>CAWGOQ010000019.1:0-624585 GCA_963824295.1 uncultured Solirubrobacterales bacterium | reverse complement strand
AACCGGCGCATTGCACGTCTTCGCGGGCAGCGCTTCCGCTCCCCGATCAACGCAGGAGCCGCAGCGCGCGCGCTCAGCGATTCGCGTCCGGGCCGCCATCGAGCGGCTCTTCGCGCAGCCCGGGCCACTCGCCTGTAGCCAAAAACCCACCCCGCCGCGGAAGCCGCGTTCGGCGGTGGACTTCAGCGCGATCCATGGGCGTTCATCGATGTCGGTACGTTGCTCGGGTTCCATCGATCGGACCGTAGCGTGATGCGCCACGACCTGCCCTCATTCGATCAAAGCAGCAGTCGACGACAGGTCTTGCTTCCCGCGCCAGCAAGAGGTGCGGGTGCCTTGGGGCGGGGCGAGTGGCGGCGACGTTGTGGCTCTCGGCACTCCGTTTTGATAGAAGGAGCCGCTCGTGAGCCCTGATCGTTCGCATGCGATGGACCATGTTGTGCTCGTGCTGTTCGAGAACCGTTCGCTGGACAACATGCTCGGGCACCTCTACGGCCCCGAGGACGGTAAGAACTTCGACGGGGTCATCGGCAAGAACCTGAGCAACCCCATCCCCGAGTGGGCCGAGCACGGCGCCGAGCGAAAGACGGTCCCTTACACAGTCGCCACGGACATGGACGCTCCGAACCCCGATTCGGGCGAGGAGTACTACCACACCAACACCCAGCTGTTCAACATCCTCGACGAGGACAACCGGTTCAAGATTGGCGAGGCGGTCAGCGCGCCCTGGAACGCACCCGAGACCGGGGCGGTACCGACGATGGACGGGTTCGTGACCGACTACATCAGCACGTTCACCGCGGAGGTAGGGCGCCAGCCGACCTACGAGGAATACGCGCAGATCATGACCGGCTACACACCCGAGCAGGTGCCGGTCCTGAGCGCGATCGCGAAGGGCTTCGGGGTGTTCGACCATTGGTTCTGCGAGGTGCCCTCACAGACGTTCATGAACCGCTCCTTCTGGACCGCCGCGACGTCGTCGGGGTTCGTGATCAACAGCCCGGTGTCGAACTGGACCCAGCACAACACCGCCGAGACGCTGTTCGATCGCCTCGAGGCGCACGGGCGCACATGGAAGGTGTACGCACATGAACCGATGCCCCTGTCGTTCACGGGCCTGATCCACCTACCGCGTGTCAAGGACCGCCTCGCGACGAACTTCGTTCCCTACTCCGAGTTCGAGCGGGACGCGGTCAACGGCACGCTGCCCGACTTCAGCCTGATCGAACCGAACATGCTCTCCGGGCACAGCGACTATCACCCTGCCTTCGGCCGGTCGCTGATCCCCGACGACATGAACATCCCGATGGACCCCCCGTCATCGATCGGCGGCGGCGAGGCGTTCCTGGCCAGCATCTACAACACGATCAGATCGGCCGCGTCCCCGGACGGCTCTAACGCGTACAACACGCTGTTCTTCATCGGCTGGGATGAGCCCGGCGGAACGTATGACCACATT
This sequence comes from uncultured Solirubrobacterales bacterium, assembly GCA_963824295.1. GTDB lineage: Bacteria > Actinomycetota > Thermoleophilia > Solirubrobacterales > Solirubrobacteraceae > Palsa-465. The sequence continues at coordinate 623,126 of CAWGOQ010000019.1, read as the reverse complement.
CCCCCAGGACCCGTGCCCCCGCCGGACCCGGGCGCGCCAGCGGGACAACTCGACTTCAAATTCGACCGCTCGGGCTACCGGGTGCCGGCGATCATCGTCTCCCCGTGGGTGGACGAGGGGATCGTGATCAACGATGAGCACCGACATACATCGATGATCGCCACGCTCCGCAACGTATGGGGTCTCGGCGACCCGTTCACCGGCCGCGACGCCGCCGCCACCATCTTTGATCACGTGCTCTCCCGCGAGACCCCTCGCGATCCCGCGAGCTGGCCGGACGTCGAGGCGCTCCCGGTCCCGCAGTTCCACATGGACATGGTGCAGATGGGAAAGGCCCTCAGCGTCCTCGGCAAGACCGCAGGCAGCGGCATCCTCGAGCGTGCAAAGCAGTCCGGGCTCGTGATCCCCGCTGAGCTGACCGACCCCAACTCGTCCCCCGAGCAGATCGTCGCGGCCTTGCGAAGCATCGCGCTGCAGGTCTTCCCGCGCCTAGCCACTTCGACGTAGAAGTCGAACGCGGTCACGAAGCTCGACGCGACTCGCTGGTCTGCGCGAGTAGGACTATCGCGGCTCTCGGCGCCCTGGCCGACAGCACGCGAATACGAGCCTCGCGTCCACGGGGACCGTGAGATCGACGAGGCCACGACGTAAGCTCTCACTTGCGTTCGCGCAGCCGAGCAGCCCTCGGCCGGTGGAAGTGTGGGTAGAGGCCTACAGAGATATATGGCTTCAGCGTGCGCCGTCCGTAGGGACGTTCCATGGACGCCTGGGGACGTTCCGGGCTGTCTTGGGCCGAAAACGCCCCTACCGGGGAGGCGATGGATCGATGCGCCGAAGCTTCGAGGGCGGAGCGACGACGATGCGGTCGAGGCCGTCGCCGAGATGGGGTTCCATGATCTCGACCATCACAACGTCGTCGGCGAGAAGGTCGACCACGCCGCCCCGGGTTAGCAGGCAGATCGCAGTGGCCCTGCCAGGACTCGAACCTGGGCGCGACGGATTATGAGTCCGCTGCTCTACCGACTGAGCTACAGGGCCGCGAGCGACGCCACGAATCGAGCGCGACGCTAGCAGTCGCGCCCGGCCACGCCGCCCCGCGCGACCCGGCGGGATCGTCCGGGATCGCCGTCAGGTAGCCTCCCTGCGGCGATGTTCGTCCTCGCAGGTTTCCTCGGCCAGTCTCCGAGCGCGCTCGGTACGACGATCGCCCTGCTGCTCACGTTCGGGGGGATCGGCGTGATCGTCAACGTGCTGATCGTGTACATCGTGGCCCAGGTGCTCGCCGAGCGCAAGGACAATCAGGACGGACGCCAGCGCGATGTTTAGCTCTCTCGGCCGGGGGCCCGCGGCAGCGCGCTGAAACTTGGCGTGAAGGACGCCGGCGGTGGGCGTCGAATCAGGGGGCTGCCGATGAAGCAGTCCCTCACTCAGCCCGTCACTCCCACCGCGACCGCGCCGCCCAATGGCCATCAGACGTTGTCCGCCTACATCCGCGCCCGTTTCGATGAGTTCTCGCGCTCGCAGAAGGACGTAGCCCAGTACATCGTCGATCACCTCGACGAGGCGGCCTTCCAGACCGCTGAGGAACTCGCCCGCCGGGCCAGCACATCGTCCAGCACCGTCGTGCGGTTCTCTCAGGCGCTCGGCTTCGAGGGCTTCCCGGAGCTCCAGCAAGCCGCCCGCGACGAGTACCGCCGCCGCCCGCCGGGCCTGTCCGGTGGCGCCGCCAACGGTGTGGCGCCGCTGTTCTCGCTCGATCACACCGAGTTCGAGGCGGCGCTGGCCGCCGACCACGTGAACGTCGAGGACACAGCGCACAAGCTCTCACGCGGCGACGTCGAGGCCGCGATCGACGCGATCGTGTCCGCCGGCAAGGTGCTGATCGCCGGGACCGACCAGATGGCGTTCTTCGCCAGCTATCTGCGGCACCTGTTGATGCTGCTCGATCTCCGGGCGGAGATCGTCGCCAGCCCGTCCCAGGAGGCGCTTGGGCGCCTCAGCCGGATCGACGAGCACACGCTCGTCATCGGCCTGTCGGCCGGCCGGCCCCATCCCCTGATCACTCGCACGATGAAGCTCGCGCGGCACCGCAAGGCGCCGACGATGGCGATCACCGACGCGACGCTCTCCGAGGTCGCGCGGCTGGCCCGGATCCGGCTCTACTACTCGTCGAACACGCCGGCGTTCGTCCGCTCGCACACTGCGTTGCTGTCGCTGATCCAGGCGCTGGCCTACGGCGTGTACTCGCGCGACGCCCAGCAGTACGACGTGCGGATCAAGGCCTTCCGCCTCAAGTAGCAGGACCGCCGGCGAACGCGATCTTCGCCCACGCGTCCGCCACCTGCGGTAGGTTCTCGCTCTCGCCTGGCGCGCTGGGCTGCGCCGGGACCGGTCAACAAGGGGGACAAGTGATGTTGAGTCGTGCACGGTCACTGACCGTCGGCGTGGTGTTCGCGACCCTGCTCGCGTTGCCGGCCTTCGCGGGAGCGGCGACGAGTCCGATTCCGATCGGGACGAGCGAGAACGACCTCGCCGGGGTTGCCGTAGATTCCGCCGGGACGGCGTACGTCGCCTGGGAGGACTCGAGCGGCCCGTTCCTGCACTACTGCAAGCTTCCAGCCGGCACGACGGCGTGCTCGATCACCGCAAGCCTCACGGCGCCGCAGCCGTCGGGTGGCGACGGTCTGCTCGGCACCCCGTCGGTGATCGTCGCCGGCAGCGACGTGTTCGTGTTCGCCTACGACAACGGCGCCGGGAACGATGACGGCGAGGCCGGCTGGATCTCGACCGACGGCGGCAACACGTTCACGCAGGAGCCGGCCGGCGAGACCATGAGCTTCACGCCGCCGAACAACGACTCGACCACCACCAATCCGGTCGGCCTGCTCGGTAACGGCCTCGTCGGGGTTGGCTACGTCGTGCCGCTGGGCTCACCGCAGTTCCAGGCGGTGCAGTACAACCCGCTGACCGGGACGTTCCAGGCCAATTACAACGGCACCGGCACCTACGGCCCGTTCGCGACGCTCGATCCGAGCAACGCCTACGCCGCCGGCAATCTCGGCGGCGAATTCGCGTCCGTGCCTATCGGGGCCGCAAACGCCGGCGTGATGGGTGCGATCGCCGCGTTCCCGAACGCCCCGCAGAATCCCTGTGCGGGTGCGCCGCCGTTCATCGCGTGGGCGTACGCGCCGCTCGGAGCGACCACCAGCCAGACCGCGCTGAACACCAATCCCGGGGGGGCGGGCTCGGCCTGGACCAACGGGCTCACGCCGTTGGACTGCAACACCGAGAATCCAGCGGTGGCCGGTGGCTCGGGAGGCTTCGGGATCCTCGACGGCGCGTTCAGCGGTGGCGGAATCTTCTACCACCGCTTCGATGCCGCCACGGACGCGTTCGAGCCGCAGGAGACGATCTCCGGCGACACGGAGTACTCGCCCTCGCTCTCCCAGGACTCCGCGGACGGCGTGTACGCGACGTGGGGGACCGGGCTCACCGAACTGCGCCTCGCTTACAGCCCCGACGGAGGGACGACGTGGTACGGCCCGGTCACGATGGAGGACTCAAGCTCGACCGGCGATGGACTCGGGGACCCGGCGAGCGCGGTCAACGGCGCGGGGGCCGGCGTGGCCGTCTACCACGTAGGCGGCACGGAGTTTGCGCTCCCGTTCACGAAGGTCATCGCCGTCCTGCCCCCGACCGCGGGCTCGAGCGCGACCAGCAACGGGAAGACCGTGGGTGTCTCGATGAGCTGCCAGGTGGTTCCCTGCACGATCACCGTCACGGTCACGGCCACCGAGTCGACCAAGCGCGGCTCGCTGGCCGTGGAGGCCAGCAACGGCAAGCACAAGCCCGCCAGGCGGACGATCACGCTCGCCAGCGGGACCTTCACGCTGACCAAGAAGGGATCGCACAAGGTCGAGGTCCGCCTCTCCAAGCCCGGCAAGGGGCTGCTGGCCAAGGACGGCGGGCACCTCACCGCCACCATCCTGGTCGGCGTGAAGGTCGGCGGAACGACCGTCACCGGCCACTCACACAACATCCGGATCAAGACGAAGAAGTAGCTCAGACCTACTGCGATTAGGCACGGGCTGGTCGTGAAAGACTCAAGCCCAGTGTCCGAGAACCTGACCCGCTAGATCCTCCAGGAGCACCTCACTGACGGGGAGCTCAAGGCGGGCAAGCCGATCTCGATCCGGATGGACCAGGCGCTGCTGCAGGACGCCACCGGCACGATGGCGCTGATGCAGTTCGAAGAGCTGGGCGAGCCGCGCGTCAAGGTCGAGCGCGCCGTCCAGTACATCGACCACAACGTGGTCCAGCTCGACTTCAAGAACCCCGACGACCACCTCATGCTCCAAGCGCTGGCGCGCGAGTACGGGCTGCACTTCTCGCGCCCGGGCAACGGGATCAGCCACTACATCCACATGGAGCGCTTCGGCAAGCCCGGCCAGACGATGCTCGGCGCCGACTCCCACACCGTGCAGGGCGGGTGCCTGGGCATGATCGCGATCGGGGCCGGCGGGCTCGACGTCGCGGTCGTCCTCGGCGGCCACCCTTATGAGATCGCGTGCCCGGAGGTGGTCGAGGTCCGGCTCGAGGGCCAGCTTCAGCGGCCCTGGGTACAGGCCAAGGACATCATCCTCGAACTGCTGCGGCGCCTTAGCGCTCGCGGCGGCAAGAACAAGGTGTTCGAGTTCACCGGACCCGGGACGGCGGACTTGAGCATCCCCGAGCGGGTCACGATCGCCGAGATGAGCGCCGAGCTCGGCGAGACCGCCGCCGTATTCCCACCCGACGCCAATACGCGCCAGTGGCTCGAGCGACAGGACCGAGCGCACGATTTCCTTGACGTGGGACCCGACGAGGGAGCCGATTACGACGACCGGGTTCAGATCGACCTCGCGCAGCTCGGGCCACTCGTGGCCAAGCCGCATAACCCGGACGACGCGGTCGGAATCGAGGAAGTGCTCGGTACGGAGATCGCCCAGGTCTTCATCGGCTCATCGGTCAACATCGCGCCGTGAGTGGGCATGGGCCATGCGCCGCCGGCGAACTCGAACTCGCTTCGGACGTTCAACCGCAATTCTCCCCGGGCGGTCCTGCATCGCCCGAGGACTCGATGTTCCTGTGTTCTCCGGCGATGGCCGCGGTGTCGCTCCTGAGCGGCAAGATCGAGGATCCGCGTGAGTACAGCGAGGCCCCCGCGATCTTGCCGATGCCCGAGCAGCGCCCCTACGTCGAGGACGTGCACATCTTCGCGCCGGCCCACGAGCCTGAAGCCGAATCGATCGAGGTCCCGCGCGGACCGAACATCGAGCGCCCGCCCGAACACACGCCCCTCGGAGACTCCCTCGCGGCCTGCGTGGCGACCGTCCAGCCCGACGACATCTCGACCGGCGACCTCGCGCCCGACGGCGTCGAGGTCATGGCTTACCGCTCGAACGTCCCGGCGATCGCCGAATTCACCCTGCGCCACCGCGACCCAGGGTTCCGCAAGCGCCTGAAGGAGTGGGGGAGCGGATTCATCGTGGCCGGCGACAACTACGGGCAGGGCTCCTCGCGCGAGCACGCCGCGCTCGCGCCGCTGCACCTAGGCGTGAAGGCGGTGATCGCCAAGTCATTCGCGCGGATCCACCGCCGCAACCTGATCGCCCAGGGGATCGTCGCGTTGACGTTCAGCGACCCGTCCGACTACGAGAAGGCAGAGGTCGGGCAGAAGTGGTCGCTGCCGAAGCTCCACGAGGAGCTGGAAAGCGGCTCTGAGACGATTACGGTCAAGATCGAGGACACGGGCGACGAGCTCACGCTGAGCCACGACTTCACCGAGCACGAGCGCGAGATCCTCCTCGCCGGCGGCCTCCTTTCGTACCTGCGGGACTGGCAGGGGGACAACGGGCGTTAGCGGGGCGCGACCAGCAACGCCTGGGTGGCGCGGCCCACCCGGCCGTCAAGGTCGTAGAGGACGCTTTCGGCGATTCCGATCCCGCCGGCGGCGATCCGAGTCTCCGATTCCAGGCAGATCCACTCGCCGACCGGCTCGCGCTCGACGTAGAGGGTGAGATCGGGGTTGATGTAGAGGTAGTCGTCCCAGGACAGCGTCGCGCTGATGCCGTTACCGAAATCGCCCGCCGCGGCCAGCAGCTGGAGCGGGGTGGGGTTCTCCCCAGCCACGAGTGGGCTGCGGAGGCGGAACCACGCCTTGCACGGACCACGTCCCCACTCGCCCTCGACGAACCGGATCTCGATCGCGTCGAAGGCGAACATCGGCCGGTGCGGCAGTGCGATGCTCGCGCGCTGTCCATGCTCCGGACCGGGAGGCGGCGCCGCGTTCTCGCCGCTGGCGCCACCGGCCGCGGCCGCCTGAACCCGGAGCGCCCGGGCCCGGACGACCTCGGCTCCGCCGGCGACGATCGAGGCCTCGAGGAGCTGAACCCGCCGGCCGGGACGGACGACCTCGGCCCTCACCTCGAGCGGCCCGACGGGCGCCGGCCGGAGCAGCTCGTAGGTCACCCGAGCGAGGGCGAGGCCCTCGGCGGAGGGCAGCTGTTCGAACGCGCGCATTAGAAGCGCAGCTGGCGCGCCACCGTGCAGCGCCCGGGGATCCCATGGGCCCCGCGCGTACTCGGTGGCGACAAAACGGCCATCCGAGCCCTCGAAGACTGGCGCTGCGGACATCGCGGGGAAAGCTATCGCCCGGCTAAACTCAGCCCGGATGGATGACGATTCCCAGACCCCGCGGGACGAGGCGACCTTCACGGTCAAGGCCGGTCTGGCCGAGATGCTCAAGGGCGGCGTGATCATGGATGTGGTCACCGCCGACCAGGCCAAGATCGCCGAGGACGCCGGCGCCGCCGCGGTGATGGCGCTCGAGCGCGTCCCGGCCGACATCCGCCGGGACGGCGGCGTGGCCCGCATGTCGGACCCGGCGATGATCCAGGGGATCCAGGAGGCGGTCACGATCCCGGTCATGGCCAAGGCCCGCATCGGCCACTTCGTCGAGGCGCAGGTGCTCGAGGCCCTCGAGGTCGACTACATCGACGAGTCCGAGGTGCTGACGCCGGCCGACGAGGCCAACCACATCGACAAGTGGGCGTTCAGCGTCCCGTTCGTGTGTGGCGCCACCAACCTGGGCGAGGCACTGCGGCGGATCGGCGAGGGCGCGGCGATGATCCGCTCCAAGGGCGAGGCCGGCACCGGCGACATCGTCGAGGCGGTGCGGCATCTGCGCGTGATCCGGTCAGAGATCCGGCGGCTGAGCACGCTCGACGACGCCGAGCTCGCGACCGCCGCCAAGGAACTGCAATCTCCCTTGAATCTGGTGCGCCAGGTGGCCGCCGACGGACGGCTCCCCGTGGTGCTCTTCTGCGCCGGCGGGATCGCTACCCCGGCCGACGCGGCGCTCGTCATGCAGCTGGGCGCCGAGGGAGTGTTCGTCGGGTCCGGCATCTTCAAGTCGGAGGATCCGGAGCGCCGGGCACGCGCGATCGTCGAGGCCACCACGCACTACCAGGATCCCGCCCGGATCGCGGCCGCCTCGACCGGCCTCGGTCAGCCGATGGTCAGCCTCGAGACCTCGAAGCTCGAGGCCGAGCAGCTGCTCGCTTCGCGCGGCTGGTAGGCGTGCCGGCCACACCTGCGGTCAACGGCCCGTCCGGGAACAGGCCCAAGCTCGTCGGCGTCCTCGCCCTGCAGGGCGATTTCGAAGCCCACGCCAAGCTCGTCCGGACGATCGGCGCGCAGGTGCGCGAGGCCAGGGTGCCGGCCGACCTGGAGGGCCTCGACGCGCTGATCATCCCGGGCGGCGAGTCGACCGTGATGACGCTCGGCATCGAGCGAGAGGGATTGGCCGAGCCTCTGCGCGAGCTGGTCGCTGCCGGCACCCCGGTGCTCGGGACCTGCGCGGGCATGATCATGCTCGACCGCGCGCACCTCGGTGTGCTTGACATCGACGCCCGGCGCAACGCCTTCGGTCGTCAGGTGCGCTCCTTCGAGGCCGACATCGACCTCGCCGGGATCGAAGGCGGTCCGATGCACGCCGTGTTCATCCGCGCCCCCTGGGTGGCCGAGCACGGCCCGGCCGTCGAGGTCCTGGCACGCGTGCAGGACCATCCGGTGGCAATCCGGCAGGGCAACGTGCTCGCGGTCTCATTTCACCCCGAGCTGTCCGGCGATCCGCGTTTGCACGAGCTGCTGCTCGCCGCGGTTTAGCCTCACACACGCGTCAGCGGCCGGCGCCGACCGGCTCGCGCCGGCGGCCGGCATACGCCCGGAACTGCCGCTCGAACAACGCCCAGTCGAACGTGGGCAGACCATCCAGGTCGTCGGGCGGAGGTCCTTCATTGGGCGGGTCCTGGCCTCCGTCGTCCGGCGGGTCCTCGGGATCGATCCCGCGCGAGAGCCAGGCCGCGAGCGCGCATGCCGCGATCCCTGAGACGTACACGACCCCGGCGAGCAGCGGGTGGTGGGTCAGCGACGCGAACACGCCGACGCCGTAGAGAGTCAGGGCGGCCAGCACGAGCCGGCGCAGCTCGACCCGCGGTAGCGGCCGGCGTGGCGCCCGCGCGCAAGCGCTCACCAGAATCGCGCCGACCAAGACGACGACCAGAACCAACTTCCACGCGATTGAAGGCGGCAAAGGCATCCGGAGGCGATCATCGACCGCTTAGGTGAGCAAATCAAGCCTACCGCCCAATAGAACGACTCTGGCGGACGAATTTGACCCGCTAAGGCGCCGCCGTCAGGCGCCGCCGACAATGTTCATTCACACGAAGAGTCCGTGGCGCATGGTGTTCTCGGTCACCACGTGCGGCTCCACGAACTGCAGTAGGTAGTCCGGACCCCCCGCCTTGCTGCCCGTCCCGGAGAGCCGGTTTCCCCCGAACGGCTGACGGCCGACCATCGCGCCCGTTATCCCGCGGTTCACGTACAGGTTGCCGACCGGCGTACGCCGGCGGACGTAGCGGACGGTGGCGGGATCGCGGGCGAACAGTCCGCCGGTGAGCGCATACGGCAGCCCGTCGACAACGTCGCAGGCCTGTTCGATGCTCGCGACCCGGTCGATCGCCAGCAGCGGGCCGAAGATCTCCTCGCCCAGCACCGGGGAGTCGGGCGGAAGGTCGACCGCGACCGTAGGCGGGCAGAACCAGCCGTGATTCGGGATGCTCTCGACCCGCGCGGCGAGTCGGCCCTGCTCGGCCGCCAGGGCCGCGTAGCGGTCGACCCGTTCCTGCGCGGCCAGTTCGATCACCGGGGGAACGTCCGTGCCGAGCTGGTCGGCCTGCCCGACCACGAGCACCCGGACTGCCCCCGCTACCCGCTCGATCAGCTGGTCGGCGATCGCCTCGTGGACTAACACGCGCGCCGCGGCCGAGCACTTCTGGCCCGCGTACACGAACGCCGAGGAGACGATGCCGGGCACCGCCTCGTCGAGGTCGGCGTCGGAATGGACGATCACACAGTTCTTGCCCCCGAGCTCGGACACCACGCGCTTGATGTATTGCTGGCCAGGCGCAACGGTCCCGGCCGCGCGTGCGATCTGGAGGCCGACCGGGAGCGAGCCGGTGAACGCGATCGTCTGCACCCGGGGGTGGGCGACGAGCGCCGCGCCCGCGTCCCCCTCGCCAGGAAGCAGCGAGATGGCCGACGCCGGCACCCCACCCGCGCGCAATGCCCGGACGAGCATCAGCGCGCACCCGGGTGACTGCTCCGCCGGCTTCAAGACCACGGCGTTGCCGGTGGCGAGGGCGCCCGCGGTCATGCCGCAGGGGATGGCGAGCGGGAAGTTCCAGGGCGAGATGACCGCCGTCACCCCGCGGGGCGCGTAGCTCATCTCGTTGCGCTCGCCGGGCACCTGGAGCAGCGGCGCCCCCGCCTCGAGCTCGATCGCGCCCCGGGCGTAATACTCCAGGAAGTCGATCGCCTCGCATACGTCGGCGTCGGCCTCGGGCCAGGGTTTGGCGCACTCGCGCACCTCGAGCGCGGCGATCTCGAGCCGGCGCTCGCGCAGCCAGGCCGCGGCTCGGATCAGCGCCGCGGCCCGGTCCCGGGCGTCGAGGGCGCGCCACGTGCGCAGACCTCGCTCTGCCTCGTCCACGGCCGCGGAGACGTCGCGCTCGGTGGCCCGGGCAGCCACCGCGACCTCGCGCTCGGGTTCGCCGGGATCGGTGGACTCAAGCTCCTGGCCGTGCCGCTCATCGTTGCCGATCATTACCGGCACCCGGAGCGGGAGCGTCGGGGCCAGGCTCGTCATGGCGTCCTCGAGCTGCGCCCGGACGGGCGCACGGCGCAACTCGAGCACGGGCTCGTTGGCGAACGGAGCAAGCGCGGACATTTCTGCCTGCGACGTTAACAGGGACTATCTGAAGTCCGGCGAGCCCGGCTCGTCCTCATGGTCATTGGACTCGGGCTGGGGGGGTGAGGGCTCATCTGGCGCGGACGGCTCCTCGCTCCTCGCGCGGGTTGCCTCGTCCGAAGCCGGTGGCCACCCCGAATACGCCTCGGGGGCCGCCTGCGTCTCGTGCGGCCAGCCCGGCGCGGGCGACGGCGCCCATGACGGCCCCGGCGTGGGCTCCTCAGGGGCCGGCTCGGGCTGAGCGGCCGCCGTCGTGGGCTCCCCGAACGGCCAGCCGACCGTGGTGGGAGCACCCGGCGGCTCGGCCGCGGGCTCGCTCCATGCTGGCGCATGCTCGACGGGCGCCGGCTCCGGCCAAGCGCGCCGGACCGCCCCCATGGCGGACGGATCGAGACCGTTCGGCCAGATCGTCGCCTCGTCGTAGACCGCGTTCAGGAGCACGGCTCCCCGGAGGTTCGAGCCCTGCATGTTGGTGCCCTCGAGGTTCGCGCCCTCGAGGCCCGCCCCCTCCAGGTTCGCGCCGGTCAGATCGGCGCCGCTCAAGTCGGCGCTGTGCAGCCCGGCGTCCTTGAGGTTCGCGCCGGTCAACCCCGCCCCCTTCAGGTTCGCCCCCTTGAGCGCCGCTCCCTCGAGACTGGCCCCGTAAAGCCGCGCGCCCTCGATGTTCGCCCCCCACAGCACGGTGTCGTTGAGGCTGGCCAGCAGCAGGCCGGCGTTGCGGAGGTTGGCTCCTTCGAGATCCGCCGAGCTCAGATCGGCCTTGAACAGATCCGCGCCCTCGAGGTTGGCGCCACTGAGCAGCGCACGCTCGAGGTGGGCGCCGGTCAGCGTCGCACCCGGCAGGGCGGTGTAGGAGAGGCTGATGGGAGCGCCGGTGTCCTGCTCCACGATGCGCCGGCCGAGGATCGTGACGGCCGCCTGGACGTCGGTCGACGGGCGGCGTCGACCGTTCCCTTCCCGGGCCGGCCAGGGCGCGTGCTCGCGCACGAACGCGGCGAGGATCTCGATGATCGGCCCGTGGTGCTCGGGCGACTCCCGGGCCAGGCGCTCGAGTGAATAGATGCCGCCGAGCCGCACGTCGAGGGCGGGATGACCGACCTGATCGACCGCGCGCATGAAACGCTCGGTCAGCTGCTGCTCGCGGTTTTCCTCGCGGCGCTCGCGCACCGAGCTGCGGAACAGGTAGACGGCGACCGCCGCCCCCAGGGCCCCGACGACGAGCACGAGCAGAGCGATGCGCACACGGCTGAGCTCATTGAGGCGCGCCGTGCCCGTCAGACCGCTGGTCGAGACCAGCCAGGGCGGGGCGAACCTGACCACGAGCGCGCTTACCGCGGCCAGCAGGACCACGGTCAGGGCGAGTTTGGCGAAGACGCCCAACCTCCGCTTCCAGCGTGACGAACGCTTCATAGCTGGGGCCGAACTATGGCCCATTCTGCGGGGAAAACCGCCTGTGCATCAGCTCTTGCACGGGTCCGGTTGGCGGGCTAATCCTTCTCATCGGCGCCTTTCCGATCGGTTAGATTCCCCGTGTGGGGCTGACCGAGACAGAGGGTGAGCGCTCGGAGTACGCGGAGCTCGTGCGCAGGCTCGAGGCCGCCCAGGAGAGCGACGTCGTCGAGCAGGCCCTCAGCGCCGCCCGCGACCACCTCGGGATGGACGCCTCGTACCTGACGACGATCGACGCGCGAACCCAGACTATCCACGCGCTCGTCAGCGACGATCGAGACGCGGTGAAGCGATATCAGGGGTCGGTGTTCCCGGTGGAGCAGACGTTCTGCATGCGGATGCTGAACGGCGAGATCCCCAAGATGGTCCCGGACACCGCGGCCGAGCCGGCCATCAGCCACCTGCCCGCCGCGAGTGAATTTCACGCCTATATCGGCGTGCCCGTGAAGCTGGCCGACGGGCGCGTTCACGGGACGCTGTGCTGCGTGAGCCACGCGCCACGGACTGAGCTGGTCGACGAGGAGCTCCGCTTCATGGAAGTCCTGGCCGGCATCGTCGGGGCTCGTATCGATCAGGCGCGCGGTGACCTCACGCGCCTGACCGAGCGGTTCGGCGATGGCTGAGACGCCGGCGCGCGGCCTGGCTCAGAGGGGCAGGCGCCCGCAGAAGTAGGCGACGAAGCGCAGCCCACCCGACGCCGCCGCGGCGGGTTTCAGGGGGAAGCAGTTGTTGGCGACCCAGACCAGGCGGGGATCGCTGACCGTGGGCGCCTGGATCACCAGGTGGAAGTCGCCCTGGGCGATCATCGCCTGCAACCTGGAGAGCGACGGCTCGGGGATCGTGCCGGTGAACCCGCCGATCGGCACGACCTCCTGCCCTGAGTCGTAGATGAACGGGGCGGCTACGGCAGAGGTCTGCGTCGCGAGCAGATCCGGCTGCATCGCTTTGGCGCGCTCCAGCGGGGGGAGCAGAGCCTCGGTCCGCGCCCCGACCTGCCCCAGGGTGCGAGCAAAACCAGAGTCCGCAGCCGACTCGAACGGTGTGTCGAAGGGACCGAAGGCATTGCTCACGACCGAGGCCGACGCGACCGCGGGGACGGCAATGATCGCGACCCCGGCCAGTGCGATCGCGCCGGTCCGCCACGCGTGAGCGCCGATCACCAGGAGCAGCATCGCGGCGAGGGCGAGGGCGATCACGGCTTCCGGCAGCCCAGCGACAAGGCCTACTCCCTGGCCGGGCAACAACCACACGGCATACGCGGCGCTCACGAGAACCGTGGCCGCCACCGCCAGCCGGATGCGCGAGTCGACGCGGCGCTCCCACGCCAGCGCCCCGGCGGTGCCGAGCAGCGCGGCGATCGGTGGCGACAGCGCCGCCGTGTAATAGGTGTTGATGGTGGAGGAGGCGCTGAACACGATCAGCAGCACGATCAGCCAGGTCCCCCAGAGCGCGACCGAGACGCGCAGCAGGCCGCCGTCCCGGCCGCGGCCGGCAACCAGGCAGCCGACGAGCGCGATCAACGCCGCCGGGATCAGCCACGCCGTGTCGTGCCCCACGCCACTCCGCAGCAGTCGGTCCCAGCCGGGCGCGGGCGAACCGAACCTCAGGCCGATCGCCCGGGTGAGCAGCTGATTGGGTGACACTTGATCGACCCGGCCGAACCCGTTGTAGACGAACACCTGGCTGAAGATCGAGTTATGGCTTGAGCCGTCGACGTACGGCCGGCTGCCGGCCGGCCACAGGGACACGACGATCATCCAGCTCAGCGAGACGACGGCGGTGACGAGCCCGGCGATCCCGAGGTAGCCGAGCCGGCGCCGCCACGGGTCACCGGCGCCCACCAGGTAGGCGAGCGCGAGCGCCGGCAGTACCAGCCACGCCTCGATCATCTTGGCCTGGAACGCCAGGCCCACGAGCACCCCAGCCCAGACCAGGCTCCGCAACCGTCCCGAGATGGCCGCCCGGACCGTCGCGTCGGCCGCGAGCAGGACCAGCAGGATCATCAGCGTGTCGGGGATGTTCCCGCGGTTGAGCGCGACGGTGGCGGGGGAGAGCACGAACACCCCGGCGGCGAGGATCGCCGCCCGCGGGCCGGCCAGCCGGCGCACGACGCGATACAGGACGAGCACGCTCGCCATCCCCTCCAGCACCTGCGGGGCGACGATCGCCCAGGCATGGACTCCGAACAGACGGACCGACAGGGCCTGCACCCAGAACGCGCCGGGCAGCTTGTCGACGGTGATCGTGCCGGCCGGATCGAACGCGCCGAAGAAGAGGTTATGCCAGCTCACCGACATGCTGCGCACGGCCGCCGCGTAGTAGATCTCGAGGTTCCCGGTGGCGTTCCAGGCGTAGCCGAGGCCGGCGATCAAGGTCAGGGCGAGCACCGTCGGTCGGGCCCAGGCGGGCTCGCCGACCGCAGTACGCCACCACACGGAGGACCTGGTCCCAGTTTCCTGTGCCGGCGGCCCGACCGCCGCCTCAGACGCGCTCATCGCCCGACTGCTTGCGGATGTCGGCTAGCGCGGCCAGCCCGGCCCGCAGCCCGTGCAGCTCCTCGAGGGTGAGGCGCCGAGCGAGCTCGGCGTCGATGGTGTCCACGGCGGCCTGGATCGCGGCCGAGGCGATGCGCCCGCGCTCGGTGAGGCGCACGCTCATCCGCCGGCGATCGTCGGGATCGTTCCTGCGCTCCAGGTAGCCCCGGAGCACGAGCGTGTCGATCAGCTGGCTTGAACGTTGCTTACTCCGACGCAGACCGGCCACGGCCTCGGCCTGGGGGGTGAACTCGGTCTCGTCCAGGCCTGCGAGCACGAACCCGCCTTGGTCTGGGACGTCGTCGCAACCGGCCTCGGTGAGCGCCTGGCGGGCGAGATCGCCGTAGGACCCCCGGGCATCGAGCATCAGCTGAGGGATCGGCACGCTCTCGTAAGGGGCGCTCCCAGTCACGGCAAAGCGACGGTACTGTACGCTACCGAGACTGTCAAGGTACGGGACTGTCCGAAAACGTGACAGTCCTATGGCGCCGCGAGCAGCTGCTCGACCGGCACGCCGCGCGCCTGCTCGTGGAGGAACGACTCGTTGCTGGTGTTCTCGAGCAGGCGCCGGACCAGGTAGGCCATGCCGGCGACCATGTCGCCGACCGGGCAGTAGGCGCGGACGCGGAAGCCCTGGGAGGCCAGCGCATCGGCGAGCTGATCGCCCAGGCCGCGCAGCACCTGGAGCTCGAGGTCCCGGTCCTCGCCGCCGACCATCCGGTTGTAGGCGATCGCGTGCGCCACCGAGCGCAGGTTGTGCGAGGCCACGGCGACCCGGACGGCGGGCCGGGCATCGAGCAACCGGCGGGTCAACGTCTCGAAATTGCGGTCGCAGTCGGCCTTGACCTCGAACACCGGGGTGGGCCAGCCGTGCTGGGTGGCCTGGACAAGCTCGTGGTCCCAGTAGGCGCCCTTGACCAGCCGAACGGTCAGGGGGGGCGTTCGCCCCGACGTCCGAGCCCAGGCGAGCACTTGCGAGAGCTGCTCGGGGGAATCGCGCAGGTAGGCCTGGAGTACCAGCCCTGCCGACGGCCCGTCCGCGAACTCGTCCTCGGCGAGCACCTCGAGCACGAGGTCGAGCACGGCCTCGCGCGAGTCGAGCGACTCCATATCGATGTGGATGTGGGCACCGAGCTCGCGGGCGTGGCGGAGCAGCGGGCGGAGGCGCTCGGCGGCGTCGCGTCGGCCGCGCTCGGGAGCGTCGGGGCGGAGCAGGGGGGTCAGCGCCGAGATCTTGACCGACACGTTGGTGCGTGGGATCGGTCCGATGCTGTCGCGCTCGAGCACCTCGCGGCCGGGCCAGGCTGCCTCGACGCGAGCCAGCTCGACCAGCGCCTCATCGCACCGCGCGGCGTAGCGGTCGGCCTCGGCCTGGGTCACGGTGGCCTCGCCCAGCAGGTCGACCGAGCTGGCCACGCCGTGATTCCACAGCTCCCGGAGCACGCCGAGGGCCGCCTTCGGCGTCTCGCCGACGATGAACCGGTGAGCCATGTGGCGAACCCCGGCCGCGGCGGCCGCCCCGAGCGCGGTGCGGGCGGCCCGGTTGTCGGAGATTCGCATCGCCGCGGCCAGCGGGGGGGGCGCGTCCGGTACCTCGCGCAGGTACTCGCGCAGATGGCGGGCGAGGTCGTCGAGCGAGCGGCACGCCGGGGTGACGTCGACGAACCGGAACAGGGCGGCTTTGAGCTCCTGGTCCGCCGAGGCGAAGTCCATCGCACGGGCGTCGAGCGCCCTCAGCGGGTGGCGGGCGCTCGAGGGAAACGCCGACGCCAGATCGGCGCCGATCTTACGGATGGCGAACTCGAGCTCGTCGCCCGAGGTGGCAGGGGGGGCGCTCATCACGAGAGGATGTTGACCGCCCGCGCCACCACGAGTCCAATGGTGACGAGCGAGGCGAGCGACTGGCCGCTCATCAGCCACTTGGCCATGGGCGTCAGCGGCATCGTGTCGGTGGGGGAGAAGGCGGTGGCATTCGTGAACGAGACGTACAGGTAATCGATCAGCTGCGGCCGCCACTCCTTCGGCGCGAACTCGGGGCTGATCATCTGCGGGAACAGGAAGTCCGGGACGTTCCTGTCGCGCCTGGCGGCGCGGGCTACCGGCCCACCTCGATCGAGCTCCCAGTACCACAGCCCGAACAGCAGCACGTTCGTGCACCACAGCACGATTCCGGACAGGATCAGCTGGTGACCGTTCGCGTTGCCGCTGTGCAGCAGATGGTGCGAGAGCAGCACGAGCGAGGCGATGTTGGCGGCGCTGACCAGGCCGATCATGCCCATCGCCACGCGGCGCCGGATGGGCGATTTGCGGACCGTCGGATGGGGTGAGACGATCACTAGGCCGATCAGCAGCGCGCCCTCCAGCGCCGGGAACAGCCAGTTCGGCCCGATCGTGACGTTCTCGGAGAGGGAGAGCTGGAGCGCGATCGCGCAGGCCACCACGAGCTGAGGCTCCCAGAACGGCAGCCAGCGCTCCACCATGCGCGGCAATCGGCGCCGGGGGGCACACTGCGTCTGTCGGAGTTGCTCGCTACGGTCCATGTGAGGTGCCCCGGATAGTGGCACGCACCAGATCCGGTTAGGGGAAGGAGCGCTTCACGCGATGCTCGAACACGGCAACATGAGAAAAGCGCTGCTGCTGCCGCTTGCCCTGCTCCTCGCCGCCTGCGGGAGTTCCGGCGGGGGCGCGTCCACCTCGTCCACGACCGCAGCGTCGAGCACTCCGGCCGCCAGCACCCCGACGACCACGACGACTACCACGACCACGAGCACCGCCGCGCCGACCACCTCGACGACCACGACGACCACCGCCGCCGCGTCCGGCCCGCCTCCCTGCACGGCGGCCATGCTCTCGCTGTCGTTCCTCGGCCAGCAAGGGGGCATGGGCCATGGCGAGATTGGCTTCCAGCTTCGCAACACGAGCAGCGCGAGCTGCCGGACCTACGGGTGGCCCGGGATCCAGTTCCTGGACCAGAACGGAGCGCCGCTTCCAACGATCCCCCACCACGTCACCAACGACTTCTTCGGCTCCAATCCCGCGGTTCCGCTCGTGATCGCGCCCGGAGCAAGCGCGTCGTTCCGGCTCGACGTCGGCCACGGGGTGGCGACGGCCAACGGCTGCGCCACGGCGTACTCACTCCAGGTGATCCCGCCCAACGACACGGCCACGCTGCGCGTCGCGATCCCGAACGGCGCCTACGAGTGCCGTGACGCGAATGTCTCGCCGCTCCGGTCCGGCGACTCGGCCTATCCGTAAGGATGGGGTGCTGCCGATCGAGGCTGACGCCTCGATCGGGTTAGGGTGCTGCCTATCGAGGCTGGCGCCTCGATAGGGTTGGTCAGCTCTCGAGCGAGGGCAGCCACAACGGGCCGTGCTCGAGCGCGTGGGTGATCTCGTGCGCGGGCAGAGCACGAGAGAAGTGGTAGCCCTGGGCCAGCCCACACCCGAGGCGGCTCAACTCGCGGACGTGGTCTGCGGTTTCGACGCCCTCGGCCACCACGTCCAGCGACAGGGCGCGGGACATGGCGATGATCGTCTCGGTGATCGCCGTGTCGCGCGGCTCGGAGCCGAGGCCGTCGACGAACGAGCGATCGACCTTGAGCACATCGAGCGGCAGGCGCGTGAGATAGCTGAGCGACGAGTAGCCGGTCCCGAAGTCGTCGAGGACCAGCCGCACGCCGACGGCCTTGAGCGCCTGAAGGACCTCGCCGAGCCCGTCGGCGTCGCGCACCATCACGGTCTCGGTGATCTCGAGGCTGAGGCAGGCCGGGTCCAGCCCGGTGCTGCGCAGAACCGAGCGCACCACCTCCGGTAGTGAGCGCCGGCTCACCTGGACGGCCGACAGGTTGACCGAGATGGTGATCGGCGCCGCGTCCGGGCGGGCGCGGTACCACTCGGCCCCCTGGCGACAAGCCTGCTCCAGCACCCATCGCCCGATCGGCTCGATCAGGCCGTTTTCCTCGGCGATCGGGATGAACTCGCTGGGCGCGATCTCGCCGCGCTCGGGGTGGCGCCAGCGCAGCAATGCCTCGACCCCGACGATCGCGAAGTTGCGAAGGGACACGACCGGCTGGTACTCGAGGCGGAGCTCGTCGCGCTCGAGCGCTCGGCGCAGGTCGTTCTCCATCCGCAACCGGGCGATCGCGCGGCCCCGCATCGCCTCATCGAACACCTCGTAGCGGGCGCGGCCACGCTCCTTAGCCCGGTACATGGCGGCGTCAGCGTCGCGGATCAGCTCATCGGCGAGCTGGCCACCGCGGGCGAGCGCGATGCCGATGCTGGTGGTGACGAAGTGCTCGCTGCCCGACAGCACGAACGGCCGGGCGAAGATCGCCGCGATCCGCTCGGCGCTCTCGATCGCATCGCGCTCGGAGGCGATGTCCTCGAGCAGGATCCCGAACTCGTCGCCGCCGAACCGAGCCACGGTGTCGCTCGAGCGCAACGCCTGCTTGAGCCGAGGAGCCGCGGCCGCGAGCAGCTCGTCGCCGACATGGTGTCCGAGGCTGTCGTTGACGAGCTTGAAGTGGTCGAGATCGAGAAACAGGATTGCGCAAAGCGAGCGCTGGCGGCCGAGCCGGGCCAGCGCGTGCTCGAGGCGGTCCACGAACAGCACCCGGTTGGGAAGGCCGGTGAGCGGATCGTGCACGGCTCGCTCACGGATCGCATCCTCGATGGCCTGGCGCTCGAGCGCGTCGGCCAGGACGTTGGCCAGCGCCTGGAGAAAATCGATGTCACCCGCGGCCCACGTTCGAGGCGCCATCGCCTGGACGATCAGTACCCCGAACGGCTCGCGCGAGCGGCCTTCGATCTTCACCGAGAGGCCCGCGCCGGTCCGTCGGCCCTTGAAGTCCGGCTGCCTGAAGCGATTTTCGGTGGCCCAGTCCTCCACCGCCACGGGCGCGCCGCTCAGCAGCGTGTAACCCGCCTGCGATCCAGCCCCGGCGGGATAGCGGAGGCTGCCCACCGCCGACTCGGGCCAGCCGATCCCGGCCCGAAGCAGAAGGGCCCGCTCGGCCGGAGTGAGCTCCCACACCGCGGAGATCTCCACGCCGAGCATCTGCGCCGCGCTGGTAACCGCCTCTTGCATCAGCTCGGTTGTGCTCACGCCCTCGAGGGCATGCTCTCCCAGAAGCGCCACCGCCGCCTGCTGGGCGGCGCGTCGCTCGAGCTCGGCCTCGACCTCCTTGCGATCAGTGACGTCGGAGAAGACCCCGTGCCAGCGGAGCTCACCACCCGACCCGCGCACGATTACCGAGTCGTCGCGGATCCACACCACGCGGCCGTCGCGATGGAGCATGCGGTACTCGAGCGCGGCGCCGTCGCATTCCTTCGCGGCCAGGCCGGCTTCGCTCGCCAGCACCCATTCACGGTCGTCGGGATGCAGTCTCCTGGCCCATAGATCGGGATCCGCGCACCACTCCTCCGGGGTGTAGCCCAGGATCTGCTCGATCTGGGGGCTCGCGTAGTACCAGCGGCCGTCCTCACCCGGATCGGCGACGTACACGATCGCCGGGACTCGCGCGAGCAATTCGCGATAGCGCAGGACGTCTCCAGACATCCCGTCGTTGTCGCACTCCCCGATCATGTCCCCTGCTAATCGGCAGATCGGGCGCGGTGGGATAGCCGGCCTGGACGCGCAAGGCCGGCGCGATTACAAAATCTAGATCGCTTCGAACACCGACAGCCCGTCGGAGTCGTGCTCGACCGCCTGGTCATTCGAGACCAGCAGGTCCAGGTGTCCGAGGACCTCCGAGAGTGTCAGGTAGGCCTGCGTCACGGCCACGTTGCCCCACATGCGGACGGCGATCTCGTAGGCGCTGAGCGGGCCGGCGTCGAGGATCTGGTGGATCCGCTCGCCCCGCCGGCGGTGCATACGCAGTCGCTCGTCGACCAGCTGGCCGTGGTCGAGGATCGGGTCCCCGTGGCCGGGCATGATCAGCCGGGCGGGCATCTCTCGGGTGGCGCGCATCGACTCCATGTACTGGAGCAGGGCTCGCGGGCGAGGTTCCGACGCGCCGGCGGTTGGGGGTGGCTGGGTGGGACTCAACGGCCGCGAGACCAGCGGGTTCGAGGAGATGTGGGCGAGCAGATGGTCTCCGGCGATCAGGATCCCCCGATCGGAGTCCCACAGGAGCGTGTCCGACGGGCTGTGTCCGGGGCGGTGGACGATGGTCAGCTTCCGGTCGCGCAGCTCGAGGTCCTCGCCGTCGGCCATCGGATGGGTGACGCGCCCGCTTGACCCGAAGGCGCGAAACGCCGCGGTCAGCGCTCCGACCACGGTGGCGAGATCGGCCGGAATCCCGTGGCGGCGCATGACCGCCTGGGCGAACTCGTCGTCCGCCGCGGCGCTGCGCGAGAAATCCGCCAGGTAGGGCTCGAGCAGGTGTATCGCCGCCACCTGTGCCCCTGAGCGACGGGCCAGGATCTCGAGCAGGCCGATGTGATCCATGTGCTGGTGGGTGAGCACGATCAGGCCGAGCTCCTCGATCCCATGACCGTGCGCCGCCAGGGCCCGCTCCAGGTCGTCCAGCGACTTGCCGGAATTGGGGCCGGTATCGATCAGGGTCAGCGGCTCGTCCTCGATCAGGTAGCAGTTGACCCGGCCGACCAGGAATGGGGTCGGGATCTCGATCCGGTGGATCCCGGCGCGCTCGGCAAGTGCCAGCGCGTCCTCCGCGCTGGTGGCGCGCCGCTCCGGGCTGGTCACGAACGGATCACTGCCAGTACCTCGTCACGGCGACGCTCCATGTCTTCACGTGAGCGCAGTGACTCCAGGCACAGGCGCAGGAGCGGCTCGGTGTTCGACGAGCGGACGTTGAAGTGCCAGTCGTCGTATTCCACCGAGAGGCCGTCCAGGTGGTACTGGTAGCCGTCCTGGTACTTGGCAGCCAGCTCCTCGAGCTTCCCCTCCTGATCGGAGACCTCGGAGTTGATCTCCCCCGAGATGAAGTACTTCGACCGGTACGGCTCGAGCAACACGGACATGCGGGCGCCGCGAGCCGAGAGCAGCTCCAGGATGAGGAGCGCCGGGATCGTCCCGGAATCCGCGCAGTAGAAGTCGTGGAAGTAGTAGTGGCCCGACACCTCTCCACCGAACACTGCGTGCTCCTCGCGCATCCGGGTCTTGAAGAAGGCGTGGCCGACGCGGTTCATCAGGGCGCGGCCGCCGGCCTTCTCGGCCACGTCCTTGACCGCCCAGCTGGCCCGGACGTCGTAGAGGATCGTGGCACCGGGATTTTTCTCGAACATCGATTCGGCGAGCAGCGCGGTCAAGAAGTCGCCGTCGACGAACGACCCGGTGTCGTCGATGAAGAAGCAGCGGTCCGCGTCCCCGTCCCAGGCGATCCCGAGCTCCGCCTTTCGTCGGACCACCTCGTGCATGATGAACTCGCGGTTCTCGGGCAGGAGCGGGTTGGGCTCGTGATCCGGGAAGCGCCCGTCGGGCTCGAAATACGCCTCGACCAGGTCGAGCCCAAGGCGGTGGAGGATCGGCCCGACCATCGGCCCGGCCATCCCGTTGCCACCGTCGACCACCACCCGCATGGGCTTGACCGCGGCCGGGTTGATGAACTTGAGCGCCGCCTCCTGGAACTCCTCATACAGCGACACGTGCTCGACCGAGCCGCCACCGGGCGCCTCGCCGAGTCCGGCTTCGATCTTGGCCCGGACATCGCCGATCCCGGCGTCGCCGGAAAGCGCGATCGCCCCGCGCTTGACCAGCTTGGCGCCGGTATAGCGCTGCGGGTTGTGCGAGGCGGTGCACATGAGTCCGCCGTCGAGGTTCCGCGACCCGACGAGGTAATAGAGCATCTCGGTGCCGACCTCGCCGGCATCGAAGACCGCTGCGCCCTCCGCCACCATGCCGGCGCAGTACGCCTTGGCCATGTCGGGGGCGGTCAAGCGCATGTCGCGGCCGAGGCCGAGGCGCAGCTCGGCGGTCGGCTTGTCCTCGAGGTCCGCGATCACCCGCGCGAACGCCCGTCCGATCAGCTCGGCCAGGGCGGCGTCGATGTCGGAGCCGTACAGCCCGCGGATGTCGTAGGCCTTGAAGATCTCGGGGTTGGCGACGGTGCTCACTGGGGCGGATGCTACCCCGGGGGAGGTCTGTGAATATGCGCCGCGCGTGAAGCCGATCGTGGTGATCCTGTGTGGCGGGCGAGGCACGCGCCTTCAGGAGCAGTCCCAGGCCGTGCCCAAGCCGCTGATCGAGATCGGGGGGCGCCCGATCGTCTGGCACGTGATCCAGATGTACCTGGCGCACGGGTTCCGCCGGTTCCTGCTGCTGACCGGATACCTGGGCGAGCAGGTGGGGGCCTTCGTTTCCCGTGAATCATGGCCGGCGGACGTTCACATCGCGTACCTGGACACGGGCACCGACACGCCGACGGGCGAGCGTCTGCTCCGGGCCGGGCCGGCGCTTTCCGATGAGGGCTTTTGCCTCGCGTACGCCGACGGGGTGGCCGACATCGATCTGTCCCGGCTGCTCGACGAGCACCGCGAGCACGGCGTCACGGCCACGATGGCGGTGGTCCAGCCCCAGCTCCCGTTCGGGGTGGCGCACCTCAACGGCGCCGGCTCGGTCCTGGGGTTCAGCGAGAAGCCACGCAGCGAGCTGTGGGTCAACGCCGGCTTCTTCTGCTTCGAGTCGGCGGCGCTCGACGCGCTCGAGCCCGGCAGCACTCTCGAGCGCGAGCCGCTTGAGCGCTTGGCGGCGGCGGGGCGCCTGCGCGCCTTCCGCCACGAGGGCTTCTGGGAGTGCATGGACACCCACAAGGACTGGATCACGCTGAACGAGCTGTGGGAGCGGGGCCGGGCCCCGTGGATATCCAATCCAGCCGGATGAGGCTTCAACGGGCCCCACGGACGCTGCGCGCAGCGCAGCCCCAACTAAAATGAAACTACATGTCAGGTCACTCCAAATGGGCTTCGATCAAGCACAAGAAGGCCGTCGTGGACGCGCGGCGCGGCCAGCACTTCACCAAGCTCGCCCGCGCGATCAGCGTCGCCGCGCGTGAAGGCGGGGGCGACCCCACCGGGAACTCGGCACTCGCGCTCGCCATCCAGAAGGCGCGCGACGCGTCGATGCCCAAGGACAACATCGAGCGGGCGATCACCAAGGGGACCGGCGAGGGCGGCGATGCCGACCAGATCGAGACCGTGCTGTACGAGGGCTACGGCCCCGCCGGCGTGGCGCTCCTGATCGAGGCGCTGACCGACAACCGCAACCGCACCGGCGCCGAGATGCGGCACCTGCTCGGCAAGTACGGCGGCAACCTCGGTGAGCCCGGGTCGGTCTCCTACCTGTTCGACAAGCGCGGGGTGATCGTCATCGACGCCAACCGCTACGGCGAGGATGACCTGATGCCGGCGATCGACGCCGGCGCCGAGGACATCGCGCTCGACGAGGACGTCTACGAGGTGATCACCGAGCCGGCGGACCTGACCGCGGCGCGGGAGGCGCTCGCCGGCGCCGGGGTCGAGATCGAGAGCGCCGACCTCACGCAGCGTCCCCGGGCGCTCGTCCCGGTAGGCGAGGCTGATGCGGCCAAGCTGTTGAAGCTGATCGACGCCCTCGAGGAGTCCGACGACGTGAATGCCGTGCACGCCAACTTCGACGTGGACAGCGACGTGCTCGAGCGGGTAGCGCAATAAGGCGCCGCCGTCAGGCGCCGCCGACAATTTCCATCTGCGCGGAGCCGGCAACACGGTTTTTACACGCGCCCGCTAGCCTCGAACGCTCGATGCGAACGACAACGCGACTCATTCCCATGCTCGCCCTGGCCGCGCTGGCAATCGCCGGATGTGGTGGGAGCTCGAAGGCCGCCGGCATCCAGCTGGCCCCGTCAGGCGGTGCGACCCAGGCTGCGATCACCGCCGCCACCACGACCGCGACCACCCCGACCTCGACCGTCACCACGCCGAAGCCGCCCTCGCCGCTGTCCAAGAAGCCGACGGTGACCGTTCCCGCGGGTGCGGCGCCGACCAAGCTCGTCACCAAGGACCTGATCACCGGAACCGGCACGACCGCCAAGGCGGGCGACACCGTCACCGTCAACTACGTCGGAGTGCTCTACAAGGGCGGCAAGGAGTTCGACTCCTCGTGGAGCCGCAACCAGACGTTCACCACGCCGCTGTCGAACGGGAGCGTGATCCCCGGTTGGGTCCAGGGCATCCCCGGCATGAAGGTGGGGGGCCGGCGCATGCTGATCATCCCGCCCGGCCTGGCCTATGGGAAGGCGGGCAGCGGCTCGACGATTCCGCCTAACTCGACGCTCGTGTTCGTCGTCGACCTGCTTTCAGTCTCTTCTTAGCGGGCTTTTCGCCCGCGGAGGCCCGCGGCTCCTCATCGGCGTTCACCGGCCGCGCGCGGTACAGCGGGACCGGGTCGGACATGCCCTTCAGCGTGTGCTTGCGCGCGAACGACCAGTCGAACCGATCCGGCGCCTGGTCGCGCACCTCCTCGGTGCACAGGACGCTGCCGGCGCGAGCCACGCCGGTAACGCGGCTGGCCAGGTTGACGGCGTGGCCGTAGTAGTCGCCGGCGCGCTGGAGCGCGGTGCCGGAGGCCACCCCGGCGCGCAGGCTGGGTAGCTCGGCGGCCTCGACCGCCTCGAGCAGCGAAAGGGCGACCGAGACGAGCGCTCCGGCGTCGGGGCTGACGAACATCGCGGCGTCGCCGATCGTCTTGACCAGCCGGACCGGCGGCTCGGTGACGTCGGTGGCCAGCTCGGCCATGCGGCTGGCCAGGCTGCCTAGCTCCTGGGCCTCGATCTCCGTCCCGAGGCGGGTGAACCCGACAATGTCCGCGAAGCAGACCGTGACCACCTGGGCGCCCCCGGCCTCGCCGGCCTCGCGCTCGGCCCGGCCCAGCATCCCGCGCCGCACCGCCTCGGCGAGGTGCTGCTTGTAGGCGGCGATCAGCACCGGGTCGATCGCGGGAATCAACTGCTCGGCCACCGAAGCGAACCGCTGGGCGACGTCGTCCTCGCTGTCGCCGGGCTCGAGAAACGCGTCCACGAACGCGGCCGCGGTGGTGGCGGCCAGCCGGGCCATCCCCTCGCCCAGGACCCGCGTGATCTCGGCGATCGATTCGCCGCTCAGCCCGGCGTCCAGGAACAGGCGGGTGGACTCCGCCGCCTTGGCCTCCTCCTCGCCGAACACGACGTCGTCTCCGGACGCCTCGGGTAGCCCGAGCAGTCGCCGAATCCGCAGCATCTGGCTCGCGGGCAGGCCCGTTCGCTCGGCCAGCTGGTCGGCGCTGTAGCGGCCGCCCAGGACGCGCTCGACGAGCAGCAGGGCGAGCCGGTCCTCCGCGACGGCTGCTTGGAGTTCCTCGAGCCTAAAGCCCTCCTGCACCAGCCGGTCGAGCAGGCGCTCGCGCGACGCGCGATCCTCACCGTCGAGTCCGTCGAGCAGGCCGGCGCTCGCATAGTCCATGCTCGGGATGGTTGCGCACGGGGCCGTTGGAAAGCCCCAATATCTTTGCCGCCCGGCCGATCGGCTAGCATCGGACGCCCTCGCGGGTCCCAACCTCGGACGACGGTTCTGAGTCGCCGGTGCGCCCGCTCACTCACGCCCGACTACCTCCTATCCGCACATGTTGTCGATCCTGATGCCCGTCTATAACGAGCGCGAGCGCGTCGAGCGCGCGATCGCCGAGGTGCTCGACACTCCACTGCCCACCGAGTTCGAGCTGATCGTCGTCGACGACGGCTCCACCGACGGGACGCGCCAGATCCTCCGCAACACCAACTTCGACGGCCGGGTGCGCCTGTTCGAGCATCCCGAGAACCAGGGCAAGGGCGCCGCCGTCCAGACGGCGCTCGGGCACGCCGAGGGCCAGTTCGCGGCCATCTTCGACGCGGACCTCGAGTACGACCCGACGGACCTCGGCCTGTTGATGCCGCCGCTGCTCGACGGACGGGCCAACGCCTGCTTTGGCGTGCGCGCCTTCGACGGCTACACGAGCCACTCGTTCCTGTTCGTGCTCGGCAACAAGGGCGTCACGTTCGCGTGCAACGTCCTCTTCAACGTCTACCTGCACGACATCATGACCTGCCACAAGATGATCAGGACCGACCTGTTCCGCAGCCTGCCGCTGCGCTCCGCCGGGTTCGCGATCGAACCCGAGATCACCGCGCGGCTCGTCCAGCGGGGTGAGCGAATCTTCGAAGTGCCAGTCCACTACCGGGCGCGCGCCACCGAAGAGGGCAAGAAGCTGACCGCCGTCGATGGCTTCCGCGTGCTTGGGACGCTGGTGCGCTGCCGCTTGGACGGCAACCACGGCCCTGACGCCCGGAAGTAAGGTCCCGGGTCGGTGGAGGGTCAGCTCCTCACTGAGACCCCCGTAGGGGCGGCGCGTTCTCGTCGCCGCCGGGCCGCGGGTGCGCGACCCGGTCTGCCGGATTGGCACGGGTTGGCGTACAGGCCGTTCTGGCTCGCCGTCCTGGGTAGCGTCGTGCTTGCCGCGATCTCGGCCGCGGTGCTGCCCACGGTCCCGAGCTATGACCCGTGGGCCTGGATCTCCTGGGGCCGGGAGGTCGTCGATCCGCACCTGAGCTTCGCGATCAGCGGAGGGCCGTCGTGGAAGCCGCTGCCGGTGATGTTCACGACGGTGTGGGCGCTGTTCGGGAGCACGGCGGCGCCGACGCTCTGGGTGATCACCGCGCGCGCGGGCGGCATCCTCGGGATGATCGCGGCTTACCTGCTCGCGTACCGGTTGATCTCGCGTCAGGATCGCGCCCCGCGCTGGGCAGCGGTGGCGGCCGGGCTGATCGCCGCCGCCGGCATCCTGATCACCCAGGATTACTGGGACGAGTGGTTCCGCGGCACCTCCGAGCCGATGGAGATCGCCACCGCGCTGTGGGCGGTGCTCGCGTTTCTCGACGGCCGGCCCGGGTGGGCCTTCGTGTTCGGCGTGGCCACCTCTCAACTCCGCCCCGAGGCGTGGCCGCTGGTCGTGCTCTACGGGCTCTGGTTGTGGTGGAAGGAGCCGCGCCTGCGCGTGCTCGTCGTGCTCGGGCTGATCTCGATTCCGTTCTTCTGGTTCGTTCCGCCCTGGGTGGGCTCCGGCCAGCCGTTCCTGGCCGCGATCCACGCCGAGGAATACAACGGCGGGCTCGGCAATGACGTGTTCTTCGGCGTGCTCGGACGCGGCATCGACATCCAGCTGCTGCCGGTGCTGCTCGCCGGCGCGGTGGCGCCGGCGTTCGCGTGGTTCGACAAGCCTCGCGACTGGCTGACGCTCTCGCTGGCCGGCGCGACCGTGGTCTGGTGGGTCGTGGTGGTGGGGATGACGCTCGATGGCTATCCCGGTCTGGAGCGCTTCTACCTGCCCGCCGCCGGGCTGACCTGCGTGCTCGCGGGGGTGGGCATCGTTCGGCTCGCGCTGCTGGGGGCGTCTGGTGCCCGGCGGCTCGGCGCTGGGGGGAGTTCCGCGCCGGTGGCGATCGGGCTAACCGCCGTGCTGGTGGCGATCCTGGTCCCGTTCACGTGGTCGCGGATCAGTCAGGCCGGCACCGAGGAGAAGATCGCGAGTCAGGCCGTCTCGCACCTGAACCAGATGACCGCTGCGGTCGCCGCCGTGGGGGGCCATCACGGCGTGTTCCCGTGCAAGTCGAGCTTCGCCGCGGTCAACCACAGCGTGCAGACGGCGCTGGCGTACAAGCTGCACGTCACCCTCGGCCGGGTCGGGACGACGATGCGCCACCAGGGCGTGATGTTCGTCGGGCCGCACGACTCGATCGACGGGATCGCGCCCCCGATCGACCCGCGGCTCACCCAGAAGCAGCTGATCGCCACGGTCGGGATCTGGAAGATGTACCGGATGACTGCGCCCGGGTCGTTCACCGGCTGCGTGGGCCGGTAGGCGCGGAGCCTGCAAAAGCGCGCATCGCTGCCCGCCCGCGCGGACGCCGCGCGGATATTCATGCCACAGCTGGAAAAGCGCGCGCCGCGTGGAGAGCGTCCGGCCTGCGCGCGGTTTTGCAGGTCCCGCCGGATCCGGCCTGATCGCGGTGAGCACGCAGCGTGCCGGCAACCTACGGGCAGGCGTCCGGACCCCCACGGAGAATTGGTCCCTCATGATCGTGGTTGGGATAGACCCCGGCACCGCCAGCACCGGCTACGGGGTGCTGGAGGGCAGCGGATCGCGGGTGCGCTTGCGGGCCGCCGGCGTGATCGAGACGTCTGCCGGCACCCCGCTCGAGCGTCGGCTGGCCGAGATTCACGGTCGGGTGGGAGATCTCCTGGACGAGCACGGTGCCGAGGCGATGGCCATCGAGGAGCTCTACTTCGGCGCCAACGTGCGGACGGCGTTCGCGGTCGGCCAGGCGCGCGGCGTCGTGCTGCTCGCCGCCGGGCAGCGCTACGTGCCGTCGCGCTCCTACACCCCGCAGCAGGTCAAGGCGGCGGTGTGCGGGAGCGGCCGCGCCGGCAAGGACCAGGTTGCGCGGATGGTCGCGCGCCTGCTCGGCCTGTCCGGCCCGCCCTCCTCGGATCACGCATCAGATGCGCTGGCGGTGGCGATCTGCGACCTCAATCGGGCGCCGATGGCGCGTGCTCTGGCGGGAGCGCGCGGGTGATCGCGCTCGTGTCCGGCACCGTTGCGGTGCGCCGCGGCGATCACGTGGTGATCGACACCGGCGGCGTCGGCTACCGACTCGCCGTGTCGGCTGAGACCCTTCGCCACGTCCCCGCGGTCGGCAAGGAGGTGCTGCTGCACACGCACATGGTCGTCCGCGACGACGCGCTCCAGCTCTACGGGTTCGCCACCGAGGAGGAGCGCGAGCTGTTCCTGATGCTGATCGCCGTGCAATCGGTCGGGCCCAAGGTCGCGCTTGCGGTGCTCTCGGGCGGTCCGCCGCGGGAGCTGCTCAAGGCGCTCGCGGCCGGCGACACGGCACGGCTGCAGGCCGCGCCCGGTGTCGGCAAGCGGACGGCAGAGCGGATCATCGTCGAGCTGCGCGAGAAGGTGGGGGCGAGCGCGCCGATTCCGGTGGCCATCCTGAACGGCTCGTCCGCCACGGACGACCCTCGCGTCCTCGCCCGCGACGGTCTGCTCGGTCTCGGCTACACGCCCGTCGAGGCCGATGAGTTGCTCGACGGCGCCGAGGGCGAGCGCCCCGAGGACCTGATCGCCCACGCGCTGCGGACGGCCCGCCGATGAGCCCGGTTCGCGAGCTGAACGACGACCGGGGCGGGCGGGTCCGAATTCAAGACCCCGAGGAGCTTCCCGACGAGGACCTCGATCGCTCGCTGCGCCCCCGCCGGCTCGAGGACTTCATCGGCCAGGAGGCGGTCAAGGACCAGCTCGCCGTCTCGATCGCGGCGGCGGGCAGCCGGGGCGAGGCGCTCGACCACGTGCTGCTGTCCGGCCCACCCGGGCTAGGCAAGACCTCGCTGGCCCAGATCGTCGCCGCCGAGCTCGAGGTTCCGTTCGTGCAGACCGCCGGCCCGGCGCTAGAGCGCAAGGGCGACGTGGCGGCATTCCTGACCGCACTCCAGCCGCGGGCGGTGTTCTTCGTGGACGAGATCCACCGCCTGCCGCGCGCACTCGAGGAGACGTTCTATCCGGCGATGGAGGACGGCTGCCTGCCGATCACGATCGGTCAGGGCGCAGGGGCGAGTGTCGTGACGCTGCCGCTCCCGCCGTTCACGCTGATCGGTGCCACGACCCGGGCGGGGCTGATCACCACACCGCTGCGCGACCGCTTCGGGATCCAGCACCGCCTCGAGCACTACGGTCCGGATGAGCTGGCCACGATCGTCTGCCGCTCCGCCCGGCTGCTCGACGTAGCGATCGAGGACGCCGGCGCCCGGGCGATCGCCCAGCGCAGCCGCGGCACCCCGCGCGTCGCCAACCGGCTGCTTAAGCGCGTGCGCGACTACGTCGAGGTGCGCGGAACAGGGGTGGTCACCGGCGAGGAGGCGAGCCGGGCGCTCGGCCAGCTCGGCGTCGATCACGCTGGCCTCGACCGCCTGGATCGCGAGATCCTAAGGACCATTTGCGAGAAGTTCGGCGGTGGGCCGGTCGGCCTCTCGACGCTCGCGGTTGCCGTGGGGGAGGAGCAGGATACGGTCGAGGACGTGTATGAGCCCTATCTGCTTCAGCGCGGGTTGATCGAGCGCACGCCACGGGGCCGGGCCGCGACCCGGCACGCCTTCGAGCACCTCGGACTCGAGCCGCCGGGTCCGTTATCGCTCCTTTAAGTATTAGTGAAGAGCGCGCTGCTGAATTCGGGTCCCGCCCACCCCCGCGGCTATCCTCAGGGCGCCCGGACAATGGCCGATCGCTGGATCCCGAGCGCCGAGCCTTGACTGAGGTCCCACCACGCCTGCCACCTTGCCAACCGCGCCGATGAGCCACGAGCACTACTTCATCTGCCCGCACTGCGGAAACCGCTCGATGGGGACCGACCGCAACGCCGGCTTCCGTCGCGAGGCCCGCGGATGCGAGAAATGCGGGTTCGCCTACCTTTTCGAGCTGCTCGACGACTATTACCCGGCGCCGAACGCGGCGTTCTTCGCCTGCGACAACGACGGGCGGATCGTCGACTGTGGCCGCGGGTCGTTTGAGCTGACCGGGCTGAAGACCGAGCAGGTGATCGGCCGCCCGGTCGCCGAGGTCCTCGGGCTGCGTTTCGACGACGGGTCCGATCATGTCCAGACGGCGCTCGAATGGGAGGTTCGCGTCAAGGCCAAGCCGGTGGAGGTCCACGCCGAGCGGGACCAGCCGGCCAAGGCGGTGGCGGACATCTTTCCGGCCTACGACGACGAGGAAGGCGGAGTGCTGGTCGTGCTCACGCCGGCCAACCACCGGTGAACACCGATCGCGCCGAGCGCGACACTAGAGCCCTCGACCTTTAGCATCCTTACGACGGATGACTGATCGCCAGCGCAATGGCTTCATCCTGCTCCTGGTCATCGGGCTGCTCCTCGGCTCGCTGGTCGTGGTCGCCGGCATCCCGGGCGCGGTCAAGGCGAAGAAGACCGTGCTCGGCCTCGACCTCAAGGGCGGCGTGGAGCTTGTTTACGAGGGCCTGCCGAGCGCCCAGAGCCCGCACGTAACCGCCGCGGCGCTGCAGCGGGCGGTCGACATCATGCGCAGCCGCGTCGACCAGCTTGGCGTCGCGGAGCCGGAAATCCAGACCAGCGGCGGAAACGAAATCACCGTCGGCCTGCCGAACGTGAGCGACACCTCACGCGCCGAGAGCGAGGTGGGGACGACCGCCCAGCTCTACTTCTACGACTGGGAGGCCAATGCGCTGACGCCCGACGGCAAGATCGTGGCCGATCAGCTCCAAAGCCAGGATCCGAACGCGATCGCGATCAGCCAGGGAAACGGGTCGACGATCGCTCCCGGCGACCCGGGTGCGGGGAGCATGGGCCTCTACCAGGCGGTGGAGCTCGCTTCCAAGCAGCAGGAATGGTCCGGCCCGACGAACTCGCGGCTCGGGTCGCAGTACTGGATGTTCGGGGCGCCGGGGAGTGCGGCGTGCGCCACCGCGGCCCGTGACGCGGGCACCGTCCCGGTGGCCGGGGAGCACTGCCTGCTCAATGGGCCCGATGACAGTTACGACTCTCTGGTGCAGGGCCTCCCCAACGGCGTAAGCGCCTCCGAGGGGCAGGTCCTGGTCATTCCGCAGGGCTGGGTCGTGATCCAGGCCGTCCCGGAGAGCTTCGCCCATCCGACTCCGATCACCGATCCGAGCGCGCAGTTCTTCGTGCTCAAGGACAACGTCGCGCTGCGCGGTTCGGACATCACCAACCCGGAGGAGAGCACCGATCCCAACAGCGGCGAGCCGGACGTCACGTTCGGCTTCAGCTCCAAGGGCAAGTCGGAGTTCCAGAACGTAACCGCGGCGATCGCGCGGCGCGGCGCGCTGGTCAGCGGCCTGGGTCAGTCCTACGAGCAGCACTTCGCCGTCGCGCTCGGGGGCGAAACCAATCAGCTGATCACCGTCCCGTACATCGATTACAAGCAGTACCCGGACGGGATCAACGGCGATAACGGCGCCGACATCAGCGGCAGCTTCACGATCACCTCGGCGACGGATCTGGCCAATGAGCTGCGCCTCGGCGCCCTGCCGATCAACCTCAAGCTGATCTCCGAGGAGCAGGTGTCGGCCACGCTCGGCAACCAGGCGCTTCACAACGGCTTGATCGCGGGTCTGATCGGGTTGCTCGCGGTGGCAATCTTCCTGATCGCCTACTACCGCGTGCTGGGGCTCATCGCGGTCGCCGGGCTCGCCGTCTACGGCCTCTACTTCTTCGCGCTGATCAAGCTGATCCCGATCACGCTGACGCTGCCGGGCATCGCGGGGCTGATCCTGACCATCGGCGTGGCCGCCGACGCCAACGTGGTGATCTTCGAGCGCGTCAAGGAGGAGATCCGCAATGGGCGCTCGATTCGCCAGGGAATCATCATCGGCTACAAGAAGGGCCTGACCGCGATCATCGACGCGAACGTGGTGACGATCATGACCGCGTTCATCCTGTTCGTGCTGGCCACGGCCGACGTCCAGGGTTTCGCGTTCACGCTCGGCATCGGCGTGTTCGTCTCCCTGTTCACGGCCGTGATGGCGACGCAGGCCATCCTGACCACGATGGGCTCATCGCGCCTGGTGGCGCACCCGTCGGCGCTCGGGGCCGGTGGGAAAAAACGGGTCTGGCGCTTCGACTTCATGGGCGCCTCGCGCTACTTCTTCACGATGTCGGGCGTGATCCTGCTTATCGGGGCGCTCGCCATCGGGGGCAGGGGGCTGAACCTGGGGATCGACTTCACGTCGGGCACTCGGATCACGGTCGGGCTCGAGCATGCGGCGACCCAGCAACAGGTCTCCTCTGAGGTCACGTCTTTGGGGATTTCGAGCCCCACGGTTCAGAAGCTGACGGGCGCTAAAGAGTTCGGGCCCAACGCGTACCAGATCTCGTTCAAGAAGCTGCCTAGCGGTGGACGAGCAGAGATCGAGAACGCGCTGCAGAGCAAGTTCGGGATCGCCGACAGCCAGAAGGCGTTCAACTACGAGACGGTCGGGCCAACCTTCGGGAGCGCGGTCGCCGACAGCGCTGTGGTGGCGATCATCGCCTCGCTGCTGGTGATCTCCGCGTACGTGGCGCTGCGCTTCGAGTGGAAGTTCGCAGTGCCGGTGCTGATCGCTCTGGCCCACGACCTGCTGATCACCAGCGGGGTTTACGCCCTAACCGGCCGGGAGGTGACGACAGCGACCGTGGCCGCGCTGCTGACCATCTTGGGCTACTCGATGTACGACACGATCATCGTGTTCGACCGGGTGCGCGAGAACATCCCGCGCATGCCGCGCGCCGCGTTCTCGCAGATCGTGAACCGGTCGATGTCGGAGGTGCTCACGCGGTCGATCGCCACGACCTCTTGCACGCTGATGCCGATCATCGCGCTGCTCCTGTTCGGCGGGACCGCCGGCTCCAGCGAGCTGACCGACTTCGCGTTCGCGCTGCTTGTCGGCGTGGCCTCCGGTGCCTACTCGTCGATCTTCATTGCCTCGCCGGTGCTCATGCACTGGAAGGAGCGCGAGAGCCAGTACCGCCACCGCCGCCAGCGGATCGAGGACGAGCTCGGATACGTGCCCGCCTACGCGGGTGGCGGCGACATCGAGCCGACGCCGAAACGCACGCGGCGCACCGGTCGCCTGACCGAGCTGCAGCCAGAGGGCGTGTCAGCGGACGAGTTCGAGCAGATGAAGCGGGACATCGCCGAGGAGGAGCGCGAGCCGGGCCGGCGCACCTCAACCCTGACCAAGCGCCTGGCGCGAACCGCCGAGGACGACGCCCCGGCGCCGCGGACCGGGCGTCCATCACGGCCGGCGCGGCCGGCCCGTCGTGCCGAGTCGAGGGGCGGCGCCGAGGGCGAGGGCTCCAGCTCTAGCTCCACGGGCGGACGGCCTGGCGCCGCGAGCGGGCGCCCGAGCACGGGGGGTGGACGCCCCGGCACGGGCGGTGGCCGCCCCGGCAACACCGAGGAGCGTGACGGGGCCGACAGCCCGCGGGTGCGCGACGCAGCGGACGGCGCCGGCAACGGAGCGCCGCCGCCCGACGCCGGCAACGGAGCGCCGCCGCCCGACGCCGACGTGGAAACCCCGGACGAGGTCCGGCCGGCGCCGGACATCGCCGAGAACGACGGCATGGCGCAGTCGCCGCAGAAGCGCACGCCGAAGTCCCGCTCGCGCAACCGCCGCCACGGGAGGCGTCGCTGATGGGAATGCTTGCGTGGGTAATGATGGGACTCGCCATCTGGCACTTCACTATCTGGCTGCCAGACCACTTCTGGGGCGGGATCGTCGGCGCCCTCATCGGCGCCCTGATCGGTGCCGCGCTGTTCGGGTGGGCGATTCACGGCTTCAGCATCCCGGGCCGCCACGCCACCGATCTCGCGACTGCGCTGGAGGGGATCCCCGGAGCCCTGATCGGGCTGGCCGTGGTGTGGTTCGAAGGTGTCCGGCGCGAGCGTGTCACGGGCATTGGCCCGGAATTGGCCTGAAGGCGCCGCCGTCAGGCGTCCCCGACCGACCAAGGTCTGCGCCAACTCCGCAACGAGGCTGACAATTCAGTCTGCTGAGCGGCGTACTCGCCGCTGAAAGCGCCCGGTTCCGTCGGGACCGACGCCTAGGCTGCCCGCCATGCCCGAGGCAGTCCTTCTTCGTTCGCAGCCGGTCGAGCCCCCGCGCTCGGAGGTCGGCCTTCATGTCGTGCCGACGCCGCCGCCCGTCGTGCCGCGGCTCGAGATTCCCGCCTACGACCTGACGGCCGCGCTTGCGCTCCGTCGTGAGCTCGGGATCAGCCACGTCCTAGCCCAGGTCCTCGTCCGGCGGGGAATCGTCGAGCCGGTGGCGGCCCGCGCGTTCCTGGAGCCTCGGGACGCGCACGAGCCGAGCGCGTTTGCGGGGATCGAGCGCGCGCTGGCGGTGATCGAGCGGCACATCGCGCAAGGCCGCCGGATCGTCGTGCACGGGGACTACGACGTCGACGGTGTATGCGCCACGACGATCATGGTCCGCGCCCTGCGCGCACGGGGCGCGGATGTCGGGTGGTATCTGCCCGATCGTCTGGTGGACGGATACGGTCTCTCGGTCGGGACGGTGGGCCGCCTGGCCGAGCGGGGCACGGGCCTGCTGGTCACGGTCGATTGCGCGATCACGGCGGTGGACGAGGTGGCCGCCGCGCGGCAGGCCGGACTCGAGGTGGTCGTCACCGATCACCACACCCCCCGGTCCGACGGCGTGCTGCCCGACTGCGAGATCGTCCATCCGGCCGTGTGCGGCTACCCATGCCCCGAGCTGTGCGGAACCGCGGTCGCGTACAAGGTGGCGCAGGCGCTGGGGGCGAGCACCCCCGAGGCGGACCTAGAGCTGGTCGCGCTGGCCACAGTGGCGGACCTGATGCCGCTTGTGGGGGAGAACCGCCGGCTCGTGCGCGAGGGCCTGACGGCGCTGTCGCGCACCGCCAACCTGGGCCTGCGTGCGCTCATGGGGGTCGCGAACGTCGATCCCAGCGCGCTCGACACGCATGCGCTCGCGTTCCGCCTGGCCCCACGGATCAACGCTGCCGGGCGCCTGCGGCGGGCCGACGCCGGGCTCGAGCTGCTGTTGACCGAAGACGAGGCGCGAGCCGGCCAGATCGCCGATGAGCTCGACCGGGTCAATGCCGAACGGCGCGCGGTCGAGCAGCGGATCGTCTGGGAGGCGGAGGCGCTCGTCGCCGAACAGGGCGAGCGGCGGTCCTACGTCCTGGCCGGCGAGGGGTGGCATCCCGGCGTGGTCGGGATCGTCGCCTCGCGGGTGGTCGAGCGCCACCACCGCCCGGTCGTGGTCGTGGGCCTCGACGGAGACGAGGGCTCGGGCTCGGCGCGGAGCATCCCGGGGTTCGATCTGCTCGGCGCCCTGCACGCCACCGCCGGGCACCTGGAGCGCTACGGGGGCCACCGGGCCGCCGCGGGCATGACGATTCGCCGCGAGCGGGTCGAGGCGTTTCGCGAGGCTTTCGAGCGCCACGCCGAGGAGGCCCTCCCCGACGAGCTGCTGGTCGCGCACGAGCGGGTCGACGCGATCGCCTCGGGGTTCGAGCTCGGCCTCGGACTGGCCGAGGAGCTCGAGCTGCTCGAGCCCTGCGGGATGGGCAATCCACGCCCGCGCCTGCTGGTCCCGGGAGCGCGATTGCGCGATCTGCGTCCGATGGGGGAGGGCCGGCATCTGCGTTTCTCGGTTGGTTCGGGCGGGATCAGCGCCCGGGCGGTGGCGTTCGGCTGCGACGGCCGGCTCGGAGTCGAGCCCGGGGAGCCGGTCGACGCCACGTTTCGCCTGGAGCGCAACTTCTGGAGGGGGGCGGTCGAGGCGCGCCTGATCCTCGGGCACGCGCGGTCCTGCGCGCCGGAGCCGATCGAGGTGGTGGGCGAGGCGGAGGACTATCTGTCGGCGGTGCTCGGCGAGCTCGACCGCGAGGCCTCGCCGCCGGCAGCAGAGGCGGGAGCGGAAGGGGCGGGGCGGGCGGGTCCGGTCATCCCCCGGACGCGCACGGTGCTTGACCGTCGCGGCCATAGCCCACTCGCTGTGCTGGCGGACACGCTCACCGCGGGCGGGCACGTGCTCGCCGTCTGTGCCGACACGGGGCGACGGCTGGCCGGGTTGCAGCCGCGGACCGGTGGCTTTGCCCTGACCTCGTACCACGGATTCGGACGAGAGTGGTCGATGGCTGAGGGCTTCGTGCATCTGGTCGCGCTCGATCCTCCGTCCAGTACCGCGGCCGCGACACTGCTCGATGCGGGCCGCGGCTTTACCCACTTGGCATGGGGCGAGCCTGAGCTACGCTTTGCACAGCAGATGCACGAGCTGGAGTACGGTCTCCGCGCTCCGCTCGCGGCTCTCTACCGGGCCCTCAGGGTGCGGGAGAGGGTGGCCGGCGAGGAGCTCGAGCACCTGCTCCGCGGAGACGGTCCGCACGGTCGCCCGGCTCATCTGGCGGCTCGGCTGATCAAGGTCCTCGCGGAGCTCGAGCTCGTCAGCCTCGATCGGGATCTGCAGGCCCTGGCGATTGCCGGCGATACGCCGACCAAGCTCGAGCACTCGCCGGCGTACAGGGTCTACGCTCAGCGGTATGAGGACGGACGACGATTCCTGAGCAGCGCAAACCATCTTCCAGGAGGCTGAGCCGGTCCCGTAAGGACGGGTCGAGCGCCAAGACGGCCGAGGACGGCTCTGGCTCGGCGCCGTTTGCGGCCTCGCGCCCACCGGTCGATCGCGTGGCGAACAACGACGGCCAGGCCGAGGTCGGCCGCGCCGAGCTGACCGCGACCGCGCGGCGGCTGCTCGGCGATTTGTTTGCGATCGTCGAGGAGCACGCGCACGAGTCGGCCCTGCCGATCGATCGGGACCGGGTCGAGGAGGCGTTCGTCTACGCCTGCGTGCACCACGCCGATCAACGTCGGCAGTCCGGCGAGGACTTCATCGTCCATCCGGTCGGCGTGGCCAAGATCTGCGCTGGGATGCGGCTCGACACCGAGACCCTGTGCGCGGCACTCCTACACGACACGGTCGAGGACACCTCGGCTTCGCTCGAGGAGGTGCAGGAGGCGTTCGGCGAGGAGATCGCGGGCCTCGTCGACGGGGTGACCAAGCTCACCGGTCTGACCTTCCAGTCCCGCGACGAGGCGCAGGCCGAGAACTACCGCAAGATGATGGTCGCGATGGCCACCGACATCCGGGTCATCCTGATCAAGCTGGCCGATCGCCTGCACAACATGCGCACGATCTCGGCGATGACCAAGCAGAAGCAGATCGAGAAGGCGCGCGAGACGCTCGACATCTACGCGCCGATCGCCCACCGGCTCGGTATCCACGCAATCAAGTGGGAGCTCGAGGACCTGGCCTTCCAGACGCTCCACCCGCGCAAGTACAACGAGATCAAGGGGCTCGTTGCCCAGCAGCGGGCCGAACGTGAGCGCTACGTCAACCAGGCCGCCGGCTACGTGACCAAGGAGCTCGAGGAGCTCGGCATCCACGCCGAGATCTCCGGCCGCGCCAAGCACTTCTACTCCATCTATTCCAAGATGACCAAGAAGGGGCGCGAGTTCAACGAGATCTACGACCTGACCGCGATGCGCGTGATCGTCGACTCGGTCAAGGACTGCTACGGCGCGGTGGGGGTGATCCACTCCCTGTGGAAGCCGCTACCCGGACGCTTCAAGGACTTCGTGGCCATGCCCAAGTTCAACATGTACCAGTCGCTGCACACGACGGTCATCGGACCCGAGGGACGACCGCTCGAGATCCAGATTCGCACCCGGGAGATGCACGACCTGGCCGAGTACGGAATCGCCGCCCACTGGATGTACAAGGAGGACGATTCTGCTCACCCCACCCACCCGGGCCGAGGCAACGGGGCGGGGGTGGGTGGGTCCGGATCAGACAGCAAGCTCAAGTGGCTGCGCTCGCTGCTCGACTGGCAGCAGGAGGAATCAGACCCTCGCGAGTTCATGGAGACCCTCAAGGTCGACCTGTTCGAGGACGAGGTGTTCGTGTTCACCCCCAAGGGCGAGGTCAAGTCGCTCGCGTCAGGCGCCACCCCGCTTGACTTCGCCTACGAGATCCACACCGACGTCGGCCACCGCTGCGTCGGCGCCAAGGTCAACGGGAAGATCGTCCCGCTCTCCTACCAGCTCCGGTCGGGTGACATCGTCGAGGTCCTGACCTCCAAGCGCGAGCGCGGCCCCTCGCGGGACTGGCTGGCGCTGGTCAAGACCACCCGCGCTCGCAACAAGATCAAGGCCTGGTTCAAGGCCGAGTCGCGCAAGGACTCCGAGCACACCGGCCGCGAGCTGCTCCAAGACGCGCTCAAGAAGCAGGGATTGCCCTCGCAGAAGATCGTCGGCTCGCCGCTCTTGGCCGATGTCATCCGCGAGATGGGCTTCCGCAAGGCCGAGGACTTCTACATCGCGCTGGGCGGGGCCAAGATCTCGGCCAAAGTCGTCGTCAACAAGATCATGCAGCGCCTCAAGCAGGGCGAGGCCGCCGAGTCCGAGCCAACCGCGGCCGACGACCTGCTGAAGACGCGCCGGAGGCGCTCGCGGGCCACCACCTCCTCCTCGCGGTTTGGGATCTCGGTTGAGGGGATCGACGAGGTGATGCTGCGGATGGCCAAGTGCTGCCGCCCGGTTCCGGGCGACCCGATCATCGGCTACATATCGCTCGGCCGCGGGATCACGATCCACCGCGAGGACTGCCCCAACGTG
Source organism: uncultured Solirubrobacterales bacterium (assembly GCA_963824295.1). Classification (GTDB taxonomy): domain Bacteria; phylum Actinomycetota; class Thermoleophilia; order Solirubrobacterales; family Solirubrobacteraceae; genus Palsa-465. Next base: position 583,534 of record CAWGOQ010000019.1, on the reverse strand, counting down.
GCCGTCCTGCGCAAGGATCCCGAGCGGTTCACCGCGGTGGCCTGGGACGGCGACCCCGAAACCTCGTTCCGGGTCGAGATCGAGGTCGACGGGTGGGACCGCCACCGCCTGCTCGAGGACATGTCGCGGACCTTCGCCGAGGCGGGGATCAACATCCTCGAGGCGCGCTGCATCGTCAACCACCCGATGGTCAAGAACCGGTTCGTGGTCGAGGTCGGGGACACGCGCTCGCTCGACCAGGCGATCAACCGGCTGCGCAACATCGACGCGGTGTTCGACGCCTACCGGGTGACGCCGGCCGCGGCGTAACCCGCGCCGGGGGGGACGGCCCGCGATGGGCGTAATCCATCGGCGCGCGGAGTCGAGCCCCGGTGTCGGGTGGGAGGGGGTCGAGCCCCAGGCCTACGACGACCCGGCGTTGGCCGGCGTGCGAAAGCACGAGCTGATCGGCGAGGCCGAGGGCGCGCGCGATTACCGCATGCGCTACTTCGAGGTTCCCCCGGGCGGCCGGACCGCGCGCGAGCGCCACGCTCACGACCACGGGGTGATGATCGTCGCCGGCCGCGCTCGGGTGACCCTCGGTGACCGGACCTACGAGGTCGGCGAGGGTGACGTCGTCTACGTGTCCTGCGACGAGTTGCACTGCTTCGAGACGCTTGGCGCGGAGGCGCTCGGGTTCGTGTGCGTGATTCGATCCCGCCCGCCCACCCCCGACCGCCCCCGCCCGGCCACCCCTGACCACCCCCGCCAACGGTGATCATCGCTCCGGCCCCTCCCGCCGCGGCGGCGAGATCCGCACTGTCTGCGGGCGCGATCCCCGGATCTTCGAGATCACGACCGCCTCGCCCCGGGGGAGCGTTTGGATCTCGTTGGGATCGACGATGAACCGCTCGACGCGACGCCGGGTCCCGCGGCCGGTTTCGTAGCCACCGAGGAGCCCGCCGCCTGTCTGGTGCGTCTCCTCCCACCCCATCTCGGTGCCGGCGATCCGCGCGATCATCCGCGCCGACTCCGGCACGTTCTGGCGGTGAAAGATGTTGACCGCAGTGACGCCGAGCACCAGGTCCCTGAAGCCAGGGCTGGCGCGCTCGAAGTCGACGAACTCTTGCGTTGATACGAACACGGGCATCCCGGCCTCGCGCCCGCGCGCCAGCAATGCGCCGACGTGGTCGGTCCCGATCCCGGAGAACTCGTCGATACCGATCATCGCCGGCGCGAGCGCGCGCCCATTACGTGGCTCGTCGAGACGAACCCCGGACACCGAGACCAGATCCTGCACCGCCAGCGATCCGATTTGGGAGGCCAGCTGACCGTAACGGCTGGAGTTCAGGCTGAACACGACCACTTCGGGCCCATTCAAAGCGGCGCGGAGATCGATCATGTCCGCCTGCGGATCCCGCGGCGGAGCGAGGAACGGTCCGATGTGCGACTCGGTCATGATCGCCAGGCGGGTCTGAAGCCCCCGGATGGCGCTCAACTGATCGTGGGTCAGCCCCGCTCGGTAGTCCTGGACCCGCTCGCGGAGCGGCCGGTCGACGTGCCGCAGGACCCCGGTCAGGTGGCTCGGGTCCATCAACTCGACGACCTCTTGCAGCGTCGGCGCTCGGTCGGGGTGAGCCGCGGCGAGGACTTGCAGGACGGTCTGGACGTAGCGCTCCGCGGCCCGCATGTAATGCGGCTCGGTGAAGTGCTCGGTGCGGATTAGCTTGTCCTTGAGCTCGGTGGCGTTGCCGTGGGCGATCGGGTTCCAGTGGGCGCCGCCGTCGAGCGTCCAGAGCTTGAACGGCCGCCCGGCATCGGCCGCCGCCGTCGCCAGCTCATTCACGAAGGACGGCGAGCCCTTCATGTCGATCGCCACCACCGGCCGGCCGCGGCGCACCTGGTCGGTGAGGATCGTGAGCAGCGTCGTGGTCTTGCCGGCGCCGCTCGCTCCGACGATCAGCCCGTGGGCCGAGAGCTCGTCGTAGCCCAGGCGGACCAGCCTGCCCCGGGCATCGACGCCGAGCATGATCCCGTCCTCCCGGCGGGGGGCCCTCAGCCGCCCGGCCGCAAAGCGGGGCACGAAGCGGGCGGCGCGGACCGCGGCGATGGCGAGCACCGCTCCGGACAGCATGATGGCCACGGGCGCCGGCAGTGCCAGCAGCAAGATGAACGCGGCGAGCGTCAGCCTGCGTCTCAGCGGGCTCACCGGTTCCGGCAGTGTCACCGCGCCACCCCTGATGCGCGCTCCAGCGCGACCGGTCTTGCCGCCGCCGGCTGGGCCTCCTTCAAGCGCACGCGCTGCAGATGGACGAGTTCCGACACCCCTACCTTGCGCGCCGCGCGCTCGACTGACCGCGCCACCGTCTGGCTCTGGACGAGGTACACGACGCCGGCGATCCGGGGGTCGGATCCGTAGCCCGACAGGATCGACTCGAGTCTCGTGCGGCCCTTACTCGAGAGCTCGAGTTCGAGCGCCACCCACTGACGGTCGGCCGTCCGCAGCAACAGGTCCGGATAGTGCAGTCGCTCCCGACCGCGCGGTCCCGTCCCCCCGAGCCTCACGCCCAGCGCTTCACGCGCCTGCGACTCACGATCCGCCGCGCCGTCGCGCGAGCGAAGCGTGCGCTCGGCGAGGATCTCGCTGAGCGGGCCGAACGTGCCCCGCCGAGCGGCGAGCCAGAGCCACGCCACCCCGATGTCGTGGTGGTAGTTGTGCAGGTCGAGGTTCGGGGTGGGCAGCGTGCTGCCGAGCACCCGCAGCCCGGCGGCGGTGATCAGGTGCATGGGCGGCCGGCCCTTGAACACTGCGGCGCGTCTGGCGTAGCCGCCGTCCGCGAGCCTGTCCAGGCGACGCTGCGCGGTCACGGGCGTGACTCCGAGCAGAGCCGCGGCGTGGTCGGGGAGTACGAAGCGGTGCTCGGAGAGGAACCACAGCAGCTCGAGATCGGCGTCGGTCAGCGCCGCTCGGCGTGGCGTGAGCGCGCGGGACTTCGGAGGGGGATCGACCACCCTCCAAAGAGCGTCGAGCGGGGGATTTCCTCCCCCCGCGCACCTGCTTTCCTCAGAGCCCGGGGTGGGGCAGCGAGTTCGTGTTCACGACCTCGAAGTCCCGCCCGGTCAGCCGGTCAAGCAGGTGTAGTGCGTCGTTGTTCCAGCCCCGGTCGGGCGCGCCCGAGATGAACCACGGGGAGCCGTTGTCGGCCAGGATCATTCCGTAGCGCTTGAGCGCCTCGGCCACAACGCGGGCCTGGTACGGGAGCCCCGAGATGTTGACGCTCGCCTTCAGCCTGACCCGCAAGCCCATCGGCGGGAGGTTCGGGCCGGTGCAGGTCGAGGCCTCATGCCGCGCCGGATAGACGTAGCGCGGCGCAGTGCACGGCACCGTGAAGCGCAGCGCGTGATCGATGCTCCCGGCCGCGACCTCCGAGTACCGAGCGAGGCCGGGCAGGATCGGGAGGCCGGCGGCGTCGGCCGACGTCCAGCCCGCCGGACGCAGGTGGTCGGAGCGCAGGTTGAAGATCGCGCCCGACCCGGCCGTCCAATAGCGCCCGCCGTCGTGCGGGTAGGCCGCGAACAGCTCGTAGTCAGTGCACGTGTCGCGGTCAACCACGATCACGTGCCGGTCGCCCGTCGAGCCATAACCGCCCTCGATCGGCATGCCCTTCGGCAGCGGGTAGGGTCCCTTGTCCGACTGCGAGGAGTACTGGAAGTGCACCGCCACCTTCGGCGTGCTCGACGAGACGACCGTGTAGGGGATGCCGATCGGCTCGCCGTCATACAGCCCCGAGCCGAAGTCGGGGTGGACGGGATCATTCAGTCCGATGCTCGCGATCAGCGCGGCCGAGTCCTTGGCGACGGGAAGGCGGTCGACCCGCTGGTTCCAAGGGTTGTCAGCCGGGAAGATTCGGCAGTTCGGCGCTGCCGGGAGCGGGTGCGCCGACACCAGCGCGGGCACCGCGATGAGCGTCGCAGTGACGCAAACGGCGAGTCCGGCCAGGGCGGTCGCGAGCCGGGGCAACTCTCTAAGACACCACGGCGAGGCCGTTTGGCGTCACGCCGAAGGCAGCTTGCGCGACGTCGCCGATGTAGTCGCCGTCGACCTGGAGGGGGAGGGGGCGCTCGTCAAGCGAGCGGACCCGCAGATCGCGCACGCCCGAGAACGGGTGGACATGACGGTGGCGGCTGACCTTGAACTGGCTGGAGAGCGAGCGGGCGATGATGGGGACCACGTCGACCGGGCGGGCGCGGTCGAGCACGAGGGCGGCCAGATCTCCGCTGTGCAGCGTGGCCCCCTCGGCCATCTCGACCGGCCGCTCGCCGAAGTACGTGTACGGCGTCGTGTTCTGCACTATCACCGTCACGCCCGCGACGGTCTCCCCGGCGAGCTCGGCCTCGAGCCGGGGTGGATGGACCAGATAATTGCGCGCGAACGTCTGCACACTGGTCGACGTGTAGTACCACTCGCCGAAGCGAGCCTTCAGCCGGGGGTGTGCGTCGACCCGCTCGACCACACTCGCGTCGAGCCCGATGCCGGCGGAGAACAGGAACTTGCGCTGCTCCACCCAGCCGATGTCGACGCGCTGCGGGTGCCAGTCGTCGGCCATCAGGAGCAGATGCTCGGTGGCGTCGACCACGTCGGTGGGTATGCCGAGCATCCGGCAGTACACGTTGGCGCGGCCACCCGGGAGGCAGCAGAGCGGGGTGTTCGAGCCGGCAAGACCGTTCGCCGCCTCGTTGACGGTGCCGTCGCCGCCGAACGCAACCACCACGTCGTAGCCCTCGCGAGCCGCCTCGCGCCCGAGCTCGGTGGCGTGGTTGCGCCCGTTGGTGTCGATCGCGTCGACCTCATAGCGGCCCCGCAGCGCGTAGACGACGAGGTTCTTGAGCCGGTCCGACACGGTGGTCGCGTACGGGTTGACCACGATCAGCATGCGCCGGCTGGGCGCGCTGCGACCCAGGGCAAGCGTCGCCTCCAGGCGCTCGAGCGGATCAGTTGACGTGGCGGTCATGGCGATGCTTGAACACCGAGATCACGCCCCGGTTACCCGATCATCCGCTGGTCGATTCGAAGATCGGGCCACTCAAGTCCGGCTCGAAGTCTGACGAACGTCTGGATATACTGCGCCGAACATAGCTGTACGCATCAAGAGGGGTGGAGGGACTGGCCCTATGAAACCCCGGCAACCTCCCGCAAGGGAAAGGTGCCAATTCCATCAGGCTCCAACAACAAGCCTGGGAGATGTGGATAGGGCGGCTCCCAACCTCCGACCCGGACCACTGACCCCGGCGGAGGTTTTTTCATATGCCGCCAGAGTCTCTGCTGTGCAAGGAATGTAAGACGAGCTATCCGCTCGACGCGCGCTATGTCTGCGAGCGTTGCTTCGGGCCGCTCGAGGTCGCGTATGCCCCGCGGTCGACCGACGACCCGGCGGCGCTCCGCCGCCGGATCCAGGCCGGCCCGCACTCGCTGTGGCGCTACAGCGACTTCCTACCCGTGCAGGCCCCGCCCCAGGGCGTGCTGCCGGCCGGGTGGACGCCGCTGCTGCGGGTCGACCGGCTGGCCGCGGAGCTCGGTCTCCGCGATGTGTGGATCAAGAACGACGCCGCCAACCCGACCCACTCGTTCAAGGACCGCGTCGTGTCGGTGGCGCTCGCCCGGGCGCGCGAGCTCGGCTTTGAGACCGTCGCGTGCGCGTCGACCGGCAACCTGGCCAATGCCGTGGCCGCCCACGCCGCGGCGGCCGGCTTGGAGTCCTACGTGTTCATCCCGCACGACCTCGAGGAGCAGAAGGTGCTCGCGACCGGCGTGTACGGGACCAACCTGGTCTCGGTGCGGGGCAACTACGACGACGTCAACCGCCTGTGCACAGAGCTCTCGGCCGAGCACGAGTGGGCGTTCGTGAACATAAACATGCGGCCCTACTACTCGCAGGGGTCGAAGACGCTCGCGTTCGAGACGGCCGAGCAGCTCGGATGGGAGCTGCCCGACCGCGTCGTAGCGCCGATCGCCTCGGGCTCCCTGTTCACCAAGATCGCGCGCGGGTTCGAGGAGTGGATCGAGGCCGGACTGCTCGACGGCCGCCTGCCCACGTTCAACGGGGCCCAGGCGACGGGTTGCTCTCCGGTGGCGAGCGCCTTCGAGGCCGGCCAGGACTTCTGCCGGCCGGTCAAGCCGGACACGATCGCCAAATCGCTGTCGATCGGGAACCCGGCCGACGGTCCCTACGCGCTCGACCTGGCCCGCCGGACCGGCGGATCGATCGACGCGGTAACCGACGACGAGATCCGCGAGGGCATCAAGCTGCTCGCTCGCACGACCGGAATCTTCACCGAGACCGCCGGTGGCGTGACCGTGGCAGTCCTGGCCAAGCTGGCGGCCCGCGGCGACATCGATCCCGACGAGCGCGTGGTCGCGTACATCACCGGCGAGGGCCTGAAGACCCTCGACGTGGTGCGCGGGATGTTCGAGAAGTGGGAGATCGAGGCGACCGTCGACGCCTTCGAACAGGCCGCCGAACGTGTCGTCGCGGCGGCGTGATATGACTGAGCGCTCAATGGCAGTCACGGTCAAGATCCCAACCCAGCTCCGCGCCGCCACCGGCGGCGCGGCGACCGCCAGCGTCGACGGCTCCACGGTCGGCGAGGTGCTCGACGCGCTGTACGAGCGCTTCGGCGAACTCCGCAGTCGCATCGCCGAGGACGGCGGCCTGCGGCGGTTCGTCAACGTGTACGTCGGCAGCGAGGACATCCGCTTCCTGGACGGCCTCGAGACGCCCGTTTCGGACGGCGACGAGGTGACCATCCTGCCGGCGGTCGCGGGCGGTTGAGTCGCCGCCACCGCGGTCCGCTGGCGCCGCGCCCACCCTCGGGGGGCAATTTCCAGCATTCACTGACTACGATCGTCTCAGTGCAGGATTTTGCCTTGCCACGGGGCAAGATCCTGCACGCGCTGCGAGCCGACGCCGGAATGCTGGAATTTGCCCGTTTTGGTGGCGCGATCTACAGGATCCGCTCGACGCCCCAAAAACACCCCGTCCCGGTAACGGCGTAGTCGCGCGCCCTGGACTCGACTGAAACGGTTCGCGAAACGCTGCGGTACCGTTGCGCTCATGGGTGGCGACGGAGCGCAATCGAGGCCACCGGGGCACAGACGCGTACTACTGGCCAGCCTGGCCGCGCTGATCGCGGTCATCCCGGTCGTCATCGGGATCGTGATCGGCACGAGCTCCGGCGCCCAGAGCCATTCCTCACCCCAGACCCTGCAGCTGAACCAGGCACCGTCACCGGCCACGGCGACCTCGGCGGCCCGCACCCAGCCCGCGATTCCGGGCGGATCAGGGTCGCTCGTCGCGCTCCTGCTGCATCGAACGGCGTTGCGCGCCACGCCCGGCGGCCGGAACCTCGCGCAGCTCGCAACCAAGACGCAGTTCGGCTCCCCGGCCGCGTTCTGGGTGGTCGAGCACACGCCCGGGTGGCTGGGCGTCATGAGCTCCGAGGCCGGCAACAACCGAGTGGCCTGGATCGCCCAGTCATCGGCGTCCCTCGGCCGCGTGCCGTGGGAGATCGAGGTCTCGACCCGATCGCGCCGGCTAACCGTGCTCGACGGCGGCAAGGTCGTCGCGCGCTTCACGGTCGCGGTCGGGGTGTCCAGTGCGCCCACGCCAACCGGCCGCTTCGCCGTCACTGACCGGCTGCTCACCGGCGATCCCGAGGGGCCATACGGCTGCTGCATCCTGGCCCTGTCGGCACATTCGCCGCACGCCATTCAGGGATGGACCGGAGGCACCCGGATCGCGATTCATTCGACGCCCGAGGTCGCGAGCATCGGCGAGGCGGCCAGCCACGGCTGCGTCCGCGTGACGCTGGCCGAGGGGCAGTGGCTGCTTGATCACATACCGCTCGGGACGCCCACGCTGATCTCGACGTAAGCACTTTTGGCGCACGTGGCGTCGGGTACTCACGAAGTGAGTACCTACAACGAGCACGAAAGGAGCCTTAGCCATGGCTAACGAGCTCAAGGGCAAGCACGTGGCGTTCCTGTTCACGGACGGGGCCGAGCAGATCGAGGTGACCGAGCCGCTCGACGCGGTCCGCAAGGCGGGCGCCGACGTGGACATCGTCTCGCTCCAGACGGGCGAGGTCGAAATGTGGCAGCACTTCGACAAGGGCGACAAGATCAAGGTCGACAAGGTCGTCTCGGCGGCCAATGCGTCCGACTACGACGCCCTGGTCCTACCGGGCGGTGTCGCCAGCCCCGACCAGCTGCGCGCCAACGAGGACGCGGTCAGGTTCGTCCGCGATTTCTTCGAGCAGGACAAGCCGGTCGGCGTCATCTGCCACGGACCGTGGATGCTGGTCGAGACCGGGGTCGCGAAAGGCCGGAAGGTCACCTCGTGGCCGAGTCTCCAGACCGACCTGCGCAATGCCGGCGCCGAGTGGGTGGACCAGGAGGTCGTGGTCGACAACGGACTCGTCACGAGCCGCAAGCCCGACGATCTGCCGGCATTCAACGCCAAGATCGTTGAGGAGTTCGCCGAGGGCAAGCACCGCCAGAACGTCGCCGCGTAACCCGGCGTGAGGCCTGCCTGCGCTCGGTGTCCGTCGGATGTGCGGCGGCCCGGCCCGCTTGCGAGGCATGGACGCCGAGCGGGCCGCGTGCCCTCGGGTGGCTTGGGCGTTACTTAAGTATTTACTTCTGCTATGCTTGCATTCGTAAGCAAAAAAGGAGTAGCGAAATGGAGTCCAATATCACCCCCAATCCGCAGTCAACGCAGGTCACGGTTGACGTCCCGGAAGACCGGGTGGCCGAGTTCCATGCGTTCTTCGCGCGTTTCCTGGCCGGGCCGGGTGCCCGCCGCCGTGGGCGCCACGGACGACACGGACACGGACACGGTCACGGGCATCACGGTCGCGGTTGCGGGCACCGTCACGAGCGTGCCGAGCAGCCCGAAGCGACCGCCGAGACGACCGAGATCTGATGGCCGACAAGCAGGTCACGGTGGCCGTCCCCGAGGAGCGGGTGCCTGAGTTCTACGCCTGGTTCGCCACGTTTCTGGCGTCCGAGCCTGGAACTCCACCTCCCTTCGGGGGGCGTGGCCGCCGTGGCCCGCGAGGGTCGCGCCGACACCACGATGTCCACGCCTGGTCGGCGGATGACGCCGACCAGGCGGCTTGGCTTTACCGCAAGCTCGCGCCTCCGGCGCGCGAGCTGTTCGATCTTCTGGCGGGCAGTCCCGGCACCCGAGTCGGTGGCGAGCAGCTGGCCAAGCAGCTCGACCTCGACAAGGGCGCCCACGGCGTCGCCGGCATCCTCGCGTGGCCAGGCCGATACTCGCGCCATCTGAACCGCGTCATGCCGATCGCGACCGAGGGCCGCGCCGACGGAGGCACCGACTACTACATGGATCCGGAGACGGCCGAGCTGTTCCGGACGGCGCGCGAGCGTCCGGCCCGGCGCCTTTAGCTTCTGGTTCAGCCCTCCGCGACGTCCTCGTCGCGCAGTGCCGAAGCCCCGGCGACGAAGACGGCCAGCCGATCTGGGGTCGTGAGCCGCGCGGGAGAGGGATCGGCGGCGGCCTGCGCCGCGATCCGGTCGAGGTCGAGCCGCCCCGCCGACCCGACCACGATCGTGTTGCCGGTTCGGCCTCCCAGCGCCCACACACGCCTATAGGCCGCCGACAGCCCGGCGGCGACCAGGTAGACCTCGCGGGCGGTCCGATCATCGAGCACGTTCACGAGCGCCAGAGGGGCGACTCGGGCCACGTCCAAGAGCGCCTGAACCGTGATGAGCCGGCGCGGCACGGTCGCGCTGACGAACGCGTCGATCGCCACCGCGTCCCAGGAGGCCGCCGCTTGGTGGCCCACGAAGGCGCGCCCTTCAGCCACGCGCGCCCGCAGCCCAGGCGTCCGCCGCAGGCCGAGATGCTCGCGGGCGAGGGCGAGCACCTCGGGATCGACTTCGCACACCTCCTGTCGTCCGGGGTGGGCGGGATCCGAATCTTCCGCGGCGAGCGCTCGGGCCAGCGCGCACGCCCCGCCGCCGACGTGGATCACCCGCCGCGCGCGAGCCGCCCGGAGCACGATCCGCATCCACCGCATGTAGTCGAACTCGAGGTGGGACGGATCGGCGAGATCGACGTAGGAGGCCTCCATCCCGGCCTGGATGAGCAGCCGGCCGGAGGGGCGCAGCCGATCGCGTTCGACGACCAAGTCTCGGCGTCGAGCGACCACCGTCGCTGTGGCCCGGGCGCGGGACATCCCGGCCACAGGCTGTCAGGCGCCGCCGCAAGGCGCCGCCGACAAATTCCCAGTCCGCCGCCAGCGCTCCTACCCTCCTACCACCCAGACATGAGCAGCGTTCGCGCCCCAGCCGCCCCCAAGCTGAGCCTCACCCGCGCCCGGCGGATCGCGCTCGCCGCGCAGGGTTTCGGTCGGCCGCGGCCCACCACGCCGCCGAGCGCTGCTCGGATCGCGAAACTCGTGGCCCAGCTCAGTCTGCTTCAGCTCGACTCGGTCAACGTGTTCGAGCGGTCGCACTATATGCCGGTGTTCTCGCGTCTGGGGCCGTACGACAAGTCACGGCTCGACCGGATCGCCGGCCACGGAAGCGGTCGCATCGACCGGCGGCTGGTCGAGTACTGGGCCCATGAGGCGTCCCTGATCCCGATCGAGCTCCATCCTCTGTTCCGGTGGCGGATGGCGGACGTCGACCGCGAGGCGTGGGGGTCGATCTCCCGAGTGGCGCGCGAGCAGCCCGAGCTCGTGGCCGAGACCTTCGAGCTGGTCGCACGGGAGGGACCGATCCGGGCGAGAGATTTGGCCCCCGCCCACCCCGTGCGCGCTGCGCCGCAGCCGGGCCACATGTGGAACTGGCACGAGGGCAAGGTCGCGCTCGAGCACCTGTTCTTCACCGGGCGAATCGGGGCCGCGCGCCGGGTCAACTTCGAGCGCCTGTACGACACGATCGAGCGGGTGCTGCCGCCCGAGATTCTCGACCAGCCGATGCAGAGCCAGGACGAGGCTCAGCGCGCGCTCTTGCGTATCGCGGCCGGAGCCCTCGGCGTGGCCACCGAGCCCGACCTCGGCGACTACTTCCGCCTGCCGCGGGGTGACTCCAAGGCGCGCGTCGCGGAGCTCGTGGCCGCCGGCGAGCTGCTCCCGGTCCAGGTCGAGGGTTGGGCCGCGCCGGCCTACCTGTGGCCCGCGGCACGTCAGCCGCGCAGGCTCCATGCCCGGGCGCTGCTCTCGCCCTTCGATTCCCTGATCTGGTTTCGCCAGCGCACTGAGCGGCTGTTCGGCTTCCGCTATCGCATCGGGATCTACACCCCGGCGCCCCAGCGGGTCCACGGCTACTACGTGCTGCCGTTCCTGCTCGGGGATCGTCTGGTGGCGCGTGTCGATCTCAAGTCCGACCGCGGCCGGGGCGCCCTGCTCGTCCAGGGCGCGTACGCGGAGGCTGAGGTTGATGACTCTTACGTCGCGGGCGAGCTCGCCGACGAGCTGCGCCTCGTCGCGGGCTGGCTCGGCCTGAACGACGTCGTGGTTGTCCGCCGCGGCGACCTGGCCGGCGAACTGGCCGCCCGCATCGCGTGATGACTCACTGAGCCCGCGAGCGCGTGCGCCGGGCGATTAAAGGGCAGCCTTGGATCTGCATGTCGGATTCGAAGATCAACCCCGGCGTCATCTACAAGGCGGTCCTGCTCGCGTTCGGCCTGGTCATCGCCGCGATGATCTTCCGCGACCTGATCAGCCTCGTCCTCGGGGTGCTGATCGTCGTGATCATCGCCGCGCCTTTGTCGGCGTTCGCGGATTTCCTGCAGCGCTGGCACGTTCCCCGCGCGATGGGGGCGGCCGTTGGCCTCCTGCTCGGCCTTGCGGTGCTCGGTGGTCTCGTGGCGCTCGTGGTTCCGGTGTTCACCCGCGAGGTCAACCACTTCGCGGCGTCGCTGCCCGCCATCGGCGACTCCCTGAGCCGCCGGCTCGGCCGCTTGACGGGATCCTCGCCGGCTCACATCACCGCGCAGGTCCAGCATTTCGTCACGGGCTACACACGCGACCCGTCCAAGCTGCTCGGACCCGTCGCCTCGGTCGGCGCGAGCATCGCCGCGGTCGTAGGGGCGATCATCGTGGTCCTCCTGACTGCGCTCTACACCGCGATTCACCCCGATCCGCTTGTGAACGGGATGATCCGGGTCTTTCCGCCCCAGCGCCGCCCGCACGTGGTGCACATCCTCGGTCGGCTGCGGATCGCCTATCTGGCCTGGCTACGCGGCCTGGTCGTGGGCATGCTCGTGCTCGGCGTACTCACCTATGCGGGATTGGAGCTGGTGGGGCTGCAATTCGCCGCGTTCTTCGCGGTGTTTACCGCGTTCGCGATGATCGTGCCCTACTTCGGCGCGCTGGCCAGCTCGATCCCGCCGATCCTCTTCGCGCTCACCGTCTCGACCCAGGAAGCGGTGCTGGTGGCCATCGTCTACGTCGTCGCCCACCAGGTCGAGAGCAATCTGATCCAGCCGCTGGTGGTGGCCCGGACGGTCAAGCTCCATCCGGCGGTCGTCGCGATCGGGGTGTTGGCGGTCGAGCAGCTGTTCGGATTCATCGGGCTGCTCGTTGCCGTACCGATCCTGGCCACGCTCACGATCCTGGTCGACGAGCTGTGGGTCAAGCCGCTCGAGCGCGGTGAGGCGCGCGCGCCGGTCGAGCAGATCCGCCGGTCGGTGTCCGAGGGGCTGGCGGTCAGAGCTCGGCGCTGAGCCCCGCGTCTGTGCGCGGACCGACAACGAGGACGAGCAGGCCGGTTAGCAGGGCCGCGGCTGGGTAGAAGTTCGAGCGGTGCACCTATGGAGTCCGGCCCAGGGCCTGATCGACGCCCGGGCCGAATATGACCACCTGTTCTCGGTCTGCGTCCCCATCGCGATCGGCGCCTTCACGCTGATCGTGCTCGTGGCGTTCGCGGCGGTCGTGATCTGCCGGCGGCGCCCGCTCGAGCGGGCGCCGGTCCGGCGGCAGGAGCGCAATCCGCTTCAGGGCTCGTACGCGGTGCTCTTGGTGTGCGTGGCCGCGCTCCTGCTCTACCTGACCTTTACGACCGAGGGCCAGCTCGACACGGTGGCCGACCAGCACCACCCCTCGGTGGTGATCAAAGTCCTCGCGTCGCCCGTGAACCCGAGCCGAATCTCCGAACGGCTCCGAGGCGCGCGCCTCACCCGCTGACGGTGCGTGGAATCCGGTCTCCGTCGCGCACCATGATCCGCACGAGCTCCGATCCGTCGATCCGCTCGGAGGTCAGCTCGTCGGCCAGTCCCCCGACCTGTGCCCGAAGCTCCTGAGCGGCGCCCGCGCGCAGCGGGCCGATGGTCAGCTCGAGCTGCTGTCCGCTCGCAGTCAGGGCGAAGCTGACGCGGGTGCTGGAGGCCGTGGAGAGGACGTGCTCGGCGATCATCCGCGTGAGCAAGAAGACGTCGGAGAACCGCTCGAGTGAGAAGCGGGAGCGCGCGGTCAGCGCGCTGGTGAGCGGCTCAAGCACGTCGCCCAGTAGCTGGGCCGGAAGTAGCGTCACGACAACATCACCCGAGAGGCCACGCCGCCACGGCGTCCACGCCTCGAGGTCCTCGCTCTCCTCGAGCTGCGCGAGCAGATCGTCGCGGCGCGAGTCGTGGCGGATGTCGAAGCTCATGCGCACCTCGGTTCCACTCCCGGGGGCGGTCAGGAACTCGGCCCGGTCGGCGAGCGCGTTGATCAGGGGGAGGCCGACCCGCAGGTGGTCGCCGGTCGGAGCCAGCTGCTGGAACCCGCCGCCCCAGTCGCGCACGCTCATCTCGACGCTCTCGAGCATGACCTCGAGCCGCACCGCGATCGCGCCGCTCTGGCCGCGGTAGGCGTGGTCCACAGCGTTGTTGCACGCCTCGCTGACGGCCGTCTTGAGGTCGTCCACCAGTTCCGGGCGCAGGAGGAAAGACTTGCCCAGGACACCGAGAGCGGCCCGCGCGAGGCCGGCGGTGTCCGGCCGGCTGTTCAGGCGCAGGTTGAGGATCCCCGGCCGTCCCGAAAGCATGCCGGAGTGCTTCCCGGTGCGGCCGATGGGGAAACTGATCCCGCCCGCCCCCCGCCCGTACACACGGTCGCCCGCACGCCCTGGTGCGCCGCGTGAAGATACGTCAACTGGTGGCGCGGGCGTCGCTGGCGATGCCGCGGCGGGGCGCCCCCAGCCGGGTGGAGGCCGGGAGCCCGACCACGAGACACAGGATGCAGCCGATCAGCATTGCGCCGTGGACGGTTGAGGCCTCGATGCCGCCGGCGAGCGCGGCCCCGCCGAGGCCCGCGCCGATTCCGGCGCCGAGCAACCGTCCGACCGACAGGATGGCCGATGTCCGTCCGTGTAAGGAGAGCGGCGTCGCGTTCAACGCCGCGCGCGAGGTGGGCACGAACAGCATCCCGAGGCCCAGTCCGACCGGCACCAGTGGGAGGATCGTGACCAGGTCGTCGAGCGGCATGCCGGGGATGGCCAGGAGTGCCAGACCCCCGGCGGCGAGAACGAAGCCGAGCATCGCGGGCAGTCGCTCGCCGTGCTCATCGACGAGACGACCGGTCAGTGGCGCGGCCGCCCCGACGAGCAGTGCGACGATCACGAGTGCGGCCGAGGCGCCCAGCGCCGAATAGCCCGCGGCTCGCTGGAGATACTGCGAGGCGAGGTAGAAGCAGCCGATCATCACCGCGAAGGTGAGCGCCGCGATGAGCGTGGCCGCCATCACCACGCGGTTGAGTGCGGGGGACTGGGGCTTGTCCGGGGCCTCGCCGGCGTGGAGCGTCGCGGGCACCTCGCGCGCCACCGCTGCCGCGGCGATCAGCGTCAGCGGGACGAGCGCCCACCACGCCGCGCGCCAGCCCAAAGAAACCGTCAACAGGCCGCCGAGCAGTGGCCCGATCAAATTCGAGACGCCGGCGCTCGCGCCCCAGATCCCCAGCGCGCTGCCGCGCCGCTCGGGGGGGAAGCCGCTGACTGCACCGGCGAGCGCGGCGGGGCTGACCAGTCCGGCGCCCGCGCCCTGGATGACCCGTGTGGTGATCAGCGCGCCGATGCTCGACGTCAGCGCGCCGGCGCCGGCCCCTACGGCAAACACCGCGAGACCAACGAGCGCCAGCCGGCGCGCCCCGAACCGGTCGACCAGCGCTCCTCCGGGTAGCAACACGATTGCGTAGGCGCCGAAGTAGGCGCTGAGCACGATCGCGGTCGACGCGCTCGACACCCGCAGCCCGTGCGCCACGGACGGCAATGCCACCGTGATCAACGTCCCGTCGAGCTGCAGCAGTGCTGCCGCCCCCGTGCACGCGAACAGCCGCATCCACGCCTCCCGAGATACCTCCCCGCCGGGGTGGGATCGTCGGGATCGGGAGTGGCGGCGCATAACCCAACGCCACAATAGCGACGCCCGCGCGGAGCATTCCGCGCGGGCGCCGGACGGCTACAAGAGGCGGGCGGGGGTCCGCCCTAAGCCGTCTTCTTCTCCAGGTTCGCGACCTCTTCGGCCTTGCGGTCGGCGCGCTCCTGGTCGCGGGCCAGCTCGTCCTTGGCCTCGCCCTTGCGCTCCTCCTGCTTGCCCTCGCGATGAAGCGAGGGATCGCCGGCGATATCGCCGGCCGCCTGCTTGAGCTTGCCAGAGACCTTGTCTGTAAGACCCATGTCCTGACTCCTCTCGTTTCGTCAGTCGGTATGTGCCCCGGCCCTTGGTTGATCGCTACCCGCGTGCCCGCCCGGCAAACGACGGGCAATTCCGGGTAGTTGCCAACGGTGAGCGAGGACACATACCCACCGATCGGCGATTACGCGCTGATCGGCGACTGCCATAGTGCGGCGCTCGTCTCGCGCGAGGGCTCGATCGAATGGTGCTGCCTGCCGCGGTTCGATTCCGGCAGCGCGTTCGGCCGCCTGCTCGACCGCCGGCACGGCGGTCACTGCTCGATTCAGCCGTCCGGCGGTGACTCCTGGGACTACGTACGCACCTATTTGGACGACACGCTGGTGCTCGAGACCACGCTGCTCGGCCCGACCGGCGAGGCCAGGCTGCTCGACTGCTTCACGATTGACGACACCCCGCAACAGACAGAGGCGCGGCGGATCCTTCGGGTGGTCGAGGGCGTGCGCGGTTCGGTCGAGTTCGCGGTCCAGGTGGCGCCGCGGTTCGACTACGGCCAGGTCCGGCCCTGGATCCGCCGGCACGGGCATCGCCTGCACTCAACGATCGGCGGCAACGATGCGCTGCTCGTCTACTTCGATCAGGAGCTCGAGGAGGATCCTCGCCACGAGCTGAGCGCTCGCTTCACGGTCGGGCCGGGGGATCGAGTCCGCCTCGCCTTGACCTACTGCGCCCCCGAGCACATCGACGCCGAGCCGCCCCAGGAGCCCGACCCGCGGCACCTCGACCAGCTTCTGGACGACACCGTCGGGTGGTGGCGGGAGTGGGCGTCCTCGCTTCGTCTCGGTACTCGCGACGAGCCAGCCGCGCGCCGCTCGGGGATCGTGCTCAAGGCCCTCACCTACGCGCCCACCGGGGCTGTGGCAGCGGCGCCGACGACGTCGCTTCCCGAGGCCGTCGGAGGCCCGCGGAACTGGGACTACCGGTTTGCCTGGGTGCGCGACTCGAGCTTCAGCTCGCGGGCGCTGGCCGAGCTGGGCGCCGTGGAGGAGGCCGACGCGTTCCGCGCATTCATCATGCGCTCGGCGGCCGGCCATGCGGGCGACCTCCAGGTCGTCTACGGAGTGGGTGGGGAGCGGCGGCTGCGCGGCGACGTGGTAGAAGGGCTCGGGGGATACCGCCAGTCCGTCCCGGTCCGCCTCGGCAACGACGCCGCTGCGCAGACCCAGCTCGACGCCTACGGCGAGCTCGTCAACCTGACCTGGCGCTGGCACCGCCGCGGCCACTCGCCGAGCGACGACGACTGGCGCTTCCTGGTCTCGCTGATCGACCACGCGGCCGAGCAGTGGTCTCAACCGGACAAGGGAATCTGGGAATGGGCCGGGGACCCCGAGCACTTCGTCCACTCAAAGGTCCTGTGCTGGTCGGCGCTCGACCGCGGGATCCGTCTGGCCGACGAGTGCATGCGGCGCGCCCCGGTAAGGCGCTGGAAAAAGGCCCGCGACGAGCTGCGCGAGACGATCGAGCGGCGCGGCTACGACCGCAAGCGCGGGGTGTACGTGCAGGCGTTCGGTCGCAGCGAGCTGGACGCGGCGCTGCTTTTGCTTCCGACGGTCGAGTACGTGGCCTGGGATGACGAGTGCATGCAGCGCACGGTGGCGGCGGTGCGCGAGGAGCTCGACGCGGGCGACGGCCTCGTCTACCGCTACCGGCGCGACGACGGCCTGGAGGGCGACGAGGGGGCGTTCCTGCCCTGTTCGTTCTGGCTGGCCGAGTGCCTGGCCCGCGCCGGGGACCTGGGCGAGGCGCGCGCCGTGTTCGACCAGGCCGTGGCTCGCGCCAACGACCTCGGCTTGTTCTCGGAGGAGATCGACCCGCGGTCGGGCGAACTGCTCGGCAATTTCCCGCAGGGCTTGACCCACCTCGCCCACATCGATGCGGCGGTGGCGCTCGCCGAGGCGCAGGACCGCGTGTAGGCAGTCTGACCCGGGCGGTTAACGGCTCTGGCAACCGGGTAGCGGCAAAGCAAGAGGCGGGCAGACGAGGAGAGGAACGAGAGCGCATGAGTGCAACGGTCGGCGACTATCTACTGGAACGCCTCACCACGTGGGGAATCAAGCGCATCTACGGCTATCCGGGCGATGGCATCAACGGGATCTTGGGCGCGTTCGAGCGCTCGAGCAACGGAAATGGAAAGGAGCCTGCCCACCTCGGGCGGCCTGGGTTCATCCAGGTCCGTCACGAGGAGATGGCCGCGTTCATGGCCTGCGCCCACGCGAAGTTCACTGGCGAGCTCGGCGTCTGCATGGCCACGTCAGGCCCCGGCGCCGTGCATCTGCTCAACGGCCTGTACGACGCCAAGCTCGACCATCAGCCCGTGCTCGCGATCGTCGGCCAGCAGGCCCGCGCCGGCATGGGCGGCAACTACCAGCAGGAGATCGACCTCCAGAGTCTGTTCAAGGACGTCGCCCACGAGTACGTCGAAGTGGCGATGGTCCCGGCCCAGATCCGCCATCTGATCGATCGCGCCTGCCGCATAGCGCTGGCCGAGCGCACCGTGACCGCGCTGATCATCCCCAACGACCTCCAGGACGCCGACGCCGTCCTGGAGCCGCCGAACAAGCACGGCACGGTGCATTCCGGCCCCGGCTACCAGCGGCCGCGCGTGCTGCCCGCCGACGCCGACCTCGACCGCGCCGCGGCGGCGCTCAACGCGGGCAGCAAGGTCGCGATGCTCGTCGGCCAGGGCGCCCTGCACGCCTCCGATGAGGTGGCGCAGACCGCCGACGTGCTCGGCGCCGGAGTGGCCAAGGCCCTGCTGGGCAAGGCCGTCCTCCCGGACGATCTCCCGTTCGTGACCGGGTCGATCGGCCTGCTCGGGACGAAGCCGAGCTGGACGCTCATGCAGGAGTGCGACACGCTCCTGATGGTCGGGTCGAGCTTCCCCTACTCGGAGTTCCTACCGGACCCGACCCCGCCCGCCCAGGCCCGCGGGGTGCAGATCGACATCGACGGCAAGATGCTCGGGATTCGCTACCCGATGGAGGTCAACCTGGTCGGCGACAGCGCCGAGACGCTGCGGGCGTTGATGCCGCGGCTCGAGCGCAAGGAGGATCGCGGCTGGCGGGAGAAGATCGAGGGCGAGGTCGCGGAGTGGTGGAACCTGATCGAGCACCGCGCCCAGCTGCCGGCCGACCCGATCAACCCGCAGCTGGTCTTCCACGAGCTGTCCAAGCGCCTGCCGGACGGCGCGATCCTCAGCTCCGACTCGGGTTCCTCCGCGAACTGGTACGCCCGCGACGTCAAGCTGCGCAAGGGCATGATGGGCTCGCTGTCGGGGACGCTGGCCACGATGGGGCCGGGCGTGCCGTACGCGATCGCCGCCAAGTTCGCGTACCCGAGCCGCCCCGTGGTGGCGATGGTGGG
The DNA here is from genome assembly GCA_963824295.1 of uncultured Solirubrobacterales bacterium. Classification (GTDB taxonomy): domain Bacteria; phylum Actinomycetota; class Thermoleophilia; order Solirubrobacterales; family Solirubrobacteraceae; genus Palsa-465. The sequence continues at coordinate 564,494 of CAWGOQ010000019.1, read as the reverse complement.
CGACGGGGCGATGCAGATGAACGGCATCAACGAGCTGATAACGATCGCCAAGTACCGCCATTGTGGGCCGACCAGCGGCTGGTCATCATGGTGATCAACAACCGCGACCTGAACCAGGTCACCTGGGAGCAGCGGGCGATGGAGGGCAATCCCAAGTTCGAGGGCTCGCAGGACCTCCCGGATTTCCCGTACGCGCGGTACGCCGAGCTCGTCGGCCTCAAGGGGATCCGCGTCGAGACGCCCGATCAGGTCGGACCGGCCTGGGATGAGGCGCTGAACGCCGACCGTCCGGTTGTGTACGAGGCGGTCACCGACCCGGAGGTCCCGCCGCTGCCGCCGCACATCACGATCGAGCAGGCTAAGGCGCTCAGCTCCGCGCTCTTGTCGGGCGACCCGGACGCGGGGCGGATCCTCAAACAGTCCTTCTCGCAGAAGATCCAGGAATTCCTGCCCGGCCGATGAGCACGGCGGTTCGCGCGGAGGCTCCGGTCGAGGAGCTCGAGGTCGGGGCGTTCACGATCCCGACCGATCAGCCCGAGGCCGACGGAACGCTGGCCTGGGACTCGACCACGATCGTCGTCGTCCTTGCCCATGGGGGCGGCGAGGTGGGCCTCGGATACACCTACGCCGACGTCTCGACCGCCAAGCTGGTCGACTCCAAGCTGGCCGGGGTCGTCGGCGGCTGCGATGCGATGTCGCCCCAGGGCGCCTGGGAGAAGATGGTCGAGCAGACGCGCAACCTGGGGCGGCCGGGGATCACCTCGATGGCAATCGCTGCGGTCGACACGGCGCTGTGGGACCTCAAGGCCCGCGTGCTCGGGCTGCCGCTCTGCAAGCTGCTGGGGATGGCGCACGACCGCGCGCCGGTGTACGGCTCGGGCGGGTTCACCGCCTATTCGGACGCGCGCCTGGCGGAGCAGCTGGCCGGCTGGGTCGGCCAGGGGATACCCCGAGTCAAGATGAAGGTGGGCTCGGAGCCCGACCGCGATCCGGAGCGGGTGAAGGTGGCGCGGACGGCGATCGGCCCGCACACCCGGCTGTTCGTCGACGCCAACGGCGCCTACTCGCGCAAGCAGGCGCTCGACCTGGCCGGGCGCTTCGCGGACGACGCGCGCGTGAGCTGGTTCGAGGAGCCGGTCTCCTCCGAGGATCTGGAGGGATTGCGGCTGCTGCGCGATCGCGCGCCGGCGGGGATGGAGATCGCGGCTGGGGAGTACGGCGACGACGCGCCGTACTTCCGGCGCATGATCGAGGCCGGTGCGGTCGACGTGTTGCAGGCCGACGTCACCCGCTGCGGCGGGATCACCGAGCTCTTACGGGTCGGCGCCCTGTGCCGGGCGCACAACCTCCCGCTGTCACTGCACTGCGGCCCGGCGATCCACCTGCACCCGGCGACCGCAATGGAGCAGTTCGTCCATCTCGAGTACTTCCACGACCACGTGCGGATCGAGCACATGCTGTTCGACGGGGTGATCGATCCGCGGAACGGAGATCTCATGCCGGACCTCGACCGGCCCGGCAACGGGCTCGAGCTGAAGCGCCGGGATGCGGAGCGCCATGCGGCTTAGTCGCTGGTGGGAGAACGTCCGCAGCGGCCGGATGCAGCGCACGCTCGCCGCCACCACCGCGCTCAGCGCGCTGCCGCTGGGACTCGAGATCTACTTCGAGCACTTCCGCGGGTCGTTTGGCGACAAGTGGATGTGGACCCCGGTCGCGCTGTCTCCGGCGCTCACCGCCGCCGGCGTGGCCGGCTTTTGCTCCGAGCGGGCGGCCCGGACGTGGCTTCCGGCGCTGTCCGCGCTGTACTGCCTGGACGGCGTGATCGGTGTGGTCACCCATGTGCGCGGCGTGGCGCGTAAGCCGGGCGGCTTCGACGAACCGCTCTTCAACGTCGTGATGGGCCCGCCGCTGCTCGCGCCCGGTTCGCTCGCGCTCGTCGGCGGGCTCGGCGTGGCAGCCGCCGCGTTCGGCCGCGAGCGCTGATGGCACCCGACGAACTCCCGCGCCAGCGCAAGGGCGTCACCCCTCAGATGCGCGGCCGCTACCCGGACTTCAACGTGCTCGACGAGGTCGGCCATTGGGACGAGGCGACGCGCAGGGTGGTGCTCGACCGGATCGAGCACGTGCCGACGATCCGCTTCTTCACCACGGACGAGGTCGCCGCGCTGGGGGCCTTCCTCGATCTGCTCCTGGCCCCACGCGCGGCGCGCTCAGCGCGTTCTACTCCCACCCCTGGGCGTGGAACGAGATCGGATTCGGCGGCCCCGCCTACCCGCGCGGCTACGCGCGCCTCGGCGTGGGGCAGCGAGAGAGCTGGGAGGGCCAAGAAGCGTTCCAGACCGATCCCGTGAAGGACACCGAGCGCCGCGGGGATCAGGAGCCCGCCCGCCCGTGAGCCTGCGCCACGAGTTGCGCACGCTGCTGCGGGGCGCGCTGCGCCCGCCCGAGAACGACTCCGCCTTCCTGCTCGACGTCCATCGCCGCGCCGTGCCCCAGGAGCGGATGGCGCGCTACGACGACGCCTATCCGGTCGACCTGGTGATCGTCGGAGCGGGCGCGGGCGGCGGCACGCTCGCGCAACGCCTGGCCCGCCGCGGCTGGAAGGTGGTGGTGTTCGACGCCGGGCCGTTCTGGGACCCGGACGAGGATTGGGTGTCCGACGAGGCGGGCTCGCACGGGCTGTATTGGACCGAGGAACGGATCATCGGCGGCTCAGACCCGGTCGAGCTCGGCAAGAACAACTCGGGCCGGGGCGTGGGGGGTCGATGGTCCACTACGCCGGCTACTGCCCACGCTTTCGCCCCTCCGACTTCGAGGTGCATACGCGCGACGGGGTGGGGGAGGACTGGCCGATCTCCTACCAGGACCTCAAGCCTCACTACGAGCGCTTGGAGCTCGAGCTGCCGGTGTCCGGGGACTACTGGCCGTGGGGGGACCCGCACCGCTATCCGCACACGCCTCACCCGATCGCCGGCGGCGCGGATGCCGCGCGCGGCGGCGCCCGCAAGCTGGGCATCGAGATGCGCGTCGGCCCGGTCGGGATCACCAACGGCTCGTTTGGCAACCGGCCCCACTGCATCTACCGCGGCTTCTGCCTGCAGGGCTGCAAGGTGAACGCCAAGGCCTCACCGCTCGTCACGCACATCCCGGACGCGATCGAGCACGGCGCCGAGATCCGGGCGAGCTGCATGGTCACCCGCGTGGAGGTCGACGGCTCGAGCGGCCGGGTGACCGGCGTGCGCTACTTCAGAGAAGATGGTCGCGAGCGCCTCCAGCGCGCCGACGCGGTCGCGGTGGCGGGTTACTCGATCGAGACCCCGCGCCTGTTGCTCAACTCGACCAGCGCCCGCTTCCCCCACGGCCTGGCCAACCAAAACGACCAGGTGGGCCGCTGCGTGATGGTTCAGGGCGCCCCGCAGGTGTCCGGCCGCTTCCCGGAGGAGATGCGCATGTACAAGGCCCCGCCGCCGGAGATCTCGTCCGAGCAGTTCTACGAGACCGACGAACGCCGCGGCTTCGCCCGCGGGTTCTCGATCCAGACCGTCGGTCCACTGCCGATCGAGCACGCGCAACACGTGATCGGTCACGGGCACTGGGGCCAGGCGCTGCGCGAGTACATGCGCGACTACAACCACTGGTACACGCTGGGCATCCTGTCCGAGCTGCTGCCGCTCCCCGAGAACCGGGTCACGGTTGCGGGCAACGTGACCGACCAGTACGGGATCCCAGTGGCCCGCATGGACTACTCGCAATGCGAGAACGACCGCAAGAACATCGCGTACGCCAAGCAGACGCTGCACAACATCTTCGAGGCGGCCGGAGCCCAGGACCTGCTGGTGGTCGAGCGCTACGCGCACCTGGTCGGCGGCTGCCGGATGGGTTCGGACCCCGAGCGCAGCGTGGTCGACGCCGACCACCGCTGCTGGGACGTGCCCAACCTGTTCGTCGCCGACGGCAGCGTGATGCCGACTCAGGGCTCGGCCAATCCGGCGCTGACGATCATGGCCCTCGCCTCCCGCCTGGCCGAGCGGCTCGACCTCAAGCGGAGCGGCGAGTCAGGAGCGCGGCAGCCGCACCGGTCGCGACGCCCGCGGCCAGTCCCGATGCGCGCCGGTGGCGACTGAGCCAAGCCTGGGGGCTGCGCGGGTGGGCCTGGTCGTCGAATCCGCCGCGGGCGCCCTCGTCGTGGTCGGAGTCGACCGGCGCGAACAGGTTCGCCGCCGCCGTTCCGTCGAACCGCTGATCGGTCTGCTGCCCATCGACCGCGGTGCGGGCCAGGTAGCGCTCGGCCAGCCACGGCGCGAGCTTGTTACCGATGATCGTGTACACGGTGGGGAACCCCACGTAGAGCTCGCGCCGGCGGTGGTGGGCGGCCCAATAAATTGCGCGGGCGGCGACCTCGGGCTCGAAGATCGGCGGGACCGGCATCGGGTGACGCGGCATCTTGCTCAGGCAATGGTCGAACTGCGGCGTGTTCATCCCGGGAAGCTGGACCATCGTCACGTGCACCTGGCTCCCGCGGTGGCGCAGCTCGCAGCGCAGCGACTCGAACATGCCCTTCATCGCGTGCTTGGCGCCGCAGTAGGGCGCCTGGAGCGGGATGCCTCGATAGGCCAGCGCCGATCCGACCTGGACGATCGTGCCTCGGTCGCGGGGGAGCATCCGCTCGAGCGCGACCTTGGTTCCCCATACCGCGCCGAGATAGGTGACCCGCGTGGCCTGCTCGAACTCGTCCGGGTCGATGTCATCGATGAACGCGAACACGGTGGTCATCGCGTTGTTGACCCACACGTCGATCGGCCCCAGTCGATCCTCGATGGCGGCGGCCGCGGCCCGCATCTGATCGAACTCGGCCACGTCGGCGGGGTGGACGTAGGGGGTGCCGCCCAGCTCTTTAACCTCCTGCGACGCCGCCTCCAGCCCGGCCTGGCCGCGGGCGATCAAACCCACCGCTGCGCCGTGCCGAGCGAACTCGCGAGCAACTGCCCGACCGACACCGCCCGACGCACCGGTGATCGCGACGACCTCCCGCTCAGCCATGCTGCCGCTCGCTCAGCCACTTGCCGACGGCGGTCAGGTCGGCGACGAACATCGCCATCGCCTGCTCGCGGTCCTCGTCGTCGGTCCGCAGGATTGCCGATGGGTGCGTCGTCAGCGTCACCAGCTCCGCCAGATCAGAATCGATCGGGTGACCACGGTCGCGCCCGATCCGGACGTGCGCACCGAGCAGCGCCTGCGCTGCGGTGGCGCCCAAACAGACCAGCGCGTCGGGCTTCACCACGGCCAGCTCGGCTGCGAGCCAAGGGAAGCACGCCGTCACCTGCCAGCGGTCGGGCTTCTGGTGGATCCTCCGCTTGCCGCGGAGCTTGTAGCGGAAATGCTTGACCGCGTTCGTGATGTAGACGTCGTCGCGGGCGATCCCGGCCTCCTCGAGGCCGCGGTCGAGCACGCCGCCGGCCGGACCGACGAACGGATGCCCCTCGATGTCCTCGCGATCACCGGGCTGCTCGCCGACCAGCATCAGGCTCGCGTGCGCCGCGCCTTCGCCCATCACGGCCTGGGTCGCGCCCTCCCACAGGTCGCACGCGCGGCAAGTCTCAACCGCCTCGCGCAGGTTGGCGCGCGTGGGCTGGTCGGGGACGGGTGCGTGGGGGTACTCGAGCGTCGGCATCTATTCTTGTCCTTACCCTGGCCATGATGCCCGTACGCATCGGCTGTTCGGGATGGATGTACGACGACTGGCGAGGCCGTCTCTATCCGGAGAAGGCGGCCAAGCGGCGCTGGCTCGAGCTCTACGCCGGGCATTTCGACACGGTCGAGGTCAACTCGACCTTCTACCGCCTGGCGCGTCGCGACGCGGTGGCGGGCTGGGTTCAGCAGACCCCGCCAGGGTTCGTGTTCGCGGTCAAGGCGAGCCGTTACCTGACCCATATCAAACGCCTCGTCGACATCCGCGACGGGATCGCACGCTTCTACGAGCCGCTCGAGCCGATGGTGCAGGCGGGACGGCTCGGCCCCGTGCTGTGGCAGCTGCCCGAGAACTTCCCCCGCGACGACGCGCGCCTGGAGGGGTGGCTGGACGTGCTTGCACCCGGCCTGCACACGATCGAGTTCCGGCATGAGAGCTGGTTCGTGCCCGAGGTGATGGATGCGCTGCGGGCGCACGGCGTGGCGCTCACCATCGGCGATCACCCCAAGCGGCCCTTTCAGTCCTACGAGGCGACGGCGGATTGGCGCTTCGTGCGCTTCCACTACGGCGCGCGCGGCCGGGCCGGCAACTACTCGGCCACCGAGATCGACACGTGGGCACGGCGGATCGCCCAGTGGCGCCGGCGCGAGACGGTCTATGCCTACTTCAACAACGACTGGCAGGGGTTCGCCCCGGCCAACGCCGAGCTGCTGCTGCGCCGGCTGGGTGAGCGGGTTGCGGGGCCGGGCGGACGGGGTTCTTAGACCCCGGCGCGATCGACCGGCCGGCCGAAGCGCTCGGCGAGCTCGCGGTCGTCGAGATCCTCGCGGTAGCGCTGGTCCTCGCCGGACCTCATCAGCCCGCGCGATCGCGTCGTCGGCGTCGGAGAGCCAGAACTTCAAGCCGCTCTCCTGGAGCGCGGGCGCGACCACCATCACCTCCGCCTTGGAGGGATCGACGTCCGAGGACAGCGCGTCGCGCAGCTGCTGGGCGGTGATCGGCTCACTGGTCAGGACGAGCACCTTCATGGGAATTGCTATACCCCGCCCCACCCGGGGGCTACTCAGCGCGGCCCCTCGCCGAGCACGAGCCCGACCTCGTCCTGCACGGGCACGCCCATGCCGGTACGTTCGAGGGAGCGATCGGCAAGGTTCCGGTCTATAACGTCTCGGTGCCTGTGCTCGGTCGGGATTTCTGGCTGCTCGAGCTCGACATCCCGGCCCCGGCGCACGCACCGATCCACTGAAAAGGAGTTGCGAATGGAACGCGACGAACGCAACACACCGCCTCCGCCCGACGATCACGACCCGCACCACGAGCTGAACAATCCAGCCGATAGCCCGGACCCGACGGAGTGGCCGGACCCGTATGACAAGCGACCCGACCCACGCGATCGGGGTGGGCGGGGACCCGATTCAACCGATCAGCCGTTCGGCGACGAGTCGCACACTCCGACCGGCGCCACCAGCACCAGCGAGCCGCACCCGGATCAGGACCTCGAGGCCGACGAATGGGTCAAGCGACAGGAGCGGGACAAGCTCGACGGCTGACCACAGGAAAGGTGACCATGCCCCGACTGCAGGACAAGGTGGCCCTCATCACCGGGAGCGAGAGTGGAATCGGACTCGCGACGGCCCGGCTGTTCGTGTCCGAGGGCGCCGCCGTGCACCTCGTCGGGATCGACGAGGCCAAGCTGGGCTCAGCCGTCGACGAGCTCGGGCAGGACAACGCGCTGTCGTCGGTCGCCGACGTGACCGACGAGCAGGCGGTGGCGCGCGCGGTCGCCGCCGGCGTGGATCGCTACGGGCGATTCGACGTCGTCGTCAGCAATGCCGGCATCAGCGGCGAGGTCGCGCCGATCGCCGACTACCCATCCGACGTGTTCTCGCGCACGCTCGCGGTGCACGTGCTCGGTGCCTTCCACGTGCTCAAGCACACGATCCCGCACATCCCCGACGGCGGCAGCGTGATCATCACCTCAAGTGTCGTTGGCCTGATCGGACCGCCCGGAGTATCAGCCTATGTCGCCGCCAAGCACGCGCAGGTAGGTTTGATGCGGACCGCCGCCAAGGAGCTTGCGCCATGTCGCATCAGGGTGAACACGATCCACCCTGGTCCGACCTCGACCCCCTTCCAGGACGACATCGAGATGCGCGCGACGCACCTGTCCCAGAACGAAGCCGCCAAGGCCTTCGACGCGATGATCCCGCTCGGCCGTCACGCGACGACCGAGGAGATCGCGCAGGGCATGCTCTATCTCGCCGCCGACGAGAGCGCGATGATCACGTCTCATAGGCTGTCGATCGATGGCGGGATGAGCGGCTGATCGATCCCGCGCTCACGCGGCAGGCGGCGATCAGTTCGCCCGCCGCGCGCTCCATCAGGGGCTGTGGCGCTACCGTGACGCGTACATGGCCGGGGAGCTGGAACTCAGTGCCTGCCCGCACCATGATCCCGCGCCGAGCCATGCGATCGGCGACTAACAGGTCGTCCCGGCCGTCTAGAGACACGAGGACGAAGTTCGCTGCCGAAGGCAGCGGCCGCAGGCCACCGGCCGCAAGACGCTCGACCAGCATTTCGCGGCAGGCGATCGTCTCCTCCCGGCGCTCGTTCACCGGCTCGGGATCGGCCAAGGCCGCGCATCCGGCGGCCAGCGCGGCGCTGTTGACGTTGAACGGTTCCTGCACCGACTGCAGGTAGGGCACCAGCTCGGGGTGGGCGATCGCATATCCGAGCCTGAGCCCAGCGAGAGCGAAGATCTTCGAGAACGTCCGCAGCACGACTACGGGGCGACCGGCGGCGACATCGTCCAGGCGCGGCGTGCGATCCCCTGGCTGGACGTAGTCGACGTAGGCCTCGTCGACGACGACGACGCACCGTTCGGGCAGGCCGTCCAGGAAAGAGGCCCAGTCGACCGGCCGCAATTGGGCGCCGGTCGGGTTGTTCGGGTCGCAGATCCACACCAGCCGCGCATCGGTTTCGCGCGCCACCGCGGCGATACGCGCCAGGTCGAAGTCGAGCTCCACGGCATCGACACGCTCGACGACCGCGCCGGCTGCCCGACAGGCGGGTGCGTACAGGCCGTAGGTCGGCCACGGCACGACAACGCGGTCGCCTGGCGACACGAAGCTGGCGAGCACCGTCAGCACGAGCGCCTGGATCCCGTGGCCGGGCAGCACCTGCTGGTGGGGCACGCCGAGCCAGCCGGCGACCGCGTGACGTAGCTCCTCGTAGGCCTCCTCGGGGTACTTCCAGGCGTCGCCAAGACCGTCCGCGGCCGCCTCGAGTACACCAGGCAGGGGTCCGAACAGACCCTCGTTCCAGTTCAGTCGCTCGAGGTGGGCGACCCCGTATTGGGCCTCGGCTTCGGAGGCACTCGCGCCGGGCACGTAGGGACCGAGGTCGCGGAGCGGCGCGCGGACGAACGCGCTCCAGTCGACGCTCATGCCTCTACAGTGGTCACGGTCCGACCGGGACGCTCGACGGCCGCCGCGAGCGTGCTACACAGCGCCATGAGTGCACATTGCTCGTTCCGCCCAGTCGCCGGAATTCGTGACGCGCCCGGCAGGATTTGAACCTGCGGCCTCGCGCTCCGGAGGCGCGCGCTCTATCCCCTGAGCTACGGGCGCTGGTACTTCAGAGGAGCTTACCGTGCAGATCGCCGTGATCTCGGACACACACCTCCCGCGGGGCAATCGGCGGCTACCCGAGGACTGCGTGGCGCGGCTGACGGCGGCCGATGTGATCGTCCACGCCGGCGACCTCATTCGGCTATCGGTGCTGCGGGAGCTCGAGTCCTACGCCCCGGTGATCGCCGTGCACGGCAACGTCGACGACGCCCAAGTGAGCGAAGCGCTGCCGGCGGTCGCCTCGCTCGAGACCGGCGGCGCCACGATCGCGGTCCTGCACGACGCCGGCCCGGCCAAGGGGCGGCTCGGCCGGATGCGCCGGCGCTTCCCCGAGGCCGATGCGGTGATCTTCGGCCACTCGCACCTGCCGCTGCACGAGAAGGCCCAGGACGGCTTTCAGATCTTCAACCCCGGGAGCCCGACCGAGCGCCGGCGGGGGGGCGGGCGGGAATCCCAATTATCGATGGGAATGGCGAGCGTGGAGGACGGGCGGCTCAGGTTCGAGCTCATCGCCGTCGGCTGACAGACTGAGCTGGATGGACCTCTCGGTCTTCTTCGCGGGCACCGGCGGCTCGATCCCCACCCCGCGGCGGGGGCTGCCCGCGCTGCTCGTGCGCCGCGGCGGCGACCGCATCCTGTTCGACTGCGGCGAGGGAACGCAGCGCCAGCTCGTGCAGTCGGTGGGCCTGACCGAGCTGACCGAGGTGTTCCTGACCCACTACCACGCCGACCACTGGCTCGGCCTCCCGGGACTGCTGAAGACCTTCGACCTGCGGGCCCGCGAGCGGCCGCTGGCGATCCACGGCCCGCCGGGTCTACGCGAGCTGATCACGCTGGCGATGCGCGTGGCCGGGCGCGTTCGCTTCGACCTCGAGCTGGTGGAGCTAGCGCCCGGTGACGTGCTCGCGCGCGACGGATACAACATCGCACCGGTCGCCGTGGCGCACCGGGTCTCGCACGCCCTCGGCTATGTCCTGTACGAGGATCCGCGGCCCGGCGAGTTCGATCCCGATGCCGCACGCGCGCTGGGCCTGGTTGAGGGGCCGGAGTTCGGCCTTCTGCAGCGGGGAGAGGTCGTGCGGGGGGTGCAGCCCGAGCAGGTGCTCGGGCCGCCCCGCCCCGGACGCAAGATCGTGCTGTCCGGAGACACCTCGCCGTGCGAGACGCTGGCCGTGGCCAGCCACGCCGCCGATCTGCTCGTGCACGAGGCGACGTTCTCCGAGGAGGAGCACGACCGCGCGGCCGAGACCGGCCATTCGACCGCCGCCCAGGCGGCAACGCTCGCCCGGGACGCGGGCGTGACGACGCTCGCGCTTGTGCACTCCTCGACGCGCTACCCGCCCGGCGTGCTGCGCGACGAGGCGCGGGCGATCTTCCCCCAGACGGTCCTCCCGCGCGACTTCGACACGATCGAGGTCCCGTTTCCCGAACGGGGCGAGCCCGAGTTGATCCACTGGTCGGACCGGCTCCAGGACGAGGGAGGGCTCGAGGCAGCCGAGGCGTCCGAGCCGGTGGCTGACACCGCGCGATGAGCACCGGGACGATCGAGCGGTTCGAGACGCCCCGGATGGTCTTGGAGCGAGTGACGCTCGACCAGGCTCCCGAGCATCTGCGGCTGCTCCTGGATCCGCGCGTCTCGACGACCCTGTGGCCGCGGCGGGCGTCGCCGACCGAGGCGGAGATCCTCGACGGGCTGGCGGCCAAGGTCGAGCACTGGGAGCGTCACGGCTTTGGCATGTGGCTGCTGCGCGACCGCCAGACCGGGGAGATGGTCGGCCGGGGCGGCCTTCAGTACACCTACACCGCCGGTCTGAACGACGTCGAGGCCGGTTGGGCGGTCGTGCCGGAGCGCTGGGGCCAGGGCTTCGCCACCGAGCTGGCCCAAGCCAGCGTGGAGGTCGGCTTCGAGCAGCTCGACCTGCTCGAGATCATTGCCTTCGCCCTGCCGACGAACATCGGTTCCCGGCGGGTCATGGAAAAGGCGGGCTTCCAGTTCGAGCGGGACGTCATTCACGCCGGCCTTCCCCACGTGCTCTACCGGCGCCGCCGCTAGCCCTGTTACGCTGGTTCGAGTCGGCCCCTTTAACCCGGTCCAGTGAGGCCAGGAAGGAGCGCGTGAAGGATGGGAACGGTCGTGCTCGACCGCGATGACATGCGCCGCACGCTCGTGCGGATCGCTCACGAGATAGTGGAGAAGAACCCGGATGGCGCGGTGGCGCTCGTCGGGATACACCGGCGCGGGGCGGTGCTGGCGCGGCGGCTGCAGGCGCTGACGAGCGAGCTCCTCGAGCCCGCGGTGCCGCTCGGCGACGTCGACATCTCCTTCTATCGGGACGATTACTCGCTGCGGCCCAGCGCTCCTGTCGTCCACTCCACCCACCTCGACTTTTCGATCGACGAGCGCACGATCGTGATCGTGGACGACGTGCTCTACACCGGCCGCACCGCGCGCGCGGCGATCGACGCGATCTTCGACTACGGCCGGCCGGCGCGCGTCCAGCTGGCGGTGCTGGTCGATCGCGGTCACCGTGAGCTCCCGATCCGCCCGGACTACGTCGGCAAGAACATCCCCACCTCCCAGGAGCAACGCGTGAACGTGTGCGTCGAGGAGATCGACGGTGTCGACGAGGTCACCATCAACCCGACCTCTGACTTATCACCCGCCCACCCATCCCCAACCTCCCGGACTCCCGCATGACCCGAATCGGACGCCACCTGCTCTCGATCGACGATCTCGACCGGGCCTCGATCGAGCGGATCCTCGATCGGGCGGAATCCTTCGACGAGGTGTCGGGCCGGGAGATCAAGAAGGTGCCCGCGTTGCGCGGCCGGACGATCGTCAACCTCTTCTACGAGTCGAGCACCCGGACGAGCTCGAGCTTCGAGCTCGCGGCCAAGCGGCTGAGCGCCGACGTGGTCTCGATCCGCTCGCAGGGGTCGAGCGTCGACAAGGGCGAGTCGCTCAAGGACACGGTGCAGACGCTGTCGGCGTACGACCCGGCGGCGATCGTGATCCGCTCGCCGCACGCCGGCGCGGCCGGCATGGTCGCAGGGTGGACATCCGCGGCCGTCATCAACGCGGGCGACGGCAAGCACGAGCACCCCACGCAGGCGCTGCTCGACGTGTTCACGCTGCGCCGCCGACTCGGCGCGCTCGACGGCACCAACATCTGGATAGTCGGCGACGTCCTCCACTCCCGGGTCGCGCGCTCGGACATCCTCGCCTTCACCCGCATGGGCGCCAACGTCACCGTGTGCGGTCCTCCCACGCTGATCCCGCGCGAGATAGAGGCGCTCGGTTGCGAAGCGGCGACCACGCTCGACCGGCTCGGCGAGGCCGACGTGGTCTATGTCCTGCGCATGCAGCAGGAGCGGATGCGCGACTCGTTTGTCCCCTCGCTGCGCGAGTACGCCTCCCGCTACCAGATCACGCCCGGCAGACTGCTTCCCGGACAGTTGCTGATGCATCCCGGGCCCGTCAACCGCGGGGTCGAGCTCTCGGGCGAGGCGATCGACTCACCCCAGGCGCTGATCGGCGCCCAGGTCAGGGCCGGGGTGGCGGTCCGGATGGCCGTCCTGTACGAACTTCTCGTCGGGGCCCCGAGCCTGGCGGCGGTGGCGTGATGACCGAGGACAGACTGTTCCACAGCGCCGAGCCTCCCGCCGAGCTGCTGATCCGCGAAGCCCACGTGCTCGACCCGCGCGCGGGCCTCGACGAGCCGCATGACGTCCTGATCCGCGACGGGCACATCGCGGAGCTAGGCTCACCCGGATCGCTTCCGGCGCCGGACAACGGCGAGACGATCGAGGCGGCCGGCAAGCACCTGTTTCCCGGCTTCGTCGATCCGCACGTGCATTTGCGCTCGCCCGGGCAGGAGTACAAGGAGAACATCGACACCGGCACCGCCGCGGCCGCCGCGGGCGGCTTCTGTGCCGTGATCGCGATGCCCAACACCGACCCCGTCGTCGACGATGCGCCGATCCTCCGTTCGCTCACGGAAACCGCGCGCCGGCAGGCGAGGGTGCCCGTCGGCTTCCTCGCGTCGATCACGCGGGGCTTGAGAGGCGACGAGCTGACCGAGATGGCCGAACTGCGCGACGCCGGCGCGCTCGGCTTCACCGACGACGGCAAGCCGGTCGTCTCGGCCGGCGTGCTGCGCAAGGCTCTGCAGTACCAGCGGCTATGCGGCGGGGTGATCGCCCTGCACGAAGAGGACCCAGAGCTCTCCCGGGACGGCGCCATGCACGAGGGTGCGGTGTCCGCGCGCCTGGGCATCGCAGGCATCCCGTCGCTGGCCGAGTCGACGATGATCGCCCGCGACGGCGCGCTCGCCGCCTACGAAGGCGCCCGCGTGCACTTTCAACACCTCTCGTGCGTCGAGTCGGTCGACGCGCTCGCCCATGCCAAGCAGCACGGCGCGCGCGTCAGCGCCGAGGTCTGCCCCCACCATCTGACGCTGACCGATGACATGGTCCGGACGCTCGACAGCCGCTTCAAGATGAACCCGCCGCTGCGGGCCGAGAGCGACCGCCGGGCGCTGGTGCAGGCGCTCAAGTCCGGCGTGATCGATTGCGTGGCCACCGATCACGCGCCGCACGCGGCGCACGAGAAGGAGGTGCCCTTCGAGCAGGCGCCGATGGGCACGATCGGCCTTGAGACGGCCTTCCCAGCGCTGTTCACCGAGCTGGTCCTAACGGGCGAGCTCGAGCTCGAGGTGGTGATCAAGCGCATGACTCAAGGCGCCGCGCTCTACGGACTACCGATACCGCGCATCGCGCCGGAGCAACCCGCCAACCTGTGTCTGGTCGACCTCGAGGCGGGCTTCGAGGTCGGCGCCGGCGGGTACGCGAGCCGCTCGGCCAACTGCTGCTTCCACGGGCGGATGCTCCAGGGTGCCGTGCTGTTGACCGTGGCGGCGGGGACGGTGGCGTTCAGGGAACCGATGCGCTCTCACGCCCCGGCGATTTCGTGACCGTCGCCACCGCCTACGTCCTGCTCGAGGACGGTGCCCGGTTCGACGGGCTGGCCTGCGCCGCCCCCGGGCACGCCGTCGGCGAGATCGTGTTCACGACCTCGATGTCGGGCTACCAGGAGGCGATGACCGACCCAAGCTACGCCGGGCAGCTGATCACGTTCACCTATCCGCAGATCGGCAACTACGGCGTGTCCGAGCCGGCCATGGAGTCAGACCGCGTGCACGCGCGGGCGGCGATCATGCGGGCGGCGGTCGACCGCGACGACGCGCCCAGCGCCACCCAGGGATGGCTCAGCTGGCTGGCCGGCCAGGCGATTCCCGCGATCACCGACGTCGACACGCGCGCGCTCGTGCGTCACATCCGCGACCGCGGGGCGATGCGCGGCGGCGTGTTCCCGTCCGCGATGACCGCGTCAGAGGCCCGCAGGCTGATCGAGCAGGAGCCCGACATGGCCGGCCGCGACCTGGTCGGCGAGGTCACGCCCGAGCGGATGCTCGCGCTCGGCGACGGTCCAATCCGCATCGCGATGGTGGATACGGGCGTCAAGCGGTCGATCGTCCGGAACCTCGTCGAGCGCGGCGTCACGGTCGAGCTCCACCCGTGCACCTCGAGTCCCGTCGACCTTCTGCAGAACGACCCGGACGCGATCTTCCTGGCCAACGGCCCGGGCGACCCCGGCGCGCTCGACTACATCGTCGAGACCGTCCGCGCGCTCGTCGGCCGGCTCCCGGTGTACGGCATCTGCCTGGGTCACCAGCTGCTCTGCCGGGCCGTGGGCCTCGAGACCTACAAGCTGCCCTTCGGTCATCACGGCGCCAACCATCCGGTCAAGGATCTAACCACGGGGATCGTCGAGATCACCAGCCAGAACCACGGCTTCGCCGTCCTCGGGCCGGACGGGGCCAAGACCATCGAGCGCGACGAGGCGGTGCGCTGGGAGACCGACTTCGGCGCCGCCGAGCTCTCTCACATCAACCTGTACGACCGAACGGTCGAGGGGCTCGTGCTCCGAGACGTCCAGGGCGCCACCGTCCAGTACCACCCCGAGGCGGGTCCGGGACCCAACGACGCCCTTTACCTGTTCGACCGTTTCGTCCGGGAGATCCGAAATGCCGCGTAGGGACGACCTCCAGAAGATCCTCCTGATCGGCTCGGGCCCGATCGTGATCGGCCAGGCGGCCGAGTTCGACTACTCGGGCACGCAGGCGTGCCGCGTGCTGATGCACGAGGGCTACGAGGTCGTGCTGGTCAACTCCAACCCAGCCACGATCATGACCGATCCCGAGGTGGCCACCACGACCTACGTCGAACCGCTGCTGCCCGGGCCGGTCCGCCAGGTGATCGAGCGCGAGCGCCCCGACGCGCTGCTGGCCACGCTGGGCGGCCAGACCGCGCTCAACCTCGCCAAGACCCTGTCGGAGGACGGCACGCTCGAGCGTTACGGCGTCGAGCTGATCGGGGCTGACTACGACGCGATCGAGCGGGCCGAGGACCGCGAGCGGTTCCGCGAGACGATGACCGAAGCCGGGCTGCGCGTCCCCCGGAGCGCGATCGCGCACACCCTCGAGGACGCCCGCGCCGCCGTGTCGCAGATCGGCCTTCCGTTCATCGTCCGGCCGGCGTTCACGCTCGGGGGCAAGGGAGGGGGCGTGGTCCGCGACGAATATGACATCGACCACGTAGTTGGTCGTGGCCTCAGCGCATCGCCGATCACGCAGGTCCTGCTCGAGGAGTCGGTGCTCGGGTGGGGCGAGTTCGAGCTCGAGGTGATGCGCGACCGGGCCGACAACGTGGTGATCGTCTGCTCGATCGAGAACCTCGATCCAATGGGCGTCCACACCGGCGACAGCGTCTGCGTCGCCCCCCAGCAGACGCTCACCGACAAGCAGTACCAGCGCCTGCGCGACCAGGCGATCACGGCGATCCGGGCGGTCGGGGTCGAGACCGGGGGCTCGAACGTGCAGTTCGCGGTCAACCGCGCGACCGACGAGATCGTGGTGATCGAGATGAACCCGCGGGTGTCGCGCTCGAGCGCGCTCGCGAGCAAGGCCACCGGTTTTCCGATCGCGAAGATCGCGGCGCGCCTCGCCGTCGGCTACACGCTGCAAGAAATCCCGAACGACATCACCAAAGCCACGCCGGCCAGCTTTGAACCGGCGATCGACTACTGCGTGGTCAAGTGGCCGCGGTTCGCGTTCGAGAAGTTCCCCGGCGCCGAGGCGGGCCTGACCACCCACATGAAGTCGGTGGGCGAGGCGATGGCGATCGGCCGGACGTTCAAGCAGGCGTTCGCCAAGGCGCTGCGCTCGCGCGAGCTCGACTCGCGGCCCGGGCCTCCCCAGGACGACGAGGCGCTGCTCGCCGCGCTGCACTCCCCTGGGGCCGAACGCTTCGATCACCTGCTCGAGGCGCTGCGGCGCGGCCTCCCCGTCGACGAGATCCAGCGGCGCACCGACATCGACTGGTGGTTCCTGCGCGAGCTGTCCGAGCTGGTGGCCGATCCAGAGGCGCCGTTCGCAGGCGAGCGCACGTACAAGTCGGTCGACACCTGCGCGGCCGAGTTCGCCGCCCGCACCCCGTACTTCTACTCGGCCTGGGAAAGGATTACCCCACCCACCCACCCCCACCACCCCGCGGACCACATCGAGGTCGACCGGGGCGAGCGCCCGAGCGTGGTGATCCTCGGCTCGGGCCCGAATCGGATCGGCCAGGGCATCGAGTTCGACTACTGCTGCGTCCACGCCGCGCAGACGATCCGCGAGCAGGGTCGCGACGCGGTCATGATCAACTGCAACCCGGAGACGGTCTCGACCGACTACGACACCTCCGACCGGCTGTACTTCGAGCCGCTGACGCTCGAGGACGTGCTCGCCGTGTGCGAGGTCGAGCGGCCCGAAGGGGTCGTGGTTCAGTTCGGCGGCCAGACCCCGCTCAAGCTGGCCGCCGCCCTGGAGGGGGCCGGGATTCGAATCCTCGGCACGAGCGTCGACGCGATCGACTTGGCTGAGGACCGCTCGCGCTTCGGGGCGCTGCTCGACCGGCTTGGCTACAAGGCGCCGCCGTACGCCACCGCCACCTCGACGCAGGACGCCCTGAGCCGGGCCGAGGAGGTCGGCTTCCCGCTGCTGGTGCGCCCGAGCTATGTGCTCGGTGGACGAGCCATGGAGATCGTTTACAGCGTCGACGGTCTACGCGACTACCTCATGCGCGTGGCGCGGGAGGAAAGCTCGCTCATCTACCTGGACCGCTTCCTCGAGGACTCGATCGAGGTGGACGTCGACGCGCTCTCAGACGGGGAGGACGTGTGGATCGCGGGGATCATGCAGCACGTCGAGGAGGCCGGGGTCCACTCCGGGGACTCGGCCTGCGTGCTCCCGCCGCACACGCTCGGGGGCGAGATGCTGGCTCAGCTCCGCGAGCAGACCGAGGGGATCGCCAAGGCCCTCGGCGTCGTCGGGCTGCTCAACGTCCAGTTCGCCATCCACGGCGAGGTCCTGCACGTGATCGAGGCCAACCCGCGTGCGTCGCGGACCGTGCCGTTCGTGTCCAAGGCGATCGGGCTGCCGGTGGCCAAGCTCGCCTGCCGGCTGCTGCTCGGCGAACGTCTGGCCGACCTGCACCTGCCTCCCGACACCACCAACGGTCACGTGTGCGTCAAGGAGGTCGTGCTGCCCTTCGACCGGTTCGCCGGTGCGGACTCGCTGCTCGGACCCGAGATGCGCTCGACCGGCGAGGTCATGGGGATCGCCCATGACTTCCCGACGGCGTTCGCCAAGGCCCAGGCGGCGGCCGGCGCCCAGCTTCCGGGCAGCGGCCGAGCCTTCATCACCGTCGCCGACGGCGACAAGCCGGCCGCCACCGGCGTGGCCACCATCCTGCACGACTTGGGCTTTGAGATCGTGGCCACTCGCGGGACGGCCCAGGCGATCCGCAAGATGGGCATCCCGGCCGAGACGATCAACAAGATCGGCGAGGGCTCCCCGCACGTGGTCGACTGGATCGAGCGCGGAGAGGTCGACCTGGTCATCAACACCCCGGTCGGAACCGGTGCCCGGGCCGACGGCTACGAGATCCGCTCGGCCGCGATCGCGCGCGGCATCCCGTGCATAACCACGATGGCCGGCGGGATGGCGGCCGCTCGGGCGATCTCCGCCGCGCGCGGGGGAGAGCCCGAGGTCGTCTCGCTCCAGGAGATCCACCACGGGGCCGCCGAGGCCAAGTCCACCGAGGTGGCATGAGCGCCCGGTTCGGGTGCCGCGCGGCGACGATCACCGCGCGCGAGAGCCACGGCACGTACGTGGTCATCCGCTGCCAGGACCCCACTGGCCCTCGCCCCCGACCGGGTCAGTTCTACATGCTCCGCACGGCCGAGCGGTGGGGCGGGGGAGAGGGTGAGCGACCGTTCTTGCCGCGCGCCTTCAGCGTCCTTCGCATACGTGAGCGCGAGCTCCAGTTCCTCATCGAGGAAGTCGGCCCGGGGACCAGGCGACTCGCCGAGCTCGAGCCCGGCGAGGAGCTGCTCCTCCTCGGACCGCTCGGGAACGGGTTCGCGCCCCCCCGTGAGCATCGCCAGCCGCTCCTGGTCGGCGGCGGGGTGGGCATCGCCCCGCTCGCCATCTGGCAAGACGAGCTCAACGGACCGACCCCAACGCTGCTCGGCTTCCGCGACGCCGCCCACGCCGCCGGCGCCGCGCTGCTCACGGATGCCCTGATCGCCACCGACGACGGCAGCGTCGGCCACCACGGCCTCGTGACCGAGCTGCTCGCGGAGGAGCTCGACGAGCGCGCCGAGGAGTTCGAGGTCTACGCGTGTGGGCCGCCGGCCATGCTCGAGGCGGTGCGCCTCGCGTGCGTCGAGCGTGACGTCCCCGCCCAGCTGGCGCTCGAGTCGGGCATGGCCTGCGGATTCGGCGCCTGCTTCGGGTGCGCGGTGCCCACCCGCGACGGCTACATCCGGTTGTGCTTGGACGGCCCGGTTCTCGACGCCGAGGTGCTCGAGACCGCCGCAATCGCTGGAGCAGGACATTGAGCGTTTCCTTCTGCGGCCTCGAGCTCGCGCATCCGGTCATCAACGGCTCCGGGACCTTCGATGCGATCGCGGCGCGGCGCGCGTTCGGCGATGAGCTGATCGAGCGCTTCCCGTTCGCCGCCTTCGTGTCCAAGACCGTCACGCTCGAGCCGCGGCAGGGGAACCCGCCTCCCCGCCTGTGGGAGCTCGCCGGCGGGTTGATCAACTCAATCGGGCTGCCCAACAAGGGCCTGGCCGGCTACCTCGAGCACGACCTCCCGGAGCTGGCCGAGCTCCCGGTCCCGCTGATCGTCAACGTGATGGGCTTCAGCCGGGACGAGGTGGCTGCGCTCGTCCACGCGTTCGCCGAGCGCGAGGAGGTCAGCGCGCTCGAGCTGAACGTCTCCTGCCCGAACGTGGAGACCGGCCTGATGATGGGCGCGGACCCCGGAGAGGTGGCGCGCCTGCTCGAGCGGGTCAGACCGCTGACCGCCAAGCCGCTGATCGTCAAGCTCACCCCGAACGCCACCGACGTCCCGGCGGTCGCCCGCGCCGCGCAGGAGGCCGGGGCCGATGCGGTGTCGCTGATCAACACGCTCCGTGGCATGGCACTCGATCCGCGGTCCGGCGAGCCCTGGCTCGGCGGCACTACGGGCGGCGTCTCGGGGCCGGCTGTGCGCGGTGTCGCCCTCGCCCACGTCCATGCCGTGGCCCAGGCGGTCGAGATCCCGGTCGTGGGAATGGGCGGCGTGCAGCGAGGCGCCGACGCGCTCGATCTGATGCGCGCCGGCGCTACGCTCGTGGCCGTCGGCACCGAGAGTTTTCGCGATCCCGCCGCGGGGGACCGAGTGGCAAACCAAGTCGTGGAACTCCTCGCAAACACCGCCGTGTAACACGAACGCGTGGGCGCGCCGGGCAGTGCACAATCGCGCTTGTGTCCATTTTGCAAACGTGTTGCAAAACCCCCTGCAAACTTAGGTAATTGTCCGAACCATCCTCGACAATGCTCTAGCTCAGCTTGAGGTCGAGTCGAATTGCAGCCTTTTGTCTTGATCGGGTGTTCGCAAGATGTATAGTCGCCGCCCATGCCGCCGGTCACCGAATCGCCCACCAAGCCCACGGCCGCGCCCGAACGGTCGCTCGTGCAACGCATGGAGGCGCTTGCCCGGGCCAACGACATCCGCACTCGCCGGGCGCAGCTCAAGCGCGATCTCAAGGCCGGCCGCCAGCCGATCGACCGGCTGTTGCTCGAGCCCCCGGATTACCTCGCCACCGCCAAGGTGTTCGATCTGTTGCTGGCCGTGCCCAAGTACGGCCGGGTGAAGGTCAACAAGATCCTGGGCCAGTGCAAGATCTCGCCGAGCAAGACGGTCGGCGGTTTGTCCGAGCGCCAGCGCGGTGAGCTGGTGGCGCTCATGCGTCGGCGCTGACCGAAAAGCCCAACCCCAGAGTCTTCGTGATCACCGGCCCCTCCGGGGTTGGCAAGGGCACCCTGATCCGGGGCCTGCTCGCGCGCGTTCCCGAGCTCGAGTTGTCGGTCTCGGCCACCACTCGCGCGCCTCGCCCCGGAGAGCAGGACGGCGTCGAGTACCACTTCCTGACCCCCGAGCAGTTCGAGGCTCGGGTGGCCTGTGGCGACTTCGTCGAACATGCCGAGTACTCCGGTAATCGGTACGGCACCCTGCGCTCCGAGCTCGAGCGCCGTCTCGAGGACGGCGCCGGGGTGGTGCTCGAGATCGAGGTCCAGGGCGCCCGACAGGTCCGCGCCGCGATGCCCGACGCCGTAGCCGTGTTCATCGCACCCCCCTCGCGCGACGCGCTCCAGGCGCGACTGATCGGGCGCGGCACGGACGGGCCCGAGGAGGTCGAGGCGCGCCTGCGCACTGCGGGGCACGAGCTCGAGGCCCAGCCCGAGTTCGCCCACGTGGTGGTCAACGATCGCCTCGAGCAAGCCACCCAGGAACTGATCGGGATCGTCCGGCGCGCGATGGAATGTGGGACGCCGGGGCGGTAGGTGGCGGGGCGCCCCATCCATCCCGCTAACCTGTTGCCAACACTTGTAGCCAACGAACGGACCTGCCTTGATCTCACCCCGCATCGACAAGCTCCTCGAGCACGTCGACTCTGACTACGCCAGCGTGATCGTCGCCGCCAAGCGCGCTCGGCAGATCAACTCCTACTACCACAACCTCGGCGAGGGCACCTTCGACGAGTTCCCGCCGCCGATGGTCGAGACGCGCTCGAAGAACTACCTGACGATCGCCCTCGAAGAGGTAGCTCAGGGCAAGCTGAAGTACCACTACCGGTAGAAGGTCGGGCGGAGCCGACCCGTGGCCCGGTTGCTCCTCGGTGTTAGTGGCGGCATCGCCGCGTACAAGGCGCTCGAGGCGGCACGGCTGGCGGTGAGGCGGGGACACGCGGTGCGGGTCATCCAGACGCCCGCGAGCGAGCGCTTCGTGGGTCGGGCCTCGTTCGAGGCGATCACCGGCGCGCCGGTGCTGACCAGCGAGTTCGAGCCCGACCCGGCGCGTGGTTCCTACCCGGGCGAGGCGCTGCCGGAGCGCGCCCCGATTAGCCACCTGGCCCTGGTCGAGCGCGCTGAGCTCTTCCTGATCGCGCCCGCCACGGCGAACACACTGGCCAAGCTCGCCCACGGCTTGGCGGACAACCTGCTGACCGCCGCGGCTCTCGCGGCCGAATGTCCGGTCGCGGTGGCGCCGGCGATGAACGGCCGCATGTACAACCACCCCGCCACCATGGCCAACCTCGTGCTGCTGCGAGAGCGCGGGGTGAAGGTGATTCCCCCGGGCGAAGGGGCTCTGGCGTCTTACGCCGAGCACGGGGTTGGCAGGCTGGCCGAACCCGAGGAACTGCTCGAGGGATGTGAGGCCCTGCTGACGCCGCAGTCCCTCGCGGGCGTGCGCGTGCTGGTGACGGCCGGTGGCACCCGGGAGCCGATCGACAGCGTCCGGTTCATCGGCAATCGGTCCTCGGGGAGGATGGGGTTCGCGCTCGCGGGCGAGGCCGTTCGCCGCGGCGCCGAGGTGATGGCGATCACGGCGAATGTCGGACTCGAGCCGCCCCCCACGGTCGGGCTTCAGCGGGTGCAGACGGCCGCTGAGCTGGCTGGGGCATGCCAGCGTGAGGTCGGATCGTGTGACGTACTGCTGATGAGTGCGGCGGTGGCCGACTTCCGCCCGGTCGAGCCGGCCGACCGCAAGCTCAAGAAGGACGAGGGCGTCCCCGAGATCAAGCTCGAGCCGACCGAGGATGTGCTCGGATCGGTAGCGGAGCGCCGGCGCGACGATCAGATCATTGTCGGCTTTGCGGCCGAGCACGGCGAGGACGCGGTCGCGCTGGGACGTGGCAAGCTCGAGCGCAAGCGGTTGGACATGCTCGTGGTCAACGACATCTCGCGCGCGGAGATCGGATTCGAGGTCGACGAGAACGAAGTCACGATCCTGAGCGCCGACGGGGGGGAGCGGCACGTGCCGCGCTCGCGGAAGGAACAGGTGGCGCGCGCCGTCCTCGATGAAGTGGAGCGATTGCGCGCAGCCAGGGAGGGGACGGATGGAGCCAGAGCAGACACCCGTAGCCCCGCAAGAGTCTGAGGCCCACGCCGCGGTGGCGCGGCGGATAGAGGCCAACATCGCCAGCGCCGTGCAGGTCCGCCCCGAGACGCTCACCCACCTGATGGTGGCGCTGCTGGCCGAGGGCCACGTGCTCATCGAGGACTATCCCGGTGTCGGCAAAACCGCGCTGGCCAGAGCGCTGGCTCGCTCGATCGACTGTCAGTTCGCGCGCGTGCAGTGCACCTCGGACCTGCTCCCGGCCGATGTCGTGGGCACCAACGTCTACCAGCAGCGCGAGGGGCGCTTCGAGTTCCGGCCCGGACCCGTGTTCGCCAACGTCGTGCTGGTCGACGAGATCAACCGGGCCTCGCCCAAGACCCAGTCGGGATTGCTCGAGTGCATGCAGGAGCGACGGGTGACCGTCGACGTCCACACGCACGAACTGGCGCGCCCGTTCCTGGTCCTGGCCACGCAGAACCCGATCGAGTACGAGGGCACCTACCCGCTGCCCGAGGCGCAGGTGGACCGGTTCATGGTCAGGATCGCGCTCGGCTATCCCTCCCGCGGCGCCGAAGCGGAGATGCTGGCCGACCACGAGGCAGGAGACCGGGTGCTGTCCCTCGCGCCCGTGGCGACCGCGGCCGAAGTGCTCGCGGCCCAGGACGCGGCCAAGCGGGTGCAGGCCACCGAGCCGCTGCGGGACTACATCGTGCGCGTGCTGTGGCGCACCCGCGAGGATCCTCGGCTCGACCTCGGCGCGAGCCCGCGCGCCGGACTGCTGCTCCTCCGCGCCGCGAAGGCGTACGCGATGATGCAGGGACGCGACCACGCGCTACCCGACGACGTCCAGGGCCTCGCTCAGGCGGTGCTCGCCCATCGGCTCATGCTGGCGCCGGAATCGCCCCGCCGGGCCGCGGCTGACGTGGTGAGCGACGCGATCTCGTCGGTGAGGGCGCTGTGAGCGCCGAGGAGGAGCCCGTGCGGTGAGACGGGCGGGGGCGGTCGCGGTGGCCGGGCTGGCGCTGATCCTGGTGGCGCTGATGTTCGACGCCGCGCCGGTGTTCGTCCCGGGAATCGCGCTCCTCGTGCTCGGCGTCGTCGCGCCGGCATGGGTCCAGTTGGCCGCGCGCGCGGCCGGCATCGAGCGCCAGCTCGATTCCGATCGGGTCCTTGAGGATGAGCCGATCGAGGCGACGATCGAGGTCAGCCGCGGACATTGGGGGCTGCCCGGCGCCGCCGTGCTCGATCCGCTCGCGGGCAAGCCGGTACTCCTGTATGCGCCGATGTCGCTGCTCTCCGGCTCACAGAGCGCCAGCGTCCGGATCGTCGCTCGCTTCCCGCGCCGTGGCATCCGGCGAATAGATCCGCCCACGCTGGTTGTCTCGGATGCCCTCGAGCTCGCCCGTGTGGTCCGGGTCAGCTCGTCGCCTCCCCAGGAACTGCTCGTGCTCCCGCGGACCGAGCGCGTGCGGTGGGCTCCCGGGGCGGGGGAGAAGTGGCGTCGCGCGGCCGGGATGGCCTCCGTCGAGCCGATGGGCGCGACCGAGGTCGACGGCCTGAGGCCCTACCGGCAGGGCACGCCGGCGTCGCGCATCCACTGGCCGGCGCTGGCGCGGGGCGCCGGGCTACTGGAGCGGCGTTTGCAGGCCGATACCGACAGCCGTCCGCTCGTGGTCCTCGACGCGCGCGGCGACGGACCGCCCGAACATCTCGACGCGGCGGTCCGGGCCGCCGCATCGCTCGTGCTCGAGCTCGGAAGGCGGGTCGGTTGCGGCTTACTGTTGCCCGGCGAGCATCGTCCGCTCGAGGTCGAACCGGATCTCACCGCATGGCCGATCGCGCACACCAAGCTTGCTCTGATCGATGGCGGGGAGGGTGGGGCCGACTCAAGAGCCCCCGGCCTGGCTCCGGGGGCGCGCTCTGCGCAGGTCGTGTACGTCGCCGCCACGTCGCTGGCCCGGCTCCCGCCCGCGCTCCTCGGGGCCGGTGTGCGCGCGGCCGTGCTGGTGGTCCCCACGCCGCTGGTCACCCAGCCGATGCACGACGCCACTTTCGAGGTGGCGGGCTGCGTGGGGTTCGTGGTCGGCATCGGACGCCGCCGACGGGAGCGAGCGGCCGCATGAGCTCCACCACCCAGGTCGCGGTCCTCGCGCCGCTCGGACAGGAGGCCGGCTCTGGCCGGCAGTCGGCGCGGACCGCCGAGCGCCCTCTGGTCCGGCTCATCGGGTTCGCCGCTCTGGGGCTGTACGGAGTGGTGCGCTGGGGAACGCTCATGACCCCGGCGCCGACTTGGCGGCTGCTCGGGTTGCTGGCGCTCGCCGTGGCGCTGGCCGGGGTGGGGCCCGTCCTGCTCGAGCGCGAGCGCGAGGTCGCCGCGCGCGCGGGACGGAACGGGGGTGGGCGGGACCTGATCTCTCAGGTGGGGGCGCCGATGGCGTTGGTGGCGATCCTCGCCGCCTTCCCGCTCGCCGGCGTTCCGCTGGCCTGGATCGTGCACCTCCGCGTCGCCGTCACCGTCAACGGGATCGGTCAGGGCCTCTCGGCGCTGCCCGGCATCCTCGTGCCCTACAGCGGCATCAACGAATGGGCGCGGATCGTGATGCTCCTGGGCGCCGCGGTCCTGCTGCTGGACGCGGCCATGCTGCTCGCCTTTGCGCCGCCGGCCCTCGGCGACGTCCGCCGGGCCGGTGCCGCACTACCGCTGATCGCGCTCGTGGTCGTGCCGGCGACGCTCGTACACCCCAACTTGCCTTATGAGCAGGGGCTGTTGCTGTTCGGCCTGCTGGCGTTCTTCATGTGGGGCGAGCGGGTCCCGGTCGACCGGCGCGGGGGCGTAATCCTGACCTGCGTGGCGACCGGCGCCGTCGGTCTGATCCTCGCCCCGGCGCTCGACGAGCACTCGCCGTGGATCAACTATGAAGCCCTGACCCGGGGCTTGACACCCACGCACGTGGCTCGCTTCGACTGGACCCAGCGCTACGGCCCGCTCGACTGGCCCCACTTGGGCACCGACGTCCTCTCGGTCAGCGCCTCTCCAGCCGTGTTTAGCGGCGAGTACTGGAAGACCGAGAACCTCGACGACTTCGACGGAACGGGATGGGCCACCGGCGCCGCCAACTCGGGCGTTGCACTGTCCGGCGTCAGCGCGCCGACGATCGCGAAGTTCACCCAGACCCTGACCGTGACCATCAGTGCGATGAGAAGCAACCAGGTGATCGCCGCCGGCTACGCCCCGCTACCGCCCGCCCACCTGAACACCGCGGCGCAGCCAGGGGTGAGCGCGGGCACGTGGACCAGCCCGACTGCGCTCGGTCCGGGCGACACCTACACCGTCCAGGTCTACGTCCCGCACCCGACTACGACGCAGCTCACCCGCGCCGGGCCGGGCTACCCAGCGGCCGTTCGCCAGGCCGACCTCACGCTGGGCCTGCCGCAACTGGCCAGCGAGGCCAGCCAGACCGTGCTGTTTCCCGCGTTCGGGTCCCATGGCGCCGCGACGGTTCTCGTCACCCCGAGCGGTTCGAACTCGGCCATCGGGATCCCTGGCGGGGTGCCCCCGGCGGCGCCTGGCGCCAAGCCGGTCGAGAACGGCGGCACGGCGAAGAGCACCGCGTCACCGCTTGCCTCGACTGGACTGGCCGCGATCAACGGCTCCCCCGATGCGCAGGCTTACGCCCTGGCTCAGCGGCTGGCCCGCGGCGCGCACACGCCGTACGCGTTCGTCGAGAAAGTGCTGAATTATCTCTCGGCCGCTAACGGCTTCCGCTACAACCAGAATCCCCCGGCGGCGCAGTATCCGCTGGCGACGTTCCTGATCAACAAGGTCGGCTACTGCCAACAGTTCGCCGGCGAGATGGCGTTGCTCCTGCGCATGGGCGGCGTGCCGGCCCGGGTCGCGACCGGGTTCACCACCGGCACGTACGACAGCGCGACCAAGAAGTACCTGGTCGCGGACATTGATGCCCATGCGTGGGTTGAGGCGTGGTTCCCGCACTACGGCTGGGTCACGTTTGACCCCACCCCGGCGGCGGCGCCGGCCCGTGGCGGCGGCAGGTCGACGATCTCGTACCTCGGCTCGGTCAGCTCGTACGGCGAAGCGCTCCACGCCAGGGTCGCCGAGACCCCGGTCGGCACCGCGGCCGGACACACCGCAAAGCACGTGAAGAGCTCGGGCGCGCCCGTACCGCTCATTGCGCTCGGGGTCCTGCTGGTACTCGTGGTGCTCGGCCTGGTGGCCTGGCGCCGGACCGGCGGACTCGAATCGGACGCGCTGCTCGCCGAGCTCGAGCGAGCCCTCGCCCGCAGCGGGCGGCCGGTCTCGGAGGGGGTCACACTCGCCACGCTCGAGCGGCGCTTCCGTACCTCGCCCGACGCCGCGGCCTACATCCGTGCGCTGCGGCTGGCCCGCTTCGGCTCCGAGCGCGAGCTGCCCACCCTGATCCAGCGCCGCGCGCTGCGGGCTCAGCTGCGGGCCGGGCTCGGGTTGGGCGCGGCGTTGCGGTCGCTGTGGGCGCTCCCGCCGCGTCCCGAGCGGCACCGCCGGCACGGCCGGAAGCGGTCGGCGGGGATGGGCGGGGATCTAAACTAGCTCGGGATGGACGATGTCTATGAGCTCTACACGCGTGGCACCGAGCTGCTCGAAGCGGGGCACAACCACCAGGCGACGATCCCCCTCGCGCGTGCGCGTGATCTCGATCCCGACAAGACCTCGATCCGCGAGGCGCTCGGCCGTGCCCTGTTCGGCGCCCAGCGCTACGAGCAGGCCGTGGTGGAGTTCGAGGCCGTGATCGACCGGGCCCCGACCAACGACTTCGCCCTGTTCTGTCTGGGCCGCTCGCTTCAGATGCTCGGCCGCCACGCCGAGGCCCGCAAGCCGCTCGCGCAGGCCGCCGGCATGCAGCCCGGCCGGCGCGACTACCGCATCTACCGCGACTGGGCCCGCGCCCGCGCCGAAGCCGCCGGCTACTAACCGCGACTCCGGTCAGGACGGGCCCTCGCCGGCCCCACGGACGCCGCCCGAAGGGCGGCCCAGCTTCAACGAAGTGCTCGCGGCCGGGGCTGGCCGACGGTACATCCCAGCGCGCCAACGGGCCGCAAGAGCATCTGAGGCGGGCCTGAACACCCGTCCGGCGTCCCTCGCGTGAAGCGCGGCACGCTTTCGGCCCTTGACAAAGGGGAGCACAGGGACGCCGGAGGGGTGTCAGGCCCGCCCCCCAGTGCTATCTTGACGAATACAGTTGGTGCGCCGGGATGTTCCGGCGGCAGTACCCGGAGTGGGCACTGAGCCCGCTCTTTTTTATGAGTTTTGCGATGGAGGAGATCCACGTGCAGCCCAGTGATCGACAACTCCAGACGGAGATTGAAGGCCGGCTTGCCGCCAGTCAGCCGGACGTCGAGGTGCTGCTCGCGGAACTGATTGGGTCCCGCCCAGCCCCCACGTTGCGACTGTTCATCGACCATCCCGAGGGAGTCACGCTGGATCTGTGCGAACGCGTTTCGGCGCAGCTGAACGACTATCGCGATCGTTACTCGCTCGAAGTGTCCTCGCCGGGGCAGGACCGCCCCCTGACCAAGCCCCAGCACTACACGCGCTACCTCGGCCGGCATGCGCGCGTGCGCCTGCGGGAGGCCCGGGACG
This sequence comes from uncultured Solirubrobacterales bacterium, assembly GCA_963824295.1. GTDB lineage: Bacteria > Actinomycetota > Thermoleophilia > Solirubrobacterales > Solirubrobacteraceae > Palsa-465. Next base: position 535,981 of record CAWGOQ010000019.1, on the reverse strand, counting down.
GACACAAGAGCCTGACCGGCGAGCTGGTCGGCGCCTCGGACTCGGATGTCACGATCGCTGCCCAGGGGGGCGTGGTCACGATTCCCTATGAGCAGATCGCCCGCTCGAACCTCGTACCTGGAGACTGAAGTCATGTCGAGAGAGATCGTCGAGGCCGTTCGGGGCCTTGCCGCCGAGAAGAACATCTCCTCCGAGAAGCTGATGGAGGCGCTGGAAGACGCGCTTCTCTCGGCCTATAAGAAGACGCCGGAAGCGGCGCGTTACGCGAAGGTCGAGATGGACCGCGACAGTGGCGACTTCAAGGTGTGGGAGCTGAAGATCCCGCCCGAGCTCGAGGAGCAGTTGCTGGTCGAGGCGACGCCCGATCAGCAGCCGACGGTCGACCCCGAGACGGGCGAGATGCGAGAGCCGCCCGAGCCCGAGATCGACCTCGAGAAGCTCAAGGAGTACGAGGGCCAGATCGAGACCGAGGACGTCACCCCGCACGACTTCGGCCGGATCGCGGCGCAGACCGCCAAGCAGGTGATCTTGCAGCGGATCCGCGAGGCCGAGCGCGACATGATGTTCGAGGAGTACCGCGACCGCGTCGGCGAGCTGATCACCGGCATCGTCCAGCAGTCCGACTCGCGCTACACGCTCGTGCAGCTGCGCGAGCGGGTCGAGGCGCTGCTGCCGAAGTCCGAGCAGGTCGAGGGCGAGCGCTACGACCACTCCCAGCGGATCAAGGCCGTCATCAAGGACGTCTCGAACTCGACCAAGGGTCCAAGCATCATCGTCTCGCGGCGCGATCCCGAGCTGATCAAGCAGCTGTTCGAGCTCGAGGTGCCCGAGATCGCCGACGGCCTGGTCGAGATCACCAACGTCGCGCGTGAGCCTGGCTACCGCTCCAAGATCGCGGTCGTCTCGCACATCGACGGCGTCGATCCGGTCGGTGCGTGCGTCGGCCCCCGCGGCTCGCGCGTGCGCATGGTCGTATCCGAACTGCGCGGCGAGAAGATCGACATCATCCCCTACAACGACGAGCCGGCCCGGTTTGTCGCCAAGGCTCTATCCCCCGCGCGCGTGCGCGAGGTGCTGGTCGACGACGCGGGCAAGCAGGCCACGGTGATCGTGCCCGACGACCAGCTGTCGCTGGCCATCGGCCGTGAGGGCCAGAACGCCCGGCTGGCCGCCCGGCTCACCGGGTGGCGGATCGACATCCGCTCGGAGACGGAGTTCGCCGCCGAGGAGGCCGAGCACGGCTACGAGGAGGAGGAGAGCTCGGGCCGCTGCCACGCGATCCTGTCAAACGGCCGGCGGTGCCCGAACGCGGCACTGCCGAGCTCCCGCTACTGCGGTATCGAGGCCCACCAGGCGCTCGAGGGCAAGGACACCGACCAGGTCCAGGCGGTCTCCAAAGGCCGCGAGTAGGGGCCTACACTCAGGCATACATGAGCAAACGTGTCCATGAGATCGCCAAGGAGCGCGGGCTTCCGCCCAAGGAAGTGCTGCAACGACTCCAGGCTGCGGGCCTGAAGGTGAAGGCAGTGTCGTCCTCGGTCGATGAGGCCGACGCGCGCCGCGTGCTCGGCGACGGCAACGGAGCCGCCCAGCCCCAGTCCTCGCCCCCCGAGGCCGCCCGGTCCGAGCAGCCCCGGCGCGATGGCGAGGGCGAGCGCTCCCAGCCGGCCGGCGAGGAGTCCCGGCCCGACCGAGCCTCGACCCGTGCCGCGGGCGAGGCCAGTCCGGCCGCACGCGCCCAATCCCAGCCGCAACCCGAGGCCCGGTCCCAGCCGACCGGCGACGCCTCGGCGCGGCGATCCGACGCCCCCGCGGGTGAGTCGGGCAGCCACAAACGGCCGACGCGTGATTCGCTCCAGGGCGAGCGCGCACCGGGCAACGCCGGCGGCCGGCGGCGCGTGGTGATCGATTCGCAAGCTTCACGGCGGAACACCGGCGGCCCCCCGGCCCAGACCAACCAGCCGCCGCGCCGGCAGCGCCGCGGACGGCGGCGGCGCGGCATCTACGACGAGGAGGCCGAGTCGCGTCCGTCGCAGACCGCGTTGGCCGAGCCTGACGCGATCCGGATCAACTCGGGCTCGACGGTCAAAGACGTCGCCGAGTACCTAGACGTCCCGGTGCCGGAGATCATGAAGAAGCTGATGGCACTCGGTGAGATGAAGACGCTCACCCAGACCCTGTCCGACGACTCCATTCAGGTGCTCGCGGCCGAGCTCGGCAAGGACATCGAGATCGTCCACTCCGAGGATGAGACCGTCGCCGAGCCTGTCTTCCACGACCCCGAAGAGGAGCTCGTCGAGCGCCCGCCCGTGGTGACGATCATGGGGCACGTCGACCACGGCAAGACGTCGCTGCTCGACGCGATCCGCTCGACCCGGGTTGCCGCCGGCGAGGCCGGGGGCATCACCCAGCACATCGGCGCCTATCAGGTCGAGAGCGATGGCCGGGAGATCACCTTCCTCGATACGCCGGGCCACGAGGCGTTCACCGCCATGCGGGCCCGCGGCGCCAAGGTGACCGACATCGCCGTGATCGTGGTCGCCGCCGACGACGGCGTCAAGCCGCAGACCCAGGAGGCGGTCGACCACGCCAAGGAGGCCGGCGTGCCGATGCTCGTCGCGGTCAACAAGATCGACAAGGAGGGCGCGCAGCCCGAGCGAGTGCGCGCCGAGATGTCCCAGCTCGGCCTCCAGCCGGTCGAGTGGGGCGGCGAGACCGAGTTCGTCAACGTGTCGGCCAAGACCCAGGAGGGCCTCGAGGACCTGCTCGAGACGATCCTGGTCATGGCCGAGGTCGAGGAGCTCCGGGCCAACCCGGAGGCGCCCGCCTCCGGAACCGTGATCGAGTCAAAGCTCGACCCGGGCCGCGGTCCGGTGGTGACGATCCTGATCATGCGCGGCACCCTCGAGGTCGGCGACTCGCTCGTGGCAGGCGCCCACTGGGGCCGGGTGCGGGCGATGAGCGACTTCATGGGTACGCGGGTCGGTCAGGCGCTCCCGGGCGAGCCGGTCGAGGTGCTCGGGTTTGACGGTGTACCCGAAGCCGGCGAACACGTCCGCGCGGTCGAGAACGAGCGCCGCGCGCGCCAGCTCGCCACCGAGCGGGCGACCCGGCTGAAGGCCGAGGCGCTCGCCCGTCGCAGCGGCAAGAAGGTCTCGCTCGAGGACATCTTCAAGTCGGGCGTTCAGGAGCTGAACCTGGTCATCAAGGCCGATGTGGCTGGATCGCTCGAAGCGATCGAGGACGAGATCGCCAAGCTGCCGCAGGACGAGGTGTCGGTAAACGTGATCCGCGGCGCCGTCGGCGGCGTGACCGAGTCCGACGTGATGCTGGCTTCGGCCTCCGACGCGATCGTGATGGGCTTCAACGTTCGCCCGGTCGGCGACGCGCGGGCCGTGGCCGAGCGCGAGGGCGTCGAGATCCGGCACTACGCGGTCATCTACCGCGCGATCGAGGAGCTGCGCGACGCCATGCAGGGCATGCTCGCGCCCGAGGAGGTCGAAGAGACGCTCGGCACGGTCGAGGTGCGCCAGATCTTCCGGGCGTCACGCGTGGGCACGATCGCCGGCTGCCACGTGACCGACGGCCGCGTGACCCGCGGCTCGAAGGTCCGGCTGGTGCGCGACGGCACCGTCATCTACACCGGGGAGATCCAGAGTCTGCGTCGCTTCAACGAGGACGTGCGCGAGGTGGCGGCCGGCTACGACTGCGGCGTCGTGCTCCGGGACTTCGCGGACATCAAAGAAGGCGACGTGCTCGAGGCCTACGCGACGCGCCAGGTCGAGCGAGAGCTGGTGTAGCCGTGCCCAGCCTCGACCGCTAATTCGGAGGCAGGTGGCCGCGGATGTCGGCCAGCGGTTTCGTCGCGGTGCTGGTGATCGACCTGCACTTTCCCGACGCGGGGAGCCTCAAAAGCAAGCGCAAGGAGCTCTCCTCGATCAAGGCCCAGCTGCATGGGCGGCTGGGTGCTGCCGTGGCCGAGGTGGACCATCAGGACCTGTGGCAGCGGTCCAGGTTGACCGCGGCGCTGACCGGTGGCTCGCTGGCCGTACTCTCGACCGCGGCCGACAACCTGGAGCGCTGGCTCGAGGCGCGGTGGCCGGACAACGTCCAGGTCCGACGGATCGTCAGCTCGGTGGAGGACCTGTGCGAGTGAGCGCTAACAGGGAACTCTCACGATCGGGGGCGAGCGGCTAGGATGAGCGACGGCCGGATGAGGCGAGTCGACGAGGCTTTGCGCATGGTGCTCAGTGAGGCGATCGCCAAGGACCTTCTGGATCCACGAGTAGGGTTCGTGACCGTGACCGGAGTCAAGACGTCACCCGATATGCGCCATGCGCGCGTGTATGTCAGCGTGCTCGGCGACGAGAAGGCGCGCAGCGAGTCGCTCGAGGGGCTGCGCTCGGCGCACGGCTTCCTCCAGGGTCGTCTGGCCAGCGAGCTGGGGCTCAAGCACACGCCGACGCTCACGTTCGAGTACGACGAGTCGATAGACCGGGGCATGCGGATCTCCGAGCTGATCGATCATGGCCCTGCCCACCCCGGAGGGCCAGATGCATGAGAATGGCGCGGGGGCGACTCGTGATCAGGTGCTCGCCGAGCTGCGCTCGGCTCGCAAGCTGATCGTCGTCACCCACGAGAACGTCGACGGCGACGCGCTCGGCTCGCTGATCGCGATGCAGGAGATCCTGCTCGCCGAGGGCCGGGACAGCCTGATGTTCATCGACGCCGGCGAGTTCCCGCTCCCGACCGAGTACGCCTTCTTCGCGCTGCCCGGGCTGGTCCAGTCGCCACCCGACGACCTCGAGGAGCGGACGATCGTGTTCCTCGACTGCGGCAACCTCGAGCGCAATCCGGCCGAGGCGTTCCGCAAGGCGGGTGGGGGACAGACCGATGGGTCGGGATTGCGCATCATCAACATCGACCACCACCACGACAACACCCAGTTCGGCACGATCAACTACGTCCTCCCCGAGGCGTCCTGCACGGCCGAAATCGTGTGGGACCTGATGTACGGCCTGGGCGTGAAGCCGACCGTCAACATCGCCGAGGCGCTGTACGTCGGGCTGATCACCGACACCGGCCGCTTCATGTACGAGAACACCGGCCCGCGTGCTCATCTGATGGCCGCCGACCTGATCGAGGCGGGCGTCGACGTGCACGAGATCTACCGCCGCGTGTATGAGGGCGTGCCGTACGGAAAGCTGGCGCTGCTCGCCCGCGGCCTGTCCAAGGTGGCTCGCTACGACGACGGCCGGCTCACCGTCACCGAGCTCGACGCGCGCGACTTCGCCGAGTCGGGCGCGGAGGAGAGCTACTCGGAGGGCGTGATCGACCACCTGCGCGCGGTCGAGGGGACGGCGGTAGCGGCGCTCATCCGCGAGCGGGTCTCCTCCGACAATGGCAGCCACCCACCCGGGCCCCCCCGCAAGGTGTCTCTGCGGGCCAGCGACGACCGGGTCGACGTGTCGGCGATTGCCCGCGTACAGGGCGGCGGCGGCCATCGCCAGGCGGCCGGCTTCTCAACCTCGATGCGGTGGGATGAGCTCGTCGAGTTCCTGCGCCGGGAGGTGGCGGAGCAGCTGTCGGGCTCGCCGTCGAAGTGATCGACGGCGTCGTTCTGTACGACAAGCCGGCAGGAGTCACCTCGCACGACGTGGTGGCGAAGATGCGCCGCGCGCTGCGGTCGGGCGCGCGAGTCAAGGTCGGCCATGCCGGCACGCTCGATCCATTCGCCACCGGGCTGCTGCTGGTCCTGGTCGGTCGCGCCACCCGGGTGCAGCGCTTTCTGATGGCCCTGCCCAAAAGCTATGAGGCGACCGCGCGGTTCGGCGCGATGTCGAACACGGGGGACCCCGAGGGGGAGATCACGGTGACCGGCGTCGTCCCGTCCGGCGATCTCGCGCTTCCCACGGGCCTCGTGCGCCAGCGTCCTCCTGCGTTCTCGGCGGTCAAGATCAGAGGCCGGCGGGCCTACGCGCTTGCGCGGGCCGGGGAGACGGTGGAGCTGGCCGAGCGCGAGGTGCACGTGTATCGCTTCGAGGAGCGGTGGCGGGAGGGCGAGCGGCGAGGGTTTGTGATCGAGTGCTCGTCCGGGACGTACGTGCGCAGCCTGATCGCGGCGCTCGGCGACGCGTACTGCGAGGCGCTGCGGCGGACCGCGATCGGTCGGTTCGAGGTGGGCCACGCCGATCCCGAGCGGATTCTGGGATTGGACGAGGCGCTGGGGTTCATTCCCGAGGTCCGCCTGGAGGATCCGGAGCAAGCGCGGCGGGCCGCTCATGGTGGGGCTGTGGCCGCCGCCGGGTCCGGCGATGCGAGCCCTGACGTCGTGCGCCTGACCGACGCAGAAGGTCTGATCGCGCTGGCATCCCCCCGTCCCGACGGCACTCTGCGCCCGGTCGTCGGGCTACGTGGGGCATAACTGCGCGACCTCGGCCGTCGGGACGTCCGCGGCAGCGACGGTCGCGTAGCCTTCCGGCCCGATGCAGGTAACGATGCTCACCGAGGTCCGGGAGCGACCGCGGCGGGTGGCGGTCGGGGAGTTCGACGGGGTGCACCTTGGACACCGTGAGGTGATCCGCGGCAGCGACACCGTGCTGACGTTCGAGCCCCACCCCTTGCGAGTGATCCGGCCCGAGGCGGCCCCCCGGCTGCTGACCAGCCTCGAGGCGAAGGCGGAGCTGATCGCCCAGCTCGGGGTCGAGGAGCTGGTCGTGATCCCGTTCGACGACCGCTTCGCCCATCAGAGCCCCGAGGAGTTCGCTGACCACGTCCTGGTCGAGCGCCTGCACGCCACCCGGGTGTCGGTGGGGGAGAACTTCCGGTTCGGATACAAAGCCGCCGGGGACCCCGTCATGTTGAAGACCGACCCTCGGTTCGAGACGCGCGTGGTACCGCTGGTGGAGGTCGACGGGGAGATCGTCTCCTCGAGCCACATCCGCGGACTCGTGCTGTCAGGCGAGGTATCACTGGCGGCCCGGTTCCTCGGCGCGCCGTTCCAGCTGCGCGGCGAGGTGGTCCAAGGCGATCAACGGGGCCGGATTCTGGGCTTCCCGACCGCCAACATCGTGCCCGACGAGGCGCTCGTTTGCCCCGGCCACGGGATCTACGCGGCCCGCACCGAGGGGGCGTGCGCGGCGGTCAGCATCGGCGTTCGACCGACGTTCGGCACGGGTCGGGCGCTGCTGGTCGAGGCCTACCTGCTCGACACCGACGAGGACCTGTACGGCCGGACGCTGCGGCTCGACTTCCTCGAGCGCCTGCGCGGCGAGCGTCGCTTCGACTCGCCCGAGGCGCTGATCGAGCAGATGCGCATCGACGTGGAGCGAACCCGCCAGGTGTGCGGGGAATAGCCAGAAGTCCTGGCCTGCTAGCCTCATCGAGCCGATGGCAATCACCCAGGAACGCAAGCAGGAGCTGGTCGCCCGCTTTGGCGACGGACCGACCGATACCGGCAAGACCGAGGTCCAGGTCGCGCTTCTCACCGAGCGGATCAACGACCTCAACCTGCACCTGCGCGAGCACCGCAAGGACCATCACTCCCGTCGCGGCCTGCTGATGCTGGTCGGCCACCGCCGGCGGCTGCTCAACTACCTGCGGGACAGCGACCTGGAGCGCTACCGCACGATCCTGCGCGAGCTCGGCCTGCGCCGGTGAGCGACGGGCCGCTTGCGCCCGGGACGGCCGTCCCGGAGTTCACGCTGAAGCGGGAAGACGGCTCCGATTTCACGCGCGGCGACCTGCTCGGCCAGACGACGCTGCTCGTGTTCTACCCCTTCGCGTTCAGCCCCGTGTGCACCGATCAGCTCGGGCTCTACGAGGAGGTGCTCGGGGACTACCTGGCGAAGCGCGACGTGACCATGTACGGCGTTTCCTGCGACGCGAGCTGGTCGCAGACGGCGTTCAGGGAGAAGCTCGGCGTGAGCATCCCGCAGCTGTCGGATTTCGAGCCCAAGGGCGAGGTGTGCCGCGCCTTCGGCGTCTATCACCCCGGCGGTTTCCCACAGCGCGCGCTGGTGATCGTCGGCCCCGACGCGGCGGTCGGATGGAGCTATCAGGCTCCCTCGCCAGGGGACCTGCCCGGCGCGAACCTGATCTTCGACGGGCTGGATGCGCTGGCCGCGCGGACCTAGATACCAGCTCGTCTGCGCCAACCTGCGCCCGCCCCGCCGCTCGTGACCGAGCTCACCTCGGCCCCCCTTCCGCCGCTGTCCCCCGAGGACCACGTCAGGGGTCCGGCTGATGCCACACCGGTGATCGTCTACGGCGATTTCGAGTGCCCGTATTGCGCGGCGCTCGCGGGCAAGCTCGACGGCGTGCGCCTCCGCGTCGCCTTCCGCCATTTCCCGATCCGCACGAGCCACCCGCGCGCGTGGGCGGCGGCGTGCGCGGCCGAGGCGGCCGCGCGGCAGGAGCGCTTCTGGGAGATGCACGACCTGCTGTTCTCCGATCAGGGCCGGCTCGAGGACCCCCACCTGTGGGAGCGAGCGCGCGCGCTCGAGCTAGACCTCGAGCGCTTCGACGCCGACCGGCGCGGGCCTGAGGTCCAGGCGCGAGTCCGGCGCGACTTCGAGGCCGGTGTCCGGGGCGGGATCGTCACCACCCCAACGCTGATCGTCGGCCAGGTGCGGTACGCGGGGCGGATCGACGCTCACGCGCTCAAGGACCACGGCGCGGTCGGGCCCTGAGCGGCGCCCGGCCTCCCTGAGCGCCGCCAGGCCTCCCTGAGCGCCGCCAGCGTGAGTAATCCCTCACGATCGCATGTTGTCCGTCTTGACGGGCGCGCGACGACGGACTATAAGTCCGTGCCTCGCGAACTCGATGCACAATCAGGCTCCGCGTGCGTGTGGACCGCGGTGGCCAGCCGGCCGGAGTGAGAGGAACGCATTCTTGGTGACCAGCAGTACCTCTTCTTTACAGGGCGGCGGGCTGTCGAGCCTGCGAGGACTGATTGCGGCGCACAAGCCACTCGCCCTCGTCGTGATGGCGAGCTGCGCGCTGTTGGTGGCGATGTTCCTGTTCGCGCTGCTCGGCCCCAAAGCCAGCGGCGTCACCGACGCCACGACCTGCTCGCAGTGGGGTTCCGCCGACTGGAACCAGCAGACCGCCTACGCGCGGCGTTACGTCCAAGAGCACGGCCCGATAGACGGGCGAACCGCGCCGATGGCCATCATCAACCTGATCAACAACGAATGCATGGTGGCGTACGGCGAGGACGTGGACGACACGACGAGCATCGTGCAGGCGCTCTCCGGAAACTTCTGATGGATCCAGTGGCGTCTGACGCGACCGGGGCCCCACCCCGCCGACCCGCGGTCGGTGTCCGAATCCCTACAGCGACCACCTTGACAGGCCGAGGAGCGCGGCGATATAACGCCGCCGAGACGAGGAGACAGATTGAGGGGACGTAAACCGCAAACGTTTGTCGTGGGGCGAACCCGCGGCGAGTCGTCCCTGTACGCCGAGAGGGAGAGGTTCGTTGGGCGCGCAGGCTAGACGTGGTCTCTTCACCGTGGTTGCGGTCGTGGCGGTATGCGTGGCGATCGGCCTGTACATCGCGCTCTACCTGCTCAACGTGCCAGGCTCCGTGGCGGCGACGACCACCGCCACCGGCTCGCATCTGTACCTCGCGACGGTGCCCGCCGCCGAGCTGAGCGATCCCCACAACACCTGGGTCTCCTATTACGCGGTCGACGCCAGTTCCGGGAACTGGCGCCACGACACCACGTTCGTGCTGCCTGCGAACACGCTCGTGCACGTGACGATCTACCAATACGACACCTCGACGGGGCTGCGCAACCCGTTCTTCTCGCAGCCCGCCGGGACGGCCGGGCCGGTGCTGATCGACGGCAAGCCGACCTCCGTGGTCAACCCGATGGCGCCGGCCCATACGTTCGCGATCCCCCAGATCGGGCTATCGATCCCGCTCCCGGGCGCTAACAGCAACGCCAAGAACCTCTGCAGCAACGCGCCGTGCTCGCTGAGCAACGCGCATGTAACCGTCTCGTTCACGTTCCGCACCCCCAGCAAGGGACTGTACCGCTGGCAGTGCTTCGTGCCGTGTGCCGCCGGATTCATCGAGGGCAACGGCGGGCCGATGCAGACGGTCGGCTACATGGGCGGCTTCATCAAGGTCGTGTGAGCGAGACGAGGCGCTAGAGCATGGATGGCAAGGCGCATTTCCGCAACGTCGCGCTGCTGTGGCTGGTGGCGAACGTGATCATGGTGCCGATCGTCGTGTTCCTGTTCGGCCCCGGACTCCCGCCCGGCAAGGGAACCGTCGAGGCCGCCGGGCAGGTGACCGACAACACCGTGCTGCTCGCGGTGGCCACGCCGGTGGCGCTGGCAGTGCTCGTGTACTTGGCCTACGCGCTGTGGGCATTCCGCGAGCGTAACCCCGAGGTCATCGTCGACGGCCCTCCGATCCGCGGCGACGCAAGCGTGCAGTTCTGGTGGCTCGTCGTGACCACGACGCTGGTGCTGTTCCTGGCCGGATACGGCACGGTGCGACTGCTGGCCGACGGGTCGGGCGGTGGCCAGGGACCCAACCCGATCGCCGTGCCCGCGGCGCCGGCGGGCACGTCGGTGCTCCCGGTACAGGTGATCGCCCAGCAATGGGAGTTCACCTACCGCTTCCCCACCTACGGCGGGGTCGAGACCCGTGACCTGGAGATTCCCGAGAACACGCTAATCAAGTTCAACGTCACGTCGCTCGACGTGATCCACTCGTTCTGGGCCTACGAGCTGGGCGTCAAGGCGGACGCCAACCCCGGCGTCAACAACGTCGCCTATGTGACGACCAAGGGTCCACTGAAATTTGAGGTGCGGTGCGCCGAGCTCTGTGGCCTCTGGCACGGCTACATGTTCAACAGCGGGGCCGTCGTTCCCAGGGCCCAGTTCGCCGCCTGGATCACGCGGCAACGGGTGCAGTACGCGCCCGCGACGGCTCTGCTCGGGCCGTACTCCAAGACCTACTTCCCACAACCTCTGAGGAGAGGCGGATGAGCACGATCGCGGTTTCGTCCGGTGCGCCGCGGACCGGTTGGCAGCGGCTTCTGGGCTTCAACATGCTGACCGGGATCGTCTTCGGGATCGCGGGTTGGTTCATCGGCTACTCCGCCATCGGCACTCACATCCACGGCGCCGGCGTCGCCTACTACCCGACGGAGGCGGGCCAGAACGACATCGCGATCATGCTCGGGTACTTGCTGGGTGTGGTCGGGTTCCTGGTGGGCCTCGGGTTTGCCAACTACCCCATCAGGCGGATGCTGGGAGCTCCTCCGAGCCTGGCCGAGAAGGAGTCGGAGGAGCACGGGCTGATGCGCTACTTCAGCCTGAGCACCGACCACAAGGTCGTCGCCAAGCAGTACATGGTCGGCATCGGCGTGTTCTTCTTCGTCGGCGGTCTGAACGCGATGCTGATCCGCACCGAGTTGCTCCAGCCCAACGTCCACGTGTTCGGCGCCAACCAGTATCTGACGCTCGTTGGCATGCACGGGTCGATGATGATGGGGATTATGACGTCGGGGATCCTGGGGCCGTTCGCCAATTGGCTCGTCCCGTTGATGATCGGCTCGCGGCGGATGGCGTTCCCGCGGATCGAGGCGTTCACGTTCTGGCTGCTGATGGCCGGGGCGGTGATCCTGATCACGACGATTTTCTTCGGGGGGTTCCAGACCGGCTGGACGGGCTATCAGCCGCTGGGCGATCAGGGCACGGCCGGCTACGACGCGTATATCGGCTTCTTCGCCTGTGTCGGACTGTCGATGACGCTGTTCGGCTTCAACCTGGTAGCGACGATCATCACGATGCGGGCTCGCGGGATGACGTGGTCGCGGCTGCCGATCTTCGTGTGGGCGACGCTCGCCACCGCCGTGCTGATGTTCCTGGCGGCGCCGATGCTGATCGCCGCGCTGCTGATGGGCGCGATGGACCGCACCGTCCAGACCGCGTTCTTCGTCCCCGGGGCGGGCGGGAGCTCCTACCTGTTCGAGAACCTGTTCTGGTTCTTCGGCCATCCCGAGGTCTACATCTTGGCGCTGCCCGGGTTCGGGATCGTGCTCGAGCTGCTGCCCGTGTTCGCGCGTAAACCGCTGTGGGGTTATCGCCTGGCGGTCGCCGGAATGCTGGGCATCGCGTTCCTGAGCTTCTTCGTGTGGCAGCACCACCTGTTCGTGTCCGGCATGAACGCCGACCTGCGGCCGTTCTACATGCTCTCCACCGAGCTGATCTCGCTGCCGACCGGGTTCATCTTCCTCTGCTTCATGGGGACGCTGTGGCGCGGGCGAATACGGTTCACCGTGCCCATGCTGTTCTGCCTGGCCTGGGCGTTCAACTTCCTGTGGGGCGGAATCTCGGGCGTGTTCAACTCCGACGTCCCCAGCGACACGACCACGCACGGAAGCTTCTTCGTGATGGCCCACTTCCACTACACGATCATGGGCGGCCTGGTGTTCGCCTTCTTCGCCGGGATCTACTACTGGGTGCCGAAGATGTACGGCTTCAACCTCAACAAGAGGCTCGGGCAGATCCACTTCTGGATCATGTTCATCGCGTTCAACTCGACGTTTGCGCCGCTGTTTGCGCTCGGCTTTGAAGGAATGCCGCGGCGCGTGGTCACCTATGCTCAGAACCTCCAATCGCTCAACGATTGGGTGTCGGTGTCGGCCTACGTCCTCGGGCTCTCAATGCTGGTGTTCCTGTTCAATGTGGTGTGGTCGCTCGCGTTCAAGCGAGAGCCGGCGGCGGTCAACCCGTGGCACGCCAAGTCCCCCGAGTGGGAGCTGCCCACACCGGTGCCGGTCTACGACTTCGAGCGATTTCCGGTGTTCGACCCCGATCCCTATCCGTATGGCGTCGAGCCGGTTCGGACGGGGGCGCCGGCACCGGCGACCGCCGGAGGTGCCGCGTAGATGGAAGCCTCGGCTCCCCAGGCCGGTTTCATCGAACCCGAGCCACCCGAGTGGCAGCCCCGCGCGATCTGGGTGGGCGGGCGGTTGCTGTGCGGCGCGATCACGTTCTTCTTCGTGTCGTTCGTGTTCGCCTACTTCTACCTACGGGCGCTCGACACCAACCACGCCTGGACGATCGGCTCAGTGCACCCGTCCATGGGTTTGGGGCTGGCAATCGTGGCGCTCTACCTGGTGGGCGCGGTCATCTACCGGCTGGCGGTCAGGCGCACCGAGGTCGACGAGGTGGCGGCAGGGATCATCGCGGTTCTGTTCACCCTGGTGGCGGTCGTGCTGCAGTTCTTCGAGTACACCAAGCTCGACTTCGGGGCGGCCAGCGGCGGCTACGCGGCTGTGTTCTTCGGGTGGACGTCGACCTACGCGGTGGTCGCCCTGATGGGCATCTACTGGGTCGAGCTACAGGTCGCCAGCCTGTGGCGGGTTCGCCGGGAAGGCAAGACGCGCGAAACCGAAGTACCCACGAGTGAGGACGCGCTGCTCCGGGCGGGGATCGAGGCCTCGTCGTTCTACTGGGCCTACTTCGTGGGCCTCGGGGTGCTGGCCTACATCATCCTGTACCTCGTCGGACCATGAACCTCGGTCGCTGGTCGCTGGATCCGTCGCTGGTCTACGTGATGGGCGCGACGGTCCTCTACCTGCTCGGGAGCCGGGGCAGGTGGCGCCCCACGCCGCTTCAGGCAACCGCGTTCTTCGGCGGCCTGTTGACGATCGTGATCGCGCTCAACTCGCCGATCGACGTCTACGCGGACCAGCTGTTCTGGGTGCACATGATCCAGCACATCCTGCTGCTGACCGTGGCGCCGCCGTTGATCCTGCTCGGGCGCCCGTGGCCGCGGATGTGGCGCGCGCTGCCGCTCGGGCCGCGGACAGACGTGGCGCGCAGCGTGGCGCGCTCGCCCTGGGCCTCGCCAGTTCGCGCCTTGGGGCGCCCGCTGCCCGCCTGGATCCTGTTCAACGGGACCCTCATCGCTTGGCACATCCCGGCCGCGTACGACGAGACTCTCACCTCGGGCACGGTGCATGCCGTCGAGCACGCGATGTTTTTCTTCACCGGGCTTCTGTTCTGGGCCTGGGTGGTCGACGCTGGGCCGCTCCGGCCGAGGCTGGCGTGGCCGCAGCGGATCGCGTACGTCGCCGGCGCGATGGTCGTCAGCTGGATGCTGGCGATCACGCTCGTTGTCGTGCAGCATCCGCTCTACGGTTACTACGCCAACCTGGTGTCGCGCCCGGGAGGGATCAGCGCGCTGGCCGACCAGCAGCTCGCGGCCGGGGTGATGTGGGTCTTGGGATCGCTGGCCTACGTGATCACGTTCCTGATCGGGTTCTATCGCTGGCTGGAAGCCGACCGTGCCACCAGCCCGCCGCGCCCCGCGCTGACCACCTAAGGAGAACTGCACCGTGACCTCGATCCCAATCGCGAGCTTCCTGGCCGGATCGCTTCTGACGATTCTGCTGCCGCTTGGAGTGCTGATCGCGATCAGCGTCTGGTACGTACAGTCCGCCCGCCGCGCGCCTGACCCTGGGCTTCCCCGCTCAAGCGGGGAGGGAGTTCCCGAGGCGGCCGTCGCGTTGCCCGACGAGACCGGGACGGGTCAGGGACCGAGCGGGGGCAGTCAGCAGGTCAGCTGAGGCGCTGCCGCTCTGGGTGCGGCCCGGCTCATGGGCGGGATCCGGCTCCTGGCGATCAAGCCATGTGACCTCGCTCACGTAGCTCTTACGCAACTCCGACACTCGGCTTGCGCGACCGGGGAAGGCTAAAAGAGATCCTGAACCTGAGCTGAGAAAGCGAGGTCGCCAATGCCGGCCATCATGATCATCCTGAACATCGCCTTCATCACCGGCGTCGTGGTCGGGATCGTTGGACTCCTCGCGTGGGGAATCGCCAGCGATCGTCCGTTTGCGACATATGTTTCGAAGCTGGCAGTCGCGCGTGCACAGCGATTCCCGGAGCGCCGTCGCGTTCCGCGCGACGCCTCGGGGTATCGCGGGCCGAATCGTCGCGTCATCGACATCGGCGCGTAGCCCGAGTCTCGTACCGCACCGGCCTCGTAGCACACGAGAGCCTCACGGACGGGCCGCTGCGGATATCCGCGGTGGCCCGTTTGCGGTTCAGCCCGCGTCCGCGGTGGGAACGTCGGGCTGCGGGAACGCACGCTCGATGTCCGCCAGCGTCGGAGGCCGGCCGCGCAGGGGCCGATCCGCCGCGCTCGCGCTGACCGCGGCGCGAACCAGATCGAGCTGGCGGGTGACCATGCCCGGCTCGGAACTGGCGAACGCGCTGGCCGCCTCGCAGACGCCCTTGACGAGCATGAGGACGTCCATCGCGCCGACGTCGCTACGAACGGCGCCGGCCTCCTTGGCCCGGGTGAGCAGCTGCTCGATCGCGTCCACGATCTCGGCGTGAGCGGCGCGGATTCCCTGGTTGGCGAGGAACGTGTCCCCGATCGCGTCGAACAGCGCGCGCGAATCCAGTTGCTGGGGCCCGACGATCTCCTCGAGGAAGCCGAACAGCGCCTCGCCCGGATCCGGCGCGTCGAGCAGCGTATATGCGTACGCCGTGGCTTCGTGCATGCGGTCGATCACGATCGCCGCGATCAGATCCTGCTTGGTCGGGAAGTTGCGAAACAGCGTGCCGCGGCCCACGCCGGCGCGCTGCGCGATCTCGGCTACGCCCACATCGAGCCCGCGCTCATGGAACAGTGTCTGGGCAGCGTCGAGCACGCGCCGGCGGTTGCGCTCCGCGTCGGACCTCAGCGTGCGCTCGACCGGCGTCATCGCGCCGATTCTCCTACGCGGCGACGGCGGATGGCGTCAACTCCTCCAAACTGAGGCCCTCGAGATGGCGGCGGCGCAGCCCGAAGCCAAGGATCAGGCCGCCCGCTCCGAGCATCACCGCGGCGACGAGGAAGGCGACGTGATAGCCGGATACGCGGGCGGCCGCGCTCGCCGCCGCCGTCGTGGCTCCATGCAGGCCGTTCAGGACGCTGGTCGTCTTGCTCGCCGCCAGCGTCGACAGGATCGCCAGCCCCAATGCGCCACCGACCTGCTGTGAGGTGTTGAACAGACCCGAAGCCAGCCCGGAGTCGTTGGCCGTCACCCCGCCGGTCGCGAGCAGCGTGATCGGGACGAAGACCAGACCCATGCCGAAGCTCATCGGCAACAGGCCCGGCAGCAGGTCGCTGACGTAGGTGCCGTGGACCGGAACCTGCGCCAGGACCACCAGGCCCACCGTGGCCAGCGCGATCCCGACGACGCCGACGTTGCGCACGCCGAAGCGGCGGATGAGCTGCTGGGCGAGCCCGGCGCCGAGCGCGATCCCGACGGTCACCGGGAGGAAAGCCAAGCCGGCGTGGAGTGGGCTGTAGCCGAGAATCTCCTGCACGTACAGCGACACGAAGAAGAACATGCCGAAGAGGCCCGAGGCGACCAGCAGCAGCACGATGTTGGCCACCGTCAGCGTCCTGACTCGGAAGATGCTCAGGCGAATGAGCGGCGCGACGCTGCGCTGCTCGATGAAAACGAACAGGGCGAGCAGGGCCAGCGCGACGGCGATCAGCCCCAGCGTGCGCCCGGAGCCCCAGCCGAAGGCCTGGGCCTTGACGATCGCGTAGACGAGCACGACGAGTCCGCTGGT
This sequence comes from uncultured Solirubrobacterales bacterium, assembly GCA_963824295.1. Lineage (GTDB taxonomy): Bacteria > Actinomycetota > Thermoleophilia > Solirubrobacterales > Solirubrobacteraceae > Palsa-465. The sequence goes on along the minus strand of CAWGOQ010000019.1, from coordinate 519,376 downwards.
CACGGTGACCGCGCCGGCGAGGTCGAACGACCGATGCTTTAGATCGGCGCGCGATTCGGGCACGAAGCGCAGCGTCGCGATCAGGGTGAGCACCCCGACCGGAACGTTCACGATGAAGATCCAAGGCCACGAGGCCAGCTGCGTGAGCACGCCGCCCATGATCAGGCCAACCGCGCCGCCCCCGGCGGCGATCGCGCTCCACACGCCGAGCGCCTTCGTGCGCTCCGCCTGCTCGGTAAAGGTCGTGGTGATGATCGACAGGGCGGCGGGGGAGAGCAGCGCGCCGCCGAGCCCCTGCACGCCGCGGCCGATGATCAGCATGGTCGAGGACTGCGCCAGCCCGTTGAACAGCGAAGCGGCGGAGAACAGCGCCACGCCGATCATGAACAGTCGTTTGCGGCCGGCCAGATCACCCGCCCGTCCGCCGAGCAGCAGGAAGCCGCCGAACATCAGCGTGTAGGAGTTGACGACCCACTGCAGGCTCGACGGCGAGAAGTGCAAACCTCGCTGGATCGACGGCAGCGCCACGTTGACCACGGTGGCGTCGAGCACCACCATGAACTGCGCCAGGCACGCGATCACCAGGATCAGCCAGCGGTTGGTGGCGCGTCCCGGCGCGCCCGGTGGCGCGGTGACGGTGATGGCGGTGGTGTCGGTCATTCGCGGCTCCCGGACGGTCGGCTGCTGCTAATCTGGACTACGCGGTCCGCTTAGACTAGCACAAGCGGACCAAACGGTCCGGTTGCCTTTTGGTGAACCGCGCTCGACCGGCGGTTTTCGGCTCACTCGACGATCTTGCGTAACCCAGTGAGCGGATTTCCGTGTCTGTCGCGGATCTTGGTGCACTCGCCAGGCCGGGGAAGCCGAGTGAGCCGTCAACCGCCATCGGCGCCTGCGCCCGATCGCGCCGTCGTCGCTACCATCATCGACATTCGGAACTAAAGATGAGAACGAGAAGCACTCCGCCGACCGAAGGGCGGAGGAGGAAGGGAATTGAATATGTCTGACGCCGTTACGCGCGTGTCCGTCGAGATCGAGGGGAAGGAGATCTCGTTCGAGACCGGCAAGCTGGCCAAGCAGGCCTCCGGCGCCGTTGTCGTCCGGGCGGGCGACACCGTGGTCCTCTGTACCGCCACTGCGGGCAATCTGCGCGACGTGGACTTTCTGCCGCTGACGGTCGACGTCGAGGAGCGGATGTACGCCGCGGGCAAGATCCCGGGGTCGTTCTTCAAGCGCGAGGGCCGCGCCGGCGAGAAGGCGACGCTCACGGCGCGCCTGATCGACCGCCCCATCCGTCCGCTGTTCCCCAAGGGATGGCGGTATGAGACCCAGCTGGTTGCGCTCCCGATCAGCGTGGACCACGTCAATCCGTACGACATCCTGGCCATGAACGGCGCCTCCGCGGCGCTGATGGTCTCCAACATCCCGTTCCCGACTCCGGTCGGCGCGGTGCGGATCGGCAAGGTCGACGGCAACTTCGTGGTCAACCCCAGCGAGGAGGACCTGGTCGATAACACCGACCTCGATCTGATCGTCGCCGGTACCGAGGACGCCATCCTGATGGTCGAGGCCGGCGCCAACGAGATCCCCGAGGCGGAGATCCTCGATGCGCTCGACATCGCCCACGGCGAGATCAAGAAGCTGTGCGCGCTACAGCGCGAGCTGGCCGAGCGCGCCGGCAAGGAGAAGACCGTCGTCGAGATCCCCGGGGTGCATCCGGAGCTGTACGAGCAGATCAAGGCCACGCACGGCGCCGCGCTCGACGAGGCAACGCAGGTCGTGGACAAGCTCGATCGCCAGAAAGCGTGCAAGGCGGTCGAGGAGCAGGTCATCATCCAGTACGCGGGCGATCCCGAGGCCGCGACGTATCCGGAGTACCGGGATAACGCCCAGCGGGCGTTCGACAAGCTCGAGAAGACGCTGATCCGCGAGCGGATTGCGGTCCACAAGAAGCGCCCCGACGGCCGTACCTCCGACGAGATCCGCCCGATCTCGATCGAGGTGGGCGTCTCGCCCCGCGCTCACGGCTCGGCGCTGTTCACGCGCGGCCAGACCCAGGCGCTGTCCGTCGTCGCCCTCGGCACCACCCGCGAGGAGATGCGGCTGGACACACTCGGGCTGGAGACGTCCAAGCGCTACTTCCATCACTACAACTTCCCCGGGTTCTCGGTCGGCGAGGCCGGGCCGATGCGGGGCCCCAAGCGCCGCGACATCGGTCACGGGGCATTGGCAGAGCGCGCACTCGTGCCGATGATCCCCAGCCAAGAGGAGTTCCCTTACACGATCCGCGTCGTCTCGGACATCCTCGAGTCCAACGGCTCGTCCTCGATGGCGAGCGTGTGCGGGTCATCGCTCTCTCTGATGGACGCCGGCGTGCCGCTCCCGCGGGCGGTGGCGGGCATCGCCATGGGCCTGATCAAGGAGGGTGAGGACTACATCGTCCTCACCGACATCGCGGGGGTCGAGGACCATCTCGGCGACATGGACTTCAAGGTCGCCGGCACGGATAACGGGATTACCGCGCTCCAGATGGACATCAAGATCACCGGCGTGACTTTCGAGATTCTGCGCGACGCGCTGACTCAGGCGAAGTCCGCCCGGACGTTCATCCTCGGAGAGATGAACAAGGTGATCGACGCGCCGCGCTCCGAGCTGTCGAAGTACGCGCCGGGGATCGCCTCGGTCCAGATCGACCCGGAGAAGATCGGCCTGCTCATCGGCAAGGGCGGCGAGACGATCCGGGCGCTCCAGGAGGAGTACGAGTCCCAGATCGACGTCAACGACGAGGGCATGGTGCTGGTCTACGCCGCCGACCGCGAGCGGGGCGACGCGCTGGTCGACCGGATCCGGTCGATGACCAAGGAGGTCGAGGTCGGCGACGAGTTCACCGGCAAGGTGGTCAAGACCACGGCGTTCGGCGCGTTTGTCGAGCTCGCCAAGGGCACCGACGGGCTGCTGCACATCTCCAACGTCGCGCCCGGCCGGCGGATCGCCTCGGTCGAGGAGGTCCTCAACAAGGGCGACGAGGTCGACGTGCGGGTGGTCGAGGTCGACCGCGAGCGTGGCCGGATCGGCCTGCGCCTGGCGGACGATCCGGACATCGTCGGGAAGTCGGTCGAGGAGCTCGCGTCGGTGGGCACCGGTGACAACGGGCCGCCGCGGCGGGACCGCGGCGGGCGTGAGGGCCGCGACCGCGACCGGGGCCCCCGGGGTGGACGCGATCGGGACCGCGGCCGGGACGGCGACCGCGCCCGCGACGGCGATCGGGGCCGGGTTCGCGACCGCGACCCCGAGCGTTCGTAGGCGCGCCACTCACGTGCTCCAGCAGCATCGGCTGACCACACTCGACTCCGGCGTCCGAGTCGTGACCGAGGCGATGCCCTCGGTCCGCTCGGTGTCGCTGGGTTTCTGGATCGGGACCGGTTCCCGGGCCGAATCGGATGACGAGGCGGGACTGTCCCACCTGCTCGAGCACCTGCTGTTCAAGGGCTCGGAGAAGTACGGGTCGCTCGAGATCGACCAGATCTTCGACGCGATGGGCGCCGAGCTGAACGCAGGCACGGGCAAGGAGACCACCTCGGTGTACGCGCGGGTGATCGACGAGCACGTGCCGGAGGCGTTCGACGTGATGGCCGACATGGTGTTCCGCCCGGCGCTGCGGGACATCGATTCCGAGCGGGCGGTGATCCTCGAGGAGATCGCGATGTACGAGGACGATCCCCAGGAGAAGGTGTTCGACGTGCTGGGCGAGGCCGTGTTCGGCGAGCACCCCCTGGGGCGGGCGATCATCGGGCGCGCCTCGGTTATCGCGCAGACCCCGGCGGAGCAGATCGCCCGCTTCCACGCCGAGCGCTACCAGGGGGCGAACATCGTGATCTCGGCCGCCGGAGCGGTAGACCACGACGCATTCGTCGAGCTCGCCGCCGGGGCGATCGCGGCCCGCACGGAACTGCCGGCTCCGCATCCCGTGCCGGCCCCCACCCTCGGCGGCGCGCGCCGCCGGTTCGAGCGCAAGGAAACCGAGCAGTACCACGTGTGCCTGGGCGGGCCCGGTTTGGCTCGCGACGACGAGCGCCGATTTGCGCTGCGTGTGCTCGACAACGTGTTCGGCGGCACGTCCTCATCTCGGCTGTTCCAGGAGATCCGCGAGCGGCGCGGCCTCGCCTACGCGGTCTACTCGTTCACGAGCGCCTACCAGGACACCGGGCAGGTCGGGCTGTATTTGGGAACGCGTCCCGAAAACGTCAAGGAGGGGCTCTCGGTGATCGGCGCAGAGCTCGGTCGCCTGCGTGAGGAGCCGGCCACCCCGGACGAGCTCGAGCGCGCCAAGGAGAACCTCAAAGGCCGAGTGGTCCTGGCCCTCGAATCGACCGCCGCGCGGATGAACCGCCTCGGCTCGGAGATCCTCGCCGAACTGCCGCTGCTCTCGCTGGATGAGACGGTGGCGAGGATCGACGCCGTCAGCCTCGACGACCTGGCCGGGCTGGTCGACGAGCTGTGGGCGCCCGAGCGGCTGTCGGCCGCCGGCATCGGCCCCGACGAAGAGCGCTTCGAGGAGGCGCTGGCCGCCGTCGGGCCGGCGCTCGTGGAGACTTCGTAGTGGGAGACCACTAATGGCCATCCGGGTCGCGGTGGCGGGCGCGGCCGGGCGGATGGGACAGACCGTCTGCCGGGCCGTCGAGGGCGCCGAGGACGTGGAGCTCACCGGTCGCGCCGACCCCGCACTGGACACACCGGTGGCAAGCGTCCTGCCGAACGCGGACGTGCTGGTCGACTTCACGGTGCCGAACAGTGCCGTGGCCAACGCGCGCGAAGCGGTCGCAGCCGGCGTGCACGTGGTCATCGGGACGACAGGGTTCGACCCCGCCGAGCTCGACGGCGTCAACGGCGCCAACATCTTCATCGCGCCGAACTTCGCGATCGGCGCGGTCCTCATGATGCAGTTCGCCGTCCAGGCGGCGCGGCACATGGCCAAGGCCGAGATCATCGAGCTCCACCACGATCGCAAGGTCGACGCGCCGAGCGGGACGGCCGCCCGGACGGCGGCGCTGATCAGGGCCGCGTCCGAGAGTGGCGCCACGCCGCCGATCCACTCGGTCCGCCTGCCCGGCCTGGTGGCCCACCAGGAGGTCATCTTCGGCGACGTCGGCCAGACGCTGACGATCCGTCACGATTCGATCGACCGTGAGTCGTTCATGCCCGGTGTGCTGCTCGCGATCCGGCGCGTGCCGGGACTGACGCAGTCCCCCGTCGTGGGGCTCGAGCACTTGCTCGACTAGCGGGCCGCGAGGCCGAAGGCCTCGTCGGTGCGGCCCGCGGAATCAATCGCGGGCCGCGAGGCCGAAGGCCTCGTCGGTGCGGCCCGCGGAATCAATCGCGGGCCGCGAGGCCGAAGGCCTCGTCGGTGCGGCCCGCGGAATCAATCGTCGGTCGAGCGGGTCACCACGGCCTGGACAACGCCGAAGTACCACGCGGCGACCTGGTCGCGCGGCACGTCCGGATGGTCCAGCCACCAGTTGGCCAGCGACTCGCCGGCGCCGACGAGGGCGTGGGCGATCGCGTCGGCGGCCGACGGCGGGTAACCGGGGCAGGAGGCCGCGCCGCCCTCGATCATCCGGCGGATCGTCCCCGCAATCCGCTCGCGCAGCTGAGCCACCCGGTCCGAGAACGGCCTCGTCGAACCGAGTTCACGGAACAGCACCTTCCACCCGTCGCCGTGCTCATCGACGAAGGACAGGAACTCGGAGATGCGGGCCCGGAGCATCGAGGCCGGCCGCCGGTCGCGCGGCTGGGCGTTCTCGAGGCGCTCGAGCAGCTCAGCGCCGGCCCGCTCGATGTAGGCCAGGTAGAGCCCCTCCTTGGAGTCGAAGTAGGCGTAGAGCATCGGCTTCGAGACCCCGGCGAGCTCGGAGATCTCATCCATCGAGGCGGAGTGGTAGCCCTCGCGGGCGAACACGCGCCCCGCCACATCGAGGATCAGCTGCTCGCGTCGCTCCCGGGGCATCCCGCGCGTCCCGGATTTCCGGCGGGTCCGAGATCCCGTGGCCTCAGGTGTCGAGGTTTTTTCTGTCACGAACCGTTAGGAATCCTGCGGACTGGATATTACCCGTGAGTAGATATGCCCGAGAAAGGCGCACCTCCAAACGTCCATCCGGTCCAGCGTCACGTGCTCAAGGCGCTCGAATCGCTGAGCTCGCCGTTATTGCCCGACGACTACCTGGAGCTGGTCAATCCGCTCTGGTCGACGCGCGAGCTGCGCGGCCGCATCCAGGAGGTCAAGCACGAGACGGCCCGTGCGGCCACGATCCTGATCAAGCCGGGCTATCGCTGGTCTGGCCACAAGCCCGGGCAGTACGTCCGGATCGGCGTCGACATCGACGGAGTGCGCCACTGGCGGGCGTACTCGCTCACCTCCGATCCCTACCGCGAGGACGGGCTGATCAGCATCACGCCGAAGAAGGTCGACGAGGGCAAGGTCTCGCCCTACCTCGTCACCGAGGCCAAGCCGGGCATGATCGTCTCGCTGTCAAAGATCGAGGGCGACTTCGTGCTGGCGGATCCGCCCCCTGAGCGGCTCCTGTTCATCAGCGCCGGGAGCGGCGTGACCCCGATCATGAGCATGCTCCGCCACCTCGATCACTACGAGCAGCTGAACGACGCTGTCCTGCTGCACTCCGCGCGCCATACCGACGAGGTGATCTTCGGAGCAGAGCTGCGCGAGCTGGCGCGGCGGCGCCGGGGCTTTCATCTGCACGAGCAGCTCACCGGCGAGCACGGCCGGATGGGTCCCGAAGACCTGGAGAATTTGTGCCCCGACTGGCGCGGTCGCGAGGCCTACATCTCCGGCCCGGGCGACATGCTCGACGCGTTCTCCGAGCATTTCGAGCGCCGGGCCGACGGCGAGCGGCTGCACATGGAGCGCTTCCAGCCCATGCTTGGACTCGGTCAGAGCGGCGAGGGCGAGGGCGGCACGATCAAGTTCTGCATGTCCGACTGCGAGGCCGAGTCCGACGGGAGCAAGCCGATCCTCGTGGCCGGCGAGGAGGCCGGACTCGATCTGCCCTTCGGGTGCCGCGAGGGCATCTGCCACACCTGCGTGGGCGAGCTGCGCAGCGGCAAGGTCCGGGACCTGCGCAACGGCAAGGTGTACGGGCAGGAGGGCGAGGTGATCCGCACCTGTATCAGCGCGCCCGAAGGTCCCGTCGAGATCGATTTGTAACCGCACGACCAACTACGGAGGGGGAGTTCCGTATATGGCTATTGCCACCCACAACGGACATCACACGAACGGCCGCGTGGCCATCGATGAGCCCGATAACCCGCTGCATCGCCTGAGCCCGGAGCAGATCGAGGCGATCGGACGCGAATTCGACGAGCTGCACGAGCAGGTCAAGGAGAGCCTGGGCGACCGGGACGCGCGCTATATCCGCTCGATGATCGGCCTGCAGCGGCGACTCGCGCTGCTCGGGCGCGTCGAGCTGTTCGCCTCTCGCTGGCGGGTCCCGTGGGTGCTCGGGGCCTCGACGCTGGGCCTGGCCAAGATCCTCGAGAACATGGAGATCGGCCACAACGTGCTGCACGGGCAGTGGGACTGGATGAACGACCCGGTGATCAACTCGCGCGCCTGGGACTGGGACACGGCGTCAACCGCCGAGGCGTGGCGCCACTCCCACAACTACATCCACCACACGTTCACCAACATCCTGGGCAAGGACCGCGACCTGGGCTACGAGATCATGCGGATCGACCCCGAGCAGAAGTGGCATCCGGTCTACCTGCTCCAGCCGATCTACAACGTCGTCCTGGCGATGCTGTTCGAGTGGGGCGTCGCCGTACACGACCTCAACTTCGAGGCCATCCGCAAGGGCGAGAAGGACCCCAAGCAGTTGCGCAAGGAGCTCAAGGGAATCGCCGGCAAGGCCCGGTCGCAGATCCAGAAGGACTACATCGCCTGGCCGCTCATCAGCGGGATCGTGATGACGCTGGCCGAGCTCTCTTACTTCGCGGCCCGGGCCGAGATCGAGCGCCGGCGCGAGAGCCGGTTGTCGGTGAAGTACGGGATGAAGAAGCTGCGCTTGCAGCGCGAGAAGCCGCGCGGCAACGTTTTCAAGCAGCTGGTCGAGCGCCGCTCGTTCCGCGAGCCGTTCAAGCGCACGCTTACGGCCGACATCGCCGCCAACCTCATCCGCAACGTCTGGTCCTACGCGATCATCTTCTGTGGTCACTTCCCTGATCAGACGTACACGTTCACCCAGGAGGAGACCGATGACGAGAGCCGTGGCGCGTGGTACGTGCGCCAGCTGACCGGCGCGGCCAACATCGACGGCGGCCCCGTGTTCCACGTGATCAGCGGCAACCTCGGCTACCAGGTCGAGCATCATCTGTATCCCGACATGCCGAGCACCCGCTACGGCGAGATCGCCCCCAAGGTGCGTGAGATCTGCCAGCGCTACGGGCTGCCCTACAACTCGGGCCCGTTTCACCAACAGCTGGGCATGGTGCAGCGTACGATCCTGCGCCTGGCCTTCCCGGGTGGCAAGTCGCGGCCCAAGCCCGGCGCCTACGCGGGCCCACTGGTCCGGGGCAAGGGCGAGCGATCAGCCCCGCCGGTGGGCACCGCTCACTGAGGGCGGGTGGGAAGAAACCTCAGCATGGCGCTGGTTGCTTTCCATCGGCCAGCTGGCCGAACAAAACGTCACAAAGTTTGTGCAGTTGGCCGCGTGCGCCGTCTGCCACGAGCGCTATCTTGAGGTGTGAGCGCTAACGGACTAACCCGCGGGATGCGAAGCATCACGCGGCAGCAACGGATGTCGCGGGATGCGAAGCATCACGCGGGTAGCACTGAATCTCCCGGGAGGGCGGGATATGACGTGGAAACGGAGTTTTCTTGTAGTAGCCAACGTGACTGCGACTTCCGACCGGCTGATCGAGGCCCTCGAGCAGCGGGCCGCGCGCGAGCCGGCCAGCTTCACCCTGGTCATTCCGGCCACGCCGTTCGGCGGCGGCCGCGCCGCGGCCGTGCAGAAGCTCGAGGAAGCGCTCGAGCACATGCGCGCCATCGGCCTCGAGGCCCAGGGCAGCGTGGGCAACGCCGACCCGATCCTCGCCGTCACCGACGCGTGGGATCCCAAGCGTTACGACGAGATCATCGTCTCGACGCTGCCGATGAGTCTTTCGAAGTGGACGCACGCGGGGCTGCCGGAACGGATCGCCAAGCTGACCGATGCGCCGGTGACGCACGTGGTCTCGCCGCCGCCCCGGCCCGAGCACGAGGTGGCGCCACCGCCGGCGCACCCAGACGTCGCGATGGGGCCGCTGTCCGTGCTCTCGTGGGGCGCTCGTAAGGAGTCCTGACCGAGCCGCCCTCGTCTGGCGGCGGCCCCTGCGATAATCCTCTTGGATGCGCGTGGACTTCGGTTCCATCTTGACCGCGATGGTCACCCCGTTCGATGCCGGCGGCCGGGTCGACGAGGACGCCGCGGTCGACCTGATGCACCACCTGACCGAGCATGGCTCGGACGGATTGGTTATCTGCGGCACGACAGGTGAAGCCTCGACTTTGAACGACGACGAGCACCTGGGCGTGATCCGCCTGGCCGTCGAGGAGATGCGGGGTACCGACACGACGATCGTCGCCGGCGTGGGCTCCAACGACACCCGCCACGCGATCGATCTGACCGAGCGCGCCACCGAGATCGGCCCCGACGCGCTGCTCCACGTCAACCCGTACTACAACCGCCCGAGCCGGCGCGGGATCCTGCGCCACTTCCAGGAGGTCTGTAGCGCCACCAACCTGCCGATCGTGCTCTACAACATCCCGCAGCGCACGGGGTCGGACATGCCCAACGACCTGCTCGCCGAGCTCGCCCAGCTCGAGAACATCGTCGCGGTCAAGCAGGCCAACCCGGCCAACCTGGCCAAGGTCGACGGGCTGCGCATCTACGCCGGCAACGACGACCTGCTGGCCGACGTGCTCGACCTGGGGGAGGCCGGCGGGATCCTCGTGGCCAGCCACCTGTTCGGCGAGGAGATGCACCGCATGGTCGATGAGCCCGAGCACCGGCGCGAGATCGACCAGAGCCTCAAGGACGTTTACAAGGACATGTCGGTGGCCCCGCTGGCCTGCTCTACTAAGGCGGCGCTGAATCTTCTCGGGATCCTGCCGAGCGCCACGCCTCGGTTGCCCTACGTGGAGCTCGACGAGCGGGAGGTGGACCTGATCCGGTCCATGCTCGAGCGTCACGGGCTGCTCCAAGCTTCGCGAGCGTGACCGACACGCTTCGCGTCCTGCCGCTGGGCGGTCTGGGCGAGATCGGTAAGAACATGACCGTCGTCGAGTACGACGGCCGGATCGTCGTGGTCGACACGGGCTTGCGCTTCCCGACCACCGACATGCTCGGCATCGACCTGGTGCTGCCGGATTTCAGCTACCTGCGCGACCGGTCCGAGGACATCGAGGCGATCGTGATCACCCACGGGCACGAGGATCACCTGGGCGCGCTCCCGTGGGTACTGCGCGAGCTCGATCACACGCCGCCGGTCTACGGTGGCCGGCTCACGGCGGCCATGGCCCGTTCCAAGCTTGACGAGCACAAGCTGCGCGACGTCGAGCTCGAGGACGTGCGGCCGGGCGAGCAGCTCGAACTGGGGCCCTTCCGGATCGAGCTCGTACACATGACCCACTCGATCCCGGATTCGTGCGCCGTAGCTCTGACCACCGAGCTGGGCACGGTCCTGGTCACCGGCGACTACAAGTTCGACCAGACGCCGGTGGACGGCGTCCCCGCCGATGTGTCGCGGCTGGCCGAGCTAGGCCGGGACGGCGTCCTGCTCTTGTGTGGCGACTCGACCAACGCCGACCGTCCCGGCTTCTCGCCTTCAGAGCGCGACGTCGGGCCGCACCTGCAAGAGGTGTTCGCCCGGGCCCAGGGCCGGATCATCGTGACTTGCTTTGCGTCGAACATCCATCGCGTTCAGCAGGTGATCGACGCCGCCTCCCACTTGGGCAGGAAGGTCTCGCTGGTGGGACGCTCGATGCGCAAGAACGTCAACATCGGGCGCTCGCTCGGTCACATCGAGTTTCCCGAGGGAACGTTGATCCCGCCCCAGGAGGTCGAGGACTGGCCGGACGAGAAGATCGTGGTGGTCTCGACGGGGTCCCAGGGCGAGCCACTGTCCGCGCTGCGCCGGATGGCGCACAACGACCACCGGATGATCAAGCTGCATCGTGGCGACACCGTGGTGTTCTCCGCCACCCCGATCCCAGGCAACGAGCGCGCGGTCAACGAAACGGTCGACCGGCTGTTCCACATCGGCTGCGAGGTCATCACCACCCGCGACGCACCGGTCCACGCGTCCGGGCACGGGTTCGCCGAGGAGCTCAAGCTGATGCTCAACTTGGTCAAGCCCCGGTACGTGATGCCCGTGCACGGCGACTACAAGCGGATCCGCCTGCACGCCGAGCTGGCTCGCGCGGTCGGGATCGATCCGGACGGCGTGTTCCGGGGCGAGAACGGCCTGCCGCTCGAGATCGACGCCGGCGGCGCACGGTACGGCGAGGCCGAGGAGTCGGGAATGATCTTCGTCGACGGCGTCGACATCGGCGACCCGGCCGATGTGGCCCTGCGCGACCGCCGGATGCTCTCGGCCGACGGGATCTTCATCGTGGTGGCGACGGTGTCCGAGCAGAGCGGGGAGTCGGTCGTGCCGCCCGAGGTGATCTTCCGCGGGGTGCCGTTCGTCGAGCAGGCCGACGGCCTGGTCGAGGACATCCGCGCCGAGGTCGAGCGCTCGCTGGCCAACTCGGCTCACGACGGGGTGCGCGAGATCGACATGCTCCAGCAGGAGCTGCACGACGACCTGGCGGCGTTTGTCTACGACCGCCTGCGGCGCCGGCCGATGGTCCTGCCCGTCGTGGTGGAGGTCTGACCTGTTTCAGCCTGACGGGCGGACGAGCCCGTTCTCGTAGGCGAACACGACGATCTGCACGCGGTCGCGCAGGCCGAGCTTGCCGAGGATCCGGCCGACGTGGGTCTTGACCGTCGCCTCGGACAGGACCAATCGCTCGGCGATCTCGGCGTTTGAGAGGCCCCGGGCGACCTCGACGAGGAGCTCGCGCTCGCGCGGGGTGAGCGACTCGACCCGCGGGTCGGGCTCGCCGGGCGGCAGCTCGGGACCCGGGAGATGCTGGGCGAACTGGGCGAGCAGGCGCCGCGTCACGCTCGGCGCGACGACCGCGTCGCCCGTCGCCACGGCCCGGATCGCCGAGAGCATGTCGGGCGGTGGGGCGTCCTTGAGCAGGAAGCCGCTCGCTCCCGCGCGCAGCGCGCCGTAGGCGTACTCGTCGAGGTCGAAGGTCGTGAGGATGATGATCCTCGAGCGGCTGCCCGAGCCGACGATCCGCTCGGTCGCCTGCACGCCGTCCAGGCGCGGCATGCGCACGTCCATGAGCACGACATCCGGCTCCAGACGCCTGATCTGCTCCAACGCCTCGAGGCCGTCCTCGGCCTCGCCGACGACGCGCAGATCGGGCTGGGCGTCGAGCACCATCCGGTATCCCATGCGCAGCATCGGCTGGTCGTCGACGAGCAGGATCGTGGTCCGGTCGCTCGTCACCGCGGCAGTTGCGCCTCCACGCGCCAGCCGCCCTGCGGCCCGGGACCAGCCTGCACGATGCCCTCGTAGACGGCGGCCCGCTCTCGCATGCCGCGCAGACCCGAGCCCCCGTTGCCGTTCGCCGGGGCCGTCGCCGAGCCGGTGTCACTGACCGAAATTCGCACGTCGGTATCGGTCACGACGAGCTCGACCTCGGCCGTGGCTGACAGCCCGGCGTGCTTGAGCGTGTTGGTCAGCGCCTCCTGCACGATCCGGTACGCGGTCAGCTGGATCCCCTCGGGCAGGGCGCTCGCGTCCGGCGACACCCGGTAACTCACCGGCAGCCCCGCGGCGCGGACCTGTTCGACGAGGGCGTCGATCTCCTGGATCCCGGGCTGAGGTTGCGCATCCGCCGCCTGGTCCTGGTCGCGTAACACGCCAAGCAGACGGCGCATCTCGGCGAGCGCCTCGCGCCCAGTGCGTGAGGCGGTCTCCAACGCGGCCTGCGCCTCATCCGGTGAATCGCGCAGCGTGTAGGTGGCACCGTCGGCCAGCGCAACCATCACGGTCAGGTTGTGCGCGACGACGTCGTGCAGCTCGCGGGCGATCCGCGCGCGCTCGGCCGCCGCGGCGAGGCGTCCCTGCTGGTCTCGCTCGAGCTCGAGGCGTGCCGTCCGCTCCTGGAGCGACTCGAGCAGCCGCCGGCGGTTCCGGACGTTCTGTCCGAGGATGCCAGCTGCCGCGACCAGTCCTGTCAGCCCGACGAAACTCCGGATGTGCGCTCCGTGGAACCACCGGGCCAAGGCGAGGAGCACGCCGAGCTCGAGAATTCCCGCCGCGATCAGTGATGTGCGCCTGTCCTCGCGGCTGGCGACCGTGTAGAGCGCGATGAGCAGGGCGACGTCGCCCAACACCCGCACACCGACGAGCCACTGAACGAACGCGATCCCGGCCGTGACCAGGAACACCGGGAACGGCGACCGCGACCGCCACAGGAGCGGCACGGCGAAGGCGACGTCGAAGAGAGCGCCGGCTGCGCCGTTGTCGCGCGGCCCGAGCTCGGGCAGGACCAGTAGCAGCACGACCGCGGCGCTGATTGCGTCCCAGCGCCGCGGTCGGAGACTTCGGAGCACGGCTGAGACGTTACGCGTCTCGGCGCCTCAACAGAATCGCAGCCACGATCAGCGCGAGGAGGGTGTAGCCGCAAAACAGAGCGAACCCGCCCCACGGCGAGAACGTGTAGGCGTCGCGCGTGCCCGACAGGATCCCCGTGCCCGCGACCGACGGCAGGTAGGGGTTGATCGCGTTCTGGGTGCTGGTGGGGAGGATCGCCGCCAGCCCGGGGACGACGAACAGCAGGCCGGCGAACAGCGCGATCCCGCCGGCGGTGTTGCGCACAATTGCGCCCAGGCTGAGCGCGAGCACGCTGAGCACCGCCAGGTACAGAGCGGCGCCAACCCACGAGCGCAGGGCGGGCGCGTGGCCGAGCGACGTCTGCGCGTGATGCTGGGTCAGGATGCTCTGCGAGGCCAGGAACGCGACCAGGCCCGAGATCAGCATCAGCACGAACGTCACGGTCGCGAACGTCCCCGCCTTCGCCCACAGCACGGGCAGGCGTTTCGGGACGGCCATGAACGTCGATCGGATCTGACCGGTGCTGTACTCGCCGGTGAGTACGAGCACGCCGAGCACGCCGATCGCCAGCTGGGCGAAGTGGTAGCCGCCGAGCCCGGTGTTGATCGGGTTGAAGTGGAGCCGGTCGCCGAGGCTCATGTTGTTCCAGCGGTTCATCTGGATGGTCGCGATCAGCGGGCCGAGGCCGGCCATTCCGACGATCGCGACCAGGAGCGTCCAGCGGGTCGAGCGCAGCGACCAGAGCTTGGTCCACTCCGAGCGGATTACGCGGGTTTGCGTTACGCGCTCGCGCGTAACCGAGGCGCGCACGGGGGCTTCGAGGGTGGCGGATGTGGCACTCATGCGGCGGCTCGCAGGGTCGTGTTGTCAGTGTGGTCGGTGGAGGTGGCGTGGTACTCGACGGTCTCGCCGGTCAGCTGCATGAACGCCTGCTCGAGCGAGGCCTGAAGCGGCGTCAGCTCGGCGAGCACAACCTGCTCGGCGAGGGCGATCTCGCCGATCTGCTGGCCGGTGAGGCCGTGGACCTCGAGGACGCCTCGCTCGACGCTGTCGACGCGAGCGTCGTGCCGCGCGAGCGCATCGCGCAGCGCGGTCGCCTGCTCGGAGACGACACGCACCGCGGCGCCGGTCGAGGCGCGATTGACGAAGTCATCGACGCTCGTGTCCGCGATCAGGCGACCGCGCCCGATCACGACCAGATGGTCGGCGGTCTGGGCCATCTCGGACATCAGGTGCGAGGACAGGAACACCGTCCGGCCCTCCTTGGCCAGCCGCTTCAGAAGCGTCCGGATCCAGAGGATTCCCTCGGGGTCCAGGCCGTTGGCGGGCTCGTCGAGAATCAGCACGCGGGGGTCGCCGAGCAAGGCGGCCGCGACGCCGAGTCGCTGGCCCATGCCGAGCGAGAATCCGCCGACGCGCTTGCGAGCGACGGTCTGGATGCCGACCAGATCGATCACCTCGTCGACGCGCGCGCGGCCGATGCCGTGGGTCTGGGCGAGCGCGAGTAGGTGGTTGTAGGCCGAGCGGCCGGTGTGGATCGCGCGCGCCTCGAGCATCGCGCCGACCTCGTGGAGCGGGGCGGGGAGGTCTGCGTACTTGCGTCCGTCCAGGGTGGCCGTGCCCGAGGTGGGCGCGTCGAGCCCGAGGATCAGACGCATGGTGGTTGACTTGCCGGCGCCGTTGGGGCCGAGGAAGCCGGTGACGATTCCTGGCTTCACCGAGAAGGTGAGATCGTCGACGGCGACCTTGTCCCCATAGCGCTTGGTGACGTTTTCGACGGTGATCATGCGGCCAGTATCGGCGGACGGCGGCATTCTGACTATCGGCCGCGAGAGCGATCTTCGCCCCGCGCAGTCAGCCTTAGGTCGTAGTGCTGAGATCAGGCCGGAGCCGCTTGGCACGCAGGTGCGGGCGCACGGAGCCCAGTGCCACCAGGCCGCCGAGCGCCACAACGAAGCACGTCACCGCCCCCAGCCCAAGCCCCGCGCGGGCGCCGGCCACCGCCATCAGCCAACCGACCAGTGGCCCGCCGATCGGCGTGGAGCCCTGGAAGGCCACGAACCACAGCGACATTACCCGGCCGCGCATCCCCGGCTCGGCGGTCAGCTGGAGGGTCGAGTTGCCCATCGACATGAACGAGATGCTGGCCCACCCGACGAACGCGAGCGCCACCAGTTCGAGCGCGAGGGTGGGAGCCAGGGTGGCAAATGCGAGCGCCACACCGAAGCCGGCCGCGGAGAGCACGAGCGGGCGCAGTCCGATCTTGCCGCGGGCGGCGACGAGCAGGCCGCCGGCCACCGCCCCGATTCCCATCGCCGCGGTCATAAAGCCAAAGCCGGCGGCCCCGGCGTGCAGTCCACGACTGGCCATCACCGGCAGCGAGACCTGGAACTCGTAAGTCAGACAGCCCGCCACCGCCATCATCAACAGCGGGACGGCAAGCTCGGGAGTGCTCTTCACGTAGCGGAGGCCCTCGCGGAGTTGTCCGCGGGCACGCGGCGTGGGCTCGGTCGGAGTAAGGGCGTCCGCGTTCAGCGTGATCAGCGACGCGACCACGGCCACGAAGCTCGCGGCGTTCAGCAGGAAGCAGACGCCGTCGCCAACGGTGGCGATCAGGATCCCCGCCACGGCGGGGCCGATCGAGCGGGCCGTGTTGACCAGCACGGAGTTCAGGCTGACCGCGTTGCGCAGATGTTCGGGGCCGACCATCTCGAGCATGAACGATTGCCGGGCCGGGTTCTCGAACGCGTTGTTCAGCCCCAGGAGCGAGGCCAAGAGCCCGATCTCCCAGTAGCGAACACCCCCGGTGACCGTGAGCAGACCGAGGATCAGCGCCTGCACGCCCATTGCGCTCTGCAGCGCGATCATCAGCTTGCGCTTGTCGACGCGGTCGGCGACCACCCCGCCGTATGGACCGAGCAGCAGTACCGGGAGCGTCTGAAGCGCGATGATCACGCCGAGCTTGGTGCTCGAGTGGGTCAGCGTCAGCACGAGCCACGACTGGGCCGTCATCTGCATCCAGGTGCCGATCAGCGAGATCGCCTGCCCGCTGTAGTACCGGCGGTAATTCGGAACGGATAGAGCGGCGAAGGTGACGCGGCCGGCGCGCATTACGCGCGTCAAGACCGCTCTCCCTTGAGGAGCTCAGCGAGTTCCTCGAGTGCGGTGAGCGCGGCCAAGATCCGGTCGCGCTCGTCCGCCGGGAGCTCTCCAAGCGCCTCGTTCAGCGCATCGGTGCGCTCGCGCCGGATCCGCTCAGCCAGTCGCTTGCCGGCTGGAGTCGGCTTGACCCAGGCGGCTCGGCGGTCGCCCTCATCGCTGGAACGCTCCAGGAGCCCGGCCCCGACCAGCTGGGCGATCGCGCGCGACAGCTGCGTGGGGTTGACGCTCTCGGATGCGGCCAGGTCAGACAGCCCGATTCGACCCTCGCGCACGACCGAAAGCAGCACGGAGCTGCGGGTGGGGGTGAGGCCGGCGGCCACGGCGGCCGGCGCCGGACGCAGCCGGCGCGACAGGCGGCCGATCACGGCGCGGAGGCGGGCGGCGGTCTCGAGGTCGGTCTTGGTGAGCGTGGGCATCGATTTCTCTTATCGGCAGATACTTGCTTGCTGTTAAGCAAATGGTAGCAGCGGCGATGGCGAGAATGGGCCTCGCTCCGCTCGGCGTCCGTGGACCATCCACCCCGTCCGGACGGGGTGCGCGGTCCCGCGGACGCCGCCGGAGGCAGGGTGGGTGTGGGGACCTAAATCAACGGTTGCGGCGTCGGCGCGGGGCAGGCGCTGCGGCCACGGGCTGCGCGTCGAGCGGCTCGACGGGATCGCCCGTCGTGTCGCGGGGAATCGCGACGACGAACCGCGCGCCGGTCCCGATCTCGGGCTCCTCGAGCGAGACGGTGCCGCCGTGGGACTCGGCCACGGCGCGCACGATCGCCAGGCCCAGCCCCGATCCGCGGCTCCCCGTCCCCCCGCCGCGGACGAAGCGCTCGAACGCACGACGCCCGAGCTCGGGCGGAATCCCCGGCCCGTCGTCCTCCACGGTCAGGAGCCCGGTGCCGTTCTCGACCCCGGTCCAGGCGCGGATGTGCGTGCCGGGTGGCGTGTGACGGACCGCGTTCTCGATCAGGTTGAGCGTGAGGCGGTGCAGATCGTCGCGCACGCCGGGCACGACCGCCGGCCGGGCGTCGATCGACAGCTCGTGATCCTCGGCCATCGGGCCGAGCTCGGAGGCAGCCTCGAGCAAGACGCCGGCCAGGTCGGTGGGACCACGCGACTGACCGCGCCGGGCATCCGCCCGCGCCAGCAGCAGCAAGTCGCCGACCAGCCGGCGCATGCGGCGGGCCGAGCGGAGGGCAGCCTGGGCGGTGTCGGCCTGCTCGCCGCCGAGCTCTTCGGCCAGCAGCTCCAGGTTGGCCAGCAGGCTGGTAAGGGGCGTGCGCAACTCGTGCGAGGCGTCGGCCACGAACTCGCGCTGGCGCTCGAGCGCAGCGTGCGTCTCGCCCCGGGCCGCGTCAAGCGAACCGAGCATCCCCTCCACGGTGCGGGTCAGCTCGGCCACCTCGTCCTCGGCCTCGGGCGGGGGAAGCCGGAGGGTCGGGTCGCGCGTACGCTCGATCTCGCGCGCTGCCTCGGTCAATTGCTTGATCGGACGCATGGCCCGGGCTGCGGTGGCCAGCCCGCCCAACAGCGCCAGGATGGTTCCGCCGAGGACGCCGAGGACCAAGATCCCGTGCACGCGCGCGAGCGGCTGATCGATATCCGAGAGCGGACGGGCGTAAAGCAGCCACACGGCGCTCGGCGAGACGTTCAACTGCTTGGAGACGACCTGGTAGCCGTTCTCCGTATACGTCCCTCCCTTGACCGGAGGGTTGAAATAGGGCGTCTCGGGGAGGAACTTGACGCCTTTCACCTTGACGTCCTTCTGGGTGCACAGCAGCACGCCCGCTTCGTTGTAGATCCGGATCTGCGCGTGCTCGGCGCTCGTGTAGTCCTTGAGCGAGACGTCCTGCTTCTTGCAGTTCAAGAAGAAGCCGTCGCCGACCCACTTGAGGTGCAGCTCGCTCGCCAGCTGGTCGGAGTTGCTGCGCACCTCGTTGTTGAACTGCCCGTGCAGATCCCGGTCGGTGAGCGCCCCGACGATCGCCGCGAACGAGGCCAGGATCACGCAGGTGAGCAGGGCCGACCCGCCGGCCAGCCGCCACTTGATCGGGATCCGCCTATACGCGGAGAACGTAGCCCGCGCCGCGGATCGTGTGAAGGAGCCGAGGCTCGCCACCCGCTTCCAGCTTTCTTCTTAGGTTCGACACGAACACTTCGATTGTGTTGGTCATCGAGAACGGGTCGTAGCCCCACACCTCGTCGAGGAGACGCTGGCGGGAGATCACGATCCGTTCGTTGCGCATCAGGTACTCGAGCAGCTCGAACTCACGCTGGGTCAGGTCAACCACGCGGCTGCCGCGCGTCACCTCGTGGGTGTCAGGGTTGAGCTTCAGATCGCCCATGGTCAGCGTGGCCTGGCCGCGCGGCGGTCGACGGCGAAGCAGCGCCCGCAGGCGCGCGAGCAGCTCCTGGCGCTCGAACGGCTTGACTAGGTAGTCATCTGCGCCGGCGTCAAGCCCCTCGACCCGCGATTCGACGCCGTCGCGGGCGGTGAGCACGAGGATCGGCACGTCGTCGCCACCCTCGCGCAGGGTCTTGGCGACGTCGACGCCGTCCAGTCCGGGGAGGCCCAGGTCGAGGATCACCAGGTCGGGGAGAAAGGCATGCGCCTCGTCGAGCGCGACCACGCCGTCGCCCGCGATCCGCACCTCGTAGCCCTCCATGCGCAGAGAGCGCTGGAGGACCTGGGCGATCGCGTCGTCGTCCTCGACCACCAAGACCCGGGGTGTCCGCTCGTAATCGGCCATGCGCGCTCGACTCAGATGGTACGTCGGCATTTGTGCAGTGGCAGTAAATCCGCGGGCAGGAAGGCGAACTCCGACGTCGAAGCCAGTCCCTCCGAGATGGCCGCTCGCAAGCGCAAGAAGACGCCGCCCAAGCGCGCGACGCGCTCGTTCCTGGCTGCCCGGCCGTCATTCAATCTGCCCCGGCTCGAGCTCGAGCCCCATCACGTCGACATCCTCGCCCTTGGTCTGATCGCGGTCGGCATCCTGCTCGGCGGCGTCGCCTACGCGCACTGGGACGGGGGGACGCTCGGCAACGGCGCCGTCACCGGCCTGCGCTTCGTACTCGGCGCGCTCGGCTACGTCGTCCCGGCTGCGTTCGTGGTGGCCGGGGGGCTCGTGCTGGCCCGCGAGCTCCGGCCGCCGGGCCGTCCGCTGCGTACCGGCGCCATCTGCCTGACCGCCTCGACGACGCTCGCGCTCGCTGCGGGCACGCTGGGCGTCGGCCCCGGGCAGCTGCATGGCACGGAGTTCTGGCGGGCCGCGGCCTTCGAAGACCGGGGCGGCGTGCTCGGCCAGGGCGAGCTGTGGGCCACCTCGCACCTGATCTCGACGCTCGGGGCGGACATCCTCGCGGTATTCCTGTTCGCGGCCGGGGTGATCCTCGTCACCGGCGCCACGCTGGCCGGGGTGATTCGCGCCACCGGCGCGGGCGTGGCTGGAACGACCCGCGTGATCCGGCGCTCGACTGAGAACGCGGCGGCGACCCGAGCGCGCCGGCCGGTAACAGCGGCCGCCCAAGCCCGGGTGCCAGAGCCGTACGCGTCCGCCCCCGTCGAGCCCCTGCTCCCGCCCGAGCCGGACACCTCGGAGCTGATCGTCCGCAGCACGCACGTCGAGGCACCGCCGATTTTCGGCCCGGAAGCTGATGAGGAGGAGCCCTCACCACCGGAGGGCGAGGGCCCCGACCTGGACGCCGAGGACGTGGACGAGGACGGGGGCGGCCCCGCGCGGGAGGTTGGTGCCGATGACCTGACCCCGCAGGGCCGCTACCGCGCCTCGATCACCGACGATCCGGCCTTCGTGTGGCGGGTGCCGCGCGCCCGCTTCCTGACTCGATCCACGGGCGAGGCGGCTCGGCCCGACACCGCGGGGCAGGAGCAGGTGGCGGCGACGCTGATCGAGACGCTCGGACACTTCGGGATCGAGGCCAAGGTGATCGGCCGTGTCACCGGCCCGCACATCACCCGCTACGAGCTGCGGCTGGCACCCGGCACCAAGGTGGCCAAGGTCGCGCAGCTCAAGGACGACCTCGCCTATGCACTGGCCGCGACCGAGATCCGGATCCTCGCGCCGATCCCGGGCAAGCAGGCGGTGGGCGTAGAGGTCCCCAACGCGCGCCGGAAGATCGTCCACCTAGGCGACGTCTTCCAGAGCCCCCCGGCCGACTGGTCGCCGCTGACGGTGTGGCTCGGGAAGGACATCTCCGGCCATGCGATCGGAGCCGACCTGGCGAAGATGCCCCACCTGCTTGTCGCCGGCACGACCGGGTCGGGCAAGTCGGCCTGCGTCAACGCGATGCTGTGCAGCGTCCTGCTGCGGGCCACACCGCACGAGGTGCGGCTGGTGCTCGTCGACCCCAAGCAGGTCGAGCTGAACCACTACGAGGGGATTCCGCACCTGCTCACGTCGGTCATTACCAGCCCGCGGATGGCCGCCAACGCGCTCCAGAACCTGGTCAAGGAGATGGAGCAGCGCTACGGGACGATGTCGCTGGCGCGGACGCGGAGCCTGCCCGAGCTGAACCGCGCCCGCGAGAAGCGGGACGAGCCGCCGCTGCCCTACATCCTGTGTGTGATCGACGAGTTGGCCGACCTGATGATGGTCGCCCCGGCCGACGTCGAGGACTCGATCATTCGCCTGGCCCAGAAGGCGCGTGCGGTCGGGATCCACATGGTGCTCGCGACGCAGTCGCCGCGGGTGGACGTGATCACGGGGATGATCAAGGCCAATGTGCCCTCGCGCATCGCGTTCGCGGTGTCCTCGCAGACGGACTCGCGCGTGATCCTCGACCACAACGGCGCGGAGTCGCTGCTGGGGCAGGGAGACATGCTGTTTTCGCCGGTCGGCTCGAGCAAGCTGCAGCGCATCCAGGGCGCCTACATCGACGAGGAGCAGATCGCGGAACTGACCGAGGCGTGGCGCCGCCAGGGCGAGCCCGAGTTCCACGATGAGCTGCTAGAGGAGGTCGAGTCCGAAGACGGGGGCTCGGGTTCCGAGGACTCTCCGGAGTTCAATCCCGACGAGGACCCGCTGCTCGCCGAGGCGATCGCCCTCGTGGCGCAGATGGGCACGGCGTCAACATCGATGCTGCAACGCCGGTTGCGGCTTGGCTACACGCGCGCGGGAAGGCTGATCGACATGCTCGAGCGGCGAGCCATCATCTCCGGCTACGAGGGCTCCAAGCCGCGTCAGGTTCTGATTACCGAGGCCGACGTTCCCAGGATCCTGTCGCATCTAGCCGAGGCCGACGGTCCCGGCGTGCCCCCGCCCGTCCGCGTCCCCGACGACGCCGACGAACCGGCCTGACGGGCCTTGCGCGGCGAGCGCGGCCGGTGGTCAAAAGCGACGGCAGATGGCCCTTCCGCCGCTAGCCTTCGCAGGCGGATGGCGGACATCGGCACCACATTGCGCGAAGCGCGGATCCGTGCGCGCATCGACATCAGCGAGGTCGAGGCACGTACCAAGATCCGTGCCAAGTACCTGCGGGCGATCGAGAACGAGGAGTGGGACCTGCTCCCCGGGCCGGTGTACGTCAAGAGCTTCCTGCGGACCTACGGCGAGTTTCTCGGCCTGGACAGCCGGCAGCTCGTCGATGAGTTCAAGCGTCGCTACGAGCGGCCGAGCGATCAGGAGCTGCGGCCGATCAGCGCGCGGCAGCGCGAGCGCCAGCGCCGACCGCGGCGGCGGACTCGTCTCGGACGTCTCGGCGCCGTTGTGATCGTGCTCGCTGCCGTGGTCGCCGCACTGTTCCTTGTTGGCAGCCTGTCGTCGAAGAACACGCCCACCACGCCTACCGCGCCGACGACGGCCGCCACCGGCGCGCACTCGAGCACGACCAGCTCGACGCGTGCGGCGACCGCGCCGCCGGCCCATCATGTGCATCACGCCCCGCCCAAGCCCACGACTGTGACGCTGAAGCTCGTGCCGACCAGCGCCGTCTATGTGTGCGTGGTCAACGGCGCCGGTCAGAAGCTGATCGACGGCGTGACGTTCTCGGCTGGCGAATCGGTGCCGGTCGAGACCGCGCACAAGCTCATGATCACGCTGGGCAACGGCGGCGTGCAGATGCAGGTCGACGGCAAGCCGGTGACCCTCGCTCCCGGGTCGCCGATCGGCTACGAGCTCACGCCCGGGAAGACGACGGTGCTGGCGGCCGGGCAGCTTCCCACCTGCGCATGAGCGGCGCAGGCGTTCATTCGGGTGGTGGTGCCCCCGTCCGGGCCGGGATCCTGGTCACCGGCACCGAGGTGCTGACCGGGATCATCACCGACCGCAACGGACCGTGGCTGTCCGAGCGTCTCGTCGAGTTGGGGGTGGACGCGGCGATGATCCAGATTGTGGGGGATCGGCCGGACGATCTGATGAACGCGCTGCGTTTCATGGCGGCTTCGGGCATGGCGTTGGTGGTTACGAGCGGGGGGTTGGGGCCCACGGCGGACGACCTGACGGCCGAGATCGTCGGGGAGTTTTGTGGTCGCGAGATGGTGCTGGACGAGGAGCTCGAGGCGAAGATCGCCGAGATCCTCCGGCCGCTGATGAGCCGCTGGCGAGACCTGGACCCGGACGCCGTGCTCCTGGCGAATCGTAAGCAGGCCGTGGTGCCTGCCGGCGCGACCGTGTTGGACCCCGTCGGCACGGCTCCCGGTCTGGTCGTCCCGCCGGTCTCCGGGTCGAGGCCGACGGTCGTCGTGCTCCCCGGCCCGCCGCGCGAACTGCACGAGATGTGGGAGAAGGCGATTTTGACCGCGGCCTTCCGCGACGCGATCGCGGGCGCGGTGCAGTATCGCCGCGGCATCGTCCGGCTGTACGGCATCCCGGAGTCCGAGATCGCGGAGACGCTGCGAGCGGCTTCGGAGGCGGGCGTTCCGCTCGAGCCGCTGGAGATCACGACATGCCTGCGGCGCGGGGAGATCGAGGTGGCCACGCGTTATGAGGAGTCTTTTGCGGATGACTATCGGGCGTTTGTCGATTTCCTGGCCGAGCGCCACGGAGATCAGCTGTTCTCCCCGGACGGCTCGACCGTCGACGAGCAGGTCGCGTCGTTCCTGGTGCGTTCGGCGAGGACGGTCGCGGTGGCGGAGTCGTGCACGGGCGGTCTGATGTCCGCGCGTTTGACCGAGCGCGGGGGCTCCTCGGAGTACTTCCTCGGCGGGGCCGTCGTGTACTCGAACCCGGCCAAGGTCTCGCTTGCGGACGTGGATCCGGGGCTGATCGAGCGTTTCGGAGCGGTGTCGACCGAGGTTGCCGAGGCGCTGGCTTCGGGCGCGACGGCGCGGTTTGGTGCGGACTATGGGATCGGCATCACCGGCATCGCCGGTCCAGGAGGCGGTACGGACGAGAAACCGGTCGGGACCGTGTGTTTCTCGGTCAGCTCGCGGGACGGAGCACGTCTCACTCGCCGGCTGCTATTGCCCGGAAGCCGGTCGGACATCCGCGACCGCTCGACCACGGTGGCGATGCACCTGTTGCGCCAGCTCCTCGTGGGCGAGGGGGCCGCGGTGCCTGAGGCCGGTGCGGGCGCCGAGGCCGGCGGCGCCGAGGCCGGCGCCGGCGTCGAGCGGGCGTGAGCGGTTCTCCGGCTCCGGGTACCGCCACTCCTCCCGCTTCGCGCGCCGATATACCTCCTGCGTCCGGCGCCACCACCCCTTCTGACGCTGGCTCCAGCGACGAGCGTGCCCGCCTGTTCGTCGCACTCGAGCTGCCCGAATCGGCGCGGTCTGCGTTGGCGGCCTGGCGGGACGCTCAGCTTTCCTGTGTATTGGGTATCCGCCCCGTCCGGCCCGAAGATCTCCACGTCACGCTCTGCTTCCTCGGCACTCGGCCGGCGGCCGAGATCGAGCAGATCGGCGCGGCGTGCGGCGTGGTCTCCGGGGAGCCTCCCGTGGAGTCCGCGTTCGCGGAGCCGGTGTGGCTGCCGCGCCGCAGGCCCCGGGTACTCGCGGTGTCGGCCTCGGATCCTGGGGGAGCCATGGTCGGTTTGCAGGCGACGCTGTCGGCCGCGCTGGTGGCCGGTGGCTGGTACGCGCCCGAGTCGCGGCCGTTCCTGCCCCACGTCACCGTCGCGCGGGCGGCTCGCGACGCTCGGATCCGCGCCGTGGAGCTGCCCGCGTTGACCGCTGGGACGGTCCAGTGCACGCGCGTCACGCTGTATCGCTCGCGGCTGAGCCCGGCTGGCGCCCGGTATGAGCCGCTCACCGTGGTCGAGCTGGGCTCGGCACCGGCCGCCGCCGATCCCCTGTCGGTGCTGCGCCGGTTCTACGAGGCGCAGGCGCGGATGTATGCCGGCGACGGGTCCGAGCGCGTGGCCGAGCTGCTCAGCGACGACGTCGTCTGGCACGTCCCGGGTGCGAGCGCGATCGCTGGCGAGCACCGAGGGGTCGACGGCGTGCTCGCCTACATGGATAAGCGCCGCCGGATGGTGGACTACAGCTACCGCGTCACCGTGCACGGCGCCGCGCTGATCGCCGGCCGGGTCGTGCAGCTCGCCGGCGGGCGTGCCGTGCGCGATGGGGTGGAGGTGGCGTGGGAGACCGTGGGCGTGTTCCGGGTCCTCGAGGGCCGGATCGCCGAGTGCTGGCTGATCCCGTTCGATCAGGCGGCGTTCGATCGCATCTGGGGGTGACCCGCAATCCGGAGGTGCGACGAGCGGCCGAGTCCGTCAAGCTTTGGGCGATGCGAGTTGTCGTCACCGGCGCCACCGGCCTGATCGGTCGAGTCCTGATCGACGTGCTCCTGGACCGCGGCGACGATGTGGTGGCGCTCTCCCGCGACGAGCGGCGCGCTCGCGAGTCGCTCCCAGCGGGTGTCGAGCCGTACGCCTGGCCGAGGCCCACCGACGAGCCGCCACCCGAGGCCGCCCTGGCCGGGGCCGATGCCGTCGTGAATCTGCTCGGCGAGCCGGTGGCGCAGCGCTGGACGGAGCAGTCCAAGGCGGCCATCCGGAACTCGCGCGTGGCTGGCACCCGCAACCTGGTGGACGGCCTGCTCGCCCTGGCGCCCGACCGCCGGCCGGGGGTGCTCGTCTCCCAGTCCGCGACCGGGTTCTACGGCCCACGCGACGATCAACCGTTGACTGAGGGCGGGCCCGCCGGCCACGACTTCCTCGCCGAGGTCGTGGCCGCCTGGGAGCACGAGGCCCTCCGGGCCGCCACCGAGCTACGGGTCGCGGTCACCCGCACCGGAGTGGTTCTGTCGCCTGAGGGCGGCGCGCTGGGGAAGATGCTGCCGTTCTTCCGCTTGGGGATAGGTGGACCGGTCGCCGGCGGACGCCAGTACGTCCCGTGGATCCATCGAGACGACGTCGTCGGCGCGATGCTGTTCTGCCTCGACCACGCACAGGCGGCCGGCCCCGTGAACCTGACCGCGCCCAACCCGGTCACCAACGCCGAGCTCTCGCGCACGCTGGGCCGCGTCCTCAAACGGCCGGCCGTGCTGCCCGTACCCGCGTTCGCGTTGCAGCTGCTCTACGGCGACATGGCGGAGATCGTGACCACCGGTCAGCGCGTGCTGCCCGCCCGCCTCGGGCAGCTCGGGTACGCGTTTCGCTACCCCGACCTAGAGGCCGCGCTGCGCGATGTCCTCGGTCGAGGCTGAGGCTTACCGTCCGCCCAATTCGGACAATTGGCGCAGAGTTGTTCCCGTTCCGCGACGAACGTGTCTTGTTTCGTTGCAGGGTGCGGCCCTAGCGTGCCGGTTCCGTCCGCCACCCCTCCTACCGTGGTGGACCAAAGCGCGTAAGAGAAGGAGCCGAACCGAGCATGAGCGAGTACGAGAAGCCTGGGCCCAAGTCAGGGGCCGCGTCTGACCCCAAGTCGGACGCAAAGCGACAGGCCGCGCTGCAGGGTGCGCTGACGCAGATCGAGCGGCAGTTCGGCAAGGGCAGCGTCATGCGCATGGGCGATCCGGGTGCGCGCGTGGCCGTGGACGCGATCCCGACCGGCGCCCTGCCGCTCGACCTCGCGCTCGGGATCGGCGGCGTCCCGCGGGGGCGGATCGTGGAGATCTTCGGCCCGGAGTCATCCGGTAAAACCACGCTCGTCTACCACATCATCGCCGAGGCCCAGAAGCTCGGCGGAGTGTGCGCGTTCGTCGACGCCGAGCACGCCATGGACCCCTTGTACGCCCAGCAGATCGGCGTCGACATCGATGAGCTGCTCGTTTCGCAACCCGATTACGGGGAGCAGGCGCTCGAGATCGTCGACATGCTGATCCGCTCCGGGGCGGTCGACGTGATCGCGATCGACTCGGTCGCGGCACTCACTCCGCGTTCCGAGCTCGAGGGTCAGATGGGCGACCAGTCCGTCGGCCTGCAGGCCCGGATGATGTCCCAGGCGATGCGCAAGATCACCGGTGGCCTCAATCGCACCCAGACGTTGTGCGTGTTCACCAACCAGATCCGGGAGAAGGTGGGCGTGATGTTCGGCTCGCCGGAGACGCAGCCGGGCGGTCGGGCGCTGAAGTTCTATTCCTCTCAGCGCCTGGACATCCGCCGGATCGAGACGATCAAGGACGGCACCGAGGCGGTCGGCAACCGGGTTCGCGTCAAGGTCGTCAAGAACAAGGTTGCGGCGCCGTTCAAGCAGGCCGAGTTCGACATCGAGTTCGGCAGGGGGATCTCGACCTCGGGCTGCCTGCTCGACTACGCCATCGAGCACAACATCATCACCAAGTCGGGCTCGTTCTTCTCCTACGGCGAGGAACGGCTGGGGCAAGGCCGAGGCAACGCCAAGGCGTTTCTGGACGAGCACCAGGACATGGCCAAGGAGATCGAGGCCAAGATCTACGCCGCCCTGGGCATCAACCGCGACTCGGTCAAGGCGCTCGAGCCACGCGAGGAGCCAGCGCTCCAGGCGGTGGGCAACGGTGCCGCGGCAGCCTAATAGGGCATCTCAAAACACTCTGCCTGACCTAGTCGAGTTCGAAGGGTCGTCTGGCGCCGCCGAGCCGGTCCAGGAGGCGATCGCCGACGCGTACCGATACCTGAACCGCCGCGAGCGCACGCAGGCGGAGGTGCGTGCGCATCTGGAGGGCATGGGTTTCGATCCCGGCGACGTCGAGCAGGCGCTCGGCGCGCTGGTCGAGGATGGGCAGCTGGACGACGCTTGCTTCGCGCGCCTGCTCGTCCAGGACAAGCGCGAGCTCGAGGGATGGGGCAGCGACCGGATCCGGCAGGCTCTGCTCGCGCGCGGGGTCGGGGCTGACCAGATCGAGGAGGCGCTGACCGCGCAGGACGCCGGAGATGAGATGGAGCGCGCCCTGGAGCTGCTCCGCCGGCGCTTCCCCGCACCGGCCGGCGATCGACGCGAGCGCGATCGCGCGCTCGGCGTGCTGGTTCGCAAGGGCTACGACGTCGAGCTGGCCCTCGACGCGATCGCCGCCCATGCCAGGGAGGCGCCGTAGGGCCTCTCCGGAACGTGCGGCTCATCGCGCGGGCAAGCCTCGGGTGAGCGCTGGCATTCGTTGCGCCTATCGGCCGCCGGTACTACGATCCTGTCAGCGAACGAATGGCCCGTGGGCCACTAAAGAACACCAGCAAATTTCGTATATCTTGGATTCCGGATTAATTGTTGATGGCAAACACCATCGGGCCGCCTGGTCCATTCAGACAAGCCTAGATCTCGCCAGGTAGCCGCCGGCTAACGGCAGCCACCAGTCGCATTGCCGGATTCCGTTCCTGCAGCCTCGTGCGGGCCGCTCGGTCGCTCCGAAAACTAAAGCTTTGAAATGGTCCCGGCTCGCCGCCGGAACCTCCCGGAGAGGATCGATCATGGAAATCATCGGTGCCGCAGCGCTGATCGCGGTGGGAATCGTGCTCGCCGCCGTCATCTACGGCCGGATGCACGGCGCCAGGACGGCAACGGCCACCGCCACCGCCGGGCATCCGACCGCCGGCGCACCGGTCGTAGAGGTGGTGGACGGCCGGGCCCTGGGTGGCCGGCCGGGTGGGCGGGATTCCAATCTCAACGCGGAGGTGCTCGAACGCACGGCCGCCGTCGCGCGTCGTGAGGAGGCGATCGCGCGCAAGGAGACAGAGATCGACAAGGAGCGAGCGGACCTCGTGCAAACCCGCCAGGAACTCGAGCGCACGCTCGAGCAGGTCTCGGGCCTGTCGGCCGGCCGGGCCAAGCAGCTGCTGCTCAAGGAGGTAGAGGAGCAGACCAAGCACGACGCCGCGCGTCGGATTCGCCAGATCGAGGAGGAGACCAAGCGCGAGGCCGAGCGCCGGGTGCGCAACATCCTGTCGGTCTGTATGCAGCGCCTGGCAGCCGGGCACGCCGCCGAGACGACCGTGTCCGTGGTGCAGCTGTCGGCGGACGACATGAAGGGGAGGATCATCGGCCGCGAGGGTCGCAACATCCGCGCGCTCGAGAACCTCACCGGCGTCGACTTCATCATCGACGACACCCCCGGCGCGGTGGTCCTCTCCGGCTTCGACGGCGTGCGCCGTGAGATCGCCAGGCTGACGCTCGAGAAGCTACTTCAGGATGGTCGCATCCATCCCGCCCGGATCGAGGAGATGTACTACCAGGCGAAGTCCGAGCTCGAGAACCACATCGTGGAATTGGGGGAGCAGGCCGTGTTCGAAGCCGGCGTGCAGGGCCTGAATCCCGAGATGGTCAAGCTGCTCGGCCGCCTCAAGTTCCGTACCAGCTATGGCCAGAACGTCCTGGCCCATTCGATCGAGGTATCCCGTCTGGCCGCGATGATGGCCGAGGAGCTGGGCGCGAGCGCCAAGACCGCACGGCGCGCTGCCCTGCTGCACGACATCGGCAAGGCCGTCACCCACGAAGTCGAGGGTCCTCATGCGCTTGTGGGCGGCGAGATGGCCCGCAAGTACGGCGAGTCCGAAGCCGTCGCCCACGCGATGGAGGCCCACCACAACGAGGTCGAGCCGCAAACGATCGAAGCCGTGATCGTGCAGGCCGCCGATGCGCTGTCCGGGGCGCGGCCGGGCGCGCGCGGTGAGTCGCTCGAGCAGTACGTCAAGCGTCTGCGCGACCTCGAGCACATCGCCACGCGCCACAAGGGAGTGGACAAGGTGTACGCGATGCAGGCCGGCCGCGAGATCCGCGTGATGGTGGCGCCGGGCGCGATCGACGACGATGCCGCAACCATCCTGTCGTATGAGATAGCGCGGGAAATCGAGAAGGAGCTCGAGTATCCGGGCCAGATCAAGGTGACTGTGATCCGGGAATCCCGCGCGGTCGAATACGCCCGCTGACGGGCATCAAAATCCTGAGATCGACGCACGCCTCGATTGCCGAGGTAGTAGCCGACTCGAACCTCTGGACGATCACGATCCAGGACCTGACGCGCGACGAGACCGTCGACGAATGCACGTGGGCGTCCACGTGCAGCTAGCCACCAGCTAACGCCGCGCCACTGACCAGCGCTCATCGCGCGTCGCTGGACGCGACGCGCGATGGGTGTCGGTGGAGCCCACCGGTCAGCCGTGGCGATGATGGTGCAGGAACACGCCGTGGCTCGTCCAGGCGGAGTAGTCGGGGATCAGCAGGACCGCCAGCACCAGACCCGCGACGAGCGCGCCGGCGATTGCTATCCACCGTCCCGAAGCGCCCGAGCGTCTGCCGGGGAGCTGCTCATGGCCGTGCCTGCCGATACCGAGGGCCCGCCCGACGGCGGGAAGGTGACCGAGGATGTGCAAGCTCATGAACACGAGCCAGGCGATGAAGCTCACCTTGTGCAGGAGGAGCCACGGATCTCGGTGGCTCGGGCCCACGATCAGGAGCGCGACCCCGGTGACGAACACGGCGACGGTCAAGAGCACGACAAGCGGGCCGATCAGCCGGAGGATCAACTCGGGTGGTCCCTTGCGCCGGTACTCTGCGTCACCCGTGTAGTAGCGGATGAACCTGTAGCCGGTGCTCGCCATCTTCAGCAATACCGGGCCGATCAGCAGCATGCCCACGAACAGATGCACCGAGATGAACTGGCGCAGCTGCGGAATCGTGAACCCGATCACCGCGAGCAACAGGATCAGGATGGCGCCGGTGATCGTGGTCAGCTGCTCGTTGCCGTCGCTGCCGCCACTCGTGGCGGCGGTCAGCCACCGGGGCCGCCTTCTCGAACGCGGCCGCGGCACACCTTCGCGCGCCGGGCGCGAGATCGTGACATCGTCGCTCGTACCCACGCCATCGATTCTCGAAGCCGAAGCGAAGGATGGTGTCAGGACAGCATGAGAAAGCTCTTCACCCCGATGTACCCTCGCCTGGTAGCTATTTATGATCGCCCTCGACGCCGCGCCGCACGAGCCGGCGGCTGCGCATGCCCGGATTGATCCTTGTAATCGAAGACGAGCCAGGGATCGTCGATTTTCTCGAGCGGGGCCTGCGGAGCCAGGGCTTCGACGTGATGTCCGCGCTCGACGGGGACAGCGGCGCCGCCGCGGCGCTCGGCCAGGACGTCGACCTCGTCGTGCTCGACCTGATGCTCCCCGGGCGGAGTGGAATGGATGTGCTCACTGGGCTCCGCGAGGCCAAGCCGGGACTGCCAGTCATTGTGCTGACCGCGCTGGGCGAGGTCACCCACCGCGTTGCCGGGCTCGACGCCGGCGCGGTCGACTACCTATCCAAACCGTTCTCGCTCACCGAGCTCGCGGCGCGCATCCGCGCCCAGCTGCGGGCGGCGGCGCACACGCCACGGACTACCCTGAGTGCCGGCGACATCGAGGTGAACCTGATCACCAGAGAGGTCCGCCGCGGCGGCGAGCTGGTCCGCCTGTCCACCACCGAGTTCGAACTGCTCACGTATCTGATGCACAACCGCGGCCATGTCCTCTCTCGAGAGCAGATCCTGCGCGCGGTGTGGGGCTATGAGTACGACCCGGGGACGAACGTGGTCGACGTGTACATCGGCTACCTGCGCCGCAAGTTGCGCCGCCAGGGTTCGAACGCGCCGATCGTCACCGTCAGGTCGGTCGGCTATCGCCTTGATGCAGGCAGCTGAGGACCGCTCCCGGGAATCGCCACGCGCCGCTCGCTCGCGCTCGGATTCGGTGCGTGAGCGACGGGGTTCGGCCCGCGCGCGACTGGGTTCGGTGCGCCGATGGCTGCAATTGGCGGTGCCGCCGGGGCTGCGGTGGCGATTGACCGCCTGGGTTGCCGGCGTGATGCTGGTATCGGCCGCCGTCGTGTTCCTGGTCGTGTACCAGGACACCGGTACGCAGCTCAAGAGCCAGATCGACAGCGACATCGCGGGCGACACCATCCAGCTGCGTCAGTCGTTGAAGGCCCTTCACGGCGAGACGCCCGCCGCGATCCGCGACGCGGCCACGCGCTATGTCCTCGCGCAGCCTTACACGGCTGACTCGACGTTGTTCTTCGTGCTGATGCCCGGCTACGGCGCGATCAGCAACCATCCCGAGATCTTTGGCAACGGACCGCCGGTCGTGGGGGAGACCGAGCGCGAGCGGTTGGGTGAGGATGCCGGGGGGCGCAGGCTTGAGGTGGCGCGTCTCGGCTACTCGAGTGCGACGGTTCCCGACGTCGGGGGCATGCGCATCTTCGAGCAGCGCTTGAACCTCGGCACGATCCAGGTGGTCGTTGGCGGCGGAGAGCCGCTCGCGCTGGTCCACCGCGCGCAGAACGGGGTGGCGCGGGCGTTTGCGCTCGCCGGGATCGTGGTCCTGGGTCTCGCGCTGATCGCTTCCTACCTCGCCGGCGCGCGTGTATCGGCCCCGCTGCGCCGTATGGCGCAGGTGGCAACGCGGGTCGACGCCGGCGATCTCGGGCCGCGCATGGAGATTTCGAGCGGCCGGGTCGACGAGGTCAGGGTGCTGGCCGAGGCGTTCAATCGTATGCTCGACCGGCTGTCTGAGGAGTTCTCGAGCCAGCGGGAGTTCCTCGCCGACGCCTCGCACGAGCTCCGTACGCCGTTGACGGTGATCCGCGGGCAGCTGGAGGTGCTCGCCGCACAGGAGAATCCCTCCAGAGCTGACGTCACGCGGGTCGAGCGCCTGGCGCAGGCCGAGATAACTCGGATCAGCCGGCTTGTCGACGACCTGATGGTGCTGGCTCAGGCCGAGAGGACTGACTTCCTCCACAACGAGGCCATTGAACTGCGGCCGTTCGTCACCGACCTGTGGGACGGAGTCAGCTTGACCGCGGACCGCAGGTTCGAGCTCGGAACGATCGCGAACGGAACGCTCAACGCCGATCCCGATCGCCTCGCCCAGGCGCTGCGCAACCTCGCGCGCAACGCGATCGAGCACACCTCCGACCACACCGGGCTCGTGCGCCTTGACGTGACGACGTTAGGCCCCGATCGGATTCGCTTCGTGGTGTTGGACGACGGACCCGGAATCCCCCCACTCGAGCGCGAGCGCGTGTTCGAGCGCTTCCATCGGACCGACAGCGGGCGCACCCGCGCGACCGGCGGCGCCGGGCTAGGGTTGGCCATCGTCCGCGCGATCGCCGAGGCACACCGAGGATCCGTGCGCGTGCTCGATTCTCATAACGTACGCGGCGCCGAGGTGGAGCTCGTGCTCCCGGGGTTCCAGCCGGGTTGACCGCCACCAGCCGGCGGCATCAGCCGCGTCGCCGGGTTGGTGGCGCTCGTGATCACCGTGGCCTACACGTTCTGGCGACCGGGTCGCCCCGGCGGTATCAGCTGATAGGGGTCGAGCAGGCCCACATCTACGCCAGCCAGCGGCGCCGATACCCTTGCCCACAGTGAAGCTCTACCACGTCACCACGTTCGGGTGTCAGATGAACGAGCACGACTCCGAGCGGATGAAGGGCATGCTCGAGTCGCTCGGGTACTCGGAGGCGCCGGCCCGGGATCGGGCTGACCTGATCCTGTTCAACACCTGCTCGATCCGCGAGAAGGCCGACAGTCGCTTCCTGGCGCACCTGGGCGAGGCGAAGCGGGTCAAGGCCGAGCGTCCCGAGGTGATTGTCGGGGTCGGCGGATGCTGGGCGCAGTCAGTCAAGGAGGAAGTGTTCGCGCGCTTCCCGTTCGTGGATGTGGCCTTCGGTCCCGGCCAAGTGCATCGGCTCGCCGAGTTCCTCGTGAGTGACTCGCTGACCGCGCAGGGCTACTTCGAGTTCGAGGGCTTCACGGGACACCTGCCGGCAAAGCGGGCGCGCGAGCATCACGCTTGGGTGCAGATAAGCGTCGGTTGCAACTGCGTGTGCTCCTACTGCATCGTGCCCTCCACCCGTGGCCGCGAGGTCAGCCGTCCGGCGCGCGAGCTGATCGCCGAGGTGCGTACGCTTGCCGCCGACGGGGTGCGCGAGGTGACGCTGCTCGGGCAGAACGTCAATTCCTACGGGCGCGACCTTCCCGAGCGCGCCACGTTCGCGGAGTTGCTGGCTCAGGTCGATGCGGTCGACGGAATCGACCGCATCCGCTACACGAGTCCTCACCCCAAGGACATGCGTGAGGACGTGATCCGCGCCCACGCCGAGCTTCCGGCGCTGTGCGAGCACATCCATCTGCCGGTCCAGTCCGGCTCGAGCACGGTGCTGAAGCGAATGCGCCGGACCTATACGCGCGAGCGCTACCTCGACCGCGTCGCGATGATCCGCGAGCACGTTCCCGACTGCGCGCTGACCACCGACGTGATCGTCGGCTTCCCGGGGGAGAGCGAGGCCGACTTCGAGCAGACGCTCGAACTCGTCGACCAGGTCGGCTATGACGGCGCCTTCACGTTTGTGTATTCCCCCCGGCGCGGTACCGAAGCCGCCGAACTGCCCGACCAGGTACCCCACGAGGTCAAGGTGGAGCGGATGCAGCGCCTGGTCGAGGTTGTACAGCGACGGGCCCACGAGCGCGCCGGGCGATTCGTCGGCCGTACCCTGGATGTGCTTGTGGAGGGGCCCTCGCGCACCGATCCGTCCCGAATGCGGGGACGCTCCAGGCACAACAAGGTCGTGAACTTCAGCGGCCTCGGAGCCCCCGGCGAGCTGGTGGACGTCGAGATCCTCGAGGCCAGCAGCCAGACCCTGATGGGGCGCGAACCGCTCCTTAGCCGGGCCCTGCGCTGAACATTCGTCCAGTCTGACCGTCTCGGTCAAGCGGACATCCGTCCAGAGGCCGGTGGCGCGCAAGCTTCGGTGCAAGGGCGCGCCGACACGCTGTCTGTGGGAGTGATGCGCACACC
The DNA here is from genome assembly GCA_963824295.1 of uncultured Solirubrobacterales bacterium. GTDB lineage: Bacteria > Actinomycetota > Thermoleophilia > Solirubrobacterales > Solirubrobacteraceae > Palsa-465. The sequence goes on along the minus strand of CAWGOQ010000019.1, from coordinate 484,364 downwards.
CCTGGACTGCTGATGGCTACTCTGGCGGCCGTCACGAATATGCCTGCACTCGCCCTGCTCGGTGAGGACGGCAAGCTGGAGCGGAGCACCGAGCCGTTTCGGCGGTGGTACGAGGGCAAGGAGGACCTCTGCCTGCAGGCGCCCGAGCTCAAGCGGGTGCTCGATGGCGAGGCCAACGCTGCCGTCCTGAAGCTCGATGGGATCGCCGTCGATATCGCGGCCATGGCGGACCGGAGCGGCGGCCGCCACATCCTGCTGACGCTGCCCACCGAGGAGCTGCCCTCGCTTGGCGACGCCGGGGGCGCGCTTCTCGACGGAGCGCTCGACGAGAGCCCGGCGCTCGTCTGGCTGAAGGACCTCGACGGCCGCTACGTTCGCGCCAACGCACGCTTTACCGCTCTCCTCGGCACGTCCGAGGATCGTCTCATCGGTCGTACTGATGCCGAGCTTCCACCGGCCGAGACGGTCGACGGGCCGCGTGTCCACGAGCGTGGCGACGACGACGAGGTCGAAGAGCCTCTGCAGCTCGAGTACGTAGTCGGGCCATTCCAGGGGCGCGACGCCCTCGTGGCCCTGCGCTTTCCGGTCGGGGACAGGCAGGGCGTCCCGATCCTCGTGTGCGGCGTAGCCGCTCCGTCGTCTCAAGCGGACGTTGCCCGCAGCGAGGCCGCGCGTCTGCTGCGGATCGAGCGCTGGAGCCGACTGGATGCGGACAGCGTGTTGGCCGAGCTGCTCGCCGAATGGGACCTGCTGCCCGACGCGCGGGGCCGAGCCCTCACACCGGTCGCCGCGCCTGAGATCGCGTCCGGCGCGGGCGATCCCGAGCACCAGGCCGCGGTGGCCGAGGCACGAGCCGAGCGCGCGACGGCGATCGCCGAGCGCGACTCGGCCCTCAACGCCAACGGCCAACTGACCGACGAGCTCCAAGCGGCGCAGACGCGGTTGGCCGAGCTCGAGCGAGCGCTGCAAGACGCGCGCGAGGACAGCGGACCGAGTGACGCGGAGGCCATGCTCGCCGCGCAGGCAGCCGAGCTCGAACGAGGTCTCACCCGGGAGCGCGAGCGGGCTCAGGAGCTCGAGCGGTCGCTCACCACGGTGCGCGAGCGGCTCGGCGACGATGCCGAGGCGGCTCGGGTGGAGGTCCAGCGTGCTCGCGCGGACGCGGAGGCCGCCCGCACTGAGGTGGAGCGGGCCCGCGCCGACGCGGATGCGGCTCGCGTCGACCTGGAGAAGGCGCGCGCAGACGCCGATGGGCTGCGGGCTGCCGCGTCCGCCGAGCGTGAGGCGGCGGCGAACGCAGCGGGAGTCCTCGAACGCGAGGTCAAGCAAGCCCGCGACCAACTGGCGGCGCTGGAGCGCCAGCAGGGCGCCGATGATTCCGGCGCCCAACTCCGCGCGGCCGAGAAGGCCCGAATCGCCGCCGAGGGGGCCCTCGCCGATGCCGTCGGCGAGCGGGATTCCGCGCTCAAGGCGCGCGCCGCGCTGGCGGGCGAGCTCGAGCAGGAGCGCAAGCTCCTCGCGGGGCTGCAGCAGAGCTCCGTGGCTGCCGAGGAGCGAATTCGGGACCTCGTCGCCGCGATGGAACGCGAACGGGTACGCGCCGAGGGGCTGGAGCAGGCGCAGACACGTGCCAAGGAACTCGAAACTGAGCTGCGCGCCGCCGCGATGCGGGCCGACAAGGCCGAGGTCGAGCTCGGCGTTGCGACCAGCCGCGCTCACCGGGCAGAGAGCGAGCTCCACGCGGCCGTGGCGCGTATGGACGAGGCTCGCGGCGCGGATGATCGGGACGCATCCGCCGGGCAGCTTCAGTCGGCAGAGAAAGCACGAGCCGCGGCGGAGGCCGAGCTGGTCGACGCGGTTGCTGAACGCGATGGCGCGCTGAAGGCTCGGGTGGTTCTGGAGGCCGAGCTCCAGCAGGAACGCCAACAGTGCGGCGTCTTGCGCGAGAGCAGCGCGGCTGCCGAGGAGCGAATCCGCGCCCTCGCCGCCGACATGGAGCGTGAGCGGATTCGCGCAGATGGGCTCGAGCAGGCGCAGGCGCGCGCCCACGAGCTCGAGGCTGAGCTGCGCATCGCTGCGATGCGAGCGGACAAAGCCGAAGTCGAGTTTGACGTTGCGGCCGCCCGAGTCCAGAAGATCGAGAAGGAGCTCGACACGGCTCTCGCGCGCACCGAGAACGCGAATGCTGAGCTTCGGGCCGCGGCGATGCGGGCCGACAAGGCGGAGATCGAGCTCGACTCGGCTCGGGGCCGCATCGAGGAGGTGGAGCGTCAGCTCGAGGTGGGGCAGGGCCGGATCGGCGCGCTGGAAGCCGAGGTGAGGGTCGGACGCGCGCTGGCCGATGAGCTGGAGGAACAGCTGGAGTCGAGTCGAGCCCGGATCGACGAGCTCGAGGGCGAGGTGCATCGGATGGTCGAGCTCGAAGCCGCGCGCGAGGCGGAGCAGGGCCGGATCGACGAGCTCGAGCGTGAGCTCGGACTGGCTCGGACGCGGGCCGGCGAGCTCGAAGGTGAGCTCGAGGTGCGGCGCGCCCGGATCGACGAGCTCGAGGACGAACTCGAGAGCGCTCGGGCAGTCGAGGTTTCGGCGACGACTGAGGATGCCCGGGTGGGCTCCGAGACGACGGTCGAGGACGCCGAGTCCGAGCCTGCTCCTGCCGTCGCCGAGACACCCAAGGGCGACCTGTCCGGCGAACCGCCATCAGCGTCTGCCGCCACCGAGCTCGCGACACTTGAGGCCGTTTCTCAGATCACCCCGACGGCTACTGGCGGCGTGAGCTGGCAAGCGACCGCGAAGCGAACCCTTTCGGCGTCGCTCGCTCGCGAGTCGGTGTGGCGAAACGTGCTCAAGGAGACCGTCCAGGTCCTCGGTTCCGAGGGCGGGTGGGACACCGTGACCGCATGGCTGCCCGACAACACAAACGGTCTCGGGTGCGCTGCGATCTGGAGTGCGCACCGGGGCCTGGAGCGCTTCGAGTCGCTCACCTTGGACGTGCCGCTCAGGCGGGACGGCTCGTTGCTCGACCAGGCGCTGCAAGCGCCCCACCTGACCTGGCTCACCGACCTCGACACGGTCGACGACGAACGGCTTCAGACCGCAGCCGCGCACGGCATGCACTCGGCGCTGCTCCTGCCCGTCCGGACAGGCAACACGACGATCGGCCTGCTTGAGCTCCTCACCCACGACACGATCGAACCGGACGCCCAGATCGCGCTGTCGCTGGAAGCCTCCGCCCTCCAGCTCGGACGGTTCGGTCACCTGCTGAGCCTCGGCAGCAAGTCGGCGTAGATCGCCTCGCAGACCGCCGCTTGAGGGTACGTCCGGCACCTATGCGAACATGTGTTCGTGCGCTGGAGCAACCTGGAGACTGACGTAGAGGAAAGGGCGCGGCTGCCCGGCTACCGCGAGGAAGCGGTGGTGCGGCATTTCGACGCACCCGAGGCGGTCGAGACCCGGTTCTACGAGGTTCGGGCCAAGTCGATCCTCAATCGCGTGCCGCCCGCGTCGCGGATGCCGTTCCAGTGGACGATCAACCCCTACAGGGGCTGTGCGCATTCTTGCGTTTACTGCATGGCTGGTGACACGCGAGTCCTCATGGCCGACGGAACGCACGAGCCGATCGAGGATCTGAACGTAGGAGATGCGATCTATGGCACGCAGGTGGGTGAGTCCGGCTCCAGGCGGTATGTGCGCACGACCGTCCTGGACAGGTGGATCACGGTCAAACCGGCTTACCGAGTAACGCTCGAGAGCGGGACCGAGCTGATCGTCAGCGGCGATCACCGTTTCCTTAGTAACCGCGGCTGGAAGCACGTCGCGAACAGCGCCCCCGGGCTGCCGGATCGCCCGCACCTGACCACGCGCAATCGATTGGTCGGGACGGGGGCATTCGAGCCCCAGCCGATCCACGACGCCGACTACCGACGCGGATATCTCTGCGGGATCGTCCGCGGTGATGGCACTCTGGGCGCGTACGAGCGCCGGCGGCCTGGCGGTGAGTCTTATATCGGGTACCGCTTCCGACTCGCGCTGACGGATCTCGAGGCACTTCGCCGAGCACGCGAGTTCCTGTCCGCGGCAGCCATCGAGACGGGTGAGCGTGTGTTTCAGCGGGCAGTGGGCGCGCACCGAGAGATGACCGCGATCACCGCGCAAAGCGCGACGTCGTACGAACGGATCAGCCGCCTGATCGAGTGGCCGCTGATGCCGACTCTCCGGTGGTGTCGCGGATTCCTTGCCGGCATCTTCGACGCAGAAGGCGCTCGCAGCGACTACGCCTTGAGGATCGCTAACACCGACCCGCAGATTCTGGCCTGGACAGAGGCGTGCGCTCGGCGGTTGGAATTCGACGTCGCCGTCGATCACACGAAGAACGAAAACGGACTCAAGTCGGTACGGATTCGGGGCGGCCTGTCCGAGCACCTCCGATTTTTCCACCTCGCCGACCCGGCGATCAGTCGTAAGCGGGACATCGAGGGCCAGATGGTTAAGACGTTCGAAAACCTCAGAGTGGCCGAGATCGAGCCTTTGGGGCGCGAGTTGCCGCTCTACGACATCACGACCGGGACCGGCGACTTCATCGCAAACGGTGTGGTGAGTCACAACTGCTTCGCGAGGCCGACGCACACTTATCTGGACTTCAACGCCGGCCGGGATTTCGAGCGGGAGATCGTGGTCAAGGTCAACGCGCCAGAGCTGTTGCGGGCTGAGCTCGCGCGGCCGTCGTGGAAAGGCGAGCACGTGGCGCTTGGCACGAACACCGATCCCTACCAGTGGGTCGAGGGTCGCTACAAGCTGATGCCGGGGATCTGGGAGGCGATGCGCGACGCTGGCAATCCCTGCTCGGTGCTCACGAAGTCTCCGCTCCTGTTGCGCGATCTGAAGCTGATGAAGGAGATCAACGAGCGGACGGAGTTCGGCGCCGCGCTATCGGTGCCGACGATCGATGAGAAGGCGTGGCGGGCGACCGAGCCGCACACTCCGAACCCGCGAGCGCGGCTGGAGGCGGTGGCGGAGTTGACGCGGGCCGGAATCCGGACCGGGGTGCTGGTGGCGCCGCTGATGCCCGGAATCAACGACGCGCCCGAGCAGGTGGCGCCGATCCTGGAGGTGGCCTCGGAGGCCGGCGCGGCTTATGTGACCGGGATAGCGCTCCATCTCCGCGGCGAGGTGCGGGGGCTGTTTTTCGAGTGGCTGCGAGCGAACCGCCCCGACCTCGTCCCGCTCTACGAGCGGCTGTATAAGCGAGGGGCCTACGCTCACCCCGATGAGCGGCGGAGGCTCGAGCAGCTCGTTAGAGGACCCGAGCGACCGGCCGGGCGATTCATGCGCGGGCGGAAAGGGGAGTCGATGGCCGAGAATCCGGAGCGCACCGGCCATCGGGCTGCGGGGCGCAGGCCAGACCCGGCTGAGCTGGCGTCGACGGAGCGCGCCGACGCGGCTTCGTATCCGGTCCGGCGACTTCCGGAACAAGGGCGCTTATTCTGAGTCAAGGTGAAACCCCTGCCCGCCGCCGGTGGTAGGTAGGTAGAGCAACCTATGTCAGCCAACGAACCAAAGCCACCGAGAAGAGATCGTTTCCGGCCATCGCGGCCGGACTTCCGTCTTGACCAGATGTTCGACACGCACAGCGAGGCGTGGGAGCGGGTCGGCCTAGCGGTCGACGTCGACCGCCAGACGCTCAAGAGCGCACGCCGCCGGCTAGCCGCCCTGCTGCCGCTCACGGTTGCGCTGGTGGTCGTTTACGACAACTACCAGAGCTGGTTCCGCCTCAGCAACAACCCGCTCACCAACTACGGCTGGAACTCCAGCAGTTGGACGACCGTCATCACGATCATCACGGTACTAGCTCTGCTGGCGCTCGGCTGGGCGGTGGCGCGGGAGGTCGGCAAGGCCATCGGTCCGACGCTGTTCAAGCGGATGGACCCGTCGACGGCCGGGACTGTCGGCTTCATCGTCCGGCTCGCGACGCTGGGCCTCACGGTTCTCGTCGCGCTGGACATCGCCGGGGCGAGCGCGACCTCGATCGTGGCCGGAAGCGCGTTCACAGCCGTGATCGTCGGTCTCGCGGCGCAGCAGACGCTCGGGAACGTATTCGCCGGCATGGTCCTGCTGAGCGCCCGGCCGTTCCGCGTCGGCGAGCGCGTGCGATTCCAGGCTGGCGCCGTCGGGGGACAGCTCGAGGGGGTGGTCAGCTCGCTTGGCCTTCTCTACACGACCCTCGCCCAGGGTGAGGATCGCGTCCAGGTGCCGAACAACGTCGTCCTGGCCGCGGCCGTCGTGCCGTTGCGGGAGCCCAGCCCGGTCGACGTCCGCGTCAGGCTCACGGCCGGTATCCGCCTCTCCCAGGTGCAGTCGATCCTCGACGACCGCATCACCACGCCAACGCGGCGGGCACCGACCGTGCTACTCGAGGAGATCGACGGCGATGACCTGGTCGTTCGGGTTCAGGCCACGCCGGATCGAGCCGACGACGGCGCCCAGCTGGCCGACGAGATCATCGAGGCGCTGTCGTCGGTAACCGGGGAGCACCCGGTCACCGTCGCGGACGGCGATGGCCACGACGCACGCCAGGAGGAGCGCGCCGGGTCTCGTCAGAGTTGATCGGCGGCGCTGCTAACTCGCCGGCACGCGCACCAGGTCCTGCGCAGCCGTGACGATCGCGTCGGCGTCGATGCCGACCTCGTGTAGCAACTCCGCCGGCTTGCCAGAGCCGGGCATCATGTCGACCGCGAGCTTCCGCACCCGAACGCCCTCGACCTCGGCCAGCGCGGACAGAACCGCGTCGCCAAGACCGCCCTCGGGCCAGTGGTCCTCGACCGTGATGATCGCGCCCGTGTCCTCGGCAGCCTGCCGAAGCGTGTCCGCGTCGACGGGCTTGACCGAGTAGAGGTCGATCACGCGGGCGGCGATGCCCTGCTCGCCCAGCGCGTCGGCCGCCTTGAGCGCCTCGTGCAGGGTCACGCCGGCGCCGACCAGCGTCACCTGGTCGTCGTCGGATGAGCGCAGAACCCGGGAGCCGCCGATCTCGAACTCGTCGTCGGGGCCGTACAGGGTGGCGTAGGCGCCGCGCGTGGTACGGATGTAGGCAATCCCGGGATGGTCCGCCATCAGGCGAACGAGCGCGGCCGTCTGATTGGGATCGGACGGGTAGAGCACGACGCTCGAATGGACCGCACGGAACTCGGCCAGATCCTCGAGCGCCATCTGTGAGGGGCCGTCCTCACCGATCGACACGCCGGCGTGTGAGCCGGACAGGCAGATCTTCGCGCGGCTGATCGCGGCCATCCTGACGAAGTCATACGCCCGCGACAGGAACGCCGCGAACGTCGACGCAAACGGGCGATACCCGCGGACCTGCAGCCCGACGGCCGCTGCGACCATCTGCTGCTCGGCGATGAACATCTCGAAGTAGCGGTCCGGATACGCGTGGCGGAACTCCTCGGAGAACGTCGAGTTAGAGACCTCGCCGTCGAGCGCGACCAGGTCGCCGCGCACCGCGCCCAGGGCGGTGAGCGCGTCGCCGTACGCACGCCGGGAGGCGACCTTGTCGTCCGGGCCCCACCGCGGCCAGGCCACGGCGCCGTCCGGCTCGAACTTGCGCGGCGAAGCGTCGCCCTCGGGCTTGGCGACGTCGACGTGGAGTGAGCGCACGCCACCGAGCTCGCTGATCGCCTCCTCGGGATTCTCGAGCGGCTTGCCGTGCTTGCCCTCCTTGTCCTCGACCTCGCGCGCTCCCTTGCCCTTCTTCGTCCGGGCGATGATCACGGTGGGCCGGTCGCGGGCCTCGGCCGCCTCGGTGTACGCCGCGTCGATCGCGACGACGTCGTGACCGTCGATCTCGATCGCGTGCCAGCCATACGCGGTCGCCCGGCTGGCGTAGGCATCGAGATCCCAGCCGTGCATCGTCTCGCGCGTCTGGCCGAGCCGGTTCACATCGAAGATCGCGGTGAGGTTGGTGAGCTTGTTGAAGGCGGCGTGCTCGAACGCCTCCCAGATCGATCCTTCTGCCAATTCACTGTCGCCGCAGAGGATCCAGACTCGGTAGGGGATCTGGTCCAGGCGCTGGCCGGCGAGCGCGACACCGACTCCGATCGGCAGGCCCTGGCCGAGCGACCCGGTGGCCACGTCAACCCACGGCAGCACGGGGGTTGGATGGCCCTCGAGCGGGCTGCCCAACTGGCGGAAGGTCAGGAGCTCCTCATCGGTGATCGCGCCGGCCGCCTTCAGCATGCTGTAGTAGAGCGGCGACGCGTGGCCCTTGGAGAAGATCAGGTGGTCGTTGCGGGGATCGTCCGGCTTGTCGAAGTCGTAATGCAGGTGGTTGGCGAGGAGCACCGCGATCAGGTCGGCGGCCGACATCGAAGACGTCGGATGGCCGGAACCGGCGGCGGAGCTCGAGCGGATCGAGTCGACGCGTAGCTGCTGACCCAGCTCGCGCCAGAAGTTGGCGTCATCCATGACCCGATCGTACCCGTGATCGCCGGCGGGGAACAGCCGCCGTCTGATCTATTCGTCGTCGCGCGGTGTCGCCGCCGCGTGCCGCTGCCCCGCGACGATCCGGGCCGCGATCCGCGCGCTTCCGAGCCGCCTGCCGACTGCGGCGCTCAGCCCCGGCGCCACCGACGCGACGGCCGTTCCCAGGCGTAGCGGGAGCGGTGCCACCTCGATCTCGGCGCGGTCGCGGTCGACCGCCGAGATCACCGCCGCGGCGACATCCTCCGGCCGGCGGGTCCCGATCCCAGGCGGGAGCCTCGTCCTCGCCGCGGCAAACATGCCGGCGTGGCTGATGAAGCCCGGGAGCACAACGGAGACGCCAACGCCAGACGGACGAAGGTCCTGTCGGAGGGCGAGGGCGAATCCCCGCAGCCCGAACTTCGTCGCCGAGTAGACCGAGGAGGCGGGAACGGCGGCCTTGCCCTGAAGAGAGGAGACGAACACGAGGTGGCCACGGCCACGCGCCACCATCGCGGGCGCCAGTGCCCGAGCGAGCGCGATCGGCGCTCTCAGGTTGGTCTCGAGCGCGCGGTCGATCTCCTCCTGACTGAGCACGGTCAGCACCCCGCCCGCCGGTACGCCGGCGTTGGCGATGAGCACGTCCACACGACCGACCTGGTCGACCAGCCGTTCGAGTTCGTCCCGACGCGACAGGTCGCACGCGATCCCTCGGGCCCCGAGCTCGGCGGCAAGCGGCTCGAGCACGTCGCTCCGGCGGCCGGTGAGGATCAGGTCGGCGCCGCGCGGCCGTACGGCCCGGGCGATCGCCTGGCCGATCCCGCCGGTGGCGCCGGTGACCAGCACGGTCCCCGACAGCACGTTCATGAACTCTTCGGGAATACCGCCAGCGTGGCCGTGAAGCCGTGGACGAAGCTGCGCCCGCCAACTGGGCCGATCTCGCCGGCGGCAAAGAAGCCGGCCGTGGGCGCGCCGCTCAGCTCGCGCTCGACGGCCATGGCGTCGTGATTGGGCAGGCCGAACATCGCGCTGCCGCGACCGTTGCAAGAGAACACGAGCGCGCCGGCCGGCGGCTCACCGGCTAGGGCCCGGACCCGGAGCTGGAGCTCCTGGCGCAGGTCCACGTCGGCCGACTCGGCGTCGCGCGCATGGAGCCGTACGACCTGCCCGGGCTCGACGTGCGCGCCCACGACGAGCGCGCCGGACTCTGGATCGGCCCCCAGAACTCCCCGCACCAGAAAGTCGCCCTGCTCGTATTCGGGCTTGCCACCGTCGATCACCACGCCGATCAGCAGGCCGGCCGCAACCAGGGCGCGCTCCCGAGGCGAGAGCTCGGAGACGATCAGTTGAACGGTCTCGAGCGCCGGAAGGCCGGCGAGCTCGTGGATCACATTGCCCTCGGCGGCGGTGATCGTGACCTCGCGGCCGAGTGGCGCGGCACCCTGGGAAACGCACGGAAGCAGCTCGACTCCCTCCAAGCTGGCGCCGACCGCGCCGGTTTCGTACACGCGATCGCCCAAGAACAAAATCCCGCCGCCACCGCCGGCACCTCCGCCGGCGGCAGCCGTCCGGGCGCTCGAGATCCCGCCCAGAACCGGCACGGCCGGCGCGTCCGCGGCCAGCAGCTCGAGTGCCGCCTCGGTGGGGAAGGAGTACGGATCGGTCAGCATCAGCACGCCGGTCGACCCCTCGACGCTCGGCAAGCCCACGAGCTGGGTCACGGTTTCCTCCTCGTCGAGAACCGCCGCGAGCAGCTGTGCATCGTCAGCAAGCTCCGCGTGGAACGGGGTCGCGGAGCCCCCGCTGCCGAGCGAAGCCGCCCAGACCGCCACCGCGGTCCCGGTCTCGAGCTCACGCCCCTGGCCGAGCACCCCGGCCGCGCCGCATCCGATTAGCGCGGCCGGCGCGAGCTCGTCATAGATGCCCTCGAGCGTCGCCTCGGGGGCGATCAGGTGTGAGCCGCTCGCGAACACGACCGCGAGGTCGACGGGGGCGCCGTCCAAGGCAGCGGCCGCCGAGCGCGCGGCCTCGGTTCCCGCCTGAAGCGGATCGTGTTCGGTCGAGAGTCCGGTGCCGATGTGAATGTGGGTTCCCATTCCGCCCGCGCCTGGCATCGCTCCACGATACTGCGGGCCATGCCGCGCGCGGAGGTCATCGCCCTCTTCGGCCCGACAGGCGTCGGCAAGACCGACGTGGCGACCGAGCTCGCGCGCCTGCTCCGAGAGCGCGGCGAGCAGCCGGTCGCGGTGTCCGCCGACGCGCTCCAGGTCTACCGGGGCCTGGAGATCCTCACCGGCGCGGCGGGGCCGAACGAGCGGGCGCAACTCGAGCACCGACTGATCTCGTTCTTGCCAGTCGACGCGACCTTCAGTGCCGGCCAGTACGCCGAGCTGGCCCATGCCGAGATCGATGCGCTGCTGGTCGCTGGCGCTCGCCCGATCGTGGTCGGCGGCACCGGCCTGTATCTGCGCGCCGCCCTGGCCGAGCTCAACCTGCGCCCGCCCCCGCCCGAGGGCGCCCGGGAGCGCTGGCTGGCCGAGCTCGAACGTCGCGGGGCCCCGGCGTTGCACGGCGTTCTGCGCGAGCGCGCACCCTGGGCGGCCGCGGAAATCGACCCGGGCGATCGTCAGCGAATCGTGCGGGCGCTCGAGCTGCTCGACGGGGGCGAGCTCGAGCCCCACGCCGAGGACTCCGAGCTATGGACGGACGAGATGCGTCATCGCACCTTGCTGGTCGGGCTCGTACTCGAGCGCGAGGAGCTCTACCGGCGGATCGACGCTCGGGTCGACGCGATGGTCGCGGCCGGGGCGCAGGAAGAGGTCCGCCAGGCCTATGCGGCGGGCGCGTCGTCAACCGCGCGCAAAGCGCTCGGGTTCGAGGAGCTCCTGGCCGGTGATGTCGATTCGATGAAGCGGCGCACGCGCAACTATGCCCGGCGGCAGTTGACGTGGATGCGCAAGCTCGCCGCCGTCCACATGATCGACGCGACCGGACGCGCGCCCGCCGATGTCGCCCGCGAGGTGCTCACGCTCTGGCTCACGGCAGCGGGGTAAACGGATACATGACCACCGCGGCCGCGAACACGCAGCCCATCCACGCGAGCATGAGCTTGCGATCCCATCCGATCCGCCGGACCAGATCCGCGGCCGCCAGGTAGATCCCCGGCATCACGATCACCATGTAGTACAGGTAGCTGGTGCGGCTCTCGAGCAGGCTGGACAACACGAACGGCAGATAGGTTCCGAGGAACCAGGCGAGCCCGACGATGCCCGCATCGTCAGGTGCCCACCACCACGAGTCGCGCGCCGGTCGACGGACCACACCCACGAAACTGACGAGCAGCCCCGGCAACCCGAGCAGGAGGATCGGGGGACTGATCATCCCGAGGAAGTGGACGGCGGGGGCTATCTGGTTGAGCGCCGCAGTCGGACGTGCCGGGTTGATCTGCAGATAGGTGATCGGCTTGATGTCGATCAGCCAGTCCCACGGGTAGGAGGCGATGCCCTGCGGCCCGTGCGGGCTCGTCTGGTTGGCGGCGTAGCTGATGATGTGCCACAGGTGACCGAACGCGCCGTTCGGCACGAGCTTGCCGGTCTGGGGGCTGTAGGGCGCCGCGATCCAACCCATGATCTCCAGGCCGACTAGGAACGCTGCGAGCGTCGAGACCGTGCACAGCGCGAGCCGAAGCACCCGTCTGAGCACGTCGGTTCGCGTTTGTAACCACCCGAACAGCTCGAGGAACAAGAGCGCGAACAGCAGATACGGCGTCACCTCCTTGGCGCACGCGCCGATCCCGAGCACGACGCCGGCCCATAACGGACGCCTGCGCACGTACAGCGCCGCCGCCCAGATCATCGCCGCCACCGCCGGGACGTCGAGCGTGCCGATCCGTCCGTGCACGAGCAGCAGGTTGTCGCTCGCCAGCAGGGCCGCCGCGCCGAGTCCGAGCCAACGTCCCCCGCCGGCCGCTCTCACGAGCGCATACATGCCGAGGATCGCCACCGTGCCGAGCAGCACGCTGGGCAGGCGCCAGGCGAACGGCCCGTCTCCAAACAGCTCGATGCCGCCGGCGATCAGCAGCTTGACCAGCTGCGGATGCTCGGAGTTGGGGTCCGTCCCTAAGGGTGAATTCCAATACGGGTCGCCATGCGGCGGGTGGATTCCCACGATCACGCGCGCCGCGTTGACGTAGTAGTCCTCGTCGAAGATCAGGAGGTGATCGGTCGGCGTGGTGCAGGGCGATCGACACGGCTCCGCGATCCAGGCCAGCCGTGCCGCCAACGAGACCACCACCAACGCGCCGAGGAGCCACAACGGGAGCGACGGGCGACGCAGGGTCGAGGCGTGCAGCCGCGTCAGCATGAACGCGCGACGGTACACATACACTCAGGCCGCGTGGAGTTCGAGAAGTGGCAGGCGCTCGGCAACGACTACGTGATCGTGGAGGCGGCACAGCTACCGTTCGAGCTCACCGCGCCGCGGATCCGTGCCATTTGCGCCGCCCACACCGGCGTGGCGGCCGACGGGATCCTGCTCCTGTCAGAACCCGAACACGATGGGTACGTCGCCCGGCTGCGCATCTTCAACCCGGACGGATCGGAGGCCGAGCTGTCCGGGAACGGAGCCCGCGAGGCGGTGCTGTACCTGCGCCGCCACCACTGGACCGATGCCGATTCGTTCGCGATCCAGACCGCGGCAGGTGACATCCGCCCCCGGATCCTGTCCGACACCGAGTGCACGCTCGACATGGGACAGGCCCACCTGCAGAGCCCTGGCTTCCCTTCCGGCGGGGCAGACGGACGGGGCGAGCTCACGGCCGACGGGCGCGGCTGGCGCTTTCAGCACGTCCAGGTCGGCAATCCGCAGGCAGCGATCCGGGTCAACGACGAGGACCAGCTAAGCAGCCTCGACCTACAAACGCTCGGCCCCGCAATCGAGCACAACGAGCTCTTTCCGAACCGCACCAATGTCTCGTGGTTCGCCGAACTCGCGCTCGGCCGCATCCGCGTCCGGATCTTCGAGCGCGGCGTGGGGGAGACGACCGCGAGCGGTACCGGCGCCAGCGGAGCCGCGGTCGCCTATGTGCTCGACGGCGGCCGCTCGCCCGTTACGGTCGTCCTGGACGGTGGTGAGCTGACCGTCGACGTCACCCATGATCTGCACGTCAAGCTCACCGGCTGGGCGGTGCCGGTGTACCGTGCCACCCTCGCCGAGACCTTCCTCGAGGAGTTGCATGCGACGCAGTAGCCGCCTGGACCTGATCCCGCCATATCTGTTCGCCCAGCTCGAACGCAAAGTTCGCGAGAAGCGCGCGGCCGGCGTGGACGTGATCAGTCTCGGGATCGGCGATCCCGACACGCCGACGTACCCCGAGGTAGTGGCCGCAATGCAGCGCGCGGTGGCCGATCCGAGCACCCACCGGTACCCGTCCAACCGAGGCCGACAGGAGTTCCGTGAGGCCGTGATGGCGTTCTACGCTCGGCGCTTTGGCGTCGAACTCGACCCCGACACCGAGGTGATGTCGGCGATCGGCGCCAAGGAGTGCATCTTCAACCTGAATCTCGCCTTTCTGGACCCGGGCGACGTGGCGCTCGCCTCCGACCCCGGCTACCCGGTCTACACCGGTGGCCCGCTACTGGCCGGCGGCGAGCCCGTGCTGATGCCGCTCCGGCCCGAGCGCGGCTTCGCGCCCGACCTCGAGGCTATTTCCGCGGCCGATCGCGAGCGGGCACGGCTGATGTTCATCAATTACCCGAACAACCCGACCGGCGCGGTCGTCCCGCCCGGGTTCTTCGAGGAGGTGGTCGATTTCGCCCGCCGCCACGAGATCCTGGTCGTGCACGACAACGCCTACAGCGAGACCACATACGACGGCTACGTGGCGCCGTCCTTCCTGCAGACCCCGGGCGCCAAGGAGGTCGGCGTCGAGGTGTTCTCGCTCTCCAAGGGCTACAACATGACCGGCTGGCGGTGCGCCGCGATCGTCGGCAACGCAGAGGCGATCGGGGACTACTGGCACCTGAAGTCGAACATCGACTCGGGCAACTTCGAGGCGGTCCAGCTCGCCGGGGCGGCCGCCCTCGCCCCCGAGGTGGATGCCGACAAGCATCGAATGAACGCCCTTTATCAGCGCCGGCGCGACCTGGTGTGCGACGCCCTTGCCCAGGCCGGCGTAGAGGTCACCCCGCCGAAGGGGACGATTTACATCTGGGCCCCAATCCCCGCCGGGTTCGAGTCCTCCGCGGCCTACTGCGAGCACGTGCTCGAGCAGGCCGCGGTCGTGATCTCTCCCGGTGGTGCGTATGGCGCCACCGGGGAGGGTTACTTCCGTATCTCGCTGACAACGCCCGATGAGCGGCTGCTCGAGGCGGTCGAGCGGATCCGCCGCCTCTAAGGCGCCGCTCCGAGTCGCCGCCGACCATCCGGTAAAGCGCCTACCCGACGATCCGGAAGGACGGGACCCGCTTCGTCTTCGTTCCGCGATCGTGCCAGGCTGACGGCTTACGTGCCCGACCCCGCCGCGGCGATCAACGGCAAGATCTTCCTGACCATCTCGAACAAGCGGATCGTCAAGGGAGGCGTGCTGAAGTGGAGCAAGCACTGCGGATTCCGGTGCGACTAACACCCTCGCTACCGACTTCGTTTCCATTCCTGGGTAGACATTCACCCGACCGGCCCACAGCTAACATCAGCGTCAGTGCAGCGAGATCGCCACGCGTCAAACAAGGCAGGCCCGGCGGCGCTGAACGGACAGCGCGCGCGTCAGCGCGCCTATCTGATCGCGGTCGTCCCCGACGGCGGCGAGGAGCAGCTCGGCGAGCTGCGCGAGCTGCTACGCACCGCGGGCGTGGCCGACGTGGGCGAGCTGATCCAGCGGCGCGACCATCCCCACGCCAACACCTACCTGGGACAGGGCAAGCTCGACGAGCTCAAGGCCGAGATCGCCCGCTCGGACGCCAACCTGGTGGCCTGCGACGACGAGCTCTCGCCCCGGCAGGAGCGCAACCTGGAGTCGGCGCTGGGCGTCCCGGTGATCGACCGCACCGCGATCATTCTCGACATCTTCGCCTCGCACGCCCACAGCGCCGAGGGCAAGCTCCAGGTCGAGCTGGCCCAGCTCGAGTACAACCTGGCCCGCATGCGCGGGTTGTGGTCGCACCTCGAGCGCCTGGGCGCGGGACGCATCGACGGCGGCATCGGTACCCGAGGACCGGGCGAGACGCAGATCGAGACCGACCGGCGTCTGGCCCGCGACCGGATCTCCGCGCTCAAGCGCAAGCTCGTCTCGGTCAGCTCGAACCGCTCGGTGATGCGGGCCGAGCGCGAGCGCTCCCACCTGCCGTCGGTGGCGCTCGCCGGCTATACGAACGCCGGCAAATCCACGCTTTTGAACGCGCTGACCGGCTCGACCGTCGGCGTCCGCGACCGGCTGTTCCACACGCTGGACCCGACCACCCGGCTGCTGCGCGCCGGCGGCCGCGACTACCTGCTGACCGACACGGTCGGCTTCATCCGCAAGCTTCCCCACCAGTTGGTCGAGGCGTTTGGCGCCACGCTCGAGGAGACTCGCCGGGCCGACCTGATCCTGCATGTGGTCGACGCCTCGGTCGAAGAGGAGGAGCTGGTCGCCATGACCCGCGCGGTCGAGGACGTGCTGCTCGAGATCGGCGCCGACGCGGTACCCCAGATCCTCGTCTTGGCCAAGGCCGATCGGATCGACGACGAGCGGCGGGCCGAACTACAGCACCGGCATCCGGGCGCGGTACTCGTGTCCGCCGTGACCGGCGAGGGGGTAGACGGGCTCGTGCAACGGATCGAGGACGAGTTCGCCCGCGCGCTCCAGGACGTCGAGCTCCTGATCCCATTCCAGGAGGGCGCGCGACTCGCCGAGCTCCACGCGATCGCCGGCGACCTCGAGCGCGAGGAGACGCCCGACGGAGTCCGCGTGCTGGCCCGCCTGCCGGCGTCGGTGGCGGCGCGGTATCAGGACTACTCGCTGAGTCGTCCGTTCGCGTGACGCAGAGGGCCAGTGCCCGCACGAACCCTTAAGGTCCGCCGGCTCGACGTCCGCGCCGTCCTCCCCACGCGCGCCTATGCGGGCGATGCCGGGCTCGATCTGTACGCGCTCGAGGAGCGCGAGCTCGGGCCGGGGGAGCGCGTCTCGATCGGCACCGGGATCTCCATCCAAATCCCTCAGGGGCAAGCCGGACTTGTGCTGCCGCGCTCCGGCCTGGCGGCCAGCCACGGGATTGCGATCGTCAACGCGCCCGGACTGATCGACTCCGGCTACCGGGGTGAGGTCCGCGTGCTGCTGCTCAACACCGACCGCAGTGAGGCGTTCACGGTCACCGTGGGCGACCGGATCGCCCAGCTCGTGCTCGTGAGAGTCGAGACGCCGGCCGTCGAAGAGGTCGACGAGCTGGCGTTGTCCGACCGCGGCGCCGGCGGCTTCGGCTCCAGCGGATGAAGATGGGTGCTGCCGATCAAGGCCTTCGGCCTCGATCGGATGAAGATGGGTGCTGCCGATCAAGGCCTTCGGCCTCGATCGGGTTAAGGACTGGAGCTGCCGCTTAGAGGCTGGGGCAACAGCCCCGCCGCCTGCAGGAACTGCTGGGCGACGACGGCCGGATCCTGGTTGTCGAGCTCGACGTCCGCGTTGAGCTCGCGCATGGCCGACAGCGTGAGCAGCGCGCTCACCCGATTGATCGTGGCCTCGAACACGGGCCCCTCAGACTCGAGCGCCTTGGTCGACGCCACCGGCACCACGTTGCCCCACCCGAACATGTTCATCGGGTCCGAGAGCAGCGGGTAGCTCCCGCTCAGAAGCTGTGGGTCGGTTGTGTTGACCACCGCCGCCTGGACGGTCCCCTGGTCGAGCGCCTGATACTGGGCGCCGATCTCGAGCGGCTTGAACGCAGCCGGGGTTACCCCGTAGACGTTCTCGATCTCCGGTAGTCCGTTGGGTTCCTGCTGGAACTGAGGCGGCCCGCCCAGGGTCAGCTGGGAATCGACCGCGTCCAGATCGGAGATCGACTGAAGTTGGTTCTCGACGGCGTAGTCGAACCCGACGGCGATCGCCTCTGTATCGCTGAACGGTGTCGGATTGAGCAGCCTGAGACCGTGCGCCAAGGCGTACTGCTGGCCCGCCAGGTACGCGTCCGAACGGGTCCGGAACTGCCTAGTAATGCCTGCTACCTCAGTGTCCCAGTTATCGAGGTACTCGGGATACATGGCGAGCTGGCCGGTGGCCAGCGCCTGCTGGATCACCTGGGTGGGGCCGATGCTCTGGTTCAGGGACACCGGGAAACCCTCCGCTTTGAGCGCCTGGTAGTAGAGCTGACCGAGGATGAACTGCTCGGGGGTGTTCTCGTCGCCGATCGTTACCGGCGGCTTGCCCTCGCCTGGGAGGGTCACGGTCTCCGTGGTCGTGATGGTGGTCGTCGTCGTGACCGTGGTCGTGGTCGTGCTCGCGCCCGCCGAGGCGATCGTCGTGGTGCTTGTCGCGTCCA
This sequence comes from uncultured Solirubrobacterales bacterium, assembly GCA_963824295.1. GTDB lineage: Bacteria > Actinomycetota > Thermoleophilia > Solirubrobacterales > Solirubrobacteraceae > Palsa-465. The sequence continues at coordinate 466,401 of CAWGOQ010000019.1, read as the reverse complement.
CGGTGCCCGAGTGCGGGCTGGCGCCGCCACACCCGGCCAGACCGGCCGTCGCAAGAGCGCATGCCAATGCCGATGCGATTCGCCCCGCGGTGAGAGAAGCCCCGCGCGCCATCAACCGCAGACTTTCACAATCCCGCGGCCCGGCGCGCCTCCGCGTGAGCGCCGGCCTCGAGCCGGTCGTCCAGCGACTCGAGCGGGTCGGGCCGCCCGAGGGCGGTCTGGATCAGCCAGTCGGCGAACCACGCGTTCTTCGGCAGGAGCGGGCCGTGTAGATAGGTCCCGATCACGTTCCGGTCACGGACGCCCTCGAAGCCGTCGACGCCATTGTTGCCGTGGCCCTTCAGCACCCGCCCGAACGGGATCGAGTTCGGTCCGATGTGAGTGCGACCACCATGGTTCTCGAACCCGGCAAGGACTCGCCGTACACCCGGGTCGAGCTCGACCTCGATGGCCACGTTGCCGATCAGCCGCGGATCCTCGGAGCGGACCGTCGTCAAATCGACGAGCCCGACCCCCGGGAGCGTCTCGTCGCCGAGCTCGTAGGAGTGGCCGAGGAGCTGGTATCCCCCACACACCGCGAGGATCACCGCACCGCGGGCGGCGGCCGCGTGCAGGGCATCGCGCTTGACTTCGGCCAGGTCGAACGCGCACAGCTTTTGATCGCGGTCCTGCCCGCCCCCGATGTAGTAGAGATCGGCGCTGTCGGGGTCGAGCGGCTCGCCCAGGCCACTGGCGGTCACGCCGAAGTCGATACCCCGCCACTGGCATCGCCGCTCGAGCAGGAGCAGGTTGCCCCGGTCGGCGTAGATGTTCATCAGGTCGGGATACAGGGCGCACACCCGCAGCCCCCCGCCGCGATCAGGCACTGAGCATCACCACCTCGCTACCCGAATAGTCGGCGGTCGCGCGGACGGTGGCTCGCCCCGCCGGGGTGAAGCCGGCCGCCCGCCCCTCGCGCTCAAGCCCGCGCGCGGTGAGGCCATCGAGGCGGATGAGGTTCTGCTCGACCGTTCGCTCGCCCTTCGGCGCCACCGTCTCGCGCTGGCGCTCGAGCACGAAGCCGCCGCGCTCGGCGCGCACCGCCGTCGGCTGGCTCGAGTAGACGACGCCGTCGTACTCGCGGATGTCGGGGAGCGGCATCTCAAAACCGTCGACCACCTCGTAGAGCTCCAGTACTTCCGCGATTGCAGCCGCCAGCAGGCCGCCCGGCGTGAGGTGCCGGTGGGCGCACCGGAGGAACCGACCGCGACCTTCGGGCCCGCCCAGCAACTGGATCGTTTGCATCGGCACGATGACGAGGGGGAAGCGCTGTCCGAGATCGAAGTCGCGGGCGTCGGCCACGGCCGTTTGGCATATATCTCGCGCTATACGCGAGTTATCTGCCAAGCGCCTCTCGAGTGCGTCCAGCAGCTCTGGATCTCGGTCAAGAGCTGTGACCTGGTAACCGGCCTCGGCGAGATCCAGAGAGACCCGCCCGGTGCCCGCGCCCACGTCCAGCACGGGGTCGCCGCGCGAAGCGGCCAGCGAGCGCCACAGCGGCAGGTCCTCGGCGTAGGGGCCGCACTCGATGTCGTGCCAGATGACGGTCGCGCTCACGGCTGGCCCACCGTCTCCCAGAAGCGCATCGCCTGCCCCCGCCCTGCGAGCTCCGAGCGCAGCTCGAGCAGCGCGGTGTACGTCGGCAGGACGTAAAGCCGGTTTGCCTCCGCGTGCGCCACCGCGTCGTCCAGCGCGGCCACCAGCCCGGGCACGACGTGCAGCCGATCGGGCGGCACGCCGGCGTATTTCAGGCGGACGGCGAGCTCGCCGGCCCGCGTCCCGGCGCAGGTCACCCGGCGCGCGCGCCCCGCCAGCAGCTCGAAGTCGGCGTCCCACACCCACGAAACATCGCGGCCGTCGGCCGTCCGATCGTTCAGGATCACCAGCAGGTCGAGCTCGTCGCCCTCGAGCACGAGTGTACGCAGGATCTCATTGGCGCCGGCCGGATTCTTGATCAGGAGCACCTGCACCTCGACGTCTCCGACGGCCAGCCGCTCGGCGCGACCGAACGCCGCTCGCACCTCGCCCAAGCCGGCGATGACCGTGTCGAGCGCGATCCCCAGGCCCAGGCACAACGCTGCGGCGCCGAGCGCGTTGTAGACGTTGTACAGGCCCGGGAGGGGGAGCTCGACGCGCGCCTGACCGGCCGGCGTGACGAGCTCGAACGACGAGCCGCGGGTGCCGTCGAGCGAGATCCGCTCGGCCGCCACCGCCGGCACCGGGCGCTCCTGCCCGCAGGACGGGCAGCGGTAGCGACCCAGGTGACCGAGGTAGACGACGTCGTAGACGTACGCCGCCCCGCACCGCCTGCAGTGCTTGGAGTCGGAGGCGTGCTGCATCTCGGGCACCGCCATCGACGGATCCTCGACGCCGAAGTAAGTCACGTTCGCCGCGCCCCGCCCGAGGTCGGCGATCAGGGGGTCGTCCGCGTTCAGCACCAGCTCGGCATGCCGGCCCGCGGCCGTCGCGGTCACGGCGGCCCAGCGGTCGGCGATCGTGTCGAGCTCGCCGTACCGGTCGAGCTGGTCGCGGAACAGGTTCCCGAGCAGGATCCCGCGCGGCGCGAGCTGGGGCACGACCTGGTCCAGCCAGAACTCGTCGATCTCGAACAGTCCGAGCTCGCCCTCGATCCGCCCGCCACTCCTCGCCGCGGCCAGGAGGGTCGAAGCCACGCCCCCGGCCATGTTCGCGCCCGCCCGGTTGTGCACCACCGGCACGCCGGCGCGGTTCAGCACCGATGCCACCATGGCGGCGGTGGTCGTCTTGCCGTTGGTTGCGGACACCACCACCGAGCCGCGCGCGAGGCGCGCCGAAAGTTCGGAGATCGCATCGGGCTCCAGAGAGATGAGCACCTTGCCGGGGAGGCTGGTCCCGCCGCCGCGACCGGCTCGCCGCGCGAGCTCGCCCACCGCGCGCGCCGCGGCGATCTTGGCCGTGAGCAGGCTCATCGCGGCACGATCATGCGGACTGCGGCCGCCAGCACCCGGACCGTGACCGGCAGCTCGGCGATTGCCTCCCCGTCCGCGTAGAGGGTGAACGGACGGCTCGCCTCGATCCGGACCTCGCGCCCGCGCAGCACCGTAACGGCGCGCCGGCGGACGTGGCGCCCGCTGAACACGGTCGGCGCGAGAGCCAGGAAGCGAGGCCGTGACATGTCTTCGATGATGACCACGTCGAGCAATCCGTCGGTGAGCGAGGCGTCTGGGGCGAGGAGCATGCCGCCGCCGAACGCCTTCGAGTTGGCGGCGGCGACCGAGTAGCCGACGAACCGCCGGACGGCGGCGCCGTCGAGTGTGACCTCGAACTCGGCCGGCCGCCAGCTCGGCAGCGCTCGGAGCAGCGCGTACGCGTACACGAGGCTACCGCGCACGCTCGTCGTCTCGTTTGCGATGCGGTTGACCACCGAATCAAAGCCGCAGCTGGCGATTCCGGTAAAGGTTCTCTCACCTGCCTCGCCGAGGTCGAGCGCGCGCTCCACCCCCGCAGCTAGGACCTGGCACGCCGCCACCGGCCTGCGCGGGATTCCGAGCACGCGGCACAGATCGTTGCCCCGGCCGCCCGGCAGGATCCCCACGACGCCATCGGAGTGCTTGAGCGCGCCGGCGACCGCGCCGATCAGCCCGTCCCCCCCGAACGCCACCGCGACCTCGCCGTTCGCGGCCGCCTCGACGGCGAGCTCGCGCGCATGCCCGAGGCTCTTCGTGTACTCGAAGCGCTGCTCGAACCCGAGTTCGCGCAGGGCGGTCTGGACCTGCGGGAGTGCGCGCGCTGGGCGACCCCCGCCGGCCACAGGGTTAACGATCAGTGAAAGCCTGCGCACCGCCTCATGATGCCTGACGGTTTGCTACGGTTCCTCGCGCATGGCGCTCCGCCTCGACCTTCGACTTCTTCTCCTCCCCCCTCGGGGGGAATAGCGCGTGGGCGGCCGCACGTAGCCGCAAAACCAGCACCGAGAAGAAGCGAAGTCCGAGCCAGTTAGGAGTGACATGACCAAACCTGAGGACCCAAGTCGAGTACTGATCTTCGACACGACGCTGCGTGACGGAGAGCAGTCGCCCGGCATCTCGCTGAACACGCAGGAGAAGCTCGAGATCGCCCAGCAGCTGGCGCGGCTAGGCGTGGATGTGATCGAGGCTGGCTTCCCGATCACCTCACCGGGTGACTTCGAGGCCGTGCAAACCATCTCCCGCACCGTCGAGGGACCGGTGATCGCCGGCCTCGCCCGCACGCACGTGGGCGACATCGACGCGGCCTGGAACGCCGTCAGGGACGCGGCGCGGCCGCGTATCCACACGTTCATCTCCACGTCCGACATCCACATCCAGTACCAGCTCCAGACCACACGCGAGGACGTCAAGGGGCAGGCCCGTGCCGCCGTCGCGCACGCCAAGCAGTACGTCGACGACGTCGAGTTCTCACCGATGGACGCGACCCGCGCCGATATCGAGTTCACCGCCGAGGTGTGTCAGATCGCGATCGACGAGGGAGCGACGACGATCAACATCCCCGACACCGTCGGCTACACGATGCCGCACGAGTACACGGCTTACCTGCAACAGCTGTACGAGCTGGTACCGCGGCTGAAGGACATCGTGCTGTCGGTCCACTGTCACGACGACCTGGGGCTGGCCGTGGCCAACTCCTTCGCGGGGCTGCTCGCCGGCGCGCGCCAGGTCGAGTGCGCGATCAACGGGATCGGCGAGCGCGCCGGGAACGCGTCGCTCGAGGAGATCGTGATGCTGCTCCACACGCGCGAGCCCGACGTGGGCCTGCACACAGGTGTGGTCACGCGGGAGATCTCCCGCTCCTCGCGCCTGGTCTCGCGGCTGACCGGCTACCCCGTGCAGCCCAACAAGGCCGTGGTGGGACGCAACGCCTTCGCGCACGAGTCCGGTATCCACCAGGACGGGGTGCTCAAGGAGCGCACGACCTACGAGATCATGGACGCCACCACCGTCGGGCTCGAGGCCAACTCGATCGTGCTCGGCAAGCACTCGGGCCGGCATGCGCTGCAGCAAGCTTTGTCGGAGCTGGGATTCGAGCTCTCCGGCCAGGGTCTAAATACAGCCTTCAAGCGCTTCAAGGAGATCGCGGACAAGAAGAAGCACGTCACCGCGCTGGACCTCGAGGCGCTGGTCACCGACGAGCTGCGCGAGGAGTTGGCGGGCTACCAACTCGAGTGGTTCGACGTCGAGGCGTCGACCCGCCGGCCCCCGCACGCGACGGTCGGGATCCGGACCCCTGACGGCGAGGAGGTCACCGGCTCGTTTACGGGCGACGGCCCGGTCGATGCGATCTTCCGCGCGATCAACGCCGCCACCGGCAGCGACGCGCGGCTGCGCGAGTTCCGGGTCGATGCGGTGACCGGCGGCCAGGACGCGCTCGGCGAGACCTCGGTCGTGCTCGAGATGGCTGGGATCAGCGGATCGGGCCAGGGCGTGTCGACCGACATCCTCGAGGCGGCCGGGCGCGCCTATGTCCGGGCGCTGTCGAACGCGATCCGCCGGCGCGGTGTTATGGCCGAGGCCGAGGCAGCGACGGCTGCGGCGGCGTCGGGGTCACCCGTGCGGACCCCGTGACGAACTGAAGGCCCTGGCGGTAGCCGGCCGCCAGCACCTGCCCGCGAGGCCCGCGGTCCATGAAGTTGGTCCCCATGGCCTCTGCGGACTCGGCGCTCGGCGCGAGCAGCTGCACTGCCGCGCCGCGGCGCCGGAGCACAAGCGACTCGACTGACACCGCCGTCCGCGACACTCCGCGCACCACGGTCAGTACGTTGCTCGAGCCTACGATGCTGGCGGTCGGGTTCAGGCACAGGACGTGGGTGTCGCGGCCGGCGGGGGCAGCGTCGAGATTGGTCGGGCTCCACACGCTGCCGTCGACGTACTCCCGCCCGCCGATCATCACCGGTGCGAACAGCCACGGCACACAGCAGGAGGCGGTCACCGCGTCCGCGACTCTCGCACGCGGAGAGCCAGGGCTCCCGAACACGACCCGGCGGCCGCTGCGCCTGTCCACGGCCGCGATCCGCAGGCGGCCATCGAAGCTCGCCCCGAGTCGCTCGATGTTCCGGTCCAGGTCGTCCAGCGTGTGTTCCGGGCGAGGCAGGCGACGCAGGAGCAGGGCCCGGGCGACGGCGCCGCCGGGGGCGGCCAGTCCCAGCGCGAGGGGGGCGAACGTGGCGCCGGCGGCCAGCGCCCAGGCTCCCATCCGCCGCGCCGCCGCCAGCCCTGCGGCCGCGAGGCCGTCGACCGGCCGCGCGCCGTTCGTGACCTCGATCTCATCGTCGCTCAGCGTCGAGGGTCGGCGCGGCGGCTGGCCCGCGATCAGGTGCGCGGCGACGATCGAGCCCGCTGAGGTGCCGACGTAGTAGTCGCAGTCACGCAGGTCGAACCCGGTGCCGTCCTCGATCCCGGCCAGGACGCCCATCATCCAGGCCTCGCCGAGGACGCCACCTCCACCGAGCACGAGCACGTCGGGGCGCGTTCGCATCATCGGCCCCAGGCTAGCCTGCTAGGCCCCCTGGCATACACGCGTATGTGATAGCGTACGCACGTATGTCGACGAGCGCGCCGGCTCACGGCAACGAAAACGGCCTCGGACTGCGGGTCCGCGCCCTGCGGGAAGCGATGGATCTGTCGCTGCGCGACCTGGCCGAGCGATCCGGGGTGAGCGCGCCGATGCTCTCGCAGGTGGAGCGGGGGGAGACGAGTCCGACCCTGCACATCGCCACCCGCATCGCCGCCGGGCTCGAGCTGCGGCTCTCGCAGTTGCTGCGCCTGGACGAGGACGGCGCGGTGACCGTTGTTCGCTCTGGCGAGCGCCGCAAAGGGCCGGCTGCGGTGGCCGGGCACAGCTACGAGATCCTGACCCCGCCGCTGCCCGGCCAGCGCGCCGAGCTCTCCCGCCACGCGCTGGCCCCCGGAGCGGTCACCGGGGGACCTGGCGATCCCCCGCGCCACGAGCCGGGCAGTCGCGAAACCGCGCTCGTTGAGCGCGGGAGCCTTGTCCTGCACTGCGACGGTCAGCGTTACGAACTGCTCGATGGCGATTGCGTCACGTTCGACGCAGACCTAAATCATCATTTTGAAAATCCAGGCCCCGAGGAAGCCGTGCTGCTGGCCGTGCTCAGCGCCGGCCTGAGGAGAAGCTGATGCCACAGACGCTGTTCGACAAGATCTGGGACGCCCACGAAATAAAGCGCGGGCTGCTCTACATCGATCTGCATCTGGTGCACGAGGTGACCAGTCCGCAGGCCTTCGACGGGCTGCGGCTCGCCGGCCGGCCGGTGCGCCGGACCGACAGGACGCTGGCCACGGCCGATCACAACGTTCCCACCGACGGCACCCCGGTGGCGGCTCGGATTCGGGACGAGCTCTCGCGCAAGCAGGTCGAGACGCTCGAGAGCAATTGCGCCGAGTTCGGCGTGCCGATCTACTCACTCGGCTCAGACCGCCAGGGCATCGTCCACATCATCGGCCCCGAGCTGGGCGTCACCCAGCCCGGTATGACGATCGTGTGCGGCGACTCGCACACGGCTACCCACGGCGCGTTCGGGGCGCTGGCGTTCGGGATCGGCACGAGCGAGGTCGAGCACGTGCTGGCCACGCAGTGCCTCGTGCAGGCAAAGCCGCGCTCGATGCGGATCCTGTATCGCGGATCGCTCGGCTTCGGGGTCACGGCCAAGGACCTGATCCTCGCCACGATCGGTCAGATGGGAGTGGACGGGGCGGCCGGGCACGTGGTCGAGTACGCCGGCGAAGCGATCGAATCGCTGTCGATGGAGGGCCGCATGACGGTCTGCAACATGACGATCGAGGGCGGCGGCCGGGCCGGGATGGTCGCGCCCGACGAGACCACCTTCGAGTGGGTCATCGGTCGGCCCGCGGCCCCGGAATCGATCCCCGATGCGTGGCGCGAGCTGCGCACCGACGACGGCGCAAGCTTCGACAAGGAGATCGAGGTCGACGCGTCCGCGATCAGCCCGATGGTCACCTGGGGCACGAACCCCGGGATGGTCGTGCCGGTCACGAGCGCGGTCCCCGAGCCCCATTCCGACCAGGACGAGCGTGCGCTCGAGTACATGGGGCTCGAGCCGGGCATTCCGATGGAGGAGGTAAAGCTCGACCGGGTGTTCATAGGGTCCTGCACGAATGCGCGGATCGGCGACCTGCGCGCCGCGGCCGAGGTGGTGAACGGCAACCGCGTGGCCGACGGCGTCTACGCGATGGTTGTCCCGGGTTCCCAGCAGGTGAAGCTCCAGGCCGAGCAGGAAGGCCTCGACGAGGTGTTCAAGCGCGCCGGCTTCGACTGGCGCGGCGCCGGCTGCTCGATGTGTCTGGGCATGAACCCCGACATCGCCGCACCCCGCGAGCGGGTGGCGTCCACGTCGAACCGCAACTTCGAAGGCCGCCAGGGCCGCGGCGCCCGCTCGCACCTTGTCTCGCCCCAGATGGCGGCGGCCGCCGCGATCGAGGGGCATTTCGTAGACATCCGAAATTGGCTCCCACCCACCACCCCCGACCACCGGGCGAACGACCGATGAAGGCGATCGAGACCATCACCGGGCGCGTTTCGGTCCTGAACCGCGACGACGTCGACACCGATCAGATCATCCCCAAGCAATTCCTCAAGCGGATCGAGCGCACCGGCTTCGGTGAGTTCCTCTTCTTCGACTGGGCCAAGGAGCCGGGGTGGGAGTTGCCGCGCAACCCGATTCTGGTCGCCGGGCGCAACTTCGGCTGCGGCTCGAGCCGCGAGCACGCGCCCTGGGCCCTGGAGGACTACGGCTTCCAGGCCATCATCGCGCCGAGCTTCGCCGACATCTTCCGCTCCAACTGCACCAAGATCGGGCTCCTCCCGGTTCAGCTGAGCGCCGAGGAGTGCGCCGCGATCCGCGAGGCGGGGGAGGCCCAGGTCGACCTGGCCGCGCAGGAGGTGCGCTGGCCGGGCGGAACGGCGAGCTTCGACATCGATCCCGACACCAAGCATCGGCTGCTGAACGGCCTGGACGACATCGCGCTGACGCTCGGCGAGGAGGAGGTGATCGTCGCCTACGAGCGCGAGCGCGAGCGTCCTGGGCCGGTGACGACGGCGATTTGATGGCTAATAATCGGGATTGGGATGCCGCGACCTACGACCGGGTCTCCGACCCGCAGCTCGCGTGGGCTCGCGAGCAGCTCGAGCGGCTCGATCTGCGCGGCGATGAGGTTGTGCTCGACGCGGGCTGCGGGTCGGGGAGGGTCACGGCGCTTCTGGCCGACCTCGTTCCCGAGGGCCGGATCTATGCGGTCGATGTGGCGCCCTCGATGGCGGCGCACGCCCGCGAGGCGCTCGGCGACCGAGCCATCGTGCTCTGCCAGGACCTGGTCGAGCTAGACCTGCCCGAGCCGGTCGACGCGATCTTCTCGAACGCCACCTTCCACTGGATCTCCGACCACGACGCTCTGTTCGCGGCGCTGCACCGGACGTTGAAAGACGGCGGGCAGCTCGTCGCCCAATGCGGCGGTCTCGGCAACATCGACTCGTTCCGGAACCTGGCCGACGACGTCGCCGGCGAGGAGCCGTTCGCGCCGTACTTCGTCGACTGGAAGCGTCCGTGGAACTACGCCGGCGACGCCCAGACTGCACAGCGACTGGAGCGCGCCGGATTCACGGGCGTCACCTGCTGGCTCGAGCCCAAGGCGGTCACGCCCGATGATCCGCGCACGTTCATCCAGACGGTGTGCCTGGTTCGCCACCTCGATCCGCTTCCGGAGGAGCTCCGCGCGCAGTTCGTGGACCGCGTGCTCGAGCGCTCCGGCCAGCCGTTCGTGCTCGAGTACGTGCGTCTGAACATCACCGCGCGGAAAAGCTCGGGCGCTTAAACGCAGGGAGCCCGCCGAAGCGGGCCCCCTGTGTGGTGTGAATGTGCCCTCGCCTAACCGATAAGCGAAACCCCCGGCACCTTCAGCACCGACCTCGTCACGGCGATCCGCACGACACGATTCGTCTTGATCGTGACAGTGCGCGTCCGCGTGATGCGGGCCTCATGGCCCGCGCGCGCCGAGCTGGCGACCAGCTCGACCAGCTCGACTAGGCGGATGCGGAGCTTGGCGCTTCCGGATCCGGACGAGACCTTGACCAGCAGGTAGTGCTGGCCGCGGGCCGGTGTCACGAGCCGAAGCATCGCGATCCGTGCCTTGTTGCTCTTCGCCGCGGGTGCACCCGGCGGCATGAGCGTCGGAGCCACCGAGCTCGGGACGGAGCTACTCGGCGGCGTGGTTCCGTTCGACCCACCGGAGGTCGAGCCGGAGCCGTCGGGCGGCGGAGTTCCGCCAGTATCGTCGACGAGGCGAAGGAGTCCTCGAGCCTGAGCTGCTCGCCGATCCATGCCAGATACGCCACGTAGACGTACCCCCTTGTTGTGAGCTTTTCCTTGCGCCCCTCAGCCCTGGCCTCCAACTCCTTGCCATTCGCCCCTGGAGCGTCCTGCGCAAAGGTAGGGAGTGCTATACGAGGCCCACAACAGCCTTCGTAGTGGTGCGGTACCCCACAGCTGGGCGGTTCCCACCCACCTGATCGGGTGGCAGGCGCAATTACCCACAAGGGGGGTTCCTCAGGCGCTAGTCCGGAGAAGTGCAGTGCGGGAGCGTGAGCCTTAGCCCGCGCTGCGGTGCGACAGGCGCGTGGCCTTGCCTCTGCGCTCACTGAGCATACGGGCGGCCGCCATTCGATTGCGAACGCCCAATCGCAGGAAGATCGACCTCACGTGAAACTTCACGGTGTTCAGCGTAATGAACAGACGCTTGCCGATCTCCTCGTATGAACATCCGTCGGCAAGCAGAGCGAGGACCTCGAGCTGACGCTCGCTGAGAAGCTCGAGCGGGTCATCCGCCTCGGCGGACAACGCACGTCGCCAGCCGCAGGGGAGAATCGCGTGACCGGTCGCGACCTGGCCGAGACTGACAGCCATATCGGGCCCGGCCGTGTTCGTCAGGAGTAGGCCACTCAGGCGCTGATCGAGTACGAACCTGACGAGTTCGGGCTCGACTCTCTCGGCTACCAGCACGATGTTCATGTCAGGTGCGCGCGCGGTGAACGTCTCGACGAGCTCGACCACCCCGTCCGCGTCCTCGCCGACACCGACGACGGCCAGGTCTGGCTTCGGGGCGGCGATCGGCGGAACGACTTCGTCGCCCGCGATCACACCGGTGACGGTGAAGCCCTCCAGCGTCTGAATCAGCGCCGCCAGGGCCTCGGCGATCAGTCGCCGTCGATCCCCGATCACGACGCGGATCGCACCGCTCGCGGTCTTCGCCACCGCGACTCCGTCGTTGGCGTACATCAGCCCCTCACGGCCCTCCCCGGTGCTCCTGCCGACAACGTCGCCCGCACGGCAGCGAGAACACAGTTACGACGGTACGTCTCAAACCCGGCACGACTCGCATTTCACGCCCAACCCCACCCAAACCGCTGGCCCCGTGGCAGCTCAGGAATTCTCAAGTTATCAAAACCTATACAAGTTATTAGAGGGCGTCAACCTCCCCGTGATACCGCCTGTTCAAACCAGCTCGGCGGACCAGCCGGGTTCACGCCTTTCAACGGGGGATGGAGCGGGCGGGGATAGCCGATCTGGCCCGCGGCGGATCACACGCGACGGCTCGGGACGAGGCCGTGCTCGAAGGCGAAGATCACGGCCTGCCCCCGGGCCAGCCGGACCTCCGGGAGCTGCCCGTGGCGGAGCCCGAATGCCGTGACGCGCACGCAGAACATGAGCTCCCCGCTGGCGGCGGCCGACGTCCTGACAGAAAGCTGACACTCCTCTACGGCCATTTCGCGGCCGGATTGCTTCAGAACGCGGCGCTGTGACCGATAAGCGGCTTGATGCGTCACGTAGGCGGGACCAATCATCCGGGCACGGGATCGTTGCCGACCAACTCGTTGGGGATCAGCGATCCCCGCGACGCGCTGCGCTGGGGCGAGCGCGAGCAGGACCACTGGCTGGAGCGCTGGATCCGCTCAACCGAGGACTTGGCGCGGCTGCAGTACTCCCACCGGATGCTCGACGCGGTCATCGATGAGATCGATGGCCGGCAGATTCGGATCGGCGAGCAGTGGCTGACCGACTACGCGTCGTGCAACTACCTCGGGCTGGACCTCGATGAGGAGATCATCGAGGCGGTGCCCGAGTACCTGCGGCGGTGGGGGACCCACCCGAGCTGGTCGCGCCTGCTCGGCAGTCCCGTCCTCTACCCGGAGATCGAGGAGCGGCTCACCGCGCTGCTCGGCAGCGAAGACAGCCTCCTCCTGCCGACGATCACGCACATTCACATGTCGGTGATCCCGGTGCTGGCCGGCGGCGGCACGCTGTTCCTGGACAGCCGCGCTCACAAGACGATCTACGACGGATGCGCGCTGGCCGCAGGGCGAGGCGCCACGATCCGGCGGTTCGGCCACAACGACCTTGACTGGCTCGCGGCGCTCCTGCGTGACGGCAGCTGGCGCCGGCCGGGGATGATTTGCATCGACGGCGTCAACAGCATGACCGGTAATGCTCCGGACCTTGCCCGTTTCGCGGCGCTTGCTCGCGAGCACAACGTCCTCCTCTACGTCGACGACGCGCATGGCTTCGGGGTCATCGGCGAGCGCTCGCCGGCCGAGCCGTGCGACTACGGAATGCGCGGCAACAGCATCGTCGGCCACGTGGGGGAGAGCTACGAGAACATCATTCTCGTCGGCGGCTTCTCCAAGGCCTACTCCTCGCTGCTGGCATTCATCGCCTGCCCGACGGCGGTCAAGCAGGTGCTGAAGACCGCCGCGCCGCCCTATCTCTACTCAGGTCCCTCGCCGGTCGCGTCACTGGCGACGGTTCTGGAGGGATTGCGGGTCAACGATCTCCGGGGCGAGCAGTTGCGGGCCAAGCTTCACCGGCTGACCTGGCGCGTGCTGGATCGATTGAGCGAGCTCGGCATCTCGACGCCAAACCAGTCGGGCTTCCCGATCATCGAGGTGCCCGTAGCCAATCCCAAGGCCATCGATGAGGTCGGCGACATGCTGTTCGACCGGGGCATCTACGTCACGATGGCGGTCTACCCGCTCGTTCCGCGCGACGAGGTCGGATTCCGGCTCCAGCTAACGGCCGCCAACACCGACGAGCAGGTCGATCACCTGTGCGACGTCCTCGGTGAGGTCGCCGAGCGCTTCAAGCTTCAGCGGGCAGCGGGCGAATAAGCAGCGATGTCCGTCCCGAGATCCACCGTCGCAGCCAACCGCCGCCACCTCTGGTGGATGTTCCTCGGCTTAGGTGCGTTCGTCACCGGGCTCTACGTACTCGTGCCGCCGCTCAAGGGCAGCCCGCTGGTCATCAACGGTCTCGGCCTGTACGGCCTGCTCGCGATGGTCGCCGGGATCCGCTGTTACAAGCCGCGGGCCCAGCTGGCGTGGTGGCTGTTCGTCCTCGGCGTGTTCCTGTTCTGGGTCGGCGACGTCTACACGTACAGCATCCGCATCCTGTTCAACGTCTCGGTGCCTTTCCCGTCGTTCGGCGACGCGGTGTACCTGACGATGTACCCGGTGCTGATGGTGGGCATCATGCTGCTCGTCCGTCGCCGCAACCAGCGCGCGGACGGCCCGGGCGCGGTGGACTCGCTGATCATGACGCTGGGGCTGGCCCTGATCTCCGGGATCATCCTGATCGCCCCCTACGTACACGACAAGACGCTCGGGCTCGTCCCGAAGCTCGTCTCGATCGGCTATCCGATGGGCGACATCATTCTGCTCGCCGCCGGGATCCGCCTGGCCGTTGACGGCGGTAAGCGCCGACCGGCCTTCTACCTGCTGATCGCCGGGATCGTGTCGATGCTGGTCACCGACGACACCTACGGCATCTTCACGCTGCACAACGCCTACAACCACCAGCTGTGGATGGATGCCGGATGGATCTTCTTCTACCTGTTCTGGGGGGCCGCGGCGCTGCACCCGTCGATGCAGGAGCTCTCGGAGGAGGAAACCAACCGCCAGCCACGGCTGACCTGGCTCCGCCTCGCCCTGCTTGCCGGCGCGACCCTGATCGCGCCCGCGCTTGAGGTCATCAAGGTGATCCCCACGCGCAACTGGGACCTGCTGTTCGTCGTCGGTTCATCTGCGGTCCTGTTCTCGCTCGTGGTCGCACGGATGACCGGACTCGTGCGCGAGCGCGAGAAGTCGGTATCCCGGGAGCGGGCGCTGAGCGCCGCCGGCGGTTTGCTCGTGGCGGCAACTGACCCGCTCGAGATCGTCAGCGCCGCGCTGCAGGCGGTGGCGGATTTCGGCCAGGAGCGGATCGACGCGCGGATCGGCCGAGTGTTCGGCGATCAGGTCCGAGTGCTCGGGCTCGACGCCACCGGCGAGCTGTCGGATTGGGTGGTCTCGGGCGAAGGCGCCGAGTTCCTGCGGGGATGCGAAGGCACCGGTTCCTCGATCCTGTCCGTTCGGGCCGGCGAGGAGCTGAAGGTGCCGACCGACAACTTGCGTGTGCTGGCGCTCGAGCTTCGTCCCGAGAGCTCATCGCACCCCGGGCTGACGCTGATCGTGCCCGGCCGGGCGGCCGACGATGAGGAGACCAGATATGCCCTGCGGACCCTCGCCCATCAGGCGTCGCTCGCGCTGAGCAGCGCCGAGCTCGCCGAAGAGGTCCACCGCCGGGCCAGCGAGTCGAGGTTCTCGACCCTGGTGCAGAACTCGAGTGACCTGATCACCGTCCTCGATGCCGAGAACAAGATCCTCTACCAGAGCCCCTCGATCGAGCGCGTGCTCGGCTACAGCGCCGAGGAGGTCATCGGCGGACCGTTCTCTGAGCTGCTCCACCCCGACGAGCAAGGCCGCCTTCTGCGCCGGCTCACCGATGGCGCCGGCGCATCGGGACGCGACGAGGTGATCAACTGCCTACTGGCGCATAAGGACGGAAGCCTGCGCCACTTCGAGATTCTCCACACCAACCTCTTGAACGACAGCGCGGTCGGCGGCATTCTGCTGAACGGCCGTGATGTCAGCGAGCGCAAGGCCTTCGAGGAGCAGCTCGCCCACCAGGCCTTCCACGACCCGGTCACGCTTCTGGCCAACCGGGCGCTCTTCAACGAGCGCGTCCGCCACGCGACGGCGCGGGCGGTGCGCGAGGGTCTGGGCATGGCGGTTCTGTTCGTCGACCTCGACGACTTCAAGACCGTCAACGACAGCCTCGGTCATGCCGTGGGCGATCGGGTGTTGCTCGAGGTCGCGCAGCGGATCTCAGGCAGCGTGCGTGCCGCCGACACCGCCGCGCGGTTCGGCGGGGACGAGTTCGCGATCCTGCTCGAGGACGTGCAGGACATCCAGACCGCGGTGGAGGCCGCCGAGCGGATCCTGGACTCGCTGGCCCGTCCGCTCGAGCTCGAGGGAAACCACCTCGTGCTCCGCGCCAGTCTGGGCATCTCGATCGCCGAGCCGGGCAGCCCGAGCGAGGCCGACGAGCTGATCCGCAACGCCGATGCCGCGATGTACATCGCCAAGGCGGAGGGGAAGGGTGGCTACCGGCTGTTCGAGCCGGCCATGCACGAGCGGGTCGTCGCGCGCCTGGAGCTGCGGGCCGACCTTCAGCGGGCACTCGAACGTGAGGAGTTCGAGCTCCACTACCAGCCCTTGGTCCGGCTCGAGGACGGAGCCGTCACCGGCGTCGAGGCGTTGCTGCGGTGGCAGCATCCGACCCGCGGCCTGATCCCGCCGATCGAGTTCATCCCGTTTGCGGAGGAGACCGGTCTGATCGTCGAGATCGGTCGCTGGGTGCTCCGCGAGGGCTGCCGCCAGGCCCGGGCGCTGCGCGACCGCATCACCACGCCGGTTTCGCCCACGGTGGGCATCAACCTCTCGGTCAAGCAGCTGTTCCACTCGGACATCGTGGATGACGTGAGCGCGGCGTTGAGCGCGGCCGGGCTTGAGCCCGGCGCGCTGATCCTCGAGATCACGGAGTCGGTGATGATGACCGACACCGAGCTCGCGATCAGCCGCCTCCAGGATCTCCGGGCGCTCGGTGTGCGCCTGGCCATGGACGATTTCGGCACCGGCTACTCGTCGCTCAGCTCGCTTAGCCTGTTCCCGCTCGACATCCTCAAGATGGACCGGTCGCTGCTCGCTGCCGGCGCCGCGCCGGTCACCTCTGGGCTGGCCTCCGCCGTGCTGAGCCTGGGCGAGACATTCCAGCTCGAGGTCGTGGCCGAGGGTATCGAGTATCTCGAGCAATCCTCCACCCTGAAGGAGTTGGGCTGCGACACCGGGCAGGGCTTCTACTTCGCCCGCCCGATGGAGCCCGAGCGGCTGGTCAGCTTCCTGGCCGAGCGCGCCGACGACGTCGACGGCGTCGCCGCCGCCTGACCGGTCGTCCAAATGCAGCACTCCTACGAGGGCCTGGACCGTCCCGGCGGGTTCAGCCGCGTTCGTCTGCTCGCCCCGTTCGCCTACCGCGACTACCGGCTCCTGGCCGGCGGCATGAGCATCTCGCTGCTGGGGGACGGCCTGTTCCTGGTGGCGCTGGCCTGGCAGGTGTACTCGCTCTCGAACACCCCGAGCGCGATGGCGGTGATCGGGATCGCGATGACGATCCCCACCGTCACCTGCCTGCTGATCGGCGGCGCGGTCAGCGACCGCTACGACCGGCGGCTGGTCATGCTGATCGCAGACGGCGTCCGTGGGCTGCTCCTGGCTGCCCTCGCCGTGCTCGCTGTCACGGGATCGCTGCGGATCTGGCAGCTGCTGGTCGCGGTCGTCTTCTACGGCGCAGCTACCGCCTTCTTCAATCCGGCATCCGATGCCCTCGTGCCTCAGCTCCTGCCGTCCGACGCGCTTGCCCAGGCGAACTCGCTGGATCAGCTGATCCGGCCGGTCGCGCTGCGGCTCGCCGGACCGGCCCTTGGCGGCCTCCTGGTGGGCGCGCTCGGGACGGGAGCGGCGTTCGGCCTGGATGCGGCCTCGTTCGTCGTCTCGATCGTCGCGCTTGCGCTCATGTCTCCGAAGGGCTGTGAGGAGTCTGCCCGCGCGCAGCGGGTGACGGGTGAGATCCGCGCCGGCCTGCGCTACGTGCGCGGCCACGCCTGGCTGTGGGCCACGCTGGTCACCGCGGCCGTGGCCTACCTGCTGTTCATGGGACCGACCGAGGTTCTGCTGCCGTTCATCGTCAAGAACCGTCTTGCCGGCGGGGCCGGCGACCTCGGCCTGGTGTTCGCCGCGGGCGGGCTCGGCTCGCTGGCCTGCGCGCTCGCCATCGGCCAGCTCGGCCTGCCTCGTCGCAGTCTCACGTTCATGTATCTGGCCTGGACGGTGGCCACCCTGGCAGTGGCTGGCTACGGACTCGCCGGCGGCTTGGCCGGCCTGATGGTCGCGAGCGTCCTGTTCAACACGCTCGAGACGGCGGGAACCATCGCCTGGGCGACGGCCAAGCAGCGCCACGTGCCCGCTTCGCTACTCGGACGGGTCTCGAGCCTCGACTGGCTGATCTCGATCGGCCTGCTGCCGCTGTCCTATGCCCTGACCGGGCCGGTGAGTGCCGCCATCGGGGTGCCCACCACGATGATCGGGGCCGGCGTGCTCGGCGCGCTGGTTACCTTCGTCCCGCTGCTGATCCCGAGCGTTCGCCGGATGGATAACCCCGGTGCGGCGACCGCGCGGCTCGAATCCGGCACGCTTGACTACAGGACGATCGGTTAGCTTCCCGCGGGTTATGGCGCCGCGAGTAGTCCTGTTGCCCGGAGACGGCATCGGTCCCGAGATCATCGGCCCGGCGGTCGAGGTCCTCGACGCCGTCGGCGCGGGTCTCGAATACGAAGAGCGCGTGTTCGGCGGCGCCTCGATCGACGCTCACGGCACCGCCCTCACCGACGAGACGCTTGAGGCTTGCCGGAAGGCCGATGCCGTGCTTCTCGCGGCCATCGGCGGCCCCAAGTGGGACACCACCGATCCGGACAAGCCCCGCCCCGAGCAGGGGCTGCTCGGCCTGCGCAAGGGGCTCGAGCTGTTCGCGAACCTGCGCCCCGTGAAGCCGATTCCCGCTCTGTACGGGGCCAGTCCGCTCAAGCCTGAGCTGATCGATCGCACCGACCTGACGGTGGTGCGCGAGCTCACCGGCGGGATCTACTTCGGTGAGAAGACCCGCACGGCCGATCGGGCGTCCGACGACTGTGTGTACACGCGCCCGGAGATCGAGCGGATCGCCCGCGTTGGGTTCAGAGCCGCGAAGTCGCGCGTCACGAGCGTCGACAAGGCCAACGTGCTCGAGACCAGCCGGCTGTGGCGTGAGGTGGTCCGCGAGGTCCACGCGACCGAGTTCCCCCATATCGAGCTCGAGCACCTGCTGGTCGACAACGCCGCGATGCAGCTGATCGCCGCGCCCCGGCACTTCGAGGTGATCCTCACCGAGAACATGTTCGGCGACATCCTCAGCGACGAGGCAGCGATGCTCACCGGCTCGATCGGGATGCTCCCGAGCGCCTCGCTCGGGGATGGAGGCCCTGGTGTGTTCGAGCCGGTGCACGGGTCCGCCCCGGACATCGCCGGTACGGGTGCGGCCAACCCGCTGGCCATGATCCTGTCGGCGGCGATGATGCTGCGCCATGGATTCGCCATGGAGGCTCAGGCGGCGGCGGTAGAATCGGCCGTCGAGCGCGCGCTGGCCGAGGGGCTGCGTACGCCCGACTTGGGGGGCACGGCAAATACCCAAGAAGCCACCCAGGCAGTCCTCAAACACCTTTAAGGAGTCGGTCGTGGAACAAGCGGACCTCATCTGGCACAACGGCGAAATGGTTGCCTGGGAGGACGCAAAGGTCCACGTACTCACGCACGGCCTGCACTACGGAACCGGAGTATTCGAGGGGATCCGGGCCTACGAGACGCCGAATGGCACGGGCATCTTCCGCCATCACGACCATCTCGATCGCCTGTTCAAGTCGGCCGAGCTCTACTACATGCCGATCCCGTACACGCTCGAGGAGCTGCGCCAGGCCACTCACGAGCTGATCGCGGCCAACGAGCTGCGCGAGTGCTACATCCGCCCGATCGCCTTCCGCGGCTACGGCCAGATGGGGCTCTACCCGCTTGACGCGCCAGTTGAGGTGTCGATCGCCGTGTGGCCGTGGGGCGCCTATCTCGGCGAGGAAGGCAAGCTGAATGGAGTGCGGGCCAAGGTGGCGAGCTGGCGGCGAATTCCGCACGACGCACTGATCCCGCACGCCAAGGCGAGCGGGCAGTACCTCAACAGCGTGCTGGCCAAGATCGAGGCCTCCAAGGCCGGCTACCAGGAGGCGATCCTGCTCGACCACCAGGGGTTCGTGTCCGAAGGGTCGGGTGAGAACATCTACGTCGTACGTGAAGGCTTGATCCACACACCGCCGCAGACTGCCGGCATCCTCGACGGCATCAGCCGCAAGTCGGTCATCCAGATCGCCCGCGACCTCGGGGTTGAGGTGATCGAGCGCAACCTTGCCCGAGCCGAGCTGTACCTGGCCGACGAGGTATTCCTGACCGGCACCGCCGCCGAACTCGTGCCGGTCCGCGAGATCGACGACCACACGATCGGTTCGGGTGAGCCGGGCGCGGTGACCCTTGAGCTTCAGCGGCTGTTCGACGACGCGCTGCACGGCCGCGACCTCCGCTACGTCGAGTGGCTGGACATGGTCGCGGTCCCGACTAAGACGGCATGAATCGCATCGAGCTCTACGACACCACCCTCCGCGACGGCATGCAGGGGGAGGGAATGTCGCTGTCCGCGCAGGAGAAGCTGCGGGTGGCGCATCGCCTCGACGAGCTCGGCATCGACCTGATCGAGGCCGGCTTCCCGAACTCCAACCCCAAGGAACTGGAGCTGTTCGAGCTGCTCATGGGGGAGTCGTTCCGGCACGCGCAGATCGCCGCCTTCGGGATGACCCGGCGGCGCGAGGGCCGGGCCGATGCCGATCCGGGGCTACGGGTGCTGGCCGACTCGGGGGCGCCCGTCTGCACGATCGTCGGCAAGACCTGGGGCCTGCACCTACAGAAGGTCGTCAAGGTCGACCGCGAGGAGAACCTGCGGATGATCTCGGAGTCGGTCGCGTTCCTGGCCGGGGAGGGCAAGCGCGTGATCTACGACGCCGAGCACTTCTTCGACGGGTTCGCCGACGATCGTGAGTACGCGCTGCAGTGCGTACGGGCGGCGGCCGAGGCGGGGGCGGAGACGGTTACGTGCTGCGACACCAACGGCGGAACGCTGCCGCACGTGATCGCCGACGCGGTCGCTCAGGTGATCGACGCGCTCACGCCGACCGGCGCGCACACCGGCATCCACTGCCACGACGACTCGGGCTGCGCGGTGGCGTGCTCGCTGGCAGCGGTGGAGCGTGGCGTCACGCACGTCCAGGGGACGATGAACGGGTACGGCGAGCGGTGCGGGAACGCCAACCTGGTCACGATCATCCCCAACCTTCAGCTCAAGCTCGGCTACGAGTGCGTGACCGACGAGCAGCTGGCCTCGCTCACTCAGGCGGCCCACTTCTTCGACGAGCTACTCAACTTCACCCCGGACCCGGACCAGCCGTACGTCGGGCGCAACGCGTTCGCCCACAAGGGCGGCATGCACGTCGCCGGCGTCACCGCCGACCCGGCCACGTTCGAGCACGTCGACCCGGACGTGGTCGGCAACCGGCGCGAGCTGTTGATCTCGGAGCTGTCCGGTCGCGGGACCGTCCATGCCCGGGCGCGAGACGCAGGGATCTCGCTCGGCGACGAACAGGCGTCGCAGCTGATCGAGCGGGTCAAGGAACTCGAGCACCGCGGCTATCACTTCGAGGCCGCCGACGGGTCGTTCGAGCTGCTGATCCGCAGGGAGACCGGCGAGTACGCGCCCCTGTTCCGCCTCGAGTCCTGGCGCGCGATCGTCGAGAAGCGCGCCGACGGCCGGGTAGAGACCGAGGCGACCATAAAAATCTGGGTCGACGGCGAGCGCTACGTCCGGACCGCCGAAGGCAACGGCCCCGTGAACGCGCTCGACCGGGCGCTGCGCGATGCGCTCGTGGAGATTCATCCCCACCTGCGCGACATCGACCTCGTCAACTTCAAGGTCCGCATCCTCGACGAGACCAAGGGCACCGGGGCCATCACCCGCGTGCTCCTCGACGCGTCGGACGGGGATCAGGTATGGGGTTCGATCGGCGTCTCGGAGAACGTGATCGAGGCCTCGTGGGAGGCACTCGTCGACTCGCTCGAGTACGGGATGCGGGTCTCCTCGAGCCGGCGTTCGTCTGACGCGGCGGCGTCCTCGGCCCCGGGCTCGTGACGGGGCCCGACGCGGCCACGCCGGCCGTCACCGAGGCCATCCCGCTCGCGCGGCCCGTGATCGGCGAGCGCGAGGAGCAGCGGGTGCTCGAAGTGCTCCGCTCCGGCCGGCTGTCGCTCGGCCCTCTGCTCGGTCAGTTCGAGTCCGGCTTCGCCGAGTTCGTCGGCGCGGCGCATGCCAGCGCGGTCTCGAGCGGGACCGCGGGCCTTCACCTGGCGCTGCGTGCGGTGGGCGTGACCGACGGCGACGAGGTCGTGACCACGCCGTTCTCGTTCGTGGCCAGCGCCAACGTCGCATTGTTCGAACGGGCGCGGCCGGTGTTCGCGGACATCGACCCGGTCACCCTGAACCTCGATCCAGAGGCCGCCGCCGCGGCGATCACCGACCGCACCGCGGCGCTGCTCCCGGTCCACGTCTTCGGCTACCCCGCCGACCTTTGGGCCTTCGAGCGGCTTGGGCTGCCGATCGTCGAGGACGCATGCGAGGCACTCGGCGCGCGCGACGCCGACGGCATTCCGGTGGGTGGGCGCGGCCACCTCGCCGTGTTTGGCTTCTACGCCAACAAGCAGCTCACAACCGGCGAGGGCGGGATGATCACGATGGCCGACGGCGATTTGAAGGAGCGCATCGATTCGGAGCGCAATCAGGGTCGCGCGCCGAACATGGACTGGCTCGACCACGACCGCCTCGGCTTCAACTATCGCCTATCCGATCTTGCCTGCGCGCTCGGTCTGGCCCAGCTCGAGCACCTGGACGAGATGCTGGCCGGCCGTGCCCAGGTCGCCGAGTGGTATCGCTCTGCGCTCGGCGGGATCGAGGAGCTCGGCCTGCCATGCCAGGACGTCGGCCGCGCGCGGCGCGGGTGGTTCGTTTTTGTCGTCCAGCTGCCGCGAGGTCTCGATCGAGATGGGGTGATCCGGGCGCTCCGCGACCGCGGCATCCCCAGCAAGCCATATTTCCCTGCCGTGCACCTCATGAGCTACTACCGCGAGCAGTTCGGTCACCGTGAGGGCGAGTTCCCGGTGTGCGAGGACGTGGCCGCACGATCGATCGCGCTGCCGTTCTTTCCTCAGATGACTCAGGCACAGGTCGAGCAGGTGTCGGACTCGTTGCGCGACGTGCTGTTCGGATGACCGCCTCCCGCTTCTCCGAGCCGCAGCACGCCGCTTTCCGTGCGCTAAACGACTCGCTGTCGTTCGATTGGCGGCTTGGGCCGTACGACGTCCAGCAGTCGCTCGCGCACGCGACCATGCTCGCCGCCGCCGGGATCATCAGCGTTGAGGAGCGCGACCAGCTCCGGACCGCGCTCGACCAGGTGGAGCGCGAGCTGGCCGACGGCGAGTTCCCGTTCGCCGAGGGCGACGAAGACATCCACATGGCGATCGAGCGCCGGGTGACCGAGCTCGCCGGGCGGGTGGGGGGCAAGCTCCACACCGCCCGCTCGCGCAACGACCAGGTGGCAACCGACGTGGCGATGTTCGTCCGCGCCCATGCTTCTCGGGCGGTCGAGCAGGCCGAGCGGCTGGCGGGCACGCTGGTAGCGCTCGCCGAGCGCCACCTCGACTGGCCGATGCCCGGATATACGCATCTCCAGCGCGCCCAGCCGGTCTACCTGAGCCACCACCTGCTCGCCTACACCTGGATGCTGATCCGCGACCGCGACCGATTCGGGTCTGTCGTGTCGGCCACCTCGGCGCTGCCGTTGGGAGCGGGCGCCCTGGCCGGCGTCAACTTCCACACCGATCGTGAGCTTGTCGCCCGCGAGCTCGGGTTCTCCTCCGTGGCCGAGAACTCGATCGACGCGGTCTCCAACCGCGACTTCGTACTCGACTACCTGGCCGCGGCGGCCACCTGCGCCACACACCTCTCGCGCCTGGGGGGCGAGATCGTGTTGTGGTCCAGCGAGGAGTTCGGCTTCTGCGAGGTCGCCGACGCGTGGGCCTCGGGGTCATCGATCATGCCCCAGAAGAAGAACCCGGACGCCGCCGAGCTACTGCGCGCCAAGGCGCCCCGGATGTCCGGACATCTCGTCGCTTTGCACGGCGTGCTTCATGGGTTGCCCCTGACCTACAACAAGGACATGCAGGAGGACAAGGAGCACCTGTTCGATGCCGTCGACACGGTCGAGTTGTGTCTCGACGCCGCGGACGGGATGCTCTCCTCGATCCGCTTCAGCGCCGAGAACTTGGCCGGCGCGGCCGCAGATGAGATGCTCGCCGCGACCGACGTGGCCGATCTCCTGGTTCGGCGCGGGGTGCCGTTCCGCGAGGCTCACGGCGTGGTCGCCGGCCTGGTGCGCAGCGCGATCGAGCAGGACAAGGCCCTGTCTGACCTGAGCGCGGAGGAGCTGGTACGGCATTCTCCGTTGCTCGACGACGAGTTCTACGCGCTGCTGAGCAACGGCGCCTGGCTTGAGACCAAGGTCTCACAGGGCGGGACCAGTCTGGTGCGCGTGCGCGAGCAGCTCGAGCGTGCGCGCGCCGCGCTGCGGTGAGACTCGCCTTCTACAACCGGCCCGTGCTCGACGTCGCCCGCGACCTGATCGGGGGCGTGATCTCGCACGAGGGGTCCTCCGGCGTGATCGTCGAGACCGAGGCCTACCACCAGACCGAGCCCGCCTCGCACTCCTACGTCGGGCTGACCGAGCGGACGCGCATCGTGTTCGGGCCGCCCGGCAAGGCCTACATCTACCGCTCGTACGGGATCCACGCCTGCCTCAACGCGGTGTGCGAACCTCCCGGGGTGGGCGCCGCGGTGCTGATCCGCGCGCTCGAGCCGCTCGAGGGGATCGAGCTGATGCGCGAGCGGCGGGGCCTGGATCGTCTCGAGGATCTCTGCTCCGGGCCCGGCAAGCTCACGCAGGCGCTGGACATCGGGCTCGATTTGAACGGCACCGACCTGAGCGCCGGACCGATCGTCTTCGCGGCTAAGCCGCGCGCGTGGCGGGATGTGCCCGTCTCGGTCGACCGGCGGATCGGGATCACCAAGGCGGTGGAACTGCCCTGGCGTTTCTCCGCCACCGGGAACCGCTTCGTCTCGCGGCGGGTGCGGGTCGTCGCGGCGTAACTCTAATCGAGCCGCTCGAGCAGCCACTCGTGCACGTGATCGATGTGAAGCATCACCTGCGTCAGGTGCCCGTCGTCCTCAGTCAGCTCAGCTGAGACCCCCGGGATGTGGCGCGCGAGCCATTCTCCGTGACCGTATGGCACGAATCGGTCGTGGCGCCCGTGGCGCAGGAGGACCGGCGTCTGGATTGCGTCCAGCTCGAAGCCCCACGGCTCGAGAAAGGCCACGCCGTCATCCCACCACCCGTCGGAGCCGGGCGCCAACCCCGATCGAGTTGCGTCGATGATGTACTCGGCGAAGGCTCCGGTGAGCACCGCGGCATCGACCGGCGAGAGCAGCGTCTTCAAGTACTCCAGTAGCTGCTCGGGGTCCAGGGCGAGCATCTCCTTTCGATCCTCCTCACACTTCGCGCGAGCGGCGACGGGATCCTCGAGCTGAAGCTTGGTGTCCTCGACGTTCAGCTCGCCCATGTCCGCGAAGTAGTCGAGCCCCTCGGCTCCCCACGGCGCGGTCGACGCGAGCACCCCGACCGCCGGAACCAGATCCGGGAGGAGCGCGGCGGAGGCGATCGCGTGGGGACCGCCTCCGGAGATCCCCCACACCGCGAGACGATCGATACCGAGGGCGCCCGCGATCGTGCGGACGTCCTGCGCGCAGTCGCCCACCGTGCGCCCAGCCTGGCGGCTCGACCCTCCGTAGCCGGGACGGTCGTAGGAGATCAGGCGAATGCCCTGGCGCTCCGCCGATCTGACCTCGGCGTCGGACATCAACCGCGAATTGGGGGTGCCGTTGTGCACGAGCACCGCAGGGCCGTCCGGGACTCCGCGCTCGACCACCTGGAGCGTGCGGCCGTCCGGCGTTTGCACCCGGTGCTCGGTCCCTGACCCGTTGGGACTCACTGACCGCCGCCGATCCCCGCGCCGCCCGAGCTGCCGCTCGCGCCTCCGGTTCCACCCGCCGTGCCGCCCGCACCGCCGCCGGCACCCGTGTTACCGCCTCCCTGGGTGCCGCCGGCACCGCCGCCAGCGCCCGTTCCGCCGGCGGTGCCGCCCGCTCCGCCGCCGGCACCCGTGTTACCGCCTCCCTGGGTGCCGCCGGCACCGCCACCGGCGCCCGCGTTGGCACCGCCCTGCGTGCCGCCGGTCCCTGGAGCCGCCCCGCCGGCGGCGTTCCCGCCGGCCGCTCCGGTGTTGGGGGTCGTGGCGCTGGTCGACGTGACGCCGGCTCCCGATCCGCCCGGCGCGATCGAGGGGGCGCTGGTCGTATCGGTCGTGGTCGAGGTCGTGAGCTTCTCGTGCGGGTTCTCGCTGGCCAGGATCTGCAGCGCCTGGACCATGAAGTTGTGCCAGATGATCGCCGGGTAGGTTCCGCCCTCGACCGGCGCGCCGTTGTAGAGGGTGGCCATCGGGATGAGCTTGTTGGGGAACCCGACCCACACCGCCACCGTCAGCTGCGGCGTCCACCCGACGAACCAGGCGTCGCCGTAGTTCGACGTGGTACCGGTCTTCCCGACCACGTCGACGCCCGGGATCGCCGCCGCCGTCCCGGTGCCGGAGGACACCACGCCCTCGAGCATGTTGTGGACCTCTGCGGCGATCGCCGGCGGCATCACGCGCTCGTATTGGGGGTGATCGACGAGATCTATATGCGATCCCTGAATCGACTCGATCCCGGTGGGGCCGCTGTCCGGGGAGCCGAGCACCGGGTCGTACACGCGGTTGCCGCCGGTGGCGAACGTCTCGTATGCGTGCGCCATGTCCAGCGGCGACACTCCGACCTTGAGGCCGCCGAGGATCATCGCGGGGTTGTTGGAGACGGGCGTCGTGATGCCGGCGGCGCTGGCCAGCTTCGCGATCTGCGATGTTCCCTTTGTCCCGCCGAGCGCGTACCAGCCGAGCCGCTCGAACACCGAGTTATCGGAGACATCTGTCGCCGTCTGGAGGGTGATGTCGCCTGAGTACTGGTTGCCGAAGTTGCGCACGTGGAAGATCTCCTTGCCGCCGCTGTTCGGCACGACGATGTCCAGCGGCGCCGACAGGAGTACCGAGTCGGGACCAAAGCCGTGCTCGAGCGCCACCGCCAGCGTGAACGGCTTGAACGCCGAGCCCGGCTGACGTTCGGCCTCCGTGGCAAGATTGAAGGGGTACTGGTTGTAGTCCTCCTCGCCGTTGACGATCGGACCGCCGACCATGGCCCGCACCTGCCCGGTCTTGTTGTCGATCGCGACCAGCGATGCCGTGGGCCAGCCAGGTCCTGAGGGGAGGCCCTGGGAGACGGCCTCGTCGGCCGCCTCCTGCATGCGCAGGTCGAGCGTCGTGCGAATCTTCAGCCCGCCGTAGTACGCGCGGTATTCGGCGTCCCTGGCCGGCACCCCGTGGCCGAGGCCGATGGCAGCCAGGATCTGCGGCCGCAGCCAGCTCGTGAAGTAGGGGGCCGCGTTTGGCTCGACTGACTGCTCGACGTCGGTTGAGGTGGGAAGTGGCTCATTTATCCCGGCCTCGTATTGCCAGCGTTTGATGTCGTGCTGCTGGAGCATGTCCTGGAGCACCACTTGGCGGCGGGCCTTCGCGGCTACCGGGTTTACGGTGGGGTCGAACGCGCTCGGGCTGGCCACCAGTCCCGCCAGCGTGGCCGCCTGCCAGTAGTTGAGTTTCGATGCGCAGCTTGGCAGCGGCGTCTGCGCGGTGCTGTCGCCGCACGCCTTCGTGTTGCCGTCGCCCGGCGCATCCGGGTCATAGCCGAGCTGCTTGCCGAAGTACACCCGCGCCGCCGACTCGACGCCGTATGCCCCGTTCCCGAAGTAGGTCGAGTTCAGGTACTCGGTGAGGATCTTCGAGGGCTTCCAGCGGTGCGTCAGCTGGAAGGCGAGCGCCGCCTCGCGCAGCTTCTCGAGAACGGTGCGGTTCTCCTCCTCGGAGAGCGCGCCCTTGACGAACTGCTCGGTGATCGTGGAGGCGCCCTGGGTCGCTCCGCCGGTGACGTCCGCGACAAGCGCCCGGGCGAGCGAGCGGATGTCGATCCCAGGATCGGACCAGAAGCGCTTGTCCTCGACGGCCACGATCGCCTGCTGCATCGGCTTGGAGATCTGGTTGAAGGTGTCGATCACCTCCGGGTCCGGCGCCGCGAAGATCCCGATCGGTCGGCCCCGGTCGTCGTACAGGTAGGAGTTGTGCCCCGAGCTGTACTGGGTGACGTTCTCGATCTGGGGGATATCGGAGGCAACCGACATCAGCATCCCGAACACCGTCGAGACGGCGGCAAGGATGCCGAGGCCGATCAAGATCACCAGCAGTCGCAGCTTCTTAATTCGGCGCCCGCCCACCCTGCCAGCCCGTCGTAGGCGGCGACGCCATCGCCAGGGCACCCGAGGCCTCCGGGGTCGCCCGCCGTCCCCGTTTTCGGGTGCGTCAAACGGCTGTGACGCTTGCGGCTGATCGCCGCGGGTGCGGATTTCGACGTCGTCAATCATGCGGTCGCTGAGATCCTACGGCGACCCGCAGCGACAAGGCCAGCCGCTACGGCATCCAGCGGGACGTGGCGGCGGAGTGGGTCCCGTCGGCCGCGAGAGTCTAGCATTGCCCCGGATGGATTCCGAGGCCTCGACGGAGCTGCTCGCGGCGTCTCCGTCGGCCGGCACCGGCCCGCGTGAACAGGCGGCATGGCTCGCTCGGAACGCCGTCGATTGCCTACCGGACGGGGGGCTCGAGCGGAAGCTGGAGCTCGGCCGGCCGCTCCGTGTGAAGCTCGGCATCGACCCCACCGCGCCCGACATTCACCTCGGCTTCACGGTCGTCCTCCAGAAGCTCCGCGAGTTCCAGGATCTCGGCCACACCGTGGTGCTGATCATCGGCGACTACACGGCCAGGGTGGGGGACCCGAGCGGGCGTTCCTCGACCCGACCCGTCCTCTCCTCGGCCGAAATCGACGCGAACGCGCAGACGTTCAAGGAACAGGCGCTCAAGGTGCTCGACCCCGAGCACCTCGAGGTCCGATTCAACGGCGAGTGGCTGGACATGTCGATGGAGGAGTTGTTCCGGTTGGCTCGCATCCCGACCGTCGCGCAGCTCCTCGAGCGCGACGACTTCGCCAAGCGCTTCGCCGCCCACGAGCCGATCTCGCTGCTCGAGCTGCTGTATCCGCTGCTTCAGGGCTACGACTCGGTGGCGATCCGCGCCGATGTCGAACTGGGCGGGACCGATCAGAAGTTCAATCTGCTGCTCGGGCGCGACATCCAGCGGGCCTACGAGGTGCCCGAGCAGGTGATCCTCACCATGCCGCTGCTGACCGGGACCGACGGCGAGCAGAAGATGTCGAAGTCCTACGGCAACTACATCGGGGTGACCGATCCGCCCGGGGACATGTACGGCAAGACGCTGAGCATCCCCGACGCCTCGCTTCCCTCCTGGTATGAGCTTCTCCTCGACTCCGAGCCGCCCCCCGAGCTCGGCCCGCGCGACGCCAAGCGGGCCCTGGCCCGGGCGTTGGTTTCGCGGTTCCATGGGGAGGCGGCTGCCGAGGCCGCCGAGGCCGAGTTCGACCGGGTCCACATCGAGCGACTTGCTCCGGAGGACATGCCGACCGTGGTCTGGCCGGCGGAACGAGGCGATGTCCATCTGCCGGCCCTGCTCGCCGAGGCGTTCGGCGTCTCGAGCTCCGAGGCCCGGCGCGCCCTCGCCCAGGGCGGAGTCAGGCTCGACGGCGAGCCGGTCGGCCCTGGGGTCCTGGACCTGCCCGCGGCGGCGGTGCACGGCAAGGTCCTCCAGCTCGGCAAGCGTCGCTTCGCCCGTGTCCAGGTGGCGCCTGACGCCGGGTGAGCTCGACACCGAATCGCCGATGACCGTCCAGGGCGGTCTGCTCCGCCTCCAGACACCCGGAAACGGACACATCGCCGACATCACCCCCGGCATCGAGAGCGTGGTCTCCACATCCGGGGTTGATCGCGGCGTCGTGACCGTGTTCGCCCCGGGCTCGACTGTCGCCATCACCACGATGGAGTACGAGCCGGGTGGGGTCCACGACCTGCAGGCGCTGCTCGATCGGCTGATCCCGCCGGTGGGCGACTACGAGCACAACCGCCGCAACCACGACACCAACGCCCACGCCCACCTACGGGCCGCGATCATCGGTCCCTCGGAGACGATCCCGGTGCTCGACGGCCGTCTGACGCTCGGGACCTGGCAGCAGGTGGTGCTGATCGACTTCGACGACCGTCCCCGCCAGCGGACGGTGACTGTCCAGGTGCTCTCGTAGGCGGGTCCCGGCGCGGACCAGGTCCGGCTCGCACCGTTGGCTAAAGGCCTAGCGTCGGAATGCCGACACACCCGGGACGCGCTCGGGGCTGACTGCTGGCACAATGAGCAGGCCGCGCCCCGAGACCTCCCAGCTTGGCGGTACGGGCGCTATACTCAGCGGTCCGCTCCGGAATCGGAACGGTTCTGGATGCGCCGTGGGAAGGAATCCCCTCCCCCAGAGGTGCGACGGTCTTTGAAAACTCAACAGCATGCGCACCCTTCGACCGATTCCTCGGTCGAGGAGTGTGTCCAGGTTCGACGCCGTCGCATCGACCGGCCCTTTGAGGGCCAGCGATCGACGACGGTGCCAGATTGAAACCCCGTCATGCGTCCCGGGACCCGTTGGTGTACATCGGATCCCCTCGTGCGGACGCAGGGGCCTGATCCCACCAGGGACAGGCCCGGGTCCACCCGCCATGCTAGGTGGGATGTCCGCTCCGGCGGAACAGGACTCGACGACTCTTTGTGAAGCAGGTCGCTCACAGCGGCCTGTTGAGCAGTTCTTCACGGAGAGTTTGATCCTGGCTCAGGACGAACGCTGGCGGCGTGCCTAACACATGCAAGTGGAGCGACGAACCAGGCTTCGGCCTGGGGCAAAGCCGCGAACGGGTGAGTAACACGTGGGTAACCTGCCCCGATGATTGGGACAACCCGAGGAAACTCGGGCTAATACCGAATGTGCCCTCCGGCCATAAGGCCGCTTGGGAAAGGAAGCTTCGGCCTCCGCATCGGGATGGGCCCGCGGCCCATTAGCTTGTTGGTGAGGTAACGGCTCACCAAGGCAACGATGGGTAGCTGGTCTGAGAGGACGATCAGCCACACTGGGACTGAGACACGGCCCAGACTCCTACGGGAGGCAGCAGTGGGGAATCTTGCGCAATGCGCGAAAGCGTGACGCAGCAACGCCGCGTGGGGGAAGAAGGCCTTCGGGTTGTAAACCCCTTTCAGTTGGGACGAAGCTTCGTCGGTGAATAGCCGGCTGGAGTGACGGTACCTTCAGAAGAAGCCCCGGCTAACTACGTGCCAGCAGCCGCGGTAATACGTAGGGGGCAAGCGTTGTCCGGAATCATTGGGCGTAAAGAGCGTGTAGGCGGTCTGGTAAGTCCGCTCTGAAAGCCCGGGGCTCAACCCCGGGAGGCGGGCGGATACTGTCAGGCTAGAGTCCGGAAGAGGCGAGTGGAATTCCTGGTGTAGCGGTGAAATGCGCAGATATCAGGAGGAACACCAATGGCGAAGGCAGCTCGCTGGGACGGTACTGACGCTGAGACGCGAAAGCGTGGGGAGCAAACAGGATTAGATACCCTGGTAGTCCACGCTGTAAACGATGGGCACTAGGTGTGGGGGGTGTCGACTCCCTCCGTGCCGACGCTAACGCATTAAGTGCCCCGCCTGGGGAGTACGGCCGCAAGGCTAAAACTCAAAGGAATTGACGGGGGCCCGCACAAGCAGCGGAGCATGTGGTTTAATTCGACGCAACGCGAAGAACCTTACCTGGGCTTGACATGTTCCTGACAGCCGTGGAAACACGGTCTCCCTTCGGGGCAGGATCACAGGTGGTGCATGGCTGTCGTCAGCTCGTGTCGTGAGATGTTGGGTTAAGTCCCGCAACGAGCGCAACCCCCGTCGCATGTTGCCAGCATTTAGTTGGGGACTCATGCGAGACCGCCGGTGACAAACCGGAGGAAGGTGGGGATGACGTCAAGTCATCATGCCCCTTATGTCCAGGGCTACACACGTGCTACATTGGCGCGTACAGAGGGTTGCGATACCGCGAGGTGGAGCGAATCCCTTAAAGCGCGTCTCGGTTCGGATTGCAGGCTGAAACCCGCCTGCATGAAGGCGGAGTTGCTAGTAATCGCGGATCAGCACTGCCGCGGTGAATACGTTCCCGGGCCTTGTACACACCGCCCGTCACACCATGGGAGTGAGCAACACCCGAA
Organism: uncultured Solirubrobacterales bacterium; assembly: GCA_963824295.1. GTDB lineage: Bacteria > Actinomycetota > Thermoleophilia > Solirubrobacterales > Solirubrobacteraceae > Palsa-465. The sequence goes on along the minus strand of CAWGOQ010000019.1, from coordinate 434,779 downwards.
GCCGGTGGCCTAACCCGCAAGGGAGGGAGCCGTCGAAGGTGGGGCTCGCGACTGGGGTGAAGTCGTAACAAGGTAGCCGTAGCGGAAGCTGCGGCTGGATCACCTCCTTTCTAGGGAGCCCTTTATGGGCAGCGATCGCCTAGAGCGATCGCCCTAGCATGTCGACCGGACCCGGCAGGCCGCACGTCGGTGGGCTTACACCCATCGCGAGGTGGCTCGCATGCTGTTGAGTTTTGAGAGACCGGCTCACCGCCGGCGCTCGTGGAGTTACTCCCGAGCTCCTGGGGGATGAGTTGTGCCTCTTCCCGGACCTTGAAAACTGCACAGTAGCCAATGACACGGGTATCACCGGGTGAAGCCGCAAGGCTTCTCCCAAGATCACCGTCAAGATATTAAGGGCACACGGTGGATGCCTTGGCACCAAGAGTCGATGAAGGGCGTGAACGGCTGCGATAAGCCGCGGTGAGGCGCTGAATAGCCATTGACCCGCGGATTCCCGAATGGGGAAACCCAGCGTCGGTAATGCGACGTTATCCCGCGTTGAACACATAGGCGCGGCGAAGACAAGCGGGGGAAGTGAAACATCTCAGTACCCCGAGGAAAGGAAATCAACAGAGACTCCCTGAGTAGTGGCGAGCGAAAAGGGATGAGCCCAAACCCGGCGCGTGCAAGCGGCCACGCGTTGCGCGTCGGGGGTTGTAGGACACCTGGTCCGGATCGTGGCCGATCCGGCGGAAGTTACAAAATCGCGTGATAGTCGAAGCGTGTGGAACCACGCACCACAGAGGGCAATCGTCCCGTAGACGAAATCATGCGATCTTCCGCAGGTGTTCCTGAGTAAGTCCGCACCCGTGAAACGCGGACTGAAACTGGGGGGACCACCCTCCAAGGCTAAGTACTCCTTGGTGACCGATAGCGGACTAGTACCGTGAGGGAAAGGTGAAAAGTACCCCGGAAGGGGAGTGAAATAGTACCTGAAACCGCGTGCCTACAAGCGGTGGGAGCGGCCTCGTGCCGTGACCGCGTGCTTTTTGCATAACGAGCCGGCGAGTTACTCGTCTGCGGCGAGGTTAAGCGATGAGCGGAGCCGTAGCGAAAGCGAGTCCGAATAGGGCGACATAGTCGTAGGCGGTAGACCCGAAGCTGAGCGAGCTACCCATGGGCAGGTTGAAGCGGGGGTAAGACCTCGTGGAGGACCGAACCGACCTAGGTTGAAAACTGGGCGGATGACCTGTGGGTCGGAGTGAAAGGCTAATCAAGCTCAGTGATATCTGGTTCTCTCCGAAATATATTTAGGTATAGCCTCGGATAAATTCCGTGGCGGCCGTAGAGCACTGTTTGGACTAGGGGCCCTACCAGGTTACCGACTTCAGGCAAACTCCGAAGACCGTCACGGTTACTCCGGGAGTCAGTTGCTGGGGGATAAACTTCAGCGTCAAGAGGGAAACAGCCCAGACCGCCAGCTAAGGTCCCTAAGTGCTAGCTAAGTGGGAAACGATGTTCGAATGCACAGACAACCAGGAGGTTGGCTTAGAGGCAGCCATCCTTGAAAGAATGCGTAACAGCTCACTGGTCAAGTGTTCGAGCGCGGACAATGTAACGGGGCTCAAGCTAGTCACCGAAGCTGCGGGTGCGAGAGGTCTTCGGACTTCTTGCGCGGTAGGAGAGCGTTCCGGCGCCAGCGAAGCGGCGGCGTAAGCCAGCCGTGGAGGCGGCGGAAGTGAGAATGCCGGCATGAGTAACGAAAGAGGGGTGAGAATCCCCTCCGCCGATTGCCCAAGGGTTCCTGAGTAAAGTTCGTCTGCTCAGGGTCAGTCGGGACCTAAGGCGAGGCCGAAAGGCGTAGTCGATGGCTAACGGGTTGATATTCCCGTACCACGTCGCTTTCGTTTGACCGATGGGGGGACGAGGAAGGCTATGGGATCCCAGGCGATGGTCGTCCTGGGCTAAGCATGTAGGGGTGGCTCTAGGCAAATCCGGAGCCGCATAACCTGAGGTGCGAATGCAGCTGGCTCTAAGCCGGCGAGTCCCGGAAGCCCTGCCTCCAAGAAAAGCCTCTAGGGAGAAAGCGCGTGCCCGTACCAAAACCGACACAGGTGGGCAAGTGGAGAACACTAAGGTGATCGAGATAACCCTCGTTAAGGAACTCGGCAAAATCGCCCCGTAACTTCGGGATAAGGGGCGCCCCAGTAGGGTGAACCTCCTCGCGAGGGGAGCCCGAGAGGGCCGCAGTGAATAGGTTCAAGCGACTGTTTACCAAAAACACAGGTCTCTGCTAAGTCGTAAGACGACGTATAGGGGCTGACGCCTGCCCGGTGCCGGAAGGTTACGTGGAGGTGTTAGGGGCAACCCGAAGCACCGAAGCTAAGCCCCGGTAAACGGCGGCCGTAACTATCAACCGAGGTAGTTATAAAACTCGGCTATATGCTGGAAACTCCGAGTATCCCACACTACTCGTTCCGTCCGAACCGGACGGTACAGTGACAACGTGGCGGGTGCGGACAATCAGCAGGAAAGGCCATTGCGGTGCCAACCGCAGCGGAATCCTCAGAGACTATACGCCGAGCTCGGTAGCCATTTGGGCGACCGAGATGAGATAGTCCGACCTCATGGGCGACCATGAGAGCTGACCAGAAATGAGTCGGCCGCTTTGTGACATTCCGGTTGCAAAGTAGTAACAAACGTGAACGGTCCTAAGGTAAATTCGTTGCCCACCACGCTGGTAACAGCGTGGAATGCATTCGGCTATATGCTGGAAAACCCGAGTATCCGTCCGGTACTCGCCCTACACTTCGGTGGTGGGCAGTGACAATCCGAACGGTGCGGAAAACCAGCAGGAAAGGCTGAGGCAGCAAGGCTGGGTTATTGGTTTTGTAGACGGAGAAGGATGCTTCTCGCTCGGTTTCGTCCGCCAGAGTGGCGGGCAGGGCCGGAGCGGCTACAGGACCGGCTATCAGGTGGCTCACGAGTTCGCGGTCACGCAGGGCGCGCAGAGTGTTTCGTGCCTACATGAGCTCGAGAGCTTCTTCGGGGTGGGTCAAGTACTCGCTAACAAGCGGTACGACAACCACCGCGAACATCTGTATCGCTATGTGGTGCGCCGGCGGGCGGATCTGGTCAGCACGATCATTCCGTTCTTCAGGGCGTATCCCATGCACTCGTCGAAACAACGGAACTTCGAGAAGTTCGCGAAGTGCGTCGAGCTGATCGAGACCGGCCATCACCTCACGTTTGAGGGGTTGGCGGAGATCGTGGAGATCGCGGAGACGATGAATCGCCAAAAGCCCAGGACTGAACTCCTCAGAATCCTCAGAGGCCATACGCCGAACATCCAGGGCACTGGATGATGAGATGGTCCCGTCTGCATGGCGACATGCAGGGAAGGCGCGCGTGCACCACGAGGACGCGCCATCCGCCACCGCAAGCGGTGGTAAGAGCTCAAGCGAAATTCCTTGTCGGGTAAGTTCCGACCTGCACGAATGGCGTAACGACTTGAACGCTGTCTCAACGAGGGGCTCGGTGAAATTGCAGTCTCGGTGAAGATGCCGAGTACCCGCGGCTAGACGGAAAGACCCCGTGAACCTTTACTACACCCTGGTATTGGGGTTCGATGCATCTCGCTCAGGATAGGTGGGAGCCTTGGAAGCGCCGGCTGCGGCTGGCGTGGAGGCAACCTTGAGATACCACCCTTGGTGTATTGGATCTCTAACAGTGCTCCGTGAATCCGGGCGCTGGACAGTGACAGGCGGGTAGTTTGACTGGGGCGGTCGCCTCCCAAAATGTAACGGAGGCGCGCAAAGGTTCCCTCAGCACGGTCGGAAATCGTGCGTAGAGTGTAAAGGCAGTAAGGGAGCTTGACTGCGAGACCGACAGGTCGAGCAGGTGCGAAAGCAGGCCTTAGTGATCCGGCGGTAGCAAGTGGAAGCGCCGTCGCTCAACGGACAAAAGGTACTCCGGGGATAACAGGCTTATCGGGCCCAAGAGTCCACATCGACGGCCCGGTTTGGCACCTCGATGTCGGCTCGTCGCATCCTGGGGCTGAAGTAGGTCCCAAGGGTTGGGCTGTTCGCCCATTAAAGCGGTACGCGAGCTGGGTTCAGAACGTCGTGAGACAGTTCGGTCCCTATCTGCCGTGGGCGTTGGAGAGTTGAGAGGATTCGTCCCTAGTACGAGAGGACCGGGACGAACGCACCTCTGGTGTATCTGTTGTCCTGCCAAGGGCACCGCAGGTTAGCTACGTGCGGATCGGATAACCGCTGAAAGCATCTAAGCGGGAAGCCGGCCTCAAGATGAGCTCTCCCATCCCCTTGAGGGAGTAAGACCCCTGGAAGATCACCAGGTTGATAGGCCGGATCTGGAAGAGTGGTGACACTCGTAGGAGACCGGTACTAATGGGTCGAGGGCTTGACGGATATTTTGATATCCGTGCATTGGCACTGTGTGGTTTTGAAGGCCCGGGAGGGGGCTGGTCCCGACCAGTTTCCGGTGGCTATGGCGAGGGGGAAACACCTCTTCCCTTTCCGAACAGAGCCGTTAAGCCCCTCAGCGCCGATGGTACTTGGCCCGCAAGGGCCTGGGAGAGTAGGTCGCCGCCGGTTTTTCTTTTTGACGTGCAAGACGGGTGCAATCAGCGGAGCGTGTAGATGCAGGGCGTGATCAAGTTCTTTCGCGCCAATCCGCAGGCACTCGTCCTGCTCGTAATCTGTGTGGTGCTCGGTTTGGGCACCTTCATCGCGGTGCTGATTGCACTCGCCAGCTCGCCTAACGGTCAGACCACGGGGGATCCCGAGGGCGTGATCCTGGGCGCCCGCGCCGCGCTGGCGGCGCTACACGCGGCGATCGCCGGCCTTTAGTGCCCCGCACGGGCGTCTGGAGCGTTAGTGCCCCGCACGAACGTCCGGACCGCTCCGGCGCTTCCCGGTGGGATCGCGTGGCGCCCCGAGGTCGATCCATCGCCTCCGTCTGGGTCGAGCCGTGCCTCAGCCGGAGACGATCTGGCTGGGGTCGACACGCGGCCGCGTATCGGCGGCGACGCGGGCCGCTAGGGCAGCACTTCGTCCCGACCGCCGCGCGAGGGCGCGCGTCGGATCGGGCAGAGGCAATGCGCCGGAGCGGCCGGAACGCTCCCGCCACGCCGCTCGCGCTGCCAGCGCAGCGGGCGGCGATGGGGGTGCGTCTCCCAAGGCTCTGGATGATCGTTCGCGTCAGCCGGTGGGTCGCCGAGAAAGTCGTCGACGAGCTCCAACCAGGCACGCATACGGTGGGCTGAAGAACGGAACATATGTTCGATAGAGTAGGGGGCGCGTCGGACGGAACGAGGCCCCGAGCGAAGCGGCCCGGCCGTCCGCGAAAGAGGTCCCTGCGCTCGGCGGACGACGTCCCAGCGGATCGCCTCCAGCCCCCCGGACAGACCGCCCCAGACGAGCGCGGGGTCAGCGCGGTGGCAGCGGGTGTTTGGGCTCGTACAGGGCGAGCTCACCCCCGTCGGGAAGCCTGATTGCCGTCACAATGCCCCACCGCTCCTCGTGGATTGGGCGACTCAACTCGACCCCTTTGGCCTCGAGTTCCTGCACGGTTTCTTGCAGGTCGTCGCACATCAGGTAGAGCTCCTGGCGCCCGGTCGCACCATCGGCGGGATGTGCCGCGAGCTCCGCCGGCGGGAGGGCAAAGATCAACCACCCGTGACCGGCGTCGACCGATGGGAATCCGAGGACGTCGGCGAGGAAGGCCCGGACCCGCTCGGGCTCGGGGGTGTAGATGACCGTGTGGGCCCCGGTGATCACGATTGCTCTATCCGCTCCCAGTCACGCTTCGCGGCCACCAGCAGCCCCGAACAGGCCTAGGCGGCCGACCCGAGCGAGCCCCACACCTCGATCTTGGTGGCCACCCGGCTGACCACCTCGGTGGTGAACTCGGTCGTCCCGGCGCCGCCACCCAGGTCGGGCGTCTTGATCCCCGAAGCGATCGTCTCCAGGGCCGCCTCGTAGATGGCGCGCGAGGCGCGCTCGGCCGCAGGACCGTGGTGGTCGGCCGCGTGCCGGAGCAGCGCGCCGCAGGCCAGGATCATGGCCAGCGGGTTGGCGACGTCCTTGCCCTCGAGGGCCGGTGCCGTCCCGTGGGGCGCCTCGGCCATGGCGACGTTCGTCTGGTAGTCCTCATCGAAGGCCAACAGCACCGACTCGGCGCCGGCGATCGAGCCAAACATGGGGAGGACCAGGTCGGACAGGCAGTCGCCGTCGCGATTCAGGGCCGGGATCACCAACGGCGCGTCGGTCGCGCCCGACATCAGGCCGGCGTAGGTCGCGTCGATTAGGACCGGCTCATAGGCGATGTCCCGGTGGCGGGCGGCTGCCGCGTCGAGCTCCTCCTTCAGCATCCCCTCGTATACGGGCGAGACGGTCCACTTCGGGCCGCCGTAGACGCGGGCGTTCATTTTGGCGGCCGTCCGGAAGGCGTACTCGGCCACCGCGCGGCAGGTCGACCGGGTGATCTTCTCGGTCCGGTAGGCGATCTCGGACTCGGATCCGGGATCGCCGTCCCGACTCTCCTTGGCGCCGTAGGCATCGTCGACGGCCATGCGCACGACCGATATCGGGTAGTGCACGCCGGCGATCGGCGCCACTCCCGGGAGTCGCCGGCCGGTCCTCACAATCACCTTCCCGTCGACCTCTTCGCGCAGAATGCGGTTGGGCGATCCGACGTCGCTCGCCCCCTCCGGCGTGATCGTGGCCGCCTTCAGGCCCAGGCCCGCCACGAGCATCGCCTGGGCGGCCTCCGTCACGACCTCGTTACCGGTCGTCCGTCGATGACCCAGCGAGAGATCGAAGCGCTGGAGCTCGAGCTCGACTCCCAACACCCCCGGATCGAGGAGGCGCACCGCCTGCTCGAGCAGCTCCTGGCCGGTCTGGTCCCCCTCCATCACCACGATCTCGATCGGGTCGGCCATGCCGGCGGACCATAGCCGACACGGGCTCGGGGAGACCCAGGGAATCGGTGCCGGCTCACCCACGCCTCGCGCGTCCTACGATTCAGCTAGGACCGGCGACCCCACGCCAAACCACACGCCATGAGCAGATCCGCACACGAGGGGACGATCGGCGGTTCGCTCCGTCCGCGGGGCCCGATTCAGCTCACTCTGTCGACCCGCCACGACGCCCACGAGACCGTGGTTAGCGTCGCCGGCGAGCTCGACATCCTGACCATCCCAAGGCTCGCGACGACACTGGACGACATCGTCCGCCGGCGTCACGGCGACGTTGTGATGGACCTGACCAGGACGGAGTTCATCGACTCGCTTGGCCTGCATGCCCTGCTCACCGTCCAGCGGCGTCTGGCCGAACGCGCGCGCCGGCTCAGCGTGATCTGCAACGGGCCGGTCCGTCACTCGATCGAGCTGGCCCGGTTGACCGAGCGGCTGGGCGTCGTCTCGAGCTTCGCCGAGTATGAGCTGCATCGCGCCTCGCGCGATGCGACACGGACACGCTAGGGCGCCGCGCCCGCGGGCATCAGGTCATCCCGCCGCTCGGCCAGCGCCCCGATCACGATCGTGAGGTGCTCATCGAAGTCGACCCCGAGCTCCTCGGCTCCCTTCTGGAGCTCTTCGCGATTGACCGCGGCCGCGAAGCTGGGTTGCTTGAGCTTCTTCTTGACCGACTTCGGCGTCATCCCGACCAGGCCCTCGGGGCGGACATAAGCGACCGCCAGCACGAACCCGGAAAGCTCGTCCACCGCGAACAGCGTCTTCTCCATCGGGGAATCGCGGGAAACGCCCAGGAAATCGGCGTGGGACGCTACGGCCCGAACCAGCTCGGGTGGGTAGCCCCGCCGCTCGAGCTCGGCCATCGCGTAGCGTGGATGCCCGTCCTCGAGATTCGGATAGCGCTCGTAGTCGAGGTCGTGCAGCAGTCCCGTCAGCCCCCACAGCTCCTCGTCTCCCCCGAACCGGGGCGCGTATGCGCGCATCGCGGCCTCCACGGCCAGCATGTGCCGGCGCAGCGAATCAGACGATGTCCATTCGCAAAGAAGGTCCCAGGCCTCCAGGCGCGAACTCAGAGACTGCATGGACGGGAGCGTAGCTGAGCGCCTGCACACAGGTCCGACGCCCAATGGACCGCCGACAGCGCCCGCTCCGACCGTCCAGCCAGACCCGCCAGACGCGCGAGAAACCCCGGCCGAACAGGAGATCGTTGTTCGCCGGACGAAACCCGCGTCTGGAACCAAAAAGCGGCGCCCACCCCGAGCGACGGTCCCGCCGACCCGACAAGGTACGCTGCGGCCCCCTATGGAAAAGTTCGTAATTGAAGGCGGAGTGCCCCTGTCGGGCACGATTGTTCCCGCCGGTAACAAGAACGGCGCGCTGCCCATCCTCGCCGCGTGCCTGCTGACCGAAGACGAGGTAATCCTCCGCAACGTCCCGCGGATTCGGGACGTGGAGGCGATGACACTGCTGCTCGAGCAGCTCGGCGCGCGTGTCCAGTGGCTGGGCCCCGGCGAGATCTCAATCGACAGCTCGACCGTCGACAGCTACGAGGTCGACCAGGAGCTGGCCGAGCGGATTCGCGCTTCATTCCTGCTCGCGGGCCCGCTCCTGGCCAGGTTCGGGCGCGCGCAGATGCCCCCGCCGGGCGGCGATGTGATCGGCCGTCGCCGGCTCGACCCACACCTGGACGCCTTCAGAGCCCTCGGGGCCTCCGTCGAGGAGGATCGTGGCCACATCAAGCTCGACGCTCCGCTCGGCCTCAGGCCGTGTGACTTCCTGATGGACGAGCCGTCGGTGATGGCCACCGAGAACGCGCTGATGGCGGCGGCCCTGACGCGGGGCCCGACCGTGATCCGCAATGCCGCTTCGGAGCCACACGTTCAGGACCTCGCACGAATGCTGATGGCGATGGGGGCCCACATCGACGGGGTCGGCTCCAACGTCATGACCGTCCACGGCGTGGCCAACCTCAGGGGCTGCACGCACGGGATCGCTCCCGACCACATCGAGATTGGTTCGTTCATGGCTCTGGCGGGAGTGACCGGCGGCGAGCTGATCGTCCGCGACACCGTCCCCGAGGACCTGCGGATGATCCGGCTCGTATTCGATCGCCTCGGCCTGCGCACCGAGCTCCGGGGCGCCGACGTGATCGTGCCCGGAAATCAGGAGCTGGTGATCCGCAACGACAAGGGCGACCACACCCCCAAGGTGCAGGACGGCCCGTGGCCGGCCTTCCCCGCCGACCTGACCAGCGTTGCGCTGGCGCTCGCGACGCAGGCCGAGGGCTCGGTGATGATCCACGAGTGGATGTTCGAGAACCGCCTGTTCTTCGTCGACAAGCTCGTCTTAATGGGTGCATCGATCACGATCTGCGATCCGCACCGCGCGATGGTGGTGGGACCGCGCCGTCTACACGGCCAGCGCGTCGACTCGCCCGACATCCGGGCCGGCATGGCGATGCTGATCGCCGCGTTCGCGGCTGACGGTGTCACCGAGATCGGCAACGTCCGTCACATCGACCGCGGCTACGAACGCATCGACGAACGGCTACGCGACCTCGGCGCCCGGATCGAGCGCGAAGACGACGTACCCGTCACGGTCTGACGAGAACAGCCCCGGCACGCCTTAGCTGACACAGTCCCGGCCGATGGTCGATCGCATTCCCAGCGGAACGCGCGACTTCCTGCCCGACGAGATGCGGGAGCTGCGGGCGATGACCGACCGCATCCGGGCGGTGTTCGAGCGGGCCGGCTACGGCGAGGTGTACACGCCGGCGCTCGAGTACGAGACCACGTTCGCGCGCGCCAACCCGGCCGCGCGCGGTCCGGCGTACCGCGTGTTCGACGAGCTCGGGAACGTGCTTGTCCTACGGTCGGACATGACGATCCCGATCGCGCGCATGGTCGCCACCCGTTACCGCGACGCCGAGCCGCCGCTTCGCTTCAGCTACTTTGCGCACGCCTACCGGAGCGTTCGCCCCCAGCGCGGTCAGTCTCGCGAATTCCTCCAGGCCGGGATCGAGCTGATCGGGGTGACCGCGCCGGAGGGGACGGCGGAGGTCCTGACCGTCCTGTGCGCCGCCCTCGACGCGGCGGGCCTCGAGACGTACCGGATCGGCCTGGGCGACGCCTCACTCTACTCCGAGCTGCTCGACCGCCTCGGCGTCGACGCCGAGCGCGGCGAGAGCATCCTCACCGAGTTGGCCAACGGCGATTTCGTCGGCCTGCAAAAAGAGGTCGATGCGCTCGGTCTGGGCACCGAAGATGCCGAGCTCCTGCTCCGGGTCCCGCAGCGCCGAGGCGGCCCTGAGGTGCTCCAGTCGCTGCCCGGCCCGCTCGAGGGCGCCGCCACGGGGATGCGCTCCGTACATGCCCGGCTAGAGCCCGAGGTGGCCGGCCGCATCATCTTCGACCTCGGGCTTGTCCGCGGCCTCGGCTACTACACCGGCGCCGTGTTCCAGGTCTACGACCCGGCCTACGGGATCCCGATCGGGATCGGCGGACGCTACGACGAGCTGCTGGGTCAGTTCGGGCGACCGCTGCCCGCCGTCGGCTTCGCGCTGAACGTCGAGCGACTGCACATCGCCCTGACCAGCGAGGAACGCGGCCGCCGCCCGAGGCACCTGCCATGAGTGAGTTGCGAATCGCGGTTCCGCGTGGGTCGCTCTTCACGGAGACGCTCGAGCTTCTCGATCGCCTCGGCATCGCGACCCTCGAGCTCCGCGAGAACGATCGCAAGCTGCTATTCGAGGACGTCGGCATCGTCACCATGCGCCCCTCGGACGTCCCCACCTACGTCGAGGCGGGCGCCGCCGACCTGGGCATCACCGGCAAGGACGTGCTGCTCGAGCAGGCCGAACGCGACCTATATGAGCTGCTCGACCTCGGATACGGCGGGTGCACGATGGTGCTCGCGACCGTGGCTGGCGAGGACCCCGCCGCCGAGGCCCTCAGGCGCCTGGGCGTCATGCGGATCGCCACCAAATATCCGCGCATCGCCACCCGCTACTTCCTCGATACCGGCCGCCAGGCCGAGATCGTCGAGGTCAAGGGCTCGGTCGAGCTCGCGCCACTGACCGGGCTGGCCGAGGGGATCGTCGACCTCACCGCGAGCGGGGCAACGCTAAGAGAAAACGGGCTCGTGGTACGCGAGGAGATCGCTCAGAGCACGGCCAGACTGATCGCGAACCCCGTCTCGCACAAGCTGAAGGCGCCCGCCATCGATGCGCTACTGGAGCGGCTCCATGCGATGTGAGCGCTTTTCCGTAAGCGGCGACCCGGCCGACACGGCACGAGCCCTACGAGAGCTGATCCCGGCGCCCGGGTCGGTAAGCGACACGGTCGCCGAGATCGTCACGGAGGTCCGCTCCCACGGCGAGACGGCCCTACTCGAGTACATACGGCGGTTCGACACAGGCGGCGCGGAGCCGAAGCCGATCCCGGTCGGGGCCGATGAGCTCGAGGCGGCCGCGGCCGCGATCGATCCACAGATCGGCCACGCCCTGCAGCGGGCGATCGAGAACCTGGAGACGGTGATGGTGGGCTGGCGGGCGGGCCTCGGGGAGTCGGTGCAGCTGGGGGAGAACCGGGTTGTGCTCCGCCACACGCCGGTGTCACGCGCCGCCCTATATGTCCCTGCGGGACGGGCTCCGTACCCGAGCACGGTCGTGATGGGCGTCGTGCCCGCGCGGCTCGCCGGAGTCGAGCACATCGCGGTGTGTGCGCCACCCGGGAGCGACGGAGACGTCAACCCGGTCGTGCTCGCGGCCTGCCACATGACGGGCGCCAGCGTCGTCTACCGGATGGGCGGAGCCCAGGCGATCGCTGCGCTGGCCTACGGCACCGCCTCGGTCGCCCCGGTCGACGTGATCGTCGGTCCCGGGAGCCTGTATGTGCAGGAGGCCAAGCGGCAGGTGTTCGGGCAGGTGGGGATCGACGGCTTCGCCGGTCCGAGCGACCTGCTGGCGATCGCCACCGGCGACGCGGACCTCGAGCCGCTGTCGCTCGACCTGCTGGCTCAGTCCGAGCACGGCGCGGGCTCGCTCGTCGTCGCCGTCTCCGACGCGCCCGAGCTGCTGGCCCGGCTCGCGAGGCGCCTCGAAGATGCCCCCGACACCGGAGCGGTCAGCGCGCTCGTGCAGGTGACCGATCTCGACCACGGGCTGGCGGTTGCGGAGGCGTTCGCGCCCGAGCATCTCCAGCTCATGGGCGCCGGCGCGGAGGAGCTGGCCGACCGGGTCACGAAGGCCGGTTGCCTGTTCGTGGGTGTGAACGCCGGCACCGCGTTCGGCGACTACATCGCCGGCTCGAACCACATCCTGCCGACCAACGGTGCCGCCCGCTTCGCGTCCGGCCTCAGCCCCGAGCACTTCCTGCGCCGCTTCACCGAGGTCCGCATCGCCGACCCCGACGAACTCGCCCGGTCCGCCGTGCCCCTCGCCCGCGCCGAGGGCTTCGAGCTGCACGCCCAGTCTATGGAGGCGCGGATGCATGGAGAATGGTCGGCGGCGCCTGACGGCGGCGCCTTGGGCGACAATGGGCGCCGATGACCCGGAGTGCCCTTATCGAGCGAAAGACTGCCGAGACCGAGGTCCAGGTCAGCCTGGCGCTCGACGGCCAAGGGGACGGCGAGCGCGACACCGGGGTCGGCTTCTTCGACCACATGCTTGGCCTGCTTGCCCGCCACGGCCACCTCGATCTGACGATCCGGGCCCGCGGAGACCTGGACACGGGCGCACACCACACGGTGGAGGACGTCGGGATTTGCCTCGGCCAGGCCCTCGACGAGGCGCTGGGTGATCGCGCCGGCATCACCCGCTTTGGGCAGGCCACGATCCCGATGGACGAGGCCCGTGTGTCGTGCGCGATCGACATCTCCGGACGCGGGCTATGCGCCTTTGAGGTGCCGCTACCGCCCGGCGCCACCGGCACCTTCGACCACGAGCTCCTGGAGGAGTTCTGCCGGGCGCTGGCGCTGAACGCGAAGCTGACCCTCCACCTGACCGCCGAGCGCGGCACCAACGCGCACCACGTGATCGAGGCCACGTTCAAGGCCCTGGCCCGGGCGCTGCGCTCCGCGGTGGCGCTCGACGCGGGCGAGCGCGGCGTGCCCAGCACCAAGGGGACGCTCGTATGACGCGCGTCGCGGTGATCGACTACGGGATGGGCAACCGGCGTTCGGTCGAGAAGGCGCTCGAGCACGTGGGCGCTCGGGCAACGATCACCAACGACCACGACGAGCTGCGGCGCGCGGATGGGCTCGTGCTGCCCGGCGTCGGCGCCTTCCCGCAGGCCATGCGAAACCTGGACGCGCTCGCGCTTCCCGAGTTGATTCGCGAGCTGGCCAACCAGGGCAAGCCGCTGCTCGGCATCTGCCTGGGCATGCAGCTGCTGTTCGACACCTCCGAGGAGATGGGCGGCGCGGCCGGGCTCGGCCTGATTGGCGGCGAGGTCACGCGTCTGAAGGACACCGGGCTGCGCATCCCGCACATCGGCTGGAACGAGGTGCGGTTCGAGCGCCCCTCGCCCCTGACCGTGGAGCTCCCGCCCACCGGCTGCCCCTTCTACCACGTGCACACGTTCGCGGCGCGTCCGCGTGATGGGGACGATGTGATCGGCAGCACCGAATACGGCGAGCGGTTCGCCACGATCGTCGGCCGCGAGAGCGTGTTCGGTGTCCAGTTCCACCCCGAGAAGTCCTCGCGGGACGGGTTGCGCATGCTCCACAGCTTCGTGGGGGCGTGCGTGGGCCTCGCCAGCGCACGGGCATGATCCTCCTGCCTGCGGTCGACATCCTCGACGGGAAGGCGGTGCGCCTGACCCGCGGGGAGTTCGACCAGAGCACGGTGTACGACACCGACCCGCTCGACGCGGCGCGGCGCTGGGTCGACGAGGGCGCGCGCAGTCTCCACGTGGTCGACCTCGACGGCGCCAAGCAGGGCGCGCCGGTCAACATCGAGCACGTTCGGCGGATCACCGCGGAGCTCCCCGTGCCCATTCAGGTGGGCGGCGGCCTGCGGACGATCGGCGCCGTTCGCGATGCGATCCAGGCCGGCGCAGCGCGCGTGGTGATCGGCACGGCTGCGTACCGGGACGTCGACTTCCTCGACGAGGCGCTCGCCGAGTTCGGCGACCGCGTCGTGGTCTCGATCGACGCGCGCGAAGGTCACCTGGCCGGCGCCGGCTGGACCGAGCAGACCGACATTCCGATCGAGGCGGTCATCGAGCGATTGGGAGCCCGCGGGGTGCGCCGGTTCGTCTACTCGAGCATCGAGCGGGACGGCCTGCTGGCCGGCCCGGATCTCGAGGGCGCCCGCCGCGTGGCCGAGGCCGTGCGCGGCACCTACACCTATTCCGGCGGGGTCGGCTCGCTTCAGGACCTGAGCTCGCTGGTCGAGCTGCGCCAGGTCAATCTGAACGGCGTGATTGTCGGCAAGGCCCTGTACGAGCGGCAGTTCTCGGTCGCCGAGGGGCAGGCCGTCCTCGACGGCTGACTGGGGTGCGGCGATTCACTACAAGCGCGTGATTCCCTGCCTCGACGTCGACCGCGGCCGTGTGGTCAAGGGCGTCGGCTTCATCGACCTACGGGACGCCGGCGACCCGGTCGAGCTGGCCTGCCGCTACGACGCCGCCGGGGCCGACGAGCTCGTGTTCCTCGACATCACCGCGACCTCCGACCGGCGCGAGACGGTCGTCGACCTGGCCCGCCGCACCGCAGATGACGTATTTGTCCCGTTCACGATCGGAGGCGGCATTCGCTCGGTGACCGATGCTCAGGCGGTGCTCGACGCCGGCGCGGACAAGGTGTCGATCAACTCAGCCGCGCTGGCCCGGCCGGAGCTGATCGACGAACTGGCGGCGAACTTCGGAGCCCAGTGCGTGGTGCTGGCGATCGATGCCAAGGCCCGCGAGAGTGGAAGCTGGGAGGCCTACGTGGCCGGCGGACGCACGCCGACCGGCCGCGACGCGGTCGCGTGGGCGCGAGAGGGGACCGAACGGGGGGCGGGGGAGATCCTCTTGACCAGCATGGACCGAGACGGCACCAATGCCGGCTATGACCTGCCGTTGACCGCGGCCGTCGCCGGCGCGGTCGACGTGCCGGTGATCGCCTCGGGCGGCGCAGGCCGGCTCGAGCACCTGACCGAGGCGCTCGAGGCAGGGGCCGACGCCGTGCTTTGCGCATCGATCCTGCACTACGGACAGCACACGGTGAGCGAGATCAAGGCGCACCTATCCGCGACGGGCGCGCCTGTTCGGCCCGTCGATTAGTGGCCTCGCTTCGCTCGGCGTCCGTGGGTCCGCCGAAGCCTCATCCGGCTGTATCTATGTCTATGTTGGCCCGGGTGAAGCGGCCGCGCTAAGCAGCCTCTTCCACGTATCCGGCGGCAGCGCATGCATCGCAATACGCGGCGGGCGGAACGCGGGGCTCATAACAGCCAGGACGGCAGCACGTAGACGACCGCTTAGGCCGACCGCGACCGATTCGGGCGGCAGCGGCGTCCTTGAGCTCCTCGCGCATGCGATCGAGCTCCGCCGCGTGCGACGCGCAGAACCTGCGGCCCGTGATGACCGGCTCCTGGCAGTGACTTCCACTACGACAACGCATAGGGGAACAAGGATAGCAAGAAGCTCCCGAACGCACGTTCCATGCGAGCGCCATTGCACGCCCTATGCGGGGATTTCATGAGCGCCCGAGGGCGGCGCGTGGACATTGTGTTGACTCGCTGCGAGTGCGGTGTAGAGATTAAGTTAGCGCGCTGTGCAAGCTCGGTGTTCAGCGACTCGGAAGCATCTGGTAGAGCATCGTGTAGCCGCTCAGGTAGATCGTTCCCGTGTCGTCGCACACGACGGGATTGAACGCGCCGTCAGGAAACGAGAACACCTGGTGACCGGTGCGCACGTCGAGCCCGGCGGTCGTCTTGGTGCCGAGGTCGGAGTAGTAGACGACGTTGCCCACGATCGTCGCCGATCCGGAGATCTTGCCGCCGGCCGGGTGCTTCCACCGGATCGCGCCGGACTGGGCATTGAAGGCGTAGAAGTTGCCGTCATAGGACCCCAGGTACACGGTCGGCCCGAGTCCGGGGGTGTTCTCGACGGCCGGCGATGCGTACACGTAGGCGCCCGTCCCGGTGGCCCAGGCGAGCTGACCCGTCTTCTGCGCGAACGAGTAGACGCGCCCGTCGGTGTTGCCCATGTACACGCGTCCGAATGCCACGGCGGGCGTCGAGTAGAAGTTGCCCGAGCCGAACCCGAGGTCGGCGCCGTTGGTGTTGACCGCCCAGATCTGGTGGCCGGTCGCCGCGTTGACCGCGTATGCCCGACCCGAGTAATCGCCGAAGTACAGGATGCCGTCGGAGAGCGCCGGGCCGCCCTTGACCGGACCGCTGGCGTGATAGGTCCAGTTGACCTGCCCGGTGGTCGCGTTCAACGAGTAGACGGTGCCGCTCTGGTCGCCGAAGTACACCGCGTTGCCCCACGCGATCGGCGAGGACTCGGTGCCGGCCGGGATCGGCTTTGACCACACGACCTGGCCCGTCTTCAGCGACAGGGCGGCGAACCGCCCGTTGCCCGGTGTCGACCCGGGGTGGGGGTTGCTGGACAGCAGCGAGACGTACATCAGCCCCTGGCTGACGCCGAGCGCCGGAGAGGCGGCCGCGAGCGTCCCCACCTTGGTCTCCCACAGCTTCTGTCCGGTGTGCTTGTTCAGCGCCTTGGCCGAGCCGTCGTCATCGACCAGATACAGCTTGTTCTGGTAGATGACCGGCGGAAACTCGAGCAGCGCGTAGTCCTGGAAGCGCCAGCCGATGTGGAGCGGCGGTTCCGGTGGGTTGGGACCCGAATAGAAGTGGGTGCGCTCGGCGTCGAACCCATAGCGCGGCCACGAGAAATTGTCGACGGGGACCTTGGCGGGCGTCGTCGTCGTGGTCGGGCGCGTGAACTCGACGTTTGGGTGGGAGACGTTGTGCGGCGCGTGGGCCAGAACGAACGCCACGGCGCCTCCGGCCGCCACGAGCACGACCACCACGGCGACGAGCCCCCACCGCAGCCAGCGGCGCGAAGCGGGACTCGGCATGGCGGGCAATGCTAGCCACCGACCTCCGGGAAGGCGCTTGGGAAGAAACTATGGCTTATGCCGGAATTACTTCCAGAGCGTGACGAGCTCCTGGACCTGGTCCGAGCGTTGCCGGCGGCGGGGCCGCTACTGGCCTCGCTGGACGATCGCCCAGGGGTCTACCTGGTCGGCGGCGCGGTACGTGACCTCCTGCTCGGCGGCGTCCCGTTCGATCTCGACCTCGTGGTGGTGCAGGACGCAGCTGCGCTCGCGGCCGCCCTGGGCGGCAGGCTGACCGTGCACGATCGCTTTGGGACCTCGACCGTCCGGCTCGAGGGATTTGCCTACGACATCGGCCGCGCCCGGCGCGAGACGTACGCTCATCCGGGGGCGCTCCCCGACGTGGCGCCGGCGCCGCTCGACGAAGATCTGCTGCGGCGGGACTTCACGGTCAATTCGATTGCCATCGCGCTGGGCGGGGACCGCGCGGGCGAACTCCAGACCGCGCCGGGCGCGCTCGAGGACTTGAACGCGCACCGGCTCCGGATACTCCACGACCGCAGCTTCATCGACGACCCGACCCGGCTGTTTCGACTGGTCCGGTATGCCAGCCGCCTGGGGTTCGAGATCGAGCCGCGCACCCGGGCGCTGGCCGGCGAGGCGATCGACGGCGGGGCGCTCCGGACGGTCAGCGGTCCACGCGTCGGTGCCGAGCTGAGGTTGCTCGCCCGCGAGCGAGATCCGATCAGCGCGCTGCTCGGTTTACGTGACCTCGGGCTCGACCGCGCCGTGCACCCCGGCTTCGGACTCGCCGACGAGCTCCTGGCCCGGCGGGCGCTGGAGCTCCTGCCCGCCGACGGGCGGCCGGACCGGCTTGTGCTGGGGGTTACTTCGCTCGGCGTTCCCGCGGCCGAGCTGCCGGGACTGCTCGATTCGCTGGCATTCGAGGCCGAGGATCGGGACGCGATCGTAGCTACCGCATCGCGCGCAGAGGAGCTCGCCGACGCCCTGGCCGCCGCCGACGCGCCGTCCTCGATCGGTATGGCCGCGAACGGTGCCCCGCCCGAGCTGGTGGCGCTGGCGGGCGCCCTCGGACCCGAGCGCCCGGCGAGGGCCTGGCTTGGGGATCTGCGCCACGTCCGCCTCGCGATCGACGGGCGCGACCTGCTCGCCGCCGGCGTGCCCGAGGGGCCGGCCATCGGCCGCGGCCTGCGCGCGGCGCTCGCGGCGAAGCTCGACGAGCGTGCATCCGGGCGCGAGCAGGAGCTCGCCGAGGCGCTGCAGGCCGCCTCGATCGACCCTCAGTAGCCTCATCGGCGTGGCTGAGCCGAGATTACCCGAGCCTTTCTACGCGCGGGGCGAGCATCTGGGAATCGACCTGCCCGGGGCCCACGCGCTGTTCACGACCCGCCGGGGCGGATTCTCCGACGGGCCGTACGCCAGCCTGAACCTTGGACGGCTGACCGCCGACCGCCCCGAGGCCGTGCAGCGCAACCGGGCCCGGCTGCAGTCCGAAATCGGTCGTCCGCCTGCCTTCATCCGCCAGGTCCACGGGACGAGGGTCCGCATCATCACCGCGCTGTCCGACGACGGGGTCGCGCCGCTCCCCGAGGAGGGCATCGAGCTGCCCGAGGCCGACGGCCAGGCAACAGCGCTGCCGGACCTGGCGCCGATGGTGATGACCGCGGATTGCCTGCCGATTGCGATCGCGGGCGAGAAGGCGGTCACGATGGTGCACGCGGGCTGGCGGGGGCTCGCCGGCGGGATCGTGGCCGAGGGGGTGCGTGCCGTGCGTGAGCTCGGCGCCGAAGGACCGCTCGGGGCGGCCATCGGACCGGGCGCTGGCGGCTGTTGCTACGAGGTGGGGGACGAGGTCCACAGCGAGTTCGTCGACTACGGCGATCACGCCCGGCGCGGGCGCAATCTCGATCTGAAGGTGATCGCGCGCGAGCAGCTCGAGCGCGCCGGCGTGGAGCGCGTGTACGACGTCGATCTGTGCACGATCTGCTCGGATCCGTCGCTGTTCTTCTCCCATCGCCGCGATCGAGGCGTGACGGGCCGGCAGGCGGGACTCGCATGGTTGAGCTGATCAGGGGGTTGGAGGTGGCCACCGTCCGGGCGAACCTCGAGCGGGTTCGTTCCGAGATTGCCCGGACCGGGCGGGACCCGGCCGAGGTGCAGATCCTCGCCGCGGTCAAGTACGTGCCGGTCGAGGAGCTGGGCGTCCTGGCCGAGGCAGGTCTGACGCTGCTCGGCGAGAACCGGGCACAGGACCTGGTCGAGAAGGCGCAGGCGTATGCGGGCCGGTTCACCTGGGACTTCATCGGGCACCTGCAGAGCCGAAAGGTCCGTCTCCTCCTCCCGCACGTCCGCTACATCGAGACCGTAGCCAGCGACTCGGCGCTCGACGAACTTCGCCGCCACGGCGATGCTTCGACTGAGGTCCTCGTCGAGGTCAACGTCGCCGGCGAGGCGGGCAAGAGCGGGATCGCGCCGGAGGAGCTGCCCGGATTCCTCGCGCGCTCGCCGGTCCGGGTGGTCGGACTGATGACGATGCCGCCACTCGCGGCCGCGCCCGAGGGCAGCCGCCGGCACTTTGCCGCGCTGCGCGAGCTCGCCAGCCGGAACGGACTGCCCCAGCTGTCGATGGGGACCAGCCAGGACTACATCGTGGCCGTCGAGGAGGGAGCCACCATCGTCCGCCTCGGCACCAGCCTTTACCGACCCGCCGGCGGATAGACGTCTCGTCCGGCCCTGACGCCCCAGAGCGTCATAATCACGGCAGGGAATCCCTCACGGGAAGCGAAAACCCCAATCCGAGATGGCCTTACGCGACACCTGGCACCGCACGCTCATGTATTTCGGGCTGGCGGACGACGAGGAGTACGAGGAAGACCTCGAGCCGTACGAAGAGCCGGAGGTCGAGGCCCAGCACGCCTACAGCGACCGCTCTCAGAATGTTCGCCGGCTGAGCTCGCGCCGCCGGCGCGACGAATTCGACGACATCTTCGCCGACGACCCCGAAGCCGACCGCCGCACCACCTCGCTGCGGCCGGTTGGGAGCGGCCGCGGCAACGGTCGCGGAGGAGCTGACCGGATGCATTTCGTGGAGCCAAAGAACTTCAACGACGTTCAGGACGTCGCGGACAAGTTCAAGGACGCAATTCCCGTCATCCTGAACCTGCAGAAGACCGATCACGACCTTTCCAAGCGCCTGATCGACTTCTCGAGCGGCCTCACCTATGCGCTCGACGGCGGCATGCAACGGATCGCCGACAAGGTGTTCCTGCTCACGCCGCGCAACGTCGAGGTGTCGGCCGAACAGCGCGCGGAGTTGCTGGAGAAGGGCTTCTTCAACCAGAGCTGAAGGGTCGGATTGGTGGGACCGTTCCTGCCAGCGATAGATTTCAATAGATGCTTGTCGGTCTGATCGGCGCTGGCAACATGGCGCGTGCGCTCGCACGCGGCTGGGGCGACCCTGTGCTGGTCTCCGATGGCGGGTCCGGACGCGCCGAGGAACTGGCCCGCCAACTGGGGGGCGAGGCACTTGACTCGAACGTCGAAGTGGCCAACCGCGCCGATCTCGTCGTGCTTTGTCACAAGCCGGCGCAGTTCGCGGACGTGGCCCGCGAACTCCGAGGTCACGCCAAGGCGGTGGCCTCGGTCTTGGGTGGCATCGACACGTCTGCGCTGCGCCACGCGTATCAGGTACCCGTGTTCCGGTTCATGCCCAACACCCCGGTCGAGGTCCGACGCGGTGTCCTGTGCTACTCGCCCGAGAGCGACGTGGACGCGCGGCTCGAACACGAGGTCCTGGCGCTGTTCGGGCGCCTCGGCGACGTCGTCAAGGTGCCCGAGCGACTGATGGGTGCCGCCAACGCAATGGTGGGCGTCGGTCCCGCCTACCACGCTCTCGTCGTCGAGGCCCAGGTCGACGCCGCCGTCCGCCACGGCGTTGCGCCGGCCCTGGCCGGCCGGCTGGTGGCCGAGACGATGGCGGGGACGGCTGCCCTGCTCGAGATCCGGGACTACGACACGCTCGCGGTGCGGCGCGAGGTGACCTCGCCGGGCGGCACCACCGCCCGCGGCCTGGCCGCCCTGGAGCGGTGCGGTTTGCGTCCGGCCTTCCAGGCCGCGTTCGACGCGGTCATGGAGTGGGGGCGCTGATGGCATTTGCATCGATCACCCGGGGCGACATCGCCAACTACGTGAGCGCGCTGTTCCTCGTCTACATCATCCTGATCTTCGTGTACATCCTGCTCACCATGATGTTCTCGCTCGGGCTCCGGCCGCCGTACACCCGGTTCACCGACGCGGTCATGAACTTCCTGCGGGACGTGTGCGACCCCTACCTGAAGATCTTCCGCCGGTTCATTCCGCCGATCGGAATGTTCGACCTCACGCCGATGATCGCGATCATCCTTCTGTACATCGTGAGGACCGTCGTGGTCAACCTGATCACGGGCTGAGTCCCCGCGTGGCGGTGATGACGCAAGCGACCCGATCGCTTCGTATGGTGGCGTTCGCGCGCGCTGCCTTGGTCGCGGGCGTCGTGATCGCGCTGGATCAGATCACCAAGCACACGCTGGCGGCGGGCATAGCCGCGGGCGAGCAGAAGAAATTCCTGCCCGGCGTGACCCTGGTTCACGTACGCAACACGGGCGTGGCGTTCAGCCTCTTCTCGAGCGGGGGCACGCTGGTGCTGGTGTTCACGCTCATCGCCCTGGCCGTCCTGGTCGGGTACTTCGTCCGCCGGCCCGAGAAGGCGTGGCTATGGCTTCCGGTTGGGATGCTGACGGGCGGCGCGATCGGAAACCTGATCGATCGGATCGCCAACGGCGCCGTGACCGACTTCATCAAGCTCCCGCACTGGCCCGCCTTCAACGTGGCCGATATGTCGATCACGTTCGGCGTGCTCGTGCTCCTGTGGGTACTCGAAGGCCCGCGGGCCAAGGCGTCCGCCGAGGAGTCGTGAGCGCAGAGTCGTGACCGCAGAGTCGTGAGCGCGGACAGCCGGACCCAGCTGCGCGTCCCCGAACAGGCCGCCGGCACCCGGCTCGATCGCTTCCTGGCTGGGCCGGTCGGATCGCGCGCCCGAGCCCAGAACCTGATCGACGCCGGCCGGGTCCGCGTCGACGGCGCGCTCGTGCCCAAGCGCCATCTGGTGGTGGCCGGGGAGGCGATCGAGATCGACGACGCGGTCCTCGAGTCGGGGCTGGTGCCCGACGAGCAGGCGTCGTTCGAGGTCGCCTACGAGGACGAGTATCTGATGGTGGTCGATAAGCCCGCCGGCCTGGTCGTACATCCCGCCCGCGGCCATCTCGCGGGGACTCTGGCCCAGGCCCTGGCCGGGCGGGCCGCGGGCGGCGAGGATCCCTGGCGGGCGGGAATCGTGCACCGGCTCGACCGCGACACCTCGGGCCTGCTCGTGGTCGCCAAGAACGACGCTGTCCACCGCGCGCTCAAGTCGCTGCTGTCCCAGCGCCGGCTTCGGCGCGAGTATCTGGCCCTGGTCGACGGCCATCCGCCGGCCCGGACCGGAACGATCGACGCACCGATCGGGCGCCACCGCCGCGACCGCAAGCTGATGTCGATCGACTCAGACGACCCGCGCGAGGCGCGCACCCACTTCGAGCTCGAGCGGCTGCTGCCAAGCGCCGCACTCCTGCGCGTCGTGCTCGAGACCGGCCGAACGCACCAGATTCGGGTGCATCTTGCCGCGATCGGTCATCCGGTCTGCGGCGATCCCCAGTACGGCACACGCGGCCGCTTCGGCCTTACCCGCCAGTTCCTCCACGCCGCCCGGCTGGCTTTCGTCCACCCGGTGACGTTTCAGGAGATCGACGTGCGGTCCGAGCTGCCGGACGATCTGGTGGCAGCGCTCGCGGCCGCTGAGCGGGGCGACATGGAGCGGGCGGCTGGCGTGCCGTAGGGCGGGACCCGGGCTGCCTAGAGGGCGGGACGGTGTGCGTCTGGCACCCCTCGCGCGGACTGCGGCCCGAACCACCCACCCGAACGTTCCCGCCGAGGGTCAGCGGAGCGCCGGGGTGCCAGACGTACACGTCCGCCCAAATAGAGGGCGGGGCGGCCCGTCCACAGCCGCCCCGCCTAACGTTGCGAGCCGAGCCACCGGAGGTAGGGGAAGGGAGGTTCGGCCCGCGGACGGGCCACCGCTGAAGGTAGGGGAAGCGAATGGCCCGCTACACCTGAAAACGTAGCGGCGGACGAAAACTTGCGTAAACTGGATGAGACCGTCCCCGATCCCGTTCACGTGGATCGCGCCCTGCCTCGGTTAGCCGAGGTCCGCGAGCGCCCGTGAGCGGGTTGATGTAAATCCAAAACCAAGGGAGCAGTTAGTGGCTCAGATCGGTATCAAAGAGCTGCTGGAGGCCGGCGTCCATTTCGGCCACCAGACCCGTCGCTGGAACCCCAAGATGCGCCGCTTCATCTTCGGCGAGCGCGACGGCAACTACATCATCGACCTCATCCAGACCCAGGCACTCCTGGAGGATGCGCAGAGTTTCGCCGCCGAGGTGTCCCGGCGTGGCGGCACCGTGCTGTTCGTGGGCACCAAGAAGCAGGCTCGCGACACGATTCGCGAGAACGCCGAGGCGGCCGACATGCCGTACGTCAACCACCGCTGGCTCGGTGGCCTGCTGACGAACTTCCAGACGATCTCGTTGCGGATCAAGCGGCTGCACGACCTCGAGCGCTACGAGACCGAGGGCCAGCTGCAGCTGCTGCCCACGCGCGAGCGGATGGCCGCCCAGGCGGATCTCGAGAAACTACGGGCGAATCTCGGCGGGGTGAAGAACATGCAGCGTCTGCCCGACGCGGTGTTCGTGATCGACCTGAAGACCGAGGCGATCGCGGTGCGCGAGGCCCAGCGCCTGCGGATCCCGATCATCGGCCTGGTCGACACCAACTGTGACCCCGACGGGATCAACTATGTGGTTCCCGGCAACGACGACGCGATCCGGTCCTGCGCCCTGATCACCAGGGCGGTCGGCGACGTGGTGTCCCAGGGCCACAACGTCTTCCGCGAGGAGGAGGAGCGCGCCCGGCTCGAGCGCGAGCGCCAGGAGGCCGAGGAACGGGCACGCCAGGAAGCTGAGGAACAGGCTCGTCGGGAGGCCGAGGAGCGCGCGCGTCAGGAAGCTGAGGAACAGGCTCGTCGGGAGGCCGAGGAGCTAGAGCGCCAAGAGGCGGAGGCGCGCGCCCGGGAGGAGGCAGCGGCGGCCGAGGCGGCGCGGTCCGCGCCAGCGGATGCGCCTCAGCCCGCGGCAGCCGAGGCGCCCGCGGCCGAAACCGTCCCAGAGCCTGAGCCCCCAGCCCCGGCGGAGGCGGCGGCACCGGAGCCCGAGGCGGCGGCACCCCAACCCGAGCCCGCGCCGGAGCCGGAAGCGGCGCCACCTGCGCCGGAGCCGGAAGCGGCGGCACCGGAACCGGAGCCGGAAGCGGCGGCACCGGAACCGGAGCCGGCGGCACCGGAACCGGAGCCCGAGGCGACAGCGGCCGAGCCGGAAGCGGCGGCACCCGAACCTGAATCGGAGAATCCCGAGCCCGGCCCGGAGGAGAACGCATGAGTGCGATCAGCGCAAAGGAAGTCAAGGCTCTCCGCGACCGCACGGGTGCGGGCGTGCTCGCCTGCCGGGAGGCGCTGAGCGAGGCGCAGGGCGACGTCGACCGGGCGGTCGAGATCCTGCGCGCCCGGGGCCAGGCCCAGGCGGCCAAGCGCGCCGGCGCGGAGGCGACCGAGGGCGTGGTCCAGAGCTACATCCACTTTGGCAACAAGATCGGCGTGCTGGTCGAGGTGGACTGCGAGACGGACTTCGTGGCCCGCAACGAGAACTTCGTCGAGTTCGCGCGGGACCTCGCGCTCCACATCGCGGCAGCGAAGCCGATCGCAGTGAGCGTCGAGGACGTGCCGGCCGAGGACCGCGAGCGCGAGGAGCGGATCGCGGTCGAGCAGGCCGCTGACCGCCCGGAGAACGTCCGCGAGCGGATCGTGCAAGGCAAGCTCGACAAGTGGCTCGACGAGGTCGTGCTGCTTCGCCAGAAGCACGTCAACGAGGACAAGCACGGCGGCAAGACGATCGAAGAGCTGCGCGCCCAGATGGCGGCCGAGACGGGCGAGAACGTGGTGATTCGCCGGTTCAGCCGCTTCGAAGTGGGCGCTTGACTGCGGCCGCGAGCACGCGAGCGCAATGACGGTCTCGGGCAGTGAGCAGGAGCGGCAACCGGTCTACCGGCGCGTGCTGCTCAAGCTCTCGGGGGAGGCGCTGATGGGCGACCTCGACTACGGGACCGATCCGGCCCGCGTCCAGGCCATCGCGGCCGAGATCGCGGCGGTGCACGGGCGCGGCGTCGAGATCGCGGTCGTCGTCGGCGGCGGCAATATCTACCGGGGACTCGCGCAGGCGGCAAAAGGCATGGACCGGGCCACCGGCGACTACATGGGCATGCTCGCCACCGTCCTGAACGCGCTCGCGCTCCAGGACGCGCTCGAGAAGGCCGACGTCCAGACCCGCGTGCAGTCGGCAATCACGATCTCCGAGGTCGCCGAGCCGTACATCCGCCGGCGTGCCATGCGCCACCTCGAGAAGGGCCGGGTCGTGATCTTCGCCGCCGGCACCGGCAACCCGTTCTTCACGACCGACACGGCCGCCGCGCTCCGGGCCGCGGAGCTGCATGCCGAGATCATCCTGATGGCCAAGAACCGGGTGGAAGGGGTCTACACCGCCGACCCGCGAACAGACCCGAACGCGGAGTTCATCCCCGAGATCACCCACAAGGACGCCCTCACGCGCGGCCTTCAGGTGATGGACTCGACCGCGTTCGCCCTATGCATGGACAACAATCTCCCGATCGTCGTGTTCAACATGGCCGACGGGCGCAACATCGACAAGATAGTGTCCGGTGAACGAGTGGGGACGCTGGTGAGAACGTGACCACTGACATGATCGACGAGCTCCTGGCGGACGCCCGGGAGCGGATGCACAAATCGGTAGACGCGATCAGGACGGAGTTTGGATCGGTCCGCACCGGACGAGCCAGCCCGGCGCTGCTGGATCGGATCTCGGTCGACTACTACGGGACCTCTACGCCGCTCAAGCAGCTGGCGACGATCTCGGCTCCCGAGGCGCGGCTGCTGACCATCCAGCCCTACGACAAGAGCTCGATCAAGGCGATTGAGCGGGCCATCCTCGAATCCGACGTCGGGCTGACGCCCAACAACGACGGCAACCTCATCCGCCTGGGGGTTCCCGAGCTGACCGAGGAGCGGCGCAAGCAGCTGGTCAAGGTGGTCCGGCACATCGCCGAGGAGGGGCGCGTGGCGATCCGCAACGTCCGCCGCGACGTGATGCACGACCTGCGTGAGCTCAAGGAGGCCGGCGAGGCCGGATCCGACGATGAGCATCGCGCCGAGGTCGAGCTCCAGAAAGTCACCGACGGACGGATCGCCGAGCTCGACGAGCTGCTGAAGCACAAGGAAGCCGAAATCCTGGAGGTCTAGATGGCGACTCGCGGTGAGCCGGCAACCGCCCTGGACGACGGTGCACGCGCTCGCTACGTCGCCATCATCACCGACGGCAACGGCCGGTGGGCTAAGCGGCGCGGCCTGCCGGCGCTGGCCGGGCATGAGGCTGGCGCCGACGCGGTCAAGGCGAGGCTCCGCGACGCGGTGGACCTCGGAATCGCGGAGCTCACCGTGTACTCGTTCTCGACCGAGAACTGGACCCGCCCGGCAGCCGAGGTCCAGGGTCTGATGGCGATGATGGGGCGGCGGATCGAGGCCGAGACGCCGGAGCTGCACGACGAGGGGGTTCGGATGCGCTTCATCGGCCGCCGGAGCAACCCGGTCCCCAAGAGCCTTGTCGAGCGGATGGAATGGGCCGAAGACCTGACCCGCGAGAACACCAGGATCACGCTGTTCGTTGCCTTCAACTACGGTGGGAGGGCGGAAATCCTCGACGCAGCGCGAACCTTCACATCAGGAACGGAAGACGACTTCCGCGCCCACCTCTACGCGCCCGAGATGCACGACCCCGACCTGATCATCCGAACCAGCGGCGAGCATCGGACCTCGAACTACCTGCTGTGGCAGGGGGCGTACTCGGAGTGGGTGTTCCGCGACGAGCTGTGGCCGGACTTCTCACGAGAGTCGTTCGAACAGAGCCTCGAGGAGTTCTCCGCCCGCAGCCGCCGGTTCGGAGGCCGTTAGCGATGCCCGCCGCGCGCAGCGGCGCAGCCGCCCGGGAGCGCCGACCCCGGCGCGAGCCCCGTGAGCGCAAGCCCCGGCGGAGCTCGGATCTCCTGCGGAGGATCCTCGTCGCGATCCCGCTCGCAGTGGCGACGATCATCTTCATCGATCTGGGAGGTCTCCCGTTCCTGCTCTTCATGCTCGCGGCGGGCCTGCTCTGCATGTACGAGCTCTATGCGCTGCTGGAGCGCTGGCGCCCCGTCTCGCTGCTCGGCTTTCTCGCGCTCGCCGGGATGATGGTGGCGGCGCGCTCCGACGGCCAGGGCGGCGTCCTCGGGGTGATGGTCGCCGTCGTGCCGGTCCTGCTGCTGGCGGTGCTGATCCGCGATCAGCCGCGGCCCACCGTGGCCATGGGCGGCACCCTACTCGGCGTCTACTGGATCGGGCTGGCGTTCGCCCACGTCGAGCTGCTGCGCCAGCTCGAGCACGGCAACGGGATCCTGCTCGACGTCCTGATCGGCACGTTCGTCGGGGATACCGCCGCGTACGCCGGGGGCCGCCTGTTCGGACGTCGCCCACTCGCGCCCAGGATCTCTCCGAACAAGACGGTCGAAGGCCTGTTCTGCGGGATGCTCCTCGCGGTGGTCGCGGTGTACATCGCGGGCCTGTATCAGACGTACCTGACCCAGGGCAAGGCGCTCGAGCTGGGGGTCGCAGTCGCAGTGCTGGGGCCGCTTGGTGACCTGTTCGAGTCGGTGGTCAAGCGGGACGCCGGCGCGAAGGACGCCGGCACGCTGTTCGGTCCGCACGGCGGAATCCTCGATCGCGTCGACAGCGCCCTTTTCACCGTTGTCGTCGGGTACTACGTCTGGCTGTCGGTCGTTCACTGAAGATCTGATCCCCGCCACCCACCCCAGCACCACATCCGCCCCTAGACTGGACCCTCGTGCCCCGGCGCGTTGCAATCCTCGGTTCCACCGGCTCGATCGGCTGGCAGGCGCTCGACGTCGTGGAGCGCTCGGGTGGCGAGCTGACCGTGGTGGCGCTGAGCGCTGCAAGTTCCTGGGAGTCGCTGCTCGAGCAGGCCGAGCGCCACGGGGTGCGCAGGGTCGCGCTGGCCGATCCCGACGCCGCGGCTCGAGCCAGCGAGGCGTGGACGAGGGGAGAGGTGCTGGCCGGGCCCGACGGTGTCGTCCGGCTGATCACCGAATGCGAGTGCGACATGGTCCTGAACGCAATCGTCGGCTCGGCCGGGCTGCTCCCGACCGTGGCCGCGCTGGCCGAGGGCATCGATCTCGCACTCGCCAACAAGGAGTCCCTCGTGGTCGGCGGGGAACTCGTGACCGCGCTGGCGCAGGCCACGGACGCCGCGATCATCCCGGTTGACTCCGAGCACGCTGCGCTTCATCAGCTGCTGGCCGGGGAGCGTCCCGGGACGGTGGACCGTCTGACCCTGACCGCCTCAGGGGGCCCGTTCCGCGGCCTCAAGCGCGAGGACCTCGAGCAGGTCACGACCGAGCAGGCGCTCGCCCATCCCACCTGGGCGATGGGGGGCAAGATCACGATCGACTCCGCGACGCTGATGAACAAGGGCCTCGAGCTGATCGAGGCCCATTACCTATTCGGCACGCCGTACGAGCAGATCGACATCGTCGTGCACCCGCAGTCGATCATCCACAGCCTGATCGCGCTGTGCGACGGTGCCACCCTGGCCCACATGGGCTACCCCGACATGCGGGTGCCGATCTCCTACGCGCTCAACCACCCGGAGCGGGTCGACGTGCCCGTCCGTCCGCTCGATTTGGTGTCCGTCGGCTCCCTCACCTTTGAGCCCGTCGACGAGGAGACGTTCAGCTGCGTCCGGCTGGCCCGGGAGGCGGCGAAGGCCGGGGGGACGGCGCCGTGCGTCATGAATGCCGCCAACGAGGTCGCCGTGCACGCGTTCCTCGCCGGGCGTCTGCGCTTCCTCGACATCGCCGCTGTGATCGAGAAGACGCTCGCACGGCTGCCGTCAGAGCCGGTGCACTCGTTCGACTCGCTCACCGAAGCCGACGGACAGGCGCGCCGGATCGCCGGCGAGCTCGTGGAAGAGCGCGCCGCGGCGTAAGCGCTCTTACCGAGGTCTCATCCAGGCCTGCCACACTGGACCCGGATGTCGTACGTCCTTGCCTTTCTGGGGTTCGTCGCGCTGATCATCCTCCACGAGGCCGGCCATTTCACGGCGGCCAAGGCGGTGGGGATGCGCGTGGAGCGCTTCTCGCTCTTCATGGGGCCGCTGCTGGTCAAGTTCCGGCGCGGCGAGACCGAGTATGGCGTCGGCCCGCTTCCGCTGGGTGGCTACGTGAAGATCACCGGGATGAACCCGAACGAGGACATCCCGCCCGACGTGGTCCACCGCGCCTACTACAACCAGCCGGTATGGAAGCGTGTCGTGGTGATCCTCGCTGGACCGCTCGTGAACATTCTGATCGCGTTCTTCATCGTGTGGGCGCTGGCGATCTCAGCCGGCCAGCAGGTGCTCAACAAGGATGTGTCCGCGATCGTTAAGGGCACGCCGGCCGCGACGTACCTGCATCCGGGGGATCAGATCGTGTCGGTCGACGGCGTCTCAAGCTCGCCCGACGCGATCCGAAACCAGATCCGCTCCCACCGCTGCGCCGGCCCAGAAGTGAACGAGTGCCTGGCCGCAACCCCCGCCAAGGTCGTCATCAAGCGGGACGGGCGCCTCGAGACCCTTGAGATCCGGCCCCGCTACAGCGCCGCCGACGGCGGCATGGAGCTCGGCTTCGAGTATGGGGTAAACACTGTCCCGATCGGCCTGGCGCATGCCGCCTCGATCTCCGTCAGCAACCTGTGGTCGGTCGGCACCCGGACCGTCTCCACGGTAGCTCGGATCTTCGAGCCCCAGGAGCGAAAGCAGCTCCACAGCATTGTCTATGGCTACACCGCCACGCAGGAGTCATTCGCCACGAGCACCACTCAGGCTTTGTGGGTCCTCGCGCTGATTTCGCTGTCGCTCGGGATCATCAACCTGTTCCCGTTCCTGCCACTCGACGGCGGCCACGTGTTCTGGGCTCTGGCCGAGAAGGTGAGGGGCAAGCGGATTCCGTTCGAGGTCATGGAGCGCGCCGGCGTGGTCGGCTTTGTGCTGATCCTGCTGATCTTTGTGATCGGTCTGACCAACGACATCTCGACGCTGTCCGGGCCGGGGATCGGTCTGCACTAGACCGGCTCGCCGGAGCCAGACCGCGATCAGGCCCGCGGCCGCGAGCAGCGCGGTGAGGACCCCGAGAAGGCCGTCAGCCCCGCGAGGTAGAGGCGCGCATTGCGGCGAGCAACGGCGCCGTCGGTCATCCGGGCAGGCTATCACTAGTGAGTCAAGACGAATAAGCAAATCTGCTATGACCATTGTGCGATCCTTAAGACTCTCGCCATGCGCCGGGACACGGCGCTGCACCACCAAGGCGCTGATAGCTTTAGGCGGCGTACTCGACTGACGAGCTGGAGGAGCAGCATGGAGAGCACCACGATCTCGCCGTCGGTAGGGCGGGCTGTGGACGCCCCGACCGTGGGGGAGGCGCTGAGGCGCACCGCGGCCAACCACCCGGACATCGCGGCCGTGCGGACGGCCGACGACGGCGTCTCGCTGACATGGTCTCAGCTGCTAAGGCGCGTCGAGGCGGTCGCGGCAGGCCTGGACAAGCTCGGGGTCGGCCGGGGTGACGCGGTGGCGATCATGCTCGGAAACCGGCCCGAGTTCCACGTGGTCGATCTCGCCGCCGCGCTGCTCGGCGCCACGCCGTTCTCTATCTACCTGACGTACCCGCCGGCCGAGATCGAGTACCTGATCCGCGACGCGGCGTGCCGGCTGGCGATCGTCGAGCAGGCGCACGCGGCCGCACTGCTCCAGGCGCGCAAGGGCCTGCCCGAGCTCGAGCACGTGATCGTGGTGGACGGCGACCCCCCGGCGGGAACGACCTCGCTGGCCGAACTCGAGGCACCCAATCCCGAGTTCGATCCGGCCACCGACCTGCCCGAGATCAGCCCGGACGATCTCGTCACCCTGATCTACACCTCGGGCACGACCGGGCCCCCGAAGGGGGTTCAGCTGTCCCACCGCAACGTGATGGCCGCGGCTCAGGGGGTGGAGGAGACGATCGGCTTCGGTCCCGGTTCGCGGGTGATCTCGTGGCTGCCGGCGGCCCACATCGCCGAGCGCATGGCCCACCACTACATCCCTGTGATCTACGCCGGCACCGTCACCTGCTGCCCGAATCCGCGGGAGGTGGTCTCGTACCTGCCCCAGGTCCGGCCCACCTGGTTCTTCGCCGTTCCCCGCATCTGGGAGAAGCTCAAGGCCGGGCTCGAGGCGATGCAGGCAGCTCAGCCCGAGGAACAGCAACGCCCGATCAGGGAGGCGCTCCAAGCGGCGATCGAGCGGCTCCGGCTCAGGCAGCGAGGCGAGCCCGTGCCGGCCGAGCTCGAGGAGAAGGTCGCCCAGGCCGACGCGCAGATGTTCGCCAAGCTCCGGGAGATGCTGGGATTCGACCAGGCCGTCGCCCTCAACGTCGGCGCGGCGCCCACCCCGGTCGACGTACTCGAGTTCTTCAACGCGCTCGGGATCGAGCTCGGGGAGCTTTGGGGCATGTCGGAGACGTGCGGCGCCGGCGCCCACAACCGGCCGGGCCAGGTCAAGCTGGGCACGGTCGGACCCGCCTCACCCGGCGTCGAGCTGAAGATCGCCCCCGACGGGGAGCTGCTCGTGCGGGGCGACTGCGTGATGGTCGGCTACCGCGGGGCGCCCGAGAAGACGGCCGAGGCCCTCGACGCCGACGGCTGGCTCCACACCGGCGACATCGGCTCGATCGACGAGGAGGGCTATCTGTCGATCGTCGACCGTAAGAAGGAGATCATCATCAACTCGGCGGGCAAGAACATGTCGCCGGCCAACATCGAGACGGCGATCAAGAGCGCGAGCACGCTGATCGGCCAGGCCGTCTGTATCGGCGACCGCCGGCTGTACAACACCGCGTTGATCGTCCTGGACGCCGACTACACGCCCCAGTGGGCCACCCGGCAGGGGATCGAGGTGGACGCGTTCGAGGACCTGGCGCACCAGCAGGGGGTCATCGCCGCGGTGCAGGAGGCGATCGATCAGGCCAACGAGCACCTGTCCCGCGTCGAGCAGATAAAGAGGTTCACGATCGTCCCGGGCGACTGGCTGCCCGGTGGCGACGAGCTGACGCCGACGA
The DNA here is from genome assembly GCA_963824295.1 of uncultured Solirubrobacterales bacterium. Taxonomy (GTDB): domain Bacteria; phylum Actinomycetota; class Thermoleophilia; order Solirubrobacterales; family Solirubrobacteraceae; genus Palsa-465. Next base: position 402,294 of record CAWGOQ010000019.1, on the reverse strand, counting down.
TGAAGTTAAAGCGGGTGCCGATCGCGGCCAAGTACGAGGCCGAGATCGAGGCCATGTACGCCTAGGGCACTAGCCGACGGCTATCGACACGGTGCGGCTGTAGACGGTGGTTCCGCCCACGCCCGGCGACGCGGCGGGATAGGTGTAGGCAAGCCTGACCGTGCCGCTCGCTGGAAAGCGCAGGCGCAGATCGAAATAGCAGTTGTTCGGGTCGCCGACCGTTACGGCCGCGAGCGGAACATATGCCCCGTGAGAGCCCGGCGCGAACTGGATCTGCGGCGTCTGCACTTGACCGGTCTCGAAGATTGCGTACCGCGCCGGCCGCACGCATCCCCAGGCCTCGAGCGCTCGCCCACGTCGTGTCGAAGTGACCGGCAGGTACAGAGGCAGCCGGTACGCAGCGTAGGTCGGCTTGGGCCTGCCGTTCGAGAACAGCAGGCCGCTCGAGAAGCCGCCGTCGCCTTGGTTGATGGCATCCGGTGGCGGGTCATACAGCAGGTACTGCATGGTCGAGGCGATCCGCGGCTGCTTCCAGCTCAGGTACTCGGCCCAGTTGATGTAGTAGGCGGCGGTCGCCGGGGACACGTAGCGCTTGGCGTTCGGCGGGTGGGTGATGTAGCCGTACTCGGTGTCGTAGATGGGAAAGCGCTCGTGTGACCCGTACACGTGCTGCAGCCCGTCGAGCTCGTGCTCGAGGCTCCCGAGTTGCGAGAACGGCGCGTCGTTCGGATCGTGCGAAGAGTCCCTTGAGGGCGGCAGATTGTTGTCCGGATAGGGGTGGTCGGCGAAGGCGCTGGCGGCGAACAGCGCGGGGTTCTGAGCCCGGAACTGACGCGAGCCGGCCGCGGTCGTCGGGCAGCCGACGGCTCGCGCGGGCGCACCGCGGAGCTCCCGGTTCCAGGCGTCTACGCAGTACAGCGTGCGGAGGAATATGAGCGGCTTGGTCTGCCCGAAGTCGCCCGGCAGTCCCGCCGGATGGCTCGGCGTGGCCCGCCCGCTCAGGCCCCGCGCAGCCACCTCCCCGATCAGGATTGTGTCGGTCGACGGCCCGTGGCCGGTGGCGACCAGCGCGTTCCACGCTGCATCGAGCAGGCTGCGGTACATGCCGGGCGCGACCGACACGGTCGAGCCGTCTATCGCCTGAGGCCCGAGATCCTCGCCGAAGTTGGGCTCGTTCCACAGCCCCCAGAAGCTCACCCGCGGGAGCGCGGCGGTCTGGCCGGGTGGGACGTAGGTTCCGCTGTAGCGCTCGCCCACGGCGTGCACGAACTGACCGAAGTCCCCGGCCGACGGCCGCCAGGCCCAGAATGGGCTGTCGATCGCCACGCCGGGTATTCCGGGCCCCTCCGCCCAGCGGGGCGCGCCACCGCTCACGGTGAAGTCGACCCGCATGCCCGCGGCGGTTGCGATCTTGACGATCTCGTCGTACGGGGCCCAGTTCGCGGCTGGGTAGTCGGCCGGGTCGGTCCCGACGAATCCGGGCGGGACGGTGCGGCTCGTCGGCGCCGGCGCGAGGAGCGCCCAATCGACGATCACGCGGACCATGCTCGCGCCGAGCGCCCGGAACGTGCTCAGCGTCTTCTGCGGGTCCTTCAGGATCCACACCGGGTCCTGAATGATCGATACCTGCTGGGGGGAGGCGGAGGCCGGCGCGGGGCGACCCAAGACGACGCTCGCAAGGACGGCGAAGCCCACCGCCACCACCAGCATCCGCAGAAGCCGCGGTCTCATACCGGCTCCAACCCTCGCGCGGGGGCCGGGTTGCGCCCGGCCGCGGTCAGTGGACGGTGACGCGGATGGTCCGGCCGACGACGATGGCACCGTTGCCGAGCAACGCGTCCCCGGGTGGGTAGGTGTAGACGAGCCGCACGCTGCCGCTCGATGGGAACGTCACGGGAACGTCGAAGTAGCAGCTGTCGCCTCGGCCGATCGTGACCGTCTGGATCGTCGTGAACTGATTGCTCGATCCCGGAGCGAACTCGATCTGGCCCGTCTGCGGCTCGCCGGTGTCGAGCACGCCGAACGTCGCGGGACGGACGCATCCCCACACCTGAAGCGATTGGCCTGCGCGCGTCGTCGTCGTCGGCAGGTAGAGGGGCAGGCGCCAGGCGTAATACGTCGCCTTCTGCATGCCGGTCCAGGTCAGCAGGCCGCTCGCGAAGCCGCCCCAATCGTTGGCGCGCGTCGGACGCTCGATGTCGTACAGGAGGTACTGGTCGAACGAACGCAGCCGCGGGTTGCGCCAACTGATGTACTCCGCCCAGTTGATGTATCCAGCGGCCACGGCCGGGGAGGTGTAGTACACCTTCGTGCTGTGGACGTCCGGGTCGGGGTTGTGCTTGGGCGGCGCCGTGATGTAGCCGAACTCGGTGTCGTAGATCGGGAAGCGGGTGCTCGACCCGTACACCCCGACCAGCCGATCCAGCGCTCGAGTGAGGTTGCCGATCACCCCGAGTGACGTGTAGTCGCGGGTCGAGAGGTGGTTGACCGGATCCGGATTGAGCTCGTGGTTGGGCGGATACCACCGCATGTAGGGGTGATCGGAGACGCCGCTGGCCTCGAACAGGGCCGGGTTCTGGGCCCGGAAGGCGCGCGAGCCCGCCGCCGTGGTCGGGCAGCCGCGCATCGCCGCCGCCGCCCCGCGCAGCTCGTGGTAGTTCGAATCGACGCAGTACAGGTTGCGCAGGAAGTCGAGCGGGGTCATGCCCGAGAACACGCCCCAGTAGCTCTCGCCGCGGGGCGCGAGCTCGCCGAACAGGATCGTGTCGGTCGAGGTCGTGTGGCCCGTTGCCTGCAGGCCGCTCCAGGCTGCATCGACCAGGTTGCGGTACATCCGCGGGCTGTTCTCGATCCTCAGGTGCCCGGGGACCCCCTGCGGGGCGAGGCTCGGCCCGTAGTCGGGCTCGTTCCAGACCGACCAGAAGCCGACCCGGGGCAGATCGCTCGGGTTGCCCGGGTCCATTGTGCCGGTGACCGGGTCGTAGTCACCGCTGTAACGGGTTCCGACCGCCCGCACGAAAGCGCCGAAATCGGCCGCGTTCGGCTCCCAGCTCAAGTTGTCGTTGCCCGCCGGTCGCCCGGGACCCATCGCCCAGCGCGGCTCGCCGCCCATCAGGTCGAAATCGACCGTGATGCCGTCCGCCTGCGCGTCGGTGACGATCTCGTCCCACAGCCCCCAGCGCGCTGCCGGGTAGGACGCCGGGTCGGCAGCGTTGAAGCCGGACGGTGGCTCCTTGGAGTTCGGGTTGGGAGCAATCACGTACCACGGCACCGACACACGCACGACCTGGGCGCCGAGCAGCCGCATCCGAGCAAGCGTCCCCGCTGGATTCGCGTCGAGACGTGGATCGTCCTGGAAGATCGAGATCTGGCTGGTCGACGCGCGCGCCTGCGTGGCTCCGACCAGCGCGACGATCGCCGCGAGGCTCATCGCGAGCATTGCCGCCGCAGTCCATCGACGCACCGAAAGCCCCATCTACTTGACCGTCACGCGCACGGTGCGGCTGTACACCGTGTCGCCCTCACGCGGATTGAGATGCACGCCGGGGCCGAGCATCGGATCGTTGCTCGGATAGGTCCACGCCAGCCTGACCGACCCGCTGGCCGGGAAGGACATGTGCACGTCGAAATAGCCGCGCGAGCTCGTGATCGTGACCGTCCGCAGCGTCGTGAACGCCCCCCGGGAACCCCGCTGGAATTGGATCTGCCCCCGTTGCGGAGCACCCGTGTCGAGCTGCGCGTAGCGGGCCGGCCGCACGCATCCCCACACTTCGAGGCTCTGCCGGCGCGAACGCGCCGTCGTGGTCGGCAGGAACAGTGGCATCCGGTACGCGTCGTAACCCGGCTTGCGCACCCCGCCGTAGAAGATCAAGCCGCTCGCGAAGCCGCCGTACTCGGGCGCCAGTCGCGGGTTGGGGTCATACAGCAGGTATTGCATCGTCGAGGCGATGCGCGGATTGCGCCATGACAGGTATTCCGCCCAGTTGATGTACTCGGCCGCGGTGGCCGGCGAGACAAATTTGCTGGTCGGGTTCAGCGCCGTGAGTTCGTGATTGGGCGGGTTGGTGATGTAGCCGTACTCGTTGTTGTAGATCGGGAACCGCTTGCCCGACCCGTACACCCGCTGGATCCGGTCGAGCATGCTGGCCAGGAGAGGGAGCTCGCTGAATTCGGTGTAGTCGGGGTCGGTCGAGCTGGCCATGCTCGGCGGCAGGTTGACCGGGTACGGATGGGTCGCGAAGCCCGACGCGTTGAACAAGGCGGGGTTGGCGGCGCGGAACCCGCGCGACGCGGCCGCGCTGGTCGGGCAGCCGACCAGGCCCGCCGCGCCGCCCCGCAGCTCCTTGTAGGTGGAGCTGACGCAGTACAGGGTGCGGATGAACTGCAGCGGCTTGGTGGCGGCGAAGTTGCCGGGGAGCCCCTGGGGAAGACTGCGGCTGCCGGGGGCCTGCTGTCCGCGGGCGTCGAGGTTGCCGATCAGGATCGTGTCGCGGCCGTGCCCGGTGCTCTGCAGGCCGCTCCAGCCGGCGTTCAGCAGGCTGCGGTACATCGGCGCCGCGGTTGGCACGCTCGAGCCCTTGATGGCCTGCGGCGCGAGGTCGCCACCGAAGTTCGGCTCGTTCCAGATCTCCCAGAAGCTCACGCGAGGAAGGTCGTTCGGATCGCCCGACATCGTCTGATCGAGGGTGGGGTCATACGTCCCGCTGTAGCGCGTTCCCACCGCCTGCGCGAACTGCTTAAAGGCCGTGGCAGAGGGCTTCCACTGACCCAGGCCTCCAGGCGAGGGCTGGCCGCCGCCGGCGGCCCACGGGGGAGCCGGCCCCGTGAGGGAGAAGTCGACGGTGATGCCGTCCTGGCGGGCGTCGGTGACGATCGTGTCGTAAGGGGCCCAGTTTGCGCTCGGATACGAGGCGGGATCCGTCGGGTCAAAGCCCGGCGGGCGGGGGGCTGGAGCGACGAGATTCCACTGCAGCGAGACCCGCACCACGTTCGCCCCCAGGTCGCGAATCTGCTGGAGCGTCTGCGCCGGGTTCGCCAGCATGTGGGGGTCGTCCTGGAAGATCTCGTACTGCCCGGTGCTGGCGCGGGCCTGGGTCGGCGCGTGCAGGAGGCAGACCGCCACCACGCCAAGCGTGGCCAGCGTCGCGTCGCGAACTCGGGGGATCAATCGCATTGCAGAAGACAACAGGCCGGGTGGGGGGTAAGTTGCGCCCGGTCGAAGTCGGGAAGCGAACACCGCGCCCCGGTGCTCGCGCTCGTCACCGGCACACGAACGGCGGCGCACAAGTCGCCACGCAGACTGCGGGCAACGTTAGCGGACTGGTGAGGCTAGCCAATCGTGATCACGACCGTCCGGCTGTGGATCTCAGACCCATGGTGGGGATAGGACCACGAGATCCGGACGTTGCCGCTCGAGGGGAAGCTCGCGACCGTGTCGAAGTAGCCGTACGCATCGGTCAGCAGCACGCGTTTGACGGTCTTCCACGACTCTCCCGGAGCGGACTGGAACTGGATGCTGGCGAACTGCGGCTCGTGCGGGCCCAGCATGGCGTAGTGGGCCGGGCGGACACATCCCCAGACGTGGAGGTCCTGCCCGGACTTCGCCGCGGTGACCGGCATGTAGATCGGCATCCGGAACGCCTGGTAGAGCGGCACCTTGTGAGCACCGCCCGAGAACTCGATGCCGGTGTCGAACATGCTCGGCGGAGGGGGATCGGCCAGGAGGTACTGATCCCAGGAGACCACTCGTGGGTCCCGCCAGCTGATGTACTCGGCCCAGTTCTCGTAGTAGGCAGCCTTAGCCGGGCTGATGGCGCGCAGCGCCTTTTCTGGGGGGTTGGTCTGGTAGCCGAACTCGGTGTCGTACAGGGGAAAGCGATAGCTCGAGCCGTAGGCCGCGAGCGCGCCATCCAGCGTGCGCTCGAGCGCGGGAAGCTGGGGCAGGTCGGCGTAGTTGGCACCCAGGCCGTCCGGTGCGGTCGGCACATTCGGCGGCACCTGACCCTGTGGATACGGATGGAAAGCGAAGCCGGCGGCGTCGAACAGCCCGGGGTTATCCGTCCGGAAGGCCTTCGAGGCAGCGGTGCTGGTCGGGCACCCGCGCAGCGCAGCGGCGTTCCCGGTGAGCGGCTGCAGGTTCCCATCCACGCAGTAGAGGGCCCGGATGAACTGCAGCGGAACCATGCCCGAGAAGTTGCCCGGAAGCCCGGGACCGGTCTGGCCGCGCGGCGCGATCTCCCCGATCAGCACCGTGTTGCCGGCGTGGCCGGTCGCCTGCAGGGCCGACCAGGCCGCGTCGAGCAGCGCGCGGTACGTGGCCGGAGACGACTCCACGCTCGAGTTGTCGATCGCCTGCGGGCCTAGCTGCTGGCCGTAGTTCGGCTCGTTCCAGATCGACCAGAAATGCACCGCGGGCAGCGGCGAGGAGGCTCCGGGTGGCGTGTAGTGGCCGCTGTAGCGCGCGCCGACCGCGGTGACGAACAGCCCGAACTCCTTCGCCGACGGCTCCCAGGAGCCGAGGAAGCTGGCCGCGGTTCCCGCGGGCACTCCGGGACCGGTCGCCCACAACGGCGCCGGCGCCTCGAGCGCCAGGTCGAGGCCGATGTGGCGGGCGGCGGTATCCCGGACGATCGTGTCGTATGGAGCCCAGTTCCCGGCCGGATACGCCACCGGCGATGAGGCGTCGAAGTGCGGTCGGCTCCGTGACAGCGCGTCCGGCGCCAGATACCCCCAGGGCACGAACACCTTTACGTCGTCGACACCCAGGCGCTTGAGCTGGTCGAGCGTCGGTCCGGGGTTGGAGAACAACTCCGACTGGGCCTCGAAAATCGTCTGGAGCGGCGCGGTACGCGTCGGCACCTGCGCGGTGCTCTTCACGGTACTGCCGCCGCCGCAGCCGCCTACCGCGAGCACGGCGACGGCGAGTAGTGCCGCGGCCGGCAAGCCGAGCGTCAGCACCCTTCGGCGGGGTGTGAGGAAGGACGACATCGAGGGATCTGAACGGGTTAAACGGTTTGCGCTGACGACAGTCGCGGGGGAGGGTTCGCGTTCAATCCCCGCTCTACAATGCGCGCGGATGCTTGTCCCGGCCCGCTCGGACGCCGCAGTGGCGGCCCGGACCTTCAGGGCGCTGAGAGTAGCAAGCAGACCGGCCGAAACATGGCTGCTCGTAGGGATTGTCGGGGTCGCGGCGGTCGTTCGTTTCGCGACGCTGGGCGCACAGAGTTACTGGTTCGATGAGGCACAGGCCGCCCACGAGCTCCACCTGTCGTTCGGGTCCATGCTCAGCTCGTTCAATGCCGTCGAGACGGCTCCGCCTCTGTACTTCGTGGTCGGCTGGGTGTGGGTTCATCTGTTCGGAAACGGCGCCGTGGCGCTGCGGTCGCTGTCTGCGCTGGCCGGCACGGCGCTCATCCCGATCGTCTACCTAGCCGGACGCGAGCTCGTGTCGAGCCGCGCCGGGCTCCTGGCCGCCGCGTTCGCAGCGATCAATCCCTTCATGGTCTGGTACTCGCAGGAGGCCCGCGAATACATGCTCGTGGCCGCTTTCTGCGCCGCCTCGCTGCTCTGGTTCGCGCGGGCCCGCCAGGACCCCTCGAGGCGCAATGTCGCCTGGTGGGGAGTGTTCTCGGCGCTGGCGCTGCTGACGCACTACTTCGCCGCCTTCCTCGTGGCGCCCGAAGCCCTGTGGTTGCTCTACACCGCGCGCAACCGGGCGATCACCACCGCTGTCGCGGCGCTGGTGGTCATCGAGCTCGCGCTCGTCCCGCTACTGGTCGGGCACGCTACGCACTCGCTGCTCGGCTTCATCACCCAGACCCCGCTGAGCATCCGACTACAAGCCGTCCCGATCGCGTTCGGACTGGGACCGCCGTTCGAGGGCACGCTGATGAGCGCCGGGCTGATCGGCGCCGCGATCCTCGCCGCGATCGTGATCATGCTGCTGATCGTCGGTGCCGACGCGGACGAGCTCCGCGGCGCCGGCGTGGCCGCGGTGCTCGCCGCGTGCGTTCTGCTTCTGCCGATCCTCGCCGCGCTGCTCGGAAAGGACTTCTATCTCGAGCGCGCGGTGATCGCCGCCTGGGTGCCGCTCGCAATCGTGGTGGCGGCCGCGTGCACCACGCGCCTGCGCCTTCCCGGGGCTGTTCTAGCGACGATCCTGCTCGCCGGATCCGCCTACGGCCTGATCAAGATCAACAGCGATGCCGCTTATCAGCGGCCGGACTGGCGGGGCGTGGCGAGCGCTCTGGGCACCCCCGGGGGGCAGCGCGCGATCATCGCCTACGACGGCAGGCTCGCCGCCGACCCGCTGAGCCTCTACCTGCAAGGCGTGCCGTGGAACCAGCCCACCGGCCCCGTCTCGGTCCACGAGGTCGACGTGGTTGGGTACCCCTGGCAGGAGCTGAGCGATCCCCTCCCGTCGGGTTACAAGCTGATCGCCAGCAAACGCGTGAACGATTACGTGGTCGATCGGTTCTCGGTCGCGCAGGGGCTGGATTTGACTCCGCCGGCGATCGGCGCACTCGGCCCGAAGCTGCTCGGCCCGGGCCCATCGCAAGTCGCGGTACTCGTGCAGCGGGCGCCTTCATCGCCCCCGGTGTGATTCTCATCCTGCACAACCGCTACCGCGCGGTCGGCGGGGAGGAGCGCGCGGTCGCCGACCTGGCCGCGCTGCTCGCCGGCCGGGGTCACGCGGTCGAGGTGCTCGAGCGCTCGAGCCAGGGGCTGCGCCCGGCCCAGGCCGCAGCCGGGCTGCTCGCCGGCGGCCGCGACCCGGAGGAGATCGCCCGCGCGGTCCGTGAGCACGGCGTACGCGTCGTGCACGCCCACAACATCCACCCGCTGCTCGGCTGGCGCGCGCTCGCCGCGGCCCGCGCGGCTGGGGCGAGGACCGTGCTCCATCTCCACAACTTCAGGCTGTTCTGCGCCATCGGCATTGCCTACCGCGACGGGGCGCCGTGTTTTCGCTGCCGGCGCGGCCGGACGACGCCCGGGCTGCGCCTGCGGTGCCGCGGGTCGCTGCCGGAAGCCGCCGTGTACGCTGCCGCGCTTCGCCGGCAGCAGCCGCGGCTGTTCGACCACGTCGACCAGTTCGTGGCCGTGAGCGAGTCGCTCGCGATCCATCTGCGCGACTTGGGCCTGCCGCCTTCGTTAACCGCCACGTTGCCCAATTTCATCCCAAATCAGGAGCTTTCCTCAGACTCGCGCGCCGGCGAGGGAGAGTTCGCGCTCGCCGCGGGTCGCCTCACCGAGGAGAAGGGTTTCGACACGGCGATCGCGGCGGCCCGGACGGCGGGAGCTCCGCTCATCATCGCCGGCGCCGGTCCCGACGAGCCCCGCCTGCGTGCACTGGCGAGTGGAGCTGAGGTGCGCTTCGCCGGACGCCTCGCGCCTTCCGCGCTGGCCGATCTACGCCGGCGGGCGGCGGTCGTGCTCGCCCCGTCGCGCTGGGAGGAGCCGTGCCCCTATTCGGTGCTCGAGGCGCTCGCCGCTGGCGTGCCGGTGCTGGCCTCCGACCGAGGAGGGCTCCCCGAGCTCGTCGGCGAGGATGCCACCACGCCTGCGACGGACGGCGCCGCCTGGGCTTCGCGTCTGTCCGAGCTCTGGCGGACCCCTCGGTTGCGGGCCGAGCGCGGAGCGCAAGCGCTCCAGCGCGCCCGCGAGCGGTTCGGCGAGGACCGCTACTACGACCGCCTGATGGGCCTCTATGAACGGGTTTCCCCATAAGCTTCCGCCGATGATTCGACGGGCGATCACTCTGCTCGCGCTCGTCTGCGCGCTGTCGTTGGCGGTGCCGGCCATCGCCGGGGCCGCTTCGAGCGGGACCCCCTCCCAGGCGATCAGCGACTGCAACGCCCACGACAGGCTCACGGCTTACTACTCGCCGAGCGTCCTGCGGGCCGCGCTGGCCCAGATGCCCTCGGACGTCAAGGAGTACACCGACTGCTACGACGTGATCGAGCAGCAGCTGTTCAAGGAGCTCGGGAAGCCGGCCTCCGGCAACGCCGCCGCGCCGTCGAGTTCGAGCAGCTCGTTCCTACCAACCTGGCTGATCGTCGTGATCGTCGTGCTGGCGCTGGCGGCGATCACGTTCGGGGCGATCGCGATCCGGCGGCGATCCGGCGGCGGGCCGGGAGCGGGTGGGCCGCCCGACGCCGGCAGTGGACCACCCGACGCCGGCAGTGGACCACCCGCCGCGGGCGGTGGACCGCCGCCCGCGCCGGCTACTTGACGGTTACGGACTGCGTGCGGCTGTAGACCGTTCCGCCGCTTAGCAGCGGGTCGCCGACCGGGTAGGTCCAGGCGAGCCGGACGGCCCCGCTGCTCGGGAAGGCCAGGCGCACGTCGAAATAGCCCCTGGGGTTGGTGATCGCGACCGTGTCGATCACCTGCCATGCCCCGGTCGAGCCGGCCTGGAACTCGATCTGGACGCTCTGGGCCTCGCCGGTGTCGAGGCTGGCGTAGCCCGCCGGGCGCACGCCGCCCCAGACCTCGACCTGCTGGCCGGAGCTCATCGTCGTGGTCGGCAGGAACAGCGGCATCCGATAGGCGTCGAAGCCTGGCTTGGGCGACCCATCGGGGTTGATCAGCCCGGTGTCGAAGTACACCGGTGGCGGCTGGTCCATCAAGCCGTACTGGGAGTAGCTATACGTCCGCGCCTGCTTGTAGCTCAAGTATTCCGCCCAGTTCATGTAGTAGGCGGCCGTGGTCGGGTTGATCCCCTCATGCGGGTCGGGCGGGATCGTCCGGAAGCCGTACTCGGTGTTCCAGATGGAGAGATGCGTACGGGAGCCGTACACGCCGTTAAGCCGGTCCAGTGTGCGGGCCAGGCGCGGGAGCTCGGGCAGGTCGGCGAAGTCGGGGTCGCTCCGGCCGGTGCACAGCTTGGTCCCGCACAGGTGCAGCGGCTCGTTCGGGGGCGTGACCTCCTCGTAGGGATGCTCGGCGAACCCGCTGGCGGAGAACAGGGCCGGGTTCTGGCTGCGGAAGGAGCGCGAGCCGGCTGCCGTGGTCGGGCACCCCTGAGCCGCGGCCGCGGAGCCGCGCAGCTCGTGGTAGCTCGAGTCGACGCAGTAGAGCGAGCGCAGGAACGTCCCAGGCTTCATGTTCGAGAACACGCCCCAGGCGTTTTCCCCGGCTGGCGTCAGCTCGCCGAACAGGATCCGGTCGGTTCTGGTGCGGTGACCGGTCACCTGAAGCGCACTCCAAACGGCATCCAGGATGCCGCGGTAAAGACGCGGGCTGTTCGGCGTCGACTGATGCGTGCCGGTTCCCTGGGGACCGAGGTCGTAGCCGTAGTTCGGCTCGTTCCAGATCGACCAGAAGCTGATCCGCGGCAGCGGGCTGGTCGAGCCGGCCGGCTTGTAGGCGCCGTCGTAGCGCGTGCCGACCGCTTTGACGAAGTAGCCGAACTGCTTGGCGGAAGGCTCCCAGTCGGCCAGGAAATACCCCGTCGTCCCCCGCGGGGCGCCCGTGCCCGTGGCCCACAGCGGCGCCGGGCCGTTGAGCGTGAAGTCCAAGCTGATTCCGTCGACGGCCGCATCCCGATCGATCTCGTCGTAGATGGCCCAGCCGGAAGCCGCGTAGGCCGCCGGGTTGGTGGCACTGAAACCCTTGGGCTCGGTCCTGGAGGTCGGCTTCGGCGCGATCTCGCTCCACGCGACGTTCACCCGAACCCGCTGGACGCCGAGGTCGCGGAGCGTCTGAAGCGTCGCGACCGGGTTGGCCATCAGCTGCGGGTCGTCCTGGAAGATCGACTCCTGGGTGGTGGAGGCCGCGGCGGGAGCGGCCTGGAGGGCGGCGGCGCTGAGCACGGCCGCGGCGAGGGGAAGGAAGCGTGTGATTCTGGGCACGAACAGACCAACTACCAGCAGCTACCGAAGTTGCGCGGGCCACCGTATCGGGATGCGGGGCCGAACCGGACCTTCACATGACGCGGCGCCACCGGCTCTACACTCGCGGCATGGCCTCAGAACGCCAGATCCAGGTCGGCGTCGTACCGATCGGTGGCGGCGCCCCGGTCGCGGTCCAGACCATGACCAAGACCGAGACCGCCGATCTCACGGCGACGATGGATCAGATCCGGCGTGTGGCGGAGGCCGGCGCCGACATCGTCCGCTGCGCCGTCCCCCGCGAGAAGGACGTTGACGCCCTCAAGACGATCGTCCAGCAGTCCCCGATCCCCGTGATCGCCGACATCCACTTCAACTACACCCTGGCCCTGAAGTCGCTCGACGCGGGCGCCCACTGCGTCCGCCTTAACCCGGGCAACATCGGCGGCCCCGACAAGGTGGCGCTGGTGACCCAACGGGCCACCGAGCTCGGGACGCCGCTGCGGATCGGGGTCAACTCGGGATCGCTCCCCGCTCACCTGCGCGAGCTTGAGTTCGAGAACCCGGTCGAGGCGCTGGTCACCGCCGCGGTCGAGTTCGTCGAGCTGATGGAACGCCTGGACTTCACGAACTTCAAAGTGTCGATGAAGTCAACCAGCGTCCCCAACACAATCGCCTCCAACCGCCTGCTGTCGGAGCGGATCCCGTATCCGCTGCACCTGGGGGTCACGGAGGCGGGCACCAAGTGGTCGGGCTCGCTCAAGTCGGCGGTCGGGCTCGGCACGCTGCTGGCCGACGGCATCGGCGACACGATTCGGATCTCGCTCTCGACTTTCCACGCCGAGGAGGAGGTCAAGGTCGCCTGGGAGATCCTCAAGGCGCTCAAGCTGCGCGAGCGGGGCCCGGTGCTGATCGCCTGCCCAACCTGCGGCCGTCTCCAGTTCGACATGGACAGCGTGGTCGCCGAGGTCGAGCGCCGCCTGGAGCAGTACGACGACCCGATCGAGGTCTCCGTGCTCGGGTGTGCCGTCAACGGCATCGGCGAGGCCCGCCACGCCGACTTCGGGATCGCCGGCGCCAAGGATGCCGGCGCGATCTACTCCAAGGGCCAGATGATCCGCAAGGTCAAGACCGAGAACCTGGTCGACGAGCTGTTCGCCGAGATCGACAAGTACTACGCGGCCGGCAAGCGCGTGGTCCGCAACGAGCGCGACGTCGCCGAGGCCGAGCAGTGGCTGGCCGAGAACGAGGACGCGACCGCCATGACCCCCGAGCGCATGGCCGCGATGGAAGCCGCTGCGGTCGCGCTCGACGAGGCCGACTCACCCGTCGCGGGTCGCCGCTTCACCCGCGCTTAGGGGCCTCGCTCCGCTCGGCGTCCGTGGGACCATGTTCCCCGTCCGGACGGGGTACGTGGCCCCACGGATGCCGCGGAGCGGCCCCTAACTAACGGCCGCGTACCCTTCCGCCACCTTCGGCCAGTTGACCACGTTCCACCACGCGTCGAGATAGTCGGGACGCCGGTTGTTGTAGGTCAGGTAGTAGGCGTGCTCCCACACGTCGTTGCCCAGTAGCGGCGTCTTGCCGTCCGAGATCGGGCTGTCCTGGTTGGCGGTCGAGAGGAGCGCCAGCCCCGAGCCGTCGTGCACCAGCCACGTCCAGCCGGAGCCGAAGCGCTTCACGCCGTTGTCCTTGAACTGGGCCTTGAAGTCGTCAAACGACCCGAACGCCGCGTCGATCGCCGCACGCAGGTCGCCGTCGGGCTCACCGCCGCCGTTCGGGGACATCCACTCCCAGAACTTAGAATGGTTGGAATGGCCGCCGGCCTGGTTGCGCACCCCAGCCTGCTTGTCTGAGGGCAGCTTGTCCAGGTTCTTGAGGACCTCATCCACGGGCTTGTCGGCCCATTCGGTGCCCTCGAGCAGGCCGTTGGCGGCCGTCACGTAGGCCTGGTGGTGCTTGTCGTGGTGCAGGTGCATCGTCTGCTCATCGATCGTCGGCGCGAGCGCGTCGTAGTCGTACGGCAGCGGCGGAACTTCATATGCCATCGGGCTGCTCCTTGCATCTGGTTCTTGAGGACGTCCGTTCTTGTATCACGCGGGTACCCTTGGCGCTTCGAATGACGCGCCTGTCCGCCTACTTTCTGCCAACCGAGCGTGAGCCGCCCGCCGACGCCGAGGCGATTTCCCACAAGCTGATGGTCCGCGCCGGGCTGATCCGGCAGGTCGGGGCCGGGCTCTGGACGTGGCTGCCGGCGGGCTGGCGGGTGCATCAGCGGGTGGTCCAGATCGTCCGCGAGGAGATGGATGCGATCGGCGGCCAGGAGATGCTCATGCCGGTCCTCCAGCCGGCGGAGCTGTGGCGCCGCAGCGGCCGCTACGACATCGAGGAGCTGTTCAAGCTCAAGGATCGGCGCAACGCGGACCTCGTGCTCGGGATGACCAGCGAAGAGGTCGTCACCACCCACGTGGCGGCGGCCGTGCGGTCCTACCGCGATCTGCCGCTGATCCTCTACCACTTCCAGACCAAGGAGCGCGACGAGCCGCGGCCGCGGGCCGGCGTGCTCCGGACCCGCGAGTTCATCATGAAGGACTCCTACACCTTCGACCGAGACGCCGAGGGACTCGAGGTCAGCTACCAGAAGCACGTGGTCGCCTACGACCGGATGATGGACCGGTGCGGCCTGGAGTGGTACCGGGTCGAGGCCGACGTCGGGATGATGGGGGGAAGCGGCGCCCACGAGTACATGGCTCCGTGCCCCGCCGGCGAGAACGAGGTTGTGCTCGCGGGCGGTTACGCCTCCAACCTCGAGGTGGCGAGTGCCGACGCCCAGGCCGTCCCGCTCGAGCCCAGGCTCGCGGCACCGCAGATCGTCGCCACGCCGGGGATGACCACGATCGACGCCGTGGCCAGCGCGCTGAGCCTCCCGGCGGGGGCCCTGCTCAAGGCCTTCCCGGTCGTGCTCGACGGCGACGAGATGAGGCTGGTCATCCTGCGGGGCGATCACCGCGTCAACGAGGTCAAGCTGGCCAATGCGCTCCGGGCCGACTTCCGGCCCGCTCGCCCGGAAGAGGTCCAGGCGCGGCTGGGTCCGCCCGGGTACATCGGTCCCGTCGGCGCGCAGATGCCGATCCTGCTCGACGAGGGGGTTGCCGACGGTGCCTACGTCACGGGGGCGAACGAGCCGGACGCCCACTTGCGGGGTGTCGAGCCGGGGCGCGACTTCCCGTACGAGCGCGTCGATGTGCGCACGGTGGTGGTTGGCGACACGATCAACGGCACCGCGATCCGGATCGAGCCGGCGATCGAGGTGGGAAACATCTTCAAGCTCGGGACCCGGTATTCGCTGCCGCTCGGGGCGAGGTATCTCGACGAGTCCGGACAGGAGCAGCTGATCCACATGGGCTGCTACGGGTTCGGGCCGGCGCGCGCCGCGGCCGCCGCGGTCGAGCAGTACGCCGACGAGGCGGGAATCTCCTGGCCCCGGTCGATGGCCCCGTTCGACATCGAGCTCGTCACCCTCGGCAAGGAGGGGAGCGAGGAGCGGGTGTTCGCCGACGGCCTGTACGGCGAGCTCCAGGAGCTTGGGCTCGAGGTGCTCTATGACGATCGCGATGCCGGGCCGGGGGAGAAGTTCACCGATGCCGAGCTCGTCGGGTGCCCCCTCCGCGTCACCGTCGGGCGCCGGACGCTCGGCTCGGGCGAGGTCGAGGTCCAGCTTCGCCGGGGCCGGGAGAGCACGAGCGTGCTGCTCGACGACGCGGCGGAGGAGATCGCCGCGCTGTGGCGCGGACTGCCCTGAAGTCTGGGGCTAAGGCGCCGCCGTCAGGCGCCGCCGACAATTCCCATATGAGCCCGAACATCAGCAAGCGCCGGCTCTCGGGCCTTGACCGGTCCGGACCCCCGCCTGAGGCGACGACCTCGGGCCACGCGCTCAACCCGTGGACCGTCCCGAACGCGGTCGACTACTGCCGGTTGCTCGCGATCCCCGTGTTCCTGATCGTCGCGCTGTCCAGCGCCGATGGGCACGACGCGCTCGCCGTGGTGCTGTTCGGGGTGATCGCCTGGTCGGACTACCTCGACGGCTTCCTCGCCCGCCTGACCGGTCAGTACAGCCGTCTCGGGGCGCTGCTCGATCCAGTGGTCGACCGCCTGCTGATTGTCTCCGGGATGGTTGTCTGCTGGCATTTTTCGCTGCTGCCGCGGTGGGCGATCGCGGTCGTGATCGCGCGGGAGTTGTTCATGCTCGTCGCGAGCCGCTACGCGCTCTCACGCGGTCTGGACATCCAGATCAATTGGGCGGGACGACTCGGCGTGGCCCCGATCGCCGGAGCACCCTTCTTCGCGATGGCCGGCGTCCACTGGCTCGCGCTGATATTGCTGTACGTTGGAATGGCCTTTGGGCTGATCTCGGCCGCGATGTATGTCAGACGTGGCTCCAGAGAGCTTCGAGCTCGCCGCGAGGACGCTGGAACGGAACGGCCCGAACTCTCAAGCTAAGCTTGAGCCTCGCACTTCGCCCGGTTATACTCGCTCCCTCGCGCACTCGGACCGGAAAGACCCGGAGGATCTGATCTACATGGACACGTTTCCCGACTTGGGCTCACTGACGGATCAGGAGCTGAAGGAGCTCATCAAGCAGCTCACCGATGAGGAGATGGAGATCTCCTACCGCCGGCGGATCCTCCACGGCAAGATCGACATTCTGCGGGCTGAGCTGGTCAACCGACTGCGCAAGAAGGACGAGACCGGCGAGCTGGTCATCACCGGCGCCGACGTCCAGCAGCTGACCGACATCCTTGCCGGTCGCGTCCCGGGGTCCGAGTCCGAATAGCCCGGCGGTGGCCCAGCACTGTCCAGAGTGCGGCTTTGCCAACGATGACGGCGCCAACTACTGCCAGCGCTGTGGCGCTTTTCTCGCGCAATCGGATCCACCACCCGGCACGACGACCGCGACCTACAAGCTGGGGGAGACCGGTGAGCTCGAGGAGATCGAGTTGGATGACGTCATCGAGCGGGGGCCAGCGCTCGTGATCCGATCCGGGGGTGGGCGCGCCGGTGAGAGCTTCCCGCTCGGCGCCGGACGGGTGACGATCGGCCGCCGCCCGATCTCGGACATCTTCCTCGACGACGTGACCGTCTCCCGCGACCACGCCATCCTGGTCCGCCGCGGGAGCGAGTACTACCTCGACGACTGCGGCTCGCTCAACGGCACCTATGTCAACCGCCGCCGGATCGAGTCTCATCGCCTGACCCATGGCGACGAGCTTCAGGTCGGCAAGTACAAGCTCGCTTTCCTGGCTCGCTGATGGCAACTCCTGAAACCCGCGATCCCGCCGCCGAGCTCCACGATCCGGAAGGGGCCGAGGAGGAGGCCCAGCTGCCCCGCCAGAAGGCGGTCACGATCGGGACCGTGTGCAAGGCCCTCCAGCAGGAGTTTCCCGACATATCGATCTCCAAGATCCGCTACCTGGAGGACCAGAAGCTGCTCGCGCCGCGCCGCACCCAGGGCGGCTACCGGCTCTATACCCAGTCGGACATCCAGCGGCTGCGCACCATCCTGCGCCTCCAGCGTGACGAGTTCCTGCCTTTGCGAGTCATCCGCCAGGAGCTCGCTGCAGGACGGGCCGAGCGCGAGGTGGCCGCTCCGGCCCCCGACGGCCGCTCGATGCGGCGAGCGTCGTCGGTGTCGACCCGCGATCCGGGCGCCTTCTACTCGCTCGAGGACGTGGTCGAGGAGACCGGGGCCGAGGTCAGCCTGGTGCGCGAGCTGGTCGACTACGGCGTGATCAAGGGCGACATGCGGGCCGGCGTCCGCTACTTCGACGAGACCGAGCGGGAGATCGTGCGCGCGGTGTCCGAGCTCGCGCGCTACGGCGTGGGGGGTCGCAACCTGCGCGTGTTCCGCAGCTCGGCCGACCGGGAGGCGCAGCTCCTGCAGAGCATCCTGGCGCCCGCCCTGCGCTCGCGCAATCCCGAGCGCCGGCGTGAGGCGATCGAGGCGCTCGAGAACCTGGCCTCGGTCACCACGCATCTCAAGCACCTGCTGCTGATCCGCGATCTGCGCAAGATCGCGACGTAGCCGGGGGCGGCCGCCGGTAGGGGACAAACGCGTCCGAGGCCCCCCTGAACGCGGCTGATCTGCGGTCGCTGATCCGTGAGATCCCCGACTTCCCCCAGCCCGGGATCGTGTTCAAAGACATCACGCCGCTTCTGCTCGACCCGGCGGCCCTCGATTGCGCCGTCTCGGAGCTGGCCGGGTTCGCACGGGGGCTCGAGATCGATCTGGTGGTGGCCGCCGAGGCGCGCGGGTTCATCCTCGGCGCCGCCCTCGCGCGCGAGCTGGGCGCCGGTTTCGTACCGGCGCGCAAGCCCGGGCGCCTGCCGTCGGAGACGGTCAGCGTCGAGTACGTCCTCGAGTACGGGATCGACGCGCTCGAGGTACACGCCGACGCGCTGGGACGGGGTACGCGGGTCCTCGTGCACGACGACCTGCTCGCCACCGGCGGGACCGCGCGCGGCGTCTGCGACCTCGTCGCCGGGCTGGGGGCCGAGATCGCCGGCTGCGCCTTCCTGATCGAGCTGAGTTTCCTCGGTGGCCGGGAGCGCCTCGAGCCGTACCCCGTCCACGCCGTGCTCGAATACGCCTCGTGAGCCTTCGGCGCACGCGTGTCGTGAACGCGCCGATCGAGGATGTGTGGAGCGTGATCGAGGACGCCTACCAGATGCCGCGCTGGTGGCCCCAGGTTGAGCGCGTCGAGGGGGTCGATGACGATCGCTTCACCCAGGTATTCGTGTCCACGCGCCGGCGCACGGTGCGAGCGGACTTCCGCCTGCTGGCCTCAGAGCCGCCGGGCGCCGGGGAGCGGCGCGGTCACCGGGCGTGGAGCCAGGAGCTCAAGGGGACGCCGTTCGAGCGCGTCCTCCAGGAGTCGGTCACCGAGGTCGTGGTCGAGCCCGCCCCGGAGGGGGCCACGCGGGTGACGATCGGCCAGCGCCACAAGCTCAAAGGATCGAGCCGGCTCGGGGTCCTCACGATGCGCCGGGCAACCGGCAAACGCCTCGATCAGGCGCTGGACGGGCTGGTCCGGATCCTCGGCTGAGTACTTTTTGAGCTGGTTTCTTTGCAGTTGGCCGCGGAGTGCCGTCAGCCCGTGGCGGGAACGCCCTTGAACGCGCCCTCGAGCACGACCTGGCCCGGTGTCTTCGGGTTGCTCTGAGTCTCGAGCGTGAGCAGCAGTTCCTTGTAATGCCCGGCGTTTGTCGGCAGCCCGGTTCCGACCTGGAGCTTGCCCGTCTTGCCCACGGCGGGGTTGACGAAGCCGAGGCGCAGGGTGTCGGTGGAGGAGTTGGAGAGCCACACGGCGTAGGCGTTGTGGCTATTCGGAGCCACGTTCTGGGCCTCGATGATGAGCCCGTAGGCGCTCCCGTCCTTGACGACGAGGCCGACCCCCTTGCTCGAGCCGGTGCCGCTCGGTGGGTTCAGATTGACCTGGGCCACAATCTGGGCCTGGCTCTTAGTGGCCGTGGTGCCCGTCGTGGAGCCGCCTGTCGTCGTGTGGGCGGTCGTGGATGGGTTCGACGCCGCAGTCGTTGGCTGCTTCTTGCTCGACCCGCCACCTATCACCGTCAGGAGGACGACGACCACCACGACGACGACGAGCACCCCGACGCCGAGCAAGATGGCCCCGCCCCGGCGCGAGCTCGGCCGGTCAGATAGCCGCGGGTGGCGCCGGGCCTCTCGCGGCCCTGCCTCGGAGCCTGTGGTTCGTGTCTTGGGCGCGGTCGCTTCGGCCTCCGAGGAGGTGGCGGCGGCGCTGCGGGCTCGCGACCCGTCCGGAATCTCGGGCAGTGGCTCCGCGGCCAGCGGCTCGAGCTCAGATGCCACCACGCGAGCCCAGGCGCGGTCATAGGGCGACCCGGCCAATCGCTCGCGCGTCTGCTCGGCCACCCGCTCGGGCAGCTGACCGAGCAGGTAGTCGGTGACGAGCGCGCGGCTCTCGGGCGAGATCCCGGTTTCCGGACCGATCGCGTCGAACGCGGCCAGCGCGCGGGCCCTGACGGCCGCCCGATCGATCGCCAGCAGCTGGGCGATGTCGTCGTAGCTGCGCCCGCGGCGCAGCACGAGGTCGAGAACGGCGCGCTGATCCGGGGTGAGACTGTCCAGGGATGCCATCGGGGACGGACTAGCGTAGAGAAGCCAACGAAGAGGTGCGGAAGATGTCGGACCGGTAAGGTGCCGCGCCCGATGGGCCCGAGCTCTCCCACCGAAGCGCCTGGATTCGACGCCCTCTACGGGCTTGAGCTGGGCGAGTGCAGCGAGGAGCTCGCGCGCGCTCGGGTCCCGGTTCGAGATGAGCTCAAGCAGCTCGGTGGGGCGGTTCACGGCGGCGTGTACGGCGCGCTCGCCGACGCGCTCGCGGTGCGCGGCACGACGACCGGGGTGGCCGGCCAGGGCAAGCAGGTCGTGAGCCTGGCTACGCACACCAGCGTCCTGCGCCCGATCGGCGCCGGCGCCATGTATGCCACCGCGCTGCGGCGCCACCGGGGGCGGACGACCTGGGTGTGGGAGGTCGAGATCGCCGACGACGCCGGCCGGGTGTGCGTGGTGGCGCGGGTGACCGTAGCGGTGCGGGATCGGTAGGCGGCAGCTACCGTTTGCGGCGTGCGGCGAGTCGTCCACCGGGTCCGCAAGCGGTGCCACGGGCTCCTGCCGGTGCTGGTGATCGTCGCGTTCGTTCTGGTGCTCTCGCCGCGGGTGGCCCTCGGCGCGGGCATCCCACCGGGCTGGCCGCAGCATCTCGCCCTCGGGGTGGCCGACTCGCCGAGCGACGCCCAGACGCTCCGAGCGCAGAGCGGGGTCGATATGCGCTACCAGTACCTCGCCGGCGGCGTGAACACGGGCCACGGCTGGGCGACCTGGAATCCCGACGGCAGCTTCGTGACGATGTACGTGCGCGAGTCGCTGGCCGCGCACATCATCCCGGTCTTCACCTACTACCAGATGCTTCAGTCAGCGCCCTCCGTCGGGGCCACCGAGCAGGCCCGGGACCTCTCGAACATGCGCAACCCGGCGACGATGCAGGCCTATTGGGCCGACTACGAGCTTCTGCTGCGTCGGGTCGCTCAGTCCGCGGGACGGCACCTCGTCGTGATCCATGTCGAACCCGACCTCTGGGGATACCTCGAGCAGGCCCACGCCACAGCGCTGGCCCGGTCGTTCGCCCGGCGCCTGATCGCGCTGCGTGACCGGCTCGCGCCCCACGTTCTGCTCGCCTACCACCTGAGCGTGTGGGGGACGGATCGCGACATCACCAACTCCAAGCCGTCACCCGCCGAGGTGGATCAGATGGCGGCGATGTCGGCTGCCTTCTACGAATCGCTCCACGCCCACTTCGACCTGGTGTTCAACGACGTGACCGATCGCGACGCCGGCTACTACCAGTACGTCGAGGGCAACCCGAACACCTGGTGGGGGCCGACCGACTTCGCCCGCGAGGATCGCTACATCGCCGGCTTTGCGCGGCGTACCCACACAGGCGTGGTGCTCTGGCAGCTTCCGGTCGGGGACAGCCATCTGAACAACACGTGGGAGCACTACCAGGACAACCGACTGCAATGGTGGCTGGGCGCCGACTCGGCTGCCCACCTGCGCGCCACGCGCGACGCCGGGGTCATCGGCCTGCTGTTCGGGGCCGGCGCGACCGGATGCACGACGGCGCAGAGCGACGGGGGGTTCTTCTTCCGGCTGGCCCGGCGCTACGAGGCACACCCGCTGCCGCTGGGCTGACGACAGTTGGCGCTGGACGGACGCGGGACCAAGCTACGGGAACCCGATGGTTCCGGACGGCAGGGAGCCGGCGGGTGCCGTACCGGCGCCCCGCCCGAGCCAAAACGCCACGAACTGGCGCAGCTGGTCGCCGAGGCTCGACACGTGCAGCAGGTGCGTCCAGGCTGCGGCGAGGAGGCCCGTCGTGCCGGGCCGCGGTGCGATGATCACGCTCGAGCCGACGGCCGCGAGCGACGGCGTGAACGGCGGCGCGAGCGAGCTCGCAAATTGCCCTAGCCCCGCCGGCGGCTGGCGCGTGCCGTAGAAGATCACTACGTCACCCACTGCAAGCGCCTGCAGCAGCTGGTCATCGCTGAGCGGGGCGTCATCGCGAGTCACGGCCTCGGGGACGTGCGATCCACTCGTCGGCGGGTCAGAGTTGTAGGCGGGCCGGGGTTGGCCTGGCCGCAGCACGCCATGGCCCAGGTCGGCGAACGCCTGCCCGGCGCCGGCACCCGTGCCTGATACCCCGGCCTGGTCGCGGTTGGCGAAGAACCCGGACAAGAGCACGATCAGGCCGATCGACAGGGCCAGCGACGCGAGCCCGATCGCCAGCACCTCGAGAACCCGGAGCAGGCGAGATCCAGATTGCCTGGAGCCGGTTCGACGGCCACCCACGCTGGGCGTCGGCGTCACCGGGCGGCGGGTGCCCGTCCGCCCCGCGGGCGAGCAGCGCCGCCCGGCGGCGCCGCGTAAGCAGACGCGCCGGCGGTCGCCGAGAGCTCCTCGATTGCGGAGCGCAGTTCGTCGGCGAGCACCTCGACGTCAGCCAGCGCGTCGTAGTCGCCCACCAGCCCGAAGTTCAGCTGCCCGTTGTAGCTGAGAATCGCGATGCCGAGGGCGGTGTTCTCGGCCAGCGGGACCATCGGATAGACCGACTCGAGCTCGCGGCCGAGCAGGTAGAGCGGAAACTGCGGACCGGGAACGTTGGTGACGACGAGGTTGAACAGACGCTGCCGCGCCTGGAGCCGGGCCGCCTGGGCCATGATCGTCGGCGGCGCGAACCCCGACAGCTGGGTCAGGATCTCCGCCCCGACCGCTTGCCCGGACTGCTTGACGGCATGCATCGCCTCGCTGATCTTGCGCAGGCGCTGCGCCGGATCCGTTGTCCCTACCGGGAGCGTGACCCACATCGCGGCGACGCGGTTGCCCAGCGCCCCCCGCTCGACGTCGGCCCGGACCGAGACCGGGACCATTGCCCTCAGCCCGATGTGCTCGGTCGGCTCGCCGTGGAGGCGCATGTAGCTGCCCAGCGCGCCGGTCACCGTGGCCAGGACCACGTCGTTGACGGTCCCGCCGAGCGAGTTCTTGATCGCCTTGAACTGATCGAGATCGGCCCGGACCCAGGTGAACCGGCGGTGCGGGCTGATCCGCACGTTGAACGGGCTTGAAGGCGCGGCCTGCAGCCCGGTCCAAGCCAGCGCGCTGACGCTCCCAAGCGTCCGACCGAGCCGCGTGACGACGGTCCTCGGGCCGCGCAGTGTGGCCCGGACGCCGCGAGCCACCTCGCCCGGCACCGTGGCGCGCTCGCGCAGCGCGTCGGCCAGCAGCTGGGCCGAGCTCGGGAGCGGGCGGGGGACCCACTCGTGCTCGGGTGGGGCGACCGGCAAGGGATCGGGCGAGGTATCGAACAGCACCGTCGCGATGTCCACCCCCGAGACGCCGTCCACGAGCGCATGGTGAGTCTTTGAGAGGAGCGCGAAGCGCCCCTCTGCGACACCCTCGACGAGCCACAGCTCCCACAACGGACGCCCGCGGTCAAGTGCCTGCGAGAAGACCCGCCCGGCCAGCCGCTTGAGCTGGGCCTCGCCGCCCGGCCGGGGCAGCGCCGTGTGGCGCACGTGGTAGCGCACGTTGAAGTGGGGGTCGTCCACCCACACCGGCCGTCCCTGGTCGAAGGGGACGAAGGCGAGCCGCTGTCGGTAGCGGGGGACGAGGTGCAGCCGCGACTCGATCGCTCCGATCAGCTCCTCGTAGCTCGGCGCGTCGCCCGCGAACACCGAGCAACCGGCCACATGCATGTGCGCGGAGTCGCGCTCCAGGTGCAAAAACGAGGTATCGAGCCCGGTCAGCCTGTCCTTGTTGGCCACCGCCGAGATGGTAGTCCCACTCGCCCACCCGAAACAGCACTCGCCGCTCGTGGCAATTGGCACGTATTGCGTCCTGTGAGCGATATCACAGCAAGACTGTCAAGAAGCTTTCTAACCTGACCGACTTATTGATCGACCCTGCTGAATCACCCCCGTCCGGTACGGGGGTGAACGGGGGACCCATTGCCAGGTGCCGTTTTGCCTGGCCGGGGCGAATCGACTTGCCAGTCGCCTAGACGGCCGCAGTCGTAGCGCCCGGGACGGCCCGCCAGAGCGCGCCGTCAGAGGTTCGCGAGCCCGACAGCTAACCCCGTAGGCGCCCGGTCGAAGACAAAAGGAGGCCCTCGAGTTGAGGCCTATCAGAGGCATGCGAAAACGGCGCCGCGCCCGCCTGGGCGTACGTGCGCTGATGGTCGGAATTCCCGCGTCCGCGGCGGCGCTCAGCGCCGGCCAGGCGATTGCTGAACCCGCCGCGGGGCCGGTGCACATCACCCCCCATTCACAGCACATCTCCTACGGCCAAGAGCTCATGCTGGGCGGCACCGAGTCGCCGGCCGACGCAGGACACACCGTCGCGCTGCAGTTCGCGGCCCGCGGCGCGAGCGCCTGGAGCGATCTGAGCTCGACGACGGTTGGCGGCGACGGGCGCTTTCGCATGAGCACGCGGCTCGAGCGCTCGGGCGAGGTGCGCGCCCTGGACACCTCGAGCGGTGTCCTGACCGCGTTCGTGACCGGCGTCAGCACCGGCGCGACCCAGGCGACGAGCAGCACCGTGCCGGTCGACGTCGACGCCGCGATGCGCGTTCCTGCCCGCCGGGTTGCCGTTCTGGCCGGCCAGACCGTATCGGTCCGCGGTCGCCTGCTGCCGGCCCTGGCGGGGCGCAAGGTCAGCCTCCAGGCACGCCAGCACGGCGCGTGGCGAACGCTCGCCACGACTCGTACGCGCGCCAAGGGCCGGTTCGTGCTGCGCTACGTGACGGGCAACGCCGGCCAGGCGCCGATCCGCGTGCGCTTTGCCGGGGACCAGCTAAACGCTCGCGCCGCCGTCCGGGCGGGCAATATGACCGTCTACCGGCTGGCCGAGGCGTCGTGGTACAACGACGGCGGCCAAACAGCCTGCGGGTTTCACGCCTATCTCGGCGTCGCCAACCGGACACTGCCCTGCGGGACCACGGTGTCCTTCCGATACAACGGACGGTCGGTCACCGCGACCGTCGATGACCGCGGGCCGTACGTCGGCGGTCGTGATTGGGACCTGAACCAGAACACGGCGGCCGCGCTCGGCTTCGGCGGCGTCGGCACCGTCTGGTCGAGCCAGTAGCCTGCGCGTTCGCCGGGTGGTGGGCGGGCACTCCATCAACGGAGGCTCGGTCACCCGTCCGGGGGGCGCCCTAGCCTGCTGATTGATGGCGGAGCGTTGCGTCGCGCACCTTGACATGGACGCGTTCTACGTGTCCGTTGAGTTGCGGCGCAGGCCGGAGCTGAAGGGCCGGCCGGTCATCGTGGCCGGCACCGGCCCTCGCTCGGTCGTTACCACTGCCTCCTACGAGGCACGTCGGTTCGGGGTCGGTTCGGCGATGCCTGCCGCGCGGGCCCGGCGCCTGTGTCCCCATGGCGTGTTCCTGGCGCCCGACTTCCCGTATTACCGGGCGACGTCCCGCGAAGTGATGGCGAGCGTGCGGTCCGCGGTCGACGCGGTTGAGGTGGTGGGCCTCGATGAGGCCTACCTCGACCTCACCGGACTGCCGGCCCCCCACGCGGCGATGCGAGGACTGGCGGCGCAGATCGAGCGCACGACGGGCCTCGGCTGCTCGATCGGGATCGGGCCGAACAAGCTCGTGGCCAAGGTCGCCTCGGATGCCGAGAAGCCGCGCGGCTTTGTGGCGCTGAGCAGCGAGCAGGCACGCGAGCGGTTTGCCGGCTCCCCATGCGGGCTGGTGCCGGGGATCGGTCCCAAGACCGCCGAGCGCCTGCGCGCACTCGGTGTCGACACGCTTGCCGGGCTCGCCGCGGCACCTTATGAGCGGCTGGCTTCACGGTTCGGCCCACGCATGGCCGCCGAGCTCCAGCAGCGGGCCAGATTCGAGGACTCGGCGCCGGTAACCGAGGAGCGCAAGGTGGTCTCCGAGTCCCGCGAGCTCACCTTCGACGAGGACATCCGCGACCCGCACCGGCTTGAGGTGATCCTGGGTGAGCTGGTGGAGCGCCTGTGCGCGGCCCTGGAGGCACAGCGCCGGCGCGGTCGCACGGTGGGGATCAAAGTGCGCCTCGACGACTTCTCCACGCACACCCGCGCCCGAACCCTTCCCGAGGCGGTCGGCTCGGTCGAGCGGGTCGGACCGGTCGCGCTCGAGCTGCTACGCCGGTTCGCGCCCTCCCGACCGGTGCGCCTTCTCGGCGTTCGCGTTGCCGGGCTCGTCCTCCAGGAGCAGGCCGCTGGGCGTCAGCTCACGCTGGTTTTGTGAGGCGCGCCGGCGCGCGCTGGCGCGTGGCCGCGCGTCGTGACAGGATCACTGCCGTGGAGGGCAAGAAGCAGCGGCGCGCCGCCGCCAACGAAGCGACGATCCGCGACGTCAACGAGGGCATCGAGCGGGGCCAGTGGCCGGGGGAGGAGGACACCCCGGTGGCCTTCCGATGCGAGTGCGCCCGGCTCGGCTGCAACGCGCTGATCGAGCTGTCCGTGCGCGAATACGAGGACGTGCGCGCGCATCCCAGGCGGTTTGTGGTGCTTCTCGGCCACGAGCTGCACGAGCTCGAGACCGTGGTCGAGACCCGGTCAGGCTACGTCATCGTTGAGAAGCGAGATCTGGCTGGCGAGGTTGCCGAGCAGCATGATCCTCGTGGTTGACCACGGGTGAGATCACTCCGCCGCACTTGAGGTCGAACCGCATCTGCACCTCAGTGCCGCCGGAGGCGCGGGTGAGGATCGCGAAGCCGTCGCTGAGCCCCGAGATCAGGGACAGCCCGATGCCGAGCCCGGTGCTGTCGTTCCACGCGTGCATGCCACGCCCGTCGTCGCCGATGAGGATCCACAGCTCCCCGGAGGTGACGGCGGCGGTGACGTGGAGGCGGCCGGCGTCGCCGTTCCGGTAGGCGTGTACGACGACGTTGGTCAACGCCTCCGAGACGGCCAACCTGATCTCCTCGAGCCGTTCGCCCGCCGCGCCCGCCGCGGCTGCCACCGCGGCCAGCGCCCGTCGTGCGATAGGCACCGACTCCGGCAGAGCCGGGTAGGACTCGCTCAGGCCTTCGCCGCGCGCCATTTCGGTTCACCGGATACCCATATGGACGCGAAGTCATTCGCAGAAAATCGCTGCTTTGCGAGCGCAGAAGCAAGCGCCGGGCCGGTCTCGATCGGCGCGATGGTGGACCGGGCCGGCCCCGGCCGGGGGTCAGTAGAGCGCCGAAGCCAGCCGGCGGCGCGCGTCGCGGGCGAGCGGATGATCCACGCCCAGCTCGTCGAGCACCCCGACCACGACGCGACGGACGTCGTCGCGGGCTCCGTCGGCGTTGGGGATCGCCGCGAGCAGCAGATCGAGCGCGCGCTCGTTGTCCCCGGCGTCGAGGGCGGCGAACGCCTCGCTCAGATCGGGCACCGTCGGCTGGGCCGAGCGCTCGGCCGCTCGCTCCAAGCCGATACGCGCGGTCAGCCCATCCGCCGCGAAGCTGCCGGGCACGCGCGCGAGCACGTCAAGGGCTTCGTCGGTCTCGCCCCGACTCTTCAGGATCCGGGCCAGCGGCACCGCGGCATCGGCGCGCGTCGGCTCTATCTCGTTGGCCCGCCGCAACGACTCCTCGTCACCGCGCTGCACGAGCCCGTCGGCTTCCGAGGGAAGCAGCGAGTCGAGGAACTCCTCGACGGCCGTCGGAGGCTGAGCGCCGGTGAACTCGGCCACAAGCCGGCCATCGCGGAACGCCTTGACCGCCGGTATGCCCTGAATGCGGAACGTCCGAGCCAGCCCGGGGTTGGCGTCGACGTCAACCTTCACGAGCTCGAGCTTGCCCGCGCGGGCATCGGCTCCACGCTCGAGCACCGGCCCGAGCTGCCGGCACGGGCCGCACCATTCGGCCCAGAAGTCGACGACGACCGGGAGCGTGTGCGAGCGATCGAGTACCGCAGATTGGAAGGTGGTCTCGGTGACGTCCATGACTCCCATGGTAGCGGCGCCTGGGGGCAGGCCAACCTTACGTCGACGTCAAATTCGCGCAACTGATCCCCGGCGGTCAGGTGCGCGTATCCGTGCGAGATCCTGTAGATGTAGGACCGGCATGACCGAGATCGTGGTCCAGCGCGCCGGCGTCGAGCTCGCCGGCGACGAGTCGGGGGAAGGGACCCCCGTCGTGCTGCTGCACGGCCTCACCGCGACCCGTCGCTACGTCGTCATGGGTTCGCGTGCCCTGGAGCGCTCGGGCCATCGGGTGATCGCGTACGACGCCCGTGGCCACGGATCCTCCTCGCCGGCGGCGGCGCGCGATCAGTACACCTACGATGACCTGGGCCACGACCTGATCGCCGTCCTGGATGACCAGGGGATCGAGCGGGCCGTGCTCGCGGGCGCGTCGATGGGAGCCCACACGCTGCTGTGGCTGGCCCTCAACGCGCCCGAGCGGGCGGCCGGACTGGTCGTCATAACGCCGGCGTATGACCCGGCGGTACAGCTCGACGAGGCGCGGCTGGCGCGGTGGGACGCGCTCGCCGACGGACTCGAGCGGGGCGGCGTCGAGGGGTTCATAACCGCCCAGGGACGGCCCAACGTGCCCGAGGACTGGCAGGAGACCGTGCTCAAGGTGACCCGCCAGCGGCTCTCCGCGCACGATCATCCGGAGGCGGTGGCCGACGCGTTGCGGGTGGTGCCACGCTCCCGGCCGTTCGGCGTGGTCGACGATCTCCGGGCCATCTCCGTGCCGACCGTGGTGGTGGCGAGCGCCGACGGTCCGGATCCCGGCCATCCGCAGGCCGTGGGGGAGGCCTACGCCGCGGCGATCCCGGGCGCCCGGGTGGTGCTCGACGAGCCCGGGAAGTCCCCGGTGGCCTGGCAGGGCAGCCAGCTCTCCCGGATCATCACCGAGCTCGCAGGCGAGGTGGACGCGGGGTGAGCGCGTCGGCGCCGGCGGGCTATTCGGGCACGCCGCTGGTGCGCAAGCTGGGGATCAAGCCGGAGTCACGACTTGGTCTGATCGGGGCGCCAGAGGGCTTCGACGAAACGCTCGGCGAGCTCCCGCCCGGCGTCGGCGTTCGGCGGCGCCTGCGCGGCCAGCCGTTCGATGTGATCGTCGCGTTCCACACGCGACGCGCCGATCTCGAGCGCCGTCTGCCGGCGCTGACCGCCGCGCTCAATCCGGCCGGTGGCCTGTGGCTGGCCTGGCCCAAGCGCGCCTCGGGGGTCGCGACCGACGTCACCGAGGACGTGGTTCGTTCACTCGGTCTCACCGCCGGGCTGGTCGACAACAAGGTGTGCGCGATCGACCACGTCTGGTCGGGACTCCGGCTCGTGTATCGCCGGCGCGATCGCCCGTCGGCGAGTCGCGGCTGACGCCCGGCCTCAGGCCGCGGTCCGAACCTCTATCCGCCAACCGGCGCCGCTCGCCGCAGGCCACAACACGGCGACCGGGGCGGGAGCGCTCGCGCTCTGGAACGCGTGCAGGTGACGTTCCCGCTGGAGCCCGACGATTCGCTCCACCTGCTCGTCGCGCGAGCGCTCGTGGCGCTTGGTCCGCGCCTGAAGATCGCGGTAGTTCTGGTGTTGGTCGGCTCGTCGAATAGCCACTTGTGGACCCCCCGTGTCATCCCTCGCGCGGCGGCATTGCCGGTCGACGTAATAACGGTGCAATGCACCGTCATTTCGCGCGCGGTCTAGCCCACGCTGACCGTCTCAAACGGCGCCCGCCGCGGCGTCAGGTATCCGTTTCCGGCGAACCGCACGCGTACGGTGAGGGCGGCCGGGGAGACGTTCCCGGCGCGGCGCGCGAGTGCGGTCCGTCCGGAGAAGTGGCACGTAGGCCCGAGCGGCAGGAGCGCGAAACCGACCTGCCGCTGGCCGAACAGGAACCGCACGGTCACATTCCCACGGCAGTCGTAGGCGCTCGGAATCCAGTTGGGTGCCTTCACCGAGCCGGAGGTCGTGAACACAAACGGCTTGCCGGCCGCAACCGACGGCCTCGTCCTGGCCTTGATGCTCGGGACCGGACGGTGCCGGGGGAGGGTCATGAACGTGACGTCATCACCCGGCTGTGGCGCGGTGTTGCCGTGCAGCGCCACGATCCGGAAGTGAAAGATGGTGCGAGCCTCGAGCCCCAGGAGCGTCTGCGCAACCGTCACCGGCGCCGTGCCGGCGGGAACGCTCGCCGGGATCGTCTGCGACCCGTATGCGGTCGAGGTGCCGTACTCGAAGTAATAGGTGGTGGCCTGCTTGTTGGGGCTGATGACCGCGGTTACCGTCGCCGAGTTCTTGCCCACCTGGCTGGCCGGTCCGGTCGCTACGTTGGGTGGCGGATTGCCGGCGGTCGTGAACGCGTGGTCGGTCCCCACCGAGGTGCCCGCAGCGTTGGTGGCCACCAGCCGGTAGTGGTAGGTCGTACCCGGGATCAGGTCGCGGGTCGTGGTGCTGACCGACTCGGCCTTGGTACCGTGGCCGGCCGAGTGAGTGTCGCTCTGCACGCCGTAGTCGGTATTGAGGCCCCACTGGAAGTAATAGGTCGTGGCGCTGCCGTTCGGGTTGATGGTTCCGGCGAGCACCGCGCTCGTATCGGTCACGTGCGAGTGCGTCCCGGTGGCGACCGTGGGCGAGGACGCCGCCACCGCGATTGCAGTCACCACGAGAACCGACGACGCCGCGGTGGCGCTCAGCAGCATTGCGAACGTGCGCTTCATCCCTGCCTCCCCGAATAGGCCGAATCTGCAGGCTGTATACCCGCCTCGCCGCGGAAGTTGCGCACGTGTCTTGTCGCGGAGAGACCGCTACGGGCGATGGAAGTGCCAGACGTGGCCGACCGGACGGAAGCCGATCCGGCCATAGAGCAGCCGCGGCCAGTCGTTGTCATCGGCGACGATGAAGGTCAGTCCGGCGCCGTCTTCGCGGGCGAGCTCGGCCGCCCGGCTCACCAGCGCTCGGGCGTATCCGCGCCCGCGGGCCTCCGGAACCGTATAGACGTCCTCGACCTGTGCCGTGCTGCCGTCCGAGCGGAGCTTGGTGATCGCCACCAGTCGACCATCGCTGCTCCTGACGCCGAGCGTGCGGTCGCTGTGGACACGGGCCTCGCGCCGGTTGTAATCGACGAGCTCGACGCGCTCCCTGGCGCTGGGACCCGGATCCTCGGCATACCAGCGGTCCATCAGATCCATCAGCTCGTCCTCGCCGGCGTCGGCCA
Source organism: uncultured Solirubrobacterales bacterium (assembly GCA_963824295.1). Lineage (GTDB taxonomy): Bacteria > Actinomycetota > Thermoleophilia > Solirubrobacterales > Solirubrobacteraceae > Palsa-465. The sequence continues at coordinate 371,176 of CAWGOQ010000019.1, read as the reverse complement.
CGATGCTCGTATCAGCCATCCGATCGGGCGGCTCTGACAGGACCATGATCACGTCGCGCTCGACCTTCCAGCCAGCCGCCCGGAACGCCGGCTCGAGTGCCTGCCCCGCCACCTGGTCCTCGTCGGCGATGTCTACATAACCAAGCTGGGGGAGCTGCTCGTCGGCCAGCTGGAGCAGAGCGTCGAAACCAAGCGGCTCGGTGACACGGAGCTGGTTGGCCGACCACACCGCCGGGAGCGACGGCGTTCTCACCACCAGGCCTGCGGAGATGGGGCGGGTCTCATCCGCCGTGCTCACTAGCACGGCGCGCATGAACTCGAGCGCGCGTGCCAGCGACTCCGCTGCCCGCTCGTTATGCGGCAAGGGGGACGGCGGCGATGCTGGTCAGGGCCCTGACGGCCCGTGCGCGCTCGCTGGGTTCCGCGCGGTCCAGGGTGAGCACTCCATCGAGATGATCGAGCTCGTGCTGCATGAGGGACGCCGCGAATCCGGAGCAGTCCCATTCGCGGGACTCGCCGTGGACGTCCTGGCCATGGACCTGGACCCGAGCGGGCCGCCGGACGGCGACGGCGACCGAGTTGTAGCTCAGGCAGCCTTCGAGAAACGTGACGTACTCATCGGCCACGTCCAAGATCGAGGGGTTGACGACGACCTCGATCGGCTCCTCGGGGCTAAAGCGAAAGGCGAACATGCGTCGCAGCACGCCAACCTGGGTCGCGGCCAGCCCGGCTCCGTCGGCGCTATAGAGCAGCTTCGAAAGCCGGGCCGCCTGGGCGCGGAGGAGGTCATCGAACGAGTCGACCAGGCGCGCTCGTTCGTGGAGAACCGGATCGCCCCATTGGCGAATCCATGCATCGGGCATGCCCCCAATGACACCTCACGGGCTCGGAGACGTCAAGTGTCGGTGACAGCCGGACCTTCGATGGGCTAGGGCAGAAAGCCGCCCCAAAAGCCCGAGATGTTTCGCTGCCGTTCCTTCACTTGTTTCTAACGCTCGATAATCGATCTTATGTGAACCATCCGGAAAAGAGGGCGGACCCAAAAGGGCTAACGCCAATCTCGGGCCGCCCGCCCGAGGGTCTGGCTGACTTCGGTTCTGAGCAGCGGCGCGAGTGATGCCGCCGTGGCCTCGGCGGCGTTGACGCGATCCCTGGCGTGAAAGCAAGCCCAGAATCGCACCAGTCCGTCCTCGCCGTCGGCCTCGAACATCTTCGCCGCGAGCCTGAGCCACCGATGCTGATACCAGACATAGTTCAACGGGCTCATCGGCTCATCACCACCCGTGTAGTGCGCTTGCAGCTCCTCGAGGGTGCTGTAGCCCTCGGCGCGCATCCGAGCCGCGAGCTTTCGGCTTCCGGCTCCCACGGTTGGGAGCACCTCGAGCGTCGGCAGACTCGCCGGCAGCCGGGTGGCGACGAACGCGTGCAAAGCCAGGTTGACGAAGATCTCGCTGAGCCAGAAGGTCGGAAGTCGCAGATCTCCGAGCACCTCGAATGCATGGCCGAGCTCGTGAACCGTGATCAGGTCAAAGAACGGCTGAAGGTCCACGCCACCCGAGCCGTCTGGGTATGTCGCGCGCAACCTGGCGTACCCGCGCGGTGAGGCCTCGTGAATGTCCTCTGCCATCCCGATCCAGAAGTCTCCGGCTCCGGCGGGCATCACCACGATGCCCGGGCGGATCTCGCCGGCGTCATCTCTGAAGAACGGCAGTCCGTACGGAGGCCCGGGATCCGGCCAGTCCCGCTCGTCGGCCACGACGACGGCGATGTCCGGCTCAACTGGTGCGAACAGGCGGCCGAAGTACAGGTAGGCATCGGCGGCGACCTCGGCCGCGGCCCTCGCCCGGGCCAGCGCTCCGTCGCTGTAGCGGACCCCGAACGGATAACCACTTAGGCTCGGAAGCTCCGATCCAACCGCCACCCAAGCAGCCTAGTCTCGAGCCGAGGTCGGACAACCGTCACTCGGGAGAGAATCCGGGCTCAAGTCCCGTGTCGCACCGCCAAGGCGCAGCTAGACTGCTCGTGCGATGCCAAAGCAGCAGCGAACCGTCCGAGTCGAGCAGCGAGGCCAGCTCGCCGCGATGCAGCAGCTCGAGAGCAAGTCCGACGAGGAGCTCGAGGCCGAGACCAGGTACAAGGCGGCGGCTCAGGCGATCCTCGGCTACCGGGCCGCCGAGCGTTATGACGCCAAGGCCGCGCGCGCGCACTTCCAGAAGGCGCTGGCCGCCGCGCGAGGAGCGCAGGAGCGAGCCGGGATCCGGAAGATGGCCGACGCCTCGCTCGCGCTGGCCGAGCGCCGCGCGGACGACCTTAAGCGGGCGACCGAGCGGCTCGGCGTCGAGGCGCCCACCAACCGGCAGCTGCTGAGCCTCAGGTTTATCGGCCTGGTCGCGCCGCCTGCCAGCGCCGGCATCCTGCCCCGCATCCGGGGCATCGTGATCGCGATCGCGCTGGTCGTGGCGATTCTGGCCGTCGCGTTCGGGATCGTGTACGGAATAGCGCAGATATTCGGCGGGATGTCGGTCGACCTGTCGATCTTCTGGGGCTTGGTCCTGGTGGCGGTCGTGATCGGCGTGCTGGCGTTCTTTGGTCGCCGCCGACAGAAGCGCGCCAAGGCGCAGCGCGCGGAGCAGATCGCCTCCGGATCGCGCTGACGCACGCAGTGTGCGGGCGCTACACGCTGGCGACGCCGAACCCGGCTGAGGTTCGAGGTCGCTTCCCGGTCGGCGAGGCCATAGAGGTCCGCCGGCGCTACAACGTCGCCCCGGGTGACGAGGTCCTAGCCGTCACGACCGACAAGGAGGGCCGGTCTCGCGGCGAGCTGCTTCGCTGGGGACTGGTTCCCTCCTGGGCCAAGCAGCCGGACACCGGTATGAAGATGATCAACGCCCGGGTCGAGACGGTCGGCGAGCGCCCCGCCTATCGCCGCGCGTTCGAGCGCTACCGGTGCCTGATCGTCGCCGACGGCTTCTACGAGTGGCGGCGCCAGCCGGCTGGCCCAAAGCAGGCCTTTCACATCGCTCGCGCCGACGGCGGCCTGTTCGCATTCGCCGGCCTGTGGTCGATCTGGCACGGCGAGGACGGGCAGACGCTGCGCACGTGCACGATCCTGACCACCGCCGCCAACGCGGCGATCGCACCGCTGCACGACCGCATGCCGGTGATCCTCGCGCCCGAGGCCGAGTCGGCCTGGCTCGAGCCGGCAGATTCCCCAGAGCATCTGCGGCGGCTGCTCGGAGGACTCGACCCGGGCGGCACCGCGCTACGCCCGGTCGGGCCGGCCGTCAACGACGCCCGTTACGACGGACCCGATTGCCTGGCGCCGCCGCTCGAAGAGCGCCAAGTGGCTCTCTTCTGAGCATGGCATCACAACCGCGCTCTCGCGAGGTCGCGTTCGTCCTCGGGGGCGGCGGCGTCCTCGGCGCGCACGAGGTCGGGATGCTCCGTGCCCTGGCCGAGCGCGGCGTGAAGCCGGACCTCGTGCTCGGAACGTCGATTGGGGCAGTCAACGGCGCGTTCTACGCCGCGGACCCGACCCTGTCCGGTGTCGAGCGCTTGACCGAGCTGTGGCGCGAGTCGAGCTGGGCGGAGCGCTCGGCCGGGGCGACGCTCAGGCGGCTCGGGACGCTGGCGCGTAGCGGCACACACCTGCAGTCGCTGGATGAGATGCGCGCGCTCCTCGAGGAGCTGCTCCCGGGAGGACGCGTCGAGGAGCTCCGGGTTCCGTTCCAGTGCGTGGCCGCGTCCATCGAGCGGGCCGCCGAACACTGGTTCGAGACCGGATCGCTGGCCGACGTGGTGCTTGCGTCGTGCGCGGTGCCGGGGATCCTCCCGCCGGTCCCGATCGACGGCGAGCACTTCATCGACGGCGGGATCGTCAACTCGATCCCGGTCAGCCGCGCCGTGGGGCTCGGCGCGCGCCGGATATACGTGCTCCAGGTTGGCCGGCTCGAGCAATCGCTGAAGCCGCCGCGGTGGCCGTGGGAGGTGGGCCTGGTGGCCTTCGAGGTCGCGCGCCGCCATCGCTTTGCGCACGACCTTCACTCCCTGCCCGAGGGCGTCGAGCTTCACGTCCTCCCCACCGGTGGGTCGGCCGCGCCGGCCTACAACAACCTCACTGGGCAGTTGCGGGTCGGGCGAGCCATGCGCACCATCGAGCAACAGATCGGCTCGGCCTACGAGGCATCTGTGCGCTACCTGTCGGAGGCCTGATGCCCCCCACCGCCCTCCGCCGGCCCGTGACCGTCGCGGTCTCGCTCCTCGCTTGCACGGCCGGCCTGGCTCTCTCCCCCCTGCTGCTCGCATTCGGCGTGCTCACCCAGGCGCTGACCGGCCGCCGGCAACCGCTGATCGTGGCGCGACTGACGCTTGCCTACTTCAGCCGCGAGCTCGCCGCGCTGCTCATGTGCGGAGCGCTCTGGGTGGCCGCCGGCGCGGGCCGCCTGATCGAAACCCGACGCGTCCAGCTTCTCCACTGGCGGCTGCTCGGCTGGTTCATCGGCGGGCTCGCCGCCGCGGGGCGCAAGGCGCTCGAGATCGACGTTGACACTGAGCTCTCCTCGGACGCCGGTCGCGCGCTCGAGGCGGACGGACCGGTCGTCGTCCTGAGCCGTCACGCGGGACCCGGCGACACGATCTTCATCGTCGATCAGCTGATGTCTCGCTTTCGCCGCCGCCCCAGCGTCGTGTTCAAGCAGAGCATCGCGATCGATCCATGCGTGGACATCCTGTCCCACCGGCTTCCGCAGGCGATGATCGACCCCGCCGATCGAGAGGGCGCCAAGGCGAGGATCGAGCAGGTTGTCGCGCAGCTGGGAGAGCGCGGCGCGCTCCTGCTGTTCCCCGAGGGCGGCAACTTCACGGATGAGCGCAGGCGCTCGGCGCTCGACCGCCTGCGTCGAAAGGGTCGGCGTCGGTCGGCCGCGCGCGCCGAGGGCATGCCGCATCTGCTGCCGCCGCAGCCCGCGGGGGCGCTGGCCGCGCTCGACGCGCGGGACGGGTCGGACGTCGTGTTCGTCGCCCACACCGGTCTAGGCCTGGCCGCCTACCCGGGCCAGTTCTGGCGCGACATGCCGGTGGGCCGGACGCTCCGGGTCCGAATGTGGCTGGAGCGCTCCGCACAGGTGCCCACCAGCGGCGATGAGCAGGTGGCCTGGCTATATGACTGGTGGAAGCGGATCGACGAGTGGATCGACGCCCAGCCGTCGGGGTGATCCGCGGCTCAGGCGGCGGCGGCCTGCTCCGATAGGTCGGTCGAGACGCGGTGCGCCGGGGTGGAGGGCTGAGCCGGAATGCCGATCCACCGGGTGAACGCGTCCGGGGCGAGGGGCTTGCTGAAGTGGTAGCCCTGGGCGAAGTCGCAGCCCAACCCAGCCAGACGGGTCAGGGTGGCCTCGTCCTCCACTCCTTCGGCGACTACCTTCAGCCCGAGATCGTGACCCAGGTTGATCGTCGAGCGGACGATGATCAGGTCGCTCTCGTCGCTCAGCATCGGCGAGACGAACGAGCGGTCGATCTTGAGCTCGTCGATCGGCAGGCGGCGCAGGTTGGCCAGCGACGAGTAGCCCGTGCCGTAGTCGTCGACCGACAGTCCGACACCCAGCTGGGCCAGGCGAGTGAGCGTCACCAGGGAGCGGTCAGGATCGGACATCAGCATGCTCTCGGTGATCTCGAGCTGCAGCGCCTCGGGCGCGAGGCCGTAGAGCGCTAGGAGATCCCCGATCATCGCCGGCAGGTCGGGGTCGAGCAGGTTGCGCACCGACAGGTTGACGGACACCGTGAGGTTCCGGGCGGCTTGGCGCCAGCCGGCGCATTGGGCGATCGCCCGCTCGAGGACGTGCCTGGTCAGTGGCCCGATCAGCCCCGTCTGCTCCACGATCCCGATGAAGTCCGACGGCGGCAGCAGGCCGAGTTCGGGGTGCTGCCAGCGCACCAAAGCCTCGGCCCCGTGCACGCGCGCGCCGTCCATGTGCATGATCGGCTGGTAGAAGACCACGATCTCGTCCGAGTCCAGCGCACGGCGAAACTCGCTCAGCACGCTCAGCCGGCGCACCGAATGGCGATCCAGCGCCGCCGCGTACACCTTGCAGCCGGCGTGCGCCTCCTTGGCCGCGTACATCGCCACGTCAGCGCTGCGCAGCAGCGAATGCGGATCCTCGCCGTCGCGCGGGAAGCGCGCGACACCGATGCTGACCCCGACCTCGAGCGTCATCTCATCCACCAGCACGGGTTGTTGGACGCACCGGATCAGCTGCTCGGCGATCGCCTCGAGCACATCGCTGTCGCTCGTGTTGTCGCCTGGCAGAACCGCAAACTCGTCGCCCCCCAACCGCGCGACCAGACCGTCTGGCCCGATCGTCTCCGCAAGCCGGGGACCGAGGTCGCGAAGGAGTTCATCTCCGTAGTGGTGGCCAAGCGTGTCGTTTACCTCTTTGAAGCGATCCAGGTCGAGCAGCATTACGGCGAACTTCTGGTCGGTCGTCTTGGCGGTGGCGATCCGTTCATCCAGGCGCGCGCGGAAGCGCTCGCGGTTGGCCAGGCCGGTGAGCTCGTCGGTGTTGGCGATCTGCTCCAGGCGCTCACCGCGTTGCTTTGACTTGAGGAGCTCGCTGACGAGGTACCCGAAGATCGCGAGCACGAGGACTATGAGGACGATTCCGGCAGTCCCGGCTTCGACCGCAGCCCAAACGGCGGCCATTGTCAAGGCCGCTGAGAAGAGCTGCGCCGGCATGACCGGCAGGAATGCATCGCGGGCTTTGTGCAGGAACGATGCGTGTTGCAGGTAGCACAAGTAGCCGAACACCAAGGTGAAGTTGAGGACGAGTGCGAGCACGAAGTCGAGAAACACGACCAAGTAGTACGCCGGCTCGTGTGGGCCGAGATGGGCCACGTGGATCGCCGCGGCGAAGAACAGGCTGGCTAGAAGCGGGTACCAAGCGAACACCGCCAGGTTATTCCGCAGCACATGCCCGGCGGCGCGCGTGCGGATCCACGACAGCAGCACCGTCGCCTCGCCGAGGAGCACCGCGGGACCAGGGCCGAGCAACATCGCGGCAACCATCAGGCCGATCATGCCTCCCGAAAGCCTGACTCTGCCGGCGCCGCTCCACACCTCAGTGATGACGCTCAAGACCGTGAACGCCGCGAGCACCGACAGCGGTGCAACGTTCCATCGATCGAGACCAGCGCTCAGCCAGAGAGTTGTCGCGGCGCCAACCAACGCGACAGTGTGGAGCAGGCCAACACCCCGGCCAGGGTGCCGTGGGGCTTTGTTGCCAGCCGTGGCAATCTCGCGGTCCATCGCACTGCATACATCGGACGGGATCGCAAAATCCTCAACCCCGAAGGTGTCCAGACCTCCCTGGACACGACTAAAGCTTCCGCATCCCTAAGCCGATTATCGGATCAAGGGCAAAAAGAGGGGCCGCATGATGCGGCCCTCTCCGAAGGTGCGTCAACCGCCAATCCAGTGCATGTGCTGGCCCCTTTCCCTTGGCAAGACACAAACGGCACCAGCGGGCAGCCCTACCTCTCACAGCGCGCTGCCTAGCCCTGCCGTCTTCCTATTCGTGATTGGGGACTGCGCCCCCGTGCGCCGGAAGGCTACCGGGGTCCGCAGTTCCCGCAATACGACGTTTGTCCAGTTGGGGTTTAGGCCCCTCAAGTCGCCGACACTTTCCGCCGACTGAGAAGCCCCGCCCGCCCCTCAGAAATCGGCGACTAGCGTCGCGACGCGGACTGGCGCTCCGCCACCGATCTTCGTGCCGATGGAGAGCAGGAGGGTCGAGGTCGTAAGGCCGAGCACGAACCAGACGACTCCGAGCGCGACGACCAGGCGGCCGATCCGCGTCGCCCGGTTCACGACTCCGATCGCCAGGAGGGCGACACCGGCCGCCGCCAGTGCGGGCGGGAAGAGAACGAACAGCAGCACGGTCGCCGCACATGCCCGGCACGGGCATGGCGACGAAATGCGATGAGAGTGTTTCTCATGGACCCCCCTTTCAAGGGACGTTGTATCGCGCGGTTAACGTCGCTTGCCATTTGCCTCGCGGCGCTGATGGTGGATCTGACGACGCGGTGCATTGCACCGTGATTGAGACCACGTGCCTATTGGCTGGACGGTCAGACTTGGCGGGTCTGTTTAGGTGACCGGTCTGTCATCCAAACGGGTGACAAGGGTCCTGCAGCCGACTGTCGTAACGTCGTGTTATGTCAACGACACGGGGTGTAAGCCGCCGTCGTCAGCGGGATCGAAACTCTCCGTGATTCGCCTTCTCTCGGTGGGCGCCGCGATCGCCGCGGCCAGCTGTGAACGCGAGCTCACGCCGTACTCCCGGTAAACCCGATTCAGATGGGACTCGACGGTGCGCACGCTCATGTGCAGCTCGCGGGCGATCTGCGGATTGCTGAGGCCCGTCGCCACGAGTTGGGCGACCCGGGTCTGAGCGGGTGTCAGTCCGTCCGTCGCGCGAGCCCGCCGGAGGCCGATGCGGGACAGTTCGTCGCGAGTCCGCGACACCCACGACTCCGCTCCGAGTAGCTCGAGAACTGCCAGCGCCTCCTCGAGCGTCTGCTTGGCCGCGGCCTTGCGCTTGGCGCGCCGCTCGATCGACCCCTTCTCGAGCGGTTGGCTATCCACTTCCGTCCCCCGAACGGCTCGGATGCGGGGGATCCCTGCGTTGGTGCGCGGCCGCGGCCGCGGCCCCCCCGCGGTCATGCAAAAGCTGCCAACCGGCAAGCGAGCCGACGGCCGTGGCAGCTTATGCGCGCCCCACATGCAGTTCATGCCACGGTCGCCGCGATCCACACCGAATGGCCGGTTGTGCACGACGGAGCGGACAGAGATCACCGCACTGGCTGACGCGATCGCCGTCCCCCGGCGCAAGCATGACTCGCAGGGGGAGCGAACTGGATAGCCAACCTCGAGCAAAGTGCGACCGTGCTCGTAGGGTCGACGAGACGCGGCGTGCGCGGCGAGCGCGCCATCCATGGCCGAGATCGCCGCGAGAAATGGGGTCACCACGCGAGTGTGGCGTTGACATCACGCGAGGAACAGGTGCTAGAGCTCGCCGCGACCAGACTTACGGTCTCCCAGATTGGACAGGCGCCGCACATGAGTCACAGCACGGCCAAGACGCATCTGCTGCGGGTCTACGAAAAGCTCGGTGCGCCGAATCGGTCGGCTGCAGTGGTCAACCCCCTCGCCCTTGGAACGCTCCACGTGAGCAGTCCTGCGGCGCGATGCTCCGGAGCGTCCCACGAGCTCAGCTCAGTCCGTAGCACTCGGCGGCGGTTCGCCATAGGACACCGCGCCGCTGATCGTCTGAGACGCGATTGAGCAGCGCCGAGAATCCGTCGCCGTGCTGGTGCGGGTAGTCGGACGCGTACACCAGCATTCCGGGGCCGTCCATCATCTCGAGCAGCTGGTCGAGCGCCACCGGATCTGCTGGGAGATGCGACGGCGCCGTCGTGAACCGAAAATGCTCGCGCACGTAATCAGACGGCCGCCGCTTGACCCACGGCACCTCACGCCACACGCCCTTCCAGTCCTTGTCGAAGCGCCAGAGGAGCGGGGCCAGCCAGGCGAACCCGCACTCGATCAGCACGACGCGCAGCTCGGGGAACCGCTCGAACACTCCTTCGCTCACGAAGCTGAGAACCTGGGCCTGAGCGATCGGTTGGTTGCCCACGTAATCCTCGAGGTAGGTGGTCGTGAATCCGCTCGGCGTGGCGGCCTTGCCGGCGCGACCCCATGCGTGCAAGCCGATTTGCAGTCGGGCGGCACCCGCGGCGGCGAACATCGCATGGTTGTTCTTCTGACCCCAGGGCACGTCGCTGCGCACGGGTAGCAGAACCTGGACGAACTGCTTCTCCTCCCCCACCCGCTCGATCTCCGACACGGCGTCGTCGGGCGCGACTGTCGAGACGACCAGGCTCGCGCGGAGTCGCTCGTCCCGGGCGAGGAACTCCTCGCGCACCCAGTCGTTGATCGCCGACGCGACGGCGGCGGCGAGGTAGGCGTTCCGGTGTGTCTCGAATCCAGTCAGGCAGTTGAGGACCACGAATCTGGGTCCGACCTTCTCGAGGACGTGCTCGGAGAGCTGTTCATAGCTGGACGGCGTTGGTGTCGCGATACCGCGCGGGTACGCGTGCGCCACGTCGGTCAGCCGGATCCCCGCCTCGGTGATGTACTGGCGCCAGTAGTCGCTCAGGTACGGGAACAGCGCGTCGTAGGACGCCGGCGCGACGTGGACGTCACAGTCGAACGCATCCATTAGGCGGGCCGCTCGCGCGGCAGCCCGTACAGTGCGAGTGCGTTCTCGCACAGGATCGCCTGGCGCAATTCTCGTCCCATCGCGCGCGGTAACGCCTGCTTTGGCGAATCGAAGTCCCAGTGCGGATAGTCGGTGGCGAACAGCAGCCGGTCCTCGAGCCGGGCCTGCTCGATCGCGTAGATCAGGTGCCGGGGATCGTCGGGCTCCTCGATGGGCTGGGTCGTGAACCACACGTGGTCGCGGACGTACTCCGACGGCCGGCGCTGCAGCCACGGAACGTCCTCGCGCATGAGCGCCCAGGCGGAATCCAGGGACCAGAGCAGCGCCGCCGCCCAGGCCACGCCGCACTCGGTCAGCACCACCCGCAGACCCGGGATCGTCTCGAACATGCCGTTGGCCACCATGCTCGCGAGCTGGCTCTGCATGACGATGCCGTTACCGACGTGGTACTCGAGGTAGAAGGACGGATAACCGGCGCCCCGGTGGTCGACGTACCCTCCGGTGTGAAACACGACGGGTCGACGAAAGGCGGTCGCGGCCTCGTAGATCGGCCAGTACTTGGGCGCGCCCAGCTGCTCGGCCGCGCTGGCCGGCAATAGCACGGCCACGAAGCGCTCATCGCCGGCTCGTCGCTCGATCTCGGCGACCGCCAGCTCCGGGTACTCGTGGGGCACGGCGATCGTGCCGCGCAGCCGCGAGTCGAAGTCCAGCCACTCCTCCACCTGCCACTCGTTCACGGCCTGATTCCACTCGGCGGCGAAATCCGGATGGTCATAGCAATCCTGCCCGCTGAGCACCTCGAGCACCGCGTAATCGATGGCGAACTCGTCGAGCAGCTGCTCGCGCATGGTCTCGGGGTCGCTGCCCCAGATGTGCCCGGGCTTGCCCGGCCAGGCGTCGACGCGCATCCCCGCGTTTCGGGCGCGCGGGTACCACTCGGTCACGCGCGGCGTACGCCGGCCGTAGCGCTCGAGCATTCGCCGCGCCGGGGCGCTCAGGTACTTGGCCAGCATCGCCTCGGTCGCCTGCGCATGCACGTCGCAGTCGACCAGCTCGACCGTCCGCGACGGAGCGGCCTCGAGATCGGTGCGCGTCTCAACCTGCGACATCGTCAACCTCCTTACGCATGCAGCACAACGTACTCGTCCTCGACATTGACCTCGAACGTCTCGGCCACATATGGGCCGGGTACCCGCTTCGCCGGCTGCGCCGTCAGAGCCTCCGAGAGCAGCGATCCGCCGGGTTCGAGTCCGACTCCGTAGCTCTTCACTCCCGCCATCGCGCCACCCAAGAACGACTGCCCGCTATCGAGGTCGTATTCCCAGCCGTGCCATGGGCAAGCGATCCGTAGCGGGTCATCCGAAATCCGAGCGTCGCCCGGCGCATCGGCCACCGCGTCGCCCAACACGTGCCCGAGGCACAGCGGACCGCCCTGATGCGGGCACCGGTTACGGATTCCGTAGAAGCTCTCCCCCACCCGGAACACCCCGATCGAGCGGCCTCCAACCGAAACTATCCGACGCTCACCGTCGGGGAAGCTGCCAACTGGCGCGACCACGACCCTCATCCTGTCCAGAGAGGCTAGAGCGTCATGGTGCGACCGGCCTCGAACCCGTCGAGGGCCACGATCTCCCCGATCACCTCGTGCGGTACTGGCGCGTCGGTCGTGATCACCATCACGGCAAGCCCGTCGGCGCCGACGTCGTCGCTGTCGACGTGCCCCACGGCCGCTGAGACGATGTTGATGCCGCGCTGGCCGAAGTGCGTCCCGACGCGGCCGATCATCCCCGGGACGTCGCCGTAGCGGAACATGGTGATGTGCTTCTCGAGTTGGATGTTGAACCGCTGCCCCCACGCCTCGAGTAGGTGGGGCCGGTTGCGGCGGCCGAACAGGGTGCCGGCGACCAGCACGGTGTCCTCGCCGCTCGTCACCGCCACGCGGACCAGGTCGGCGTAGTCCCGCACTGCCGTGCGCTTGGACTCGACCAGCTCGATCCCCCGCTCCTCGGCGATCGCCGGCGCGTTGACCTCGTTGATGTCCTCCTCGGTGTGCCCGCTCAGGACGCCGAGCAGTACCTGGATCGACAGCAGGCGCGTGTCGCGCTCGGCGATCCGGCCCAGGAACTCGCTCTTGACCTGATCGATCGAAGAGCCCGCGGCCAGCTCAACTGCGATCCTGCCGAGCGAGCGGCAGAGCGCCACGTACGGTCCCAGCACCTCCATGTCCTCGGCGGGGATGGCCGGGATGTTGACGGCGGTGGTGACCACGCCGCCGGCCAGCGCCGCGACCACCTGCTCGGCCGCCTGATAGCCGGCGCGGTCGGTCGCCTCCGCGGTCGAGGCGCCCAGGTGGGGCGTGACGATCACGTTGGGATAGCCGAACAGCGGGTGATCGGTGACGGGCTCCGACTGGAAGACGTCGAGCGCGGCACCGGCCACCTTGCCCGAGTCGAGCGCCGCCTTGAGATCCTCGTCGACCACGAGCGGTCCGCGCGCCACGTTCAGGACTCGCACGCCGTCCTTGCACTTCGATAGCGCCTCGGCGTCGAGCCACCCCTTCGTGTCGGGCGTGTTCGGCAGGTGCAGGGTGATGAAGTCCGCCGCCGCGTACACGGCGTCGGAGGACTCCGCCTTCTCAACGCCGAGCCGCTCGTAGCGGTCGCCCCCGACGTAGGGGTCATAGGCGATCAGTCGCATGCCGAACGCGCGAGCCCGCTCGGCCACCAGCTGGCCAATCCGGCCGAACCCCAGAATGCCGAGGGTCTTCTCGTACAGCTCCACGCCCGAGAACTTGGACCGCTCCCACTTGCCGGCGGTCAGCGAGGCATGGGCCTGCGGCACGTTGCGCGCCAGCGCCAGGAGCAGCGCCATGGTGTGCTCGGCCGCGGTGATCACGTTCGACTGCGGTGCGTTGGCGACGATAATGCCCCGCTTGGTGGCCGCCTCGACGTCGACGTTGTCGACCCCGACCCCGGCCCGGCCGACCGCCCGCAGCCGCTCCGCCCGAGCGATCAGGGGGGCGTCGAGCTTGGTCGCCGAGCGGATCAGGACGCCGTCGTATACGCCGATTCGCTCCTCGAGCTCCTCGCGCGACCAGCCGACGCCAACGTCGACGTTGAAGTGCTCGCGAAGCAGGTCGATCCCCGAGTCGCCAATCTTCTCGGCGACGAGCACGCGAGGCTCGGTGGCGCTCACAGCCGTCGTTCCAGGACCCAGTCGATGCATGCGGTGAGGGCCCGCACGTCGTCGGGGTCGGTGGCCGGGAACATCCCGACTCGCAGCTGGTTTCGCCCGAGCTTGCGGTACGGCTCAACGTCCACGATCCCGTTGGCGCGCAGGGTCGAGGCGAGATCGGCGGCGTCGACCTGGCTGACGAAATCGATCGTGCCGACGACCAGCGAGCGCTTGGCCGGGTCGTCCACGAACGGAGTCGCGTGCTCGTGCTCCGAGGCCCACGCGTAGAGGTGGCTGGAGGACTCCATGGTGCGCGCGATCATCGCGTCGAGGCCGCCCCGCTCGAGCATCCACTCCAGCTGATCGGCCAGCAGGAGCAGCGTCGCGATCGCTGGCGTGTTGTAGGTCTGGTCCTTGACCGAGTTCTCGTGGGCGATCTGAAGGGAGAGGAACTCCGGGATCCAGCGTCCGTCTTGCGGATTGGAGGTAATCCGCGAGATCCGCTCGAGCGCTCGCGGGCTCAGCAGGGCCAGCCACAGGCCCCCGTCCGAACCGAGGCCCTTCTGGGGCGCGAAGTAGTAGGCGTCGGTCTGTGCGACGTCGACGGACAGCCCGGCCGCGGCCGATGTCCCGTCGATCAGCACCAGTGCATCGCCGGCGTCGGCCGGCCTTGCCACCGGGACCATCACCCCGGTCGAGGTCTCGTTGTGGGCCCACGTGATCACGTCCGCCTCCGGGTCGCTCCGCGGCTCGGGTGCGTCGCCGGGCTCGGCATCGATCACGATCGGGTCAGCCAGGAACGGCGCCCTTCGGGTGCAGGCGGCGAACTTCGAGGAGAACTCGCCGTAGGTCAGGTGGAGGGCGCGCTGCTCGACCAGGCAGCAGGCAGCGGCGTCCCAGAACGCGGTCGTGCCGCCGTTTCCGAGCACCACCTCATAGCCGTCGGGAACCGAGAACAGCTCACGCAGGTCGGCCCGGATCTGGGCCACCAGCCCTCGGACCGGTGCCTGCCGGTGGGAGGTTCCCATCACGGCGGCGCCTTCTTGCGCCAGTCGCCCGATCTGCTGGGGCCGGATCCGGGACGGGCCAGAGCCGAATCGGCCGTCGGCCGGCTTCAGCGAATCGGGGATCTCGAGGACGGTGTCCGCGTGGGTCATACCGGGTTACTCCTGGAACTCGGTATCGATCCAATCCATGTTGGCCCGTAGCTCGCGGCCCACTACCTCGACCTGATGGGCAGACTGCTCCTCGCGCATCCGCTTGAAGTTCTCCTGTCCGGCCCGGTTCTCGGCGATCCACTCCCGCGCGAAGTCGCCGGATTGAATGTCGGCCAGAACCTTCTTCATCGCTTCGCGAGTCGCATCGCTGATGATCACCTTGCCGCGGGTCATGTCGCCGTACTCGGCGGTGTTCGAGATCGAGTAGCGCATACCCGCGATGCCCTTTTCGTAGATCAAATCGACGATCAGCTTCAGCTCGTGCAGGCACTCGAAGTAGGCCAGCTTCGGGTCGTAGCCCGCGTCGACGAGTGTCTCGTAGCCGGCCCGGACCAGCTCGGTCACGCCACCGCAGAGGACGGCCTGTTCGCCGAACAGGTCGGTCTCGGTCTCGTCCTTGAACGTGGTCTCGATCACGCCCCCGCGCGTGCCGCCGATGCCCTTGGCGTAGGCAAGTGCCAGCGCGAGCGCGTTCCCGGTGGCGTCCTGGTGGATGGCGGTCAGGCACGGCACGCCCGAACCTTCGACGAACTGACGGCGTACCAGATGGCCCGGGCCCTTCGGCGCCACGAGCGTCACGTCGACGTCCGGAGGCGGCACCACTTCGCCATAGTGGATCGAGAAGCCGTGGCCGAACATCAACATGTTCCCGCTGGCGATCCCGTCGCTGACGCCGGACTCCCACACGCTGCGGTGCAGCTCGTCGGGAACCAGCATCATCACGATGTCGCCTTCGCTGGCGGCGTCGGCGGGGTCAGCCACGCGCAGGCCGTGCTCGCGGGCCTTGGCCACGCTGCTGGAATCCGGACGCAGTCCGACGACGACCGACACGCCCGAGTCGGTCAGGTTCAGCGCGTGCGCGTGGCCCTGGGAGCCGTAGCCGATGATTGCGACGGTCTTGCCGTCGAGGAGTGAGAGATCAGCGTCCTTGTCGTAGAACATCGACCGGGAGCGTAGCGAGGCGCGGCCCCCGGCTGCTTTCCCGCTCGATGCGCAGCATCGAACGGCAGCACCCAATTTCTCACGGCCTTCAGCTCACCCACCGCCGCCGAACTGCTGTTCCAGCGACATCACATCCTGGACGTACTGCTGGGTGTCGGGGTACATCCCGTTCTGCTGGACCGAGGGCAATCCCTGGTAGTAGCCGGCCGCCGCCAGGGCAGGATCGCCGCCGGTCGCGGTCAGCAGCGAGTGGAGCAGGAGCACGCCGCCCCGCACGTTGTCCGTGGCTGAGGCCGGCGCCAGCGGTGGACCCGGGTTCAGGTCGCTCTGGATGTATTGCCAGGTGCCGGGCAGGATCTGCATCACTCCGCGGGCATCGGCACTCGAGACGAGATCGTTGTTGAAGCCGCTCTCCTGCCAGGCGATCGCGTCGGCGAGCGAGGAGGGCACGCCGTTGGCGGCGGCGATCGAGCCGACCTCCGGCGCGCTCACTGTCTCAGGCGTCGGGTAGGGCGGGTCGGTCGGCTGACCTTCCGCCGCAGCTCCCACCGGCTGGCCCGCCGCGGACGATGACGTGCCGCCCGCCGAGACGAACTCGGTGCCGCCGGAACCGCCCAGGCTGATCGCGGTTCCGCTGATCAGGTACGCGTTGGGGTTCAGGCCGTTCAGGGCGGCCAGCTGGTCGACGCTCATGCCGGCCCGGGCCGCGATCGCGCTCAGCGTGTCGCCCGGCTGCACCACGTAGGAACCGCCCGCGACGGTGCTCGAGCCCGTGTCACCGGACGCATTCACCGTCGCCGGCGCACCGGGCAGGCTGATCGCCGTGCCGCTGATCAGGTACGCGTTGGGGTTCAGGCCGTTCAGGGCGGCGAGCTGGTCGACGCTCATGCCGGCCCGCGCTGCGATCGCGCTCAGCGTATCGCCCGGCTGCACCACGTAAGAACCGCTGGGCGCGGCGCTCGGGCCGGAGTCATCGGCGTCGGTGTCGCCATCGCCGGCGGACACGCTGTCCGTCGAGCTCGAGACGGGCGCGCCGCTCACGCCGGACTCTTGTGGGGGAATCTGAACGGTCGACCCGACGATCAGTTGGGCGTCAGGTGAGAGCCCGTTGGCGGCGGCGAGTTGGTCAACCGTGAGTCCGTCCTGGGCGGCGATCGAGGACAGCGACTCGCCGGGGGCGACGACGTGGACAAAGTACGCAGAGGCGGCGGCCGGAAGCGCGAGGAGCGCCCCCACCGACACGAAGATGAGCAGGAAAGGTCGCAAACGCATGTGCCGCAGTGTGGTCAACCAGGCCCCCAACCGGAAACGCTGCAAGTAGGCTTTCACCCTGCAAATTCGCCTTCATCGGTTTTGGCGCCACGGATGAACCGCCGCGGGCGGTGACGCTAAGCGGTGGCGGCCGCGACCAGCGACCGTCCGGGCAGCACCAGCAGCCCCTCAGCGTCGGCGTACGGCGCACCCAACGCCACGATCTGCCGCTCGATGCTCGCGCGCTCCTCATCGGACAGCCGCTCGTAGGTATCCGCGAACTGGCGCGATAGATCGACCCTCTCGGCGATCAGCTCCCCAGCCGTCATCACCGCCCTAGGCAGCTCGAGCGACTCGACGACCACCTCCAAGAATCCCGCCCCCTCGAGCAGCTCGTGCAAGCGGCCGGGGGCGGCGAGCGCGAACATCCCAGGTGCGCTCGGATCTGGCGGCGGCGTGTGGCCGAGTTCGGCCAGGACGCGGTCGGTGATCGTCACCCACGGATTCAGCTCGGGCTGGTCCCACACCGCGAGCACGATCCGCCCGCCGGGTACGAGAACACGCCGCGTCTCGCGCAGGGCGGCTTCCGGGTCGACCGTCAGCATGACTCCCCACCTGATCATCACTACGTCGACGCTTGCCGTGGGCAGGTCGATCCACTCGAGCTCGAGCCGCTTGAACTCGACGTTGTCGATCCCGAGTTCGCCGGCGCGCCCCCGCGCCAGCTCGAGCATGTTCTCAGAGGCGTCGCTCGAGATCAGCATCCCTCCGGGCCGGATCAACTCGGCGGCGAGAAGTCCCGTCTCACCGGGTCCCGCCGCGAGCTCGAGCACGCGCTGCCCGGGTTGCAGCCCGGCGTGCTCGATCATCCAGGCCGACACCGGCATGCCGAACCCGCGCAGGTGCGGCGCGCGCCGGCCCCAACCGCTCGCCGCGCGCTCCCAGCGCTCGAGCAGCTCAGCCCGCAGCGCCTGGGGATCTGAAGGCTCAGTCTCGGCCATTCACCGGCCCCCGTCCTCCGAGGTGCGCTCCGCCACCCTGCGGGTGACCTCCTGGAACGCGTCCTCGAGCTGGTCCCGCAGCCGGCGCTGGAAGATGGCCATCAGCGCCTCGGAGGCCACGGGTCCTAGCCGCTCCACCGCGTGCTCGATCTCCGGCCAGCGCTCGGCCGGCATGTCCGCCTGCGCGAACGGCTTCCAGATCTCGTGCACGAACAGCTCGACCAGCGAGCGCGACACCGACTCGCAGTGACGATCGACGTCCTCGAGCACGGCCAAGGCGCTGCGCAGCGAGATCCCGCGTCCGACCACCTCCTCGGCGATCGCCAGCAGCGACGGGCTGGGAGCCTGGAACCGGCCTCCGTCGATCGGGACGAGCACGCCAAGGCGCTCCGCTTCGGCGAGCACCTCGGGCGCTTCCTGCGCGCTGACCCGGAACCGCCGGCCGAGCTCCTCGAGCGTCAGCGTTTCCCCGCGCTCGGCGGTGGCGACAGCGCTCAAGGCCTCGCCGAAGCGCTGAAGCCGCTCCGCCGTCCCCTGGGTGTCGTCGAGCAGTCGCTTGATCCCGCTCAGGTTGAAGCCGTCCTCCTGGAGATCCCGGATCAGGCGCAGCTGCTCCAGATGCTCCGGGCCGTAGTAGCCGACGCGGGCTCGCACCTCGGGCGGGGCAAGCAGACCGCGCGCCTGGTGGGCGCGGATGTTGCGCACCGACATGCCGGACTGGGCCGCCAGCTGCTCGATTGTCAGCTCATTGGGAGGTGAAGAGTCCGGCTGGGCGAACTGGCGAGCGGATGCCACGTGCCGATTAAAGCTCTCGCCGCAGCAGCTTGCCGGATTGTGTTCGCGGCAGCTCGGCCGCGAAAGCGATCGTCTTCGGCACCTTGAAGCCCGCCAGCCGGGTCGCACAGTGGGCGCGCAGCGCGTCGGGCGCTGCCTCGAGCCCATCGCGCAGCACCACGGTCGCCACTACCGCCTCTCCCCACTCCGGGTCGGGACGCGGGTGCACCGCGGCGTCGGCCACGGCCGGATGCTCCAGGAGCACCGCCTCGACCTCGGCCGGCGCAACGTTCTCGCCGCCGCTCACGATCGTGTCGGACTTGCGGCCGGTGATCTCGAGCCGCGCGCGGTCGTCGAACCGCCCCAGGTCGCCCGTGTGCAACCAGCCGTCAGCGGACACGGCACCGGCAGACACAATTGCCCCACGCACGAGCACCTCGCCGTCGTTGGCCGTCGTCACGTCCACGCCGGGCAGCGGCCAGCCGAACGTGGCGATCTGCGAGCACGCCTCGGTCATGCCGTAGGTCGGGGCCACCGGCACGCCCGCTCGCTCGGCGCGCTCGAGCAGCGCCGGTGCGATCGGCCCCCCGCCCAACAGCGCCCAGCGCAGCGTCGGCGGACGTTCGAGGCCCGCGTCGAGCAGCCGCGCGAGCATCGTCGGCACGAGCGAGACCAGCGTGGTCCGCCGCCCCGGGTCCATCAACTCGTTCAGGACCGCTTGGGTGTCGAAGCGCCCGTGGAGGACGGCGGTCGTAGCGTAGATCGCACTGCGGATCGGGATCGACAGGCCGCCGACGTGGTTCAGCGGCATCGGGCACAACCAACGTTCGGCCTGGTCGAGCCCGAGCGCCACCGCCGAGCCGAGTGCGCTGGCCAGGAAGTTGCCCCCCGTAAGCGCAACGGGCTGGGGCGCGGCGGTCGTCCCGGACGTGTGCATGACCGCGACCAGCGGTTCCCCTGCGGGGGCGTCCGCGCCCTTGATCGGCGCCGGAGCGAGCGGTTCGTCGACGACCATGTCCGCGCCAGCAGTTCGCTGCTCCCGCTCGGCCTGGTTCAGACGAAGGTCAATCGGGACTGCTGCCGCGCCCGCCAGCAGGCAGGTGTGCAAGGCGATGACGAAGTCCTCTCCCGGGGGAAGTGCGATACCCACGCGCTTGGCGCCCTGGATCGCACCCACCCGAGCGAGCGCGGCCTTCGACAGCTCGTCATAGGTGAGGCTGCGCTCGGGCGTCTCGATCGCGATCCGATCCGGGTGCTTGGCCGCTGCGGCTGAAGTCCAGGAAGCCACGACCGACACGGTAGTCTCGCGCGGGTGCCAACGACGTGGACACCCGCCGGCGATTACCAGGACATCCGTTACGAGACGGGCCTCGAAGACGCGACCGGGATCGCCAAGATCACGATCAATCGCCCCGAGGTGCATAACGCGTTCCGTCCGGAGACCGTGGTCGAAATGTCCGACGCTTTCACCCGCGCCCGCGAGGACCTCGACGTTGGCGTCGTGATCCTGACCGGCGAAGGCCCCGGCGCGTTCTGCTCGGGAGGCGACCAGCGCGTACGCGGCTCGCGTGGCGGCTACGTGAGCGGCGCCGACCCGTCGGCGGCGGGCAGGCACGAGGCGGTTGGTCGGTTCGAGGTCACCGACCTGCACGTCCAGATGCGACGCATGCCGAAGCCGATCGTGGCGATGGTCGCCGGCTATGCGATCGGGGGCGGACACGTCCTGCACGTGGTTTGCGACCTGACGATCGCCGCCGACAACGCCCGCTTCGGCCAGGTGGGTCCGAAGGTTGGCTCGTTCGACGGGGGATTCGGGGCGAGCGTGCTGTCGCGCCTGGTGGGACCCAAGAAGGCCAAGGAGATCTGGTTCCTGTGCCGGCAGTACGACGCGCAGGAGGCGCTGGCCATGGGGCTGGTGAACACGGTGGTGCCGCTCGACCAGCTCGAAGAGGAGACGGTCAGGTGGTGTCGCGAGATGCTCGCGCTGTCGCCCTTCGCACTCCGGATGCTGAAGGCCAGCTTCAACGCCGACGAGGACGGCCTCGCCGGGATCCAGCAGTTCGCCCACGACGCGAACCTGCTCTTCTACATGAGCGAAGAGGCGCAGGAGGGGCGCAACGCGTACCTCGAGAAGCGCAAGCCTGACTTCTCGAAGTTCCCGCGCCGAGCGTGATGACAGCGACACGGGAGGCCACCAGGCCGAGCGGCATTCGCATCTGGCTGATGGCCGCGCGCGTGCGGACCCTGCCGGCGGCGATCGCACCCGTGCTGGTCGGTACCGCGCTCGCGGGTTACCTGCACGTGTTCCACCCGCTGCGGTTCGTCGCCGCGCTGATCGGCGCGATGTTCATCCAGATCGGCACCAACCTCTCCAACGACTACTCCGATGCGCGTCGGGGCGCCGACACCGAGGACCGGCTTGGCCCGGTACGGGTCACGGCCGGCGGGCTCGTCCCGCCCCGTCAGGTCCTGATCGCGACCTACCTCACCTTCGGCGTCGCTGTGCTCGCCGGCGTCTACCTCGTCGTCGTGGCCGGGTGGCAGCTGCTCGTGGTCGGGGCGGCCTCGATCCTGGCCGGCGTGCTGTACACGGGCGGCCCGAAACCGTATGGCTATGAGGGGCTGGGAGAGGTGTTCGTGTTCCTGTTCTTCGGGATCGTCGCCGTGGCGGGGTCGTTCTTCGTTCAGGTCAAGCACCTCGACTGGGAGGCGTTCGCGCTGGCCGTGCCGGTCGGGCTGATCGCCGCGGGCCTGCTGGTCGTCAACAACACGCGGGACATCGAGACCGACCGGCGCGCCGGCAAGCGCACGCTCGCCGTCCGGCTGGGTCGTGCGCGGACGCGCTGGCTGTTCGCCGCGATGATCTACCTCGCGTACCTGCTGACCCCGGTGACGTGGGTGTTCGGGCCACTCGAGCCCTGGCTGTTTCTCCCTTGGCTAACGCTGCCGCTGGCCGCGCGCGTGGTGCGGGCCGTCCGCACCCGTACCGACGGCGCGTCGCTGAACCAGGCGCTGGCCCAGACCGGGCTGCTCCAGCTGGTGTTCTGCGTGCTGCTCAGCGCCGGGCTGCTGCTCAGTCGATGAACGTCCGGATTGAGGTTCTAAGGGCGCGCTTGCGCGAGCCGTTTGTTTCTGCCTCGGGAGCCCTCAGTGACCGCTCGCTCGTGCTGTTCCGGCTCGAGGACTCCCAGGGGCACGCGGGCGTCGGCGAGGCGGCGCCACTCCCGGACTACCACGGCGTGGGCGTCGAGGACGTGGTCGAGGCGCTCGAGCAGTGCCGAGCGACGTTGACCGCGGCGGAGGAGAGCGCATCGCCCCGCCAGGTGCTCGCGCAGTGGACCCGGCTTGCCCCCCTGCCGGCGCTGGCGGCCGTCGACACGGCGCTCTGGGACCTCGAGGGACGCCGCACCGGTAAGCCGCTGTGGCGCCTGATCGGCGCCGGGGCCGGCGAGCCGGTGCAGGTCAACGCCACGATCGCGGCGGCCGACCGCGCGAGCGCGGCCGCGCAAGCCGCCGCGGCGCGCGCAGACGGTTTTCGCTGCGTCAAGGCAAAGGTGGGAATCGGCGACGACGCCGGGCGGCTGGCGGCCATGCGGGCGGTGCTGGGGCCGGGGGTGGCGCTCCGGCTTGACGCCAACGGTGCCTGGTCGGTCGACGAAGCCGTGGCCAACTTGCGCGCACTGACGCCAATCGGGATCGAGCTGTGTGAGGAGCCGGTCCACGGACTCGCCCAGAACCGTGAGGTCGCCGAGAGCGTCCCGGATGTCCCGATCGCGCTGGACGAGACCGCGTCGGCGGCCGGAGCGCTCGAGGAGCGCGTCTGCCGGGCGGTATGCCTGAAGGTCGCGGCCTGCGGCGGGATCACCGGCGTGCTCGACGCGGCTCGGCGAGCCCGTGCGGCTGGCTACGAGGTCTACCTGGCGTCGACCCTGGACGGTCCGCTCGGGATCGCGGCGGCGCTGCACGCGGCGACAGCGATCGTCCCCGATTGCCCCTGTGGCCTGGCCACGCTGGGGCTGTTCGCGGACCGCCAGAGCCCGCTGGAGCCGCGCGACGGGCGGACGGAGCTCCCGGTTGGTCCCGGCCTGGGCGACGGTCTGCTCGCCTGGTACCGCTCCGGCTGACGCCCCCGCGCGCTCGTGTGACTCACGTCACGGATCGCTCGGATTCCCGTGGGTACAACTGGTGACGGAAGAAATTTGGCCCAAAGGCTAAAGCCCGGGGCTGTGCTGACGACCATCCTCCGTAAAGCCGAGCTGACCGTTTGATCGGAGGCCGCCAAAGATGAGTCCTGAACGCTCAAATGCATATCGCCGGGTCATGAAGACCCTCGAGGACGTGGGACCGAGCAAGCTGCTCGACCACGAGCAGCAGCGCATCCGCTACGCCGCGGACAACCTCATCTTCTGCCAGCACCTTCAGAGCGACGTCGAGGCGCAGGCCGCGCTCATCGATGTCGAGGATCTGTGCCGCAGCCTGGTTGAGGCCGGCCGCTGGGAGGAGGTCAGCGCCACCCGCTTGGCCGACGACCTCTTCCAGTGCGGGCCCGCCAAGCCGGCGATCCTCCAGGCCGCCTAGAACCGCTCATAATCCGGCCGTGGGATGGCCCCGGCTGAAGCGGTTGATCGCGATGTCGTTGTACTACGGCTTCGCGAGGCACCTGCCCTCCCGGGGGCCGATCAAGGAGCCCGCGCGGTGGTCACGATCACTGACGCCACGCGCGCCGGCGCCTCGAGGTGCACCGCGTGGCCGGCGCCGGGCGCGACAATGACTTCGGCCGCGGGGAGCCGGGCCGCCATCTGGTCCGCGATCGCCTTGAACTTCTCATCGCGCTCCCCCACGACGAGCGCCACCGGGATCCGGATCTCCCCCAAGCGCTCCCACAGCGGCGGGAGCGAGGCGTTGCCAAGGCCCCGGAGAGCCGCCGCCAGGCCCGCGGGTCGGTTGCGCAGGCGATCGGCGTGGGCGGCCGCAAGCACCTCGGGTGGCTGTCCGGCGAGCACCGGCGTCTGCGCCCAGCGGTGCGCGAACGCCTCGATGCTCATGCTGTCGATCTCGCCGGCCAGACGCTCGTCATCCCGGAGGCGGGCCTCGCGCTCGGCCGGGTCGGCGATCCCGGGACTGGCCCCGATGAGCACCAGGCGTTCGATCCGCTCGGGCAGCGCGAGCGCCGCGTGCAGCGCAATCCGGCCGCCCATCGAGTAGCCCACGAGCGTGAACCGGGCCGGGGCGACCGCGGCGAGATCCTCGAGCACGCCCTCGAGCGCGACGGGTTCCCGGCCGGATGCTGAACCGTGGCCGCGGATGTCGATCGCGAGCGCGCGGTAGCGTTCCCCGAGCGCCGAGACCACGGGGTCCCAGCTCGCTCCGGTGTGCGTGAAGCCGTGCAGGAGGACGACAGTCGGCGTCATCAAGGAGATCTCATCATGAGCGCCACCGACACGTACCTCCTGCTGCGCGCGTTCTGCGACGAGCTCGCCCGCTGCGGGATGGAGCATGCCTGCACCGCGCCGGGATCGCGCTGCACGCCGATCGTCCTCTCGCTCGTGCGCGAACCGCGGATTTACGCCTGGTCGCACATAGATGAGCGCTCGGCCGGGTTCTTCGCGCTCGGTGCAGCCAAGCGGACCGGCAGGCCGGTGGCGGTTACCTGCACGTCCGGCACGGCGGCGGCGAACCTCGCGCCTGCGGTGATCGAGGCCCGGCACGCCCGCGTCCCGCTAATCGTGCTGACCGCCGATCGCCCGCCCGAGCTGCGCGACGTGGGCGCCGGCCAGACCATCGACCAGCTCAAGCTCTACGGCGACGCCGTCAAATGGTTTTTCGAGGTCGGGGTGCAGGAGGCGACGCCGGCAGCGCTGCGATTCTTGCGGACGCTGGCTTGTCGCGCCTACTGGACCGCGGCCCAGGGACCCCCCGGCCCGGTCCACCTCAACCTTCCCCTGCGTGAGCCGCTCGTCCTCGACGTCCCCCTGCCCGCGGATTCGACCGGCCGCGAGGACGACCGGCCCTACGTGACCGTGGAGCCCGTAGTGCAGAGCGTCCCCTCGGGCCCTCGCGACCTGGTCGGGCGGATCGCGATCGTGGCCGGAGCCGACCGCGACGCGATCGGCGCCCGCGAGCTCGCCGGCTTCGCGGCCCGGGCGGCGATCCCCCTGCTGGCGGACCCGCTGTCGGGCGCCCGGCAACGCGACGCGGCGATCGCCCACTACGACCTCCTCCTGCGCGACCCGGATTTCGCCGCCGCACACCGGCCGGACTTCGTGATCCGCACCGGCGACCTCCCGACGTCCAAGCCCCTGCGTACGTGGCTGGCAGGCCTCGATGGCGCCCAGATCGCCATCGACGCCGACGGCACCTGGCACGACCCGGACGCCGTGGTCGGCAGCCGCGTGCCGGCGCCGCTCCACGCCGTGCTCGACGGCCTGACCGCCGGCGAGGTCATTCCGGTCGTGCCGGGCTGGCTGGATTCGTGGCGAGCGGCGGACGATGCCGCCGGCCGGGCGCTCTCGAACGCGCTGGGCGATGAGCTGTCCGAGCCGCTCGTGGCGCGCAGCCTCGGGGAGTGGCTCGACGCCCCCGCCACCCTTTTCGTGGCCTCTTCGATGCCGATCCGCGACGTCGAGCTCTACCTGCCTGCGCGCGAGTCTGGTCCGCGCGTGCTCTCCAACCGCGGTGCGAATGGGATCGACGGCACGGTGTCGGCCGCGTTCGGCGTGGCCGCTGCCCAAGACGGTCCAGTCGTCTTGCTGATCGGTGACGTGGCGCTGGCCCACGACATCGGCGGCCTCCTGGCCGCCCGCCGGCTGGACCTGGCGCTGACCATCGTGCTCCTCAACAACGACGGAGGCGGCATCTTCCACTTCCTGCCCGTGGCCGGCGAGGCCGACGCGTTCGAGGAGCACGTCGCCACTCCCCACGGACTTGACTTCGCCCACGCCGCGGCCCTCTACGGCTGCCGGTATGAGCGCCCCGCACGCGTAACCGACCTGCAGGCGGCGGTAGAGCGGTCGATCGCCGGCCGCGCCACGACCATCATCGAGGTCCGCACCGACCGCGTCGAGAACCTCGCCCTCCACCGCCGCGCCGCCGACGCCGCCGTGACCGCCCTCCAGGCGCTCTCGGGCTAACACGCCCCCAAGCCTTGGCCGAGGTCGAGCGCCTCTATCCCGCAAGAACTGGCAGTAAGGCGCCCAGCTTGACTTCGGTCTCGGCCAGCTCCGCCGAGGGGTCGGAATCGCGCACGATGCCGCCGCCGGCGTACAGGTGGGCCAGCCGGCCGCGGAGCAGCGCGCAGCGCAAGGCCACGCAGAACTCGCCGTCGCCCGTGGCATCGGTCCACCCCACCGGCCCGGCGTACCAACCGCGATCAAGCCCTTCCAGGGCCGGAATCAGCGGCGAAGCCACCTCCCACGGCTCGCCCCCAACCGCCGGCGTCGGGTGCAGCACGCCGGCGAGATCGATCGCGCTCAGTGGGGAGGTCAGCTGAGCCCGGATCGGGGTGCCCAGGTGCTGGATGTTGGCCACGCGGACGACGGCGGGCTCGGGCGCGGCGGTGACCCACACCGAGAAAGGTCGCAGCGCCTGGGCGATCCGCCGGACCACGATTTCGTTCTCCTCGCGGTCCTTCTCGCTGTGGAGCAGCTGCTCGCCGAGGTGGTCGTCGATTGCCGGGTCGGCGCTGCGTCGGATCGATCCCGCCAGGCCGACGGTCGAAGCTCGCTGCCCTTCCCGCCGAACAAGCAGCTCGGGACTGGCCGCGATGAAGGCCGCATCGCCTCGCCCCACCGCGAACACGTAGCAGGACGGGAATGCCTCGCGGAGCAACCCCAGCACCGCGCCGACGTCGTGGTCGACCGGTGCGTGCACCTCGACGTCGCGCGCCAGCACGATCTTCTCGAACTCCCCGGCGCGGATCCGCTGCACCGCCCGGGCCACGGCCTCCTCGAAGTGCGCCGGTGGCATCGGGCTCAGCACCCGGTAGGCACCGGCCGGCGCCGGGTCGAGCAACGGCAGCGCCGGTGCGCGCAGCTCGCCGAGCCGCGCGTCGAGCCGGGCGCGCAGGTCTTCGATCGTGTCGTCGGGCGCGATCCGGAGGTTGAGGGTCAGCGCCACACGGTCGCCCCGGCGGGCTATAGACACCTCCGGCACGACCATCGAGGCCGGCGAGAACCCCTCCCAACGGGCCGAGCCGCCGCCGTCGTCGGCGAACGCGAAGCCGCCGACCGCCACGAGCCCGGAGCCCGGCGGGCCGTCAAAATCATCGGCCAGCGCGCTCGCCGCCACCGCCGACCACTCCCGGCCGACCGTCTCGAAACGATCGGCGCCCCGCGCCCTGAGCACGTGCACGGACCCGATCGCCGCGAGCGCGGAGCGGTCGCGGTCCGGCTGCTCGAGGCAGAACCACGGCTCGCCCGGCCGGCGCGAGGCCACGACGGCCGCGGTCGGGTCGACCTCTCTTCCCACCTCGGCCGTCACGCTGGCCAGCGCCGGCTTGCCGCTGGCGCGGGCGTGGCGCAGCCCGTCCTGGAGCCGCTGAGCTAGCCGCCGATTCGCCTGGGCATCAAGCCAACTCGACGCGGGTGAACGCCCCGAGGCGACTTGCGTCATCGGACCAGGCTACCGCGGCGGCTAGCCGGTTTACGTGTCGATGCGGACGTGGCCGGTCAGGTTGAGAGCCGTCACATGCGCGGCCTCGCCGGAGCCGGCATCGACATCGGCGCGGCGCAGCTCGATCGTCCGGGCGTGACCCGGTTCCACTCCGAACGCATCGTCGAGCGCCACGAACCCCGGCACATGGAGCCGCACGCCGTAGGCCAAGCGGCGGCTCGCCACCTTGACCGTCGCCGTCTCGCCCTCCACACGCTCGAAACTCGCTTCCAGCCCGAGCCGGGTCGCGGTCTCGGGCCGTAGCGATCGCCCGGCCGGGAAGCGAAACGACTGAGACAGCGGGCGCGCCGGGTCTATCCCCTCGAGGCTCACCACGATCAGGTCCTGTGCCGGCGGACCGAACCGGTAGGACCACGATGCATCGACGAAGTGTCCGAGCAACGCTTCGACGTTGCCCGACCATGAGCCATGGGGTGCGACCTCGATCTCCAGGCGGACGTCGTCGACCAGCAGCTCGAGGTCCCGGTAGAGCCCGATCCGCACAGTGGTACCGAGAGGCTCAGGACAGTCGTTGGCCACATGGACTGCCACTCCACCCAGCCCCTCGTCCGTGCTCCACGCCGCCACCGGAGACAGCGCCCGGCGGGCATACCAGTATGCGACCTTGGGCCCACCGCGATTATCGAGCAGGCCCCAGCCGGCTCCGGGCACCAGATCGGTCAGCCACAGCACGAGCGCACCGCCGCAGGGCGAGGCATCGCGCCGCCACTCGCCGAATGTCTCGGCCATGACTTCGCCGCTCACATGGCGCGAGAGCTCCAGGTAGCGCTCGGGGTCGACGCTGCGCAGCGCCACCGGGTCCACGTCGTACAGCAGACGCAGGTAGTGGTCGCGCACGTCCTCGAAATCCCACCCGGCCCAGGCATCGCGCGGGACGCCCGCCTTCCACCGCGGGGTGTGGACGACGGGACCTCCGACAGCCTCGACCGTCTCCTCGCCAGGGACGTTCGAGAAGGCCAGCGACTCGGCGGCGAACTTGACCTCCGAACGCCGCGCGTCCTCGAGCGGGCGCAGGTAAGCGCCGACCCCGTAGTAGTTCGCGACGCCGCGATCCGGACGAAACGGCAGATCGCCTCCCCACGGGGTCGATGGAACGTACGGCGCCTGCACCTCCGCCTCGGCCACCAGCGAGGGCAGGAGCTCTGCGTAGAGCGGACCGTTAGCGAGCTGCGGATCGAGCCCGAGCATCGCCACCTGCTGGGCGACCTCGCTGCCGCCGCACACCACGGCCAGGCTCGGCCGAGCCGCCAGCCCGGCCAGGACCTGCCGCGCCTCACTCCCGACTGTGGCCATGAAGGCATCGTCGGACTCCGGATAGTCGAGGTTGGCGAACATGAAGTCCTGCCACACCAGGATCCCGAGCGCGTCGCAGCGCTCGTAGAACTCCGCGCTCTCGTAGCAACCGATACCGGGGACGCGGAGCATGTTCATCCCGGCGCGCACGACCTCGTCGAGCACCAGGTCGAGCTGCCGTCCCCGCGAGCCGGGCGCGGTGAGATCCACCGGTGTCCACACCGCTCCCCGAGCGAACACCGGGACGTCATTGACCTCCAGCTGAATCCCGTCGCGCTCGAGATCGCCAACAGACCGCAGAGAGCGAAACCCGACCCGGCCCGCCGGGACCACAATCTCCTCGGCACCAAGAAAAACCCGCAGACTGACGTCGTGCAGAGCGGGGACGCCGTGGGTGTGCGGCCACCAGGGCTCCACGCCGGGGACGACGAGCTCGCCCGCCAGTTCGAAGCCGCCACCCTCCGAGGTGAGATCTAGCGAGGACCGGTGCGTCCCGTTCGGGCCGTCGAGCTGCACTTCTAGTTCGCCCGGCGACTCTCCGGCCAGCAATGTCCGCAAACGCCCGCGCACGGACAGCTTCCCGTCCGCGCCGTCCAGCCGGGCGCGCAACCGCACCGACTCGACGATCACTCTGCGCGAGCGCTCGACCCGGATCGGCTTCCATGGGCCAACACAGGCCGGACCCGGCGAAAATCCGGGAGCGCGACCGAGCAGCATCGTGCGGAAGAAGCGGAGGTTGCCTTCTGCAACCAGGTGGGTGCGCCACCGGGCACGCGGGCGCCGGTGGGGGCCGAGGAGTGGCGCCAGCGCGCGGCAACAGATCACCAGCTCGGTGCCGTCGCCCGGCCCTCGTAGCCGCTCTGACACCTCCAGTCGATGAGAGGCGAACATCGAGTCGCCGTCGAGGACGCGCTGACCGTTGAGGTACACCTCTGACACGGTGGCGACGCCGTCCAGGGTTAGCCAGACCTCCTCGCCGGCGCGCGCAGGCTCTGCCTGGAACCGGGTGCGAAACCACCAGTCCAGTCCGTCGAAGTCGAGACCGTCTCCGGGCGCCCATAAACCGGCGTCGCGCAGCGCGCCGGCTGCCGTCCCGGGAACCCGGGCCGGCAGCCACTTCAGCCCGTCGAGCTGCTCGGGCCCTCGGCAACCATCCGGTGCGGTTGACGCGACCTCCCAGCCGTCGGCCAGCTCCACGGTGCTGCTTTACGTCTCGCTGCGGCCCCGCGCGATCGCGATCTCGCCGGTGCGCGCCATCTCGATCAACCCGAACGGTCGCACGAGCTGTTCGAATGCGTCGACCTTGTCGCACGTGCCGGTGAGCTCGACCACGATCGAGCGCTTGGTCACGTCGACCACCTTGCCGCGGAAGATCTCGCAGATCTGCATGACCTCGGCTCGACTGGCGCCGTCGGCGGACACCTTGAACAGCGCGAGCTCACGGGCCAGCGTCTCGCGCGGCTCCAGGTCGCGGATCTTGAGCACGTTGACGAGCTTGTGCAGCTGCTTGGTCACCTGATCGATCGGGTGCACGGCTCCGTCGAGGGTCAGCGTGATGCGTGAGATCCGCTCGTCGTCGGTCGGCCCGACCGCGAGCGTGTCGATGTTGAACCCGCGGCGCGCGAACAGCCCCGCGATCCGGGTCAGGACACCCGGCTTGTTCTCGACCAGGATCGACAGGATGTGCTTGCGGCCGGTGCGCAGGCCGGCCACCGCCTCGAGCTCGTCGAGGGACAGGACCTCCTTGGTTCCAGGCTCACCCATGAGAGCTCACCCCACCATGTTCCGCGCCGGCTGGCCGGCCGGGATCATCGGGTAGGTGTTCTCCTCGCGCGTGACGCGCACGTCGACCAGCACCGGCCCGTCGATCGCGAGCGCCTCCTTCATGTCGGACACGAGCGTGGTCTTGTCGGTGAACCGAAGACCGGTGGCGCCGTAGGCCTCGGCGAGCTTGACGAAGTCCGGCCACTGACCCGTCTCGACCTGGCTGTAGCGCTTGTCCCAGAACAGCTCCTGCCATTGCCGGACCATGCCCAGGTAGCCGTTGTTCATGATGAACACCTTGATCCCGATGCCCTCCTGGGCGCAGGTGGCGAGCTCCTGGGCGTTCATCTGGACCGAGCCATCGCCCGCGATGCACACGACGGTCTGATCGGGGCAGCCGACCTTCGCGCCCATCGCTGCGGGCAGGCCGAAGCCCATCGTCCCCAGGCCGCCCGAGTTGATCCACCGCCGCGGCTGCGGGAAGTGGTAGTACTGGGCGGTCCACATCTGGTGCTGTCCCACGTCACTGGTGACGATCGCGTCGCCGTCGGTCGCCTCGTAGAGGGCCTGCACCATGAACTGGGGCTTGATCTCGGCGTCGGTCGAGTCCTCGTAGCGGAGCGGGTGTCGCTCCTGCCAGACCCGGATCCGCGACCACCACTCCTCGAGCCGGCCGGGATCGGCGGCTAGCGCCCGGTATTCGGCGGTCAGCCGCGGCAGGATGTTCCGGGCGTCACCCACGATCGGGATGTGCGCCGGGACGTTCTTGGAGATCTCGGCCGGGTCGATGTCGATGTGGATGAACTTGGCCCGGGGTGCGAACTCCGACAGCTTGCCGGTGACGCGGTCATCGAACCGCGCGCCGATGGCGCAGATCAGGTCGGCCTCGTCCATGGCGTAGTTCGCGGCACGGGTGCCGTGCATCCCGAGCATCCCAAGCCACTGGTCGTGGGTCCCGGGGAACCCGCCCAGGCCCATCACGGTGCAGGTGACTGGGAAGCGGTCTGAAGTGGCGAGCTCGGTCAGCTCGGCCGCCGCACCTCCCGCCACCACGCCGCCGCCCGCGTAGATGATCGGCCGGCGTGAGTTGGCCAGAGCCTTGGCGGCGATCCGGATCTGCTTCTGGTTGCCCTCGGTGGTGGGCTGGTAGCCGGGCAGCCGAACATCGGTGACCGGCTCGTACGGGATGTCGGCGCGGCTCAGGTCCTGAGGAATGTCGACCACGACCGGGCCCGGACGGCCCGTGCGCGCGATGTGAAACGCCTCGTGAATCGAACGCGGGATCTCCAGCGGGTGCTGGATCATGAAGCTGTGCTTGACCACCGGCATCGTGATGCCGATCGTGTCGGCCTCCTGGAAGCCGTCGGTGCCGAGCAGCTCGGTCCGCACCTGACCCGTGATGAACACCACCGGGACGGAGTCCATCATCGCGTCGCAGATCGGCGTGATGAGGTTGGTCGCGCCTGGACCGCTCGTGGCCAGCGACACCCCGACCTTGCCGGTCGCCTTGGCGTATCCCTCGGCGGCGTGGCCGCCGCCGGCCTCGTGGCGGACCAGGATGTGGCGAATGCCCGCGTCGTAAAACGCATCGTAAGTGGGAAGGTTGGCGCCGCCGGGGAGGCCGAATACGACGTCCACACCCTCGGCCTTCAAGCATTCCATCAGGGCGTCGACTGCACGCATAGCTTCGCCTCCTTCCGGCAAAGTCGATTTTGGGTAACCACAACCGTTCCGCTCCGGGCGGAAGCGCCGAGTCTACAGTCCGTTTGGCCCACGTCCAGCGCGTCGGCAAGCGCGGCTCCTTCCCGTGCGGGTCGCGCCCCCGCGGACCGCCACTAGCATCGCGCGGCGATGAGATCGACAGCGATCATCGGGGCGGGACCACATGGGCTCGCCGTGGCTGCCCACCTCCGTAAGGCGGGGATCGAGACCCGGTCGTTCGGCCAGCCGCTCGAGTTCTGGCGCGAGAACATGCCGGCCGGGATGTTGCTCCGCTCGCGCAAGCGAAGCTCGAGCATCTCTGACCCGGACCGCTCGTTGACTGTCGAGCGCTTCGAGCGTGACACCGGGCGCACGCTCCGCGGAGCGCTCGAATCGCTCCCGCTGGAGGAGTTCGTCGAGTATGGAATGTGGTTCCAGCGCCGCGCCGTGCCGGATATCGACCCGCGGAGGATCGTGAGCCTGACCCGCGAGGTGGGCAGCTTTCGACTCCGGCTCGAGGACGGCGACGTGGTCCAGGCCGAACGAGTAGTCGTGGCGACTGGGCTAGCCGCCTTCCCATCCGTGCCGGCACCGTTCGCGGGCCTGCCGAGCGAGCTCGTCTCCCACGCCTCTGAGCACGGCGACCTGCGGCGCTTCGCCGGCCGGCGCGTGGTCGTGATCGGAGCCGGCCAGAGCGCGCTCGAGTCGGCTGCGCTTCTGTTCGAGGCCGAGGCCACGGTCGAGGTGCTCGCGCGCACCCCAGCGATCCGGTGGCTGGACGATGCGGGTGATGGTCCCGGTCCCGCTCGGACGGGGACGGCACGTCGGATGAGCGACCTAATCCCGGCGCCGCCGACCGACGTCGGCGGCGTCGGGGCCGGATGGCTCGCAGCCGTGCCCGACGCGTTCAGGCGACTGCCAGCGGGGCTACGGCCGGTCGTGGCTTACCGCTGCATCCGTCCGGCGGGCTCCCGCTGGCTCGTGCCGCGTTTGGCCCATGTCCGGATCTCGTGCTCGCGCTCGGTGGCGGCGGCCGAGCCGGTCGGTGAAGCCGTGCGGCTGGTCCTCGACGACGGCTCCGAGCGGATCGCCGACCACGTGCTGCTCGGGACGGGCTACGCGGTCGACGTGCGCCGCTATCCGTTCCTCGCGCCGGAGCTGAGGGCCGCGATCGAGCTCGCCGGCGGCTACCCGGTGCTTGGCCCCGGCCTCGAGTCCTCCGTTCCCCGGCTTCACTTCGTTGGAGCCCCGGCCGCCTTCAGCTTCGGGCCGATCATGCGGTTCGTGATCGGGAGCGCCTATGGCGCTCCCGCCCTCACTCGCCGCGTGCTCGGGCGCCGGCAGCCGCCCGCCAGTTTCGCCTTCTAGCCCCGCGCGGATTGGTCATCCCACCCGCCCCTGGCCCGCGGCGCGGCGCTCGCGAATCATCGCCTCGGAGGCGATCGCGACATCGGGAAACTCGAGCTCGGTCCCGCACTTGATGCAGACCGCGTCGTAGAGCTTGAGAACCTTGCCGCACCCCGGGCACTGGCGTCTCAGCTCCCGGTTCTCCCAGCGGTAGCAGACGGCAGCCAGCAGGCCAATGAACGGCACGCAGGCCGAGATCAGAAACCAGCACGTGAACGAGCTGCCTTTAATCCGCCCGACAATTCCGCCGGCCAGACCGAAGAACAGCAGGATCACGACCAGGCCCATGTTGGACATGGGCCTGGCGTCACCAAACGAGCGTTTTGACCGCCCAGACCACGGCCAGCACAGCGGCGATCACGACCACCGTCCAGAAGATCGCCATCACGAAGCCGACGATGATCTTCAGGGCCAGCGCCGCGACCACGAGCAGGACCAGGCCTGCCCCCACCTTGCGGACGACCGACGGTGCACGCGAACGATGAGCCTCAAGTTGTGTTTCCATGCCCTAAGCGTACTCCCGCCGCGTAACGTCTCGTGAAGGGCTGGCTAAGAGCCCGCCGCCGCGCCGCGTCAGTCGTACACGCGCTTGAGGTAGTCGAACCGGGATTCGCTGCCGGCGGCCCGCGCGTCGAGCCGGAGCCGGGCCAGGCGGTAGCGCCGGATCGGAACGGTCTGGCGCCCCTGGCTCGCCACCCGGCGATCGGCGACGAGCAGCACCTTGGAGGCTGGAGTTGAACGGGTCATGAGCAACATGATCGGTATTTCCGACCCGTCAAACATTGGCCCTGGGGCCAAACTTCGAGCCCGGCGATGCGCCGCGCGGCGCTGTCAGCTGATCCGGGCTTGCCGCGCCGCGGCGTCGAGCGCCTCGCGCGCATTCCTGGACAGGCGCCGGCGCAGCCGCCACCGCGCTCCGGAGAAGGCCAGGTTGGCCACCGTCGTGAAGCCCGGCTCGTCGGTGCGGAGCGCGAGCAGCAGGTGCGCCGTCCGGTCGCTCGGCGGCAGCTGCGGGCCCGGCACCCGCACGCAATAGCAGTGGACGCGCCGGCCGCCCGGCCGGACGAGCAGCGCGCCCGCCTCCCCCACCAGCCAGGTTCCGAGGCGGCCGTGCTCGAGCACGAGCCGCGTGCGGCCGTGCAGCTCCCGGGCGCGGGAGTCGACGAGGTCTCCGAGCAAGCCGAGCGCCACTGGCTCGGCCGGATGACCACTGTCGCGGCCCCGTCGCACCACGCCGGCCCCTCGGGCCGCGTACAGCTCCGGGATCACCCAGGCGTGAACGAGCAACACGAGCGAGATCGGTGCCAGCACCGGGCGCAGCCAGGCCAGCACGGCCGCCGCGAGCACGAACGGGACCGCCTGGGCGATCGTCGACAGCGTCCAGAGGCGCCCCGTCCGGGTCAGGGATTGGTCGGTGACGCGGGGCCGCCACCAGACGCGGGCGAGCTCGGGAAGCGCCTCGCTTGCGGTGGCCGCCGTCGCGGCTGCCGGCGAGCTCACCGACGTCAGCCGCCGGCGATCGGCCGGCGCAGGATCACGAGCGGAGCATCAAGCGGGAGCTCTCGCACCTGCTCGGCGCGACCTTCTCCCTCCGAGACCACCGCGTAATAGCCCTGGTCGAGCTCCGCGCGGAAGGCGGTCACAGCCGCCTCGACTGCTGCGGCGTCCTCAGCGGTCCACTCGGCCACCGTGGTATGGCCGCTCTGATCCATCCGGACGAGTCGGGACACTTCTGCCTCCTGGAGACGGGGTGGTCTCCCATCGTACGCCCGACGGGGTCCGGATCGGCCGAATTTCGTGCACTATCCACCGAAAATCGGGGTACAAAGATGGTGAGGAGATAGTAGGAATGAGACTTTTGTGCGTTAATGGGACGTGGGCCGGGAGTGCGCCGCCGATGACCCCGAAAGCGGGGATCCGTAGCGCGTAATCACACCTGAGCCAGCCGCCACGGGGACGCTCACGGATGACATCCACGATGACACCGCCCACTGCCTCACACGTTGCCCAGCCAGGAGCGCTGAGCCCGCCTGCGCGGACATTCGCGAGCGACCTGGTTGGCGCGCTCGTCGCCCAGATCATCGAGAACCGGGTGTGGGCTCGCACCCGGTTGCTGGTCGACCTCGTGATGCTCACGTTGGCATCGAGCGCCGCTGTGTTCGCCGGGCCCGACCTCCACACCGGGACGAACCGATTGCTGGCGGCGCTCTTTTCCGTCGTCGTCGTCCTGATTCTGCACGCGAGACGCAACGGCGATGACCGGCTGCAGGCCTCGATCCTCGACACCGCGACCGGTGTGATCGGAGCGGTCTCCTCGGCCGCGATCCTGACCATGGCCGCCGCCACTGCCCTAGGCGCGGCCCACCCGATCGGACTGACCCTGCGCCTGTGGTTGTTCACTGTGGTGTACGTCGGTCTCGCACGCGCCGTTCTGGTCTCCGTCCGCGCCCAGGCGGTCGGTAACCGCGCCTTTGCCGTTCCCACGCTGATCGTCGGCGCCGGCGCGGTGGGCGAGCTGATCGTCAAGCGGATCTCGGAGGATCAGAGCTACGGCCTGCGCGCGGTCGGCTTCCTGGATGCTGACCCGATGCCGCGCCGAAAGACCGCCGACGTCGATGCCGACACGAACGTCCCACTCCCAGTCCTTGGTGGTCCGGGCGCACTGGCCACCGCGGTCGCGCAGACGGGCGCCCGACGGGTGATCCTCGCCTTCTCCTCCGAGCCCGACCACGCCCTGGTCGACACCATCCGGGAATGCCAGTCGCTCGGCGTTGAGGTATCGCTGGTCCCGAGGCTGTTCGAGTCGATCAACGGGCGCGCCGTCCTCGACCACGTCGGCGGCCTCCCGTTGCTCTCGCTGCGGCCCACCAATCCCCGGAGCTGGGAATTCGTCGTCAAGCACGGCATCGACCGGGGCGTTGCCTTGCTCGGACTGATCGCGGCCGGCCCGCTGATGGCTGCGATCGCCCTCGGGGTCCGTCTCAGCTCTCCGGGCCCAGTGCTGTTTCGCCAGCGGCGCGTCGGTCGCGACGGCCAGGAATTCGACGTCCTCAAGTTCCGCACGATGTACGAAGCGTCCGGCCCGGGCGCCTTCGATCTGCCCGCGGGATGCGCGCCCGGCGGCATCGAGGGTGAGGACCGGCGGACCCGACTCGGCGGCTGGCTGCGCGACAACTCCCTCGACGAGCTACCGCAGCTGATCAACGTGCTGCGCGGCGAGATGAGCCTCGTCGGACCGCGGCCGGAACGCCCCGAGTTCGTCGAGCGCTTTGCCGGGGAGATCACCCGCTACGAGGATCGGCACCGCGTGAGGTCGGGGATCACCGGGTGGGCCCAGGTCAACGGGCTGCGAGGTCAGACCTCGATCAACGACCGCGTGGAATGGGACAACTACTACATCCAGAACTGGTCGCTAGGGCTCGATCTGCGCATCGTCCTGCTGACGCTGGCTGAACTGCTCAGACTTCGCCCGTCACCGGTGACCCGAGTGCGCGACCGCGCCCGCCCGACCGGCTTGAGCGTCACCGACTAGACGCCCCCGCCGTACCGGGACCGCTCCTCGTGCGGCGGCCCTTCCGCAGACCGTCGCGTAGCAGCTCCGCCACGCGCATCGCGGCCGGCGCAGGGTCCGCGAGGAGGAAGTAGGCGTGAGCCACCCCCCGGCCAGGCCTGGCCGCGCCGAGCGCCGCACCAGGGTCACCGGCGCGCAGCTGCCAGATCAGGTGGCGAAGGTCGGCGTCCTCCCAGCGGTAGCGCAGACCCGCGCGCGCGGTGGCAAAGGATCCCGGTTGCCCCAGGGCCCACCGACACCAGATGGTCGTCAGCGGTACTCCGGCGGCTCGCGCCAACGACAGCGAGCCGTACGGGCGCGGGTTGAAGTCGATCGCCTCGTGTCGCCCGCCCGCGAGTTCGATCAGCTCGAGCTCGAACAATCCCTCCCACCCGATCGCTTCTACCAGCGATTGGACCCGCTCGTGCAGGGTCTCGGACACCTCGATGGTCTCCGAGAAGCAGACGTTTCCCGCCGCGGCAGGCCATGTGCGCAGGTAGCGCGATGCGACAGCGGCGTGAAGCGATCCATTCCCCGCCACCCCGGCAAACGACAGCACCGTCCCGGCCTGGCGACGCTGGACGATGCAGGGGCCGAGCCCGGCGCAGGCGTCGCGCAGCTGCGCGGCATCCCCAGCCAGGCGGCTCGCCTGTCGCACTAGCCGCCCGTCCGTCTGCACCACCGCCCGGATGGGCTTGATCAGCACGGGATAGCCGAACGACGCCGCGACCTCGGCGGCAAGCTCCACCCGCTCGCAGACCCGGCTTTCGGGCACTGCGAGCCCCGCTCTCGACGCGCACTTCTCGAAGTAGGCCCTGTCCAGCGCCCGCTCGACGATCGCGTGGTCGGGCAGCGCCAGGCGAACGTGCGGCTCGAGCCGATCCCGGGCCAGCGAGATCGCATACAGGCTGAAGTCCGTTCCGGGGAGGAGCAGGTCGGGCCGTTGAGCGCGCGCGACGGCCTCCAGTTGCCCGAGGAAGGCGTCGACACAGTCCCTCGGATCGGCCAGGACTGTGCGACCCGAACAACGCCGCGACCACA
This sequence comes from uncultured Solirubrobacterales bacterium, assembly GCA_963824295.1. Classification (GTDB taxonomy): domain Bacteria; phylum Actinomycetota; class Thermoleophilia; order Solirubrobacterales; family Solirubrobacteraceae; genus Palsa-465. Next base: position 333,117 of record CAWGOQ010000019.1, on the reverse strand, counting down.
GCCCGGGTGCGAGCCAGCTCGTGGCGGTCCCGCTGACCCGATAACCGGCCGCGCCCAGGCAGCGAATCGCGGCAAGCACCGAGCGCTCCTGGCCATCCGTGACGAGGATCTGCGGGGTGCAGGTGTTGCGAGGTTTTCGCAACTTCGTGCCATAGTACGTTGCCAATGGGAGTGCCGTCAGCAGGGAACGCAGATTGGCGCGACATGCCGGGTGACCGGGCGGGCTTTAGGCGTTATTGGACCACGTTGCGGGAGCGTTGGTGGCTGGTCCTCCTGTGCACCGTCGTCACGCTCGTAGCGGCCGCGATCTACGTCGCGGTGGCGCCGCGCACCTACACCGGAGAGGCCGAGCTGCTGGTCAACGCGGCTCCCCCCGAGAACACGATCCTGTTCGATCTGCCCGTCCTGCACCAGAGCGGCGACCCCACCCAGGACGTCCTGACCGGCGCCAACCTCGTCACGACACCGCAGGTGGCCGAGTCCGTTATCGCCAACCTGCACCTGCGCACGACGACCAGTGACTTGCTCAAGAACGTGTCGGCCACGCCCGTGGGCCAGAGCAACATCGTCGCGGTGCAGGCCCAGGCGTCCTCCCCACACCAGGCCGAGCGGATCGCCAACGCGTTCATGAACCAGACGATCGCCGTCCGTTCGGCCGCGATGCACGCCGCCGTGGCGCTGGCGATTCCGTCGCTGACCGCCCAGGTCGCGGCTCTTCCGCTCGCCGAGCGCAACGGCCCTGGTTCGCTCGGCGATGAGCTGAGTCAGCTGCAGACGCTCCAGAAGGGCCCCGATCCGACGCTCGGTGTCGCCGCCGCCGCCCAGCTTCCCACCGCCCCGACTACGCCGAAGACCAAGCTGTCGCTGCTGGCTGGACTGGTGGGCGGATTGTTGATCGGGATCGGCGCAGCCTTCGCGTTCAGCGCCTTGGACCCGCGCGTGCAGCGCGAGGAGCAGCTCCGCGAGGTGTTTGGGAGAGTCCCGATCCTGGCCGAGATCCCCCGCGTCGGCCGCAAGCAACGGCCCGGCCCGCTCGTCCCCGACCAGCTCACGATGCCGGCGATCGAGGGCTACCGCACCCTGCGCACGACGCTCTCGACCCGCGCCGACGGAGAGCCCCGGGCCTATTTGCTCACCGGCTGTGGCCCGTCCGAAGGGAAGACCACCAGCGCTATCGCGCTGAGCGTCGCGCTCGCCCAGGGAGGCGGGCGCGTGGTGCTGATCGAGGCCGATCTACGGCGTCCGAAGATCGCGACGGCGCTTGGATTGCCTCGGCACTACGGCGCCGAGCAGGTGCTGACCGGCGAGATCGAACTCACCGACGCGCTCACCGCGGTGACGATCGACGGCGCGGAGCTACGCGTCGTCGCCGCCCATCGCTCCGGAGCCAAGCTGGCCGACCGCCTGTCGACTTCGATCGCCCGCGATCTGGTCGAGTCGGCCAAGGAGCTGGGCGACTTCGTCGTGATCGATGCCCCGCCGCTGACGGCGGTAATCGATGCCCTGCCGCTGGCGCAAGTGGCCGATGAGGTGCTGGTCGTGGTTCGACTCGGGCAGACGCGCCTGGCCAAGTTGGCCAACCTCGACGACCTCTTGAGCCACCAAGGGGCTCGCCCGACCGGGCTGGTGCTCGTGGGCGGAAGCGACCGCGGCGGCTATGGCTACTACGCCGCCGGGGAGGGCGGCGCGGGGGCCGGCGGGCCCCGCCGACTCGTGCCGGATCTGTCCGAGCCGGCACGAAGTCATCAGCAGGCGTGAGCGCACTCGCCGCTCGAAGCGGGCTCGGAGGCCTCGCCGACCGGACGCGCGCGAACACCACCCTATGGGTAGCCGGGCTGGTCATCGTGTGCGCCGCGATCGGCGTCACCGCCGGCATCGATCCCAAGTACGGGTTCGCGGCGGTGCTCGGCTTGATCTTCACCGCCGTGGTCCTGGCCAACCTGACGGTGGGGCTGGCTCTGTTCGCCGCCCTGTCGTTCCTCGACATCGTCAACGTAGGCGGTCCCGCGGTCAGCTTTATGAAGGTGATCGGACTGATCATCTTCGCCTCGTGGATGGCCCGCGCGAGCACCGAAAGCCGTCGGCGAGCCAGAGCTCTGGTCACCGCGCACCCGTGGATGGTGGCCTCGCTGATCGCTCTGGTCGCATGGTCGGCGCTAAGCGCAGCGTGGGCGGCAAATCCCGGCGACGCGCTCGTCACCACGTACCGATACGCGCTCGATTTCCTGCTGATCCCGATCGCATATGCCGCGATCCGCGAACGCAAGCACGCCCACCTTGTCGTCGCCGGCTTCCTTCTCGGGGCCGTCGGTTCGGCCGCCTACGGGCTCGTCGTACCTACCGCCTCCACCGCACTGCAGGCCGGACGCCTGACCGGCGCGCTCGGTGAAGCTAACCAGCAGGCAACCGTGCTCGTGGCCGCACTCGCGCTCACCGTGGGCATGGCCGGCGTGCTGAAGCGCTCACCGGCGCTGATGGCGGCGGCTGGCCTGGGCGCGCTGATCGCGTTCCTCGGGCTGCTCGGTACCGAGTCGCGGGCTGGGCTGTTGTCGTTCGCCAGCGTGCTGCTGGCCGGGGTCGTGGTGGGCGGCCGGTGGCGCCCGATGGCGGCTGTGCTGGTCGTGGTGGGAATGGTGGGCGTGGTCGGATACTTCGCGTTCATCGCCCCGGCCAAAGCGCTCGACCGGGTCACGTCCGGCGACACCAGCGGGCGCAGCTCGTTGTGGACGATCGGCTGGCGTGCGTTTACTGCCCATCCGATCCTCGGGTCCGGGGCCGGGAACTTCCAGGTCGTCTCAGTGCACTACCTGGACCGTCCGGGAACGATCACAGCCGCCTTCTACATCGTCGACACGCCACTGGTAGTGCACAACATCTACCTCGAGCAGCTCGCCGACGTCGGCATCCCTGGGCTCCTGATTCTTCTGTGCATCTTCGTGGCCGCGGTGGCCGCTGCGCTGAAGGCTGCACATATCTTCGAGCGGATCGGCGACCGCGGTCTCGAACTGCTCTCCCGCTGCGTCGTGCTGGCATTGATCGCGTTCCTGACCGCTGACTTCTTCGCCTCCGAGCTGCCCTCTAAGCAGCTCTGGCTGGTGATCGCGCTCTGCCCCGCGCTGCTCGCGCTGGCCAGCTCGCAGGCCGCCGCGGCATCCAGTCGGCGGTGGTGATCCGGCTGCGGATCCTTCACCTCATCGACCACGCGGTGGACCACGGAGGAGCCGAGCGCTTCGCCGTGGGCCTGGCCCTCGCGCTCGCTGCACAGGGCCACGATCTGTGGGTGTGCAGCACGCGGGAGATCGAGCCGTCCGTGGCTGCCACGCTCGATCGCGGCGCGGTGCGCCACCTGAATCTCGGGCGGCGTACCAAATGGGACGTGCACCGGTTCGCGCCTCTGGCCGGCCTGCTGCGGCGAGAACGGATCGACGTGCTGCACGCCCATATGTTCGGGTCGAACGTCTGGGGCACCCTGCTCGGGCGGGCCTGCCGGGTCCCGGTCGTGATCGCCCACGAGCAGACGTGGTCCTACCAGGGTCACCGCCTCCGAGCCTGGCTGGACGGCCACCTGATCGGGCGGTTCGCGACCCGCTTCGTCGCCGTGTCCTCGCTCGACGCCGAGCGGATGGCGAGGATCGAGGGGGTCCCGCCGGAGAAGATCGTGATGATCCCGAATGCCTACGTTCCGAGATCGGGCACGCGCGACGGCGATCTCCGGGCGGAGCTCGGGCTCGATCCCTCCGCGCTTCTGATCGGGGCGGTCTCCGTGTTGCGGCCCCAGAAAGCGCTGACCGTGTTGCTCGAGGCGTTCTCATTGGTCCTCGAGACGGTGCCGGAAGCCCATCTCGCCCTGGCCGGCGATGGGCCATGCCGGCGGGAGCTACAAGTGCGAGCCCGGGAGCTCTCGCTCGACGGGCGCGTGCACTTCCTGGGCCGGCGCGACGACGTCGATTCGATTCTGCGCACGCTCGATGTCGCTGCGATGTCCTCGGACTACGAGGGGACGCCGCTGGTGGCGTTCGAGTGCTTCGCCAACTACACGCCGCTCGTCGCCACGAGGGTCGGCGGTCTGCCCGACATCATCGTCAACGGCGAAACCGGCGTGCTCGTGCCCCCGCGCCGCCCGGACGCCCTGGCCGACGCGCTGGTCTCGCTGATCCGAGATTCCGCCGGGCGCGATCGGATCGCCGCGGCCGCAGCCGCCGGGCTCGGTGAGTTCACGATCGACGCGGCGTCACGCCGCTTTGCGGAGCTCTACCAGCGGCTGGCCGCCGAGGCGGCACAGCGGCGGCGCTCCCTGAAGTCAAGGGGCGGTTCGTGACATCCGATGTACTCGTCCTCTGCTATCACGCAATCAGTCCGAGCTGGACCGATCCGATCGCCGTCACACCGAGCCTGTTCGACCGGCAGATCCGCTATCTGCTCGACCGTGGCTGGCATCCGAGCACATTCCGTGAGGCCGTGCTCGCTCCACCGGCGAACAGGACGCTCGCGGTGACCTTCGACGACGGCTTCGCCTCGGTGAAGAACTATGCGCTGCCGGTCCTCGATCCCCTTGGCGTCCCGGCCACCGTGTTCGCGCCTACCACTTTCATGTCGGGCGGGCAGACGCTGGCATGGCCGGAGCTGCGCCATTGGCTAAGTACGCCGGACGCCCGGGAGTTGGCCGCGATGGACTGGAACGACCTCGGCGAATTGGCCGAACACGGCTGGGAGATCGGCTCTCACACTCAGACCCATCCACACCTGTTCGAGCTCAACGAGGACCAGCTTCGAGCTGAGCTCACCCAGTCCCGCGACGATTGCTCTCGTGAGCTCGGGCGTCCGTGCGATTCGATCGCGTATCCCTTTGGCGAGGTCGATGCCCGCATCTCGGATGCGGCCCGGGTGGCTGGCTATCGCGCCGGCGCCTCGCTCTCGCATCGGTTGGCGCGGCTCGGCCCGTACAGATATCCGCGGGTCTGGGTGTCCCACAGGGACGATCCCTGGCGGTTTGCACTGAAGGCGACGCGTGCCGTCCGCGAGCTTCGGGCCTCACGCCTGTGGCCCTGCTGAGCGACGCGCCCCGCCCGATGCGTCTGGCCGTCTACTGCGACTTCACCTACCGCGTCGACGCGGGCGTGGTGTACGCGGAGGCGCCGTTCGCGCTGTTCCTGCGCGGCCTCGCTCGGTATTGCGAGCGGCTCACGGTGACCGGCCGGCTCGATCCCACCCCAGGCCGGCATCCATACCGGATGGACGACGTCGAGTTCGTGCCACTGCCCTACTACGCGAGCGGTGCCCAGGTTGGCCGCGTCCTGGGCACCCTGCCGGCCGGGATCCGACGGTTCTGGAGGCTGCTCGCCAGCGTCGACACGGTCTGGGTCCTCGGGCCCAACCCCCCGCAGGCGCTCGTGTTCGCGCTGATGGCGAGATTGCGCCGCCGCCACGTGATCCTCGGCGTCCGTCAGCACCTCCCTACCTTGATCCGCCATCGGCGGGCCGATCAGCGGGTCGTCCGGGCCGCTGCGGTGCTGCTCGAAGGCGCGTTCCGGCTCCTGGCCCGTTCGCTACCTGTGGTGGTCGTCGGCCCCGATCTGGCGCGGCGCTATCGCAACTCCCCGGCCGTGCATGTGGCGCTCGTGTCGCTGCTGGATGCGTCCGACATCGTCGCGCCCGGGCGGCACGAGCACGACTACGCGGGGCCCGAGCTGCGAATGCTCAGCGTCGGTCGCGTGGATCCCGAGAAGAACCCGCTGCTGCTGGCCGACGTGCTGGCCTACGCCGTCCGGGACGACGGCCGCTGGCGGCTTGAGGTTTGCGGGAGCGGATCGCTGCTGAGCGCGCTCGCGCGGCGGCTCGAACAGCTGGGGCTTTCGGACCGCGCCACCCTCCACGGACACGTCCCTCTCGACGGGGGGCTGTGGGACCTGTACCGAAGCAGTCACGCCTTCGTGCACGTGTCGCTCACCGAAGGCATGCCCCAGGTCGTGCTCGAGGCGTTCGCGGCCGGGGTGCCCGTGGTGGCGACGGCGGTCGGCGGCGTTCCGGAGACCGTCGCGGGCCGCGGCCTGCTGATCGCGCCCCGTGACGCGCCCGCCGCCGCCCGCGCACTCCAGCGCCTGCTCGACGACGCCGCGCTCAGAGCTGAGCTGGTCGGTCACGCCAGCGAGTACGCCACCCATCACACCCTCCAGGCCGAGTGCGCCCGGCTGGCCTCCTTTCTCTATGGCTCGCGCTGAAGATTCCGCTGACTATCCTGCGGCCGTGACACCGCCCCGGGCGATCGAGTGCTCGGTCCTGATCCCCGTGCTCAACGAGGAGCGGTACCTCGAGCGCAGCGTGGCGGCGATGCGCCGGCAGCGCTTTCCCGGCGAGCTCGAGTTCCTGTTCGCCGATGGCGGGTCGACCGATCGCACCCGTGAGCTGCTCGATGCCCTCGCCCGCGAGGACGACCGCATTCGGGTCTTCGAGAATCCTGGCCGGACCGCGTCGAGCGGGCTCAACGTCGCGCTCGGCCACGCACGCGGACGGTGGATCGCCCGGATGGACGCGCATACGGAGTATCCCGAGGATTACGTGGCGCTCGGCGTGGCTCGCCTGCGCGAGCACGGCACCCGCTGGGTCAGCGGTCCGCAGACCCCCAAGGGCCAAGGCCGGGTCTCACGGGCGGTCGCGCTCGCGCTGGGTTCACCCCTCGGCCGGGGCGGCTCCCGCAAATGGGGAAGGGTCGATGGGCAAGCCGCGGGAGAGTTCGAGCTCGATTCCGGCGTGTTCGCCGGAGTGTGGGCGCGCGAAACCCTGCTCGAGTACGGGGGCTGGGACGAACGCTCCTCGCCGAACGAGGATTCGGAGCTGGCGGGCCGCTTCCTGGGCGATGGCGAGCGGTTGATCTGCATCCCGGAGATGGCAGCTCACTACGTGCCGCGTGACTCGCTCCGGGGCCTGTGGCGCCAGTATCAGGCCTACGGAGAGGCGCGCTTCCGCACCGCCAACTGGCACCCGCACACACTGCGCCGATCGCACCTGCTCCCTCCGGCGCTGGTCCTCGACGCGGCGCTCGCCGTGGCCGGTCCTCGGATCATGCGGCGCCCGGCGCGCCTCGGCCTCGGCGTGTACGCCGCGGCCGTGGCCGCCACCGCGATCCGGTCGCGGCTCGATGCTGAGCAGCCGGGCGACGCGCTCGCGGTTCCGGCCGTCCTCGCGGTGATGCACTTCGCCAACGGCCTCGGTGCGCTGCGCGGCGCGGTCAGGAACGGCCCGCCGCTGGCCGCGCTAGTACGACTGGGCGGTTTGGACGACGCCGCCGGGGCGCCGGCGCGCCGGCCTGGAGCGGTGTTTGCACCGTCACTGGCCTAATCGCGACAGCTCAGACGCCGCGAACCTGCGCAATACCTACAGGGGGGTAATAGAGGTGCCCAATTCGGGCGAGCTTCTGTACGTCCAGGTTCGTCGTCAGGGAGATCGATGGCCGACTTGCGCGTGCTCCGGGCGAGAGCCTCGTGGACGCCCGTACGAATCCCCAAGGTTGCAGTCCAGGCGGTGCCGGCGCCCGCCGATGACGGCACGAGCATGCGTGGCGAGGCGACATCGAAGCATGCCGCCCGGACGGCGCTCGCCGTCGGGGCGTCGCTCGCCGCCATACTGCTTGCGGCGCTGGGCGCACCGCGGGCCGAAGCGCTCACGTGCGGCTCGGGAACCATGTTCGGCACCTTCTCCGGGGCCAATGCCCCGTCGGCCTGCTGGCGGCCGTACGCCCCGGGCTCACCGTTCAACAAGCCGATCCCGGGGGGCGCCCGGATCGCGGCCGACTCGGCGGCCATCGTTGCGCACATGCTGAGGTACGGCTACCACTTCTCCGGCGACAGTCACGGCTTCACGCTGCAGAGCCAGGGAAGCCGGCCGGTTTATTGGTCGAGTCCGAGCGACCCGGTCGTGACTGTCGATTGCACGGCCTACTGGGGACCGAACACCTGTCAGGGCGCGAACGGCTATGACATCAACGGAATCCAGATCCAGATCCCGGCCGGGGCCCAGCCCGAGCAGCAGTGGGACGGGCACATGATTGTGGTCGACCAGGCCGATAACGCTGAGTACGACTTCGAGCGTGCCTCGTGGACCGGGCCGAACCAGCTCACCGTGTGGTCCGGCAGCGAGATCCCGATCTCGGGTCCCGGCGCCACCGGCCTGGGCGGCAACGCCGACGCGGGCAGCTTCGGACTGCTCGGCGGGGTGATCCGGCCCGAGGAGCTCGAGGCCGATTCGATCAACCACGCCCTCGCGATCAGCGTCCCGTGCACCGGCGGCTACGTGTGGCCCGCGCAGGGTCCCTGGGGCATGGGCTGCGGCTCGATCGGACAGGACGGATCTGGAACGCTGCAGATGGGCGACCTGCTCCAGCTCGATATGACCCCGGAGCAGATCGCTGCCAGCGGCGCGCCGGCGTGGCAGCAGGCGATCATGCGGGCGATGGCGCGGTACGGGATGTACATCAACGACACCAATAGCGGCGCCGACAACCAGGGATTGGAGCTCGACACCCAGGACGACGAGTCGTTCACCAGCATCGGGGAGCCGCCGCAGATGGCCGATGCGATCCAGGCCCTGGGCGGTACCGATGCGGGCTCGGGCGACTGGATCGTCGACGGCGTCGCGATCAACCCGGCGAAGCTGCGCGTGGTCGCCGCGTGTGTGCAGCAGGGCACCTGCCCCGCCACCGAGCAGGCGCGCCTTTCGCGCAAGACGCGTGGGCACAAGCGCCACCGTCACAAGCGCGGCCACGATAAGCGGCGCCGCTGACCGCTGGCCCCGGCTGCGAACGACCACTAGCGCGAGGCGCTCTCGTACAGATCGACGAGTCGCGCTGCCCACGTTCGCAACCCGAATGCCGGCTCGATCCGCGCGCGGGCCCGACGGGCGTGCTGTTCCCGCGCTCGTGCCTCGAGCGACAGCATCGCGGTGATCCCGGCGGCGATCGCCCCTGGATCCTCGGGTGCGACAATCACGCCGCCCGGAAGATCGAGGAGCAGGTCGCGCTGTATTGGCAAATCGCTCCCGACCACCGGCAGGCCGCAGGCCAGCGCCTCCATGACGGCAAACGGCATCCCCTCGGCTCGGCTGCAGCTCAGGAACACGTCCGCCGCCGCGTACAGGCTCCTGATGTCGCTCGTCGGTGCGAGGGCCCGCACGCCGGACGTTCGCTCGCGGCTGCTCGCGAGGTCTCTGGCGTTCTCCTCGCCGAGCACGGTGAGGACGACCAGGTCGCGATCGGCCTCGAGTCGATCGGCCGCGGCCAGCATCAGATCCCCGCCCTTGCGATGCCAGTTCCAGCCGAAGTGGAGCGCCACCCGGGTCCGATCCGACAGTCCGAGCCTCGCCCGAGCCGCCGTCCGCTCGGCGGCCGTGATCGGCGAGAAGCGCTCGGTGTCGATCGCGTTGGGAAAGTCGCGCAGCTTGCTCTCGGGAGCGCCCCGCGCGCGCAGGTCGCGGTGCAGCTCGGGGCTCACGCACAGGATCAGGTCCGCCCGCGCGCCGACGCACCGGTATCGGAGCGCGTTGCGCCAGCGTATGTGCCGTCCTGCGGCCAGCGGCGTGTGCTCGTGCCAGAACACGGCCAGATCGCGCCGCTTCAGTCCGACCAGGGCGGCGGCGATGTCGAACGTCGAGAAATGCGTGTGCAGCACGCCGGGGCCCCGGCCATCACGTAGCCGCGCGAGTCCGAGCATGATCGGAGCGGCGTCGGTGGCGCGGCTGCGGCTGGCGGCGAAAAAGTGGATTTCGCCGTGCGGGACAAGCTCGGTCAGCCAGGCGCGACCGCGGGCCACGTCCGAGAACACGAAGCCGGTCTGGTGGCCGCGGCGGCTCGCTTCCTGTGCCGCGGCGCGGAGCATCGGCACGAACGAACCCCCGTATGGGCCGGCGTAGTCTGCGCAATGCAGCACGTACACCGGGGCGAGCGTATAGGTTGGCGCCCGCGCCTCTAGCGGCGGGCGGACAGCAGCCGGCCGGTCCAGCGTCGCGCGCCCGCGAGCTCGGACGTCGTGAGCTCTCCGGCCACCAACAGGATCGCGAAGAACACCGCGACCGACGCGACCGCCCCGAGGATCACAAGCGGGATCGAAGGGTTTAGCCCGAACATCAGCAGCACGGCTCCCATCGCCGTGGCCGCAAGCCCACCGCGCAGCGCACTCCATGCCAGCCCGGCCAGGGGAAGGTCGAGATGCCGCCGGCAGATGTGGACGTGCCCGACGACCATCACCGCCAGCGCCGCCGCGGTGCCGATCGCGCCGGCCACGATCCCGATGCCCGGAATCAGGACGACGTCGATGACCGCGTTCAAGAGCGCCGCGCCGACCATGAGCGGCACCCGGCTGCGGGCGTCGCCGAGATAGTTCGCGGTCAGCGACACGAGCGGCACCAAGCCGCCGAGGTAGGCCGACGCCGAGAGCACGCGGAGCGTCGTCACCGATCCGGCGTAGCCATCGCCGAGCAGGATGCGGACGATCGGCTGCGCCCACACCAGCAGTGGGGCGATCAGCAGCGACTGGAACACGATCAGCCCTCGCAGCGAGCGCTCGAGCGCCGCCGCATCCGGCGCGTTCCCGGTCCCGCGAGACATCCGTGGCGCCACCCCGTTGGCAATCGCATTTCCCGGATATGCCAGCAGAACGAGCAGCCTATAAGGGGCGCTGAACAGGCCTGCCTCGGTCACGCCCAGGTACGCGCCGATCAACAGCACGTCGATCGCGGAGAACAGCGTGTTTGCGCTGTCCACCAGGATCAGCGGCACCGCGTAGGCGCCGATGCGCCGTCCGAACGATCGACGCCCGCGCCGCCGCAGCGCCGCCGGCCAACCGAACGCGCGCGCGCCGAGCACCATCGCGAAGGCGGCGCCGCACAGATAGCCCACGGCTCGTCCGCAGGTGGCACCCAGGGCGCCGCCGACCGCCACCACGAGCACGATCGACGCCGAGAACTCCACCGCGCTCTCGCCAAACACCATCCGTACGTCGGTCGCCACGCGGCGGTCGGCCACGAACGCCCCTTCGAACAGAAACATCACGTTCTGGCCGAACACGGCGACCGCGACGACGCGCAGCGGCCAGGTGAGCGGGGCGTCGTATGCCGAGGCGATCACTCCGGACAGGGCGATGAGCACGCCGCAGGCGATCCCGGACGCGATCAGCTTGAGCCGCATCGCGTCGGCCAACAGCCAGGCGATCGCCCGCCGGTCGGCTCGATGGTCAGCGACGAACCGGGCGGTCGACGACGAGATCCCCAGGTCGGCCGGAAGCGCGATCAGCGTCCCGATCCCGATCGCCAAGGCAAACGTTCCGTATTGCGTCGGCCCCAGCACCCGTACCAGGACAAGGGTCAGGACGGCGGTGAAGGCGGCGGTGGCCATCTGCGCGGCGAACGAGTAGGCCGAACTCGCGGTCATGGTCTCGCCCCCGGTCACGACCGCGCCCGCCTCGATCCGCTCGTCGCCGCCGGTCACTCCAGGATGAGGAAAGTGGTGCGGGCGTACTTGCGTAGGCCCGGGTGGCGCCGCAGGATCCGATCATCGAACGCGCTGACCGAACGAGCCAGGGGGCGCTGCCAGGCGCGCGGCAGGAATAGGTTCAAGGGCATCAGCGGAATCGAGGTCAGCTCGACCTCTCGGTGTGAGAAGCGCGGAAACACCTGCGCGCACAGTTCCCAGTCCTGCGCGGTCAGGGGATGCTCGTCCGGAGTCCGCGCCGCCGGGGTGAGCCGCCGACCGAGCCGCAGGAGCGGGTTGTGGGCCAGCGGTTCCAGGAACAGCGCACGCCCGCCCGGGCGCAGGATCCGGCGAACCTCACCGAGCGCTCGGCGCGTGTCGAGGTGGTGGATGATGGCCAGGCCGACGATCAGGTCGAAGGTGTCATCGGGGTAGCCGGTCGCGTGTGCGTCGCCGGCGCGAAAGTCGACCCGGTCGGCGAACCCTTCGGCGCGCGCCCGGTGCCACGCCCGGGCGATCTCAGCGTCCGAGATGTCGATCCCGTCCAGGTACACCGCCCCCGCGTCGACGTAGCGGCGGGCGTCGTTCGCCGGCCCGCAGCCGTACAGGAGCACGTGCTTTCCGTCGGGATCACACAGCTCATAGATCTCGTCGTTGCGGTTGAACTCGCCGATCGCGCGCCAGATCGCGAGACGGAGCCAAACGAACGCCCTGCCCTGACCGTTGAAGAACCGCCGCTCCCGCTCGACAACGTCCGTGTCGTCCGGCATGCGGCGAATCTAGCAAGCGCACAGCCGGCATCGCGCGCAAACCGACGTGAGATGATCAGGCCGTGGCCGCGAGTCGAGCAGGGAAGCTGCGTCCGCACCTAGCCGAGCTCTTGCCGGGGCTGATCGTGGTGGCGCTGATGGTGTTATGGGCCGAGCACGACGGCGGGTACAACACCGACACCTGGTACTGGTGTGCGTTGGTGATGGTCGGCGTCACCGTTGTCGCGGTGATCGGCTTCGGGCCCAGCCGCGCCCGCCTGGGCCGTCCGGCGTGGATTGCCCTCGTCGCCTTCGCCGCCTACGTCGCGTGGTCGTATCTCTCGATCGTGTGGGCCGGATCCCCGGGCGACGCCCTGGAGGGAAGCAACCGAGCGCTGCTCTACCTGCTCGTGTTCGCGGTAATGCTGATCGTCCCGTGGCGCGGCCCGTCGGCGTTGCTCGCCTTGCTCGCGTTCACCGCCGGTGTGGGCATGATCGCCCTCCTCCTGCTGTTTCGCCTGGCCTCGGCCGACCACGTCGCCAACTTAATCATCGGCGGCCGGCTCGCCTCCCCAACCGGCTACTTCAACTCGACCGCGGCGCTCTTCATGATCGATGCGCTCACCGCGACTGCGCTGGCCGCTCGGCGCGAGCTGCCGGGGCCGGTCCGCGGCCTGCTCCTGGCGATGGCGTCCGCAAGCTTGCAGCTGACGCTGATCGTCGAGAGCCGCGGCTGGCTGTTCACCCTGCCGTTCGTGCTGGTCGTCTCGCTGCTCCTGGTGCGAGACCGGCTGCGCGTGGCCGTCGCAGCGCTGCTCCCGATCGCAGTCACCTTGCTGCCCCTGCACCGGCTCCTGGCGGTGTACAAGAGCGCCGGCGGCGTCGCGCTGGCCCACGCGACCAGGAGCGCCGGTGAGGCGTCTCTCGTGCTGTGTGCGGTCGTGTTCGTGCTGGCGACGCTGCTGGCGTGGGCCGACCAGCTAGGGCGCGGGCCCACGCTGTCGCGGACGCGCCGGCGCCGGCTCGCGGTCGTCGCGACCGTGATCGCCGTTGCCGGAGGCTGCGCCGGCGCGCTCGTGGCCACCAAGGGGCATCCGTTCGCCTTCATCAGCCGGCAATGGAACGGGTTCGTCCACGCTTCGACCGAGACCGTCTCTACCAGCAACTTCGGCGTGGTGGGCAGCGGCCGCTACGACTTCTGGCGGGTCGCCATCGACGCCTTCCTGGCCCACCCGATCGGCGGCCTCGGACAGGACAACTTCGACAACTACTACGTCGTCCACCGCCGGATCAACCAGGAGCCGGCCTGGACGCACAGCCTGGAGATGCGGTTGCTGGCGCACACCGGGATCGTCGGCTTCGCGTTGTTCTCGGTCTTCATCGTGGCGGCAGTTATGGCCTCACTGCGGGCCCGCCGCCGGACGGACGATGACGGCGATCTGACGGCCGCGATGGCCGGCGCGGCGCTTCTCCCGCTGGTCGTCTGGTTGATCCACGGCTCGATCGATTGGTTCTGGGAGATGCCGGCGCTGAGCGGCCCGGCACTCGGGTTCCTCGGTATGGCTGGCGCGCTGGGGCGCCCGGTGAGCCACGAGCACCCGGACGCGGGGTTGCGCCCGGTGTCTGAGCGAACGTCGCGTCTGGCCGCCAGGCGCGCCGTCGCCGGCACCATCGGCGTGCTCGCGCTCCTCGGCGCGGTGATCGTTCTCGGTTTCCCGTATCTCTCGGTGCGCGAGGTGTCGGTCGCCAGCGATCTGCGCCAGACGAACCCGGCCCGGGCCCTCGGGGACCTCGATAAGGCCGCCGATCTCAATCCGCTAAGCGCTGATCCCGGCCGGATCGGCGGGACCATCGCCCTGCAAACCCGGCAGTACGGCCAGGCCCTGCGTCGCTTCCAGCAGTCGATCTCGCGTGACCCGGGCGGGTGGTACGCCTGGCTCGGCGCTGGGCTGGCCGCGTCGGCCCTGGACGATCGCCGCCTCGCCCGCGACGACCTCGAGATGGCCGGCTCGATCAACACGCGGGAGCCGGCCATTCAGGAAGCGCTGGAGCGCGTAGATGGCCCCCATCCGCTGAACGCGGCGGCCGCGCTGCAAATGCTCGCCGCGGCGCAGAGCGCGTTGTGAGGGGAGAGATTGTCATCGTTCGTTGACGTTTGTTTTTTATCGGGAGGTTCATGTAGCATTTGGCATCGTTCTGCGGCGTCGTTGACGAACGAAAGGATTCATGAAACGCATCTCGCTGGTGGTAGGGGTCGTTCTGTTGCTGTTGGTCGTGCCCGGCTCCGCGCTCGCTTCAGGCAGCTCGACGTGCCAGGCCTATAGCCCGCAGCTGTGCTCATCGGTCGGCAGCAACAACGCCGCGACCGGGTCTGGCTCGGGAACAGGCGCGAACTCAAGCTCCGCGGGCAGCCTCCCCTTCACGGGACTCGACGTGGTCCTGCTTGTGGCCGGAGGCGGGCTCCTTTTGGGAGCCGGCCTCGTGGTGCGCGCGCTCTCGCGGCGTCTTACCGAGTAGCGAGCTGGACTAACTGCCCAAACGCTCGCGGATCAGGCGGGTGATCTCGCCACCGTCCGCGCGTCCCTTGGTCTCGCGCATCACGTAGCCGACCAGTGGGCCGATCGCCTTCATGTTGCCGTCGCGGACCTTCTCAGCCGCCGCGGGGTCGGAGGCGATGGCCCGGTCGACGATCTCGGTCAAGCCATCGTCCTCAGCGGTGATCGCGGCGAGTCCCTCGCGTTCGACGATCGCGCGGGGATCGCCTCCCTCCCTGACGAGCAGCGTCAGGACCTCGCGCGCCGCGTCGCGGCTCACTTCTCTGGCCTTGACCATGGTGGCCAGCGTCGCGAGGCTCTCGGGGGTTACGTTCGAGGCCGCCGGGTCGGCGTCCGATCCGATCCGCTCGACCAGCTGCGGGATCCAGTTCGACAGCTCGGCCGGCTCGAGCACGCCCCCTCCGTTTTCCTGGGACCCGTCGGCGGCGGCGTGCAGCGCCCGCTCGAAGTAGTCGCCGAGCTCGGCGCGGAACGCGAACAGCCGGGCGGTGTCGGCGTGCAGCCCGAGCTCGCGCTCGAAGCGCTCGGCCCGCTCGGCCGGGAGCTCTGCGGGCATATCCGCGCGGGCGGCGGCCAGCATCTCCTCGCCGACGACGAGCGGGACCAGGTCGGGGTCGGGGAAGTAGCGGTAGTCGTGCGCCTCCTCCTTGGAGCGAAGCGGCGTGAGGCTGTCGGTGGCCGGGTCGTAGTGCAGGGTCTCCTGCTCGACCGGCTCTCCCTGTTCGACCAGCCGCCGCTGGCGTTCGATCTCCGCCTTGACGCCGCGTTCGAGGAACGCGAACGAGTTCATGTTCTTGAGCTCGGTCTTGGTCCCGAGCTCGCTCGTGCCCACCGGGCGGATCGAGACATTGGCGTCGCAGCGCAATGACCCCTGCGACATGTCGACATCGGATACACCCAGTTGCCGCAGCGTCGTGCGCAGCAGGATCAGCCACTCGCGCGCCTGCTCGGGCGAGCGGATGTCCGGCTCGGTGACGATTTCCACCAGCGGCGTGCCGCCACGGTTGAAGTCGACCCAGCTGCGATCCGACCCGTGGATCCGGCCGCTCGCACCCAGGTGGTTGAGCTTGGCGGCGTCCTCCTCCAGGTGCACGCGATGGATGCGCACGTCACCGAGCCGGCCGCCAAGACACAGCGGCACGTCGTACTGGGAGATCTGGTAGCCCTTGGGAAGGTCGGGATAGAAGTAGTTCTTGCGATGGAACAGCGAGCGCTCCGCGATCTCGCACCCGAGCGCCAGGCCGATCATGATCCCGAAGTGGATCGCCCGCTCGTTGACCACGGGCAGCGCCCCCGGCAGGCCCAGGCAGGTCGGGCAGGTGTGGATGTTGGGCGGGTCGTTGAACGACAACTGACAGCCGCAGAACATCTTGGTCCGGGTGTCCAGCTGGACATGAATCTCCAGGCCGATGACCGGCTCGTAGTCAGGCACGTGCGGGGCTCCCATCGAACTCGATCGCCCGCTCGAGTGCGTACGCGGCATCGAGCAGGCGGCTCTCGCTGAACGCCGGACCGGCCAGCTGGAACCCGACCGGTAGCCCATCGCTCAGCCCCGACGGTAGCGAGATGGCGGGGATCCCGGCCAGCGACATCGGGACGGCCAGGAAGTCGTTCAGGTACATGGCAAGCGGGTCGTCGAGCTTGGCCCCGAGCTCGAACGCGGTGCAAGGGCTGGTCGGGGTCACGATGAAGTCGAAGCGCTCGAACGCCTCCCGAAAATCGTCGGCGATCTTCGTGCGGACCTTCTGCGCGGTCCCGTAGTACGCGTCGTAGTAGCCGCTCGACAGCGCGTAGGTGCCAAGCATGATCCGGCGCTTGACCTCAGCCCCGAAGCCCACCTCGCGCGTGCGGCTGTACATCGTGACCAGGTCCTTGTCGCCGTCGACCCGCAGCCCGTAGCGGACGCCGTCGAACCGAGCCAGGTTGGCGGAGGCCTCGGCCGGCGCGATCAGGTAGTAGGCCGACAGCGCGTGCGGAGCGTGCGGCAGCCGGCACGGCTCGATCGACGCGCCCAGTCCCTGCGCCAGCGCCAGCGTCGCCTCGAAGTTCTCGCGCACACCGGGCTCGATCCCGCCCTCGGCGCCGGTCAAATCCTCGGGCACGCCGAGCCGTATGCCCTTCAGGTCCTCTGAGCTAGGCGCCGCGATCTCCCCCGGGAACTCCAGCGAGGTGGAATCGAGGCGGTCGCGCCCGATCATGTGGCGGAAAATCAGAGCGGCGTCGGTCACGTCGCGGGTGAGCGGGCCGGCCTGGTCGAGCGAGGACGCGAACGCGATCATCCCGTAGCGCGAGCACGCCCCGTACGTCGGCTTCAGCCCGACGATTCCGCACAGCGCGGCTGGCTGGCGAATCGAGCCGCCGGTGTCGGTGCCAAGCGCCCACGGCGCATGACCGGCCGCGACCGCCGCGGCGCTACCGCCTGAGGAGCCCCCGGGGACCCGTGTGCGGTCCCACGGGTTGAGCACCGGCCCGAAGCCGGAGTTCTCGTTCGAGGAGCCCATCGCGAACTCGTCCTGGTTGGTCTTGCCCAGAAGCGGCGCCCCGGCCTCCTGCAGCTTGGCGACCACGGTGGCGGTGTACGGCGGGCGGTAGCCCTCGAGGATCTTGGAGCCCGATTGGCTCGGCACGCCCTCGGTGCAGAACAGGTCCTTGACCGCGATCGGCACGCCGCTCAGCGGCTTAGCGGCGTGGCCGTTGCTCTCCGGAGGCGTTTCCGCGACCCACGTGAACGCGTTCAGCTCGCCCGCGGCCGCGCGCTCCCGGTAGGCCTCGAACACCTCCGCGGCGGATATCTCCCCGGCGCGGATCCGCTCCGCGGCCTGCGCCGCGGTCAGGTCGATCAGCTCGCTCACGCCGGGCCGGGACTCGGGACGCCGAAGCCGTCGTGCAGCGGTTCCGGAGCCGCCGCGAGGATGACCTCGCGCGGGAGCGACGGCGTCGGATCGTCCCCACGCAGGGCGTTCACGACGTCGATCACGTGCGAGGTGGGCTCGACCCCCTCGAGATCGAGCTCGCGGATCTTCTCGATGTGGTCGAGGACCTTGGAGAGCTCCTCGGCCATGCGCGCGACCTCTGGCTCACCCAGCTCTAGGCGGGCGAGTCGCGCCACGTGGAGGACCTGATCACGGTCGAGCATGTCCTCCCCATTCTAGGATCGAGATTCGCCGCCGGGTCTGATGACCGGGATGTCGGCCGGGGCGTCTCGGGTCGAGATCCCCTCCTGGCGCAGCGACTTGTACGCGCCATACGCCAGTACGAGCGCGCTCAGCAGCCCCAGGTATGCACCCGCCTGCTCGTCGGCGAGGGGGTCGATGAGGACACGGTAGATGAGCGCCAGGACCGTGATCAGGCCGAGCACGGTCACGATCACGCTGAGCGTGGCCGGCGCGGCGGGGGACCGGCGGGTGGCCTGAGTGATCGTCAGGGCGAGCGCGCACGCGATCGTGACGACCACCAGCCAGCGTAGGTTGGTCAGGGCCTGCCAGCCAGTTAGCGAGTGGTCGCCGTGCCCGTACCACTTGACGGCAAGCATGAACACGAGCAGCAGCACCGCCCCGACCCCGGCGAGCACCTCGCCACGCCGCAGGCGCGACGGGTGGAAGTCCATCAGGCGGTGGAACCCGAGCCCGCCCGCCCGGGTGCGGGCTCCCCGGCCGAGGGCGCTACCGCCGGCTCGGTCTGGCGAAGTCGCCTGGTCATCGCCACCAGCGCGGCGACGAGCAGCACCGCCAGCCAGAAGCCGAGCGCGAGTTCGCCAAAGCGTCCCAGGTGAAACAGGAACTTGAGCGTGATCAGCCCCGCCGCGATGCAGGCGAGGATGTATCGGGTCGTCTCGCGGTCGGCGGCGATCGAGGGCAACCGGGTCTGCGGCGACAGCCGCTCGAACCCGAGGTCGGCAACGAGGAACGCGCACGAGAGCAACGCCAAGACGCCGAGGAAGGCGTCCGGCGCGTCGACGCCGGTCAGCGAGCCGCCGATGGAGACGGAGGCCGACCCGACGCTGATCGTCGCTCCGAACGAGAACCACGGGAGCACGAGCAGGTCGAGGATCACCAAGACCGCGAGGGTGCCGAGCACCCAGTCCTCGCGCGACAGGCGCTCGAGGTGCAGTCGGCGGACCTGGTTCTCCACGCCTACAGGTTCGCGCTCGGGGCCCCTGCTCCTCCCCGGAGAGTCCGCGGGGCCCATGCTGCTCCCCGGAGCGTTCGCCGTGCTCACTGCGCTACGCGAGGCCGGCGGCCAACTGGGCCGCGGTGACCGTGTTACGCAGCAGCATCGCGATCGTCATCGGGCCGACACCGCCCGGAACGGGCGTGATCAGCCCGGCTTTTTCCGCCGCGGCCTCGAACTGCACGTCGCCCTTCAGGCCGGCGTCGGTGCGGTTGATGCCGACGTCGATGACCGCCGCGCCTGGCTTGATGTAGTCCACCCCGATCATCTCGGCCCGCCCGATCGCGGCGATCAGCACGTCGGCCTGCGCGCACACGCCGGGGAGGTCCCGGGTCCGGGAGTGGCACATGGTTACGGTGGCGTTCCGGTGCAAGAGCAGGAACGCGACGGGCTTGCCGACCAGGTCCGAGCGCCCCACCACCACCGCCTGCGCCCCTTCGAGCTCCACCGAGTAGCGGTCGAGGAGCTCGATCACGCCGAGCGGCGTGCACGGCCGCAGCCCGGGGGCGCCCTGCATGAGCCGGCCGGCGCTGACGTGGGTGAGGCCGTCGACGTCCTTGTCCGCTTCGATCAGGGCGGTCAACTCCTTGCCGTTCAGGCCCGCGGGGACGGGCAGCTGGAGCAGGATCCCACTCACGTCCGGGTTGCCGTTGCCGTCCTCGATCACCGCCGCCACGTCATCCTGGGTCGCGTCGCTGCGAAGGTGCTGGTGGTAATCGGTGATCCCGACCTCGGCACACGCCTTGCGCTTGTTCGCCACGTAGACCGCCGACGCGGGGTCATCGCCGACCAGAATCGTGGCCAGCCCTGGCGGTCGGCCCGTGCGCTGACGGACCGCGGCAACGTCGCGCGCCACCTCGGCGCGCACCTGGGCGGCGACCTTCTTGCCGTCGATGATGGTGGCGCTCATCTCGGAGCGGGACCCTAATTCATCGAGTGCTTTTAGCGTCGCGTGATCGGCGCCAGGTCCGCCACCATCTTGCGCTCGCTGCCGTCGCGGCTGAAGCGGATGACGACGATCCCGCCCGGCTCGAGGCTGGTCACCACGCCCTCGCCGAACTTCGGGTGCGAGACGTCCTCGCCCAGCCGGAACGCCGGCGCGGGCGTGGCCTGCGCGTCCCAGGCCGGGCCACCGCCCCCACCCCACGTCTCCCCGTCACCGCCGGGTGGTTGGGGGTGGGCGGGTGGGTACCAAGTGGTGGCTCGCGCGCGGATTCCGGCCAGGCCCCGTGGTTGCTGCTGCTCGCGATCGGTCAGCTCGGCGGGGATCTCCGAGATGAAGCG
Organism: uncultured Solirubrobacterales bacterium; assembly: GCA_963824295.1. Lineage (GTDB taxonomy): Bacteria > Actinomycetota > Thermoleophilia > Solirubrobacterales > Solirubrobacteraceae > Palsa-465. The sequence goes on along the minus strand of CAWGOQ010000019.1, from coordinate 312,904 downwards.
GCTCGGCGCGCCGAAGCTGCGGGCGCCGAACACGTTGCGCGTGCGCGCGTAGGTCAGGTACAGGTCGCGCTGGGCGCGCGTGATCCCGACGTAGCAGAGCCGCCGCTCCTCCTCCAGTCCGCCCTCGTCGAGCGCGCGCGAGTGCGGGAACACCCCCTCCTCGAGGCCGATCATGAACACGATCGGGTACTCGAGGCCCTTGGCGTTGTGCAGCGTCATGAGCGTCACCAGGCCCTCGTCGTCGCTGTTGTCGTCGGCGTCGGAGCGGAGAGCGGTCTGCTCCAGGAAGCCGGCCAGCGAGGCCTCGCGCTCGGGCTCGGCCGCGGTGAGCGCGTCGTACTCGGCGGCGACGTTGATCAGCTCGTCGAGGTTCTCGATCCGCCCTTGCGCCTCGATCGTCCGCTCGGCCTGGAGCGCCTCGAGGTAGCCGGTCTCCTGAAGCACCTCCTTCAGCAGTTCCGCAATCGGCGGGTTCGCCTCGACGCGCTCGCGCAGCACGTGCATCGTGGCCATGAAGCGCCGCAGCGCCTTAACCGCCGCCGGGCCCAGCCCCGGGACCTGTTCGGGCTCGGAGGCCGTGTCCCAGATCGACGTGCCCGTCGTGTTGGTGTACGCGAGCACGCGCGACATCGAGGTCGAGCCGATCCCGCGCTTGGGCGAGTTGACGATCCGCGTGAACGCTCCCGCGTCCTGGGCGTTGACGAGCGTGATCAGATAGGCGATTGCGTCCTTGATCTCGGCCCGGTCGTAGAACTTGGGTCCGCCGATCACCTGGTAGGGAATGTCGCCCCGCACCAGCGTGTCCTGGAGCACGCGCGACTGGGCGTTGGTGCGGTAGAAGACCGCGATCTCTGCCCGCGAGATGCCTTCGTCGAGCAGCCTCTGGACCTCGCCGGTCACATAGCGAGCTTCGGCGTGCTCGTCCTCGAGCTCTCGGACCTTGATTGGGTCCCCCTGCCCCAAATCGGTCCACAGCGACTTCGGCTTCTGAGCCCGGTTGTTCCGGATCACCGCGTTGGCGGCGTCGAGGATGGTCTGGGTCGAGCGGTAGTTCTGCTCGAGCTTGATCACGTGTGCGTCGGGGAACGCGTCCTCGAACTCGAGGATGTTGCGGATATCCGCGCCGCGGAAGCCATAGATCGAGTTGTGGGTGACGATCCCGTTGGCGATGAAGTTATGGGTGCGATCGACGTCGAGGTCGTAGACGGGCGCGTCTAGGGCGATTCGCTCCACCGACTCGACCACGTCGTAACCGCCGTGCTGGTCGAACATGAGCATGCCGGGCGCGACGAATGCCGCCGGCGTAAACGGCAGCGCGCGACCGTTGTTGGCGAGGGCGGCGTATGGGGAGCTCCCGTCGCCCATGTAAAACACGCCAAACCCCCCGCCCGAATCGAGGATTGGCGACGTAAGCATGCTTGCCACGCTTATCTCGCCAAGGCGGTCGCCCGAAGGCCGCTTTGACACGTTTTGCAGGGTCGCAGGGGCGGTCGACACCGCGGCGAGCGCCGGCGCGACATGCCCCGCGAAGTGCGTGTGCTCCGGCGTGCTCACCAGCCGCCGCCCCGAGCGCATCGTGATCGCCACGCCGTCCGCCGCACGCGATCGATGGACACGCACCACTCTTGCCGGCGCGAATTCACCGCCACCGTGCCCGGACAGCACGAAGTCCCCAATGCAAACGTCCTCGATCGGCCGCCGTGACCCGTCGGCCATCGTCACCATCGTCCCCGCCACCAGGCACTGGGCGTCGTCCCCCACCACCATCAGGTTGCGCCGCTGCTCGGCCAGCAGCTGAAGCCAGCGGTACTGGGCGTGGTTGGTGTCCTGGTACTCGTCGACGAGGACGTGCCGGAAGGTGCCCGCGTACTGGTCGCGTACCTCCTGGAACAGCTGTAGGACGTTGACGGCGTTGACCAGCAGGTCATCGAAGTCCATCGCGTTCATCCGGTGCAGCTCCCGCTCGTACATCCGGAACGCGTCGGCCACCGTCTGCTCGAAGAACGAGCCGACCATCTGACCGTAGGCGTCGGCGTCGCGCAGGCGGTTCTTGGCATCCGAGATCTGGTTGTGGATCGAGGACGGCGTGAAGCGCTTGGGATCGATCCCCAGCTCGTCCAGGCAGCGCTTGAGAAGTCGCCGCGAGTCGGCCTGGTCGTAGATCGTGAACCGCCTCGTGTACCCGAGCTTGTCGGCGTGGGCGCGGAGCATGCGCGCGCAGGCGGCATGGAAGGTCATCACCCACATCGCGCGGACCCGGCGGCCGACCAGCAGCTCGGCACGGTCGCGCATCTCCCCCGCCGCCTTGTTGGTGAACGTGATGGCCAGGATCTCGTTAGGCTTGGCCGCGTCGGTCGCCACCAGGTAGGCGATCCGATGGGTCAGCACGCGGGTCTTCCCCGAGCCCGCGCCAGCCAGGATCAGTAGCGGCCCCTCGCCGTAAATGACCGCCTCGCGCTGGGGCTCGTTCAGCCCGGCGAGAAGGGTTTCCAGCTCCGTGGCGGTGTCTGCCATGACAGTCTTCAACGGTAGCGACGGCAGTGGTCGTCGCCTAAGGCGCCGCAGTCAGGCGCACGGTCTGCAACCCATCCATTCTTGAGTGATCTGCTGAACCAGCTCAGGTCCGCCTGCGCGGACGTGGCCGACCGGGCGCAGCATGTGCACGTGGAGCGCGAGCGAATCCCGGCCTACGTGGGCACACTGCCGATCGACCTCCCCGAAGGCGACCCCGATCCCGAGGCGCACCTGGTCGAAGGTACCCGCGAGGAGCTCGCGGCGTTCTGGCTCACCCTGGACTCGATCAACTTCGGGTCGGGCTGGTTCCCAACCCTGCGCAAGCGCCCCGGCCGCTCCGGCTACTTCACGATCGCGACCGGCCTGCGGGACCGATTCGCTGCCCACGGTCCCTGGCCCGCATCGGAGTTGTCCCGGATCGGCGCCGGCGATGTCGCCACCGCACTCGGTCAGGACCCCGACCACGAGCTGATGCCGCTGTTCGCCAAGTCGCTGAACGATCTGGGTCGGCGCGTGTCCGCCTACCACGCCGGCCAGTTCGCCGGTGTGGTCGACGCCGCCGGCAGCTCGGCGGTCGCGCTGGTCGAGCGCCTGGGCGGATGGCCGTCGTTCGCCGACACCTCTCGCTTCGACGGTGTGTCGGTGCCGTTCCTGAAGCGCGCCCAGATCGCCGCCGCCGATCTGGCCCGGGCCGGCGTGGCCGCCTTCCGCGACCTCGATGCGCTGACCATGTTCGCCGACAATCTGGTCCCCCACGTTCTGCGTCTCGACGGGTTGCTCACGTACGACCCGGCCCTGCTCGAGCGGATCGAGCGCGGCGAGCTGCTGCAGCACGGCTCGCCTGAAGAGGTCGAGCTACGCGCCTGCGCGCTGCACGCGGTGGCGCTGCTGGCCGCCGAGCGCCGCGGTGCGATCGAGGCCGACATCGACTATCTGCTTTGGCACCGCGGGCAGGAGCCACGCTACAAGGAGCAGCCCCGCCACCGCTCGCGCTGCACGGCGTACTGATCGTTGGCCTACGCGTTTGGGAGATAACTGGCGTATAGCGCCGGTTATCTCCCAAGCGGCTACGGCTCGACCGCCTCCAGCCGCGCCCGGGCGATGGCCTCGGCGCCGGCGTCGCCGACCAGCAGCTCGGGCCGGATCGTCCAGCTCCCGAACAAATCGACCGCCGGGAAGCGACCGGTGCTGGCCAGGACCGGGTCCATCGCGATCACCGTGGTCTCACCCCCGAGCGATTCGGACGCGGTGGCGATCACGGTCAGCGATCCCGCGCCGGGGATGCTGCGCGCCGAGGCCAGTACCTTGCGCGCCGCATGCGGCGACAGGCCGCTCAGCGTGTCGATCAGGACGACAGCGTGGGATCCTCGCGCCGCCAGGCGTCGCGCCTGATCGACGACGCGCTCGATCGTCTGGGCCTGGGCGTCGGCTGAGGCGGCAAAGCTCACGGCCGCGGCTGGTTCGATCGCTCCAGCCTGCCACTCCGAGATCTCCTCAGGCCGCACCCCCGCGAGCACGATCGACAGCTGGATCCCCTCCTGGCCGGCGAGCGTCGCGGCAAGCCGCTTGAGCGCCTCGGTCTTGCCCGCCCGCGCTGGGCCGACGAGCGTCACGCGCGAGCCTTGGCCAAACGGCGTCAGCCATTCGATCGCCTTGATCGTCGGGTCCTCTGAGCCGAGGCGGAAGCGCTCGGTCGGGAAGGCCGCCGGCAGATCGTCGAACCGGGTGCTGTCGGCAACCTCGTCGGCCGGACGGGCGTTGATCGTGTCGATCCGGATCAGCGAGGCGAAGCGCTCGGAGCGTCGCGGGGCCCGGCGTGGCCCGGAGATGCGATCGCCGGGCACGAGTTCACAGCGCTTGACCTGGGCGGCCGACACGTACACGTCGTCCTCGGAGGGCTCGGGTGGGTTGACGCGCAGGAAGCCAGACCCGTTCGCCAGGAGCTCGACCTCGCCCTCGACGATCTCGTCCTCGGGTGGTTCCTTGGACGCCCGGCGCCGGCCGCTGGGCCGCTCGGTCCGCTCGGTCGGCTCTTCGGCCTCCTCGCTCTCCTCTGAGGCCACGGCCACGCCAGTGCCGTCATCATCGTTGTCCTTGGCGCGAGCGCCGTTCTCCGCCCCTTCGTCCTCGCCCGGGGCCTCCTCGTCTTCCTCCTGGAGCGAGGCTGCCTCGTCCTCCTCTTCGCGGGCGCTGGCGCGGCCGCGGCCGCCGCGCCTTCCCCGCCGGCGCCGGCTGGCGGCTTTCTCCTCCTCACCGCCATCCTCTGTGTCGGCGACAGGCTCCTCGGTCGCGGGCGCGCCTCCCTGCCGGGTCACGATCGCGTCGATCAGTTCCGGCTTGCGCAGACGGCGATAGCCGTCGATCGATAGCTCGGAAGCTAGGGCGTGAAGGTCGGCGAGCGGGCTGGCGGCCAGCGCGTCGCGGTCAAGAATGGACATGGTGATGCCTCCTCGTGCTTGATCGGTGGGCTCCGGTCGCGTTGGGCCAGCGACCGGCGATTCAGGTTCATCCAGCCTAGCGAGGTACGGCTCGATCTGGCTCGCGCCGCAGTTCGACGGCCAGGCTGAGCTCGGAATCGAGTTCTGCCTCACCGGCCAGCACGGCCCGAACGGCCAGGAAATCCGCCACCTCGGCGACATCGTGGACGCGCAGCACGTGGGCGCCGGCGTCGACTCCGTGCTCCGATCGCGGCCAACGTTCCCGCAAGCCGTGCGCGCGGCGGACGGCACCGTGATCGCTCCGACGAAGTCTTTGCGCGACACCGCCAGCAGCACCGGCCGCCCGAGCGCGTGCAGCTCGGACAGCTCGCGCAGCACCTCGACCGTCTGCGCGGGTGTCTTCCCGAAATCGGGGCCGGGGTCGAGCATCAGTTGCTCGAAGGCGACGCCGTGTTCCATCGCCAGCTGATATCAGCTCACGCAGGAACCGCTTGACGTCCGCCCCGACGCAGCCCGTCGAGCGTCGGGTCGAGCAGCTTCTGCTTGGGCGCCGCACGCGTGTGCATGAGGACGAGCCCGGCGCCCGTTCCTGCGCATACGTCCGCCAGCTCCGGATCGCGTAGACCGCTGATGTCGTTGACGATTGCCGCGCCGGCGGCGATCGCGGCGTACGCCACGGCGGGCTTGTAGGTGTCGATGGACACGAGCGCGCCGAGCTCGCTCCTCGACGCGCTCGATCAGCGGAACCACGCGCTCGATCTCCTCCTCCGGCGCCACCGGCGGACGGTTGGTCACGCCCGGACTCGCCTCCGATGTCGATGATGTCGGCCCCGGCATCGAGCAGCGATCGCGCTAGCTCAACCCGCTCGTCCAGAGTCCGGTATGCAGCCGTCGTCAGAGAACGAGTCTGGCGTGGCGTTGACGATGCCCATGAGCCACGGCCGCCCGCCCAGCTCGAGCGTGCCGACGGTCGCCCGCAGGGGCCGCGCACGGCGCCGGGAGACGATCTCGATCGCGCCATCGCCTCCGAGGGTTCGGCGCGACCGAACGCTAATCAGTGCGCCGGGTCCGCCACGCCGTCCTGGCGCCGCCTCTCCACGATCCCCTTGATCCGCCCGAGCGTCTCGTCGGACATCCGCCGGATCTCCCAGTGGGTTAGCTTCATCACCCGCATTGGCGAGGTGGCGATCACGTCGGCGTTGCGCGGCTCGTGCTGGAGCAGACCCATCTCGCCGATCAGATCGCCCTCCTTGAGCGAGGCGATCTTCCTGCCGTCCTGGATCACGTCGGCGGTCCCTTCCTGTATGCCGATCAGCTCGGTCGAGTAATCGCCCTGCTTCATCAGGATCTGGCCGTCGGCCACGCTCGTCTCGGTGGCGAAGGCGGCCAGCCTTCTGGCCTCCTCGTCGGACAGGTGGGAGAAGATCGGTATCTCTTTGAGGCGGTTGGGATCCATCGGTCCTCGCTTCTACCCGCGAGCTAGAGCGCCTGAACCGCAGCCGTGATGTCGCTCACAGATTTCTTGGCGTCCCCGAACAGCATCGCGGTCTTCGGCTCGTAGAACAGAGGGTTGTCAATCCCGGCGAAGCCGGACGCCATCGAGCGCTTCAACACGATGACCGAGCCTGATTCGTCCACCTCTAGGATCGGCATGCCGTAGATGGGGGAGCCCGGCTGGTTCTTCGCCGCCGGGTTGGTCACGTCGTTGGCGCCGATCACGAGCGTCACGTCCGTACGCGGGAACTCCGGGTTGATCTCGTCCATCTCCCTGAGCAGGTCGTAGGGGACGTCCGCCTCGGCCAGCAGCACGTTCATGTGCCCGGGCATGCGCCCCGCCACCGGATGGATGGCGAACTTGACCGTCACGCCCTTGGCCTCGAGCGCCCTCTCAAGCTCGCGCACGGCGTGCTGGGCCTGCGCGACGGCCATCCCGTAACCGGGCGCAATCACCACCTGCCGCGCGTAGGAAAGCTGGATCGCGACATCGTCGGGCGTTGTCGAGCGGACCGGACCGTGATCCTCGGCCCCGGCCCCGACCGGCGCCGCGATCGCGCCGCCGAAGCCGCCCGCCACGATCGCCGGTACCGAGCGGTTCATGGCCTTGGCCATCAGGTTGGTCAGGATGGTTCCCGAGGCGCCCACGATCATGCCGGCCACGATCAGCGCGGTGTTGTTGAGCGCGACGCCGGTGGCCGCGGCCGACAGACCCGTGCACGCGTTCAGCAGCGAGATCACCACGGGCATGTCCGCGCCGCCGATCGGGAGCACGACCATGTTGCCGAGCACCGCCGCCGCCAGCAGGATCCCGAAGATGAACAGCGCTTGGGAGTGCACCCCAGCGGCGAGCACGATTGCGCTCCCGACGCAGATCCCGAACAGGACCCCGTTGATGACGACCTGACCGGGGAGCTTGATTGGCCGGCCGGGCAGGATCTCCTGGAGCTTTCCGAAGGCGATGTTCGAGCCCCAGAACGAGATCGACCCGACGATCGCGGCGAACAGGGTCGGGATCTCGGACTTCTCCACCCACAGCGAACCGCCCGAGGCGAAGTGGTGGCGGTACTCGATCCAGGCGATGATCGCCACCGCACCGCCGCCCACGCCGTTGAACAGCGCGACCATCTGCGGGATCGCGGTCATGCGCACTTTGCGCGCGGCGGGCGCCCCGATCGCGATCCCGATGACCATGCCGAGCGCCATCAACCAGGGCGTGCTCGAGCCGCTCAAGACATGCGGGGTGAACAGCGTCGCGACGACCGCGATCGCCATGCCGATGGCGGCGATCTTGTTGCCGCGCACCGCTGTGCGCGGCCCGGTCAGCCCGCTCATGCCGTAGATGAACAGCGAGAACGCGACGATGTAGCAGGCGTCGATGAAGTTCGTGCGCTGGATGAAGATCGTCGCCAGGCTCACTTGCCCTCGATCTCCTTCTCCGGCGTGTCCCTCCGGTAAGTCGGGCTTTGCGCTTGAACATCCCGAGCATCCGGTCGGTCACCACGAAACCGCCGACGATGTTGATCGTGCCGAACGCGATCGCGATCACCAGCAGGGCGTGCTCGAGGACGCCCTGCGCCTCGTGCATCAGCAATAGACCGCCCAACAAGACGACCCCGTGAATCGCGTTGGTGCCCGACATCAGCGGCGTGTGCAGCGTGTTCGGGACCTTGGAGATGACCTCGAAGCCGACGAACGCGGCCAGGACGAGGATCGCTATATCGGTCATGATGCTCATGGCGTCTCCGGGGTCAGGAGCTGGCGGCCGGCGCAGCCTCGGCGGCCGCCCGGGCCGCCTCGTGGACGATCTCTCCGTCGCGCGTGATGCACGCTCCGGCGATCACCTCATCGTCGAAGTCGAGCGACAGCTCGCCCTCGTCGGAGATCATCAGCCCGAGCAGCGACTCGACGTTGCGGGCGTAGAGCTGCGATGCGTGCTCGGCCATCGTGCTCGGGACGTTGAGCGGAGCCAGGATCTTGACGTCGTGGCGCACCACGGTCTGACCCGGCTCGGACAGCTCGCAATTACCGCCGGCCTCGCCCGCCAAATCGACGATCACCGACCCCGGCTTCATCAGCTTCACAGCATCCTCGGTGACTAGGATCGGAGCGCGCCGGCCGGGGACGAGCGCGGTCGTGATCACCACGTCGACCTTGCCGATCGCCTCGGCCATCAGCTCCTGCTGGCGGGCCTGCTGCTCGGGCGTGAGCTCCTTGGCGTAGCCGCCCGCCCCCTCCAGGTCCCCGCCGAGATCGAACTCCAAAAAATGAGCGCCGAGCGACTCGACCTGCTCCTTGACCGCGGCGCGCACGTCGAAGCCCTGGACGACCGCACCGAGGCGCCGCGCTGTCGCGATCGCCTGAAGCCCGGCCACCCCGGCGCCCAGTATGAGCACGATCGCCGGGCGGATCGTTCCCGCGGCGGTCATCAGCATCGGGAAGAAGCGTCCGATCTCCGTCGCCGCGATCAACACCGACTTGTACCCGGAGATGTTCGCCTGCGAGCTGAGCGCGTCCATGGACTGCGCGCGACTGATCCGCGGGATCGCCTCCATCGCGAAACTCGTCGCGCCCGTCCGGGCGATCGAACGAATCGCCTCACCGGCCGTCAACGGCTGAAGGAACCCGATCAGCACCCCGTCAGACCGAAGGCGCCCGATCTCCTCAGAAGACGGTGGCGCGACCTTCACCACCACGTCGGCCTCGTATGGCTCCCCTGGGTCCTCGACCATCCGCGCGCCCGCCTCCTCGTACTGAGCGTCAGGGATCAGCGCGCCCGCTCCGGCCCCTCGCTCCACCACCACCTCTAGACCGCCCTCGCGGCCCAGAAGCTTGCCCACGACCTCAGGCACGAGCGCCACCCGGCGCTCGCCATCGGCCGTCTCCTTGGGAACTCCGATCCGCATGAAGGGGACCGGAGGCTATCGACTTACCCGCTCGAACCACGGTCGGAGCCGACCCACCCGCTCGGACGCGGAGGTTCGAGCGGCAGCGCCGAATCAGCCCTGGCCGAGCGGCGCTAGCGTCAGCGCGGTCAGGATTCCGGCGTACGTCACGAGCCGGTCGACCACCGGCGCGTCCGCGCTCGCCCTGGTGGCAACGGGCGTCGCGACCCTCGGCGGCCGCCTTGTGTGATGCGTCACAGTGGGCCTGTTCTTGGTGCGGCGCGAGCCGTTCGCCCCGGGCGTCGCGTGGTGGGCGGGTGCCGGACTGGCCCGTTTCGGAAGCGCGACCGGCGCGAGGGGCAGCGGCTTGCCCTCCAGGGCCATGAGGGTCTCGCCGGTCACCCACGTCGCCGTCTCAGCAACCCCGCGCGAGTAGTCGACGCGGCCGTCGCCGGCGATCAGCGAATCCAGGTACTGGAGCGGCGACGGCGCGCCGCGGCGATGCAGCGACCCCGGGTCGACGCCGGCCGCGATCAGACCCTGGATCGCGAACGCCGTCGACTGCGCGTTCGACCCCGAGCCGGGCTGGCTCGGGAACCCCCCGTCTGCGTCCTGCTGGGATCGGATGTAGCGGACGGCGCGTGTGCGGGCGTGCGACGCCGCGGACCCCCCCACGCCGGCGAGCGCCTCGAGCACGGAGCCCGTGTCGTCGACGTCGCTCGAGCCGCCGCGCGTGCCGTAGTTGAAGCCGCCATCGGAGTCCTCCTGGCGCACCATCCACGAGACCGTCGCCGGGGCGGGCGCGACATCGGCCGCTCGCAACGCCAGGATCGCGAACGCGGTCCAGTTGGTCTGATCGGACACGGCTCCGTTCCGGCCGATGTCACGCTCGAGCGCGCTCACCAGGTTGCGGCCGCCGAAGCTCTCGGCCGATAGGCCCGCGGCGCGGACGACGAGGATCGTGCGTTCCACCGAACCGGGGTCGGTGTTCGCGGCCAGGCCGGATTCGATGTAGTCGATCACGCTGTGACCATCGCGCTGGATGTCCTGGGGGTTCTCGCCCGCGGCGGCCAGTCCGAGCGCCACCCAGCCGGCGTACAGCTGCAGCGACGACTGGCCGGGCGCCGGGCCGAACCCGCCGTCCGGGTTCTGGGCGGCGAGCAGGTAGCCGGCCGGCGTTCCGGCGGCGGTCGCTCGCGCCACCGGCCTGGACGCTGCCACCGCCCGTCCCACACCACCTGGCTGCCCAGCCAGCCAGCCACCGAGGAGGAGGGCAAACAGGAGCCCGGCGCGCGAGATGGCCGCGCCGACCCGCGGCGCGCTCTCCACCGGGCGCCAGGTCACGTGCAGCCGCATCGCGAACCGGCTCAGCGACCGGATCAGCGCCGGCCCCAGCGCCAGCGCGAACACCAGGCACCCGCCGGCGTGAATGCAGTCGAACCCGATCCCTTTGCCGACGTAGATCCCGAGCTCCCCCAGGCTGTGGTTGCTGTAGGTGACCCAGTCCCCGAAGTCCTGGAGCGCCGTGAACCCGAATCCGACCACGGTGCACACCAGGGCCAGCGTCCAGCGGCCGATGCGCCGGCCGGTCACGCGGGCCAGACCGGCACCGATCACGCCGGTGGCTCCCCAGCCGGCCATCTGCCACGGGGTCCACGGCCCCTGTCCGAAGAAGAAGTTCGAGGCCAGGCCGGCCAGCGCCCCGACCGCGAAGCCCGGACCGCTGCCGAGCGCGTATCCCGAAACGAGCACGATGTCCGTGGTCGGCTTGACGTTGGGCAGCGCGGCAAACGCGATCCGCCCGAGCGCGGCGAACGCCGCCAGGGTGCCGACGAGGGCCACGATCCGCGCGTCGGGGCGCGTGCGCTCATACCAAGCAAAGCCGCCGGCGAGCGCGAGCCCGAGGATCGCGAACGCGCCGAGTTGCCAGGTCATACGCGGCCGGCTCCGAGCTCGGTTCTCAGCGATCCGGAAATGACCGCGATCCCCTCGTCGGGGCGGAGCGCGCCGCCCGCGCCACCGAGAATGCGCGCGGTCTCGGTGGCGAAATAGGTGCCGCCGGCCAGCACCTGGCTGGGGGACCCGTCGGCGATCGGGGCGCCGTCGGCCAGCAGGATGACCCGCTGCGCGAACGCGGCCACGAACTCCGGGTCGTGGGTGGCGACGATCACGGCCGCATCGAGGTCGCACAGGAGCGCAGCCAGCTCGTCCTTGCGGTGGCGATCCATGCCGCGCGTCGGCTCATCGAGGCACACGACCGCGGCCTGATTCCGGCCGACTCCCACCCACCCCACGCCCGCCCGCCCCGTCCCCAGCCACCCCGTCGAGCACGATCGCCAGCGCCAAGCGCTGCTTCTCCCCGCCCGACAGGTCACGTGGGTGGCGTCCGGCGTGGGCGCGCTCGCCGAGTCCGACCGTCGACAGCGCGGCCGGCGAGGCTTCGAGCTCGACTCGCTCGTGCACCAGGTAGTCGGTCGGGTTCTGGAGCAGGAGGGCGACCCGGCCCGCGCTGCGCAGCTTGCCCCGGGTGGGCCGCATGAGGCCGGCGGCGTGGCGTAGCAGCGTTGACTTGCCGGCGCCGTTGCGCCCCATCAGGGCGACCCGCTCACCCGGGCGAACCGACAGGGAGACGCCGCGCAGGATGGCCGGGCCGCGGTCGAGTTCGTGCCACACCCGGTCGAACTCGAGCGCATTTTCTCGTCGCTCGCGACGTCGCGGCCGAGGAGGGTCCTCGGCGATCGGCTCGGCGTCCGGGAGCAACCCAGCCGCCCGGAGCCCGGACCTGGCGGCCTTCACCCCGGCGACCGGGACGAGCCCGAGGCCGGACAACAGCCGCGCGCCGGGGGTCGCCAGCTCCGGCGCGGCCGCCGACGCCCAGGCCAGAAACTCGCCCGGGGTTCCGTCGCACACCACGCGCCCGCTTTCCATCGCGATCGCGCGGTCGGCGAACGCCAGGCAACGCTCGAGCCGATGCTCGACGATCACGATCGCCGTGTCGAAGTCCTCGCCGAGCCGCCGGAGCAGCGCGATCAGCTCGTCTCCCGCGACGGGATCGAGCTGCGAGGTCGGCTCATCGAGCACGATCAACCGGGGCCGGCCAACCAGCGCCGCCCCCAGGGCCACGCGCTGGAGCTCGCCCCCGGAGAGCTCGGGCGTCGGACGGTCGAGCAGATGGGCGATGCCCAGCGCCAGCGACACTTCCTCGACGGCCCGCGCCACCGACGGCCCCGGCTCGCCGCGATTCTCCAGCGGGAGCGCGACCTCGGACCGGACGGTGCCCATCACCACCTGCGTCTCCGGATCCTGGAACAGCGTGCCTACGGCGCCCGCCAAGTGGCCGGGACCGTGTGCGCGCGTGTCCATCCCCGCCACGATCGCCTCCCCGGCGAACACGCCCCCGTGAAAGTGGGGCACGAGCCCGTTGGCGACGCGCAGCAGCGTGGACTTGCCCGACCCGGACGCGCCGGCCAGGACTACCAGTTCCCCGGGCCCGATCTCGAGCGAGACCTCCTCCAGCGCCGGCGCGGCCGCGCCCGGATACGAGTACGTCACGCGATCGAGCGAGAGGACGCTCACTCGATCCCCTTTCGGTCCGCGAACGGCAACAGCGCGCACGCGAGCAGCCCAGCCGCGAGAACCACACTGCCGACCCCGACCGGCGCGTGCAGCGCAGGGTCAGACTCGAAACGCGCCCACCCCGCGACTCGTCCGGCGATGGCCAGTACCGGGATCACCACCGCGGCGGCGGCGAAAGCCAGGTCGTGCCGCGACCACGGCCGGCGTTGATCCCAGCCGCGCCGGGGGCGCCGGGCGGCACCGTAGCCACGCACCTCGAGGGCGGCCGCCACGTCGAGCGCTCGATCCAGCACGCCGCTGGTCGCCGCGCGCATGAGCTGGGCGCGCGAGGGCGGCCGGCCCGGCCGGCAGCGCTGGGCGTCCGCCATCCGCCGCGCGTCACGCGCGAGAACCGGGACCATCCGGGTGGCCAGGGTGGCAGTGAGCGCCGAGTGGAACGAGAACCGCCGGAATAGCCGCAGCACCTCGTCCGGATCGACCGCAGCCGTGTAGAGGGCCCCGCACAGAACCAGCTCGACCGCCCGCAGCCCGAGCACCGCGCCCGCGACCGTAGCCTCGAGCGTGACGTCGAGCAGACCGAGCGCGGGCCAGTTCCCGAGCCGCGCGATCACGGTCAGCCCGTCGCGGACGACGAGCGCGTTGACCACCATCACGATCGCCCCGAGCGGCAGTGCGAACCGCATCGCGCGCGCCATGTCGGGCCACACCCCGGCACCCACGGCCGCCCCAGCTAGCGCGACGGCGATCGCCCCGAGCGCGATTGGTGCCGACAGCACCAGCGCCGCGATCGCCAGCGCGGCGCAGTAGGCGCAGGCCACGCCCGCCCGCGCCGCGTGCATCGGGCTGGCGCGCCGCCGGTAGATCACGACGACGCCTCGAGCGGCACGGGGATGTCGGCCTGACCATCCACCGCCACCGCGAAATGGTCGTCGAGTCGCGCGGCCGTGAGCGCGGCAGCGGCGGCCGAGACGCCCGCCACGTCGGTCCCGGTGACGATCCAGACCGGCGCGGTGGAGCTGTTGCCCGTCGCCGCGACCAATCCCGCGCCGGCGCCGAGCGTGCGCACCACCTGTCCGCGCGGGTTGAGCAGCTGAAGGGTGCTGCCGTCGGCGCCGCCGAAGCGGGCATAGATCCCGCTCGAGCCAGGCCCGTGCTCGATCTCGGAGGCGGCGAACTCGCCCTGCACGTCCTTCCAAGTCCCCACCACCACGGCAAGCGAGTCCGTTCCGGAGCCACCGGCCCCGAGCGCCTGCGAGGCCACCTTCACCCCGATGGCGTCCAGCTCGGACGCCGCCTTCTGGCACGCGGCGGTCGTGTCCGACGCGCATTCGAGCGTGGTTGGGTAGCGGCGCCCGTCGATCCCGTGCACGAACGGCTCGGGATACGAGCCGACGACGGCCGGGATCGAATCGTTCGCACTCCAGTCGTGCAGGTCCCACCAGATCCGGTCGCCCTCGTGGACACCGGTGCCCGCCGCGCCCAGCGGTGCCTCGATCCCGTTCACGTAGTAGAACCAGTCGCGCCGGTCGGAGCCGCTGATGCCGTTGATCGACTCGACGAACCCGCCGCCGTAGCGCGTGCTGATCCGGAACGAGCGCTCGAGCATGCGCATCACGGTCTGCGAGCCCGGCACCTGGTGCTCAACCACCGAGCCGACCGGCACCGAGCCGAAGTTACGCGTGACGGTGAGTCCGACGTCTGAGGTGCCCTTGCCGGCGCCGAGGCCGCAGCCGGCGAGCGCGAGCGCAACTGCGATCGCGCTCGCCACGGCTGCAACCTTGGATGTCATCGACTCGGCGGGGCGTGGTAGCCGGCTAGTACTTCGCGACCTTGAACAGCACCTTCTCACCGGCGTGCAGCTTGACCAGGCACAGACCCAGGCTCGAGTACTTGCCGTTCACATAGATCGCCCAGTACTCCTTGCCCTTCGGCTTCACCCCGTCGATCGAGGTGACGTACAGCCCGCCGAGGCCAGAGTCGTACTTCCCGGTCCACTTACCGTGCGTGGCCGCGTCGAGCGCGCCCGCCGCACTGCTGCCGGGGCACTGCCCCTTCGGGGTTCCGCCCTTCGTGACCCAGCCTTTCTCGCCGTGTACGACGCTGTTGGTCAGAGTCTTGGTCCCGTTCTTGACCTGCACGGTCACGGACGGAGGAGAGGTCGAAGCGAGCGCGACGCCTGAGCCGGCGACGGCCATGACGATCGCTCCGAGCAGAGCGATAACGGTCTTGCGATGCATTGAGGGCCACCCCTTTCCACGAGGGCTGTTGGCTTTGCGGTCGGAAGCTGGTCTCCTGGCTCTCGGGCCTACCGGCCGCGCCTTCCCAGTTGACCCGGCGTCAACCAGTGGCGTTCAAGCGACCGACGTCCCCGATCACAGTGGCGGGTCCGCGCCGGATTCCAACCGGCTTCCCATCACCACCGACCTCGAACGAGGGTGATCGTACCGCGGTGCCGTCGGCCGGGCTCGCTAGCTTGCGACGCCCGTGCGTGACGATGGCGACGACAGAAGCTACGGCGCGACCTTCGACACGGTTGCCGTCGAATACGACCGCAACCGGCCGACCTATCCGGACGAGCTCGTCGACCGTGCCTGCGCGGCGGGCGGCCTGATGGCGGGCGATCGCGTGCTCGAGATCGGCTGCGGCACCGGGCAGCTCACCCGAAGTCTCGTGGGCCGCGGCCTGCACATCACGGCGGTCGAACCGGGCGCCAACTTGATCGAGCTGGCGAAACGTTCCCTGCATGGGTCCGGCGAGGTCGAGTTCGTCAACAATCGCTTCGAGGACGCGCCCGTCGACGGCGAATTTGCCGCCGCCTTCTGCGCGTCGGCCTTTCACTGGATCGATCCCGATGTGAGTTGGGCCAAGGTAGCCCGGTCGCTGAGGCAAGACGGGGTGCTGGCGCTGATTACCCACTCCAGTCTGCGGGACGAGCGCGTCGCCACGGACGACGACGCGCTGATGGCCGTGCTGACCGAGGTTGCGCCCGAGATCGCCGCCGGTTGGCCCCCGCTCCGGGATCTCGACACGATCCTGAGCGGCGTCGAGGAGCGGCGCGAGAACGTCTCGGACGTATGGGCCTGGTTGGGGCATCGCCCGTTGGCGCGCCCGTACGCCGCTTCGCTCTTCGACCACGTGGAGATCGCCACGGTGCCGATGGTGAGCCAGCAAACCGCCGACGAGCTGAACGCCCTTCTGGGGACCACCTCGCTCTATCCCCGCCTGACGCGCGACGAGGTGGAAGCCCTGGAGCAAGGCAATCGGGCGATCGAGCAGCGGGCTGGCCGGCCGATCCGGGCGGGCATGGCCGCGGTCCTGGTCACCGCGCGGCGTGCCTCTAGACTCGACCCGCGATGACCGTCAACCTCACCCGCATCTACACCCGCCTGGGGGACTCGGGCGAGACGCATCTCGGCGACATGAGCCGGGTCCAGAAGACCCACCCGCGGATCGAGGCCTACGGCACGGTGGACGAGCTCAACGCCCACATCGGGCTCGCGCTGACCGTCGAGGACCTCCCGGATGGTTACGGCGACTGGCTGCGGCGAATCCAGAACGACCTGTTCGACGTTGGCGCAGATATCGCCGCGCCCGAGGATCCCGACCGAGAGCGGCTTCGGGTCATCCCCGAGCAGACCGCGTGGCTGGAGGAGCGCTGTGACGAGGTCAACGCCACCCTCGCACCACTCAAGTCGTTCGTCCTCCCCGGCGGCACCAAGGCAGCGGCGCAGCTGCACGTCTGCCGCACGGTGTGCCGGCGCGCCGAGCGGCTGGCCATCGCCTGCGGCGAGCAGGTCAACGCCGAGGTCGTGCGATACCTGAACCGTCTCTCCGACCTGCTGTTCATTCTCAGCCGGGGCGCCAACAGCGGCGAAGAGCCGCTGTGGGAGCCCGGCCGCTACCGCTAACGGCGCACGCTGAGCAGCATCCCGGTGGCGAGCGCGAAGCCCAGCGCCGCGATGCCGAGCGCGCCGACGGCGAACGCCTCGTGCAGGCGGATGTACGACGCGACCTGGTGCGGGCGAGTGATCAATGCGCCGGCCCCGAGCGCGAGAGCGGCCAGCAGGACCGCCCCGGGAGCCCCCAGGGTCGCCCCGACGGAAACGCGCTCGCCGGCCGGCCTGACGGAAGAGGGGCGCCACCGCTCAGCCCCGAGCAGCGCGGCCACCGTCGCCAACGACCAGGTCGCGGCCATCAGGAACCCACCGAGCACGTCGCTCGGATAGTGCATGCCGGTCGCTACCACCGAGTAGCCCACCCCTACCGCGAGCAGAGCGCCGAGCGCGGCGACCGCCGGCCGCAGCCGGGCCGGGGCACAGAGGACCGCCGCCAGCGCCAGCGCCATCGCCGCGGTGGAATGCCCGCTGGGCCAGGACACCGGGGGCACCAGCCAGCCCAGCCGCGGCGCAGCCAGCGCGTGCTTGAGCAACTCGGTGGAGGCGTTCGCGCCGAGGATGATCACGCCCGCGGCGAAGGCCGAGCGCGGCCGACCACGCAGGAGCGTGATCACGATGAGCGCCGCCACCCAGATCGCGTAGTGGTCGACGTTGATCAGGGACACCATGTCATGGGCGATCCGTTCGACCCCGCCGTGACCGTGCAGGTCCACCGAACTGGACGAAGGTCGACTGATCGGCGCGTTCGAAGAAGCCGATGTGAAAGGCGGCAAACCAGACCACCGCCATCAGCGCCAAGCACACGCCCGCGCCCAGCGCCGCCGTCCTGGGGCGAATCGGCATCCCTAAAGGCTAGCGAGCGCCCGGTCGTCTCTTGGCTTGGAGCGCTCCAAACGCCCCTGAAGCTCAGGTGGAGCTAGCGGCGGATTCTTGCGGCACACCGCGCGTGATGCGCAGCTCGGGCGAGGTCCCGGTCCGGCGCACGTGGGCGTAATGCTCGATGTCCTCCGGCGAGGCGACATCTACGGCCACGCCGACCGCCGGCTCGAAGCGAGCCGATTCGTAGAGGAGCTCCTGGTAGCCCGGCGTTCCGCTCGGCCTTCCCTCGACATCCAGGAAGTGCTTGCCGGTGCCAAGCACCCAGCGCTCGCCGGCGCCCGTCTGCTCGGCCATGGCCTTGCCCACGACGGCTTCTCGGCTGTCGCGAGCGCCGCCTTCTGGCCGCGGCCGGGCATGGGCGGCATCGAGCGCGCGCGAGAGGCGCTCGTGGTTGCGCCGGTAGGGCGCGGGGACGATTGCCACCGGACCCGAGGAGGCGGCGCCTCCGCGCATGGCCTCGGCCACCGGGCCGACGAGCACGAACTCGACCTGGTTGTCCTTGAGCCACTTGAGCACGGCGATGGCCTCACCGCCCAGGTGCTCGAAGCCCTGGGCCGGATGGATGGGGCGGGTGTCGATCTGCGGTGGACGGCGTCTGAGCAGCATGGTCTGCGTTTCGCCGCCCGGCGACGGAGTCCTTCCGTTAGGGTCCCATCTAGGGTGAGCCGGGAAGTCTGGTCGGCGGCTCTTCGTTGACCCTGGAGCCCGATGCCTGCCGTCCTCGCAGTCCCTCTGTTTCTTGTCTCGCTCTCCGTCACGCTCGCGGCGGCGAGGCTATTCGCGCGTCGTTTGGACCGGCTCGGCGTTCGGTTCGGATTTCCGGAGGCGCTGATCGGGCTGCTCACCGCGGTGGCCGCGGACGGCCCGAATGTCTCGTCGGCGCTGTTCGCACTCGCCAAGGGCGCTCACGACGTGGGTGTCGGGGTGCTGGTCGGGTCGAACGCGTTCCAGCTCGCGGCGATGATCGGGGTCAGTGCGCTCCTCGCAGGCAGCGTTCTCATCCCTCGGGAGACGCTGGCGCTCGAGGGCATCGTGGGACTGCTCGTCACGGTGCTGGCCGCCGCGCTGTTGTTCCGTTGGCTCTCGCCCGTCGCGACCGTCCTGATCGCGGCGGTCGTTGTTGCTCCCTACCTGACGCTCGTAATCGTCGGCGCGCGGCTCCTCGACCGGCTACACGCAAGTCTCGCTTTCGCCTCTCGCGCGACTTGCGCGCGCATTGCACGAGCATCCTGGGCCCGAGCGGGGCGCCGACACCTCGGCGAACCCCACCCACCACCTGCTCGGGCTGATCGTGGTCGACGTCGCGCTGATCGTCGCGGGGAGCGCCGGGATGGTTGAGGCCGCGTTGAGCCTGGGCACCGACTGGCACATCGCGAACACCGTGCTTGGAGTGCTGATCCTGGCCCCGCTCACGAGCCTGCCGAACGCGGTCACGGCGATCCGCCTCGGGCTCGCCGGCCGCGGCGCCGCGCTCGTCGGCGAGACGTTCAACAGCAACTCGATCAACCTCGGCGTGGGCGTGATCGTGCCTTCGTTGTTCGTCACGTTCACGGCGCTAACCAGCGTCGACAAGCAGCAGCTCGGATGGCTGCTGGCGATGACGATCGCGACGCTCGTCCTGCTGGGCGCGAAGCGAGGCATGCGCCGGGCCGGCGCCGTCGCGCTGATCCTCCTGTATTTCGCCTTCGCGGCGGGTACGCTCGTGGGCCGATGAACGAGCAGCAAATCCGTGCTCGTCGCCTGGCCAGAGAGCGGGAGCGCCGTGCCCGCGTTCGCCGCGCCCGCCTGACCGCCCTTGTGGCACTGCTCGCAGTCGGGCTCCTCGCCACCGCGATCGCCATCGCCGCGACCGGGGGTGGGAAGAAGACGGTCGCCTCGCGACCACCGCCGCTCGCATCATCGCCACACACCACCACCGGACCGGCGCCGCGTCCTCGCACAAGCTCGCCATCCCCCACTCCAAGTCAATTGCGTCCCCGCCCACCCCCGGCACCGGCAAACCGGGGACCGCGACCGTGCCCGTGCTCATGTATCACGTGATCAACCCACCGCCGGCCGGCGCCCCGTTCCCGGGCCTGTATGTGCCGGCCGACGAGTTCGCGGCGCAGATGCAGGCACTGAAGGCGGCCGGATGGCATGCGGTGACGCTCGATCAGCTCGAGGCCTACTGGACGCGCGGTGTTCCCCTCGGCCCCGGCAAGCCAATCGTCCTCACCTTCGACAACGGCTACGCGTCGCAGTACGAGAACGCGCTGCCGATCCTCAAGCGGCTCGGCTGGGTCGGCAACGAGAACATGCAGCTCACCGGGTTGCCGCCGTCCCAGGGAGGTCTCACCGACGCCCAGGTCCGAGGACTGATCGCCGCCGGCTGGGAGCTCGACACCCAGGGCATCAGCCACGCCGACCTGATCACGCTCGATGCTTCCGAGCTCGAGTATCAGATAGCGACCGCGCGTCAGATTCTCCAGAAGCGCTACGACGTCCCGGTGAACTGGTTCTGCTATCCGTCCGGCCACTACGACGCGACCGTGATCGCGGCGGTCAAGGCGGCCGGCTTCGTCGGCTCGACGACGGTGATCCCGGGTTGGGCCAGCCCCGGCGAGGATCCCTACCGCCTCCCGCGCCTGCGCGTGCTCGGGGGCACTAGTCCCTCCGGGCTGCTGGATCAGATCGCCCAGGCCCAGGCGGACGGCACGCCGCCCGCCTCCTACGGAGGCGCAGGAACAGCGTGACCGGCGCGCCGCGCCTGTTCCCCATCCAGCGGCCGGGGACGTTGCGGGCCTCCAGACCGGATCTAGGCCTCGGCATCGCCGTTGCCGTGATCTCGGTGGCTGCGGCCACCGCGGCGATTTACGCCCTCAAGAGCCTCGCGCCGGTGGTCTCGCTGAGCGTGGTGTACCTGCCCGCCGTGCTGGTGGTGTCGGCGTACTGGGGGCTCGGGCTCGGCCTGTTCACATCGCTGATCAGCGCGGCTGCGTTCAACTTCTTCCACCTGCCGCCGGTCGATCGCTTCACGATCTCCGACAGCCGCAACTGGGTCGCGCTTGTCGCCTTCGTCGTCGTCGCGATTGTGGTGAGCACGATCGCCGAGCTCGCCCGCAGCCGCGCTCTGGAGGCCGATCGCCGCCGAGCCGAGGCCGATCTGGCGGCCGCGCTGGCGCGGGATCTGCTGGGCGGAACCGAGACCTCCCATGCCTTGGCCGCTGCCGCACACCGCGTGGCTGAGGCACTCGATCTGAGCTCGGCCTCGATCGAGCTGGGCACGCGCGAAGGCGACGCGCGCCGCCGCGCCGCTCCGCTCTCAGGCGCCGACGGCGTCCAGGTCGCGACGCTGCTGGTGCCGCGGGAGCTCTCCAGCGACGCCGAGCAGCGCCTCGAGGCCTACATCGTTCCCGCGCTGGGCGCGCTCGTTGCGATCGCCGTCCGCCGGGACGCGTTCCAGGCCGAGGCGGTCGAGACCGCGGCGCTGCGACGGAGCGACGACGTCAAGACCGCGTTGCTGCGGGCGGTGTCACACGACCTGCGTACTCCGGTGACGGCGATCGTCGCCGCCGGCCACGCCCTCGGCAGCGACTCCCTCACCTCCACCGAGCGGACCGAGCTGAGCCAGGCCGTCATCGAGGAGGGTGAGCAGCTGGCGGCGCTCGTCGACAAGCTCCTCGACCTCTCGCGCCTCCAGGCCGGCAGGGCCGAGCCGCGTCAGGACTGGGTCTCGTTGGAGGATGTGGTGCTCGCGGCGCGCGACAGCCTTTCCGATTCCGGCGGGGACGTGCGGGTGGCCGTCGACCCCGACGTCCCAGCCGTGCGGGCCGACGCCGCCCACCTGGAGCGAGCGTTCGCGAACCTGCTCGAGAACGCGCTGCGTTACTCGGGCGGCCTGCCCGTGTCGGTACGCATCCGCCGCAGCGGCTCACGCGCAGTCGTTCGCGTCGTGGATCAGGGCCCGGGCATCGCGCCCGCCGACCGCGCCCGGATCTTCGAGCCGTTCTACCGCGGTCCGGTGGCCCGAAACGAGCCATGGGGCGGCTCCGGGCTCGGGCTGGCCATCGCCAGGGGGTTCGTCGAGGCCAATGGCGGGACGATCTCGGTGGAGTCGCTTCCCGGCCAAGGCTCGAGCTTTGTCGTCGCGCTGCCGATCGAGCACCCGGCAGTCCCCGATCCCAGTCCCGACCCGGAACCAGCGGCCCCGCTGCCGACGTGAACGCCCCGCCGCGACCACGCGTGCTCGTCGTCGACGACGAGCAGCAGATCCTCCGGGCTTTGCGGGTCATCCTCCGGGAGGCCGGCTTTGAGGCACTGCCGGCCGCCACCGGCGAGGAGGCGCTCGACCTAGCCGCGCTCCAGCGACCCGACGCGGCCATCATCGATCTGCTGCTGCCCGACATCGACGGAGTCGAGCTGGCCCGGCGCCTGCGCGAGTGGACCGACATGCCGCTGATTGTCCTCTCGGCCGTGGGCGAAGAGGAGGCCAAGGTCAGGGCTCTGGCCGCTGGCGCCGACGACTACGTGACCAAGCCGTTCGGTCCGCGCGAGCTAGTCGCCCGCCTGCAGGCCAACCTGCGCCGGATCGCGCCTGAGCGAGAGGAGGCCGAGGTGAGCGTGGACGGCCTCGAGGTGGACCTGGCCCGGCGCACCGTCCGCGTCGAAGGCGAGGAGGTGCACCTCACCCCCACCGAGTTCGACCTGCTCCGGCTGCTCGTGCGAAACCGCGGGCGGCTGATGACCCACCGCGACCTGCTCGTGTCCGTCTGGGGACCCGGCTACGGCGACGACACACAGGTGCTGCGCGCCCACATCGCCAACCTGCGCCGCAAGATCGAGCCACCCGAGGGCCGGCGCTACATCCGCACCGACCCGGGCGTCGGCTATCGCTTCGCCGCGTAAACGCGGCTCACAGCGTGACCTGCGAACCCATGATCACGGTCCGGTCGGGTGGCAGCCCGAAGTGCTCGATCGGGCTGGCCGCATTGCGGGCCATCGTGATGAACAGCTTCTCGCGCACTGCTCGCAGCGGCCTCGTGCTGCTCGACGTGATCGAGATGCGCGAGACGAAGTAGGCCGCATGCTCCAGGTCCAGGTTTCGCTCGAGCAGTCCCTGCCTGCGCGCGAGGACGAGCGCGTCCGGAACGCTCAGCTTGTCGCTGTAGCCCATGCGGATGGTGACGTGGAGGATCTTGAACAGGCCGCGGCCGAGCTGGCGCACGGCCAGGCAGTCGAACGGGTCGACGTGCGGGATCCCGATGTTGTCGATCGAAACGACCACGACCCGCTCCTGCAGACTCTTCGTGAACTCCACCTCCGCCCGGAGCGCGAGCGGCGTGGTCTCGGGGTTCGGGTTCAGGAACACGCCGACGCCGGGCACCCTGACCACCGGCGGTTGCTTGTCCGCCAGGTGCTCGAGGAACTCGGTGAGCGAGCCCTCCTGGGCGACGCGCTTGCGGGTGACCACGAGCTGGCCCCGGCGCCAGTTGATCATCACCAGCGAGAGTAGGAGCCCGATCACCAGCGGCAGCCAGGCGCCGTGCTCGACCTTGGCGATGTTGGCGCTGAAGAACGCAACCTCGACGGTCAGGAACAACACCCCGACCGGCAGCAGCTTGCGCCACGGGGTGCCCCAGAGCAGGCGCGCGATGGATAGAAACAGCACCGTGTTGAGGATGAACGTCCCGGTCACCGCCACGCCATAGATGTCGCCAAGACTGGCGGAGTTGCGGAATATGAGCGTCAGCACGACCACGCCGATACACAAGCCCCAGTTCACGATCGGGACGTAGATCTGGCCCTCCACCGTCGAGGTGTGCAGGACCTTCAGCCGCGGCAGGAAGCCCAGCTGGACGGCCTGTTTGGCCACCGAGTACGTGCCCGAGATCACCGCCTGGGAAGCGATCACTGTCGCGACGGTGGCGAGGATCACCGCCGGCCACAGAGTCCAGTGGGGCAGCATCTGGAAGAACGGGTTGAACGTGCTCGTGGTCGTCGCGCGCGTCGGGTGCTGGAGGATCCAGACCCCCTGGCCGAGGTAGTTCAGGACGAGTGCGGGCAGCGCGAGAGCGAACCACCCAAGCCGGATGGCGCCGGCACCGAAGTGGCCGCGATCGGCATACAGCGCCTCGGCACCGGTGACGGCGAGGACGACACCGCCGAGCACGAGGTAGCCCTCGGCGCCATGATCGGCCATGAACCGCACCGCCCAGCTCGGGGACAGGGCCTGGAATACGCCGGGATCCTTCACTACCTGTGTGAGCCCGAACAACGCGATCACCGTGAACCAGATCAGCATCACCGGCCCGAACAGCCAGCCGATCGTGCCCGATCCGAACCGCTGCACGGCGAACAGGCCGATGAGAATGGCCAGTGACAGCGGCACGACGAGGTGGGTGAGCGCCGTTGACGCGACCGAGACGCCGCCGACCGCACCGAGCACGGAGATCGCCGGCGTGATGATCCCGTCGCCGAAGAACAACGCCGCGCCGAAGATCCCGAGCGTCACCAGGACTGCTCCGTGGGCCACTCGGTTGCGCTGCAACAGCGCGGTCAGGGCCATGATCCCGCCGTCTCCGCGGTTGTGGGCCCGCATGATGAACCCGGCGTACTTGATCGAGACGACGACCATCAAAGCCCAGAAGATCAGGGAGGCGGTCCCGAACACGTTTACTGCGCTGACCACGCGCGTGGCGTGGTAGTTGGTAAAGATCGCCTGCTCGGTGTAGAGGGGGCTGGTGCCGATGTCGCCGTAGACGACCCCGAGGGCGCCGAGGGCCAGGACCGCCTTACCGGCGTGGGCGACGACGTCGCGGTCGACGTCCTTCAGGGCCTCGAACCGCCGGCGCGTCGCCTCCGACTCCTCCTCGTAGGCGCTCTCCGCAGGCGCCCAGTAGCCGAGCTTGTGCGCGGCCTCGTAGAACGTCCGCTTCTGAGGCGGGCGGTGGCCGACACGGACGCCGTCGCCGGCCCCGACGGCAACCTCACGTTCGGCGGCCTTGTGAGCCGCCTCGTGGTAGGTGCGCTTACGAGAAGAGTCGCTCATGCTCCGGGCCCCCGCCCCCGGCGAGCACGTGCGCCATGCCGGCTCCGAGCCTCGGGTGGGCGGGACCCATTTCGCCCCTCAGCGTAGCCGTCTTCGCGGAATCTGTCTTCACGGAATCTGTATGGCGGGCGTCGGTTTCTGCATGCGCCCTTCATGCCCCGCCAGCCAGGATGCGGCCCATGGATGTTGTCTCAATAGTGCTTGGGGTGCTGATGTTCGCGGTGCTGTTCGCGCTCATCTACGGGATTGACGCGATATGACCCTGGTCGTCGCGTCGATCGGCGGGGCGGATCTGTTCGGGCTGATCGTCTCCGTGCTGGTGTGCATCTATCTGCTGTACGCGCTGCTGCGCGGCGAGAAGTTCTAGATGACGTTCCTTGGCTGGCTGACGATCGTCCTGTTTTGCGTCATCCTGACGCTGCTCGCGTGGCCGTTGGGCCGGTATATGGCGGCTGTGTATCACGGGTCAGCCGACCTTCCTGGATCCGGTCTTTCGTGTCCCGGAGCGGTTGTTCTATCGGGTCATGCGGGTCGACCCCGAGCGTGGTCAGGATTGGAAGCAGTACGCGAAGAGCCTGATCATCTTCTCGCTCGCTGGTTGGCTTCTTTTGTATTTCATTCTGCGTACGCAGACGCTGTGGGACTGGACCGGGTTGAACCCCGAGGGTTTCCATTCGGCTCCGTGGAATGTGACGTTCAACACGACGTCGTCGTTCTTGACCAACACGAACTGGCAGTACTACGGCGGGGAGACCACGATGAGCTATTTCAGCCAGATGGCTGGGCTTACCGTGCAGAACTTCCTCTCGGCGGGCGTGGGTATTGCCGTTGCCGTCGCGCTGATCCGGGGGATCATCGGTCGTAGCGGTAAGAGCATCGGCAACTTCTATCAGGACCTGGTTCGGACGGTTCTGTATGTGCTGGTGCCGATCTCGTTCGTAGTCGCGCTGATCCTGGTGTTCCAGGGCTCGATCCAGAACTTCTCCCATTACTTGAGCTTCAACGGGCCGACGGGTCTGGCCAACTCGATCGCGATGGGGCCGGTCGCCTCGCAGGAGGCGATCAAGGAGCTTGGTACCAACGGTGGCGGGTTCTTCAACACGAATTCCGCCCATCCGTTCGAGAACCCGACCGGGTTGACGAACTTCGTCGAGATGCTGACCGTGCTGGTGATCCCGGCCGGGCTCGTGTTCATGTACGGGCGCTTGGCCGGCAACCGTCGGCAGGGCTTCGCGATTTTCGCGACGATGATGGTGATGTTCTTCGGTGCGGTTTGCGTGGCTTACATCGCCGAGGCGCACGGCACGCCGGCGCAGCATGCCGCCGGTCTGCACACCCAGGTGGTTGCCGGTTCCACGGGCGGGAACATGGAGGGCAAGGAGCAGCGGTTCGGGATCGCCGGCTCGGCGCTGTTCGACGTGGTCACGACGGTGACGTCGTGTGGCGCGGTTAACAGTGCGATCGAGTCGTTCACCGGGATTGGTGGCGCCGTGCCAATGGCCAACCTGTCGGCGAGTGAGGTGATCTTCGGGGGCGTCGGCACTGGGCTTTATTCGATCCTTTTGTATGTCCTGCTCGCGGTGTTCATCGGTGGGCTGATGGTCGGGCGAACGCCCGAGTACCTGGGCAAGAAGATCGAGGCCAGGGAAATAAAACTCGTGGCGATCGGGCTGTTGATCACGCCGTTGGCGGCGCTGTTCTCGACGGCGCTCGCGACCGCGAGCAGCGCGGGTCGCGCTTCGATCTCGGCGGCGGCCGCCGGTGCCCCCCAGGGATTCTCCGAGACGTTCTACGCATATCTTGTCGCCAGGCCAACAACAATGGCTCCGCGTTCGCGGGCTACGGTGGCTTCGTGCAGCCCAATGCCGGCAACCTGGGCTCGCACGGGATCACGTTCGCCGATCTGCTCGGTGGCTTCACGATGTTGTTCGCCCGCTATGCGCCGATTCTGTTCGCGCTGGCGGTCGCCGGCGCGCTGGCCGGCAAGCGGGTCAGCCCGGCGGGGCTCGGGACGATGCGCACCGACAACCCGACGTTCGTGGTGCTGCTGATCGGCGTGATCGTGCTCGTTGGCGCCCTCACCTTCTTCCCGGCGCTGTTGCTCGGCCCGATCGTGCAGGGCCTTACCGGACACCTTTACCAGTAACTCATTGACATGAAACGAGACATCATCAGCGCCGCGATCGGGATCCTCGTGCTCACCCTGTTTTGCGGAATTCTCTATCCGCTGGTGATCACGGGCATCAGCCAGGTCGCCTTCCCGGGCAGTGCCAACGGCCAGCAGGTCAAGGTCGCCGGCAAGCTCGTCGGCTCGCAGGAGATCGGCCAGAACTTCGGCATGCGGTCTGATCGGAAAGCACGGAAAGCCCGAGATGCAGAATGGCGTTCCGGTGACCGATCCCGACCCGCGCTATTTCCAGACGCGCCCCTCGGCGACCGTTCCCGCCGGACAACGCCGCCGCGACCACGTTCTCGAACCTTGGCCCGAACAGCGTCGCCACCGAGCAGGAGATCTCTTCCAACATTCAGGCCTACATCTCGCTGAACGGGCGCTACTACCCCGGCAGGCTGACCGCCGCGAAGCGTGCCCGTCGACGCCGCCAATACATCGGCCTCGGGCATCGATCCTGATATCTCGGTGCGTAACGCGAACATCCAGGCGCACCGGGTCGCGGCCGTCCGCCACCTGCCGCTTGTCCGCGGTCATGGATCTCGTCTCGAAGTACACCGGCGGCCGCGGCCTCGGCTTCTCCGGGGAGCCCGGCGTGAACGTGCTCGAGCTGAACCTGGCGCTCGACCGGATGACGGGAGTGCACGCATGAGTGTCACGGCCGAAGAACAGCCGCAGCAGCCGCAGCCGCCGCAGCAGCCACACGAGCGCCGCGCGATCTCGCTGTTCCGGCGCGACATCCTCAAGCGCGCGCTGATCGACAGCTTCCTCAAGCTCGACCCGCGGGTTCAGATTCGTAACCCGGTGATGTTCGTGGTCGAGATCGGCGCGACGATCACCACCGTCACGTGGTTCATCCAGCTGTTCGGCGGCAAGGCGCTCGGCGGCAACGACCCGTCCTGGTACACGTTCATCATTTCCATCTGGCTGTGGCTGACGGTCGTGTTCGCCAACAACGCCGAGGCGTTCGCCGAGGGGCGCGGGCGCGCCCAGGCGGACACGCTCCGCGCTATGCGCAAGGAGACCGTCGCCAGGCTTCAAGACGGGACGATCAAGCAGGCCTCCGAGCTCAGCAAGGGCGATATCGTGGTCGTCGAGGCCGGTGAGCTGATCCCCGGGGACGGCACGGTGATTGAGGGCATCGCCTCGGTCGATGAGTCCGCGATCACCGGCGAGTCCGCACCGGTCATCCGCGAGTCCGGCGGCGACCGCAGCGCGGTGACGGGCGGGACGCGCGTGCTGTCGGACAAGATCCTGGTCGAGATCACCCAGGAGCCCGGGCACTCATTTCTTGACCGGATGATCGGCCTCGTCGAGGGCGCCGAGCGTCGCAAGACACCGAACGAGATCGCACTCAACATCCTGCTCGCCGGCCTGACGCTGATCTTCATGATCGTGGTGGCGACGCTCCGTCCCTTCGGACTGTTCGCCAACACGCCGATCTCGGACACCAGCTTGATCTCGCTGCTCGTGGCGCTGATCCCCACGACGATCGGCGCGCTCCTATCGGCGATCGGGATCGCCGGCATCGACCGGCTCGTACGCCGCAACGTGCTCGCGCTGTCGGGCCGTGCGGTCGAGGCCTCGGGCGACGTCGACGTGCTGCTACTCGACAAGACGGGCACGATCACGATCGGCAACCGGCTCGCCAGCGAGTTCATCCCGATGCCGGGCGTATCCGAAGCAGAGCTGGCCGAGGTCGCGCAGCTGTCCTCGCTGGCCGACGAAACGCCCGAGGGCCGCTCGATCGTGGTGCTCGCCAAGCAGTACGGGATCCGCGAGCACGACATGGCCGAGCTGCACGCGGAGTTCGTCCCGTTCACCGCGCAGACCCGGATGAGTGGGGTCAACCTCAACGGCCAGCACCTGCGCAAGGGCGCGGGTGACGCCGTGATCAAGTTCGTCACCGAGGAAGGCGGGCGCCCCCCAGCCGAGCTCCAGCCGGTGCTCGACCGCATCGGCCGCGAGGGCGGCACCCCGCTGGCGGTCGCGCGCGACTCCCAGGTAATGGGCGTCATCTACCTCAAGGACACGATCAAGGAGGGCATGCGCGACCGCTTCGACCACCTCCGCGCGATGGGGATCCGGACGATCATGATCACCGGCGATAACCGCCTCACCGCAGCCAAGATCGCCGAGGAATCCGGCGTCGACGACTTCCTGGCCGAAGCCACCCCCGAAAACAAGCTCGCGCTGATCAAGGAGCAGCAGGCCACCGGCCGGATGGTGGCGATGACCGGCGACGGCACCAACGACGCGCCCGCGCTCGCGCAGGCCGACGTCGGCGTGGCCATGAACACCGGCACCCAAGCTGCCCGCGAGGCCGGCAACATGGTCGACCTCGACTCCAACCCGACGAAGCTCATCGAGATCGTCGAAGTCGGCAAACAGCTGCTGATCACCCGCGGCGCGCTGACCACGTTCTCGATCGCCAACGACGTCGCCAAGTACTTCGCGATCCTCCCGGCGATCTTCGCGACGACCTGGGCGACGCATCCCGGCGGCAAGAGCCCGCTGCACGTGCTCAACGTCTTGCATCTGGGAACGCCACAGTCGGCCATTATCTCGGCGATCATCTTCAACGCGATCGTGATCCCGTTGCTGATCCCGCTCGCCTTGCGCGGCGTGCGCTACCGGCCGATCGGCGCGAGCGCGCTGCTGCGGCGGAACCTCTGGATCTACGGGTTGGGCGGGCTGATCGCCCCGTTCATCGGCATCAAGCTGATCGATCTGATCGTCCACAACCTCTTCGGCGCCTAATGTCGACGTGTCCGCGCCGGACACACACGCCACCATTGAAGACGTGCAGCCAGTCGGACGCGGTCATCACAAGGTGTTCCTGGGCATGGCGGCCGGCGCCGGCAAGACCTACCAGATGCTCCGTGAGGGCCAGGCCGAGGCCGAAAGCGGGCGCGACGTGGTGATCGGCTATCTCGAGCCCCACGGACGGGTGGAGACGGTCGCGCAGGCCGACGGGCTCGAGACCGTGCCCCGCCGGCGGGTCAGCTACCGCGACTCCGAGCTCGAGGAGATGGACCTGCCCGCCCTGCTCCGGCGCCGGCCCGAGCTGGCTCTGATCGACGAGCTCGCCCACACCAATGCCCCCGGCCTCGAGCACCGCAAGCGCTACGAGGACGTCGACGACGTGCTCGCCGCGGGAGTCGACGTGTTCTCCACGGTCAACGTCCAGCATCTCGAGAGCCTCAACGACCAGGTCGCGGAGCTGACCGGGATCCGGGTCCGCGAGACGATTCCCGACGCGGTGCTCGGCGCCGCCGACGAGGTCATCCTGATCGACATCACCCCGCAGTCGTTGGTCGAACGCCTCCGCGCCGGGAAGGTCTATCCCGCCGAGCGCGTGCAGACCGCGCTGAACAACTTCTTCAAGGTCGAGAACCTGGCCGCGCTGCGCGAGGTCGCGCTGCGGCAGGTCGCCGAGGAGGTGGAGGCCAAGCGCATCCCGGTTGATTCGGACGCCGCCCACCCCGCCCGCTCGGGCCGTCCCGGTGACGAGCGCCTGATCGACAACGCCGCCCCCGTCGCAGTAGGCGAGCGCCTGCTCGCGCTGATCACCCCTGAGGTGAAGTCCCAGCGGGTGGTGCGGCGGGCCTGGCGCTCGGCCCAGCGCCTTGGAGCCGACCTCGACGTCCTGTGGGTCGCCGATCACGAGCCGAGCGAGCCCGAGCAAGAGCAGCTCGACGCGCTCCGCCGCCTCTCCAGCGTGCTCGGCGCACATCTGCTGATTGAGCACGGCGACGACGTCGCCACGGTCACGCAGCGCGTGGCTCAGGATCGCGGCACGACCTACGTGCTGATGGGGACGCCCAAGCCCCGAAGCGCGTTCCGTCGGCTGACCCAGACTTCCCTGCCCTTCAGACTCATTGAGCTGCTGCCCGGCGTCGATCTGCGAATCGTGGCCGACCGGACGCAGCGAACGAAAGGAGATTCGATATGACCGTTGTGCTGATCGTCGTCGTGGTTATCCTGGCCATCGGGGTCGCCGTCCTGGCTGTCCCGCGAGTGCTGCAGCGCACCCGACGCCGTCCCCCGCCCACGGCGAGATCGAACCGCCGGATCCTGTTCCCGTTCGTGGCCGAGGATCTCTCGGAGCGGGCGCTCAACGCCGCACTGCGGCTGGCCGGGGCCGAGGGCGCCACGCTCGTCCCGGTATTCCTGGCCCGGGTCTCGCTCGACGTCCCGCTCGACACTCCGCTGCCGCGTCAGTGCTCGATGGGGATCCCGTTGCTCGAGCTCATCGAACAGCGAGCCACCGAGGTCGGCGTCCCCGTCGACTCGCGGATCGAGCGAGGCCGTACCCCGCGCCACGCGCTGCGCCAGGCGATCGCCCAGGAGCGCTTCGACCGGATCGTGATCGCCGCCGCGTCGCACGGCAGCCACGGGTTCAACGCGGACGACGTCGCCTGGCTGCTCGATCACGCCCAGGGCGAAATCGTCGTGTTGCGCCCCGGCGCCGAGGACCAGCTCAGCGTCGGGAGGCCAGCGGTGCCCGGCCGGCTGCGCCCTAAGTCGGTTGCCCTTCGCCTGCCGAGGGGCAACGGCCGTCGGCACGGCTTCAGTCGTGCAGGTGAAACGGCAATGTCGCGATGATCACGTCTGTCCGCGCCTTGAGCACGGCGGCCAGTAGCCGGGCCCGCTGGTTGTGGAGGATCTCGTGGCGGCGCTTGCGCGGCACGATCTCCGGGATGAGGACGACGATCGTGGCGTCCTCGTTCTCGACCGACTTGACGTAGCGCAGGACGCTGCGCACGAGCGAGCGGTGCGGGTCGAGCAGCACCTCGATCGGGACGCCGCAGCTCCACTGATCCCAGTCGCGCTTGAACTGCTCGGCCTCCTCTTCGTCCCCGGCCACCGCGATCGCCACCACCGTCTCGCCGAGTGACAGCGCCGCGCTGACCGCCTTCTGGGTGAGCAGGTTCACGGTGGAGGAAGGCACGATTACGATGCTCTCGCGCTTACGCGGCCGCGGTGGTGTCTTACCGAGCCTGAGCTCGTGGGCGACCTCGGCGTAGTAGCGCTCGGTCACGTTGAAGAGCATCATCAGCGCCGGGATAGCGATCACCACGACCCAGGCTCCGGCCAGGAACTTCGTGAACACGAAGACGAGCACGGCAATGGCCGTGATCACCGCGCCCGTGCCATTGAGGACCGTACGAAGCCGCCAGCGCGGCGGGCGTTCCGTCGACCAATGCCGGACGAGCCCGATCTGGCTCAGCGTGAATCCCATGAACACGCCAATCGTGAATAGCGGGATCAAGCTGTTCGTCTGCGCGCTCACGGCGATCAGCAGCAGGGCGGCCGCGAACGCGAGTGCGACGATCCCGATCCGGTACACCGGCCTCTCGGAGCGCAGGTAGAAGGCATGCGGCATCCGGTGGTCCTTGGCGAGCAGGCTCAGCAGCACAGGCAGGCCGCCGAAGCTCGTGTTTGCCGCGAAGGCCAGCACGAGCGCCACCGAAAGGTTCGAGACGTAGAACGGCCAGCCGGTGCCGAACGCGCCGGCGGTCACTTGCGCGAGGACCGTGACCCCGCCCCTCGGCACCACGTGGTGCGAGCGGATTGTCAGGACGAGCCCGATCAGCATCACCCCGAGCAGCGCGCCGAGTGATATCTCGGTGCGCTGAGCGGTCCTGATCCGGGGCTGGCGGAACGCAGGAACCCCGTTGGAGATCGCCTCGACGCCGGTCACCGCCGAGCACCCCGACGCGAACGCCTTGAGGATCAGGAGGATCCCCACGGTCTCGGTGACCGGGAACCGCATCGGCGTGCCGATGTGCGCGACCGGGTGCGGGCGCAGCGCCCCGACCACGATCGTCGCGAGCATGCTGACGATGAACACGATCGTCGGGAGCATCAGTGCCTTGGCGGATTCGGCGATCCCAAACATGTTCAGGGCGGTCAGGATCACGAGCCCGACGAGGCTCACGAGCAGCAGATGATGCGCGAGCCCGGGGAACACGCTCCCGAGGCTGGCCGCCCCCGCCGCGAGGCTGACCGCGACGGTGAGCACGTAGTCGACGACCACCGACGCGGCTGCCAGCAGACTCGGCCAGCGCCCGAGATTGGCCTTGGACACCGAGTACGCCCCGCCGCCTTCGGGATGCGCGTCGATCACCTGCGTGTACGAGATGACCAGCAGCGCCAGCATCACGACGATCACGATCGTCACCGGGACCGTGTACTGGAGCGCCCCGACGCCCGCGGTGACCAGCACGACCATCATCGCCTCGGGGCCGTAGGCGACGCTCGACAGCGCGTCGAGGCTGAGGGCGGCCAGCCCCCCGAGCGTCCCGAGCTCGTGTCCCTGCTCGGCGTGCTTGCCGGCGCGGGGGATTTGCCCGCGGTCGAGTCGCCGGGAGAGCCGCCGGGCGCCCGGCCGCCCGCGGACGAACACTCCGCGCCGCTCGTCGGTGTTCGGGCTCACAGCGGGAACTGTGACACCCCGGGAGGCGCGGGTAGCATCGAATCACATGGAAGAACCCCAGAAGGATGGCTCCGCGGCGGGGCTGACCCGGGGCCGGCGGCTGTTGGTGCTCGCCATCTGCTGCTTCAGCCTGCTGATGGTCGGGCTCGACTCGACGATCGTCAACGTCGCGCTGCCCGCGATTCGCAAGGATCTGCACGCGTCGGTGTCGGGCCTGCAGTGGACGATCGACGCCTACACGCTGGTGCTCGCCAGCCTGCTCATGCTGGCCGGCTCGACCGCGGATCGAATCGGGCGTAAGCGCATCTTCCGGGCAGGCCTGGTGGTGTTCTCGCTCGGCTCGCTGCTGTGCGGCCTGGCTCCCACCCTGGGGCTCCTGATCGCCGCGCGCGTCCTCCAGGCGATCGGCGGCTCGATGCTCAACCCGGTGGCGATGTCGATCATCCGCAACGTGTTCGAGGATCCGCGGGAGCGAGCACGGGCCATCGGCGCCTGGGGAGCGGTGTTCGGCCTCAGCATGGCCCTCGGGCCTGTGGTGGGCGGCGCCCTGATCGACACGATCTCCTGGCGCGCGGTGTTCTTCGTCAATGTCCCGATCGGCGTCGTGGCGTTCGTGCTGACCGCGCTCTACGTCCCCCGCTCGCGCGCCCCCCACCCACGCCGCTTGGACCCGGTCGGCCAGGGACTGGTCATCTTCGCCCTGGCCTCGCTCACGTACGCCATCATCGACGCTCCGAGCGCCGGCTGGACCTCGGCTGGGACGCTCGGGCCTCTTCGCCTTCTCGCTCGCGTGCTTCGTGGCCCTCGTCTGGTACGAGCTACGCCGGCGCGAGCCGCTGATCGAAATCCGCTTCTTCCGCAGCGCTCCGTTCTCCGGGGCGAGCACGATCGCGATCTGCGCCTTCGCCGCCCAGGGCGGCTTCCTGTTCCTCAACACGCTCTACCTCCAGGGCGTCCGGCACCTCTCGCCCTTCCACGCCGGCCTCTACATCCTGCCGATGGCCAGCATGGTGCTGGTGTGCGCGCCGATCTCGGGCCGGATCGTGAGCAGCCACGGGGCGCGGTGGCCGCTTGTCATCTCCGGCATCGCGCTGCTGGTCTCGTCGGTGATGCTCACCGTTATCACCCCGACCACTCAGAGCGGATACCTGCTCGCGGCCTATTTCCTGTTCGGGATCGGCTGTGGCCTGGTCAACCCGCCGATCACCAACACCGCCGTGTCGGGCATGCCGGCCTCGCAGGCAGGCGTGGCCGCGGCGGTCGCCTCCACCAGCCGGACGGTCGGGTTGACGCTGGGCGTGGCGGTGATCGGCGCCGTCTGCGGCGGGGCGATTTCGGGCGCCATCGGACCGGGCTTCGCGGCCGCGACCCACGCCGGCTGGTGGATCTGCGCCGGCCTTGGCGCCCTCTGCCTGATCCTGGGTGTGCTGACCACCACCCGGTGGGCGGAGGAAACCGCTCGCCACACGGCCGAGCTATTCCGCGACGAAGAACCCGTGAGTGTCGGCTCGCAGGCGTCTGGAGACGGCCGCGGCGCGCGTTCCCGGGCCGAGCTCGCCCATCGCTAGTCAGCCGACTTCAGCTTCTTCACACCAAGACGGTTGATCGAGACGCCCCGGGCAGGGATGATGCGCTCACACCTCGGGGTGCGCCGAGGCAGGATTCCAGAAGCCAGGAGGTTCCAGATGCCACCGATCAGCTACCAGACGATCAAGCTAAGCCGGGGCAGGCATTCCTCGCCCGAGCACGGCGCCTGCGTGATGGAGCTGGCCTCGATGCTCGCCGGCGAGGGCTTCAGCGACCATCCCAGATCGGTATCGCGCCCAATCGCTGCGTTCCTGCGCGGGTACAACGACCTCCTGGACGACCGGCGCCGCGCCGATCTATACCGCTACGCGTCGCTGACGGTAGGTACGGCCAGCTCACGCTCGATCGAGGATGCGCGGGTCGGTCGGCTACTCGCATGGGGCGACGAACTGTGGGAGCGCCGGGCCTCGCGCTCGCTGCTCGAGCGGCTGCGCCAGCGCCGGGCCGCCCAGGAGCGGTCGAGCGATCCCGAGCCGGCCGGCACCTACGCGGTGCACGCCATCGGCAAGGTGCGGGATGACAGCCACGCGGCCGCGCTCGCGCTCGTCGACGCGCTGATTGCTATGGGGTCCTCGCTCGACGCCCAGGCAGTTTTGCGGGGCGGCGGGGCGTCGCCCGAAGAGCGCCCGGGCTCGCCGCTCGGCTCACGCGGCAGGCCGTAGCGCGTCGAGTTCGCGGTTCTCGGCCAGCTCGGCGAGCGCCTTGCGCTCGAGCCGGCGCACGGTGTCCTGGGAGATGCCGAGTCGCCGGCCGGTCTCGCTGAGCGGGGTCGGCCCGTCGCCGCCGACGCCGTAGCGGAGCTTGACCACCTCGCGCTCCTGCTCGGGTAGCTGCTCGAGCGCGCGCCGCAGCGCGTCCTCGCGCAGCACGATGTCGACCTCCTCCTCGGTTCCGCGCTCGTCGCTGGCCAGGAGCGCGCCGAACGAGGTCTCCTCATCCTCGCCCACCGGCCGGTCGAGGCTGGTGACCACCCGCGAGACGGCCCGTGCCTCGTCGAGCTCCTGCAGCGTTATCTCGGCCGCTTCCGCGATTTCCTCGTCGGTCGGCTCGCGACCCAGGCGAGTCGCGAGCTCGCGATGGACCCGCGCGATCTTGCGCTCCCGCTGCCCCAGGTGGACCGGGATCCGAATCGTGCGTGAACGATTATCGAGCGCCCGCTGAATTGCCTGGCGGATCCAAAAGGTGGCGTACGTCGAGAACTTGTAGCCCTTGCGCCAGTCGAACTTCTCCGTCGCCCGGATCAACCCGAGGATCCCTTCCTGGATCAGATCCAGCAGCGGCAGCTCGTGGCCCTGGTATTTGCGTGCATTGGAGATCACCAACCTGAGGTTCGAGTTGACCAGCTGGCTCTTGGCCTCGAGGTCGCCCCGCTCGATCCGCTTGGCCAGTTCCACCTCCTGGGCCTTGGTCAGGAGCGGATAGCGGCGAACCTCCTGGAGGAACAGCGACATCGCATCGGTGGTGCGCTCCGCGAGGTCGCCGTTGGCGTAGCTAGTCTGCTCGACGGTGTGGCGACCGCAGTCGTCGCGCACGTCCAGACCACGTTCCTGCAGCAGGTCGTGCACCATCTGGGCCTCGTCATCGCCAAGCTCCGCTTCCTGGATGATCTCGCTCAGCTCCGACAACTCCACGCAGGGATCGCCACGCACCTCGGCGCGGGCCACGAGCTGGTCGGCCAGATCCTGGACCGCCTCGGGGACGGTCAAATTCTCACTTTCGCTCGCCATGTGTGATTCCTACCCGGCCGGGACACTATCGCCACACCATGGGCGCTGACGCTCGATCCTTCTCTTCTTTGTACAGCCACGGGTTCGTGCGGGTGGCGGCCGCGGTGCCGCACATGCGGATCGGCGAACCGCGACTCAACGCCGAGCGCACGCTCGAGCTCGCCCGTCAGGCCTCCGGGGACCACGCCGCTCTGGTCATCTTCCCCGAGCTCGGGCTGTCGGGCTATTCGATCGATGACCTGCTTCACCAGACGGCGCTGCTCGATGGGGTCGAAGACGCCATCGCCCAGCTCGCCGCCGGCAGCCGCGAGCTCGAGCCGCTGCTGATGGTCGGAGCCCCGCTTCGCCACGAGCACGGGGTGTTCAACACTGCGGTCGTCATCCATCGCGGCAGCGTGCTCGGGGTCGTTCCCAAGAGCTACTTGCCCGAGTACCGCGAGTACTACGAGAAGCGCCAGTTCCGCGCCGCCCGCGATGCGGTCACCGACCGGATCCGGGTACTCGGCGAGGACGCGCCGTTCGGGCCCGACCTGCTGTTCTGCGCCCGCGACCTTCCCTCGTTCGTCGCGCACGTCGAGGTGTGCGAGGACCTGTGGGTGCCGATCCCGCCGAGCACGTACGCGGCGCTCGCCGGCGCCACCGTGCTCGCCAACCTGTCGGCGAGCAACATCACGATCGGCAAGGCGGGGTTCCGCCGGCTGCTGTGCGCGTCGCAGTCGGCGCGCACGATCGCCGCTTACCTCTACACCGCCGCCGGAATGGGCGAGTCGACGACCGATGTGGCCTGGGACGGACAGGCGATGATCTATGAGAACGGCGAGGAGCTGGCCGAGGGTGAGCGGTTCGCGATCGGCGAGCAGCTTCTCAGCGCCGACATCGACCTCGACCGGCTCGTCTCGGACCGCGCCAGCACATCGAGTTACGGCGACTCGATCCACGACCACCGCCGGCGCCTTCACCGGATGCGACTGATCGACTTCGAGCTCGGGGCCTCCGAGGGCTCGGCGGTTGGCCTGCGCCGGCGGGTCGAGCGCTTTCCGTACGTTCCCGCCGACCCGCGAGTGCGCAACGATCGCTGCCAGGAGGTCTACAACATCCAGGTCCGCGGGCTCGAGACACGCCTGCAGGCCACCGGCATCAAGAACATCGTGATCGGCGTCTCGGGCGGCCTCGATTCCACCCACGCGCTGATCGTTGCCGCCCATGCCGTCGACCGGCTGGGACTCCCTCGGGAGAACGTGCTCGCTTACACGATGCCGGGCTTCGCCACCGGTGAGCGCACGCTGTCTAACGCGCATCGCCTGATGAACGCGCTCGGGGTGAGCGCCCACCAGCTCGACATCCGGCCCGCGGCGGAACTGATGCTTCGCGACCTCGGCCACCCGGCCGGCGACGGGGCCGCGGTGTACGACATCACCTACGAGAACGTCCAGGCCGGCGAACGGACCTCTTACCTGTTCCGCCTGGCCAACTACCACGGCGGTCTCGTCCTCGGGACCGGCGACCTGTCGGAGCTCGCCCTCGGCTGGGCCACCTACGGGGTCGGCGACCAGATGTCGCACTACCACGTCAACGCCTCGGTCCCCAAGACCCTGATTCAGTTCATGATCCGCTGGGCCATCGACACCGACCAGTTCGGCGCCGATGTCAACGAGGTGCTCGACTCTGTCCTGAACACGGAGATATCCCCCGAGCTCGTGCCTCCGGGCGGTGAGGACGGCGATGAGCTCCAGGGCAGCGAGAAGGTCGTCGGGCCCTACGAGCTCCAGGACTTCTTCCTCTACTACATCCTCCGGTTCGGCTATTCGCCCCGCAAGGTGGCCTTCCTGGCCCAGCACGCCTGGGGCGACCGCGACGCGGGCGCCTGGCCCGATCTGATCCCCGACGAGCGCCGGCACGAATACAGCCTGGGCGAAATCAAGCACTGGCTCGGGGTGTTCCTCGAGCGCTTCTTCCGCACCAGCCAGTTCAAGCGCTCGGCGATGCCCAATGCACCGAAGGTCGGATCCGGCGGGTCTCTCTCACCCCGCAGCGATTGGCGGGCGCCGAGCGACGGGACGGCGACAACCTGGCTCGAGGACCTGCGGTTAGGCGTACCGGACACGAGCTGAGACGGCTCTCAGGCCCGGATGCAGTGGAGCGCCCGGGCGTGCTGGTCACCAGGCGGCTTGAGACGCGCTCCATCTACTCGGCGCGCCTACCCGCGCTTACCGCGCCCACCGCGCCCCCGACCATGGGGTCGTCGGCCTGAAGCGCGATCACAGGTGGCGGCGGACGTGGCGGCGCAGCTGGAGGATCCGTGCGGTCCCGAGGATCCCGGCGAGCAGCGCGCCGCCGATCGCCGCCAGCAGGAGCGCGACGCCGAGCGGGAGCCGGAAGCCCGCGCCGAAGTAGGCGATCTTCACGCTCTTGGTGTTCTCGAGGATGAACACCAGGAGGAGGATCAGCACGATCGCGCCGGCTATGAGGGACTTGAAGGCGGTGCCGGTGCGCGTGCTCGGGGCCTCGCTGGGGGGCGATGCCGTGGCGGCCCGCCCGGGGATCTCGTTGCGCATCGGCGTTTCGACCGGGTCGACCGGCGGTCCCTCTCCCCCGACCCGCTCGGGCGCGTCTTCCGAACGGCTGAAGCTCATAGTCTCGGTTCTACCCGTTGGTCGGGACGCGAAGCCGTGGGTAATAAGCACGAACTCGAGCGCGCCGAGTCCGCGGTTGTGACCCCCCGTCAGCGCCGCTCGAGCGCGATCCGCACGCCGAAGCCGATCAGGATCACGCCGCTCAGACGGTCGAGCGCGGCGCTCACGCGCGGGCGCCGCAGGAGCTCCGATGCCTTGACCGCAGCGAGCGCATAGGCCTGCAGCCAGATCACCGTCATCAGCACAAACAGGCCACCAAGCACCAGGAACGGGATCAGCACCGAGTGGCCTAACCCCGCGAACTGGGGCAGCACGCTGGTAAAGAAGGCGGCGATCTTCGGGTTGGCGAGGTCGCTGAGCAGGCCCTGCCGAAACCCGGCCCGCGCGGTGCACGTCGCGCGGGCGGGACGCTCCGCGGTTGAGTGCGAGCCGCCGCGGCGAGCAGCTCGGAGCGCCTGCACCCCGAGCCAGATCAGGTACGCCGCACCGATCAGCTTGAGCGCGGTGAACGCGGCGTCGGACGCCTCGATGACCGATGCGACTCCGAGCGCGCAGGCGACCGTCCAGACCGCCAGGCCGGTGTTGACTCCGAGAGCCGTCCCCAACGCGGCCCGCCGACCGTGGATCACGGCGTTCTTGGTGACGAGCGCCGTGTCAGGGCCGGGGACGATGATGACGACGGCGGAGATGCCCAGGAACACCCACAGGTGCGCGCCCATGCGCGCAGTGTCTCACCGCGCGCGGTGGAGATCCAGAGAAACGCGCTCGGCCCGTGCCAGCCAGGGCGTCGCGCCCAGCTCCGCGAAAGTCGCCCGCGTCCGGGCCACCGCGCCGGCGTCCGCAGGTTCGCCCCGGGACGTCGCGTGCTCGGCGCGCTCGAGTGCGATCGCTGCGTTCTCGAACCTCATCCCGCACTCGCTCGTCAGCCGGTCCGCCTCTTGGAATCGATCGACCGCGATCGCGTCCTGCCCGGCGCGGGCCGCCAGGTGGGCCTCGAGCCGGGCCGCCTGCGCCTGGACCGGTGGGGTACGCCGCATCGCACCGGGCTCGCGCAGCGCCGCCAGCGCCGCCTCAAGCGGCTCGACCGTGGGTTGCACGACGAGCCGGTCGACGATCGGGGCCAGCCAGCCGGTCCATTCGGCGTAGTCGGACCTGGTCGGCAAGGGTTCTCAACGTCTCGACCGCGTACAGCGGGACTCCCCCGCCGTCCGCGCGAATGGCGGCCGACCTCGACGATCTGGAGCCTTGCGCGCTCGCACGCGCGCGGCGGCGGCGAATTAGTGGCTTTGAGTGGCGGTGAAGTGGGGCGAGCCGGTGTCACAGCCGCTCTGGATCACACGAACACTACCGCCCGCCTGCGTCAGCTTCTTGTTGAGGCCACCACTTACGCGCACACCGTGGGCGCGGTAGTTGAAAAGGAGGTTCGAGCCGACGTTGATCCTGACTTTCACCTTGGTGCTCCCAGTCGCGGCGCACGGGTCCGCGAACGTGAAGCTCCCGACCTCGCGCGAAGTCGGAAGGACCGATCCAGACCAGATCAGGAGCCTGAACGTGACTGCTCCGCTGGACTCACTTGCGGCGAACCGGATCACCTTGTTCGGCGGGGCGCCGCTCCCAACGCCGATCTCGCCGGCGATCGCTGCGCCAGGCAGCAGTAAGAACAGACAGGCGACTACCGCGACCGGACGAGATCGGAAAGCCATGCGCGAACTATGCGTCCGGCGTGGGCGAATTCACTGGTCTGCAGGGGCGTCGGGCTGTTAGCGTGGACCAATGTCGTATCCGTGGCCATCTGTCAACTACGAGGACTGGAGCGCGACGTGCGACACCCTTCACGCGCACACGCAGGTCCTCGGCAAGCTCGCGGTGGCTCTCGCCCCGCCGGAGCCGCAGTTCCAGCACACCGCCCTGCGTCTCACGGCGCGCGGCCTCGAGACACCGCTCCTGCCCGTCCCGGACGGATCAGGTGCGATCGTTGCCGTGCTCGATCTACGCCGGCACGAGGCTGTCGTGGAGCACACGGACGGGAGCGAGCGCCGCACCCCGCTGACGCCTCACCGGTCGGTGGGAGAGGTGACGCGGACGCTGATGACGGCGGTTCGCGACGTGGCGGGCCCGGTCCAGATCGACCCGACGCCGCAGGAGGTGGCGTGGTCGGTTCCGCTCGACCAGGATGAGGAGCACGCAAGCTACGACACCGACCAGGTCGCAGCGTATTTCGCCGCCGCAACCCAGGTCGCGCTCACGCTCGCCGTCTTTCGCGCCCCGTATCGCGGTCGCTCCACGGCGGTCAACGCGTGGTGGGGCTCATTTGACTTCGCCGTGAACCTGTTCTCGGGGCGTCCGGCCAAACCGCCGGCGGACGACTATCTCATGCGCAACGCGATGGATTCCGAGGAGGTGGCCGTCGGCTGGTGGCCGGGCGATCAGCGCTACCCGAAGGCGGCCTTCTACTCCTATGCACACCCGTCGCGCGACGATTTCGCGGACGCGTCGGTCGCGCCCGCGCGCTGGGATGCGACGCTCGGGGAGTACGTCCTCGACTGGGACGACGTCCGCTCGACCCCCGACCCGCGCGCGATCGCGCTCGACTTCGCGCACCGAGTGTTCCAGCGCGCCTGCGATGTATGCGCATGGGACCCCAAGCTCGCCTCCAGCGCCAAGGGGTCCCCGCCACCGCTCTCATAACGCAGCTTCAGCTGACGCTGACTTACCCAGCATCAGCCCCACGCTGCGCGCTCGCTTCGGGGAAGCGAGCCTTCTGCCGACGCCCCGTGTGCGTCAGGCGGCGAGCCGGCGGCGCGCCTTCTGGACCGACGGCAGCGCTGCCTTGGCCTTTGCGAGCGGCCGCGCGCGCACATCGACGCTGGCTGGCTTGGCCGCGATCGTGATCTCCTCGCCGGTGGCCGGGTTACGGCCCGAGCGCTTCTTGGTCGCGGGCTTGACCCGGACGGTCAGCTGGACGATTCCACCGATACGAACCTTCTCTGCGTTTCCTAGCTGCTCGAGCACGATGGTCTCGAGCGCCTCGACCGCGCGCTTTGCGTCGGCCTTGCTCAGTTCGGCTCGATCGGCCACGGCGGTCACAAGCTGGGCCTGTGTTAACGGCACGGCACTCCTCCTGGATTTGGATGGATAGACGGATTCAACCTTGCCCGGCGGACGGATGGGCAATTTTCTCGCTCCGCAGACCGGCGCCGATCATGCCTGATCGCGCCGATGCGACGCTGCGACGGCCGCACATGGTCGCGCATCAGAGAAATCGATGCATGATGAGCAGCCCCACGTACCCGTGTCGGGGGTGCTCGAACGCTTCCGGCACCGTGCCGACCACCTCGAATCCAAGCGCCCGCCACAACCCCACAGCCGGCGTGTTGGTTTCGACGACGGCGTTGAACTGGATGGCCCGAAAGCCGCTCGCCCGGGCCCACTCGATCACGTGCTCGCAGAGCGCCCGGCCGAGGCCTTTTCCGGCATGCCCCGGATCGACCATGAAGCTGGCAGACGCCACGTGCGATCCGGGCCCGGGGCGGTTGGCGTACATGCTGGCCGTACCCAGAACCGCATCGTCCGGGCCGGTCGCGACCACAGTTCGACCGGGCGGGGCGACCATCCACGTGCTCTGAGCCTGCGGCTCGCTCATGTTGGGGTCGTACGCGTAGGTCTCGCGGGCCGTCACGATCTGGCGAAAGAACGGCCAGATCGCCTCCCAATCCTCGGGGCGCGCCTCGCGAATCGTCACGCGCTAATGCGCGGCGGCGGCCGTTTCCTGAGAGCCAGCCGTCTTCTGCAACTGACGTTCCGGCGTGATCCTGACCACGTTCCAGGCCAGGCCGACGCGTGCGAGCGCGGAGATGAACAGTCCGGACAGGTCGATCTCCCACCAGCGCAACCCGTGGTAGGCCGAGCGCGGGAACGCGTGGTGGTTGTGATGCCAGGACTCCCCGAGCGAGAACACGGCAAGCCAGGCGACGTTGGTCGACTGATCCTCGATGTCAAATCGGCGACGTCCGAAGAAATGGCAGATCGAGTTCACCGACCAGGTGACGTGGTGGACGAGGAAGATCCGGACCAGCCCGCCCCAGACGTAGCCCTCCAGCGCTCCGACGAGGGTGAAGCCGGAAAGGACGAACCCGGCCACCGTGGGAATCCCGAGAGAGACCAGCACCAGCCACGGGAAGCGCCGCCCGATCCGGCGCATCTTCGGGTCCTCGTAGAGCTCTGCGGCGTACTTCTTCCAGTCGGCCTGACCCTGCGTCTCGAGCAGCCAACCGGTATGGGCATGCCATAGTCCGCGCAGGCCGCTGCCGTGGCCGACGTGCGGGCTGTGCGGATCGCCCTCCTTGTCGGCGTGGGCGTGGTGCTTGCGGTGATCAGCCACCCAGTCGAGGACCGAGCCCTCGACGGCGAGTGATCCCATCACCGCGAACGTGTGCTCGATCCACGGGT
Source organism: uncultured Solirubrobacterales bacterium (assembly GCA_963824295.1). Taxonomy (GTDB): domain Bacteria; phylum Actinomycetota; class Thermoleophilia; order Solirubrobacterales; family Solirubrobacteraceae; genus Palsa-465. Next base: position 269,187 of record CAWGOQ010000019.1, on the reverse strand, counting down.
GGGTCTGGAACGCTCGATGGGTCAGTAGCCGGTGAAAGCCGACCGTGATGCCGGCTCCGGTGATCGCGTACATGACGACCAGGATCGCCAGGTCGGTCACGTTCACGGCGCGATTCCAGAGCAGGACGATCGCCGCCAGCACCCCGGCGAACGGGACGACCACGCCCAGCAGGTTCGCGATACGTTCGCCGCGGGTCATGTTTTGCGAGGTTTCCACATATGGCACGGCTCCAACTACACGCCGCACTATCAAACCCCCCGGGTGTCGGGACGTTACATCCGTCATTGGCATGATTACGGCCATGTCCGCAGAGACACTCCTGCCCGGAATGGTCGCCATCGAGCACACGTTCGACGTTCCGCTCGACCATGGCGACCCAACCGGCGAGCGGATCACGGTGTTCGCGCGCGAGCTCGCCGCCCCCGACGGGCGCGACCGGCCGTTTCTCGTCTACCTCCAGGGCGGTCCCGGATTCGAGGCGGTGCGCCCGACGCGCCGGCCCGACTCGCCCGCATGGGTCGACCGCGCGCTCCGGGAATATCGCGTGCTCATGCTCGACCAGCGCGGCACGGGTCGTTCCTCGCCAGTCGGGACGTTGCCCGGTCGCACGGCGGCGCAGCAGGCCGACTATCTGGCGCACTTCCGCGCCGACTCGATCGTGCGCGACGCCGAGTGGATCCGGCGCGAGCTCGGAGTCGAGGAGTGGAGCGTGCTCGGCCAGAGCTTCGGCGGCATGTGCGTCGTCACCTACCTCTCGCTGGCACCCGAGGGGCTGCGCGAGGCTTTCATCACCGGCGGTCTGCCAGCGATCGGCTCACGCATCGACGAGGTCTACGCACGCACGTACGAGATCGTGCTCGAGCGCAATCGACGCTACTACGAGCGCTATCCGGCCGACCGCGAGCGCGTCCGGCGGCTCCACGAAGTGATCGAGAACGACGGGGTGCGGCTCCCGTCGGGCGATCGGTTGACGTGGCGGCGTTTTCGCCAGCTCGGGCGCTCGCTCGGGATGAGCGACGGCGCCGAACACCTTCACTACGTGCTCGAGCTCCCGCCGGACTCGCCGGCCTTCGCGCACGACGTCGAGGCCGCCGAGCCGTTCGGACGCAACCCTCTTTATGCGGTGCTGCACGAGGCCTCTTGGGCGGACGGCGGCGTGACGCGCTGGTCGGCCGAGCGCATGCTCCCGGCGGCGTTCGAGTCACCGGACCTGCTCACGGGCGAGCACGTGTATCCGTGGATGTTCGAGGACTACGGCGGGCTGGCGCCGCTGCGTGAGGCTGCCCAGCTGCTCGCTGAGCGCGAGTGGCCCCGGCTGTACGACGCTGACGTACTAAAGGCCAACGAGGTGCCGACGGCGGCTGCGATCTACGCCCAGGACATGTATGTGGAGCGTGCGTTCTCCGAGGAGACCGCGGCGCTCATCGGTGCTCTGCGGCCGTGGGTCACCAGCGAGTATGAGCACAACGGGTTGCGCGCGGACGGGGAGCGGGTCCTGGGGCGGCTGATCGAGCTCGCGCGAGGCCCGCGCTGGTGATCGTCGCGATCGGGCCGTCAGTCGGCGAGGCCGTGCGTGTACGCATAGTGGACCGCCTGCGCGCGGTCGCGGGCCCCGATCTTGGCGAACACGTGGTTGATGTGGGTCTTGACGGTTGCCTGACTGACGACCAGCGCCGCGGCGATCTCGGCGTTTGAGAGTCCACGCGCGATCAACGACAGCACCTCTGCCTCGCGCGGGGTGAGATCGTCGGGAAGGGTGGCCGGGGCCGGCGCCGGCCGCGGGCCGCTGCTCATCGCGGCGAGCAGGCGGCTGTGGACCACGGGGTCGAGCAGGGCCTGGTGATTGGCGGCCGCGTGGACGGCACGCGAGATCTCCGCGATCCCCGCGTCTTTGGTCAGGTATCCGCGCGCGCCGGCTTGCAGCGCGTCGAGGATCGACGCCTCGTCGGCGTGGGTGGTGAGCACCACGACTTCGGTGTCCGGCTGCGCCGCCCTGATCCGGCGCGTGGCCTCGACGCCGTCGAGCTTGGGCATTCGGAGGTCCATCAGAACGACGTCAGGACGGTGGCGCGCGCACAGCTCCACCGCCTCTTCCCCGTCGGACGCCGCCGCCACCGGCTTGATGTCAGGCGCGGTCTCGAGCAGCGTCATCAGCCCCTCGCGCACGAGCCCCTGATCGTCGACGACCATCACACGCACCGGCCCGTTCATGGGCTCGCCTCGTCGAGCGGCGTCGCCGAAGTCGAAGGCGTACCCGCACCGGGCGGCGGGAGTCGCAGCTCGACCCGCCACCCGTCTGGACCCGCGCTCGCGTCGAGTGTTCCGCCCAGCAACTGCGCCCGCTCGCGCATGCCCTGCAGGCCATAGCCCCCGCCGCTGGCGGCGAGGCTCGCTGGTCGCGCCGGGTGACCGTTGCTGATCGGGCGGTCGTCCACGCGCAGAACGACGTCCTCCTCGGGTTGCTCGCCAGCGTGGACGGAGACCGACACCGCCGCTCCGGGAGCGTGCTTGCGCACGTTGGTCAGCGCCTCCTGCACGATGCGCTGCACAGTTTGCCCGATCGGGCCTGCCAGCCGGGCGGGGTCACCGTCGATCATCAGCTCAGCGGGCGCGTCCGTGCCGGTCCGGTACTCCTCCACCAGGGCCTCGATCGCGGCCCGCGCCGAGACCGCCTCGACCGCAGCCGCCGCCGGCGCGCCGTCTTCGCGCAGGGCACCGACGGCACGGCGCGTCTCCTGCAGTCCCTCACGGGCGAGCGCGTGCGCACGCTGAACGCGAGCCAGGATGGCTTCCCGGTCGGCCCCCTGCTCGAGCAGGGCGCTCGTCGCCTCGAGCTGGATGGTCAGGCCGGCGAGGGCGTGCGCCAAGACGTCGTGGATCTCGCGCGCGATCCGGGCCGACTCTTCGAGTCGTGCCGCGCGCACGTGTTCCTCCTGCGAGCGCTGGGTCTGCGCGACCAGCAGTTCCGCCTGCTCGGCCCGCTGCACGGACTGGCGGCTGTTCGATCCGGCGAGTGCAGCGGCGGCGAAGCCCAGCGTGTACGCGAGCAGCCCGACCCCGCTGTTGTTGTACATGAGGGTCGCGACGCCGAGCGCCAGCGCGCCCAAGGCCACGACCGCAAGGGCGCGATCGAGTTCCACGCGCAGGGCCGCGGCCACCACGGCGACGAACACGAACGCGCTGGCGGCGCTGTTGGGCGCGGCTCCGATGAGCACGCCGCCGGCGACTGCCAGCACGTACACGTCCACCGAGATCCGGTCTTCGCGTATCGGCGTGACCGTCCAGGCCACCCAGGCGATGTTGCAAGCCACCAGCAGCAGCGCTACCAGCAGCCCCCGTCCGCTCGTGGCCGGATGGTGCCGGTTCGTCACCACCGAGAAGTCGATGAGGATGAGTCCGACGGTCCGGATCGCGGAGGCGAGACGGTGGTCGAGTCGGTAGAACAGCATGGTCTCGTCAGGGAAGGTACGGGCTCGGAGCGACCGGCTTCAAGCCGATAGCGCGACACGACGAAGCGGGACCCGCGCTGTCGCGGGCCCCGCTCTCGAAGCACTCGATGATCTGCTCAGACAAGCTCGGGGACCGGGGCGCCCTGGATCCGCTGCCGGCGGGTGGCCAGCAAAAGCGAGCGGCCGCAGACCTCGAACACGGCCATGGCCAGTAGCGCCACCGTCCACGCCTCGCCGCTGGTGATCGAGTGCTGAGCGCTGAAGTGCCCGATCGTCGCCGCGCCGCCGTTGTTGATCCAGATCAGGAAGGCGAACCGTGAGCCCATTCCGAGGACCCAAAAGAAGCCGGACATCCAGCGGGCGCGAGCGAGGACCTCGCCGTCCGGGCCACGCCGCATCAGCACGGTCTGGCCGCTGGCGGTGCCGATCAGCAGTCCGAGGGTCGCGAGCACCCCGATGAGGACGAGGTCGTTACCGGCGGTGGGGATGCCGTGCAGATAGTTCAGGACCGCGACGCCCACGATGATCATGGGACGGATCAGGGCCTTGGTGGTGATGGGGCGCTCCTTGATCTGGAGCAGGACGAGGAGGACGAGGGCTGAGTCGATGAGGTAATCGGTAATTGACATGTGAGCATCGTCGTCTCAGCACGGCGATCTCACATCGGCGTCCGGGTCGATTCGCGGGTTGAGATCCCCGCCCTCTCCACCCTCGGGTTGAGGGGCACTAGTACTCGTCGCGCCGCCGCACCCAGAGCGGCTCGGAGGGATCCTCGGCGCGTCCCTTGGGCGTCCGGTCTAGCAGCGCGTAGTAGGCCATCCCAGGCCCCTCGAGGCCGCGAGCGGTCGTCACGTAGGTTCGGTACACGGTCCCGTCGGAGAGCGCGTACGCGCTCATCCCCGGGCCTTGCGCGACGTAGCCGCCGGCGTCCGTTCCGCACATGCGCGCATTCTGCTCGACGGTGGAGGGGATGTCGCCCTCGAGGAAAGACTTCAGCTCCTCGCGGGTGTAGAGGAAGCCCAGATCGCGGTTGAAGTCGTTGCCCCCGCTCGAGACCCAGCCGATCGGCCAGCCCATCCGCTCGCGGTAGGCGAGGAGCTTTTCGAGCGGCGCCCGCGAGGCGAGCAGCAGGGTGGTGTCCCGGGCCTTCAGGTGCACGACCTGCGGGGCCAGGGTGTCAGCGATCGAGGTGCAGACCGGACACCCCCCCGTCCAGTCCGGGCCGAACATGAAGTGGTAGACGAGCAGCTGAGAGCGGCCGTCGAACAACTCGGCGAGGCTTTTGGTCCCGGCCTCGGTCTCGAATCGGTAGTCCTTCTCTACCGCCACCCATGGCAGCTCGCGCCGCTTTCGGGCAAGCTCGTCGCCGCGCCGGGTGAGTTCCTTCTCCTCCGCCAGAAGCTCGTCTCGTTCCGCCTGCCACTCCTCCTGTGTGCCGATCCGGTGCTCGGTCATTTACGACCTCCTCGCTAGTCCAGCTGGGCTCTACCGTTAGCCGAAATGCTAACAATCTCGCCAGGTCGTCAAGACCCGCGGCCGCGCCGGCCACCCTCGCCGTGGCGACTACTAAGTGCGTGTCCCCCGAATTGCAGTAGTCGAGTACTGACGACGGCGGCCGCCCGGGCAGGCAGTGTTCTGCTCCCAACCCCTTCGGAAGGAGCGACATGAAAAGCATCACCAGCATCCGTCGTCTGGCCATCGTGAGCGCCTCGATCGGCGCAGTGGCTGCCCTGAGTGCGGGAACCGCCAGCGCGAGCGTCACGCCTAACGCCGTGACGAGAACCTTCTCGTACATCGCAAAACCGAACTCGAAGACGACGACGCTCATCAACATCGACTCGCTGCTCGTCAACGCGCGGTGCGACTCGAGCGGACGCCCCGTGATCTTCGCCTTCTCATCCGCCAGCAGCGCGGACATCTTCGGGCGGATCTTCGACGGCAACGGCCGGGTCCACATCCTGAAAAACAGCTCGTTCACGAGCCAGACCAAGGGCATCCAGCTGTCGACGAGCTCAGGCGACTACGACGCGACGGGGACGGTGCTGTTCGAGACCTCGACCGGGAAGGTCGTGACCGTCAACCTGGCCTTCGACAACTCAACCACGCTGGCCAAGCAGAACGTCTGCACCGTCTACGGATCGATGATCGCCACCTGATTCGAGGGGTTTATCGCGGGCCTCCACGGAGGGAGGCCGAGATGACCGATACGAGATGCCCGCTGCGACCAACTTGATCTCACCGGAAACCCTCCTCGCCATCATGGCCGCGGTGGCGCTCGCCGGCACCCTGGCCGCGTTTGCCGGCCGAGCCGGAATAGCTGTGCCAGTCGTGGTGGTCGAGCTGGTGTCGGGCATCGTGCTCGGCCCGCACGTGCTCGGCTTGCAGGTGAGCTCGACCGTGCTCCTGTTCAAGAACCTCGGCCTCGGACTGCTGTTTTTCTACGCCGGCTACGAGATCGACCCCAGGCGGATCGCCGGCCGGCCGCTGCGGCTGGGGCTGCTCGGCTGGGGCATGTCCCTGGTGCTTGCCTTCGCCGCCGTCGCGCTGCTCCACTGGGCGGGCGTCGCCGTGTCGGTCGTGTATGGCGCGTCGGCGGTGACGAGCACCGCGATCGGCGTGTTGGCGCCGGTCCTGTCCGACACCGGCGAGCTCGATACCGGCCTCGGCCGCTACCTGCTCGCCGCGGGAGCCGTCGGCGAGTTCGGTCCGATCCTCCTCTTGACGCTCGTGCTCTCTTCCGAGAGCGCGGTGCACAGCGCGATGACGCTGCTGGTGTTCCTGGCCGTCGCCGCGGCGGTCGGCGGGCTGGCGATTACGGCCCGCCGGCCGGCCCTTCACTGGTTCGAGCACACGCTCGAGGCGAGCTCTCAGCTCGCGGTGCGCTGGGTGCTCGTGCTCCTGTTCGGACTCGCGCTGTTGGCCTACCGCCTTGGCCTCGACCTGCTTTTCGGCGGTTTCGCCGCCGGCGTGATCGTGCGGGAGTTGATGCGCGGGAGGGAGCTGTCGGGCTTCGACTCGAAGCTGTCGGCGCTCGCCTTTGGTCTGTTCGTCCCCATCTTCTTCACCGTGAGCGGCATGACGCTCGACGTCAGCGCGTTCGAGAGCCCCGGCGGAGTTCTCCGCATCCTCCTGTTCTGCCTCTTGATGCTGGTGGTACGCGGAACCCCGTCGCTGATCCTCTACCGCCGCGACCTGGATCTGCGCCGGCGGGGCGCGCTGGCGCTGCTGAGCTCGACCCAGCTTCCGCTAGTCCTCGCGATCACCGAGGTGGCGACCGCAAGCGGGCGGATGACACCCTCGACCGCCGCCGATCTCGTCGGCGCGGCGCTGCTCTCGACGCTCATCTTCCCGGTGCTCGGACTTCGCCTGCGCCGCGCTCCTCGGCCGCAGTCAGGCGAGCCCGGAAGTCAGGCGGCCGCTGTCGCGCAGCGCCTCAAGGTCGCCTTCGCTGCTCGCGTGCGTCAGGAGGTCGGGATGGCATGCCCGGCCGATACTTCCGATCGCAAGCGAGCCAGAGCCGCGGCTAGGCGCACTGACACATCGGCTACGGTCGCCGGAGATGGCCGAGCGCCGATGCCAGTCGACGGTGGGCTCGGTACGAGCGCGACTTCACCGTGCCCTGCGGGATCCCGAGTCGAGTCGCTATCTGCTCGTGTGTGAGCCCCTCGAAGTGCCAGAACCGGCGCGCGCCCGGTCGATCAGCTCGTCGATCCGCGCCAGCTCGAACTCTCGGCCAAGTATCAACCGTGGAAGTATCCCCGCAGAAACGAATAAACGCCCGCGCCGAGTTCTCGACGCGGGCGTTTGTGCACTCGGCGGGATCGCCGCGCAGCAGGCGGACATCGCCGCCCAGGCGCTCGCCGCCCTCGCCGGCGCTTCGATGGCCTCGTCGCGACATGGAGCGAGCACCCTCACTCGACCTGTTAACTTCGCGACCTCCGGCGTGTGGTAAACGCAGTCGATGACCACGATGACCGAACCCAGCCAAACCCCTCTGTCCGAATCCGAGCGGGACAGCATGAACGCTTGGTGGCGCGCCGCCAACTACCTGTCGGTCGGGCAGATCTACCTGCTCGCCAACCCGCTGCTCCGGGAGCCGCTGCGGCCCGAGCACATCAAGCCCAGGCTGCTCGGCCACTGGGGGACGACGCCCGGGCTCAACTTCGTCTACGTGCACATGAATCGCGCGATCAGGACGCGAAAGCTGAGCACGATCGACGTGACCGGCCCGGGTCACGGCGGTCCGGGCATGGTGGCAAGCACTTACCTGGAGGGGACCTATACCGAGATCTATCCGCATATCGGCCACGACGTGGAGGGACTGCGCCGGCTATTTCGCCAGTTCTCGTTCCCAGGCGGCATCCCCAGCCATGTTGCGCCGGAGACTCCCGGGTCGATCAACGAGGGCGGCGAGCTCGGCTACTCCCTGCTGCATGCCTACGGAGCGGTGTTCGACAACCCCGACCTGCTCGCGCTGTGTGTGGTCGGGGACGGGGAGGCAGAGACGGGGCCGCTCGCGGCGAGCTGGCACTCGAACAAGTTCCTCAACCCGGCGCGCGACGGTGCCGTGCTGCCGGTGCTGCACCTCAACGGCTACAAGATCGCCAATCCGACCGTGCTGGCGCGGATTCCGGAGGAGGAGCTGCGGGCGCTGCTCGAGGGCTACGGCTACGCACCGCGCTTTGTCTCGGGCTCCGACCCAGACACCATGCACCAGCTGATGGCGGCCACGCTCGACGACGTGCTCGACGAGATCGCCGAGATCCAGCGGCGCGCTCGCGAGGAGGATGACCTAACCCGGCCCCGCTGGCCGATGATCGTGCTGCAGACGCCCAAGGGCTGGACCGGACCGAAGGAGGTCGACGGGCTGCCCGTGGAGGGAACATGGCGTGCTCATCAAGTACCCCTGGCCGAGGTACGCACCAACCCGCAGCACCTCGTGCAACTCGAGGAATGGATGCGGTCATACCGACCCGAGGAGCTGTTCGACGAATCCGGCGCGGTACGCCCCGAGATCACCGCGCTTGCGCCGGCAGGTGATCTACGCATGGGCGCGAACCCGCACGCCAACGGGGGGCTGTTGCTGCGCGAGCTTGAGCTGCCGGACTTCCGCGACTACGCCGTCGAGGTGCCCGCTCCGGCCAAGATCTCGACCGAGGCGACCCACGTGCTCGGAGAGTGGCTGCGCGACGTGATCAAGGCCAACCCTGACCGGTTCAGACTCATGGGTCCCGACGAGACCGCGTCGAACCGCCTCCAGGCCGTCTTCGACGTGACGAACCGCAGGTGGGAGGCCAAGCAGCTCCCGACCGACGATCACCTCTCACCCGACGGTCGCGTGATGGAGGTGCTGTCCGAGCATCTCTGCGAGGGCTGGCTCGAGGGCTACCTGCTGACCGGGCGCCACGGCCTGTTCAACTGTTACGAGGCGTTCATCCACATCGTCGACTCGATGTTCAACCAGCACGCCAAGTGGCTCAAGGTGACCCGTCACATCCCGTGGCGGCGCCCGATCGCGTCGCTCAATTACCTGCTATCCAGCCACGTGTGGCGCCAGGATCACAACGGCTTCTCACATCAGGATCCGGGGTTCATCGATCACGTGGTGAACAAGAAGGCGGAGATCATCCGCGTGTACCTGCCCCCGGATGCCAACTGCTTGCTGTCGGTCGCCGATCACTGCCTGCGCAGCCGTAACTACGTGAACCTAATCGTCGCCGGCAAGCAGCCGGCGCTCGACTACCTGACGATGGACGAGGCGATCGCCCACTGCGCGCGTGGAATCGGCATTTGGGAGTGGGCGTCGAACGACCAGGGCGAGGAGCCCGACGTGGTGATGGCATGCGCCGGTGACATCCCGACGCTTGAGACGGTGGCGGCCACCTCGATCCTGCGCAAGCGCGTCCCCGGCCTCAAGGTGCGTGTCGTCAACGTCGTGGACCTGATGCGGCTCGAGCCCGACACAGAACACCCACATGGGATGTCCGACCGCGAGTTCGACGCGCTGTTCACGATGTCCCGGCCGGTGGTCTTCGCCTACCACGGCTATCCCTCGCTGATCCATCGCCTCACCTACCGTCGATCCAACCATGGCAACCTCCACGTGCGCGGATATAAGGAGGAAGGCACGACGACGACTCCCTTCGACATGGTGATGCTCAACGACCTCGACCGTTTCCACCTGGTGATGGACGTGATCGACAGGGTGCCGGGACTGGGTGAACGTTGCGCCCATCTGCGACAGGACATGGTGGACGCGCGGTTGCGCGCCCGTGCCTACACCCGGGAGGTCGGGGACGACATCCCCGCGGTTCGAGATTGGACCTGGCCCGGGCAGAGCACATAGCCAGCCGGCCGTGCGCGTTCTCGTCGTCAATGCGGGCTCGAGCAGCGTCAAGCTCAGTCTGATCGGGGACGACCAGGAAACGCTGGCGGAGCGAGAGGTCGCGGCGCCGCAGGCGACGGTCGACCCGGCTGAGCTCCGCGAGGCGCTCGACGGGGATCTCGGCCGGGCCGACGCGGTCGGACACCGCATCGTCCACGGGGGCGAACGGTTCCGGGACCCGGTCGTCATCGACGCCAGCGTAGAGCAGGCTCTGCGCGACCTCGTCGCGTTGGCCCCGCTCCACCAACCGAAATCGATCGCCGCCTACGATGCCGTTTCGAAAATGCTTCCCGGGATCCCCGCGGTCGCCTGCTTTGACACTGCGTTCCATGGCACGCTCTCGCCCGCGGCTTACACGTACGCGCTCCCACAAGCCTGGCGTGAGCGCTGGGGTGTGCGCAGGTATGGATTTCACGGCCTCTCGCACGCGTGGATCGCCCGGCGAGCCCCTCAGTTGCTCACCCGCGACGCGTCCGAGCTGCGAATCGTCAGTTGTCATCTCGGCGCCGGCGCGTCGCTGTGCGCGATCGCCGGTGGCCGGTCAGTGGACACGACCATGGGCTTTACCCCGCTCGAGGGGCTGGTCATGGCCACCCGCTCAGGCAGTGTCGATCCTGGCCTGTTGTTGTGGCTGATGGAGCAAACCGGGATGAAGGAGCTCGAGCTTGCGCGCGCGCTCGAACACAAGTCCGGCCTGCTGGGACTGGCGGGCACCGCCGACATGCGCCAGGTGATCGCGCGGGCCGGAGCAGATGACGGCTCCGCCCAGCTCGCGCTCGACGTTTATGTGCATCGCCTGCGCGCCGGAATCGGGGCAATGGCGGCGGCGCTCGGCGGCATCGACTGCCTCGCGTTCACCGGGGGAGTGGGCGAGCACTCGGTCGAGATCCGGGCCTGGACCGCGGCTGGGCTGAGCTTCCTCGGCATCGAGATCGACGCTCGCCTCAACGCCGCCGTGGCCGGCGACGCCGAGGTCAGCGCCTCCGGAGCGCGCACGCGCGCAGTCGTCATTCGCGCTCGCGAGGACCTCGAGATCGCAAGCCAGGTTCGGACGCTGCTCGCCGGCGCGGTCGACGTTGGCTAGGCAGTCAGTGGCGGCACCGGTGCCGATCCGTCGCCCCGCTTGACCGGCACCGCCAGCACGGGACACGCCGCGATATGCAAGAGCCTTTGGGCGGCGCTCCCGACCAGCAGCCCGCCTGGGGCGTGTGCCCCCGAGTGCCGACGACGATCAGGTCCGCCCGCTCCCGGATGGGATCCGTAGTCACGCCCGGCCGAGTGTGGGAGATCGCGGATGACCGGATCGAACAGGTGGTCGAGGCTCCAGCGCATGCGACGGCCCGAGCCGGAACGTTCGAAACCTCCGCCTTTTACCGGTGAGCGGACGCGGTGCGCGGCGTGTCGGGACGTGGTCGGGGTATACGAGCCCCTGGTGCATGTGCTGGGGGATCTCGTTTGGCGCACGTCGCTGGCCGCCAAGCCCGGTGTCGCGCTCGCCGGCGGCGAGCGCTATCACGCCGACTGCTACACGAACGGCGGCCGGACGCGTTGACCAGGCGCCGTCTGAGGCGTTAGACCCGCGAAAGCTCAGAGCGAGATCCGCGACTCGTGCGCCGGGCGGTGCCAGAGCGACGTCGAGTCTTTGGACCAGCTCATCCGCACCCGCAGCAGCGAAGCGCGTGGTTCCGGAACAGGCACCGTGAAGGAACCCACTGTGACCGTACGGCCTCGAGACCCAGCGACGCCAATCGACCCGGGGAAACCGCGGTATTCCCGGTTGGCGTCGTCCCGTGCCTCGGCGCGGGGACGGCGGGTCGGAAACGAGAGTGTCGGCCGAATCTCGTACCTGACGCGGATGTCGGGACCGCAACGCTCGACGCCGGTGATCGTGAGCACGTGTCCGGCCGGCAGCGCCGGCTCATCTTCGACGACCTCGAAGTCGAGCGGAGTCGGCACGATGCGCTCCGACTGGGCGTTCTCCCTGAGTTCGGCAAGCGCGTCTTCGACGGTGCCCAGGCCCTGCAGGGTGCTGAACGCATGCGCGATCGCCAGCGGGGTGTAGCCCAACTCCCTCAGGCGCGCCTCGAAGGCCGGCCACAGAGGCTCAGCCGCCTTCGCCCGATCGGCAGCCCTCGCGGCAAGGCGCAAGGAATCACGTAATGAGTCCGGATCTTTCGGGGCCGGCGTCATAGGAAAGAGCGTACGCCCCGGGCCACTGCGCTACTCGGAGCCAGGTCTCCGCCGTGAGGGACGTCGCGAAGCCTCGCGCGGGCATCATGTCGAGGGTGCAGTACGACCCGACGATCTATCAGGGTGCCGCTGCGTACTACCGCTGCGGTCGACCGGCCTACTCGCGGCAGCTCCAGACCGTTCTCACCGAGGAGCTCGATTTGGATGGGACCGGCAGGCTCCTCGACGGTGGCTGCGGGCCGGGCATCCTCGACGATTCGCCGACCGCGGGGCTGTGTCGGCTCCCGCCGGATCTGTAAGTCGCTGGTCTCGTGCTGCGCCTTCTTTGCACCAAGAGCGGCCAGCTCATGCGCCTGTCCGAGACGATCGCATCGCAGCGCCAGGGGCGCTCTGATGGTGCACGGCTGGCAGCAGGGCTCCGCTCTTCGGGGCCCTGCGGGTTAGGCTGTGTTGAGTGGGCTCTGGCCTGGTTACGCGCGTTGATGGATGTGCGGGTCAGGGCATAGAGGCGACGATCGGTTGGCGTCATCGTCGCCGACTGGAGCGTGCCGGCCGGATCGATCACCTGGAACCGCCGCCCGGCCGATCGCTGTGGGCTGCCGCCGGCCCCCCGCCCCGAGCGGGGGGAGCGCTTGAGGTGTTGGTGGATGGCGGGGAGGCGCTGCCCCGGATCGCTGAGGCGCTGGCTGGCGCTCGCTCGCGTGTGCATATCGCCGGGTGGCACGACGCCTCGAGCTGTGTGCGCGGCCCGGCGGTCCACGACGTAGCCGGGCACTTCGCCGCCCGTTGGCGCGAGGTGACAGACGAGCAGATCGAGGACCCGCCGCCGCCCGCCTCCGCCGGGGGCGTGGAGATCCAGGTGGTGCGGACGGTCCCTGAGAAGGTCTATGACTTCTTGCCCCAGGGTGACTTCCGGATCGTCGAGTCGTACACGCGCGCGCTGCGCTCGGCCCGCAAGCTGGTTTATCTCGAGAGCCAGTTTCTGTGGTCGCCCCAGGCAGTCGGCATCCTCGCGAGCAAGCTTCGTGTGCCGCCGAGCGACGAGTTTCGCGTCGTGGTGTTGCTGCCCGCAAAGCCGAACAACGGCGCCGACTCCACCCGCGGCCAGCTGGGGGTGCTGGCTGACGCCGACGACGGGAATGATCGGTTCCTAGCTACGACGATCTCGGCCCGAAGTGGCGGGCTCGCCGGCCCGTTGTATGTTCACGCCAAGATCGGGATCGTCGACGATGCCTGGCTGACGGTTGGGTCGGCCAGCCTCAACGAGCATTCGTTCTTCAACGACACTGAGATGAACGTCGTGACCTGCGACCCCGCGGTCGCGCGCGAGACACGGCTGCGGCTCTGGGCCGAGCATCTGGAGCGCTCGGTCGAGGCGGTCTCCGGCGAGCCAGCCCGTGTCGTCGATGCGTTGTGGCGTCCGATCGCCAGCGAGCAGCTCGAGCGCCGACGCCGCGGCGAACCTCTGACCCATCGGCTGCTAGGGCTCCCGGGTGTGTCGCGCCGCTCGCGGGCGCTACTCGGACCCGTTGACGGTCTGCTTGTCGACGGCTGACGCGCTCGGCCACGACCTGACGGACCGTCAGAAGCGCAAGTCCGAGTTCCGCCGATGGGCTACGTTAGGCTCGGGGTGTACGCGTCAGCCGCGGCGTGTTCTGCACTCTGCACGGCGCGGGAGAGCAGCTTCCATAAGGTCGCGCGTTCGTGGGCATCGAGGGCTTGCAGGACCTCGTCCTCGATGTCCTCCTGCGCTCGGGCGGCGCGCTCGAGTGCTCGGCGGCCCGCGGGTGTTATGTGGACGCGGTGGCGCCGGCGGTCGTCAGCGTCGCGGCGGCGGATGAGATGTCCGCAGTCCTCTAGCTCGTTGAGGAGCAGGACGACGTTCTTGGCGTCCATGCACAGGGCGTCGACGAGCTCCTGCTGAGGCGCTCGGTCGTGGTCGGCCAGGTAGCTCAGGGCCATGAGGAGGCGTAGGTCCATTCCCAGCAGCTCCGGGTTGCTGCGTCGCATTACCTGCTTGGTGAGGCGGGGAAGCAGCACCATCGAGCTGGCTGCATACGGAGCATTCTGAGAGGTCATCACCCGCTAAGTATAGCGCTGACCGGGCATCTTTCGCGAAGCGCGGGTAATTACTACTCCGCCGTTGATATATGTGACATGGATGATTCTGCTAACGTCGTTTATCCCCGCCCCGCCTGAGACCCGGAAGGACCCCCGATGAGCGTCAGCCCCCCCGCCCGAATCGCTGTTCCGCCCGCCAATCGATGGGCGGTGCTAGCCCTGCTCGGCGTAGCGCAGCTGATGGTCGTGCTCGACGCGACGATCGTCAACATCGCGCTCCCGTCGGCGCAGCGGGCACTGCACTTCTCGACCGATAGCCGACAGTGGGTGGTCACCGCCTACGCACTCGCGTTCGGCAGTCTGCTCCTGCTGGGCGGCAAGCTCGGCGATCTGTTCGGTCGCAAATGGACGCTGATCGGTGGACTGAGCGGTTTCGCGGTCGCGTCGGCGATCGGAGGACTGGCGCAATCGTTCGGGATGCTTGTCGCCGCCCGCGCCCTGCAAGGGGCGTTCGGTGCGATCCTCGCTCCCTCGGCGCTCGGTCTGCTGACGGTGACGTTCGCGGGATCTCCCGACCGGCCTAAGGCGTTCGGGATCTTCAGCGCGATCGCCGCCGGGGGAGCGTCGGTCGGTCTCCTGCTCGGCGGGGTGCTCACCCAGGCGATCTCCTGGCGCTGGTGCCTCTACGTCAATCTCGCGATCGCGGTACCGACGGCGATCGTGGCGCTCCGGCTGTTGCGCAACGAACGCCAGCCGGCCCGCGCGCCCATTGACCTGCGGGGCGTCGCCCTCGCCTCAGGCGGCCTGTTCGCCCTCGTCTACGGGTTCTCGAACGCCGAGACGACCTCCTGGACAGATCCCGTCACGATCGTCGCGCTCGCGCTGAGCGCCATGCTGCTGCTCGGGTTCGTCGCGATCGAACGACGCGTCGAGCATCCGCTGTTGCCACTGCACATCGTGTGGGACCGGGTCCGTGGAGGGGCGTATGCGACGATCGCGCTAGCCGGCTCGGCGGTGTTCGCCGTCTTCCTGTTCCTCACCTACTACCTGCAGCAGAACCTCGGATACTCGCCCCTAACGACCGGCTTGGCCTTCCTGCCGATGACCGTGATGATCGTCCTCACGGCCACCACCGTGCAGACGCGGATTCTGCCCCGCACAGGCGCCAAGCCTCTGGTCGTGACCGGCATGACGCTCGGGATCATCGCGATGATCCTGTTCACCCAGCTCACGCCGCACGGGGCCTACGCGAGCCACGTCCTGCCTGGCCTTCTGCTTACCGGCGTGGGGATGGGCTGCATCTTCGCGCCCGCCTTCTCGACCGCCACGCTGGGAGTCAAGAGCCACGACGCTGGCATCGCCTCCGCCATGGTCAACACATCCCAGCAGGTCGGCGGCTCGGTCGGCACGGCCCTGCTGAGCACGATCTTCGCCAGCGCCGCCGCCACCTTTGTGTCGGGCCACGCCAAGACCGCCGGTCTCGCCAGCGCGGCATCGATCCACGGCTACACGACTGCGTTCGAGTGGGCAGCCGCGCTGTTCGGAATCGGACTGATCGTGGCACTGCTAATCCTTCCCTCAGATGGCGCCAAACGCGCTCGTGCCGCCCAAGCCGACGCGCGCAACGACCTCACCCTCAGCCTCGAAACGACATGACCCTGCCGTCGGCGGCCACCGTCGCCAACCCCCGACGATGCGCCCGCGCTCAACCCAAGGAGGACTTGTGATGAGCAAAGAACCGATCAGCACCGAGTTCCCCGCCGGAGATTTCATCTCCGAAAATGCCTCTCGCGCCGTTTTCGGTCGACGGCGGCCGACATCGCCGACCACCCCGGGCCACGCCGTGAACGGCGTGCCCGCGCATTCCTCAGTTACTGACGAGGGCACATCGGCGTCGGCGAGTGGGGGACGACTTCTGCGCCGCTGGTCCGTCGCCGAGCTGATCGCTCGCGCTGTCGCCGCACCTCCCTCGACGACATAGGTCAGTCCGGCGGCTCGGTCATATCGGCCACGCCCGAAACGCCTCCGCCTACCACCGCCGACCCGCCCATCGTGAACAGGTTCGGGCGGTCAGTGCAAAGACTCCCCGCCGACTCGGGGGGGTGGTCGACGATCGATCGGCGGGCGCTGCTGCTCTGCTGCTTGGAGGATTCGATCGCCCGGCTAGCGCCGGGCACATCGAGGTCCCCGTGGCGTGCTCGCGGTCGCCTTGCGCGTCCCGCGCTTAGGGGACTCTCGGGTTAGGCACGTGAGTAGGCGCCGGCGGGCGAAAGGAGATGCGGCTGCTTGTGTACTGGGACGCCTGACGCAGCGGGTTGAAGGTAGCCCCGGAGGACGAGGCGGATTTGCGGCGCCAACGAGGCGAACGGGGCTGCAGAGCAGGGTCTTGACGGCCGTGGAGTTCGACTTGACGAGTGCGGCTCAGGCGTGCAGGCTTCGTGGGGTCACCGAACGGAGGAGACCCACATGTCTGCCACGACCGAGCAGTCGGGCGCCACGGCGATTCGCCCCTTCAAAGTTGACGTTCCGCAGGAGGCATTGGAGGACTTGCGCCGCCGCATCTCGGCCGTGCGGTGGCCCTCCAGGGAGCTGGTCTCAGATCGCTCGCAGGGCGTGCAGCTGGCGACGATCCAGGAGCTCGCGCGCTACTGGACGACGGACTACGACTGGCGCAGGTGTGAGGCGAGACTGAACGCGCTCCCGCAGTTCAAGACCGAGATCGAGGGGGAGGACGTCCACTTCATCCACGTGAAGTCCGCGCACGAGGACGCGTTGCCGCTGATCCTCACCCACGGCTGGCCCGGCTCGATCATCGAGATGCTCGAGGCGATCGGCCCGCTGACCGACCCGACCGCGCACGGCGGAGCCGCGGAGGACGCGTTCGACCTGGTGGTTCCCTCCATCCCGGGGTACGGCTTCTCCGCCGAGCCGACCGAGCTCGGCTGGTCGGCGGGCCGCGTTGGGGAGGCGTGGGGGAAGCTGATGCCGCGCCTCGGCTACTCCCGCTACGTCGCCCAGGGCGGCGATGTGGGCGCGGCCGTCACCGACGCGATGGGCCGCCAGGCGCCCGAGGGGCTGCTCGGCATCCACATGAACCTGTTCGTGCCGGCGCTGGGCAACCCCAGCGCGTTTCCGGCGGAATCCGAGGAGGAGCGGGCGGCGGCCGACGCGATCACGACGTTCCGGACGAGCGGCAACGGCTACCTCATCGAGCAGAACACGCGGCCGCAGACGATCGGATACGCCCTGCTCGATTCGCCTGTCGCCCTGGCGGCCTGGATGCTTGACCACGACACCGACGCCTACTACAAGATCTCGAGCGCCTTTGTCGACGGTAAGCCGTCCGGCAACCTCACCCGAGACCACATCCTCGACAACGTCACCACCTACTGGCTCACCGCGACCGGAGCCTCGGCGGCCCGCTCCTACTGGGAGGGCGCACAAGCCGGAGCTGCCGCTGCGGCGGCCGGGAAGGCTCCTCCGCCTGTGTCGGTCCCTGTCGGATTCACCACGTTCCCCGGCGAGATCTGGCGGACCCCGCGCAGCTGGGCCGAGCAGGCCTACCCGACCCTCGCCTATTTCAACGAGGTCAACAAGGGCGGCCACTTCGCCGCCTGGGAAGAGCCGGACCTCTTCGCAACCGAGATCCGCGCCGCGTTCCGACCGCTGCGCTAGGTGGGCTGAGAAGGAAGGGGGTCGCGACCTCGCGTTCAGGCGTGGTCCTGCCCGTCGCCTCACGTCTCGCATTGAAGCTCGGCCGGGAGGCACGCGAGCGCCCTCGGATCCGCGCAAACCGAGACTGCCGGCATCGGAGCAAACATACCTGTGCGACAGCGAACGGAGGGCGCGCGCTGAGGTCGTCACGACGGCCGGGCGCTGCCCCTTCAAGCCTGAAGCTGTCAGGTCGACGCCGCCGGCGTTCGCCACCGAGCCGAGGTTGCGGTCGCTCGATGCTCGTGGCCGCTCTCCGCCACCTTCAGACGCTCGACGTCGTCGCGTCGGACGGCCGGATAGTGGCTAACGAGCTGTCCGCGCTGCTCCGGGGGGAGGTGGGTTCCGATCCACTTCGATGCTCACGCCGCCGCCGTTGACGCGGGCTGGCGCGTCGGGATCCCCCCACTGAAGAACAGTGCGATCAGGGCGAAGATGGCTAGCACCGAAAGCGCGGTGCGGAGTCCGTCGATTCGTGCCGTCGCGTTCTCCTGGACGATGGCATCTGCGGTTTTCGGGGGCACGTGGGCGTCGTTGAGCGCTGTCTTCAATTGCGCGTCGGAGATGAACGGAGCGCCGCCGGCGAGCTGGGTCGTGGCCTGGGTTTTGACGCTGTCGGGAATGTCGGGGTTGTTCTGGATGCCGTTCAGGAACGAGGTGGTCAAGGCTGCGATGATGATCGCGCCGGTCAGGGCAGTGCTGATCGACATGCCGAGGTTCGTGATCGTGTTCTGCAGGCCGCCGACCTCGCCGCTCTGCTCGTCCGGGACCGCGGACACCGTGACGCTTCCGAGCTGCGAGGCGAGCGCGCCGACCCCGAGGCCAGCGAGGAGCATCGGCCAGGTGGTGATCTCAGGTCCAGCGCCCGCGTCGAGCAGGACCACCATCACCACGATGCCAGCGAACAGCGCGATGAAGCCGATCCGCACCACCCGGCGCGGTGATGCGTGCGGGAAGAGTTTCGGGACGCCTGCAGCGGCCAGGATCAGCGTGATCGAGAGTGGCAGTAGCCGCACGCCCGTGGCGATCGCGGAGAGCCCCAGCGCGACCGAGAGGAACAACGGCACGGCGAAGAATAGCCCGCCCTGGAGGAAGAACTGAAAGAAGAACGAGGTCAGCCCGCCGCGCAAGACCGGTATCCGCAGAGTCGCCGGATCCACGAGCGGCTCGCGGCCCCGCGCGAGCTGCCGGTTCTCCCACTGGACGAACAGCCAGATCACCACCCCGCCGCCGAGCAACAGCCAGATCGTCGGCGACAGGCCAATCCAGTGCGGCGCTCCCGGCTTTGGCTTCACAAACCCCCAGGTCCCTGAGCGGAGGATCCCGAACACGATCATTGCGAGGCCGAGCGCCGACAGTACCGTTCCCACCCTGTCCAGTCGCACGCCCGGATTGCGCTCGCCCTCGGCCATCCGGCGGGCGAGCACGAGCAGCACCAACACGATCAGAACCTCGCCGACGAACACCCACCGCCACGAGAGATAGGTCGTGAACAGACCTCCGACGATCGGGCCGACCGCGACCGCGATCGCGCCGGCTGAGGCGACCAGGCCATACGCATGCGGTCGCTCGTCGCGTCCAAAGTTCGACGCCACGAGCGCCACGATCGCCGGGAGGATCAGGGCGGCCCCGATCCCCTCCAAGCCCGACCACCCCACCAGCAGCACGCCAAAGCTCGGCGAGATCGCGGTGATGAACGACCCGCAACCGTAGATCACGCACCCGATCGAAAACGCACGCTTACGGCCGAGGATCTGCCCGAGCTTCCCGCCGGTGATCATCAACGAGGCCATGACGAGCGTGTACAGCGTGATTGCCGTCTGAACCCCGGTGATCGTCGTCCCCAGGTCCTTGGCGACCGTCGCCATCGAGACGTTCATCACAGAACTGTCGAGGACCATCAAGAACTGGCCCGCGCACAACGTCAGCAGGACGGCCCCGGCGGCACCTGCCCTGGGCGCTCTCGTCGTGGTCGTCACGCCGTCGTCCTCCATCGAGTGTCGAAGATCCGAGCCTCGCGACCGTATACAAGCTAAACAGCCCGCCGATCACCCGAACGGGGTGATACTCGGCAGGCGGCAGAGTCGCACCGGTCATGTCGGCCGACTGCTGAATTGCCGCTCATCCGGCCATATTGCGGGAACGTCGGACTGCCACTCTCTGCGGATTGCCGTTACGGTGCCGCTCCCCCAGCAAGTAGTCGAGATCTGTGCTCCGCGTCGAGGGCAGCGGTGACGACTCCTGGACACAGGTGGTCACGAAACCGTGCCGACTCGCTGCACCTGCGCGAGCACGAATGCGAGTCTCGCCGCGAGCATTCCCGCGCTGGGCAGGGCCCGTGGAGTCGCCGACGAAATGCCCGCACGACACGAGCAGGTCTCGCGGCGCCCGAATGCAGGACACCCCCTGTTCGCCACAAGCGAGGGCAGCCGGCCATAACGGGCGCGCCATTCGAGCGTCGCGTCGAGCACGCGCTGCCGCGTCCACCGTCGCTCGATTGCGCCCGGATGGCACGCCCTGCAGTAGGCGTAGGCGTCGCCCTTGCCGTTGCGCGCCTGGGTGTAGGCTCCGCAGCTGCGACACACTCCTACGTAGCGCGCCTTGACCGCCCGCGCCTTGTCCCCGGTTGGGTCATAGAAGTAGACCTTTATTGTCGCTGGCGAGCGGCCGAGGCGCTGCGCGATCTGGACAATCGAGGGCCCCTCGGCCTCGCGGAAATGGCGGGCTAAGGCGACAGCCCGGCGGCGCTCAACCACGCGGTCGTATCTCCCGGACGAGACAACGGGTCCCACGCATACCAGATACTGCTCGAGTCGCCCTCCGCCCTGGACTTGGCTGCTAACTCCTGGTCAATGGGCAGCGAGCCATCACTGCTGCTGCTCGTCCAACCGGGAAGAGCGCCGCCCGCTCGAGCTAGCGCCTGCTCGGTCAGAAGAGCGGAAGTGCCGGAGCGATTGCTGGTCGGCGCGAGCCTGACCACGGACTTGAATAGAGCGGCGTCGTCTAGCGCCTGAGAGTGGTCGGGGTTAGCGCTCGTGCACTAACTGGAGTTCATCGTCGCGCTGTTGCTTGTCGCACGAGGCTGGTGGGATTTGCGCGTGCGATCAGCGTTCATGACGCGATCGTTCTCATACTCGGGGGCCTGGCGGCCGGGCTGGTGTCGGGAACCTCCGGCCCGGGATGGATCCGCTGATCGTGCTGTTGGTGTTCCTGCCGCCGTTGGTCCACGCGGCCGGCTGGTTTCTCGACCCAGGATGTACGGGCTCATGCTCGCGCGATCGGGCTGCTGGTCGTGGGATCGTTGGCGCCGCGCTAAGAAGCCGCCGGCGCGTATACAGAAAGTGTGAAGATCGGCCTCCGGGCGCCCAGCCGGGGTATGCTCGACTGTGGTGAGCCGGGAAGTCTGGTCGGCGTGGGAATGACATGCGACCGCCCGACTGGATCCGATCACCAACGAGCTCGCGACGCCGCGTCGGGATCGTTCGTCATGGCTGGGTCTTGGCGAGGCCGTTCGGCGAACAGACGGGGCGATCCGCCGGCATCGTCCTTGGACGGAGCCATCCGCTCACACGGGGCATCGACTCCGTGGGGTGCGTCAGCAAGCAGTGGTTGACCTGCGCTGCGCTCATGGCAGGAGCCCTCATTGCCAAACTCGAGGGCGACGCGTGGGCCGTTGCGGTGGCGTTCAGCGCCGGGCTCGTCCTGCTGACACTCACCGTCGTCGTCCTTGCGCTACGGCGACGCGTGCGCGACGAGGCGATGCACCTGATCGCCGAAGGCCACGAGGCGCTCCCGATCGCGGTCGTGCAGCGCCAGCGCCAACGCCTGCTGAGTCCGAGAACGAGAGACACCCTTGCCCGCACGCTCGAGATGATGCTCCGCCAAGCACTACGCCCGCCCAGGATCATGACGAGGGGCGCACGTCCGCTGTTCAGCGTACTAGTCATTGCCAGCGTCGCGCCTGACCTACGTGCGCTGATCAGCGTGCTCCGGACGAAGAACGCTAGCGCCAGGGGTGTGGGTCTGCTCGAGCGGCTAATTACTGATAGCGACTCACCACTTTACGGTCGCGAAGCGGCTGTCCTTCGCGAAGAGCTGCGCCGCGTACGGAGCGCGCTCGGGGAGTGACAGCGTACAAGGAGGGGATGTGACATGACGGTGATCCTGATCGTGTTGGTCATATTGCTGGCGATCGCGGTGGCGGTCATGGCGGTCGCATTGGTCCGCCGCCAGCTCGCCCGTCCAGCGGCGCCACCATCGACGAGCGACCGGCGGATCCTGTTTCCTTTCGTTGCCCAGGGGCTCTCGCCGCAGGCGCTGGATGCCGCGCTGCGGCTCGCGGCCGCAGAGAGGGCCACGCTCGTTCCGGTGTTCCTGGCCCGAGTAGCGCTCGACCTTCCTCTCGACACCGCCCTGCCTCGCCAGTGCTCGATGGCTACGTCACTCCTCGAGGCGATCGAGCAGCGAGCCACCGAGGCGGGCGTCCCGGTCGACTCGCGCATCGATCGCGGTCGCAACCGTCGACATGCCCTCCGTCAAACGATCGCCCAGGAGCGCTTCGACCGCATCGTGATTGCAGCTGCCTCGAACGGAAGCCCCGGCTTCGACGCCGCCGACATCGCCTGGCTGCTCGACAACGCCCACGGCGAGATCATCGTGCTGCGGCCGAGCGCCGGCGCCCCGGCCCTGCCACTCCCCGCCGCCGCCCTGCGCCCGCGGACACCGGCGCTTCACCGCAGCCGCGACGGTCGCAGGCGCACAGTGAGTCGTGCACGTGAAACGGCGAGATCGCGATAAGCACATCGGTCTTGGCGTTCAGCACCGCGAACGACCAGCCGAGTGCGCTGGTCGTGGAGGACCTCGCGCCAAGCTCGCGGCCGCCGAGCCGGCCTCTGCGCACACCAGCAAGCGCGAGTCGATGTCGGCGATCGACAAAGTAACCCCGCCCCCGCGCACCTGAGTCGCCTGCGACTGACCGACCCTGGCGATCAGCCCCCGACCGGCTGCACGAGCGTCACGTGGTAAGTCAGGACTGGTCTCAGCCAAGAGCAGATGGGCAGCTGCCTCGAGGCGGCTGAACGGCGCGAGCCCCGTGCAGCCCCAGGCTCGGACGCTTGCCATCGGTTGGAACGCTCAGCGATTGGCCGCTCCCGCAACCCGGCTGTCCTTACCTATGACGTGATGGACTGGGAGCCCGAACGCTTGCGCTTTCGAAACGAGGTCGTTCTTCAACCACCGAGAGACGCCGAGCGGGAGCGTCGAGACGATGATCTCGTCGTAGTGGCCCCGGCCGAGGGCATCCTCGATCGCCTTCAGCGGGTCCGTTTGGCCGATGTCACCGGCGACCTCGGTGCCGGCAGCCTCGCTCAGCTGCGGCAAGGTGTCGTGCAGCACCTCGCGCGCCTCGTGTGCACCGATCTCTCGCGGGTCGGCCGTCCTGTCCCCGCTGCGCCGGCGGCGCGGAACGAGGAGATGGAACTTGGAGGGACCGCGGCGGGCGCGCTCGCGCACAGCGTCCAGCAGCGCGGGCGTCGCGGCAGTTTGATGCGCGACGATCAGAACAGATGTCGGCTCCTGATTCATGAGCTCACCTCCGAATAGCTTGTGTGTGATCCCGTATTGACAACGACGGCGAGGACGCACCGGCAGCCGATGCGCCCTCGACACCGCCGGGACGGTCTACCGAACCGTGCGACGTGCTCTGCCGCCCGAACCAGTGGCAAAGCTGCTGCCTCCGGCGATCGACGTCCGCCAGGCACACCTTTGCAGCGCCGCGCTCCCCATCCCCGACCTTCAAAGGCGAGAACGCCATCTGCGATCCCGCCCACGCCCGCGAACGGCCTGGCGGACACGAAGCCACGCGAACAAGACAGGGGCCCGAACCGACTTGACGCGGTGCTCGGGAAGCATTGCGACCCCACCCAGGGCCTCCAAGATCGACTACGAAATTGCCGACCAGACTTCCCGGCGCACCAGAGTCCAACTATACGCCCGTGTTCATTCGACGACAAGCACGAGCGACCAGCGACTTCCACCGCGCGCTGGTCTACTGGATCGCCCGCCGCCACTCACCGGATGAGATTCGCCTCGCTCGAGGTGCTAGTGATCAGCCGACAATCGGAAGCGGCAATCCCGACGGCGGCCAGCCGCGTCGTCGTCCGATTATCCGAACGAGCAGCCGGCTCGGTGTCGGCCTGAGCCAGAGACACGGCCGGTATCGGACGAGGTTGTCACGCGCCGCGGCCGCTCTGGCCTTCGGATCACTGCCCCTCTACACGAAGACCGGCCACGCCGAGGGCTCGAGAGGCGTGACTGCTTCTGGGCGATCCGATCGTGCGCCGGGCGCTGAGCGCCGCTATCGTCCGGTCGCCATTGGGGATCGCCCGCTGTTCGACAGCAAGGACGTCGGAAGCGATTGTTAAGACTTCGGCGTCGCGACGAGGCTTGTGGACAGATTTGTCTACGGCGGGCGCGGGCGCCTCGCGCCTCATCGCCCGAGCAGGGCAATTTCAAGAAGTCGACCGGAGGGACACGGCACGGCGCCGTCGGCGTGGCTGGTGCTCTCGACGCGCCCGCGTGATCTCGGCGTTCATTCAGCGGCGCTGAACACAACCAGCTCCCTCAACGAGAGGCGCCACACTACGCGTTGGACGCAGGGTCCGCCCCGCCCGAACTTTGCGAGAACAGCCACCCGAGCGCGGCGCACACCACCACCAGGAACACGATCATCACCAGCGCAGCGAGCGCCCCAACCAGCCCCGCTGGCCCGGCATGGTAGAAGCCATCCGGTCGGCCATGCACCCAGGGAGGTCCACCTGCAACGGCCGAGTGTGCCCGCGCGAACCCCGCCATTGCCGATGCCGCGAGCACGCTGAGAAGGATTCCAAGCGCCAGCGTCGCCCCGGCCACAACCGGCAGACCCGGGCGCCGGCGGGTGGCCGGCACGGTCGCCGGCGGGGCGGGCAGATCGACCACCAGCGCGTCGAGCTCGCCGTATGTGCGAGCGCGCAAAGCGACCTCGAGGCGCTCCTCCAGCTCCCCGGCCAGCAGGCGCCCTTCGGCGGTCGCCGCGCGCAGCCGCTCTGCTACGTCCTCGCGGTCGCTGTCAGAAGCCCGGAGCGAATACCGTCTCGCCACACGCCCAGCGTAGCGCGATCGGATCCGCCCAGAAGCAGCCACAGGCCGCCGTCGAGCCGGCACCGCTGCTTTGCAAGGCATTGCAGGCACGCAGCTCGTCGGTCTCAGAGTTGTCGCGTTGGACGAGACGCAAGAGCGCGCTGACCCCCAAAGGCAGGCTTCCGCCGCCTCGGGGCGATGCGGAAGCTGCCTGCGCGAAAGACCTCGTTTCGTTTGGCCGCGGTAATGGCGACCACCAACTCGACGGCGCTCTGCTGAGCGCGGATACGGGGCGCCGGCGTCAGACAAGTCGGCAGGTCGCGGCGGTCCATCTGACTACCCCGCCCCCGACGCGGGTGCTCCGACAGTCCAGTAGGTCGCGCGCGAGCGCGGCAACCGCTCGGTTTGACTCAAACGCGAACCACTCCAAACGACGGCATCCCGCCCGCAGCGCGGACACCATGAGCTCGGCAAGCAGCGACCGGCCGACACCACGCCGCTGCCAATCATCGACGACCTCGACCGCAATTTCAGCCACCTCGGGTGCCGCCGTCCTTACGTAGTGAGCTGCGCCGATGGGTGATGAGCCGGCGAAGGCGATCGTCCCGCCACGATCGAAACCGTCGACACTGGTGATAGTGGAAAGGTCGCGTTCGGACAGGATCGGCCGCGGGGCGAGAAACCGCTGAATTCGGGATTGCCATCCCAGCTGCTCGAGGATCGAAGCCACGAAGTCGCGGTCGCTGAGTTCTAGCCCACGAACGACAACTTCCGCCCCCGAGCGCTTCGAGCCGAGGTGCCGCCCGGCCGGTGCCAGCTCGGCGGGCGCGGTTGGCGAGAGATCGTGATCGATGAGGAACATGCGAACAGAACGCCACCGGGCCCCATAACGTGAGATCGCTCGTGCACCCACTCGCGAGCCAAGGCGAACACGGCGACGTTCGCCTCTTGCGGACGCCAGCAGCCTGCCATGAGTGTCCGCTGCTCCTGCATTGCCAGCAGTACGAGCACCTTGCGCCTGGCGGGCGAGCGTCTCGCTCAGCGCTGAATCAGCCTCAGTCGAAGCCGCTAGCTGCGGGCCTGTCGGCCGGCTAGCACCGGCCGACAGCTGACGATCGCTCCGCTCGCCTGAGACGGTCGCGGCCGGCTTGTGCTTCGCGACGAACGGGATCACGCCGGCGGAGCGACAATTTTTGGCTCTCTCGGCATCGATGTGGTCAGTGTCACCCGATCCCGAGGGCGTGTAGCTCGTGTGGGAGGTGAAGGGTGATCGGGCCGCAGGTGAGCAGCACCAGCGCGAGCGCGGCTTTGGCTGAGTGAAAGCCGTAGGCGCGGCGGGTGATCAGGCGTGCCTTGTTGTTGAGCGCCTCGGTGCGGCCTTGGTTGATGCCGAGGCGGATCGCGGCGAGGATCCCGTCGTGGTGCTTGCGGATCGTTTTGCCGAGCCGGATGAACGGTTCAAGCCGGTTGCGGGCCAGGCGGCTGAGCAGCCGCTTGATCAGCACCTCGGCGTCCTCGATCGAGAGGCCGGGTTCGAAGATGCCACGGACGGCCTCCTTGAGTGTGTACGCGCGCCAGACCTCGCCGCCTGCGGCCTTGATCGGGGTGAGTGTGGTGGCCTGCTCGTCGGTGAGCTTGTCGGGTTTCTTGAGCAGGCACCAGCGGGAGTCCTTGAAGCGCTTGGCGGCGTCCTGGTCGCCGAGCGAGCGGAGCTCGTTCCAGTAGGCGCGGCGAACTTCGTCGAGCGCCTGGTTGGCGAGCTGCACCACGTGATAGGGGTCGATGCACACGATCGCTTGGGGAGCGTGCTCGCGGACCGACTTGGCGTAGCCGGGAGCCATGTCCATCGAGACGGCGCGCAGCAGTCCGGCGCGCGCGAAGATCACGGGCTCGAGCTCCAGGCCGGGCGCCAGCCACGCGTCCGGGATGCCGAGGCCGGCGGGGACTGTCGGGCATGGGCCGAACGGGACCATGATCGCCGGCTCTGGCAGCTCGGGCGGCTGCTTGGCATGCTCGGGCGCGGCGACGTTCTGGGGCGGCGGGTCGAGCTCTGAGAAGAACGCGTCCGCGGCGGCTTGGCCGGACCCTTCGCACCCCCACACCACCTGGCGGCGCTGATGGTCGACCACGAGTGTGAGGTACTTGTGCTGGCGCTTCCAGCTGACCTCGTCGATGCCGATGTCGTAGAGATCTCGCAGCCGGCTGGGATCGAGCTCGGCGTCGCATACGCGCTTGACGATCCGCCCGACCGTGTCCCAGTCGATCCGCAGCATCTGCGTGATCGTGGTCTTGTCGGTGCGCGTCGCCAGCCACGCGTGAGAGTCGAGCCGGGGCGCGTCGCCGCCCTCTCGGGCGACTGTTTCCCCGACCCGCTCTCCCGAACCGGACGTGCGAGTCCCCCCGCATCCGGCTCTCCACGAGCTCATTCAGTCGTGGTTTGCGGCGTCCGTCTCCGTCTGTTTGGCCCATGGCGAGGGGATCCTGTCGCCCCGGTATCGGTACCGGGTGACCGGTACCGAGCTGGGGTTGAACAGGGTCTTCTCGCCCTCCGTCGGCCACCATTCGGGTAGGTAGAGCCGTCGGAGCTGTTTCCAACTGGCACGTGGGTGCTTCTTGCGAAGCCAGCGGACCGTGCGCTTCCAGAGGAAGGCGTTCAGGTAGCTGAAGTTCGCTTTGGACACGTCGTGCCGGAAGTGCGTCGTCCACCCCCGCAGTGCGGGGTTGAGGCGATCGCACAGGTCGGCCAGGGACTGGTTCGTTGAGGTCCGTTGTGTGCCAGCGCGCACCTTGTCCTTGATCGACGCCAAGGCATCTTTCGAGGGGTAGGTGTAGACGTGCTGGCGCTTCGTTCCTCGTTTGGTGTGACGCTGAATGTGGCGTCCGAGGAAGTCAAAGCCCTCGTCGATGTGCGCGATTCTCGTCTTCTCCAGCGATAGGCGCAGGCCCATCGTGGTGAGGACTGCCGCCGCCTGATCGCGCAGCGCTTCGGCGTGGGCGCGGTTGCCGGCCACGAGCACCACCCAGTCGTCCGCGTAGCGGACGAGGCGGTAGTTGGCCAGCCCCTTGCTCCGACGCGATCGGCGCGCCCAATCAGTAGCGAAGCTCTCCCAGGCCGCGGCGAAATGCTCGTCGAGGACCGAGAGCGCCAGGTTACTGAGCAGCGGCGAGAGAATCCCGCCTTGGGGCGTGCCGGTGATCGGGTGCCGCTCGACGCCCTCGCGGCTGAGGATGCCAGCCTTGAGGAACGCCTTGACCAGGAGCAGGATGCGCTTGTCCGCGACTCTGGCCCGCAGCCGGTCTTGAACACCGACATGCGAGATTTCGTCGAAGCACGCCTTGATGTCGCCCTCCACGATCCACTCGTATGAGTGGGAGGTGAAGAAGTGGATCTCGGCGATCGCGTCCTGTACCCGGCGTCCGGGACGGAAGCCGTAGCTGCACGGCTTGAAGTCCGCCTCTAGGATCGGCTCGAGCACCGTCTTGAGGGCGGCTTGTACGACCCGGTCGCGTACGGTCGCGATGCCCAGCCGGCGATATTTGCCGCCGCGCTTGGGGATCATCACCTCCCGTACCGCCTCCGGGCTGAACCTGCGGGCCTTGAGGTCCTCTCGCAGCTCCGACAGGAAGCCGTGCTCGCCCACGACGGTCGTGATGTGGCGGGCGGTGCGCCCGTCCACCCCGGCCGAGCGAGCCCCTCGGTTGCTCCTGACCCGCGCCCAGGCATCCACCAGGACCGCCGGGTCATAGACGAGGTTGTACAGATCATCGAACCGACGGTTGGGATCGTCGGTCGCCCACTGATGCAGCTTGGTCTGGATTCGCAGTACTCGCGCCTTGGCCAGCTCGGCCGTCGGCCACGAAGCGTCGGTATTCACCGGCGACCTCCTGCCATGCCAATCCCTCCCTGCGAACTCGCTGCCCCCCTTCGCCATGTGGACGGCTTTCCCGTCCTCGGACTACTACGGGGGCTCCGCCCCACCACCACGCCATCGGCTGACGACGAGCGTTCCCTAGGCCGAACTACCCGAATGGCCGCAGGGAGCGTGATGGCGGTTCCCATGTTCACCGTGAACCGCTTGACAGGATCGGCGTCCAGCTGTGCCCCGGCAGCATCGCCACGAGTACGCCGCAGGCTTTCCTCGTGGCCTCCTTGGCGACCAAGTCCATCGCCGACGGAGTCACCAGCCGCATGAAACGACGGCGGGCGCGCGCTGCTGCCCGGCCCGGATCCACCAGATTTCGAGCCGGTTCGAGTCTTACGGGGGTTCAACCACTGGTTCACTTGCGTTACGCCTCTCTGTCTCGCTTGCCGGACCCAAGCCATCTGGCGGTACTGGCCCGTCCCGGCGTTGTCGGGGCTGCTCCCACCCGACCCTGCGTCTCCAGGGTCAGGCTGCCCCCCGCTTCACCGAACTGCTGCGACAGCCCGGAGGTGGGGACCTACACCCCACACGGTTCAACAGCGCCTCATGGCGCACGACGAGGCATTCGAAGTCACGCGTGAACTCCGACCCCGGCCGCGCGAACGGCACGCTCTCGGTCCGCGCCCCGTGCACCCGGCACCACACCCGTCGACGGCGGCAACGGACCTCGAGCCGCCAGATCCCGAGATCCAAGTGCCGCCAGACCGAGTCCACCGGCCGCTTGTCCTTCCGAGCGCGCGTCGAGTACCCGCACTCGGGGCAGACCAGCAGCCGGCGGCGCAGCGCGACCTCGACTACGACCCGATCGGGCTCGAAGCGAACGTTCCTGACCCACACTCCCGGCAGGCGCAGAAGCCTGGAAAATGCCGTGGTGACGCGCACGCTGTCCTCCTCGCAAGCCGTTGACCTTCAAGCAGCCAGCAGCCTGCACGGGCGGGCGGCGGCGCGTCGCCAACCAACGCGCAACTACCAAGAACTTCCTCAGGCCGCGAAGGACCTGCTCAGGCGCCGAATCCCGCGGTCACCTTGACCACATCGATGCCGGGAGCACCCAATTTTTGACCCGGATGCGCGCTCGCGACCTGCCGTTGCAATGGAGACAGGAGCCACGCCCGACCGCCGGTTCGCGTGGCCCCGTTTGTCCGATACCGGCAGTGAGACCGCCGGCGGCGGCGCTGCGGGTCTGGTGCTTGCAGGATTCGGTCGCCTGGCTAACACCAGGCCCATCGAGCTTCGCCGTGGAGTGCTCGCGGTCGCCTTTCGCGCGTGCCGCGCATATCGGGTCGGTTGGAGCCGGCGCCGTGATGCTCGTCGCGACGCGAAAGCAGGTCCTTGGCAGGTATCGCTATCGGCGGCGCGGGGTCGGAGCCAGCAGACCTAGCTCGCGGGCCCGCTCCACGGCTTTTGCTCGCGTGTGGACACCGAGCTTGGCGTACATGTGGCGCGTGTGGGTCCGGATCGTGTTGACGGACACGACCAGCTCGGAGGCGATCTCAGGCACCGGCAGGTTGGTCGGCAGGTAGCGCAGCACGCGAAGCTCGGTGTCGCTGAGCGGCTCCAGCAGTGGCCGGGCTCGGCCCGCTCGCGCTGTGGATGCCCTGCCGGCCAGCACGCCGAGGATTTCCGAGATGAGAGAAGCGTGGGCGGTGCCGAGGCGGGCGTGTCGCTCTAGCAGCTGTGGCGCGGGAAACAGCAGGAAGGGGAGAAGCTGACCATCCGTTTCCGTCAGGTCGAGCGCGCGTTCGAGCGCGCGGGAAGCGCCGCCTGAGTCGCGGAGCGTATCGAGCGCGATCGCTCCCACCAGCAGCGCCTCGGCCCGGTACCGGATGTCGATCATGCGGGCGGTTGGGTGGGCGCGTATTGGCGCCGACGGGTCGTCGAGCACGGGAGCTAGTGCCGCCGTCACTGCTTCGGGCTGTTCCTGCGCCAGCCGAAGCGCTGCCAACACGACGCGCATGTGGAGCGTGTTACGAGTTACTTCATCGAGCGAGGCGAGCGCTTGCTCCACCGGGTCCGTGTTGCCGATCTGGACCTGTGCGAGCAACATTTGCGCGCGTGCGAACAGTGGTGGCGAGTGCCCGGTGAGTAGCGCATCGTGGCGCTGCGCGGCGCGCACGGCGGCGAACGCTTCTTGCTGACGACCGCGAACAAGCTCCAGCAGCGCTCGAGTGTTGTGCAGCATAAGCGCGACCGCGGGCGCCACTTGTACATCCCCGGGCAGCGCCCTGGTTGCGCGCTCAAGCCATTGCTCGGCCTCAACGAGCCGGCCCCGCCAAAGGTTCACGCTGCCGAGCACAACGTGGGCCACGCCGACGAACGGGTTCTCCGTCCAGCCGTGAGGCGAGCGCGGAGGCGGCCACCGCCAACGCGAGACTGACGGCGATGCCAATGGCAAGGGGGCCGGTCTCGACCGGCTCGGTGAACAGCCCGCGCCAGCCGATGAAGGCGTAGCTCGGCAGGGCGACGCGCACGACGACGGGCAGCGGAAGCTGCTGCGCGATCTGCAACAGCAAGGCGAGCAGCGTAGGCATCACCAGCCCCAGGGGGGAAAACGGCCGAACGCCACCCAGCCAAGCAGCCCGACCGCCGCGAACGCCAGCGTCGGCGCCAGCACGCTGGCCCAGGCGAGCAGTACGCGACTGGCTGCCTGCCCGGGCGCGAGCAGATGGCCGTCGAGCCCTACCAGCGGCCGGTTGCCGACCGCTGCCAGTCCGCCCACGATGCCCGACGCGGCGAGTCCGACAGCTTGAAGATCGCGTAGCGAAATCCCGCCGGTCGGGTCTTCGCGAGTTCCTCAAAGACGGCGCGCACAAGCGCGGCGTTCTCGTGCTTACGTCCCGGCCTTACGGTGTAGGTGACGATCGTGTGGCTCATTCTTGACTCCTGGTTCGGTGTCTGGGTTGTGGTTGCTTGCATCAGGGTCAGTTCGCGCCGGCCAGCGCGGGCTGCGGCTCGCGGATCGTGGTCTTGGCAACCGCGTCGGACAGCTCGTCGCGGCGGACGAGCGCGAAGATCGCCGGGACGGCGAGCAGCGCGATCGCGCCGAGCACCCAGAGCGCCTGCTGGAAGCCGCCGGTGAGGGCCGCGGGTGCGGCGTTGCCGGCGTGCACCAACGTCTGGGTATGGCTCGCCGCCACGCTCGAGGCGATCGCGATCCCGAGCGCTCCGCCGAGCTGCTGCGAGGTGTTCAGGAGCCCGGACGCGAGCCCGGCCTGGTGCTCTGAGACGCCCGCGAGCGCGGCGATCGAGATCGGGATGAACGCGAACGCGGTCCCGGCGCCGGCGACAACGAACGGGCCGGCGAGGTTGGCCAGGAAGTGTCCGTGGACGGGCACCTGGGTCGCCCACAGCACGCCCGCGCCGATCAGCGTCATCCCGATCGCCATCACGACCTTGGCGCCGCCCCGGGTGACCAACGCCTGCGAGACGCCGGCGAGCGCGACCGAGGTCAGCGACGCGGCCAGCCACGCGAGACCGGTCTGCAGGGCGCTGTAGTGCAGCACCTGCTGCATGTACAGGGTGCCGACGAAGATGAACGCGAAGAAGCTGCCGCCCAACAGCAGCCCCGCCGCGTTCGCGCCGGCGAGCGTGCGCAGGCGGAAGATCGACAGCGGCATCACGGGCTCCTTCACCCGGTTCTCGATCACGAGGAACGCGGCCAGCAGCGCCGCCGATGCCGCGAGCAGCGCGATCGTTCTCGTCGCGCCCCAGCCGTACTGAGGCGCCTGGGCGATCGCGTCGACCAACAGCACCAGCGCGCCCGTGCCCGCGATTGCACCGAGTGCGTCAAACCGCCGGCGCGCGGTGGCGAGTCGGCTGTCGGGCACGATCCTGGGTGCGAGCGCCAGCGCGGCGGCCCCGATCGGGACGTTCAGATAGAAGATGTACTGCCACCCGGCGTAGCGAGTGAGAAGCCCGCCGGCGATCACCCCAACGGTCGCGCCGCCGGCACCGAGCCCGCCCCAGATCCCGAGCGCCTTGTTGCGCTCGGCGCCCTCGGCGAACATGTTCATCACGATCGACAGGGCGGCGGGCAGCATGATCGCCGCGCCGAGCCCCTGAACGGCCCTCGCTGCGATAAGCGACAGCTCCCCGGTCGACAGCGCGGCTCCCAGCGACGCCGCTGTGAACAACGAAAGCCCGACCATCAGGATCCGGCGGCGGCCGAGCAGGTCCGCCGCACGACCGCCGAGCAGCATGAAGCCGCCGAACGTGAGCGCGTACGCGGTCACCACCCACTGCAGGCTGGTCGCGCTGAAGTGCAGATCGCGACCGATCGTCGGCAGCGAGACGTTGACGATCGTCAGATCGATGACCGTCATGAAGAACGACACCGCCAGCAGCGCGAACGCGCGCCAGCGATTCATATTCGGGGCTGTGGACGTCATTGGACCTCCAGCGGTCGGGACAGGGACAGAAGGTTGGGTGTTGGTGTGGTGGTGCATCGCTGCCTCCTCTTGGGGTGGTTGTCGCTACGACGAATGGGAGGCCGTGATCGGGACACGCCGTTGCTGTCGCAGCGCCGCGTACGCGTAGGGGTGATGGAACACCTCGAGCGCGCGCTCGCCCTCGCGTACCGGCAAGTCGAACGCCTCACCGGTCTTGGCGTCGGTGACCGTCCCGTCACGTGGCCGTCGTTCTGAGACCACAGCAGCCGGACCTCGATCCCGTCGCTCATGCGGCCGTCGAGCTCGCGTGTGATGCGGGTGCGTGCTTGGGTCATCTCGCTGTCCTCCCGGGTCGTGTGATCGCTACGCACTGACGACGAACGGGCGGGCACCGAGGGGACAGCCACAGTGCGTCGGCCGGCTGTTCGCCGGACGGTCTACAGTTCGGCGATCCGGCGCGCGAGGAAGCGACGCTCGGGCTCTGAGCTGGCGAACTCCAGCGCGTGCTCGTAGGCCGCGCGGGCTTCGACCGTCCGGCCGAGGCGGCGCAGCAACTCGCCGCGGGTGGAGTGCAGGTACTGGTAGTCGTCGAGGTCAAGGCCGTCGACGATCGCAAGCGCGTGCTCGGTTGCGCCGGCCTGGGCGACTGCGACCGCGCGGTTCAGCTCCACCACTGGCGAGTTCGTGATCTGCGCGAGCTGTCCGTACAGCGCGGCGACCTCGTGCCAGTCGATCCGTTCCTCGGCCTGGAGAGAGGCGATCGCGGCTTGGAGCACGTACGGCCCGCGGCCGCGCAGGGCGAGCGCGCGCTCGAGCGCGGTGCGTCCAGCACCGATCTCCTCCGCGTCCCACAGCGACCGATCCTGGTCCTCGAGCAACACGAGCTCGTCGCCGGAGAACCGTGCCTTGCGCCGCGCGTGCTGGATCTGCATAAGCGCCAGCAGTCCGTGCACCTCCGGCTCGTCAGGCATCAGCACGGCGAGCACGCGGCCCAGCCTGATCGCCTCGCCGGCCAGGTCGATACGACCTGAGTAGCCTTCGTTGTAGATCAGGTATACGACCGCCAGCGCCGCGTCCAGGCGGTCGGGCAACTGATGCTCGGCCGGGACGGCGAACGGGATCCCGGTGGCTTTGATCTTCGCCTTCGCGCGCGATAGGCGTCGCTTCATCGTCTCCTCGGAGACCAAGAACGCGCGCGCGATCTCCTCGGTCGTCAGGCCCCCGAGCGCCCGCAGCGTGAGCGCAACCTGCGCCTCGAGGGCCAGCGCGGGATGGCAGCAGGTGAAGACCAGCTCAAGCCGCTCGTCCTCGATCACGATGTCGTCGAGCTCGTCCATCTTCGCCTCGGGCACCTCCAGCTGCCGGACCTTGGTGGCGAGCGTGCGCTCGCGTCGGATGCGGTCGATCGCCCGGTTGCGCGCGGTGACCGTCAGCCAAGCCCCAGGGTTAGCCGGGACGCCGTCGCGGGGCCAGCGCTCGGCAGCCACCGCGAATGCCTCCTGGGCGGCCTCCTCAGCGAGATCGAAATCGCCGAGGAAAGCGACCAGCGAGGCAAGCACACGCCCCCACTCGTCCCTGAAAACCTCTTCCAGCAGGGCTAGCGCTCCACCAACGGACGGACCTCGATCGCGCCGCCGAGACGGGCCGCCGGGATCCGCGTCGCCAGCTCGATCGCCTCGTCGAGGTTGTCCGCCTCGAACACGTAGTAGCCGCCGAACGCCTCCTTGGTGTCGGCGTACGGGCCGTCGGTGGTCAGCGTCTGGCCGCCTTGCAAGCGCACCGTCGTGGCGGTCTCGATCGGCTGCAGCTGCGCGCTGCCCCGGGCGCGCGGGTCCTGCGCCAGCGCGACGTACTCGGCGAACACGGCCTTCTGCTCGTCCTCGGTGAGTGCCTCGACGTAGCCGGGCTTGTCGTGGATCAACATGGCGTACTGCATCTGAAACCTCCTATGGAGGAGAGTGGATTGTCGCCCTGACGACGAACGGGCACCCACTGAGGGGACAGCTTTCATGCGAACCGGAAATGCGCGAACCTCCGTCAAGCCCGGGCGACGGAGGAAACCCGGTCAGTCGGCCACGTCGCGCGGCCCAGGCGCCTCCCGCCGACCCTCCCCGCCACCCGATCACCGGGGGCGCTACCGGTTCGGAACGCACTCAGCGATCTCGTGGCCTGACCGGTCGCTACCGCCTCCGACAGCAAAGCAGCCACAACGCGGGCGTGGCCCCTCCAGGTGTGGGGCAGCCACGCTCGCGCCGGCGCACGACGCCCCAGACCTGCGTTCGTGGTCGGACACCATCTCGCCGGACCTGCAGGCGTAGCCGCGGAAGTTCTGTCCCCTGCGGCGGTGTCTGTTCGTCGTACGGTTGATAACGATCTTCAAGGAGGGCGTATGCAATTCGCGGTATTGGTCTATGAGAAGCCAGGTACCTATGAGGCGCTGAGCGCTGCGGAGCTGGAGCAGATGACTCGCGAGTATCTCGAGATCGCGCAGCTCCCGGGTTACATCGGGGGTGCTCAGCTGCAGTCGACTGAGACAGCGAGCGCCGTGCGAGCCGAGGGCGGCGAGACGTTGATCACAGACGGCCCGTTTGCGAATACCAAGGAGGTCTTTGGCGGCTTCTACCTCTTCGAGGCGGAGAGTCTCGATCCGGTGCTCGAGATCGCGGCTCTTTGCCCCGCGGCTCGGCTCGGCGGGGTGGTAGAAGTCCGTCCGTTGGTGCACCTCCACGGCATGCAAGACACCGGTTGATCGAGCGCGTCTTTCGCGAGCTGGCCAGCATGGTCGGTTACGTCGACGATTTCGATCTCGCGGAGAAGGCCGCCCAGGAGGCGTTCGCGATCGTGCTGAGGCTGCTCGGGACGGCCACGGCGAGCAGCGGATGGTCGTCTCGGCGGCCCAGGTCCCGATCGGCGGGTCTAACGCCGGCTCCGGCAGGGATGCCGGCACGAACATGCCGACCCATCGCGTGCCCGCCGAGCGCGAGTTGCGATAGCAGCTGACCCCGGCCGCGTCGCGGTCACCGCCGTCGCAACCGTGCCTGAGACGTCCGCTCGCTCGCCCGTCAACAAACCTCCTTTGCGGTCGCGTCGGGCATCTAGGCGGTGGAACTCGGGCACCCGCGTTGCGCGCGAGCGGGTAGTCGGGGTGAAGCCGGAGATGCTCGTCGCGGAATCAGAGCAGGGCTCGCGCCCGACCCGACTGCCGCTCGAGAGCAGCGTTCGCAATGGAGTATTGCGCCTGGACGTGCAACACAAGCGGCGCGATCCTTTGCGTTAGGCCATTACGCGGCTCACCGCAGCGAGCCAGCGATAGGACGCGGCGCAGACCTCGCTGATCGCTCGCCTGGGCAACTGGGGAGATGGCAGGCGATTGTCGATATGACGAATCGGATCGGCTGCGACGATCGCCGGAACCGCTTTCTGAGTGCGGATCGGATGTTAGTCCGACTGGGAGTCTCTGCCTGGGAATACCGCTAATTCGGGTCTTCGTCAGGTAATCGTGACGGACAGCTGCTGCGTCTTGCTACGGGCGCCGCTGCCTGACCGCAGGACGAGCGTGTAGCGGCCGGTCCGGAGCCGTCCCCGCGCCTGCACCACGAGCCGCCCGTCGATGACGGCCCCACGCGCGTACACGGTCCGACCTCGTGCGAGTTCGACACGGACACGGGTACCAGCGACGCGCGCCGCGATCGTGAAGGTGGCCGTGCCCGTAACGAGCTTGCTGACGCACTTCTTCGTGGTCTTCCCATGCTTCTTGACTTTGGTGCACGTGACCAGCTCGACCATGCCGTTCTTGCCGTTCTTGCCGGCCGCGCCCCGTGGCCCGGTGGCACCGGTGGGACCCGTCGCGCCGGTCGCGCCGGTCTGACCCTGCGGCAGCGGGCCGCCGGTCCCGGACAGCGTGACGGTCATCGGGGTGTTGGGGTCATTGCTGGCGATCTCCAGCGACGCGCTACTCGCGCCCTGTTCCTGCGGGGCAAAGCTCACGCCGATCGGGCAGCTGGAACCGACCGCCACCGGACCGATACATCCGTTGAACGTGAGCATGTAGTCCTGTGGATCGCTGCCACTAAACGTGATGCCCGTCACGGTCAGGGGGGCGCTGCCCTCATTCTGGACGGTGACGGTCTGCGGCGGACTGACGGTGCCCTGAGCCTGCGTAGCGAAGACGGGCGACGACGAGGACGTCAGCAGCGCCTCTGGAGCGGGATAGCTGATCGTTACCGACGCCGCGCCGGACGCGGTCGTGAAGACCGCGTCGCTGGGGCCGTAGCTCGAGCCGCCGCCACCGCCCCCCGAGTTGCCAGACCCGCCGGTTCCGCCGCCGCCACCACCGCCGAAGTAGCCAGCGCCACCGCCGCCGCCGCCATACGAGGATGCGCCAGCGCCGCCAGCGCCGCCTGCACCGGCCGTTCCGGAGGAACCAGCCGTGCCGCCGGACGACCCGGCTCCGCCCGCTCCCCCGGACGAGCACTGTCCGCCGGTGCCGTGCAAACCGATGTTGCCGCCGTCACCGTCACCGCCGTTCCCGCCCGGGTTACACGGGCTCCCCGAGCCAACGCCGCCGGCGCCACCTGCCCCACCGCCGCCGAACGCGCCCGCGCCACCACCGCCTCCGGCGACAATGAGCCGCGGATCCTGGGGACCGCCAAGCGCAGGACAACCGGACGCGGTGACCGAACACGTGCGCACGTCGGACTCGCCCCCGCCAGCGCCGCCGTCGATCGACGCACCGGCACCCCCACCGATCCCCACCTCGACGTACAGCGTCTCCAATGGCGTCACCGACAAGTCCGCACTGACCTGCCCGCCGGCGCCCGGAGCGAACCCGTTCGCGTGGGTCGTGCCCCCCGCGCCGACCGCGACGACCGAAACGCTCGTGACGCCCACCGGTACGACCAACGTGCCCTCTGCGCCGACCGTCGAGTACGTGCACGTAACCGTCGTCTGGACCTCAACGCAGTTCGAGGGCAACGCCGCGCTCGCGGATGTGACGCCGACCAGAGTTACCAACACGGCCGACACCAACGCAACGCCAATCCGAGCCCAGTGCAGCATCTGCGTCCTCCTGCATTTCGGGAACCCCTCGGGCGCAGAACACTCCGACCGAACGCCCGCGTTGAAACGATAGTTGGCCATCAGGACGGATCGGCCCTCGACCGTTCAAGCCACCAGGCGTTCGCGATCGTCGTGTCCCGTTCAGAGAACGACACCCCACCCGACCCCAGCCGACATGCCCGCCCAAGAACGAATGCAAGTCTCGACCCCGACAGGGTGACCGGTCTCTGATGTCGCCAAACTCGCGACGCGTCGCGTCATCGACGCTCAGGCCGCGGCTGCCACTCAAGTCGGACTTGCGCTCTGGCAGGAACGCGGGTGTGACGCCGCCGCCGGCTCCGAGGTGCGAACGTGCTTGCCGATCGCGTGACCGTGGCGACCAGCAAGCGCCCCGGCGCTCTCGCTCTCATAGATCGAGCAGGCGCCAGGTCCAGCCCTCGGATCTCTTCCCAGTTGGACGACTTCCGGCACTCTCGGTCGGGCGTCTCCGAAGGTCTCCGGAGACTGCTGAGAATCGTCCGAGGCGAGAGTGTCGGAAGCCTTGATCCGGCGCTCGCTGGCTGTCGGATCGCGACGGAGCGGCAGTACGGAGCCTCTCTGTCGGATTGCGCCTTGCGAGTGCGCGAACCTGGCCGCCGGTGGCCCCATTTGTCCGATACTGGCAGCGCAACTGGCCCTGGCGTGGGGACTGCTCTCGTGCTTGCAGAACTCGGACACGTGGCTAGGGCGTGACGCTTCGAGCTCGGCGTTGGAGCTTTGTCCTCGGCGTGCGCACTATCCGCGCAACGGAAGGGGCGTCGCTGCCGCGGGTGGCATACCCGCGGCGATCGCAGAGCGGGTCTTGGCGGCACCGTCGGCGCTGCTGGTTACGCCTGAAGCGGTCGCGCCAGCTCCGCTGCCGGTTCGCGCGCGAAAGAAGCAGCCAGAACGAGAGTGCCAGATCGGCGACGAAGCGGAATCGGTCGGCCGGCTCAGCCGGTCGAGGTGGACGCTCGGATTCACGCGATAGCAAGCGCCGAGGGGAGGATGGGTAGTGGGCGCGGCCTGATCGGTGTTGCCTAGGTGTAAGTCCCATCAAGGTTGGTTCCGCTCGTTGAGGCGAGCGATGGGCGGTTGGTGGCCGAGAGCCGAGTGTCGTCGTTGATGGCTGTAGTGCCAGAGCCATCCGTCAAGGGCACTGGTGCGTTCTGCGCTGGTGCGGTAGATCGCTCCGTAGGCCCAGCCGCCGGTGAGAGTTCGGATGAACCGCTCGGCCTTGCCGTTGGTCTGGCGACGGTAGGCGCGGGTGCGCAGATGGCGGACCCCGAGGGCGCGGCAGGCGATCGCGTGGATCGTGGAGCGGTAGGCCCCGCCGTTGTCGGTCAGCAGTTGCTGAACGGTGATGCCGTAGCGGGCGTAGAACGCGACGGCCCGGGTGAGAAACCCGATGACGGTGCTCGTTCTCTGGTCGGGGAGGACCTCGGCGTAGGCCAGGCGGGTGCAGTCATCGATCGCGATGTGGACGTACTCCCAGCCGGCGATCTGGCGCGATACCCCGAGAGCGTCCGTTCGGCGCGGGCGGCTTCCACGATTGGCCATGCCGGTGATCCGAGCTCCCGCGCCGCGCTCGATCCGTCCCAGCTTCTTGATGTCAATGTGGATCAGCTCACCGGGACGCTCGCGCTCGTAGCGCACGGCGGGCTCGAGGCCAACCCGGCCGAGCTTGCCCATCCCGATCCTGGCCAGGATCCCCGACACGGTCGAGAGCGCCATCCCCAACACCTCGGCGATCTCCGGGCCGGTGAACCGCAACCGCCTCAGCGCGGCGATCGCCTCGACCCGCTGCTCGCTGGTGCGATGCGGGATCCGATACGGCGCTGAGGACCGATCACGAAGCCCGGCGTCTCCCTCGGCTCGGTAGCGACCCACCCACTTACGAGCGCAGCGGACACTGACGCCGGCGGCCTCGGCCGCCTGCGCCAGCGTCCGCTCCCGCTCAACCACAACCCGGCAGAGCTCCCGACGCCCTTTCAGACTGAGCGCAGCGTTAGCGTGCAGATTCATCCGGTGTCCTCCTTGGTGGGACTGAGGTGCTTGGCAGCTCTCAGCCTCCAAGGAGGCCCGGATGGACCAACCTACTCAGGAACTACACCTAGGCATGCGGAGGCTTCCTGGCGAGGAACCGTGCGCTTCTGGACGATGTGCCGGCGGTCTTACCTGCCGCGCAAACGAGGGACTCCACGCGCAGATTGGTTGCCCGAGAGTTAACGGAGGCGGGTCGCGACGTTCCGTGGCGTCGACCCTTGGCACCGTGGGAGATCGGCGGTTCTCGGGGCTCGTGCCTGCAGAGTCGCAGCAGACAACCGTCGGCGTACGGCGCCCGACGCAAGTTCCGACGCGCTGTCTGATCGGGGTTTGCCCTCAGCGCCGGTTAGCCGGCTCGTAGGGGTCGAGCGCTCGCGCCCGGCAGGTCAGCGGGGCCTGGTCGGCGTCGCCCAGCCTTCGTCGCAGCATGACGAACGCTGGTACGCCGAGCAAGGCTGGGACGAGCAGTTGGAACAGGCGGTAGATGAGGATGCTCGCGGCGGCCTGTGTGAGGTCGACGCCGTAGAGCACGAACGTTCCGATCAACGCCCCCTCGGTACCACCAACTCCACCGGGCAGTGGAATCAGGTTGCCGAGCTGGCCGATCAGATAGCCCAGAACCAGAGTGCTGAATGCCGCTGCAGCCCCGACGGCAGCGAAACCGAACCCGAGCGCCGCGATGTCGAATCCCATATACGCGAATGATCCGACGATCACGCAGAAGCTGTGTGAGCGCAGCAAGGTGATCGCTTGGTCTACGCCGTCAGCGCCGGCTCTCAGCCAGCTGCGGAGCACGCGAGTGGCGGCCACGCCAGCGGTCGTGTTCACGGGCTGCGGTTCGCCGCTCCAGCGCGCGCAATAGGCGTGGGCTCACGCATACCACGAGCACAACAAGGGCAGTAATCAGTGCGGGCAGGAGCGTAAGGCTCGCCGCACTGCTGCCCGCCAAGATCCCGACGAACGCTCCTAAACCGACCAGGACCAGGGCGAAGAAGTTCGCGGCACTGGTGACGACAACGAAAGCGACCGTCCGTCGGGCGATATGACCTGCGGGTATGCCTACCTTCCGCAGCGCCCAGACGCCGAGCGCGAGGCCGCCGGCGCCGCCCGCCGGCAGCAGCGAGTTCGCGGCCTGCTCGGCCATCGCGATGTCATAGCTCAGTCCCCCCCCATTTGTGAGCCGAACGTCGAGCGGAACACGAGTAGATAGCCGACACAGGACCCGACCTCGGCGAGCGCGAGGGCCCCCATCCAGACCGGCCCGGCGCCTTGGAGGCGTGTGCGCACCTCGTCAAGCCCCGGAAGAGCGTCGATCGCGATCGCCGCCATTGCGATCACCGCCGCGAGCTCGATCACACCTACGGCAAGCTTGCGAGGATGAAGCGCGTCCGGGATCGCGCCAGCAAGCGGTGCCTGTGCGGTAACGGACGAACTGCTCACTTCAACTGCCTCAGTTGTGCGCACCGGCCTGGGATCCGTCGAACTAGCCAGCATGTCGTCGGCGAACATCGAAGCGTTCCCAGCGGACTTGGCTTGGGCGGACGCCCAGTTTCGCGAAGCTGCGCGCGAACGAGGTCGTCATCGGTTTTGGTCGGCACATGTACACCCACCGGCGGGGCAGCGACTGGCTCGCAGCGCTCGCGATCTGGTCGACAGTCACTCGACCTTCGCGGGACCCGGCAACGAAGTGGAGCCGCACCGAATAGTGGTGCAACGTCAGCGCCCGGGGCTGTACGCCTCCGAGCACCGCTTTCGCCTCGTCGCTCGCGAAGAACCTCTGGTGAGCCTCCTTGCTCGTCCAGCCTTGGGTGACGAAGACAGTGTCGGGGTCCCGCTCCGACCGGTCCACGAGGAAGAGGACGCAGTCCTCGGCGGTGCCGGGGCCCGCTCCGGCCGCGGCGTTGAGAAAAAACTCGACGAGCTCGTCGTCCCTACCCGGCAGTGCGGTCACAGTGTCCTGGAAACCGTGCCTGACATTCATTGTGAACAGGTCTCCTGGTGTTGGTTGGACATCCGATGTATTTGGAGCTGCGATGCGCTGGTCAGACATGAGCAGCTCAAGCAGCTCCAGACCCAGCGACTCGATGTGTTGCTGTCCGTCCGTGTGCTGCCAGCTTGACCGGCGGCCGGCGCGGTTCGCGCTCGCGCTTATCTCGCTTGAGCCAGTGCCACGGCGTCGGGACCCGCCGGGAAGCGGAGCTGCCCGGTCATATCGTTCGCGGCGCGCCACACCGTCTCGGCCACGTCGGATTCGTGCGTGACAGCTGCTGGCTGCTGGAAGTCAGCCAGGACGCGCTGCGCGAAGGGCGCGTAGGCTTCGGGGATCAGCCCGTCCATGCGTGACTGACCGTTGGTTGTGAAGTTTGTCGTCGGGCTGTAGCCGGGCTCGACCAGCTTCACTCTCACGTTGAAGTCCTCGAGCTCGAGCTCGAGCGATCCGGTGAACCCTTCGATGGCGGTCTTGCTCGCGGTGTACACGGCCACCAACGGCATTCGAGCCAACGTCACGCTCGAGGTCACGTTCACGACCACGCCCGACCGGCGCTCGCGGAACTGGGGCAGCACCGCGTGTGTCATCGCCATCACGCCGAACGTGTTGGTCTCGAATATCTCGCGCACCGTCGCGATCGGTGTGGCCTCGAAGGCGCCAACTGCCCCGATGCCCGCATTGTTGACGAGCGCGTCGATCGGCCCGCTGGCCTCGAGGGCGGCCGCGATGGACTCGGGTTTGGTCACGTCGAGTCCGAGGATGCGGAGCCGTTCGGACTGGGGCAGGACGTCTTCGCGCGGAGTGCGCATGGTGGCGACCACATTCCAGCCCTGCGAGTGAAAGTGGCGCGCGGTCTCCAAGCCGTAGCCCGACGAGCAGCCGGTGATGAATACAGTTTTCATTTTCGACTCCTTCTCAGCGGTCCGCGTTGGATCCTGATCATGTTTTGATGACTGTCATCGGGTGCCGCTACGCCACTTCGGCGCTGTGCCTCTTCGATGTGCAGTGAGCATCGCCTGCGGGAGCCTCGCTGTCTACGCAGCCACC
Source organism: uncultured Solirubrobacterales bacterium (assembly GCA_963824295.1). Classification (GTDB taxonomy): domain Bacteria; phylum Actinomycetota; class Thermoleophilia; order Solirubrobacterales; family Solirubrobacteraceae; genus Palsa-465. Next base: position 225,804 of record CAWGOQ010000019.1, on the reverse strand, counting down.
ATCCATCGCGGCCCCCAGCGGACTGCAGTTCGTTCCTATCTGCTAGCCGGAAGGCAGCGGAGCTCGGGGCCCTGGGGACCCGTCATCGCTCGAGCGGCAGCGCGACCGAGAGTTCGGTGCCGATGCCGGGCGGGCTGTGCACCGTGATCGTTCCGCCAGGGCCTCGACGCGGTCGCGCAACCTGATCAGGCCCGAGCCGAGGCTCGGGTCGGCCCCGCCGCGGCCGTCCTCTCTGACCGTCAAAATGCAGCGTCCCGCCGGCGACGCTCAGCCTCACCTCGGCCACCGACGCCAGCGCGTGCGTGGCCGCATTGGTCAACGATTCTGATGCGACATAGTAGGCCGCGACCTCACCGGATCGGGCAGCCTCCCCTCGGCGATGACCTCGAGCTTCACCGGGATCGAGGAGCCGCGGGCGAGCGTCCTCAACGCCGGCCCGAGGTCGCCCTCAGCGAGGATCGTCGGATGGATGCCGCCGGCCAGCTCGCGCAGCTCGTCCGGCACGCCGGCGAGGCCGTCGGCGACCCGGGACACCTCGCCCCCGAGGCTCCCGAGCGGGGAACTCCAACTTTCCCCTTTTGAAAGGTGGTTGGATCCCGCGATGAGTTCCCGCGGGATCGCTCGGAGCATCGGAAGCCGTACCCGGGGCGTTCTCAGGACGGTGGCGTGAGCGCCATGCTCCCACCCGCCCGGCAGCTAGAGCGAGATCGTTGTGCGCTGGCTGGCCTGCGTATGCCCGCGCCATACATGGTCAGCACCCGCCTTGGAAGCCCCAGTCTGCGCGCGACGCCGGTCGCTGCTGCCGCGTCGGTCGGGCAAACGGCGGTGCCCAGCACGAACGCCATCGGCCAGGACAGATCGCCGAGCCAGTGCGCGAACGCCGCGACGCCGGCGGCGGTGGCGACAACAAGCGCGACCGCGAGTGCGCCGATCGTGCGGGCGTTGCGCATCAAGGCGGTCGGTGAGGAGGTCGCTGAGTTGTGGAAGATGAGCAGCGGGAGCAGGCCCAGGAGGACGACGTGGGGCTGGAGCGTTAGATCTGGTGCGAACGGAACGCGAGGAATCCCGTGATCAGGCCGGCGAGGACAACCACAACCGGCGGCGGGACGCCCACCGGCCGGAGCGCGCAACCGCGGCGAGAGTCGCTGCAGCGACCCCGAGGAGGATCAGCAGATGGCCTGAGCTCAACGCGGCAGACCGTCGCCGGGTGTGGTTGAGATCACCCGCGCGCTCTCGGCGTTGCGGTGGATGGCCAGCCGTTCGCGCACCGCCGCCAGTTCGCCGTCGAAGTCGCGAATCGCGGAACGCAAGCCGGCCGGGGTCCCGATGGCGGAGTAATCGTGCACGCGAACTCGCAGAGCGGCGAGAACACGTTCGAGTCGCGTGACGCGATGCTCCAGGCGGATGACATCAAGTTGCTCACCCAGGGTTGGGGCGCATCCAGATCGGCTGCCATTCGACCTGGCGATCTGTGAGTGCAGGCTGGGCACGACTAGAGCCCGGTCCGGGTGGCGGATCGCTGTCGGCGAGGCTGATGGTGTCGATGGCATCGCTCTGCACGTGGTCAGCGGCGCGAATGGTGCTTGGCGAAAGCGCCAGCCAGATAGCCGATGGCTTGGGAGATCGCAGCCTCGGCGGCCTTGGTCTGGCGAAGCGCGTTGAGCATCACGAAGTCGTGCAGGATCCCTGGATACCGGGTGGTCGTGACATTCACTCCCGCCTCGCCGAGGCGGCGCGCGTAGGCCTCGCCCTCATCGCGGAGGATGTCGGCCTCAGCCGTGAGGATGAGCGCCGGCGGAAGGTTGGCGAGCTCGGCCAGTGAAGCCCGTAGCGGCGAGGCGGTCGTCTCGGCTCGGCGGGTTTCCTCTGGGATGTACTGGTCCCAGAACCACTGCATCGCATCGCGCCGGAGCCAGTGCCCGCGTGCGAACCGGCGGTGGGACTCGGTGTTGAGGCTCGCATCGGTCGCCGGGTAGAACAGCACCTGTGCGGCGAGCGCCGGGCCGCCACGCTCCTTTGCCAGGAGTGTCAGGGCGGTTGCGATCGTGGCGCCTACCGAGTCCCCCGCGATCGCGATGCGCGAACCGTCGAGCCCGCGGGCGGCGCCGTGGAACGCGACCCAGGAGAGGACCACGTAGCTCTCGCGGATTGCCCGCGGGTACTGCGCCTCTGGTGCGTGGGTGTAGTGGGGAAAGACGACGGCCGCCCCGGTACCGGCGGCGAGTTCGCGAATCAAACGGTCATGGGTGTCGGCATTGCCCGCCACCCAACCGCCGCCATGGATATAGACGATCACCGGCAGGTGACCCTTGGCGCCTTTCGGCCGCAGGATGCGAAACGGGAGGTGTGACAACGGGCCCGGAACCGGGACCGTTACGTCCTCGATGTCCAGTGCGGGTACGTCGACCTTGGTGGCGGCTTGAATTCGGGCGATGGCGTCGCGTGCTCGAGCGGGCCCTAGGCAGTCCAGCGAGGGGAGGTCGGCGATGACCCCGAGAAAGGTCAGCGCCGCAGGCTCGAGCACCGGTCGCCGAGGTGCAAGCGGCAGATCCGCTGGGAGAGGTTCGATGAGCGTGAGCCCGGTCATCTCGCAGGTCCCGTTGTCTCGTTCGTGACCCGTACACCCGTCTGAAGCTCCAGAACTCGGGCTTGCGCGTAGTTGAGTTCGGCCCATGTCCGAGACAGGCGGCGGCTGATGCGCCGGGCGCGGGAATGTGCGAGCCTGCGTCGATATCGGGATGGCAGGCTGAGCATCACGTGGCCCCTTGTTGGTCGTCGGCGTCCCGTTGAGTCGGACGCGGGATGTGTCGTCAGGATCCCCGACGGGAGCGCTCGTGTCTTCGACGCCACCGTCCATCTCGGAACCCCGGTAGGCAGGCGTCTGCCACTACCAGCTAGCGGGAATGCGCGCCGCCGCGCGTTGACAGTACGACTCCGGTCCGACCGGTCGCTGTGGCGCGGGGGCGCCCTGGGCGTCAGCTCCAGAGCGCGGACCTAGACGTGCAGCGGCAGCTCGGCGTGAATGTGCGTCCCCGCGCCGACTGGACTTTCGACGTCGATCCTGCCGCCGAGGGCTTGGACGCGGTCCAGCAGGCCGGTGAGTCCGGTCCCACGGGAGAGATCCGCGCCGCCGACGCCGTCGTCCCGGATCGAGACCAGCACGACGCGATCGGCCCTGTCCACGACGACGGTCGCGGATGAGGCGTCGGCGTGCTTGACGATGTTCGTGAGGCTCTCGGCCACCACGTAGTAAACGGCGACCTCCACCTGCTCTGGCAGGCGCCCGTCAGCGTTCACGTCGACCTCGACGGGGATCGAGGAGCGGCGGGCGAGGTTCCCGAGGGCCGGTCCGATGCCGCCTTCGGCAAGGACCGCCGGATGGATGCCCCGGGCCATCTCCCGGAGTTCCTCCATGACGCCGGCCAATCCATCCGCGACAGTTGACAGGGCCTGCCGGAGGTCGAGCAGCTCCGGTGGCACCACCCTCTGGGCCTTGCGCAGACCGAGCGTGAGTGACACCAGCCGTTGCTGGGCACCGTCGTGGAGATCGCGCTCGATCTGCCGTCTCGTGTGATCTGAGGCCGCGACGATGCGAGCCCGCGACGCGGCCAGCTCATCACGGGTCTGGGCGTTGGCGATCGCTGTCGCCAGCAGCTCGGTGAATCTCCCCAGGCGCGTCTGCGTGTCAGGCGGCAGCGTTCGGTCACGACTTGCGCTGGCCGTCATCAAACCCCACGGGCGGCCCTCCACAACGATCGGCGCGCTGACCGCAACGCTCTCGCCAGCATCGCGTGGCAGGAGATCTGTGCCGGCGGCGATCGGATCGCCGTTCTCAGCCCATTCGGCAAGGACCGTGGTTGTCCCGTCCGGTTCCAGCCGACCCAGCCTGGAGCCATGAACACCGAGTAGCTTGCCGACCTCCTCGGTGGTAGCGGCAAACAGCTCGCCGGTCGGCACCGCGCGTGCGACGAGCGTCGCCACCCGCCGCAACGCGGCGTCGACGCGGCGCAGAGCGGCCTGCTCCTTCGCCACCGCCGCCAGGTCATCGACGAGGAATCCAAGCACCCCGCCCACGATCAGGTAGGCGATCAACGGCACGTTGTGCAGGCGCAGCTGGACGCTGAGACTGCCGTAGGGGGGCGCGAAGAAGATGCTCCCCGCGAAGAACCCGAAGATGACGGTCGCGAGCGCCGGCCACACGCCCCCGATTACCGCGACCGCGGTCACCAGCAGGAGCGTGAGCAGCAGGAAGCCGGCAAGCCCGAGCTGATCGCGGAACGGCAGCGCGATGATCGTGAGCAGCGCCGGCCCTAGGATCGCCAGCAGCCATGCCGCCACTCTCCGGTGCCGTCCGCGCTGCTCGAGCGAGGCGGTCACGAGACGCCCCAGCGTATGCACGGGGCGGAAGATAGCGACGATAATGGCTGGCCGTGCGCTCCGTTTCCACCCGCGTCGCCCTTGCCGAGGACGACGTGCTGCTGCGCGAGGGGATCGCCAGCCTGCTGGAGCATTCCGGGTTCGAGGTCGTCGGCCAATGCGAGACCGGCGACGAGCTGATCTCGCTGGTGCGCGACCATCAGCCGGACCTGGTCGTGATCGATATTCGGCTGCCGCCGACCCAATCGACAGAGGGCCTCGAGGCCGCGCGAACGATCCGCCAGGAGTACCCGGAGACGGCGGTGGTGATCCTGTCGGCGCACCTCGAGATCGTCCACGCGATGGACCTGCTTGCTCTTGCCGCGGGGCACCGCAGCGGCTACCTGCTCAAAAGTCGTGTGACCGACATCGATGAGTTCATCGAGACGCTCGAGCGGATCGTGAGCGGAGGCTCGGCGATCGACCCGGTCCTGGTTCAGGAGCTGATCTCCGCCCAGCGGCGGGACGACCCGCTCGATGAGATCACCGCCCGGGAGCGCGAGGTACTTGCGCTGATGGCCGAAGGGCGCTCCAATGCCGGGATCGCCAAGGAGCTCTGGGTGACCGAGGGGACCGTCGAGAAGCACGTTCACAGCATCCTGGGCAAGCTCCGACTGCCCGAGACGGGCGATGATCACCGCCGTGTGCTCGCTGTGCTGACCTTCCTGAAGGCGCGGTAGCCGCCACCCGACCTCAGCGAGCGCCGAGGATGCGGCGGATCGGATCAGCGGACAGCTCGGACTTCGGCAGAAACCCGAGCGCCGGACTGCTGGCGACCATGTCCGCGAAGTCAGCCTCAGCGTGCGTCGATATCAGAATCACCGCCGGTCCGGGATCGCGCTCGGCGGCCAGCGCTCGAGCCAGATCGAACCCGCTCTCATCACCAAGCAGGATGTCAACGAGAATCACGTCCGGCGTGAGCTGGGCGGCGAGCGCGTGAGCGTCCGCCGCATTCGACGCCAGTCCGACCACCGTTATCCCCTCGTCTTCCAGAAGGCTCCGGGCGGCGGTGAGAAACGATTGGTTGTCGTCGACAAGAAGAGCGCGGAGCGGCATCAGATCAGCTTCGCACGCGACCTAGGGCCGCGCATTGAAGCCAGCTTGAATTCGCAGACCCCAGCGCGCGCCATCCCGGCAACGGGCGCTAGCCGTGCAGACACAGCCGCCGCGCTCGGCAAAGCTAATCCCACCTAGCCAACGGCGTGCCGGCCAGTTCAGCGGCCGCGAAGGAGAGCTTGATCATGTCCGACTCCGCACCACCCTCTCAGCCGTCGCGCCGGCGAGGAATCGCGCGCGCGTGGCTCGGGCGATCGTCGTGGCCGGCTGCGCCGTTCAGCTCGGCGGCAGCGCGGCCGCTGGGCGCGCAACCGACGCAGCACCGACCGCAGCTTCGGATCCCGCGGCCGCCAACGAGGCCCAGCGCGTGCAACCGCGGTTCGTGACCCTCCGCTATCTCCCGGCAGACGCTGTGACGGGTCGGTGTGGACTACCGAACCTCGCAGCCGATCATGGCCTTCCAGGCGTGGGAGGCACTCACCCGCGACGGAGTCGCTGGCCGGCTCACGCGCGCTGAGCTGCTGAGCGCGTCGGCGCGCGCTCCTCGCACGTCAGGCCCCGGGGCCGGCCATCGAGGTGCGAGGGGGTCACCTTGCTCGACGATAACTCACTTCTTGTCCGCGCCATCCCTCCTCCAGCGGGAAACCGGGATTCCCGACTCCCACCGGCGTCTTCCGGGTGTTCCGCAAGGGACGCAACTCCTGGTGGTCGCCTATCGCGTTTGGCCGCCGTACGCGAGCTACTTCAAACGGCGGGATCGCGCTTCATGCCTCGTTCACCGGCTCTCCGGATCCCACCTCCCACGGCCGCTGCCGGATCTCCGCTCCGGAAGCGGCGTTTGTCTACGCGTTCGCGAAGCTCGGCACGCGGGTGGTGTGGTCTGCTGATGCGCGGCGCGATCCGACCCAAGGAACTCGAACCGCGATTCAGCCCGGTGCCGAACCACAGCGCGAACTCCGCGAGGACCTGGGCATGAGACGCATCGAGCTGGCTGAGCTGCACTTAGAAAACGCCCAGCTCCGCCGCCGATTCGCCCACGTACAACAGGCCATGGCAACACGATCCGGTATGCGGCCGCGCGCGCGATCATGAGTCTGGCTGTCCGACAAGCGGCGCTGCCCAAGAACCCCGGCACTGTCACACCGATTGGTGACTCGCTGACGCTCGGACTCAGCGAGCAGGACGCACGGCAGCGGCTCGCCGCGGCCGGCCGCACGCGACCGCTGCGGTCGAGTCGCTCGACCGTGAGCATCTTGCGCGCCAACGTGCTGACACCCTTCAACCTTATCCTCGCCGCGTTCGGCGTCGTCACGCTGATCTTCGGCGACCCGCGCGACGCGCTATTCCTCGCAGTCCTAGTTTCCAACTCGCTCATCGGGATCAGCCAGCAGGTACGGGCCAAGCGCGCGCTGGACCGCCTGTCTCTACTGGTCGCGCCGCAGGCCATGGTCAAGCGCGACGGCTCGGTCCACCCAATCGCGATCGAGGAGTTGGTCGTGGGCGATCTGGTCCTCCTGGCGGCTGGCGACCAAGTGGCCGCCGACGGAACCCTCGAGGCCGCGCACGACCTGCGTGTAGACGAATCGATCCTGACCGGGGAATCCGAAGCGACCCGGCACGACGAGGGGGACGCAGTTCGCTCAGGAGCGTTCGTCGTGGAAGGAACCGGTGCATTCCGCGTGACCGCCGTCGGTGCGGATAGCTTCGCGGGCCGCGTCACGGGCCGGGCCCGCTCGTTTCGGCATCCGCGCTCACCGCTGGAAAGTGCGGTGAACCACCTGCTCTACGTTATGGCGGCGCTGGTCCTCGGGCTCGGCGCGATCCTAGGCTTCTCGCTCTATCACCGGCAGGTAGCACTGCGCACCGCAATCGCAACCGCCACCGCAGGGGTGGGCACGATCATCCCCGAGGGCCTGGTGGTGCTGATCAGTCTCACATACGCAGTGGCCGCAGCGCGGATGTCGCGCCGCGGCGTCCTTGCCCAACAGCTCAACGCGATCGAGTCGCTCGCCTCCGTGGACACGATCTGCGTCGACAAGACCGGCACCTTGACCGAGGCTTCGCTGCGCGTCGTGGACATTCTTCCGGCGCCGGGGGTTGAGCAACCGGAGGTCGAGGAAGCGCTCGCCACGCTTGCTGGCGGCGCGTCAGGCCGCAACATCACGCTTCAGGCGATCGCGGACACCTACTCCAAGGACGCAGTGCCGGCGGTGATCGCGGAGGTCCCGTTCTCCAGCTGGCGACGCTGGAGCGCTGTCCAGACCACCCAGCAGACCCTGTACCTCGGTGCGCCGGGCCGCATTCCCACTGGGCAGTTGCGGTCGGCAGCCGAGCATCAGCAGAACCAGGGACGGCGCGTGCTCGCGATCGCCCGCGGACGCGGACCCCTACCCATGGAGCCCGCGGAGATGCCTCCAGCCGGGCTGATGCCGCTCGGGCTCGTGGTGCTCGCCGAGCAACTACGTCCCAACATCGCGGCGACGATTGCATTCCTGCGCGAGCAGAACGTCGAGATCAAGGTCCTCTCCGGCGATGATCCGCGCACCGTCGCCGCAATCGCGCGCGACGTCGGCCTACCAGTGGCCGGCGTCAGCGACGAGTCAGCCCTTCCGAACGACCCCGATGCCCGACAGCGATTCGCCGCCCACGGACCGTCGTGGGCCGCGTCTCGCCAGACGGCAAGCAAGCCATCATCCAAGCGCTACGCGACCAAGGACGCTACGTCGCGATGATCGGCGACGGGGTCAACGACGTGCCCGCTCTCAAAGCCGCGCAGCTCGCGATCGCACAGGACAACGGCAGCCAAATGGCGCGTGCCGTGTCGGACCTCGTCCTCGTCTCCGGCGACTTCGCCAGCGTCCCGATCCTTGTCGCCGAGGGACGCCGCGCGCTGCGCAACCTCCAACGGGTCACCAAGCTCTATGTCACCAAGTCGGCGCTCGCCGCGTTCCTGATCCTCACTATCGGTACCAGCTCGGAGGCGTATCCGCTCCTTCCGCGGCACCTTTCACTCGCTGGGACCCTGACGCTCGGCCTCCCAACCCTCTTTCTTGCTCTCGCCCCGAGCACCGGCCCTTGGCGCCCCGAACACTTCGCGAGCACGATTGGCCGGTTCGCGGTACCAGCCGGGGCGATCCTAGGCGCCGGACTCGTCGCGGCATACCTATTCGCCCGCCACGACCTCGACCTGTCGATCCCAGCCGCCCGGACGGTAGCGCTGACGTCACTGATCGTCAGCGGCCTGTATCTGGTGATGGCCCTCGAAGCAGGCGGTTCGCGGCGCCGCTCCACGCTCGTAGCGGGCATGTGCGTGGCCATGGCCGGTCTCTACGCCACGGTTCTGTCGATCCCGGCCGCCCGTATGTTCTTCGCCGTGACTTCGCCCAGTCCGGGGATGCTCGTTGCCGCGTTGATCGCCAGCGCCATGTCGATCGGCGCGCTCGCGGTGGCCGGGTTCTCGACCCGGACCGCCTTACCGCCGAGCGGCTGACCGCCGATCGCACGGAGCCGGGCGGTGACGCGCAGCATGGCGAGCCTGCCAGCGACCGGTGAGCCGGCCGGAACGCGTGCTGCCGACCGCGACACGGTGCCGAACATGTATCCGTGGGCTGTCCATCAGGCGCCCGGGCCGAGGGCGCGATTCTCAGTGCGCCCGCAATTGGTGGGAGCGCAGGCGGGTCCCAGACTCCGAGTCGGGGGACCACGACGTCCTGTCGGCTGCGCCTGGGGAACAGATTCCCGAGCGCGAGTCGATGGAGATGGCCGTTTCGGACGGCGTCGTCTGGCCGCCGACGGTGCGTATTGCAGCTAGCCGGTATTAGCTGATTACCACCCGCATGAGTTCAAAGCGGACGCCAGCCACGATGACACCGAAGGCCGATTAAGCGATGGTTCACGCAGCCCACCAGACCGGGTGCAACCAACAGGAGCCAGTTAGATGTCACCCGCCCCAGAGAGGAAGATGATGAGCAGCGACACCGATAGTGCAATTTCTCTGCACGTCAACGGCGTGACCCGCTCGCTGACCGTCGATAACCGCACGACGCTGCTCGATGCGTTGCGGGACGAGCTCGGCGTCACGGGACCGAAGAAGGGCTGTGACCACGGGCAGTGTGGTGCATGCACCATCCTGCACGACGGCCGGCGCGTCGTTTCCTGCCTGACTCTCGCGGTCGCCGCCGCCGACGCAGCGATCACAACGATCGAAGGTCTCGCCGAAGACGGCGAGCTGCGCCCGATCCAGCAGGCGTTCGTGCGACTCGACGGCTTCCAGTGTGGCTACTGCACGCCGGGCCAGATTTGCTCAGCCGCCGGGATGTTGGCCGAGCATGCGGCGGGCTGGCCCAGTGCCGTCACCGCCGACGTCTCGCCCGACAGCCCTGCACCGGAGCTCGACGCGACTGAAGTGCGCGAACGGATGAGCGGCAACCTGTGCCGCTGCGGCGCGCACCCGTCGATCGTGCGCGCGGTGCTCGAGACCGCCGCGCGAACGGAGGTGACCCAGTGAAGACGTTCGCTTATCAGCGCACAGCGGACATCCGTGATGCGCTCGCGATGCTCGCCGGGGACGATGGTGCGCGGTATCTGGGGGGTGGTACGAACCTCGTCGACCTGATGAAGGATGGCGTCGAGACGCCCGCACGGCTAGTCGACGTGCGGTCGCTGCCGATCGCCGGTGTCCGTGAAACCTCCGATGGCGGGTTGCTCATCGGTGCGACCACGACCAACAGCGACACCGCGGCCCATCCCGAGGTGCGTCGCCGGTATCCGGCGTTGAGCCAAGCGATACTCGCAGGCGCGTCGGGACAGCTGCGAAACATGGCCACCGTGGGCGGCAACCTGCTCCAGCGGACCCGCTGTGCCTACTTCGCCGACCCGTCGCAGCCGTGCAACAAGCGCAACCCCGGCAGCGGTTGCCCCGCGATCACCGGGGAGCACCACAACCACGCCATCCTGGGTTGGTCGCGTCAATGCGTGGCCACCAATCCGTCCGACATGGCGGTCGCGTTGGCCGCGTTCGACGCGGTCGTGCACTACGAGACACTCGACGGTGCGGGCGAGATCCCGCTGTCGGAGTTCTACCTGGCCGTCGGTGATTCGCCGCAGCGTGAGACGGTGTTGCCCGCCGGCGCGCTGATCACTGCCGTAACCCTCCCGGCCTCGGCGGTGTCGCCGCGGTCGCGGTACCGGAAGGTTCGCGAGCGCGCGTCGTATGCCTTCGCAAATGTGTCCGTGGCGGGTGCCCTGGACATCACAGACGGATCGGTCCGGGGCGCTCGGATCGCCCTCGGTGGTGTCGCGTCGCGGCCATGGCGCGCTCGGGCAGCGGAGGAGGTCCTAAATGGCGCTCCCGCGACCGCTGACAGCTTCCGGGCTGCCGCCGATGCGGAGCTCTCGGCGGCTGAGCCGCTGCGCGACAACCAGTACAAGGTGACGTTGGCTCGCAATCTCATCGTCTCCGTCCTCACCGAGCTCGCCGATCGGGCCGAGTGATTAGCCCCTGCGATCCGTCTTGAAGGAGGTTCATTCATGACCGCGTTCCCGAGCAGTCGATCCCCGGACGGGACGACCCCCGCCACGCGCCTTGGCAGCAGCACTACGACGGCTGACCCGCCCGACTTGGCCCTGGGTGCGGTCGGGACGGCCCGACCTCGGATCGAGGGACGGGCCAAAGTCACGGGCAGCGCACGCTACGCCGCCGACGAGCCGATGCAGAACCTGGCCTTCGGCAGTGTCGTCATGTCCACGGTGTCCCGCGGGCGAATCCGCGACATCGACACATCGGCCGCGGAAGGCAGTCACGGCGTCCTGGGCGTCGTCGACCACAGCACCGCGCCGCGTCTCAACCCACAAGCGGGCCACTTCTTTGGCCCGGATGGCGGGATCCTGTTCTTGCAGGACGATCTCATTCCCTACGCCGGCTGGCCTCTTGCCCTCGTCGTTGCCGAGACACCCGAGCAAGCACAGGCCGCCGCCGAAGCCATCGAGGTCACGTATGACGAGGAGCCTCACGACACCAGGTTCTCGGCCGACCACCCTGCGGCCCGCCCAGCGAGCACCTTATTCGGTGAGAACGCGGACGTCGGTGACATCAACGCCGAGCTCGCTGCGTCCACCATGGTGGTCGACGAGCGGTACCGCACGCCCGAGGAGCACTGCGGCGCGATGGAACTGCACTCCGCAACGGCCTGGTGGGACGGCGAACGTCTACAGGCCATCGACTCGAACCAGGGGCCCTTCACCGTCGCCGCCGTCCTCGCCACGCTGTTCTCCCTGACCCCCAAGCAGGTGCGGATCCGCGCCGAGCATGTCGGCGGCGGTTTCGGGTCCAAGGGCCTGTGCGGCCCGCAGCTGATCCTGGCCACCATCGGCGCCATGCGGTTCGGCAGACCCGTCCGAGTGACGCTGACCCGGAACCAGGTCTTCCTCATGACCTCGCCACGACCGGCGACCGACCAACGGGTCCGGCTCGGGGCTGATGGGGATGGCCGCCTGCGGGCAATCCACCACGAGGCGGCGTTCTCCTTGTCGCCCCTCGCGGACTACGTCGAGAACTGCACCGAGATGACGAAGTCGCTGTACGCGGCGCCGGCAATTCGTACCAGGCTCAGCGCAGTGCCGCTCGATGTCGTGCCGACGTTCTCAGTCCGTGGACCGGGCATGACCCCCGGCTCGTTTGCGCTCGAGTCTGCGATCGACGAGTTGGCGGAGCGGCTGGGCATGGACCCGCTGGAACTCCGGCTGCGGAACGAACCCTCGGTCGGACCCGTGTCCGGCCTGCCGTTCAGCAGTCGGAACCTCGAAGCGTGCCTCCGTGAGGGCGCGCGCAGATTTGGTTGGGCCACGCGCGATCACCGGCCGCGGGTCCGACGGGAGGGTCAACTGCTGCTTGGCACCGGGCTGGCCGCCGCGAACTTCAGCACCGGGGCCCTTCCATCGTCGGCTTCGATCACGGCTGAGGTGGATGGGGCTTTCACGGTGACCGTCGGCGCTTGCGACATCGGAACGGGTGCACGCACGGCCTTGACCGCGGTCGCCGCTGACTCGCTAGGGGTCGGTCCCGAGAGGATCCGCATTCGGATCGCCGACAGCGACTTCGGTCCGGCGTGGGCGGCTGGCGGATCCAGGGGTACTGCCTCATGGTCATGGGCGATCACCGAGGCAGCGGCCAAGCTCCATAGGGAGCTCGACGGGGCGCCGCGGCCGGTGACCGCCACGGCCGACACCACCGACCTCGTCTTCAACCTGCCGCCCATGGAACGGCATGCCTACAGCGCGATCTTCGCTGAGGTCGCTGTCGACCCAGCGACCGGCGAGGTGCGCGTACGGAGGCTGCTTGGGATGTTCGCCGCCGGCCGGATCATCAACACGCTCACCGCGCGCAGCCAGGTGATCGGAGGCATGATCATGGGGCTCTCCCTGGCATTGCACGAGGAGGGGGTCCGCGATCCGGTCTCGGGCAGGCACATCAATGCGGATCTGGCCGGCTATCACATCGCCGCGCACGCCGACGTCCCCGATGTGGAAGCCGACTTCGTGCCCGATTACGAACCCGGCGACCCCTCGGGCATCAAGGGAGTCGGTGAGATCGGCACCGTCGGCACGGCGGCGGCAATCGCCAACGGCGTCTGGCACGCGACCGGGACCCGTCAGCGGACACTTCCGATCCGCCTCGATCGGGTCATAGAGCACAGGCCTCAACTTTCGACATAGCGCGGATCGATGCGACCGAGAGACCAGCCGTCAGAGATGGAAACCCCTTTCAACGCGCTTGGACCGAGTGGTCGAGCACCCTCGGAAGTGATCTTGAAGCGCTCGGCCGGGCGGCTGATGGCGAGCACACGGCCTGTCTTGGGTCATGTCGCGTTCGACCTCGCTAGGCCCAACCCGACTACGAGCCCTGATGCCGCAGGGTTGCCCAGAGCGCGCCGGTCGGGCTCGACATCGGCGCGGTAAGCGCCGGGGAGACCGCGCTCTCGATCCTCGGCGAGGTTGTGGGCGCCCGCCACGGCCGCGCGGGCGGACCGCTGACAACGGCACGCGGCCGGACTCACAAGGTCGCCGCCTTACGCGACCGAAATACCCAATTCACGAGAACAGGAGAAATAGCGTGATCGTAGTCATCGTATCCACGACGTTCGAGGCGCCAAGCGACCGCGACACCATGCTCCCGAGGTTGATGGCGTCAGAGGCCTTGACCAGGCAGGAGCCGGGCGTGGTCGAGTACCGCGTGTCGCTCGACCCAAAGAATCCCCTCCAGCAACACGGGCTAGAGATCTATAGCTCCGAGAAGGCAATGAAGGACCACCTGGACTCCCAGCATGTCCGCGATCTCGCATCGGCGGTCGCCGCTATGAAGGGCCGCATTAGCCTGACCGCCTACCAGGGCGAGCTCGAGGCGGTCGATCTCAGCCACCTCCTCGCCCCGGGACCAATGGGCCGAAGCGAGACTGGGTCGAGGTTCGAACGAGTGTGAGGTCTCAGGGACCAACCGCTTGCGGCTCGATTTCCCGCCGTCCGCAGTCGGAAGTCCTTATCGATATGGCCACGGTCGACAGTTTGGAAGACCCGCCCACGGAGCGACCCTGTCGCGGCAGCCTGACATGCCCGCAGCAAAAAGAGAGCAGCACTCGCGACCCCCACCAGACGAGCGACCTCCTATTCGCCATGAGCTCAACCAGCGACGACGAAGGCGCGGCGATGCTGCACGAGGCGCTGAGGGTGGCGGAGTCGACCGGTGCGCCGAGGCGATCGCTAACGGGCGCTTGACGCTGGATTGGCACTCGTCCGCTGATCACACGCTCGCTCACACCGTCCGGCGGTTAGCTCCACGGCGGCTACTCAATCAACAGGAGGTTCCTATGCCACTCATCAACGTCAAGGTCATCGGGGACGTCAAGGCGCTGGCCGCCGGGACGCCCGCGTAGGGCAGACAGCGGCGAGACCACCACGGGATTGGAGCGAAAGAGATGAACACCTACACACTCGACGGGGCAGCGGAGCAGGCCGCTCCATTGCTGGAGTGCCCGAGCTGCGGACTGCCAGCGGCTATCACCGACCGCTTCACGCTGGGGGGTGCCCCAAGCCCGGTCGAGCACGTCAAGCTCGTCTGCGTCGCCGGCCACTAGTGCACCCCGCCGGTCGACCACCTGTTGGGGAAAGAGCTGGAGAGGCATGAAGCGAGCGAGCAGGTGGGAGCGCGGGGCAGGGGTGAGATCGGTCAGCCCGCGGGCGCGAAAGGGGAAGAGTTGTTGGCCCCTGACCAGCGGGAAGGGCCGTACTGAGAATCAAGCGGGTCCAGAGCCTCCGACCGCCGCGGATCTCGTATTCACCAATCTCCGGGACACGGTGCGACGTCGACCGTCCATCTTGGCCGAGCTGTAAGCGAGAACCAGCGAACCGTGCGGCCGAGCCGTGCGTAAGGCTCGAAGCAGAACGTATTTCGGAGGCGCGGCGCGCCCCTTAGACCTAAGACCGAGGGCTTCACCACCATGCAGATTCTCTTTCTCGTATCAGCGCATAACAGCTTGAGTCAGCGCGCCTGGATCGCGTTGACCGAACTTGGTCACGACGTGACGGTCGCTGTGGTCGACTCGTCCTGCGCGATGGAGACAGCGGTGTGGCCGCACGCTCCGGACTTGATCGTGTGTCCGTTTCTCAAGACGCTGATTCCTGAATCGATCTGGCGCCGGCATTACTGCCTGATCGTGCATCCCGGACCGCGAGGGGATCGTGGCCCGTCATCGCTGGATTGGGCGATCGAGCTCGATAAGTCGGATTGGGGAGTGACCGTGCTGCAGGCGACCGGCGATGTCGACGCGGGAGAGGTGTGGGCGACGCAAACGTTCAGCATGCGCAAGGTAGGGAAGAGCAGCCTCTATCGGCACGAGGTCCGTCGCGCGGCGGTCGAGGCGGTCCTCGACGCGATCGACAGACTTGTGTTGGTCGGGGCAGCACCATCGGCAAGGAGTCACGCGGCGCCCGGTCCCTGCCTGCCGCTGATGGGCCAGGAGGTCCGCGCGATCGACTGGCAGTCCGATCGCACCGAGCGTGTCCTGCGGAAGGTACACGCCGGCGACGGTCACCCCGGCGTGCTCGACACGATCGACACCAAGTACTTTCACCTATTTGGAGCTCACCCAGAGCGGACGCTGCGTGGCCGGCCGGGCGAACTCATCGGTCAGCGTAACGGCGCGATCTGCCGAGCGACGGTCGACAGGGCGGTGTGGATAACGCACCTCAAGCGACAGAACACGCCGGCGCAGAGCAATTTCAAACTACTTGCGACACATGCGCTCGCGCTCGCCGGCATCGACGTCGAGGCTCCCGAGGTCGGGATCGCGCCCGACGCTCAGGTCCCCGACGACCACACCTACCGCGAGATCGCCTACCACGAGCACGCGGGCGTAGGTTACCTGAGGTTCGCGTTCTACAACGGCGCGATGAGCACCGAGCAGTGCGGTCGGCTCCGCGAGGCGTTTGCGCCGGCCCGCGCCCAACAGCACACGAGAGTGATCGTTCTGCTTGGCGGCGATGACTACTTCTCAAACGGCATTCACCTAAACGAGATCGAGGCGGCTGACAATCCGGCCCAGGAGTCCCCTCGCACTCGCCGGCGACTAGGTCCTCGCACGCGAGGACACCGTCCTGAACCCCTACTACCAGCACATGGGTGGCCTATACGGGGTCGGAGTACTGGACCTACCTACTGCCGCGGCGCGTGGGGGCGGCCACGACGGCGCGGCTCACCTCAGCACCGTTCCGGCCGGTCGGCTCACGCGAGGCGGTCAGGATCGGGCTACTCGACGCGGCCCTCGGCGCGGACCTCGAGGACTTTCGGGCGGCCACTGCTCGCTTCGCCGAACGGGCCGCGCATGACGGGCTGCACCAGGCACGCCTGGCGCAACCTCCAGGCGATCGACGATCTGGTCAAGGACGTACTCGAGACCGATTCGCACCTCGTCGTCTCCGCCCTGGCCGGAGACGCGGGTCTGCGGCGGATGACGTACGTGTCGACGGCCTATGTCGCGGGCGACCGGCGCGGCCGCGCGCACGAGACGGAGCTCGACGTTGGGCAGGGCTTCCGTAATGCCTACGAGCAGTCCAAGCTCGAGGCCGAGCGCCGGGTGTGGAGTCGGCGCGAGCGGCTGCCGGTCACGGTCGTGCGCCCGAGCATCGTCGTCGGTGAGCGCGGGACGGGCTGGACCACCTCCTTCAACGTGGTCTACGGTCCGCTGCGCGCGTTCGCGAACGGAACGTATCCCGTGCTCCCGGGCCGGCGCGATGCCGCGCTTGACATCGTCACCGTCGATCACGTCGCCGACGCGATCCTCGCGCTCGCGGCCTCGCCGGCGGCGGCCGGCGGGACATATCACGTCGTTGGGGGCGAGCGGGCAACGACGCTGGGTGACCTCGCGCGTCTCGCGTCGCGGCGGTTTGACCGGCGGGCGCCACGACTCGTGCCGCCGGGGATCTACCGTTCCGTAATGCACCCGCTGATCCTGCGCGTGCCGATCCGGACACCCGCCGGCGACTGGTGCGCAGCGAGGTCTACTTCCCCTACTTCTCGCTCGATCTGCGTTTCGACGATCGCCGCGCGCGCGAGCTGCTCGATCCGTTGGGCATCCGCGCGACGCCGGTCGCCGAGTATTTCGACACCCTGATCGACTTCGCCGAGGCCGCGCGCTGGGGCCGGGCACCGATCGACCGCGCTCGCGCCGGTGCACCTCGAGAGCGAACGCCTCCGGCGATCCCGAATACCCGTACGGCGGGACCTGTTATCTAGGCGGTCCACGTGTCCAGTCGCGTGCGGCGACGAGCGGTTATTACACGGGCGGCGGGACGCGCTCGACAGCCCGATCAGTCCGGTGGCGCCGACAGTGTGATCGTGATCGTGATCGGCTTCGCGGCCGATTCCGCACGGATTAGCGGCAGCAGCCGTCGGCGCAGCCGGTGTTGGTTTCGCTGTTGATGGGTGTGGTGGCGCAGCAGCCCTCGCCTTGCCAGGTTTGACTGCCTTCTTTGATGGCGAGGGCGGCGATGGCGAGCGCGACGGCGGGGTCGGCCCACCAGAGGCCGAACGCGGCGTTGAGCGCGAGGCTTGCTAGGACTCCGGCGGCGAGGTAGGCGCAGAGGAGGTTCTGGGTGCCTTCGCCGGTGGTGGCGCCGGAGCCGAGGCGTCGGCCGATGCGGTGCTTGGCGGTGGCGAGTTGGGGCATGACGATGATGCTGGAGATTGATAGTCCGATGCCGAGCCAGCTGGTGTGGGGGTGCTCGCCGGCGATCAGGGTGCGGATCGCGTCTTGGGCGATGTAGGGCGCGAGCAGGAGGAAGCTGATGGCGACGAGCCGCTCGGCGCGGCGTTCGGCGGCTTGTGAGAGTCGGCGGGTGCCGGTGAAGCGCCAGATGACGATCACTGATGCGAGCGCTTCGATCGCGGAGTCAAGACCGAAGCCGAGGAGCGCGATCGAGCCGGCGAGGAGCGCGGCGGTGGTCGCGATCGCGCCCTCGGCCGTCATGTAGGCCAGGGATAGCCAGGACAGCGCTTTGGCGCGGCGGATCAGCCGGTCGCGCTCGCGGGGATCCAGGCGCTGCTGTTCCCGTGAGGTGATGCGGGCGAGTGGGAGATCGATTTGGGTGGTGCTCATCGGCGGGTTGCCGTCGGGGTGAGGTAGGCGTCGAGCAGGCGCGTGCCGAGCGCGGTGAGGGCGTAGAAGACGATCTTGTGCTCGCGGCGCGAGCTGGCCAGGCCGGCGGCGCGCAGCGTGCGCAGGTGGTGGCCGACGAGGTTCTCGGGCCGGCCGGTGATCCAGGCCAGGTCACAGACGCACAGCTCCCCACCGTGGCGTAACGCGACGGCGATCGTCACTCGTGTCGGGTCACCCAGCGCTTTGCCGCGCGCGGCGGCGGCGGCGATCGCCGCCTTGTCGAGATGCTGGCGGATGTCCTCCGCGCGCGGAAGGTCGAGGCACAGCAGCTCGCAGCGGTCATCGGACACGCTGTCATCCTAACGCGCGTTGCGTTGACGATTGGCGGCGCGGCGCGAACCCGGGCCGCGGCTACGCGGCTTGACACGACGCGACTGGTGGCCAAAGTCGCGGTTTCGACACATTGACAAGAATTATTAGGCATGCCATAATCTTGGCTATGGGCGCGGCTGAACATCCGGTTTCGGCATCGGTGCAGGATTACGCGAAGGCGCTGTATGCGCTCGAGACTCGGAGCGACTCGGCGGTATCGACGAACGATCTCGCGGGCCGGCTCGGGGTGACCCCGGCGTCGGTGTCCGGGATGGTGCGCAAGCTGGTAGAGGTCGGGATCGTCGAGCATGAGCCGTATCACGGCGTGCGGCTGACCGACCAGGGCCGGCGCGTGGCGCTGGAGGTGCTTCGTCATCACCGCCTGCTCGAGCTATTCCTCGCCCAGGAACTCGGGATGCCCTGGGATCGCGTGCACGCCGAGGCGGAGGTACTCGAGCACGTCCTCTCCGAGGAGCTTGAGGAGCTGATCGCCGCGCGGCTCGGTCACCCCGCGGTCGACCCGCACGGAGACCCGATCCCCACGCCCCGGTTCGAGATCGACGAGCGCCCGACCAGCAGCCTCCACGAGCTGCCGGTAGGAACCGCGGGACGGTTCGTTCGCGTGTCGGATTCTGACCCGGAGATGCTCCGCTACCTGGCCGAACTCGGCATCACGCTGGGCGCTCGCGTCGAGGTCGTGGATCGCCAGCCGTTCGGTGGGCCCGTGTTCGTGCGCCTCGGCCAGCGCGAGCATCCGATCGGCGGCGAGCTTGCCCGCGCGATGCGGATCCAGACCGACGGAGACCAGCATTGACCCCGCCCCCGGGCCGTTCACCGGTTCCCGCGCTCGAGGGCGCCGGCACCGGCCAAACCCTCCCCCTCGGCGAGGTACTCGAGGAAAGCGCGCTCGAACGCCTACTCTCGCGCGGCAAGCTCCGCTCCACGCTGTTCATGCTCGGCCCCGCGTTCGTGGCCTCGATCGCGTACGTCGACCCCGGCAACTTCGCGACCAACATACAGGGCGGCGCCCAGTTCGGCTACCTGCTCTTGTGGGTCGTGCTCGCGGCGAACCTCGTCGCGATGGTGATCCAATACCTGTCAGCGAAGCTCGGGATCGTCACCGACCACAACTACCCCGAGGTCGTCCGCGAGCACTTCCCACGCGCGTTCACCTGGGGCATGTGGATCCAAGCCGAAATCATGGCCATGTCGACCGACCTCGCCGAATTCATCGGCGCCGCGATCGGCCTGAACCTGCTCTTCGGCGTGCCATTGTTCCCCGCCGGGCTCATCACCGGCGCGATCGCGTTCGGGATCCTCGGGCTACAGGCCCTCGGATTCCGACGCTTCGAGCTCGCAATCAGCGCCCTACTCGGAATCATCTTCGCCGGCTTCCTCTACCAGACGCTAAGGATCGGACCCTCCGTCCACGACTCACTACACGGCCTGATACCCAGCATCCACGGCACCACCTACCTCTACATCGCAGTCGGCATCGTCGGCGCGACCGTGATGCCCCACGTCATCTACCTCCACTCCGCGCTGACCAAAGGCCGGATGGCAACCCGCAACGACCGCGAGAAAAAACGCGTACTCCGCTTCGAGCGCCTCGACGTGTACATCGCGCTCGGGCTCGCCGGCCTCGTCAACCTAGCGATGCTGGCCGTCGCCGCCAAGCTCTTCCACACCCCAGCCCTCTCCGGCCTAAGCACCATCCAACAGGCACACGCCCAGTTCGGACACCTCGTCGGCGGAGGGGCCGCGCTCGCGTTCGCCGTCGCGCTACTCGCCTCCGGCGCCTCCTCCTCCAGCGTCGGCACCTACGCCGGCCAAGTCGTCATGGCCGGCTTCATCAACTTCCAGATCCCCCTCGCGCTACGCCGCACCCTCACAATGCTCCCAGCGCTCACCGTCCTCGCGATCGGCATGAACCCCACCAAAGTGCTCGTCCTCAGCCAAGTCGTGCTCTCCTTCGGCATCCCAATCGCGCTCATTCCGCTCGTGATCCTCACCGGCCGCCGCGCCATCATGGGCACCCACGCCAACTGCCGCACCCTCCAAATCTCCGCCTGGACCATCGCCATCGCGATCAGCCTCATGAACATCTTCCTCATCTACCAACAGTTCTTCATGAGCTAACCCGCACTCGTCTCGCACGCTCAAGCCGCGCCCGCGCACGCACGAGTCACGGCTCCTTGTGCAAAGCCACGCCGGCGAGCGGGAACACGCGATCGTGCACCCACCGGACACGGCCGGCGCCTCCTCCGGACCGCCGCCCGATCAAAACGAGAACTCGGGTTGATAGCCGTCGCCAAAGACAGCGGCCCCGAACGGACCCGCACCTGCTTCGCCTCTGCGACCGACAGCTATCATCGCGCCGATCTCGCACCCGCTTCGGACGAAAGGCAGCAGGCTTGGCGGCGGCGCGCCGGGGATCGCGCGACACGCCCCCTTTTCGTCCATTCCGGCAGCGGCCGAAACGTTTGCAACCCGGCGCGGTCGACGGCTGAGCTAGCACCACCTCGTTAGCTGGGCCCGCCGATCCTGGCAACGCCCCGATGAGCTCGCTGCTGCAACGCCGGCCAAGCAGCACAGCACGGGCGACGGCACCGTCGCAGTGCTGGAAGTCGTCCGCAGCGGCAGCCAAGTCCGGGGCTCCGCGCGTTTGTGCAATGCCTGCGCGAGCAGCAGTCGAGCGGTCTGACGTCTCGACAGCGGAGGTTGTGATGGCCTCAGAGGCGATGCCGACCTTGCCGGGCGCCGCCGTCCAGTTGGCGAAGCGGATCTCGTGCCCGCTGACGGAAGGACTACCGAACGTCGCGAAGCGATGCGGGACGTAGCCGCCGTTGTCGATCAATCCGGAGGCGAGACGCGGACTTCGTGCGCTGGTCGGTCCCAGATCGACGAGTGGGACGGCTCGCACGGCATCCGGACCACGCCGGAGGCTTCCCATCTGATCCGGATACGAAGCATGGTCGCCGCCGGAGGAGGCAGCGGCATCTTGAGGCTGCCATCTTGAGGCTGCCGTGGGCGCGCGTGTTAGCGCGGCCAGTGCTGTCGATGCTCCCGGCGAGGCCGAAGAAGCCGCCGAGATCGCGGTAGTCATTGCCAAGCTCGTCTTTGGCCTCGCCTCGAGCGCGGTGAGAACCGGGATCGGGCGGCGGGACGACGTCGTAGTTGACTTGGATCGCGTCGTCGTCGCGCGCGACGGCCGTGATCGTGACCCGGTTCGCTGCCGAGGGAGCGCCGCGAGTTTCGGTGACTTCGAAGCTCAGCGCGACGGGATGCGGTTCGGGCATGGGCGCATGAAGCACCTCCAGCGCCTCGGCGACACTTCCGGGGCCGCTCAGAGTCCTGAACGCGTGCGCAATTGCTCGTGGGCCGTAGTCCAGCTCGCTGAGCCGCTTCTCGAAGGCAGGCCACTCCTGTTTGGCGGCTTTCGCTCGGTCCGCGGCCTTCGCGGCGAGGCGCAAGTCCTCAAATTCACCTTTCCCGGGCCTCATGAGCCGAGTTTATTGCTCCTCAGCGCGGCCCAGCACCCGTTCGCGTGTAGGTACTGCGCCGCGACCGCTAGGGGTCTTCAAGCGGAGTTGTGCGGCAGGCGACCGACCACCGTGGATGTCTCAGACCGGAACCTCTCGCGAACAGTCGGCCGGACCCTTCGCAGCCCTGCTCGTGGCGAGGAGCGGTACCAACCAGCGCTTGGATTCTGCGCCCTGGTTTGACGTCCGCACGGGCATCCGGGCTCGAGGCCTCCTTTGGCAGTTGGCGGATCGGAAGCGGTCGTTCTTGATGAGCTCCGCAGCGGCGGCGATGCGGCTGTCTTGGCAGCGAGCGCGGGGGACCGACCGGTAGCGGTTCCGGCGCCTCGTCCTGGCGCGGGTGGCGGCAGCGCCGTGCGCGCGCCAGTGGTGCGCAGTGTGGGCGTCGTCCGCGAGCGTGTGGGCGCCGGCAGGGCGAGGCGTCGCCGGCGCGGCGTCGTCGCCAGGCTGCCGGTTCCGGGGTGGGTAGTACTTGAGAGGGATCCTGGGTCTGATCTTGGTGGGGGGCGGTCCGCGAGCTGGTGGAGTACGTTCGATGCGTGAGCCGAGGCGAACATCTCGCCCGCACGTACTGGTTCGACCTGCTGATCGCGCTGCTGGCGATCGTGGCGATGCTTGACGTGGTGCTCGGACGCGGCTCGTCCGGAGCTCCGACAACGACGCTGTGGTTCTGCCTTCCCGCGCTCGCGATCCTGGTGCTACCGGTGTTCGCGCGGCGATGGTTTCCGTTTGCCGGACCGGCGGCGTACTGGCTTTTGGCCGCGGGAATCTCGTTCGTTGACCCGCTGCTGATCCCGTACCCGGAGTCCCTCTTCCTGCTCGGGCTGGCGGCCGCATTCCTGCTCGGGAACCTTCGGGACGTCCGGCGGGCTGGCCTCGGACTGGCGATCGTGGTCGGCGCTGCGGCGACCCTCGTCTACAACATCCCCGGGCACTCGGTCGACGAGCTCGTGTTCATTCCCGTCGACTTCGCCGTCGCCTGGGTTGCAGGCCTTGCCGTCCGCGCGCGGGCCGAGCAGGCCGAGGTGGCGGAGTCACGTGCGACACAGGCCGAGCACGCCGTGATCGAGGAACGCGTGCGGATCGCGCGGGAGCTGCATGACGTCGTCGCCCACCACGTGAGCATGATGGGCGTCCAGGCCGGCGGCGCCCGGGTCGTGATCGACAGTGATCGTGTCAAGGCGAAGGAGTCGTTGACCGCGATCGAGGTCTCGAGTCGACAGGCGGTGGGGGAGTTGCACCGTCTGCTCGGATTCCTGCGGCAGCCCGGCGACGAGGACGATCTGGCTCCGCGTCCTGGCTTGAGCCAGCTTCCGCGGCTGGCGGCGAGCATGAGGGGGTCCGGGCTCGCTGTCGCGGTCAGCATCGAAGGGGAGGAACGCTTGTTGCCGCCGATGATCGGCGTGTCGGCGTACCGCATCGTGCAGGAAGCGCTGACTAATCCCTCAAGCACGCGGCGGCGTCGCGCGCCGACGTGCACGTGCGCTACTGGCCCGACGAGCTCGAGGTCGAGATCATCGACGACGGCCGCGGCGCGACGGCGCTGTCAGGGACGAGCCCGGGCGGCCTGGGGTTGATCGGCATGCGTGAGCGTGCCGCCCTGCACGGCGGCCAACTGACGGCGGGGCCGGCATCCGGCGGCGGGTTCGCCGTGCGCGTCAAAGCTGCCCACCTCGGACGGTGCGCTGTGAGCATCCGTGTGCTGCTGGCCGATGACCAGGCGATGGTTCGCGCCGGCTTCCGGATGATCCTCGAGTCCGATCCCGAGATCGAGGTGGTCGGCGAGGCGGCGAACGGCGAGCAGGCCATGGCCAGCACCCGGCGCCTGCGGCCCGACATCGTGTTGATGGACATCCAGATGCCCGACGGTGACGGACTCGAGGCCACGCGGCGGATTACCGAACACGGCGAGCTGCACAGTCGTGTGGTGATCCTCACCACGTTCGAGCGCGACGAGTACATGTTCAAGGCGCTGCGGTCGGGCGCCAGCGGCTTCCTGCTCAAGAATGCCCCACCCGAGGAGCTCCTGCACGCGGTGCACGTCGTGACTGCCGGCGAGGCGCTGCTCGCCCCGTCGGTCACGCGGCGCATCATCGAGCAGTTCGCACGCCGGCCGGTCAGGCCCGAGCTCGGCACGCGGCTGGACGCCTTGACGCAGCGCGAGCGCGAGGTGCTGAGGATGCTGGCGCACGGTAAGAGCAACGCCGAGCTGGCCGCCGAGCTGTTCGTCACCGAGGGCACGATCAAGACCCACGTCTCCAGCCTGCTCGCCAAGCTCGGGCTCCGCGACCGCAGTGCAGGCCGTCGTCCTCGCGTACGAGAGCGGGCTGGTCACGCCCGGCGCGTAGACACGCCTCTGTCCTTCGATAGACGCGCGAGCGGCAAAGATCTGCGCTGAGGAGGAGCGCACACGCGCCCTGCGGGCGATGACAGACGCAGGCGGCGGTCCCAGACTGATCCCCAGACAAATAGCACCGACCTGAGGAGCAGTGATGACCGCACCACACGCCGTACTGGAGAAGTTCCCCCCGCTCGGAAAGCCGAAGAGCCCGGGCCTGCCCGCGGTCGCCGTCGGATCGGAGGGCCGATGGCCGCCGTCGAGATCCGCGATCTCTCCAAGCACTTCGGCGCCGTCGCCGCCGTCAATCACCTCTCGTTCGACATCGAGCCCGGTCGCGTCACGGGGTTCCTCGGACCGAACGGGGCCGGGAAGAGCACGACGTTGCGCGCGCTGCTCGGGCTGGTGCAGCCGTCGTCGGGGGCCGCCACGTTCGGCGGTCTGCGCTACGACGAGCTCGACGAGCCCAGCGCCCGTGTGGGCGCGGTGCTCGAGGACGCCTCCTTCCATCCGGGTCGCAGCGCACGAAACCACCTGCGGGTCCTGGCCATCACGGGAAACCATCCCCCCCACCGCGTCGAGGAGGTCCTGTCCGCGGTCGGGCTCAGCGACGCCGCCGACCGGCGTGTGAAGGGCTACTCGATGGGCATGCGTCAGCGGCTGGCGATCGCCGCAGCCCTGCTCGGCGACCCGCAAGTCCTGATCCTCGACGAGCCGAACAACGGCCTGGACCCGCCCGGGATCATCTGGCTGCGCGATCTGATGCGCGAGCAGGCGGCAAACGGGCGCACGGTGCTGATCTCCAGCCACCTCCTGGCCGAGGTCGCCCAGTCCGTCGATGACGTCGTCGTGATCGCCGACGGCGAGCTCCGCGCCCACGGGCCCCTGGAGCAGGTGCTCGGCGGCAGCGACGGCCCCGCGACCACGGTCCGCGCACAAGACCCGGTCCGGTTGACCGACGCGCTGGAGCGTCGCGGTCACCGCGTCGACCGCGACGGTGACGTGCTGAACGTCCTCGGCGCCACCCCGCAAGAGGTCGGCGAAATCGCCGGCCACGAGCAGCTGGCCGTGCTCGGCCTGGCCCCCCGAACGCGCTCCCTCGAAGAAGCGTTCATCGCCCTCACTGGCGTGCAGTCATGACCGCCCTCCTGCAAGCCGAGCTGCTCAAGCTCCGCACCACCCGCACCTTCGCCGCGGTCCTCGCCAGCGCCGCGGCGCTGTCGCTGACCCTCGTCGTCCTCGGCGCGGTCCTAGGCAAGGAAACCAAACCGCACGCGCTGTTCACCAACAGCGCGATCACCTACATCATCGTGATCCTCGGTGCGATCGCGATGACGGGCGAGTGGCGTCATCGCACGATCACCGGCTCCGTGCTCGCCGCCCCCAACCGAGTGCGGCTGCTCGCCGCCAAGGCGATCTCCTACTCCGTGGCCGGCATCACCCTCTCGATCCTGGTGACGGTGCCGACCATCATCGTCGGCGAGCTCGTCCTGTCAGACCGCGGTCAAGCAACGCTGGGCGCCGGCGGCATCGCCGACGTCCTGTGGCGCAACCTGGCCGTCGCTGCCCTGCTCGGCCCCCTCGGCGTCTGCATCGGCGCGCTCGTACGCAACCAGATCGTCACCATCGTCGGGCTCATCATCATCGCCGCGGCGATCGAGCCCGCCGTCTTCCAGGCGATCCCGAAAGTCGGTCGCCTCCTCCCGCTCGCCGGCGCTCCGAGCGGCGTCCTCGGCGGCACCCACGGGATGCTGTCGCCCGGGCCCGCACTCGCGGTCATGATCGCCTGGACACTCACCATCTTCGCGGCAGCCGCCTGGCGCCTGCGTGCCCGCGACCTCATCTGACACAACCATCCCGACAAACAACCAACAGACCACACAGCGGCCACCACCATCCACTCGAACACAGGCTGGAGCTGCCGGCCGAGCAAGTCGGCAGCTCCAGCCGCGCCTCGCCGGTTGCTACTTA
This sequence comes from uncultured Solirubrobacterales bacterium, assembly GCA_963824295.1. Classification (GTDB taxonomy): domain Bacteria; phylum Actinomycetota; class Thermoleophilia; order Solirubrobacterales; family Solirubrobacteraceae; genus Palsa-465. The sequence continues at coordinate 199,462 of CAWGOQ010000019.1, read as the reverse complement.
CAACGTAAGGCTCGATCATCGGAGCAACCATGAAGGCCGCAACGCTCAGAAAGCGCACCTGACACGGACGATTGTCACTTCGGGTGCGTGTCGTTGGGATATGTTGTGCGCGATGGCGGCTGACCTTGTTATCTCCTACGACGGCACTTCGAACGACGACGATGCCCTCGCTTTGGGGAGGGTCTTGGCTCAGACCGGATCCTCGGTCGCGCTGGCTTATGTGCGCCACTCCACAGAGTTCGACCCCCGGCGCGAGCAGGTCGCCCAGCACGACGCCGAGCAGCGCTTGGAGCGCGGCGCCGCACAGATGGACGGTTCCGTTGCTCGTTACGTCGAGGTCGGAGCGGCCACCGCGGAGGTCCTGGGCGAGCTCGCACAGCGAATTGGTGCCTCGATCATCGTGTTCGGCTCGGATTACCGCACGCCGCTGGGCCGCGCGGAACCGGGAACGTCTGCGCAGCGTCTGCTTGAGGGCAGCCGCGTCGCGGTTGCCGTTGCGGCGGCGGGGCTACGCGCCAAGACGGATTTTGCGATCAGGTCGATCGCGGTGCCGTTCGCCGGTCCGGTCAATGATGACGCGCGGGCGACTGCAGCGGCGCTCGCCGCAAAGCTGGGGGCCGCGGTGGTTGACGCGAGCTCCGGATCGGTGGATTTGATCGTGGTCGGCTCACAGGCCGGCGCGCCGAAAGGTCATGTGGTCGTCGCCGGAGAGGTCCGCAACGAGCTCAACAGCGCTCGCAGCTCTGTGCTCGTGCTCCCCGCTGAAAGCCGCATCGAGTTCTGAGCGGCTGCCGGACAGAGTTGCGGACGACCGACGACGACCGCGGATGTCCAGCGGCGGGGTGGATGGCATACATCCTCCCTCGGACGATGATTGACGCGCCGATCTTCGTCCCTCTCACCTGAAGTCAGCTCTCGCTGGCCAGCCGCGTCAGCGCCGCAAGGCTTCTCGCGCATTTCGATCGTGAGCTCTGGGACCAACTCGTGGCGAAGGCGGTCGCGCCGTCGGGCCGGCGGCGGCTGCTCCCTACGAGCAGCAGGCACCTCGCGCCCACGCGTCACATGACCGAAAGGCGAAGGAGCGACGTGCTGATCCGACGCCTCGGCTATGCGGTCGCGAGCCGCGCGGCTGGTAGCGGGCGATGCGGTCGTCCGCGGAGCGCGCTTTACCCGGCCTACCAGACGCCTGCGTCGTCGCCGCCAGCGACGGCGAGCTCACGCTTCGGCTCGAGTGCTGGATCGGCACGAGAAAAAGCTGCACTGACGCAACGAGCGCCTCCCGGTGCTGTTTGCGACCCAGACGCAGGTCGATGTCTAGTGTCTCGGCGCAAGAGCCGCGTAAATGGCGCCCAACTGCCCCAACCCGAGCGCGAAAGCTGGGTCCGTGCCCGTCAACTGCGCCAGCCGCCTGATCCGCGCTGCAGACTCCTCCCCCCAATTGTTATGAAGGGCGGCGTTCGCGACATCCAGTTCCCGAGGTCCGGAGATGCCGACCGGGTCGATCACCGCGATCGCGCCGCGGTGCTCAAGGATGTTCGCCGGCTGGAGATCGCCGTGCAGTGCAACAACGGGCCGCCCCTCTCCCTGTTTGAGCAGCTGCTGTCCGAGCGTTTGCAAGGAAGGTACTTGCGAGACGGCCGCCTTGATGCTCGTACGCCAGTCTCCGAGTCCTCGCCAGCCGGCGCTCGTGGGCCGGTGAAGCGCGTCCAGGAGCAGCGCTAACCGCGCGGGCGCCAGCCGCGACGGTCGTCCCGGACGGGCGCGTTCCAGGAGCAACGCACCTGGTCGGTGAGCAAGTACGCGGATCGCCGGACGCCCGGCCCAGGCGAGCATCGCGTTCGTCTCGGCAGACAGGCGCTGCTCGTTGGCGCACAGCTTCAGTGCTGCCTCGAGGCCGCTCTCGGTATGACACCACGCCACGACTCCGCACGCGCCTGCGGCCATCCGCTCATCGTCGAGCGACAGGTGCCAGTCCTCGCACACCGCTCCGATCAGCTCGGGCAGCTGCGAGATCCAATCCTCGCTGGCCCACGCCGGGCGGCGCTCAACGATGGCTGACGCGCGAGACTTCAGGCCTCGCGGGCCGGCATGGCGCGCCATCAGACCGACCAGTGCGCCGCTGCGACGGTCGCGCTGGGCAGGCCTGGACGGCCCGAGCGCGACCAACGCCTCCTTGCGCTCGCGACGGCTGGCCGAATCACGCGAAGAGACGCGGTAGAGCCTTGGACCAGCCGCCACACGTAGCGGAGTCCATCCACCAAAACACTCCACCGCATAGGCGAAATTCTGCATCCACCTGCAACGCATGTCTTTGGCCACCGGGCCAACGATGAACTCGGGGGATGAGCGGCGGCCGACAACACCGCGCGCCGGGCGGATGAAACACGCGAGACAGCGGATAGAGGAATCGGCGGCTTGAAACGCGGAGGTCGAGGGAGGGCCCGTCAGGCCGCCCAGCCCGAAGGGGCGACCTTGATTGAAGTGACGACGGCGCCATCATCAGAGCGAGTCCGGAAGCGCCTGCGTCCCAGACAGCGCCAACGCGATCGTTCAGCGATCGCCTGGAGGCAGGACACTCAGGCTGGATACGGATACGTGGTCACGGCTTGCATGGCTGATACGTCGCGCCATCCAGGTCAACGTCAAACAACGCGCCTATGATGCCCGCCGACTCATCTGCCGAGCAGAAGCTCGCGGTGGTTTCCCCGTCCGATGTGTACTCGGCGTTGAGCACCGGCTTGCCGGCAGCCAGATACGCGCTCGCGTCCCCGCCCGGCCCAGAGCACGGGTCGTCGTAGTAATTGCACTCCTCGATGATCATGCCGTCGAACAACGGCTCATCGGCCGGCTCGTTCGCGGGGTCGTTCTTCTGGAAGGCCGCGAGACCGTTCGCGTGGATGTCGTAGGCAAGCCAACGCTCAAAACCAGCGCTGTCAGCCTGCGTCATACCCCAGGGTGTCACGCCCGACGTGGACTTGTTCGTGTAGCCATCCAGATCGTCGGGCTCGACCGCGTCCTGGCCCTCAAGCTTGCACCACGCAAACCGCTTATTCAGCTGGCTCGCGATGTCGACCGCTGCGCCGGTCAGCGTGCCCGGCTTGCCCGCAACGTAGTTCTTGAAGCCCGTCAGGTCGAACCAATACTCGTCCGGGTAACCCTGCATCTGGGTAGCCCGGTCTCCGACGCCGCCGTAGTCCGCCGTCGCGAAGTTCGAGTCGTCAGGAAAGCCTTGCTGGTACGCGCCAGCCTCGACGTAGCAGATGCTGTAGTGGCCGGCAGCATGGATGGCACGCACGACCGGCGAGGGTCCGGTGGGAATGCCGGCATTGGCAGTGTTGCTGTCCTGGAACAGGTCCGTGTCCCAAATGTTCGCTGAACCAGGTGACGGGTACGGTCCACTTGTCGCCGGTAATCCTGCCAAGCCCGGGCTGGGCGGGCTGAGCTCCCAGTACCACTGGTTCGTTGAACCCGATGGCGGCCGCTTGTAGCCGACGGCCCCGTGCCGCTGAGGTCGCTTGACCCTAAAGTGGTAGACGATCACCTTCTTGCCGTGCTTGACCACCACGGTGAAGCGGCCGTAATGGCCCTTGTCCGCCCTGAACCTGAGCTGGCCGGTCCTCGCATTGATCGCCACATGACAGCCCTTGGAATGGCGCACAATCACATACCGGACCGGCGTCGGATGATGTTTTGCCACAGCCGTGGCCGGAGCAGCGATGCACACGACAGCCACGAGCAATAGCAAAGCGATACTTCCCCACGAGCCGCCTCGCATAGCTCCCCTAACGAATTGATCAGCGGAAAAGCTACTGAAGCAGCCCGCAATCCGCGCTGCGAAGGGCGCTTAGGGCCTCGCGCGCGCAGCCCGTCTGCGGGCGTGCAAGTTGCGACGCCTCTGACTACCCAGCTTCGGGTTGATCGAGAAACGCGTGATCTTGTCGACCGCAGGACCACCTGGCCGAAGTTGCGGAACGTTACGAGAACGGCCCGTACGCAGGTCTGTGACGACCTCAAATCCCTCGTAGTACGAGACATTGACCTGCTCGACCACCCTCAGCGTCGACGGAGTATTCGTCAGTACGCCCTCCATGAACCCCGCCCACCCCGTCGTGCCCTCAGCCCGGGCGCCCTCAGACCAGGTCAGCCCCGGAGCCAAGTCAGACGCGACGAAGAATGGAACGTACACCCTGGGCTTACCACCGCGGTATCTACGAGCGACCCGAAAGTTGATCAGTGCGGCTACCGCCGCACCGTTCGGCAGACCAGGTCGGACACCCACCTGTTGGCTCGGAACGATGCCACGCGCTCCATACTCGTGGCTCGAAAGGTCCGTCACCATGACCTCGGCCGTTTTCACCTCGGTGGAAAACAGTGGGAGGAGATGCGCCCCGATCTCCGCATCGATAATTGCGGCATACAGATTCAGATCGTCGCGACTCGGCACAGCCGACGCATAACTCACGTGAACACGGGAGAGCACGTTCGCTTTGCCGACGGTGAACTTCAACTGGATAACAAGGACGTTAGGAACAGAGGGAGGGGCGGCATCAGGAATCGTCTCTGGGCGGAACCGTATCGGGCCGACCTCGCCAATCAGATCAGTCGGCCGATCGTCGTCGAACCGGCGGCCGCCAACGCCTACGGATTCTCCGGGAATCGTCAAGCCGCTAACTCGATCGTTAGGTCAGAGACATCGTGAGGGACGAAGCACTCGTCGGCGACCGTCCGCTCGTGCCTTCTCGGTTGGTGAGTCGGAAGAATGCCAAGGCGTGAGCGACGCTCAGACGTGCTGATCGTTATCGCCTGCTGGGTAGGCTCGTACGTTCCGCGTAACCAGTGCCGCTGTTGCTCCGCTCCCTTCGTCGATAGAGAACGAAACGATGAGACAGGCAGTCGTAGTGATTTACGTGCTCGCGTTGGTAGCCCTCGTGGTCGGTGTGGACGTCCTCTTCTTCAGGCACCATTTCGGGGAACGGCTGATAGCAAACGTCGGAATTGTCCTGGTATTCGTCGGGTTCTATTTGAGATTCCTGAAGCGCCCGTGAGGGCAGCCGGGTCGGCGCTTGCTCGGTCGCCGGCGGGGCAGCCACCGGCCCAGTGCTGCTGATCTAAAACAGCGGACATCGGGTCTCGATGTCGGCTCTCAAGACCGTGCTCGAGCTTCTGCTCAGGCCGGAGGTTGGCCAGAAGCGGAAGTGCGACCTGGACGACGGTGGCGGCGATGGAGCAGAAGTGCGCGGAGATCGTGCCCTCCGGGGTCTGCTCGCTCCTGGGCTGCGAGCACCGCGGCGTCGCAAGGTTGCGGTTGGTCGCCGTTGCGATCGTGCCGGTGGCCCAGAACCGGCGAGTAGCCGGGAGAGCATGGCCGGCACCTCTTCGGCCCCTTCAGGCGGGCGCGATACCGATGTCAGCTCTGCGACGTGGCGTGGATCGCGCCCGATGCGCAGCGACCTTGCGGCGCTGGCCGGCGTTGACCTCGATCGAGGCATCGATCATGACGCAGCCCTGGAATGCGCGATAGCCCTGGCTCGCTCCCACCTCTGGCGGAAGACGACGCGAACCATCACCCTGCTCGAGGAGCTCGGCCGGATCGGCCCGGCCCGCCGGTGGGGAGGTCAGCTCTCGCGGCGGCCCGCGGTGAGCTGCTCCAGCGCCGCGCGGTCGAAGTGCTCGGCCGGGAAGACCCCGACGCGGCAGCGCGTCCGGGCCCGCAGGGTCGCTGTTCGCTTGCCTCCCTCGAGCACCGCGCGCTCGCCGAGGAAAGCGCCTGGCCCGATCTCAGCGATCTCCTCGCCGTCCACGTCGACCGTTAGCACGCCGTCGAGCAGCAGGTAGAGCTCGTCGCCCGGCTCGCCCTGCTTGACAAGCGTCTCACCGGCCTCGAGCGTGCGTCGGGCCGGCGCCACTCCGCGCTGGATGAGCTCGCGTGAGAGCTGGCGCTCGAGCGCGCTCTCGGCCTCGGTCACGAACGCCTCGGACTCCTCATCGCCCCATGGCGTGTGCTTGCCGTGCGCCTGCCGGTACCAGGTCCTGAAGTCGACCGTCCCCGCCTTCTGGACGAGCGTGCCATCGCGGTCGTAGATCCAGTGGCGAGGGAACGGGCTGGCCCCGACGAGCTCGTGGTCGGAGGAGCCGTCGGCTCGGATCGTCAGCGCGAGCGTCGTCCACGCGGTCGCGGAGTTGATGCGAAAGAACGGCTTACGCCGAACCCTGCGCGGGGCGGGGAACCCGGCACGACCGCCGACGGTCTGGACGAAGCGGACCGTTTGAGGTTGCACCTCCAGCACCGACCGCAGGGTTTCGAACGCGGCCCCCGGGACGACCACCTGCTTCGGCCCGAAGCGGAACGTGGTCGACCCGACGAAGCCGCCGCCCTCGTGGCCGTGGCCGACGACCCGCCCGTCCTCGACCTCGATCCACGCCCGCAGATCGTTGGCCTCGCGAAAGCGGTCCGCGTCGCGCAGCCGCTCGAGGTCCCCCTCTCTCAGGTGATCCGGCGGCGGCTCGTCGTAGTGGCCGATGCCTAGCTCGAACGGGATCTTTGGCAACCCCTCGATCGCCTCCGAGGGGATCCAGGAGATCGCTTTCACTGAGGACTCGATGCGCACCCGAACCGCCGGACGCATACATTAGATGACCGTCTCACGTCCGTCAAAAAAAGCTCGAAGCATGAGCCGGCGGCGTGCCACCTTGTTGACGACGTCGCGCCAGCGAAGCGCGAGCAACTCGCCGCGCCGGAGCCCGGTGAACGCCGCGGTCAGATAGAGCGCCGCATCCTGCTCAGAGGCCGCCGCTCGGACGAGTGCCATCACCTCCTCAGGCGAGCGCCGGACGCCGGTCGCGGCCAGTAGCTCGAACATCAGCCGATGATCGGGGTATGCTCGCCGGCGCGACCGTGACGATCGTCGCCGACCAAGACTCGGCCGGCCTAAAGCACGCCGAGACCGTCGCGAGCTCGCTCGACGGGATCGCCGCCGAGGTCATGATCCTTCACCCCGCTGCAGGCAACGACATCAGTGACCACGTCGCCGCCGGCAGGACGCTCGCCGAGCCGCCGGCCGCGACGCGATCGCCGACCGGGCTGACCGACCTGCTCGTCTCCGACATCCTCGCCAAGAACCCGGAGCGCACCGAGGAGGAGCTCGAAGGCGTCGACTCGCTGAACCCGCTGATGGAGCTGATGAGCAAGGACAGCGTCGCGACCGAGATCGTGAACCTCGTCAAGAAGGCCGGCGCCCAGCTCTGGCACGACAAGGAGAAGACGGCGTTCGCGACCTTCACCCTAGACGGGCACCGCGAGACCTGGCCGATTCGGTCACGCGCGTTTGAAGCCCTATTCCCTGACGCTCACCGGCAGATGGTCAGTATCTGCATCCAGCCGAGCGGGGCTGGCGGCGAACGCTACGAGTCGACGGGATAGGCCCAACCCCATGGCTCACGCTTGTCACTGACATCCGTCGGGTCTATAGTCGACCTCGACATAGCCGAGCCGTCGCGCAATCAGACGCGGCGGGCGGGGAACCCAAGTTGTTTGGGGCGAGTCGGCCGGTGTTCCGGCCGTAGCGGTCTGATTAAACCTGATCGCGAGCCCGTCAGCTAACCCCGTAGGCGCGACACCATAGGGAGAGCGTCGAGCCGAAGTCTCGTGAGCCTCTCTGCTTCCGACTAAAGGTTCCACCCGAGCCGACTGAAGGAGGTCCCATGCCCAGCGGGATTCGTAGCGACCCGGAGATCCTCGACCTGCTGATCCTCGACCTGCTGGCCGAGGGTGCCTCGCCGCCGGAGGCAGCCGCCGCCATGGTAGATAGGGACGTCGCCTGGGGCCGCTACGAGAGCTACGGCAGCGAGCTGGAGATGGCGTTCGACGACTATCAGGCCCAGGCCGAGCGGGTCCTCGCGCGGGCGGAGCGGATGGCCGAGGGGCTGTTCAGGGTCAACGCAAGAGGTGGGGGCGCCGAGCGGCCTAGGGCGGCCGCGAAGCGTGGGTCGCATGGGGGTCGCCGCGTCGGGCCGCAGCAGCTCACGCCGTCGTCCCATTTCGATGCGTCGCAGGCGCTGTCGGCTGAAGCTCTGTTCTCGCGACCGTGTGCGCACCGGACGGCGCGTCAGTAGGAGCGGGACGTTCAACATACGCCCGGGGGGCCAAGATCCATCCGGGCCCCCCGGAGAGTCAGGGAGATTGGGGGCGGTTCCCCTGACCCGTGGGACGAGTTCCTCGTCCCAGGCTATGCGGAAACTTCGATTGCGCCGAGCCCCAGGCCCGCGAAGATGCGATGGCCCTGCTCGCAAACCTATCATCGCTGTGCTTAGCTGCCAAATCCATTACTAGGTTGACCAACCTTTCGGTTCGCTTTGCGTTGATGTGGATAGGGGGCAAAACCGATGGGGCAAGGAGCGGACGGCTTACTTCTTTTCGGTTTGGCACATGACGGTCGTTTGGGGGCACGGCGTCCCGGGAGTAGGGATTCTCCCGGGACGCCGTCTGACCGACCGCCGCATGGGCCGAGCGCACCATCTGGGCCGACCGATGTGGCCTCTAGCCGACCGGGTGCCGCTTAGCCGAGCGTGCTTAGTGCGAGCGCAGGCGGACCGTTCGAGCGGCACGTTTCGCACCCGAGCGGCCGTTCTCTACCACCCAGAGGCATGGAAGCGGGCGCGTTCCGGTTGCGGCAGTCCGAGCTCGAGCGAATACTTATCGAGCCCTCGGCTGGACTCTCGGAGTTATGTAGAGCACACTGTGCGTATGGGGGTGAGCGCAGCAGTCGTTGGGTTCCGCCAAGCCGTGGACCACGGGCCTGTCGTGCTCCAAACCGACGACTGCCTTGTGGGCCGGTTGCGGGCCGGCGACGATGCTGCTTTCGAGGCGATCTACGATCGATACGCCCGTGGCGTGTTCGCGTTCTGCGTGCACATGCTCGGAAGCCGCGAGTCGGCCGAGGATGCGCTGCAGCTGACCTTTGTCTCCGCGTATCGGGCGTTGCGTAGCGGGGAGGACAACATTTCGCTTCGGCCATGGCTGTACACGATCGCTCGCAATCGCTGCCTGTCCGAGCTGCGCACCCGCCGCGATGCCGTCGATATCGACGGAGTGGCGTTAGATCGACCATGCTTCGAGGGCTTGGCAGATCAAGTCCAGCGGCGGGAGCAGCTGCGCGAAATGCTGGAGGACATGCAGCGGCTGCCGGCCGACCAGCGCGCCGCGCTGGTGCTGTTCGAGCTCGGCGATCATTCACACAAAGAAATCGCTGCCGTGCTGGGCGTGCGCAGGGAGAAGGTGAAGGCGCTCATCTTCCAGGCGCGCCAAGCGCTCGTGCGTGGCCGGCAGGCGCGGGATCGTCCGTGTGCGGAGATCCGCGAGCGGTTAGCAACGTCGCGTGGCAGGGTCCTTCCCCGCAGCATGACGCGCGCGCACATCGATCGCTGCCCGAGCTGCGCAGCCTTCGAGGGTGAGGTCGGCCGTCAGCGGGCCGCCCTCGCGCTAATCCTGCCCGTGACGCTGACCGGCGGGCTCAAGGCCTCAGTGCTGGTCTCGGCGCTGCGCGGTGGCGGCACGGTCGCGGCCGGCGCGGGGGCGTGCGGCAGCGGTGCAGTCGTCGCGGGCGGCGCGACCGCCGCCGGGGGCGTCGGCGGCGCTAGTGGGGTCGTCGCGGGCGGCGCGACCGCCGTGGGGGGCGCGGGCGCAGTCGCCGCGGGCGCCAGCGCAGCGGCCAGCGTTGCCGCTGGCACCGGTGCGGCCAGCACCGCCGTGATCGCTGGTGGTCCGTCGGTTGCCGCGGTCGCCACCGGGCTCACGTCCGTGGGTGCCGACTATGCCGCCTCCGCCGGGCTCGGCGGGCTAGGTGCAACGGGGGTCCTCGCGAAGATCCTCACCGCAGCCGCAGTCGCGACCGGTGGCGCCGGCGCAATCTATGCGAGCAGCCATGCGCCCCACCCCCTGCGACGCCCGGTGGCTGCCCAGCAACTCCAGACAACGTCCGCCTGGCCCGCGACAGCGCCAACCATCGCGTCGAACCCGGCCGCGACGACCCCGGCCGCGACGCCGAGCGCCGCCACCGCGACGACGAGCACCCCGGCCGCGACGACGAGCACCCCGGCCGCGACGACGAGCACCCCGGCTGCGACGACGAGCACCCCGGCCGCGACGACGAGCACCCCGGCCGCGACGACGAGCACCCCGGCCGCGACGACCAGCACCCCGGCCGCGACGACGAGCACCCCGGCCGCGACGACCAGCACCCCGGCCGCGACGACCAGCACCCCGGCCGCAACGACCAGTACCCCGGCCGCGACGCCGAGCGCCGCCACCGCGACGACGAGCACCCCGGCCGCGACGCCGAGCGCCGCCACCGCGACGACGAGCACCCCGGCCGCGACGACGAGCGCCGCCACCGCGACGACGAGCACCCCGGCCGCGACGCCGAGCGCCGCCACCACCACAACCGCCGCGGCACCCAGCCCCTCCGGCACGGCCGCCGCCCCAAACGACGCGCCCGCAGCCACCGACCCCTTGCCGGATTCGACGACTGCTCAAGCGACAGTCGACGCTACCGCCCCTACGGCGGCAACCAGCGGCTGAACCGATCGACGCGGTCACCGCGCCGGTCCCGAGCATGCCAAGGGCGCCCGTCGACCGGTTTCCTTGTTGCTCGTGCCCCGATCAGCCGCCGCAGTCGGGCCGCTGTCGGTCTCTCTGCTCGAGCCGGCGCTGACAGGTTTCCGGGGATGACGCCGCACATGCTCTACCGCGATTACCTGAGGTCGTTCCGGATCCACCCGACGTCCGCAGCATGAGGCCGACGCTCAAAGGACTTCCAGGACGACGCGGTCCGACCCGGACCCGGAGATCGGTTTCCGCTACCGCCGACTAACCTCCCTCGGCGCCGCGGAGATCGACGTGACCGGGCCGCCGCCCGCGCAACGTGGCGCGCCAGAGACGATGGGACGTCGAATGACCGCCCAGCAGCTGCGACGGCTAGAGCCCTCGCGGCGGCACCTGCTGATGCTGGTGCTTCCGCAGGCGCTCGTGATCGAGCGTGGCGACGAGCTGCTCGGCCTGTTTGACAAGCTCCTGCGCCTGAGCGATGGCCGCGCCCGCCGCCGGGTGGATGACCAGCGTCGAAAGACCGCCCGCCAGCGCGTGCACCCGCTCGCTCCCGACCGCGACGATCCCGGCGCCGACGTGGGCGCGCTCGCGTTGGATCGCATCCGCCGACTGGCGGAGGCGCGCGACCGGCTGGACCGCAACCGCGGGGTCGTGCGCTCGCAGCTCGCGGCCCGGCTCAGCCACCTGAGCGGCTGCGCGCCGGCCGTGGAGCTGGCGCTGGCGGCGGGTTTGAGCGTCGAGCAGGTCGCCGCCGAGCTGCTGGCGCACCGTCGCGGGTGAGGGCGTCCTGAAGCGCGCATTGCCGGTTTGTTGCCACCCCCGTCAGATCGCCCTTGCCGGCGCGGCCCCGAACGCGAGAAAACCCGCTGTTTCCAGCGGGTTTCTCAGCGCGCCCGGAGAGATTCGAACTCCCGACCTTCGGTTCCGTAGACCGACGCTCTATCCAGCTGAGCTACGGGCGCCTGGGCGCCGATTCTAGCCTCAGATGGGCGACGGCTCCGGCGTGGCGTAGCGCGCGACCGTGAACGCGATCAGGGTTGGGACCTGGACCGCGTAGACCAGCAGCGACAGCGTCAGCACGACCAGGGCCCCGCCGCTGACGTGGTCGTGTACGAATGCGTACTCGATCATCCCGGCCGTGATCAGGTACGCCAGCAGCGCCCATTTGGCGACGTAGAAGAAGCGGTCCCAGGCGAAGTTCTTAACTCGCGTCAGCGACAACAGGTTGAAGCTCAGGACCGCGGCCGACCCGATCAGGAGGCCGATCGCCGGACCGAGCGGCACGTGACGGGGGAGGTGGGACGCGAGGTAGATGCCGCCGATCACGATCAGCGCCAGCGACAGCATCCCGAGCTCAGTGAAGTGCGGGTAGCCGTCGTCGTCGCGTCATGAGGAGGCGAGCTTCGTCATGATCACCAGCGTCGCGACCTGCATCAGGCCGAGCACCCCGGCGCAGTAGATGAAGCGCTTCATCAGGCGCTCGATCACCTCCGGGTTCGGGCGCGGCTTCTTGAGCTCGAACAGGACCGCGATGTTGGCGGGCTCCAGCAGCCCCAGGGCGAGGACCGCCATCACGCCGACGACGATGTAGCTGGCGACGACCCAGCCGTGGTTGGGGCTGGAGCTGAGGACGTTGCCGGTCTTCACGCCGAGCTGCCAGCCGGCAGCGAGCGTCATCGTGACCACGGTCGGCATGATCAGGACCATCTTCGGCATCAGCTTGGTCGTGAATTCGATCCGCGCCGGGATCGACATGCGCCCGATGATCGGGCCGAGCACCAGGCCCAGGAACAGATCGATGATCGTCCAAGAGGCGCCACCAGCGACGTGCAGGAACATCAGCGGCCAGAGTTTGTTGGCGGCAATCGCGGCGACCACGCAGACGCCTGCGATCGCGACCAACACCAGGCCCTTGCGCGGCACGATCTCGAAGTCGAGCGGCGCGTGCGCCGGAGCTTCGACGGGCGGTGCCCCAACTTCCCCCAGGGTGGCGGTCGTCTCGACCATCGCCCCTGAATCCTAGTTGTCGCGACGGTCGTGTGTGTGTTGTTTGTCACCGGACGACGCGTCGTGCACACCCGGGCAACCCTGAACGGGCGCGTCCTGACGTGATCAGGGCGCGCATGATGAGCGCGCACAAAGGGCCCAACCGGCCCACAAGTACGATGCGGCTGATGGCTATCGAGTGGGCCGGTCTGGGCCCGGAGTTGCTGCTTGCGCTCGACCGCGCCCGTCCGGAGCCGCTCCGAGTGCAGCTCGAGCGCGAGCTGCGTGGGGCGATCCGCTCCGGCAGGCTCGCGGCCGGTGACCGGCAGCGTCGTCGCGATCGGGCTCGTGATCCTGCTGGCGGGAGCGACGATCGCACCGACCGAGGCCACGATCTCGGCGATGGTCGACAGAGCCGCCACGGACGGAGCCCGCACCGAAGCCTTCTCGTGGCTGTTCACGGCCTCGCTGTCCGGAGCGGCGCTCGGCGCCGCGGTCGCGGGCGGGCTCGCGCAGGGCGCCGGGGCCGGAGCCCCCTTCGCGTTCGCCGCCGTCGCGGGCTTGCTGACGGTCGCGATCGCGGCAACGGGAGCGCGCGGGATCGACTCCGAACCGGCGAGGTGCCGCTGATCAGAGGATCACCTCAACCTCTGAACGGCGGCTGACGCAACGGAGAGGGCGGGATTCGAACCCGCGAAGGAGGTTTCCCCCCTTACTCGCTTAGCAGGCGAGTGCCTTCAGCCACTCGGCCACCTCTCCCTTGGGGGTCTGGGCAGTGTAATCGAGGGGCGCGCGGCGGCGGCCGGGCCGCCGGACAGGCGGGGATTCATGGACCGAAGCGGGCGACATCTCGACTAGGATCGACGATCGGCCGGCCGCCGGAGGGGTGGCAGAGTGGTCGAATGCGCTGGTCTTGAAAACCAGAGTCCGTGCAAGCGGACCGCGGGTTCGAATCCCGCCCCCTCCGCTGAGCAACCGCGACCGCGGGTCAGCTCAGGCCGACAGCGGCTCGACGCCGCCCAGCGCCTCGTCGACGCTCTCGAGCATCTCGACATGGCTGGTCAGGCCGGCCAGCTGGAGCGCGTAGCGAACCGGCGATCCATCCGGGATCACGAGGCGCAGCGTCTGTCCACGGCCTCTCAGGCGCCCCTCGAGCCGATAGATCAGCTGGATTCCGGCCGAGTCCAGGTAGTCGACGGCGCCCAGATCGAGCACCAGCGCCAGCAGCTCGTTGCCTGTCGCGTCGGTCAGAACGCCGCCGAGTTGGACGGCGTTGGAGAGATCGATCTCACCGGATACCCGGGCGACCAGCGTCTTACCGTGGGTACTGAACTCGATGTCGGCGAGTCTCATCGCGCGCCGAGTCTACGCCGCATCCAGACTGTCGTTCCACGGTCGTCGGCGAGCACCTCGACGTCATCCATCGCGGCTCTGACGATCGTCAGGCCCCTGCCCCGGGCGCGCCCACGTGGCTCGCGCCACACGCCCTGATCGATCACCAGGATCGTCACGACCCCGTCGCGCTCCGACGCCTCGAGGGTGAACCGGGCGGGCGAGGGAGAGTAGGCGTGCTCAATCGCGTTCGCACACGCCTCATTGACCGCGATCGTGATCTCGTTCAGATCCCGGTCACCGGCGCCCTTGCTGCGCAGCCAGCGGCGCATCCCGCGCCGCATGCGCGACAGCTCGTTCGCGTCGGCCCGCAGCCGCAGCACCAGCTCGTCGGGGACGTCACCGTTCTCGACCGCGACGATCGCGGCATCGTCGCGGAGGCCCTCCAATGGGACGAGCTGATCGATCGCCAGCTCACACGCCGACTCCGGTGAGCTGGCGTCGGACAGGATCTCGATCAGCTGATCGATGCTGCCATCGAGCGGCGCACCGGCGCGCTCGATCAGCCCGTCGGTGTAGAGCACGAGCATCTCGCCGCCGGCCAGCGACAGCTCGTGTTCAGTGGAACTGCCGTATGGAAATGCGCCAAGCGGCGCGACTGGCTCAGTTTCGATCACCCGTGCTCGGCCGGCGCCGGCGACAATCGGGGGCAGGTGACCGGCGCTCGCGAACCGGACCTGTCCGGTCTCAGGATCGAGGACCGCGTAGGCCGCGGTCGCCATCGCCTCGTCGGCCATCAAGTGGACGAAGCGGTCGACGAGCTCGAGCGTGCGACCCGGACCGTGCCCCTGGATCGCGTACGCATGCAGCGCCGTCCGCAGCTGTCCCATCAGCGCGGCGGCGCGGATCCCGTGGCCGACGACGTCGCCGATCGCGACGCCGATCCGCCCGTGGGGGAGCTCGAACACGTCGTACCAGTCGCCGCCGACCTCGTCGCGCGCGGGAAGGTAGCGCGAGGCGACTGAGATGCCGACGACGTCGACGGGCCGCTTCGGCAGCAGGCTCCGTTGGAGCACCACCGCCACGCGGTGCTCGTGCTCGAGCGCCGAGAACAGGCGCGCCCGCTCGATCGCCGGCGCGGCGCGCGAAGCGGCCACCTGGAGGATCGCCAGATCGCGCTCGCCGAACGTGCGCGGCGTCAGCGAGCCGACGTGCAGCACCCCGATCAGTCCGCCCTCGACGATCAACGGGACGCCGAGCAGCGATCGGATCCCCTTCTCCCGCAGGATCGGGTTGAGGATGTCTGCGTGGTCGACGTCGGCGATGAAGATGGCGACCCGCTCGGCGGCGATCCTGCCCGCAAAGCCCTTGCCGATCGGAATCCGAACGTCTTGCTCGACCTCCTCCTCGATCCCCTTGGCCGCCCGCGCGACGAGCTGTGGCGCCTCCTCATCGAGCAGCAGAATCGCGACCGTGTCGACCTCGAGCGCGTCGCGGGTGCGGACCAGCAGCTGGTCGAGCAGCTGCTCAAGGCCGAGCTCGGAGAGCGCCGGGTCGCTCAGCCGGTAGAGGCTTTGGACCTGATCCGCTGGAGCATCTTCAATCGAGACTGGTGGCAGGACCACCTGCCCGACGCCGGGGTCAAACGGGCTCGATTCATTGAAGATGACGTCGGGTGGCATCCGACGGTCGGCGCCGTGTCCGCTTAGCGGTTCTTCGGCGCGGTGCCGAACACGTGATCCCAGAACGGGGCGCTGACTCCGTAGCCGCGCTCGTGGTTCTGGAAGTGGTGGCGCATGTGCAGCTCACGCAGGCGGCGGCCGAGGCCCGACTTCGGACGGTGATGATGCACGTGGTAGTGCAGCATGTCGTAGCCGAGGTAGCCGACGAGGAAGCCGGCACCGAAAGGCAGGAATGCGGGGCTGCCGAGCACGAGGTAGAAGCCGTACACGAACAGTGCCGCGAGCGGCACGCTGAGCGACGGCGGCATCACCAGCCGCATGGGGTCATTCGGGTGATCGTGGTGGACGCCGTGGATGATCCAGTGCAGCCGCGCCCCGATCCCCTTCTCAGGCTCGAAGTGGAACACGATCCGATGCAGCCAGTACTCGGTCAGCGTCCAGAACAGGTAGCCACCCAGCAGCCAGACGAGCGTCATCCAGCCGGCACCGCGTACGATCCCCTCGATCAGCAAAAGCGTGATCACCGGTCCGAACAGGATCGGCGGGACCGCCGGGTGGACGCGCGACAGCCGATCAAGCAGGTCTGAATCGAACATCCGGGGCGACGCGCGCAGCACATCGCTGCGGCTGAGCCCCTCTAGCTCTTCGGGCCGGGTAGCCATCAGCCGATATTTTAGCTCGCAGCCAGGTCCCGGCTCGGAAAATCGGGCCGCACGGGTGTCATCCTGTGAACAATGGCGAAGCCGCCGGCACCGCGATGGTGGTCGATCAGAAGGGCCCAGAATCGCAAGCCCGCCACCTATCGCTGCCCGCTCTGCGGGCGCCATCTGCCGTCGCTCAGTGAGCACATGTTGCTGTTTCCCGAGGGAAGCTCCAACGGCCGCCGGCACGCCCACTCCGACTGCGTGATGGCGGCTCGACAGCAAGGTCGCCTGCCGACCAGGGATGAGTGGGAGCGCACCCAGCCGCGCCCACCAGGCCTATGGACGCGGACCAAGCAGCGGCTCCGGGGTCCCGGCCAGTAGGGTCAGCACGCGATGGCTCGCGAGCTGCGACTGGGGCTGAACACCGGTTACTGGGCGGGTGGCCCGCCGCCGGGCGCGGCCGAGTCAGTGGTCGAGGCCGAACGGCTGGGGTTCGACTCGGTCTGGACGGCAGAGGCGTACGGCTCCGATGCGTTGATGCCGCTCGCGTGGTGGGGCGCGGCGACGGAGCAGATCAAGCTCGGCACCGCGATCGTCCAGATCTCGGCTCGAACTCCGGCCGCGACCGCAATGGCCGCGATGACGCTTGACCATCTCAGCGGCGGGCGGGTGATCCTCGGACTCGGTGTCTCCGGGCCGCAGGTCGTCGAGGGCTGGTACGGCCAGCCGTTCGCAAAGCCGCTGGCTCGGATGCGCGAGTACATCGGCGTGCTTCGCGACATCTGGGCGCGTAGCGGGCCGGTGACCAATGAGGGTCCGCACTACCCGTTGCCGTTGCGGGCACCGACGGACCCGCCTGGCGGGGTCCATTGGTGGGCACCGGCCTCGGCAAGCCGCTGAAGTCGAGCATTCACCCGCTCCGCAACGAGATCCCGATCTACCTTGCCGCTGAGGGACCGAAGAACATCGCGATGGCCGCCGAGCTGTGCGATGGCTGGCTGGCGCTGTTCTACTCGCCCTACGAGGACGACTTCTACCGCGCGACGCTCGACGAGGGGTTTGCGCGCGCCGGTGCGCGCCGCCGCGCGGATGAGTTCGAGGTCGCCGCGACGGTGCCGCTGATCGTCACCGACGACGTCGAGGGCGCGGCCGATGCGCTGCGCCCGATGTACGCGCTCTACTTCGGCGGCATGGGCGCCCGCGGCACCAACTTCCACGCCAACGTTGCAATCCGGATGGGCTACGAGGCCGAGGTCGCCAAGATCCAGGAGCTGTACCTCGGCGGCCACAAGGACGAGGCGGCCGCTGCCGTTCCGACCAGGCTCGTCGAGCAGCTGACGCTGATCGGGCCCAGAGACAAGATCCGCCACGACCTCGAGGCGTGGCGAGAGTCGATCGTCACGACGCTGCTGGTCGGCGGCGACCCGCAGATGCTGCGTACCGCCGCAGAGCTCGTGCTCGACTGACCCACTCAGACACGGCGCCGGCCGGGAAGCGGATCCGCCGCTCCCCGGCCCGAGTGAAGCCGTGCTCCGTTGCCCGCTAGGCGGGTGTCGGCGTCGAGTGTCCGGCGCCGGCCGTCGCGATCCCGGGTATCCCGTTCGGATATCCGAGCGATGGCACGTCGGACGGGTACACCTCGTGACCGTGCTCGGCTGTGTCGCCGATCTCCATTTTCTCGTCCGACATCCGCAGCGGGATGAACACGCCCACCATCTTCAGCAGGATGAAGGTGGCGACCGCCGAACAGACGATCACCCACAGGCCGGCGCAGAGCTGCCATTTGAGCAGGTTCCAGTTGCCGTAGATCACCCCCGTGGCCGCGATGCTCGGGGTCTTGCCGACGCCGGGGTAATCCAGCCATCCCCGGGTCGGCGAAGATGCCGACCAGCAGACCGCCGGCGAGGCCGGCGAAGCCGTGCGTGTAGACCACGCCGAGGGTGTCATCGACGTTGCGGAACGGCCGCAGCCGGCTCAGGTAGTTGAGCGCGAAGTAGACGATCGTCGCAGCGATGACGCCGATCGCGATCGCTCCCCAGCCGTTGACGAACCCAGCTGCCGGTGTTATCGCGACGAGCCCGACGATCATGCCGTTGACGCGCCGAGATCAAGCCCGGCTTGCGCCCGGTCATGTAGTCCCAGGCGACCCAGACCAGGAACGCGACCGCCGTGCAGAGGTTCGTGTTGAGGACCGCCGCCGACGCCGACGCGCCCGCGAAGTACGGGTCGCCGCCGTTGAAGCCGTTCCAACCGAGCCACAGCAGATCCGGCACCGACCGCGACCATCGCCACGTTGTTGGGCGCGTCGATCTCGCGGTCGCGCTGGAGTCGTGGGCCGATCACCGCCGCAGCGACGAAGCCCGACACGCCGGCCGACAGGTGGATCACGTAACCACCGGAGAAGTCGACCGCGCCGTGCTGCGCGAAGAAACCGCCACCCCAGAGGACGAACGCATTGACCGTGTAGACGATCGACGACCACAAGGCTACGAATGGGATCCAGGCCTTGATGTTGACCCGCCCGAGCACAGAGCCGAGCATCAAGATCGGCGTGATTGCCGCGAACACGAACTGGAAGTACGCGAGTGTCGACTTGCGGGAACCGGAAGCTGGGCCCGGTCGTCGCCAGCGGGATCGTGGCTTGACCTTGTTCGCCTGAGTGGCTCGAGGATCGGGGCCGGCTGACCGATGAAGTTCCCGAAGAAACCCGCCGTGCGAGATGCCGTGCCACGGCGTTCCGAAGCCCATCTTGAACGCCCACAGCACCCACACCACGAGAACGACCGCGAATGCGATGAAGGTCAGCATCATGCTGTTGATCGACCAACGCTTCTGCATCACGCCGCCGTAGAGCACGACGAGCCCGGGCACGCTCATCAGACCGACGAGCGTCGCCGCCGTCATCTGCCAAGCGTTGTCCCCGGGGCTAAGCCAGGCTGGATATGGCAGCCACATTAGGTCTTGCGTCTCCTTCTTTTGAGGGCGGCAACGTACACACACCGCTGCATATGCAGCGGCCAGCCCGGGAAGGGCCAGTCAACGGTTCGAAGTCTCACCCGCGGCCTGCGCGCGACCCATGGCCTGGGGTCCAGCAAACGCCACGGGCTCCTAGACATACGGATAAACGGAACCCGCAAAACGGGCGAAAACGCCCGCGACAGCTAGGGGAGGACCGGCGTCTCGCGCGGCAGAACCAGCACTGATCCACGCGCTGAGTTCAGCTTCGAGCGGCTCGCTCCGCTGAGCGCGATCCGGCCTGCAGTCGCGCTCGCCGCCGAACCGACGACGATCAGGTCGGCGGTCATGTCCTCGTTCGGACTCAGCGATGCGCCAAGCGCCTCCGCCAACGCGGCGCCGGTCTGCTGGGGAGCGTCATCGTCCTCGGCCGGCGAGACCGAGATCGTCCGGATCGCGCTGTGACCGGCGGTCCGCAACCCCGCGGCCGCGACGGCGACCGCGACCGCGCCTCCCTCCAGCAACTGCTGGGCGGAGCCGCCCGGCTCGACCGCGCCCGGCGGGGTCCTGTAGTCCGAACCGAACACGATCAGCGCCGCCCCCTCCTCCGCAGCCAGCCGTCCGAGCCCGGCGCCCGTCGACGGGTCGACGACGATGTGCTGCGGGATATCGGCGTCGTCCAGCCACGCTGCGCCCTGCGTCAGGCGCCGCTCGGCGTCGTGCTGGGCGATCTCTTCGCGGCGCGGGTCGTATTCCTGCGAGTGGCGGACGTAGGCCAGCGAGAGCTTCGCGGCGCCGGCGCGCAGCATCAGGCCGAGCGCGAGCGCGTCATCGTCGTTGGCGGTCCCGTCGTAGGACACGATCACGCCCACGGGCATGGCCCGGATACTCCGTCACGCGCGGGCGGGCGGCATTAGCCATCTGGACAACGATCGGCGCCGCACGGCTGTACAGGCGGATCGGACTGCTTTCTGTGCGACGATCGAAGCCGTGGGAGGAGTCACTTGAGAGTGATCAGGGCTGCAGCCTTGCCGCTGCTGCTCGCCCTGCTGCGCTTTCACGTGCACCGCGACTTCCACGGCCCGCCGTTTGACTACGTCGGTCTCGCGCTCGCTGCGGCCGCCAGTTGGATCGGAGTTCCGGGCCCCGGCGAGCCAGTGCTGATCTACGCGGGCGTGCTGGCCGCGCGCCACCAGCTCGACATCGTCGGCGTCGTGCTGGTGGCCTGGATCGCCGCGACCGCCGGCGGGATCATCGGCTGGCTGATCGGGCTCAAAGCCGGGCGAGCCGTGCTGGTTGCCCCGGGGCCGTTTCAGTCTCTGCGGATCGGAGCCGTGCGCCGCGGCGAGCGGATCTTCGACCGCTACGCCGTGATCGCAGTGCTGATGACGCCGTCGTGGGTCGCCGGCATCAACAAGGTACGCGGGTCCGTCTACCAGCCGACGAATGCGCTCTCGGCGCTCGCGTGGGCAGCCGGACTCGGCTTCGGCGCGTATCTGATCGGGCCCTCGGTGCTGGACTTCTTCGACGACCTTGGGCTTGTGACCGGGGTCGTCACGGTCGTCGTGATCGTCGGGTTGGTGGCGATCGAGATCTTCTGGCGGCGGCGCAGACAGACGCGCCGCGAGCTGCGCTAAAGCCCGGTCCCGGTCCAGTTGACCGTCATCAGCGGCGGAGTGGGCTCGCCGATGTTGAACTGGATCAATGCGTGCGGCAGCAGCGGGATCGACCGCAGGCTCTGCTTCCACGGCTTGCCGTTGAAGAAGGCGCTGATGTGGCCGTGGACGCTGCCGACCTGGGTCGCCGACAGCGGCTGCTGCCACTCGTCGAAGAGTTCGCCGAGCGTGTAGACGCGGTCAGTCGGCGACTCGATGTGGATCACGCCGTCGGCGGTGTGGGTGTGAAGCCAGTAGAAGCACTTGCCGCCGGCGGCGACCGGGCCGTAATTGGTCGACTCGGCGACCGATCCGGGGATACCGATCCCGGCCGGCAGCTGGTACAGGCGGCCGTCGACGAACACCGCCAGGTGGGCGTGGATGTGGTAGGCGAGCTGCTCGACCGGCGCGCAGTGGATGCCGTCGACCGTCGTTCCCGGCAGCGTCGTGCCGGCGGGAGCGATTTGGGGCCCCTCCTCGAGCCGGATCCCCTCGTAGCCGATCCCGTTGGCCGGATAGTAGGCCGCGGTGGAGCTGGTGCTCGTCGTCGAGGCGTCTGGCGCGGTCGGGTTCGTCCGTGACGAGCTCGACGTGGAGCTGCCGCCGCATGCGGCGAGCGCGATCACGGCCAGCAGGCCGGCGAGCCCGCTGAGGAGCCGAGGTCCCATCGGCCGCGAACCGTAGCTTGATCGGCAATCGGACAGCATCGATACTGCGGGGCTGATGGCAGACGAAGAACCCATGGGCGGCATGCCGATGTCGACCGCGCTCGAGTTGCCCGGCCTCCGGGTCCGGGAGAACCTCGGCGTGTGCTACGGGCTGGTGGTCAGGAGCATGGGGTTCACGGGCGGGGTCACCGCGTCCTTCAAGGCCCTGCGCCGTGGCGAGATAACCGAATACACCCAGCTGCTGGAGGACTCGCGCCGCCACGCGCTCGACCGGATGGTTGATAACGCGCGCCTGCTCGGTGCCGACGCGGTGATCGCGGTCAGGTTTGACTCGTCCGAGATCGGCGGACAGTTCACGGAGATCATCGCCTACGGGACTGCGGTCAAGGTCGAACCGGCCAGCTGAGCGGCCACGCGCACGTGCTGTTGAGTGACTCAGACCGCGAGCAGCTGTTCGAGCGGCTCAAGCGGCACGCCGCGGCGGGCACGCTGACGGTCGAGGAGCTCGAACGGCGAGTCGAGGTGGTGGCCGGTGCGCAGACCAGGGAGGAGGCGGCCGCCGCAATCGCCGATCTGCCGCCGCTCTCGGGCGACCCCCGGCCCGCTCGTGCCCGCTGGCGCCGCGGCCATGGCGACGCGGAGCGTCCGCGGGCTGATTGGCGTCCAACCTCGGAGCGCTTTCGCGACCCGCGGACGAATCGGGTGATGCGGGTCTGGGAGGACGCTGCGGGCGCGCGCCACTACGTCCCCGACGACGAGAGCTGAGCGCTTAGCTCCGCCCGCCGCCGCCGAACAGGCGCAGGAACAACAAGAAGACGTTGAAGATATCGAGGAAGATCGAGGCCGCGATCACGACCGAGCTCCCCGGGTCGGCCCGGCGTAGGCGGTTGAAGTCGAAGATCGTGAAGCCGCCGAAGATCACGATCCCAAGCACGGCGTAGATCAGGTTCGCATGCGGGATCGCGACGAAGATCGCGACGAGACCGAACACGATCAGCGCCAACAGCGCCCAGAACAGCACCCTGATCCAGGACGAGAGATCCCGCCGGGTCGCATAGCCGACGGCACCCAGCCCGGCTACGAACGCGCCGGTCGCTCCGGCAGCCTGCCACAGCACCGCGGAGTCCTTCGCGTCTGCCGCGATCAGCGGCGCGACGGCCAGCCCGAGCAGCAGCCCGAGGCCGAACAGCAGCAGGATCGAGAGCTGCTCACGGCCGCGCCGGGACGCCCACTGCAGGCCAAATATGCACGCGAATGCGCCGATGAACAGCGGGAAAATGCGCCGCTCGCTGAGATTGCGGCCGGCGTAGGCACCCAGAGCCGCGCAACCGACCGTAAGCGCGACGAGACCCATCGTCTGCCCGAAAACACCACGGACCTGATCGCGCGTCAGAACTCCGCGCTGTCCGCCAAGCGTGTACTCCCGATCCAGTGACATGGCGATAAGTCTAGAACGGCCGACGCCGGTGAGGAGCCGCAGCCGCGATACTGGGGATGTGCCGCACGCAACAGCCAAGCGTCGGCGCCGCCGCGGCGCCGACGATTCGCGCGCGCCGCTGCCGCGGTCTGCCTGGACCCGTCTTGCCGCCTGCACGGCGGCGGCCGCGCTGCTGCAGCTCGACGGGACGCTGATCACCGTCGCGCTGCCGACCGTCGCGCACGGGCTACACGTCAAGGCGAGCTCGACCTCGGCCGTTTTGAGCGCGTACTTCGGGGCCTATGCGATCGTGCTGCTGCCGGGTGGCGAGCTCGTCGACCGCTTCGGCGTCCGGCGGCTGGCGTTGAGCGGTCTGGCGGTGTTCGCGATCGGAGCCGCCGCGGGCGCGGTCGTCTCGAGCTTCGGAATGCTGATCGCGGCCCGGATCGTCCAGGGTGCGGGTGCCGGGCTCGTCAGCCCGGCGGCGCTGGCCGGTGCGGTCAGCGGCTTCCCGCCCGAGCGCCGCGGGTCGGCGCTCGGGATCTGGGGGGCCAGCGCCGGCATGTCGAACCTGGTCGGGCCGCTGCTCGGCGGCCTGCTGACGGTCGCGTTCGGCTGGCGCGCGTGCTGGTGGGCCCTGGTGCCGCTTGCGGTCCTGGTCGCGATCGGGATCGCGCGGCTTGTGCCGCGGGTCGTCCCCAGGGAGACCGGGGACACGCACCCGGGGCTCAACCGGATCGTGCTTGCCGCGACGCTGATCGCGGGCCTGACGTTTGCGGTCATGATCGGGGCCTTCTACATCGCCGAGCAGTACCTCCAGCGGGTGGCCGGCTTCTCGGCCCTCGGTGCCTCGGGGGCGCTGGTCCTGGTGGCGCTGCTGGTCGGATTCGCGGCGCCGCTCGCCGGCGTCCTCGTTGACCGCTATGGCGAGAAGCTGCCCGCCGTGATCGGCTTTGCCGGCGCCGGACTCGGACTCCTGATCCTCGGGATCTCCGGCGTTTCGCTCGATTCGCCGGTCACCGTGCTGCCGCTGATCCCGGTCGGGCTCGGGCTTGGGATGCTGTTCGTGCCGACCTCGCGCGCGGCGCTCAATGCGACTCCGCCCGCCGCGCTCGGACGCACCTCGGCGGTTCTATCGGTCGGGCGGCTGCTCGGCGCGGCGGTCGGCGCAGGGCTGGCCGGAATCGCGCTGTCGGGCACGTTGACGGCGACGACGGTCCATCACGCGCTGCTGTTCGGCGCGGCGCTGTGTCTGCTGGTCGGAATCCCGGCCTGTGGCCTGCTCGGAGGCCGCGCGCTCGCCGAGGCGGGGCCGGCGTCGGCCTAGGCGTCCGCGCGCCTCAGAATCGCCGCGATCTCGTCGGGCTCGTCCCAGACCGGCACGTGGCCGGCGTCGGCGAGCTCGACGTTCTCTACGTTGTCGGGCAGCGAGCGCGGCCGCGTGACCAGCCGGTCGCGTTCCGGCCAGACGAGCGTCACCGGAACCTCGATTCGCTCGAGGCCGAGGAACTGGCCGGCGCGCATCGCCCGGCTGACGCTGGCAAACCCGGGCGCTAGCGCCCAGGCGCGCACGAGCCGGGTCGCGTCGGTGGCCGGCACGCGCTCGGGGTGCGCAACGACGCTCGCCAGCAACAGCCGGCGGCCGGCGCCGGTCGCGGCGACCGGGCGGATCAGCGGTGCCAGCACTGCGGCCAGCGAATGACCGCGCGTCGGTTTGGGCTTCAGCGGCTTTCGCCACAGGCCGGCGGGCGCAATCGCGGTCGCGCTCCGGGCCTGTCCGCGCAGCGCAAGCTCGAGCGCAACCCACCCGCCGAGCGAGATGCCGGCCACAAGCGGGCGCTCGAACTCGAGCCGGCCGACCAGCTCTGACACGGACTCCGCGAGCGCCCGCGGCGTCGGCTCGGCCGCGAGTGGCGCCGAATCCCCGAAGCCCGGCATGTCGACGGCGACCAGCTCGCGTTCGTCTCTCAGGCGGGCGACGATCGGGTCCCAGACGTGGCGGTCGGCCCCCAGCGGGTGCAGCAGGACGATGGCCGGTCCCTGGCCCGTGCGTTCATATGCGATCGCCACGCGGCGCGCGATCCTAGCGGGCGACCACGTACCTTAAGAGACCCATGAGCAAGCTCTCGACCCTCCGTATGTACACCCGTCGCACCAAGACGCTCGAGCAGCCGACCGATCTCTACGAGCACAAGGTCAAGCTGCTCGACGGCAGCGAGCTCGACCTCGAAACGCTGCGCGGCAGACCGACGCTGTTCGTCAACACCGCCAGCAAGTGCGGCTACACGCCCCAGTACGAGGGCCTGCAGGCGCTCTATCAGCGCTACGGCGAGCGTGGGCTGCAGATGCTCGGCGCGCCTTCCAAGGACTTTGCCGACCAGGAGTTCGACAGCGCCGACGAGATCGGGGCGTTCTGCCAAAAGAACTACGGCGTCACGTTTCCGCTGACCGAGCTGACCTCGGTCCGCGCCGACCCGTCGCCACTGTGGAGCGACCTCGCGCGCCAGCCGGGCTCGGGGCCACCGGCCTGGAACTTCACCAAGTACCTGGTCGGCGCCGGCGGCAAGCTGATCGCGCGCTTTCCGACCAAGGTGGCGCCCGAGGACGCGCAGATCGTCGAGGCGATCGAGGACGCGCTACCCGGCTGAGTCGGGCATCGGCGGCGGCGCGCTGCGGTAGGTGGGGGGCGTGCGCGAGAGCCGGATCGGGTTGCGCGTCAGCGACACGACGCCGCCGTCGGGCGCCGGTACGGAGACGATCGGTTCGAGGCCGAGCGTCTGCGCGAGCGCGAACGCGCCCGCGAGGTCGTTGACGACGCCGGCAGGCACCCGCACCGCGGTCAGATCGCGCGCCCAGTCGCTCGCGGGCCGGGTCCGGAGGCGCTCGAGCAGCTCGTGCTTCAGTAGGTCGCGGTTGCGCGACGCGCTCCGCGTTGGTCGCAAAGCGGGGATCGTCCGCCAGCTCCAGAGCCCCCAGCACATCGCACAGCGCCGCAAATTGCCGGTCGTTGCCGACCGCGACCACGAGCTCACCATCACCGGTCGCGTACAGCTCATACGGCGAGATGCTGGGATGCGCGTTGCCCATCCGGCCCGGCACGACGCCGGCGACCGTGAATGCCGATGCCTGGTTGACGAGTCCCGCCAGCAGCGCCGACAGCAGGTCAACCTCGACCAGCTGGCCCTCGCCGGTCGCGTCACGATGGCGCAGCGCGGCGAGGATCCCGACAGTCGAGAACAGCCCCGCGAGCACGTCGACCAGCGCCACGCCGACCTTCTGCGGCTCGCCATCTGACTCGCCGGTGATGCTCATCAGCCCACCGAGCGCCTGCACGAGTAGGTCGTAGCCCGGCAGGCCGGCGCCGGCACCTGACCCGAAGCCGGTGATCGAGCAGTAGACGAGTGCCGGGCGCTCGGCGCGCAGCTGCTGGTAGCCGAGACCGAGCCGGTCCATGACGCCGGGCCTGAAGTTCTCGACGACGACGTCGGCCTCGCGCGCGAGCGACAGCGCTCGCGCAAGATCCTCGGCGGCGCTCAGATCGAGCGCGATGCTCTGCTTGTTGCGGTTGACGGACTCGAAGTAGGTCGCCATCCCGCCGGCGTCGTAGGGCGGGCCCCAGCTGCGGGTGTCGTCGCCGACTCCGGGCCGCTCGACCTTGATCACGGTCGCACCGAGGTCGCCCAGCATCATCGTCGCGAACGGCCCCGCCAGGACCCGCGAGAAGTCAAGGACCCGGAGGCCGCCGAGCGCACTGTCTGAGCTCATGGCGTGCATCATTCACCAGATCAGACCTCGGCGACGACATTCGCCATGAGCTCTGCGTGACGCTCGCCGGAGGGCTATTCTCGACGCGGTGAGCAGCAGGTACGTCCACACATGCATTCGCGTCCGGGACATCGACAGATCCCTCGCGTTCTACGGGCTGCTCGGGTTCGAGCCCCGCGGGCGTCTCAACTTCGAGTCGGCCTACAACGTCTACATGGGCCTGCCCGGCGACGGCGACGTGCTCGAGCTGACGGTCAATGTCGGCCGCGATCAGCCATACGACCTCGGCGATGGCTACAACCACATGGCGCTGGTGATCGACGACCTCGACTCGCTGCTCTCCAAGCTTGCGAGCGAGGGACTGCAACCAGAGAGGCCCCCTTACGCGCCCGGCGGCCGCGAGGAGTATCGGATCTGCTTCGTGGCAGATCCCGACGGCTACCGGATCGAGCTGATCGACGGGTCGTTCCCGACCCCGCAGGACCCGCCGCACCCCTCGACGCTCGGCCAATAGTCGATCTTCTGCGGCGGCTCTGAGCCGCCCAAATACAGTCGGAGAACGACCCGTCTAGTGGCGGGCTCGCGGCGAGAGTAGATTAGGCCGACCTGTACGACTCGACCACGTAGGGAGGTAGGGATGTACACGCGCAACGGCGACAAGTACTTCGTTGTCGACGGCCACTGCCACTTCTGGGACGCCAGCCCGGATAACTGGGTCAAGGGGCAGGAGCAGTACGCGAAGGGCTGGATCGAGTGCTTCCACGCTTACATGGGGCTCGGGCCGCCAGAGACCCACTGGCCGCTCGAGAAGTTCCAGAAGTACTCCGAGGCGGACTTCGTCAAGGACGTGTTCGAGGACGCCGGTGCCGAGGTCGCGATCCTGCAGTCGACGTACCTGAAGGAGTGGTACACGGACGGCTTCAACACGCTCGAGCGCAATCGCACGCTGGCCGCGAAGTACCCCGACAAGGTGATCGTCAACGGCCGCTGGGACCCGCGCGAGGGCGAGGCGGGCCTGAAGCAGTTCGAGGAGGACGCCAAGCGCTACAACCTCAAGGGCTGCAAGCTCTACACCGCCGAGTGGTACAACGGCTCGCGCGGTTGGCGCTGACGACGACGCCTGCAAGCCGTTCTTTGAGAAGTGCAAGGAGCTGGGCGTCAAGAACGTCCACGTCCACAAGGGGCCGACGATCTGGCCGCTGGACAAGGACGCGTTCGACGTCAAGGACGTCGATATCGCGGCGACCAGACAACCCCGAGCTCAACTTCATCGTCGAGCACGTGGGGCTGCCGCGGATCGAGGACTTCTGCTTCATGGCGACGCAGGAGCCCAACGTCTACGCCGGCCTGTCGGTTGTTCTAGGCGGGCTGATGTTCGCGCGCCCGCGCTTCTTCGCCAAGGTGATGGGTGAGCTGCTGTTCTGGGTCGGCGAGGACAAGATGATCTATCGGCTCGGACTACGCGATCTGGGAGCCGAAGTGGCAGATCGAAGGTCTGCTCGACTGGGATTATCCGGACCCCGACCACGATGAGTTCTCCGACTACCCGCGCCTGACCGATGCCGGCAAGCGCAAGATCCTCGGCCTCAACGCCGCCAAGCTGTACGACATCGAGGTCCCGGCCGAGTTCCAGGAGCCGGGTGCCGGTGACCAGGAGGACGCGCAGCTGGTCGAGTCGGCATGACAGACCCGGCCTCCGAGCTGGAGGAGGCCGGAGCCGTCGAGCGCGTGATGCGCGCGCTCGACGACGTGATCGATCCCGAGCTCGACGAACCGATCACCCGATTGCGGTTCGTGAGCTCGGTGTCGGTCAGCCCGGCCGGCGATGTCGAGGTCGTGCTGCGGCTGCCAACGCCGCAGTGTGCCCCCAACTTCGCCTTCCTGATGGCAGCCGACGCCCGCAACGCCGTGCGTAGGCTGTCGGAGGCGCGAACCGTGACGGTCACGCTCGACGACCACTACACGGCCGACGAGATCAACGCGGCGCTCGAGCGCGACGAGGGGTTCACGGGCGCCTTCCCCGGCGAGACCGCCGACGACGAGCTGCACGCGTTGCGCGAGCTGTTCCAGCGCAAGGCACTGATCGCGCGCCAGTCGAAGGTCTGCGAGCAGCTGTTGCGGACCGGGGCGAGCGCCGAGCAGGTCGTGGCGCTGACGGTCGACGACCTCCCGCCCGAGGCGGCGCGCTGCCTCGAGCTCCGCGCGCAGCTGGGGATCGAGAGCCGAGCGGCGTTCGTCACGCCCGCTGGCGAGCCGCTGACCCCAGATCAGCTCGACCGCTGGCTACGGATGGCGCGCCTGGTGAGAACGAGTCTCGAGGCCAATGGCGGCATCTGCCGCGCGTTACTGCAAATGCGCCACCAACTGGAGAGCTGAACCGGAGGAGATTCTGAGATGAAGGCCGCCCGACTGCACGCCTACCACGACGCGCTCAAGCTCGACAGCATCGACGAGCCGACGATCGACGGGCCGTTCGATGTGATCGTCCGGATCGGGGCCGCCGGGCTGTGCCGGACCGATCTGCACATCCAGGAGGGGCAGTGGGCCGAGAAGTCTCAGGTCGTGCTGCCATACACGCCGGGGCATGAGAACGCCGGCTGGGTGCACCAGATCGGCTCGGGAGTCACCAACGTCGAGGTCGGGGACACGGTGATCGTGCACCCGTTCATCTCCTGCGGGTTCTGTGGCCCGTGCCGCCGCGGCGACGACATGCACTGCGTCAACGGCTCGTTCCCGGGGATCAATCGCGACGGCGGCTTCGCCGACCTGCTCAAGACCTCCGCCCGGTCGGTCGTCAGGCTCGACCAGGGTCTCGAGCCGAAGGACATCGCGGCGCTCGCCGACGCCGGCCTGACTGCGATCCACGCGGTCAAGAAGGCGATCCCGGTGCTCGGCGCGGGAACGCAGGTGGTCGTGATCGGCGCCGGCGGGCTGGGTCACATCGGGATCCAGTGCCTGAAGGCCTACACGCCGACGCAGATCATCGTGATCGACCCGTCCGAGCCGGCGCTCGCGCTGGCCGGTGAGCTGGGCGCCGACCACACGGTCAAGGTCGACGGCAAGCAGGTCGAAGCGGTCCGCGAGCTGACCGACGGCCTCGGTGCCGAGGCGATCATCGACTTCGTCGGCGAGAAGGGAGCGATCGAGGACGGGATCGCGATGGTCCGGACGGCGGCTTCTACTACGTGATCGGCTACGGCGAGAACATCAACGTCCCGACGATCGACGTGATCTCGCGCGAGATCAGCTTCATCGGCAACCTGGTCGGCTCCTACACCGACCTCGTCGACCTGATGACGCTGACCGCGCAGGGGAAGGTCAGCCTTCACACATCGACCTATCCGCTCGATGCGATCAATGACGCGATGGCCGACCTCAACGGCGGGCGGCTCCAGGGCCGCGGGATCCTGATCCCCGCGGCGGCCTAGTCGGGGTCGATGCCCTTGGCCCGCAGTTCCTCTCGCGCGCGCTCGTTCTTTTGCAGGCCGTCGAGCTTCATTGCCCGCAGGACCGCCGGCGTCTTTGAGAACTGCACGTCGCGGTAGTCGACGATCTCGAGCTGGTTGCCGGACGGGTCGCGGACCCGAAGCCGCCCGTCGGCCGAGACGTCACATCCGTCCTCGATCAGCTTCGCCCGCAGCGCCGCCTTATCGTCGACCACCAGCCCGACGTGGCGGCTGCGGTCCGGCGTCTCGGGGCCGCCCTCGGTTAGCGCGATGAACTGGTCGCCGAGGTCGATCCAGGCCATGTTGCTCCGGCGCCCGCGCAGCTCGAACTCGAAGTAGCGGCCGTACCACTCGAGCGTCTGGCCGAGGTCGTGGACCTCGAACGCGATGTGGTTGACGCCGATCGCTCGTACCGCCATCTACTCGGATCGTACCCCTCGTAACATTGGTCGCGATGAGCGTGCTCGACAAGCTCCCGGTGAGCTACGAGGAGTGGCGCGCTGCGTACGGACTGACGCCTGAGCGCGACGCGTCGTTCACGACGCTGTCGGGTGAGGAGATCAGGCCGCTGTACACCGAGGCCGACCTGCCCGCGAACGCGGCGCGATCGGGCTTCCGGGCCAGTATCCGTTCACGCGCGGCGTCCATCCGACGATGTACCGCGGCCGGCTCTGGACGATGCGCCAGTTCGCCGGCTTCGGCACCGCCGAGGAGACCAACGAGCGCTTCCACTACCTGCTCGCGCAGGGCCAGACCGGCCTCTCGCACCGCGTTCGACATGCCGACGCTGATGGGCTACGACTCCGACCCCCCGCGTGTCGCTCGGCGAGGTCGGGCGCGAGCGGCGTCGCGGTCGACACGCTCGCGCGACATGGAGCCGCTGTTCGACGGGATCCCGCTCGACGAGGTCACGACCTCGATGACGATCAACGCGCCGGCGGCGATCATGCTCGCGTTCTACGTCGTCGCCGCCGAGCGCCAGGGCGTCACCCGCGCGAGCAGCTCGGCGGCACGATCCAGACCGACATCCTCAAGGAGTACATCGCGCAGAAGGAGTGGTTCTTCCCGCCGCGACCCGGCGATGCGGATCGTCACCGACATGATCGAGTTCTGCGCGGCGCGACATGCCGCGCTGGAACCCGATCTCGATCAGCGGCTACCACATCCGCGAGGCCGGCTCGACCGCCGCGCAGGAGCTCGCGTTCACGCTCGCCGACGGGCTCGCCTACGTCGAGCAGCTGCGGTCGCGCGCGGCCTGGACGTCGACGACTTCGCGCCGCGGCTGTCGCTTCTTCTTCAACGCCCACAATCGACTTCTTCGAGGAGATCGCCAAGTTCCGCGCCGCGCGGCGGATCTGGGCGCGCGAGCTGCGCGAGACGTTCGGCGCGCAGCAGGCCCGAGTCGCTGGATGCTGCGCTTCCACACCCAGACCGCCGGCGTCATCGCTCACCGCGCAGCAGCCGCTACAACAACATCGTGCGCGTCGCGATCGAGGCGCTCGCGGCGGTGCTCGGCGGCACGCAGTCGCTGCACACCAACTCGCTACGACGAGGCGCTCGCGCTGCCGACCGAGGAGGCGGTCGCGGATCGCGCTGCGCACGCAGCAGATCATCGCCGACGAGACCGGCGTCGCGAACACGATCGACCCGCTCGGCGGCGCGCTACTTCGTCGAGGCGCTGACCGACCGGATGGAGCAGCAGGCGCTACGAGCTACTTCGCACAAGATCGACGAGCTCGGCGGGATGGTCGAGGCGATCGAGCAGGGCTTCCCGCAGCGCGAGATCGCCGACGCGGCGTTCCAGCTCCAGCGCGAGATCGACGCCGGGCCGCGCGGATCGTCGTCGGCGTCAACCGCTTCACCGAGGGTGACGAGCGGCGAGCCGACGATCCTGCGGATCGACCCGGCGCTCGAGCAGAAGCAGATCGACCCGCGTCCAGGCCGCGCGCGCCGATCGCGACCAGCAGGCCGTCGCGCGAGCCCTGCAGGCGATCACGACCGCGGCACGCTCACAGACCGACGAACCTGATGCCGCCGCTGCTCGACGCCGCTCGCGCGCACGTCTCAGAGGGCGAGATCGTCCACGCGCTGCAGCAGGTGTGGGGCGACTACCGCGAGCTGCCCGCGTTCTGACGCGGCCTCGCGGTCCGCTGGATTGACGGACGATTAGCCTGTCGTAAGCGCAGTCTCACCCCCGTCTTAGCGACGTCTTTTCCGGCCGACGCAGAATCGGCACGATGCGCAACGACCCTCGCAGCCTGCGATCTGCGCCTCGCCGCGGCCCCGACACACGGTTGCGCGACGACGGCCTCGCGTTTGTCGGCCGGGCGAACCGCTGGATGATCTCGGGCGCGGTGCTCCTGGCGGCGGCGGTGTCAGCCGTCACGGCGCACGCATTTCATGCGCACACCGCCAGCGTGGTGCTGCAATCGAAGACCGGCTCGCGGGCGTCGGCCTCCAGCCAGCAGTCGGGCGACGACAACTCAAGCGCGCCGCTTCAGTCTCCATCGCAGGCACCGTCGACCGCGCCCGCGGCTCCGGCGCCGGTCGTGTCCGGCGGCTCCTGACACCGGCTCTAACGATGCTGATCACATCCGCCGTCAGTCCCAGCCCGTTCTGGTTCCTGACAAGAGGAACCGGGGCGATCTCGCTTGTCCTGCTGACCGTCACGGTCGCGCTGGGTGTCGCGAACGTGCGCCGGATGCGGATCGCGGACACGCCACGGTTCGTGCTCGAGATGGTGCACCGCAACGCCGCGCTACTCGCGGTCAGCTTCGTAGCCGTCCACGTGGTCACCACGCTGCTCGACGGATTTGCGCCGATTACCCTGCTCGACGCCGTCATCCCGTTCAAGTCCGCCTACCGCCCGATCTGGCTCGGGCTGGGGACGGTGGCGTTCGACCTGCTGCTCGCGGTCATGATCACGAGCCTGATCCGGCGCCGGATGGGCTACCGCGGCTGGAAGGCGACCCATTGGCTCGCCTACGCAAGCTGGCCGGTCGCGCTGGTCCACGGCCTCGGCACGGGCAGCGATGCCAAGACACACTGGATGCTGCTGCTGACCGCCGGCTGCATCGCGATCATGCTCGCCGCGGTCGCCACGCGGGTCAGCGCCGGCTGGCCGACCCATTTCGTCACCCGGCTGTCGGCGCTCGGGGCGGCCGCGATCGTGCCGCTGGGCCTGATCGTCTGGCTTCCCGCAGGGCCGCTGTCGGCCGGCTGGGCCAAGCGCGCCGGGACGCCGGCGGCGCTGATCGCGGGCGCTCACGCGAAGTCGAGTGCCCGTTCGTCGGTCTCCGTCCACAAGGGCGCCGGCCCGGGCGCGCCCACGCGGGCTTCGAACGCGACGTCGTTTACCGCCCCGGTCACCGGGCGATTCCGTCAGGTCCGACGCGCCGGCGGCGTGCTGGTCGACATCGCGCTCGACGTCCACGGCCAGCGGCTGAGCAGGCTCCGGATCCGCATCCAGGGCCAGCCGATCGCCGGCAGCGGCGTGCAGATGAGCAGCAGCCGGGTGACGCTCGGACCGGCTGGCAACCCAGACGCGTACTCGGGGCAGATCACGGCGCTGCAGGGGTCCGACGTCGCCGCCAGGCTTGCCGGTGGCGGCTCCGCGTTCTCGCTGCTCGCGCGGCTGGCGCTCAATCCCGGGGTGGGCAGCGTGACCGGAACCGTCAGCACCGTCCCCGGGGTGGGCCATGACGATCCTGCCGCGCCTGCTGCAGGGGGTCACCTCGGGCGCAGCTGGCGACCTGGGCTCGCACGAGCAGGTGCACGGTCGATTGCCTGATCTGCGCCACTGGGCTCCGGGTCGCCTGATCGACGAGGTCGAGCGTTCGGGCCTGCGCGGCCGTGGCGGCGCCGCATTTCCGGTCTCCACCAAGATGCGCGCGGTCGCCGGGCGGCGGGGCCCTCGAATCGTGCTCGGCAACGGCACCGAGGGCGAGCCGGCGAGCGCCAAGGACCGGCTACTGCTCACCAGGGCCCCGCATCTCCTTCTCGACGGCGCCAGCGTCGCGGCGCGCGCGGTCGACGCCCGCGTCGCGGTGATCGCATTTTCCGACGGTGATCGCGAGGTAGCCGACGCGCTCCACACGGCCCTTGACGAGCGCCGCTCAGAGCGCCGCCGCGACGACCCGAAGTTTGAGCTTTACGCCGG
This sequence comes from uncultured Solirubrobacterales bacterium, assembly GCA_963824295.1. GTDB lineage: Bacteria > Actinomycetota > Thermoleophilia > Solirubrobacterales > Solirubrobacteraceae > Palsa-465. The sequence goes on along the minus strand of CAWGOQ010000019.1, from coordinate 165,150 downwards.
CGAGGGCGGGTTTGTCGCCGGTCAGGAGTCTGCGCTCGTCAACGCGCTGTCCGGGGGCGAGGCGAAGCCGTCGTTCGCGGCGCGACCCTACGAGCACGGGATTCGCCGCCGCCCGACCCTCGTACAAAACATCGAAACGCTCGCCCATCTGGCGCTGATCGCCCGCAACGGTTCGCGCTGGTACCGGGAGGCCGGAACCAGCCAGGACCCGGGCTCGGCGCTGGTGACGCTGTCGGGCGCGGTCCACGAACCCGGCGTCTACGAGATCGAGCAAGGCGCGCCGCTGGATGAGCTGCTCGACAGCGCCGGCCTGACAGAGGATCTAACCGCCGTGCTGATTGGCGGCTACTTCGGCTCCTGGTTCGGTGAGGTCGCGGTCCGGCAGCTGTCTTTGTCGCCCGGCGAGCTCGCCCGGCACGGCGCGAGCCTCGGCGCCGGTGTGATCGTCGCGCTCGGCGCCGGGACCTGTGCGGTCGCCGAGACCGCCCGCGTCGCCGACTACTTCGCGCTCGAGTCAGCGGGACAGTGCGGACCGTGCGTGAACGGGCTCGGTGCGATCGCCGACACGATCCAGCAGGTCGCGGGCGGTACCGCGAGCCCTGGCGCGGGGCGAGAACTCGCCCGCTGGAGCAGCTCGCTCGCCGGGCGTGGGGCCTGCCAGTTCCCGGACGGAGCGACCCGGTTTGTCGCGAGCGCGCTGCGCGTGTTCGCGCACGAGTTCGAGGATCACATGCGCCACGGCCCGTGCGACGGCTGTGATGCCGAGCCCCTGCTTCCGATCCCGATCGCGGTTGCGCGCGGAGGCGGCCGGCGATGAAAATGCGCGTGAACCCGATCCAGTGCGTCGCCCACGGGATCTGCGCCGAGCTGCTGCCAGAGCGGGTATCACTCGACGAGTGGGGCTACCCAGCTGTCGACGGCGTGCGTCTCGAGCCCGAGCTGATCGGCCACGCTCGCCGCGCGGCGACTGCATGCCCTGTCCTTGCGCTGCTCCTGGAGCAGGAAAACACGTGAGGCATCGGGGCGGCGCGCTGGTCGCGGTGGCGCTCGCCGCCGCGACGTTGACGGCCGTCTCGGCATGCGGCGGGGACTCGACGAGTTCGTCGTCAGGCCGTGCTTCGACGGCCTCGAGCTCGCGCGCCGTCGCGAACGCGCATCGTTCAACGGTCCGGCACACGCGGCGCGTCTCGGCCTCCGCTGACGCGCCGCCCGCCCACCCCAGGCTCCTGGCCTCGGCGATGAGCTCGGTACCGACGAACTTCGTGCCGGCGGTCAGCTGGCGTGGGCAGACAGCGGCCTGGGTGGCGCGCAGGCCCGGTTTTGCGTTGCTGTCCTTCAACCAGCAGCTCGTCGAGCTCCGGCTGCACTCGGGCACGATCGACGTCGGCAGCACCGGCTGGCGCTTTGGCCCGACGATCGCAGCGCCCGAGCGCCGCCGGCTGCTCGCGGCGTTCAACGGCGGCTTCAAGCTCGAGACGAACGCTGGGGGCTTTGAGTCATACGGACGGGTTGGCGCTCCGCTCAGCGACGGACTCGGGTCGATCGTCACCTACTCCGATGGCACGACGGACATTGGCGCCTGGCGTAACGGCGTGCCGGCGCCCGGCAAAGAGGTCGTGTCCGTCCGTCAGAACCTGCATCTGCTGATTGATCGCGGGCGGCCCGCTGGCGACACCGGATGCCTGCTGTGCTGGGGCGCGACGCTTGGTGGCGTCATTGACCCGGCGCGCTCGGCGCTCGGGATCACGGCCGACGGCCATCTCGTGTGGGCGGGAGGCGAGCACCTGACGGTCGCGGACCTCGTGAACATCCTGCTGGCCGCTCACGTCGTCAGGGCGCTCGAGCTCGACATCAACCCCGAGTGGGTGGCGGGCTATCTGTACGGCCATCGCGGCGGAGTGGGTCCCCTCGCGTCGGTGCCGGTCGTCCCCGGCCAGCCGGGCGTGCCGGGGCAATTTCTCGCGCCCTACAGCCGCGACTTCTTCACGATCGTCGCTCGTTGATCAGATCTTGCGGTAGCGCGCCTCGACCAGCGAGAACAGCGCGAAGCAGACGAAGCCGGCGGCAACCAGGCCCAGCAGCAGCGGGCCATCGGCCGCATGCGCGAGGCTCGCGAGCGCGCCGTCGAGGCCGATCGCACTGCGGGGCGAGTAGTCGACGGCGGCCTTGATCACGCCGTATCCGATCAGCGCGAACACGGCCGCCCGCGCGAGGAGGCCGACGATCCCGAGTCTGGTGAAGCCGCGCTTGACCGCGCGACCCATCCGGTCGGTCTGCGACTCGTCGAGGAACTTGCGCGCCACCCCGCGGTACGCCTGGAGCGCGCCGACGACGATCAGGGTAACGCCGGCGGCCGCGACGATCGTCGGCCCCCCGGGCCACCCGAGCACGCCCGCCGCCGCATGAGTGGGGCCTTTTGACCCGCCGGTCGTGCGCGCGCCGGTCAGGATCCGGATCGCGGTCACGCACAGCGCCGCGTAGAGGCCGTGCCGAGGCCGCGAAGGCAGCAGCACCTTGCCGAGCGGGGCCGGCGATCGCGACATCGCGCCGCGCTGACTCGCGGTCTTGCCGCCGACTCCAAGCGCGACCTCCAATGCCAGCACGCCGATCACGCCGTACACGATCGCGCGGGCGACGAACCCGGAGAGGGCGATCCACTCGAATGCCGGCTCGTCGACCGCTCAGCCGCACGCTTGAGCGAGCGGCCGAGCGCCATGCTCAGTGGTTGAGCGTGTGCTCACGTGCGGGGCGGCTACCGCGCCTGTTCGCGCTCTGCGTCGGCGTCCCCGGCTGGGGCCTGCTCGCCCTCGTCTGCGGGTACGGCTGACGTGCCACGGAAGCGATCGCGCTCCTCGTCGTCGATCAGCTCATCGTCGGCGAGGCCATGCTCGTGAAGCTGCGCGCGCTCCTGCTGCGCCTGCGCCTCGGCGCGCTGCCTGGCCGCCTCCTGCTCCGCGATCCGAACGCGCTGCTCAGCCGCATCGGCCTGTTGGCCAAGTTCCGCAGCGGCCTCGCGGTGCTGACTCGCGGCCTCGTCGCGGCGCTGTCCGAGCTCTCGCTCACGGGTACGGACGCGAGCGCGCTCGCGCATCCGCGGCAGCGCGAACGCCAGCACCATCAGCGCCACGACCACCACGATTATCAGGACAATGATCCATGTGGACATCACTACCTCCTGCCGATTGAAGAACGCCTCGATCGCGCAGCGGTACGCCGCTTTGCCAGCGGCGAGCCTCGGCCGCTCCCAGGAGCGGCGGAGAACCGCTAGATCAAGGCCTCGGGTCTCCCTTTCCAGTTGTTGCGCCGTCCGCCGTGCAGATGGGCGGAAGCCGACCCCTTGGGACTACCCGGTCGCGGACAGGTTCACTCAGGATGACTGACCCCCGGATGCTCGAGGAGGAGTCGCTGCCCGGCGACGATCTGATCCCCGACGCACCGCTGGTGATGGATCGTCGCGCCACGCTGCCGGCCCCGCCCGAGGAGGTCTGGCCATGGCTGCTGCAACTGGGCAGGGGCCGCGCCGGCTGGTACCTGAGCCGCCGCATGGAGCGGTTGACGCCGCGTCGCAATCGCGCGCTGCGCGTGATCGACCCGGCCTTTCAACAGGTCGCTGTCGGCGATCGCGTCTCCGATCACGGGGCCGACGGCTGGTTCGAGGCGCGGATCGTCGATCCTCCGCATGCGCTCGTCTGGTGGTCGGAGCGGCGCGAGGAGTTGCAGGTCACCTGGGCGCTGCTGCTCGAGCCGCGGGCCGGCAACGAGAGTGAGTTCCACGTCCGGCTCCGCACCAGCCGGCGGATGGGCGCGCACGCACCGATGCTCGTCGAGCGCGGCGCGGAGCTGTTTGACCGGTTCTCGATCGGGATCATGATCGCCGGGTTGCGCGAGCGGGTCGCGGACCGGCGACCGGTCTCCGAGCGGGAAGCTTCCTAGTGTCGCGGCGCTAGCCGAGGTCGAGCGCCCCGGACGGCTTCGGGTGCCACGAGTAGTCGCGCAGCGCCTCCAGGAACGCGCGCGTGAGTGTCGTCAGGTCGCCGCGCGTGAACGCGCACACGGTTCGGATCGGACGCGACCTCGCCGGGCGGGCGAGCCGCATCAGGGCTGCCGGGACGTTGTGCTCAGGCACCAGCGCGGGCCCGATCCCGGCAGCCGCAAACAGCGGCGCCGCCGTCACCTGACTGGTCCGCACCGCCACGCGCGGCGCGAAGCCGGCGTTGGCGCAGCAGAAGTCGATCACTTCGGCCAGCCCGTGTGCGGTGGTGAAGTGGACCCAGCGCCGATCGGCCAGCGCCGCCAGATCGACCTCCGCGTCCACGAGCAGCGGATCGCCGTCGGGGAGCACGACGACGAACTCCTCCCATCCGAGCGGCTCGACCAATCCCGGCCAGCTCCGCGGCAGCGACCCAACGGCGATGTCACCAGCACCGTCGCGCACGGCCTCGTCGAGCCCGCGGCGGTGCGGGAACTCGAGCAGGCTGACCTCGATCCCCGGGTGACGTTGCTGCCAGTCGCGCAGTACCACCGGCAGGATCCCGGCCGCCGCCGATGTGGCCGCCGCGACCTCGAGCTGCCCGGCGTCGAGGGCGAGCGCCATTCGCGCCCCGCGGCGCCCGCGCTCGGCGTGTCGCAGCGTCGCCCGGGCCTCCGTCAGCAGGCTCTGTCCGGCCGGCGTGACCCGCACGCCGCGCGGAAGGCGCTCTAGCAGCGCGCCGCCGAGCTCGCGCTCGAGGGCGCCGATCTGCTGCGACAGCGAGGGCTGCGAGACGAGCAGCTGCTCGGCAGCCCCCGTGAACGAACCGTGATCGACGATCGCGACGAAGTACTCGAGTTGGCGCAGGTTCACAGCAAGCTATAGATATCACCTATGGCACACCGCGCAAATAGGTATTTGTGCTTATGTGTTACAAGCACTATTATCTGCGGCTACGTGAGGAGAGGGTCCACTTCGACAAGAGAAGGGACCGTCTACATGAACCCCAATACCCGGCCTAACGGCGGCGTCGCAACCGGAAGCGACCAGCTGCGGCTGGCGCTGGAGCATGCGCGCCGGCTCACCGAGACCCGTCCACAGCGGAGCCACGACGCGGCCTGGTCGTCGCTCGCGGCACACGTCGGCGACCTGGGCGTGCTGGCGCTGGCGCTCGGCGGCTGACGTCGCGGCCAGCGCCGTCAGCTCCCCGATCGCTCCCCACCGAGCCGCGACCCGAGTTCGTCGATCAGCTCCGACACGCGCTTGCCAACGTGGCGTTCGCGTGCCTCCCGTGACAGCTGCTGTCTGAGGTCGCCGGTCGCGCCGGAGAGCTCTGAGACGGCGTCCGCGAGGATCTTCGAGAAGCTGTCGTCGGTCTTGAAGTAGCCGAGCTCCTCGTCGGACGGCCGCTTCGCGTCATCGGTGGCGGTCGCCTCGCGGGCGGCCCGCCGAGCCCGTTCGCGCGCCGCCTGGCGATTGCGCTCGGCGCGCGCGGCACGCTCGTTGGCGAGCTCGCGCTCGATCGCCGCCAGGCGTGAGTCGACGCCGGGGTCGGCCTTCGCGCTCGCGGGCGCGGGCCGGTCGGCGCGCAGCTGTCGGACGCGCGCGTAGGCGTTCTGGACCTCCTCGAACCGCAGTGCCGACTCGGCCGACCCACCGTTGTGGTCAGGGTGGTGCAGCTGCACGAGGCGCCGATACGCGGCGCGCAACTCGGCGTCCGAGGCCCCCGGGCTGACGCCAAGCGTCGCGTACGGATCGGAGCTCACAGCGCGATAGCGTAGTCGGCGCCGCTAGGGAACGATGCGTTCCATCTTGGCTTGCTCCTGTTCTCAGACCGTGGGCCCGCCGCCGGACGCACCCGCATTGTCGCCCGGGTCGTCGGGCGCCCGAATCCACTGGACGATCCGCCCGTCGCGGATCAGGAAATTCGTGCGCGCGGTCAGGCCGGCACCCGGCTCGCAGTTGCTGCCGCCCGGACCGGGGCGGCCCGTGAGCCGGAACAACGCGTTCACGTATGGTCCGCGCTGATCTGCCGAGATGAACTGGGCACCACATGGCAGCGACTCGTTTGCTCCCTCCGCCTGCGCGAAGTCATGGATCAGGATCACCGCCGCAACCCCGTTGCCGGTGCCGTTGATCAACTCGCTGGGCAGCTTGAACAACGCGGCTGCGGCGTGGATGTCGCCACGGCGCAGCAACGTCGACCACGCCTTGATCACGCGCACGGCGACCGGGTCGGCCGGGATCCCGGTCGGCGGCGGCGCGGGCAGCACCTGAACACCCCCACCCGCGGCTGGGGTGTGCGAGGTCGCGGACGCAGCCGTCGTGTGCGACTTGCCTAAAGACCCGGACCCACATCCGCCCGCGAGCAGCGCCGCCGCTGCCAGGACCGCCGGCCCAGCCAGGCGCGATCTGGCCATACAGAGGATGATCGCACCGCCGACACGGCGGCCGAGCTCAACGGCGAGAATGGAGTAATGCCCGAGCCACAGCCCACCACTACCGACCAGATCACAGACACCGTGCTGAGGAGCTTCGACGGCTGCTCGGATGAGCGCTTACGGGAGCTGATGCAGGCACTCGTACGCCATACGCACGCCTTTGCTCGCGAGGTCGAACTGACACCGAACGAGTGGGAGCGGATGATCGAGATCCTGACCCGCACGGGCGAGATCACCGACGAGCACAGGCAGGAGTGGATCCTGTGGTCGGACTCGCTCGGTCTGTCGATGCTGGTCGACGCGCTCGAGCACACGCTCCCGGCCGGCGCGACCGAATCAACGGTGCTCGGTCCGTTCTATGCTCCGGGCGCGCCGCTGCGCGCATACGGCGCCAACATCGCCGAACAGCACGGCGGCGTCCCGGCGCTGGTCTACGGTCACGTCCGCGACGTCCGCGGCGCTCCGGTTGCAGGCGCCGAGCTCGACGTCTGGCAGAACGGAGCCGACCGGCTGTACGCGGTCCAGCGGCCCGAAGGCCCCGAGGATCATCTCCGCGGTCGCTTCCATAGCCGCGACGACGGTTCCTACGCGTTTGTCGCCGTCCGGCCGACGCCGTACCCAATTCCCGATGACGGCCCGGTGGGCGCGATGCTCGACGCCACCGGTCGGCACCCTTGGCGCCCGGCGCACATCCACATGATCATCCGGGCCGACGGTTATCGGACGCTGACGACGCACGTGTTCGACGGCGCCAGCGAGTACCTGGACTCAGATGCGGTGTTCGCGGTCAAGCCAACGCTCGTGCGCGGGTTCGTTCCGCGCTCGGGCGACGACCCGGACAAACCGGCAGGCGTCGATGGCGAGTGGGTCAGCGTCCAGAACGACATCGTGCTGGCGCCCGCCTGAGCGACAGCAGCTCCCGCGGCCGCTGATCGCTGCAAGCGCTAGGTCCCGGTCCACTCCGGCGGCCGCTTGTCGAGAAACGCGCAGATCCCCTCCTGCGCGTCGGCGGCCATCGAGTTCATCGTCATCACCGACTTCGTCAGGTCGTAGGCCCGATGCTCGTCGAGCTCGATCTGCTCGTAGAACGCGTGCTTGCCGATCCCGACCGTGAGCGGGCTCGACTTGACGATCGCCGCGACCAGCTCTTCGACCGCCTGGTCGAGCTCTGACTCGGGCGCGACGCGATTCACAAGCCCCCAGTCGGCTGCCGTGGCGGCGGAGATCGGCTCGCCCGTGAGTAGCATCCCGAGCGCGCGCTTGCGGCCGATCGCGCGTGACAGCGGGACCATCGGGGTCGAGCAGAACAGCCCGATCTTCACGCCCGGCGTCGCGAAGGCGGCGGTATCGGCCGCGACCGCGAGGTCCGACGCGGCGACCAGCTGGCAGCCGGCCGCGGTCGCGAATCCGCGCACCTTCGCGATCACCGGCTGCGGCAGCCGGTGGATCGTCTCCATCAAGACCGTGCAGGTGTCGAACAACCGCTGGTAGAACGGCAGCTCACGGCCCACCATCTCGCTCAGGTCGTGCCCGGACGAGAACGCTGCGCCGGCACCCTCGAGCACGACCACGCGGACCTCGGAGCTCGACTCGACCGCTTCCAGCACGCCACACAGCTCCTGCATCAGAGCCAACGACAGCGCGTTTCGCTTCTCGGGCCGATTGAGCGTGATCACGACCGCCGCGCCGCGCTCATCGACGGTCACGTTCTGAAGCTCGGAAACGGAAGCGAGGATCGCCATCGGACCTCCAAGGCTAACGGTCTCTTGGATCTCGTGGGCGCTCTAGCGCCCACGAAGCCCAAACCCTCACTCGGGCTTGCGAGCGACGAGCCCACCCGCGTCGACCGGCGCCGCGACGCCCGCCAGCGTGCCCGATTCGGCGAGCGCGATCTCGGCATCGATCGGCTCGGCGTCGCTCGACTCGACGTGGTAGTACTTGCCGCCACGCATCCACGAGGCGACCGCCGCCAACGCGCAGCAGAGAGCCGCGAAGTAGAACGCCTCGTGGATTCCGGTCGCGAACGGGTGCGAGACGAGCGTCGGGAAGAACTTGTGCCCGGTCAGGTAGACGGCCGTCGAGTGGGGGAGCTGGTGCAGCACGGGCGCCAGCGTGGTACCCATCGGGTTGTAGCCCAGGAACGCCGCGAACAGGCTTCCGACCGGGGGCAGATGCGAGACCTTGACCGCGTACGCGTGTGGGACGCCGTTGCTCGAGAGCCCGTGCAGCAGCACGGCCGGCAGCGTCGACGACAGGCCGACGATGATCAGGCTGAAGAAGATCCCGATCGACAGCACGCTCGCCGAGTTCATGAACGTCGCCGCCATGCCGGCGCCCGCGCCGCGCTGATCGGGCGGCAGGCTGTTCATGATCCCTGTCTGGTTGGGCGCCGCGAACAGGCCCATCGCGAAGCCGATCAGGAAGATCACTAAGCCGAACCAGATGTAGGCGAAGTCGACCGGCAGCGCGACCAGCAGCAGCAGGCCGAGCGCCGACAGGACCATGCCGCCGGTCGCGAACGGCCGCGCTCCGTAGCGGTCGGCGAGGCGCCCGGACAGCGGCCCGGCGACCAGGAAGCCGACCGACAGCGGCAGCATCGAGATCCCGGCCCACAGCGGCGTGTCAGAGAAGCTGTAGCCGTGGATCGGCAGCCAGATCCCCTGCAGCCAGATGATCAGCATGAACATCAGGCCGCCGCGAGCCAGGGCGGCCAGCAGGGCCGCGATGCTGCCGGCGGTGAAGGCCCGGATCCGGAACAGCGGCAGCCGGAACATCGGCGCCGGAACGCGGCGCTCGATGTAGGCGAACAGCGCCAGCATCAGAATCCCGCCGACGATCGCCGCGATCACTCCAGGTGCCGTCCAGCCCATCGTGTGGCCGGCGTAGGGAAGGATTCCATAGGTGATTCCCACCAGCAGCGAGATCAGACCCACCCCGAAGGTGACATTCCCGAGCCAGTCGATCTTGGCCGGCACGCGGATCCCGCGCTCCTCGAGCCTCAGGTAGGCCCACGCGGTTCCGAACAGGCCGACCGGGACCGAGACCAGGAAGATCAGCCGCCACGAGATCGGCGCCAGGACGCCGCCGAGCACGAGGCCGATGAACGATCCGGCGATCGCGGCGACCATGTTGATGCCCAGCGCCAGGCCGCGCTGCTCCGCCGGGAACGCGTCGGTCAGGATCGCCGACGAGTTCGCCATCAAAAACGCCGCGCCGACGCCCTGCACGACCCGCATCGCGATCATCCAGATCGCCGCCTCGCTGCCCTGCATCCAGGTCGCCGACAGGAGGATCGAGCCGGCCGTGAAGATTGCGAAGCCAAGGTTGTACATCCGAACGCGTCCGTACATGTCGCCGATCCGGCCGAGGCTGACGACCAGCACCGCCATCACGACCATGAAGCTGAGCAGCATCCACAGCAGGTAGCTGGTGTTGGCCGGCACAAGCGGATTGAGGTGGATGCCGCGGAAGATGGCCGGCAGCGCGATGATCACGATCGACTGATTGATCGTTGCCATCAGGATCCCGAGCGTCGTGTTCGACAGCGCGATCCACTTGTAGCCGTCGTGAGTCTGAGCAGCGGCGGGGCTCACTGGTCACGCTCGCCGAGTCGTTCGATCAGGCGGTCGAGGATCTCGACCGCCCGCGCGAGCGTCGCGACGTCGCGGTCGCCAAGCGTCGCCATCTCCTCGTGCAGCAGCGCGCGGTACTCAGCGCGCAGCTGCGCGAACACCTGCTCACCGGCCTTCGTGAGGCTGACGAGTACCGCCCGGCCGTCGCTCGGGTCGGCGACGCGCTGGACCCAGCCGCGCTCCGCGAGCCGGTTGACCAGCAGCGTGATCGCCGGCTGCGAGACGCGCTCCTCGGACGCCAGCTCCGTGATCCGGCGCGGGCCGCCGGTGAGGATCCGCAGCACCCCGACCTCGGTGCGCGAGACGCAGACGGTGGTGCGGGTCAGAAACAGGCGCGAGAGCGCCGACGCCCGCTGCGGGAGTGCCTCGGCGATCTCGTCCAGTTGCCTGTCGCGAACGCCGACCGTGGTGGGCTCCATTGCTGCTTTATATTAGTAGCTAATGCATGTGCGGCGCGAGCGGGGGTATCGGAATGACGTCATGGCTGCAGAATCCACGCCCGAACTGGGCGCCGCGGGCTGGTATCTGGACCCGGAGCACTCCGTGTTCGAGTTCCAGGTTCCCTTCTACTGGGGCTTCGGCACGGTAAGGGGGCGATTCGCTGAGTACACCGGTGTGCTCGACCTCCGCGACCGCCCGGCGATCGAGCTGACGATCGACGCCGACAGGCCTCGCGACCGGGAGCGCGGCTCGCGACCGCCGGCTCAAGGACGAGCGGTTCTTCGACGTCGAGCACCATCCATACGTGCGGTTCGTCTCCCACACCGCGCGCCTGACAGGCGAAGCGCTCGCCGTCCGCGGCGAGCTGTCCGCGCGCGGCCGGCGAGTCGCGCTCGAGCTCGAGGCGAGCGTCAAGCAGGTCGACGCCGGCTACGAGCTTCGAGCCGAGACGTTCGTGATGCACAGCGGCCTCGGTATGACGTGGAATCCGCTCGGCATCACGCGTCCGTACAGCAAGCTGATCATCGCCGGACGGCTGTGCGCCGAGCTCGGCGACCCGTCTGATGCAGGGGGGCCGGTCGTCTCGCGCAGGCCGTCGCGCCGCCGTTGCGGGACGATCACCGGGGTTCACGCCTGCCGGCGCGCTCGCTGACTAACACCCTGAAAGAATCGAGGACCATGAGCGACTCAATGACTGCCCAGACTGTCCGGATCGCTGGCCACGGCGGCGATGAGATCGAGGCCTACCTCGCCCGACCCGAGGGCGACGGCGCGCGCGGCGGCGTCGTCGTGATCCATCACATGCCGGGCTACGACCGCGCGACCAAGGAGATCGTGCGGCGCTTCGCCGAGCTCGGCTACGACGCGATCTGCCCCAACCTCTACTGGCGCGAGGCGCCGGGCGCCGCTCCTGACGACGCGGCGGCGACCGTCCGCGCGCAGGGGGGCGTGCCCGACGAGCGCCTGGTCGGCGATGTCGGCGGCTCCGCCGAGCACCTGCGCTCGCTGCGACAGCTCAAACGGCAAGGTCGGGCGTGATCGGCTACTGCTCCGGAGGCCGCCAGTCAGTGCTCGCGGCGTGCAACCTCGACCTCGACGCGGCCGTCGACTGCTACGGCGCGTTCGTCATCGGCACCCCACCCGAGGGCTTCCCGCTCAATGTCACCAACCTGGTCGACCAGCTGCCCAACCTGCGCGCGCCGCTGCTGGGGCTGTTCGGCAAGGAGGACTCGTTACCCGAGCCCCGAGCAGGTCGCCGAGCTGGACGAGATCCTGACCGCCAACGACAAGCCGCACGAGTTCCACAGCTATGACGACGCCGGCCACGCGTTCTTCGCCGTCGACCGTCCCGCCTACCGGGTCGCGGCGGCCAACGACGGCTGGGAGCGAATCGCAGCGTTCTACGGCAAGTACCTGGGAGGCTGAGCATGTGCACCTACGCGACCGTCAAGACCTCGATCGAGGGCAGCGCCAAAGGCCCCGACAGCAGCTGGTTCCACGTCACCGACGGCACCGTCTACTTCGATCATCCGGTGCACGCGATGGCCGAGCACACGCTCAACATCGACTTCGCCGATCCCGCGCAAGGGTCCGTCGGCGCGGGTCGCGGTCGAGCTAACGGCGGCCTCGGCGCGCGAGCTCGTCGCCGCGATCGAGGCGGCGCTCCAATCGGCGCCGGCCGAGCTCACCGCTTGACGTCTTTGTCACGCTGGTTCTAGTACGCGCGCGCCCGCGCGAGGCCAGGCCTGACAGGAGCGAGCATGAGCGAAGTGGTGGGACTGGGAGTGCAGGAGCCGGAGGACACGAACGGTGCCTTTCCTCGGTTGGGAGATTCACAGCGCGAACGCCTACGCGCCGCAGGTCGGCTGAGGCCGGTGCAAGCCGGCGAGATCCTGTTCCGCGAAGGCGACGACGACTACGACTTCTTCGTCGTCGAATCCGGCGCGGTCGCGATCGTGCGCGGCTATGGCGTCGAGAACCTGTTGATCGCGGTCCATGGTCACCACCGCTTCCTCGGCGAACTCAACCTGCTGACCGGCGAGCGGGTGTATCTGACCGCCGTCGTCCGCGACCCCGGGGAGGTGATCCAGGTTCCGCGCCGGCGGCTGCTCGAGCTGCTGCGGGTCGACGAGGAGCTGGCCAACATCGTGTTCGGCGCCTTCATGTCGCGCCGCACGATCCTGATCGAGCGCGGGGCGGGCGTCCGCCTGATCGGGTCTCACTTTTCCGAGGACAGCCGCCGGCTGCGCGAGTTCCTGGCGCGCAACCGGATGCCTTTTCAGTGGCAGGACGTCGAGTCCGACGCCGAGGCCGAGGCGGTCCTGCAGGCGCTGTCGATCACCCCGTGCGAGACGCCGGTCGTGATCGGCGCCGACACCGTGCTCCGCAACCCGTCAAATCAGGAGCTGGGAGCGATGCTCGGGATCGGCGCCCGCGGCGCGCCTCCACTCATGTGCGACCTCGTGATCGTCGGGGGCGGCCCAGCGGGCCTGGCGGCTGCGGTCTATGGCGCGTCCGAGGGGCTCGATACGCAGGCGATCGACGCGGTCGCGTTCGGAGGACAGGCCAGCACCTCGTCGCGAATCGAGAACTACCTCGGCTTCCCGGCCGGGCTATCCGGCAGCGAGCTGGCCGAGCGCGCGCATGTGCAGGCGGCCAAGTTCGGCGCCCGGCTTGCGGTCCCGGCCCGCGCCGCCGCGCTCGAGCGCGACGACGGGCACTACACGATTCAGCTCTCGAACGGCGATGCTGTAAACGGGCGGACCGTGATCATCGCCACCGGCGCCCAGTACCGCAGGCTCGACGTTCCCGATCTGCAGCGCTTCGAGGGCAACGGCGTCTACTACGCGGCGACCCAGAACGAGGCGAAGCTCTGCTTCGGCGATCCGGTGGTGGTCGTCGGCGGCGGCAACAGCGCCGGCCAGGCGGCGCTGTTCATGTCCAAGAACGCCGCCAGCTGCCAGCTGATGATCCGCGGCGACGACCTGGCACGGTCGATGTCGCGCTACCTGATCGACGAGCTCGACAGCCGTCCGCAGGTCGAGCTGGTGACCAACCGTCAGGTCGTCGAGCTCAAGGGGGATGACGGACTCGAGGCGATCGTGGTCGCCGACTCGCGGACCGGCGAGCGTGAGGAGCTCGAGGCCAAGGCGCTGTTCGTGTTCATCGGCGCCGAGCCGCACACCGACTGGCTCCGCGGCTTCGTGGCGATGGACGAGCACTGCTTCCTGCTAACAGGCCGCGAGCTCGAAGGCGATCAGCTCGCCGCCTACAACGGGGAGCGGCCGCTGTTTCTGGAGACCAGTCAGCCGGGAGTGTTCGCCGTCGGCGACGTCCACTCCGGCTCGATCAAGCGGGTCGCGTCAGCGGTCGGCGAGGGCTCGATGGCGGTTCAGCTGGTCCACCAGCGGCTGGCCGCGCTGAGCGGCTAGCGTCGGACACCAGGACCCCGCGGGCTCACGAACCAGCTAGGCGTGTTCTGAACCTCAACGGGAGCACCAGGCCACTCCGTGTTCTGAGCCTCAGCGGCCCTGCGGCGGCGGCTCCTCGATCTCGACCACCTGACCCGAATCGGTCAACGACGGCCCGTATCGCAACGACTTGTCGCGGAAGAACGCCGGACGCGTGATCTCGCACGCGACCATCAGAACCAACCCCAGCAACGCCGTCACGATCCCGATCAGCAGCACGCCGCCGATCTCGACGCCGATGATCGGCAATCGCAGCTCGACGTAGCTCTGCGACGGGTCGAGGTAGAAGTAAATGCTGTAGATCAGCAGCCCCAACAGCATCACCGCGCTCAGCCCTGGCAGCACTCCCTCCTCGAGCAGCTTGCGGACGCCCTGGAACATCCGGTGGCGGAAGTACCAGACGCACGCGACGCCGGTGATGCCCAGGTACAGCGCGACGAAGAAGGTCGCGGCGGTGACCGAGTCCGAGATCACGTTGCCGCCGGAGACGAAGTTGATCCCGGCGTAGAAGACGATCGAGACCGCGGAGAAGACGACCGTCGAGACGGTCGGCGTCAGGTATCGCGGATGGGTGCGGCCGAACGCGTCCGGGATCGCCTTGTGGAACGCCATCGACAGCGTCGTGCGGGCGTTCGGGAGGATCGTCGTCTGCGTCGTCGCCGCGCTCGAGCTCAGCACCATCACGATCAGCAGCCGGCTCAGCACCGACCCGAGCGCCCCGTGACCGAACACCGCAGCCCCCAGTACCGACAGCACGTCACCCTGGTTGTTCGGATTCCCGAGCCCGATCCCGTGTGTCCCGATCCCGGCGAACGCCTGCACCGAGATCGTCACCAGCAGGTAGGTACCAAGCAGCAGGAAGGTAGAGATAACGCCGGCGGTGCCGGGGATGCGGCTCGGCTCATCGGTCTCCTCGTTGATCGAGACCGTCGTATCCCAGCCCCAGTAGATGAACACCATCAGCAGCATCCCCTGCATGAAGACGCTGAACGAACCGAGCTTGGACGGGTCAAACCAGCTCCACGATGGGGTCAGGTAGCCGGCTGGCGCCGTCCCCGCGCCCACCTTGATCAGCGCCACCACGGAGAGCACCGCCAGCATCACAACCTCGATCACGATCAATGCCACCTGCAGCCGCGCCGAGACCTCGATCCCGACGTAGCAGATCCAGGTCAGCGCGATGATCCACACGATCCCGGTCAACAGCACCCAGGGGCTGGTCGGATCCTGGCCGATGCTGTTGATGCCGAACAGCAGGAACAGGTACTGCCCCGCGATCTGCGCCTGGGAGGCCATCGCCAGAAGGTCGGCGGCGATCGTTCCCCAGCCCCCGGCGAACCATCCGGTCCGCGGGCCGAGCGCGCGCGCCGCCCACGTGAAGCTGGTCCCGCAGTCGGGATCGACCCGGTTCATCTCCTTGTTGGCCCAGGCGGAGAAGAACATCGGGATGAACGCGAGCACGACGATCAGCGGCGTTTGCACACCGATGATCGCGACCACGAATCCGAGCGTCGCGGCGAGGCTGTAGGCGGGCGCGGTCGACGCCATCCCGATCGCGGTGCTCGTCCCGAGGCCGAGCGCGTTGGCCTTCAGGCCCTTGCGGACGACCTCGCCCTCGTGGGCCGGAAGCCGGATGTCGTCAGCTGTCGAAGCCAAGGCCGAATCGATCCAGCGCTCGTAGCCAGACGCCGCGCCGTCCCCCATTGCGATCGGCGGCCGCCAACCGGTTGCGCGTCAGCTGGATCACCCCGCTGCGCAGCGGCTCCGGTGGAAACGGGAGCGGACGCCGGCGAACCAACGCCAGCCCGGTCGCCTCGCTATCTCTGCCATCGAGCAGGTCAAGCCCGACCCGCGCGCCAAACCGGCTGGCACAGACACCTAGGCCCGTGTACCCGAGCGCATACACGGCGCGGCCGCCGAGCGCTTTGCCGAAGAACACGGAGAAGCGGCTGCAGGTGTCGATCGCGCCACCCCAGCGGTGACTGAATCTCACGCCCTCGAGCTGCGGAAAGGCGGCGAAGAAGTGCTGCGAGAGCTTCGCGAATGTCGGCTCGTGGTCGTCGAGCACCGGAGTGACCGGACCGCCGTAGCGATAGACGGCGTCGTAGCCGCCCCACAGGATCCGTCCATCGGCCGTCAGCCGGTAGTAGTGAAACTGATTGCCGAGGTCGCTGACTCCTTGGCGCGCGCTCCAGCCGATCGCGTCGCGTCGGCGCTCGTCGAGCGGCTCGGTCATCAGCGCGTAGTCATAGATTGGCGCCACGTAGCGCCTGATCGCTTTCACGAGCGGCGGGTAGGCGCTCGTGGCCAGCAGCGCGAGCCGCGCCTTGACGACGCCGCCCTCGGTCGTCAGCGAGACGCCTTCCGCGGATCTCGCCAGCGTCCGGACCGGGCTGTACTCGAACACGCGCACGCCCGCCTTGACGGCCGCGGCGCGAAGGCCGTCGCTGAGCTTGCCGGGGTGTACGAGCGCCGATCCCGTCTGCGTCCACAGCCCTGCGAGAAACAGCGGCGAGTTCAGTTGCGCCCGCACCTGCGTCTGGTCGAGCAGCTCGGCCTGGTACCCGAACCTGTGCGCCAACTCGAGCTCGTCGTCGAGGTCTGCGAGCTCGTGCTCCTGGACGGCCACGATCAGATCGCCGGGCGCCTCGTACTCGGCCTCGATCTCGAGCCGCTCGAGATCGGCGGCCAGGCCGTCGTAGTTCTCGCGTGCGAGGCGCTCGATCTGCTCGAGCTCGTCCGGGAACCGGGTCAATCCGTTGGCGAGCCCGTGGGTCAGCGACGACTGCAAAAAACCTCCGTTTCGCCCGCTCGCGCCGGTGCCGCAGCGGGTCGCCTCGAGCACCGCTACGGAACGGTCAGGCTGCTGCTCCTTGGCGTACACGGCGGCCCACAGTCCTGTGTAGCCGCCGCCGACGATGCACAGGTCCGCCTCGGTCACCCCGTCGAGCGGCGGGTGCGGATCGCGGTCGGGCAGCGTGTCGGTCCAGAACGGCCGGGGCACGGCGTCGGCATACGCGGAACGGTGCTCGGCGGTCGGAGAACTGTCGGGCCACGGCGACGACAAGCCGCGATCCTAACTCCGGAGGCGTCGGCATCGGAGATTTTCCGATCGTCTGCAGCGCGAACTACGGATCGCGCCTACGGGTTAGCGCGGACGCCACGCGTACCGGGGGCGGATGGCGTCCGAGGCGGCCGGGTCTACCGTCCCTGGCATGAACGAGCCCCTTATCAATCAGCAAAACCACGAGCCGCTGGAGGTGCTGATCGCCGGTGCCGGCGTCGCCGGGCTGGAGGCCGCTTTCGCGCTTCGTCAATTTGCCGGAAACCGAGTGCAGCTCAAGCTTCTGACCCCGTCCGACGCGTTCGTGTACCGCCCACTCGCTGTGGCCGAGCCGTTCTCGTCGGGCGCCGCCCGGAGGTATCCACTCGCACGGCTGGCCGCCGACGCCGGCGCCGAGGTGGTGCACGGCTCGCTTGCCGAGGTCGACGCAGACGAGCGGTTGGTTCGTACGGCGGCCGGGGACGAGATCGCGTACGGCGCACTGTTGATCTGCACCGGGGTGATCGCACAGCCGGCGTTCGAGTACGCGATCACATTCGACGATGCGGGGGTCGACGCACTGCTCCACGGCTTGGTCCAGGACGTGGAGGGCGGCTACGTCAAGCGTCTGGGGGTCGTGATGCCGGCTCCGCTGCCGTGGCCGCTGCCCGCGTACGAGCTGGCGTTGATGGTGTCCGAGCGCGCCTGGGACATGCAGGTTCAGACGCAGGTGACCGTTTTGACGCCCGAGGAGCGGCCGCTGGCGGTGTTCGGAGCAGAAGCGAGCCTCGAAGTCTCACGCCTGCTGGCGCGGCGGCACGTGGACCTGGTGACCTCGGCCTACTGCGAGATGCCGAGTCCGAACATGGTCAGGGTCCATCCGGGCGACAGGACGCTCGAGTTCGATCGGGTCGTTGCGCTGCCGGTTCTCCAGGGTCCCCGGATCACCGGTCTGCCGCAGGATGGCGGCGGCTTCATACCGGTCGACGATTTCGCGAGGGTCAGGCACGTCGAGCACGTGTGGGCGGCCGGAGACGCGACCGATTTCCCCGTCAAGTTCGGCGGAGTGGCCGCGCAGATGGCCGACACGGCGGCGCAGTCGATCGCCTCGGCGACGGGGGCCTGCGAAGCTCCGCCGCCGTTCGACCCCGAGATCGAGGGTGTTCTGCTGACCGGCGCGACCCCGCGGCAGCTGCGTGGCGGCCATCTGACCGGCGGCCACGGCTCCGAAAGCGAGCTCGTGAAGATCGCTCGCGGCGCGCGGCCGCCGAAGATCGCGGCCCGCTACCTGACACCGCATCTGGACGGGCTTCAATCTTCCGAGGCTCCGGCTACCGCCAGCAGGTAGCAAGCCTCGTGGTAACAGTCCTCGTCGCTCGGGAACCGATCTGGTTCGGCGGCCAGCGATGTCGTGTGATCGCCGGTCGGCGTCCTCATCACCGTCGGTTCATAGACGCCGATCACATCTCCGCAATGTCGGCAGAACGTCCGACGGCTTGCACTCCCCTCGGGCACGTCTCGATGGTGACAGGCGAGCACGGGAACGATCCTCGGTGACTAGCCACATGCGCGCGGGGCCGATCACGGACTCGCCGACCGAGTCCGGCGACGCATGACCGCGCCGGCAGCGCGATCCGAGGTGGTGATCGCGGGCGACGGCGTCGCGGCGCTCGAGGGCGCGGTTGCGCTCTCGACGCTCGCTGGCGATCACGTCAGGCTGAGGCTGCTCGCGCCCGGCCACGACTTCGCGCTGCGAGCGCTGGTCGCGCACGAGCCGTTCGGGCGGCCGCCGGCGAGGCGTTACCCGCTCGTGCAGATTGCCAACTCGATCGGCGCTCAACTGGTCAACGACCGGTTCGCTTGGCTCGATCGCGCCGGACGGACGGTCCATACCGGCGACGGGCACGAGCTGCGTTACGACATGCTGCTGCTCGCCCTCGGTGCCACGGCCCGCTCCAGGTACGAGCACGCGATCACGATCGGTGGCGGCGACCAGGAGGAGCTCCGACAGCTGCTGGCCGAGGTCGCCGCCGGCCGCGTCACACGCGTCGCGTTCGTCGCCGGCGAGGGGATGGCGTGGCCGCTGGCTCTGTACGAGGTGGCGCTGTTGAGCGCAGCGCGGGCTGCGGCCGAGCGCGTTGAGCTCGAGCTCTTCCTGATCACGCCGGAGCGGCGACCGCTCGAGATCTTCGGCGAGCGCGCGGGCGACGCGGTCGCGAGCCTTTTGTGGCGACGGGGGATCGAACTGATCTGCTGCGCTGTGTGCGAGGTTCCCAACTCGGGGCACGTCGTCGTTACGCCGATCCGACGAGCGCGCTCAAGCCGTCCGGTGCGCGGTAGACCGATCGAGGTCGATCGCGTTGTCGCGTTGCCGGAGTTGTTTGGCCCGCACGCGCGCGGCCTCCCGATGACCGACAACGGCTTCATCCCGATCGATCGGTATTGCCAGGTGCGCGGCGTTCGCGGCGTCTACGCCGCCGGCGACGCGACGGACTTTCCGGTCAAGCACGGCGGCATCGCCGCCCAGCAGGCCGACGTCGCCGCCGAATCGATCGCCGCGCTCGCCGGGGCGCGTATCAGGCGACAGCCATTTCACCCGAGGCTCGATGGCCTGCTGGTGACCGGCGCGGAGCCGTACCACCTCGCCGCGCGCCTCACCGGTGGACAGCCGTTCGGTTCCGAGCCCCTGACGGTACCGCCAGCAGATTCGCCCAAGGTTGCGGCCAAGCATTTGATCGCCCATCTTGAGCGCATCGGCTCCTGATTCGCTCAACCCTCCTCGAGGGCGAGCCGCCGTCCCGAAACAGTGCGTGCGCGGAGGCGGATCCAGAACGGCCGCTCGCCGGCCGCCCACGACACGACACCTAGTTGCTCGAGCCTACGGATCTCGGCCGGTCTGGTGACCTGCTCAGTCACGCCGCCGGCGATCACGCTCCAGCCGCTGCGCTGCAGGGGCTCGATCGCGTCGATCTCGAACAGTGCCGTAGCCGAGCGCGCGAGCGCGTGGAACTTCGATCCCGCGCCAGTGCGGAACACGACTGACTGAGAAGCCGGGTCAAACCGGTAGTTGACCGGCCTGATGATCGGCGTCTGGCCCGACCCCCTGCTCAGCACGACGCGCCCGAAGTTCGTCGTCGCCAGCAGCTCCAAGCACTCCTCTCGAGACAACTCGACCAGACTACGTGAGGCCGTCTGCCCGGCCGAACCCTGTGCCTGGTTGCTGGTCTGACCAGTCATGAGCTTGACGGTATGCGTCGCGGCCGCAGCGCGCAGCCGCAGAAATCGGCCCAACGATCGTGGAAACTACGGAGCCCGCTGGTCCTCCCGCGGCGGTCATGCGCTGAGGGCGGCCTCGGCCTGACGCGCCATCTCGAGGTCCTCGCGTGCGC
Organism: uncultured Solirubrobacterales bacterium; assembly: GCA_963824295.1. Taxonomy (GTDB): domain Bacteria; phylum Actinomycetota; class Thermoleophilia; order Solirubrobacterales; family Solirubrobacteraceae; genus Palsa-465. The sequence continues at coordinate 144,764 of CAWGOQ010000019.1, read as the reverse complement.
GCAGCACGACCACCCTGACGGTGGCGCCATCAGCGGTGATCTCGACGTCGCCGGTCGCCCGAGCGTTGGCCGCTTCGTCGAGCGCGATTCCCAAAAAGCGCAGTTGTGCGCAGGCACGCGAGCGGATCGCCGGCGCATGCTCGCCGACGCCGCCGGTGAACACGAGCGCATCGAGGCCGCCCGAGCGCTGCGGCCATCGCAGCGATCGCGGACCGGAGCCTGTGCAGGTAGACATCGAGCGCGAGCACCGCCTGATCGTCTCCCTCGCCCGCCCGCGCCAGCACCGCCTCCATCTGAGCCGTTCCGGCCAGTCCCGCCAGGCCGGACTCGTGTTCGAGCGCCGACGCCATCTCGCCCTCACTCAGCGCTTCGCGTTCGAGCAGCCAGAGCAGCATCCCCGGATCGACGCTGCCGCTCCGGGTGGCCATGACCAGACCCTCGAGCGGCGTGAAGCCCATCGTCGTGTCGACTGAGCGGCCGCGGTCGATCGCACACAACGACGCCCCGGCTCCGAGGTGACAGGAGACGATCCGTAGCTGTTGATCCTCGGTGCCAAGAATCCTCGGGGTTCGGTACGCGATCCAGCTATGGGACAGTCCGTGGAAGCCGAATCTGCGCAGCCCCCATCGCTCGCGCCACCGCGACGGCAACGCATACGTGCAGGCGGACGCCGGCAACGTCGCATGAAAGGCGGTGTCAAAACACGCGACCGCACGCAGGTCCGAAAGGACCGTCGACACCGCGTCCAGAGCCGCCAGCGACTTGGGCTGATGCAGCGGCGCGAGATCTGTCAGCTCACGCAGTTGCGCGACGACCTCGGGATCGAGGACGACGGCCTCACGGAAGCGCTCACCGCCATGGACGATCCGGTGCGCTACAGCGTCGGCGCTCGACAGCTCGCCCTGCAGCGCCCGCCCGAGCTCGTGGCGGTCCAGCCGCGCGCCGGGCGTGGTCGAGCTCCCGTTCGGCGAGCGTCGCCGTCCGGTCGCCGATCAGGCTCAGCTTGACGCTGCTCGAGCCGGCGTTTACGACTAGGACCCGCACGGGGCGGTCATGCCGGTGTGCCTGGCCAGGTCCACTCGCGCACGTCCGGCGAGTCGTCGCCGAACTCGCGCGTGTAGGCGCGCTGCCGCAGCCGCTCGTCCACCATCTCCTGGCGCAGGTGGGCGGCCCGCTCGCCGAGCCGTGGGACCCGGTCGATCACGTCGATCACGATGTGGAAGCGGTCGAGGTCGTTGAGCATCACCATGTCGAACGGGCGTCGTCGTCGTGCCCTCCTCCTTGTAGCCGCGCACGTGGATGTTGTGGTGGTTGGTGCGCCGGTAAGTGAGGCGGTGGATCAGCCAGCGGGTAGCCGTGATAGGCGAAGATCACCGGCCGTGAGGTCGTGAACAGCGCGTCGAACTCGGCGTCGGAGAGCCCGTGGGGATGCTCGCGTCGTCGGCTGCAGGCGCATCAGGTCGACGACGTTGATCACGCGGACCTTGAGGTCGGGCAGGTGCTCGCGCAGCAGCGCCGTCGGCCGCGAGCGTCTCGAGCGTGGGAACGTCGCCGGCGCAGGCGAGCACCACGTCGGGCTCCTCGCCGTCCGTCGTTGACGGCCCACTCCCAGATCCCGAGCCCGCGCGTGCAGTGGGCGATCGCTTCGTCCATCGTCGAGCTAGTTGAGCGCCGGCTGCTTGCCGGCCACGATCACGTTGACGTAGTTGCGGCGACCGCAGGCAGTGATCGGCGACCGACAGCAGGCATGTTGGCGTCCGGCGGCAGATAGACGCGCACGATCTCGGCCTTCTTGTTGACGACGTGGTCGATGAACCCCGGGATCCTGGTGCGAGAAGCCGTTGTGGTCCTGGCGCCAGACGTGCGAGGAGAGCAGGTAGTTGAGCGAGGCGATCGGCCGCCGCCAGGGGATGTCGCGCGTCACCTTCAGCCACTTGGCGTGCTGGTTGAACATCGAGTCGATGATGTGGATGAACGCCTCGTAGCAGTTGAACAGGCCGTGGCGGCCGGTCAGCAGGTAGCCCTCGAGCCAGCCCTGGCAGAGGTGCTCGCTGAGCACCTCCATCACGCGGCCGTCGGGCGCGAGGTGGTCGTCGGTCGGCGAGCAGCTCGGCCTCCCACGCGCGGTCGGTCGACCTCGAACACGCGCCCCGAGGCGGTTCGAGGCCGTCTCGTCGGGGCCCATGACGCGGAAGCTGTCTGCGGGTTGGCGCGCATCACGTCGCGCAGGAAGTCGCCGAGCACGCGCGTGGCCTCGCTCGTCGGTCGTCGCCGGGCGCGGCACCTCGACGGCGTAGTCGCGGAAGTCGGGCAGCTCGAGCTCGCGCAGCAGCAGCCCGCCGTTGGCGTGCGGGTTGGCGCTCATCCGCCGCTCGCCCGTCGGGCGCGAGCGCCGCGAGCTCCGCGTCGCAGCGCGCCCGCCTCGTCGAACAGCTCCTCCGGCCGGTAGGAGCGCATCCACGCCTCGAGCTGCTCCAGGTGCTCGGGGTTGGTGCGGACCTCGGCCAGCGGCACCTGATGGGAGCGGAACGTGCCCTCCACCGGCAGGCCGTCGACCACCTTCGGGCCGGTCCAGCCCTTCGGCGTGCGCAGGACGATCATCGGCCAGCGCGGGCGCTCGGTGACTCGCCGTCCTCGCGGGCCCGCCGCTGGATCTCGGCGATCTCGTCGATCGACCTCGTCGAGCGTCGCGGCCATCAGCCTGGTGCATCGACGGCCGGGCTCGTCGCCCTCGACGAAGTGCGGGTCGTAGCCGTAGCCCTCGAGCAGCGCGCGTCAGCTCGTCGTGCGGCGATCCGCGCGAGCACCGTCGGGTTGGCGATCTTGTAGCCGTTCAGGTGCAGGATCGGCAGCACCGCGCCGTCGCGCGCCGGGTTCGAGGAACTTGTTCGAGTGCCAGCTGGCCGCCAGCGGGCCGGTCTCGGCCTCGCCGTCGCCGACGACGCAGGCGACGAGCAGGTCGGGGTTGTCGAACGCCGCGCCGTAGGCGTGCGACGAGCGCGTAGCCGAGCTCGCCGCCCTCGTGGATCGAGCCCGGGCGTCTCGGGCGCGACGTGGCTCGGGATGCCGCCCGGGAAACGAGAACTGGCGGAACAGCCGCGCGCAGCCCCTCCTCGTCGTGGCCGATGTGCGGATAGACCTCGCTGTAGGTCCCCTCGAGGTAGGCGTTGGCGACGAGCGCCGGGACCGCCGTGCCCGGGACCGGTGACGTAGATCGCGTTCAGGTCGCGCTGCGTTGATCACGCGGTTCAGGTGCGCGTAGATGAAGTTCAGCCCCGGCGTCGTGCCCCAGTGGCCGAGCAGGCGCGGCTTGATGTGCTCGGCGCGCAGCGGCTCGCGCAGCAGCGGGTTGTCGAGCAGGTAGATCTGACCGACCGACAGGTAGTTGGCCGCGCGCCAGTACGCGTCGATCAGCTCCAGTTGCTCGTCGGCGACCACCACCACGACAGACTAACCGCGTCTGTGATGCGGAGATGAGGACCGGGCGTGAAGTACGGAGCAAGCTCCGTACCGCGCTGCGTGATCAGTCGAGCAGACCGTGCTCGCGTGCGTAGCTGACCAGCTCGGCGCGCGTGGTGAGGAGGATCTTCTGCTGAATGTGGGCACGGTGGGACTCGACCGTGCGCACACTCAGGACCAGTGACTGAGCGATCTCCGCGTTCGTGTGCCCGAGCGCGATCAGCCGCAGGACCTCGAGCTCGCGGGGCGAAAGATTGTCAGGGCGCTGATCGTCAGCGGGCGGCGCGGACGCCAGCCGCGCGCCGAGCTCGGGGTTGAGATACGTACGCCCGTCGGCGGCCAGCTCGACCGCGGACATCAGCTCGCCGTCGGCCGCGTCCTTGAGCACGTATCCGACGGCGCCGGCCCGCAGGGCGGCCTGCGCGAAGGCCGGGTTGTCCTGCATCGTGAGCACGACGATCTGAGTCTCGGGGGCCTCGGCCCGCAGCCGCGGGATGATGTCAAGCGCTGACTCACCTCCCATATTGAGGTCGAGCACCAGGACCCTGGGTCGTAGCTCAAGGACCACTGTCAGCGTGCCGGCCAGGTCCCCCGTCTCGGCCAGGACCTCGAAATGCCGCTCGGATTCGAGCAACAGCCGCAGCCCCGACCGCACGACCTGGTGGTCGTCGGCCAGCACGACCGTGATCGAGCCGTCTTTGTCGGATCGATGCTGGGCGGCGGTCTGCTGCGGATCTCGATCACGCGTGGTCATGATGGGCATCGGCTCGGCACACTAGATGGCGACCAGCTGCCCGCCATCAGCGCTGCACCCCGTGTCCGCTAAGTAGAGCGTACGGACTACCCGCTGACCTGGAACAGCGGTGCCTCGGGTGATTCCTGGTCCCTGTGCACTGCAGGGAGCAACACTGCGATCGTGGTCCCGCTTCCCGGGGCCGACTCGATCGTGAGCTCGCCCCCTAGAAGCTCCACGCGTTCGCGCATCCCCGCCAGGCCAAAGCCATTGGTGGCCGCGGTCGGCTCAAAGCCCGTCCCGTCATCGCGGACGCTGACGCGCAGCGTATGTTCGTGCTCAACCAGCTCGACGGCGGCTCGCTGGGCATCGCCGTGCTTGACCGCGTTGGTGAGCGCCTCCTGCACGATCCGATAGATACCGGTCTCGAGCTCGGGGTCGAGCCGATCCTTCTGCTGACCCGCCTCGAAGGCCAGATCGACGTCGACGTCGACATCCAATCCCCTCGAACAGAACCGGTCGATGAGCGCCAGCAGCGCCGGCTCGAGCCCGAGCTGATCGAGGGCCGCGGGACGCAGCTCGGTGATCAGGCCGCGCAGCGTGGCGATGTCGGTCTCCAACTGCGCCAGCGCCTGACCGGTAGCACGATGATGCGCTTCTGGATCGCCGCTGCGAACGGCTGCTGAGAGAACGAGACGCAGGCTGCCAAGCGCCTGCAGCGTCTCGTCGTGCAGTTCGCGCGCCCACCGGGCGCGCTCCGCCTCGGCGGCCGCTAGCCGCTGGCGCCGCTGTTCGTCGGCGGCCGATTGCGCCGTCGCGACGGCGGCTGCGGCGCTGACCGCAAACCCTTCGAGCAGGCTCTGGTGCTGGGCTGTGAACGTGCCCTGCTCGAGATGGTCTACGGCCACCAGCACCCCGTAGCGGCGCTCGCGAAACATCAGCGGCACGACCAGTCCATCGTCGCTCCTGACACCCAAATTGCCAAGTCCATGCTGTTCGAAGCGCGCGCGGTTGAGCTGGTCGGCGAGTCGCTGAGATTGACCGGCGCGCAAGGCGGCGCTGGCGACCGTGTTCTCCACCGGAAAGCGACGTCCGAGCAGACCGGCCGGGAGCTCGCCCGCCCCCGCCGCCAGTTCGAGCTCGTCGCCGACGAGCAGCTCGATCACCAGCGCGCGCGCCGAGACCAGCGCTCGCCCGCGCTTGGCGACCAGCTCGAGGATCGGCGAGATCTCGGTCTGGCCGCTGAGCGCTCGCGCGATCTGGAGCGTCGCATCGAGCGCGTTGACGGTCCGCTCCAGGTCGAGGCGCTGTGTTTCTGCGTCCGTGAAGCGCTTGGCGTGGTCAATCGCGATGCCGGCAAACTCGGCGAGCAGCATCGCGGCCCGCTCGTCGTCCGCACTGAACTCAGCCCCGTCGCGCTTCTCGGTCAGGTACAGGTTTCCGTACGGACGGCCATCGACCAGGATCGGCACGCCGAGAAAGGTGCTCATCGGTGGATGACCGACGGGAAAGCCGTATGAGTAGGGATGGCTGCCCACGTCCTTGATCCGCAGCGGCTGCGAATCCCGGATCAGCTCCCCCAGCACTCCCCGGCCGCTTGGGAGCGCCCCGATCAGCCGCCGCGTGGATTCGTCGATCCCCACCGTCAGGAACTGCTGGAGGCCCGTCCGCGACTCGTTCAGCACCCCCAGGGCCGCATATTGCGCGCCGGTCAATTCGCGCGCCGAATCGAGCAGCCGTTCAAGCACCACCTCCAGGTCGAGACGCTCGAGCACGCTGCGCGTGACCCTCAGCACAGCCTGCGTCGCCTGATCCATGCTCAACCCCGGTGTCGTGCTGCCGACCTGTTGGAATTCAACATAGCGCAGCCAAGGCGCCCGGAGTGCCTCCGATCACAGCTGCGGATCTGCGTCCATCAGACCCTGCTCTCGCGCGTACGCGACGAGCTCCGCGCGCGTCGTACGGCCGATCTTCTGCTGGATATGGGCCCGATGAGACTCGACTGTGCGCACGCTCAGGTAAAGCTGCTCTGAGACCTCGGCGTTCGTATAGCCCAGGGCAACCAGCCTCAGCACGTCGACCTCGCGCTCGGTCAGGCCGTCCGGCGGTCCCGGCGGCGCATCGGGGGCCATCGCCAGCAGGCCGCCGAGCTGGGGGTTGAGATACCTCAAGCCGCTGACCGCCGCTCGCACAGCCGAGACGAGCTCCGTGTCGGCCGCCTCCTTGAGTACGAAACCCAGCGCGCCGGCGCGAAACGCTTCGCGTGCGAACCGCGGCTCGTCCTCCATCGTCAGGACGACGATCGCCGTGGCTGGCGATGCCTCGAGCATCCGGGGAATCGCGGTCAGGCTCGACCCCCCAGGCATGCTCAGGTCGAGCACGATCACGTTAGGTTTGTAGGCAAGCACCTTGCGCACCGCCTCGTCGACGTCGCCGGCCTCGGCGACGATCTCGAACTCGCCCTCGGCCTCGAGCAGCGCGCGCAGCGCACTGCGCACGATCGCGTGATCGTCCGCCAGGACGATCGTCGTTCGTGTAGCTGCGTCGCCCGATCTGTCGATGGCCCGAACGCTACCGTCTCGGCATCCGGAAGGGTTGCTCAGTCGATGGCGTAGTTGTCACCGCTGTCGGGATCGGGACTCGGCCGTAAGTTCAAGGCAGTGCTCGAGCTCCGTATCCATGGCCGCGGCGGCCAAGGCGTGGTCACTGCAGCCGAGCTGCTGTCGGTTGCCGCCTTCGACGAGGGACGGTACGCCCAAGCGTTCCCGAGCTTCGGATCAGAGCGGACACTGCCGGCGGTGATGGGCCGGATCTGTTACCACCCCTGCGAGTCCTCCTGCAATCGCGCCCAGCTCGACGAAACGGTCGGGATCAACTCGATCGAGCGCTTTCTGGGCGATGAGGCGATCCGGCAGGGTTGGCTACCGGAGCTGAGCGCGCCGCCGTCGGACAAGCGGGTGCTTGTGATCGGGTCTGGTCCGTCCGGTCTGTCTGCGGCTTACCACCTGGCGCTGGTCGGCCACCACGTCACGGTCAGGGACGCCTTCTCACTGCCCGGCGGGATGATGCGCTACGGGATCCCGACCTACCGGCTGCCGCGTGACGTACTGGACGCGGAGATCGCACGGATTCTCGAACTCGGCGTCGAGCTCGAATCCAACTCATCGGTCACCGACGCCCTGGCAGCGATGCGCGAGGGTTCGTTTGACGCCGTGTTTCTCGCGGTCGGGGCTCAGCTCGGCAAGCGGACCTACATCCCGGCCGGAAGCGCCGCGCATATGCTCGATGCTGTCTCGCTGCTGCACAGCATGGGGGGCGAGGGGCGCCCCCAGCTTGGACGCCGGGTTGTCGTCTACGGGGGCGGCGACACCGCGATCGACGCAGCCCGTACCGCCAAACGCCTCGGCGCAGAGGAGGCGGTCATCGTCTACCGCCGCACGCGCGAGAAGATGCCCGCGCACGATTCCGGGCTCGAGGAGGCGCTCGCCGAGGGGGTGCTGACCAAGTGGCTTTCGACGGTCAAGCGTGCGGACGAGGGCAAACTGATGGTCGAGCGGATGGAGCTCGACGAAACTGGCTTTCCGCAGCCGACAGGCGAGCTCGAGGAGCTCGAAGCGGATTCGCTGATCCTCGCGCTCGGCCAGGAAACCGACCTGTCGCTCCTGGCGGGGGTGCAGGGGATCACCGAGCGCGACGGGGTCGTCGAGGTCGGCGGCGACATGATGACCGGCCATCCCGGGATCTTCGCCGGCGGCGACATGGTGCCGGCGGAGCGGACCGCGACGGTCGCGATCGGCCACGGCAAGCTCGCCGCCCACAATATCGACGCCTGGCTGCGTGGGGCGGCGTACACGCCGCCGACCGAGCTGCCGCTGGTGGCGTTCGAGGATCTCAACACCTGGTACTACGCCGACACGCCGAAGACCGTACGCCCGGAGCTCGACGCCGTCCGCCGAGCTTCGACGTTCGACGAGGTCGTCGGAGGGCTCGACCGCACGAACGCACTGTTCGAGGCGCGTCGCTGCATGTCGTGCGGTAGCTGCCTCGCATGCGACAACTGCTTCGGCGTCTGCCCCGACAACGCTGTGCTCAAGCTCGAACCCAGCGGCTCGTACGCGTACGAGATCGATCTCGACTTCTGCAAGGGCTGCGGCCTGTGTGCGCAGGAATGCCCGTGTGGCGCGATCGAGATGGTCCCGGAGCAGATCTGATGCCGCCCCGCAGCGGACCATCGCTGGTTGTCGGATACGACGGCTCGCCAGCCTCGCGTTGCGCCGTGGCGTTGGCCGCTGCGCGAGCGGGACGCCACGGCAATGTCTGCATCGTCCACGCATACGAGGAGGGACCCGATCTGAGCGGCGTGCTCGCCGGCGAGGACGACCAGAGCCGTCGGCGCGAGCAGGCTCAGGCGATACTCGACGGACTGCTGCTACTGGACGCCGAAGAGCTGCTGGAGACCCACTGCGAGACCGCACTCGTTGCGGGGCGACCCGCGGCCGTGCTCACGGACCTCGCTCGCGACCGTGACGCGGATGAGATTGTCCTCGGCGCACGGGGTCTCGGGCGCGTCCACGCGCTGCTCGGAAGCGTCTCCCACGAAGTGCTGCATCTCGCCGACCGGCCGGTGCTGGTGATCCCAGCCAACTCGGTCTCGACTCTGCAGCGGTGGTGGACCGGCGGCAGCGAGCGGCGCTCGTAGAGCCCCCGCTCGCGATCGGGCCGAGGCAGCCCGCGCTCGCGATCAGGCCGAGGCAGCCCGCACTCGCGATCAGGCCAAGGCAACCGGCTCGGGCGCCGTCATGGCAAGCAGCGAGTGCCCGCTCATCTCCGCTGGTTTGCGAATCCCGAGCAGCGCCAGAATCGTCGGCGCAACATCGGCCAAGCTTCCCTGTGGCGCAAGCTTGGCGCCGCGCGACGTGACGATCAGCGGTACCGGGTTGCACGAATGCGCGGTGCTGGGGCTGCCGTCGCGCTCCAGCATCTGCTCCGCGTTTCCGTGGTCGGCGGTGATCACGCATGCGCCGCCCGCTTCGTGCACGAGCGCCACGACTCGTCCGAGACATTCGTCGATCGTCTCGACCGCGGTGATCGTGGCCGGGATCACGCCCGTGTGGCCAACCATGTCGGCGTTGGCGAAATTGAGCACGGTAAACCGGGGCCTGATGTCTCTGAACGCAGCGGCGAATGCCGTCGTGATCTCGCGCGCGCTCATCTGCGGCTTGAGGTCGTAGGTCGCGACGTCGCGCTGCGATGCGACCAGCACGCGGTGCTCCGACTTGAGCGGGCGCTCCTCGCCGCCGTTGAAGAAGTAGGTCACGTGGGCGTACTTCTCGGTCTCCGCGACGTGCAGCTGACTCGCCGAGGCGCCCGCGAGAACCTTGGCGAGCGTCGTCTCGGGCCTCGCGCTCTCGAACGCCACCGGGTAACTCCAGCCGTGCTGATACTCGGTCATCGTGGCCAGCCGGCGTACAGGGGCGGCACCGCCGCGGCCGTTCCATCCTGGCAGCTGCTCATCGCCGGAACCGAAGCCGGGCTCGGCCAACGCGCGGACGATCTGCCGCATCCGGTCAGGGCGGAAGTTGAAGCACAGCACGCTGTCGCCGGCGCGGACGCGGCCCTCGGCCCCGACGCGAGTCGGGGTTATGAACTCGTCCGTCTCACCGCGGGCATAGGCGTCGTGGATCGCGCTCGGGCCGTCGGGCGCCTCGTGCTGGCCTCGTCCGTGGACGAGCAGATCGTAAGCCGCCTGCGTGCGATCCCAGCGCCGGTCGCGGTCCATGCCATAGAAGCGCCCGACGATGCTCGCGATCCGGCCGGCGCCCGCGGCTCGGCAGCAATCGTGGAGCGATTCGATGAACCGTTGACCGGAGGTCGGCGCCGTATCGCGCCCGTCCGTGAAGCAATGCAGGACCAGATCCGGGACCTGCAAATGGGCGGCGAGCTCGACCAGGGCGCGCAGGTGACCAAAGGCGGAGTGGACTCCTCCTTCGGACACCATTCCAACCAGGTGCACCCGCTCAGCTGCGATCAGCGCATGGCAGACAACCGGATTGCGGACGAGATCACCGGCCGCGACCGCGTCATTGATCAGGGTCAGCGTCTGTGGCACCGCCGCGCCCGCACCGAGCGTCAGGTGACCGACCTCTGAATTGCCCATCTGCCCGTCTGGGAGACCCACGTCTCGGCCGCTCGCGCCGAGCGCGGCGTGCGGGTAGCGGTCCCACAGTTCGTCAAACACGGGCGTTTGCGCAAGCGAGATCGCATTGCCCGGCCCCGGTGGCGCGATCCCCCAGCCGTCCAGAACGACCAGGCAGACCGAGGCGGTGTCGGGAACCGGTGGGCCGGCTTGGATGCTCATGGGGGTTCTAGGCGGCCTGCGTGACCGGAACCATCACGCGCTGCGCGAGGTCGACGAGCCGGCTCGAGTAGCCCCACTCATTGTCGTACCAGGCCACTACCTTGACCTGGGTCCGGTCGACCACCGACGTCAATGACGCGTCGAAGATCGAGGAATAGGTGGAGCCGATGATGTCCGTCGACACGATCGGATCCTCGGTATAGGCGAGGATTCCCTCCAGCGCGTCGCGGTCGGCCAAGCGCTTGAAGGCGTCGTTGACGGCCTCCTTGGTCATTGCCTTCTCAGTCTCGACGGTCAGATCCACAAGCGATCCGGTCGGTGTCGGCACGCGAACGGCATAGCCATTCAGCCGCCCGGCCAGCTCCGGGATGACCAGGCCGAGCGCCTTGGCCGCGCCGGTCGAGGTTGGGACGATATTGATCGCCGCCGAGCGCGCGCGGCGAAGATCCTTGTGTGGTCCGTCGAGCAGCATCTGGTCGCCGGTGTAGGCGTGGACCGTGGTCATCAGCCCGTGCTTGATGCCGAACGTCTCGTGCAGCACCTTCGCCACGGGCGCGAGGCAGTTGGTCGTGCACGACGCGTTGGAGATGATGTGGTGCTCGTCAGGGTCATAGACCTCGTCGAAGTTCACGCCCAACACGACGGTCACATCCGGCGGCTCATCGCCCTTGGCCGGCGCGGAGATGATCACCTTGCGCGCGCCCGAATCGAGATGGCGGGCGGCAGCCGCTCTGGTGCGGAAGTGTCCCGTCGACTCGATCACGACGTCGACATCGAGCGCATCCCAGGCGAAGTTCGCGGGGTCGGTCTCTGCCGTCGCGCGGATCTCGTGGTCGTCGATCGCGATCGCGCCTGGCCGCACCTCGACGCGCCCCGGAAAACGGCCTGCGACCGAGTCGTACTTCAGCAGATGCGCGAGCGTGCCCACGTCGGCGAGGTCGTTGACCGCGACAACCTCGATATCGGCATGCTGCGCGTGGGCGGAGCGCAGAAAGCTGCGGCCTGTGCGCCCCAAACCGTTGATCGCCACACGTATAGACATCACGACCTCGTTTCGTTTCGCTGACATGCACCAGTAGCGGCGCATACTCAACTTACGCGAGCGCTGGCGGGCCGCAATCGGTGTGGAGGCCGGAGTTGGCTCCGTAGTTTCCAGCGAGCGCGGTCATTCCGTAGTTCCCCGCAGCGCCTCTCGCCCCGGGAGCGGATGGCTGCGCCTGGCACCGCACCCTAGTCTCGTTGGCGTACCTAGCGTCGAAAGGTGAACACCCATGTCGATTGTTATCTGTTACGACGGTTCGGCGAGCGCGAAGCGGTCACTTGCCGTCGCCGAACGAGTTCTTGGCGACGAGCCGGCCGTCCTGCTGCACGTGTGGAGTCCGCCCGATCGTGTGGCTGCGGATGCGTTCGGAGTCCGCGACGACGACAAGCCGAGTTACGAGCAGCTGGAGGCGTCGGCTCGCGCGCGAGCACATGAGGTGCTGGACGAGGGTAAATCGCTCGCCGACCAGCTTGGAATCGCGGTCACCCCACGCGACGAGTGCAGCCACAGTTCGGTTTCGGAAACGATCCTCGAGATTGCCGACGAACTCGACGCGGACCTGATCGTCGCTGGGACACGGGGCACGACCGCGGTTGCGGAGCAGCTGCTCGGGAGCGTCTCGAACACGCTGGTCCACCAGGCCCGCAGGCCTGTCCTGGTCGTGCCGGCGTAATCCGTGTTGTCCCCCCCGGCACCTACCGCGCGGCTGTCGTACATGGTTTCGACGCGCCGCTGACGATCGAGGAGGTGCCTCAGCCGGAGCTGGCGCCGGATCAGATCCGGGCCAAGATCGAAGCCTCCGGGCTGTGTCACACGGACATCCACGCAGCGCACGGCGACTGGCCCGTCAAGCCCAGTCCCCCATTCATCCCTGGCCACGAGGGCGTTGGCCGTGTCGTCGAGCTCGGTCCTGCGGTGACTGAGGTCAAGCTCGGTCAGCGTCGGATAACGAGGTCCGCCTGCCGATCTTCGAGACTGTCTTGAACGGGATTACCGTGGTCGGCTCGATCGTCGGCACGCGCAAGGATCTCAGGGAGGTGTTCGAGCTGCATGCCGCGGGCCTGACCCGCGTGACCAGCGAGACACGTCCGCTGGACCAGGTCAACGAGGCGATCGCCGACGTCGAGGCGGGACACGTCGCCGCCCGCGTCGTGCTCGAACCCTGACCGGCGGGACAACGGCGCCGGTCGACAGAACCGGCGTCGTCGTCTACCGCCCCACCGACGGGACCGGCGGGGTCGGGGCCACGTCGTGCAGTCTGACGCGAGCGTCGACAACGAGTGCTCCGTCGGGTCCTGCGATCAGCGGATTGCAGTCGAGTTCCGCGATCTGCGGATGAGCCTCAACCATCGCGCTCACACGCATGATCACATCCCGCACCGCGACGATATCGCACGGAGTCGAGCCGCGAAACCCAGTCAGCAACGGAAACATTCTCAGCGCCTGAAGCATCTCGTCAGCATCGACATCGGTTACTGGCGTGATCCGCACCGCGACGTCCTTCAGCAGCTCGGTTTGACTGCCGCCGGCTCCGCAGGCGACAACGGGACCGAAGCTCTCGTCATGAACCATGCCGACCAACAACTCGACGCCACCTTCGATCATTGACTGCACCTGGTAGCCGTCGAGCTCAAAGCCTGCGGCGCTTACCGAGGCTCGGATCCGTTCCGCAGCGTCGCGCACCTGCGCGGCTGTTGCGAGCCCAGTGGCAACTGCGCCGACGTCGCGTTTGTGCAGCAGGCCAGGAGCGAACCCCTTCAGCGCTACTGGCCATCCAAGCTCGGCGGCAGCGGCGACCGCGCCGGCGGTGTTGCGCTCCAGTCTGCCGCGAACCTCCGGGACGCCGTAGCACTCCAGCAGCTCCGAGACCGCAGCGGGCGACATCCAGCCGCCCCCGGCCAGCTCGTGGCTGATGATCGCAGCGCCGCGCTCGACGTCCGCCGGGTCCGGGCGGAGCACCTCGCCGTCGGGCCGTGAGCGCCAGCGGCCGTAGCGTGCCGCGAGCGCGACCGCCTGCGCCGCCTCCTCGGGAAACTGATAGCCGGGAACCGCTACGCCGTCGCTGGCCAGGCCCGGCGGTGGCCCTTCCGCCGTCATGAAGACGGCCGCTATCGGGCAGCACAGATCCGCTGCGGCAACATCCCTGATCGCGGCCGCCACGTCTGCGGCTTCGGTCACCAGCGGCGGGACAAAGATCGCGAGGATCGCGTCGAACTCAGCGGAGGCGCCGAGCTCGGTCAATGTGTGTCGGTAGTCGTCGGCCGAAGCGCTCGCGATCATGTCGATCGGGTTGGCCAGCGAGGCTGTCTTGGGCAGCCTCGAGCCAAGCCTCTGCGACAGCGCTGTCGAAGGCTCCGGCACTTGAACCCCCGCCGCCGCGCACGCGTCGGCACAGACGATCCCGGGGCCGCCGGCGTTGGTGACGATCGCGACCCGGTCGCCCTTTGGCAGCGGCTGCTTTGCAAGCAGAGACGCGACGTCGAACATCTCGGCCAGCGTGTCGGTCCGGATCACGCCCGCCTGAGAGAACAGCGCGCCGACCGTTACGTCTGAGGCCGACAGGAGCGCGCCTGTGTGCGAGGCGGTGGCGCGCGCGCCGGCGGGTGAGCGCCCGCTCTTGACCGCCACGACCGGCTTGCTGCGCGCAAACCGCCGTGCGACGCGGGCGAACTTTCGCGGGTTGCCGAACGACTCGAGATACATGAGCGCGACCTCGGTCCCGGCGTCCTGTTCCCAGAATTGCAGGAAGTCGTTGCTCGATAAGTCGGCCTTGTTCCCGACCGAGACAAACGACGACAGCCCCACACCCAGTCGCGACGCCGCCTCGATGATCGCGATCCCGAGTCCTCCGCTTTGGGATAGGAAGCCGATCGCGCCGGCGGCGGCTTGATGGGGCGCGAAGGTCGCGTTCAGCCTGACCGCTGCAGACGTGTTGAGCACGCCGAGGCAGTTGGGCCCGACCAGGCGGATCCCGGCCTCCCTGCATGTGTTCAGCAGTTCGGCCTGGCGGCGGCGACCGTCGCCGCCGATCTCGGCGAAGCCGGCCGAGATCACGACCACGGCCCGCACACCGAGTGCAGCACAGTCGCGTACCACCGCCATCACCCGGTCGGCGGGCACGATGATGACCGCAAGATCGACGGGCTCTGGAAGCTCGGACACCGACCGGTAGGCGGTCAGCGAGCCGATCTGTCCGCCGTGTTCGTTGACCGCGTAGACCGTGCCGTCAAACCCCGCCGAGACAATGTTCTGCAGGAGCTCGCCCCCGATCGTGGCTCGTCTGCGCGACGCGCCGATCACCGCCACGCTCGCGGGCGCCAGCACGCTGTTCACGGCCGCCACCGATGCGAGCCGGTCGCGCTCCTGGAAACGCTCGAGTGCCTGGGGGGCCATCGAGGTTGGGAACTCGATCTCCAGCGCGTCAGGCGTGGGTTTGACCTCGACCTCGAACCCGCTCTCGCGAAAGACCTCGATCATCTTGTGGTTGACCGCCATCACTTCGGCGACGAACGACGAGATCCCATGCTGGTGCGCGTAGTCGGCGATGTGCGCGAGCAGGATCGTCGCGATGCCCTTTCCCTGCCATGCGTCGGCTACCAGGAATGCAACCTCGGCACGTTCGCGGTCGATGCTCACGTAGCCGGCGTGGGCGACCACCACGGCCGGCGATCCACTGACCGCAATCAGCCCGTAACTGTCGGCGTAGTCGACGTTCAAAGTCCAGTCCGTGGCCCACTCGAGGTTGGTGGCGCCAAAGAAACGAAACACGATCGACTCGCTAGAGATGCCGAGCAGAAACCTGTGGACCGCATCGCGGTCGCTCTCGCGGACCGGGCGGACGTGGACCGTCGATCCGTCGTGCAGAACGATGTCGGCTTCGCGGTCAGACGGGTATTCGGTGCTTGGCGCGTCTGTGGCCACGCCGCCAAGTCTGCCGCCTGCCGGCGCGCTGCCCCGGGGCTCGCTCACGAATCGGTACGTGGGCGCGGAACGACCATCATCGAGCAGCGCGCGCCGTGCATCAACGCCTCGCCTGTTCCACCCAGCAGCACGCGCGTCAGCGGACCCCACCGGCGCGACCCGATGACCATCAAATCGACCTCATCTGAAAGCTCGTCCAGCAGCGTCGTAGGATGGCCACGCCGAAGGTCCAAGCGCGCTTCGCAGCGGAGGTCGGCGACCGCCGGTTCACAGATGCTCGTGAGCGAATCGAGCTCGCCGTCCATCAGCTCCTCCCACGAGTCCTTGTAGGCGACGTTGTAGGCGTCGCGCCATCCCAGCCACGGGATGCGATCATCGAGAACCGCGCGGACCGTGAGTTCGGCGCCGCAGCCGGCTGCGATCGTTGCTGCGGTCGCGAGCGCAAGTCGGGACTCCTCGCTGCCCTCGAAGCCGACGCCGATCTGCCGCAGCCGGGGTTTCGGCCGGGCGCTGAAGCCACGCGCTGCGACGACCAGCGGGCACTCGAGTTCGTGAAGCAATTGTCGCGTGCGCCTGCCGATCCAGATTGCACCGTCCGGGGCCTTGGGGCTTGAGCCGACGACGAGGAGATCGCGCTGGCTTCGGCGTACGACACGCTCGATCCCGCGGGGAATCGAGAGGTCCGTGTCGATCATCGTTCGGGCCCGGGGCGCGATCGAATTCTGGGTCTCGCTCAGCATCGCCGTCGTTTCCCCGCGTGCCCGCTGCCAGTCAAAGCCGGGGACGACGAGCGGTAGGTCGGGCTCGATCGTCACCAACGCAAGGTCCGCGCCGGTCGCCTCGGCGAGTGTCGCGCCGAGCGCGGCGGCGTCGCGACCCTCCGCGTGCGGGTCCACCGCGGCCGCGATGCGCGCGATCGAGATCTCGGGCAGCCCCGGCTCCGATTCGACGTCCGGCCGCTCGTCATCGTCGGGTTTGACCGGCGCGGTCATATCGATCATCCAACCGCGCTGCGCGCGGCTGGGCATCCGTACCCCTCCACATCGACACCGCAGTTCACCCTGATCTGCTTGTCGCTGCCGGGCGCATGATTTCATGGCTAGACGTGCCGGCCGGGATCGAAATCGAGCGCAAGTTCCTGGTCGACCAGGTCCCCGGCGAGCTCGCCTCGCATCCCTCTGACGAGATCGAGCAGGGCTATCTCGCGATTACAGGCGACGGCCTCGAGGTCCGCATTCGCAGATACGGCCGACGCTCGTATCTAACGATCAAGTCGGGTGCCGGGCAGGTGCGTGTTGAAGAGGAGATCGAGATCGACGAGCGGAGATTTGGGTCTCTGTGGCCGCTCACGGACGGCAGGCGGATCCAGAAACGGCGGTACCTGATCCCCGCCGAGGGCGGCAGGCGGATCGAGCTCGATCTGTATGAAGGACCCCTGGCAGGCCTCGTCACAGCCGAGCTCGAGTTTGACTCAGCCGCCGCCGCGCAAGCGTTCGTGCCCCCTGACTGGTTTGGCCGCGACGTGACCGACGATCCCCGGTACAAGAACCGGCAACTCGCGGTCGATGGCTTACCGGTCTGACGGAGCAAGCAGCCGGGGTCCCGCTCGCGCGAACGGTCGCGGGTCTCAGGCCCTGTGCGCGTGACGGTTTACGGGCTCCCGGCGCGCGACATGCTGTTCCCGCTCCCGTACCCGTGTCACGTCAAGGGCCCTCCGATCGCCTCGGCCTGCATCCAGGCCACCGGCCATCGCGCACGCCCCCGTTCTGCCGCGGCGCGCTCGAGTGCGGCCAGCTCGCCGGCGGCGAAACTGCCTTCGGTGGACGCTTGCTCTGCCCACTGGCGCAGCCAGGCCTCGGCGACCACAGCGTCGTGCAGCTCGCCGAGCGGTTCCTGGAGGTCTCGCGCGGCGGCGGCCAGCGTGCGGATCCGTTGGCCGAGCACCGGCGCTGCCGCTTCGGCCGCGTAGCGGCATCGCTTTGCGAGGATCCGGACCATGTGGAGCTCCTCATCGGCAGGTGGGTCCGCGAGCGAGCTCACCTTCTTCTCGAGCGCGCGCCAGTCCTTGCGCACGAGCCGCCGCAGGGCCTGCGCGGCGGGCCGTGCGGCTTGATCTTCAATCAAAGCCGGCGCGCTTGCCGCGTCGATCAGCCGGGCAACAAGCCTGAGATAGCGATCGCTGTCCATCTGCTCGAGCAGCCCGGCGTGCGCCCGCGCCCGGCGCTCCGCCAGACCGGCGATCAGCTCGGCGGCGCCCTGGGCGCTTTGCGCGGGCAGCGTCCGAGCCCGGGCGGCGAGACGGGAGTGCAGGACGTCCGCGTCGCGGGCGGTGCCGAGCTCGCCGCCGAGCCAGCCGAGCTCCTCGCGCAACGCTTTCGTCCACGATCGGTCGAGCGCGGCCCGGAAGGTTCGTAGGTCCGAGCGCAACCGCCGCGTGGCGACCCGAGCCTGACGTACCCCTTCGGGATCGGTGTCCATCCGGACGATCGGGTCGTGGCGGACCAGGCGTGCGACTCCGTCGCTGATCGCATCTCTGATCACCTCGCCCAGTGACGAGGACCGAGACAGTGGATCACGGGCAGGCAACTCCATGCCTGCGAGGCGGAGACGATCGCGTTCGAGCTCGACCATCACTTGCCATTCAGGGCTCGCGCCACCGCTTGGCATCGTCGTGGAGCGGGATCGATGCCTCGACGATGCCGTCCCTGGTGGCGGCGGTGATCTTGCTGTCGATCATGCCGTCGAGCCGCCCGGGAAGCTCCGAGAGCTCGGTGAATAGGTCCCACCGGGCTAGCGCTCCGGGCATCACTGACCTCGAGCGCGGGTTGGTTTAGGGGTGACCGCTTGCCGCGGGCTCGGCCTCGGGTCCCGGTGCCCGTTGATGAGCTCGCGGTGAAGCACGCGGTGGTAGGCATCGTGGACGATCAGCTCGCAGGGGCGGGTCTGCGCGGCGCGCAGGTAGGCGACGCGCCGGGCGTCGTCGAATGTCTCGCACGTGACCGGGCCGCCGCCTGGCACCGCGACCAACCAAGCGCCGCGCGCGTCGTGCTCGACCCGCACGGTGACCGGCTCGCTGCTAACCCCACTAGCCGAATGTCCGGCGCAAGGACTCATGTTCGGGATCTGCCTTCTCGTACGGGCCGCCGCGCAGCCGATACGCGACCGACTTACGCCCGTCTGCGGCCGCGGGGACGCGATTGATCGCGTAGCCGGCGAGCTGCAGCGTGTAGATCGCCTGGGCAGGTGCCTCGATCCCGCGCTCGCGTATCGCGGCGAGCGTCACGCCGTGATCGCGGTCCTGTCTGAGCAGGGCCAGCAGACGAGCCGCGCTGCGGCCCCGGGCGGTGTCGAGCGCCGCCTGCTCGCTTGCGGTCGTTGCCACCCCGAGCCGACACGCCGTCGTCGCCGGGTCAGCGGCTGGCATCGTGGGCGCCCCGGCGATGGGGGATGATCACGACACCGTCTGCCGGGTAGAGAATCGACTCGTGCTGCTCGTCCCAGCGGACGCGGTAGCGTTCATGGGGGCCGCGGCCGAGCAGCTCGACGAGCTGACCACGCCGTGGCGGCTTCCCGCGGATCCCGCGCACCTCGATCCAGTCGCCTATGCGCGCTTGGGCGCTCGTTGCATGTGTGGTCGCCATCTGCGTCACCTCCGGTGCCCATGTAATCCGAACCGCGGCGGCGGCGCATCGGGGTCCGGAGCTGAGCCGCGGTGCGGTGATCTACGCAGCGGACGCCGCCTCTGCCGGGACCTCCGAGCCTTCCACCACCCACCGATTCTGGATCTCAAGCGGGCCGACGTCACGAGGCGGACTAACTACGCAGGCGCGATGAGGCGCTACATCGATGTTCAGAACCCCTCCGCGACCTAACGTCGAAGCGCCATCCCGATCACAGAAAGGAGGTGAGTGATGGCTGGAGAGTTGACACGCTGGGATCCGTTTGCCGAGCTGGCGGCACTGCGCACGCGGTTTGACTTTGACCGCATGTTCGACCAGTTGACGAACGGCGATCAGCGCTCGTGGACGCCGGCGATCGACGTAGTGCGCGAAGACGGCAAGCTCCTCGTCCGCGCTGACATTCCCGGAATCAAGCCCGAGGAGGTCACGATCGAGGTTGCGGACGACATCCTCACGGTTTCCGGTGAGCACCGGGAGCGCAAGGAGCGGAAGGACGGGGAGTACGTGCGGCGCGAGCGCCGCTACGGAGCCTTCTCGCGCTCGATGGCGCTACCTGCCGGCGTCGATGCCGGCAAGATCAAGGCCAGCACGCGCGACGGGATCGTTGAGGTGACGATCCCACTTCCCAAGGACGCGAAGAGGGAGACGGTCACGATCACGCCGACCGCGGGCTGAAACCGCCTGTGAAGTGGACCCGCCGTGGCCGCCCGGCGGCCCGGTCAGCCCACCGCGGCGCGGCGCAACCTCATTCGGGCGGCCCGTCCGCCAGCTGCCTGGCCTCCCCAACCACCATTCCGACGAGCTCGGGGATCGCTGCCCGCACCTTGGCAGAGAGACCAGCGCCGGGATTGAACCGCGCCCCCTCAACGGCGTAAACCACCAGCCTTGGCGGGAGCCGACCAAGCACCCGGGCGAGCTCGACGGTCTCCTGCAGGCCGACCGCATGCGTCGAGGAGCGTCCACTGCGCGGGAGCGGCAGCAGCTCGCGGGCCGCGTCCAGACGAACGATCGTGCCCGGCGCGGAACCGGACCGCATCGTGTCGGTGACGATGACCGCGTCTCGTCCAAGCCACGCATCAAGCAGTGCCGCAGGCTCGTCACCGAGTTCGCGCACTTCGATCCCTTCCTGCCCCGTGAGTTGCCGCACCCGGCGCGCAACGACCAGACCCGCTCCGTCGTCTCCGCGCAGCTCGTTGCCCACCCCGATCACGGCGACGCCGCCTGTGAGTTGGTCAGCCACGCTCGATGGTGAGCTCCAGGAAGTGCGTCGCGCACGAGATGCACGGGTCGTGGTTGCGGATCGCCTGCTCGCAGCGCGAGCGCGAGCTGCATCGTCGGCGAGGTCGAGAGTAGCGCTCGACGACTGCGCGCAGGTCCTCCTCGATCGCGCGCTGGTTCTGCGAGGTCGGCGGGACGATCCGGGCGTCGAGGATCGTGCCGTCGTCGTCGATCTCGTAGCGGTGGTAGAGCAGTCCGCGCGGCGCCTCGGTCGCGCCGTGCCCGACGCCGGCGCCGCGGCTCGACCTCGACGCGCGGGCGCGTCGGGCGGCTCGTAGGCGTCGATGAGCGCGAGCGCCTCGTCGCAGGCGTGGACGAGCTCGACCGCGCGGACGACGATGCTCCGGAACGGGTTGCGGCAGGCCGGTCGCGAGCCCGGCCTCTCGCGCCGCCTCTCGCGCCAGCGGGCGCAGCGGCTCGAAGCCAGGCTGTAGCGCGCGAGCGGGCCGGTCAGGTAGGCGCCCCGCTCCCGGATGCCGGGCGTGCAGCGCGTTGGAGTGCTGCGACGTGCTCCTCGACGACGTGCGTCGTCGAACTCGCGCCGGTGCGATGTCGAGGCCGCCGTCGGAGACGATCCGCCCGCGCTCGATCGGGTACTCGTCGGGATCCTGCGAGCGCGACGAGCTCGGTGCTCGCGCTCGACGTCGGGAAAGTCGAAGCTCGACGGCCCAGCGGACCGTCGCGAGCGCGATCTCCGCGGCCGCACTCGCAGCGGCTCGACCAGCGCGCGCAGCTCCGCGCGGGTCGGCGCGCGGTAGAAGCCGCCGACGCGCACGTTGATCGGGTGGATCTCCCGGCCGCCGAGCGACCGCCATCATCGCGTTGCCGGCCTTCTTCAGCTCGCAGGCCCTGCTCGACGACGTCGCGGTGGTCGCGCGGCCATCTCGACCGCGTCCGGGTAGCCGAGGAAGTCGGGCGCGTGGAGCATGTAGATGTGCAGCGCGTGGCTCTCGATCCACTCGCCGCAGTAGAGCAGCCGGCGCAGGTCGCGGATCGGCCCGCGTCGATCGTCGATGCCGCAGGCGTCCTCCATCGCGCGGCACGGCGCTCATCTGGTAGGCGACCGGGCAGATGCCGCAGATCCGCGCGGTGATGTCGGGCGCCTCGGTGAACGCGCGGCCGCGCAGGAACGCCTCGAAGAAGCGCGGCGGCTCGTAGATGCGCAGCTTCGACGTCCTCGACCTCGCCGTCCGCGATCCGGACGTCAGCGCGCCCTCGCCCTCGACGCGGGCGAGGTAGTCGACGCGGATCGTCCGCGTCGCGACTCAGGTCGTCGCTCATGCGCCTCGCTCGCCTTCCGGAACGGCCGGGCGCCGGCGTTGAAGGTGCGGTAGACGCGGACGCAGGTCGGCGTCGCTCGAGCGCCGAGCCAGCGCGTCGCGAGCGACGCCGGTGTTCGGCGTCTCCTCGGGCCGAAGCAGCCGTAGCAGCCGCGGTCGTAGGCGGGGCAGAGCGCGCCGCAGCCGGCGTGGGTGACCGGACCCAGGCACGGCGTGCCGTGCGCGACCATCACGCAGACGGTCCCGCGGCGCTTGCACTCGACGCAGACGCTGTGCGCGGACGTGCGGCGGCGGCCGGCGAGGAAGCGCGCTGATCACCTCGAGCAGCTGGCGCTTGTCGATCGGGCAGCCGCGCAGCTCGAAGTCGACCGGCACGTGGGCGCTGATCGGCGTCGAGGTCGCGCAGCGTCGAGATGTACTCGGGCGACGCGTACACGACGCGCGTGAACTCGTCGACGTCGGCGAAGTTGCGCAGCGCCTGGATCCCGCCGGCGGTCGCGCAGGCGCCGATCGTGACCAGCGCGCGCGAGCTGCGCGCGGACCTCGCTGGATGCGCTCGGCGTCGTGCGGCGTGGTGATCGAGCCCTCGACCAGCGAGAGGTCGTACGGGCCCTCGACGATCGCGCTCGAGGCCTCGAGGAAGTAGGCGATCTCGACGCTGCTCGGCGAGCGCGAGCAGCTCGTCCTCGCAGTCGAGCAGGCTGAGCTGGCAGCCGTCGCAGGAGGCGAACTTCCACACGGCCAGCCTCGGCTTCGCCGTCGCGCCGTCCATCACAGCTCCCGCATCGTCGAGCCAGCGCTCGACCTCTGACCAGCGATAGACGGGGCCGTCGCGGCAGACGAGCGTCGGGCCGAGCTGGCAGTGGCCGCAGTGGCCGATCCCGCACTTCATGTTGCGCTCCATCGAGACGTAGATGCCGCTCCGGGTCGATGCCCGCCTCCGCGAGCGCCGCGACGGTGAAGCGCATCATCACCTCGGGGCCGCAGGACAGAGCGACGTTCGCGTGCCGGTCGAGCGTCGGCGCGGCCGATCAGGCGCGTGACGACGCCGACGTGTCCGAGCCATTCGGGCCCGGCGCTGTCGACGGTCGCCAGCGACCTCGAGGCCGCGCTCCGCGCCACGCCCGAGCTCCTCGGTGAACAGCAGCTGGTCGGGCGCCGCGGCCGCCGTAGAGCAACACCAGGCGGCCGTAGCGCTCGCGCGGGCGAGCATCCAGAGCATCGCCGGCCGCAGCGGCGGCGAGCCCGATCCCGCCGGCCACGATCACGACGTCGCGCCCTCGGCCTCCTCGACCGGCCAGGCGTGCCGAACGGGCCGCGCACGCCCAGCACCTCGCCCGGGCTCGGCGGCGCAGATCGCCTGCGGTGGCGAGGCCGACCGCGCGCACGGTGTGCACCAGCCGCTCCGGACGGTCGGGATCGCCGCTGATCGAGATCGGGACCTCGCCGAGCCGCCCGCGCAGAGCATCGTGAACTGGCCCGGGGCGAACTCGAACGGGTCCCGCCGAGCATGCGCTCGAGCTCGAGCGTCCAGGTGTCGCCCGTGTCCTGACGCCTGACCGCGGACCACGAACGGCTCGGGCACCATCGGACCCGGCGGCGACGAGTTCACCTCCGGGCGCGACTCGAGCATGGCCATAGACGTCGAGCAGTTGGAGCCGCGTCGCCTGGAGCCGTCGAGATCACACTGGCGGCGAAGCGCCGCATCAGCTGGTAGCCGAGCTCGTGGTCCTCCTCGCACTTGCCGCGCAGGCAGGCGCCGTCGAAGGCCACGAGCTCGCACGGCCCGATCGTCGCGCGCGTCGAGCTGCCAGCGGTACGGCGCGAACAGCCAGGACCAGCCCACGACGTCGCCGTCGTGGAGGGTCTCGATCATCAGCGCGCCGCGCCCGGGTGCGTGAACCTCGAGCGCGACCGCGCCCGCGGCGGATCAGGAAGAAGCGGTCGGCCGGCTCGCCCTCGCGCAGCAGCATCTCGCCCGGCGTCGACATGTGCACGTTGCTGCCGCAGCCGGCGATCAGCGCAAGGTGCTCCGCAGCCAGCCCCGCGAACACCGGTGCGCGCGGCGATCAGCTCGTCAATCGCTCTGCATCGGGTGCGCTCCTCAGCTGGCCGCGGATCGCGCGCGACCTCCTCGGTGATGTCGATCCCGACCGGGCACCAGGTGATGCAGCGGCCGCAGCCGACGCAGCCCGAGCTGCCGAACTGGTCGCACCAGGTCGCGAGCTTGTGGGTCATCCACTGCCGATAGCGCGATCGCGGCGAGCCGCGCACGGCGCCGCCGTGGATGTGTGAGTAGTCGACCGTGAAGCAGGAGTCCCAGCGCTGATGGCGCTCGACGTGCTCGCCGGCCAGGTCGGTCACGTCCTCGACGGTCGTGCAGAAGCAGGTCGGACACACCATCGTGCAGTTGCCGCAGGTCAGGCAGCGCTCGGCGACCTCGTCCCAGCGCGGATGCTCGTAGTTGCGGTAGAGCAGCTCCTTGATGCCGGTCGTGTCGAGCTCGCGGCCCATCTGCGACGCGGTCTCGGCGTGCACGGCAGCGCAGGCGCCGCGCTCGTTCTCGGCCGCCGCCTGGTGCGGGACGTCCGTGAGCAGCTCGCCGCCGCGCTCGGACCCGACCTCGACGACGAAGTAATGACGGCGGTCGTCGATCACCTCGGTCAACGCCAGATCGAACCCCCGCTCGGCTACCGGCCCCGTATTCATCGAGACACAGAAGCAGGTGCCACCCGCCTGGGCGCATTGAACGGCGATGATGAAGGCGCCCTCTGCACGTGCGCGATCGGCCGGATCTGGGCGTGAGCCTCCGAGCAGCACGCGGTCAAGGATCCCCATGGCATGGAGCTCGCACGAGCGGGCTCCGAGGAACGCGTAGCGCGTCGGCTCCCGCGGCGGTTCGGCGAGATCGACCAGCGCACCGCTTTTGTCCACGCGTGCCTCCCACAGCTTCAACTCGGGCGGCAGCTGGTACTTCTTCCATGAGTGCGGGCCAACCGCATACCCGAACAGCGCCTGGTCGTCGCGACGTCGTAGCCGGTAGTGGCCGCCATCCTGCTCGTCGGCCCACCCGACCGGCAGGTCCCCCACCGAGTGGATCTCGTCGTACACGATCGCCTGATCGCGAACCGTCGGCCCGATGATCGTGTGACCGCGGGTCGTCAGGGCCTCGAACAACCGATCGAAGTCGCCCCGCTCGATGACGTGCCCGGGAGTCATCCCCGATTGCTCACTTTAACGTGGCATGGTCGCGCCGAGGGATCGTTTCGAGATTTGCCGGATGCAGGCCGGAGCTGGAGATGCGAACGCTCAAGGCGTCAGCTTCGCGCGGCGAGCGTTATCAGCAGGCCCATCCCGTAAGCGATCGTTACCGTGCCGACGAACCACAGCGTCAGATCGAGGCGACGCGCGGCCCGCGGGCTCAGATCGAGGTCATGCAGGATGCCCCGGATCCCGAGCATCGCGTGAATCGTCACGGCGAACAGGAAGCCCGACTCGAGCACGAAGATCACCGGGTTCGCGATGTAGCTCAGCACCTCGCCGTAAGTCCGAAGGCCGCCCTTCTGGTGCACGACGAAGTGCTGCGCGACGATGTGCATCGTCGCCAGCGCGACCAGGGCTATGCCGCTGCCGGCCGTCCAGCGCCACGCCCGCGCCGAGCGCCCCCGCCGGTATTCACGGGCGGTAGACCCGGCGACCGGCTGTTGTCCCTGAACGCCGATGGCGCTCATCACAACGCTCCCAAGATGTGGAGGGCGGCGAGGATCGCAGCCACGGTCGCGACCCCGCTCGCGGCCCACAACAGCACCCGCTCGCGGCTGACCGCGACGCCACTGCCGACGAGGACGACCCGAATCCCGTTGAGCCCGTGGAAGAGGACGGCAGCGATCAGCACCGCCTCGAGCGCAAGGAACCCCTTCGCGGTCACCAGGCTGAGGAAGCTGCTCCACGAAGAACGACCGATCAGCAGCATCGAGAGGACGCCGAGGTGGAGATACAGGTAGAGCACGATCACCACCCCGGTCACGCGATGCAGCGCCAGGCCGCGTCCGCCGTGGCCACGCCCGCGCGGGTCGAGCCAGCCGGTCTCGGCGGGGCCCGGCCCCTTGTGATGGATCGGACCCGGGAGCGCCCTGTCATCGGCGCCCGGAAGCTCATTATTCCGGGATGCACTCATGGCTTGCCCTCCTTGTCGTCGTGGTTGCCGAAGATCAACTCGCGCCGCAGCGCCATGATCCGCTCGGCCGGGATCGCGTCCGTGGGGCAGGCCTGGGTGCACTCGAAGCCGACATGGCATCGCCAGACTCCTTCCGGGCGGCTCGCCCACTCCAGAACATCCTCGCGCCTGACTCCGCGCGGCTCCTCGAGCAGGCGCTCCGCGGCCGCCAGCGCGGCTGGACCAACGTACTCCTGAGACGTGGAGGCGACCGGACAAGCCGAAAGGCATATTCCGCACTCGATGCAATCCTCCAGGCGCATGAAGTCGGCGCCGAGCGGAGCGGCGCGATGATGGTGGTGCAGCAGGACCTCCGCCCGATGAGCGTCCATCCGGTCGCCGTGCTGGACATCCGGTGGGGGCTCGCTCGAGCGGATGATCGGGTGCTCGTGGGGGAGGCGCGCGAAGAAGTGATCCATCTCGACCACCAGGTCGGTGAGGATTGGCAGGTTCGCAAGCGGCTCGACCGTGATCTGCGATCCGTGATCCTGGACCTGGCAGACGCAGGCGAGCTCCTCGCGCCCGTCCACCTGCATGCCGCAGCTGCCGCATGAGGCGTGCAGGCACGAATGCCGCAGCGTCAGCGACGGATCGCGGTGGAGCTGGATCCAGCGCAGAGCGTCGAGAACGGTGGTGTGTGGACCGACCGGGACGTCGAACTCCTCGAAGTGCTCATCGTCACCCCGCTTGTAGCGGTAGACCCGGAGCCGGCGGATGTCGACGTCGTCGCTCATGCCGCGTTCGCGGTGTAGTAGGCGGTGTGGGGGAGCAGGACCGTCTGCGCGGTTCGGCACGGCTCGTCGATTCCCAGCTTGCGGCAGACCACGTCGGCGCACAGCTCGGCCATCCCGCGCAGCGTGGTGGACTTGCCGCCGGTGATCGTCACGAAGCCCTCGATGCCCTCCAGCTCTCGGTGATCGAACGTCTGGAAGGTGCGAGACAGCTCACGTCCGGTGGCGGCCCCGGTGGATCCGACCAGCGGTCGTGCCGCCGCCCAGGCAGCCCGGCGGCCAGCGCGTCGAAGCGCCGGGATCAGCCGAGAGCCCTCCGAATACATGCGATCGACGTGGTCCTCGGGGACGGACAGGTCGTCGGGATCCTCAACTACCCACGAGGTTGTGCCAACAATTGACAGTCCCCGCTGCGGCACGACGATGTCGCCGTCGCCCGGCTTGTGCATCCGGTTGATCACCATGTTGCAAAACCGGCCGCGCAACGCGAGCAGCACGCCCGGGGAGGGTGCGATGGGCACACGCGCGCCGGCCATCGCGGCGACCTTTCCCGACCATGGTCCGGCGGCGTTGACGACCAGATCGGCGTGGATCTCACCCGTCTTGCCGGTGACGTAGTCGCGCACAGCGGCACCTGAAACGAGGCCATCGTGCACGAGCAGACCCGTCACCTCCGTGTAGGGCCGGATCACGGCCCCGTTGCGACGCGCGGTGGCGAAGAAACGCAGGATCAGCCGCATCGGATCGACGGTCGCGTCCGGGACTCGAACCGCGGCCTCGAGCTCGGGGTTCAGGTTCGGCTCGAGGCGCAGCGCCTCCTCGGGTGTCAGCTGCTGCACCGGGATTCCGGCCGCACTGCATCCCTCGATCAACGGCTGACGGTA
The DNA here is from genome assembly GCA_963824295.1 of uncultured Solirubrobacterales bacterium. GTDB lineage: Bacteria > Actinomycetota > Thermoleophilia > Solirubrobacterales > Solirubrobacteraceae > Palsa-465. The sequence goes on along the minus strand of CAWGOQ010000019.1, from coordinate 117,182 downwards.
CTCGAGGTCCTCGTCGCATACCGCCACGAACAGACCGTCGTTGCATTCGAATGAACCGGGGGCGATGCGCTTGAGGATCGCGTTCTCTCGAATGCACTCCACGCCGGCCTCGCGATCTCCCACGGCATAACGCGCGCCGCTGTGCAGCAACCCGTGGTGGCGGCCCGTCGTGCCGGAGGTGAGCTCACCGCGCTCGATGAGGGTGACGCGAAGCCCCCGCAGGGCGAGGTCGTGAGCCAAGCCTCCGCCCGTGGCGCCTCCGCCCACGATCAGCACGTGGTGGTCGTGCCGACTGGACATCCGCGTGGCGTCCGGCATCAAGCTGATTCGGGCGGCCTGGGCACGGTCAGCACTGAGCAGGCCGCGTCATGGAGCAACGCTTCGCCCGTCGTGCCGAGCAGCACTCTCGCGCTCGGACCCCATCGCCGTGAGCCGATCACGAGCAGGTCGACATCATTTGAAAGCGCAAGCAAGGCGTCGGCAGGCCTGCCGGACAGCACCTCGGCGCTCGCGTTCGCCCCCAGGTTTCGAACCGCCGCCAGAGCCTGGTCGTGGAGCCGCTGCTCCTCTTCGACGATCGTCTCGTGCCATTCGGTGGCAACCAAGCCGCCGAGGGCCGAGCGCACGAGCAACGGGACGCGGTCGTCGACGACGGAACGGACCGTCAGATCAGCGCCGCACGCCGCCGCGATCGCGCCGGCGAGGGCGAGCGCAGCCGTAGACTCAGGACCGCCGTCGTAGCCGACGCCGATCCTCCGAAACTGAATTGGCGGGCGAGCATGAATGCCGCGCGGCGCGACCGCGAGCGCGCAGTCGAAATGACACAGAAGCTGGCGGGTCCGCTTGCCGATCCGCACGTGACCCGGGGGCCCTTGACGGCTGGAGCCAACAACCAGCAGGTCTCTGTGATGGTGACTGACGACCCGGGACAGCGCGCGAGCGACCGAGAAATCGCGCTCCACGGCGATTCTTGCGCCTGGGGCGAGCGTATCGCGGAGGGTCCTGAGGGACCGCTCCTGGTGCTTGCGCAGGGTCGCGCCTTCCGGGATCACGATCAACGGATCCAGGTGTACGGCGACCAGCATCAGCTCAGCGCCGGTCGCCTCGACGATTGAATTGGCGAGCGCGACAGCGTCCTCGCCTTCCGGGAACCCGTCGACCGCGGCTGCGATACGCGAAACGCTGGGGCGATCCACCCCATCGTCGCTGGGATCGGGATCTGATGTCAGCGGTCGCGGCATACCGTGCGGCGCGGAGGAGGACATTGCCCGACTTTCCCAATCTCGAGAACGAGCCTCATCAGGGATACGCGGTCTGTGGACTGCGGAAAAGTCCGGACTTCCGTCCAAGCTCACGTGCTGCCACCGCGGAGGTCGACGATGTCGCCGACCATCGCAGGCTCGGATCGCGGCCCGGGTATGGCTCGGCGATCGCCCGAGTGTTCCCGTACATCGACTCGTATACGACCAGTGCATTCACTGCTGCTCCTTTTGCGGGCCATCGGGGCGGGCGCCGGTTCCTGCTGTGTGCGCACCGTCGAGCAGCTCGTGGATCTGGTGGTAAAGGCGCATTCGGAGGTCCGTATGGAGGTTCGGGTCGACGAGCACTGAGGTGAGCAGGTCGACCGGATGATGGTGGCGTTCAGCCGTCGCGCTCTCGCGCGCGGCGACACTGGGTTTCTGGCTCGTCTGCCGATGGGTGTCATGGAGCAGTGCCGTGAGCTCGCGCTGGAGGCGCATCCGGAGATCCGTGTGGAGATTGGGATCCACCAATACGGCACTGACAAGGTCGACAAGCTGTCTGTCGTCGTGCGTCAACCCTGATGCTTTGTCGAGCATGTCTTTACGATCAGATTCGCCCATCACGGTCAACTGCACCAGCCCCCCGACCCGCCGGCATCCGCAGCTCCTACTGACTCTGACCGGCACTCAGTCCGGATTGCTGGGTGCGACAGTCGCCGACGCGATGCGGCCGGGCGTGATACCGAACGCGCGGGGCTTCATCGTGTGGGACATCAACTCGCGCCTTGACGCGCTCCCTGGGTCGGACTCACTCTGTTGTGAGTCCAGCCGGCGACCAGGCGCAGCTCTTCGAGCGGCCGCTCCTCGGCGACCTCCGGGGCGCCCTCGAAGACCAGACCCGACTCGCCGTCGATCGAGATCAGGTCGCCCTCGGCGAGCGTGCGCGCTCCTAGCCGCACGGTCCTCGCCTTGAGGTCGAGCGAAAGGTCACGGCACCCGACGAGACAAGGCTTACCGAGTTCGCGGGCGACGACGGCCGCGTGCGAAGTGCGCCCACCCGCCCCCGTCAGCACCCCCGCCGCCAGCGCGACCGCAGCGACGTCCTCGGTCGCGGCATCGGGACGGACGAGAACCGGCGGCGTCCCACCCTGCGCGAGGCGCTCCACTGCGGCGCGGTCGAGCGCCAGCGGCCCGCTGGCGACGCCGACGCTGGCCGGAATGGCCCGACAGAGTGCCTCCGAGCCGTTGGCGGTCGTGACGCGGACGCGCCGGATGGCATCGAGGTCGACCCCGTCGAGCCGCGTCAACGCGTCGGCCGGCGTGATCAGACCTTCCTGGACCTGATCGGTCGCGATCCGCAGCGCCGCCCATGGCGTCCGTTTGGCCGTGCGTGTTTGCAACAGGAACAGCTCGCCCTCCTGCACCGTCAGCTCGAACTCCTGGGCGTCGCCGAACTCCGCCTCCAGGCGTGGGCACACGCGCTCGACCTCGGCGAGCAGCTCCGGGGCGGCGGTCGCAAGGTCGCCCGTCCCCTCCGCCGTCTGGCGGCCGGCGACGATGTCCTCCCCCTGGGCGTCGAGTACGAAGTCCATGTAGAGGCGACGCTCGCCCACCGCCGGGTCGCGCGTGAACCCGACGCCAGCACCCGAGACGCCACCGGCATTTCCGAACACCATCCGCTGCAGGATGACGGCCGTCCCCAGGTCGTCAGCGATCCCATGCAGGCGGCGGTACTCGCGTGCCTTGGGCGCATCCCACGACTCGACGACGGCGGTCGTGGCCGCCGCCAGCTGGTCAAACGGGTTCTGTGGGAACGCGGTGCCGGTCAGCTCCGCATAGCAGTCGAGATGCCCGCGGACGAGCTCCCTCAGCGTCGCTGATGGGAGCTGTCGCGGGCTGGTGACGCCGGCGCTCGTCAACGCGTTGGATACCGCGCGTTCGAACGGCTCCCGCGGCTGGCCTTTGACCACTGCTGCGAACGACTCGATCAGCCGCCGGTATGAGTCCCAGGCCAGCCGCGGGTTGCCGGTCAGCGCGATGACCCCACGGGCAGTGGCATCGCACACGCCGACATCAAGGACCGTCTCGAGCATCCCCGGCATCGATACCGGCGCGCCCGAGCGCACCGACAGCAGCAGCGGCCGACGGGAGCTCCCCAGCCGCAGCCCGGTCCGTCGCTCCAGCGCCTCGACCGCGGCCCGCACCGTCTCGAACGCTTCCGTGTCCGCCCCGCCGGCACGGCGGTTGCGCCAGAACGTTGTCGTCAGAACGATGGCCTCGGGCACTCGCAAGCCGCCGCGCGCGATCCGCGCGAGCCCATGTGCCTTGTTCCCGATCGTGCTCGTCTCCGGGATCGGGACAGAAGCGTCGCCGATCAGGTATAGCTGCTCGTCAACGACGGGTGTCACGACGATGTTCTCCCGCGGCTGCTGAGCGTCGCGCCGCACGTCGTACTCAGGCCTGACGACGCGGGACAGTGTCTGGTCCCGAATCAGGTGCGCGCTGTGCATCAGCGCGTCGGCCGCCTCCTCAAACGCCCGCGTGAGCTCGAGCACGACGAACAGCCCGGTGCCGAACCCATCGGGCTCGGCGACAAGGGCTTCGTGAACGGCGCGCTGGACCTGGTCCGTGGCGTGCTCGAGTGTGACCACCTCGTGCGCGGCTTGCAGGAAGTCGCCGATCTCTTCACGCGGCCCGCCGCGCCGCAGTTCTGCGCTGAGCTGGACCGCGCGAAGGTACTCCCGCGAGGCCGCGAGGACCAGGCTCGCGATCCGTCGGACCTGCGACTGAACCCGCCCGGTCCGAGCCACTGGACCAAGCAGCGTCGCATAGAAAGCCGCCTCCTCGCCGCAATCGGCGATGCCGTCGGCCGCCTCCACGAGCTGCAGAAGCGGGTTCAGCTCCGGGGCGCGACTGACCACGAGCCGGGCGTCCCCAAGAAGCTGGTCCGCCTCGTGCTCGACGGCGCGCGCCCGGTCGGCGAGCGCGCGGCATTGGTCCGCAGCACCGATCAGCGCGTGCTCCAACCCGTCGCGGGCCGCCTCGGCGATCTCGACGCTGAGCTCCGCGTGGCGCAGGGCGATGGCGAGCATCTCCTGCCGGACCGAGCGGAGGTATCCGGTCAGCTCCGCTCGCACCTCGTCCTGGATCAGCGACAGCGTCTTTCCGCTGAGCATGCCCTCAGAGCAGATCCGGAGCACCGCCCGCAGGTAGGACTGAGCCGCCGCCGCCCCGAGCACGTCCTCGAGCGACTCACCGGGGCGCACGACCCGTCCGCCCCCAGCGAACTCCAGCGCCTCGTAGACGAGGCCGTCGCCCCCGGCGCGGAGGAAGGCGATGTGGCCGTGCCCATTCTCGGCTGTCCACCGCAGGAGCTTGAGCGCCGCGCCCCGCCCGACGAGGCGGCGCAGCCGTTTGCGGGCGCGGTTCCAGTCGATGAGGAACACAAGACGCGATCCCAGGTGCTCCAGGAACCCCTCCACCTGCGAATCGTCGGCGGCCTCAAAGCGGCCGCTTGCCAGGTGGTACAGGCCGCCGTCGGCCACTGCGTCGCTCCGGGAGCGGGTGTCGTCCCATACTACCGGCCACCGACCGAGCAGATCCTGGAAGAACAGGAGCCGCGCCAGGTGGACGTCGGTGTACGTGATCGTCACCGCGCGGCCGCTGACCCGAATCACGACAACGTGCGCGTCGGTCTCGCCGAGATCGTTCTGGATCACGAGCGCTTCGCCCGCGCGGGTGGCGATCGTGCCAAGCCCTGGATGATCGAAGCGCAGGCGCTCGCTGGCGCCCACGCCCCGCATGAACGCGTGGATCAGAGGACGGTCCGCCGGCTCGACGCCGTGCACGCGGGCACCGTCGATTGACTCCGAAGCGATCCGTGCTTCGAGTGCGTTCAGCTCTCGATGCGCGTCCATCACCACCAGATGCAGGCTGTCGCCGCCGTCCGCTCGCCGGCCGGATGTGAGCGCCGTGAGCTCACCCGCGGTGATCCGGTCCGCGCTCACGGTGAGCGCCGCCGCCAGCCTCTCCACCCGGCGCCGAAGACCCGTCGCCCCCGGACTCTCGGCCTGCGCGAGCGGCTCCAACATCTCTCGCACGGCGGTGACGGCACGCTCCACCAGCGCCTCCGCGCCAGGGATCAGGTAGGAGCCGTCGGGGTCCCGCGTGCTATCGGCGACGACGTGATCGAGGCGCGGGTCGTCGACGCCGCTGGCGACGCGCTCCCTCCGCAGGCTGCTGGCGCCCGGAGTGCCATCCGCAGCGGCTCGCGCAGTCTGCAGAAGCGTCAGCAGGTACTTGACACGGTCGTTGGCGACCAGCGCGGCCGCCACCAGCCCGGGTATTAGCAGCTGCCGCTCTCCCAGCGTTTCGATCATCCGCTCCTTTGACATCGGGTCCGGGGCTCCTCTCAGCCGGAGACGAGGCGCCCTGTCGTCGTGACGGCAGTTCGGCTCACCCCGTTGAGAAGTGCGCGTTCGACCTCAGGCCTCATGACCCGCAGTCTTCCAGTGCTGCCGCCGCTGTCATCAGTGGAAACCCTCAACGGCCAGTGAGGGAGTTCCGACGCCGACAGTCAATCGTCGCCGGCTTCCATCACTCACGACGCCGTCACCGGGTCCGCGGCGTTGGCACCGGGAAAAGCGCGCACGCTGCTCAGCGAGTTTCCCGGATGGCGATGAGCCCGCGCCCCGGCAGTCTCCGGGGTGAATGCCACCTCTAGGTCCTGCGCGCCACCGAAGGAGATTGGCCATGCCCGAGTTCAAGTACATCCGCTTCTTCGAAGAGATCGGGATCGACGATGTTCCGGTCGTCGGCGGCAAGAACGCCTCCCTTGGTGAGATGTACCGATGCCTCTCCGACGACGGCGTGCTGGTGCCCAACGGCTTTGCCACGACCGCCGACGCATACCGCCAGGCGCTCACCGCGGCCGGAGCATGGGAGGGGCTCCACGACGCCCTCGACGGGCTCGACCCTTCTGACATGAGCGGTCTCGCTCGCCGCGCCCACGCCGCGCGGGAGGTCGTATACGGCGCTGGCCTACCGACGGACGTGGCCCAGGAGATCATCGCCGGATACCGCCGGCTGCAGGAGCAGTACGGCGAGGACGTGAGCCTCGCCGTGCGCAGCTCCGCTACCGCCGAGGACCTGCCCACTGCGAGCTTCGCGGGACAGCAGGAGACCTTCCTGAACATCCGCGGGGTCGAGAGCCTTCTCGACGCTTGCCAGCGCTGCTACGCCAGTCTGTTCACGGACCGCGCAATCCACTACCGCGTAGACCAGGGGTTCGACCACTTCTCGATCGGCCTCTCGATCGGGATCATGAAGATGGTACGGGCGGACATCGCAGCGTCGGGCGTGTTCTTCTCGCTCGACACCGAGTCCGGATTCCCCGACGTCGTCTTCGTCACCGGCGCTTACGGGCTTGGGGAGAACGTCGTCCAGGGCGCCGTCGATCCCGACGAGTTCTACGTGCACAAACCGATGCTGGCGCGCGGCCACCGGACGGTGCTCCGCCGCCGGCTGGGGGATAAGGCCGTCAAGATGGTGTTCGCCGAGGGCGGGAGCAAACAAACCGTCCGTAACATCCCCGCGCCGAGGGCCGACCGCGAGCGGTACTGCATCGCCGACGAAGACGTTCTCGAGATCGCCGACTACGCGGTCAAGATCGAGCGCCACTACGGCCGCCCGATGGACATGGAGTGGGCCAAGGACGGGGTCGACGGCAAGATCTACGTCGTCCAGGCCCGCCCGGAGACCGTCGCCTCACAGCGCCAGCCGACGCTGCTTGAGACGTGGGGGCTCGATGGCAGCGGCGAACGGCTGGCAGAGGGCCGTGCGGTCGGTGAGAAGGTCGCCTCCGGGCGGGCGCACACGATCGCCGACATCGCGCATCTCGGAGACTTCCAACCCGGGGAGGTGCTGATCGCCGACACGACGACGCCGGATTGGGAGCCGGTGATGAAGACCGCCGCCGCGATCGTGACCAACCGCGGCGGGCGGACGTGCCATGCGGCGATCGTCGCCCGCGAGCTCGGGGTGCCGGCGATTGTCGGCACCGGCGATGCGACAACGGTCATCGCCACTGGGCGGGTCGTGACCGCGTCGTGTTGCGAGGGCGACACGGGGCGGGTGTACGACGGTCAGGTCCCGTTCCACGTCGACACGGTGGAGATTTCGGAGATCCCGCGCCCGCGGACGAAGATCATGGTCAATCTCGGCAACCCCGACCTGGCATTCAAGACGTCCTTTTTGCCCACCGATGGGGTTGGCCTGGCGCGGATGGAGTTCATCATCAACGAATCGATCAAGGCTCATCCGCTGGCGCTCATCCATCCGGAGCGAGTCACGGACTCGCAGGCGCGAGCGGAGATTGAGCACCTGATTCGCCTCTACCCGGACGGCCAGTCGTTCTTCGTCGAGCGTTTGTCGGAGGGCATCGGCACGATCGCCGCCGCGTTCTGGCCGAAGCCGGTTGTCGTGCGGATGTCCGACTTCCGCAGCAACGAATACGCCGGCCTCGTCGGTGGTGCCGATTTCGAGCCGCCTGAGAACAATCCGATGATCGGCTTCCGCGGCGCCTCGCGCTACGCGCACCCCGCGTACGTCGAGGGCTTCGCACTCGAATGCCGCGGCGATGACGCGCGTCCGGGAGGAGATGGGGTTCACCAACGTGATCCTGATGATCCCGTTCGTCCGCCGCGTGGCCGAGGCCGAGAGGGTCCTCGCCCAGATGGCGGAGCTCGGGCTCCGTCGAGGCGAGAACGGCCTCGCAGATCTACGCCATGTGCGAGATCCCCAACAACGTCGTGCTGATCGACCAGTTCTCCAAGGTGTTCGACGGCTTCTCGATCGGCTCAAACGACCTCACGCAGCTCACCCTCGGGGTCGACCGCGATTCGGAGACGGTCGCCTTCGATTACGACGAGCGTGACGAGGGGGTCAAGGAGATGATTCGCCTCGCGGTCGAGGGTTGCGCGCGCAACGGGATCCACTCGGGGCTGTGCGGGCAGGCGCCCTCGGACTATCCGGACATGGCGGAGTACCTCGTCGAGCTCGGGATCGACTCGATCAGCCTCAATCCGGATACCGTCGTCCGCACCACCGAGCGGATCCTCGCCGTGGAGCGCCGGCTGTCTGCAACCGGCGGTCAGCTCACCGGCGTCGGGAACGGAGCGCGGCGGCCATAGCCCGCCGCGCTCGCGGATCGGACGTCAGACGGCGACGGGCGCCCGCTGCGGCTGGTGGGGCAAGCCCAAAGCTCATGCACTCGCGCGCAACTACTGAGCGCTCGCGTGCCGCTCAAACAGCCGCCGGTCGAGCAGCATCAGCGCGTCGCCGATGACGTCGTCCAGGGGCCGGTCGGTTCGCAGCGCCAGGTGCGCCCATGCCGGCACCTCGTCGAGCGGCTCCCAGCTCTCGATCTCGCGAACTACGACCGCCGCGCTCGCGTCGGAGATCCCCCGAGGGCCACGGTCGCGCCGCGACCCGCGCTCGGCGAGGACCGCGCCGGGGGCCCGACATTCGACGAACACGGTCGGTCCCCGTGCGTCGAGGGCGGCGGCGAACGTCCGGCGGTCTTCGAGGTGGCGAAAGGTGGCGTCGACGATCGCCCCGCGGCTGGTCGCCAGCGCATGGTGGGTGCGCCGCGCGAGCTCGGAGTAGGTCCGCGCGTTCCACTCGCGGGTGTAACGCGCCGACGAGGCGCGCTCTGTCGGGCGAACGCCGGCGAGCTGCTTGCGGGTCACATCGGAGCTGAGGTGGGGTAGGCCCGAGATCTCTGCCAGCGCGCTCGCCAGCAGCGACTTACCGCTTGCCGGGAGCCCGCAGACGACGATCACGAGCGGCAGCCGTGCGTGCCACCCGAACCGCTCGGCGATCGCGAGCAGGTCGCGGGCGCGTGCACTCTCCCTGCCCCGCTCGGCGCTTCCGCCCGGCAGCTGGGAGTGGCGGACCAGCGCGACCTTGGCACGCACGAGCGCGCGATAGGCGGCATAGAAGGCGAGCAACGACTCGTCGCCGGGATCTCCGCCTGCGTCCCGATACGCCTGAACGAGCACCTCGCCGAACCGCTCGCCTCCGTGCACGGCGAGATCTAGCACCAAGAACGCTAGATCGTCGGCCACGTCGAGCTCTCGCAGCGACGGATCGAACTCGACACAATCGACGATCTGAACCTGTCCGTCGAGGAGCACATGCTCGGCTCTCAGATCCCCGTGGCCCTCGCGCACATGCCCGTTCATTGCACGCGTCTGGAACGTTCGCGCGTTGGCGGTGATGTAGCCGTGGGCCAGGCGCTCGAGTGCCTGGATCCGCCCGAGCTCTCCTCGCTCTTCGACACACGCCAGCAGCTCGTGCAGTTCGTGCTCGAAACGACGCTCGACGGTCAGCACGGGCGCGCCCGGATCCGCGACCGGCCGCGCCCGGGCATGAAAGCGGGCCAGCACGTCTCCGACAGCGCGCACCTGGTCCTTGTCTAGCTCGCCCCGCTCCAGCCGCGACCTGAGCGTGTGGCTCTCTTGGTAGCGATGCATCTCGACAACGAAGTCAACGGCGCGCGGATCGTCAGCCGCTGTGAACTCGACCACGCCGTCGCCGAGCGCGACGCCCAGCACGCCCAGGTAAATGCCCGGCGCAAGCCGGTGGTTGAGGCGCACTTCCTCCGCGCACATCGCGCGGCGGCGCTCGGCGCTGCCGTAGTCGAGAAAGTCGAGGACGAGCGGCTTTTTGAGCTTGTACGCACGCTCGCCCGCAAGGAACACGAATGAGATGTGGGTCTCGCGAACCTCCACCCGGGCGGGAGGATCTGGGTAGGACTCAGGGCGGGACAGCGCTGCTCGAATGCGCTCGGTCAGCGACTGGGCATCACCCGTGTCGATCATGTCGCCCGCTTGTAGATCAAGACCAGTCACACCGTCGATCGTTGCTTTGCTTCCCGGCTGACCCTAGGCCCCCGGGGCCGCACAGACTCCGTAGTTAGCTGCGCGCGACGCCGGGATTGCCACGATGGCGAGGACGAGGTTTGCAAGGGAAGCTGTGGCCATGCCGACCTCTGGCGCACCCGCCCTCAACAACGTCCGTGTCAGCGATTGCATGCACCACGGCATCTTCGGCTGCAATTCGGACGCATCCTTGCCGGAGGTCGCCGCGATCATGTCCACCCATCAGGTGCATGCGCTCGTCGTCCATAATGACGCCGGGCGGCCGGCTGAGATCGTCTCCGACACGGACGTGATCGCAGGCGCAGCATGCGGTGATGCGTTTTGCGCCAGGGACATTGCAGGCACAGAGGCGCTCTCGGTCTCAAGCGACAGCTCGCTGCGAGACGCGGCGCAGCTGATGGCGGAGCATGGCGTCTCACACCTGATCGTGCGAGATACCGCCAGCGGCCAGCCGATCGGAGTCATCTCGACAACTGACATTCTCAGCGCATACGCATACGCCGCAGCAGAAGGTGCGCCGGCATGAGCGCCGCTTCTATGATGCCCGGACCGGAATGGTCCTGATTTGCTACGACGGATCAGAGGATGCCAAGGCGGCAATCGCGCAGGCGGGTCGCCTGCTCAACGGCGACCCTGCTGTCGTCATGACCGTCTGGGAGCCATTCGGCGAGCTGATCGCCCGGACGTCTGCCGGTTTTGGCGCCGTCGGCATCACTGACTACGAGCCGATCGATCAGGCGAGTCGGGATAGCGCACTCGAATCCGCGGAGCAGGGGGCCAAGTTGGCACGCGACGCGGGGCTCGATGCTTCGGCCTCAACCCGGGCGCGCGACGGTACGATCGCGCGCTCGATCCTGGAGGAGGCAGACCGGATCGATGCGGGCGCGATCGTGCTCGGGTCGCGGGGCTTGACCGGCGTCGGATCGCTGCTGGTCGGAAGCGTCTCGCACGCGGTCATCCAGTCTGCCGATCGGGCCGTGCTCGTGGTGCCCTCCCCGACGGTCGCGCGCAAGCGCGCCGACAAGCTTCACGCGCGCGAGGAGCGTCTATGAGCAGCCTGGCGATCCAGCCATTTCGAGGCAGTCACCCGACGCCGTCTTTAGAGCATGCGACCGTGGGCGATGTCATGCATGCTGGAGTGATCTCGTGCCCAGCCAGCACGACGGCATCACAAGTGGCGCGGATGATGGCCACACACCGGGTTCACTGCGTCGTCGTGATGGGTCTCAACCAGGACCGTCACGGCGAGTCCCTGGTCTGGGGAATGATCTCCGATCTCGATCTGGCCGAGGTGTGCAGGACCGGCAGCACGGACCAGACGGCCGCAACACTTGCGCGCGAGCCCGTGGCCACCGTCGAGGCGTCAACCGCGATCCGCGACGCCGCGCGGCTGATGGTCACCCACGGCATAGGTCACCTACTGGTCGTCGATCCCGAACTGCGGCAACCTACCGGCGTGATCTCGAGCCTCGACCTCGCCTGGGTGCTCGGCTGGGGAGCAGACTAGGACGGCGCGGCTTCCGTGGAGTCGGCTACGTCCGTGGTCAGTCACTTATCTCCTGAGTCGGCTGCGTCCGGGGTCTGTCCCTGATCCCCGGGCTCTGGCACAGGCACTCCAGCTTGGCCAGCATCGAGTGCGGGCTGGCTCCCGGATCCGCTCCCGAGTTCGGCTTTGAGCTTTGCAAACTCGGTGTCGACGGTGCTCTTCGCGCCGATCTGGTCCAGCTGGCGGTCGATATCGTCCTGCGGCGGCCCAAGCGATGTCAGATCCTCGAAGGTTCCAGCGGCCTGCAATTCCTCGACCGCCGACGCTCTCGACTTCATGTCCTCGGTCTTATCTATCGCCCTCTGCATCGCCAGTCCGACGTCGGCCATCTGATCTCCGACTCCAGTCGCGGCCTCAGAGATCCTGACCTGCGCCTCCGCAGCCGAATACTGAGCCTTGATCACTTCCTTCTTGGAGCGGAACGATTCGATCTTGGTCCGCAACTGCTCCTCGGCCTCTGTCAGCCGCTCCTGCTCGGACGCGAGCTCCGCTATTTGCTGATCTAGCGAGCCGACCTCGCCTACGATCAGCTGCTTGCGCTCGAGCGCCGCGCGCGAAAGGTCCTCTCGACCCGCAGTCATCGCCTCGCGGGCCTGGCCATCGAGCTTCTGGGCCTGCGCGTTGAGCTGGGTCTCCTGAAGCTGTAGCCGTTTCTTGGAGGTGGCCACGTCAGCGATGCCCCGCTTGACGTTCTGAAGTTGCTCGAGCTGACTTTCGTAGGCGTAGTCCAGCGTCTCGGACGGATCCTCGGCGCGGTCCAGCAGCTTCGAGATCTTTGCCTTGATGTCAGTCACTATGCGGCCCATCGTTCCTGGCATTGCGTCTCCTGGTTTCGGTTGATCACGACTTAGTCAAGCGCACCGGGTGCGAGTCGCTGAATGGTCAATCGCGGCACAGGCCTGCGCATCGGTAGTAGCTACGGCCGTCTCGACGGTCACCCGGGCGTCGAGCAGCTCCGACTCGGACCGGGCACAGCCGAGAGTGGGCCGCTCGACGGTTTGTCCGCATGAGCTGTGACTACGGACAAGGCTCGCCGAAGACTGCGGATGGCATCCCGACGTGACGGGCATAGCTTGTCGCCCCACGCTATGCGCGCCAAAGGTCCCCTCACACACATGCGCCAGCCCTGGGCAAGCAGATGATCTGGCTCGGCAAGCTCTCGATCCGGCATCCGAAGAGCGCGCTTGCCGCGTGGCTCGCCATCGCAGCGGCATTGACGCTGATCGGCTTGGGCGTGTCGGGCAGCCTGTCGCCCTCGATCACGGTCGTGCCCGGAACCCAGTCCTCCCGGGCCGAGCAACTGGCAAACGCCGCGTTCGGGCCTAGCCAGCTCGTCCCGATCTTGCTCGAGGGACCGACGAGGCAGCTCAACAGCGCCGGGCCGGCGCTGGTCACCGCGCTCCGGCGACGGCCGGATACGCGCGTGCTGTCCGCCTGGGACGCCGGCACCGCGAGTGCGGGCCTGCGGCCGACGGCCCACGGCCGCCATGATCGTCGTTGCAGTCGACCGGTCCGAGAAGGCGGTCGTCGGTAGCGATGAGCCGCAGATCGAGCACCTGGTTTCAAGCCTGGTCAGGCCACCGGTCAGAGCATTCGTGACCGGACAGCCGTCGATCGATCGTGCGCTGCGCAGCGCGTCGGTGTCGAGCCTCCGAGGTACTGAACTGCTCGCAGTGGGGATCCTGTTCGTGCTGTTGCTGATCGGCCTACGGGCTCCGCTCGCCGCGCTGATCGTGACCGCGGTTGGCGCGATCAGCATGCTGTCGGGCTTCGGAGAAGTAACGCTGCTCGGCCATCTGTTGACGCTCGATCCCGTCGGCGTGGCGCTGGGCACGATGACCGGGCTGGCCCTCGGTACGGCCTTCGCGCTGGTGATCGTCGATCGCTTCCACCGCGAGGAGCCCTCGCCCGGCGCCAGCCACGCCGAGGTCGCGAGCGCCGCGCTGCGCGAGCTCGAGACGGCCGGCAAGGCGGTGCTCGTCGGTGGCACGGCGGTTGTGCTCGCGCTCGCGATCGTCGCCGTGATCGGACCCACGGCGCTGCTGGTATCGCTTGGCACCGGGATGCTCGTGTGCGCCGCGTTCGCGATCGGCGGCGCGGTCGTCGTGATGCCGGCCGCGCTCGTGCTGCTGGGACATCGGATTAGCGCGTGGAGTTTCCCGCCCCCGCGCCCGCTCGCCCGCGCGTGGTCAAGGTTGGAGGACGCGGGCGGCTGGGTGACCCGGCGTGCCGTGTACGTCGGATTCGTCGCGACGGCGCTGCTGGCGGCGCTGGCGGTCCCGGCATTTGCGCTTCACTCCGGCCCCCCCGACGTCAGCCAGCTGCCCGCTGACTCGAAAGCACGGATCGCGTTCGAAGAGGTTTCGCGGGTGATGGGCCCAGGCTGGGCGACGCCGTTTGACGTAATCGTCGTGGCGCGCAACCGCCCGGTCACGACCCCCGCGCTGCTTGCCGGCATCGGTCGGTTCGAGAGTCAGATCGCCGACAACGGAACCGTCTACTCCGTCGAGGGTCCCGGTGAGCTCGGCGCGACGTCCAACCAGCTCAAGACGTTCGGTCCGCAGTTGAAGCATTCGATGGTGATCTCAGATCAGAGCAAGAAGAACCTGCTCGAGTTGATCGACGGGCTGGGTGAGGCCGGCTCGGGCTCGAAGACGCTTCAAGCTGGCCTCGCATCGGCATCGTCGGGAGCGTCCAAACTCCACGCTGGCGGCGGCCAGGCCCAGTCGGGAGCAGGTCAGCTACATGCCGGGCTGGCACAGGCCCATAGTGGCTCGGCGGAGCTCGCGGCGGGTCTCAGGTCCGCACTCGCAGGAGCGACCGCGCTCAAGAACGGCGCTGGGAAAGCGCTTTCTGGCTCAACCCAGCTCTCAACCGGGCTTCGCAAGGCTGCACCGCAGGTGAAGGCAGGCCTCCCGGCCGTCGGCCAGATGGCGAACGCGAGCGCCGCGACCGACAGCCAGATCAAGTCTGTGCAGAGCGACACGCAGAGCGCCCAGAGCGAAGTCTCGAGCGCGCTCAGTGCGCTGAACGTCAGCGCCGCAAAGGGCGATCCCGGCGTCACGCAGGCATTGGATGCACTAGGGCGGGCGAGCGACACGCTCGGGAGCATCTCGAGCGCTCTCACGACGGCCGGCCAGAACGCGGCCACCACGGCGTTTCTCGCCGCGGGAGTCGACTCCCAGATCAAGGAGCTGTCGCCTGGACTGACCCAAGCCGCATCGGGAGCATCCCAGCTGCAGGCAGGGATAAAGCAGCTGCACGCCGGCAACGCCCAACTGGCCACCGGTCTGGACAAGCTCACCGCCGGCGGCAGCCAACTGACAGGCGGACTGAGCCAGCTGACGACCGGGGCCGGTGCACTCCAGGTCGGGATCGGTCAGCTGACCAACGGGGCCGGTGAGCTGGCCACCGGTCTGTCGGGAGGTGTCGGCCCGGCCGGACAGCTCGACGACCGGCCTCGGGACGATGCAGGCTGCGGTGATCAAGGCTCGCGGACAGATCCCGTCGACTGCCCAGCTCAAGCAGCTCGAGGCGCAATCGCCGGGTATCTTCAGCTCCGGATACTTCGTGCTCTCAGCGATCGCCGGCGCGACGGCATCCAACCGCAACGCCGCGACGTTCACGATCAATCTGCTACGCGGCGGGACCGCCGGCCAGATCGTCGTCGTCTCCCGTTACCCGGCGATCGACCCGCGCACTGCCGCACTCGGCACCGCGCTCGCGAATCTTGGCCGCAGGTTCGCGACACAACAGAACGCACAGGTCGCGGTCGGCGGTCCCGGCGGCAGCCTCGAGGACCTGACCAGCGTCACCAAGTCACGACTGCCGCTCGATGTGGCGATCATCGTGTTCGCGACCGCTCTCATGCTCGGCCTCGCGATGCGCGCGGTGCTGCTGCCGGCCGTCGCAACCTTGTTCAGCATGCTGGTGACCGCTGCCACCTACGGCCTGCTGCAGCTCCTGTTCGGAGGCTCGGAGCCGGTGCTCGGTGGTCCGGGCTATCTGGACCCAATGACCATCATCGGAACCTTCAGTGTCGCGTTTTCGGTCACGATCGTGTTCTCGACGCTGTTGCTGATGCGTGCGCGCGAGGCATTTCTGTCCAGCGGCATTCCCAAGTACGCAACCATGGTCGCCCTCAATGAGACAGCCGCCGCGGCGACCGGAGCGGGCCTGGTGATGATCGCCGCGCTGATTCCGTTTGCGACCACGGATCTGCTCAATGTGCGCGCGTTCGGAATCGGCGTGGCGACCTCGATCCTACTGGCCGTATTCGTTGTCCGCCCTGTCCTGCTGCCCGCTGCGATCGCCGTCCTCGGTCGCCTCGGCTGGTGGCCCACGCGCGCGACAAGCAACGAACCAGCCCCTCTAGGCCGGCCAGCGCTGACGCCGCGTTCAAGCGAGGCATCGACATGACCGGCGCCTCCGAGACGTTGGCGCCTGCCACACGCACGACCGTGACGGACGTTTCTCCGGCCTCGCTCGGCGAGCTGCTGCTCGATGCCGCGGCCCGCTATCGCGGCGTCGCACTTCAATACTGGCGCGACGGCCACACGAAATCGATCACCTACCCCGAGCTGGGAGCACAGGCGTCGGAGATCGCGCGTGGGTTGATCGCGATCGGATCACAGGCCGGCGATCGCATTGCGATCTTCGCGGCGACGTCTCCTGAGTGGACGTTGGCGGACTTCGGCTCGCTCTGCGCCGGCGGCGTCGTAGTGCCCATCTACCACACCAGCTCGGCGGAGGAGTGCGCGTACGTGCTTGACAATTCGGGTGCCAGCATCGTGTTCTGCGGCGACACCGAGCAAGCCTCAAAGGTCGCCCAAGCGCACGGACGAGGCCTCAAGTACGTGATCATGCTCGACGGCGCCGCCGACGGTGCGATCACGTTGGCGGAACTTCGCGAGCGCGGCCACGGGATCGCCGGCAATGCGATCAGCGAGCGGCTTGCGACTCGGACGCGGAAGGACCTGGCGACCCTGGTCTATACCTCGGGCACGACTGGCCCGCCGAAGGGCTGCATGCTCTCGCACGCGAACCTGCTGGAGACCTGACGGATGTACGTCGACAGCTCGAGATCAACGACACGCACTCGCTCTACCAGTTCCTGCCACTCGCCCATGTGCTGGCGCGGGTGGCGCAAGCAATCGTTATCAGAGCGGGCGCACCGTCTGCTTCTGGACCGGCGACAGTCGCAGATCGTCGATGAGCTCTCCGAGCTCCAGCCGACGCACTTCCCGGCCGTGCCGCGGATCTACGAGAAGATCCACGGTTCGGTCCTCGGCCGGGTCGAGGACGGGCCGGCGGTCAACCGGGCACTGTTCAGCTGGGCGCTCCGGGTCAGCGGGCGCGAGAGCAGCACCGCCGCCGGGGGGCAGCCCCGGTCGGGTGCAGCGAGCCAATACCGCCTGGCCGACAGCTCGTCCTCGGCAAGGTTCGCGACGCCTCTTCGGCGATCGGCTGCAGCTTGCGCTAGTCGGTGCGGCGCCGGTCGCGCACGAGCTGCTCGCGTTCCTCGACGCCTGTGGGTGCTCGTGCTCGAGGGCTATGGGACTGACTGAGACTTGCGCCGTGGCGACGCTGAATACACCGCAGCAGCGTGCGGTTTGGCACGGTCGGCGAGCCGCTGCCCGGCACCGAGGTAACGATCGCCGACGACGGCGAGATCATGCTCCGCGGCCCCCAGATCTTCAAGCGGCTACTACAGGACCCGGCCGCCACCGAGGAGACGGTAGCGCCGATGGGCGGCTGCATACCGGCGATCTCGGCGCCGTCACGAGCGATGGCTTCGTGATGATCACCGGCCGCAAGAAGGACCTGATCATCACCTCCAGCGGCAAGAACATCACCCCCGTGAACGTCGAGTCACGAGTTGCGCGAGACGCGCTACATCACTGAGGCGGTCGTGTTCGGCGACAACCGTCCCTACCTGGTTGCGATCGTCACCCTCGACCGCGACGAAATCGCCAGGCTGCCACAGAGGATCGGGATCGAGCCGCGACCGGCGGCGGTTCCGCGATCCGCAGGTCCGCGACCGAGATCCAGCGCGACGTCGACGCGGTCAACCAGAGGCTCGCCCGCATCGAACAGGTCAAGCGCTTTGCGATTCTCGACCACGACCTGACTCAGGAGAGTGGAGAGCTGACGCCGACGATGAAGGTCAAGCGCGCAAAGTCGTGTACGAGAATTACGCGGACCTGTTCGCCGGCCTCTACGAACGTGGAGCGACGCCGTGAGCACCCATATGTCGAGCGCCGATGCAGCCTGGCTGCACATGGATCGGCCGACCAATCTGATGGTGATCAACTCGGTTCTGCTGTTCGACGAGCCACTTGACTTCGATCGTGTCAAGCGCGTTCATGAGGAGCGTCTGGTCGGCCGCTTCCCCAAGTTCCGCCAGCGGGTGGCGGAGAGCCGGCTCCGCTTTCCGGTCACCGTCGTGGGAGGACGACCCGACTTCGATCTCGACCACCATGTTCACCACTTCGCGCTGCCCGCTCCCAACGACCAGGCGGCGCTGCAGGGGCTCGTCGGCGACCTGATGACAATGCCGTTGGATCGGAACCGGCCGCTGTGGCACAACTACGTGGTCGACGGTTTCGGCCTAGGGCCGGCGCTCGATCAGTCCGCATGCACCATTGCATCGCCGACGGGATCGCCTTGGCGCGCGTGATGCTGTCGCTGACCGATCCTGCGCCGACGGCCGACACGGAGCCGGATTTGCCGATTCGCCGGCACGGGGGCCCGCCGGCAGCCTGGCTGGCGCGGTCGCAGGCGCAGGTCCGCGCTGGCGTTTGGGCAGCCCGCCAGAGCGCGCATCTGCGAGGTCACCGACGCACGCCGTCAGCCTCGCGGGCGCGATTGGCCGTGATGCCGGCACGGCCATTCGGCTGCTGCTGACGCCGGCCGACGCGGCGACCGCGTTCAAGGGCGAGCCCGGGATCAGCCGCCGTGTGGCCTGGAGCTCGCCGCTGTCGCTCGCGCAGGTCAAGCAGATCGGCCACGAGCAGAACGCGACCGTCAACGACGTGCTGCTGGCGGCGGTCAGTGGCGCGCTGCGCCACTACCTGCAAGAGCACGGCAGCGGGGTGGCCGAGATCCAGGCGATGGTGCCGTTTAACCTGCGGCCGCCTCGACGACCCGCTCCCGTCCGAGCTCGGCAACAAATTCGGGCTCGTCTTTTTGCCGTTGCCGGTCGGGACAAGCGGTAGCTATCGGCGCCTGACCGAGGTCCGGGGGCGTATGAAAACAATCAAGGAAGGCCGTGACGGTGCCGTTTCATACGGGATGCTGAGCGCCACCGGGCTTTCGCCCGAACCGGTCGAGCGCCGGATCGTCGACATGTTCTCGGGCAAGGCGACCGCCGTGATGACGAATGTGCCCGGCCCGAGGGAGCCCGTCTACTTCGCCGGCGCGCCCGTCCGCACCGTGCTCGTCTGGGCGCCGACCTCCGGCCACATCGGGATGAGCGTCAGCATCTTCAGCTATCGGGGCGAGGTCACGGTCGGACTGATGGTGGATGCCACCCTGATCCCCGACCCAGAACAGATCGTGATCGGGCTGGAGCGCGAGCTGGAGACGCTCGCGCTGCTGCATCCGCCCGGTCGCCGCCGACGTTCATCACCGATGCAGCCCGAGCCGAGCAACCGCTGACTGGTGCTGGCTCGCCGGGGATCGATGTGGGATTACCCGGATGGCGCAGCCGTTGGCACGCGTCAGGGTGTCCACATGTACGCCAAGGTGACGATCGGCATAGACGGAGCGCAGGGAGGT
Source organism: uncultured Solirubrobacterales bacterium (assembly GCA_963824295.1). Lineage (GTDB taxonomy): Bacteria > Actinomycetota > Thermoleophilia > Solirubrobacterales > Solirubrobacteraceae > Palsa-465. Next base: position 97,674 of record CAWGOQ010000019.1, on the reverse strand, counting down.
CGGAATGCAGCGGCCTTGGCGGCAGCGCTGGCCGACCGCGACGCTGTCTTGACGCTCGTTTTCGTATGCCTTCCCGAGGTGCGCGGCGGCTCGGCTCTAGAGCTCGCGCGGGTCGAGGACGGCATGCTCTGGGGCCTCTTGGAGCATGAGGTCGAGCTGTGCGGTGGCCGGGCGCGGATCTGTCGTGTGACGGCCGACAGCGTCGGGGCGGGGCTCGAGCAGGCGGCGGCCGACACCGGCTCTGACCTGATCGTCGTCGGCGCCTCGAGCAGAAACGGGATTGCGCGCGTATGGCTGGGGGACGATGCCCGATCCGTGCTGCGTGAAACCTCCTGCGCGGTTGCCGTCGTGCCTCCGTCTTACGAGCACCAGGCGAACATCGTCGCCCGGATCGGAGTTGCCTACGATGGTTCGCCGGAGAGTGACGTGGCACTCGCGCACGCCGGGCTCCTCGCCCAGCAGCGTAACTCCGAATTGATCCTGCGCCACGTCGTCAAGCCCCATAGCTACCCCCTTGGGGTACCTTCGATCGTTCCTCCAGTCATCACTCCTGCATCGGAGCTCGAAGCGGCCGGCGCGCGGCTGGGCGAGGTTGACGGTCTGAGCATCGAGCACGCCTACGGCGTGCCGCGCGAGCAGCTGGTCGAGTTCAGCAAGTGGGTCGATTTGCTTGTCTGTGGCTCGCGCCACAACGGTCTTCTTGGTCGGCTGGCGAAGGGCAGCACGAGCCACTATCTCGCTCGCCACAGTGAAGCGCCCCTGCTGATCACTCCGAGCATCGACACCCAGGCCATCGCGCGCTGGCAAGCCAAGCACAACGCGCCGGTCACTAGTCCCGTAGGAGCTGAGCAATGACCCCCGTTTCGCTCGACACCGCAACGACGCTTGAGAACCTGACGGTGGCAGATGCGACCCTCCCGGGTGTCGTCACCTGTGACCCGACGGCTTCGATTTCGACGATCGCGGCATCGATGGTCATTCACGACGTTCGGGCGCTCATGGTGCGGTCAGCCGGCGGCGCTGCGCTGCTCGTCACCGAGCTTGATCTCGTACGGGCGGCGTTGACAAGGCCTCTCCAGACGCCGGCCCGCGAGGTGGCCAGCGAGCACGCCGTCAGTGTCACCAGCGACACGTCGCTTGGCCAGGCTGTCTCGAAAATGTCGGAGCTGTACGTTGACCACCTACTCGTGACCGATTCAGGATCGGGAGAGCCGCGCGCGGTGTTGTCAAGCTTCGACGTCGCCACTGCGGTCGTCGCCGGCCGACGCCGGCGGCCACAAGCTCGCCTCCCCGTACCGGGCCGATCTTCGGCAAGCGTTGATCTTCTGAGCTCGACGAGCGTTCTGACCATTATGCAAATGGGCGTTGTCTCGTGTAATCCGGGCGTGTCGATCCTGACCATTGCCCGCTGCATGGTCGAGCGTCACATCCACTGCGTAGCGGTCGCGGGGGTCGGCGCCGGGGGAAGCCGCGAGGGTCATTTCGAGTTTGGTCTGGTCGACGACATGGACATCGTCCAGGCAGCGAATCGGCGCGTGCTCGCCGAGTCCGCCGGCTCAATCGCGATCGACGCTCCCCTGGCCGTGCCCGAGGGCGACGCAATCGAACATGCAGCCCGGTTGATGGTCGATGAGGGCGCTCGTCACGCCGTTGTGATCGGATCAAACGGACTGCCGTCAGGGATGATCTCGACACGAGACATCGCTTGGATGCTCGCGGGCGCCGCGCGGCTCTGACGCGCGGTGTCATTGACAGCGATCTCAGGCGACCACGACGTCTCGGCGCCGTAGGCACGCGACCGCGACGACCGCCAAGGCAACGCCGATCAGCACCATCACCGCACCGGCGCCGGGCTTGAAGGCTGCGTTTGGGACCAGCCCGACGTGCTCGAACGGCGACAGTTTGACCAGCCACGACGGAGCTCCGAGCAGCGCCCCGAACAGCTGCCACAGGAAGGCCACGGTTACGAGCGCGTAGGCCCAGGCAGCACCGGCGCGAGGGGCGACCGCGTAGCCGGCAAAGCCCGCGCCCAAGAACAATGTCGCGACGGTCATACAGTTGGTCGCGGCGAGCAGCAGCTTCTCAAGCGGCACCTGGACGCCGGCCACGGTCGCCCCAGCCCAGGCCAGCGCCCCGGCGGCCAGCGAGATCGCGACGATTGCCCCGAATGCGACCAGCAGACGCTCGAGCAGCCACCGCTGACGGCTCAGAGGCGCCGCGAACATTGTCTCCACTCGCCCCTGCAACTCCTCCGTCCTCGCGGCCGCAACCTGCGAGCAGGAGAACAGGCTGACGGCGAGCACAAAGAACAAGAACGTGAACCCCAGATAGCCCGACGGCGTCGCGATCGACCGCGCGCCGAGCTTGGCCAGTTCGTTGCGGAGGCTCGCGGGCAGCCCCGCCGACGAGATGCTGTGCGAGATCACCCCGACGATGAACGCGAACGCTCCCGTCGCTCCAAGCCACGCGGCGAGGCTCGTGAGCTCCCCGCGCAGCGTCTGTGTCGCTGTCGAGGACAGCAGCCACAGATGGGGGGCCCGCGAGTCGCCGGTGCTCCACAGCCCGGTGCCGACGTCCCGCCGCCGTGCGCTCCAGACTGCGATCGCGAGCAACGCAGTAGCGACGACAATCGGCAGTGCGAGCACCACCGGACGGGGAGCGGCGAACGGACGCAGCTGCTCGACCCAACCCAAGGGCGTAAGCCAGCGCAACCAGCCGGCGCCACTCGCCGTGTCGGCGATCACCCGGCACACGAATGCCAGCGCGAGCGCTCCCATCGCCAGCTCGATCGCCTGCCGCCGAGTCTGGGCGAGCTGACTGGCCAGTGCCCCGACGCCCACGAACACGGGGATCACTGAGACGATCGCCAGCGCGAGCACGGTTGCGCCTCCCGCAGGCAGGCCGGCCAGCAGCAACCCCAGGACGAGCGCTCCCCAGAGCACGAGCGCACCGGCGGCGATCGCATCCAGCGCGGCCGCACTCGCGACGCCGCGACTGATGGGAAGCGCGAGCACCAGCTCAGTCCGCCCCGCATCCTCCTCGCTGCGCATCGCCGCGATCGCCGCCAGCGCTCCCCACACTGCGGCGAACACTGCCACGATGCCGCCAACGCGCCAGGCTGTGTAACCGCCAACCGTCAACAGGTCATGCGGCACGCCATAGAAGAGGCGGATTGCCTTGTTGTCCGCGAAGCTGCGGGCGAACGCTAGGCGGTCGGCAAGCGTCGGATAGGCGCGCCGATAACTGACCGGCTGGATGTATGCGACCAGGGCGAACAGGACCGCGAACGACAGCGTGCGCGTGCGGCCCGAGGCGAACGACCTTCGTGCGAGCGCGATCGTCGGCCTGGTGCGGTGCTTTCCGTGGCGGCCATGCGTGCCGCTCAGCGAAACGGCATCGCTACTCGTGGACATCCGCGCCGCTGTGCTGGTAGTGGTGCACGAAGATCTCCTCCAGCGACGGCTCGCGGCTGGTCAGCGTGGCGATCTCCGAGTGCGCAAGCGCGTGGATCAAAGGCCCGATTTCGCCCGTCACCTCAAACCGCACCGAGCGGGGTCCCGTGGCCGCACTCTGCACACCCGCAAGCGCCGCCAGCTGCGGCGGCTCCGAGACAAAGCTGACCTCGACCGTCTGGGCGCTCAGGTGGCGCAGGTCGTCGAGCGTCCCCTCGTCAACGAGCTTACCCTCGCGCAGGATCCCGACTCGGTCACACAGCGCTTCCACCTCGCTGAGGATGTGGGACGACAGAAACACGCTCTGCCCGCGGTCGCGCGCTTCGGTCACGGATTCGCGGAAAGCGACCTCCATCAACGGATCAAGCCCGCTGGTCGGCTCGTCGAGCAACAGCAGTTCGGCGCGCGTCGCGAGCGCCGCAATCAGCTGCACCTTCTGCCGGTTGCCCTTCGATAGGGCACGCACGCGTTTGCGGGTGTCGAGCGCGAAGCGCTCAACTAGCTCGTCGCGATACGCGGCGTCGGTGCCGCCATGAAGCGACCCGAACAGCTCGAAGGTTTCGGCCGCCGTGAGCGACGGCCAGAGGCACGGCTCGCCGGGCACGTACGCGACGCGGCGGTGCGCTTGCACGGGCGATGACCATGCGTCTAACCCGAACAGCTCGGCGCGACCCGAGGTTGGACGGTGGAGTCCCAGCAGCAGCCTGATCGTCGTGGTCTTGCCGGCTCCGTTGGGCCCCAGGAAGCCATAGACCTCGCCCGGCGCGACGGTCAGGTCCAGCCCGTCAAGTGCCACGGTCGCCCCGTAGTGCTTGCTCAAAGCGTGAGTCGCGATCACCGCAGTCATCACTGCCTCGACGCTACGTGGCATTGCGCGGGCCGCCATCCGTGGTCACCACGCATGAGCTGCGGACACGCCACAGCTCGCCGAGGATCTCACGGGCTCGATCGCCGGCGTGCACACGATCGCCGCACGAGCCCACGGCAGAACACCCGCCCACAGCGAAACGCCCGCGCCGCTGTCAAAGCGGACGCGGGCGTCGCTCGTGGGGAACTCGCCCCAAGCAGGGGGGTGGTCAGGCCACCGGAACTGCAGTCGCCCTTGGCTCCAGAATCCGCTCCTCTTCTGGAACCCGCGCGGCGTGCCAGAAGCCGAGACCAACCAGGACCGCCATCACGGCCGCCAGGACGAACGATGCGATCGCGCCCCAGAGCATGACCGTGCCGACCTCGGCGAACCCGTAGGCCTCGAGCAACAGGCCGCGGAGCGTCGTGCCCTGGAACGAGGTTTGCTCGAGCGCCTTGAGCTGCGCGTTGCTCGGGTCAGCCAGTGAGGCGGCGCTGATCTTGGAGTAGATCCCGCCGTACGGCATCTCCGACAGATGAACCGCGATGAAGTGGTTTGCATATGCCGCGGCCTGCGGACCGGTGAGCAGCTGCTGTCCCGCGTACTTCTCGAGGTACGGGATCATCCCCGGCGTGATCTCCGTGCCGGGCTTCGCATGTGCGAACGCCGCCTTGGCCGGGAAGTAGATCTGCTGCTCGGCGAGCTGGTTGTGGACGTTCGAGCTGACGTAGCTGTGGCCCCATAGCAACAGGCCTCCGGCCACGACCAGCACGACCACCACGACGATGCCAACTCCGCTGGCGAGCTTGTCAAAAACCCTGCGTGACATGGCTTCGCTCCTCTCCTTAACAAGACCTTTTTGGACGAGTTCATGGTCGCTTCAGTGGCCGATCGCGACGACCGCACTATCACACGTGATCACCGCAGCTAACTACGTATACGCGCCGTAATAGATCCGAATTACGTCAGTAATACGATGGCGACACTGACTCGCTGTACAGGTGACACGCGTGGCGTGTTGTCAGGCTCGGGCGTACCCGGTCAGGCCGATCGCGCGCCGCCCCCACCTCGAGACGGCTGCGCATGCTGCGGATCGCGAGCTCCGCGCAGCTCGAGACAGCCGAGCCTGCTGCGCTCACGGGTTGCGCGATGCGCGATCGCGGAGCATCTCTCGGACCCGGCGGACTCGATCGATCGTCGTCGTCGAGCTGGTGTGCGGTTTGCGACCGGTCGCGCTTTCAATCGCGGCGAGCCGTCGGCGGAGCTCCGCGTTGTCCGCCTCGAGCGCGTCGAGTGCACCACGCATTCGTCTGATCCGCGCATGCAGCGCGGCGTTCTGCTCGACAAGCGTTTGCGGCGCCTGGAGCTCAGAGGCGGATTCAACTCGCTTCTGCCTCTTTGCCGGCACCGTCGGCCCTCTCTGGCTCAGCCCAATCTACGGGCTGCCGGCCGCCAACAGCTCCGCCACGTCGATCGTCGAAAGGATGCCGATCGGAACCCGATGATCGGGGTCGACGACGACGACGTGGTTGGCGCCGTACTCGACCATCGCCTTCGCGGCGTCGTGAACGGACATCGTCGATCTCACGCTGATCACCGGCTGCTTTGCGAGCGTCGCGGCAGTCACCGGTGCATCGGACTCGATCGCTGCCCCGAGCAAGTCGAGGTCGGAGACGATTCCCCAGACCATCTGGTCTTGGCGCACATCGTGTGACGAACTGATCACCGCGACGCAGTGCACGTGCTGGCTGGCCATGATCCGCGCGATCTGACTCGCCGTGGTGGCCTGGCCGCAGGAGATGATCCCCGGGTGCATCGCATCTCGGACGGAGACCGAGCGCAGCTTGTCGCCGAGGATCGAATCCTCGCGCTCAATCGTCAGATCCTCACTCATGGCAAGCCTCCATTGCAGTCGGTTCAGTTCTCGGTGACGAGCTCTTCGGCGAGGTCTGCCCTCGGCGGCGAGGTCTCTGCCCTCGTCTGCTTCTACGTCCGCTTCGGTCTGATCGAGCGGCGGGATCGCAAGGATCGGGCAGTGCGCGAGCCCAAGCAAGCGCTGGGTGACGCTCCCGCGAAGCGCTCCGGTCAGTGCGCTGCGTCCCCGCGTTCCGACGATGATCACATCGGCGCCGGCGTCGCGCGCGATCTGAGCGATGCGCTTGGCGACGCTGACAGTGCTGGGAACGACGTAAACCTCCGTCTGGAAGCGATCGTTGGCAGCCAGCTCAGCCGCCTGGTCGTTGACCTTCCGTTCGATCTCGTCTTCGCCGTAGTAAAGGTTCTGACCGGCGATGCGGGAGCTGATCTGCTTCTCGACGATGTGCACGACGAGCAGCTTGCCGCCGCTGCTTTCGGCCATCTCGGATGCATATTCGAGCGCCCGGTCCGCATGGTCGGAGCCGTCGGTGGCCCAGACAATGATCGTGAACATCAGAGAGCCTCGCTTCGCGTCAGTGACGGGCACATGATGATCTGAGCCCCGACGCTGGTCAACGAGGAGACCCCGCAGGCCGCGACGTATCAAGTACGGACCCGCGCCACCCTGACGCAAAGTGCGCTGCAGATAGGGGCTGCGCACTCGTTGGCCGCGGATTTCTACTGATGTCGCCAGAAACCGCTCGGACGACGATGTGACCCGCAATGGCGGCCGTCTTCAACCTCAACCATCCAGCCCACGTCGTCAGCTGGCACTTCTTCAGCATGTCGGTGGCGAACCTGATCGTGATCGTCGCTGATGCTGGTCGTGTTCGTGCTCGCGATCGTGCTGCCGTTCCCCGGCCCCGCCCGAGGAGGACTCGAGCGTGACCAGCACGGCCCCGAGCGGCGCGACCTGGACCGGCCGCGGTGCGCGAGCGCGCTGTCGAAGCGCTGGCCGCCGGAGAAGCTGCTGCGCCGACGCGCAGCCCTCGTACGTCGCGTCGTGGATCTACGTGTTCGGCGTGCTGTCGCTGGCGGCGCTCGCGTCGATCATCCTGTCCGGGCACGATCCTGGCGCTGAAGGGGCCCGCCTGGTGGCACGTGACCGGCATCGGGCACTTCTTCAACAGCATCCACCTGTGGTCGGTCGAGCTGTTCTTCTTCTTCATGGTCATCCACCTGTGGGGCAAGTACTGGATGGCGGCCTGGCGCGGCGGCCGCGCGCGCATCTGGATGACCGGCGCGGTCACGTTCCTGGTCGCGATCCCGTGCGCGCTGACCGGCTACGTGTCGCAGCAGAACTTCGACTCGCAGTGGATCTCGACCCAGGCCAAGGACGCGATGAACTCGGTCGGCATCGGCTCGTTCTTCAACCTCCTGAACTTCGGCCAGATGTACAGCTACCACATCCTGCTGCTACCGGCCGGCCGTCGTCGCGCTCGTCATCGGGCACGTGCTGCTGGTCCGCAACCACGGCGTCGTGCCGCCGTTCGAGCTCGACAGCGCCGACAGCGAGCCCGCGGCAGCGCGACGCCGGCGACCGTCGCGCCGACGGCGCGGCGAGCGCTGAGCTCGGCAGCGCTGGCGCGCAGCGCCGCGCGACCGGAGAACGAGGCGGCGCGCGAGTGGCACGGCGGCTACCGCCGCTACGACCTCGTCAAGGAGGTGACGATCGCGATCGGCGTCGTGCTCGGGCTGGCGGTGGTGCTGACGGTCCTGTTCTCCTCACCCGACGAGCCGCCGAGCACGATCAAGCAGTGGTCCCGCACAGATCCGGTCGACTTCGTGACGACCGCCGTCAGCGAGCTCGACGGCACCAGCGAGACCGCCGACCTACGGGCCGCCCTACAACCACAACGGCGACGGGCAGCACATAGCGTTCATCCACCTGCAGAAGTGGCTCGGCGTCAGCCATCCGATCAACGCCGCCGAGACTTCGTGCTCGACCCGCTGCGCTCGATCCCCGGCGCAGCCCGGCGCTGCAGAGCGCGCTGGCGCAGCCTACAGCGCTGCGTCGGCCAAGCAGCAGGCCGCGTGGACGACCGCCTACTCGAATGCGCTGGCGAAGGCAAGGCGACCAGCGGTCCGGCGACCGGTCGTCGTGCCGCGCCGGCGACTACGGCCCGGTGCCGACGATGATGAACTCGCTGCTCGTCGTTCGCCCAAAGCGGCGGCCTCGACGGCGACGCTGCTGACGAGCAACCAGTTCTACCAGACCGACTACACCAAGCCGCTGCTGTTCATGGCAGACGGCGGCGTGCTGACAGACCGCGCCCAGACCGAGCACCTGCTCGGTAGCCAGTGGGGGATGATGAACGAGACCGGCAGCTACCCCGGCCAGGTGTGGCTGTGGCTGTACACGTTCTGGTATCAGATCAAGCCGTTCTCGACCTCGGCCAACGCCGACATCCTCGTGATGGCTGTGATGGGCGTGCTCAGCCTCGCGTTCATCCTGATCCCGCTGCTCCCGGGCGTCCGTGACCTGCCGCGCCAGATCCCGATCTACAAGCTGATCTGGCGCGACCACTACCGCCGGCTGGCGAGCGAATAGAACTACCTACGGCTTGCTCGCGGCCTCAGCAAACGGTGACGCCAGCAGCGGGACGCGCGGCCCATTGACCTGGTCGACCCAATTGCGGGCCAGCATCACCGCGTACGCCGGCCAGAAGACGCCGGTCGGGGGTGCGCCGGGTCGGCACGCGCCGCCGCTGCCGCCCGGATTCGAGAACCACAGCAGGCCGTCGGCGTCGGCGTAGTCGGTCTGCTGCGCGACGTCATCGCTGATGCTGAGCGGACCCAGTCCACGCCCGGGCGGGTTGCACAGGACCTCATTGCCGTGCTCGACGCGGTTGGCCGGCACCAGTGGCCCGCGGCCGTTCTCGCCCGTGTTGACGATGAAATGCGAGCCGCCGGTCAGCCGCGAGATTCGCTGGCCGTAGTGCAGCTCGGTGCTCGTCCAGTCGAAGTGGGTTGAGTTGAGGAAGAAGCCGGCCGCCTGACGGACGCCCGCGCCCAGCAGGTAGTGAGCCTGACGGCGAGCCGACGCGGCGTCGGCCGCGCCGCCGTCGAGGTACACCAGCACGTGGGGGTCGGCGTTCAGGACGGCGATCGCGTACTTCAGCTCCGCGTCGCGGATCGTCAGCTGACTGTGGGTCAGGCATGGTGCGGTGATCAGCGAATCGAGCTCGAGGAAGAACACGACGTGGAAGTTGCCGATCCCGTGCGCGACGGCCGTGATGAAGCGGTCGTAGCGCCGCTCCATCTTTGGTGTCGCGGTGTAGCCGCAGCGCTTGTGAACGAGGCTGTATGTCGACAGCATCACGGTCGTTCCCGGCTGCTGGACCTGCGTGCCCTCGAGGTAGTGCGCGACTCGGCCGGCGACGTGATTACCCATGTTCCACATGTAGAAGCGGTGCGCATCGGGCTCGTTGGCGATTTCGCCGAGCAGTGCCGACCAGGCCGGGTCCGAGTGCACGTAGTGCCGCTGCGCCCGCGCGGCGTCGGAGTCGGGGTCGACGTAGAAGGTGGTGCCGGCGATCAGGTTGCCGTAGTACGGGCCTGGTACGCCGAGCGGGTTGGCGGGGTCCCGCGGCTCGACCCCGTCGTCGCGGAGGATCGTGATCATCGAGTTGTTGTTCGGGCCGAGCTTGTCGGGCCACGAGCCGTACAGGTAGGCGAGCGCGTGGACCGGGGTGCCGTTCATCCCGCGATCGATGATCCTGACGTTGAACGTGTAGGAGCTCTGACCGGGCTGCATCGTGATGTACGTGTTCGGGATCGCGTCGAAGTCGATCCCGTTGATCGCATCCTGCTGCTTGACGCCGTAGCCGACGTGCTCCTGTCCGCTCAGGTCACCACTGCGGACGATCGTGATCGTCAGGTAGCCCTGATCCTCGTGTGCGGTGTAGGCCGGCTGGTCGAGCTCGACCGCGCCGGGACTCGGAGCGGCCGATGCGGCCGCCGGGAGCGCGAGCGCCAGCGCCAAACCGGCAATGAGCAGGAACAACCTGAGCGCGCGCGAGACAAGGTGCATGACTGATGACGGTCCGAGGAGATCTGCTGTCTGCGCTCACCACATCGGCGTGCCCGGTCGGCGCTTGACCGGCAAGCCGGAATCTGGACGAACGATTGGCGGGCGATCCCGCCCCCTGCCGACTGAGACTGTTGCGCGCTCGTGATCGTCACGGTGGTCGCGTGCAATTTCTATGACGCTTCGCGGCACGCAGGCTGCGGTAGACCTGCCGCGGGATGACGGCGTCGGCTCGCCTGGGGTCTGGTTCACAGCCTCGACGGCGACTGCGAGAGCGGGGTGAGATCGAGCGCTGGGCGTGGAGATCGCCGACGTCGTGCGTGCAAACCCTGGCTCCCTGGCAATGGCTAAGTACTGAGTCATTCGCGGGTCCAGGCCGGATGTCTGGGGCCCCTGAGCTTGAGAGCTTGACTACGAGAAACGGCACCAGATCGGTGCGGTCAATTTGCAGGCAAAGGAGTGAGCGATGGCGATCACCGAACAGCAAACGACTTACACGGCGCCCGGGCAACCCGACAGCCCCGTGTCGCTGGACGATCGTTATGAGAACTTCGTCGGCGGCGAGTGGGTGCAGCCGACCAGAGGCGAGTACCGAGAGAACCTGACGCCGTCCACCGGCGAACCGTTCTGCGAGGTCGCCTCCTCGACTGAAGAGGACGTCGAGCTGGCGCTCGACGCCGCGCATGCCGCTAAAGACGATTGGGGCGCGCGGTCACCCGCCGACAGGGCTGCCGTCCTCAGCGCGGTCGCGGATGCGATCGAAGAGAACCTTGAGATGCTGGCCGTGGCCGAGAGCTACGAGAACGGAAAGCCGGTCCGCGAGACGCTGGCTGCGGACATTCCGTTGGCGATCGACCACTTCCGCTATTTCGCTGGCGCGGCGAGGTCGGAGGAGGGCCGGATCTCCGAGATCGATGAACAGACCTACGCGTACCACTTCCACGAGCCACTTGGCGTGGTCGGACAGATCATCCCGTTCAACTTCCCGCTCCTGATGGCGGCGTGGAAGATCGCTCCGGCGTTGGCGGCCGGGAATTGCACGGTGCTCAAGCCCGCCAGCCCGACGCCGTGGTCGATCCTCAAGCTGGCCGAGGTGATCGGCGACGTGATCCCGCCGGGCGTGCTCAACATCGTCAACGGTCCCGGCGCATCGATGGGCAAGGCGCTTGCGTCAAATAAGCGGATCGCGAAGATCGCGTTCACGGGCGAGACCGTGACCGGCCGGCTGATCATGTCCTATGCGGCCCAGAACCTGATCCCCTCGACGACTGAGCTCGGCGGCAAGTCACCCAACATCTTCTTCGAGGATGTGATGGCCGCCGACGACACGTTCCTCGACAAGGCGATTGAGGGCCTTGTCCTGTACGCCTTCAACAAGGGCGAGGTGTGTACGTGTCCGTCGCGGGCGCTGATCCACGAGTCGATCTACGACGAATTCATGGGACGTTGCCTTGAGCGGATCGCGGCCATCAGGCAGGGCGATCCTCTTGATCGCGAGACGATGATCGGAGCACAGGTCTCGGTCGCGCAGCTGGAAAAGATCGAGAACTACGTTGCGATCGGGATCAACGAGGGCGCCGATGTGCTGATTGGCGGCCACCGGCCGACGCTCGATGCGCGGCTCGCCGGCGGCTATTACTTCGAGCCGACCGTGCTCAAGGGAAACAACAAGATGCGCGTGTTCCAAGAGGAGATCTTCGGGCCGGTGCTTGCTGTGACCACGTTCAGGGATGAGCAGGAGGCGCTCGAGATCGCCAACGACACCCTTTACGGGCTCGGCGCGGGCGTCTGGACCCGTGACGGCAGTCGCGCCTTCAGGATGGGGCGGGCGATCAAGGCCGGACGGGTTTGGACCAACTGTTACCACCAGTATCCGGCTCATGCTGCCTTCGGGGGATACAAGACCTCTGGCGTCGGCCGCGAGAACCATCGGATGATGCTCGACCACTACAGCCAGACGAAGTGTCTGCTGGTGAGCTACGACCCGAACCCGATGGGGTTCTTCTGAGTCGAAGCGACCGGGTCACGGCGATGACCGTTTCCGACACGTCGAGCCACGAGGCGGTCACAGCCAGCCGGGCGGCTCTCGAGGTGATCAAAAGCCTCGAGACCGCCCACGGCCCGCTGGCGTTCTTTCAGTCCGGAGGGTGCTGCGATGGCACTGCTCCGATCTGCCTGCTCGCCGACGACCTGCCGCCCGGTCCACACGACGTCCAGCTGGGCAGTCTCGACGCGGCGCCGTTCTATATCGACGGCGATCTCTACGCGCGCTGGGGACGGCCCAAGTTCGTGATCGATGTCGCGCCCGGAGCGGCGGACGGTTTCTCGCTCGAAGCGCTGTTTGAGGTGCACTTCATCACTCGCACGAGCGTCTGCAACCCCGCCGGGACTTGACGTCAGATAGCGCCGAGGCTCGGCACGTACCAGTTCCAATCACCCCGTAGCCTCATGGCTGACGGCAACAGCATCACGCGCACGATCGTCGCGTAAATCAGCATCCTGGCGTCGATGATCGGAGCTCCAGCCAGCCACCGCGCCGCCCACACGCGGAGGTCGGTCCGCGCCGTGCTCCGATTATGCTGACGGCGAGCATCCAGTCCAGCTACTGGGAGGAGCTGAGCGATGAACGCGCCGAACAAGAGGCTTGTGCTGGCGGCGATGGTGTTCGCGGTCGCGATGACGTTCATTGATCAGACGATCGTCGCGATCGCGATCCCGAACATTCAGCGCGAGCTGAAGCTGTCGGCTACCGGCACGCAATGGGTGATCAACGGCTACCTGCTCGCGCTCTCGGCGCTGTTCGCGTTCGGGGGCAAGCTCGCCGACGTCGCCGGACGGCGGAAGATGGTCGTGATCGGCGTGATCGGGTTCGCCGTCACCTCGGCCTGCTGCGGATTCACGCCGAAAGACAGCATCGCCCAGGCGTGGATCATCTTCTTCCGCATCGCCCAGGGCGTGACCGCGGCCTTGATGTTCCCAGCCGCGGTCGGGATCGTCGTCGGAGCGTTCCCGATCCGGGAGCGGGGGAGGGCGATGGCGATCTTCTTCGGGATCGCGGGCGGCCTGACCGCGATCGGCCCGATCGCCGGCGGCTTTTTGGCGCAGTGGACCTGGCGGGCGATCTTCTGGGTCAACATCCCGGTCGCGATCATCGCGCTGATCCTGATCCACCTGTCCAGGCCGGAGGACACGCGTACCCCGACAAAGATCGACTACCGGGGCACGGTGCTGATCACGGGCGCGATGGGGCTGCTGATCCTCGGGCTGCAGCAGTCCAGCCAGTGGGGGTGGGGCAGCATCGCGACCTGGGCGTGCGTGATCGTCGGTCTGCTGCTGATGCTCGTGTTCGTGCGGGTCGAGCTTCGCACCGCGGAGCCGCTGCTGCGCCTGCAGATCTTCCGCGACCGCGCATTCGCGGTCGAGAACCTCGTGCTCGGACTGATGTCGATCGTGTTCGTGCCGTTCTTCTTCTTCGCGAGCGTGTACGCACAGATCTCGCTCGGAAAGACCTCCTCGCAGGCTGGCGAGTACCTCCTCTATTTCTTCATCGGGTTCGTGATCGCGGCTCAGATCGGAGGCCGGATCCTCGATCGCCGCGGCGCGAAGCTCGCGGTCGTCGGTGGGAGCGCGATCGGTGCGGTCGGCTTCTTCCTCCTGGCGGGCAAGGTCACCGACCTATCGCTGGGCGCCCAGACGCTCGACATCATCATCGCCGGCGCCGGCCTCGGGATGATGCTCGGTGTTGCCAGCACCGATGCCGTCAACCGGGCGCCGAGCTCGAGCTACAGCGAGGTCACCGGGATCACGCAGACCTCGCGCAACTTCGGCGCCAGCCTCGGGCTCGCGGTGCTGGGCGCGATCCTGATCAGCCGCAATAACACCAACATCACGAACGCGCTCACCAAGGCGGGCGTGCCAACCAACGTCGCCCACCGCGTCGCGACCTCGATCAGCACCGCGACCGCTGGGTCGGGCTCGCACTCGAACCAGCCGCACGCACTCGTGCACGACGTCCAGCTCGCCTATGCGCACTCAACCCAGACGATCTTCTACATCATGGCTGCGGTGATGCTCGCCACGTTCATCGTCGCCGTCCGCGGGTTGCCACGCGGCCGGGTCGAGCCGGTCGCGATTTCAGACGAGCCGGCCGGCCAACCGGCCCCGAGTTCTCCCGCTGACGGCCCGGTTGCCCGCACCGGCGCCTTCGGCGAAACTGAGTGTGTGCGGGCGATGACGTGAGAACCCAGGTCGCGATCATCGGCGCCGGACCCGCCGGGCTGACGCTCGCGCTGCTGCTCGCGCGCGAAGGGATCGAGTGCGCAATCGTCGAGAGCCGCAGCCGCGCCTATGTTGAGCGCCGTGTGCGCGCCGGCCTGCTCGAGCAGAACACCGTCGACCTGATGCGCGAGCTCGGCGTCGGTGAGCGGCTCGGGCGCGAGGGGCTTGAGCACGACGGCATCTATCTGCGACGGCCGGGCCACACGCAGCATATTCCGATCACTGAGCTAACTGGGCGTCACATCACGATCTACGGTCAGCAGGAGGTAGTCAAGGACCTGATCGCGGCGCACCTCGACGGCGGCGGGGAGCTGCAGTTTGAGGTCTCCGATGTCGGCGTTCACGAGATCGACGGCGAGCGCCCGGCGATCGAGTATTCGCCCAGCTCGGGCTCGCGCGAGCGGCTCGAGTGCGACTTCATCGCCGGCTGCGACGGCTTTCACGGGATCTGCCGCCCGGCGCTGCCCGATGGCTACGCGACGCACTACGACTTTGAGTACCCGTTCGGCTGGCTCGGGATCCTCGCCGAGGCTCCGCCGGCGACCGATGAGCTGATCTACGCCTGGCACGAGCGGGGGTTCGCGCTCTACACGATGCGATCACAGAAGATCAGCCGTCTGTACATCCAGGTGCCGGCCGGCGAGCAGCTAGAGCGCTGGTCCGACGCCGACATCTGGGCCGAGCTCCAGACCCGCCTCGCGAGCGACTGCTGGCAGGTCAGCGAGGGCCCGATCCTCGAGAAGGGGATCACCCCGATGCGCACGCTTCGTGTGCGCGCCGATGCAGTTCGGGCGTCTGTTCCTGCTCGGTGATGCGGCGCACATCGTCCCCCCGACGGGGGCCAAGGGCCTGAACCTCGCGGTCAACGACGCGCGGCTGTTCGCTGCCGCGCTCAGCAGCTGGTATGCCAGCGGCAGTCAGGACGCGCTCGACGCCTATACGGACACCGCGCTGCGGCGCGTATGGCGCGCGCAGGACTTCTCCAACTACATGACGCAGCTGCTCCACGACCTCGGCAACGGCCCATTTGAGCGGATGCTGCAGCTCTCGCGGCTCGACTACCTCGAGCAGTCGAGAGCCGCCGCACGCAGCCTCGCCGAGAACTACGCGGGCCTGCCGGCGGCGCCCGACTTCTGAGCCGTGGCCGAGATCGCCTACCGCAAGGGCCTGCACGAGCTCGGCGACGGGCTGTTCGCCTACTTGCAGCCCGATGGCGGCTGGGGTTGGAGCAATGCCGGCTTGATCACTGCGGACGGCACCTCGCTGCTGGTCGACACGCTCTACGACCTGGCGCTGACACGCGAGATGCTCGATGCGATGGCGTCCGTGACCGCACGCCATCCGATCGACGCGGCGCTCAACACCCACTCCAATCCCGACCACTGCTTCGGCAACGAGCTGCTGCCGACCGCGACTCAGATCTACGCGTCCGCCGCCACCGCTCGCGAGCTCACCGAGCTATCGCCTCAGCTGCTGCAGGGCTTGAAGACCGCTCCCGGAATGCCCGACCAGCTGCGCGTGTTCGTCGACCGGGCATTCGGGCCGTTTGACTTCAGTGGGATCACCGTGCGGCCGCCGTCGACGACCTTCGAAGGCCGTCTCGACGTGCGAGTCGGCGACCGCGACGTCTCGTTCATCGAGCTCGGTCCCGCCCACACGAGCGGCGACACGGTCGTGTTCGTCCCCGATGCCGCGACCGTGTTCACCGGCGACCTGCTGTTCATCGAGGGGACCCCGATCGTATGGGCCGATATGAGCAACTGGATCGCGGCCTGCGACCGGATCCTCGAACTCGGCGCGGAGGTCCTGGTGCCGGGCCACGGGCCGGTGACCGACAGCTCGGGCGTGCGCGACGTGCAGCGCTACCTGCGCTACATCCGCGAGCAGGCGCGAATGCGTTTCGACGCGGGCATGGACAGTGCGGCGGCCGCCGACGACATCGACATCTCCGAGTTCGCCGAATGGACGGATCCGGAGCGGATCGCTGCCAATGTTGTCGCCGCCTACCGCGAGTTCGATCCGGCCCTCCCGGCCGCGACGCCGCTCGAGCTGTTCACGCGGATGGCGGGCTGGCACGCCCGCCACTAGGGCGTGTCTGAGAATGACGCGGGCCGGGGACGCGCGAGTATCCCAGGCACGACCTACGCGTGGGCAATTTCGGTTGTCGCCGGCTCGCGCGGGAGCGCCCGGGCGAGCTCCTCGCGCGAGTGTATGTTGAGCTTTTGGTAGACGTGACGGAGGTGGTATTCGACCGTCTTGGGGCTGAGGAACACCGCTGCCGCCGTCTCGCGCGTCGTCTTGCCGCCGGCCAGATGGAGTGCGATCTGGAGCTCCTGCGGTGTCAGCTCGTCGATCGAGCTCGGATCTCGCCGCCTTAGCGTCTCGCCAGAAGCGGCAAGCTCGGCGCGAGCGCGATCCGCCCACGGCCGGGCGTCCAGGCGCTCGAACGTCTCCAGCGCCTCGCGGAGCTGCTTGCGCGCACGAACCCGGTTGCGCGCCCGCCTCAGGCGCTCGCCGTACGCCAATCGCGTGCGTGCCGCCTCGAACGTATCCAGGGTCTGCGCGTGCAACTCGAGCGCCCGAGCGAAGTGACCCTCGATGTCGACGTCGTCGGCGATCTGCCCTTGACAGCGCAGCGCTCGGGCGCGCGACCACGGCTGGCCCTTGGCGGCGGCGCCGGCCACAAGCCAGCGCGTCAGTCGCTCGGCCTCGGCGGCGCGCCCGAGTCGCAGGTTGGCATCGACGAGCTCGGCGGCCGGCGATAGGTCGACGTCGGCGATCCCGAGATCGAGCAGCAGGTCCTGCTGATGCTCGAAGTGCGCCGCCGCCGCGCGCGCATCGCCGAGCCCGAGCTCGAGCTCCCCGAGCGCGGCCGTCGCCCACACCTCGAACAAGCGCGCGCCGAGCTCCTGGCTGCGCAGCAGGGCCTCGCTCGCGCAGGCTCGGCAATCCGCCTCGCGGCCGCGGCGGGCCAGCAGCCACGCCAGTCCCGACAGTCCGAACACGAGGTCGGTCTCCTGGCCCGTCTCCCTAGCCAGGGCGATCGCCTCGCCGTAGGTGGCCTCGGCGATCGCCCACCGGTCGCTCGCCGCCTCGTCGCGCGCCAGCAGGTTCAGTACGAACGGGAGCACGCCTAGAGCAGCGCGCTCCCGCGCGGTCGCGAGCGCGTATTCGAGCAGTGGCCGCCCGGTGTCGGACTCGCGCAGGAAGAGGGGTCCGAGCGGCAGCCACGGGAGCAGCTGCAGGTCGTTACGCAGGTCGACTGAGCTCTCCGCCAACTCGATCGCCTCGTGCATCGCCTCGGCGCCGGCGGCGCCGTCGCCGCCGAGGATCCGGGCCATCCCCAGCGCGGTGGCGGTCAGAAAGCGCTCGCGAACGGACGCGTCACCGGGCAGTGCGTGCCGTGCTCCCTCGGCCGCAACCAGCATCTCGGCCGGATTCCCGCCGGAGAAGCCGGCGCTCACCGCCTCGCACAGCATCGCGACCGCGAGCTCCGGCGCGGCGCGCTGCGCCGCGGCGCTCAGGATCTCGTAGCCGCGCATCACCGGCCCGCGGCGCGTCGCGATCCGCCCGGCCAGGTGGTCGATGTCCAGCAGCTTTGCGGCGTCACCGGTCGACGCGCGGGCGTCGTCGAGCAGCGTGCCGGCTAACTCGGCGAGTCCCGCATGCCAGCCGGCATCGGCGGCCCGCAGCAGCAGCGACGAGCGGCGCTCCGGGTCGACCGCGAGCCGTGCGGCGCGCTCGAACGCGGCGGCTGCCGTCGCATACGCGCTGCGGTCGAGGCCTCTGGCGCCCGCCTGCTCAAGCGCTGCTGAAGCCGTCTCATCGGTCCCGACGGCGGCGGTCGCCAGGTGCCACGCCCGGCGGTCGACGTCGCGGTCGGGCAGCGCGCCGGCGAGCGCGCGGTGCGCCGCGCGTCGCTGTTCGAGCCGGCGTGCCGGCGTAGATCGCCGACCGGGCGATCGGATGGCGGAACTCGACCGCGCCTGCCCGCAGCGTGATCAGCCCGGCGCTCTCGGCCGCGGTCAGTGCCGACAGATCGATCCCGAGTGTCGCCGCTGCCCGCGTCAGCGTCGCCAGATCGCCGCTGTCGCTGGTCGCCGCCAGCGTCAGGGCATCGCGGGCTGGCGCGTCGAGCCGCTCGGCCCGCCGCAGGAACGCGCCCGAGATGTTGTCTGAGATCAGCAGCGGGGCTCCGGAGGGAGCCAGTAGGAGATCATCGACGTCTGACGCGAGCTCGAGCAACGCAAGCGGATTGCCGGCCGTCGCATCGTGCAGCTGGTGTGTCGTGGATGCGGGCAGGCCGGGCAGCAGTGCGGCCGCGTCGTCACGAGACAAACCCCCTAGCACGATCCGCGGCAGATCAGCCCCGTCAAGCAACGACGGCTCGCCTTCGCGTACCGCGACCAGGACGGCGATCGAGTCTGCTACCAAGCGCCGGAACGCGAACAGCAGCGCCTGCGCGCTGGAACCATCGAGCCAATGCGCGTCGTCGACCAACACCGCGACCGGGGCGTCGTCGGCGTACGCGGCGAGCAGGCTGAGCGTCGCGGCGCCGACCGCGAACCGCTCCTGCGCCATCGCCGGCCGCAGGGCTAGTGCTCCCTCGAGCACAAGAGCCTGGGACTCCGGGATCCGGTTGAGCATCCCGAGCGCGGGGCGGACGAGCTCGAGCAGCGACGCGAACGGGATCTGAGCCTCGGACTCGATCCCGCGCGCGCGAAGCAGCTGCATGCCCGCCGCCTGATCGGCCGCGTGGCCCAACAGCGCGGTCTTCCCGATTCCCGGCTCGCCGATCAGCGCCAGCGTCGCACTCGCACCCATGCGCGCCTGCGTGAGCACGGCTTCGATCGCCAGGCGCTCCGGCTCGCGCCCCAGCAGCATGGAGCGATTCTAGGGGGCGGCGAGTCCAAGCGAAGACTAGGTGGCCCCCGGAAGCGAGCCGGGGCGCCCGACCTTAGCCTCGGTCGAAACCAACTCAGGAGGGGCATCATGAGCGCAACTGAGCCGGCCGTCGAGGTCGACACCGACAAACTGATGGAGTTCGTCTTCCGCGCGGTCGACGAGGTCGGGGCGACGCTGAACACCGCGCTGGTCGTGATGGGGGACAAGCTCGGCCTATACCGGGCGCTCGCCGGAGCCGGGGGCGCTGTCGCCCGCCGAGCTAGCCGATCGCACCGGAACCGCGGAGCGCTACGTGCGCGAGTGGCTCAACGCCCAGGCTGCGGGCGGCTACGTCGTCTACGACCCGGACAGCGGCCACTACACGCTGCCGCCTGAGCAGGCGGTGGCGCTCACCGATTCCGACAGCCCCGCCTACCTGCCGGGGTTCTTCCAGATCGCACTCGGCTCTGTCCGTCGACTCACCCAGGATCGTCGAGGCGGCCCGCAACGGCGACGGCGTCGGCTGGCATGAGCATGTGCATGACGTTCATGAGGGCTGCGAGCGCTTCTTCCGGCCCGGGCTACAACGCGCACCTGATCGCCGAGTGGCTCCCCGCGCTCGACGGCGTCGGTCGACAAACTCGCAGCGCGGCGCGCTGCGTCGCCGACGTCGGCTGCGGCCACGGCGCGTCGACGATCCTGATGGCGCAGGCGTTCCCCAATTCGACGTTCGTCGGGCCGGACTACCACGATGGCTCGATCGAGACCGCACGCGGCCGGGCGCAGGAAGCCGGCGTGGCCGACCGGGTCTCGTTCCAGATCGCGCCGGCGGCGGCATACACCGGCACCGGCTACGACCTCGTGACGATGTTCGACTGCCTGCACGACATGGGCGACCCTGTCGGCGCCGCCCGTCACGTGCTGACGACGCTCAAGCCCGACGGCACGTGGATGATCGTCGAGCCGGCCGCAGGTGACCGGATCGAGGACAACCTCAACCCGGTGGGGCGCGCCTACTACGCCTTCTCGACGCTGCTGTGCACGCCGGCGTCGCTGTCTCAGGAAGTGGGGCTCGCGCTCGGCGCCCAGGCCGGCGAGGCGCGGATCCGCGATGTTGTCGAGGCGGGAGGGTTCACGCGCTTCCGGCGGGTCGCCGAGACGCCGTTCAACCTGGTCTTCGAGGCGCGGCCGTAAGAGAACCGAGGGGGCGGGCGCCCGCAGGCCTCGAGCGGCTTGCGGGCGCCGGGACGCGGTGAGACGATGTTGCTGGAGGGCGCCATGAAACCACGGCCAACTGCGCGAACCACCGGGCTGAACGACCCGCTGATGCAGACCTTCCAGTCGGCCCTCGGGCTCGTGATGCCCGTCGGGTCGCACTGGACCAGCCCGGCCGGAGCCGTGTTCGTGTGGGCGACACTGGCGCCTGGCTGGTCGATGCGCGAGCTGCTGGATCGCGCGCTCGCGCATGGGATGTTCTTCGTGCCGGGTCAGGCATTCCTCGCCGATGTGAGCGACGACTCGACGCTGCGGCTGTCGATCTCCAACCAGACCCCGGACACGATCGCCGAGGGCCTCATCCGCCTGGCGGCCGCGATCGAGGAGGTCCGGGCTCCGACCGCCACGCAGGCGGGATGACAACCGCCGCGCTGCCGCGCGAGCAGACACGGGCCCGCTATCCCGATGCGACCGGCTACGTCGAGCGAGACGGTGTGCGGGTCTTCTGGGAGCGCTATGGCGACGGCGAGCCGACGGTTCTGCTGCTCCCGACCTGGTCGATCATCCACTCGCGCTGCTGGAAGATGCAGATCCCGTACCTGGCGCGCCACTGCCGCGTGGTCACGTTCGACCCCCGCGGCAACGGCCGCTCGGACCGTCCTACTCAGCCCGACGCCTATGCGGAGACCGAGTTCGCCGCGGATGCGCTCGCGGTGCTCGACGAAACCGAGACCTCGCGCGCGGTGATCGTCGGCTTCTCGTCGGGCGCCCAGCGCGCCCTGCTTCTGGCGGCGGAGCACCCCGAACGCGTGCAAGCCGCGGTGTTCGTGGGGCCCGCGCTCCCGATTGGACGGCAGACTGCGCGGGCGGACGCGCAGCTGACGTTCGACCAGCGACGCGATGTGTACGAGGGTTGGGAGAAGTACAACCGCCATTACTGGCTCGAGCAATATCCCGAGTTCCTTGAGTTCTTCTTCTCGCACGTCTACAGCGAGCCCCATTCGACCAAGCAGCGCGAGGATGCGGTCGGCTGGGGACTTGAGACGACGCCCGAGGCGCTGATCGCCTCGACGCTGGGGGCCGGTCTCGACGAGCAGTCGGCTCGCGCGCTCGCCGGTCGCCTCAGCTGTCCCGTGCTTGTCATCCACGGCAGCAAGGACCACATCCGGTCACCGCAGGTCGGCGCGATGCTGGCCGATTTGACCGGTGGGGCGTTCGTCTCGCTCGAGGGTTGCGGCCACGCGCCTCACGCCCGCGACCCCGTTCGGGTCAACCTGCTGCTGCGGAATTTCGCCTGCCCGCCGCGGCCGCGGCGCTGGACTCGCGGTCGGGTGCGACCCAAGCGGGCGCTCTATGTCTGCTCGCCGATCGGGCTTGGCCATGCATGCCGCGACATCGCGATCGCCGACGAGCTGCGCAGGCTCGACCCCGGTCTCCAGATCGACTGGCTCGCGCAGGACCCGGTCACCAAAGCGCTCCAAGCGCGTGGGGAGCGGATCCACCCCGCGAGCACACAGTTGGCCAGCGAGTCGGGCCATTTCGAGTCGGAGTCCGCCGAGCACGACCTGCACTGTTTCCAGACCTGGCGCCGGATGGATGAGGTCCTGCTGGCGAACTTCATGGTCTTCGAAGACCTCGTGTCCGAGCATCCCTACGACCTGTGGATTGGCGATGAAGCGTGGGAGCTCGACTACTACCTGCACGAGAACCCCGAGCTGAAGACCGCCGCCTACGTGTGGCTGACCGATTTCGTCGGCTGGCTGCCGATGGCCGACGGCGGCGAGCGGGAGGTGCTGCTCACCAGCGACTACAACGCCGAGATGATCGAGCATCTCGATCGCTTTCCCCGGATCCGCGATCGCGCCGTGTTCGTCGGCGATCCCGACGACATCGTCCCGAACAACTTTGGCACCGGCTTGCCGCCAATCCGCGAATGGACTGAGCGACACTTCAGCTTCGCCGGCTACGTGACCGGCTTCGATCCGGCAGCCTTGGCCGACCGCGAAAGCCTGCGCGACAAGCTCGGGTTCCGGCCAGACGAGCAGGTCTGCATCGTCAGCGTGGGCGGCTCCGGCGTCGGCGCCGATCTGCTCAGACGCGTGATCGCAAGCTTCCCCGCGGCGAAGCGCCTCGTTCCGCAGCTGCGGATGGTCGTCATCGCCGGCCCGCGGATCGATCCCGCATCACTGCCTCAGGAGGACGGGCTCGAGGTCAGGCCATACGTACACGACCTCTATCGCCACCTGGCCGCGTGCGACCTCGCGATCGTGCAGGGCGGGCTGACCACGGCGATGGAGCTAACCGCCGCCCGGCGGCCGTTCATCTACTTCCCGCTCCGCCACCATTTCGAGCAGAACTTCCACGTCCATCACCGGCTTGAGCGCTACCGCGCAGGACGGCGGATGGAGTTCGATGACTCGCCCCCGGATGTGATCGCGGCGGCGATCGCTGACGAGATCGGCCGTGAGGTCGACTACCGGCCCGTCGCGGTCGACGGAGCGGCCCGGGCGGCGGCGATGATCGCTGAGCTCCTGTAGGTGACGACCCGGCCTTCACCTCATCCATTACCCGGGCTCGGGCCCAGTGGTCGTGGCGCTCGAACGCGCGCGTCTCGGCCGCGCCCGCCGGTCGTCTGGTGATTCTGCAACAATATGAGCGTGATATCAGACGACGTTGATCACGCGCCGGCCCCCGGAACCAGTTCATCGAGCCATGCCCACGAGCAGCGGCCCGCGCAAGCGTTCGTTGGCCTGCCCGCGCTGGTCGTGGTGGTCGCCGTGGTGGTCCTGGTCGTCGTCCTGATCGTGATCGGCGCCGGCGACACGAGCGCGCTGGTGAAGATCGGGATCGCGCTGGCGCTCGCCGACATCCTGTTCGCGGTAGGGCTGATCGTCGTGCAGCCGAACGAGTCACGGGTGCTGATCCTGTTCGGCCGCTACGCCGGAACTGTCACGGAAGCCGGCATCTGGTGGGTGAACCCGTTCACGGTCTTCTGGCGCCAGGCCATCTCACTCCGGGTGCGCAACTTCCAGAGCGAGCAGATCAAGGTCAACGATTCGAGCGGCAACCCGATCCAGATCGCGGCGGTCGTCGTCTGGCGCGTTACGGACACGGCCAGGGCTGTGTTCGACGTCGAGGACTTCAGCCAGTTCGTCGTCGTGCAGAGCGAGGCCGCGGTGCGCCATCTCGCAAGCCAGTACCCGTACGACGACTACCAGCACGACGCGATCTCTCTCCGCGGGAACGCCGACGAGGTTCGCGACAGCCTCCAGGTCGAACTTCAGGCTCGCCTCGCCACGGCGGGCATCGAGGTGCTCGAGGCGCGGCTCACGCACCTCTCCTACGCCCCCGAGATCGCTGAGGTGATGCTGCGCCGCCAGCAGGCCGAGGCGATTCTCGCGGCCCGCAGGACGATGGTGATGGGCGCGGTCGGGCTCGTCCAGACGGCGCTCGCGCAGCTCGCCGACAGCGATCTCGTCGAGCTTGACACCGAGCGCAAGGCGGCGATGGTCGCCAACCTGATGGTCGTGCTGTCAGGCGACCACTCGCCCACCCCCGTGATCAACACCGGCTCGCTATACACCTGAGATGCCGGAGAGCAAGCGCTTCCTGCTCCGCCTCGACCCGCGTCTGTTCGACGCGCTGCGCCGCTGGGCGAACGACGACCTGCGCAGCATCAACGCCCAGATCGAATACCTCCTCACCGAGCAGGCTCGGCGCGCCGGACGGCTGCCCCACCGCGAGACCAGGCGGCCCAACCAGGAGGCCGACGACTCATCCGAGCCCGATGCGCCGGTGATCGACGACGCTGTCGTCAGCCGGGGCGGCTCCGGCTGAGACGGATCGTTTCCAGGATCAGGGACGAGGAGAAGCGGGGCAAGCTCCGGGTGGAGCGCGCAGGACGATGACCGTCGAGCCGAGGTATTCCTCGGTCTCGGGCACCGACAGCTGCAGCGCGTCGAGGAACCCGATTTGGCGCCCCTCCGCCGCGACCTCCTCGGCGGACACGCGGTCGAGGCGCACGACCACGTCATGCGCCTCAACGCTGTCCTGCGGGCCGATGACCTCCCGACGCCGGTGGACGGCCGCCTGACCGTCCGCTTCCGAGACCCCGACCAACTGGCTCGAGTAGCGGACGCCGAGGATCTCGCAGGCCTGTGGCGGCGGCGGCAACTCATGCCCGTCGTCGAAGCAGTCGCCTGCGTCGGCCAGCGCAGCGGCGAGTAGGCCGCCTGGTTCGAGGTGATCGAGCGCCCGGCGCAGGAAGGCCTCGCGTCCCGACGGCCCGCCCATCAGCTGCAGCGTCTGCATCGGCACGATCACCAGCGACATCCGGCGGCCGACGGACAGCTCACGCGCGTCGGCGAGCACAGTCTCGACCGGCAGCCCGGCGGCGCGGTGGGCGAGTGCGTCGAGCAGCGGCGCCATCACGTCGACCGCCACCATCCGGACGCCGCCCGCGGCGAGGTCAAGCGTTACCCGCCCGGTCCCGGCTCCCACCTCCAACACCTCGCCGCCCGCCTCTGAGGCCAGCGCCCGCCACAGCGGCAGATCCTCGGCATAGTCACCGCACTCGAGGTCGTGCCAGACGGCGTCGATATTCATCGCACTAGCCTGGTCGCCGTGAGGCTCACCGTCAAGCCGGGGTCGCCGTGAGGCAGAAGCTGACCCTCGCCCGCGCGCGCCGGATTGCGCTCGCGGCGCAGGGCTTTGGACGGCCTCGGCCCACCAGGCCCCCGAGCGCGAATCAGATCGCTGCGCTGATCGGCCGGCTGGGCGTGCTGCAGCTCGACAGCGTCAATGTGTTCAGCCGCTCGCACTACATGCCGGTCTTCTCAAGGCTCGGTCCGTATGACCGCTCGCGGCTTGACCGCATCGCGGGTCACGGCGACGGGGCAGTAGATCGGAGGCTGATCGAATACTGGGCCCACGAGGCGTCGCTGATCCCGATCGAACTTCACCCTCTGTTTCGTTGGCGGATGGCCGACGTGCAACGCGAGGCGTGGGGGTCGATCGCGAGGGTGGTCCGGGAGCAGCCCGATCTCGTCGCCCAGACGCTCGAGCTCGTCGCCGAGAACGGACCGATCCGGGCACGGGACACCGGCGCGGTCCGAGCGCCGCCCCGCCCCGGCCACATGTGGAACTGGCATCAGGGGAAGGTCGCCCTCGAGTACCTGTTCTTCACCGGCCAGGTGGCGGCCACGGCGCGGGTCAACTTCGAGCGCCTCTACGACACGATCGATCGGGTGCTCCCCGCGGACCTAATGGAGCGGCCGACGCCGCCCGCCGAGGATGCGCAGCGCCAACTCGTGCGCGTGGCCGCGCAGGCGCTGGGCGTCGCCACCGAGCCCGACCTTGGTGATTACTTTCGCCTGCCCAGAGCTGCGTCGAAGGAGCGCGTCGCCGAGCTCGCGCACGCCGGCGAGCTGATCGAGGTCGAGGTCGAGAGCTGGTCCGCACCCGCGTACCTGTGGCCGGCGGCACGCCAGCCGCGCAAGGTGCATGCGCGCGCCCTGCTGTCCCCGTTTGACTCGCTGGTCTGGTTTCGCCAACGCACCGAGCGGCTGTTCGACTTCCGCTACCGGATCGAGATCTACACGCCCGCGGCCAAGCGGGTGCACGGCTACTACGTGCTGCCGTTCCTGCTGGGTGATCGGCTCGTGGCCCGTGTCGATCTCAAATCTGACCGCCAGCGTGGCGTGCTGCTCGTCCAGGGTGCGTTCGGCGAACAGGGGATCGACGCGGCTACCGTCGCAGCCGAGCTGGCCACCGAGCTGCGGCTCGTCGCGAGCTGGCTGAGTCTCGAATCAATCTCGGTCAGGCGCCGTGGCGATCTCGCGAAAGAGCTGTCACAACAGGTCGGCTAGACAGGCCGATCGTCGCGTAGCCGCATCCGCCTGAACGCCCGAGCGTGCCGGTGCGCGCTGACCGCCCAGCCGCGCGTCAGGCGGCGATCCGGTCCGCACCGGTGTAGACGTTGAGCTTGCCCCGCCGCGCGAACCCGGCGAGCGTCATTCGGCGGTCGCCGGCGAGCTCGATTGCGAGCGAGCTGGGAGCCCCGACGCCGACGAGGATTGGCGCCCCGGCGACGGCGGCCTTCTGGACGAGCTCGAATGACAGCCGTCCGCTCACGCACAGGATGCGTCCGGTCAGCGGCAGCAGCTGATCCAGCAGCGCCCGGCCGACCACCTTGTCCATCGCGTTGTGCCGGCCGACGTCCTCGCGCACGATCAACAGCTCCCCGGCCTTGTCGAACAGCCCCGTCGCGTGCATCCCCCCGGTGCGCATGAAGGCGGGCTGGCCCAAGTGGTCGGGCAGTCCGGCCAGCAGGCTTCGCTCCACTACCGGCCCGGGATTGGCCGGCGAAGCATGGACTGCGACCTCCTCGAGCGCTCCCTTGCCACACACCCCACAAGACGAGGTCGTGTAGAAGCGCCGCGCGCCCGGATCGCGGGTGAGCGGGCCCTGCACCTCGATGATGTTGCCCGCGAGGTCCTCGGTCAGCCCCGCTCTGCGAGGGCCGTCGATCAGGCCCTCACCGTAGAGGAACCCGAGCGCGAGTTCCTCGTCGTGACCGGGGGTGCGCATCGTCACGACCAACGGCGCGCCGTCGACCCGGATCTCCATCGGCTCCTCGACCGCGACCTCGTCGCGCTCGCCGTCGCGGGTGACGGCGGCGATCATCCCGGGGGCGAGGCCGGCGTCTTCGGTCAAGAGGTGTCGTCGACGACCGGCTTCGCCGAGACATGCTGGAAGCCGAAACGGCCCTTGATGCAGAGGTTGCCGCGCGTGATGTCGTGGTCGTCGGGCGATGTGACCTTGACGATCTGGTTGTCCTGGACGTGCAGCGTCAGGTTGCAGCCGACGCCACAGTAGGGGCAGATCGTTTCGGTCTCGGTCTGACGCGATTCGTCCCATGCAGCGGCCTCGCGGAGGTCGTGCTCGGAGCGAAACATCAGCGCGCCGGTCGGGCAGACGGCGATGCAGTTGCCGCAGTAGACGCAGGCGGACTCAGGCAGCGGGTTCGCGTACTCGGTCGAGATGCGAGCATCGAACCCTCGCCCGGCGACCGTGATCGCGAACGTGTTCTGGTACTGCTCGCCACATGCGTCGACGCACTTGTAACAGAGGATGCACTTGGAGTAGTCGCGCACATAGAGGTCGTTGTCGACCTTCGCCGGTCCGTGGACGGTCGCCGCCGTCTGCCCGTCCGGACGCTCGTGGTGGCCGGCGCGCTTGCTGTCGCGCTCGGGGTCCGGTTGCGCAGGCGGGCCGTAGCGCTCCGGGTTGGCGTCGTAGCGCTCCAGGTAGCCCTGCGCGGCCGGCGTGATCGACAGGTCCGCAGACGATGCGAGGAACTCGATCACCATCTTGCGGCTGTGACGCACCCGCGGCGTGTCGGTTCGGATGACCATCTCAGGCTCGACCGTCCGCGAGCAGGCGGGGACCAGCGTGCGGGCCCCTTCGAGCTCGACAACGCAGATCCGGCAGGCGTTCGCAGGCCGCAGCGTCTCGCCGTAACAGAGCGTCGGGGTGTCGATCTCGAGCTTCCGGCACGCGTCGAGGATCGTCGAGCCCTCCGGCACCTCGACCGGCCGGTCGTCGATCGTAACCGTCACCAGCCGAGCCGGCGGCAGCTGGGTGGCCATCGGCAACTCGATCATCCTGCACCTCCGTTGAACACCCCGAGCCGGCCGATCGCCGACTCGATCGCTGATGAAGCTGTTTGCCCGAGGCCGCAGATCGACGCGTCGCGCATCGCCTCGCCGATCTCGGCGATCAGCGCCAGCTCATCGGCGACCGTGCCGCGCGTGCGCCCAGAGACGAGCCGCGCGAGCGCCTCCTCCTGACGCACGGTCCCAACGCGGCAGGGCACGCATTGCCCACAGCTCTCGTCGCGGAAGAACGCGGCGATCGTGATCAGCAGCTCGCCGAGATCCGTCCGCTCGTCGATCGCCATCACGACGCCGGAGCCGAGTGTGGTCTCCGCCTCACGCGTGTCCTCGAATGTCAGCGGCAGGTCCAGCCGGTCGGGGGTGACGAAGCTTCCCGCGGCCCCGCCCAGCAGCACGGCGCGCAAGCTCGATCCCGCCGCCGGGCCGCCGGCGAGCTCCATCAGCTCGCGCAGCGTCGTCCCGAACGGGACCTCGTAGACCCCGGGCTCCTGCACGCTCCCGCAAACGCAGAACAGCTTCGGCCCCGTCGATCGCTCGGTGCCGATCGCGGCGAACCCGGCGCCTCCCTCGAGCAGGATCGGCAGCACGTTGACCAGCGTCTCGACGTTGTTGACGACGGTCGGCTGTCCAAACAGTCCTCGTTGGACTGGGAACGGCGGCTTGTTTCGCGGCTCGCCGCGGTAGCCCTCGATCGAGCCGAAGATCGCGGTCTCCTCGCCGCATATGTACGCTCCCGCGCCTTTTCGCAGCTCGATCTCGAACCGCAGCCCGCGGCCGAGGATGTCCTGGCCCAGCAGTCCACGCGTAGCGCGCCTGCGCGACCGCGTGCTCGAGACGGTGTTGGGCGAGCGGGTACTCGCCTCGCAGGTAGATGTAGCCGCGCTCGCAGCCGGTCGCGTAGGCGGCGACCGTCATCGCCTCGATCAGTGAGAACGGGTCGCCCTCCATGATCACGCGATCCTTGAACGTTCCCGGCTCGGACTCGTCCGCGTTGCAGATCAGATAGTGCGGCCGGCGTGGCTGGCGCGCGACCGCGTCCCATTTGCGGCCGGTCGGGAACGCTGCGCCGCCGCGACCCATCAGCTTCGAGTCCAGCACCTCTCGGATCACTCCATCCGGGCCGAGTTCGAAAGCGCGCCTGAGCGCCGTGTAGCCGCCCTCGGCGCGGTAATCATCGAGGTTCTCGGGGTCGACGACGCCGATTCGCCGCAGCAGGCGGAGCTGCCCGCGGTCGGCCTGCGGTGGCACCGCGGAACGCGGGGATGCCGGCGTCTGGCCGCCGACGGCCGCCAGGACCTGGTCGACGCTTACGGCCGGCATCTCACGCTCGAGCGGCTCCTCGCCAGATTCGACGAGCAGCGCGGCCGGGGCACGGTCGCACTGTCCCAGGCACGGGCTCGGCAGCCACGTCGTCCCGTCGTTCTCGGCGCCCTGCGGGCCGACCTGCTCCTCGAGTGCATCGATCAGCGCCGCCGAGCCGGAACAGCGGCAAACGAGGTCATTGCAGACGTGCAACACGCGCGGCGCCCGCGGCGTCACGGAGAACAGCGCGTAGAACGTCGCGACCCCGTAGACGTCTGCAGGCGGGATCGTCAGCCGCTGGGCGATGTAGTTGAGCGCGCCGGGGCTGACCCACCCCGTTCGCTCGTGCAGCGCGTGCAACGCCGGCAGCAGCTGGTGGCGCGCCGCGCGGGCGGCATGCCCACCGTGCGCGGAGTGACCGTTCTCGACCTGATCCACTCCGGCCCAGCTCGATACCGGCGGGCCGAGGAACGCGTCGACCGCGGCTCGCTCCGTGGCCGTCGGCTCCACGTCCAGCAGGCGGATGTCCATCTACAGGCCGGCCTCGCCGCTGGCCAGCGCCGTCTGGCGCCCGTTGCCGTTTCGCCGCTCAACGCGCACGGCCGTCGCCTTGAACTCAGCTGTTCCCGACTTCGGATCAAACGTGTCGATCGTCAACGCATTCACATCGACTTCGTCCGGGAAGTGAAACGTCATGAACGCCAGCCCCGGACGCAGCCCGGGATCGAGCCGCACCGGCGCCTCGATCGACCCGCGACGTGAGGTGACACGGACGATCTCCCCGGGCTCGACGCCGAGCTCCTCGGCGTCAAACGGGGACAGGTCGAGCGTCTCGCCACGGCGCATCGGCGAGCTGTAGAGGTTCGACTGCACGCCGGTGTTGTAGGAGTCCAATCGCCGCCCGGTCGTCAGCCTGATCGGGAAATCGTCGTCGAGCGGATCGATCGGAGGCGCCCACTCGGTGACAGAGAAGGGCGCCGGCCGACCCCCGACCGGGTCGTCCCACAGCCTTCCGTGCAAGAACTGCGAGCCGGGATGATCCTCGCTCGGGCAGGGCCACTGGATGCCACCGCGCTGCTCTAGCCGCTCGTAGCTCATCCCGCGATGCATCGGGCTCAGCGAGCGCAGCTCGTCCCACGCCTGTTCGAGCGTCGGCTGTCCCCAATCGTGTCCAAGGCGCCGCGCAAGTTCGGAGATGATCCAGTGGTCATCGCGGGCCTGCCCGGGCGGATCAAGCGCCTTGCGCATCCGTTGCACGCGCCGTTCGCTGTTGGTGACGGTCCCTCCATCGGCCTCGCACCACGACGCTGACGCAGGCAGTACGACGTCGGCCAGCTCGCACGTCCGGGTCATCAGGATGTCCTGGGCGATCAGGAAGTCGAGCCCCTCGAGCAGCTCGATCGCCTTCTTGGAGTCGGCCTCGGACTGCGCCGGGTTCTCGCCCATCACGTACAGCGTGCGCAACTCGCCTCGCTCCATCGCCTCGAACATCTGCGACAGGTGCCAGCCGTAGTCCGGGGGCAGCTCGACGCCCCAGGCTGTCTCGAACCGCCGGCGCGCCTCGTGGTCGTCTCGCACGTCCTGGAAGCCTGGGAGCTTGTTCGGGATCGCGCCCATGTCACCGCCGCCCTGGACGTTGTTCTGCCCGCGCAACGGGTTCAGGCCCGAGCCGTAGCGCCCGACGTGGCCGGTGAGCAGCGCCAGGTTGATGAGCGACAGCACGTTGTCGACGGCCGTAACGTGCTCGGTGATGCCCAGCGTCCAGCACAGGATCGCGCGGTCGGCGCGAGCATACGCATGAGCCAGCTCGCGGATCGTCTGCGCCGGAACGCCGGTCACGCGCTCGCCTTCCTCGAGTGTCCACGGCTCGACCGCGGCCCGATACTCGTCAAACCCGGTCGTCGCCCGCTTCACGAACGTCTCGTTGACCAGCCCAGCATGGATGATCTCGCGGCCGACCGTGTTGGCGAGCGCGATGTCGGTCCCGACGTCCAGTCCAAGCCACGTGTCAGCCCACTGCGCCGAACTCGAGCGGCGCGGATCGATCACGTACAGCGAAGCGCCATGGTGCACGCCCTTGAGCATGTGGTGGAACATGATCGGGTGGGTCTCACGCGCGTTCGACCCCCACAGGATCAGCAGATCCGTTTCCTCGATTTCCGTATAGGACGACGTCCCGCCGCCCGCACCGAACACCGTCGCCAGACCGACGACGCTAGGGGCGTGTCAAGTGCGGTTGCAGGAGTCGATGTTGCTCGACCCCATCACGGAACGCACGAACTTCTGAGCCAGGAAATTGACTTCGTTCGATGCCTTCGAGCAGCTGAACATGCCAAACGAGCGTGTTGCATCCTGATCGCGGGCGCGAGCGAGCCCTGCCGCCGCGGTGTCGAGCGCCTCCTCCCAACTCGCCGGGCGAAGCGACCCATTCTCACGCACCATTGGCTCCATCAGCCGACCACGTGACTTTCGCAAACCGATCACCTCCTTTCGCTACTCGAGGCTCCACGGCCAAGTGCACGAATAGATTCAAAGCCTACAAGAAGGGGCGCTAAGAAACCTCGCTCCGTGCTGCGACCTGGGATCGGGTGCGGGATGACTTGCGCGGTGGCGACCGTTGGCCTCGAGCTCACGGGCCGACACGGTTGACGCCCACGGCGAGGGGCGGCGACCGCACCGGCGAACCCTATGCTGCGCACGTGGGCGCACGGGACACCTCCGAGCTCGGTACCGGCGACCTGGAGGAATTCCGGCGGGTCGGTCACGCGCTCGTCGACGCGGTGGCCGACCACCTGGCAGCGCTGCCCGGACTGCCGGTCTGGCAGCCGGTGCCGGACGACCTGCGCGTGAAGCTGCTCTCGCTGCCGCTTCCTGACCAACCGGGCGAGCTCGGCCGGCTCGGCGGAGCGATGGCGCAAGACGTTCTGCCGTATGCGATGGGCAACGGCCACCCGGCGTTCTTCGGCTGGGTCAACCCGCCGCCATCGCTTGCGGGAGTCCTGGCGTCGCTGACCGCTGCCGCGATGAACCCGAGCGTCGTGGCCGGTGATCACGCCGACGTACACCTGGAGCGGACGGTCGTACGGTGGCTGGCCGAGCTGGTCGGCTACCCGCATGCGCCGGGCGCCGGCCTGCTCACGAGTGGAGGATCGGCAGCGACGATCGTCTGTCTCGCGGGGGCGCGTGGCCGTGCCACCGCCGCGGCCGGCCGTGATGTCCGCCGGGATGGGCTCACGGCCGGGCCCCGGCTGCTCTGCTATGTGCCGTCTGAGGCGCACAGCTGTGTGCGGCGCGCGATCGAGCTGCTGGGGCTTGGCAGTGAGTCGATCCGGCCAGTCCCGCTGACCGACGGGCGCCTCGATCGCGACGGGCTGCGCGCCGCGATCGCGGCCGACCGCGTGGCGGGCGGGATCCCGGCCGTGCTCGTCGGCACCGCGGGCACCGTCAACACGGGCGCGATCGACCCGCTCGACGCCCTGGCAGATGTTGCGGCCGCCGAGGATCTGTGGTTCCACGTCGACGGGTCGTACGGCGCCTTCGGCGTGCTCGATCCCGCGATCGCTGCACGCTACCGGGGCATGGAGCGAGCGGACTCGCTGGCGCTTGACCCTCACAAGTGGCTCGGTGTCCCGGTCGATGCGGGCTGCGCGCTTGTACGCCGTGCTGGTGACCTTCGCGAGGCGTTCAGCGTCATCCCGGCGTACCTGCGCCAGGACGCCGGCCAGGAGATCGGCACCTTCGCTGAGTACGGTCCCGAGCAGACGCGGCCGTTCCGCGCCCTCAAGACCTGGGCGACGATTGCCGCCCGTGGTCGCGACGGCATCGTCGAGCAGGTAGTCCGTGCGAACGCGCTGGCGCGCGAGCTGGCCCTGCTCGTCGAGCGAGAGGCATCGCTGGAGCTCGCAGCCGTCCCGGAGACTTCGATCGTGGCGTTTAGGGCCAGGCCGCCCGGATGCACGCCCGCGCAGCTCGAAGCCGTCAACTGCTCACTGCCCGAGGCAGTCCAGGTGCGGGGGCGGGCGTTCGTGACAGGCACGGTCTACGAGGGACGCGAAACCATGCGCGCCTGCATCCTGCACCCAGGCACGACTGAGGCTGATCTCGCGACACTGGTCGCGGAGGTGCTCGCCGCAGCGGCCGAGCTCGCCGCGGCCGGGCCGTGAGCGCCGGACTGGCCCCCGCGGCAATGCGTTGGCGCGCACGGCCGGCGGAACCCTCATGCGCCCACTGGCAACGGACGTTACCTCACGCGCCCACGGCCACGGACGTTGACGGTGCCTTCGGTTTGAAGCCGCGTAGCTCGTCGCCGCCGGGGCCGACG
Source organism: uncultured Solirubrobacterales bacterium (assembly GCA_963824295.1). Classification (GTDB taxonomy): domain Bacteria; phylum Actinomycetota; class Thermoleophilia; order Solirubrobacterales; family Solirubrobacteraceae; genus Palsa-465. The sequence continues at coordinate 63,752 of CAWGOQ010000019.1, read as the reverse complement.
CGGCCGCATGTGGATTCTGGTACCTCATTCCAGACGCCGGCGACGTCGCCGAGCGGCTCGGAGACGACGAGCCGGGCGTCGTCTGAGAATTGCCGGAAATCGTCCCGCTCGGGATAGAGCTTGCGCAGCGTCGGGACGTCGGTCGTGTAGAACAGCGACCGGGAGTTGCGCTCGCTGGAGTATCTAACCGCCCAGATGGTCTCGCCGTCCGTGGTCGCGACCGTGCCCTGGAACGGGTGCGGTACCCCATGGCGCTCGGCAACCGCTTCGACGAGCCCGATCGCCTGCTCGACGGCGGCCAAGGGATCGTCCTCGAGGCCGAAGGTCACGGCGAGGTAGAACAGCACCTCGGTGTCGGCCTGGCCCTTGATCTCTGGATACAGCGATGGGTCGACCGCGAGGACGAGATCGCGTTTGATCGTGGCGAACTCGTTGATGTAGCCGTTGTGCATGAACAGCCAGCGGTCATGGCGGAACGGGTGGCAGTTGGTCTGCTGCACGGCGCTGCCGATCGCCGCCCGGATGTGGGTAAAGAACAGCGGCGAGCTGATGTGGGCGGCCAGCTCGCGCAGGTTCTGGTCATTCCACGCCGGTTCGGTGCTGTGAAACATCCCCGGCGTGTCCGGGGCGCCGTACCAGCCGACGCCGAACCCGTCGCCGTTGGTGGGCTCGGCCCCGAGCCTCGAGTGCAGGCTCTGGTCGACAAGCGAGTTGGTCCCCCCGTAGAGGACTTCCTTCATCAGGATGGGGGCACCGGAATATGCGAGCCAGCGGCACATTTGCCGCTCCTTTCTGTCGGGATATCGTGGGAGTTCACGTGCTTGATCCTGCGGTCGCGGCGAGCCAATCCGGCGCGAGGAACCGTTCGGCGAGCCGCGCAACGAGATGTTCGAGACCTCCGGGCCCGGCCGCCAGAGCGCGCTGACGATCGGCCCCGGTAGCGGCCGCGAGCCACCGCGCCCGCTCTAGCGCCTCGGCACAGCCGAGCGCGAGGGCGTGCGGACGACACTCTTCCAGCAGGGCGTGCAGCGTCTCTCGCACCGGAACCAGCGTCCTGGTGACTGGGTCGATCAGCCGCGCGTTCATGCCGTCGCGGGCGGCCAAGAAGCGGTTCTCGGCAAGAACCTCAGGGCCAGCCGTCGGCGGTTGTTTTTCTCCCTCGAGCTCGAGCCGAGCGAGCGACTGGATGAGCGCGACAAGCGGAGCGACCTCGCGGACGGTTGACTGAGCGTCCATCACGCGGACCTCAACCGTGCCGAGCGCCGGCTGCAGCCGGACGTCCCACCACAAGAAGCTCGGATCGGGCACCGCCCCGGAGGCGATTAGTGCATCTACCGCCTCGACGTAGTCACCGTAGCCGGCGAACTGCCGCGGTGTCCCGGTCCTCGGAAACGCCTGGAAGATCAAGGTCCGGGCTGACGCGAATCCGCTATCGCGCGCTTGCCAGAACGGAGAATTGCCCGAAAGTGCAAGCAGAATCGGCATCCGGTGGCGTAGACCGTTTAGGAGACGGATGGCGTCGTCGCGGGATGGCACGCCGACGTGGACATGGACGGCCATCGTTGGCTCTCTTCGGGCGAGTACGCGGAGCGAGTCGCCGAGGTCGCGGTAGCGCGCTGTCCCGGAGACCTCGGTCTCCTCCCTGACGGTTAGGGGATGGGTGCCGGCGCCGGCGGCGCTCAGTCCCATCGCGTCCAGTTCGCGCGCGAGCTGGTCTCGCAGGCCGGCGAGCTCGGCCACGACCCCGTCTACGTCCGGGTGGATGCCCGTCCTCAACTCCACGACCGCCGCATGGGTTTCGGGCGACGCGTGCGCCCTCAGCTCGTTCGAGAGCCGCTCGAGCACTTCGTCGCTGCACTGGGCGAGTGACCAATGATCCGGGTTGAGGAGCATGAGCTCCTCTTCGACCCCGAGCGTATACCGTTGACCGAGCTCGTCGTTCCAGCGCGCCCACAGCGGAAACGGCCTGCGCGTCGCCCGTCCGCGGCGGTCGATGGGGTCGACGTGGCTGTCGGCCCAATCGTATGACGGCTTGGTGTTCACGGTGTTCACCTGACAACGATCGCCTGCCGCGGGACTGACCGCAAGCAAGCGTGCACCCGAAATGCGTGAGGCTGACTTGCAGGTCCGGCGCTCGCCCGCGTGCACGGACCGTCTCGCGCAGGCGCCGCCGAGGAGTGCCGCGCGCAAGAACCGGCATACGCCGGCCGCGAGGTCGGCATCAGGACGTTGTTCGAATGCGCGGTCATGCCTCAGCCGAGCAGCCCGATCAAGCCCTTGATGACGAGCAGCGCGCCGACCGTGGCGAATCCGCGCACCGCGAACACGTGCGTGTGTCGGCTGACCCAGGCCTTGGCTCGATCGATCGCGCGTGGAGTCCACTCCGGGGCGATCAAAAAGCTGGCGAGCGGAACCTCGAGCAGCCACAGCATCACCACGTTGAAGCCGATCACGATCAGCACCGTCGTGGCCGTCGAGTACTTCAGGTCGTGGATGTCGTGCAGGCCGGCGAGGTAAGAGGCGCCCGGGAGCGTCAGCAGCGCTCCGACGATGAACGTGGTCCGCGCGGATCCCTTGCTCAGCTCCTGCTGCCAGCGCGGCGGACCCTTGTCGGGCTTGGCGGCCTTGCGTGCCCGCCTGCGCTCGCTGAACCGTTCGTGGCGCCCGGTGTAGAGGACGAACGAGACTGCCAGCGCGATCGCCCCCAAGGCGATGTCGACCGCCGGGCTGATCGTGTTCTCGGTCGTGTTGGTGGTACTCGAGTTCGACAGCGAGAACACGATCACCAGTCCGAGCGTGATGCTCGTCATGTACGCGCCCAGCAGATAGCCAAGCATCAGCTTCGATGGACTCGGGAGCAACAGCATCACGGTCGTAGCGGCGACCAGCGTCGGGTTCAGCGAAGCGGTCAGCGACAGGAGGATGACCTGGCTCATTGCCGGCGATCGGCGGCCACCGGCCAGGGCAGAGAGATGGTCAGCACGGTGCCGTGTCCAGGGCTGGAGGCGACCACGAACGTGCCGCCGAGGTCCTCGATGCGATCGCGGATGTTGTGCACGCCGGCGCCCTCGGCGGTGTGAGCTGGATCAAAGCCGCGACCGTCGTCTGCGATGCGCACGGCCAGCGATCCATGGTCATGGTGCAATTCGAGCGCGACGTGGGTACCGCGGCCGGCATATTTCGCGGCGTTCTGGATTGCCTCTGAGCAGGCGAAGTAGACGGCCTCCTCGGTTGCTTCGGTGCCGCGAGGTGCGCCGCCTGTCAGGCGCACGTCGACCGCCGCGCGCGCCGCCTGCGCGCGCAACGCTTCTGCGAGGCCGAAGTCGGCGAGCAGCGAAGGGTAGATCCCGCGAGCGATGTTGCGCACCGAGTCGAGCGCCGCCTGTGCACGAGCTTCCAGCTCGGCGAGCAGCTCCGCGAGCGCAGGTGGTGTCTCGGGATCCTCCTGTGCGAGCGCCAGCTTGACGATCAGCGCCACCAGGTCGTTCTGGACCCCGTCGTGCAGGTCACGCTCCAGCCGCCGCCGATCGTCGGCTAGGGGAACGGCGGCAGCCGCTCGTGGTGGCGGCCGCGTCTGCATCCGTTTCGGGCTGCTGATCGACAGCGCCAGCGATCGCAGCGCGCGGGGCTCGCTTGCCGCCTCATGCTCTCGGCGCGCCTCAGCGAGCTGGTGGCTCGATGCGCATAACTCGACGGCCAGCTGTCGATCGATTCGCTGGGCAATTTCGGATTCGGCCACTTCTGCTCCACGTCGGGGGGGAATGCGGGTCTCCGATGCTGGGTCTTCGCCGACGCCCCGATCCCTCGACCGCAAGGATCTTCACCGCAAATAACCCGCCTGTCGGCGTTCCGGAGGGATGTTCACCCGGGTGATTGATGCTCACGGAGCGATATGTGCACGCTTGGGCTCCGATCGCGCAGGAAGGCTTACGCACGCGGCGATTCTGCGCTAACGATGGCCAAACGCGTCGTTGGGCGAACGCAGGACACTATCCGCGAATCAATGACCATCCCTAGTGGCGTGGCGATAACCTACGCCACACGGGATTCCGTGGGCGGTCATTGACCGCGCAGGGGGGTTGCGTGCCAATAGGCGAAACTGGCTCGCGGTCAAATTTTGGCCACACAGCTGGGTTCGCGGCATCCGAGCAGGTTTCCTTGGCCGGGAAGGCTTTCCTGTTGGACGGAACGCGTATCACTAATCTACCCGCGCGAGCCGTGGTAACGCGGATCGGCGCTTGGTCTGCGCTTCCGGCGGCCGGCTCGACTGAGGCCGAGTTCATCTGTGTGCGTGTCGACGTGTGGGTCATCGCCAAGGTTGGAATCGGCCGTTCGTACTGGGGTATCGGGTGAGTGCCCAGACCGTGGAGGTAGCTGCTCAGAGGCTGCGGGTGATCGAACCGAAGCTGATGCTGCCGCGGGTGCACGCGGGGATGCTGCGCCGGACGCGCCTCCTCGAGATGCTCGATGATTACGGCGCTTCGTCGCTGACGGTGCTCGACGCAGGCGTCGGTTACGGCAAGACGACGCTGGTCCGGTCATGGTGTATCGAGCGCCCGGAGCCCGTCATCTGGATGACGCTTGACGCCGCTGACGATGACCCGGTGCGGTTGTGGACGCACCTGGCGACGGCAGTGGACCGGCTCGCTCAGGGTGTCGGGGCTCCGGCGCTGATGCGCCTCGGCGCGCATGGTGTGCAGATCGCGACTGCTGTCGATGAGCTGATGAACGGCCTGGTTGCCTACGGGCGCCCGGTGACGATCGTGCTCGACGACCTCCACGTGGTGAGAAGCGAGGCTTCGCTGGGTTCGATTGGGCACGCGATCGAACGGCTACCGGCTGCGGCGCGCCTGGTCGTGTCGACTCGCTCAGACCCGGCGATCGGTCTCCCGAAGCTGCGCGCCAGCCGAGCACTTACCGAGGTCCGCGCGCGCGAGCTGGCCTTCACCGTAGATGAGGCCCAGGAGCTCTTCATTCGTGAGGGCATCGAGCTGTCAGGGGAAAGCGTCGATCTGCTCCTGCAGCGCACCGAGGGCTGGCCCGCGGGCCTGTACCTGGCGGCGTTGTGGCTTCGCGACCATGACGACCCCGACGAGGGGGTGCGAGCGTTCGCCGGTAGCGCTCGGCATGTAGGCGACTATCTGACCGCCGAGGTTCTGACGGCGCTCCCGGCCGAGACCCGGGACTTCCTCGTGCAGACCTCGGTGCTGGGGCGCTTCACTCCTGAGCTGTGCGACGCGGTCCTCGGCCGCGAGGACTCGGCCGCGGCGCTCGCCGAGCTGGCCCGCTCGAACATGTTCCTGGTCGGTCTCGACGCTCGCGGCCAGTGGTACCGCTATCACCATTTGTTCGGCGAGCTCCTGCAGCTCGAGCTCGGACGCGACGCAGCGCGCGTGCTACGTCGGCGTGCGGCGGCCTGGTGTCGGGCGCACGGGCTGGTAGAGGACGCGATCGAGTACGCCGCCGCCGCGGGCGACGCCGAGACCGTGGCTGAGCTGCTGCGGGAGTCCCATCTTGAGTTCATCTGGGGCGGGCGGGTCGGACAGTTTCTGGGCTGGGTGCGCTGGCTGCCTCCCGAGCTGCTGATCGACCACCCTCTGCTGCCGGCAGCCGGAGCCGCCGCGGCTGGACTGCTCGCCCGTCCGGAGATGGAGGTCGAGCGGCTCCTCGCCGTGGCCGAACGCGCGCGCAGGGAGCGCCCGCAGGCGTGGTCGCCGTATTTGGAGGCGACGGTCGAGCTCACGCGCGCGGAGGTGATCGAGCGGGGTGACGTGGGCGCCGCCGTCCAGCATGCTCGCCAGGCGGTCGCCGCCGCTCGCGCGGGCGCTGACGTCCTCAGCGTGGGGGCCCTGGCGACCCTCTCGCAGGCGCTGTTCTTTGCCGGCGACCTCGATCAGTCGCGCCGGATCGCGCTGCAGGCAATCGAAAGACCCGATGCCCTCAATTCCACCAGCGGTTTCGTCGGCAATCTGGGGTTACTCGGGCTGGTCGAGGCCGAGCGAGGACGAAACGATGCCGCCGAGAGATCGGCTCGTGAGGCAATCGGCTTCGCGGGTCAGCACTTCCTGGCGGACTCGTGGGTTGCATCGCTGCCGCACCTCGCCCTGGCGATGGCGTGCGCCGCCACGGGACGTCTCGACGAAGCCGAGCGCGAAGCTCTACGCGGCGAGTGTCTGCGACGCTCGCCCCAGCCTACTGTTGGTCATGCGCACGCCCTGCTCATACTCGCGAGCGTCCGGGTCGCGCGGTCCCGTCTGGCGCCCGCCGCCGGCGACCTCAAACGTGCGCGCGCGATGATCGGGGAGTTTCCCGATCCGGGGCGACTGCCGGCGATCGCTGCGATCGTCGAGCAGGATCTCACCACGGCCACAGCCAATTTCGGAAACGGACGCGTCGCCGAGGACCCCAGCGGGGCCGAGCTTGCGGTGCTGCGCTGCCTCGCCGCCGGTCTCTCGCGGCGGGAGATCGGCGCGCAGCTCTACATCTCGCTGAACACCGTCAAAACCCACATCCGCGAGCTGTACCGCAAGCTCGGCGCGACATCCCGCTCGGAGGCGGTCGCGCGTGCAGAGGCGCTTGGCCTGCTCGAGCGGATCGAATCACCCGGGTGATCCCGGGCCCGAACCATCCACAGCGCGCCAACCGTCGGGCATGCTGACCTCGAATGTCAGCGCACCACTACCGCGTCGTCGTCGAGGGAGAGCTCGGGCCGCGTTACGCGTCCGCGTTTGACGGAATGATGCTCTCCGCCCACGATGGCAGGACGGAGATCACGGGGCCGATCGTCGATCCATCCCACCTCCACGGGCTGCTCGAGCGGATCGCCGGCCTTGGACTGACCGTGCACAGCCTCACCCCGCTCGATACCGAGGACGCGCAGCCTGATGCGCCGCCGGCCACACCACCAGCCGGGGTGAGCTACGACCCTGGCGCAAATTCGAAGGGACCGACATGACCATTCTCTGGATTCTGCTTGGCATCGTCTACATAGCGTGCTGGATCTACTTCGGCCTGTCGACGTTCCGTAAAGGGCACTACTGGATGTTCTGGATCGGGTTCTTGATCCCCATCCTGTGGATCATCGGCGCCCTGATCGCCCCCACCCACCGCGCCGCGGCACGCGCCGCCACGGGTGGGGTATAGGCGCATGGATGCGAAGACAACCCGGGTTCTGTTTGTCTACTTCACGTACACGCAACAGAGCCTCAAGGTGGCCGAGGCGATGGCAGAACCGCTGCGGGAGCGGGGCTGCGATGTCCAACTGGCCGGCATCGAGTTGACGGATTCGCGTTACGCGGAGCGGTTTACGCGGTTCCCGTTGCGGCGTCCCTATCTCGACATTTTCGGGATGCTGCCCGCGCAGGTGCGCGGGGCGACCGGGGAAATCCGGATCCCGGACGGAGCACAGGCCGGCGACTACGATCTCGTCGTCGTCGGCTCGCCGACATGGTGGTTGAAGACGAGCCTGCCGATTCGCTCTTGGCTGAAATCAGACGCGGCGGGGCGGGTGCTGAAAGGCAAGCGCTTTGCCGCGTACGTGGTGTGCCGTCGGTATTGGGGTCTGAACCTGAGGACGGTGAGGAGGCTGGGCACCGAGAGGGGCGGCGAATACGTCGACGGCATCCACTTCTCGTTCGCCGGCGGTCAGGTTCGGTCGCTCTTGTCGCTGCTCAGCTACTTCGGCACGGGTGTTGACCGCGAGCGCTATCTCGGCATCAAGATCCCCCCGACCAATCTAAAGCCGGACTATCTCGAGCAGGCTCGGGCGTTCGCGACCGGGCTGGCGGATCGCGTCCTCGGCGATGTTCGAAGCGCCTCGGCGCTTTCGCCGGAGCCGCAGGACTGGCAACCTGCAGACACGACGAAGGCGAGTACACATGAGTGACCAGGCGGTTGACCGCACCAGGCTGCCGATCCGGCGTGCGCCGTTCAGCGGCGTCGCCAACGAGACGCTCGCCGGCTCTGAGCCCGGCTGGGAGCAGATCGCGCACGTGACTCCGCCGGCGGGGGCTCCGAACGTCTTGGTGGTGCTGATCGATGACGCGGGGTTCGGCAACCCGGCGACGTTCGGCGGTCCGATTGACACTCCGAATTACGACCGGATGGCTGCCGAGGGGTTGCGGTATAACCGTTTTCACGTGACGGCGATGTGCTCGCCCACGAGGGCGGCATTGCTGACGGGACGCAACCATCACGCGGTCGGGATGGGCGGGATCCCGGAGTTCTCGGGCGGTTTCCCGGGTTATTCGGCGATGCTGCCGAAGGACGCGGCGCCGTTCCCGAAGGTTCTGAAAGAGAACGGATATTCGACCGCGGCGATCGGCAAATGGCACCTGACGCCCGAGAAAGAGCAAGGGCCGGCGGGTCCGTTTGACCACTGGCCCAATGGCTGGGGGTTTGATTACTACTGGGGCTTCTTGGCTCCCGAGGCGGGTCAGTTCGACACGATGATCGCCGAGAATCAGAAGTTCATCGGGGTTCAGGAGGGCAAGGACGGACAGCCGTTCTACTTCCCCGAGGCGATGACCGATCAGGCGATCGATTGGCTGCACGGCGTCCGGGGTCACGACTCCGAGAAGCCGTGGTGCTTGTACTACTCGACGGGTTGCAGCCATGCGCCTCATCACGTCTGGAGAGAGTGGGCGGAGAAATACAAGGGGCGGTTTGATCAGGGCTGGGACAAGCTTCGCGAGGAGACCTTCGAGCGTCAGAAGAGACTGGGTGTGGTCCCGGCCGACGCGATCCTCACGCCGCGTGATGAGTTGATGCCGGCATGGGATTCGCTGGATGAGAACAGCAAGCGGCTGTTCGCGCGCCAGATGGAGGTGTATGCGGGGTACTCGGAGAACGCCGATCATCACGTCGGGCGGCTGCTGGAGGCAATCGAGGCGATGGGCGAGCTCGATGACACGATCGTGATCTGGATTTGGGGGGATAACGGCGCCAGTCTGGAGGGCACTCCAACGGGCACGTTCAACGAGGGAACGATGGTCAACGGCCTGCCGCTGACTAACGAAGAGCAGATGCAGCTCGCGTTGAAGTGGGGAGGGCTGGAGGCCTGGAGCACGGAGATGATGTACCCCCACTACTCCACCGCGTGGGCGTGGGCGGGGAACACGCCGTTCCGGTGGGGAAAGCAGGTCGCGTCGCATCTCGGAGGCACGCGCAACCCGCTGGTCGTCCGTTGCCCGCCGCGGATCACCGACAGCGGAGGTGTGCGCTCGCAGTTCACGCATGTCACCGACATCGGCCCGCTAATCCTCGACATGGTCGGGATCCCGCAGCCAACTCATGTCGATGGGGTTAGGCAGCAGCCAATGACCGGCGTGAGCTTCGCCGACTCGCTTGAGGACGCGGACGCGTCCGAGCGCCACACGCAGCAATATTTTGAGAACTTCGGTAACCGGGCGATGTACAAGGATGGCTGGTGGCTGTCGATGAGGATGCCTCGGATTCCGTGGCGGCTGGACCCCGAGCTGCTAAAGAAGTTCGCGCCCGGTGTCTGGAAACCGGACGAGGATCCGGTTGAGCTGTATTACCTGCCCGATGACTTCTCGCAGGCGACCGACCTCTCAGCCAGCCACCCGGAGAAAGTGAAAGAGCTCCGGGACCTCTTCTGGGAAGAGGCCGAGAGGTACAACGTGAAGCCGCTGCTCGCGGGGTTCTCCCCGTTCTTCGGGATCCTGCCGCCGCTCGGTTCACAATCAAGCGTTACCTACCACGGGGATGTCCAGAACGTAGCCCCCGGTGCGGTGCCGCGGGTTTACAACCACTCCTACACGATCAGCGCGGACCTCCACATCCCCGCCGGTGGCGCCGAAGGGGTGATCGTCGCCGATGCGAGCCATCTCGGAGGGTTCTCGCTGTTCGTCCAGGACGGAAAGCTGAAGCACACCTATGCGTTCCTGGGGGTGTTCGAGTACCACCAGGAGTCCGAGAACGAGTTGCCCACCGGAGATGTGAACGTCGAGATGGTGTTCGCAGCCGACGAGCCCAAGCCCGCCACCCCTGGTGAGGTCACGCTGTTCGTCAACGGCGAGCGGGTCGGCGGCGGGCGGCTGGATCACACCGTCCCGTTCGGCTTCAGCGGCTACGCCGGCATGGACATCGGTCGCGACAACGGCCTGGTCGTCGACAGAAGCTACGCCGAGAGGGCACCGTTCGCGTTCACAGGCACGGTTAAGAAGGTCGTGTTCGATGTCGCCCCACATCTGGACGACAAGGACGAGCATGCCCTTCACGAGCACGCCTCGCAGGCGGACACCGTCCGCGGCATCAGGGCCTAAGCACCAGCGGCGAAAGCGAGAATCATGAGCGACACAGAGTTCGACGTCGTCATCGCGGCGTACCTGATCCCCGACCTGGCTCAACAGGACTTCGACGCGCTGGTGAAGCTCGTCGAAGACGACCAGCTCAAAGTGGAGGGCGTCGTGCTCGTGACCGTCGACGCCGATGGAACCACCGCGATCAAGGAGACCGGCGACCATCTTGGGCGCAAGGGCCTGGAGGTCGGCGGCGGTGTCGGCCTGGTCGTGGGGCTGTTCGCGCCGCCCTTGCTCGCAGCGACGGTCGTCGGCGGTGCGGTCGGCGGCGTGGCAGGCAAATTCGCCAAACACCGGGTCGAGAGCGGCCTGGAGGAGAAAATGGGCGCCGCGCTACCACCGGGCTCGGCCGGCATCGTCGCGATCTACGATCGCGCCAAGACCGACACTGTCAACACGACGCTCGCCAGCGCCGTGCGCAAGTCGGTCGCGCAGGTGGACGGCGGCGGCGCCAAACAGCTCAAGGCCGCCCTCGCCGAGGCACAGACGGGCATGGGCGGCTGACCGAGACCCACGACCGCCCCGAGACTGTCCTGCGCCTCCGTCGACGGGCATCGCAGAATCGTGGGCCCTTGAGGGGACAGTGTTGTCAGAGTCGCTGAGCGTCAAGACGAGTGCAGAGCCGCGGTGTCGGGACATCATGTCTGCCAACCGGGTGGCTAGGGAGCGATCGCGGTGAGGGCGATCGTCAACAGCGTCCCGACGGCGTGGCTGCTGATCGCCGCCGCGGCCGTCGCTGTCGGTTTCGTGCTGCCGTGTGTCGTGGTCGTCCGGCGGCTTGTGCCGGCGACCCGCGAGGGATACCACGCCGAGATCTCTGCGCCGATGCTCGGCGTCGTCGCGGCCCTGTTCGGTCTGCTCCTGGCCTTCGTGATCATCATCGCCTACCAGAACTACCTCAGCGCGGGCACCAACGTAAGCCGAGAGACTGAGTCGCTCTCCTCGGTCGTGCGAGACAGCGCGGCGTTCCCGGAACCGGGCGCTGACAACGTGCGGCGGGCCGTTGGATCCTATGTTCGAGCAGTGGTCTACGACTCATGGCCGCTGATGCAACAAGGCAAGACGAGCCAGCACGCCGTGGTCGGACTCGACGACATCTACGCGGCATTGCGGACGGTCGACCCGAGATCCGCGCAGGAAACCGCGTTCTATAACGACGCGGTATCGCAGCTGGACAACACGCTCGCTGCCCGCCAGGATCGGATCGAATCGGCCGCCGGCGGAATTCCGGTCGTGATCATGATTCTGCTGCTATTCAGCACCCTGGTGATTGTCGCCTACGCGCTGTTCGTCGGATCGCCGAATTTCTGGTTTCACGCGCTTGGGCCGGCGGCGATTGCGGTTGTGGTAGCGGTCTCGCTGGTCGTCCTCGTCGACCTCAGCTACCCGTTCTCCGGCAGCGTCACGGTCACTCCGGAGAGCTTCAAGACGGGGGTATTGGCGCAGTTCTTCCACGACCCATCACGAGCCGGCCGCGCGCTCGGGGGCTGACGCCCACGAGCAGCGCCAGCGCCGCTGCTGCTAACCGCCGGAGGCAGGGAGTTCAGCAAGGCTCGCTCGCGACCCGCCTCACACTCGCCCGGGCGCTCCGCGCGGCACCAGGAGGCTGCTGTTGCCGCACGCGAACAATCACGAGACCTTTGTTCGAAGCGCCTTGATCGCCTCCCCGCTGCGGGCATCGGGGAAGGCGGCCCTCCCCGGTCACCCAGCGTCAAGTGACTCGGCGACCGCGAGGTTGCACTCCGCAGCGCCTGCGTTGCGCCCCGAGGGCTTAGAACCGTCGCCGGTCGCGTCGGCGCTCGCGCCGCCGCACTCCGCACACGGACACGGGCGAAAGCGGCCGCCCAAACGGGTCGATGAACAGCGTGACGGGTCCGGTCTGCGGGGGGACCGTGCCCTCCAGAGTCTCGATCGAGTAGGAGAGATGGCCGTTGTCCAGACGCGGTTGCTTGATCACGACAACCGCATCGTCGGGCGCCTCGTCGCCAGGCTCGAGGAACGCGAGCACCGCGTTGGGCGGATCTTCCTCGAAGCTGTTGTCCCCTTCACCCCACAGGTCCACGAAGTCAGTGGTTGACATATGTCCAACGATCCGCTTGGGCCGGTCGGAGAAGTAGAGCGTTGATGGCGTTACCTCGTTCAATATGAGGGTCGTACCGTCACTCGACATGCCGCGCGCGGTCTGTACAAACATGGACTGCTCGGCTTCGAGCTCTTCGATCATCTGCGTGTCGGTCATCTGAACCTTCCTTCACCTTTCTGAACGGATCTGCGCTGGGCGCCGCGGGCTCTTTCACAGTCGTCGTTGCCGACGATGTGCCGCTGCTCGTGGACGACCGGCTGGTCCGCTAGTTGGCCAGTCACCACGTTGGGGCCCCCGAATCGTTCGATCGAGAATCACCAACGATTCCCACGCTAGCTGCGCAATTGGGCGCCTGTCATCACCCGCAACGGATGACGAGGCGGCGCAGTGCCTCCAGACGAGGCTCCTCGCCGGTCGCCCGCGGATGACCCGATACGTCTGCGGGTGGACCAATTGTTCGTCGGGCCGTCGAAGACCGGACTGGGCCACGCAGGCGATTCGAGGGAGCGCAGGCAGTTCGACAGCGAGGAATCCATGCACAACCTGATGGGCACGGCTGGGCTCGAACCAGCGACCTCTCGCGTGTGAAGCAGGTCGGGAGATCGCCTCGGAGGGCGCCAAAATCCCCGTGGTTACTGGCGATTAGCCAACTCCGGCGTTCCAGGAGCTCGCTGAAATTACCCTGATTTGCGGGCGATGCGAACGTTTTGTGGCAGACGAGACGTCTCGAATGCCAATTGACGATCGCCCGGAGGCGGTCCGCCGGCGACCGGTTCCCGCTTGCGAACCAGGACGCCGGCGACCCGTTTTCGCCGGCGAGAGCGCTACGCCGGCGACCCGTTTCGTCTGCGGGCGAGCTCGGCGAACAGGTCCTCGGCCGCGACCCGGAGCCGTAGGGCGCGCGCGACGTCCTGGTCGCGTTCGGCGTGCTCGAGCTGGGGCTGGAGCTCGGCGAGGCGATCGGCGAGCTGCTCGGCGTCGAGCTCCTCGACTTGGACGCGGGGGCTACGCATCAGGGCGCTCGACGACGTAGCGGACGACGGCCTCGGTGATCTCGTCGTCAACGTGAGCGGGAACGGCTGGCCGTCGACGTTGCGTCGCCTTCCGAGGCCGACCTCGTGGTCGCTCGACCGCCGGCGCGACCGAGGCGGCAAGCTCGCGCATTTGTCGATCACGTAGCGCGGCAGCCATCAGGGCCGATCCCGAGCCATCGCATGCGACACAGATCTCGTCACCGGCGACTCGGGAACCGGCACATTCGGGGCAGGCGTCGACGGTCAGTGTCGCTCTGATCTTCGCCAGCCTGGTGAACATCCTGCCCTGCGCGGCTCGGCGCTGCTCACGGCGATGGGCGTTCGCCTGCGGATGGCTTGGCAGCTCTAGCCATGCAGGCACGCTCCAACCGTCCTGTTCGCAGATACGCCGGATCAGATCGTCGAGCTTTGCCAGAGCGCGATCGGGCCGGCCAGGGAGCTTCGCAGCGGGACCGTACTTCGCCTCGAGCGTCCGGAAGGCATCCTCGGCCGAGAAGCCCCGAGCGATCAGCCGTCGCGCCCACCAGGCGAGATAAACCTGCACCGCGTTCGGCGGCATCGGCACGGGACCGCGCTTGCCGTGACGCGGGTAAAGGTCGGCTAGCCGGGCGTCGTGCGATCGGTGCGGGTCGGGGCTGGCAGCTTGGAGTGCGTGCTCAAACCGCGCCCGAGGGGTGCGCGGAGCCAGTGTTCGGGATACAGCCAGAGCTCGGACGCCCTACCTGAAACTCGTGGGAGTGACCCCGCATTTTTCTGCGGGACAGTGGGGATCTTGTCCGGTCCAAGTACGCCCACGGTCCCCGAGTCTAGACCTCTACTTACCGTCCCTGAGGTCGCCGAGCGCCTGCGCGTGACTGACCGCACCGTCCGCCGCTGGGCGAACGCAGGCGTGCTCGAGCGCGTCAAGCTCGGCGACCGGCTGGTGCGGTTCACGCCCGAGTCGATCGAGGCGTTGATCCGCCCAACTTCGCGCGCCGACGCCGGCGCGGGAGGCCCGGCCGACGCCGGGCAAAAAGAAGCGCCGGCATGAGCCGGCGCCCAAATCCGACAACGCCGGCCGAGGTGCCCGCCTCGGCCGGCAAGGAGGTCTGCAAATGTCCGCAGGCAGCATAACCCACAATTCACTCGACGCCGGCGAGCTCGGCCGAGAGCTCGCGGCGACGATCGGGTACGCGATCGATTCGACGGTCGTCGTGCTCGCCGGCCGGATCATCGACTCGGACGAGCGGGCCTCGGTACATCAGTGCCTCAGCGACATGGTCGACAGGTTCGCCTTCATCTGGCGAGTTACGAATAAGGGTGCTGCGCAGAGCTTTACATCGACCGGTTGAGACTGCCTAGCTGAGCGCACCACGAAGCACGCCTGGTCTTGTAGACCACGGGAAGCTTGTCACCGATCGCTTCGACGGTGTCTAGCCACGCGACGGCGTCGAAGTGATCTCCGCACGCGGCGGCCTCATCAGCCCACTGCAACGTGTTCGCTACGGCCGCCCGATGCTTGGCCTCGCGCTTGGCGCCAGAGCCCGAGGCAAACCCCGTCTGATCCTGGCGTCCAATCCTAGGCTCCGGGTACGAGATCAGCGGCGCGGTAGCGCCGATCGGAGTCGCAACTGCGCTCATCCCGATCACTCCTTCTGTGGGCGTCAGTCCCCTCGGGCACAGGGTCCCGTGGGCATGAATCCCGTTAGCTCGAAACGGGCCTTGGTTCTCGCGATGAGGCGAACCCGTTAGGCGGAGGCCGATCGTCGGCGAGTCTCTGACGACGGCAGGTCGGTGGTCAGCGACCGTCCTCGAATCACCATACTCTCTTGGAGTGGTTCCTGATCATCGGGTCTGAGCATGAGCGGCTTCAGATCTGCGTTCGCCTCTCAACACGCGTTCACGCCGCAGCGCTACGTAACGGCTTCCGTCATCGACGCGAAACCTCCGCCAGCTGTGCCAGACGGGCGTCAAGCCGTGAGCCGCTGCGCGGGGTTGGCGTTGGAATGCGGCGAGTTACGGTTGCGGTTTAGTAGTCGCAGCCGACGTCCGGCTCCAGATCGGGCGGTAACGTCGATCCAGGGACACGGCTATGGCCGAACGCGATGTGTCGGAAGCGCAGACACCGTTTGTCGGCGTGAGAGCGCGGAGGACCACGATGACGACCGAAAGCTCAACTCAAGACGGGCAGCTCGCCGCCAAGATCTCAAACACTGTCGTTCACGCGCTGTCTCGGACAACCGGTCGAGGCCCCACGCAAGCAAAGACCACGCTCGGGACCAATGGCGTCTTCGTGGTGTTGCAAGACACGCTCACACGCGGCGAGCAGACACTCGCTGACGCTGGCCAAAGCGAG
Organism: uncultured Solirubrobacterales bacterium; assembly: GCA_963824295.1. Lineage (GTDB taxonomy): Bacteria > Actinomycetota > Thermoleophilia > Solirubrobacterales > Solirubrobacteraceae > Palsa-465. Next base: position 47,978 of record CAWGOQ010000019.1, on the reverse strand, counting down.
GCGGTGCTCGATCTGCGCAGACGCTGGCAAAGCGTCATGAAGCAGGACGTCAGCCGCGAGATCGAAGAGCTCACCGGGCGCAAGGTGATCGGGTTCATGAGCGATAACCACATCGACCCCGACCTTGCCGTCGAAGTATTCGTGCTGGAACCGCTCCCGAACACCGACGCTCACTGACCCTTCGGGCCGCCACCCAGGCTCCACGCGGAGCCGGGTGCAGACTGTCGCAAGCAGCCCTGAGCAGCACTCCTCCGCCATCGGGATGGTGCCCCCGGACGGCGTTTCAATTGGCAGTTATTGGCAGACGAGGCGACGAAGCCGTCGAGGTGAAAGGCGACCGACACGCCACCTGGTTCAAAAACCACGCATTAGCAGCGGTTCTCTGATGGGCACGGCTGGGCTCGAACCAGCGACCTCTCGCGTGTGAAGCGAGCGCTCTCCCACTGAGCTACGCGCCCGGGCTGCGCCGATTCTACGCGCGTCGGGTGCAGAGACCTCGCTGGCGCTCATTGCTCATGAACCCTCGCAAACGCTTAGACAAATTGGTCTAAGACGTCCAACACAAACGTGGGAATGGTGTAATGATGTTGAGCGTGGTGGTTGTCCAGTGCTGGCCGCCTCGTCGGCGGCGCACACGAACCTGACCCCACGGAGCTGCCGTTGCCGGGAAGCCAGTTCCAGGGCGGAGACGGCAACCAGTACAACGCGCCGGGCCTGATCGACTGTCAAGGCCCGGAGGCCAATGGCGAGGCTGCGGCGTCGGCGCCGAGACCGTCCTCGTCAACCCCGCGCTGGGGCCGAACGTCGATCCCGGGCCCAAGCCGGCCCCGCCCAAGCCGCCGAAGCCAAAGCCAAAGCCGAAGCCGCCGGTCGTGATCCCGATCGGGCGCGGCTAGTCAGGGGGTGTTGGATCTCGTGGGTGCTATAGCCCCCACGAGATACCAAAGGCCTCGTCTCTCAGCGTCCACGAGGCCCAGAGGCCTCGGCTCACGGCGTCCACGAGATCCGAAGGCCTCGCCTCACAGCTTCCACGAGGCCCATAGCACAGCGTCCATGAGGTCCACAGGCCCTGGCTCACAGCGTCCACGAGGCCGAGAGGCCCCGGCTCACGGCGTCCACGAGGCCCACAGGCCCCGGCTCACAGCCGGACCAGGTCCTCGACCCGCAGCCCGCGCGTCTTGCCGCGGAGGTCGATGAACAGCCGGGCGTTCCCGGCGATCTCGTCGTAATCGATCCCCGGGTGGGCTGTGACCAGCACGATCGCGTCGGCATCCAGCGCCTGCTCGAGCGGCGTGCTCTCCATCTCGAGCCCGGGCAGCGCGGGGACAAAGGCGTCGTGATAGCTGAGCAGCGCGCCGCGCCGGCTGAGGACCTCGATGATCCGTAGTGCGGGCGATTCGCGGATGTCGCCGACGCCGCCTTTGTAACTGACACCGAGGATCGCGATCCGCGAGCCCTTGACCGGTTTCTCGACGTCGTTGAGCGCCTGCTCGATCCGTTCGACGCAGTAGTACGGCATCTGCTGGTTGATCTTGCCGGCCAGCTCGATGAACTCGGTCGACATGTGGAACTCGCGCGCGCGCCAGGTCAGGTAGAAGGGATCGACCGGCAGGCAGTGGCCGCCCATGCCCGGCCCAGGCTCGAAGCGCATGAAGCCATACGGCTTGGTCGCCGCGGCGTCTATCACTTCCCAGATGTCGATGTCCATCCGTTCGGCGAGGATCGCGAGCTCGTTGACGAGCGCGATGTTGACCGAGCGGAAGATGTTCTCGAGCAGCTTCGCCATCTCGGCCGCCTCGGGCGTCGAGACGCGGATCACCTCGTCGCACACGAGCCCGTAGAGCTCGGCCGCGCGCTCCGTGCACTCGGGCGTGATCCCGCCGACGACCTTTGGCGTGTTGCGCATCGTGTAATCGGTGCGGCCCGGGTCGACCCGCTCGGGCGAGAAGGCGACGTTCAGCCCTGACCCGACACTCAAGCCGCGATGCTCGAGCAGCGGCACCAGCTGCTCGCGGGTCGTGCCAGGGTAGGTGGTCGACTCGAGCACCACCAGCTGGCCCCTCTGGACCACGGTGCCGAGCGCCGTCCCGGCCGCGATCAGCGGGCCGAGGTCGGGCTCGCGGTTGGAGGTCAGCGGCGTCGGGACGCAGATCAGCACCGCGTCGGCCTTCGCCAGCGGCGCGAAATGGCTCCACGCCTCGATGTTCGGCAGCGCGGCCTGCAGGCGCTCGGAGCCGATGTCCTCGATGTAGGACTCGCCGGCCTCGATCGCGCTGATCTTCGCCTCGTCGACATCGACCGCGACCACGTGCTCACCCGCCTCCGCGAACGCGACCGCGAGCGGCAGCCCCACGTAGCCCAGGCCTATCACCCCGACGGACATGTCCGATCGGAAGATACACACAGGCCAAGCCGGTACGATCCTGGGTGGACCCGTGCTAGGCGGGGCGCTAGCGGTGCCCTGTAACCCACAATCCGCTCCAGTGGGGCTGAATTCCCTCTCGAGGGGCACAGGCCCGAGGTCAGCGCCCCGTTGCAGGCGGCGATGGTCAGGTCCCATGGCGATGGAGGCCCGTGAACCAGGTCAGGTCCGGAAGGAAGCAGCCTTAAGCGGTCACCTTCAGGCGCCAAGGGGGAGCTTGATCGGAGTCTGCAATCGGCGGCCGCGCCGCGGGTACCGTTTCGAAGGAGGGTGCACGGTCCACTCAATCAGGGCGGGCGGTCCACTCCGGGCCGCCATCTAGACTCGGCATAACGTGTCCACCGGCCCGTCGCTCTACCGCCGCCACCGCCCCCGCACGTTCGCCGACGTCGTCGGCCAGGAGCAGATCGTGCGTACGCTGTCGAACGCCGTCACCCGCGGCAAGGTCCATCACGCCTACCTGTTCGTCGGCTCGCGGGGGACCGGCAAGACGAGCACCGCGAAGATCCTTGCCGCCTGCCTGAACTGCGAGCAGGGGCCGACGATCGAGCCCTGCGGCGTGTGCGACTCGTGCGTCTCGATTGCCAATGCGACCTCGCTCGACGTGATCGAGATGGACGCCGCGTCGAACAACAGCGTCGACGACATCCGCGACCTGCGCGAGAAGGTCGCCTACGCCCCGGTCTCCGGGCGCCACAAGGTCTACATCCTCGACGAGGCGCACATGCTCTCCCAGCAGGCATGGAACGCGTTTCTGAAGACGCTCGAGGAGCCACCGCCGCGAACGATCTTCGTGCTCGCGACGACCGAGGCCCAGAAGGTGCTCCCAACCGTCGTCGATCGCTGTCACCGGTTCGACTTCGGGCGGCCGACCGTCGAGCAGGTCGCCAAGGTTCTGCACCGCGTCGCCACCACCGAGCAGATCGAGATCGAGCCGGGCGCCGTAGCGCTGATCGCCCGCCACGCGACCGGTAGCTTCCGCGACGCGCTCGGGACGCTCGAGCAGCTGGTCACCTATGCCGGCACCGATCCGATCTCGCCCGCCGACGTGCTCGCAGTCCTTGGGGTGGCCGACGCCGAGCAGCTATTCGAAGCGCTCGACGCGGTGATCGCGCGTGATCCGGCACAGGCGCTGCGCGTCGCCGCGCGGCTGACGGCTTCGGGCCGCGACCCAGGCCAGATCATCCGTGACCTCGAGATCCACGGACGCGAGCTGCTCGCGGTGCAGATACTGGACGAGCTCCCCGAGGAGCTGCGGGTGACGCGGGAGCGCGACCAGCGCCTGCTCGCGCAGGCCAACGCGATCAGCGGCGTCGACGTCGTCCGACTGCTCGAGCTGATCGCCGCCGCGCTCGAGGCGACCGCCAACGGTGCCCAACCCCGGATCCAACTCGAGCTGGTGCTGATCAAAGCCGCGGCGCCCGAGATCGACCCGTCGACCAAGGCGCTGCTGGCGCGGATTGAGCGGCTCGAGAGCGCTCTCGCGCAGCGGCATCCCCGCCCCCGGGCCACCGGCGCCGCCGCCAGCGCCACCTGAGCCCGGACCGTCTCCGACCCCGGACCCCGCACCGCCCGGCCCGCCACCCGAGCCCACGCCACCCCCACCAATGCCCGACCCGGGGCCACCGCCCACGCCCGAGCCGCCGCCGCCGCCCGAGCTCGAGACGCTCGTCGACTCGTGGCCGGCCGTGGTCGAGTTCGTGCGCCAGGGCAACGCGATGCTCGCCGCGACGCTCGAGGCTGCTCGTCCGGCTTCATTGAATGACCAGGCGCTGACGCTCGCATTCCCGACCGGAGCCGCGTTCTTCAAGCGCAAGGCCGAGCAGGACGACTACCGCCGCGCGACCGCCGAGGCCGTGAGGTCGGTCACCGGCGCGACGGTCGCGCTGCGCTACGAGCTCGCCGAGTTCGACTCCGAGGGGCCGGTCCAGCAGCCGAGCCTGAGTCGGCGAGGAACTCGTACGCCGCTTCATGGAGGAGTTCGATGCTGAAGAAGTCCTCGACGACAACTGACCAGGAAGAGGCCTAAATGCCACAGCCACCCAACATGCAGCAGCTGCTCAAGCAGGCCCAAAAGATGCAGGAGGACATGCTCGCCGCGCAGGAGGCGCTCAAGGACGAGCTGGTCGAAGCGTCCGCGGGCGGCGGCATGGTAACGGTCCAGGTGACCGGCGACCTGGTCGTCAAGTCGATCAAGATCGATCCCGAGGCGGTCGACCCAGAAGACGTTGAGCTGCTGCAGGACATGGTGCTGGCGGCGGTCAACGAGGGCATGCGCTCGGCGCAGGAGCTCGCGGCGGCGAAGATGGGCGGGATCGCGGGCGGCCTGACCTGGCGGCCTCGGTGGTGCTCGGCCTTCCGGGGCCTATAGACCGCCTTGTACGCGCCTCCGGTCCAGCGGCTGATCACCGAGCTCTCGAAGCTGCCGGGAGTCGGCGGGCGCACCGCGCAGCGGCTCGCCTTCCACCTGCTGCGGGCCTCGGACGAGGAGGCGCGGGCGCTCGCTGACGCGATCCGCGAGGTCAAGGAGCGGATCGGGCTGTGCGAGGTGTGCTTCAACCTCGCCGACGGTCCGCGCTGCCGGATCTGCTCCGACGAGCGCCGCGACCCGGAGCTGATCTGCGTCGTCGAGGAGCCCTCGGACGTGATCTCGATCGAGCGCACGCACGAGTTCGCGGGGCGCTATCACGTGCTCGGTGGGGCACTGTCGCCGATCGACGGGATCGACCCCGAGGATCTGAAGATCGCCGAGCTGTACGTCCGCGTCCGAATCAGACGGACGTGCGCGAGGTCGTGATCGCGACCAACCCGACCACGACCGGCGAAGCGACCGCGCTCCACATCGCCGACGGCCTGCGCGAGCGGCTCCCCGGACTGTCGGTGACACGGCTGGCGAGCGGGCTGCCGGTCGGCGCCGACCTCGAGTACGCCGACGAGCTGACCCTCGGCCGGGCGCTCGTCGGGCGCCGGGCTGTGTAAGCAGTTCGGGGGCGCGCATGCGCGCCCCGCCGGTCCGTGCATGCACGGACCGGGCCGGGGTGCATGCACCCCGGCCTAAGTACCCTTCGGCGCTCAGTGCCAGAGACAGTCGTGATGAAGTTCGGCGGCACCTCGGTCGCCGACGCCGAGCGGATCAAGCGCGCCGCCCGCCGGATCGTCGCCCAGCGCGAGTCCGGCAAGCGGGTCGTCGCCGTCCTGTCCGCACGCGGCCAGACGACCGACGAGCTGATCGCGATGGCCGAGGAGGTCTCGCCGACTCCCGACCCGCGCGAGATGGACATGCTGCTGTCGACCGGCGAGCGGATCTCGTGCGCGCTGTGCGCGATGGCGATCAACGACCTCGGCCACCGCGCGATCTCGCTCACCGGATCGCAGGCCGGAATCGTCACCGACACCTCGCACACGAAGGCGCGGATCCTCGATGTCCGCGCCGACCGGATCCAGGACGCGCTCGAGCGAGGAGCTGATCGTGCTCGTCGCCGGCTTTCAGGGCGTCTCGACCAGCCGCGACGTGACGACGCTCGGCCGCGGCGGCTCGGACACGACCGCGGTCGCGCTCGCGGCCGCGATCGACGCCGAGGTGTGCGAGATCTACACCGACGTCGCCGGCGTGTTCAGCGCCGACCCGCGGATCGTGCCCGACGCGCGCAAGCTGCCCGTACGTCAGCTTCGAGGAGATGCTCGAGATGGCCGCCTCGGGCGCCAAGGTGCTGCAGCTGCGGTCGGTCGAGTACGCCCGCACGCACGGCGTCCGGATCCACTGCCGATCGAGCTTCGAGGACGGCCCAGGTACCGTTGTGCTCGGAGAGGACGAGACCATGGAACATCCGCTGATCACCGCCGTGACCCATTCGACCGACGAGGCCCGGATCACGCTGCTCGGCGTCCCCGACCGGCCCGGCGCCGCCGCGTGCGATCTTCACGCGCGCTGGCCGACGCCAACGTGCAACGTCGACATGATCATCCAGAACGAGCCCGCTCGAGCGAGGGCCGCGACGCCGAGATCTCGTTCACGATCGCGCGCCGACGACCTGCGGGCGCGCCGAGCAGGCGCTCGAGCCGGTCAAAGCCGGCTCGGGAGTCGACGCGGCATCGACACCGACCCCGAGATCGGCAAGGTCTCGATCGTCGGCGCCGGCATGCGCTCGCATCCCGGCGTCGCAGCCAAGGTGTTCGCGACGCTGGCCGAGGAGGACATCAACATCGAGATGATCTCCACCTCGCCGATCAAGATCTCCTGCGTGATCCGCTCCAGGACCGGTCCCGCAGGCGGTGACGGCGCTGCACAGCGCGTTCGAGCTGGGGGCGAGCGGGACGATCCGGCGCCCGAGCGGACCCGGGTGCCGCCCATCGGGCGAGGCCGATGAGCGGGCGCGGCGCGTGGCGGTCGTCGGCGCCACCGGCGCGGTCGGGACGGACAATGCTCGAGCTGCTGCGCGAGCGCGACGTTCCCGGCCGCGAGATCGTCCCGTTCGCGATCGCGAGCGCTCCGCGGGCATGCCCGATCGACGGGATCGCACGGTGCGGCTGCTCGACGAGCGACGACGACATCGACGGCTTCGACATCGCGCTGTTCTCGGCCGGCGCGGCAACCTCGCGGGAGTGGGCGCCGCGGTTCGTCGAGCACGGCGCGATCGTGATCGACAACTCGTCGTGCTGGCGCATGGACCCCGACGTGCCGCTCGTCGTCTGCCGAGGTCAACCCGCACGCGCTCGAGCACCACCACGGCATCATCGCCAACCCCAACTGCACGACGATGCAGATGATGGTCGCGCTGAAGCCGCTCCACGACGCGGTCGGCATCGAGCGGATCGTCGTCGCCACCTACCAGTCGGTCTCCGGCACGGGCAGCAACGCGGTCGCCGAGCTCAAGCCGCAGGTCGCACGCGATCCTGCACGACGACGAGCCTCCCGCCGCCGGAGCGTCTACCCGCACCACGATCGCGTTCAACGTGCTGCCCCAGGTCGAGACGTTCAAGGACGGCGACGACTACACGACCGAGGAGCGCAAGATGATCGCCGAGACGCGCAAGATCCTCGGGTCGACCCGATCTGCGGATCACGCGTCACCTGCGTGCGGGTGCCGGTGTCAACGTGGCCACTCGGAGGCGCGTCAACGTGCAGACGCGCGAGCCGACTCAGCCCCGCCGACGCGCGGGAGCTGCTCGCCAGAGGCGCCGGGCGTGGCGTCGTCGACGATCCCGCCACGGGCGCTATCCGCTCGCCGTCTGACGCCGCGGGGCACGACGAGGTGTTCGTCGGGCGGATCCGCGCGACGAGTCGCATCCGCGCACGCTGAACATGTGGATCGTCGGCGACAACCTGCGCAAGGGCGCGGCGACGAACGCGGTCCAGATCGCCGAGCTGCTGCGTCCCCGACAACCTCCCGTCCTGACGAGCTAGCATGCGGTGCGCCCCGTCGACGCGCCACTTCACGGAAGGCCGGTCCCGCGGGAGGCACTCGAGCGGGTGCTCGACAACGCGCGGTTGCACCCAGCGGTGGTAACCGCCAGGGCTGGCGCGTGATCGTGATCACTGACCGCGACACTCGCCGCCGGCTTCGCGAGCTCTACGAGCCCCCGTGGAAGGCTACATGATCGGACGGGCGTCGGGCGCGATCTCGAGGCCGGTGAGGCCAGTGGCGTGTCATCCGGGCGGCTGCGGATGCTCAAGGGCGCCGACGAGTTCGCCCACAACTTCGACCGGGTGCCCGTCCACCTCGTGGTCTGCGTCGAGCTCTCGGCCCTCGCGATCACCGACGCGCGCTCGACCGCCCGAGCATCGTCGGCGGCGCGTCGATCTACCCGTTCGTGCAGAACATCCTTCTCGGGCTGCGCGCCGAGGGGCTGGGCGCCGCGTTCACGACGTTGCTCGTGCCCGCTGAGGAGGAGGTCGAGGCGCTGCTCGGGATTCCCGAGGGCACGCGATCGCGGGTCACATCTCGGTCGGCTACCGCGACGGTCCATGGCCGACAAGCTGCTCGCCGCAACCCCGTGTCAGCGAATTCGTGTTCGGCGAGCGCTAGGGAGCGCCGTTGTGATCGGGCGAGCGCCACCTCGCCGGGCCCGCAACTCGCGCCGCGTCTGACTCCAAGCTTGCGGTAGATCCTGCCGGCGTGGGAACGGACCGTCTCGAAGCTGACGTGCAGGGTCGCGGCGATCTCGGCGTTCGAGCGTCCGCTGCGAAGCAGCTCGAGGACGTCGACCTCGCACTGGGTCAGGGGCGCGGGGACGGTCGCTGGGGCGACCGCATCGCCGGTGGCGAAGCCGAGCCGGATCGCCTCGAGCAGCTCTTGGACGCAGGCGCTCTTCGCCAGGCAGGCGGTCGCGCCGGCGTCGATCAGCTGCCGGCACTCGGTCGGCGTCGGCTGATCGGCCAGGACCACCAGCCGCGTGGCCGGAAAGGTCGCTCGCAGGTAATGCAGCTCGACGGAGGTTGTCAGCGACGCGGCGTTCAGAATCGCTACGTCGGCCCGGGTGGCGGCGATCGTGGCCGCCAGGCGTGGTTGTTCGACGTCGGCGGCGACCAGCAGCAGCCGGCTGTCTTCACGCAGCAGCGCCTGCAGGCCGTGGCTGACGATGTCCTCGAACTCGCCGAGAACGAGCCTGACCGGCTCAGGATTGATCGTTTTCATGAGAGGTCCCGTTCGCAAACCGGCGCCGACGCCGGGGTCCGTGATGTTGGGGGACGTACCCGCCCCCGGTTGCACTCTCACTCTTATGAGGGAAAAGTAAGCAGCGCAGAAGAGACCGCTGCGGATGTCACGCGGCCGCGACGACGGAGCTCGCCCAGTCGATCACCCGGGTCGGACGGACCACGTGCTTGTTCATCCCAAGCTCCTTAGGCTCCAGCCCGAGGGCCAAGCCGACGAGCTGCGGGAGATGGAGCACCGGCAGCCCGAGATCGCGCGCGACGGTCTTCGCCGCCGCCGGCTGCTGGAGATCCAGGTTGAGATGGCACAGAGGGCACGGTACGACCAAGCAGTCCGCCTCCGCGTCGATCGCGTCACCGAGGTGTCGTCCGGCCTCTTCAGCGACGCATCCTTGTTCATCGTGATGATCGGGAAACCGCAGCACTTGTAGACGCCGGCGTAGTCGATCACGGTCCCGCCGAGCGCCTCGATCACCCATGTGCATGTAGCGGTCGCGCGGATGCTCCTCGTCGATCGCCAGCCGATCCACCGGCCGCACGATGTAGCAGCCATAGAACGGACCGACCTTGAGATCGGTCAGCGGACGCTTGACCTTCGCCGTGAGCGCGTCGAGGCCGATTTCCTCGACCAGCAGCCAGAGGAAATTCTTGTTTGTCAGCCCCTTCTCGTACGACAGGCCCTCGTCGGAGAGGTTCTCGTTGATCCGCCCGCGGTAGTCGGTGTTGGCGTCGAGCCGCTCCTGGCACTCCGACTGGGCTCCCTGGCAGGTCGAGCAGATGTTCATCATCAGCTCGCCGTCGGTCTGCTGCGCGAGCGCGAACGTCCGCGCGTTGAGGGTGTCCGCCAGCTCCTGGTTGTGCTCGGCGATCACGCCGGCACCGCAGCACGCCGCGCGGTCGAGCTCGATCATCTCGAGATCGAGCAATGGCGCGACCTTCGCCATCGAACCGTGCAGCTCGGGCGTGAACCCGCGGCTCACGCAGCCCGGGCCAGTACGCAACCTTCATGAACTCTCGCTTTCGCTCGGCACTTCCGGCCCGGGGAGTGGGCGACTTGTCGGCCGGGGCCTCGGGTGGCTGCTGGGGGTGCTCGGGCTCGTCCTCGTAGCCGCTCACGTACAGGTTCAGCTCGTCGCGCCGTGGGCGCCCCTCCATCTGCTCGTAGATCTCCTTGAGCTTACCGAGGTCCTCGTCGGGATCTTGTGCCCGAGCATCAGCGACTTCGGTGTGACCTTCCCGCGCAGCACGCCGTGACCACCGTCGACAGCGACGACAGCAGCTCCTTGGCCGGCCGCCGGGTGAAACTTTCCGAACCACGAGTTCCCGCCGTAGCTGCGCGGCAATAGCTCGGCTTCGTTGAGCAGCCCGTAATCGCGACGAGCGTCACGAACGGCGTCCTCGTGGCGGTGGCCGTTGTTACGGTCGATCGATCTCGTAGTCGGTACCCGCGAGGCGGCGCAGGCGCATGATCTGGCTCATCGGAGCGACGCCCTTCGGGCACGCGTCGATGCAGTTGAAGCAGTGGGTGCAGTCGTAGATCCCGTGCGGGTCCTGGCCAGGTCGTGGAGTCGCTCGACGGTGCTCGGCGTCGCGCGGATCGCCGACGAACCGGTAGGCCTTGGCGAGCGCCGCCGGGCCGATGAACACCGGGTCGATCTCCATCGACAGGCAGTCCGACACGCACGCGCCGCACTGGATGCAGGCCATCGTCTGCGTGATGTCGACCATGTTCTCGTGCGGGACGATGTACTCGCGCTCGGGCACCGGCTGCTTATTGATCAGCCACGGGGTGACGCGCTGGATCTTCTTCCAGTGCACCTCGTCCATGTCGACGATCAGGTCGCGGATCACGGCCATGTTGCCCATCGGCTCGACGGTGATCGTCGTCTGTCGGCTCTTCAGCCGGTGCCTCCGGCGCCGCCGCCGCGCGCCGCCGCGTCACCGAGGTGGGTGTTGCAGGCGAGCCCGGGCTTGCCGTTCATCCGCACGCCGCACGAGCCGCAGATCGCCTGCTGGCAGGAGCAACGGATCCCGATCGAGCCATCGACCTCGCCGCTTGATCTTGAGGATCGCGTCGAGCACCGACTGCGTCTCGCGCATCTCGACCGTGTGCTCGTCCCAGTACGCGGCCTCGCCTGACTGCGGATCGAAGCGGCGGATCCTTAAGGTGTACTCAGGCATCTCGGTTCAGTACGTCCTTTCCTGGGGCTGCCAGTGGGTGATCGTGACCGGCGAATAGCTCACAGTCGGCACGTCGGCGCCGTTGACCGAGATGTCGATGTGCTTGAGCCACTCCTCGTCCTTGCGCTCCGGGGAATCGGTGCGGAACTGGGCGCCGCGCGACTCCGTGCGCTCGATGCGCGGCGACCACGATCGTCTTCGGCGAATCGAGCATGTAGCCGAGCTCGATCGCACCGATCACGTCCTGGTTGAAGATCGTGCCGCGGTCGTCGATCGCCGACTTCGGCTCCTCCTCCTTGAGCCGGCGGATGATCTCGTGCGCCTTTGCCAGGCCCTCGGCGTCCCGGAACACCGCAACGTATTCGTTCATCGTCGTCGCCGAGCTCGTCCTTGATCGCCGCCATCGCCGCCCGCCGGGCTCGCGGTCGATGATCGCCTCGATCTCGCGCTCAGTGTCGTCGACGCGACGCCGGCGAGGTCTCCGGCATCGGCATCTGGAGCGCGCGTTTGGCGGCGTGCTCGCCGCAGCGGCGCCCGAAGATCAGCGTGTCAAGCAGAGAGTTGGCGCCCAGCCGGTTGCCGCCGTGGACCGAGACGCAGGCGACCTCGCCGGCCGCGTACAGTCCCGGGATCGTCGTCTGTCCGTCGGAGTCGGTCTTGACCCCACCCATGATGTAGTGCTGGCCCGGGTGGATATGGATCGGCTCGCGCGTGATGTCGACGCCGGCGAAGTCGCGACCGATGTTGACGATCTCGCGCAGTGCCTCGAGCGTACGTCGCCGCGGGACCTTGGTGATGTCGAGCGCGACGGTCCCGTCCGGGAATCCACGGCCCTCGTTGATCTCGGTCTGCTCCGCCCGCGAGACGACATCGCGCGAGGCGAGCTCGAGCTTGTTGGGCGCGTACTTCTCCATGAACCGCTCGCCCCTGGCGTTCAGCAGCCAGGCGCCTTCGCCGCGAGCGCCCTCGGTGATCAGCAACCCGTTGCCCGCGAGCGTCGTCGGGTGGTACTGGATCATCTCCATGTCCATCAGCCGAGCGCCGATTCGGTAGGCCTGGGCGATCCCATCGCCGGTCACGATCAACCCGTTGGTCGTCGGCTTGTACGCTTGGCCGGCGCCGCCCGAGGCGAGGATCGTGGTCTTGGCGTTGAACACCTCCAGGGTGCCGTCGCGCAGCTTGCGGCAGATGGCGCCGACACAGCGGCCGCTGTCGTCCTGGAGTAGATCGGTCGTGAACCACTCCTCGTAGCGGTCGATCTGGCGTCGTTGTGCTTCATCAGCTGCTCGTAGAGGACGTGCAGGATCGCGTGGCCGGTGATGTCGGCGACGTAATAGGTCCGGGCGGCCGAGGCGCCGCCGAACGCGCGCGTGCCGAGCTGCGCCGGTCTCGTCGCGGTGGAACGTGACGCCGGCGTGCTCGAGCCACAGGATCTCGTTCGGGGCCTCGCGGCACATGATCTCGATCGCGTCCTGGTCGCCAAGATAGTCCGAGCCCTTGACGGTGTCGAACGCGTGCGACTCCCACGTGTCCTCCGGGTTCAGCGCGGCGTTGATGCCGCCGGCAGCGGCGACCGAGTGCGAGCGCACCGGGTGGACCTTGGAGATGATCGCGACCGTCGCGCCGGCCTGCTGCGGCCGCCAAGCGCGGCGCGCTGGCCCGGCGAGCCCGGCACCGATGATCAGAACGTCGTGTGACGGCACGACGCATATTCTATTGGGGGCAGCCTACGGCCCTTATTGGCGGGCCGGGCGGTCCTCAGGCCGCCGGCGAACCGAGCGCCGACTGCAGCGCGCGGCGCACCTGCTCGACGGTCACGACGCCGCGCAGGACGCCCTCGCCGTCGACCGCCATCAGCGCCCCGAGCCGCCCGAGCGGCTCCGAGGAGAGCAGCTCGGTAATCGGACGGTCCTCGCTCGACGCGCCAGGCTCGGCGCCGCCGGACTCCAGCACCGCCCCGACCGTCAGCCACCCCTCGCCGCGGTCGGCCGACGGCCTGCACCCGCTCCGGCGCGCGATCCCGATGAACCGTCCGTCGTCATCGATCACCGGGAACCAGACCAGCCGTAGCGCATGAAGTACTCGTCGAGCGCTTGGCCGACGGCCGTCGTCGCACGGGATCGCGACCGGCTGGCGAGTCCATGATGTCGGCGACGCGGACCCCTCGATCCGCTCGGTCAGCGCCGTCTGCACCAATGCGCCCTTCGCCGACTGGCCGAGCAGGTAGGCGATCGCCACCAGCCACAGGCCGCCGAAGCTGCCGTAGTCGAGCACCGCCCAGCCAGATACCGACGCCGGCCAGGAGCAAAGCAAAGCCCTGGCCCATCTGCGCGGCGATGCGGGTGCCGCGCGTCTTGTCCCCGGTCCGCCGCCAGATGATCGCGCGGGCGATCCGGCCGCCGTCGAGCGGGAATGCCGGCACCAGGTTGAACAGCAGCAGCAGCACGTTCCATGGACAGCAGCCAGACAGAGCGACAGCAGCACCGGCGTGATCGCACGTCGCTGTCGAGCGCGACCGCGTGGAGCAGCCGATGCGGGCCCGACGATCGCGACGTCCACGGCCAGACAAACGAGTACGATCACGCCCAGAAGTTGGCGAATGGGCCGGCCACCGCGATCTTGAAGTCCTCGCCGGGCGAGGCAGCGTCGCGGCCCATCTGTGTGATGCCCACCGAACAGGAACAACTCGATCCGCTTGACCTCGATCCCCTGCCGCGAGCGACCAGCGCGTGGCCCAGCTCGTGCACGATCAGCGAGCGCGTACAGCAGCAGCACGCTGATCACCGTCGTCAGGTACGCGACCGCGTCCGAGCTGTGCAGCGTCGCGCCGAAACGGCCCGACAGCATGAAGATCAGCAGGAACAGGATCAGGAACCAGCTCGGATCGACGCCGATCCGGATGCCGAAAACGTCCATCAGCTTGATCGATCTCGACCTTCGGCCGAACATGCTGCAATGGTCGCATAGGCCACCAGCCGTCAACGCTGGCCAGGGATCGATTTCCGACCTGCCAGGAGACGTGGAATCGAATGCCCGCATGCTTGGCAGCTGCACGAGCGGCTGGCGCAGCTGTCAGACATGCGCCACGTCTCGTCGCTGCTCAGCTGGGACCAGCAGACGATGATGCCCCGGCTCGGCGGGCCGCCCGCGCGGAGTCGCTGGCGACGCTCGAGCGGATCGGCCACGAGCTGTTCATCGATGACGAGACCGGGCGGCTGTTGGAGCGGCGCGGCCGCCGAGCTCAACGGGCGCCGATCCGGACTCCGACGACGCGAGCCTGGTGCGCTGGTGCGCGCGTCAGTGGGACAAGGCGCGGCGCGTGCCCGACGGAACTCGCGGCCGAGATGACCCGAGCGGCGTCGCTCGGACAGGAGGCTTGGGTCGACGGCGCGCGCCAACTCCGACTTCGCCGCGTTCGCGCCCTATCTGGAGCGCAACTGGGAGCTCGCGCGGCGTACGTCGATTGTCACTTTGGTAGCGACGATTTCGAGCTCTGCCGTATGACGTGCTGCTCGACGACTACGAGCCGCTGATGCGAACGACGGCCACGGTGGCGCAGCTGTTCAGGGAGCTGCAGGTCAGAGCTGGTACCGCTGATCGCGACGCTGGCCGAGTGACGGAGTGCCGGTCGACGACAGCCCGCTGCACGGCCATTTCCCGATCGTACCGCAGCGTCAGCTGGTGCGCGAGACGGTCGCGCTGATGGGCTTCGACGCCGCGACGGCTGGCGGATCGACGACACGGTTCACCCGTTCGCCACGCGGATCGGTAGCGGCGACGTGCGCATCACGACGCGCTGGGACGAGAGCTACTTCGCCGCTGCGCTGTACGGCGCGATGCACGAGTGCGGCCACGGCCTCTACGAGGCCGGCATCCCCTGATCGCTTGCTCGCACGCCGCTCGGGCACCGGCGAGTCACTCGGGATGCACGAGTCCCAGAGCCGGCTGTGGGAGAACATGGTCGGTCGCGGCCGCCCGTTCTGCGCGGTGCTGGCGCCGCGCGTGGCCGAGCGCCTCGGTGGCGCGCTCGTTGGTCTCGACGCCGACACGCTGTACCGCGCCGTCAACCGGGTCAGGCCGTCCTACATCCGCGTCGAGGCCGACGAGGCGACGTACGGGCTGCACATCGTGCTGCGGTTCGAGCTCGAGCAGGAGCTGATCGACGGCAGCCTGGCAGTCGAGGACCTGCCCGAGGCATGGAACGCGCGCTTCAAGGAGTTACTTCGGGATCGAGGTCAACGACGACACCCACGGCGTGCTTCAGGACGTCCACTGGTCGGCCGGCCTGATCGGCTACTTCCCGACGTACGCGCTCGGCAACCTGATCGCCGGCCAGCTGTGGCAGCGGGTGCACGTTGACATTCCCGATCTCGACGACCGGCTCGCGGTCGGCGAGCTGTCGCCGCTGCGCGACTGGCTGATCGAGCACATCCACCGCCACGGGTCGAAGTTCACGACCTCGGAACTGCTCGAGCGGGCGGTCGGCGGCCCGATGACGGTGGGCCCGTTCGTGCACTACGTCAAGAGCAAGCTGAGCGACGTCTACGGCGTCGACCTCGGCGCCTGAGCGTTTGATCGGGGCGCCTCGAAGCGCCCGTCGCCGTGCCCCGGACGCCAGCCCGCGGCGCGTTCGATGTGGCGCCCGCTATAGCATCGGCAGCAACGAATTATGACTCGACGGTTGCGCATCGCGGCTGAGGTTGCGGCGCCTGCTTAGGAAGGGAACAACGTTCAATGGACAGTTCATCTCCAGTAAAAGTGGCAGTGACTGGCGCCGCCGGCCAGATCGGCTACGCGATCCTGTTCAGCATCGCGAGTGGACAGCTGCTGGGACCTGACACGCCGGTGCACCTGTCGCTGCTCGAGATCCCCGCGGCGGTGAAGGCCGCCGAGGGAACGGCGATGGAGCTCGACGACTGTGCGTTCCCGCTGCTGGCCGGACATCGACATCTACGACGATCCAAACAAGGCCTTCGACGGGGCCCAACATCGCGCTGCTCGTCGGCGCCCGGCCGCGCACGAAGGGCATGGAGCGCGGCGACCTGCTCGAGGCCAACGGCGGCATCTTCAAGCCACAGGGCAGGGCCCTCAACGACCACGCTGCCTCGGAAATAAGGTCCTGGTGGTCGGCAACCCCGCCAACACGAACTGCCTGATCGCGAAGAGCAACGCGCCTGACATTCCGCACGAGCGGTTCACGGCGATGATGCGGCTGGACCACAACCGCGCGATCGCGCAGGTCGCCAAAAAGAGGGCTTCAGCGATCGCTGACGATGACCAACATGACGATCTGGGGCAACCACTCGGCGACCCAGTATCCCGGACGTTTTTCACGCCAAGGTCAATGGCGCCGAACGCCGCCGCAGACGATCAATGATCAGGACTGGATCGAGGGCGACTTCATCCCGACCGTCCAGAAGCGTGGGGCGGCGATCATCGAGGCCCGCGGCGCCTCAAGCGCGGCGTCTGCCGCGAACGCGGCGATCGACCATGTCAGCGACTGGGTGCATGGCACGCCGAGGGAGACTGGGTCTCGATGGCGATCCATCGACCGGCGCCTACGGCGTCGAGGAGGGCATCTTCTCGGGCTACCCGTGCACGTGCGCGGGGGGTGAGTACAGCGATCGTCGAGGGCCTGGAGATCGACGAGTTCTCGCGCTCGCGAATCGACGCAACCGTCGAGGAACTTACGGACGAGCGCGACGCCGTGAGGGATCTGGGGCTCGTCTAACTGGGGGTGCGGACCGCCGCGATCGATCTGCTTCTGACGATCGCGGCGGGTCCTCGTCGCACCTGCGGCTGAACTCCGCTCAGGCGGCCTTCGCCGGGTGCCAGCCCTGGCCATCGCGCTTGACTGTCCATCGTCCACGAGCTTCGGCATCACCCTGTACAGGTAGTTCGGCTCGATCTTCAGCTCCTCTGCGATCTGCGGGATCGTGATCCCGGGCCGCTCGTTGACCAGCTCAAGCGCCTGGGTAGCACGCGTGTTGCCGCCACGGCGGCGGCGCGGTCCGGCTGGCTGCGCGCGGGGCACGACGCTTGCGGGTCGTCGACCCGGGCGGCCTGCCCGGCCCACGGCGGCTACCGACGAGCGCGGCGCGAGCAGCCTCGAGCTTGGTCACCTCCTGCGCTGAGCTCGGCCAGCCGGTTATCGATGTCCTTAACCGTGCTGTCCACAAAATCTGCCAACGGGATCCACCTCCGGTGTTTCGTTCGTATTTGTACAAACGATACACGTGGTGACTATGCGTTGTCAGCTGTGCTTGCGCTCGCGCTCGAGAAGCGACTTCAGACGTGCGAGTGAATTGTGAGCTTCGTGTTCTGACGTGGCGCCGACAATCATCCGGCCGGCCACATCTCCGAGCCGGCCACCTGGAGGGTGGAACTCGTTTGTGTACTCGAACAGGGTGTAGTCATCGTCTCGGCTGCTGAGCGCATAGTGGATCCGAGCCGTCGAATGTGCCGGTCCCAAACCCTCCCATTCAGCCGAATTGGGTGGGTCGATTGCGGCCAGCGTCCAGTGGACACGGAACGTCACACCGCGGACGTGGATCGACTGATCCATCGTCGCGCCGCGTCGCATGGGCGACTGCGAGACATCGCGAACCGACCTGTGAATGGTCACCCAATCGCCGAGCCGGCCGGGGTCCATGACGGTCTCCCACACCTGCTCGATGGGCGCCTCGATCTCGATTTTCGCGTTTACGGTGCTCATCGATGGCGGCAGACTAACGGCCGGCGCTCGCTCGCGGCCTCTAACGGGCCGCCAGAGGTTGCTCCATTTCCCACACTCCCAGCGCGTGCTCGATCGCGGCATCGAGAGTGTGAGGCTTTACATGAAGCAGGTCGAAGGCACGATTGTCGCGCGGCAACAGATCGGTGCCCAGGCTCTCCATCAGTGGACCGATCAGGTCGTGCTGCTCGCCCGCGACGAGGGCCGCGATCCGGCTGGCGATCGGGGTGACGGTCAGTCGCCTGAAGCTGATCGTCGGTCTGCGGACCAACATCAGCTCCCGAATCCGGTCAATCAATTCACCATAAGTAACAACGTCCGGGCCGCCGACATCGAGTGATAGCCCGGCGACCGACTCGGTGGTCGCGGCGCGGACCATCAGTGTCACCAGATCGCGCTCGTCGATCGGCTGGGTGCGGTTCTGATTCCAGGCCGGCACCGCGAGCACTGGCAACCGCTCGACCAGCCGGACGAGGAACCGGAACGACCGGGATCGCGCACCGATCACGATCGACGCGCGCAGCGCGACGCTGTGTGGGACATGCTCGAGCAGGACGCGTTCCACCTGCGCCCGGCTCGCGAGGTGCCGGGACTCCGGCCCATCCGCCGGGACGAGGCCGCCGAGATACACGATCCGGCGCACCCCGGCAGCCTCCGCCGCGGCCGCGAACCGTCCGGCCGCCTGCAGCTCGAGCTGGGGGAAGGGCTGCACGTCGCCGGGCTCCATCGAATGGATCAGGTAGTACGCGACCTCGACGCCGGCGAGCGCCTGGTCGAGGCCGGCACCGGTGACCGCGTCGCCCTGGACGACCGGGATCGCGAGCTTCAGCCGACCCGGGTCGCGCGCGAACCCCGTCACCGAGTGTCCGTCGCGCAGCAGCTCGGGCACGACCGCGGCTCCGACGTAGCCGGTGACTCCGGTGACGAGTACCTTCACCGCGTCGCCGGCGCCGCCCACGGCGCCCGCATGACGAAGCTGCGATCGAGCGTCGTCGCGGCCGGCGCTCCCGCGAGCTTGAGTGCCGCCTCGAACTCCTCTAGCAGGATTTCGAGCACGCGCTGGGCGCCGGCGGCCCCGCTGACGGCGAGGCCAGCCAGCACCGGCCGGCCGACCATCACAGCGCTTGCCCCGAGCGCGAGCGCCTTCAGCACGTCGGTGCCGCGCCGGATTCCGCCATCGACGAGTACGTCGATTTCGCCGCCGACCTCGTCGACCACCGCCGGCAATGCATCGGCGCCGGCCAGCACCGTGTCGAGCTGTCGGCCACCGTGGTTTGACACCACCACTCCAGCGGCTCCGTGCTCGACCGCCAGGCGCGCATCGCCAGGCGTCAGGATGCCCTTGACGATCACGGGAAGCTCGCTGTCTGAGACGAGCTGGGCGATGTCCGCCCAGGTCAGCTCGGAGTCGATCTGGGCGCCGACGTTGACCGGGGTGATCCCGGCCTCCGCGACCAGCGCCGCGGCACGCTCGAGCTCGGCCGTCTCCTCGTCGGAGACCGGGAAGCGATCCTCGCGGTTTCGCGTTCCACGCACCGGCAGATCGACCGTCACGACGATCGCCTCGAACCCGGCCCGGGCCGCCCGGTGAACGAGCTCCCAGCTGATCTCACGCTCGTTGAGCACGTACAGCTGAAGCCAGCGTGTGACGTCGGGGACCGCGGCGGCCAACCCCTCCGGGGAGGTTGTCGCGAACGTCGACAGGCACATGATCGTGTCCGTTGCCTGGGCCGCGCCGGCGGTCGCCGGCTCGGCGTCGGGATGCGCGAGGCGCTGGAACGCCGTCGGCGCGACGACGATCGGGTGTGGCCGCATCCGGCCCAGGATCTCGACGCCCGGCTGTGGGGGCCCGCCTCCGACCAGCATCCTCGGCAGGATCGCCAGCCGGTCCCAGGCGGCGACGTTGTCGTTCATCGTCGTCTCGTTGCCGGCCCCGCCCGCTATGTAGCCGAGCGAGCCCGGGCTCAGGATCATGGCCGCGGCGCGCTCATAGTCGGCGAGTGAGACCAGCTCCGAAGGTTGTTCGTCGGCCATCCGGTCAAAAGCTACGCAAAATGCGTGGCGAACCACGTGCAATCCGAAATTCGCCGCAGTTTGCAGGGAATCCTCTGATCACGAAGTTCCTGCGATTTCCGACAATCGTCGTTGCGCGAAGGGGGCGAGATTCGCTTTGATGGTGACAGCAGGGCGGCAGTCAAATCTCAACCGGGGTCTAGGTCACGCATGTCGAATGGTCGCGCCGCGGCCGCGAAAGCGAGCTGCGAAAACTGCTTCTTTCATCAAAATCTCCTGTGCGCGATCGAAGCGGGCGGGCCATGCGCGACCTTCAGACCGGCACATCCCGACGGCCTCCGTCCTCCGACCCAAATGCGGTTCGTGTTCCGCCAGGAGCGTCGGATGCAGGTCGCGTGGGCGTTCCCGTCCCCCGCTGAGCAGGTCGCTCTGCACGCGTGAGCCGGCGCCGCGCGGCTGAGCCCGGCGCCCCGCTCGTATATCGTTACGACCATGTACTGGCCGCTGTTCGGCGGGTTTATCGCGTTCGTGCTGCTGGCGGTGTTTTTGGGTTGGATCCTCGACCCCGACCGCCGCTGGAACGCCGATCGCGACCGTCACTGAGCGCCGGCGAGCTCGGCGCGCTCGGCCCTGCTGGCGATCCACTCCGTGCCGGCGGTATCAGTAGCTCCATGCGCGAGGATCGAGCAGAACACGGTCAGCGCCGCGAGGTTGAAGATCTTCGATCCGGCGGTCACGTGCTCTGACAGCACCAGCAGCGAGAAGGTCATCGTCGCGACGCCCTTGGGACCGAACCACGCCATGAAGGCGCGCGTCGCGGTGTCGGTTGGAGTCGAGACGAGCGCTGTGAAGACCGCCACCGGCCGGGCGATCAGCAGCGTCACGACGACCACGCCGATCGCAGCCCAGCCGGAGCCGAACAGGCCGTTGAGCGTCAGCAGCGACCCGAACACGACGAATACCCCGAGCTTGACGATCTCCACCAGGTCCTCCTCCTGGCGCTCGAAGTAGCCGCGGATGTCGGGACGCTGGATGCCGAGCACGATCGCTCCGACATAGACCGCTATCAGCCCGTTGCCGTGCGGCAACAGCGCGGCGATCCCGTATAGGGCACACGCCACGCCGAGCGCGTAGAGCGCCTTCTGATGCGACGGGATGCCCCGCGCCAGTCCCGAATCACGCGGCAGCAACCGCGACGCGACAAATCCGACGACCACCCCGACAAGGAACCCGAAGCCGATGTTCTCGAGCGCGAACTGCCACCACACGAAATGCTCTCCACCGGCCCCCAGCGCCGCGGCGAACACGAGCACCGCCGGCAGCGCGAGCCCGTCGTTCAGACCCGACTCGAGATTCAGCGAATGACGCACGATCCGCGGCACGCGCGGGTTGGTGACGACGCCCGACGACAGCACTGGGTCAGTCGGGGCGAGCAGGGCACCGAGCAGAAACGCCTCGGTCCATGACAGGCCGGCGAGCGTGTGGCCGGCGAGCGCGACGATCACCGCGGTCAGCGGCATCGCGAGCACCAGCTTGCGGAACGGCAGATGCCAGTGCGACTGCAGCATCTCGCCTTCGACCTCGAGCCCGTCGCGAAACAGGATCACGATCAGGGCCGCGTTGGCGAGGTCAGAGACGAAAGTGCTGTCCGCGTCGAAGTGCAGGACCTTCAAGCCGCCATCGCCGAGCACGAACCCGGCGAGCACGAACAGCGCCGTCAGCGAGACGAAGCTTCGGCGCGCCAGGCCGGAGGTCAGCGCGCCGACGATCAGCAGCGCTCCGAGCGCGAGCACCGACGATTCGAAGCGCGTCGACGCGACCGCGGCGATCAGCGGTATCTGCAGGTGCACCGCGCTCACGAGCACAGTGTCCCGGTTAAGTAATCGGCCCGCACCTGCCCGATCTGGAAACACTAGAGTTCCCGCACGCGGTACTCCTCGCGTGCGGCGATGTTCGCAAGGGCCACTACCGAGAGAGGAGCGAAGTGAAGATAACCGTGCTGGGCAAGTCGCCGTCCTGGCAGGACGCGGCTGGGGCGTGTAGCGGCTATCTCGTTCAAGAGGGCGAGTTCACGCTGTTGCTCGACTGCGGCAATGGCGTCTTCTCGAAGCTGCGCCGCACGGTCGACTACGTCGACGTCGACGCGGTGCTGATCAGCCACATGCACGCCGACCACTTCCTGGACCTGGTGCCGTTCAGCTACGCGCTCTGCTATGCGCCGCGCCAGCAGCCGGTTCCGGTCGGCGGCTATCCGGGGACCGACCACCCGGCTCGCCCCCATCTCTACGCCCCCAGCGGTGCCACCGAAGTGTTTCGCAAGATGGTCAGCTGCTGGGGCCCCGACGACCTGATCGACAACGCGTTCAGGCTGCACGAATACAAGGCGACCGACGAGCTCACGATCGGACCGCTTCGTGTCCGCTTCTGCGAGGTGCCGCACTACACGGTCACGCACGCCATCGAACTGTCGAGCAACGGCTCGCGGTTCACGTTCAGCGCCGATTGCAGCCCCAACCAGCAGCTCGTGCAGTTTGCGCGCGACACCGACGTGCTGATGATCGAGGCGACCCTCCCTCGCCCGGAGCGGACCGGGATCCGCGGCCACCTGACGCCAGAGGAAGCTGGGCAGCACGGTCGCGACGCGAGCGCACGGAGGCTGATCCTCACCCACTATTCCGATGAGATGGACCCCGACTGGGCGCGCGACGAAGCCGTGCGAGCGTACGGCGGGCCCGTCGAGCTGGCGCGCGAGGGCGAGGTCTACACCATCTAGCCGGGGCCGGGCCGGGCCGGGGCCGCGGGCGCGGCGAGCGCGAGGTCTGACCGCCGGCCAGGCGAGGTCTGACCGCTGGCCAGGCGAGGTCTGACCGCTGGCCAGGCGAGGTCGGCCGAGCCGACTGCCGTCGGCCCGGCCGATCCCGCCTTGGGACGGCCCCCAAAAACAGCCCGCTAGCTGATGAAGCCGGCGTCGGTCAGCTCCTTGGCTGCCGCGCTGGCCGACATCGTCCCTGGGAGCGCCGGCAGCACCGCGTGCCCGCCGTAGGCGGCGTCGAAGAAGCTGAAGTGCGTGGCCTCATCCGACGCGACCTTGGCCGCGATCACCTTGAGGTCAGTCGAGCTCAGTGTCTCGACGGCTCCGAGGTAGGTCTGGACGAACGCTGTCTCGAGAATCACGCCGGTCTTCAGCAGCGCTTGCGTGCTCGAGACCGCCGACGACGGGATGTGCAGTTGGAAGCCCGTGGGCTTGTTGGAGCCCAGGGCTTTCGCGAGGAAAGCCTTGTGATCCTTCTCGTTGGTCAGTGCGTGGGTGAAGTAGTCCTTGTTCTTCAGGCCCTTGAAGTGCGAGAAGTTGGCGATGATCGTTGAGTAGACCTTGACCGCCAGGCTTTCGGCGATGTAAGCAACCTGGAGGGTTGCGACGTCGCTCTTGGTTGGACTCTTGGCGAAGGCTACGCCGTCCATCGACGCGAGCACACCGCCGGCTCCGACGAGGATCAAACTGCCCTTCGCCGCGTTACGGATGAACTGACCCCGGTTCAGCGTCGGCTGTATTTCCGTCATGCGGCTGTCTCCTTTAGATGGTTTTCGGCCGTTGGATGCCTAACGGGACCAGACGCTGTTCGGATCACTTACCTACGGTCAACGAGCCGCGCTGGCTAACCTTGAGCGCCAATGACCGAGCGCGATCTGTTCGCGAACTTCGACCGCATGCGGCGCGAGATGGACGAGCTGTGCGGCGATATGTTCGAGCGCGCCGGACTCGCCAGCCGCCGCGGCGGTTCGTGGCCGGCGGTCGACGTCGCGTACGTCTCCGAGCCGCCACGCGCGGTGGTCACCGCCGAGCTGGCCGGAGTCGAGATCTGAGAGCTCGAGCTCCAGATCAAGGGGCGGACGTTGATCCTCGCCGGGGTTCGCGGGCCGGCCCAGCCCGAGGGCGATGTCTACCAGCAGGTCGAGATCGAGCGCGGTCCGTTTCGCCGGGTGATCGAGCTCGGCGCCGAGGTCCGCCTAGACGAGCGCGACCAGCGCGCTACGAGAACGGGATGCTGCGCGTCGAGCTCCCGCTCGCAGGGCATCTGCCACGACTGCGCGCGGTTCCGATCGAGAGCCGGCGAACGGTCGTGATCGAAGTCGGCGTTCCGGCCGACGGCGCCCGGGCGTCTGACCGTCGCCGGGACCACGCAGCTGCCTGACCAGATCGCCGTGTCCTCCCGCTGCGCGACACGGTCACGTTCCCGGAGATGCTCGTGCCGCTGAACGTCGGTCAGGAGCGCAGCATCGAGCTGATCAACGACGTCCTGCGCGCCGACCGCACGCTCGTGATGGTCGCCGGTCGCGACCCCGAGGTCGAGGCCCCGGGTCCAGACGAGCTCTACCCGGTCGGCGTCGTCGGCGTTCGTCGCACGGATGATCCGCCTGCCCGACGGGACGCTGCGGGTGCTGATCCAGGGAGGGCAGCGGGTGCGGATCGAGCGCTGGGTCGCAACCGAGCCGTATCTGGTCGCGAGGTCGTCGAGCCCGCGCCCGACGTCGTGCGCGAGAGCGCCGAGCTGCTGGCGCTGATGCGCAACGTCCAGCAGACGTTCTCGAGCATCGTCGGCAGGTTCCCTACCTGCCCGAAGAGCTACAGATCATGGTCGCCAACGTCGACGATCCGAGCGCGCTCACGCATCTGATCGCGGGCGCACTGCGGCTGAAGACCGAGGAGAAGCAGGAGCTGCTCGAGGAGGTCGACGTCGCGAAGCGGCTGCGCCGGCTGTCGCAGATCCTCGCGCGCGAGCTCGAGGTCGTCGCGCTCGGGACCAAGATCCAGTCGCAGGTCCAGTCCGAGATCGACAAGGGCCAGCGCGAGTACTTCCTGCGCCAGCAGCTGAAGGCGATCCAGGAGGAGCTCGGGCGAGGCCGACGAGGTACCAGGCCGAGGTCGAACGAGCTGCGCGAGCAGCTCGCCGGCGATCGAGCTGCCCGAGGAGGCCCGCAAGCAGGCCGAGCGCGAGCTCGGCCGGCTCGAGCGGCTGCAGCCGGCGATGGCCGAGTACGGCGTCGTCCGCAGCTACCTCGAGTGGATCGCCGCGCTGCCGTGGGACAAGTCGACGCGAGGACAACCTCGACCTCGAGCACGCCCGCGAGGTCCTCGACGACGACCACTACGACCTCGAGCAGGTCAAGGACCGGATCCTCGAGTACCTCGCGGTGCGGTCCCTGAAGCCCGACGCGCGCGGGCTCGATCCTGCTGCTTCGTCGGCCCGCCCGGCGTCGGCAAGACATCGCTCGGGCGCTCGATCGCGCGCGCGCTGGGCCGGCAAGTTCGAGCGCTCAGCGTCGGCGGCGTCCGCGACGAGGCCGAGATCCGCGGCCACCGGCGCACCTACATCGGCGCGCTGCCCGGCACGATCATCCGGGCGCTGCGCGACGCCGGCGCCAACAACCCGCTGCTGATGATCGACGAGATCGACAAGATGGGCGCCGACTTCCGCGGCGACCCGTCGAGCGCGATGCTCGAGGTGCTCGACCCCGAGCAGAACGACAGCTTCCGCGACCACTACCTCGATCTGCCGTTCGACCTCTCGCAGCGTGATCTTCGTACGCACGGCCAACACGCTCGACACGATCCCGGGCGCGCTGCGCGACCGCATGGAGATGATCCAGCTGCGCCGGCTACACCGAGTCGGAGAAGCTCGAGATCGCCAAGCGCTACCTGGTGCCGCGCGCAGATCGAGCGCAACGGGCTGACGAGCCGCTCGCAGATCGCATTCACGCGACGCGGCGCTGCGCGCGATCATCGCCGACTACACGCGCGAGGCCGGCGTCGGCAACTCGAGCGGGAGATCGGCACCATCTGCCGCAAGGTGGCCCGGCAGGTCGCCGAGGGCAGGCTGACGCGCAAGCTGTTCACGATCACCGAGCCGCGCGCTCGCGAGCTGCTCGGCAAGCGCAGGTTCTTCACCGAGGCCCGGCGACGGACGCGCGGCCCGGGGTCGCGACCGGCCTCGCGTGGACGCCGGTCGGCGGCGAGGTCCTGTTCATCGAGGCGACGCGCGATGCCCGGCACGCGGCGCGCCTGACGATCACCGGGCAGCTCGGCGACGTGATGCAGGAGTCGGCCCAGGCGGCGCTCACCTACGTGCGCGCGCAACGCCGCAGAGCTCGTGCCCGAGCTGCCGAGCGACTGGTTCGCCACGCCACGACATCCACATCCACGTCCCGGCCGGCGCGACCCCGAAGGACGGCCCCAGCGCCGGCGTCGCGATGGTGACGGCGCTCGCCTCGCTGCTGTCCGGCCGGCCGGTCCGCGCCGACGTGGCGATGACCGGCGAGGTCACGCTGACCGGCCAGGTGCTCCCGATCGGCGGGCTGAAGGAGAAGGCGCTCGCCGCGCAGCGCAACGGGATCAAGACCGTGTGATCGCCCCGGCGCTCAACGACAGGACATCGACGAGATCCCCGAGCACCTGCGCAAGGACGATCAATTTCGTGTTCGTGCGACCGTCGACGAAGTGCTCGAGCGCGTGCGCGTCGCGCAGCGCCGCGCCGAGTAGCCGCCGCGGCACTCGTCTAGAACGCTCGCGTCACATCCGGCCTGAGGTAAGGTCTATCCTGATCTGACCCCGCCCAGCGCCGAGGAGTAGATGCCATCGCGAAAGAAGTCCAAGGCGGCGCCATTCACTGCCGCCGACCTGGCCAACATCACAAAGGCCAACCCTTATGTCCAGCGCCTGATCGAGGACTCGAGCTGCGCGACAACGTCCGCACCGCGCTTGACTCGACGAGGAGCGCGTACGAGCGGCTGTCGAACGGGAAATCCCCTCACCGTGCGCTGCTCGAGGACAAGAAGCTTCACCCCGACCTGCGCGACGCAGCCGAGGCGATCCGCGAGGCAACCCTGAGCCTTTCCGAGGCTCCCAGGAGGCAGGCCCGCAAGCGCCGCCGCTTGGGCCGCAAGCTGCTGATCGCGTTCGTTGGCGCCGTAGCCGCGCTGGCTGCCAGCGAGAAGCTGCGCTCGAAGGTGCTGGACACGCTGTTCGGCGCCGAGGAGGAGTTCCAGTACACGCCGCCGGCCACCGGCGCGGCGACGGCACCGCCGGCGACTCCGGTCACCGCGGCGTAGTCACCGGCCGAAAGCGTTTTGCGCGAAGGCGCCCGCCGCGGGCGCTTTCTCGTTTAAGGCTCCTAGAATCGCGCTCGATGGCGACAGCCGCATCCCAGCAGCCTGCGCCACAGCTGCCGAATGACAAGGCGGCGCGGATCGTCGAGGCGATGCGGACGAGTGTTGCGGCGAGGGGCTTCGCGGGGTCGACCTTCGACCACGTTGCGCGCGAGGCCGGAGTGTCACGCGGGCTGCTGCACTATTACTTCGGCACCAAGGAGCGGCTGCTGGTCGAGGTCGTCAGGCGCGAGTGCCAGATCCGCGGCGAGCTGCTCGATCAGGCTGTCGCCGGCGCCCACGGTGCCGACGATCTGATCGACGCCCTCGTGCGCAGCTTCGAGGACGTCCTCAGCGAGGGATCCAGCGAGGTCATGATGTTCTACGAGCTGCTGACGCTTGCGCAGCGCAACGGGGAGATCGCGGCCGAGGTCGCGGAGCTCGCACGGACGCTCCGTCTGACACTCGCGGAGGCGTTGCGCACCGGCAGTCAGGCAGGCATATTCGAGCTTCGGGCCGACTCCGGCGACGTCGCGACCTTTCTGCTGACGCTCGCCGACGGCGTCATGGTGCGACGGCTGAGCGAGCCCGACCTCGATGCCCGGCGGCTGATGGATCAGGCCGTCGCGGCGGCGCGCGCGCTGCTGGCGTGAACGCGCTGCGGGCGCGACGATGCGCCGCCTAGTCGCGATTGGCGTCGTTGCGTTTCTGGTCGTGGTGCTGGGTGTGGCACAGCTCGCGCTGCCTCCAATCGCCGAGCAGCGGCTGCGCGATCGTCTCGAAAACTCGGGCCAGGTGTTCGAGGTCCATGTCAGCGCGTTTCCGGCGATCGAGCTGCTCTGGCATCAGGCCGACAGCGTCACGATCCGGCTCGGCCAGTACCGCTCGAACCCCGGGCACCTCTCGAGCCTGCTGGGCCAGGCGGGCAACGTCGGCTCGCTCAACGCCTCGGCGACGCAGCTCGACACCGGGCTGCTGACGCTGCAGGATGCGACCCTCGCCAAGCGCGGAAACCAGCTGATCGGCACCGCCGTCGTAACCGAGGCGGCGATTCGGCGAGCGCTGCCGATCCTTCAGTCGGTGACGCCGGTCGCTTCCGGAGACGGCACGCTGACGGTTCGCGGCACGACGTCACTGTTCGGGCTCGGCGCGTCGGTCGATGCGAACGTCGGCGCCCGTGACGGGGCGCTGGTCGTCGTCCCCGACGTCCCGCTTGGCGGGCTCGCGACGATAACCCTGTTCTCCAACCCGCATGTCGAGGTCCAGAGCATCGGCGCGACGCCGACCGCCTCCGGGTTCGCGGTTCACGCGACCGCGCAGCTGCACTGACCGGTCAGGCGCCGACGTAGGCCGCGAGGTGCTCGCCGGTCAGGGTGGAGCGGGCGGCGACCAGGTCGGCGGGCGTGCCCTCGAACACGATCCGCCCGCCATCGTGGCCGGCGCCTGGGCCGAGGTCGATGAGCCAGTCCGCGTGGGCCATCACCGCCTGATGATGCTCGATGACGATCACCGACTTGCCTGAGTCGACCAGCCTGTCGAGCAGCCCGAGCAACTGCTCGACGTCGGCGAGATGCAGGCCGGTGGTCGGCTCGTCGAGGACATAGACGCCGCCCTTCTCGGCCATCTGGGTCGCCAGCTTGAGCCGCTGACGTTCGCCTCCGGACAGCGTCGTGAGCGGTTGGCCGATGCTGAGGTAGCCGAGCCCGACCTCGGCGAGCCGCTCGAGGTGGGCGTGGGCGGCCGGCGTGCGCGCCTCGCCGGCGCCGAAGAACTCCTCTGCCTCGGCCACGGACATCGCCAGGACCTGGCTGATGTCGCGGCCGCCAAAGTGGTACTCGAGCACCGATGCGTCAAAGCGCCTGCCCTCGCATTCTTCGCAGACGCTGGCGACGCTGGCCATCATCGCCAGGTCGGTATAGATGACGCCCGCGCCGTTGCAGTTGGGGCAGGCACCCTCGGAGTTGGCGCTGAACAGAGCCGGCTTGACGCCGTTGGCTTTCGCGAACGCCTTGCGGATCGGGTCGAGCAGTCCCGAGTACGTCGCCGGGTTGCTGCGTCGCGAGCCCCGGATCGCGCTCTGGTCGATCGACACCACTCCCTCGCGCCGCGACACCGAGCCGTGGATCAGCGAGCTCTTACCCGAGCCCGCGACCCCGGTCACGACCACGAGCACGCCGAGCGGGACGTCGACGTCGACGTCCTGCAGGTTGTGGGTGTCGGCGCCGCGCACTTCCAGCACCCCCGTGGGGGTCCGCACGGTCTCCTTCAGCGCGGTCCGGTCTCCGAGATGGCGACCGGTGACGGTGTCGCTGGCCCGCAGCTCGTCGACGGTTCCTTCGAAGCAGACGGCGCCGCCCGCCGCACCGCCGCCTGGACCGAGGTCGACGATGTGGTCGGCGATCTCGATCGTCTCCGGCTCGTGCTCCACGACCAGCACCGTGTTGCCCTTGTCGCGCAGCCGCAGCAGCAGGTCGTTCATCTGCTCGATGTCGTGCGGGTGCAGGCCCGTGGTGGGCTCGTCGAACACGTAGGTGACGTCGGTGAGCGAGGAGCCGAGATGGCCGATCATCTTCACGCGCTGCGCCTCGCCGCCCGACAGCGTGCCCGACGGCCGTTCGAGCGCGAGGTAGCCGAGCCCGATCTCCACGAACGAGTCGAGCGTCAACTGCAGCGCTGCGAGCAGCGGGGCGACCGATGGTTCGTCCAGATCCCGCACCCATTCGGCGAGATCCCTGATCTCCATCGCGCAGGCGTCGGCGATGCTGATCTTGTTGATCTTCGACGACCTAGCAGCCTCGCTGAGCCGAGTGCCGCCGCAGTCGGGACAGGTGGTGAAGGTGACCGCGCGGTCCACGAATGCGCGGACGTGCGGCTGCATCGCCTCCTTGTCCTTGGAGAGGATCGACTTCTGGACCCGCGGGATCAGCCCCTCGTAGGTCATGTTGATGCCGGCGATCTTCATCCTGGTCGGCTCGTGGTGGAGGAAGTCGTGCCGCTCCTTATTTGTGTACTTGCGGATCGGCTTGGCCGGGTCAAAGAAGCCCGACGCGCTGTACAGGCGGTAGTTCCAGCCGCCCGGCTGATAGCCGGGGATCGTGAGCGCGCCCTCAGCGAGCGACTTGGAGTCGTCGAACAGCTGGCTGAGATCGATATCGGACACGGTGACCCGGCCTTCGCAGCGCGGGCACATGCCTCCCGCGCGGGTGAAGGTCTTTGTCACGGTCTTGCCCGCGCCGCGCTGCACAGTGATCGCCCCGCTCGCGCGCACCGACGGGACGTTGAACGAGAACGCGTTGGGCGATCCGATCGGCGGCTTCCCGAGCCGGCTGAACAGGATGCGAAGCATCGCGTTTGCGTCGGTAGCGGTGCCGACCGTCGAGCGAGGGTCTGCGCCCAGCCGCTGCTGGTCGACGGTGATCGCGGTCGTCAGACCCTCGAGAACGTCGACCTCCGGTCGCGTGAGCGTCGGCATGAAGCCCTGCACGAAGGCGCTGTAGGTCTCGTTGATCAGCCGCTGCGACTCCGCGGCGATCGTGTCGAACACCAGCGAGCTCTTGCCCGACCCCGAGACGCCGGTGAACGCAGTCAGCCGGCGCTTCGGAATCTCGACGCTGATGTCCTTGAGGTTGTTGACGCGCGCGCCGTGCACGCGGATCAGATCGTGGCTGTCGGCGCCCCGAAGCGCGGGCGACCGCTTGTCCGTCCTCGTGGCCTTGCTCATCGCGTCTCGCGACTCACCGGTCCTGAATCAGACCGAGCACGTTGCCGTCCGGGTCAGTGATGGTGGCCACCAAACGGCCGCCGCCGACATCACGCGCGGGCTCGTTGAGGCTCGCACCGGCGGCAGTCACCTCGGCCAACTTCGCCTCGATGTCCGGGACGTGCCAGAAGGCCACCGGTGAGGTCATGCCCTGCGGTCCACCACCGGGTACGAGCCCGATTTGCTGGCCCTCGGCCTCGAAGCCGACGTAGTACTCCGAGTCGGTCTGGGGCGCTACGCCGAGCAACGCTGTGTACACCGGCTTGGCCGTCGCCAGGTCGGACACGGGATGCAGCACGGTCTTGATTCCCTGAGTGGTGGAGCCGGTCATTTTCCCTCCTGCAGTCGTGGGTCACACCGGGCGTGCAGCGGCCCGACGTCGTGGCGGTCACTGTAGATGCGCCTCTTGAGCGGCGCTTCTCGATTCCTGATCGGTACCGTGACCCGCCGCGCGGCCGCCGCGGCGGTCGCCCTAGGCCGGTTGTTGCACCGGCAGCTCGCGCGCCAAGAACTCCGCGGTCAGCCCCCAAGCCCGTTCGGCCGCATCCGGCCTGTAGAACATCTCCGAGTCGTGGTTGTCGAACGCGTGGCCACCGTCGGGCTGGATGTGGCATTCCCAGTTCGGGCGTCCCGCGGAGGCCGCGGCGACGCGCTGTGCGTGCTCGAGCGGGATGTAGCCGTCCTCGGCGCCCCAGTGGAACAGCACCGGGCACTCGATCCTGGCGCCCTGTTCGAGCGCGTCCGGAATCGCCGATCCGTAGTAACAGACGGCCACCGCTGGATCGCCCTCCGCGGCGGCGAAGAAAGCGATCGAGCCGCCGAGGCAGAAGCCGATGACACCGGCGCGCCCGTCGACCTCGGGCAGCCCGCGCAGTCGCTCGAGCGCGACGACCGAGTCCTGCACCGCGCCGGGCAGATCGAGCTGGCCGAGGGCCGCCATCGCGGCCTCCAGGCCCTGCTGGTCGTGCTCGAGTTCGAGGCCGGGTTGGGTGCGGCGGTAGAGGTCGGGCGCCATCGCCACGTAGCCCAGCTCGGCGAGCCGCTCCGCCGCGCGCCTGATGTAAGAGCCGACGCCGAAGATCTCCATCAGGACCAGCAGTCCCGGACCCTGGCCTGACTCGGGCAGCGCGACGTAGGCGCTCATCTCGCCGCCGTCGGGCATCGTGATCGTTTCCGTGCGGCTGGTGACGCTCACGGCGCCGCAGCCTACATGCTCAACGCAGATAGACGGCGAAGAAATCCCGGTCGTCGGGGGTCAGGTAGCGCTGGGGCGAGCGGTCCATGCTCGCCAGCAGGTTCGCCGCCCCGATCGCTCCGGGACGATGGTAGGTGATGAAGCTCGGCCAGTACGTGTTGATGTCGAGCTCCATCGCCCTGACCGCTCCCGCGCGCTTGAGGATCTCAGCCAGCGAGGCGACCGTCTGGATGTTGGCGGCGGCGTAGATCAGGTTGCCGCGGCGGTCGATCCCGACGCCGGAGCGCCAGACGCGGATCGCGTTGCCGAGCGTCGCGCCCCACTCGGGTCCGTCTGACAGGTTCGAGTTGAGCCTGCCGTTGTCGACGATCAGCGGCAGGTTCTGGCGCGCGTAGACGACGTCCGGTCCGGCGACCGCGCCGCCGTTCCACGCGATCAGGTCGACGCGACCGTCGCGGTACCGGACGATTGTCGCCAGTCCGGGCTTCATCGGCGCGTACGTTTGGCCGCCGATCACGACGCCGCCGCCGGAATCGGCGAGCTTGAACGCGCTGTTGAAGGTCGCCACCAGGCGCCCGCGCAACTCTGCCGGAACCTCCTCCGGCCCCCGGTCGGGGATCGAGACGGCCGGCTCCTGGATGCCCGGATACAGCCACACCGAGGTGCGCGTGTGGTCGATCCATGCGACTCCGGCCACGTTCTGCGGGTAGTTCGGATCGGGACGGAAGCTCGTCACCAGCACCGGCGGGCGACTGCCGCCACCCGCGAACGTCGGATGCCAGACGCCCTCTCCCGGCAGGGCCGGGTGGATCACAGGCTCAATCCGCGGCGGCCGGTAAGAGACCTGGCGGGCTCGACTGCGTGCGCTGGCGACGGCGCCGTTGGCGCCCGGCAGCTTCGGCAGCGAGCGCAGCGCCGGGCCGCCCGTCGCCGGAGCGTTGAGCGTGTAGTAGATCGTCTCGATCCGGTTTACGAGCCCGCGAAGGCCGTTGTCACGCAGCCACTCGACGGTCCTGATCGAGAGGCTCGAGTCCGACCGCTGGGTCAGCATCTGTCCATACGACACGAGCGCCGGGACCGCCAGCAGCACGGCTGCGATCACGGCGACCCGTCGCCAGCGAAGCCTCCGAGCGCGGACGGGGTCCGGCGGATCGAACCCCCGGAGCCAGCGCGGGGTTTCGGCCTCGGCGGGTACGCGCGGGGCCTCAGATCTGCTCCGGGCCAGCATCGGGGCGGATCGTGCCAACGCCTCTCGCCAAATTGGCTTAAGGACGGCTGAGAGGTCCCTCATCAAGCTCAGACGTTCAGTTGACAAAGCGACCGTACGTTGGTGCTGATGACGTCGTCGAGACGAGGGTCTTCGTCGGCCTTGCCGGCGCCGCCGGCTGCCGCCCCGTTCGCCGACTCGCGACACGCGACGCACACCGAGCAACTGCCCGCCGCACCGCGGGGCCGCCTCCACGCGATCCTCGCGACCGCCCGCCCCCGCCAGTGGGTCAAGAACGCGCTCGTCGTCGCCGCCCCGGGAGCCGCGGGAGCGCTGGGCCGTGACGATGTGCCCGGCCGCGTCGCGCTGGCTTGTATCGGCTTCTGCCTGATCTCCGCCGGGATCTACGCGATCAACGACGTCCGTGACGTCGCCGAGGATCGTCGCCATCCGCGCAAGCGCTTGCGCCCGGTCGCCGCCGGCGAGCTCGGGCAGCGTGACGCGGTCCTGATCGGCATCGGATGGTTGGTCACGGGCCTCGTGATGTGTGTCTCGATCCGGCCACTGCTCGGCCTGGTGGCGCTCGGCTACGCGGTGCTCACCGTCAGCTACACGCTCGTGCTGCGCAATATCGTCGTCCTCGACATCGTCGCGATCGCCGGCGGCTTTGTCCTGCGGGCGCTCGCCGGGGGGGTCGCGGCGCCGGTGGAGTTGTCTCGATGGTTCGTGCTGGTGGTGACGGCGGTGGCGCTGTTCATCGCCGCCGGCAAGCGCCAGGCGGAGCTGTTTGCGAACGGGTCAGGAGGGCGCGAGGGCGCCCGACGCGTGCTCGCGCACTACACGCCGGGCCGCCTGCGACTGCTGCTGTCCGGCGGCGCCGGCTGCGCGCTGTTTGCCTACTACGTGTGGGCATTCGAGCTGCCCGACCTCGATGACGTGCCGTGGCGGCTGCTGACCGTGATCCCGTTCACGCTCTGCATCTTGCGCTACGGGTCGCTGGTCCGCGGCGGTGAGGGTGAAGCGCCGGAGGAGATGGTCCTCGCGGATCGCACGCTCCTGTTGAGTGCGGTCGCCTGGCTGCTGCTGTTCGCCGTGAGCGTCCACGCCGGGGCGGGATGATCACGACTGCTCGACCCCTGGCCGGCGCCAAGCCGGCCCAGATCTCGGGCTGGGGTGGCGGGCCGGCGGCGCCGGTCATCCTCAGCTCACCGGCGACGGTAGATCAGCTGTACGACGCGGTTTCCTCGGCGACGATTGCGCGCGGGATGGGCCGCAGCTACGGCGACGCCGCGCAGCTCCGGGGTGGCGTCGTGCTCGACATGACGCGGCTCGACGCGGTCGAGCTCGACGCCCAGAGTGGCGTGGTCACAGCTCAGGCCGGTGCGACACTCGGCGCGCTGCTTCGCCTACTCGAGCCCGAAGGCTGGGTCCTACCGGTTGTGCCCGGCACCCAGCATGTGACGGTCGCCGGCGCGATCGCGAGCGACATCCACGGCAAGAACCACGCGGCCGCGGGGACGTTCGGATCGCACGTCCTCGAGCTCGGCCTGCTGACCGCGAGCGGCGAGGTCCTGACACTGACGCCGGCCGATGACCTGTTCTGCGCCACGCTCGGTGGTATGGGTCTGACCGGGATCATCGTCTGGGCGCGGATCCGGCTCCGGCGGCTGCCCAGCGCGTCGCTGACCGTCGACACGGACCGCGTTCAGTCGCTCGACGAGGCGCTGACGATTCTCGACGGGCCCGGCGGCGTGCATCGCGTCGCGTGGCTCGACCTCCTCAGCCGTCGGCCGGCCAGGGGAGTCGTGACCCGGGCCGACCCCGCGAGCGCCGGGCCCGGCGATGCCCGCACGACCGTCGCGGCGCGGCTCGCGATCCCGTCCCGGTGGAGGCGAAACGCGCTCACGCCGGGTCTCGTCCGGCACTTCAACGAGCTGCGGTTTCATCGCGCGCCGCACCGTGCGCGCGGGCAGATCGAGTCGTTTGGTGCGCACATGTTTCCGCTCGACCGGCTCGACGCCTGGCCCCGCCTCTATGGCCCCGGCGGCTTCGTGCAGTACCAGCTCGTCGTCCCCCGCGGGCACGAGACAGCGCTGCACGAGCTCCTTGCTCAGCTGCGTCGATCGCGCGTCCCGTGCTACCTCGCGGTGCTCAAGGACTTCGGGCCCGCGAACGGCGCGCCGCTTTCCTTCCCGCTCGCCGGGTGGACGCTGGCGCTGGACATGCCGCGCTTGGCGCCGGGGCTCGAGTCGCTGCTGCGGCGGTTCGACGAGCTCGTGGCGACGACCGGCGGGCGCGTCTATCTGGCCAAAGACGGCCGGCTGCGACCGGAGGTGCTGGCGGCGATGTACCCGCGGCTGCCCGAGTGGCGCGCGATCAGAGACCGCATCGATCCGGAGCGGCGCTGGCGCTCAGACCTCGGCCTGCGGACCGGTCTAGTGGAAGCCGATCGATGAGAGCTCTGCTCGTCGGCGGCAGCTCCGAGATCGGGCTGGCGATCGTCCGCCGCCTGGCGGCCGACGGGCCGGTCAGCGCGGTGCTGCTTGGCCGCGACGGCGATCGGCTACAGGCGGCGGCGACGCGGTTGCAGCACGACGGGATCGCCCCGGCCGAGGTCGTGATCGCCGACGCCGCCGATCTGGCCGCCCACGAGCGCGCAGTCGCGGAAGCGTTCGAACGCGGCGGCGGCGTCGACGTGGCCGTACTGGCGGTTGGGGTGCTGGGCGCCCAGGCGGGCCTCGATGCCGACCCGGCCACGGCCGAGGAGGTCATGCGAGTCAACTTCCTCGGCGCCGGATCGCTGCTCTTGCATTGCATGCGCCGGTTGCGGGCGCAGCGGCGGGGCACACTGATCGTGCTCTCGAGCGTCGCCGGCGAGTTGCCACGCGCCTCAAACGCGATCTACGGAGCTGCGAAGGCGGGGCTCGATGCGCTCGCCCAGGGGATCGGAGACGCGACCGCCGACGACGGCGTACGCGTGCTCGTCGTGCGTCCCGGGTTCGTCGCCACCCGGATGACATCGGGCCTGGAGCCGGCGCCGTTTGCGACCACCACCGACGCCGTCGCCGACGCGGCGGTCGCGGCGCTGGGCGGCCACGCCCGCACCATCTGGGTACCGTCGCGCCTGCGGTGGATCTGTGCTTTGCTGAGGCACGTGCCCCGTGCGCTGTTCCGGAGGCTGCCGCTGTGACCGGGAGTAGGTGGGCGATCGAGATCGGCATCGCCGTCGCGCTGGCGATCGCCGTGCTCGTGATCGAGCCCGGTGTGGCCTTCGGCGGGGTGATCGCGCTCGTCCTGCTAGCCGCCTGCGCCGCAAGCCCGCTGCTCCGCCGACGCCGCCCTGCCCGCCCGAGACCGCGCGCGCGACGGCGATGACCGGCCCTGGACCGAGGCTCACCCGTCGCACCCTGCTGGGTAGCGCGGCCGCCGCCGGAGCCGGTCTGCTGCTCGGGCCGGTCGCCGGAGCCGTCGCCGCGCGAGCGCCGTGGCGGCCGCGTGTTCTCCCGCTGGATCGGCGAGCTCCTCGGCCAGTCTCAGGTGATCGATGCCGGGCGCCGGTTCGCGCTCGCCGGCCTGCAGTGGTCCGCGCCCACCGGCGCTCGGATCGAGTTGCGCACGCGTGTCGACGGCGGCCCTTGGAGCCCGTGGGCGCTCGCCTCGGTCACCGGTCACGACGGCGACGGCGCGCGCGACGGAAAGTACGGCGAGCCGCTCTGGTCTGGCGCCGCCGACATGATCCAACTGCGCAGCGCCGGCCGGGTCCGCGGGCTCATGGTTCATTTCGTGGCGCGAGCCGGGGGCCTGCCCGCGGCGGACCTCGCGGCCACCGCGTCGCTGCCGCTGGCGACGCCGATTCTCGACGCAGGGCCCGGGCAGCCGCCGATCATTGCTCGGTCGGCGTGGGCCGATGGACACGCCCCACCGGAGTTTCCGTCGGCGAGCTACGGCGAGATCAAGCTCGCGTTCGTCCATCACACGGTCAACCCGAACGGCTACAGCGCGGGCGACGTGCCGGCGCTGCTACTGGCGATCTTCGACTACCACCGCTACGTCCGCGGCTTCTTCGACATCGCCTATAACTTCATCATCGACGCCTTCGGCCGGATCTGGGAGGCCAGGGCAGGAGGGATCGACGAACCCGTGGTCGGCGCGCATGCGGGCGGCTACAACCAGGAGTCGACGGGTGTCGCGGTACTCGGCACGTTCAGCTATGTCGTCCCGCCGCCCGCGGCGATCAATGCGCTGCAGCACCTACTGGCGTGGAAGCTCGCGCTGCACGGGATCCCGTCGCTCGGCAAGGTGCGGGTCGAGGTCGACCCCGCCGATGCGTTCTACACGCCGTTCCGGCCGGGCCAGCTGGTCCTGTTGCCGCGTGTCGCCGGCCACCGTCAGGGATGCCTGACCGACTGTCCCGGCAATGCGTTCTTCGCCCGGCTGCCGTCGATCCGCCCGCAGATCGCGGCGCTCGAGGGCGTGCCGGCGGCTCTGACGTTGGCTGTTGGCAGCACGACCGTCGCGCCGGCGACCGCGCTGGCAATCAGCGGGCGGCTCGCGACGCTCGATGGGACGCCGCTCGCGGGGGCCACGCTCGAGATCCAGTCGCTCGCGAACAATCACGCGACGACGATCGCGACCGCGACGACCGCCGCGGACGGGACCTGGCGGGCTTCGGTGGTCGTGCAGCGCAATGCTGTCCTGCGCGCGTTGCACGCCGAGCAGCCGGCCTCAGCATCGAACGTCGTGTACGTCGGAGTCGCCCCGGTGATCACGCTGGCGCTCAGCTCGTCCTCGCCGGTGCGCGTGAGCGGCACGGTCAATCCGGCGTCGCGGCGGCACGTGCTCCTCGACGTCTACCGTCTGCGCAACGGGCGCCGGCACCTGATCCACAGCAAGCGGCTGCCGGTCGTCGGAGGGCGGTTCAGCGCCAGGGCGCTGATCGGCGTGCCGTCCGGGACTTACGTGCTGATCGCGCGCACGATCCCGGGCGGGGGGTTTGTGCCCGGCGCGTCGCCGCCGCTGCATGTGGGTGTTTGATCTCGTGGTGGCTATAGCCACTACGAGATCAAACACCCCCTAGAGCTTCGGCGACTGCCAGGGCTCGCGCAGCCGCCGCTGCAGCTCCGTCGCCGAGCTCGTGCGATCGCGATCCGCACCTGTGCCAGGCTGTCGCGGTCGCGCAGCGTCACGGTCTGATCCTCGAGCGACTGGTGATCGATCGTCACCGCCCACGGGGTGCCGATCTCGTCCTGGCGCCGGTAGCGCCGGCCGATCGCGCCGCCCTCGTCGTACTCGGCCTGCATGCAGCTCGCGGAGCTGCGCCCGTAGACCTCCGTGCCAGCTCGGGCTGGCCGTCCTTGCGCACCAGTGGCAGCACCGCGACCTTGACCGGCGCGAGCGCGCGGGTGCAGCCGCAGCACGGTGCGCGTCTCGCCCTCGACCTCCTCCTCGTCGTAGGCGTCGACGAGGAACGCGAGCATCGCCCGGTCGGCGCCGGCGGCCGGCTCGATCACGTGCGGGATGTAGCGCTCGCCGGTCGCGCTGTCGACGTACTCGAGCTTCTGCCGCGAGTACTCGGCGTGCTGGCGTGAGGTCGAAGTCGCCGCGGTTGGCGATCCCCTCGAGCTCCTGCCAGCCGATCGGAAACAGGTACTCGAGGTCGCTCGTCGCGCGTCGAGTAGTGCGACAGCTCATCGGCGTCGTGTGGCGCGCAGCCGCAGGTGGTCCGGGCGGATGCCGAGCCGCAGGTACCAGTCATGGCGCTCGCTCGAGCCAGTGCTCGAACCACTGCTCGACCTCGGCCGGCGGGACGAAGAACTCCATCTCCATCTGCTCGAACTCGCGCGTGCGGAAGATGAAGTTGCCCGGGCGTGATCTCGTTGCGGAAGCTCTTGCCGATCTGCGCGATCCCGAACGGCGGCTTCTTGCGCGCGAACTGCAGGTAGTTCTTGAAGTTGAGGAAGATCCCCTGCGCGGTCTCGGGGCGCAGGTACACGGTCGACGCCCTCGTCCTCGCACCGGGCCCGATGCTGGTCTCGAACATCAGGTTGAACTCGCGCGCCTCGGTCAGGTCGCAGTCGGCGTCTCGCCGGGATGCTTTGACGGCTTGCGACCGCAGGCGCCGTGCTCGAGGTGATCGGCGCGAAACCGCAGCTTGCAGGTGCGGCAGTCGACCAGCGGATCGGTGAAGCCGGCGAGATGCCCGCTCGCCTCCCAGGTCCGCGGATGCTGGATGATCGCCGAGTCGAGCGCGACGACGTCGTCGCGCTCCTGCAGCATCGCCCGCCACCACTGCGCCTTGACGTTGTTCTTGAGCAGCACGCCGTAGTGCCCGTAGTCGTAGCTGGAGCCGATGCCGCCGTAGATCTCGCTGCTCGGGAAGACGAAGCCGCGTCGCTTGCAGAGCGAGACGATCTTGTCCATCGTGACTGTGTCAGCGGTCATTGAGCGCCGGATGCTAGCCGCCGCGTTGGAGACGCCAACGCGTCGCGCTCCGCTTGGCACTCACCCTATGAGAGTGCCAACGTATCCGCTATACTCTATGAAGCGATGCCGATCTACGAGTACCGTTGCAAGAAGGGCCACACGTTCGAGGTGCTGCAGCGCTTCTCCGACGATCCGGTCAGCACCTGCGAGGTTTGCGGAATCCCGGTCCAGCGGGTGTTCCACCCCGTGGCG
This sequence comes from uncultured Solirubrobacterales bacterium, assembly GCA_963824295.1. Classification (GTDB taxonomy): domain Bacteria; phylum Actinomycetota; class Thermoleophilia; order Solirubrobacterales; family Solirubrobacteraceae; genus Palsa-465. Next base: position 7,997 of record CAWGOQ010000019.1, on the reverse strand, counting down.
GTCCACTTCAAGGGGTCGGGCTTCTACAACACGGACTACGGCACTCGCAAGCGCTCGCGCGAGAAGGAGGCGAGCGAGAGCGCGAAGGAGTCCAAGGAGTCCAAAGAGTCCAAGGACAAGAAAGATTCCAAGAGCAGCTCGAGCTCTGAGAAGTCAAGCGGCTCGGAGAAGAAGTCCGAGCCCAAGGCCGCCGCGGCCTAGCGAACGTCGGGCTACTCCTCGCCGTTCATCAGCTTCGCGAGGTGGTGGCGCACGTCGGTTCGCTGCTGCTAGCCGTTCATCAGCTTCGCGATGTGCTGGCGCACGTCCGACGGACGACGCCACCAGCGCGTCCTCACCGTCTGCAAGCGTCTCCGAGCCGGTCGGCTTGAGAATGTCGGTCGGCGCCGAGCCGCCGAGCTCGGAGGCCACGAACAGGCTCAGCAGCGTGAAGCCGCTCATGTCGGTCCGAACCGCCTGCGGCGCGTACCACGAGGCCCACGGCAGCCGGAAGAACGTCGTCGGCGACTCCAGCTTGGACTTGATCGAGTTCAGGATCTGCTGCTGGTAGCCCTCGCGGGTCAGGTCGGTGCTGGCGGCATTGCATGCGTTGTCCCGCGTCCGCGCCAGCGTCAGCGCCTGGATCCCGGTCAGGTTGTGGACGCCCGGCTTGAGGTACAGCGTGAAGCCGCCGTTCTTGGCGCCGCCGCTGATGTTCGAGCAGATCCGGCCGGTCCTGACCGTCACGCCCCCGATCGCGTCGATGAACTTCGGGAAGTTCGCGAGGTTGACGATGATGATGTGGTTGATCTTGACGCCGGTGAACTGCTCGATCGTCTTGATCGCCAGCGCCGGCCCGCCGTACGCGTACGCGGCGTTGATCTTTGTCGACCCGTAACCGGGGATCGAAGCGACCGTGTCGCGTGGGATCGAAAGCCGCCGCGAGACGCCGCCGCCGACCCGCCACAGCATGATCGTGTCCGAACGGCTGCCCTGGTCGCTGGTGTCGGCGCCCGGCTCCTTGGAGCCTTTCGGCCGCTGGTCGGTCCCCAGCACGAGGATCGTGTCGGTGCCGGTGAGCATGTTCGGCCCTGACGCCAGCTCCCGCTCCGCCGAGCTCGGGATCGAGCCGCTCTGGATCTGGGCGCTGACCAGGAACAGGATCACGGACAGCAGCAGCCAGGCCACGACCGCGCCGCCCAGGTACGCGAGCACCCGCTTTGGCGTGAACCAGTGCCGCCAGCCCTGGCGCGGCGGTCTGCGACGGTCCTCGCGGGGGCGCGACGGCCGCTGATCGGCGACCGCGACATCGTCCTCGCCGCGCAGGCGCGACCGCAGCCCACGGGGGGCTGAGCGGTAGAGGGTGTACGGGCGCTCCTGCGAATCGGAGCGAGACTTCGACTCGCTCCGATAGACGCGGTAAGGGGTATCCCCGCTCGGCGCCCGGTTTCGCGATTCATCGGGCATGTGGCTCTGCATATAGTGACGGGATGCCGGTGCGGCGCACTATCGGCGTCGACCTCGGCGGAACCAAGTTACTGGCCGGCGCAGTAGATCCGGAGCTCGGAGTCCACCACCGTGCACAGAGGACGGTAGCGGGTCTCGATCAGAGGTCGTTGCTCGACGTCACCGTGGACGCGGTCCGCGAGGTCCGCGAAGCAGTCGGTGGCGAGGTCGATGCGGTCGGGTTCGGGATCCCGGTGCTGATGGACCAGCGCAACGGGATCGCGGTCGTCGGGATCAACACGCCGCTGGCCAACATCGCGTTCGGCGACGTGATGGCCGAACGGCTGGGGCTGCCCGTGTTCGTCGACAACGACGGCAACGCGGCGGCGATCGCCGAGCACCGCGCCGGCGCTGCCCGCGGCGCCTCCGAGGTCGTGCTGATGACGCTCGGGACGGGAATCGGCGGCGGCTTGATTCTCGGCGGCAAGCCATACCGGGGTGGGATCGGCGCTGCGGCCGAGCTCGGTCACATCGTGATCGAGTTCGATGGCCGTCCATGCCAGGGTAACTGTCCCAACCACGGCTGTATCGAGGCTTACGCGTCGGGAACGGCGCTCGCCCGGGAGGCGGTCCAGATCGCCGACAGGCGTCCCGACTCGGGACTTGCCAAGGCGCTTGCCGACGGTCTCGAGCTCGCCGGCCCGCTGGTCACCGAGCTGGCCCACGACGGTGACCCGGCCGCGATCGAGGCGATCGAGCTGATCGGGCGCCGGCTTGGGGTCGCGATCTCAAGCCTGGTCAACATCTTCAATCCGGAGGTCGTCGTGATCGGCGGCGGCGTGATTGCTGCCGGCGAGCTGCTGCTGGCGCCGGCGCGGGCCGAGTTCACGAGCCGCGTGCTGCCGGTGCTGAGCGACAACGTGCGGATCGTCGCGGCGTGGTTCGGGGTCGAAGCCGGGATGGTCGGCGCCGCGGCGCTCGCGTTTGACGGGCTCGCGAAGGGCCATCTGTGACGAGCGGACGCCTGATCGTCTGCCCGACCCCGATCGGCAACCTCGAGGACATCACGCTGCGCGTGCTGGCCGCGCTGCGCGAGGCGGACATCGTCGCCTGCGAGGACACGCGCCGGACGCGGATCCTGCTCGACCGCTACGGGGTCGGCGGCAAGCTCGTCTCCTACCACGAGCACAACGAGCGTGCCCGCGCGGTCGAACTGGTCGCGCGGATGCAGGACGGCGCCGTCGTTGCGCTGGTGTCCGACGCCGGGATGCCGCTCGTCTCGGACCCGGGATTGGTGCTCGTCCGCGCGTGCGTGGCCGCCGGGCTGGCGGTCGAGGTGCTGCCGGGTCCGTCGGCGGCGCTGAGCGCGCTGGTCGCCAGCGCGCTGCCCGCCGACCACTGGCGTTTCGTCGGCTTCCTGCCGCGCAAGCGTGCGGAGCTGGAGGCCGTGTTCGGCTCGCCTGAGACGGTCGTCGCGTTCGAGTCGCCGCGCCGGCTCGCGGCGTCGCTAGCAACCCTCGCGGCGCTCGATCCTGGGCGTGACGTGGCGGTCTGTCGCGAGCTGACCAAGATCCACGAAGAGGTGGTGCGGGGCGCCGCCGCCGAGCTTGCCGCCCGCTACGCGGAACGGCCGCCTCGCGGCGAGATCGTGCTCGTAGTTGGCCCCGCAACATCCGCCGAGCACGACCTCGGGCAGCCGCTGGCGGCGCTCGAGAAGCTCGTCGACGCCGGCGCCAAACCGCGCCCCGCGGCGACCGTCATCGCCGAGCTCACCGGCGTTAGCGCCAACGCGCTCTACCGGGCGCTGACTCAGGGCTCGACGAAGTAGCTGCCGCTGCCCTGGCCGCTGGAGAACCAGCGGCTGGTGACGGTCTTCTTGCGCGTGTAGAACTCGACCGCGTCCGTTCCGTGCGCGTGCAGGTCTCCGAGGAACGAGTCCTTCCAGCCGCTGAACGGGAAGAAGGCGACCGGCGCCGCGACCCCGATGTTGACGCCGATCATCCCCGCCTGCACCTCGTGGCGGTAACGCCTGACGGAGGCGCCCGACTCGGTGAAGATTGAGGTGCCGTTGCCGAAGCGGCTGTTGTTGACGATGTCGATCGCTTCGTCCAGAGAATGGGCACGTACCACCGCGAGCACCGGACCGAAGACTTCCTCGCCCACGATCGGGTCGTCGCGCTGAACCTCGACGATCGTTGGCCCGACGAAGCAGCCCGACCGCGGAACCCCGTCGCGACCATCGACGACGACCCTGTCGCTGGAGCGAATCCAGCTCGTGATGCGCTCGCGCGCGGTCTCAGAGATCACCGGACCGACGTCATTTGCTTCGTCGAGCCCATCGCCGACCCGCAACGCCCGCGTCGCGTTGACCAGTGGCGCCATCAGCTGCTCGTGCGCGTCGCCGACAGTCACCACCACGCTTCCGGCCATGCACCGCTGCCCGGCGGCCCCGAAGGCCGAGCCGATGATCCCGTCGACGGTCTGCTCGATCACTGCGTCGGGCATCACGACCATGTGGTTCTTCGCCCCACCGAGCGCCTGCACGCGCTTGCCGGCCATCGCCGAGCGCTCATAGACGATCCGGGCGACCGGCGCCGAGCCGACGAACGAGACCGCGTCGATCCCAGGGTGCTCGAGGATCCCCTCGACGACCTCGCGGCCCCCGTTGACGAGGTTCACGACCCCCGGCACAAGCTCGAGCGCGTGCAGCTCCTCGAACGCGATCTGCTGGGTCATCGGCACCTGCTCGGACGGCTTCAGGACGAACGTGTTCCCGCAGGCGATCGCGAACGGGAGAAACCAGAACGGGACCATCGCCGGGAAGTTGAACGGCACGATCGCGGCGCACACGCCGACCGGCTGGCGAATCGTCTCGGCGTCGATGTTGCGCGACACGTCCTCGAGGATCCGGCCCTGCATCGTCGTCGGGATCGCGCACGCGGCCTCGACCATCTCGATCATCCGCGCCACCTCGGCGCGCGCGTCGACCAGCGTCTTGCCCATCTCAGTCGTGACGCTGCGAGCCAGCTCCTCGTGCCGCCCGACCAGCCGCTCGCGCAACTCGAACAGCTTGCGCGCCCGCGCGATCGTCGACACCGCGCGCCATTCGGGCAACGCGTCGCGCGCTGCGCTGACCGCCGCGTCGAGATCGGCTCGGCCCGACAGCGGCACCCGCGCGAGCGTCTCGCCGGTCGCCGGGTTGGTGACGTCGAGCTCGCCGGTCGCGGCCGTCGCCGGCGTCCAGCGGCCGGCGACGTAGTTGTCGAGCAAGCGCGTGGAGGTCGCCGTGTCGCTCACCAACCGCAGGATAGCCTTGAGAACCGGTGTCGTTCTACGTCACCACCCCGATCTACTACGTCAACGCGCGAGCCGCACCTCGGCCACGCCTACACGACGATCGCCGCCGACGTGCTCGCGCGCCACCAGCGCCAGCGCGGCGAGGACGTCTTCTTCCTGACCGGCACCGACGAGCACGGCGAGCCGGTCGCCGATGCCGCGCGCGCCGAGGGCGTCGCGCCGCAGGAGCTCGCGGATCGCAACGCCGAGCGCTTCCAAGCGCTGACGCCGCAGCTCGAGGCCTCCAACGACTTCTTCATCCGCACGACCGACCCGGAGCACGAGCGCCGCGTGCAGGAGGTCCTCCAGCGCGTCCACGACAACGGCTACATCGTACAAGGGCATCTACGAGGGCTGGTACTGCCCGCGCTGCGCTGACTTCAAGGTCGAGAACGAGATCCGTCGAGGGCAACCCCTGCCCGATCCACGAGATCCCGCTCGAGCGCGAGCAGGAGGAGAACTGGTTCTTCCGCGCTCTCGAGCGTTCCAGGAGCGGCTCGAGCGCCTGTACGCCGAGCAGCCCGGACTTCGTGCTGCCCGGCGCCGCCGCTACAACGAGGCCCTGCTCCTTCATCGACGCGGGCCTCGCAGGACATCTCGCTCTCGCGGCCGAAGCTCACCTGGGGCGTCCCCGTGCCCTGGGACCCGAGCCACGTGTTCTACGTCTGGTTCGACGCGCTGCTCAACTACTTCACCGCGCTCGGCTACGCGCGCCCGGGCGAGGACCTGACAGCCCGCTTCTGGCCGGCGACTATCCACTCATCGGCAAGGACATCCTCAAGTTCCACACGGTGTATCTGGCCGGCGCTCCTGATGGCCGCCGACCTCGAGGTGCCGCGCGCACGTGTTCGTCCACGGCTTCCTGCTCGGCGCGCGACGGCGCAAGATGAGCAAGTCGCTCGGCAACGTGCTCGACCCGTTCGAGGTGATCGACGCAGCTTCGGCGCCGACGCGCTGCGCTTCTACCTGTTTCGCGAGGTCGCGTTCGGCCAGGACGGCGCCGTCTCGCTCGACGGCTTCGGCAGCGCTACGAGACCGAGCTCGCGAACGAGTACGGCAACCTCGCCAGCCGCACGATCACGATGCTCGGCGCTACCGCGACGGCGCCGTCCCCGCGGTCGCGCTCGACCCGGAGCTCGCCGCGGAGTTCGAGGGCCTCGCCGAGCGCGTCGGCGAGCTGCTCGACCGCGCCGAGCTCACCACGGCGCTCGAGCTGATCTGGCAGCGCGTCCGCCGCCTCAACCGCTACGTCGAGGAGCGGGCCCCGTGGCAGCTCGCGCGCGATCCGGCCGACGCCGGCGCGCTCGACGAGACGCTCGCCTCGCTTGCCGAGGGGCTGCGCGTGATGACCGTGCTGCTGCACGCCTACATGCCGGCCAGCACGCGCGCTGCTCGAGCGCTCGGCGGCGCCCGACCGGCGTATGCCGCGCGCGAGCTCGCCGCGACCGGCGGCGGGCGACGCGTCGAGCCCGCTTGCCGCCGCTGTTCCCGAAGCGCGGCGATGATCGACAGCCACACCCACCTGCGACCCCTGCGAGCCGCCCGACGCCGAGCTCGTCGCCGCCGCCGAGCGCGGCCGGCGTGACGCGGATCCTCACCGTCGGCATCGACGGCGAGCCAGCCGCGCGGCGCTCGCGGCGGCCGAGCGCTTCCCGCAGGTCTACGCGGCGATCGGCCGCCACCCGAACGAGGCGACCGGCTTCGACGACGCCGACCTCGCCGAGCTCGACGCGCTCGCCGGCCACGACGCGCTGCGTCGCGATCGGCGAGACCGGCCTCGACTACTACCGCGACGGCGCTCCCCGCGACGACCAGCAGCGCGCCTTCGAGGCCCAGATCGAGCTCGCCGCGCGAGCTCGGCAAGCCGCTCGTGATCCACACGCGCGACGGCCGACGACGACACGCTCGCGACCCTCCACGCGCAGGCCGCGCGGCCTGCGCGTGATCCTGCACTGCTTCTCGATGCCCGAACGTCTCGACGAATGCCTCGAGCGCGGCTGGTGGATCTCGTTCGCCGGCAACGTCACCTATCCCGAAGCGCCGAGGACCTCGCGCGAGCGCGGCCGAGCGCGTCCCGCCGAGCGGCTGCTCGTCGAGACCGACGCGCCCTACCTCGCCCCGCAGCCGGTCCGCGGCAAGCCCAACCAGCCGGCCTTCGTCGTCGCAGACCGCGAGCTTCCTCGCGCGAGCGCGCGGCTTCAGCTACGCCGAGCTCGAGCGCACGTCGAGGCAACGCCGCCGCGTGTTCGGTTGGTGAGCGCGGCCGCAGCGCGAGCCGCTCAGCCGCGCCGTGCGCCGCTGCGCCAGTTCGGCGTCGCCGCGCCGCGAGCTCGGCCAGAACTTCCTCGTCGACTCGAACATCCTCGGCGTGATCGCGCGAGCCGCGGAGCTCTCGGCAGCGACGACGTCGTGCTCGAGATCGGCGGCGGTGTTGGGCGTCCTCTCCGAGTACCTTGCAGAGCGTGTCGGCCTTCCTTCACGTGGTCGAGATCGATCGCGCGCTCGAGCCGCCGCTTCGTGACGCGCTCGCGCCGTATGCGCAACGCAGCGCACTTCATCTCGCGCGACGCGCTTGAGCTCGACCTCACGGCGCTTGCTCCGCCGCCGGCGAAGGTCGTTGCGAACCTTCCGTACGGGATCGCCGCGAGCGCGATCCTTCGCACGATCGAGGATCTCCCGTCCGTGAGCCTTTGGCTCGCGATGGTCCAGCGCGAGGTCGGCGAGCGCTTCGGCGCAGAGCCCGGCAGCCGCACCTACGGCGTCCCCAGCGTCCTCGCCCAGCTCGCTGCGACGTTCGCCTCGTGCGCCCGATCGCCGCGCCCGTCTTCTACCCGGTCCCGAACGTCGACTCGGTGCTGCTGGGGCTGCGCGGCGGGCCCGCGCGCCATCGCGGCCCTGCGCGCGCTCGTGCACGGCGCGTTCGCGCACCGGCGCAAGGCGCTCGCTGGCTCGCTGGCGCTGGCCGGCGGCGCGCGCGACTCGCGGCGCGGGCGCGCGGCGCTCGGTCGAGCCCGGGCATCCGGCCGACGCGCGCGCCGAGCGGCTGTCGCCGGAGGCGTTTAGCGAGCTGGCACGGGGATCGGCGATGCCCATCGTCCAAGAGCTGCGCATATGCGAAGGTCAACCTCTGCCTGCTGCTGGGGACACCCGCGACGACGGGCGGCACGAGCTGGGGGACGGTGCTCGAGTCCGTCTCGCTCGCCGACGATCTGACCATCGAATTCCCCTCCCCCTCA
>CAWGOQ010000018.1:0-271595 GCA_963824295.1 uncultured Solirubrobacterales bacterium | reverse complement strand
CGAGCGCGTCGATCGGGCCGTGTGAGTCTTCTCACGAATTGATCAGCGTCGCTTAACCGTTCCGGCTGACGCTCTCCTTGGTGAGTCCGAGAGTTCGAGAAGCGTCACGCTAGGCCACAGCAACGGTCGCGGCCCGGCCAACGGTGACCGCGACTCCACCCAGGGGCAAGCGTCGACCCGAAGTCGGCTTCCTCATCCGGCAATCCGGCAACTCGGGCTGCGCGCCCGGCTGACAATCGCGCTCGCGATCATCCTGACCGCGGCGATGGGGGGCGCGTTCATCGCGGTCGACCGGGAGACGGGCGCCCGTGTCCGCGCGCAGATCGATCACGATCTCGCCCGCGACGCGGCCGCTCTCACATCGGCGCTGAGCGGCGGATCGGCATCCCCGGCCGCCGTTGAAGCGGCCGCCCGGGGGTACCTGGAGGATCAGCCGTCGTTCGGAAGCTCGGCGCGTCTGTACGTCATCCGAGTCAGCGGTGGCTCGACGATCACCAATCAGCCCGAGCTGCTGGGCTTCGCAACGGGATCGGGGGTCGATCACGATGCTCCCCAAGTGCAGCAGCGCGAGCAGGCCCAGGCGCACGCGATTCTGTCCGCGGGACCGGGACATCACGTCCTGACGCTGATCGACGCCGGACCGGTGCGACTACTGGTCGCGTCGGTCGGACCCCGACAGCACCCGATCGCAACCATGGAGATCGGCGAGCCATGGGACGCCGTGACACGAGCACAAGAAAGCGTTCGGCACGCGTTCCTACTCGTCGGCGTGCTAGCCCTGCTCGCGGCGATCGTCGCCGCCCATTTCGTCGCACGCTGGATATGGCGTCCCGTAGCGGTGATCGCCGACACGGCCGAACGGATCGACGCCGGCGAGCTCGATCACCGCATCCACGCAAAAGGAGCCCCCGACGAGATCCGACGCCTCGCCGACGGGTTTGACCACATGCTCGACCGGCTGCAGCACGCCTTCGATCACGAGCGCGACTTCGTGGCCGACGCATCCCACGAACTACGAACCCCGTTGACCGTGATCAACGGACAGCTCGAGCTTCTATCTCTTCCCGGCCTCTCACCCGAAGACACGGACAGGATCGTCCAGCTCGTGCACGTCGAGATCGCACGGATGAACCGGCTGATCGAGGACATGCTGCTCCTGGCGACGTCCGATCGTGGCCTAACGATCCAGAAAAGACGCTTTGACGTGCAAAAGTTCCTGACCGACCTCGTCCGGGGCCTTGAGGGATCGGCCGACCGAAAGTTCGAGCTATCCGCTCCGGTGACAGGAACCCTCGACGCGGACGAAGATCGGATCGCGCAGGTGATCAGGAATCTCACAGGAAACGCAATCGAGCACACCAGCGCGGGAGGTCTCGTCCGGTTGCGGGCCGTAGCGCGTGGGGCGCGCCTCGAGCTGGCCGTTGAAGATGACGGGCCGGGTATTCCTGAAGCGGAGCGTGAACGAATCTTCGACCGGTTCCACAGAACCGACGGCTCACGCTCGCGCTCGTTGGGCGGCAGCGGTCTCGGTCTGGCGATCGCCCGGGCGATCGTGCTCGCGCACGGCGGACGTATCTGGGCCGATCAAAGTCCGGAGGGCGGAGCCAGAATCGCGCTCGAACTCCCGCTTTTCTCCGCCGAGCTGACGGCCGCGGCAGCCCGTCCTCGTCCCGACCACATCTGACCGAAATTAAAAGGCGCCCGCGGCTGTGAGCCTTCTCATTCGGCTGCGACTTACCTCTTACTCGGCGAGTCTACGATCGGCCCTGATATGAAAACGGGGAGTCGCAGGCAGGTGACGGGTGGCCTGGCCACATACCGCTGTCCCTGCTGACGCCGCGGAGCGCGATCGGGACGCGGCTGGAACGATGCGCGTGCACGCGGCAGAACGACTGAGGATCTTGGTGCTCGGTGGTAGCTCCGAAATCGGCGTCGCGATCGTGCACCGCGCCGCCCAGGAGGCTCAAGTTGAGGCGCTGCTGCTCGGACGCGACTACAGACGAATGGCGGCGGTGGTCGACGAGCTCAAGTCGACCGGTCGCGCCATCGCCGAATTCGACGGTTTGGACGCCGACAGGGTCGGAACCCATGCCGACACAATCGCCTGCGCGTTTGACCGACTCGAACGGGTGGATCTCGTAATTCTGTGCGTTGGCGTGCTCGGCGGACAGAGCGGCCTCGACGCCGATCCCAACGAGGTCACGCGGGTACTCTGCACGAACTTTCTGGGCTGCGGGTCGCTGCTTTGGCACGCAGTGCGGGCACTGCGTCTGCAGGGCCACGGCACCGTCGTGGTGCTCTCGAGTGTCGCAGCCGAACGTGCACGCGCGTCAAACGCGATCTATGGCGCCGCAAAAGCCGGCCTCGACGCCTTGGCGCAAGGACTGGCTGACGAGGTCACCGGGACGAGCGTCCGCGTGCTGGTGGTCAGACCTGGCTTCGTCACCACCCGGATGACAGCCGGACTCAAACCCGCACCGCTCAGCACAAGTCCGCAAGCGGTCGCCGACGCGACGATCGCGGCGCTGGATGGCCGCAAGCGGACTGTCTGGGTACCCGGCGTGCTGCGCTACGTGTTTGCCGTGCTAAGGCATTTACCCGGTCCCGTCTACCGGAGACTTCCGCTGTGAAGCCCGTGCCGCTGACGCCGGCGGTGACCGAGATCGTGATGATCGAGGACGAGCCCGGAATCGGCGATTTCGTTAAGCGCGGCCTCGAGGCTCGTGGGTTCCAGGTGAGTTGCGCCCTTGACGGGGATAGCGGCCTCGAGTGCGCCCTGGGAGAGAACGTGGCGCTCGTCGTTCTCGATCTCCTGCTTCCGGGCCGCCCCGGGCTGGAGGTACTGAATGAGCTGGTGCAACGCCGTCCCGGCCTGCCGGTGATTGTGTTGACTGCGCGCGGCCAGCTCGAGGATCGCGTCGAGGGGCTCAATGCGGGAGCAGCTGACTATGTCGTCAAGCCGTTCATGCTGGCCGAGCTCGAGGCCAGGATCAGGGCCCAGCTTCGCTCGGTGCGCCAAGCGCCGGTGACCGAGATCAGAGTTGCTGGGTTAGAGATCGATCTGCTCAGCCGGCAGCTACTGAACCGGGGGCGTCCGGTGCACCTCTCCAATACCGAGTTCGAACTGCTTCTGTGCCTGATGCGGAACCCGGGCAGAGTCCTGACCCGGGAGCGGATCTTGCGCGTCGTGTGGGGCTACGGGCACGACCCCGGCACAAACATCGTCGATGTGTACATCGGTTACCTCCGTCGCAAGCTTGGCACTGAGGAGCACCCGGTTCCCATCAGGACCATACGCTCGGTTGGATACCGGCTCGAAGTGTGAGGATCCATTATCTAAACGACGGTCGCTGTAAGTCAGCGGACGAACTCGGGAGATGCGGGCGTCCCACCCCTATCAACCGAGCATGCGTTGGGTCGTGATAGGCGGCAGCCGGCCAGAAGGCGGCGTTGGTGAATGCAATCTCACCCCAGTCTTAGCCAAGGCTTCGCCGGCGCTTTGAGAATCCCGGGTGATGAGCGATTACCACACCAATTCTCGACAGGCCACGACGGCCGACTTGCGGCGCGCGCGGGCGCGCGAGGCGGGCTTGGCGATCGTCGCGCGGGCGAATCGCTGGATGATCTCGGGCGCCGTGCTCCTCGCCGGAGGACTCACGGCGGTCACGGCTCACGCGTTTCACCCGCGGTCGGCGCCCCCTGCCAACTCGGCAACGCCCAGCGTGACACGGGCTGTCCCCGCACCTGGCTCGAACCAGGAGGACAGTGGGGCTCCATTGCAGGCGCCATCGACGGCGCCGACGTCGGTTGCTCCGACGCCCAGCCCAGCCCCCGTCGTATCCGGCGGCTCCTGAGCGGAGTCTCACTCGATGGTCCTCGCCGCTTCGAGCCCCAGCCCGCTCTGGTTCATCACACGTGGAACCGGAGCGATCTCGCTCGTGCTGCTGACACTGACGGTCGCGCTCGGGATCGCCAACGTCCGCCGGACGAGGATCGGAGCTACGCCGCGGTTTGTGCTCGACTCGGTCCATCGCAGCGCATCGCTGCTCGCCGTCAGCTTCGTCGCCGTCCACGTCCTGACCACGCTGCTGGACGGCTTCGCGCCGATCACGCTGCTCGACGTAGTCGTCCCGTTCGGATCGAAGTATCGGCCGTTATGGCTCGGGCTCGGGACGGTCGCTTTTGACCTGCTGATCGCGATCGTCCTCACCAGCCTGCTTCGCCGGCGGCTTGGCTACCGCGCGTGGCGCACTACACACTGGCTCGCCTACGCCAGCTGGCCAATAGCGCTGGTACACGGGCTCGGCACCGGCAGCGACACGCGCACACACTGGATGCTCGTCCTAGCCGGGGGCTGCGTGGCGGTAATGCTGGCCGCCGTGATGCTGCGGCTCAGCGCGGGCAGGCCGACGCATCTCGGCGCGCGCGTGTCCGCCGCCAGCGCGGCCGCGCTCCTGCCGCTCGGGCTGCTCGCCTGGCTACCCAGTGGACCGCTCGCAGCCGGATGGGCCAAGCGGGCCGGCACGCCGATCTCGCTCCTGCCAGCGGCGTCCTCGAGATCAGGCTCGCGCACGGCCGGCGGCGCGAGCTCCTTAGCGGGATCGGGCGCGGCGGCATCGGGTCAGCAAACGACTGCAAGCTCGTTCACCACGGCGACGGTCGGTCGGGTCACGCAGGTCCGGCTTGCCGGCGGGCTGGTGCGGGTCGACGTCGCCTTGGCGCTTCCGGGACATGCGCTCGGCAAGCTGGACATCCGGATTGCGGGCCCGCCGATCGATGACGGCGGAGTAGAGATGACCGCCAGCCGAGTGATGCTCGGGTCGGCATCCAACCCCGACCAGTACGACGGCCACGTGACCGCGCTCCAGGGCACGAACATAGCGGCGACCGTCGCCGACGGGGTCGGTTCCAGGCTCTCGCTCCTCGCCCACCTGCAAATCGCGCCGGGTCCGGGCACCGCCACCGGCACGGTGACCGTGACCCCGCGAGGGTCGGCATGAGCCTCCTTCCCCGCATCCTCGCCGGAGTGGACGGCGCCCCGAACAACGATCCGCGGTCGGATCTCGGGGCGCTGCCGGACCTCAGTCGCTGGGCGCCCGATCGCCTGATCGACGAGGTCGAACGATCCGGTCTGCGGGGGCGCGGCGGCGCCGCCTTCCCGGTGGCCAGGAAGATGCACGCGGTGGCCGCACGTCGCGGGCCGCGCGTCCTTGTCGGCAACGGAACCGAAGGCGAGCCGGCTAGCGGCAAGGACCGGCTCCTGCTCACCGAGCTGCCTCATCTCGTGCTCGACGGCGCTGCTATGGCCGCTCGGGCAGTGGGTGCAGATACGGCGATCATCGCGTTCGCCGAAACGAATCAGATGATCGCCCGTAGCCTCGCCCGAGCGGTCGACGAGCGCCGGGGTCGCTCGCGGCGCGGCAGCGAGCCCCGATACGAGTTGCGCGCCGTCGACGAGGGCTTCGTCTCAGGTCAAGAGTCCGCTCTGGTCAACGCGCTTTCGGGTGGGGAGCCAAAGCCCGGCTTCCGGGCACGACCGTTCGAGCGCGGGGTGCGGCGGAGGGCGACGCTAGTCCAGAACGTCGAGACGCTCGCACACCTGGCGCTGATCGGCCGTCATGGCGCGAGCTGGTATCGCCAGGCCGGCACGGCCGCCGATCCCGGATCCACACTCATCACGCTCTCGGGCGCAGTTGCGTCTCCGGGCGTCTACGAGATCGAGCACGGCGCCTCACTGTCGGATCTCCTCGCCGCCGCCGGCCAGACCGAGGAGCTTGCGGCGGTGTTGATTGGCGGTTACTTCGGCTCCTGGCTTCCAGCGCGCACGATCCCTCAACTCCGGCTCTCTCCCGCCCAGCTCGCCGGGCACGGCGCGGCGCTGGGTGCCGGCGCGATTCTCGCGCTCGGCCGCTCCGTCTGCCCTGTGGCTGAGATCTCCCGTGTCGCCGAGTATTTCGCCGCCGAGTCCGCCGGTCAGTGCGGGCCCTGCGTCAACGGCCTCGCCGCGATCGCCGACGCGATCGGGCAGATCGTTACCGGAACGGCAGCGCCCGCGGCGAGACGGGATCTCGAACGCTGGAGCACCTCGCTCGCCGGCCGCGGCGCCTGTTCCTTCCCCGACGGCGCGACCCGATTCGTCGCTAGCGCACTACGGGTCTTCGCCGATGAGTTCGAGGATCACATCCGGTATGGCCCATGCGAGGGCTGCTCGGCGCCGGCGGCCCTTCCCGTTCCGCTGGCGATGACGTAGCCGAACGATGCGAGTCGCGCTTAATCCGATCCAATGTGAGGCGCACGGCCTGTGCGCCGAGCTACTCCCCGAGCGCGTGACCCTCGACGAGTGGGGCTACCCGATCATCGACGGCTCGCCACTGCCACCGGAGCTTGTCGCGCACGCCCGGCACGCGGCCGACGCCTGTCCGACGCTCGCACTCCTGCTCGAGCGGGAGGACCGATGAGGACGCGCCTGGCGCCGCTCGCGCTCTGCGCGGCGGCGATTGGCGGCGTCGCTGGGTGCGCAGGCGGCAGCAGTAACACGGCCACCAAGGTCGCGCACAGTCGGCCCGTCGTCCGACCGACCGCGACCCATGCGGACACGCTCCCGGTGGGGAGTCGACGACCGGTCGTGCCCACGCCGGCCTATCCTCGTCTGCTCCCCGTCGTGACAGGCTCCACCACGAGCGGCTTTGTTCCAGCGGTCACCGTGCAAGGGCAGACAGCGGTGTTGATCGACCGACACGCGGACGTCACCCTGTTGGCATTCAATCAGCGTCTGGTCGGCCTGAGGCTCCATTCCGGAACGGTCGACGCCGGCTCGACCGGCTGGCGCTTCGGACCCGTGATCGCGGGGACCGAACGACGAGCGCTCGTGGTCGCCTTCAACGGCGGCTTCAAGCTGGACGTTGGCGCCGGTGGCTTTCAGTCTTCCGGCCGGGTCGGCGCGCCACTGAGCGACGGGCTCGGATCGATCGTCACGTACTCGGATGGGTCGACCGACATTGGCAGCTGGCACCGGGGCGTTCCCGCGCCCGGCAGGCCAGTCGTCTCGGTGCGCCAGAACCTGCACCTGCTGATCGACGAAGGCCGGCCAGCCGCCAACCTCGAATGCCTGCTCTGCTGGGGGGCAACGCTACACGGCGTGAGTGCGCCCGCCCGTTCGGCGCTGGGGATCACCGCTCAGGGTGATCTCATCTGGGCCGGAGGGGAGAACCTCACCGTCCAGGAGCTCGCCAATGCCCTGCTGGGAGCGAAAGTTGTGCGCGCCGTCGAGCTCGACATCAACCCGGAATGGGTCGCGGCCTATCTGTACGGTCACCGCGGCGGTAATCGGCCATTGGCTCCGGTCCCGATCGTCCCGGGTCAGCCCGGCGTACCGGGACAGTTCCTTACACCCTACAGCCGCGATTTCTTCACGATCGTCGCCCGCTGAGGCGGATCGGCGTGCACTAACCCAGCGCGATCGCGCCGTGCTTGTTGTCTGCGAGATTTCGGCGAGCGGCGGCGCCATGTCAAGGTGCCGCGCACGCCCGGAGCCGCCGGACTGGTCCGTAGTTTATCTGGCGTAGACCGCGAAGAAGTCGCGGTCGTCGGGTGAGAGGTACCGTGTCGCGGCACGGCTCATGCCGGGCAGCAGCTTGGTCGGTCCGCCAGCGCCGAACGTGCTGTAGAAGTTGAAGGTCGTCCACTCGTAGTTGATGTCGAGCTCCATCGCGCGCACCGCGCCCGCGTGCTGAAGGACCTGTGCGAGGCTCTGGGCGGTTTGAATGTCAGCCGCCGCGTAAATGAGGTTGCCATGTTGATCAATGCCGATCCCCGAGCGCCACACGCGGATCGCGTTGCCAACGGTCACTCCCCACAGTGAGTCGTTTGACAGGGCTGGGTTCAGTTGACCGTTTTCGACGGTCAAGGGCAGATTCTGGCGCGCAAACACAATCCCTGGACCGGGATCCGGGCCGCCGGTCCAGGTCCGGATGTCAACGGTTCTGTTGCTGTAGCCGATCAGCGTCGCCTGCCCGTCCTTTAGCGGCGCGTATAGGTGACCCTGTGAGAAGAAGCCGCCCCCAGAGTCCTCGAGCTTGAAGCCGCTGTTGAACGTAGCCAGCAGGACCGAGCGCAGGTCGGGCGGAACCTCCGCCGGCTGATTGCCGTCATTGGGCGGCTCGTACCGACCCGGGTAGAGCGCGAGCCGCGTTCGTGTGTGGTCGATCCACGCGACCCCGGCGACCAGCTGCGGATAGTTCGGGTCCGGGCGAAAGGTTGTGACGAGCACGGCCGCCGCGCCGCGGACGACCGGACCGGTTCCGTGCCATTGTCCCTCGCCCGGCAGGGTAGGCGTGATCTCCGGGGGAATCGGCGGGGGGGCGTAGCTTGCGACCCGAACGTGCGCATCAGACCCGACCCGCGGGAGACGCTTTAGCGGCGGCCCTCCGGTAGCTGGCGCATTAAGCGAGTAATAGACGTTCTCGACGTCCGAGACGATCCCAGCGGCTCCGTTATCGCGCAGCCATTCGACGGCCCGGACCCCGAACGCGACGTTCGAGGGGCCTCCCATCGCGCTCCAGAACGAGACCACCAGGTCGAGCAGGACGATAAGTGCGGTAAGGACCACGATCCGCCGCGCACGGAGCCGCAGCGTCGACGGTCGCCGACGGGCGCGATCGCGCGTAGGTGATGAACGGACAGGCGGTCGTGCTGTACCGGCTGGACGTCTCGGGTTTGGCTCGTGGCCGAGTTCGTCGTAGGCCAGGATCCGGGCCTCGTAACGTTGGATCGCTTCGCGACTTGGACTGGGCATTCGCCTCTGAGGGCGTTTCGACTGCCCGCCGGCGGGTCCTTGCGCGCCGACGGGGTGATGAGAGCTTTCTAAGCTCACCGCACGTAGACGGCGAAGAAGTCCCGGTCGTCGGGCGTCAGGTATCGGGTCGGGGCGCGATCCATGTCCGCGAGCAGGTTCGCCGGGTCGTGCGCGCCGGGCGAGCGATACGTGATGAAGCTGGTCCAGTAGGTGTTGATGTCGAGCTCCATCGCGCGAACGGCGCCGGCGCGGATCATGATCGCCGCGAGCGAGCCGACGGTCTGGTCGTTGGCGGCCGCGTAGATCAGGTTCCCGTGACGGTCGACACCGACGGCGGAGCGCCACACCATGATCGCGTTGCCGAGCGTCGCCCCCCACTGGGGGCCGTCGGAGAGGTTCGGGTTCGGCCGGCCGCCGTTGACGATCAGCGGCAGGTTCTGCCGCGCGTACAGGACGTCAGGTCCGACATCCGATCCCCCGTGCCACGAGATCACGTCGACGCGGCCGCTGCGATAGCGCAGAATTGTCGCCGTGTTGGTTCTCATCGGCGCGTAGGTCCGCCCGTTGTAGGCGAAGCCGCCACCGGAATCCTGGAGCTTGAAGGCGCTGTTGAAGGTCGCGACGAGGCCGGAGCGCATCGTTGGCGGTACCTCAGCCAGCCCCCGCGAGGGCATCGGCACGGCAGGTTCGGAAAGTCCCGGATACAGCATCACGCTCGTGCGCGCGTGGTCGATCCAGGCCAAGCCCGCGACAAGTTGCGGATAGTCCGGCTCGGGGCGGAAGCTCGTGATCAGCACCGGCGGGCGCGAGCCGCCGTCGGCGAAGGTCGGATGCCACACGCCCTCGCCTGGAAGCGCCGGGTGGATCACCGGCTGGATGTTCGGTGGGCGATAGCGGCGGATCGGTGGGAGGTGGAATCGGAGCTGTGGGCGCTGAACCGGTGTGACCGCGACGGCGCCCGACTGCCTGGGCAGCGCCTTCAGAGCGGGGCCGCCTTTGCTAGGGGCGCTCAACGTGTAGTAGACGTTCTCGACGCGGTCGACCAGGCCGCGCGCGCCGTTGTCCCGCAGCCACTCGACGGTCCGAACCCCGATGCTCGAATCGGATGGTCCGGTCATCGCGGCGACGTAGGAAACAAACGCCGGCACGAGGCAGGTCACGGCGGCGATCGCCGCGATCCTGCGAGCGCGCGTTACTCGCCGACGGGTGGGCCGCGAACGCTGGCTCGATCTCACAAAAAGCGTGCGATGGTGTGAGAGATCGAATGGCTCTGTCGCCCGATCTGTCATCGTCGGCAACCTTGTCACACCGCCGGGTAGCGAGCGTAAGGAATTCCTGAGAGCCTTTTCATCACTGTCACAGGTTGGTCTTAGGCAACGCACTTACCTTTACCGACATGGAGTCCGCCGGCGCAGGCCGCCTGCCCCTGCGTGGAGCGCGACGGAATCGTCCGGGCGCCGTTATCGCCACGATGCGCCCGAAGCAGTGGATCAAGAACGCGCTCGTGATCGCGGCGGCGGGGGCGGCCGGTGCGCTTGGCCACGATGACACTCCGGGGCGCGTCACCGTGGCGTTCGCGTCGTTCTGCTTGCTTGCCTCCGGGATCTATGCGATCAACGACGTCCACGACGTGGAGGAGGATCGCCGCCATCCTCGCAAGCGCTTCCGGCCGGTTGCGGCGGGCGAGCTCGATGCGCGGTTCGCGACCGCTCTAGGCCTGTCTTCGTTGCTGGCAGGGCTGGTGCTATGCGCCGCGATCGCGCCGCTGCTCGCGCTGGTCGGGCTTGGGTACGCCGCTCTCACTCTGTCCTACACGCTGGTGTGGCGGCACCTGATTGTGTTTGACATCTTCGCGGTGGCGGGGGGGTTCGTTTTGCGCGCGGTCGCCGGCGGCGCCGCGGCGCCCGTTACCCTGTCGCGCTGGTTCCTGCTGGTCGTGACCAGCACGGCGGTGTTTGTGGCCGCGGCCAAGCGTTACGCGGAGTTGCAACGGACCGAGGGCGGACACGATCGACGCCGACGGGTGCTCGACTCATACAGCTCGAGGGCGCTTGAGTTGATCATCGCGGGGGCGACCGCCGTGGCCTTGCTCGCGTATTGCATGTGGGCATTCTCATTGCCGGCCGTGCACGGAATCCCCTGGCGGCCGTTGACGATCGTTCCGTTCGCGGCGTGTCTGTTTCGGTACGGCGAGCTCGTCCATCGTGGAGCCGGGGAGGCGCCCGAGGAGTTACTGCTGTCCGACCGGCCGCTACAGCTTGCGGGGCTCGCCTGGCTGGCGCTGTTCGCGCTGGAGGTCCATGCGGCCAGCTGACGCATCGTCGCTTCGCTCGCATGCGATCGAACCCGCCCAGGCGATCGTGACCGGCTGGGGCCGAGGGGAGCGGGCGAGCGCCAGGATCGCGCGTCCGGACGGACTCGAGGGGCTACGCGCGGCGCTCCGCTCCGCGGGCCACTGCCAGGTGCTTCCCCGGGGCATGGGTCGAAGCTATGGCGATGCCGCGCAGATCTCCGGTGGGCTCGTGATCGAGACCACCCGCCTGAAGGGGTTCGAGCTCGACGCCGAGCGCGGGACCGTGACCGCGCAGGCCGGCGTCACGATCGGCGAGCTGCTGCGCGATCTCGTCCCCACCGGCTGGATGGTCCCGGTGGTCCCGGGCACGCAACACGTCACCGTTGGTGGCGCGATCGCGAGCGATATCCATGGCAAGAACCACGGCACGGCGGGCACGTTAGGTGCGCATGTCGAGGCGATCTCACTGCTCCGCGCCGATGGCGAGGTGGTCGAGCTTGAGCCCGGAACCGGCGACGGGCAGTTCGAAGCGACGCTCGGAGGGATGGGGCTGACGGGCATCGTCGTGGACGCACGGATCAAGCTCAGTCCGATCCGCGGCCCGATGCTGTCGGTCGACACCGACCGCGTCGGCTCGCTCGATGGCGCGTTCGCGGCACTTGCGGCGCCGGGCGGCCCGTATCGCGTCGCCTGGCTCGATCTGCTGGCCGCTCAGCCGGTAAGGGGGGTGGTGACGCGCGCGGAGCTTGTCGATGTCCCGGGCGATGGCAAGGCGGTTGTACGCTCGCGCGCGACTGTGCCGCGTGCCTGGCCGGCCGGGGCGCTCCGCCCGGCGACGGTTCGCGCCGTAAACGCGCTCAAGTACACGAGCGCGGTGCGACGCCAGCACGGCCGGCTCGAGCCACTGGGCCAGCACCTCTTTCCGCTCGACTCGCTCGACGAGTGGCCACGCCTGTACGGCCCGCAGGGTTTCCTCCAGTACCAGCTGGTCGTGCCCACCGGCTCCGAGCACGTGCTCGAGCTCGTCATCGAGCGGCTGCGCCGTGGACGGGTGCCGTGTTATCTCGCTGTTCTGAAGGACCTCGGTCGGGCGAACGGAGCGCCGCTGTCGTTCCCGATCGAAGGGTGGACGCTGACGCTCGACATACCGAGAGCCGCGCCGGGCCTCGACCCACTGCTCGAATCCTTCGATCGCGTGGTCGCCGAAGCCGGCGGGCGCGTGTACCTATCCAAAGACGCCCGACTGCGCCCGGAGACGGTGCGCGCCATGTACCCCCGGCTCGATGAGTGGCGCGCGGCGCGCGACCGCGCCGATCCCGGGCAAGTCTGGTGCTCGGATCTCGCTCGCCGAGTGGGTCTGCTGTGAGCGATGCACTACCCCTCGGAGAAGCCTCCGAGATCGGACTCGCGATTCTGCGGCGTGAGCCGCGCGACATCTACGGGAGGCTGCCGCTGTGAAATCCAACGTGCTCCTCATCGACCTCGGCATAGCGATCCTCGCGGCCATCATCGTCTTGGCGATCACACCCGGGCTGGCGGTGGCATCGATGATCGCGATCGCAGTCCTGATCGCGTGCGCGATCAGCCTCCGACGCGAGTCACGCCGCCAGCGCCGGACTCGACCGCGCCCGCGGACCGCCCGCGCCGCTCGACGCGACCGCTAGGTTCGGTGCGCGCGCCTGCGGCGCGCCGTCGTCCTGCGGCCAGCCGCTGGCATCATCGCCTCATGACCGCTGACGATCCCTTCGGTGAGACCGGGGCCGACACGGCTTCCGAGACGCGATAGAGGTCATCGTGAAGTTTGCCCCCCGTTCATCGTGCCCGCAGTCGCTATGGCATCCTGAGCCCGCTGTCGGCTCCTTCTGCGTCGGCTGAGACCGGAAGCGACGGGCACGGCGAATGGCCGCTTCGTGGGTCTCCCTTGTCGAAACGTGACAGCCGCGGTTTGGGTTGTCGGTAATGGTCATCGCAGAAGATCCCAAGGCGTCTGCCTATTTCGCGACCGCTGAGTCCCCGACGCCGTCTCCGCGCTTGCGTCCGGTGCTCGCGTTCGCGGCGGCCGCCTCGCAGGTTAGTCGTCACGTGTTCCACGTAGAACACCTCATGACCGACCCTCGCCCAACGGGTCATGGTTTCTCGATGTCGCTCCCGAGGAGACGCAGGAGGCTCGTCGCGCCGGCTTGGTCGAGAATGATCTGGAACCCCCGTGGGTGCGGTGTGGTGCGGGCTTCGCATCCGGTTGCGTTGACGAGCGCGTCCTGGAGTCGTGTCGCCGCGGCGCAGTGGTCGGGCTCGGGCTCGCGGCGTCGCGGAGCGGGTTTCGTCGGTCTGTTGATCTCTGCCTCGAGTTGACGAACGGACCAGCGCCGTTGGACTGCCAGCCGGGCGAGCTGGCGGCGTCGGTGATGGTCGGGTTCGGTGAGTAGGGCCTTGCCGTGCCCCTTGGTCAGTTCACCGGCGTCGATGAGCTCGATCGCTTCGTCGGGCAGGTCGAGAAGCCGGACCGTGTTCACGATGTCGGCTCGGCTGAGTGCAGCGCGCCCACTCCGCGTCCACCAGATCCACAACGACCGTAAATCGGCCACCACAGCCGTACACTCCAGATTGCCGCTGTTTGCAGGGATTTCGTGCCCATCCGAGAGCGTCCGTGAACGCTCGTAACACCCTGACCCATGGTAAGGAAGGGGTCGTCGGTTCGAGTCCGACAGAGGGCTTTGCCTGCAATTGGCGGGTTTTTTGGCGCCGCGGTGATGGCCGATCGCGGGTGTGCGCGTCCATTTCGCGTCCAAAATGCGTCCGATTGGGAAGGGGTCGTCAAACGCGAATTGCCCGTATCTGCGGGATGGCGCGGGTGGTTGACCACTTCCTGCCGGCTGTACGTTTGTGCCCGCTTGGTGCGCGCCAATCCCGGCATGTGCACCGGATCGCGTTGGAGGCGGGCGCTCCGTCTCCGTGGGTGTCGCACATGTGGGCCCTAGACCCTCGGTCGGCTCTGAGCCGGATGCGGACGGGCGAGCAGAGGCCCGACCGTCATGCCGCTCCCCTCAACCCCCGAGGGGCGAGGTCTGACGGGTGGCGTTTCGCCGAAGCCGCGGCGATCTCAGGCTGGCGAGAGAACCGGCAGACGGAGGGTCTGGGCTTCGGTGATCATGCGCTGGTCGTAAGTGATGAGCGCGCCGAGCTGTCGCGAGATGCTTGCGGCCGTGGCGAGATGGATCGCGTCGAGCGACCGCAGCGTCGTCCCGCCGATCTGCGTCGCAGCCGGGACTATCGGCTCGATCGCAAGCAACCGCAAACCAGCAAGTACGCCGACGGCGACCGCGGGAGCGTGACCGCCGAGGCGCCGTGCGGTTCGGGTGACCTCGACCGTGGCGAGCAGGCTTGAGGCGCGGTCAGGCCAACGGCGTAGCTCCTGGCGGAGTGCGGCCGTTTCCGCTTCGATCGCGATCAGCTTGACGAGGGCCGAGGAGTCCAGGTATGCGACCGGCGTGCTACTCGCCACGCTGACGCACGTCGCGAGGCTCTGGGCCGCGTTCAACCTCGAGTGCCGCCGTTGCCGGATCGTCCGGGCCGAGATCGAGCGGTTCGACCTCGAGCAGATCGCTCTGTGCGCTGTGAACGGTCAACTCGGCCGCCGAGAAACGGTCTGAGGATGAAGGTTGGGAGGCCATGCCCTGAGTATGGCGCAAGCGTTCGGTCAGCGGATGCCCTCGTCGGGGAGATCCAGCGACACGACGCCGTCACCATTGCGACAGCAGCTGTCTGCAGGGACGACAGGAGCGCTTCGAATTCTGACCCGGTCAGGAGTCCGACTCGTGCCGTCCTCGTCCGTCCAGGGGCTTGCCCGCTCACGCGCTGATCAGGCGAGAGATGGAGGATTGTTGGCCCCCTGGCGTCGGCCCTGCGGGGGTAGGCGTCAAACCACCCTGTGCTGCGTTGGCGGAAGACCGTCGTGGTGAGCGATTAGGGAAAAGGCGCGGTTGTGGGGGCATCGCGTCAGGTGGGGACCAGGAAGACGTTTGTCTGATTGCCACCGTCGCATCAGTGTCACCCGCCGGCCGGTCTGGGGGCATACCTCGGTCGGTCCGGCCACCTCCGGGCGCGACCGGCCCTAACCGCCGCCGACGGCGAGCATCGTCGCCACGGAGCAGCTACCCCAGGGGTACGGCTCGCGCTCGTCCGCGAGGCCGTATGCCGGCGGCTGCTCTCCGCCGCTCCCGGAGAAGCAGGCGAGCCACCAAACGTGGTCTTCGGCTGCTGACAACCGTGTTTCACAGGGGCTGCTCAGGGGAGCTGTAGTCGGAGGAATCCGAGACCACGCCGTACGTGTGCCACCGCTCGATCTGGACGAGGGCGCTGACGCATGGCTGTCGCTCCGGCCAGGCCTCCCCGGTGTAGCGCATCGCGAGGCGGTCCATGACCTCGAGGTTCGGGTCATCCCACATCTCGATGACCGGCCCCGAGATGGAGACGTGCTGATACGGATCCTCGCCGAGAACCGTCATCGCTACGTGCGGCGTGCCACGAACGTTCGGCAGCCGGCGCGCGGTCGCATACATGGTGATCAGGATCCGGGCGTCCTGTAGCTCATACCAGCATGCGGTGCTGGCGGGTGTGCCGTCCCGTCGCACGGTGGCCAGCACGGCGACCCGCGGCTGCTTGAGGAAGCGCCTGACGTCGCCTGGGAGCCGGGGTCCGGGTTCGTTCATTGCTGACGCACGCGGTTGACGGCCGGTCGGGAATCAGCAGGTCTGTCGCGGTGGCAGGTCATCGGGGACGCTCCTGAGATCGGCGAATTCGGCGGCGAAGCCTTGAAATCTGTACAGATCGGCGAAGTTCGACGCGAGGCCGAGCGAGGCGCGGATCGCGCCGCCGGAGGGAAGCCCGATCGTGCGGACGTAGTCGTCGAGCGTCATTCCCTCGCCGAACTCGCCTCCGAGCAGCGTTTCGCGCGCGATCGTGAACGCGACCTCTCCGGCGCCCGGGTTGCAGAAGCAGCCGGTGCGCAGCGAGATGTTGTGGCGGTTGGCGACCCGGTCTACGTAGCGCTCGTCGACCACGCCGCCGTCGGTGCGCAGGAAGTTGAAAGCGATCGTCGCGCCCCGACGCTGCCAAGATCGTGGGCCGTAGATCTCGGTGGCAGGTGAGCCGTCGCCGTGGCGCATCGAGGCGAGCGTGTCGAGCAGCCAGGCCCCGAGCGCCCCGACCCGGGCGTGGATCGTCTCGATCCCAACCCGGTCGAGGAACCGCAGGCCGATCTCCACGGCCGGGAGGTTGAGGTAGTTGACGGTGCCGTCCTCGAAGTGCGCGGCGCCAGGTGCGGACTGGTAGTACTGGCGCTGCACGAACGCAGCGACGATCGTCCCGCCGGAGAACCACGGCCGCTCGAGCTTGGCGAGCGTGTCGCGACGCGCGATCAAACAGCCAACGCCGGTCGGCCAGCCGAACATCTTGTAGAACGAGAGCGCCACGAAGTCCGGGTGCCACACGCTCAGGTCGAGCCGGTTGGTCGGCACATACGCGGCGGCGTCGAGCAGCACGTCCCACCCGTGCGAGTGCGCGTGTTCGATCCACCCCAGCGGATGCTGCACACCCGAGAAGTTCGACTGCGCCGGGAAGGCAAACAGGTTGTGGTGATCGCCGACGGTGTCGGTCAGGTAGCGCCCGAGCAGGTTCTCCTCGACGCGCAGCTCCGGCGCGACGCTCGGGATGTACGTCGTCTCCGCTCCTCGGGCGCGGGCGAACTCGCGGATCCCGTTGACCGAGTTGTGGTTGTCGAACGTGAGCAGGAACCGGTCTCCCCGGTGGAACGGGTAGGCCTCCCCGACCAGCCGTAGCGCGCCGGTCGCGTTCGGGGTGAAGATCGCTTCGTACTCCTCGGAGGAGGCTCTGAAGAAGTCAAGCACGGAGGCACGGGCTCGCTCGACCAGCTCGGTGCTCGCCGCCGAGGTTGGATTGATCGAATGCGGGTTGCCGAACACCCCGTCCTGGAGCAGCCGTAGGTGCTCGCGCAGCTGCGACTCGGCGTACAGCCCGCCCCCGGTGTAATCGAGGTACACGTGACCGCTCCGATCCAGGCGCGAGAAATCGCTGCGCCGGAGCTCGTCGAGCAATGTCGTGTCGGCATAGGAGGGATGGTGTTGGCGAAACGCCGCCTCCGCCGCGTCAAGCGATTGGGTCTCAGGACTCGTGACGGTCATGTCGTCGCTAGGGCAGGCCGGGGGTGTGGGCGACCGCGGCTGCCACGAAGATCAGATGGATGCCCGGGACTCGCGGGCCGCGGCGCGACGGGTCGGTCGCTAGGTACCGGGCGTGTCGGTCGAGTAGCTCACGCACCGAGGTAGCGACCGGAGCGTCGGGATGATCGGCGGGTAGCTCGCAGGCGAGCCGTGCGAGCTCGAGGTACTCCTCCGCGGGATGGCCGGCGGTCAGGCGCGCGGCCGCGGCGAGCCTGCGGTCGTTGGCGGCTCGGTAGCCGCCGGGTTCGGCGAGCGGGAACACCACCGCCCGTCCGTCCACCGCGGCGAGCGCATCGAGCAGCTCGTCGACCTCGAAGCAGGACCCGTCCGGATCGGCGCAGCCCAGATGCGTGTGGCAGTCGAAGATCCGCAGCTCGCCGAGCCACTCCTGCAGACATGACAACCACGGCTCGAGCAGCGCGTCTACAGCCAGACCAGGCCCGTCCGGCGGCTCGCTGGCCGGCGCGGTTCTGCTGCGTGCGGAGCTCGCCGTGGCGAGTACTTCTTGCGTCGAATCGCCCATCTTCGAGCTCGGAAGGGTCGTGAACATCGGTGCTTCCTCGCGATCGGACTAGGGGATGGCCCGGGTCGCAAGCCGCCGCGCGCGCACCAGCGCGTCAAGCGCGATCCGTTCCCCGTTGAGGGTTTCGACGGGTCGCCGTACTGTCTCGGCCCGCTCGAGCTGCAGGCCGGCGCCCTTGAGATCGGCGGCCACGTCGTCGGCGGTGTAGAGCACGGCGGGGTCCCGCGGGCCGCCGTAGCCGTGGTCGAGGTTGGTGCTGTCGTGGGCGACGAGCAGGAGCAGCCCGCCGGGCGCCACGGCGCGTGCGGCGGCACGCACGATCGGCTGCCGTTGCACCGCGGGGAGCTGCAGATAGCAGACAAGTACGAGGTCGAACGCCCGTGGCTCGGGGGTGTAGTCGAGCAGGTCAGCGGCAATCCACCGTGCCTGCACGCCGCGCGTTTCGGCGAGCCGGCGCGCCTTCGCGAGCCCGACCTCTGAGAAGTCGATGCCGGTGACCCGCCAGCCTCGCGCGGCCAGCCAAACGGCGTTGCGGCCTTCACCGCACGCGAGGTCGAGCGCCCGCCCGGGCGCGAGTGCGGCCGCCTCGGCGACGAGGAATCGGTTGGGGTCGCTCGTCCACACGAGCTCGCGGTCGGCGTAGCGGCGATTCCACGCCTCGCTGTCCATCGCCGCGGGCATGGCTAGGCCCCCGGGAGGGGTGCGCGTACCTCGACCGTCGTCTCGACCGGCAGCGCGAGCGACACCGTGACCAGGCAGCTGTCCTCGGCCTTCGCGACCATCGCGCGGGCGGCGCCCTCGGATCCGGGCTCGGTCTCGAGCTCGACCGTCTGATCGATGCGCACGAAGCCGAAGCGACCGTCGGGCCGGCGTCCCACGACGCCGTCCGCGCGGACCGAGAGTCCGCGCAGCGGCAGCTGCTCGCGTTCGGCCAGCGCGGCGATCGTGACCGCCAGACACGACCCGGCCGCGGCCACGAACGCGTCCTCGGGACTCCAGAGGTCGGGATGGGTGCCGCGGAACTCAGGCGGCGTCGCGATCGGCAGAGGCGCCTTGCCCTCTACGTTCGCGGTGGTCCGCCGGCCGGCGTGCCACACGACCTCGACTGGGAACCGGAACTCCTTGTGGCGCAGCTCGGCGGGCATCTCAGCTCACCTCCTTGCGTGCCGGTGTCGGCACAGCTGGATTGCGGCTGGTTTCAGCCGCGGGTCTCACGTCCGCGCGTGGCTGCTCGACTGCCGCCCCGAGGACTCGCTCGTCGAAGAAGTCGCCGATCACCCTCCCCCGCTGCGCGCCGACGAACCCTGTCACCGGCTCGCCGTCGCGGAACACCGCCACGGTTGGGATGCTCCGGATCCCGTAACGGGCGCTCAGCTGCGCCTCCGCGTCTACGTCGACGTTGACCAGCTCGAGCCGTCGCGCCCGCTTGGCGGCCTCGGCCTCGAGCGCCGGCCCCAGCATCGGGCACGGCCAGCACCAGCCGGCCCAGAAGTCGACCACGACCGGCTGCTCGTGCGACCGCTCGATCACCTCGCGCTGGAATCTCTCAGCGGTCACATCCATCTCACCTGCTCCTTTCTGTCTCATCGCTCGTTCGCCACCGTCCGGCGGTGACGGCCGCTTGGACGGGCGAGGGAATACAGGGGGCAGTAGCCCGCGGCGCTGGTCGCGAGCATGATCGCCGCGAGCGCGTACAGCACAATCGAGACGACCGACCCCGGGCCGATCAGCACCGCGATCGCCACCGCGACGGGCGCGACCAGCGCAGCCCGCACGCGCCGATCGAGTGTGCTCATGTTCTTGCTTATCGAAGGCTCCTTGTCGGTTGCGGCGCTCAAGGTCGGAAGCGACATATCAGGTTACAAGCCCACATCTTAGTAGTTGTACAGTAGTTGCTACTGGTTCCCCTGTGTGTTCGGCGCAGGCCACGTCTCTGAGGCCGCGGTGTGATGCAGACCGAGCGGTCCGGTCAGCGAATCACGAGAACGGGGCAGCCGGCGCCGCGTGCCGCTTGCTCGCTGACGCTCGAGCGCGCCATCACACCGCCGAGGTGACGGCTCCCGAGGATCAGCAGTCTCGCCGGATGGGAAGCTTCGATAAGCGCGTCGACGGCGGTACGCGGGTCCTCGACGACATCGAGCTCGGTCCCGAGCTCGTGGCGCGACCAGTCGGGACCCGGGGGATCCGGCCCGCCGGTCGCCACGAGCACCCGCAGTACCAGCGCCAGGCGCGCCGAGAGCTCGCGGCCGACCGCGAGCGCGCGCCCGGCGCCGCCAGAACCGTCAAACCCGACCACCACCTCTCCGTAGTCGCGCTCGGCGGCGCCGGCGATCAACACCGAGCAGACAGCCTCATGGAGAATCGCCGTCGCGAGCTCGCCGAGCGTTGCGCCGACGGCACCGCTGTCGCCGTGGCGACCGACCGTGACCAGGGTCGCTCGGTCGGCGGACAGCTCATCCAAAAGCCGGCGGACCGGCCGCCCCTCTCGCAGGTGCAACTCGGCGTCGTGAAAGGGCTGGGTCTCCGCCTGCGCGTGGGTGAGGGCGTCCTGAGCCTCACGGGTGCGCGATCGCTCGAGGGCCACGTCGGCCCCGAGCGCCTCGCCGTGCACAACCGTACACAGCGTCAGCCTCCCCGCGGCCGGCATCAGCCGGGCCGCCGTCCGCGCGGCGTGGATGCTGGCCGGAGTCTGATCGACCGCGCACAGCACCCGGTCCCAAACCGTCGCCGCCGGGCCGGTCTCGAGCTGGCTCATCCGCCCGCGCTCACGTGGAGGCCGCCATCAGGTCCCCACCCCTTTGTGGCTGCGGCGGATGATGCCGATCATCTTCAGGTTGATCACCGCGAACCGCCACGCCTGCCAGGGCAGGAACGTGCGCAGGAACAGCGTCGTCCTCGTGGGTTTGGTGACGTAGCGCAGCTTCTCGTCGTCCATGCGGCTACTCCGGTATCAGGCGCCAGCCGGGACGCAGGCGCGCCTTGTGCAGGAACAGGTGGTGCAGCAGGATCTTGATCCAGTGGCCGGCCAACCCGATCTCCCCGAAGGTGCGGTCCAGATCACGGCCGTACTGCGGGTAGCGCTCGTAGTCGGGCACGATCGGGAACACTGTCATCGACGCGGCGGTGCCGGTGAACGGGTTGGCGCCGGCGGAGGCTACGCAGGCGGCGCCCATCTCCGCCATCGAGGCGGTGTGCGTCGGCGTCCGTGCGCCGTCGAGCATCTCGGCGATGTTGCGGGCGACGGCCTTGCCGATCGTCGCCGAGGGCATTCCGGTCCGCGGGGGCGCCGGCGCGATCACGGTGCCGTTCGGGCTCTTATGCGGGATCGAGATGGCGTGGGGCGGTGCGAATGCGATCCCGGCCGCGAACACGTTGAAGTAATCGGGCGACTGGTAGGTCCGCGGCCAGTCACCCGCCTTCCATTGCTCATGGGGCTTGGACGAGTAGTCCGCGTCCACCCGCATGAACCCGTTCGGGAGGAAGACGCGGTCGGTGATCTCGACGCTCTCGCGGTCAAACGCCCTAAGTCCGACGCCCGAGAACGGCGGCAGCAGCATCGCAAAATCGAAGCCCTGCTCGCGCTCGGCGCCGTCCAGCGTCTCATACAGCACGCGGTCAGGCTCCACCTTGTGAATATGCGCTCGGGTTATCCAATCGATCCCGCGCTCGGCGAACAGCGAGGCGTTGAAGATGCTGCTGGGGGTGATGTAGCCGGAGCGTTTGAGATGCATGCCGCCCATGCCGAAATCACCGAGCTCGTACTCGTTGGTGATCCAGGTAATCTCGGCCCGGTCGCGTACGCCGCGATGGCGCAGCTCGAACTCGAGGTTGACGATGTACTCGAACGCGGCCCCCTCGCACGTGCAGGTCCCGTGACCGACGCCGACCAGAAAGCGTCGCTTCTCCCCGCGCCGCATCCGCTCGACCTCCTCATCGAACGCCGCCGCGGCCTGCGCTGCGTGCTGCGGCAGGCACACCGACAGGCTGTTCCCGCCGTCGGGCCCGAGCCCCTCGGTCTTGTCGAACCGCAACGCCGGCCCGGTCGCGTTGATCAAGAAGTCATACCCGACCTTCGACCGCGTTCCGCCCGCCGCTTCCGCGATTACATAGGGGGAGGAATCGCCGTCGTCGCCCTCCGGGTGGAGCTCCCGCGCGGCGGCCTGTACGAACTCGATTCCCGCTCGCTCGTACACGGGCGCGAGCGGGAACGTGACTTGCGCCGGCTTCATTAGACCGACCCCGACCCAGATGTTCGACGGCACCCAGTTGTAATCGGGCCTCGGCGACACCACGGTCACCGTGTGGTCGCGCCCGATCCACTTGCGCGCGAACGACGCCGCGGTATGGCCCGCGATTCCTGCTCCGAGCACGACGACCCGGCTCACAGCGACCGACCGTCAAAAGATATGTCCATCACACTCTCCACATAGGTCACAAGAAACCGTCCGGAAGCTCACGCACCGGGGAGTCAATCGCCGTGCGAACCCTAAGCCGAACCTCGCCTGGGACCATCCGGGGAAAACCACCGTCGCGCCGCGGGCTTTCCCCCTGCGGGACGATCCGCGCCCACTCGCACGCATCACGTGCCCGCGGATCGATGGGTCCGGCGCGACGCGACGCTGGCGCATTCTCGATGCGGCTGGAGCGCGGACCACCGTCGGACCCGTCCGCGACGCCGAAGGCCACGAACGCCGGGCTGGTCAAGGCTGGCGTGCGTCTCGATCAACCACGAGGGCCTCCTCTCGCCGAAGTGCCTTCCCAGGCGGTTAGCGATCGATCTTCCGACCCTGCTGACTACAAGAATCACATGGCCGTGGCCATGCCCGGATCGGTTGCCCGGGCGAACTGTCGTAAGCGTTCACCGCAGGAGAGCCGCGAGGAATTATGCGCTCAGTGCGACCTCTGTGGCGTGGCTTCAGCCAGCAAAGGCCGCGGCACCCTTCTGGGATCGACGGGTTGCTCGTCGCACCCGCGCCTTCGCTGAACATATGGTCATTCGGTCAGACTGGCCAGAAGCCGCCCTGTGATCGCGTCGAATCTCGTCGCGTCGCTGTAGGGACGAGCAACGAGCATGGCGCCTTCGAGTGTGCCGAGGATGGTCCGGGCGGTTGCTTCCACGGATCCGGTGAAGGTCAGGGTTTTGTCTGCCGTGCCCTGGGTGAGCACCTCGGGTAGTGCAGGCTTGCCGTCGTGATCCCAAGCTCGGCGGCGATGTCCGCGTAGCTGAGGCGATTGAAGCCGCGCGTCTGGACCAGCCGCTCCGCGACGTCGAGGATCCGGTCCGCCGTGCGTGGCTCGTCCGGTGTACGCGAGGCCGCCATCGATGGTGTCGCAGCCTATCTACTGGCAGGTAGAGGTCGCCCGACGCGCCCGGATCGCCCTGATGATTCGAGCGGGCTGTCGGTCGGAGAGATGCATCGCGTCGGACATCGACTACCGGGTGCGGAAGCGGCCCGGCGAGCTATGTGCGCTCGCGGCCGACGCCCGCGAAGCGCGACAGAGCCCGGGTTGAAGGTAGCCCTGACCGGCTGCCCTGCTCGCTCGCGGCAGCGGGCGGCTGGATCAGCTTGCCTGGAGGATTGCCTCGAGGTCTTGGAGCTGGCGGCGCACTCCGCCGCAGACTTGGTCGCAGAGCTCGAACACGCTGGGGTCGCTGATCGCGTAGCGGGTGTGGTTGCCGTCCTTGGCGCGGCTGACCATTCCCGCGGCGTGCAGGATCCCGAGGTGCTTTGAGACGTTTTGCTGGGAGGCGCCGAGCGCTTCCTGGAGCTCGCCGACGGTGGCATCGCCTTCGCGCAGGCGGTCGAGCAGCTTGATCCGCATCGGTTCCCCGAGCACCCGGAAGCGCTGGGCGACGAGCTCGATCAGCGGCTCGGGGAGCGGCTGGGACGCCGGCGCAGTCTTTCTCATGTCTGCAGCGTAACACAATCGAACAGTTGTGTAGTTGACAGCTTTCCCGCCGCCCGCTATGCTCTACGCATTCACTACTTTACAGTTGTGCAGATGGGGCATCGGCGGCGTTGGCGCCGCTGGGCCCGGCGGCCTGATGACCAAAGGACCGGATACATGGAGACGATCGAGCATCTGACCGAGGACACCTTCGAGGCCGCCGCGGGCCAACCTGGGATCGCCGTGATCGATTTCTGGGCGGCCTGGTGCGGGCCGTGCCGCGTGATGGCGCCCCAGTTCGAGCGGGCGGCGGCGATGCGCCCGCAGTATCGCTTCGCCAAGGTCGACGTCGATGCCGAGCCGGCGCTCGCCGCTGCGTACGGGATCCGGTCGATCCCGACCTTGATCGTGCTCCGCGACGGCACGCCGATTGCCGGGCAGACGGGCGTGATCGGCGCCGACCAGCTCGTGGAAGCGCTCGACCGCCTGGCCATTGCCGAACCTGCCGAAGCCGCCGCCTCGGCAGCTTGAGGACCGCGCGATGCATCTTTCAAACCAGAGATGGTGGCCGCTCGAACGTGTGCTGTTCGGGATGGCGGGAACGGTGACGCTGCTCTCCGTGGCGCTGGCCGTGCTGGTGTCGCCGTGGTTCGTGCTGCTGAGTGCGTTCGTGGGCTTGAACCAATGGCTATATGTGCTCGTCGGGGCATGCCCGACGTCGATCGTGCTGCGCCGAGCCTGCCGGCTGCGATCGGCCATCTACGAAAACAGCAACGCCTCAACTGTGGGCCAGAAGGCGGTGGGTGTCTGATGAGCGCTACTGCACAACGACAGCTCGGCAAGCGCCCGGCAACGGAGCAGTACCCGCACTCGGCCAACGTCGGGCCGATCGGCCGGATCGGCCGCTATACGGCCACCCATTTCCGGGTGGTGCTCGTCGGCTGGCTGATCCTCGCGCTCGGCCTGGGCGTGTTCGCGCCGAAGGTCGAGACCGCGCTCTCGGGTGCGGGATGGGAGACGACCGGATCGCAGTCGGTGCAGGCGCGACAGCTGATCGACAAGAACTTCCACGGCCTGTCCAGCTATGGCCTGATGACGGTCCTCTACTCGCCGACCGCGACGATCAAAGATGCTGCCTTCCAGAGCACGATCGGAAAGGTGGAGAGCACGCTCCGTACCGACAGCGCCGTACGCAGCGTCGTCGCCCCATCACCCGGTGTCTCGATTTCCCGCGACGGGCATACCGCGATCGTCCAGGCCGGCGCCGCGAAGAGCTCCAACGGGATGGTGAGGGCCGCCGACTCGCTGAAGGGCAGGCTCGCCGCTCTGTCCAACAATGGTGTGCAGGTTCACCTGACGGGCGCGCCGGGGATGTGGTCGGACTTCAACGCCGCCAACCGCACGGCGATGATGAAGTCCGAGGTCATTTCCTGGCCGGTCACGCTGGGGATCCTGCTGCTGGCGTTCGGATCGCTGGTCGCCGCCGGGCTACCGCTGATGCTGACGATGATTGGCCTCGCGTCGGCGGCCGGCCTGCTGTACCTCGGCACGCTGGTGATGCCGATCTCGATCTGGGCTATGAACTTCGCGCTGATGTTCGCGCTGGCGCTCGGCATCGACTACGCGCTGTTCGTCGTGCACCGCTTCCGCGGCGCCTTCTTCGGCCACGGCATGTCGGCGGTTGACGCCACCGCGGTGACGATGGACACCGCCGGTAAGGCCGTCCTGTTCAGCGGGATCACGGTGCTGATCTCACTGACCGCGGTCATGCTCGTGCCCTCGCCGGCGTTCCGCTCGATGAGCCTCGGGATCATGCTCGCGGTCATCTTCGTGCTCGCGGCGACGCTCACCCTCCTGCCCGCCGTGCTCACGAGACTGGGCCCAAGGGTGGACAAGCTGTCGCTGCCGTGGGCGCACTCCGGCGAGCACCACTCACCGCGCTTCGAGCGCTGGGGCGAGCGCCTGTGGCGCCAACCGATCCGCCACGGCGTCGTCGCGCTGGCGATCCTGGTCGGACTGGCGCTGCCCGTCACCCAGCTGAGGACCGCGATGCCGTCGATCAAGGTCGTCCCGACCTCCGACGGCTCCCGGATCGGGTACAACCAGGTGCAGGCCGCCTTCGGACCAGGCGCCACCGGGCCGCTGCAGATCGTCACGCCGACGGCGCAAGCCCAAGCGGCGCAGAACATCACCGGCCGGGACGCCGGCATCGCCGCCCTGATGCCCACCCAGACCAGCGGCGCCTACGCCCTGATCACCGCGATCCCGAGGCAGGATCCGTCCAACCCGGCCGTGGGGGCGACGATCGACCGGCTCCGGGGCGCCTTGCCCGCGGGCTCGCTGATCGGCGGCGCGGTGGCCGAGAACCACGACCTGCAGGCCGCCCTGTCGGCCAAGACGCCGCTCGTCATCGGGGTCGTGCTGGGACTCGGGTTCCTGCTCCTGCTGATCGCGCTGCAGGCGCCGCTGCTTGCGGCGGTGGGGGTGCTTACGAACCTGCTGGCCACGGGCGCGGCGTTCGGCGTGGCCAAGTGGATCTTCCAGGACGGCGCGCTGCACTCGCTTTTGGGGTTCCAGTCCCAGGGGTTCCTTGATGCGTGGGGGCCGGTGTTCTTCTTCGCGATGATCTTCGCCATCTCGATGGACTACACCGTGTTCCTGCTCTCAAGCGCCAAGGAACACTGGGACCGAAGCCACGACCCGCACGACGCGATGGTCGGCGGCTTGGCTCACTCAGGCCGGGTGATCTTCGCCGCCGGCGCGGTGATGGTCGCGGTGTTCTTCACCTTCGCGCTGTCGGGACCGCTGCCGCCCAAGGAGATGGGGATCATCCTCGGAGTCGCGGTGCTGCTCGACGCAGCCCTGATCCGCCTGCTGCTGCTGCCCGTGCTGCTGCGGCTGATGGGCCGGTGGGCGTGGTACCTGCCCAGGTGGGCACGCAGAGTCCTTCCCAACGTCACCTTCGGACACACATGAGTTCGGGAGCGATAGCCATGTCAGCATCACGATTCGAGCTGTGGCAGACGGAATGGTGCCCGGCCTCGCACCGGGTACGCCAGCGCCTGACCGAGCTCGGTCTCACCTACACCGTCCACCAGGTCCCGGTTCGCGCCGAAGCGCGCGCACAGCTCCGCGCCGCCACCGGCGCCAGCCAGATCCCGGTCCTCGTCGTCGACGGCAGCATCGTTAGCGGCGAGCCGGCGATCCTCGCGTATATGGACGAGCACTACATCGAACCGACGGACGCCTCCGAGCAGCGCACCAAGGCGGCCCAGGCAAAGCACAAGGAACTGGAGGCAGCATGTCCCAAGTTGACAGCAGCTACACCCTGACCACCACCACCGACCTCGCGTTCGCAGACGCCGTCGCCCGCGTACGCGAGGAGCTGACCGCCGAGGGCTTCGGCGTGCTCTGCGAGATTGACGTGCAAACGACCCTCAAGAACAAGCTGGACGTCGACCGGGAGCCGTACCTGATCCTCGGCGCGTGCAACCCGCCGCTGGCGCATGCGGCGCTCGAAGCCGAGCCCGAGCTCGGGACGCTGCTCCCCTGCAACGTCGTCGTGTACCAGCATGAGGGACAGACGCACATCGCTGCCGTCAACGCCGAGCAAATGCTCTCGATCGTCGGCAACGACCAGCTCGCCGAGACCGCGAGCGAGGTGCGACGGCGCCTGACCGCCGTCGTGGAACGCTCGGCCCAGCCGGCCGCCTAGCTCACACGAGATCGTCCGATGTTCTTCACGCGCAAACCGTCGATCACTCCCGCCCAGGCCTCGGCAGGCCTGGCGAGCAACGAACTCGTGCTGGTCGACGTGCGCCAGCCGGGCGAGCTGCAACGCGGACGCGTACGCGGCTCGCTCAACATCCCGCTGGGACAGCTCCGCGACCGCCTGCATGAGCTCGACCGCGACCTCCAGGTCGCGTTCCTGTGCCACTCCGGTGCGCGCAGCTCGCGCGCCACCGCAATCGCCCTCACGGCCGGCTACGACGCCCTCAACGTGCGCGGCGGGATGATCGCCTGGAATCGAGCCGGCCTGCCCGTGACCCGCTAGCGGCGCGTACACCCTGGCGCCGGCGGCGATCCCGTTTGGCCTCGGCATCGGGCTGAGCCTCGGGATGCTCGGCGGCGGCTCGGCCCTCGCCGTGCCGGTGCTCGTCTACGTCCTCGGCCAGACCGTCCACCAAGCGACTACCGCCTCGCTGGTCGTGGTCACGCCCGGCGCGGTCATCGGGAGTCTCAGCCACGCACGCGACGGGCGCGTCTGCTGGCGTCATGCGGCCGGATTTATCGCTGCGGCTCTCCCCGGCGTGATCGTAGGCACCGCGCTCGGACAGGCGGTCAGCGGCCGCGCACTGATCGCGGCCCTCGCGGTCATCATGCCCACCCTCGCCGTCGCGCTCGCCTTCTCGATGCGCATGGCCGTCGGCACCTCGCTGGTCATCATCACCGTCACCTCGCTCATGGCGCTCAGTGCCCATCTCGCGGCTGGCCGCACGCTCGATGTCGGCGTCACCGTCGCGATGACCGTCTCGGCGATCGCCGGCGGCGCTGGCCGGCGTGCGTCTCGCCGAAGACGTTCCGCAGCGTCAGCTCAGCCAGGGCTTCGCGGCCCTCGTTGTCGTCGTCGCCGCGTACCTACTCATCTCAGCGGCCGTCCTTGGCGGTCCCCCCGGCACATCCTGACAGCGCGGTCCCCACTCCGGTACGAGCGACTCCGCCATACCAGCAAGCCGGACCGACGTGTCGAACGCGCGCCAGCTCCTCCGATATCTACGACATGATGAGCTGCGCTCCGAGCCTGAGATGTCTCTGGTGTCTGTTTGTACTCGGCCTCACGCGGTTGGACCTCGCAGTCGCTGGAGATGATCGGTGACCAGGAGCCGTAGATCGAACGCCACGCCCGATCTACCCGGGTCGGCACCAGCTTTACTACGTCCCGGTCGCCCAGCGCTCGTGGCTCAGCACCGGCCGGCGTCGAGGCTGACGCGGGCCTCCCGATCGGGCAGGGGGCATCAGCAGCGAATGGCCCAAGAGAGGATGAAGCTATGAACCGCATCGAGCTCGAGCCTGTCGACCGCGTAGAGATCACGCTCCTGATCGACAACGTGACCGACCCTCTGCTCGTCGACCAGGAAGCGATCGCGCGGATGAACTGGCCGAAGGCGATCCTCGGAGGACTACCGACCGCCCAGGCGCGCGTCAGCCCCACCACCGGGGTGCCGGACGCGCTGATCGCCGAGCCGGGATTCTCGGCGCTGGTGCGGATCGAGAAGGCGGACCGGAAGCGAACGTTGCTGTTCGACACCGGGGTGTCGCCGAACGGGATGGTGGAGAACATGCGCCGGCTCGCGATCGATCCGGCCGATATCGAGGTGATCGTGCTCAGCCACGGTCATTGGGATCACGTGACGGGGATGGAGGGGCTGGTGCGCGTCCTCGGCCCGACTCGACTGCCGGTCATGATCCATCCGGAGTTCTGGAGCCGCCGGAGGATCAGCTTTCCCGGGCTGCTGACGGCCGAGCTCCCCGTCACCAGTCGTGGAGCGCTCGAGGAGATGGGGTTCTCGATCGCGGAGGAACGCCAGCCGTCGTTTCTGCTCGACGGAGCGGTGCTCGTCACCGGGGAGGTCGACCGGCAGACGCCGTTCGAGACCGGGTTTGCCGGGCATCAGGCGCTCCGCGACGATGGCTGGCAGGCGGATCCGCTGATCCTCGACGACCAGGCGCTGGTGCTCAGCCTCGGTGATCGGGGTTTGGTCGTGCTCAGCGGGTGCGGTCACGCCGGCATCGTCAACACGGTGCGATATGCGCGCAGGCTCACCGGCCAGGACAAGGTCGGCGCGATCATCGGCGGGTTTCACCTCAGCGGTCCGATGTTCGAGCCGATCATCGGACCGACGGTCGAGGCGCTGGCCGAGCTCTCCCCGTCGCTGCTCGTGCCGGCGCACTGCACGGGCTGGAGGGCGTGCCAGCAGATGGCCGCACGGTTCCCCGACGCGTTCGTCATGGGCACGGTCGGGACGACGATCACGCTGGGCTGAGCACAGCGTCGGTCGGGTTAGGCGACGGCTTACGAAGGTGCTGTGACGACGGCATGGCTGCCTGATCCTTGATCTCGCCGTTGATCGCCAGGCGCTTTGCGTAGGTGTTCATCGCGCTCACGTTCCCGCCCAGGGGCGCTGGCATCAAGAAGGTCGCTTACTCGACGACTGAGCAGGCGCCGCCCATCCGCGCGGACCTTCTCCATCGCTGGCGGAACGGCGCTCTTGCCGGCTCTGTCTGCGGACGCCCGTCGCGAACGACCATCACATCCCGACGCGATCGCATCGCGCCGCAGTCCTGCGCGGGCGGAGCCTGGGGCAAACTTCGACGCAGCGCCCATCGTCCCGGCTGAGCGGTGGCGTCGAACCGATGGAAGTCGCGGCGCGGATCGCGGGCGCACGCCGGCTCGCGCGGCTGGCGATCAGGCTGAGCGGTGGACCTCGATCACGCGGTAGGGGCTGAAGACGCGGAACGCTTGCGGATCTTCGTTGCCCTGGCGCAGGACGCGGAGAGCTTCATTTCGCACCTGGCCGTAGGTGCCGGCACGCTCGAGCACGGGTCGGCCAGCGACGCTCACCGGATGTTGCTGCTCGTTGGCTTCAAGGTAGGCCTCGGGCGACGGAGCGGTGATGCGGAGCAGTCCCTCATGGATCTGGACGAGTGCGCGATGGCGCGCGGCAAGCCCGCCCACCGCGTCGGCGTCGTGCCAGGCAAAGCGATGGGGCCTGCGTCCCGTCGCGGCGGCGAGGGCGCGGCCGAACGTGGCGACCATCGCGTCGATCGGCCCGGCGGGCACCCACACCGAGAAGAGTGCCCGCCCAGCGGGACGCAGTACGCGGATCATCTCATCGAAGGCGCGGCTCGCGTCAGCGGCGAAAATCAATCCGAACACCGACAGAGCGACGTCGAACGAGCCATCGTCGAACGGCAGCGCCTGGATGTCCCCGACCACGAAGGAGGCATCGACACCCTCGGCCACAACGCGGTCGCGCGCGACGTCGATCAGCCTGGGCGCGGTATCGAGGCCGGTCACGAGTGCGCCCGCGCCGGCGGCCAGCAGCGCGGCGTTGCCGGTGCCTGTCGCGAGATCCACTACTCGCTCGCCGCGCTGGACATGAGCGAGAGAGACCATGTGCTCGGCGACCGGCTCTAGCTCCGCGGCCATCTCTTCGTACCGGCCGACGTCCCAGTCGAGCATCTCGCTCATGACCCTAACTGACCAGAAAGCGTCTACGCGTAGCCGCGTCGTCGTCGTCGATCAGCCGAGTCATCTTCGCGCTCGGTCAGTGGCTCCTATCTTCGGTCTCGGTCGCGTCAGGCACCAGCGCGCGTAGCTCCTCGAGGCCTTCCGCGATTCCGCGCGCGAGCACGTCGATGTCGGGCATCGAGGAGGCGTCGGCGTTGATCCCGAACGTCACCAACCCGTTATAGGAGAGAGCGGCGACCCCCACCGCGTGGTCGGCAAGAAGCGGCAGGACCGGGTGGATCTCGCGCAACAACGCTCCGAACGCGTACAGCGGCGCCGGCGAACCCGGCACGTTGGTGACCGCCACGTTGAACATCCGCCTGGAGAACACCGTCCGCGCAAGCGCCGCATTCGCCACCGCCGGCGGGGCGAGCGCAGCAAGCCCGATCATCGTCGACGTGGCCTGCGCCGCGCCACCGGTTTTCCGCCGACGGGTAGCCGCAGCGATCTTCCGCAGCCGCGCCTCCGCAAGTGGCTCGCCGACGGGGAGATCCACGAACCAGAAGCTGAGCCGGTTACCGAGCATCGATCGGTCCGATGCGTCGCGCACGCTGATCGGCACCAGCGCGCGCAGCGCGCCCGACGGCAGCCCCTCCTCGCGCGAGAG
Source organism: uncultured Solirubrobacterales bacterium (assembly GCA_963824295.1). Classification (GTDB taxonomy): domain Bacteria; phylum Actinomycetota; class Thermoleophilia; order Solirubrobacterales; family Solirubrobacteraceae; genus Palsa-465. The sequence goes on along the minus strand of CAWGOQ010000018.1, from coordinate 239,959 downwards.
GAGCAACCGCCGCAGGCCGCCGGTGGAAGCCGCCAGCACCACGTCGGTGACGGACCCGCCGAGGTGGTGCGCGATCGCTTTCAGCTCCTCCAGCGGCGCGCGCACCACGGCGTACCGGCGCGTCTGCCCGATCGGCACGTTCAGCGAGGTGCGGGGCGCGCCGCGAAGCTCATCGTGCACGATCACCTGGGCGACCTGGCGCGAGCGCTCCAGCGCCTCCCTGGGATGCGCCGCGGAGCGAACCGCCGCGCTGCCGGCGCGCGCGCCGGCGCCCGCGGCCTGAACAACCGCCTCGGGAACGTGTGACCGCCACGATGGTCCGGCAGACGCGCTCCTCGGCGACGCCGGCTCGGTTCTCGCCGTCGCCCCGGGGCCCAGCAGCAGACCAATCAGGTCCACCGAGCCGACGCCGTCGACGAGGCAGTGGTGGGTCTTCCACCCAAGCGCCCAATGCCCGCCCTCGAGGCCCTCGACCAGCATCATCTCCCACAGCGGCCGTGTCCGGTCCAGCGGACGCGAAAAGAACTCGGCAGTCCAATCGCTCAGCTGCCCGTCGTCGGCCGGCGCCGGGAGCTCGACATGGCCGACGTGGTGGCGAATGTCGAAGCGCTCATCGGGCACCCACTGCGGCCACGCCAAGCTCCCCGTCCGGACGCTCGACAGCCGCTGCAAGTAGCGCGGAAGCTCACCCAGCCGCGCGGCAAGGTGCTCCCGCACGGCCTCGACAGTCGGAGCCACTCCGCCCGCCGGCGGATCGAACACCATCACGCCGCCGATGCTCATCAACGCCCCCTCGTCGAGCTCCTCGAGCCGGAGGAACGACCCGTCGAGCGCTGTCAGCGTGTCTGCCACGCATTGAGGCTAGGCTCGGGCGCCGTCGCCGTAATCGGGGTCGAGCAGCGATTCACGTCCGTAGTTCCCCCCAACGGCTATCTCGGCGGCAGCAGCTCCTCAGACGCTTTGCCATTGGGTGGCGCTGGGTTCCGCAGGGAGGGGCCTCAGCGATCAAATCGAGCTTCCCGGCCCCGCAGGGGCGCGAAACCCTCCTCAGCCTACTGAGCATCCTCGCCGCAAACGACCCCAGGCTCACCCCTCCCGCACCGACCGTCAAGATCAGCCAAGCGCCTTGATCAGGCAGAGCGACTCGGCGCCGTAGCCGGGGCGGCGGTAGAACTCAAGCGCTCGTTCGTTGGTCGACCAGACGTCGAGGCTCAGCACGGCGAATCCGCGCTCGCGTGCCCAGGCTTCGCCCGCTTGCATCAACGCCCGGCCGACGCCCCTGTGCCGCGCGCCCTCGGTGACGGTCAGATCCGCAACGTGGCCTCGTTCGATGCCCGCCACGTCCTTGCTCACCTTCAGCGAGATGAACCCGAGCGGCGTCCCGTCCTCGCCTTCGGCGATCAAGACCGTGGATCGATGATCTTGATTGCGCACGGCCTCAGCAAGCACCTTGCGGAAGCGCGGCGCCAGCGCCTCGGGGTCCTTCCAAGCCGGAGAGCCGAACTCGAGCAGGCTTGACGCAAGCCCGGCGACGTAGTCGCTATCGCCGTTGCGCGCAGGACGAATCTCGATCCGGTCGGGCATGTCAAGTTCATAGCGCACGGCAGCTGCAACCGAATCGGCCGAGCAATGTATCGCGCCTACATCCCGGGATGCAGCTGCGAGTGCTCGGACGCGAAGAGCGTCACCACCGACGGCGGATGCCGGTCGCATCGTGCGGGCGATGACGAGGGTCCGCCCTCGACGTAGCTTGGCGGCCCGACCCCGAACAGGAGCTGCAAGACGTGAGAACCCGACTCTTGGCGAGCCTGATAACGGGTGCCGCGCTCCTTGGCCTAGAGCACACCTCGCGAGCACTCGCGACCGACAACACCCCCTTCGGGCTTCCGTGCACGCCACAGCCGACGTACGCCGACGTCCGCTTCTACACCACATCCGTGACGCCCGGCCATGACACCAGGGTGAAATCGTTCGACGGCACGCCGCTCGGACTCAACGTCACGCGACGAGGTCGGGCGTCAAGCTGATCTGGAGGTTTGACGGTGGTGCGCTTCATAGGTATGCCAGCATGCCCTCTGCCACTGCGGTGTCGGTCAGCGTCTGGTCTCGGTGCTCTCGCTCTTCAAGAATGCACCCGAGTAGCCCCGACGGCTGTCGGGGCTACTCGCCCGGTGCGCCTCACGCTCGTTCCTGCCTGAGGCGAGGAGCGAGCCGAGCGGCTGGCGTGACTTGGGCGGTTGTTGCTGCCGTCAGTGGCGAAGGGAGCGCATGCTGATGCGGGCGTCGCAGTGGGCCGGAGCGTCAGCATCGTCACTGATTCTCGCCGCCCGCCGAGGCCTTCTGGCCTGTGAGGCGTTGCAGGAGCCCCCGGTGTTCGGTGTGATCTCGAGCTCGCCGGGCCATCGCCTCGGCGCGCGGAGAGATCGATCCAGGCGTAACTCGGTCGCCCGGCGGGGCAGTCGGCCCAGGCCCGGGCTCGCTGTCGAGCGGACCCCATACCTGTTCGGGTTCCCAGTCGACCAGCGCGTGGAACTCGAACGGATTCGGTGCGCTCGACAGCGACTCGCGTGCCTCCCGGGCGTATCGATCGTCTGGCAGACGATAGGCGTCGAGCGTTGGCTTGACCGGCCGAAACAGCCAGATCGGGCGGCGGAGCTCGCCGCTGGCCGGCCGCGCCAGCGCCAGCCACTTGCGGTACACCTGGCGGGCGCGGGCGAAGTCGACGTAGATGTCGGCGTAGCGATCCTCGCGTGCGGCGGGTCGGAGGCGCACCTTCTGGTGCCAGCAATGCATGCCGCTGATCGGGTCGGGGTGCACGGGAAACGTGATGTTCTGGTGCACGCCGGCGTCGTTCCACCAGATGCGCCGTGAGCTCGGATCGGGCGAGTCCCACGGGCGGACGCCGTGGATCTGGCGGAAGGCGACCGTGTTGTCCTCCTCGTACATCTGAACGAGGGCGGAGGACCATCGTTCGGTGCCTTGGTCTTCGCGTAGGCGCCACCGTCCCATGTGGTGTGACGCGGCCACCACTCCGGGCCGGATGCCCTGGGTGACGAACGCCTTGATCACGAACCAGCCGATCTCGGTCTCGACGCGGACCAGCTCTCCGGTGTCGACGCCGATCCGCTCGGCGTCCTCGGGGCAGACCAGGAGTGGGTGCGCGTGGGCCAGCTCGTTGAGGTACTTGGCGTTCCCGGAGCGTGAGTGGATCATCGTCGGCAGCCGGTAGGTCGGGATCAGCACGTACTCGCCGCGCTCGTGGTCGATCAGCGAGTGGTGAACGTGGGTGCGGGCGTAGGTGGGAGTCGCGAACTCCTCCCAGCCCCACTCCGCCAGCGTCTCGGAGTAGAGCTCGAGCTTGCGCGACGGAGTATTGAACCCGCGCCTTGCGACATCGTCGATGACTGCGGCGATCGTGTCCGGACGGCCGGTCAGCGGCAGATGCGCGCCGTCGAAGGCGACCTTGGTGACCGTGTCCTCGACTCCGCGCACCTCGGTGCGGTCGAGGTCCTTGACGGGGGCCTGGTGCTGTTCGTACTCGTCGCGGGCGATCTCGACCGCGCCGTGGCGGCGCATGTACTGGAGCGGGGTCAGCCCCTCGGCCGCCGCCTTCTCCGGCAGGCCGGGGACGGAGTGCTCGAACATCCAGCGGTAGTACTCCTCGAGCGTGATCTTCTCGCCGGGCCGGTAGGGCGACTCGTAGTAGTGGCGGATCCCGAGCGACCCGTCTGGGTCGGCGCGCCAGGACAGCTCGATCCAGAACTCGCCCTCCTCCCACACCTCGCCCGGATTCGCCTCGTAGGTGAACTGGACGTTGCGGCCCGTCCGTTCCATCACCACTCGGCGGACCGGTTGGCGAAAGCCGAGCCAGCGGCCGGCGTGCGTCTCGTAGGAGTGCGTGTCGTGGCGCTCGGGGCCGTGGCCCATCGGGAGCACGTAGTCGGCCCACCAGGCGGTCTCAGACCAGGTCGGGGTGAGCGCCGCGTGCAGGCCGACGCGCTCCTCGTCGCGCAGCGCGCGCAGCCATGAGTATCCGTCCGGATAGGTCCAGACGGGATTCAGCACCCGGGTGAACAGGATCGGCTGCCTGGCCCCGTCGTGCAGGAAGTGCGGGAACAGGATGCTCATCTCGTTGTGCGCCAGCGGGTAGGAGCGCGGCCAGTTCAACTCGTTCCACTGCGTGTTGGCGGGCGGCTCGCGCCACGGCGCGGGGATGAACTTGTTCCACGCGTTGGGGGACACGCCGCCGCGGGCGCCGACACCCCCGGTGAGTACGTTCAGCAGCATCAGCGCCCGGGTGACCAGCCAGCCGTGGAGGTTCCCCGCCGCGGCCGCGCGCCAGATATGCGACGCGAACGCCGGCCGGGCGCGTGCCGCCTCGCGCGCCACCTGAACGATCGTCGCAGCCGGAACGCCGCTCTCGCGCTCAGCGAACTCCGGGGTGTACTGCGCGTACTCGGCCCTCAGCGCGCCGAGGAAGTTCTCGAACGTCGGCTCGTCGCCCGGCGCGCGGTGGGCCAGATAGGTGCGCCAGTTGACCCAGCGGCGCACGAACTCGCGGTCGAACAGATCCTCGTCGAGCATCACCCTGGCCATCGCCAGCAGCACCGCCGCCTCCGTCCCGGGCCACGCCGGCAGCCAGTAGTCAGCTCGCGACGCCGTGTTCGACAGGCGCGGATCGATCACTGCGATCTTGGCGGCGCGCTGCTGCGCCTCGACGATCCGCTGCGCATGCGGGTTGAAGTAATGGCCCGACTCCAGGTGGGCCGAGATCAGCAGCATGAAGCGGGCGTTCGCGTAATCGGGAGACGGCCGGTCGGTGCCCGACCACAACCCGTAGCCGGTGCGGCCGCCCGACGAGCAGACGTTGGTGTGCGAGTTGTGCCCGTCGCACCCCCACGTCTCGAGAAAGCGGTCCGCGAACCCGTCCTCCCCAGGGCGCCCGACGAAATAGCACACGTCGTTGTTGCGGCCGGCCGCGAACGCCTCGTTCATCCGCTCCGCGAACGTATCCAGAACGTGATCCCAGCTCACCCGCTCCCACTCACCGCCGCCGCGCGGCCCGGTGCGACGCAGGGGGTAGAGGATCCGCTCGGGATCGGTGATCTGGTTGAGCGTGGCCGGACCCTTGGCACAGTTGCGGCCGCGGGAGCCGGGATGGCCGGGGTGACCTTCGAGCTTGCGAACCTCGAACGTCTCGGTGTCGACGTACGCGAGCAGACCGCAACCCGACTCGCAGTTGAAGCAGACGGTCGGCACGAGCATCGACTCGCGCGTCACCTTGCGCGGCCATGCCGCCGGGTCGTACTCCACCACTCGGCCGTCGGCGTCGGCCTCGGGGAAATCGCGGGCGACGGCGTCGGTGTAGCCGTACCCGGAGGGTCGGCGCGCGCTGGTCCGTTTGACTCCGTCGCCCATCAGCTCAAGGGCACGCTCTGGCCGGCGCGGACCCAGGCGTCCTCGTAGAACCACAGACCAACCAGCGCGCACGCGCCCGCCGCTGCCAGCACGCCGACGCCACCGGCCGCCAGGAACACGACGCCGAGCGCGGCCGGTGCCGCCAGTCCGAGCATCACCCCTCCCAGCCAGAACCGCGCCGCGAAGCGGTCGCGATACAGGTTGCGCGCGGCCCGCTCGGCCTGACCCGTGGGATGGCGCCCGAACGTGTCCAGCGCGATCACGCCGGCGCTCGCCGCGACGCCGAGCACCAGCGTCCAACCCAACGCGCGCGGCAGCGTCGAGGGGGCGGACAAGAAGATCGCGCCGATCCCCAGCACCCCCGCGCCGGCGACCAACGCGTTGATGATCGTGTGCGGCAAAAGCAGCGGGCTCTGCCACAGATCGCGCCCCTCGCACTGGTTGAACAGCAGCGCCGTGTAGCCGGCCAGGAGCGCCCCGGCCGGGATCAGCACCCACCGCAGCCCGCCTCGCAGACCGTGCCACCCGAAGATCGCCGCAAGCGTGAACGCGAACGCCAAGACGGCGGCAACGTTGATCGCGTGCGCACCAAGCGTCAGCCAGGATCGCCACTGTGGCTTGGTGAACAGGAAGTAGAAGCGCCGTGGCTGCTTGAGGTCCCAGACCAGGAACACACCGGTGAGGGCGAGCCCGGCAAGCGCCAGCACGCCGGGGGCCACGTCCGCCAATGCCGAACCGTGCGCGCCGAGCACGAGCAGCAGCGGTGCAAGCATCATCGCGCCGGCCGCTATGCCCTTGGACAGGAAGTAGCTCGACACCCGCCATCCCCAAGGAGGTGGATGCTCGACGTCCGTGGTCGCGATCGCCGGCGCGTCCCCGTTCAACGGCCGCAGTTTCTCGCGCTGGGAGCGCGGGACCTCGGTGGTCAGATACGCCTCGCCGCCGCCGGCGGAAAGCGGGTCGAGCGCGGCCGAGTCCGCGCCCAGGTAGTAGACGTTCGGCCCGGTCCCCTGCTCGGCGCCGCGGACTGCGGACGGGGCGGTTCCGAGCAGCCGGCTGACCTCTGAGTCTGGGTCCTCAACGTCGCCGGAGATGATCGCTCCGACCGGGCAGACCACCTCGCACGAGGGCTTGAGGTCGAGCTCGACGCGGTGAGCGCAGAAGTTGCACTTGGCCGCCGTCTGCGAACCCGGGTCGATGTACAGCGCGTCGTACGGGCAGGCGTTCATGCACGCCTTGCAGCCGATGCAGCGCTCGGGGTCGAAGTCGACTATCCCGTCCTCCCGCTTGTACAGCGAGGTGACCGGACACACCTCCACGCAAGGAGCATCGGTGCAGTGGTTGCAGCGCAGCACCGCGAAGTGCCGGCGGGTGTCGGGGAACTCCCCCCGCTCGATGTACTTGACCCACGTGCGGAACACGCCGAGCTCCACCCCGTGCTCAACCTTGCAGGCGACCGTGCACGCGTGGCATCCGATGCACCGTCCCTGGTCGATGACGAACGCGAGTTGAGTCACCCTGCTGAATCGTCCGCTGGATAGACGGCGTTTTCCAGTCTGTCCAAGCATGGATATAGTCGCGCCGGGAATGGATCTGTTCGGCCGCTATCTCGATCCCCAAGAGCTCGCGGCGTTCGTGGCCGCGATCGAGAGCGGAACCGTCAGCGGGGCCGCCGATGCGCTCGAACTGACCCAGTCGGCGGTGAGCAAGCGCCTGCAGGGCCTCGAGCGACGGCTCGGCACCTCGCTGCTCGAGCGCGGGCGGTTCGGCGTGCGCGCCACCGACGGCGGGCGGCTGCTCTACCCCGAGGCAAAGCAGGCGCTATCGGCCCTCTCGCACGCGGCGGGGGTGCTAACCACCTACGCGGCCCACTCCCCGACCCTGCGTCTCGCCGCCAGCCACACGATCGGCGGCTTTCTCCTCCCCGGATGGCTCGCCGGATATCGCGCGGGCGAGCCGACACCGCCTCGCGCGCACGTCGAGATCATCAACTCCCAAGGCGTTCTCGCCAGCGTCCGGGACGGCCACGTCGAGATCGGCTTCATCGAATCGCTCGACGCCGTCGACGGGCTCGAGACGATGACGATCCAGCACGACGAGATCGCCGCGGTCGTGGCCTCCAACCATCCATGGGCGCGGCTGCGCGCCGTGCCGGCCACGCTCCTCGCCCGCGAGCCCTACCTGACGCGCGAGCAGGGATCCGGCACCCGTGCGGTCGCCGCCGCCGCCCTCTCCGACGCAGGCGCGTCGCCGCTCGAGCCGACACTCGAGACGGCGTCGACCCAGAGCCTCAAGCGGGCGGTACTCGACGGCGGCTTCACGCTGATCTCACGGCTCGCCGTCGAAGCTGAGATCAAGGCAGGCACCCTCCGAGCGCTCGCGGTCACCGGCGTCGACCTCACACGACCCCTCCGAGCGGTACGACGCCGCCGGCCGGCCCTGCCGGCCGACGCGACCCGATTCTGGCGCTTTCTATCCCGGATGGCTGCCTGACGGGAGTCCGATGAACAGCGTCAGGGGCCGACCGTCTGACCCGCTCGAAGGCCACGGCGGCGACGGGATCGCAGGGATCATGCCCCGGCCCGGTCGCGCTCGCCGATCAGATTCTCGGGGTCGCGAACGAGTTGGTGCTCGACCAGGAATCGCCGTTGCTCATCATGGATGTTCTCGGGAGGCGCTTTGAACCACCGGCAGCCTTGCGGCAGCTCAGCAGCACCAGTGATCGCCGCGGCAAATGCGAGTCCGACGGGTGAATCAAGGCCATTGTTGTAGTGGCTCGGATACTCGATGCAGCCGAGCAGTGGCCCGACAGTGACCGCCATGCCCAGCTCGGCATTCGCGACTCGCTGGATAGCGTCGATAAGGGGCTCGCCGAACCGCACGGTCCCGCCGGGCAGATGCCACATGCCCCTGCACGGCTCGATGTCGCGCAGCGACAGGAGGACTCCCCGGTCGGGCGAGCTGATCACGACCTCGACCGTAAGCCGTGGCACCCGGCTGAAGATCCAGTCGAACTCGTCCTTGGGCAGAGGCGGCCGCATCTCAGCGCGCTAGTGGGGGTGGGAGATCCCATACGGGTGCTCGGTGCTCCGCGTTCGGGCCCCAGCCCCTCCGGTCCTGGCACCCAGCTGTGGTTCGGCCCGGGGACACCACGGTCACCGTGCCCTCGCGCACGAGCCCCCTGCGCGCGAACGCCGCCGCGGTGTGCCCGGTCCGCCACGTGACCCCGGTCACAGCGACCGCGGTTCCCGAGGATCGACGATCATGAGCTGTACGGGGACCACGTTTCAACCGTCCCGCTCCAACGCGCCGGGCGTTCGACATCGTTTGCGAACGCTAGGCCGAATGGTTCGTTCCCTCATCGATGAGAACCAACGTCGAGTCGTCGGGCTTTCCATGCTGTCGCTGCTGGGCTCAGCGTCGGCGCGCACGGCCGATCGCATGCGACGCAACAACCGGCACTGGGTTGACCCACATTCGTCGTAGCTGCTCCAGCTCGAAGCCCGCAGCCGCAATCGCGCCGGGCGTGTCGCGAGCGGTATGACACCCCCCGAACGCGCGCGGCCAGAACATACTGTCCACAGCCCGCTGGGTGAACGCGAGCGCGGGACGGTCAGACCGGACGTGCTCGTAGAAACGCAACTCGGCGCCGGGGCGCAACACGCGATGCAGCTCGGCCAGCGCGCGCGCCTGATCGGGCACGCTGCAGAGAACCAGTGACGCGACGGCGGCATCGAACGACGCGTCATCTGCAGGCAACGCGTCGGCGACGCCCTCGACGACGTCGATCGGGACGTCCGCGCGGGCAGCCGCGACGCGGGCTTGCCCCAGCAGATAGGGCTCGGGCTCGACCGCCACCACCGCCTCGACCGTTCCGGGGTAGTGAGCGAAATTGCTGCCCGCGCCCGCACCGACCTCAATGACGCGGCCCGACAGCCCCGCTAGGAGCTCATCGCGGTGGCGGCGGATCTCGACCGGCTCATGCCGGCTCATCAACACCCACAGCCGCGCAAACACCGGGTGGTGGACCGGAGATGACGGCATCGCGAAAGCCATTCTGACGTAACTCCCCCGAACGCCGGTAGCGCACTCGCGGCAATGTTGTAGCCGACCGTTCAAGCGAGGTTCTGGCGGATCCTCCGCGAGATGGCCGCGGTTACTCCGAGCACGCACATCAGGCCGTACCTATGGACAACAGTGGCCCCACGGGAACGCACCTACTCGACGGGCTGGGAATGAACGCGTCTTTATCGTCGTGGTCGATAGAGCGTCACGTCCGCCGATCGGCGGGTAGAGCCCGAGGACGAGATCGCCCCTGAACGTGCGATCGTGTTCGGCGACGTCGATTTCTCCGGTGAGCATCGCGAGCGACAGCGAGGCACCCGATCAGTGCGACAGTCGCAATGGCGAGGCCGCCGACCGCGCGAGGAGGGCGGCGGTCGAACGGCACTTGGCAGTCGCTTCGGTGCGTTGCTCTCTGGACTGGGGATCGATGCTGGTTGACCCCTTCTTAGGCGAGAGCGATCGGTGTGCGACCCCTTCCCGCCGACCCCCTGAGCCGATCGGTTCAGCGTGTGGGTCGGGTCGGCGTATCAGCGTTCGGGAGCGCTGACCGGGTCCCCCAGGCGGTGTAGTCGACCCAGGCGGCTTGGTCGGGACGGGTCCAGAGAGCGTGGTTGATTACGCGCAGGATGAGGCCGAACTCGCGATGGTCGATGCCGACGATGAGCAGGCAGCCAGCGTGCGATCTGCTCGCTGCTGCCCATTCGGTGGTGATCCGGGCGAAGTCCTTGACGTTGAATGTGACCATGATCTGTCCCTGTTCGGTGGCGAGCGCGAGCAGGCGCTCGTCGTCCCAGCCGTCGAGTTCGCGTTCCTCGTCGGCGGCCCGGACGTCGTGTCGCTCACGTAGCGCGGTCGCGATCCGCCGCGCGGAGACGTGCGCGTCGAGGAACAGCCTCACGGTCGGCTAGTCGCCGACCGCGACCGTGTCGATCGTCGGATACTGGCGCTGGAGCTCTGCGAGCGGTCGCTCGTTCTCCGCGATGGCGCCGTCGACCTCTTCGGGAAACTCGCTGTAGTAGGCGAGCGCCAGCCGGATCTGTGGCTCAGTCAGGTCTGTCGCGGCCGCCATCTCGCTCGGCGTGCGGTACGAGCGTGAGGCAGCGACAATCTCCCAGACGTCGAGCGCCGTGCCGATCACCCAGGGACGGCGGTTCCAGTCGCTGCCGCGGAACGCGATTCCGGGAAACCGGCGGGCCCGGAGCGCCTCCTCGGCCAGCGCTTCGACGACCGCGCCCTTGGTGCGGCGCGTGCGTCTTGCCTCTTCGCTTACGAGCCGGTCGGTGGTGTCGGAGAGACGCATGCTGAACGGAGCGGCTTTCGCCATGCGCCCCACCTTATCACGGATATTACGCCGTAATATCGTCAGGTCACGGATCATCGGACCTAGGGCCCGGAGCCGGAGGGACCCTCCGAGAAGCATTTCATGCTGCGAGGAGTAGGGGCGGCCGCTGCCCCGACGCACGCTTGATCGAACGGTCTGGACCGCTCGGTCCAGAGTTGCTATGCTGAGCGAGGTTTGGACTGGTCGGTCCAAACCGTCACCGATAGTTACAGGAGGTTCCTCTATGTCCTCAGCTCTAGCTCCGGTCGCCCATGGCGTCCGGCCCCGTCAGCCTGCACCCGACTTGACGGTCCCGCTTCTGTCAGGCGGGACTTACCGCCTCGCCGACCAGCACCCCGACGGCTACACGATGGTCGTGTTCTTCCGGGGTCTGCACTGTCCGGTCTGTCGCGCCCAGCTCAGCGAGCTCAACCGTCGTCTGGACGACCTGACCGACCAGGGGATCGAGGTGATCGCGGTGAGTGGCGAAAGCCGTGAGCGGACCGAGCAGCTCGCTTCCGAGTGGAGGCTCGACCGACTGCCGGTTGGCTACGGCCTGACCGAGGAGCAGATGCGGAGCTGGGGACTGTTCGTCTCGCACGGCATCAGCGATGATGAACCGGCGGTGTTCAGCGAGCCCGGGCTGTTCCTGATCGCATCGGATGGCACCGTCTATTACGAATCGATCCTCTCGATGCCGGTCGGTCGGCCGCGACTCGACGACCTCCTCGGGGGCCTGAAGTGGTGGCGGGAGCACAATTACCCCGCCCGCGGTGAGGCGTAGGGCATGCGCTCCGAGGTCAGAGGCCAGGAGCGAGCTTCGTTGGCCGGCTTTCCCGCCGCGATCGCCCAGGCCAACCGCATCGAGCCGGTCCCGCGCCGGATCCGCGGGGTCCTGGCCGACGAGGTGGTATTCGACACGACGCGCGCGTGGTATGTGTGGGAATGGCCGTACTACCCGCAGTACTACATCCCGCTCGCTGACGTCCGCAGCGGCGTCCTGACAAGTGAGGGTCAAACCAAGGCGACCCGCCGCGGCCCGGTTGAGCTGCACACCGTGACCGCGGGCGAGATTGGCCGTCCGGGCGCGGCGCAGGTCCTGCGCGACTCGGAGCTGCCGGAGTTGCGAGACACCGTCCGCTTCAACTGGGCCGCGCTCGATGCGTGGTTTGAGGAGGATGAGCAGGTCTTCGTTCATCCCCGCAGCCCCTATGTTCGGGTCGATGCGATCCGCTCAGGGCGGCCGCTGCAGGTCGCGCTTGAGGGCCAGGTTCTGGCGGAGGCGGGCACGTGTGTGATGGTGTTCGAAACCGGCCTTCCGACCCGCTACTACGTCGATCCCACCGCAGTCAACTTTGAGCACCTCATCGCAACCGACACCGTGACCGCGTGCCCGTACAAGGGCGTCACCAGCGGGTACTGGTCCGTTCGCACCGACTCCGGCGTCCACCCCGACCTGGCGTGGACCTACCACTTCCCCACGGGGGCGATGCTGCCGATCGCCGGCCTTGTCTCGTTCTACAACGAGAAGGTCGACATCCACCTGGACGGAGTCCAGCTCGAGCGACCAAAGACCCACTTCTTCAACCACTAGGCAATGAGCACCTCCGAACCAGCGACCGGCAAAGGGCGAGCGACGCGTGAGCGGATCGTCGACAGCGCCGCATCGCTCGTGTTTGAGCGCGGCGTGGCCGGTACGAGCCTCGACGATGTGCGGGCGACGGCGCAGGTCAGCAAGGGGCAGCTCTATCACTACTTCACCGACAAGGGCGACCTGGTGCACGCGGTGATCGGCCACACGATCGAGCAGGTGCTCGCCGCGCAGCCGGCGCTTGCCGACCTTTCGTCGTGGGCGGCGATCGAAGACTGGTTCGATCAGCTCGTCAGTTTGCAAGTCGCCCGGCACGGCATCGGCGGCTGCCCGATCGGCCGGCTCGCAGGCGCGCTGGCCGAGAGCGACGAGCAGGCCCGTGCCGCACTTGTGGACGGGTTCGATCGCTGGCAGGAGCCACTCCGAAAGGGGCTCGAGAAGATGCGCGCTGCAGGCGAGTTGCGTGCCGACGCAGACCCCGGCTTGCTCGCGACGGCGACGCTCGCCTCGATCCAGGGAGGTCTCGTGCTGACCCAGACGCGGCGCGACCCGCACCAGCTGCGGATCGCGCTCGACGCGGCCCTGACCTTCCTCCGCGCATTCGCGGCATGAGTGTGCCGGCGTCGTCGCCCGGTCGTGACAGGTGCTTCCTCCTCGTCACAAGCGCCGGCCAGGCCAACGGCGCGGGCCACGATGCTGTTCTCGGGTTCGATTCCGCAGGCGAGGTGTTCGGCCCCTTCAGCCGCGATCCGCGGATCGTCGATCCGCGCGGTCTATCGATCGACCCCTCAGGCACGCACATCTACCTCAATAGTGGCGACGACCGCGTCTTGGCACTCGATCGGCGAGGAGCCGTGGTACGCGATTCCGGACGGGTACCCGGGCTGAACCCGGGGGGCGGCACGTTCGGGCCGGATGGCCGTTACTACCTGGGATCGCGCAGCCGGCGGACGATCTTGGGCATGCCCGCCACCCTTGATGCGAGAGGAGAAAATCTCCTGCCCGATGGCGTCGTCCCGTTCCCCCGCGGGTTCGGGTTTGCCGGCGACGGTCGGGTCTACCTCGCGTCGGGTATCGGGCCATCCGGGGAAGGCGATAACACGATCGTCGTGTTCGATCGCGACGGGACACTGCGCACACGTCGCCTGGTTACCGATTCCGAGCTCAGCCCGCTCGATCTCACACTCGCTCCGAACGGGCATGTCGTGGTCTCCAGTGAGTGCCCGTTCGGCGCTCCGGACGCTATGAGCAGCATTCGTGAATACGAGCCATCGCGGGGACGACTCGTCCGCGTGTTCGCCCCTGACCGCTCACTGGGGTTCCGCCGGCCGCGCGGACTGAGATTCGGGCCCGACGGCCGGCTCTATTGCGTGGGGCAGGATCACGTCGTGGCCTTCGATTTCGCGACGAGCAAGTCCTTGGGCCCGGTGGTGGAGCTTCCCCGGCTCACCGGCCAAGCGGTGGTGTTGCTTGTCGGCGAGGGTTTGGAACCCCGTTGAGCCTGGCGTCGCATTGCCGGCGGGCCACGCTCACATTCCCTCTTTGATCCCGCGTCTGATCAGCCAGCTGTTCGCGGGATACGAGGTCGAGAACCCGAGGATCATTCTGATCTGTACGAGCAACCACTAGGCGGCGTGGTTCGGTCGCAGATGAGTGCAATTGCCATGGTTCCGCCGGGCAAGGACGTTGTTGACAGTGAGACTGCTAGTGCTCGGCGTGATCGCCGCTCCGCAGCTCGATCGCTTGCGACGGCTACCTCTCCCAACGACCGCGGCTGCCGATCGGGCGAGAGCCGGCGAAGACCGGTGGCGGCTAGATGATGCGGCCGACCACGCCGATCCCGGCCGCACCGATCGGTCCGTGAGGATGTCCGCGATCAGCTCGCCCGTGCGGCGAGGCGAGATCTCATCGGAGTCCCGCCGGCTGGATGCATCGGGAGAAAAGTTGTTCGCGTGCTTACACCGGCGGCTGTCACACGGGACGTTCTGTCAGCAGGAGGACGCGGATGCTTGATCGAGGAGGAGCGACGATCGGAGAATCGGTGAACGGCATCAGAAAGGAGAGCGCGAGCTCGTGAGCATCCAACCGAGAGACCCTGCGGTGCGGCCATTGAGGCAGGCGGCCTCTCGTGGGCAGCGGGCGCGAAGGTTTGATGAGGCGATCATCCAAGGCGAGTTGAGACGTCTCGCCCAGCTCGGCGGACGCGTGGCGCGCCATTCCGTGGATGCGTCGGATCGAGATTACTATCCGCCCCCGGATCGGGCTGCGTAGACCCTCGTGTTAGGCTCGCTGCCGTCGGCTCGTCCGGCCCCAGGCCGGTCTCCCGGCCGTTCCGCGAGAAGCAGCCATCCGTCCGGCGCCGGGCGGACGATCTTGCGGCTTGCCAGGTCGGAAAGGGCGGTGCTGACGCTCGGCCGCTGGGCTGCAATCAGGTCCGCGAGGACGCTGTGCGTGAGGCGCAGCGGGAGAATTGTCTGGCCGTTGCGGACGCGGCCCCAGCGGTCAGCTAGGTGCCAGAACAGCATCTGAAGGACGGATGTCCACTCTGGGCTGGTGCACGATCGCCATGTTCACGGCGAGGCGTCGCGAGCGCTCGAGACTTCGTTCCAGTAGCCGTCGCATGATTTCCGGGTATTGAGCCAAGTGCTCAACCGCGCTGTCGTCAAGTACCGCCAGGCGAGTGACCTGGAGTGCGCGCCAGGCTGTGGCTCGGCGTAGCTTCGCTTGGGGGCCGTCCTCCCACGGGCGCACGACGTCGCCGCTCCCCAGGAGTTCCGCGCCGGCGCGACCTTCCACGGTCACCCGCCGCAGCAGCAGGCCTTCTAGCACGAGGAGACCAACTGCTTCGCGAAGGTCGCCCGCAGGCTGGTTCCATCTACCGCGTCTTACATTCAGTGTGCGGGCGGTACAGGCATGCTCGGCCAGCGCCCTTCGTTTGGCTGAGAGCGCGCGTGCGAGCTCGGGGTACTCGCGCAGGAGATGGCATTCGGAGTCAATCGATGTTTTCCGACGCGTCACTGTCTGGATCCTCGGATGGCACAGGTGTGAGCAGGATCACCTGATCGCCGGGGCGGAGCCGGGTGTCGTTGCGCGGAGCGACCATGCGTCCACGGTGGCTGACGGCGACCAGGAGCGAGCCGCCGGGGAGCTCGAGCGCCTCCACGCGCCGCCCGCGCGCCGGCGAATCGGGTGCGATCGTCGCGGCCACGATCCGATAGCCCCGAAGAGGGGTGGTCGGCTCGTGCACAGTGGCCTCGGGGTCGTCGACCGCAAACTCGGCGGCGAGCGCCCCTCGCTCTATCTCCGGTGTCGCGGCGGCCACGCGGTCACCGAGAGCTTGCAGGAGGTCCTGACGAGTGATCCAGCCGCGGAGCTGTTGACCGTCGTGTGAGAGCACCGGCAGTCCGTCGCGCCCGAACAGCACGAGCTGTCGCAGGGCCTGCTCCAGATCTTCGTCGGGGAACAGCGCTTGGGGCTGGTCGACGGCGACAATCGGGCCGATTAGATGCGCCAGGGCTTCCGGGGCAGGCGCGGGATGGCGCGTCGTTCCGTTGGAAGGCGCCTGGAGCCGGACCGGTCCCTCCGGCGTCGCGAGTGGCTGCATGACCTCCGCCACGGTGATCGTCTGGAGCATGTCCGGGGCTTTCGGGCGTTCGATGTCGATCCCCCGGCGCAGGAGCTTGGTGGTGTAGATGCTGCCGTAGGTCAGCCGCTTGGAGACCGCCGCAGCGATTCCGGTGGCGAGCATGATCGGCAGCGTGAGGGTGAAGTTGCCCGTCATCTCGACCACGCTGGCGATCGAGGTGAGCGGGGCCTGCGCGGCCGCCCCGAACACCCCGCCCATCGCAACGACCGCATACATCGCCGGCGAGCCGATCGACGACCCGAATACGTGATTGGCGGCGATCCCGAACGCCATGCCTGCCATCGCGCCAATGAACAGCGACGGGGCGAACACCCCGCCGGAGCCTCCGATCGAGAGCGTCAGGCTGGCCGCGAGGATCTTGCCGAGCATGAAGATCACGATTAGCCAGAGGACCACGTGGCCGGCCACAACTTTGTTCATCACCGGGTAGCCGACCCCATACATCTGCGGAAGCGCGAGGAGGAGCGTACCGAGTGCTATGCCGCCCACGGCGGGGCGTGCCCATTCGGGCCGGCCCTTCCACAACTGATCGACCGCGTCCTCGAGCCAGTACAGGAAGGTCTTGAATCCCACCCCGATCAGTCCGGCGACGAGGCCCAGGACGGCGATCAACAGATAGATGTAGTCATTGCCGATGACGAGTCCGTGGGGGATGCCGGTGAAGAACGGGGCCGAGCCGAAGAAGGCGCGACTGACCAGGTCAGCGCTCACCGCGGCGAGGATCGTCCCGAACATCGCATCGAGCGAGAACTCGCGCAGCACGATCTCAAATCCGAAAAACAGCCCAGTGATCGGGGCGTTGAAGGTGGCGGCGATTGCGCCCGCAGCTCCGCATGCCACGAGAATCCGCAGCCGCGTCTCTGACATCCGCGCCACCTGACCCAGCGTGGAGGCGAATGCGGACCCGATCTGCACGATCGGTCCCTCGCGGCCGACCGATCCGCCGGCACCGATGCACACAGCGGAGGCGAGCGCCTTGACGATGGTGACGGGAGGGCGAATCCGTCCCCCGTTCTCGGCGACCGCGAGCATCACCTCGGGAACGCCGTGGCCGCGTGCCTCGCGCGCGAAGCGCTGGATCAAGGGGCCATACAGCAGTCCGCCGATCACCGGGATGACGAGCAGGAACCCAAGTCCCAACCAGGGAAGGTGACGACTGTCGATGTGCCCCTGTTGGCCGAACTGCTGGTAGCCGGTTGCCAGCCACGTGAATCCAAAGATCAGCTCGCGGAAGAGCACCGCGCCCAGACCCGCGCCCGCCCCGACCAACAGAGCCATCACGATCAGCCCTAGCCTCGAGTCCGCCAGCCATGCAGACACGGCCCGGACCGCCCGGGCATTGCCGGCCGGCCCCGGGACTACGGCTACGGTTTCGACCGGGAAGTCGGCTGAGCCGTTGGCCTGTTGGACCTCCTCGCCCGATTGCGACTGGGCCGAATTCTCCGGCCGGTCCTCGACGCTCACCCGAGGCCCCCGGCCGAGCGGTCAGTCTGCGGGCATGGGCGGAGGGGGTTTAGAGTGCGCACAGACGGCGTTCAGAGGGATTTCGGCAAGGCAGCGGCTCGGTCCGGGTTGGGGTTCAGGGCCGAGGGCGCGTCACTCGATGACCGACACCACAGGGCGACGCGGTTCTTCCCTTCAGATTAGGAGAGCGAATCGCCCCCAGATCGCGTCGGGCGAGAAAACGTCTGATTGCTGACGAAAACGGAGGAGTTAGCCGCGCGTGAGTTACATCTGTTGCGTCGTGTCACATCTGTGGCGCGGTGCTCGCCGACCGTCCGCGCGATAACTGCCGGAGGTTGCCGGCTTGCCCGCCGGGTAGCCAGCCATCGTGACCACGCCGCCGGTGCGAATCTTCCTCCGTCCGATCGGGTCGCCCCTGACGATCGGGATGTCCGGTCTCGCGATCGCCTCGCTCGTCCAGAGCGGCATGGATCTGGGCTGGGTAGCGAAAAGTCAGAGCGCCGAAGTGGGGTTGATCCTGATCTCGGTGCCCTCCTTGCTGCAGCTGCTGGCCTCGATTTTCTCCTACCTGGCTCGGGACGGGTCCACCGGCGCCGCGACCGGGGTCCTGTCGACGTCTTGGCTGGCCCTCGGGCTGTTGCACATCTCGTCCGGGAGTGGACGTCCGCTCTCGTCGGTCGGGCTTCTACTCATCTCCGCAGGGGGTGTGCTCGCGCCGTCAGCGGCGGTCGTGTCGTCCACCAAGCCCTTGCCAGGAAGCGTGTTCTTGCTTGCCGCGCTCCGGTTTGTCCTGGCCGGCGTTTACCAGCTCTCGATGGCGGACGTCTGGAACAGCGTGGCCGGGATCGCCGGGCTCGTCGTCTGCGCGGGGGCCCTCTACTGTGTGGTGGCCTTCGAGCTCGAAGGACAGCAGCGCCGGCCAGTGCTTCCGACGTTGCGCCGCGGACGTGCCGTCCTAGCCGCGAGCGACGAAGTCGCCGCTCGCCTCGACGGCGTGAACCGAGAGGCCGGGGTTCGGCAGACCACCTGAAACGCGCCGTGCCGCAGCGCAATCTCCGCCGGTCGATCGCGGGTAGGTAGTAGTTTGGCGCCTCAACCGTGCGTCCTCCGACAATTCATCTACTCCAAGCCGACCCCGATCTTGCCGAAGAAATGCCGCCCGACGCTCGAAAGGCCGCCACAGAGCTAATCCGCGTTCGAACCTTCAGGGTCTCGAAGGGGCGCTGGACCCCTCCAGAACTGGAGTACGGCGCCACGGGGTTGTTGCTGCTGGACGGACTCATGGTTCGCACCTTGGCGCTCGGGCGTGTGTCCTCCTCAGAGGTAGTCGGCCCGACGGACATCATCCGCCCCTGGGAGAACGACTTGCTCCCAAGCCTGATCCCGGTCGTCACGGACTGGCGGGCGCTCGAGCAGACGCGGGTCGGGCTCCTCGACGCCCGGACGACGCAGCTGATCGGCCGGTGGCCTGAGCTCTGCGCCGCAGTCGCGGCTCGGCTGCTTCGGCGCTCGCGATCTCTCGCCTACCTGATGGCGGCACAGCACTTCGTACGGGTCGAGGATAGGCTGCTGGCGACGCTCTGGCATCTGGCGAGCATGTGGGGACGAGTCACCCCGCAGGGCACCGTGGTGCCGTTTCGGCTCACTCACGAGATGCTCGCGAGCATCATCGGCGCCCAGCGTCCGACGACGACCACGGCGATCCACTCGCTCGCACGGCAAGACCGGCTCGCTCGCGATGAGCGTCGGTACTACGTCCTGCTCGGCGACCCCCCAGACTGGCGGAGCGAGCGCGCGCCGGTGGCCGAACGTGAGATCTAACCGTGCGCGGGTCGGTCACGATCGATCGCGTTCAGCCGCATGTCTCGCTTGGCCTCGTACTCGGCCGGGAGGTCATGACCCAGGCCACGCACTGTCTCGACCCAGTGCACGGCTTGCGCATAGTCTTGCCGTGCCGCTGCGTCGTCTGCCCAGCGCAGCGTCCTCGCGAGAATGGCCGCGTGCCTAGCCTCGAACCCAGCCACGCGCTCAGGGTCACCCCTGCTCATGATCGCTCTCTGTTAGCCATCAGCCTAACGCGGTTTCATAGCGGACGCATCAGGCGATTCAACCGATTTGGTCATCCTTCGAACGCTTTTCAGCCGACCGAATGCTGTCCGGGCGCGAGGGCGTGCCGGCGGTTGCCGACACGCCCGCCCCCTTCAGCGTGGCTGGATCAATGCCACACCCAGCGCGCAAGATGGATCACAAAGGACAGCGTCTGCCCGGTGCTCCCCTTCGCCGTCACCGTGACCGGCAGGAGGTGCCACACGCCGTTCGAGCCGAGCATCTGCTGGCCCGCCGAGCTCAGGACCATGTTCTGAAAGCCGCCGCTGTCGGCCGGGATCGAGTAGTCGCGCTGCGCGATGACCGTGCCGTCGTGGCTCATGGTCAGCTGACCGGTGCAGGTGCTCGTGCCGTGGAAGCACCCGAGCTCCACGCCGACAACGCGGCCCGGCGATACAAAGCCCTCGTGACCCATGACGACGGCCTCGCTCGAGGTGGTCGCGAGCGTCTGATCGGCACCGTAGGAGGTTCCCCCGCCGTTCTGGGCGACCAACTGGTAGTGGTAGGTCGTGTTGGCGGTCAGCCCGTACATCGTGCCGTGAACGCCGACCGGGCCGGTGCCTGAGCCCGCGCTGGTGGGTCCGGTCTGCAGGCCGTAGGCCGTCGTGGTGCCGTAGCGGAAGTAGTAGGTCGTGGCCTGGCCCTTCGGATCCACGATGCCGTTGACGCCGGCCGACGAATGGCTGATCCTCGATGCCGAGCCGGTTGTCACAGCGGGGGGCGTGGTAGTCGTAAATGTCTGGTCCGCGCCATCCGTCGTGCCAGAGCTGCTCACGGCAACGAGGCGGTAGTGGTAGGTCGTGCTCGAAGCTAGCCCGGTCAGGTCGGCCGAGACGGGGACGTCAGCCGTTCCCGACCCGGCGTCCGTGGGCGGTGTGCTTGAGCCATAGCTCGTGTTCGTGCCGTACTGGAAGTAGTAAGAGGTCGTGACCCCGTTTGGGTTCAGAGTTCCGGGGATCGTCGTGCTCGACTGGGCGACGTTCGTGGCGGTTCCGGTCGTCGCGGAGGGTGGAGCGGGCGCCCCGGAGGCCGCCGCCGCTGATCCACCAGACGAAATGATGAGCGCGATTGACGCGCAGGCGACGCCGATCGCCGCGGTCACAACACGCAATCTGGTCAAGGTGTCTCCCTTCGGTCGGTGAACATCGCCCGTAACCACCAACTTCACCAAGAGTTCTTCCGCGCGCGGCGTGTTGGTTAGAGCTATGACGTTTGGCTTGACGCCTGCGTGACGACGTGGTCGTTCAGCAGGGTGGCTAGGAGCGTGCGCAATTGCCCGCTGGCGCGTTGCCGACGAGCTCTGTGACCAGTGTCTGCCGTGCCCCACCCGGCTGGAGGGACGGATCGGTCGGCTTGCAGCCAGCTCACCAGAGCGCACTCGGCATGTGCGATCCGGTGGCCGATGATCCCGACAGTGTCGTCGACCCCGACCAGCGTTCCGCAGAGCGGGCAACGCTCCCGACGCCCGCGTCGAAGACCTAGTTCAAAGCCCCGCGTGCCGCTCCGAATCGGCGTAGCCCAAGCATTTTTGAAGATTGAGAGTTCGCTGCCGGCTTCTCTACTCAAACTCTTCCACGACGGGAGAGCCGCGAGCGCGAGAGATGAAGCGGGATCGGTATGACATCCGCCGCTGGCGGTAGCCAGTTTGCAATTTGCCCGCCACGAACGGGCTTGTGGCCAAAAAGTGTAAGGACGCGAACACCCGCGCTTGCCGCCGAGATCCCACCGTGCCGACAATCCCCCCGGATGGCCAAGCAGCCACCGGACCGAGCGCAAACCACTCGCCGCGAACCGGGCGTAGTGGAGCGCGTTGAGCGATCGGGCCACAGTCCGCGGACCGCTCCAGCAGCAATGACGGACGCTGCCCACGGGCCTGGAGGCCCTGACGTGCCGCGTTCGCGTCCGGCTGGACCGACCGCCGGGCACAAGATCGCTTGAGCCGGGGCGAGATGGTACCCGGCCCGCCGTTGAGCCCCGACTCCCCGCTCGACGGCGGGCCTCATCCGGAGTCGCGGTCGACGACGGGGTGCTTGATGGGTTCTCCTGCAGATTCTGACCGCGCCGGTCGCAAGCCGATGAGAGGTAACTGGGCGATGAGTCGCTGCCGCGCCGCTTCGGTACCGTCGTAGCGCCAGCCCACGAGCCAGCTCAGCGCCCGGTGAACCAGCGGAGCGAGGAAGCGGTTACGCCGCTCGTAGGCGCTGAGTACCACCTCGGCTTCCGGGATCGGAAGCTCGCGATGAATCGGGGCGAAGCGGTCGCGGGCGGTCGCTACCTCGATGCCTTCGTGAACCTGAAGGTTGCGGTACCACTGCGCCGAACGGCCGAGCCCGGCAACGACGATGAATTCGTTGTTGGCTCGGTTCTGTCCCACCACCTCGAGCACCGTCTGATAGGTGTGTCCTGACCGTCGCCCGATGTGAGTGAGTCGCAGAAATCGGTGGCCGAGTAGCCACCCGGGATGCCAGTCGTAAAGCACGCCTGGAGCACGGAGGAGCCGGCGCAGGAGTGGGCCGGGTCTACGCCCGTTCATCGCACGCCGAGCAACGTGCATGCGGGTATTCCCAGCAGCAAGCAGCCGGCGCAGGCTACGAGGAGGGCGCTGTGAATGGCGCCGGGGCTGGGGCCGCCGGCTAGCGCCACGCCTGCCAGCGCGGCGCCTGCCGCGGCGCCGGCCAAGCGTCCAATCGAGAGCACGGCTGACGCTCGTCCGTGCGATGCTGCGGGGATCGCGTTCAGCGCCGCGCGGGACACTGGCACAAACAGCATGCCTAAGCCAAGACCCACTGGCACCAAAGCCGCAAGCGTGACCAAATTTCGTAGCGGCACGCTGGGGAGCCCGAGTACGAGGAGCCCAATCGCGCTGGCGGAGAACCCGGCCGTGGCGGGAAGACGCTCCCCGTGACGATCCGAAAGCCGCCCGGTCACGGGCGCTGCGGCCCCAACGATCAGTGCAACCAGCATCAGCACGGTCGAGGCACCCAAGGCTGAGTACCTCGCCGAGCGTTGAAGGTACTGCTCGGCCATGAAGAAGGTGCCGATCATCACGGCGAACGTCAGCGCGGCCACGAATGCTGCCCCGAGGACGACCCGATTCCACACAACACGGTTCGCATCGGTCGGCCCAGTAGGCGCGATCCGAGGGACATGGGCGAGGACCGCCCACGCGGCGATCAGGGTCAGCGGGAGGAGAGCCCACCAGTCGGCCTGCCAGCCGAGCGCCACGGTCAGGAGCCCGCCGAGGAGTGGTCCGAGGAGGTTCGAGACGCCCGCACTCGCGCCCCAGGCACCCAAAGTCCGGCCTCGGCGATCCGGCGGAAACCCGCTGACCGCGCCGGCCAGCGCGGCTGGGCTGACTAGACCGGCGCCACCCCCCTGGAGGACTCGGGTTGCTGTCAGCGCACCGAGGCTCGTGCAGAGCGCGCCGGCGGCGGCTCCGAGTGCGAACAATCCAAGCCCGAGCAGCGCAACCCGGCGGGCGCCGAGGCGGTCCACCAGACTCCCGCCCGGCAGGAGCATGAGCGCGTACGCCCCGAAATAGGCGCTGAGCACGATCGAGGTAGAGGCGGTGGTGATGTCTAGGCTGCGCGCCACTGATGGAAGTGCAACCGTGATCAGCGTCCCATCGAGTTGGAGTAACGCGGCCGCGCCGGTGCAGGCCGCAAGCCGCGTCCACGCTTCTCGCGTGACCGATGGAGACGATGAGCGGTCAGCCCGCCCGGGGTTGGGCGCCACCACGGCTGCCGCCGCGCTGAAAGCACTGGTGTTACGAGCGAACACGGCGGGCGGCGGGTCGCTTTGAGCCTTTTCGGCCGCCGCGCTTGGCGGCGCCCGGGTCGCCGAAGCCGCCCAGCAGCGCCTCGAGGCCGAGCTGGTATGCGTTATCGGCGTCGAGCCCGGCGAGCTCCTGCGTTCTGCCGCGAAGGATGGGGAAGTCGCGGCGAGGGAGCGCGGCCAGCCGACGGCGGCCTGCAGGGAGCGCCGCATCGACGGTGAATCCCGTCGTCTCCGCCAATGCATAGCCGCGTGCGTAGCTGACGGTGGCGCGGTAAATCGCTAGTGCAGTGGGCGGGTCGAAGCCTCCATCGATGAGCACCCCCAGGAGTCGCTCGACCGGTCGAAGCGAAGCCGCCGTATCAAAGGGTTGCAGACCCAGCAGCCGAAAAGTCGACGGGTGCGCAACCGCAAGATCGCGCAACGCAAGCGCGAAACGCCGGCACGCCTCACGCCAGTCGTCGCCCAGCTCGAGCTGCTGGAGCGGCTCGAGCAACCGGTCACCGATCGCGGTGAGCAGGTCATCGCGGCTCTCGAAGTGGTGATAGATGGCCATTCCCTCAACGCCGAGGCTCGACCCGAGGCGGCGCATGCTGAGGGCGCCTGGTCCGTTCGCCTCGATGAGTCCGACCGCGCTAGGCGGCAGGCTTCGAAGCGCGGAGCATCGCGGTCGAGGCTGCGCCGAGCTGGAAGGGGATCATAGAGGCGGCCGACGATCACCACGCTAGCCTCATCGTGCTCGGCTCCCACGGGCGCACCGGCCTGGCGAGCGTGCTGATCGGCAGCGTCGCCGAAGCGGTTGCCGCGCACTCGCGACGGTCCGTGCTGATCGTGCATCGCCTCGGGTAAAGGCGTGAGTGCGCTCGGACGGTCTCCGGGCGGCGAAGAGCGTTTCGACATCGGGATCGCCGCCACGGGCGACATGCGCGAGATCGTTCCGTCTCGACTGCGTCGGACGCGCCGAACGGGCCGCTCGCTCCCGTCGCGAGCCGGTCGTCAGGTCGACACCGCTCGTTTCCCTGAGCCAGACGGGCGCACTGCCGGCCCCGCACTTGCCCCACGACTACTTCGCCGAGCTCACCGTCCGCTACCGAGCAACGCCTCGGACGGTGATGAACTGCCCGTCGGACCCGAGCTTATAAGGACCCGCGTATGTGGCGACAAAATGAGCGCGATGCAGTTAAGAGCTCGACGGCACCGGCACCGCTGGAAAGGCGCGTTCTACGCGCACATGCGAACGAGTCCTGCCTACCGACTATGGGGCGGGCTATACAAACGCAGGCAGGCGACGATCGAGGCCGTGCCGGTGTTCGCGCACGCGCGAACACTCGTGTGCTGCACACCGTCTCACGCTCGGCGGTGTGATCCGCTCTCACCACCCGCGGCTATCGGTGCAGCTCATTGGTGTGGTAGCTCGGCGACGCGTCTTGTGAGGTCGACGACGTAAGACGTGACAGGAGGGCGCCACTAACACCACACCACAACAAACTGCTGGGTGCTTCTGTAGATGCACTCGGCATCAGCGACAGGAGGACTCTAATGGACGAGCGGACAGATAACGCGGGCTCGGCGCCCCGAATGGAGGAGAACCCGACGATGGGCGCCCCGACGATGGGTGAGAACCCGACGATGGGTGAGAACCCGACGATGGGTGAGAACCCGACGATGGGCGAGAACCCGACGATGGGCGACCCGACGATGGGCGACCCGACGATGGGCGACCCGACGATGGGCGACCCGAGAATGGGCGAGCCTACGATGGGAGATGCGCCTCAAGAGGGCGAACACGAGTCGCTCGGCCAGCGCCTCGAGCATCTCGTGCATCGCCACGACGACAAGTGAGCGACAAACCCGGCGTGCACGCATAGTCATTGACGGCCACACCCGACGGAGCCGACGTTCCAGTCGCGCCAAGTCAGGCCGGTCGGCCCCGAAGCACACGATCGCATCCGCCCAGACGGAGACGTCGCAGATGGAGGCCTGCAACGGCCAAGACGAGCACCGCCCCGGAACAAACGCAGACTGCTCCATCCACGAAGCCTGAGTCGTGTCATGGCTCGCCGGCGTCGCCACGACGCTCCTGCTCCTGGATCGGCCGCCTCGAACGATCTCACGGAGCCGTCCAAGCGGTTCGTGCACGTACGCGTGAACGCGCCGCGGCAACCGCTTGGCTTGCACGTGTTCGTCCCCGACTTCGAAACGAAAGCGGGCGACCACCTTGACAACCTCGACCACAACCGGATCCGGCTGATCCAAGTGGATGCATTACGCCTTTATGTGAGGTCGCTTTCCGGCCGTAATCGACGTCCACGAGCAGGGTCTGGCGGCGGCCCCGCGAAGCGTTATGTGAGGTCGTCCACGACGTCCACGACGTCAAGACGTCGATCATCCTGCCCAGGCCCCAAGACGGACCGGGAACGCACCGTCGACGCCGCCGCCGTAGCCGCTCACGCGAGCTCGTGCCGGCTCGCGGAGGTATGGTCAGCCATCGAGCGGGCCCCTCGGATCTCAGCTGTCGTACGTCGCGGGCGCGTCAACGTGGCGGGCTCAGCCGCCACGTCGACTACATGTCAATCACGTCGGAGCCCAGCAACCACGGGCTTCGACACCTCGAGCCTCACATAAAGGCGTATTGCAGCAGTGCGGCGTCGCCGACGCGCGTGGCCGCTTCAGCGGCGAAGCGGCAGTGACCGCACTCGCGATGGCAGTCACCAGCGCGAGGCTCGACAGAGTGCTGGGATGGACGAGGAGGGGCACCGACGCCGGAGAGCTGCTTTATGTCGGAGCGGAAGGCTGCGGACGCCGGGCGCTGAGCAGCCGGCGCGAGCTTCGGGTCCGTCGGACCCGATGCGTTGGTGCCGGGGGCAGCGCCGTAGATAGGTGTCGAACTGGACGGACGGTGCGGCGGGGCGCACGGCGATACGAAGACGACCGGTGAGCGGCGTTCATGGCGTTGGGTCCGGCGAGACTCGGCAGCGTCTGGGCGCGCGCGTGCGGGATCCAGCTCACGCGTGGCGCCACTGGCCCAGGATGGCGTTGACCTGGTCGCGTACGTGCTCGCGGGCGGTAGCGCGGTCAACTCCTGACATCAGCAGCTCGTCGTATGCGGTGTGTTGGCGGCGGACTGACGCCATTACTGGCAGCTCGAGCGCCTCCGGGTGGGACGCAGCGCGTCCGGCCGCGCTGCGTCCCACCCGGCCGCTGCCGCGCTCCGCGGCGTGTCTGGCGATCGCCTCGGCACGCTCGGCCGGGCAACCCGGGAACAGGCTGCCGATCTCGACCGCCATCCGCGACTGAAGCTCGGTCCTGGCCGGCGCGCCGTGGGGCGTCCCGCTCGCGCCGCCGCGCCCGCGCCTCCTCGTCAGCGAGCGGCGCCAGCACCGCGACGAGCACGCGCATCGTTTCGGTGAGGCGGTTGAGCGAATCGGTCAGTGGGCCGACGGACGTGAGCAGGCTCTCGATCACCTCGACGTCTTGTTCGGTCGACTGCGTCGCGCGATCGATCGCTCGGACCGCGTCGAGTGGATCCTGCTTGGTCCGTTTGAGTGGCTTGACCGCATCCCAGTTCAGCACCCGGACAATCGAGCGAGCAGGTCCTCAACACAAGGTCGAACACCGAGCGCCAATTTACTGGCTGCCGATTAGCCGCCCTCACGGCCGGTCACGGCGTCCGTATGCTGCGAGCGTGTCCGCTCGCGCCCATCCCGTGCCCGACGCCAGCTGGGCCACGTTTGATTGCTGCGGGACGCTGGTGGACTGGATTGCAGGGATTCAGGCCGAGCTGGCGCGGTTGTTGGGCGCGGGGCACGCAGCGCGGCTGCTCATGCGCTATCACGAGCTCGAGCCGCGCGTTCAGAGTGAGACCCGGCGGGCCTGCTATCGCGACGTGATGGCGGCCGTGCTGGCCGAGCTCGCGAGCGGGGCCGGTCGTGAGCTGGCGCCGGAGGACGAGGATGCCCTTGGACGCTCCCTGGCCGCCTGGCCGGTGTTCGCGGAAGTGTGTGGGCAGCTCGAGGAAGCTCGCCAGCGTGGCTGGCAGCTCGTGGTCCTGTCCAACAGCGACCGCGATCTCATCGAGGCGTCGATCGGGGCGATCGGCGTGCCGTTCAGCGCCGCCATCGTCGCGTTCGAAGTCGGCTCCTACACGCCGGCGCTCGGGCATTGGCGGGCCTTTTACGACGCCACGCACGCAGACCGCGAGCGCCATGTGTATGTCGCGCAGAGCCGCGCCCACAACATAGTGCCCCCCTACGAGTTGGGCATCCGCTCCGTCTGGGTCAACCAGCTCGGCGAGCGGGCGCAGCCGACCCCCACCCGCGAGCTGCCTGATCTCCACGGGCTCGCCGACGTCCTCGACGAGCGCGTGCCGTAAACGCATCGGGGCTCGATCTTGCCACCATGCTGAAGCTCGCCGTTGCTGTGGTCGCGATCGCACTGGCCGACTGCATCAACCCGTCGCTCATCGGCGGCGAGCTGTTCGTCGCCACCGGAGAGCACCCACGGCGGAAGACGGTTGCGTTCACGGCGGCCGCGTGGATCGTGACGTTCGTGTTCGGCCTCGCCCTCGCTCTGGGGCTCGGAGACCTGATCCTGGCGCTTGTCCCGAAGCCCGGCGGGACGGTCAAATACGGGCTGATCGTGGCGGCGGGTGTCGTGCTCGTGGTCGGCGGCGCGGTGGTCTGGCTCCGCCGCAGATCGCTCGTGAGCACCGAGGCGAGCAATGACCGGCGCGACTCGCACCGGCCGGCGGTGCTCATGGGAGCGGGTATCGCGGGCTTGGAGCTGCTCACCGCGTTTCCCTACTTCGCTGCGATCGCGATGATCGTCGGCTCGGGCGTCTCGGACGCCGGCAGGCTCCTGCTCCTCATCCTCTACTGCGTTATCTACACACTCCCGCTGATCGCCATCGCGGTGCTCATCGCGGTGATGGGCGAGCGCGCCGAGCGGATCCTCGGACCGGTGGGGAACTGGCTGTCCGCTCACTGGCCAGCGGTCGTCGCACCACTCACCGCCGCCTTCGGGATCGGCGTGCTGACGTTCGGAATCGTCCAGCTGACCTCGACCTAAGAGTAGTGGACACTCGCGCGTGACCCACTCAAGCAGCCACCGAGGACCATTACAGACTTCGGTGAACACTGTAACCATGGAGACTCGGTGACCGAGTTACGTCCGAGGCGACGAGTAAACTAGGGAAGTAATGGGCAAAAGCGGCGCCGGCGGTGCTGTCACACCCCGGGGCCCGGCCGAGACCTTTGCTCGGTCATCGCGACGCCAACGTGACGCGTGCCGTGTACGTGCGCGAGGTCGCAGACGGGCGCCGGCAGTCGTTGCGTCGGTCGCGGATGGTCGCCGAGTTCGGCGGCGCGCTTCGTGTCGCCCTTAGTCCAGGCGATGAGGAGGATTGACCTGCACGAAGGTGCGCCGGACTAAGCGCCGGCCCTTTCCATCAGAAGCTCGGCGCCGGCGGGATCCACCGCTCGGTGGCGGGCATGCCGTCGGGATGCTCATGAAGGATTTGTTCGATCGCATTGGCGAGCATCTCGACGGCGCCTCGC
Organism: uncultured Solirubrobacterales bacterium; assembly: GCA_963824295.1. Lineage (GTDB taxonomy): Bacteria > Actinomycetota > Thermoleophilia > Solirubrobacterales > Solirubrobacteraceae > Palsa-465. The sequence goes on along the minus strand of CAWGOQ010000018.1, from coordinate 211,019 downwards.
GTGCGCGTCCGGGTTGCTGGGAGCAGGATCAATCCGGCGTGAGACTCCCCGCGGGCAAGGCGCTCCGCAGCGAGAGGCCGGAAGTCCTTCACGTTGTTCGTGATCACGGCCCGCTCTTCGGTCGCGGCGATCTCAAGGATCACTCGGTCGCTCCGTCCGGCGAGGTCGCGCTGGTCTACGACCGCCTGGGCGTCGTGGCCACGGTCTCGGAGCAGCTCCGCGACCCGTGGGGAGAGCTGCTCATCGAGAAGAGCCTTCACTCGCGGAGCGCGCGCTCGCCGGCGGCGGCAGCCTCAAGACCGCGTTGGTACTCGGACTCGTTGAGCGCGATCTCTCGGTCGATCTCGTCGCGGTACTCGCCGTAGTACGCGACCGCGGCTTGCACGAGTCCGAGCGGAACCTCAAGGTAGGCGGCGGCTTCCTCGATCGACCCGTCGTTGTCACGGACGGTGGCAATGACCTCCCACACGTCGAGGCCCGATCCGACCATGCTCGCGCGGCGGCCGCTAGGTCCATCGAGGAACTGGATCAGCGGGTGTGCGTCGTGCCGGAGCCCCTCTTCGAGGTATCGCTGGGCGAGCGCCCGCTCAGGCAACCCGGTGCGACGCGCGTGCTGGGTGAGGCGTACTCGTGTCCCTGGGGGAAGGCGGAGGGTGTAGTGGTCGGACACGGACTGAGCGTACCACGGTGTGCCACATTGTGCCACGTCACTGACGAGACGGAAAGTGTTTTGGGCCAGGTGTACCGTCGGCCGACACCCGAACGAGGCGATCCGCGGCGCTCGGGAAGACATCGGACACGCGGCCGCTAGGGAAACTCTTTGGAAGCCTCAAGCCGCGTGGAAGCTTCCACAGCCCGCTGCACCCAAAAGCAAGCAAACGGTCATTTGCAGCATAAGTAGGCAAACGTCGATCAACTGAAATCGTCTGCGGCGTGATGGAAAGGAAGAGGTCGTCGGTTCGAGTCCGACATAGGGCTTGCCTGCCCGGATTACCAGGGCTTTTGGTGACCCAGCGGCACCCCGGTCAGAGCCGCTCACCAGCGCTTGCGGAACCCACACGGAACCCCAGCTCCGCGCGGGCGGCTGCGATCAGCTCGTCCAGCGACTCGTACCGCGCGCCGCCGCTGACCTCGACCTGCTCGATGACGCCGGCATGCCGGTTGCGGTTGTAGGACGCGCGCTGGACGGCGAACCGCTCACCCGGTACTGCGGGGACGAAGCCTCGGGGAGCCGGAACGTATCGCGCTCGCTTGCTCTGAGCAAGGCTACTTCCGCGTGTGCGATGGATCCTTCTCCGATCGGGCGACTGATCCGGCGCTCGCGCTTCAGCGAGGACGAGCGCGAGGTGCGACATCATCGAGTGACGACCTTGACCGCTGCGCAGGAGGGTGCCATGAGCAAATTCGTCTTCGAGACCACGCTGCGACGACTTGGGGACCATGTCGTGGAGGCGACAGGCGGTACGGACGGACGCATCGTCATGGGTCCGAAGGGAACTCCCAACTCGTTCACGCCGGTCGAGCTGCTGCTCGCCGCGATTGCTGGCTGCTCGGGCGTGGACCTTTGCACGTTGAGCGAACGCGACGGCATTAAGGTGGGGGAGTTCGAGCTGCGCGTGCGCGGCGAAAAGCCGACTGGCGCCAACCGGTTGTCGAACATCGCGGTGACGTACGTCGTGCCCCAAGCCGATCCGGACGTGGTCGCACCGCTCGTCGTCGAGGTAAGCGGGCTGTGCACCGTCGCCCTCACGGTGAGCGAAGGCTGTCCGGTCCAGCAGGTGCTCGCCGGGGCCGACGGGGCCGCTGCAACCGACTCGGATCGGTCGAGGTCCCGTGACGGCCTCGAACTGTAGTATCTCGATCATAAAAGTGATGAAACTCGATAAAATTCGCGGGAAACGCCCGGTGATCGGCGTTTTCGTCGACGGATTGCCCAGGAGGGACTGTGGCTGATGTACGTCCATGAAGCGAAAGGCAACTCTGACGGTCCTCCGCGGCAGCGTCTGGGGAGGGCGCTTATCGCCACGATGGCCACGCTGCTCGCCGCGGCGACGGTCGTCGCTTGCGGGTCGAGCGCCAGCACGACCAGCACCACCAGCGGGAGCACCACCAGCGCGACCGCTTCATCGGGATCGGGCATCGCGCAGACCGGCCCCGGCCTCACCGTTCCGACCGCTCCCAGGGGGACACGCGTGACAGGTGGAACGGTCACGTTCGCCGAGGCGCCAGACTCGCCACCTAACTACATCTTCCCGGGGGTCAGTCCGGAGTTCTGCTCGATCGCCAACGTGACCAATTTCAATACCTTGATGTATCGACCGCTCTACTGGTACGGAAACGACTACACGCCGACGGTCGACTACGACTATTCCGTAGGCAATCAGCCGGTCTGGTCAGACAATGACAGAACCGTCACGATCACGTTGAAGGATTGGAAATGGTCCGACGGCGAGCAGGTGACCTCGCGCGACGTGGAGTTCTATATCAACATCTACAAGGCGAACCGAGCCGAGAACTGCGAGTACGTGCCGGGACGCTTCCCTGACAACGTCGTCAGCGTGGCTGCACCGAACTCCTCAACGCTCGTGCTACATCTGAACGCCTCCTACGACCCGGAGTGGTTCCTCTACAACCAGCTTTCTCAGCTCGTGCCGTTGCCGCTCGCTTGGGACCGCACCTCGCTCTCGCAGCCGGCTCCGACCAGCGATAACGGTCATCTGCCCGACACGACGACTGCCGGTGCTCAGGCCGTCTACAAGTTCCTGGACGGGCAGTCGAAGGACCAGGGCGCGTGGACGACATCGCCACTGTGGAGCGTCGTCGACGGGCCGTGGAAGCTGCAGTCTTTCACGACCAACGGCGAGGTCACGCTAGTGCCAAACCCCGACTATTCGGGGACGCCGAAGCCGTCGATCGCGAAGTTCATCGAGCTGCCCTTCACATCCGACGCCGCCGCACTTGACGAGTTTCGCTCAGGTGGTCCGAGCGCCGTCACGATCGGCTACATACCGCCTCAGGACGTGCCGGAGGTGCCGAGTCTGACCGCCGAGGGTTACCTCGACAACCAGGGCTCGCAGTACGGGTTCAACTTCTTCCCGCTCAACTACAACAACCCGACGGTGGGGCCGATCTTCAAGCAGCTCTACTTCCGCCAGGCCCTGCAGCATCTGGTGGACCAGACGGGGTGGGTCAGCGCGTTCCTCGGCCATGCTGCGACCGCGACGGTGTCGCCGGTGCCGATAGCGCCACCGAGTCCGCTCGTGCCGGCGTTGACGAAGACGAGCCCCTACCCGTTCTCCGTCTCCGCAGCGTCGACGCTGCTGAGCGCGAACGGCTGGAAGGTCGTCCCGGGCGGCACGACCGCCTGCGAAAAGCCGGGGACGGGCGCGGGTGAGTGTGGCGCCGGCATCACCAAGGGCGAGCCGCTCACATTCAACCTCGTATACGCGAGCGGCCTGACGTCGCTCGAATCGGAGATGAACGATTTGGAGGCAGAAGCGAAGCGGGTCGGCATTACGATCAAGCTGACCGTGCAGACCCCCGCGTCGATCACGAGTACTTCTACGCCATGCACGCCGAGCCAGGCGATCTGCAAATGGCAGGCGGCTGATTGGAACGGCGGCTGGGTCTACGCAGACCCATACCTGCCGACTGGCGAGGTCCTGTTCGCGACCGGTGCGACCACGAACTTCGGCAGCTACTCAAATCCACAAGCGGACAAACTGATTGACAACACGATCACGGCACCTGACTCGCAGGAAGGTAAAGCGCTGAGCGACTACGCCTCGTTCATGGCGGAGCAATTGCCCGTCATCTATCAGCCGACATCGATCGGCCTGTACTCCTCCAACGGCGGCACGCTGGTCTCGGCCAAGCTCGGAGGCTTCGCTGGCAACTCGTTTACCTATCTGACGCCGGAGGCGTGGTACCTGGTCAAGTGATCGCCACAGCATTGGCCGGTTGTCGGCGTGTCGTCGGCGGGCCAGCTACCTGGCGGCGGTGAGATTGCGCCTGCGCCGGGACGGTGACCACGTGTTCTAATGGGCGGCCCGCGTAGCTGGTGATGCTTGGCAATCTAAAAGCGTGGGCGCCGAGATCGAGACCACGGTCGGTTGCTGGCCCAGTCGCGAAGCGGGAGCGCGACTGGCGAAGCCCGAGCAGGGGCCGCTCGTGGGCCTCGCGCACGGCGAGCGGCAGACCCGCCAGGGACCCCGAGCCATCAGCAGACCCTACCGCCCTCGGGCCTGTTCCAGGTTCGACTGGTGGGGGCCGGCGAGCCAGTCCGCATCCGGCCGCAGACGCGCGTCGACCGGTTCCTCTCTTCGCTGCAGCGCGTCGATGTAGGAATGATCGGCGGCGAGGCGGGCCGCCACCTCGGGACCCTCGGCAACGGCGCCGTGGCCGGGGACCAGGACATCGACGTGCCTGGTGGCCTCTGCCAGCCGGTCGAGTGCCGTCTCGTAGGCGCCCACCTGATCTGGGCGGCGAGGGTCGAGGAGCGGGATCAGGACATCGGAGAGCATGTCACCGGCGAGCAGGACGCCACGGTCCGCGAGGAGGACCGCGGCGTGGCCGATGGCGTGCGCCTGATGCTCGATGATCTCGCCCGGCACGGGTCCGCCGTCCGCGGGCAGCGGGGTGACGAGTCCGATCAGCTCGAGAGGGATGCCCGACGCGCTTTCCGCCGCCATCGTCTGCGCCCGCTGTCGGGCTTCACTGGCAGCGTGGGCGCCGGCGGGGGTGGCGTAGCGGGGCACGTCGCCGAACCGGGGATGCCAGAGCAGGTGGTCCCAGTGGGGATGGGTGGAGAACCCGGCGACCACCGGGGTGCCGAGCCGGTCCAGGTCATCGGCGAGCTGGTTCAAATCGGAACCATCGATGCCGGGATCGACCAGGATCAACCCATCCTCCCCGCGCACCGCGATGGAATTGGTCCAGACCCACGCACTCTGCCGGACCCAGACGCCGTCGGCCACCTGAGTCAGCATCGGTTCACTCTGTCAGGTATCTCCCCGGCGCAAAGAGCAGAGCCCGCTCGCACTCGTTGCGCGTCATCGTCGCCGCCCGCCGGAGCTCCTCGCGGGCCTCCTCGACGCGGCCGAGCTGGAGCCGGAGATCACCCCGCACGCTGGCAGGCAGTGGTAGGTCTCGCGCCCCCGATTGGCCCGTGTGCAAATCCCCGATGCCGGGGAGGGGACCGCGGGCCGGTCCGTCGTTGGCCGCGTCGTTAGTGACGCGACATCCGGGCGCTACCCAAGTCGATGGCGGAATCGGCTGGGCTACTCGTGGTTCTGTTCACGAGGTCCTGTCGGGCTCGCGGGGCGGGTCCGGCTGTCCCATCGGTCATGGTAGGGGCGCACGCCGAAGACCTTCGCCAGTACCGCCAGCGGCGGGAGAATCAGGTTCTGCAGCCAGATCGGCGGGGAGGTGGCTCGGCTCTCGTGGCGGAAGTGCCAGAGCGTCGCGCCGAGCTGGAGCGGATTCTTCGGTGCCCCTCGGGGTGTGGTCTTGCCCTCGGAGCTGAGGCCGCCGAAGGCCTCGAACATCTCCTTGGTGTGCAGCGCTGGACGGAGCTCGATCACGCCTTCGATCGCGATCGACCCGGGGTTTGACTCCGAGTGGGGCACGCCCATGGGCACGACAAGCGTCTCGCCGGGGCCGGCGACGCGGTGCTCGCCGGCGACGGTGAAGTGGGCCTCGCCAGCCGCTATCGCGAACCGCTCCTCCTGGTGCGGATGGACATGCTCGGTGATCGCCCCGCCGGGTGCGCTGCGCCAATTGAAGCGAACGACGTTCTCGGCGCCGTCCTGCGCGGTGGCCGTGAACGTGATCGACTCGCCGGTGGCGGGGTTGGCGAACTCGCGGAACTCAGCGGTCGTGGTGTCCGTGGGGGGCATCGCTCAGGTCTTTCCGTTGGCATGGGTGGTGGAGCCGTTCTGGCTGCGATACCAGTGGACTGTCGCGGTGATCGCGGTCACGAGGGGTGTAGCGGTGCTGCCGAATGTGGACTCGTACTTGGTCGTGTCGAGCACGAACGACTCGTCAAACTCGTAGGACATCTCGACCAGCTCCCGCATCAGCGGGTTGAAAATGCCGAGCGCACGGACGGCCATTTTGGGCAGGTTGCGCACGCCGACCCGATGGCCGACATCGTCGGCGACCAGTTCGAGCAGCTGGCGGGTGGTGACCGTCTCGGGACCCGGCAGGTGCCACACGTCACCGATCGCGCGCTCGTCGGTCCCGAGCGTGGCCAGGCCGGTGGCGATGTCCGGGACGTAGCTGTAGGTGTGGAGCAGATCGGGGTTCCCGATGAAGTCCGCGCGTTTGCCGGCGAGCGCGTTGGCGAACACTCGCTCGCCGAGTGTCGTCCCAGTGGTGATCCCGGCGCCGAAGAAATCCGACGCGCGCCCGATAGCGATCCGCACCCGGCCGGCGTCCGCGGCGGCCAGTAGCTCCCGGGTCATCGCCGCGCGGGTTCTGCCCTTCACGGTTGTCGCGGCGAGCGGAAGGTTCTCCGTCATCGCTCTCCCGGCGGTCGGGCCGTAGCCGTAGAGGTTCTCCAGGCTCACCAGCAGCGCACCGTGCCGCTCGGCTGCGCTCAGGACCCCGCGCTGCAACGGTGGGAATCGGTCCGGCCAGTCGGTGTAGGGCGCGTTCAGACACTGGTAGATGACCGACGCGCCCCCGACTGCCGCCGCGGCAGCCTCGGGATCGCTCGCGTCGGCTGCCCGCCAATCGACGGCATCGGGCAGCTCCGCCGGCCGGTTCCTGGACACGGCGCGGACCGCCAGCCCCATCTCAGCGAGGCGGCCGCTCAGCGCACGGCCTACCTGGCCGGCGCCGAACACTACGTGTAGCTGATCGTCACTCATGCCGGCGCTCCGACGCTCGCCAGAACGACGATCTCCTCGGCCCTCGCGCGCTGCGCGACCTGGCGAACTCGGGCAAGGTCGCGGAAGCCCGCGAACCCGGTGCAGAGAAACAGGATGCCGGCGCCCAAGCCGGTGGTCGCCACCAGGGTTGTGCCTGAAAGCGCAATCACGAGGATCGCAGGTCCGATGGCCAACGCCCATCCAACCGACCGATAGCGCGGGACGCTCACGCGATGATCGAGCCACAACAGCAGCGGTCCGATCGTTACCCCCCGCTCGATCCGCTTTCCCTCCGCGCTTCTCCGCCTCGGCGCCGTGCCGGCGGTGGCCGTCACTGTGTAGACAAAGGCGCCGAGCACGACACGGCGAACACCGCGATCAGCGCCGCGGCGACCCCACCGCCGATCACGACGCTCCCGCGGACAATCCAGAACGCGGCAAACGCCGCCTGAATCAGCCCGCGCACCCACCGCACCCGCCTGGAACATGCTGCCCTCGGCCTCAGATCCGCAGCGCTCGTCGTCGGACTAAAGCCGGTCGCGCGTAGCGTGCCCGGCCTGGCTGCCGCACTCCCCACGCGGCGCTCGCTTGCCAGCACGGCTGGCTCCTTTCGTCGACCCCCGAGTAACCAGGCGGCCGGCGACAGCCGAGTCTCAACGGTCCACGACCCACACTACTCCTAAACCGACTCGGCGGGATAAAACCGGGCGCACGGTTCTCGGGATACTCAAGGCCTGCTCTGACGATAAGACACGCTTCTCCGCGCAGCATCCGTCTGTACACGATGAATGGCACACGACGGTGCGTTCCAAGGCATGGCGCCCACGAACCGACGCACGTCAGCGCGCCACATCCACCTACTCACCTTCAACCACGGGGGCGTGATCATCGACCACCTGGCCGTCCGCGACGACATCGCGCTGCTGCGACACCTCGGCGCGCTCCCCGAGCCGGGCCCGCTGGGGCCGTTATCGAACCCTTCCCCTTCGGTGGCACCCCCGAGCTAGCAGCGACACCGCGCGGCTCGCGCGCGCGACACCGGCACACACGCCTGACGCCGAAGCGACCGCCTCCGAGCGGTCCGAGGAGGGGTCGTGCCGTTCCGCTTTGGCCTCGCGATTACTGATTAGTCCCCCGGGTGGGTTCACGGGTCATACCAAGTGCCGCGCTCCGGGGGCTCTCGCTCTTTGAACGGATGGCCGCTGTGCAGCGCCTCGATGATCCGAAGCGCTTTCCTGCCTAGGCGTGTAGTCGCCTCGACGGTGACACTGCGTTGAACGATCCCGTCATTGATGAGCTCGCCGCGCGACCAGTTCTCCCCGGTCTCCTCTACCCATCGCTCATTGATGGGCTGGTATAGCGTCAGGTGGATCCAGTACTGGCTGAACTCGCCCCGCCCCGCCCAGCCCGGCTTGATTGACGTGACGGTGGTCGGGCGGCGGTCGACGGGCTGTGACTCTCCCCGCTCTCGCTCTGTGCGTTCGCGCGGATCCTCTCGCCGCTGCGTCCACGCTTCCTTGACAATGCTCACCGCCTGTTCCCCGAGGGGTGCCAAACGATCGAGGTGCGCGCCCCAGGTGATGCTCCCGGCACCGTCGTGCTCCCACGGGTTGACCGGATGGTCGAGCTCGATCTTGATCCACTGCTTTCCGTGCTCAATCGGCGCTGGCGCGTCCCACGGTAAGCCTGCTTCCAATGCCACGAGCCTCCTCCTCTTTGACGATCCGACGCCGATGTGGCGATCGGGGTCCGAACTGCGAGATCACCACGCATGATGACGTCCGCCGGCTCGGCTGATGAATGAGCCGTGGCCGTTGCTGCGCGGCTGATCGCGGACCCCGCCCGCCTTGCGCGGTGACTGGAACTTCCGCTTTGTCGCCCGCCGAGGCTCCGCTCGCGGACTGCCCAGAGGCGGCTCGCTGACCAGTGGGCAGAAGCCGGCCCGGTCACACCGGTTCGCACAAGCTTGGTCGCGCAATGGACTCCGATCCTCTCTCGCCTCGGGTCGTCTCCTTCGACGGACCCGCGGCGGAGCACGATCCCGACGTCCGTGACATCGAGCAAGTAATCGACGGCGTTCGCTGGGCGCTCGTGGAGTACGCGCCCAGAGCCGGACGGACGGAGTGGTGCGACAGCCCGCACTCGGGCTATGTGCTTAGCGGGGAGCTTCAATACGAGTTCGAAGACGGCTCGCCGGGAATGCGCGTCGTGGCTGGGCAGGCATTTCGGCTTCCGGCCGCCCCTGCGCACCGCGGGCGCAACCATGGCAGCAAGCCGGTGCGCCTGTTCATAATCGACGCCCTGCCGGCTCACGCTCGCATAGGCTGAGCCGGCTGATGTCGCGCGTCAGCTTCGGGATCGCTACCGCGCCCCAGCGGGTTGCCTATGTCGACGTCCTGCGGGTCTGGCGCGAGGCGGACGTCGTTCCCGAGATCGAGCACGCCTGGTTGTTCGACCATCTCATGCCGATCGGAGGAGACCGCCTCGGCCCGATCTTTGAGGGCTGGACGCTGCTGTCGGCGCTCGCGGCGCAGACCAGCCGCTTGCGCCTTGGCCTGCTCGTCACGAGCAACCGCTTCCGTCCGCCGGCGATGCTGGCCAAGATCGCCACCACCGTCGACGTCGTCTCAGGCGGGCGGCTGGACTTCGGCATCGGCGCCGGCTCCCGGACGAGCGTGCCCGAGGCCCGCCGCGAGTACGACGCCCACGGGCTGCCGTATGTGGACTTCGCCGACTCGGTCGATGCCCTCGCGGAGGCGTGCACGGTGATCAAGCAGCTGTGGACTGAGAGCGAACCGTTCGACTTCGACGGCCGCCACGTCCGCCTGGTCGGGGCGTTCGGCAACCCCAAGCCCGTCCAGCAGCCACGCCCACCGATCCTGATCGCCGGACGAACCGCCCGGGTGCTGCGCGTGGTCGCCGAGCACGCCGACGTCTGGAACATCGCCGGTGTCGACGTCGACGACGCCATGACCCGCAGCGGCCTACTCGACCGCTACTGCAGCGAGATCGGCCGCCAGCCCGCCTCGATCACCCGCTCGTTCCACGTGCCGGTCTCCTACGATGACCCCGCCACCACCCGCGACACGGTAGCTGCGGCCATCGACGCCGGCTTCAACCACGTCGTCCTCAGCCTGAGCACCCCCTACCCGAACGCGGTCGTTCGCTGGGTCGCCGACGAGATCGTCACCGCGTCGCAGCGCTAAACGCGCCCGGCCGGCCCCGAAGTCCACCGATTCGGCAGGCCATAAGCGGGGATCCGGCGCGGAGAAGATAGGGCTTCCGCAGAAGCCCTTGATCGGCGCCCACTTGTCGATCGGCGAGCGAGCAGCCAGGCCGGCTTCTAACCTCCCTGGTCAACCAGCTCAAAGGAGAAATGATGCCGCTACAGGGCGAATATGAGCCGAGCTCTTCGCAGTGGGTCCGGGACCAGGTTGCGGAGTACGAGAGCTCCGGAGGAACCAAGGGGACGAAGCTGCGCGGCGTCCCGGTGGTCGTGGTCACGTCGCTGGGCGCCAGCTCCGGCAGGTTGCGCAAGAACCCGGTTATGCGGGTCGAGCACGATGGCGTGTATGCGGCGGTCGCGTCTAAGGGTGGGGCGCCCCAGCATCCGGCGTGGTATCGCAATTTCGTAGAGCATCCGCTGGTTGAACTTCAGGACGAAGGCGCCAAGGGTGACTACACCGCGCGCGAGGTCTCCGGCGAGGAGCGCGCGACGTGGTGGGAGCGCGCCATAGCGGTCTGGCCGGACTACGCTGACTATCAGACAAAGACCGACCGAGAGATCCCGGTGTTCGTGTTGGAGCCAGTGGACTGATCTAACTGGCGGGTCCGGGGGCAGCGCTCGCGGCTGCATTTCGATCGCGCCGGGCCGAACGTTGGGGATCGAGCTCGTGGGCTACCCGCTGGCGAGCGCGGTATAGGCGTGTCGTGATTGTCGTCTCCGACGCGCCGAGGACTCGCGCCGCCTCACCGTAGGAGAGCCGGCGATATCGACCGCGACTAGGGCCAGGCGGAAGGGCTCCGGCAGCTGGGCAATCGCCGGGAACACTCGCCTGGCGTTCAGCGCTTCCTCTGGACTCGCGCTTGTGCGGCGGTCGGCGGGGTCGAGCTTCTCTAGTGTCGTGACCAGGCGGGGGCGGCGCGCGGCCGTCCTCCTGCTCGTGAGGAACGTGTTGCGCAGTGCTTGCATCAGATACGCACGGTCATTCCCGCCGCGGAGCGACCGCGGCCGCGAGAGGACCCTGGCCACCGTGTCCTGGACGAGGTCTTCGGCGTTCTCGTGCGAGTCACACAGGGTCGACGCGGTCCGCAAAAGGGGACCGAAGTGCGCGCCAAGGACTTCGGGATCGAGCCGCTTCGTGCCGAACTCGGAGCGGTCGGCCGGCCGCCCGCGGCGCGCGGAATCCCGATATCGGCTCGAAGCCGAACGGGTCGTGATACGTGGTGCGAGGTCTGTTTGCGGCATCGGGGGTGGGCGGTGACAGGTCGAACGCGTCGGGTCATTTCGGCGGGTCTATGCGATCGCGAGCCGTCGAGTGGTCAGGGAGGTGGCTGTACCGGTGCCGGGCGCACCGGGCCCGGTCTCGCAGACCACGAGCTGCGTGTCGATGGCCGCGGCCGGTGGGTCCCAGACCGTCACCTCGTGACCGTTTCGCGGGAGGTGCGCGGCGAGCCGGCGGCCCCGTCGGCCAACCCGGACAAACGCGATGTTGGCAGCGTGTCCTTGCGGCGCAGGCGGTCCTGGGTCTCGTGCATGAGTTGATGGGCGCGCTTGACGTGGGCTCCGACGAGTTGCCCGTCTCGCTTGACGACATCGCCGCCGACGATCACCGTCTCGATATCCGCGGGTCCGGCACCTAGCACCATGACCGCGACGGGGTCGCCGAACCCGTCGAGGTGCGGCGAGCGCACGTCCACGATGGCGAGGTCGGCCTGCTTGCCCGGCGTCAGGCTCCCGATCTCGTCCTCGAGGTTCCACACCCGGGCGCCATCGAGGGTGGCGAGCCGGAGCATGTCACGCTGATGGAGCTGAGCCGGATTCGGCCCGAGGGTCACGACGTAACCGCCGGCATTCTCTACCTCCGCGCCCAGCTCCCGGTGCTTGCCCTGAGCGGCGGTGGCGACGAGCTCGACCGCGCGACCGCCGAGGCCGAACGACTCGCGCAAGCGGCGTGCGCCCCGGTGCTCGGCTGGATCGCCGACTGGGCAGCCGCCGCGCGGCTCGCCGCGAGCGATCCGCAGGCGGCGCTAACGCGCTGTCGGGCGGCCCTCGCCGCGCTCGCCGAGCACGGGGAGTCGTACACCGCCGCACGCCTTGAACTCGACTTCTTGCCGCTGGTACTTGCAAGAGCCCGGGTCCAAATCGCCGAAAATCTCGCCGCGCGCTTCGAGGCTATGGGGGCTCTCGCTAGCGCGACACGCGCTCGCTCGGCCGCCACCCACGACCTCTCGTCGAGCGTCGACTAACGCCGAAGGCCCGCTATTGCGGGCCTCGGGCATCAGAAGATCAGGCGGTTCCTCGACCGCCGCCGACGCCTGGCACGTGGTTCAGGCGCTGCCGGGTCGGGGCATCTGGCTGGTTGTGGCGCGGGCGTGGGCGAGGAGGGCGAAGCCGGTGATTGCGGCCGCGCCGCAGGCGGCTGCGCCGACGATGAGCGCGAGCCGGGGACTGGTGTCTGCGATCGCGCCGATGATAATGGCGCCGATCGGGGTGCTGCCGACGAACGCGGTTGACCACAGGGCGGTCATGCGGCCGCGCATGTCGGGCCGGGCCGCGAGTTGTACGGTGCTGTTTCCGGTAGTGAGGAAGGTGATGCTGGCGAAGCCGACGACGGTGAGCAGCGCGACCGCGGCGTAGGTTTGGGTGGTCAGGGCGGTGGCGAGCATCGCGGCGGCGTAGACGAGCGCGGCGCGGATCATTCTGGGCACGCCGGTCTTTGGGTGCCGCGTGCAGTAGACGCCGCCGATGACCGATCCGAGCCCGAACGCCGCGAATAGCGCGCTGTAGGTCGTCGGTCCGCCGTGGAGCGCGCCGCGGCCGAACAGCGGCAGGCTCACCTCGTACTCGTAGGTGAGGGTGCCGATCAGCGCCATCATGGCCACGGGGGCGAGGATCTCCGGGACCGTCCGGGCGTAGGCCAGCCCCTGGCGCAGCTGCCCGCGAGCGCGCCGGACGGGTGCGGAGGGGTGAAGCTGGGAGACGTTGAGCGCCACGAGTGACGCGATCACCGCGCCGAAGCTGGCGGCGTTGGCCACGAAGCACCATCCGAGGCACGCCGCTGACAAGCGTCGCCGCCACGATCGGCCCGACGGCCCGGCCGACGTTCACCAGCGTGCTGTTGAGCGTGACCGCGTTGCGGATCAGCCGCTCACCCACCATCTCAGAGATGAACGCGAGGCGCGCCGGGTTATCCAGCGCAGTCAACGTGCCGAACACGAGCGCCACCGCGAACACCATCCACAGGCGGATGGCTCCGGTGAGCACGAGCACGCCGAGCACGAGCGAGACGGCAGCGAGCGATGATTGGGTGAGCAGCAGCAGCCGGCGCTTGGCCCGCCTGTCGACGATCACCCCGGCGTACGGCGTGAGCAAGAGCACGGGGGCGTACCGGGTCGCCGTAGTCAGCCCCAACCAGACGCCTGAGTGCGTGAGCTGCAGCACGAGTATCGCCTGCGCCACCGTTTCCGTCCACGAACCGACGAGACTGATCGTCTGACCCGCGACGAAGCGGCGAAAGTTGGGGACCGCGAACGCAGCCAGCGGGCGAACGGGCGCGGGGTGCCGTTCAGTGTCCATCGGGCATCGACGGGGCCTCGTTGGGTGAGCGCCCGAACGCTCGGTCGAGCGGGTGGGGCCCCGTCGATACGCTGCTCCGCGTCGGGTCGACGTACTGCTCGATGTTTCGGTGGGCGGCCACGGCCGCGCCACACCAGCACCGTCCAGGGTTGCACGAGTGTGCAAGTGATCAGCCCGGCCGTGGCTCGAGCAGGCCAGAGCACGCCGGGGTCCTGGCGAGGCATCACCCACGCCGTCTGGAGCAATGGTTGTTCTGCCCGGAAGCTAGACATGGCTGTGACTCCCTGGGCCGGGTGCCGGCGTGGATGGCGCCCGCACCCGGCCAGGGGATGACTTGGGGTGGCTATCGCACCGCGCCCGGCTTGGTGCGCGGCAGCTTGGCGATCGTCGCGTCGTCGAGGTTGAGGTGAGCCTTGACCAGCTCGGGCGGTAGGGAGCCCATCCATTGGGCCAGGGAGACGTCGGCGAAATGGTCAGAGCGGAAGAGCTCCAGGAACGTGAGCGTCTCATCGCCGGTGTTCTCGAGGTAATGGCCCATCGCGAACGGGACGTAGCCGACGTCGCCGGCCTGGTAGTCAAACGTGCGGGCCTTCCCGCCGGAGGCGAACACCGTCATCCGGGCCTTGCCCTTCAGGAAGTAGACCCATTCGTCGGCATTGGGGTGCCAGTGCATTTCGCGCATCGCGCCGGGCTCGATCTCGACCAGCGCCGAGGCGATCCGCTCAGAGACTGTGAAGTTGCGCGAGTCGGTGATCCGCCGCTGCCCACCCGGCAGCTTGGTCGGCTCCTGCGCGTGCATGTGCCACGTGTAGGAGTGGGGCGGCTCGCTCACCGGATAGGCCGGCGCGTCGTCACCCAGCGCCGGCGGCACCTCACCCGCGAACATGTACCGCGTCTGGCCGATGTCGGTCGGCAGATGGTTGAACGCTGACTCCTTGACCCCGAAGTTCTTGGCCAGCACCTCCCGCGGGGTGTGGCTGAACCAGTCGGTGATCAGGAACGTCTCGTTCTCGGAGAAGTCGCCGCTGTCGAACACCAGCAGGAACTCACAACCATCCTCGAGCGCCTGGATCGAGTGCGGCAGTCCCGACGGGAAATACCACAAATCGCCGACGCCGACGTCGTCGATGAACAGGCGGCCCTCCTCATCAAGCAGGCTGACGCGACAACTGCCCGCGATCATGTACGCCCACTCCGCCTCTTTATGCCAATGCAGCTCGCGGATCCCGCCCGGCGTCAAGCGCATATCGACGCCCGCGATCTCGGTCGCGACCGGCAGCTCCCGAACGGTGATCTCTCGCGCCCACCCCCCGGACAGCACCCGGTTACGCGCCATCGCGTACGGGAACTTGAGATTCGGGATCGTCCCGGCATCCGTCACCGGCGAGACCAGAACATCGGGATTCTCAAGCTCGATCGGGACGTTGCGCGGACCGAGGATGGTCCCGCCGCGACCGTCGACGATCGGCTGGGGATCAGCGGAAGTGGAGGACATGGCGTCAGTTCCTTTCTGTGGGTTTAGGGACGAGCCACAGCCTCTCGCCGGCTGACCGCCGGGGCTACACGGCCAACACCCGTCCCGCTTTCGGGATAGCCACTATTGGCGACGGCGGCGCGACCGAATAAACGGACCGCCAGCGAACCGGATCCCGCGCGTCGCCCGCCGACACGGCGGTGCGCGCGAGCGAGCTGAACCGCAAACAGCGCCATGAATGGCGGACAGACCCCGCCCCCCGGGCCTAACATGTCCCGGTGCGCTCACTATCGCTTCTCTCCCGGGCTCGAACCTACCATCGAGCACCGCGCCGGTCAACGCAGTCTTCGCCTTCATGGCGCTCGCCGCAGGGCCAACCTTCGCGGTCGTGATCGGCCTCTCGACAATAGTGGCGCGCTCCGCGTCGCTGGGTGGGTGGCGAGACCTAAGGCCAGCGGCGCCTGACCGGCTTCGACGCTAGGGCGGATCAACCGGTACAACTCCGGCGCCGCCCGGCACGATGGATCCCGGGCGGTAGCGTGGTCGTCAGAGTGCTACCGGGGTTGAGCGCAAGCACGACGGGTTCGCCTTGGACGAGATGAGGTTCGACTCTGCTGCCGGTCGCTGGTTGCTCGCTGTGGCGGTGCTGGGCTCCGGAATCGCCTTCCTGGACGCCACCGTTGTCAATGTCGCGCTACCGGATATCGGCCGTAACCTGCACGCATCGACCAGCACGCTGCAGTGGATCCTCAACGGCTATACGCTGACGCTTGCCTCGCTGATCCTGCTCGGTGGGTCGCTTGGCGATCGGTATGGGCGGCGTCGCATCTTCGTGTTGGGTACCGGGGTGTTTACGATCGCCTCGCTGCTCTGTGCGGTGGCACCGAGTGCGGAGCTGTTGGTGGCGGCGCGGCTCGTGCAGGGGGTCGGTGGGGCTCTTCTTACGCCGGGCAGTTTGGCGATGGTCGAGTCGGGCTTTCGCCGTGCTGACCGGGCCCGTGCGATTGGCGCCTGGTCGGGCCTCGGCGCGGTGGCTGGCGCTCTGGGCCCGTTGATCGGTGGGCTGCTCGTGGTGGCGGTGTCATGGCGGGCGGTGTTTCTGATCAACCTTCCGCTCGGCATCTTCATTGTCGTGATGGCAGGCCGCCACGTGCCCGAGACCCGTGACCCCGCGGCCGGCGGTCGGATCGACTTTCGCGGCGTGATCCTGGCGGCCGTCGGCCTGGGCGGTACCACCTACGCGCTGATCGAGGCCCCGGCCCACGGCGGGTCGATACTGGTCCTAGTGGCGGCGATCGGAGGCGGGCTTGCGCTGGTCGCCTTCGTTCTCGCGGAGCGGCGTTCCGCCAACCCGATGGTGCCGCTCTCGATCTTCGCTTCGCGCCAATTCAGCGCCGCCAACGCGGTGACGTTCGTCGTCTTTGGAGCGCTCAGCGGAGTGTTCTTCCTGCTCGTGGCGTTCTTGCAGATCTCGCTCGGCTACTCGCCGCTGGCGGCCGGTGCCGCCTCGTTGCCGATCACCGCCTTGATGCTGCTCCTCTCTCCGGCTGCCGGAGCCCTTGCCCAACGGATCGGGCCGAGGATCCCTTTGACCGTGGGACCGCTGGTCACGGCTCTGGGGCTGTTGCTGATGTCGCGGATCGATCCGGGTGAGAGCTATCTGTCCGGTGTGCTCCCGGCGGTGATCGTCTTTGGTTTGGGCCTGACCTTGGTCGTCGCGCCGGTCACGGCGACGGTGATGGCTGCCGCGGATGAGCGGCACTCGGGCATCGCCTCGGGGATCAACACCGCTGTTTCGCGTCTTTCCGGCCTGGTTATCGTCGCCGTCCTCCCCGTGGTCGCTGGGCTGACCGGGAAGAAGTTCTACGAGCCGGCGGCGATGGACCACGGCTTTCACGTGGCGATGCTGGTCTGCGCCGGTCTCGCGGTAGCGGGTGGGGTACTGGCCTGGTTTACGATCAGTTCTGAGGTCTTCGAGTCCGAGCCCGCGCAGGGTGGGGACCTGCCGACCGGGGTACTGCACGACTTCTCGTGCGCCGTCGCGGGTGCGCCGTTGAGACCCGGACGCGAGGCGGCCTGCCATCCCATCGCCGCCGACTCGGCGGTGCGGTGAACTCGGCGCCATGGGGACGGCGAGCGCCCCGCCGCGGAAGTCACCGTTATCCGGTGATGACGTCTCACCCAGACGGTGGTAAAGGTTCGTGTGGTGATTCGACCCCAAGAACAGTGGCCCAGGCTGAGCGCCGGGCGAAAGCTCTACCCGGAGGTGGCATATGCCCGAGCCCGTTGACCCCCATCATCTCCTGCTGATCGGGGCCGGACCAGGAGTCGGCGCTGGCGTGGTTCGGCGCTTCGGCCGCGAGGGGTTCCGTAGCACACTCATCTCCCGCAGCGAATCGCTCGACCAACTCGCCGCTGAGCTGCGCGGCGGCGGTCTTGAGATAGAGGCGATCGGCGCGGACATCGAGGATCTGGACGGCTACCGCGAGACGCTCGAACGGATCTTCAGCGCCCCGGGGGCCCCAGGTGTCGTTGTGTACAACGCCGCGCTGCCAGATCCAGGCCCGATCCTCGACACCACCGTCGAGCGCCTCCGAACCGCCCACGACGTCGACGTCATCGGCGCCGTCGTCGCGGCACAGGTAGCCGCGCCCGTCCTGCGGGCGGCTGGCGGCGGCACCCTGCTCGTCACCAGCGGCGGCTTCGCCGACAATCCAGTGCCCGCACTGGCGAGTCTCTCCATGGGGAAGGCCGCCCTGCGCTCGGCGCAGACGCTGATTGCCGCAGGCGTCCGGGAGGACGGCATCCACGCCGCGACGGTCACGATCGCCGGTGCCGTCAAGCCGGGGACGAACTTCGATCCGGACAACATCGCGGAGCTTTTCTGGACCGCCCACACCGACTCCAAGGACGGCTGGCAGACTGAGTATCGGTTCACAGGGGCATAGCGCGGCGCCACCGACGACGCGAGTTCACCACGAGACCTGCTCGCCGATCAGCAGATCCGGTAATCCAAAAGCGCCGGAGCCTCGCTAGTCGGCGAGCTGGAGGTAGGCCTGCAGGAATGCCCCGGCGCGAGCAAGCGGCCTCGTTTCGTCTAACGCGAGGGGTTACCTCCGGGGGGGTGTGGAGCTAGGCGGTAGCGGTGACCGCTTCGGCCTGTTTGCTGCGCTGACCCTCAATCGCTGTCTGCGGTCAGGAGCGCAGCCAGGCGAGCAGGTCGGCGTTGATCGTTGGGGCCTCGGTGGTCGGCATGCCGTGGGGGTATCCCGGATAGCTCTTCAGGGTCCCGTTCTGCACGAGCTTGGCGGACAGTGGTCCGGAGTCGGCATAGGGAACGATCTGGTCGTCCTCGCCGTGCATCACCAGGACAGGCACCGAGATCCCCTTGAGGTCCTCGGTGAAATCGGTCTGAGAGAACGCGACGATCCCGTCATAGTGGGCCTTGGCTCCCCCCATCATCCCCTGGCGCCACCAGTTCTCGATGATCGCCTCCGAGGATTTCGCGCCGGGCCGGTTGAACCCATAGAAGGGACCTGACGGCAGCGCTCGGTAGAACTCCGACCGGTTGGCGGCAAGCTGGGCTTGGAGGTCGTCGAACACGCTCTTGGGCAGACCGCCGGGATTGGCGTCGGTCTGGACCATGAGCGGGGGTACCGAGCTGATCAGCACCGCCCGCGCGACCCGGCTCTCGCCGTGCCGGGCGATGTAGCGCACCACCTCGCCACCACCAGTCGAGTGACCCACGTGGACGGCGTCATGGAGATCGAGATGCTCGACCACCGCGGCCAGGTCGTCCGCGTAGTGGTCCATATCGTGACCGTCGCCGGTCTGAGTCGAGCGACCGTGACCCCGGCGGTCAGACGCGACCACGCGGTAGCCGTTCTGAAGGAAGAACAGCATCTGGGTGTCCCAGTCATCGGCCGACAGCGGCCAGCCGTGGCTGAACACGATCGGCTGGCCCTCGCCCCAGTCCTTGAAGAAGATCTCCGTCCCGTCACTCGTCGTGATCGTGCCCATGCCTGCTACCTCCGTTCGTTTGGGGGTTGACGCGAAAACCCCGGATAGCAACATCTAGTGCCCAGACGACGGTCGCGTCTAGACGAAGCCGTTGGGCGCGTGATAAACCTCGACCCTCGTCGTTCACGGCCGCCCCGGCCACTGGCGAATACTCCGTCGAACGGCCCGCACGAGAGACCCGCTCAACTCGACACACGAGCCACCAATTCGCGGCCCAGCACATACCCGCACGGGCAAGTTGGACGCGAGGCTCGCCTCCAAGATGTGCTCGGAGCTAGCCCCCTGACGAGTGCACGGCCCTTCGCCAGCAGCCGTGCCGAGACGATCAGCGATTGTCGCGGTTGCCTCACCTCCGTCGATTGTGAGAGAACGATACATGGCTCGTCGCCCCTTCCGGATCCCCTCGCATCAGGGGCGTCATCGCTTCGGGTTTGAGCGGCGAGGCCGCGGGGCGACGAGCTCTTTCTTCACAGGATCGGCCCACGCAGCGATGGCGGTACAGTCGTTGTCCGCGCGCACCGGCCGGGCCGCCGCGCTGGCGCGGGCCAAGCAGCTCTTGGAGCCCTCATGGTTGACACCACGCACCTCGATCACCACCATCGCAGCACGGCGGAGGCCATCCTCTCGCACCCGGTGAGCCACAACATCGAGTGGCGTGACGTCCTGTCCCTGCTGGAGGCGATCGGCGAGGTGAGTGAGGAGCACAACGGCAAGGTCAAGGTTGCTGTCGGTGGCGAGACCGAGACTTTCCAGCGGCCGAGTGGCAAGGACATCGGCGAGCAGCTGGTGGTCGATCTCAGGCGCATGCTCGGCGCCGCGGGCATCACCGCCGAGGGGCTGCGCGAGCGGCTGGACGTGGGCGCAGAGCGGGCCACGATTGAGCCTCGGGGCCATGCAATTCTGGTCATCAGCTATCACGGTGCCGACGTCTACCCGACCGATGCAACGGACGGCGCGCCGAAGAGGATCGTGCCGGAGGACCCGCGCGGCAGGTTGCGAACGATGCATCACAAGGCGGGCAACCCCGAGGGCTGGTACGGCCGGATCGAGGAATCATGGTATGCCGATCTGGCCGCATCGCTCAGACCTGCAGCCGAGATACTGATCATCGGGACCGGCAAGGGTCACAGCAACGGCATGCTGCAGTTCACGCAGTACCTGGCACAGCACGACCACGAGTTGATGAAACGGATCGTCGGCTCGATCGAGACCGACGACGAGGACCTGACCGAAGCGAAGATACTCGCGCTCGCGAGGAGTTACTACGGCGAGGACTCGCCCCGCGATCACGGCGATGGTCGCTGGGGCGAGAACTAAGCCAGCGCCGGAAACGTCAGGCGGGGTTCTATGTTGTTGTGCGGACGCGGATGATCCTGCGAGTTCGGCTCCATCCGCTGAGCGCGAGCGCGATGCCGCCGACGTAGACGCCCGCAGCGGCGAGGAATGCGGCGTTCAGCGCGAGGTGGCCGTTGCGGCCGGTGAGCAGGGCGCCGAGGACTGCGACTCCGAGGGCGCCGCCGGTCTGGCGGGAGGCGTTGAAGACGCCTGACGCCAGCCCGACGCGTTGGGGCGGCGCGTGGCTCATCGCCACCGCGGTCATGGCTGGCATGGCCAAAGCGGTGACCCCGACGGGGAGGCTCGAGACGATCAGCGTCGCTACGGCGCCGGTTGGGGAGAGGGCGATGAGCAGCGCTCCGCCGGTGCCGGCGGTCAGGCCGACGACGATCGCGGTCCATTCGCCGAGACGATTGACGAGGCGGCCGCTGAGGAACGCCATCGAGCCGGTGACGATGGTCATGGGGAGCAGGCAGCGGTCAGACAGAGCGCGCGGTGGGTCGGATCACCCGACTCGCGGAAGTTGCGCGTGCCGCCGGGACGGACTGGGCACTCGGCGCCTACGCGCGTACAGCGGCGATGCTTTCCGAGGGAGCCGCCGCTGAGCGGCTCTACAAAGAAGCGATCGAACGGCTGTCCCGAATCCACATGCGCGGATCCCAGACACTGGCCCGCGCGCACCTCCTGTACGGCGAATGGCTGCGGCGCGAGCACCGTCGCGTCGAGGCCCGCGAGCAGCTACGGATCGCGCACACGATGCTCGCGGACATGGGCGCAGAGGCGTACGCCGAGAGCGCGCGCCGTGAGCTGCTCGCCACGGGCGAGACGGTGCGCAAGCGCACGGTCGAGACGCTCGACGAGCTGACCCCCCAGGAGGTGCAGGTTGCGCGCCTCGCCGGCGACGGGCAAACGAATCCGGAGATCGGCGCCCAGCTGTTCCTCAGCCCGCGCACGGTGGAGTGGCACCTGACCAAGATGTTCGGCAAGCTCGGGATCAGCTCCCGCAAGGAGCTCCGCTCGGCACTGTCCGATGTCGAGGAGCCGTCGTCGGCCTCGCTGGGCGCGGCAGCGACGTTGTGCTCGTTCTTGCTGGCCGGCACGAGGCGACGACCCTCCGACACTGCCCGTTGCCAGGCCGTGGTCAGGGACCGCGACTGGCTAGACCTGGGCCGCGAAGTCCTCGCTGTAGACGATCAGGCCATGGAGGACCCACAGGCTGACGACGAAAATCCCGAGCGCCCACCACGGGTGAGGGCCGCCGATCGCGAACAAAGACTCGATTGCCCCGAGCGTCGCCGCGAAGATCCCGATGAAGCGACCGTACCCGCCGCCGCTGATGAGCGAGAGGCCTCCCGTGAGCTGGATGATCCCGACGATGATCCCGATCCAGCCCCAGGTGTGAAGAGTCGAGAACGCGTACTGGGTGCCGTCGAAGAAATGAGCGTTGCTCACGGCTGCGATGCCATAGACGATGTTCAGCGTCCCCGCCATCAGGAGCAGGATCGCCACAAAGAAAACCCGACCGAGACCTCTCATCACCGCTCCTTTCCGCCCGTCGAATGATTCACGGGGTTGCGGTCAGTTTCAACGGCTAGCACCTGAATCCTCCGTTGCGGGCGGCCTACGTGCGATCACCTCCTGGAGGGGCTTGGCGTGCGCGCTCGCCCGATCACGGCAGGACCGATTCGAGTCGCAGCGACCGCGGCCGCGCTCCGTCAACTACGGAGCGCGGCCGGTTGTTCCTCACGGTCGCCGGAGGCGTAAGCCGACGACCGCTCACGATGTGGCGGCGGTGGCGTGGTCGGCGAGGTGCGCGAGCAGGTCGCGCATGGCGGCGATGTCGCGGTGCGTGTAGCCGAGATCCTCTCCTTTGGTGAGGATCTCGTCGGCGACCTCGGCCGTGGGGAGCGGAACTCCATCCTCGGCGCCGGCTTGGCGGGCGAGACGGATGTCCTTGTGCATGAGTCCGATGTCGAACCACGCCTCGTCCGGTGGATCGAGGATGAGCGGGACGCGGAGCTTGAGCATCGGCGAGCCGATCTGACTCTCGGACATAACCTTGGCGGCCAGCTCGGGGTCGACCCCTTCGCGCTCGGCCAGCAGCAGCCCTTCCGAGAACGCGAGCGTCTGGACCGCGAGGCTGATGTTGATCGCGAGCTTGAGTACGAGCCCCTGCCCGTTTTCGCCGATGCGGGTCGGCGTTCCGAGTACGCGGAGGACCGGCTCGATGCGCGCGTAGGCGTCCGGGTCGCCCCCGACCATGATCGTCAGGGTTCCGCTCTTGACCTGGGGAACGCTGCCCGACACGGGCGTGTCGAGCATCTGCGCACCGCGTCCCTGCTCGTGCACCTGCTTGGCGACCTCGCGGCTGGCGCGCGGGCTGATCGTGCTCAGGTCGGCCCATACCTTTCCCTCGCTCAACCCGGCCACGATCCCGTCGGGGCCTGAGGCGACCGACTTGACGATGTCATCGTTCGGCAGTGAGGTCATGACGACGTCGGCCGCCTCGGCGAGCGCCCGCGGCGTGCTCGCCCACTGGAGGCCCTGATCGACGAGCGACTGCGCGTGTTCGCGGTCGCGATCCTCGCCGTAGACGGTGTAGCCGGCGGCGAGGTATCGGGCGGCCATGTTGCCGCCCATGTTTCCCAGCCCGATGAATCCGATGGTCTGCATGGCTACTGCTCTCCTTCGATTGTGGTGATGTCGTCTTCTGAGAGCTCGAGGTTGGCGGCGTCGATCAGCGGGTCGACCTGCTCGGGCGAGCGAAACCCGACGATCGCGCCATCGACCGCCGGATTGCGGAGCGCCCAGGCGATGGCGACCGCGCCTGGGACCGTGCCGTGGCGGTCGGCAACGACGCCGATACGCTCGACCAGGTCGAGGTTGCGCGACAGCTGGGGCTCGCGGAATCGGTCGTCGTGCTTGCGCCAGTCCTCATCAGGGAGTCCGGCGATGCGCTCGCGGGTCATCGCGCCGGTCAGCAGCCCCGAACCCATCGGCGAATATACGATCACGCCAATCCCATCGCACTCGGCGAAGGGCAGGATCTCACGCTCAATGTCGCGCTCGATCAGCGAGTACTGCGGTTGGAGCGTCTCGACCGGCGCGATCTGCCGTATGCGCCGCAGCTGCTCGACGTCGAAGTTCGAGACGCCGATGTGACGGACCAATCCTTGCTCCTTGAGCTCGGCGAATGCCGACCAGCCCTCCTCGATGTCCTCATCGGGGATCGGCCAGTGGATCTGGCACAGGTCGATCGCGTCGATCCCCAGCCGCTCCAGGCTGGCGTGGGCCTCGCGCAGGATCGAATCGCGCTTGAGACTATGGATGACCCGGCGGCCCGGACCTTCCAGCAGCGACGCCTTGGTGAACACGTGCGGGCGTTCAGCCAGACCCTGGAGCGCCCGTCCGACGACTTGCTCGGAATGACCGAAGCCGTATGCCGCGGCCGTGTCAATCCAGTTGACCCCGAGCTCCAGTGCGTGTTGGATCGCTGCGATCGACTGCTCGTCCTGCTGGGGTCCCCAGCCGAACTCCCAGCCTCCGCCGCCGATCGCCCAGGCGCCGAATCCGACGCGAGTGATCTCGAGGCCGGTCTGGCCAAGCTCTGTGGTCTTGAGTTGCGTTGTCTGCATGGTGACTCCTTTTCAGTGAGTTAGTGGTTGCGGGCCTGTGGATGTGCGGTGGCCACGACCGCCGAGCAGGGCGGGGGTCGCGGCGAAGATGCCGAAGGCGAGCAGCCCGGAGAAAACGAGCAGACTGACTCGCGTCGATGCGATCTGGGTGAGGACGCCAAGGCCGATCACCGGACCGGCCAGCCCGAGGTACGCGGCGAGGAAGAACCCCGCGACTGCCTCGGCGCGACGCTCGGGCAGGGAGATCTCGGTCACGGTCTCGATCGCTCCCTTGAACATCAGCCCCGCTCCGACGCCGGCGATCAGATCACCGGCGAGGAAGATCCCGAAGCTCGGTGACGGCACCCAGACCGCGAGCGTCAATAGGCCAATGCCGACGAGCAACGAGGGAATCGCGGCGGCTAGAAGCTGGTGCGGGGAACGCGATCCGGTCAGTGTCTGCGCCAGCGCGGCGGTGCCGAACAGCGCGAACGAGACAGCCCCAGCGAGCGCATGCGACGGCTCGTTCAGCGTTTCGGCGAGAAAGCTCGGCGCGAGCGACGTGATCAGGCCGAAGACCGCGAAGGTGATTCCCACGGCGGTCGCCGCGCCGAAGAATCGGCTCCGTGACTGCGCCGGAACGGACACGCGCTGGGGACGGTAACGCGGGCGCGGCGAAGCGGTCATGCGCGTCTCGGGAGCGAGGGCGATCGCAACGAGCCCGATCAGCAAGGCGCCGACTAGCGCAAGGAACGGAATCGTGAGGGCGTGGCCGACCCACTGGGCGAGGACACCAGCGATCAGTCCTCCGAGACCCAGTCCGCCGAGGTTGGCGGCGGTGCTGATGATCTGCGCTCGGTGACTGCCGGCCCGCGGGCAGCGCCTGGCCTCGAGTTCCGCCAGCCACACCGTTGCCGTCGCGGTCGCGGCACCGATGCCGAGGCCGCTCAGCACCCGGGCGACGAGCAGACCGGGCAGCGCGGGCCACGCCACGAACACCAGTCCCGCGACCACGTTCAGCCCGATCGCCGGAACCAGCAGCCGGCGGCGACCGTACACGTCTGAGAGGTGACCGGCGAGGACCAAACTGATCGCGACGGCGACGGCATAGGCGGCGAACGCGAACGTGATCGTCAGTGAAGAGAAGCCGTCGCGACGGGCAAACAACGACCACAACGGCGTCGGCACGGTTGTGAACGCCATCAGCGCTGTGAACGCGAACGCAACGGCCCAGAAGCCGAGGCCATAACGACGCGCAGGGTTGGGATTGTTCAGGGCAAGCATCGGAGGCGGATCGGCGGAGATGGCGGACATGAGGTGCGCCCTTTCTAAGGGGTTCGAGGACTTCTAAGAGCCTGTCGCCGCGCGGCCATCGGGGCCAGATGGCCAGTGCCCATCGTGCATTGGGGTTAGCCACTACTGGCGACCGGCGGCTCGCCATACCGACGAAGCTCCCCGCGGGCGATTGCCCTAGCGGGTCTGGAGGAACCGGATCACGGCGAGGACGCGCCGGTGATCATCGCCCGTCTCCGGGATGCGCAGCTTGATGAGGATGCTGTGGACGTGTTTCTCGACGGTCGACTCGGTGACCCACAGCTGCCTCGCGATGCCCGCGTTGGTTCGCCCCTCGGCCATCAGTGCCAGTACTTCGCGCTCGCGCGCAGAGAGATCCTCGAGCGGGTCCTCGGCACGACGCGCGGCGACCAGCTGCTGGATCAGGACGGGATCCACGACTGCCGCGCCGCCGATGATCCGCCGCAGTGTCGCGATGAACTCGTCGACATCGGTGACGCGGCTCTTGAGCAGGTAGCCGCTTCGCTCGCCGCACGCGAGCAGGTCGGTGGCCTGCTCGACCTCGGCGTGGGCGGAGAGGACGACGACCGCCGTCTCAGGCATCTCCGCGCGGATCGTGCGGGCGGCATCGAGTCCCTCGGTCGTGTGGGTCGGCGGCATGCGGATGTCGACGATCACGAGGTCCGGGCGGTGGCGATGGGCCAGCGCGAGCAGAGCGGACGCGTTGCCGGCCTGGTCGATGACTTCGAAGCCCTCGTCTGCGAGCAGCCTCGCCAGCCCTTCGCGCAGGAGCACGTCGTCCTCAGCGATCAGGACGCCGGGTGGCTCGGCAGTCATGCACGGATTATCGACGGTGGCGCCCCGGGCAACAGTTCGACCCGCGCCAAAGATTGGGGGCTAGCCACCACCCGATCGCCCGTTCGCGCTCATATCGTTCTGACGCATGGCGATACGGTGCCTGATAGTCGACGACAACCCGGGATTCGCACAGACCGCCAGCGAGATCCTGCAAGAGGACGGGATCGACGTCTTGGGCGTCGCGGCCGACGGCCAAGAAGCCGTGCGACTCGCCCGTGAGCTGCACCCAGACCTCGCGCTCGTCGACATCGACCTCGGCGGCGAGAATGGGCTCGGTGTCGCGAGCCGCTTACGCGCGGACGAGCCCCCTGGGCTCGCCCAGGCCGTGATTCTCATCTCGACGCACGCCCAGGAGGAGTTTGCCGAGCTGATCGCGGCGAGTCCGGCCGTCGGATTCATCGCCAAGGCCGAGCTGAGCGCGGACGCCATCGAGGCGCTCCTAACCCGCTCCGGGCAGGAGCGGATCGAGTGATTTAGCCTCTGTCCGTGGGCGCGCGTGTCCGCAGCTGGAAGGCGTACCCGATCGCCGCTGCCGCCGCGGCATTCGTCACGGGCGCGGCTGTGTTCGCCGGGATGGCGGTCGCCATTCCCCTGCGAGGGAACACCGTCCTCGTCGCTCTGTGGTGCGTGCTGTGTGCCGGTGGCGTGGGCGTCGCCGCGTGGCGACTAGGCCCGTTGTTCGGCGTGCCACTCGCGCTCGCCGCCGCCGTCGCGATCGACTCCTTCTACATCGCGCCCTATCGAACGTTTGACTCGCGGGATTGGGTGAACTACCCCGTGACCGCGATGTACATCGGGGTCGGCGTTCTGGTTGGCGGGATCCTCGAGATCACCCGGAACCGCGCGGAGAGGTCAGAAGCCGCGCGGATCGAGCTGGCAGAGGAGCAGGCGGCGCTTCGGCGCGTCGCCACAGTAATCGCCCAGGGCGCCCCGCCCGAGGAGGTGTTCGCCGCGGTCGCCGGCGAGATGCGCAATCTCGCAGGCGCGGATGTCGCGCGGATCATTCGCCGCGAGCCCGACGGTACCGCGACCCTGGTCGCCGGAACCGAAACCGGGACCAACGACCGGCCGCGCCCGCTCGGTCGGGCCGAGCCAGGTCTGGCGACCACGGAGGTGTTCCGGACGGGGCGGACCGCTCGGATCGATGACAACAGCGGAGTCTCCTCGGAGGTGGCGACGCGCTGGCTAGGGACCGATGCCTCCTTCCGATCGGCGGTCGCAAGCCCGGTGATGGTCGCCGGCGGCCTGTGGGGCACGATCGTGGCCATCTCCCTGGGCGGACCGCTGCCTCTCCAGACCGAACGGCGCATGGCCGAGTTCACCGAGTTGCTCGCGATCGCGATAGCGAACGCCTCGGGCCGCGCCGAGCTGGCGGCCTCCCGGGCGCGCGTCGTGGTCGCCGGCGATCAGGCCCGGCGTCGGTTTGAGCGGAACCTGCACGACGGCGTCCAGCAGCGCCTCGTGTCGCTCGCGCTGCGGCTGCGGAGGATCGAGCGACGCCTTCCGGGTGAGCAGCCCGAGCTCAGGGCGGCCCTATCGGAGACCGTCGAGGAGTTGAACCAGGCCACCGACGAGGTGCGCGAAATCGCCCAGGGGATCCATCCTGCGATCCTCACGCAGGGCGGGCTGGCACCGGCGCTCCGGACGCTGGCTCTGCGCTCCGGGGTACCCGTCAAGGTGGTCGTGGAGCCCGAGGAGCGGTTGCCCGAGCCGGTCGAGGTGGCCGCCTACTACGTGGCGGCCGAGGCGCTGACCAACGCCGCCAAACACGCCGGCGCTTCGCAAACCTGGGTGACCCTCGAGCGCGACGACGGTCTGGTACGCCTGCGCGTGCGCGACAACGGGGCCGGTGGTGCCGACCCGTCTACCGGCAGCGGTCTGACCGGGATTCGTGATCGGGTCGAGGCGCTCGGCGGATCGCTTACGGTCCGCAGTCCGCACGGCGAGGGCACCGTGCTGGACGTGGCGTTGCCGGTCTCGGCCGCGGCGGACCAACCCAAAGCTTCCGGTTAGCTCGCCATCGCGGCGAACTCCTGCTCGACCTGGGGGTAGAGGGTGTTCTGGTCGTCGCTGAGCCCGGCCTTGACCGCGCGGCTGACGTCGTCGACCACGGCCTCCGGTTCGCCGGCCTGGAGCGCGTCGAGCGCGGAGTTGGCGACGGCCGCCGCGGGGACCTTCGGGGCGTCGAGCCCGGCGGTCAGGTCGGTGTCGACGAAGCCGACGTGGACGGCGACTACTTGGGTGTTCTGCTGCTTGAGTTCGATGCGAGCCGCGTTTGTGAAACTCCAGGCGGCCGATTTGGAGGCTGAGTAGGTAGCCAGGCGCGGCGAGGCGATCCACGAGACGACTGAGAGCATGTTGATGAAGGCGCCGCCGCCGTTGCGCGCAAGCACGGGCGCGAATGCCTGGATGTTGGCGATCAGGCTCAGGTAGTTGGTCTCGAGCTGCGCTCGTGCGTTCTCGAGCGATGCCTCCAACGGAAAGCCGGTGTGGCCGACGCCTGCGTTGTTGACGACGAGCTCGACGTCATCGAGCTCCCGGGCGACCGCTGCGACGCGGTCGAAATCGGTGACGTCGAGCTGGATGGGCACGACGCGCGGGTCGGTGATGGTCGCGACGTCGCGGGCGGCGGCGTAGACCCTGGCGGCGCCGCGCTCTAGCAGCGCGTCGGTGAATGCCTTGCCGATGCCGCGGTTTGCTCCGGTGACGAGGGCGGTGGTTCCTTGGATTTGCATGGGTGTCTCCTGAAGGGTGGGTTTAGATGTCGCGCGTCATCCTATCAGGTTTAGATTGCAGCTATCATCCAATTGGAGATGAGGCGTTCCAAGGAAGACAAGGCGGCCAGTCATGAGCGGATCGTCGACGCTGCTGCCGCTCGCGTCCGGGAGGCCGGGACCGACCAAGCGGGTGTGGCGGAGATCATGCGCGCCGCGGGCCTCACGCACGGTGGCTTCTACAAGCACTTCGATTCCCGCGAGGAGCTGATCGGGGAGGCGGTGGCGCGCGCGCTGACCGAGAACGAGCCGACCGTCGCGCGGTTAGTCCAGGATGCCGATGACCCGCTGGCTTCGTTCGCTGACTGGTACGTCTCCACGGCGCATCGCGACAATCCGGCCAACGGTTGCGGCGTAGTGGCTCTCGGCGCGGACGTGCGTCGGGTGGGCGGCGCGGCGCAGGAGGCCTACCGCGCTCAGGTCGATCGCTACCTCACCCTCTTGCAATCGCTGCTCGAGGGCGATGATGAGGACAGCCGCAGGCGCGCCGGTGTCACCTTGAGCGCCATGGTCGGAGCGGTCATGATCGCGCGAGCACTCGGGCCAACGCCACGCTCAGACGAATTGCTGCGCGACGTGCGCGAGGCGGTGCGCGAACGTCGGCTGCTCGCCGACTAGCCGCGGCGCAACAGCCGGCCGACCGCGGCCATCATCTCTTCGGTGCGCTCGTCCTGCTGATCGGGTTCGGCGCCAATCACGCACGTGTGGGCGTGGCCGTCGAGCAGCCCGAGGGCGACCTTGTCAAGCGCGGCCTGGGCGGCTGAGATCTGGGTGAGGATGTCGATGCAGTAGCGGTCGTCCTGGACCATGCCCTCGATCCCGCGGATCTGTCCTTCGATGCGCGCCAGCCGAGCGAGCAGCTGGTCTTTGGTGGCCGTGTAGCCCCTGGTGGGTGTCTGAGTCTTTGCCATACCGGAATCGTATCATTTACCTCTACCCCCTAGGGGTATATGGTACGCTGGTCGCATGAGCGTCCTCGAGGTCATTTGGCACGGCCTAAGGGACTCGTTCCTGATGGCGTGGGAGGTGTGGTGGGCGCTCGTGCTCGGCTTTGCGATCTCGGCGATCGTGCAGGCATGGGTGCCGCGGGAACGAGTCGAGGGCCTGATGAGCGGCTCCGGCGCCCGCTCGGTCGGCTGGGCCACTGGGCTGGGGGCCGCGTCGTCGTCGTGTTCGTACGCGGCGATTGCGATCGCCAAGTCGCTGTTTCAGAAAGGTGCTTCAGCCGCGAGCGCCTTGGCGTTCCAGCTCGCCTCAACCAACCTCGTGTGGGAGCTCGGGCTGGTGCTGTGGATCCTGATCGGCTGGCAGTTCGCGCTCGCCGAGTACGTCGGCGGAATCGTGATGATCGTGCTGATGACGCTGCTTTTGCGGCTGTTCGTCAGCCGGCGGCTCGAGGAGCAGGCGCGGGAGCACGCGATCGAGGCGGACACGGGTCATCAGCATCACGCGGCCGCCGAGCAGCTCTCATGGCGCGAGCGCCTGAGCTCGGTCCGCGCGTGGTCGGATGTCGCGCACAACTTCCGCGGCGACTGGCAGATGCTGTGGAAGGAGATCACGCTCGGTTTCCTGCTTGCCGGGTTCATCGCCCAGTTCGGCAATGGCGTTTTCGAGCACCTGTTCATCCACAACGCCCCGCAGCCGCTGCCGACGATCGAGAACGTGATCATTGGCCCGATCATCGCCGTGCTCAGCTTCGTCTGCTCGGTCGGGAACGTCCCGCTCGCGGCGGTGCTGTGGTCGGGCGGGATCTCGTTCGCCGGCGTCCTGTCGTTTCTGTTCGCCGATCTGATCGTGCTCCCGATCTTGTTGATCTACCGCAAGTACTACGGGACCCGCTTCACCGTGCGGATCACCGGGCTGATGTTCGTCACGATGGTGATCGCGGCGCTGATCCTCGACGGGATCTTCAGCGCCCTTGGGCTGATCCCGACCGGTCCACGTCCGACGCGCGCGGACATCTTCAGCTCGATCGCGGTCAACTACAAGCTGGCGCTGAACGTGCTCGGCCTGGCGATTTTCGCCGCCCTCTTTTGGTTGACCGCACGCCGGGGCGCGACCGACCCGGTTTGCGGGATGAAGGTCGACCGCGCCAAGGCGCTCACAAAAAACCTCAACGGTGAGAGCCATTACTTCTGCTCGGTGCAGTGCCTGCAGGCGTTCGAGATGGACCCGACAAGCGTCTCGGCGGTCGGGCCCCGGCCGAGCATGCGCACGTCGCCCACGCCCACCCCTGACCGCCGGGCAGCCTCGATGAGCGATCGCGCGTCCGTTGCGCTCGCCAAGGCGTGCGCGTGTGCCTGGCTCTGGCTACGCGGCAGCGACTAGCTTCTCCGCATATTCGCCTGGGAGGCCGGCCGCGGCGACTTCATTGGCCGCCGCCTCGGCGTCATAGGGGACCCGCTCGATTGACGCGCGCACCTGGCCGGTCTCGTCGAGCTCGAGGATGGCGAACCCCGCGCGCGGGTCGCCGTCCTTGGGCTTGCCGACCGAGCCGCAGTTGACGAACGGGATGCCGCCGTAGGTGTGGATCCAGGGTTTGTGGGTGTGCCCGAAGACGAGCACGTCGCACTCGGCAAGGCCGGCGAGCCGTTCATACAGGCGGGCCGGTTTGTCCTCGAAGAGGTATTCGTTGACCTTCCGCGGCGAGCCGTGCACCAGGCGGATCCGCCGGGAGCCGAGCTCGAACCGCAGGTCGAACGGGAGCGTGCGCATGAAGTCTTTGGAGCGTTGATCGGTGTGCGCAAGCGTCCACGCGACGGACCGCTGGCCGAGCTCGCGGTCGTGCTGGGTGACGTAGGCGCAGCCGCAGTCGTCGAGTTCGCGCGCGATCGCGTAGTCATAGTTGCCGTAGATCGTCGGGATGCCTCGGTCCTCGATCAGGCGGCACACCTCGTTGGGGTGCGGCCCGTAGCCGACCAGATCGCCACCACAGTAGGTGGCGTCGACGCCGATCTCGTCGATCGCCTTGAAGGTGGCTTCGAGCGCGGAAAGGTTGCCGTGGATGTCGGTGATGATCGCGGTGCGATTCACCTGTCGTCCTCTGTGGATCGTTGCCGGTCGAGCAGGGTCGCGGCGGGTACGAGGATGGGGTGGAGTCTATAGATTGACAATCGTCAGTTCAATAGATATAAGTAGATAGATGGCTATCGATCTGGAACTTTCCCCGAAAACGAAGCGTGCCCCCGGTGAGCCGTGCTGCGAGCCGGTCGTGTATCCCGACGTTGAGCGCGAAGAGGCCGTCCAGATGGCCTCGGTCGCGAAGGCGCTCGGCGACCCCGTCCGCGTGCAGCTCGTCGATGTCCTGCGCAAGCACGCCGGCAAGGTCTGTGTGTGCGAGCTCGTGCCGCTGTTCGACCTCTCACAGCCGACGGTGTCCCATCACCTCAAGGTCCTGCGCGAGGCCGGCATCGTCGGCTCGGAGCGCCAGGGCCTGTGGGCCTACTACTTCGTGATCCCCGACGCGCTCGAGGAGTTGTCCGCATGGCTGAGCTGAACACCGAGTGCTGCACCCCGACCGGGCAAGAGATCTGCTGCGAGCCGCAGGCGAAAGCTTCATGCTGCGGGGAAGAACACGCCGCCGGGTGCGGTTGTGCGGCCGGGGCCGAGGCGGTCCTTGTCAGAAGCGACACGACGTCCGATGACGTCCGCGAGACAGTGCGGGAGAGATATGCCGAGGCGGCCAGAGCGGCCACCCGCGGCGAGTTTCGGCAAGCCCGCGCACTGGAGTCACAATCGGGAGCGGACGCTGACTTCTATGGGTCTAGCCCGGCCGATCGGATGGGCGTGTTCGGCTCGGCGCTTTACGACGAGGCCTCCCGCGAGCAGATCCCCGACACGGCCGTCATGGCGTCGCTCGGGTGCGGAGTGCCGACGGCGGTGGCCGACCTGCACCCGGGAGAGGTCGTCCTCGATCTCGGGTCCGGCGCGGGCGCAGACGTCCTCATCTCTGCCCGGCGAGTCGGCCCGACCGGCAAGGCCATCGGGCTCGACATGACCGACGAGATGCTCGAGCTCGCGCGGGCCAACGCCACCGAGGCGGGCGTGAAGAACGTCGAGTTCGTCAAGGGCTACCTCGAGGCCATGCCCCTCCAGGATGAGACTGTCGACGTGGTCATCTCCAACTGCGTGATCAACCTGTCGGGCGACAAGCCGCGCGTGATTCGTGAGGCGGCCCGCGTGTTGCGTCCCGGCGGGCGGTTTGCCGTCTCTGACGTGATCGCCGATCCCGACATGGATGAGCAGACCCGCGCGGACATGGCGGCCTGGACGGGCTGCATCGCCGGCGCCTTGACCGAGGACGAGTTCCGCGGTGCGCTGGCGAGCGCCGGCTTCGGGGATATCGAGATCACCGAGACGCACCGGGTACATGCGCACGCCGGTTTGGCGATGATCCGCGCCCGCAAGCTCTCGCCATGACCCGCGCTCGTTGACCGGCTGACGATCCGCAGCTAAGAGCGCCGGCTCGGAGCCGCGGTCGCGATCTCGCCCCGGGTACCGATGCCCGCCAGCGGTTCAACGGGCATAGGCTGGCTGCTGCGATGGAGGGTCGTTCCGTGGCACTGCATGAGCGCCTGCCGGTCTCGCTGATCCTTGCGGTCTCGATGATCGCGGCCGGCGTCGTCTACCCGGTCACGGACTCGGCGCTGAAGCACACCTCGCCGATCATGATCGCTGCCCTCCGCGCGCTCGTCGGCGGTCTGATCCTCACCCTGATGCTCCCGCTGCTGCGAAGTCGGTTGCCGCGGACCCGCAGGCTGTGGGGGTGGGCGTTCGCGATCGGGTTTGGCAACACGACGCTGACCCAGGTCGGGATCAGCGTCGGGACCGACCGTGCCGGTGCCGCGGTCGCATCGGTGCTGCTCAACTCCTCGCCGTTCTTCGTGGCGTTGCTCGCCCGGTTCTGGCTGCAAGAGCCGATCACGCGGTTGCGCGCGATCGGTCTCTTGATCGGTTTCGGCGGAGTGCTGCTTGTCGTGCTCGCTGACCCCGGCAAGATCGCCCACGGCAGCAGGCTCGCGATCGGGTTAGTGCTCGCGCTGCTCGGTGCCCTCGGATGGGCGGGCGGCGGGTTGGGGATGCGCGTGCTCACCCAGCGCGAACCCGACCTCGACGTCGCCGGCCACACCGCGGCCCAGTTCCTCGCCGGTGGGGTTCCACTGATCCCGCTCGTCCTCCTCGACGGCGGCACGACCACCTGGAGCGACCCGACACTGATCGCACAGCTCGCCTACTTGGTTATCGGCGGCCAGGTACTCGTCTACCTGGGCTTCAACGCCGCGCTGGCCCGATGGCCATCTACGCGCGTCTACGCCTGGACCTTCCTCGTCCCAGTCGTCGCCGTCCTTATCGACGCCATCCAAGGACAGCTTCCTGGCCCGGTCGCCACTGTCGGCATCGTGGTCGTGATCGCCGGCGTCGCAATCGTTAACCACCCACGCGCGGAAGCGGCAACGGCGGCTGAGCTCCCAAGGCCGGCCGCCCCCACCGAGCCGTGAGCGCCGCCCGGACGGAATGCCGCCTTAGGCTTCGATTGTGCTCGCGCTGCTGCTGACGGCAGGATCGCTGGGTTTGAGCAACTTCGCCGCGTCGGTCGCGATCGGCCTGCCCGGGGTGAACGCCGGCCTGCGGCTCAGGGTCGGGCTGGCATTTGGGCTCTTCGAAGCAGGGATGCCGGTGCTCGGCGTCTGGCTCGGACGGCAAGCCTCAAGCCGTCTCGGTTCCCACGCGAACTTGGTCGCTGGCGGATTGCTCGTCGCTGTTGGGCTGTTCACGATTCTGCGCGCGCGGCGGGCTGACCGCCGCGAGGCCTCGTCGATTCACGAGCGTGGAACGGGGCGCTTGCTCCTGCTGGCGGCGGCACTGAGCATCGACAACTTGATTGTTGGGTTCGCGCTCGGTGCCTACAAAGTCCCGTTAGCAGCCGCAATCGTGATCATCGCCGTGGTCAGTCTGACGCTGTCCCTCGTTGGCCTGGAGATCGGCGCACGTCTAGGGGCACGGATCGGGGAGGAAAGCGCGCTGCTAAGCGGAGCGGTCCTGGTCGCCGTCGGCGCGGCCATCGCCGCGGGGGTGCTCTGAAGTCAGTGCCGGGTGACGAGCTTCCGTCCATCAGTGCCTCCCGCGCGCCCGGCGCTCTTGGTCGGAACGGGGGTGTATTTCCTCGGCTGGGTTGCGGAGAGTGATCGGCTGCTTTTTGGTCCTCTGCAGCAGGATGAATGCGATCGTGCCCCACACGGCTGGGACCCAGAGCGAGATCGCGTGGTAGACGAGGGTGGCTGCGGTGGCGACGGTTCCGCCGACGCCGTAGAGGACGAGCATGCCGATCATGCTGCCGTCGAGGACGCCGATCCCGCCGGGTATGGGGATGAAGTTCGATAGGTAGCCGATCTGGTAGGCGAGCACGACCGGGGCCAGTGGCGGTCTTTGGCCGGCGGCGGCGAAGCATGCGAAGAGCACGGCGATGTCGAACCAGAGGTATCCGATGGCGCCGATGATTCGCCAGTCGGGGTGGAACGTGAGTCGTTTGGTATCGCGCACGCTGGCCGCTGTTTCGGTCAGGAACGCCTCGAGGCGCCCGGGCCCTATCCGCCGCAGGAGCCGGTCGAGGTAGCGCGGTAGCAGCAGGAAGAGCACGAGCACGATCGCGCCGACCGTCGCGGGGAGAACGCTGAGTAGCGGGTTGCTAGGGCCGGGGAGGCCGAGGAACAGGCCCAGGCCGGCGAGGATCAGCGTGATCACGTTGATCGCGCTCGTGTACAGGAACAGCACGGCCGAGCGCTCGGCGATCCGTCGTGGAGGCGCGCCGCGCTCGACCATCAGCCATCCGCCGACCGCCAGGCTGCCCACGCCCCCCAACGAGACCGCTGCCCCGAACGCCTCTTCGCTGAGCGCGATCCGCGCCCCGACCCGGAAAGGCGCCCGCTCGAACACCTGGAGAAACGCCAGCACATAGCAGGCGCAGGACAGAACCTCCAGCAGCACGGCCACCACGACCCATTGCGTCTTCATGTCCGACACCGTGTTCGCCACGCCCTTGAGCCCTGGGACGGCCAACAGCAGCCCGACAATCAGTGCGCCCCCCAGGACCAACGTGATGAACCCGTTGCGCAAGCTGCGGCGCGCCTTCGCAGTGTCCACCTGCTCGAATTGCGACGACGGGTCGGAGCTCACGTTCTCAGTCGCCACGCCCTGGAATTCGTTAGGCCCGGGAATCTCGGCTTCTCCTCGGGGCGGTCGAACAGTTAAACGGCATCAGGTCAATGGTCCTCCCCGGATCGCGGCGGTTCCCGTATACGGAGAACCCGATCATCCTGCGGTGGGGGCGGCGGTGGTGAGGTGGATTGTCGAACCTGGCGCCTGAGCCGGCGGATTTCGGCCGCCACGACGGCCAGGTAGTGCCGACTTGCCGATCGCCGTGGGGCGGTACGTATCAGCTCGGCGCCCGAACGCTCGTCATCGAAGCGTGCTGGCGGGGGCGCGGGCGGCTGCTCAGGCATCGGTGCTATGGCTGAAATCATCGCCGAAGCTGCCGAGCAGCCGCCCGAGCCACGATCAACGCCGAGTTCGGCATCACCCCATATGTCTGCGGTACGCGGATTGGTGGAGCGTCCCTGACGGTCAGGCGAATGGTCATCACCTGATTCAGACGATTTGCGTCTCGGTGGGTCTGGTGGCTCGCGGGCAGCGGGCCAGAACGGCTGATCGTCCCGTTCGCCATGACCGGAGCCACGACCGAGAACCCAAGGCGCCTCCGCCTCAGGCAGAATCACCGCATTCCGGCGGTGCCAGCTCACCACGTGGGAATGGAGGATGGTGGGGTGACCACGATGCCGGGCTTGTACGCCGTCCGGATAAGGGGCCGGCTTGGAGCCACTGCCCTTGCGGATCGCTCAGCTGTGTTCGGCGTGATCAGGTGAGCGGTCCTTCACGTCGGTGAGTGATGGCTGATTCGGCGGTCCATGTGGAGGGAGTGGTCAAGCGTTTCGGGAAGACGACGGCGCTTGCTGGGGTTGACCTGGACGTTGAGCAGGCCACAGTGTTCGGGCTGTTGGGGCCGAACGGCGCCGGGAAGACGACGCTGGTGCGGGTGCTGGCGACCCTGCTCGCTCCTGACGCCGGGAGGGCGGAGGTGTTTGGCCGTGACGTCGTTCACGACGCGGCGGGGGTGCGGGAGCTTCTGGGGCTGACCGGCCAGTTTGCGGGTCCGTCGATGAGATCCTGACCGGCCGGGAGAACCTCCTGATGTTCGGGCGTCTGTTTGACCTCTCGGTTGTGGAGGCCCGCGCGCGGGCGGATGAGCTGCTCGAGCGCTTTGATTTGGCTGACGCGGCCGACCGTCCGGCCCGTACCTATTCGGGTGGGATGCGCCGGCGTCTGGATCTGGCCTCGAGTCTTTTGACCCGCCCCCGGGTGTTGTTTTTGGACGAGCCGACGACCGGTCTGGATCCGCGCAGCCGCATCGAGATTTGGGCGGTCGTGCGCGAGCTTGTCCGCGAGGGGACGACGCTTCTGTTGACGACCCAGTACCTGGAGGAGGCTGATCGGCTCGCGGAGCAGATCGCCGTGATCGATCACGGTCGGGTGATCGCGCAGGGGACAGGGAGCGAGCTCAAGGATCGGGTCGGTGGGCAGATCCTGGAACTGGAGCTGGTGCGCGCGGCGGAGCGGGACAGGGCCCGGGAGGCGTTGGCGGGGATTGGTTGCGGTCCGCCCGAGCCTGGCGAGCGGCTGGCGCAGCTGACGCTTCCGGCGCCGCGGGATGGACTCGAGATGATCGAGGATGCCGCGTCGGCGCTGCGCAAGGCGGGAATCGCGGTGAGCGATCTCGGGTTGCGCCGGCCGACGCTCGACGACGTGTTTCTGCAACTCACAGGTGCGCCGCCGAGCGAGAACGGGGCGGAGACGGGAGTCGCGGCCGGCAACGGGCAGCCGGAGCGGGCCCGTCCGAGTGCCGTTCCCGCTCCTGCCGCTCGTGCTCCTTCCTCACCGCGCCCGGTGCCGAGACGCCCGCCGCGGTGGCGGCGCCTAACGCCGCGCGAGCTCCGCGGGGACCTCACGGACGCGCGAGTCGTCAGCGGGCGCAACCTGCGGCACTTCGTCCGTCAACCGGACCTGTTGGTCTTTTCGACGATCCAGCCGATCATGTTCGTGCTCCTAGCCAGACGGCAGTAGGCCTGTCCGAGGACCTGAAGCTCGGGGTGATCGACCGCTTCCGCTCGATGCCGATGGCACGCTCCGCGGTGCTGGTTGGCCGTACCGCGGCCGACCTGGTTCGCAACGTCCTGATCATCGTCCTGATGATCATCGTCGGTTACATCATCGGCTTCCGCTTCCAGGCCGGCGTCGCGCAGGCCGTCGGGTGCATCGCGCTTGTCAGCGCCTTCGGTCTCGCGCTCAGCTGGATCTTTGCCTTCGTTGCACTGACCGTCCGCGGCGCCGAAGCCGCTCAAACAGCCGGCTTCGTGGTTCTGTTTCCGCTTGTGTTCGCGAGCTCAGTGTTCGTGCCGGTCTCGACCCTGCCGAACTGGCTGCAGGCGATCGCGAAGGTCAGCCCGGTCACCCTCGCCGCGAACGCCGCGCGTTCCCTGGCTCTCGTCCCCGGAACACCATCCTCACTTGTCGGCGCAATCGCTTGGATCGCCGGCCTCCTGGCCGTCTTCATCCCGCTCTCCGTCTGGCGTTACCGGCGCATGACCTAGCGCCGGTAATACGGGTTTTCACGCACGGGCGATCTGGATCGCGTGGCGATGGCTAAGGGGAGTCATCTCGCTCAGCGAGGCGACCGGCCGGGACTCGGAGGGCGAAACGCAGCGAAGACATGACTCGGCTGCTGTCTGAGCCGGTGTCACTCAGTTCGCCAGCGTTCCGTCGAAGTCGATCGTGGCGTGCGTGCCGTCGCAGAACGGTTTGTTCGAGGAGCCGCCGCAGCGGCACATGGACATTGGGTCGGTATGTTCGATCACGCGCCCATCCGGCGCGGTGAGGGTTGCTGGGCCGGAGACGATGTAGGGACCGTTTTCGCTGGGGGTGATGTTGACGTCGGCCATTGTGTCCTCCTAGGCGATTTTGATTGTGTTGTTGATGGGGAGCTGGCGGACCCGCGTGCCGGTCAACGCCGCGATGGCGTTCGCCAGCGCTGGGGCTACTGAGGGGACGGAAACCTCGCCGACGCCGGTTGGTGGTTCGGTCGACTCGATCAGGTGTACTTCGATCAGCGGGATGGAGCGCATTCGAACGACCGGGTAGCGGTCGAAGTTCTGAGTGACGATGTCGCCGCCCTCTCCGAGGATGACCTCGCCCCACGCTGCGGCGCTCAGTCCCCAGAGCAGTCCCCCTTCAACCTGCGCCCGGATGAGGTCGGGGTTGATGTTTCTCCCGCAGTCGAGGGCGAATACGATCCGCTCGACATGCACGCGGCCGCGAGCGTCGAGCGATATCTCTGTCACGTTGGCGCTGTGGCCTAGGAAGTCGGAGCTGGTGATCCCGCGCGCCTTTCCGTCGGGCAGGGTCGAACCCCAGTCCGCGTGTTCGGCCGCGAGCTCGAGCGCGCGGAGCGTCCGCGGGCTCCCGGCGAGCAGACGGCGCCGCAGGTCGACGGGATCACGGCCCGCGGCGAGCGCGAGCTCGTCGATCGCCGACTCGCGCGCGAACTCGGTGTGCGAGTTGCCGACGGACCGCCAGACCATCGTCGGGATTCGCGATTCGAAGTTGGTCGACTCGATCCGGAAGTTCTGGACGGCGTATGGGGGGTCGACGGCACCGGTTGTCGTGAAGAAGTCGACGCCTTTGGTGAACATCACGTCACGGACAAACGGGAGGTTCACGGAAGTTGGTTCGGCCACGATCTGTTGATGCCAGGCAGTCAGGCGACCGTCCGCGTCGGCTCCGGCCCGCACTCGGTGTACGGCCATTGCGCGGTAGCGACCGACCTTGAACTCCTCCTCCCGTAGCGACTGCACCTTGATCGGGTGCTTCCAGTCGAGCGCCCGCGCGATCTGCACAGCCTCGGATACCGGGTCGTGTTCGGCGCTCGAATGCAGTCCGAACGATCCGCCGGCGAAGGTGACGTGCACCTCAACCTGCTCCTTGTCGATTCCGGCGACCGCGGAGGCGTTCATCCTCACGTATTCGGGGCCCT
The DNA here is from genome assembly GCA_963824295.1 of uncultured Solirubrobacterales bacterium. GTDB lineage: Bacteria > Actinomycetota > Thermoleophilia > Solirubrobacterales > Solirubrobacteraceae > Palsa-465. The sequence continues at coordinate 170,840 of CAWGOQ010000018.1, read as the reverse complement.
CCGTTCCGAACCAGACGTCGAGCACGCCGTCCTCACGCATCCGGCACGCCGCGTTGTTCGGCTCCATCGCGGCGTGGGCCAGGTACGGCAATACGTACGTCGCGTCGATCGTCGAGGCCGCGTCGGCCAACGCTTGGTCGACGTCGCCGTCATCCCGGGAGGTCACGGCTTTCTCGCCCGACTCGAGCAGCCTCATGTGCTCGCTCAGCAGCTCGGGCGTGCTCCGCCGCTCGGCGTTGGTGTCATCCCACTCCACGACGAGAGCGTGCAGTCCGCGCTGCGCGTCGGCGACGGTCTCCGCGACCACGGCGATGCCCTCGTCGATCGGGACGACCGCGGTCACGCCCACCTCGGCGAGCGCCGCCCGGTCATCGACCGAAGCAACCGCGGCACCGAACCTCGGCGGGTGCAGCACCACCGCCGTCAGCATCCCCGGGAGGCGCAGGTCGATCGTGAAAAGGCTGGTGGTGCCGAGAATCTTCGGGACCGCGTCGACTCGCAAGCGCCCGTCGCGTCCGATCAGCCTGAAGTCGACAGGGTCCTTGGGCTCGACGCCGTCAGGGATCGGAAGCTGCTCGGCCCGCGCCGCCAGCTCGCCGAAGGCTGCCCGCCGGTCGCTCGAATGGCGCAATACGCCGTTCTCGACCTCGACTTCCGCAGCGGGCACATCCCACGCCTCGGCCGCCGCGGCCACGAGCCGCGCCCGCGCCTGAGCCGCTGCCAGCCGGTACCGCACCCAGTACCCCTTCATCGAATTGGACGCACCCGTGAGCTGGAGCGCGCCTCCGGCGTCAGGGTTCCCGTACACATCCTTCGGCGGCCCACCTCCGTTGGCCGCGTTGACGACCCGGACGGAATCGAAATCAGCGTCGAGCTCCTCGGCGACGATCGTCGCGAGCCCGGTGTGAATTCCCTGCCCCATCTCGATCTGGCTCGAATAGGCAACGACCGTCCCGTCCTCACGGATCCGGATGTAAGGGTGCACTGGGTCGGCCATCTCCTCGGGAGTTAGCCGACCTACTTCAAGCGACGGCGGGGCGGTGAGCGGATCGGGCTGGTGCCCGGTGGTCAACGTTCCTGCGGCCTCGTGAATCGCGGCCCGGATCCGCGGATAGGTGCCGCAGCGGCAGAGGTTCCCGCTCATCCAGGCGTCGATCTTCGTGTCGTCCGGCGACGGGTCGGACTGGAGCAGCGACACCGCGGCCAGCGTTTGCCCCGGCTGACAGTAACCGCACTGCACGACGTTGCCGCGGTGCCAGGCGTCGCGGACCGCGTCGACGACCGGACCGGAGGCGCCCTCGACCGTCGTCACGACCTTTCCGACCGCGCGTTCGGTCGTCGTCTGGCAGGACTTCGTGTTGCGTCCGTCGATCAGCACCGTGCAGGCCGCGCAGAAGCCCGCTCCGCAGCCGAACTTCGTGCCGTGCAGACCGATCACATCCCTGAGGACCCACAGCAGCGGGGTCTGCGCGTGCCGGTCGTCGATCACGACGTCGGCACCGTTGACGACGAGCTTCATCTGAGTCCTCCCCCGGCCGGAACCTCCGAGCGCTGTTGCATCGGTGCAGGTTCGCCGCGACCCAGGTGAGGTGTCCTCACCGGATGATGGTGATTCCCCCGCCACTCCTCAGAGTCATTCTGACGGGCCTCGAGCTCGAACGCGGGATCGTCGGGGAGCCGACAGTTCGGGCCGCGGTCACGCTCACGGAGGGCCTCCCGATCGTCCAGCTCGTGACCGCGGTCGTCGAGTCGCGTGACATCATGGGGGACGGCGGCCAATGTCTTCCCTGACCACTGCAGCTATCCGCGTGCTCGACGTGCCCGAACAGTTTCGCTTCGAGGTCCGGGTCGGCGGCGAGCTTGCCGGCTTTACCGAGTATCGCCGCCGACCGGGACTGATTGCTTTCACGCACACGCTGATCGACCCGCGGTTCGAAGGGCAGGGGCTGGGCACCCGACTGGTCCAGGCCGCACTGGCGGAGGCACGCTCCGAGGGTCTGGCGGTGCTGCCGTTCTGCCCGTTCGTGCGTGGGTATATCGCGGCGCACAGCGAGGAATACCTCGACCTGGTGCCCGCCAACTTCCGTGATGCCTTCAAGCTTTCGGCCGATGCCTGACAGCACGCGTCCGACTGCCACGCGCAAGCAATATCGCGGCAAGGCCGTCGAGGTGAGCTTCGATGGCGCACGCTGCCGGCACGCGGCCGAATGTCTTCGTGGGCTGCCGACCGTCTTCGACCTGAGCCGGCGACCGTGGATCCTGCCCGATGCCGCCGATCCCGACGACGTCGTTTCTGTCGTGGCGCGCTGCCCGACCGGCGCGCTCCGAACCCACCCGATCACCTCGACAGGCGAGACACCGAGTAGGCCGACCGAGGTGACGGCAATCGCGGGCGGCCCGGTTCTCCTCCGCGGTGAGCTACACGTGACCGGGCCGGGCGTCGACGAGCACGAGACGCGCGCCGCCCTCTGCTCGTGCGGCAGCACCGCCAACGCGCCCTACTGCGACGGTAGCGGGACGTGCGTCAGCTGGCCACGTCCCCGAGGCCAAGCGCCCGCGCCCGGGGCCGCGACGAGCTGAGCCGCGGGCTCCCGGCACCGCCCGCGGGAGTCTACCTCCGGTCGGTGAACCCGTTCCTGAGCGTGAACAACACGGCGATCCGTCCGTCGTACCGGCGATCTGACGGGCGCTGTCAGCGGCTTGTCAGCGGCTTGTCAGAAGGGCACCGGACACTGGTGCGCTGAGTCGTGGACGACCTGGGGGTCGTTCGTGCGGCCAATACAGAGGTGCCGATCTGGAGGTGTTAGGTGCGTCGAGCGACTGATTGGTCTAGTCATGTCGGGCGGCTCGGGCGCGGGTCGTTCATGGTCCTGGCCACCGTCTTGGTGGTCGGCCTGACCGCGGCTTGCGGCTCGAGCAGCAGCAACAGCAGCGGTAGCGGCGGCAGCAGCAGCGCGAGCAGCAGCAACGCCGGGGTATCGCCCTCGGGTGCGCCGGACAGCGGTTTGGGCTTGACCCAGCCGACCGCTCCCGCCGGGACCAAGCTGACGGGCGGGACGGTCTACTTCACCGAAGGCGCGAGCGCGGCGCCGAACTACATCTTCCCGATGACGAGCGCCCAGGTGTGCGGAACGAACAACCTCAACCAGCTCTCCTACCTCCTGTACCGGGGTCTGTACTGGTACGGCAACGATTACCGTCCGACGGTCGACTACAGCTACTCGGTCGCCGAGCCGCCGGTGTGGGCCGCGGGCGATAAGCAGGTCACGATCCATCTGAAGCCCTGGAAGTGGTCCGACGGCGAGGCCGTGACCTCCCGCCAGGTCGAGTTCTGGATCAACATGTACAAGGCCAGCCCGTCGACCAACTACTGCGGCTACGTGCCCGGGTACTTCCCGGACAACGTGGTGAGCATGTCGACGCCCAACGCCTCGACGATCGTCCTGAACCTGAACAAGTCGTACAACCCGACCTGGTTCCTCTACAACGAGCTCTCGCAGATCTATCCGGTGCCGCTGGCTTGGGACCGGACCTCGCTGTCGCAGCCGGCGCCGACGAGCGATAACGGCCACCTGCCCGACTCGACCAAGGCCGGCGCCGAGGCCGTCTACAAGTTCCTCGACACCCAGAGCAAGACGGTCGGGAGCTGGTCGAGCTCGCCGCTCTGGAGCGTGGTGGACGGTCCGTACAAGCTCCAGAGCTTCACGACTACGGGCCAAGTGACGCTGGTGCCCAACGCTGACTACTCGGGGACGCCGAAGGCTACCGTGACGCTCGTCGAGCTCCCGTTCACGAGCGACACCGCGATCTTCAACGAGATCCGCGCTGGCGGCCCCAGCGCGGTCACGATCGCGAACCTCCCGGCGCAGTACGCGCCACAAATCTCCACCGCGAAGGGCGAGGGCTATCTGTACAACACGGCGGCTAGCTACTCGGTCAACTACTTCCCGCTCAACCTCAACAACCCCACCGTCGGGCCGATTTTCAAGCAGCTGTACTTCCGGCAGGCGTTCCAGCACCTCATCGATCAGGATGGGTGGACCCACGCCTTCCTCTCCAATACGGCGAACCCGACCTATAGCCCGATCCCGCCGGCACCGCCGAGCCCGCTGGTCGCGTTCAACGCGTCGTCGAACCCGTACCCGTTCTCTACCGCCGACGCGGCGGCCCTCCTGAAGGCCCACGGCTGGAAGGTCGTGCCCAACGGCCAGACCACCTGTTCGAACCCGAGTCTGTGCGGCGCCGGGATCAAGGCCGGTCAGCCAATCTCGTTCAACGTCGACTACCAGTCCGGCGTTACTGTCATCGCGGCCGAGATGAACGACCTCGAGGCGCAGGCCAAGAAGGTCGGGATCACGATCAGCCTCACCAACCATCCGTTCAACACGGTGATCGGCACCGCGATCTCGTGCCAGCCCACCCAGGCCGACTGCAAGTGGACGGCCGAGAACTGGGGCGCGGGCTGGATCTACGGCCCCGACTACCTGCCGACCGGCGAGTCGCTGTTCGCCCCCGGCGCGGTGGCCAATTACGGCAGCTTCAACGACCCGCACGCCACGGCGCTGATCAAGCAGACGGTCTTCGGTCCGGACAGCGGCGAGAAGGCGGCCCTCAGCGCATACGCGGCGTACATGGAGCAGCAGCTCCCGGTCGCCTTCGGCCCCACATCGATCGGGACCTACCAGGGCGACGGCGGCACGCTGATCAGCGACAAGCTCGGTGGTTACGCCGCCAATGCACTAGGGATGATGAACCCGGAGGATTGGTACCTCGTCAAGTAGACGCCAGAGCCGCGGAGCGCAAGCAGGAAGGGGTCGTCGGCAACTCGAGCCGGCGACCCCTCTAGCGGTCGTTCCAGCCCGCGCCGGTCGCTTCGTACTCGTCAACACGGGCCCGCATCAGCGCCTTCAGGAGCGCAGTCGGCAGCTCGCGGTCGTAGGGGAGCTTGACGAAGCCCGCGCCGGCCGCATAGCCGGCGGCCTCGACCGCGGCCTTCTGGGTGGCGAAGAACGGCGGCGGGAACCGCAGCGAGCAGTGGCGCTTGAAGTTCTGAAGCATCCACAGCGTTGTGCCCTCGCCGCGGACGTACACCGGCAGATTCCACTTCAGTTGCTCCCGCGCCTCCGGATCAGCGTCGCGGCTCAGTTCCCTGAGCGCCTCGAGGTGCGGCCGCTGCACGTCGTTCAGTTGCGCGAAGAAGTCGTCGACGCTTGACCGCTTGGGCATCGGCATGGCCCCAGCCTACCCGGGGCGTGCCGGATGTGGCACACGCTCGCTCACCCGAAAGGGGTGATGTGAGCCCAGCCGCACGGCGGTGAAGATCCGGCGAGCACATCAGCGAACAGCGGGCGCCGAGTGCATGATCGAGTCCGCGAACGGAGGAATCGATGATGGAGACTCGGCAGGTCCCCGGGACTGACTTGGGCGGGCTGGCAGTGGAGGCGTTCTTTTACGGGTTCCCACTCGTGTTCGACCTGGGCGAGGTCCGCCGGTTCCCGCGCGCGGGCGTTGGGGCGGTGCCGGCAACGCCGTACAACGAGTTCGGGCATGCCCAGCAGCTCGCGGGGCCGGAGACAAGGTTCGTCTCGATCAACAACGACACCGTCTACTCGATCGCGAACATCGACGTAAGCGGCGGACCCATCCGTCTCGATGTCCCAGACACGCACGGTCGCTACTACGTGCTTCAGTTCGTCGACGCGTGGACCAACAACTTCGCCTACGTCGGCCACCGCGCGACCGGCACCGAGGCCGCGTCGTTCGTCCTCGTCGCACGAGACTGGCAGGGTGAGGCCCCGGACGGGGCACGGGTGATTCGCTTCCCGACGAACATCGGCACGATCGTCGGCCGGTGGGCGGTCGATGGCGAAGCGGACATACCGCACGTCATCGAGCTGCAGCGGAGGCTCAGACTCACGCCGACCACGCCCGGCGACGGGATTCCCGACGGGGATCCGTCGGTCCCCGAGGACCTGCAGTTCTTTGAGCAGCTGCGTGTCTGGATCGCCGCCTTCCCACCGTCTGAGCGTGATCAGGCCTATCAGCAGCGGTTCGAGCCGTTGGGCCTGCTCGCCGCCCGATCGCCCTACACCGACGCTGACAGCGACCTAGCGGCCGCAATGCGCCAAGCACTCGTAACCGCCAAGCAGCAGATGGAGCAGGCGCTCAAAGGGGGCTCGAGTCCGATCCAGAACGGCTGGAGCCTGACCTACCACGTATTCGACTACAACCTTGATTTCTTCGAGGTGGGCGCACTCGACGATCCAGCCTGGAAGCTCCCCGACGATCCCAAGCGCTACGTGCAGCGGGCGCTGGCAGCGCGCGGCGGCCTGTGGGGCAACCACGGCTACGAAGCGGCCTATGCGATGGTCTACCTCGACGGCGACAACAACCCGCTCGACGGCGCCAACCGCTACGAGCTGCATTTCGACTACGAGCCGCCGGTCGCCGCTTTCTGGTCGGTGACGATGTACGACAACACCGATTTCTTCCTCGTCGCCAACCCGATCGGCCGCTACTCGATCGGCGACCGCACGGCGGGGCTACGGCGCGATGCGGCGGGCGGACTCACGATCGTCATGCAGCACGACGATCCCACCGACCCCCACCTCCGCGCCAACTGGCTACCGACGCCCACTGGGGGATTCCGGCCGATCCTTCGCATGTACGAACCAGACGCGGCCGTGTTCGACGGCCGCTACGAGCTGCCGCCAATCCGCAAAGTCGGCTGAGCCAGCTCGCGCCTACCGGGGTTCGGAGGCGTGAGAGGACGCTCACGGAGGATTTACGCGCAGCCGAACTCGATGCGGCTACGCTCACACCGCAGAATGGAGCGGATCGCTGGGATCGGCTTCGACCACCGGAGGGTCATCAGCCGTGATCGATCAAGCGCCACCCGTGCCCCTGGGCATGTCCTTTTCCACCGAGGCCAGCCCGCAGGCATCCAACTCGCCACACGCGCCTGGGTACTGGCGGGAGGTGCTATCCGCGTACGCCAGGCCGCGCCCGCTGCGCAGCGCCGCGGATTTCGTCACCTCGGTCGTCGCGTACCTGGCCATGAGCGTCGCGATCTACTTCGCACTCAGGGTTTCACTCGCGCTCGCGCTTGCGCTCGCGCCCGTGAGCGCGGTCTTCCTGTTGCGTACCTACATCATCTTCCACGACTGCTCGCATGGGTCGTTTCTCGCCTCCCGACGCGCCAACGCTTGGCTGGGCACCGTCTGCGGCCTGCTGGTGCTCTCGCCGTTCGCCCGCTGGCGCCACGACCACGCCGTTCATCACGCTAGTTCCGGCGATCTGGACAAGCGCGGCATTGGCGATCTCCCGACGCTGACCGTCGCCGAGTACCTAGAGCGGTCGCGGCGCGGTCGACTCGCCTACCGGATCATCCGCAGCCCCGTCGTCATGTTCGGACTCGGCCCGGTGTTCGCGATGATCATCGGCCCTCGGATCGTCGCTCGCAACGCGCCTCCCCGAATGCGCAACAGCGTGTTGCGGACCGATCTCGCGCTGGCCACGATCGCCGCCGCCCTGGTCACGGCAATCGGGGTAGGCGACTTCATGCTCGTCTGGGCTCCGGCTGCACTGCTCGCAGGCGCCGTCGGGATCTGGCTGTTCTACGTCCAGCACCAGTTCGAGGACGCGTATTGGCAGCGTTCGGAGTGCTGGAGTTACGCCGACTCGGCCCTGCGCGGTAGCTCGTTTCTCAGGCTCGCGAAACCGCTGCAGTTCGTGACCGGGAACATCGGATATCACCACATCCACCACCTCAGCGTCCGGATCCCGAACTACAACCTCCAACGCGCGCACGAGGAGAACCCGGTCTTCCACAGCGTGCCGACCCTGTCGCTCTGGGACGGACTGCGCGCCGTCAGGCTGAAGCTCTGGGACGAACAGCGCGGCCGTCTGGTGACCTTTGCCCAGGTGCGCGCCCGCCATGCCTGACCCGTTGGCATCGACCGTCCTTTCCGCCGGACCGCCGGCAAACCGTCGGCCTTCGGACACCGAAACGGCGACGACGCTTGTCGGAGGGTTGTGGGGATAAACTTGGGTCCTCGTGTCGGGCGCAGGCTCGACGAAAGTTGTGCAAGCGTTCGTAGTGGTTGCTCTTGCGCCTCCCGCGTTTCGCAGCACACGACCTCCCGGGAGGGAATGGATGGCGACCGGAACTGTGAAGTGGTTCAGCGACGAGAAGGGCTACGGGTTCATCACGCCTGATGAGGCTGGCAAGGACCTGTTCGTCCATCACTCCGCGATCGCGGGCAGCGGGTTCAAATCGCTGGCCGAGGGTGCGAAGGTGTCCTTTGATACCGAGCAGGGCCAGAAAGGCCCGGCGGCCGCGAACGTTCAGCTGATATAGCCGACCGGCCGGGATCGGTAGCTCGGCCGCATGCCGGCTGCGAGCTTTGATCCATCGCTCAGGCCACGGCTGCGCGGAGTCCTTCATCAGTGGGCCTTCGTGGCGTCGTTGGCCGCCGGCGTGGGCTTGGTGCTGGCGGCCGGGTCCGTCCGCGCTCGGATCGCGGTCGCGGTATATGCGCTGAGCGTCGCCGGGGTGTTCGGTACCAGCGCTCTGTATCACCGCGTCGACTGGCGAACGGTGGGTGCTCGCCGCCGGATGCGCCGGCTGGACCACACGATGATCTTCGTGCTGATCGCCGGCACCTACACCCCGTTCGGGCTGCTCGTGCTGCACGGCACGGTGGGTACGGTGATCCTCATCAGCGTGTGGTCCGCGGCGATCGCCGGGGCGGTGTTCAAGCTGGTCTGGATTCACGCCCCTGGATGGCTCGGCGTGGCCGTGTACATCTCGATCGGTTGGGTCGCCGTCATCGCGCTCCCAGAGCTGGTGGAGCGTCTCGGAATAACGGCGGTTACGGCGCTGGCGCTCGGCGGGATCCTCTACAGCGTCGGCGGGGTGATCTACGCCTGCAAGCGACCGGACCCGGTGCCGCGGGTATTCGGCTACCACGAGCTCTTCCACCTGCTGGTGATTGCCGCCGCGGCGTTGCAGTACGCGGTGGTCGCCTTCTGGATCGTCTAGTGGAACCGTCTGCGTCCAGATCGTGGCCCTGAGGTGACCTGCTAGCTTGAGTGCAGCGGCCGGCACCCGTCGGCCGCGAGGCAGCTTGCTTAGGTTCCGCTCGCAGCGGTTCGGGTCGGCCTTCGCCTCCCCGAACCGTCCGCGGCCCTTTCAGTGTGCCGCCAAGGAGTTGTGCATGTCCAAAGAGTCTTTCCCTGACCTCGGCGTCTCGCGCGCCGTCGTCAGTTCACTGTCCGCAGCAGGAATTACCGAGCCGTTTGCGATCCAGCGTGTCGTAATTGGCGATGCGATCGCCGGCCGAGACGTGATCGCTAAGTCCCCCACAGGATCGGGCAAGACGCTCGCGTTCGGGATTCCCCTGGCTGAGCGGATCCGAGCGGAGGACCCGCGCCCAGCGGCACTCGTGCTCGCGCCCACCCGCGAGCTCGCCACGCAGATCGTCGACGACATCCGCGACATCGCGCACTCGCGCGCGCTGCGCGTGACGGCCGTCTACGGGGGTGTCGGCCTCCCTAAGCAGGCCAAGGAGGCCGCGACATCGCATGTGCTGGTGGCGACGCCGGGCCGGCTCGAGGATCTGCTGGCACGCCGCGCGTTCACCCTTGACAACGTCCGGATGCTGGTCCTCGACGAGGCCGACCGGATGCTGGACATGGGCTTTCGTCCGGCCATCGACCGGATCGTCACCGCATGTCCCGGGACGCGGCAAACGCTGTTGTTCTCCGCGACTCTCGACGGCGAGGCCGGACGCATCGCCAGGATCTACACGCGTGACCCGGTGGAACACCTTCACGGTCCTGCGACGCGACGCGCAAACGCGGAGATCGAGCACAGGTTCGTCCAGGTTGCGCATGAGCACCGCGTTGAGGCCCTCGTGCGCGAGCTCGAGCGCGACCGCGACCTCACGCTCGTCTTCGTTAGAACCAAGCATGGGGCGGACCGGCTCGTGAAGCGTCTCAGGGCTCGCGGCGTCAAGGCGGTGGCGATGCACGGCGACAAGTCACAGCGCCAGCGTGAACAGGCACTCGCCCAGTTTGAGTCCGGCGCGGTCGACACGCTCGTCGCGACAGACGTCGCCGCGCGAGGAATCGACGTGGAGCGGATCTCGCACGTGATCAACTTCGATCCGCCCGCCGACAGCGAGTCCTACGTCCATCGGATCGGTCGCACGGGCCGTGCCGGTCGCAAAGGCATGGGAATCACGCTGCTCTCACCCGAGCAGCATCGCGACGTGACCAAGCTCGCCGGGCAACTCGGGCTCCAGCATGGCCTGGGCCAGGAAACTCCCCGGAGCAGGACGAGCGAGTTCGCGGCCGCCGATTCCTACCGCCACACCCCGCGTCGCGGCCAGCGACGTCGGCGCACCGCCACTCGCGGCTAGATCCGCGCCTCGGGGACGAGCCCGAAGGCGCTTCTGCGCAGAGCTGAGGCGCCCGTTTAGGGCAGTCGCCCCGACCACCGAGTCGATGTCGCGGCCGCGAGCAGGACAAACGCGAGTCCGCCGATCGCGAAATCCGCCGTGACGTCGCGCTTACGCGTCACGCTGCCGAGCTGCTGCCCCAGCTGCTTGTAGATCGAGCTCAAGGTGTCAGCGCTCTGCGCGTTGAAGAACCGGCCGCCTGACAGCTGCGCGATCTGCTGCATCAGCTGGGGGTCGGGAGGGACCGCTACCGATGACCCGAACGGGCCCGCACCCGGGAGCGTGCCGCCCGGAGTGCCAAGCGCGACGGTGTCGATCGGGATCGTGTCGTGGGCCGCCTCGCGCGCGACGGTCGTCACATCGACGCCGGCGTTTGCAGCGCCGTCGGAAAGCAGGACGACCGCCGAGGGGGGATGTTTCGCGTCCGCGCCGCGGAGAAGCTGGAGTGCCAGCTCGAGCGCGTCGCCGGTGTCCGTTGCGCCGTTGGCGCTCTGGTCATCGATGATCGCCCGCGCGAGGGCGTGGTTGGCGCTCGGCGCCTGGATGGCGTCCGGCGAGGTCGAGAAGGCAATCGCGCCGACGAGCGCCCTTGCCGGCAGCTGGTCGATGAACGTGTTGGCAGCGCGCTCGGCGGCGGCGAGCCTCGTGGGGTCGACGTCGGTGGCGGCCATCGAGCCGGAATGGTCCGTGACGAGCATCACCGACGCCTCGTCGACCGGCGCGCTGTAGCTGACACGCGGCCGGGCGAGCGCCAGGGCGAGGGCGGCGATCGCCGCCAGCGCAAACGCCGCCGGCAAATAGCGGCGCCAGGATCGGCTGCCGTCAACCGCGAGTTGCAGCGTCGACACTGCCGGGAACCGGACCGCGTACCGTCTCGCACGGCGACGCGCCGCGATCGATCCCGATACGGCGAGCGGAATGAGCGCGAGTGCGGCTAGCCACAGGGGCGAGGCGAAGTTCATCGCAGGTGTTGCCCTAAGGTCAGCAGCCAGTCTTGATCGGTCGCCAGCGTTACCTGGTCGACCCGGAGGCGGCGGAGCTCGCGGGCCAGCGTCTCGCGGCGCTGCCGCTCGAGTACGGCGAAGCGCTGTCGCACCCGCCGATTGGAAGTGTCGACCTCCAGCCGGGCCCCGGTCTCGGGATCGACCAAGGCCAGGTGACCCACGGCCGGCATCTCCGCTTCGCGCGGGTCGATGATCTCCACCGCGAGCACGGAATGGCGCAGGCGCAGGGATCCAAGGGTCCGTTGCCAGTCACGCTGGTCGCGAAAGTCGCTGATGGTGACGATGAGCCCGGGTTGGCGTGCCATCCGCGCTACCCGGAGGAGCGCGTCGGCGAGGCCCCCCACGTCATGCTGGCCATCCGGCGCGACGCCATCTGCCAGCATCCGTCGCAAAGCCACCATCCCGGGCTTGGCGCCGCGGGGTGGGAGTATGCGCGGGGCGGCGGCGCCGAACGCCACGAGGCCGACACTGCCCGCTCGCCGGATGCCGAGACGTCCGAAGACAAGCGCCACTCCCTCAGCGACGTCCGCCTTCAGCCGCCGGGCGGTGCCGAACGCCATCGATGGCGAGACGTCGAGCACGATCCAGGTCGTGAGCGAGCGCTCGGGCACGTGCAAGCGAACGTGTGGTTGTCCGGTCCGGGCCGTCGCCGCCGCGTCGATGTAGCGCACGTCGTCGCCGACCTCGTAGGGGCGGAGCTGCGCGAGCTCGACGCCGATCCCGACGCCGGCGGCACGCCGATCGCCGGGAAGCATCCGGGCGATGAGGCGGCTGACCGCGAGATCGAGGGCCTCGATCAGCGGCGTAGGCAGCGGTCCCGGACCCTGTCGCGCCGCGGGCGGCTCGAGCAGCGATTGGCTCACCGTGCCCGCACCACCGTCGGCGACTCGCGGATCAGGTCCTGGGCGTCAGGCTCGGGGACAGTGCTCAGAACGCGGTCGAGTAACTGGTCGGCGGTCACGCCGTCGCTGAGCGCGTCGTAGGACAGGACCATGCGGTGACGGAGCACGTCGGCGGCCAGGTCGCGCACGTCGGCGGGCACGACGTGACCGCGGCCGCGGAGCAGTGCCAGTACCCGTGCTGCCGAGACGAGGCCAATTGGCCCGCGCGGGCTGGCGCCGAACTCGATCATCGGAGCGATGTCGGAAAGCCCGCAGGCCTCCGGATGACGGGTCGCGTCCGCAAGGGCCACGGCATAACCAATCGTGTCGCGGTCGACGAGCACCGTTTCCGCCGCGACCGCATACCGGCGCAGATCGGCGAGCGCCAACACCTCCTGCACCTCGGCAGGCGCGCCGAGGCTGCGTCCCACGACGGCCGCTTCCTCGCCGGTGCTCGGATAGTCGACGAGGATTTTCATCAGGAAGCGGTCGAGCTGGGCTTCCGGCAGGGGGTAAGTGCCTTCCGACTCGATCGGGTTCTGTGTGGCCATCACGATGAACGGCAGTGGGACCTCGTAGGTGGCCCCCCCGATCGTCACCTGCTGCTCCTGCATCACCTCGAGCAACGCCGACTGGACCTTCGCCGGGGCGCGGTTGATCTCGTCGGCCAGCAGGAAGTTGCAGAAGACGGGCCCTAGTTCCGTCTCGAAGCCGCCCGTGTCGGGACGATACACGCGTGTGCCGACGAGGTCGGTCGGAACGAGGTCGGGGGTGAACTGGATCCGGCCGTAGGAGCCGCCGAGCACGGCAGCCAATGTTTTGACAGTGAGCGTCTTGGCCAGCCCAGGGACCCCCTCAAGTAGCACGTGGCCGCCGGCGAGCAGGCTGATCAGCAAGCGCTCGAGCATTGCGTCCTGTCCGACGATGACGCGCTTGATCTCATGCAGCGCCTCCCCCAACGCGGCGCGCGCTTGGCCGCGCAGCTCCTGCGCATTGTCGATGTCAGTCATGTGTCCTCCTTGGTCGCCATGCGGGCCGCGAGGCCGAAGGCGTCGTCGGTGCGGCCCGCGGAATCAATCATCTAGGCCAGCCGTCCGAACCACACGAGCGAGGCGACGCCGCCGAGCAGCAACAACACCAGCCCGCCGCCCGCGAAGCTGGCGGTCATTTCGTGTTTGACCTTCTTGTGTCCGAGTTCAGCGCCGAGGCGCTCGTAAACGGTGTCCAGCCCCTTTGCGTCACTCGCGGTAAACGCCTGGCCGTGAGAGACGCGCGCGATCTCGGCGAGCTGCTGCGGGTTGGGGGGCACGGGCACCGTGACGGTTTGCGTTCCGCGCTTCTCGGTGACGGTTCCGTTTGGCGTCCCGAGCTCGACGGTATAGACGCGGACGTGCTCCGCGGCGGCCTGCTGAGCGGCCGTGATCGGGTCTGAACCCACGTCTGAGGCGCCGTCCGAAAGCATCACGATCGCGCTCGGCGGCTGCTTGCCGCCCACACGCGGGACGGCGGCAAGCGTGTGCAGAGCGGTGCGGAGTGCGTCGCCGATCGCGGTGCCGCCGGTCACCCGCAACTGGGCGAGCGCGGAGTGCACGAGTGCGTGATCGGTGGTCGGGGATTGCAGCAGCGTGACCTTCGTGTTGAACTGCAGCAACCCGACCCGGACCGAGCTCGGAACGCTCGCGAGAAAGCCGTCGGCCGCGCGCTGCGCGGCCACGAGCCGCGATGGGGCCACATCGGTCGCCGCCATCGAGCCGCTGGTGTCGTTCGCGAGCATGATCGAGGCCGAGTCGACGGTTCGGGCGAGCGTCCTTTGCGGCCGCGCGGCGGCCACGATCAACAAGATGAGTGCAAGCAGGAAGGCGAGCATCGGAACGTGCCGTCGCCAGCGGGGACGCTGCGGGGCGACCGATGGGGTGAGCGCGGGGGTGACGAATACGGACGCGGCCTGGGCGCGCCGGCGCTGGTGGCTGAAATACCACTTGACCAGGAAAGGGATCGCCAGCAGGGCGACCAGGACAACGGGGTGCTCGAAGCTCATGGGTAGCCGGCGGGGCGAGTCGCGAACGTGACATGGGCGAGGTATGTGACGCCCCCACGTTCGAGTGCAAGCACCACCCGATCGCCGGCATGCTTCCCGGAGATGGCCGAGACGAACTCGGACACGGTGGCGACCGGCTGACCGTCGACCCGCGTGATCACATCGCCCGGCTGCATCCCGGCTACGAGCGCCGGGCTCCCGGGCGCCACGCCGACCACGATCGGGCCTCCAAACGGCGAGTTGTACAAATCGATGCCAAGCCAGCGCTGGTATCCGCTCGCCACCGCCTGGTCGCTGCTGCCGCCCCCGCTGAGGGCCGAGTCCACCGCGTACGCCGCGCCCGCGGCGAGCAGCGTCAAGAGCCCGACCAAGACCGCGACCCGCACTCGCCGACCGCCGGCGAGCCGGCGCCGTGCCGGCGGGCGAAGACGCGTGCGGATGGCCCGGAGCCAGACGCGGAGACGAGTTGCGGCGGAGGGCCCGGAAGGGGGCGGCGCGGGGGTAGGCTCGGCCTCGTGTCCGGCCGGGGCTCGTCGCTCGGCCAGCTCTCGGCCGTGAAGCGAGGACTCCTCACGCCACTCGCCGGACCACAGATGCCGAGGCGCGCCCATTTGTGAGTCGAAACTACGAAGCGTTAACGAGATCCAACTAAGAACCCATGTTGGACGGCGGCGGAGTCATGCGCGCGCCGAGTCGTCGCGCTTACGGCGTTGGCGCCGCGGCTCCGTCAGCCGCTGACCGCCGACGCGTTCGCGCGCTGCTCAACCAGCGGCCCGTCAATCCGTGGGGCTGCCAGCGCGCTCGCCCGCGCGGCGCGGCGGGTCGGTAGCCATGCGATGAGTCCACCAAGGCAGGGCACCCAGATCGAGATCCCGTGGTAGACGAGCACGGCTCCGACCGAGGCGGCGGGAGAGAACCCGTAGAGGACCAAAGCGCCGGCGAGCCCGGAGTCGAGCACGCCGATACCGGCCGGCATCGGGATCATCGTGGCCAGGTAGCCGACGAAGTAGGCCAGCGCCAGCGCGAGCACGCCGAGTGGATGCCCGGTCGCGCGGCAAGCGGCCCAGAGCGCCGCCATGTCCAGCCCCAGGAATCCGGCCGCGCCCAGCAGGCGCCAGTGCGGCGCGAACATCGAGTCGCGGGCGCCTTCCAGGGACTCCACAAGAGCACGCACCGGGCCATGCACGACCTTCGGGCCCCGCGTCCCCAAGCGACGGCCGAGCAGCATCGCGGCCGTCGCCGAGCCGATCACAAACAGCGAGACCAGTATGGGAATCCCGGCGTGCTCCAGGTCGTGTGGGCCACGGCCGATCCCAAGCAGGAGTAGCGCCCCGGCGGCACCATTGACGGCGAACCCGAACAGGGTCAAGAAGCACAGCAGCGCGCCGCAGCGCTCGACCAGACCACGCGCGCCAGTGTGTTGATGACGCAGCAGTAAGCCGGTGGCCGCCGCAGACGAGAAGTTCCCGCCCGGCAGCAGCGCTCCGGCCCCCATGGCAATCCAAGCCACGCGGCGGCCCACGGGCCGCGATGCCTCCGGAAAGAAGCGCCGGAACACCACCACGTAGCTCAGGCACGAGGCAAACTCGAACCCGACAGCCGCCGCCAGCCACCACGGACTCATGTCAGCGACCGTGTCGAGCACCTGGCTCGGCGGCGCTACGAACAGGAGCGCACCGATCGACAGCGCGCCGATTGTCAACGTCGCGACCCGGCGAGCGGTTCGCCCAGTCCATGCCCGCGGCCGGGCAGGAGCGCTCTCCTCAGCGTTCACACAGCCCAGTCTGACCTATCTGGTATTGAGTTTGCGTCAGGGCTGTGAGTGGCGCGCGTCGGGGATGGGCAGGCAATACGATGAGACCATTGCCCTTTTCGCCCTGTAGGAGGAGCGATGCCTGGACTTTCTGGTCGTATCTCGACGCTCACAAAGGCGAAGATCTCGCACCTGCTCGATCACGCCGAGGATCCGGCGGAGACGCTCGATTACGCCTACGAGCGCCAGCTCGAGGATCTGCAGAACGTCAAGAAGGGGATCGCGGATGTGGTCACGGCGAAGAAGCGGCTGCAACTGCAGGAGGAGGATCTGCACCGGCAGGCCGACAAGTTGGATGGCCAGGCGCGCCAGGCGATGTCCGCCGGACAGGAGGACCTTGCCCGCGCGGCGCTCGAGCGCAAGCAGCTGATCGTTCAGGAGACGGGGTCGCTCGAGCAGCAGGTCACAGAACTCGAGTCAGAACAGGACAAGCTGACCGCGGCCGAAAAGCAGCTTCAGGCCAAGATCGAGCAGTTCCGCACCAAGAAGGAGGTAATCAAGGCGCAGTACTCGGCGGCGGAGGCACAGGTGCACATCTCCGAGGCGGCCACCGGGGTGGGGGACGAGATGGCCGATGTCGGGGCGGCGATGCAACGGGCGATCGACAAAACCGACCAGATGGAGGCACGGGCGTCGGCGGTCCAGGAGCTACAGGACGCCGGCACGTTTGATGACCTGACCGCGTTGGGTCCGCCGCAGGACGACGTTGACCGCCAGCTAGACGAGCTCGGCGCCAAGACCGCCGTCGACGACGAGCTCGCCCAGCTCAAGGGCGAACTCGGATCTGGAGCCCAGGCGCCGGGGCTCCCAGCCGGCGATCAGCCCGCCACCGGCGAGCCGGAGGCGCCCCCGCCGGCAGGCTGAAAGCTGATCGCGACCCGGCACGCGATCGCGGCCGCGCCTCAGTCGTTGATGTCGAGTACCGGGGTGATATCGGGCAGCTGCTGACCCGGCTCGGAGTGCTCGTTGGGCACGACCGCGGTGCCGAGGGCGAAGAACTCGATGACGTGGCTCCCCCAGCCGTGGTTGTTCTCGTGCAGCTTGACCTCAACGATGCCGAGCACGCCGTCGCCGATCGCCTCGGCCTCCTTCTGCATGCGCTCCATCGCGAGCTCACGGGCGTCGTAGAGGGCCTGGGTGTACTGCTCGAGCTCGACGTTCTGGCCCGTTTGGCGCATCGACTGCATCATCCCGCGGTGGGCGACGTGGTAGACGCAGCTGCCCATCACCAGACCGACGGGTCGCTTGCCCGTCTGCATCAAGGTCCAGAACGCTTGCCCGGAAAGGTCGCTGGTGAACGGGCGACCGTTGGGAGCGCGATGGACCTTGCCGCCCTTGTGCTTGATCGCGGTCCCGATCGCGATGAACTCCGCCATGTCCGCGCCCCACTCGTAGCGCCCGATGTCGAGACGGACCCCCACGATCCCGTCGGCTCCCAGCTGGTCGGCCTCCTCCTCCATGCGTGTCATCGCGAGCTCGCGGGCGGAGTACATCGCCTGGCTGAGTACACCCATCTCCTGGCTGGCCTTCCAGTTGGATTGCTGGTAGCCGATGTGGTAGATGCTCGAGCCGACGACGAGGCCCACGGGATCGAAGCCTGCCTTCTCTACGCACAGGTACTCGTTGACGGAGAGGTCGGAGGTGAACAGCCCGCGCGCGTTCATCTGAAGGCGCTCGCTGGCGTGCTCGGCTAGGCCCTCTGTGCTCGTTGGGTCATAGGTCGACATCAGAGGATCTCCTGACGTGGTGTTGGCCGGTCGGTCTTCGGAGCGAAGTTGTCGCTTGGCGTGAGGGTCACTGGTCGCCCAGGTTGATTGACATGACGGGCACGCCGAGAGGGGAAGGGTGGGGCTCGTGCGCGCCTAGCCGGATCGCTGTGCCCAGGACGTGCATGGAGACGATGAAGAAGTGGTGGGTGTAGCCAGCGCTCTCGTACTCGTGATGGTCGATGTCGTGCTCGAGGGTGGAGATGACCATGTCGTTGGCTCCGGCGGCGAGCGCCTGGCGGCGTACCTCGTCCATCGCGAGCCGGCGGGCGCCGTACACACCCTGGGTCACCTCAGTCATCTCCTGGTTGCCCGCCCAGGACCCCATCATCTGGTTAGCCCACGGACTGAGGGCCACGCACACGACCGACGTGTGACCGATCACCGCGAGCGTCTCGGCGCCGATCCGTCGGAGCTTGTCGACGTCCTGGCCCGAGAGCGCGCACAGGCGCGGTCCCGACCGGCGTGAGCGTTCGCCCGGCCCCAGCGTCGTCTCACGCACGGCGGTGCCGAACACCGCGTATTCAACGTTGCCGGGCTCGCCGAGGAAAGCGCTGGTAATCATCTCGATGCCGATCACGGCATCGGCCCCGGCGAGCTGGGCCTCCTGGCGCAGCCGATCAAACGAACGCTCACGTGAGAGGTTCCACGGAGCTGCAAAGGAGGGCATCTCCTGGATCCCGCCACCGTAAGCCGACCAGCCGTAGTTCTGCCAACCGTGCTGCACCACCGACGAGCCCATGACCTGGGCCACGGGAACCAGGCCGGATGCCTGCGCGACCGCGTACTCCTTGGCGCTCAAGTCGCTGGTGAACACCGAGGCGGCCTCTCCGGTGGAGAGCGCCCGCAGACGCTCCTCGGCTCCAAGCGGAATCCCGCCGCCGCGAATGCGCTCGAGGTCGACTGCCGCCGCCTCGCGCTCGGCCTCGGTAAGCGGGACCGTCCGTTTTCCGAACAGACGCAAGAGGTCACATCTTTGCACAGCGACAGTCGGCGCCCGGAACGTTGCCGACACGGCTACACTCCCAGCGATAGGTCGGGCGCGCGCCCGACGAAAGTAGTGCCCGCGTTCGTAGTAGTTGCCCTCAGCACCTTCCGCGTTTCGCAGCACAAAACCTTCCCGGGAGGGAACGATGGCAACTGGAACCGTGAAGTGGTTCAGCGACGAAAAGGGCTTTGGGTTCATCACGCCCGATGACCAGAGCAAGGACCTGTTCGTCCATCATTCGTCGATCGCCGGCAACGGCTTCAAGTCGCTCGCCGAAGGCGCGAAGGTCGAGTACGACGCCGAGCAGGGCCCCAAGGGCCCGGCCGCCAAGAACGTTCGGACGATCTGAGCGGATAGGCGACGATCGAGGGCCGGTGCCGCCGGCCCTCGATCCAGGCCGCTCAGGCCTCCGCTGTCTGCTGCGAGAGGTTGCGTCGCCAGAGGTCGAGCGTCCGCTCGAAGTGCCGCTCGGCCGCGTCGCGCTGGTACACGGGCAGGTCGGCCATCGCGAATCCGTGCTCGGTCCCCGGAAGGCGCTCGACCACCCCTCTGACTCCGTTGCGTTCGAGCTCGTCACGGAACTGGTCGACCAGCTCGGGCGGGAAGCGATCGCTCTCCGCGAAGGCTAAGTAGAGCTCGCCACTAACGCCGGGAACGTCGTGGTGCGGGGAGTCGGCCTGGTCGGTGATCGGCGGTCCGGGGTGGATGCCGGCGGCGGCGACGAACTCGTCGCCGAGCGCGGACGCAACATGTAGCGCGAAACGGGCGCCCATGCAGTAGCCGACACACACCTTCGGTCCCGCGCCGGCCGACGGGTCGGACTCGATCGCCTCGAAGATCGCGCGCGTATCGCTCACCACCATCGGGGGCTTCAGGCTCGAAACGACGCTCATCAGCCGCTCGGCCTCGGGGCCCTGGAATCCGCTGGCCCTCAGCTTCTCCATGTCGAACGTCATCTGCTCTCCCCAGCGGTAGAAGAGATCGGGCGCGACGCAGTAGTAGCCGTCGGCGGCGAACCGCCGCGCGTTCTCCTTCACCTGCTCCCGATAGCCGACGGCGTCCATGTACAGCACCGCGACCGGAAATGGTGCTGGCCCGCCTACCCCCACCTGCCCGCCCTCGTCGGGGTGGACGACAAACGTGGTCATCTCCCCGTCTGGGGTGTGGACACGAATCTCCTGCTCGACCATCTGTGCCTCCTCACTGTTAGCCGGTGGTGACAGAGAAGCTATGCCGCTTGTGCTTCGGCTTGGCTGGTCCAGGTTGCGTACATCGAGGCATAGCGACCCCCGCGCGCGACGAGTTGCGCGTGAGTGCCCAGTTCGATGATCCGGCCGTCCTCGACGACCACGATTCGGTCCGCCTTCATTGCCGTCGTCAGCCGGTGGGCGATCAGGACCGCGGTTCGTGCCTCGAGCAGCACGTCCAGCGCGGCCTCGATCTTCGTCTCCGAGGCGAGGTCGAGATTCGAAGTCGCCTCGTCGAGCACCAGCACGCGAGGGTGGGCGAGGAATGCCCGGGCGAGTGCAATCAGTTGGCGTTCGCCGCTCGAGAGCGACTGGCCGCGTTCGTGGACGATCGTGTCAAGCCCCTGGGGCATCCGTTCAACGACGTCGGTGAGGCCGACGGCTCTGACTGCTTCCCAGATCTGCTCGTCCTGCGCATCCGGGGCGGCGAAGGCAATGTTGTAACGGAGGCTGCCGGCGAACAGAAACGGCTCTTGAGGCACGACCCCGAGCTGGCGTCGCAGCGAGTCGACGGTCACCTGGCTGATGTCATGGCCGTCGATCAGGACGCGTCCGTCCGTGGGGTCGTAGAAGCGCGTGATGAGCTTCGCCAGGGTCGATTTGCCCGCGCCGGTCTCGCCGACGAACGCGACCGTCTCGCCGGCACGGATCCGCAGGTCGATCTCGTGAACGACGGGTGCCTTCGGGTTGTATCCGAAGGTCACGTGGTCGAAGGTAATCTCACCCTCGATCGGCGGCAGCTCGTGCGCATCAGGGGCCTCAGGCGTGCTCGGACGGACTGCGAAAAGCGTCCGCAGCTTCGAGATCGAAGCGCTCCCCTGTTGGAAGGTGTTGTACTGCGCCACGAGCAGCTGGATCGGCGCGAAGAACCGGTTCAGGTACAGGAAGAACGCCACCAGCGCGCCGATCGACAGCTGGTGCTCGATGACCATATGGCCGCCGATCGCGAGCAGCGCGCCCTGGCCGAGGTAACCGAGCATCGTCGTCCCCGGGCCGTAGATCGCGTTGATCCGGGCCGTGTAGTTGTTGGCGTCGCGGTACTCGCCGACGACGTTGCGGTGTTGGACGACGTTGAACCGCTGGCGATTGTTGACCGCGACCGTGCGGACGCCGTGCAGGCTCTCAGACAGGTCGGCGAGGACGTTCGCGATTCCGTCGCGGACGCGGTCATAGCCGCGCTCTGACGCTGCCCTGAACCACAAGGAACCGACCGTCAAAGCGGGGACGATCAGCGCGAGCGTGATCAAGGTGAGCTTCACGTCCATCGTGAACAGGATGATCGTGATAACCACCATCGTCAGCGCTTGAACCGCCAGCTGGGCGAGGCCGTCCTGCAGCAGCTGTTGGAGATTCTCGATGTCGCTGGTCATCCGGGTCATGATCACCCCGGACTGCTCGTCGGTGTAGTAGTCCAGCCCGAGCTGCTGAAGGTGAGCGAAAACACGAACTCGTAGGTCGTTCATCACCCGCGCCGCGAGCCGTCCTGTCACCTTTGCCTGGGCACGCTGGGCCAGTGCGGTGATCGCGATCGCGACGAGGAACAGTCCCGCGACCAGCGCCACGACGGCGAAGCTCTTATCGGCGCCGGTCATGCCCTTGTCGATTCCGATGTCGATCAGCTTAGGCCCGGCTTGGTTGGTGACGCTGACGATCGTCACCAGCAGGGCGGCCGCGGCACCGAGATGCCAGTGGCGGAAGATCAGACCCCTGAGCGTGAGCCGCGTCCCAGTCTCGTCGTCGTAGCGGTAGGTGAATCGGGCGGTGGGCTCGCCGTGATCGGGCTCCTGGTCGAGCAGACGGTCTACGCCCTTCTGGAGCTCGGGCGGGATTCCGGCGAACGGCAGTCCGCCACCGGGAGCGGCGGCGGCACGAGACCCGCCGGAGCGCCCGAACGCGCCGCCGCTTACGTTCGCGGCTCCACCAAAGCCTCCGAAGCTCATTGGCCCGGCACCCAGGGATCGCGCTGTTGGTGCAGCTGCCGCTCTTCCTCTTCGGCCTGGGCGAGCACCTCGACGTACAGCGGGTTCGTCTCGAGCAGCTCGTCGTGCGTGCCGTCGGCGACGATCCGCCCTCCGTCGAGCAGCAGGACGCGGTCGGCGAGCCCGATCGTTGACAGGCGGTGCGCGACCACGAGTGTCGTGCGCCCCTTCATCATGACGCGCAACCCCTCGTGGATCGTCTGCTCGACCTCGACGTCTACCGCGCTGGTCGCGTCGTCGAGGATCAGGATCGGGGGGTTCAGCAGCAGCGTGCGAGCGATCGCAATTCGCTGGCGCTGGCCGCCGGACAGTGTGTAGCCGCGCTCTCCGACGACCGTGTCGTAGCCGTCGGGCAGCGAGCTTATGAACCCCTCGGCATCCGCTGCTCGGGCCGCGTCTTGCACTTCGGCGATCGTCGCATCGGGGCGGCCGTAGGCGATGTTGTCCCGGATCGACGCGGTGAACAGAAACGGTTCATCGAGCGCGACGCCGATGTGCGCCCGCAGGCTCGCGACCGTTAGCTCCCTGACGTCGTGACCGTCGACCTTGACCGAGCCGGCGCGGACGTCATAGAAACGGGGCAGAAGACGTGAAATGGTGGTCTTGCCACTCGCGGTCCTTCCGACCAGGGCGACCGTCTCGCCTGGCTCGATGTGCACCGACACGTCGGACAGCACGGTAGGCCCATCGCCGTACGCGAACTCAACGTGCTCGAAGCGGACGTCCCCCTTGCTATCGACGAGATCGATCGCGCCGGGCTCATCGACGATCTCGGGCTGCTCGTCGAGGATCTGGTAGATGCGCCCGGCCGAGGCCTTGGCCCGCTGGCCGAGCATGATCATCATCCCGAGCAGCTGAAACGGGGCCTGCAACATGACGATGTAAGCGCTGAAGGCGAGGATCGCGCCGACCTTGAGGTCACCGTGGATCACGAGCCAGCCGCCGAACAGCAACACCAGGGCAAGTCCCAGCTGCGGCAGGTTCTGCACCGTGGGCGTGAACCGGGCACGGATGTCGGCGTCCTTCACATACGCCCACTTGAGCCGGTCGGCGGCCTGTGCCAGCGTGCGCAACTCGCGCGGCTCGGCGACAAATGACTTGACCACCCGCACGCCGTTGATGTTCTCGTCCACGATCGTCGCCACGTCGGCCAGCCGCGACTGGATCAGCCACGACACCGGGAAGATCTCCCGCCGCATCCGGACGCTCGAGAAGTACACGAGGGGCGTCGTTGACATCGCCACGAACGCCAGTGGGACGTTGATCGACAGCATGTAGGCGAACGCCACCAACGCGACCGCGCACTGAACGAGAATCGAGGGGCCGAACGTCAGGTACATCTGGACCGAGCGGATGTCCGAGTTGGCGCGCGAGATCAGCTGCCCGGACTGGACGCGGTCGTAAAAGCCGAAGGACATCCTCGAGAGGTGCTGATAGATGATGTTGCGCAGGTCGAACTCCATCGCGTACGCGGTGCGCAGGAGAAACAGGCGCGAGATAAAGGCAGAGATCCCGGCCGCCACCGCCAGCACGAGCACGACGGTCACGTAGTGCGACAGTGGCACCGCGTGTCGCTGTAAGGAGTTGCTGATCGCCTCGTTGAGCAGGTTCGGGATCTGGACCTGGAGTAGCAGGGCGACGAAGGACAGGCTCAGGGCCGTGAACAACGTCTTCTTGTGGGCCATGACGACCGGCCACGCACGGCCGATCCACGACTTGCTCTTGTCAGGATCGATCGTCGCCCTGGGCGGGCGGTAGCGTGACTCGACCCCGATGGGAACGAACGCGGTTGGTGTGCCTGGAAGAGTAGGGTGGCGGTCCGCGGTCGTCGCGCTCACGCCGCCGCTCCTTCGTTCCGACTCCCGGCCCGGGGAGCGCCGGCCCGGCGTGCGGTCCGGTAACGATCGAGCGCCTCTCGCCAGGGCTCGAGTCCCTCGAACGGCGCCGCCGCGCCATCCTGTCGGTAGGCGGCGATGTCACGCAGACGGCGATCGATCTCGGCGTCTGCCGCTGCGAGCAGACGGCGCCCCTCGCTCGTCAGGTCGAGGCCGATACGTCGCCGATCGCCCTCGTCGTGTTGGCGGGTTACCAGTTGCCGGGACGCGAGCCCGTCGATCACCCCGGTGACGCTCGGACGGCTCACCGCGAGCTTTTCCGCGAGCGCCGACGCGGCCTCCGGCCCCTCGGCGAGCAGTGCCAGCACGCGGTACTGGGACAGAGTGAGGTCCACCGTGACGGCGGCCAACTCGACTTGGCGCGCGAGCCGGGCGATCACGTGGCCGGGCTGGGAGCCGGCCGGTGCGTCCGCCCGCACGGGAGCAGCGGTTCCGCGGGCGGACCGCGAAGATAGTTCGGCAGCCACACCGTTAGGATAGCGAACTAATTGACCCTCGACATGGGGGGTCAGGGTTGGAGCGCAGCCTCGACCACAACCCGAAGCCGGTGGGCAGATCGTGGGGCATCTCGGGAGAATGGTTGCGTGATGGCGAGCAATTCGATTGATCCCTTCGCCTTCGACCGGGCGAACGTGATCCAGAAGGCCTTGCGACGTGTGGCGGGCAGCGGGCCGGGGTCGTGGCTGTTCGCCCGGTTCCTGCACCGGATCGACCGGCCGGTCTATCGGCTCACCGGCGGCCGCCACACGTTTGCGAGTCTCGTCTCGGGAATCCCCGTCGTGATGCTCACCACGACGGGCGCCCGGAGTGGGCGACCGCGCACCGTTCCGGTGCTCGGACTACCCAGCGGCGAGGGCCTTGCCGTGATCGCCTCGAACTTCGGACAGCGCCGGCAGCCAGCCTGGTACTACAACCTGCGCGCCAATCCGGAGGGCTCAGTCGCGGTTGACGGCCAATCACGGCGCTTCCGCGCGGTCCAAGCGGAGGGCGACCGGCGCCGCCGGATCTGGGATGAAGGACTGCGCGTCTATCCCGGCTGGTCGCAGTACGAGCGTCGCGCTCAGAACCGCCGGATTGCGGTGTTCGTGCTTGACCCGGTATAGGCGAAGCGCCCCGCTTTAGCTGAGGCCGCTAGCCAGGTCCTTGGCAACCGCGCGGGGCACGGGCATCAAGGTGAGCGTCCCGACACGCTTCTTGTGAGTCGGCGGGTAACCCTCGCTGCCCTCCCAGAGGACGTACCACTGCTTACCGATCTTGTGCTCGATCGTGATGCCGTTCGCGGTCTGGCACTGCTGCAGATGCGTGTCGGCGAACTTGCTCCACGTCCAGGCGCCCCACCGTGCGCCCTTGACGACGGTTGAGATGTCTGCCGTGAAGCAGCGCAGCGGAGCCGAGCGAAGCTCTCCCGCGCTCCCATTCACGTAATAGCGACCGCTGGCGGTGTAGATCATCGCGGACGTCTCAGCCCTGGTCGCCGGCCGATGTGCGGACGCCACCGCTGGCCAGACGAGCGCCGCGAGTATTGCGGTACCGATCAATGCACCGCATCTACTGCTCCGATGTAGTTGCCGTCTCACCCACCCTCCCAGAGTCGTTTGCCGGCGGCATGCTATCGGCCGGGTCGGGCGATTCTGTTCGCTCCCGCGGTGCGGTCCTGAACTCCGGGGAGCGTTTGTCGAGCTTACCGATGGTCGACCCCTCACCATTTGGTGTCGGGTCGCGAAAGTTCGGCACACCATGCGAGCGCATGCACTCCGCGAACTTGAGCGCCGCCGTCACCGGGCTAGAGGCGGTCGTCTGCGTCGGCGTGCTTGACGATCCGCAGGCGGCGATCGCCACCGCACAGCAGGTCACGGCCAGCGCGATCACACGGGCTTGGCAGGCGTAGGAGGATGTGTCGCTCGGCGGCGTCTCGCGAGTGTCGCCCTCCGTCGGGTTGACTACGCGTCAGTCTCCTACGCGACGGATAACACGGGTGTAACGCCGCTGAGATCGTTACAGCGTCTGGTAGTAGACGAGCTCTCTGGGCAACGCCGGCGAATCGGCCGAAAACAGATAGAGCGTGACGACCAGAACCTGTCCGTCGCCCTCGGGCGCCGGCAGTACGGCGACGACCGGGTTAGCGACCGACCCCGAGATCGCCTGCGAGTCCGAGCTCAGCGTCAGCGGGTAGAGCTGCCCGGTGGAGATGTCCTCCAGGATTACGCGCCAGGTGCCGAAGTTTCCGAATGCGGCCTGGCCCTCGTAGATTCGCCATCGATCGTTGGCGAAGTTGAACTGGCGCCAGTCGCCATGGTTTCCGGCGAGCCCCTGCCGATCGAGAGCAAGGTCGAGCGGCTTCTGGATGTGTGCCGTCCAGCGCTTGAAATCGACGAGCGTGCCGATCGCCTCGCGGTCGGGTCCGCGGCCGCCTCTCGCTTCGGTCTCGTAGTGAAAGCCGATATGGATGACCGACCGCGCGAGGCCGTGGTGCCAGGTGATCGAGAGGATCGTGGGGGTCCCGTCGTTGAAGCGGGAGAACGTTTGGGGCAAGTCCCGCTGTGCGGCGAAATGGCCCGTCTGAAGTGCGGCCAGCGACCTGTAGTACCGGACGCGAACGATGTTGCCCAGGTTCGGTATCGCTTTCTCGTACGCGAGCAGAAACCCTCCGGTGCCGGTGCCGGTGCCGGTGCCGGAGACGGCGCGAAGCGTCGGCATGCTCGCCCCAAGCGGGTCGAGCACGACGATCCGCGTCCAGTGGATCAGGTCCGGAGACTGCGCAAGGCTGATCCTGAATTCCCCCGCGTGCGAGCCGAATTGCGTGTGGTACACGCCGAGATACCCGCCGGCCGGATCGGCGATCGGGTCGAGCACATCCATCGACCCGCCGAGGTTGTCGGTCGTGCCGTAGGACACCTGCCCGCTGCCCGCGCAGGGGACGTTTTCGATCAGCTCCTCGAGTTGGGCGAGGGCGCTCAGTGCTTGCGGAGCGACGCCGGTAGCCGACGCCGGCGTCGGGCAGGGCTGCTGAGGAGTCGGCACTCCGTCCGCTTCGGCCGGTGCCGACCACAGCGCCAAGACGCCGAGCAGCGACAAGACCGCCAGACCCCAGCGACGTCTTCCGTGCCGCGCTCTCAAGTGGACGATGATAAACAAGCGCCCGCGGTCATCCGAGGTGCGTAAGCTTCCGCGGCCGGCTTTCCGTTCGACGACAGGAGCGAGAGATGGGACTACGGGACAAGCTCACGGGCCTCCGCGAACAGGCCCAGGAAGCGGTGGCGGAACACAAGGATCAGATCCAGGGGGCGATGGAGAGCGCCGGCGAAGCCGTCGACCGACAGACGCATGGCAAGTACACGGACAAGATTGCCAAGTACGGGCAAAAGGCAAGCGATGCGGTCGAGAACTTCAGCGGGCAGGCCTCCGAATCGGGCGCGGGCGAGCATCCGGAGCCGCCGGCAACCGGGACTCATTAGCCGGCTAGCCCGGACCTAGTAACTGCGCGGGGTGTGACCGTAGCCCTTCGAGCGCGCGACCGGTCGCGAGCGTGGCCCAGGCCGCGCTCTCAC
The DNA here is from genome assembly GCA_963824295.1 of uncultured Solirubrobacterales bacterium. Lineage (GTDB taxonomy): Bacteria > Actinomycetota > Thermoleophilia > Solirubrobacterales > Solirubrobacteraceae > Palsa-465. The sequence continues at coordinate 143,218 of CAWGOQ010000018.1, read as the reverse complement.
TGTTACACAGGCCAAGCTGGGCGAGGACGGAAGCGGGGACTGAGGTCATCGGACAGCCTGCGCCCGCAGTGTCGAGCACCATCCGCCACACGCCGGCGACACGTTGGAAGACTGCGGTCACGTAGACGCCGTAACGCCAACACGGGCTGGCGCGATTCAGGCGGACGGCGGCGTAGGCCGGATCGACCGCCGCGGTCGTGACGGTCAGACAGGCACGTGGATATCGATACGCGGCCGCCACCCCGACCGGTCCGGGCGTGCTCGCCCGCGCTGCCTGCGCTTGAAGCGGTCGCGCGGCGGTTCCCGTGCCTCCACTCGCCAACACGCCGACGGCCGCCGCCGCGAAGAGCGCGATAACTACCACCGCGATGAGGGGCGCGAGACGGCCAGGCCGCCTGATCTGCCCGGGGGTAGTGCTGCGACGAGGGCCCGGTTCGATCGTGACCGCCACCAAAACGGGGGATTCTCCAGTCGCGCCCGGATCCTCGTGGGCTCCTCGGTCCGCCATCGACGAAAGTATCGCGCCGAGAGACAAGTCCCTGCGGCGAATTGCCGTCCTTCTAAGACTAAGCGGCCCCGGCCCGAGCGGTCGAGGGGCGGTCGGCAATCGGCTGGAGCTGAAGCCGGCGGTACGGGTGGGCCAGGGGCCAGCGGTTGTCCGCCAGCACCTCCGCGGGACTGAACTGGCCGAGGGCCTGAATCAGCTTGGCCACGAGGCCGGTCCAGCCGGTCTGGTGCGAGGCACCCAGGCCCGCTCCGTTGTCGCCATGGAAGTACTCGTAGAAGAGGATGAGGTCGCGCCAGTGCGGGTCATCCTGGAACTTCCGGCTGCCGCCGTAAACCGGGCGGCGGCCGTCGCTTCCGCGCAGGAAAGTCGCGGCGAGTCGGCGCGAGATCTCCTGCGCCACCTCGAGCAGGGTCATCATCGTGCCAGAGCCCGTCGGGCATTCAACCGTCAACTCCTCGCCGTAGTAGCGGTAGTGCTGGAGCAAGGCGCGGATCAGGAGCACGTTGATCGGGAACCACACGGGTCCGCGCCAGTTTGAGTTGCCCCCGAACATGCCCGTGGTCGACTCCGCCGGTTCGTACTGCACGCGATATTCGACCCCGTCGACGTCGAACACGTACGGGTGGTCGAGGTGCCAGCGCGAGATCGAGCGGATCCCGTGGGGGCCGAGGAAGCGCTCCTCGTCGAGCATTCGCGCCAGGATCCGTCGCAGCTTGTCTTCGTTTACGAGTGACAGCAGTCGCCTCCCGTTGACGCCCGGCTCGCGAGGGTCAGCGATGCTGGTCAGCAAGTCCTGATTACGCTCGAGGAAGGCCGCGACTCTGGCGGTGACTTGTGGGTAGCGCTCGAGCATGTCGGCCTCGATGACCGTTGAGGCGCATAACGGCAGCAGGCCGACCAGGGAGCGAACCTTGAGTCGCTTGCCGGAACCGTCTGGAAGACGCAGCACGTCGTAGAAGAACCCGTCCTCCTCGTCCCACATCTCATCGGGATGCTCGCCGACCGGGTCGACTGCCGCGGCGATCCAGAAGAAGTGCTCGACGAACTTGAGCACGAACTGCTCATAGGCCGGGTCGTGATCGAGGAGGGCCAGCGCGAGTTCGAGCATGTTCTGGCTGAACATCGCCATCCACGCGGTTCCGTCCGCCTGCTCGAGGTTGCCGCCCGTCGGAAGCGTCGCGCTGCGATCGAACACGCCGATGTTGTCGAGGCCCAGGAACCCGCCCTCAAACAAGTTCCGGCCGGAAGGGTCCTTTCGGTTCACCCACCAAGTGAAATTCACGAGCAGTCGCGCGAAGCACTCCTGGAGAAACGGCAAATCGAGTTCGCCCAGATCCGACTCGAGCCTGTGCAAGAACAGCGTCGCGAACGCGTGCACCGGCGGGTTGACATCCCCGAAGTTCCACTCGTATGCGGGTATCTGGCCGCTCGGGTGTAGGTATTCCTGCGAGAGCATCAGATCGATCTGGTGCATCGCAAAGTCGGGATCGACGATCGCGAGCGGAACGCAGTGGAAGGCCAGGTCCCAAGCGGCGTACCAGGGGTACTCCCACTTATCGGGCATCGACACCACATCGTGGTTAACCATGTGGAACCACGACTGATTGCGACTGCCGGGGCGCTTGGGGGTCCGTAACGGGTGCGCATCGCGCTCCCTCAACCACCGGTCGACGTCAAAGTAGTAGCACTGCTTGGACCAGAGCATTCCGGCGAGCGCCTGCCGCATCACGGCCTTGGCATCAGCCTCGACCTCGGGCGGCGTGATGCTCTCGTAGAACTCGTCCGCCTCCGCCCGCCGGCGGGCGACCACCTCCGTAGCGTCGGCGAATGGACTCGTGACCGTCTCTGGTCCATCCCGCGTGAGTCTGACGAACACCTCGGCACGGTCGCGGGCCGGTACCTCGAGCCGGGCGTGCGCGGCAACCTTGGTGCCCTTCTCGGCGGGATTGACGCTCTCCGCCCCGCGTAGGACGTATTCGCCGATGCCGTCCTTGGGAAAGCGAGTCGTCGCTTCGCCGCCCCGTATTCGAGGCGCGTTCGTCTCGTTCTCGCAGAACAGCAGAGCCGCGTCCGGTTCGGCGTAGAGGTAGAACGTGCCCAGCCGGTGATGCTCGGCACGCACCGCCGGGTGTGAAGAGGGGACGCGACTCAGCTCAGGTTTCGGCTCCTCGCCCGACCATGACCACGTATTCCGAAACCACAGTGTGGGCATCACGTGCAGCGGCGCAGGGTTCCCCGAACGGTTGTGCGCGGTAATGCGGCACAAGATGTCTTCGGGCGCCGCCTTGGCATACTCGACTTCGACGTCGAAATAGGCGTCGTCGTCGAAGATGCCCGTGTCGAGCAGCTCGTACTCCCACTCGTTCGCCGAGCGGCTCAGATTGACCGCGACGAGCTCGCCGTAGGGGTACTCGGCGTGGGGATACTTGTACAGCCAGCGCTGGTAGCTGTGCGTCGGAAGGTTGTCCAGGTAGAAGTAGTACTCCTTGACATCCTCGCCATGGTTCCCCTCCACGTTGGTGAGCCCGAACAGTCGCTCCTTCAGGATGGGATCACGCTCATTCCAAAAAGCGAGCGCCAGACAGAGCGTCTGCTTCTCATCGCTAATGCCGGCGAGACCGTCCTCGCCCCACCGATACGCGCGGGAACGCGCCTGGTCATGGGAGAAATACGACCAGGCATCACCGCCGTCGCTGTAGTCCTCCCGGACCGTGCCCCACTGACGCTCGCTCAGATAAGGACCCCAGGCCCGCCACGGCACCCCGGCCCGAGCCTCCTGGAGACGGCGCTCCTCGGCGGTCGCGGTCGATTCATGGGAAGTCGTCGCCATCGTTAGGACGTGGATTAGCGGGCAAATCGAGATGGTGCAAGACGGACGGCGACTCGACCTCATCCATTTCGGATGAGGGCCGACCGGCGCGCGGGCAAGAGCCACAGTCGAAGCATGGCGGTCGCGTCCTCACCTTCCCGGCGGGATGAGCTGAGGGCGTTCCTGCGCTCGCGGCGGGCGCGACTCTCGCCGTCGGACGTCGGGCTCCCGGACAACGGGGGTCGGCGCCGGACGCCTGGCCTGAGGCGTGAGGAGCTTGCCTCTTTGGCGGGCGTGGGCGTGTCCTGGTACACGTGGCTCGAGCAAGGGCGCGACATCAACCCCTCACCGGACGTGCTCGATGCGCTTGGTCGCGCGTTGCGGCTTGACCCCGCGGAGCGCAGGACGTTGTTCGCGCTCGCACGCACCGAGCTCCCGCTGGCCGACGACGTGGCCGGGACCGATCCTGAGCAACTCGACGGCGATGTCGGTCAGCTGATCGCGCTGGTCGAGTCCCTGGACCCGAACCCGGCCTACCTGCTGGGGCCTCTGACCAGGATTCTCGCCTGGAACCGGGCGGCCTCGTTCGTGCTCGGCTCGCCGGATCATCTCGCTCCGGACAGGCGGTATCTGCTGTGGTGGCTGATGGTCGATCCCGGCGAGAGGGGTATGACCGCGCAGCGCCAGGGGACGGCTCGTAACACGCTGGCTCGGTTTCGTGCCGAGTACGCGCGCCATGCGGGCGAGCCGGAATACGAGGAGTTCCTGGCGCAGCTCCACGAGCACAGCGCGCAGTTCCGGGCGTGGTGGGACGAGCACGAGGTGATCGAGGCCCAGCGTGGCACGAAGGTCATGGAGCACCCGCAGCTCGGCACACTGCGGCTACATCACGCGCAGACGGTGCCGACCGGTCAGCCCGAGCTGCGGTTGGCCGTCTACGCGCCCGCCGATGAGGCGACTCGCGCGGCGCTCGCGACCATCTGAAGCGGGAAGCGCCTCCGGGCAGGTGTCTCCCGGAGGCGGTTGGCGCATTCGTCAGTCGTGGGCGGCGGCGAGCGGATCGCCGACCTGCGTAGCGTTCTCGAGCTCGGCGAGGTCTTGCTCGTCGAGTTCGACGTCCTCGCTGGCCATGTTCTCCTCGAGATGCTGCACCGAGCTGGTCCCGGGAATCAGCAGCATCCGCTCGTAGCGGGAGAGCAGCCAGGCGAGCGCAACCTGGGTGACGGTAATCCCTCGGCGCTCGGCGACGCCGGCGATGGCGGGGTCCTCCGCCAGTTGTTTGGGGCCGCCGGCGAAGGCCGAACCGAGCGGGAAGTACGGCACGAACGCGATCTCTCGCTCCATGCACAGCTCGAGCACGTCCTCCCCGGAACGGTTGACGACGCTGTACGCGTTCTGGACCTCGGCGACGTCAACGAGATCCAGCGCGCGGCGCACGGTGTCGGCAGCAGCCTCACTGATGCCGATCAGGTCCAGCTTGCCTTCGCGGCGAATATCCTCGAGCGTGCCGAGCTGCTCGGCGAGAACGTCGCCGGATCCGTCGGCGCTCATCAGGCGCAGGTTGACGAGGTCCATCCGCTCCACCCGCAGCGACCGGAGGTTGTCCTCCACGCCGGCTCGCAGCTCGGCGGGAGTCTGGGCGGGGAGCCACGCGCCCTGGTCGTCGCGGCGCCCGCCAACCTTGGTGACGAGCTTCAGATTCTCCGGATAGGGATAGAGGGACTCGCGGATCAGGTCGTTCACCACGTCCGGGCCGTAGTACTGAGCGGTGTCGATGTGGTCGACGCCGAGTTCGATCGCGCGGCGAAGCACCGCACGAGCGGCGTCCGGATCGCGTGGCGGGCCAAACACGCCGGGACCGGCGAGCTGCATCGCGCCGAAGCCGATGCGATTGATCGGCTCCTCGCCGAGGAAGGATGTCTTGTTCATGCCGCTAGCTTGGCCGTCGGACCGTCACTGGACAAGAGGTCAGGCGATCCTGGGTTCGCGACCACCAGCCTGAGGGTCAGTGTGCTCGGTGTGCCGGCCCTCGTGGGTGCCGGATCGCGACCGGCTAGAAGGCGTCGATGGTGGGGAATTCGGGCCGCGCGTCGAGACACGCTTGGAGGTAAAGCGCTGTCCCCACATCACCGGTCCACAGGGTGTAGCGCCCGCGACCGACTTCTGAGCGCTGGTGCTCGACCTGGCGGATCGCGTGCATGGCAAAGCGCCGGGCCCGATCGAGCCAGCGCTCATCGCCGGTGAGCTCGTGAATCCTCAGGAAGGCAAAACCGTTGCCCGCGGTGCCGTGACACAACCCGGGACCCTTGCGCAGCGGACCGGCTTGCCAGGTCAACTCGCCGCCGCCGAGCAGAAGTGATTCTGGAAGCAGGTCACCGAGCGTGCTGATGATTCCCGGGGCCCCGTGACACCATTGCACGCGAATCTTCGAGTCCGGTTCCGTCACCGAGGGCGGCCAATTAATCAATCCGTCCTGACGTCGCGCCGTGCGCTCGAGTAGTGTCGTCACACGGCCGCTCAGAACGTCGTCGTCGACGTAGCCGCGCAGGGCGTGGACGTTTCCCGCGAAACCATGGACAGGGCCCAGGTACTGCTTGACGTTGCCGTACAGGTTCTGCGTCCAGAGCTCGGACGCCTCGTCCCATCTCGCCCACAGCAGGCTTGCGCTCTGCACCCACTCGGCCCTTAGCCCGCAAGCATGGGCGGCAAGCATGGTCCCCGGCGAGCCCCACATCAGCTCCCAGGTCGGATGCGCGCGATTCTGGCCCACCAGGTCACGGAGCCGCTCGCGATCCGCCGCGGGTGAGCCAACCTTGTCTGCCACAACCAGCACACCTGTCTCGCCCATCCACAAGCTCGGGGGGTGTGCGAGTCCTTCGCCGAGGAAATCTTGCCGCGTCCGGTACTGCTCGAGCGCCGCGGTCACGGCCGCCGAAGCGTCGATCGAGGCACCGAGCGTCATGAGCGCCCAGATCATTCCGGCGCTTCCCAGGTACAGCGAGCAGATGCGTTCGTGCTCGGGCAGATCGTCGCCCGGGTGCCCTGGCCAGAAGCCATCCCTGTGTGCCGCCTGCGCATCCGCCACGATCGATTCGATCGCATCGCGGGCAAGCCGCTCATCCCAAGCGCGGCTCGTCAGCTCCTCGTGCTGATCAGCGCGCCACAGCACCAGGCTCGCATCATCCCGCACCTCGCGCAACGGCCGCGGCCGCCACCCTCGACCCATGCGCGCGTCGGGCTCGTGGGACGATATGGCGGTGGCAGGGCAGAGACGCTCTGACAAAGACACGGCTCCTCCGGCCGGAGAAAACGGTCGGCATGTCGCCTGGCGAATCGAGATCGCGCGCGAAATCGCCGAGGGCTATCAGTCCGAGAATGGGCTCGTCGCGCTGACGGTGGCGGGATCGGTGGGCGCGGGTCTCGCCGACCGGTGGTCTGACCTGGAGATCGATTGCTACTGGTCACATGCGCCGAGCGACGCCCAGCGGCGAGCTCCGCTGGAACGGATCGGAGCGTCTGACCAGGTCATCTGGGATTACGATCCCGACGACCGGGAGTGGAGCGAGGACTACCGGGTCGGCCGGCTCGCGGTGAATGTCAGCAACTTCACCGCCGAGACAGTCGAGGAGTTTCTCGACCGCGTGATCGAGGGTGGCGACACCGATCCGGTCAAACACATGCGGCTGGCGGCGATTGAGCGTTGCGCCCCTCTCCGCGGCGGCCGCACGGTCGAGGCGTGGCGGGCCCGAGCGAGGGAATATCCCGATGCGCTCGTCGACGCGATGGTCGCCGGGTCGCTGCGGCCGGCGTGCTCGGCGGCTGGGAGTCAAGGGACGCGTCGGTTGAGCGGGGCGATTCGATCGCGTCGCACGCTCTCCTGGCTCGGATCGAGCAGGCCGTCGTCGCCACCGCGATGGCGCTCAGTCGTGTCTACATGCCGCACCGCTATTTCAAGTGGCAGCGTGCTGCGCTGTCTGCCTGCGAGATCGCTCCGGAACATCTCGTCGAGCGACTCGAGTTCCTGTGGCATCCGTCACTACCAAACGGGCTGGCAACCGCCGAATCGCTGCTCGCCGACGTGCTGCTACTCGCCGAGAAGCACTCCGACGCGGACCTTACGGCGTTTCGGGAACAGTTCCGCGCCCGGGGATCACCCGTCGACGGCTGACGCGTCTCGGTCGCTCTTTCCTGGAGTCAGGTCTGGGTCAGGCGAAAGACGGGATGATCCGGTGCGATCCGGCGCAGCTCATCGTCCGGTGCGTCCGGGCCGACGCCACCGAAGAACACGCCGACCTCGAACTTCCACTTCTTGAGGTATGCGCGCAGCAGCGGCGGCTTCTCTTGGTCGGGAAGCTCGTTCGCGTGGAAAGGCCGCGTTCGCCGGCCGACGCGGAGCCTCCCTTCTCCGCTCGCCCGCAGGTTCTTGACCCACTGCGTCTGTCCGCGCGGGGCGACCAGGTAGTCCTCGCCTTGAAAGTGCAACAGGTTGACCGGGGTCTGGCGCCATTGGCCGGACTTGCGACCCTGCACCTCGAGGACGCGCGAGCCGTAGACGCTCACGCCGGCTCGCGTCAGCGCCGCGACGACGCGGTTAAAGACGTTGGTCGTGAACCAGCCCGGACGCTGGTAGTGCTCGGGCATTGAGGTCATTGTGACAAGGGTCGCGTTTCGGCTACAGAAGGACCGTCTGCGCCGGCGGATAGGTGATCGTCCGGTCGGGACCGACGACCGCGAACTCCGTCAGCTCGTGCAGGGCGACCGAGTCGCCGATCCCGAGATGTTCCACGCGCCAGCCACGTACGACGAGTGCATCGGCGATCAGACGGCGGTGGCAGCGCCACCAAACAGCCTCGGCACACATGATCGCGGTTGGACGCTCGGCGGCCAGCGCCTCGAGTTCGGCGAGCGCGGTCCGGAACTCGCTGGTCCGCATGTGATCCGCGTAGCCCTGAAACGCGCTGTCCTCCCACCCGCCGTTGGCCGATCCTGGGACCACCTTGCGTCGCCCGCCTAGCCCGGGCATGTGCCGATATGCGATCCCCGCATCCCCGAGCCATCCGGCGAGCACGGCTCGATTGAACTGGGGATGGCGGCGCGAGCTCGGAAACGCCCGCACGTCGGCGACCAACGCCACGCCGGGTCCGGAGAGCAGGGCCAGCAGCTCCTCGGGCGAGCGGGTGGAATGGCCGATCGTGTAGATCGTCGGACCGGGCACACTCACATGATGCGCACCAGGAGCCACGCGACCCAGGAGAGTCCCGATGTCCACTGATCCAGCCGCCGACCGTCACGTCCGCCCGCTCGCGGACGGAAACCAACTCCCGCTGCTCGGCCTTGGCGTGTGGCAGGTGCCCAATGGCCCCGAGTGCGTGAACGCTGTGCGTTGGGCGCTCGAGCTCGGCTACCGGCACATCGACACCGCGCAGGCCTACGGCAACGAGGAGAGCGTCGGTCAGGGCCTGCGCGAGAGCGGCGTCCCGCGAGAGGAGATCTTCCTCACGACCAAGTTCTTCCCCCGTCACCGGGACCCGGCCGCCGAGGCCGAGAACAGCCTCAGGCGGTTGGGCGTCGATCACGTCGACCTCTACATCATCCACTGGCCCCAGGGCGGCCCGACCTGGGCCTGGCCCGGGATGGAGCGGGCGCGCGAGCTCGGGTATGCCCGCTCGATCGGGGTCTCGAACTTTGACGTCGATGAGCTCGAGCAGGTCAGCAGCGCAGGGAGCGTCGTGCCGGCGGTCGACCAGGTGCAGTTCAGCCCCTTCGAGAATCGCCGCGCGCTGCTGGAGGCCTGCGAGCGGCGGAGCGTCGTGCTCGAGGCCTATAGCCCGCTGGGCACCGGTCGCCACTTGAGCGAGGAGACGGTCACGCGGATCGCCGAAGCGGCGGGGCGCACGCCGGCCCAGGTGTTGCTGCGCTGGTGCGTGCAGCGCGAGATCCCGGTGATCCCCAAGTCGACGCATCGCGAACGGATCGAGGAGAACACGCAGATATTCGACTTCACGCTGTCCGATGAGGACATGGCGGCCCTCGACCTGCTGGACCGCAGTCGCGGGACCGGCGTCGCGATGGAGCGCAAGTGGTGGTGATAAGTCGGGAGGGTTTAGGCTTCCGTCCATGGACGAGGAACACGCCCGCGAGCTACTCGACCGCGAACGGACGCGGATCGAGGATGCGCTCGCCGAACTCGATGGCGACGGACCACTGGAAAGCGACGACCGGCTGGAGCCGGGCGACGAGGACGACGAGGACCTCTACCAGGACGAATTCGACGAGGGACACCGCCAGGAGTTGACGACCCAGCTTGCCGCGCTCGAACGCGCCGAGGCCAGGCTGAAGGCCGGGACCTACGGGCTGTCGGTCGAGAGCGGCGAGCCGATCCCGGACGGACGGCTCGAGGCGATTCCCACGGCCGAGCGTACGGTCGAGGAGGAAGAGCGCTACCGCCGGGGATGACACTTGTGCGAGACAAGCTGGAGGCCTCGCCGGTGGCGTCCGAACTCCCGGTCGAGGCGGTGGCTGCGGCGATCGAAGCGTGTCTGGCCTCACAGCAGGCGTGCGTGTCGTGCGCCGATTCGGACCTGGCAGAGGAAGACGTTGCGGCGATGGCGCGCTGCATCGCGCTGTGTGTGACGTGCGCTGACGTCTGCACCACGACCGAGCGGACGCTGTCCCGGCGCTTTGCCGCCAACCACAGCGTGACGCACCATCTGCTGCGCGCCTGCGTCCTCACGTGCTCGGACTGCGCCGAGGAGTGCGAGCGGCATGCCGCCCATCATCGCCATTGCGCGCTGTGCCTCAAGGCGTGCCGAGCGTGCGTGCACGCATGCCAGGCGCTGCTGGAAGCGGAGGCGTTCGCGCAGCTCGAGAAGCTCGCCGGCGCGTAGACGGAGTCGGCCGTGAGGGAAGGCGCGCGGCCGGTGACGATCGTGACCGGCGGCAGCCGCGGGATCGGTGCGGCGACCGTGCCGGCTCTGGCGCGCGCCGGCCACGACGTGGCCTTCAGCTACCGATCCGACGGCGGGCCGGGCGGGTCGATCGTCAACGTGTCCTCGGGCGCGGCAAGGCTCGGCGCGCCGTACGAGTACGTGCACTACGCCGCCGCCAAGGCCGGGGTCGACGCGCTGATCATGGGGCTGGCCAAGGAGCTGGCCGAGGACGGGATCCGGGTGAACGCGGTCGCGCCCGGCCTCGTGAATACATACGCCACGGGCGCCGTGCTCCGCGTCGCCGGCGGCGCATAAGCCGGCCTCAAGCATGCCGCGCCGCTATCCGTCGGGCGCGATACCGAGCGGCCCAGGCCGGTGCTGGCTCCAGGAACTGCCGCGAGTGGTGGACGAGATCGTGTCGGACTGGGAGCTCGCACTCGGCGAGCCGTACGTCCCGAGTGGGGCGTGCGCGTGGGCCGCCCGAGTGCGCGGCGCAGGTGGCGAGCAGCTGGTGCTCAAGGTGGGGTGGCGCCACCCGGAGGCCGAGCACGAGGGCGATGCGCTCGAGCACTGGAGTGGCGATGGCGCGGTCCGGTGCTTCAGGACGCGGACGTTCGATCGGTCGACCGCGCTGCTGCTCGAGCGCTGCGCGCCCGGCACCGCGCTGGGATCGGCCGTTCCCGAGCGCGAGCAGGACGTGGTGATCGCGGGGCTGCAATCACTCGCTGCGCGAGCCCGCCCGGCGGCTAGCGGCGTGAGCCCCGGTCAGGGGAGCGGGAAGTCGTGGTGCTCGTGCGCGAAGCGGCGCTCGTCCTCGGTCAGCGTGGACTCATCGACCGGGGTCACGAGCGACCAGTGCCGGCCGACCGGGCAGCGCTGGAAGCGCCAGGCCACGAGCCGCAAGGACTTGACGGACGCACCGGGGATCCAGAGCGTTGTGAACAGATGACCCTGCCGGCAGCGGACGACGACGTTGCCGCCGATCCGACGGGCCCGCAGCCAAAGTCCGGCCGTCTCGACGAGCATTGCCCCGGCGACGATCAGGCCTGTCCGGCGGCGCGCGCCGGGCTTACGAGTGCGCGGCATGGTGGCTTCCCCTCTCGATTGGTTCTCGCTGGCGGGAACGTTATCAGAAGTGAGAACGAAGGCCCGGGCGGCGATGGGGCCATGCCGGACGCCGGGGGATCGGGGGCGGCTAGCTCCGCTTGGCGGTTGAAGGGTTCACGAAAGAGTCATCTTTCAGGCCGCGATAGCGGCCTGTCTGATTTTGTCCTCGATTGCGCGTTCGAGCGCGCGCCACGAGGTGGCAAGTGGTGATCGGGCGGCGATCTCGTTGGGGAGTGCGGGGTCGAGTTCGGCGAGGGACGGGTTGACGATGCGGGTGTAGGTCTTGGTGAAGAAGACGGCCAGTCGGCGTCCCTCGCTGGTCAGCTCGTAGCGCTGGGTATGAGGTATCCGCTGGATGAACCCTTTGCGGCGTAGGCGTCGTAGGTCGTAGGTCATCTGCCGCGGGCCGTAGCCGGGGATCAACCCGGCGATCAGTTCGCGCAGTGTGCGGTTCGTCAGCCCGGCGAACAGGTGCTGGAATGAGCACAGGCAGGCGAGTAGCGCCATCGTGCGCGGCTCGCCGAACCGTAGTCCGGGGGCGGGTAGGCCATCGTTAGTGGTGGATGGCAGCACCACGCGCTCAAGCAGCGTGGCGTCTGGTGCGCAAGCGCACGCGTCGAGCTGGTGGTCAAGGAGCCGCTGGTTGATCTGGTGGCCGACGTCGATCAGCGCCTGCCAATTCGCGTCGGTGAGCAGCCGGCCGACACCGAAGTCTCGAGTGTCGTTGATCGTCGCTTCGGTTCTGAGCGCGCGTCCCTGTTTGAAGTACTGCTTGACCTTCGAGGCGCGGAAGTGGATCTGGATCGCCGCTTCGGTGCCGCGGTTGAAGATCTTGGTGTGAAACCGCCCCGGTGTCCGGCTGCTGATGCGGCGGCCGAAGATGACGGCAGCCTGGTCGGGGCGACCGAGCGTGAGCTGGTCGGGAAGCGTCTGCTCAAACCAGGCGCGCCCGGCGGCCGGCCGATCGAACACCCTCGTGTCAGAGATCTCAAGCTGCCGGAACGCGAGCGCGTGCCCGTACCCCCGTTGGCGGTCCTCGACGGTCAAGGGCGAGGGCAGCGCCGCCTGCCAGCGCTCGAAGAACAGGCGCACGTCCTCAGCGGACAGGCTTGCGCAGATCTGGGCGAGCGCTTGCGAGTTCTCGCAGGACGCGAACCCGTTATCCAACGGGCGAAAGCTGATGCCATGCTGGGTGGCTTGCTGCTTGGCCCACTCGTTGCCGTTGAGATAGATCCAGAGCGGGAACGGCGCGTACGCGACGGTCTTGATGAACGCCGGTCCCCAGTCCGGGTCGCGGATGTAGAAGTAGTAGTTGTTCGGGAAGATCGACTGGCGGGCGTACTCGAAGTGCGGATGCCCGTCCGGACCGCCGTCCCGCCACCCGCGCCACGCCGAGGTTCTCTCCTGCGCGATCCCGACCATCACCACGCCGTAGCGGCCGTCACGCTCAGCGGCCTGGAAGTGCTTGCGAGCGATCTCCTCCTTCACGTCCCCCTTGACGAACCGGACCGTCGGGATTTCGTTGCGGGCGATGAAGTCGTTGATCTGGTTGACGTAGTCGCGGCCGATCTTCCCCAGCACCGCCGGCGAGGGGATCGGAAACCCGCGATCCAACAAGAACCGGATCACCTGCCCCGCGGTCATCAACCTCGGCACGTACCCCTGCAGAAACAGACGATCGACCGACCGGACCTGGAGCGTCACGTGATCGGCGAGTAGGCTGGAGATGGTGGCCACGGCTCGTTGCCTCCCAGCAACCTGAAGGTCGCAAAGCCCCACACGGGCTTCCAGGCGGGCGCCCAATCGCCCGCATCTAGTTTGGGAAGGTAACGCCGGGCCACCACCCAGCGCTCCGAAAGAGCGCCCCGCGAACGACGCTCCGACCGAACCCCGACCGCCCCCTCAGATCACCCGAACCGTCCGCACACCGCTCGGCGGTATGAGGCTCGCTCGCTAAGAGTAGACGGGGGTCGGGGGTATAGGGGAGCCGGCGCGCACGGCCTCGACCACGGCGTGCGCGTCAGCCACCCGGTACTCCTCGCCGTAGACGGCGCCCGGCCGGCGGGGCGCCTCCATCACCGCGCAGCCGGCCGTGTCGCCCAGGTCCACCGGCGCGTAGCCCATGTCCTCGATCAGCCCCGCGACCAGCTGCTTGGCTTCGGCGTCGTCGCCACAGATCCACTGCACGACTCGCTCGTTGCCGTCGCGCCCCGCCGCCTCGGCCTGGAACGCCGAGGTGAGCGTATTGAAGGACTTGACGTAGCGCGCGCCCCGCATCCGCGCCGCGTTGAAGGAGGCGGCGGTCTGGCCGTCGCTGGGCATCGGCCCAGAGCCGAACTGGTTGGTGGTGTCGATCACCACCGTTCCGGCCAGGTCCCCGGCTTGGGCGAGGGCCTCTGGGATCACGCTCCAGGGCACCGCGAAGATCACCACGTCCCCGAACAACACCGCCTCGGCCGGGCTGCCGACCGACGCTCGCTCCGACCCCAGCCCGGACGCCAGCTGCTCAAGCCCGGCGATGTCGCGCGCGAAGGACAGCATCACCTCGTGCCCGCCTTTGACCGCCTGGCGCGCGCAGTTGCCGCCGATCCGGCCCGCGCCGATCACGCCGATTCTCATCTCATACCCCCATGGCCTCGATCACCATCTGGGCGACCTTCCGCCCCGAGTACTGCTGCTGGCCGGTGATGAGCCGGCCGTCCCGGATTGCGAATGCCTTGAACAGGCCGGCCTGAACGTAGTTGGCGCCGCGCTCTCTAAGCACGTCCTCCACTCGCCAGGGCATCACCTGCTGCCCGACAAACGAGTCGCTGAACTCCTCTTCGGCGTTGGCGAACCCCGTGACCGTCTTGCCGTCGACCAGATAGGAGCCGTCGGACAGGGTCAGATCGGCAAGCACGGCGGTGCCGTGGCAGTAGATCGCGGTGAGCTTCTGTGACTCGTAGAAGTGCCGGATCGCGCGCTTGAGATCGTCGTTCTCGCGGAAGGTGAACATCGGCGACTGGCCACCCGCCACCATGATCGCGTCGAACTCGTCGAGATCCAGATCGGCCAGCCGCGGCGTGTCCTCGAGCAGGTTCATCAGCGCCGGGGTGTTGACGAAGCCCATCGTGATCAGGTCCTCGGCCGACCACTGCGACGGATCTCGCGGGTCGCTGAGCGAGTCCATCTCGACCCGTCCCCCGTCGGGGCTGGCGATCGTTACCTCGATCCCGCGCTCGGTGAGCTCGTAGTAGGGATGGGTCAGCTCCGCGCCCCAGAAACCGACCGGCCACCCGAGCGTCGTCGACGTGGATGGATTGGCGACCACGATCAGGACCTTCCCGGGTCTCGAGCCGACCCGGTCCACGCGCATGTGATGGTCGGCGACAACCTGGCTCTGCCCGACTTCGCTCATCAAGTCCTCCTAGATCCTCTCGACAAGATCGTTTGATGATTTAGTTTGAGATCAAATTATGACTGATCGGAAAGCTAACCTCCCACCGCATGCCGCCGCGCCGGGGCCAAACCTTGCAAATCGAGCTCGACGACTCGATCGCCCGGGTGATCGCCGGCTGGCACGCGGCACGACCCGACCTCCGGGTTGAGCCGATCGCGATCACGGCACGACTGGCGCGCCTGCAGGCCCGCCTCGGCCCCAGGCTGGAGGAGGTGTTCGTGCCCTTCGGACTGCGCGGCACCGACTTCGCGGTGCTCGCCACGCTCGTGCGCCTGGCGGGGGAGAGGCTCTCTCAGCGGCGGCTGGGGGCTGAGCTCGGTCTCTCTCCGGGGACGATCAGCCTCCGGATCGACCGGCTCGTGGGACGGGGACTGGTCGAGCGCGAGCCCGATCCGGACGATGGCCGCGGCGCCGTGATCTCGATCACCCGGCACGGACGCGAGCTGTTCGAGGCGTGCGCGCCGGAGCATCTGACCAACGCCGGCGAGCTCCTGTCCGGTTTGTCCGACGAGGAGCGCGACCAGCTTGGCCACCTGCTGGGCAAGCTTCTGTACACGCTCGAGGACACGGCGGCCGACGACCCGCTCGCCCCCGAGCTTGGCCTGGTGCTCGAGGGCGCGCCGATGGCGTTGGAGCGACGACGCGCGGTGGGGCTGCCGCCGCTCGAGGGACTCCTGGTTCGCCACGTCGATCCCGGCGGCCCCGCGGCCGCGAGCGGGATCCGCCCCGGAGACCTCCTGACCTCAGCCGACCGCCGGCCGCTGAGATCCCGTGGCGATCTCCAGCAGGCATTGCGCCGCTCGCGCGGGAGGCTCCGGCCGATCGCGCTCGAGATCACCCGGGGGGCGGAGCCGATGCGGGTGGCGCTGTCATTCCCCAAGCAATAGACGGCGCACCTCGCCGAAGGCCACCTGAGGGCCGGTTGCGCTCACGGTCCTCGCGCCCCGGAGTCCGGTGCGGCACCCGCCAACTACTTCCGCAGCCGGGCGGCGTTAGAACCGCCCGAGCCGTAGGCTGGACGTAGTTCGAGCAGAGGAGAGGCGATGCCAGGATTCCGGTTGGGCGTCTACGTGTTCAAGGACGCGGAGATCGTCGATTTCGCGGCGCCGTACGGCGTGTGGTCGGTGGCGCGTCGTTTTGACCCAGAGCTCGACGCGTTCCTGATCGCCGACGCGATGCGACCCGTCCAGGCTCAGGCCGGGTTCACCGTGCTCCCGAACTACAGCTTCGCGGACCGGCCGGCGATGGACGCCTTCCTGATTCCCGGCGGGTTCGGCACCCGTCAGGAGATGTACAACCGCCGCCTGCACGAGTTCATCGCCGCGCTCCCCGAAGATTGCCTACTCACGAGCGTGTGCACGGGCTCCTGGGTGTATGGGCGGATGGGGTTGCTCGACGGGCTGGCGGCGACCAACCGCAAGGAGCCCGACCGGGTTGAGTTCGGCCCGTCGGGGAAGGTCCCGATCGACCGCCTGGCCGAGCTCGCGCCAGCCTGCCGGATCAGCCGAGCCCGCGTGGTCGACGCCGGCCGGATCGTGACCGCCGGCGGCATCACCTCGGGGATGGAGATGGGGTTTCACCTGCTGCGCCGGGCCGGCTACAGCGAGGAGTTCGTGTCCGAGGTGGTACGTGTCATGGAATACACCGCCGCATACGACGCCTACCGCGACGACGTCGAGACGGTCGTGCAAACCGCCGGATGAGCAAGCAGACGTTCGTAATCCTGGGCGCGAGCCTGGCCGGGGCCAAGGCCGCGCAGGAGCTGCGCGAGCGCGGCTTCGATGGCCGCATCGTGATGGTCGGATCCGAGCCCGAGCGGCCCTATGAGCGCCCGCCGCTGACCAAGAACTACCTGCGTGGGGAGTCAGAGCGGGAGACGGTCTACGTCCATCCTCCCGGCTACTACGCCGAGCACGAGATCGAGCTGCTCTCGGATGTGACGGCCACTGCAATTGACCCGAAGGCTTCCCGCGTGGTGCTCGAGGGCGATCGCGAGCTCGCCTACGACCGGCTGCTGCTGACCACCGGCGCCGAGCCGCGGCGGATTTCGGTGGCCGGCGCGGAGCTCGATGGCGTGCACTACCTCCGGACGCTGGCCGATTGCGACGTGCTGCGCGCGCGCCTCGACGACGGCGGTCGCGTGGCAGTGGTCGGCGCCGGATGGATCGGAAGTGAGTTCGCTGCCTCAGCCCGCCAGCGGGGCCTCGAGGTGACTGTCATCGACCCAGTCGCGCTGCCGAACGAGCGGGTGTTCGGAGCGGAGATCGGCGCGTTCTACCGCGACGTGCACGTCCGCCACGGCGTGCGGATGCTGCTCGGACATGGGGTGCATGCGTTCGAGGGACGGGACGCGGTCGAGCGCGTCCGGGCCGACGACGGCACAATCGTCGAGTGCGACTTCGCGGTCGTGGGCATCGGCATCGCGCCGCGCGACTCGCTCGCCTGCGAGGCGCGGCTCGAAGTCAACAACGGCATCGTCGTCAATGAGCGCCTGGTCACCTCGGCGCCCAACATCTTCGCCGCGGGCGACGTGGCGAACGCGTGGCATCCGTTCTACCAAAGACCAATCCGGGTCGAGCACTGGGCCAACGCGCTCAATCAGGGGCCGGCGGCGGCGCGCGCAATGCTCGGCGAGGAGGTGAGCTACGAGCGGATCCCCTACTTCTACTCCGACCAGTACGACGTCGGGATGGAGTACTCGGGTTACGCGGAGCACTGGGACGAGGTGGTGTTCCGCGGCGACCGCGAGGCCGGGGAGTTTGTCGCTTTCTGGCTCCGCGAGAGCCGGGTCCTGGCCGGTATGAACGTCAACGTATGGGACGTCAACCAGCACGTCCCGGCCCTGATTCGCTCGCGCCGGCAGGTCGACGTGGAGGCACTGGTCGACCCGGCCACGCCGCTCGAGTCACTGGCGGCCGAGTCGGCTGCGTGAGGCGGGCACTAGAGAGCAACTCCGGCACGAATGACGACAGCCACGTGTCGCCGTCGGCGACCGTGCCGTCGTGCATGTCGTGGATCAGGTTGGGGGTGACGAAGGTGAACCGCGCCGAGATGTCGGGCGGGTCACTCAACGGAACGTTGTAGCGAGCGCAGTCACCGGCGACGTTGACGTAATACGCCTGCGGGTTGTGGCGCACGGCATACTCGCCCGAGTCGGTCTGCAGGCAGTTCGACGGCATCGATTCCTGGAGCGAGCGCGAGCCGCCGCCCGGGAGCAGACTGAAGATGCGGGGCACGTCGAGTCGATGCGCCGCGGGCAGGTCATCGTCGCCTAGCCCTGGGTGGATCCGGAGGTCATGGCGATGTAATTGGGCAGGCTGGGGTGCGACTCGGCGTAGAAATTTGAGGCCAACCCGTGCTGACTCGCGAGCTGGTTGATGTAAGGGGGCATGCGGCGCGCCGATGATCTGCCCGTAGGAGTGATTCTCCAGAGCGATCCATACGACGTGGTCATAACGTGCCGGCGGTGCGCTCATCCTCGGGGCAGGTAACTGGTGGCGCCCTGGCCGGTTGTACGAGGCCGCTTCCATGAACGGCGTCCCGGATAGTAGGCTGGCGGTTTCACCGTCGACATGGCATACGACCTCGTCATCGACATCGAGAACACACCGGGAGCGCTGGCGCAGGTTGCGGCGGCAATCAGCGACGCCGGCGTGAACATCGCGGCGGCCACGTGTATCGGAGCGGCCGAGCACGCCGAACTCCACATCCTCGTGCCGCACCCTGGCGCGGCCAGGCACTCCCTGGCGATTTCGCATCTGGCGGTCACGCGCGAGCGCGAGGTCGTTGTGGTCGACGTCGAGGACCGGCCTGGGGTACTGGCGGATCTGACGCGAAAGATCGCGCGGGCGGGCGTCGATTTGGACCTGGTGTACGTCGCCACGCGAAACCGCGTGGTGTTTGGATCGGCCGACCTCTCCGCCCTGCGCGCAGCCGTGGGAGAGGTGAGCTGACGTAGTAGAGGAGGTGCGGGAGGCAGTGTGCGACGGGCGGGTCATCTGAAGCTCGAGGTCCGACGAATCGGGCGAGCGTCGGTGGTGTCGGCTCGCGGCGACATCGATCTCTCGACGGTTGCCCAGGCCGCTGAGGCCATGGACGCCGCGCGGATGGATCGCGGGCCGGTGTTCCTGGATCTGCGCGAGGTCGGGTTCATGGACGCCTCGCGCCTTCGCCTGATCATCGAGGAGCAGCAGCGCGCCGCCGCGGACGGCTACCGCTTCGCCGTCCTCCCTGGACCGCCGAAAGTGCAGCGGCTGTTCGAGATCGCCGGCCTCGCCGGCGGTGAACGGTTGTTCGCCGACCCGTCGACGCTTCCGGCCGTTGGTGAGGGCGATTGAGCGCGAGACACGAACAGGACCGGTTCGTCCTGCTCGCCTCGATCGATGAGGTCGCGGACGGCATGGTGTTCCTCGGCGAAACCGCGGCGCGGCTGCTCGAGTTCGTCGTGCCGGCGTTCGCCGACGTGGCGACGCTGGACACCATCTCGCACGAGGGCGTGTTTCGGAGGGTCGGGTCCCGAGTCGACGGCCCAGGGCGGGAAGACCTCGAGAAGGGCCTGCTGCGTCGTCGTCCCATCCCCGAAGCGCCCGTCGGGCTGCCGGCGGCGCTCGCCAGCGGGGAGAGCCAGCTGATCGAGCGGGTGACCGACGAGCACTTGCGGGCGATCGCCGCCGACGAGGCGGACTTCGAGTTGCTGCGGGCGCTCGAGCTGCGCTCGGTGCTGGACGTGCCGCTCCTGGCACGAGGGCGCATCGTGGGTGCGCTCGCCTGCGGCGTAGGCACGTCCGGTCGCGATTACGGTGCTGATGACCTGCGCTTCGCTGAAGTCCTGTCGGCCCGCTTGGCGCTGGCTCTGGACAACGCCGGCCTGTCGGCCGCGCTCAGCGGGCTCGAGCAGCGGCTCGAGGTAACGCTGACAAACCTGGCCGAGGCGGTGATCGTCCGCGACGCCAGCGGTTCAATGGTTTTCGCCAATCCGGCGGCGGCTCGGCTGCTGGGGCTTACGTCCGTGGAGGAGATCACCGCCGCGGCACCGGGGACGCTGATGGCGCTCTACGACGTGTTCGACGAGGATGGACGGCGGCTGTCGCTGACGGACCTACCGTCCATGCTCGCTGTTCGCGGTGAGCGCCCGGGGCCGCTGCTCGTCAACAACATCATCCGGTCGACGGGCGAGCAGCGATGGCTGTTGCACAAGGCCACGCCGGTGTTCGATGCCGACGGCGCGCTGTCGATGGTGATCAGCGTGATTGAGGACCTGACCGAGGTCAAACGCGCCGAGCGCGCGCAGCGCCTGCTGGCCGAGGCGGGCCAGGCCCTGTCCTCATCGCTCGACTATCGGGAGAGCCTGCAACGGATGGCTGAGCTCGCGGTGTCCGGCCTTGCCGACCGGTGCCAGGTTTTGATGCAGAGCGGCAAAGGGGAGCTCGAGGAGGTGGCGGCGGCCGGCGCGGAGCCGGTGGCGGATCGCCACGCTGGTGAGTCGGGTGAGCTCGGAGAGGAGCTCGCGGTTGCCGCTGAGGTGGTCGAATCGGACCACGCGCGGCTCGCCGGGCGGGTGATCGCGGTACCCCTCGCGCTCGTGGGTCAGCCACCGATCGGCGCGCTCTTCTTGGCCATGACGCACTCCGAGCGGACGTTCGACGAGAGCGACCTGAGTCTGGCCCGCGAGCTCGGGCGCCGCGCGGCGATCGCGGTCGAGAACGCACGTCTCTACGCCGAACGATCGCTGATCGCCACCATCCTGCAGCGCAGCCTGCTCCCGCCCGAGCTCCCAGACATTCCCGGATTCTGCCTCGCCGGTCTCTACGTGGCCGCCGGCGAGCAGAACGAGGTGGGCGGTGACTTCTACGACGCGTTCGAGGTCCAGGGCGGCTGGATGGTGGTGGTCGGAGATGTAGCCGGGCGGGGAGCCGAGGCGGCAGCGCTGACCTCGCTCTCGCGCTACACGCTGCGCACCGCCGGAAAGCTCCTGGGCGACCCCGTCGCCACGCTCGAGCAGCTGAACGCGGCCCTGAGGGAGCGCCCGGGACTTTCGCTGGTCAGCGTGTGCTGCGCGGTGCTGCGAGAGGCGGATGGCCAAGCCACGGCCGACGTTGTACTCGCCGGTCACCCGCCGGCGTTTCACGTGCGCGCGGGCAATCCGCAGCCGGTGGGCGAGTTCGCGCCGTTCCTGGGTGCGTACGAGAGCGGCGAGTGGACGCCGGTGACCGTCGATCTCGAGCCGGGCGACCAGCTTGTCCTCTACACCGACGGGGTGATCGACACGGTCGGCGAGGAGGAGCGCTTCGGAGAGGACCGCCTTGTCGCGACGCTCCACGGCGCGGCCGGCGCCACCGACGCGGTGGCGCGGATCGAGGCGGCGGTGCGCAACTTCGCCCGTGGGACGCAGGCCGACGACATCGCGGTGATCGCCGTGGAGCGCCTCCCCGCCGCCGGTAGAGTCGCGTAGGCAGCCTTCGAGCAGCCATAGGGATCACGAGGAGGGTGACGATGATCGAGCCGTACCAGGCGGTTGGGCTGATCCAGACGATGCGCGGCATCCGCCGGCGTGAGGAGATCAGCTGGAACCTCGAGCACATCGCACACATGGTCAAGGCGGCGTCCTGGCTGTCGAGCATGGACCTGCCGGTGCGGTTGATCTGCATCCCCGAGGGAGGCCTGCAGGGGTTCACCGATGAGGTGCTCGACCTCGATCACGTGACCTACGCGCGGGAGTGCGCGATCGACATCCCCGGGCCGGAGACCGACCTGCTGGGTCGGCTGGCCCGGCAGTGGAACGCGTACGTGATCGCCCAGGCGAAGGCCCGGCATTCCGAGTTCCCCGGGCGCTTCTTCAACGTCGGGTTCGTGATCGAGCCCGAGGACGGCGCGGTCGTGCTCAAGCACCACAAGCTCGTGCCGCTGCTTCCGGTCGAGCATTCGGTTACGCCCCACAACGTGTGGGATCGCTGGATCGAGCTGTACGGGCGTGAGCTGAGCGCGTTCTATCCGGTGGCCGACACCGCGATCGGCCGGATCGGGATCATGATGGCCAACGAGGCGTCGTACCCGGAGAACGCACGCGGCCTGGCCATGAACGGCTGCGAGATCGCCTATCGCGGCCCGTACCCCGCGCCGGGCGTGATGAGCGGCATGTTCTCGGTCCAGACGCGGGCCCGGGCCCTGGACAACAACATGTACGTGATCGCGATGAACCTCGGCACGTACTACCTCGACAAGGACACGACCATCCCGATCGACACCTTCTCCGGCGGTTCGCAGATCGTGGACTACCGGGGCCATGTAGTCACCGAGGTCCCCTACGGCGCCGGCTCGACCTGGATCGGCGGGACGGTCGACATCGAGGCGCTGCGGCACTTCCGCCAGACCGCCCAGTGGGACAACTGGATGAAGGACCTGACGACGGAGCAGTACCAGCTCATCTACGAGCAGCCGGTCTACCCCAAGAATCTCTACCTGGATCGCGCGCCGTACACCCACGCCGAGTACCGCGAGGAGGTGACACGCCGGCAGGTGGCGCTGCTGCAGGAACGGGGGGTTTGGGCGCGACCGACTCACTCGGCGGAACCCGCCGAGGCGCTCGACTGAGCTTGTGGCCAGCTGGGAGGACGTCCGGCGGCTCGCGCTCGCCCTGCCCGAAACGAGCGAAGGGACCTCGTGGGGCAACGTGTCGTGGCGCGTGCGCAATAAACAGTTCGTGTGGGAGCGTCCGCTGCGGCCGGCCGATCTACGCGCCCTCGGCGACGCCGCGCCGGCCGGGCCGATCCTCGGCGCTCGCGTCGAACACGCCGGGGCCAAGGAGGCGCTGCTCGCCGACGATCCGGCGGTCTACTTCACGACGCCACACTTCGACGGGTACCCGGCGGTCCTGGTGCGCCTCGATCAGATCGCCGTCGATGAGCTGCAGGACCTGATCGCCGAGGCGTGGCTGTGCCAGGCACCGAAGCGCCTGGCACGGGAGTTCCTAGAGAATCGCTAGCTACTTCGTCGCCCGGTGGCGTCGCGCGCGGTGCGCACGACGCCGGGCCTTGCGCCCTCGACGTTTGTGTCGAGGGCGCGGATCGGTGTGGCTAGCGCCCGCGCGCCCGGTAGGGCGCCGAGCGCCGATCAAGGGGTTGCGCAGGTCTGCGCGTACGCGCAGTCGTTGAATGACTGGCCATCCGAGGCCAGCGCGGACGGAGTGGCCTCGTTGACCTCACCGGGGGACAGGTCGATCTGTGTCGGATCTCCTTCGGCGATCGTGTGGGTCACGCCGCCCGCCGTGTACGTGGACGTCGGGCCGAAGTGGACGGTGCCCACGTTGGCCAGCGTGGTCTGGGCGACCAGCGTCGGAGCCTCCAGGATCCACTCACCCGAGGACTCGGACGAGGTGTAGGTGACGTCCTTGCTCCAGGTCCAGTGGCCGGCATCGGTCATCGCGATGCTCCAGGTGTCGCCCGACACCTGGCTGATGTTGACCGTGACGTCGTCGCCGGGGTTGACCGTGCAGTTCGCGTCCCCGGTGCAGCCCGTCAGCTGCGTCTCGCTCGCCGGCAGCAGCTCATACCAGGCGTAGTACTGGTCACCGACCAGCGGGTTTGAGGGCAGCGACTGCTCGGCCGTCCCGGCCTGGATCAGGTCACTCGTGCTGTAGCCGCCGATCCCCGTCCAGGTGGCCGCGAAGCCCGGAGGCGCCAGACCGGCCGAAGGGACGGTGAACGTCGAGGAGACGGCGGTGATGTTGTCCGAGCTCGGCGTTACCGCATAGCCGGACCAGTTGAGGCTGTCGGTCGTGCCACCGTGTATCGGGAGCACCTGGCCCTTGTGGCTCGGGATGAGTGCTCCGGTTGTGCGTAACGCACTCCTGGCGCGTGGTGCACTCCGGGCATGAACTCGGGCGCCCGCCGCGCCCGCTCCCACGAGCATGGCGACGGACAAGATCGCGACGGTCACTCCGGTACCGACGGCTTTGCGCATGAATATTCCTCCGGTGGCGCGGCGAGGGTGATCCCTGCCTGGATCGAACTGCCTCAGCTACATACCCACGCGCGTGCTAATCACAAACCACGGTTCGTGGCTCACTCGGCCCGGCGCGGCCGGCCCCGGCGGGATGCAATCCTTGAGATCACGCCGATGACGATCAGCGACACCTGGGTCTGTCCCACCTGCGGCGCCAGCTTCCCGCCCGGCCCGGCGCCACCGGCCCGCTGCCCGCTGTGCGAGGACGAGCGCCAATGGGTGCCGCCCACAGGTCAGGTGTGGACGACGATGGAAGAGCTCACCAAGTCCGGCCACCACACCGAGGTGCGCGAGCACGAGCCCGGCCTGATCGGGATCGGGTTCAAGCCCGGCGACGTCGGGGTGGGGCAGCGCGGGCTGCTCGTCTCGACGCCCGAGGGAAACCTCCTGTGGGATCCGCCCGCGTTCATCGACGAGGCGGCGATCGACGCGGTGGGGGCGGCGGGCGGGTTGGCGGCGGTCAGCTCGAGCCATCCGCACATGTACGGCGCAATCGTCGAGTGGAGTCACGCGTTCCACGCGGAGATCCTGATCGCGGAGGCCGATCGGCACTGGCTGATGCGCCCCGATCCCGCGGTCCGGGTCTGGTCGGGCAGCCACGAGGTGCTGCCCGGCGTCACGCTCGTGCAGTGCGGTGGCCATTTCCCGGGCAGCGCGATCGTGCACTGGTCCGCCGGGGCCAACGGCGGCGGCGCCCTGTTCGTCGGCGACACGCTGTTCATCACCCCGGGTGCCGACCGGGTGTCGTTCATCTGGAGCGCCCCCAACCGGTTGCCGCTCCCCGAGCGCGCAGTCCGTCACCTCCTCGACGCGCTCTCCCCGTATGAGTTCGAGCGCCTCTACGGCGGCTGGTGGGGCCCGATCATCGACGGCGACGCCAAGACGATCGTCGAGCGCTCGGCCGCGCGCTACATCGAGCTCGTCCGCGGCGACGTGTCCCCGACAGCGAGGCGATAGACCTCGGCCGCGGTCAGGAGATTTCCTGGCGTACCAGGGCGGCGCCGGCGCTGAGCGCCAGCAGCTTGGCGAAGGCGAGCTCGCGCGGGAGGTACTTCATGCCGCAGTCGGGCGCGGGCACAAGGCGCTCGGCCGGGACGTGGGCGAGCGCGGCCCGGATCCGTGTCGCCACGGTGTCCGCACTCTCGACGGACGCGTCGCCGAGATCGAGCACCCCGAGCACCACGACCTTGGGACTGAGCTCGGACAGCTGGCCGAGGTCGAGCTTGGGCTGGGCCGCCTCGACCGAGATCTGCTGCGCGATGCTGTCGCTCAGCTCACCCAGGAAGTCGTAGCGATTGGCTTTCTTGTCTCCCACCAGAGCGGCGTAGCCAAAGCAGAGATGGACCGCGGTCGTGGCGGTCAGCCCCTCGAGGGCGCGGTCGATTGCGGCGACCGCGATGCGCCGGGCGCCTTCGGGGTCGTTGCGCAACCAGGGCTCGTCGAGCTGGATCACATCGGCGCCGGCGGCCTCGAGCGCCCGCGCCTCGGCGTTGACTGCGGCGGCCAGGTCCATAACCAGCTCATCGGGGTCGTCGTAAGCCTCGTTGCTCGCCTGCTGGGCCATCGTGAACGGGCCGGGCAGGGTGATCTTCGTCCGCCGGTCGGTCCGGGCGCGCAGGAACTCGACGTCGCGCGCCTCGACGGCGCCTCGCCAGCGCACGGGCCCGACGATGCGGGGCACCATGCGCGGTTCCCCGTCACGCGTGTGGATGGTCGCGGGAGAGTCTGCGTCGACGCCCTCGAGCGCCGTGGCGAACCGGTTGGAGTAGCTCTCGCGGCGGATCTCGCCGTCGGTGATCGTGTCGATCCCGGCCCGTTCCATGTCGCGAATGGCCACCACGGTGGCGTCGTCCTGAGCCTCCTCGAGATACGGCTCGGGGATCCGCCACGCCCGGCTGACGCGCACACGGGGCACGGAGTGTGAGCCGAGCGCCTCGCGGTCGATCAGCCACTCCGGTTGGGGGTAGCTCCCGACGACCGTGCTCGACAGGGGTTGCTCCGACACGGTGCGCGACGATAACCGAGAATCTGCGCATGGGCACTGACGAGCAGGCGGCGGCGCCGGTCGCGATCGTCACCGGCGCCGGGTCGGGACTCGGACGGGCGATCGCCCGACGGCTGGCCGGGGCCGGATACCGGGTAGTCCTGGCGGGCCGGCGAAGGGAGACTCTCGAGGCCACCCTGGCCGAGCTGCCCGCCGCCACCGACGCGCTCGCGGTGCCGACCGACGTGACCCGCCCCGAGAGCGTCGAGGCGCTGTTCGACGTGGTCGTCGCTCGCGCCGGCCGGGTCGACGTGCTGATCAACAACGCCGGCGTGTTCGGCCGCCCGGCTCCGGTCGAGGACGTCGGACACGCCGATTGGTCCGCGGTCGTGCAGACCAACCTCACGGGCGCCTTCCTGTGCGCGCAGGCCGCCTTTCGGCAGATGATCCGCCAGCGGCCCCAGGGCGGCCGGATCGTCAACAACGGCTCGCTCTCGGCACACGTCCCGCGGCCGAACGCGGTGGCCTACACCGCGACCAAGCACGGCATCACCGGACTGACCAAGGCACTCGCGCTTGAGGGGCGCCACCACGGAATCGCCTGCGGCCAGATCGACATCGGCAACGCCGCGACCGACATGACCAAGCAGCTCGAGGTCGGCGCGCTCCAGGCGGACGGATCGATCGTGGCCGAGCCGACGATGTCCGCCGAGGACGTCGCCGACGCCGTGCTCTACATGGTCCGGCTCCCGCTCGGCGCGAACGTCCTGTCGATGACCGTGATGGCGTCGCAGATGCCGTTCGTCGGGCGTGGCTGACGCGTTCCTGCAGTCGGTCGAGCTGCTGGCGCCCGGTGACGGACCGCCGCGCACCGGCTACCCGTGGACGCTACCGGCGATCGCGCCGCTGGCCGGCGGCCTCCAGCTGCATCCGAGCGTCACGTATCTGATCGGCGAGAACGGCAGCGGCAAGTCGACGCTGCTCGCGGCGATCGCGGTCGCGGCCGGAATGAACCCCGAGGGCGGCTCCTCGAACTTTGCCTTCAACACCCGCGCCAGTCACTCGCCGCTCTCGAGCGCGGTCCGCCTGGTCCGCGGTGCCCGGCATCCGCGGACCGATTTCTTTCTGCGTGCCGAGAGCCTGTTCAACGCGGCGACCTATCTCGAGGAGCTCAAGGACGAGCTCGGATTAGGGGGCGACCCGCTTGCCTCCTACGGCGGGCGCTCGCTGCACGAGCAGTCGCACGGAGAGTCGTTCCTGGCGGTGATGGTCAACCGGTTCGGCCCCGACGGCCTGTACCTGCTCGACGAGCCGGAAGCCGCGCTGTCGACCCAGAACTGTCTGACCGCGCTCCGGCGCATCCACGAGCTCGTCCGGGATCGCTCGCAGCTGATCATCGCCACCCACTCGCCGATCATCCTCGCCTATCCGGACGCGAGGATCTACCACTGCGGGGAGCGCGGCCTCGAGCCCGTCGAGTACGAGGACGCCGAGCCCGTGCGGCTCACCCGAAGTTTCCTCGAGGCACGAGACCGGTTCGTACATGAGCTGATGACGGACTGAAACCGGCGATATGCTCGCCCGGACAGATCTGGGACAGGCATACCGCGAGAGGAGAAGAGCGATGGAGGCGACGAGCGTACGTACCCCGCAGGAGGTGTTCGGGCATCACGCCGAGGTGCTGATCGCCGGCGATCTCGAGGGCATCGTGTCCGACTACTCCGACGACGCGGTATTCATCACGCCCGACGGATTGCTCCGCGGCAAGGACGGCGTCCGTCAGGGGTTCACCAAACTGCTTTCGGACCTCCCGAGCGCCGAGTGGCAGGTCCCGACCACGATCTTCGAGGGCGATGTGCTCTTCATCGAGTGGAACGCCAAGTCCGAGAAGACCCAGGCCCTCGACGGGATCGACACGTTCGTGTTCCGTGACGGCCTGATCCGCGTGCAGACCGTGCGCTACACGCTCACGCCGCGCGACTGACCAAACCGCCGGCGCCAAAGCTCCTAAAACCTTTCGTCAACCGACGAGGGGTGAATTGAAGTTGCGCATAGCGGGTACTACGCCCGGCAATCATGACGCTGGCGACCATGAGCATCGTCGAGCGGGACCCGAGGATGCAGCTCGGCGCTGATGGCCTTCGAGCTGGTCAGGGTGGCACCGGTCGGCCTCTGCCCCGACGTGATCGAGGACATCCCCTGGGACCCGGGCGTTCCGGAATCTCGCGCCGCGTGACCGCGTGGGAAGAAACTCGGACTATTTCGGAGTTTCTTCCCGAGCAACGATCGGCTAGCCACCGGCGGGGATCAGGATCCCCCGCCCCTGCAACCGCCCGCCGTCGAGGTCTGCCATCGCATCGTTGATCGCATCGAGCGGGTAGGTGCTCGTGTGCAGCGTGACCTGACCCTGGGCGGTCAGCGTCATCAGCTCCTCGAGGTCGGTGTAGGTGCCGACCAGGTTGCCGATGAACGAGATCTCGCGCGAGATGACGTCGATCGTGGGAATGTCGATGTTCTCGCCGTAGCCGATCACGTAGTAGAAGCCGCCGTCGCGCACCATCGCGATCCCGTCCTCGATCGCGCCCCTCTCGCCGACGAAGTCGATGATTGCCTCGGCGCCGAACCCGTCGGTCATCTCCTTGACCGTCTCGACGTGCTTTGAGCCGTCCACCTTGACCGTCTGGTCGGCGCCCATCTCACCGGCCAGGGCGAGCGCCTTCTCGGACGGGTCGACCACGATGACCGTCGCCGAGGTCATGGCCTTCAGGCACTGGATGCCGATGTGACCGAGACCGCCGGCGCCGATCACGACCGCGGTTGTCCCGGGCTCGAGCACCGGGATCGCCTTCTTGACCGCGTGGATCGCCGTCAGGCCCGCGTCGGCCAGCGCGGCGATGTCCTTGGGCTCGAGGCCGGGAGCGAGCTTGACCACCGAGCGGGCCGAGGTCTGGAGGAAGTCGGCGAAGCCGCCGTCGCGGTTGATGCCGGGGAAGGAACCGTTCACGCAGTGCATGTCGTCGCCGCGCCGGCACGGGCTGCAGAGACCGCAGGTGATGAACGGATGCACGATCACCGTGTCCCCGACCTCGACGTTCGCCACGGCCGAGCCGACCTCGTGGACCCAGCCTGCGTTCTCGTGACCGGGCGTGTAGGGGAGCAC
The DNA here is from genome assembly GCA_963824295.1 of uncultured Solirubrobacterales bacterium. GTDB lineage: Bacteria > Actinomycetota > Thermoleophilia > Solirubrobacterales > Solirubrobacteraceae > Palsa-465. The sequence goes on along the minus strand of CAWGOQ010000018.1, from coordinate 114,282 downwards.
GACCTGCGACTTCTCCGCCCACTGACCCTCCTGGATGTGGAGGTCGGTGCGGCACAGCCCGGCCGCGCCGATGCGCACGATCACGTCGAGCGGACCGACGATCTTGGGTTCGTCGACCTCTTCGAGCTTGAGCGCCTCGTGGTAGGCGTGCAGCCTCGCCGCCTTCATGTCAGGACCTCCTCCGGATCGTCGATTTCCACGCCGTGGCGGAATTGCAGAAGCGAGCGGCAGATGCCGCCGTTCACCTCGAGGCTCATGCGGACGAGCCGCGCCGTGCGCAGCCAGCGCTTCAGCTCGGCGGCCGCCACCGGCTCGCCGCTTGGGAGCACGAACGCCGGCGAGCCGGCACCGGCGGACAGACCCAGCCGGCGCCGAAGCTCCAGGCACCGGCGCGCGTCGGGCAGATCGGGCAGGTCCTCGAGCCGGCGCGCGGTGATCTGTTCGGGGCTCTCGCCCCGGGCGAGGAGTCCCTCGCACAGCCGTGACTGGCGCCCAACCAGCGCCTTGCGCAGGAACAGCTCCCGCAGCGCGTTTAGGTCGTCGTCGACGGTCTCGCCCGGGAACGCCCCGGTGAAGCCCTCACCGCGACCGAGCGCGGCGTTGATCTCCGCGCCCGTGTAGTGGTCCTCGAGCTTGACCGTCACCTCGCGGACCTCGGGCAGGCGGCGCACGACCTGGCGCGCGTCGGCCGCCATCAGGAACGCGAAATTCGGCGCGCACTGCGGCGTGGGGAGCCGCAGGACGACCTCGACGTCGCCGTCGGTGCTGACCTCGCAGGAGGCCACGAACCCGAGCCTGGTGATCGGCTCATCGAGCTCGGGGTCGTAGACCTCGGCGAGCGCGTCGATCACGCGCTCTTTGATCACGTCACGCGGACTCGACGAGCTGCGCGTCGTCCTTGGCCGCCGGGGTGCCGCCGTTCTGTAGTTGCAGCTCCGCGGGCACCTCGATGTCGTACAGCTTCGCCGCGTTCAGACCCATGATCTTCTTCTTGGCCGCGGTCGTGACCGGCGCGTAGTCGGAGTACTCCTCGGTGTCAGGAATCGTCCAGTCGATGAACCCCTCGACCTGCCACTTCGGCTCCCAGATGGCGTAGTCCGAGCCGAACAGCAGCTTGTCCTCTCCGACCCAGAACAGCAGCTCGCCCATCACCTTGTTGAAGAACCGCGGGCGGGCGTGCATCAGGCCGCCGATCACAACGGCCAGTCCGGCGTACACGTTCGGCTCCTGCGTGGCCATGAAGCAGAAGTCTTCGATCCGCGGCAGCCCGACGTGCTCGACGATGAAGTTGAGCTCGGGGTTGCTGGTGGCGGCGACGTCGATGTCCTTGACGTCGAACGCGTCCTTGTCGAGCGGCCAGATCGTCGGGCCCTTGTGCGCGTGGATGTTCTTGATCCCCAGCTCCTTGCACTTGTCGAGGAACATCTGCGCCTGGGGATCGCTGAGCTTCCAGCCGCGCGAGCCCTTGTACCACTCGGCCGTGTAGACCTTGACGCCCTTGAGGTTGTAGCGCTGGGCGTCCTCCTCGAGCTGCTTGAGCCCGGGCTCGCCCTCGCGGGGGTCAAACCGTCCGTTGACGATCAGCTTGTCCGGGAACCTCTCGACCATCCGCGCGTTGCGCTCGGCCGTGTTGAAGCCTTCCGTGTACCACTCCTTGAGGTAGGTCGACTGAAGGATTCCGTGGTCGATGTGGCCTTCCTCGAACACGTCGTGGATGTAGTCGTCCTCGGAGTACTTCTGGAACTTCTCGAGCGACCAGTGCGTGTCGGCCGGGCCGAGGCCCATGTAGGCGTGGAAGCACTCGATCCAACCCTTGGCGTACTGCTCCTGCCCCTTGACCCAGTTATCGGGACTCGCGTCCCAGAAGTGCTGGTGGCCGTCGACGATGAAGTACTTCTCGCCATCCTTCTCGTACATGCCCTCTCCTCTCGGCGGTGGTAGCGCCACTCTACTCCCGGGAGGGGGGTGGGTTTGGGAATGGTCGGCGCCGCCCTGGGGGTGGTTGCCATAGCCGCCGTCCGGACATGTAGAACCGCGCGTCAGACCCGTCTCGCCGGTGACGCGCGCGCCTTTACACGTCCCAGATGCATAAGCGCGCAGCCCACGGGAGCTGTGCCTCGGGTGCGCGGATATACATGCGACCGCGCCGTCCTCGTGGCTCGCGGCCGATTGACAGGTCTTGCTGGGCCCAGCCTCAGTCGTCCGGATCTTGAGGCGTCGGGAAGTCCTTGTCGATCAGCTCGATGCGGTAACCGTCGGGGTCGGCGACGAAGCAGATGCGGCCGATCTCGGGTCGGCCGCCGGGCGCGTACGGCGGCCGCTCGGGTTCGATCCCCTGGCCCGCCAGCTTGGCGAGTAGCGCGTCGAGATCTTCGACGACGAGCGCCATGTGGTTGTAGCCGTCGCCGAGGTCGTAGGACTCCTCGCGGCCACGGTTGACGGTGAGCTCCAGCGTGTCACCGTCCCCGGGGAGGCCCATGTAAATGTTGTAGGCGGTCTCGAAGTTGAGGCGACCGCGGCGCTCGAACCCGAGCAGCTTGTAGAAGCGCTCGGAGGCGTCGGGGTCCTGCACGCGGACGCAGGTGTGGACGAATCGCATCGCGCCAATCTACCGGCTGGCGCGAGGCCGGCGACGCGCCCGATGAGCGTCCCGCCTTCCTCGCGCCATTTACACCCGGCCGGGCGGTCTGAGCACCCACGCCGAGCTCGGGACCGTCGTTACCCGGTGAGACCGTGGGCTAACGCCTGTGTCTTTCGCGTGAAGTCCAGGTCGGGGTTGGGAAGGTTGGGTGACGAACGGGCGTCACTGCAATCGTTAGCAAGCACCAACCGTAGAGGAGAGAGCAGGCCCGTGAGTTGGACTTCGCGCGCCCCGGGGGGACGCGCACGCTTGACGCCTGGACGACGGCTTGGAATGTCCGTCGCCCTCTTCGTCTCTGCCTGCGGGGGACTGGGGATCGCCGCGGCGGCGGCTCAGGCCAGGACGTTCATTTCGAACCTCCAGCCCAATCCGTCACCGATCGCGACGACGGTGCCGATGAACGGGGACCAGAACCCGTACGGCATCGTGACCGTGCCGAACAGCATCGGAGGGCTCAAGCGCGGCGATCTGCTGGTTAGCAACTTCAACAACTCCTCGCCGCCGGCCGGCGAGCAGGGGACCGGCACGACGATCGTGCAGATCCCGCCTACCGGAAACAAGACGCAAGGCACCGCCTCGCTGTTCGCCCAGATCAATGACCCCGTGTGCCCCGGCGGGGTCGGGCTGACCACGGCGCTGGCTGTAACCCGGAGAGGGTTCGTGATCGTGGGCAGCCTGCCGACGACGGACGGGACGTCGGCCACCGCCAACTCGGGATGCCTGATCGTGCTGAACAGCGACGGCCGCGTGGTCGAGACGATCGCCGGCGGCCCCATCAACGGGCCCTGGGACATGACCGCGGTCGACCATGGCTTCTTTACCACGCTGTACGTGACCAACGTGCTGAATGGCACGGTGGCCGCCGACACGGGTGGTCCGAGCGTGCCGGGCAATGTCGTCGATGGCGGCACTGTCGTCCGGATCCAGCTGCTCACGATCCCGGGTGTCCGGCCGTTCGTGTTCGACGAGGACGTCATCGCCACCGGCTTCCCCGAGCGCACCGACCCGAACGCGTTGGTGGTCGGGCCTACGGGCGACGCCCTGGCCTCCAACGGCACGCTGTATGTCGCCGACACGAAGGGCAACCGCATCGCGGCCATCCCGGACGCTTCGTTCCGGGTGTTCCCGGTCCGCCACGGCGGTTTCACCGTGTCGTCCGGCGATGACCTCAACGGCCCGCTCGGGATGACGCTCGCGCCTAACGGCGACATCCTCACCGCCAACGGCGGCGACGGCAACATCGTCGAGACGACGCCGGGCGGCTCACAGTCCGACATCTCCGCCGACGCGACAGGTGGCGCGGGTGCGCTATTCGGCCTGACCGTGCCACCCGGGTTCGACGGCATCTATTTCGTCGACGACGCAGACAACACTCTGCGGGTGCTCACGCCGTAGGGGCAGATGCGCTTCGCGCACAGGGTGCCGGTACGGCTCCGTCGCCGTGCCGAGCACCCTGACCGCGCTCGTCGTCGCCCTGACCCTGGCCAGACCCGCAACCTTGGCTGCGTGCCGCCGGGGTGAGCGGGCCAGCGGGGCGGTGATCGTTCAGGCGCTCGTCGTCTGCTCCGTCCACTCGCTGCTGCGACGCCACAGCTCGCCCGCCAGCTCCGCCGTGGCCGCGGCGGCGGGCTCCTTGGCGTGGCAATCGTCGTAGTAGCGACCACTCTCGCCCGCCACCTCCGCGGAGGTGGCGCAGTACAGCGAGGTCCGCGCTCCGTGCTCGGGTGAGTCCATGCGCGACTTCATCAGCGCGCGGACCGGCCACGGCACCCGTCGCCAGATGTCGGATGCGATCACACCGGGATGCAGCGCGTACGTTTTGACGCCGGTCCCCTCGAGTCGTCGGCCCAGCTCCTGGGCGTGGAGCACGTTGGCGAGTTTCGATACCCGGTACTCGCGCATGCCGGTGATGGTGCGCGTGGGCCGGCGCACGGCCTCCCAGTCGATCCCGGGGGCTTCGTAGTGGGCGACACTGGCAACGTTGACGATCCGCGCCGGTGCGCTGGCGCGCAGCCGATCGAGCAGCAGGCTGGTGAGCAGGAACGGGCCGACATGGTTGGTCCCGAACGTCCGCTCGAACCCGCTCTCGGTCATCCCGCGCGCGCCGGCCACGCCCGCGTTGTTGATCAGCACATGGAGTGGCTCTCCGGTGGCCAGAAACTCCTCGGCGCAGCGCCTGACCGATGCCAGGTCGCCGAGGTTGAGCGCCAGCAGCTGCAGCCCGCGGTTGCCGGTCTGGGCCGAGATCTCATCGATCGCCCGGCGTCCGGATTCGTGCGAGCGGCACGCCAGACACACGCGCGCGTCGCGACTCGCGAGCGCCCGCGCCGTCTCCTTGCCGATGCCGGTGTTGGCGCCGGTGATCAGGAAAGTTCTGCCAGCGAGGTCTCCCATTGATCAATAAGACATGTCGGCGGCGCCTAACGGCGGCGCCTTAGCGGCCCGCATGCTAGGCAGCAGCAGTGCCCCCAGCGCCGAAAGCAGGGCCCAGCCGCAAAGGATGAGGATGCTCGTCGTGCTCGAGAAGTGTTGGAGGGCCAAGCCGATCGCCAGCGGTCCGGCCCAGCCCAGGGACTGAGACAGCGTGCCGGCGGCGGCGTGGACTCGACCCTGCATGTACTCGGGGGCGAGCGTTCCGCGCAGGCCCTCAATCTGGGAGTTCGCGATCGGCGCCGGGACCTCGATCAGGGCCACGATCAGAGCGGTGAACAGCGTCCCCTGCGCGATCAGCAGCAGTGGCATCAGCAGCGCCGTAACGCAGATGTCGAAGCGGACCGCGGCCCGTGCCGAGATTCGGTCGGCGAACCGGGACCCGGCCAGGAGCCCGCCGAGCAGCCCCCCAGCGGCGATCATCGCGAACATGACCCCGACAAGCGCCGAGGAGGCGCCATGACGTTTGGCCAGCACGACGAGCATCAGATACAGCGCGCGCCACGTCGGATTGGCCGCAGCCGTGAGGAGCGAGCAGGTCCGCAGGAGCGGTTGGCGCCATAACCACCGCAGGCCCGACGTGAACTCGGCGGCCAGATTGCCTGGCTCCTGCGTGCGCTCGACCTGGAACTTGGCGCGGGTGAGGAGCTTCGCCGTCGCGGAGAACGCGTAGGAGACGGAGTCGGCGAGGAACGGGACTGCGCGCGCAATCGCGAACAGCAGCCCGCCCACCGGCGGACCGAGGACGCTCGAGGCGTAGAAGACCGACTCGTTCTGAGCCACCGCAGCCGACAGCTGTTCTGGCGCCACCAGCCGGCGCAGCACGCCTCGCTCGGTGACGAACGACACGGTCATCAGAGAGCCGTCGATGAACGCCACTGCCGCGATCACGGCGTACGCCACGTGGCCGGCGAACACCGCAATCGTCAGCGCGGCCAGCGCGGCGGCCCGGATCGCGTCGCAGGCGAGCATCAGGCGCTTGCGGTCGAAGTGGTCCGCGAGCATGCCGGCTGGGAGCGCCAGCAGCGGCAGCGGCAGCGTCGCCGCGAGTCCGACCAGTCCGGCCTTCGCCGGCGAGTGCGTCAGCGCGAGGACGAGCAGCGGATAGGCGACGGTCGAGATCTGCGACCCGAGCTCGGACACGCCCTGACCTGCCCATACGAGCAAGTAGTCGCGATTGCGGCGCAGTGGCGTGTCCATTCCCATAGGTCCGCTCCGTATATCGGGCGTTGCGCCGCTGTGGTCAAGCACCGATACCGCCGTGCCGATTAATGGCTCGAAGATGAGCACGACACGTCGCAACGACCTGGCCCTGATCGGAATCGTGCTGCTCGCCTGTGGCATCGGCATGCTGGCCACGGGCGCGGTCCTTGCGGAGCGCTTGCTGATGGCCGGCGGCCTGTGGGCCGCAGCTGTCGCGGCGTTCGCTACCGCGCGGCGCTAGACGGTCGAACCGGCCACGGCCTGCGTGGCGGCCACCTTGCGGAGTTCGGTTCGCGCGATCGACCGTTTGTGGACCTCGTCGGGTCCGTCGGCGAGTCGCAGTGTGCGCAGGTGTGCGTACATGCTGGCGAGGGGGAAGTCGTCTGAGACTCCGCCGCCGCCGTGTACCTGGATGGCGCGGTCGATGACCTTGAGCGCGACGTTCGGTGCGGCGACTTTGATCGCGGCGATCTCGGTGCGGGCGTGCTTGTTGCCGACGGTGTCCATCAGCCAGGCCGCCTTGAGGGTGAGCAGGCGGGCCATGTCGATCTCGATGCGGGATTCGGCGATCCAGTCCTGCACGTTGGCGCGTTCGGCCAACGGCTGACCGAAGGTGACCCGGGAGGCGGCGCGGGCGCACATCAACTCGAGCGCGCGCTCGGCCGCGCCGATCGTGCGCATGCAGTGGTGGATGCGGCCGGGGCCCAGGCGAGCCTGGGCGATCAAGAAGCCGTGGCCTTCCTCGCTGAGCATGTTCGAGGCCGGCACCCGCACGTTCTCGAAGGTGATTTCGGCGTGGCCCTCCTGGCTGATGTAGCCGAATACCGGGAGGTTGCGCTCGATCCTCACGCCGGGGGTCTCGCGCGGGACCAGGATCATCGACTGCTGTTTAAAGGTCGGCGCGTCGCGGTCGGTCTTGCCCATCACGATCAGGATCTTGCAGCGCTCGCGCATGGCGCCGGAGATCCACCATTTGCGGCCGTTGAGGACGTACTCGTCGCCGTCGCGGTCGATTCGCAGCTCGATGTTGGTGGCGTCCGAGCTCGCCACCGCCGGCTCGGTCATCGCGAACGCGGAGCGAATCTCCCCCTCGAGCAGCGGCGCCAGCCAGCGCTTCTTCTGCTCCGGGGTCCCGAACTGGTTGAGCACCTCCATGTTGCCGGTGTCCGGGGCGGCACAGTTGCACGCCTCGGGGGCGATGTGGCTTCGGCCCATGATCTCGGCCAGCGGGGCGTACTCGGCGTTGCTCAAGCCCGGGACATCGACGTCCTCGGTCGGCTCGGGCAGGAAGAGATTCCACAGTCCGAGCTCGCGGGCGCGCTCCTTGAGCTCCTCGATCACCGGCGGATGCGAGTGCGGGTCGCCCGAGGCAATCAGCTGCTCGTGGTACACGGGCTCGGCCGCATAGACGTACTGGTCCATGAACGCGAGCAGACGCTCGCGCAACTCCTGGCAGCGATCTGAAAACGCGAAGTCCACTCCAGTCCGAACACTACAAGGGGTCGGACTGGCGGTAGCCGGCGGCGGCCGGCGTGCCGCCTACGACAGCATCGCCGCGACGATCGTCGAGAAGCGCCCCATGTCGATCGGCTTGGAGACGAACGCGTCGCAGCCCGCCGCGAGCGCCCGCTCCTCGTCTGAGTGCATGACCGCCGCGGTGCAGGCGACGATCGGGATCGAGGCCGTCCGCGGCTCGGACTTGAGCTTGCGCGTCAGCTCCAGGCCGCTGCCATCGGGCAGGTTGAGATCGATCACGATCATCGCCGGCTCCTCCTCCGCCAGCGCCTGCTCAGCGGCCGCGAGCGAGTCGGCGGCGCGCACTTCACGGCCCTCGAGTTCGAGCAACCGCTCCAGCAGCTTCAGGTTGAAGTCGTGATCGTCCACGATCAGGACGCGTCCCTCCATGACGCCCTAATCGGTTCCCCGATGCGTGAGCTTGACTCACGCATGCAGGATTAATAGATGCTGCCTGTCAATGCTGGCGCATTGACAGGGCGAGATAGATGCTGCCTGTCAATGCTGGCGCATTGACAGGGCGAGATGGATGCTGCCGGTCAATGCTGGCGTATTGACCGGGGGTTATGGAGGGTTGGCGCTCGCCAGCTCGTCCCGCGTGGGGGGCCAGACCTCGCGGACGCGAATCAGCGCCCGGCTCGCTCTGGCGCCGTCGTGGTCGCGTGCGGCTGCCTCGAGGTCGGTCAGGGCCTTCAGCAGGGGCCTTGCGCCGAGTGCGAGGGCGTCGTTGCGGCAGCGGTGAGCGGCGCGGGTCACGCGGTCGAGGTCATCGGCCGCCATCCCATTCTCGACCTCCGCGATCGCATCGGTCATGCTCGTCAGCACAGACGTGACGATCGTCCCGGCATCCGAGCCCATCACGCCCTGGAGCCGGAGGATCTGCTCGAGGTCTATGTACGAGCTCATGGCGGGCGCAGGTCAGCCGTGAAGGGTGCGGTGCAGCCGGCGGATGAAGCTCGAGTGGCTGGCGGCGATACCGGTGGCCCCGAGCAGCGCGACGAATACGCCGGCCACAAGGGCCAGACCGGCGAGCACGGCCGGCCAGTGCTCCTGCAGGAAGCCCCGGCCGGCATTGATCAGCCGGTCGGCCTGGTCGCCGCCGAAGGTGAGCGTTGCCACGATCCCGATCAGCGGGAGCACGAAGCAGAAGTTGAAGATGAGCAGCAATACGAGGTCTCGTACGGGGCCTAGGCCGGACCCGACGATCGCGGCGATCGCGGCGAAGTACGGGAACGCGGTGGGCAGCTCAACCGCGGTGATCGAGGCCCCCAGCAGCCAGCTCGAGCGGCCGTGCGGATCGAAGTGGGGCGGATCCCGGTCCGACAGCCGGTCGCGATGGCGCCACAGGAGCGCCGCGGCGGCGATCATCGCGACGCCAACTGCGAGCTCCACGATGTCCGCGATGTGGTGGCGGGGGTGGGGCAGCAGCGGCTTGATCAGCTGCCGGGCGCCGAACGCGATCGCCGCACCGCCGAGGAAGTACACGAGGAACACCGCCATCGTGAACTCGGCCACGCGCTCGCGGGCGCGCTCGCCGGTGGCGAGATACAGCGCCGGCGCGATCGTGCTCGGGTTGAGCGAATCGGCCAGGCCGATCGAGATGACGATGCCGATCAGGCGCAGCATGGGTGCGCATTCTCTACTCCCCGGCTTTTGCAGTGCCGATGTGGTGAGAGACCTCTCAGGGTGGGGATGGGCCGCTTCGCGGCGTCGGCGGGCATCCGAGCGCGGCCCGCTTGAGGTTGCGGTGCGGCCGCCGGGCACGGACGCCCGGCGGAACGGCGGTCGCGGCGACGGCCGCGCTCCGCATCCATGCCTCGCAGACGCGGCTTGCCGCGCCACGTCCGACGGACGCCGCCGTAGGCGGCCCCTATTCAGGCGTAGTGCAGCTCGTCGTCGTGGTCCTCGGAGACCACGCGCTCGCAGGTCGGGCACCACCAGCGCGCCTCCATCGGGGTCCCGCAGACGGAGTGCTGGGGGGCGATCGCGTCCTCGGCGTTGCGCGCTCCCCAGCCGGCGATCAAGCGCAGGGCGCCGGCCAGCTCCTGACCGGCCGCGCTCAGCTCGTAGACGAACCGGGGCGGGCGCTCGGAGTACGGCCGGGCCACGACGAGCGCGTTGCGCTCGAGCTGGCGCAGCCGTTGCGTGAGGACGTTGGGCGCGATCCCTTCCACCTCTTCCTGCAGGTCCCCGAACCGGCGCGGCCCGTCGAGCAGCGCCGCGATGACCAGCAGGGTCCAGCGGTCCCCGATCGTGGTCAGCGCGTCGGCGAGTGCCTCGTCCATTACTCGGATTCTAGTCGGTGGTACAGTTGTCACTTGCACATTGCAAGTAAGGAGTAACCACATGGCTGTTCTTGAAGAATTGGAGGGTGCGATCCAGACCGCGGCCGAGCGGACCGGGGCCGCGGTGATCGGGCTCGGACAAGGCTGGGGCCGCGGCTCCGGGTTCGTGTTCGACTCCAACCGCATCCTCACCAATGCCCACAACCTGCGGGGCGACGAGGTGACCGTCACCTTCGGCGACGGCCGGCGCGAGGCCGGCAAGGTCCTCGCCACCGATCCGGACCTCGACCTCGCCGTGATCGAGGTCGACACGGCCGGCATCGAGCCGCTCCCCTGGGCCGAGGAGGACGTCGAGTCGCTGCCGATCGGCCGCTCGGTCCTCGCCCTGGCCAATCCCGGCGGCCGTGGCCTGCGGGTCACGCCGGGCTTCGTCTCCTCGACCGCGCGCAGCTTCCGGGGCCCCCGCGGGCGCCGGGTCCACGGCGCGATCGAGCACACGGCGCCGCTTCCGCGCGGCTCCTCCGGCGGCCCGCTGATCGACGGCGCCGGCCGGCTGCTCGGCGTCAACGCGGTCCGGGCCGACGGCGGTCTGATCCTGGCCGTTCCGGCGGATCGCGCCACACGCGAGCGGGTCGAGAAGCTGAGCCGGGGCGAGGCCCCCAAGCGCGCGCGGCTCGGCGTGGCGGTCGCTCCGCCGCGGGTCGCCCGGCGCCTGCGCCGCGCGGTCGGCCTGCCCGAGCGCGACGGCATCCTGGTCCGCGGCGTCGAGCGCGGCAGCCCGGCTGACAGCGCCGGCCTCGAGCGGGGCGATCTGATCGTCACCGCCGGGGGCCGCGATCTGGACCGGATCGAGGCGCTCTACGAGACGCTCGACGGCGCACAGACGGGTGGTCAGCTCGAGCTGACGATCCTCCGGGGCGCCGAGGAGCGCGCCGTCACGGTGAGCCTGTAGTCCGATGAGCACGACTGCCGAGCGAAACGAACACGAGCACGAGCACGAGGCCGAGCAACGCGAGGCCGAGGCGCTCGATGCGTACTCACGGGTCGTCGTCGACGTCGCGGACCGGATCGCGCCCAGCGTGGCCAATCTGCGCGTCATGCGGCGGGGCCGCGGTGGGCAGGTGCCGGCCGGCGCCGGCAGCGCGGTAGCGCTGACCCCGGACGGGTTCCTGGTTACCTCAGCCCACGTCGTGTCAGGTCCCACCCACGTGGGCGGGGCTCAATCTCGCGCCCGCACCGGCCGGGCCACGTTCGTGGACGGCCGCGAGCTGAGTTGGCGGGTAGTCGGTGTCGACCGCCTCACCGACCTGGCCGTGCTCAGGGCGGAGGGCGACGGACTGATTCCGGCGACGCTCGGCGAGGCCGAGAAGCTGCGGGTCGGCCAGCTGGTGGTAGCGATCGGCAACCCGAACGGGTTCGCCGGTTCAGTCACCGCCGGCGTCGTCTCGGCGCTCGGGCGCTCGCTGCCGGCCCGGGCCGGCCGGACCGTCCGTCACATCGACAACGTGATCCAGACCGACGCGGCGTTGAACCCGGGCAACTCCGGAGGCGCGTTGGTCGACTCATCGGCGCGGGTGATCGGGATCAACACCGCGGTGGCCGGCGTCGGGCTCGGGCTGGCCGTGCCCATCAACGTGGCCACGCGGCAGATCATCGGGGCGCTGATGCGCGACGGGCGCGTGCGGCGCGCCTGGATCGGGATCGCGGCCGGACCTCGTCCGCTTCCGCCTCACGCGCGCGTCAGACTCGGACGTTCGGCCGGGGTCGAGATCAGCGATGTCTCGCCCGGCAGCCCGGCCCAGCGGGCCGGCTTGCGGGGGGAGGACCTGATCGTCGAGCTCGACGGCCAGTCGATCGAGCGGGTTGACGACGTGCAGGGGCTGATGGGCCAGGAAGCGATCGGGCATCCGATGCCGGTCCGAATCCTGCGCGGCGATCGGTGGTTGGACCTGGAGGTCTCGCCGGTCGAGCTGGTCGAATAACCCGCGCCGGGGTGGGTGGGGGCCCGCTACACTGAGGACCGGCGCCGGGCGGCGTTCGTTTTCGCGCCCGCGGTCCGGACGCCGGATCCTGACCCCACTTAGAAAAGAAGCGCCCACCATGGCTCGTGGAGACGTTCGGATCGCTGCCACTCTCGCGTGTGAAGAGTGCAAGCGCCGCAATTACCAAACCAACAAGAGCAAGCGGAACAACCCGGAGCGACTGCAGCTGCGCAAGTACTGCCGCTGGTGTCGGTGCCACACGCCTCACCGCGAGACGCGCTGAGCTGATCGGAGCGATCCGTGGCTCGTAACCGCAAACGCGCCAATCAACGGCGTCCGCGCCAGCCCGCCGAGGGCGCGGATCCGCGTCTCGGACTGCCCACGGCGACCGAGCGATCGTTTGCGGACGAGCACGAGCACGGGATCGAGGACAACGGCTCCGCCGATCCGCTCAAGCAGGCCGCGCCCGACGCCGAGCTTGCGGAAGAGCAACTCGAGTTCGGACGGCCCGACGAGCCGGAGCCCGGCGACGAGGCCGACGAGGAGGAGTTCGAGCAGGAGGTCGAGGGGTCGATCGCGGTCGGCGGCGGGGACGGCGGCGACGGCGGCCGGCGAGGCCGTCGTGGTCGTGGCGCCGACGCCGGTGGCTACGATGGTGGGGCGAGCGCCGGCACGGTAGCCATCCCGGCCCGGGGCCAGGTCGAGGCGCGAGAGAACCTAATCACGCGGCTCATCGGGTTCCTGCAGGGAAGCTGGCGCGAGCTGCAACGAGTACAGTGGCCCGATCGCCGCCAGGTGATGCAGGCCACCAGCGTGGTGATCGGCTTCGTGATCGTGGCCGCCGCGTTTCTCGGCGCGGCCGATTGGGTCGCCGGGAAGCTCGTGACTTTCATCTTGAAGTAGGCGCCACCGGGCGCCGAGGCTGGAGGGCCTAACTCGAACAAGCATGTTTCGCTGGTACGTCGTCAACACATACTCGGGTCACGAGAACAAGGTCAAGCACAACCTCGAGCATCGGATCGTTTCGCTCGGGCAGCAGCAGGCTGTCCGGCAGATCGTCGTCCCCACCGAGTCCGTCTCGGAGATGAAGGACAACCAGAAGATCACGGTCGAGAAGCGGACGATGCCGGGCTACGTGCTCGTCAACATGGATTTGAACGAGGACTCGTGGTCGCTGGTGAAGGGCACGCCCGGGGTCACCGGGTTCGTCGGAGCCTCCCAGGAGCCCGTGCCGCTGACCCAGGAGGAGGTTAACCGCCTGCTCCATCGCGAGGTCGCCGAGCGGCGCCCGAGCCGCGCCCAGTTCTCGATCGGGGAGTCGGTCAAGGTTGTCTCCGGCCCGCTGTCGGACTTCTCAGGTGAGATCTCCGAGGTCAACGAGGACGCGCAGCGCCTGAAGGTGCTGGTGTCGATCTTCGGCCGGGAGACGCCGGTGGAAGTCGGGTTCGACCAAGTGAAGAAGATCTAGGGATTGTTATGGCAAAGAAGGTTCTGACTCAGATCAAGCTGCAGGCCGTGGGCGGGCAGGCTTCGCCGGCGCCGCCGGTGGGCCCCGCGCTCGGCCAGCACGGCGTCAACATCATGGAGTTCGTCAAGGCGTTCAACGCTCAGACGCAGGGCGACCTCGGCACGGTGATCCCCGTGGTGATCACCGTCTACGAGGACCGCTCGTTCACGTTCGTGACCAAGAGTCCGCCGGCCGCGGTGCTGATCAAGCAGGCGCTCGGGCTCGAGAAGGGCTCGGCCGAGCCCAACCGCACCAAGGTCGCGCAGATCACGCAGGATCAGCTGCGCCAGATCGCGGAGAAGAAGATGAAGGATCTGAACGCCGGCGACGTGGACGCCGCCGCGCGCATCATCGCCGGCACGGCACGCTCGATGGGTGTGGAGGTCGTCTAGATGGCACATCACGGAAAGACATACGACGAGGCCAAGAAGCGCTACGACCGCGAGCGCGAGTACTCGCCGGCCGAGGCGGTCGCCCTGATCAAGCAGCTCGCGCGGGTGAAGTTCAACGAGTCGGTCGAGGTACATGTGCGCACGGGTTTGAACGTCCGCCACGCCGACGAGCAGCTGCGCGGCACGATCGCGCTGCCGAACGGGCTGGGCAAGGACGTCAAGGTTGCGGTGTTCGCCCAGGGCGATAAGGCCCGCGAGGCCGAGGAGGCCGGCGCCGATGTCGTAGGCGCGGAGGACCTCGCCCAGCGGATCCAGGACGGCTTCGACGACTTCGACGTGGCGATCGCCACGCCCGACCTGATGCCTGTAGTCGGGCGGCTGGGCCGGATCCTCGGGCCGGCCGGAAAGATGCCGAACCCGAAGGTCGGGACGGTCACGATGGATGTGGCGCGCGCGGTGGAGGAATCAAAGGCCGGCAAGGTCGAGTACCGCACCGATCGCAACGCCATCGTCCACCTGGTGATTGGCAAGCGCGAGTTCGAGGACCGCAAGCTGCTCGAGAACTACGCGGCGGTGATCGAGGAGCTGATCCGGGCCAAGCCGTCGGCGGCCAAGGGTCGCTACATCCGCTCGGTGACCGTGGCCACCACGATGGGGCCGGGTGTCAAGGTCGACCCCACGCGTACCCGTGACATTGTCGAGGAGCCGGTAGCGGCCTAAACTGACTGATCAGAGCACTGCCCGAGACCCCCGGCGGTTCGTAAGCCCGGGGTAGGCGGAGCCTCGAGTTAGCTTGAGCCGGATCTCCGGTTCTGCATTCGACGCCCGCCACCGAGCGGGCGTTTTGCGTTTCAGAAGAGAGATGACATGAACCGAGACCAGAAATCAGCAGTCGTTGACGAGATCGCCGAGCAGATCAAGTCCTCCGACGCCATCTTCGCGGTCGACTATCGCGGAATCTCGGTGGCGCAGGCGGCCGACCTGCGAGAGCGGCTGCGCGAGTCGGGGACCCGCTTCAGGATCGTCAAGAACTCATTGACCGAGCGGGCGGCTGACCAGGCGGGCGCCCAGGGTTTGAAGGCGTTGCTCGCGGGACCGACCGCGCTGGCCTTCGTGACCGGCGACGCCGCGCTCGCCGCCAAGGCGCTCAACGACGCGGCGCGTGCGATGCACACGCTCGAGTTTAAGGGCGGGCTGATGGACTCGAACACGCTGAGCGCCGCCGACGTGGTGGCGATCGCGCGGCTGCCGGCCCGTGAGGTGCTGCACGCGCAACTCGTCGGGACGATTGCCGCGCCGATCACCGGCCTGGTGCGCGGGCTGAACGCGCTGATCGCCGGCCTGGCCATCCAGCTGCAGGCGATCGCGGATTTGGACCCGCCCGTCCTGGTGAGCGGCGAGGCGCCCGCGGCGGCGGCAGCCGAGCCCGAGGCACCGGCTGCTGAGCCGGAGGCGGAAGCACCTGCCGCCCAGCCGGAGCCGGAGGCGGAAGCACCCGCGGCCGAGCCTGAGCCGGAGGCCGAGGCGCCTGCGGCCGAGCCTGAGCCGGAGGCCGAGACGCCTGCGGCCCAGCCTGAGCCGGAGGCCGAGACGCCTGCGGCCGAGCCCGAGGCCGAGGTGAAGGAACCGATCGTGGACGTTGAGGCGGAGCCCGGGCTCACGCTCGAACCAGAAGAAACTGACCAGGAAGCGGCGCCGGATGAGGAATCCGGCGCGTAAGGAGGAACCATGCCCACCACCCAAGAGTGGATCGACGAGCTCAAGTCCATCTCCGTGCTTGAGCTGTCCGAGCGCATCAAGGCGCTCGAGGAGGCGTTCGGCGTGTCGGCGACCGCCGTGGCCGCGGCCGCGCCGGCCGCGGCGGCCGCGGACGGCGCCGCCGAGGAGGTCGAGGAGCAGACCGCGTTTGACGTCGTGCTCCAGGCGGCCGGCGACAAGAAGATCCAGGTGATCAAGGTCGTGCGCGCCGCCACCGGACTGGGCCTCAAGGAGGCCAAGGCGCTCGTGGACGAGGCCCCCAAGTCGGTCAAGGAGGGCATCGACCGGGCCGAGGCGGACAAGCTCAAGGCTGACCTCGAGGAGGCCGGCGCCACCGTCGAGTTGAAGTAGGCGGTTTCGTGCGCCGTGCGATCGGATCGCGCGGCGCACAGCCCGTTCGGCTACGGTTCGCGCGTGGTCGTGTGGGATCAGGAGGCGCAGTCGGTCTCGGTTTCCGATGGCCGAGTCCTGGAAGTGATCACGGCCGGTCCGCGGGACGGCCTGCCGCTCATCGTGCATCACGGCACGCCGGACGCGGCGGCGCATTTCGGGCACGAATGGGGCTTCGATCTGAGCGACATTCGCGCCCCGCTGTCGCTCTGGCACGGCGCGCAGGACCGCTTCGTCCCGATCGCTCACGGCGAGTGGTTGGCCGACCATCTCACCGCCGACGCCCACCTGCGGCCCGATCACGGGCACCTTTCCCTGGTCGTGACGGCCTACGGCGAGATCCTGGACGCCCTGCTCGCCCAAGCCGGGTAGCCGCACCCGGCTCGCGACCTGCAGCACACGAGACTCGAGGGCGATCCGCCAGGGCGTGACGCACGACGCATGCCGCCACGTGCGTAGCTCGTCGCTCCCAGCCGGGGCGCGACGTCGTGTCGTGTTTTGCAGGTCGCGGCGCGGCGGCAAACCCGGTGGCGGGGCTTGATTTATCGGGTACACTGCCCCGGTCAGCCAATAGTCGTAGCCGCCCAAGCACAAGCGGCGCCGCGCCACATACGCGGCGGTCCGAGGGCGGGGTCCGTGAGAGCTGAGCGTCCCTGCACAGGGCATCACTGCCGTGTGCTATCTTGAGTGGTCGCGCTTCGTGGGGAGTACGTGCCTCGATGAAGCGCACATCTGCCTCCCTCTCGAACGTTCCGAGGAGTCGCCGTCTTGGCAACCACTCATGCCCCCCGGACGCGCCGGAGTTTCGCGCGTCTGAACAAGGTCCTTGAAGTCCCCAACCTCATTGATATCCAGCGCAAGTCCTTTGATTGGCTGACCGATCCTGCCGGCGGCGGCCTGCGCGAGACGATCGACGACATCTCGCCGATCGAGGACTACACCGGCAACCTCGCCGTCCAGTTCGGCGAGTTCACCTTCGACGAGCCCGTGGCCGACCTCGATCAGTGCCGCGAGAAGGATCTGACGTACGCCCGTCCGCTGACCGTCACCGTCGCCTTCATCAATCGCGAGACCGGCGAGATCCGCGAGCAGTCCGTCTTCATGGGCGACTTCCCGTGGATGACCGAGCGCGGCACGTTCATCATCAACGGCACCGAGCGCGTCGTGGTCACGCAGCTGGTCCGTTCCCCCGGCGCTTACGTGATGGAGCCCAAGGATCGCGAGAAGCAGGTCTTCATCGCGAACCTGATGCCGGCCCGCGGCTCGTGGCTCGAGCTCGAGATCGACAAGAAGGGCCGCGTGTACGTCCGCATCGACCGCAAGCGCAAGCTGCCGGTCACCGTGCTCCTGCGCGCGATGGGCTACGCGTCGGACGAGGAGATCCTGAATCTCTTCGACAACTCGCTCTACATCCGCCTGACCCTCGACGCCGACCCGGAGATGGTCCGCAGCGAGGAGGGCTCGCTGATCGAGCTGTTCAAGAAGCAGCGCCCCGGAGAGCCGCCCTCGGTCGACGCCGCGCGTTCGCTGCTCAACCAGCTGTTCTTCGACCCCAAGCGCTACGACCTCACGCGCGTGGGCCGCTACAAGCTGAACTCGCGGCTCGGCCTCGACATCGACCTCGAGACCCGCACGCTGACCCACGACGACATCATCGCGCTGGTCCGCGAGCTGATCACCCTGCCGCGGCTGCTCGGGATGCCCGAGGACGAGGGCGTCGATACCAAGGACTACGCGGCCGAGGCTCTGTCGCTGCCGCGCGAGCCGATCCAGGACCACCTGGACGAGTACGAGCACTTCGGCAACCGCCGTCTGCGCACGGTGGGCGAGCTGATCCAGGAAGCCTTCCGGATCGGCCTGTACCGGATGGAGCGTGTCGTACGCGAGCGCCTCACCACCGAGGACGCCGACACGATCACGCCGCAGACGATCGTGAACATCCGGCCGGTCGTGGCCGCGCTGAAGGAGTTCTTCGGCTCGAGCCAGCTGAGCCAGTTCATGGACCAGACGAACTCCCTCGCGGGCCTTAGGCACCGCCGACGGCTCTCGGCCCTCGGCGCCGGCGGCCTGACGCGGGAACGCGCGCCGATCGAGGTGCGCGACGTGCACCCGACGCACTACGGCCGCATGTGCCCGATCGAGACCCCTGAGGGTCCGAACATCGGCCTGATCGGCTCGCTCTCCTCCTACGCGGAGGTGTCCGAGCACGGCTTCGTAACCACGCCGTATCGGGTCGTCAAGGCCGGCAAGGTGACCGACGAGGTCGTGCATCTCGACGCCACCCAGGAGGAGGAGCGGATCATCGCCCAGGCGAACTCGGCGGTCGACGACACCGGTCGTCTCACCGAAGAGGAGATCCTGTGCCGCACCCAGGCCGGTCAGTACGTGACCGTCACCGCGGATGAGGTCGATCTGATCGACGTCTCGCCCGAGCAGATCTGGTCGGTGACGACCGCGATGATCCCGTTCCTCGAGCACGACGACGCCAACCGGGCGCTGATGGGCTCGAACATGCAGGCCCAGGCGGTGCCGCTGCTGGTGACCGACGCCCCGCTGGTCGGCACCGGGATGGAGCGGCGCGCGGCGGTCGACACGGGCGACCTGGTGGTGGCCCGTACCGCCGGCACCGTCTCGTACGTCGACGCCGAGCAGATGGTGGTCGACAAGGACGGCGGCGGACAGGACGAGTACCTGCTCCAGAAGTTCATGCGCTCCAACCAGGGCACGCTGATCCACCAGAAGCCGATCGTCGACGTCGGAGCGCAGGTCGCCGCGGGCGATGTGCTGGCTGACGGCTCGGCCACGGACTCAGGCGAGATGGCGCTCGGCAAGAACCTGCTGGTCGCCTTCATGTCCTGGGAGGGCTACAACTTCGAGGACGCGATCATCCTGTCGCGGCGGATCGTCAAGGACGACGAGCTCACCTCGATCCACATCGAGGAGTACGAGATCGACGCCCGCACGACGAAGCTGGGCGATGAGGAGATCACCCGCGACATCCCGAACCGTTCGGAGGAGTCGCTGCGCAACCTCGACGACCGCGGCATCGTCCGCATCGGCGCCGAGGTCGGCTCCGGCGATCTGCTCGTCGGCAAGGTGACGCCCAAGGGCGAGACCGAGCTGACGGCCGAGGAGAAGCTGATCCGCGCGATCTTCAAGGAAAAGGCGCGCGAGGTCCGCGACACCTCGCTCAAGGTTCCCCATGGCGAGGGCGGCGTCGTCATCGACGTCAAGACGTTCAGCCGTGACGAGGGCGACGATCTGCCGCCCGGCGTCAACGAGCTCGTCCGCGTGTTCGTGGCCAAGAAGCGCAAGATTGCCGAGGGCGACAAGCTCGCCGGGCGCCACGGAAACAAGGGCGTGATCTCCAAGATCGTCGACGTCGAGGACATGCCGTTCCTCGAGGACGGGACCCCGGTCGACGTGATCCTCAACCCGCTCGGCGTGCCGAGCCGTATGAACCTGGGCCAGATCCTCGAGACACACCTCGGATGGGTCGCGGCCAACGGCTGGTACAACGACGGCTCGCAGGCGTACAAGGAGTCGCTCGACGACGGCGGCAAGGTCTACGTGGCCACGCCGGTGTTCGACGGCGCCACCGTGCGCGACGTTGACGAGGCGCTCGTGCGCTGGCAGGACGAGCACGAGGGCCGCATCAGGATGGACGTCGACAAGCGCCGGCGCGAGGGCGATCAAGCCTCGGGCAAGACGACGCTGTTCAACGGCCGCTCCGGCGAGCCGTTTGAGGAGCAGGTGACCGTCGGCTACATGTACATCCTGAAGCTGCTGCACCTGGTCGACGACAAGATCCACGCGCGCTCGACCGGCCCGTACTCGCTCGTCACCCAGCAGCCGCTGGGCGGCAAGGCGCAGTTCGGCGGACAGCGATTCGGCGAGATGGAGGTGTGGGCACTCGAGGCGTACGGCGCCGCTTACACGCTCCAGGAGATGCTCACGATCAAGTCCGACGACACGGTCGGCCGCGTCAAGGCGTACGAGGCGATCGTCAAGGGCGAGAACATCGCCGAGCCCTCGATTCCCGAGTCGTTCAAGGTCCTGCTCAAGGAGATGCAGTCGCTGGCGCTCGACGTCAACGTGGTCTCCGAGGAGGGCGAGCGCGCCGAGATGCGTGAGGAGGACGACGACCTCCTGCGTGCGGCCGAGGAGCTCGGGATCGATCTGAGCGGCGTGAGGGTTACCGACGGCGCCGCCGCGGATGAGTCGACCGACAGCGAAGGCGACACGCCCGACGAGGCCTCCGAGGACGAGGAGACCGATGACGACGACGGCGACGTCGAGCCCGGCGAGAACCTCGAGGACGAGGACTTCTCCGCCGACTCCGAGGGCGACGACGACGAGTCGATGATCGAGGAGGACATTCCGGTGGGCGACGCCGAAGGCGTTCTGGAGGAGGACTGATGTCCCGCCCACCCGCCCCCACCGCCTAACCGCCTCGTCCCATCCACCACAAGACACCAGATTTCTAGAGACACCAAGAAGGGATCGATTTGATCGACATCAATAATTTCGACGCGATCGAGATCGGCCTGGCTTCCTCCAAGCAGATTCGCTCCTGGAGCTCGGGGGAGGTCACCAAGCCGGAGACCATCAACTACCGGACGCTGAAGCCCGAGAAGGACGGCCTGTTCTGCGAGCGCATCTTCGGTCCGACCAAGGACTGGGAGTGCTACTGCGGTAAGTACAAGCGCGTCCGCTACAAGGGGATCGTGTGCGAGCGCTGCGGCGTGGAGGTCACGCGCTCGAAGGTTCGCCGCGAGCGCATGGGCCACGTCGACCTGGCCGCACCGGTCAGCCACATCTGGTTCTTCAAGGGCGTGCCCAGCCGGATTGGCTACCTGCTCGACATGGCGCCCAAGGAGCTGGAGAAGGTCCTGTACTTCGCGGCCTCGATCGTGACCTGGATCGATGACGAGGCGCGCGCCCGGGACATCGACAACCTCGAGGGCGAGGTCAACAAGGTCCTCGACGCGTATGCGGCCGAGAAGGAGGAGCGGATCCTCGAGCTGCGCGAGTCGCTGACGCGTCGCGAGCAGCACCTCGAGTCCGGCAAGACCGGGCGCGACTTCTCAGACGACGACCACATGTGGGCCGAGTCGCTCGACGCGAACGTCTCCAAGCTCTCCGACGAGGAGCGCGAGAAGATGCTCAAGGACCTGCGCAAGGCCATCCAGGCCGACATCGACGACACCGAGGCCTACATCGAGGACGCGGCCGAGCGCATGCGCCAGGTGTGGGAGCTGTTCAAGACCATGAAGCCCAAGGACGTGGTCAATGACGAGACCACCTTCCGCGAGCTCAAGGACCGCTTCGGGTCGCCGTACGGCTTCGGCGAGTACTTCCGCGGCGGGATGGGCGCCGAGGCCGTGCGCGACCTGCTCCAGCAGGTCGACCTCGAGGCCGAGGCGGCCGATCTCCAGGATCAGGTCAAGACGGCCAAGGGCCAGAAGCAGGCCCGCGCGGTCAAGCGGCTGAAGGTCGTCTCCGCGTTCCTGCACTCGGGCAATAAGCCGGAGATGATGATCCTCGAGGCCGTTCCGGTGATCCCGCCGGAGCTGCGCCCGATGGTCCAGCTCGACGGTGGCCGGTTCGCCACCAGCGACCTGAACGACCTGTATCGCCGGGTCATCAACCGCAACAACCGCCTCAAGCGGCTGTTGGACCTCGGCGCGCCCGAGATCATCGTCAACAACGAGAAGCGCATGCTCCAGGAGGCGGTCGACGCGCTGTTCGACAACGGCCGGCGTGGCCGTCCGGTCACCGGTCCGGGCAACCGGCCGCTCAAGTCGCTGTCGGACATGCTCAAGGGCAAGCAGGGCCGGTTCCGCCAGAACCTGCTCGGTAAGCGCGTGGACTACTCGGGCCGGTCGGTGATCGTGTCCGGGCCGTCGCTGCGGCTGCACCAGTGCGGGCTGCCGAAGCTGATGGCGCTCGAGCTGTTCAAGCCGTTCATCATGGCCCGGCTGGTCGAGCGCAAGTCGGCACAGAACATCAAGGCGGCCAAGAAAATGGTCGACTCGATGATCCCCGAGGTGTGGGACGTGCTCGAGGAGGTCATCCACGAGCATCCCGTGCTGCTCAACCGCGCGCCGACGCTTCACCGCCTGGGCATCCAGGCGTTCGAGCCGGTGCTGGTCGAGGGCAAGGCGATCCAGGTCCATCCGCTCGTCTGCCACGCGTTCAACGCCGACTTCGACGGCGACCAGATGGCGGTCCACCTGCCGCTGTCCGCCGAGGCCCAGGCCGAGGCGCGGATCCTGATGCTGTCGGCCAACAACATCCTGTCCCCCGCGCACGGGGCGCCGCTGGCGACTCCGTCGCAGGACATGGTGCTCGGTGCCTACTACCTGACCTACGGCCCCGAGGGCGACGCGCTCGCGAAGATCGACCCGGCCACCCACGACCCGCGTCCGCACGTGTTCCGCACCGCCCAGGAGGCGGAGTGGTCCTACGAGCACGGCGTGGTCAAGCTCCACGACCTGGCCGAGTACCGGCCGCTCGGGCGTGAGGGCGGGCACCTGCTGACCACGGTCGGCCGGATCCTGTGGAACGACCGGATCGAGCGGGCGCTGGTCGAGGCGCTCGGCGACGGCTTCGACGTGAACTCGTATGAGTTCGTCAACCGCTCGATGAAGAAGAAGGACACGACGAGGCTGGTCGACGACCTGGTCCAGCTCTACGGAGCGCCGACCATCTCGCAGGTGCTCGACGCGTTCAAGGACGTCGGCTTCCACTTTGCCACCCAGGCTGGGGTCACGATCTCCAAGAACGACGTGCAGACGCCGCCGACCAAGCAGGAGATCCTGGCGCGCTACGAGGCCGAGCTCGAGGTGATAGAGGCCCAGTACGACAACGGTGAGATCAACCAGGAGGAGCGCCACGAGCTCGTCACCGGGCTGTGGGACCGCGCCACCAACGAGGTGGGGCAGGCCCTCTACGACCATCTGGACGAGCTCAACCCGATCTACATGATGGCCAACTCCGGAGCCCGCGGGTCGTTCTCGCAGATCCGGCAGCTGGCCGGCATGCGTGGCCTGATGGCCAACCCGAAGGGCGAGATCATCGAGCGTCCGATCAAGGCCTCCTTCCAGGAGGGTCTGACCGTGCTCGAGTACTTCATCTCGACCCACGGCGCCCGCAAGGGCCTGGCCGACACGGCGCTACGTACGGCCGACTCGGGCTACCTGACCCGGCGTCTGGTCGACGTCTCCCAGGACGTGATCATCCGCCAGGAGGACTGCGGCACCGAGGAGTACATCGAGATGCCGGTGTCCAAGCTCGAGACGGGTGCCGACAGCCGCGGGCTGCGGCCGACCGGTGAGCCCAACGACCACCTGATCGGACGGATCGCGGCGCAGGACATCACGACCAAGCGCGGTCGGGTGATAGTCGAGAAGGGTAAGGAGATCGATCGCGCCGAGCTGGCCGACCTGTTCGAGTCCTCGCACGACGACACCGAGAAGGGCACCGTGATCACGGTCCCGGTTCGCTCGGTGCTCAAGTGCGAGGCGCCGACCGGCGTCTGCCAGGCCTGCTACGGCCGCTCGATGGCGAGCGGCAAGCTGGCCCAGCTGGGCGACGCGGTGGGGATCATCGCGGCCCAGTCGATCGGGGAGCCGGGCACGCAGCTGACCATGCGGACGTTCCACACCGGCGGTGTCGCCGGCGCGGACATCACGCACGGCCTGCCGCGCGTGGTCGAGCTGTTCGAGGCGCGCAAGCCCAAGGGCCTGGCCAAGATCGCCGAGATCGGCGGCAAGGTGTCGATCGAGGAGTCCGACAAGGCGGTCACGGTGGTGGTCACCGACGACACCGGCGAGGAGCACCGCAACACGTTCCCCCGTCGGACGCGGCTGTTCGTGAGCGAGGGCGAGAAGATCGAGCCCGGCGTGCAGCTCAACGAAGGGTCGTTGTATCCGGCCGAGCTGCTCGCCGTGCGCGGGCGGACCGAGACCGAGGTCTACCTGGTCCGCGAGGTCCAGGAGGTCTACAAGTCCCAGGGCGTCGACATCAACGACAAGCACATCGAGCTGATCGTGCGCCAGATGATGAAGCGCGTGCGAGTCGACCAGAAGGGCGACACCGAGCTCCTGCCGGGGCAGTTCGTCGACCGCCAGGAGTACGGGCGCGTCAACAAGGCAGTGCTCGACGCCGGCGGCGAAACCGCCCAGGCCGAGGAGATCATCCTCGGGATCACCAAGGCGTCGCTCAACACCGACTCGTTCCTGTCGGCGGCCTCCTTCCAGGAGACCACCAAGGTCCTGACCGACGCGGCTCTGGAGGGCAAGATCGACCGCCTGGTAGGCCTGAAGGAGAACGTGATCATCGGCAAGCTGATCCCGGCCGCCACGGGGCTCAAGCGCTACCGGCGGATCGAGATCGAGCCGGCGGAGCCGCTGCCTCGCGGCATGGACGACGTCGGCCTGCTCGATCACGACGATCTGGCGGCCGAGCTCGGCCTGACCGACGGCGAGGGCCTGACCGGATTCGGCGGCCCCGAGCCCGATCTCTCCGATCTGGAGGGCATCGGCGACGGTCGCTCCTCACTGGGGTTCGTCGATGAGCTCGCCGAGCTCGACGTCCCCGAAGCCGACGACGATCCAGACGAGTAATAAGTGATGACAGCCGGCGGGGCCGCTTGAGCACACGATCTCGGATCGTAGGCTTCGGCTCCGCCGGGCTGCTCGTCATCGCGGGCATCGCCTGCGCGTTCGCGTTCAGCGGCGGACTCGGGCAGAACCTGGCCTTCGGCCTGGTGGCGCTCGGGCTCGTCGAGGGGACGGCCCTGGTGTTCTACGAGGTCGGGCTGACCGAGGATCGCGACCGTGCGCGCGAGGAGCGCGCGCGGGCGGACGCGGCGATGGAGCGGGATCGCGAGCGCGATCGCGGCGGCCCGGGGCCGGAGGATCGTCCGCGTGGCGAGCGCACGAGTCCGTCGCACCCGGTCGAGCGTTCTGGCCGAGTTCGCCTCGACCGAGATCGATCCCACCCACCCCGCCGGCGGCGTCTTCGTTGACAGTGGAGGTTGCCGCGGGCATTAGGTGGGTCGGCGGCGCCTCACGGCGGCGCCTAGGTTGGTCGGCGGCGTCGGACGGCGGCGCCTTATAATGTGAATCCGGATTCACATGGCTACCGTCGACGTGAGCGATCCGGCGCGCGAGGTCCTCAACCAAGCGCCGCCCCTCCAGCCGGTCAACCTGTTCGAGGTCGATCACGCGCTGCGCGAGGGACTCGAGCGAGAGGGCGGGGGCTGGGGGATCGAGCGGGCTCGGGAGGCGGGGGCGCTCGCCGGCAGCGTCGAGGCGCTCGAGCACTCCCGGCGCGCCGAGCGCAACGTCCCGATCCTCCGCACCCACGACCGCTACGGCAACCGAATCGACGAGGTCGAGCTCGATCCCTCGTGGCACTGGCTGCTGCGCGGTGCCGTCGAGCGGGAGCTGCACAGTCTCCCGTGGCGAGCCGAACAGCCCGGCGCGCACGTCGTGCGGGCGGCGCTGTTCATGCTGTACGGAAACGCGAACGCCGGCGTGATGTGTCCCGTCTCGATGACCTACGCGGCGGTGCCGGCGCTCCGCGACGGGGCGCCCGAGCTCGCCGCCGAGTGGGAGCCACGGCTGACGCTTCCGGATTACGAGCGCGGCGCTCTCGCCGGGATGGCGATGACCGAGCGCCAGGGCGGGTCGGACGTACGCGCGAACATCACCCGAGCCGAGCCGGTCGGCGGGGACGCGTACGAACTCCACGGGCACAAGTGGTTCTGCTCCTATCCGCCCTGCGACGTGTTCCTGGTCCTGGCGCAGGCCCCCGGTGGTTTGTCTTGCTTCCTGGTGGAGCGCGGGCCGGGAATGGAGTTTCAGCGGCTGAAGGACAAGCTGGGCACGCGGTCGCTGCCTTCATCCGAGGTCGAGTTCCACGGGGCGCAGGGGCGGCTCGTGGGCGAGGAGGGACGCGGGGTGCCCGCGATCATCCGGATGGTCAACCACACGCGGCTTGACTGCCTGCTCGGCGCGACGACCTCGCTGCGCCGCGGGACGGTCGAGGCGATTCACCACGCCCGCCACCGCGGCGCGTTCGGCGCGCTGCTCGTCGATCAGCCGGCGATGCGCAATGTGCTGGCCGACCTGGCGATCGAGTCAGAGGCGGCGACCGTCGCGGCGCTCCGGGTCGCGCGCGCGTATGACTCCGAGCTCGAGGTGGCGTTTCGTCGGTTCGCCACCGCGGTCATGAAGTACTGGGTGTGCAAGCGCGCGGCGCCGCACGCGGCCGAGGCGCTCGAGTGCCTGGGCGGCAACGGCTTCGTCGAGGACTCGGGGCTGCCGGTGCTTTACCGGGACGCGCCGCTGAACTCGATCTGGGAGGGCTCGGGGAACGTGGCCGCGCTCGACGTCCTGCGCGCGGTGGTCAAGGAGCCCGACGGGCTGCCGGCCTTCCTGGCCGAGTGCGAGCTCGGCGGCGGGGCCGACGCCCGGCTCGACGCCCATATAGAGCGGGTCCGTTCGGAGGTGTCCGAGGTGTTTGTCCTTGGTGAGCCGCAGTTCGAGGCTCGGCGGGTGGTCGAGGATCTGGCCGTGGCGCTTCAGGCGTCGCTGCTGGTGCGGTTCGCTCCGCCGGCGGTGGCCGATGCCTTCTGTGCGGCCAGGCTGGCCGGCGGGAGCGGGCGCGTGTACGGGACGCTCCCAGCCAGCGTCGACGCGGGGGCGATAATCGACCGCGCGCTCGCCGCGTGAGTGCCGTCGCCGGCTCCTCTGGGACGCGGGAGCGACTGCTTGCGGCCGCCCGCGAGCTGATCGAGGAAGGCGGATACGCCGGCGCGTCGGTGGCGGCGATCGCCGAACGGGCCGGGGTGGCCGCCGGGACGCTGTACCGCCACTTCCCGTCCAAGGCCGAGCTGTTCCTCGAGGTGTTCCGAGCCGTATGCACGGGCGAGGAGCGGGCGATGCGCGCAGCGGCACAGGAAGCGGGCCCCGCCGCCGCGGACCGGCTCGAGGCGGTGCTGGCGACCTTCGCTCGGCGCGCGCTCGAGAATCGCCGACTGGCGTGGGCGCTGCTGGCCGAGCCGGTCGATCCGCTAGTCGACGCCGAGCGGTTGGACTATCGCGAGCGCTATGCCTCGCTGGTCGCGGACGAGTTGAGGGCCGCGATCGACGCCGGCGAGATTCCTGCCCAGGACGTCGCCTTTACCGCTGCGGCGCTCGTCGGCGGTTGCGGGGAGGCGCTCGTCGGGCCGCTGTCGTCGGTCGGCGGGTCCGATCAGGTCGTCGCGTCGATCGAAACGTTCGTGCGGCGGGCGATCGGAGCGGCGCCGTGAGCGAAGCGGTCCGGGTCGAGCGCGACGGGCCCGTGACCACCGTGCTGCTGTCGCGGCCCGAGCGGCGCAACGCGGTCGACGGCGAGACCGCCCAGGCGCTGGCCGACGCGTTCCGGGCCTTCGACGCCGACGCCAACGCGGCGGTCGCCGTGCTGCACGGCGAGGGTGGCGTGTTCTGCGCCGGCGCGGACCTCCAGGCGGTCGGCACGGATTCCGGGAACCGGGTGGCGCCCGACGGGGACGGGCCGATGGGCCCGACCCGGCTGCGTCTGGGCAAGCCGGTGATCGCGGCCGTGGCCGGTTACGCGGTCGCCGGCGGGCTCGAGCTCGCGCTCTGGTGCGACCTGCGCGTGGCCGAGGAAGGGGCCGTGTTCGGCGTGTTCTGCCGGCGCTGGGGGGTGCCGCTGATGGACGGCGGGACGGTCCGGCTGCCGCGGCTCGTGGGAATGTCGCGGGCGATGGACATGGTGTTGACAGGGCGGCCGGTCGACGCGGGCGAGGCGCTGGCTTTTGGGCTGGTGAACCGGGTGGTGCCTCGCGGCGAGAGCCGCAGCGCCGCCGAGGGGCTGGCGCGGGAGCTGGCCGGCTTCCCGCAGCGCTGCCTGCGGGAGGACCGCTTGGCCCTGCTCGAGGGCGAGGGGAACGACGAACCCGCCGCGCTGACCAACGAGTTCGCTCACGGGCTGCGCTCGCTTGAAGACGTCGAGGCCGGGTTGGCGCGCTTCCGCGAAGGCGCCGGCCGCCACGGCGCGTTCGACCAGAGCCTGGTCGAGAAACCGGACGTATTTTCCGCTTTCTCGACCAGCCCTCTCGGTGAGCGATGAGTTTTCGCCTGCCGCCCGGTCTGAGGATGCGACCACGATGGCTGTCGTCTGCCTCCACGGACCTTTGAGAAGCCTCGCCGGCGACCGGTCCGAGCTCGAGTTGCAAGGGGCCACGGTGCACGAGCTGCTCCGCGGCCTCGAGGACCGGCACCCGTCGGTAACCGGCTGGATCCTCGACGAGCGCGGAATGATTCGCCGCCACATCAACGTATTCGTCAACGGCGAGCGCGGCCGGGCGGAGACGACCGTCGGATCGGGCGACCGCGTCGAGGTCCTGCCCGCGATTACAGGAGGGACGTAAGCCGTGACTGAGTTGACCGTCGGCACCAAGAAGGGCCTGTTCGTCCTCGAGGGCGACCCGGGCGGGGAATTCAAGGTGCGCTGCCGGGCGTTCCCGGGCGAGCCGATCGACTTCGCGGTGCGCGATCCCGCGAGCGGGCGGGTGATCGCCACGTCGACCTCGCCGTTCTACGGCCCGAAGATCTGGTTCGCCGACGACCCCGGCGGCGAGTGGACCCAAGCCGAAGGGGTGGCGCTCCCCGAGGGCGGCGCGGAGGCGCTCGAGCGGATCTGGGTGATCGTTCCCGGCGAAGGCGGCTCGCTGTGGGCCGGCGGCGACCCGGGCGTGCTGTTCGAGAGCCGCGACGGCGGGCAGAGGTGGGAGCTCAACGCCGAGCTGCGCCGGCACCGGGTCGACGAGGACTGGCAGCCGGGCGGTGGCGGGCTGTGCCTGCACTCGATCGTGCCCTGGCCCGGCGAGCCGGATCGGTTGTCGGTGGCGGTCTCCGCCGCCGGCGTGTGGCACACCGCGGATCACGGTCAGACCTGGCACAGGGGCAACCGCGGCATCCTCGCCCCCTACCTGCCCGAAGACGCGCGTGAGGAGTCAAGTCCGTTGTGCGTGCACCGGATGGAACGCGCCAAGCGCGATCCCCACCGGATGTTCATCCAGTTCCACGGCGGCGTGTATCGCTCCGACGACGCCGGCCAGAACTGGAGCTACATCGGCGAGGGCCTGCCCTCGGACTTCGGCTTCCCGCTCGCGCTCGACCCGAGCGATCCCGACAGCGCCTACGTGATCCCACTGACGGGCGACTTCGACCGCGTGACGCCCGAGGGCGTCGTGCGGGTGTACGAGACGCGCGACGGTGGACGGTCGTGGACGCCGCGCGGCGACGGGTTGCCCGATCACGAGGCCTACCTGACCGTCCTGCGGCGCGCCTTCGGCCAGGTTGGGGAGGGGGACTCGCTGCAGCTGTACTTCGGGGCCACCTCGGGGGACGTGTTCGGCACGGGCGACGCCGGCGCCAGCTGGTTCGAGGTGGCGTCGCGGCTCCCGCCCGTCTTCTCCGTCACCGCGGCCGCTTAGCCCGAGGCCGCATCGAGGCTGCCACCGGATTTTTGAGTCAGGGCAATAGTTCACCCCAGCCGGCGCGCCCAATCCAGCAGCTCAGCCACCTCGCGGTCGGTGACGCCGACCGCCGGGTCGGTCGTGACGAGGAGCGTGGGACCCGGGCGGGCGAGCGCCCAGGACCGGCAGCCGTCGTCGTGGGCGTCGTCAAGCCACGCGACCGGCCGCGACGGCCCGACGTGGCGGTCGATCCCGCCCAGTTTCCAGTGCGCGTGGGCAGGGCGGCCCGCCGGATCGAACACCACGTGCGGCAGCGAATCGGGGAGTCCGAGCGCCACGGGCAGGTAGTCGTTGGCCTTCTCCTCCCAGCCCGTGCACCAGGCGAGATCGAACTCGGTGGCCAGCAGGAGCAGGTGCTCTCCGGCCGTCGCCGATAGGAAGTGGATCATCCCGTCGACCAGCTGGTAGCGCCCGGCCGGCGGCGCCGCGTGGTCATAGCCAAATAGCGAGATCACGCCGTCGACGTCGACGAGCAGCAATGGTCGGAGTTTTGGACCATCGCGCGAATCCGCACCGGATAAGACCGTTCTTTGGCTTGCGTGTTCCCTCGGCACGTGGCGTTTCCCTCAATAGGACTGGCCCGATGCTCTCACGGGTACCCATTCGCTGTAGTCCGACCGCTACGCTCAAGCCTTCTGCGCGCTTTGCCGAAGACAGGTGTGAGGCGAGCACGGATCGCACGCCTGCCACCCAGCAATGAGCTCCTTTCTCGGCATCTTCCTCGCGCTCCTCTGCGCTCTGACAACTAACGTCGGCTTCCTGTACAAGCACCGGGGAGCCTGCGCGGCACCCGCGGTTGACATGCGCCGGCCGTGGCAATCGGCCAAGGCCCTGTTCGCCTCGCCGCTGTTCACGATCGGCTGGGTGATCGGCGCCGGCGCGTGGGTCTTCCACGTCGCGGCCATGTCGGTCGCCCCGCTCTCGATCGTCCAGGCCGTGCTGGCCGGCGGCATGGTGCTGCTGGCGGTTATGGCCGAGCAGATGCTGGGCTGCCGGCTCGGCCGGCGCCAGTGGTTCGGCCTCGCTCTGACCGCCGTCGGGCTGATGCTGCTCGGCTTCACGCTCCCGGCCGCCCACGGCGCCCACTCCAAGTTTTCCACGCCGGGCCTGATCGGCTTTGAGGCCGCCCTTATCGGCGCCGGCACGCTCCTCATCCTCGGACCGAGGATGGGCGCCCCGGAGGAGCACCACGGCTACATGCTGGGTGCCGCCGCCGGGATGCTGTTCGGCGTGTCCGACGTCGCCATCAAGGCGATCTCCGGCATGGTCGGCGCGCACGGCTTCGCCGGTCTGCTTTCCCCATGGCTGTTCATCTGCCTCGCCGCCTCGGTCGTGGCTTTCTACGCCTCGGCCAAGGCCTTCCAGGACGGCGACGCGGTCCCCGTGATCGCGGTCACGGGTACGGCGGCCAACGTGGCTGGCATCGTCGGCGGATTCATCGTCTTCGGCGATCCGCTGCCGACCAGCCCGGTGCCGGTCGTACTGCAGTGCCTGGCCTTCATGCTCGTGGTCGGCGCCGCGTGGCTTATGCCGGCGCCGGTCCGCGCCACCGCGCCCGCCACCGCCGCCGTCTAGCGACGATCCGGTCAGGACGGGCCCTCGACGGTCCCACGGACGCCGCCGCAGGCGGCCCCGGGGAATTCGGCGCCCAACACTGCGGCTAGTACACCGCGGTCGTCGCCGAATTCCCTTAAGGAAATCTGGCGCATCCGCGTTCGCACTTCGGAACGGTCCGGCGCGCCAGATTTCCCGTCATCGAACTCCTGACCGGTGAGCCGGCGAGGGGGGCACCTGCCGATCCGCACAATTGCCTTGGCCCCACTGTCCCGCTACGGTTGTACAAAACGGCGAACGAGGATTTGGAGGGACGGGATGGCGAGTACGGAGCAAGCGGTTCGGACCGGGCAGAGCACGCTCCAGGAGCTGGCCAAGCGCCACCTGTGGATGCACTTCACGCGGATGTCGGCCTACGACGACGCCGAGGTTCCGATCATCGTCCGCGGTGACGGGTGCTACGTCTGGGACGAGCGCGGCAACCGCTATCTGGACGCGCTCTCGGCACTGTTCTGCGTGAACATCGGCCACGGTCGCGCGGACGTCGTGCAGGCCGGGGCCGACCAAGCCAAGGAGCTCGGCTTCTACACCAACTGGTCCTACGCGCACCCGCCGGCGATTGAGCTGGCGGCGCGGATCGCGTCACTCGCCCCAGGCGACCTGAACCGCGTGTTCTTCACCAGCGGCGGAAGCGAGGCGGTCGAGTCCGCCTACAAGCTCGCGCGCCAGTACCACAAGGTCACCGGCAGCCCGAACAAGACGAAGCTGATCGCGCGCGAGATCGCGTACCACGGGACCAGCCTCGGCGCGCTGTCGGCGACGGGAATCACCAGCCTGCGCCAGCCGTTCGAGCCGCTGACGCCCGGCGACCACCACGTCCCGAACACCAACACGTACCGCATGGCGCCCGGCATCAGCGAGAGCTGGTTCGCCGAGTCGATCGCCGAGAAGATCGAGTTCGAGGGGCCGGACACGGTCGCCGCCGTGATCCTCGAGCCCGTCCAGAACGCCGGCGGCTGCTTCGTGCCCCCGGACGGCTACTTCCAGCGCGTGCGCGAGATCTGCGACGAGTACAACGTGCTGCTGATCTCCGATGAGGTCATCTGCTCGTGGGGCCGGCTGGGCGAATGGTTCGGCTCGATCAAGTACGACTACCTTCCCGACATGATCACGACCGCCAAGGGAATCACCAGCGCGTACGCGCCAATGGGCGCAGTGATCGCCTCCGATCGGGTATTCGAGCCCTTCGCGAACGGCATGAACAGCTTCACGCACGGGTTTACGTTCGCGGGGCATCCGGTGTGCTCGGCGATCGCGATGGCCAACCTCGACGTGTTCGAACGCGAGGGCATTCTCGAGCACGTGCGCGCGAACGAGGGCGCGTTCCGCGAGATGCTCGACAGTCTGCGCGACCTCCCGATCGTCGGCGATGTTCGCGGCACGGGCTACTTCCATGCGATCGAGCTGGTCAAGGACCAGGAGACCAGGGAGACGTTCAACGAGAAGGAGTCGGAGACGCTGCTGCGCGGCTTCCTATCGGGCGAGCTCTATCGCCGCGGCCTGATCTGCCGCGCGGACGATCGTGGTGATCCGGTGATCCAGCTCTCGCCGCCGCTGATCGCCGGCCCCGAGCAGTTCGGCGAGATCGAAGAGATCCTGCGCGGCGTGCTCACCGAGGCAGGCGAGCGAATGCACCTGCAGAGCGCGTAGACGGCTGGCGGGGGGCGCTCGGATGCTGACGGTCAGGGAATTGCTGCGGGACTTGGACGTCCGGCTCGTGGCCGGCGAGAGCAGCCTGAACCTGCCCGTGCGCTGGGTGCACATCTCCGAGATCCTCGACCCGACCCCGTGGCTGTCCGGGGGCGAGCTGCTGCTGACCACCGGCATGCAGCTCGACACCCCGGAGCAGGCCCGGGAGTACGCGGCCCGGCTCGCCGACCACCATCTGGCCGGACTTGGGTTCGGAACGGGCTTTAAGCACGCCGCGGTGCCCGAGGCGCTGCTCGAGGTGGCCGCGGAGCGCGAGTTCCCGGTGTTCGAGGTGCCCTACGAGCTGCCGTTCATCGCGATCACCGAGGCCGCGTTCACCCAGTTGGTCAACGAGCAGTACGCGGTGCTGCGCCGGGCCCTGGCCGCGCAGGAGCGGCTCGAGCGAATCGTTCTCTCCGAGCGCGGCCTGGAGGCGCTGGTTAGCGCTCTGGCGACTCTGATCGGGGCCGCCGTGGTCGTGTTCGACTCGCGCGGAGAGCCGCTCCAGCAGCACGCGTTCCGGCGGGAGATCGAGCCCCACGCGCTCGAGACCCTGCGGAGCGAGGTGCACGAGCGGGCTCGCCGGCGCGAGTCGCGGGCGTTCGTGCCCTCGCTGTTCGAGGGCAACCAGGGCCTGGCCCTGCCGGTCGCGTCCGACGGCGCGCCCCGGCCGGAGCGAAACGGAGGAAATGATCCCGCCCGCCCGGGGCGGGACCATGTCCGTCGACCCGAGGCGTGGCTGGTGGCAATCAAGGACGCTGGGCCGCTGTCGGACTTCGACCGCCTGACCCTGCACCAGGCGGTCACGATCGTGGCGCTCGAGCTGCTTCGCGGCCGTGTGGCGGGCGACACCGAGCGCCGGCTAGCCGGTGACGTGCTCGACGCGATCGTCAGCGGGGAGCTGTCGGGATCCGAGCTGGCCCGCCGGCTCGGTCCGTTCGGGCTGACTGACCGGGTGACGGCGATCGTGCTGGGGCGCGACGGCGATGCGCGGATCTCGCCCGCATCGCTCGAGGCCGCCCTGTGGAGCGGCCTGCGCGAGGAGGCGACGCCGGCGCTCGTCGCCTCGGTGGGTCAGCTGGCCTGCGCGCTGGTGGCCGGCGGGGCCGACGAGGACTTGTTCGCCCTGGGCGACCGCGTGGCCGCGGTGGCCGAGCGCGAGTTGGACAGTTCGGTGCGCCTGGGCATCGGGCGCGCGATGTCGACGTCCGACGCCCGGCGAAGCTTCCACGAGGCCCGCTGCGCGATGGAGGCGCTCGGCTTGGGGATCGGGGCGGCCCCGAACGGCAACGGGTCGGGCCCGAGTTCGGCCAAGCAGCCGCGCGTGGCCACCTACAAGGACCTGGGCTCCTTCCAGCTTCTCCTCTCCCTCCAGGACGAGGAGGCGCTGCGGCTGTTCTGCGACTCGATCCTCGGGCCGATCGAGGCCAGCGAGGGGCCGTACGGCGGCGAGCTGATGCGCTCGCTCGAGGCGTTCATCGAGGAGAACGGGCAATGGGAACGGGCGGCGAAGCGGCTCTATTGTCACCGCCACACGCTGCGTTACCGGATCCGCCGGGTCGAGGAGCTGACCGGTCGCGACCTGTCCTCGGCCCGGGACCGGATCGAGTTCTGGCTGGCGCTGCGGGGGCGCCAGCTGGTGGCATGAGATTCCTCCAGCACAACACGGGAAGGCGGTCCTAGCGTGAAGGTCGGGGTTCCAACAGAGGTCAAGACGGACGAGTACCGGGTGGCGCTGACACCGGCCGGAGTGCGGGAGCTGGCCGATGCCGGCCATGAGGTGTTCGTGCAGAGCGGCGCCGGGGTCGGATCGGCAATTACGGACGAGGCGTATGTGGCGCAGGGGGCGACGATCGTGCCGGACGCCGACGCCGTGTTCGAAGAGGCCACGATGATCATCAAGGTCAAAGAGCCCCAGCCGCCCGAGGTGGCGCGGCTCGAGTCCCGCCACGTCCTTTTTACCTACCTGCACCTGGCGGCGGACGCTTCGCTAACCCGTGGGTTGATGGAGTCGGGAGCGACTTGCATCGCCTACGAGACGGTCGAGGACAGGCGCGGGCGGCTGCCGCTGCTGGCGCCGATGTCCGAGGTAGCGGGCAAGATCGCCACCCAGGCCGGCGCGTTCATGCTCGAGAAGCCTTTGGGTGGACGCGGGATTTTGCTTGGGGGCGTTCCCGGCGTCGCTGCCGCCAACGTGATGGTCATCGGCGGCGGGGTGGTCGGGATGCACGCGGCGTTCATCGCCCTGGGCATGGAGGCGACCGTGTATGTGTATGACCGCGACATCGATCGCCTGCGAGAGCTCGACATCGCCTTCGGCGGGCGAGCCGACACGTGCTTCGCGACGACCTTGGAGATCGAGCAGCGCCTGCCCTACATGGACCTCGTGATCGGAGCGGTGCTCGTCCACGGGGCGAAGGCGCCGCACGTGATCACCCGCGCGCAGCTATCGCTGATGAAGCGCCAGGCGGTGCTGGTCGACGTGTCGATCGATCAGGGGGGATGCTTTGAGACCTCCCACCCGACCACCCACTCAAACCCGACCTATGAGGTCGACGGCATCACCCACTACTGCGTGGCCAACATGCCGGGCGCGGTGCCGATCACCTCGACGGCCGCGCTGACCAACGCGACCATCCCTTACGTGCTGCACCTGGCGACGGCCGGCGTGCTCACGGCCATCAACGAGAACCCCGGGCTGAAGCTGGGCGTCAACGTAGCCGGCGGGCAGGTCACCTACGCGCCGGTGGCGGAGGCGGTGGGAGTGCCGAGCGTCTCGGTGGACGAGGCGCTGGGCGTCGCCGCGTGACGCCGGCTCCCGGCTCTGGAGCCCGTGGGCGGCGGGGATATAAGCGCCTGGGGTAGCCGTCGCATAACCGCGGTGGGGCGGGGGTCGTTGTGGCCGGATCACAGGGCGCCGGCCCGCGGAGTTGAGCCTGGCTGAGAAACGTGAAAATACGGCGCGTTTCTCAGCCAGGCTCCACGAATTCTGGATGGAGCGCCGCGCGCGGCCCACGATCAGTTGTGGGCACCTCACAAATCCCCGGATTTGTGCGACGGGCTCGGGAGACGCTTATATCCCGGATGCGTGGCGCCGGTAGGAGGTTTCGGGACTTTTGCACCCGGATGTCGCCCCTCGTCCGCCCGCCGGCGTCGCCACACAATCGAAACAGCCCACCCAGGCGCCCCTGCTAAAGTCGCCCCCCGCATGCCGACTACCAGCCAATTGGTCCGCAAGGGCCGCACCCCACCGAAGAAGAAGCTTGCCACCCCCGGTTTGAAATCCGGTAAGGGCCGCAAGAAGAAGGTCGCGGCGCCACAGCGCCGGGGCGTGTGCACGCGCGTGTACACCACCACCCCGAAGAAGCCGAACTCGGCGCTTCGAAAGGTGGCCCGTGTGCGGCTCACCAACGGCATGGAGGTTGGCGCCTACATCCCGGGCGAGGGCCACAACCTCCAGGAGCACTCGGTGGTCCTGGTCCGTGGCGGCCGCGTCAAGGACCTGCCTGGGTTCCGCTACAAGGTCATTCGCGGCACACTTGACGCCGCTGGCGTGAGCGATCGCAAGAAGGCCCGCTCTCAGTACGGCGTGAAGGCCAAGTAGTGCCGCGCCGCGCAGCAGCCCAGGTCCGGCCGATCGAGCCCGACCCCGTTCACCGCAATCGCCTCGTCCAGCAGGTGATCAACAAGGTCATGCTCGACGGCAAGAAGTCGGTGGCGGAGCAGATCGTCTACGACGCGCTGGCCATCCTCGGCGAGCGATCGGGCAAGAACCCGGTCGAGCAGCTTGAGGCAGGGGTCAAGGCACTCACGCCGGTGCTCGAGGTCAGATCGCGCCGGGTCGGTGGTGCCACCTACCAGGTGCCGGTCGAGGTACCGGCCCGTCGCGCCCGCACTCTGGCCGTGCGCTGGCTCGTCCAGTTCTCCCGCCAGCGGCGCGAGAAGTCGATGGCCCAGCGCCTCGCGAACGAGCTGCTCGACGCCACGCAGCAGCAGGGCGGCGCCTTCAAGCGCAAGGACGACATTTACCGCATGGCGCAGGCCAACAAGGCCTTCGCGCACTACCGCTGGTAGCTCCGCTGGCGCGGGCTCCGCTGGCGCCCCTTCTGGGGCCCTCGCTCTCGACTAGTAACTAGTTGTCGGCGGTGAGGGTCAGTATCGCGAGGGCCCCGAAAGGGGCATCCAGCTCCGCAGCTGTTGTTGGCGCACGGTTTGGGCGTCGCTCGGCACTGATTAGCGGGTGGTGGAGCGGGGCGGGTTGCCGGCGCGGGCGGCTCGGGGCGAGACAGGGCGGTGCCGGACGACGTCGTGCTGCTTGATTCAGTAAGGCCGCCGTCCTGAATCAGGGCGCAGGGGACCGGATCCGCCCGGCATGCCGCCCGCTCCATCGCGGGCGTCGGCATCGGAATTGTCTTGAGAACCCGGCCATCCGCCGAGCGCCAGGTGATGGCCGGTTCAACCAGGGGCTGTGCGGGGCCGGTGGCGCGGATAGCGTAGACATTGCCTCTGACCCGGCCGGTCAGCGAATGGGCGGGCTTTCCTCGGGCGGCGGGGAAGCTCAGCGTGACCGATGCCACGCCGTCGGGAACGACACTGACGAATACGCCGTTCTCGTCGTCCGGGGGCTCGTTTTCCTCGATCTGTGCGGCCGTGATGCCGCACGAGGCGCCGTTGTCGGACCGACCGGTATCGACAAGGCAGACCGCGTCGCGTGGAGCACGCCTAACGAGGCCGCGGTAGTAGGCGATGTAGCCCGCTTGGAGCGCCGTGGTCTGCGCCCGCAGGGCCGGTGGGATCTTCGGCAGGTACCGGGCTAGCGCGTGGGCCTCCAGAGTGAAGCAGCGGTCCGACGGAATAGTCGCCGCCTGGTCTAGTCCTGCCACGGCCAGGAAGTACGTCTCTCTCCCGGCGGAGAACGCACGGCGCGCCGAGCCCGCGTAGACATCCGAAGCGCCAACGAACACCTGGGGACTCAGCCGGTCGGCGGGCGTCGCAGCACAGCGAGCATCGAGAGGAGCGCCGCGTCGGGAGTGCCGTGGACGAACGTGTCGCCGGTCGGCTGCTGCACCTGACACACGGGTGAGGCGAGCAGATCCTTATTCGCGGCCGCGATGTAGGAGAACTCGCGGTGCAGCTGCTTCTGCCGGGTCTTCTCGCGGCAGCGAAGACTCAAGCGCCGGGGCCCCAGAGGGACGCCACCGGAACTAAACGCGAGGGCTGCCCACCACACGGGACCGGGGGCTGCAGTGAGACAACCCTCGCATTTTCCAAGGGTAACGGCGTATTCCTCTCGGGTTGCAACTCGATCACACCTCGTGTCAGGATGCCGACCACTTCCGCCGTCCACTGTCCCGGAGGCTAAGAGGACCCTTAGCCGGGCGGGAGGCCTTTGGGCCGGCTTCCTGCGACTCGGGCGGTGCCGGCGGCTCGCCGTCCCCCGCCGCCGGTCGCTCGCCGTCCCCCAGTGCCGACGGCTCCATCCGGCTCGGCGCCGACCCCAGCATCAGGAATCCCACGCCCCCGCTGACCAGCAACAGCACCGCCCCAAGCGTCTCCAAATAGAGGCCGGCGCTGGGCGAGGAGACTCCCTGCACGTACTGGTTTGCGCTCGAGCCGATCAACCCGGTGGCGTGGGCGTCGGGGAGGTCGCCGAGGAGCGCGATCAGCAGCGTCGCGACGCCGAGCACGGCCAGACCGAGCAGGGCGGTCCGGTTGCCGTGGCGGTACACGGCCGCCGCCAGCGCGAAGCAGACGAGCGCGATAGGTACCGGCGCCCAGCCGTGGTTGGCGCCCGTACCGACCGTCTTGATCGGAGCCGAGCTGGTCGGAACGTGCACGTGATAGAGCGGGATGAACTGGGCGACGAGCACAAGCAGCGCCCCAATCGCGGCTACGAGTACGACCGCTCCGGTCCCCGATGCGCGGCCCGTCGGACGCGCGTCGGAAGGGGTGGATTCGTCCCGCCGATGCCGCCGCGAAAGGCGCCGGAGGTCCTCAGAACCTCTGCTATATTCGCTCTGTGCCTCGGGTCGTGCGCTC
Source organism: uncultured Solirubrobacterales bacterium (assembly GCA_963824295.1). Taxonomy (GTDB): domain Bacteria; phylum Actinomycetota; class Thermoleophilia; order Solirubrobacterales; family Solirubrobacteraceae; genus Palsa-465. The sequence goes on along the minus strand of CAWGOQ010000018.1, from coordinate 75,276 downwards.
ACGCGCGTGCGCTTCCCGGGACGCGGGATCTTTGTAATGGAGTCGTCCACCAGATAGACACCCGCCCCTTCCCGACATCTGCGTCGTGACTGGGCCCGATGGGCCCTTTTTCATGTCCGCAGTTTTCGCCGAGAAACCGGTGCATTTTGGCCGCGAACGACCGATAAATCGCAGCCCTCGAATACCTGAAAAACATGCCTCGTACCTTCCCCCTGGACAAGATTCGCAATATCGGGATCATGGCCCACATCGACGCCGGTAAAACGACGACGACTGAGCGCATCCTGTATTACACCGGTCGGACCTACAAGATGGGGGAGGTTCACGAAGGTGCGGCCGTCATGGACTGGATGGCCCAGGAGCAGGAGCGGGGCATCACGATCACCTCCGCCGCCACCACGTGCGAGTGGCGGGACCACCGGATCAACATCATCGACACGCCTGGCCACGTCGACTTCACGGTTGAGGTCGAGCGGTCGCTGCGCGTGCTCGACGGCGCGATTGCGTTGTTCGACTCTGTCGCCGGCGTAGAGCCCCAGTCTGAAACGGTATGGCGCCAGGCGGACAAGTACCGAGTCCCGCGGATCGCCTACATCAACAAGATGGACCGGATCGGCGCCGATTTCAGCCGCGGTGTGCAGACCATGATCGACCGACTGGGCGCCAACCCGGTGCCTGTCCAGCTGCCGATCGGCTCCGAGGCCGACTTCCGCGGCATCGTCGACCTGATCGGCATGAAGGCGGTCATCTACAAGGACGAGCTCGGCAAGGAGCAGGACATCATCGACATCCCGGCCGAGATGGCCGACGAGGCAGCCGCCGCGCGCGAGCACCTGCTCGACGAGGTCTCACACCACGACGACGAGCTGACGGAGATGATCCTCGAAGAGCAGGAGATCTCGCCCGAGCGCCTCAAGCAGGCGATCCGCCACGCGACGCTCGCGATCGAGATCACGCCGGTCCTGTGCGGCTCAAGCTTCAAGAACAAGGGCGTGCAGCCGCTGCTGGATGCCGTCCTCGACTACCTGCCGAGCCCGCTCGAGGTGCCGCCGGTGGAGGGTCTCGAGGCCGCCAAGGGCTCCTCGAACGGCGACGAGCAGCCGGCCGTCCGCCACGCCTCCGACGACGAGCCGTTCGCGGCACTGGCCTTCAAGATCATGGCCGACCCCTACGTCGGCAAGCTCACCTACTTCCGCGTCTACTCGGGTCAGCTCGAGGCGGGCTCGCGCATCCTGAACGTGAACACGGGCCGGACCGAGCGCATCGGCCGCATCCTGATGATGCACGCCAACGAGCGCGAGGAGGTCAAGGACGTACACGCCGGCGACATCGCGGCCGCGGTCGGCATCAAGCAGGTCGTGACCGGCGACACGCTGGCCGCGCCCGACAAGCCGATCAAGCTCGAGACGATCGAGTTCCCCGAGCCCGTGATCAAGGTCGCGATCGAGCCGAAGACCAAGGCCGATCAGGAGAAGATGGCGACCGCGCTGGCGCGGCTGGCCGAGGAGGACCCGACCTTCCAGGTACGGACCAACGAAGAGACCGGCCAGACCGAGATCTCCGGCATGGGCGAGCTGCACCTCGAGGTGCTGGTTGACCGCATGCTCCGCGAGTACAAGGTCGACGCCAACGTCGGCCGTCCCCAGGTCTCCTACCGGGAGACGATCAAGGGCACCGCTCAGAAGGTCGAGGGCCGGTTTGTCCGGCAGACCGGTGGCGCGGGCCAGTACGGGATCGTCTACGTGGACGTCGAGCCGGCGCCCGGTGAGGGATTCGACTTCGTCAACAAGATCAAGGGCGGGTCGATCCCTACCGAGTTCATCCCGGCGGTCGAGAAGGGCATGGAGGAGGCGATGGAGAACGGACCGCGTGCGGGGTACCCGATGGTGGACGTACGCGCGACGCTGACCGACGGCAAGTACCACGACACCGACTCCTCAGAGCTGGCGTTCAAAGTGGCGGGGTCGCTCGCTCTCAAGGCGGCGGTGGCGCGGGCCAAGCCGATCCTGCTCGAGCCGATCTTCGCGGTCGAGGTTGTGACCCCCGAGGAGTTCATGGGCGACGTGATCGGCGACCTGAACCGCCGGCGCGGCCACGTCAACGGGATGGAGCAGCGCGGCAACGCGCAGGTCATCACCGCGTACGTGCCGCTGGCCGAGATGTTCGGGTACGCGACCGACGTGCGGTCCAACACGCAGGGCCGCGCGACGTACACGATGCAATTCGAGCGCTACGAGGAAGTGCCCCCTAACATCGCAGAGCGTGTGATCGGCGATCAAGGGCAGGCGGCCGCTTGAGCCCTTGCAGCATCGACTGGCGCGAATTTATATCCTGCATAAGTTCGTCCGCAGACGAACACAACGACTGAAATAGAAGGAGCGAAACCAAAGTGGCGAAAGCCAAGTTCGAGCGCGACAAGCCCCATGTCAACGTCGGAACCATCGGTCACATCGACCATGGCAAGACGACGCTGACCGCGGCCATCACCAAGGTGCTCAACGAGCGGTACGGCGGCACCGAGGTACGGTCGTTCGAATCGATCGACAACGCTCCGGAAGAGAAGGCTCGCGGCATCACGATCGCGACTTCCCATGTCGAGTACCAGACGCCTAACCGGCACTATGCGCACGTCGACTGTCCGGGGCACGCCGACTACGTCAAGAACATGATCACCGGCGCCGCCCAGATGGACGGCGCGATCCTGGTCGTTTCGGCGGCCGACGGCGCGATGCCCCAGACCCGCGAGCACATTCTGCTCGCCCGTCAGGTCGGCGTCCCCTACATCGTGGTGTTCCTCAACAAGGTCGACATGGTCGACGACCCTGAGCTGCTCGAGCTCGTGGAGGTCGAGATCCGCGACCTGCTCTCCGAGTACGAGTTCCCGGGCGACGACATCCCGTTCGTGGCCGGCTCGGCGCTGAAGGCGCTCGAGGGTGACGAGGAGTACGAGGCGAAGATCATCGAGCTTGCGGAAGCCCTGGACACCTACATCCCAGAGCCCGTGCGTGACCTCGACAAGCCGTTCCTGATGCCGGTCGAGGACGTGTTCTCGATCACCGGCCGCGGCACCGTCGCGACCGGCCGCGTTGAGCAGGGCATCATCAAGACCGGCGAGACGGTCGAGATCGTGGGCATCAAGGCCACCACCTCGACTGTCGTGACCGGGGTCGAGATGTTCAAGAAGATCCTCGACCAGGGTCAGGCCGGCGACAACGTCGGGTGCCTGTTGCGCGGCACCAAGCGGGACGAGATCGAGCGCGGGCAGGTGCTGTGCAAGCCCGGGTCGATCACGCCGCATACCAAGTTCATGGCCGAGGTCTACGTCCTCAAGAAGGAAGAGGGCGGGCGTCACACGCCGTTCTTCACGGGCTACCGGCCGCAGTTCTATTTCCGCACCACCGACGTCACCGGCGTGGCGAACCTGCCCGAGGGCACCGAAATGGTCATGCCCGGCGACAACGTCCAGATGGAGATCGAGCTGATCCAGCCGATCGCCATGGATCCGGGGTTGCGGTTCGCGATCCGCGAGGGCGGCCGTACGGTCGGCTCGGGGGTCGTCACCGAAGTAATCCAATAAGTTGATGAGGCGGCGGCGGCCCGACGGTCCCGCCGCCTTTTTGTGTCAGATACGACCGTAAGGGGGTGAGCCCCGGATTTGGGGCTCGCCTTCGTGCGCGGAGAGATAGACAAGCGTTGGCAACGATTGCCCAAAACAAAATCCGTATACGCCTGAAGTCCTATGACCACACGGCGATCGAGACGGCGGCCAAGGAGATCGTCGAGACGGCCACGCGCACCGGCGCGACCGTGTCCGGTCCCGTGCCCCTGCCGACCGAAAAGAACGTCTACTGCGTGATCCGGTCGCCTTTCAAGGACAAGGATTCGCGCGAGCACTTCGAGATCCGCACGCACAAGCGGCTCATCGACATCCACCAGCCGACCCCGAAGACGGTCGACTCGCTCCAGCGACTCGACCACCTTCCGGCCGGCGTGGATATCGAGATCCGTCTCGCGTCCTGAGGGTTGAGATGGCGGCGATCCTGGCTCGGAAACTCGGAATGACCCAGCGGTTCCTGGAGGATGGACGGGTCGAGCGCGTCACCGTGCTCGAAGCCGGGCCGTGTCCGGTCACGGCGATCCGCACCGTTGAGCGCGACGGCTACGAGGCGGTGCAGCTGGCCTTCGGCCGCTGTAAAGAGAAGGTGCTGACCAAGCCCGAGCTAGGCCACCTGAAGAAGGCCGACGCCTCCGCCCACCGCCACTTGGCCGAGTTCCGGGACGAGGCCGGCGAGCTGCTCGTGGGTCAGACGGTGACCGTCGACGCCTTCACCGTCGGGGACACCGTGAAGATCTCGGGCAAGACCAAGGGCAAGGGCTTTCAGGGCGCGATCAAGCGCCACAACTTCTCAAGCGGTCCGAAGTCGCACGGCTCGCACAACGTCCGCGCGCCCGGCTCGATCGGCGCCTCGGCCACTCCGTCGCGCGTGTTCAAGGGCCTACGCGGTCCGGGCCGGATGGGTGGGGGCCGCGTCACGCAGCGCGGCTTGACCGTGGTCGAGCTGATCCCGGGTCAGAACCTGATGCTTGTGCGCGGCGCCGTTCCGGGTCCGCGTGGCGGGACCGTGGAGGTGCGCAGCGATGGCTAGCGCGCAGGTGCTCGGCGGCGGGACCGTCAACCTCGACTCAGTGGCGTTCGAGGCCTCCTTCAACATGCCGCTCGTGCACGAGACCGTGCGCGCCGAGCTGAACGCGCGCCGGCACGGCACTGCGTCCACGAAGACGCGCGGCCAGGTCTCCGGCGGCGGCGCCAAGCCGTGGCGCCAGAAGGGGACCGGGCGCGCCCGCGCCGGATCCTCGCGCTCGCCGATCTGGACCGGCGGTGGCACCGCGTTCGGCCCGACTCCGCGCCACTACACGGTCAAGGTCAACCGCAAAGCCCGGCGGGCGGCGCTGCGCAGCGTGCTGTCGCTGCACGCCCAACGCGAGTCGCTGGCCGTGTTCGACGCTGGGTCCTTCGGCGAGCCATCGACGCAGCGGGCGGCCGCACTGCTTAGCGATTGGGGCGCGAGCTCCCCGATCCTGGTCGTGCTGAGCGCCGACGAGGCCGCTGCCGGGAAGTCCTTCCGGAACCTGGTGCGGGTCGTGGCAATGCCGGTCGAGGAGACCGGGGTGGCCGACCTGGTCGGAGCGGCGTCGCTGCTCGTCTCGCAGACCGCGCTCGAGTCGCTGGTGGCGCTCGCCGGCGCCGTCGAGTCTCGTGGCGGGCGCGCCGAGGCGGCCGCCGATGCCCCGAACGCCGTGCAGGAGGCCTGATGGAGCCGACCCAGGTGATCATTCGCCCCGTCCTGTCCGAGAAGACGTTCGCGCTCGCCGAGGCTGGCAAGTACACGTTCCGTGTGCACGACAAGGCGCACAAGACTCAGATCCGCCAGGCGGTCGAGGAGCTGTTCGAGGTCAACGTGCTGGAGGTGCGGACCGCCCACGTGCGGCCGAAGCCCAAGCGTCGCGGCCAGACGTCGGGCCGGACCCGGCAGTGGAAGAAGGCGATCGTGCAGGTGCGCGAGGGCCAGACGATTCCGATCTTCGGCGGCCTGGAGGCCGGGGAGTAACACGGAGTAGCCGATGCCGATTCGTAAACCAAAGCCAACCTCGGCCGGGCGCCGGTTCGTGACGTATCCGGACTACGCCGAGATCACGCGCGATAAGCCTGAAAAGTCTTTGGTCGAAGGGCTTAAGAAGTCCGGTGGCCGGAACTCGTACGGGCGCAAGACCGCTCGCCACCGCGGCGGCGGGGCCAAGCGCCTGTACCGCAAGATCGACTTCAAACGCCGCAAGGACGGAGTGCCGGCCAAGGTGGCGCAGATCGAGTACGACCCGAACCGGTCGGCGTATATCGCGCTGCTGCACTACGCCGACGGCGAGAAGCGCTACATCCTCGCTCCGCAGCGGCTACGGGTGGGTATGAGCGTGCAGTCGGGCGAGCGGGCCGAGATTCGCGTCGGCAACAGCCTGCCGCTCGGCAACATGCCGGCCGGCACGGTGGTGCACAACGTCGAGCTGACCCCGGGTCGCGGCGGCCAGATGGCGCGCGCTGCCGGCGCCGGCGTGCAGCTGCTCGCCAAGGAAGGCGATTACGTGACGCTGCGCCTGCCGTCGGGCGAGATGCGGATGGTCCGGGCCGAGTGCCGCGCCACCGTCGGCACGATCGGCAACACCGACCACCAGAACGTGACGATCGGCAAGGCCGGTCGCAAGCGCCACCTGGGCGTGCGCCCGCAGACGCGCGGCACCGCGATGAATCCGGTCGACCACCCCCACGGTGGCGGCGAGGGCTCAACCACGCCGGGGCGCCACCCGGTTACCCCGTGGGGCGTGCCGACGCTCGGCTACCGCACTCGGCCCAAGGGCAAGGCATCTGACAAGTACATCGTGCGCGGACGGAGGAGAGGCAAGAAGCGATGAGTCGCTCGAGTAAGAAGGGGCCGTACGTCCAGGAGCGGCTGATGACGCGGATCGAAGCCATGAACGCCTCAGGCGAGAAGCGCATGCTGCGTACCTGGTCGCGCGCGTCGACGATCTTCCCAGAGATGGTTGGTCACACGATCGCCGTCCACGACGGCCGCAAGCACGTGCCGGTGTTCGTGACCGAGTCAATGGTCGGCCACAAGCTCGGCGAGTTCGCGCCGACCCGGCTGTATCGAGGACACGCAGGTACTGGTAAAAGGCGATGAGCACTTCGGATTCGGAAGACACTCCAGAGACCCCGGACACGTCCGGGCCCGAGGCGACAGAGCCTGAGGCGACGGAGGCCGAGGCGACGGAGGCCGAGGCGACGGAGGCCGAGGCGACGGAGGCCGTGGCGGCGGAGGCCGAGGCCGCCCCGAAGCGCCGGCGGCGTTCCCGCAAGAAGGCCGCGGAGCCGACCGAGGTTGCCGCCGAGATCGCGCCCGACGAGGACACCGACGACGCCGACGAGGTCGATGAGACCCCGGAGGACGTGGAGGCCGAGGAGGCTGCCGCGGACGTGATGCTGGAAGCCGACGCGGAGGCCGAAGGCGAGGACGAAGAGGCAGCCGAGGCTGACGCCGAGGCCGACGAGGAGGCGCTGGCCGACCTCGAGCCTCTCGAAGACGAAGACGAAGACGATGCCGATGCCGAGGCCGAGGCCGAGGCGCCCACTCCCTCCCGTCGTCGCCGGCGCGGCGCAGCTGCAGCGGAGTCCGAGGCCGACAAGAAGCCGGCACCGACCCGCCGCCGGAGGCGGGGCGAGCGGCAGGACGTGGTCGTGCGTGCCCACGCCAAGTACGTGCGCTCGTCGGCCAGAAAGGCGCGCCTGGTGTGCGATCACATCAGAGGAAAGAGCGTTGAGGAAGCGCGAGCTATCCTCGCTCACACCTCGCGTGCGGTCGCGCGGGATTGGAGCAAGCTGCTCGAGTCCGCGGTGGCCAACGCTGAGAACAACCACGAGCTCGTGGGCGAGGACCTGTATGTGATGGCGGTCCACGCCGACGAGGGTCCGACGATCAGGCGCTTCCGGCCCCGCGCAATGGGCCGTGCGACGAGGATCCGCAAGCGGACCAGCCACCTCACAATCTTGCTCACGCCGAAGGATTAGTCACTACACATGGGTCAAAAAGTTCATCCCGAGTCGCTCCGCGTGGGCTACATCCACGACTGGAAGTCGAACTGGTTCAACGAGCGCCAGTTCGCTGACTTCCTCGACGAGGACATCAAGATTCGGGAGCACATCGTCGGCCGGCTCTCGCACGCCGGGCTCTCCGACATCACGATTCGCAAGAACCAGAACGAGGTCGAGGTCAACATCAACACGGCCCGGCCGGGAATCGTGATCGGCAAGTCCGGCTCGGAGGTCGACCAGCTGCGACGCGACCTGCACCGCATCACGGGCAAGCAGGTCAAGGTCAACATTCTCGAAATCAAGCGCCCCGAGCTCGACGCGCGCCTGGTTGCCCAGTCGATCGCCGAGCAGCTCCAGAACCGGGTCGCTTTCCGCCGGGCCATGAAGCGGGCGCTGACCAGCGCAATGCGCTCGGGCGCCAAGGGCGTCAAGGTCCAGGTGTCGGGCCGGCTGGGCGGCGCCGAGATGGCGCGTACCGAGGGCTACTCGGATGGCCGCGTGCCGCTGCACACGCTGCGCGCCGACATCGACTACGGCTTCCACGAAGCCCGCACGACCTTCGGGCGGATCGGCGTGAAGTGCTGGATCAACAAGGGCGAGATCATGCCCGAGGGCTACACCGGCGCCGACCTGACGATCATGGACGAGCCGGCCCCGCAGGCGCCCGAGCGGGACGGTCGCGGTGGTCGTGGCGGTCGTGACGGTCGCGGCGGCGGTGGCGGTGGTGGTCGCGGCGGTCGTGGCGGCGGCCCGGGTGGTCGCGGGCCTGGTGGCCCCGGTGGCCCCGGTGGCCCCGGTGGCCGTGGCGGCGGTCCTGGCGGCGGCGGTGGTCGTGGCGGTGGTCCTGGCGGCGGCGGTGGTCGCGGTGGCGGTCCTGGCGGCGGCGGTGGTCGTGGCGGTGGTCCTGGCGGCGGCGGTGGTCGCGGTGGCGGTCCTGGCGGCGGCGGTGGTCGTGGCGGTGGTCCTGGCGGCGGCGGTGGTCGCGGTGGCGGTCCTGGCGGCGGCGGTGGTCGTGGCGGCGGTCCTGGCGGCGGCGGTGGTCGTGGTCCCGGCGGCCCCGGTGGTCGCGGTGGCGGATCCGGCGGCGGTGGTGGTCGTGGTCCCGGCGGCGGTGGTGGTCGTAGCGGCGGTCCCGGCGGTGGGGGTGGCGGCGGCGGCCGTGACCGGCCCAGCGGCGGTGGCGGCGGCGGAGCCGGTGGCGGCGGCGCAGGCGGTGGTAGCTGATGCTCGCTCCCAAGCGCGTCAAGCACCGCAAGGTGCACCGCGGACGCCGGCGCGGGTTGTCTCGCGGGCAGACGAAGGTTCAATTCGGCGACTACGGGCTGAAGGCCCTCGACGCCGGCTGGCTCACCAACCGGCAGATCGAGGCCGCCCGAATCGCCATGACCCGCAAGATCAAGCGCGGCGGCAAGGTCTGGATCAACGTCTATCCGGACAAGTCGTACACCAAGAAGCCGGCCGAGACGCGGATGGGATCCGGCAAGGGATCGCCCGAGGGCTGGGTCGCGGTGGTCAAGCCCGGCCGGGTGATGTTCGAGCTGGCCGGCGTGCCCGAACCGCTGGCTCGCGAGGCGATGCGCCTTGCTGGACACAAACTTTCGGTGCGGACGAAGTTCGTGATGCGAGAGGACGGCTGAGATGATGGCTTCCGACATCCGAGACCTCACCGACGGCGAGCTGCGCGAGCACATCAAGACCGCCCGGCGCGAGCTGTTCGGCCTGCGCTTCCAGAGCGCCACGGCCGAGCTCGAGAACACCGCCAGCCTGAAACGAGCCAAGCGCGAGATCGCGCGAGCGCTCACCATCCAGCGCGAGCGCGAACTCCAGGAATTTGACAATGGCTGAGACTGAGAACAACGAGAACGAGACAACCGAAGAGGCCGCCGCCCCGGCGGTCGATGACGCCCCCGGGGCGGCAGCGCCCGAGGCGGCCGCCGCCCCGAGCGAGCCGGTCGAGGTCGTCGCACCCAAGGAGCGCCGGCGCCGCTCCCGCGCGGCCAAGGCGGCGCAGACAAAGGCGCGCAAGGCGCTGACGCCCGAAGAGCGCCACGCCGAGCGCGTGGCCGAACGCGGGCGCAAGGCCCAGGCCCGCCGGGTCGAGCGAACCCGGACGCGCGAGAAGGCTCGCGCCGCCGCTCCCAGCACGCAGACGCAGAGCACCGCGCCCCGCGAGCGCGGACCGGGCCGGCAGAAGACCCGGCAGGGCGTCGTGGTATCCGACAAGGCGGACAAGACGATCACGGTCCGGATCGACGTGGCCCACCGCCACCGGCGCTACGAGAAGGTCGTTCGCACCTCCAGCAAGCTGCAAGCCCACGACGAATCAAACGACGCTCATATCGGCGACACGGTGATCGTGCGTGAGTGCCGCCCGATGTCGCGGCTCAAGCGCTGGCGACTGGTCCAGGTAGTCGAGCGGGCGGAGTGAGGCCGGCGCGATGATCCAGAACGAGACTCGACTGCGCGTCGCCGACAACACCGGCGCCCGCGAGATTCTGGTGATCCGGGTGCGCGGCGGCCATCGTCGCCGCTACGCCGGGGTCGGCGACATCGTCACCGCCACGGTCAAGCAGGCCAGCCCGCAGGGCTCGGTGAAGAAGGGCGAAGTCGTAACCGCTGTGGTGGTCCGCACCCGCAAGTCCTACGGCCGCGAGGACGGCACCTACATCGCGTTCGACGAGAACGCCGCCGTGCTGATCGACAACCAGAACAACCCCCGGGGGACGCGCATCTTCGGCCCGGTCGCCCGCGAGCTGCGCGAGCGCAACTTCATGAAGATCGTCTCCCTGGCCCCGGAGGTGCTCTAGCCATGCCGGCGCGGCTCAAGCAGGGCGACGAGGTCATCGTGGTGGGTGGCAAGGACCGCGGCAAGCGTGGGCGGATCCTCCGTGTCGAGCCCAAGAAGGACCGCGTGTACGTGGAGGGACTCAACATCGTCAAGCGCCACCAGCGTCCCCGCCAGGTGGGCGGCGCACAGCGCGCCGAGACGGTCGGCGGCGTGATCGAGAAGGAGGGCCCGATCCACGTCTCCAACGTGATGCTGGCCGACCCCCGGGACAACAAGCCGACGCGCACCGGGGTCGAGATCCAGGACGGCAAGCGCTTCCGGATCGCCCGGCGCAGCGGGACTAGATTGGACTGAGGAATGCCCGAAGCAAGACTTCAGACCCGCTACCGCGAAGAGATCCTCCCGGCGCTCACCGAGCGCTTCGGCTACTCGACGCCGATGCGCGCCCCCCGGATCGAGAAGGTGACCGTGAACATGGGGGTCGGCGATGCCAAGCAGGACTCGAAGATGCTCGACGCGGCCTCCGAGCAGTTGGCCACGATCACCGGCCAGCGGCCCAACGTCCGCCGGGCGCGCAAGTCGATCGCCCAGTTCAAGGTCCGTGAGGGAATGCCGGTTGGCGTCGCCGTCACCCTGCGTGGCGCGCGCTCCTACGAGTTCCTCGACCGGCTGATGTCGGTCGCGATCCCCCGGATCCGGGACTTCCGTGGCTTGAATCCGCGCTCGTTCGACGGCCGCGGGAACTACTCAATGGGCGTGCGCGAGCAGATCATCTTTCCCGAGGTGGACTACGACGAGGTGGACCAGGTCCGTGGCCTGGACATCACGATCACGACCAGCGCCCAGAGCGACGACGAGGCGTTCGCGCTGCTCGAGGCGCTCGGGATGCCGTTTGCCAGAGAAGGCCGCCCCGAGGCGGCTACGACGTAGAGGAGCCCATGGCTAAGACTTCACAGGTTGTCCGTCAACAGCGCCCGGCCAAGTACAAGACGCGCGCGTACACCCGCTGCCGTCGGTGCGGCAGGGCGCGCTCGGTGTACCGCAAGTTCGGCATATGCCGGATCTGCCTGCGCGAGCTCGCGCACAACGGTTACATCCCGGGAATGACCAAGTCGAGCTGGTGACGCCATGACGATGACCGATCCGATCGCCGACCTGCTGACCCGGATCCGCAACGCCGCGGCCGCCCAGCACCACGACGTGACCATTCCGGCCTCGAAGCTTGGACGCGAGATCGCCCGCATCCTCCACGAGCAGGGCTACATCGAGGACTACGTGGTGCACGACCCGCCTTCAGGCCGGCCCGGGCAGGAGCTGACGATCACGCTCAAGTACACCCAGGCGCGCAAGCCGGTCATCACCGGCCTTCAGCGCGTGTCGCGCCCGGGCCAGCGCACCTACGTCGACCACTCCCACATCCCCCGGATTCAAGGCGGGATGGGCACCGCGATCATGTCGACCTCCCGGGGCGTCATGACCGGCCACGAGGCCCGTATCGAGGGCGTCGGCGGCGAGGTAGTGGCCAGGGTCTGGTAGACCGTTCTCTTAGTCCATGTCCCGCATCGGCAGACAACCCATCCCCGTACCGGCCGGAGTCACGGTCGCGATCGAGCCTGAGCGCGTCACCGTGAACGGGCCCAAGGGCGAGCTGTCCGAGCGGGTCAATCGCGACATGAACGTCGAGCAGAACGACGGCCAGATCGTCGTGACCCGTCCGACCGACCGCGGCGAGCACCGCGCGCTGCACGGCCTGACCCGCACGCTGATCGCCAACATGGTCCAGGGCGTCACCAACGGGTTCGAGAAGCGCCTGGAGATCCAGGGCGTCGGCTACCGCGCGCAGCTGCGCGGCCGCGACCTCGAGCTGGCCCTCGGCTACTCGCACCCGGTCTCGATCAAGGCCCCGGACGGGATCGAGTTCGAGGTCCCGCAGCCGACCCGCATCGTGGTCAGGGGCGCCTCCAAGCAGCAGGTGGGCGAGATCGCGGCGTTGATCCGCAAGCAGCGCAAGCCCGAGCCGTACAAGGGCAAGGGCATCCGTTACGAGGGAGAATACGTGGCCAGGAAGGTCGGTAAGCGCGCATGACCGTTCTCACGAAGCCCGCGCAGCGCCTCAGGCGCCGGCGCCGGGTGCGGGCGAAGATCCACGGGACTGCCGAGCGGCCCCGCATCTCGGTGTTCCGCTCCAACCGCGGCATCTTCGCCCAGCTGATCGACGACGACACCGGGCGCACGATCGCCTCTGTTCAATGGACGGAAGCCGAGCTGCGCGGCCTGGGGCCGATGGAGCAGGCCCAGCGGGCCGGCGGCCTACTGGCGCAACGCGCCGTCGCGGCCGGGATCAGCAGCGCGGTGTTCGATCGCGGTGGCTATCAGTACCACGGGCGCGTCAAGGCGCTCGCCGACGGTGCCCGCGAGGGCGGGCTCACCTTCTAGCCCGCTACTCTGGATCTGCCCATGCCCGTCGTACGTGATCGCTCAGTCTCTTCAGCCGGACTCGACCTCCAGGAACGGGTGGTCGAGATCAACCGCGTGGCCAAGGTGGTCAAGGGTGGCCGGCGCTTCTCATTCACCGCGCTGGTCGTGGTCGGCGACGAGCGCGAGATCGTCGGGATCGGCTACGGCAAGGCCAACGAGGTGCCCGTGGCGATCCAGAAGGGCGTCGAGCGGGCCAAGAAGAACCTCTACCGCGTGCCCAAGCACGGCTCGACCATCACCCATCAGACGACCGGGATCTTCGGATCCGGGCGGGTGTTCCTGAAGCCGGCCGCGCCCGGTACCGGTGTGATCGCCGGCGGTGGCGTGCGCGCCGTGCTCGAGCTGGCCGGTATCCACGACATCCTCTCCAAGTCGCTTGGTTCGCAGAACCCGATCAACCTGGTCAAGGCGACGATGGCGGGTCTGCAGTCTCTGCGGACGCCTGACGAGGTCGCCGAGATCCGCGGACTCTCGGTCAACCAGGTGCTGGGACTCACGACGCCCGAGGCTGCGGAGGTCGCGTCCGAGACCCTCTCGGCGGATCCGAGCGCGAACGGCAACGGCGGCGGATCGGCCGAGGCGGCCGTGGCGGCTGACACGGCCCCCGAGGAGGCCGCTGAGGAGTCCGAGGCGTGAGCAAGCTCCTCGTCACGCAGCGCCGGTCGCGCAACGGCGCCGATCAGCGCCAGCGGGACACGCTGCGTTCACTCGGTCTGCACCGGATCGGGCAAAGTGTGGAGCATGCCGACACGCCGCAGATTCGCGGGATGATCGCGAAGGTCGCGCATTTGGTCGAGGTGTCTGAGGGCTCTGATGGCTGAGCCTCGCGAAGACGACAGAGCGCCCGAGCGCGAGGAGCGGATCGGGCTGCACAACTTGAGGCCGGCCCCCGGGTCGCGCCGCCCGCGCAAGCGGATCGGCCGCGGCGAGGGTTCGGGCACCGGCAAGACGTCTGGCCGCGGGCAGAAGGGCTGGGGCTCGCGCTCGGGCGCCAAGAGTCGGGCCCGGTTCGAGGGCGGCCAGAACCCGATTCACATGCGGATGCGCAAGCTGCGCGGCCCGCACATGAAGAAGTCGATGCCGTTCGAGCCGTTCCGGACCCATTCGCAGCCGGTCAACCTGGTCGACCTCGAGGCGCGATTTGAGTCCGGTGAGGCGGTCACGCTCCAGGCGCTGCACGCCAAGGGCCTGGCCACGCGCAAGGGGATCCCGATCAAGATTCTGGCCAAGGGCGAGCTGTCCAAGCCGCTGACCGTGCACGCGCACGGGTTCAGCGCCGCGGCCCGCGAGCGGATCGAGGCGGCCGGCGGCACCTGCCAGGTGATCGTCGAGGCGGACGGCGGAGGCCTGCAGAAGTGATTTCCACCATCCTGGGCGCGTTCCGGGTGGGGGACATCCGCAAGAAGGTGCTGTTCACCGCGCTGATCCTCGGCCTCTACCGGCTCGGGTCCTACATCCCGGCGCCCGGAATCAACGAGAGCGCGGTCAAGGCGATCCAGAGCAACTTCGGCGGCTCGAGCATCCTCGGCTTCCTGAACCTGTTCTCGGGCGGCGGGCTCGGCCGGATCGCGATCTTCGCGCTCGGGATCATGCCCTACATCACGGCCTCGATCATCCTGCAGCTGCTGCAGGTCGTCGTCCCCTCGCTCGAGAAGCTCTCCAAGGAGGGCGAGGTCGGCCAGGCGCGGATCACGCAGTACACGCGCTACCTGACCGTCGGGCTGGCCTTCGCCCAGTCGATCGGCTACGTGTTCCTGTTCCGCAGCTTCGAGCAGTCGGCCGGGGTGAGCGTGATCACGAACTTCAACCTGGCCAAGGTGCTGCTGATCGTGATCTCACTGACCGCGGGAACCGTGCTCTTGATGTGGATGGGCGAGCTGATCACCCAGCGCGGCATCGGCAACGGCATCTCGCTCCTGATCTTCGCGAACATCGTGTCGCGCATCCCAGGCGGCGTCCAATCCTGGTGGAACAACCCCGATCAGGTATTCAAGGTCATCATGCCGTTCATCGCGCTCGGCGTCGTGGCGGCGATCGTGTTCGTGCAGGAGGGCCAGCGCCGGATCCCGATCCAGTACGCCAAGCGTGTGATCGGCCGCCGCATGACCCAGGGCAGCCAGACCTACCTGCCCCTGCGCGTGAACATGGCTGGCGTGATTCCGGTCATCTTCGCGGCCAGCATGATGGCGATTCCGGCCACCTTGGGCCAGCTGCTCGGGCAGAACCGCAACAACTTCTGGACCAGCCTGCAGACCTTCCTCAGTCCCCAGAGCTGGCACTACGTGCTGGGCGAGAGCATCCTGATCATCGTGTTCACGTACTTCTACACCGCGGTCACGTTCAACCCGGTCGATCAGGCGGACAACCTCAAGAAGTACGGCGGGTTCATCCCAGGGGTGAGGCCAGGCAGACCCACGGCCGAATTCCTGGATCGGATCCTGGCGAGGTTGACCTTCCCGGGAGCCCTGTTCCTGGCCGCGATCGCGGCCCTGCCGACGATCCTCATCAGCCAGACCTCGGCCAACTTCTTCTTCGGCGGCACGTCGATCCTGATCGTGATCGGGGTCGCGCTCGACACGATGAAGCAGCTCGAGGCGCAGTTGATGATGCGTAACTACGAAGGCTTCCTGAAATAGGTCCCGCCTCGGGCTGACGGGAGTGGTGCGCCCGCAGCCGCCTACACGCTCAGCGCTTCGGCCAGCTCCTGCCGGTTCTGGATGTCGAGCTTGCGGTAGGTGTTGCGCAGGTGGTACTCGACCGTCTTGGGCGTGACGAACAGGGCCTGGGCGATCTCGCGGTTGCTCTGACCGGTGGCGGCGAGCTCGGCGATCCGGCGCTCGGAGGGGGTGAGCGATTCGGGCCCGCTCAGCAGCACATCGCGACGCGGGCGGGCGCCGGTGGCGGCAAGCTCACCCCGCGCTCGTTCATGCAGCGCGACCGCGCCGCCGCGGCTGGCCATGTCTGCGGCCCGGGAGAGCGGGCCGCGCGCCTCGGTGCGCCGATTCTCCCGCCGCAGGGCAGCGCCCAGGTCGAGCAGCGCTCGTATCGTCTCCAGGCGCGGCGGTGCGTCGGCGCCCAACCGCGCCGCCGCGCGCAGGCTGCGAATGCTGCGGGTTCCCTGCTCGCACAAGCCGACCACGCGGCGTGCCCGGATCCGCAGGTGCAAGACGTCGCTGCGCTCGGCCCGGGCGAGCTCCTCCTCGGCCAACCCGAGCGCGCGGTCGCGCTCGCCGAGGAGCAGCGCCGCCTGCGCGGCGGTCGTCCGCCACGGGCAGTAGCCGAGGAAGCGCACGGTGCGCTCTCCGATCTCCCCCACGAGTAGCGCCGCCTCCAGCGACTCGCGCGGACGGACCTGGGCGAGGCGCAGCTCGGCCAGCGAGTACACACGCAACACGTCCTCGATGTCCTGCGGGTCATCGAGCGGCCCATCCTCGGCCAGGACGTCCTCGGCCTGGTCGAGCTCCCCGCGCTCGGTCAGGCACAGCGCGAAATGCGCGGCGGCCGAGCGGGCGAACTCCTGCCAGCCGTAGCGCCGGGCGTCACGGGCGAGCTCGAGGTCGGCGACCGCGTCGTTCACTCTGCCCTGCCACAAGCGCGGCAGGCCGCGCACATAGCTCGCAGTGGCGAACCCGAGTGGCCAGGCTCGCTGGCGGGCGTCCTCGAGCGCCTCGTCGGCCACCTCGATGGCATGCTCGAGCTCGCCGTTCAACAGGAAGGCGGCGGCGACCATCCGCCAGCCAATCCACGGGGCGTCGGCGTGGACGAGGATCCGGCCGCCGTCCCAGGCTCGCTCGGCGAGCTCGAGTGCGTTGTGGGCGGACTCGCCGGTGCTCGTCGTCGCGTGCAGGGCGGCCTGTGCGAGGAGCAGCCGCTGGCCCTGGGTGCGTGGACCCTTGACCGCGTGCTCGATCACCTGAGCCGAGCGCGCGAGCGCCTGCGCCTGGAGGTCGGGCACGATCGAGGCGGCCGAGAAGAAGCTCGCCTCGAGCTGGTCGCGCAGCTCGAGGCCCCGCGGGTCGTTCGGCTTGTCGGGCAGTTCGGACACGCCCGAGTCGTACGCCCGTGCCGCCTGCTCGTGCAGTCCCTGGGCGTCGAGGGCCCGGCCCAGCTGCAGCGCCAGCTCGGCGCGCCGGCGCGGATCCGACGAGGCCTGGGCGGCGTGCGCCAGGTGCGCGGCGGCTTCAGGCCGGCCGAGCGCGGCCTCGGCCGCTCCGAGCTCAGCGAGTCGGCGCCCAGTGGCGTCAAGCTCTCCAGTCGGACCCGCGGATGGCTGCCGATCCGGTCGAGCGCCGCAGCGGCCTCACCGCCCGAGTCGGGTCGGCGGGTCATGATCACCGCGGCCGGCAGCTCGTCGAGCCGGTGGAGGACGTAGAGCACGAACTCGAGCGATGCCGCGTCGCAGCAGTGCAGATCGTCGATCGCCAGCAGCGTGGCGCACGTCTCGGCCGCGCCGGCCATGACCGTGAACAGGCCGTGCGACAGGGTGAGGTCACCCGTGTCGCCTGGCTCGGGCAAGTCCTCGCCGGCGCCGGCCAGCGAGCGCACCCGGTCGGGTGCCTCATTCAGGAAGGCCCGGCGCTCCTGGCGCGGAAGGTCGGCCACGAGGGCTCGGACGAGCTGGCCGGCGACACCGAAGGCCAGGTTCTGCTCGAGCTCGGTGCCCGCGGCGCGCAGCACCCGCATACCGCGGCGTCGGCCCTCGTCGAGCGCCGCCTCATGCAGACGAGTCTTGCCCATTCCGCCGTGCCCCTCGAACAGGAGCGCGGCGCCGTCGCCGGCGGCGATCGAATCGAGCGCATCGGTGATCGCCTGGAGCGACGACTCTCGCTCCTAGTTAGCTACGCGCCATCGCATGACTCCGATGAGCCAGCACCGCACGAAGGCGGGACCGAAATTTGCGTCCCGCCCACCCTCGCCATTCGTTCATGGGGGAACGCGTGCCTTGCCGGCTATCGGGTCGTGCGTGGGGGCGCAAGTTCGTGGGGGCGGACAGGTGGTTGAGGCAGCGGTAGTCCGGACGAGGCAGGGGGGCGCCTGCCCGTTTCGGGGGCAGCAGTGGAGTCGGGGGCAGCAGTGCAGTTGGAGGCAGAGGTGCGCTTGGGGGCAAGCGCACCGTTGGGGGAAGTCGGTGGGGCGGGGGGCGTGCCCACGGCGTCACACATAGGGGGCATCCAGGCGAGGGCAGGGAGGCAGAGGTGGTGCCTTGAGAACGGGCCGGCAGCGATGCCGGCCCGTTTGTCGTTCGGGAGCTGACCGCGGTTGACCTAGCCCCGGGTGTGACCGATACAGTCTTGCCTTCGTGTCAGAGCTGAACCTGATCCTGTTCGGTCCTCCGGGCGCAGGCAAGGGAACGCAGTCGGAGCGGTTGCGTTCGGATTTCCAGCTGCCCTACATCGCCACCGGCGACATGCTGCGCTCGAACGTCAAGGAGGGCACCGACCTCGGCAAGCAGGCCAAGGAGTACATGGATCGCGGAGACCTCGTGCCCGACGAGTTGATCGTGGCCATGGCGGCCGAGCGGCTCCAGCAGGAGGACGCCCGCGACGGGTTCATCCTCGACGGCTTCCCGCGCACGGTCCCCCAGGCCGAGGCCCTCGATCGGCAGCTGGCCCAGCTCGGCCGGCGCGTCACCGCGGTGCTGCTGATCGACGTGCCCGACGAAGAGCTCGTGCGGCGCCTCAGCGGCCGGCGCGTGTGCGTGAAGGCCGGGCACAACTACCACGTCGAGTTCGACCCGCCCAAGCACGACGAGGTATGCGATCAGGATGGCTCGCGCCTGGTGCAGCGCGACGACGACAAGCCCGAGGTGGTGAAGAACCGGCTGAAGGTCTACCACGACCAGACCGAGCCCGTGATCGATTACTACGATGGGAAGGGAATTCTGCGTCGCGTCGACGGCACGCGCCCGCCGGCTGAGGTCCACGACCACATCCGCGCTCTGATCGCGACGCTTCGACTCGAGGAAGACGTTTGATCATCAAGAAGACACCAGAGCAGATAGACCAGATGGCTGCCGCCGGCGCGATCCTGGTCAAGACCATGAACCTGCTCGCCGGCAAGATCCGGCCCGGCGTCACTACCCTCGACCTCGACGAGGCCGCCGAGAAGTTCATCCGCTCCCAGGGCGCCACTCCGGCCTTCAAGGGCTACCGCGGCTTCCCGGGGTCGATCTGCGCTTCGCCGAACGAGATGATCGTCCACGGCATCCCCGGCGCGTACACCCTGGCCAAAGGGGACATCCTGTCCGTCGACATCGGCGTGGTCTACAACGGCTGGGTCGCCGACGCCGCGCGGACCTTTCCGGTCGGGCCGATCAGCCCGGTTGCCACTAAGCTGCTGCGGGTCACCGAGGAGTCGCTGTTCCTGGCTGTGGATCAATGCGTGGTGGGGAATCGGCTCGGGGACGTCTCGCACGCCGTGCAGGAGCACGTCGAGGCGGCCGGCCTCTCGATCGTGCGCTCGCTCGTCGGCCACGGGGTCGGACGCGAGATGCACGAGGACCCTCAAATCCCCAACTACGGCAGCCCCGGAACGGGAATCCTGCTCGAGGAGGGGATGGTGTTCGCGGTCGAGCCGATGGTCACCGCCGGCCGCCACGCCGTCCGCGTCAGCGACGACCACTGGGCGATCTACTCCCAGGACGGGTCGCTCGCGGCGCACTTCGAGTTCACGGTCGCGGTGACGGCCGCAGGGCCGCGCATCCTGACGCCCTGGCACGAGGCAGCCGGGGCGCGTATGGCGCCCGCCAAACAGTCGCGCGTCGCGTAGGTTCTTGGGCCGCCTACGGCGGCGTCCTTGGGGCCATCCGACCCCGTCCGGACGGGGTTGGAAGGCCCCGGGGAATTCGGCGTCGAAGCGCAGTCGCAGCTCCTACGCCCCGCCGCCGAATTCCCTTAAGGGAATCCGCCGCATACGTTTCGCGCCGCCGAGCGGATCGTGGCGGATTCCCCAGGGACGCCGAGCGAAGCGAGGCCCATCCCCACCGACGGCCCGTCGGCGCACCCCTGCTAACATCGCTCGTTGCGCCCGCGCGCGATCTTGACCGCGCTGTGAACGCTGCTGCAGCCCGGTAGCGGCGACCGAAACGGTCTCCAGAGCCGGGCCGCGGGCACTACCAGTTTTCAATAGACGACGAGAGCGAAGCGAGCGACCGTGAAAGTACGACCGTCGGTAAAGCCGATGTGCGAGAAGTGCAAGATCATCCGCCGACACGGGCGGGTTCTCGTCATCTGCTCCAATCCCCGCCACAAGCAAAGGCAAGGTTGAGATGGCACGCATCTCCGGTGTCAACATCCCCCTCAACAAGCGCGTCGAGATCGGGCTGACCTATATCTATGGGGTCGGCCGCTCGACCTCCAATAAGCTGCTCGCCGAGCTCGGCATCGAGCCCGACCGCAAGGTCCGCGACCTGACCGAGGAAGAGGTCATCCGCCTGCGCGAGGCGATCGACTCCGGTCTCACGGTCGAGGGCGACCTGCGCCGCGAGCGCTCCACGAACATCAAGCGGCTGCAGGAAATCGGCTCCTATCGCGGGCTGCGCCACCGGCGCGGTCTGCCCGTCCACGGGCAGAACACCAAGACCAACGCGCGCACGCGCAAGGGACCAAAGCGGATGCAGGTGGCTGGTAAGAAGAAGGCGACCAAGAAGTAAATGCCAGCACCTAGGAGGCCACAGCGCGGCCGGCGGCGCGTTCGCAAGAACATCCCGATCGGCCAGGCGCACATCAAGACGTCGTTCAACAACACGATTGTGTCGTTGACTGACCGCGAGGGGAACGTGATCGCGTGGGAGTCGGCCGGCGGAGCGGGCTTTAAGGGCTCGCGCAAGTCGACGCCGTTCGCGGCCCAGGTGACCGCCGACGCCGCGGCTCGGAAGGGCATCGAGCACGGCCTGCAGCGGGTCGAGGTATTCGTCAAGGGCCCGGGAAGCGGTCGCGAAACCGCGATCCGGTCGTTGCAGGCCGCCGGGCTCGAGGTCACCGGCGTCAAGGACGTGACCCCGCAGGCCCACAACGGTTGCCGGCCCCGCAAGCGGAGGCGTGTCTGATGGCCCGCGATACCTCACCCCAGTGCAAGCAGTGCCGCCGGGAGGGACAGAAGCTGTTCCTGAAGGGCGAGCGGTGCCTGACCGATAAGTGCGGCGTCGAGCGGCGCTCGTACCCGCCGGGTGAGCACGGGCGGGGGCGGATGCGCCAGAGCGAGTACCGCGTCCAGCTGCGCGAGAAGCAGAAGGCCAAGCGCTACTACGGCGTGCTCGAGAAGCAGTTCCGCATCTATTACGACAAGGCGACCCGCCAGCCCGGCATCACGGGCGAGAACCTGTTGCGGATGCTCGAGTGCCGCTTCGACAACGTGCTGGTCCGGCTTGGCTTCGCGGCCTCGCGGCGGCAGGCGCGCCAGCTCATCCTGCACGGACACTGGACGGTCAACGGCCGGCGCGTGAACGTGCCCAGCTACCAGCTGCGGGACGACGATGTGATCGCGATCCACCCGCGATCGACCGCGACGCAGGTGATCCGGGACGCGACCGAGCTCACCGGCCAGGTGCCGGCGTGGTTGCAGGCGGACCATGACTCGCTCACGGCGAAGGTGCTGCGCAGGCCCGAGCGCCGTGAGATCGCGGCGCCTGTGCAGGAACAGCTCATCGTCGAGCTGTACTCCAAGTAGGAACAAGGCTTGAGTCGCGCGGCCGTATGGCATCGGCGCGGCACTGACACCGCCCAGACGGCGGCAAGAACCCCACGACGTTAGGACCCTGATGCTCGACTTCCAAGTCCCCCGAATCTCCTCCGAGAGTGTTGACGACAACCGCGGGTCGTTCACGATCGAGCCGCTCGATCGGGGCTTCGGCTACACGTTCGGCAACTCTCTGCGCCGCGTGCTGCTGTCGTCCCTGGCCGGCGCGGCCGTTACCTCAGTGCGCATCGAAGGCGTGGCGCACGAGTTCTCGACGATCCGGGGCGTCAAGGAGGACGTGACCGACATCGTCCTGAACCTCAAGGGCGTCGTCTGCCGGATGCACTCCGACGCGACGGAGATCGAGGCGCCGCTGGTCGTGACCGGACCTGGGGAGATCACGGCAAAGGACATCGATCTTCCTTCGGGGGTCGAGATCCTGAACCCCGACGCGCACATCGCGACGCTGGAGAAGAAGACCAAGCTCGAGGTCTATCTGACCATCGGGCGCGGCCGTGGCTACCGGCCCGCCGAGGAGAACAAGTCCCCCGACCAGCCGATCGGCGTGATCCCGATCGACTCGATCTTCTCGCCGGTGCGGCGTGTCGCCTACAACGTCGAGCAGGCGCGCGTCGGGCAGCGGACCGATTACGACAAGCTGACTTTGGACATCGAGACCGACGGCTCGATCGACCCGCACGCTGCTCTGCGCGAAGCCGCCGAGATTCTGATCTCGCAGCTGGCGATCTTCACCGACGCCGAGCGCGTTGTTGAGCTGCGCGAGGCCGGGTCGCCGGGTGTTCTGGAGCCGGGGATGGGCGGAACGGTCGGTGCCCCCTCGCGGCCGCCGAACGCGATGGACGACATCCTGATCGAGGAGCTCGAACTCGGTGTTCGCTCGTACAACTGCTTGAAGCGGGCGGGGATCCAGACGGTGGGCGATCTGGTGTCCAAGTCTGAAAGCGAGCTCGCGGCGATCCCGAACTTCGGCAAGAAGTCGATCGATGAGGTGATCGAGACTCTGCATGCTCGCGGTCTGGGCCTGCGCAACGAGTAGTTTCTCGGTACCGTCTGCTTCGTCCGGATCCTTTCGCCATGCGCCACCAACGCAACCGATACCAGCTGTCGCGTGACGCGGCGCACCGCAAGGCGCTGCTGATGAACCTCTCCAAGGAAGTCATCTCGCATGAGCGGATCCGGACGACCGAGGCAAAGGCCAAGGCGGTCAAGCCCGAGCTGGAGAAGCTGATCACCCTGGCCAAGCGAGGGGATCTTCACGCGCGCCGGCAGGCGCTCTCGGTGCTGGGGCAGGACAAGTTCGTGGTCTACAAGCTGTTCGAGGAGATCGCTCCGCGGTATAGCGAGCGGCCGGGCGGATACTCGCGGATCTTGAAGCTGGGGCCGCGGCGGTCGGATTCGACCGAGATGGTGCTGCTGGAGCTGGTCTGAGCGCAAAACTCGTCCTCGAGTACGAGGGCGGCGGTTTTGCGGGCTGGGCGAAGCAGCCGGGGGTGCGGACGGTGGCCTCGGAGGTTGAACGCGCCCTCTGCGTGATTTTGCGGCTGGAGAGGGTGGACCTGACGGTCGCGGGTCGCACCGACGCGGGGGTTCATGCTTGGGGGCAGGTGGCTTCGTATGACGGGCCGCCTGCTTCGGTCCGAGCCTTGAACGCGGTGCTGCCTTCTGATGTGGCAGCGCTCTCGTGCGTCGCGGCTCCTGAGGGGTTCGATGCGCGTCACGACGCGACCAGCCGGGCCTACTGTTACCGGGTGCTCGCCAGGCGGTCTCGGAGCGCGTTCGAGGCCGGGCGAGCGCTGTGGTGGTCGCGCCCCGTCGATGTCCCGGCCCTGTCGGCGTGCGCAGACGCGCTCGTCGGGACGCACGACTTCACGGCGTTCACGCCTACCGATACGTATCACCAGCGCTTCTCGCGGGACGTGTTCTCGGCGTTCTGGCGGCGGGGATCCGGCTCGGACGTTCTGGAGTTCTGGATCGAGGCCGACGCGTTCATGCGCCAGATGAACCGGGTGCTGGTGGGGACGATGCTCGAGGTCGGTATGGGGCGGCGGTCGGTCGCGGACTTTGTGGCGCTGCTGTCGGGCCGGCCGCGTTCGGAGGCCGGGCCGACCGCACCGTCGCATGGTCTGTACCTGGCGGGCGTGGGCTACGGCGGCCAGCGGGTGTTGCCGGACTCTGGCGACGCGTGACGGTTCAGTCGCGCCTTTGTTGCGGTTCTGCGACAACCGGCGCGGTGGCGGGGTGATTCACGACCCGTGGCGGCTCTGTGCCGTCAATGGCCGCCACGCCCCCTGTAAAGCGTGACAGACGCATACCTGTTACCGCGCCGGCCCGAAGCCTAATCGACTACGCGTCGATCGCCAGCCGCGAGGAGGCCTACGTCGTCGCGGTCATCGCGCGCGCACACGACCGGCTCAGCCGGACCCGCGGATAGCATCAGAAGAACGGATGAGAGTGCTCCTCACCAACGACGACGGGATCGAGGCCGAGGGCCTGCAGACGCTGCGCCGCGCCCTTCGAGATGTCGAGGGGATCGAGCTCGCGGTGATCGCGCCGGACGGCAATCGCTCCGCCATGGCCCGCTCGATCACGACCCGGCGCCCCCTATGGGTCGCGGAGGTCGACTTCGACGACGGGACGGTCGGCTACGCCACCGACGGCACCCCGGTCGACTGCGTGCGCCTGGCCAACCTCGGGCTCGTGGCGGGATTCGAGGCCGAGCTCGTGGTCTCGGGCATCAACCACGGCTCGAACCTTGGCGATGACATCACTTACTCGGGCACGGTGGCCGCGGCCCTCGAGGCGATCGTGCTCGGACTGCCCGGGATCGCGGTCTCGCAGCAGTCGCGCGCCCGCGAGCTCGACTTCCGGGTTGGGTCGGCCTTCGACTTCGAGGTCGCGGCGTCGTTCACGGCGCGGCTGGTCGCGGAGCTCGAGAGCTCACCGTTGCCGGCGGGCACGCTCTTGAACGTGAACGTGCCGGGCGCAACTCCGACGGGCGTAGAGGTGGCGCGGCTCGGCAAGCGCGTCTACCAGGACGAGCTATCGCTCGTCGACGAGAGCGGCACGAACCGGCGGCTGTACAAGATCTATGGCGACGCCAGCTTCGAGCGCGACGAGACCGGTACCGACCTGGCCGCGGTGGCGCAGGGCAAGATCGCCGTCACCCCGGTCCACTTCGACCTGACCGACCGCGAAGGCCTGTCTGTGCTCGAGCGCTACGCGCTCGACCGATTGATCGAGCCGGCGGCGACCGAGGTGGCTGATTGATGAGCGCGGCGACCAAGCAGCGCAAGAGCGATCCGGCCGCACGCGCCGCGGAGCTTCGCAAACAGATCGACTACCACGCCTACCGCTACCACGTCCTCGACGATCCCGAGATCGGCGACGACCAGTACGACGCGCTGTACAACGAGCTCAAGGCGCTCGAGGAGAAGCACCCCGAGCTCGTCACCCCGGACTCGCCGACCCAGCGCGTCGCGCCCGAGCCGGTGAGCGAGCTCGAGAAGGTCACCCATCCCCAGCCGATGCTGTCACTGGCCAACGCCCACTCGGCCGAGGACCTCAAGGCGTGGATCCAGCGGATGGGCAACTTCCTAGCCCGGGAGGGCATCACCGACCCGGAGTTCGAGTTCGTGGCCGAGCCCAAGATCGACGGGCTGGCGATCTCACTGATCTACCGCGACGGGGTGTTCGAGCGCGGCGCCACCCGTGGCAACGGCGAGGTCGGCGAGGACGTCACCCATAACCTGCGCACGATCCCCGCGATCCCGCTCCGGCTCGACGATCCCAACCCACCGGAGTTCCTCGAGGTCCGCGGCGAGGTCTACATGTCACTTCCCGACTTCACGGCGCTCAACGAGCGGCGGGCGCAAGCCGGCCTCTCCACCTTCATGAACCCGCGCAACTCGGCCGCCGGCACGATCCGCCAACTCGACCCCAAGCTCGCCGCCGACCGCCCGCTGTCACTCTGGACGTACGGCGTCGGCGCCACCGAGGGCATCTCGTTCGAGGCCCACTGGGACGCGCTGGAGTGGCTGCGCGAGCACCGCTTCCCGGTCCACCCCGACGTGAAGAAGCTCCACACCGAGGAGGAGGTCGTGAAGCAATGCCGGGCCTGGGAGGAACGCCGGGGCTCGCTCGAGTTCGAGATCGACGGCGTCGTCGTCAAGGTCAACCAGGTCGAGCTGCAGCGCCGGCTCGGGTCGGTGGGCCGCGAACCGCGCTGGGCGATCGCGTGGAAGTTCCCGCCCACCACCGCGGTCACCAAGCTCAATCAGATCATCTGGGCGCCGGGTAAGTTCGGCGACCTGCACCCGGCGGCGATGCTCGAGCCGGTCCGCGTCGGCGGCGTGACCGTGAAGATGGCCACGCTGCACAACGAGGAGGACCTCGGGCGCAAGGATATCCGCGAGGGCGAAGACGTCATCGTCCTCCGCGCCGGCGACGTGATCCCGCAGGTCCTCAGCCCCGCGCCCCACGTCGCCGAACGCAAAGATCGCCCCCCGCCGCCAAAACCGCCCGCAGAGTGCCCGATCTGCCACACCCCCACGGTCAAGCCCGAGGACTCCGTCTTCACCCGCTGCCCCAACCGCGACTGCCCGGGCCGGCGCTGGCAGCTGCTCAAGCACTTCGCCGGCGCGATGGACATCGACGGACTGGGGGAGAAGCAGGTCGAGCTGTTCATGAATCTCGGCTGGGTCCGGACCGCGGCCGATTTCTATCGCCTCAGCCCTGAGCAGATCGCGGAGCAGCCCGGCTTCGGCCAGGTCTCCGCGGACAAGCTCGTCACGGCGATCGAGGACTCCAAGCGCCAGCCGTTCGGCCGGGTCCTGTTCGGCCTCGGGATCGAGGAGGTCGGCTACGTGATCGGCCGCAACCTCGCCCAGCACTTCCGGACGATTGAGGCGCTCCTGAACGCCAGCGTCGAGGAGATCGAGCAGGCCCAGGGAGTCGGTCCGAAGATGGCGGCCAAGATCCACGATCAGCTCCACGACGAGCAGATGGGCGAGCTCATCGAGGACCTGAAGGGTCTTGGGCTCACGCTGCACGAGGAGGGGCCGCCGCCCGGCGAGGGGCCGCTCGCGGGCAAGACGTTCGTGCTCACCGGCACGCTGCCCGAGCTGACCCGCGAGCAGGCCAGCGAAATGATCGTGGCCGCCGGCGGCCGGGTCACCGGTTCGGTGTCGCGGAAGACCGATTACGTGCTGGCCGGCGAGAGCGCCGGTTCAAAGCTGGCGCAGGCCGAGAAGCTAGGCGTCCCGGTGCTCTACGAGGCCGGCCTGCGAGACCTGCTGGCCTGACGCCCCAGCCGGGCGTCACGGACCTCAGCCGTCGTAGCCCGCGAGCTTGACGGCCATATCCGCCTCGATCTCGTGGACGTAGTCGGGATCGCCCAGACCGTTGGCCAGGAACGCGTACACGAGGGTATGGCCGTCGCGCGCCTTGCAGTAGCCGACCTGGTTTGCGACGTCGTGCAGCGATCCGGTCTTGCCGCGGCAGTTGCCCTGGCCGATCGTGTTGTTCGCCAGGTCCTGCAACGTCCCGGTCTCGCCCAGCACCGCGAGCGAGTTGACGAACGCCGGGTTGTTCGCCAGTTTCTCCAGTGCCGTGACGACCTGGACCGGCGTGGTCGAGTCGTAGCGCGAGAGCCCAGACCCGTCGTTGAGCCTCGGCGTAATGCCGAACGCGCTCTGCATCTCGGCCCGGACCACCGCTGCGCCGGCCGAAGTCGTGCCGGCCCCACCGAGCCGGGCGCCGATGTCCTTCAGCAGCGTCTCGGCCAGGTAATTGTCGGACGGCGTGTTGGTGAGCGCGATCAGCGTCGAGAGCGGCGGTGACTGCACCGATGCGAGCAGCTCGGCGCCGGGCGGCGTCCGGCCGGTCGACACCGGCGTACTCCCCACCTTCACCCCGAACGCACGCAGGGTGCTGGCGAGCTGCTGGCCGGCGTAAAGGGCAGGGTGCGCCTGAAAGGCGGTGCCCTGGGCGCTGGTGAACCCGCGGTCGAACATCAGCCCGCCGAGCTGGCCCTCCACCTCCAGGTTGGGCCCGAAGCCGGTCGCCGGCGTCCCGCGCCGCATATCGAAGTAGGACTGGTCGGCGATGATATGCCCTTGGATGGCCTTGATACCGGTCGCCCGGATCAGGGCGCCGACCAGGGTGCGTAGGGTCGCACCGGTGCCGTACCAGGCGTGGTCGAACCCCACCGAGCCGAACGTAGGATCGCCGCCGCCGCGCAGATAGAGCGTGCCGTCCCACACGCCCTCGGGGTTCTGCGAGCCGACGCCGAGGATCGAGGTGGCGAACGTGGCCGTGGGGCCGAGCCGCAAGAGCGCCGTCGAGGTGGTGTAGATCTTCTCGACCGAGGCGGGGAGCCGCCCGGTGTCGGCGGCCACCGAGTACAAGACCTGGCCGGTGCTCAGGTCGACCACATAGGCGCCGCTGCTCGAGCCCATGTCTCCCATCAGCGGGTTGAGCGCCTGCTGCAGCGCGGCCTGGGGCGACGGCTGGCCCGCTGCCCCGGCGGCGGTGCCGGCAAGCAAGACAAGCACCGCGGCCAGGGTTCCGAGGAACACCCGCATCGGCGGGTTATAACCGGCCGCGCGGTCGAAAGTAGCGGCCGGGGCTGATCGCGGTGGGGGCGAACTGCCCCCACCGCTCCCTACAATGCCTCCCGGGATGGGCAAGGTGGTCAAGCTCGATACCGCCGCCTCGGAGCGTCCGGGGGCGGGCTCGCGCACCTCGGGGTCAAGACGGCGAGTCAGGTCAAAGACCGCCCTGGTGCTCGGCGGCGGGGGATTCACGGGCGGGGTGTATGAGATCGGCGCGCTGCGGGCGCTGGACCTGCTGTCGGTGAACCGCACCGTGAATGAGTTCGACGTCTACGTGGGGACGAGCGCCGGCTCGTTCGTCGCCGCCGCGGTCGCGAATGGGGTGACGCCCGAGGAGATGATGCGGGTGATCGTCCAGCAGGTTCCAACCTCGTTCCCGGACGCGCGCGCGAGCGCCCTGCTGCGCCCCAACTACCGCGAGTTCCTGTCCAAGGGCCTGCTGGTCCCGGTCCGCGTGGCGCAGCTGGTCCGCTCGCTGGTCCGCGACCTCGGGCAGATCTCGGCCGTGGACATCGCGGTGGGCCTGGCCGAGGTGCTGCCCTCCGGCCTGTACTCCGGGAAGGGGATCGAGGACTACGTGCGGCGGATCCTGGCCGACCCCGACCGTACCGACGACTTCCGACTGCTTCAGAACGAGCTGTACCTGGCCGCCACCGACCTGGATACGTGCGAGCGGATCGTGTTCGGCGCCCAGGACTGGGACGACGTCCCGATCTCCAGGGCCGTGGCAGCATCGAGCGCGCTGCCGATGATGTACAAACCGGTCCGGATCAAGGACCGGGAGATGGTCGACGGCGGGATCGTGTCCACCACCAACCTCGACATCGCGGTCGAGGCCGGGGCCAAGTTCATCGTCGTCGTCAACCCGCTGGTCCCCTATGTGAACGACTTCCAGAAGCGGATCCCGACGATCACCGGCTCACGCGCGCGCCGGGTGTCGGACATGGGCTTCCCGCAGATCGGCTACCAGGCGTTCAAGCTACTCGCCTACCAGCGACTGCATGACCTGGCTCGCCACTGGGAGGAGCGCTATCCGGGCGTTGACGTGATCCTGGTCGAGCCCGAGCCCAACGACGAGCTGATGTTCCAGACCAGCGTCATGAACTACACCTCGCGGGTCGACATCGCGCGCCACGGATTCCAGTCGGTGACGCTCAAGCTCGCGAACGACTATCCGCGCTTCAAGCGCATCTGTGCCCGCCACGGGATCGAGATCTCGGCCACCCGGGTCCGCAAGGTGGTCAAGCACTTCGAGGCCGAGCGCGAGAAGACGCGGGCGTGGCGGAAAATCCTCGAGCAGACGACGTCGACGCTGTTGCGTCAGTCGGCTCAGGATTAGCGCATATCGACGCCCGCCCGGACGTGCGGGGCGGCCAGAAAACTGCTGGTGCCGGCGAGACCCGCTAGGCGGGCTGGGGCTGCGGCGTCTGCGGGACGGAGCCCGTGATCTCGCGCAGGCTACAGAGGAACAGCGTCTTGTCGATCCGGCCGTTGAAGATCGGAATCCCCCACTCGACGCATTTCACGATCACGTCGCGGCGCTCCAGGCCGGACTCTCGTGCAAGCTCGGTGGGGGTGAGGTGAATCGCCATCGGTGTGGTCCTCCTTTGCCGCCTGCCTGTGACCGGGAAGTTACCGTCTGGATCGGACGCCCTCAACCAGTCTTTCGGCAAGATCCCTGGTTAAACCTTAGCGTGCTTCACAAAAGCTCTGGACATATGGCCGATTCCCGGTAGAGTCCGCGCAGCTAGGGGAAACTCGGCGCGAGGGGGACAAACTGGTCATGGCACGGTTGCTTGGAGAGACCGCGTGGGGCACCGATCACGAGCTTGTGACAGCTGTTCGGTTGGGCGAGGACAGCGCCTTCGAGGAGCTCTTTTCGCGCTACCGAAGCCGGATCCGCGCCTATGTCAGCGGGATGCTCGCCGACTTCGATCGCGCCGAGGACATCACCCAGGAAGTGTTCATCTCGGCCCTGCGTCGGCTGCGCGACACCGAGCGGCCGATCGCCTTCAAGCCGTGGATCTACCAGATCGCCAAGAACGCCTGCATCGACGAGCTGCGTCGGGCGAAGCGCAACATCGAGGTTCCGTTCGAGGAGGAGACCCCGGACGCCGGCGCCACCGTGGACCTGTTCTCGCGCGAGCCCGATCCTGAGCTGGCCGCGGAGAGCAAGCAACAACTTGACGACCTGCGCCGGGCCTTCGGAGGCGTGTCCGAGCTGCATCACCGCATCCTCGTCCTGCGAGAGTTCGAGGGCCTCTCCTATGGTCAGATCGGCGCGCGCCTGGGGATGACGCGCCCGGTCGTCGAGAGCACCCTGTTCCGCGCCCGCCGCCGCCTGGCCGAGGAGTACGAAGAGCTGATCAGCGGACGCCGCTGCGAGCGCACACGCGGTCTGATTGACGCGCTCCAGAATCGTCCTCCGCGGCGGCTCGGCGTCCGCGACCGCCGCCAGTTGACGCGGCACCTCGCGCAATGTCAGTCGTGCCGGCGCCACGCATCGCTGGCGCGGATCACCGAGCCGGCGCCGCCGAAGATCGCGGCGGGCTCGCTGGCCGCCGCGTAGGCCTGGCGACCCGTCCACGGGTCGTGCTGAACGGTAGGCTGGCTCGCCCCTGCGGCTGGGTCCGGAAATCGCCCACCCTGTGGGATACTGGATCCATTCGGGGCGTGGCGCAGCCTGGTAGCGCGCACCGTTCGGGTCGGTGAGGTCCCCGGTTCAAATCCGGGCGCCCCGATTGCAGAAGGGCCTGCGTCCGCGGGCCTTTCTCTTTTCTGGGACGAAACATAAGTCTGGCTTGGCAACTTCGCGGCAACTCCAGCCGGAGATTGATCAGCACCGCCACAGCAACGACCGCTGTTAGCAGCACGGTCATGATCAGGAACGCGATCAGCAGCGCGCCGATCACGATCACGAACGGGATCAGCGGCAGGCCGCTCCGGAGCAGAACCACGAACGTGATCGGCAGGACGATCCGATCACGATCGTCGGCATCGCCACCTCGCGACCCAGTTAGCGATTCTCCAGGTGCTTCAGCGAGCACTGCGTTCTTCGGCGAGTCCACCCGCGGAACGGTTGCTCACTCCCCGTCATCCGCCGTTCGCCACTCCAACTGTTCGGGATCCCAGTGCGAGAGGGTCGCGTGGCCGTCGACTAGGAGGGGGTCCGCGAAGCTAATCACTCCCTCGATGAGTTCCGTCCAGAGGTCTGGTGGCGGCGACAGATATGACATCCGTTCGACCATCGCCGCGTAATCCCGTTGTCGGTCCGCGAAGTCCGGTCGCGGGTGCTCGTTTCGCGCCGCTGCATCGCGGTCACGATCTTTTCAGCCAGGTTCAGCGCGAGCGGGTACGCCTGCAGCGGAATCGCCGGCCGGTCGATCACGGACTCCAGGCTGATAAGCATTGACTCGCCCGGGTCGCCGAAGGAGAAGTCGAGCGCGAACGGAATGCGCGCCTGGGCGAGTTGCGCAACCAGCTTGCATCGGACACCTTGGTACTCGGCGTCCTCTCGCATGATCTCCGCCCGGATCGTCGCGGAGTCGATGACCACGCCGTCGTGCGGGTCCGGTTCGAGCGCGCAGATCTCTGCGACGACTCGCCGGACGGTCTCCGTGTCGTTGGGGAGGCCGTGGGTGGAGAGGTCGGCATCCCTGGTCATCCGGCGGATGCCCTCGGCAGCCATCAGCATGCCGCCCTTCAGGGCCATCTGTTGGGCATGTTCGGACATCGCCAGCCGGCGCAAGAAGGCTTCCACCGCGTACCCCTGCTGGATGAGCTCAGTGCCGCAGAGGTGCGCGTCATCAGGTATCTGCCGAGCAACCTCCGGCGCCGGAGATCGCCTCCGAGCTGTTCGTCTCGACGAACACGATCAGGACCCACCTGCGCCACATCTACGCCAAGCTGGGTGTTCACAACCGTGCCGAGGCGGTCGTGCGCGCCCGGGGGCTGGGGCTCCTCGCACCGTCCCGTAGCCGCCGTTGACCCATTATGAGAGGCTTGTTCTGACACTACGACGCGACGTGACATTCCGAGCATGACACTGGGTGTTCCGGGAACTCGGCGGGCGATTCCCCGGCCGACGGTGGCAGCACGACGCCTGGTCCGGCGGGATGGGCTGTACGATCGTTTGTCAGCGCCGGAAGGCGGTGCGGTGGTGCTGGTCTGCGCACCGGCCGGAAGCGGTAAGACGGTGCTGCTGCGCTCGTGGATCGGGGCGGCGGGCCTGGAGGATCGGGCGGGATGGGTGTCGGTCGAGCGTGCCGAGCGGGACGCCCAGCGTTTCTGGCTCGCGGTGATTGACGCGCTCGCCGGTGCGGTCGACGTCGTGGAGCGCGTCGCGCCGGCGCCGACGTTCCGCGGCCGAGCCGTCGTCGAGCAGCTCCTCGCCGATCTTGAGCTGCTGGAGGACCCGGCCGTGCTGGTCATCGACGATCTACACGAGCTCGAGTCGGTCGATGCGCTGGAATGGCTCGAGCTGTTTCTGGCCAGCCTCCCGTCGCCGTTACGCGTGGTCTTGGCCACGCGTGAAGACCCGCGCCTCGGCCTTCATCGCCTGCGTCTATCCGGTCAGCTCACGGAGCTGCGGGCTCCTGATCTGCGCTTCTCGGTGGAGGAGACGGTGGAGCTGCTCCGAGCGGACGGGATCACAGTCTCCGATAGGGCGGCGTCGCTGCTCTATGAACGGACGGAGGGGTGGGCGGCCGGCTTGCGGTTGGCCGCGATCTCGCTGGCGCAGCAACCGGACCCGGAGCGCTTTATCACAGAGTTCTCGGGCAGCGAGCGCAACGTGGCCGGGTATCTGCTGGCGGAGGTCCTGGAGCGCCAGCCGGCAGAGGTGCGCGAGATGCTGTTGCGCACGTCGGTACTCGACCGGGTGTGTGGTCCCCTGGCCGATTTCCTTACCGGCGGTTCGGGTGCCGAGCGGATGTTGCAGGGGCTCGAGGACGCCAACGCGTTCGTGACCTCCCTGGACGCGAGGCGGTTCTGGTTTCGGTACCACCGTCTTTTCGCGGATTTGCTTCAGCTGGAGCTGCGGCGAGCCAGCCCAACGCTTGTTGGGTCATTGCACCGGGCGGCCGCCGAGTGGCACGAGCAGCAGGGGTTCGTCGTGGAGGCGATCCGCCACGCCCAGGCGGCGCGTGACTGGAGCCTTGCGTCCCGCCTGCTGGCGGACCATCACATCGATTTGGCCTTCGACGGCGGCTGGGGAACGGTTTGCCAGGTGTTGAGCGCGTTTCCTGCCGATGTAGCGGCTGCCGATCCGGAGCTCGCGCTCGTATCCGCCACCGCGCGCCTGCTGGACGGTGCACTCGACAAGAGCCGGGCTTATCTGGATCTCGCGGGCCGAATCGCCGACGCTGTTCCCGCGGATCGTAGACCGGGCTTTGACGTGCTGCTGGCCGCGCTGAGGCTCGCGCTCGCGCGCTGGCATGGTGATCTCGAGAAGGTGCTGGAGATGCGGCCGTTGTTGGAGGCGGCGCTGGCCGCGCAACCGCCCGGGGAGGGTGCCCTCGGCGAGGAGATCAGGTGTGTCGCGTTCCAGAACCTGGGAGTGGCCGAGCTCTGGTCATCGCGGCTGGATGATGCCCGGCGCGACCTCGAGCAGGGGCTGGCGCTGGCGCGTCGCGCGGGACGGCCCTGGCTCGAGATCCCGTGTCTCGCTCACCTCGGGATCGCGGCCCCGTTGAACGGCCTCTCGCTCTCCGCGGGGCTCGCGCTGAGCCAGGAGGCCGTGCGAATTGTCGATGCGCACGGCTGGGGCGATGACCCAGTGGTTGTCACCGCCCTGGCGACCGGCGCGATGGCGCTGCTCTGGCTGGGGCGACTCGACGAGGCCGAGCAATGGCTCGAGCGCGCGGGGCGCGCGGTGCGTCCGGGGGGTGAACCCGGCACCGAGCTGATCGTGGACTATGCCCGAGCGCTTCTCTGCCTGGCACGCGGCTCGCTCGCAGAGGCGCTGACGGCGCTCCACTCCGCGACGCAGATGGAGGGTCTGCTGGCCGGCGAGCACGCATTCGCGCCGGTCGTGCGGGCGCGTCTGGTGCAAACCGAAGCCCGCATGGGGGAGCTGCCTGCCGCGCGCGCGGCGCTCGATGATGCCAGCGACGAGGAGCGCAACGCCGGCGACATGCGCGCGGCCGCTGCCGTCGTCAATCTCTCACAAGGTGAGCCAGAGCGTGCGATCGAGGCACTCGCACCGATCCTCGACGGTTCCGCTCCGGTGCTTCACAGGCCATCCATGTTGACCGAGGCGCAGCTGCTCGATGCAGTGGCCCGCGAGCAGCTCGGAGACCAGCGCGCGGCGGAAGCCTCCCTAGAACGCGCGCTCGACCTCGCCGAACCGGAGGGCGTCCTCCTGCCGTTCATCCTCGTCCCCGTCCAGTCGCTGCTCGATCTCCCGTCAGGGCGGCGCACCGCACATCCCGCGCTTCGGCGAGCCGTCCTGGACGTGCTGGCCGGTGCCGTACCGCACGGCGGAGCGCCGGCGGGGAACGTCGACGAGCTCAGTGAGGCCGAGCTTCGCGTCGTCCGCTACCTCCCCACCAACCTGAGGACGCCGGAGATCGCCAGCGAGCTGTTCGTGTCGACGAACACGGTCAGGACGCACCTGCGCCACATCTACGCCAAGCTCGGCGCCCACGGCCGCGCTGAGGCCGTTGACCGCGCTCGAGAGCTCGGGCTCCTCGCGCCATCTCACCGGCGCCGCTAGCGGTAACGGCCGAATTAGCCTCCCGGGCGCGCCGCCTGAGTCACGCACCCCGGGGGGGTTACTCAATCACGCAAAGTGAGTGACGACAGCTCACATCGGGCCGTCTGATCCTGCAGCACCAGACATGGCGCCGGCTGGATCTCCACCGTCCGGACGCCACCACAACCTAAGGAGTCTAGATGGAGCTGCTTGCCACATATACCTTCGGCCAGGCGCTGCTCACCGTTTTGGAGTTTGCGCTGCTGATCCTCTGGATCTGGCTGGCTGTCACCGTCGTAGTCGACGTGTTTCGCAGCCACGATCTATCAGGCTGGGCGAAAGCCGGCTGGGTCGTGCTGATCGTTCTCCTCCCCCTGTTGGGAGTGCTCGTCTACGTGATCGCGCGGGGCGACAAGATGAAGGCTCACGAGGTGAGCCAGGAGCGCCTACAAGAAACGGCGTTCATCGCCGACGTCGAGGACCTGAGGGCTCGTGGGATACTCACCGACGACGAGGTCCAGCGCGCCAAGACCAAGAGCCAGCCGATCACCAGCGCGCGGCCGTCACCAGACGACGACGTCGCCGAGCTCGAGGTCCTGAGGGATCGCGGGATCCTCAGCGACGAGGAGTTCAAGAGCGCCAAGGAAAGGGCGTTGGCTGCGTAGTATCCGAGCTGTCCGCCTCGAGCAGATCGCTGCGCCTCCCGACAACCGGCGCCCGGATGATCTGCTCGAGGTCGGTCAGCCGAAGCATGCCTCCCCGATGCGTGCCCAGCATCTGCTGCGGGACACGGTCCATCGCTTTGTCCCCTGACCGGCGATTCTGTGGAAGTTGTTTCGCCGATTTCCTCTAGCGAAGCCGGATGCCTCGCCTGACAGGCTGAGGGCCGCCGATCGATCAGGCCCGGACTCTTGATTCGGATCGTGGTGGCTTAGCGCGTTCCGCACCGCCTCGAGTCTGCGCGGCGCCACGAGTGTGCTCCAGCGGGCGCTAAAACACATCGACGTCAAGAGACTCCGGGCGGATCCGACGCGGCGCCGAGCAGCGTATGGCCGGCCACCAGCTCCCACCAGCGGAACGACGTCGCGCCAAGCTGACACAAGCCGCGACGGAGGAACT
The DNA here is from genome assembly GCA_963824295.1 of uncultured Solirubrobacterales bacterium. Taxonomy (GTDB): domain Bacteria; phylum Actinomycetota; class Thermoleophilia; order Solirubrobacterales; family Solirubrobacteraceae; genus Palsa-465. Next base: position 39,250 of record CAWGOQ010000018.1, on the reverse strand, counting down.
GAGGGTGCCTAGCCGCCTGCCCCCAGCGCGATCGGCACAACAACGTCTCATCGGCCAGCACCCGATCCGGCCGCGCGAGATCCTCCGGCAAATTCCGCACTCGACCGGGAGCACCAGGCAAATCCTCTCAAGGCGGTGGGATGCAAGTAACCGGGTTCTGACCGGCACGGGCGAGACCCTTCCTGACCGCAACGAGGAGGCGCCAAGTGCCTGGCCCCGGACAACGATCCCTGTCCCTGCGGCTCACGAGGTCGTGGGCGAGGGCGGCGATATGTGCGCGCGCGAGATGGTCCTCGGAGGGCCCGCGCTGCTGGCCGTAGCACCGTTTGGTCTTGCGGCCTATCACCTCAACACCCGGTCCCAACACCTCCTCGCCGCAAGCGTCACCCACGCCATGGCCGTCGCCGTCGGCGCAAGCCGCACCCCCGGCGGCCTCAGAATCGCCCCCTAACCCCGATCATTCATCCAGCGGTAGTAGCCGGGTCTCGCTAGACGTGGAACGGAACGCTGGTGACAACGACCTTCGAAAGCGGTGCGAGGGCGTGGCGTAGCCGAACCGCCGTGTCCTCGTGCAGCAGCCTCTGCCAACGATGATGAAGTGCGAGATCCGGAACAACCACGGTCAAGGTGAGGTCGGGTCGCTGCGCGTGGAGCGATTCGATGTAGGCGACCGTTGGCGGGATGACGGCGCGGTAAGGAGACTGGATGAGCTCGAGCGGCACGTGGTTGCCCCAGGCGGTCCAGTACTGGCAGAAGCGCTCGGACTCCTCGGTGGTGGGGCTGACGTGCAGCGCGACCACGGGCTGACCCAGCGAGACTGCGTAGGCGAGGGCGCGCACGCTCACCCGGTCCAGATGCGCCATCGGAACGATGGTGAGGTTGGAGATCTCGGTGGGCGTCTCCTCGCTCTCGCCATCCCGCGGTCCCGAGACGCTGAGCGCGGTGGCGCCGGCGACGCGGTCGAAGTGGCGGCGGGTGAGCAGGGCCACGCCGGTGAAGGTGATCACGATCAACAGCGACACCCAGGCGCCGGCGGTGAACTTGGTGACGGCGGCGATGAGGAACACGATCGCCGACATTGCGCAGCCCATTGCGTTGATCGCAATGCTCGTGCGCCAACGCGCTCCCCGCTGGCGGCGCCAGTGCACGACCATCCCGGCCTGTGAAAGGGTGAACGCGAGAAACACGCCTACTGCATACAGCGGGATCAACGAGCTCGTGCTGCCGGTGAACGCGATGAACACGAGCCCCGCCACGATCGACAGGAAGACGATCCCGTTGTTGAAGGCAAGGCGATCGCCCATCTTCAGGAACGGCCTGGGTGCGAAGCGGTCTCGTGCGAGCAGGAACATCACGCGCGGGAAGTCGTTGTACGCGGTGTCGGCGGCCAGCAGGAGCACCAGCTCGGTCGCCGCCTGCGTGTAGACGTAAAGTGGCCCGCTCCCGAAGTCGAGGTGCGCGAGTTGTGAAAGCACTGTCTGACTGGGCTCGGGAACGATGCCATCCAGGTGGACGACGACGACGATCCCGACGAACATGGAGATCAGCAGCCCGATCATCCAGGTCAGCGTGGTCCGCGCGTTCCGCCACTCGACGGGCTTGAACGCCGGCACCGCGTTGGAAATCGCTTCGATGCCCGTCATTGCGGTCGAGCCAGAGGCGAAGGCGCGCAGCACAAGCAACACGCCGACGCCCTGGGAAGCGTGCAGGACGGGAACCGGCACCGGGTGAAAACCACGTCGGCCGGCGTCGACGAACGCGACGATCACCAGCAGCGCAATCGCGAAGATAAACGCGTACGTGGGCGCGGCGAACAGCGCACCCGCCTGGCGCACACCGCGCCCACCATGGGGATAGGCGCGGATCGTCTGGCGGTAGGACAGTCCCACGGCCAGCATCAGGAAGGCGATCGCCCCCGAGATCGGCAGCGACCAGCCGAGGCCGGCACCGCCCGCGAGGACAAGGACGGCGAGCATGGCCTCCGGGCCGTAGGCCACCGATGAGAGCGCGTCGGCCGAAAGTACCGGCAGCGCGACCAGCTTCCTCATCCGCTCCTGCACGATCGCGGTGCTCTTGAGCGGCGGCCCGAGGACGGCGCGGCGGAACCGGCGGGCGACCGTTCTCGGATCAAGGCCCGTGCCATCCTCATCGATCGTCGCCTCCAGCTCGTCTGGCGAGCCGCTCGCCGGGTTGACGTGAAGGAGGCGGCCCCCTCGAGTCGGCTGGCTCAGCTCGGGCTGGTGGCTGAGCGACGGGTCAATTGGGAGGGAGCGACTCCGTCCGTTGGAACTCTGTCCCCACTCGGAGCCGACGTCCCGCAGGGCCCGGAGCTGGTCCGCGTCCAGTGGCGGGAGGACCGCGTCCGGACTCGGAGGGGCGTTCGAGGTGGAATTCGCCTCGAGCATCGTCCGCCGGACACTGCGGGGCGGCCGGGTGACTCGTCGTCATGCGCTTTGAGTGATTTCCGTCCCTCCCGCCGGACGATCGCGCCCGCGATCACCCGCAATGAGTGATTACTGCTCACTCGATCACACGGCATCGTGAGGCTCAACACAACCGGCGAGGATCACCATGAGCACATCGAACCGAAGGTACCGGGTCGCCATAGTCGGCTCTGGCTTCGGCGGCTTGGCCGCCGCTAAGGCCCTGCGGCGCGCCCCCGTCGACGTGACCGTGATCGACCGCACCAACCATCACCTCTTCCAGCCGCTGCTCTACCAGATGGCGACCGGCATCGTGGGCGCGGGCGACATCGCCCCGCCGATCCGGGACATCCTCCGCCGCCACTCCAATACGCGCGTGCTGCTCGGCGACGTGGTCGACGTGGACCTGGACGCACGCGAGGTGACGCTCGAAGCGGTTGGCAGGAGCGCTCGGGTGGCCTACGACACCCTGATCGTCGCAGCCGGGGCTAGGCAGTCTTACTTCGGGCACGATGAGTTCGGCATGCACGCCCCGGGCCTCAAGACGATCGACGACGCGCTCGAGGTGCGCGGCCGGATCTTCGGCGCATTCGAGCTGGCCGAGGGGGAGCAGGACGAGAGACAGCGGGATGGGTGGCTGACGGTCGCGGTCATCGGGGCGGGACCTACTGGTGTCGAAGTCGCCGGTCAGATCGTTGAGCTCTCGCGCCGAGCGCTCAAGCGCAACTTCCGGACGTTCGACCCGGCGCAGGCGCGAGTGATCCTGCTCGACGCCGCCGACACCGTCCTGCCGACGTTCCCGGAGTCACTCCGGCGGCGCGCGCACCGCGACCTACGGCGGCTCGGAGTCGAAACCCGGCTCGGCACGAAGGTCACTGGCGTCGACGAGAACGGACTCGACGTCGTCTGTCCTGACGGATCGTCCGGGAGGATCGAAGCCCGCACCAAAGTGTGGGCCGCGGGAGTCAAAGCGTCCGCACTCGGGGCGCGTCTCGCCGAGAAGAGCGGCGCCGCGGTGGATCGGTCCGGCCGCGTCGCCGTGCTTCCGGACTGCACACTGCCGGGACATCCGGAGGTGTTCGTCATCGGTGACCTGATGAGCCTCGACGGGCTGCCGGGCGTCGCCGAAGTTGCGATGCAATCGGGCCGCCACGCGGCGCGGACGATCGTCCGGCGCCTCCGCGGCGAGGACACGATGCGCGAGTTCCGTTACTACGATCTCGGGACGATGGCGACGGTCTCCCGCTTCCGCGCCGTCGCGTGGCTCGGTCCGCTCCGTGTCGGTGGAGCCGTGGCCCAGCTGCTGTGGCTCGTGGTCCACCTCGCGTTCCTCACCGGCTTCAAGAATCGAGTGGCGACACTGGTCCGCTGGGCCATCGCGTTTCTCGGACGCGGCCGGCCCGAGCGCACGATCACCGAGCGGCAGGTCTTTGCGCGAACGCGCAAGCCGGAGCGCGGGTCCGGAAATGATCTGGCGATGACGAGCCAGACGACAGTGAGCGACGCGTAGTCCAACCGACACTCCGCCCGACACCGTGGGTCCGGTCAGGCGCGACCGGTTGCTGGCCGTGCGGTTGGACGCATGAAACGAACGGCGCGGGTCCGTTCGTTTCATCCGCCCAATCGGCTGCTACGAGGATGTTCGTCCACGCGGAGGGTTCCTACCCCGCTGCCGGACGTGCAATCGCCGCCAGGTCTGCGGCTGCCGCCTCTTCGGAATCGAGCGCCGCCACATACGACGCGAACGCGAATACTCGCATTTCCGGCTCGGCATGAAGGAATCGATCCCACCGAGTGGAGACGACGTGAGCCGCCGCACGCCAAATCTCGAGCGCCTCGACACGGGCGCGTGACTGCTGTGTCCGGGTCATGAACATCTGATCTCTCCTTGCTGATTAGGTGCTGTCCTGTAATCCGTCAGCAAGATCACGCCGCGTCGGGTGAGCCGTCGTCACGCGAAACCGATGATTCGCAGCGGCTGTCATTCACGTGCTCGGTCGGTGAGCTGAGCGGCGGTTGCGCTTGCTCCCGGAATCGGGGAGGGTTGTCTCGCTGCCATGGCGACGGCCAGCCGCAACCTCGTGCGACGGGCATCCGGACCGGCGGCTCGCGCCGCCGAAGCCGAACACGTCCCGCCCGCCGATCGCGCCGCGAGGGGCAAGTCGCTCCGGAGGGCGGCCCCCCGCTCGAGCCACGCCTCATGGACGCCGAGGCCGGATCGGCCCGATCCCATCGCTCTGCTGGAGGAGCAGGCCGCCGAGCGACTGCCCGAGCTCGTGCCGATTCGCTACGGGCGGATGTCCGCCTCGCCGTTCGCCTTCTATCGGGGTGCGGCGTATGTCATGGCCTCGGACCTGGCCGATTTGCCGCACACCGGCATTCGGGTTCAACTTTGCGGCGATGCGCATTTGGGCAACTTCGGTGCCTTCGCCTCGCCGGAGCGGCATTTGCTGTTCGATCTCAACGACTTCGACGAGACCCTTCCGGGGCCGTGGGAATGGGACGTGAAGCGGCTGGCAGCGAGCGTTGCCGTCGCGGGCCGCGAGAACGCTGTGAAGACGAAGCGGCGGACGGCGATCGTCCGTGAGCTCGTCAGCGAGTACCGCCACGCGATCCGCCGCTTCGCCGCCATGAAGCCGCTGGATGTGTGGTACGCGCAGGCCAAGGTCAGCGACCTTCGGCGGCTGCTGCGTTCAACCGCCGGCGCAGACCGCGGGAGATGGTTTGACCAGGCGGTTGCCAAGGGCCGGCGAAGGGACAGCTCCCGCGCTTTCGCGAAGCTTGCCGTCCTGGGGAACGGCGAGGCTCGGATCCGGGCCGACCCTCCGCTGATCGTCCCGATCGCGGATCTCCTCGACCGTTCCGCCGCGCTGCGGCTCGAATTGAGCGCCCGCAAGCTCCTGGAGTCTTACCTAGGCAGCTTGCGCGGTGATCACCGGCGCCTGCTGGAGCGCTATCGGTACGTCGACCTCGCACGCAAGGTCGTCGGCGTGGGGAGTGTTGGAACGCGCTGCTGGGTGATCCTGCTGCTCGGACGCGATTCGAGCGATCCCCTGTTCCTCCAGGCGAAGGAAGCGCCGCGCTCGGTACTCGAGCGATTCGCCGGCAGGTCGGGGTTCGCCAATCAGGGGCAGCGGGTGGTCGCGGGGCAGCGCCTGATGCAGTCGGCCAGTGACATCTTCCTCGGATGGTTGCGCCAGCCGCTTGGTCTCGAAGATCTCAAGCCGCGCGATCTCTACCTACGTCAGCTCTGGGACTCGAAGATCTCAGCCGACATCTCCGCGATGCGGGCATCCGATCTGGCCCTCTACGCCAGATTGTGCGCGTGGACGCTGGCCCGCGCCCACGCGCGATCCGGCGACTCGATCGAGATCGCCGGCTACCTCGGCTCCTCCGAGGTCTTCGACCGTGCGATAGCTGCCTTTGCCGAGTCCTATGCCGATCAGAATGAGCGCGACCACGCCGCGCTCGTCGATGCCATAGCAACCGGTCGGGTACAAGCAGATGCAGAGCGCTGAGCCGGAGCGAGAAACGTCGTTAGCCGACGTTTCGGGCCAGCCTGGCGTGGACGATCAGCTGGCGCCTGCTCGGGGGCGTAGCCGCCGGCCATCGCCTTAGCGTGGATCTCCTCGAAGCTCATGCCTTCGGCGTAGTCGAACCCGACGCGCCCCGGGTCGACCTGCCCGCCGCACGCTGCGGGGTAACGGTCCGCGAGCTCCGGCTTCCACTGATGTGACCTGGCTACCGAAGGAACGCGAGGCGCGAAGTCGGGGAACTACGGATGCCCGGCGAGCGGCCTCGCGTCAACGTGGACTGATACGACCCGAAGGAGGTAGACGTGGCTCTATCTGACCAGATGACGGCTCTCTCGGACAAGTTGAGCGAGCTTTCCGCTCGGGCCAAGGAGGCCGAGGCGCACGCGGCAGCCGCGCGGGACAAGTCCAAGGCCGACGTTCAAGCGGACGTCAAGACCGCGCGAGCGTCTGCTCAGGACCGGGCTGACAAGCTGCGCGAGTCGGCCGAGGCGAACAAGAACAAGCTCTCAGTCTGGTGGAACGACTTGCAGCGCACTTGGAACGAGCACGTCGCGAAGATTCGCGAAGACATCGACACCAAGCGGGCCGAGCACGACGTGGATCGAGCCCAGCGCCACGCCGAGCACAAAGCTGAAGACGCGGCATTCGCGGTTGAGTTCGCCTACGCCGCGATCGAAGAGGCAGAGTACGCAGTGCTCGATGCCGAACTGGCACAGATGGAGGCGGACGAGCGCTCCGCCGCCTGAGGAGTTTTGGGGGCCGCCCGGGACCGAACTCGAGTCGCAGGCGTCATTCGCTTTCAGCTAAAGGAGCAAGCGACGTCACATGTCGAAGAGATGAGAACGGCGGCCGAGCGCTGAATGGTCTCCCCGGCAGCCGGTTCCCGGATGACAACCGGCTGCGCCCGTTCCTGCGGCAGATCGCCAGCTACGGGTGGGTGGAGTTGCTCTGACCCGGCCCGAAAAGACCTTCGCCGGGTTCGCCGACATCCTCGGCTTGGTGTTCCTGATGATCGGGCTTCTCTGGACGGTTCAGGCGTTCACCGAGCGGCCTTTGAACGACGTGTGGCGGCTCGGCCTGATCAGCGGCAGCCTGATGGTTTGACTGGCCTTCTGGGTGAGCGGCCAGTTCTTCCTCACGCGCACGGCCACATTGCTCGTCTTCGCCGGCGCCTGGGCGCTGGTGAAGGGCATCACCGACATCGTGCGGGCGTTCCCGCTCCGTCAGCTCGGCTCAAGCTGACTGAGCCGAGCGACCTCGCAGCCCCGCGCCGGGATTCACGGCGTGTGTCCACCGCTGAGGTTCGGCGGTGAGCGTGCCCGCCCGTTTCAGAGCTCTGCGAGAAGAATGGGAGCACGTCGATCCGCCGCGGCAGCCTGTGCTGTTGATCAATCCAAGATCCGGCGACGGTAAGGCAGTGCGGGCGGCCCTCGCCGATCGAGCACGCGAACGAGGTGTCGAGCCTGTCGTGCTCGGGCCTAGAGACGATCTCGCAACGCTCGTTGCGACCGCGGTCGACGAAGGAGCGGACGCGCTGGGCATGGCCGGCGGTGACGGCTCGCTGGCGACAGTCGCCGCTGCGGCGGCAGAGCACGACCTGCCGTTCATCTGCCTTCCCGCCGGTACGCGCAACCACTTCGCCCTCGATCTGGGCATCGTCCGCCATGATCTGATCGGCGCGCTCGACGCTTTCACGGAGGCCCTCGAGCGCCGGATTGACATCGCTGAAGTCAATGGCCGCCCATTCCTGAATAACGTCTCGCTGGGCATCTACGGCGACGCGGTGCAGCGATCGGCCTATCGCGACGCCAAGCTCCGGACGATGCTGGACACCCTCCACGAGGTGCTGAGCTCAGCCGCCCCGACACCCGAGTTACTCGTCACCGACGATCTGGCTCGTCCGCACACCTCCCCGCTGGTCGTGCTGGTGTCGAACAACGAGTACGCACTCGACCAGCCACTCGCCCGCGGTTCGCGGCTACGGCTCGACAGCGGCCGACTGGGCATCATCGTGCTGGACCGGCCTGGCGCGGAGCGCCCCCCGGTTTTCGCGTGGAGCGCGCGCTCAGCTGAGATCGCGGCCATCGCGCCCCTGCCCGCAGGCCTCGACGGCGAGGCCGTCACTCTGCTCCCCCCGCTCCACTTCACATCGCGCCCCGCTGCGCTGCGCGTCCGCATCTCACGCCACCACCCGGGCGCCTCGCCCTCGGCCCTGCTCTCGTCAGGATAACCGGCCGCCCTGCCGAAATTCGTCGCCTTGGCACGCCATCGCTGGTTCTCCCCGGCCACACCGCCGCCAGCGAGACTGACGACTGTTACTTGGCCATCACCCGCTCGAGCCGAGCGGCTGCGGGCGTTACAAGCCGGCGCACCCGCCGGTCGCCAGCAGTTCGACGCGCCGCTCGGCGAACCCAAGGCGGGCCGCTCGGTTACTGGGGACCGGGGAGATCTCCCGTGTCGACCTCGGCCGTATCACGCGTCCCGGCGGGCCGCCGAGGTACTTCGCGCACGCGGCGATCGTCGGGCTCAACGTCGACTTCGCGAAGCTGGCCACTCGCGCATCGGTACGCGGGCGCCTCGGACGCCTCACCTACCTGGCGGCGGCGATGTACGCCATGCGCGAGAGGACAACTTTCACGTGCACGCTGGAGCACGATGGCGTCACCAACGAGCTGGACCTGTTACAGCTCTCGGTGATCAGCGCCCCGGTCGTCGGCGGGGCGCTCGGACTGACCGTAAGAGGCCCTCATCCCGCCGAGCATCGGCTCGACGTGCTCCCCGTCGAGGACGTCTCCCCTGCGAAGATGCTTCGCGCCGGGCTCTTTTCGGTTGCTGGGCATCAACCGCACGGTGCCCGGTGTTCGGGCGCTGCAAGTCGAACGACTCGGGGTCGACAGCTCGCATCCTCTCGGGCTTTCCCTCGACGGGGAGCTCGGTGGGAAACCTCCCCGGACAGTTCGAAGCGATCGCTGGCGCCCTTCGCGTCGTCGTTCCCCGCTCATAGCGGGGCGGCCGCGGCGCCGACGGCGTCGGGGCCGGCCCGAAAGCCTCGCGCTGGACGGTCCGAACCGGCGCCGGTCAGCCATCGACGCCGGCGGTGACGACCTTGATCTCGTTGGTGATCCCGCCGACGCCGGGCAGCCGGCGGACGGTCTCAAACGCGGCGTTGTTCTCGGACTGGTGCTCGACCTCACCCTTGAGGGTCAACCAACCGTTGGCGACGATGACGTCAATCCGGTCGGCGGGTACGTCATCGCTCGCCATGAGCGCCTGCAGTGCGACACCACGGATTTCGTTGTCCTGCCAGCGGTCCCGGGGGTCGACCCAGAGCTCGTCGTAGACGGCGACGACGCCCGGCACCGACCGGGCGATCCTCACGGCTGCTCGACGCTGGTGGGGGGAACCGACGCTGCCGCGCAGCACTACCGTGCCGCGTTGCTCTGTGATGGCCACCTCGGCTGGGCGGGGGATGCGCTGATCGCGCTCGAGGGTGGCTCGGATCTCCTCGCTGATGAAGCTGTTGTCGGACATGGAAACACTCCCAGTGTTTGGTGGAGACTTCGCGTCCGGTGAGCATGAGCGCACCTGCGATGACCGGTCATCACGCGAATCGCGTGATTGAGGTCCGCGCCCCCCGCCGCGCACAGCCGACCCGCTGCCCGCCTGAGCGCAATCACCCGAAATGCGTGACGACGCGTCACCGCTCTGACGAACACGCTGTCGGACACACACTTCGCACCGGAGGAACGAGCAATGTCGCAGGCAGCCAGTCAACCCAACCAGTCCGATCGAAGCGACTCGACCACGTCGAAGCAGCCGGCACGCACCATCCCGCCCTGGCGAGTGGAAGGAGCACGCAAGCCGCAGGACACGACGGGGTGGCGTCCGCCGCCGAAGCGTCCCAGCCTGTGGGCGCTGCTCGCCCTCCTGCTGGTCCTCGACTGGATGGTGGTCCTCGCTTACCAGCCGTCGGTTCCCGCGCGCGTGACTGTCCCTTACAGCTACTTCGTCTCGCAGATCGACCAGAGCAACGTGACGTCGGTCACGGCACAGGGATCGACCATCCAGGGGACGTTCCGTCATTCGATCACCTATCCGGCGCAGAACGGGACGACCACGCCCAACTTCAAAACTGAGCGTCCGACGTTCGCCAACGACAACCTGCTGAGCCGACTGGAGAGCGAGGGCGCGGTGGTCTCGGCGAAGCCGGTCAGCTCGAGCTCCGGCTTGTTGTTGACGCTGCTCGGCGGTGTATTGCCGACCCTGTTGCTGGTGGGGTTCTGGATCTGGCTCATCCAGCGGTACTGGGGCCAGATGAGTCAGGGCGGTGGGATGTTCAGCATGGGACAGTCGAAGGCCCACAAGTACGAAGCCAGCGCCCAGCGGACCACCTTCGCCGACGTGGCCGGCATTGACGAGGCCAGGGACGAGCTGGCCGAGATCGTCGACTATCTGAAGCAGCCCGACCGCTATCGCCGGATCGGCGCGGAGATCCCCCACGGCGTGCTGCTGAGTGGGCAGCCCGGGACGGGCAAGACGCTGCTGGCGCGCGCCGTCGCGGGGGAAGCGAACGTGCCCTTCTACTCGATCTCCGCCTCGGAGTTCGTGGAGATGGTCGTCGGGGTGGGTGCCAGCCGCGTGCGCGACCTGTTCGAGCAGGCCAAGGCCGACGCGCCGTCGATCATCTTCATCGACGAGCTCGACGCGATCGGGCGCTCGCGCAGCTCAGGCGCGATGAGCGGTTCCAACGACGAGCGCGAGCAGACCCTCAACCAGCTCCTGACCGAGATGGATGGGTTCACGGGGAGCGAGGGAGTGATCGTGCTCGCGGCGACCAATCGTCCCGAAATTCTCGATTCGGCGCTGCTGCGCGCCGGCCGGTTCGATCGCCGGATCACGGTCAACCCTCCCGACCAGCAGGGTCGCCTGAAGATCCTCCGGGTGCACACGCGCAACGTCCCGCTGAAGGATCCCTCCGACCTGGAGCCCATCGCCGCCAGCACGCCGGGAATGGTGGGTGCCGACTTGAAGAATCTGATCCACGAGGCGGCTCTGAACGCCGCCCGGCGAGGCGAGTCATCAGTTTCGCTCGCTGACTTCACCAATGCGCTGGAGCGGGTCACTCTCGGCGCCGCCCGGCGGATCGTCATCTCAGAGGAGGAGCGCCGCCGCACCGCGTACCACGAATCCGGGCATGCCCTGCTGGGGATGCTCCAGCCGGGCGCTGATCCCGTGCGCAAGATCTCGATCATCCCGCGTGGCCAGGCGCTCGGAGTCACCTACCAGAGCCCCGAGTCCGATCGCTACGGCTACGGCGAGAGTTACCTGCACGGGCGGATCATCGGGATGCTCGGAGGACGGGCCGCCGAGGAGCTGATCTACGGCGAGACCACGACGGGGCCGGAGTCAGACCTCGAGCAGGCAACCTCGCTGGCGCGGCAGATGGTCGGGCGGTGGGGCATGTCCGAAGAGATCGGGGCAGTGTCAGCGCTCCCGCGCTCCGGCGAGGAAAGCTACGCCGCCGGCGCCACCTCACAGCACACGCTCGAGCTGATCGACGATGAAGTCAGACGCATCCTCACCGAGTGCGCTGAGGAGGCGCAGCGCACGCTCGCCGACCACCGTGAGCTGCTCGATCATCTTGCCCAGGCGCTGCTCGAGCGAGAAACGCTCGACGAAGCGGACGCTTACGCCGTCGCCGGCATCGCCCGGCCGTACGCAGCGAAGCATCCGGTGGCCGCCCAGGCGTAGACGTATGACACAAACAAACCAACAGAAAGGTAAAGCAATGTCGTACACACAGAACAAGACCTCGTCGCGTTCCCTGCACGATCGGGCACGCGAGCGGTTTGCGCACGCCGACGAGCAAAAGGTCGGACCGTCCAATGGCCAGATGCCGCTTGGCCCCAACCTCGGACCCGCGGCGGCGCTTGAGAAGGCGGCCTCGTATTGGTGGGTCGAGCTGGCGCTCGGCGTGTTCTGGGTCGTGATCTCTCTCGTGGTGCTGAAGTTCAATCAGGCATCGGTCGCCACGGTCGGAATCCTCACCGGACTCATGTTCCTGCTGTTCGCAGCCCAGGAGTCGGTCCTCGCTGCGGTCGACCGGCCCCGCCGATGGGTCTGGGTGATCTTCTCCGTGCTCCTGGCAGCCTCGGGCATCGTGGCGCTGATCCAGCCCACCGCCACGTTCGTCGGGTTCGCCGACATCCTCGGTTTCGTGTTCCTGCTCGTCGGCGTGATGTGGATGGTGCAGGCGTTCACCGAGCGGCCGATCAACGGTCTGTGGTGGCTGACGCTGATCGCCGGCATCTTGATGACCGGGATGGCGTTCTGGGTCAGCGGACAGTTCTTTGTCGTTCGCGCGTATACGCTGCTGATCTTCGTCGGAGTCTGGGCGATGACCACCGGGATCATCGACATCGTCCGAGCGTTCCAGATCCGCGAGGCGGGTCACGAGTTGGGCCGTCATCTCAATCGATGATCGGCTTCTGAACGGCCGGAATCCCAGTGCACCTGGGATTCCGGCCTTCGTCACTGTCGATGCCATGACTCCGACCCGAACATCCCCGCGCGTGACACGCCAGAGCTCCACGAACGGTTCTGACCCTGTGCGTGTCCGCTTGGCGGCGCCGCCCATGAGTGGGGTGCTGCGGATCGTGCTCATGATCGTTGCGACCGCGCTCACGCTGTATCTGCTGTGGAGGCTCCGCCGTGTCATACAGCTCCTCGCCATCAGCCTGTTCTTCGCACTCGCGCTGTTTCCCGTGGTCGATGCTGTGGTGGTCAGAACCCGACTGCCTCGCGCCGTCGTGATCCTCGTCGTCTACGGGATGCTGGCCCTACTCGTCGCCGTGATCGGCTACGTAGTCATCCCGAGCGTCGTCCGGGAAGTGCACACGCTTTCGCACGACGCCCCGCACTACGCGGCGCAGCTCCGCCACAACGCGACGTTCCGGCACTACGACAATCGCTATCACATCACGGCCAAGCTGCTGCGAGACACGCACCGGCTGCCGGAGCTGCTCGCCAGGGCGGCCGGGCCGTTGAAAGACGTCACGGTGGGCGCAGCCAGCTTCCTCGCGCAGCTCATCACCGTACTCGCGGTCACCTTCCTGCTCGTCCTGCACGGTCGGGAATACTCCGAGCTCGGACTGTCACTGACCGGCCGTCACCAGCAGCGCTACCGCCAGGTGATCATCGACATCAAGGACGCCGTGGCCAAGTACACGCTCGGCAACATCGTTATCAGCGTCCTGGCCACCCTGGCCACCTGGATCGTCCTCTCGATCCTCGGCGTCCCGTACGCGCTGGCGCTCGGTCTCGTCGTGGGCTTCTTCGACTTCGTCCCGCTGGTCGGCGCGACGCTCGGCGCGATCGTCGTCGCGCTCGCCACCGTCCCAGTCAGCTTTCCCACCGCCACGATCGTCTGGATCGCGTTCATCATCGTCTGGCAACGCGTCGAGGACTACGTCGTGCAACCGCTCGTATACGGGCGAGCGGTGAACGTGAACCCCCTCGTGACGATCATCAGCCTGCTCGTGGGCGCCGAGCTGCTCGGCATTCTGGGCGTCCTGCTCGCAATCCCGACGGCGGCCGCGATCCAGATCATCCTACGCGAATGGTGGTCGGCGAGAGGACGCAAAGTGGCCGGGAGCGGCGCTGATGAAGGGCCGGCGTGCTGAGGCGCACGCCGGCCCTTGCGATCAGAACTCTGGAGCGGCGCGGCGAGCCAGGATGAGCCAGAGGCTCACGAGCAGGCCGATCACGCCGACCACCATCAGGATGACACCGACGGTCGAGAGGCTGATGCCGGCCAGCTGCGCCGTAACGGCGAACTTCAGGATCGCTCCGACCATGATCGCGAACAGACTGAGTCCGATGGTCATGTGGTCCTCCTCAGGCCATTGGGTTGCTAGTGGACACGCTGCAAGCATGCGCGCACGTGCGGTGACTCGTCGTCACACGCTTTGCGTGATTGGGTCACTGGCCCGCTGAATCACGCAAAGCGGATGATGACCACTCACCCGTGCGGGGCCGAGACTGTCGGAACACGATTTCACCCACCTCGAGTCCCCAGACGCCACCATGCTCACCAATCCCCACATAGAAGAAACTGTGAGAGCCGCGCTCGACCACGATCCGCGCATCAAGCATCCCGAGCTGATTGCCGTATCGGGCGATGAGATCGGCACCGTCGTCCTCCGCGGGGCAGTCGGAACGCTCCCGGAGCGCCTGGCTGCGGCGCACGACGCGCGACACGTCGAGGGCGTCTTCAACGTGATCGTCGACGACTTGAGGTTGCGCCCGCCCGTTGGTCCACGCCGCTCGGATGATGAGATCCGCGCGGCCCTCGACACGCTGACCGCGGACCCCGGGATCCGGTCCACCCACATCCACGTCAAGGTTTCGCACGGCCACCTGACGCTGACGGGCTACGCCAGGGAGCAGGCAGAGAGCGCGGCCGCAGCCGAGGATGGCGCGAACCTGCACGGAGTGATCGAGGTCACCAACCGGATCGAAATCCGGTAGGAAGCGGCAAGATGTCTGCCGCGACCAGCCGTCTGCGGGGCGGTCACGGTTCGGTCTGGCGACGCCACCGGCGGGCGATAACCGCAGTTTTCGCTCTGCTCGCCGCCGCGGCGTTCGCCCATTACGTCCTACCGCACGTCGTGAGTCTCGGTCCGACGCTCGGGCGTCTGGGCCGAGGCCATATCGCCTGGCTCGCCCTCGGAGTGGCACTGGAGGCGTGTTCTCTGTTCGGAGAGGTGGCGCTGTTCCGCGGCGTATTCGCCAGGCCCGGTAATCGGATCAATTGGAGCAGCAGCGCCGAGATCACCTTCGCCGGTGCGGCGGCCACGAAGCTCGTCGCGGCGGCCGGGGCGGGAGGGGTTGCGGTGACGGTGTGGGGCCTTCGCGTCTACGGCGTGTCCGGCGCCGAGGCGGCGAACGGCATTGTCTGCTTCGGCGTTCTGACCTATGGCGTCTACGCCGCCGCCGTTGCGATCGCCGGGTTCGGCCTCTGGTTCGGGTTGTTCAGCGGTCCCGCCCCGGCTTGTCTGACCCTGATCCCCGCTGCCCTCGCGTCCGTCGTCATCGTCATCGCCCTGTCGACGCTGTTCGCCGACCGCGCAGTGACGGAGTTTTTCGAGCGACGAGCCGCGCGCTCGAGCGGGCGCCCAGCGAAGTGGTGGCACCGCGCCGCCGAGGTGCCGCGCTCAGTTCGCGCCGGCCTGCTGGCCGCGCTCGCCATGATCAGACGGCGGGATCCGTCGCTGCTGGGGGCAGTGGCCTACTGGGGCTTTGATATCGGCGCGCTGTGGGCGTCCTACCGCGCCTTCGGTCACTCACCGCCCGGAGCGGTGATCGTCACGGGCTACTACGTCGGCACAGCGGCGAACGTGCTGCCGCTCCCGGGCGGCATCGGGGGGGTCGAGGCCGGAATGATCGGCGCCTTCGTTGGCTTCAGGGTCAAGGCCTCGCTCGCCACCCTTGCGGTGCTGGGGTATAGAACGATTTCCTACTGGCTTCCCACCCTGCCGGGCGCCGTCGCATACCTGCGTCTGCGACGCACAGCCGGCTCGTCCCGACCCGGATCCGACTGACCACAGCGCGCCGTCGCCAGCCCGCGGCTCGGGCGTGAAGAGCGACGGCAGGTCGCTCACGTTCAAGGCGAACACCGCGGCGATAGCCGACTGGCGGCGATCGCTCCAACACAGAACGATGCCCAAGTCGCCCAGCTCTCACAGCAGGAGGACCGGCGAACGTGGGCCCGGTCAGGCGCGATCGCTCGCCACGAAATGCATCGTCTGGCCGAAGCGCTCGAGCTGGCCGAGGAGCCGGTCATGGGACGGCCGGCGTGTCCGGCTTGGGCGGATGAAGTGATCCGTGCCGAGATGGCGTATGCGACTACACGGGAGATGATGTGCCCCCCGGCGGAGTCCGCGGTCGCGATGATCGGAGACTGGACGCTTCCCGTGAAGCCGGATATGCGGCCGCTCCTCGGCCAGCCCGACCGTATGCAGGGGTCACCGGCCGCCGCCCGGACTACCCTCGTCCGTTCCCGGCGGCGGGCGCAGCGGGCCTGCCCAGTTATGCGAACTCGGCTCGGAGGCGCCGGCCCTGGGGCACGAGGATCCCCGCGCGGCCCAGGCCGCTGGCGACGATGACCCCGAACAGGAAGCCGCCGACGTGGGCGAAGAATGCGACGCCGCCCCCGTTGGCGCTGGCCGAGACCAGGCCGAAGTTGGCTTCGACGAGCTGGTAGAGAAACCAGAGGCCGAGGAACACCCAGGCGGGAATCCGCACGGGAAAGACGAGCACCAGCGTCAACACGCGGGAGTTCGGATAGAGGACGAAGTAGGCGCCGAGCACGGCGGCGATCGCGCCGCTGGCGCCGAGCACCGGCACCATTGCGGCGCTCGCCGAACCGGCAATCAGGGTGACCGCCGTCTGGGTGGCACAAGCCACGAAGCCGCCGACAATGTAGAAGGCGAGGTAGCGAAGGTAGCCGAAGGCATCCTCGACGTTCTTGCCGAAGATGGCGAGGAACAGCATGTTGCCGAGGATGTGATCCCAGCTGCCGTGCATGAACATGGCCGTGAACCAGCTGAGCTCCCACGGCTCGGGCCCGTGGCAGGCGCCGCTCACCGTGCACGGGTAAAACGACGCGTGGTACACGGACGAGTCCAGGTGCGGAAGCTCGTAGAAGAGCACGCGTCCAAGAGTCCACGCCACACCAGCCCATTCACCCGGAGGACGGTGCGGGCTTCCGGGGCCAACGAGTCTCGCGTCCGGGCCAGCATCGTCCGAGCCTGGTGCCTGACGGTCGTCCAGCCCAGCTCGGCCGGGACCACGCCCTCGAGGAGCGGCTCCTCGTAGACGGCGATGAGCATCGTCTCGGCGCCGCTCGCTCGCGCGAGGATCGACGCGAGCACGACGGCATCGCGGCCGGCGGACGTGCCATCGACGCCGACGCCGATCAGGTGCGGCGCGGGCGCCGGTGTCGTGCCGTGCTCGGCTCGCCGGCTCGAGGTATCCCGGGATGTTCGGTAGCTCAGTGCGCATCGCGTATCACCGAGTAAGCCTGCGCTCGGACCGGGTGAAAGGTCGTCACACGTTTTGCGTGATCGTCGGCCGAGCCGCAATCATCCGGCATGTGTGACGACGGATCACCCGTCCCGTGGCTACCCTGCTGGCACGTTCAGCAATGTCGTTGTGGGTGTGAAGGAGCGTGAGGCAGGCCGGGACGCGCTGTTCCTGGCCCGGATCCTCATCTCAGCCAACGGCACGTTGACGCTCGCCCGCGTGCAGGTCGTGGCTCCGAGGCCCGCTCTGGCCCGGGCTCGCGATGCCGACCTGCTGGTCATCGCCGCGAGCCGCCAAGGACGGGATCTATCGCGACCTCGTCGCAGATGACGCCCGGGAATTGCTCGAGGCGGCGCCGTGTACGGTCGCTGTCGCGCCAGTCGGATATCACGATCGTGGCAGTTCACTGCGTCGGATCGGCATCGCCTATGACGGCTCGCCAGGACGCGCCCGCGCGCTCGACGTCGCGAGGACGCTCGCCGCCGACCAGCCCACCAAGCTCTCCGCCTTCCACGCGGTGTCCGGCCCCGGGCGCATCGCGGACACGGTCGACGACGAAGTGGCGCACGCGCTCGAGCGGATCGCCAAGTTGGGCGGGGTTGACGGCCACGCCGAGTACGGCGAGGCAGCGGCCGAACTGCGACGCTACGGACGCTCGGTCGACCTCCTCGTACTCGGTTCGCACGAGCACAGCCCGCTCGGTCGTCTCCTCGGACAGGGCACGGCCCAGCGGCTGGTCGACGAGCCGCCTTGCCCGCTCCTCGTGGTCGAGCAAGACTGACCGCGGCCGCTACTCACCGTGGCCGCGCAGCCGGGAGAGGAGGCTGCGATGCGGATCCTGGTCGCGCTCGTCACGCAGGGATTGAATCCCCACCAGGATGGCCTGCCTGACCTCGTCGCGAAGGGCGCGCGCGGCCTCGGTGTCGTCGAAGCGGCTGCCGAAGCGAGCACTGTCGACCGGCTCGCCGAACCAGAAATAGAGTCGCTCGAGGCGGGGGATCGGCGTCGGCCCGACCCCCCGGACGACCGGCGGCGCCGGGAACCCCAGCACCTTTTCATAAAGGCCGGCCAGCTGGCCGTAGATCGGCGTGTTCCGGTCGGCGACCACGTCGAGCATGTCGTCGGCGCCCACCGCGGCGAAGGGAACGACCGGATAGCCCTGTTCGATGGCGAGCCGCGCGAAGCCGATGCGCTCCCTCCAGAGGAGCTGATACTGCTGACCGCGCCGCTTGTTCACCTCGCGGGCGCCGCCGGGAAAGACGAGGATCGTCTGCCGGTCGCCCATCAGGGCGCGGACGTTGTCTCGCGTGCCGCGGACCATCCCGCACGCCGCCAAGAGATCGCGCCACACGGGTACCGCGTAATGCGCGTGCTCCCCGAGCCCGCGGATGACGAGCCGGCGCCGGTTCCAGACCTCGGCCATCATGAACGGCAGGTCCAAGAAGCCGTAGATCGTGTGGTTCCCCACGAGAAGACAGCCGTCGGTCGGCAGGTTCTCGAGGCCATGGATCTTCGGCTGGCAGATTCGCTGTAACGGCGCGAGCAGGGAGACCATCCGGTCGAGCGACCGCTCAGAAGGAAGCTCGGGAAGCTCGACCGGGTGCGCCATGGCGCCATCCTCGACGCCGATCGGGTGAGTGGTCGTCACCCAATCCGGCTGATTCGACGCGTGGGTCAGCCGGCTCGGGCCAAGAGTGCGCGGCGCGCAGCGACGAGGGCGGGAGGGAGGGGTTCCACAAGCCGCTCAACCGTGACGCTCGAGTCGGCCTGCGAGGCGAGGAAGGCTCCGTCGAGGGTGGCGAGCGCGAAGCGCGCGAGTTGATCGGTCGTCGCGCTGCGCTCGTCGTCGTCGAAGGCGATCGCGATCTGGCTGCGCAGCCGTTGCAGGGCGACCGCGCGGACGCGCCCGACGACGGCGTGGATCTCCCCGTCGCCGCCGGCGGGCGGCTGAGCGGCAAAGACGATCAGCAGGCGAAGAAAGTCCGGGTGGCGCTCGAGCGTCTCGACGGCGGCCGAGCTGACCCTTGCCAAATGCTGGCCGGGCCGTCCGATCCGCCGGTCCCACTCGGGCAGGTCGGCGAAGAAGCGCTCGGCGCCGCGTTCCATGACCGCGAGCAGGATGCCGTCCTTGGAGCCGTAGTAGTGGTAGACGGAACTCATCGGGATGCCGGATTCGGCGACCACTCGGGCGAGGGTTGCCGCCTCGAAGCCGTCCTCGGCCATCACGTGCTCGGCGGCGTCGAGCACGAGCTCGCGCGATCTCATGCCGCGCCGGTTGGGGTTCACCGCTGGGTCGACGGCCATGGCCTCAGGATAGCGCAGGAATTGGAGTTGACGCTCCAATAAATCAATTGTAGTCTGTACTCCAATTCCGTTCCAGCCAAGGAGATAGACGAATGTCCTTCGCAGCACCTGTTGACGAGAAAGTTCCGGCCCTGATCGTGGGCGGTGGCGGCGCCGGGCTCACCGCTTCGATGCTCCTGGCGCGGCACGGCGTGGAGCATCTGCTGGTCAGCGCGCGGGCGACGACGTCGGATCTCCCGAAGGCGCACGTCCTGAACCAGCGGGCGATGGAGGTGCTCGACGACGTGGGCGTGGCGGAGGCGATCGCCCGGCGCAGCACCCCGGCCCAGCACATGTCCGCCACAGCGTTCTACGCGGGATTCACCGGGTCCGATCCCGCATACGGGCGTCGCCTGGCACGGCTCGAGAGCTGGGGCGCCGGCGGCGCGGACGACTTCTGGCGTGCCGCGAGCCCCTGGCGTCAGCTGAACCTGCCGCAGATCCGCCTCGAGCCGCTGTTGAAGGCTCGGGCGGAGGAACTATCACCCGGGCGGATCCGCTTCGGCCACGAACTGATCGATCTCGAACAGGACGGCGAGGGCGTACGCGCCCTGATCGGGGAGACCGCCTCCGGTCGCGAGTACGTGGTGGACTGCGAGTATCTGCTCGGCGCCGACGGCGGCCGGCGTATCCCCGGCCTGATCGGGGTCGACTATGAAGGCCTCGGCGTGGTCACCCAGACCGCGACGCTGCACGTGTCGGCTGACTTCTCGCGCTGGGCCAAGGATCCCGACGTCCTGATCCGCTGGATCTTCTCGCCCCAGGCCGGCGTCCTGGTGGTGATGGTGCCAATGGGGCCCGACCACTGGGGACCTGACTCCGAGGAGTGGGTGATTCACCTCAATTACCCGGTCGACTGCGCCCAGTCCGACGCCCAGGTCGAAGCCGACGCTCGCGGGGCGCTCGGCATCGGCGATCTGCCGATGGAGATCCACAAGATCACCCGGTGGTCGGTCGAGGCGGTGATCGCGTCGGAGTTCCGCGCCGGACGCGTGTTCCTGCTCGGCGACGCCGCACACCGGCATCCGCCGACCGGTGGCCTGGGCCTGACCGGCGCGATCCATGATGCGCAAAACCTGTGCTGGAAGGTCGCTTCCGTGCTTGCCGGGGACGCGTCACCGGAGCTGCTCGATACCTACGAGGCAGAGCGCAAGCCGGTCGATCAGCGCAACTGTCAGCGCTCCCTCGAGAACGCCATCAACCACTTCGGGATCGGGGCGGCGCTTGGACTGTCCCCCGAGAGCACCTCTGAGGAAAACATGGCGCGGCTACGGCGGCTGTGGAGCGGCCGACCCGAGGATGCAGAGCTTCGTTCGAGCGTCCTCCGTGCCATGCGTGCCCAATCGATGGAGTTCGGCGAGCTGAACGTCGAGTACGGCTACAGCTACGAGTCCGCAGCCGTCGTGCCGGACGGCACCCGCGCGCCAGACCCGATCGACGACATACGCGTCTATCAGCCCTCAACCCGACCCGGCGCCCCCCTGCCCCACGCCTGGCTCGACGACCAGCACGGTAACCGCGGCGCAATCAAGGACCTCGTGCCGCCGGGACGCTTCCTGCTCATCGCCGGGGAGGACGGAGAAGCCTGGTGTGAGGCTGCCAGACAGCTCGCCGCCGAGGAGAACCTCCCGCTCGACGCGCTGCGGATCGGCCACCTCGACGGAGACCTCTACGACCCGCGCTGCGCCTGGATCCGTCACCGCCAGATCACAACCGACGGCGCGATCCTCGTGCGGCCCGACCGCTTCATCGCCTGGCGAGATGCGACCGCGTCCGAGGACCCGCGGGGCGCGCTAGCCGCTGCGCTCAGCCAGCTGCTCGCTCGTCCGATCGAGGCAGCGATCGGGTCGCCGGTATGACGGCGGCGATGAACATGTCGGTGCTCGCGCTGCACGATCACCCAAAACGCGTGACGACCGCTCACCCAGTCGTCTCCGAGACTCACCGGGAACTTGTGATGACGACTAAGTCAAATCTGATCAGTTCCTCAGTAACGAGACGAAGACCTGGAGATGAGAATGACAATCGATAACGCCCACGAGCCGGAATTCGACGTCGCGATCGTCGGCTACGGCCCGGTCGGGCAGGCGCTCGCCGCGATGCTCGGCCGCGCCGGGCATCGGGTGGCCGCGTTTGAGCGCTTCGCCGAGATCTACCGTCTCCCGCGCGCGGTGCACCTCGATCACGAGATCATGCGGCTGCTGCAGTCGCTCGGGCTCTCCGAGGTGCTGGCCGACGAGATGGTTCCGGTCGACGACTACCGCTGGTTCGGCGCCGACGGTGAGCTGCTCCTGCACTTCGAGCCCCGCAGCCCGGCGCCGTCCGGGTGGGAGGCCGACTACATGTTCTTCCAGCCGGAGCTCGAGCGGGCGATCGACGACCACGCATGCACCCCCGCCGGGGTGACGGTCGAGCGCGGGTGGGCGGCCGAAGGGCTCCTGCAGTCCGACGAGCGGGTCGAGCTCACGCTACGGCGGGTCACCGAAGACGAGCCCGGCAGGCTCGCTCTGACCGGCGATACGCGCACCGTAACCGCCCGCTGGGTGGTCGGCGCAGACGGAGCCAACTCGTTCGTGCGCGAAGCGAGCGGGATCACGCGCCGGGACCTCGGCTTTCAGGAGCGGTGGCTTGTCGTGGACGCCGAACCGCACGACATGGCGGCCTTCGCCCACCTGCCGGTCGCAAGCCAACACTGCGACCCGGTACGCCCGACCACCGTCGTGCAGAGCGGCCCCCGGCACCGCCGGTGGGAGTTCATGCTCCTACCCCACGAGCAGGCATCCGATTTCGAAGATCCGGAACGGGTGTGGGCGCTACTCGAGCGGTGGTACCGGCCGGAGGACGGGCCGCTCACGCGCAGCGCGGTCTACGAGTTTCGCTCGATGCTGACCGACCAGATGCGCAGCGGGCGCGCCCTGCTGGTGGGCGATGCGGCTCACCTGACCCCGCCGTTCCTAGGTCAGGGCCTCTGCTCGGGCCTGCGAGACGCCGCCAACCTGGCCTGGAAGCTCGATCTCGTGCTGCGCGGCCTGGCATCCCCGCGACTGCTGAACACGATCGATGTCGAGCGCCAGCCCCAGAACGAGGCGATCATCCGCCTAGCCATCGAGCTCGGGAAGGTGCTGTGCCAGCTGGACCCGAAGGCGGCCGCCGAACGCGACGCGCTGCTGCGCCAGATCGAGCCGCCTCCACCGCCCGAACTCGCCCCGCTGCGTGATGGCGTAGTGCATTGGGCAACCGGCGGCTCGGATCCGCTCGCCGGCACGCTGAGCGTGCAGGGGGCAGTTCGCCGCGGGGATCGGGAAGGGCTCTTCGACGATGTGATCGGGCGAGGCTTCCAGCTGATCGTCGCGGCCGGTGACCCGCTCGGCGAGCTGTCGAGCGAGCAGCGTGTGCTGATCGACGCGTTGGACATGAGCGTCGCCTCGCTTGACGCGGCCGCCCCGAGCGGCGTCCACGATCTCGATGGCCGGCTCACGGCATGGCTGACCGAGCACGACGCCCACGCCGTCCTCGTGCGCCCCGACTTCTACGTGTTCGGCAGCTGCCCCTCGGCTGGCGAACTGCCGGACCTTCTCGACGACCTTCGATCCCAGCTTCAGCTGACCGACAAATCCGCCACCGCAGGAGCCCTCTCATGACTGACACCACCTCCGTGATCCATCCCAAGTTCCACCACGTCAACCTCAAGACAACCCAACTACAGGAAATGATCGACTTCTACGGCACGCTCGTCGGCGCCGAGGTGATCCACCAGTTCGAGGGTGGCGCGTGGCTGTCGAACGACGGGGCCAACCATCGGGTCGCGCTGCTCGCGTTCCCGAACTTCGTCGACGACCCCGAGAAGGAAACTCGCACCGGCATGCACCACTCCGCGTTCGAGTACGCGAGCTTCGAGGAGCTCAACTCCAGCTACCTGCGGCTCAAGGAGCAGGAGATCACGCCGGCGCTCTGCCTCGACCACGGGATGACGCTCTCCTACTACTACGCCGATCCGGACGGCAACCACGTCGAACTGCAGGTGGACTGCTTCGGTGATTGGAAGAAGTCGACCGAATGGATGCGCACGTCGGATGAGTTCAAGGCGAACCCGATCGGCGTCTTTGTCGATCCCGATCGGATCGCTGCCGACCATGCCGACGGTATGACCTTCGAGCAGATTCACGCCAAGGCGATGGCCGGTGGGTATGCGCCCGAGCAGGCCCCGGTCGAGATCCCGGAGGCGGCGCGATGAGACTCTGTCGCTTTGATGCCGGCGCCGGGCCCCGCCACGGAGTCGTGGAAGACGGATACGTCCTCGATCGCGACAACCCGGTCGAGCAGTACTCGCTCGAGGACATCCGGCTGCTGGCGCCCGTTCAGCCGCGGAAGTACCTCGCCATCGGGCTCAACTATCCCGACCACATCGCCGAGTCCGGCATGGACGCGCCGGGCTACCCGGTGTTCTTCAACAAGCAAATCACCTGCGTCATCGGGCCCCACGACGACGTCCACATGCCGCGAGTATCGAGCCTGCTCGACTACGAGGGTGAGCTCGCGGTCGTGATCGGCGCTCGCTGCCGGCACGTTCCGGCCGCGCGCGCGCACGAGATGATCGCCGGCTACACGATCGCCAACGATGTCTCGGTGCGCGACTGGCAAGTGCGGAGTCCGACAATGACGATGGGCAAGTCGTTCGACACCCACGGCCCGCTAGGACCGTGGCTGGTCACGCCCGACGAGCTCGGCGACCCGCACGACCTCGCGATCCGCACATACGTGGGCGACGAGCTGCGCCAGGACGGCAACACGCGCGAGATGATCTACAACTGCTTCGAGCAGGTGGCGCACCTGTCCGCGGCGTTCACACTCGAGCCAGGCGACGTCATCGCCACCGGCACGCCGGCCGGGATCGGTGCCGTGCGCCAGCCATTCCCGGAGGGTTTGCTGAAGGTCGGCGACGTCGTACGCGTTCAGATCGACGGGATCGGCGAGCTGCGCAACACCGTGGTCGAGGAGCCCGAGGGCTACCTCGCCCCGGAGACGGAGGTCGAAGTGGCATGGGCGCGTTGACGACAGAGAACGAGCTGCTGTGGCCCTCCTTCCACGGCCCGTCTGACCTCGCGGCGGTCGAGCGTGTCCCGCTTAGTGAGCGCGGCCTGCCGGCCACCACGTATGAGCTCGTGCGCAGGGCAGCCGAGCTGTGGCCCGACCGCCCGGCCGTGTCCGTGCCGCCCGACGCGGAGTCATTTCACACGCCGTTCGTGCGGACATTCGCGGAGCTGGCGGGGGACGTGCACCGAGCGGCAGCTGTGCTGGCTGAGCTGGGAGTGAGCCGTGGTGACGCGGTGGCGGTGATCTCAGTCAACTGCGCCGAGATGCTGCCGTTGCTGCTGGCCGCCGAGGCGATCGGGATCTACGCCCCGATAAACCCCGGCCTGACGGTGGAGCACGCTACCGAGCTGGTGCGGCGCTCCGGCACGCAGCTGATCGTGGCCTCGGGACCTGACCTCGACCCGGAAGTGTGGGCCCGCGCGCGGGCGATCGCAGCGCAGACGGGCGCCCGAGCGCTGCTCGCGCTGCGTCCCACGGCCGCGCCGGTGCAAGCACCCCCGCTCGAGCCGCTCGGCGACACGGTGGTCGCATACCTCGCCGACAAGATGGTCCGCGCTGATGCCGCGGCCCTCCCGGCACCGCCGCCCGCCGCGGGCGATGTCGCGAGCTACCTGCACACCGGCGGCACGACGGGCACGCCGAAGCTGGCCGCACGCACGCATGAGAATGAGGTGTCCAACGCGTGGATGACGCGGGCAAGCAACGCCCTTGACCAGGACAGCGTCATCTTCGCGGCGCTGCCGCTCTTCCACACCAACGCGCTGGTCGTGACCGTGCTGGGGCCGCTGCTCAAGGGACAGCACGTCGTGTGGGCCGGCCCGCTCGGCTACCGGGACGTGCCGCTATTTCAGAACTTCTGGAAGATCGTGGAGCGCTACCGGATCTCGGCGATGTCGGGCGTGCCGACGATCTACGCCGTTCTCGCCCAGGTTCCGGTGGATGCCGATATCTCGAGCCTGAAGATGCCGATCGTCGGTGCGGCGCCGCTCCCGCCCGCCGTGGCGGCGGGTTTCGAGGCCCGTACCGGCGTGGCGCTGTGCGAAGGCTACGGGCTCACCGAGGGCACCTGCGCGAGCGCGCTCAGCTGGCCCGGTGCCGGTCGCCCCGGGACCGTCGGGCAGCGTCTGCCGTACCAGGAGGCATGCGCCGTGGCGATTGACGAAGCCACCGGCGAGTGGACGTTCCTGCCCGAGGGCGAAATCGGGACGCTCGTGCTACGTGGTCCCAACATCTTCGTGGGCTACCTGGTCCGGACCGACTCCGGAACGGAGCTGCGCGGCGACGGGAAGCTCAAGGACGGCTGGCTGGATACCGGCGACCTCGCCTCGGTCGACGTGGACGGGTTCATCCGGCTCGCCGGCCGCGCCAAGGACCTGATCATCCGCGGCGGCCACAACATCGATCCGGCCACCATCGAGGACGCGCTCATGGAGCACCCCGAGGTCACCGCGGTGGCCGCCGTGGGCCGTCCCGATCCGCACGCGGGCGAGGTGCCGGTGGCGTTCGTCACGCTGAGCGCCGGGAGTCGAGTCACGCCCGACGAGCTCGAAGCTTGGGCCGCCGACCACGCGCCCGAGCGCGCCGCGGCGCCCAGGCACGTCGAGATCATCGACGAGATCCCACTCACCGCGGTGGGCAAGCCATACAAGCCGGAGCTGCGCCGCCGGGCGGCGGAGCAGGCGGCACGTGCCGCCGTCGCCGAGACCGGGCTGAGCGACCAGGTGCAGGCCGTCCTGGTCGATGGCACGCTCGAGATCAACGTCCCGCGCTCGGATCACGACGACATGGTCCGCGACGCGCTTTCCCAATACGCCTGGACATGGAAACTGACTATTTCAAGGAGACACCGATGAGCACCACCACGCCCCAGCCAACCGGGCTACAAAGCATCGAGAAAACACACTGGCGAATCGACCCGACGCGTTCGCAGGTCGAATTCCGCACCCCCACGTTCTGGGGGATGATGACCGTGAAAGGTCGCTTCGAACGCTACGACGGCACGCTCGATCTGCGACAGGAGCCGGCGATCGAACTCACAATCGAGGCAGCGAGTCTCAACACGAACAACAACATGCGCGACAAGCACCTGCGCTCGAGCGACTTCTTCGACGTCGAAAACCATCCACAGGTCCGCTTCGTCTCCGACAGCGCCACGCTCGACCGCGAGCGACTGACGGTCAGCGGCCGGCTCTACGCGGCGGGAACGAGTGTCCCGCTTGACGTGGACGCCAGGCTGCGACCGGTTGACGGTGAGCTCGAAGTTGAGGCCACCGCGTCCGCCGACCAGTTCGAGCTCGGCATGAGCCACGGCGCCCTCGGCATGATCCGCACCCCCTGCGAGCTCACCGTCCGCGGCCGGCTGGTTAGCGCCGCCGATTCGCCAGCCGGAGCGTGACCAGCATGGCCGCCAGCTCAAAGCCGATGCCGCAAGACCCGCACCGTGACCCGGGCCTTCGGCTCGCCGCCCAATCGGGGCTCGACGTGATGCTCACCGATGCCGTGGTCGAAGACGGTGGGGTCGGGCGCTTCCTCAAGCCGCGGGCCGCCGCGCGCACCGTCGCGGGCCTGACGCGCCATCCTCGCCGTACGGCTCGAGACGCCACCGCCCTGGGCGTGGAGTTGGGGCGCGTGGCGGCCGGCCGCTCCGGGGTTCGCCCGGCCAAGGGCGATCGCCGGTTCGGCGATCGGGCATGGCAGGACAACTGGCTGTTTCATCGCCTGATGCAGGCCTACCTCGCCACCGGTGAGACGGTCGACCGCCTGATAGCCGATGCGGAGCTCGATTGGCGGACCGAGCGCCAGGCGCGGTTTGCGGCCGGCAACGTGTTCGACGCGCTCGCGCCGACGAACTTCCCGTGGTCCAATCCGGCGGTGCTCAAGGAATGCATCGACGAAGGCGGGACGAATCTCGCGCGGGGCAGCCGTCGTCTTCTACATGACGTGACGCACTCACCGCACCTGCCGGCCAGTGTCGACGTGAGCAAGTTCGAGGTGGGGGAGAACCTTGCGGTCACGCCGGGGTCGGTGGTGCTCAGGACCGATGTCTTCGAGCTGATCCAGTACCGGCCGGTCACCGACCGGGTCTATGAGGTGCCGCTTTTGTTCGTCCCCCCGACGATCAACAAGTTCTACGTCCTCGATATCTCGCCGGGGCGGAGCATGGTCGAGTGGCTGCTCGGCCAGCAGCAGCAGGTATTCACGATCTCCTGGCGGAACCCCGACGCCGCCCAGGGCCACTTCGACCTTGACACCTACGCGCAGGCGGTGCTCGAGGCGCGAGACGCCGTGGCCGAGATCACCGCGCAACCCGCGGTGAACGTGAACGCGGCATGCTCGGGCGGCATCATCACCGTCTGCGCTCTCGGCCACCTCGCCGCGATCGGCGAGCAGGACAAGATCGGCGCGTTGACTCTGATGGTTTGCGCCCTCGACCAGGCGCGGATGGGTACCGCCGGAGCGTTCGCCAGCCGCGAGGCCGCCGCTGCGGCGGTCGCCGAGTCGGCGCGCAAGGGGTACGTCGACGGGCGTGCACTTGAGGGTGTGTTCGCGTGGCTGCGACCCAACGACCTCATCTGGAACTATTTCGTCAACAACTACCTGCTCGGTAAGGATCCGCCCGCGTTCGACATCCTGTACTGGAATCAGGACACGGTGCGACTGGCCGCCGGGCTGCACCGCGATTTCGTCCGCATCGGTCTCGGCAACGCCCTCACCCTGCCGGGCGAGGTCGAGGTGCTCGGCACGCCGATCGATCTCGGGTCGATCACCCGGGACAGCTACACGATTGCGGGGCTGACCGATCACATCGTGCCATGGGAAAACGCGTACCGAAGCGCCCAGCTGCTCGGTGGCTCGGGGCGGTTCGTGCTGTCGACGAGCGGACACATCCAGGCACTCGTCAACCCGCCCAGCGCCGAGAGCCGGGCCACGTACCGTGTCAGCGCCGAGCCCGAGACGGAGGCCGGCACCTGGATGCAGGCGGCCGACGTCAGGCCCGGGAGCTGGTGGCTGGACTATCGCGACTGGCTGAACGATCGGGCCGGCGGGCTGGCTCCCGCGCCGAAGACGCTGGGGAGCGTGAAGCACAAGGCGCGGGCCAAGGCCCCCGGCAACTACGTACATGCCAGCTGACCGCTCGGCCGAGCCACTGCCGACCGAGGGCGCCGACCCCTGCGACGCGGACCGTGAACGGTTCGTCTTCGGCGCCGATCCGGTCCGCGACCGGTGGTGGGGCCGGCCGTTGGCGGAAACCCGATGGTGCCTCGAGGCGGGGCGCCTGCTCGCCGACCCGGTGTGGCGCGGGGTGGGCGTCCCGCACGGCGACGGCCGGCCGGTCGTGTTGATGCCGGGCTTCCTGGCCGGCGATCAGACCCTCGGCGTCATCGCGGCGTGGTTGCGCCGGCTCGGCTATCGGCCCCGGTTTGCCGGCTTTGTCACCAACACCGACTGCTCCGATCGTGCGCTTGACCGCGTCGAGCGCACGGTGGAGGATCTCTGGCACTCATACGGGCGCCGCGTCGCGCTGATCGGGCACAGCCGCGGTGGCCACTTCGCCCGCGCGCTCGCCGCCCGCCGACCCGATCGGGTGTCTCACGCCATCTCGATGGGAGCCGACCTCCAGGGCATGTTCGGCGCCAGCAGGCCCACCCTGTTCGCGGTCAGCGTCGCCCGGCGCGCCGTCCAGGCCAGCGGACGGGCGCGGAGAGACACGTGCCTCTCCGCTCACTGCGGATGTCGGTTCAGCCATGATTACGCGCGGCTCTTCCCCTTTGATTGTGTGCGGCTGACCAGCATCTATTCCAAGGGCGACGGAGTGGTTCACTGGCAATGCCAGGTGATCCCCCACGCGGAGTGTGTCGAGGTGACCGGCAGCCATGTCGGGTTGATCTTCAACCGGAAGGTCTACCGGGCGGTGGCCGGCGCCCTAGCAATCCCGGAGTTGCCCGCGGCGACCATGCGCGACCAGTCATGACCGCAGCCCCAAATCGGCAGGCGCGCCGACGTGAGACGACACGAGCGAAGCTCCTCGACGCCGCCAGAGCCCTGTTCGCCCGTCAGGGGGTCGACAGCACGCGCATCCAGGAGATCACGGACGAGGCCGACGTCGGCTTCGGCTCGTTCTACAACCACTTCCCGAGCAAGGAGGCGCTCATCGAGGCGGTCCTCGCCGAACATCGTCGCTGCCCAGGGCGCGGAAATCGACGCGCTCACGGCTCATCTCGACGATCCCGCCGAGATCATCTCCGCCGCTCACCGCACCTTCGTCCGTCGCGCCCGTAACGACCCAGACTGGGGTTGGCTGCTCGTCCGGCTCGACGTATCCCACAACGTCCTGCACGCCGCCCTCGGCCCCTACGCCCGTCGCGACCTGCGGGCCGGCGTCAGGTCTGGCCGCCTCAGTGTGCCGCACGAACGGATCGCGCTGCACGCCACCGGCGGTGCACTGCTTGCCGTGATGCGAGCCGTGCTCGACGGGCAGGCCCAGAAGGACGCCGACATCCACCACGCCGAAGGTGTGCTCCGGCTCGTCGGTCTTCCCGTCGATGAAGCGGCCGAGGTCGCGCGGCGCCCGCTGCCGGCGAGGTCGTGACCGCCGGAAGAGAAGTGTCTGCTGCGATGTCTTCCCATGAGAATGATCCGTAAAGGCGATCAACGAGCGGCCGGGCAAGAGGCCCCGATGGTGATCACTCCCGGGATGGTCACTCAAGCGGGCACGCGGCCGGTGCCCTACTGCGATGGGGTCGAGAGCCTCCTGCACGCAGCCCCGACGAAGGCTTCCGCGATCGCTTCACCGATCCCGCCGGCACGGATGTACCAGGGCACTCGGAGCTTCGCGTCGAGGTCGAGCGCGATGCATGTGCTCGCGGCCGGCCGCAGCGTCCAGGTGGCGTTGAACTCCTGATTGGTCGGATGGTCCGTCACCCTGGTCAGACTCACGCTCCCGGGAGGCTCGACGACGATCGCGAGAAACAGATTGAACTCCCTGACGAACCCGCCCCGGGCGATATGCATCGTCATCCGCACGCGGATCGGGTGACCGTCGACGCCACGGTCGAGAACCTCCACTTCTCGGATGACTTCAGCGCACCAGTCCGGGTAGCGGTCGACCGCGGCGACCAGGCTCAGGCAGACCTCTCGCGGTGCCGCCGCGACCTCGGCCGCTTCGCCGTGGAACTCCCTGGTAGGCCTCATAAGGCGATCCCTCACATGATCCCCAAGAGCGCCGCGGTCATGGGTTATTCGCCGAGCAGCAAGAGAGCGCGTTAGACCCCGACGGCTCCGAATCACTCAAGTTGCGTGATGACGGCTCATCTCGAGCGACCTCATCCTCCGCCTAGATCCCACACCCCGGCCCTAGGAGGATCAATGGCTGATAACTCTGTGCTCTACACCGCGATCTACACCGATCTAGAGGACGCCAAGTTCGATCTCGAGGCGCTCCAGCAACTGCACAAGGATCAGATGATCGGCAAGTTCGACGCGGCGATCATCGACAAGGAGGAGGGCAAGCCCCGCATCGTCAAACGCGTCGATCATCCGTACTACCGCGTGATCCCGGAATGGTTCGGATCCGGCACCTTGCCGCGCAAGGAGCTCCATGAGGCGGCGGAGGCTCTCGACGCCGGCCAGGCCGCGCTGGTGGCGATCGGCGAGCCGACGATCGCAGACGGGGTCGAAAGGGCGATCATCCGATCCGCCAAGACCTTCAAGCACGATATGAACATCGCCACCGAGAAGCTGGCCAAGGAGATGACCGACACTCTGAAGCAGACGGAAACTGCTGCGAAGAGCTAGCCGATACTCAAGTGCACGAGCGGCCGAGCGCGCTGAGCTCCCTCAGCGCGCTCCGTCCGCACAACAACACGAAAAAGGCATCCGTGCTCGCCAATCCGCCACTTCAGGAGGCGGTGATCGTCAGCCCGGAGCGCGAGCATCACGAGAAAGGAACCGCCATGCACGCCGTCGTCATCAAGGCCACGATCACCGACCGAGACGCCCTGCCGACCACGCTCACCGAACTCGTGCCGGTTGTCTCTGGTGCCCCAGGGTTCGTTGCCGGCTACTGGATCCTTCTGGGACAAGACCAAGGCATCTCGATCCTGGTATTCGACACCGAGGACTCAGCCTCGCTCCAAGCCCTTGCGACCCAAGTGGCCGGCAGCGGCGCAGCGAGAATCGACAGCGTCGAAGTCGGCGAAGTCAGGGCTCAGGCATAGGATCGTGTGTTCGAGCTGGCCACTGCTCGGGGTCGGCTCACCAGCGTAATGTGCCCGGCGCTCCTTTGAATGGGCCGATGAGCTCAGTGCTGATCCATCCCCCCGTAGAAGTCGCCCTCCTGCGCGAGGACGCGCTCGTCGTCGAGCCAGGCCGCGTCGATCCGGCCGGGGTAAAAGGCGAAGTGGTCTTTGAGCGCCTCGTAGGCGAGGGAGGGTTCGGGGTAGGTCCAGGCCACCGCCTCGTAGCGCCGATTGCCGATGAGGGCGTCGAGGTAGCGGGCCGCGCCTTTGAACTCGCAGCGAGTGGAGCGCCGTCGGCTGGGCACCAGGAGATCGACCCGCACGTCATCGCGCGGGAGGTAGATCGTCGGCGGGTGGCTTGTC
Source organism: uncultured Solirubrobacterales bacterium (assembly GCA_963824295.1). Taxonomy (GTDB): domain Bacteria; phylum Actinomycetota; class Thermoleophilia; order Solirubrobacterales; family Solirubrobacteraceae; genus Palsa-465. The sequence goes on along the minus strand of CAWGOQ010000018.1, from coordinate 7,168 downwards.
TCGAGTACGCGCAGGGCATGGCCGGAGTCGGCGAGGATTTGTCCGGCGAGGTCGACTCGGACGTGGCGCGGACAGGGCTCGACACCGGGCGGCCGCGGGTAATCCCACACGTTCTCCACGCCTACGTCACAACGTCTGGGATCTCGGGCACCAGCTCTACCGCGATCTCGGCGTCGGCTGGATGTGGAGTCTGTCTGCGGTGGGCCAGCGCGCTCGGCCACCACACGCGCGCGCCGAGGTCGAACACGAGCGCCGGTACGAGCACCGAGCGCGCGACGAACGTGTCGAGCAGGACGCCGAAGGCGATCGTGAACCCGAGCTCGGTCAGCGTCTTGAGCGGCAGCGTGGCCAGCATCGTGAAGGTTCCGGCCAGGACGATGCCGGCGGAGGTGATGACGGCGCCGGTCACGGCCAGGCCCCGCAGCATCCCGCGGCGAGGGCCGTGGCGGAGCGTTTCCTCCCGGGTCCGCGCCATCAGGAATATGTTGTAGTCGACCCCGAGCGTGACCAGGAAGATGAAGGCAAGGAGCGGCAGCGTCGAGGTCTCGCCCGGATAGCCGAAGACGTGCGTGAAGATCACGGCGGAGATGCCCAGAGCGGCGCCGAAGGAAAGGATCACGGTGGCGATCAGGAGCAGCGGCAGCGTGACCGCGCGTAGGAGCAGGACGAGGATGAGGAACACGACGAGCAGCACGATCGGGACGATGAGCCGATTGTCGTGGGCCGCGGCGACGTCGAAGTCCTTCTGCTGTGCCGTCGGCCCGCCCACCAGCGCCGTGGGGCTGGCGGCGTGCGCGGCGCCGCGGAAGTCCTGGGTGTTGGTCAGACCGCTGGAGAAGCTCGCCACCCCGAGGCAGCCCACGCCGAGCAGCACAGCGGTGGTAACCCATACGCGGCGGGGACGGGCGGCGACGCGTTCCCCGACTCGCCGCCAGAATCCGTGCGTCTCGTCGGCGCCCTCGGAGCCCAAGCGCGGGATGAAGGGCCAGAAGGCGCGCCGGCCGCCGATGACCAGCCCGGCCGGGAGCAGGGTGAGCATCGCGAGCATGGCCAGCGCCACGCCCATGGCGCCGATCGGCCCGAGTCCACTGGTGCCGTTGACCTCGGCCAGCGACAGGCAGAGCAGCGCGATGATCACCGTCGAGCCTGACGCCACCACGGCCGGTCCGGCGCGGCGCAGCGCCTGGCGCATCGCCTGCACCGGTGACTCGTGGCGGCGCAGCTCCTCGCGGTAGCGGGCGACGAGCAGCAGCGCGTAATCGGTGCCAGCTCCGAACACGAGCACGGGCAGGACGCCGGCGCTCTGGCCGTTGACGGTGACGCCGGCCTCAGCGATCGCCCACCCGCAGAAGCGGGAGAAGGCCTCCGCCATCAGCACGCTGAACAGCGGGATGAACCAGAAGATGGGCGAGCGATAGATGATGATCAGCAGCACGAACACCAGCCCGGCCGTGGCCAGGAGCAGGGTCCCGTTGATCGAGGCAAAAACGTTGACCGCGTCCCGGGAGAATCCGGCCGGTCCGGAGACCTTGACGGTCAGGCCCCGTGACCGCAGAGGCGCGACTCGGCTCTCGACCTGCCCCACCGAAGACTTGAGGAGCGTCACGTCGCCGCCGGGGTTCAGGTTGACGATCAGCAGCGCGGTGGTGTGATCGGATGAGACGCGGACGAGCACCGCGCGGGAGCCCGTCACCGGGGGAGTCGTGGCCAGCGAGCCGCGGACGCGCTCGATCGCCGCGACGTCGCCCGACGTGAGCCCTCCGTCCCTGCGCACGACCGTTACCGCAGTGAAGCGCTCGCCGGAGGGAAAGCGCTTGGCCAGGGTCAGCTCCTTCACCGATTCCGAGGAGCCGGGCAGGAAGGATGACTCCTCGTTCTTCTGGACGTTCTGGAAGCGCTGGGCAAACGAGCCTCCCAGGCCGCCGAAGATCAGCCACACGAGGACGATCCCGATCCGGGCGGCTCGCGAGGAGAACAGGCGCTCGAGGAATCTCATGCTGCGACCAGCTCGGGGTCGCCTGCCACCGCGCGCCGCAGCGCCTCCTCGAAGCCCACCGGCTCGACGTCAAACAGCTCCATCCCCCACGGATCGCTGACCACCGTCGGCACGGCCAGGCCCTCGATCAGCGGCCTGGCCACTCCTGCGTCCACAGGCGTGACCAACCCGATCCACAGCGAGGAAAGCCACGGGGTGATCAGCGGCACCGGGATCCGAGGCCGGTGGGGGAGTCCGAGGACCTCGGCCATGCGGTCGAGCATCTCGGCGTAGGTGAGCACGTCCGGGCCGCCGATCTGGACATCCCGGCCGACGGACTCTTCCACCTGAAGCGCCTTGATCAAGTAGCCCAGGGCGTCGTCGACGGCGATCGGCTGGGTCGGGTTCTGCAACCAGGCCGGCGCGATCATCGCCGGCAGCCGCTGGACCAGGTAGCGCAGCGTCCGGTAGGACTCGCTCTGCGGCCCGACGACCATCCCGGCCCGGAAATAGGTGAGCGGCGGCCCGTGCTGGCGGAGCATCAGGGCGGTCTCGTGCCGGCTGCGGAGATGCTCGGAGTGGGGGCGATCGCCGAGCCCCCCGAGGTAGATGACGCGCTCGATCCCCTCGTCCCGCGCCATCTGGGCAAAGCCCGCGGCCGCGGCGCGCTCCCGGGGCCCGAAGTCCCTGGGGCCGCCCCGTCCCATCGAGTGGATGAGATAGTAGGCGGCGTCGATGCCGCGGCCCGCCCCGCGCAGGGTGTCGGGCCGCAGCGCGTCACCCACGTGCAGCTCGAAGCCGGCGCGCTCGAGCGCCTGCGCGCGAGTGCCGGCGGCACTTCGCACCAGGCACCGCACTTCGTGGCCGTCCGCGGCCAGGCGGGCCGCGAGCATGCCGCCGATGAACCCGGTGGCGCCGGTGACCAGGACGCGGCTGCTCATGCCGCGGCGTCGACCGCTCCGGGAGCGGGATGGGCCAGCACCTCGCGCAGCCCAGCCAGCGCGCGGTCGCCAACGCGGTTGAAGGCCAGGGCGAGGAGCGGATCCGCCACCCCGAGCAGGCCCTTCAGCCTGAGCTCGGCGTCATAGGTGACCCGCGTCCCGGTAGCGGTGGTCTCGAGGGTGATGCGGTCATGCGAGACGACGGTTGCGTTCTCGCCCACGAACGTGACCGCCCTCGGCGGCTCGTATTCGATGACCCGGTAGGTGAGCGGCGTCCTCCTCCCCAAGAACTCCGCCACGAGGCGAAACTCGGCCCCCTCGCCAATCGCGCCGGCGCCGACGCGCGCGGCCTCCACGACGCCGGGATCCCACTCGGCGCTCGTCGAGAAGTCGCTCAGGTACGCGAACGCCTCCTCAGATGTCCACCTGGTGTCAATGCTGGCTCGATATCTCGCCATGGCTTCTCCTTTAGTTGGCAGGGGTCGAACTCAGGGCGACGCACTCGGCCCACAGACGGTCCCGCTCCACCTCGGTTTCCCGGGTTCCGGGCAGGAGGTGGGTGGGGCGGCGGCGACGGTCGTGCCAGAACCCGCCCGAGGTCTCCGGGGGCTCCGCGGCGGCGCCCAGCCAGACGATCGTGTCGGCCCCCTGATGCGGGCTGCGCAGCAGCGGCCGGGTCACGCGGTAAAAGCGGGGGAGCGAGGACCGAACTCCGGGCGTGTCGGCCCAGCCCGGGTGCATAGCGTGCACCGTGACACCGGTGCCGGCGAGTCGCTGCGCCCACATTTCGCTCAGGACCACCTCGGCGCGCTTGGTCCGCGCGTACACCGTGGCTCCGTCGAAGTCCTCCTGCTCGCTCTGCAGATCGTCGGCCCGGAGCTTCTGGCTGTACATGCCGCCCGAGGACACGTTGACGATCCGGGAGGGGGCGCTGTGCACGAGCATGGGGATCAGCAGTTGGGTGAGCAGGAACGGCCCGGTCACGTTCGTGGCCAGCGTGAGCTCGATCCCGTCCGCCGACAGCTCCCGCTCCTGGGTGAGGACGCCCGCGTTGTTGACGAGGACGTCGAGGCGCGGCGCCTCGGCGGTGAAGCGCTCGGCGAACTGGCGCACCGAGTCCACTCGACTGAGGTCGCACAATCCGAGGTGGACGTCCGCTTCGCCCAGGTGTTCGAGAATCGTTGCCCGGGCAACCTCGCCGCGTTCGCGGTTGCGGACGGCCAGCCAGACCGCGGCCCCCAGTCTGGCGAAGCCGTCCGCCGCCGCTAGCCCGAGGCCCGAAGTCGCGCCGGTGATCAACACCACCTTGCCCTCCATCCGCGGCAGCGGGGTCCAGCCACGGCTGCGAATGCGGTAGCCGACGCTGGTGTAGCCGCCTAGGACCGAGAGGTCGAGCGCGGTATCGAGCAGCGAGCTAGTCATCGCTCAGCGCGGGATGAGGACGCCGTCGATGACGTGGATGACGCCGTTGGAGGCCGCGATGTTCGTCTTGATCACCCGGATCCCGCCGACCGTGACGACACCGTTCTTCACCCGCACCGTGAGCGACTGCCCGTTCAGCGTCTTCACGGAGTGGTGCTTGACGAGCTGGGCCGCGGTGATCCTTCCCTTGACCACGTGGTAGAGCAGGACCGCCCGCAGCTTGGCGCGGTTGTGCTCGAGCGCGGTGACGGTCGCCCGGGGGAGCTTCGCGAATGCCGCGTCGGTCGGCGCGAACACGGTCAGCGGGCCCTTGCCCTCGAGCGCGCCGGTCAGGCCGGCCACTTTGGCGAGCTTGATCAGGGTCTTGAACTGGCCGGCCGCAGCCGCGGTCTGCACGATGTTGCCCTGGCTGCTGGCCGCCGAGCTGGCCGGGGCCAGGACCGCGACGGACATCGCCGCCAGCGCCGCCAGAGCGGCGATGTAGCGCTTGATTGAGTTCACCTTCGGTTACTCCTTTCAGATGCGTGCCGGCAACAGCACGCGGTCGATGACATGGATGACTCCGTTTGACGCTTCGAGGTCGCCGGAGACGAGACGGGCGCCGTCGATACGGACCACGCCGTGGTTGGAGATGGTCAGGTCCTCGCCCTGGAGGGTCTCGGCGGAGATCCGGCGGGTGATGTCCGCCGCCGTTATCCGGCCCGGCACGAGGTGGTAGTTGACGACGTCGGCGAGGGTGTCGGGAGCGGCCAGCAGGGACTGGACGGCTCCGTCCGGCAGCCTCGCGAACGCCTCATCGCTCGGCGCGAACACCGTGTAGGGGCCCGCGTGCTCCAGCACGTCGTTCAGTCCCGCCCGGTCGATGGCGGTGACCAGGGTGCCGAGGCTTCCCGCGGCGCGCGCGGTCTGAAGGATGTTGACCGCGCGCCGGGGTGCCGGCGGCTCGCGGTCGGCCGCCCGGCGGGCGGCCGCGTCACGGCCGTCGAGGATCGCCGCGTAAATGAGCAGAGCCATGGCCGCGGCGACAATCAGCGTGACCAGCACACCGACGGTGAAGAGGCCGGCTGTGCTCACCGCTCGCTCCGTGGGAGGACGACGGCGCCGAGCGACAGGATCGAGGGGACCCACAGCCCGACGAAGATGCCCTGGTCATGCTGGCCGCCGAACCACAGGACGACCGAGATCACGAACGAGACGAACCCTGCCAGCAGGACCAGCGATTTCGCCCGGACCTCAGGGGCGGCGCCGACGAATGAATGAACCTTCTGCACGAGAATCACCGTCCTTATACAAACTCTCTACAGGACCTCGACAAAGGTAACGGTCGGCCCGCGTGCTGTCAAGGGTTTGTCGAGGTTGTGTATAGTCCGCCCTGTGTCAGTCGCTGGCGGACATCGGATCGGGGAGTTCGCGCGCCGCGTCGGCGTGACGCCGGAGCTGCTGCGTGCGTGGGAGCAGCGCTATGGGCTCCTGCGACCCGTGCGCACGCCCGGTGGCTTTCGCATCTACGGCGAGGAGGACGCCGAACGGGTGGCACGCATGCGGCAGGCCCTGGACGAGGGCCTGTCCGCGGCCGAGGCGGCGCGCGCAGCGCTCGAGGCCGCTTCCTCGCCCGACGGCCTGATCGAGGACGCCAGGGCGCGCCTGATAGGCGCGATCGAGTCCTACGACGAAGCCGGCGTTCAGGCCGCGCTGGACGACGGACTGGCCGCTTTCGGGCTCGAGGCGTTCGTCCGCGATCTCATCCTGCCCACGCTCATCGCCGTCGGCCGCGGTTGGGAGCAGGGCCGCGTCGAGATCAGCCAAGAGCATTTCGCCAGCAACCTGATCCGGGGGCGGCTGCTCTCGCTCGCCCGGCTCTGGGGCCGCGGCGCGGGACCCCTCGCCCTGCTGGCCTGCGCACCCGGCGAGCAGCACGACATCAGCCTCCTCGCCTTCGGCCTCATCCTGCGCTCCCACGGCTGGCGCATCCTCTATCTCGGCGCCGATACTCCACTCTCGACCCTCGAGGAGACCGCGAGAACGACCGGGCCCGCCGTGATCGTGCTCGTCACGTTCGACGCTGAGCTGGTCACCGCGGAGGGCGCCCCCCTGCGCAGGCTGGCACGGACCGCACCGCTGCGCCTCAGCGGTCCCGGCGCCTCGCCGGACCTCACCGGCCAACTGCGCGTCCGACGGCTCGACGGCGACCTGATCGAGGCCGCCCACGAGGTGGCGAACATGACCAACCGGTGATTGTGCCTCGTCATCGTCGGGCGGTCGCGCCCCCATGCGATCTCGGTCAGCAGCGGGCGGCGGCCAAGCGAGCAGGGAGCCCCGCGCCAGGAGCGCCGCAGACCCTTGCGGGCGACAACGCGGACGGGCTCCTCGCGAACTGCAGGGCGCGCGCTTTCTCTGTGCGAGCGGACGGAAGGGGCGTCGTCCACAACGCGTGGGACTTCCCGATCCTAGGCGTGGCGCAGAAGTCTGGTGGCCGCGACCTGCACCGCTCCTCGCCGTCCGAGAGCGAGCGCGCGGTCAGCCGCGCCGCTGGCTACCGATCGCACACGAAGCAGCGACGTGCTTCTGACGGCCGCATCGAGGACGGCGCTCCGATCGGGGCACAGATCCGTTCCGCGGTCGCCGGCGTCGCCGGCGGCTCGTCTCTACGTACTTCTCGACATTCCCTCCATGACGGGGCCGTCCGCGGTGCGGGCGTTCGTTGGAGGTCGGAGCAGTTCGCCGCGGCCAGCGCCCTCTGGCCGGCCGGAATCGTTCGCCGGGGTTCGGGTCGGGTCGAATGGTTGGTTAGGGGGTTGACGGTGCTCGTCAGCGGCCTATTAGAAGTGAC
>CAWGOQ010000017.1:0-283748 GCA_963824295.1 uncultured Solirubrobacterales bacterium | reverse complement strand
GGCCCGGCAGCCGGTCTGGCGGCGCGCATAGTCGCGCAGCTCCTTGGTGAGCGGCGCCAGCAGCACATCGAGTGCGTCGGTCATCTGCAAGGAGACCGTGAGCTGCTGGCGCGCCACGGCGGGCGACGCCAGGGATGCCAGCCAGTCGCGGCCGTCGCCCTTCATCAGCTGCCGCCGCTGCGGGCAGCCGTGGTGATAGAGCACGGCCTGGATCCGCTGCTGCCACTCCGAGTGCTGCTCGATCAGCGTGTGCCGCAGCCGCACCTGCGCACGCAGATCGAGACTGTGATCGGGCGGGATCCACGACTCAGGCAGCCGCCCGGCCAACAGCAGCTCGCGGTGATGGCGGGCGTCCGCGCGATCGGTCTTCGCCCGCCTCTTGTTCCCGCGCCGCGCAGCGGTTTTCGCCGGCTCGGCCAGATGCACCACCGCGCCGACCGCGCGCAGCTCCTCGACGAGAAACCGCCAGCCGGTCGTCGCCTCGAGCGCGACCTCCAGCTGCTCGCCCACGAACCGCTCAAGGAACCGGCGCACCCCGACCCGGTCCGCCGGTCTGGCCCGCGCGCGACTGATCTCGCCGCTGGCCAGATCGATCCACTCAGCCGTGATCTGCGCCCGATGCTGGTCAACACCCATCATGATCGACATCCAACAAACCTCCCAACCACGCAAGGGCAGCCGCCAACCTCCGACCCTTCGAATACGTTGGTCGGCGGTCGGGAGCCTTCTGTTGAACGGCCGGCCGCGCGGCCGCAACCCGCGCGCGCCTACCTATGCTGTTCGACACGAAGGCCCCGGCCACCTGCCAGCCAACGAGCTCACGCGCCGACCCCGAAAACGCCCGGGACATGACATCTTTCGGCCGCCGGCATTCGCTTCTCGGCCATCCGATGCCCGCCGGGGAGTTCCGCCCTCCTCACGGTCGGCCTACCGAGACGCCAACAGCCGCGCCCGGACCCCGACGGGGTTACCACGTCTCGCACGCACGAGCTGCGACCGGGGTGGGTGCCCTTAGACCCCGAGGACGGCGGTGCTCGTCCCGGCTGAGAGCCATCCCCAGCCGGCACCCGCCGCTTCGCCGCGGCCAGTCCTTATCCCTCGCTACCAGCTCCCACCAGCGAGGCTCGTGTGACGAGGCATCAACGGAGGTTTACGCAATTTACCCGTCCGATCTTCCCCTCGCCTGTACGGCCTGGATGGGACAAGCTGCCTTGGGCTTTGCCCTGAGCTCCGAACCCCGCCGACCAGGAGCCGACGACGCACGTCAGGGTGGGGACAGGCCATCGAGCACGGCCTGAAACTACGCCTTCGACATCAGCCGAACCTCCGATCTGCGCGTTTACTCATCACGTGCGACCTCGTGTCGCAATTGCTCCCACGACTACTACGGGCACTCCGTCACCCCGAGGCTCGCGCCCCAGGGGTTGATCCCACGTTCGTCCCTGTCGTACGTATCGAGCGTGACGTAGGCGTCCCACTCATCTCCTTGATTGCCCTCACTGGGCAACGCTCCCCGCTCCGAAGGTTGCGATGGCCGCACTACCAGGCCGTCGCAGAACGTGGCGCCGGTATCGGATGTCTTTCCGGCGGATGAGCCTTTGCATCGTCTGGAGATTGGGATTCAGGCAATTCAGCTTTCGCCATATCACGCGGGTCCCGCGACGCCCCGGCCCTGACACCTGGGCCCGTCGCCGCTTTGCTGGCATGCGATTGTTCCGTTCACCTCTCGGATCCGGGTTAGCCATCAGACCCACAAACCTTCCTTCAAGTTCGTCCCGGCTGGGCCGGGGATACAACAGAGCGCCTCGTGGCGCACTAGAGCCAAGCCGCCTCGACCAGCAGCCGGCGAGCGTGCCGCGACCCGGACTTGGTGATGTGCCCCTGGCGGCGACTGTCGCCGGTGCTGTGCTCGGAGGGAACCAGCCCCAGGTAGCTTGACAGCAGGCCGGGATGCTCGAACCGGGCAAAGTCGCCGACCTCGACCGCCAGGCCGATCGCCGACAGGGTGTCGATCCCGCGCAGGCACCTCAGGCGGCCGACGTCCTGGGCCCACGGCGAGACGACGATCAGCTCGCCGATCGCGGCCTCCAGGGTATGGCGGCGGAGCTCGAGCGCGTCGATCGCGCCGACGTACTCGGTCAGAGTCAGCTCCGCGCCCCGGTCGCCCAGATCGACCTTCGCCAGCCACGCGCGATGACGCTCACCCCACCGGCTGCGCGTATCGTCGTAGCGGACGTCGTGGCGCAACAGCAGCTTCGACAGCCGGTGACGCGCGCGCATCAGATCGCCGCGCAGATCCTCCCGCGCGCGGACCAGATCCCGCAGCGACTCCTCCTGCGGCGTGGGCACCCGCACCGGAGAAAGCGCACCGATCATCAACAGGCGCACGAGGCGCTCGGCATCGCGCCGATCGGTCTTGACCCGATCCTGCGCCGGGCGCTCGATCTTCCCCGGCGCCGCGACCACACACCCGATCTGCGCCGCCGCAAGCGCCCGCGCCAGCCCGTACCCCGTCGGGCCCGCCTCGTACGCCGCGCGCGTTGGCCCGGGCAGCCCGGCGCAAAACGCCACCACCTCGGCCGTCTCCCCGCCCAATCGATGCACGGTCATCTCACCGGACTCGGCGTCGACCACGCACGCGATCACCTTCGCGGCGTGCACGTCAAGTCCGACCCAGCTGCGAACCTTCGCGATGGTCGGCACTCCTTCCGTATGGTGATGTCGGCGACCGCCGAGGCCTTCACCCCTCGGCGCGTCCACCCAACCGCACGCCGTGCGCGCGGCGGGTGCCGACCTACCTTCGACAGACGGTCGGCCGTTCCTCCATACGGTCTAACCCCATCAGCCGACAGCTGGACGAGCGCGGGAACACCAGACTGGATGGCACGACCCGTGACGTTCGGCCTATCCTTGTGGTCGTCGCCGGGGACGATCCCGGCTTCGTGATTACCGTCTTCCTTCGGGGCTGACGTGCGAGCGGACTACGACAGTACAGCGAATGCGATCTCGATCACGATCACCGACGCGACGAGCGCCGGTCGCAGCGACGAGGTGCACCCGCGCGCGATCGTCGCTCTCGCGGACGGCCAGCCCGTCGAGGCGCAGTTGCTCTACCCAGATATGGGCCTCGCCGAGCCGCTCGCGGCCGTCGCTGAACGGTACGATCTCGACCGCGAAGCGCTTGCGGCGGCTGCCCAGTCGGCGCTCGCCGCGCCCGACCGCGTGGTCTCGCTCGAGGTTGCCGCTCGGCCGGCGGCCTGACCCGATCCGCTGCAACCTCGTGCTCGCGCTGCGGGAAGTCCGGAGTCGTCGCGCCGCGAAGCTCTGATCGTCAGCTCCACGGCCGCATCACCATCGAAGCAGTCGCGACCACCACCCCCGGCGGCCGGCTGCCGATGTCCGGAGGGGGAAGCGCTCGTCGCCAGGATCGGCGGCTACATCGTCGCTCCTCGCACGAGAGGGAGTCACGATGTCGGCGCCAAGCTCGTGACTGCATTCCGCGAACAGCAGCCATCTCAAGGCCGCGGCTCAGGTGACCGCGACCGTGGTGCTTTCGCCCAAGAGGAGTCGTCTGCGCCGCCGCTGTCAGACGACTCGTTCGCCGCGGGCTGGAAGCCAGGTGCAGGTCGTGGACACCCAACCTCTGCGCCCGGCGGCGGGCTGCGGCAGCGGCGTCTTGCTTCACGGACAGGCTGACAAGGAACTGCAGCGGCGCCGGGTTGAGCTGTTCGGGGTGCGAGCGGCTTCCAGCGAAGAAGTCGTGCGTGCAGAAGTCCGAAACTCGAGTACTTCGGGTGTCTCAGGATGGAGTGGCCTGCGGCATTGCACCCACGCCCCGGCGTCGGCGATACTCGCGCCGTGTGTTCGCCGCGAGAGAGGGAATCGCAATGTACGACTACGTGATCGTGGGTGCGGGCTCGGCGGGGTGTGTCCTCGCCAACCGGCTGAGCGAGGATCCTGACGTCACCGTGCTGTTGATCGAGGCCGGAGGTCCAGACTCGAATGAGTTAATCCACATCCCTGCTGCATGGACCGCGCTGTTTCGCACAGACCAGGACTGGGACCACTCCACCGGCTATGAGCCGCATTGCGACAACCGTCGCATCTTCCTGCCGCGCGGCAAGGTCCTGGGGGGCTCGTCGTCGGTGAACGGCATGATCTACATCCGCGGCAACAGGCGCGACTACGACGAGTGGCGCGACCTCGGTTGTGTAGGTTGGGGTTGGCGCGACCTGCTGCCGTATTTCAAACGAGCCGAAGACAACGAGCGCGGCGCGAGCGATCTGCACGGCGTCGGTGGGCCGCTGCGAGTGTCCGACCCGCGCGTCCACAACGCGATCCAGCAGGCATTCATAGACGCCGCGATCGCCCACGGGATACCTCGCAATGACGACTTCAATGGGCCTGAGCAGGACGGGGTCGGCTGGTACCAGTTCACCCAGCGAGACGGTCGTCGCGAGAGCACGGCGGCGTGCTACCTGCACCCGGCCATGGACCGCCCGAACCTGACCGTCGAAACGCGCGCACACGTGCTTCAGGTCCAGTTCGAGGGCCCACGCGCTGTCGGCGTGCGCGGGGCACGTTTGGACAGGACGTTCGAGTTCCGGGCTGAGCGCGAAGTAATCATCTGCGCCGGTGCCTACGGCTCGCCTCAGCTGCTCATGCTTTCAGGGATCGGCCGGCCGGACGAACTCGTGCAGCTCCAGATCGAGCCCGTCGCCGAGGTGCCGGGCGTCGGCCTCAACCTGCAGGACCACCACGTCAGCGGGGTGGTCTACCTGACACACCGCGAAGACACCCTGTTCGGAACATACAATGAGGTCAACCTCGCGCAGTATGCGCAGGGCCAGGGGCCGCTAACCGGGGCCGGGAACGAGGCCGGCGGCTTTGTGCGCAGCCGGGATCATCTTGACGCTCCCGATCTGCAACTGTTTGGGATTCCGGCTCTGTGGGTCGACGAGGGGCTCGCACCCGCTCACGCGCCCGGGGTGACGGTGGGCGCATCGCCGGTGAAGCCGAGCAGCCGGGGCCGGGTGATGCTGGTTTCCGCAGATCCGACCGCTAAGCCATTGATCGTCCACAACTACCTGTGCGAGCCCGAGGACCTGCGGGTGCAGACCGCCGGCATCCGGCTAGTCATGGAGATCGCCGGCACCCAGCCGCTCGCCGCCTGTCTGGGGAAGCCCTATCTAGCGCCAGCGTCGGACTCTGATGACGATCTAGCAGCGTACGTGAGGGCCCGCGTACAAACGCAGTACCACCCGGTGGGCACATGCAAGATGGGCATCGACGACCTTGCCGTCGTCGACGCGGACCTGCGCGTGCGCGGCGTCGATGGTCTCCGCGTCGTCGACGCCTCAGTGATGCCAACTGTGCCGCGCGGCAACACGAATGCGCCGACGATCGCGGTCGCCGAGAGGGCAGCTGACCTGATTCGCGGCCGAGCTGCGCCGCATGGCGAGGCGGATGTGACGCGGCATGCGTCGGCCGGATAGCTTGAATTGAACTGCAACGACACCACTGTCGAGAAACCAGCCCTCTCATGTGTCACCCGAGACGCCTGAGTCGCAGACCTCACATCATCGTTTCGCATGCCCATTCGTTGGGCGCCCAATCCGATTCGTCTCCCCGAGCGGCTGCGCATGACCTCGCGTACGCGTGGTTAACCAGTGTGGGGGGCACGAACGAATGGACGTTTCGCGGCTGGACGAAGGTAACTACGGAGTCCCCCGGCTTCCCCCAAACAGACGCGGAGCTCAAGCGCGTCGTGCACAACGGCGTCGGCACCGCGTAGCTCGTCGGTCGTGTAAGGCCCCGTCGCCACGGCGATGCAGCGTAGGTCGTCGGCGCGAGCACAGTCGATATCTAGCGGGGTGTCGCCAATCACGATCGTCTTCTCACGCGGGTACGGCGCCTCGATCGTGCCAGCGCGGCGCCGGGCGATCGCCGGAAGCGTCGTCCGATCCTCAGCATCCGAGCCGAATCCACCTTGACGGGCCGCAAAGAATTCCCCAATGCCCGCACGCGCCAGCTTCAACCGTGCGACCGGTTCGAAGTTGCCCGTAAGCAGTGCAAGCTTGACGTCCTGCAGCCCTGAAAGCCACTCGAGCAGTTCGCGTACTCCGGGAAGTACTGCATCGGAGAGATCATCGGGATACAGACGTGCGCACGTCTCGTAACAGCTTGCGCGTACGTCGTCCGCCAATTCGTCGATTTGTTCGGAGGCGATGCCGAGGTCCAGGAGAATCGCCCTCATGATCTCGCTGTCGGTGCGACCAGCCGTCGCGAATGGACGTCGCATCGTGGCGGCGTCAACTCCGTGGTGCTGGCGCAAAGCGGTGTTCATGGCGTGCCGGAGAGTCTCTGAGGCCCCAGTCAGAAGCGTTCCATCGATGTCGAAGAGAAGGAGCACGCGGTTGAGGGTCGATCCTAGACGAGAGACCCGGCCGCTGGGCGACGGCAAATATCCCGGCGGTCCAGGCTAGTCCACCTCGGGCCGAAGATGCCGCCGATCGCCTAGCGAGCGAGCGGCTCTGCCGTAGGCCTCGCGTGCGGGCCAGCGCGACGCAGCGATCGAGCGGATGCACGCCACGGCTCGGCCGGTCCGCCGTTCACGGCGCAGCGGCGGCGAGCGCCTTGTGAGCACGATGCCGTCGATGAAATGAGAAGATCATGTCGTCGCCGGCTGAATACTGACCCCCCTTCGCCGGTTGAAAACTGACCCCCGGGGCGGGTGGCGAAGCCGTCCGCGGGGCTTTCGAAGCTGGCTCGGTCAACCGCGATCGGGTCAGGAGGAAGGGTTGGTCAGCGTGGAGGATTGGGCTTGGCTGTGTCGGGAGCACTTCGTGCACGGCGTGTCGATCAAGAAGCGGGTGCGGCGGACGGGCTTGTCGCGGAACACGATTCGTAAGGCGCTGCGCTCGGATCAGCCGCCGGCGTATGGGCGTCGGTCGGCCGGGTCGAAGCTCGATCCGTTCAAGGAGGAGGTTCATGCGCTGTTGCGCTCTGACCCTGAGATCGAGAGCCAGCGGATCCGCGAGATCCTGATCGAGTCGGGGTTCGAGGGCGGCAAGACGATCGTTGACGAGTACGTGCGGGAGGTGCGTCCGTTCTTTCGTGATCAGCGGACGTTTCAGCGCACCGTGTATCGGCCGGGGGACGTTATGCAGTTCGATTTGTGGCAGCCCAAGCGGGAGATCCCGGTCGGCTATAGCCAGACGCGTAAGGGGTACGTGGTCGTTGGCGTGCTGGGCTACTCGCGGTTCGCCGCGGGCGCGCTGGTGTTCTCCAAGGAGGCGCCGGACGTGCTGTGGGGTATGCGGCGGTGCGTGTGGCGGATCGGCGCGCTACCCGAGCGTCTCGTGGTCGATCGCGAGGGGTGCCTGCACGCCGGCGGCGGCAGGCCGACTGAGGAGTTCGCCTCGTTCTGCGGCCAGCTGTCGGTCGGCTGGCGGATCCTCGATCCCGGAGACTGTCAGGCGAAGGGCGTCAGCGAACGGCTGCAAGGGTTCATGGAGACCAGCTTCGAGCCGGGGCGGTCGTTCGCGAACGAGCTCGACTTCCAGGACCAGCTGGACCGCTGGTTCTCAGAGCGCGCGAACGTGCGCCTGCACCGCACGCTTCGCGAGCGGCCGGTCGATCGGCTGGATCGCGAGCGGGAAAGCATGCGGACGCTGCCCGAACCGGGTCCGGATCTCGACCGTCGGATCGTCATCCGGGTGCCGCCACAGCCATACGTGCACGTCGACCGCAACGACTACTCGTTGGATCCACGGCTGGTCGGCCGGCGCGTCGAGGTGCGCGTCTCGCAGCATGAGATCGTCGCGGTCGCGCTCGATACCGGCGAGCTGGCCGCCAAGCATCGGCGTGTGTTCGCCTCGGGACAGGAGCTCACCGACCCCGCCCACCAGGCAGCGCTCGAGCGGCTGCGGCTGGCTCGCTAGACCGGCAAGCCGCCGGCGAGCGAGGACGTCGAGATCCGCGATTTGGCGGTGTTCGACCGGGTTGCGGACGCGGCGTAGATGGGACAGCAGGCCGAGCTCGCGCACCTGTTCCGAGCGCTCAAGGCGCCGGCGGCCGCCAGAGCGCTGCCGAAGCTGGCCGACCGCGCCCGGGCGCAGAAGTGGAGCTACGAGCGGTTCGTGCAGACGCTGCTGGAGACCGAGGTGTCCGCCCGCGACAGTCACGGCGGCGAGGCACGGATCCGCCAGGCCCGCTTCCCGGCGCGAAAAACGCTTGAGGAGTTCGACTTCACCTTCCAACGCAGCGTCAAGAAGACGGTGATCGAGCACCTCGGCCAGCTCGACTTCCTGCACGCCAAGGAGTGCATCGTGGCTCTCGGCCCGCCCGGGCACCGGCAAGACACACCTGGCGATCGCGTTCGGCATCCGCGCCTGCCTCGCCGGGCACCGCGTCCGGTTCGCGACCGCGACCGAATGGGTCGCCCGGCTCGCCGACGCCAAGCGCAACGGCCGGCTCGAGGACGAGCTCACCCCGCTCGGGCGAATCCCATTGCTGATCGTCGACGAGGTTGGCTACATCCCGTTCGACCCCCAAGCAGCGAACCTAATGTTCGCGCTGGTCTCTTCCCGCTATGAGTGCGCGTCGATGATCGTCACCAGCAACAAGCCGTTCTCCCGCTGGGGCGAGATCTTCGGCGACGACATCGTCGCCGCCGCGATGATCGACCGGCTCGTCCACCATGCCGAGATCCTCAACCTCAAAGGCGATTCGTATCGCCTCAAGGACAAGGACCTCGGCTCCCCGCGACCCGCCCACCGCCCCGAAATCGAGTGACCAATCCCTCGCGGCGAACTCGCCGAGAGCCGCAGAACGCCGCACAACGTGCCGCCGGACCCCTCCGCGACCGCGAAACCGGCCAAATCCGGCCGCAACGACCCCATCAACCCCGGAACCGATCCAGGACCGGGCCCGTACAACGACACAGCCGGCCCCTTGAGAAGGCGCGCAAGCAGCTACAAGGGGGGTCAGTTTTCAAGCGGCGCAACGGGGTCAATTTTCGAGCGGCCTTGACAGATCACACGCCGCAAGCCTCAGGCCCCTCGCCCTACGAGCCGGATCAATTCCGAACGGCTCCATTAGCCTGGCGATCGTCCGGTCGTTTGCCAGAATAGCGGCGTGGAGGTCTTGAGCAGCCGAATCCTGGTGCGCCCAGCTGACCTGGAACGGACTCGGCGATTCTATCGGGACACACTGGGTCTCGCGATTTTCCGCGAATTCGGCCCTCGCGAAGATCCATGGACGGCGTTCTTCCTTGGCTCGGGATTTCTTGAGGTTTCCGGCCAGGCCGCGGACCGTTCGGACTCCTCAGTGATGATCTGGCTCCAGGTCCGGGATGTTCGTGCGGAGCATGATCGACTGGCTGCGGCAGGCGTCCGTATCCTCCGGGAGCCAGTAGAGGAACCTTGGGGGTTGATCGAAATGTCGATCGAGGATCCGGATGGCATTCAGATCGTCCTCGTCGAGATTCCCGCCGACCATGTTCTGCGCCGGGACTCGCGACCCATGCCACCGCCGAGATGACGGACCGCTCTCGGGCCCTGACGGCAACTCGCCGATCGGGATCGGCGTTCTCGGAGGCGATACTTGCCGGCGATCTGGAGGCGGAAGAGTGCGAGCTCCACTTGGCGCGGTGAGTCCAGCACGTCGGCTGGCAGCCGCACGATCGTCGAAGACGTAATCTGCATCGCCCGAGCTGCGCCGCGCCTCTCCCGGCTCGACTCCGGCCAGGCGGGTGATCTCCTCGACCTGCGACGCGGCCGGTGCGAACACGGTGCGGGACACGCCGGCACGATATCGGTCTGATCGTCCACGGCGGACCACACCGGGGACGACGAGCCTGAGCTACTCCGACAGCACCCGCTCGCGGTGAAAGCTCAATCCGAACTCACCGGCCGAGACGCTCGTCTCTTGCCCCGCGTTGTCGATGAGCTGCAGCGCCGTCGGTGTGATCTTGAAGAAGCTGATGTTCGTCGTCGAGGCGCCCGACGAGGGCGACGGGAACTTCTCGGCGAACAGGCCGACCGCGGTTGCGATCTCTTCGCCGTCGGACACTAGCCGGCACTCGCCGTCGCCCTGAATCCCCTTGGCTTTGTTCCAGTCGGGAACGTACTCGTCAATCGCGTAGGAGACCCGCGGATTGGTCTGCACATGCTTGGCGGTGGTCGACGTCGGCCTAGCCCAGAAGTAGAGCGACAGGCCGTCGTTGACATACATGAACGTGCTCGCGTGAGGGACCCCGTCGGCGGAGGCCGTCGCAAGCGTGACCGTCTTCTCCGAGCTCAGGTAGTCGAGCACCGGCTGCGGTACTTCTTCTGCCATCGATCCTCCTTGCAGTCGGACGGCACACCCGGCTAGCCGCCAACACAAGGCTGCGAGGGTGCTCGTCTTGGTGAGAACAGTCTACGGGCGCGGTCCTGAATGCCGCGATCGCCGCAGCTCGCGGCCCCGAGGGTCCGGCGAGGATCGGAAGAGATCTGGCGCTAAGGCGGCGTAGTTAAACAAGTTGAAGGGTCTGGTCCGGGTGCGTAGAACCGGGGGGCGTGATTGATGAGGGGTTGATCGGTGAGCGGTTCCGTGCGTTGGCTCCGGAGCTCAAGTCGGTGCGCATGTGACTGGCGAGCTGCCAGCCGACGATCATCCGCGAGAACACGTCGATGAGAAACGCGAAGTACATGCGCCCTCCCCACGTGCGCCGGTAGGTCAAGTCGCCGACCCACGACGCGTCGGGCCGCTCGGCGGTGAAGTCCCGCTCGACGAGGTCAGGGCGCCTGTGCGCCTGCGGATCGGCGATCGTGGTCCGCCACGGCTTCCCGCGCCGCTTCGCGCCTCTGATGCCTTCCTGGCGCATCAGGCCGGGCGACGTGGTCACGGCCAACCTCCTCGCCCCGGCGGCGCAGCTCGCGCCATACACGCGGATACCCGTAGCACTCGAAGTTCTGCTCGTGCACCCAGCGGATCCGAGCAGTGAGACGCTTGTCCTCGACCGCTCTGGCCGAGCGCTCGCCCGTGGCTCGCTGGTAGTACGCGGACGCCGACACGTCCAAGGTCTGGCAGATCGGCTCGACGCCGAAGCGCTCGCGATGCTCGTCGATGAACGCGCTCACTTCGGACGGTCTGCGTCGAGCTCGGTCGCGAAAAACACCGAGGCGGCCTTCAGGATCTCGTTCGCGCGGCGCAGCTCGAACACCTCCTTGCGCAGCTTGCGGATTTCCTCGCGCTCCTCACTGCTCGGCAGATCCGGCCTCAGGCCCCCGTCGGCCTCAGCCTGCCTGACACGTTTACGCAGCGCCTCATGTCCGATCCCCAAATCGCGGGCGACCTGCGCCACCGGACGGCCCGACTCAAGCGCCATCCGCACGCCACGGTCCATCAACTCCTGCGGGTACCTCGATCGTCTTGCCATAAGACCGAACTCCCTTCCCCGAGGTTGGAATCCTCGTAATTCGGTCTCCGTCAAAGCCAGACAAGCTCAGCGTCCCCCGCGCGCACCACGTGGCGATCGTCAAGCCGTCCGCGTCCCGGCCCCGATCATGTAGGCGACGCCGCTTCGCGCCCGCACGAGATGGTCGATCTCGCCCGATCCGGGGCATCAACCGCCGAGGCGAAGTTCCAGCGCTCACCGCCAGTTCGCTCAGTACGCGGCGGACGGCGTTCTCGCAGCCCGCGCCCACCTGACAGCGGCGCGAACCAAGGAGCGCTTTTTCGCCTCACTGGTAACTGCCCGTGGCCCCATTGTGGCCCCATGGAACACCCCGACCGTGCCGATCCTCCAGCAGCCAGATCCTAGAGAATTGCGTAAATGCAGCGATTTTCTGGATTCCGGCGAGTGGGCGATCCAGGACTCGAACCTGGGACCTCTTCCTTATCAGAGAAGCGCTCTAACCGACTGAGCTAATCGCCCGGCGTCGGGGGGATTCTAACCGGGCAGTGGCGAGGCCCTAGGACACCGCCCGGACGCGCAGGCGCCGGGCGACGTCGAGCGCGTCGTCGAGCGACTCGAAGCCGATCTGGGCGCGATAGCCGGCGCCCTTGGTCGGGGTGACATCGACCTCGCGGCCGAGCGCGGCGGCGAGGGCGTCGGTGATCAGCTCGATCGCTGCCGCCTGGTCGGGATGCACGGCGGGCCTGGACCGGGCGCGGCGGCGGCGGCCGGACGGCGCGGCGGCGGCTCGGGCGCGGGATTCGAGCTCGCGGACCGACCAGCGGGCGCGGGCGGCATCGCGGGCAAGGCTGCGGCGCACGGATTGGTCTTCGGCCAGGAGCAGGGCACGTCCATGGCCCTCGGTCAGGTCTCCGTGCTCGATGAGCTCGAGTGCCTCGTCGGGGAGGTCGAGGAGGCGGATCAGATTCGAGACCGCGACCCGGCTGCGGCCGACCCTCACCCCGACGTCCTCCCGGGTCAGGCCGAGCTCCTCGACGAGCGCGGCGCAGGCGCGCGCCTCCTCGACCGGGTTGAGGTCCTCGCGAGCCATGTTCTCGATCAGCGCTACCTCGAGCGAGGCGGCGTCATCGTGCCGGCGAACCACGGCGGGGATCGCCTCGAGCTCGGCGAGCTGGGCGGCGCGCCAGCGGCGCTCGCCGGCGATCAGCTCATAGCGGCCGCTCGGGAGGGGTCGCACGAGCACGGGCTGAAGCACGCCACGGGCTCGGATCGAGCCGGCCAGAGCCAGCAGCGAGTCCTCGTCGAACACGCGACGCGGCTGGTTGGGGCTCGGATCGATCATGTCGACCGGGACCGGGCGGAGCTCCTGGAGCTCGTCGCGCGGGGCGACGGACAGGATGGCGGCAAGGCCCCGGCCCATTCCCTTCGGTCGCTCAGCCACGCGCGGCCACCTCCTTTGCCAGCTCGAAGTATGCGTCCGCACCGGCGCAATGCGGATCGTGATGGATCACCGGTTTACCAAAACTTGGTGCTTCGCCGATGCGGACGTTGCGCGGGATCACCGTGTCGAACACCAGTTCGGGGAAATGTTCGCGCACCTCGCGCTCGACATCCTGCGCGAGCCGCGTCCGGCCGTCGTGCATGGTCAAAAGCATCCCAGCCACGGTAAGCCGTGGGTTGAGCTCTCGCTGGACGAGCGACAGCGTGTCCAGCAAGCCGGCAAGGCCCTCGAGCGCGAAGTACTCGGCCTGGACGGGCACGATGACCCGGTCGGCGGCCACAAGCGCATTGACGGTCAGCGGTCCGAGCGACGGCGGGCAGTCGAGGAGGACGAACGCGTAGCGCTCGCGAACGGGCGCGAGCGCGTCACGGAGAAGGTTCTCGGAGCCCGGCACCCGAGGCAGCTCGACGTTCGCGCCGGCTAGATCTGGACCAGAGGGTGCGAGTGCGAGGCGCTCGATGCCCGTGGGCCGGATCACGTCCTCGAACCGGGCCGAACCGACGAGCACGTCGTAGACCGTACCCGGCCCGTCCTTCCCGATCCCCAGCCCGATCGTCGCGTTCGCCTGCGGATCGATGTCGACGAGCAGCGCCTCATAACCGGCCTCGGCGACGCAGGCGCCAAGGTTGACGGCGGTGGTCGTCTTGCCGACCCCGCCCTTTTGGTTGGCGATTGCGTACACGGTCCCCATCAGGCGCTTGACGGTACCGGCGAGACCGGTCAGATCCTGCAGGAAGGAATGCGATTATCGGCGGCCGAGCGGGCGCTTGAGCGCCATGCCAGGGCGGCGCGGGAAGCCGGTCGGCGTATCCATAACCTTCGACATGAGGTGCAGGTGGCGGTTTTGGGCCGCCGCATAGGGGTGGACGGGCACGATTTCGCCGACCTCGAGCCCCATCGCGGCGGCCGCACGAGCGCCCGCCGCCTCGGCCTCGGGGTCGCGGGCCCCGCGCCATGCCACCAGCGTTCCGCCGCGAATCAGCAGGGGCGCCGCGTACTCGACGACCACCTCGAGAGGGCCGAGCGCTCGCGCCGTCACCACATCGAATGAGGCAAGACCCTCGCGCCAGGATTCGAGGCGTGTGTGGACGACGCGAGCGTTCGCCACCCCGCACGCGGCGAGCGCACGCTCGAGGAAGGCGCATTTGCGCGCGGCGCTCTCGACCAGCGCCACGCTCGTCTGCGGCAGGGCGATTGCCAGCGGGAGGCCCGGAACACCGGCGCCGCTGCCCAGATCAGCCAGTCCGCGCGCGCCCCGCACCGGCTCGAGCTCGAGCGCGACGAGCGAGTCGGCGAGGTGGTCCTCGATCACTTTGATCGGATCGCGCACCGCGGTCGGGGCCAGCGGGTCCTCGGCGAGCAGGCGTTGAAGGCCGAGGAGCTGCGCGGACGCACCCTCGGTCAGCCCGTAGCGCTCGGCCAGGCTGCGCAGCCGCTGATCCAGATCGGGCGAACCTGCTCGCTCCGGCATCGGGCTAGGCGGTACGCTCCAGGCGCGCTCGCTCGCGGGCGATGTACTGCGCGTAGCGGCTGCACATCGCGTCGAACCGTTCCGCCGCGTAGCCGTCGAGTCCGGCGTGAAGCTGCCCTTCGAGCAGCGGGAGCACGTCCCTCACCAGCGCCGTCCCCCGGGCCATCCACTGGTAGTACGACCGGCCACCGTGGTGGTACGGCCCGTACAGGCGGGTTTCGGGGAAGCGCTCCGTCAGCCAGGCGAACAGGGCCTCGTGGCGCACGTGCATCCGGATCGTGACCTGGGGCTGCTTACCGTCGCCGCCGAACGACGCCTCGCCGACGAGCAGCCCGACGAGCAGCCCGTGCTCGAAATCAGAGAGCTTCGTCACGTCCGGTGTTCTACACGACGACTTGTTTCACCGCACAAAAAAACGTGAAACGGCGGCATCGCGGCTGCGGTCCGCTTGGCATCCGTGTCTCCCTTATTGGGCCGGCGGTCAGGTCGTCCGGAGGACGACGCGAAGCGGCCCCAACATAACCACCGTGGAAGGCGGAGGGCGGCGGGCTCGTCCTTGCCGGCGCGCGGCACCTGCAAAACCGCGCGTGGAACGAACGCTCTCGCTGTGGCGCGCGCTTTTCCAGTTGGGGGATGGATATCCGCGCGGTGTCCGTGCGCGCGGGCGGTGACGCGCGCTTGTACGGGCTCCGTGCTTACCGACGCACGCAGCCGGTGAACGAATCGGGCGACGTCATTCGGTACATCTTCCAGATCCGGACCGTCTCAATCGACGAGGGGTGCCACGACGAGCCGGCGCTCGGGCTCTTCGCCCTCGCTGTAGGTCTCGACGTCGTGGCGAGTCTTCAGATGCTCATGGACGACCTTGCGCTCGAGCGCGGTCATCGCCTCGAGCCGCACCGGCCGGCGGTCGTGGATGGCGGCCTCGGCGGCCTGGTCGGCCGCGGCGCGCAGCGCCACCGCTCGGCGCTCGCGGTAGCCGGCGGCGTCGACCACCACTCGCTTGCGGTTGTTGGTGCCACGGCACGCGACGCGGTAGGCAATGTGCTGGATCGCGTCGATCATCTGGCCGTGGCGGCCGATCAACAGGCCGAGGTCGTCCCCCTCGAGGTCGGCGTGCACCTCCTCCTCGTCCTCGCGGACGAGCACCTGGGCGTCGACACCGACCGTATCCACGATGCGCTCGAGCAGCTCCTGTACGCGTGACCCTGCCACGCCGATCCCAGTGTCCATGACCTACCTCCTGCGTCCGGAGCGCTTTTTCTTCTTGCGCGGCGGCGGCGGCGGCGGCGCGGCGGCCCGCTCCCCGCGGCTACCCGCAGCGACACCAACCTTTTCGGGTTCCTTCGAGCGTCCCCGCAACAGGCCGCTCAGGCCGCTACCGCTACCGGAGCCGTTCGGGCCCGAATCGGGTGGACCACTGCCACCGCCCGACCCTCCCGGTGGACTGTCGTCCACGGGTGGCGTCGTCGGCTGGCCGGCAAGTTTTCGCACCGCATACTGCTGGCCCATCGTCCAGAAGTTCGTCGTGATCCAGTAGACGAGCAACCCGGCCGGGAAGTTGATGACGATCACGACGAAGAACAGCGGCAGGAGCATCATCATCCGCCGCTGCGTCTGGTCCATCATCGGGCTCGACATCAACAGGCTCGAGAAGAGCTGGCTTCCGACGTAGAGGATCAGCAGGACGATCAGGACGACGCCGGTCGCCTTGTTGGTCAGGTCCGGGATGAACAGGAAGCCGGCGCCGTTGTTCGGGCCACACGGCGTCGTGTGGGACGCGGCCGCCTGAAGCGAGATGTGGTGTGCCGCGGCGTACTTGGCCTGGTAGGCCGCCTGGGTCTGCGGGCAAATGTTCTTGCGCAGGTCCTGGCGCAGCATGTAGAAGAGCGAGATGAACACCGGGAGCTGCGCCACCAGCGGCAGGCAGGAGCCGAGCGGGTTGATCTGGTTCTCCTTGTAGAACTTCATCAACTCCTGCTGCTGGCGCTGCTTGTCGTCCTTGTACTTGGCCTGAAGCGCCTTGAGCTGCGGCTGCATGCGCTGGAGGCGCTGCATGGAGTGGAACTGCTTGAACGTCAGCGGGAGCAGGATCGCCCGCATCAGCACCGTCAGCGCGATGATCGAGAAACCCCACGAGATGCCCACGTGGTTGTGGAAGAACAGGAGGACCGACTGGAAGACGTCGATCAGCGGCTGGAAGATGTTCGCGGTGAGGAGCAGCATGGTCAGGCGCTGGTGGCCGGGGCTTGGGGCTTGAACAGCCGCTGGTCCTCGAGGGGATCGAATCCCCCGTTACTCCAGGGGTTACATCGGAGCAGCCGCCAGCCCGCTAGGACAAGCCCTCTGAGTATGCCGAATCTTCCTATCGCCTGCGCGGCATATTCCGAGCACGACGGGTAATACCGGCAGCGGTTTCCCAGCATCGGCGAGAGGACCCGCTGATAGGCACGGATCGGCAGCACGGCCAGCCAGCGAACGGCCTTCACGAACGACTCCCGGTGGCGCTCGCGTCGGACTCTCCGGCACGTGCGGTGGCGGCTTCTGGGTCCGCGACGCGGTCGACGAGTTGGCTGAGCACGCGGCGAATCCCGACAAGGCCCTCACGCTCAGCTAGAGCGTTCGCCTCGTGGCGGGCCACCACCACGGCGTCGGTCCCGGCCGGCAGCCGCTGCCCTTCGAGCGAGAACGCTTCGCGAAGCAGGCGCTTGACCTTGTTGCGCTGCACCGCGCCACCCACCTTGCGCGAGACGGACAACCCGAGCCTCGGCGGCTCGGACTCGGCGCGCGGGAACACGTAGAGCACGAGCTCGCGCCCCGCGTGAGAGCGGCCGTGGCGGAATACCCGGTCGAAGTCGGCGCTGCGCGAAAGCCTCACGCGCCCGGCTCGGGGACGAGCGCCAGGCACGCCGACCATCAGACGGTCAGCCGCTTGCGACCCTTGTCGCGCCGGCGCTTAAGCGTGAGGCGGCCGGCGCGGGTTCGCATCCGGGCGCGAAAGCCATGCGTTCGGGCGCGCTTGCGCTTCTTCGGCTGGTAAGTTCGTTTCATGGGTCACCGCACCCCGCCCAGGGGTTCGATGGCCAGTATACGCAGGGCCGATCGCCTCGCATAAAGCCCCGCCGAAACGGCGCTGATTCTCGCGCCGAACTGGCTTGTCGAGCTTTTTGTCGCGCTTTGCGCCAAGGGTGGGCGGGGAGCCATATCCGCGCCGATCCGCCCACGGCGCCGCTGGTATATTCGCCGCCCGGGCGCGCTCGGCCCGCCCGCTCTCGCCAATCGTCTCTCTTCGTCCCGCAAGGGGTTGCTTGTCGCTGTCCGCGCATCTCGAGCCGACTGCTGCCTGGGCCGAGCTTCGCGCCCAGCTTCGCCGCGCAGTCGGCGACTCGACGTTCGAGATCTGGCTGGCGGGACTCGAGCTCAGGTCGGTCGAGGACGGCAAGGTCCTCCTCGATGCGCCCCCGGCCACCTACGACTGGGTCTCAAAGCGCTTTGGACGAGTCCTGGCCAACACGGCCAGGCGCGTCTTTGGCGAGGAAACCGAGGTCGAGTTCACCGCTCACGGACAACCGCGAGGCGGGCGAGCGCCCACCCGCCACGAGGCCCTCGACCTCGACGGGGTCGCGCTGAACCCGCGCTACACCTTCGATCAGTTCATCATCGGCGACGGTAATCGCCTCGCGCACGCGGCGGCACTCGCGATCGCCGAGCTGCCGGGTCAGGCCTACAACCCTCTTTTCTTGCATGCCCCGCCTGGCCTGGGCAAGACCCATCTGCTTCACGCCATAGGCAACTACGTGCGCGCGTTCGGCGGTGGCGCGGGAATCCGCTACACCACGGCAGAGGCATTCACCAACCAGTTCATTCGCGCCCTGGGATCGCGCTCGCTGGACCGCTTCAAGCACGCGTACCGAGACGCCGACGTGCTCTTGATCGATGACGTCCAGTTCCTCGCCAGCAAGGCGAAGACCGAGGAGGAGTTTTTCCACACCTTCAACGCGGTGTACGAGACCGGGCGGCAGCTCGTCGTGACCTGCGACCGCCTTCCGCGGCAGTTGGTGGCGATCGAAGAGCGCCTACGGGAACGCTTCGAGTCCGGCCTGGTAGCCGTGATAAAGCCACCGGACCTCGCCGCCCGGGTGGCCATCCTGCGCAAGCGCGCTGCGCTCGACCACATCCTGATCGAGGACGGCGCGGTCCTCGAGCTGATCGCCGAGCGGATAACCGACAACGTTCGGACCCTCGAGGGCGCTCTCATCCGGGTCGTCGCCTACCACTCGCTCACACAGCTGCCGATCGACGTGAGCCTCGCCCAGCGGGTTCTGGATGAGATTTACCCGCGTTCACAGCAGGCCGCCACGCCATCGATCGAGGGTATTCAGCGGGCCGTCGCCGAGCACTTCGGGATCACGCCCACCGACCTCATCTCCTCCAGTCGTGCAGCCCGCGTGAGTTGGCCACGCCAGCTCGCCATCCACCTGTCGCGGGAACTGACCGACTCGTCCCTGCACCACATCGGCAAGGCCTTTGGAGGCCGCAACCACGCGACCGTCCTCCACGCGTGCAAGCGGGTAGAGGAACGTGTCGGGAACGATCAACAGGCTGTTGAAGAACTGTCGGATCTCACCGCTTTGCTCGCCCGCAACTCTGCCGACCGGCGTCGCTGACAGACTTGCCTGTTCCCCTCACACGACATCTTTCCCGCTCCCTGCGGCTGATTGGGCCGTTTTCAACACTGTTCAAGCCCCTATGACTTCTACACACCTACTGAGGTATTCACCGTGAAGATCTCCTTGGAGCGCGATGCGCTGCTTCGACAGCTCCAGATCGTGAGCCGCGTCGCTTCTACTCGCAGCGCCATCCAGGCGCTCTCGGGAGTTCAGGTCGTCGCGTCGTCGAACGGCTGCGAGCTCCAGGCCACCGATATGGACGTTGGCCTACGCGTGCCCGTGGAGGCCGAGGTCGCCCGCGAGGGCGTGGTCGTGCTCCCGGCGCGGCTGCTCCTCGATGTGGTCCGGCTTCTGCCGGCGTCAGAGGCCTCGCTTGAGTTGCGCCCGGCCACGCAGGACGTCGAGATCGTCTCTGGCAACGCGACCTTCCACATCAGGACGCTCAGGGCCGAGGACTTTCCGCCCTTCCCCGAGCCGCAGGATGACTCGGCCGTCATGCTGCCGGTCGAGGCATTCGTCTCGACCGCGTTGAAGGTGGCGAACTCGGCCTCGCGCGATGAGACCCGGCCCGTGCTGACTGGGATCCTCGTATCGGCCTCGGACCGTGAGTTGAGGATGGTCGCCACGGACTCCTACCGCCTGAGCGTGAAGGAGACGACGCTCGAGGCGCCGCTGCCGTCCGGCTTTGAGGTCAACGTGCCGGCGCGAGCGCTTCAGGAGCTGGCACGGGTGGCTGCGCACGTCGAGGAGGAGCAGCTGCGCATCAGCGTGCGCCAGAACCAGATCCTGTTCGAGCTCGGCGGCGTGACCCTGTCCTCGCGACTGATCGACGGGCAGTTCCCGAACTACCGCCAGCTCCTGCCCGAGACCTTCGAGCACGAGCTGCGGTTGGCGAGCGGCGAGCTGACGGAGGTCGTCCGGCGGATCAGCCTGCTGGCCCAGAAGAACGCACCGCTGCGACTGGCGTTCCAGCCGGGGGAACTGACCATCTCGGCCCAGACGCCCGACATCGGCGAGGCCCTCGAGTCCGTACCGGTGTCCTTCCAGGGCGATCCGCTTGAGATCGGCTTCAACCCGGAGTTCCTGCGCGCCGGCTTGGAAGCGATCGAAGAGGGGGATGTGGTGGTGAAGCTGATCAGCCCGTTGCGGCCGGGACTGATCGAGTCCGGCGACGACAGCCGCTTCCGCTACCTGATCATGCCGATCCGGCTCAACGTATGACTTTGGATCCCCGCCCGCCCACCCCCTGCCACCGCACCCACCCACCCACCTCCCGCCACCGTTCGTGCAGGTACTCGGCCTGACCCTGCGCGACTTCCGTTGCTATCACGACGCCCACATCGAGTTGGGTGACGGGCTGACCGTGGTGACCGGGCCTAACGGGGCGGGCAAGACCAACCTGCTCGAAGGCCTCTACTTTGCTTGTACCGGGCGGTCGTGCCGGACGAGCAACGAGCGCGAGGTGGTGAAGTTCGGCGCGGGCACCGTCCGCACGGTCCTCACCGGCCAGGCCGAAGATGGGCTGCACGAGCTGTCGGTCGGGTTCTCGCCCGGCCAGTCCAAGGTGATGCGAGTCGACGGAGCCCCGGTCGAGCGCCTGCTCGACGTCGAGACGCGGCCGCTGGTCAGCGTGTTCCTCCCCGACCGACTCGAGCTGATCAAGGGCGCGCCGGCGCTGCGTCGTGCCCACCTCGACCAGTTCGTAGCGGCCCTGTGGCCCTCGCGATTGGCCACGCGCCGTCTCTACGGGCAGGCGCTGGCCCAGCGGAATGCCTTGCTGGCTCGGATCCGTTCCGGCCACGGCTCCAGCGAGTCCCTGCCCGGCTGGGACGTGCAGCTTGCCCGCCACGGGATCGCGCTGATGAGTGATCGCGCCTCCGCGCTCGAATCGGTCACCGACACGTTCGCGCAGCTGGCGCAGGCGCTGGGCCTGGAGGGCAACGCGGTGGTGTCCTACCGACCTCGGTCGAGCGCCACGGAGCCCGAGCAGCTGGCTCAGGAGCTGAGTGAGCGCCTGGAGTCTGATCTGGAGCGAGGGTTCACCGGACACGGGCCTCACCGCGATGACCTCGTGCTCAAGCACAACGGGCACGACCTGCGCGCGTATGGCTCGCAGGGCCAGCAGCGGCTTGCCCTGCTCGCGTTGCTCCTGTCCGAGCGCGAGGTGATCACCGAATTCCGTCCGGCGCCCCCCGTGATGCTCCTCGATGATGTGATGAGCGAGCTCGACCGCGACCGACGCAGCGCACTGGTCGAGCTGCTGCGGGCGAGCCCCGGGCAGTCGGTGATCACCGCCACCGATCTCGATCACGTGCCCGGCGGGGCCGACGCCGACGTGATGCACCTGTCCGTCGCGAACGGACGGTTGCTGGAGATGGTGGCCGAGTGACTTCCTACCGACGAAGTCCCCGACGAGCTGCGCTCGCGTTCGATCACGTTCGCGCCGAGCTGGCGCCCGCCACCTTGCTCGCGGAGGTGCAGCAAGCGTGGCGCGGGGCGGTTGGCGCAGCGATCGCGCTCGAGGCGCAGCCGACACGCGAGCGCGGAGGCGTGGTCACGGTCTCGTGCTCGGCCTCGGTGTGGGCGCAGGAGCTCGACCTGATGGCACCCGCGATCCTCGAGCGGCTAAATCACCGGCTGCGCTCGGGGCAAGTGTCGCGGCTGCGGTGCGTCGCGCTACCCGCGGAGGTCTGAAGCCTCGAGGAGTTGGCGCCGGAGGTCGTGGGGATCGCGCGGCCAAAAGGCGGAGCCGGTGGCCGCACCCCTGCCGCCACCGGCTCCTTTCAGCCCCCCTATTCCTGGGGTCCAGCACTACCGAGCTTGGTCGGGCCGTCCTGGCCCTTCCGAGCTCATCCCAAGGGGATCGTTGTCCAGGTCGCGAAATCCCAGCCTGCGACGCTCGAATCGACGCTGGAGCTAGGCGTGTTCGAGCAGGTGGTGCAGTCGTAGCTCTTGCCCGTGTATCCGGCGCGAAGCTGACCAGTCGCGCGGCTCCAGGTGGCAAAGCTCCACGTCGCCCAGGTGTAGTTGACGTTCCCGTTCGTGCCGCTGAGCAGAGTGCTCGGGGCCAGGCCCTGGTCGGCCACCGGCGGGTTCCAATCGAGGACCGCCTTGATCGCGTTCGGCTCCTGGAGCGACGGGTTGTCGCTGACCGCGGAGCTTGTCAGCACACCCTTGACCTGATCCGGCGTCCACCGGGGGTGGACCTGGAGCAGGTCCGCGACCAGTCCGGAAATGGCCGGAGCGGCCATCGAGGTGCCACTCGTCTGGATGTACTGACCGTTACCGACTAGGCAGCCGCAACTGCTCGTGTCGAAGACACTGCCCGGCGCGAGCACGGACACGATATGGGCGCCGGGGGCGTACACATCCGGCTTCTGGAAGCCGTCCTGAGTCGTGCCCTGGCTCGACCACGACGCGATGGTGTCACCGCTCGGGTTCGAGCTGCCGTTCTCGTCCACCCCGCCGACCGTGATCACATACGGGTCGTTGGCGGGTGAGTACTGCACTGCACCCGGCGTGTTGCCGCGGTTGCCGGCGGCCGCCACGACGACGATGCCGTGCAGCCATGTGGCCTCGACTGCCGCGTCGAGCGGGTCGGTCTTGTAGGACTGCGGCGTCGCCGAATCCAGTGACAGGTTGACCACGCGGATGTTGTACTGCGCCTGGTGTTCGACGGCGAACTGAAGTGCATAGATGACGTCGAGGACGGTGGTGTTACCGCTCTCGTCGGAGACCTTGAGCGAGATCAGGTTGGCGTTCGGAGCGACACCGACGTACTGACCGTGCAGCGGATCGGAGCCCGGCCGGTTGTCACCGTTACCCGCGATGATGCCCGCGACGTCGGTGCCGTGGCCGTAACCGTCGGTTGCGGTCTTGGCGTCGGCGTTGTCGACTGCGCTCACGATCACGCGTGACTGACCATTCGTGCCGGCGAAATCAGGCAGCGCGCCGTCGACGCCCGTGTCGATCACGGCCACCCCGACCCCGGTGCCGGTGACGCCATACTTCCACAGCGGGGTGACCCCGAGCGTCTCGTCATAGGTAGTCTGGAGCTGGTCGCTCGAGACGCTCTGGCTGCCCGGCATCATCGGAATATGAAAGTTGGGCGGCAGGCTCTGGGTGGTGACAGTTGCGTTGAGAGACACCGAGTGGACATCAGGGCTCGCCGCCAGTGACTGGGCCTGGGCAGCGCTCATCTGCAGGGCGAGGCCGTGGATGATCGGCAGCTTGCCGATCACACGCCCGTGGGCGCGGGCCGCGTCCGCCTGCGCCTTGGCCTGGGAGACCGGAGCGTTGAACTGAACAATCGCCTGGATGACGCTGGCGGGATGGTGCGCCGCGAGGGTCGCGATGCGCGGGTCGAGCGGAGCCGAGGAACCGGCCGACGAGCTCGCACTGCCCGCGCTCGCCGCCTGCAGCTGTCCGCTCGAAGCGCCGAGCACCACGACGACGGCCAGGGCCAGAATAGCCGCGCCGGCGAGGGCGGCCATCCACCGCATCCGGTCGACGATTTGAACAGAACGTGTCATGTCAGGGCAACCTCCGTGTTGCAAATCCGCTTACCAGTGACTACTTGAACTGGCGGCTGGGCCATCTCGCGTGTTTGTGCGAGACCCCTGGCTTTGCGTCCCCGCCTCGCGGCGGGTTTGCCCTGATCAGTCGTTACGACTTGGATTTATCGACGGCGCCTGACGGCGGCGCCTTAGCGAACTGGCGGCTGGGCCATCTCGCGTGTTTGTGCGAGACCCCTGGCTTTGCGTCCCCGCCTCGCGGCGGGTTTGCCCCTGAGCAGTCCTTGCTGCAGGGCTCATCGGCGTATGGGCGGGTCGACCTGAGAGCATCTGGACAGATGTATGAGAACGGTTGCGGAGGTATGGAGTGACACGCGGTGGCGTGACACGAAACATGCATTGCTCGTCCGACCCGATGCCGGCCGCACCTCGGGCGCGTTGGTTGCCCAGCGGGCTACGCGACCGAGCGCAGCCCGAGCTCTTGACGCACGGGCTCGGGACGACCCAGGTAGAAGCCCTGGCCGAGGTCACATTCGAGCGCGACCAGCGCGCTCACCTGCTCGCGCGTCTCGATCCCCTCGGCGATCACCGTCACTCCGAGCGTGCGGGCGAGCTCGATGATCATGCGCACGAACGAGGCCTCGCGCCCTCCCCGGGCCAGGCCGTCAACGAACGACTTGGCGATCTTCAGCATGTCGAAGGGCAGGGTGTGCAGGTAGCTCAGGGATGAGTAACCGGTGCCAAAGTCGTCGAGCGCGAAGCGCGCCCCCAGCTCGCGCAGCGCACCGATCGCGGCCGATACGCGCTCGGACTCATCGAGCAGGACGGACTCGGTGATCTCAAAGACGATGCTCCGGGGGTCGACCCCGGCCGCCTGAAGAGTGGCTCGGACGCGGTCGACCAGCTCGGGATCGCGCAGCTCGACTGCGGAGAGGTTCACATGGACGGCGACGTCGGAGCGACCGCCGGGGCCGCTCGGACCACGCGCCTGCCAACGGCGCGCCTGCTGACACGCCTCCTCAAGGACGTACTGACCAAGCGACAGGATGAGGCCGGTCTCCTCGGCCAAAGGCACGAACTCGGACGGGCCGACCAGCCCGCGCCGCGGATGCTCCCAACGGACCAGCGCCTCCTCGGCGACCAGCTCGCCGGTGCCGATGTCCACGATTGGCTGGAAGTAGAGCGTGAGTTCCTGGCGCTCGATCGCCAGGCGCAGCTCCTCCTTGAGGCCGTGGCGCTCGAGTACCGCCGCCCCGAAGCTGGGATGGAACACCTCGAAGTGCCCCTTGCCCGAGCTCTTGGCCTTGTACATCGCGACGTCGGCGTCCCGGATCAGCTCCTCGGCGGAGAAATCGCCGCCCTTGCTGGCGGCGATGCCGACGCTCGCGTACACGGCGACGCTCTCCGAGCCGACGCCGACCGGCAGTACGAACGCTTCCATGATCCGTCGCGCGACCTTGACCGCGGCGGCCTCGGCATCGTGGGCGTCCTCGACCAGTACCGCAAACTCGTCGCCGCCGAGCCGCGCCACCAGGTCCTCGGGTCGCAGGCTCGCGCGCAGCCGCGAGGCGACCGACACAAGCAGCTCGTCCCCGGCGGCGTGGCCGAGGCTGTCATTGACCGTCTTGAAGTCGTCGAGGTCGATGAACAGGACGGCGAGCTCTCCGCGCCGCTGCGCGATCGTCTCCCTGACCTTGTCGGTGAACAGTGAGCGGTTCGCGAGGTTCGTGAGCGGGTCGTGGTAGGCCTGGTGGTGGAGCTGCTCCTGGAGCACGCTGAGCTGGGTCACCGCCTGCTCGAGCCGGTCGTACTGCAGCGCGACGCTGGCGTTGCCGGCGAGCGTGTCGAGCAGGCGGAGATCCTCGTGGTCGAATGAGCGCACCACGCCGAACCGGTTGGCCAGCATGATGGCGCCGATCACGCGCTCCTCGCCCGGGAGCGGCGCGACCATCGCGTGGGTCACGCCACGCGCCTCCAGGTAGCGCTGCAGGCGCCCGCCGCCGAACGGCCGGTCGAGGGTGATCGCGCCCGCGCCGCGCTCAAGCAGGTGGCGCATCTCGTCAGCGACCTCGGCGTCCACCGGTTCCATCAGCTCGCGGTAGTTGCCGGGACCGAGCAGGGTGCGCAGGGACGGATTCTCCTCGGAGCCGAACAGGATGATCTCGGCCATCTCGGCCCGAAAGGCCTCGGTCGAGCGGACCAGGAGCCCTTCGAGCGCGTGGGCGATCTCGCGCGAGCGGGCCAGCGTGCGGTTGGCCTCATACAGGAACTCGAGACGCTTGTGGCGCTCGCGCTCGGACAGGTACGCGCGATAGGCGGCGAACAGCGTCACCGAGGGCACGAGCAGCAGGGGAAGCGCACGGACGTCGGCTGCGGTGATGACGACGCCGCACAGACCCAGGCTGGCGTTGCTCGTGGTCACGACGAGGTCCATTCCCAGCATTTGGACCACCGTTTGAAATCTCACCAGCCCCTCGGAGAGCGAAATCGCGGCGGCGATCAGCGACGAAGCAGCGATCGAGGAGACCTGGGCGGCGATCAGCGCCGAGATCCAGGTGCGCGTGTCGACCGTTCCGCTGACGGGTGCCAGCGCGTGCACCACGAGCAGCGCGATGCACGCGTGCAGCGCCAACTGGCCCAGGTTGAAGACGAGCTTGACCGGCGGCAGGCGACGGTCGAACAGCAGCACCAGGCCGCAACCGAGCAGGCATCCGATTCCGAACGACTCGGCGCTGCAGAAGATGAGACCGAACACGAGCGGGATGTCCCCGAGCGAAAAGGAGTGCGCCCCACGACGGAAGTGCAGGTGGACCACGCAGCGCTCGGCGATGGCGAACGCGATGGCAATCGCCCACCAGGGCAGGTGGGGTCGCGCCAGTGGCGGCAGCCCATGCACCGGGCCGGCGTAGAGCGCGACCGCGGCCGCGAGGATCAGCACGTTGAGGCCCCAGACGGGGTGCAGCCCGCGAACAGGCCGAAGCGCTCGCCCGAGGCGAGACGGAACTTTGGGCCGGTTCTCGGTGGCGGTCTGGACGGTCATCCTCGCGGCGCCGACGGCAGCTGGCCGGCAGCTCTTCGTACAAGCATCGGCCTGCCCGCCGAAAAGTTGAGCGTCGGGGCCGAGGTGGCTATTCAGCTGCCCGGCGACGTTCCCGACGACGCTGGCGAGCCACCTGGCGTCACGGGCGCACAAACGGCCTGTGACAGCTCTGCAAATCCTTTCGGTTTTCCTGGGTTTGCAGGCAAAATGCGCGGCCTGGGCCGGCGGTTGCGACCCCCTCCTGTGCTATCCTAAGTACATAGTCTTCGACGCCCCGGGGCGCGCGCCAGGTCGCGCGGGACCGGGGCGTCTCGATGTCATCGGAGGATCGTGTCAACAGACGATGGCGCCGCCGCGCGCCCCAACAATCAAAGTAGTTATGACGCCCAGGACATCACCGTGCTCGAGGGACTCGAGGCGGTTCGCCGGCGCCCGGGGATGTACATCGGCTCAACCGGCGAGCGCGGTCTGCATCACCTCGTCTACGAGGTTGTCGACAATTCCGTCGACGAGGCCCTAGCCGGGCGCGCCGACCGCGTCGAGATCACGATCCTTCCCGACAACTCCGTCACCGTGCGCGACAACGGCGCCGGCATCCCCGTGGCGATCATGGAGAAGGAGCAGCGACCCGCGGTCGAGGTCGTGCTCACCGTCCTGCATGCCGGCGGTAAGTTCGGCGAGGGCGGCGGCTACAAGGTCTCGGGCGGACTGCACGGCGTCGGCGTGTCGGTGGTCAACGCGCTGTCTGAGCGCCTCGACGTCGAGGTGCGCCGCGACGGCTTCGTGTGGACTCAGTCGTTCGAGCGCGGCAGGCCGCTCGGCGACCTGAAGAAGGGCGAGCCCACCGACGAGACTGGGACGACGATCACCTTCCTCCCGGACGCGGACGTGTTCGAGACGCTCGATCTCAACTTCAACACGCTCGAGGAGCGCATGCGCGACACCGCGTTCCTCACCCGCGGCATGCGCATCACGCTGGTCGACAAGCGCGGCGAGGGCCACAGGGCCGAGTTCCACTACGAGGGCGGCATCGTCGACTTCGTCAATTACCTCAACCGGAACAAGGAGCCGCTCACCAGCAAGGTGATCTATTTCTCGGGTGAGAGCGACGAGGGCGCGGTCGAGGTGGCGATGCAGTGGAACTCCTCCTATCAGGAGTCGGTGTTCTCGTTCGCCAACAACATCAACACGATCGAGGGCGGCGCTCATCTGTCGGGCTTTCGCTCGGCCCTGACCAGGGCGCTCAACAACTACGCCAAGGAGAAGGGCGAGCTCAACAAGGACAAGGACGACGATCTGACCGGCGAGGACGTGCGCGAGGGGCTCACCGCGGTGATCTCAGCCAAGCTGACCGATCCCCAGTTCGAGGGCCAGACCAAGACCAAGCTCGGCAACCCGGGCATGCAGGGCTTCGTGCAATCGGTCGTGTACGCCCGCCTCTCGGAGTGGCTGGAGGAAAATCCGCAGGACGCCCGGCGCGTGATCCGTAAGAGCATCGACGCCGCCCGGGCGCGCGCGGCCGCTCGCAAGGCCCGCGACCTGACCCGGCGCAAGTCGGCGCTCGAGAACTCGGCCCTGCCCGGCAAGCTCGCCGACTGTTCGGTCAAGGACCCCGCGCTGGCTGAGCTGTTCATCGTCGAGGGCGACTCGGCCGGTGGCTCCGCCGTGAGCGCCCGCGACCGCAACACGCAGGCCATCCTGCCGCTGCGGGGGAAGATCCTCAACGTCGAGAAGAGTCGCATCGACAAGGTGCTGGCCAACACCGAGATCCAGGCGCTGATCACCGCGATCGGCACCGGTGTCCGCGACGAATTCGACATCGCCAAGGCCCGCTATCACAAGATCGTCCTGCTGACCGACGCGGACGTCGACGGCGCCCACATCCGGACCCTGGCGCTGACCCTCCTGTTCCGGGAGATGCAGCCGCTGATCGAGGCCGGCTACGTGTACATCGCCAAGCCGCCGCTGTACCGGCTCACCAAGGGCCAGAAGCATCGCTACATCGAGCGCGAGTCCGAGCTCGAGGACATCCTGCTCGGCGACAAGTTCGAGAAGATCGAGGTCTTCGATCGGTACAACAAGGCGCTCAAGCTGACCGATACCCGCTGGAAGCGCTTTAACCGCCTGCTCAAGCAGTACGACGGTTGGGCCTCGGCGCTGCGCGCCGCGCACGGTCACGGCGTGATCACCTTCCTCCAACAGGCGAGACTGCTAGAGGAGCAGATCACCGATGCCGACGCGCTCATGCGTCACATCGCCAATGACGGACAGAACGGCGAGTCCTACCGGACCGAGTTGCTCTCCGCGAACGACCTTGAGGTCGTGATCCGGACCATTGAGGCCAAGACCGGTCTTGCCACCACGCATCACATCCCGCGGGCGACGCTCGACGCCGAGGAGTACCACAAGCTGGCCGAGGTCCATCGCGAACTCGTCGAGCTGGTGGGCACGCCGCCGTTCCACATCCAGCTGGGCGATCACTCAGCCGATGCCCCCACGTTCGACGAGCTCCGCGAAGGCGTGCTCTCGATCGCGCAGCGCGGGATCGAGTACTACCGATTCAAGGGCCTCGGCGAAATGGACGCGCACGAGCTGCGCGAGACGACGATGGACCCGGCCTCGCGAACGCTTGTCCAGGTCACCATGGAGGACGCCGCGTCAGCGGACCTGGTGTTCTCGATGCTGATGGGTGACCAGGTCGAGCCGCGACGCGCGTTCATCGAGGACAACGCCCTGGCTGCCAACCTCGACGTCTAAGGAGGGACACATGGCATCGATTGACACCATCGGCGGCGGCAACATCGAGCCTCGCGGGCTCGAGGAGGAGATGCGCTCGGCGTACCTCGACTACGCCATGTCGGTGATCGTCGGGCGCGCCCTGCCCGACGTCCGCGACGGGCTCAAGCCCGTCCACCGCCGAATCCTCTACGCAATGAACGAGCTCGGCCTGCGGCCGCCGCGCAGGCACGTCAAGTGCGCAACGATCGTCGGCGAGGTGATGGGCAAGTACCACCCTCACGGCGACTCCGCGATCTACGACACGCTCGCCCGGATGGCGCAGGACTTCTCGATGCGCTACCCGCTTATCGACGGGCACGGGAACTTCGGCAACATCGACGGCTGGGGCGCGGCGGCCATGCGCTACACAGAGGCACGGCTCGACCCGCTGGCCACGGAGATGCTGCGGGACATCGATCAGGAGACGGTCGACTTCGCGCCGAACTTCGACGGCTCAAAGCAGGAGCCGCTTGTTCTGCCCGCGCGCTTCCCGAACCTGCTCGTCAACGGCGGCTCCGGAATCGCGGTCGGCATGGCCACCAACATCCCGCCCCACAACCTGCGCGAGGTCGTCGCGGCGACGATCGCCTACATCGACGACCCCGGGATCGACGTCGAGGGCCTGATGAAGTACGTCAAGGGGCCGGACTTCCCGACCTCGGGCACGATTCTCGGCCGCGAGGGGATCCGCGACGCGTACGCCACCGGCCGGGGCCGCATCCGGGTGCAGGCCAAGGCGCACATCGAGCCGATCGGCCAGGGCAAGGAGGCGATCATCGTCACCGAGCTGCCGTTCCTGGTCCGAAGGGGCGGCGACGGCGGTGTGATCGAGAAGATCGCCACGCTCGTCCACGAGAAGAAGCTCTCCGAGATCAGCGACATCCGCGACGAGTCCGACCGCAACGGCATGCGGATCGTCATCGAGCTCAAGCGCGACGCGATCCCCAAGGTCGTGCTCAACAAGCTGTTCAAGCACACCCCGATGCAGCAGACGTTCGGCGTGAACGTGGTCGCGTTGGTCGACAACGTGCCTCGCACGCTGTCTCTGCGCGAGGTGATCGGCCACTACGTCGACCACCAGCGCGAGGTCATCGTCCGCCGGACCAAGTACGAGCTGCGCCGGGCCGAGGAGCGCGCGCACGTCCTCGAGGGCCTGCTGATCGCGCTCGCCAACCTCGACGAGGTGATCGCGCTGATCCGCGGATCGCAGACCCCCGAGGTCGCCCGCACCGGACTGGTCGAGCGCTTCGAGCTGACCGTCGTGCAGGCCCAGGCGATCCTGCAGCTGACCCTGAGCCGGCTGACCGCGCTCGAGGCCGACAAGATCAAGCAGGAGCACACGGACCTCATCGAGCGGATCAAGGAGCTGCGCGAGATCCTCGGCGACGAGAGCAGGGTGCTGGCCCTCATCAAGGAGGAGCTGTCGGAGATCGCCGAGACCTACGGCGACGAGCGACGCACCGAGATCGTCCACGCCGAGGGCGAGATCGACATCGAGGATCTGATCGCCGACCAGCAGATGGTCATCTCGATCACCCACTCGGGATACATCAAGTCGCTGCCGCTCTCGACCTATCGCCAACAGCGGCGGGGCGGCGTCGGGGTGACCGGCATGGAGATGAAGGAGGACGACTACATCGAGCACCTGTTCGTCTCCTCCACGCACGACTACCTGCTGTTCTTCACCAACCGCGGAAAGGTCTACCGGCTCAAGGTGTACGAGCTGCCCGAGGCCTCGCGCACGGCGCGCGGCCGGGCGCTGGTAAACCTGCTGCCTCTGCGCGAGGGCGAGCGGGTGCAGTCGGTGCTGGCGACCCGCGACTTTGGCGAGGGCAAGTACCTGGTGTTCGCCACCCGCAACGGGATGGTTAAGAAGACCGAGTTCGGCGCCTACAACACGCCGATCAAGGCCGACGGGATCATCGCGATCAACATCCGCGACGACGACGAGCTGGTGGCGGTCCGCAGGACCAGCGGCCACGACGACATCATCATGGTCTCACGCTCGGGACAGGCGGCCCGGTTCAACGAGAGCCAGGTCCGCCCGATGGGGCGCGACACGAGCGGCGTGCGCGGCATGAACGTGTCACAGAAGGACAACGCCGTGCTCGTCATGGACGTGGCTCGCGACGACCAGGAGCTGCTCGTGGTCACCGAGAACGGCTACGGCAAGCGCACCCCGATCGCCGACTATCCGGTCAAGGGCCGCGGCACGATGGGGGTCAAGACGATCACCCTCACCGAGAACAAGGGCGCGCTGGCCGGTGCCCTGGTCGTCCGCGAGCACCAGGAGCTGGTGTTCATCTCCCAGAACGGCATGGTCCAACGGACCTCGGTACGTGGGATCAACCGCTACGGCCGCGCCTCGCAGGGCGTGAAGGTGATGAACATTCGCGACGACGATCAGGTCAGCGCAGTGGCGCTCGTGGTCGAATCCGACGCGCAAACCGCCGCGGCCGTCGCCGAAGACGACGAGGCGTAGTCAGAAGGCAACATAAGCCGGACCCCGAGTCGCTAAAGGCTCGGCTCGGAATTCCCGATAGGCCGTTGAATGGGACTCGGGCGGCCACAGGAACGGGCGCGGGTGGCGACGGCCCTCGTGGTCGGGTGGTTGCTGATCATCGCGGCCGGCGGTTGGGCGCTCGCGACTTCCCAGAGCAGCAGCCGGCGGGCCGTCGCGGCGCGCGTTCAGAGCAAGACGCAGTACTCGGCTTCGTTTATCTCGCTCTACTCGCGGGACCTGCTCGCCCGCGATCGAGCCGCCGCTCAGGCGTGGCTCTCGGGCCCGCGGGTAAGCAGCGCCGCGCTCGGGAGGACCTCGGCCGCCCTCGGACTTCAGACCGCGGCGGTGTCCCACGCGCCTGGACATAGCGGGACCTCGGCCTCGAGCATTCGACTCATCGACGCCAGCGGGACGCCAGTGATCGCCTTTGCCGTCGGCTACCGGACGCCGACGGGCGAGCGCGTGTTCACCGGCGAATACCCGGTGCAGAGCACCGTGCTCCCGACGGTCCTAGGGCACATCTTTGCCATGCCGGGGTGGCGCTCCTACCTGATCGACTCCCAGGGTGCGCGCCTGGCGGCCGGACCCGGGAGCCGGCAGGGGCAGCAGGTTCGCTTCAGCGCGGCGGTAGGCGGCACCCACTGGCGGATTGTCGTCAGCGTCCCCGCGGGTGATCTGTACGGCTTCCTCGACGGCACCGGGCGCTGGATCCCCTGGCTCGCGCTCGCGGGCCTGGCGGTGGCCGGCCTGGCCGTGACCTTCCTGTTCGCCCGCCTGCAGCGACACCGCGCGCAGCTCAGTGGGCTCAACGATGAGCTGGCCCGTCTAGCCGCGGTCGACCCGCTCACCGGCCTGCGCAACCGCCGCGCGATCGAGCAGTACCTCTCCGACTCGCTGAGCGCGGCGCGCCGGCACGGCCTGGATCTCTCGCTGCTCATGATCGACGTCGATCGCTTCAAGGCCTTCAACGACAGCCTTGGCCACCAGCAGGGCGACGCCGTCCTGGCCCACGCCGCCCGCGTGCTCGACGATGCGCTCCGGGCCGAGGATGCGATCGGCCGGTGGGGCGGCGAGGAGTTCCTCGTGGTGCTGCCCGGTACGGACGAGGCAGGTGCGCTGCACGTCACAGCGCGCCTGAGAGCCGCCCTGGCCGACGATCAGCCCGAGTCCGCAAGGGCTCACCAGCTCCCGGTGACGATCACGATCGGCCTCGCCGAGTGGGGCGAGGAGTCGATCGGCGAGCTCATCAGTCGCGCCGACTCAGCGTTGTATCTGGGGAAGGGCGCGGGCCGCGACACGGTGCACGTGTGCCGCGATCGCCCGGCGGTGGCCTAAAGCCGCCGGATGGCTGGAATCACGCCCGCATCATTCGCTAATCTGATCATCACCAGAGAAAGGAGGTGGTCCGACTGTCTGAAAGTACTTGCGGGACCCTGGAGGTGTCTCGCCGCTAAGTTCGGAGGCTGACCCCGCCTAGCGGAGTCCCCCCGAGGCACCGCCGGGACGAGCGCCGGGATTTGTCCCTCCGGCACTGCACCAGCTCGTTTCGGTCATAGCCAGCCAGTGTTGTGAAGGGCGCCGTGGTCGACGGCGCCCTTCGCATTTTGTTGGGAGTGGGTGGCGGCGACGTGCGTCCGGCGACCCCGCTCAGCTTCGGGGTTTGGAAGGTCGTCTCGTATCGAGATCGCGAGGGTCGCCGGACGCACATCGCCGACGACCCATCAGCCAGGGCGCGGTGTCGACCACCGGCTTGGGGAGCAGCTAGGCTAGGAAGCGAGCTCGTTCGTGGGCGCAGGTCACTCGCGGCCGGGTGTCGAGTTACGCGGGGCGGCCCACCCGCCCGGACCCGTTCCCACCCGACCTGCAAAAGCGCGCATTCCGACCGGATCGGGTGCGCCGGGTACGTTTCTGCATCTGGTGGATGAATAACCGCGCGTGCGCCGGCCGCGCGTCGGGGAATGCGCGGATTTGCAGGTGTGAGCAGAAAGTCGGGTCCGGTCCTCGTGGGTCAGGTGGGGAGGGCGAGGCCGACCAGGTACGTGGCGCCGCCGACGATCACGCCGGCCATCGTCATCTCGAGTCCGGCCGACCACCAGGTCCGGAGTGTGACCAGCGACTTGGCCGCGCCGACCAGGAAGTGCGCGATCAGCGAGATGACCGCCGCGGTCACGATGGCGACGGTGCCCGTGGTGAAGATGAACGGGATGACCGGGATGACCGCGCCGAGCCCGGTCGAGACCCCGGCGGCGAGGGCCGCCTGCGCGGGGTCGCCGCGGTCGCCGGTGATCCCGAACTCTTCGGCCGCGAGCGCGCGCAGCATCGCGTCCGGCCGCTTGGCGAGCTGCGAAGCCATGGCGTCCGCGGTCGCCTGATCGACGCCCTTGAGCTGGTAGAAGAGCGATAGCTCCTCCTGCTCTTCCTCGGGGTGCTCGGCGATCTCCTGGCGCTCGCGCTCGAGGTTGGCCGCGGCCACCTCCGCCTCCGAACGCTCGGCCAGGAACGCGCCGGTCGCCATCGACAGCGCCGAGGCAACCGCCGCCGAGGCGCCGGCGGTGAGGACGAAGCTCGACCCGCCGGTGGCGCCCGACACGCCGGCCACGATCCCGAACACGGCGGCCAGGCCGTCGTTGGCGCCGTAGATCGCGCCGCTGATCCAGCCTCCGCCGCTCCGGTGCCATTTCTCGCGCCCGAGGATCTTGTCGAGCCGCGCCTGCGCCGGGTTAGGGGGCGCCGGGGCGCCAGCCTCGCCGCCGCCGTCGGCCGAACCGGCGCGAATGTCGTTCACCGTGCGGGAGTGCGCCCGTTCCTCCCGGCGAATCCCGCGCAGTAGCTCGTCGGTGACCGGGTCGCCGGTGGAGCGCTTGTACAGGTCGTCGACCTCATCGTCCTCGGCCGCCTCTCGCGCGGCCAGCAGCCGGTCGACCGGGGCGATCCGCGCCTGGAGGCGCATCCACAGCGACACGTGGACGCTCTCCGGCGGCGGGATCGCGATCCCCAGCTCGGTCATGCGCGCCTCGAGCCGCTCGCGATGGCTGCCCTCGGCGGCGGCCATGCGCCGGAGGATGTCGGCCTCGCGCTCGGGCATCCGCGCGGCGATCTCCTCGTACATGCGCCCGGCGACGATCTCGCCCCGCCATGCCTGCAGCAGGCGCTCGCGGACCTGACGATCGACATCGGTCGTGCCGGCGGCCATGGCGACTTCAGGGTACCCTGGCGTTCCCGGCGGGGCGCGCTCTAAGCGGGCTCTAAGCGGGCTCTAACCCGCGAGCTGCCGCCCTACGCGGCGAGGTACTGCTGCCAGGCCACCGGGATCGTCGGGCTCGCCACGTGGATGAATACCGTGGCGCTCGGCGTTCGCGGCTGCTTGGCTAGGCGCATCCCGACCTGGCGCGGCAGTGCGTCGCCCTTGCGCCGGTTGCATGGCGCGCACGAGGCGACAATGTTGTCCCAGCTCGACCCGCCGCCCTTGGAGCGCGGGATCACGTGATCGACCGTAAGGTTCGACCGCGAGCCGCAGTACTGGCAGGTCCAGTTGTCGCGAGCGAACACGGCCCGCCGGGTGATCTTGCGCCGGTGGGTATCGCGCGGGATGCGCACGTAGGAGACCAGGCGGATGACCACGGGCCGAACCATCGTGGCGCTGACCGAATGGAGCTCCCAGTCCGCGCGCTCGATCACCTCGGCCTTCTCCTTCAGGAGCAGCACGACCGCCCGCCTGACCGTGCACACGTTGACCGGCTCGTACGTGGCGTTCAACACGAGCACCCGCCCAACCTCTCGTCCGCGTCGCTGGTGCTCTGGAGGCGACGCGGACCACGCTGGCGCAGGTACTGATGTGGCCATAACTAGGCGCGGAGTGTACCGACGCCCCTGGCAGATCTGATAGGGGTTGGTTACGACCCGGTCACACCACTGCGGCGGGAAAAGACCCGAGC
Organism: uncultured Solirubrobacterales bacterium; assembly: GCA_963824295.1. Taxonomy (GTDB): domain Bacteria; phylum Actinomycetota; class Thermoleophilia; order Solirubrobacterales; family Solirubrobacteraceae; genus Palsa-465. The sequence goes on along the minus strand of CAWGOQ010000017.1, from coordinate 247,932 downwards.
ACGCGAAGCACCTCGACGTGCCCGCCCAGGCCCGCCAGGGCGTCCGCCACGCGCGGCTCGATGTCGCGGCCCTCGAGGTCGATGAAGAACATGTAGCGCCCCAATCCCTGCTTGCGCGGGCGAGACTCGATGCGGGTCAGGTTCACCTCCCGCGAGGCGAACTCGGACAGGCAGCGGACGAGCCAGCCCGGAGCCTCCGAGCCGACGCCCCAGAACACCACGGCCGTCTTCCACGGGCCGATCGGGTCCGCGCGACCGACCGAATCCCCGTCGCCCGGAGCGGCGCCGACGCCCGCCCCGACCACGCCAGACCCGCCGATCCCCCCGGGCGGCGCGCCCACCGGTCCGAGCCAAACGAACCGCGTCTCGTTGTCGGGCACGTCCTCCACCCCAGCGCGGAGGACCTGGCAGCGATAGCGCTCGGCGGCCAGACGGTTGCCGAGGGCGGCCCACGGCCCTTCGTGCTCGGCCACAGTGCGCACAGCCTCGGCCGTCGAGCTGCCCGCCAACACGCGCGCCTGGGGCAGCCGCGTGCGGATGAAGCGAGCGCATTGGCCGGTGGCCTGGGGATGAGAGACGACCGTGTCGATCGCCGACAGCTCGAGCGTGGTGCGGGCGATCAAGCAGTGCCGGATCGGGTGAATCACCTCGCCAAGGATCGCTACGTCCTCGGTCTCCATGGCCAGCGCATCAAGCGTGGCGTTGACCGAGCCTTCGAGTGAGTTCTCGATCGGGACCAGTGCGCGCTGCGCCGATCCAAAGTGGACGGCCATGACCGTGTCGTAGATGGTCGGCTGCGGCACCAGGTCAAGGCCATCCTGACCGGCAGTGGCGGTGATCAGCGCCTCCTGCGTAAACGTACCCTCGGGGCCGAAGTAGGCGACGCGCATGGGGTGGGCGGGCGGGTGGGCGGGCTTCCTTATCAAACCCGATCCGGTTAGCCCGACTGCTGACGCACGTCGGCCTCGAGCGCCTGGCGGATCGCCTCGTCCTCCTCGGGCGAGAGCTCCAGCTCCGGCTTGCCCTCGCGGACCTCCTTGGCATACAGCCGCGCCTGGTCGCGGTGATGGATCGAGGAGAGGACGAGCCCGGAGCGATTCGCGTCGAGCAGTGCGATCGAGGTCGACTGCCGACCCGACATCTCGCCGTAGGCGTCGTAGCGGATCAGCGCGTGGTAGGCCACCGCCCGATCCAGTCTGTGCTCGGTCAGCTCCATGCGCTGGTCGAGCCGCTCGGCGGCATCCTGGACATAGCCGTAGAGGGCCTCGAACTGCTGCTGAAGCGACGCGGCGTGCGCCACCAGATCCTGCTCGCCGTCGCCCAGGACCATTCGCTGGGCGGCCCGTACCCGGCGCAGCTTGAGCCCCAGGACCGCGCAGAAGAGAAGGGCCAGCAGGGCGCACGCGCCGGCAGCCATCGCGACGATCCCAGCGGTGCTGGTGATGTTGTGCACTGCCGACAGGATACGGTCACGCGTCGGACGGCAGACGCGCGAACGCTTACTGGAAGTCGACCGGGAAGGTGAGGAAGTTGTTCGCCGAGTTCTTCTCGCCGGGCACCGGCACGATCTCCGCGACGACGCTCTGAGACCCCCCGGGCGGAGCGCCGTTGAGCGTCACCTGGCAGGTATAGGACTGGCCCGCCTTCGTCTGCGGGACCACCGCCTGACCGCTCACCTTCGACCCCTTGATTGTGATTTTGCACACGACGTTGGTCTCGGTGTTCTGGCCGGTGTTGGCGAAGCTCAGCGTGAAGGTGGGCGCCGGGCTGGCCGGAATCGCGTTCGTCGCGCCCGTGGTGAGAGTGGTTCCCCCGACGCTCACCGAGTTCAGCGCGTGGCCGTGCAGGCCGGGCGCGATCGGCTTGGAGGACGCCGGCTGCGACACGTTCAACGCGGAGGCGATGGAACTGGGCTGGAGCCAAGCGATCGAGGGCAGGAACTGGCCCGCGTTGACCTGCTGCCCACCCAGCCCACCGACCGTGATGCCGGCGGCCCGCAGCGCCCCGATGATCTCGGGCACCGTGTAGTCCTTGTAGAGGACGTCGGAGGCGTAGAACCGGGCCATCTCGGACGCGATCGAGTTCACGGCTCCCTGGCTTGTCTGTGACTGGAGCGCCGGGGGGACCAAACCGGCGATGTTCTTGATTCCATCGGCCCGCATTTGGAGCGCCGTCACGAAGTTCTCCTGAGCGCCCTTGACCTCGTCGGGAACGTTTATCCCCTTGGCGTGGCTGAGCTGATTGCTGGCCTGGTTTGCAACCTGGCTAAGGCTGTTCTGAAGCGAGGTCGGGTTGCTCTTAGGCCCGGACAGGAGCCCGAAGAACGACTGACCGGTGCTGACCGACTGGGCGTTGATCGCGGCGACGTTGTTGTTGTAATCCTTGAGCGCGCTGTTGCGGGCGCTCACCTCGCAGCTATTGACGAGGACGGCGATCAGCACGATCGCCACGACGATCACGACGGCCAGCACAATGCGGCGCACCAGGATCGCCTGGCTCGTTGTCGCACGCGGCCGCCGTCCACCCCCGCCGCCCGTCGGGCGGCGCCTACGCGGGGCCGTCCGTGGCGCTGTACGAGTCTCCTCCGGCTCGTCGAAGAACGACACGCTGCTCCTTAGCGACAATCCGATCGAGGCGTCGGCCTCGATCGGCAGCATCGAATCTTAGAACCGTCAAGTATGAACCGCCAATCGGCGGTAAGACAGTTCTGAACGCCGCGACCGCAAGGGGAAGGGGAGGGTGGGGGCCTATTTCCTCGAAACAGTGCCCGTGCGGCCGCGGATTCGGCATGGTTCAGAGGCACCGACGGTTCGCCGGCGGACGACCCGGGACGCGGCGAATGGTGGGGAGGGCTTGGAACGCCGCCCGCCCCGCCCGCCGCGTGTCGAGGACTTGGAGCCCCTCCCGCCCCGCGTCGAGGATCCGGAGCCCCGCATCGAGGACCGACGCCCGCGGTCCGACGGGCCCGTCGTCCTCGGCCGCTACCGCCTGCGCCGGCGCCTCGGCTCCGGGGGCTTCGCCACCGTCTGGCTGGCCCGCGATGAGCGCCTCGACCGAGAGGTGGCGATCAAGATGCTTCCCCGGGAGCGGATCGTGGGCGGGCGCTTCGAGCGCGAGGCCCGGGCGGCCGCCCGGCTCGCCCATCCCGGGATCGTCACGCTGTATGAGGCGGCGGTCGACGACGAGGGAGCCTACCTGGTCTCGGAGCTCGTCCACGGCGCCACCCTCGATGAGCTCCTGGCCGACGGCCGGCTGTCGGATCGCGACGTGATCCGCATCGGGATCGCGCTGTGCGACGCGCTGTCCCACGCCCACGCGCAGGGCGTCATCCACCGGGACGTCAAGCCCTCCAACGTGCTGATTCCCGAGCGTCCCACCACCGCGGCGCAGCTGGCTCGCCTGACCGACTTCGGCGTCGCCCGGATAGTCGGGTCCCCGCCCGGCGACTCGCTGACCCGAACGGGCGACGTGATCGGGACCGCCGCCTACATGGCTCCCGAGCAGGCGCAGGGGCTTCCGGCGAGCGCCGCGGCCGACCTGTTCTCGCTCGCGCTCGTCCTATATGAGGCGCTCAGCGGCACCAACCCGCTCCGTACCGCTGTCACCGGCGGCCGGCACATGCGCGCCGGCGTCTATCTGCCCCCGCTGCGCCGCCAGCGGCGGGATCTTCCCCGTCAGCTCGGTGGCGCCGTCGACCTCGCGCTTCGACCGCGTGCCAGCGAGCGGGGGACGCTCGGAGAGCTCCGCTCCGCTCTCGTGTCCGCCGTCGGCCGGGTCGCCGATGAGCCCGGGGTGGTTGAGGCGCCATGGACCGAGCGCACCCTGACTCGGTCCGCGAAGGCTGAATCTGGGGTTGCGGCAGACATCGCCCACGAGCTGGATCCCGAGGGGTGGCGGTCCGGCCGCCCAGCGCCCCGCGCTCAGCGGCCGGATCGATCAGCGGAGCAGTCAGATCGCGAGGTACGCTGGCCGCGCGGAGCCGCCACTCCAACCCCGTGGCCGCGACGGGCGCTGGCGGGGGTGGCCGCCGCCGCCCTGACCGCCTGGCTGGCCCGCAACGTGCCCGGTGCCTCACCGCTGCCGGCACCGCTGATCGCCGTCATCGCCGGGGTGCTCGTCGCGGCTCTTCCTCGGCTGGGGTGGCTGATGGTGATCGCGACCCTGAGCGGGTCGTTGGCGGTGCACTCGCGGCCAGGAGCGGGGCTGCTGCTCGTCGTCGGCGGCCTGATCCCGGCGCTGCTCTCCCCGAGAGATGGCCCAAGCTGGTCGATCCCGGCCCTCGCGCCGGCTCTGGCGGTCCTCGCACCGGGCCTGGTCACGGCGTGGCCGGCGTTGGCCGGATTCGCGGGTGCCGCCCGCCGGCGGGTCGTCCTGGCCGCCACCGGGTGGCTGTGGATCGCCCTGTACCGCCAAAGTCAGGGCCTGGCGACGGTCACGACGCTGCACGATGCCACCCAGGAGGTGCTCCGGCCCCTGCTCACGATCGGCACCCCCGCCACGTGTGCGGTCTGGGCGCTGGCCGCGCTCGCCCTCCCGTTCACCCGCAGCCGGCGCTCTCCGGAGCTCGAGTACATACGTACCGCCGCGTGGGCCACGGCGCTCGCCGTACTAACGGTCGCGACCGTTAGCCTCGGGAGCGCCGCACCCAAGCTCTCGCTGGGCGACGCACTGTTAGGAGCCTGCCTCGGAGGCATAGTGGCAATTGTCACGAGACAGTTAACGGCGCGTGTGACAGGCCATCGTAATGGCGAACGATTGCGATCTGACCGCGTAGCATGAATTGGGCTTGCGACAGGACGTCGCGGCTGTCCCATGAGCGTTTTGAAGAGTCTCGAGAACAAGATCGCCGGCCTCGTCGAAGGTACGTTCAGCCGCGCCTTTCGCTCGGAGGTCCGCCCGGTGGAGATCGCGCGCAAGCTCGCCCGCGAGATGGAGGAGCACAAGTCGTTCTCCGTGTCACGCACGTACGCACCGAACGAGTACCGCGTGTTTCTCTCGCCGCGCGATCGTGAGCGGTTCGCCGGCTATGAATCGGCGCTGACCGCGGAGCTCGCGGGATACCTGCTCGAGCACGCCCGCCGTGAGCGCCTCACGCTGCTCTCACGCCCCGTGATCGAGTTCGAGACGGACGACCGGCTCGGTCTCGGCGAGTTCGGGATCCAGACGCGGGTCGCGCAAGTCGACGAGGAGCCGGTGAGCGCGCCGGACCGGGAACCAGTCCCCGCCCAGTCGGGCCGAACGATGGTCTACAGCAACGCCGAGCGGGTATCCGAACCCCTCGAAGAGCGAGGCCGGGCCAGAGCCCAGACCGCGCTGCTCGTGATCGACGGCCGCCGTGTGGTGATCGGTCCTCAGGGAGCCACGATCGGGCGCGGCCGCCAGGCAGATGTCGTCTTGAACGACCCCAACGTGTCACGCCAGCACGCCGAGATCAGGCCGCGTGGCGGCTCCTGGGTCATCAAGGACCTCGAGTCGACCAACGGCTCGCAGCTGAACGGACGCCGGATCGACGCCCCCGAGGTACTCCGCCCTGGGGACGAGATCGAGCTCGGCGCGTCCGTGATGACGTTCACGCTCGAGTAGGACCTAATCCAACACCATGCTCGCGCCCGTCTCCGTAGGACTGAAGTTCGGCTTCCTTATCGTTCTGTACCTGTTCCTGTGCTGGGTGGCCTGGAGCGCGCTGCGCGACCTCCGCCGCGGACGGGAGGGCGTGGTGCGGGCCGATGACGCCGCTCCCTACGACGCCACCGGCATGTACCCGGCCTCGAGCGACTTCGGCGAGCTCGACGGCGACGGGTTCGAGCCGCGGCTGCTGGTGGCGCACGCCCCGGGCCACGAGACCGGGAGCTCGTATGAAATTCCCAGCCATGGCGCTACTCTCGGCCGCGGAGACGTCGAGATCAGGCTCGACGATCCGTTCGCCTCCGCGCACCATGCCCGCATCTCGCGGGAGGGCCACGTCGTCGTGATCGAGGACCTCGGATCCACCAACGGCACCTACCTGAACGAGCAGCAGCTGGGCGGTCCGCAGCCGCTCCATCCGGGCGATCGGATCAGAATCGGCGACAGCGAGTTCTCCTACGAGCAATGAGAAACCGGGCCCTAAGCGTGATGAAGGCCGAGTCGTGAGCATGCTCCGCGCGGCGGAAACCACCTGCAAGACCGACACCGGTCGGCAGCGGCGCGACAACGAGGACAACGCCTACGCCCGCGCGCCAGTGTTCGTGGTCGCGGACGGAATGGGCGGCGCCCAGGCCGGCGAGGTCGCCTCGCGAATTGCGATCGAAGCGTTCGAGGGCGGCCTGCCCGACCACGGCAGCCCCGAGGAGCGTCTGCGCACACTGGTGCGCGAGGCCAACCACGAGATCTACGAGCGCGCCCGCGCCGACCGCCAGCGGGCCGGAATGGGCACCACGCTGACCGCGGCCTACGTCGACAATGCTCACGTCGCGATCGCCCACGTCGGCGACAGCCGCGCCTACCTATTCCGAGATGGGACGCTCCAACGCCTGACCCAGGACCACTCGCTGGTCGACGAGCTCGTCCGCCGCGGCAAGCTGACCGAGGAGCAGGCGGCCGAGCATCCCCAGCGCTCGATCATCACGCGTGCGCTCGGGCCCGAACCCGACGTCGAGGTCGACACCTGGACCTATCCCGCGCGCGCCGGCGACGTGGTCCTGCTGTGCAGCGACGGCCTCACCTCGATGATCTCCGAGGAGCGCGTGCGCGAGATCCTCGTCGCGCACAGCAACCTGGACGCCGCCGGCGACGCCCTGATCAACGAGGCCAACGAGGCGGGTGGCCGGGACAACATCACGGTTGTCCTGTTCCGCTTGGAGGAGGTCGCGGGCGGCGATGGGACCGCCGACCAGGAGACGGTGGTGGGCTTGGCCGGCGTGCCCGCTCCCCCGGCGTCCGGGGACGGAGATTCGGATGCGGGGGGCGATTCCGGATCCGCGGGACGGGCCGAGGACTCGCGCGGATCCACCGCGGTCGCGGTCGCGCCGCCCCCCACACTGCCGACGCTGCGCCGGCAAGCGCCGAGTCCGCCCGGCGGGACGCGACGCCTCGTTCCGCGCCCTCCGGTCGTCCAGGGTCGCCCGCCTCGCTTCATCAAGCCGATAGCTGCGCTCGTCGCCACGGCGATCGTCGTCGCGATCATCGGCAGCGCCGGCTACCTGGCCAGCCGCCAGCTCTACTTCGTCGGGACCGACGCGCAGGGCATCGTCACGATCTATCGGGGCTTTCCGTTCGACCTGCCGTTCGGGGTCCCCCTGTACGAGACCTACTACGTCTCCGGCGTTCCGGCCTCGCTGATCCCGGCGGCCCGGCGCGGCGACCTGCTCAACAACGACCTCCGTTCACAGACGAACGCGACCAACCTCGTGATGGATCTCGAGCAGGGAAAGATCTCCCCGTGAGTTTTAATGGGGGCCCACCCACCGTGACGGATTGATGAGGGCGCGAAACCGTGAGCTGATCGGGCTGATCCCCGCCTCGCTGTTGGTCACCGCTGGATTCGCCGGCGTCTTCATCCAACGCCAGAACGCGCTCTCGAACATCTCGCTGACCTACGGGGCCCTGTTTCTCGGGCTGTGCATCGCGGCGCACATCTTCATCCGAATCACCCTGCCGCGGGCCGACCCGTACATGTTCCCCCTAGTGGCCGTGCTGGCGAGCTTCGGCCTCGTGATGATCTACCGGATCAACCCGACGCTCGCGCGCCAGCAGGCCCAGTGGTTCGTGCTCGGGCTGGTCCTGTTCGCCGGGACGATCCTCCTGTTCCGGGACTATCGCAGGCTCGAGCGCTACCGCTACACGATCGTGATCGTCTCGCTGGGGCTCCTTATTCTCCCCCGCCTGCCCGGCATCGGCTACGCCGCCAACGGCGCCTATCTGGGCGTGCGGATCCCCGGCCTGTTTGTGTTCCAGCCGGCCGAGGTCTCGAAGATCGGCCTCGTGATCTTCCTGGCCAGCTACCTGCGCGACACGAGGCAGGTGCTGGTCCAGGGCGGGCGAAGGTTCCTCGGCGTCACGCTGCCGCCGCTCAAGCAGTTCGGGCCGGTGGTCATCATCTGGGGGCTGGCCATGGCGATCCTCGTCGTGCTGAGCGATACGGGGTCCTCGATCATGTTCTACGGCGGCCTGCTTGCGATGCTCTACGTCGCGACCAACCGGCTGTCGTTCGTGGTCATCGGGCTGATCGCTGCGGCGATCGGGTTCTGGTACCTGGGCACGCACATCCCCCACATCCACGCCCGCGTGGAAACGTGGCTGCACCCGCTGAATCCGACGCTGTATCACGCTCCGCTCGGCAGCTACCAGGTGGCCAACTCGATGTTCGCCCAGGCCGCCGGGGGCCTGTTCGGCCAGGGCTTCGGCCGGGCTGCGCTGACGTTGCCAAGCGGGGGAACGCTGCTGCCGGCGCCACAGACCGACATGATCTATGCCGTCGTCACCGACGAGCTCGGACTGTTCGGAGCGGTCGCGTTGCTGGTCACATATCTGCTGTTCGTGGCCCGCGGGCTCAAGACCGCGCAACTCGCCCGTGACTCGTTCTCGACGCTGCTGGCGGTTGGGCTGAGCGCGATGTTCGCCCTCCAGGTGTTCGTGATCGTGGGCGGAGTCACCCGCGTGATCCCGCTCACCGGCGTGACCCTGCCGTTCGTCTCCTACGGGGGATCGTCGATCGTGGCCAACCTGGTCCTGGTCGCGCTTCTCCTGCTCGTATCCGATCGTGCGCGGAGGCCGGCATGAGTGGTCCGATCGCCCGGCTGTTCGGGGTGATCCTGCTGCTGTTCGCGCTGCTTGTGTTCTTCACCTCGCGCTGGACGGTGTTCGAGGCCTCATCGCTCAACAACAACCCGCTGAACGTCCGCACGCTGCTCGACGAGCTCCAGATCAAGCGCGGGCGGATCCTGGCCGACGACGGCACCGTGCTCGCCAAGTCGGTGCCGGCGGCCGGCAACACCTGGGGTCGCACCTACCCGGACGGGCCGCTGTTTGCCCACGCGGTCGGCTACTCGATCGCCGCCAAGGGAGAGGCGTCGGGCCTCGAGCAGTCCCTCGCTCCCGATCTGCGCGGCCTGCAGACCGGACTCTCCTCGATTTTCGGCCAGCTCAGCCCGCGGCCGGTCGGCGATGACGTCTACACGACGCTCGATCCCAAGGCGCAGCTCGCCGCGCAGCAGGCGCTGGCCGGCGAGGCGGGGTCGGTGGTCGCGATCGACCCGAGCACCGGCGCCGTCAAGGTCATGTACGCCAACCCGACCTTCAACAACAACGGTCCCAATCCAGGGCAGGGCTGTGGCGCGAAGGACTGTCTCGTGAACCGGGTGACCCAGGGCCAATACGCCCCCGGCTCGACGTTCAAGATCGTCACGGCCGTCGCCGGGATCGACAGCGGCATGTACACCGAGAACTCACTCATCAACGGGGACTCGCCGATCACGGTCTCGGGAGTTCCGCTCAACAACGACGGCGACCAGAGCTGGGGTCTCCAGACGCTGACCACCGCGATGACGTATTCGATCAACACGATCTTCGCGCAGGTGGCGGAGCACGTCGGACGTGCGACGATGACCAATTACATGAAGCGGTTCGGCTTCTACTCCAAGCCCCCGCTCGACTACCCCGCCGAGCAGATCGCCGTCAGCCAACCGTGGTCGAGCACCACCGGCAAGCCGTACCCGCCCGGGAGCCCCGATGAGGACATCGGCCGCATAGGGATCGGCGAAGGGGGGCTGCTGGTCACGCCGCTGCAGATGGCGATGGTCGCCTCGGCGGTCGCCGACAACGGGACGCTCATGACCCCGCACCTGACCGCCCGGGTCGTCGATCAGGACGGGGTGACGGTCAAGACGGTGAACCCGACTGTCGAGAGCCAGGTGATGAAGCCCTCGACCGCCCAAGCCGTCACGCGCATGATGGAGAAGGTGGTCGAGGAGGGGACCGGCATCACCGTTCAGATTCCCGGCGTCACGATCGCCGGCAAGACCGGAACGCCGCAGATCCCGACAGCGGACGAACCACAGCGCACCCAGCCCGCGTTCGTTGCGTTTGCACCCGCTCAGCACCCGAAGATCGCGATCGCGGTGATGATCGATCAGTCGGACGGCGGCTACGGAGCGACGGTGGCGGCACCGGTGGCTAAAGCGGTGCTGAAGGTTCTGCTCTCGGAGGGGCAGTGATGGCTGGCCTGGCGCCGGGCACGATGGTCGACGACCGCTACAGGATCGTCTCGCGCCTGGGTGCCGGCGGCATGGCCGACGTGTTTCTGGCCGAGGACGAGCAACTCGGGCGCAAGGTGGCGCTGAAGCTGCTCTATCAGCGATTCGCCGAGGATCCCGGGTTCGTCGAGCGGTTCCGCCGCGAGGCGCAGTCTGCCGCCGGCCTTCAGCACCCCAACGTGGTCAGCGTGTACGACCGCGGCTCCTACGACGGGACGTACTACATCGCGATGGAGTACCTGCCCGGCCGCTCGCTCAAGCAGCTGATCCGCGCCGAGGCGCCGTTGGATCCCATCCGGGCGATCGACATCACCCTCCAGATCCTCAGGGCGGCTCGGTTTGCCCATCGTCGCGGCGTGATCCACCGCGATCTGAAGCCCCACAACGTGATCGTCGACGATCAGGACAACGCCAAGGTGACCGACTTCGGGATCGCCCGCGCCGGGGCCTCGGACATGACCGAGACCGGCTCGATCATGGGCACCGCCCAGTACCTCTCGCCCGAGCAGGCCCAGGGCCACGCGGTGAGCGCGGGGTCGGATCTGTACTCGATCGGCGTCGTCCTGTACGAGATGCTCACCGGCCGGGTCCCGTTCGACGCCGAGTCGGCGGTCACGATCGCGCTCAAGCACGTCTCCGAAGCGCCCCCGCCGATGACCGTGATCAACCCGAGCGTGCCCCCCGAGCTCGAGCAGGTGGTGATGTGGGCGCTGAACAAGAACCCGGTCGACCGCCCCGCCAACGCCGACCAGTTCATCACCGCGCTCGAGCAGGCGAGGAGCGCGCTGCTGAGCGGTGATCGCGGCGAGCGTACCGCCAGTCTGCCGGCGCTCGCCGGCGTGGCCGTCGGTCGCTATGCCGCCGCGGCGGGCGCGATCAGCAATCCCCCCGCGGCCGCACCGCCGCAGCCGCCGACGTACTACGACGGCACCTACGAGGTGCTCGAAGCGGCGCCCGGGGGGGAGCAGCCCGACCGGGGGCGGCGCCTGTGGCCGTGGCTGGTCGCGCTGCTGGTGCTGCTGCTGATCGGCGGCGGCATCGCCGCCTACCTCCTGACGCGTCCGGCGAAGGTGGCGGTGCCCGCCGTGGTCGGCCAGCAGATCGCCACCGCTCAGACCGAGCTCCAGAACGACGGCCTCACGGTCAGCCCGCTCCAGCTCACGAGCTCGACGCCGGCGGGCACTGTGATCCGCCAGGACCCGCTCGCCGGCACGAAGGTCAAGCAGGGTACGAACGTCGCGCTCACCGTGTCGTCCGGACCGGGCAACACGACCGTGCCCACCGTGCTCGGCGAGACGCTCGCCCAGGCCCGGGCTGCAATCCTGATCGAGCACCTAAAGCCGGGTCATGTGGTGCATCAGTCGAGCAGCCAGTACTCGGCCGGCCAGGTGATCAACACCATTCCTCCGGCGGGCGCCACCCCGCCCGTCGGCACGAAGGTGACGTTCTTCGTCTCGAGCGGGCCGGCCGCGGTCAAGGTGCCCGACGTGACCAGCGAGACCGTCGACCAGGCCAAGGCGGATCTCTACGCACCGCCGGGTCAGTTCACCGTGACCACGACCGACCAGGTTTCGAGCGCGGCACCCGCCGGGACCGTGATCGGTCAGACCCCGATCGGCGGCAGCATGGAGCCACCCGGCTCGACGATCACGATCGTGGTGGCCACGGCGCCGCCGACGCCCACCGTGCCGAACGTCGTCGGGCAGAAGTTCGGACCGGCCGAGGCGACGCTCGGTTCCCAGGGCTTCCCGGCCGCGGTGCAGCAGCAGGACGTGACCAACCGAAGCCAGGACAAGGTCGTCCTCTCCCAGAGCCCCACCGCCGGCAGCCAGGCCAAGAAGGGGAGCACGGTGACGATCGTGGTCGGGCACTACACGACGACGACCACGCCGACGACGACGACGAACGCGCCGAGCACGACGACGATCACGTCCGCCGGCACCACCTCGACGCCGAAGACAGGATGAAGCCGGCTCGTGTTGCCGTGCTCGGAGGCGGCCGCTCCTCCGAGCATGAGGTATCGCTCGCCTCCGCAGCGTCGGTCCGCTCCGGGTTGGCCGAGGCGGGCTACGAGCCGATTGCGATCGAAATCGGCCGGGATGGGGTGTGGCGACGAGATGGCGAGGTGATGGCGGTGCAGCCAGGGTGCGGCCTCGACGGCGTCGACGTCGTCTTCCCGGTGCTGCACGGGCCGTTCGGCGAGGACGGCACCGTGCAGGGCCTGCTCGAATGCCTCGACGTCCCGTACGTGGGCGCCGGCGTTCTCGCCTCGGCGCTGTGCATGGACAAGCTGATGTTCAAGGAGCTGATGGCGCACGCGGGGATGCCGCAGGTCGACTACCGCGCGGTCCGGGCCTCGGCGTTTGCCGCCGACCGCGAGCGCGTGCTCGCCGAGCTGGGCCCGCTCGGCCTGCCCGTGTTCGTGAAGCCGGCGCGGCTGGGGTCCTCGGTCGGGATCGTCCGGGCGTCCTGTGGTGACGAGCTACCGACGGCTTTGGAGACGGCGTTCGAGCACGACTCGCTGGCGATCGTCGAAGCGGCCGCTCGCGGGATCGAGGTCGAATGCTCGGTGATCGGCAACGGTGACCCGATCGCGTCGGACCCTGGAGAGATCGTGCTCGCCGCCGGCGAGGCGGGCTGGTACGACTACGAGGCCAAATACAGCCCGGGCGGGATGCGTCTGGTGGTGCCTGCGCGCGTGCCCGAACGCGTGCGTGAGCGCATCCGCGAGGTGGCGATCGAGGCCTTCTTGCTGACCCGTTGCAGCGGGCTGGCTCGCGTGGACTTCTTCATCGAGGGCGAGCGCGTACTGCTCAACGAACTCAACACACTGCCCGGCTTCACGAGCACGAGCGTGTTCGCGGCGCTGTTTGAGGCCAGTGGGGTGCCGTACGCCGAGCTGATCGATCGGCTCGTGGATCTCGCCTTCGAGCGCCACGCGGCCGAGCAACGCGTTCGTCATTAGTCTGCCGACGATGAGCGAAATCGAATCGGTGGCAGTGGTGGGTGGCGGGTTCATGGGCACGGGCATCGCCGAGGCGGTGGCCGTCGCCGGGATGCCCGTGATCGTGCGGGACGTCGACCAAACGTCGGTTGGGCGCGCGGGGGAGCGGATCGAGGCCTCGCTGGCGCGCGCGGTGCGGGGCGGCAAGCTCGACGAGGGCGAGGCGCGTGTGGTGCGCGAGCGGATCGAGCTGACCACGGAGCTCGAGGCGATCGGTGAGGCCGACCTGGTTGTCGAGGCGGTCCCCGAGGACGAGCGTCTCAAGCTCGAGGTGATGGGCGCGATCGACAGCGTCGTCTCCGAGCGCACGATCGTCGCTTCGAACACCTCATCGATCCCGATCGCCGAGCTGGCGCAGTCCATCCGAGATCCGACGCGCGTGCTCGGACTGCACTTCTTCTCACCGGTGCCGGTGATGAATCTCGTCGAGGTGGTTGTCGCCCTGGACACCAGTGGGGAGACGGTGGCGGGCGCCCGGCGGTTCATCGAGCGGCTGGGCAAGCGCCCGATCGAGACAAAGGACCGGTCGGGCTTCATCGTCAACATGCTGCTCGTCCCGTACCTGATGGCGGCGGTCCGGATGTACGAGGAGGGCTTTGCCTCCCGCGAGGACATCGACAACGGCATGAAGCTCGGTTGCGGGCACCCGATGGGGCCGCTGACTCTGTGCGACTTCATCGGCCTCGACGTCCTCTATGCGGTGTGCGACTCCCTCTATGAGGAGTTCAAGCGCGATGAGTACGCCCCGCCGCCGCTGCTGAAGCGAATGGTCGCGAGTGGCCGGCTGGGACGGAAGTCAGGGCGAGGTTTTTACGACTACGGGTAGGGTCCGCGATTGGGACGGGGTCGCCGCACCCGGTTGACGTCAGCCACCCCCGTCAGTGCGTGAGCTGGTAGAGGGCGATCTCGTTGATCGCGGCGTAGTTGTTGCCGGGCGGCAGCGCCGTGATCCACACCAGGTAGTAGCGATAGCTCTTCCCGGCGGTGTTGAGCGTGATCCTCTGCTTCTTCAGCATCGAGGACACCTGCGCCAGCTCGGTCCAGCCTCCCGGGCCGGTGTTGAAGACGTCGGGATCGACCGGGGCGTTCTCGCCCCAGATCTGAGCGCGCCATCCGGGGGTCTGGGTGTAGACCCACATGTTGGTCACCGGCAACGAGTGGCCCATGTCGACGTAGAGCCCGACGCCGGCCTTCTGGAGGGAGCCGCTGTAGTAGTGCTCGGTCACCCACGCCGTGCTCGTGTTGCCGTCGATCGCCAGTTCGTCGTCCTGTGGGTTCTGGGTCTTGGGGCCGGTGAGCGCGTCCGGGTTGTAGTCGTGGGCGCAGTTCTGGCAGGGCTGGACCGCGGTTAGGTGGGCGGCCGGCGGCGACACCGCCAGCCTGGGCGCCGAGTGGTGAGTCCGGGTGCCTAGCCAAATGACCACGCCGGCGACGATCGCCACCAGGAGCAGCATCAAGGCCAGCGCCCCGGCCCGGTGGCGGACCCGGAACGGAATCCGGCTCTGGGTCTGAGAGGGCAGGGTGCGCAGCACGCTGGTGACCTCGCCGGTGGCGGTGCCGGCCCGGGCGGTCTCGATCGCCAGCACGTCCTCCAGGTCGGCGATCAACTCGGCGTCGTCGGCATAGCGATCCTCGAGCCGCTTGGCAGTCGCGACGTCGATCACCGAGGCGAGCGCGGCGGAGATCTCGGGGCGCTTGTACTGGACGTCGGGCAGCTCCTCGCGCACGTGCTTCATCGCCACCGCAACCTGGTTCTCGCCCTTGAACGGGACCTCACCGGTGAGCATCTCGTACAGCACGATGCCCAGCGAGTAGAGGTCCGACTGCCCGGTCACGGGCCGCCCCAGGGCTTGCTCCGGAGAGACGTAGTCGGTCGTCCCGAGCACCCGGCCGTCGACGGTCAGCCCCTCCTCGTCGAGGGTGCGGGCGATCCCGAAGTCGGTGACCTTGGCCTGCCCCTCCTCGTCGATGAGCACGTTCTGGGGCTTGACGTCGCGGTGGACGATGTGGCGGGCGTGGGCGGTGCCGAGCGCCCGGGCGATCTCGATCGCATAGGCCACCGCCTCGGTGATGGGCAGCCGACCGGTGCGGCGGATGCGCTCCTTCAGCGTCTCGCCCTCCACGTACTCGAACACGATGTAGGGCCGGGGATGGGCGGGATCGAGATCCTCCCCGTAATCGATCACCCCGACGATGTGCGGGTGCGAGAGCTGTGCGACCGCCCGGGCCTCGCGCCGGAACCGCTCGAGCTGGTCCGAGTCGCTGGCGATCTCGCGGTTCATCAGCTTGATCGCCACGTGCCGCTGCAGGGTCTCGTCGGTCGCCCGGTAGACCGTCGACATCCCGCCCGAGCCGATCCGAGCCTCCAGCCGGTAACGGCCGTTGAGCGTGGTGCCGAGCAGCGTGCTCATCGAGTGCTCTCTATTTTGCGCTACATCGCCGTGGTCCACACCTTCTACTACACCGATCCGATGTGCCCGTGGTCGTGGGCGATCGAACCCGCCCTGCGCAAGCTGGCCGTCGAGTTCGCCGGGGAGCTCTCGACGAGCTACGTGATGTGTGGAATGGCGCGAGAGGTCGGCGACCCGACCCACGTCGTCTCCGAACTGCTCGAGGCGGCCGATCGGAGCGGGATGCCGGTCGACGCCCGGCTGTGGCTGGCGGGGCCGCCCCGCAGCTCATATCCCGCCTGCCTGGCGGTCAAGGCGGCCTCGGAGCAGGGTGCGGCGGGCGGGGTACTGGATCAATACCTGCGCCGGCTGCGCGAAGGGCTGATGTGCCGCCGGCGCAAGCTCGACACGGCGGACGCCCTGATCGAGGAGGCGCGCGCCGTGCCTGGGCTCGATGTGGATCGCTTGCGGCTGGCGCTCGGCTCGCATGCGATCCTGGAGGCATTCGGTGTGGATCTCGACCGCTGCGGCGCCGTCTCGCCCGAGCACCGCGCGCCGGGCGGCGACCGCGTCAAGCTGCCCTCGGTCGAGTTCGTCGGCGCCGACGGTGAGGTGCACGGGGTCTATGGCCCCACCGACTACGCCGCCTTGCGGAGCGCCGTGGTCGCGGCCGGCGCGTCGCCGGCATTCGCTGGGGCGCTCTCGATTGAGGACGCTTTGCGCCGGTTTGGCAGCATGGCCACGGCCGAGGTCGCGCTCGTGTGCGACCTCCCCGGGCCGCGGGCCCCGGCCGAGCTGTGGCGCCTCGCCCTCGAGTGGCGCGTCCGGCCCGAGCGGGTGGGCACCGACTACCTCTGGTCCCTGGCCTGAAGCAGGCGGCGGGCGATCAGCGTCGCGAGCCCGATCCGGTAGAGCGCGTAGGGCAGTAGCGAGCTGTCGCGCTCCAGGGCCTTGATCAGCCGCGTCGAGGCCAGCGTCGAGACGAACGCCGCCCCGGCGCCGGCCGCGAACGGGACCGCGGCTCCCGCCGGCAGCCCGCGGCGGTAGAGGCGCACCCCCTTCAGCAGGGTGGCGCCGGCGATCACGGGCAGCGCGGCGTGGCGCGAGAGGCGGTTGGCGTCGACCCGGCTGAAGCGCCGCATCCGCGCCGCGGCCAGCGTGGCGCCGTTGCGCGAGACGCCGGGGATCAGCGAGCATGCCTGCGCCACCCCGAGCCACAGGGCGTCGACCATCCCGGCCTGCTCATCCCGCCGCTCCTGGGGCGAGCGGTCGGCCAGCGCCATCGCCACCGCGCCGGCGAGGAGTCCGGCTGCGACCGTCGGCGGCGTGCCGAAATGGCGCTCGATGGGGCGCTCGAACCGGTAGCCGATCACCGCCGGTGGCGCAAACGAGCACGCGATCAGCAGCGCCCGGCGGAGGTTCAGGCCGCGCACGGCCTCATCCACCTCGCCGCGCAGGCTGATGAGTAGCGCGGCGGCCGTGCCGGTGTGGAGCGCGACCTCGAAGGACTTGCGCAGCTCGTCGTCGAGCCGGCTGTAGTTCCACCGGGCCAGCCAAGGGATCACCGCTATGTGTCCCGAGGAGGAGATCGGGAGTAGCTCCGCCGGCCCGTGCAGCGTGCCGAGCGCCACCGCCTGCCAGACCGGAAAGTCTTGGGGGGACGCGAGCGTCCGGGACGACACTAGTGGGCCACTAGGCCACGGCGGCCGGGTCGCTGCCGCGCGCTCGCGCCACCCGCACGATCAGGTACACGATTGCGGCGAGCAGCAAGGCGGCGAATACGTAATCGACGTACTCGAGGTTGTGGCGCCAGTTCTGCCACTGGCTGCCCACTGCGTTGCCGAGCTCGCCGAGCGCCGTGATCCAGACGATCGAGCCGATCGTCGCGAACGTCAGGAAGCGCCAGAACGGCATCCGGGCTACGCCCGCGGCATACGGGAAGGCGGCCCGGGCGAACGGGATCCAGCGCGAGACGACGATCATCGGGGCGCCGTACCGGTCGAACCACGCGTCCGCGCGGTCGAGCTTCCGCATCGAGATGTGGAGCTTGTTGCCGTGGCGCTCGACCAGCTCGCGCCGCCCGAAGTAGCCGATGCCGTACGCGATCGAGGCGCCGATCATGTCGCCCAACACGCCGAACACCACGATCCCGAACATGCTCAGGTGGCGCTGGAAGACGTTGAAGCCGGCGAACAGCATCGTCGGCTCCGAGCCCGGAACGCCCACCACGCCGGAGGTCAGCGTCATCGCCGACACGCCCGCCAACCCCAGGTCACGGATGATGTGCGTCGCAAGCGTGACAAGCGAATCGGTGACGGACCCCGGGCCGAGCAGCATCGTGGCAAATGTAGCGGCCTGCGCCGAATCGACGATCCGGGCCCTATGAGCGTTTACTCACGGCCATGCGGATCTGGGTTGATCTGACCAACTCGCCCCACGTGCTGGTGATGCGGCCGGTGATCGCGAAGCTCCGCGAGCGCGGCCACGAGGTGGAGGTCACCGCGCGTGACTTCGCTCAGACCCTCGAGCTGTGCGACCGCTTCGGGATCCCGCACACGGCGATCGGACGCCACCGCGGCGGCCGCCTCGCCGCCAAGGCGCGCGGCCTGGCCGAACGCTCGCTCGCGCTGACGCGATGGGCCCGTGGCCGGCGCTTCGACTACGCGCTTGGGCATGGGTCCAACGACGTCATGGTCGCGGCGAAGCTGTTGCGGATCCCGTCTGCGACGACGTTCGACTACGAGTGGGCAACCGTCCAGCACAACGTCAACTGCCGGCTGGCCCGAAACGTCGTCGTCCCCGACGCGATCCCGCCCCAGCGCCTCTACCGCTACGGCGCGCGGGGCAAGATCCGCGCCTATCCAGGCCTGAAGGAGGAGTACTACCTGGCCGACTTCGAGCCCGACCCCACGGTCCTCGACGACCTCGGGCTCGACTCCGCTGGAACGATCGCGGTCGTGCGCACGCCGCCGGAGGTGTCGCTGTACCACCGCTTCGAGAATGACCTGTTTGCCGGCGTGCTCGACCGCTTGGCCGATGAGCAGACGGTGGTGCTCCCCCGGACGCCCGAGCAACGCTCCGAACTCGAGCGTCGGGGCGGCTTCATCGTGCCCAAGCGGGCGATCGACGCTCAATCGCTGGTCGCGTTCGCGGACGTCGTGGTGTCGGCCGGCGGCACGATGAATCGCGAGGCGGTGGCGCTCGGGACGCCCGTTTACACCGTGTTCGAGGGTCGGCTTGGCGCCGTCGACGAGCGCCTGATCGCCGAGGGCCGCCTGCGGCGGCTGTCCCATCCGGATGAGCTGACGGTGGTCAAGCGCGATGGGCAGCGCGCCGCCGGCGAGCGGGTGCGGCGCGACCCGGGCGTGCTGGTAGACCTGCTGATCGGCGGGTAATCCTCTGCGCAACCTTCGCCGCTGCCCCCGTGTTAGGGTCGTCAACCGCCTGAGGAGGTGCCCGTGCCACGCATCACGTCAAAGCTCAGCCGTCTCGCCGGAATCACCGCGGCCGCCTGCTGCGCGCTCGCGATCGCCGCCGCCGCCGCCCAAGCCGCACCGATCGGCGCCTACACCACCAAGGGCGCCTGGAGCTTCGTGTCGGCGCCAAAGCTGCACCCGCCGAAGCTGACCATCGACGTCAAGTCGCAAACCAACAAGCTCGCCCCCGGCTACTTCATGGTCGCGAACTTCAAGGAGCTGGCGATCAAAGCGCCGATGACCGGTCAGAGCGGTCCGATGATCCTCGACCACAACCTCCAGCCGGTGTGGTTCTTCAACATCGGCGTGAACGCGCTGGCGGCCAACCTGACGGAGCAGACGTACGAGGGCAAGCCGGTGCTCAGCTGGTGGCAGGGCACGGTGACCGGCACGGGCCAGACGACCAGGGGCGAGGACGAGGTCGTCGATCAGCACTACCGGCACGTGGCCACGCTGAAGGGGGCCGACGGCTGGATCATCTCCGAGCACGAGATGATCATCAGCGGCGCCAACGCGTGGGTCACGGCATACAAGGTGGTCCCGATGAACCTCAGCGCCTACGGCGGATCGGCCAACGGCGAGGTGCTCGACTCGGCGGTCCAGGAGTACAACCTGGCGACCGGCCAGCTGCTCTACACGTGGGATGCGCTCAACCCGGGCGGAACGCCGAACATTCCGTTCTCGCAGACCCAGCAGAAGCCGTTTCCGGGGATCCCCTGGGACGCTTATCACATCAACTCGATTCAGCTCACCGGTAACGAGACCTTCCTCGTCTCGATGCGGAACACCTGGACCGCCTACCTGGTCGACCGAACCACCAACGCGATCGAGTGGACGGTCAGCGGCAATCCGAAGAACAGCACGTTCAAGCTTCCGGCCAAGGCGCAGTTCCACTGGCAGCACGACGTCCAGTTGCACGGCGACGTGCTCACGGTGTTCAACGACGACTGCTGCGGGATCACCGGCATCTCCGGCGGCAAGGAGACGTACGGCATGCCGAACGGGACGATGGAGGGGCTGGTCGTCAAGCTAAACCTGACCAACCACACCGGCAGCTTCGTGCACGGCTACACCCGCCCGCGCACCTACAACGCCGACTACCTCGGCAACGTCCAGCAGCTGCCGAACGGCAACGTGGCGCTTGGCTGGGGCAACCAGCCGTTCTTCTCCGAGCAGACCCAGACGGGCAAGACGCTGCTCGACGCGGCGTGGCCCTCGCCGGACCTCAACTACCGCACCTACGTCCAGAAGTGGGTCGGAATCCCGTACTTCCCACCTAGTGGTGCTGTGCGCAACAATGGCGCCAAGGCCACCATCTACGCGAGTTGGGATGGTGACACGCAGGTTGTGAGCTGGAGGGTGCTGGCCGGTTCGAGCGCCAATAGCCTGAAGGCGGTGGCGACGGCGACGAAGAGCAGCTTTGAGACGACGATCCCCCTTACAAGTTCCTTCAAGGTCTACAAGGTGCAGGCGCTGGACTCGCGCCACCACGTGCTCGGGACGTCGAGCGCATTCCCGACCTCGAGCGGGTCGAACAACGGACTGCCGGGCGAATATTGATTCGCCCGACATGACGCGTATTTGGGCGGGATGCCCCGGCGGTTGCGCAGACTGATCCGTCGGACATCTCGCCCGGTCGCGCTACTGTGCCTGGTCGCGCTCTTCTGCTCGAGCGCCACCACCGCCGCGAGCGCTAAGACAACGCAGTCCAAGAAACCACCGACCAAGAAGGCGCCGGCGCCTAAGCCACCGAGCGGGCCGCCGCCCGTGTACGCGTTCCCGATCCCGGGCAGCCACTTCGCGTCGCCGCAGACGCAGATCGCGTTGCGCGGCCTGCCCGTCTCCCAGCTCGGGACGATCACGGTGACCGGGTCTAGTAGTGGGGTGCACGCCGGCGCGGTGGAGTCCGACTCGGACGGAAACGGGGGCAGCTTCATCCCGAGCGATCCATTTACTCCCGGCGAGACGGTGACCGTGAGCACCTCGCTGAACATCGAGGGCTCCCACAACGGCACCTACCAGTTCCAGGTCGCCGTGCCGGCAGGCACCCTCCCGGTGGAGAGGCGCCCGCAGCTGCCGCGCGTCAAAGGCGACGTCTGGTACTTCCAATCGCGGCCCGACCTTACCCCAGCCGCGGTCACCATCACCAAGCCCGACCCGACCGCGTCAGGAGACATCTTCGTGGCGCCGCAGATCGGTCCGCTCCAGCAGGGCCCCGAGATCATCGGCCCACGGGGCGGGCTGATCTGGTTCGACCCGGTGCCGACCAACGACGCGGCGACCGACTTCCGAGTCCAGAGCTACCAGGGTCAACCGGTGCTGACCTGGTGGCAGGGCAACGAGACTGCGGGCGTGGGAGTCGGACAGGACATCATCATGAACAGCTCGTATCAGGTGATCCACACGATCTCGGCGGCGAACGGGCTGTCGGCCGACCTGCACGAGTTCCAGCTGACCGGGCGCGGCAGCGCCCTGATCACCGCGACATTCCCGGTGGTCGTGAATGCGACCGCGGTCGGCGCATCGGCCACCGAGGTCGTGCTCGACTCGGTCGTCCAGGAGATCGATATCCCCACTGGCCTGGTCCTATTCCAGTGGGACAGCCTCGATCATGTGCCGCTCACCGCCAGCTACACCCGGCCGCTCAACGTGCGCAAGAAGAAGAGGCAGGTGGTAAAGCCCAACTCGGTGTGGACGCCCTATGACTACTTCCACGTCAACTCGGTCGCGGCCGACGACGGCGGGAACCTGCTGATCTCAGGGCGTAACACCTGGGCGGTGTACAAGGTCAACCGCCAGACGGCGGCGACCATGTGGACGCTGGGCGGCAAGGACTCGAACTTCAAGCTCGGACCCGGGGCGTCGTTCGCCTTCCAGCACGACGTGAGGGCCCGTGCCAGCGGGGACGCTCTCGTCTCGATGTTCGACGACGGCGCCGGTCCGCCCTATGTGCACTCGGAGTCGCGCGCGCTCGAGCTTCGCCTGAACCTCGCGCGCAAGACCGCCACTGTGCTCACACAGCTCGACCTCGATCCGCCGGTCCTCTCGAGCTTCGAGGGCAACGAACAGGAGATGCCGGGCGGCGACGATTTCGTCGGTTGGGGGGAGGCGCCCTACTTCAGCCAGTACAACGCGAAGAACAAGCTCATCTTCGAGGGCCGCTTCGTGGACGCCAACATCAGCTATCGCGCCTACCGCTTCCCCTGGAACGGCACGCCGACCACCCCGCCCGCGGTCGCAGCCACCCCCCACGGCCGCAAGATGACCGTCTACGCGAGCTGGAACGGCGCGACGAACGTGGCTAAATGGCGCGTATACGCCGGCAACAGCCCGGACGCGATGCCTGCGGTGGCGACGGCTAAGAAGAAGGGCTTCGAGACCGCGATCAAGGCCCCCGCCCGCCAATACGTGTCGGTCCAGGCGCTCGACGCCCACGGGCACTCCCTTGCCCGCACAGCGACGCAGAGCGTGCCCTAACCCCAATACCGTTTAGTTAGCGTCCGGGAGGTGGGATAGTGTCCCGCGCGTGCCGCGTGCTGGGTGGGTCAAGCCGGCGACGGATCAGCGTCTTTCGGATCACATTTCGGTTGGGGTGTTGACGCGGGTGTTCCCGCCCGAGTTGGTTGATCGGGTCGTGGCGGAGGCGGGTCGGGGTGAGCAGCGTCAGCGGTTGCTGCCGGCGCGGGTGGTCGTCTATTACGTGCTGGGGTTGGCGTTGTACTCGTCCTCGTCGTATGAGGAGGTGATCCGGATGCTGATTGACGGGCTCGCCTGGCAGTCGGGGTGGCAGTCGGTGTGGAGCGTGCCGACCAAGGGAGCGTTGGCGCAGGCGCGGGCGCGGCTGGGGTCTGAGCCGTTGCGGGCGCTGTTTGAGCAGGTGGCGGTGCCGCTGGCGACGCCGCGCACGGCGGGCGCGTTCTACCGGGAGCTGCGGCTTGTGACGATCGATGGCACGTGCATCGATGTGGCGGATTCGGCTGCGAACGTTGAGCGGTTCGGTCGGCCTGGGTCGGGGCGTGGAGAAGGGGTGGGTGGATTTCCCCAGTTGCGACTGGTCGCCCTGGCGGAGTGCGGCACGCACGCGATTACGCGGGTGGCGTTGGGGCCGTACACGACCGGTGAGCTGGCGCTCGCGGACGAGCTGTGGACGTCGCTCGGGGCCGGCATGCTGTGCTTGGCTGATCGCAACTTCTATAGCTTCGAGCGGTTCCAAACCGCCCGCAGCACTGGGGCGCACCTGCTCTGGCGGGTGAAGGCCGACGTCGGGCTGCCGCGCGAGGAAACGCTGCCGGACGGCTCGTATCTGACCAGCATCTACGCGCTCAAGGACCGCCGCGCCAAGCGCGGCGGCGCCCGGGCGCGAGCGATCGAGTACGAGCTTGACGATCCCGGCCGCGCCGCCAATGACACGCGCTATCGGCTGCTGACCACGATCCTCGATCCCGAGCAGGCGCCCGCCCAGGAGCTCGCGCCGCTCTACGCTCAACGCTGGGAGTTCGAGGGCGCGCTGGATGAGCTGAAGGTCCACCAACGCGGACCCCGCGTGGTGCTGCGCTCCAAGACCCCCGACGGCGTCATCCAAGAGATGTACGGATACCTGTGCCTGCACTACGCGATCCGCTGGCTGATGCACGCGGTCGCGATCGAGTCCGGCCATGATCCTGACCGTCTGTCGTTCACCCGCACCCTGCGCGCCGCTCGCCGAACGACCGCCTCGCACGCGGGCTTTTCCCCCCGAAGCACTGAGTGACGCGCACCGCCAGATCACCCAGGAGCTGCTCTTTGAGCTGCTCCCACCCCGCCGCCTGCGCTCCAACGCTCGCGTCGTGAAGCGCAAGATGTCCAACTACCAACTCAAGCGACCCGAGCACCGCAACCCGCCCAAGCCGACCAAGCCGCCCAAGGACGCGACGGTCGTCCTCGCAGCTTAACTAAACGGTATTGGCCCTAACCCAGGGCTAACGACGACGCTAGGAGCGAGGCGGCGGCGTCCGTCCCGCGACACTCGCCGTCCAATCCCGTCCGAAACGAGACCCGCACGGGGCAGCGTTGTCGCAGGACGGACGAGCCGCCGAAGCGACCGCCGAAGCGACCCCTTTAGGGGGTGTTGACAACATCGTCATTACAATCCCCGCCGCATGCGCCGGCGGATCAGATCCGCGGCCTTTCCCGTTCACCGCCACTCCGTGCCCCAGCTGCTCGTGGACGGGATCTTGGTCGCGCTCGCTTATTACCTTGCCTTTCGCTTGAGGTTCGAGAGCGGCTTCGGTGGGGCCAACGACCGCTACGGGGACCTCCTCACCCACACGATCTTCTGGGTCGTGCCGGTGACGTTGGCCGTACTGGCCGGCTTCGGTCAGTACCAGCGGCTGTGGACGTTCGTCGGCCAGCGCGACTACGAGGCGGTGGTCAAGGGCGTGATCGTCGCCACGCTGCTGATCGTCGGCGCGACCGCTTTCCTGCACCCGGTGACGACCACCGCCGACTCCCAGACCACGCCGGTCAACCTGCCTGGAAGCGTGATTGCGCTCTTCCTGCTGCTCGCGCTGGCGCTGCTGATCGGCGCCCGGTTCCTCGTGCATCTGGTCATCGAGGGCCGTGTGCGCAGCTTCAGAGCGGCCAAGGGAGCCCGCGACGTGCTGATCGTGGGTGGTGGCGACGGCGGCCGCTTGGTCGTGCGCGAGCTGATCCGCAACCCGCAGCTGAGGCTGCGACCGGTTGGCTTCGTGGACGACGACCCGCGCAAGCTCGGCATGAAGGACGAGCACGGCTTGAAGGTGGTCGGCACCACCGATTCAGAGGACCTGGCCCGGGTGCTCGACGAGGTCGAGCCGGACGAAGTCGTGATCGCGATCCCCTCCGCTCCGGGCACGCTTCGGGGCCGCGTGGTGGCCGCCTGCCGTGAGCGTGGCATCCCGGTGCGGACGACCCCGACGGTGTTCGAGCTGCTCAGGGACTCAACCGGTCATCTGAACGTCACCCGCCAGCTGCGCGAGGTACGGGTCGAGGACATCCTGGGACGCGAGCCCGTGCGGATGGAGATCGAGCGGGTCGGCGCGTACCTGTCGGGCCAGATCGTGATGGTGACCGGCGCGGGCGGCTCGATCGGCTCCGAGCTGTGCCGTCAGATCGCCCGGGTCGCGCCCCGATCGATCATTTTGGTCGACCACGCCGAGGACAACCTGTTCGAGATCGTGCGCGAGCTCGAGGAGGATCGCCACGTGCGGACGGCCGTTCCCGTGCTCGCGGATTGCAGGGAAGAGGAGCGGATGCGCGAAGTTCTCACGGAGCACCGGCCGAGCATCGTCTTCCATGCGGCCGCCTACAAGCACGTGACGATGATGGAAGTCAACCCCGTCGAGGCGATCCGCAACAACGCCCTGGCCACACGCGTGGTGGCACGAATCGCGGCCGAGGCACAGGTGGGGACGTTCGTGCACGTCTCGACCGACAAGGCGGTCACGCCGGCGACCGTGATGGGCGCATCCAAGGCGCTGGCCGAGTGGGCGGTCGAGGCGGCCGCGCTGCGGTATCCGCACACCAAGTACGCGACGGTCCGGTTCGGCAACGTGCTTGGCTCGTCCGGCTCGGTGGTGCCGATCTTCCGCCGCCAGATCGCGGCGGGCGGCCCGGTTACGGTGACCGACGCGCGCATGAAGCGTTACTTCATGACGATCCCCGAGGCCGTGCAGCTGATCATCCGGGCCGGGTCGCTGAGCGAGCGAAGCGGCGAGGTGTTCGTGCTCGAGATGGGCGAGCCGGTGGGCATCCTCGACTTGGCCAAGACGATGATCCACCTGTCCGGGCTGGAGCCTGAGCGGGACATCGCGATCGAGATCGTCGGGGCACGACCGGGTGAGAAGCTCCACGAGGAACTGTTCAATCCCTACGAGCGACTCCAGCCGACGCCGGCCCAGAAGATCCTGCGAGCCGACCGCGAGCCGCTCGAGCCGCAGTCGGTGGAGCGGATCTTCGGCGAGATCAATCTGCTGGTGCTCGAGGGGGACGCCGCCGGGCTGGCCAAGCACGTGGCGAAGCTGTCCGACGCGCGTCTGTCCAGGGGCGAGTCGGTTCGTAATCGGGAGTCGGTTCGGCCCGGGATCCATTCGGATCTGCCTGGCCTCCCGACGTAGACTGGCGCCTGCGTGTGATGGCTTCGCTCCCGTTCGCCCTCTCGGTCCACCACTTCATCTCTTCGGTCGGAGCCGATGCCGGCTTCGCATCGCTGATCGGGCTGGCGTTACTCATCCTGCTGTACTTCGCCCACGCCCGCGAGACCGCCACGCTGCGCTCGCGCGCCGATGAGGCGGGGTTCCGAGTCCAGGAGTTGGAGACCCAGCTCGCCGACCTGGCCGATCAGGTCGCGGCGCTGCCGGCGGAGATCTCGGTACGCGCCACCAGCCCGAGAGTTGCCGCGGCGCAAGCCGGCATCGCGCAGCGCGCCGTGGCCGGTGTCGGCACGGACCGAGCTGACGGTCTTCCGTTCCCGCCCGCGGCGCCCGCCGGCATGGCCGCGCCCGCGCTGGCCGCGGCTACCCGTCTGATCCCGATGCCCGAGCTGCCGGTCGAGGAGCCGGAGCCCGCCACGGTGCACGGTGGCGGACCCAACGGCACGACTCCCGTGCCGGTGGCGGCATCGGCTGGCACCATGGAGCGCCCCATCCCAGTCGCGGCGCCGGTCGGCCCCCGGCCCCGTCAGCCGGCCGAACCGGGTCGGACCGCCGGCGGGGCGGGCGGTTATCCAAATCGTCCCAATGGTGGCCAGCCACGACCGACGGGCGGGCAGCGTCGGGTGGGTGGGCAGCCGAATTCCGGCGCAGCGCGTCCGGCGATGCCGGTGCGACCGGGCCCGAAGCGCTCCCGCACCGGGCGGACGATCCTGGCGATACTCGTCGCCCTGATCGGGGCGGCGGCGGTCGTCGTGGCCGTGCTCGTGCTGACCAAGGGGAGCGGCTCCCACAAGCCCAGGTCGTCGGTCGCGAGCACCCTGACCAGCCACCGTACCTTGCCCAAGGGCACAGTGCTCGTGAAGCCCTCGGACGTGACCGTGTCGGTGCTCAACGGGACCGACCAGAACGGGCTGGCTCTCTCCGTCTCGAACAAGCTGGGGGCGGAGGGATTCCGCAAGGGCGCGGTCACCAACGCCACCAACCAGACGCAGACGACAACCGTCGTGGCGTACGCCGCGCCGGCCAACCGGACCGATGCCCTGGCCGTGGCCCAGTACCTCAAGCTCAAAGCGAGCTCGGTACAGGCGGTCAACTCCGCCACGAAACAGGTTGCCTGTTCGGCGTCTCCAGCGGGGTGCACCTCGCTGGTCTACGTGACCGTCGGCAGCGACCTGCCCGCACAGTAGCCACCGAAGTGCGCGACCTGCTCGACCTCCCGGAGCGGAGCTCCAAGCCGCGAGAGCGCGGCGTGACGCACGTGATCGACCGGGGTCTGTCGATCGCCGAGATTGAGGGGATGGTCGAGGTCGGCGGCGAGTTCGTCGACATCGTCAAGCTGGGTTGGGGCACCGCGCTGGCCGCGCGCAACCTTGACCGCAAGCTGGCCCGCTATCGCGACTACCAGATCCCTGTGGTGCTCGGCGGGACGCTGACCGAGCTGGCAATCACACGGGGACGCTTCGAGGAGCTGATCGCGTGGGCGCACGAACTGGGTCTTGAGCACTTCGAGATCTCCGACGGGACGATCGCCCTCGAGCACGAACGCAAGCTCGAGCTGATCGAGCGACTGGCGCGCGAGTTCACGGTCCTGTCCGAGGTCGGCTCCAAGGACGACACGGGCGCCATCACGCCGCCGTACGTGTGGGTCGAGCAGATGCGCGCGGAGCTGGCCGCCGGCGCCTGGAAGGTGATCGCGGAGGGACGCGAGGCGGGCACAGCCGGCATCTTCCGCCCCAGCGGGGAGGTCCGCGAGGGTCTGATCGCCGAGATCGTGCACGACATTCCGCCCGACCGGATCCTGTTCGACGCGCCGCGCAAGGACCAGCAGGTCTGGTTCGTTCGCAAGTTCGGACCCGAGGTGAACCTGAGCAACGTTCCGGTCGGCGAGGTCCTCCCGGTCGAGACGCTTCGGCTCGGGCTGCGGTCGGACACGCTGGGCATCGACGGCCGGTGAACGTCGGGGGCGACGCGTTCCGCGGGATCCTCGTGGCCCGCCACGGCGAGACCAACGACAACATCCCGCCGTTGCGCTTCCAGGGCTTCCGCGACACGCCCTTGAACGACACCGGCCGGGCGCAGGCGCGCGAGCTGGCCGAGAAGATCGCCGCCGAGCCGGAGCCGATCCGGTCGCTATGGTCGTCGGACCTGAGCCGCGCCCGGGAAACGGCCGAGATCGTGGGCGCCCGCATCGGCCTCTCCCCACGGCTCGATCCGCGCCTGCGTGAGGCGAACCGCGGGCAGTGGGAAGGGCACCTGTTCCCCGAGATCCAGCAGGCCGATCCCAAGCTCTATGCCGCCTGGATGCGCGCTGGTCCGGATTGGCGCTTCCCCGGTGGGGAGTCGCTCCAGGAGCAGCAGGACCGCGTGCTGGCCGCCCTGAACGACGTCGAGGCCGCGGGCGAGCTACCCGCCCTCGTGGTCTGCCACGGCGGCTCGATCCGGGTGGTGCTGTGCAGCCGCGATCCGCGGGGCCTGGCGGCGTTCCACGAGTTCGAGGTCCCGAACGTGGCAGTCTTGAGGCCGTGAGCAGGCTCGCCGGACCGTACTTCCGTTGACGACGTCCAGGCTCTCGACCGGCGCGTTCGCGGTGTTGGTCGCGGCGACGATCGGAGCGTTCTTCGTCACCCAGCACCTCAAGGTGACCACGCCCCTGATCGCCGGCTACCCGAGCTTCGTGCCCGGAGTGATCGATCCGGCCCACCCGGTTAGATGCGGAAAGTACGACACCGGCTCGGCCACGATCTCGTTCTACCTGCAGCACCGGAGCGACACGGTCGACGTGTACGTGATCAGTGATGCGACGGGCCAGATCGTCGACACCCTGGCGAGCGGCCGCCACATGCGCGCCTACAACCGCCACCCAGACGGCGTGTTTCATTGGGACGGCCGCGAGTCGAACGGCCAGATCGCGCCCGACGGGAGCTACTACCTGCGCGTCGCGCTTCGTGACCAGGGCCGGCTGATCCCGCTGACCCAGGCGCCTGTGAAGGTCAAAACGGTCCCGCCCCATCCGGTGATCGCGAGCATCGCCCCGACGGTCATACCGACCGGTTCCGGGGCCACGCGCGTGACGATCCGCTACCGGGGCAACGAGAACCGGGGTGGGACGATCCTGATCTACCGGACCGGCATGCCGGGCGGGCCGCATCTGGTCAAGACGTTCCTGACGCCGTGGAAGGGGCAGACCGCGGTGTGGGACGGCGAGATCCACCAGCGCCTCGCTCCCGCGGGGACCTATCTGATCGCTCTCGAGGTCACGGACGCGGCGTGCAATGTGGGCCGCTTCCCGGCGCAGATCCCGCCCGCGCCCGGTACCCTCGATACCACGGTTACAGTCGGGTGAATGGGAATGGTCGGCGGCGCCTGACGGCGGCGCCTCAGCGTCTGTCGCCTTACCGTTTGTCGGTGTGACGGGTTACCTCAAACGCCTGGTGAGCTCGCTCGCGGCCTATCAGGTCGCGGATCTGGCCTCGAAGTTCATGGCGGTCCTGCTGCTGCCGGTTTACACCCGATACATCCCCCCGGCCGGCTACGGGGTGGTCGAGCTGCTGGGCAACGGGGTGATCCTGATCAGCATCCTGGTGCGCTTCGGGATGATCGAGTCGTTCCTGCGCTTCTACTTTGCCGACGAGGACCAGCAGAGGCGGGACGCGCTGGCACGGCGGGCGGTCGCCTTCCTGCTTGTGACCACGACGATCGCATCGGTGGTGCTGGCCGGGTTTGCCGCGCCCCTGTCAAAGCTCGTGCTCGGCTACCGCGATCCGACGATCTTCCGCATCGCTGTGCTCGGCCTGTGGTCGTTCACGAACCTCGAGCTGGCCTATGCACTCTTGCGGGTGGACGAGCGCCTGCGCACGTACGCGATCGCCTCGCTGACCAACGTCGCCATGACGATCGCCTCCTCGGTTGTCCTGGTGGTGGTCCTCGGACAGGGTGCGCGCGGGCTCCTGCTGGGCAACTACGGCGCCTCGACGATCGTCCTGCTGGCGCTGTGGTGGACGATGCGAGATCGGCTGCTGACCCGGCATCCGATGGCCGAGGCGCATGGAGTGCTGCTGCGCTTCGGCCTGCCCACCGTGCCCGCTGAGGCGTCGGTGTATGCGCTCAGCATCGTCGATCGCTACTACATCTACCACAGCCGATCACCGACGATGGCCGGCCTCTACTCGATCGCGGTTAAGTTGGCCGGGGCGGTGGCGTTCATCGTGCGGGCGTTCCAGTACGCCTGGCCGCCCCTGGCCTACTCGATCCGCGACGACGCCGAGGCGGCGCGGCTGTACGGACTGGTCACCACCTACTACCTCCTGGTCAGCGGGATGGTGGTGGCCGGCCTGGCCCTGCTCGGACGCTGGGTGCTTCGGGTGCTGGCCGCCCCGGCGTACTTCGGGGCCTACCGAGCGCTCCCGTGGATCGCGCTCGGCTGGGCCATGTACGGGCTGTGGGTGGTGTTCCTAGTCATCGCCGGCCGGGCCAAGGTGACCACGCGCAACTTCCCGGCCGCGATCTTGGGCCTCGCCACGAACGTTGTGCTGCTGCTGCTGCTGGTCCCGCCGCTGGGGATCGCCGGCGCGGGAATTGCGCTGTGCGGCGCCTACGTGGTGATGATCGGGGTCATGCACCTGCTGATCCGCAGCGCCTTCGCGGCCCGGTTCGAGTGGCGGCGCCTGGTTCAGCTCACCGTGGTGCTGGGCGGCCTGTCGGCGGCCGGGGATCTGCTGCTCCCCACGCATGGGCTGGTCGGCTTCCTGGCGCGGGCGGTCGTTCTGGCGCTGATGCCGCTCGTGCTGCTGGCTACCGGGTTCGCGCACCCGCAGGAGCTCGCGCAGGCCCGTGTGCTGCTCGCGCGCGCCTTGCGAGCCCGACGAGGGAGGGCCGCCGGTGAGCCGGCCTGAGGTCAGCGTTGTGATGCCGTTCGCCGGAGACGAGCGCGCGGCGGAGGCGGCGGTCCAGGCGCTGCTCGCGCTCGAGCTGGGCCCGGGTGACGAGCTCATCCTGGCCGACAACTCGGGGGTGGCGGTCGCGCAGGATGGAGTGGTGGTGATCGAGGCGGCCGGGGAGCGCTCGCCCGCCCACGCGCGCAACGCGGGCGCGGCGCGGGCGCGCGGCGAATGGATTCTGTTCCTCGACGCCGACTGCCGGGCCCCGGCCGCTCTGCTCGACGCCTACTTCGCCGTGCCGGTCGCCGGCGACGTCGGCGCGCTGGCCGGCGAGGTGGTGCCGATGCCGGGGGGCGAGACGCTGGCCTCACGCTACGGCTCGGCGCGCAGCTTTCTGTCCCAGCAGGCCCACCTGAACCACCCCTACCGCCCCCGCGCGGTGGCGGCCAATCTGCTCGTCCGCCGCGCGGCGTTCGAGCAGATCGGGGGCTTCTATGAGGGGGTACGAGCGGCCGAGGACACGGACTTCAGCTGGCGCCTTCAGCAGGCCGGCTGGCGGCTCGAGCTACGGCGCGGCGCGGAGGTCGAGCACCGCTACCGCGTCACGTTGCGAGAGTTGCGTCGCCAGTGGCGCGGCTACGCCGCCGGACGCGCGTGGCTCGGTCGCCGCTACGACGGGTTCACGCCCCAGCCGGCGGTGACTCGGGCGTTCGGCCGCCTGCGCCGGCGCGAGCTCGCCGACGGACGACAGGCACTCGGTCCGGCCGGTGGGTCTTCGCGCGGGGCCCCCGCGGCCAATGTGGGCCGCCTCGAGCGCGGCCGTTACCTGGCGCTCGATGCGCTCCTGTCGGTCGATGAGCTCGCCGGTCTGGCGCTGTCCAACCGCCCCGCCGGCCGAGCATCTGCGCCCGCCGAGGTCGTGGTCGTGGCCGACCGCTTCCCGATGCGGAAGGATCCGTTGGCCGAGTTCGTGGGGACGCTCGGGCACGCCCGGGTCGAAGCTGCCGCCCGGCCGGAGTCGCCCTGTGCCGTCGTGTCGCAGGCACTCCGGATCGACTACCGCGAGGATGACGGCATGGCGGCTCGGGCCGCCGCGCAGCTGGCCTTGATGCTGCGCCATCCGTTGCGCTGCGCGGCCGACCTGCTGGCACGCAGCCCGGGCGAGCCGAGCCTGTCGGCCCTGGCCCCGGCGGTATTGCGCTTGCAGCGCGATCGTCACGCGCGCGTGCTTGCGATCGGCGGCGGGGAGCTCCGCGCCACCGCCCGGCGGCTCGCGCGGCTGGCCGGTCGACCGCTCGACGAGCCGTGGCATTGATGCGCTGATGCGAGTCCAGATGGTCGACCCATCGGCGTTTACGCGTCCGTACGACCACGCCCTGTGCACGGCGCTGGCCGCGGCGGAGGCGGGGGTCGAGGTCGAGCTGATCACCAGTCGGTTCCCCTACGGGACGGTTCCGTCGCCCGACGGCTACGCCGTCCGCGAGCTGTTCTACCGGCGGGCCGTGGGCGCGCCTGGATCGCCGGCGCGGCTCGCGTCCAAGCTGGTCGAGCACGTCCCGGACATGCTCCGCTACCGCTCGCTTGCGCGGGCGGCGGACGTCGTCCACTTCCAGTGGCTCGCCGTGCAAGCCCTCGACCGCTGGTTGCTGCCCAATCGGCCGACGGTCCTCACCGCGCACGACCTCCTTCCCCGCGAGCCCCGGCCCGGGCAGGCGTGGGCCCAGCGTCGGCTCTACGACGCGGTCGACGCGGTGGTGGCGCACTCGGGCTACGGACGCGAGCTGCTGGTGTCCGAGCTTGGGGTCGACCCGGGGAAGGTGCGGGTCATCCACCACGGCGCGTTCAGGCATCTGACGCTGATGGAGCGCGAGGTTCCACTGCCTGCCGGCCTCGCGGGCGTACGCGAGCCGGTGGTGCTGTTCTTCGGCCTGCTCCGGCCGTACAAGGGCGTCGAGACGCTGCTCGAGGCCTGGCGGGGGGTTTCCGGCGCGGAACTGTGGATCGTGGGGCGGCCGCGGATGCCGCTCGAGCCGTTGCGGGCACGGGCCGGCGACCGGGTCCGGTTCATCCCCCGGTTCGTCTCGGACGCCGAGCTACCCGCATTCTTCCGCCGGGCCGACATCGTCGTGCTCCCTTACGAGCGCACCGAGCGGCTCGACTGGTCAGGAGTACTCGCCACCGCGCTGGCGTTCGGCAAGCCGATCGTGGTCAGCGACGTAGGCGGGTTCGGCGAGCTCGCAAATTTGGGTGCCGCGCGGCTGGTTGCGCCTGGGGATCCCGACGCGCTGCGCGGGGCACTGGCCGCGTTGCTGGCCGATTCGCAGGAGCGCGAGGGCCTGGCCTCGGGGGCCCTGACCGCCGCGCGTGGGCCGTACTCGTGGGAGGCGGCCGCTCGCGAGACCTTGGCCCTTTATCAGGACCTGGTTGGATAGCCCGCGCTTTGACTGTCGTCGCCATCGTCTTCTGGGCCTCGATCGGCCTGATCCTGTATGCCCACGCCGGCTATCCGGTGCTCCTCGGCCTGCTCGCTTGGCTGCGACGCCGGCGGCCGCGGGTGCGGGCGCTGCCCGACGACGAGCTGCCGGCCGTGTCGGTGATCGTCGCCGCTTACGCCGAGGAGGACGTGATTGCCGAGCGCGTTGCCAACATCCGCGCCCTCGACTATCCGTCCCAGCTGGTCGAGGTGATCGTCGCCTGCGACGGTTCGCCGGACGAGACCGCGGCCCAGGCCCGGTCGGCCGGCGCCGACGTCGTGCTCGAACTCCCGCGCGGGGGCAAGATCCGGGCCCAGGACGCCGGGGTGGAGAAGGCCCGGAACGAGGTCGTGGCCTTCTCGGACGCCAACGTGAGCTGGCAGCCCGAGGCCTTGCGGCGGTTGGTGGCGCCATTCGCGGATGAGCGGGTCGGCTACGTCTGCGGCGAGGTGCAGCTGGTGGATGCGCGCGGGACCAACCAGGAGGGCCTCTACTGGCGCTACGAGCTCGCACTCCGGGCGCTCGAGTCCCGCGTGCGGTCCGTCACCGGCGGCAACGGCGCGATCTACGCCACCCGGCGGGAGTCCTACCTGGTGGTCGACCCGATCATGGGCCACGACCTGTCGTTTCCGTTCAACATGGTGAAGCGGGGATGGTTGGCCCTGGCCGTGCGCGAGGCGCAGGCCAGCGAGAAGATGGTCCCGACGATTGAGGGCGAGTTCGCGCGCAAGCGCCGGATGATGAGCCACACCTGGCCGATCGTCGTGCGCGGGGGAATGCTCTCGCCCCGCGGCTACGACCCGCTCTACGCCCTGATGATCGTCTCGCACCGGATCCTGCGCTACCTGACCCCGTTCCTGCACGTGCTCGCGTTCGTACTGAACGTGGTGCTGCTCGGGCAGGGGTGGGTGTACATCGCGACGTTGGCCTTCCAGGTTGCGGTGCTGCTGGCGGCGGCGCTCGCCGGGGTCATCCGGGCGCGTTTTCTGTTGCTTGCCCGTTATTACGTCCTCACGACCGCGTCGCTGGCGGCGGGGCTGTGGGACTGGCTGGTGCACGGCACATCGGCGGGCTGGGAGCCGGCGGAGGGAACCCGGTGACGCTTCAGCGCGCGCTCGATGTGGCCATTGCCGGGCCGCTGTCGGTTCTGAGTGCGCCGGTCGTGGCGGCCCTGGCGGTGGCGATTCGCCTGGAGTCGCCCGGCCATCCGCTGTACACCCAGACCCGCGTCGGCAAGGATGGCGAGCTGTTTGAGATCTACAAGCTGCGCACGATGGTGAAGGGCGCCGAGTTCACCGGCGCCGGCCTGGCCATCCAGGAGGGGGACGACCGGATCACCCGGCTCGGGAGCTTCCTGCGTCGCTACTCGCTGGATGAGCTCCCGAACCTGTGGAACGTGCTGCGCGGCGAGATGTCGATCGTCGGCCCGCGTCCGACGCTGCCCGTCCAGGTAGAGCAATACACCGAGCGCGAGCGCGGGCGGCTGGCGGTCAAACCTGGGATCAGCGGATGGGCCCAGGTCAACGGGCGCGCGTCGCTGCCCTGGTCGGAGCGAATCGAACTCGACCTGTGGTACGTCGAGCACCGCTCGCTGCGGCTCGACCTGCTGATCCTGGCCCGGACGGTGAGGATGGTGCTCGCGGGCGACGGGATCTACAAGGGAGAGAGGGGCGGATGGATTCCACCGACACCGTAGCCGTGCTCCTCACCGGCGTCGGCAAGCGGTACGACATCGTGTCGGCGTTCGCCCAGCACGCCACCGTCGTCGCCGCGGACCCGAATCCACTGGCGCCGGCCCAGTATGCCGCTCACGTGCGTCGTGCCGTGCCGCCAATCGCGGACCCCGACTACGTGCCGGCTCTGCGTGCCCTGTGCGACGAGTTCGGGGTGGTCGCGGTCGTGCCGCTCACCGATCTCGATCTGGACGTGCTGGCGGACGCCCGCGCCGCCGGTCTGCTGCCCGCGTTCGTCCCGGATCCTGAGATCGCGCGCGCCACGTTCGACAAATACGAGACACATCTGCTCTTAGAACGTCATGGACTGCCGTCGCCGCCGACGGTCCTGCCGGGTGAGCCGATCGAGCACTTCCCGGTCATGGTCAAGCCGCGCTGGGGGTCGGGCGCGCGCTCGATCCACCGCGCCGACGACATCCACGCCGCCGAGTTCTTCGTGCACTACATCGCCGAGGCGGCCATGGTGCAGTGGTTCATGGACGGGCCGGAGTTCTCGATGGACGCGTTGTGCGACCCGCGGGGGCGCTGCCTGAACGTGATCCCCCGGACGATGATCGAGTCGCGCGGTGGCGAGTCGATCAAGGGCACGGTGATCGCGGATCCGGAGCTGATCGACCTCGGGCGGCGCGTCGTCGAGGGCCTGGGGGTGCGGGGGCCGTGCACGGTGCAGGCGTTCCGCGACCGCGAGATCGGCCTGGGCATCACGGACGTCAACACGCGCTTCGGCGGCGCCTTCCCAGCACCGATTTACGCGGCGCTTCCCGGTCGGACCTACCCGGAGCTGATCGTCCGGATGGCGCGCGGGGAGGTGATCGAGCCGCACGTGGGCGAGTTTCGGTCGGGGGTCACGTTCACCCGGTACTACTGGCAGCTCGAGCTCGACTCGGAACTACGGCCCACCGGTCGCGACATTGTCGACCCGCCCGGCCCTCCGCCACCGCATTGAGGGGCCATTAATCGCGGCTCAGCTCGGCGTTGAGCTCCGCGATCAGCGCTCGCGCGACGGGCGAATCGAGCGGTTCGTCGCAAACCTCGACGCGATCAGGCGCGGGCGGCACGTGAGCGGCGGGGTCGCCTCTCGCCGGCCGCCTCACCCCAGCACTCGTCGACGAACGCGGCGATCTTGCGGGTGAGGCGCTCCGGGCTGATGCGCAGCTCGATGATCGAGTTGGCGTCGATCAGCCGCCCGTTGGGCAGCTCGGCGGCGAGCATGTCGGCGTCGGAGAAGGGGTGCACGGGATCGCGAGGATGCCCGATCACGAGCGCGGGCGCCTGGAAGCCCTGGCGCGCCTCCCGATCCGGGGCGGTGCGGCCGAACAGGATGCCCTGGAGCACCGCGCCGCTCGGGCCGGGCTCCTGGCCCACCCAATCGAGCGCCACCTCGGCCATCAACGGCAAGGGCTGGCGGGGCACCCGCCGGGCCGCCAGGGCGAGGGCCTTCATCGCGGGCTCGGCGTGGGTGAACGCGAACAGCAACGGCGTGAACGCGAGCGCGCAGGCGGGAATCGCCTTATCCAGCACCGGCATCTCGATGATCATCCCGCGCAGCCGATCGGGCGCCAGGGAAGCTACCTCGAGCGTGACATTGGCCCCGAGCGAGGTCCCGCCGACGATCGCGTGCTCGAGCTCGAGATGGTCAAGCAGCGCCACCGTCTGGCGGGCGAACTCGGGCATCGAGTAGCGGCCCATCTCCTTGGGCCGGTCCGATTCGCCGTGCCCGAGGAAGTCGAGCGTGACCACGCGGTTGCCGTGGGCGGCCAGATCGGCGGCGAGCGGCGCCTGCATCTTCTGGGAGAGCAGCAGGGCGGGCAACAGCACGGCGGTCCGGGGTCCCTGCCCATGGATCGTGTAGGCGAGCCGCTGTCCTTCGTAACGGAAGAACGCCATCGGATTCAGGATACCCTTAGATGTTGACTGGCTAGTCAGCCAGGCCTGCGCACGCTACTGTGCAAAGCGCAAGACCAGGAGGAGGACCGAAATGGCAAAGACATTGCGATCGCTGAATGGGCAGGTGGTTGCGATCACCGGGGGAGCTCGGGGCATCGGGCGCGCCACCGCAGCAGCCCTGATCGCGAAGGGGGCGCGCGTTGGCATCGGGGACATCGATGCCGCGCTGGTCGAGCGGACGGCGATTGATTTGGACCCCGCCCACCCCGGCGGAACGATCGGGCTGCCGCTCGACGTGACCGATCGCGCGAGCTTCGCCAGCTTCCTCGACGAGGTCGAGCGCCAGCTGGGCCCGCTCGACGTGCTCGTCAACAACGCCGGGATCATGCCGATCGGGCCGTTCATCGATGAGAGCGACGCCTGCGCCGCGCGACTGATCGACATCAACATCCAGGGCGTGATCCTCGGCTCCAAGCTCGCCATCGAGCGGTTCACACCGCGGGGCCGGGGCCACATCGTTCAGCTCGCGTCGATCGCCGGCAAGGGTGGCTTCCCCGGCGTCGCCACCTACTGCGCCACCAAGCATGCTGTGGTCGGGCTGACCGAATCGCTGCGCGCCGAGTTGCGCGGCACCGGGATCGAGGTGCATCAGGTGCTCCCGATCGGGGTCAACACCGAGCTCTACTCGGGCGTGTCGGCAGCGCGGGGACTGAAGATGCCCGAGCCCGAGGACGTCGCGAACACGATCGTCGAGCTCCTCCAGACGGGCAAGTTCGAGCTCTTCGTGCCGAGATCCGTCGGAGTACTGACCCGCCTACAGGCTGTGATGCCGCGGCGCGTCTCGGACGCTATCGTGCGGCTCACCAAGGGCGACCAGCTGATGCTGGCCGCCGATCGCGCAGCCCGGGCAGCCTACGACGCGCGCATGGACCAGCTGATCAACGGCTCGGCGTCTGCAGCCGATCAGGAGCGGAGCGCCGCCTAGCCGCCCTTAGGGGCGCGAGGCCAGCCAGTCGGCGATCAGCCGCCCGATCTCGGGGCCGGCGTCTTCCTGGAGGAAGTGGGAGGCGCCGGCGATCACATGGTCGATCTCGCCACCGAGCGCGGCGGCGAACCTCCGGCCGGTCTCGAGCGGGATCACCGGGTCGGACTCGGCCCATAGAAACAGCTTGGGACGGCGATCGGTCCGTAGCGTTTCGAGCACGCGTGCACACTCCGCCGCGCCGGGCGCGTCGGGCGATAAGGGCAGGATCAGCGGAAAGGCCCGGGCGCCGGCTTTGGATGCCGGGTTGACGAACGGCGCGTCGTAGGCCGCGACCACCGCCTCGCCTGGGTCGCGGGCACAGGCCCGGCGGACTAAGAGCCCGACCGGGAGGTCCTCGGTGCGCTCGACGAAGTTGCGAAACGCCATCCAGGCGTCGTTCATTCGCTGGTGGCCGGTGAACAGGCCGGTGTCGAGCACGACGATGCGCGCGATCCGGTCCGGCTGATCGACGGCCACCCGCAGCCCGATCGGGCCGCCCCAGTCGTGCACGACCACGGTGGCGTCGCGGAGGTCCAGTTCCTCGAGTAGCGCCGCGACGGCGGCCGTGTGGCGGTCGTAGCTGTACCAGCCGATGTCGGTCGGCTTGTCTGAGCGGCCGAAGCCCGGCAGGTCGGGGGCGATGGCGCGATACCCGGCGTCGCGGATGGCCGGGATCACCTTGCGCCATAGGAACGACCAGGTGGGCTCCCCGTGGAGGAGCAAAACGGGCGGTCCGTCGCCGACGTCCAGATGGGCGAGGCGCAGGCCCTCGAACCGGCGGTACGTCGGGTCGAACCCGAAGTCGGGGAGGTCCACGAGCAGCTCGTCGGGCGTCCGGATCGCGTCGATCATCGCTTGGCCGGTACCTGACGCTTCAGCCAGCTGACGATCATGCGCCCGACCTGGTGGCCGGCGTCCTCCTGGAGGTAGTGGCCGACCCCCTTGACCACGTGGTCGATGTCGGCGCCGATCGCGCGGGCGAACCGATAGCCGGCGTCGATCGGCAGGATCGGGTCGCCGTCACTCCAGATGATCAGCTTGGGTCGTCGGTCTAAGGCGAGCGCGTCGAGCACGCGCTGGCCGGTTGCGGCGCCCTCCATCTGTGGCGAGGTGGGGAGGATCAGCGGGAAGGCACGCGCACCCGCCTTGGCCGCGGGATTGGGAAAGGGCGCCTCGTAGGCGGCCAGGACGCTCGCTGGCAGGACGCTCTTGCACCCGGCGCGGATCAGGAACGACACGGGCAGATCCTCGCTGCGCTGAGCGAGCTCGCGGAAGGCGAGCCAGGCGTCGGTCATCTTCTGGTAGCCGGTGAAGAGAACGGTGTCGAGCACGACCAGCCGCCCGATCCACTCGGGATGCTCGACCGCCACGCGCAGCCCGATCGGGCCGCCCCAGTCGTGCACGACGAGCGTGGCATCCCGGAGCTTGAGCTCGGCGAACAGCCTGGCGACGCTGTCGGTGTGCCGGTCGTAGGTGTACCAGTCGACGTCGATCGGCTTATCCGAGCGACCGAAGCCCGGCAAGTCGGGAGCGATGCAGCGATACCCGGCGTCGCGGACGGGCGGGATCACCTTGCGCCACAGGAACGACCAGGTCGGCTCGCCGTGGATGAACACCACCGGGGATCCCTTGCCCTCGTCGATGTGCGCGAGCCGGAGCTCGCCGTACCGGCGGTACCTCGGCTTGAACGGAAACTCCGGAACGTGCGCGAGCAGGTGGTCGGGGGTTTGGACGATGCCGAGCAAGGAGCGTCAAGCTAGCGCTCCGCGAGCCACCCGGCGGCGGTTGAATGGGATCTTGTCGGCGGAAGATCTAGTCCCTACCCACTCCGTGCACGAGCACTTGCGAGGCGTCCGAGGCGACGGTGACCTCGATCACCGACGGGAAGCGTTGCCAGGCGATCAGGTTGAGCGCCTGAAGGCGGTCGAGCATCGCCTGGAAGGCCCCGGCTTGGGCCTCGTTGACGTAGCGGCGGGCGATCGTGAACGACCAGCCGGCGGCGGCCGGAGGGTCGCTCACTCCGAGCAGTTGCTGGTAGCGCTCGTCGCTCACCGCGCTGGTCACGGTCAGGGTGCTCGTGGGGTCGTTCGACAGGGTGCGGACGCGCGCTGCGAGCTCGATCAGGAGATCGAGGGCCGGCGCGCGCAGGCCCCGGTAGAGCGCGGGCGGGAAGCGCAGCTGCCGGGCCAGCGAGCCGATGCCCGGGTCGTAGCCGAGGCCCAGGCGCGCCGCGTTCGAGGGCAGCGGCAGGATCGTCCGCGCCGCGTACGCCTGGTCGAGCGCATCGGGATCCGGGAACGCGTCCACGGCGTCGGGCGGGTGCAGGACGTAGGCGTTCGAGCCTGTATCGGTCTGGAGGAAGATCAGGCGATCCAATGCCGCACGATCGGACCGGTACAGGCGCATCACCTGCTCGGCGCCCAACAGGCGCCAGTAGTAGAGCGAGGAGTCATCGCCGAAGCTCGCGAGCAGGTCGAACGCCGAGGTGTGGTGATCGGGCGCGGTGTCGAAGTACAGCTGGACGTAGGGCACGGGAGCGCCGCCGTCGTAGTCGTCGAGCACGGTTTGCAGGTTGCCGATCCCCATGTGGTAGGACTCGAACGCCAGGTCCCAGCGTCCGAAGTGCGACTCGGCGATCTTCAAGTAGCGAACGGTGGCGGCGAGCTCCTGGCGGGGGTCGAAGCGCTCGTCGACACCCGCCCGTCGGCGCTCCAGCCGCGCCGCGCGCGCGTTCTGACCCTGCGCCGCGGCCACGTCGATCTGGCCCGTCAGTTGGCGGCTGCGGGCCAGGTTGATATTCATGCCTAGCAGCGACTGTCCGGTTTCGGCCACGATCTGCGTGAGCCCCGAGGCGTTGATGGGATCCCCGCCCACGATTGCGTTGGGGTCGCCGGCGCTCTCGACGAACACGAGCGCCTCGAGCAGGTTCGGGTCTATCCCGGTGCCGGCGACGGCCTGGTCGATGAGCGGACGCCAAGCGGCCACACGGGCCGCGGTGGCGAGCGCGCCGCCCGGGCTCTTGACGTAGAGGGCGTTCGCCTCGCCGGCGGTGGCGCGGGCCACGAAATCCGACTCGCGGCCCGACACGTAGGCGAACGGATCGCCGGGCTTGGCGGGCTGACCGATACCCGGCAGCGGTAGCGGTGGAGGCGGCGACGAGCCGTCCGTGCTCAGCAGGACGATCAGCGCCCCGAGAATCAGGACGAGCGCGCCGCCGGCTATCGCCAGGCGTCTGCGACCGGCCTGCTTGCGCCGGGACCGCACCGCCTCATGAGCCGTAGTAGACGAAGATTCCTCGCCCGTGGAGCACTCGGCTACAGGCCGCCGCGTGCGCCGGGTCCACGCCGCTCAGGAACACCTTCCAGCCGTTGCCCGCGATTGGATAGATGTTGATCAACGGGTGCGGATGCTTCTTGAGATAGCTCGGGTTCACGTACAGGACGCCGGTCTTGATGCCGGCGTACCAGGCGAACGCGCTCTGGTACTCGATCGGGATGTTGGGCTGTCCGCAGTCGAACATGTTCGACACCCCGAGGGTCCGCACGACGCCGGACAGCCGGCCGATCAAAACGGTTCGCTGGCGCTCGAACCGCAGGTCGACGTGCTCGAGCCGCTCCTGCCGGTGCGCCGCTCCTGCGAGCGAGCCGGCGATCAGGACCAGGACCAGGACGGTGCCCCAGGTACCTACCTGCGAGGCCAGGCGCGGTCCGAGACGAGCGCCCCCGAATCGCCGGGTCAGCTGCGCGAGGAGCGCCGGGAGCTCGTGGACGATCCGGCCAACGAACACGCCCGCGAGGATGCCGACCACCGCACCGGCCTCGAACATGTAGCGCGGCACGGCGGGGAAGCCGTGAAGGGCGAACGCGATCTCGACCAGCACCCAGACCAGCGCGCCCGCGGTGAGTACCAGAATCGCGATGCGTCGGCGCCAGGCCGCCCACACCACGGTCAGCACCGCCAGGAGCCAGATCGTGTTCGGCAACAGCTCGTGGAAGCGCGTGATCACGCCCGTGACCTTGTTGCCGTGGATCTCCCTGGGTGAGTTCTCGGCGACGTTCCCGGCGGTCAGCAGGCTCTTCGACGTGATGCCGGGAATGCCGAACCACAGGAAGATGAGCAGCACGGCCGAGGCGTACAGCCACCGCCGGTAGCTCGGGACATAGCGCCACAGCCACAGGCCGGCCAGACCGTAGAACGGCCACACTTCGGGGCGACCCAGGGCGCCGAGCCACCACATCCAGAACGCAGCCTTGTGGTGGCCGGACAGATGCAGGTCGATCGCCAGCAGGCAGAGCGACACGATCATCGTGTCGGACTCGGCGCTCAGGATGTAATGGGTGTAGTTGTAGTTCCCGACCGGGTCCTGCATCGCCAGCACGGCGCAGGCCGCGACCAGACCGGCGACGTAGGAGGCGTAGCGCCGCTCGGGCCGCGAGTACGTCAGACGGAAGGCGATCCGCCAGGCGAAGATGAGGCCGCTCAACGAGATCGCCACCGAGGTCACCATCCACAGCCACAGGGCGTAGTGCCCGAACACCGCGTAAGGGACCGTGAACAGGTACGGCAGCGGCTTCCACGAGGGCGCGCCGTTCGTGTCGAGTGCGAGGTGGATGGTGAGCTTGCCCCACACCAACCACCCGTAGGGGTCGTAGCCCGGACGGGTCCGCGCGTAGAGCACGATCGCCAGCGAGACGATCAGCAGGCCGACAGCGGTCAGCACCCACCGGTAGCGGTAGGCGAGCTCGGTGAGGTCGACGCGCGTCGAATCGTGCCCCTCGGGGCGCGGACGACCGGGCGGAACCTCGATGGGCGGGGCGTCTAGGGTCTGCTCAGACACGACAGGCCGCCCGCAAGTTAGCAGTTGGACTCGGCGGCTCGTCAGTCCTGCGACGCGGCTTCCCAAAGGCTGGCGTGGGTATACGGCCCACATCAGATCGGTGTCAACTCGGAGACGTCTTACGTCTCGCGTACGGTTCGTCGGCTATCCTCGTGCGCTCGCGGGCCACGAATCGCCTGGTAGCTGGCCCACGACGAGCGACCTCGTACGCCGAGGGCGCTGAAGATCCCGCAGTCGAACGCCAGGCACATTGGAGCGGCTACATGCGAATTCTGGTTCTTGGCGGCGACGGATACCTCGGATGGCCGACCGCCCTTCACCTCAACGCCCTCGGGCATGAGGTGGCGGTAAACGACAACTTCGCGCGTCGCGGCTATGACGAGGAGATGGGCGTCGAGAGCCTGGTGCCGATCGCCACGCTCGACGAGCGCCTAGCCGCTTGGACCGAAGTCTCCGGCAAGACGATCAAGGGCTATGTCGGCGACCTGTGCGACGCCGCCTTCGTGCACGAGATGGTGGGCGACTTCCGCCCGGATACGATCGTCCACTTTGGCGAGCAGCGCGCCGCGCCCTACTCGATGATCTCCCAGGCCCATTGCGTCTACACGCAGACCAACAATGTGGTCGGCAACCTCAACGTGATGTACGCGATCGCCGACATCGACCGCGAGATCCATCTGGTCAAGCTGGGCACGATGGGCGAGTACGGCACCCCGAACATCGACATCGAGGAGGGCTGGCTCGAGGTCGAGCACAACGGCCGCAGGGACCGCGTCCTGTACCCGAAGCGGCCGGGCTCCTTCTACCACCTCTCCAAGGTCCACGACAGCCACAACATCGAGTTCGGCTGCCGCATCTGGGGCCTGCGCGCCACCGACCTGAATCAGGGGGTCGTGTACGGCGCGGACACCGAGCAGACCAAGCTCGATCCACGTCTGGCCACGCGCTTCGACTACGACGGCGTGTTCGGCACGGTGCTGAACCGGATGGTCATCCAGGCGGTGCTCGGGCATCCGCTGACCGTGTACGGAAACGGCTCGCAGACCCGCGGCCTGATCAACATTGTTGACACCGTCGAATGTATCCGGCTCGCGTCGGAGAACCCGGCTGACCGAGGCGAGTTCCGCGTGTTCAACCAGTTCACCGAGCAGCTGTCGGTGCGCCAGATCGCCGAGACGATCGCGCAGGAGTTCCCGGGCGAGTGCGCGATCGAGCACGTCGACAACCCGCGCGTCGAGGCCGAAGATCACTACTACAACGCCAAACACACGGCGCTGGTCGATCTCGGACTCGATCCGACG
The DNA here is from genome assembly GCA_963824295.1 of uncultured Solirubrobacterales bacterium. Taxonomy (GTDB): domain Bacteria; phylum Actinomycetota; class Thermoleophilia; order Solirubrobacterales; family Solirubrobacteraceae; genus Palsa-465. The sequence continues at coordinate 203,528 of CAWGOQ010000017.1, read as the reverse complement.
CTGCTCTCGATGGCGTTGATCGACCACTTGTTCGACGTGGTCGAGCGCCACAAGGATCGGGTCGATCTCCCCTCGATCATGCCGACCGTCCGGTGGAGCGAGACCTCGAGCCTGCTGCCACGCCGAGCGAGCGAGCTGGCGCCCGCGAAGTGACCGCCCGCTCGGGCGGCGTCAGCGTTCCGCTGTATTCCACTGACGCCCGCCCGGCTCGAGCGGCGGGTCGCGTCGCCGCGGCCCTGCGCCCATATCGAGCCGCGATCCTCGTCTATGCGGGGACGCGGGTGCTGCTGCTCGCGGTCGCGATCGTCGGCGGTGCGCTACGCCATCACGGCGTCGCGGGCGAGCTTGGCCACTGGGATGGCGTCTGGTACCGCGCGGTGGTCGAGCATGGCTACGCGCGGCACGTCCTGCACGTCCAATCGACGCTCGGGTTCTTCCCGTTGTATCCGATGGTCGTCTGGCCGTTTGCGCACGTGCTGTCCTGGCTGAGCGCGCACTCGTTCGCCTGGTCGACCGTGTATGCCGGCGTCGCCGTATCGACGGTGGGCGGACTCATCGCGACGGTGCTCGCGCAGAAGCTTGCGACCGGCTGGTGGGACGAGGCGAGCGGACGCCGCGCCGCGTTGCTGTTCTGCCTGTTCCCCGGCTCGATCGTCTTCTCGATGGTCTACGCGGAAGGAATCCTGATCCCGCTTGCCATCGCGACGATCCTTGCCCTCGAGCGCCGCCGCTGGCTGGTGGCGGGAATCCTGGCCGGACTCGCGACGGCGACCGAGCCCGAGGCGCTCGTGCTCGTGCTCGTGTGTGCGATCTCGGCCACCCGCGAGCTGCGCCGGCGGGGTTGGAGCGATCCAGACGCGCGTCGGAGCCTGCTCGCGCCCGCCCTCTCGGTCCTCGGTGCAGGAGCCTTCGCCGCGTTCCTGTGGGTGTGGACCGGAAGCCCGTTCGCCAGCCTGGTCGCGCAGCACGACGGATGGCGGGAGAAGACCGACCCGCTGGCACTGGTGCATCTGGCTCGGATGCTGGCCTCGGAGATGTCCTTCTCCCACTTCAACCATCCGACCATCAACCTCAATGTGATCGTCGGACTCCTCGGCGCCGTCGCCCTACTGATAATGCTTGTGCTGGTTTGGAAGTCTCGGCGGGAGATGTCGATCGAAGCGATCGTGTGGACCCTGGGAATCAGTTTCCTGGCCGTCACTTCGGTCTATCCGTTCTCGCCGAATCCGCGCGTCCTGATTACGGCCTTCCCGGCGCTCTTGGCTGTCGGGCACTACGTCTCCGGGCGGTGGTGGCGCGTCCTTGCCTGGGCGAACGGCCTCTCGCTCGCCGGCCTGAGCCTGTTGACGTTCGTCGGCACGACGTTGCGCCCGTGAAGGGCTTCAAATCCTCCGTCGGCCGGGAGATTGGCTATCCTCATGCACTCGCAGCGCGGCGTTCGTTCGGCGGTGACCGAGCGGCAGGAGGACGGCGCTTGCATACCCTCATTCGAGTGAAGGCACTGATGTATGGCTACGCAATTCTTGAAATCCGGCGATGACGAGGCAAGCCAGTCGGGTAGGCGCTCGGTAATGGACGCCTCGACGAGCTCGGCCGTAGCCGAGCCCGATCTGAACCGTCTGCCCCCCGAGGAGCGGGGACCAGCCGGCACGTTCCTGGCTGCTCATCCCGCCGGTACCGGCGCCCCGATCGCGGTGGTGATTCCCGCTTACAACGAAGAGCCGACCGTCGCCAGCGTGATCCGCGAGATACCGCGCACGCTCGCCGGACTGCCGACGGAGGTGATCGTCGTCGTCGACGGCTCCGGCGACGCCACCGCCGCCGAGGCGGCATCGGCCGGCGCGCTCGTGTGCGACGTCCCTGTCAACCGCGGCCAAGGCGTCGTGTTCAAGCTCGGCTACTGGCTGGCGCGCGCCCGGGGCGCACAGGTAATCGCGACCATCGATGCCGATGGGCAGTACGAGCCGCTCGAGCTCGAGCGCGTGGTCGAGCCGATCGTGTCCGGCCGCGCTGACTTCGTCAACGGATCGCGGCGACTGGGCACCGAGCTGACGACCGATCCGGTTCGTCACGCCGGCGTGATCTTCTTCGGCGGCTTGGTCAGCGTCCTGCTGCGCCAGCGCATCACCGATCCCGCGTGCGGCATTCGCGGGATGAGCGCGAAGGTCAGCGAGTCGGTGACCCTCCAGCAGTCCCAGTACCAGAGCTCTGAGCTGCTGATCGGGACGGCGATGCGGGGCTTCCGCGTGATCGAGGTCGCCACGACCATGCGCGACCGCCCGGACGGGGCCACCGACACCAAGAAGGGCCCGAACCTGCTCTACGGAATGCGGTTCGCTCGCGCGGTCCTGGGCACCTGGCGCAGGGAGCGGAACGCCGCCCGCACGCGGCTGCGCTCCGAGAAGACCCAGTAGTCGTAGATCGCGAACTTCGCGAAGAACAGCACCACCGTCACCGCTACATAGGACCCGGTGACGATGATCAGGCGTAGGCCGTGGTGCGCTGGAATCGACTGCACCTGCGCGTTCGTCCACCCGGTCACCGCCGAGGTGGTGATGAGCACCACGATCGAGACCCCGATGTAGCCGATCACCTGCCGGGCGGGGGGTCGACCATGTTTCTGCCATGCCCAGCGCCGGTTGAGGATCCAGTTGGGGATCGCTCCGCCGATGAATCCCGCCACCGAGCAGACCGTCGTCGACGCGCTCATCACGTAGAACGCGGCGAAAACGACGTTGCTCAGCATGAACGCGACGACCGAGCCCAGGGCATACTTGGTGAAGCGCGCCGACAGGGCGGTCCGGGTCATCCGTGCCCACAGGGGATGTCGGCGGACCCGCGCCCTCAGGACAGAGCGCCGGGTCTGGTCGCGGACAGTAGTAGACACGAGCCCCCGATCATAGCCATTGTTTCGTCTTCTTGGCATAAGTGCGTTATGGCGCGATCTGCTGAGTCGACTGGTAGATCTGCTGAACCACGCCGAATGCCGGCTTGAGGTTTCCGTACTGATCGATCAAACCCTTCTGGTCCCACGGCGCTTGCGGCCAGGGGTTGCCACCGGTGTAGTTGGGGTTGTTGGCGAAGTCCTGGAGCGGGAGGTAGAGGGCCCCCGAAAGCCACGGCTTTGTCCCGAACACGCCCAGGTGAAATGCCGCGCTGTTCGCCTGGAAGGCGTAGGTACCGCGGACTTCGACCGGCCCGTCCATGTTGGCGTCGAATCCGAACTCCGTGACGATCATCGCCTTCTTGGGATAGCAGGCGCGGAGCTTGTCCAGGTAGGCACTCAGATAGTCGCGGTCGTCATCGCCGCCTCCGCCGGCCGAGAACCAGCCGAAGTAATCGTTCCATCCGATCACGTCGAGTGGGGTGTAGGCAACCTTCTCGCAGGGCGAGCCGGGGTATGCGTTGACCGCCATACCGACTGGACGGGTTGGATCGAGCCGGCGGGCGATCGCGGCGGCACCGGCGATGTAGCGAACCTCGGGGCCGGTGGCCGGGGTCGGCAGCTCGTTGCCGATGCTCCACAGCAGGATCGACGGATGGTTCTCGTTATCGAGGATGTTCTGCTCGAGGATCGAGTGAGCGTGCGCGATCACGGAAGGTTCGGCCAGGTAGCGGCTCTGCACCTGGTAGACGGGGACCTCCGACCAGATCAGGATTCCGTCCCGGTCGGCCATCTCCTCCATCTCCGGCCCCACGGGATAGTGCGCCCGGATCATCTTCGCGCCCAGCTCCTGGACCCAGCTCATCAGCTGCGCGGTTGCGGCGGGGTCGAGCGCGGCGCCATCGGCGAGGTCCTGCTCGTGAAGGTTGACCCCGCGGAGGTGCAGCAGGTGACCATTGAGCTCGAGGCGACCGTCGGGGGTGACCTTCACGCTGCGGACGCCGCTCCATGTGAAGTAACCCTGGAGCTGTCGGCCACTCGCATCGGTCAGTGTCAGCGTCGCCTTGTACAGGTAGGGATCGTTGATCGACCACAGGTACGGGTGTGCGATCTTCACCGACGCACTCGCGGTCCAGGTTCCGCGCGGCGCGATCGTGGCCCGGCCGAAGTTCAGCCGCGCGCCGCCGTAGCGGCCGCGCAGGAGAACCGTCTGACGTTTTGCCGTGACGTTGCGCACGGTCACCTGCTCATCGATCGTCGCGGGACAGCGGGATCGCGTGGCGGATCCCGGCGCGGGCGAGGCGCATGACAGCAATGGGCGCACGATCACCTGGCTCATGTCAGCCGCCTGCACCGCGCGCAGGTACACCTCGCGCAGAATCCCGCCGTAGTTGAACCACAGGCCGCCGGGCCCGGGCGGTAGGTCAGCGGGAGTGCGAATGTTGTCGACCCTCACCACCAGCGTGTTGACACCGGGGCGCAACCCCACGAGGTCGAATTCAAACGGTAGGAACGCCCCTGTGTGGGTGCCAATCTCGCGTCCGTTCAACCACACCGTCGCGCGGTAGTTGACCGACTCAAAACGAATAATCCAGTGGCGGTCGGAGCTGGGGAGCCAGGAGGCAAATGCGTCGGTCGGGAGCGTGAAGTCGCGGCGGTACCAGCCGACCCATCCGGTCATGCTCGCCTGGGTAAAGTTCCCGGCGTTGTACGCGTTCGGCACCGTCACCGGCGACCAGCCCGCGGTGCTCGTCGTGTCGGCCCACCCCTGCGCGAGCCCGACGTTGTTCGGATCCGCCTGGTACAGCCAGGTTCCACCCAGCAGGTAACGCCCGGTCTGGCCATCCTGGTAGAGGGCGCCAAGCGTCGGCGGGGTCGCGGCAGGGGCGGTCCCCTGAGCATGGGCAACGGCGACGTGCGCCAGCAGCACCGCGAGCACCACGAGCATGCATGCCCTGGGGGTGACCTTCATCCCCTTCGCGACGCTCATGACCCGATCTCGATGCGCCGTTTGATCGTCCTGACGTTACCCGCCCGGTCGGTGACCGTGACGCGAAGTAGGTAGCGCCCCGGACGCGCGTAGACGTGGAGCGCGGTGTGCCCGATCTGGGAGCTCGTGCCGTCGCCCCAGCTCACCCTGACCGATGAGACTCCCGACGCGTCGCGCGGCGGAAGCCCGCGGGGGACATCCGAGTAAGAGACGTGGATGCGCAGCGCGGACCGCGCGCGCCGGGGGCCGCTCAGGGTCACGGCGGCACGTGGCGCGATCGTGTCCACGAACACGGTCGCCGCGCGCGACGCGCTCGTCAGTCCGGCTGGGTTGACCGCGATGACGTGCCATCGGTGGCGCCCCTGACTGAGGGCGACCGGGACAGCCACGCTCGTGGCGCTCGTCTGAGCCACCTGGACCCCATCGACGCTGACCCGATAACTCACACCCCACGAGTCCTTGGGCGAGGACCAGGAGAGCACCGGACGGGTGCTGCGCGCATACGTGAGCGATTTAGGCGACGGAAACGATCCCGGGGGCTGGTACAGCTGGGCGGCGACGATCTGCGTTGAGCTTCCGGTTCCCTGTACCCACGCGACGGCCGCGTCGCCGTGTACGTCGCCAGCGGTGGCGAGGCCGGCGCCGGCGTTGGTGGGGCCCATTGCGGGGGAGGACACGACGAGCTCGGGACCGAACCCGTTCGCGGTGTCGTAGAGACGGGCGCGGATCTCCGCCATCCCCGCGACGCCGGGGTCGTGTTGCCAGGCCACCACCCCCGAGGAGAAGCCGTCCATCCCCGAGGTGGGATACGGCGGGGTCGAGTTCGGCAGGCTGTCGACCCTCACGGTCTGCGTCAGCTGCCCGTCGTTCTGGAGCACCGAGACCCAGACCTGGTTGGAGCTGTCGTGAGCGGAGGTGATGAGGCCGGTCCCGTACTCGCTGTCCGATACCCCCGGCTGATCGGCCCCCTCGGCCGCCGGTGTCGTGAGCCCATCGGGCTGCTGTACGCCGTCGAAGGTCGCGCCCTGGAGCCGGTTCATCAGAACCCGCTCCTGCCGGTTCGAGCCGTTGCTGAGCACCTCGTTGAACGCCACATCGGCGTATGAGGAGTTGCCTTCCGAACCGACCTCGGGGTCATCGGTTGTGACTTCGCTCCAGCCGGACAGCGTCGGGGCATCGGCCTGCTCGTACTCGACGCTGGGGCTCGTCTTCCAGACGCGGCGAGCGTAGATGTGGCCGTTCTCCCCCCACACGACGATCGCGACGCCGTCGTTGGCCGCCGCCACCGCTGGGCGCCCGGCGCCGGTTCCGGCGTCGTCCCCCGGCGTCACGTTCAGGGGCGTCGGCTCCAGCGCCCACGTCCCGTTGTAGTAGTACGCGGCGCGTACGTCGCTGCCGTCCGATCCCGGTGCGTCCGTCGTGAAGGCGATGTAGGCCTTGCCGAAGTTGGTCATTTGGACCGATGGGTTGCTCGCCCCGTCGCTTAGGGCTACGGGCGCCTGATAACCGCTCGCGGCGCTCGGACGGTCGAGAACCCACAGCGATCCGCTGTTGACGAACGCGATCACGAGCAGCCCGCCGTTGCCGGCCGCGATCACCGGCTGCGATGACGGACCGGGCAGGGCGGAGTCGACCTGCTCAGGGGGCTGGAAGAAGCCGCCGACGACGCGTGATACGAACACGTGTGGGACCCCCGAGACGTCCTTCAGGTAAACGACCCCACCGGTGCCGTCGCGGGCGATCGACATGCCACTGAGGGCCACGATGTCCGGACTCGGCCCGTCGATGACCGAGGCCGGCCCTGGTGTCGGGACCTGGGCTCGTACGGAGCTCGGCAGGCCGGCCATGGCGCATACGAGCACCCCCAACGCCAGCGCCACCCAGGTCGATGCCCTGCCGATCCGCCGACCTGGCCCGCTTGGGCTTGCGTCCTCCGGCCGAGAGATCACTGAGCGCTCAGAACAGCCGGGCATACGCAAGGTTGCGGGAACCACGCGAGACATAAGCGAGCCGTCAGCAAAACGTAAACCGACCCTAACGGGGTAATGCGTACCTTCAACGGCGATGCGTTTGCGGCTGAGACGGCTGGCTCAATTGCTCGCGGGGATGGGGGCCGTGGTGGGTGCGGCGGTACTGGTGGTGGTGTTGCTGGCGCTGTTCGAGCAGGCGACGCCGCACCACTCGGTGGCGCAGGCCAGGAGTCGACCTGCGTGCGCGGACGGGGACGGGGACGTCGACCCTGGGAGCTATTCGCTGCCCGTGAGTACCGCCGGCGATGAGGCGGACGCGACGATCTGCTCGCTCCAGCCGATCAGGGCGATTCCCCCCTCGTTCCTGGGGATCTCGACCGAGTACTGGACGCTGCCACTGTGGCAGCCCCACCCGGCTGTGCTCGACCGCACCTTGTCGCTGCTGCGCGTACCGGGCGATGGCCCGCTGATAGTTCGCGTGGGCGGCGACTCGTCGCAGCGCACCTTCTGGGTTTCATCGTCGCGCGGGGCGCCGTACTGGGCGTATGTGCTGACGCCGCGGTGGTTTGCCCAAACGCGGCAGTTGGTGGACCGAACCGGCGCCCGGCTCATCCTCGACCTCAACACGATCACCGGCACTCCGGCGGAGGCGGCGGGACTCGTCCGGGCCGCGGAAAGCCGGTTGCCGCGCGGCAGCATCATCGGGTTCGAGATCGGGAACGAATCCGATCTATATCTCCGGCGCTATTGGCTCGACACTATTGAGCACCCGTGGGCGGATGCCATTGAGGCACCCGCCGCGATCACGGCTACCGATTACGCCAAACAGTTCCCGGCGTATGCGCTGGCGGTCCGGAAGGTCGCCCCGACAGTCCCGCTGCTCGGCCCGGCCATCGGGCACTCGATGGACAGCGCGAACTGGATCAGGACGCTGCTGGACCGTCCGCATCCGGGTCTGCGCGTCGTCAGCGGCCACTATTACCCGTACTCGGGCTGCGCCCGTCGCGGCTCCCCTAGCTACCCCACGATCGCCAAGCTGCTCGACGGCAACGCCGCCGCGAGGTTGGCACGCGGGATGGCGCCCGTGATCCGGCGCGTGCACCGGATGGGGCTGCAATTCCGGCTGACCGAGCTCAATTCCGTCACGTGCGGTGGGCTTCCCGGCGTGAGCAACACATTTGCCACTGCTCTTTGGACGCCCGATGCCATGTTCCGGCTGCTCGGCGCCGGCGTCGACGGCATCAACGTGCACGTTCGCGAGGACGCGATCAATCAGGCGTTCGCGGTGCGAAGGTTCGGGCTGCTGGCCCGCCCGCTGCTCTACGGGATGCTTCTGTTTGACCGGACCCTGGGCCCGGATGCGCAGCTGGTCCGTGTGCACCTGATGGCTCATCACGTGCGTCGCGTCGATGTTTACGCGGTGCGCGTCGCACACGACATCCTCCATGTGCTCGCGATCGACAAGGGCGCCGATGCCGTGCACCTCGACCTCGTGATTCCGGCCACCGGCGAGGCGACCGTAGAGCGACTCCTCGCTCCCTCGGTGACCGCCCGGTACGGCGTGTCGCTCGACGGCCAGTGGCTGGGCCGCGACGCTCGCTGGCATGGGCGGGTCAGCGCCGAGACGATCAAGCCCGACGAGTACGGCTATCAGCTGATGGTCCCGCGGTACAGCGCGGCGCTCATGAGCGTGCAGCTGCGGCCCCGTCCCATCTGATCCGGCCACTGCCGGCGTTACCGTTCGCCGTTCATGCGGATCCAAGCCGTGGACGATGAACTCGTGCTCGACACCGACTTGGTCCTCGCCGGCGACAACGCCTCGGTGCTGCCCCGGCTGCCCGAGGGGTTCTTCGACCTGGTCTACATGGACCCGCCGTTCAACACCGGTCGGACGCAGGCGCGGCACACGCTGTCGGTCGTGGCGGCTACGGACGGCTCCGGCGACCGGGTTGGGTTCGGGGGCCGGCGGTACCGGTCTCGCCTGCTCCAGACCCTCAGCTACGACGACGCGTTTGCCGACTACCTGGCGTTCTTGGAGCCGCGGCTGGCGCGAGCGCGGGAGCTGTTAGCGCCGCACGGCACGCTCTACTTCCACATCGACTACCGCGAGGCGCACTACTGCAAGCTGCTGCTCGATGAGGTTTTCGGGCGCGACGCCTTTCTCAACGAGCTGATCTGGAGCTACGACTACGGGGCCAAGCCCCGCCGGCGCTGGCCCGCCAAGCACGACACCATCTTGGTGTACGTACGGACGCCGGGGGCGCATCTCTTCGACGCGGATGCCGTCGAGCGCGAGCCCTACATGGCGCCCGGACTGGTCAGCGCCGAGAAGGCGGCGCGGGGCAAGCGGCCCACCGATGTGTGGTTTCACACGATCGTCCCCACCAACGGCCGCGAGAAGACCGGATATCCAACCCAGAAACCCGAGGGCGTCCTGCGGCGGATGGTCGCGGCCTCCTCGCGGCCGGGTGGCTGGTGTCTAGATCCGTTTGCAGGCTCAGGGACGCTCGGAGCGGTTTGCCAGGCGCTCGGCCGGCGGTTCGTGCTCGTCGATCACCACCCGGTGGCGATCGAGGTGATGCGCTCGCGTCTGGCTAGTTCTCCTGGTCGCCCCGCACGAGGGGGACGAACTGAACAGCCTCGAGCCGGCGGCGGATGAAGCGGTCTCCGGCGCGCTCGACCAGCGTCAGGTGCTGCTCCTTCGCACCCACCGGCGCCACCAACCGCCCGCCGTCGGCGAGCTGATGCTCGAGCGTCTCCGGGAGCTCGAGGCCGGTGGCTGCCGCGACGTTGATCGCGTCGAACGGCGCGTGCTCGGGCCATCCTTCCCATCCGTCGCCGACGTGGAAGGTGACGTTGTCGATCCCGAGGTCGGTAAGCGTGCCGCGGGCTCTCGCTGTGAGCTCGGGGTGGCGCTCGACCGTGTAGACGTGGGCGACCAGCAGCGACAGGAGGGCGGCGTGGTACCCCGATCCGGTGCCGACGTCAAGCACGCGATCGGTAGGCGCGAGGGCCAGGACCTCGAGCATCCGCGCCACGACCAGCGGTTGCGAGATCGTCTGGCCCGCACCGATCGGGAGCGCCACGTTGGCGTAGGCCCGGCTTCGCTGGGACCGCGGGATGAAGCGCTCGCGTGGGATGCTCGCGACCGCGGCCAGCACGCGCTCGTCGGCGATCGCCGGCCGCAGGGCGTACGCGAGCTCCAGAGCCTGGCGTGGGGACATTAACCCGAGCGTATGCGAAGCATCGCTCGGCAGCGTCCGATGACTCGTCACCCCGCCTCGGCGTCGGCGTCGAGCCACTTGTCGAAGAACTCCTCGGCGTCGAGGCTCGCCAGGTCGGTGCGCAGGAGCTTGAGCAGCTTGGAGGCCTGTTTGACGTTCACGTCCCAATACAGCATGACCTCGCCGTCGTCGATCGAGACGACCTCGATCCGATCGGTGCGCTTGGGGTCGGACAGGAACGCCGGCTCGCGACCTCCGCGCGAGACGATGAGCTCGTAGGCGCGGTTGGCCTTCACTGGAGTGCGTGCTCCAGCGCAGCCGTCGCCTCGGGGACCGCGTTCGGACCGGAGAAGACGCGATCCCCGATCTGGATCGCCGGCAGCGCCGTCACGCCGCCCTGTCTCGCGCGCCGGGCCGCGTCGGCCAGGGCGGCTCGTGTGCTTGTCAGGTCGATCCCTTTGCGCAGCGCCGTCGGGTGCATCTCGCAGGCTGCGCCGGAGATCAGGATCGTGTCCTCGTCGCCCAGATCGCGGCCGCCGGCGAACGCCTGGCGGAAGGCGGCCAGAGAGAACGCGACGCCGCGCCCGATGCGCTTGGCGTAGGTCGCCGCCAGCATCGCGCGTTCGGTGTCGGGTGGCCATCCGCTCGGCCAGCGGAGCGGTTGCAGGCCAAGCTCCTTGGCTTGGCGGCCGATCCGGTCGCGGTTGGGGTGGCGGTCGAGCGGTGCGAGATCAGAGCCGAGCAGCGGCTCCCACTCGGGCACGACGGGAAGCGACGACATGATCGTCTCGGCGGCCAGGTAGCAATCGGGGCTGCCGAGGTCGTAGTAGAAGACCGGCTGCTGACCCACGCTATCCGTGGATGAGCCACCCGTCCGCCGCGCGCCCGGCTTCCATGACCGCCTCCGACAGGGTCGGATGGCCGTGGATGATCCGCGCCACCTCCGGGTAGCCGCCTTCGAGCGCGCGCACGTTGACGAGCTCCTGGATCAGCTCGGTCGCCCGGGTGCCGACGATGTGTCCGCCCAGCAACTCGCCGTACTGCTTCTCCCCGACGACCTTGACCAGGCCGGTGCGGTCGCCGTACACCGTCCCGGCGCCCACCGCGCCGTACTGGACCTTGCCCACGGTGACGTCGTAGCCCTGGTCGCGTGCCTGTTGCTCGGTCAGGCCGAAGCTGCCGACGTTCGGAGTGCAGAAGGTGGCCCGGGGGATGTCGGGGTACTCGATCGGGTGCGTCTCGAGCCCGGCCGCGTCCTCGACCGCGATGACCCCCTCGTCCGACGCCTTGTGGGCCAGCGCCGGCCCGTGCACGAGGTCGCCGATCGCGTAGATGCCCTGCGCGGTCGTGCGCATCGCGCCGTCGACCTCGATCAAGCCGGCCTCTGCTCGGTTCACGCCCGCCTCATCCAGGCCGAGGGCTTCGACGTCCGGGCCGCGGCCGGTCGCGATCACGAGCCACTCCGCCTCGGCCTGCGTATCGCCGTGGGTGTAGCGGCAGATCGACTCCGTGGACTGGATGTTCTCGACAAAGGTGCTCGTGTGGACCGTGATCCCCTGGCGCTTCAGACCGCGGTCGACGACCTTGGAGATGTCCTCATCCTCGGTGGGCAGGACGCGCTCGAGTGCCTCAAACAGCGTCACCACCGAGCCCAGGCGCGCGTACGCGGAGGCGATCTCCGCCCCCGAGGCGCCGGCGCCGACCACGGCCAGGGACCTGGGGAGCTCGGGCAGCGCCCAGGCCTCCTCGGTGCCGATCACCCGGCCGCCGAACTCGGTGCCCGGGATCGGCCGCTTGACCGACCCGGTAGCAAGAATGATCGTCCTGGCGGCGATCGTCTGGCCGTTCACGGTGACCTTTCCGCCGCCCGCTAAGGCCGCCTCGCCTTCGATCAACTCGATCCCGTTCTTCTTGAACAGCCCCGACACCCCGCCGGTCAGCGTCTTGACCACCTTCTCGCGTCTGGCGAGCACCCTGGGCCAGTCGACGGTGGGCTCTGACACCTTCAGGCCGAAGTCGTCCGCCTCACGGATCTCGGTGAGCACGTCAGCCACCCGCAGGATCGCCTTCGCCGGGATGCACGCGTAGTTCAGACACCGACCGCCGACGCGATCCTTCTCGACCACCGCAGTCTTCATCCCGAGCTGAGCAGCCCGGATCGCGGCCACGTACCCGCCGGGTCCGGAGCCAATCACGATGCAGTCGTATGACGCCTCTGGCATGCGGCCGGAGACTATAGAAGGGCGCCTCAGCGGGACGGGGGCTTGGGTATCTGCAGGCGGCTGAGCACGCGGACCAGCTTGAAGAACAGGTAGCCGCTGCCGCCGACCACCACGACGCCGGCCACCACCGCCAGTAGGTTCGCCGCTCGCGCCAGCAGCAGCGAGAAGAACAGGATCACGAACACGAGGATCGCCTGGAAGCCAAGCACCGCCCAGTACCGGAGCTGCCACATGCCCCAGGCGCACACGATCATCACCACTGAGAACAGGATCACGCCGCTGGCCCCGGTGTGGGCGCCCCCGACGTTGAATTTGCCGTTGATGAGCACCACTACGAGGTCGCTGGCGCCGATCAGCAGCGCGATGAGCGCCGCAATCCTGAGCGGCCAGGGTCGTTCGCCCGGCGCCAGCGGCGTCAGCGTGGCCCGGACGGCCGCGTTGCGCGCCTCTGAACGACCGGGCGGGGGCGCTTGGCCAGTGGGGGCGCTCGGGGCGGGCCGTGGCCCCGTGGCCACGGTGGCCGCAGGTGCCGTCCGGCGACGGCCTCGCTTACGGCTACGTTGCGCCAACACGCACCCCGGGATTGCTGAAAACCGAACGCAGACTCCGGGCGGCCTGCGCCGGGTCGGCGGAGTCGGTCAGCGCGCGGACGACGGCGATCCGCTCGGCTCCGGCCTCACGCACCGCCCCTGCGTTCGCCGGCGTGATCCCGCCGATCGCGACGAACGGCACGGTGGCGTGCGCGGCGGCGTAGCGCACGAGCGCCAGCCCCACGGCCGGGCGGTCCGGCTTGGTCGGGGTGGCATGGACAGGCCCGACCCCTATGTAGTCGACAGGTACGCCCGCGGCGCCGTCAACCTGCTCGGGACTGTGGGTCGAGAGGCCGACAAGCCGGTCTGAGCCCACGGTGGCGCGCGCGTCGCGCACCGTCACGTCGTCCTGCCCGACATGCGCCCCGTCGGCGCCCACCACCTCGACCAGATCCGGCCGATCGTTGAGGATGAACAGCGCGCCGTGGGCTGACGCGGCGCGGGCAAAGCGCTGTCCCACCGCGACGATCCGGGCATCCGGGGCGTCCTTCATCCGGAGCTGGACCATGTCGACACCGGCGCCGAGGACCGCGTCGAGGAACTCGTCGGACTGCTCGTCGCAGACGAGGTAGAGGCGGGCGGATCGCAATCTTTCGCGGCGGTCTGGCACGCGTCGAAGTGTGGCAGGAGCGCGAGGCTGAGCCGCTGGGTGCGGCTAGCCGCCGGCCATCAACCCCGCGCTAGGATTGACCAAACGGGAGCCCTACCAGTGGGCTGAGAGGGCGGCCTTCGAGCCGCCGACCGTCTGAACCTGAACCGGATAATGCCGGCGCAGGGAGCGTGAACCTTGCCGAACCGCTCAAGCTCATTCGACGTCGCCGTGGTAGGCGCGGGCGCCATCGGCCTAGCCGTCGCCTGGCGGGCCGCGCAGGGCGGTCTCAAGGTGCTCGTGCTCGAGCGCGGCGACCATGCCGGCGCCGGCACGTCGAGCGTGGCGGCGGGCATGCTGGCGCCGATCAGCGAGGCGATGGCCTCAGAGCAGCCGCTGATGCGCCTGGGGCTGGCGAGCGTCGAGGCATACCCGGACTTCGTGGCGGAGCTGGGCGAGGTGACCGGCATGGACACCGGATACCTGCGCTGCGGAACGCTGCTCGGCGCGCGTGACCGTGACGACGCCGAGTGGCTCGAGCGCGAGCGCGAGCTGCGCGGGACGCTCGGCCTCCCCGTCCAGCGGCTGCGCGCAAGCCAGGCGCGCGAGCTCGAGCCGGCGCTCGCGCCGACGCTGCGGCTGGGACTCGAGATTCCGGACGATCACGCGATCGATCCCCGCAAGCTGACCGCGGCGCTGGCGGAGGCCCTGATCAGGGCCGGAGGTGAGCTGCGCACGGCAACAGCCGTGACCGGAGTCACGATCGCGCATGAGCGCGTGACCGGAGTCACCCTCGCCGACGGGTCCGAGGTCCTGGTGGAGGACGTTGTCGTCGCCGCTGGCCCATGGTCGAGCGCGCTCGATGGCATCCCCGAGGGCGCGCGTGTACCGATCCATCCAATAAAAGGCCAAATCCTCCGGCTACACGATCCCGCCGGACCCGGGCTCCTCACGCGCGTGCTGCGCATGGCCGGCGGCTACGTGGTTCCGAGAGGGGATGGTCGCTACGTGATCGGCGCGACGATGGAGGAGCGCGGGTTCGATAAGACGGTGACCGCCGGCGCCGCGTTTGAGTTGCTGCGCAACGCGTTCGAGCTGCTGCCGTCGGTGACCGAGCTCGTGATCGATGAGCTGTCCGCCGGACTCCGGCCGGCCACCCCGGACAACGCGCCGGCGATCGGCCCCGGGGCGATCGCCGGCCTGCACTGGGCCGTCGGCCACTACCGCCATGGGATCCTGCTCACGCCGATCACGGCGGAGCTCGTCGTCGACGCGCTCGCCGGTCACGGCGCGATCCCCGAGGACTTCGCGCCGACCCGATTCGTCGGCGCCACGGTGACAGCATGACCATGTCGGTCACGGTCAACGGCGATCGACGCGAGCTACCGGACGGTGCGACGGTGGCCAACATAATTGCCTCGCTGCCGAACGCCCCCGAGGGTCGCGGCGTCGCGGTAGCGGTGGAGGGTGAGGTCGTGCCGCGCAATCGCTGGCCAAGCACCGAGCTGCGCGAAGGCGCGAAGATCGAGGTTGTCGTGGCGGTGCAAGGAGGTTGAGCAGATGAACGAGCAGTTGCCCTTGACGATCGCCGGCCGCACCCTGGGGTCGCGCCTGATCCTGGGCACCGGCGGGTTCACCAACCACGAGATCCTGGCTACCGCACTCCGGGCCTCCGGGACAGACATGTGCACCGTCGCCCTGCGGCGCCTGGGGGGTGGGCGGGGACCAAATCATCGTGGCTCGATCCTCGATGTCCTCGAGGCGGCCCGCGTACAGGTGCTGCCGAACACGGCGGGCTGCTACACCGCCCGGGACGCGATCATCACGGCGCAGCTCGCGCGAGAGGCGTTCGAGACCGACTGGATCAAGCTCGAAGTGATTGGGGATGACCGCACACTGCTGCCCGACGCCGTCGAGCTCGTGAGCGCCGCCGAGGCGCTGGTCGATGACGGCTTTGTGGTCCTCCCGTACACCACCGACGATCCGATCCTGGCCCGTCGACTCGAGGACGTCGGGTGTGCCGCGGTCATGCCGCTCGGCTCGCCGATCGGCAGCGGTATGGGCATCCGCAACCCCTACAACATCTCGATCATGATCGAGCGGGCGAACGTCCCGGTGATCCTCGATGCGGGCGTGGGTACCGCCTCGGACGCCACGTTCGCGATCGAGCTCGGCTGCGACGCGGTGCTGTGTGCGAGCGCGATCTCGCGCGCCCACGACCCGGTGGCGATGGCGAGAGCCATCCGTCTGGCGGTTGAGTCGGGCTGGCTGGCCCGCGGGGCGGGCCGGATCCCGCGCCGGCGCTACGCCGAGGCCTCGACACCGGACGAGGGGCTCCCGGTGTTCGACCAAGGCGCCGCCGCAGGCGCCGCCGACAGAAATCAATAATTCTCGAGTGATCGGGGAGAAGCCCAGTGAGCGTCGAGCGGACCTTGAACGTTGACGAGCTGATCGACGCCTGGGAGGCCGCCTGGTCGGGGCGCGACGAGTCGGCCTTCGCATCGATCTGCTCGAGCAAGATCCACTACGAGGACCCGCTCACCCTTGAGCCGCTCGAGGGCATCGAGCAGTTCCTCCATCACCCGACTCGCCTGTGGGCCGCCTTCCCCGACGTCCGGGTCGAGCAGACCGGCGAGCGGCTCACCAACGAGCGGTTCGTGGCCGCCCCGTGCAAGGTGCTCGGCACGCACCGAGGGCCGCTCGAAGGCCTCCCCGCCACCAACCGGTTCGTGGTCGTGCACTGCATCTTCTACTGCGAGGTCCGGCGCAACCGTCTGCTGCGCGTGCGCGGCTTCTTCGACTTGTACGACGCGGCCACGCAGCTCGGGATCCTGCCCGGGCGGGGAACGCTCGGGGAGAAGGCGCTACTGGTGCTTCGCGGGTTTGGGCTGCGGGCCGGACGGGGCGCCTAGGGGCGCTAAGTGGACGTCGCGATCCCGATCTTCGACGGCATCACCGCGCTCGACGCGGTCGGGCCCTACGAGGTCCTGTCGCGGCTGCCCGACACTCGCGTTGACTTCATCGCCAAGGAGCCCGGCCCCAAGCGCACGGGCAACGGAATGCTGACCCTGACCGCGGATCGGGCCCTGTCCGACGTGCCCCATCCCGAGGTGGTCGTTGTACCCGGCGGCCACGGCATCCGGCCACTGATGCGCGACGAGGAGTTGCTCGCCTGGCTGCGCGCGGCCCACCAGAGCACCCGGTGGACGACCTCGGTCTGCACCGGCGCCCTCCTGCTCGGGGCCGCGGGGCTGCTCGACGGCCTCGAGGCGACCACCCACTGGCGGGTGCTCGGCCAGCTCGCCGAGCTCGGCGCGATCCCGGTCAGCCGCCGGGTGGTCGAGCAGGGCAAGGTGATCACTGCGGCCGGCGTTTCCTCCGGGATCGACATGGCGCTCACGCTCGCGGCGCGCATAGCCGGGGAGGACGTGGCGCGCGCGATTCAGCTGGCGATCGAATACGACCCCGAGCCGCCCTTCGACTCGGGGTCGACCGATAAGGCCTCGGACGAGATTGTCGAGCTGGCCGGCCGCCTGGCCTGACCGGCGGGGCATGCTCGAGTCCGCGCCTACCCGACGGCCCGGCGCCGTCCGGCGATCTGCCCTGTCAAGTAATTCTATCGACCTAATAATTGAAGCACCGGAGCGTGGTCGGAAAGCGGCCCGCGGTCGAGTACTTCGGTCGAGCCGGCCTGAAAGCCACGCGCGAACACCAGGTCAACGCTGTGGCCGCCCGCATACGCGAACCCGTCGAGCGCCAGTTCCCGGATGTTGAAGTCTCCGCCGAGGATCACCGGCCACTCTCCGGCCCAGCGCAGGGCGGATTCGGCCGCGCGTTGAGCATCGCGGATCCGGCCGCCTCCGTGCAGGTTCGCCACCCATACCTCGGCGCCGCGCAGCCGCACCGCGTGGACCCAGCGACGCTCGGGCCACAGGCACAGCCGGCGCCATCGGTGCTCGGCCACCATGTCCCCCCGGACGAGGATCGCGTTGGCGCCGCCGCCGCCCGACTTGATCAGATCCGGCCACCGCGTGGCGACCGCGCGCCGTGCCGGCAGCAGTGCATTGCGGGAGGTGAGCACGAGCCGCTCGTCCGCCTCCAGCCGGGCGCCGAGCGCGGGAGGCCACCACGGCGGGACCTCCTGAAGCAGGGCCACGTCCCACTCCCACCCGGCCAGCGCGTCGGCGAATTCGTCGAACAGGTCGCGTCCGGCGGGGGGTACGGAACGTCCGTGCAGCAGGTTCCAGGTCAGCACGCGCATCGGCCAGGACCCAACGTACACTCGTCGCTTGCCGCGTCACTTCATCACTGGGAACGAGCTCACCGCCGACGAGGTGCGCGGCCTCATCGACCGCGCGCTGGAGCTCAAGGCGGCGCCCTACAGCTCGGACGCACTGCGAAAGCGTGCGGTGGCGCTGATCTTCGAGAAGCCCTCCACGCGCACTCGCGTGTCGTTCGAGGCCGGGATCACCGAGCTGGGGGGACACCCGATGATCCTGCGGCCAGACGAGCTCCAGCTCTCCCGCGGGGAGTCGGTGCGCGACACCGCGTACGTCCTCTCCCGGCATGCGGCGGCAATCGGGATCCGGACCGGCCGGGACGAGCTGATCGAGGAGATGGCCGCTTACGCGACGGTTCCCGTGATCAACATGCTGAGCCCGCGGTACCACCCGTGCCAGGCGCTCGCCGACCTGCTCACGTTGCGCGAGACCTTCGGCCATCTCGACGGCCTGACCCTCGCCTATGTCGGCGACGGCAACAACGTCGCGCGTTCGCTGGTTGACGTGGGTGGCGCCGCCGGCGTCGAGGTCCGGGTCGCCTCGCCCGACGGCTTCCAGCTCGAGCCGGGTGGTGGCGGCGCCCTCACCGACGATCCGCGCGAGGCGGCCCGGGGTGCCGACGCTCTATACGCCGATGTCTGGGTGAGCATGAGCGACGACCCCGACTCGGCCGCCGAACGACGGCGGATGCTGACCCCCTACCAGCTCAGCGACGAACTGCTCGACCTCGCCGCGCCGGGCGCGATTGCGCTCCACTGCCTGCCTGCCCATCCGGGGGAAGAGATCACCGACCAGGTCCTCTATGGCGAGCGTCAGCGGATCTGGGACCAGGCCGAAAACCGGCGCCACGCGCAGAAGGCCCTGCTCGAGCTCCTCGCCGGCGCCTGAGCCAGGTAGGGGGATGGGACCGGGGGTTGCCGCCTCGTTGGCGCCGACTCCCGGGGCGCTTGGGTACGCTCAGCAGGAGCTTCCGGTAAGGAGATATGCAAGTCATGCCCTCAGCCAAATCCCCGTCGGGTCGCGCGCGTTCGAGCGGTCGGACTCGCTCCGCGAGCGAACCCGATCCCTTGAGTGAGGGTGCGGCGAGCCTGGCTGAGCAGCTCGTCAATCGGATCATCAGACCCCTCGGTCTGGTCGTCCTCACGCGCGAGCGGATTCAGGAGGTGCTCGACGACGCGGCCTCGCGGGGTCGGGTGACGCGCTCGGATGCCAACGAGCTGGCCGCCGAGCTTGTCAACCGCGGGCGCCAGCAGACCGACCAGCTCATGTCCGACGTCGAGCGACTGTTCGGCCGTGGCCGCCAGCAGCTCGGATCGGCCGCTGTGCGCGCGCGCCGCACCGAGTCGCTCGATCTCCTGCTCCGCAGCGCCGACCGGGCGCGTCGCACGGTCAGCCCCGGTGAGTCGTTTCCGATCCTCGGCTACGACGAGCTGACGGCCGCCCAGGTGCAGGCCCGCCTCGACGGACTCTCTGCGGCGGAGCTGCGCAAGGTGCGCGACTACGAGCGACGGCACGCCAACCGCAAGTCGGTCCTCGCGGCGATCGACAAACAGCTGACCTGAGCGAGCACTTCACACAGCCGGCGGGCGCGGCCCTTCAGCGCGCCCACGAGGAGGCGCGCGGGCTGCGCCACAGCTTCGTGGGCACCGAGCACATCCTGCTCGGGCTCTTGGCCGTGCCCGAGGGCTCCGCGGCTCAGGTGCTCGCCACGTTCGGCGTGAGGTATTCGGACGTGCGGACGGCGGTCGTCGGGATGATGGGAGTGGGGGTCGACGCGCCGGATGCTGAGCTGTCGTTCACGGGCCGCGCGGAGGACACGGTTGCGCGAGCGCGCCGGGAGGCGTCGATGCGCGACCAGCCCCAGGTGGGGACCGAGCACCTGCTGCTCGCGCTGGTCCGCGAGCCGGGCGGGGCCGCGGCGCGGATCCTGCTCCAGCTGGACGCCGATCCGGTGGCCGTCCGCGCCGCAATCGACCGGGCGTAGAGAGGGTCTCAGGCGCCGCGCGGCATGCGGCTGCCATGCTAGGACCAACGATGGAACGTGCCACCGCCCCCACCACCACCGCGAGCCGCCCCGCCCGGGGCGAGATTCTCGACCTGATGGTCGATTCGCTGGCGTTCGGCGGCGCCGGGGTCGCGCGCCTGAACGGATACGTCGTGTTCGTCCAGGACGGCCTCCCCGGCGACCGCGTGCGCGCCGAGGTGCAGAACTCCAAGCGCGCCTATGCCCAGGCCCGGGCGGTCGAGATCCTCGAGCCGAGCCCCGACCGGATCGCGCCGCGGGCCGCGCACCCGGGTGCGCCCTGGCAGGTGCTGCCCTACGAGCGCCAACTCGAGGTCAAGCAGGAGCAGGTCGAGGATGCGCTGCGCCGGATCGGGCGGCTCGACGGGTTCGCACTCGAGCCGATCATGCCCGCGCTCGAGCAGTGGCGCTACCGCAACAAGCTCGAGTACTCGTTTGGCACCGACGGGGCCGGCCGCCTGGTGTGCGGGTTTCATGCCCCGGGCAGGTGGGAGGAGATCGTCGAGGTGACCGACTGCCTGCTCGCCTCCGAGGCAGGCAACGCCGCCCGTGAGCGGGTCGCCGAGTGGTGCCGCGCACAAGGCCTCTCCGCGTATGACCGTCGCACCGGCGAGGGGCTGCTCCGGAATCTGGTGGTGCGGGAAGGGCGGCGGACTGGGGAGCTCCAGGTGCGGCTCGTCACGAGCCCGGGTCGGCTCGACACCGAAGACCTGGCGAGAGCCGCGGATCCGGTCGGCGGGCTGCTGTGGACCCAGACCGATAGCGTGGCCGAGACGACTCAGCGCGGCGAGACGGAGCTGATCGGCGGCCGCGAGCGATTCCGGGAGGAGATCGGCGGCCTGCGCATGCACATCTCCTCGAGTGCGTTCTTCCAGACCAACACGGAGATGGCCGAGCGCCTGTACGAGCTGGCGATCGACTACGCCCAACCCAGCGGCACGGACCGCGTTTTCGACCTGTACTGCGGGATCGGCACGATCGGCCTGCTGATGGCGCCCCGAGCCGCCGAGGTGTGGGGTCTGGAGCTGATCGAGGAGGCGATCGCCGACGCCATCGCGGGCGCGCGGCGCAACGAGATCGACAACGCCCACTTCTTCGCCGGCGACGTCCGCCTGGCGCTGCGCGAACTCGTCCAGCGCGCCGGCCGGCCCGACGTGTTGGTCGTCGACCCGCCCCGATCGGGCCTCTCACAGAAGGTGGTCCGGCGGATCATCGAAGCCGGTCCCCGCCGGATCGTGTACGTGTCCTGCAACCCGACGACCCTGGCGCCCAACGCCGCCCAGCTGGTCGAGGCCGGATACCAGCTGCGGCGTGTAAGGCCGGTTGACATGTTTCCGCAGACCCCGCACATCGAGGCGGTGGCGGTACTGGATCGTGGGTAGTCCGGTCTAGATGAGAATTCGCAGCATCATCGCTAGCGCGGTGCTCGTCGCTGCGGTCCTGCTGGCCGGTGGCGCGGGGCAGGCGGTTGCGGCCACCTCGTCCCAGCCGGCGCTGCGGCTGACCGGTGCGTTCCCGGAGGGCACGGCCCCGGGCGATGCGACGATCGTGCTGCGGTTCTCAACCGGGCTTGCCCCGGTGACCGCGCGCTCTGAGCCGAGGGTATCCCCGGCGATCCCCGGGGCCTGGGCACAGCCGAACCCGACGACACTCAGATTCATCCCGACCAGTGCCTACATGCCGGGAACCGTCGTGCATATCACGGTCCCCAAGGCGCTGAAGGCCGCCGACGGCGCCGCGCTGCGCAGCCCCGTGAGCGCCAGCTTCCAGGTCGGGAGCGGATCCGTCGTACGCCTCACCCAGCTGCTCGCCGAGCTGCGCTATCTCCCCGTCCATGTCGTCTCCGCCAAGCAGCCGGCCCCGCGCGACACCCCCGGACAGCTCCGCGCCATCTTCCAGCCGCCCGCCGTCCGATTGGCGCTCGGTTCCGAGTGGCCAACGGAGCTGCGCGCGTTGTGGTCGGGCGATAACGCCAGCGTGCTCAGGGGCGCGATCATGGCGTTCGAGGCCCAGCACGGGCTGGCCCTGAACGGCGTTCCGAGCACCGCTCTGTGGCAGGCGCTCCTGGCCGCGCGCGCCAACCGCCAGTGGAACACAGGCGGCTATAGCTACGCGGTGGCCAGCGAGAGCAGCCCGGAGACGTTCACCCTCTACCACAACGGGCGCCTCGTGGAGAGCACCCTCGCCAACACCGGCATTCCGGGACAGGGCACCGCGACAGGGACCTTCCCGGTGTATGAGCGTCTGCGCAGCCAGACCATGCAAGGCACCAACCCCGATGGGTCCCATTACGCCGACTTCGTGCAGTGGGTCGCGTACTTCAACGGGGGAGACGCCGTCCACTACATGCCCCGGGCGGACTACGGGTCGCCGCAGAGCCTGGGCTGCGTCGAGCTGCCCTACTCTGCGGCCGAGCAGGCTTGGGGCTATCTGACCTACGGGACGCTGGTCACGGTCCTCCCGTAACTTGTCCGCGTCATGCGAGCCGTCACGATCAAAGACCAGAACCTGACCGTCGAGGACCACCCGGACCCGACGCCCGGCGCCGGCGAATGCCTGGTCCGCGTCCACGCCGCCGGCCTGAACGGCGCGGACATGATGCAGCGCCGCGGCTTCTATCCGGCTCCTCCGGGTGCGCCGCCGGACATCCCGGGGCTCGAGCTGGCCGGTGAGGTGATCGAACGTGGGTCAGGCGCCGACCGGTTCGAGGTCGGCGACCGGGTCATGGGGATCGTGGCCGGCGGTGGCCAGGCCGAGCTGGCGGTCGTGCACGAGCGGATCCTGATGGCGGTTCCCGACAACCTCAACTGGCCGGCGGCGGGGGGCGTGCCCGAGGTGTTCACCACCGCCCACGATGGGGTCTTCACCCAGGCCGGGCTGAAGTCCGGCGAGCGCCTGCTCGTCCACGGTGGCGCCGGCGGGGTCGGAACCGCGGCGATCCAGCTCGGCCGGGCCACGGGGGCGCGGGTGACGGCCACTGTGCGCAACCCGGACCACCGTGACGCGGTGGCTGAGCTCGGCGCCCAGGTGATCGCGCCCGAGGGCTTCGAGGAGCACGGACCGTTCGACGTGATCCTCGAGCTCGTCGGGGCCCCGAACTTCCCGGCCAACCTCCAGGCCCTCGGTCTGTGGGGCCGGATCATGGTGATCGGGATCAGCGCCGGCGCCCAGGCCGACCTGAACCTGGGCCTCGCCATGCAGAAACGGGCCCGGATCTACAACTCGACGCTGCGGCCCCGGCCGCTCGAAGAGAAGGCGATGACCGCCCGCGCCGTGGAGCGCTCGGTTCTGCCGCTCCTCGCATCCGGCGCAGTGCGTGTACCCATCGCCGCCACGTACCCGCTCGAGGAGGCGCCGGCGGCCTACGACCGCTTCGCCCAGGGCGGCAAGCTCGGCAAGATCATCCTAACGACGTAGGAATGCCGTCGCGATCGGCCGTGCGCCCGCGCCGGGGTCGGGAGCCCGGCGGTCTCTGCCGTCCGCCTACTCGTCCTCGAACAGGTCGTCCTCTTCGCCCACCGCGACGAACTCATCGGCGTGGACCGTGCATAGCGCCGGTCCGCCCGACTCGAGCGCGGCCTGCATCTCCGGCCGGGTGAGCTTGGCGCCGCATTCCTCGCAGCGGTCGCCGACCTCGTCGAGGGATCTTTCCTCAAGGTCCATGAGCGCGAGCCTAGCGGGTTAGAGAGGGGGCTGCGAGGGGTTTTCCGGGGTGCTGGCGGCTAGGGCTCGAGCTCGCGCGCCCGCTGCCCGTCTTGGAGCCGCTGCGCCTCTCGGAGGCCCTGCTCCTTGCGCTCCTTCTTGCTGAGCTTCCGGCCCCGCTTGAGGCCGGTGCCGCCCATGACAGACACCATGCGGATGCGGATGACCGGACCACCGCTGGGCGTCACCTCGTCCCCGAGCTCCACACCATTGCCTCCCATCAGCGCGAAGTTCGTCACCTGCACCTCGACGCCGTGCGGGACCCGAACCTCCGCCCCGCCCATGATCGAGTACACGTTCAGCTCGGTCAGCGGGTCGGCCAGCTCGGCGTCGTTCAGGTCGATGTCGCTGCCGCCCCAGAAGTTGAACACCGTGCAGCGGGGTCCCACCCGCCACCGGCCCTTACGTTCGTGCCCGCTCATGATCGAGATCACCCAGCGGTCGCCCCCAGGCCCCTCCCTGACGGTGAGGCCGCCGCGCTGTCCCGGCGTGGCGATCGCTCGGCCCCGCCCTAACCGTTGCGGGTCGACGTCGGCAATCAGCCGCTCGAGCTCGGTGCGGGTCCGCACGGTGTACACCGTCCCTAGCCGGTCCTCGAGCTCCTCGACGTCCAGCCGGCCCTCCGAGGCCGCGACCCTCAGGATCTCGGCGGTCTGCTCGCGCTCGGCGTCGGAGGCGCGGAGCTCCGGGAGCTGGTCGCCGGGGCCTTGTTGCGGAGTCGAATCGGTGATCGCCTGATCCTAGAGGGCCGTCGGATGAAGGCCCCGGGGGCCAATCAGTACGGAGGCAGATCAGCCCACCACTGCCCGAGCATCCGGAACGCGGCCCAGAACTCCCGCTTGGAGCTCTCCTCGTCGAGCGAGTCGTCGATGTTGGGCACGTACAGGGCCTCGATCGACGGCGTCAGCCGCTGGAGCTCGCCCAGAAAGGGGTGCAGGTCCTGGCGCAACGGCAGGTCGAGTTCGTTGACCACCGACAAGGCTTCGAGACCCATGACCACGACGATCTTGGGCGAGACGATCTCGAGCTCCTCGATGAGCCTGCCCACGCACCCGGGATCGGCCATCGCCGGGTCCGGCACCGGGCACTTCACGCACAGCGTGCCGTAGACCGCGAGCGGGTCGATCGAGAGGCGCTTGAGCGATTTCATCAGCGCGTTGCCCGCGCGGCCGTAGAAGGCCACGCCCTCCTCCACCTCAGAGGGCCGGGCGAAGTGCTTGATCAGGAAGATATCGGCCTGAGGATGCCCGGACCCCAGGACGGGCATCAGCGCGCCCCTGGGGCAGTCGGTGCAGGCCTGGACCTCCCGGGAAAAGGCGTTCAGCTCGCGGATCGCGCGCTCGAGGTATTTCTCCCGGATCTCGTCGTCGGTTGCCGGCATCGCTGTCCGATTGGACGGCTCGCGAGCTTGTCCTTGCGAGTGCATCAGGAGTTGCGGCCGCCACGGTTGTTCGCGCCGCGCCGATCGAGTCCCATCGCCCGCCGTACCCGGCGCTCGCGCGAGGCTTTCCGCGCCGATTCAGGGAGGGCCTTGGTCTGCAAGAACTTCAGCGCCTGGACGTAGAGCAGGCTGGCCGGGTTGCGGACGATGTCGGCGTCTCTGAGCGCTTCGAGGAACTCCTCGGGACCGTCGAACTCGCGCATTCGGATCCGCACCGAGCCTAGGCCCTGGGGTACGTGCGCGTCCGAGCCGGCGCCCGCGGGGATCCGGTACTTGGCCGCAAAGCGAGCCGCCTCATCGTTGAACTCGCTGATGGCCACGCGCGGATTGAACACCTCGATCGCGTCCACCTCGTCGAGCACGTCCAGCAGGTGCTCATAATCCGGGACCGAGTGCAACCGGTCGAACGGGTGGGGCACATAAACCAGGCCGCCCTGCCGCTTGATGTCGGCGATCGTCTCCTGGAGGGTCATCCCGCGCGGGATCTTCTCCTCGATGAAGAGCCCGATCACCTCGCCCTGATCGGCCGTCTTGACCTCCTCCCCGACGATCACCTCGATCCCGTCCGCCCGGGCCCGAGCGGCGTGGGCACCCGAGATCTCGTTGTGGTCGGTCACCGCGATCGCTCCGAGCCCTCGCGCCCGCGCCTCGGCGAGCAGCACCTCGACCGGCGTGGCGCAGTCATACGAGTGGTCGGTGTGCATGTGTAGGTCGACATCGATCATGCGCCGTTCGCGCAGCCGCGACCGGATGCGGTCGTTGGCGCGGTTGTCGTGCCGGCGGGCGACGAGCCCGCCATAGACGTCCTCGAGCTCATCGGCCACGCGGGGCCATCCGAACCGGGTTCTGAGCTCTTGCGCGCGCTCGCGGCCCGCGGCCCGGAGCGCCGGCTCCTCGATCAATCGCGCCAGGTGCGTGGCGAGCGTCTGCACGTCGCCGGGCTCGAACTCGAAGCCGTACTCGCCCTGGCCGAGGAGCTCCTCGTAGGCCGCCAGCCGCGAGGCGACGGGGACCACGCCGGCGGCCAGCGCGCGCACCAGCGCCCCCGGCGCCGGCCGCAGCCCCTCCGAGGCGAGCACGAGCACGTCGGCTTGCGCCATCGCCTGCGCCTCGGGCATCCGCTCGGCGTCCACGAACTGCACCCGGTCGCGCAGCGGCCGGCTGAGCGTCGCCGGCGGGGTCAGCGGCCGCGGCGACCACACGGTGGCGCGCCACTCGGGCTCGGTGGGCAGGGCACGGAGCGCCCGCAGGAACAGGCGAAGGGCCGCGCGCTCCTCGGCGGCACTGAACAGCAGCTGCACGGGACCAGGCTCCGGCGCGCCCGCCGCCGCGCTATCCGAATGGATCGGCGCACGATTGCCGTCCACATCGGCCCCGGGCAGGATCACCCGGTAATCGCCGGGGAAGTAGCGCTGGAGCAGGTCGCGGGTGGCGCCGTAGCTGGCGATGCGGGCGTCGAGGCGGCTGAACAGCAGCCGCGACAGGGGTCTTGTCAGCTGGGTCGAAAGGATCCGCTCGGTCGGCCCGTGGAAGCTGCCCACGTTCAGGCCGCGCGACTGCCGCAGGGCCACGCTCGAGGCGCTCGGTGCGAACGGCTCGTGGACGTGGACGATGTCGAGCGGAAGACTGCTGAGCGCCTCCTCGATCGTCCTGGCGACGTCGATCGGCAGCGAGGCGGCGCGCCGCCGGGTGGGCGAGAACGGGAGCACCTCACCCACGCCGAGTACGAGCGGCTCCCCGTCGGCGCGCTCGAGCAAGGACGAGCCGTCGTTGCGGATCGCCCTCCGGCTGTCGCGCACGAGCGCGCCCGACTCGGACGGTGCGACGATCAGCACCCGGTGCCCGCGCCGGGCGAGCTCGCGCGAAACCCGCTCGACGTAGTCGTTGACCTCGTGCGCAACCTCCCAGGCAACCGGCGTCACCTGCGCGATCGCGAGCCGCTCGCTGGCCACGAGCGGCAGTTTATGTCAGCTCGAGCCGGCCTTCGATTTCGCGGCCTTACCCGTGGCCGCGGCCGGCTTGCCGGCGTACTTAGCGATGAACTTGTCGGTGAGCTCGCGAGCCTCGTCGTCCGGACGCTGGTGCATCGGCGACTTCATCAGGTACGAGCTCGGACCGTCGAGCTGGCCCGAGAGGCCGTTGTTGAGGGCGAGCTTGCAGCAGCGCACCGCGTCGATCACGATCCCGGCCGAGTTTGGCGAGTCCCACACCTCGAGCTTGAGCTCCATCTGTAGCGGCACGTCGCCGAACGCCTCGCCCTCGAGCCGGATGTGCGCCCACTTTCGGTCGGTCAGCCACGGCACGTAGTCCGAGGGACCGACATGCACGTCGCTGGCGGGCAGCTCGTGACCCATGATCGAGGTCACCGCGTTGGTCTTGGAGATCTTCTTGGACTCCAGCCGCTCGCGCTCGAGCATGTTGTAGAAGTCCATGTTGCCGCCGACGTTGAGCTGGGACGTCCGCAGCAGCTTCACGCCGCGATCGTGCATCAGTCGGGCCAGCGCTCGATGCACGATGGTGGCGCCGACCTGCGACTTGATGTCGTCGCCGATGATCGGCAGCCCAGCCTTCTTGAAGCGCTTGTTCCAGTAGTCCTCGCGGGCGATGAACACTGGGATGCAGTTGACGAACGCGCAGCCCGCGTCGAGGATCTGCTCGACGTACCACTTGGTCGCCTGCTCAGAGCCAACCGGCAGGTAGGAGACGACCACGTCGGTACGCGTCTCCTTGAGGATGTCGACGATATCGGCGGTGGGACCGGGGGCCTTGGTGATCTTCTCCTTGAGGTACTTGCCCAGGCCGTCGTGGGTCATCCCACGCTCGACCGTCACGCCGAGATTCGGAACCTTCTCCGCGAACTTCAGCGTGTTGTTCTGACCGGCGAAGATCGCCTCGGAGAGGTCCTTGCCGACCTTGTCGGCGTCGATGTCGAAGGCCGCGCTGAACTCGATGTCGCGCACGTGATAACCGCCCAGATCGACGTGCATGAGCCCGGGCACCGCCTCGCTTGGGTTGGCGTCGCGGTAGTACTGGACGCCTTGCACGAACGAGCTCGCGCAGTTGCCGACGCCGATGATCGCCACCCTGACCTTGCCGTCCTGGTAGCGAGCGGCGCCGTTGGGGGAACCGTTGGTCGTGCTCACTGTGTGGGGCTGCCTTTCTACGTGTGACCTCGCGGGTTCGAGATCCCGGACCACTGAAGATAGTCCGCGAGAGCGGGTTCGTTACACCGCAGGCAGGGTGGGCTCCTGGGCGATCCGTTTGAGCTGACGGCGCACGTGGAAGATGCGCTGCAGCGTCGTGAAGACGGTCAGTGCGGCGAGCACGTACACCGCCGGCGCGAGCAACTCGAAGTGCCCGAGCGACGCGCCCTTGGCAAAGACCAGGCCGATCGACAGGATCACCACCCGGACGGGACGCGTGGCCAGTCCGACCTTGCACTCGACGCCGAGCGCCTCGGCCCGGGCGCGGGTGTAGGAGACCATCAGCGAGCCGAGCACGGCCGCCACCGTCGCGGCGGCGGCGACCTGGTTGTGGCGCGAGGCGAAGTAGGCGCCGATCGCGATCAGGACGATCCCCTCCTCCATGCGGTCGAGGGTGGAGTCGAGGAACGCCCCGAATACCGAGCCCTTGCCCGACATGCGGGAGTAGCGGCCGTCGAGCGTGTCCATGATCGACCCGACGATGAACGCGAGCCCGGCGAGGAAGAACAGGCGGTCCACGATCAGGGCCGCGGCGGCTAGGTTCAAGGCAAAGCCCGTGAGCGAGATCGCATTCGGCGTCAGCCGCGACTCGATCAGGCGGTTGCGCACCATCTCCTGCGCGGTGGGTCCATTCCGAGGCGCACGGGCGCGACGCGCGGTCGCGCTCCGCCCCGGTCGCGGGGGGCGGGTCTGCCCGGGTGTGCTCACGCCGTGACGCGCACGAACGCCCACGCGTCCGGTCTCGCCCGGGCCAGCAGGCTCTGCGCGAGCCACGCGGATACGCCTGCGGTGAGGGCCCCGAGGAAAACGTCGGTGAGGTAGTGGTTGGCGGTCGCCACGACGACGAAGGTGATCAACAGCGGGTACAGCGCCCACAGAATCTTGCCGGGTCGCCAGGATATGAGTCGCGACATCGACCCGCCGACCATGACGGCAAAGCACACGTGCATCGAGGGCACCGCTGCGTAGAAGTTCAAGAACGCCTTAGAGGGGCCAAAGTCGATTGAGCCGCTGCCGCCAGTCACGAACTGGGAGATCGCGTCGGTGAAGCCCCATTCGGGCATCAGCCGCGGCGGTGCCGTCGGATACAGCCAATACCCGATCAGCGCCAATCCCATCGCGATCATGAACATGTTTCGTACGAAGTAGAAGGAGTCGTTTCGCCGCGCGTAGATGAACGCGAGGACCGCGAACGTCACGACGAAGTGTCCGTTCAGGTAGATCCAGTCCAGCGCGTCGATCAGCCAGTGCTTGTTGATTGCCCAGGCCTGGACGCTTGGCTCGATGAAGACGTGCAGCGTCCGCTCGAGATCGATGATCCGCATGGCGTCGCCGAAGGGCTTGTAGGGGTTGTCGCTGTCGACGATTCCCCGCACCAGGTCGTACAGCAACAGCGCGCCGGCGAACAGCGCGAGCTGCCGGAAGAGGTCAACCCAACCGCGCGGCAAGACCCGCGTCTCGATGAATCGGAGGACGCGGATGACTCGGCTGGACGGAGCGGACAGGCCAGACGGACTTGGTGGGGTGGGCGGTGACCCCATCGAGGGGATGCTAGCGAGGCGCGACGTTCGGTCCCTGTCAATTGCACCGCGGCGAGGTCGCGCCGATGCGGGTGAGCGAAAAGCGGATCGCCACATGGACCGGCCCGGCGCGGCGTAGCTGCAAGCGCGTGAACCCGTCGGCGTCGGCGACACAGCCCGTGCCCTGCGTGACTGCCCAGTAAGGACTCCACCTGACGCGGATGAGCGCCTGCCCCGGGCCGCTCGCCTGGAGTTGGAGCCAGTTCGGCCCCAATGCGCGTAGGACGGCGGCTCCCTGGGCCATCGGCGTTGCATCGAGCACCGAATAGATGCGCCAGTGGGCGGTTCGACGCACCAGGTGCAGATACGGCAGGCCGCGATCGATCAGCGCGACCTCCGCCACAGCCGAGTAGTCGAGCTTGGCGTCGGGCACCGCGACGTAACGCACGGCCAGCCAATGCAGCCAGGCGCTGTACCGGGCGGCCGTCAGCCTGCCGCTATAGAACAGCGCGTTGTCCCTGGTGTCGAGCTGGCGCTCCCACCCGCGTGCGAGCGGGAAGTAGGGCGCCACCGCGTACGCCTCCCAGTGGAACAGCGTGAACGGGATCTCGATGCGGAATGGCTGGTCGGGCTGCCGGCTCAGATAGGAGATGAGCGGCTGGAAGTAGGCGCTCGTCACCTCCCGGTTGTCATCGGCGGTGCGGATGTCCCGGACCGGTGCCTGCCACTGGAGGTAGAGAAGTGGCAGAGCCAACGCGATCAGCGCCCACTTGCGCCGCGGCCACAACAGCAGCGCCGCCAGCGGGCCCGCGATCAGCGGGCCGAGCCGCGCCACGTTACTGCCGACCGGGCTGGCCACCGCGAACGAGAGCACGCAGCCGACCGCGTACAAGGCCGCGCCGGCCCGCAGCGCGGAGTCGCGACGCGGGATCAGGAACACGAACGCCCCCGAGATCAGGACGAGCGGCCAGAGGGCCGAGAACGCGAACGGCTCAGTCCCGCCCTCGGGAAACGCGACGGCCAGCGCCAGCACGGGTAGCGCGGAGGCGATCACGACGTAGATGCCCGGCAGCGCCGCTGTCACGCGCCGTTCCTCAATGTAGGCGCCGGCCGCCTGCGCGACGCCCGCCAGGGCCGCGAACACGGCGTCGACCGGGCTCGCCAGCGCCGTGATCGCCGCCAGCGCGACCGCCACCCCGGTGCGCCGGCGCTGGAGCGCGAACGCCGTCCCGAGTGCCGGCAACAGCCCGAAGGCGAATGTGAGTCGCCCCGTGAACAGGCTCGTGCTGGTCGCTGCCCCGAACCAGAGAGCGCCGAGCCACGCGTCCGGGCCGAAGCGCCGGTGCACCATCGACTCGAACAGCGCAGCGCTCGGCACGATCGCGATCGCGCCGGCCACTTGCGGCGTCAGCAGCGCGCCCAGTGGCGGGAACAGCACGCTGTAACCCGGCACGTTGTGTCCCGCGTACCACCAGTTGTTCCAGATCCCGAAGCCCTCGGTGGCGAACAGCTTGGCGCGGAGCAGGTGTGCCGCGAGGTCTTCGCTGCGTGGCGAGATGATCACGTATGCGGCTGCGATCACCGCTGCCGTCAGCGTTGGCAGGACCCGCCGAAACGGCGGCAGGCGCCATCGAGCCCGTCTATCCCTCGAGTAGCGCGGCGACGCGCTCCACCACCTCAGGCCGGTCCAGCCACGGCCAATGGCCTGCGTTGGCGACGCGCTCGACCCGCGCCCCCGGAAGCCGCGTGGCATACGCGTCCGCCAGTGCCGGCGGATACCACGGGTCCTTCTCGCCCCAGATCAGGGTCGTCTCGGCCGCCGCGGTGTGACCGTTCGCGCTCGCCCGCTCCGCCCCGGCCGGCTCTAGTCCGGCTGGCCCGTCCGTACCCCGCGGGCTGTCCGTCTCCGCCGCCCCGTGCTCCTCCCCCCCGTTTTGGCGCGGCCCGCCATCACCGATCGTATTGTCCTGCGCGGACCGGACGAGCCGAAGGATCGCCCGCTGCGTGCCCTGGTCGAACTGATCCCAGACGGCATCGATCCGCGCCTTCGGCCACGCGGCCGGTTCGACGCAGCCCTGCCGCAGCGCCCGGGTCAGCACCGTTCGCGTAGTCGCCCCCATCAGCATCTCGCCCACACCGCGGATCTGCCACCACCGAACGAACCGTGGCCACGCGAACCCTTCAACCAGTGCCGGCGCGTTGCACAGCACGAGCCTCCGGACCCGCTCGGGATGGCGATGGGCGAACTTCAAGGCCACGGCGGCGCCCCAGTCGTGGCCCACGATCTGCACCTCGTCCACGTCGAGATGGGCCAGGAAGTCCTCGACGAAATCAGTCAGGCCGTCGAGCGAAAAGTCGAGGTGCTCGCCCTTGCCCGAGCGCCCGAATCCGATCAGATCGGGCGCCAGCCCGCCGGTTCTGGCCAGGAACTCGGTCCAGTCATCCGAGCTCGTGGGAATCCCGTGCAGGTACAACGGCGGCGCGCCCGTCGCCGCCTCGGCAATGCGGTAGTAGACGGGTGAGTCGTCGAGGGAGATGGTGTGCTCGTCGACGTGCACCCGCCGGCGAGGATAACGTCCGCGCGCATGAGTAGCGCGAGCCCTAACAACGGGTCCGGCGCCAGGCCTGATCAGGTGCTGGGTAGCAGGCCCGATCAGGTGTCAGGCAGCAGCCCCGATCGGGTGTCGGGCGGCAGCCCCGGGCGCTCGGCGGGTGGCAGCTCCGCCCAGCGCTCCGATCCACCGCCCGGCGCCGCCACCGTGTGCCTCGGCGAGGCGCTCGTCGACTTCATCTGCGAGCGCCCGCTCGACGACGTCGCGCTCGGTGACGCGTTCGTGCCCCACTTCGGCGGCT
Source organism: uncultured Solirubrobacterales bacterium (assembly GCA_963824295.1). Classification (GTDB taxonomy): domain Bacteria; phylum Actinomycetota; class Thermoleophilia; order Solirubrobacterales; family Solirubrobacteraceae; genus Palsa-465. The sequence goes on along the minus strand of CAWGOQ010000017.1, from coordinate 171,037 downwards.
CGGTGGCGAACGTTTCGGTGATCGCCGCTCGCCACGGCGCACACGTCACCCTCGCCAGCGGGGCGGGCGATGACGCCTGGGGCCGCTGGCTCCGCCACCGCCTCGAGCAGGAGGGCGTCGGCGTGTCCTTGTTCGAGCTCACGCCGGGAGCCCCGACGCCGGTGTCGCTGGTCGCCGTGAACGGCGTGGGCGAGCCCAGCTACCAGATCTACGGCGACACGATCGCCACCGTCGTGGAGGCCCTCGGCGGACGGCTCGAGGCAGCGATCGACGGCGCCGCCGGGTTGTACTTCAGCTCGAACACGCTGGTGGGCGCGAACGAGCGCGAGGTCACCATGCGCGCACGAGAAGCGGCCCTCGCCCTGGGGCGCCCGGTCGTGTTCGACCCGAATCTCCGGCTACACCGCTGGCCCTCGCGGGCCGAAGCGGCCGCGGCCGCGAACGCATGCGTCCCGGGGGCGCTTCTCGTGCGTGCCAACGCCGAGGAGGCTTCGGTCATGACCGGCGAAGACGATCTGGAACGGGCGGCGCTCGCGCTGCTGAAGGCGGGGGCCCGGATGGTCGTGGTCACGCTCGGGTCCGACGGCGCCATCCTGCGCGGCGAGCTTCGCCTGGACGTGCCGGGTCGGCCGGCAGCGGTGCTGAGCACGATCGGCGCCGGCGACGTCCTGACCGGCGTGCTGCTGGCGCGCCTGGCGAACTCGGGCTACTACCCGTCGGCGGTGGCGGCGGCCCTGCCCGAGGCGGTGGTGCAGTCATCGCTGGCGTGCGAGCGGTGGGGCGCGCTTGAGTAGTGGGACGCGGGTGTCGGGTGGTAAGCGGGCCTCGCACACTTGGAAGCGTCCGTCCCGCCGGCGGGTGCGCGCGATTCGAGACCGCTTGCGGCTCATCTACGGCGTCCCGCTGGCCAAGCCCCACGGGCATCCCATTGCCGAGCTGATCCTCACTGTCCTCTCGCAATCGACCAACGACCGCAACCGCGATGTCGCCTATCTGGCGCTGCGCGAGCGCTTCCCGAGCTGGGAGGATGTGCGCGACGCGCCCGTGGACGCGGTTGAGGAGGCGATCCGGCCCGGCGGCATCTCGAAGGTCAAGTCGGCGCGGATCAAGTCGATCCTCGCCGCGATCACTCAGACCGCTCCGGAAGACGCTGCATCGAGCGGCATCATCTTGGACCACCCCCTGTCGCTGGACTGGCTGGCTAGCCAACCAGTTCCGGAGGCACAGCGCTACCTGACGTCCCTCCCGGGTGTCGGGCGCAAGACGGCGGCCTGCGTGCTCCTGTTCGCGCTCGGGATGCGCGACGTGCCGGTCGACACCCATGTCTCGCGCGTGGGGACGCGCCTGGGCCTGTTCCGGCCGAGTGCGCCGTTCGAGGAGATGCACGATGAGATGCTCGCGATCACGCCGCCGGGCGAGGAGCTCGAGCTGCACCTGAACATGCTGCGCCACGGCCGGCGAACCTGCCGCGCGCGCCGGCCGGCGTGTGCTGACTGCGCGCTCCAGCGCATGTGCCCGAGCGCGTTCAAGTTCGACTGAGTGACAAGCAACTCGGGATCGCCTCCCCGCTTGACTCCATCCAAATCTGCTACTATCCCGCTTAGATTTTTGCGAACAAACAGGAGCAGAACTCGATGGGAAAGACAATCGGAATTGACCTCGGAACGACGAACTCGTGCATGGCGGTGCTCGAGGGTGGCGAGCCGACGGTCATCGAGAACGCGGAGGGCGGCCGTACGACGCCGTCCGTTGTCGCGTTCACACAGTCCGGTGAGCGCCTGGTCGGGACGGTAGCCAAGCGGCAGGCCGTCACCAACCCACAGAACACGATCTTCTCGATTAAGCGCTTCATGGGCCGTAAAGAGGCCGAAGTGCGCGAAGAGGAGTCGATCGTTCCGTACAAGGTGGTCTCTGGACCTAACGGCGACGCGCGCGTCGAAGCCGGCGGCAAGCAGTACAGCCCGCCGGAGATCAGCGCGATGATCCTCGGCAAGCTGAAGGCTGACGCCGAGGCGTATCTGGGTGAGACGGTCGACAGCGCCGTGATCACCGTCCCCGCTTACTTCAACGACGACCAGCGCCAGGCGACCAAGGACGCCGGCCGGGTTGCCGGCCTCGACGTCAAGCGGATCATCAACGAGCCAACCGCGGCCTCACTGGCCTACGGCCTCGATAAGGAGAACGACCAGACGATCCTGATCTTCGACCTCGGCGGCGGCACGTTCGACGTGTCCGTGCTCGAGATCGGCGACGGCGTGTTCGAGGTCAAGGCGACCGCCGGTGACAACCACCTCGGTGGCGACAACTTCGACAAGGCGCTGGTCGACTGGCTGGTCGCCGAGTTCAAGAAGTCTCAGGGCATTGACCTGAGCGCCGACCCGATGGCGCTGCAGCGGCTCTACGAGGCGGCCGAGAAGGCCAAGATCGAGCTATCGACTACGCAGGAGACGCAGATCAACCTGCCCTTCATCACCGCCGATTCGAGCGGTCCGAAGCACCTGGACATGCGCCTCACGCGGGCAAAGCTCAACGAGCTGACCTCAGGCCTGCTCGACCGCACGGTGGCGCCGGTCCGTCAGGCCCTCGATGACGCCAAGGACAAGGGCGTCGACAAGGTCGACCACGTCGTGCTCGTCGGCGGCATGACCCGTATGCCGTCCGTGCAGGAGAAAGTCAAGGAGCTGACCGGCAAGGAGCCCCACCGGGGTGTCAACCCCGATGAGGTCGTCGCCGTCGGCGCCGCGATCCAGGCCGGCGTGCTCGCCGGTGACGTCAAGGACGTCCTGCTGCTCGACGTGACCCCGCTGACGCTGGGCATCGAGACCAAGGGCGGCGTGATGACCAAGCTGATCGAGCGCAACACGACGATCCCGACGCGCAAGTCCGAGATCTTCTCGACCGCGGAGGACAACCAGCCGAGCGTGGAAATCCACGTTCTGCAGGGCGAACGCGAGATGGCCACGTACAACAAGTCGCTGGGCAAGTTCCAGCTCACCGGCATCCCGCCAGCGCCGCGCGGTATCCCGCAGATCGAGGTCGCGTTCGACATCGACGCCAACGGGATCCTGAACGTGTCCGCCAAGGACCTCGGGACGAGCAAGGAGCAGAAGATCGAGATCCGGTCCGGCTCCGGTCTGTCCGACGAGGAGATCAAGCGGATGGTGACCGACGCCGAGTCGCACGCCGAGGACGACCGCCGTCAGCGCGAGCTGGCCGAGGCGCGTAACAACGGCGAAAACGCGGCCTACCAGGCCGAGCGTCAGCTCAAGGACCTGGGCGACGCGGTCGACTCGAGCTCCAAGGACGAGATCGAGCAGGCGATCAAGGCGGTCCGCGAGTCGCTGACCAGCGATGACGCCGCCGAGATCAACTCCAAGACCGAGACGCTGCACAGCGCGTTCCACAAGGTCTCCGAGGCGATGTATCAGCGCGCCCAGGAGCAGGCGGCGAGCGCTACGCCCGACGGCGATGGCGCCGCTTCGACCAATGGCGCGGGCTCGGAGGAGGAGGACGTTGTCGACGCCGAGGTCGTGGACGAGAAGTGATGACCGGCAAGCCCGACATCCAAGAGGCTGCCGAGCCGGTTCGCAGGGAGGGGGCGCCTGAAACGGGCGCCCCCCACCGCTCGTTTCCGGCCGGTGAGCCCGAGGCGCCGGTGGACCCCACGACGTCGGCCGAGTATGAGCAGGAGGCCGAGACCGACCACGAGCGCCAGCTCGAGCACGACCTCGAGGAGCTGACCGCAAAGGCCGAGAAGGCCGACGAGTACCTGGACCTGGCCAAGCGGACCAAGGCCGACTTCGAGAACTACCGAAGGCGCGCTGCGCGCGAGGCGGCCGTCGCCCAGGAGCGCGGCATCGCCAAGCTCGCCAAGGAGCTGCTGCCGGCGGTCGACAACCTCGACCGGGCGCTCCAGGCGGCCGAAGCGACGACCCAGAGCCAGACACGGTCCCAGCACCCCGGAAACCCAGGAACGACGAAAGACAACGGCACGGCCACGCTCGTCTCCGGCATCAAGCTCGTGCACGACGATGTGATCGCCGCGCTCGCGCGGGCCGGCGTCGAGGGCTTCTCGCCCAGGGGCGAGCGGTTCGATCCCCAGCTGCACGAGGCGATCGCCCAGCAGCCTGTGGAGGGTGCCGAGCCCGGTACCGTGGTCGAGGTCTACCAGCGTGGCTACCGGCTCGGCGAGGTCGTGATCCGGCCGGCGCGCGTGGTGGTTGCGGCATGAACGCCAAAGAAGAACAATGCCACCCAGACCCGACTACTACAAGATCCTCGGCGTAGGCAAGAACGCCTCCGACGAGGAGATCAAGAAGTCCTACCGCAAGCTCGCGCGCCAGTATCACCCGGACCGCAATCCGGGTGACAAGAAGGCCGAGGAGCGCTTCAAGGAGATTTCGCAGGCGCACGACGTCCTGTCCGACCCCGAGAAGCGCAAGGCCTACGACCGGGGCCAGGGGCCGCTTGGCGGCTTCACCACCGGCAACTTCGACCCCAGCTCGTTCAGCGGCGGCTTCGGCGACATCCTGTCGAACCTGTTCGGCGGCGGCGCCGGGGCGGGTACGGCCGGCCGCGGCGGTGGTGCCCGCGGCCGTGCCGGGACAGCCGGAGCCGGTCGAGCCGGTAGGACCGCCCAGACCCAGGGGCGCGACCTCGAGACCGAGGTGGCGCTGAGCTTCGACCAGGCCGTGCACGGGGCGCAGGTCCCGCTGTCGGTGCCGACCTCGCAGCCGTGTCCGACCTGTAAGGGCACCGGTGCGAAGCCTGGCACCGCCCCCAAGGTCTGTCCGGTGTGCGAAGGACGCGGCCTCGAGGCCCAGAGCCAGGGAATCTTCTCGATCTCCCAGCCCTGCTCGAACTGCGGCGGCACCGGCACGGTGATCGAGGATCCATGCCCGACGTGCGCCGGCACAGGTGCCCAGCGCAGCGTCCGCAGGCTGCGGGTCAACATCCCGGCCGGGGTGCACGACGGCAGTCGGATCCGCCTGGCCGGCAAGGGCGAGGCGGGCCTGCGGGGCGCCGAGCCCGGAGACCTCTATGTGATCACTCGGGTCCAGGAGTCGCCCGTGTTCAAGGCCGCCGGCGACAACCTCGAGGTCGAGGTGCCGCTGACGATTCCCGAAGCAGTCCGCGGAGCGATCGTCGAGGTCCCGACGCTGAACGGCTCCAAGCGCCTGCGGGTGGCTCCCGGCACCAAGCACGGCACGGTCCAGCGCCTGCGCGGCGAGGGACCGCCGCGAGCCGGCGGCAAGGGCCGCGGCGACATTCGCTACCGGTTCGTCATCGACGTCCCCGAGAAGCTCTCGCCCGAGCAGGACGAGGCCATCGACCGCCTATCCAAGGCGACGAACGGCAACCCCCGGTCGAGCCTGTTCACGAACGCTGCCGGCGGAGAGTCAAAGGAGAGGAGCAGCTGATGGCCGCGCGTCGCGTCAGAACCACCCGCGTCGAGGTTTCTTCAGATCGCGGCGTGTTCATGATCTCGGTGGCGGCCGAGCTCGCCGACATGCATCCCCAGACCCTGCGGATGTACGAGGCGCGCGGACTGATCGAGCCCAAGCGCTCGCCCAAGGGCACGCGGCTCTATTCCCACGCGGACGTCGAGCGACTGCGCCGCATCCAGGAGATGACGGCCGAGCTCGGCATGAACCTGGCCGGCGTCGAGCGCGTGTTCGAGCTCGAGGGGCAGATCAACGGCATGGAGCGCAAGATCAAGGGACTCGAGAGGCGAGCGACCGAGCTCAAGGCCGAGGTCGAGCGGCTCGAGGCCATCCGGCGTGAGCTGCGGGCCGAGATTGTGCCTTACGCCAAGGGTGGCGCGATCGTCCGCAAGGCTGACCTGAAGAAGTTCACGATCCGGGCGCAGCCACCGAGCACGTGAGCTCCGCCGACGGACCGGACGAGCCGAGCGGGCCGGAGTCCAGCGGGCGCCGCGTCCTCGCGGGTCGCTACCGGCTCGACGAGGTGATCGGCCGCGGCGGGATGAGCACCGTCTATCGCGGCACCGACCTGTCGCTCGATCGCGTCGTGGCGGTCAAGGTGGCGATGGATCCGCTCCTCGAGCGCGACCCGGTCTATGCGTCACGGTTCAAGCGCGAGGCGCGTGCGGCCGCGGGGATCAGCAATTCGGGCATCGTGACCGTGTTCGACGCCGGCGCCGACGGACCCACGCGCTACATCGTGATGGAGTATGTCGAGGGCCGAGACCTCGCCGCGATCCTGCGCGATGAGCGCCCGCTCGAGCCGCCACGTGCCGTCCGCATCGCCGAGCAGGTGGCCGGCACGCTGGCCGCCGCTCATGCGGCCGGAATCGTCCACCGCGACATCAAGCCCGGCAACATCATGGTCACGCCCGAGGGGCAGGTCAAGGTGCTCGACTTCGGGATCGCCCGCACGACGGACGGCGTCAACCTGACCCAGACCGCGTCGGTGCTCGGGACCGCTCCTTACATGTCACCCGAACAGGCGATGGGCCAGCCCGCGGACGCGCGCTCGGACATCTACTCGCTCGGCTGCGTGCTCTACGAGATGCTCACCGGCAAGCCGCCGTTCAGCGGCGATCTCCCTGCTGCGGTGCTCCACCAACACGTGCGCGTCGCCCCCAAGCCCCCGCGCGCCCTCAATCCGAACGTCCCGCCGGCGCTCGACGCCCTCGTGCTCCAAATGCTGGCCAAGTCGCCGGAGGACCGTCCTCAGACGGCCGCCGAGGTGCGCGACCGGCTGGCCGCGCTCGAGACTGCGACCGAGGCGACCACACCGCTGGCCCCGGCTCCACCGCCACCGACGCGAATCGTTCCGCAGGCGCCACCGCCGGCTCCCGACCCGGTTCCGCCGACGCGCTCGGTGACCCCGGCGGGCCGGAAGCGAGGGCCCGGGGGGTGGGTCGCGCTCGTCGTGATCGGGATCGTCCTGCTCGGCGCCGCCGTGGCCTACGCGGTGAGCGGTGGCGGGTCAACCCATTCGACATCGAGCTCGTCGGCGGCGTCGCATTCCGCGCCGCCGCCGACCACGTCATCGACCACCTCTCCCACGACGACCACGGACACCACGACGATCACGGCCACCTCCACCGCGTCCAGCACACCGAGCACGACGAGCGCGTCGACCTCGACCAAGACCCCCACGACGACGACGAAGGTCACGACAACGAGCGCCAACCCCCTGGGAGCGAGCACTAGCACGACGGGGCAGGCCACAACGAGCACGACGCAGTAAGTCCCGCCGCCCTCAAGAACAGCGGCTCGATGGCGGTCCCGTTCGGCTTGCGAACACCGGAAAATCTGTCATAATCTAAGTCATACAGACTTAGATTTAGCCGACCCGGAGACCCTAAAACACGCATGCAACCAGACCGTTTTACGATCAAGTCTCAAGAGGCGCTGCAGGCCGCGCAGCAGCTGGCCGACGAGCGCCGCAACCCGCAGACGATGCCCGAGCACCTGCTCGCGGTCCTGCTCGAGCAGGACGGCGGGATTGTGGTGCCCGTACTGCGCAAGCTGGGAGTGGACCCGGCCGCCGTGCGCCGGACCAACGGCGAGGCGCTTGACGCGCTGCCGAAGCTCCAGGGCGCCGCGAGCGCCGAGCCTGCCGGCGGCTCGACCGAGCTCGTCCAGATCCTGCGCGACGCCGAGAAGGAGATGCGTGAGCTGAAGGACGAGTACGTCTCGACCGAGCACCTGATGCTTGCCATCGCCGACCATCCCGGCCAGGCCGGCCGGGTCATGCGCAGCGTTGGCGCCACCCACGAGCAGCTGCTCAAGGCGCTCGCCGAGGTGCGCGGCAGCCACCGCGTGACCGATCAGAATCCCGAGGAGAAGGTCCAGGCGCTCGAGCGCTACGGGCGCGACCTGACCGAGGCCGCCGCGCTGGGCAAGCTCGACCCGGTGATCGGCCGCGACGACGAGATCCGCCGCGTCATCCAGGTTCTCTCAAGACGGACGAAGAACAACCCCGTCCTGATCGGCGAGCCCGGCGTGGGTAAGACCGCGATCGTCGAAGGACTCGCACAACGAATTGTCTCGGGCGACGTCCCCGAGAGCCTCAAGGACCGTCGTCTGGTCGCGCTCGACCTGAGCGCGATGGTCGCGGGCTCGAAGTACCGCGGTGAGTTTGAGGACCGCCTCAAGGCCGTCCTGAAGGAGATCGCCGACGCCAACGGCCAGATCATCGTCTTCATCGATGAGCTGCACACGATCGTCGGGGCCGGCGCGGCCGAGGGCGCGATGGACGCCGGCAACATGCTCAAGCCGATGCTCGCCCGCGGCGAGCTTCGCGCGGTCGGCGCCACCACGCTCGACGAGTACCGCAAGCACATCGAGAAGGACCCGGCGCTCGAGCGCCGCTTCCAGCCCGTGTACGTAGGTGAGCCGTCCGTCGAGGACACGATCGCGATCCTGCGCGGCCTCAAGGAGCGTTATCAGGTCCACCACAAGGTCCGCATCCAGGACTCCGCGCTGGTCGCCGCGGCCACGCTCAGTCATCGCTACATCGCCGACCGTTTCCTCCCCGACAAGGCGATCGACCTGGTCGACGAGGCGGCGTCGCGGATCCGCATGGAGATCGACTCCAAGCCGACCGAAATCGACGAGGTCGACCGGCACATCATGCAGCTCGAGATTGAGCTCCAGTCGCTGGGCGACGACGACGATCCCGGCACCGCGGCCCGCCGCGAGCAGCTCGAGCGCGCGCTGGCCGACGAGCGCGAGCGCTCCGACGCGATGCACGCCGAGTGGCAGCGCGAGAAGGAGTCCGTCGGCGCCGTCGCCGAGCTGCAGGAGCAGATCGAGCAGGCCAAGATGGACCTCGAGCGGGCCCAGCGCGAGGCCGACCTCGGTCGCGCCGCCGAGCTTCAGTACGGGACGATCCCTGAGCTCGAGAAGCGGCTCGCCGAGGCCGAGACGGTGGAACACGACGCGACCGGGCATGCGCCGAAATTCCTCAAGGACGTCGTCGACGCCGAGGACGTGGCCGAGGTTGTCGCCAAGTGGACCGGGATTCCGGTTACCCGCCTGATGGAGGGCGAGATCGAGAAGCTCGTGCACATGGAGGAGCGCCTGCACCAGCGGGTGATCGGCCAGGACGAGCCCGTCGAGGCGGTTTCCAATGCCCTGCGGCGCAGCCGCGCTGGGCTCCAGGATCCCGACCGGCCGATCGGCACGTTCCTGTTCATCGGACCGACCGGCGTCGGCAAGACCGAGCTGGCCCGAGCGCTGGCCGAGTTCATGTTCGACAGCCAGGACGCGATGATCCGGATCGACATGTCCGAGTACATGGAGAAGCACTCGGTCTCGCGGCTGGTCGGTGCGCCTCCGGGCTACGTCGGCTACGACGAGGGTGGCCAGCTGACCGAGGCGGTCCGCCGGCGCCCGTACAGCGTCGTGCTGCTCGACGAGATCGAGAAGGCCCATCCCGACGTCTTCAACGCGCTGCTCCAGGTGATGGACGACGGTCGCCTGACCGACGGTCAGGGCCGCACCGTCTCGTTCAAGAACACCGTGCTGATCATGACCTCGAACATTCCGGGTGGCCGGGCAGGCGTCGAGGCCCATTTCCGGCCCGAGTTCGTCAACCGGCTCGACGACATCGTCGAGTTCCACTCGCTGAGTCGCGACCAGATCGGTGAGATCGTCGACCTCCAGGTGGCGCGGCTGATCGGCCGGGTGCGCGAGCGCGGGATCGATGTTGAGCTCACGGACGTGGCGAGGACGCTGCTCGGAAACCTCGGCTACGACCCAACCTACGGAGCCCGGCCCCTCAAGCGCGTGATCCAGAAGCGGCTGGTAGATCCGCTGGCGCTGGCGATCCTAGAGGGCCGCTTCACCACGGGCGACACGGTCAAGGTCGACGCGGCGGACGGTGAGCTGGTTCTAGAGCGCGAAGATTTGGTTCCCGCCCACCCGGCCGCCGCATAGGGCGGCCGCACATGATCGGTCGGCATCAGGTACAAGTCGCTCATGCCGACCTACATCATGCTTTCGACGCTCGCACCCGAAGGGGTGCAGACGATCAAGAACAACCCCTCGCGGATCAAAGAGGTCAACCGCGAGGTCGAGCAGTTGGGCGCCACCGTCAAGGCCCAGTGGGCCACGCTCGGTCAGTTCGACTTCATCAACGTCATCGAGGCGCCTGACGAAAAGACGATGGCGCGGATCTCGCTCGAGCTCGGCTCGCGCGGGACCGCCAAGTACGAGACGCTCGTCGCGATCCCGATCGACGACTTCATTGACGCGATCTGACTCTGACTCGCCGAGGGTTCTCGTCGTCGGCGGCGGCGGGCGCGAGCACGCGCTGATTCACGCGCTCGCCCGCTCGCCGCGGCGCCCCGAGCTCCTCTGCGCCCCAGGGAATGCGGGAATCGCCCGCGACGCGCGGGTGCTCGACGTCGGCGCCGAGGACGTCGAGGGGATCGTGCGGGCCGCGGCCGGCGCGCGCGTCGACCTTGCGGTGATCGGACCCGAGGCGCCGCTCGTCGCGGGCGTCGTCGACGCCCTGACCGACGCGGGGATCCGCGCCTTCGGCCCGACGGGCGCGGCGGCCCGGCTCGAGGGGTCCAAGGCGTTCTGCAAGGAAGTGATGGGCGCCGCCGGCGTGCCCACGGCTGTTTATAAGGTGGTTCGCGATCCGCAGGCGGGCCTGGACGCCATCGAGCGATATCCGGTCGTGATCAAGGCGGACGGCTTGGCCGCGGGCAAGGGTGTGATCATCGCCGGCGACGAGGCCCAGGCGCGCGAGGCCTTGGAGGTGCTGCTAGTGCAGCGGCGCTTCGACACCGAGCAGGTCGTAGTCGAGGAATTCCTTAAGGGCGAGGAGCTCTCCCTGCTGGCGCTCTGCGACGCGCAGACCGCGGTGCCGCTGGCCTCGGCCCAGGACTACAAGAGGATCTACGACGGCGATCGCGGGCCGAACACGGGCGGAATGGGCTCGTACTCGCCCGTGCCGGCCGTCGACGATGCGCGGGCCAGAGACATTTGCGCGGCCGTCCATCAGCCCGTGCTCGACGAGCTGACCCGCCAGGGCATCCCCTTCCAGGGCATGCTCTACGCCGGACTGATGATGACCGCCGACGGGCCGCGCGTGCTCGAGTTCAACGTGCGCTTCGGCGACCCCGAGACCCAGGCCCTGATGCCGCGCCTGCGCTCCGACCTGCTTGGGCTTCTCGAGGCCGCCACCGTGGTCGGCGGACTCAGTGGCGTCGAGCTCGAGTGGGCGCCCGAGATGGCGGTCAGCGTGGTGCTGGCGAGCGCCGGTTATCCCGCCTCGTCCTCGAGCGGAGACGTGATCACGGGGCTCGATCGCGTGCCGGAAGGTGTATCGGTGACCCACGCCGGGACAGCGTTCAATGCCGAAGGTCAGGTTGTGACCGCCGGAGGGCGCGTCCTGAACGTGACCGGGCTCGGGCCCGCGGCGACGGATGCTCGGGAAGCCGCATATGCTGCGGCCGACGTGATCGAGTTCGACGGGAAACAGCTGCGACGCGACATCGCGCTCAAGGTCGCCTGTCCGCTGGGCGTGCAGCCGTGAGCGAGTTCCCGCGCGCCGCCCCGGAGACCGTCGTCGAGCCGGTTGCCGAGCTGGATGAGATCGAGATCGACACGCCGCTGGTGGGGATCGTGATGGGCTCCAAGAGCGACATGGAGCGGATGGAGGCGGCCGAGAAGGAACTGATCGAGCGCGGCATCCGCTGCGAGGTCCGCGTCATGTCGGCTCACCGCGAGCCCGACAAGGTCGCCGAATACGCCCGTAGCGCCAAGATCCGGGGCCTGCGGGTGATCATCGCCGGCGCGGGGCTGTCGGCGGCGCTGCCCGGCGTCGTGGCGGCCCAGTCCGAGCTGCCGGTGATCGGCGTACCGCTCACCAGCCGCACCTCGGTGGCCGGCGGGCTCGACGCGCTCCTATCGATCGCCCAGATGCCGCCGGGCGTCCCGGTGGCCTGCGTGGGCATCGACAACGCGCGCAACGCCGCCGTACTGGCAGCGCGAATTCTCGAGAGCTAGTCCGCGTCGATTTGACGCCCCGCTTTGGGCGCTAGCCTTGAGGACCGGGATCGATGCCCGAAGTAGCGCATCTCTCATCTCTCGCCGGCAGTCCGCTACTCGACTCTGAGCACGAGCGGCTCGGCACGGTCGACGACGTCGTCGCGAGCCTTGACTCCGGCGACCGTTTGCCGCTCGTGATCGGCCTGACCGCGCGCATCGGCGGCCGCGAACTGTTCGTCCCGATCGACCGGATCCAGCAGCTGGGTCCGCATTCGGTGCAGACCGCGACCACGAAGCTGGATCTGGCCCAGTTCGAGCGGCGCCCCGGCGAGGTTCTGCTGCGCGGCGACGTTCTCGACCACAGCCTGATCAACGTGGACACAGCCCGGCTGGTCAGGGCCCGCGAGGTCGACCTGGTGCACGAGGACGACGGCACCTGGCGGGTGGCCGGAATCGACCCGAGCATTCGTCCTCGCCTGTGGCGCTTTCTCCCGCGCCGCTACCGTGGCCACGACACCGAGCACCAGCAGTTTGTTCCCTGGCGCGACATCGAGCCGTTCGTCGGGCACGTGCCCAGCTCACGCCTGAAGATGGCGGCCCGCCGGCTCGTACGGCTGCACCCGGCCCAGATCGCGGATCTGGTCGAGGCCGCGTCGCACGAGGAGGGGGAGGAGATCCTCGAGGCGGTTGGGCAGGACAAGGAGCTCGAGGCCGACGTTTTCGAGGAGCTCGACGACGAGCACCAGGTCGAGTTCCTGCGCGAGCGCTCCGACGCCGAGGCCGCGGCGGTGCTCGCGCGGATGGCGAGCGACGACGCCGCCGACCTGCTGATCGAGCTCGATCAGGATCGCCGGCTGCCGATCCTGAACCTGATGCCGGCGGCCACGCAGCGCAAGGTGCGGGCACTGCTCGGCTACAACCCATCGACCGCCGGGGGCATGATGAACCCGGACTTCTTCTCGTTGACGGCGGACGCGACCGTGGCCGAGGCGCTCACCCGGATCCGGACGAGCAGCCTGGGGCTGCAGCAGGTCGCGATCGTATGCGTGGTCGACGAAGCCGGCAAGCTGATCGACACGCTGTCGCTGGCGGAGCTCGTGCGGGCCGACGGGGCTCAGACGGTCTCCGAGCTGGTCGACGATTTCACGCCAAACGTCCCGACCGAGGCTGACATACCCGACGTGGCCCGGATCATGAGCGACTACAACCTGATCGCCGTGCCGGTGCTCGACCATGACGGCCGGCCGGTCGGGATCGTCGCGGTCGACGACGTGCTCGAGCTGCTCTTGCCGGAGGATTGGCGCCGCCGGGCGGGCGTGGCCCGCGACTAGCTCTCGCGCGCCCGCACGAACCGCTCGCAGACCGCGACCGCGCTGTCGATCGTGCCCCAGTGGAGTGCGTCGGGCACGTCGTTAGGCCAGTGATAGTTCATCGGGAGTTTCGTCTCATCGACAGAAGCAAGCGTGGCCACTGCGTAGCCGGCGCGAAGCGGGATGATCGCGTCGGTGGCGGCGGTCGTGCGCAGACCGCGAACGATCTCCTGGCCAGTGTCGGCGGCGGCGTCGGCGAGTGCCTCGCGCATGTGGGTCGGGTAGTCGCGCATGCGAAGCATCCCCTCGCCCTCGACCACTATCAGCGTCGGCCCGCCGAGGCACTCGAGACAGACGATCTCGGTCCGGGCCGGATCTAGTTCGGCGAAATGGCGCCGGCCGAATCCCTGCATGCCCTCGCTGAACGATTCCTCGGAGCCGGTCGACAGCAACAGCACCCGCACCCCCTTCGCGGGCTGCTCTCGCAGGCGGTCGGCGAGCGCGATCACGGCGCCGACCGCGCTGAGGTTGTCGTTAGCTCCGGGAACCGACGCGCGCGCCCCGATGTCCGCCATCGCTGCCGTGGCCGCGGCCGCCAGCGCGGTACCGGCGGTGAGCACTCGCCGCGTGGCCAGGATCGAGCCGGCGCACACAAGCACCGGGCCGAGCCAGACGGTGTACATGAGCGGGAAGCTTCGTCCCGCCCGGGCGTGCAGTCGCGGCGCGAGCTTCAGCGGAATGCGCGGCAGGACGGGATGGAACACGAGCCCGGAATGCGCCGCGTCGTGGTGGGCGATGAACACGATCGTGCGCTCGGCATCGGCGTCGCCCATTTCCGCCACCACGTTCCACGTCGTGCGGTGCGGCAGGACCGCCCGGCGAAGCCAACGGCGGCCGTGACCGAGGTCGTCCCAGAGGGCGGCGGCGCCGGCCCCGGCCAGGGCCGCGGTGATCGCGCGTCTGCGGGCGCTGGCTCGGCGCAAGGTGAGTGCGCCGCCCGCAGCGGCGAGTGCGTTCACGAGCCCGATCGGCCACCAGTAGCCGCCGTGCGCCCGCTCCTCCTCGAGCTCAGCCCGGCACCCGAGCGCTCTCAGCCGCCCGGCGATCAACTCGGCGGCGCGGCGCTCCCCGTCCGACGCGGACGGGCGCTCGAAGGAGGCGAGTTCCCGGATGGCGGCACGCCAGTCGCCCGGGTGATCGGATTCGGTGGTCATCGGGCTAAGAATGGCGGGTCTGGAGCGGCGCCGCGAGCCTGGAACGGGGTCCGTTCCATTGCTACGCTCGCGTAAGCGCCCCTCCGCGGGTCAGAAAGATATAGCGATGAATCCCCACGGCGAGTTCTCAGACAGCGACGACTTACCGCGAAGTAGCTGGTTCGCGGCCGGCGTCGTGGGCGTCGCTTCACTTCCCAGGGACTGACCCAGGAACCTGAGCGGCCTCCCGCCCGGTCGCGGCAACGCGGCGGACAGGCGAAAGGAGGTCGAGCACATGGCGAGCGATTCGACGGGCCCTGCGCAGGGCGCCCCGCCCGCGTCCGCCCCCGAGCCGGTTCGCCCGCCCGAGCCCGTTCGCCCGCCCGAGCCCGTTCGCCCGCCTGAGCCGGCTCCGCAGCCCTCGCCGCCGCAGCCGTCGTCGTCGCCGCCCCCCTCGCCGCCGGAGCCCTCGCCGCCGCGCGAGCGCTACGTGCTCGATGACGCCCACGTCGGCGACATCCAGGGCGCGTTCGGGACGATCCGCGAGCACGAAGAGGCGCACCGCAGCTGGCGCTCACGCGGACTCGCGCTGCTGGCCATCATCGGTCCGGGGCTAATCGTGATGGTCGGGGACAACGACGCCGGCGGCGTCGCCACCTACTCCCAGGCAGGGCAGAACTACGGGACCACCCTGCTGTGGGTGCTCCTGCTGCTGATCCCGGTGCTGCTCGTCAACCAGGAGATGGTGGTACGCCTCGGAGCCGTCACCGGCGTCGGACATGCCCGGCTCATCAAGGAGCGCTTCGGGCGCTTCTGGGGCTGGTTCTCGGTGATCGACCTGTTCATCCTGAACTTCCTCACCGTGGTGACCGAGTTCATCGGGGTCAGCCTCGCGCTCGGGTACTTCGGGGTCTCCGAGTACATCGCGGTGCCGCTCGCCGCGGTGGCACTGATCGCAGTGACCGCGACGGGCAGCTTCCGGGCCTGGGAGCGCGCGATGTTCGTGTTCGTGTTCGGCAACCTGCTCGTGATCCCGCTGTTCTTCCTGGGCCATCCGAAGGCCGGTCCGATCGTGCACGACTTCTTCGTGCCGGGCATCCAGGGCGGCGCCACCTCGGTTTCGGTGCTGCTGATCATCGCGATCGTCGGCACCACGGTGGCGCCCTGGCAGCTCTTCTTCCAGCAGTCGAACATCATCGACAAGCGGATCACACCGCGCTGGATCAACTACGAGCGGGTGGACACGTGGGTGGGCGCGTTCGTCGTGGTCATCGGGGCCGCGGCCCTGATGTGCGTGTCGGCGTTCGCGTTCGAGCACACCCCCTACTTCGGCCATTTCACCAATGCGGGCGGTACCGCGTCTGGGCTGGAGGCGACGCTCGGAGCGCCGGCGGGGGCGTTCTTCGCGCTGGTCTTGCTGAACGCGTCGCTGATCGGCGCCGGCGCCCTCACCCTGTCCACCAGCTACGCGTTCGGCGACATCTCCGGCACCAAGAGTTCCCTGCACCGCAAGTTCTCCGACGCCAAGGGCTTCTACGCGATGTTCGCTCTGGTCGTCGTCGGCGCCGCGGCGATCGTTCTGATCCCGGGCGCGCCGCTCGGCGTGATCACCCTAGCCGTGCAGGCGCTCGCCGGCGTGCTCCTGCCGAGCGCGAGCATGTTCCTCCTTCTTCTGTGCAACGACCGCGAAGTGCTCGGCCCGTGGGTTAACCGCACCTGGCTGAACGTCCTGGCCGTCCTGATCGAGGCGGTGCTGCTGCTGCTGTCGCTGATCCTGATGGCGACCACCGTGTTCCCGAGCCTCAACGTCGATACGTTCACAATGGTCGGTGCCGCGGTGATGGCGGTTGGGCTGATCGCGTTCGCGGTCCTGGCGGTGCGGGCGGCGCGCTCGCGCCGGGGTGGGAAGGGCGTCACCGTGGTGGGCGGCGAGCGGGCCGTTCCCCGCGAGCAGTGGACGATGCCCCCGATCGCCCTGCTCGCCCGGCCTAAGCAGTCGGTCGGGCGGCGTGTCACGATGCTGGCGCTCGAGGGCTACCTGCTGCTGGCGATTGCCCTGCTGATCGTCAAGGCGGTTCAGCTGGCCGGCGGATAGATTCGGGCGCACCGGCCGCTACGCTCGTTTCGTGATTCCCCGCTATACCCGCGCCGAGCTGGCCGAGGCCTGGTCGGATCACGCCCACTTCGAGGCGATGCGCGAGGTCGAGGTGGCCGCGTGCGAGGAGATGGACGGGCCTTCTGACAGCGAGCTTGAGGCGATCCGCACGGCCACGTTCACGGTCGAGGCGATCGCCGAGCGCGAGCGCGTCACCGACCACGACACGGCCGCATTCGTCGACGTGCTGGCCGCCTCTGCCGGGCCGGCCGGGCGCTGGATCCACCACGGCCTGACCTCGAGCGACGTCCTTGACACCGGGCTGGCCCTCCAGCTGCGTCAAGTCGGTGAACTGGTGCTCCCGGGTTCACGGCGGATCGTCGAGGCGCTCGCCGGTGCTTCCCGCGAACACGCCCACACGTTGTGCGTCGGGCGCACGCACGGGATCCACGCCGAACCGACCACATTCGGGATCAAGCTGGCCAGCTTCGCCTTTGAGGCTCATCGGAACGACGAGCGCCTGACGCGCGCGTTCGAGCAGGTCGCCGTGGGAGCGATCTCAGGCGCCGTTGGCACCTACTCGGGCACATCACCGGACTTCGAAGAGCGGGTGCTGACGCGTCTCGGGCTGGCCCGCGAGCCGGTTTCGACCCAGGTCGTCCCGCGCGACCGTCACGCCGAGCTCCTGCAGGCGATCGCGCTGGCCGGCGCGGGGCTCGAGCGCTTCGCGACCGAGGTGCGCCACCTGGCCCGGACCGAAGTGAGCGAGGTGCGCGAGCCGTTCGGCGCGGGTCAGAAGGGCTCGAGTTCGATGCCCCACAAGCGCAACCCGATCAAGTCCGAGCAAATCGTCGGGCTGGCTCGCGTGTTGCGGGGGAACGCTCTCGCCGCGCTGGAGGACGTGGCCCTGTGGCACGAGCGCGACATCTCGCACTCGTCGGTCGAGCGCGTGATCCTGCCCGACTCGACGATCCTGCTCGACCACATCCAGCGCCGCGCGCTCGCGCTTATCGAGGGCATGGTGGTTGACGTCCAGCGCATGCGCGAAAACCTGGAGCTGACCCACGGCGCCCTGTTTTCCCAGCGGGTGCTGCTGGCGTTCGTGGACTCTGGCATGGCTCGCGACGACGCGTACCGCGTCGTCCAGCGCCTCGCCCAGCGGGCGATCGACTCGCGGGTTCCACTGCGCGAGCTGCTGGCTCATGATCCGGCCGGCGCCGGGCTCGACCTCGACGCGATCTTCGACTACGCCCCGTTCGTTCGCTACGCGGACGAGATCATCGGCCGGCTCGACGCCATCGCGGCCCCAAGGGTCCCGGCGTAGCGCCCCCTTTGCCTGCAAATCCGCGCCTGGCATGTCTCGCCGCCGCCTCACGCGCGGTTGTTCATCCACCAGCTGCAGAAACGCGCACGGCGCCGGCGAGCCCGACGGCATGCGCGTTTTTACATGCCCTCGCTCGACGAACGATCGGCCGTTAGTGCGGGTACATCCCGCCGTCGACGGACACGACCTGGCTGGTCATGTAGGGGTTGCGGAGCATCGCCAGCGCCAGGTCCGCGACCTCGTCGGGCTCCCCGAGGCGGCCGACCGGCACCCGGGCGCGCAGCTCCTCGGGGTCGCCGGGGAGCATCCCGGTGTTGGCGATGAGCGCCGGCGCGATCGCGTTGACGGTCACGCCGTCGCCCGCCACCCGCGCGGCCAGGAAGTGGGTCAGGCCGTGCAGGCCGGACTTCGAGGCCGCGTAGTGAGGACCCACGATCCCGCCGGTGAATCCCGCCACCGAGGACAGGAACAGCACCCGGCCGAAGCCGCGGGCCTGCATCCCGGGGAGCGTGCGCTGCGCGAGCAGGAAGGGCGCGCGCAGGTTCACCGCGACCACCTCGTCGAAGTCCTCGAGCGAGACCTCCTCGAGGCTCTGCCGCCGGCCATCACCGGCCGCGGCGACGAGCACGTCGATCGAGCCCAGGCGCGGCTCGACCTCCGCGAGGAGTTCCGCCGGGGCCTCGGAGCGGCGCAGGTCCGCGCCCACCGCGATCGCGTGGCCGCCGCCGGCCACGAGCTCGTCAGCGAGCTCCTGGGCGGGCTTGGCGTGAGCGCCGTAGGCGAGCGCCACCGACACGCGTTCCGCGGCGAGCCGGCGGGCCACGGCCTGTCCGATCCCCCCGCTCGCGCCGGTGACCAGCGCGACCTTGTGGCTCAATGGATTCCCGCTCGCCATCGTCGCAATGAATACCTGGTCCGTTTACGCTTTGCGCCGCCGTGCCGCCGCGTAACCATCAGGAGCTGCTTACCGCGGCGATCGCGCTGGAGGGCGACGCTCAACGGGCGCTGATCTCCGGGGACGCAGATGCCGCCCGCGCCGCATTCGCGCAGGCGGCGGAGGTCTACCGTGAGTCCTGGGAGCTGGCACACGCCACTGCGTACGGCCGGCTCGTCGGGATGCTCAAGGCGGCGGTGCTGGCCGGGGGCGGCGCCGCCGAGGCTGGCTACGCGCGGGGGGAGTTGGCGAACGCCGATCGAAGCTCCGCGACCGCCTCATACGCCCGCGCCCTGGCGGCCCTCATCCTGGACGAGGATGACGAGGCCCGCGAGTGGGCGGCGTCGATGAGCGCCGGCGGGGAGGCGTTTGACCGGACCGGCGAGGCGATCGCGGCCCTGGCCGCCCACGACCAGGCCCGGTACGACGCCGCGCTCACGGCGATCGTCCGAGACTTCGAGCAGCGTGCCAGGCACCTGACCGGCGTGGCGGTCGCTGACACCGCGCTCGTGCTCTCCGCGTTGGGTGCCAGGCGCGGGATGGCGGTGGCAATCGAGAGCCCCACACTTCCTTAACCGCCGCCGGTAGTCCGTCCGGTAGCGTCGCCCCCGACACGGACCTAGCCGGTAGGTCCGGTGAGAAGGGAGACCAACATGAGGCAGCTCGGGCGACGGAGGCCATCGGCGGGGGTGGTCATCGGGGTGATTGCGCTGGTGGTAGCCACCTCGGGGACCGCGTTCGCCGCGGGCCAGCTGGTGAACGGCGACAGCCTGATCAAGAAGAACTCGCTGTCCGGCGACCGGCTGCGCGACGGCTCGATCACCGGCAAGCAGATCAAGCTCAGCTCGCTAGGCCCGGTGCCTACCGCGAGGAACGCGCAGGAGCTGGGCGGCCATCCCGCGAGCTACTTCACCGGCGGGTCCGGTGGCGGGTCGGGCGGCTCCTCGGGCGGCAGCCGCAGCGGGGTGGTGACCGCCAGCGGCGGGCAGACCGCGACCCTCGGCACCTTCGGCCCGTTCACGGTGACCCTCAAGTGCAATGACGACGGCAGCGGAACGTTCGACGCGGAAATCGACGTGACCTCGACCGCGGCGAACAGCGAGGCGTTCGGCACCCAGTTGACCCAGGGCCAGGCCCAGGAGATCGACGACGCAGGGCCGGATAGTCAGTTCTCCGAGAACGCGGGCGGCACCGTGATCGATTTCGTCAACGCGCCCGACGCATGGATGGGCTACCTGGTCGACTCCATCTTCATGCCGGGCACGACGACCCCCTGCGCCGCGACTCTGCTGGTGAATCAGAGCTAGTAAACCGCCGCCGTCCCCGTTGCTAGGATCGACCCAGTGAGCGCCCTAGCCGACCTGCCCCTGATCGCTTCGGGCAAGGTCCGGGAGATCTACGAGGGGCGCGATCGGACGCTGCTCATTGTCGCCTCGGATCGGATCTCGACCTACGACGTCGTGCACCCGACGCCGATCCCGGACAAGGGCGCGGTCCTCACGGGCCTATCGACATTCTGGTTCGAGCGGACGGCCGGGATCGTCCCCAACCACATGCTGTCGGTGAGCGATGGGGTGCCCGACGAGGCACGCGGACGCGGGATGCTCGTCCGCAAGCTCAAGATGCTCCCGGTCGAGTGTGTCGTCCGCGGCTACATCACCGGCTCCGGCTGGAAGGACTACCAGCGGACGGGAACGGTTTCCGGCATCGAGCTGCCGTCGGGCCTGCGCGAATCCGACCAGCTCCCGGAGCCGATCTACACCCCGTCGACCAAGGCCGAGGTCGGCCACGACGAGGCGATCGATTTCGATGCGACGGTCGCGCTGATCGGCGATCGCAAGCTGGCCGATCGCCTGCGCGAGGTCTCGATCGCCGTGTACAGCGCCGCGGCCGAGCACGCCCGCGAGCACGGGATCATCCTGGCGGACACCAAGTTCGAGTTCGGCCTCGACGAGGACGGGCAGCTCACGCTTGGGGACGAGGTGTGCACGCCCGACTCCTCGCGCTTCTGGCCGGCCGACGAGTACGAGCCCGGGCGCTCGCAGCCGAGCTTCGACAAGCAGTTCGTGCGCGACTGGGCCTCCTCGACCGGCTGGGACCGCAACCCTCCGGCCCCACCGATCCCCGACGAGGTCGTGCAGCGCACCCGAGAGAAGTACATCGAGGCCTACGAGCGGATCACCGGCGAGCCGTTCGACGCCTGGTTGCAGCGAACGCGATGAGGGCCCGGGTTCTCGTCCGGCCCAAGGCGGGAATCCTCGATCCGCAGGGCCTGGCGGTCGAGCGAGCGCTACCAGCGCTCGGCTTCGAGGGCGTGCGCAACGTCCACGTGGGCCGGCTGATCGAGCTCGACGTCGACGATCCGGCGGCTTTGCCCGCAATGTGCGAGCGTCTGCTCACCAATCCCCTCATCGAGGATTGGGAGATCGAAGAGTGGGAATAGAAATCCCGCCCATCCCACCCTCACCCACCCACTCGCGATGAAGTTCGGGATCGTCCGGTTCCCCGGATCGTGCGACGACATCGACGCCCTCCAGGCCGCCGCTCGGGTCGGCGACGCCGTTCTCCTGTGGCACGCCGACCGTGACCTCCAGGGGGTCGACGCGGTAATCGTGCCCGGCGGATTCTCTTACGGCGACTACCTGCGTGTAGGCGCGATCGCCCGGTTTGCTCCGGTGATGGCGGAGGTGGAGGAGTTCGCGCGCGAGGGGGGGCTGGTGCTCGGGATCTGCAACGGTTTCCAGGTGCTGTGCGAGGCGCACCTGCTCCCCGGGGCGCTGTTGCCGAACGTCTCGCTCAAGTTCGTCTTCCGCCAGGTGGAGCTCGATGTCGTCGCCAGCGAGACCCCGTTCACGAACGCCTGCGCCCCCCATGACCGCCTTTCGATCCCGGTAAAGCACACCACCGGCCGCTTCTACGCGCCGGACGCCGAGCTCGATCGCCTCGAGGCGGCCGGCCAGGTCCTCCTCCGCTACGCCCCTGGCCACAACCCGAACGGCTCGCTGCGCGACATCGCCGGCGTGTGCAACGAGCAGGGCAACGTGTTCGGCCTGATGCCCCATCCGGAGCACGCGGTGGACCCGCTGGGCGGGTCCGCCGACGGACTGAAGATCTTCGAGTCGATGCGAGCGCATGTCGAGCAGCACGTACTCGCTTGAGCAGCGCCACCGCCAACTCGGTCTGACCGACGACGAGTACGCCCGGATCCTCGAGCGGCTCGGGCGGCCACCCAACGACGTCGAGCTGGCGATGCTGTCGCTGATGTGGTCCGAGCACTGCGGCTACAAGCACTCGCGCCGGCTGCTGCGCCGCCTGCCGACCGAGGGGCCGCATCTGCTGCTCGGGCCGGGCGAAAATGCCGGCGCGGTCGATGTGGGCGGAGGGCTGGCGGTGGCCTTCAAGGTGGAGTCACACAACCACCCGAGCGCCGTCGAGCCGTTCCAGGGCGCCGCCACGGGGGTGGGCGGGATCCTGCGCGACGTGTTCGCCGTCGGCGCTCGCCCGATCGCTGTACTCGACTCGCTGCGCTTCGGTGAGCCGGCCGCCTCGGAGCGCTCTCGCTACCTGCTCGATCGGGCCGTGGCCGGGATCGGCCACTACGGCAACTCGATCGGGGTGCCGACGGTCGGCGGCGAGATCTACTTCGAGCACAGCTACGAACAGAACTGCCTCGTCAACGCCATGTGCCTCGGCCTCGCCCCGCACGAGCGGCTGATCCGCAGCGCCGCCGCCGGGCCGGGCAACGTGGTGGTGCTGCTCGGCGCGCTGACCGGGCGCGACGGGATCGGCGGCGCCTCGGTGCTGGCCAGCGCCGAGCTCGGGGAGGGCGATGAGTCGAAGCGACCGTCGGTCCAGATCGGCGATCCGTTCACCGAGAAGAAGCTGCTCGAGTGCTGTCTCGAGCTGCTCGACCGCGAGCTGCTCGTGTCGCTTCAGGACCTCGGGGCGGCGGGCCTGACCTCGGCCGCCTCAGAGATGGCGTCCGGCGGCGGCGTCGGGCTGACCATCGATCTGTGCCAGATCCCGCTGCGCGAGGCCGACATGGAGCCGTTCGAGATCATGGTCTCCGAGTCGCAGGAGCGGATGCTGTGCGTGGCCCGGCCCGAGTGCGTGGGTGCGCTGCTCGACGTGTGCGAACGCTGGGAGGTCCTCGCCACCACGATCGGGTGCGTGACCGCGGGCGACAGGTTCCAGGTGCTGCACCGCGGGAACGTGGTCGCGGACCTGCCGGTCAGGGTTTTGACCGATGATTGTCCGCTGTACGACCTCCAGCCCGTACCGCCATCGAGCGATCTGTACGGGGCGCCGGAGCCCGTGCTGACCGGCGACGAGCCCCCCGCGGAGACGCTCCTCGCGCTGCTCCGCTCGGCGAACCTGGCCTCGCGCCAGCCCGTGTTCGAGCAGTACGACCCGATCGTCCAGTCGCGCACGGTGCGCCGGCCGGACGAGGCCGATGCGGCTGTGCTCGTACTTCCGGACGGGTCCGCGATCGCGGTGTCGATCGACGGCAACGGCAGGCGAGTGGCCTGCGATCCTCGCCGCGGCGCGGCCGAGGCGGTCTACGAATGCGCCGCCAACCTGGCCTGCGTCGGTGCCGAGCCGCTCGGCCTGACCAACTGCCTGAACTTCGGCAACCCCGAGAAGCCGCACGTGGCCTGGCAGCTGACCGAGGCGGTCGAGGGACTGGCCGAGGCGTGCGAGGCGCTCGGTGTCCCGGTCGTCGGCGGCAACGTCTCGCTCTACAACGAGGCGCCGAGCGGGCCGATCTTCCCCACGCCCGTGGTAGGCATGGTCGGCAAGCTGCCCAGCGCAGCCCGGGCCGGGCGGATGGGGTTCGCGCGCGAGGGCGACGCGATCGCGCTCGTCGGCCCGTTCGAGCCCTCGTTGGTCGGATCCGAGCTCGGCAAGCTGCGCGGGCAGGCGCCGGTGGGCGAACTGCCACCGGCCGACCCCAGCAGGCTGCGGATCGTCCACGAGGCGGTCCGAGCGCGCGTGCGGTCCGGGGCGTTCCACAGCGCCCACGACATCGCCGAGGGCGGCGTCGCGACCGCTCTCGCCGAGTCGTGCATCGCCGGCGGGATCGGTGCATCGGTCCGCCTGCCTCACGGGCTCGACCCGTTCGGCGAAGCGCCGGGGCGAGCGTTTATCGTCTCCGGCCTGATCGAGGCACTAGCGGGCTTTGTCGTGATCGGCGAGGTCGGCGGCGAGACGCTGGCCATCGAGGGGCTGCTCGAGCTCGCAGTTTCCGAGTTGCGCGCCGCCCGGGACGCAGGTCTCGCCGAATGGGTCTAGGCCCGCTGCTAGGCTTGAAAGCGGCTGGGCATGCGTGCTGCCGTAAATGACCATCGCGATGGCCCTCGCGACGAGTGCGGCGTCTTTGGCATTTTCGCGCCGGGACACGACGTCGCCCGCCACGCGTACTTTGGTTTGTTCGCGTTGCAGCATCGCGGCCAGGAATCGGCGGGCATCGCCGTGGCCGGGCGCGGGCAGGGCATCATGGCCATCCGCGACCAGGGCCTCATCGCGCAGGTGTTCGACGAGCACAAGCTGCGCTCGCTGGTCGGCGACATGGCGATCGGCCATGTCCGTTACTCGACCACCGGCGCCTCGGAGTGGGAGAACACCCAGCCGATCGTGCGCGATGACCGCCGCACGCTCGCCCTGGCTCACAACGGCAACCTGATCAACGCGGTCGAGCTCCACGCCGAGTTGCGCGAGCGCGACGTCCCGTTCAGCTCGACATCGGACTCGGAGATCATCGCGGCGATGCTTGCCACGCATCCGGCCGAGCGGATCGAGGACGCGGTCGCCGAGGTGCTGCCGCGGCTCCGGGGTGCCTTCTCGACGGTCGTCCTGACCGAGGAGTCGGTCGTAGCCTTCCGGGACCCGAACGGGGTGCGACCGCTCGTGCTCGGAATGATCGAGAACGAGGAGACCGGGACGGCGGCGTACTGCGTGGCCAGCGAGTCGTGCGCGTTTGACTTGATCGGAGCCAAGTACCTCCGCGAGGTTCTCCCCGGTGAGGTGCTCACCCTGACCGACGGTGGCGTGCAGACGCGGATGGTGGCCGAGGGCGATCGCCGGGCGTTCTGCCTGTTCGAGTACATCTACTTCGCGCGCCCCGACTCGAAGATGGCCGGCACCGTGCTCCAGGTGGCGCGGGCCCGAATGGGCGAGATCCTCTGGCGCGAGGCACCCGTCGACGCCGACGTCGTGATCCCGGTGCCGGACTCGGGCAACCCGGCGGCGCGCGGTCTGGCCCGGGCGGCCGGTCTGCCTCAGGACGACGGCTTCATCAAGAACCGCTACGTCGCGCGGACGTTCATCCAGCCCGGCCAGGAGCTCCGCAAGCACGGCCTGCGACTGAAGTTCAACCCGCTGCCCGAGGTCATCGCCGGCAAGCGGCTGATCGTCGTCGACGACTCGATCGTGCGCGGCAACACGACCCGCCAGATCGTGCAGATGCTCCGCGAGGCCGGCGCAGCCGAGATCCACCTGCGCATCTCGGCGCCGCCGATCAAGCACCCCTGCCACTACGGGATCGACATGTCCAGCCGCGAGGAGATGATCGCCCACGGGCGCACCGTCGAGGAGGTCGCCGAGGAGCTCGGCGCCGACTCGCTGCACTACCTGTCGCTGGAGGGCGTCTACGAGGCGGTCGGGGTATCGCGCGATGCGCACTGCGACGCGTGCTTCAGCGGCGAATATCCGATTCCGGGGACTGAGCAAGCGAACGGCAAGTACGACCTCGAGCTGCCGCTCGTCAGGGCATAGTCCGTTCGGGGGCGCGTTCGTGAGGGTCGCGGTTCTGGCCTCCGGGGCGGGGACGAACCTCCAGGCGCTGCTCGACCAGGTGCACGGTCGGGAGGGGGTCGAGATAGTGGCGGTCGCCTCCGACAAGCCGGAGGCGCCGGCGCTCGACCGGGCGCGGCGCGCCGGGGTCTCCGTACGGGCATTCCCGACGGCCGAGTTCGGCCAACGAAGCGCGCGCGACCGGGCGATGGCGGATTGGCTCGCCGAGCGGGGCGTCGAGCTCGTCGTGTTGGCCGGCTACATGCAGCTGCTCTCGGACGAGTTCCTGGCCCGCTTCCCAGACCGGGTGATCAACGTCCATCCGGCTCTGCTGCCGGCCTTCCCCGGGCTCACGCCGGTCCCGGACGCGCTGGCGTATGGGGCCAAGGTGTTCGGCGTCACGGTCCATTTCGTCGACGGCGGCGTCGACAGCGGTCCGGTGCTCTTGCAGCGCGCGATCGAGCTTCCTGACGCCACCGTCGCGGAGGCCGTGCTCGAGCTTCTGCATCCGATCGAGCACGAGCTGCTGCCCGAGGCGGTCCGGCTGATCGCGCGCGGGGCAGTCAGCTTCGACCCGGCCAATCCGCGCCGTGTCGTGATCGAGCGATAGAGTCCGGGGAGCGTCATGGAGCGGGGTACCGACCATGTGAGCCGGTTCGCACCCGTTGCCTCCAGCGAGGTGCAGGTAGCGCGCGCACTCCTCTCCGTCTCGGACAAGACTGGGCTGGTCGAGTTCGCGCGGGGGCTGGCCGAACTCGGGATCGAGATCGTCTCCACGGGCGGAACGGCCCGCGAGCTGACGAGCGCCGGCCTGCAGGTGCGCCAGATCTCGGATCTGACCGGCTTCCCCGAGATCATGGACGGCCGGGTCAAGACGCTCCACCCCAAGGTCTACGGCGGGCTGCTGGCCCTGCGCGACGACCATGCCCACATGCGCCAGGCGGAGGAGAACGAGGTCGAGTTCATCGACCTCGTGTGCGTCAACCTGTACCCGTTCGAGCGCACCGCCGCGCGACGCGGGGTCAGCGACAGCGAGGTGATCGAGAACATCGACATCGGCGGCCCGTCGATGGTCCGCGCCGCGGCCAAGAACTTCCACTTCGTCGCGCCCGTGGTCTCGCCCGAGAGCTACGACGCCGTCCTGGCCGAACTGCGCGAGTTCGACCGCCGCCTGTCCTCAACCACCCGCGAATCGCTGGCCGCTGAGGCGTTCGCCTACACAGCGCGCTACGACACGGCGATCGCGCGCTGGTTCCAGGAGAAGGGCGCCGATTTCCCGGCGCTCATGGTCCGCGCGTTCGAGAAGGTGCTCGAGCTGCCCTACGGCGAGAACCCTCATCAGCGTGCCGCCTACTACTCCCAGGTCGGCGCGCGCATGCACGTGCTCTCGATGATCTCCCAGCTCGGCGGCAAGGAGCTGTCGTTCAACAACCTACTCGACCTGGACGCCGGCCGGCTCATGGTGAGCGAGTTCCAGATCCCTGCCTGCGTGATCATCAAGCACAACAACCCGTGTGGCGTGGCGGTCGGCACCACCGCGCTCGACGCCTACCACCGGGCGTTCGAGTGCGACCCGATGTCCGCCTACGGCGGCGTGATCTGCCTGAACCGTCGCGTTGATCGCGAGTTGGCCGAGGCGATTGCCGGGCAGTTCGTCGAGGTGTTGTTCGCGCGCGGCTACGACGAGGACGCGCTCGACGTGCTGGAGGCCAAGCAAAACACGCGCATCCTCGACGACCGCGAGCGCCGCACCCCGGACATGATCGACCCGGCGCTCCGCCAGGTGGTCGGCGGCATGCTCGTCCAGGACCGCGACTACGACCTGGAGGAGCGCTCCGAGATGCAGGTCGTCTCCAAGCGCGTTCCCACCGAGGCCGAGTGGGGTGAGCTGCAGTTCGCCTGGAAGGTGTGCAAGCACGTCCGCTCGAACGCCGTCGTCCTGTCCCGGGACCTGGCGACGGTTGGAATCGGCGCGGGCCAGATGAGCCGGGTCGATTCCGTCCGGCTGGCGATCGAGAAAGCCCGGTCCTCACTAGTCGGGTCGGTGCTCGCCTCCGATGCCTACTTCCCGTTCGCCGACGGGCCCCAGCTGGCCCTCGATGCCGGCGCGATCGCGATCATCCAGCCCGGCGGCTCGATCCGCGATCACGAGGTCGTGGAGGCCGTCGACGCGGCCGGGGCGGCGATGGTGTTCACCTCGCGCCGCCACTTCCGCCACTAACGGCTCGCCACCCGCTTTGGCCGGGGCCGCGCGGATCTTTGGCGCTGGACTCCCGTATATGTCAAGCGGATCGCCAAAGAACGGCGGCGGGCGGGGCGGATCGACCCGGAGTGCGCGATCATCGGGGCGCTAGCCGCCGTAGCTCAGTTGGCAGAGCAGCGGACTTTTAATCCGAGGGTCGCAGGTTCGAATCCTGCCGGCGGCATGCCTCGCGCGCTCGCAGGCCGGGTGTCGAGTACGCGGACGCTAGGGTGGGAGGCCGATGCCCGTGCGTCTGTCAATCCTTGACCTGGCGCCGATCGGCCCCGGCGAGACCGCAAGCGAAAGCTTCGCCGCGAGCGTGGCGATAGCCCGGCAGGCGGAGGAGCTCGGATACCAGCGGGTCTGGTACGCCGAGCATCACAACATGCCCGGCATCGCGTCTTCGGCCACCAGCGTGTTGATCGCGCACATCGGTGCTCTGACGCGGACAATCAGGCTTGGCGCCGGGGGCGTGATGCTGCCAAACCATGCGCCCCTCACGATCGCCGAGCAGTTTGGCACGCTGGCGGCGATGTACCCGGGGCGGATCGATCTGGGACTCGGTCGAGCGCCGGGCTCGGATCAGAACACCATGTACGCGCTGCGCCGCGATCCCGGGTCGGCGGAGACATTTCCTCAGGATGTTGTCGAGCTGCGCGGGTATCTCATGGGTCGAAGCGTCGTGCCGGGAGTCACCGCCGTCCCTGGCGACGGCTCACACGTTCCCCTCTACATCTTGGGGTCGTCGCTGTTCGGAGCGAAGCTTGCCGCAGCACTTGGGCTGCCCTACGCGTTCGCATCGCACTTCTCCCCTGCCGCATTGGATGCTGCGCTTGCCGCATATCGCAGCGAGTTCCGGCCGTCTGAACAGCTGGAGAGGCCCTACGTGATCGTGGGAGTGAACGTGATTGCGGCCGACACCGCGAGCGCTGCGCAGGAGCAGTTGCAGAGCGTGAGACGCCGGCGGGCCGTCAGTCTGTATGCACGGCAGGCGGGGGTGAGAGACCCCGAGCTGACTGACGAGCAGGCTGACCGGCTCCTCGCCGCCGGCCTCGACGCGCACGTGGACGAGATGCTCACCTACACGGCGGTCGGGACGCCGGGTGAAGTACAGACCTACCTTTACGGCTTCCTACAACACACGCATGCCGACGAGTTGATGGTCGCCCACCAAGCTCCAGCGATCGAGGCTCGGCTGCGATCGGTCGCCTTGCTCGGGGAGGCGATGCTGCATGTCCCCGCCACCTGAGCCCCTGGATTAGTGGTCAGGCGGACTGGGCTGATATGATTGAGCGATCAACGACGTGATCTCAGTCACTTTGTTCAGCGACCCGGCGTGTCCGTGGGGTTATTCGGCGAACCCGGCCCTGCGCGCGATCGAGTGGCGCTACGGCGATCAGCTGGACTGGCGGATCGTGCTCGTCGGACTGAGCGAGGACGTGTCCCGATACGCCGAGTTCGGTTTCACGCCGCAGCGGATGGCGAGCAGTGGGTTGATGTTCCGGGAGCGGTACGGGATGCCGTTCGCTGTGAGTCCCAAGCCCCGGTTGAGCGCGTCATCGCGCGCCTGCCGGGCGGTGATCGCCGCTCGCCGGGAATGGCCTGGCAGCGAGAGGCGCGTCTTTCGCACCCTGCAGCTGGCCAACTTCAACTCGGCGTTGCTGTTCGACGACGACCAGCAGATGCGCGGGGTCCTCGCCAGCGTGCCGGGCGTCGACGCCGACCGCATCGTCGACCTGATTGACGATGCCGAGGTCTTGAGCGAGTACGAACAGGACAAGCGGCAGAGTCGTACCGCTGCGGGCTCGGCGACCGAGCTGCAGGGCAAGGCTGGAAACAGCGACGGCGGGGTCCGCTACACCGCACCGTCCCTGCTGTTCGAAACCAGTGACGGCCGCCGTCTGGAGGCGGGAGGGTTTCAGCCGGTCGAAGCCTACGACGTGGTGATCGCAAACCTCGAGCCGACCCTGGAGCGCCAGGCGCCTCCCGAGGATCCAGGCCCGCTGCTGGAGTACTTCGACTTCGGTCTCACCACCCAGGAAGTCGCTGCCGTTATGGCCCGCGGAAACGACCGGCCCGATCGGCTCGCGGCCGAGACGGCCCTCATCGAGCTCGTCGCGGACGGCCGTGCCGAGCGTTACGCCCTCGGTGACGACGCGCTGTGGTCGGCTCCCGGTCACGGCCATAGCCGTGGCCTCGCCGCGGTCGGTTCCGCACTGGCCGCCTGAGCGGCAGCAAATCGCGACTCGGGTGTGGAACGGGTCTCGAAGCCCGTGAACTTGAGATCAGTCAACTTCATTGCTCACGAAGCGAAAGGCATCATGGACATCGGAATCATCGGGGCGGGACACATCGGCGGGTCGCTTACGCGTCGGCTCGCGGGGCTCGGTCACGTCGTACGAGTGTCGAACTCTCGCGCTCCGGACACTCTGGCCGATCTGGCCGCTGAGACCGGCGCGACTGCGGTCTGGGCACGAGAGGCCGCGACGGGCGCCGACCTTGTCATCGTCAGCATCCCAGAGAAGAACGTCGTCGATCTCGCGCCCGGGATCGTCGTTGGTGCGAAGTCCGGCGCGCCGGTCATCGAGACCAACAACTACTACCCGCGTGAGCGCGACGGCCTCATCGCCGAAATCGAGGCGGGCACGCCCGAGAGCGTTTGGGTCTCCGAGCAGCTCGGGGTCCCTGTCTTCAAGGTGTTCAACGGGATCTTCTGGAAGCACCTACTCGAGGGTGGACTGCCGCGCGGCAGTGCCGGGCGGATCGCGCTGCCCGTCGCCGGTGACGATGCGGCTGGCAAGCAGATCGTGTTCGACCTCGTCAACGAGCTCGGCTTCGATCCAGTAGACGGGGGGACGCTGGTCGAATCCTGGCGCCAACAGCCCGGGACGCCTGTCTACGGCGCCGACCTGGACGCCGAAGGAGCGATCCGAGCGCTCGCCGCTGCCTCGCCCGAACGGCCAGACGCCTTCCGCGCCGCGGGCTGACACCGACGACAGCCACCCGCTAGCCAGCGGTGGCGAGCGCCGCCGGGTTTAACGCGATTGACACCGCTTCGACCGTGTCGCTGGCGCTGCGGGAGCTCGAGGCTGAGGTGAACGCCGTCAAGCCGCCGCCCTTCGATGTGTTCGCGCATCCGCTAAAGCTAAATCTCAATCCTGGGGTTATCCGTGGGGTCGGTAGACGTCTCGGCGCTCGTCGCCGACCGCGTCGTGCGCGAGGCGCTGACCGGGATTGCCGTCCGGCGCCTGCGCGGCTAAATGGGGCCACTACGCCCCGGCGCTCAGCCGGACTCGGCCGGGTGACAGGCGTGGCCTGCCGGAGGCACGTCAAGCGCCGGATTGCGGTTGAAGAATCCGACCGGCTTGAGCCAGAACGACACGACGTCCACCGACATGATCGGCCACTCCTCGGGCCGGGTGATGTGGTGTATCCCGAAGACGTACCACAGGACGACGTCGGTATCTTCGATCGACCGGTTCTGCGCCGTCCACACCGGCAGCCCGCGATCTTCGCGGCTCTGGACGACGAACTCGCCGCACGGCCAGCGCTCCTCCTCGTGAAACGGCGTCACCCACAGGGTGTGGCCGATCACCTGGGCCCGGCCGATGATCGGCGACTGAAGATCGAACATCGGCGGCAGCGACGCGCCGGGGACGAGCTTGTAGCCGACCGGGGTGCCAAACCGGTTGCGGACGCGCTCGTTGACGACCTTCCAGGCCCGCTGGGTGTACCAGTTGTAGTCCTGAATCCCCTCGGACTCGGCGCGCAGCGGCGTGCTCGTCTGGCGCAGCGCCAGACCGTGCGGGTTCTCGGGGCCGATCGGGAGTGCCTCGGACTCGGTCACGTGAACTGTGTTGGCCTCGCCGTCGATGTCAAGGTCGAGCCGCGCGACGATGAAGTGCTGGTGAAAAGGCGCGTACGTGCGCTCGTCGACGACCGTGCCGTACGCGGGCTGCTCGCCCTCGGCGAAACGGGTCGTGACCATGATCCCAGTCGCGCGCACCTCGGCCTCGATGTTGCCGTCCTGGTAAAAGCGCCAGTAGATGAGGTACTCGTAATTGGCGACGGTGACGTGGGAGGAGATCACGAGCCGCCGCTGGCGCCGCGTCTCGGCTCCGAGGTGGGCGTCGACGTGCTTCCACAGGACGGCGTTGTCCTCCTCGTGGATGCACACCGCGTTGCTGATCGTGTACGGCTCGCCGCGCGAGTTGTGCAAGACGGCGTCGAGGTAACTGATCTCACCGAGACAGTCACACCCCAGCTCCAGTGACGTCGTCATGAACCCGAGCCCCCACTCGCCGATGTCGAACGCCGTCCGCCGGTAGTGCTCGTTGGAAGGGTCGCGATAGGGAACGACCATCTCCGCGAACGACATCCGGTGCGCTACCGGGCGCGTCCGGCCGTCGTCGTCGTAGCCGATGGTGTGCAGGATGAGTCCCTCGCGGTAGTTGAAGCCGACTCGCACTGACCATCTCTGCCACCGAACGAGGTTGCCGTCCAGCTGCAGCGACGAGCCCTCGGGCTGCACGATCTCCAGCGGCTTGATGTCGTCGCGCAGCCGCAGACCGGGAACGAGCGCGGGCACGTACTCCCCCATCGTCTCGGGCTCGGGGACCGAATAGTCATCCTCGACCTCGAGCAACTCCATGCGGTTGAGGTCGACGATCAGGTGCAGGCCCGAAACCGGGTTGGCATACGGGTTCGAGCTCGCGTCCGTGCGGTACCACACATCCGCCCATCCCAGCCGGCGTCCCGCGTACTCCTCGGGGAGCAGGTGCGCGCCGTACGCCCAGGTGTCGACGAGCACGAGCTCCATGTCGGTGATCCCACGCTGGCGCAGCGCCTCGATGACCCGCGGGTCGCGCCGCAGCGCTGCATCGCACTCGTAGTACTCGTCGTTGGTCATGTTCGGCTGGCCGTCGGGCTCGAGCCGCCAGCTCACGACGCGATCCTCGGTCAGCGAGACGAGCCCCTGGTAGACGGACTCGCTGTCGCGGTCCCAGCACACGATGCGCGCGGCGCGGTCGATTGGATCTCCGTTGGTGTACTCGCGCACCGTCGCCTTGGACGGCTCGCGCAGCTCGATCGAGGCAAACCGCCACCGGTCGCCCACCTCGCGGTCACGGCGGACGATGGCGACCGCCGCCCGGATCTCGTCGGCGGTCAGGGGATCCAGCGGATGGACGGTCATGCGCGCGGCGATCCTCTCTCGTCCCAAGGCCGGGTTCGATCTCCGTCGTATATGGTGCGCGCGCACCATATACGACACCGCAGCCGCCGGTGCTCGGCCGCCGAGAAGCGGGTCTCGTGCTCCTCCTCTCGGCAGACCCTGGTCCCTGTCAGAAAGCCCGGCGCGCGAGAGGCGCCGCGGGTCCCCGGGGACGGCGTCGTCCTACTCGAGGGTGGTGCGTCCACGGCGGCGCCTCAGTCGTCGAACAGCTCCTGTAGGAAGCGTCGCGGTCTAGCGCGGAATTCGCGCGGCGCGCGAACGCTGTCGACCCTGGTCAGCCGCCCGACACTCCCGCCCGGGAGTTGATAGAGAGTTTACGGGGTGCTGGTAGGTTGGGTGCCTACCAAGCGATTCAGATTGTTCGTGGATGCGACGGCCGTGGGAGCCGCTTCGCGAACACCACGGGATCATCGATGGGCGAATCCACCGAACGTCAGCCGAACCTGCGGTGAGCACGCCCGTTGAAACGCGCACGGTTGCAGCCTCGGGCAACGGCCGCGCCGAACTGGCGCGATTCGATGCAGCGGTGTCTGGTCGTGGTGGCGCCGACTCACATGGCGGGCATCGGAAGTTTCGGCCGGACGTAGAGGGGTTGCGCGCGGTCGCGATCCTGCTCGTCGTGCTCTATCACGCGCACGCTGGTCTGGCTCCCGGCGGTTATGTTGGGGTCGACGTATTCTTCGTGATCTCGGGCTTTCTGATCACGGGCCAGCTCGTGCGCGAGCTCGGGACGGACGGTCGGATCTCATTTCTGGCGTTCTACGCCCGCAGGGCCAGGAGGATTTTGCCCGCGGCCATGTTGACGCTGATCGTGACCGCGGTGGCCTCGGCGTTGCTGCTCAACCCTCTGGCCGCCAAACGCGCCCTGACCGACGTCCTGTCGGCCATCTACTTCGGGGCGAACTTTCACTTTGCGGCTCAGGGCGCCGACTATTTCAACGCAGGGCTTTCTCCCTCGCCGGTCCAGCACTTCTGGTCGTTGTCGGTCGAGGAGCAGTTCTACATCGTGTGGCCGCTGCTGTTGGTTGTCTCGTCCTTGGGTTGGCTTCGAGTATCACGCCGAGGCAGACGCGAGCGGGTTCGCCGACCCGTGATCGGCGCGGTGATTGTCCTCCTTGCCATCCTTGCCGCGATTTCTCTGATGGCCTCGATCCGAGAGACGGCGGCTTCTCCCTCGTGGGCGTATTTCTCGATCGTCACCCGGGCGTGGGAGCTGGCAGTGGGAGCCATGGTCGCGTTGGTGTCACCGCGCGTGGCTCGCCTCGACCATCGGGTGGCGATCCCGCTCAGCTGGGTGGGGCTGGGCTGTATCGCGCTCGCGGCGGGGTTGTTCTCAGCTACCACCTCGTACCCGGGTGATTTGGCGTTGCTTCCTGTCCTCGGTAGCGCGGCTGTGATCTGCGGCGGGAGCACGCTGGCGAGCCGCCGCTTCGGTGTCGAGGCGTTGCTTGGCACACCACCGTTTCAGCGTGTCGGAGCTTGGTCATATTCGTGGTATTTGTGGCATTGGCCCGCGCTCGTCCTCGCCCCAGCCGTGCTCGGGCACGCTCTGTCTGAGTTACAGGCGCTTGCCGTGGCTGCCGCGTCCCTCGCGATCGCCGTCATCTCGTTTGTGCTGCTCGAGCGGCCCATCCGTCGCAACCAGTTCGCCGTTCGTCGGCCCGCCGTTGGCCTTGGTGCCGGCGGCGTGCTGGCCGCGATCGCGATCGCGATCGTGGTCCTGTCTGGATCGCTAGTCGGCCCGCTATCTTCCACGGGGGCCGCCCCAGCAAGATTGCCCGCGGCGCACAAGTTGGCATCGTTGCGCGCGGATTTGATCGCAGGTGCACGAACGATCAAGGTGCCGTCGAACCTCCGCCCGCCTCTCGACTCGATGGCGTCGGCACTTCCGCGCACCATTGCCGACGGCTGCGAGTTGGCCTACGGTCGGGACCAAATCAACCCCTGCATCTACGGAGACCGCAGTTCACACACCACCGTCGTCCTGTTTGGC
Organism: uncultured Solirubrobacterales bacterium; assembly: GCA_963824295.1. Lineage (GTDB taxonomy): Bacteria > Actinomycetota > Thermoleophilia > Solirubrobacterales > Solirubrobacteraceae > Palsa-465. The sequence goes on along the minus strand of CAWGOQ010000017.1, from coordinate 135,943 downwards.
GACTCGCATGCCGGGCATTGGTTCGACGCGCTCAATTGGATCAGCGAGCAACGCCACTGGCGTCTGGTGGTTGTCACCAAGGAGGGGTGCACACCGGCCGAGGTAACCTTCCGAGACGACGCGACCAGCCTGTGCGCCCGTTGGAGGGAGAAAGCCACCGCCCGCATCGCCAGGCTCCACCCAGCGCTCGTGATCGTCTCCTGGGCACGATGGATAGAGCCAGAGGCGAGCCGGACGGCTGGAGTACCAGCCGGCTACGGCGGTGCGTGGCCAGATGGAGTGGCAGCGATCTTTCAGTTCCTGCGCCGTTCGGCGAAGCACGTGATCTTCATCTCCGACACGCCTTATCTTCCGCGGTCGGCGCCGGACTGCGTGGCCGCTCATCTGTCCGATGTGCGCCGGTGCACGGTCAGACGGAGCGACGCAACGATCCTTCCGGCGATCAAGGCGGCAGAACTTCGGATCGCCAAGCGCGAGCACATCAACAGCATCGACCCGACTTCATGGTTTTGCGCGCCGAAGATCTGCCCAGTGATCGTGGGCAACATCCTCGTGTATCACGACAAGTCACACATGACAAGCGAGTGGTCGAGGTATCTCGCCCCGGTGCTCGGCAACGCCATAATGCGGAGCATGCCGCCCGTCGCCAGCGCGACAGAACCTCGGCGGACGCCGACAGCGACTTTCAGGTCTCGCGGTTGACCGTGCCTGCTTGAGCCGCCCGGTCTCGACATTGGTCGACACCCGGTACAGCTCGTTCGCGTCCCGGGTGCTGGCAAAGTACTCGGTGACTAACTTCGACTCGCCCGGCTGGCGTGGCGGACGGTCGCGGCCGACTCGGACAGCGATCTGCCCCTCCCTGGCCACCGGAGGACCTGGCCAGCAGGATGCCGGTCTACGCCTACGAGATCGACGACAACGACATCCCTCGGTATCGGTGTGCCGGACCCAACCGGAGCGCCCCCTGGCCTCGGTTCAACCCCGATAACCCGAGGAGCTATCCCTCCAACCGGCGGGTGACACCGAGCTTGTGAGCACTGCGGAGATCTCCGCACAGCCACTGGGTGGCGACTCAGAACTCGTCGAATGCCAGAGCTCTACCTAGGTAGGAGCTCGTTCGGTCAAGTCGAATCGGACCAGTCAGGCTGAGTCCCCTGCCCAAGCGGTAGGCTGGCCGCACGGGCCACGGGCACGATCACTGGCTTCTAAGGCCTGGTTCCTATACCTTCGCACCCTCGCCGCTTGCGGCAATCGACGAATAGGTGAACGGAGGAAGCGCGGTGGAACTCGACGAGCTGAGGACGCAGGTTGACGCCGGGGAGGTAGACACCGTCCTGCTGGCGTTCACGGACATGCAGGGACGCCTTCAGGGCAAGCGCCTGACCGCGAGGCACTTCCTCGATGACGTCCTTCACCACGGCGCCGAGGGCTGCAACTATCTGCTCGCGATCGACGTCGACATGAACACGGTCGACGGCTACGAGATGTCCTCGTGGGAGAAGGGCTACGGCGACTTTGAGATGCACCCCGATCTGACGTCGTTGCGCCCGGTGCCGTGGCACCCGGCGACGGTGATGTGCCTCGCGGACCTCGCCTGGGCCGATGGCTCCGACGTCCTCGCCTCGCCCCGGCAGGTACTCCGCGCGCAGATCGCGCGGCTTGCCGACCGCGGCTGGACCGCCAATGCCAGCACCGAGCTGGAGTTTCTCGTCTTCCGGGACACGTATGAGGAGGCCTGGCAGAAGCACTACCGGGATCTGGTCCCGGCTAACTTCTACAACGTCGACTACTCACTGCTCGGAACGGCGCGGATCGAGCCGTTGATCCGCCGGATCCGCAACGCGATGGCGGGCGCCGGCCTCGAGGTCGAGAACTCCAAAGGGGAGTGCAACTACGGGCAGCACGAGATCAACTTCCGCTACGCGAATGCGCTCCACGCCGCCGACGCGCACTCGATCTACAAGAACGCCGCGAAGGAGATCGCCGCCCAGGAGGGCATGTCGATCAGCTACATCGCAAAGTTCGACGAGCGTGAGGGAAACTCGTGCCACATCCACTTCTCGATCGCCGACGCGGAAGGGTCGGTGTTCGAACGCGACCGCGGAGTGTTTGAATCGTTCCTCGCGGGGCAGCTCGCGGGCATGCGCGAGCTCACGCTGCTCCTGGCGCCGAATGTCAACTCTTACAAGCGTTTCGCGGCCGGCTCGTTCGCCCCGACGACGGTTGCCTGGGGGTACGACAACCGCACGTGCTCGCTGCGTGTCGTTGGCCACGGCGCCGGGCTCCGGTTCGAGAACCGCTCGGGCGGTGCTGACCTGAACCCGTATCTGGCGCTGAGCGCGCTGATCGCCGCGGGACTGTACGGGGTCGAGCGGGGACTCGAGCTCGAGCCTGCGTACGAGGGCAACGCGTACCTCGCATCCGACAAGCCGCGGCTGCCGAGCACGCTGCGCGAGGCCCGCGAGCTGTTCGCCTCCAGCGAGCTGGCGGGTGCGGCGTTCAGCGACCACGTCGTCGCGCACTACCTGAACGCCGCCGATGTCGAGCTGGCGGCGTTCGACGCGGCCGTCACCGACTGGGAGCTGCAGCGGGGGTTCGAGCGTCTGTGAGCCACGCCGGGGCGCCACTCGAGTCGCCTACGTCGCTCGACGTGGTGTTCGCGCCAGTCCGGTCGATGACCGCGTTCGAGGAGACGCTCGAGCGGCTGGGGACGGCGATCCGTCTCGGGTTGCTGCCGCCCGGAACGCGGCTGCCGGCGGAGCGCGAGCTGTGCGAGAAGCTTGGGATCGCGCGGTCAACCTTGCGCCAGGCGCTCGTCGCGCTCGGGCAGAGCGGCTATCTCCGCGCGGTGCGGGGGCGAGGCGGCGGGACGTTCGTCGCCGAGACGCTCCCGCCGGCGCAGCCGCCGTCGCTGGAGGTGCTGAGCGCTTGGCGCGAGACGTGCGATGAGCGGATGGCGGTGGAGGTCGGGATCGCGGTGCTCGCCGCCGAGCGGGCGACCCCGGCGTCGATCGAGGCGCTCGCCGAGATCGTCGAAGCGATCGAATCGATGCTCGAGGACTTCCCTAGCTACCGCGACGCCGACACGCGTTTCCACATCGGGCTCGCCGAGGCCACCGGCAGCCCGCGGCTGGTTACGGCGATGACCGAGACCCAGGGAAAGATGGTCCTGCTGATCTCTCACATCGCCCATCCGCCAGAGGTCCTCGGCTCGTCCAACGAGCAGCACCGGCGGCTGGTGGCGGCCGTGAGGCGCCACGATCCGCTCGCCGCGGCGCGCGAGATGACCGAGCACATACACGGCACCGAGCACGTGCTCGCCGGGCTCTTGCCCGACGCTTGACACTGGTTCCGCTCAGCGAATAGTTTCCGCGTCTAAGGACGGACCAAAACACCTTTCGGTACTCCTGAGGAGGAGTGGCATGATGTCAGGCGCCCATGCGCTCGGCAGCGACGAAGAACGCCTTGCCGAGCTCGGTTACAAGCAGGAGTTGAACCGCGGTTGGAGCGGGTTCTCCAACTTCGCGATCTCGCTCACGATCATCTGCATCCTGAGCGGTTGCTTCACGACGTACGGGCAGGCGTGGAACGCCGGCGGACCCGTCGCGATCTCGATCGGCTGGCCGGTGATCAGCGTGCTCGTGCTCCTCGTCGGCCTGTCGATGGCCGAGCTGGCATCGAAGTACCCGACCGCCGGAGGCATCTACTACTGGGCATACAGTCTCGGCGGCGTTCGCTGGGCGTGGTTCACCGGCTGGTTCAACCTGCTCGGCCTGGTCGCGATCATCGCCGGGGTCGACTACGGCGCCGCGGCGTTCCTCAACTCCGTGCTCGGCCTGTACGGCCTGCACTTCATCCTCAACTTCACCACGACGAACCTGTCAACGAGTCTGCACAACACCTTCATCCTGTTCGCGCTGATCCTCATCGCGCACAGCCTGATCAACGTTTTCTCCTCGCCGCTGGTGGCGCTCCTGAACCGAATCTCGGCCTGGTGGATGCTGGGCGGCGTCATCGTGATCGTGGCCGTCCTGATCTTCGGCCCCTCCTCGCACCAGAGCTTCTCCTGGGTGTTCGGGCATCGGGCCAACAACACTGGCTTCTCGGGCGGCATGTACTGGTTCTACGTCCTGCCGCTCGGCTTCCTGTTGACGATGTACACGTTCACGGGCTACGACGCCTCGGCCCACCTCTCCGAGGAGACCCACGACGCCGAGCGCGCCGCGCCCCGCGGGTTGTACCGGGCGATCCTGTACTCGGCGATCGGCGGCTGGGCCCTGTTGCTCGCGATCACGTTCGCCGCGACCCACGTCGCCGCCATCAACAAGGCCGGCGGGACCTCGCTTGAGGTGATCGAGACCGCACTCAGCCCTGGCCTCGCGAAGCTCGTGCTCGACATCTCGACGATCGGCCAGCTGTTCTGCGGAATGGGTTGCGTCGCCGCCGCCTCGCGGATGTGCTTCGCCTTCTCCAGGGACGGCGCCGTACCCGGCCACAGTCTGTGGCGACGGTTGAACCAGCACCGCACGCCGACCTGGTCGGTCTTGCTCGTGGTCGTCCTCGCCCTCGTGATCACGATCCCGGCCCTGTTCGGCAACAGCGCCGGCCTCCCGGTCGCGTTCTATGCAGTGACGTCGATCACGACGATCGGCTTGTACATCGCGTACGTCCTCCCGGTCGCCCTGCGCTGGCGGATGGGCGACAAGTTCCAGCCGGGCGTGTGGAACCTCGGCAAGCACTACCGATGGATCAACCTGATCGCGATCGTCTGGGTCGCCCTGTGCGTGGTCATCTTCTGCCTGCCGACGTCGCCGGCGGGGGTGCCGGGGAACAAGGCGTTCAGCTGGAGTGCCGTCAACTACGCGCCGCTCGTCACGATCGCCCTCCTGCTTGGCGTCTGGATCGCGTGGGTGGCCGGTGCCAAGCACACGTTCAAGGGGCCGGTGAGGACGGTGGATGATCCGGACATCGGAACGCCGGAGGATTCGGCGCTGATGCCGGCCTGAGCGCCAGCGATGACAAATACGCTGACGGTGATAGAGCCCGCTACGGAGGCGGTGCTAGAGGAGGTGCCCCGCGCCGGTGTCGAGGAGGTCGACGAGGCGGTCGCGCGGGCGCGCGCGGCTTACCCGGCCTGGCGCACACTCGCCCCGGGCGACCGGGCCGAGAAGCTGCGCGCCCTGGTCGCGGCGATGGAGGCGGCGCACGGGGAGCTGTCGGTGCTCGAGGCGCGCAACGCCGGCAAGCCGATCAGCTCCTCGCGCGGCGAGATCGGGATGGCGATCGCGACGATTCGCTACTACTCGGGCGCGCCCGAGCGACTGCTCGGCGACACGATCCCGGTCGCGGGCGGCCAGGTGTTCACGTGGCGCGAGCCGATGGGCGTCGTTGGTCTGATCACGCCGTGGAACTTTCCGCTGGCGATCGCGTGCTGGAAGATGGGGCCGGCGCTCGCCGCCGGCAACACGGTCGTGCTCAAGCCCGCCGAGCTGACGCCGCTGACCGCGATGCGCTTCGGCGAGCTCGCCGACGAGGTCCTCGGGGTCGGGATCGTCAACGTCGTCGTTGGCCCGGGCCGGATCTGCGGCCAGAGGCTCGTCGAGCACCCGGACGTCGCGAAGATCGCGTTCACCGGGTCGACCGAGGTCGGCCGCGCGATTGCGGCGGGCGCGGCCGAGACGATCAAGCGCGTGACGCTTGAGCTCGGCGGCAAGTCCCCCAACATAGTGTTCGACGACGCCGACGTCGAGCAGGCCGCGGCAAGCGCCCCGTGGGCGGTGTTCGACAACGCCGGTCAGGACTGCTGCGCGCGGTCGCGGATCTTCGTCCAGAAGGGCGTGCTCGACGAGTTCATGTCGCACCTGGAAACCGCCGTCAAGGCCATCCGCGTCGGCCAGCCGCTCGATGAGCAGACCGAGATGGGACCACTGATCTCGGCGGATCAGCTGGCTACCGTCAGTTCGTTCGTGCCCGACGGCGCCCCGGTCGCGTTCCGGGGCAGCGCGCCCGACGGTCCGGGGTACTGGTTCCCACCGACTGTGCTGTGTCCGGTGGCTCCGAACGACCGCGCGGTCCGCGAGGAGATCTTCGGCCCCGTCGCGGCCGTGATCCCGTTCAAGGATGAGGACGAGGCGATCCGCCTCGCCAACGACACGATCTACGGGCTCTCGGGCTCCATCTGGACCCGAGATGGTGGACGCGCACTGCGGGTCGCCCGAGCCGTGGAGGCAGGCAACCTGTCGCTCAACTCGAACAGCTCGGTCAGGGTCACCACGCCGTTCGGCGGCTTCAAGCAGTCAGGCTACGGCCGCGAGCTCGGTCCGCACGCGCTCGACGCGTACACCGAGGTCAAGACGGTCTTCTATGCAACGTGAGGGCCGGTTTGACGGCCTCGGAAACGAAACGGAGGACGTGAATGAGGCTCGAAGGCAGGGTCTGTGTCATCACCGGCGTGGCGGGAGGAATTGGCCGCGCGACCGCCGATCGCTTCGAGAGCGAGGGCGCTCGGGTCGTCGGCGTCGACCTGCTCGATCACGGCATCGGCGAGCTCGCGCTCCAGGCGGACATCACTTCAGAGGACGCGGTGCGCGACATATACGCGCGCGTCAAGAACGAGCTCGGCCGCATCGACGTGCTGTTCAACAACGCCGGGATCTCGCCGACCGACGACGACTCCGTGCTCGTCACCTCCGTCGAAGCCTGGGATCGCGTGCAGTCAGTCAACCTTCGCAGCGTCTTCTTCTGCTGTAAGCACGGGATCCCCCATCTGCTCGCCAACGATCCGGCCGGCGGCTCGGTGATCAACACCGCCTCGTTCGTCGCGGTAGTCGGGGCGGCGACGTCCCAAATCTCATATACCGCCTCGAAGGGCGGGGTGCTGGCGCTCTCCCGCGAGCTCGGGGTCGAGTTCGCGCGCCAGGGCGTGCGCGTCAACGCGATCTGTCCCGGACCGATCGACACGCCGCTCCTGCGCGAGCTGTTCGCCAAAGATCCCGAACGCGCGGCGCGCCGGCTCGTGCATGTGCCCATGGGCCGGTTCGGGAACGCCTCGGAGATCGCGGCGGCGGTCGCGTTCCTGGCCAGCGACGACGCGAGCTTCGTGACCGCATCGTCGATGCTGGTCGACGGCGGCATCACCGCCGCCTACACGACTCCGCTGTAGCCACCCGGCGCCGTTTGCGATCCCGCAGTGCGTCTTCGTGATCGGCGGATAGACCTTTCCGACCCGAGGCCTGACCGCGCGCCTGAACGCCGGGCCGGTGATCTGTGCCGAGGGCTTTCTGTTCGAGCTGGAGCGCCGCGCTTGCTTGAGCGCCGGCGAGTTCGTCCCGGAGGTCGCCCTGGAATACCCGGATTCGCTCCGGACCCTGAGGTCCACGACCTCGGCGTCAACTACCTCGGCGTCTGCTGCGGTGCCTCGCCCATGCTGGTCCGAGAGGTCGCGGAGGCGGTCGGGAAGTCCACCGAGGCCAGCCGGTTCTCCGAGAACATGAGCAACCACTTCATGTACGGCGACAACGAACGGCTACCCGAGCACATCGTCGCGCTTGGCGACCAGGCCTCGCTGGGTCTGCTGCACCGTGCCCAGCCGCTCACGAACGCGGCGGGCGAGTGGGATGACCTGCTTGCAGGCTCCGCGGCCTGTTCGAGCCGCGCCGCGACGTTCACCGCATCTCCAACCGCCAAGTTCTCGCCCCCGCCCATCAACACCGGGCCGGTGTTCACGCCCGTCCTGAACCGCAACGACACCCCTACCTTCTCGGCGATAGCCGGAAGCCGCTCGCGGATCTCAGCCGCCGCGAGCACCGCCCGAAGCGCATCATCCTCATGCACCCGCGGAATCCCGAACACCGCCATCACCGCATCCCCGATGAACTTCTCCACCGTCCCGCCGTGGTGCTCGATCACCCCGCGCATCACCTCGAAATAACGATTCAACACGCCCCGCAGCACCTCCGGGTCCAGCTGCTCACCCAACGCCGTGGACCCGGTGACATCACAAAACAGCGCCGTCACGACCTTCCGCGCCTGACGCGTCGCCTGCGCCTCCGCCAGCGGCGCTCCACACCCTCCACAGAAGCGAAACCCGTCCGGGCTCTCGACACCGCACCGTGCGCAGATGGTCATGGGCCGAAACATGTTTCGAGGTGGTGAGTAGCCGGCGCCAGCTTCATTCGCGGGCAAGCTGGCGCAGGTTGCTCTTGGCGACTTCCAACACCTCGTCACCGGCACCGGAGAGAATGCTGCGCGTGGCCCAGAGGGTGAAGCCCTTGGCTTGGTCGTAGGTGATCTTCGGCGGGACCGAGAGTTCCTCGCGGACCGTCATCACCTCGATCACCGATGCTCCGTCGTACGCGAGGCCTTCTCGAAGGCCGTCCTCGAGCTCGCTCGAACGCTCGATCCGCACACCGTGCAGACCCACGGCACGGGCGATCTCGGCAAAGCTCGGATTGTCAAGGTCGGTGCCGAAGTTGACGATGCCGTCGGCCAGCATCTCGAGCTCGACGAACGAGAGCGCGCCGTTGTTGAGCACGATCACCTTCACCGGAAGGTGCTGTTGGCGCAGCGTGAGGAGCTCTCCCATCAGCATCGATAGTCCACCGTCTCCGGAAAGCGTCACCACCTGACGTTCGGGGCTCGAGGCCTGCACGCCAATGGCGAGCGGCAGCGCGTCGGCCATGGAACCGTGGTTGAACGAGCCCAGCAGCCGCCGCCGGCCGTTCATCGTCAGATATCGCGCGCCCCATACCGTCGGGGTTCCGACATCGACGATGAACACCGCGTCGTCGGCGGCGACCTTGTCGAGTGTGGTGGCGATCAGCTGCGGATGGACTGGACCCTGGTCCTTGTGGCCACTCGCCAATGCGTCGAGCCGTTCGCGCGCGCGGCGATAGTGGGCTTGCATCCGCTCGAGGTGCTCGGAGCTCCGCGCAGCGGTCAGGTGCGGCATCAGCGCCTGGATCGTGTCCTTGACGGTGCCGACCAACGGAAGGTCGACCGTGACCCGGCGCCCGATGTGCTCTCCGCGGATGTCGACCTGGATCACCTTCGCGTTTTCGGGATAGAACGGCCGGTAGGGGAAGTCGGTGCCAAGCATCAGCAGCGCATCGCAATGCTCCATCGCGCGATAGCCCGAGGTGAACCCGAGCAGGCCGGTCATGCCCACGTCGTAGGGATTGTCGTACTCGACGAACTCCTTGCCGCGCATCGCGTGGACGACCGGCGCCTTGAGCGCCTCGGCGACGGCGACGACCTCGTCGTGGGCGCCCTGGCAGCCGGCGCCGGCAAGGATCGTGACCGCCTCCGCTGCGTTTAGGACCTCCGCCGCCGCAGCCAGCTCCTCGTCGCTGGGACGGACGACCGACCTCGTTGGCCGGATCACACCGGGGTGTGTGTTCTTGCCCGCGTCGTGGAGGAAGACCTCACCGGGGATGACCACGACGGCGACGCCGCTGCACTCGATCGCGAACCGCATTGCGATCTCGAGCACTCGCGGCATCTGCTCTGGGACGCTCACGAGCTCGCAGTACACGCTGCACTCACGGAACATCTCCTGGGGGTGCGTCTCCTGGAAGTAGCTCCCGCCGATCTCCTCCCGCGGGATGTGCGCGGCGATCGCGAGCACAGGTACGCGACTGCCGGCAGCGTCGAATAGGCCGTTGATCAGGTGCAGGTTGCCGGGACCGCAGCTCGCGGCGCACACTGCGAGCTCTCCCGTTACCGCCGCCTCGCCAGCGGCCGCGAACGCGGCCGCCTCCTCGTGGCGAACATGCTCCCAGACGATCTCGCCGTCGCGACGGAGCGCGTCGGTGAAGCCATTGATCGAATCTCCCGGCAACCCCGTAGACCCGGCGCACGCCGGATGCCTTGAGGGTCTCTACCACGACGTCTGCAACGGTGGTTGCCACGACCGCTCCTTTCGCGAGCCCGGTTTTGCGTTGTCCGTGTTGTACTCGGCGAACGAGGTTGTTTGGCTTTGTCGTGATGCTCCGGGGCGGAGTCTCGCGCCGGAGGCCTGCGCTCGCATCCTCCACAGGACTGTCCCCTGGCGGATGCGAATGGCCGGCTCCGCCTCGACACTAGGCCACGTCAACCCCCCTCCCACCACAAGGAGAACCTCATGACTACCTCAGGCCCGGGCTCACCCGCCATCGCCACCGCTCCCGGACTCGCGCTCGATCGCTCGGCGCCGGTCAGCGCGAACACCGCCACGGCAGTCTTCGGACAGGTCATGGGACTCTCTGGCAGGCCGCTGGGGCCACCGCTGCGTCGGTCGCCGCGCTGGGCGCGCTTGGCTACGCCGTCAGGCGGGACCTGAGCTCGTGGGCCCGCACGTTGCTTTGGGCATTGGTCGCACTGATCGTCTTCGGGATCGTGGCAATCTTCGCCTCGATTCCCCACGCGAATGTCATCTACCCCGTCGCCGGGCTAGCGATCTTCGGCGCGTTCACGGTGTTCAACTTCAACCGGCTGCGCCGCACCGGCGTGCAGGACGCGATTCCGATCGCAGCGAGCATCTTCTTCGATATCTTCAACGTGTTCCTACTGTTCCTGCAGCTGTTCGGCGGCGAGCGGGACTGACAAGATCATGTCAACGGAACTAGTTCTCCTCGGCACCGCAGGCGCCCCGCTCCCAGTCGCGGCGCGCGCGGGGATCTCCTCGGCGCTGATCGTCGATGACCGCGTTTTCATGGTCGACTGTGGCCGCGGCGCGCCGTCGGCGTTCGTGGACGCGGGACTCGACTTCACCCGCCTCGAGGCGATCTTCATCACCCATCTCCACGGCGACCACGCGGGCGACCTCCCCGGCATGCTGCTCTATCCGTGGGGCGTCCGGACCGGTGGCAACGGGGGTGCGCTCCCGCCGGTCCGGGTCTACGGACCGGGAAGCCCCCGTTCGTTGCCGGCCGGCGACGCCGACTTCCAGCGCGAGACCACGATCAACCCGGAGGCACCCGTCCCGGGGACGTCCGACCTGGTCAGGCACATCCTGGCCGGCTACGCGTTCGACCTGAACGTGATGCCGCTCGACGCCCACATGCCGGACGCGGGTCAGCTCGTCCGGGCCATGGATATCTACCTACCGGCCACGTCCGACGGCACCCGCCCCCCGCTCGTCGTGTTTGAGGATCCGGCCGTCCGGGTGACTGTGACCGCGGTGACGCACGGCAGGGTCATGCCGGCGTTTGCCTACCGCTTCGAGACGACGGACGGCGCGGTCGTGTTCTCGGGCGACACGACTGTGAACGAAGACCTGATCGCTCTGGCCGAGGGTGCCGACATCCTCGTTCACTGCGTGGCCGACCTCGGGTACCTCGAGCAGCACGGGTTCACCGGCGCCGCGCTCGAGCGGATGGCCGCCCTGCACACCGATGTCAACGAGGTCGGTGCGGTCGCGGAACGAGCCGGCGTCCACGAGCTCGTCCTCAACCACTACGTCCCCGCCGAACCTGGGGCGGTCACGGACGCTGAATGGGAGAAGCGTGCGGCACGCGGCTTCAGCGGAAAGACCACCGCGGGCAGCGACGGCCTGCGCAGGGTTCTCGGCTAGCTACGGTCGGCAGCGCTGTGGTGGCGCCATCCGTCGGGATATTCGGCGTCGTGCAGCCGGTGCAGCTGGTGGGCGTAGTGATCCAGACGATCGGCGGCGGCCTGGGCTTCGTGGTAGTCATTGCCGTGGTCGCGGGCCGGCGTCTTCTCCTCGGCCCGCTTGCGGACGATGTGAAGCTCCTCGCGGGCCAGTTCTACGATCTTCTCCAGAGTCTCTTCGAGATTCATCGCTTCCTCTCAGTGTGGCGGCTCGATTAGCGTGCTGATGTTCTCACGCCGCTGGCTTCGCAAACTCACACGCTGACTGGCGTTCAGGTGCCCGGGCGTCCCTACGCGTTCTCCGCGGCCCGGCTACGCCGCCGCTCGGTGAGGAGCTCGCGGATGAAGCCGCCCGCGGTCTCCATCGCGTCGGCGGCTTCCGGCAGGAAAGACCAGAAAAACTGGAATGCGTGGGCTTCGACCGGGAAGAGCTCGAGCCGCACGTCGACGCCGTGGTCCTGGGCGGTGGCGGCGAGCGCCTTGGCGTCGGCGAGTCGGGCGTCACCTGTGGCGGCCTGTATGAGCATCGGTGGCAGGCCGCTGAGGTCCGCGCGGAGCGGGTCGACGATCGGATCGTCGGCCGGATGACCGGCTAGATACGCCTGAACACAGCGGCGCACGTCTTCGTCGGTGGCCAGCGGCGCGTCGGACGGCGAGGCGGTGCGGAGCGCCAGGTCGAGCCATGGGCAGAAGATCACCGCCGCTGCGGGGGGCGGTAGGTGGTCGTGCTTGAGCGTCAGGAGCAGGGAAAGCAGCAGCCCAGCGCCCGAGGAATCGCCGGCGATGACGATGCCTTCTGGGTCTGGCGCCCGCTCCCGCAACCAGAGGTAGGCGCGCTCTACGTCCTCGAGTGCGGCCGGAAACGGGTGCTCGGGGGCGAGGCGGTAATCCGGGAGGAGGATCGCGGTCTGGGCCGCCGCGGCGAGCGCGCCGGCGTAAGACTGATAGCCGAAGGCCGAGCCGATGACATAACCACCGCCGTGGATATAGAGCACGGTCGCCTCGTGACCCTCGCCCGGAGAGACGACCAGCGACGAGACGCCGCCCGCGGTGACCGGTCGCGTGATCGTTCCAGCGGGCGGCGAGAACTGGGCCATCATGGACTCGAACGTGGCCCGCGTCTGGACCAGGTCAGGGTCGCTCGCCAGCATGCCTCGCAACGGCTCGAGCGTCCGCGCGACCCGTCCGAGCAACTCGCCCCCAACCGCAAGCGCAGCCGAGACCGCCTCATCGACGTCGCGCAGCAGCCGGCGCGAGCGATCGAGCAACGCCTCTCCCGCGAGCGTCAGCTCAACACTGTGGGTGGAGCGCCGCAGCAGTTCGCATCCGACCAACTGCTCGAGGCCGCGAATCTGCCGGCTGAGGGCCGGTTGCGAGACATACAGCCGCTCGGCGGCCCGACCGAAGTTGAGCTCCTCGGCGACGGCCACGAACGCACGCAGGTGGCGCAGCTCAATGCCGTCGGGTGCGTGTGGGAAGGGAAGGACGCTCCCGGGCTGCTCCATGCGAGAAGTATCGCTCGCCGGCACCGGAGCGGTCATGCCGATCGTGCATCGCTGTGTTGCACGATCGGTCTTTCCCTTTACACGCGTGTAGTGCAGTCTGGCCGGCGTGATCGTCGCCGATATGACACTCAGGTTTGGGCCGCTTCGTGTACACACCATCGTGCGCTGGCCGCGGATAGAAACGATGTCCCTCGCGCTCGTCCTGACCGACGAGCTGTCACCTGCCGATTCCTGGGTGGAGAACTGCATCGTGGTTGGCCTCGCCGCCGGCATGTCCAGCTCGACCGAGCTGGCGGCGCTCCAGTGGGTGTCCGAGCACCTCGGCGAGTTCGGCGCGGACCGTGATCGCATGCTCCTGGCCGGCGGTGCGCGAGCGGCGAGGCTCGCGCTGGCGACGCGCGACACCGGCTGGCCCGTGCTGCGGCGCCAGCTCCTGGTACGCCCCAGCTTCACGCCGGAGCAGCCCATGCCGGCGAATGTCGCCGGCGCGCCGCCCGCGACCGTGGTGTGTGGGCGGGAGCACGACGAAGCCCGCCGATACGCGGAGCGGCTGCGCGCGGCTGGGGTCGAGGTTCGCGAGGTGCTCGATGGCCACCGTTGAAGGCGTCCTCGCAAGTGGGCATCATCGCGCCGAACTGAGCGCATATTGCCGCCGTCTGCTCGGATCCTCGTTCGACGCGGAGGACGCTGTCCAGGAGACGCTGCTCCGAGCCTGGCGAGCCTCGGGACGGTTTGAAGGTCGCGCCCCGGTTCGGTCATGGCTCTACCGAATCGCTACCAACGTCTGCCGCGACGCACTGGCGCACACCGCGCGGCGGCCGGTGCCGGTCGAGGACGTGACCCCATCAGTAGACCCGTCGGGCCAGCCCGAGGACCCGTCCGACCGAGCTCTCGCCCGTGAGGACCTGCGGCTCGCGATCATCGCCGCGACGGGCAACCTGCCCCCGCGGCAGCGCGCTGTTCTGATCCTGCGCGATGTGCTGTCGTGGCGCGCGTCGGAGGTCGCTGAGCTCCTGGGCACGACACCAGCCGGAGTCAACAGCGCCCTGCAGCGGGCGCATGCTGCGCTCGAGTCGGTCGAGCCCGAGAGCGTGCCGAGCAGGGCCGACCTCATAGAAGGCGAGCTCGTCGGGCGCTACCTGGCTGCCTTCGCCCACGATGACGTCGATGCGCTCATCTCCCTCGCGCAGGGAAGCTGAACCACGCCGCGACGGCAGCAGACAGCCGATAAGGTGCCCCGCCGGGGATGCCTTGGCCGACCGCGACGAGTGATCTGCATTGGTGGAGCGCGCGTGATCTAGCCTCGGCGATCCGCGCTCGCGAGCTGTCGGCGCGCGAGGTGGTGAGTTGGCATCTGGATCGGATCGCGAGGGTCAACCCGCGCGTCAACGCGGTCGTGAACCTTCGGACCGAGCAGGCGCTTGCCGAGGCCGAGGCGGCGGATCGTCGCGCCGCACGGGCGGCTGATGATCTCGGTCCGCTGCACGGATTGCCGATTGCGATCAAGGACCTGCAGGACACGGCCGGGATCCGGACGACGTACGGCTCCGTCTCGTTTGCGGATCATGTTCCGGATTCCGACAGCCTGCTCGTCGCGCGTCTGCGAGCGGCGGGCGCGATCGTCGTCGGCAAGACGAACACGCCGGAGTTCGGTGCCGGCTCGCATACGTTCAACAACGTGTTTGGCGCGACGCGCAACCCGTGGTCGTTGGATCGTTCGGCGGGTGGCAGCAGCGGCGGGGCCGGGGCTGCACTCGCCGCCGGGATGGTGCCGCTCGCGGACGGGTCCGACTATGGAGGAAGCATCCGCAACCCGGCATCGTTCAACAACGTGGTCGGCCTGCGTCCGACGCCGGGGCTCGTGCCCGACGGCGATGACGCAGACATCTGGGACGCGGCGGGCGTACTCGGGCCGATGGCCCGCACCGTCGGCGATCTCGCGTTGATGCTGACGGCGATCAGCGAGCCCCACGCCCGCTGCCCGCTCTCGCACGGCGATCCGGCCTCGTTTCGGGGCGAGATCCGGGGTCAGCTCGCCCGCCTGCGAGTTGCCTGGTGCCCGGACCTTGGTGGGCTGCCGATCGCCCCGGAGGTGATGGCGGTGCTCGACGACGCCCGCGACCGCTTCGTCGATCTCGGATGCGAGGTGCAGGACGTCGCGCTTGATCTGAGCGCGGCAGACGAAGCGTTCGAGACGTTGCGCGCCGTGCGGTTTGCCGGTGCGTTCGGCCCGGTGCTTTCGACGCTGCGCCAGACGGTCAAAGACACCATCGTCTGGAACGTGGAGCGGGGTCTTGAGCTCGACGGTTCGGCGGTGGCTCGCGCACTCGCCGCGCGATCGGCCGTCTTCGCCACCGTCGCGGATCTCATGGAGCGCTTCGATGTGCTCGTGGCTCCGGCGGCGCAGGTGGTTCCGTTCCCGGTGGAGCAGGAGTACCCGGTGGAGATCGCCGGAGTCGAGATGCCGCATTACCTGGGATGGATGCGTGTGTGCTCGCGGATCACCGTCTGCGCCCATCCCGTGGCGGCGGTCCCGGCCGGCTTCACGGATGACGGGTTACCGGTCGGGTTGCAGCTCGTCGGTTGCTATCGCGGTGACCGGCGTCTGCTCGAGCACGCCGCGGCGTGGGAGACCGCGCGCGGGCTGACCGCCCGTCACCCGCCGCTCGAGGAAGTTGCTGACTCCACTGCGGCGGTGACGTCATGAGCGCGGTTGCGGAGCTCGAGGAGCGCTACCGCGCGCGCAGCCTCTGGCTGGATCAGCTGAGCGAGCCGCTGATCCCGCGCGCGTCGCTCCCGGGGGACATCGACTGTGACGCCGCCATCGTAGGCGCCGGTTTCACCGGGCTGTGGAGCGCTTACTACCTGAAGCGGGCGCAACCCGATCTCCGGGTAGTCGTGCTCGAAGCGGAAATCGCCGGCTACGGTCCGTCGGGACGCAACGGCGGCTGGGCATCGAGCGGCATCGCGGGCAGCCCGAGGGTGTACGAGCGGCGCTCCGGCCACGATGGTGTCGTGCGCGGTACGCGCGAGACCATGCGGACCGTTGACGAGATCGGCGAAGTGGCCGTACGGGAGCAGATCGACTGCGGCTACGTCAAGGCCGGAATGCTCACCATCGCCACGTCAGCGGTTCAGGAACAAAGGCTGCGCGAGAGCGTGAGCGGGCTGCGCGCGGGTGGCATGACAGACGAGGACGTGCGGGTTCTCACGCCCGATCAGGTGGTCGAGCTTGCGGAGGTGAGCCAGCTGCGCGCGGCCTCCTTCTCGCCACAGGCCGCGCGGATCGATCCCGCGCGTCTCGTGCGCGGACTCGCGCAGGCATGCGAGCGCCTCGGCGTGCAGATCTTCGAGCGCACCCGAGCTCTGTCCGTCGCTCCCGGGGCAGTGCGCTGCGAACCGGGAATCGTGCGGGCCGAGATCGTGCTGCGCGCTACCGAGTCGTACACCACGCAGCTGGAGGGGAGCGGCCGGGACTATCTGCCGCTCTACTCGCTGATGATCGCAACCGAGCCGCTGGGCGAGGAAGCCTGGGCGCAGCACCGCTGGACCGACGGTCTTCTGATTGGCGACCGCCACCATCTGTTCTTCTACGCGCAGCGGACGGCCGACGGCCGAATCGCAATCGGCGGGCGGGGCGCGCCGTACCGGCTTGGCCGCCCCGTCGACGAGCGCAACGAGCGCGACGCCGCGGTGCGCCGGCGTCTCGAGACGGCTTTGCGGTCGAACTTCGCGGTGGCCGCGCAAGCGCGCGTCACCCACCACTGGGGAGGTCCCCTGGCCGTCCCCCGCGACTGGTCGATGAGCGTGAACTTCGACCGCTCGAGCGGCTTCGGCTTCGCCGGCGGCTACGTGGGCCACGGCCTGGTGCCGTCCAACATCTCGGGACGAACCCTTGCCGATCTCGCGCTCGGGCGCGACACCGACCTGGTGTCCTTGCCGTGGGTCGGACATCGGTCGCGGCGCTGGGAGCCAGAGCCGCTGCGCTACTTAGCTTCCTCCGCGATCGTGCGCATGCTCGGCGCCGCGGACAGCTACGAGGACCGTCACGATCGGCGCGCGATGCACACGCTCCCTCTGCGGCCGTTCCTGCCTCCTGGCTGAAGCGCGATGCCGACGCTTGATCAGAGTGCGGTCCTGTTCGACCTCGACGGAGTCCTGGTGGACTCGCGGGCGCCCATCACCGGATGTATCAACGATGCCCTCATCGCCGACGGCCTGCCGGCGCGCCCGGCCGAATCGTTGGTGAAGTTCATCGGTCCGCCGCTGGTCGGCGCGTTCGCCGAGCTGACCGGCGAGGCGCCCAACTCCGCGCTCGTGGCGTCGTGCGTGAGCGCGTACCGCACGCGGTATGCCGACGTCTCGCTACGCGAGACCACGGTGGTGCCGGGACTGATCGCCGTGCTCGACGAGCTGGTGAAGCGCCATCGCCTCGCCGTCGCCACCTCCAAGCCGCTGAGGTTCGCCGAGCCGCTCCTTGATGCGCTTGGCCTGCGCTCGTTCTTCGAGTTCTGTGCGAGCCCCGAGCTGGACGCGTCGGCCGAGGACAAGGCGGTCACGATTGCCGGTGCCCTCGAGCGGCTCGATTGCCCGCGCGCGCTGATGGTCGGCGACCGGGCACTCGACATCGTCGGCGCTCGTCGATGCTCGATTATGACCGTCGCGGTCACCTGGGGTGCCGGCAGCGTCGAGGAGCTTCGCGGCGCGCGACCCGACGCGATCCTCGACGCTCCCGATGAGCTGCCTGGCGCGATCGCTGCCATGATGGCTACAGCTACGAGCTGAGCTCAGAGAGGAGAAGCTGCCATGGCGGCTACCACCAGTGCCGTAGATCGGATCAACCCGAAGGACTTCCTCGAGCTCGATCGCCTCCTCTCCGACGAGGAGCGAGATATCCGGGATGCCGTCCGCGCCTTCGTCCGCGATCGAGTGGTCCCCTACGTCGGAGAGTGGTTCGAGGAGGCGCGGATCCCGCCAGAGCTTGCGCGCGAGCTCGGAAGCCTGAACGTCCTGGGCATGCATCTGGAGGGATACGGCTGTGCGGGCGCCAGTGCGACGGCGTACGGGTTGGCCTGCATGGAGCTCGAGGCCGGCGACAGCGGCGTGCGCAGCCTCGTCTCGGTCCAGGGCTCGCTGGCGATGTTCGCGATCCATCGCTGGGGCTCCGAGGAGCAGAGGCTCGAGTGGCTTCCGCGCATGGCCGCCGGCGAGGCGATCGGGTGCTTTGGCCTGACTGAGCCCGACTCGGGATCCGACCCGGGCTCGATGCGCACACGCGCCCGACGCGACGGTTCGGACTGGATCGTGCACGGCCAGAAGATGTGGATCACCAACGGTTCGGTAGCCGATGTAGCGGTCGTGTGGGCCCGGACCGACGAGGGTGTTCGCGGGTTCCTCGTCCCGAAGGGGACGCGGGGCTTCACGACCCAGGACATCCACCACAAGCTTTCGCTGCGCGCGTCGGTGACGTCCGAGTTGCTGCTCGACGACGTCCGTCTTCCGGCCGACGCGATGCTGCCGCAAGCCACCTCGCTGCGCGGCCCGCTGTCGTGCCTGAATGAGGCGCGCTACGGGATCGTCTGGGGGGCGGCCGGGGCGGCGCGCGCGTGCCTTGAGGCCGCGCTTCAGTACAGCCTCGAGCGCCGGCAGTTCGACCGTCCGATCGCGTCCTTCCAGATCCAGCAGCAGAAGCTCGCGATGATGGCGCTCGAGGTGAACCGTGCCGCCCTGCTCGCTCTGCACTTGGGTCGGATGAAGGACGAAGGCCGACTGCGCTCCGAGCAGGTCAGCATGGGGAAGCTCGGGAACGTCAACGCCGCGCTCGAGGTGGCCCGGACTGCGCGTCAGGTTCTCGGCGCCAACGGGGTGACGCTCGAGTACCCGGTAATCAGGCACATGAACAACTTGGAGTCGGTCGTCACTTACGAGGGAACCGCCGACATCCACGCGCTCGTCATCGGCGGCGCCCTCACGGGCATTCAGGCGTTCCGCTGAAAGCGACCCGTATCTAATCCCGATCGCGTTCCGCGGTCCGGTAGTGAGGACCGCGGTCCGTGTCACCCACCCCCGTGGTCAGCGCTGCGCAGCGGCCTGCGCATCAGCTTTCAGGAGGGGCAGGACCTCTTTGACCGCGCGCCAGCGATTCCACCGCACCTCGACGTACCAGGCCTGCCGCCGCGTGTCACCAGCTCAACCTCTTGCGCTGTGACAGAGCAGTCCGTAGCCGCCAAAACGCGGAGTGACGTAGACCAGGTCGCTGACCGGCGCGGCAGCCTGATCGGTGGTGGCGGTGGGAGTCCGTCCCAGAACCCAGAGTTCATCGCCAAAGCCAAATGCGCCGCGCTCGCGCACGCGGTCTGCATGCGCCGGCACGGGGTGCCGAACTTCCGCGATCCCACCTTCAGCAGCGAAGGCGGGGGCATCGCGGTCAGCTCCGGCGGTCCCGGAATGAACCCACGATCACCCGCCTTCCAGCAAGCCGAGAGGATCTGCCGGCCACGCTGACGGCTGGCGCTGTGTTGGTCAGTGCGCCAGGCCGAGTTCGGTCCGCGCGCTGGCCGGTACCGTGACCGCCGCTTGCGCCGGCGCGAGCAGCCAGGCAGCGATTACGATCAGCACGAAGGCCGCGAGGTGGGCGAGCTCGGTTATCGGCCGGTGGCCGAGCGGGTCGGCGAACACGACCACGCCGCCGATGATCGACACGATGTTGTTCCCGGCGGTCATCAGCGCGATCATCGGCATCGGCTTGCCCGACTGGAGCGCGCGCTGGAAGCAGAAGAACGCGCCGATACTGGCCGCAATGGTCGCGATCAGCCACGGCGAGGTCAGTGCGGCGGTCACGCCATGGTGGCTGGCCAGGCCGGTGAGCGCCTTGATGGCGACGTCGGCCGCGCCGTACAGGATCCCCCCAACCGCGGCGAGCATGTACGTGCGCCGCTGTCTGATCAGCAGCAGGCACGCGCCGGCGCAGACCGAGCCGCTCAGGTAGATGCCGAGCGCGGCGTTGCGGAAGTGCGAATGGACGCCGACCGATCCCCGGCCCGCGAGGAGCACGAGTAGTGCAACCAACACCAGCGTGATGCCGCCAACCTCTCGGAAGGTGAGGTGGTGTCCGAGGACGCGGACCGCCACCGGCGCGAGAACGGCCATTCCGCCGATCAGGAACGCCTGGACGAGCGACAGCGGGGCCTGCGTGAGGGCCGCGATGCTGATCGCCCAACCGGTCATGCCGAGGACCCCGCCGGCCAGCCATAACCGGGAGTGCAGCAGCGAGCTGAAGGTCCTCATCGGATGACGAAAGCCGATCGTTGGCATGGCGACGGAGCCTGCGTGCTGGATCAGGTAGCTCAGGTTGAGCGCCACGGACCCGACGACCGCGAGCGAGAGGCCGATGAGCAGGTGGCTCATGCGCTGTTCGACGTCGCCATCAAACTGAGCATGCCCATCTAACGGCCGGCCGACGCCGGCGTATGCGGCGGGCAAGGTGAGAGTGCCCACACGAACGGTCTCGGTCTTCCACGACGGCGCGGGGGCTCACCGCGCGTAAACCGCGAAGAAGTCGCGGTCGTCCGGGGACAGATAGCGCGTCGCGGGACGGCTCATCCCGGGCAGCAGTTTGGTGGCATCCCCGCCGCCGAAGGTGCCGTAGAAGTTGAATGTGGTCCAGTCGTAGTTGATATCGAGCTCCATCGCTCGGACGGCGCCGGCGCGCTGGAGTATGCGCGCGAGGCTGGCGGCGGTCTGGATGTCGGCCGCCGCGTAGATCAGGTTGCCGTGGGCGTCGACGCCGACCCCCGAGCGCCACACGCGGACTGAGTTCCCGAGCGTCACTCCCCACAGGGAATCGTTCGACAGAGCGGGGTTGAGCCGGCCGTTCTCGACGATCAATGGCAGGTTCTGGCGCGCGAACGCGACCCCCGCGCCGGGATCGGGCCCGCCGATCCAGGTCCGGACATCGACGGTCCCGTCGCGGTAGCCGACCAGCGTCGCCTGACCGTCTCGCAGTGGCGCGTACATCTGACCCTGGGAAAGGAAGCCCCCTCCCGAGTCCTCGAGCTTGAAGCCGCTGTTGAACGTGGCCAGCAAGCCCCAGCGCTGCTGGGGTGGAACCTCTGCCAACTGCGGGCCGTCGTTAGGCGGCTCGTACCGGCCCGGGTAGAGCGCCAAGCGCGCGCGTGTGTGGTCGATCCACGCGACGCCGGCGACGAGTTGCGGATAGCTCGCGTCCGGGCGGAAAGTCGCGACCTGGACAGGCGCAGCCCCGCCGACGAGCGGCCCGGTTCCGTGCCACTGTCCCTCGCCCGGTAGCTCCGGCGTGATCACCGGGGCAATCGGTGCGGGCGCGTCGCTGGCCTCCCGAACCGGCCGGCGAGCCCCGACTTGGGGGAGTCGCTTGAGCGGTGGCCCGCCGGTCGCCGGGGCGTTCAGGGTAGTAGATGCTCTCGAAGTCCGACACCGGTCCGGCGGCACCGTTATCACGCAGCCATTCGACCGCGCGGACCCCGAATGAGACATTCGAGGGCTCCGTCATCGCGGCCCAGAAGGAGGCCGCGGCGTCGAGCACGAGCAGCAGCGCGGTGAGGACGACGATTCGCCGCGCCTGGAACCGAAGCGGCGCCGGTCGCGGGCGGGCTCGGACGCCGCGCCCCGGGTCAGAACGCGACTCGCGGCGCCGCTCATAAGCGAGGATGCGCGCCTCATAACGTTCGATCGCAGCACGACTGGGGCTGGGCATATCGCTCCTGAGCGGTTCGACCGCCCGCCGGCAGCTCCTCGTGCGCCGGTGGGTGGGGTGAGAGCTTTCTCAGGCTCAGCGGATGTAAACGGCGAAGAAATCCCGGTCATCGGGCGTCAGGTATCGGGTCGGGGGGCGGTCCATGCCGGCCAGGAGATTTGCCGGGTCGCCGGCGCCGCCGTAGCGGTATGTGATGAAGCTCGGCCAGTAGGTGTTGATGTCGAGCTCCATCGCGCGGACGGCACCGGCGCGGGTCATGATCGACGCCAGCGAGCCGACGGTCTGGTCATTGGCGGCGGCGTAAATCAGGTTGCCGTGGCGGTCGACGCCGACGGCCGAGCGCCACACCATGATGGCGTTGCCGAGGGTGGCGCCCCATTGGGGGCCGTCGGAGAGGTTCGGGTTCGGTCGCCCGCCGTTGACGATTAGCGGCAGGTTCTGCCGCGCGTACAGGACGTTGGTTCCAACCTCGGATCCTCCGTGCCAAGAGATGACGTCGACCTGGCCGTCGCGATAGCGAAGGATCGTCGCTGTGTTGGGCCTCATCGGCGCGTACGTGTGCCCGTCATAGGCGAACCCGCCGCCGGAGTCGCTCAGCTTGAAGGCGCTGTTGAAGGTCGCGACCAGGCGGGAGCGCATGGTCATCGGGACCTTCTCCGGCCCGCGCGAGGGCATCGTCACGGCGGGCTCTGAGATGCCGGGGTACAGCATCACGCTCGTTCGCGTGCGGTCGATCCAGGCGACGCCGGCGACCACCTGTGGATAGTCCGGCTCGGGGCGGAAGCTTGTGATCAGGACCGGTGGGCGCGAGCCGCCGTCGGCGAAGGTCGGGTGCCAGACGCCCTCGCCTGGGAGCGCGGGATGAATCACTGGGAGGACCTTCCCGGGTCGATAGCGATGGATTCGCGGGATGCGAATCGGTATGGCCGCGACGGCGCCTGATTGTCGCGGCAGAGCCTTGAGCGGTGGACCGCCCTTGCTCGGAGCAGTCAGCGAGTAGTAGAAGTTCTCAACATCGTCGACGAGGCCGCGAGCCCCATTGTCACGTAACCACTCAACCGTCCTGACGCCGATGCTCGCATCGGATCGTCGCGTGAGCGCGCTGATGTAGGAAACCAACACCGGCAAGAGACAGAGCATGGCCGCCATGGCTGCGACTCGGCGAACGCGCGCAGCGCGCCGCTCGGTCGTGCCCCAACGTCGCCGCGACGGGTGAAACGAGCTGTGACGGTGTGTGAGATCGAACGGCACTGTCGAACGAACTGACATCGCCGGCAACCTTGTCATACCGGTGGGGGCTCTGGCTAAGGGAATCCTGAGAGCCTCCTCATGACTGTCACAGGTTGGTCTTACACATCGTTCTTACCTTGCCGCCATGGAGTCGGCCAACGCGGGTCGCTTTTCGCTGCGGATAGCACCACGGAGTCGCCCCGGAGCGGTGATCGCCACGATGCGGCCCAAGCAGTGGATTAAGAACTCGCTGGTGATCGCCGCCGCGGGGGCCGCGGGTGCGCTCGGTCACGACGACACACCGGGACGAGTGATCGTGGCTTGTGCGTCGTTCTGCCTGCTCGCGTCCGGGATCTATGCCATCAACGATGTCCGCGACGCCGAGGAGGATCGCCGCCACCCCCATAAACGTTTCCGTCCCGTCGCGGCGGGAGACCTCGACCAGCGGTTCGCGACCGGCCTAGGGCTGTCGCTGGTACTCGCCGGGCTTCTGCTGTGCGTGGCGATCGGGCCGCTGCTCGCTCTCGTCGGGCTCGCGTACGTCACGCTCACGCTGTCATACACGCTCGTGTGGCGCGATCTGATCGTGTTCGACATCTTCGCGGTGGCCGGTGGGTTCGTCCTGCGTGCTGTCGCTGGGGGCGTCGCGGCGCCGGTGCCGCTATCACGCTGGTTCCTGCTGGTCGTGACGAGCTCCGCCGTGTTCGTGGCCGCGGCCAAGCGTTACGCGGAGCTGCGCCGGACGGATGGCCGGCGAAGTGGACGAAGACGGGTGCTCGACGTCTACAGCTCGCGGGCGCTCGAGCTGATCATCGCGGGCGCGACGGCCGTGTCGCTGCTCTCGTACTGCATGTGGGCGTTCTCGCTGCCCGCCGTACGGGGGATCCCGTGGCGGCCGTTGACGATCGTGCCGTTCGCCGTCTGCGTGCTTCGTTACGGCGGGCTCGTGCGTCGGGGTGCGGGCGAGGCGCCCGAGGACGTGCTGCTTTCCGATCGACCGTTGCAGCTCGCGGGGCTGGCATGGCTGGCGCTGTTCGCGCTGGAGGTCAATGCGGCTGGTTGACACAAGGGTCGTTCCCTCGGGCGCGATCGACTCTGCGACCCGTGTCATCACCGGATGGGCCGGAGGCCCGGGCGCCAGGGTCACGATTGTCCGCCCGCGCAGCGTCGAGGAGCTGCGCGTCGCGCTCCACACCGCCGGCGAGCGGAAGGCGCTCGCCCGAGGAATGGGTCGCAGCTACGGCGACGCCGCGCAGATCTCCGGCGGGCTCGTAATCGAGACGACCGGGCTGAAGCGGATCGAGTTAGACGCCGAGCACGGTGCGGTCACCGCGCAAGCGGGGGTCACGATCGGGGAGCTCCTGCGCGAGCTGGTGCCCGCCGGCTGGATCCTCCCCGTGGTACCGGGTACCCAGCACGTGACGGTCGGCGGGGCGATCGCCAGTGACGTGCACGGCAAGAATCACGGCGTCGCGGGGACGTTTGGGACTCACCTCGAGGAGATCTCGCTGCTCCAGGCGGATGGCAAGCTCGTCCAGCTTCGGCCCGGCATGGCATCGCGTGGCTCGACCTGCTGTGCGCGCGCCCGGGACGAGGAGTGGTGACCCGCGCGGAGCACGTCTACGCCCCCGGTGAGGGCCTGGTCGTCGTGCCCTCACGCGCTCGCGTGCTACGCGGCTGGCCCGCGGGCCCGCTCGGGCCGGCGACGGTCCGCGCCTACAACGCGCTCAGGTATGCGCGCGCACCGCGAGTCGAGCGCGGTCGGCACGAGCCGTTCGGCCGGCACATGTTCCCGCTCGACTCGCTCGACGCGTGGCCGCGTCTCTACGGCCCACGGGGCTTCCTTCAGTATCAGTTCGCCGTGCCGACCGGCTCCGAGCGTTTGCTCGAGGTCGTGATCGAGCGGCTGCGCCGGGGACGGGTGCCGTGCTATCTCGCCACGCTGAAGGATTTTGGTCCCGCCAACGGTGCGTCCCTGTCGTTCCCGCTCCACGGGTGGACGTTGGCACTCGACCTTCCCCGTACCGCGCCTGGCCTCGAGTCAATACTTCGCGGCTTCGATATCGCGGTCGCCGAGGCCGGCGGACGCGTGTACCTGTCAAAGGACGCCCGGCTGCGCCCGGAGGCGCTGCGGGCAATGTACCCCCGGCTCGATGAATGGCGCGCGGCGCGCGACCGGGCGGATCCCGAGCGGATGTGGTGCTCGGATCTCGCTCGCCGGACAGGTCTGTTGTGAGCAACGCGCTCCTGGTCGGGGGCACGTCGGAGATCGGGCTCGCGATCGTCCGGCGGCTGGCGCCCGAGCGGGTATGGCTGCTCGGCCGTGACGGTGCTCGACTCGCGCGGGCGGCTGCCGAGCTCGATGGCGCGACGGTCGAGTGCGGCCTGCTGGAGGCCGACGACATTGCTTCGCATCGGCGGGCGGTCGAGCAGGCATTCGCCGACGCCGGCGGGTTCGACGTGGTCGTGATCGCGGTTGGCGTGCTCGGAGCCCAGGCGGGCCTAGACGCCGATCCCGATGAGGCGCTCGAGGTGATGCGCGTGAACTTTCTCGGTGCCGGCTCCCTGCTGCTTGAGTGCCTGCGGCAGCTACGGCAGCGCGGCGAGGGGGCGCTGGTGCTCCTCTCGTCGGTGGCGGCCGAGCGTCCCCGTAGCTCCAATCCGATCTACGGAGCTGCCAAGGCGGGCGTCGATGCCCTCGCCCAGGGTCTCTCCGACGCGATCGCGTCAAGCGGCGTACGCGTGCTCGTCGTCCGCCCCGGGTTCGTCAAGACCCGCATGACCGCCGGTCTAACGCCGGCACCATTCGCGACGACGCCTGAGGCCGTCGCTTCGGCGACGGCAGCCGCGCTGCGCGGAAACGCCGGAACGATCTGGGTGCCCCGCTCGCTGCGGTTGGTATTCGCCCTCTTGCGGCACCTTCCCCGCGGCATCTACCGACGGCTCCCGCTGTGAGAGCCAAGCTGCTCCTGGTGGACGTCGGGATCGCGATCGTCGTGGCGCTCATCGTCTTGGCCATCACCCCCGGACTGGCAGTGGCGGCAGCGATCGCCGTTGTGACCCTTGGCGCCTGCGCGGTCAGCTTCAGGCGCGACACGCGCCGCCGGCGCCGTGCTCGCACCCCCCGCCGGCGGAAACGCCCGTCACGCGCGTGAGCGGCTCAGATCTCGATGCTCCGCGCCGTGCAACGTGATCCGCTGCACTCCTTCGATTCGCCGCAGATCGGCGAGCACCGCGCTCAGCGGATGATCCCTGCCCAGGTCCGAGTCACGGAACGACACGATCACCTGGAGCGCGCAGGAATCCGCTGCGCTCGCCGCGTGCTTGAGCAGCGCCACCGACTGCCCGTCCGCCCAGTGCAGATCATCGAGGACCAGGCACACCGGCCGGCAGGCGGCAAGCTCAACCAGCGCGCCGGCAACGGCGGAGAACAGCAGGAACCGTTCGGTCTCCGAATCGGAGCTCTCCGGCTGCGGCGTGCCAGGCAGCCGCCGGGGCAACTCGCGCGCCAACCGCGCAAGCTCACCGCCATGACGCGTGGTGTGCCGCTCCAACAGCTCGATGGGTGCGTGCTCCACGAGCTGCGAGCAGACCGCGATCCACGGCTCATAGGGCACCGCCAGCTCCGCTGAACACGCTCCCCACAGGACGGCAAAACCGTCGCCGTGGGCACGGTGGGCCGCGAACGCGGCCAAGCGGCTCTTCCCGATTCCCGGTTCCCCGGAGACCAGCACCACCCGGCGCGCGCCCTCCCGGACCTGATCAAGTGACATCTCGAGCGCGGCACGCTCATCGGCGCGGCCGACGAACGCCGCCGTCGGGCCCGAGCGCAACACCGCGGGCAACGGCCAGGCGTCTAGGTCGCCCCCGTCGGGCGGGTGGAGCGCCGTGAATCCCTCGACCGGGCGCGCGGGCCCCAGGCGCAACGAGGGATCGTGGCGCAGGATCGCCTCCTCCAGCGCTCTCAACTCCGGCCCGGGCGCAAGCCCGATCTCGTCAAACGCGGCGACCGCATCCCGGTAGGCCGCCAGCGCGTCGGCATGCCGCCCAGACCGGTACAAGGCCAGCATCGGCAAGCGCCGGGGGCGCTCTCGCAATGGGTTCTCAGCAGCCAGGCCGGTGATCTCTGCGATCGCCTCAGCGTGCTCGCCAGCCGCCAAGCGGCCCTCGACCAGACCCTCGAGCGCGACCGCGTGCAGCTCCTCGAGCCGGTCGGCCTCCTGGCGCGCGAACTCGAAATCGGCGAATTCGGCCAGCGGCCGGCCGCGCCACAAGCCGAGCGCGTGCTCGAACAGCCCGCGAGCCCCAGAGGGATCCGCCGTAAGCTGGCGCTGCGCCTCCAGCACGAGCTGCTCAAAGCGACACGCGTCGACACGATCGGAGTCGACCTCGAGCAGATAACCCGAACCGGCGCTGCGGACCTCCACCGCGCAGCCGCGCAGCGACTTGCGGATGCCGGACACATACACCTGTACCGCATGCCCGGCGCTCGCCGGCGGACGCTCCCCCCACAACTCGTCAACGAACCGATCTCGCGATACCGGCTCGCCAAGGTTGATCAGCAAAAGGGCGAGCACCGCCCGCTGCTGCAAGCTGCCAAGCGGCAGCTCACGGCCATCGGCGATGACCTGCAACGGCCCTAGTACACGAGTTCCACCGAGCCCCCAAATAGGCTCAAACGGCACCGTGAGTATACCTCCGAGGCCCCTCACAGTAGGCGTTTTGCGGTCCTTGAGAAATCTTTGAGCGGTGTTTGACCGGCCTCATGGAAGCTCCCCGGCGTCGATCAACACCCGCCCAGAGGAGGGCAGAGATGAACACCGACCTGACCTATTTCATCGCCCGGAAGCACATCGACGAGCTGCTGCGCGAGGCCGAGCGCGCGCACCGCTCCGGTCAGCTTCGCCGCAAGCGGCGGCTCGTGGTCGCACTCCCACGGATCCGTTTCTCTCGCCGCCCGACCGCGACCGTCTGACGACAATGACCATCGTCCTGATTCTCAACGTCATCGGCTCGGTCGGTCTCGTCGTCGCGATCGTTGGGCTGCTCGGCCTGAACATCGCTCTCGGGCGTCACAGGTCGAGCACGATGTCCTCGTGAGGCTGCGAGCAGCAGATGAGCGCGCTGCCGTCAGCGGGCGGCTCGACCGGGTCGGGGTTGTAGTCGAGGCTGCCTGCGATCAGCGTCGTCTCGCAGGTGTGGCAGACGCCCGTGCGGCACGACCAGCGGACGGGTACATCGCACGCCTCGGCGAGTTCGAGCAGGCTCGCGTAGGCGTCGCCCCACGGGATCGCCAGGCTGCTGCGGGCGAACTCGATCGTCGGGCCGCTTCCGGGTTCGCCGGAGGGCGGGTGGGGCGTCCGCGTGGGCGTGGCCGTGATGCCGGGAGTGATGCCGGGTGCGGGCCCGAACGGCTCGGTGTGGATCTGGGCGGGGCCGAGGCCGATCGCGCCCAGGCCGGCGCTGATTTCGTCCATGAATGACCCTGGCCCGCAGAGATAAGCCTCGGCGTTGCCCGGTGGCGCGAGCTTGGCGAGCACCGGTGCCGTGAGGCGACCGGCGGCGTCGTAGTCACGACCCTCAAGGTCCTCCGGCCCCGGGTGGCTGTAACAGATGTAGATTCGGGCGTTTTGGAGGGACGCGATGAGCGCCTTAGCCTCCTGGCCGAACGGGTGCTCGTGGCTGCTGCGTGCGCCCTGAAGCCACCAGATCTCTCGCTCGGAATGCTCAGTCGCCAACTCGTGGAGCATGGCGAGGACCGGGGTGGCGCCGATGCCGGCGCTGATCAGCAGCACCGGCGTTTGCGTCCTGTCGAGGATGAAGGTGCCGCGCGGTGCGGCGATTTCGAGCTGGTCGCCGACCGCCAGTCGCGTGTGCAGATAGCCGCTGGCCACACCGTCGGGTTCGCGCTTGACCGTGATCCGGTAATAGCCCGCCCCCGGTGGTCCGGACAGGGAGTAATTGCGAAGCGCCGAGCGCTGCTGCTTGTCGGGCTGGACTCGCACCGTGAGGTACTGGCCCGGGCGCGCGGCCGGCACGGGGGCTCCTGCGGGATCCTCGAGTCGTATCGAGATGATCGAGTCGCTTTCGCGCGTGATCGCCGTAACGGTCAGCTGACGGAAGCCGGGCCAGGCAGGAGGCGGACTCGTAACCGCGAGGCCCGCGTTGCCGCCCCCCGGCTCTTCGTCGAGCAGAGCGTGGAACGAGGCCTGCCAGCCGGGGCTGAGGGCGGGGATCCGTAGCGCTCGCAGAAGTTGCTGGCGCGAGTGTCCAGGCAGGTAGAGCAGGCCGTCGACCTCGGCGACCGGCATCTGCTCCGGGCCGGAAGCGAGCTTGACGATCTCGTCTCCGGCTTGCACGTCCCCCTCCTCGAGCACGCGAAAGTAGAAGCCCGGGCGGCGATGCGAAACGAGCAAGGCCGGAATGCGCGGGTCTTTCATCCGAAGCCCGACGCGGTAACAGGTCACCCGAGGCTGCGTTACCTCGAACACCGCCGTCCCGATCCGGAAACGGTCGCCGATGCAAACCTTGTCATCGCCGAGCCCTTCGACGGTGAAGTTCTCGCCGAACTGTCCGTAGACGAAGTCATCACGGCCGAGCTCGTGTTCCCAGTACCGGTAGGAATCCATCTGGTAGACGAACACGGCCCGCTGCTCGCCGCCATGGCCGGCCAGGTCGCCTTGCCCGTCGCCGTCGACGTTCAGCTTGCGCACGCGGCGAGGGCCTGTCACGGGGTCCTTGAACACGCCGGTGAAGACTGTCTTCCCCTGCCAGGGCACGTCCTTAGGCATGCCCACGTTCACGGACACCAGCCTGCCCGCGGGATCGCCGGCGGTGGCCGCGGTCGGTTCGGTCTGCGGCGCTCCCAGACCCATGCTCAGGCGTCCGCGGTGACCGCGTCCTCCGCGAGTTGGATGCCTCCGATTTCGTCCGCGCTCAGGTTGCGGTCAGGGCCGTGGGAGATGACGTTCTGCCCGGGGGCCTCCTCGAGCGGCTCCCCGTCAATCGTGACCGTCACCTTCGCGGGATAGAAGGACACGAGATCGGCGATGCGCGCCACATCTTCGAACGGCGCGCGGTATGACCAGGCCGCGTTTCGCGCGTCCCCGATGTCGTAGTACGAGGCAAGGCCCTTGTACGGGCAGAACGTCTGGCCCTCGACCCCGTGCAGGGCCTCGGCGTCGACGTTCGAGCGGGGCACATACCAGCGCGGCGCGAAGCCAGACTCGTAGAGCACCAGGGGTGCGTGGCTGTCTGCGATCAGCCGACCGTCGTGTTGCACGACGAGGTGACGGGAGGTGCGGCGGATGTCGATGCGGTGATAGGGGTCGGCGGCGTGGCCGAGAATGCGCTCGTCCTCCTCATAGAATGCGTCCATCGTGCGCCACGCGAACGCGACGGTGGCGCGCAATGCCGCGGCCTGGGCCGGGGGGTCAACGTGCCCCCAGGCGCCGCGTCGCGTTGTCTCGCCGTCGCCGCCGACGACGTTGAACCACTTCGTCTCGCCGAGGTCCGGGTGCGTGGTCGCGTGGTCGGACGGTTGCAGCACGTTCTGGTCGATGTCGCCGATCGGAAAGTAGGCAACCGGGTAGCGGCCGGGCTCGAACAGGATCACCGTCTCCTCGCTCCGGGCGATGATGCTCCCGCCGAGCTCGACGCTCATCCTCCGGCGAAGCGGCTCGAGGTACAGCACGCGCTCGGGCATCGGCGTCGTTGTGAGAAAGGTGCCGATGGGATCGCGCCCCAACGGTCCTTGCTGCCAGGAAAGACCCATCACCGCTCCAATCGTTTCGAGGTCACCGCTCGGCCTGAGCAAGGGTTAGTGGCAAGACGAACGCAGGATCTCACCGTCCCCAAGACGGCACAGCGAACAGCGCGGGGCGCCAGAGCATCGGGCCAACCCTCTCACATCGCGCGATTATGTGGTCGGCTACGTCCCGATCCAGGCGCTTCCTGGAGTCCTGCCAACCGTCGGGCACGTCGAACCCCTCCGCAACACGCTCATGGGAACACGCGCGATCCTCTACTTCGGCGCTCGCGGCGATGCCGGACTGACCACGTCCCTCATCGTTCTCGCCTGTGAGATCGCCTTCCGGCCCGCGCTCGGACTGGCAGCCACGTTCTGGTACGACCGCAAGCGGCTCGACCGCATCTCAGCGGACCTGATCGACTACATCGATCACACCGTCGACCGCGCCGTCGCCGAGCGCGTCAGCGTTTCCAGGATCGAGCGGGTGATCGCGATCATCGATCGCCCAGGCTTGCACGTTTGGTAGCACAGTGATATCAATGAGCTATTAGACCCGAATTGATTCCCCAGGAGGGATCATGGACCTCAACTCGATGGCGAAATTCCCATGGGAGCGCCGCCGCGAACCGTCATGGCGACGCGGGCATTGACCGGCGCGGACGCGCTCGCCTAGTCCGCGCACCCCGAGTTTGTCGCCACTCGCCCCGCCTTCGGCGGTGAATGGCGATTCACCCGGCCATGGCACGGGTTTCTCACCACTCGCGCCGCGCCGGCCCGCGAGTGTCGCGTTACCCGGGTTCTGACACCCCTCGCGCGCTCGCCCACACCCTAGGAGGTGACTGAGATGAAAACGCGTACGAATGGGCGCATCACCGTGGCCGTGGCTCTCGTCGTCGCGGCGGCATTACTGGTTACCGCTTGCGGCGGGACTGGAAAAAGCACTGGGACTGGGACTGGGACCGGGGCCGCGGCCGCGAGCGCCGGCTGCAAAACCGTTAGCACGAACACGGCCGCTTCGGCGGCGAGTGTCTCCGAGTCGTGGCCGTACTCGAACGACGACCTTGCGAACACCCGCGACGCGACCGGGTCGACGATTTCCTCGGCCAACGTGTCCAAGCTCGCGCAGGCCTGGACGTTCAGGCTCACCGGGCAGGCCGCGGTCGGCGTGCGCCCGTACGGGTCCTTGACCGCGAACCCGATCGTGCAGAACGGTGTCGTATATCTCCAGGACCTCGACTCGAACGTGTACGCGCTCGTGCTCTCGACCGGAAGGCTCGACTGGGAGTATCAGTGCAACCAGCCGGAGAAGAGCGGACCGGGACCGAACGGCGTCGCCGTCGCCGATGGAAAGGTCTATGGGCTCACCCCGACGGCGGCCTTTGCCGTGAGCGCCACCACCGGGCGGACGGCGTGGGTCAAGACCGGCCTCCTCCGGGCAGATCAGGGAACCTTTGGCATCCAGCCACAGGTGGCCGCCGGGCGGGTTTATCTCGCCAGCCAGTACGGCTCGGGGCCCGGTGGCGGGGTGCTGCTGGCCCTGAACGCGTCAAACGGAGCTGTGCTGTGGAGATTCAATACGGTCATAGGCCCAGAGCAGGGCGTGCAATCGCTCAATGTCGGGTCTGGCGGCGCGTGGGAGACGCCGCTCGTCAGTAGCGACGGGTCGGTGACCTACGGCATCGGCAATCCATATCAATCGCCGAACTCGGCGATTGCGCATCCTTCCGCTCAGCTCTACACCGACAGCGATGTGAACCTCGACGCCGCAACCGGGACGCTGCGCTGGTACTACCAGGGCGTCACCAACGACTTCATGGATCACGACATGCAGGTTTCGCCGATCTCGGCGAGCGTCAACGGCGCCCCCGTCGTGATCGGCAGCGGCAAGATGGGCTACGTCTACGAGATGAACGCCAGTAGCGGCAAGCTCATGTGGAAGACGCCGGTCGGCGAGCACAACGGACACGACAACGACTCGCTCCTGGCCCTCGAGCACAAGCTCAAGCTGAAGGCGCCCTACACCATCCTCCCCGGATCGCTCGGTGGCGTATTGAGCGACCTGGGCGTCGCGGGCAACAGCGTGTACGTGGCCACCATTGACCTACCTCTCACGTACACAAACCTGAACTACCCGGTCCCTGTCAAGGCCGCCGGTCCTCTCACGGGAGAGGTCGAGGCGCTCAACCTCGCGAGCGGCAAGGTCGAATGGGATACGAAGGTGCCGCAGTTCCCGCTCGGCGCCGTCACGGTTTCCAACGATCTCGTGTTCACGACGCTGTACGACGGCGTGCTGATCGCGCTGAACCGCAGCACGGGAACCGTCGTCTATCGCCATCAACTACCGACATCGACCAACTCGCCGATCGCGATCGTCGGTAACACCGTGATTGTTCCGGCGGGCGGCCCCGTCACGGGTGGCCGAAGCGGCGATCCGCAGGTCGTCGCCTACAAGCTGCCGTAGGCATGTCCTCTGTGGCGCCGCTCGGCGACATGTGATGCTTTCATCACGTGTCGCCCCGCGGCGCCGCGGACAAGGCTCCCGCCGGCGAGGGTCACAAATTTCGGTAGCCGGTTATTTAGGGGCATGTTCCATTGCCGCCGCTTTGTCATAGTGACACTTGCGCTCACCGTCAGCGCCACACCGATCGCGTTGGCTGACCCACCGCCGCTTGCCCGAGCCGAGGCGGCGATTCGCGCGGAGAACTGCGGGCCGCGGCCAGTGGTCTGGTCCGACCCACCGCCGCTCGCGCGAGCCGAGGCCGCAATCGCCGCGGAGAACTGTGGCGCGCCGCTTGCACGAGGTCGCCGGGCGCGGTCAAGGCACGCGTACTCTACGAGCGGTCCTACATCGAGATCGCAGCCTCGCTGCAGTGCTCGGAGATGGTGGTCCGCAAACGAGTCAGCCGGGGTCTCGCCCGGATTCGTCGGACGCTGGAGGGGGGTTCGTGAGCGACTACCACGACCGCCTCCAAGACCAGCTGATGCGGGCAACGGCGCGCCCGCTACCGCGTGCCCCGCTTGCGTCGGCCGTGCTGAGGCGTCCTCGCCATGACCTGTTTGCCATCGGGACGGCGCTGGCGGTAGCCGCAGCCGTCGCGGCGATCTTCGTCGGGCTGCGGCCATCGGGGTCGCACATCGAGCGACCTTCCGCCCGGCACGGACTGGCGGTCGTGCACAACCACCTCAACGGAGCCCTGCCTGCGCTCGGCGGCGGTGTCGTGTGCGATACCAAGCTGCAGCCGGAGCGAGCCGACCGCACCTGGCCCGCCCCCTACTACTGCCGGACCACGGGGTCGGTCGGGTTGACGCCGCGTTTGCAAGCCAGCGGAACGGTGATCGTTAACGAAGAACCGCCCCTTGGCGAGGTGTTCTCGATCGACGTCTCGGGACTGCCGTCCAGTCCGCGCGGAGGGGACTACGCGGTGTGGCTCCTACCTATTCGTCATCACTCGGCCGGCCCACCCGTCGAGGACGTCCCTCGGGCGGATCGTGCTCGCCGGTTGGGTGGCCATCTGAGTCAAACTTTGGTTGTGGGCGATGCTCTCGTGTACGTCGCGCCTTCGGTCTGCGCCGTGTCGGCGCTCTGGGATCGAAGTGGTGGACTTGCGGGGCCCGTGATCCAGCAGCAACTCTCGCGGTTCGCGGCAGCAATGGTGGATGCCCACGCGGCGGGTGAGGACTCGGCCGCCGTTCTGGTCAGTAACTGGTCGGGCGGTGGGGACGAAGAGCTGCGCTCGTCGGGGATGCTGTCTGAACCGCTGGCGCAATTGATCGTCGCCCGGGACCACGGATTCACGACGTGGTCGTCGGTCGCGGGCGAGTCCGAGCCGACCTTCGAGCTCGCGGTCGATGCGGTCGTGCACGGGCGGATCGACGAGCTGAGAGCGATGTTGACGGACCACGCCGATTTGCCGGTGCGCCGGTCGGCCTACGGACACCGGGCCACCCTGCTGCACTACACGGCGGCCAACGGTGTCGAGATCCGTCGCCAGATGGTTCCCGCCAATGCCGCCGACGTTGTTGCCGCGCTGCTCGATGCCGGCGCGGACCGCTCTGCCAAGCTCCACGCGTACGGAGGGGAGTTTGACGCTTTGGCGATGCTCGAAACCAGCGCGCATCCTCGGGACGCCGGCCTCGCGGCCGCGCTCGAGGATGCGCTTTCAATGGCCTGATCTCGTCAGTGGGCGGTCGCGGCTGCGGTGCGCGCATCAACCGCGAGCGCCTTCGTGCCGTGCTCGAACAGGGCCGCTGCGATCAGTGCCCCGGCGGCGAAGATCGCTGCGGCCCACACGAACGCGGTCGTGTCGCCATGAACCGCCGCGTGGGCGAGCATCAGGCGGGTCGGGCGCGCGCCCGCGCCGGTGATGTAGCTGGTCACGGAACTGGCCGCGACCGTCGAGAGCAGCGCGATACCGAGCGACGCGCCGGTTTGCTGCGAGGCTGACACGGTGGCGGAGGCAACTCCGGCGTCGGCCGGCTCGACGCCGAGCGTGGCGCTGTTGATCGAGGTCGAGAACACCAGTCCCAGCCCGACCCCGGCCATGATCAGCGCCGGCAGGACTCCGGTGGCGTAGCTCGTGGCGACAGCCAACCGCGTGAGATAGAGCATTCCACCAGCGCCGAACAGCATCCCCGCGACCATCAGCGGGCGCGGTCCGAGCACCGGCCGGAGCCTGGTCGTGGCGATGATCGCCGAGAGCATGATCGCGGCTGACATCGGCAGGAACGCAACGCCGGTCTGGATCGGCGTGTAGCCGCGGCCCTGCTGCAGGTAATAGGTCAGGAACAGGAACACGGCGAACACGGCCGCGCCGGCGATTCCGATCGACAGGAACGCCGCACCTCGGTTGCGGTTGGTCACGATCCGCAGCGGCAGGAGTGGGTGGCGGGTCCGGGACTCGAGCAGGGCGAACACCGCCAGCAGCAGCACGCCGGCGATCAGGAACGCGATCGTCGTGCGGTCGCCCCAGCTGCTGGTCTGCGCGTGCGAGAAGCCGTAGACCAGCGAGGACAGGCCCGCCGATACGGTCAGCACGCCAGGGATGTCGACCTTCGGCTTGACCGCCGGCGCTTGGTTGCGCAGCAGGGTGAGGCCCCCGGTGATCGCGATGGTCGCGAAAACGAGGTTCACGTACATGCTGTAGCGCCAGCTGAAGGTCTGGGTGAGCACGCCGCCGAGGATCAGGCCGATCGCGCCGCCGGCGCCGGCGATCGCGCCCCAGATCCCGAACGCCTTGTTGCGCTCGCTGGGATCGGTGAAGGTGGTGGTCATCAGCGATAGCGCGGCTGGCGCGAGCAGCGCCCCGAACGCGCCCTGGAACGCGCGGGCGCCGGCGAGCATCCCGAACGACTGAGCCACACCGCCGACCGCCGACGCGGTCGCAAATCCGGCCAGCCCGGCGATGAACGTCCACTTTCGGCCGAGCAGATCCGAGATCCGCCCGCCCAGCAGCAGCAGGCTGCCGAAGGCCAGCGCATAGGCGGTCACGATCCACTGCCGCTCGCTGTTCGGGAAATGCAGGGCGCGCTGCGCCGAGGGCAGCGCGATGTTCACGATCGTGGCGTCCAGGACGACCATCAGCTGGGCGATCGCGAGGATCGCCAAGATCGTCCAACGCCGCGCATGATGGGGGTTGTTGGTAGTCATGGTTCGTTCCGTTGACCAGGATGGATTCGACGTTTCAGTCGCTACTCCACTGACACGACGGCCCGCCCAGATGTGACAGGGGCGTGTTAGTCGCTGCTCGACCGCTGCGGGTGAACGGCGGGATTCGTCAGCGCGCTCGAACGTGCCCCGCGGCGAGCCGTCCAAGCTCGAAGGCCGCGGTTCCGCTCGTCACGACCGGGTCCCGCGCGGCGAACTCGCGCAGCGCCTCCTCGTCGTCCGTATCGACCACCGCGAGCCCGTACGAGTCATCCTCGGTGAGGACGGGTCCGAACACGACCATGTCGCCACGCTCGAGGTACGGCCTCCAGTGCGCGGCGTGGCTACTCATGATCTCTCGCTCGGCGTCGGTCAGCGTCTGGGCGAAGTTCGGGCGCGGAGCGATCAGGCGCAGGACGAAGGTGGCCATGCGGGGACTCTACGCCGATCCGTGTGACGTTCGTGTGACGCCGGGCTTGGAGCATCGCCCCCGTCGTGATCAACGCTGTAGCACGCAAAACCGACAAGGGGTATGTGATGGGTCTCAGATTCCGGGTGGTGCTCTCGATCGCGGTGGCCGTCTCCGGCGGGCTGCTGGCGACCGTCGCCTCGGCCGCGTCGGCGTCGAAGACGTCGGTCTCGCTTCAGTTCGCCTCCCACACCAGTTTCAAGGGGCGGGTCGGCTCGCCGAAGGCGGGTTGCGTCCGGAGCCGGGTCATCCGGCTCCAGATGCGGGAAGGGCGCAAGTGGTTCTCGATCGCAACGGCCGAGAGCAACCACTCGGGCCGCTTCCACGGAACCTTCCATCGCGGCGGCGGCCGGTATCGCGCGGTCGCCGGGGGTACGGGCCCGTGCGCGTCCGGGACATCGAAGACCGTGACCGCGCCGGGGGGCACCACCGGAGGGTCCGGTCAGCCTGGAGGATCCGGGCTCACGCAGCCCCCCTGCAGTCTCCCCCTCACCCATGACACCAACGACGGGTTCCACATCGCGGTGCCCAGCGGCTGGGAGCTCTTCACGCTCAGGGTCAGATCGAGGTCGAGAAGGACGCCGTCGGGTCAGAGGCGGTGGTTGTCGCTCCCGCGGCACAGACGAGCGGCCTGACGCCCGCGAGCTACTTCCAATCCGAGCTCAGCAACTTCGAATCGCTGGCGGCCGCCGGCGGCACCCCGATCACCGTGACCGGCAACAGCTCGCAGAACGGGATTCCGTCGTCAACGTTCACCGCGTCGATCAACGGACAAGCGGCGAGCGGCCAGGCGACCGTCCTCGTCGAGCCCCTGGCCGACCAGGCGTCGTCGTCCGAGCTGGTGTTCGTCACCGATTGGGCGCCGCAGGGCGTGTTCGGCACCGAGTCCTCTCTCCTGACCTCGATCGCCGACTGCTACGGGCCCGAGCAGGGGGGCCTCTACCAGCTGGTCCAGACTCAGGCGTTCACCTACATGCTGCCGCCAGGATGGAGCGTTCCTAGCGGCGGCGAGGGGCAGGACTCTCTCGTGTTGCAGGACAACCAGGGGGACGTCGTCGCCTACCTCCTCGGGGGCGAAGGGCCGAACTTCCAGTTCGACTCGCCACAGACCGAGATCGACGCCTACCTCGCCTACGTGGGGATCGACTCGGTCACCTCGCTGTGGAGTGTCACTCCGCCCGGCCAGAACGGCGCGGCGGGGAACCTGGAGTATGAGGAGTTCACCGCCACCTTCCAGGGGAACCCCGTCCATGGCCTGATCTACTGCGACGTCAGCATCGGGGGCGGGTTCAACACGGGTGTCATCCGGATCGCCCTCGCCCAGGCCGGCTCGTGGAATGCGATCAACGGCGCGCTCATCCAGATGATGGGGGCGATTCAGCACAGCTTCGTCCAGGACCTCCAGACGATCAACCAGCTCAACCAGCAATGGCAGAGCTTCAGTAATCAGGTCGCGAACTTCGACGACACCCTCAACATGAACATCATCAACCGGCCGTAGCGGGGCGGACGAAGAGGGTTCGGCGCGTGCCGGGCCCTCTTCGCACTAGTCGGGCATCTCGGCGGGCACCAACCGAGCAAGCGTCGGCCGTGGCTATATTGGCGGCGACGGGTTTGCCCCTTGTCCGATCTCTCAACAAGCACCGGGAGCAGGACCGGAAGCGTCACCACGCCGGCCGGCTCTGCGCGCCTTTCGGCGTCTCTAATGTGCGCGGACTTCGCCGCTCTCCCCAGCCAGCTCCAGGCCCTCGAACGCGGAGGGATACGTTGGGCCCACCTGGACTTCGGCGATGGCCGCTTCGTTCGCAACCTCCCGCTCGGCGTGCAGATCTTCGCGCAACTGCCCGCTCGGGTTGCTTGGCGCCGGGAAAGCCACCTCATGCTCTCCGAACCCCTCGAGCTGCTGCACCTGTTTGCGCCCCATTCAGATCTGATCTTCTTCCACGTTGAGGCATCCTCGAGCGCTTCGGCCTGCATCCAGGCCATTCGGGATGCCGGCGTGAGACCGGGGATAGCGCTCAATCCCGCGACCCCGCCCGAGAGCATCATCGACGTGCTCCCCGTGGTCGACGAAATCCTGGTCATGGCGGTAGAGCCGGGATTCGCGGGTTCTCGGTTCGTACCGGAGGTGGTCGAAAAGGTAGGCCAGATTCGCGCGCTCGCCGACGCGGTGAACCCGGAGATCAGGATTGAGGTCGACGGTGCAATCGGGCCGGCGAACATCCCGAGCTTGGTACGCGCTGGAGCTGACCGCTTCGTGGGTGGGACAACCGGGCTCTTCACCGGCGGAGATCTGGAAGTGAGCGCCCGGTCTCTGATCGAGTGCATCGAGCAAGCGGTCGGGGAGAAGCGCTGACCGGCGGCGCCTCGCGGGGCCGCCGGTCATGGATTGCCGCCCTCCTCAGCAGTGCACTAGCGCTGGGGAACGCCGGTGCGGATCTCGACCAGACGTCGATTCGTGTAACCGAGCTCTGACCAGACGCGCTTGATTCGAACCATCATCCGGACGTTGCGTGAGCGACGGTTGGTGGTCATGGCTTGCTCCTTGTGTGGGTGGTTTGACGTTGCGAGGTCCAGTGGGTGACGGCGCCGGAGGGGCCGTCCCGAGCACGACGACCGAGCGGTAGTTCACCGAGGAGTGGAAGACCGATCGGGCGAGGACGAAGCCGTCGATCAGGGTGACCGTCAGGCACGCGGGCACGTCCGAGCTCAGCGTCCGGATCGCGCGGCTGGCGGCCGAGCCGTGGAAGTAGACGGTGTCGCCGACGCGCGCGTGTAGCGTCGGGATCACGAACGGCTGACCTTCGTCGACGAAGCCGAGGTCGGCGATCATCGCCTCGTCGAGGATCTGATCGATCGCCCTCCGGTCGTACGCGGCGCGGGCGGGGAGCCGGCGCAACCTTGTCCCGGGGCTCGCTGTGGTTGACATTACGTCAACGCTATGCCCACTTGGCTCGATTACCAGAGCCAACTAGACCTTAGAATCTGGGGCCAAGTGGACCTGCACATCGACCTCGCGGAGGCCCCGGGGCGCTCCCTCCGCGCCCGCCTCGAGCACGCGCTGCGCGAGGCCATGCGCAGCGGACGCTTGTCCGCCGACGAGCGCTTGCCATCGACCCGCGAGCTGGCCGTCGGGCTCGGCGTTTCGCGTGGCGTGGTTGTCGATGCCTATGCCCAGCTCGCCGCCGAGGGTTATCTGCGCACGGCGCGCGGCGGCGGCACACGGGTCGCCGCGACCGTCGCCCCGACGAGCCTGCCCGCTCCGGCGCCTACGCGGCCGGACCGGATCCGTTACGACCTGAGCCCGTTCCGCCCCGCGCTCGGGGCGATCCCGCGACGGGCGTTGATGGCCGCGTTCGCGCGCGTGCTGCGGGACACGCCCGACGAGCGGCTTGGTCTCCCCGATCCGGCCGGCACGTTTGAGCTGCGAGCCGCCCTGTCCTCCTACCTCGGTCGGGTCCGCGGTGTACAGGCCGCGGCCGAGGAGCTCGTGATCACGAACGGCACCAGGAACAGCCTCAGTCTGGTCTGGCGCGCGCTGGCGGCTCAGGGAGTGCGGCGCGTGGCGACCGAGGATCCCGGTTGGTCCGGTGTAGCGGAGACGGCGCTCGACGCCGGTCTGCGCGCCGTGCCGGTGCCGGTCGACGAGCAGGGGCTGCGCGTCGACGAGCTCAGGACGAAAGCCGTGGAGGCGGTCGCGGTTGCCCCCGCGCACCAATACCCGACCGGTGCGGTGCTATCGGCGCCGCGCCGTACGGCGATCCTCGAGTGGGCCCGCGCCGGGGCGCGGGTCGTGATCGAGGATGACTACGACGCGGAGTACCGCTACGACCACCAGCCGATCGGTTCGCTGCAGGGCCTGGCCCCGGACCACGTGATCTACGCGGGATCGTCCAGCAAGACCGTGGCTCCCAGCTTGCGGCTCGGCTGGATCGTCGTCCCGTCACGCCTCCGGGATCGGATCGTCGAGTTGAAGCGAACGGCAGGAACGACTCCGAGCCCGATCTCCCAACTCGCGTTCGCGCACCTGATCGACCGCGGCGAGCTCGATCGCCACCTGCGCCGGCAGCGCCGCCGTTACCAGCAA
The DNA here is from genome assembly GCA_963824295.1 of uncultured Solirubrobacterales bacterium. Taxonomy (GTDB): domain Bacteria; phylum Actinomycetota; class Thermoleophilia; order Solirubrobacterales; family Solirubrobacteraceae; genus Palsa-465. The sequence goes on along the minus strand of CAWGOQ010000017.1, from coordinate 94,935 downwards.
CAACGCGAAGCGCTACTCACCGCACTGGGCGCAGAATTGCCCGAACTCACCGTTCACGGCGCCGCGGCCGGCCTGTACGCCGTGATGGAGCTCCCGCGCGAGCTCGACGAAGCGGCCGTCCTCGACGCCGCGCGGGCGCGCGGGCTGGCGCTCGAGGGACGCGGCACCGACGCACCCGGGCTCGTGCTCGGGTACGCCGACATCGATGCGGCCGCGATCAAGCCGGCCGTGTCCGAGCTGGCGGCGAGCATCGACGACGCCCGTGGCGGCGATTAGTTTTCGCCGCGGCCGAGGTCCATACAGCCATGACGACAACTCACACGCTCAAGACCCCTGAGTGCGATATCGCCTACGACGTTCGCAGTCCGCTGCCCACCGCCGACGGACGCCCGCCGCTGTTCATGGTCGGCCAGCCGATGACCGCCGGCGGCTTCGGCACGCTGGCCTCGTTCTTTCCCGATCGCACCGTCGTCACCTACGATCCGCGCGGCCTCGGTCGCAGCACCCGCAGCGACGGTCGGGTCGACAACACGCCCGAAGTCCAAGCGAGGGATGTGCACGCCGTCATCGAGGCGCTCGACGCCGGCCCGGTCGAGATGTTCGCGAGCAGCGGAGGCGCGGTGACCGCGCTGGCGCTCGTGGCCGGCTATCCCGACGACGTGAGCACGCTGGTGGCACACGAGCCGCCGCTTATCCCTGTGCTTGCCGATGCCGTGGCGGCCGAGCGCGCCCGGGCCGCGGTTCGCGACGCATACGACGCCGGGGGCCGGGGTGCCGGGATGGCGGCCTTCATCGCGATGACCTCGTGGCCGGGTGAGTTCACCGACGCGTATTTCGCCCGGCCCGCTCCAGATCCGGCTGCGTTTGGCATGCCGTGCGAGGACGACGGTTCCCGCGACGACCCGCTCCTGTCTGACCGGTCCTGGGCCATCACCAGCTATCGCCCGGACGTCGACGCGCTGGCCGACGCGCGGACCCGGGTGGTGATCGCGGTGGGGGAGGAATCGGGAAGTGGGTTCACCGGACGGGCCTCGCACGCCACCGCGGACCTTCTTGGTCAGCGCGCAACCGTGTTCCCAAGCCATCACGGCGGCTTCCTCGGTGCCGAGTCGGGATACGCCGGCCAGCCCGAGGCATTCGCGGACAGACTGCGCGCGGTCCTCGAGGACGGCCACTGACGACCCGGCGCCGCCGCAGGCGGAGGGCGGTCGCAAGCGATCAGTTTTCGAGAAGCGAGGGTCGCTGGGCCGCACTAAGGTGACCGCCATAGCGACGACCCAGGAGGTGCAGGGCAATGGCCGAAAGGCAAGCCACAAAGAAGGAAACGACCGCCAAGCGGAGCGCCGGCAAGGCGTCTAACGGGTTCACGGCCGAGGAAAAGGCCGCCATGCGGGAGCGCGCCAAGGAAATCAAGGTGGCCGAGCGCCGCGCCGCGAGCGACGCGGAGGGGGAGAGCGACGTGCTCGCGAAGATCGCCGAGATGGGTAAGCCGGATCGCGTGATGGGCGAGCGGATCCATGCGATCGTCAAAGCCAGCGCACCCGGCGTGTCGCCGCGAACCTGGTACGGGATGCCCGCGTATGCCAAGGACGGGAACGTCGTCTGCTTCTTCAAGCCCGCGGAGAAGTTCAAGGTTCGGTACGCGACACTCGGTTTCAGCGACAAGGCGAACCTCGACGACGGCGCCATGTGGCCGACCGAATTTGCCCTGATGGAGCTGACCACCGACGTCGAGGCGAGGATCGGCGCGCTCGTGAAGCGGGCAATGGGCGAGGCCTGAGCGGATAACTCGTCACTCGGCGGCTTCGGTTCGCCGAGTGACGCGTTACCCGTCCCAGAACCGCGTGAATGACCATTCACCGCGGGCGGAGGAGCGAGTTGCGACTTAGCCGCCACGCTCGCCCTCGCTCGTGGTTGCCACACTCTCCCCCGCCCACCCACGGCATGATATCGTGCTACGATATGTCCCGTCGCTTCCGAGACAGGAGGGTTTGGCAATGAGAGGACAAAGTGTGGACCCCACGGCCGGAGAGCGGGCCCGAGCGATCACGACGCAGCCCGGAGCTTTCCATTCGATCGTCGACCCAACCGATCCGCGCTGCTGCGAGACGTCGCGCATGTCTCATCGCTCGTCCGCCGGCGCGACGCCGATCTTCGATCCCACCAATCCGGAATACGGGCGCCGGGCGGGCTGAAACCCAAGGGGGCTGTTGTGCCCCACATCTCGCGCACCGCGCAGTTCACTCCGGGCGACGCGACCGAGCGCATCCTCGAGGACCTCGCATGCCCGGCCTGCGGACACCAGGATCTGGGAGATGTGCACCACCGCCTCATGTCGAACCAGCTACGGATCTTCTGCGATGGGTGCGGCGCCTTCATAACCATCTCGATGAACGACGAGCAGGTGCGTACGATCTCCCAGTGGTCGATGAATCGCTCACAGCATGACGCTTGACCAGTCGGACCTCGAGCATCTGCTCGAGCTCCGCACCGGCCTGCGACGATTTCTTCGCTGGAGCGAGGAGCAGGCCAAGGCGGCCGGCCTGACGGCGGCCAAGCACCAGCTGCTGTTGGCCGTGCAGGGTCACCCCGACCCGGCCGGTCCGACGATCGGCGAGATCGCCGGCTACCTGGTGCTGCGCCACCACAGCGCGGTCGAGCTGGTCAACCGCGCCGTCAAGGACGGGCTCGTGCGGCGCAACCCCGATCCCGTCAGCAGGAGCGTCGTGCGGGTGACCGTCACGCCGCTCGGCGCGGCCAAGCTCGACGCGCTTGCTGAAGCCCACCTGGAAGAGATCGCGCATCTCGCCCCCACGATGCGGACCCTGTGGCGCCAGCTCGAGCACGCCAATAACGGCGACACCCCACACCCCGCCGCGCGACGCCCGAGAACCACGCAAAGCACGTGACCTAAACCGAGCAGGAATCGAGAAGCGCGGTCACCTAGCCGGAGCTAGATTGGCCGCCATGTGCTTTCCCTTTTCCCCCTCACTGCCTCCACCGCGGCAAACGCGCGAGATCCAATCGGGCGCGGTCGTAACACCACAGGATCCTGCTGACCCCCGCTCGGCTCACCAGTCAGAACCCCGTAACCGTCATAACTACAGGAGTGACCATGCCCGACTCTTCCACCCAAGGAATCAAGACCGTACTGCACCCAGTCTCCGACCTGACGAGCGCCAAGGCGGTGTACACCGCTCTGCTCGGGACCCCGCCACAGCATGACGCGGACTACTACGTCGGCTACGACGTCGAGGGCCAGCACATCGGCCTCGTCCCGGGCGGCGGTCCGCAGGGCATGACCTCGCCGGTGGCCTACTGGCAGGTGCCGGACATCGAGGCGAAGCTGGCCGAGGTCACCGCCGCCGGCGCCACGGTCAAGGACGCGCCCCGCGATGTCGGCGGCGGGCGCCTGGTGGCGAGCGTGACCGACCCTGACGGCAACGTCCTGGGACTGTTGCAGGACCCGTGAAACCAGGGTCAGCGGCATCGTGGCTCAGCGGCCTGCCGGGACGACCGTCTCTACGAGGCCGCTGACCACGTCGTAGACGTGGCCGGAGACGGTAATCCGCGGGGGTATCGCCGACGCGGAGCGCAGACGCTCGACGTCGCTCGTGACCGTGGCCACGGGGTCGAGGACCGCGTGGTCGCGGAGCGTCGCTTCGTCGGCGCCGATCCGCTCGGCGTAGCGGTGGCGGAAGGTATCGTCGGCGAGCGCGCCGGTTCCGCACTGCGTGTGGTGGATCACCGCGACCTCGAACAGCGGGCCGTCGGCCATGACACTCTCGGCGATCTGGCCGATGTAGGCGACATCGTTGATCACCTCCGGGGTGACACGCCCGCCGACGTTGCGCACGACGACCGCGTCGCTCAGACCGAGGCCGAGGAAGTGCGCGGGGTCGGTGCGCGGATCACAGCAGGTGACGACGAACAGGCCCATGCTGGGGAACACGACGGCGCCCTCGTGCGCGGCGGCCGCAGCGAAGGCGCGGTTGCGCTGAAGCGCCGCGTCGAACGCGGGTCCGTTCGGAAGATCCGAGGTGCTCAGCTCAAACCCGGTCGCGCGACCGACGCCGGAGCCGGCCGGCGGCTGGGTGGGTGGTTGCTCGGTCATGAATTTGCTCTCCTTGGTCCGGAAGATCGTGACCCCCAAGCCGCGGGTGGCCCGGGGGTCACAGTTGTGCGCGAGCGTCAGCTGATGCTTCCGTTCGCGTCGGGTCCGCCCATCAGGTAGGGGTGCAAGCCGGCGTCGGCGGCGCCCATGAGGGGAAGGCCAGGGGCGCGGTTGGCCGGGCCCATGACCCGCCAGGCGCCGGATTCGTCGGCCGTGCGTCGGTGGGGACGCCGGTGGTCAACGCGGCTCCGAAGGCAGTCGACCTTGGCTCGTGCTGACAGCGGGTAATGCTCACTTACGGTGCCCATGGGTTTCTCCTGTTGTTTTGAGGGTTGGTTGTCGGGACGGGGCGTTTCAGTTGATCGCGGTGGCGACGACGCCCGATCCCAGTCCGGATGCCTCGAGCGACGCGTCGTCGCCGGCGGTGGGATGCGAGGGCAGCAGAGCCAGCGCCATGACCGCCCCAGCAGCGGCGATGCCCGCGGTCATGAAGTTGGCGGCGCTGAAACCGTGGAAGTACGCCGAGCTGACGGCCGTGTGAATGTCGCCGGCGAGTGCGGCGTGCCCGGCCTGTCCGACGTGCTGCGCGACGGTCAGGGCGGCCCCGACCGAGGTGTGGGCGGTCCGGACGAGCGAGGAGGGCAGCCCGGTGGGAAGCGCGCTGGTCAGGCGGCTGGCGTACAGCGATGCGTACACGCTGCCAACCACGGCGACGCCCAGAGTGCCGCCGAGCAAGCGCGTCGCGTCGTTCACCGCCGAGCCGACGCCGGCCTTCGCCTTCGGCACCACGCCCATGATTGCCTCGGTCGCGGGCGCGCTGGTCAGGCCCATGCCCGTGCCCAGAACGACCATCTGCGCCGCGATCGTGGCGTAGCTCGTACCGAGCGACGCCGTCGTCACCCACAGGTAGAAGGCCGCCATCGCCAGCAGACCCGACGCGACCACGAGCTTGGTCCCGAACCTGACCGCGAGCCTCGCGCCCACGATCGAGGAGAGGGCCACGAACGTGGCCACCGGCAGCATGCGCACGCCGGTCGAAAGCGGGCCATACCCCTTGAGGAACTGGAAGTACTGGGTGACCAGGAAGATGAACCCGGACAGCGCGAAGAACGAGATCGCCACCGACGCGCTTGCGGCCGAGAACCGCGGGTTGCGGAACAGGCTCACGTCGAGCATCGGCGCATCCGTGTGCCGCTCCCAGGCCCAGAACCCCGCCGCCAGGAGCGCGCTGAGCGCGAAGCCGCCCAGCGTCCGCGCGCTGCCCCAGCCGTAGTTGGGCGCCTCGATGACCGTGTAGACGAGCAGTCCGACCATCGCGGTAGAGATCGCGAAGCCGACCCGGTCGGTCCTGGGCGCGTCGGCGTCACGTGAGGTGGGGACGTTCCTCGCCGCGAGTAGCGCGGCCAGTGCGGCGATCGGCGTCATCGCGAAGAAGACGCTCGTCCAGTCGAAGGCCTGAAGCAGCCAGCCGCCGACGATCGGACCCAGCGCGATTGCCGCCCCGGTGATGGCGCCCCACAAGCCGATCGCCCGGGCGCGCTCACCGCGCTCGGTGAACACGTTCGAGATCAGGGACAGGGTGGCCGGGAACACCATTGCGGCACCCAGGCCCATCACGGCGCGGGCGACGATCAGCTGACCAGGGTCGCTGGTCAGGCCGCCGGCAGCGCTCGCCAGTCCGAACAGCGACAGTCCGGTGAGGAGCATCCCCTTGCGCCCGAAGCGGTCCGACAGACTGCCGAAGGCGAGCACGGAGGCCGCGAACAGCAGGTTGTAGGCATCGACGACCCACTGCAGCTGCGAGTCGGACGCGTGCAGCTGACGCACCAGCGAGGGCAGCGCGACGTTGACGATCGTCGTGTCGAGGTTGATCACAAAGGCGGCCAGCAGGAGCGAGACCAGGACCAGCGGCTTGCGTACAGCTCGCTCGCTCTGTCCCCGACGGCTTCGTCTTTCCCAGGTTGTCGTTGTCACATCGATCACCTCGCTTTGGTTGCGCCCACGAGGGGCGGGGTCCGAGTTGGCAGGAACTTCGCCGGGAAGTTATACCAAGATTTCCAAGCTTGTCAACCAACAAAACGTCTGGCTACGCAACTAAACCAATGCTGATCTGTTACGATGCCGGTCTATGAGCGCGAAGTCGAAGTCCGCTAAGCCACCGGGCAAGCGCTACGAGCAGTACTGCGCGGTCGCTCGCTCACTCGACGTGCTCGGGGAGCGCTGGACACTCCTCGTGGTACGAGACCTGCTGATGGGACCGAGGCGCTACACCGATCTGCGCGAAGCGCTCCCGGGTATCGCCACCGACCTGCTCACCGCGCGGCTGCGGACGCTCGAGGAGGCCGGCTATGTGCAGCGGCGCAAGCTCCCGCGCCCGGCGCCCGTCACCGTGTACGAGCTCACCCCGTCCGGTCGCCGGCTCGGATATGTGGTGCTGGAACTCGCGCGACTCGGCCTCGAGCACCTCGGCCCCCCGGGGGCGGACGACGACATCGACACGGACGCCCTCGTGCTCTCGCTGCGCGCCAGCTACAAACCAGTGGCTGGGGGCGACGGCGCGAGCTACCAGCTCGAGGTCGAGGGCGAGCCGTTCAGCGTCACCGTGGGGGACGCCGGCGCCGGGACCGCACGCGGAGCGGCCGCGGAGCCCCGGTGCACGATCACGGCCGGCGCCCGCGCGCTGGCCGGGCTGCTCTCCGGCGCGACCGATCCGGACGAGGCGATCTCCAGCGGCGAGCTGCAGCTGAGCGGGCCCCGGCGCGAGCTCGATCGGTTCCTCGAGACGTTCGCTTACCCGAGCGCGCGCCGGGCGTGAAGCGGATCGGCCTCCTCGGGGGGATGAGCTGGGAGTCCTCGAGCGAGTACTACCGGCTGCTCAACCAGGAGGTCCGCAAGCGCTGCGGGGGCTTGCACTCCGCAGACTGCGTGCTCCGATCGGTCGACTTCGCCGAGATCGAGCGGTTGCAGCGCGAGGGGCGGTGGGAGGAGGCCGGCATTCGGCTCGCTAACGAGGCGCGCGCGCTCGTCACGGCTGGGGCGCAGCTGCTGGTCCTTTGCAGCAACACCATGCACAAGGTCGCGGACACGATCGCGGCGGCGGTCGACGTGCCGTTCGTCCACATCGCCGACGCGACCGCTGAAGCGGTTCGCCACAGGCGGCTGCAAACCGTCGGCCTGCTCGCGACCGCGTACACGATGGAGCAGGACTTCTACGTCGGGCGCCTGCGCGAGCGACACGGGCTCACGGTGATCGTGCCCGGGACCGAGGATCGCGCCATCGTCCACGATGTGATCTACGACGAGCTCTGCGTCGGGATCGTGGAGGACTCCTCGCGCGAGCAATACCGGAGGATCATGCGCGACCTCGCCGAGCGCGGTGCCGAGGGGATCTTGCTCGGGTGCACCGAGATAGACCTCCTGGTCGGGCCGAACGATTGCCCGGTCCCGGTGTTCGACACCACCCGCCTGCACGTGCAGCGAGCGGTTGACCACGCGCTGGATGCCGAGTGCTAGAGGTCGATGTCCGGGGGCTCGCTGGGCTGCAGGTGGACGACCTGAAAGCCGAAGCGATCGGCCAGTCGCTGGGCCACCAACGACCGGTGGCACGCCTCTGCCGTCGCCTCCACGCAGAGCAGCGCGCCAATCCCGTGCACGGGCAACCCCTCGACGAGCGGCTCGAGCGGCGCGCGATCGAGGATCTCCTCCGTGTAGGCGCGGACGTACTCAGGTGAGAGACGGACCCGGGAGCGCTTGCCGACGCCCTGCCGATCGTCGTCGCGGTATTGAAGCTGACGGAGCTCGGTGGTCGGGGCGAGCTCGGGGCGATGCTCGTACCCGATCTGGGCATCGGCGAGCGCGTCCTGAAGACGCCGGGCGTTGGCCCAGGCGTACTGCAGGCCGCGTACCCCTCGCCGCTGGCGGATGTCGATGATCCGGGTCACCCCGGCGCCGTCAAGCGTGCGGATGAAACTGCCGCGGTCGAACTCGTAGACGCCGACCGTCGCGATCGTGGGCATCGAGTTCTAAGTTAGCCAGCCCAGGGCGCGCTGGAGCGATTGGGACAGCCGGCTGACCACTAGGTCGTAGGAGTCCTCGATCATGTCCTCGACGAGCTGGTCGGCGATCGAGCCGTCGATTCTCACGGTGTTCCAGTGCCGCTTGTTCAGGTGGTATCCGGGGCGAACCGCCGGGTGAGCGTCACGGAGCTGGTCGGCCAGCGCGGGTTCGCACTTCAGGCTGATCTGAAGCGGGTCGCCCGCGAGGCGGGAGAGCGCGAACATCTTGCCGCCGACCTTGAACACCGATGTCTGCGGTCCAAACGGGAACGTCTCGGTCGAGCCGGGAAGGCTGAGGCATCGTCGTCGCAACGCGGCCGCGTCCATCACTGTGAATGGTGACGCTTCAGTACCGGACCTAGTGCTATGCGGGTCGGCGCGCGACCTCGCAGGCGAAATCAATCGTCTCACGAAGGACGCTGCGGTCGCCGAGCTCGCGGCGGATGTCGCGCTCGAAGGCCGAGGCCTGGTCGCCGAGCACGGCGCGAGGCAGGACCGACGTCGAGTACACGAACCCGATGAGCTCGTCGGCCGTCCAGTCGTGGATCGTGGGAAAGCGCGCCGACCGGACATCTCGGAAGCCGGCCGATGCCAGCACGTCCGTGTCGGGCCGCCGCCGGCGTGGCTCCTCCCACCCGGCCGGAGCACGAGCCTGAGCACCCAACCTGGTCTTCCAGCGCTCGACCACGGCGGCCATCGCCACTTGCCAGCCCGCATCGCCGGTCCAGGGGCCGGTCGACCACAGCAGCGCGATCCAGCGGTTGGGCTCGAGCCAGCGAAAGGAGTTCGCCGCGACCGCTTCACGGCGCAGCCGGTGAAACGCGTTGCCGATCGCCACCAGCTCGAACGCGTTCGCGGGCGCCACGAGGTCCTCCGCGCGGAAGGCGACCGCGTGCACGTGGGTGTCCGGGATCGCCTGCGCCTTGGCCCGCACCAGCTCGATCATGCCCGGTTCCTGATCGACCGCCCAAACCTCAGCGAAGCGCTCGGCCAGCGCGAAGGTGATCTGGCCGGTGCCGCACGCGAGGTCGAGCAGGCGGCCGTGTCCACTCGGGCCGGCCGCGTCGAGCAGGCCATCGATCATGACATCGGGGCAAGCGACCCGGAAACGGTCGTAGTCGCGCGCGGTCCCACGGTACAGATCGGGGTCGAACTCGGTCACCTGGTCCGATTGGGGATTGTGAGGGGGCATTGTGAGGGTCGCCTTAGGGTTACAAGTTGGACTCATTTTTGGGAGCCCGGGCCCGTTAGCCTCGCCCGCCGTGCGGACACGGTTGGCAGCACAACGGAGCAGACGGCTGGCGGGAGCCATGGTCTTCGCGATCGCCGCGCTGCTCGCGCTGGGTGTGAGCGTCCTACCCGCGGCCGCGCACGACCGGACCAGAGGCTGGGGAAACGGTCACGGCGATCACCACCGCCCGGGTCGGGAGCAGTTCACGAACACCGTGTTCGTGAACGGGGCGACGATCACCCACCCCGGTCCGAACGGTTCCGAGGCGATCTCGCAGCCCGACGACATCACCTATCTCGACGGGCACATCTTCGTCGGCTTCCAGAACGGCGTGGGACCGCAGGGACAACCGAGCACCACGGGTAACACGAGCAGCACGATCGTCGAGTTCAACCGGCGCGGCGACGAGGTCAACCAGTGGGACGTGGTCGGCAAGTGTGACGGCCTGACGGCCGATCCGGATACGCATCGGGTGATCGCCACCGTCAACGAGGACGCGAACTCGAGCCTGTATCTGATCGACCCCCACGGTGCCGGGAGCGTCGTCCACTACGCGTATAACGAGCCGCTGCCCTCCGACGGAGGGACGGACGCGATCGAGATCTACCACGGGATGATCCTGATCAGCGCCTCGGCTCCGGGCACCACCGGCGCGGCCGCGCCGCAGCCGAACTACCCGGCTGTCTACCGGGTCGTGCTGGACAGCGCGACGGATGTCGCCACCGTCCACGCCCTGTTCTACGACGAAGACTCCGCGACTGTCGCCAACCGCGACAGCGCTCAGTTCGGTCAGACCGTGTCGCTGGCGCTGACCGACCCCGACTCCAACGAGGACGTTCCGTTCTACGCGCGTCGCTTCGCCGGCGATTTCATGCTCACCAGCCAGGGTGACAAGCAGCAGATCTTCGTCCACGACGCGGGAACTCCGCGTCAGCGGCTGTCGGTCCTGAACCTTTCGGATTCGGTTGACGACACCGCGTGGCCGTCCGACCGCCACGGCGCGATCTTCACCACGGACAACTCCAATGACACGATCAACGAGATCCGGGGACCGTTCGAGCCCGGTGAGGTGTTCGTGGCCGACACGCCGTGCGACGCAAACGACGCCCCCGGCACGTGCCCCGCTCCGGGATTCCCGCCGAACTTCCTCGGCCAACTGAATCCGGACACCGGCGTGATCACGCCGGTCAACGTGCAGGGTCCGACGTTCGAGCCGCAGGGCATGCTGTTCCTGCCCTGAGCCACGGTTCCCTGCGGCCAGTCCCGTCAGTGGGCGGGCTGCGCGACGCCGGTCAGAACGACCTGGTGCGAGGAGTGGTACACCGCGCGAACGCCGTCCGGGTCGCCGGAGGTGAAGTTCGCGGCGAGGTCGGGTTCGGCCGTCGCGATCATCGGTCCGTCACGTGCTTTTCGGTCGCCCGGCGCTCGGGCCGGGTTGCTCTCAAGGCGCTATACGGCGACGCCGCAGACGCGGTTCTCGAGCGGCCGGTGGGCTCGCGTCTTGAGTTAGCCTGCCGAGGTCCCGACTAGGAGGAAGACATGGTCAAGCTCGTCGTCTGCTACGGCGCTCCGGAGGATCCGGGGGATTTCGATCGCCACTACACCGAGACGCACGTCCCGCTCGTACACAAGATCCCGAACCTTCAGCGCTTCGAGCACGGCAAGGTGCTCGGGAGTCCGGATGGCACTGCGGCGCCGTACTACTACTTGGCCGAGCTCTGGTTCGAGAGTTCCGAGGACTTGCAGGCCGGGATGGAGAGCCCCGAGGGCCAGGCAGCGGGGGCGCACGTCGCGACGTTTGCCAGCGGCGGCGCGACGCTGATGGTCGCCGAGGCCTCCTGAGCGCGAGTATGGAGATCACCCGCAACTCTCTGGACTCGAGCCCCGGGCCGAGCGACTGGTTCACCGGAACGGTGTTCCTCGATACGGTGGCGACGCCGTCGGAGCCGTCTCGCGTGGCCGCGGCGAGCGTCCACTTCACTCCCGGCGCCCGGACCGCCTGGCACACCCACCCCCTTGGACAGACCATCTGGGTGACCGAAGGGATCGGCCGCTGCCAGCGCCGGGGCGGGCCCGTCGAGGAGATCCGGCCCGGTGACCGCGTGCATTTCGAGCGCGGCGAACACCACTGGCACGGTGCCGCCCCCAACCGCTTCATGACTCACATCGCGATTCAGGAGGTGGATGAGACCGGCAGTACGGTCACCTGGGGTGAGCACGTGACCGACGAGGAGTACAGCGGCGGGCCGGCCTTGTAGGTTGCTGGCGCCTCAGGCGGCCGCGAGCCAGCGGGCGAGCGCCTCCATCGGATAGTGCCTGGCCGCCTCGGCCAGGATGTAGAAGGTGTCGGGTGGGACGATGGCCTGCAGCCAGTCTCCGTGCAGCCAGCCGCCGTCCGGCTGTTGCTGGTCGAGGAGATAGGCGACACCGTGCCGGACGGCATCGGACGACGCCTCGCCCGCGTCGATCAGCCCGGTGAGCACCAGGCGAGTGAGCGGCGCCATGCTCGGGCCGCGGCCGGCCACCGCCGGGTCGCGGTAAGAGTCGGCCAGCTCGCCCCACCCGCCGTCGTCGTTCTGGCGCGCGAGCACGAAGGCGACCGCCCGCCGCACCCACGCTCGAGCCGCTCGTGGTCAGCCCAGGCGGGCACCTCACCGGTGCGCCCGAGCCACTCGGCCAGCGAGGCCGGCACGTCGTCGGGCAAGGGCTGGTCGTTGTCGACGAGGGCGCGCAGGATACGACTGACCGCGCGGATCTGCTCCGTGCGCGCCAGCTCGTCGATGAGCCCATCCGCGCCCGGATCACCGACCTGCCTCATTGCGGCCGGCAAAGCCCCCGTGTCGCCCACGCTTAAAAACTACGGAGCAGCCCAGAATTTCACAAGGGCGGGCAGAAAAAACCGGCCGCCAGGGTCCTGCGGGGCAGCGGCGGGCGACCGACCGCTGCCCCGCGAGGACAGGTGCTAGCGGTGGCGGTGCCGCTTGGACGTGACCCCGCCGAGCACCGGGCTTGCCGTGTTCGTCACCCGGTTCCATCCGCCCGACGAGACGGGCTGGACCGTTCCATTGTTCGACTGCCCGTAGTACACGAACTGGATTGCCCCATACTCACCCTGAATCGTCTCGGTGGTCTGCTTCGCGGTACCCGAGATGTGGATGTCGGTAATCAGCACCTGCTTCATCAGGTACTGCACGACCGGATCCGCCGTGCCGTTCGCACCGGCCTTGCGCACGATGATCTCCGCGGACGCCAGGGCCTTTCCTGCGGCCAGATTGAGGAACAGATTCGAGCTGTACCGGTCGACGGTCTTTGTGACCGTGAATGGCTGGAAGGTCACCTTGCCCGCGCCGGCTCCGGCCGACTGACTGCCGATGTTCAGCGTGTTGGTGACGCCGAGGTCGAAGGACGTCACGTCGAATTCCTGGTTCTGCGAGCCCGAGACCTGACTCTCCCCGACGGGAACGGTGTTGAGTCCGCCGAGGTTCGGGTTCGACGGAGTGAGCTCCATGATCACGTCGGTGTTGGAGCCGGGTCCCGCCGAGACCCCGCCGGCCGGCCCCGCCGCGCCGTTTTGTCCGTTTTGTCCGTTTTGTCCGTTCATTCCGTTTTGTCCTGGCGGTCCTTGCGGACCGGGTTGTCCTTGCTGGTTCCAGGTGATCGTCGCTTCGCCATCGGTGCACGTGCTCACAGCCGGGTCACTCTCGGTGGTGTCACTGGGATCGATGACCCGGAGCGACCCGACCGGGCTGTCGGAGTCGCTGGTGGGCGTCACGTAGCACCCCGTGATCGTCCCGTTCGATGCCGGGATTGACGCGGCCGCAACTGCTCCGCCGATGCCTAAGCCGAGTGCGGCCACTGCCGGGACCAGCACCTTCCACGAAACGGGCAGACCTCGCCATACGCCGCGACGGTCGCGCGGAGTCTCGCTCTCCATTTAGTCCTCCTAGCGTTGGGCGCCGCCCTGGCCCTTCCCCACTGGGCGATTCAACCAGACCGTCAGGAACGCCGTCAACGCTGTCAGGCGACGACCGGTCGCCATCAAGGCGCCGCTTGCCGTGGTTTATCGGCGCCGTCGTGCTTTTGCTGGCCAAGTCGGAGGGCATCGGGTGGGCGATCGACCATCGGTCGACGCCGTCGGGGTGGGCGCGTTCGTTCTGTTGATGGTTTTGTTCGTCGGGATCGCGACCGTGCTGCACGCTCGGCAGGCTCGGTCGTGGGAGCCCGGCCGCGTTCGGCGCAATTAGCCGTCGCGCTGATGCCCCGTGAGCGTGGCGGTTGCCGTGCGCAGGAGCACGCCCTCCGCCGCATCGGGCTCCATCGCGCCCGCGGTCACCTGGCGGCTGGCGGCGTGGATGATGTCGGTGAGGATCCCGATCAGCCACTCGACCGGGAGATCGGGATCGAACTCGCCGCTGCCCTGGCCTCGCGCGAGCAGGGCGCGCACGGGCGCGAGCGCCGGCTCCAGGCGCGTCCTCAGCTCGGCACGCTCGAGGCGCTGTGGGTTGACGATCACCAGACCCCGGTAGCGGCCGATCGCCTGCCAGGCAGCGCGCAGCATGCGCTCCATCGCCGCCGTGGCGCTGCCTTCGTCAGGGCGCGCGGCCTCGAGCGCGGCCGCCACTTCTATGACCGACTGCTCGGTCAGCGCATCGAGCAGCGCGTCGCGGCTTGCGAAGTGGTGGTAGACGGTGGCGCGGGATACGCCTGCCCGCGTGGCCACCTGCTCGAGCGTCGTTGCCGGGTCGGCGGCGATCAGCTCGGCCGTGACCTCGAGGATGCGTTGGGCGTTGCGCCGGGCATCGGCGCGACTGCTCGGCCGCGGCGAGAAGCTTGACACGCGTGTCAAGCTTATACGAGTGTTGCGCGGTCAGCTCTGCTACCTGCAGATCCCGGCGGACGACGTCGAGATCTCAGCGCGCTTCTACGAGCGCATGTTCGGCTGGACCGTCGAGCCGCCCGGTGCGGGGTTCGAGGCGCCCGGGCTGATCGGGCAGTGGATCACAGACCGGTCGGCGTCGCCGGAAGCAGGGCCGGTGGGGTGGATCAACGTGCCAGACGTCGCGCGGAGCCTCGCGGACGCCGTGGCCGCGGGCGCCACCGTGCGCGAGGAGCCCACGCCCGACGGCCCGCGACAGCTCGCGTCGTTCCTCGATCCCGCCGGCAACCTGGTCGGGATCTTCCAGCAGGGCGATCGCGCCGCTGCGGCCGAGCGCACCGGGCGGGTCGAGAACCGGACGATGCCGGCGTCGACCGTGATCCCCGAGCTCACCTACGACGACGTGACCGAGGCGATCGCGTGGTTGTGCGACAAGTTCGGCTTCGTCGAGCGCTGGCGAGCCGGCGATCATCGTGCCCAGCTCTCGATCGGGAACGGCACGGTGGCGATCACCGAGCCCCGCACGTCGAAGGTTCGGCCCGGTCCGAGGGACATCATGGTTCGGGTTGACGACGCCGCGGGGCACTGCGAGCGCGCCCGCGCGCGCGGTGCCACCATCGTCAGCGAGCCGCAGGACTACCCCTACGGCGAGCGCCAGTACACCGCCGAGGATTTGGGCGGCCACCACTGGTGCTTCTCGCAGTCGATCGCGGACGTGGCGCCGGAGGAGTGGGGCGGCACGGCGGGGCCGGCGCTCGAGGCCTCGCCGCGCCCACCGTCCATCTCGGTGATGCTGATCGTCCCCGACGCCGAGGCGGCGATCGCCTGGTACTACGACGCGCTCGGCGCGGATGTGCTCTGGAACCTGGGCGGCGTGGCCGGCCTGCACGTCGTCGGCGCCCCGTTCTTCCTGCACGAGATCAACCCGGGCAACCCGACCGAGACGAGCCCCGACCGCGCGGGGGTCACCAGCGTCCGGATCGAGCTGTTCGTCGACGACCCCGACGCGTTCGTCGAGCGTGCGCTCGCCGCCGGCGCGACCGCTGGGTCACCGGTCGTGGATCACCAGACTCCGTGGGGAACCCATCGGCAAGGCGGCTTCCGCGATCCGTTTGGCCACAACTGGTCGGTCGGCGACCGCTCGCCCCTGTCTGGCTAGGAGCGTCCGGACGGAAGATTGGATCCCGCCCGCCCGCCTCCACCCCCCACCGACGGCGAGCGGAGCGAGGCCCCAACCACGCGATCGAGCCACGCGCCAAAGAGCGCCCGCGCCAGCGTCGTCATCTGCTGCTCGTGCTCGACCAGCTCTCCGACTAGGCGGGGCAGCGCGCCGGCGCCCATGATCGCCTCGAGGCTGGTGGCGTAGGCGGGAACCGCGGCCCATTCGTCCGCGAGGTCGGCGCCGACCTCGATGTGGAACTGGATTCCGTACGCGCCGTCGACGACGAATGCTTGCTGCTCGTAGGCGTCCGAGCGCGCCAGCTGCACGGCGCCGGGCGGCAACGTGAACGTGTCGCCATGCCACTGCAGGGCGCGGAACTCCTCGGGCAGGAGCGCGAAAACCGGATCGGACGCCGCCGCGGCGGTCCGGTGCACCGCGAGTACGCCCACCTCCGGCGTCTCCCCTGCAAACACGTCGGCGCCGAGGCTCGCGGCGAGCAGCTGCGCGCCGAGGCAAACGCCCCAGACCGGCATCCCGTCGGCCACCGCCTCTGCGAGCAGCCGCTTCTCGGGCAACAGCCACGGCAGCCGCTCCTCCTCGTACGCGCCCATCGGGCCGCCCATCGCGACGATGCCGTCGAACTCCCGCCAGTCGGGGAGCGGTTCGCCTCGGTCGACCATGACCCGCGCCAACGATCCGCCGCGTTCGAGCAGCTCGTCCTCGTAGGCGCCGGGTGGTTCGCAGGCGATGTGCTGGAGAGCGAGCAACCGCGTCATTGACGGGAAACTAACGGGTGTGGATAACCGGGAAATCGCCGACCGCCTCGACGCGTTCGCCGCCCTGCTCGAGCTGGGCGAGGCCAACCCATACACCGCCCGCGCCTACCGCCGGGCCGCCGACACGATCCGCGGCGCGGCGCTGCCGGTGGCGGACCTGGTGCGGGCGGGCAGGGTCCGTCAGCTGCGCGGGATCGGCCCGGGGATCGAGTCGCGCCTGCGCGAACTGATTGACACCGGTCAGATCGCCGAGCTGGCCGAGCTCGAGCGCGAGCTGGCGCCCGACCTGGTCGGCCTCGGGCGCTACCTCGGCCTGAGCGCCAAGCGCTCGATCGAGCTGGCCCGCGCGCTCGACGTGCGTACCCTCGACGAGCTGCGGGAGGCGGCGGCCGCCGGGCGTTTGGCGACCGTGCCCGGGATCGGTCCGAAGACCGAGGCGCGCCTGCGCGAGGCGCTCGCCGGCGCCGAGGACGCGAGACCCCGCGAGGGACTGCTGCTGAATCGCGCGCGCGAACTGGTCGGAGGGATCGCGGAGGCGCTCGGCGGCGAGGTCGCCGGGGACGTGCGCCGGTGGCGCGATTCCTGCGAGCGGCTGGCCGTGGTGTGTGTCGCGGCGGACGATCCGGGCGACGTGGTGGCGCGATTCGCGGAGCTGCCTCAGATCGTCGGGCTGATCGAGCAGGGTCCGCGGCACGCGCTCGGCGTCACCGTCGACGGCGTGCCGATCGAGCTGGCCGTGACGGAGCCGGAGCGGTTCGGGACCGCGCTGCTGCGGGCCACCGGAGCCCCGGCGTACGTGGCCCCGCTCGAGCCGCTGCCGGACGGTCCCGATGAGCCGACCGTCTACCGCGCTCTCGGCGTTCCCTGGTGCCCGCCCGAGCTGCGCGAGGAGCCGTTCCGGGGCGAGCCGCCCGCCCTGCTCGAGCTGGCCCAGATACGCGGAGACCTGCACTGCCACACGACCTGGTCTGACGGCCGCGCCAGCGTGGAGGAGATGGCGGTGGCGGCGCGCGAGCGCGGCTACGACTATGTGGCGATCTGCGACCACACGCCGGCGGTCGGCGCGGTGCGCGGGCTGGGCCCGGACGACGTGCGCCGCCAGGGCGAGGAGATCGCGGCAGCCAACGAGAAGGTGGCGCCGTTCCGCGTCCTGCGCGGGATCGAGTGCGACATCCTCCCCGACGGCCGGCTCGACCTGCCCGACGAGGTCCTGGCCGAGCTCGACTGGGTCCAGGCCAGCGTGCACGGCGGGCAGCGGATGCCCCGGCGCGAGATGACCGAGCGCGTGGAGGAGGGGCTGCGCAATCCGTACGTGCGATGCCTGAGCCACCCCACCGGCCGCTACATCAACCGGCGGCCCGAGAACGCGCTGGATCTCGACCGGGCGTTCGAGCTCGCGGTCGAGCTCGGCGTGGCCCTCGAGGTCAACGGCCTGACCCCGCGTCTGGACCTGAGCGGCGAGCACGTCCGCGACGCCCGCCGCGCCGGCGTCGAGCTCGTCTGCTCGACCGACGCCCACTCGGTGGCCGGCCTGCGCAACATGCAGTTCGCGGTGGCGACCGCTCGCCGCGGTTGGGCCGAACCGGCCGACGTCGTCAACACCCGGCCGCTCGCGGCAATCCTCGCCCCGCGGGCCTGATCAGCCGACAAGAAGCACGAGCTTGCCGCGTACGTGACCCGCCTCGCTCAGCCGGTGCGCCTCGGCGATGTCGGCGAGTGGAAAGGTCTGCGCCACCGGCAGTGAGAACTGTCCCGCCGCGATCAGGGGGCCGATGTCGTGCAGGGCGTGCAGCGCCCGCGAGGCGCCGGGCCCGCCACTCATTCTGGCGCCCGTCTCCTGTGCGCCTTCGTAGTCCGCGATCGTGACCACATGGTCGGGGTTACCGGCGAGCTCCACGAGCGCCGGCAGGGCTCCGCCCCCGGCGGCGTCGAGCGCGGCGTCGACCCCGTCGGGCGCGAGCTCGCGGACCCGATCCACCAGCCCGTCGCCGTAGGTCGTCGGCTCGGCGCCGAGCGAGCGCAGGTAATCGTGGTTGTTCGGGCTGGCCGTCCCGATCACGCGGGCCCCGCGCAGCCGCGCGAGCTGTACGGCCGAGCTGCCTACCGCCCCGGCGGCGCCGTTGATCAGCACGGTGCTGCCGTCGCGCACGCCGAGCAGATCGAGCGTCCGCCACGCGGTCTCGACCGCCACGGGCAGTCCGGCGGCGCCGGCGAAGTCGAGCAACGGCGGGATTGGCGCGTAGTTCGAAAGCACAGCGAGCTCGGCCGCGCCGCCGCCCTCGGCGACGAATCCGAACACCTCGTCGCCGGGCTCGGCATCGCTCACGCCCTCGCCGACCTCGTCGACGACTCCGGCTGCCTCGCGTCCGGTCTGCTGCGGGAGATCGCCACCCCGCATCCCGCCGCGTAACTTCCAGTCAATCGGGTTGACGCCCGCCGCCCGGACGGCGATGCGGATCTGGCCGGGGGCGGGATGAGGATCGGGGAGCTCGACCAGCTCGAGCACCTCCGGACCGCCGAAACGGCTGTATTGGATCGCCTTCATGGTCTGCCCTCGAGCTTATTTGACGCCGCGCAGCGGCGGGCGGCCGCCGGACAGATGACCGAGCTCGGGGTGCGCCGCGTCCCGGCGGACGAGCGTCTCGAGCGCGGCGAAGGCATCGGGGTCCAGCCCGGTCGGTACGTCGGGGCGGATGACATCGAGCGCGGCCTGTGGTGCATAGGAGGGACGGTAGGGCCGGTCCGAGACGAGGGCTTCGTAAACGTCCGCGACGGCCAGGACCCGCATCGGCATCGTCAGCTGCTCGCCGGCCAGGCCAAAGGGATAGCCGTTGCCGTCGATGCGCTCGTGATGAGCGCTGGCCAGGGCGGCCAGCTCGCCGAAGCTGGCCACCTGACCCAGAATCTGCTCGGTCAACAGAGGGTGCTGCCTGACCCGTTCGATCTCGGTCTGTGTCAGAGGACCGGGTTTGTCGAGGATGCGGTTGGAGATCGACAGCTTGCCGAGGTCGTGCAGGAGCGAAGCTCGGCGAAGCTCGCGCACGGCACCCTCGTCGAAGCCGAGGAGCGCGGCGATCGCGGTGGCGATCTTCCCGACGCTGTCGCAGTGCTCGTGGGTCCAGGACGATTTGGCGTCGATCACGGCGGCGAAGCCCTCGGCGATTCGATCCAGCCGATCGTCATCGGCGCTGAGGACGCGATCGGCTGGCTCGACCGCCGACACGTTCGCCTCGGTCAGCGACGACCAGAACCCGCGGTCCGCATGCAGCGCACCAAGAGCGTCGACGAGCATCGGATCGAACCACTGCCCGCTGCGCCGCCGCAGCACCCTGTACATCACCCGCACGCCGCGTACGCGGTGGAACACCTCCGCTGTCTGGGCGAGGCAGAGAATCCGCGCGAGCAGTGGGATCTCGGGCCCACTGAGCCCGCGTGGCTGACCTTGGCCGTCCCAGTGCTCGTCCAGGGCCCGGATCGCCTCGGCTGTCGCGCTCGGGAAGCCGAGCTTGTGGGCGATGTCAGCGCCCCGATCACATCGCGCCTTCATCAGTGACCGGGTCACGTGGTCCTCGTTGCGGATCGCGCGCAGACGGTTGCCCCGATCGAGTATCGACCCGTCCGGCGCAACCGTACGCACCGACCACACGAACGCGTTCATCGGTCGCGCCCAATCGACGAGCTTCGACGTCCGCTTGGCCACCTGATCATCGGCGCCGAACAGCGCCGACATGTGCGCCGCATTCGCGGAACATCCCGCGTCCTTGAGGAGCAGCGCGTAGAACAGATCCGACCGCGCACCGACATCCAGCCCGATCTCCTCGGCCACGCGCATACCGATCAGGCACGAACGTCGGGCGTGTCCGGCAGGCTCTCCCTCGCCGACGTCGAGCGCAACCGAGAGAGCGCCAATCAGCTCGGACAGCGCGATCTCGTGCGAGTCGGCCATCATCGAGGGAGTATCGTCGCCGGCCGTCCGCGACGTTCGATCAGGCCGGCGGCCAGGGGCCTGCGCCGGCGCCGAGGCTGTTAAGCCAGTTGCGCATCGCGGTGCCGGCCGGGGTGATCTCGCCTTCCTCGTAGCCGGTGGTCGCTCGCGCCAGCGTGATGCCGTTCAGGGTCGACCAGCCGTACTCGATCGCGGTGCCCGAGGGGGCGTAGCGGGCGATGGCCTGGCCCTGCTGCAGGATTGTTCCCGGCGGGGCGATGTCGGTGATCTCCTCGGCCACGTACTGGACCTTGCCGGCGTCGGAGCCCTCGAGCAGCTCGAAGTACACCAGCGGCTGGCCGGCGTACCAGTTGGGCTCGATGCCGAGGATCTTCACCCGGCAGGGGGCGAGGATCGGGGCGCCCACGGGCAGCTGCGCGTCCACGCCCTGGTCAGTCCGCTCCCAGCGCGAGACGAACTGCAGCGGGTCGATGTAGTTGGCGTTGTTGACGCTCACCGCGATGAACTCCTCGCGCAGCTCCTTCCTGACTTCCGAGAGCGGCGGTGCGTGCGCGTTGACGTCGCCGACCGGGTCGCTGGGCGTGACCACGGCGGCCTGCTGGCCAGCCGTCGGATCGATCACCTGGGGATGGGCCTTGGGGACCGCGCCGACGCCGGTGCTGCTGCTCTGGGTTGCCGTGGACGAAGCGGATCCGCACGCGGTCACGGCGACGGCCGCGCTCGCTCCGAGAGCGATCACGAGCGCCAGGATCGTGAAGCGGTGAAACATTCCCTTCCCGTTCAAAATCGACAACCCGTTCCCACACGTTAACAGCCGATTCCCGCGCGCACGCGGATTGCCGGCCGCTCGTCAGGTTCCGCGGTCGAGCCTGCGCAATGCGTGCCGGAGCGCACTAGGCTTGGGCGCGTGCCGGATCGGATCGTGTACGTGACGCGTCTCGCCCGGCTGCCGTTGATCGGGGCCGACGGCGCGGACATCGGCAGACTGGTGGACGTGGTGATCGACCTCGGTGGGCGGCCGCCCCGGGTCAACGGGTTCGTGGCCGCGGTGGGCCGGCGGCGAGTGTTTGTGGGCGCCGGCCGGGTGGGGGAGATCGAGAGCGAAGGCGTTCGGCTGCGCCGGGGATCGGTCAACCTGCGCCAGTTCGAGCTCCGGGCTGGAGAGCGGCTGGTGATCGCCGAGCTGGTCGGCGGCAGGGTGCGCGGCGAGCGCGTGGTCGACGTCGGCATCACGCCGGCGCCGGAGGCGTTCGCGTGGGAAGTGGCCACGCTCGCGCTCGGAGCCAGCCGTGGGCTCACCCGGCGCCGGCGCGAACCAGAGATAGTCGACTGGAGCGAGGCCGGCGAGCTGTTCGCCGACGAGCGCTCGATCGACCGCGAAGCAGCCACGCTGGGCGGCCTTCACCCGGCCGAGATGGCCGCGGCGCTCCGTCGCCTGCCCCTCACCCGTCGGCGCGTGCTCGCCTCCGCGCTCGAGGACGACCGTCTCGCCGACCTGCTCGAGGAGCTTTCCGAGGACGAGCAGGTCCGGCTCGTGGAGGGACTCGACCGTGAGCGCCTCGCCCGCGTGCTCGACGAGATGGAGGCCGACGACGCCGCCGACCTGCTCGGCGAGTTCTCCGCCGCTCAGCAGGCCGAGCTGCTCGGCGCCATGGACCCCGAGGAGGCGGAGCCGGTCCGCCGCCTGCTCGTCTACGAGCCCGACACGGCGGGCGGCCTGATGACGCCCGAGCCCGTGATCCTCGCGCCGCAGGCCACCGTCGCGGACGCGCTGGCCCGGATCCGAGACGCCGATCTGCCGGTGCCGATCGCCTCCCAGGTGTTCGTCTGCCAGCCGCCGCTGGAGACGCCGACCGGTCGCTACCTGGGCGTGGTCGGCGTGCAGCACCTGCTGCGCGAGGCGCCGAGCAAGCCGCTGGTCCGGTGCCTGGACGAAGAGTGGGAGCCGATCGCCGCCGATGTGAGCGATCGCGAGGTAGCCGAGCGGCTGGCCGCCTACGACGTGGTCGCACTTCCGGTCACGGATGCGGCGAACCGGCTGGTCGGGGCGGTTACGATCGACGACGTGCTCGACCGGATGCTCCCGGCGAACTGGCGCATGGCCCGGGTGGGGGAGTAATGCCGCGGCGCGACGACCTCAGCACCCCCCGCGGAACCCCGGGTGGCCCGTCGTATGACCCCGACGCGTTCGCCCGGTACGCCGAGCGGATGGCCCGCTTCCTCGGGACCGGCCGGTACCTGGCCGCCCAGACGTTTCTGGTGTTCCTCTGGATCGTGCTCAATCTCACCGCGGCATCGCTGCGGTGGGATCCATATCCGTTCATCCTGCTCAACCTCGCCTTTTCCACCCAGGCGGCGTATGCCGCCCCGATGATCCTGCTGGCGCAGAACCGGCAGGCCGATCGTGAGAGGGCCGAGGTCGAACGCGACCGGGAGACCAACGCCCGCTCGCTCGCCGACATGGAGTACCTGGCCCGGGAGATCGCGGGGGTACGGCTGGCCCTGGAGCGCAAGGCCGATCGCGAGGACGTGGTCGACGCGCTCGATCGGCTAACCCGGGCGCTCGGGGAGAACGACGAGGTGGCTCGAGCGGCTGTAGTCCGCGACCGCGATGGCGACTCGGACCTCGGGGAGCCGCAGCTCGATTAGACAACCGCCCCGGGACGGCTGGCGCCGGGGCCTAGGATTGTCGGTGTGCTCGCCCGTGCGCACCGGGCTCCGTACATCACTCTGCTCGTGGTGGTGCTGCTTGCGGGCGGATGCGGGTCGACCCAGATCCTGAGCAAAAGCTCGAACCGACCGGCACGTGCGACGCCGCTGTCTATACCGGGACTGAGCGGAGGCGCGATCACCATCCCGGATCCCGGCCCCACCGGCATCCATGCAGCCGCTGCGGACGTGAGCGTGATCAGAGGGTGGTCCGATGCTCTGCGGCGAGGCGACCTGAGCGCGGCCGCCCGCTACTTCGCGCTGCCCAGCGTGATGATCGACGGCACCAACGCCAACGGCAACGCACTGGTGATTCAGATCAACAGTCGCGCGGCGGCGCAGGCCGCCAACGCCTCACTTCCGTGCGGCGCACGGCTCATCTCGGCCGATCAGCGTGGTCGCTACGTGAACGCTCTGTTTCGCCTGACCGGCCGGCCGGGACTGGGCGGGAGCGACTGCGGCACGGGTGCCGGCGAAACGGCTCGCACCAACTTCGTGATCGCCCACGGCCTGATTGTGGAATGGATTCGCGCCCCGGACGATCCGGGTGACAACGGCGGATCGACGGCGCCGGCGCCGGTCGCGCCGGAGGTTCTGCCCCCGTCGGGTCCCAGCGTCTGATCACCGTCGCGATTTGCGCGGCCTAACATCTTGATCGTGGACGGCGATCAGCTGCGCAGCCTCCAGGCTCCGCTCAAGGAGCGCTACCGGGAGCAACCCGAGGCCGCCATGGTCACGCTGTCGGCGACCGGTGAGCTGGGCGAAGGGGTGAGCTGCTCGGTTCAGACCGGTCGAGCGCTCGCGGAGGCCGGGTTGCATCCCGCCACCGGCGGCGACGGCTCGCTTTTGTGCTCGGGCGACATGCTGCTCGAGGCGCTGGTCGCCTGCGCCGGGGTCACGCTGCGTGCCGTATCGACGTCGCTTGGGCTTTCCGTGTCGGCGGGCCGCGTGCGGGCCGAGGGTGATCTCGACTTCCGCGGCACCCTGGGCGTCGACCGGGACGCGCCGGTCGGCTTCAGCGCGATCCGGCTGTCGTTCGAGCTCGAGACCGACGCCGACGACGAGCAGCTAGCGACGCTCGAGAAGCTGACCGAGCGCTACTGCGTCGTCTACCAGACGCTCGCCGCGACGCCGGAGCTGAGCACGAGCATCACCGCGGGCTGACTCGCGCGGCCGGAAAGCCGACGGTGACCGTGAGACCGCCGCCGGGTCGCGCCTGCGCCGCGAGGTGCGCGTCGTGAGCCGAGGCGATGGCGCGGACGATTGAGAGGCCCAGCCCGTGGTGTCCGTTCTGGTTGACCCGGGTGCGATCGAGACGCTGGAAGGGCTCGAACAGTCGCTCGATCTCATCGGGCGGGACCGGTGGTCCGGTGCTGCTCACGCTCAGCACGGCCGTTCCGCCTCCGTTCGCCGCAGTCCGGACCTCGATCCGTCCTCCGTGGGGAACGTTGTGCTCGATCGCGTTGTCGATCAGGTTCGCGATCAGGCGCTCGACCAGCGCGTGATCGCCCCTGATCGTCGCGGGCCCTTCGAGCGAGGTGTCGAGCGTCAGGCCCTTCTCGGCGACGGCCGGGGCTGCGCGGATCAGCGCGGCCTCGACCAGAATCGCCAGATCGATCGCTTCGAGGTGCTCGAGCTCTCGTTCGCTGCTCGCCAGCGTGAGCAGGGCCTCGAGCATGCGCTCGTGCTCGGTCTGGAGCTCCAGCAGCTCCTGGCCGGTGGCCCGCAGCGTCTCGGTGCTCGCGTTCGGGTCGGCGAGCGCCACCTGGAGCAGGGTCCGCTCGAGGGTCAGCGGCGTTCGGAGCTCGTGCGACGCGTTGGCGACGAACCGCCGTTGTGCATCGAACGAGGCCTCGAGCCGGGCGAGGAGATCGTCGAGCGTGTCCCCGAGCGCCTTGAACTCGTCGTCAGGCCCGGACAGTGCA
The DNA here is from genome assembly GCA_963824295.1 of uncultured Solirubrobacterales bacterium. Classification (GTDB taxonomy): domain Bacteria; phylum Actinomycetota; class Thermoleophilia; order Solirubrobacterales; family Solirubrobacteraceae; genus Palsa-465. Next base: position 70,141 of record CAWGOQ010000017.1, on the reverse strand, counting down.
AGCCGCTCGTTAAGGTTGCCCGCTGAAATCGTCCGGGCAGTCGCGGTGATCGAGCGCAGCGGACGGAGCACCCGGCCGGCGGCGAACCACCCGAGCACCGCCGAGCCGACGGTCGTGACGGCCAAGACCGCCCAGGAGACGGTGAAGAGCCGAGCGAAATCGGCGGTTCGCTGCGCGGCCACCCCGTTCACCAGTTCGGTCGCGCGGAACGGCGGCGGTATCCGCCCCACCGGGTGAGCGGACTCCACAGTCCCGCCGCCCGAGATGTGGACGATCAGCGGGCTTTGCCCAGTCAGCACGACGATGACGACGATTACGGTCGTGCCCAGCAGTAGGAACAGCCCCGAGTAGAGCAGCGTGAGGCGCATCCGCGCCGTGCGCAGGCGACGCCGTCGGCGCGGCCGTTTTGAGGTTTTTCGCGAGCTGCGGAATGGCATCGATCAGATCCGGTAGCCGCCCTCACGGACGGTCTCGATCAGCGGCGGGTCGCCCAGCTTGCCCCGGAGCCGGCCGATCGTCGTCTTGACCGTCGTCGTGAACGGATTGGCCGCTTCGTCCCACACCCGCTCGAGCAACTCCTCGGCTGACACGACCCGCCCCTGGGCGGCGAGCAGGCATTCGAGCACCGCGAACTCCTTCGGGGTCAGGGAGAGCGGGACGATGCCGCGGACGGCCACGCGGCGCGCTGGATCGACCGTCAGATCTCCGTGCGAAAGGGTGGGGGGCAGCGCCGGCCCGGTGCGTCGCGCGAGGGCGCGGACGCGGGCGACCAGCTCATCGAAGTCGAACGGCTTGGTCAGGTAATCGTCCGCTCCGAGTCCGAGCCCCTCGATTCGGTCGCGGATCGTGCTCGCGGCGGTGAGCATCAGCACTCGCGTCTCGCCGTGCTCGGCGATGAGCTTGCGACACACGTCGTCCCCGTGCACGCGCGGGAGGTCACGGTCGAGCACCACAACGTCGTAGCGCAGAAGCGCGGCGTGGGCGAGCGCGTCCGCTCCGTCGTAGGCGACATCGACGGCCATGCCTTCGCGACGGAGTCCCTCGGCCACGGCGTTGGCGAGCCGTCTGTGATCTTCCGCGACCAGGATCCTCATCTGTTCTCCTCCCCGCCGCGACACAGCATGCCTGACGCTCGGTAACAGCTAGGTGACAGGCTTCGTGACGATGCTGTCACCACCTGTGTTCTACAACTCTGAGCCGCGAGTGCTAACCCGCTGTATGGAGGCGTAACGAACATGAAGATCATTTCTGCCGGGGCGTTCGTCGCGAGTGCCGCGCTGCTGCTGAACGCCTGCGGCTCCTCGTCGCCGACCACCACGACCAACACCACCGGGTCGTTTCAGAGCGCGGTCACCCAGGCCTTCAAGTTCGCGACCTGCATGCGAAATCACGGCGTGACGAACTTCCCCGATCCCCAGGTGAGCAACAACGGGACCCAGCAGAAGATCGCCATCCGGGCCGTCGGACCCAACACTCCGGGGTTCAAGACAGCAGCGAAGGCCTGTCAGGGGATCCTCCCGGCGCCATCGAAGGCCGACCTCGCCGCGCAGGCCGCTGCCGTGCGGGCGCGCACGCAGGACCTGCTCGGCTTCGCGCGGTGCATGCGGGGTCGCGGCGTGAACGACTTCCCCGATCCGGGCCTGCAGGGCCAGCTCACGATCGCGATGATCACCGCGGCCGGCGTCGACCTGCACGCTCCGCAGGTCGCCACCGCCGCCAGGGCGTGCATCCCCGCCTCGCACGGGGTTATCACAGCGGCCGCCGTGGCGCAGGCCACCGGCTCCAGCGGCTGAGCCGCCTGACCCCGGGACCCTCTAGGCTCGTCGGCACCGTCTCGGGTTCCAAACGAAGGGAGGAAGGGTGCGCCGTTTCATCGCGCTTGGAGGGCTGGTCGGTTCGTTCGTGCTGGTTGCCTTCACCGGCTGGGGTTTCGCGTCGACTCCGCCGGCACACGTCGCCTCGACGGCCCCGCTCGTCATCCTCAAGGCACGCGACGGCGAGACTCTCGCGCTCGCGCGGGTCATCATCCACGGCCGCGCCTTTCCGTTCCTGATCGACACTGGCTCCTCGAAGACTCTGGTCGACGAGGCGCTGGCTCGCAAGCTGCACCTGAAGACCGTCGGCAAGCCGATCAACGTCACCGGGGTGGGCTGCTCGGAGCCCGCGAGCAAGGTGCGGCTCTCACGCTGGTCGATCGGCGGGCAGCCCCTGCCGAACATCGTGGCCACGAGCTCGGTGATCGCCGGCGCGGACGGCAAGGCATTCGGTCTGCTGGGCTCGGACGTGCTGTCCCACTTCGGCACGATCTCGATCGACTACGCCCACGGGGTGCTGACACTCGGGTAAGCGGCCCGGCTGTGCAGCGGGTTTCTCCCTGCCGGGGAGGGCTGGGGCGTACGCTCGATGGGTGAGCTCAGGCCGCGGAAACACGGTGGTTCAGCGTCCGGACGGGCCGCCGCTGGTCGTGCGGCTGGCGATCTCGTGGCTCACGAACGCGCTCATCCTCGCGATCGTGGCCGCCCTGCTCGCGGACGTAACCGTTCGCAACGTGGGTTCCCTGCTCGCCGCAGCCGCTGTGTTCGGGGTGCTGAACACCCTTCTCAAGCCGCTGCTCCGGTTCATCACCCTACCCCTGGCGATCCTCACGTTCGGGATCGCCTGGTTCTTCGTCTCGATGCTGATGCTGGTGATCACCAAGGGCATCGTCAGCGGTTTTCACATCGACGGCTTCTGGACGCTGGTGGTGGCCACGCTGATCGTGTGGGTCGTGAACCTCGTGCTCGATTTCACGCCCGGGCCGTGGCAGGTCACGGGGAAGCGCCGCCGCCGGCGCCAGCGCTAGTGCCGTGACCGGCCACATCCGCCCGGAAAGGCGGAGGTTGGCGGGAGCGGCACCTGCTAGGCGTTCTTCGGTAGAGCCCGGGCACGGCGGTTCATACCCGCCCAGGGATCGCCGTCGCTGAGTCTCGAGGCGATGTTCTCGACCGTCCACCGGTCCGGTCGGAGCGAGGACTCCGACAGCTCCTCCCAGTGCAGCGGCACCGCCACCGGGGCGTTGGGGCGCGGTCTGATCGCGTAGGGGGCGACGGCGTGCTGGGCATAGGCGATGCGGTTGACGTCCACGTAGATCCGCGTGCCCCGGTCGGCCTTGTGCCACTCGAGGGTCAGGTGGCGGGGATCGTCGGCCACCATGCTTTCGGCCAGCGTCCGAGCGAACGTGTGGACGGTGGGGAAGTCCGGTCCGCGGCGTAGCGGGCACACCACGTGCACGCCGCGCGAGCCGGTGGTCATCGCATAGGGGGTAAGACCGAGGTCGCGTAGGCGCTCGCCGGCGTCCCGGGCGGCGGCTCGGACCTCGGCAAAGCCCCCGCCCGAGGGATCGAAATCGAGCGTGACCCGGTCGGGCTGGAACGGTTTGTCGGCACGCGCGAGCCAGGTGTGGAGCGTGACCACGTTCTGGCCGGTCAGGTAGACGAGTGTCGCCACATCCTGGGCGAGCGCGTATGTCGTCGTGCCGCCCTTCTTCGGCAGCGTGACGCGCTTGATCCATTCCGGGAAGTAGCTCGGCACCGACTTCAAGAAGAACCCCTTGTCGTCGATCCCGTCCGGGTAGGCCTGGAGAGCCAGCGGGCGGTCCCGGACGTACGGCAACATCAGCCGCGCGACGCGCTCATAGTGGTGGGCGATGTCGAGCTTTGTGAGTTTGGCCTCGGGAAATACCAGACGGTCCGCGTGGGTGATGCGGACCTCGCGCCGGCCGATCTTCAGGGTTTCCGTCGTCTGGGTCATCCCTCGCGCACGACCTCGCTCGCGGCCTTGTCGTCGCGCAACCCCTGAAAGCGGGGATGGCGCAGCCGGCCGTCCCGCGTCCACTCCGTGAAGCCGACCTCCGCGACGAGCTTCGGCTCGATCCAGGTGACGTGGCGCTCTTTGATCGAAAGTGGGTCGGCGAACGGTGCGTCGGTTCGCCTGAGCGCGCGCATCTGGCCGCCTAGCTCGTGCAGCGTGTTGGTGTCGAAGCCCGTGCCGACCTTTCCGGCGTACTCGAGCCGGTTGTCCCGGTAGTAGCCGAGCAGCAGCGCCCCGAACTCGACGCGCGAGCCCCGCGGCTCGGTGTAGCCGCCGATCACCAGCTCCTGCCCGTGCTCGCACTTGAACTTCAGCCAGTCGCGCGAGCGCGTGGCCACGTACGGACTGTCCGCGCGTTTGGCGATCAGACCCTCCCAGCCGTTCCGGCAGGCCTCTTTGAAGAATGCCTCGCCGTCGCCGTTGCGGTGCTGGGTCCACCGGACGGGGCCGTGGAATTGGAGCGCGGTCTTGAGCAGCCGCTTGCGCGTGCGCAGGGGAAGCTGGCGCACATCGTGGCCTTCGAGCCACAGGATGTCGAACACGTACAGGAACACCGGCACCCAGTGCTGATGGCGCTCCGCGAGGAGGGCAAAGCTCGTCTCCGAGCCCTTGAACGCGACGATCTCGCCGTCGATGACGAACTGCTCGCAGGGCTCCTGGGAGAGCGCTTCCACGAGCTCGGGATAGCGGTCGTTCTGGTTCAGGTCGTTGCGCGACAGGAGCTGGAGGCTGTGTCCGTCGCGGATCGCGATGCAGCGGATCCCGTCGAGCTTGCGCTCGTAGATCCAGTTCGGGTCCGAGAACCGGTCGTCCGTCAGCATCGCCTTCATCGCGCCGGCGGTCCGCGGTGGCGGCGCCGGCGGCGCCAGCTCCCGTTCCTCTTCGCTCAGCGAGGCGAGGATCTGCACGCCTAAATCCAACCAGACCGGGGTTGCCGCGTGCAGCCGGCGCTTTCACGAACCTTTAACGACCCCATGCCGCTCTCCGCCCTTCTGTTGACCCTCGCCGCCGCGGTCGTCCACGCCACCTGGAACATGCTGCTGGCCGACACCGAGGACACCCACAGCGCGAGCGCAATCGCGCTTGTGGCGGGGGCGTTGGTGTTCGCGCCGGTCGCGCTGATCGGGTGGCGGCTCTCAGCGGCGGCGTGGCCCTACGTGGTTTCTTCCAGCGCGCTCGAGCTGCTCTACATCGTGCTCCTAGCCACCGCCTACTCGGTGGCGGCGATGAGCTTCGTATATCCCATCGCGCGCGGGTCGGCCCCGGTGCTCGTCCTGATCGCCGGCGCGGCCGTGGCCGGCGCCACCGTGTCGGTGCCGGCGGGGGTGGGGGTCGTGCTCGTCGCGGTCGCGATCGTGCTGGTACGCGGCGTACGCGGCGGGGGGCGTCCGCGCGATCTGGCGCTGGCGCTGTCCGTGGGGGCGTGCATCGCCGGCTACACGCTGGTGGACAAGCATGGAGTCACCCACGCCAACCCGCTGGTCTACCTCGAGGTGGTGCTCGGCCTCACCGCGCTCGCCTATGCGCTCGGCGTCTGGCGGCTGCGCGGCCCGGCCGCACTGCGGCGCGCCGTCACCCCGAAGACCCTGCTAGCGGGTGTCGGCTTCTTCGGGGCGTACGCGCTGGTGTTGCTGGCGCTGCGACTCGCGCCCGCCGCGTCCGTGGCCGCGGTGCGCGAGTCAAGCGTGGTGATGGCGACAGCGGTGCTCGCGCTTAGCGGCCGGGAGCAGATCGGCGCGGCCCGCATGGTCGGCGCGGTGGCCGTCGTCGCCGGAATCGCCCTCATCTCGCTGGGGTAGCGCGCGTCGTTCAGGACTAGCGGGTAGCCCTGGGGGCCCTCAGCGCAGCACTCGGACCGAGTGGTGGACCGTCGAAGCCGTGGGCACGAGGTGGACTGCGATCACGCCCACGAGCACGATCGCGACGATCCACATCAGGCCCCGGAACAGTCCGTTCACCGAGGACCAATTCACGAATAGGAGGGGATGCATCGGTTCCTTTCATCCCGCCGGCATGGCCATCCGGCGGGGGCATATTGCGAGTTCATCTCCTATGTGCCTACCCGCTCTATGCGGCGCCGACGCACCGTAACCCCGTCTAACGCGTTGCCGGCCCGCCGGATCTGCCGCCCTGGGCGGCCCTCCCTTAGCGTGCGGCTGTGCTCAGCGCGACGTCGTGCCGGTCGCCGACCAGGACCAGCTAGCGCGTTCGCATGTGGCCCGTATTCGAACTGCTCGCACCCGACCTAGAATCCTTCTCGCAAGCCCCCATGGTCTAGCGGTTAGGACGCCTGCCTTTCACGCAGGAGATCGCCGGTTCGAATCCGGCTGGGGGTACTAGCCGGATCGCCTGTAATTGCTTGGTTTTCGGCGATGCCGTCGCCGGCGGTGGAGCCACATGGGCACTCTTTGGAAGGGCAATGGAAGCGGTTGGGCACGCAATCTCCGGGCGCCTCCCGGTCATCGCGTTGTGGTCGAAGCGCTCGCCCGTCAATCGTCGGTGCTGTGGCGGATGCGATCGTGGGTGTTGGTCGTGTCGACGGCTCGTACAGCGTGAGGCGTGGTCGTCGAGCGGGGTGCGGAGGAGTGTTGTCGTGCCTGTGTGCGCGGTCTGTCGAGGAGCCGTTTGCGTTAGAGGCGGTGTGGTTGGGCGGTGTGAGGATCTCGCCCCTGGCTTGGCGTTGGTAGTGGTGGTTGCGGCGGTCGAGTGTGCGGGGGATGATGCTCGCGTGTATGGCGAGCGATGAGTCGTCAGTGAGCAAGCCGCCTGTCGGTGGGGTGGTGAGACGGTACCCGGAGCCTCCGAGCGGGTGGCCGCCGCCTGTGAGTTCGTGCACGCCGGATGGTCGTGAGGTCGACTTGGTGAGGGTGGCGCGGCGGGCGTGTCTGGGCTTCGTCGCCGAGTTTCCTGGGTACGTGACGCGGTATGGACCTGCGGGCGTGCCGTGGTGTTTGCATGACAATCAGCACATCCTCAGCTGGGCGATCCTGAGTCTGGACCGGAGCGTTGAGTTCGAGCATGAGCTGGCCTGGTTGGCTCGCGTTCTGGAAGCGCGGGAGTTCCCGCTGGCGCAGCTGGTCCGGGGTCTTGAGCTCCTCGCCGGCGCAGTGCGAGGGGAGTATCCGGATCTGGTCGAGGTGGCCGAGCGTGTTGACAGCGGCGCCGTGTTCCTCGCGAGCCGGCAAACGTTCTTGACCTGATCCATGGGGGCGCCGCGTCGTGGCGCGAGTTGATGTTGCCGGCGAGGGTCATGACGGTGCGCGGTCGGGGTATATGGCGGGTTTGAGGACGCGATGGACGATCGGGAGAACGAGTCCCGTGAGCCGCGGGCGGCGAGAGTCAGCGCGTTGGCGCGGATGGACGCCGCGGCGCTCGTTGCGGGTGACGAGGCGGCGGATGAGATTGCGATCCTGGAGGCGATGGAGGCGAACCTCGGCGCGGCAGAGATCGACGATGAGATCATCCCCCCGCGCGATCGATCAGGTCCACGAAGCCATCCCGTCCGCCCAGTTCGTCATGGGCGGGCGCAGCCTGAGCGCTGGAACACATTCACGGCCAGGGTCGTGGTCTCCCGGCGCGTGTCCGAGGCCGTCGAGGCAGTCGACGCCAGCGTCAAACACGCCGAGGTGAATTGACCAGCGGCAGCCGACCCGTCCGTGTTGCATTTGTTGGCGGCCGGAAGCGGACGAGGAGCATCTGCCGAGCACGCCAAGGTACGCCTGAAGCACGCCCGAAACGACGTTCGCATCACCTGTCACTACGACTCTCGCGGGATCGCATTCGCCACCGGCGGACGCCGCGCGAGTGCTCCACCACGGAGGCAGTTGCGCGCAGCCAACCGGTCCGGCCGAGTGCTCCGGTTTAGCCTGCCGGGTGTGTCAGTCGGCCTCTTGGAAGCTGACCTTGGCTAAGGGGCTGCACTCGACCCAATCTTCAAGGTCGGCGTTCGGCCAAGGACTGTCGGGGCCCTGGCGCTGGTTGAACTCCTCAACGAACTGGCGCAGGATGCCGCGACGCTCTGCGGGATCGGTGATGACCGTGGCCACGGCCGGGAGGTCGGCGACGACGTCATGCTTGAGGTGGAAGACGAAGTTCGGCTCGGCGGCTAGGTTCAGCAACCAGGCTCGCGGGCGCGGGCGGGGGATCCCGCTGAGGTAGATGGAGTCCTGGAACCGGTAGAAGACGATCTCGATACGTCGGGGCTGCCCTGAGCGTCGACCCGTCGTGGTGATGTCGATCGTCCGTTCCTCGAGGGTTGAGGAAGAATTGATATTGAGCGCCTGGCGAACCTCGTCGAGCATCGATCTCCAGGCTACCGCGGAGGATCAGGCGCTTGCGCCCGGGCGCCCCGCATGCGAGCGTCGGACGGCCATCAGGTTCCGCGATCGCTTGTCCCGCATCCGTGGTACGCCGATGCACGGAGGGCATTTCGAGCTGCCTAGCTACGATCGAGGGTCCGGACCAACCCAACCTGGAGCGTGCGGTCACGATGCCTGAAGCAACACCTACACCCGGAGTCGTAGATTGGGACAACCTCCCAGGCTTGAACGGCCAGCCGCTTGACGGCGAGCAGCTCACGGGCAAGGCGGTGCTGGTTGTGAACGTTGCCTCGAAATGCGGTCCGACACCCCAGTACGAGGGACTCGAGCGGCTTCAGCGGATCTACGGCGATCGGGGCTTCAGCGTCTTGGGCGTCCCCTGCAATCAATTCGCCGGTCAGGAACCGGGAACGCCGGACGAGATCGAAGGCTTCTGCCGGACGACCTACGCGACGACGTTTCCGATGACCGCCAAGCTGGAAGTCAATGGTCCTGGGCGCCACCCCTTGTATCGGCGCCTGACCGCTGTCCCGGACGCAGCGGGAAAGGCCGGCGAGATCGAGTGGAACTTCGAGAAGTTCCTGATCGCACCGTCCGGCGAGGTGCTGGCCCGCTTCCGGCCTAAGGTCGCACCGGAGGACGAGCGGATCGTCGAGCAAATCGAGCGGGCGCTGCGGTGACGACGACAGTCAAGGCCAACGACGTGCGGATCGGCGACCGGTTGCGCACACACACCGGCCTGGAGCTCACAGTCACGCGAATCGATCACGGGCTGCTCGGCCGCCCGGACTTCGTGTCGTTCGTGGAGGACTCCGACGAGCAATGGCTGAAGATGCCGGCCCGGCGGGACGGGGAGGTCGAGTTCGTCAGCCACGGGACGCAATAAGGACCCGCGGCCGCCCGACACCACCACGAGCGGGGGCGACGAGTCCCGATCCTGCGCTCCGCCCATGGTGAGGCACGCATCTCGCCAGCGAAGGCTGATGTCTCGCGTTTGCTCGGACACCCGACCGGGCGTCCCAAGGAAACGCTCTACGGGAGTGGGCCACATTGCCACCGTCGCTGCGGACTTGGCGAGAGCTGCGCTCCCCGGTCAACGGCCAGACGCGGACGGGTTTGAATCCGGCCGCCGGTCGGGCCTTAGAACCAGGCGAACTTGATCGCGACCCTGCGGCTTAGCTTCTTCGCGCGGTTGGGCGCTGCGTAGATACTCCACGGCTCAGACTTCCGCGACGGCGCCCCCCATAGGGCGTCTTGGGTGCCCGTGCAGAAATAGTTCTGGCGCTTGCCGTCAACCACGCTGGTGGCGCCGGTCGCCAACTTGCACTTCCAGCCAGCCACGGTCATGAGCGCCCACGGTAGTCCGGATGTCGATGGCTTGCCCTTATTCCCCAAATTGGAGGGCAGCTTCTCGGTGAGCTTGATTTCGATCGCCGACGATCCCCATGGCCCGCTCGCCGGGCACAGCACGATCCCCGCCGCGCCGGCGGAGCTAAAACACGGGTCGTAGATCAGATTGCCGCTCAGGCAGCGCCACGCGTCCTGATGGTTGACCGCGAGCGATCCGGTGAAGCAATGGCCGCGAACCGTGCTTTTCACGTGAGTCGCCGACTCTCCGGACGCGGCAAACGGCGAGTAGATGCTTGTCTGGGTCTGCGTCGCGGCCAGAGCTACGGCTGTGGCCGCGACGGCAACCAGAACCGTGGCCGCTAAAACACCGAGGATCAACTTTGGCCTTGCAACAAACAAGAGCACGTGACGCGAGATGAGTCGGCCTCCTCGTGGGGGAATCCGTCAGTCTGGAGAGTACGCCGGACAGACCGAACCCGCACACCTCGGCGGGCACCATTCGGCGCGCTCACCTCGCGCGGGGCGCACGGACGTCGTGTCCGACCGAGCCTCCACCACCGTAGCCCGGCCCAGAAGCCGAGCGGCCGGGATCGTCAGCGCTGACCTGACGGCTCGTGTTGCACATCGGGGTGTTCGTAAGCCGTTCGTCGACCCGGCCTGTCGCCCGAGGCGTCAAGCGGCCATGGCGCTGACAGGGCGGTCGTCGGGGAACGGCGCTTAGACCACCACGACAGTGACGTCGGCTCACCATCGCCGCCCTAGTCCACCCCCGGCACAGCCCGGCTTGCTGCGACCCGGAAGCCCAAAACCATGGCGCGCGGGCACCGCCAAGCCATCGCGGGCGCGGGGACAGCGGGATCGCTTGATCGGTGTGCGCCGGCGCTCTCAGCTCAGGTACCAGAGGCCGTGCTTATACGCGAACGTGGTGTGACCGCTCCCCCCCAGGTTCGGGGCGGTGGCAGTATCGCCGTGGAGAGTGACGTGAACCTTGCGGGCATAGCCACGAAGCGCTGCTGCTTGTTTTGGGTCTGATTTGAGCGCGGCACCAGCCGCCTCGATCACGTCAGTGCAGTTCGCGGCGTGATTCGCTTTGGCTAATTGCCCACGGGCCTTCGTGGTCAGTAGCGCGCAAGCGGTCCTGCCGTTGCCGGCAAGCACGGCCGTGTCGTACTGGCTGAGCGTCGCGCGCACACCAGCCACGGTGCGCTCTGCCCGTGGGTTGGCAGCAGCGGCCGGGGCGGCGCTCAGCAGGCCCGACGCGATGGCTGTGAGCAGAATCCATGTTGGTCTGAGCATTCGCGGATCCTAACCGTCGCGCGGCCGGTATGGGCCGCGACGATGACGCCTTCGACCGCCGGTGATCGGTCGACCAGACCGTCGAGTTCGGGCGACGGCGGGACAAGCGCGCGCTTCAGCGCTGGTCTCAATTCAGGGATCAAGTCGCACATCACCCGGCTCTGATGTCGATCACGGCTCGGGTGGACCAATTATGTCGTCGCGATGTGCACGCGTCGATGTACGTGCCAGGCGAGAACTTCTGCCCGTGACGGGCGAAGTACCACTCGATCACGTTGCACGCCAACCGACTGTGACCTCGACCAAGGTAGAAGCACACGATCCCTCGCGCCTGCCGCGACTTTCTCCGGTGCGCGGCTTCGCGTGCCCCTAACCCTGGTGGCCGGTAGTCCACGGACCCGCGGGAACGGACAACCGTCCCGTCGCGGACACCTCCGTACGGATGCGAAGAAGCACGGGAGCCATCGTCGTCACGACCGCCCTCTTGCAGTATCGCGCCACTTCGTATTCATGGACACCACCGAGCCTCGTTCCGCGTACCGTGGTCGCGCCACCACCCAGGCTGTGTTCAATTCTCGTCACGCTCACCCGCCGGCGCGCGGACGGTCAGAAGGATTTGTAGTGGTAGTTGCGGAGTGTGAACCCGTGCTTTTCGGGGTTCTTACAGGTCAGGGCATGCGCGCTCGTTGTGCACGTCACTCCACGTGAGCTCCAGGTGCGTCCGGGGCCGAGCGTCCTCGCCGGCGCGCCGGGGACGTATGGGTTCTGGCTGATCAGCACCAGCCGCGGCTTCCCGGCTGAGGCGAGCGTCACCGCCGGATCTCCCTCGTTCCCGGAAGCGTGCGGCGGGCGCGGCACACCCGTGCCCTGGCAGAGAACTTTCGACTTGCTGAGCGCGGAGTTCTCGACCCCGCAGATGACGGTCAGACCAGGATCCTCCCACAGCGGCGCGTGGGAGATCGGGTGTGTGCCTGGCGCCGCGGAGGCCACCGTGGTTGCGGTCAACACGCCGATCACGATTGCGGCCGGGGCCAGGTGCAGCTTGCGCGTCACGGTGAAACATCCTCGCCGTTTCGGGTTCAGCCGTCAAGTTCGGAGGGTCTGGACCGATGCAGTCTGAACCTCCCACTGCCGCCGGTTTGCTGGGCTCACTGCCCTTCACGCAGGAGATCACCGGTTCGAATCCGGCTGGGGTACTAGTTACGTCCCGAGTTGAGAAAGTCCGCGGACGGCTGCGACGAGCGCGTTCGGACTGGATCAGAGGCCGAGGATGAGGGACAGCGCCTCGTCGACAGCAAGTAGCTCGCTGGCCTCGAGTCGCCCTACCGATTGTCCGAGGCGCTGTGGATCGACCACGGTGGTCTGTTCGACCAGTACGCGCGTGTCCACTCCATCGACGTTGATGACTGGACGGAATGTTGCCGGTCGTGCGCTCCTGGATGTGGGGGCGACGATGGTTGTGCTGAGGCGGAGGAACTCATCTGCTTGCACGACCACTAGGTACCGAGCTCCGCGCTGCTCCTTCCCGCGTGTGGTGCGCGGCGCTGGGAGGCGGGACACCTCTCCGCGGACCATTTCTTACGCGAGGGACGGTGGGGCGAGTTCGGCCATCTGCTCTCGAATGACCCGCATCTCCTCGCGGTCGGCGTCGTCGGCAGCGAGACGGAGCACTTCCTGATGCAGCGCTGATCGCGCGCGTCGCCGCGCCGCAGCTTCGCGTAGTGCCGTGCGGACAGCGTCGGAGTCGCTCATGCCCGATGCCCGGACCACCTCGAGCGCGGCCGCTGACGCGTCATCCAGCCGGACATGGATTGATCGAGCTATGCGGTGACTGTAGCACGAATCGTGCTACGCGCCGATCGGCGGCCGTCAGTGCACGCCGGCTGCAAGGGTGATGACGTTGTAATGACGTCGTGCGGTGCGGTATATCGTGGCTTTGAGGACCGCGATGGGTCATCAGGAGAACGAGTCGCCCGAGCGGCGAGCGGCGAGGATCAGCGCGTTGGCGCGCGCGTATGCGGCGGCGCTCGTCGCGGGTGATGAGGTTGCGGCTGAGATCGTGATCCGCGAGGCGATGGAGGCGGATGTAGGCGCGGCAGAGATCGACGATGAGATCATCGCCCCGGCGCTGTGGCTGGTGGGGGACCTGTGGGAGCGAGGCGAGATCTCGGTGGCCGACGAACATCTCGCGAGTGAGATCTCGCTCCGAGTACTTGCCCTGCATCGCGAGGTCACCCGTGTGGCGCTGAACCGCCGAGCTCACCACGTCATGCTGGCCGCACCGGCCGGCGAGCTGCACACGATCGCCTTGCGGATGGTCGGCGAGCTTCTGCGCGACGCGGGCTATCCGATCGTGATGCTCGGTGCGGATGTCCCCGGCCACGCCCTTGTTTCCTGCGTCAGACGGCATCGCCCCGACATCCTGTGTCTGAGCGCGACCCTGCCCGGGATGAGCGGCGCGATGTACCGCGCGATCGATGAGGTCCACCGAGCCATGCCGTCCACCCAGTTCATCATCGGCGGGCGCAGCCTCGCGGCTGAGATTCGCTCGCGGCCAGGGATCGTGGTCTGCCGGCGCGTGTCCGAAGCCATCGAGGCAGCCGACGCCAGCGTCAAACGTGCCCACATGAATTAGGGCCTCAGGCTGACGTCGAGGAAGTCCGTCAGGGGTGAGTGACTCGCCCCTGCCGCCCCCGGATAACTGGACCGCCATTTTTTCAGTCTGTGGCGACCATTGGTGTCGCGCGGCCGCCGAAGTGGACATATCGTTTTCCGCCGTCTAGCTGGTAGAAACGCATAGGCGTCCATGGTCCGTCGCTCTTGTCGCGGGCCGCGTACAGGTCCTCGCGTACGGGCACTAGCTCATACTCGACTGGCGGATCGAGGCCGGCCAGCTCGTCCGTTGTTCGCTGCGGCAGGCGAGCCCGTCGGTGGTCGGGGTGGTGATCGTGATACGCGCTCCGTGGCGTTCGTAGGTTCCGACGTGTGCGGCGCCGTCGAGCGTCGGTGTGTCTTCGGGCGGAGCGAAGGTGCGCACCCGGACCCCGCACAGGTCGGCGAATAAGCGACCGAAGACCTCGGTGTACGCCGCGGTGGCGTCGCCCCCGTTGGTGAGCAGCGCGACGGCCACACCGTGGTCGGGGTCGACCCGCAGGAAGGCGTACTGGCCGATCGTCCCGCCGTCGTGGCCGTACACCGTGGCGCCGTCCCAGTCGTAGAGAAACCAACCGAGTCCGCAGTGATCGCCCAGAGACCCCGGGTTGGGCACCTCGGCGTGGATCCGCTGCATCTCGGCGGCAAGGTCGCCGCGGAGAATTTCGTCCCCGTGCGGGCCGCGCCCGCCGTGCAGGTGCATGCGCGCGAACTCGACCAGGTCCGCGGCGCTGGCGCAGATCAGCCCGGCGGGTCCGACGGAACGGAGTAGTGACCACTTCGGGGCCGGCACGAGCTGCTCGCCGGGTTCGGCGATGTGTCCCATGGCAACGCTGAAGCGCAGAGCGTCCTCGGGCAGGGTAACGGTGTGGGTGAGGTGCAACGGGTCGACGAGGCGCTCTCGGAGCGCCACATCCCAGACCTGACCGGTCAGCACCTCTACCAGCCGCCCGGCGATGACGAAGCCCGTGTTGCAGTACGACAGTGTCGCGCCAAGCGGGTGGATCTGCACGACGTTGGCGCACTCACGGACGTAGCGGGCAACGCAGTCATCGCCGCGACCGGTGTCAGTGAACACGTCACCGTCGATCCCGCTGGTGTGCGTAAGCAAGTGCTGCACCGTGACGGCGGCAGAGACGGCGGGGTCGGCGACCCGGAACCCCGGCAGGACCTCGGCTATCGGGGTCCGGAACTCGAGGCGCCCCTCGGCAACCAACTGAGCGAGCAGGGTGGCCGTCCAAACCTTCGTGATGGAGCCAATCTGAAACAGCGAGTCGGGAGTGGCCTGCACGCCTGTGCCGCGGTGCAGGACTCCCGTCGCCGCAACGGTGACATCTGTGCCGTCGAGGACCGCGAGCGTCGCTCCAGGCACCTGGTGGCGACGGACCGCCTCGTCGAGCAGATCATGCAGGGAATCGGCGTCGACGGGCACGGTTCCTGACCGGTCGGGGTTAGCGCAGCGCAGAGGATCCGAGCGCGGCACCGGCAAGCTCAGCGATGAACCGGTTTCCGTCCCGCACAACGATACGCGTCATTCTCAAGCAACCGCGGAAACGGACTGTATGGCTCCGGACGTCACCCTGACCCGGCGGCGTGTGGAGCCGTGGGATCTTGCCCAGCTGAGTCCTGGTGCTCCCGCGCGATGAAGTCCTCGATATCAGCTTGATCGGCGCGCGCGCGCTCGGCGACTCGGAGCAGGGTGCTCATCGTCGCCACCTCCTCCGTCTGCTCGCGGATGAACCACTGGATGAACTGCTCGGAGGTGTAGTCGCCCGCCTCGCGGGCGGTGGCCGCAAGGGCGTTGATCTGCTCGGACACGCGACGCTCCTGGTCGAGCGCGAGGGCGATTGGCCCAACCACATCCTCAAATCGCGCCCGCGGCGCCTCGACGCCCGGGATCGTGACCGCGGCGTCGGTATCGAGGAGGAACTGGACCATCATCATTGCGTGGTCGCGCTCCTCGAGCGCCTGACGGTAGAAGAAGCCCGCCAGCTGCGGCAGCGCCTCGGAGTCGTAGTAAACAGCGCAAGCGACGTACTGTTGATGGGCGGCGAACTCGTTGGCGATCTGCTCGTTGAGCTTGGCCGCGAAGGCTGGGGCGGGAGGCATGACCAGGATCCTATGAGGATCAGCGCATCGCGCGCAGTCCAAGTGCGTCTTCGCGCAGGCCGGTCCGGACGATCGGATTCGCCACCGGCAGCCGCCGGAGCGGACCAATCCTATGGCGAGAGGCCGGCCTCGCCGACCAAGCGCAATTCGAAACGACAGCGCCGTTGGTCGCGGTGCGATCGAGAGGTCGTGACGGTACGGTGCCACGAATCGGCGGTCGGAAACTGCGTGCGCGCGATCGAGCCCATACCCAGACGACGCTCGGCATATGACCGGGCCCCTCGCGGAGTCGAAATCGATGGCCGTGTCCTCACAAACTGAGCTGGCGGTCCCGCTCGCGGCGCCGGCGAAACGCTGGCGGGGTGAGGCGTACGCGGCATTCGCGGCGCTTGCCTGGTCCAGCGCGGGCATCCTGCAGCGGCAGCTTCGCGTGAGCGTGCCCACCCAGGTGGGCACCCGAGCGCTGTTCGCATTCCTCGCGCTCGGCTGTTTCGTGGTTCTGAGCGAGCGTCGACCTCGTCAACTGTTCCTGCGGCTCCGGGTGTCAGTGGCCCCCACCGTCGGTGTCGCGATATGTCTGGCCGCGGCCTCGGGAACCTTCCTGGTGGCGCTAAGTCGCAGCTGATCCCTGCTGCAAGGCTCACGATCATCGTCTTGCTTGAGGTCGTCCTCGGGCCGATCTGGGTGTGGACCGGGGCTGGGGAGCGGCCGAGCTCCGCCACCTTCGTCGGAGGGGCACTCGTTCTTGCCGGCGTCGCCGTGCAGGTGCGCGTCGGCCCGTGATCGCTCCGACACGCCGACGTGCGACAACACCTCAGCGGCGTTTCGCGCGTATGTCTCCTCGCCAGCGAGTCGGTGGCGTGCCGTAGCGCTGCTTGAACGCGCGGCTGAATGCCGCCTCGGACCTGTAGCCGACGTTCTCCGCGATGAGCGCTACCGGAAGGGACGTGTCGCGGAGCAGGTCGGTGGCGGCGTCCAGGCGTACGTGGGCGAGGTAGGTTGCTGGCGGCTTCCCGACGCGAGCGACGAACCGCGCGGCGAACGCCGAGCGGGAAAGGTGGCACGCTCTGGCCAGATCCTCGACCGTCCAGTCGTGGCCGGGGTCTCGATGGATAGCGCTCAAGCCCGGACCGATCTGCGGGTCAAGCGCACCGGCCAGCCAGTTCTGTTCAGCGTCCGTGCCTGTGGCCCAGGCGCGCAGAATCTGGATAAAGAGCAGATCGAGGATGCGGGCGACCATCACCGCCGATCCTTGAGAGGGCGATTGCATCTCGGTTAGGAGCATCCTGCGGGCCACCTCGAGCCCTTCGAGCGCTGGACCGCGCGCGCCGCGTAGGACTATCACGGCCGGGAGGCTCGCGAGCAGGTGGCTCGCCTGCGGGTCGCCGATCGTGAATGTGCCGCAGAGCCAGCGCGCCGGCTCGGGTCCGGGGGCGTCGTGCTCGGAGGACTCGGCGTGCACGGTCGCGTGTGCGCGCTGGCCGGCATCGCTGATCTGGTGCGGGTCGCCGCGCGGAAGCAAGATGACGTCACCGCGACTCACGTGCTCGACGTGCGCGTCGCCGTCGATCCGAAGCTCGAGTTCACCCTCTTCGATGATGTGCAAGGCGCCGACATCGGCGAAGCCGATCGAGAAAGTCTGCAGCGAGGCGTAGGCAACGATCCGCTCTCCGCTCAGACGCACGCTCCGGAGTAGCTCCGAAAGCAAGTCGTGCGGCTGGCCGTATGCGTCTAGGCCGAGCGCGGCGTCCTCGAGCGTTGGAGGATCGGCAAAGTCTCGCGGCGGTCGGAGCAAATCGGTTGGTGTCGCTGGACGATCGGCAAGATGTTCCGGCGGAGCGGTCATTGTCTCTGCCCGTTGCTCGGGCTACGCTCGCCGAACAGTGAGTGGAGCGACCAATCGGACGGTCTTCGGACCACGCTTGGGAGCTCTGTCAAGTGTCAACTTCTTCGATTGGCGAGGCAGCTGCGCGTCGTAAGTTCGCCCGATCTTCTCATTTAGGTCGGGTCGCTCGCTTACGCCAACCGAGACTAACAACCACGCGTAACCCGAAGGAAACAGAACACATGACATCAAGAGCTGGTGAAGCTGGGCAGGACAAGCCGACCAAGATCAGCTTCGTCTATTCCAACCCCACCGACCCAGCCGCCTTCGAGGCCGCTTACCCCGAGCAGCTTGCGCTGGCGCGGAGGCTCCCCGGCCTGACTCGGCTGCAGACGTCCAAGGTCTGGCCTAAGGAAGACGGTACCCCGACCCCGGCGTACCGACTGTTGGACTTGTACTTCGCCAACTATGCGGCGGCCAGCGACGCCGTGACTACCACAGAGGCGGGCGCGCTTGTCACGGCTACGCTCGAGCACGCCACTGGAGGCGTAGCGATCGCATTTGCGGAGGTCCTCAATGACGCCTAATCAATACGGCACGGATTCTGGCGCGTAGTCGTACGGCAGTCCTGGCTAGCCCGGCTGGCGGTACCGGCCGCCGGGGACCGGCCACTCGGGTGACAGAGAACGTCTAATGAGCGCGCAATCCTGCACAGCCTCACTGCCTGTCCCGCGAGAGATCTCAGGCGATCAGCGACAGCGAATGATCGCGGGAGCCGGCGGTCGGCCGCTTGAAATCCGGGAGGTGAATCGACCGCTCGTTGAGGGGCGTGAGGTCACACGGCCGGCGGACCGGCACTTGCCGCCGCTTGAATTGCGCGGTACGGTTCGGATCATGGCGGACCGTGGCGGAGTCAATCTTCTTGGCTTGTTGTATCTCGCGCTGGTTCTGGCGGTTATGTTCGGCCCCATGCTCCTCAGCCGTGGCCCCGCTTCGCGGGGGCCGTCCGACCCGGACTCCGACGGCGGGTCGGGCGATGGCCCGCCCCAGCCACAACCCCCGGGCGGAGGACCCGCAAACAGAACGCCGCTCGACGATGCCGAGCCCGCGCGATTCCGCTTCCGGGACCATGCCCGGCTCGCTGACCGCCACCCGCACCGCGACCGCAGGCCATCTCAGGAGCCGAACCGGACCCGCACCCGCACCCGGGGCCAGTAGCAAACGAGAGAGTTTCGGTCTGCCGGTCGCAGGGATGGCGAGCATGCCGGCCTGCGCGTTTGCCGGCTGGGTAGGCGCTGCGCCGTCGTCGTGAGAGACATTTGAACCAGCCCGCCACTGGTGCTTCTGCGGAGTATTCGCCCACGGGAACCGTCCCACGGTTTGCCGGCCGGTCAGCGTGGCGGTCCGGCATGCAGGGGCGATTGCGCAAGAGTCGCAGAGTAAGAGTTTGCAGCGAATCTGCCTTCACGGCCTTGCCGACCCCTAGACGACTCAAATATCCTTTTTGGACTCCACCAGAGACAAAGGGGGTCGAGTCGTATGTCTCAGAAGCGGCCAGATGGGCCAATCGCGACTGGAGGGGGTTTCAGCACGCGGTGCCACCGGGCGGCGGGCGTCCTCGTCGCCGCCGCTGTCCTGACCTCGGCAGGCGCTGCCCTAGCCGGTCCTGCGCTCGGGGCGGCGCTGCAGGTAGGCGTCCACGCGCCCAGCCAGGGGTTCCCGATCAAGCCCACGGAGCCGACTGGATCCTGGAGGCTGAAACGAGCCGTGACGGTCACGGTGAACTGCCAGCCTTCGGGAGCGGCGACCTCCTGCCCGGCCACCTTCACGCTCTATGCCGCTCGCTTGGGTCCGACGCAGACTCTGCCCGCCATCCCGAACCCCGTGCAGCTTTCGCAAATCACGATGACGCTGCCGCCGGGGAATGGGCAGACCCTCCAGCTCAGATTCGTGCTCTCGCACACGATTCTCAACCTGCTCTACGCGTACTCCGATCCTCGTTGCTACGTCATTACGAACGTTACGTCGGGCGCGCCATCGAGCCAAGCTCAAACTCAGGTCACCTCTCAGTCCCAATCCGTAAGCATCAAGTGAGGAGCGGGATCGGAGCCGAACGGGGCGCCCGCCCGGCCGATGTCCATCTCAAGCCCCCAGCTGGTCGGCCGCGAGCCTGAGATCGAGACGCTGAGCTCGGCGTTGAAGGAGGCCGAGCAGGGTCGGCCTTCGCTGACCCTCCTGATCGGGGAGGCGGGCGTGGGCAAGACCCGACTTGTCCGAGAGACCGAGGCGGTAGGTCGGCATCGCGGAATGCTCGTGATGTCCGGCGACTGCCTCGAGCTCTCGGGCGGAGAGCTGCCGTACGCGCCGATCGCCGCCGCCCTGCGGGAGGTACCCGAGGCGATGATCGATCCCGCGATCGCGCGCCTGCCGCCGCAGGCGCGCGACGAGCTAGCCCATGCTTTCCCCGACGTGATTGGCGCTCCCGGGATCGACGTCCGGCGTGACGACCAGTTCGGTCAGTCACGCCTATTCGGCTGGCTGCTCGTCCTTCTGCGCGGGCTGACGGAGGGAACGCCGGTGCTCCTGATCATCGAGGACCTGCAATGGGCGGACACCTCCTCGAGGGACTTCTTGCGCTTCCTCGTCCAGAGTCTGCGCTCGGCGCCCTTCGCGGCGGTCGCGACGGTCCGCTCGGACGAGCTCGGCCGGGCGAGCGTGATCCGCCGCTTTGTCGCGCAACTCGCCCGCAGCGAACGTGTACGCAGCATCGACGTCGAACCGCTCACGGAGGAGGCCGTCGAGCAGCAGGTGGCGAGCATCCTCGGCCGCGAGCCGCCGTCGGGACTCGCGCATCGACTGTTCGCCCGCTCGCAGGGGAACCCCTTCTTCGTCGAGGAGCTGCTGGCGGCCGACGCCGAAGATGCCGAGGAGCTTCCCGAAAGGCTTCAGGACGCCCTCCTCCCTCGAACCGAGGCGCTTCCGGACGACGCCCGCGAGCTCCTGTGCCTAATTGCTGTGGCGGCGCGCCCGGTGGACGACGCGCTCATTCATCTCGCCGGTGACTTGCCCGCGCGAGGAATCGATCGGGCACTCCGAGAGTGCGTCGATGAGAACGTGCTCGTGTGCGATCGCAGGACCGGTCAGTACGCGGTTCGCCACGCCCTGGTCCGCGAGGCGATCTACGGCGACCTCCTGCCGGCCGAACGGTCACGTATGCACGGACGCTTCGCGGAGGCGCTCGAGCGCTACGACGGAGCGGACACGGCTGCGGAGCGAGCTCGTCACTGGAGCCTCGCGCACGAGTCGTCACGGGCGCTACTGGCATCGATTGAGGCTGGTCTGGCCGCCGAGCACATCTTCGGATATGGCGAGGCGCTGGCGCATTTCGAGCGAGCCATCGACCTGTGGAATCGTGAGCCTCCCGCTCCAAGCTCGACCGCGCTCGATCTCGTGAGCCTGCTTGCGCGAGCCGGGCAGGCAGCGCGCTGGATGGGTGATTCCGCCCGGGCGCGCGAGCTTTGTCAAAGTGCGCTCGATGCCTTCGATCACGCCTTGGATCCCCTCCGAGCCGCCGCCCTGTATGAGCGACTCGGGCGATACCAGCCTTGGAATGTGGACGCGTCGCTGGACGCCTACGGCCGCGCCCTGGGCCTCCTGCCCGAGGACTGCGTTGCGGAACGGATGCGCCTGCACGTCGACGAAGCGCTCGCTTTCTCCTACCTCGGACGCTGGGAGGACGCTCGGTACAAGGCGACGGTCGCGATTGGGCTGGCCCACGGGGAGGACACGCTCGCTACCGAGAGCTCGGCACTCGCTGTCCGGGGCGTTGCCGTGGCGTTCCTCGGACATCCGGACGAGGGTGAGCGTGATCTGCGGGAAGCGCTCGGGCTCGCCGGCCGAGCCGACAGCGCCGAAGACCTGGCTCAGATTCACCTCGACCTGGGCGAAGTCCTTCGCCTGCAGGGCAGGATCGAGGATGCGCTGGCGACCATGGTCGCCGGGGAGCAGCTGGCCGAGGCCGCCGGCGCCTACGACTCATACGGGAACTTCATGGCGGTCAACGCCGCCGACGACCTGCTGCGACTGGGTCGCTGGGAGGAGCTGGCTGACCGCCTCCGAGAGCTCAAAGCCCGCCAGCTCGAGCAGACGCAGGAGCTGCTCATGGCGAGCGTGGCCGGACGCCTCGACGTCGCGCAGGGACGGTTCGATCGGGCCGCCGCGCACTTCGATCGCGCGGTCGAACTTTGTGAGGCGTCCAGCCTGGTGGAGTTCGTCCCGCCGGTGTACGCGGGATACGCCGAGCTCGAGCTCTGGCGCGAGAAGCCGCTCGTGGCTCGGGAGTGGATTTCCGAAGGATTCCGGAAGCTCGGTGACGCTGAAAACGTGCTGCACGTTCCAGTACTACACTCGTGCGGCGCCCGGGTCGAGGCCGAGGTCGCCGAGCGCGCACGCCTGGGCAGAGACGACTCGGAGGCGGCACGCGCAGAGCAAAGGGCGCGCGAGCACCATGAGCAACTCGCGAAGTTGCTCGCCGACCGCGGCGAGCGCGCGACGCCGCCGGAGGCTCAGGCCCATCTCGCCAGCTGCGCAGCGGAGCTGAGCCGCGCGATACAAGAACCCTCCCCGGGGGGATGGGAGGCGGCGGCGCAGCTCTGGCGGGGACAGGGGGCGCCCTACCAGCTCGCCTACGCGTCCTTCCGCCTAGCCGAGGCCGTCGTGCATACGCGCGGCGCTCGGGGGCAGGCGCAGAATGCGCTGTCGGAGGCCCTCACGCTGAGCGAGTCGCTCGCCGCGGCTCCGCTGGAAGCAGAGATCCACCGGGTCGCGCGCCGGACGCGCCTAAGCCTGGCTGCGGCGGCGCAAGCCGCGCCCTCACTGGGGCCCGAAGCGGCCGACGCCACGCCGTTCGACCTCACGAATCGCGAGCTCGAGGTGCTCCGTCTGCTGGGAGCCGGTTTGACCAATCGAGAGATCTCGGCTCGGTTGTACATCAGCCAGCACACCGCCGGCGTACACGTTTCCCACATCCTGGCCAAGCTCCAGGTCCCGAACCGGGCGATGGCCGCGGCCGTCGCCGAGCGGCTCGGCCTCGTACTGCACGATTGACGAGCTCACGGCGGCCCGCGCACCGTCGCCGCTTACCGATGGGCGCCTTCGGCGTAATGGCCCAGGCCCCCAAAGATAGTTAGCCCGCGCGGCCCGAATAACGAGGTCTCCCGATGTGGCCCGGCCGCCGCGTTCGTAGCTTGGCGGCAGTCGAGTCACTCCCCTCACGGAGACCGCCAAATGCCTACCACTTCCCAATCCTCCGCATCGCCGATCGGCGTCAGCCGAGACCTGCTGACCGCCGCGATCGCGGGCCAGGACAGCGCGTGGGATGCGTTGTTCGGCCAATTCTCCGGCGCACTCCATGCGGTAGCGCGCTCGTGTCGGCTCAACGGGTACGACGCCGACGACGTCGTCCAGACCACATGGCTCCGGCTGATCGAGAACGCGCACCGGATCCGGACCCCGCAAGCCCTCGGAGCGTGGCTCGCGATCACCGCTCGCCACGAGAGTCTGCGACTGATCCGGACCTCCGCTCGAGAACAGCCGACGGACCCTTGCGAGCTCCCTGACGACGCGATGACTCCCGAGGTCACCGCGCGCCTCATCGACAGGGAGCGTGAAACCGTCCTCCGGCGCGCCATCGAGTGCCTGCCGCCTCACCAGCGCATGCTCCTGCAGGCACTGACCGCGGATCCCCCGCCGAGCTACCAGCAACTCTCGGCTGCCCTGCGCATGCCGGTTGGGAGCATCGGGCCGACACGCCAGCGGGCCTTGACTTCGCTGCGCCGCGACGCCGATCTGATGGCCGCGATTAGCGACTGATCCCGAATCAACAGAAAGGATGGACATGCACCCCCAACTCACATACCTCCTGGCGCGCGACCATATTCGCGAGCAGATGGCTCGGGCCGAGCGCGATCGGCCCGGCGCCGCGATCTCGGACACCGACTCGGCCGAGCGTCGTAAGCACGTCCGGATCATCCCCGGGGGGGTCACTCGGGGCCGGATGAGCCGTCAAGCCGCGGCCGAGATGGCTGATCAGCGATGACGCGAACCCTCGAACAAGAGACAGCCGAAATCGGCGTCCGCCTCCTCGATGACGCTCACATCATCTGGTTGGCGGCGCAAAGCGAATGCGCGAACGCATTACGCGACTGGTTTGGCGCGACTCCTCGCGACTGCGATGCGACGTACTTCCGGTATCGCGCCGCGCTTGATCGTGAGGAGGCGGCGGCACGCGATCTGGAACGGCTCTGCGAGCTCTCCGAGCCGTGTTGCAGGCTCCTCACAGATGAGCGCCCCGAGCAAGCCACGCCGCCACCAGAGGTCGCGGGCTACACTTCGCCGCCGATTGAAACTATCGGGCGAGGACGAGCGGTATGAGTCAGCGCGTCGACGCGCTACTCGATGCGTTTCGGCGCGACGAGCCCGGTGACATTGCGATCGAACGATCTCCGGGCGCGACCGAAGTGAAGGTCGGCTCTGACACGATCGCCCGCATCGACGAACGACGAGAGGAGCTCGTTGTGTACGCGCCCTCCGACGCCCGTCCGATGCTCCAGAACGAGTATCAGGGGGCGAGGTCTGATCCTGCCGGCGTTGCGTTCGATTTGAGGAACGACCAGCACGCGGCAGCCGGCTTCGCGCTGCTTCGACGGCGCGCGCGGGTCCAGCGGGTCGGGTGGCAGTATCGCGAAGACTCGCCGTGACTCGGCGAGCGAGTCCTGTTGTCAGGTAACGGCCGTAGGACCTAAGCCGGACAGCCGGCGTCCACCCATTCGCGGAACAGGGCCACCCGTTCCGCTGGCCATGCGCCGTCGCACGGCATAGATCCACCCGCGACGGCCGCCAGTATGGGCTGCGCGCTCGCTTTCACATCGTCATAGGACGAGAGATCGAACTTGGCGGACATCGACTGGACGTCCTTCTCGCGAAAGAGTGGGCGTATGTCGCTCTCGAACCGAACTTGCTGCGCCATGTAAACCTCCATTTAGCAGGATGGGCGGGGGTTGATCCTAAGTCACTGCGGCGTTCGGCTGCGCCTCGGGATCCTGCGGCGGGGCGGGAGCCGCGGGCGCGGGCGCTCGACCGCGGGGCTGAGTCGGTGACTCGAGCGAGGGCGCCGGCGGGATTGCGCAGTGCGCGGGTTGGCCGCTGGTGACCGTGACCGCCCGACCATGGTGCTCGAGCTCGAGCGTTTCGCCGGTCACCAGGGTGTAGGTTGCCCGAGCGGGCTCAACCTCGATCTTCAGTTTTGCCGTGTCGCCGACGCCGATTGCGAAAGAAAGGCGGGTCAGCGCCTCGGGGAGTCGGGGCATGAAGGCCAGCGTCGTGGCGCGTTCGCGCATCCCTCCGAAGCCGGCAATTGCCGCAATGCACGACCCCGCGAGCGAAGCTATGTGAACCCCGTCCCGCGTGTTGTGCCCGAGGTCGTGCAGGTCGATCAGTGCCGCCTCCGCAAAGTAGTCGTACGCGAGCTCCACATGACCCACCTCGGCCGCCACCACCGCCTGGATGCACGCTGACAGCGACGAGTCGCGGACGGTCAGACGTTCGTAGTAGGCGAAGTCGCGAGCCTTCTCTTCTGGGGTGAACGCCTCACCGGCGTAGAAAAGGGCCATCACGAGGTCGGCCTGCTTGACCACCTGCGAGCGGTAGAGATCGAAGTACGGGTAGTGGAACATGAGTGGGTAGTTCTCGATGGGAGTCGAGTCAAAGTCCCACACCGCGTGCTCGGTGAATCCTTCTGACTGAGGGTGGACACCAAGTGACTCGTCGTACGGGATGAGCATCGCGTCAGCGGCATCCCGCCAGCTCGCGGCCTCCTCCGCGTCCACATCGAGTTGCTTTGCCAGGTCCGGGTGACGCTCGATCGCGTCAGCCGCGGCTCGGAGATTGCGCCCAGCCATCAGGTTCGTGTACACGTTGTTGTCGGCGATCGCGCTGTACTCGTCGGGACCGGTGACGCCATCGATCCGGAACTGCCCGGCGGCGTCATGGTGGCCCAGCGACCGCCACAGCCGGGCGGTTTCGATGAGCAGTTCGACGCCCGCCTCACGCTCAAAAGCTTCGTCCCCAGAGATCATCTGGTATCGCTCGACGGCGTTGGCGATCGCTGCGTTGATGTGGAACGCCGCCGTGCCCGCCGGCCAGTAGCCCGAGCACTCCTCGCCGTGGATCGTCCGCCATGGGAACGCCGCTCCGCGCAGCGCGAGCGATCGCGCCCGCTCGCGCGCGAGATCGAGCGTGCTGTGACGCCACCGCAGGGCGTCGGCGACGCCGCGGGGACGAGAATAGGTCAGCAGCGGCAGAACGAACGCTTCGGTGTCCCAGAAGGTGTGCCCGTCATAGCCCGGACCGGTCAGTCCCTTCGCTGGGATCGGACGCTTCTCGCCTCGTTCGCCGGCTTGGAGCGTGTGAAACAGCGAGAAACGAATGGCCTGCTGGAGCTCCGTGTCGCCTTCGATCTCGATATCGGCCGACTCCCAGAAGTCGTCGAGGAACTCGCGCTGCTCCGACAGGAGCCCGTCCCAGCCGGTCTGGACGGCACCGACCAACGCGGCGCCCACCTGGTCGCGCACCGCCGGAACGCTGCGGTTGCCGGACCAGCTGTAGCCCAGGAACTTCGTTATGCACAGCGGCTTCCCCGGGGCCGGCGTGTCCGTGATCGACAACCTGGCAAGGTCCTCAAAGGCCTCGATCGTGCTCGCGATGCCGTCGCCAGCCTCGATCACGTGGTCCATCGCCGCGCCAACCGTCAGCCTGGTCGCCTTCGTGGTGTGGACCAGGACCGCGCGAAGGTCTTGAGCTTGAAAGAAGTCGGAAACCAGCGGCGCCGTGAGCGCCGCCGCGGCTCGCGGATCCTTTTCGGCCATGGGCGGCGCCTCGTTCGTGATGAGCTCGGACTGAACGACCACCTGGGCCGCTTCGTCGAGAGGCTCGACCTCGTAGCGGATTGCGGCGATCGAGCGTTGCCTGAACGACACGATGCGGGTGGAGGCGACGCGCACGAGCCGCCCCGTCGGCGAGACCCACTCGACGGTCCGACGGAGCAGGCCGGCGCGGAGATCGAGGATCCGCTCGTGCTTGCGCAGCTCCCCATATCGGACATCGAACGGCTCGTCCTCGACGGCCAGCCGGATGATCTTTCCGTTTGTGACGTTGACGACCGTCTGCCCGTCTTCAGGATCGCCGTAGCCCGGCTCGGCGTACGGCAGCGGCCGAGTTTCGTAGAACCCGGCCAAGTACGTGCCGGGTAGGCCGGACGGCTCGCCCTCGTCGAGGTTGGCCCGCAGACCGACGTGCCCGTTCGCGAGCGCGAACAGTGACTCGGTCTGCGCGAGAGTCTCCAGATCAAGCGCGCGCTCGAGGACCGTCCACTGATCGACGGCAAACCCGGGATGCTGGATCACGCCCCGTCCATGAACTCGGCTTCGTCGAGCGCGACGACGTGCGCCTCGCTGGTCCCCAGCCCCATCGGTCAGTTGCTCACCTGGGACCGTTCCTGAATTGGCGTCTCGCTCTGGCGTTGGTTTCACTGATGGCCTCTCTGCGCTCGACGGTGCAACACGGTGTCCGCAAAATTGTGCGGCATCGGACCACCGGCGGCGGGATCGTCACCGCGCCGCGCGCGCGATCGCGGCGTCCATCGCCGCGGTCGGATTACGCACTGCCGGACCGTGACCGACCAGGACCAGGCTCGGGTCGAGCGAACGTAGCTTCCGCGCGGACTCGAGGTCGGTCTGCTTGTCATAGGTGGCCATCGCGGCCAGCGGGAAGCGCCAGTAGAAGTGGTTGGAAACGGCCGTGGTCCCGTAGGAAGTGAAGACGTCGCCGACGATCAGGGACCGGTCGCGGGTGTCGAGGAAGGATACGTGCCCGGGCGTGTGGCCGGGGCTCGCCACCACCTCGAGGCTCCCGACACGATCACCCGGCTGAAGGCGCACGTCGGGGACGGTGCTCAGCTTGGGCCAGCTGCCGGTGAGCTTGCCGTCGACGACCTTCTCGCCCGCGTGGATGCGGGCGTCGAGCTCGGGCATCAGCACCTGGGCACCTGCCCCGAGCGTCGACTTCAACTCATCCAGGGATCCGACATGGTCTCCATGGCCGTGGGTCAGGGCGATCCGCTTGATCTCTCCACCCGCTTGACGAGCGGCCTCGATCAGCGCCGCACCGGTTTTCGACACGGTCGTGTCGACCAGGGTGAACCCCTCGTCCTCACGGACCAGGTACGCGTTGACGAATCGATAGCGAGTGAGGCGGATCAGATTGTCGGTTACGGATTCGGTCTTCATTGTTTCTCCATGGAGTCGGGTTGGACACGTCCTCGTCGAGGCATGGCGGAGCGCGAGGGCGCCGCCGGGCTCCAGACTGCTAGGTGAGGCTGTGCTTAGGAGATCCGGGTAAGCGCGAAGAGAACCGTCGCCGTGACAGCGAAGGCGATGCCGAGCGTCGCCAGGCCGGCGAGCCCCGCGAGCAGTCCCGTCGCGGCGAACAACGCCACCTGGGCAAAGAGCCGACCCGGATCCGCCAGATGACGCGAGCTCCGCGGTGCCATCCACACGCTCTAGATCGACGCGGCGGAGAGCGGCAGAAGAATGGCCAGCGCCAGGTCGAGCGCAAGCGTGCCCGCTCCGAGCCTGGCCCCGGTCACGGCGAGCAGTGCAAGCATCGCGAGCTCGGCGAGGAAGGAGACGCTCTCGACGGCGGCGGCAGGGTCGAGGACCGCGCGCGGGTGAGTGGTGTCATGAGTTTGCACGGGTACCTCCGGGGTTTGAGAAGGAATCGATGACGGCTGTGATGAGGCGCTCGTAGCTGCGGTCGATGTCGAGCGGGATCGCGAACCCACCCAGGAGCTCGAGGCTGACGAACCCGTGCATCGCTGCCCGCAGGCTGCGGATGGCGTCGATCGTGTCGTCGCCGGTGAGGTCGAAGGCTGAGAGCACGCTGCCGAAGAGCTCGAGCACGCCGGCCGCGGCGGCCTCATAAGCGGTGTCGCCTCGATCCGGTGCGCGCTGGCCGGCCTGGTAGCGCCCCGGGTGGGCCTTGACCCATTCCCGGAACGCCCGTGCCATCGCCAGCAACGCCTCGTCGCCCGAGCGGCCAACCGCAGCGCGGGCAAGCTCTTCCGTCAGCGCTGTGGTCGTCCGCAGACCAATTGCGCGGCGGAGTGCTGGGAGACTCGCGACGTGCTTGTAGAGCGACGGCTGACGCACGCCGAGCCGCTGCGCGAGCGCCGCCATCGTCACGTTCGCGAGGCCGACCTCGTCGGCCATCCGCTCGGCCTCGGCCACGACCAGATTCTCGGTGAGTCCGGCCCTAGCCATGGACGGTGTCCCTTGAGAACTTCGAGCAAGAGGTAGTAGCCATATGGCTACGCCAGCTAGCCATAAAGCTATTGTCAATAGCCATCCAATCCGACAGCTCATATGCAACCGATATGCGGTTCTGACGCTGCTCTGATGCGCGCAGGACATCCTCGGACTCAGATGCAAAGGACGCGCTTAGACGAGAGGAGCCAGAAATGCTTGAGCAGACCGAGGATCGTTGCCGGGAGGCGGCACCCCCGGACTTCACCGGGCTGCGGGTGCTCCTCGTAACCGATCGGCGCGACGAGCAGCTCGCTTGTGCCCTCGCTCGCGACGGGCACGATGTCCTTAGCGTCGACGCACCGGAAGCGGCGATACGGCGCAGCGGCGTCTTTGCTCCGGAGGTGATCGTGTTCGTCGGGACGTCGTGTCGCGACGTACGCCGTGCCGTTCCCGCCGCGGGCATCATCGCGCTCGTCCGGGGCCAGGACGTGGAGGAGCGCATCAGCGCGCTCCAGGCCGGCGCGGACGACTGTTTGGCGTCGCCGTGGAGCGACGCGGAGCTCAGGGCACGGGTCCGAGCCATGGGGCGCCGACGTGCCCGGGTATGGCAATGCTCCGCCGCCAGCTCCTCCGCGACCGGCGCGCTCATCTAAGGGTCCGGGCTCAACCTTGTGGCGGTCCAGACGATCTCTTCGGCTGAAGGGCTCTGATCTCTGATGATCGCCACCCCACACGCACTGGCCGGTGCCTTCGCGTCCCGCTTCGCCCGCGGCTCCCGGGGGGCCGTGGCCGCCGGCGTGATCAGCCACCTGGCGCTCGATCGCGTCCCCCACACCGACTACCGGCTGTCCAATCGCAAAGCGGTGCTCGCCGACCTCGTCGCGGCGAGTCTTCTGACCGCGGCCCTGGCCCGTCGCCACCGGCTGGCAGCGGCGGGGGCGTTCGGTGGCGTGCTGCCCGACCTGGTGATGGTGGCCGAGCTGCGTACCGGGCTGCGGGTCACGCGCCCGTTGCACCACGCCAATCACACCAAGATCGAACCTCCGGTCGCGGTCGGCGTGCTCACCCAGGTCATCACCGTCGGGCTGCTCCTCATCCGGCTAGCCGGGTAAATCGACCGGCTCGGCGGGGCGGGAAGCCGGAGCGGCTGGAGCCGCTGACTAGTCCGTCAACGGCCGGTCCGCTGCGCCGGCTCGAGGAAGAGCGATCCGAGCTTGGCGGCGACCATCGCATTCCCGGCGATCGTGATGCGGCCGGTGAAGAACGCGGCCACCGGATTCGAGCGCCGGGTGACCAACCGGACCAGTTCGCCGGCGCTGAGCGTGATCGTGAGCGCGGGCTGATCGCCATCGGCGCCGCGGCTGACACGACAGCGCCCGTCTGAGAAATCGAGCCGGTAGTGGTCGACGCCGCCGTCGGCGCGTCCGGTCACCTGCCATTGGACCGACAAGTTGAGCGCGGTGCTCCGCTGCGTGGCGATATGGCGCGGCATCTGCCAGAAGATGGCCTCGAGGATCGCTCGTCGAGCTGGAGTCTGCAGCAGCCGGTCGAGCAGGGTCTCTTCGGAGCCCCTTGCCTGCGTCGTGCCTTGGCTGTCGAGTCCCATCCCGCGATGCTAGCGGCTGGCCCATTGCCGACGTGCCGCGCGTGGTCTAACGTCCGCCCCGCCAGGCACCTAAGTTGAACCGACCGGGAAGGACATAGCGAGCAATGCCGACATACGACAACCTCGGGTACGCCCCGGGCGGAGCGATCGCCCGCGGGGACACCCGGACCGTGTTCGGACAGGTCATGGGCCTGGTCGCCCTGACCGTCGGCTGTGCCGCGCTCGGCGCCTATGTCGGGCGCAATCTCAGCGGCGGTGCCGGGCTGCTGTTCTTCATCGGCGCGTTCGCCTGCATCTTCGGTCTGAACTTCGCCACCTCCCGGGGACGCGAGCAGCTTGCGATCGGGTTCCTGTTCGGCCTGGGGCTGTTCCTCGGGCTCGCCGTCGCGCCGGTGATCGCGTACTACGCGCACGCGGATCCCGCTGCTCTTTGGCAGGCGGCCGGCGCCACCGCCGGCTTCGTCGCCGCGCTCGGGGCGGGCGGCTACGCCACTCGGCGGGACCTGTCGGTCTATTACCGCGTGTTCTTCTGGGCGTTGCTGGCGCTGATCGTGTTCGGGATCATCGCGATCTTTGTCGCGATCCCCCACGCCAACATCATCTACTGCGTGCTCGGCCTCGTGATCTTCGGCGGGTTCACGGTCATCGACTTCAACCGGCTACGCCGCGCCAACATGGCGAGCGCGGTCCCGATCGCCGCGGGCATCTTCCTGGACATCTTCAACATCTTCCTGTTCTTCCTGCGGATCTTCGGGAACCGGAACTAGTCGCGGGCGGGCGCGAGCCCGACCGCAGCCGCGACCAGCTCCGCGTTGTCCGCGGCGGCGCGGCCGTCGGGTAGTGCCAGGACGTCCTCCAGCCCGACGCGCACGTCGATCCCCGCGGCTACGGCCCCGGCGAGCACCTCCCAGGTCCGCTCGTCGTAGCCGTGCCACAGCTGGGGCACGCCCGCCGGGATCAGGTCGGCAATCGCGCGGGCATCCTCGAGGCCACCCTGCACCTCGACCAGCGCCCGCACGACCTGGTGGCCGAACGGGCTGCGGGCGAATTCCTCGGCCTCGGCCGGAGTAGCCAGACCCGCCTCGACCCCGATCCCGGCGTGCACGGCCGCGCGGACGATCCCGGCCCAGCCGAGCTCCCCCAGGTTGACCGAGATGAAGTCGGGCGGCTGGCGCCAGGCGCGGACCGCGGCCGCTCGGGCGAACGGGTCGGGATCGATTGTCTCGGCCGTCGACAAGCCAACCGGAAGTCCTGGTACGGCCCGTCGGATCGCGGCGACCGCCGCATCGCAGGCTCGCACGCTCAGAGTCTGGAGTCCCCGGTCGTCCCGCGGATGAACATGGACCGCGAAGGCTCCGGCGCGCCGGACCGCGACCGCGTCGGCCGCGAGCTCGGTCGGCGTCAGCGGAACCGCTGGGTGCTCGGTCCGCGTGCGGCCGCCGTTCAGGCACGCCTTCACCGCCATATCGACCTCCGGTTGATCATCGGTCCGTCATGCGAGAAGGTAACCGCTCCGCAACCGGTCGCCAGAGCCGAGGAGGATCGCGATGGCCCAGTCGTTCTCTTATGACCTGTCCGTGCCTGGAACTCCATCCGAGGCCCAGGCGCGGCTGAAGGGAACCGTCACGGAACGCATGCGCGTAGCCGGCAGGATGCGCCTGGCCAGCGAGGACTCGAGCTCGCTGACGTTCCGCCCGGGATGGAGCTTTCCCGTGTTCCTGGCCGCCTCGCGAATGATCAGCGGAGAGACGGTGACGCTGAGCTTCAGCGCCGGCGACGGTGCCGGCGGAACGCGGGTGGCAGTCTCGGGCAAGGTCGGCGGCGCCGCCAAGCGGCTGGCGACCAGGGAGTTCTGGACGGAGACGCTGCAGGCGACATGATCAGCCGGTCGGGGCCGTGAACACATCCGACCCGAACGTCCCCGGGACGGTGGCCGCGTAGGCCAGGCGGGGCAGGCCGAACAGCGTCTCCCAGCTCGCCAACGAGGAGTAGTGGTTGTACGGCGTTGCACTCACGGTCCCCGGCGCGATGAACGGCGAGAGCAGGACGGCGCCGACCAGTCCGCCGCCGGGGCCGGTGATGCCGGGCAGAGGCGAGTCGCCGGGCCCGGGCTGCTCGCCGCAGCAGGATGAGGAGTCCGACTGCGGCCCGTCCGACTCGTCGAAAGTGACCTCGAGCAGACCGTTCTGCTTGAACGCGGGCGAGTTCGTGATCAGCGGGACCCACGTCTGCAGGAACGTGTCGATGTCGGCGAGCGCCGACGCACCGCTCGCCTGGTTCGTACACGGATAGTCGTGGCCGTCGTCGCACAGGTTCGGCGTGATGAACGAGAAGTTCGGCGTGGTCGAGACCTTCTTCAGATCGGTGGCCAGGCCGGTCTCGCCGGCCAGCGCCGCGGCCGGCATCGCGCAGGCGGGCGAGCCGAGGGCGACGACGTGATCGTCGCAGTAGGTCTGGTTGTCGATCACCGAGTGGAAGTAGACGAACGGGTCGTGACGGGTCGCGTAGCCGTCACCGGCGACTGCGTCCTCGGTCTGGTCCTGGGAGTTCAAGGTGGGATGGCCGCACGCAGCCGTCTCGCGGTTGGGGTCGTTGCCCATGTCCTCCCCGTACGCCTTCCAGCTCAGGCCCGCGGCCGACAGCTGGGTTCCGATGTTCTGGACGGCGGACGGGTAGACGCAGCCCACGCCGGACTCGACGCCGTTTGACTCGAGGTCAGCGCCGCTGAAGTCGTCGAAGAACTGGCAGTCAGCCTGGTTCTCCGGGTTGGGCGGCTGGCCGGAGACGATCGATATGCAGTTGTCGTTGCTCTCGTGACCGGTGGCGTAGTAGTCGCCGAGGAACGCTCCCTCGGAGGGCAGCGTGCTTGCGAGGTACGGATCGGCCGAAGGGTCGCCGAACGTCGAGGCGAGGTTCTCGTTCTCGAGCATGATCACGAACACGTGGCGGACCGGCGGCAACTGGAAAGTGGACGCGGTGGCGGCTTTGGTCGTGCTGGCCGCGGTCGCGGCCGCGACGGTCGGTGTGCCGCCCGGTGCCGACACGAGGAGGAGGGTCGCGCAGACCGCGGCGGCGGCGGTTAGGGCGGCGATGAGATTGCGGCGGCGCATTCCCATCACTCCGACGTCCCCACTGGTCCCGACGGCCCGGTTGGCGATGGGGCCACCAGCGTGGCGGGCGGATCGAGGTACGCGGCCTGGTTCACGTCGAGAAAGTCCATCACCGTGGTCGCGTTCGCGTCGCGGTAGGTCAGCGCCGGCAGGTTCCACTTCGCCTCAATCGTCGCCAGCACCGAGGTGTGGTCGTGGAGCACATTGGTGACCGCGTTCGGCTTGGAGTAGGGCGAGGCGACGATGCCGGGGACGCGCGGGCCGTAGAAGTTGTATCCGCCCGGGGCGTCGCCGGCCGATAGATCCGGCGGGATCGAATCGGGCGCGATCGCCGCCGGAGGGGGCACGTGGTCGTAGTAGCCGCCGTGCTCGTCGTAGGTGTAGATGAGCAGCGTGCGCGACCAGGCGGGCGAGTCCAGGACGGCCTGGAGGATCTGGTAGGCCCACGCTTCGCCGTAGTACATGTCCTGCGGGCTCTCCTGGTCGCCGCCCGGACCGTTGGCGTTCTGGAGGATCTCCGCCACGACGGGACTGGTCGCCACCTGGGGGAACGACGCGAGCGGCGAGCCGATGTCGGACAGCACGCCGAACTCGGGGTCGACGAAGCTGACCGACGGGAGCGATCCGGCGGCGCAGTCGGCCAGGAACTGCGCGATCGGCGCCAGATTCGTCGGATACGACTCGATGATCGAGGGGATGATTCCCGTCTGTGGGAGATCGGTGAAGTAGTTGGTCCAGCTGATCCCGTAGGCGTGCAGACGATCGAAGATCGTGCCGTTGGGGGGCGGCGGGTTCTCGAGGGTCGACGTGTCGGTCGCGATGTCGCCGTAGGCCGTGCCGGCCATCAGGAAGCGGCGGTTGGGATAGGTCTGGCAGGGCGCCGAGCAGAACCAGCGGTTGGCCGAGCAGAAGGTCCGCGCGAGCGAGTACGCGAACGGCAGTACCTCGTCGGTCCAATAGCCCATCGGCTCGGTCGAGTTGACCGACTCGACGAAGCCATCCATCTTGCCGCCGTCGATCTGCTGGTGGGTGGCGTTCCAGGTCTGGGTGACGCTCCCCGGTTGCTCGGTGTTGGTGAGCTCGTATGAGGTCACCGTGCCGCTCGAGCTCGGTTGGTGTTGGTCGCCTGGCCGGCGCTGTCAAAGGTCAGGCCATCTGCCTTGGGCTGGCCGAGCCTTGGGAGTGCCCCCAGCAGGTTGTCGAACGAGTGGTTCTCCATCATCACGCAGACGAGGTGGTCGAACGGCATGGCCCCGGTCGCCGTCCCTGCCGGGCGCCTCGGGTCGGGCAGGCTGTCCGGAGTCCGCAGGGCGGCCATCGCGCTCGCGCTCATGACTGCGCTGCCTAGCCCGGGAACACTCAGGACCGCGCTGAGCGCACCGCCGCGCTTGAGCAGTCCTCGCCGAGTCAGTCGCCACCGCGGATGAAACCGGTCCTCCACTAGCCACCTCGATTCGAAAGAGTCTGGATCGCAACCGGCCGAGCCGCGCGCGACGCGGTACTAGGCGCAGACCGCCGCATCGCCCGTCCCGGGCGTCGGAAGGCTTCCCCGTTTCGAGCCGAATCTGTTAAAAGGCGGTTAGCGAGTGACGACGGCTAAGCACGCCGGCCGACGGCCACCTTGGCCGACCGTCGGTTCCGCGCCGCTTCAGCGCGCGTGTGCAGGTGTTGGGTGCGCTGGGGCTCCTCGTCATCCGGACGGTAGGGCGTGCCGCGCATCAGCGAAGCCGCTGCGGCGACGAGACAGGCCGCGATCGCGAAATACAAGGCCTCGTGCAGACCACTCCGGAAGGGCGCCGCGATCAGGTGGGGGAAGAAGGACCGACCGGTCAGGATGGCCTGGCTGTGGGCACTGATATGGGCCAGCGTGGTCGAGCCGAGCAGGTGCTGGATCGGGTTGTAGCCGAGGAACGCGGCGAACAGGATCGAGACGGGCGGCAGATGTGCCGCCGTGTTCGCGACGGCCGCCGGCACGCCGTGCGCCTCGAGTCCGCTGCTCATCGCGGCGGGCAGCGTGGCAGCCAACCCCAGGATCATCAACGTGAAGAAGATCCCGATCGAGAGCACCTGCGCGGAGTTCTGGAACGTCTGGTTCATGCCGCCGCCTGCCCCGCGGTCGCCGGGCGGGAGGCTGTTCATGACCGCCGCCCGGTTGGGCGAGGCGAACATCCCAAAGGCGATGCCGATCTCGGCCAGTACAGCGGCGAACAGCGGATAGGTGAAGTCGGTGGGCAACAGCAGGAGCAGCGCGAATCCGGCCGCCGTGGCCAGCATTCCCCCGGTGGCGAACCAGCGCGCTCCGAAGCGGTCGGACAGATAGCCCGAGACCGGACCGGCCAGCAGCAAGCCGATCGTCAGCGGCAGGATGTAGATGCCGGCCCACAGCGGGGTGTCGTTGTAGTTGAAGCCGTGCTCGGGCAACCAGATGCCCTGGAGCCAGATGATCAACATGAACATCAGCCCGCCCCGGGCGATCGCCGAGAGGAACGTCGACAGCGACCCGTACGTGAAGGCGCGGATCTTGAACAGGGGCAGCCGGAACATCGGCTGCTCGACGCGGCTTTCGATGAAGACGAAGGCGATCAGGGAGGCCAGCCCGCATCCGACTAGCGTGAGCACCTTGACGCTGCCCCAGCCCGTGCTCGAGCCGCCGGACGGCCGGATCCCGTAGGTCACAGCGACCATGATCAGGATGAGTCCGAGCGCGAAGGTGACGTTGCCCGGCCAGTCGACCTTCCGTTGGCCGCTCGTGCGTGGGACCTCGCGGAGCTTCATGTACGCCCACACCGTGCCGAACACGCCCGCGGGCACGCTGATCAGAAACACCAGTCGCCAGTTGATCGGGGCCAGGATGCCGCCGAGGACGAGCCCTATGAACATGCCGCTGACCCCGACGATGTTGTTGATACCAAGCGCCATGCCGCGCTGGTTGGCCGGGAAGGCATCCGTGATGATCGCCGCCGAGTTGGCGAGCAGGCAGGCCCCTCCCAGTCCCTGCATGACCCGGAACACGATCAGGTAGGTGGCGCCGGCCTTGCCGGTCATCCAGTCGATGGCCAGCAGCAGCGACGCCACGGTGTAGATGACGAAGCCCAGGTTGTAGATCCGCACCCGGCCGTACATATCTCCCAGCCGACCGAGGCTGACCACGAGCACGCTGGCCACGACCAGGTAGCCGAGGATCATCCACAGCAGGTACAAGCTGTTGGAGGCGACGAGCGGATCGAGCTTGATGCCGCGGAAGATGGCCGGCATCGCGATGATCGTGATCGACGCGTCGAGCGTGGTGAACAGAACCGCCAGGGTCGCGTTCGAGAGCGCGATCCACTTGTATCGGTCGGAGTTCACGTGGGTCAATTATACAGCCAAACTGCGCAGTTTGCCTGTACACTCTTGTCATGCCAGCCTCGACTACGAAGCACGCCGTAGATACCGCCGCGACCGCCAGCGATCTCCGCGTCGTGCTCGGTCAGTTGATGCGCCGCCTCCGCGCCGAGCACCGGATCCCGCTCAGCCACGCAGCCGTCCTTGGCCGGCTGGACCGCTGCGGCCCGCAGAGCGTCAGTGATCTGGCCGGCGCTGAACGGGTACGGCCGCAGTCGATGGCCCAGACGGTGGCCGACCTCGAGGCCGACGGTCTCGTCGAGCGCCGCCCAGATCCGGATGACCGCCGGCGCGCCCTGGTCACGCTCACGGCGGACGGGCGGGGCACGCTGTTGCAGGACCGCGACCGGCGCGAGGGATGGCTCGCGGGCGCGATCGCCGAGCAGCTCTCGCCAGCCGAGCAGGATGTGCTCCGCGAGGCGGTCGCGTTGCTGCGGCGCTTGACCGACGCCTAGAGCGGGCCGCGAGGCCGAAGGCCTCGTCGGTGCGGCCCGCGGAATCAATCAGCGCCGCGGGCGCCTTGAGGGGTCGGCCCGCCGGCTGGACGAACGATTGAGCGATGGTGCGAGTTTCGTAGGAGTCGATGCGTTTTATGCGCACGTCCAACGACCTCAAGGAATGAGTGCAAATGGTCAACAAACGTGCGATGGGCGGCATGGTCGCCGCCTTGTCGTTCTTCCTGGTCTTCCCCGCGCTGGCCTCTGCGCACCTGCTGGCGGTGTCCGCCGGTCCGTCGCATTGCGTCACGCCGCTTAACGGTCAGTACACCGCCACCGTGACGGTCACCGAGACGTACTTCGGGGGCACCACGGAGGACATCCCGGTCGGCCAGAACGTCTACGAGGTGCTTGCCTCGAGCACGGACAAGGGCAACACCGGGCTCAACCACAACTACTTCACCCAGGGCGCCGTCGGGACCCAGACCGGCCCCGTGAGCATGGGCCAGCCGACGGTGTTCACCTCGCCGGCCAGCGGTGGTGCGGCCACCCAGCAGTTCACGGTCACGACGTCGGTGCCGGAGACCTATGTGCTCGGTAACAGCTACATGAGCACGCCGTCGAGCGCGACGATCGCCGCACCGTCGAGCGGCTGCACGCCTCCGCCTCCGCCGACGTGCCCGAGCGGGGACACGCTGACCGGTGGTGTCTGTGTGCCGCCCACGAGCTGCCCCAGCGGCGAGACCCTG
The DNA here is from genome assembly GCA_963824295.1 of uncultured Solirubrobacterales bacterium. Taxonomy (GTDB): domain Bacteria; phylum Actinomycetota; class Thermoleophilia; order Solirubrobacterales; family Solirubrobacteraceae; genus Palsa-465. Next base: position 32,095 of record CAWGOQ010000017.1, on the reverse strand, counting down.
ACCGCCGGCGTTTGTGTGCCTCCCACGAACTGCCCGAGCGGGGACACGCTGGTGAACGGGAAGTGCGTACCTCCGACGAACTGTCCGAGCGGGGACACGCTGGTCAACGGACAATGCGTGCCTCCGAGTGGGTGCCCAAGCGGAGAAATCGCGTCGGGTGGACAGTGCGTCCCGCCGACCACCTGCCCGAGTGGCGAGACGCTGACGGGCGGCCAGTGCGTGCCACCGACCACCTGCCCCACTGGTGAAACGCTGACCGCGGCCGGGTGCACCCCGCCGCCGATCGTGCCGCCGCCGACCGTCTACCCGGCCGAATGCCGCGCCTCGAGCCAGGGCTACAAGGTCCGGGCCGGTCAGGAGGACACGATCGTCGTGTCGGCCGACCGTCAGGGACAGCCGGTGGCGGGCGCCACGGTGCGCATCACCCTTCCGGGAGGCAAGGTGCTGACCAAGTCAACCGGCAGCAACGGCAAGGCGACGTTCTCCGTCAAGCCGACGCACAGCGGGACCATCGTCGTCCGCAGCCCTAGCTGCAACGACATGGCCAAGGTGAAGGTCTTCGCCGCCAAGGCGGCCACGGCCCAGCGGGCCCCGTCCTTCACCGGGTGACATGAGGGGCCACCTCGCAACAAACCGCCGCGGCCTCCGGGCCGCGGCGGTGTGCGTCTGCATCGCACTGACCGCGCTTACCCTGCCGGCCGTGGGCTTGGGCGCGACGCTCGCGCGTGAGGTGCTCTCGCATCCCAGGGTCGCATCGACCTGGGCCTACCTCGAGACCCCGACCAATGCCTACACCTCGCCCTCCCGCCACGCCCGGGTGCTCGGCTACCTCGGCCTGACGACCCAGGACGGCACGAGCGAGCTGCTGTTCGAGCAGCAGCGCGTGCTCATCCACGGCGGCTGGTGGGTGCAGGTGCGCCTGCCGCTGCGGCCGGCCGGGCAGATCGGCTGGGTGCCGGAGCGCACGCTCGGCGCCCCCCAGACGGTCCACACCTACCTCGTCGTGTCGACCGAGCGGACGACCCTCACCCTCTACAAGAACGGCAAGGTCATCTTCTTCACGCGCGTGGGCACCGGCAAGCCCAGCACGCCCACGCCCCACGGCCAGTTCTACATCCGCGACCGGCTGGACGGCTTCCCGGCCGACAGCGAGTACGGGCCGATCGCGTTCGGCACCTCGGCGCTGTCCAACGTCGAGACCGACTGGCCCGGCGGAGGTGTGATCGGGATCCACGGCACGAACGAGCCGTCGCTGATTCCCGGCCGCCCCTCGCACGGCTGCATCCGGCTGCCGAATTGGGAGATCGTCAAGCTGGCGAGGCTGCTCCCGATCGGGACGCCGCTGACGATCGAGTAATTGGGGCCATCCACCCCGTCCGGACGGGGTCGCACGGCCCCACGGACGCCGAGCGAAGCGAGGCCCATCCAACACATGGCGGATAACCCGCCACTCGGCGAGTCCTGTCGCGCGAGTGGCGACTTTCCGGGCTTCAGACCAGCGGTGGCGACCGCGTCTCGACACGAATCAGGTCGAGCGTGTTCTGCTGGACCCGCTCCAGGCTCATCGTGAAGCTGGGCGAGTACAGAGAGACGTGGTCGAAGTCGGCTTCGCGACGCGCGATTCCGGCGCGCACCTGGTCCGGCGTGCCGGCGACGGCGATCGCGTCAATCATCTCGTCGGTGACGCCGGCGATCATCGCCTCGCGGTCGCGTTCGGCGAACGCGGCCCGGATTCGCGCCGCCTCATCGGCGAAGCCGCTGGCCTCGAGCATCGGCGCGTAGGCCTTCGGCGCGGCGTAGAAGGCGATCTGGGCGGCCACCTCCCGACGCGCGAGCTCCTCGTCTTCGTTGACCGAGCACAAGAGCATGCCGACGATCTCGACCTCCGTCGGGTCGCGTCCGGTTCTCTCCGCGCCCCGCGCGACGGCGGGCCGGACGACCTCGTGGACGTACCGCGAGCTGAACGTGGGGTGACAGACCAGGCCGTCGGACACCCGTCCAGCGGTCTCGATCATGCGCGCGTTCACGCCGGCGGTATAGATCGGGATCCGATCCCGGACGGGCGGGAGTACGTCGGCGGTCGCGCTGAGGTTCATCGAGTAGAAGCGACCCTCGTGCTTCACCGGGCCCTCGTGGAGCTTCCAGATGCGCCGCAGGAGCGGGACGAGCTCCTCCAGACGCACGGCCGGTGACTGGGGGTCGGCCACGCCGTGCCAGCCGATCTGCATGCCCTTCGTGCCCGTGCCCAGGCCGAGCACCAGCCGGCCACCGCTGAGCTCATCCAGGCCGCGCGCGTCGTTGGCGAGGATCAGCGGCGAGCGACCGACGGCGTAGGCGATCGCGCTGCCGACCCGGCAACGGGTGGTGTTCTGCGCCATTGCGGCGAGCGCGACGATCGCCGAGCGGTCGTTGAACTCGCTGGTCCAAGCGGCGTCAAAGCCGGCTGCGTCGGCCGCCGCGGCCACCTCAACCGTGTCGGCCATCCGGCCGGCGAGAACGCACACCCCACGGGTCGCCATGCCCGGAACCTACCAGCGTGCAACGCCACGCTCGGTCTATGCGAGGGCAGCCTGCTAGCGTCGGGACGGCTGTTGTATGGCGCAACTCCGCGTGGCGTCATGCGGTTAAGGGATTCGCCGGCGCCGTCGTGGCGGGGGAATCGACCTGTTCGCCGCTGGCAGCACCAGATCGAAACTCGAGCGCCTCGATAGGCGGGAAAGTGAAGTCTCGTATGTCCAAACGCATGTTGCGCGTCGTTGTCTCGATCGTCTGTGCGGTCTCCTTCGGCGCGGCCGCATCGGCCGCTTCGGCGTCCGCCGTGATCGGGATCGGCGACTCGAACACGGCCATGTTCTCCTCCCCGCTCTTCACCGAGCTCGGCGTCACGACTGCGCGCTACGTCATTCCCTGGGACGTCATGACACGGAAGGCGGACGCTAGCGATCTGGCCGCCTTCCGCGCCTGGTTGAGCGCAGCGCAGGCCGATCACGTGACCCCGCTGATCTCGTTCGGCGCGGACTACACAAACCCAGCCGCCAACTTCGTACCGAACGTGTCGCAGTACGAGGCGGCGATCAAACCATTCCTGAAGGCCTTCCCGCAGATCAAGACCTACACGGCCTGGAACGAGCCCGATTTCTCCTACCGCGGCCTGGCCCGCAATCCGGCGCTCGCGGCCAACTACTTCAACGCCATGTATGACCTGTGCCATCGCTGCACGTTGCTGGCCGGAGACGTCTACCTGCCGGCCACCGGCCAGGCCCGTATCGATGGCGCGATGGCCACGCTCGGCCCCTGGCTGCGTGCCTACGTCAAGGGCATCCATCACAAGCCGTCCGGGTGGGCGCTGCACGACTACACCGAGGTGCGCGCGCACAACAACTCGCAGCTGAAGATCCTCATGTCGATGACCTCTGGCCCGATCTGGCTCGACGAGACTGGCGGCGTGCTTCGCCGCGGCCACTGGCAGTACAAGAACCAGAGCGCGTCGGCCGCGGCCAAGGACGAGCAGTTCTTGCTCTCACTGGCCGGTCGTTACAAGCGGATCGCGCGGATCTACCACTACCAGTGGCAGGCCGACCCGAGCGCCGGCTGGGACTCCGGACTGCTCGCCGCGAACGGAACCCCGCGGCCCGCGTACAACGTGCTGCTCAGCTACATCAAGGCTTACTCCGGCTGACGGACTGAAGGAGGTACCGCCGGCGTAGCGTCGGGAGCCTGCGCCGGCTCCTCACCTCTCACTCGTGCGATAGATCAGGATCACTGTCTCGCCGGCCCGCGTGACCCCGGCCAGGCGCAGATCGGTCGGTGCCCCGCCATCCGGAAACAGGCGCGTCCCAGTGCCCAGCACCGTCGGATACACCATCAGGCGGTACTCGTCGGCCAGGTTGTACTCGATCAGCGTCTGCACGAGGCGCAGGCTCCCGGCGACCATTCACGCGCCCGAGCAGCAACGCTGCGGCGGTCTGCACCTCCTCGAGCTTCAAGTGGTCGCCCTCTGGCCCGCGCTCGAACCGGAAGGCCCAGCCACCATGCTTGGTCTCGCCGACGCCGCCGGGGTCCTGCGCGACCCCGTCGAGGGTGACGAACTCAGACACGATGATGCTGGCCATGGCGTTGCTCCGTTCTGGGAAGGGGTGTCTCTCCCGCGTAGGATTCGTAACACCATCAAGGCCACCAGGTACTTCGCGGCAGTCGATTCCCACACCGAGGGGATGCCGACGCGCGTCATCACCGGCGGGCTGGGCCCGGTACCGGGCGCCACGATGCAGGAGCGGCGACTGTACTTCGAGGAGCACCTCGACCATCTCCGCCTGCTGTTGATGCGCGAGCCGCGTGGACATTCGGCCATGTCCGGAGCGTTCCTGCAGCCGCCGACCAGGCCCGATGCTGACTGGGGCGTGCTGTTCGTCGAGGTCTCTGGCCTGCTGCCGATGTGCGGTCACGGAACGATCGGGGTGGCCACGGTGCTCGTGGAGACCGGGATGGTCGAGGTGACCGAGCCACAGACGCGCATCCGCCTCGACACGCCGGCGGGTCTGGTAGAGGCGACGGTGAGCGTCTGCGACGGACGCGCCGAGCGGGTGACGCTACGCAACGTGCCCGCGTTCACGGTTGAACTCGACGGCCACGTTCGGGTGGGATCGCTCGGCGAGGTCAGGTATGACATGGCCTTCGGCGGCAACTTCTATGCGCTGGTTCCCGCCGCTTCGGTTGGCCTCGAGCCGGTCCCGGCCAACGCCGAGGAACTGATCGCGCGCGGCCTGGAGATCGCCGCCGCGATCAACGCGAGCGCGGAGCCGGTGCATCCCGTCGATGCGGCGATCCGCGGCTGCAAGCACGTCGTGTTTCACGCTCCCGGGAAGAACGGGGCGGATGCCCGGAACGCCACCGCGATCCATCCCGGCTGGCTCGACCGTTCGCCGTGCGGGACCGGGACCTCGGCTCGCATGGCCGCGCTACACGCGCGGGGCGAACTGGCGCTGGGCCAGGAGTTCGTCAACGAGTCGATCATCGGCAGCCGGTTCACCGGCCGGCTGGTCGAGGAGCTCACCGTCGGCACCACACCCGCGGTGGTGCCCGAGGTGAGCGGCCGCGCCTGGATCACGGGGATGGCCCAGTACCTGCACGATCCGACCGACCCGTTCCCGACGGGGTTCGCTCTGTAGGAGGCGCCCGTGCGCGTGATCGTGATCGGGGGCGGCGCCGTCGGCCTGTGCGCCGCCGAGGCGCTCAGCGCGCGCGACTGCGAGGTGACCGTGGTCGAGGCCGACCGCTGCGGCGCTGGAGCGTCGGCGGGAAATGCGGGTTGGATCACCCCGTCGCTCGCCGCGCCGGTGCCCGGGCCGGGGGTGATCGCGGCGTCGATGCGCTGGCTGGTCAACCCGTCGGGACCGTTGTGGATCCGGCCCACGCTCTCCCCGGAGCTGCTGCGGTGGATCACCGACTTCATGCTGTGCTGCCGCCGGCCCGTGTATGAGCGCGGTCTGGTGGCGATGCAGCAGGTGGTTGCGCGGGCTTCAGACGCGTTCGACGCCCTGGCGGCACGCGGGGTCGAGTTCGAGGAGCACGACGACCCGCTGCTCTATCCGTGCTTTGCGCGCGCCGAGCTCGAGCACGTGTGGAGCGTGGTGCATGAGCTCCAGCAGGCGGGCACGAGCCAGCGGTTCGAGCGACTGTCCCCCGACGAGGTCCGCACGCTGGAGCCGGCACTCGGTCCCGGCCTCGTCGGCGGGGTGATCGCCCACGGCGAGCAGCGGGTCCGTCCCGAGCTCCTGACCGCGGGCGTCCATCGTGCCCTGGTCGAACGAGGGGTGGAGGTCCTCGAGGGCACGCCGGTCACGCGCCTGGACAGGGACGGAGGGGGATGGATGATCGACAGCTCCGTCTCCGGCGGGACGGTGTGGAGGGCCGATGCGGTGGTGATCGCCGCCGGCGTCGAGTCCGGGCGCCTGCTGGCGGCGCACGGCGTACGCATGCCGATCGCGGCGGCGAAGGGCTACAGCCGGACCTATCCGCTCGATCCCACCGGACCCCAGCGCCCGCTCTACCTGGAGAGTCCCAAGGTCGCGATCAGCGTCTTCGATGGCGGCGTGCGCGTATCCGGCACGCTCGAGTTGGGCGCCCGGGGCCTGTCCCTTTCGGCCCGGCGGCTGGGGGCGATCACCGCCGCCGCCCAACGGGCGCTGCCGGGCTGGCGGATGCTGGCCCAACCGCTCGACTGGGCGGGCATGCGCTCGCTCTCGCCCGACGGCCTGCCGTTCATCGGGCCGGTGCCGGGACTCGACGGCGTGCATCTGGCTACGGCCCACGCCACGCTCGGGATCACCCTGGCGCCCGTGACGGGCGAGTTGCTGGCGGGGCTGCTGCTCGGGCCGCCCCGAGCCGACGTCCTGGCCGCGTTCGACCCGGCGCGCGCGCTCCGGCGCAGTTTCGCGCCCCGGGGATGGCCGTCTAGTCCTCGCCGCGCGGCGCCCACAGGCCCCGCACGTGCCGGATGTGCCGACGCATGACCTCCTCGCACCGCTCGCGGTCGTGCGCGGCGAGCGCGTCCAGGATTTCGAGATGTTCCTCCGCGGATCGGGTCAGCCGCTGCTCGCGCACGAGCTTGGACAGTCCGTAGAGGCGGGTCTGCCCGCGTAGCTCGTTGACGACCTGGACCAGGCGACGGTTGCCGTTCAGCTCGAGCAGGGCGAGATGGAACTGGCGATCGGCCTCGATGTAGCCGATCAGGTGGCCGGCGCCGGCCGCCTGGCAGATCTGCTCGGCGAGCGGCTGTAACGTGGCCACCTGGGACGGTTCGATCGTATCGGCCAGTCGCGCGACCGTGGGCACCTCGATCAGCGCGCGCAACTCCGTGATCTCGTCCAGCTGTTGGTCGGTCACCTCGGTGATCCGGAAGCCCTTGTTGCGCACCGACTCGACCAATCCCTCCTTGGTCAGGTCGAGCATCGCCTCCCGCACTGGGGTGGCGCTCACCTGGAATTGGGCGGCCAGGGAGGGCACCGAGTAGAGCCCGCCGGGGCGCATCTCGCCCGACACGACGGCCGCCCGCAGCGCGTTGGCGACCTGCTCGCGAAGGCTCTGGCGCTCGACGAGCGGGGCGACCGTGATTGCGTCCGCGGCCGGCCTCACGCGCTCACCGGGTAAGCCTCACGAGCAGCCCACGGCGAGGGCGTTCTCGGTGGCGTTGCGGATGGCCGCTTCCTGCTCTTCGCTCAGCATCTGGCGCGGCTCGCGGCAGGGACCGCCGTAGCGACCGGCGATATCCATCGAGAGCTTGATCGCCTGCACGAACTCGGTCTTGGAATCCCAGCGCAGGAGCGGGTGGAGCAGGCGATAGAGCGGCAGAGCACGATCGAGGTCGCGGACCAGGCACGCCTCGTACAGCTCGGCGCAGCTGGCCGGGAGGGCGTTCGGGAAACCGGCGATCCACCCGGTGGCGCCGGCCAACATCAGCTCGAGCAGCACGTCGTCGGCCCCGACGAGCAGGTCGAGCTCGGGGGCGAGCTCCGCGAGCTCGTAGCCACGCCGGGTGTCGCCCGAGAACTCTTTGACTGCGACGATGCTTCCGTCGTCGTAGAGCTTCGCGAGCAGGGCGGGCGTGAGGTCGACCTTGGTGTCGATCGGGTTGTTGTAGGCGACGACCGGCAGCCCCACCTGCGCCACCTCGGCGTAGTGCGCGCGGACGGCGCGCTCGTCGGCTCGATAGGAATTGGGTGGCAGAAGTAACACGGCGTCGGCGCCGGCCTGCGCCGCCTGCTCGGCCCAGGCGCAGGCCTCCCGGGCGCCGTAGGCGGCCACGCCCGGAACCACGTGGAAGCCGTCGGGTGCCGCCTCGACCGCGGTCCGCGCGACCGCGGCCCTCTCATCGTCAGTCAGCACCTGGTATTCGCCGAGCGATCCGTTGGGGACCACGCCGTGGCACCCGTTTTCGGCCAGCCAGGCCACGTGCTCGGCGAACCGATCAAGATCGACTCCGAGCCGGTCGTCGTAGGGGATGGCCGTCGCCACCAGCACCCCGTGCCAGGACTTCATGTCGCTCGACTCCTGTTCTCGCGGCGCCGATCGCCATCGCCCATAGTCTTCGGCACCGCGACGTATCTCGTTTGCACTATTGGATCCGATAATATGTCACACCTTACTCGGCCTGTCGACCGGAAGGGCGGTATCGGAATGGGAGGCGTCTCGCTGCACCACATCGGCCAGGAGTCGGGACACTTCGGCTGGGATAACTCGATCGAGCCGGTGCTCGAGGTCGAGTCGGGCGCGGACATCGAGTGTGAGGTACGCGATGCCTCCGGTGGCCAGCTGGACAAGCACTCCGAGGTAGCCGCGGTAGCGGCACTCGATTTCACGCGGGTGAACCCGGTGACCGGCCCGGTGTTCGTCAAGGGCGCGCGGCCCGGTGACACGCTCGCGATCGAGATCCTCGAGCTGCGCCCGCGTGACTGGGGCTGGACGGCGATCATCCCCGGATTCGGACTGCTGGCCGACGAGTACCCGGAGCCGTGGTTGCGGATCTCGGAGGTCGATCCCGGGAGCGCTCGAGTCCGCTTTGGGGATGGGGTGACGCTCTTTTATGACCCGTTTCCGGGCACGATCGGTGTGGCGCCGGCCGAGCCGGGTCAGCACTCGATCGTTCCGCCCCGCCGCTGGGGCGGCAACATCGACACTCGTCACCTGCGGTGTGGGACCACACTGTTACTCCCGGTCGGCGTCGAGGGAGCACTGTTCTCGGTTGGCGACACGCACGCGGCGATGGGCGACGGCGAGGTGTGCGGCACCGCGGTCGAGGCGCCGATGGAGATCGCGGTGCGTCTCACGGTCCGGCGCGATGTGAGGGTGCAGGCGCCCCAGATCGTGATTCCGCGCGAGGCGTCTGGGCCAGAGCGAGCGGCGGCACCGGTGCATGTGTGCACGGGCGTCGGACCCGATCTGATGGAGGCGGCGCGCGACGCCACCCGGGCCCTGGTGGAGTACGTGGTCGAGCACCACGGGCGAGATCGCCGCGAGGCGTATGCGATCGCTTCGGTGGCCGCGGACCTTCGGATTCACGAGGTCGTGGACGCGCCGAACTGGGTGGTCGGCGCGTTCCTGCCGCTCGACATCTTCGACGACGAGGGCTGATCAGCGGTGCGTTGTCATCAGCCCTTGCGAGGGCAACGACTTCAGCGCGGCGCGCTGATAGCGAAAGATGATCCCGGCCAGGCGAGCGCGGTCGGCCTCGGGCATGTCCACGAACTTCATTCCGATGTGGGTCGGGGTATCCCGGACGGGCTGCGCATGACAGGTGATCGGCGCCGGGTCCGCATCGAACCGGATCTCCATGGCAAGTTCCTGTGATCCGAGGCCGGCGCGGCGCTCGACGAGCGCGCCGGTGATGCTGATGTCGGCGGTGATCGTGGTGATGCTCGAGGTCTGATCGTCGTCCGCACGCGCCGCTGACATTCGGACCGTGGCCGCGAGCGGGATCCGCTCGGCGGCACGCCGCTCCGGCAGCACGACGTTGTCGATCACGACGAATTCGATCTTGGGCTCGTCCGCCGAGAGCGACGCAGCGATGCCGCGCAGTGCGACGAGGCTGCCGTGGTGCTCGAACACCAGGTGGCCGGGGGTTGCCGGGGGAAGCGGCTCCTCCGGCTCCTGCTCGAGCATGAGCGTGGCGACGGCGCCGGTGACCGAAGCCACCCGGCAGGTGATCGCGGGCTCGTCGGTCTCCAGATGGATCTCGACGATCTGTTGTTCGCGCAGTCGTCGCATGGTCGCGGCGATCCGTCCGGTCGGTGTCCGGTCCGGATTGAGTTTGTGGACTTTTGTTCGGCGGATGCGCGGAAAGCTTTAGCCCTAGGGCAGGATCTTCCCGGGGTTGAAGATCCCGTGGGGATCGAGGGCGCGCTTGATCGCGCGCATCATCTCGACGGCGGCCGGGCCGTGCTCGGCCGTCAGGAAGCGCGACTTGCCGTAGCCGACGCCGTGCTCGCCCGTGCAGGTGCCGCCGTGCGCGAGCGCGCGCTCGACCAGGCGGGCGTGGAACTCCTCGGCGCGGGCGATGTCCTCGGGATCGTTGGGGTCGACCAGCACGCAGGTGTGGAAGTTGCCATCGCCGACGTGGCCGACGATCGGGGCGGTAAGACCGTGCTCGGCGATGTCCGCCTGCGCCGCCTCGACGCAGTCGGCCAGCGCGGAGATCGGCACGCACACGTCGGTGGTCATCCCGGCTTTCCCGGGCACCAGCGCCCGCGCCGCGTCGTAGGCCCGGTGACGGGCGTGCCACAGCCGTCGCCGCTCCTGTTCGTCGGAGGCCCAGGCGAAGTCACCCCCTCCGTACTCGGCGGCGAGGACCGCCGTCTCGCGCGCTTGGCCGGCGACGTCCTCTTCGGAGATTCCGTGGAACTCGAGGAACAGGGTCGGCGCGACAGAAAAGGTCGTCTCGTCGTGGCGGTTAATGGCCTCGATCTGGAGCGCGTCGGCCAGCTCGATCCGTGCCACCGGGATCGCGTGCTGGGTGACCTGCACCATGCAGCGCACCGCGTCGGCGATGGTCGGGAAGGTGCAGGCGGCCGCCACCGTGGCGGGGGGGATCGGGTGGATGCGGAGCGCAATCTCGCAGACCAGTCCGAGCGTGCCCTCAGAACCCACCATCAGCCGGGTCAGGTCATAGCCGGCCGACGACTTACGCGCGCGGGAATGCGTACGCACCACCTCGCCGCGGCCGTCGATCATCGTCACCCCGAGTACGTTCTCGCGCATCGCCCCGTAGCGCACGGTCATCGTGCCCGACGCGCCGGTGGCCACCATCCCGCCGATCGTCGCGTCCGCGCCCGGGTCGACAGCGAAGAAGACTCCCTCCTGGCGGAGCTTGGCGTCGAGCGCACGCCGCGTCGCCCCGGCCTGCACCACGACGTCGAGATCGTCGAGGGAGGGCGGGGAGATGGCGTTCATCTCGCGCATGTCGACGCTGATCCCGCCCGCCAGCGCCGCGACGTGCCCCTCGAGCGAGGTGCCCGCTCCGAACGGGATGAGCGGCAGCCGGTGCTCGATCGCGACCCGCACGATCGCCGCGGCCTCCTCGATCGTCCGCGGCCAGACCACCGCGTCTGGCCGGGCCTCGGGATGAAACGACTCGTCGTGCCCGTGCTGGGCGAGGACGTCGACGCCGGTTCCCACCCGATCTGAGCCGACCAGGGCGGCGAGCGCGTGGCGGCCCAGCGTCACGCGTTCGTCGGTCGGGCGGGTGAGGGTCGGTGCGGCGGTCGCGGCGCTCATCGCGGCCGTCAGGCGGGTTCTGCCAGGACGCGGTCGAGCGCGTGCGAGATCGGCTCATCCCCGCCGTTGACATACAGGATCCGGTGGGTCGCGCGTGGGTCGTGGAGCACGCCGGCCAGCACGTCGGCCACGTCGTCGCGGGCCACCCGTCCGTGGAAGGGGTCGGTGTCGAGCCGGATCCGGCCGGCTCCGGGGTCGTCGGTGAGGCTACCCGGCCTGATGACAGTCCAGGAGCGGTCGCTGGCCATGACCGCCGCGTCCGCCGCCGCCTTCGCGCGCAGGTACACGCTGAACACGGCGTCGTCTGATTCGGGCGGGGGGTTCTCGGCGCCGATCGAGCTGACGATCACGTACGGGACACGGGTGCTCTCAGTGGCCTCGAGCAGCTTGATCGCGCCGTCGCGGTCCATGGTCAGCTTGCGCTCGGCGCCGCTTCCCGCCCCCGCGCCGGCGGCGAAGACGACCGCATCGGCGCCGGTGACCGCGGCTGCGATCTCCTCGACGGTGGCGTGCTCGAGGTCGCACACTCGGGGATCTGCACCCCGCGCACGCACGTCGGCGGCGTGCTCCGGATTGCGGATCAGGCCGCTGACCGTGTCGCCCCGCGCCACCAGCAGCACGGTCAACCGCTGCGCGATCTTCCCGTGAGCCCCGGCGATGGCAACCAGCACTCTTCGGAGCCTACTCGAACAACTCGACCCGCCCGCGACCCGCCGCCTTGGCGCGGTAGGAGGCGGCGTCGGCGTCACCGAGCAACCGGTCGGGCTCTCCGTCCCCGAGCGCGACCCCGATGCTCGCCGACAGCTGGTGCTCGACCCCGCCGGCGGTGAACGAAGGCCGGAGTGCTTCCTGCAGGCGCCGGGCGACGGCCAGGGCCGAATCCGCGTTGACGTGCTCGCACAAGGCGATGAACTCGTCGCCGCCGATCCGTGCCACCGTGTCCCCGGGCCGGACGGCTGCGTGCAGGCGGCGGGCGCTCTCCACCAGCACGGCATCGCCGGCGGCGTGGCCGTACGAGTCGTTGACCGCCTTGAAGTTGTCGAGGTCGATGAACAGCACCGCGGTGGCGCCTCGCTCCCGTTCTGACCGGGCGATCGCGTGCTCGAGGCGGTCGCGCAAGAGGGTGCGGTTGGCGAGCCCGGTCAGTGGGTCGTGGAGCGCCTCGTGCCGCATCCGCCGCTCGGTCCGCTGGCGCGCGAGCGCGGAGGCGAGCGTGTGCGCGACGGCGCGTAGGAAGCTGAGCTCCTCCTCGGACAGCTGCCGTCCGGGCACGACCAGCAACTCGTCGCCGTCGCCGACGGCCAGCCGGATGTTGTGCTCGTTGCCGGACTGAGGCGCGGCCGCCGGTTGCGCGGACTCGAATCCCGCGAGCAGCGAGCCGTCCGCAAGCCGTACCTCCGCCGCCTGCACGGCCAGCAACGTCCGAGCCAGCTCGATCGTCTCGCCGGCCAGGTCGGCCGGGTCCCCGCCGGCCAGCGCGCGCTCGCCCAACGCGGCCACCGCCCGCAGGCGGCTCTCGCCGGCCCGACGTTCGGAGACGTCGCGACCGACCGCGAGCAACACGGGTCCGGCGGTTGTCTCCACGATCCCCCAGCTCATCTCGCCGATGAACTCCGAACCGTCGCGGCGTAGCCCTCGCACCGCGGTCTCGAACCGCAGCGGATTCTCGGTGGAGACGTACTGCTCCATGCTCCGGCGGTACTGCTCGCGGACGCGCTCCGGCCAAAGCATTTGCACCGGCTGTCCGAGGAGCTCGCTGCGGGCGTAGCCGAACAGCTCCTCGGCCAGCGCGTTTGCGAACAGAATCCGGCCGTCGCGCCCCGCGGCTACGACCGCGTCCGGCAACCCCTCCAGGACCGCCGCCGGCGGCAGCAGCCAGTCGCCCAGCCCGCCCGGATCGCGGGAACCCCCCATCCCTGCCTCCTCCTATCCGGCATTTTAATCGCCGTATGCAGGGTACAATGCCGGTCGCGGCCGACCGCTCGGGAAGAAACTCCAACATAGTCATAGTTTCTTCCCAAGGCCCGGCTGGGCGTCGGTTGTCTAACTCTGGCTCTGATTGACCGACAGCGAACTCGGCTGGACGCTCTTGCACGCCTGCATCGCCTGGCCGAACCGGGGGGCCTGCGGATTGAGGCCGGGTGGGAGGTCGAACGCTCCGTCGTGGGAGGGGTCGGGGAAGTTGGGGACCCCGTGCGCACGCATGCAGGCGGCGAACTTGACCTCCTGCACCTTCGCCTGAGCGCCACCGAGACCGACCGGCTGGCCGCCGTTGGGGAGGAGCTGACGGCAGTCGCTTTGCGCGGACTTGAACGCCGGCGAGCTCGGGTTAGCCTGGCCGGGGCTGATCCGCACGCCGCCTGAGCTCGTGAACTGCGGATCCGGATAGTCGGGCACACCATGCGAGCGCATGCAGGTGGCGAAGTCAACGAAGTGCTTCTGGAACTGCGAGGCGTTCGATGAGCCGGTGGCGCCCGACGAGTTCGATGACGAGCTGCCGCCGCAACCCGCGAGGAGCACGCCGGCGGCGAGCAGCCCGGCGATGGAATGTGGGGTGGGGTATTTCATCTCACCCGCCGGTGTACTCCCGCGTGCGTAACCACGACATAACGGCGTTATGGGCGCTGTTACGCGGGCGGGCGGCCGTCCAGCTCGATCCCCTGGATATGGTTCGCGGCCGTGTTCACCCCCGACGAGAACCACCGCTTCCGCGTCCTCGTCACCGACTTCGCCTGGCCCTCCGTCGACGTCGAGCGCGAGGTCCTTTCCCGTATTGGAGCCGAGCTGGTCGTGGCGCAGACGGGCGAGGAGGCCGAGCTGATCGAGCTCGCGCCCGACGTCGACGCGATCCTCACCAACTGGAGGCGCGTGCCCGAGACCGCGGTGCGCAATGCCCCACGCTGCCTGATCATCGGGCGCTACGGGGTGGGCGTGGACAACATCCCGGTTGAGCTCGCCACCGAACTCGGGATCGTCGTGGCCAACGTGCCCGACTTCTGTGTCAACGAAGTTGCCGACCACGCGATGGGATTGTTGCTCGCCTGCGCGCGGCGACTCATCACCTTCGCCTCCGAGACGCGCGCGGGCGTGTGGAGCCTCGAGCACGCGCCCGGCCTGCCCCGGCTCGCCGAGCAGACTCTCGGCATCGTCGGCTTCGGTCGGATCGCCCGGGAGCTTGTCCCGCGTGCGCGTGGATTTGGACTGCGCGTGGTCGTCTACACCCCCCGGCTCGCCGCGGCCGGCGTCGCCCCCGGGGAGCTCGCCGGCGAGGTCGAGGTCGCCGCGTCTCTCGACGAGCTGCTCGCCGCTGCCGACTACGTCTCACTCCACGTGCCGGCGACAACGAAGAGTGCCGGCTTGATCGGGGAGCACGAGCTGGCGCAGATGAAGCCGACCGCCTACCTGATCAACACCTCACGCGGGGCGCTGATCGACGAGGACGCTCTCGCCCGCGCGCTCCGCGAACAGCAGATCGCCGGCGCCGCGCTCGACGTGCTTTCGCGCGAGCCCCCGCCGGCCGACCTGCCGTTGCTCGGTGCCCAGAACCTGATCCTCACGCCGCACGCGGCGTTCTACTCCGACGCCTCGATCCACGAGGTGCAGACGCGCGCCGCCACCAACGTCGTCACCGTGCTTACGGGGGACGTGCCCGAACACGTCGTCAATCCCGCGGTGCTCGAGGCGGGCACTCTGCGGATGCGTGTCCGCGATGTGCCGAGCTAGCTCGCGCCGGCTGCACGGGTGCGGAACACCCAGCTATTGAGAGCCACGTAGCGGCTGAGCGTCGCGATCAGGTTGGCGAGCACGAGGGCCGCCGCCTCGACGATGCGGGCCGGGTGCGGGTCGATGCTATGGAGCAGAGCCAGCGCACCGTTGGTGAACGCTAGGGCGACGAGGAACACCCCGAAGCCCGCGACCTGGTGACGGACCATTCGGTCGCGGCCGCGGATGCCGAAGGTCAGCCGGCGGTTGGCCGTCGTATTGGCCACCGCCGTGATCGCGAGCGCGAGGTCGTTGGCCAGCGCCGAGCCGAGCGGATCGGCGAGCGCGATGAAGAGGAGGGCGTAAGCCAGCGTCGACGCGACGCCGATGGCGAGAAAGCGGATGATCTGCGCATCGCGCGCCCGTCGGAGTTTGGACACGGTAAGAGGTTCGGCTCCTGGTGTCAGAAAAACGTTAGGCCGGTCGAAGAAGTTCTCCGCCGGCGCATAAGACGCGCCTATGTTAGAGACACGCGCCGGTTCTCGCTTCACAGACGCGCGCGCTGGCTCTCGCTTGACAGCCGTCCACCCGGCCCCGAATACTCCCCCAGCCCATCCAGGTCCTAGGGACGATGCGATGCCCCTTCGCCGGTTCAGCCTGCCCGGAGGAGTCTTGGCCTGCATCGCCGGGATCGTCGTGAGTGCCGGTCACGCTAGGCCGATGCGGAGCCGGCGCCGGTGGCGGACCGACTTCGGTCCGTTGAACGGCATGCGCCGCGACTCGGCCGCGCGGGCCGTGTGCCGGCGGCGGTCGGCCGCCCGCATGAAGTCGGCCATGCGGGTCTGGGCGACGGCTTGGATCATGTTGGGGGTCACGGTGATCTCCTGGGGGCTTGGGGGTTGATGTCTTCTCAGACCCTCTCGGACTCCAGAACTCATCGCTGCGCCGAAACTAACCGCGGCGATACCGGGCCACCGCAACCGGCAGTGACACCGCGACGATCGCCAGTGCCCAGATCGCCGCGCGAGTGATGAAGTAACCCGCGGGGTGGCCCAGCAGCGCTTGGGCGTGCGGGCCGAGGGTGAGCGCCCGCGTCGCGTCGACCATGTAGGTGAGCGGCTGGTGCTTGGCGAACACCTGCAGCCACCCGGGCATGGTGGCGACGGGAATGTACGCGCTCGAGATGAACGCGAACGGGAACACGATCATCCCCATCCCTTGGGCGGCCTGGGCGTTGCCGGCGAACAGCCCCATGGTGATGAACAGCCACTCGAAGGCGAACCCGAACGCGATCACCAGGCCGAACGCAGCCACTCCGTCGAGCGCCGAGCCGTGGAGGCGGAAGCCAACCGCGAACGCGATCGCGACGGTCACGGCCGCGGCCAGGGCGAGGATCAGCGTGTCGGCGATCGCCCGCGCGGTGAGCACACTGCTCCGCGCGATCGGGAGCGAGCGCAGCCGGTCGATAAACCCCTGTTGGAGGTCCTCCGCCGTCGCCACCGCGGCGCCGATGCCGCTGAACAGCACGCCGGTGGCGATGAACCCGGGCACGAGGTAGTCCACGTAGGGCAGCCCCGCGATGTGGATCGCGCCACCGAACAGGTAGCGGTAGATCAGGAAGAACATCGTCATCTGGAGCGTCGCCATGACGATCAGCTGGGGCGTGCGCACGTAGCGCAGAAGCGCGCGGCGGGTGACCGTCGCGGTGCTCCGGACCAGGCCGGCGCCACGTGATGTCGCGGCGATGGTCGTCATGCCGCGATCCCGGTCAGGGCGAGGAAGACCTCGTCGAGGTTCGGTTGGCGCAGCGAGATGTCCTCGAGCTCGATGCCGGCCGCGTCTACCGAGCGCAGCACGCTTGTCAGCCGCTCCCGGCCGTGGTCCACCTGGACGGTGACACGCCGGGCGGCTTCATCGGTGTGTGCGGAGGAGCCGAGCAGTGCGTGGATCCGGTCGACGTCGACCGCGTTGCGGACGTGGAGCTCGATCACGCTCCCGCCGATCCGGGCCTTGAGCTCGGCCGGGGTACCGGTGGCCACGGCCCGGCCGTGGTCGATGATCACGATCTGCTTGGCCAGGTGATCGGCCTCGTCCAGGTACTGGGTGGTGAGCAGGACGTCGGTGCCGGCCTCGACCAGGTTCCCGATGGCCTGCCACAGCTCGATCCGACTGCGCGGGTCAAGGCCGGTGGTCGGCTCGTCGAGCAGCAGCAGCCGGGGAGCGCCGACCAGGCTTGCGCCCAGGTCGAGCCGCCGCCGCAGGCCGCCTGAGTACGTGCGGGCCAGCCGACCGGCATCGTCGAGCAGACCGAGCTGTTCGAGGACGGCGTCGGCGCTGCGTCGCGCGGCTTGCCGGTCCAGTCCGAACAGGCGAGCCACCATCTCGAGGTTCTCGCGCCCGGTCATCGCGGGCTCGATCGCCGCGAACTGTCCGGCCAGGCCAATCACTCGGCGGACCGCGCGCGGATCCCGCGCGACGTCGTGGCCGGCCACGTTGAGCACGCCCCCATCGAGCCGGAGCAGGGTCGCTACCGCGCGCACGAACGTCGTCTTGCCGGCGCCATTGGGACCAAGCACCGCGACGACCTGTCCGCTCTCGGCCGCCAGGTCGAGCCCATCGAGCGCCCGCGTCTTGCCGTATCGCTTCACGAGCGCCCGACCCTCGATCGCCATCGTCATTGCCCCTCCTCTCCTGCTGCGGGCAGAAACATCTCGAAGGCTTGGCGCAGCGATTCCTCGCTCCACGTGATCCGCCCTGCCTCCAGGTCGTAGATGACACCGCGCAGCCACGCGAGCTCGGTCTCGAGCATGCCGGCGCGGTACTCCTCCTCAAGCAGGAACAGCCGGGGCAGCTCGGGCGGGGCGGCCTCGAGCGCGCGCTTGCTCTCGGTCAGCTGCGTCGCGATCCGCTCGGCCCGGAGTTCGAGCTGTGCGCGGGCCTCCTCGACCGGCAGGCCGAACAGCAGCGAGAGGGCAACGATGAACTCGGGATACTCGCCACCCGTCTCGCTCAGCATCTCTCGCAGCCATTCCTGCGCCGCGTCGCGGCCGGCGTCGGTGAGCGCGTACACCGTCCGGTCCGGATAGCCCTCCTGGTGGGTCTTCTCGGCTACCTCGACCAGGCCGTTGCGCTGCAGCCGCTCGATCGCCTGGTACAGGCTGGCCCGCGAGCGGACGTTGACGATTCGGTCCTTGCCCTCCGCCTCGAACAGCTTCTGCATCCGGTAGACGTGCATCGGCTCCGGGAACAGCTGCCAGAGGACGAGGAGGCCGAGAGCTGAACGCTGGGGGCGGCTCGGTGGCGTAGTGGGCACGCCATGAGAGTACTAGTTATGTAATTACTAGTCAACCCATGTCTACTCGTACAGGATGAGCCCGCGGATGTTGCGGTGCGTGCGCATGTCCTCGTAGCCCTCGTTGACCTGGTCGAGGGTGTAGGTGCGCGTCACTAGCTCGTCCAGGAGCAGCTGGCCGTCCCGGTAAAGCGACAGCATCTTCGGGATGTCCGAGCGCGGATTCGAGTGGCCGAACAGGCAGCCGATGATCTGCTTCTCGTAGACGATCAGCTCGAAGATCGGCAGCTCCACCTCTGTGTCCGTCATCTTGGACAGCGATGTGATGGCGACCTTGCCGCCCTTCCCGACGAGTGACGCAGCCTGCCCGATGATCTTCCCCGTCGTGACGTCGACGGTGACGAGCGCGGCGTTGGCCAGCTCCCCCCGAGTCATCTCCGTGATCGGCTCGAGCGCCTCCTCGGCTGACGCGAACATGTGCGTCGCGCCGAACTTCCCTGCCTGCTCGCGGTTGAACGGCGACGGATCGATGGCAATGATCCGGCTGGCTCCCGCCACGCGAGCGCCCTGGACCGCGTTCGCCCCGATCCCGCCGATCCCGAGAACCACGACCGTGTCGCCTGCGCCCACCTTGGCGCCATACACCGCGGTGCCGAAGCCGGTGGTGACCCCGCAGCCCACCAGCGCCGCCTTGTCGAGCGGGATGTCGTCGTCGATCTTGACGACCGAGTCCTCTCTGACGACCGTGTAGGGGGAGAACGTGCCGAGCATGCACATCAGACGCGCGTCCTGGCCGCGCACGTGGTGGCGGCTCGTGCCGTCCGCCTGCAGGCCGACCTGGACCCCAGCGCCGGTCTCGCACAGGTTTTCGCGGCCGATCGCGCACCAGTGGCAACGCCCGCAGGCGGGAATCCAGCTCAGCACGACGTGGTCGCCTTCGGCCACCGAATGCACCTCGGGCCCGACCGCCTCGACGACGCCGGCGCCCTCGTGGCCGCCGATCGCGGGCAGTTCCTCCATCGGTAGATCGCCAACCCTGACGTGCTCGTCCGAGTGGCACAGGCCCGCAGCGGCGAGACGGACCAGCACCTCCCCGGCCTTGGGATCGTCGAGCGTCAGCTCGTCGATCTCCCAGTCCCCGCCGTATTCCCACAGAGCTGCCGCTTGCGTTTTCATCTCTCCGAGCCTCCGGTTGTCGTTCTTGTCAGCGCGCGCGACATCATCCACGATCGCGCGCCGCGGCGGCAACCGCCGCTGACGGTGACGCACCCGTCACGCCGCGAAGGCAGGCCAGAGCTGGTCCACCACGTGCTCGCTCCAGCCCTTCTTCGGCTGACCCTGAGCGATGCTGTGGTACATGAACGCACCCATCAGCGCGTGCACGGCGACGTCCGAATCGAGATCGGCGCGGACCTCTCCTCGCCGCTTGCCGCGCTCGAGCGCCGCGACGATATCCGCCGTGCGGGGCTGAAGCATCCCTCGCCGGAAGCCCTCGAGCAGGTCGGGATGTTTCCTTCCCTCGACGATCATCGTCCCGGCGAGCTCGACCGCGAACCGCCGCCGGGCGAACTCGAGATGCGCGATCAGGTCGGTCCGTGTACTGCCCGTGTCGATCGGCGCCGCCTGCGCGGCCTTGTTGGCCAGCACGGCGGCGACCAGTTCTGACTTGTCGCGGTAGCGGCGATAGATGGCGGGACGGCCGACGCGCGCCTCCTCGGCCACGCGCGCGATCGACATGCGCGCATAGCCGTCCTCGAGCAGCAGCCGCCAGGCGGTCTCGAGGATTGCCGTATCGACGTTCTCGTCGAGCGGACGCCCGGCGGCGCGGGCCCGGACTGGATCGGTGGGCTCGGCCTGCTTGCGCCCTGGCATCGGCGCAAGTCTCGCAGAAGCGTCGCGCTCCGCATCGGGACTTGAGTCCTCGGGTTTCTTCATAATTACGTAACTTGACTGTACCGTTACATTACTGTAATGTCACGTGAAATCAAGCGACTGACGAAGCCAAGGAGAAATAGCGATGCAGGTATTGGACGAGGCGCCGGCGGTGGAGGTTGCCGGCCTGCGCAAGACGTACCCAGGTGCGGTGGAGGCGGTCAAGGGGATCTCGTTCGCGGTGGCTCGGGGCGAGGTGTTCGGTCTGCTCGGGCCGAACGGCGCCGGCAAGTCGACGACGATCGGGATGCTCACCACGACCGTGGCGCCGACCGCCGGGACGGCCCGGCTCGCCGGATACGACGTCGCCGCTCAGCCGCTGCTCGCCCGGGGGGTGAGCAGCGTGGTGTTTCAAGACGCGGTCGTCGACCGGGGCCTCAGCGGCCGCGCGAACCTGGAGCTCCACGCGCGCCTGTGGGGGGTGCCCCCGGCGCCAGCCGCCCGTCGGATCGGGGAGCTGGTCGACGCCGTGGGACTGGCCGAGCTGATCGGCCGACCCGTCGGGAGCTATAGCGGCGGGGAGCGGCGACGGCTCGAGATCGCCCGGGCGCTGGTGTCCTCTCCCCGCGTCCTTTTCCTCGATGAGCCGACGGTCGGGCTCGATCCCCGCATCCGGCATGAGCTGCTCGACGTGATCGCCGGCCTGCGAGGCCGCGAGGGGATGACGATCGTCCTCACCACGCACTACCTCGACGAGGCCCAACGGCTGTGCGATCGGGTCGCGATCATCCACCAGGGGACGATCGTCGGCCTCGACAGTCCCCAGGCACTGCTCGCCGGGCTGGGGCGCGAGATTCTCGAGTTCCGCGTGAGCGGGAGCGCGCTCGCGGCGCTCGCGGCGCTGCGCGACCGGGGCATCGCCCGCGCCGACTCGTTCGCGGTCGGTGCGCGCGTCACCGTTCCCCTTCACGAGCACGCGACGACCGAGGCACTGACCGCGATCGAGTCAGAGCGCCTGCACGTGTCGGAGATCGCGACCCGGCTCCCGACGCTCGACGACGTCTACCTGCAATTGACCGGTGCTCGCATCGCCGAGGCCGCCTAACCACCCCGAAGGAGCGCACCCATGTCCGCAATCGCTGAAGCCCCGTCTATCGCGCTGCGCGCACCCACTCGCCCGCGGCCGGCCAGCGTGTTGCTCACGCTCGCCAGGCGGCGGGCCTCGCTCACCTCGAAGACTCCGCGCTCGCCATCCTCCCGTTCTTCTTTGCGGGCGCCCTCTACCCGATCGGCGCGATGCCGGGGGTGCTCACGGCCATCGCCAAGGCGTTCCCCCTCACCCACGCGCTCGCGCTCATGCGCTACGGATTCATCGACCCCAACGGCAAGGGGCTGCATGAAATCTGGGGCATGCACAGCGTGACCCTCGAGGCGTGGCTCAGCCTCACCGTCGTGGCCGTGTGGGCAGTGGCGCTCACCGCGATCTCGATCCACGTATTCACGCGCTCGGCGGTGAACTGAGCCGGCCAGTCCCCGACCACGTGAAACGCACCAAAGCCCCCGCCCGGCGGCGTGATTGGCGACATAAGCATTGACCCGATGCTTATCGCGCCAAAGCGGATTTGGCGCGGGGGCTTTGGGGACTTTTACATGGTGCTACCGGGCGGGTCATAGATATAACGGGACAGTTCATAGGTCTAACGATTCTGTGTCATCGACTGCGCTGAGGTTGAAAGACGGGGCGGTGGGTGGTCCAATCGGCTCGACTAATTAGTCCAGGCAGCGGGTCGGCGACGGACGCGCCGGGCCTCGCCCGATCGCCCATCAACCCCATAGGAGAATCTGATGCGTTACCACTCGAGGCGCTGGCCTCGACCGATCGTTGCTGCCCTGCTGGCAGTCGCCGGAGCGGCGGCTGTACCCGCCGCTGCCGCGGCTCACTCGAGCCCTGACGGCGCGGGTCACTGGAACAGCCGCGGCTACGTGTACCTGAACGACAACACGGCTCCAAGCAACACGGTGGCCGCCTTCGTCCGGCACCGCGACGGCAGCCTGACCCCGGTGCCGGGCTCGCCGTTTGCCGCCGGTGGCGCCGGCCTTGGTACGGGCCTCGCCTCACAGGGGGCCATCCAGGTCTCGAGCGACGGCCGCTACGTGCTCGCCGTCGACGCCGGCAGCAACCAGATCTCGGTCCTGCGGATCGAACGCGACGGCGCCCTGGAGCCGGTGACGGGCGGCGTCGTCTCCTCTGGCGGCGCGCAGCCGGTGAGCCTGACCGAGCACGACGGGCTCGTCTACGTCGCCAACGCGGGTGCCGCCGACTCGAACTACACGGGCTTCAGGCTGAGCTGGGACGGTCGGCTGCGGCCGGTGCCAGGCTCCACCGTCGCGCTGGCTCCCACCGCCCAGCCCGGTGATGTGCTGTTCAACTCCACCGGTACGAGGCTTGTGGGCACGTTGGTGGCCACCTCGCAGATCGACAGCTTCCGCGTTGGGTTCAACGGGCGGCTGATCGCGGCGCCGGGGTCCCCCTTCCCCGCGCAGGGCCTCGGTCCGTTCGGCAGCGAGTTCCGCCCGACCAATCCGAACCAGTTGTTCGTCTCGAACGCGCACAACGTGGGAGCGGGCACCGGGACGGTTTCGGCGTTCTATGCCGCGGCGGACGGCGCTCTGTCGTCGATCGGGAGCTCGCCGTTCGCGGACGATCAGACGGCGCCATGCTGGGTCGAGATTAGCCATGACGGCGAGTTCCTGTTCACGGTCAACACGGCCTCGGGCAGCATCTCGAGCTACTCGATCGCGTGGAACGGCGCCTTGACGTTGCTCGGGTCCACCCCGGTCAGCGGTCAGGCCGGCGTGGGCGCGGTCGACGCTCGGTTGAGCCCGGACGGCCGGACGCTCTACGTGGACGAGACCGCCGCCGGCGCGGTCGGTGTGTTTGCCGTCAACGGCGGCCAGCTCACCGCTGAGGGCTCGGTGGCGCTCCCGGCCGGCGCCACGGCGGCCGGCCTCGCGGTCTCCTAACGGATCCGTCTCGAATCCAACGGTGCGGGCCGCGAGCCGAGCGCTCGCGGCCCTGCCGCTGGGGCCTCAGGTGTGGATGCCTCACCCAAGGGACCGTTGTCGCGCGACCCGGATCGCGCGATCGTGCCGGTACGCCAAAGTCACTCCACAGAGGAGACAGACATGACCGGCTTTTTCATCCTCAACCTCATCTTCTCCGCTCTCGTCACGCTGGCGATCGTCGGTGGGCTCGCCTGGTCGATCGCGACGCCCCGCCTGCAGTCGATCGTCGCCGTCGCGCGCTGAGATGCTGGAGGTCACCACGAGCGAGGGGCAGGCTCTTCTCACGCGCGTGCGCGAAGTGATGCGCGACGCTGGTCGAGGCGGGACGGCCGCCAGACCGGGTTCGGGCCTGCTGCGCGGAGTTGAGCTCGTACGCCTCGGCTCCAGAGATCGGAGTCGTCCCGCGCGACTTGGAGCAGCCCGCCGAATTCGCGACTAACCTGGCGGGGTGCGACACCTCGCTTCGGGCGGGATTGCGAGCTTGATCGTGGCGGTGTGCCTGGCCGCGACCGCGCCGCCAGCCAGCTCGGTCGCGCCTGGCTTGGCCGCGTCTGTATTGGCCTGGTCGGTATCGGGCGCCGCTTCACCTCGGGCGGTGCCCGTGCCGGCGGCCGGGGCTCCGGTCGACACCGCGCATCCGAACCGAGTTGTCGGGCATGGAACGCCCGCCAGCTGCACCTCGGCGGCGGTGGTCGCGGCGGTCCGCGCCGGCGGGATCATCCGCTTCTCGTGCGGGCCGCGGCCGGTCACGATCCGGATGAACGCGACCGCCAAGGTCAGGAACACGAGTGCGCGGGTGGTGCTCGACGGAGGCGGGCTGGTGACCCTGAGCGGCGAGGGCCGGCGGCGGATTCTGTACATGGACACGTGCGATCCAGCGCAGGTGTGGACGACGTCTCACTGCCAGGATCAGGCGACGCCGCGACTCGTGATCCAGGACCTGGACCTGATCGACGGCAACTCGACCGGCCAGCTTTTCGACGGCGACGGCGGTGGCGCGATCTTCGCGCGGGGCGGGCGCCTGGAGATCATCGACTCGACGTTCACCGTCGACCGCTGCGACCACTACGGCCCCGACCTTGGCGGCGGGGCGGTGCGGGCGCTTTCGCAGTACAACGACCTTCCCCTGTATGTGGTGGGCAGCCACTTCACCGACAACGCGTGCAGCAACGGCGCGGCGCTCAGCAGCATCGGCGTCTCCTGGACGGTGCTGAACAGCCGCTTCGTCGACAATCGCGCGATCGGTTCCGGCGCCAACCCGGCCCGCTCGGGGACGGCGGGCGGCGGCAGCGGCGGTGCGATCTACAACGACGGCGACAGGATGGAGCTGACGATCGGCGGCAGCGTGTTCACCGGCAACCGCGCCAACGAGGGCGGTGGCGCGATCTTCTTCGTGAGCGACGACCGCACCGGCACGATGACGATCACCGACTCGACGCTCGAGGACAACCCGAACGCCGGCTTCCACACCGCCGGCCTGCCCGGAATCTTCTTCCTCGGCGCCCACCCGCCCGCCATCACCGGCTCCATCCTCGGTTGACTTCCTACATGCGGTTGGGGGCGGGGGCCGTGGGCAGGAGCGCGCGCAGGTCGTCGATGACGTCCGCCTCGGCGGCGTCCTTGTCGGGGCGGTAGCGCTTGACCCGCGCGAAGCGCAGGGCGACGCCGCCCGGGTAGCGGGTCGAAGACTGGACGCCGTCGATCGCGATCTCAACCACCAGCTCCGGGCGCACGAGGACGGCGATCCCGCGCCGGTCGACCTCGCGCTGCAGCAGCTCGTCGGTCTGCCAGCGCAGGAGCTCGTCGGTCAGCCCCTTGAAGCACTTGCCCACCATCACGAACGACCCAGAGGCCGGGTCGCGCGCGCCGAGATGGAGGTTGGATAGCCACCCGCGCCGGCGCCCGTGACCCCACTCTGCGCCGAGCACGACGAGGTCGAAGGTCCGGACCGGTTTGACCTTGCGCCACGCCTGGCCGCGGCGGCCCGCGGCGTAGGTCGAGGCCGCGTCCTTGACCACCACGCCCTCGTGGCCGGCGCTCAGCGACTCCTCGAGCACGCGCTCGGCCTCCTCCGCGTCGGACGTAAGCACCGACGGGATCCGGAGCTCCGGGGCGATCGCCGACAGGCGCGCGGCGCGCTCGTGCAGCGGCGCGTCGAGCAGGTCCTCGCCGTCCAGGTGCAGGAGGTCAAACAGGAAGGTCACGATCCCCTCGGGCGGGGCACCCGAATCGATCTGCGAGACGGTGTGCTGGAACGATCCAGGTCCGTCGTCGGACATCCACAGCGCCTCGCCGTCAAGCACGACCTGCTCGACGGGCAGGCGCAGCACCGCGGCCACGATTCCGGGCAGCGCCTCGGTGATCTCGTTCAGGTTGCGGGTGTAGATGTGGACCTCCGACCCGCGGCGGTGGATCTGGATGCGGATGCCGTCGAGCTTCCATTCGACCGACGCGCGCTCGAACCCGGCCACCGCCTCGGCCACGGTGGCGCTCGTCGACGCGAGCATGGGGAGGATCGGCCGGAATATCTCAAAGCCAACCTCACGCAGCCCGGCCTCGCCGCTGACCAGTGCGATCTCGGCCATGCGCGTCAGATCGCCCGAGAGCATCAGCGCGCGCCGGGCGAGCTCGTTCGGCACGCCGGCCGCCTTGGCCACGGCATCGGCCATGATCCCCGCGAGCGCCCCCTGCCGCAGCTCCCCAGTCAACAGATGCCGCAGGAAATCCGCCTCCTCCGCGGTCGCGCGGGCAAGCAGCGCGTCGAGAAGCTGCCGGCGCTCGGCAGTCGACCCGCTTCCGGTAGCGGCTTCGATCTCGGAGATACCCTCATCGACTTCGCGCACGGTCAGCGATGCCGAGGCGGCCGGCCGGGCCTGCGTTCCATACACGCTCGCGTAGCCGACCCCGATGCGACCCTGACGCGGCACCCCGGACAGGAACCCGACGACGATCGGGACCTCGCCCGGCTCGAGCCGCCGCAGCAGGTCGGCCAGGATCGTCACCTTGCGCGAGCGCGCGCTGGTGTCGGCGACGAGTCGGGACGTCTCGACGACATCGGCAAACGGGGTCAAGCCCGCCCGATTATCGCGCGGCTACGATCAGGCTCCGTGCCCCTGGATGTCAGCCCTCAGCGCGCGTGGACCTGATCGTCGGCGCGACGGGCTACGTCGGCACCCTTCTCACCGCGGCGCTCGTCGCCGAGGGGCGCCCGGTGCGAGCGCTGTCGCGTCACCCACACCCGGTCTCCGACATGGCCCAGGTTGAGACGGTGCGGGGTGACGTGCTCGAGGACAAGGGCCTCGACGCCGCGCTCGAAGGGTGTGAGGTGGCGTACTACCTGGTCCACTCGATGGAGGCCGGACCACGGAGCTTCGAGGCGCGCGATCGGCAGGCCGCGAACAACTTCGCCGCCGCCTGCCAGCGGGTCGGCGTCCACCGCGTCGTGTATCTGGGCGGCATCGCGCCGCGCGGTTGCCCCTCGCCCCACATGGGCTCGCGGCTCGAGGTCGAGCGGATCCTGATGGCGAACCTGCCCCGCGCGACCAGCTTGCGCGCGTCGATCGTGATCGGCGCTCACAGCGCCTCGTTCCGGCTCATGGTCCGCCTGATCGAGCGCCTGCCCGTCCTCCCGCTCCCGCCTTGGCGGCATCGGCGCACCCAGCCGGTCGCCGAGCGCGACGTGATCGATTGCCTGGTGCGCGCGCCGCTGATCGAGCGGTCGGAAGGCCGGTCGATCGACGTCGTCGGGCCCGACGTTCTGACCTATACCGAGATCCTTCAGGGGATCGCGGCCGAGCTCGGGGTCGACCGGCCCGGGGTCGATCTGCCGATCTTCACCGCGCCCGCGTTCGCCGCGGTGGCGTCGGCGATCGCCGGCTCGGACCCCGACCTCGTTCGGGCGCTGATGGGTAGCCTGAATGCGGACGTCCTGCCGCGCTCAGCCGGGGCGGCGCAGGAGATGGCGAAGCTGTTCGGGGTCACGCCGCTGCCGTTCGCCCGGGCGGTGCGGCGCGCGCTGGCCGACTGGGAGGGAGAAGAGCCGCTGGCCGCGCGGTGACGGGTGGGTCATCCGGCGGACCGTGGCGCGGGGCTCGACTGAGCGTAGGCTTTTCCAGAGTGGCTCTTGATCGCACCGCAGCGACCTCGGACCGACGGCGCGACCTGGTGATTATCGGCGCCTCGGAGTGATCTTGGTGGCGCCGCCGGACCAGTATCTCGTGATCGAGGATGGTCACGGCCGTCTGACCGGGGCGAGGGCGGCGTGAACCCGCCCCGTGCGGACCGGACGCTCGAGGCGCTCCTGACGTTCGTCAAGGAGACGCGCGGCTTCGACTTCACCGGCTACAAGCGCTCGACCATCCAGCGCCGGGTCGCCAAGCGGATGAGTGCGGTCGGGGCGGAGCGCTCCGAGGACTACCTCGACCACCTGGAGCTCCACGGCGAAGAGTTCGCCGAGCTGTTCGACACGCTGCTGATCAACACCACCGGGTTCTTCCGTGATCCCCAGACGTGGGAATACGTGGCGGACGAGGTCGTGCCGCAGCTTCTTTCCACGCGCGGGCCGGAGAATTCGATCCGGGTGTGGTGCGCCGGATGCGCGTCGGGCGAGGAGCCGTACACGGTGGCGATGGTGCTCTCGCGCGTTATGGGAGACGCCGCCTTCCGCGGGCGGGTCAAGATCTATGCCACCGACGTCGACGAGGCGGCCCTGGACTACGCCCGCCACGGGGCCTACCTCCCGCGCCAGATCGAGGATGTCCCGCAGGACGCGCTCGAGCACTTCTTCGAGCGCACCGATCAGCGTCATGTACTTCACCGCCGAGACGCAGGCACACATCCTGCGCCGCTTCCACTTCGGCCTCGACGACGATGGGTACCTCCTGCTCGGCAAGTCGGAGATGCTGATCGCTCACACCGACCTGTTCGCGCCGGTGGAGCTCAAGCGACGGGCGTTCCGCAAGGTGATCAAGCCCACCCGGCGCGATCGGGTCCGGGTCATGGCCAACAACACCGCCCGGCGCATGTTCTCGCTGGGGCGGAACGACTTCGGCCGCCCGCTTCGGGACCTGGAGCTCTCCTACCGTCCAGTCGAGCTCCGCAGCCACCTCGACACCCTCGATCGTGAGCTGCGCTCGATCGAGCTTAAGGCCGTCCACTGGCAGGGCAGCGAAGGCGATCGTTTTGTCGACGTCCGCCTCCTCCCGCTCCTCGCGGACGGCGCGTCGATGGGCACGAGCATCACCTACCTCGACGTGACCGACACCCACCGGCTCGAGGAGCAGCTGGCCGGTTCCAAGCGCGAGCTCGAGCAGGCCTACGTGGAACTGCAGTCGACGGTCGAGGAGCTAGATGCGCCGGCCGAGGGCCTCCTCGACAATCCCCCGGAACTGCTCCTCCAGCGCATACTGAAAGAACAGCCGTGCCTCGCGCAGTCGCTGGTGTTCCCCCAGCGCCACCAGATTGCGCTCAGCGACGGTCAGGCTGTTCTCGAGGATCACCACCAGCGTGTCCTGGTCGGCGAAGTGGGCGCGTGCCTTGGTCGGCCCGCGGCCGAACGCCTCCTTGTAGAGGCGCACCATCGCGTTGGAGATCTCGAGCATCGGGCTCCGATCCGCGACCGCCGACCCCGACAGATGATCCTGATCGATGCTTTCGGTGATGTCGTCTTCCTGCATTCTCATGTGAATCGCTCCTGCATATGCCGACCGGCAATCTCCGCGCCGTCTAATTTTGCGCTGCCTTGGCAGAGCGCGTCCCCGCCCGCCGAGGCCTTCCGAATGGGCGTGAATCTGGACGGTGGTGACACGGTTCTTGCGAACACCGGCTCTGTCGAAATGTAGGCCGTACGGCGCCCGCCTACCAAACAGTGGCGGCGGAGGTGGTTGTAAACCAACTCGGCACCGGCGCACCCGGTCATCGCCGGTACCATCGGCCTCCCCGGGCGGTTAGCTCAGCTGGTAGAGCGCCTGCCTTACAAGCAGGAGGTCACTGGTTCGAGCCCAGTACCGCCCACCTCCAAGATGCCCCGTGTTTGCGGGGCTTTTCTTGTGGCTGAGTTGGCTGTGGGTCATCCTCGGGTGGGTTTGTGTTACTTGCGTGGACCAGGGCGTGGACCACGCGGACCAGTACCGGCTTCCGACGGGGCGGCCTCGCGCGGTGCGGAGGACCGGATCGTTGGTCAACTGCGACATCTTGTCGCTGCTGTCGGTCGGAACCTCGATCGCTTCGGCGCTGCCTGCGCTGGCGAGCAGGTCATCGAACGCTCGGTGCACTTTCTTGCGGCTGAGTCGCTTCTGCACCTGGGCGTAGATCTCGAGTGTCGTCCTCGAGTCGGCGTGCCCGACCTGGCTCATGACGTAGGGCAACGGAGCGCCGGCCTCGATCATGAGGCTGATGTACGTGCGCCGCAGGGCGTGCGGTGTCACCTTCGGCAGCGGCGGGAGGTCCCGCTCTGCCCGGAGCTCGTTCGCACGCTTTACGGTCGGTCCGAGAACGCGACGGGAGATGTTCTCCTTGTCACGCGGTCGGCCGCTCGCGGTCGGGAACACGTACTCGTCGGGTGAGGCGGGTTGCCGCTCGGCGCGCCACGCCATGAGCTCCTCCATCACGTCGAGACTCAGGTCGACGTGGCGGTTGCCCGCGTCGGTCTTTGCCTCGTCGATCACCAGGCGCTCGTGGTGGACGTCGACGTCGCGCCATCGGAGCCGGCACATCTCTGTGACGCGCAGCCCGGACTTCGCCATCGCCGCGATCATCGGCCGCCGACCGATCCGGTGACCCCGGTAGAGGTTCCGGTCCATCTCGCCGGCGACCGCGAGCAGCTCCTTCAGGTCGTCGGCCTCGAGCTGCCGCCGCACTGGTTTGACGACCTTGAGCCGGCGCCGCTTGCCGCGAGCCGGGTTCGACTCCAGGAGGCCTCGCTCGACGGCACTGTCGAGGATCTGCGTGAGCGTGACGAGCGTCTTGTTGATGCTCTCGTTGCTCAGCGGAACGCGACGCTGTCCGCGCCTGTCCCGCAGCGGCTCGCCGGCGGCGATCGCCTCGGCTACCCGCTCGCGCTCGATGACCTTGTGCTCGCGGTAGCGCTCGACGAGCGCGACGTCGATCTCCGAGATCGCGTAGTCGCAGAAGAACGGCAGCAGGTGCTTGCGCAGCCGCCACTCGTAGTTCTCGCGAGTGCGCGGCCGGAGCTCGCCCTTCCGCGCCGCCCACCAGCGGGACGCGAACACATGGAACGTCTGGGTTCGGTCGGCGTCGCGATCCGGCGGTGCGGGAGGTTCCCAGACGCCGGCTCGGATTCTGGCGAGCACGTCCTCGAGCTTGCGCTCGGCCTTTCGGAACGTCCACCCGTCGGTGTCGGTTCCGAGCGTGAGGATCTCGCGCTTACCGTTCACTCTGAAGCGCAGGCTGTAGGTGACCTGGCCGTCTTTCCGTTCGTGCACGCGGATCTCGCCTCTCGCGCGCTTCTCCATCCGGACCTCCTGACTCGTGATGTCGGCCCGGCTGGCGGATCCGCGGACCGGGCCGCGTGCGCCAAGTCTAAGTTCGGCGTGGCTCATGGCTCACGCTCGAACTCCAGGAGGAGATCCTCGTCGTGCTGGTGCGTGGCGGGCCGCTCGACGAGGTCGTGATCGGCGCCGCTGGGGCCGTTCGGCAGGCAGCGCGCCGCCGATCTGGGCCCAGCGCGCTTGCACTGCGACCGGGTCGAAGCGCAGGCGCGCGCAGCTGCCGCCGCCGAGGCGGACGCAGCCGAGCTCGTCGGCGTGCTGGTAGACGAAGCTGACACTGACGCCGTAGTGGGCCGCGACACGGCGAGCGCTCCACAGCTCGCGTGCGGGAGCCGGGTCAGTTGATGCGGCGAGACGGGTGAGCTGCGGGCCAAGCCGGAGCGCCACACGGTCTGCGATCTGGTCGGCGAGCGCCGCGATCGGATCCTCCGCTTGGTCGAAGCCTTCCACCGCAATCAGGTCCTCGGACGTGTTCGCAAGGGCGTCGTAGCGCGGATAGTATCGGATAAGCGTCTACATGCGGACCAATTTGCGCATCTATCCGATGTAAACCGCTATTATCCGTGCATGGAGTCCAGCGAGATGCGATACACACCGGCGATGCTCGCGCGACTCACGTACTCCTATGCCGCGTACGAGTTGAGCGAGCGACTCGTGTCGGAGGCCGGCACGTACGGCGACGAGTACGGGCGCGGCGCGTTTCTCGCCGAGGAGGCGGCGACGATCGTGTCGGAAGCGATGGCCCTGCTTGAGGCGGCGGTCGTGGCCGACCGGCTGCGCGGCGTTTCGTGGCTCGCCGTCGCCGACGCTCTCGAGGTGTCTGCCGAGGGCGCGGAGGAGCGGTTCGCTCCAGCCGAGCGCCGGTTTCGCGACGCGTTGCTGTTCCCGCACCGCCATCCCGAGAACGGAGGCCTCGGGTACACGGCGGCGCCGTACGCAGTCGAACAGCCTGAGCGCGTCCGAGAGCAGCTCGACGCCTGGGTCGTGCAGCACCGTCGCAGCAGCGGACCGGATCGCGACGAGCCGGAGCCGGTGACCCGCGGTCTAGCCGCGATGGCGAGAACCTGGATCGCCGAGCGGATCGGCCAGGTGCTCGAGCTCTCCGACGCGCTGATGAAGCGCGAGCTTCCGGACGGGGTTAGTTACAAGGACGCCCAGCTACGCCATGCGCAGATGAAGGTCGAGCTGTACGAGGCGATGGCTGAGGAGCGACCTGAGAGCCGAGAGGTCGAACAGCAGCTCGCTGAGGCCCGGCAGCGCCTCGCCGAGCTGTCCGAGCACGCCTCGCGGGATCAAGGCTGAGTCCGTCACCCTCGCCGTTCGTTCGGAACGGCGACCGGTGACCGCTACGACTGGAGCCAGTCTCGGTCGCGTCCGAAGTGGAGCG
>CAWGOQ010000016.1:0-106546 GCA_963824295.1 uncultured Solirubrobacterales bacterium | reverse complement strand
CGCCAAGTTCGCGCTCGGGTTCTGAGGGTCAGGCCGGCGCAGGTCTGTGCAGTTCGCGATTCAGGTCGATCGCGCGGATCTCGTGCTCGCCGGGCAGCTTGGCCAGCACGGCCTGGACGACCTGCTTGACGTCTCGCTCCTCGTGGCCGAGATCGTCAAATAGCGACTTCAGCGCCGTGTGGACGATCTTCAGCTGGGCTGGAGTGAGCTCCAACCGGTAGGCGATCTCGTC
The DNA here is from genome assembly GCA_963824295.1 of uncultured Solirubrobacterales bacterium. GTDB lineage: Bacteria > Actinomycetota > Thermoleophilia > Solirubrobacterales > Solirubrobacteraceae > Palsa-465. The sequence continues at coordinate 106,314 of CAWGOQ010000016.1, read as the reverse complement.
GGGCTGGATCAAATCGTCCATAGGGCCCGGAACGCTAACCGCACGCAGGAAAAACAGCAAGCGGTGATCGTGCGTGCAAGCGCCGGCTGTCACTAGCCGGGGGCGCGCTTGGTCGTCCGACCCGAGCGGGAGGCCCGCTTGGCGCGCATGTCTGCCGCCGGACCAGGCTTGGTGCGGGCGCTCCCGGAAGGCAGGATCCGGCTAGAGGCGCCGTTGCGGGGGTTGCCGTTGCCGGACGCGCCCGGCGACGAGACAGAGCTCCCGGGCGCCGGTTCCGGCGTTTGCGCGCCGGCCCGTGCCGCCGCCTCGAGCAGCTCGGACAGGGCGGCATCGATCCCGTCCGCGATCACTTCGACATCGGGCAACGCGTCGTAGTCGGCGAGCAGCCCGTAGTCGATCCCGCCGTTGTAGGACATGATCGCGACCGCAAGGGCGTGGTTCTTGGGTAGGAACGCCAGTGGGAACAGGTCCTCGAGCTGCCGACCGAGGACGTAGAGCGGGAACTGCGGACCGGGAATGTTGGTCACGAGCAGGTTGAAGAGGCGCGTGGAGAAGTTCAGACGGGAGGCCTGCGCCAGGATCGTGGGCGGCGCGAGGTTGTTGACAGCGGCGAGCGTGGCGGCGCCAACGGCCTGCTTTGACTCCTTGAGCCCGTCCATCGCGCGGCGCACGAATCGAAGCCGGGCCACCGGGTCCTGGATGTAGACCGGGAGCGGTCCCCGCATCGCTGTGAGCTGGTTGCCGAGACTGCCGCGGTGGGCCTCGCTGCGCACCGAGACGGGCACGAGCGCGCGCATCTCGAGGCCCTCCGTCCGGATGCCGCGCGACTGCAGCCATCCCGCCAGGGCGCCCGAGACGACGCTGAGTACGACGTCATTCACAGTGCCCCCGAAGGCGTTCTTCACCGTCTTGTAGTCGGCCAGTTGGTGTCGGACGACCGCGTAGCGGCGGTGCGGCCCGATCTCGACGTTGAGGGGCGTCTCCGGAGCTGGATTGAGCCCCGCCCAGACGATCTCACCGATGCCCTCGGCGGCGTCGCGCAGCGCGCCCAGCGTGGCCCCTGGTCGCGTGACGGCCGAGACAGTGCGCCCGGCCAGGCCCCCGGCCGCGCCCACCACGCCGCGCACGCCGGCCGCCACCAGGTCCGTGGGCGAGGGCTGGGACCGGGGCTGCCACGGCTCGAGGGTCTCGGGCGGGGCCTGCGCGGTCGGCCCCAGGTCGAGCAGGACGGTGGCGAGGTCCACGCCCGAGATGCCGTCGACGAGCGCATGGTGGGTCTTGAACACCAGGGCGAAGCGGTCGCCCTCGACCCCTTCGACCAGCCAGCTCTCCCACAGCGGCTTGTCCCGGTCCAGCTGCTGGGAGGCGATCCGCGCCGCGAGCAGGAACAGCTGCTCTTCGGTCCCCGGTGAGGGCAGCGCGGTGTGTCGGACGTGGTACTCGATGTTGAAGTCTGGGTCGTCCACCCACAGCGGACGGCCGGTCTCGAGCGGTGGCGTGCTCAGCCTCTGCCGGTAGCGCGGCACCAGGTGCAGGCGGCCGCGGACGTGGTCAAGGTAGTCGGCGAACTCCGGCGGCGGGCCCTGGAACACCAGCACGGCGCCGATGTGCATGTGCGAGGTGGGTCCCTCCTGGTGCAGGAACGAGGCGTCGATCGAGCTGAGGCGGTCGAGGTGGCGTTGCGGCATGCGGTCGGCTCCCGGGCGGGGACGAGGTCGGTCAAGGGTAGTCGGTATCGCGTCAGCCTCCCACCAGCTTCTCGGGTCGCCGCCCTACACTCCTCCGCGTGGGGTCAACGCCGGAGAAGCTCCTGCTCGCGGCCCCGCGCGGTTATTGCGCGGGCGTCGATCGGGCCGTGCAGACGGTCGAGCGCGCGCTCGAGCTGTACGGCGCGCCGGTCTACGTCCGCAAGGAGATCGTCCACAACAAGACCGTGGTCGAGCAGCTGCGCGAGCGCGGCGCGGTGTTCGTCGACTCCGAGCAGGACGTGCCGGAGGGCGCCACGGTGGTGTTCTCGGCCCACGGGGTGGCGCCCAGCGTCCACGCCAACGCCCGCGAGCGGGCGCTCGACACGATCGACGCGACCTGCCCGCTGGTCACCAAGGTCCACGTCGAGGCCAAGCGGTTCGCCGCCGACGGCTACACGATCGTGCTGATCGGCCACGCCGGACACGAGGAGGTGGAGGGCACGATGGGCGAAGCGCCGGAGCACATCGTGCTCGTCCAGACCGAGGAGGACGTGGAGCAGCTCGAGGTGCCCGACCCCGATCGCGTGGCCTACATCTCCCAGACGACTTTGTCGGTGGACGAGACGCGGGCGATCATCAACCGCCTGCGCCGGCGCTTCCCGGCGATCGTCGGCCCCCGCACCGACGACATCTGCTACGCGACGACCAACCGCCAGGCCGCGGTCAAGCAGCTGGCCGAGCAGTGCGATCTGGTGCTGGTGATCGGCTCGCGCAACTCCTCGAACTCCAACCGGCTGGTCGAGGTGGCGCGCGAGCACGGCGCGGCCTCGTACTTGATCGACTCCGAGGGCGAGGTGCTCGAGGAGTGGCTGGCGGACAAGCGAGTGGTCGGAATCACCTCGGGCGCGAGCGCGCCGGAGGAGCTCGTGCAGCGCCTGGTTGACTTCTTCCGGGCGCGGGGGACCAGCGACGTGCGGGAGCTCGAAGTAGTCAAGGAGGACGTCCGCTTCATGCTCCCCAAGGTGATCCGCCAGGGCATGGCGGCCTAAGGGGCCGCCGTGAGGCGTCGCCGGCCAATCGACTAAGCGCGATCGGTCCTGCGCACGCTCGTCGTCTCGGACCTGCACCTGGGTGCCCGCGGGCGCCCGGACGTGCTGCGGCGCGAGCGCGAGCGGGCGGCGCTGCTCGCCGCGCTCGACGGGTGCGATCGGCTGGTGCTCCTCGGCGACGTGCTGGAGCTCCGCCATGGGCCGGTGCGCGACGCGCTCAGCGAGGCGGCGCCGGTGCTGCGCGAGCTCGGCTCGGCGGTCGCCGAGGTGGTCGTGGTGCCCGGCAACCACGACCACGCGCTGCTGCGAGGCTGGCTCGAGCGGAGGGATCCGACGCCGCTCGGTCTCGAGTCGGCGGTGACATCGGATCCGCGGGAGCCCCTCGGTGCCCTGGTTGAGGCGCTCGGGCCGGCTCGCGTGCGGGTTACCTACCCCGGCGCGTGGCTGCGCGAGGACACTTATGCGATCCATGGCCACTACGGCGACCGTCACAACACCGTCCCGATCGTCGAGCGGCTGGGCGCGGGATTGACCGTGCGGCTGGCCGGCGAGCCCGCGGGCGGCCCGTCCCGGGCCGAGGACTACGAGGCGGCTCTGGCGCCGATGTACGCCTGGATCGACACGGTGGCGCAAAGCGGCGGCCTGCGGGGCGGGGGCGGTGACGGCAGCTTTCAGATCCGCGCCTGGCGGGCGCTGGACGGGGACGGCGGCCTGCGCGGGCGGGCGCTGGGGACTGCCTTCCCGGTGGTCGTGGCCGCACTGAATCGAGCCGGCCTCGGGCCGCTGCACGCCGATGTCTCGGCGGTCGAGCTCCGGCGGGCGGCGCTGCGGGCGTCCCACGAGGTGCTGGGCCGTCTCGAGGTGCCGGCGCAGCACGTGATCTTCGGGCATACCCACCGCGCCGGTCCGCTGCCGGGCGATGACCGCAGCGAGTGGGGCCGGCTGCTCAACACGGGCAGCTGGGTCTATGAGCCGGCGTGGCTGGGCGACTCCCCGCGCGAGAGTCCCTACCGGCCCGGGTTTGCGGCGATCGTCGCTGATGACGCTCCGCCGGAACTCGTCAACCTGCTCGACGACGATGCTTGACCCGGGCGTCCTCGCCTACGTGCGCGAGTCGCTGCCGCCGGCGCCGGCGCGGGTACTCGAGGTCGGTGCCGGCGACGGCGAGCTGGCGGGGGCCCTGAGGTCGGCCGGCTACGACGTGGTGGCGATCGATCCGGCGTCCACGACCGACTCGGTCCGCGCCGTGTCACTACACGAGCTGAGCGAACCGGCGGGCAGCTTCGACGCCGCCGTGGCCGTGGTCTCCATGCACCACGTGGAGCCGCTGCGGCGGTCCTGCCGGCTTCTGGCCGAGGTGGTCCGGCCCGGCGGGACGCTCGTCCTCGACGAGATCGACGTGGAGCGCTTCGACGACTCGGCCGAGCACTGGTGGCTGGTGAACCGTCCGCCGCAGCAAGAGCACGACGGCCACGAACCCCCGGTACCGGGCTCGGTCGTGGCCTTCCTGCGCCACCACTGCCACGACCTGAGGACGATGGAGGACGCGCTCGTCGAGGGGTTCGAGCTGGGCCCCCTCGCCCGCGGGCCGTACCTCTACCGCTGGGAGCTCGGACCCGAGTTCCGCGCCGCCGAGGAGGAGTTGATCGCGGCCGGCCGGCTGCCGGCGGTCGGCGTCAGGGTCGTGGGGACCCGGCGCCGAGGCCCGGCGTGAAGCAGACGGCGTGGCAGCGCACGCCGTCGCCGATCTCGAGCGCGAGCTCCCCGTCGGTGCTCCGCTCGTGGGCGATCAGCTCGTAGCAGCCCGGGTGATCGACGGTCACGGTCCGGCCGTTCGCGATGACCGTGCCAACGCCGTCGAGCACCGCCCACACCCCGCCGGCCCGATATGGCCCCGAGTAGGGTCCCTCGACGTCGTCGGTCTGGGGCTCGAGCAGCGCGTCGGGTGCCTCCTCGGGCCGAAACGGATCGAGCACCGGCTGGTCGATCCCGAACAGCTCCTGGATCGCCCGCTCGGTCTCCTCGTAGCCGCCCTCCCCGTAGTGGTAGTGGAGCAACATGCCGCGCTGGTCGAACAGGTAGCGCGCCGGCCAGCCCAGGTTCCCGTACAGCTTCCACACCGCGTACTCGCCGTCGATCGCCACCGGGTAGGCGATCCCTAGCCGGTCGACCGCCGCCCGCACCGCCTCCGGGTCGGCGGACGGCGCGAACCCGCCGGCGTGGACCCCGATGACACTCAGGTCGGGATATCGGGCGTGCCAGGCGTTGACGTAGGGGAGCGTGCGGATGGATTGCGGGCGGCAGAAGTCCCAGAACTCGAGCAGCATCGGGTATCCGTGCTCCTGCGGGTTGATCCATCGCAGGCGGGGCGGGAAGGGAGGGGCGGCTATGTGGTCGACGGGCGCGCGCATGATGGGCTCGCTTCGCTCGGCGTCCGTGGGGCGGTGGGGGTGGGTGGGCGGGATCCAATTCCCGTCCGGACGGGGTGGACGGCCCCACGGACGCCGCCGAAGGCGGCCCCAAATTTAGCTACGCCTCTACGAGACCCCGGCGGATCGCGTAGCGCACGAGCTCGACCCGGTCGCGCATCCCGAGCTTGCGCAGCACGTTGGCCCGGTGGGACTCGACTGTCTTCTCGGCCAGGTGGAGGGTCTGGGCGATCTGGGCGTTGGTGAAGGCCTCGGCGATCAGCTTCACCACCTCCTCCTCCCGGGGGGTGAGCGAAATCGTGGGCCCGCCGTCCTCGCCGGACATCCAGCGGCGGATGATCGAGCGCTCGGCGGCATTGGTCAGAAAGGCCTCGCCACGACCCACCGCGTGGACGGCGCCGACCAGGTCCTGGTCGGCTTCGCGCTTGAGCACGTAGCCCGACGCGCCGGCCTTGAGCGCCTCGAACAGATAGTGCTCGTCGTCGTGCATCGAGAGCATGAGCACGCGAGCGTGGGGGAGGTGCGCACGGATCTCCCGGGCGGCCTGGAGGCCGGTCATCCGGGGCATGCCGACATCGAGGATGCACAGATCCGGGCGCGCGACGAGCGCCTGCTCGAGGGCCTCGATCCCGTCGGCCGCCTCGGCCACCACCTCGAGCCCGGGCTGGCGCTCGAGCAGCAGCTTGATGCCGGACCGGACGATGCCGTGATCGTCTGCCACCAGGATTCGCATCAGTACAGACCTCCGTGTCTCATGCGAGCGTCAGCTCCACTCGCGTTCCCTGACCCTGAGCCGAGCGGATCGTCAGTTGCCCGCCGACCAGCAAGGCGCGCTCGCGCATCCCCGACAGCCCGAGGCCCCCTTCCCGGCGCTGGACGAAGCCCTTCCCGTCGTCGTTGATCCGCAGGACGGTGCGGCCCACGAACGACAGCTCCACGTCGACCTTCCCCGCCTCCGAGTGCTGGGCGACGTTCGAGAGGCTCTCCTGGGTCACCCGGTAGACGACCAACTGCTGCTCGGGCGTCAGCCTTGAGACCGGGCCGCGCACATCGAAGTTCGCCCGGATGCCGGTCTGGTCGGAGAAGTCGCGCACCTGGCTGTGGAGCGCCGGGAGCAGGCCGTGGTCGTCGAGCACGGCGGGGCGCAGCTGCCGGGCCAGCGCCAGCAGCTCCTCCATGGCCTGGCCGGCCAGTCGCTTGGTCTCGTCCAGCTCGCGGCGCAGCGGCGCCGGCGCGTGCTCGATCGACGCCTGGAGCCGCAGCGAGACCGCGGTCAGCGCCTGGTTGACCTCGTCGTGGAGATCCTGGGCGATCCGCCGTCGTTCGCGCTCCTGGGCCTGGATGGCGGCGCGACCGGCCTCCCGGCGCGCGGCCTCCAGGCGCGCCAGCATCCGGTTGATGGCCGCGGCCAGGCGTTGCGCCTCGGAGCTGTCGATCCGGTCCTCGGTCAGGAGCTCCCGGTTGGACGTGGCCTCCTCGATCTTTTCCATGGCCGAGATCAGCCGCTCGATCGGGATGAAGCGCCGGCGCAGCAGCAGCCAGTTGCCGAGCAGCGTTGCCACCAGGGCCAGACCGAGCACGACCATCTGGCGGCCGGCGAGGGTGCTCGCGGCGCGGTGATGGAGCGCGATCGCGGCCACCAGCGTGGTCCCGGCCACCAGGAGCAGGTTCACCGACAGGACTTGGACGAGGAGTGAGCGAGATTTCATGGGTCATGGGCGGCTCCGCCGTCGGTATCGGCTTTCCGGCGGCGGGAGCAAGATGGGGTCTTCGCCCGATATCGACCGAATTTGGCCGGGCCGATAACCACTACTGAAAGCTCTCCACAACCGTTCGCCGGGACCGGCGTGGCGTCCAGCGTGGAAGGCGATTGGGTCTGATTTCGCGGGGCGTCCCCTTAGGGGTTTGGGGGCGCCCCGCCGGCGCTTGGTAGATAACTCGCGCTATCCGCGAGTTATGTCCCAAGGTCGCGCTTGCGCACCTTCCCCATGGCGTTGCGGGGCAGCTCGTCGAGGAAGTGGACCTCGCGGGGGCGCTTGTGCTTGGTCAGGAGGTTCGCGACGTGATCGGAGAGCTCGTCCGGCGTGGCGGCGCGACCGTCCTCGACCACCACCCAGGCGACGATCCGCTCGCCCAGGTCGTCGTCGGGTGCTGCGGTCACCGCGACCTCCGCCACCGCCGGGTGCTCGAGCAGCGCGCCCTCGATCTCGCCGGCGCCGATCCGGTAGCCGCCGGACTTGATCAGGTCGGTGCTCTTGCGCCCGACCAGCTTCAGGGACCCGGCCTCGTTCTGGGTCGCCAGGTCGCCGGTCATGAACCAGCCGTCGCGCATCGCCTCCTCGGTGGCGTCCGGGCGGTTCAGGTAGCCACCGAACAAGTTGGGACCGCGCACAGCGATCTCGCCGATCGTCTCGTCGTCGGTGGCGTCAATGGTCGACCCGTCCTCGCCGACGAGCTTGCACTCGACCCCGGGGAGTGACGGCCCGACCCGCCCAGGGACTACCTCCTCGCCCAGCCGCACGCCGGCGTTCATCAGCGTCTCGGTCATCCCGTAGCGCTCGAGGATCGCCTGCCCCGTGAGCTGTTTGATGTGGTCGTGGACCGTGGTCGGGAGCGCGGCCGAGCCGGAGACGAGCAGCCGGGCGCCGGCGAAGGCGTCGGCCAGCTCGCGATCCTCGGCGGCCTCGCGCGCGATCCGCGTGTACATGGTGGGCACGCCGAACATCACGGTGGCACCGCGTCGGAGCGCCTGCGCCAGCGCCTGAGCGGAGAAGCGGCCGACGTGCTCGACCTGCCCGCCGCGGCGCAGCGGGCCCAACACGCCGATGATCAACCCGTGCACGTGGAACACCGGCAGCGCGTGCGTGACCCGGTCATCGGCGGTCCACTGCCAGATCTCGGCCAGCGCATCCAGGTTGGAGGTGATCGCCCGCCTCGGAATCTGGACGCCCTTAGGCGGTCCGGTGGTCCCGGACGTGTACATCACGAACGCCACGTCCTCCTCGCCGAGCTCGTCCCCGAGCCGGGGGTTGCGCGCGCCGAGGCGGTCGAGGTCGACGTCGAATCGGGACATGCCCGAGAGCTGCTCGGGCGCCTGCACCCCGGGCCAGGCCAGCAGCCGCTCGGGCCGGCTGTCGGTGACGATGTGCTCGAGCTCGCGCGAGCCGAGACCCGGGTTGAGCGGCACCACGGCCACCCCGGCGGCGAGCGCCCCGACGATCGCGACGCACGCCTCGAGTGCCGGCTCGGCCCAGACCGCGACCCGGTCCGCGCCGCCGAGCTCCGATGCCACCGCGGCGGCGGCGCGGGCCAGCTCGCGGTATGTGAGCGCGTCAGCGCCTACGCGGATCGCTTCGTCATCATCGGGGTCCAGCAGGCGTGGAAAAAGAGCCTTAGTCATTTGGTCTCCGCCGCTATACTCTCTGAAGTATTGAATCCCTAGTGCCTTTGAGGAGTTTTCGCCGATGAGCCCGTCCGGAGCCGAGGTTCTCCGCCAGATCAAGAGCAGGATCGACGAGGTCGATCCGGCCGCCGTGCGCGAGCAGGTCGGAAACGGCGCGGTGATCGTCGATGTGCGCGAACCCGAAGAATGGGGAGCCGGCCACATCCCCGGTGCCCTGCACGTTCCCAAGAGCTACCTGGAGTCGAGGTTCGAGGGCGCCGTCCCCGATCGCGATAAGCACGTCGTTCTGTACTGCGCGTCGGGCAACCGCTCGGCGTGGGCCGCCCGCACGCTGATCGAGGACCTGGGCTACGAGCACGTCGAGTCGATGACCGGTGGCTTCACGCTCTGGAAGGATCGCGGTTACGAGGTCGAGACGCCTCGCACCCTGACCGCCGAGCAGCGCGAGCGCTACTCGCGCCATCTCCTGCTCCCGGAGGTCGGCCCCGACGGGCAGCAGAAGCTGCTCGACGCCAAGGTGCTGCTCCTCGGCGCCGGCGGCCTCGGTTCACCCGCGGCGCTCTACCTGGCCGCGGCCGGCGTGGGCACGCTCGGGATCGTCGATAACGACGAGGTGGATTTGTCGAACCTCCAGCGCCAGGTGATCCACTCGAGTGAGCGGATCGGCGTGTCCAAGGTCGATTCGGCTGAGCAGACGATCAACGCCCTGAACCCGGACGTGAAGGTCGAGAAGTACCCGGTGCGTCTCGGCCCGGACAACATCGTCGAGATCATCTCCGGCTACGACATCGTCGTCGACGGCCTCGATAACTTCCCCACCCGGTACCTCCTGAACGACGCGTCGGTGCGTCTGCGGATCCCGGTGGTGTCGGCCGCGATCCTCGGCTTCGAGGGGCAGCTGTCGGTGTTCAAGCCATATGACGGCCCGTGCTACCGCTGCCTGTTCCCGGTGCCGCCCCCGGCGGAGCTAGCGCCCTCGTGCGGCGCCAACGGCGTACTGGGCGTGCTGCCGGGGACGATGGGCCTACTCCAGGCCACCGAGGTGATCAAGCTGATCCTGGACGAGGGCGACCCGCTGATCGGGCGGCTGCTGATGTATGACGCCCTCGCCGCCACCACCACCGAGGTCAAGGTCCGCCGCGACCCCGACTGCCCGATTTGCTCGCGCGATCCCGAGTCGATCACCGACGAGGAGCTCGGCGTGTTCCCCGACTACGAGGCGTTCTGCGCCGGCGCCCACTAGGGTTTACCGCGGTTTCATGGCGACGGTTCGGATTCCACCCGTTTTGCGGCCCTCGGTCGGGGGCGAGAAGGAGTTGAGCGCCTCCGGTTCCTCGGTGGGCGAGATCCTGCGCTCAGTGGCCGAGGCGCACCCCGACACGCAGTCGCAGCTGTTCGCCTCCGACGGCGGGCTGAACCGGTACGTCAACGTGTACCTCAACGATGAGGACGTGCGGGTGCTGGAGGGGCTCGACACGAGCGTCGGCGACGGCGACACACTGGTGATCCTGCCCGCCATGGCGGGCGGCGCCACCTCGCACATTTAGCTCTGCGCTAAATCCAGTACCAGATCGCCGAGGCACGCCGCGAGGAGGTCCTGAGAGAGGCCGCCGAGCGCCGGCGGGCTGGGGCCGCTCGGTCGAACCCGCCGATCGCGGGTCAGAGGTCTGCTGCGCGGCGGGCGCGCCTGCCGCGCGACGTGAGCCACCTGGATGGGGCAATTTTCCAGCATTCGACGCCCCCAATGCTGGAAATTGCCCCGTCATGGCGAACCGGGCCGGGCAATTTCCGCCATCACGGGTGGCCCTGCACCTGCAGTTCCGGATCTTGCCTCTGTGGAGCCCGTCGCATAAAGCGCGGCGTGGGGCGGGTCGTTGTGGCCGGATCACAGGGCGACGGTCCGCGGAGTTGAGCCTGGCCGAGAAACGTGAAAATACGGCACGTTTCTCGGCCAGGCTCCGCGAATTCTGGATGGAACGCCGCGCGCGGCCCACGGTCGGTTGTGGGCTCCTCACAAATCCCCGGATGTGTGCGACAGGCTCGTGCGCGGCGGAGTCCGACACTGCGGCGTCGGCGCTGCGGTGATGGCCGAAATGGCCCTCCCCGACACCACTCCAACCGAAATTTCCCGGTCGGGGCGAAACGGGGTGGAGGGCCTGGCGGTCGGTCCGGCGGGGGTGTCGGGCGCCCGTGAGGAGCTGATCGCCGATCGTGAAGCATCCGCGCGCGGGGCGCCGAGTAGGTCGCGCAGCGCGCCGGGGGCGTGCTGGGCGGGCCGGGCACCCGGGGGACGTCGCTCGCTCGGGAAGGGTTTTGCGCGCGGCGGCGTCCTCAGGGCAAGCCCACCGAATCGAAGGGAGCCCTGAGGTATGTCTGACCGAGTCACTCGCGCCGCGGCTCGCCACCCGCGCCGCTCTACCGCGATCCTGATCGCGGGGGTAGCCGCGCTGGCGCTGCTGGTCGTCGCGAGCATGGCCATAGCGAAGTCGTTCACCCTGAAAGTGGCGAATAACGTCCACGTCACCAACGCGGCCACCGCGATGTTCGCGGTGAAGCCCGTCGACACGCATGAAGCGGTGGCGGTGGGGCCCTCGGGCTACGCCGTCTACACCTTCCAGGGTGAGACGACCCACCATCTGATCTGCAAGAAGACCAGCAACAAGAGCACCAACTGCTGGGCGTTCTGGCCGCCGGTGTCGCCGTCTTCGACCAGCGTCACCAAGCAGTCGGGCATCAGCGGGAAGCTCGGCACGTTCCGCAATCACGGGACCCTCCAGCTGACCCTCAACGGCCAGCCGCTGTACTACTTCACGCCCGACATCACGGGGCACAACAAGCAGCAGGCCAACGGCGATGAGCTGAAGACGTTCGGCTCGATCTGGCATATCGTCAAGGCCAGCGACCCGTCCTCGACGGCGCCGATGTCGACCACGCCGACGACGTCGACGACCCCGAGCAGCTGGGGCTAGGAGTGCGAGAGGCGGGCCGCCGTGGTGGATTGGCGGCCCGCCCACCCGGCCGGCCCACCCTCCTATACTTCGTGAAGCATGGCCGCCGAGCGTCTTGAGAACAAGCCCTGCGGGGGCCGGTACGGCGACATCGTCCAGGCCATCGGCCACACGCCGCTGGTCGAGCTCAAGCGCCTGAGCCCCAAGCCCGGCGTGCGCCTGTGGGCGAAGCTCGAGTCCCGCAACCCGACCGGCTCGGTCAAGGACCGGGTTGCCCGCGCGATGATCGAGGACGCCGAGGAGAAAGGCCTGATCCGGCCCGGTCAGACGATCCTCGAGCCCACCTCGGGCAACACCGGCATCTCGCTGGCGATGATCTGCAGCCGCAAGGGCTATCCGGTCAAGGTGGTGATGCCCGAGAACGTCACCCGGGAGCGGACCGAGCTCCTGCGCATGTACGGGGCCGAGATCGTTTATTCCGAGGGCGCCAAGGGATCCAACGGCGCGGTCGAGCTGGCCCTCGACATGGCTCAGAAGGACGCCTCGTACTACATGCCCTACCAGTACGGCAACCAGGCCAACCCGCTCGCCCACTACAACGGGACCGCGCTTGAGATCCTCGAGGAGCTCGACGAGGTCGCGGCGTTCGTAGCCGGGCTCGGGACGGGCGGCACCTTGATGGGCAACGGGCGCCGGCTCAAGGAGGAGCTCGGCGACCAGGTGAAGATCGTCGCCGCCGAGCCGATGCAGGGCGAGCCGGTGCAGGGACTGCGCTCGCTCGAGGACGGCTTCATCCCGCCGATCATCGACCTGTCATTGCTGGACCGCAAGATCTTCGTCACCAACAGCGACGCGATCGTGTTCACCCGGCGGCTGCTCGACGAAGAGGGCCTGTTCGTCGGCGTCTCCTCGGGGGCGATCGCGCGGGTGGCCGTGCGGATCGCGGGCGAGCTCGACGAAGGCAACGTGGTGTTCCTGGTCGCCGACGACGGCTGGAAGTACCTCTCCTCGGGCATCTATACGCGTCCGCTCGAGGAGATCGAGAACCTGGATTCCACCGTCTGGTGGTGAGCCAGGACCCGGACGGCGGGGTGGGTGGGAGACCCAATTCCCGCAGGGGTGTATTGCGCGCGGCCGGTGCCGGGCTGGCCGGCCTGGTGGTGGCCGGCTGCGGCCACTCGTCACTGAAGGCGCAGGTGCACAACGCCAAGCCGGTGCTGCACTCAGACGTCGAGCTGCTCAACCATCTGCTCGACCTGGAGCACTGGGCGATTGCGGCCTACACCGCCGCCACGCCGCTGCTGCCGCCGGCCACGGTCAAGGCCGGACAGTTGTTCCTCAACGATGAGCTCTCGCACGCCGGCGACCTGGCCGGGCTGGTCAGGGCCGCGGGCGGCAAGCCGATCAAGGGCCGGCCGAGCTACCCGCTCGGCAATCCACGTGGCAGCGAAGAGGTGATCGGCGTGCTGCACACGGTCGAACGGGCGCTGATCACCGCTTATCTGGACGCGATCCCGCGTCTGGCGCCCGGCACGGTCAAGCAGCAGGTGGCCTCGATCTTCGCCAACGACGCGCAGCATCTGGCCGTGGTCCGCGCCGCCCTGCACCTGCCGGCGGTTCCCTCGGCCTACGTCTCCGGCCGGGAGTGACGGGATGCGCGATCGATCGACTCGGCGGGAGTGGATAGGGCGCACGCTGTGGACCGCGGCTGGCGCGACGGTCGGAACCGGCGCTGGGTGGACCGCGACGTCGGGGCCGGCGCTCGCCGCTACCCCGGTGCCGAGCGACTCAGAGACGCTGGCCAAGGTGCTCGAGGTCGAGCGGCTGATGGTGCTCGGGTACCGGCAGGTGCTCGCCGCGCGGGCGCTCCCCCCCGGCGATAACGCGGCGCTGGAGCCGTTCCTGGCCCAGGAGCTCGAGCACGTCGCGACGCTCGCCGCGCACCTGGAGGCGCTGGGCGCGCCGGCGGACACGGCGCCGCTCGACGTGAAGACGGGCGATGCGCTGCTCGGCAAGTACCACGTGCCCGGGAGCGTGACCGACGTTCAGACCCGCAAGGACTCCTTCCGGCTGCTGGTCAACCTCGAATCGGTGGCCGAGGGCGCCTACTTCACCGCGCTCAAGACGCTCGGGACCACCGAGCTGGTGACGATGAGCGCGCAGGCGATGGCCTGCGAGGCGCAGCACTGGACGGTGCTGAGTGGCCTGCGAAACCCCGGCATCTACGTGAAGTCGGTCCCGTGGCCGTTTGTCACCGGCTCAAGCTAACCCCTCGTTGGTAGCCTCGAACACGGCATGAAGATCGCGCGCGAGCAGTACGAAGGGATGATCGCCCACGCCCGGGAGGACGCGCCCAACGAGTGCTGCGGGATGGTCGGCTCAAACGACGGCGATGCAGTCGCGGTGTATCGCGCCGTCAACGCCGAGGCCAGCCCGCTGCGTTTCCGGATCGACCCAGAAGAGCAGCTCGAGCTGCACAACCGGATCGAAGACGCCGGGCTCGAGCTCGGCGCGATCTACCACTCGCACACCCGGACCGAGCCCAGGCCGTCGCAGACCGACATCAACTTCGCGAAGCTCTGGCCGGGGGTACTGTGGATCATCGTCGGGCTCGCCAACGGGGAGCCCGACGTGCGCACCTGGCGGATCGACGACGGCCGCGTGTCGGACGCCGAACTGGTCGTGGTCTGATGGCCGAGCCCAGCGGGCGGGGCGGGCGGGCTCTCAACCCCGACCGGCTTCGCTGCCCCGCCTGCGGCACCACCTACCCGGGTGATGAGCGGTTCTGCCCCGACTGCAAGCTGCCGCTGGTGCAGGCGGACGGGCGCGAGGTCGAGGAGGTCAGCGAGCGCCACGAGCGCGCGCGCAAGATCAAGCCGCAGTTCACCGAGGGGCCGCTCGTCCGGGTGGCCGGCGCGCGCAACCAGGCCGAGGCCGAGTTCATCCAGGGCTTGCTGCTCGAGGAGGGGATCCCGAGCATGCTGCGGCGCACCGCCGGCTTCGACGTCCCCGACTTCCTCGCCGCCGGCCCGCGGGACGTGATGGTGCCCGAGGCGGCCCGGGCGGCCGCGCGCGAGGTGCTGCTCCAGGGCGAGCTGATCTCCGATGAACCGGCCACGCGGGTCGTCTCGCCCGGGCGTCTGCTGATCGGACTGCTGATCGCGCTCGTGATCGGCGCCCTGCTCGTCTGGCTACTCGGTCAGGTCTGACTAAGGGCGCGACCCCTAAGGCGCCGACGTCAGGCGCCGCCGACCATTCTCATTGACATCGCTCAACCGCGCCAGGTGCGCGCGCCACTGCGCCTCGGTGTGCGCCGGCGAGCGTCCCCGGAACGCGTCGCGCAGGGCACCGCGCGGCCCGTGCGGGTGCAGCCGACTGGCAAGCCGGGCAGCGGCCTGCTCACCCTCCTCCGCCACGAGCAGGTCGATCACCGTGCCGCCAAGTAGCGCCGCGTCGCGCACGGTGGGCGGGAAGCTCGGACGCCGCCCCTCGCGCAACCGGCGGGCGATCGCATGCCCCGAGTGCTGCGTTTGACCCCCGAACCAGCGCGCGGCGCCCTCGAGCAGCCAGGCCCAGCGCAGCTCCACGCCTGCCCGGCGAGGACTCAGCCGCCGGGGGACGTCCTGGTTGTTCTCCAGAATCACCCGTCGGGCGTAAAGCGCCGGCACGGCGCGGGCCAGCATCGCCTGGGATGAGGCCCCCGTTCGCCCCACGGTCGATGCGCGCGCCTCGAGCGCGTCGGGGAGCAGCACGTGCAACTCGTGGGGACCGCACCAGCCGGCTACGTACCGGCGCGACGCGGGCGCGGCGGCGAGCCAGGCCAGGGGCATGAGCGGCCGCGCCATCGCGAGCGACGCGACGCTCGGGTGAAACACGACCGAGATCCCGTCCACCGTGCGCGGGAAGTACTGCAAGAGGTATTCCCGCGTGCGCTCGAGCGAGTGCAGCACGCGGTCGGCGTCATCGGCGTGGGCCGAGGGGTGCCGCGCCCGAAAGGACGGCGACTCCGACTCGACCCACGCCACTGACGAACTTCTCTAGCCCGACGCCTTTCGGGTCAGGCGAAGACCGGCACGCGATCCGACGCGATCGACGCGATCTCCTCAGACGCCCGCTCGAACTCCTCGTCTGAGAGCACGGGTGTGCCCTCGAACGGAAGATCACGGGTGAGCTCGAGCCATGAGCGGCAGCCGCCGTACTCGTCGCGCACCTTGACGGTCACCGGCCGCGGAATGCGATACGTCCGCAGCAGGATCACGTGTAGCGGATGGCGTCGCTTCCACGCCAGGCGCTTCTCCGCGTAGTCGGTTGTCCACACGTAGAACGGCGAAAGCGCGTCTACGGTGCGTCGGTCGGTGATCGTGTAGTGCGCGGCCACCTCGGCCCAGGCCCGGATGCGAACGCGATCCGGTTGAGGGATCTCGTTGCCGCGCCGCAGGGCGTGGGGGGGCGGCTCGCCGTCGCTCCATACGCCCTCTTCGAGGGCGCGGGAGAGCTCGGGCAGGTGCGACTCGCGCACCAGATCCGCACACTGGTGATCGAACGTCGGGTACAGAAAGAACCGGTCGTAGTCCAGCTTGAAGTGCTTGTCGGGCTCACGGATGCCGCCCTTGCGGAGAGTCAGTAGCTGCTCTCCTTCGGCAAGGGCCCGCACGGTGACGGCCCATTCTTTAAAAGCAATCGGCATGTAGTAGTTAGAGAAAACGGGGGATTGAATAAGACAGGGGTCCCGCGCGGGCCACGCAGTGGGACTGCAGCACAGGAGGGGACGATTGTACGCGAGAGATCGCGAATCGCCAAATTTCACCGGAAGGTCGCGGTTTTACCGTTTCGTGGCAAAACACACGATTGTGGGGCGAATCCCTGCACGCGGGCATCTCGCGGGACCTTATCCGGTTCCCAGCGGTCTGAAACCGTATCTCGAACAAACGTCCCCATCGCGAACAAACGCGATCAGGGCGCATGTCCAAAACCGCCGCCACCGGGCGTCTCGATACGAAGCCGCTGGCCGGGCTCCAGGTCGCCGATCGCCTTGGCCGGGAGCTCCTCGCCGTCGAGCAGGTTGCGCCCGGGCGCTCCGTCCTCGCCACCGTCGGCGCCGGGCGGTGAGTGGCGCCGGCGCTCGGTGATGAGCGAGTAGCTCAGTGCCTGGAGTGCCTCGAACTCGCGGATCACACCATCGCCGCCATGGAACGCTCCAGCCCCGCCCGACCGCCGGCGCAGCTCGTAGCGCGTCACGCGCAGCGGAAACTCGAGCTCGAGCGCCTCGATCGGGGTGTTGAGCGTGTTGCTCATCGCGACGTGGACGCCGCTTGGACCGTCGGCGTCCGGGCAGGCGCCCTGACCGCCGCCGATCGTCTCGTAGTACACGACCTCCTCCGTGCCGAGCGTCACGTTGTTCATCGTGCCCTGGCCCAGCGCGCGCCCGAACGCGCGCAGGACGACGTCGGCCACCCGTGAGGAGGTCTCGACGTTGCCGCCCACCACCGCGGCGGGCGAGCGCGCGTTGAGCAAGCAGCCCTCGGGCGCGATCACCTCAACCGGGCGGTAGGCGCCCGCGCTCGGCGGGATGTCCGGATCGGTGAGGACGCGGATCGCGAAGTAACACGCCGATCGCGTGACCGCCAGCGGACAGTTCAGGTTGCCGTCGTGCTGGTCAGCGGTGCCGGTGAAGTCGAGCGTCATCCGGTCGCCTTCGACGGTCGCAGTCAGCCTGATCTCGAGGTCACCCTCGCGCGCCTCGAGCACGTCGCGCGCGCTGTAGGAGCCGTCCTCGAGCTCCTCGATGCACGTCTGCGTGCGCCGCTCGGCGTAGTCGAGCACTTCGGCGAAGGCCTCCTTGAGCTTCTCGGCGCCGAAGCGCTGGCGCAGCTCGAGCAGGCGGCGGCCGCCGACCCGACCGGCCGCCAGCTGCGCGCGCAGATCGGCCCGGCGCTGGTCGGGCTGGCGCATCTGGCCCGAGAGCTCGGAGATCGCGTCCTCGTCGAGCACGCGCGGCGAGATGACCACGCCCTCGTCCTCGAGCGTGCGACTGTCGGCCGGCATTGATCCGGGGACCCGCCCCCCGACGTCGGCGTGGTGGGCGCGGCTGGCCGCGAAGGCGATCAGGTGGGATCGGCTGACGCCGATCCCATTGGAGAATCGCCCTGAGGGCGATTCTCCGATGAAGATGGGCG
Organism: uncultured Solirubrobacterales bacterium; assembly: GCA_963824295.1. Lineage (GTDB taxonomy): Bacteria > Actinomycetota > Thermoleophilia > Solirubrobacterales > Solirubrobacteraceae > Palsa-465. The sequence continues at coordinate 88,621 of CAWGOQ010000016.1, read as the reverse complement.
TGATCACGGTGATGTCGGGCAGGTGCGTGCCGCCGGCGTACGGGTCGTTGAGGATCCAGGACCGCCCGGGCGCGTGCTTCTCGTCGAGCACGGCCGCGACCGCGGCCGGCATCGCTCCGAGGTGTACCGGGATGTGCTCGGCCTGCATGACCATCTCGCCGTTTGCGTCGAACAGCGCGGTCGACGCGTCGCGCCGCTCCTTGATGTTGGCCGAGTGGGCGGAGCGGATGAGCACGGCGCCCATCTCCTCGCACACCGCCCGCAGCGCGCCGGTCAGGACCTGGAGCTCGACGGGGTCGATGCTCATTCTTTGCGCGTCATGATCGTCGTGCCGGTGTCGTCGACCTCGGCGCTCCATCCCGGTGGGATCAGCAGCGTCGCCTCGGGCAGCTCGACCACGGCGGCGCCGTCCACCTGGGTGCCCGGCCCCGGGATCCCCCGCACGACCTCGAGCTCGATCGGCTCGTCACCCAGGGTCGCCTCTCGGCTGGAGCGCTCCAGCCCGTCGGGCTCCTCGCCGGGCGACGCGAGCTCGACCTCGGCTCCCTCCGCGGTCGCGGTCACCCGGATCGTGACCAGCTCGAGCCGCTGCTCTGAGTCGCTGTAGCCGTAGCGCTCCTCGTGCTCGCGTTCGAACGCCTCGCGCAGTCGCTCGGGCGTCGCGTCGGCCTGTCCCGCGATCGCCAGCTCGAACGACTGGCCCCGGTAGCGCAGCTCGTAGACCACGCGCAGTTCCGCGTCGGGCTCATGCATGGCGTCCCGAGCGCGGTCACCGAGTTCGGCGACCGCGTGCGCGATCGACTCGGCGGTCAGCTCATCGCCGCTCCACAGGACGCTTCGCTGCACGTCGCGCCGGCGCGGCGAGACGACGAGGCCGAGCGCGGCCAGGACGCCGGAGGCCCGGGGGCAGAGCACCGTGTCGATCTCGAGCTCATCGGCGATCTGCGCCGCGTGCAGTCCGCCCGCGCCGCCGAACGCCATCAGCGAGTAGCGGCGGGGATCGATGCCGCGCTGGACGGTGACCACGCGCAGGGCGCGGATCATCTCGGCGGCGGCGACCCGGCGGATCCCCTCGGCGCACGCCTCGAGCTCGAGGTCGAGTCGCTCGGCGAGCGCGCCGACCACGCTTCTCGCCGCCTCGGGGTCGAGCCTCACGCCGCCGCCGAGCGGCGCGTCGGCCGACAGGTAGCCGAGCACCAGGTTGGCGTCGGTGACCGTCGGCTCGGTGCCGCCGCGCCCGTAACACGCCGGCCCCGGGTCAGCGCCGGCCGATCGCGGGCCGACGCGCAGCGCGCCGCCACCGTCGCGCCACGCGATCGAGCCGCCGCCCGCGCCCACGGTGTGGACCGCGAGCATCGGCAGCGCCAGCGGTCGCCCGGCCACCTCGCCACTCGATCGCTCCTGCACCTCGCCTCCGTCGACCACGCACACGTCGCACGAGGTGCCGCCCATGTCAAGGCACAGCGCGTTCTCCGCGCCGGCCTTGCGGGCGACGAAGGCGGCGCCCGCCGCGCCGCCGGCCGGACCGGAGAGAACCGTCCACGATGCGTGACCGGCCGCCGCCTCGAGGTCGATCAGCCCGCCGTTGGACTGCATGATCGCCGGTTCGGGGAGCTTGGCCCGCTCCGAGCGCTCGGCCAGGGCGCGCAGGTAGCGGGCCAGGAGCGGCGAGAGTGCGGCGTCGATCTCGGTGGTGGCGGCGCGCTCGAACTCGCGGAAGGTGCCCACGACGTCGTGCGAGAGCGACACGTGCACGTCCTCGCCGAGCTGCTCGGCGAGGGCGCGAGCGATCGCCTGCTCGTGCTGAGGGTGCCGATATGAGTGCAGAAGCGCGACCGCGACCGCCTCGGGCTCGGCCTCCGCCACCCGCTGCGCGAGCAGCGACGCAGCGTCGTCGCTCAGCACGGTGAGCGGTCCGTCCGGGGTCATCCGCTCGGGCGCGCCAAAGCGCAGCTCGGCGGGGGCGAGCGGCGCCGGTCGCGCGGTGCACAGCCGGTAGAGCTCAGGGCGGTTCTGGCGGCCGAGCGCGACGATGTCGGTGAACCCCTCGGTGGCCACGAACGCGGTGCGCGCGCCCCGTCCCTCGAGCAGCGCATTGGTCGCCACGGTCATCCCGTGGGAGAACTCGCGAATCTGATTCGCTGTGGCCCCGGCCCGGTCGAGCGCCGCTTCGATCGCGGCCATCAGGCCCTCGGACTGGTCCTCGGGGGTGGTGGGCGCCTTGGCCGTGATCAGGCGCCCGTCATAAGCCAGCACGGCATCGGTGAAGGTCCCGCCCACGTCGACGCCGAGCAGCATGGCGGGTCAACCTAGCGGACCGCCGAAGCGGGCGGCCGGGCAAAAGGAGCGCCCGGCACGGATGCCGGGCGCAACCGGTCCCATGGACGACGGCGCCGCCAGGCGCCGGCCCAGGAACTACGCCGCGATGAGCGGCGACTCGAGCTCTTCCGTCGCGGCCAGGTGCTGGTGCGACGGGCAGTAGCCGTTGTGCGGCAGCGGCATCCGCTGGCACGGGGTGCCCTTGCGGGTGCTCGCGCGGCACTGCAATGGATTCCCGTACGCGTCGAAGCCGTTCTGGGGCAGCCGGCGCAGGAAATCGTCGGCCAGCGCGAGATAGCGCTGGATCACGCGCAGCACCCGCAACTGCGCGCACATCGGGAAGTAGACGCGGATGTCGTTGAACAGCGTGCGCGACGGATGTGCGAAGTAGTGCCGATCCGTCGCCAGCCGCTCGATGGCGGCTTCGCACGCACGCAGGACGCGTTCGTGATTGACGTGCGGCCCTTCGTACGAGTCTTCGATGATCTCGTCGGCAAGCTCACGGTAGATGGCTCGACTGAACCGATACATGAAGCACACCACTCCTAAGTCCTCAGCCCCTGCCAGGGCATTCCGTTTGCTGAGGGCGTGCTACCCGCGAACTATGAAGCTACAGTCGTGTCAATTATTAAGTTGAGGTTAACTCCAAAACTCGGTGCTTTGCGTCGCACCGGCGCGTACCGTCACGTGAAGTCCGTCGAAGCCGGGGTCTCGGTCCGGGAAATCGGTGCGCTGGTGGGCGCCGCGGCTCTCGGTCCGCGCCAGGGCGTTGCCCGCGATCAGCCGGACGAGCGGGTGCTCGTCGTCTGTAAGGCGGCTCAGGCCCGCCGCGTCGCGCTCAAGGCCGGCGTCCTGCCACAGGGCTTCGCGGCTGGCGAGTGAGATTGCCGGCGGGGGCACGGGAGCGGTGTCGCGCGCAGGCTCGGCCGCTGCGGCGGGGTCGACCTCGGGCTGCGCCGCCGCCGAGCGCGCCGCCCGCGCGCCGAATACGAAGCATTCGCTCAGCGAGTTGGAGGCCAGGCGGTTGGCGCCATGCAGGCCCGTGCACGAGCACTCGCCGACCGCGTACAGGCCGGTGAGGGTGGCGCGGGCCTCGAGGTCGGTGGCGATCCCGCCCATCATGTAGTGGGCGGCGGGCGCGACCGGGACGAGCTCGCGCTCGGGGTCGATCCCGGCCTTGCGCAACGCGGAGACGACGTTGGGGAACAGGGCGGGATCGACGGCGCGCATGTCCAGGTCGACAGACGGTGCATCGGTCTGGATCATCTGGCGCTGCACGGCCCGTGCCACCTCGTCGCGGGGGGCGAGCTCGTCGACGAAGCGCTCGCCGCGCGCGTCCAGAAGGAGCGCCCCCTCGCCGCGCACCGCCTCGGTGACAAGGAAGCCGTCGGCTCCGTTCGCGCCCACGACCGCGGTGGGGTGGAACTGCAGTAGCTCCAGGTCGGCCAGCGCCGCGCCGGCGGCGAAGGCGAGCAGCAACCCGCCGCCAACGGCGACCGAGGGGTTGGTGCTGCGCGCCCACAGCGCGGCGGCGCCGCCGGTAGCGAGCACCGTGGCGCCGCTGGCGATCACGTCGCCGTCCTCGAGACGGACGCCGACGCAGCGCTCGCCGTCGGAGAGCAGCTGGATCACCCGGCGGCCCTCGAGCACGCCGATCGCCGGGTGCTCGGCCACGACCGCGCTCAGCTGTCGGACCAGCCGCCGGCCGGTCGCTGCGCCGCCGGCGTGCACGATCCGGCGCGTCGAGTGGCCGCCCTCCAGCCCCAGCGCCAGGCGACCGTCGTGGTCGGCGTCGAACCGGACGCCCAGCCGCATCAGGTCGCGCACCGCCTCGGGCGCCTCCTCACACATGACGCGCGCGGCCGACTCGCGTACCGCGTCGCGGCCGGCGATCACCGTGTCGCGCAGGTGCAGCTCGGGGCTGTCCTGCGCCGAGAGCGCGGCGGCCAGCCCGCCCTGCGCCCACCAGCTCGAGGACTCCGCCAGCGGCGTGGCCGACACAAGCGTCACCGATGCGCCCTCGCGGGCCGCGCGCAACGCCGTGTACAGGCCGGCCGCGCCCGCGCCCACCACGGTGACCTGATTAGCAAGAACCCGCACTTGTCCCGATACGGTATCCCGATGGCCTCAGCGCCCGTGTGGCTCGAGCATCCCTCATCGCTGCGCCACGACACGGGCGGGCATCCCGAGCGCGCGGCACGGCTGGTCGCGATCGAGCGCGAGTTATCGGCGCGCGACTGGCTCGGGTTCGACCGGGTCTCCTCGGAGCCGGTGGACCGCTCAGTTTTGGAGGCGGTCCATCCGGCCGCCTACGTCGACTCGATCGAGCGGGTGTGCGCGAATGGCGGTGGCTACCTGGATGTCGACACGGTGGTCAGCCCCGACTCCTTCGAGGCCGCGCTGCATGCCGCCGGCGGGGCGGTGCAGATGGTCGACCTGCTGCTCGACCGCGCCACGCCGTGCGCGTTCAGCGCGCACCGACCTCCCGGACATCACGCCCTGACGGCACGCGCCATGGGCTTCTGCCTGTTCAACAACATCGCGGTCGCGGCCCGGCACGCGCTCGATGCGGGCGGTCTCGATCGCGTGATGATCCTCGACTGGGACGTGCATCACGGCAACGGGACCAACGACAGCTTCCACGAATCGAATGAGGTCCTGTTCGTGTCGATCCATCAGTCGCCGCTGTATCCGGGGACGGGTCCCGCGACAGACGTGGGGTCGGGTCCCGGGCGGGGGTTCACCGTGAATTTGCCCGTTCGGCCCGGATCGGGGGATGAGGTGTTCTGTTCGCTGGTGGATCGCGTGGCGGTCCCGCTCGCGCGGGCGTTCGCGCCGCAGCTCATCCTGGTCTCGGCCGGGTACGACGCCCATCGCGACGATCCGCTCGGCGAGTGCGCTGTGACCGAGGAGGGCTACGCGGCGATGACGCGCTCCGTGCGCTGGGTGGGGGAAACGCTGGAGGCTCCGGTCGGGTGCGTGCTCGAGGGTGGCTATGGCCTCGAGGCGCTGGCGCGGTCGGTCGCCGCGACGCTGGTCGCGTTGCGTGACCCGGTGGCGGCGCCAGACTTCGAGGGCGACGGCTCGCCGCTCGTGTCGCAGGCTCGGGAGCGCCTGACCGAGTGGTGGCCGGCGCTCGCATGAGGTACGATTTGCGTCACATGGATCTCAGGGTTCTCAAGCTGCGTTGACGTTCCGCCGTCGCTTTGCGACGGCTCCCGCTGCTTAGTAGGTCGGTCCCTGGAGGTTCCTTGTCGTTTAGTCGCGTCTCTTCTTCTAGTCGTTCCACCGGCCCGGCCGTGTCAATACACGGGCTGGTGAAGCAGTTCGGCGAGGTCGTCGCGGTGAACGGCCTCGAGCTCGAGGTGCCGGCGCGCGTCTGCTACGGCCTACTCGGTCCCAACGGCGCGGGCAAGTCGACGACCATGCGGATCCTCACAGGCCAGGCCATCGCCGACGCCGGCCAGGCGTCGGTACTCGGATTTCGGCTGCCGGCGGAGTCAAAGCTCGCTCGAGCGCGGATGGGGATCTGCCCGCAGGAGAGCAACCTGGACGTCGATCTGTGCGTACGCGACGTGCTCGAGGTGTTCGCGCGCCTGTATCGCGTGCCGGCCGGAGAACGAGCGGGCGCGGTCGACCGGGCGCTGGCACTCGCGGGCCTCCAAGCGCGGGCGCGCGACAAGGCGGTGAAGCTGTCGGGCGGCATGCAGCGCCGCCTGCTGATCGCGCGGGCGCTGATCCACCAGCCCGAGCTGGTGCTGCTCGACGAGCCGACCGTGGGCCTGGACCCGCAGGTGCGCCAGGAGCTGTGGTCCCTGATCGTCTCGCTGCGCGAGCAGGGCACCACCGTGCTGATGTCCACCCACTACATCGAGGAGGCCGAGCGACTGGCCGACCGCGTGGCGATCATGTCGGCCGGCCGGGTGGTCGCCGAAGGCGCGCCGGGCGAACTGATCCGTCGCTTCGCCGGACGTGAGGCCCTCGACGTGCACGGCAACCTCGCGCAGATACGCGACATGCAGGCTCGGGCGTTGGCCAACGGCCAGCCCACGCGGCCATCGGGTCCTGCGTTGACGTTTCTGCACGCCGAGGAGGCGAACGGGCGCCTCCCCGATGGCGCACGCCGAGCGGCGACGCTCGAGGACGTGTTCGTGCGGCTCACGGGGGACTACGTCGAATGAACCGTGTATCTGCCGGCCGGATCGATCTGCCCGCGCTGAGCGCGGTGTGGGTCCGCGAGTGGATCGTGTTCCGCTACTTCTGGCAAACGCGCACGTTCGCGGCGATCGTCGAACCGGTGATCATGCTGCTCGCGTTCGGGTTCGGCTTCGGCAAGCTCGTCTCGCACGTCGAGGGCATCCCCTATATCCAGTTCGTGGCGACCGGGGTGGTGGCGACGACGGTGCTGTTCAGCGCAACCTTCTCGGCGATGTTCGACTCGCTGTACAAGCGTCGCTACCAGCGCGTGTACGACGCGATGCTCGCCGCGCCGGTGGACGTCTCGGAGATCGTGACAGGCGAGTCGCTATTCCTGGGCGTGCGCGCCGGGGTGTACGGAACAGCGCCGCTGGTGGTCGCGTTCTTCTTCGGCCTGCCGCCCGAGCCCGCGATGCTGCTGGTGCCGTTCGTCGGCGCGCTGACCGGAATTGGCATGGCCGCGCTCGGGATGCTGTTCGGCACGCTGTCTGAAACCTTCGACGGCCTCAGCTACGTGGTCAGCGGCGTGCTCACGCCGCTGTTCCTGCTCGCCGGGACGTTCTTCCCGTTGAACCGGATGCCTCACTGGCTGCAGGTGCTGGCCTGGTTCAACCCGCTGTATCACTGCGTGGAGCTGGTGCGCGATTGCGCCTTCGGACTGCATCCGGGAGCCGACCTGGTGCACGTCGGCGTCCTCGTGGTCTTTGCCGTGGTGATCTGGCGGCTCGCGGTGTGGCGGACCGCGGTTCGGCTGATCGACTAAGGCCGTTGCACGAGTGCCCGCCAGGCGGTCACAACGTTCGCCGCCATGCGATCGGTCGAGTAGCGCTCGGCTGTGGCTCGGCCTTCGATTCGCGGGTCTGAGGCTCTGAGATGCGGCTCCAGGGCTTGGCTCCACGCGTTCTCGTCGAACGGTGCGCAGTGGGTGCCGGGGATGTCGTTCAGGGCTTCGGGCGCGATGCCGACCGGGGTGGCCAGGACAGGCACGTCGCAGGCGAGCGCCTCGAGCACGGCGAGGCCGTAACTCTCGCGCTCGGAGGGAACGAGCACGGCGTTGGCGGCGTTGACCCAGACGGGAACCTCTTGCGGATCGGTACTCCCGAGCGCGAGTAGGCGGACGTCGTGGCGTGCGGCGAGCGCGGCGGCGCGGTCGTAGCGCTTCTCGGGCCGGCTTGGGTCGGCCGGGAAGAGCAGATAGGGACGGTTCGGATCGAGGCCGAGGGCTTCGCGTGCCTCGCGGCGCGGGATCGGCTTGAAGCGGTCCGTCGCTACGCCGGCCGGGAGGATCGCGTGCTGCTTCCGTACCGACCAGGCCGGGAGTTGTATTGCCAGCGGCTCAGACACAGTCGCTACGAGATCTTCGAACGGGAGGGCTCCGAGCGTGATTGCCCGCGAGCGGGGGTGTGTTAGGTCCGTCCCGTGGAGCGTGACCGCATGCGCTCTGCCTTTGGCCGCGAACGCCGGCCAGGCGGTGAGCCCGAAGTGGGCGTGGACGACGTCGAAGCGCTTTCCTCGGTGTGTCTTGCGCAGGTCGTTCGCGGCCTTCAGGTAGGCAGCTGTTCCGCCTGGGTCGAACGCGAACACGGTCACCTCGATGCCGTCGATCCGCCGCAGCGCTTCGACCTGGTCGCGCACGAAGCTGCCGAGCGCCGGCCGCGCCGGCGTCGGATACATGTTGGTGACGACCAACGCGCGCACGGTAGGTGGGCCAGCCTACCCGCCCGAGGCGTCAGCCTTGGGCGGCAGTAATCAATTCTTGACCCGCCTCTGGCACCATGCCGCGGCATGGCCCCAGTCGCGGAGCAGCCGGTCGGCGTGTTCGATTCCGGTGTCGGTGGATTGACCGTCCTGCACGAGCTGCTGGTCTCGCTGCCGGGCGAGGACTACCTCTACCTGGGCGACACGGCGCGCTTTCCTTACGGCGAGCGCAGTCAGGATGAGCTCCGGGCGTTCTCGATCGAAATCGCCGAGCATTTGGTGGCGGCCGGCGCCAAGCTGCTGGTGATCGCGTGCAACTCGGCCAGCGCGGCGGCCGTCGACGCGGTCGAGCGGCATCTGGCGGCGAGTGGACGCGACGTCGACGTGATCGGCGTTCTGCGCCCGGCCGCGCAGGGAGCGGTGGTGGCGACCCACACCGGCCGGGTGGGTCTGCTGGCGACGCCGGCGACGGTGGCGTCCGGAGCCTACGAGCGGGCGGTGGCGTCGCTGGATCCACACGTGCACCTGGAGAGCGTGGCCTGCCCGGACCTGGCCCCGATCATTCAGGGCGGCTTCCCGTTCGACGAGCGCGTCGTCGAGATCGTGCGGACGTACTGTGTGCCGTTGCGCGCGGCCGCCGTCGACACCGTCATCCTCGGCTCGACGCACTATCCGCTGTGCGCGCCGATCCTCCAGCGCATGCTCGGCCGCGGCGTGACGCTCGTGTCGGCCGGTATTGGCGTCGCCCGGAGCGTCGAGCGGGCGCTCGCCTCGCGGGACTTGTTGAACCCGCAGGCGGGTGAGGGGACGTATCGCTTCATGTGCACGGCCGACGTCGAGTCGTTCCGGGATTTGGGGACGCGGTTCTTGCAGATGCCTCTCGGCGAGGTCGTGCACGTGGACCTGGCCTCGTTTCGGAGGGCCGCGGCTTGAGCACCTCCCAGCGCAGCTACGGCCGAGCCGCGGATGAGCTGCGGCCGATGTCGATCGAGCCGGGCTTCGTCCGCACGGCGACCGGCTCGGCGCTGATCTCGATGGGGGAGACGCGCGTGATCTGCACCGCCTCCGTGCAGGAGGGCGTGCCCCGCTGGCTGGCCGGCTCGGGGCGCGGGTGGGTCACCGCCGAGTACGGGATGCTGCCCGCCTCGACCGGCGATCGCAAGCAGCGCGATGTGAGCCGCGGGCGGCCCGACGGCCGGACGGTCGAGATTCAGCGGCTGATCGGCCGATCCCTGCGCGGCGTGTTCGATTTCTCTTTGTTGGGCGAGCGGACCGTATACGTCGACTGCGACGTGTTACAGGCGGACGGCGGCACCCGCTGCGCGTCGATCACCGGAGGGCTCGTGGCGCTTGAGCTCGCGTGCTTGCGTCTGGTCTCGGACGGCACGTTAAAGCGGTCGCCTCTGGTCGGCACGGTGGCCGCCGTTTCTTGCGGCATCGTCGACGGGGTGCCGCTGCTCGACCTCGACTACCGCGAGGACTCCACGGCCGAGGTCGACGCCAACGTGGTGATGACCGGCGAGGGAGGCCTGATCGAGGTGCAGGCGACCGCCGAGCGCACCCCACTTTCCCGGGCCCATCTGGACGATCTGCTGGCGCTCGCGGCGAAGGGCATCGTCGAGCTGCGCGCGCTCCAGGCCGCTACGGTCGCCGGCGCTGCGGACGCGGGCGCTGCCAGCGCCGGCGCTCCGGACTAGGAAGCCATGGCCGACGGGGTTTCTTCTGATCATCGGTCGCTCGTGCTCGCGACCCGCAACCCGCACAAGGTGGCGGAGATGCGCCGCCTGTTCGAGCCGTCGGGGATCACGATCGAGCTGCTTGACCCCGAGGTCGTGCTCCCAGCCGAGGACGGCCTGACGTTCGCGGACAACGCCCTGCCCAAGGCGCTGGCGGCCGCCGCCGCGACCGGACGGGCGTCGATCGCCGATGACTCGGGGATCGAGGCGGCCGCGCTCGACGGCGCGCCCGGCGTGCGCTCGGCGCGGTACGCGGGCCCGGATGCCACCGACGAGGAGAACCTCTCGAAACTGGAGGCGGACGCGCCTCCGGAAAGCCGGCTGCGGTACGTGTGCGCGCTCGCCTACGCCGACCCGGAAACCGGCGAGGAGCGGGTGTTCTTCGGCGATTGCCGCGGGCGGATGGCCCATAATCGACGGGGCTCCGGCGGGTTTGGCTACGACCCCGTATTCGTCCCGGACGCGACGGGGGAAAACCGCACCATGGCCGAGCTCACGGACGCCGAGAAGGACGCGATCAGCCATCGCGGCCACGCCGTTCGTGCGCTCTCGAAGTGGATCCGCCGCTGAGGGTCCGTGCATGAGTGCGGCTGAGTGGCGGACGGTCGGTCCCCGGCGAGGCTAGGCACGGCGGCGCCGTCGGTCTCCAGATCCGGACTCTGGCTGCGAGTTTCTTGCCACTCGCGACCTGATCGTGGGCCGCGCGCGGCGCTCCATCCAGAGTTCGTGGAGCCTGGCCGAGAAACGCGCCGTATTTTCACGTTTCTCGGCCAGGCTCAACTCCGCGGGCGAGCGATACGCAAACTATTTGCGTATGCCGCGGCGCGGGATCAGAACAGGTTGATCCCGGCCGCCAACGCTACCGCGAACGTCACTCCGGCGTAGCCGTAATAGCCCTGCAAAACGAGGACGAACACGGCGATGAGGCACGCCAGGACAGTCCCCAGCCAGGCCATTCGTCCGAGGTCCACGGCCATATTCTCGTCCTCGGGTCCGACGTCGGGGTCGGTGTCCACGGGGTCGGAGCGGTCCGGGTCGCTGATTGTGGGTGGTGAAGTTCGCAAATTCCGAAAAACTGATCTATGCCATGATGCGGCGTCTCGCACTCGCCGGAGAGAATCTCCCCGGCCGAGGGTAGGGGGCACAGCTCGTCCGCCGCTCGTGTTAGCGTCGGGCATTCCTACCACCTCGAAGGAGGGAGCAAGTGACCAAGCAAGAGTTTGTCGATCAAGTCGCTGACCGTGCCGGACTGAGCAAGAAGGACGCGGGAGACGCGGTCGACGCTTTTCTGGATACGGTGGAGGACGCGCTCAAACGGGGCAGCGAGGTGTCGTTCTCAGGCTTTGGCAAGTTCTCCGTTTCCCAGCGCAGCGCACGCGAGGGACGCAATCCCGCGACCGGCGAGCGGATTCAGATCGCCGCATCCCGCGTGCCGCGGTTCACAGCCGGCGCGGGTCTGAAGAAGGCGGTCAAGTAGTCAGATGGCACTGCTGGATGCTGCGGTCGCGAGCGGGATGCCGTGACCGTGGCGTCCGTCGAAGGTCCAGTGGAGTCTGCCGAGGAGGCATCCGGCAGCCGTAGCTTCGGCGATCGGCTAGCCGAACGGGTCGCGTCGCGAGAGTCCCAGTTGGTGCTGGGACTCGACCCTGACCCAGCCAGCCTGTGGCCGGCGGCGGTCGAGCAGGTCGACAAGATCGACTCGGCGGCCGTGGCGGCCCGGTCGGGGAGTCAGGAGTGGTCGGACGGCGATGCCTCGCCGGCGATGCTGGCCGCGCGGGCCGTCGCCGCGCACTGCGCGTTGGCGATCGCCGCCACCGCGGAGTACTGCGTCGCGGCCAAGCTGCAGGTCGCCTGCTTCGAGCGGCTGGGCGCGCCCGGATGGAGCGCGCTCGCCGAGACCGTGACCGTGGCGCGGGACCACGGCCTGCTCGTGATCGCCGACGCTAAGCGCGGCGACATCGGCGTCACGGCGGCTGCATACGCCCAGGCATTCCTCGGCGAGACGCCTACCCCGTTTGGGCCGGTGCCGGGCCTGGGCGTGGACGCCATGACCGTCAACCCGCTGCTGGGCCGGGACTCGATCGAGCCGCTCCTGATCGCGGCCCGGGCCTATGGGCGCGGGTTGTTCGTGCTGGTCCGAACCTCGAATCCCGGCGCCGCCGACATCCAGGAGCGCCGCCTCGAGGGTGGCGACGCGGTCAGCGACCGTCTCGCCGACCTCGTCGACGAGCTCGGGAGCCAGGGGATAGGGCAGAGCGGGATTGCGGACGTGGGCGCAGTCGTCGGCGCCACCGCGCCCGAGCGGCTGAGCGCGATGCGCGAGCGGATGCCGCACGCCGCGTTCCTGCTGCCGGGCGTCGGTGCCCAAGGCGGACGGGTCGAGGATCTGGCGCCCGCCTTCACCCCCGGGCCGGCGGCTGGTCTGGTGTCGGCCTCGCGCGCGATCGTGGCCGCGCACGAGCGGAGCGGCGGCGATCCCGCCATGGCCGCGGCGCGCGAGGCGAGCCGCCTGCGCGAGCTGGCCTGGCGCTTAGCCGCGTGAGCGCAAACCGCGTGACCGCGAACCGCGTGACCGCGAACCGAACCGCATGATCGCGAACCGAGTGACCGCGAACCGAGTGACCGCGAACCGAGCGACCGCCGACCCCAGACCCGCCCGCGCGGCGCCCACGCGCCCGCTCAGCCGGTGCACCCACTTGTATGATCGCGCCTGCGATGGTGGGGTGGAGGAACCCAGCCCGTTACCTGGCCCCGCTTGCGATCGCCGCGGTGGCGGCCGCTGCGTACTTGATCGTCCACAAGGCGCTCGTTCACAAGCACGCACCGGCGCCGGCCCCGATTGTGCAGACGAGCAGCACGTCGACCGCCGCCACTCACACTGTCTCACTCAAGACGAAGTTCTACGTCGTGCAGCCGAACGACACGCTCTCGAAGATCGCCGTGCACACGGGCGTGTCGGTCGCCGCGCTCGAGGCGCTGAACCCCGGCGTCAACCCGAACGCTCTGCATCCCTCGCAGCGGCTCCGGCTGCGGCGATGAGGCGCCCGTGACGCACCGGTCGGCCACTGCGGTGGCGCGCTCGATCGCGGGCGCCACCGCGATCTCCGCATGCGTCGCAGCGATCGCCGCCCCGGGCGCTGCGGGGGCCGCCCCGGGCGTTGCGGGGGCCGCATCGGCCGGGCCGCCACCACTCCCGGTGCGAGCCGCCGCGCTCATCGAGGAGAGCACGGGGCAGCAGCTGTTCGGGGAGAACGCGAACGTCGAGCTCCCGATCGCCTCAACGACCAAGCTGATGACCGCGCTGGTCACCCTGCGCCACGCCCGTTTGAGCCAGGTGTTCGCGGATCCCGACTACTACCCGGCCTCCGAGGACTCCCAGATCGGGCTGGTGCCCGGGGAGCGGATGAGCGTCCACGATCTGTTGATCGCGATGCTGCTGCCGAGCGCCGACGACGCGGCGGAGGACCTGGCCTACAACGTGGGACGCGGGTCGGTCGGGCGCTTTGAGGGCATGATGAACGCCCGCGCGCGCGAACTCGGGCTCGCGCAGACCCACTACACGACGCCGAGTGGGCTGGATACGCCCGGCAACTACTCAAGCGCCCACGACCTGACTCTGCTGGCGCGCTATGACCTCACCGAGCCGTTCTTCCGGGCGGTGGTCCGGATGCGTGGTGCGGTGCTACGGACCGGCGACCACGTCCGCGTCGTAACCAACTTGAACGACCTGTTGGGGCGCTACTCGTGGATCAACGGGGTCAAGACCGGGCATACGCTGGGCGCCGGCTACGTGCTGGTCGCCTCCGGTACGCAGCACGGCATGACCCTGATCGACGCCCTGCTCGGCACGCCGAGCGAGGCGGCTCGCGACGACGCTGCGCTGGCTCTCCTGAACTGGGGCTTTGCCAACTTCATGCTCCGCACCCCCGTCCGGGCGGGTCAGCTCATCGCCCGAGCCGCGGTGACGGGCGCGGACCCCAGTCAAACCGTCCGGCTCCTCGCCGCCGCGACCGACGCCCACGTGTTCCCCAAGGGCGCCCGGATCAGCCTCCACGTGCACGCCCCGGCGGCGCTCACCGGCCCGCTCCCGGCCAACGACACCGTTGGCTGGGTGGTGGTCCGGGTCGGCGGCCAGGTGCAGGCCCGCATCCCCCTGCGGCTCGCGAGCGCGCTGCCGGCGATCAAACATTCGACCGCCCTCGCCGGCGTGTTTGTCCTATCGGCTACGCTGTCTGGACTAGTGCTGGCAGCGGGTGCGGCGATTGGCCTCAGAATGTTTTGGCGCGAATGGTCGAGGGGATAAGCCGCGGCGGACAGACTGACCCGCGATGATCATCACGGTCACTCTTAACGCCGCTCTGGACAAAACGCTGGAGGTTCCGAACTTCCGCGTCGGACGTCGGCACCGCTCGGTCGAGCAGACGACGATGCCGGGCGGCAAGGGCGTCAACGTGGCGCGTGCGCTCAAGCGGCTCGGGCAGCCCGTGATCGCGACCGGCCTGGCGGGTGGCGCCACCGGCAACATGATCGTGGACGCGCTCGGCGACGAGGCGATCCTCAACGGCTTCGTGCGGATACGCGAGGAGTCCCGCACCAACACCGCGGTCCTCGACCCCACCACCGGCGTGCACACCGAGATCAACGAGCGCGGCCCGACTGTCTCGGCCCACGATCTCGAGCTGTTCCGCGAGAAACTCCTCTACCTGGCCCAGGGCGCGAGCATCTGCGTGTTCGCCGGCAGCCTGCCCCGCGGCGTCGCCCCCGATGTCTACGCGGGGCTGATCCGCGAGATCAAGAAACTCGGCGTGACCACGATCGTCGACACCGAAGGTGAGCCGATGCGGATGGCGGTGCGCGCGGAGCCCACCGTCGTCTCGCCCAACGAGCTCGAGGCGGAGGAGCTCGTCGGCCACGAGTTCAACGACATCGACGACCGAGCTCGAGCCGTCCTCGAGATGACCCGCCTGGGGCCTTCCGAGGCGATCATGACTGTGGCCGACGGGTGCTACGCGAACGTGCTCGAGGGTGGGAATCACGCGCTCTACCGGGTCCGCATCGAGGAGCAGGAGGCTCGCTCATCGATCGGTTCGGGTGACGCGTTCCTGGCCGGCTACATCGCCGCTCGCTATCTCGACCGCCCGCCGGTCGAGTGCCTGCGCTACGGCGTGGCGTGCGGCGCCGAGTCGGTCCAGCACTTCGGGGCCGGCCTCATCGACCCCGCCGCCGTCGACCGGCTGCTCGGCGAGGTCGAGCTCGAGCACCTCCAAATCGGCGCCGAGATCGGCTGATCGAAGGCGCCACCAACTCTTCGAATTCCTCGCAGTTTGCCGGGTCCCGGCGTCGGGGTGGCGGATACCTCGCTGCTACAGTCGAGGACCCGATGATCCACGCCCCGTTGACGTCCGCGCCGACCCATACGATGCCTCAATGGAAGTAGAGATCGGACGAGGCAAGAAGGCCCGGCGGGCGTACGGATTCGACGAGATCGCGATCGTCCCTTCTCGGCGGACGCGCGATCCCGACGACGTCGACATCTCATGGACGCTCGGTCCGTACCGGTTTGAGCTCCCGCTGCTGGGAGCCGCGCTCGACGGCGTGGTCTCGCCCGAAACGGCCGGGATCATCGGCAAGCTCGGCGGCCTGGCCGTGCTCAACCTCGAGGGAATCTTCTGTCGCTACGAGGACGCCGACTCTCAGCTGGAGCGGATCTCGACCTTCTCCAAGGACATCGCTACGCGGGAGATGCAGGACATTTACCGCGAGCCGGTCAAGCCCGAGCTGATCGCGCGGCGGATCGAGGAGATCAAGGCGCAGGGCGTGGTCGCCGCGGCGTCGCTGACGCCCCAGAAAGTCCGCAGGTACTACGAGGTCGCGCTCGAGGCGGGCCTCGACATCCTGGTCATCCAGGGAACCGTGGTCTCGGCCGAGCACGTGTCGCGCGATGAGACCCGCCCGCCGCTCAACCTCAAGGAGTTCATCCGCGAGCTGGCGCCGACGCCCGTGATCGTCGGCGGATGCGCCTCCTACCACACCGGTCTTCACCTGATGCGCACCGGCGCCGCTGGCGTCCTCGTGGGCGTCGGCCCCGGCGCCATCTGCACCACGCGCGGGGTGCTCGGGATCGGCGTGCCGCAGGCGACCGCGATCGCCGACGTGGCCGCCGCCCGCTCGCAGCACATGCTCGAGACGGGCGAGTACGTCAAGGTCATCGCCGACGGCGGCATGCGCAACGGCGGCGACATCGCCAAGGCGATCGCCTGCGGCGCGGACGCCGTGATGCTCGGATCATCCCTGGCCCGCGCCTACGAGGCGCCCGGGCGGGGCTACAACTGGGGCATGGCGACGTTCCATCCGACGCTGCCGCGCGGCACCCGCGTCGCCACCACCCCGAACGGCACGCTCGAGGAGATCATCGGCGGCCCGGCCCGGGAGAACGACGGAACCTTCAACCTGATGGGTGCACTCCGCACCTCGATGGCGACGTGCGGCTACCACGACATCGCGGAGTTCAACCGCGCCGAGCTCGCGGTGGCGCCGGCGCTGCAGACGGAGGGCAAGCACCTCCAGCGTGAGCAGGGCGTGGGCATGGGCGCCAAGCCAGCGGCTGCAGCTGTCAGTGTCGAGTAGTTCGGGCCTCGCTGCGCTCGGCGTCCCTGGGACCATGCACCCCGTCCGGACGGGGTCGGACGGCCCCACGGATGCCGCGAAGCAAGGCATGGCGGGGGTGGGTGGGCGGGGGCCCCATCAAGAAGAGGTCGTCGTCCTCGACTTCGGAGGCCAGTACTCGCAGCTGATCGCGCGCCGGGTGCGCGAGTGCGGCGTCTTCTCCGAGCTCTTGCCCCACCACATTGGTCTCGAGGAGATCAGGCGCCGGCGGCCCAAGGGCGTGATTCTGTCCGGTGGTCCGGCCTCGGTTTACGAGGAGGGGGCGCCGCCGCTCGACCCCGAGCTGCTCGAGCTGGGTGTCCCGGTGCTGGGCATTTGTTATGGCATGCAGCTGCTCGCGCTGGCTCTGGACGGGCGGATCGAGCGGGCCGAAGTCGGCGAGTTCGGCCGCTCGCAGCTGACGATTGCCGAGAACGGGCGGCTGCTGGCGGGCACGCCGGCGGCACAGACTTGCTGGATGTCCCATCGCGACACCGTGTTCTCGCCCCCGCCGGGCTTCGCGGCGCTCGCGTCATCGACGGCGAGTCCGGTGGCGGCGTTCGAGTCAAACGAGCGCGGCATCTATGGCATCCAGTTCCATCCAGAGGTCGTCCACACCCCGTACGGCCAGCAGGTGCTGACGAACTTTCTCGAAGACGCGTGCGGGTGCGAGCGCACCTGGAGCCCGACCTCGGTGATCGAGGAGCAGATCGAGCGGATCCGCGCCCAGGTCGGAGACGGCCGGGCCATCTGCGGGCTGTCCGGCGGCGTCGACTCGAGCGTCGCGGCGCTGCTCGTGCACCGGGCGATTGGCGACCGTCTCACCTGCGTGTTCGTCGACCACGGGCTGATGCGCAAGAACGAGGGCGCCCAGGTGGTCGCGGCGTTCCGCGACCACTTCCACGTCCCACTGGTTGCGGTCGACGCGTCCGAGCGGTTCCTGGCGCGGCTGAAGGGCGTGACCGATCCCGAGGAGAAGCGCAAGCGCATCGGCACCGAGTTCATCCGGGTCTTCGAGGAGGAGGCGGCGAAGCTCGACGACGTCCGCTTCCTCGTCCAGGGCACGCTCTACTCCGATGTGATCGAGTCCGGCGGCAGCACGGGCGCGGCCACGATCAAGTCCCACCACAACGTGGGGGGGCTGCCCGAGGACCTCGAGTTCGACCTCGTCGAGCCGCTGCGCGCGCTGTTCAAGGACGAGGTCCGCGCCGTGGGCGCTGAGCTCGGACTCCCCGAGCGGCTCGTGTGGCGCCAGCCGTTCCCGGGTCCTGGCCTTGCCATCCGGATCGTCGGCGGCGAGGCGACCCATGAGCGCCTGGAGATCCTGCGCGAGGCCGACGCCATCCTCCAGGACGAGATTCGCAAGGCCGGCCTGTATCGCGACCTATGGCAGTCCTTCTGCGTCCTGCCCGACATCCGCGCGGTGGGCGTCCAGGGCGACGTCCGCACCTACGGGAACGTGATCGCGATCCGGGCGGTGACCAGCGACGACGCCATGACCGCGGACTGGGCGCGGCTGCCTTACGACCTGCTCGAGCAGATCGCGGCGCGCATGATCGGGGAGATCCGCTCGGTGGGCCGGGTAGTGCTGGACATCACCAGCAAGCCTCCGGGCACGATCGAGTGGGAGTAGACTGACCGGCTGTTGGTGGCTGTGCAGCGGGCGATCTGGGGGCTTTTAGCGACGTTGGTCGCATGCGGCTGCGCGTTGGCCGCGACCACAGCGGCAGCGAGCGCGTCGTTGTCGGTCCCCACCGGCGGGCCGCCATCGACGTACACCAGCTCGGCCACCGTGAGCGTGCAGGCCGCCATCGCGAGCTTCGAGGCGCAGGCCGGCGGCGGCAATAACGGCACCACGCCCGGCGAGCAGAGCGGGGGGTTCCGCGACGCCAACTGGGACAGCCTGGCGGTCGACGGGAGCGATCCCGGGTCGACGGTGATCGAGCCCGGCGTGGCCACCGTCGCGCCGAGCGCCTTGCAGCCGTGGGGGCTCGACGTGGGGCCTGAGATCGCGGTGTCCAACGACGGCTTCCAGTCGGTCAACTCCGCGCCGTTCGCCCCGTTCAGCCAGCCAAATGCGTGGGGCCCGTACAACTCTGACACTGCGGGGTTCAACGTGGTCACGCCGGCCGGGCAGGGAACCACATCAACCCCAGCACAGACGCGGGGACTCGGGATTGTCTTCCTGGGTAACGGCGGGTCGCCCCCAGTAGCCCCCCAGATCGATTACTACAACGGCGACATCCTCCTCGGTTCCGTATCCGGCCCCGCGGCGGCTGCCACGTCGTTCGCCGGTCTGCTCTATCCCGATCCCGTCGTCACCCGCGTCGTCGTAACTCTCGGCGGATCCGACATCTTCGACTGGACCGGCAGCACATCTACGCCCGGCGGTTCGGGTGCCGTCGCCGCGGATGACATCGTCCTGGCGGAGCCGGGACCGGCCCGGCCCACCGTGCTCGCGACCGCGGGCATCCCGGTCTCGCCGGTCCTCGACACGTTCACGAACACCGAGTCGCAGGCGACGGCGGTGATCGACTGGGGCGACGGTATACGCACCGTCGGGACGATCGCCGACGCGGGGGGTGGGGCGTTCAACGTCATCGGCAATCACGCCTACGCGGTCCCCGGCAATTACACGGCAATGGTGACCGTGAGGGACGCCACCGGCGACGAGCAGATCTCGCAGACGCTGGTGCTGGTGGGGATGCGGTTGAGTCAGACGAGCGTCATGTGCTCGCCGGCCGCGGTTTCGGTGTCGGCGACCACGGTCTGTGCTGCGGTTGTGTCGGATGCGTCCACCGGAAGCCCGACCGCGCCCACCGGCGTGGTCACGTTCGAGTCCCCGACCGCAGGGGGGTTATTCCCTGGCGCCGGGAGCTGCACGCTGGGCGCGATCGCTGTGCCCGGCGCGTCGATGTGCGTGGTGCAGTTCGAGCCCAGCCAGCGCCCGCCGATGCATGCGGGGGTCATCGCCATCTACCGGGGCGACAGCCTCCACACCGCGAGCCAGGCCGCGACCACGGTGGCGGTACAGAACCAGCGTTGCTCGCTGTCGGTGCTGTCGCGGCGGCTGCGCGCTGGCGGGTTCGGCTTGCTCGTGACGTGTGACGCCCGGGCCAACGTGCAGGTTGGTGCTCAGGCGCACGTGACACGCACGGGGCCCTTCCGAGCATTCGCGCTGGCGTTCGGCTCGGGTCGCTCCCTGGTCACGCCTGGGCGTCCGACCGTGCTGGTGATCAAGCCCGGGCCTGGTGTCGTACGGGCGCTGCGGGCGGCGCTCGCGCGCCACCAGCTCGTTTCGCTCAAGCTCACCCTGACCGCCACCTCGCACACGGCCCGCACGACGATCACCAAGCGGATATCGGCGATCAGGGCGTTCTGAGGTGCGACAGGATCGGTCGCACGTGGCGGCTGATGTCCGACGGCAGCCCGTCCCGCGCGAACCACTGCGCCTCGTCTAGCTCCACCAGGTCGGGATCAACCCGGCGATCGCCGAGACGACCGTGGAACAGGTACACCGTGTCCCGATGGTGATTGCTGCTGAAGTAGAGCTTGCCGAAGTCGACCCATTCCTCGATCTGCCGGCCGATCTCCTCGTTCATCTCGCGGCGGGCCGCGTCCACCGGTACCTCGCGGCGCCTGATCTGCCCGCCGGGGAGATCCCACGCCCGGTTCCCATACGTGTGGCGAACCAGGAGCACGTCGTCGCCGTGGGTGATCACGCACTTGACCCCCGAGATGTGGGGCCGGGCCACGAACCAGTACACGCGCAGGCCCACGTAGGCGCAGCGAATTGCGGCGCGGCGAACCTGCAAGGAGAGCCGCATGAGCTCAGAGTACGCGCGATCGCCTATCATCACTGCGAGCCGCGCGATCGTCGCGCGGCTTGTGCGTGCCATGAGGCCGCGTCCAGGCCCGATCGAGGCGGCAGCCTCAATCGGCAGCATCCAAATATCCACTCCAGACCATGAAGACCTACGTAGCCACCCCAGCTGACCGAGAGCGGAACTGGCTGCTGGTCGACGCCGACGGGCAAACGCTCGGGCGTCTGGCCACCCAGATCGCCGACACCCTGCGCGGCAAGCGCAAGCCGACCTACACCCCGCACGTCGATACGGGCGACTTCGTGGTCGTCGTCAACGCGGAGAAGATCTCGGTGACGGGCAACAAGCGCACTGACAAGCGCTACTACCGGCACTCGGGTTATCCGGGCGGTCTCAAGTCCCGAAGCCTCAACGACATGCTGGAGCGTCGGCCCGAGGAGGTCCTCCGGCTGGCGGTCAAGGGGATGCTGCCGCGCAACCGCCTGGCCCGGAAGCAGCTGACCAAGCTGAAGATCTACGCCGGCCCTGAGCATCCGCACGCCGCCCAGCAGCCGCAACCGATGGAGATTGAGCAGTGACCGAGCGTCCCGAGGACGAGCAGCGCGACGAGGAGCAGGAGCTCCCCGTCGAGGACCCCGAAACGGGGGCGCCCGAGGAGCCGGTGGCCGAGTCACCGTCCGCGCCCGAGGAGCCGGCGGTCGAGGAACCGGCGGTCGAGGAGCCGACCATCGAAGAGCCGGCTGTCGAGGAGCCCGTGGCCGAGCAGGCCCCGGAGCCCGTGGTCCAGGAGGCCGAAGAGCCTGTGGCCGAGGAGGACGCCGCGCCCGAGCCGGTCGCGCCCGAGCCCCCTGCGGAGCAGCCGTCGGCCCCTGAGCCGGCCGCTGAGGAGCCGTCGGCCCCTGAGCCCGTCGCTGAGGAGCCGTCGGCCCCTGAGCCCGTCGCTGAGGAGCCGTCGGCCCCTGAGCCGGTCGCCGAGCAGCCGCCCGACTCCGCCGACGGCGATGAGGATCTGGTAATCGAGGCGGTCCAGTCCCCCGGCGACGAAGAGCTGGTCGAGGACGACGAAGAGCTCGAGCTGACGCCGCGCGTGCGGCCCGAGATCCCGGGCGCCGACCTGATCCCCGACATCGTCTCCGAGGGCGACCAGTTCCTCGACGCAGAGGCCCAGGCGGCTGCCGAGGCCGAGGCGGAGGCGCGCGCGGCCCGCGCCCGCGAGGAAGCCGACGTGGAGGAGGTCCGGCCGATCGCTGACGCCGCGATCGACCTCGCCGCCGGCGCGCGCTACACCGCCACCGGCAAGCGCAAGACCGCGGTGGCGCGGGTGATCCTCAAGCCCGGCACCGGCATATATGTCATCAACGGCAAGACGCTCGAGCAGTTCTTCCCGCGCGAGACGCTCACGCGCATAATCCGCCAGCCGCTCGAGACGGTCGGCTACGAGTCGCGCATGGACGTGATCGCGCGGATGCACGGCGGCGGCGTCGCTGCCCAGGCGGGCGCCCTGCGCCACGGGATCTCGCGTGCGTTGCTGGAGGCCGACCCCAATCTGCGCGGCGAGCTCAAGCGCCGCGGCTTCCTGACGCGCGATCCGCGGGTCAAGGAGCGCAAGAAGGCCGGGCTCAAGAAGGCTCGGAAGCGGCCGCAGTTCTCAAAACGTTAGTTAGCCATGTCGCGCCAGCTATTCGGCACGGACGGCGTCCGCGGCCGCGCGGGTCAATTCCTCACGGCTGAGCTTGCGCTTAAGCTGGCCCGCGCCGCGGTGACGAGGCTCGAGGCCGAGCGCCCGCAGGTCCTGATCATCCGGGATACGCGCGAGTCGGGCGAGATGCTCGAGTCGGCGATTGCCGCCGGCGTGGCGGCGGCCGGCGGAGACGCTTGGCTGGCGGGCGTCCTACCCACCCCTGCCGCTCCGCTGCTGGTCCGGGGCCACGGTCTCGATCTGGCTGCCGTGATCTCAGCCTCCCACAACCCCTATGAGGACAACGGCATCAAGCTGTTTGCCTCGGACGGGTTCAAGCTGCACGACGACACCGAGCATGAGATCGAGGCCGAGCTCGAGCAGCCCCCTCCGCCGCCCGAGCATATCGGGCGCATCCGGCCATTCGAGGGCGCGCTCGAGGATTACCTGGCCCGCCTGGAGGAGCGCTTTTCAGCGCTCGCTCTCGGTGGCATGCGGGTGCTGCTGGACTGTGCCAACGGCGCCACTTTTGAGGCCGCTCCGGCGGTCTTCCGCCGCCTGGGAGCCAGCGTCGAGGTGTTAGCTGATCAGCCCGACGGGATCAACATCAACCTCGATTGCGGCTCCACCCACCTGGATGGGCTGATCGATCGGATGTCGGAGGGGCAGCACGACGTGGGCTTTGCCTTCGATGGGGACGGTGACCGCGTGCTGGCGGTAGACCGAAACGGCGGTGTGGTCGACGGCGATGAGTTGGTGGCGCTGGCCGCTACGCATCTGCGCGCCGCGGGCCGACTGTCCGGCAACGGCGTCGCAGTCACGGTCATGACCAACTACGGCTTTCACCGGGCCATGGAGGCGGCCGCGATCGAGGTGGCGACCACCTCCGTAGGCGACCGGTACGTGCTCGACGAGTTGCGCCGCCGTGGCTGGGCGCTCGGCGGAGAGCAGTCCGGGCACATCATCGACCTCGGCTTCGGACCGTCTGGGGACGGGATCGCCAGTGCACTCCTCACGCTCGAGGCGCTGGCGGGCCGGGATCTTGCCGAGCGGAAGGCGATGGAAAAGCTTCCGCAGCGCCTGGTCAACATTCGCGCCCGCGACCGGGCTGGGCTCGCCGCCGCGATGGCCGATCCAGGTGTCGAGCAAGCGATCGCGCGCGAGCACGCCGCACTGGCCGAGCGTGGTCGGGTACTCGTCCGCGCGTCGGGTACCGAGCCGCTGATCCGCGTCATGGTCGAGGCCCCCAGCCAAGAGGAGACGGACGAGATCTGTGGCCGCCTGCGGGAAGTGGTCGAGACGGCGATCGGCGCCGTTAATGGCGGATCGTCGCGGTAGGAAGGCGCCCGGCAGCGCGTGAAGTCCGGCTCGCGCCGATAGGAGACAACGCGCGGCGCGCGAACTTCCCACTACACCGAGCGTTATTCGGTCAAAGGCGCTATGGCTAAGATCACTGGCTGCCTGCGTCGGACCGCGTAGCTACTGTTCGGTCCGCCCGCTGCGAAAGGGGAAGTGGAAGTCGATGTGTGGAATCGTCGGTTATGTGGGGCCGCGCAAGGCGCGCCCGATTCTGCTGGCGGGGCTCGAGAAGCTCGAGTACCGCGGCTATGACAGCGCCGGCATCTCGGTCCTCGATGGGGATCGGATCGATGCTGTGCGCGCGGTGGGCAACCTGAACGCGCTCCGCGGCGCAATCCAGGCGTGCGGCGGTGACCAGCCCGTCGCGCAGGCCGGCGCGGTGGCCCTGGCCGAGCGTCCCCGGCCCGGCACCGGCATCGGACACACCCGCTGGGCCACCCACGGGCGCGTCACCCAAGAGAACGCCCATCCCCACTTCGATAACACCGACCGCATTCACATCGTCGTCAACGGCATCGTCGAGAACTACATCGCGCTTAAGGCACGGCTCACCGCCGACGGAGCCGACTTCACCTCCGAGACCGACGCGGAGGTCATCGCCCACCTCGTCGCCTCCTACCACCAGGGCGATCTGGTCGAGGCGGTGCTCCGGGCCTACGCCGAGCTGCGAGGGCACTACGCGTTCGTGGCGATGAGCGCCGATGAGCCGGGCCTGCTCGTGGGCGCGCGCAAGGAGTGCCCGCTGATCATCGGCCGCGGTGGGGAGGAGCAGTTCATCGCCTCGGCGATCCCCGCCTTCCTGCGCCACACCCGGCACGTGCAATACATCGAGAACGACGAGATCGTGGTGGTCAGGCCTGACGGTGTGGAATTCATGACCGCTGAAGGGACTCCGGTCGAGCGCGAGGTAGTCGAGATCGACTGGGATCCCGAGACGGCCGAAAAGCAGGGGTTTGAGACCTTCATGCTCAAGGAGATCCACGAGCAGGCGGACGCCGTCGCCGAGACGATCGGCGAACGGGCGGCGCGTGGCGTGGGAATCGATCTGGGCGATCTCGGCGTCATCGACGACGAACTGTTGCGGACCGTGCGGCGGATCGTGATCGTCGCCTGCGGCACCTCCTACCACGCCGGACTGATCGGCCGCTACGCGATCGAGGAGTTCTCGCGCGTCCCGGTCGAGGTCGAGATTGCCTCCGAGTACCGCTACCGCAACCCGATCGTCGGCCCCGAGGACCTGGTCATTGGGATCTCGCAGTCCGGCGAGACGGCCGACACTCTGGCCGCGATGCGGACCGCTCGGGTGGCAGGGGCGAAGGTGCTCGCGATCACCAACATCATGGGCTCCCAGGCCACGCGGGACGCCGACGCGGTGCTCTACACCCGGGCTGGCCTCGAGATCGGGGTGGCTGCGACCAAGACGTTCGTCAGCCAGGTGGTCGCGCTTTATCTGTTCGCGCTTCGCCTGGCCGAGCTGCGCGGGACGCTCGAGCCCGCCGCTCTGAAGGCGACGATCAGCGAGGTCAAGCGGCTGCCGCACCGGATCGCCGAACTGTTCGAGCGCGACATGGGCGGGATCGAGCGGATTGCCGAGTCCGTCTCCGCGGCGGAGTTCTTCCTGTATCTGGGACGCCATGTCGGTCTCCCGGTGGCGCTCGAGGGCGCGCTCAAGCTCAAGGAGATCTCGTACATCGCCACCGACGCCTACGCGGCGGGGGAGATGAAGCACGGCCCGATCGCCCTGCTTGACCAGAGCACGCCGGTGGTGGTCGTGGCCACGGAATCGCCCGTGCTCGAGAAGGTGATCTCCAACATCCAGGAGGTGCGGGCGCGCGGTGCGCGGGTAATCGCGGTGGCGAGCGAGGGCGACGACCAGATCGCCGAGCATGCAGACGAGGTGATCGAGGTGCCGCGCACCCATTGGATGCTGGCGCCGTTGCTGGCCGTGATCCCGCTTCAGCTGCTTGCCTACTACGTCGCCCGCCGGCGCGGCCTGAACGTCGACCAGCCGCGCAACCTGGCCAAGACCGTCACGGTGGAGTAAGGGCGGGGGTCCGATAAAGGTCGGGGTCGACCTGCTGGAGATCGAGCGCCTCGAGCGGGCGCTCGAGCGCACGCCGCGGCTGGCGCAGCGGCTGTTCACCGAGGCGGAGCTGGCCTATGCCGCCGCTCGGGCGCGGCCCGGCCAGCACCTGGCGGCACGTTTCTGCGCCAAGGAGGCCGTGGCCAAGGCGCTCGAGCTGCGCTCGTGGAACTTTCACGAGGTGGAGGTGATCGGCACCGGCGGCCCGCCCGAGCTTCGCCTGTCCGGATCGGCCGCGGCGCGGGCGGCCGAGCTCGGGGTGCGGGTCGAAGTGTCGCTGACCCATACGCGCCGCGATGCTGCAGCGGTGGCCATGGCCGCCTAACACTAGGCTCTCCGTCATGGACAGCCTTGCCGACTGGCTTGATCCTCTCCCCGACGCGAGCGAGCAGCGCGCGCTCGACGAGTGGGCGATCCAGGAGCGCGGGATCCCCGGAATCGAGCTGATGGAGCGCGCCGGCACGGGCCTGGCCGACCTCGTGGGCGAGGTGGCGCCGGCCGGCCGGGTGGCGGTGGTGTGCGGCAAGGGCAACAACGGCGGCGACGGTCTCGTCACCGCGCGGGTGTTGCGCGACCGCGGGCGTGACGTGTCGGTCCTCCTGCTGGGCGATCCAGGCGAGTTTCGCGGCGACGCGCTCACGAACCTGGAGCGGCTCCCCGGTGCGCCCGCGAAGCCGTTCTCGGCAGGCGAGTTGGCGGGCGCGGACGCGGTCGTCGACGCCATCCTCGGGACCGGCTTCTCCGGCGAGCCGCGCCAGCCCGCCGCCGGTGCCATCGAGGCCATCAATGCCGCCGGCGCGGACGGGGCGGTCGTGGTCGCGTGTGACGTTCCCAGCGGGGTCGACGCCTCGACTGGAGAGGTGTCGAGTGTGGCGGTGGTGGCCGAGGCGACCGCGACCTTCCACGCTGCGAAGCCGGGGCTCTGGATCGCACCAGGCAAGGCGCACGCCGGCGAGGTGCGGGTGATCGACATCGGGATCCCCGACGGCGGCCCCGCCGGGGCGGGTGGGGGCCTAATCGGGCTGATCTCCGACCGGGTGCTTGAGGAGGTCCCGCGCCGCGGCCGGGATTCGAACAAGTTCGCCGCGGGCAGTGTGCTCGTGTGCGGCGGGTCCCTCGGGCTGACCGGCGCCCCGTGCATGGCGTCGGAGTCGGCGATGCGCGCCGGTGCCGGCTACGTCACGGCGTGCGGTCCCGCGTCGCTGAACGGGATCTTCGCCTCGAAGCTGCTCGAGGTGATGACGGTTCCGCTGCCTGACGTCGAGGGGTCAGTTCAGGCGCGCGCCGTCGAGCAGGTGCTCGAACGCGCCGATCGCGCGGACGCGCTCGTGCTCGGTCCGGGGCTGGGGCGGGCCGACGAGACGCAGGAGTTCGCTCGCCAGCTGGCCCGGTACGCAGCCGTGCCGCTGCTGCTCGACGCCGACGGGTTGAACGCGCACGCGGGAGCGATCGGGTCACTCGCCGACCGCGGGCATCCGACAGTGATGACGCCCCACGCCGGCGAGCTGGCCCGGCTGCTCGAGAGCGACAGCGCGGCAGTCGGCGCGCAGCGCCTCGACAGCGCCCGGCGCGCCGCTTCGACGGCACGGGCGATCGTCGTGCTTAAGGGCGATGACACGCTGGTGGCGACCCCCGACGGTTGGGTGGCGGTCAACCGGGGAGGAGCGCCGGCGCTGGCCACCGCGGGGACAGGCGACGTGCTGTCCGGGGTGATCGGGGCATACCTGGCCAAACGCATGGATCCGTTCGCGGCCGCCTGCGCCGGTGTGTTCGTACACGCGCGCGCCGGCCAGCTCAGCGCGCGCGACATCGGGCCCGAGGGCGTTATCGCCAGCGACGTGATCGCGGCGCTGCCCCGCGCGCTGGTGTCGTCGGGATACTGATCGTGGCGCTGCGGGCCCTGGCGCGCGTCAACCTCGCCGCGATCGAGCGCAACGTGGCGCGCCTGCGCTCGGGACTGGCGCCCGGGACCGGTCTGTGCGCGGTGGTCAAGGCGAACGGTTACGGGCACGGCGCGCTGCCGGTGGCGCGGGTGGCGCTCGACGCGGGCGCGCGGCTGCTAGCTGTGGCGACGGCCGAGGAGGCCGCCGGGCTGCGCGCCGACGGGATCGAGGCGCCGGTGCTCGTGATGGGGGCGATCAGCGAGCAGGAGCTGCCCGTGGCGCTTGCCGCGGGCGGCGAGCTGGTCGCCTGGACCGGGCGGTTCGTCTCGGACGTTGAGCGGACCCTGCCGCGTTCGGGGTCGGCGCCCGAAAGGCCCGTCCGGATGCACGTCAAGCTCGACACGGGGATGGGCCGGCTCGGCACGCGCGACGTTGCCGAGGCGGTGGCAGTGGCCGAGCGGATCGCGGCCGCGGCTCCGGCGCTCGAGCTGGCTGGGGCGATGACCCACTTCGCGAGCGCCGACGAGGACCCCGAGTTCACCGCCCAACAGGTTGAGCGCTTCGAGCCGTTCGTGCGGGCGCTGCGCGACCGGTGGCCCGGGATCGTCGTGCACGCTGCCAACAGCGCCGCCACGCTGCGCGCGCCGGCCAGCCATTTCGACCTCGTGCGCTGCGGGATCGCCATGTACGGGTGCGATCCGATGAACGTGGACCCGGACGCGCATGGCCTGGAGCCGGCGCTCGAGCTGAGCTCGTACGTCGCGGCGGTCAAGCGGGCCGCGTCGGGGGAGAGCGCGGGCTACGGCCGCCGCTTCATCGCCGAGGCCGAGACGTGGATTGCCACCGTCCCGATCGGCTACGGCGACGGGATCCGCCGGGCGCTGACGAACAACCTCGAGGTGCTCATCGCTGGGCGCCGCTACCCGCTCGTGGGCACCGTCAGCATGGACAACATCACGGTGGAGGTCGCTGCTCCGGATCGCGTGGTCGTCGGGGATCGCGTCACGATCATCGGCCGCGACGGGGACAAGCGTCAGACCGCAGAGGAGATCGCACGGCGGATCGGCACGATCAACTACGAGATCGTGTGCGGGCTCTCGACCAGGGTTCCCCGGGCCTACCACCGCGATGGGGCGCCGGCGTGACGAGCGTCGATCCGATGGAGGCGCTTGCCGAGATCGTGCGCGACCCCGCCTGGCTGGTCGGCGGCGCCGTGCGCGACCGCCTGCTGGGGCGAAGCACCGACGATTACGACGTCGTCATCGACGGCGATGCGCGTCAGGCAGCACGTGAGCTTGCCCGGGTGACCGGAGCCCACGCCTTCGCGCTGTCGGAGGAGTTCGGCGTGTGGCGCGTGGTCGCCCGCGGCCACAGCTGGCAGGTCGATGTCCTGCCCGTGGGAGACGGATCGATCGAGGACAATCTGGCCGGACGCGACTTCACGGCCAACGCGATCGCGGAGCCGCTCGGCGGCGGTCCGTACGCGGACCCGTTCGGCGGCATCCAGGACGTCGGCCGGCGGCGGCTGCGCATGGTGTCGTCGGGTGCGTTCGCCCAAGACCCGCTGCGGACGTTGCGCCTGGCGCGCCTGGCCTGCGAACTCGGGTTCTCGGTTGACGAGGACACGATCGCTGCCGCTCGCGCGAGCTCCGCGGCGCTCACGCGGGTGGCGCCCGAGCGCGTGTTCATCGAGCTCAAGCGCGTCCTGATCGCGGACCGCGCGCTGGTGGGGCTCGAGCTGCTGGACGCGATCGGGGCGACCGAAGTCGTGCTCCCGGAGGTCAGCCGCATGCGCGGAGTGGGGCAAAGCGTCTATCACCACCTCGACGTCTACGAGCACACGCGGGCGGTCCTGGCCGGCGTGATCGAGCTCGAGCAGAGCCCGGAACGGTGGGTGGGAGAGCACGCTGACGCCGTCTCACGGTTCCTGGCCGAGCCGCTGGCCGACGAGCTCACCCGGGGCCAGGCGCTGCGCTTCGGCGCCCTCCTGCACGACGTGGCCAAGCCCGTCACGCGCGGCGTGACCGATGAGGGCCGGGTCACGTTTCTCGGCCACGACGTGGCGGGGGCGGAGCTCGCGAGTGCGGTGCTCACGCGCCTGCGCGCCAGCGAACGGCTGCGCGACCACGTCGCCGCGCTCACGCGCCACCATCTGCGTCTCGGCTTCCTTGTCCACGAGGCGCCGCTCGAGCGCCGGGCGATCTATAGCTACCTGCGGACGTGCGAGCCCGTCGAGGTGGACGTGACCCTGTTGAGCGTCGCCGACCGGCTGGCCACCCGCGGGAAGGTCGCCGAGGAGGCGATCGCCCGTCACCTGGAGCTCGCCCGCCAGCTGCTGGGCGAGGCGCTGGCGTGGCGTGCGGAGCGGCCACGGCCGCCCCTACGCGGCGACGAGCTGGCCCGCGCGGTCGGCCTGCGTCCCGGGCGCGAGCTCGGCGAGATCCTCCGCGAGCTCGAGGTCGCGAGCTTTGCCGGGGAGATCGCCTCGCGCGAGGAGGCGATCGAGCGGGCGCGAGAGCTAGCCGGCCGGGGCCGAGCGGGATCGTCCCGGTAGGGCTCGGCCCCCGCGCTACCCCCGCCGCCGGGATTTCGACGAGATCGCGGCGACCGCCGAGTCCTGCGCTGACCGTCTCGACGGCGGTTTACTGACGCCCGGCGCGACGGTCTGGCGGCCCGCCGTGCACGCCACTCGGGCGGGCGAACCTGCAGCGAATCACTCCAGAAACCCACGCGCTGCTCGTCCTTGCTACCTTCCCCGGGTTGGTCGGGGCCCTGGGGGGCACCGCAACAGCATGTCCGAGTCGAAGGCATCTAAGGGGAGTACATGGCAACGGGTACCGTCAAGTGGTTCAGCGACGACAAGGGTTTTGGCTTCATCACGCCCGACGACGGCGGGCGAGACCTTTTCGTCCATTTCACTGGCATCGTGGGGGACGGCTATCGCTCGCTGTCCGAGGGCGTGAAGGTTTCCTATGAGGAGGAGGCCGGTCCGAAGGGACCGAAGGCAGTAAACGTCAGCAAGATGTGAGCCGCCGGCCTACCGGTCCGCTCGGCATCAGCAGACGGCTCGGCGGCTCGGCTCCCATCTCGGCGCGGCCGCAGTCGCGGCCTGCCGCAACTGGCGGCCGGGCGTCGTGTTGAATCGGAATATGAAACGTTCTCTGTTGGCCATTGCCGGCGCCGTTGGGCTGTGCGCCCTGCTTCCGGCGTCCGCATTCGCGACTATCGACGAGCTTGGGGCGACCACGACGGCGCTTGTCGCTCCGAGTTGCCCGTCGGGGGTGGCGGCCTCGCAATGCACCATTATTCTGACCAGAGCGACCGCGCTCGAGACGATTAGGGACGACATCGCCTACCCGACCACGGTCAAGCACGCCGGGCGGCTGGTGGCGTTCACCGTCGGTCTGTCCAGCCTGTCGACCAACGCCACCACGGCGCAGAGCGACACGTCGTACCTCGACAAGACGTACGGCGGCGACGCCCAGGTCGGGATCGCGGTGCTCAAGGCGGTCGGCAAGAAGACCTCCTGGACCTGGGAGGTCATGGCCGAGAGCCCGCTGGTGGACGTCCAGACCTTCCTGGGCCAGGTCGTCCAGTTCCCGCTCACGACGTCGATCCCGGTGACCCGCGGCGAGACGATCGCGCTGACGACGCCCACCTGGGCGCCGGTGCTCTCGATCAACCTCTCGACGCACAACTTCGCGTATCGCCAGAGCCGGAGCACGAACTGCTTCCACCCGCCGTCGACGTCGGCGGCGCAGCGGACGATCGGCTTGAGCGCGCCTTACAAGTGCGACTACCCGGGCACTCGGGTCGAGTACAGCGCGACCGAGGTCACCAATCCGGTGCCGAACACCACCACGACAACCACGACGACGACTAAGGGGTCGCGACAGAATTAGTGGCAGGATCTGACGAGTGGCTGGGCGTGTCTGACGCCACCGGCTCGCCGCGATAATACCGGGCGTATTTGAGGGCGAGCCGGTGGCGCCAGGCGCGTCCAGACGCCGTCAGAGACGTCAATAATTCTGTCGCGAGCCCTAAGACGACGCGCAGGAAGTAGGCCGCTTCGGCAAGCAGCCTAGGGTAAGCCGCCGCCGCCGCTGCCCGAGCCGGCGCCGGAGGAGCCACTACCCGATCCGCCCGTGCCGCCGTTCGGCGAGACCCCGCCGTTGGTGCTGGTCCCACCGCCGCCCGTGCCGCCGCCTGTGCCGCCGCCCGCCGCGCCCGAGGTTCCGTTGCCGGTTGCACCGGATGAGGTCGTTGGCGTTCCGGAGCCGGTGCCGGACGACGCGCCGGGCGAGGAGGCCCCGCCGGCGCTGGCCGAGCTGTTCGTGGTGGAGCTCGTGGAGGTGGTGGAGCTGGTCGAAGTCGTTGCCGCGGTGGCTGCCGCCCCGCCGGTCGGGACCGTCAGCGGGGGCGCGCCGGAGGTATCGGTCGCCGGCGTGCTGCCGCCGCCGCAGGCCGCCAGGCCGGCGCATACGGCCAAGCCGGCAACTGCCTTACCAGCGGGAAAACGACGGAGTACGGCTAGACGACGAGGCACAACTGGGCTCAGGCTTCGAGCGGCTCCATGCGGCGCCCGCAGTGCGGGCAGTCGTTCAGGTCCTTCTGACAGAGCTGATCGCACCAATTGCAGAAGCGGAGGTTCTCAACCGACCAGGGAAGCTCAGACGGAGTCGGGGCGAGCGGTAGGAGCTGCCCAACCACCTCGAGCTGCTCGCCGGTCTCACGATCAACGTAGTGACGTCCGGGTTCGGCCTCGATCAAGACCTCGCGCCCGCTGGAGGGCGCCCTCATCCGGTAGCGCTGGCGGATCCTCATGCAAATCATCGTATACGAGGGTTCGGATTGCCGCCGATCTCGGGGGTCGGGATTACCCCGGATCCTGCTCGGTTCTGCGTCTTGATCCGTCGCGTAATCCGGATCCGATGCGGCCCGACCCGCGACCGATATACGACCGCCGCGCCCCCTGCCGAGCGCTTGGATAGAGTGCCGCTCTTCAAGGTATGGTCAAGCCGCTGGGACGCATCGCCACTTTCATCACGGGAGTTTTGATCGTGGTCAGCCTCAGTGGTTGCGCGCTCAAGCATGAGACCGGCAACCTCGTGACCGGCAAGCAGTTGTTCGTCACCAAATGCGGCGCGTGTCACACGCTGTCCCATGCCAACACAACGGGCGACATCGGGCCGAACCTGGACGACGCGTTCCGGCAGGACCGCGCCGACGGCGTGAAGAGCACGTCGATTGAGGGCCTGATCGACTACTGGGTCCAGTACCCGAACACGCAGGGCGTGATGCCGGCGGGGCTGGTCAAGGGGCAGGACGCCGCGGACGTGGCGGCCTACGTGGCTGCCGTCGCGTCCGAGCCGGGCCAGGACACGGGGGCGCTCGCCACCGCGGTCCAGGCGACGGTGAGCCCGACGCCGGCGGTTGGCAAGACGATCTTCACGGGCGTCGGCGGGTGCGGCTCCTGCCACACGCTGGCTGCAGCCGGCACCACGGGAACCGTCGGCCCCAACCTCGACACGCGGCTCAAGAGCGACTGCGCCACCCCGGAGTCCATGCAGGTGCGTGGTACGACGCTCGAGAAGTGCATCCATACGGCGATCGTCGACCCCTACGCCTACATCCCGTCGGGCTACTCCAAGGGGATCATGCCCGACACGTTCAGCAAGACGCTCAGTCCGTCCCAGATCCAGGCGCTGGTGGCGTTCTTATCGACGGCGGTCAAATAGGACTCGGCTAGGGCTCGGCGCGTTTCTGCGCCGGCGCGGGACCCGGACCTGCAAAAGCGCGCATTACGTTCCCGCTCGCCGGACCGGGTGCGTTTCTACAGCTGGGACATGCATAACCGCGCACGGCAGGGGTGGCGCCGCTGCCGTGCGCGCTTATGCAGGTCCGCGACCGGGTGGCGGCAAGGCCGGGCTCGCCAAGCGCCGGCCGGGAGGCGTCCGCGACCGTCGCAGGCTGTCAGGCGTCTGCGACCGTCGCCGGGTGGGTGGCGGTGCCATTCTCGCCGGCTATGACGCGATCCAACAGCTCCTGACCGCGTCCCGCCGCCACCGCCCGCGCCGCACGCCGCTCGTCGAGCTCCACGCCGTGCTCGGCGGCCGCATCGAGCAGGCGCTGGCGCTCTTCGGACTCGTTGGCGACCTTCAGGAACAGCCAGCAGAAGAGGCCGATCGTCAGCAAGCTCTCCTCGACCATCATCAGGCCGGCGGCGGCGATCTGATCGCCCATGGGGCTGATGTGCCACTTCGCGTCGCCGGCGCGGTAGATCGGGTAGAGGACCGTGCCCGAGAAGATCAGGAAGTTGGCCAGCACCGTCCCGGCCAGACGCACGACGACGATGTAGATGAGCTTGGCCGCGTTTCCGAACCAGGCGGGCTTGGGCAGAGGACCCAGCAGCGCCATCCACATCGCGATCCCGAAGAAGAGGAAGCAGGCGTGCTGCAAGCCGTGGATCAGGTCGTGGCGGAGCGCCGCCTGGTAGAGCACCGGCAGGTGCCAGACGTAGAAGCTGATGATCCAGGCGGGCAGCGCCACGAGCGGATGCGTAAACACGCGCAGCGGCGCGATCCAGCGCTTGCGGAGCAGGGGCGCCAGCAGCGGTCCGGTCAGCCCCAGGACGATCAGCAGCGCCGAGATGTCGCCGATCACGAGGTGCTCGGCCATGTGGGCGACCAGGAGCTGATCGGCGAGCGAGTCGACCGGATAGCTCAGCGCGATCGCGAGCGTGATCAGTCCGGCCGCGAAGCAGGCCTGGCGCCAGCCCGGCACCGCGCGCCGTTCGTGGGCGAGCGCCTGAACCCGCGCGCGGTAGGGAAGCCAGCACAGCAAGACCACGACCGACGGGACGATGCCGTTGACGGGGCCCGCGCTGGCGAGCGGGAGCGCGCTCAGGGACACGCAGCCAATGGTGCCACTCGAACCAGGCCGGCTAGGTCAGCGCGCGGACGATCAACACGATCGCAACGATGACGGCGAGGCCGGCGACGATCCGCACCAGGATGCGAAATGCGGCCGCTTCTGTCATGGGGATTTCGGCTACGGGGGACGAGATCTACAGAACGTAGACCGCGGTGTACACGATGACCCACATGACGTCGACGAAGTGCCAGTAGATCCCGGGCACTTCCATGCCCTCGTGGTGCTCGGCCGAGTAGTGCCCGCGGAACGCTCGGGTCGTGACGATCAGCAGCGCGCAGAGCCCGATGAACACGTGCGCGCCGTGCAACCCGGTGAGCGAGTAGAAGATGGTCGCCTGGGCCGAGTCGTGGGGCGCAAAGCCGAGGTGGATGTACTCGTTGACCTGGATGAAGAGGAAGGTCAGCCCGAGGCAGAAGGTCGAGACCATGCCCGCCTTGAGCCCGAAGCGGTTGCCGTTGCGGATCGATACGAGCGCCCAGTGCAGGGTCAGCGACGAGGACAGCAGGATGGCCGTGTTGAGGCCGGCGACCGACTCCGGCACGACGGTTCCGTTCGCGGGCCACGGGTTGTGGTTGACGATCCGGATGAAGAAGTACGCGGTGAAGAACGCACCGAAGATCATCACCTCGGAGATGATGAAGAGCAGCATCCCGAGCGTCGGCGCGTGGACCCGCGAGGAGCGGTGCGCCGGCGGCGGCCCGTGGTGCTCGTGGGTGATCGATGCGGCTTCCATGCGCGGCGGCTACGCGGGGGACGACGCCGTGT
Organism: uncultured Solirubrobacterales bacterium; assembly: GCA_963824295.1. GTDB lineage: Bacteria > Actinomycetota > Thermoleophilia > Solirubrobacterales > Solirubrobacteraceae > Palsa-465. Next base: position 53,501 of record CAWGOQ010000016.1, on the reverse strand, counting down.
CTTCGTGGACCACGTGCTCGACCGGCTTGCCGGTGGCGCGCTGGACGCGGTCGATCAGATCGGAGCGCAGCCAGCCCGACTTCGTCTCGGCGAAGGTCGAGATCACGATGTCGTCGACCCGGAAGTACTGGAGCGCGTTGGTGATCGCCGTGAACGGGTCGGGGTCGCCGACCATGCCCGAGGCGTAGAGCCCGCGCACGCGCAGGCGGTCCACGACCAGCTTCAAGCGCGTGCGGGCGCGCTGCACGGCCTGGCCCGATCCGCCCTCGGGCGGGATGATCACGATGAACAGCGGCCGGCGGCCGGGTTCGCTGAACGCCTGCGCCTTGGCCTGGAGGGCCTCGAGGAGCTCGTCTCCGGAAGCGGTCCGGTTGGCGACGGCGAGCGTGACGTGGAACGGCAGGCCCTCGGTATCGATGTCGTGGACGACGTGAGTAACCGGTAGTCCGGTGGCGTCGCTGACGCGCTCGATCAGGTCGCGCCGCATCCAGCCCGAGCGCGTCTCGGGGAAGGTCGAGATGATGATCTCCTGGGGGTGGTACTCGCGGACGGCGTCGATCGTCGCCGTGAACGGATCCTGATCGCCCACCTCGCCGATGGCCCGGATGCCCATATCGCGAATCACCTCGAGGGCGAGGTCGAGGCGAACCTGGGCAGCGTCGAACACCGACTCGTTGTAGACGACCAGGCCGGCCCGCGGCTTGTTCTGCGGCACGCACAGGATGAAGCGCGTGTCGCTATCGGCGCGCTCGCGGACAGCGTCGAGCAGCGGCTGGCCACCGAGCGTCTCGTTGGCCACGACCAGGATCGTGCGGGACGCGATGTTCGGTGCTTCGCCCGAGCTCATTCGTGGACCTGCTGGCTAGGTGGCGTCGTGACTGCTCCGACAGCCACCTTCTGGGCTTCGGCCGGTGGCTTGAAGATCCCGTGCACGGCACCGGGCACGCCGTACTCGTAGGGTCCGCCGACGACGGTCGGGACCGCATCGAAGTTGAACACCGGAGGCGGCGAGGACACCTGCCACTCAAGCGTCATCGCACGCCACGGGTTGGCCGCGGCCCGCGGACCTCCACGCCAGCTGACGATCATGTTGTAGAGGAAGATCAGGGTACTGGCCCCGAGGATCCAGGCGCAAATCGAGATGAACAGGTTCCAGTCCGCGAACTTGGCCGCGTACTCGGCCACGCGCCGCGGCATCCCCTGGATCCCGATCAGGTGCATCGGCCCGAACGTCAGGTTGAAGAAGATGAACGTCAGCCAGAAGTGCCACTTGCCTAGACGGTCGTCGTACATCCGGCCGGTCATCTTCGGGAACCAGTAGTAGACGCCGGCGAAGATCGTGAACAGCGACCCGCCGAACAGCACGTAGTGGATGTGGGCGACGATGAAGTAGGTCTGGCTCACGTGGATGTCGAACGGGATCATGGCGAGCATCACGCCGCTGATCCCACCGAGCGTGAACGCGGTCAGGAAGCCGAGCGCGAACAGCATCGGCGTATCGAGGTGGAGCACACCGCGCCACAGGGTGGCCAACCAGGAGAAGATCTTGATTCCGGTGGGGATGGCGATGATCGCGGTGGTGATCATCATCGGGATGCGGATCCACGGCGGCATACCCGAGACGAACATGTGGTGCGCCCACACGGTGAAGCCGAGCACGACGATGGCCAACAGCGAGAAGGCCATCATCCGGTAGCCGAAGATCGGCTTGCGCGACTTGACCGCGATGACCTCGGAGATGATCCCGAACCCGGGCAGCATCATGATGTACACGGCCGGGTGGGAGTAGAACCAGAAGACGTGCTGGTACATGAGCACGTTGCCGTTCTGATTGGGGCCGACGAACGCGTCGAAGAAGTGGAAGTGCAGGGCGACGTCGAGCAGAATGAAGAACTGCGAGGCGGCGACGAACGGCGTGGCGATCACGACCAGCAGCGAGGTCGAGAAGTTCGCCCACACGAGCAGGGGCATGCGGAAGAAGCTCATTCCGGGCGCACGCATAGTGATGATCGTCACGAGGAAATTGAGCGCAGTGAAGATCGAGGAGAAGCCCGCAAACTGCACCCCGATCGAGAAGAACAACTGGCCGATGGGCATCGTCGTCGACAGCGGCGCGTAGGCCGTCCAGCCCGCGGCGAACGACCCGCCCGGAGCCAGGAAGCTCATCAGCATGATCGCGCCGCCGAGCGGGAGCAGCCAGAAGGACAGGGCGTTCAGGCGGGGGAAGGCCATGTCCGGCGCGCCGATCATCAGCGGCAGCACGAAGTTCGCGAGCCCGGCGAACACCGGGATCACGAAGAAGAAGATGAGCAAGGTGGCGTGGACCGAGAACACGCCGTTGTACTCCTCGGGCGTGAGGAACTGCATGCCCGGCTTGGCCAGCTGGGCGCGGATCAGCATCGCCAGCATCCCGCCTACGAGCAGGAAGAAGAACGAGGTGACCGTGTACTGGATGCCGATCACCTTGTGGTCGGTGTTCACCCGCAGGTAGTCCCGCCAGCTGTACGCGCCGTGGCCGGAGTGGTCCTCTGGGCGGGTCGGCCGTCCGACGGCCCAGTAGAGCCAGTAGTCGCAGGTGCCGATGCCGAGCAGGAACCCCAAGGGCACCGAAAACATGGTGACGATCGTGATGGCGTGGCCGTCGATCACCGGGTGCTGGTGCATGAGCCAGCGGATCAGCACGACCAAGCCGAAACCGAACGCGAAGCCCACCACCTCGCCTAGGGCGGCCCGGTACCAACCGGGGGCTCTCAGCTTCGGAGGAAGCGGGACGCGCGTCGGGCGCGCGACCGGGGCCTCATGAGGTGCCGTTGCCGTGACTGCCATCAGTCGACCTCCTGGTCAGTCGAAGCCCAGCCCAGCCGACTCCGAACTGCTCGAGCGGGCTCGCGGGCGGGACCCCCATCCATCTGCTGCACGATACCTTCTCGTCTAGCCATGACTGCCCTTCACTTGGCCGCGCTCGCCAAGAAGTCGACCAGCGATTGAATCTGGGTCGGAGTCAATCGCTGTGCGAAGTCCGAGGGCATGATCCCGGCGCTGTAGCCCGAGGGCAGGTACGCGTACGGCTTCGTGATCGCCGTGTAGATGCACTGCTTCAAGCTGGCGCCGCGGATCTTCATCGAAGCCGGGGTGGCGCAGTCGCTGCGCAACCGCGTGTCGAGGTCGGGTCCCACCGTGCCGGTGGCGGAGGCCGCAGCCAGCGTGTGGCAGCCGCTGCACCCGGACGATCCGGTGAACACGGCTTGTCCGGCGGCGGCGCTGGCCCCGGAGCTCGAGCTCGAGGAGCTCGAGCTGGAGGAGCTCGGCGCGCTCGAACTGCTCGAGCTACTCGAGGACGACGGGCCGTAGCCCGGAATCACTTTGTAGTCCGGGATGTCGGCGTGTGTCACGTTCGGCGGCACGGTCCCGATCGGCGGCGGCGCGTTGGCGGGCTGCGAGCGTAGCCAGGTCGCGAAGGCGGTAGCGGAAACGACGTGCGCACTCGTGCGCATCAGCGAGTGGCCGGCGCCGCACAGCTCGGTGCATTCGACGGGATAGACGCCTAGCGCGGTCGGCGTCACGCGCAGGGTGGTGACGATGCCGGGTACGGCATCCAGCTTCTCGGAGAAGTTCGGCACGAAGAAGCTGTGGATCACGTCGATCGAGCGGAGCTTGAACACGACCGGCTTGTTGATCGGCAGGTAGAGCTCGGAGGAGACGACCGGCTTACCGGCGTCGGGGTAGGAGAACTCGAAGGCGAACTGCCGCGCGGTCACGTTCACCGTCATCTCGCCCTTCTTGCTGTTCTCGTTGGCGCGCAGGACGCTGTAGGCGTAGCCGCACATGCTCAGGATCAGCAGCGCCGGCACCGCGGTCCAGACGACTTCGAGGCGAGTGTTCCCGTGGATCGGGGGACCGTCCAACTCCTCCTGCCCGGGGCGCATCCGGAACTTCCAGACCGAGAACAGCACCACGGTCAAGACCAGCACGAAGATCGGCACGGTGGCGATCAGCAGGACGTCGTACAGCGTGCGGGTTCTGCCGAGCTGAACCGAGGCCTTGGACGGGAACCACGGGACGAGTAGTGCGAGCACGACCCCGATCACCGAGACGATCACCCAGGTCACGAGCATCTGCCGGATCGGACGGTTACGCACGGCGGTGTTGAGTCTCCGAGCCCTCGATCGTCACTTAGTCGCGCATCCTAAGCGTTCTGGTCGACGAAGGAAGTCAGGCGCCACGTCGCTCGGTTCGCCTTAACGTGAGCGATAAAAGCGTCCGACAACTGACAGGGTCCACTATGATTGAGGCAAATGTTGCAAGCTAGTGCCGAAGTGAAGCTGTCGTTCACCAATCGGCTCGGTCAGGAGGCGTGATGCAGGTACGCGAGGGGATGTCCGAAACCGTCTTGACGATCGGCCCACAACACACACTTCGCGAAGCCGCCACGGCGATGTGCCGCCGTAACGTGGGCGCCGCGGTGGTGCTGGACCCGGACGCGCCCGGCCCCGGAGTGATCACCGAGCGGGACATCCTGCGCGCGGTCGGCTCGGGCGAGGACCCCGACCGAGAGCTGGTCGCCGAGCACCTGACCTCGACCCTGACCTTTGCCTCGCCCGACTGGTCGCTGGAGCAGGCGGCCGCCGCGATGGTGCGGGGCCGCTTCCGCCACCTGGTCGTGGTCAACGGCGGCGAGCTTGCCGGCATCCTGTCGATGCGCGACATCGTGCGCTGCTGGACGGGGGACGGCGCGAGCTGCGAAGTCCCGGCCGGCGAGGCTTATCAGGGCGCGGCGACCTAGCGTCAGGGCGCGGTGAGCTAGCGTCAGGGCGCGGCGACCTAGCGCCAGGGCGCGGTGAGCTGAGGTTGGGCGCGGCCCGGGACGGCCCGGAGGCGTGCGCCGCGCGGGGCCCTTCAATCGGGGCAATTTCCAGCATTCCGGGCGGCTCGTAGCGCTGGTACAGGATTCTGCCCCGTCACCGCGCAAGATCCTGCACGAGCCGAGCGGGCGTTCGGAAATGCTGGAATTTGCCCTATCCCCGAGGCCTTCGAGACCGGAGGTGCTGCGGGCCGGCGTTAGTGGAGGTGCTCCTCGGGGAGCTCGGCGATGTCACGCCGGGTGCCCGCCACCCACCTGATGATGATGATCACAAGCGCGACCAGGCCGATGGCGCTGAGGATCAGGTTGATCGTGGTTCCGATCACGATCAGCGTGATCGCGATCGCGCACATGATCGGCAGCAGGCTGGGGCCTGGGAGGTGAATCTCCTCGCCGGCCGGCGGCGCCGGAACCGGGTGGTCGCTATCGCTCACGGATGGACGTAGATCGCCGCCGCCACGAACGTGATCCCGAACATGACGGCGCAGACCGCGCCCGCGATGAGACCGGTGCGGATGTTCTTGCGTGCAAGCCTTCGGTCCATGGTGGTTCGGGAGGCTACAACTTCCGGTCGGCGACCATCGTCCCGAACAGCAACGCCAGGTACGCGAGCGAGAACAGGTAGAGCCGCAGCGCGGTCCGGCGGTCCGCCTTGCGGTAGAGCGTCACCGCGCCGGCGATGAAGGCCAGCCCGAGCACGATCGACCCGATCAGGTACGCGATCCCGAACTCCCCGGCGCAGAACGGCAGCTGCGTGGTCGCATACAGAAGCAGCGTGTAGAGCACGATGTGCCGGCGGGTCTCGCGCTCGCCTCGGACGACCGGCATCATCGGCACCCCGACGCGCGCGTACTCGTCCTTCATCAGCAGGCTGAGCGACCAGAAGTGCGGCGGCGTCCAGTAGAAGACGATCGCGAACAGATACACCGCGGTCCACGACAGCGAGCCCCGCGTCGCGGCCCAGCCGACCAGGGGCGGCACCGCGCCGGCGGCCCCGCCGATCACGATGTTCTGTGCCGTTCGCCGCTTGAGCCAGATCGTGTACACGCCGACGTAGCCAACGAACCCGGCCAGGGCCAGGGAGGCGGCCAGCAGGTTGACGGTCAGCGAGAGGAGCGCGAACGACAGCCCGCACAGCACGAAGCCGAAGATCAGCGCCGCCCGGGGGGACACTCGGCCGGCCGGGATGGGCCGGGACGCGGTCCGCTTCATCTGGGCGTCGATGTCGCGGTCGTAGTAGTGGTTGACGGCACCCGCCCCGCCCGCCGACAGATAGCCGCCCAGGCAGGTCAGCGCGATCTTCGAGACGGGCGGGTTCCCGGCGATTTCCATCGTGGTGATCGTCGTGAACAGCAGCAGCGTCTGGACCTTCGGCTTGGTCAGCTCGAAGTAGTCCGCCAACAGCTGGCGCGCCCCGCTGAGGATCGGGCTCGACCGGGGCGTGCTGACAGACGAGGAGCTCACGGCGCTAGACCCGCGCGAACTGCTCGCTGCCGCCGGTCTTCTGGGTTGCGCCGGTGGTCCGCTCGACCTGGCGGCGGATGTCGCGCATCGGCTCGACCGAGCGGACGCGCGGGATCACGTCGAAGTTGTTGACCGGCGGGGGTGAGGGCACGAACCACTCGAGCGTGTTCCCCTTCCACGGATCCGGTCCTGCCACCGCCCCGCGCTTGTAGTTGAGCGCGATGTTGATCACCGTGAGCAGGATGCCGACCGCGAGGATGAACGCGCCGATGGTCGAGATCAAGTTGTACGTCGACCAGCCGAGCCCCGGCTGGTAGGTGTAGATCCGTCGTGGCATCCCGGACAGACCGAGTGCGTGCTGGACGAAGAACGTCAGGTTGAAACCGAGGAACGTGAACCAGAACGAGATCTTCCCGAGGCGTTCGTTCAGGAGCCGGCCCGTCATCTTCGGGAACCAGTAGTACAGCCCCGCGAGCACGGGGAACACGGCCCCGCCGAAGATCGTGTAGTGGAAGTGGGCGACGACGAAATAGGTGTCGTTGAGCTGCCAGTCGACCGGGAACACGGCGAGGAAGATCCCGGTGATCCCACCGACCAGGAAGATCGCGATCATCCCGATCGCGTAGTAGAGCGAGGTCGTCATCACGAGCGACCCTCGCCACAGGGTGGCGATCCAGTTGAAGATCTTTACCCCGGTTGGCACCCCGATCAGGAACGAGCTCAACATGAAGAACCCGAGCACGACGATCGGGAGCGGCGAGGCGAACATGTGGTGGGCCCACACCAGTGTGGCCAGGAACGCGATCACTGCGATGGAGGCGGCCATCGCCTTGTAGCCGAAGATCGGCTTGCGCGAATAGACCGGGATGACCTCGGAGATGATCCCGAAGCCGGGCAGCACCATGATGTAGACCTCAGGGTGGCCGAAGAACCAGAACAGGTGCTGCCAGAGAATGGGCGAGCCGTGGGCAGTGGGGTCGAACCAGTGCGTTCCGAAATGGCGGTCGGTGAGCAGCATCGTCACCGCCGCGGCCACGACGGGCAGGGCGATGATCAGCAGGATCGCGTAGATCAGGATGGCCCAGATGAACAGCGGCACGCGGCCCCAGCTCATTCCGGGCGCGCGCATGTTGACGATCGTGGCGTAGAAGTTGATCGCGCCCAGCAGGGAGGAGATGCCGGTCAGGTGGATGAGGAAGATCCAGGCGTCCTGCCCGCCGCTCGGCGAGTACTCGATGCTGGACAGCGGCGGGTAGCTCCACCATCCCGCCTCGGGCGGATGCCAGAAGAGCGTGGCATAAAACACGATCCCTCCGGCCAGCAGCAGCCAGTAGGAGAGCGCGTTGAGCCGCGGGAAGGCCATGTCCCGCGCGCCGATCATCAGCGGCACGAAGTAGTTGCCGAAGCCGGCCATCACCGGCACCACGAACAGGAAGATCATCGTGGTGCCGTGGAGGGTGAGCAGCTGGTTGTAGGTCTGGCCGCTGAGGAGCGTGTTGCTCGGCTCCGACAGCTGGACGCGCATCAGCAGCGCTTCGACGCCGCCCAGCATGAAGAACACGAACGTCGTGACCAGGTACATGATCCCGATCTTCTTGTGATCGGTGGTGGTGACCCAGTCGATCCAGCGCTTCGTCTGGCGCGGCGTGCTCACCGACCGGGTGAGCAGCTGCGGCGCCGGTCGGGTCAGCGGGGCCGTGGTCACTGACATCGGCAGTCTCCTAGAGGTTTCCGGTCTTCGTGAGGTACTCCCGCAGCTGGGTCACCTGCGAGTTGGCGGTCTCGATCTTCTGCTGCTGCTGGGTCAGCCAGGTCTGATACTGACTGGGTGACACCACGTTCACAAGCGCGGTCATGTAGGCGTGCTGGCGACCGCACAGCTGTGCGCACTGGCCGTGATAGAGCGCCGGCCCCTTTGCCTTGAACCAGGTGTAGGTGGTGTAACCGGGCACCGCGTCGACCTTCCCGCCCAGCGACGGCACCCACCAGGAGTGGATCACGTCGCTTGCGGTGATGCTGAGCACGACGGTCGTGTCAGCCGGCACATACATCTCCTGGTAGGAGTAGGGGAGCTTGGTGGCGAACGGGTTGTTCCGGCAGGCGGCGCCGTACACGTAGCGCCAGATGTACTGACGGCCCTGGACGCAGATGATCAGCTCCTTGCCGTTGGGCGGCGTGGGTTGGGTCAGCGAGGACTCGAGGAACGGGGCGCTCGAGTTGGGCGGATTGATGATGCTGCCCAGCTTGACGAACGTCACCACGGTCAGGATTACCAGGACCACGGCGGCCCCGACGGTCCAACCGACCTCGAGCTGGGTGTTGCCGTGGATCTGGGCCGCCACCGGGTTCTTCTTGGCGCGGAACCGGTACACCGAGTAGATCAGCGCGCCCTCGACGAGCACGAACACCACCGCGGCGATGTACAGGATGATCATGTACAGCGAGTGGATCTGGTTGGCGTTCGGCGAGCCCCCGGCCTTGGGGGTGATGAAGTTCGCGAACGCGCTCGGCGCCAGCACCAGCGAGAGGACCGAGGTCGCCAGCGCTGCGCACACGAGCCGGGCGGTGCGGCGGCGGCGCTGGGCGTCGGAAGCGTCGGATCGCAAGGCGCGAGATTCTATCCAGGCCCGCCCTGGCTTGATCCGCCGGTGTTGACGGGCAGAGCGGCGCCGCGAGGCGCGCCCCGGACGGGCTGTGGGGTCTCTCCGACCCTGGCCCCCGGACGGCGCCAGGCAGTATTAGTATCGCCGCCCTTGCGCGCACCGCGGGGTATCCGAGCGACGGCCTGTGTCCTCGTCGCGGCCGGTATCGCCCTGCCGGTCCTGCGGCGGCGGGCCAAGATCCCGCGTCCGGTCGTGCTCGCCGGCGCCGGTCTCGTCGCCCCGGCCGCGCTGTGCGTCGCGATGCCGCGATCGCGTCCCCGGGACATCGCCCTGTGCGCGCTGAACATGTGGGCCTACCTGGCCGCCTACGAGATGCCCCACGACAACCCGGAGCAGCTCGAGCGCCGGGTGCTCGTGGAGTACCCGATCGTGATCGACCGCGCCCTCGGGCTCGGGGTGCCGCCGACGCTGCGGCTCCAGCGAGCGTTCTCGGCCCCGGGATCCGTCAACCGGTTCGAACGGGTGCTCGTCTGGTGCCATTGGATGTGGTTCACGGTTCCCCACGCGACCCTGGCCTACGTGCTGTGGCGCAGGCCCGAGCGCGCGGCGAGCTCGGCGGTGCGGATGTATGCCGTGTTCGATCTGGGCGCGGTGTTCTACTGGGCGATCCCGACCGCGCCGCCCTGGTGGGCGGCCGAGCGTGGTCGTCTCGATGACGGCCGTCCGCTGCGCGTGCGCCGGATGATGATCGAGTACGGCCAGCAGTTCTGGGGTGACCGCTGGGGCGCCCTTTACGATGTCCTAGGAGGAAATCCGCTTGCTGCCATGCCCTCGCTGCATTTCGCCACGTCGCTCATGGGCGCGCACCTGCTGGCTGAAGTCGGACCGGTGTCGGGCGCCGTGGGGTGGACGTATGCAGCGACCCTGGGGCTCGCGCTGGTGTACCTCGGCGAGCACTATGCGGTGGATCTGATCGGCGGCGCCGCGCTGGCCGAGACGGTCCGGAACACGTTGCCGCGCCTGATTCCCGCGTACGGGCGCATCTCGGCTGCGTTCCAGGCCCTCGAATCGCGCGCGGCGCACTAGGTGAGCGCGCGCCGCTCCACCACGAACGGTGATGAGCTCCCGCGCGTCCGCCTGACCCGGGGACGGCTGCTTGGCTTGCTCGTGTTCGTGGCCTCCGCGCTGGCCTTCCTGTACTTCGTGCTGCCGAAGCTGCTCGGCCTCAACGAGACGTGGAACCGGATCCAGCACGGCAACGCGTGGTGGCTCGCGCTCGGCGCGGTACTCGAGGTCTGCTCATTCCTGGGTTACATCGTGCTGTTCCGCGGCGTGTTCATCAAAGAACATTCAGATTTGTCGGCGGCGCCTGGCGGCGGCGCCTTAGCACGGATCGACTGGCCCGAGAGCTACCAGATCACGATGGCCAGCGTGGCCGCGACGCGCGTGTTCGCCACCGCCGGCGCCGGCGGGATCGCGTTGACGGCGTGGGCCTTGCGCCGGTCGGGAATGGGACGGCGCACAGTCGCCAGCCGCATGATCGCGTTCCTGGCGCTGCTCTACGGGGTCTACATGGCCGCGTTGGTGATCGACGGGGTGGGCCTCTACATCGGCGTGATTAGCGGGCCGGCACCGTTCGCGATCACGATCGTCCCCGCGATCTTCGGCGCGGTGGTGATCGGGCTGTTCCTGTGTATTTCGATGCTGCCGGCGGACATCCACCGGGTGATCGGGCCGCTGACCGCCGGCCGGGGGGGCGTGGCCCGGTTGGCCTTGCGGTTCTCGGCCGCATCGGCGACGGCGGCCATCGGGGTCCGCACCGCGATCCAGCTGCTGCGCGAACGCCACCCGTATCTGCTCGGGGCCGTGGCCTGGTGGGGGTTCGACATCGCCGTTCTGTGGGCGTGCTTCCACGCGTTCGGCGGCTCGCCGCCCAAGGGCGTGATCGTGATGTCCTACTTCGTCGGGATGCTCGCCAACACGCTGCCGCTGCCGGGGGGAATCGGCGGCGTCGATGGTGGCATGATCGGAGCGTTCACGGCCTTCGGGGTCAACGTCGAACTGTCGGTCGTCGCGGTTCTGGCCTACCGCGCGTTTGCCTTCTGGCTGCCCACGTTGCCGGGAGCGGTCGCCTACTTGCAGCTCCGGCGTACAGTCCATCGCTGGGGCACCGAGACTCCGGGCGTCCTGCGCGGTGCGCCCGGGGGAGTGGGCAGCACAACGTGATCGTGCGACTATACTTTATGAAGTGACGACCAACCCGGACCAGAGAATCGAGAACGTGATCATCGTGGGCAGTGGGCCCGCGGGCTACACGGCCGCGCTGTACACCGCTCGGGCCAACCTCGAGCCGCTCGTGATCGAAGGATTCGCGTGGGGTGGACTGCTCCAACAGACCACCGACGTCGAGAACTACCCAGGCTTTTCCGAGGGGATCATGGGTCCCGAGATGATGCAGCACTTCCGCGACCAGGCTGAGCGCTTCGGCGCGCGCCTGGAGACCGACGACGCGACCCAGATCGAGATCTCACGCGACGGCGGGCTGCACAAGGTCTGGGTCGGCGACGACGTCCACCTGACGCGCGCCGTGATCCTCGCCATGGGGGCGCAGCACCGCAAGCTGAATGTGCCGGGCGAGGCCGAGCTGTCGGGCCGCGGCGTCAGCTACTGCGCGACCTGCGATGCCGCATTCTTCCGCCAGGCACCGACGTTGATCATCGGCGGCGGCGATTCCGCGATGGAGGAGGCGATGTTCCTCTCCAAGTTCGCCGCCAAGGTGGGGATCGTGCATCGGCGCGACGAGTTCCGCGCGTCGAAGATCATGCTCGAGCGTGCCCGGGCGATCCCGAACATCGAGTTCATCACCCCCTATGTGGTCGAGGAGTTCAGCGGCGAGAACGGGTCCCTGACGATCGCGCGACTGCGCAACACCGTCGACGGGTCGATCCGCGAGCTGCCGGTGACGGGCGCGTTCATCGCGGTCGGGCATGACCCACAATCCCAGCTCGTCGAGGGCCAGGTCGAGACCGACGCTGAGGGATACGTCGTCACCAAGGGCCGCTCGACTTTGACCGGCATTCCGGGCGTGTTCGCGGCCGGCGATCTCGTCGACCACACCTACCGGCAGGCCGTGACCGCGGCGGGCTCCGGGTGTCAGGCCGCGCTCGATGCCGAGTGGTATCTGCGCGACACGCCGTTCCCGCTCGAAGACGCGGCGGGTGCCGCCGCGTCAGCAGCCTGACGTCGGTGGGGTCCGCTCAGCCCAGCTAGTAGGGGCAGCCGTCGGCCGGGCCGAAGTTGTTCGACGCCGGCGCCGAGTTCATGCCCAGCGCGAAGTCCTGGGTCCAGGTCCCGGGCCCGGTCGCGAATCCCCTGACCGCGAGGGCGCTGACCCCGGTGCCGACGTTGCGGTAGGCGGGGTTCAGGATGTTCTGGCAGTGGCCGGTGCTCGCCATCCAGGCTCGGACAACCCCGCGCGGTGTGGCAAAACCCGTGGCGATGTTCTCGCCGGCCATCCGCCAGTCGTATCCGACGGCGCCAATCCTCGAGGCGAAGTTCGTGCCGTGGGTGAACTCGTCGCTCGAGACCATCACATTGGTCCAGCCCTGGGCCGAGCGATTCAGCAGCGGGGAGGTGCTCAGCGCCGGAAGGTGATGGAGCGCGCGCTGCTGGTTGATCAGGCAGACCACCACACCCCGCAGGATCTGGGGGGAGGTGCTCCCGACCGGATCGTTCGCGCCCGAGCAAGCGGAAGCCGCCCGGGCACCGGCTTGGTGAGGATGCCGCCGGTGGTGTTTGGGATGCGCCGTGGTGGCGGTAGCGGCCGGGACCACGGCGAGCATCGAACTGGACAGGACGGTCAGGATCGCGAGCACGAGACGGCGGAGGTGAGGACGCCCACCCTCGCAACTCGATCGGGGACCCCTGCGATCCATCGGCATGGCGGGAGAATCGTCCGGTTGGCCATCGCCCTCACAGGGCTTCCAGCTTAAATGGCCGATTTGCGTAGAGAAGTGATGCGAAAGTGATCGGACGCGACGCATATTGCGCAAATAGCGGGCAATGCGGCGGCGCCTTAGATCGGCGAGTCGGCGGGGGTGGTGGGGTCCTTAGTCTTCGTAGCTCAAGAAGCCTTCGCCGGTCTGACGTCCGACTCGCCCGGACATCACCAGTGAGCGGAGCAGGGGCGCCGCGCGGTAGCGCTCCTCGCGGCGCTCGTCGTAGAGGCCGTCGAGCACGGCGAGCACGTGGTCGAGGCCGATCTCATCCGCCCAGGCGAGGATCCCGCGCGGATAGTTGAGGCCATGGACCATCCCGGCGTCGACGTCTTCGGCGCTGCCGACGCCCTCGGCGATCGCGAACGCGGCCTCGTTGACCACCTGGCAGACGATTCTGCCCAGGACGAGCCCGGGCGCGTCGCCGACCCACGCGGTGTGCTTGCCGAGGGTCGCGAAGAACCGCTCGGTGGCGGCCCCAGCCGAGCCGGCGCTGTCCGGTCCGCCGGTGAGTTCCACGAGCGTCGCTTGCTCGAGCGGCGGGAGCGCATGAAAGCCGACCGCGCCGCCGCCCGGGTCGAGCATGGCCAGCGAGCCCGCGCCGCACAGGATGGCCTGCGGTCCCCCCTGGAGGGGGGCGTTCTGCTCCTCTCCCTGAGTCAGATCGAGGATCAAGAACGGGGGCTCTCGCCCCTCGGCCTCCTCCGGGAACGCCACGTCCCAGCCGGCGGACTGCGCGGCGTCGGCCAGCGCGTGCGCGAGCGGGGAGTGGCCGGCGATCACGATCAACCCGTCGCCGCCGCCGGCCGGAAGGGGCTCGGGGTCGGGCGCGCGGTACTGACTGGGTGGGCGGGAATCGTTGTCGTACTCGTAGTAGCCCCGCCCCGACTTGCGCCCCAGGCGGCCCGCGGCGACGGTGCGCACGGTGATCGGCGACGGGCGCCAGCGCGGCTCGCCGAAGCTCTGCTCGTAGAACGAGCGCGAGACGTCCAGGCCGACGTCGACCCCGACCAGGTCCATCAGCTCGAACGGCCCCATCCGGAACCCGCCCCCCATGCGGCAGATGCGATCGATCTCCTCGAGCGGCGCGATCCGCTCCTGGAGCAGCTTCAGCGCCTCGAGGCCAAACGGCCGGTTGCACCGGTTGACCAGGAAGCCCGGCCCGTCCATGGCGATGATCACGTGCTTGCCCATCGCCTCGCCGGCGGCCCGGGCCAGAGCCAGCGCCGAGTCCGAGGATTGTTGGCCGGCGACCACCTCGAGCAGGCGCATGACCGGAGGCGGATTGAAGAAGTGCATGCCGACGACGCGCTCGGGGCGCTTGGCTCCCGCGGCGATCGCCGTGATCAGCAGCGACGAGGTGTTGCTGGCCAGTACGCACGCGTCGCCGACGATGCCGCCCGACAGCCGCGCGAACAGCTCGTGCTTGACCTCCAGGCGCTCGGGCGCCGCCTCGATCACCAGCTCGCACGCGGCGAGATCCTCGAGCGCGGGCGCCGCTTGCAGCCGGTCGCGAGCCGCCGTCGCCTGCGAATCGCTCAGTCGGCCACGCTCGACGCCCCGGTCGAGCTGGGCCCGGATCCGCTCGAGGCCCCGGTCAAGCGCCTCGGGGATCGGGTCGTGCAGCAGCGTGCGGGCGCCGGACAGGCACGCCAGCTGGGCGATCCCGGCGCCCATCGTGCCCGCGCCGGCGACTCCGATCGTCTTGGGGGGGTCGACTGCGACGCTCACGCAGGCACGAGCGCGTTCACACCGGTCAGCGCGCGCCCGATGATCAGCTTCTGGATCTGCGAGGTGCCCTCGTATAGCGTGGTTACGCGCGCATCCCGCAGGTAGCGCTCGACCGGGTAGTCGTCGACGTAGCCGGAGCCGCCGTGAACCTGGATCGCGGCGTTCGCGCACTTGACCGCGGCCTCGGTGGCATAGAGCTTCGCGACCGAGGTCTCAGTCGTGTTCGGCTGGCCGGTGTCCTTCAGGTAACCGGCGCGCCACACCAGCATCCGCGAGGCGTCGGTCTCCAGCGCGATGTCCGCGATCATCTCCTGGACGAGCTGGAAGCTCGCGATCGGGCGTCCGAACTGCTGTCGCTCCTTCGAATAACGAACCGAAGCGTCGAGGCAGCCCTGGCAGATGCCGACGCACCCGGCCGCGACGCTGTAGCGCCCGGAGTCGAGGGAGCTCATCGCGACCTTGAAGCCGTCGCCGATCTCGCCGAGCATCGCGTCGTCGGACACCTCGACGTCGCTGAGCGAGATCTCCGCGGTGTCGGATCCGCGCAGCCCGAGCTTGTGGTGGACGGGCGACGGCTGGTAGCCGGGCTGCTCGGTATCGACGAGGAAGCAGGCGAGCCCGCGATGGGCGAGATCGGGATCGGTCTGGGCGAACACGAGTGCGAGCCGCGCGTAGTTGCCCATCGAGATGAACATCTTGGCCCCGTTGATGACCCAGCCCGTGTCGTTCTTCTTGGCCCGGGTGCGCTGATTGGCGGCGTCCGATCCGGTGTCGGGCTCGGTCAGGGCGAAGCACCCAAGCCACTCGCCCGAGCACAGCTTCGGCAGGTAGTGCTGCTTCTGCTCCTCGGTGCCCCAGCGCATGAGCGCCGAGCACACCAGCGAGGTCTGGACCGACACGACCGTCCGCATCGCGGAGTCGCCGCGGCCGATCTCCTCGACGATCAGCCCGTAGGTCAGATAGTCCAACCCGGCCCCGCCATACTCCCGGGGCACGATCGCCCCGAGATAGCCCTGAGCCGCGATCTTCTCGACCAGTTCGAGGTCGAAATGTTCGTTGCGATCGTTCTCGCGCGCGCGCTCGACGATCTCGTTGTCGGTGAAGGCACGCGCCGTCTCGCGGACCAGGCGCTGCTCGTCGGTGAGCTCGAAGTCCATGGTCCGGACGCTACCGGAGCGGGGGCGGCCATGTGGCCGCCCCCGCTGTTCGGTCGATCCCCTCCCTGTCTCTAGGAGGCGGGGGGCAGCATCGACGGGGCCGTCGTTGCCGGCGAGACCTGGATCGTCACCGGCGCGGAGGCGCCGCCGACGTTGCCGCGGTCGTCGTAGATACGGGCGCGGAACTGGTACGTGCCCGCCTTGCCGAACGTCCAGCCGAACTGGAACGTCGAGGCGTTGTTCACAATGCGAATCTCCTCGTTGTGCCAGTTACCGTCGGCACCGAGGACCTGCAGGTAGACCACGTGACCGGCCTTGTCCGGGAGGACGGTGCCGGTGAATGTCACGTGACCCCCGATGTCCGAGGTGGTCGAGCTCGGGGTCAGCGTCAGGACGTCCTGAACGCCCTCGAACAGCACGGCGCTGTGACGGTGCGGAGCCAGTGTCGTCCGGACCTGGTAGACCGTGTTGTAGCCCGGCGTCTGCGGGGCAAACGAGTAACTACCGTCAGTACCCGTGGTCGTGTCAGCGATCGGGGTGAACTGATTCTGGTAGGCGTTGCGGGCCCAGAGGGTCACCGGTGTGTTCGGTTCGGGCGTCGTCGTCGAGCCAGGCTCGTCGAGGACTCCGGAGATGGTGACCGACTGGCCGTAGGAGATCAGCTGATCGGAGCTGGTGATCGTGAAGCCCGGCACCTGCTTCTGCTGAACCGCCACGGTGATGGGGTTCGAGGCTCCCTTGATGTTGCGGGCGTCACCGGGGAACAGGACCCGTGTCGTGTGGTCGCCGGCGATCCGCCACCCGTACGTGATGACGTAGTTCGAGCCGCCACCGAGGCGCCCGCTCTTGAGGTCGTGCCAGTTGCCGTCGGCCGTCTCCTCCTGGAGCACGACGCGCTCACCCGCGTGATTCGGCGTGACGGATCCGGTGAAAGTGACCGGCTGTCCGGTGAGCGCCGTGTTCGTGCTCGCGGCGGCGCTGACCAGAGCCGACACGCGCTCGAACACGGTCCGGCTGTGAATCTGGTGGATGCCTGCCTCGCGCACGAACCAGCTGCGGTTGGTCAGTACGACGTCCTCGGCACGAGTGAACTCATAGAACCCGTGCGGGTCAGTTGTGGTCTGACCGACCTTGGTATAGCCAAAGCCGGAGCCGGCCAGGTGGTGATAGAGCACGATCGTCTGACCACCAACGGGGCCGACGTTGAGGTGACCGTAGATGAACACCCCCTGCCCGGCGTCGATCGGGTCGGGGATGGCGTTGATGGTGAGACCTTGATTGTGCCTCGGCGCAGCAAGGACAACGCTCGGTACGGCGACAGCCAAGAGCGTGGTCACCACTGACGCGAGCACGGCAAGGCGAAGGCGCATAGCGCTCCTTTCCCAGCGTGTTGTATGTGGCGCCGCCGCTGGACTCCCGGCTCCACACCAGGCGGTGGCGAATGAGACGGCCCTCAAAACACCGACCCCACCGGAAAGTTGCGCTGGTCTTTAGACTCGCCCTCGGTGGACCCGTTTACCCTCGTTGTCGTCGTCGGTTTGGCCGCCCTGGTGCTGGTGTTCTGGATGCTGGGGCGCTACTACCCGGGCTCGGGACTGGAGCAGCTGGGGCTCAAGTCGGCGCGGGAGCTGACCGAGCGGCGCGAGGCACTCGAGGCCGAGGATCTCGATCAGATGCTGCGCGCTCACAACGCGCGCAAGCGGGCCCGGGGAGAGGCGGAGGTGACTGCCGAGGAGCTCGAGGCGCGTGTGCTCGGGGAGATGTCAAGGCGCGGCAGACGTGAGGAGTGAGGACCCGAGCGGCGGACCGACTTGGCCCGCTGCCTGATCATCGGGTGCGGCTGCCGGGGCCGCTTGCTCGCGGCGGAGCTGATCGCCCGCGGGCACGCGGTACGGGGCACGACGCGCGACTCCGACCGGCGCGCGGACATCGAGGCGGTCGGCGCAGAGGCGGTGGTCGGCGACCCGGACGTGATCGCGACGCTGACCGGCGCGCTCGATCACGTGACCGTGGCCTGCATTCTGCTCGGATCGGCCGTCGGGCCGCCGGGGAAACTGGCCGCGCTCCACGGCTCGCGACTGGAGATGCTTCTCACCCGCATGGTCGACACGACGGTTCGCGGCGTGGTCTATGAGGCGGCGGGTACGGTCGATCCGGCGGTGTTGCAAGCCGGCGCGGCACGCGTGCGCATGCGCTGCGAGGACGCCCACATCCCTTACGCGCTGCTCGACGCGGACACCACCGATCCGCGCGCGTGGACGCTGGCCGCGGCGGCCGCGATCGAGCGTGCGCTCGATGGAGACCACGGTCGGCCGCGATAAACTGAAACTCAAAATATATAAAAGGCGATCGGAATTTGGAGGTCCTTCATGGCTGACTATGTAAACGACGTGCTGGTCGAGCCGGAGTGGCTCGAGCAGCACCTGAACGACGACTCGGTGAGGATCGTCGAGGTAGACGAGAATCCCGCCCTGTACAAGGAGGCCCACATTCCGGGCGCGATCGGGTTCGACTGGCGCCTGGACCTCCAGGATCAGGTCAAGCGCGACTTCCTCGGACCCGAGGAGTTCGGCGCGCTGTTCGGCAGCCGCGGCGTGTCAAACGACCATCTGATCGTCCTGTATGGGGACCGCAACAACTGGTTCGCCGCCTACACCTACTGGTATCTGAAGTACTACGGGCATGACAACGTCAAGCTGCTGAACGGGCCGCGCGAGCGGTGGATCGCCGAGGGTCGGCCGACCACGACCGACGTGCCGGACTACGCGGCGAGCCCCTTCAGCGCCAGGCCGGGCAATGATTCGATTCGGGCCAAGCGCGACGAGGTCCTATCCGCGCTGCACGACTCGCACGAGCTCGTTGACGTGCGTTCGCCGCAGGAGTACTCGGGCGAGCTGATCGCGATGCCCGGGTACGAGAGCGAGGGCGCTCAGCGCGCCGGCCACATCCCGGGCGCCAAGTCGATCCCCTGGGCGCAGGCGGTCAAGGAGGATGGGACGTTCAAGTCAGCCGACGAGCTGCGCGACCTGTACGGCGGCAAGGGCGTTTTGTCGGGCGAGCCGATCATCGCCTACTGCCGGATCGGTGAGCGCTCGGCGCACACCTGGTTCGTCCTCCACGAGCTGCTCGGCGAGCCGGACGTGAAGAACTACGACGGGTCGTGGACCGAGTGGGGGAACCTGGTCAACGTCCCGATCGAGAAGGGCTGAGGCGCGACGCTGCGGTGTCCTCGGAGGTGAGCAACGGCCCGATCCGATCGAACAGGTCGGCCAGGATCCGGGCCGTTGCCCCCCAGATCAGGTTCTCGCCGACCACGTAAGTGTCGGTTCGGATTGGGACTCCCCGGCGGATGAGCCGCCGGCGGCCGTAGCCGGAGAGCAGGGCGTCGAGCGGCAGCTCGAGCACCTCGGCTACCTCGCTCGGGCTCGGCGTCCAGGTCTGGCCGGGGTCGATCAGACCCACGAAGGGGTACACGGCGTAGCCGGTGGCGATGGTCGGAGTCGGCTGGAGGGCGCCGACGATCTCGACCGCGTCGGCCGGCAATCCGATCTCCTCGTGGGCCTCGCGTAGCGCGGTCTCGCTGAGGTCCCGCTCGCCCTCCTCGTAGCGTCCGCCGGGGAACGAGATCTCCCCGGGATGCCGGCGCAGATCGTCCTGTCGTTTGGTGAACACGGCGTGCAACCGCCCGTGATCGAGATACAGCGGGACGAGGACCGCGGCGTTGGTTGCCCCGCGGACCTCGAGCGTCAGGGCCTCCGGCACCGACAGGAGCACCGGCCGAAGGCGCTCGGCCAGATGATCGTTCCCGGATGGCAT
Source organism: uncultured Solirubrobacterales bacterium (assembly GCA_963824295.1). Lineage (GTDB taxonomy): Bacteria > Actinomycetota > Thermoleophilia > Solirubrobacterales > Solirubrobacteraceae > Palsa-465. Next base: position 33,874 of record CAWGOQ010000016.1, on the reverse strand, counting down.
CGGCTGACTATATTCGCGTGACGTGCGTGCGCTGATCGTGGTCGACGTCCAGAACGACTTCTGCCCCGGCGGCGCGTTGGCCGTGCCCGACGGCGACGCGGTCGTCGAACACGTCAACCGGCTCGCGTCCGAGGCCTCGTTTGTCGTGGCCACGCGCGACTGGCATCCGCCCGATCACGCTTCGTTCGCCGACCAGGGCGGTCCGTGGCCCGCGCACTGTGTTGCCGGGACCCCGGGGGCGGAGTTGCATCCGGGAATCGAGCGCGACGCTATCGATGTCGTCATCGACAAGGGCCAGGCGGTCGACACCGAGGGCTACTCGGGGTTCGAGGGGACGGGCCTTGCGGACGTCTTGCGCTCGCGCGGGGTCGACGCGGTCGACGTCGCCGGGCTCGCGCTCGATTACTGCGTTCGCGCCACCGCGCTCGACGCCAAGGCAGCCGGATTCGACGTGGTCGTCCACCGCGGAGCGACGCGTGCCGTCGAGGTTGCGCCGGGGGACGGAGAGCGCGCGGTCGAGGAGCTGCGCGCCGCCGGGATCTCCGTCGTCGATTAGCGGGCCGCGAGGCCGAAGGCCTCGTCGGTGCGGCCCGCGGAATCAATCATCGTCCAGCGGGTTGAAGAGGAGCCCGGTCGGGACCTTGGGGAAGAAGTAGGTCGACTTCGGGGGCATGCTCTCGCCGGCGGCAGCGACCTCGCGGACCTGCTCGATCGGGGTGGCGGCGACGAAGAACGCCGCGTCGTAGCCGCCGGTCATGACCGCGTCGAGCGCCTCGTCGAAGTTGCGCGCGTAGCCGAGCCCGTTGAGGTGGTCGATGTCGTCGTCGGTCATCCCCAGGGCTCCCTTGAGGATCAGCGCTTCGAGTGCGGCGGTGTCGAGACGGCGGTATGGCTCGGCGTGGTCGGCGAGCGCCGCGTTGGCGATTGCCTGGTCCTTGAGCGTGAGCATGAACGGCTGGCGTGAGTGGGCGTCGATGTAGCCCATCGAGACCGGCTGCCCGTAGAGGGGAGCGAGCTCGGTGGTGTTATCGAGGCGGCGGATCTCGAAGTCGCGCCGGATCGCCTGGGCGAGCGCCTCCTGCTGGTCGGGGCGCAGGTCGCGCAGCAGCCGATGGGTGGGGAACACGGTCAGGCCGGGGTCCTCGAGCGACACCAGGCACATCAGGACGTACCGGTGCGGACCCTCGCCGCCGATCTCCTCGGCGTAGACACGGGCGGTCTCGTAGCGGTGGTGGCCGTCGGCGATCAGCAGCTCCGTCGTCCTCAGGGCGTCGGTGATGGCGCTGACCGCGTTTCGATCGGCGACTCGCCACACCCGGTTGACGGTCCCGTCTTCGTCGGTGGCGCGTCCCCAGGGCTCGCCCGTGATGGCTTGGTCGAGGATGCCGGAGACCGTGTTCGCCGGATCGTCGAACAACGAGAAGATCGGGGAGAGGTTGGCCTTCGTGGCGCGGGTGAGTCGCAGCCGATCCTCTTTGGGGCCCGGGTGCGTGCGCTCGTGCGGACGGATCCGGCCCGGGCCATATTCCTCCACGCGCACACGTGCCAGGAAGCCCTGCCGCTTTCGGATCTGCCCGTCCGGACCGGTGTAGCCCTGCTCGAGTGCCCACAGCGCCGGCTCCTCATCGCGGACGATCACCCCGTCGCCCCGCCACGACGCGAACTGTCGCGCGGCGGTCTCGTAGGGGTCATCGCCGACCGGCAGGTCGATGCGCACCACGTTGTACGGGGACCTCGCCTCGAGCTCGACGCGCTCGTCGGCGTCGATCACGTCGTATGGAGGGGCCACGACGTCCTGCAGACCCCCGGTGCGTTCGAGGTCGTAGTGCAGCGCCCGCAGCGGTTCGACGTCGGCCATGCCGGCGCCTGAGGCTACTCGACCGTGGCGATGGACGGGCCGGCGGGCTCGACACGCCGGGCCGCGCCGGCCGGGGACGAAGGGCCCGTGCCCTAGACTCGGCCTTCACCCTCGGGGCGTAGCGCAGCCTGGTTAGCGCGCAAGCTTTGGGTGCTTGAGGTCCCCGGTTCGAATCCGGGCGCCCCGATTGAATCAGGGGGTCCGCATGGCCCGGCGTAGCCACGCAGACCGGCAGGGTGCGGTGGCCGCGCGGCGTTATGCGGACGGATCCGTGATCCGGTTGGATCCAGCGCGTGATGCCGGACCTGCATCCCATCGTCAAGCGACTGGATGAATTGATCCGCGAGACGATCGACGGGCTTCAATACGCCGTCAAGTGGAAGAGGGCCTACTACGGGTTGCCAGAACTCGGGTGGGTTATCGAGATCGTCCGGTACGACGTTTCCGTACAAGTGGATCGGGCAGGCGGGCCGCGTCTCGGGTTGGAAATGAGCCCTGTCGACCGACCCGATGGCGGGTTTCGGCACACTCGGGGCCGGCCCGTTCTCGACTGTGTCGAAAGCCGCGCCATGCGGGTTGTTTCGGCACACTCGACGCCAGCGAATCGTCGCGTGTGCCGTTATCCGCCAAGTGCCGGCGACTCGGGGGTAGCGCAACGCGCGTACCGGTGGGTGGCGATGCCGGCGCGCCGTCCCTACTGTTTGAACCAGCTGGCCCCCGTAGCTCAGTGGACAGAGCAGCAGCCTTCTAAGCTGACGGTCGCAGGTTCGAATCCTGCCGGGGGCGCTGCTGCTGTGTCGTGCTCCCAGCGCGAGTCGGTTCACAGTTCACGCCGGTCGCTCACTCCGAGCTTGCGCATCGCCCGGTAGAGGTGCGACTCGACCGTGCGAACCGAGAGAACCAGCCTCTGCGCGATCTCTTGGTTGGATAGACCGGCCGATGCCAACTCGACCAGCTGCGCTTCGCGCCCGGTAAGGTCAACCAGGTCGCGGTCAAGGCCGTCGATCCGGCCGACCGTGCCGCCCTGGTTCTCGGGAAAAAGCTCGCGCACACGCGCAGCGGCGCGCCGAGCCGAGTCCGAGCGTCCGTCGCGCACGAACAGCTCAGCCGCTTGTGCGGCGGCCTCGGCGGCGTACAGCGATGCGCCGATTGCCTCGAACGCATCGACCGTGTTCATCAGGCCCTTGGCATCGCGCGCCGCGCGATGGCCGACGTGCGCAACCCGGGCTGCGACCAGCGGTGCATCGCAGCGCTCGCCCGCGGCGGCGATGAGGGCGACGACCTCGCGTGGGGGAGCGCCGATGCGCATCGCTTCGTAGAGCAGCCGCGCCTCGCACAGCGGAACGTCACGGAGCGCGCGCGCTCGATCGAGCAGTGCCCTCCCGGACGCCTCGCGGTCGCACGTCGCGTACCCGGCCCATGCCTCGGCACAAGCGAGATACACGGCCTGGAACGGAGAGAGCTCCTCGCCGCGCGCCGCGCCGCGACAGCGCGTGAGAGCGCGCCCGGACGCCTCGACGTCACCCCTCGCGCACGCCACCCACGCCTGCAGCGCGAACGTCATCGCCAGCTTGCCGTCGGGATCGTGCTGCTCCTGATGTAGCTGCGCTTCGGTCAGCCACCGGCCCGCGTCGCGGAATCGGCCCTGCAGCAGGCATCGGTGCGCGAGGGCGAGCGCGGCCATCCCGGCTGTCGCGTCGTCTCCGATCCGCAAGGCCCGAGGCAGGACCGCCCTGGCCCACCGCTCGAGCTCAGACAGGCCCTCACCAGTTTCCACGCTTGCTCCGCACCTGACCGAGAGGAACGCCTCGTCGACGGCGTCTCGCACCGGCACCGGCGGGGGGTCGGGCGCGGCCAGCTCCCAAGCCTCCCGGCCGCGTCCGGCGTAGAACAGCGCCGAAAGTCGCGCCAGCCGGACGGTTCGGCGCGCCTCCGGGTCGAGGGCATCGAGTCTGAGAAGCTCGCCCGACTCGTCGATGACTCCCTGCCTGCCTTCCGCCGAGGCCCGCGACTCGGCATACAGCCGCAGCGGAGCGAGTCGAACTCGCCAGGCGTCATCCGCCCACCACTGCTGCGCCCGTCGCAGAAGGCCGCGCAGCTCGTCGGGATGGTGCAAGGCGGAGTAGAGCACCCTGACCTGCTGGGTCAGGTACCGCAACGCCTGATCCTGGCTCTCGATCGCGCTCTCGGCCGCCGCCAATACTTTCTCGGCCCGCTCGAACTGATTTCGTATCGAATGCGATCGCGCGAGGACGAGCGCCGCGTCCACGCCGATGCCCGCGTCGAGGGCCTGGTGAGCGAGTCGTTCGGCGAGATCAGGGTCGCCGCTGCGGTTCGCCGTTTCCGCCGCTTCGAGCAACAGCGCGCGGGGCACGGGCTCCCCCGCGTCGAGGAGCCAGCGCGCCACACGGAGCGCGTCCTCGCTGCGCAACTCATCACGCGCTTGCACGATCCGGGCGAGCTGGACGCGAATCAGATGCATCCGCAACGACGGCAGCGAGTCGCGTATCGCCTCGCCGTACACCGGATGGGCGAGCCTGACCAGCTGATCACCCGGAGGACTTTCCACCGTGATCAGCCCACGCGCCTCCGCCGTCGCGACGCCCGTCTCATCGGTCAGTTGAATCAGCTCGCGCATGGGCAGCGGTTCGCCGAGCGCCAGGAACTCAAGCGCTGACCGTTCGCCGGGCTCGATCTCTGCCATGCCGGCCGAGATCAGCTCGGCCAGCGAGGGGCTGATCCGCGGTCGCTCCGGCATTCGCCACAGTCCGCTCACGAGTTCGAGCACGCCGTCGTTCAGGGCACCGCGCGTCAGCTCGTTCGCGTACAGCGCGTTGCCCTGGCTGCTCTTCCAGATCCACTCCCGCGCGCCGGACTCGACCGGCCCGCCAACGATCGCTTCGACCAGTTGATCGGTCTCCTCTCGGGACAGCGCGGACAGCTCGAGCCGCTCGGCTCCCGCGTCCTTCCAGAGGGACACGATCGCGTCAGGACAGGGATCTCCGCTCCGCACCGTCGCGAGGACGAACGCACTCGGAGCGCTGGTGAGCTGCAGGACCAGTGCCGCCGAGGTGGGATCCAGGAGTTGCGCATCGTCGACCGCGACCACCAGCGCGTGCCCGTCGGCGGAGTCGGTCATCGCCCGCGCGCCGCGGTGCAACAGCTCGAACGGATCGTCGGAGCCGACGTCCGCCGGGATCGCCCCGGCGAACGCGCCGAGTGGAACGGAGGCGGCGCTGCGAGTCGCCTGGACCCATGCCGTGCGTGCCCCATCGGCCTCGACGCGGGCCAGGGCGGCACGTGCGAGCCGCGATTTCCCGACGCCGGCGGGCGCGCGCACCACGACGCCGGCTGCGCCGCTCGCCCGCGCGTGCGCGATCAAGTCCAGCTCCCTCGTGCGCCCGACGAGAGGGACGTCCCGTGGCGGGAAGAGGATCGCTCGCTCTCCCTGATCTTCCCCGGGGAGCACGCCCACTGTGGTTGTCGATAGCGCTGATAGCAAGGCGCGGCCTGAAAACGCATGCCGAACCGGGCGCATCCGCCGCCTCTCTCCGTACCGCCGGTTACGACGTCCTGTCGAACCTGTTTCACATTATGCACTACGAACGGGACATTGTGCAAGAGCGTTCACACGTTTTTTGCATCGACGCGCTGGACCTGTGCACGTAATGTGCGAAAAATGTCGCATAATGTGAACCGGGCGGGAGCGAGTTGGCCTGCCCGGCCAAGGCGATTAGCCGCTGCGGCCGGGTGGGCCGGAGTCGGGGGACCTGGCCGGACCCTGGCTATCGCAGCGCGACCGCGGCCGCGGTCGCGGCGGCGCGGATCTGGCGACGGGTCGTACGCAGCTTGCCTTCGGTGAACCGAGGGGTCGTGGCCATGACGCTGATCATTGCCACGACCGCACCATCGTCGATGATCGGGGTCGCGATCGCGCTCCAACCCGCATCCCACTCGTCACGGTCGATGGCGATCGACGTTTCCCGGGCCTCTTCCAGGTGGCGCCGAAGCGCGCGAGCGTCGATGAGCGTCGATGGCGTGAAGCGCGCGAGCGGGCGGCGGAGGAGCTCCTCGCGCTCGGACTGCTCCAGAAAGGCCAGCCACAGCTTGCCTGCCGCGCTGGCATGCAGTGGCATTCCCCAGCCGACCATGTTCGGCTCTGGGCGCCCCGGCGGGTCCACCTGGTCCACGGCGATGGGGTCGGTCGCGGTCGGAACGGCCAGCACCACCGCCATGCCGGTCTGCTCCGCCAGTTCGGTCAGAGCCGGGCGCGCGCGGCGGACCAGGCTGGTGCTGCCACTCCGCAACGCAAGGCGGCCGACCTCGTAGCCGATCACGAACCCGCCGGAGGCGGCATCCCGGTCAACGAGCCCGTGATGCTCGAGCGTGAGCAGCAGGCGCCACGCCGTGCTGCGGTTGAGGCCTACCCGGTCTGCCAGATCCGCCAACGGGATGGCGCTGGGCGCCTCGGCCACGGCGCGCAGGAGGGCCACCGCCCGGTCCACGGACTGAATCCGGCGGCTCGCGGGCTCCTTGACCGACATCCGGCGGCGGATTCTAAGCGCTCGAGCAGGCCGAGCTGAGCCCGGACCCGCCGCCGGACTGTTCGCTTCGTGCTAGCCCATCCGCATAATCTGCAGCCTGGCACCTCAGCCGATGCGGACACCGTCTCGAGCGCGAGCGGCGGAGTCGGCGGACGGCTCGAGGGCGGCCTGGCTCCCGGTCGGTTGCTCGCGGCCGAGGACGCCGTCCCGGAACTCGCGCATGCCGCTTCCGAGCGAGCGGCCCATGTCGGGAAGGCGCTTGGCGCCGAACAGCAGCAGAAGTACGACGGCGATGATCAGGAGGTGGAAGGGGCTTTCGAATCCGGACAGCATGGTGTTCTCCTTGTCGGTTTGGTGGTTGTCAGTGCTCGTTGCTAAACGAAGATGTCGACGAGGTCGATGACCGAGGCGACCCAGGTGCACAAGCCCCCGATCAGCCCGGCTAGGAGCGCGGAGAGGCCATCGGTGGAGGCGACTACCGCTGTCTCGAGGCCGTAGGCGAGCATCGCGGAGGTGTTTCCGAGCACGGCGAGGACCGCGGGGATTGCCGCGGCGGGGGGGCTGGAGTTCAGGGACAAGGCGGCCACAACGCCGAACACGGCACCCGCGAACCCGCTCAGCGAGGTTAGGAATAGCGTGCTCTCGGTGGCGGCCTCGGCAGCCGCCTTGGTGTACTTCTCGCCGACGTAGAACGAGATCGCCGAGAACACGCCGGGGAGCGCGCCGACTCCCCAAGCCACCGCGTTATACACGTCGCCGTTGTCGTCGAGCTTTATCGCCGAGGTGAACGGAAGGCCGCCATCGTGGGCGGGGACAGTGAGCGCGCTGATCACCGCGGGAGCGACGATGTCGACCCAGGTGAAGAAGGGCGGCGGATCGTTCCCGTCGGAGACGATGCACGCCGCGATGGTGTCCGTCAACGCCCAGAACGACGTCGCCCCGTAGGTCACGTAGGCGAGATCGTCCGCCGCGTCAGACGTCCGCAGCAGCGTGGTGTTCACGTTCTTGAACGGGAGCGCATCGGCGTCAAAGTGGGCCAGCTTGTAGCCGAGCGCGGTGGGGAAGGCCACCAGCAGCGTGACCAGTGAACCGATGGTGATCGGTGTGGTCATGCCGGCGGCCTTAAGCAGCGGGCCGAGCAGCGGCAGATCGTTCAGGGACGTGCTGAGGATCGCCTTGAAGGTCGAGAGCGCGACCCCGACCAAGGCCAGCATCACGTCGATCACGCCGTCGGCTGCGTCGAGCCCGGCGTGGATCACGTTGCCGATGGCGTCGATCACCTTGTTGACGCCCACCGTGCCGAAGTCCTTTGGGTTGGACACCAGGCCCGCCAGCGCGTCGCGGAAGTCATTGGCGGCCTTGATGAAGTCCTGGCCGACGGCGGCGACCTTGGTCTCGATCTCGGTAATCAGATTGTCCAGGGCGGTGTCCACGGAGGGCGTGGTGGTGGGAGTCGGGCCCGACTGGCTGACCTTGTCGAGCAACCAGTTGGCGTTGGCGCTGGTGGGCGGCTGCGGTGTGGGCTGCGGGCCCGCGTTGAGCTTCGCGCTGAACTTCTGCGGTTGTGTGAAGTCCGAGATCGTCTTGTTGACGAGCAGGCTCTCGATCTTGGTTAGCGCGGCACGGAGGTCGGACTCCTTTATCCCCTGGAGCCGCGCCAGAGCTTTGCTCTCCCCCTTGTCGGTGGTGGCCTGCGCCTTCTGAGTCAGCGTGTAGAGCTCGTCGCTCAGCTGGAGGAGCCATCCGTCATAACGCGCGGCCAGGGCCACGGTGTCGGCCAGCAGCTTGAGCACATGCGCCTTCAGCCAGTCGATGACATCGGTGAGCAGGCCCTCGAGCCGGTTGATCACGCTGTGGAAGACGTGCGCGGCATCCTGGAGGCCATCGATCGTCACCGCGAGCACCTGCTGGCCCCACGCGTCGAAGTCGGCGGAAATCGTGGTCATCCACCGCTTGACGGTGTTGTCGAAGCTGACGCCCGCCTGGCTGACCCTGGCCGCGCCCTTCTTGATCGCGTACAGAGCGTCGTTCTTCAGGTCGCCGAACGACAGCTCGACTCCGTTGACCTCGAAGGACCGGACCCCTCCGGGCGGCCGTGAGCCGACCGTAACCGCATCGCTCGGCATGTGCTTGCTCTCCCCGTGCGGCCCGATCCCGTTGAGGCCCTCCGCGCGCGCCTCGGGAGCCACCTCGCCGACGACCGTCGGGTTGGCTCCGGCCGCTGCCGCCGTGGCCAGCACGGTGGCCGCATCGGAGGCCGCACCCTTGTCCTGCTTGGCGAGTGGGAACACGGTCTTGCCGGCGGGCGTCGTGGCGCCGGCGAGCGTGTCTCCGTTCACGCTCGGTAGGTAATTGAGCGTGACCGTGCCCGTCATGTAGTCGTTCACCGGCCCGCTCGGCGATACCGTCACCGGTGCGCTCAGGCCACCGCCGGTGACCGTCAGCTGGGGGGCCCACATACCGTCGGCGACGATCGGGATCGTCACGTGTCCGGCTCCGTCGGTCGTGAACGTGACCGGTGTGCTCGACAGCGTGATCCCCTTGCCGTTCAGTAGCGCGACCGCGGGCGCCGAGGCGGTGACCTGCAGCGTCTTGCCCGCCATCGGCGCCCCCCAGTCGTCCGACAGCGTGACCTGGACGCGGTACGTGCTCACGTCCGCGGCCTCCGTGGCCGGGAGGTGGATCTGGTTCGCCGTCCACTCGCCGTCGGCCGACTTGACCAGCACCTCCAGGTTCCCGTCGCCGTCCACGACGATCAGTTCGTCGCCGTCGGAAGGCCGCGCTTGGCTGGCGGCGATCGCCACGTTGGTCTGCAACGGCACCGCGGGGTTGAAGATCGGCGATTCCTCGTCCTTCATGGCATCGCCCTGGTTGACCTGGCGGATCACGCTCAGGGTCTGCTTGACGACCACGAACAGGTTGAGCAGGTTGCCGGAGGTCGACCAGTTGCTGCTCTGGGCGACACTCGAAGGCTCGCATACCAGCGGCGTGCTGTGGTCCGTTCCCGGGGGGAGCGTGAGCTGCTGCCAGGTCGTGTAGCCAAGGTCGTTCGCGTTGTAGGTCAGCGTGTACAGCTGCTGGTCTGTGGTCCGCACCACCGCGGTCGGGACGTTGAGGTACTTGTTGGTCGTGACGTGGTCGACCGAGAGGACAGATGCCGGCGCCAGCGATGGCGGCTGCTTCGTGCCGTACGAGCTGACGCTCCCGCTGCCCGACGAGTGGTTGCTGTTGTACAGCGTCTTGTCATAGACGCGCACGCTGGAGTGGGCCGCGTCGGGCACGAACAAGAAGACCAGTCCATTGAGTCCGTTGAAGGTGACCGCCGCACATGCGTGGCTCTGATCCGAGCTCTTGTCGAACTCAAAACCGGTCATCGTTCCGGTGAACGAATCGAAGGAATGGAATCCGTTCGCGGTCCAGTAGTAGTCCATATGGGCATCGGTCTTGCCCGGTGCCGAGGACGGCTCGAACGAGAACACGAGCAGGTTGCGCATCACATCGGTGGTGATCTGCAGCGGGCCGCTCGCGCTCCAGCTGAGCGTGTCCACCGGCGTGAACTGCGTGCTCGAGGTTCCGTCGGATGAGGGCGCCCCTTGCAGGAGGTGGCGAACCTGACCCGACGTCGTCCGATAGAAGACGTGGAGATGAAGGTTCGTCGACTTGTCAGACGCCATCCCCGCCACCATGTCGGTGGCGCCGGCGGCGATCTCGTGGATGTTCCAGCCGCCCGCCGTGGTCGGATCGCGGTACACCAGCGAGATGATCTGGTTCTGAAGCAGTACGGTCTCGACCTGGCCGTCGGGGCGGGTGTACGCCACCACCTTGTCCTTAGTCGGATCGATCTGCCCGACTTTGACCAGGAAGTGGTCCTCGCTCAGCACGCAGCTCGAATCCAGCACGAACGGCGCGTGAGGGCCGGAGCCTGTACTCAGGGCCCGCACCGCGGCGGGAGCGGAGCCCTTCACGTGCGGGCTGCCGCTCGCCGACTCGATCGTGAGTCCCAGAACCGCTGCGGCTCCGAGGCCGGAAATGCCCAGGAAGCTGCGGCGGCTCAGGAGTCTGTGCAGTTGGTAGGGATCGTCGGAAGGCGTGGTCATGTGATCTCTGGTCCCCTTGCGGATCGCCGTTCGTCTGGTAATGCTGAGCCTGTCGTAGGGGTCCGCCCGGGTCATCAGTGGCGCACTACTGAACTCGAGGACCCGGGACCTACGTAGTTGCGGCACGGGCGCGGAGACCACTTGGGTCTCGCGCGCCCGCCCGCCGCAAAGAGCCCGCGTCGGGGCTTCGGCTATCGGCCGACGTTGACCGTGACCACGTTTGAGTCGCTCGCGCTGAAGCGGCTGTTATCGCCGTATTCGCCGTCGCCGCCGTAGCTGGCGTGGATGCGGTTCGGACCGCTCTGCAGCGGTGTCGAGAGCTGAGTCAGGACGGCGTAGCCGTTCACGATCGGAGCGACACCGAGACCCTGGCACTTGGCGCCTGGTCCGTTGCCGCCTTCGCACCCCTGGTTGATGTCGTTGTAGAACCCGACCGAGCCGGTTGCCTGGGGGGGCATCTGGACCACGAGCGACCTCGGTGACTGCCCCGACTTCAGCTGGGTGCCGGTGATCGTCAGGTTCATGAGCGACTTGTTCTTGGTCACCTGCCAGCTGACCGAGTTCGAGTCGGCCGCCAGGTAATGGTTGTCACCCTGGAACGAAGCCTGCATCGAGTCGGTTCCCACGGGCAGGGCAACCTTCAGTTCGGGCAGGGTGGCGATTCCGTTGCGGATCGGGGCCGTCCCGTAGACGCCATATTCGTTGTGGAACGTGATCGTGCCGGCGGCATCGACGGGCAGCTTCGCCATGAACACGACCGGCATGGGCTGGTCCCACTCCAGGTTGTTGGGAGTCACCGACAGGCTGATCGAGGCCGGCTGCTTGGCGATCGGGGTGATCGTGACCGACCCGGCCCTGCCGGCGCTGCCGAGCCCATAGCTGACGTCGGTCGCGCCCGGGATGGCGAAGCTCGCGCCGCCGCCACCGCCACCACCGCCGGCCTGATAGCCGGCGCCGCCGCCACCACCGCCGCCGTAGTAACCACCGCCACCGCCACCGCCTCCGCCGACGCCTGAGCAACATTTGGTGCTTGCCCCGCCGTCGCCGCCCTTGAGCGTCGATCCGTCGCCGCCGGCGCTCGCGACCGTCGTGCCGCCGACCCCGAGCGCGCCGCCGTTGTTGTTTGGCGCCATGCCGCCCGCGTGGCCGGCCGTAGGCTGGCTGTATCCCTTGCCGTCAGCCGCCGCCTGACACCCTGATTGCCCCGCGCAGCCGTTGCCGCCGCGCCCACCGGCCCAGTCACCGTGCGGGTTGCCGTCCTCCTTCTTGAAGCCGGCTCCGCCGCCACCACCGCCGCCGGCCACGATGAGCCAGTGCGAGCAGTTGGGGGTTGTGGCCACGCCGGAGGCGCCGCCACCGCCGCCGGCATAGTCCCCGGCCTGGGCGATGTCGGAATGCGACAGCCCGCCGTTGCCGCCGCCACCTACGCCGCCGTGGCGGTCGTCGCGGCCCGCTCCCAAGCCGCCGACCTGCACGTAGAGCGTGTCGCCCGCGGTGACCGGGACCGTCTCGGTGACAGTCCCACCAACCCCGCCGGGCGCGGCCGCGTTGTTGTCCTGAAGGCCGTCCGCGCCGGCTCCGCCGGTGGCGGTGATCTTTACCGTACTAACGCCGGCCGGGACCTTGTAGCTGCTCGCCGACGAGCAGGCCACCGCTGTTGAGAACGCCGTCGGCCCGGGGATGTCCTCGGCTTTCACCGTCCGCACGGCGCCTGTGCCGGTCGCACGGGCCGGCTCGACCCGGGCTGCCTGGGCGGTCGCGGTCCGCGTCGCCGCGGGCTGGCGAGCAGTGAGGGCGCTGCTCGCCTCGGCCGTCCCGGCCCCCGTGGGACTGGTGAATACCCGGGTGGTGGAAAAATCCTGAGGCGGAGTGGTCGGCTGATAGTCCCGGCTGAGGAACAGCCGTCCGGCCACGTCGTTCTGGTCTGTGTTGCCGATGTCGGGCTTCTCGAGCGTGAGCGTGTTGGCGCTCGGATTGGTACTGCTCAGCACGCTGTAGCTCGGGCTGCCGGTGGTCCCGGTGTTGACCAGCATCGGCGCGATCGTGGTCAGCGTCTGGTCCTTGCCTCCGTAGTGAAAGACGCGCTGCTGAGTGGCGAACATTTTGCCGAGCTGATTGCCGGAGGCCCATGCGGTCAGACCGCCGCTGGCGCCGTGGACCAGACTCGACCAATCACCGCTGGTCGGAACCCTCCATCCCGTCAGGCCCCCGACGTCCTCGCCGTCGACGACCTTCGCCAGCGACTCAGGGGAGGGACGGACCAGGCGCGTGTCGCCGATGAGACCGGCTGCGTTGTACTGGTCCGCGTAGCAGAACTGGGCCGTGCTCGGGCAGTAGTAAGGGGCCGGGTCCGATGGCTCGCCGTTTACTCCCACCGGGGCGATCGTCCACAGCAGCAGCTTGCTCTGGCTACGGTAGTCGAGCACGGTCCCGTCGGGGATCGTGCCAAGCCCCGCGCCGTGGCCCTGGCTCACCCACGTCTCGTCGTCGGGGCCGTCGGCGAACAGGCTGCTCCAATGCTGCACGTCCGCCTGAGCCCGGTTCACGAGCGTCACCACGCTCTTCGGGTCGTTTGAGTGCGTGAAACCCCCCGGAGCCGTGAAGTCCAGGTGAGCGACGTTGCTGTAGAGGTACACGGCTGGTCGATCAAGGCCACGTAGTAACCCTGCTGAGCCACCCCGGCATTGAGGAAGGCGGGCGTGAAGATGTGCGTCTTGTATGGGTCGTAGGGGAACTGGTCGGTCAGAACCTGGGTGTAGAACGAGACCATCGCCTTGGCGCCCGGGCTGTTGCCGGCCATCTTGACGTTGATCGTGTTGATGATGTTGAGCAGGCCGTCTTTGGTGCCCTCGATCATCGCGCGCAGATCGTCCTTGTAGGTGTCGTTGAGCGCGCCGATATCGCCGCCGTTGCTCTGCAGTTCGTCCACGATGTCCTGGAAGTCGTCCTGGTAGGTCTGGAGTTGCCCGATCTGGTCGGACATCTCGCTGGCCAGGAGGCTGTACGCGTTCAAGTCGTCACTGACCTTGGCCTGGTGGATCGCCGAGACGAGCGCCTGGCAGTCTTCGTACTGCTGGTCGCCGAGTGCATCGAGCTTGCGGTTCACCTCGTCGAACTGCCCGTCGACGTGTGCCGGATCGAGTTCCGGCTGCTGGCCGGTGACGACACTCAGTAGCCAGCCCAACCCCTTCTCCTCGCCGAAACTCAGCGCACCGTCGCCGATCAGCTTCAGGAAGTGGGACGTGATGTCCTCCTCGCCCTCGAGGCCGGCGCTCGTCCCCAAGCGACCGGACGTGCCCGCGCTCGAGGAAACCTCGATCGACTGCCCGTCCGGCTTCTGGCACGTGGGCTCACCCGAGTCCTGGGACACGTGCCCGGCTACGCGCGCGTATACGTTGGCCGTCGCCGCCGAAGCGCCAGCACATGCGGACAGCGCGACGAGCACGCAGGTAGTCGCGAGGATTGGCAGGGTACTGCACTTGAGAAACGGACGGACGGGCATGGCTGCTCCTGGACATGTGGCGCACGGTCACGCGCACGGTCGGACTTGTATTTGCGGAGCGCAACTTTGCCCGTGACACGCGGAGAGATCTTCAGTAGTCGCTTACTGCAGTTGCCCAGCCAATCCGTCTAAGTACACCGACGCGGTGCGGTCCAGGACCAGTCGGGGCGTCGAGGAAGCGGCCAACCTGCTCGTGCCGATCGGGATCCTGCGCCTGACCGATCACCGCCGGCCTGCCGATGCCCTACTGGTAGGCGTGGCGTGCGGCGCCGGCTTCGCCGCCATGGAGACGGCTCACCGCCGCCGCGCTCTGGCACGCCGCCAACCAGCGGTTGACGGTTAGCGGGGTGCCGAGCTGCTCGCCCGTGGAAGCCAGGGCGACCCAGACGTCCGGGTGAAAGCCAGGTCACGCCCTCACCTGTAGGTCAGCTTGTAGCCGAGCATTTGCGTAACCGTCACGAATCTGAAGCCGCGTGCCTTCAGCGCGCTGATCTCGGCGGGCAGCGCGTTCAGCGTCTGGTAGCGAGGACCGCCGGCGAAGTGCTGGAGCACGATCGATCCGTTGCGGACGCCTGATAGCACCCTGTTGATGATCGTGCTGGTTCCCGGCAGTGACCAGTCTTGTGGGTCGACGTCCCATTGGATTGTGGAGAAGCCCAGGGAGCTAGCGACGTTGATCAGGGATGAGTTCACCGAGCCGTATGGCGCGCGGAACAGGCACGGCTGAAAGCCCGTCGCCTTCTTGATGGCGGCGGCTGTCATCGTGATCTGGGACCGCTGTCCGGCCGCGGACAGCTTCGCAAGGTCGGCATGGCTCCAGCTGTGGTCGCCGATCATGTCCCCGTCGGCGAGCATCGCTCGCTCGACCCTGCCGGTGGGGTCGTACCGGCTGATCTGGTTGCCGACCTCGAAGAAGGTGGCCGGGACGCGGTAGCGGGCCAGCAGGTTGACGAAGTCCATCGTCGGTGGCGAGCCCCCTGGACCGTCGTCGAACGTGAGTGCGACCTGCCGGACGTTGCTCGGCCCTTGGGATACGAGACTGCGTCTGGTCGCGACGCATCCGGCGAGCTGCGGTGTCCGGAGGTTCAACAGCGAGGTGCGCGCCGGGAACGTGGTCTGGCAACTGCCGGCCGGCGGAAGCCCGGTCGCGGGCGCGCTACAGACGGGTGAACCGAGCGTGCTGATCACCTGCCAGCGCAGGGGCTGGTAGGAGCTCGCAACCGCTGACGGGGTAAAGCTCGCGGTCAGGTCGCTGTTGCTGCCGCGCGTAACGGTCGCAGCGATCGCGCTGGCCCGGCCGCTCACACCTTTGCTGATCGGCGCGTAGAGGACCTGCGGGGCGTTCTGTCCCTTGCTCGGTCCGGCGACGCACAGCTGCCCGGTGACGGTCCCGGTGTCGGCGCGGGCGATCAGCAGGCACAGCGTGCGCCGGTCACGTGCGAGCGCGCCCGGAGAGAATGGTTGGGCCATCTTGAGCTGCCACACGAGCTGCTGGCCGTCCTGGGTCAATGACGCGCTCTGCACCGCCAGCGGCTGGCTCTGCACCGCTGCCGGCTGGCTCTCGACACCGGTGGCGCTTGCGATGTGTGTGACGACCAACAGCGATGCGAGCATCGCCAAGCCGATGCTCGCAATGACGGCGCGGGCCGAGGGCCTCGGCGTGGCACGCCGACGAGATTCACTTCCGGGGCTGATCATCCGTCCGTCCTCTTGTCTGAATTTGGCTGGGGCGTAACCGGGCTTCAACGATGCGCACGGTAAGAGCCCGTCCGGAGCCCGTCGTCAGTAACCGGCTACTGCAATCAGCCGCGCCCGGGTACTGATGCGGCTCGCTCAGGCACGCTTCGGAGCGCCCGGGCCGAGGGAGGGCCGGCACTCAGCTTCTGCGAGCGGTTACTTAGGCGGCCCAGCTCCCCAAATGCAGTAGTGCGCCACTGACGATTCGGCGCCTCGCCTGCGCCACGCTCCGGACGCCAACCAGACCCGGAGGGAGCCTTCCAGCCATGAGCACGACCATCAGTCCAGACCCGATCTCAGACCCGTCCCGCCAGACGGCCACGGCCCCTGCCCCCAGGGTCATGGTGGTCGAGAGCAACGAGTGGCTGCGCGCTCGACTCTGCCAGCTGCTTCAGACGGAGCCGGGGTTCCGACTGGCCGGAGTGGCCACGAGCGCCGAGGAAGCCATGTCGATGGCAGAGCGCGAGCGGTTCGACCTCGCGGTGGTCGGCCATCGACCGCCGGGGGAGAGTGCGTTCAGGCTGTGCCGCGAGCTCAAGCGCAAGCCAACCCCGCCCGCGGTGGTGATCTGCTGCGCTTATCCGGACGGGACGCTCGCGGCATGCTGCGAGGTGGCCGGTGCAGACGCGCTGATCGGCATGCATGAATGCGGTGCGGAATTACCGGGCGTGCTCGATCGCGTTGCCCGCGGCGTCCGCTTCTTGCCGACGGTGCCTCCGGCCGTCGGAGCGATGCTTAGAGATCGACTCGACCCCGCGGAGTACGCCGTCCTCGGCCTGGTGCTCGCCGGTTTCCCGGCCGCAGATGTCGCGTCGGCGCTGAGGATGTCCGAGGCGGAACTCGAGTCCCGGCAAGCAGCGCTGCTGAGCAAGCTTGAGGCACTAGCTGCGGCGCCAGGGGCGCGTTCCTGACGCTCGCGGAGCGTCGGTAACGGAGGACCGAGATGATTGTCTTTCAGGACCCTGAGTGCCAGTTCGCGTTCGAGCGGGCACTCGGCGCAAGCTACCGCCAGGCCTCGGACATCGGCGAGGTGCTGGCCACCGTCCAGCGCATCACCGACGGGGACGCCGACTCGTGGCTAAACGAATGGACGGCGACGGCCGGCGCGGCATGGGCCATGGCGGTACGAGCTCGCCGGAGTCGTCGGCGGGTTAGCGCCCTGGCGCATTTCAGGCGTGCGGCAACGTACTACGCCACCGCGCTTTACCAGATTGCGCATTCCAGCGAACCGGACCGCCGGCTCGACATGTGGCGACGTCAGCGTGCCTGCTGGGAGCAGATCCTCGACCTGAGCCCGGTGCCCGGTGAGCCGGTTGCCATCGCATACGAAGACCGCACCCTGCCCGCGTTCTTCTTTCCTGCCAAGGGGCCGGCGGACAAGCGCCGGCCCCTCGTGGTGGTCAACAACGGCTCCTACCAGGCCACGTCCGAGATGTGGGCGCAGGCGGGCGCCGCGGCGGCCGACCGCGGATACCACTGGCTGACCTTCGATGGCCCCGGGCAGCAGGCGATGCTTTTCGAGCACGGGATCCCCTTCCGTCCCGATTGGGAGGCAGTCCTGACGCCGGTGCTCGACGGGGTGCTGGCCCGGAGCGACGTCGACCCCGATCGAGTGGCCGTGATCGGGGTCGGGCAGGGCGGTTATTGGGTCACGCGTGCCCTGGCGTTCGAGCATCGGTTTGCCGCCGCCGTAGTGGACCCCGGGATCGTCGACGTCTCGACAGCCTGGACCGATCGGCTTCCAAGTGAGATGCGTCAACAACTGGACGAGCGGCGCCAGTCGGCGTTCGATCGCGAGATGCATCTGGCGGAGCTGTTCGCACCGAGCACCACCGCGACGGTCCGGTTTCATGGCGAACCTTACGGCCACAACGGCGGCTCGACCTTCCGGCTCTTCTCGACCATCGCCGCCTACCACCTCGGCGATGAGGTGCAGAAGATCGACACGCCCATCCTGCTCACCGAGTCCGAAGGCGAGCGGCTGTGGCCGGGCCAGTCCCGGCAGCTATACGAGCGCCTGCCTGGTCCCAAGATGATCGTGACCTTCACGACAGACGAGGGGGCGGGCGGTCATTGCGAGCCGCTCGCTCCGGCGGTGCGCGAGGCCCATATCTTCGACTGGCTCGAGGAGCACCTCGGGTAATCACACCAACGCGAAAGAGACACCAATGAGCACCTCCGTTCCCAGCACGCGGGTCAGGCCCATGCGGTCCCGGCCGGCGTCGCGCACGCCGCCCACAACGGCGCGGAGGGCGCCGTGCAGTTCCTGATCGGCGGTCAGCCGGGAACGATCGCGAGTTACCTCGCGCAGTTCGACGAGGCGTGACCGCCGACGTCTCCGGACACGGCGTCGAGCCGGCGCAGCAGCGCTGGGGCGCTTCAGGCAGATGCCGAGCGATCGATACTGAGGTACCAGTAGCCGCCCGCGAAATTCGCGGCCCCAAGCGCCAGGAAGAAGGCTGCCCATCCGTAGGCGTTGTAGGCGAGGCAAATGACGCCCGCCCCGGTCGCGATGCTGCCACCGGCGATACGCATGAGGCCGAAGACGCGGAGATGGCGGTACTCCCATGGGCTGATCAGGCGTTGCATCCCGGATCGCGGAGGCGATTGCCACCACCCGCGCAGGCCCTTTGGGGCGGTGTGGTCGTTGGATGCGTTCATCGGGATGGCTCCTGCGCCTTTCGCGTCGGTCACCGGACCGCTCCCCGATGATATCATCCTGATAGCGATTGTCAACAGTGACCCACGCTCTAAGGCAGCGCTCGAAGCCATCCCTCCGCGGCGTCGTGCCGGGCGATGACGTCGGCCACGACGGCAGACACGTTGTCGCGGCTGCCCGCTGCGAGCGCCAGACCGACGAGGTCTCGCGCGGCGGTGGCGCATGCGGGCGTACGCAGCGCCACCGCGATCCGGTGGTCGGTCAGGTAGTCCGAGATGCCGTCGGAGCAGAGCAACAGCCGGTCGCCCAGACGCGCTTGCTCCAGGGCGGGCTCGCCGATCGCGCGCTCGGCGCCGTCGAGCGTCTCGAGCACGACGGACCGCTGAGGGTGCGCGCGTGCCTGATCGGCCGTGATCGCTCCCCGGTCGATCAGCTCCTGCACGAGACTCTGGTCGCGCGTGAGCTGCCGCAGCTCGCCGTCTCGATACAGATAGGTCCGCGAGTCGCCGACGTTTGCGATGACGTAGTCGCCTTCGTTGGACAGGGCGACGGCGGTCAGCGTTGTCGCCATGCCCCTCAGTTCGGGGCGACACTGGATCAGGAAGCTCAGCGCTGCGTTGGCCTTTTGCACCGCGCCGCGCACGGCAACGTCGAGGGCGCTCATCAGACGGCTCTTCTCCAGGGTGATCATCTCGTTGATCGCCCATCCGCTGGCTACCTCGCCCGCGGCCGCGCCACCGACTCCGTCGGCGAGGGCGAGGAGCCGGGGGGAGTAGAAGACCGCGTCCTCGTTGTTGCGGCGAGGCCCCACCTCGCTCCACGCCGCGGAGTGCAACATCAGCCGGGCCGACATGGCGAGGACCCTAGCGCGGGTCGACGGCGGGCGGTTACATTTGGGTCGTGCGCGGCATGGTGGCGTACGTCGGCATCCGGGGCCCGCAGCCCGATTACGGGCACGGTGGCCCGCGGATTGTGGGCGTGATCCGGAATGGCGAGAAGCGGACCCTGACCCTGGCCGATGAGCGGTACCTGCACCAGGAGAGCTTCGAGTGGGGATACGAGGGCGCCGGCCCGGCACTGCTGGCGCTAGCGATCCTGAACGACTACTTCGGCCTTGAGGTCGATCCTCTTGTCGCTCGGGCCTTCATGCGCGACGTCGTCGCCGCGCTGCCATCCGAGTTCGAGCTCGATGGAAGTGACGTCGCCCGCTGGCTGACCGACCGACTGGCCGCGGCCCTGCGCGACGAAGCGCGCATGTCACCCTAACCGCGGTGGGCGTTGCTCGTTCCTGCGCCTTGTCCAAGGGACGGACGGTCCAGCACGTAGACGTGGCTGGGGCCGTCATCGCTAGGATCGCCAGAGTGGACGAAGCCCGACCAAGTTCGTCGGTAGCCCGCTTTCTCCAGTGCGCGCCACGACCGGCGGTTCTCGATTTGGACGGTGACGACGATCGCGACGATCTCCGGATACGCGGTCCACGCACCGGCCGAGCCCTCGGCGATCATCGAGGGACCCAATCCGCGGCCGGTGAGGTCTGGATCGCCGATCAGATAGTCGAGGCCCGCCGCCGGACGCGGCGCACCGGCCGGCTTCAGAGCCCGCTGGTAGTCGGGGTTGTCCTCGAGCCGGTAGCGCTGGAGCATGCCGATCGGTTGTCCGTCGAGCTCGGCGATCAGCAGCTCCGTCGGGTCGGCGCCGTCGATCGCCGGGCCGTAGGCGCCCTCGACCGCGGCTGCGTCGCCCGGCTCGCGCCACCACCACTTCACGTGCGGCGCCTCGAGCCAGCGTGAGAGCTGCGGTAGGTCGGCTCGGTCCAGCTGTCGGAGCGCCAATCTCACTGAAGGTCCGGTAGCCACGATAGATCTTGGCGCGGGCGCGGTCTTCACGAAACCTGTACGTCCGTAGCGGGTTCCTGCACGGACTCTGCACGGCGCCGTGCCGATGATGGGGAAGTGGCACCCGCAGTGGAGTCCATCCCGGCATCAGTAGTCCGCCCGGGCCGTCGGCGCCGAGCGAGGCTGGAGGATCGACTGGTTGCCCGCATGCTCGGTCCTTGCCTAGACCGTGAGCTCGCCGACGGCGCGGCAGCCAGCCTGTCAAAGGCTCACGAAGCGCGGGCCGAGCAACTCGTCAGCCCCCGGATGCGCCGTGCGGCGGCGCGGTCGCTCGAGAAGCTGCTGGATCGGGCGCAGACATCGAGACGGGCCGCGCCGATCGCGACCATCCCCCCGTGCCGCGAGCAGATAATCGAGGCCGCGCCGCTAATCGCTTCAACTGTGTCGCGTCTGCGCTCAGGAGAACGCGTCGACGCTCGGGCGGTGGCGAAGCTCAAGCTCCTCGTCGGTGACCGCCGCGGCCCGTGCTACCGGCGCACCGGACCTGACGCTCTGGGCGTGGCTCTGCGCGAGATCTCCGACGCGTTATGAACGTGAAGGAGTCTGAAGATGACTGACGCAACATGCCGACCTGTCGCCGCGCCGCTGACGGTCTCGGAGCGCGAGCGTCAGAGTGACCGGATGACGGAGCTGCTCGACAGTCTCGCCGATCTGCTTGTCCAGACTGCCGAGCAACGGGCGACGATCGAGCGAGCCGTCGGGCCCGGCGACTCGACGGCCCGGCACGCTCTGGGCCGCCTCGCCGACCTGGAGCAGATGCTCAAGGGAGTCGGGCTTGAGGCGGCCAGCGTCCACCAGTTGCTCCAGCACGAGCACCTGATCTGAGTGAGCTTTAAAAAGCGATGGCCGGGACGTACAGCCCGTGTAGTCCCGGCCATCCCGCACGATGGGCGCGGAGGGTCGTCTGCGCCCTATGCGGCGATCGAGAAATCGAGCGGCGCGGGATCCATCTCGGACTTGGCCTCCAGCAGCCGACCCCGGAACGAGCCCGGCTCGGAGCGGTTGTAAAGAGGGCTCCAGGCGCCGTCGGTGAGGATCCGTTCCAACATCGCCATCCCCTTGACGGCGACGGGATCGGGGCTGGCCAGGCGGCCGATGGTCGCCTGGATCGCATCGTCGGCCTCGAACACGGCGTACCGGTTGACGATCGAGACGAGGGCTCGCGTCGGTGCGGGGTTACGCACCTCGGTGACCGTGCGACGCAGACTGCGGGCGAATTGCCGGCGCCGGCGATCGCTGGTCAGCTGGCTCGCGCGCAGCGCGAGCTCGGGGGACGATGTCGGGTCGGCGCCTTCGGCCAGCTGCTCGGTGAGCGCGGCGCGGTGGGTGGCGACCCGCATCCGCAGCCTGATCGGGGCGTCGGCACCTCCGAGATGGTCGCGACGCGGTTCGAGGCTTTCAATCCTGCGGGGACTTGCAATCGTGGGCATGTTCACTCCTAATTCACTGCGCCCAGCGCGCGCGGGGTAGGTGCGCGTTCAAGCGCTGACCGCAGTGCCGATGCCGGTGTTCAGGCCCTGCGCTCCTGGCGCCGCCTGCCTACCGACCGGTTACCTCTTGGATTGTTGTCCGCCCGCCGTGAAGGAAACGTGCAGGGTGCTCGTGCCGAGCTAAAGGTTCTGTGAAGCTCGGCGCCACCGAGTTGGCGAGGTCCTGGAACTCGGTTTGAAGCTTTGATATGCCCGATCAATCGTGGGCGTGTCCATGCCTTCATCCTCGGGTTGGCCGGTATCTCTGCCTTGCGCCGCAATGCTAGATTGGGGGGTCCGCGGTGGGCGTAGCTCAGTTGGTAGAGCTCCTGGTTGTGGTCCAGGCGGTCGTGGGTTCGAGTCCCATCGCTCACCTTCCGAAGCCCCTGGTAATCGCCAATTATCAGTCAGGCGGTGCATCGGGACAGCCCAAAGTGTCCATCAATTGTCCATCAATTTGTTGGCGGACTTGCAGGGTCGGTGCCTGGGAATCTGCCTAGCCACGGCGGGGGCCTCCACTCGCGTTAGACCCGGACGGAGCCAGATGCTTCCCCCTGCGCCGGCATGACGGCAGAGAGCTGACTGGGCCGCCGATCACGCGAGTCGACGACTCGGTACCCGGGCTGGGGGCCGGGCGGTCGCAGGTTCAAATCCTGTCTCCCCGACTAAGACATTTCCCTGTAAATCGGGCCATTTTCGTAAGCGTTCAGTCCCTGCGGCCTCAGGCGAGCGCGGGGAATGGATCGCCGCGGGTGTGGGCGATGATCAGCTCGCTGAGGTAGGTGAACAGCGAGCGGCGCTGCTGGCGGCAGGTGGCGGCGGCCGAGAGCGCGCGTTCGGTGAATCGCTCGCCGGTGTTGCTTTGGGTGCCGAGCGACACTTTGCGGTGGATGACCGGCGCGCGGAGCGCGCGCTCGGCCGGGTTGTTGGTCGGCTCCACGCCGGGGTGGGTGGTGAAGGTCCAGAGCGCGGGCCAGACCTTGAGCAGGTTGTTGGCGAACTGCCGGTGCCAGCGATTGCGCGCCTTCTTCGGAGACGCCTGCTCGAGTAGCGCGCGCAACTCGGTCTGGATCGGCGCGATCTCGGCTTGGAGCTTTTGGCGGTCGTGATGCTCGTGCTGGTATGCGCGCCATCCAGCGAACAACCAGCGGGTGAGCGCGAGGCCGTGTTCGCCGAAGGTCTTCTGCTCGCCCAGGCCGTCGGCGTGGCGGCGGAAGTCGCGCTGCAGATGCGACCAGCACACTTGCCGCTGGTTGGGGTCGAGATGGCTGTAGCCGTTCCAGCGGTCAGAGACCACGATCCCGGCGTAGCTGGTGCCGATGAGGGCGTTGAACTGCTCGCGGTTGCAGTGTTGGGCGATCTGCAAGAACGTGGCCTCGGGGGTGCTCGCGGTCCACAACGCCCGGCCCTCACCCCGCGTGCGCCAGCCGGTCTCATCGACATGCACCGCGTCCTGGTCAAGCACCCAGTCCTGCAGCTGGCAATGTGGGCCAGCCAATGCGTCTGAGGCGCGCTGGCAGATCGCGTCGACCGCGCCGGTCGACAGCGTCACGCCGAACAGATCTAAAGCCAGCTCGCAGATCCCGCGGCGGGAGATCCGATGCCGGGCGGTCAACGTCACCACCGCCGCTTGCAATCTCAACCCGAACGGAGAGCAGGCCAGTAGCTCCGGCAACCCGGCGCTGGTCCGTGCGCGACAGTGCCGGCAACGCAGCTGATGGGTGCGATGCTCGGTCCAGGTCACGCTGATCGACGGCAGCTCGCACACCTGGTGGCGGCCGAACCGCCGTCTCACTTTAGGTGTGCGATGTCTTTCGCAATGAGCCCCGGCTGTACGAACGCAACGGTCGGCCGCAGAGCGGGCTCGCTCCTGGGTTCAGCGTCGGCCTGTGAGGCTGTCACGACCTCCGTTGTCGAGAGGTCAGAGCGCTGGACTGCTGCTCGCTCAGGCATTGCACAAACGCGCGGCGCCCCGGAGTTGGCTGCCGCTGCGGACGAGGAGGAGCGCTAATGCATCGCTCGCGCTTCCCGATGGAGCGGCAGCCTTCGATCCCGGTGCGTGACCTGGCAGCGCGCCACATCGTGACGGACGCACGGACAGCTGGTTCCGAGCAAAGGGGCAGTGAGGCGTCACGGCTGCTGCTCGTCCCGAGCGGCACTCGTGCATGTGACGCCCGGTTGTCCGGAGCGAAGGAGAAGCCTCCGCCGGATCCTATGGACGTCTGTATCGGCAGTGAAGGGAGCGTATCCGCCCCGCGAGCCCCGGAAGGCCTGTCGTCGAGTTCGGCTAGGCGGGACTTCATCGTGAAGTCATCGAACACGTCGTTTGATCCGACGTCGTTGTCCTGCAGTCACTACGGACGCGAACTACAGGTTGTTCTGTGGTGCATCCCTAGTCGGACGCGAGCAAGGCCGCCGGAGGGCTGTCGCGGGAAGTTGGACATCCCTGCGCCTCCATCCGCCAACGATTGTCGGCTGCGCCCCCGCGACGGGGTGTCCCGGCGAGTTCAGTGGGCGACAGAGTCCCGATCGAACCGCGGCCGGTTCGGGCAGGGTGCGCGGGGAGATCGATGTCACGCTCGGGCGCGGGTCGCCGAGCGGATCCGTCCGCCCGGCTACCGCGTCCTGATCGCAGGTGGCGCTCAGCGACCACGGTTCTTTGGACTTTTGACGATCCGGGCGAGCTTGTAGCGGCGTTCGTTTCCGCTGCGTGCCGGCGGGAACGTCGTGCCCTGTTCGTGGATCTCCTCGCGTCCTGCGGCTCGGCCGTTTTCATCGACGAGGGTGTACACGCCAGTTGACGGCACCGTTTGGCCTGGGTAGTACGGATGAGCTGGGATTGGATCACCTCCCGTGTGACCGGTGGGAGTTGTGCTTGTGCGGGATCTGACCGCGAAGCATGGGTCGGGCAGCGACGGAAGGCCTGGCGTGTTCCCGGCCCTCGTGCGCGTTGATTTTGGCGCGTGCGGCTGCCAGGTAAACCGGGCCTGAACAAGCGTTGATCCGGGGATCGGGTGTCACTGGCTCCGAATCAGAAGCCGGTTAGCTCCACGACATACCTGCACCTCAGGGTGGCGCCGCCGTTGGTCGTGCTACAGCTCTCGGTCCCTTTGCCGTTCACGCCCTTGAACGCGCCCGTTCCTCCCGTAACTGTGATCGCGAACTTGTACGCTGCGTCAGTGGCGCTGGTGAACTGGAAGTTCCCGCTATAGTGCCCGTGGTCCGTCCCGGTCAAGAACCAGTGGGTGAACGTACCCTTGACTGTTCCGGCCCCGGTAGCCATGTTGAGGGTCGATCTGTAGGTTCCCGACTCGACACTGTTGCCGAAGGGCGCGGGACAACGGTCAGAGACGAAATAGACGCCCGATAGGTTGTTAGGCGCCGGGTTGTAATTCGTGGCTGAGCAGGTTTCCTTCGTCGCTGTCGTCGCGGCGCCGCTCGTTGCGACTCCTGCGGCGAGAGCACCCGCGGTTGCGATCACGATCGTGAGCGGGATGAGTTTACGCATGCGTGCCCCTTTTCTTTGCCGGCGTGAGCCCGGTGTTGGGTTGATCGAAGCCGGTTGCTCGGGGAACGATTGTGGGCGGGTGTGCGATTGCGTACAACCTCCCCGAGGGGTAGTGTTTACCCCGCGATAGGGAGGTTTTGGGTACCGAATCGGCCTCCAGAGCGTGCTAGACGTGCCAGACCAGACAGCCCAAGGTGATGTCCGCTCCGGCACCGAGCGTCATGGCGACAGCGCCCGTCGTGAGCCGCCCGGGAAGGTAGAGGACCCCAGAGCGGTCCTCGATTCGCTGCCGGCGGTGATCGGCTATTACGGCGCCGACCTGCGCAACCGGCTGGCCAACCGCGCGTACGTCGAATTCTTCGGGGTCACGCCGGATGAGATCCTCGGTCGGCACATCAGCGAGGTGATCGGACCGCAGCTCCATGGGCTGAACCGCCCGCATATCGAGGGGGCGCTCGCGGGAGAGCCGCAGCTGTTCGATCGAACGGTTATCGACCGCAGCGGCGAGCCTCGCCATATGCAGGTGTCCTACGTCCCCGACATCAGCGACGGGAACGTGCGCGGCTTCGCGGTGCTGTTGACTGACATCACCGCTCGGCGGATCGCCGAGCAGGCGCTCGCGGCGGCCGAAGCCCGGTTCCGGGGCTTGCTCGATGCCGCGCCGGACGCGATGGTGATCATCAAGGCAGACAGCAGTGGCGAGATCGTGCTCGTCAACGACCAAGCCGAGCGGCTGTTCGGCTACGCGCGCGAGGAACTGCTGGGCAAGAGCATGGAGGTGCTGCTGCCCGAGCGGTTTCGTGATCGCCACGAGCATCATCGCTCCGATTACGCAGCAGACCCGCACGCGAGGCCGATGGGCGTCGGGCTCGAGCTGTTCGGGCGGCGCAAAGACGGAAGCGAGTTCCCTATCGAGGTCTCGCTCGGCCCGTTGCGGTCCGCGGAAGGACTGCTGCTGTCGAGCGCGATCCGCGACATCACCGATCGCAAGCGCGTCGAGGACGAGCTCCGCCACAGTCACGAGCAGCTCGCGGAGGCCGAGCGAGTCGCGCGGACCGGAAGCCTGGAATGGGACCTGACCACCGAGCACACCACCTGGTCAGACGGCCTGCTCGCGATCTACGGGCTCACCCCCGACCAGTTCGACCCAACCCCGGCAGCCGACCAACGCGTCTATCCAGAAGACCGAGAACGCGTCAGGCAAACCCTGGAGCGCGCGATCGCCGACCGATCTTCCTTCATAATCGAATACCGGGGGGTGCGCGCCGACGGCCGAGTCCGCACGCTGCGCAGCCACGGCGAGGTCGTCGTCGACCCGGCCGGCGTGCCGGTCCGCGTCGTCGTGATCGTGCAAGACATCACAGACGCCAAACTCGCCCAGGAAGCGCTCCAAAGCACCTCAGCCGACCTCGAGAGGCGCGCCACCGAGCTGCAACAACTCGCTCGGAACGTCGCCGAACCCGAACCGCTGCAGGCACCGCTCACCGCCCGACAGCTCGAGATCCTCCGACTCGTCGCCCAAGGCCACACGAGCGCAGCAATCGCGGAACGATTGTTCGTGACCGAAGGCACAATCAAATGGCACGTCAAACAGATCCTCGCCAAGACGAACTCAGCCACCCGCGCCGAAGCCGTCGCCCGAGTCCTAGGCACACCGCAATAACCGTCGCACCGAAGCAGAGTGCAGACATCGCATGCGACTCGGGCTACGGGATTAAGGGCGCGAGTGACCAGCGACCGAACGGTTGGCGCTCGCCGCGTCACCACCCCCGAGTCACCCAAAAGACGCGCGGCACGTCCCCTGATCCATCCGCGAGTGAGATCTGGGAAGGAGGCGCAGCCCGACCTCAGCGATGCGAGACCACGGGCAGCGTTTTCGTCCACCTCTGGGTCCGGCGACGATTGGAGGTGTACGGCTCGGACGGCTTGCAGGCCGAGGCCCATGAGGTAGGCCGCGCCGACGAGCTTGAGCGCGGAAAACGCGAGCGCAGATTCCCGGATCACAACAGCGACGCCAACTGCGGCGGCGACCGTCCGGATCAGCGGCCCCGCGTTGACGCCCAGGGCCGCTCCGGCGTCCATGTAACACCGCATTCTTGGCGACCAGCACGATGTCGGGCCGGGCGCGACGATTAACAGAACCGAGATCCCCCCGCGACAAGGTGCCCGCCGGCGAGCACTGCAGAAAGCAAACCCCTACTGCTGGTTGCTGGCAATGCGAGAGCCAGAGGCCACATTCCACGCTTCTGAGACGCTCGCTTGGGACGAGGAGGAGCGCTGTTGCCGAGCGCCTCCAGACGGCTGCATTCGCCCGGCTCTGGGGAAGTCTTCACGCCGGCTTGGCGCTGCCGTGGAGCGCGACCGTCGGTGAGCAGGGCAGCGGGACCGAGTGCTTGCTCAGCGTCGCAAACGTCGGCCTCAGCAAACGGCTGAGGCCGCAGCACCCGCCTGCCGCACTCCGCAAAGCAACGGTCATTGACCGCCACGCCGCGCCGCGATCGGCCCGGAGAGGAATCGTCACGAGCGCTCCGAGCGGACGAGCGCTTTGTCAGAAAGGCACTCGCCCGCAGGCGGCCGGCCCGGACGAGTGCAAAGGCGACGACTCGGTGGGGCCGTGTTAGCACCGTACGGGTGCCGGGTTGCAAGCACTTCGCAGCTCCCGCAACGGACGCAGTATTCCGGTCGTGCCGGTTGGCGCTCTGCACTGCGGCACGGGCGGCGGTGCCTGAGGCGCGGGCTGCCGGTCCCAGGCACCACCGTGGGGTGGCCGAGAGCGGTCCAGGACTCAGCTGGGGAGCGTCGGGCCAGCAGGAATCATGGGTGCTGGCCGCTCGTGGACCGCGTGGATGATCTCGGTGTTGTCGATCCCGCGCAGGTACGCGGAGGTGATCCCTAGGTCGGCATGCCCGAGTTGGCGCTGTATGACTAGGAGCGGGATCCCTTCGTGGGCCATCTCGACGGCGTGGGCGTGCCGGAGTTGGTGGGGTGCGAACCGGCGCCTGACTCTGGCGGCCAGCGCGGTGCGATGCAGCTGGGCACGGATGCCGGCTGGCGAGCATGGCCGCCCGCGGGTCGGGCCGCGCAGAACGCAGAAGAGCGCGCCGACCGGCAGGGTCCGGCGCAGCTCGAGCCAGGGGTCGAGCTGCTCCCACGCCCAGCGGTCCATCCCGACCTCCCGCCGGCGACCGCCCTTGCCGGCACGGACCAGCACGGCGCCGCGCTGGCGGTCAAGATCGGTCTCAGCCAGCGCGAGCGCCTCGCTGATCCGCAGACCGGCACGCCAGAGCACGATGATCAAGCCGCGCAGCCTCATCGCCTCGGGTCCGTCTCCCGCGGCTCGCATCACGGCGATGATCTCCTCCACGGGTGGCGGGTCCGGCGGATAGCGAAGACCCTTGTTGCGGGGTACGCGGCCCTGGTGAAAGCCGGACAGGGTCGCCTGAGACCGGCGGCGCCCGGCACGATCCAGCAGTCCTACAGATTCCATGACGTCCTCCTCTGGACGACGGTCGAACCCCACGATCCTCCCGCGCCCCGACGGCCGCGTGCATACGGACGGCTCGCACCCTTGCTACACGGCACCGACTGTGCGCTAACGAGACCCCACCGCGTCGTCGCCGAAGCGGTCGCCGGCGGCATGCCGCCCGAGGGACGGAGGGATCGTCGGACTGCTCGGCCGCCGACGTGCGAGGATCGTTCACCCAGGTGAAGGAGCAGATGACACCGTTTCAGGTCGCGATCGATGATCGCGACCTGGCCGATCTCGGCGATCGACTGGCGAGGACGCGCTGGCCGGAGCGCGAGCCGGTCGAGGACTGGTCGCAGGGCGTCCCGCTCAACTATCTGAAAAGGCTGTGTGAGCACTGGGCAGACGCGTACGACTGGCGGGCGAGAGAGGCGCGCGTCAACGCCTTCTCTCAATTCCGGGTGGAGATCGATGGGCTCGGGATCCATTTCCTGCACGTCCACTCCCCGGTGCCGGATGCGCTCCCGCTCGTGATGACGCACGGGTGGCCTGGCTCGGTGCTCGAATTCCTCGAGGTCATAGGTCCACTGTCGGATCCCGCCGCCCACGGTGGGGATCCGCAAGACGCGTTTCACATCGTGTGTCCGTCGCTCCCGGGCTACGGCTTCAGTGATAAGCCGACGGGCACGGGATGGGGCGTGGAGCGGACCGCGTTAGCTTGGGCGCGGCTGATGGAGCGCCTCGGCTACGGGCGCTACGGTGCTCAGGGTGGCGATTGGGGAGCGGCGGTGACGTCGCTGATCGCCGCGATCGACCGGTCGCATGTGGCGGGGATTCACGTCAACATGGTGATCGCCGGCCCGGGTCGAGATCCCGGTGAGCTCACGCATTCCCGAGCAAGCGGCGCTTGCATCAATGAGGTACTACGAGGAGTGGGACTCGGGGTATTCGAAGGAGCAGTCGACCCGGCCGCAAACGATTGGCTACTCGCTGGTTGACTCGCCTGTCGGTCAGTGCGCGTGGATTCTGGAGAAATTCTGGAGCTGGACCGACACCGACGGTGATCCGGTTGCCGCTCTGGGAGCCGATCGAGTCCTCGACAACGTCATGTGGTACTGGTTGACGCGTAGCGGCGCGTCCTCCGCCCGTATCTACTGGGAGAGTTTCCGCACCCGGCTCAGTGATCGCGTCGACCTGCCGACGGGGGTGAGCATCTTCCCGAAGGAGATCTTCCGCCCTTCCAGGCGATGGGCGGAGCGCCGCTACACCAACATCATCTACTGGGACGAACCCGCTCGCGGCGGCCACTTTGCCGCGTTTGAACAGCCCGGGCTATTCGTCGATCAGGTTCGTGCCTTTTTCCGAATGATCCGCTAGGCAGCCAACCGCAGTTCAGGTAGGCGCGCGCTGTGTCGCCGAAGCGGTCATGTGGACGCGGGGCGGCGGGCAGCGATAGCGATCGTGCGGACCGCCAGTCCGCGGTCTCGGGAGCGTTCGCTTGTGGTTCCCGAACCGCGCCCGCGACGGGCCGCCGAGGACGAGGCAGCCGCCAGCGCAAACGCCTTCACAATCGATACCAATGGACAGGTCGGCTGAGATCCGACCGCGCGCCGCCGCTCTCGCGGGAGGGCTGGCAAGACCGTTGCCCGTCTGTTCGCATCCCGTGCAATTCATGGTCTCAACCGTCGATTTGACCGAAGAGGAACTGGTGCGCAAGGGACCCACATACACTGGCGGGTTCGTCGGGGGGACTATCGGGAGACTCACTCCGAGCCTCTGGGGAGCCGGGCAACTCTCGCTCTCATCGGTCGTGTTCTTCGTGATCGGCGGCTTTGTCGCGATCTGGATCGCGTACCGGCTGTTCGCTTGATCCGCTCAGAACGAGCCCGCCCAGCACGCGTCACGCCGCCGGCATCGCGTCACCGCGCTCACCCAACCTGCCGCCAAACCGCCCAATCGCCCGGTGTAGGACGGGCCACTGTCGGCCAGGTCCGCGCGCGCCCGAACGACGTCGACCCTCAGCCGGTGCAAAGCCGGCGATCACGCGGTCCGGAGAACTAACCGGGAGGAGGGGCCTCGCCGTCGCCAGCAGCCGGCTGCCGTGCCTCTGCGTGGTCAGCCGCGCCGGTGTCGCCAGCAAGCAGCGCGGACGACGGAGCGCCCGACTGAACCTCCGCCTTGAGGCGGGCGAACTCTCGTCGACGGCGCTCTTCGCGCCGAGCTGGTCGAGCTGGCGATCGACGTCGTCCTCGCCGCCGCCAAGCGCTGTCAGATCCTGGAAGGTTCCCGCCGCCTGAAGCTCATCGACGGCCTGCGCGCGAGCCTTCATCGTCTCGGTCTTCTCGAGGGCGCGCTGCGTCGCCATGCCGACATCCGCCATCGAGTCACCGACTCCGGTGGCCGCCTCGGAAACCTGCACCTGCGCCTCGGCAGCCGAGTACTGGGCCTTGATGACTTCCTTCTTTGACCGGAACTGCTCGGTCTTCGCCCGGAGCTGCTTCTCGGACTCGATCAGCTTCCCCTGCTCTGACTCGAGCTGCGCGATCTGCTGGTCGAGCGAGCCAGCCTCCTGAACGGTCAGCTGCTTGGCTCCAGCGCCACGCGAGCAAGATCCTCACGTCCCGCAGAGATCGCCTCGCGGGCCTGAGCGTCGAGCTTGGCGCCCTGTTCACCGAGCTGCTGCTGCTGGAGCGCCAGCCGCTTCTTCGCGGTCGCGATGTCCGCGATCCCCTTCTTGACGTTCTGGAGGTTCTCGACCTGGCGCTGATACGCATAGTCAAGCGTCTCGCTCGGGTTCTCCGCGCGGTCAAGCTCTTTGAGACCTTCGACTTGACCACAGTCGAAAGCCGTCCCTTCAGTCCGGCCATCGAAACCCCCTCGCGGCTACGTAACGGGCGTGGCCCACTCATCTGAGCCTACTCCGGCCCACCGGCCGGCTTTCAAACCGAACTGGTAGGTGCTCGCAAGCCGCTCGAGGCCCGACGCAATTGCGCTGTCGACCCCACAGTGCTGTCGCGGCGACCGCTCCCGAACAGACGCACTCACGCGGTCATGACGGCGCCACTGCTCCGTCGCCGATGCACTTGCGGGATGCGAGCTACGCGCACGTTGAGCGCGATGGCGAGGCGTCGCGCTGCGTTGATGGCCGACCAGGTGGCCAGCGGTCACCAACACCCGTGTGCGAAGCTGCGCGTCATGGTCGTGATTGCTATGGCCGACTGTTCGGGATCAGCGGACGGCCGGCTGAGCTCGCGACGCTGCTCGAGCGCTTTGGCGGTTGGGCTGGCGGCGAGCCGGGCTGCCGGCGCTACATCTTCGCCGCGACCCTGACGGATCCGAGCCGGTTCGTTCTGGTGAGCGAGTGGGAAACGCCGGAGGCGCTGGACGCCCACTATCGCTCTGAAGCGTTCGCCGACTTTCAGCTCAGCCTCGACGGCCTCCTCGCGAGGCCAAGCAAGTCGACCGTCTACTCAGCCGAGGGTTCCGTTCGGCCGTTGAACACGCGCCCGATGGACCCGCGAGACGCCGACTAGCCCGAAGTCGCTCAGGTGGACCTGTCCGCTCTCTGGCGCGATCGCCCCCCCGCCTGGGGGCGGTCCTCCCCCGGCGAGAACCTGGCGACGTCGTGATTGCCGACAACATCGAGATCGCAAGACAGGGGGCGGTCGTCGGCTCCACCAGCGTGGCTGGCGACTCCCTCGTCGCCAGAGCGCAACTGCGAGGTCGGCTGGTCCCAGAGCGAAAGGACTCGTCCGGATCCCTGCTGGACACGATCGGTTGCACGCGCGAACCAGTAGCCCATGAGCTATGAGCAGTAGCGCGGCGGGTGACCTCGGCCTTTGCGCGGATGGGCTTGCCGATCATCGGGGTGATGCAGCCGTCCTCCGGGCTATGCGACTTCGACCGGCCGGCGAGACTCACCGCCGAATCAAGCGACGCCTGATTCCACACCGGAAACTGGCCGTTGCTCATGCGGTACCTATTGCGCTGCTCTTCGCGGTCGGGTTCCGCCTCGGTCACGTTGTACGAGCTGTCGATCGTCCGGCCCGTGCTCCCGGACGCCAGCTCAGCGTGGTCCTGCGCTGGATCGGCCGACCCGCCTCCACCAACGTGCGCATGCTGGTGAGGAACAACCGGTCCGCCCGATCCTCGTCTGGCTCCCGAGAAGCCAGATGAACGAGCCCCACGCACTCCCGCAGCTGGCGCCGCAACTCTTTCGAGTTCGCCATCTCTGGGCCCCTACTACGCCGACCGTGGCCAGCTCCCGCCGCAATCGACTGACCGGCTCGAACTAATTTCGCCCTGGAGAGTACGCCCCCAAGGATTGCGGCCGGCTGCAACGACCGGGCACGGTGACACGCTCCAATCCGTGACCATCCGGCCGCATCCGAACGTGCTTCACCCAGGCCCGCCCCACCAACCACACCGCGCACCCCCAGCGACTCACCGCCAGCCTCGGCGTGGACCCAGCGCACCATCGAACTCATCCTCGGCAGCCAGCCGCGCGACGCCGCCCCATGGATCCGCCGTGAAGTCGAGCAGTCGCAGCTCGCCCGGCGCCGATGGGCGCATCGATCGACACCGACCTCCGCGACCGCGCCGTGCAGATGCTCGACGCCAGCCCCAGCAGCCGCCCAATCGCGCAAGAGCCTCCTGCAAGAAAACGTGCAGGCAGGAGGAATCAGCACTGTCATGAGACGCCGGGTCGCTAACCCTGACGGAAACACCGAGGGTGACCGCATCCGCCCGCGCTACCTCATCGCCGAAGCGGAACCTGACAATCGGCACGAGGATCGCGAAGCGCGTCGGCCCAATGCTTTGCAGCCGTCGATTTGGTCTCGTCGCGGCGCTTGCTCAGCTCGAAGGTGGCGTTTTGGTGAGTCCCGCCAGGCCGGCAGCGTAGAAGCCGGCGAGCGTCACAGCCGCGATCCGGACGAACCAGCTATAGAACACGACGAACTCATTCGGGTCCTGGGAGGGGATACCGCATTGTGGATCGTCGGTGCCGCTGAGGCCGATAATCGGGAATGAGAGACTGATCGCGTAGTTCCAATTGCCGGGGAAGGTGCACGGCACGAGTCACGCGGGAGCGGTGGTCGTTGTGCTGACCGTTTTGGTAGCGGTGGCGGTCTTGGCGGT
>CAWGOQ010000015.1:0-229191 GCA_963824295.1 uncultured Solirubrobacterales bacterium | reverse complement strand
GGTCCTGCTCGGAGAGCTCGGCGAGGAACTCGTTGAGGAGCGCGCGGGCCTTCGCGGCCAGCAGCCGGTCCTTGGGGTCCGCCGTCGCGACGTCGCGGACCTGGACGCCGACGCCGGCCTTTTCGAGGGGGATGGCCTGTCGGGCGGTGTCGCGGATCTGGTTGCGGGCGAGGTTGGAGACGGCGCGGTGCAGGTATGCGGCGAGCTGCGCCTCTTCCTCGAAGCGCGCGTCGCCGCGGATGATCCCTTCGACCGCTTGGCTGTAGGCGTCCTCGAGATCCGCGTCCGCAAGGCGCGGGAACTCTCGTCGCTTGCTCGCGAGGACCGTCGGGCGGAGCTGTTCAACGCGCTCGGCGAGCTCGGGGACGGTCCAGCTCACGCGGCGCCTCCTGGCATCAGGCGCAGCCGCCGATGGCATGCGCTCACGGCGTCCCCCGCTGCCGGGAACTGGGTTTCACGCGTTTCCGCGACGAAGTCGGCGATCGCACAGATGACCGAGCGGCGGCCGAGCCTCGCGTGGCCGACGAGATGCTCGGCGAACCGTCTCGCCTCGGGCTCCTCCAGACAGGAGAACAGTTCGCAGTGTTCGCGGCGGGCGGCCGCCGCAAGGCGGCGCCCGTCACCGCGATCACGCTGGTAGCGGGCGTAGCAGACCGCGCAGTGGCCGAGCTGCTCGAGCGCCGGATCGGGGCATCCTTGGGTGCGGCAGATCGCGGGCATCTGGTGCTTAAGCACGCGAGCGAGCGTTTTGCCACAGATTTTTTGTCGAGGCTTCCCCAACCTCACGCCCGCGCATTCTACCGGCCACCACAAGGGCGTGGGTCATGCGCTCAACGTGGAACATTAAGTGAATGTCCCACAGTCATCGGGTCGTCGTTGGGGACCGCGGTCGGCTTGTGCTCCCCTCCCCCATCCGCTCACAGCTGCACCTCAAGCCCGGCACGCCGATGCTGCTCGACGCCGAGCCCGATGGAACCCTACGGCTGCGTCCTTACCGGACGATCGCCGACAGCGCCCGGGGCCTGTTCGCCGAGGACGTCGGCCTGGTCGACGAGCTGCTCGCCGAGCGGCGCGCAGCCGCGACGCGCGAGGACTGACCGCCGGATGGCCGCGGAGGTCTCGGCGGTGCTGGATGCCTC
Source organism: uncultured Solirubrobacterales bacterium (assembly GCA_963824295.1). GTDB lineage: Bacteria > Actinomycetota > Thermoleophilia > Solirubrobacterales > Solirubrobacteraceae > Palsa-465. Next base: position 228,052 of record CAWGOQ010000015.1, on the reverse strand, counting down.
CGCGCTGCTCGCCTACCTCGGCGAGGAGCCCGGCACCGACCGGGTCGCCGACGCGATCGCGGCCGGCGTCGCGATGTCCACGGTGAACATCGCTGAGACGTTGAGCACCCTCGCCGGCCGCGGCCACGACGCCGCCCAGGTCACGAAAGGCCTCGTTGACCGAGGCCTGCTGGACGGGGCGATCACGATCGAGCCGCTGACCCTCGCCGACGCCGTCGAGATCGCCCGTCTGCGGCCGCTCACCCGCGACGCGGGCCTGTCGCTCGCCGACCGCGCCTGCCTCGCGTTGGCCGGGCGGCTCTCGGCGCTGACGCTCACGGCGGACCAGGCGTGGATCGGACTCGACCACGGCGTCGAGGTCCGTCTGGTTCGCGGGCAGCCGTCGACGACGTGAGCGCGCGCGCTCAGCGTTGCCCGAGCTCCTGCGCCGCGGCGGCGTACCGGCCGGCGCGGTAGGCGTCGAGGGCGCGGCTGAGGCGGGCAACAGCCTGGGGATCCTCGGGCGACCCGGCGAGCCAGACGAGCAGCGCGAGAACCTCCTGCTCGGGCAGCGCCTTCTGCGTCTGGCGCCCGGTGCCGCGGGCTCGCAGCGCGGCGGTGAGGTCGCTGAGGTTGCGGCGCAGGGAGCTGGGGATGCGGGTGGACAGGAGCTCGAGCGGCTCGTGCAGTGGCGGCGGCGCGGGCAGGCCTCCTAGCGAAGCGCGATCGTCGCCCGGTGCGTCCGGGCTGGCGGGCAGGCCGGCGGGCTCCGTCCCCGGGCGCGGTCGCGGTGCACGTCGACGCGAGGGTGGGGCGGACTTCGCGGGCGGTTTGGCGGCCGGCGCCTCGGTTGCGCGTGCCCGGTCTCGGGCGAGCGGCGAGTCGATGCGTTTGATCTCGAGCTTGCTCACGCCGCGAGCTGGTCGAGTTCGTCGGCGAGGGAGCGGAAGGCCAGCGACCCGGCGTGATCGGGACGCCAGAGGACCAACGGGCTCTGCAGAATCGCTGCCTTCTCGAAGTCGTCGCGGGCCGGGATGAGCGTCCGCGCGACGGGGACGCCAAGGTCGGCGATCGCGTCGTCGATGGCCGTGTACACCTGGCGGCGGCGTCCGACCGTGCCTTCCACGCGGTTGCGCAGCAGCGCGGTGATCTTCGGGCCGTCCTCCTCGAGCGCCGCGGCGGTCGCGATGAGCTCCTCGGCGCCAGCGAGGGCGTCGACCGACTTCATATCGATCGGGACGATCGCCTCCTCAGCAGCGCACAGCGCGTTCACGGTCAACAACCCCAGGTTGGGCGGGCAGTCGATCAGGACGATGTCGTAGCCGTCGGTGTGCCCACGGAGCGCGCGGCGCAGGAACGTCTCGCGCCTGAGCTCGCGAACGAGCGTGGTCTCGATGTCGGCCAAACGGCGGTGCGCAGGGATCACGTCGACGTTCGGCGCGGCGTCGGACGCGATCGTGTCCCCCACGCCGGGCGCGGCCGCGTTCTTGAGGATCATGCCTTCCAGAACGTCGACGATGGTTCCCCTCGCGGCTGGGTCGATGCCGAACCGCCGAGTGAGCGCGAACTGCGGGTCGAAGTCGATGGCCAGAACGCGACGCCCACCGGCGCCCCAGGCCGCGGCGAGGTTGGCGACCGTCGTCGTCTTGCCGACCCCGCCCTTCTGCGTGCATACGCCAATTGTGCGCGTCACGTGATCCCCTTGTTCGCTGTGCTCGACGGACTCCCCAGCCACACTATTTGCTGGCATATTAGCCAGCAAAGCGGCCAGCAAGCATGTTTGCAAACCGGCTGGATGATTTGCTGGCTCGCGATCCTTCGGCCCTTCTGCTCTCTCATCGTCGGAAGTCCCCGAGGCCGGCGAGCGTCGCTCGGAACGCCGCGAATTCTCGTCGGGCCTGGTCGGCGTCACGGTGTCGCAGCTCAGCGAGCCACGCGGCGCGGTAGGCGGGGGAGAGGCCGCGCACGAGCCGGATGGGTTCGCCGGTACGGTGGGCGAGCTCGCGCAGCTCGATCTCTTCGACCGAGGGCGCCACGGGCTTGCCGGAGCGCTCGATCTGGCCTCGGTCGCGCAGCGACATGATCGTGCGGCCGTCCGCGTCGACCGGGAGGGATTGTTCGGCGAGCAGGTGCGCGTCGCGGATGGTGAGCCGGTAGGTATCGCCAGCGGCCGGCGGGATCCAGCCGGCCGCGGTGTGCCGCTCGTTGAACTGGAGCCGGCCGTGCTCGTCGAATGTGGGCTCGGTGTGTCCTGGCAGAAGGATCCATGCGGGCCAGGTGGCCCGGTAGTGGAAGAGCGGCGCGGCGGGGGGTTCGCGGCGGCGGCGGGCGCGGGCCGCGGCGTTGTTGAGGCGCTGCGTGCTGGTGGCGGTGTTGTGGGCTCGCAGGCGCTTTGAGAGCTGGTCGAGGCGACCGATCGCGTAGCGGAGCAGGCGTGGCGGATCGGGGATCTCGCCCGCGGCAGCGAGGGTTCCGATGTGCAGCAGCGCCGCGAGCCCGCCGGCGGGCCATCCCTCGGGCCGGGCTTGGCTGTTCCGTTCCCAGCGGGCCACGGCACGCCGCAGCTGCACGTACCGCTCGCGCTCGAGCGGGCCAGCCGCCGCAGGCCCGCTATCGGCGGCCGTGGTGGCGCCGTGTCGGGCGACGACCCAGGCTTCGCGGAGCCTGCTGGGTGGCCACTCCCGTTCGAGCGTCCAGGCGGCGACCTCGACGGCGCGGGCGTGCGCCTGCCGGGCGATCGCGGCGATCAGCGGCGCGCGTTCGGCCTGTCTCGCGTTGACCCTGGCGATCAGGGCCTCGGGATCCCACGGCACCTCCGCCGCAGCCGCACGCTGGCCCCCGGCTGCGCCGCCGGGCCCGGGGTGCCCCTCGCCAACCGCCGCGCTCTCCTCGGTGCCCGGTGTTCGCCCCCCGTCGGTCGCTTCGACCTCGGCCGAACGCACGGGCGTGCTCGCGCGCGTGCGCGTCACGCCTGTTCTAGAAGAACCACTCGGGTCGCTTAACGGTTTCGAATTGTCAGAGAGGCTGCCTTTCCGCAGCGCAGCGGAGGCCCCGGAGGGGGGCGGTGAATTTGACCCAGAGCTCCGCGAACGGCGAGACGCCGCCGCCTGACGGGCGTGATGACAGCCGCGGCGTTGACGCTCTGACGCGGTGAGCGGGCGGCCGTGGCCGGCGGCGTTGCGGATGCCGGTGCGCGACCCGGTATTCATCGGCGGGCCGTAGCGGTTCTGCCAGCGGGCGAGCGTGGCGGCGGCCGCCGCGAGCTCCTGCGGCGCGACCCGGGGCGCCGGCTTGAGCTCGATCTCGGTGCGGCGCTCCTCGCCGTCAAGGTCGTGCCCGATCCGGCATTCGATCAGGCCCATCTCCTGGAGGTCGCGGATCCGGCGGCGGACGGCCTGGTAGTGGCGATCGCGCGCCTGGAACGCATCGCCGGTCATATCCCACGCGGGATGGATCCGGGCGAGGCCCGCGACGAGCTGGCGCATGCTGGTCAGCACCGTGCCGCCGTGGCGGCCGGCGGCCGCCAGCCGGCGCAGGTAGCCGAGCTCGGCGTAGGCGGTCTTGAACGCGCGGACGTCGTGCAACCGCCGGGCGGACAGCTCGCCGGCTGCGACGCGTGCGGCGCGGACGCGGGTGAGGAGCGCGAGGAGATGCGCCGCGTCCACCGGGTCGGGCATGGGCGTCGGAGCAACGTCCGGCATCGGGCCGAGCTTGCGCGCGCGCTTGAGGCCGCGTTGCTTCGCCGGATCGACGCGCCTGGGCGCGTGGGTGTCCGGCGCGGACCGGCCTCGTTCTGCAGGGGCGGTGACTGCCACCGCCAACGCCGCGGCCGACGCTCGCGGCGACAGTCAGGCATCGCGCGACCGCGCCCCGGCGCACCGCGCCAGGCATCAGCGATCGCCACCCGTTGCGGTTCCGTCCGCGCGGGTGCTACGGTTCCCGGGAGCTGCTGATCTTCCGGGCGGACTAGTTCGCCAACCAGCGGGCTATGACGGATCGGCCCGCCACCCCACGACCGAGTTCCCGCTCGGTCGTTTGGCGTTAAGGGCCGCTGTGGTCCGCGGGGTCGACCTACACCGGACCGCTCCCTGGCCTGGCGCCACGTCGACGACCGACGTCTACGCGCGCGTGTGATGGGAAGCCCGATGTGAGCGCGATGCTGCGCCTGGGTTCAGCGGCGCGCCGAACGGCCCAGCGGGTCATGGCGGGTCGCCGCCGGCGGACCCAGCGAGACGACCTGCCGCAGCTGTCGATCAGAGACTGTGCTGCGTCGCCGCAGCGACCAGTCGTGGAAGATCGTCCAGCACACCGGGCTCGGCGAGTGGTTTCAGTCGAACTTCAAGCTGGCCCGTCAGTTTGGGGTGATGAACCTCGTCGTCCTGCACAAGCTCGCCGACCTGCGCGCGGCGGGCGACGCCGGGTCCCGAGCCGCGCGGATCGCCGAGGGCCTGGTCGCCGACGCCTCGACTCGGATCATCTATCACCAGGACGAGAGCCAGGTCCCGCTCACGCGCACGCTCCTTGGCCTATCCGAGAACGAGGCCCGGCTGATCTCAATGCTGTCGGCAGGCCAGGCGTTGTGGCGGGTGGGCAGCCGCTCGTTCGTGGTCCAGCACCACCGCTCCCGGCTGGAGACGGACTTGACGAACACGGACACGGGGATGCGGGTGAGCGAGGAGAGGCTGGCCCGGGCATGACCGGCGATCGCCACGGGGCGCTGTCCGACGCGGCGGTGCTCGGGCTCATCGGCGGCCTGGTCGGGGCTGCCGGAGCGCTCTGGCTATGGGGCGGCGTCGCCGGCGCCCTGTTCGGGTCGGGCTGGCCGCGGGTTGGGGTCGGCCAGCTCCTCGGGGTCCTGATCCGGCTCCCCGCGCGCGTGTCCGACCCGGCGAGCGCCTGGCCGGCGGCCGCGCGAGCGAGGCTGCCGGGCGCCGCCGGCTTCTACGGTGCGCTCGGCCTGCTGGCCAGTGGCGGCATCGGATCGCTCGTGCTCGCCGGACGCGCAGGCGCTCTACCGCGCGCAGGGACGGGAGCCAGATGGGCCCGGTCCGGCGAGCTCCGCCGTCTGCGGCGCGGGCAGAGCAACGCGCGCGGGGGCCGGCTCGTCCTTGGCCGCCGCGGCGCCCGGCTGCTGTATGCCGAGCACCGTCACGCACTCGTCGCCTTCGGCCCGCCGCAGTCGGGCAAGTCGGCCGGGATCGCGATCCCCGCGCTGCTCGAATGGAGCGGGCCGGCCGTCGCCAGCTCGATCAAGACCGATCTCCTGTCCGCCACCCGGGCTCGCCGCGAGACGCTCGGCGAGGTGCTCGTGTTCGATCCATTCGGTCTCGCCCAGACCCGGTCGCACACGTGGTCGCCGCTGCACGGCGCCGCCACCTGGGATGGCGCGCTCGAGGTCGCATGGCGGCTCGCCTCCGCCGGCGAGCTCGACCGCCGCGGCGTTGAGGGCGGTGACTTCTGGGCCGTGGCCGCCGAGCAGCGGCTCGCGCCACTGCTGTACACCGCGGCGGCGGGCGGCGCCGGCATGGACAGCGTGGTGAGGTGGGTCAGCGGCCAGGGGGCGCGGGAGCTCGACGAGACGCTGGCGCGGATCACCGGCGCCGCGCAGGACGAGGCCGCGCTGGCCGGCGCTCACGCGGCCTACGACGCGGTTCGGGCGTTCGAGGCGCAGGCCGACCGGACGCGGACCTCGATCGAGGCGACCGCCCAGACGCTGCTGCGGGCGTACCGGTTCCAGCGGGCCCTCCAGTCGGCGGCCGCGAGCGAGATCACCGCGGATCGCGTCCTGGGCCACGCCGCCACGCTCTACCTGATCGGCGACGCCAAGGCGTCCAAGCTGCTGCGGCCGCTGTTCCTGGCCTTGCTCGGCGAGGTCGTCGACCGCGCCTACGAGCGCGCGACGTTGGCGGGCGGCGCGCTGGAAAGGCCACTGCTGCTGTGCCTCGACGAGGCCGGGAACGTGGCCCCTCTGCCGCACCTGGCCGAGATCGCTTCCACCGCCCCGAGCCACAACATCCAGCTGGTCACGATCTTCCACGACCTCGCCCAGGCCCGATCGCGCTACGGCCAGCAGGCCGAGACGGTGGTCAACAGCCATCGCGCCCGGATGCTCCTCCCGGGTGTGGCGGACCTCGACACGCTGCGCTACTTCGCGGGTCTGATCGGCGAGGAGGAGGCGCGAGACCGGACGCACACGACCGGTGCGGGCGGGAGCTCTCGCTCGACCTCGCGCCGGCGCCGGCCCCTGATCGCGGCCGAGGCGCTACGCCAGCTGCCCGACGGCCACGCCTTGCTCCTGTACGGCCGGGTCGCGCCCACCCGGCTGCGTCTGAGGCGCTGGTTCGAGGATCGACGCCTGCGCAAGCTGGCCCGAGGCACAAGGCACAGCGCGTCATGAGCCGTCCGGAGCCCGAGGACTGGCCCGAGCCCGAGAACGACTGGGAGGAGTCGGTCTCGGCGCGCTGGCCGCTCAGCCCCGAGGGGCTGTACCCACGCGAGCGATGGATGTGGTTCGAGCAGCTGTGGGCGGACGTCTGTGCGCTCAGGGTCCGCTACCACCTGGCGCTGCGTAGTCGGTGGTGGGAGGACCAGGTCCAGCTCGAGGCGTTGGCCGCGCTGGCCGCGTGGGTCGAGCGCTACGACTCCGGTGAGTGGGATGACCCGCCGGGCAAGCTGGCGCTGTTGTACGACCTCGAGCGCGTCGCCGCGCTGCTCCGAGACGGAGGCGAGCCGTTCCATCCCGATCGCGACCGGCTGGCCTTCGCGCGATATCTGATCGAGCTGGGGTGTCAGCCGCCGCCGGATAGGTAATGGGGCCATGATCTCCGCGACCGCCGCGACCAAGGAGCCGCCCTCATGCCACTGCACACCCAGCGCCAGCGCCCGCCCCGCCAAGCGATGCCGGAAGTTGCGGCCCGTCGCCAGGAAGCGGCCGAGCTGCCGATCCACGCGATCGGCGAGGGCGGGCTGGACAGCGAGACGGCGTACGAGCTGATCTCGAGCGAGCTGCTGCTCGACGGTCGGTCGCGGCTGAACCTGGCCACCTTCGTGACGACCTACATGCCCGCTGTCGCCGGCAGGCTGATGGCCGATACGGCCGACAAGAACATCATCGACAAGGACGAGTACCCGCAGACCGCTGAGATCGAGTCGCGCTGCGTGAACATCCTGGCCGACTTCTGGCACTCGCCCGATCACGAACAGGCCACCGGCTGCTCGACCACGGGCTCGAGCGAGGCCTGCATGCTCGGCGGCCTCGCGCTCAAGTGGCGCTGGCGCGAGCGGATGCGCCAGGCGGGCAAGCCGACCGATCGGCCGAACCTGGTGATGGGGGTGAATGTCCAGGTGTGCTGGGAGAAGTTCTGCCGCTACTGGGACGTGGAGGCGCGCCAGGTACCGATGGAGGGCGACCGCTTCCATCTCGGCCCCGAGGAGGCCGTCGCCCTGTGCGACGAGAACACGATCGGCGTGGTGGGAATCCTCGGGTCGACGTTTGACGGTAGCTACGAGCCGATTAAGGAGATTGCGGCCGCTTTGGACGAGCTGGCGGAGAAGCGGGGACTCAACGTGCCGATCCACGTCGACGGCGCGTCGGGCGGATTCGTCGCGCCGGTCCTCCAGCCGGACCTCGAATGGGACTTCCGGATACCGCGCGTCCAGTCGATCAACGCCTCAGGCCACAAGTACGGGCTGGTGTATCCGGGGGTCGGGTGGGCGATCTGGCGCAACGAGGACGCGCTGCCCAAGGACCTGGTGTTCGACGTCAATTACCTGGGCGGCCACATGCCGACGTTCGCGCTGAACTTCTCGCGCCCGGGAAGCGAGGTGATCGCGCAGTACTACATGCTCACCACACTCGGGCTCGACGGCTACCGCCGGGTTATGCAGGCGGCCCAGGAGGTGGCTACCTACCTGTCCAGCGAGATCGCCAAGCTGGGTCCATACCGCCTGGTCTCGGAGGGTAAGGAGCTTCCGGTGTTCGCCTTCGGGCTGGCCCCTGAGATCAAGAACTACACCGTGTTCGACGTTTCAGACCGGCTGCGAACGCGCGGTTGGCTCGTGCCCGCCTACACGTTCCCGGCGAATCGCCAGGACCTCAGCGTGCTCCGGATCGTTGTGCGGGCCGGGATGACGCGCGATATGGCCGAGCACCTACTCGAGTTTCTCCGCGACGTTACGGAGTTCCTCGAGTCGCTCGACGCGCCGCTGCCCGCCCCGGACGTCGCACGGCGGACAGCCTTCTCGCACACTTAGAGCACGTCCGCCAGCCGCCGGGCCGCGGCCTTGATCTGCCGCGTCGTGCTCGCCTCGAACACCGCCTGGAGGTCGAGCACGCGGACGCCGAACGAGTCGAGCTCGCGGGTCCCGACGATCGCGTGGCAGGGCACGCCGGCCTGGCGCGCGCGGGTGGCGATCTCGGAGACGAGCTTGCCGGCCAGGCTCTGCTGATCGAGCTTGCCCTCGCCGGTGACGACGGCCCGGGCCGCGCGCATGCGCCGGTCGAAGTCCACCGCGTCGAGCACGAACTGCGCGCCGGGCACGAGCTCGGCGCCGAACTCCGCCCACAGCCCACCCGAGAGACCGCCGGCCGCACCCGTCATCGGAACGCCGCGGGGGTCGCGCCTCATTCGCCGGGCTTGGTCGTTCAGGCGCTTTGTCAAGCGGGAGACCGTTTGCTCGTCGGCGCCCTTCTGGGGACCGAACACCCGGGCGGCGTGCTCGAACGGCGTGCGCACGTCGGTCAACACGACGATCCTCGCGCCGCGCAGGCCGCCGGAGTCCCGGATGGCGCGGATCGCGCCCGCGCCGCCGTCGGTGGTGGCGCTGCCACCGACGCCGAGGTAGACGATCTCGGCGCCGCGCTCGATCGCCGCCAGGATCAGCTGCCCCGTCCCGAAGGTGCTGGCGGCCACCGCATCGCGCTCGCTCGGGTCGACCAGGCCCAGGCCGCTCGCCGCCGCCGTCTCGACGACTGCGACGCCCTCGCCCAGCGCGAACGATGCTTCGATCGGCCGGTCCAACGGGTCGGACACCGTGATCGTCTGCAGCTCCCCCTCGACCGCCGGCAGAAGGGCGTCGAGCGTCCCCTCGCCTCCGTCCGCCACGGGACACAGGTCGACCGGGCGTCCTCGCGCTTGCAACCCGCGGCCGATCGCCTCCGCCACCTCGCCCGCCGAGAACGTCCCCTTGAACGAATCCGGGGCAACAAGGATTGTGGTCGGAATGCCGGGGATCGAGGTCACGCCGGCTGTATCTTCGGTCATCCGTGCACGAGACGCCCGAGGACATCGTTGCGTTGCAGGAGTTGCTCGATCGCAGCTACGCCGGCGCCGGCGCCCACCTGCGCAGCATCACGACGTCGGAGCGGCGGGTGAACGCCGAGGATCTGGTCGAGCTCCTGACCGGCATGTGCCTGCTCGTGGTGGCCACGGTGACGGCGGACTGCCGGCCGATCGCCGGGCCTCTGGACGGCATCTTCTATCGGGGCGCGTTTCATTTCGGTACCTCGCCCCAGTCCGTCCGCTACCGCCACCTGCTCACCCGGCCGCAGGTCACGGCCACCCACCTCCCGCGCGAGGAGGTCGCGGTCAACGCGCACGGCCGTGCAGTCCCGATCGACGTCCACGGGCCGGAAGCCCGGGGCTTCCGCGAGACGCTGTTCGAGGTGTACGGGCCGCGCTTTGGCGAAGAGGACTGGGAAAAGTTCCTCGAGGGGAGCGAAGATCCGGCCAACGCCCCGGTGTACATGCGGATCGACGCCGACCGGATGTTCACGTTCCGCATGGAGTGACGGACCCCGCTCTAGGCCCTACCGATCGACCCGGGCAGCCGACGGCGGGCCCTAAGCCACCTCCCGGGCCGCCACGCGGCCGGCCGTGCGACCGCTGAACAGGCAACCGCCCAGGAACGTGGCCTCGAGCGAGCGGTAGCCGTGGACGCCGCCACCCCCGAATCCGGCGACCTCGCCGGCCGCGTACAGCCCCGGGAGCGGCTCGCTGTCCGCGCCCAGCACCCGCGCCGACAGGTCGGTTTCGAGGCCTCCCAACGTCTTACGGGTGAGGATCCACAGGCGCACGGCGATGAGCGGGCCCGCGCCCGGATCGAGCAGCCGATGGGGCTTCGCCACCCGGCTCAGGCGATCGGGGATGTAGCGCCGAGCGCCGTGGATCGCGGTGACCTGGAGGTCCTTCGTGTAGGGGTTAGCCATCTCGCGGTCGCGCGCCTTGATCTCGCGCTCGAGCTCGCCGGCGTCGATCAGGTCATCCCCCGTCAGCGCGTTCATGCGCCGCACCAGGTCGCCAAGATCATGGTTGACGATGAAGTCCGGGCCGTTGCGCTTGAACGCCTCGACCGGCGGCGGCGCGCCGTTGCCCAGGCGACTCGAGATCACGCGGCGCACATCGCGGCCGGTCAGGTCCGGGTTCTGCTCGGAGCCCGACAGCGCGAACTCACGCTCGATGATCTTCTGGGTCAGGATGAACCAGCTGTAGTCGTAGCCGGTCGTCATCAGGTGCTCGAGCGTGCCGAGCGTGCCGAAGCCGGGGAACAGGGGCACGGGCAGGCGCCGCCCACGGGCGTCGAGCCACAACGGCGAGGGACCGGGCAGGATGCGGATCCCGTGGCGGGTCCAGATCGGGCTCCAGTTCTCGATCCCCTCGGTGTAGTGCCACATCCGATCGGGATTGATCACGTTCGCGCCGACGTTCTGGGAGATCTGGATCATCCGCCCGTCGACGTAGTCCGGCACGCCCGAGAGCATCCGCTGCGGCGGCGTGCCGAGCCTCTTCGGCCAGTTGGCACGGACGAGCTCGTGGTTGGCGCCGATCCCACCTGAGGTGACCACGACCGCCTCGGCGCTCAGCTCGAACTCACCCAGCGGGGTGCGCGAGCTTGGCTGGCCGCGCGAGACGCTGCTCGGCTCCAGCACTGTCCCGGCGACGCCGTCGAGCCCATTCCCGTTAGTCGTCAGCCGGTCGACCTGGTGACGGAACTTGAGGGTGACGTTGCCCCGGGCGACGCCCTCGCGCACTCTCCGCGCGAACGGCTCGATCAGCCCCGGGCCGGTCCCCCAGGTGATGTGAAAGCGCGGGACCGAGTTGCCGTGCTCGGTGGCCAGATAGCCGCCGCGCTCGGCCCAGCCGGGGGTCGGGAAGAAGCGGACGCCCTGGTCGTAGAGCCACCGACGCTTCTCGCCCGAGGCGAACTCCACGTACGCCTCGGCCCAGCGGCGCGGCCACTTGTCCTCGGGGCGGTCGAAGCCCGCGCTGCCCATCCAGTCCTGAAGGGCAAGCTCGGGCGAGTCCTTGATGCCGACCCGCCGCTGCTCGGGGCTGTTGACAAAGAACAAGCCACCGAATGACCAGAAGGCCTGGCCGCCCATCGACGCTTCGGGCTCCTGGTCGAGCAGGATCACCCGCCGGCCGGCTTCGGCGAGCTCCGCGGTGGCCACGAGCCCAGCCAGGCCCGCCCCGACCACGATGACGTCCGCGTGTGGGCTCACTGGGACATCTGCTCGAGCTTGCACTCGATCGGTGGCTTGTCCTCGCGCCAGCGCAGGATCTTCGTGCCGTGGCGGATCCGCCCGCCGCTGGCGTGGTCGAAGGTGACCTCGACGACCAGCTCGGGGCGCAGGGAGATCCATTCGAGCTCCCTTTCGCTCTGCCACCGGCTCGGGTCCCCGTGGCCGCGCTCGCCCGTCTCGTACGGCGCCAGCTTGGCGACCAACGAGCGCTTCTCGGCCGCCTTCAGCCCCGAGGAGTGGCCGACGATGTGCATCCGGCCGGCGTCGTCGTAGAGCCCGAGGATCAGCGACCCGACCGTGTCGGGCTCCTTGCCCGGCCGCCAGCCGGCGACGACGGCGTCGATCGTGCGCACTCGCTTGATCTTCATCATCCCGGTGCGCTCGCCGGGACGGTAGGGCGCGTTCACATCCTTGGCCACGACGCCCTCGCCGCTGCGCAGCCACGGTTCGGCCTCGTCGGGGTCGGTGGTCAGCGGGGTGCAGTCGATCCCGGTCGAGCAGAGCGCCTCGAGCTGCGCGCGCCGCTCGGCAAACGACTTTTCGAGCCACGACTCTTCGTCGAGGGCCAGCAGGTCGAAGGCGACGTAACGCGCCGGCGTCTGCTGGGAGAGCATGGTGATCCGGGACAGGGCCGGATGGATGCGGTTCTGCAGGGCATCGAAGTCCTGCCCGCCCTCGGGATCGTCGATCACGATCTCGCCGTCGACCACGTAGCGCCCCGCTGGGAATCTGAGCTCCGGAAAGTAGCGTCCAAGCGGCTTGCCGCTCCGCGATTGGATCATCTCCGGCTCGCCGTCGACGAACACGATCGCCCGGAAGCCGTCGTACTTGGGCTCATAGGACCACTGCTCGCCGACCGGCAGACCGGCGCGGGAGCGGGCCAGCTGCGGCTCTATCGGAGGCTTGAGCGGGAGGTCGGGCAAGGCCGCGATGCTACGAGATGCGCGGCCGGTACGATCCGTTACATGACCTCACAAGCTGGAACCGTCGCCGAGCAGGAGTACCTCGAGATGCTGTTCTGGCTGTTCGAGGCCGGCCTGCCGATGACCGGCGCCAATCTGGCTCGCGCCATGCAGCTCTCCGCCCCAACCGTCCACGAGATGATCGGGCGGCTCGAGCGGGACGGGTACGTGGCGCGCAACGCCGACCGGATGATCGAGTTCACGCCCGAGGGGCGCGAGCACGCGGAAAGCATCGTCGGCCGCCACAGAATGATCGAACGCTTCCTGACCGACACGGTCGGGGTGCCGTGGGACGATGTGCACGAGGAGGCGGAGAAGCTCGAGCATGCGATGACGCCGCGCTTCGAGGCCTACGTCCGCGCCACGGTCGGCGACGCCAAGACCTGCCCGCACGGCCACCCGATCCGGGTCCACGAGCGGATCGACGGCGTACCTCTTGCCGACTGCTCCATCGGCGCGAAGGTGACGATCCTGCGCCTGGAGAACGAAGCCGAGGATCTCCTGCACTACCTGAAGGAGTCGGGGATCGAGCCCGGCCTGAAGGGCGAGGTTGCCGCCAACGACGGCGAGACCGTCTCGGTGCGGTCGAACGGAGCGACCGCGACGATCACCGCGAGCGTGGCTGAGACCGTGTCGGTCGTGGCCGATCCTTCGCCGCCGCCGCGGATTGCGCTACCCGAGCAGCTGGTGCTCGGGCGCGAGCGGTACGGGCGCTAATTAGGCGCTGAGTACCCGCTGACTGGCCAGACAGCGGCGCATCTGGTCGAAGATCGCCGGGTGGTTGAGCAGGTCGAAGTGGTTGGCCTTGCCGAGGTGGTAGTAGTGCTCGATCGGGAAGCGCAGCCGCTTGGCGTTGGACTCGTGTGCCCACGCGCTCGGCCGGAGCACGAGCAGGTCACCGATGATCCGGCTGGCGGCCGCGTCAGCCTCGCGCGTCAGCGTGGCGCAGATGAAGTAGTGGCGCGCGGTGGCCAGGAACGGGACCTCGCGTGAGGTGTCGCGCAGATACGCGTCGCAGTCCTGGTCCATCCAGCACTCGTCGACCAGGTAGCCGTACCGGAGGTCCTTGATCCCCGAGCTGCGGAGGTTGAGGGCTTTCGCGATCGGCCGAGTCTCCGGCAGGCGCGCGAGCGCCACGCTGGCCGCATTGGCCGCCTGCTCGAGCGGCGCGCCACGGTGCGGCGTCCCGAGCGTGAACAGGTGATGGACCTTAGGCACGCAGGCGCTGCCGGCGCCGTAGTGACAGGCGCTGCGCGAGACCAGACCCCCCATCGAGTGCCCGATCAGGACCAGCTCGTGCACGTCGGTCGGCCACTCGGCGACCAGGTTTTCGAGCAGCTCGGCCAGGTCGCGCCCGTTCTCGGAGATGTGGCGCCCGGTGTTGTAGCGCAGGTAGATCGGGCTGTAGCCGAGCTCGATCTCCATGCGATGCCCGTAGGGGGTGTAGCGGGGGTTGGCGGGTATCCCTTTCCAAGCCTCGTCGGTCTCGCACAGGCCGTGCACGAAGACCGCGAGCTTTGGCTTGGCGTTGGGATAGGCGTTGCTGAGCTCGGGTCGAGTGACCTCGACGTCCCGTCCCTTGCGGCGGATCGTCATGTCCAGGGCCAGTGCGTTACGCCGGCGCACGAGCGTGTCCCCGAACGCGCCGTTGAGGGCGCTGATCACGGCCCGGCCGGCAGCTGAGCCCTGAATCGACGGGGCGTCAGGAGCCTGGGCTCTGCTCGCCGCGTGTGCGCCGGCGCGGACGACCGTGCGAGTCAGCCCGCCCGCCGCCGTGTAGACGCCCGCGACGATCCGGTCGTGGGCTAGCTTGACCGGGAGCGAGGCTGGCCCGACGCGGCGCCACACCCGACGGGCTATGTCCGTGTGGAACTCCTGGATCTGCCTGGTGGCGCCGGCCGCCGCGTCGCCGGCCAGGTCTCCGAGGGCCTCGATTTCCTCAGGCCGCATTCGCGTCAGCCGCGACCGAGAGCTGGTTATAGGCCTCGGCCAGGCGCTTGACGCCTTCTTCGATTTCCGCGGGGGTGACGCCCGAGTAGGCCAGGCGCAGGCTCGACTTGGCCCCGTCGAGGACGAAGTCGCTTCCCTTCACGAACTGGAGGCCGCGCTCCGCAGCCGCCTCGAACAGCGCGCCCACGTCGGTGCCGCGCGGTAGGTCGACCCACAGGAAGTAGCCGCCCATCGGCTTGACGAACCGGGCGTCGGGGAGCTCTCGCTGGAGGGCATTGCAAAGCGTGTCGGCCCGCTCGTGGAGCGCCTTCCGGACGTTCTCGATCGAGCGCTCGATCGCTCCCGATACGCAGAACTGGTGCACGATCGCCTCCGCCACCATGTTCGGCGAGATGTAGGTCGTAGTGGCGATTTTCACGACCCGGGCGATCACCTCGGCCGGCCCGACCAGGTAGCCGACCCGGATACCCGGGCACACCGTCTTGGAGAACGACGAGGCGTAGACAACGGTCTCGCCCTGATCCATCGAGAGCATGGTCGGCAGCGGCGAGCCCTCGAAGCGCAGGGCGACATACGGGTCGTCCTCGAAGATCATGAATTCGTGGGTACGGGCGAGCTCGAGCAGGCGGTCGCGCTTTTCGGCCGACAGCGTGTAGCCGGCCGGGTTCTGGAAGTTCGGGATGATGTGGGCGAGCTTCGGCTGCACGCCGGAGGCGAGCAGGCGCTCGACCGCGGCGACGTCGATGCCGTCGGGCTCGAGTTCGACCATTCGCACATCGGCACCCCGGTTGCGCAGCGACAACAGCGTCCGGTCGTAGGTCGGACGCTCCACGATGACGCAGTCGCCCGCCTGGACCAGCGCGTCGAACAGGAACGCGTCGGCCTGCATCGAGCCGTTGGTCACCACGACCTGCTCGGGAGCGACCTGGTGGCGCTCGGCGATCCACGCGCGTAGCGGCGGATAGCCGATGGCCGTCCCGTATCCGGTCATTCCGCCCGGATCGGCCGTGAACGCAGCGTCGGCGGCGGCGCGCAGGCCGTCGACGTCGACGATGTCGAGTGAGGGCGCGCCGCGAGCGAAGGAGATCGTGGAGGGCATGGGTTGAAGAGTACGGACTTCCGTGTGGGAGGCGTGTTACCCGCCGTTGCGATCGAGCCGCACCTCGATGATCGCCCGGTCCGATCCCTCGTAGCCCCGCACGGCCACGTCGCGGACGCCGGGAAGGCCCGAGACGGCGTGCTCGAAGGAGCGCAGAGCGTCGAGGCTCACGAACGGGCCGGCGGCCACGGTCACGTCTGGGACGTCGCGTGTTGGCGCCTGCTGGCGGGGCGGCGCGGGGCGATGGGCCGCCGCCGGCGGCCTGAGCGCTGGGATCTGGACCAGGAACTGCTCGTAGCCGTCGAGCAGCTCGCGCATCGAGGCCAGGAGGCGGGCCGCAAGCTGGCTGAGCGCGTAGACCTGGTCCCCGCCGCCCCTGGGTTCCGAGGCCTGGGCCGGTGGCGGGGGGTCGGCCGCGGGTGGCGCGGCCTCGGGTGGCGCGGCCTCCGGTGGGGTGGTTGGCGGCGCAGGTGGCGGCGTCTCGAGCGCCGGCGCCGGATCGCGGCCCGGCTCGAGCTCGACCTGGATATCGCGCAGCAACCGGTCCATCTCCGCGAGATGCTCGAGGGTGCTCGCGTGCTCGCCCGTGGTCACGACCAGCGCCTGAGCCTAACGGGCGGCCCGGCTCGACTGTCTGGACGCTCAGGCCGCGGCGGCGAGCAGCGACGCCGCGACCTCGGCCACCTGGGTCGGGGTCCGGCCGACCTGCACGCCCTTGCTCTCGAGCGCCTCGGCCTTGGCCTTGGCCGTGCCGCGCGAGCCCGAAACGATCGCGCCGGCGTGGCCCATGGTCTTGCCCGGCGGCGCCGTGAAGCCGGCGATGTAGGCCACGACGGGCTTGGTCACGTTCTCGGCGATGAACTCGGCGGCGCGCTCCTCGGCATCGCCCCCGATCTCGCCGCAGATCACGATGAGCTCGGTCTCAGGGTCCTCCTGGAACATCCCGAGCACGTCGATGAAGTCGGTGCCGGGCACAGGATCGCCGCCGATGCCGACGATCGAGGAGTTGCCGAAACCGCTCTGGGCCAGCACGTTGCCGATCTGGTAGGTCAGCGTGCCCGACCGCGAGACGACGCCGACGTTGCCCTCCTTGAAGAACGAGGCCGGGATGATGCCGACGCTGGCCTTGCCCGGCGACAGGATGCCCGGGCAATTGGGCCCGATCAGCCGCGAGCGACCGTTCTTCTTGAGCACGTTGTAGACGCGCAACTCGTCGTGGGCCGGAATGCCCTCGGTGATGCAGATGATCAGCTCGATGCCGGCGTCCTCGGCCTCCAGGATCGAGTCGGCGGCAAACCGCGGCGGCACGAAGACCATCGCCGTGTTCGCCCCTTCCTTATCTACCGCCTCGCGGAAGGTGTTGAAGACGGGAATGCCCTCGACGTCCTGGCCACCCTTGCCGGGGGTCACGCCGGCCACGACCTGGGTGCCGTACTCCCGGTTGCGCAGTGAGTGAAAGGTGCCCTCACGCCCCGTGATGCCAGAGGTGCACAGACGGGTCTTCTCGTCGACGAGGATGCTCATGAGCTCTACCCCGCGGCCGCGGCGAGTTCGACGACCTTGGCGGCCGCGCCGTCCATGGTCGATTCGGTGTACACGTTGGGCAGCTGGGCCTCGGCCAGCAGGGCACGACCCTCCTCGCCGTTGGTCCCGTCAAGGCGGACGACGAAGGGAATTGATTTCCCGCCCGCCCCGATCTGCTTGAACGCCTCGATCAGGCCCTTCGCCACCTCATCGCAGCGGGTGATCCCGCCGAAGATGTTGAACAGCACCGCCTTCACCTTGGGGTCGGAGAGGATCACCTCGACCGCGCTGGTGATGGCGTCCGCGCGGGAGCCGCCCCCGGCGTCGAGGAAGTTGGCGGGCGTGCCGCCGGCCTCGGCGACGACGTCGAGCGTCGACATCGACAGCCCGGCGCCGTTGGCCAGGATGCCCACGTCGCCGTCGAGCTTGACGTAGGTCAGGCCGCGCTCCTTGGCCATCCGCTCCTGGCGATCCTCGCCCGACAGGTCGCGTAGGTCGGCGTTGTCGCCGTGGCGGTAGAGCGCGTTGTCGTCGAGGGTGACCTTGGCGTCGAGTGCCTTGACGTCGCGCTCGGGGGTGATGATCAGCGGGTTGACCTCGACCAGCGTCGCCTCCTCGCTGGTGAACACGTCATAGAGCTTGGCCAGCATGGCCCCCACGGGGCGGACGACGTCGGCGTCGACGCCGGCCTCGAAGGCCAACCGGCGGCCGTGAAAGTCCTGGAAGCCCAGCAACGGGTCGACGTGGAGCGTGGCGATGGCGTCCGGGTCCTCGTCGGCCACCTGCTCGATGTCCATTCCGCCCTTGGTCGAGAGCATGACCAGGGGCGCCTTGGCCGACCGGTCGAACACGACCGAGGCGTAATACTCCGCGGCGATCTGCGAGGCACCCTCGATCCACAGCTCATGGACCGTGAGTCCGCGGATGTCCATCCCCAGGATGGCGCGGGCGTACTCCTCAGCCTCGGCGCGGTCGCGCGCGATCTTGATTCCGCCTAACTTGCCACGGCCCCCGATCTGAACCTGCGCCTTGATCGCGCACGGATACCCGACCCCCTCGGCCGCGGCCACCGCGTCCTCGACCGTACGCGCCGGCTGGCCCTTGGGCACGGGGACGCCGTGGCGCGCGAACAGCTGCTTGCCCTGGTATTCGAGGAGATCCATACGTGGCTGGACTGTAGTAGGTCACGCCCAAAGGCGGCCGCGAGGCCCTCAGAACACGCGGAAAAGCATTTTCCTCCGTCCCCATGGCATCATGGCCGCGCCATGGCGATCCCAAAGGACATCACGTTCGTGACCTTCGACGTGTATGGAACCCTGATCGACTGGGAGACCGGCGCCTACGACGCATTCAGGGCCGAGGCCGAACGAGACGGGTTCACGATCGAGCGCGACGAGTTGATCCCGCTGTTCTACGAGGTCCAAAAGCAGATCCAGGCGGGCTCCTATGAGCTGTACGCCGAGGTGCTGCGGCGGACCGCGGTGCAGATCGCCAAAACCCTGGGATGGCCGTTGGAGCCCTCCCGGGCCGGCTTCCTGCCCGACTCGGTACAGCGCTGGCCCCCGTTCAAGGAGACCAACTCCGTCCTCCAGAAGGTCAAGAAGAAGCATAAGATCGGGCTCATCTCGAATATCGACGACAAGCTGCTCGGCCAGACGCGCCGGCACATTCCGCTCGACTTCGACCTGGTCGTCACCGCGCAGCAGGTCCGCTCCTACAAGCCCGACCCGGCCCACTTCGCCGAGTGCGAGCGCCGGATCGGCGGTAAGAAGGGTTGGGTCCACATCGCGGCCAGCTATTACTACGACGTTGAGCCGTGCCTGAAGCGCAAGGTGCCCGTGATCTGGGTCAACCGGGACAAGGAGACGCTCGAGTCAAACCAGAAGAAGCCGGACGCCGAGGTGAGCACCCTGCGCGAGGCGGCGAAACTCGTCGGCGTCTCGTAGGTCCGAGGCGGCCTGCCGCCCCTAGATATGCGCGCGCTCGGCGTCCACTCCGATCTGATCGTCTTCATCAGCCGCTACGGGCAGACGACGTGCACGGCGGTCCGCGGCGGCGGTGAGGGGTTCGTGATCGACTCGCCGGTCTACCCGGACGAGCTCGATGCCCTGCACGGCGTGCTCGAGCAGGCGGCCTTCCCCGTGTCCGGCCTGCTGGCCACGCACGCCGACTGGGATCACCTCCTCGGGCGCCTGGCCTTCCCGGAGGCTTCGCTCGGCTGCGGCGAGAGCACGGCGGAGCGCCTCGCCGCCGAACCGGGCGCCGCCCAACGTGAGCTGAAGCGCTTCGACGAGGGGCTGTACGTGGACGACCGCCGACCGCTGGCGCTGGGCGGGATCCAGCCCCTCCCGGTGCCGGGTCGCCTGTCGCTCGGCTCGAGTGAAGGATCGCCGGAGCGCGAGCTCGAGCTCTACCCGGCGGACGGACACACCGCCGACGGCACCGCCTACCTGATCCCGTGGCTCGGAACGCTGGTTTGCGGCGACTATCTGTCCCCGGTCGAGATCCCATGGATTTCGCCCGACGGATCGCTTGACGCGTACGAGGCCACGCTCGACCGGCTGCGGCCCATCGTCGAGCGGGCCGACACGGTCGTCCCCGGACACGGCCGGCCGCTGCAGAGAACCGAGGCGCTCACGCTGCTCGAGGAAGACCTAGCCTACGTGCGCGCGCTGCGTGACGCCGGGGTCGACGCGCCGTTGCCTGCGGGCCGACGCACCGAGACCCAGCGTGCCATCCACGCCAGTAACGTCGAGCACGCCAAACGCCCGCATTAAGCCGCCCGGCGGCGGCCCTGCCCTCTACCCTACGCCCGCATGGGCTACTCGACTCTCGCCACCATCGCCATCGCCGTGGGCTGCCTCGGCGTCGCCGTCGCGGTCGGCGCCGGCGTGCTGCTGATCGCCGGCCGCAGACGCTTGGCCGAGCGCGCCCTGCCGGCGTTCCTCGTGGTGCTGGCGGCCGGGATCCTGCTCTCGTTCGCCGCGGTCGCGGAGAGCGCCAACGATCTCCAGCATCAGGCTGAGCGGACGCTCGCCTATGCGTCAGCGGCCGAGCGGACCGAGTTCGCCCGCACCGGGCACTTCACGCGCTCGCCCACCCGGCTGGAACGGCTCAACGCCAGCCTCGCGAGGGAGATGAAGGTGGACGGCGCCACGGTTTACGTGGTGCGTGGGCGCAAGCGGGGCAGCGCCGTCGTCCGGACCTCGCTCGGACCCGGCACGCGGGCGCAAGCGACGCTCTATCCGCCCACGCCGTGAGCGCCGCCGGCACCGGCACCGGGAGCCGTCGCCGGTTCTCTCAGACCCGGGCGCCGAGCGCCAGCGACGAAGTACGGTGCGCTCGCTTCCTGGAGCATCCGTTGCGTTACACCCGATGGGCGGCGCTGCCGTTCGCGCTGGTCTACCTGATCCTGATGGCGCACCGGCTCGAGGGCGCGATCGTCTCGACCAACCTCGACGCCGATGCCGCCTCGGCCCCGGTGATCAGCCAGTTGTTCGGCGTCGCGCCGGCACACGCAAACGTGGTGCTCGGCGAGTTCGGGTGGTACGCGACGCTGCTCTTCGATCTGGCCACCAAGTGGCTTCCACACCACCGTCAGGTTTGGGAGGGCGCGCCCTACGCGATGGCGCTGGCCGGGGCCGGCCTCGCGGCATCTTCCGTATGGCAGGTGGCGGGAAAGTGGGCGGCGGGGCTGTGCGCGGTGCTCCTCATCTGCGCCTCGCCGGCGACCGTGGGGCTGCTGCTCTCGACCACCCAGCACGCCCCGGATTGGTTCTGCCTGGCTCTGTTGGGGGCGTTTCTCGTTGTGCTCGAGCGGCGCGCCACCACGCTGCCCTGGCCGCTGCTCGCGGCGCTGGTCCTGGTGATCGGAACGATCGTCGGCGTCAACGCCGGCTCCGATCCGCTGGCGGCCCTGGCCGCGGTGGCACCGTTCGCGCTGGCGCTAATCGCGACCGCCCTCCACGTGCCGGGACGCCATAGCAGGCGGGCGCTGTGGACGGGCGTCGCGACGCTCGCCACCATCGCCATCGCGTGGGCGAGCACCGCCATCGTCATGTCTGCGCTGTCCGTCGCGCCCGAGCCCGGCCTCGACACGACGACGCTGACCCTCGGGGCCAAGACGGGAACGAACTTCCATCTGTGGTGGAAGTCGATCGTCGTGCTCGGCAACGGCAAGTACCTCGGCCGCCCGTCGACGCTCGGATCGGCGCTTGCGTTCGTCTGCGCGGTGCTCAGCATTGCGGCGGTCGTCTCGCTGCCGTGGCTGGGATGGCGCGCACTGCGGCGGCGCAACCGCGGCACCGGCGACTCGCCCGCGGGGACGAGCACCGACGCGCTCACCGCTGCCACCAAGGCGTTCTACGTGTTCTGGTGCTCGTCGGCCATCGTGCTCACACTGGCGTTCCTGTTCAGCGCGGCGCCGGTCGACATCGGCGCGGACCGGTACCTGGTCGGACTGCTCTACGCGGCCGCTGCCGTCGTGCCGGCCGCGGCCGCGGGCCACCGTCGAATCGAGGCCGCCGTGCTGGCAGGAACCTGCCTGTTCGCGCTCGGAGGCATCGTCTCGCTCGCCGACGGCGCGACCAGCCGCCTTCGCGCGTTCCACCCTCCGCCGCTAACCGCCAGCCAAGCGCAGCAGGTCGCCCAGATCGCCGCGCGCCATCACCTCAGCATCGGGTATGCCGGCTACTGGGAGGCCGCCCCGATCACGTGGGCCACCGCTTTCCGCGTGGAGGTCTATCCGGTATCGGTCTGCAACGGCGGCGCCAATCTCTGCCGATTCGACCTTCACTTCATCTCGAGCTGGTACGAGCCCCGCGCACACGTCGACAGCTTCCTGCTCGTCGATGACCTCACGAACGAGAGCATCAACGCGCCGACGCCGGACTTGGGGCGCCCGGTCGCCGTCTACCGGATCGGGCAGCTCGCCATGTATGCCTACGGTTACGACATCGCGACGAAGGTGAAGGTCACGTGAAGACCGCCGCCACGCAGTCAAATTGCTTACAGGTGCTGGATAATCCCCGCCGGGGAGGTGTTTGCAGGCCCTCGACGGGACCGAGGTACAGCCGTGCCTCACCGGGAACGGCTACGAGCCATGCCTGAGACCCCAGCCACACCACCGTCTAACTCCGTGCTCGAGCTCGCCGGCACGCCGATTCGGGTGCCCGCGGGGCGTGCCGGATCAGTCTCCTCGGACCGGCAGCGCACCGCGCTGGCAGTGGCGGGGGCGACGATCGGCTTCGTGATCTCGTGGTACCTGGTCCATCACGGCTGGTACGCGCTTGACCGCCAGTGGGACACCCACGAGTACTTCAAATACGCGAACAACATCGTGGGCCGTGGGCTGTTCCCCTACCGCGACTTCTCGGTCGAGTACCCGCCGCTGTCGCTGCCCATCTTCGTCCTTCCGCGCCTGCTCGCCGGCCACAGCTTCTCGGGCTACATGACCGTGTTCGAGTTGATGATGGCCGCGTGCGGCGTGATCGCCGCCGGCCTGTCCGCGCTCGTGCTCTGCGCGCAGCGGGTGAGCAACCGGCAGCTGGCGTGCGGCGTGGCGCTGATCGCCTTCTCGCCGGTGCTGCTCGGAGCGGTGCTCCTCTCCCGTTACGACCTGTTCCCGACCATGCTGACGATCGCCGCCCTGGCGGCGCTCTACTTCGACCGCAAGTGGAGCGCTTTCGTGCTGCTCGGCCTGGGTACGGCGGCCAAGGCGTATCCGATCGTGATCCTGCCGATCGCATTGATGTACGTGTGGCGGCGCGAGGGCCGGCGGGCCGCGCTCTGGTGCCTGGCGGTATTCGCCGCGGTGGTGCTGGTCTGCTTCCTGCCCTTCCTTCTGGTCGCCCCCAAGGGGGTGTGGTGGGCGATCCACGGACAGGAGAACCGTCCGCTGCAGCTCGAGAGCGTCGGGGCGGCGCTGTTCCTCGCCGCCCACCAGCTGATCGGGCTGCATCTGTCGTACTACTTCACCCACAGCTCCGACAACCTCGACGGTCACGTCCCGATGGCGTTCGCGGAAGTGATGAGCATCCTCCAGCTCGTCTCGCTGGTGACGGTGTGGCTGCTCTACGCCCGCGGCCCGGCCACGCGGGCACGGCTGCTGGCGGCGTCCGCCGCGGCGGTGTGCGCGTTCATCGTGTTCGACCGGGTGCTCTCGCCCCAGTACCTAATCTGGCTCGCGCCGATGGTGGCGGTCATACGCGGCCGGCGCGGGCTGGCCGCGGTGGCGCTGCTCGCGTGCGCGATGTCGATGACGCAGATCTACTACCCGCTGCACTTCGACCCGCTGAAGACGTTCGAGCCACTCGAGTCGTGGGCGGTGGTGGGGCGTGATTTGGTTCTGTGCGCGCTGTTCGTGACGCTGGCCTGGCCGGACCGAGGGTTCACGTGGCCGGACCGGCTGCCGGCATGGCGGCGGCGCGCGCCGGCGGTCGCTAGTCGCTCGCCTGGCTGATCACCGCCAGCGTGTCGCCCGTAGCGACCGACGCGCCCACCGCGATCGGCAGCTGCGACACCACGCCGGCCTTGTGGGCGGTGATCTCGTTCTCCATCTTCATCGCCTCGATCACGGCGACGAGTGCGCCCTCCTCGACTGCGGCGCCCTGCTCGACCGCGACCTTGAGCACGGTCCCCTGAAGAGGCGAGGACAGGGTGTCGCCGCCACCACCACCGCTGCTGCCGCGGCCCGAACGCTCGCTGCGTCGGGGCGGGGCAGCCGCGGCCGCGCCGTTGAGCGCCGCGGAGGCCGCTAGCGGCGGCCCGATCACCTTGACGTCGAAGCGCTTGCCCGACACCTCGACCGTGTAGCTCTGCTGGACGGCCTGCGCGCCGTCCTCGCCCTCGGCGGCGGGCGTCTCCGGCGTGGGGAACGCGAGCTCCTTGAGCCACGCGCGATCCTCGATCAGGTCGCGGCAGGTCTCGGCGTCGTGCCACTGGCGCGTCTGGAGCAGCGCCTGATGGAACGGCAACAGCGTCTTCAGCCCCCCGATCTCATACTCGCCGAGCGCCCGGAGCATGCGGACGGTGGCCTGCTCGCGATCCACATCCCACACGATCAGCTTGGCCACCATCGGGTCGTACATCGGCGAGATCTCCGAGCCGGCCTCCACGCCGGAGTCGACGCGTACGCCGGGCCCGGCCGGTTCGCGGTACGCGCCGATCGAACCGGGCGCCGGGGCGAAGTTCTTCGAAGCGTCCTCGGCGTTGATCCGACACTCGATCGCGTGGCCGCGCAACCGCACGTCCTCCTGGCCGATCGACAGGGGCTCGCCGGCCGCGACCCGAATGCCCTCCTTGATGATGTCGATCCCGGTGACCATCTCGGTCACGCAGTGCTCGACCTGGACGCGGGTATTCATCTCGAGGAAGAAGTACTCGCCGTCCTGGAGCAGCCCCTCGATCGTCCCGGCGCCGGTGTATTTGACGGCGGCCGCCGCCTCCGTCGCGATCTTCCCGATTCGGGCGCGCAGCTCGGAGTCGACGGCGGGCGCAGGTGCCTCCTCGATCAGCTTCTGGTGGCGGCGTTGCACCGAGCAATCGCGCTCGCCGAGGTGGATCACGTTCCCGTGCGTGTCGGCCAGGACCTGGACCTCGACGTGGCGGGGATCGGGCAGGTAGCGCTCGAGATAGACGGTCGCGTCGCCGAAGAACTTCTCGCCCTCGCGGGCGGCGCCTTCGAAGGCATCCTGAAGCTTGGAGTCGTCAAGGGCGACCCGGAAACCCTTGCCGCCACCGCCGCCGGCCGCCTTGACCGCCACGGGATAGCCGATTGTCTCCTCGATCACCTTGCGCGCGCCCTCGATGCTCGCCACCGGCTCGGTCGTCCCCGGGACGATCGGCACGCCGGCCTTGGCCATCAGCTCGCGGGCGCGCGTCTTTGAGCCCATCGCTTCGATCGCCGAGGCGGGCGGCCCGATGAAGGTGATCCCGGCCTCCTCGAGCGCGGCCGCGAAGCCGGCGTTCTCGGCCAGAAACCCATACCCGGGATGAACCGCCTCCGCGCCCGAACGGCGCACGGCGTCGATCAGCTTGTCGATGACGAGATAGCTCTCGGCGGCGGGACCGGGTCCGAGCAGATACGCCTCGCCGGCGCGCTTGACGTGGACGGCGTCGCGGTCGAGCTCGGAGTAGACGGCGACCGTGTCGATGCCCAGCTCCTCGCAGGCGCGCATGATGCGGACCGCGATCTCGCCGCGGTTCGCGATGAGAATCTTTGTGAACATGCGGCGCGGGACTTTAGAGGGTCAGTCGATCTGTCGGCGGCGCCTTAGGTCCTATTCTTCGTATCAGGACGACCGCTTGAGCCTCTAATCGACATGAGCTTCTTCGGCCCGCAACAACAGAGCGGCAGCGTCCGGGCACAGGCCCGTCAGGAGCGACTCCGCGAGGCCGCCGCGGCGCGCGAAGCGGTGAAGCGGGCGCATCTCGATGACGACGGCGATCTCCCGCGCCCGTCGCTCCCGAGCCGGATCCTCGCGCGCCTGCGCGGACACCGGCAGGGCTAGCAGCTAGCTCGCGGCGAGGATCATGCCCGCCGCGACCGTGTCGTTGCTCGACTCGTCGATCAGGATGAAGCTACC
Organism: uncultured Solirubrobacterales bacterium; assembly: GCA_963824295.1. Classification (GTDB taxonomy): domain Bacteria; phylum Actinomycetota; class Thermoleophilia; order Solirubrobacterales; family Solirubrobacteraceae; genus Palsa-465. The sequence continues at coordinate 202,432 of CAWGOQ010000015.1, read as the reverse complement.
GGTGGTCCGGTTGCGGGCGTAGGGATCGGCCATCAGCGGCGAGCCGGTGCGTACCCGCACCCGGCCGATCTCGTTCAGATCCAGCTGCTCGGCGGGCTCGTGCTCGAGCGTGTTGATGTCGACCCGGTAGTCGAGCTCCTCGATCCGGGCCCGCGTGGTGCGGGTCGTGTGCTTGATCACCAGCCGGGCGCCGGGGGTCAACGGCGCCGAGCCCATCCAGCAGAGCATCGCGTCGAGCTCACGCGCCGCGATCGGCGGATCGGCGGTCTCGACGATCATGTCCCCGCGTGAGATGTCGAGGTCGTCCGCCACCCGCACGGTCACCGACATGTCCGGAAACGCCGTCTGGACCGGGCCGTCGAAGGTGTCGATGGCGACGATCCGGGACGGCTGCCCGCTCGGCAGCACGAGCACCTCATCACCGGCCCGCAGCATGCCGCCGGCAAGCTGTCCGGCATACCCGCGGTAGTCAGGATCCTCCGACCGCGGGCCGGGACGGATCACCCACTGGACAGGGAAGCGCAGATCGGCCAGGTTTCGGTCGGAGGCGATAACCACGTGCTCGAGGTGGTAGAGGAGCGGTGGTCCGTCGTACCAGTGCATCTCGAGCGAGCGCTCGACGACGTTGTCGCCGTGCAGCGCCGAGATCGGAATGAAGGTGACATCCGAGATGTCGAGCAGCGCCATCCAGTCGGTCAGCTCCTCGACCACCCGGTCGAAGGCGGCCTCGTCGTAGCCGACGAGGTCCATCTTGTTGACGCACACCACCAGGTGCGGAATCCTCAGCAGCGAGGCAATGTAGGCGTGCCGACGGGTCTGTTCGCTCACGCCGTTGCGGGCGTCGACCAGGACGATCGACAAATCGGCGGTCGAGGCGCCCGTGACCATGTTGCGCGTGTACTGCTCGTGCCCCGGCGTGTCGGCGATCACGAACTTACGCCGAGCGGTCTGGAAGTACCGATAGGCGACGTCGATCGTGATCCCCTGCTCGCGCTCGGCCCGCAGGCCGTCCGTGAGCAGCGCGAGGTTCACGAAGCCCTCGCCGCGCCGCTCGGAGGTCTGCACGACATGCTCGAGCTGGTCCTCGAGGATCGCCTTGGAGTCATGCAGCAGCCGCCCGATCAGGGTCGACTTGCCGTCGTCGACCGAGCCGGCGGTGGCGAAGCGGAGCATCTCGCTCGTGCGGGACATGACAGCGTGGCCGTTGGAGGCGGCGCCGGGGGTCATCGTGTGAAGCTCACCGTCCTCTAGAAGTAGCCCTCGCGCTTGCGATCCTCCATCGCCGCCTCGGTCACCCGGTCATCGGCGCGGGTCTCTCCCCGCTCGGTGACGCGTGTGGCGGCGATCTCGGAGACGACCTCCGGGAGGGTCGTGGCGTGGGAGCGGACGGCGCCCGTACAGGTCATGTCGCCGACCGTGCGGTAGCGGACCGAGGCCTCGAAGGGCGACTCGCCCTCGATCAGCTGAACGTACGGGCTCATCGCGTAGAGCATCCCGTCGCGCTGGAACACCTGGCGGGTGTGCGCGTAGTAGATGCTTGGAACCTCGAGCTTCTCCTGTGCGATGTACTGCCAGACGTCGAGCTCGGTCCAGTTCGAGAGCGGGAACACCCGCACGTGCTCGCCCTTGCGGATGCGGCCGTTGAACAGGGCCCACACCTCGGGGCGCTGGCGCTTGGGCTCCCACTGGCCGAAGTCGTCGCGGAACGAGAACACGCGCTCCTTGGCCCGGGCGCGCTCCTCGTCCCGCCGCGCGCCGCCGAACGCCGCATCGAAGCCGTGCTCGGCGATCGCGTCGAGCAGCGTCACGGTCTGCAGGCGGTTGCGCGACGCCCGCGGGCCGCTCTCCTCGGCTACCCGGCCCCGATCGATGGACTCCTGTACCGAGGCGACGATCAGCCGCTCGCCCATGTCCTCGATCAGGCGGTCGCGAAACTCGAGCACCTCGGGGAAGTTGTGACCGGTGTCGACGTGCATGATCGGGAACGGGAACCGGCCCGGTCGGAACGCCTTCTCCGCCAGGCGCAGGAGCACGAGCGAGTCCTTGCCGCCGCTGAACAGCAGCACGGGGTGCTCGAACTCGGCCGCCACCTCGCGGAAGATGTGGATCGATTCGGCCTCGAGGGTCTCCAGGTGGGAGAGCTCGTAATGCAGCGGGTTCAACCGAACGTCCTGTTCATTCGTGGATTCCACACTCGGTCTTGTCCTGCCCGGCCCACCGTCCCTCGCGTCCGGAGCCCGGCCGCGTGCACGGCTCGCACCCGATTGACGCGTAGCCCTGGTCGTGCAGCGGGTGGTAGGGCAAATCGTTCTCGAAGATGTATCGCCACAGGTCCTTCTCCGACCAGTCGGCCAGCGGGTTGACCTTCCAGATGCCCCGCCGATCGTCGCGCTCGATCTTGCTGGCACCCGCGCGAGTCGGAGCCTGCTCGCGGCGGATGCCCGTGACCCACGCGTCGATGTCGTCGAGCGCCCGCTCGAGCGCCTCGACCTTGGCCTCGCCGCAGCACCCGCTCGCCGTCCACGGCTCGTCCGGGCTGCGCGCGTCGATCACCTCGATGTTGACGCCGAAGCGGTCCTCGAACCGCTTCCAGGTCTGGAGCGTCTCCGGGAACAACACGCCGGTGTCGATCATGAACACGCGCGGCTCGGGCTCGATCTCGGTCAGCATGTGCAACAGGACCGACTCCTCCTTCTGGAAGGAGCAGGCCATCTTCAGCCGCGGGTGGAAGCGCTCGACCGCATAGGCCAGTACCTCCTGGGAAGGGGCGGTCTCGAGGTTAGGGATGGCGATACTCATACGCTGCTCACCGGTCAGACGGCGCACTCGCCCTCGCCGCGGATCACCTCAAACGGCGAGTTCTTGGTCCAGTCGATGAAGTAGTTCATGTCGTTCAGGCTGAACTCGATCGGCATCGTGAGGTCCTTCACCCTAGCCTCGAACTCCGCTGGGCCGACGCGGTCAACGAAGGCGTTGAATTCCTCGCCGTCGGCCCGTTCGGATTCGTAGAAGCGTACCCAGCGCTCGACCGCCTCGGGTACACGCTTGGCCGGGAGTCGCGCCTTGAGCCGCTGTCCGTAGCGAACGTCGCCGCCCTCGTAGGCGCCCCCGACGTGGGGGATGTAGGCCGGAACCGTGTGATCGCCGACCTTGATCGAGGCCCCGTAGAAGCCGATGTTGGCGATGTGGTGCTGGCCGCAGCCGTTCGGGCATCCGCTCATCTTGACGTGGATGCGCCGGGTCAGCTGATCGTCGATCTCCATCTGGATCAGACGCTCGTGAATGGCCTGGTTCAGGCCCATCGAGCTGGTGATCCCGAGCTTGCACGAGTCGGTGCCCGGGCAGCTCACCACGTCGGTGATCTCGTCGGCGCCGGCGTCGCCCAGGCCGATCTCGCCGAGCGCGCGCCACACGTCGTAGACCGAGTCGTCGCGGACCCAGCGGAGGATCAGGTTCTGGTGCACGCTCGTCCGGGCGGCGCTACCGGTGTGATCGCGCATGATTTGTGCGATTCCGCGGAGCTGCTCGGGGGTCAGGTCGCCGCGCGTCACCTTGACCTCGACGGTCGAGAACCCATGCTGGCGCTGGCGTTGCACGTTGGTCTGGAGGAAGTGCGTGAACTCACGGTTGTCCCCGTTGGGGCTGGCGAAGGTGTTCGGCTTCGTCGGGGCGTCTGCCTCTTCGTCGTACTCGAACGCGATCCTGTCCAGGGAGAAATCGCGCTCCTGCACCCAGTCGCCCTGGAGCTCCTCCTCGACCAGGTCGCGGAACTCGTCGATCCCGATCTTGTCGATCAGGACCTTGATCCGGGCCCGGGCGCGATTGACGCGCAGCCAGTCTTGGCGGTCGAAGATCCGCATGCAGGCCTCGGTGATCTTCAGATAGTCGCCGTTGTCGAGTTCGACGAACTCGTACAGGGTGGGAGCCAGCCGCGGCATGATCGAGGTCCCGCCCCCTACCCGCATTTCTACGCCCCGAACACCGTCCTTGACCTTGGGGATGAAGGCCACGTCATGGATGCGGGTGATCGCGTTGTCCTCGTCGGTCGCCGCGAACGCGGTCTTGACCTTGCGCGGCATTGCCTGCGTCGTGGGATGGCGGACGAAGTAGCGCACGTACGCGCCGGCATACGGAGTGATGTCGAACAGCTCGCCCTCGAGCGTGCCGGCACGGGGGTCGCCGGTGACGTTGCGCATCGTGTTCCCGCACCCCTCGCGCGAGGACAGGCCGGCATCGCCCAGGTCGCGGATCAGCGCAGCCGCGTCGGGCAGGGGAATGTGATGCATCTGGATGTTCTGGCGCGTGGTGATGTGCCCCTTCCGCAGCGGCACGTACTTCTCGATCCCGTCTGCGAACGCCTCGAGCTGCTCGGGCGTCACCCCGCCGAACGGGAGCTTGACCCGCACCATCTGCACGTCGGGCTGGCGCTGTCCATAAACCCCCTGCTTGAGGCGGAATTTGATGAACTCGTCGTTCTCGAGCTCACCCTTCAGGAAGCGTGTGGACTCGGTATCGAAGTCGTCGAACTCGCGCTCGAGGATCGGGATGACGTGCCCCGGTACGTTCTCGAGCACCTCGGGATTCTCGAGTGATCCGGTGCGTGCGCTGTGCATCGGTCTTCCTTCCAGGTCGCGGTCGGACCACGAAATCTAGCAAAAGGCAATCGGGGTTCGGGCATTTTGGGGGGTGGGGCTGCTACCCGTCTTTTTGGGTCTCGCTGCGCTCGACGTCCGTGGGGCCAGCGAGAGCCCGTCCGGGCCCGACCCGCGACCCCGTGCCGCCCTAGCTGCGAGCGAGGCTACGACGTCCGGCCGGCGCAACGGTGGTTAGCGAGGCTGCTGCACCCGCCCCGCGACACTCGCGTCCGATCCAGCCCGCACTGCGATCACCGCTCGGGCAGCGGTGTCGCATGGGCGGGCGCGGGAGCCGAAGCAAACCAGCCGCATGGCCGACCGAATGGGCAGCCGAAGTGACCGGCGCCGCGACGGCGGGGGCAGCCGCCGCGGCAGCCGGCGCGCTCTCAGCCGGCGCCTACGGGCCGGCCGGCATCGGCTTTGGGGGCTGAGCGATGCCGGTGACCACCGTCGCAGCGGCGAGCGCGAGCTTGAGCGCGTTGATACATCAACGCGCCGAGACGACGTCTTCGTCCCCTGGGTGGGGCCAACAACATGACCGAGGATGGACTACCCCACATTGCGCCCCCAAGCACACTCCCCGGTGGACCATCGGGTTGGCCCACCCGCCAACCTACTGGACGCTCGCAGAGAGGCCCGGCGCTGTCAAGACGAGAGCGGGAAAGGGCTCACTTACTGGACGTAATTACAACCAGGGTGCCGGCTCGCCAGGAGAGCGGTCGACGCCCTCGTACAGCGCGGCCCGCTGCCATGGGTTGGGGCGGGGTGCGGGAGCGATGAGCGGCGGGGCGGTCTCGCGCATGAATCGCTCGAGCGCGGCCACGACCGCGGCCACCTCTTCGGCCGAGGCGCTGGGCGCCACGATGGTCAGCTTCGGTCTGCGATTCATCTGGAAGGCCGGGACGAGCGTATCGTGCCCGCCGTGCCCGAGCTACCGGTGCTGGATCACGACGCCGTACTGCAGGCGGTCTCCCCGCATGCGGCGATCGAGCGCGTGCGCGAGGGCCTGCTTCGCTACCAGGCCGGCGATTGGGTGATGCCGCCCAAGGTCTACCTGGAGAGTCCGCCGTTCGGCGACTTCCGGGCCATGCCGGCGCGGGGCGATGGGTTCGCGCTGCTCAAGTGGGTGACCTCGTTCCCGGGCAATCCCGAGCGCGGGCTGCCGACCGTCACCGGCGTCATCTGCCTCTCGGACGCGGAGGACGGCGGGCCGCTGATGCTGCTCGACGCTCGCTCGGTCACCGCGCTCCGGACCGGAGCGGTGGCGGCGGTGGCCACGGTGGCGCTGGCGCGCGAGGGCGCCCGGACAGTGGGGATCGTCGGCTGCGGGCTACACGGGACCTGGGCCGCCCGGTGCCTGGCCGCGGCGGGCTATGGGCCTGGGGTCTGCCACGACGCACGCGTCGCCGCGGCCGAGGCGCTTGCCCACGAGCTCGACTGGCGCGCCGGATCGCTGGAGCAGGCGATCGGCTGCGACGTCGTGTGCTGCGTGACGCCGGGCGAGGTGATCGTCGTCGACGTGGGCGGCCTGCACGCCGGGTTGCACCTGAACATGCTCGGGGCGGATGGGCCGGGCAAGGCCGAGGCCTCGGTCGGCGCGGTCGCGTCGTGCGTGCTGTTCTGCGACGAGTGGGAGCAGGCGTCGCACGGCGGCGAGCTGACCGGCGCGGTCGAGGCCGGACTGGTCGCGCGCACGGACGTGACCGAACTCGGGGCGGTGCTCGCGGGCGATGCTCCGGGGCGGCCTGGAGGCGAAGCCGTCACGCTGTTCGACTCGACTGGCCTCGCGATCCAGGACCTGGCCGTGGCCACCGCCGCGTTCAGCGCCTGGGAGGACAACCGTGTGGTCGCCCAGACGGTTCGGCTCTAACGCGGTGTGGTCGATATTGCACCAGAAGCGGGCAATATCGACCACGCCCCCGGTTACAGAGGGATGTTGCCGTGCTTGCGGCGAGGTCCGGGCTGGCGCTTGTTCTGCAGCGTCTCGAGGGCGGTGATGATCTTGGGGCGCGTCTCGTGCGGGACGATTACGTCGTCGATGTAGCCCCGCTCGGCCGCCACGTACGGGTTGGCGAAGTGCGCCTTGTAGTCGTTGATCAGCTTCTGGCGGCGCTCGTCGGGCGTGGGCGAAGACTGAATGTCCCGTCGATAGATGATGTTGACCGCACCCTCAGGGCCCATGACCGCCACCTCGGCTGTCGGCCAGGCGAAGTTGAAGTCCGCCGCGAGGTGCTTAGACCCCATGACGTCGTACGCGCCACCGTACGCCTTCCGGGTGATGATCGTGATCTTCGGAACCGTCGCCTCGGCGTAGGCGTAGAGCAGCTTGGCCCCGCGGCGGATAATGCCGCCCCACTCCTGGGCCGTCCCTGGCAGAAAGCCGGGCACGTCGCAGAACGTAAGAATCGGAATGTTGAACGCATCGCAGGTGCGGATGAACCGGGCGGCCTTTTCGGAGGATTCGATGTCGAGGACGCCGGCCATCTGGTTCGGCTGGTTGCCCACGATCCCGACGCTGTAGCCGTTCAAGCGAGCGAAGCCGCAGATGATGTTGCGCGCGTAGTGCTCGTGGACCTCGAAGAACTCACCGTCGTCGACGATCGGCCGGACGACGTCGCGCATGTCGTAGGGCTTGTTGGGGCTGTCCGGGACGACGTGGTCGAGGTCCTCATCCTGCCTCAGCGGGTCATCCGTCGGCTGGACGCGCGGCGGTGTTTCGAGATTGTTCTGGGGAAGGAAGCTCAGTAGGTAGCGCGTGTCCTCGAGGCACTGATCCTCATCGTCGGAGGCGAACTGAGCAACGCCCGACTTCGTGTTGTGCGACATCGCCCCGCCCAGCGACTCGAAGTCGACCTCCTCGCCGGTGACCGTCTTGATTACGTCGGGGCCGGTGATGAACATGTGCGACGTTTCCTTGACCATGAAGATGAAGTCGGTGATTGCGGGCGAGTACACCGCCCCGCCGGCGCAGGGGCCCATGACCAGACTGATCTGAGGGATCACGCCCGAGCACCGGACGTTTCGCAGGAACACGTCGCCGTAGGCGCCGAGGCTCACGACCCCCTCCTGGATGCGCGCGCCACCGGAGTCGTTGATGCCGATCACAGGGCAGCCGATGTTGGCCGCGAGGTCCATGATCTTGCACATCTTCTCGCCCATCACCTCGCCCAGCGACCCGCCGAACACGGTGAAGTCCTGGCTGAACACGCACACGCGGCGCCCGTCGATCGTCCCGTGCCCGGTGACGACCGCGTCGCCATAGGGCCGGTTCCTCTGCATGTCGAAGTCGTGAGTGCGGTGGCGCACGAACACGTCGAGCTCCTGGAAGGAGCCGGGGTCGAGCAGCTTCTCGATCCGCTCCCGCGCGGTGTACTTGCCGCGCTCGTGCTGCTTGGCGACCGCCTGCTCGGAGCCGGCGTGGATCGCCTCGTGGCGTAGCTCCTCGAGCTGGCCGAGCTTCTCGTCGTACGTCTCGGGGGCCTTGTCGCGCATCCGGCGGGCGAGTTTATGAGGTGTGAGACGGCCGTGAGCCACGGGTCGCGCTTGCTCTGCCGCTACAAGATGCGATACAACTTCGCCAACTTGCAGGAATCGGTGCCTCGGCATCGACGACGGACGACATAGAAGCCGAATCGCCGGACCATCCGTGGCCGGCGAACGGAGGACCCAATTGCGACCCTTTGGGGGCGCGGGGGCGAATCGCCACAAGTTTGTGGCGTAGCGCATTGCGCGAGCCCGTCAGCTAACTCCGCAGGCTACGAAGAAGGAGGAGTTGGTGGACACCACTGCACGCGATTTGGCCTGCCCTGACCTGTGGCAGCAATCCCTCGAGCGCTCGCTCGCTCGCCGAGGCAGACCAACCCGCAGCTCGCTGGAGCTGTTCCACCTCCAGCCAGAGCGCGACCTGTCGCGGTCCGACCTCCTCCGAGAGTCGCTCCAGTACTCCCAGCTGCGCCGCTCCGCGGCCGCCCGACGTCCGGTCATGTCGCTTCCCAGCGCCGGCGGGATCTCGGCCCTCGCCCTGCTGGCCGCGACGACGGTCCCTGGGCTGCTGAGCGGCCGGGGCCCTCGCGCAGGCGGGGAGCGGGTCGCATTCCGGGCCGACGCGGGCCATGCCCGGCCGGCCGATGCCCTGATCGCGACCTCGTCGGTCAGGTCCAGCGCCGGAGCAGTCGCCAGTACCGGGCTCAGCAGCGGCGCGAGGACGCTCAACGGGGCCTTCCACGCGGCGATGCAGACCGCGTCCGCCCCGGCGACTCCAGCTGCGACCGCCTCAGCTTCGACCACCCCGACTACATCAACCTCCCTGCACTCGCCGCCGAAGCACCTCGCCCTCGCTCATGATGCGACGGCGTCGGGAGGCGCGAGCGGAGGAGCCGCCCATGCGCTCAGCGGAGGCGCCTCGCCCCCGGCAACCAACACCTCCGTTGCAGCGTCTCGGGTGCCCGGCATCCCCCAGCCCGCCGGGCACCCGAGCACGGGCGGTGGAGCCATCGAGGACGCCGCGCACACGACGGGCGGAGCGGCGACGCGGACGAGCGCCCCGACGCATTCGGTCGCCGCCGTGCACACGGTGGCGCCGATACACGCGGTGACCCCCAACCATCCGGCGCTGCCCAGCCATCCGGTTACCAAGACGCACCCGACCACAACCACCCACCCGACCACAACCACCCACCCGACCACAACCACCCACCCGACCACAACCACCCACCCGACCACAACCACCCACCCGACCACAACCACCCACGCGACAACGACCACTCACCCGACCACGCACCCGGTCGCGAAGCCTCACCCGGTGGCCACCTCCCACCCGGCGCCCAAGCCCGCGGCGCCCACCCCGCCCGTCTCAGCCGGCGGCTATATCAATCCGCTCGCCCACGCCAGCGTGACGCCCGAGCGGATCGACCAGGGCGTCGACTACGCGGGCTCCGGGACACTCGGCGCGGTCGGGGCCGGCACGGTCACCTACATCGGCATGAGCGGGACCGGGTGGCCCGGCGCATTCATCGAGTACCGCCTGAGCGGCGGCTCGTACGCCGGGCGCTACGTCTACTACGCCGAGGGTGTCAACCCCGCCGCCGGGCTGCACGTCGGCGAGTCGCTCGAGGCCGGCCAGCCCGTGGCCGAGATCGTCCCAGGGTCCCCCACCGGTATCGAGATCGGCTGGGGAGCCGGGATCGGCACCGAGACGCTCGCGATGCAACTCGGCCAGTGGAAGGGAGGCGACGACGCCGACAGCGTCCCGAGCGCGTCGGGCGAGAGCTTCTCGGCCCTGATCGCATCGCTGGGCGGACCTCCGGGGAAGGTCGAGGGTTAGGCGTGGGTTAGGCGCGCGAGTACGGTCGGTGGTGGGCTTGTCCCAGGCTGTCCAGCGCCGCGGCGAGTGCGGCGTCGGCGTCCTTGACGACAGTCGCTGAGGGCTCGGCCACCGGCTCAGCGGTCGACACCGGTTCTGGTTCAGCGCTCGACATAGGTTCTGGCTGGGCCGGTGCGGCCTCTGGCGGAGGTTCGGCCGTCTCCGGAACCGGCTCGGCCGGCTGGGGACCGCGCAGGAACGCGTGGAGCCGCGGAAACCGGCGCCGTCTGGCTGGCGCGGACTCGGAAAGCGGCTCCGACCGCTCGCTCGGCGCCACGATCGCCTCGACGGCGAGGAGCGGGTCGGCGGGCACCGGCGGCTCCCCGGAGACCGGGGTCTCGACGGGCACCGGGGTCTCGACGGGCACCGGGGTCTCGACGGGCACCGGGGTCTCGACGGACACCGGGGTCTGGTTCGGGGCCGGCGTCTGGGTTGGGGCCGGCGGCTCGGTGGGCGCGGCGTCCTCGACCGCCTCCTCGGCGGTCAGGATCACCTTCGTCCCCCACCCCGCCGGCTCGATCCGCACCGTGCCGCGCACTTGCTCGCCCTCCCAGGCGACGGCGGTCTCGGGATCGAGGCGGGTGATCCGGATCTCCCCGAACCCGCCGAGATGACGGGCGAGCGCAGCCGCATCGCTGCACTCGGCCCACAGCTCGGGGGGCGATTTGACCAGGGTCCGGCTTGCCTCGTGCTGTCTCATGGTCCGGGTTTCGCCCGCGTCGGCGCGAGTCCTCTATAACGTGGGCCATGGTCCAAACCACGCAACTCGGAGCGGCCGGGCCCACCGTGTCGGCGTTCGGCCTTGGCTGCATGGGCATGTCCGGGGTGTACGGCATCGCCGATCGGGGCGAGGCGATCGCCACGATCCACGCCGCGCTGGGCGCCGGCATCACCCTGCTCGACACGGGCGACTTCTATGGCATGGGACACAACGAGTTGCTGATCGCGGAGGCGTTGGCTTCTCGCGACCGGGACGAGGTGCTGATCAGCGTCAAGTTCGGGGCGCAGCGCGGCCCCGACGGAGCCTGGCTTGGCTACGACGCGAGCCCGGCGGCGGTTAAGACCGCGTGCGCGTATTCGCTCCAGCGGCTGCGTACCGACCACATCGACATCTACCGCCCGGCGCGGCTCGACGCAAAGGTGCCGATCGAGGAGACGGTCGGCGCGATCGCCGAGCTCGTCCAGGCCGGGTACGTGCGCTATATCGGGCTCTCCGAGGTCGGGGCGGAGACGATCCGGCGGGCCGCCGCCGTGCACCCGATCTGCGATCTCCAGATCGAGTACTCGCTGATCTCGCGCGGGATCGAGCGGTCGATCCTGCCCGCGTGCCGCGAGCTTGGCATCGCGATCACCGCCTACGGCGTGCTCTCGCGCGGGCTGATTAGCGGACACTACCGGGCCGATGCGGAGCCGCAGGTCGGCGACATGCGCGGGCGGATGCCGCGCTTCCAGGGCGAGAACCTCCACCACAACCTGGCCCTGGTCGACGAGCTGCGCGCGGTCGCGGACGCGAAGGGCGCCACGGTGGCGCAGATCGCGTTCGCGTGGGTCCGATCGCGCGGCCAGGACATCGTCCCGCTGGTGGGCGCCCGCCGTCGCGACCAGCTACAGGAGGCGCTGGGCGCGCTCGAGCTCGAACTGTCGCCCGAGGACCTCGAGCGGATCGAACGGGCCATCCCGTCCGACGCAGCCGCCGGCGACCGCTACGGAGCGCCCCAGATGGCCGACCTCGACAGCGAGCGTTAGATCAGGCCCTAGGGCCCACTGGAGACCCAGAGCTCGACCTTGCTCCCGGCCGGCCGCCGCCGGCCGGGCGGCGGGCTCGTGCTGACCACACGGCCCTTGCGGACCTTCTTCGCGGCCTCGTGCTTGATGCGGCCGACGCGGCAGTGGGCACGGCGGAGCGCCCGCTCTGCCGCCGGCGGCTTCATCCCCTTGATCCGGGGAACCTTGCAGACGACGGCAGCCGGCCCAGGTGGCGGTGCGTACAGAACGGTCACCTGCGTCTGAACGGTCGCGCCGGCGCCGTCGGTCGCGAGCACTGTGATCGTGTTCGACCCAGGGTTCAGCGCCACCTGCGCGTTCCAGCTGCCGCCCGGGGCGACCGGTACGGACTGCCCGGCCACCGACAGCGACGCGATGCCCGAGCCAGCCCCGGCGACGCCGCTCAGGTTCACGGTCGAGGTCGAGACCGTGGTGTCGTCGGCCGGCGAGGTGATCGCGACCAACGGGGCGTCGAGGCGATCCTGTGCCGCCAGCGCGAGTGCCTGCACCTGCGCAACCCCGTAGCCGGTCGAATAGATATAGCTCAGGCTGACGCTGCCGCCGGCGGGCACCTCGAGCACCTGGTGCTCCTCGAATTCGTCGTTGCTGGCGAACGTGAACCCGGTCGGGGGGCTCGAGAAGGTGATCGTGCCGATCGCCTGGGAGGTGTCGCCGACAGCGGCATTGACATTCGAGCGGACCAGGATCGAGCCGGGCCCCGCGCCGGGTCCCGGCAGCGTCGCGCCGGCCTGGTACGCGGAGAAGGCGCTCTGGCCAGGGAACTCGTAACCGGGCTGCACACCCTGCTGATTCGATGAATGCAGGCCGACATAGTCGTCATAGAGCAGGTCGAGCGAGTGGGCCTGCTCATCGGTCGAGGACCAGGTGTCGGTCATCGTGGTCACTAGGCCACCGTCGCTCGTGGTGATGTCGCGTTGGAGCTGGACGCCGGTAGAGGCGAACACAGGACAGTCGGTTGACGTCGGCGGATATGACACCGGGGTTGCACACGTACCCCAGCTCTCGGCCTCCTGTGAGGTCACGTCACCATCGGATGGGTCCTGGGTCACGCTCGCGGCTAGCGACGGAAATTTGGCGAGGTCGCCGGTGCCCACGGAAAGCCCCTCCGCCGACGCGGCGTCATAGGCGTTCTGACCGTCGATCTGCACCTCGGAGCGAGTCGCGCCGACCGGCATATTGGCGCCCAAGAGCGATCCCGCGCAGTCGATCGCGAAGTTTCCCTGGCCGAACGAAGGGTCATACGGCGCCGCGTACGGTCCGCAGCTGCCTGCCGAGTCCCACGCCGCGGAGCCGGTAAGGGACTCGGCGTAGACATAAAAGTCGAAGGGGTAGTTCGCGTTCCCGTCCACAACGCCCGACGGGAGCCCCGCCTCTGAGACGGCGATCTGCGGACCAGCGAACTGGGGCAGGTCGTCGCTGCTCTCGCCGCCGGTGGGAATCGCCCGCAGCCGGCAAGCGTGCCCGGCGATCGACCGCATCAAGGCGGTCGTGCTGAACCCTCCGGCGTCGCTCACGGGCACGTTCGCCGCGAGGACCTTGTCCCCGAATGTGAGGCCCGACCCGAAGTAGCAAACGACGTCGACGTTGCCGGAGTCGGATGTCGCGTCGCCACTGACCGTCAGCGTGGTGCTGCGGTTGTCGTACGAGATCAGGTACGTAGAGTTCTGGGGCGTACCCGACTCGCTCGACGTCCAGCTTGTGATGTTGGAGTTGGTGACCGCTGCCTGAGCAAAGGCGGGAGCGATCGCCAGCATCGAGCCAGCGGTAGCGATGGTGATGACGGCTGTCCGCAGCCGGGTCAATCGAGGGTCCCTTCCTGCTTGTTTTCCCCTCCCCCGGGGTCAGGCTCAGAAGGTCGGCTGGTACTCGCCGAACACGTCCTTCATGGCCCCGCACACCTCACCCAGCGTGCAACGGTCCTTGAGGGCCTGCCGCAGGGTGGGAAGGAGGTTGTCGGTCCTATCGGCAGCTTCACGCACTTCCTTGAGGCGTCGCTGGACCAATTCCGCATCTCGCTGATGCTTGAACGCCTTGAGGCGGTCGACCTGTTCGCGCTCGGACTGCGGATCAACGCGGAGGATGTCCGGCACCTCGGGCTCTCCCTCGTCGACGAACTTGTTGACGCCGACGACGATGTCCTGCCCGGTGCGGTAGCGCTCGTGGTAACCGAACGCGGACTCCTCGATCTCGTTCTTGATGAAGTCGATCGCCCGAATCGAGCCGCCGAGGCTGTCGACCTTGTCGAGCAGCTCGCTCGCCCGCGTCTCGATCTCGTCGGTCAGCGCCTCGACGAAGTACGACCCGGCGAACGGATCGACCGTGTCGGCGGCACCGGACTCGTAGCCGAGGATCTGCTGGGTGCGCAGCGCGATCTTGGCCGCTCGCTCGGTGGGTAGCGCGAGCGCCTCGTCGAAGCCGTTGGTGTGCAGGGACTGGGTCCCGCCGCACACGGCGGCAAACCCCTGGAGGGCGACACGCACGATGTTGTTCTCGGGCTGCTGGGCGGTCAGCGTGACGCCGCCGGTCTGGGTGTGGAAGCGCAGCTTCCACGAGCGCTCGTCCTTGGCGTCGAAGCGCTCGCGCATGATCTTCGCCCACATCCGCCGCGCCGCCCGGAACTTGGCCACCTCCTGGAAGACGTTGTTGTGGCCGTTGAAGAAGAACGCGAGCCGGGGCGCGAACTCGTCTACCACCAGCCCGGCCTCGAGGGCGGCTTGGACGTAGGCGATCCCGTTGGCGAGCGTGAACCCGACCTCCTGCACGGCCGAGCAGCCCTTCTCGCGGAAGTGATAGCCGCTGATCGAGATCGTGTTCCAGCGCGGGATCCGCTCGCGGCAGTACGAGAACAGATCGGTGGTCAGGCGGATCGCGCCCGTCGGCGGATAGATGAAGTTGCCGCGGGCGATGTACTCCTTGAGGATGTCGTTCTGGGTGGTCCCGCGCAGCTGCTGGGCCGGAACTCCCTGCTCTTCCCCGACGAGCTCGTAGAGCAGGAGCAGCACCGAGGCGGGCGCGTTGATGGTCATCGACGTTGAGACCTGGTCGAGGGGGATCCCGTCAAACGCGGTGCGCATGTCGTCGATCGTGTCGATCGCCACCCCGGTCCGTCCGACCTCGCCCAAGCAGCGCGGATCGTCGGAGTCCAGCCCGAGCTGAGTGGGGAGATCGAAGGCCATCGACAAGCCGGTCGAGCCGTGGGCGAGCAGGTAGCGGTAACGCTCGTTCGACTCCCGGGCGCTCGCGTAGCCGGCGTACTGACGCATCGTCCACAGCTGCCCCCGGTACATGTCGGGGTGGATGCCGCGGGTGTAGGGGTAATCCCCGGGCTCGCCGAGGCGTCTCGGCAGGTCCTCGGGTAGGTCCTGCTCGGTGTACTGCTTGTTGATCTCGATCCCCGAGTCGGTAAACCGGCGCGGATCGTCGGGACCGACGATTGGGGCGATCGTGCGGTGCTCGTCGGCGGTGGCCATGGCGCGAGGTTACCCTTTGAGCCCGTGCGGGTTCGCATCAGGCTTTTTGCTGGTCTCCGAGAGCGGGCGGGAACGTCCGAGGTGGAGCTCGAGCTACCCGACGGCGCGGTCGTCGGCGATGCGCTCGAGCAGATGCGGGCCCTGACCGACGGCGTCTCCGTCGTGATGGCCGTCAACCAGGAGTACGCGGACCCGGCGGCTCCGCTGCACGGCGGCGACGAGGTGGCGCTGATCCCGCCGGTGTCGGGCGGCTCGGTCGGGACGATTCACACTCGTCTGACCAGCGAGCCGCTGGCCCTCGATCCGCTCGTCGAGTTGGTGCGCGATGCCCGAGCGGGCGCCGTAGTCACGTTCACCGGCGTGACTCGGGAGGTGCCGGAGCTCGAATACGAGGCTTACGCGGAAATGGCCGAGCGCCAGATGGCCGAGATCGTTCGCCGGGCCGTGCAGCGGCACGGCCTGTGCGCCGCGGCGGCCGAGCACCGGGTGGGCACGGTGCCCCTGTCTGAGCCCTCGGTGGCGATCGCGGTGTCGGCGCCGCATCGGGACGCCGCGTTCGCCGGCGCGCGGGAGATCATCGACGAGATCAAGGCCATAGCCCCGATCTGGAAGAAGGAGGAGGGCCAATGGGTGCGGGGGACGACGCCGGCGCCGCAGGCCTGAGGTCGCTCCCGGCCGTCCACGAGCTGGCTGCTCGGCTGGAGGCGCCCCACGCGCTGGCGGTCGCGGCAGCTCGTCTCGCGATCGAGGAATGTCGCACCGCCCGGCTGGCTGGCCGGCCAGGCTCCGACAATTTGGCGGCGCGGGCACGCGAAATGTTGGCCGCGCTTGAGCGGCCGTCGCTGCAGCGCGTGATCAACGCCACCGGGGTCATCCTGCACACCAACCTGGGTCGGGCGCCGCTGGCGGCCAGCGCACGCGAGGCGGTGGCGCGGGCCGCCGATGGCTATACCAACCTCGAGCTGGACCTGGCCTCGGGCGAGCGGGGCAGCCGCCACGCCCATGTCGAGGGACTGCTGTGCGAGCTCACCGGCGCCGAGGCGGCGATCGTGGTCAACAACGGCGCCGCCGCGGTGCTGCTGGCCGCGGCGGCGCTGGCCGGTCCGGGCCGGGCGATCGTGGTGGCGCGCGGGCAGCTCGTCGAGATCGGCGGTGGGTTCCGGATCCCCGAGGTGATCGCCCAGTCGGGGGCGCGGATGATCGAGGTCGGGACTACCAACCGCACGCGGATCGATGACTACGAGCAAGCGCTGCGATCGCACGAGGACGTCGCCGCGATTATGCGCGTGCATCAGTCGAACTTCAGGACGGTCGGGTTCGTCGAGGATGTCTCGGTCGCGGCGCTGTGCGAGCTGGGGGTGCCGGTGATCGACGACGTCGGTTCGGGGCGGATGGCGGAGGCGGTGGGCGCGGAGGAGCCGGCCGTCGCCGACTCGGTGGCGGCCGGCGCGGCGCTGGTGTGCTGCTCGGGCGACAAGCTGCTCGGCGGCCCGCAGGCCGGGCTGATGGTGGGCGGGCGCGAGGCAGTGGCGGCCGCCCGGAGGCACCCGTTGGCACGCGCCATGCGCATCGACAAACTCTCACTGGCGGCGCTCGAGGCGACACTTCGCCTGTACCGGGACCCGCTACGCGCCCTGGATGAGATTCCGACGCTGGCGATGCTGGCCGCGGACGAGACGACGCTCGCTGCGCGAGCAGGTCGGTTGGCGGCGGAGATCGGTAACCGCGCGCGGGTCATTCGCGCCACCGCCAAGGTCGGTGGCGGGACACTGCCGCTGCTCGAGCTCGAGGGGCCCGTGGTGGCGCTCGATGGCGATCCCGAGGCGCTGGCCCAATCGCTGCGCACGAACGAGCCGCCGGTGATCGGCCGGATCCATGACGGATGGCTATTGCTCGACCCGCGCACGCTCACCGACGAAGACGTTGTGCTCGTCGCGCAAGCCGTCCTCAGATGAAGCCGCTGACGCTCGGCACGGCGGGCCATATCGACCACGGCAAGACCGCGCTGATCCGGGCGCTCACCGGCGTGGACACCGATCGGCTGCCCGAGGAGCGAGCCCGCGGGATCTCGATCCAGCTCGGCTACGCCAGCCTGACGTTGCCGAGCGGCCGGCGGCTCTCGGTGATCGACGTGCCCGGGCACGAACGGTTCGTGCGGACGATGGTGGCGGGGGCGACCGGGATCGACCTGTTCCTGATGACGATCGCCGCGGACGACGGGGTGATGCCACAGACGCGCGAGCACGCTGCGGTTCTCCAGGCGCTCGGCGTGACGACGGGAGTGGTGGCCGTGACCAAGGCCGACCTGGCGGATCCCGAGCTGGCGTTGCTCGAGGCCTCCGAGCTCGTTCCAGGGGTCGAGACGATCGCCGTGTCGGCCCGGACGGGGGCCGGCATGGACGAGCTGCGCGCCGCGCTCGAGCGGGCCGCAGGCGCCGTCGCTTCCCGCGCCGACAGCGACGAGGCGGCGAGGCTGCACATCGATCGCGTGTTCACGATCCGCGGGGCCGGGACCGTCGTCACGGGCACACTGTGGTCGGGAGCGATCAGCCGGGGCGATGAGCTGACCGTCCTGCCCAGCAAACGGAGGGCCCGCGTCCGGGGCGTCCAGGTCCACGATGAGCCGCTCGAGACGGCGGGGGCCGGGCAGCGGGTGGCCGTCAACCTGACCGGGCTGGCAACCGACGACATCGACCGCGGCGACGTGCTCGTGGCGGGCGACGGCGCGGTGCGCCCGACCTACCGGGTCGACGCCGAGCTTGAGTTCGACGCAGAGTTCGAGCCTGACACCGGCGACCGCGTCCAGATCCACCACGGCACGCGCGAGGCGCCAGCCCGGCTGACCTGGCTCGGGGGGCGCTTCTGGCAGATCCGCCTCGAGCAGCCACTCGTACCCGCGGCCGGCGACCGGCTGGTGGTGCGCCGCGTCGCGCCGCCCGACACGCTGGGGGGCGGGCGCGTGCTCGACCCAGGACCACGCCGGCACGGCCCGAGTCGCGAGCTGCTGGCCCGGCTCGAACGCCTGGCTCGCGGCGAAGAGGCGCCGGAACCGTCCGGACGGGAAGTTGGATCCCGCCCACCCACCCCCACCGCCCCACGGACGCCGAGCGAAGCGAGGCCCGAAGAACCCCTGTCAAACTCCGCACGCGCCATGGAGGAGCGCCTCCGTGAGGCCGGGGCCGAGCCGCCGCTGGACTCAGAGCTCGACGCCGGCGATCTTGCGGCCTTGCGGGAGGCCGGACGTGCCGTGCGCGTATCCAAGACGCTGCACTACCACGTCGACGTGCTCACCGACATCCGGGGGCGGTTGGTCGAGCTGGCCGGCCGCAACGGCGGCGCTGTCACGCTGGCGCAGCTGCGCGACGAACTCGGGACCTCGCGGAAGTTCGCCCAGGCGCTGCTCGAGCACTTCGACTCCGAGAAGGTGACGATCCGGCGTGGGGACGAGCACGTATTGCGCCGACCTCAGTAGATTGCCCCGCATGCCAACGAGCCTCGTCACCGGCGGCGCCGGCTTCCTCGGGTCACACCTGTGTGAGGAACTGCTGCGTCGCGGCCACCGCGTGATCTGCGTCGACAACCTCGAGACGGGCTCGCTCGCCAACATCGAGCACATCCGCGATGACGCGTTCGTGCACCTGAACCTCGACATCATCGAGCCGTATTTCGTCGAGGAGCCGATCGACTTCGTCTACCACCTGGCCTCGCCGGCCTCGCCGATCGACTACCTGCGTCTGCCCCTGCACACCTTGAAGGTCGGGTCCTACGGGACCCACCACACCCTCGGGCTGGCCAAGAATCACCGGGCGCGGTTCCTGATCGCTTCGACCAGCGAGGTGTACGGCGACCCTCAGGAGCATCCCCAGCGCGAGACGTATTGGGGACACGTGAACCCGATCGGGCCGCGCGGGGTCTACGACGAGGCCAAGCGCTACGCCGAGGCGCTGACCATGGCCTACCACCGCCAGCAGGGCGTGGACACGGCGATTGTCCGCATTTTCAACACTTATGGCCCGAGGATGCGCCCGCACGATGGCCGGGCGATCCCCACGTTCCTGCGCCAGGCGCTCCAGGACCGGCCGATCACCGTCTTCGGGGACGGATCCCAGACGCGCTCGTTCTGTTACGTCGACGACGAGATCCGGGGTCTGATCGCGCTCGCCGAGTCCGGCCACCACAACCCGGTCAACATCGGCAATCCGAACGAGTTCACGCTGCTCGAGCTGGCCAAAACCGTGATCGAAGTGAGCGGCGCGAAGTCCGAGATCGTGTTCGAGCCGCTGCCCACCGACGACCCGCAGGTGCGCCAGCCCAACATCACGCTGGCGCGCGAGATCCTGGGCTGGGAGCCGACCGTGAGCCTGCGCGAGGGCCTGGAGCGAACGATCGAGCAGTCCGGGCGAGACGCGCTCGTGGGCGGCGGTTAACCACGACCGGCGCACGAAACGTTTCCCTGCTACGCCGCTACTTCCCGGGCAAGCTACCGTTATAGCGGCGGGGGTCGATGTCGGCGCGAACCATCACGTGACGGTCGAGCAGAAAGAGGTAGGCAACACCCATTCAGCCGGCGGACCGCACGGTTCCGACCCGGTGCCGCTGCCCGAGCACGACGTCCGACGCAAGCGGCCTCCGCTGCTCTCGTTTGTCCTCCGGCTGGAGACGCTGCGCCGGGTCAGCCGCGTGATCTCGCTGCTGGTGCTCGATTTCGTCGGCGTGGTCGGCGCTCTGTACACCGCGGTCGCGCTCAAGCTGGCCGTGCACGACCAGCTGAACGCAAGCGTGGCGTGGCAGGACACGAAGCACTGGATCCCGTTTGCGTATCTCGTGACCGTGCTGCTGTTCGCGCGGGTCGACCTGTACGCCGACCGCAACCGCCGCCCCGGGCTGACGGCGATCGCCACGGCGTTGTTCCAGGCGACCGTGATCGCGCTCGTGTTCGCGCTGGCCGACGGGCAGCACTTCTCGAGCTACTTCATCTTCTACGGCTCGCTGATCTTCGCCACGATCTACATCTCGGCGCTGCGCGAGCTGCACCTGCGCCTGACCGGCAAGGTTCTCGAGCAGGCCGGATACCGCCGGCGCGCGGTACTCGTTGGGTCCGGCAAGCACATCGAGGAGGTGGCGCGCGCGCTGGCCGATCGGGCCCGGGCCCAGGTCGAGATCCTCGGCTACGTGTCGCTCACCCCGCGCCCGCAGAACGGCTTGCGCTCGCTGGGCCGGCTGAATGAGATGGCCGACGTGCTCGAGCGGGAGCGGCCCCAGGAGGTGATCATCGCCGACCCGGACTTCCCCCAGGACAAGGCGGTCGAACTGGTCGACCTGTGTCATCAACGCGGCGTGACCGTGCAGGTGGCGCCGTCGACGATGGAGATCCTGATCGACCGCGCCGAGTTCTCCCCCGGCCACACCGTGCCGCTGTTCACGCTGCGCCCGCCCGTGTTCGAGGGGGTCGACTACGCGCTCAAGCGGACGTTCGACCTACTGGTCTCGGTGATCAGTCTGATCGTGCTCTCGCCGGTGCTGCTGGTGATCGCCCTGGCGATCAAGCTCAGCTCCCGGGGACCCGTGATCTACAGCTCGGTCCGGCCGGGGATGGCCGGCAAGCCGTTCTTCTGCCTGAAGTTCCGCACCATGCGCGAGCACGCGGAGCAGATCCAGGATGAGCTCGAGCCGTTGAACGAGCTCTCGGGCGCGCTGTTCAAGATCCGGGACGACCCGCGGATGACGAGGATCGGGCGGCTCCTGCGCCGCTTCTCGCTGGACGAGCTCCCGCAGCTCGTCAACGTGGTCCGGGGCGAAATGTCGCTCGTCGGCCCCCGGCCGCTGCCGATGCGCGACTTCGACCGCCTCGAGGAGTGGCACAAGAAGCGCTACCTGGTGCTTCCGGGCATCACCGGCCTGTGGCAGGTCTCCGGGCGGGCCGACCTCGACTTCGACGACCTCGTCCGCCTGGACTTCCTGTACCTCGAGCGGTGGTCGATCATGCTCGACCTCTCGATCCTGCTGAAGACGATCCCGGCGGTGCTGAGCCGCCGAGGGGCGTTCTAGCCGGCGGCCCGTCCGCCCGGCGTCCGGCAAACCCGGATAGGCTGCCGACCCATGCCTCCGACAGATCGCTTCGTGACCTCGTTTGCGGCCGAGCCGCCGCAGGAGCCGCTCCCCTACGGCCGGTGGGCCGACACGCTGGCCGGGCACTTCCGTTCCGCCGCGCGTGAGATCGACACTGAGGGGGAGGAGATCGGCGAGATCGACACCGAGATCTCCTGGTTCCCCGACCGCACCTACGGCGGGCGCACCTACGTCCCCGCGGTGGCGCGGACGTCCGGCAGCTACGAGCTGTTCGGCTTCGTGGCGTTCAGCGAGGGATCGCAGGGACCCAGCGAGTTCGAGGCCCGGGTCGACTTCACAGCCGAACTGGCCGAGGAGAACCCGGACTGGAAGATAGACCTCAACGACGACGTGATCGGCCGCTGGCGCGGCGAGGAGGGAAAGGCCGCTGAGATGACGCTGGTCTGGGGGGTGCCGCTGGTCCCCGGCGGCGCGGTCGTGACCGCCGAGCTGGCCAACCTCGCGGTCGACGAGTGCGAGCTGCTCGAGGATCGCTTCACGCTGATCGCTCCCGACAACTACCGGGGCGATTTCTTGGAAATCAAGCTGTGGGACCGCGGCGGCGGCGAACTCGCTAGCGAATCGCTGTACGTCGAGGACGAGGACGACTAGCCGGCGGCGCGGGGCCACGCATCGGGGCGTGGGGTGGCGCTCACGGCTCGGTGGGTGATCCGGGCGGCGGCTCTGGCGCCGCCGCGATGGCTTCGGTCTGACGGATGTCGCCGGAACCGTTCATGGGCGGGTGAAGCGG
Source organism: uncultured Solirubrobacterales bacterium (assembly GCA_963824295.1). Taxonomy (GTDB): domain Bacteria; phylum Actinomycetota; class Thermoleophilia; order Solirubrobacterales; family Solirubrobacteraceae; genus Palsa-465. The sequence goes on along the minus strand of CAWGOQ010000015.1, from coordinate 180,322 downwards.
GAAGTGGCAGGCGGCAAAATGCTCGGGGCCGAAGGACTGCAGGGGCGGCACAATCTCGGCGCATTTGTCCTGCGCCCGCGGACACCGGGTGCGGAAGCGGCAGCCCGACGGCGGATTCACCGGTGACGGGAGCTCCCCACGGACGCCGAGCTTGACGTCCTTCCCTCGTGACGCCTCAGGATTCGGGACTGGAATGGCCTCGAGAAGACCGGCGGTGTAGGGGTGGGCCGGCCGCTCGTAGATGTCGTCCCCCCGACCGAGCTCGACCAGCCTCCCGAGGTACATGACGCCGATGCGGTCGGCGAGGTATTTGACGACCGAAAGGTCATGAGAGATCACGATGTAGGTCACGCCATGAGTTGCCTGGAGCCGCTTCATCAAATTGAGGATCTGCGATCTGATCGAGACGTCGAGGGCCGACACGGGCTCGTCGGCGATGATCACCTTCGGACTGAGCGTGAGCGCTCGGGCCAGGCCGAGGCGCTGGCGCTGGCCTCCGGAGAACTCGTGCGGGTAGCGGTCCGCGCTGTCGTAGCCCAAGCCGACCTCGTCGAGGGCGCTGCGCACCTTGTCGGCCCGCTCCTTCGGCGTGCCGATGCCGGCGATGTCCAGCGGTTCGGAGATGATCTCCTTGACCCGCATGCGCGGATCGAGTGAGGCGTAAGGGTCCTGGAACATGAACTGCAGGTCGCGGCGCAGCTCGCGAAACTTCGCGCCCTTGACGGAGGCGAGGTCGGTGCCGTCGAACAGCACCTGACCACTGGTCGGGACCTCGAGTCCGACCCCCATGCGGCCGAGCGTGGTCTTGCCACAGCCCGACTCGCCCACCAAACCGAACGTCTCGCCGGGCCGGATCCCCAGCTGAACCTCGGTGACGGCATGCAGCGCGCCGATCTTGCGGCGCAGGATCGCGCCGGCGGTGATCGGGAACTCCTTGGTCACGTCCCGGAACTCCAGGATGAACTCCGGCCCGCCGTTCCTCTCGGCAGTCGCAGCCACCACCGGCTCCTCGGCCGTGGCGAGCAGCTCGAGCTCCTTGCCGAACGACGCCATCAGGGCCTTGTTCTTCTCGGCTTGGGCGATCAGCTCGGCTCCAAGATCGCTCATGTCGATGACCGATGACTTCCGGGGGTGGAAGCAGGCGTACGGATGGTTGGGGTCTTCGCCACCCAGCGGCGGATCATGGGTCCGGCATTGCTCGGTCGCGAACGCGCACCGTGCCGCGAAACGACATGCGAGCGGCGGCCTGCGCAGATCCGGCGGAAGGCCGGGAATCGAGTAGAGCTCCTGGCTCCTGTCCTGATCGAGCTGAGGGATCGAGGCCAGCAGGGCCTCGGTGTAGGGGTGCCGGACGTTCTTGAACAGCTCGAGCGTCTCGGCGGTCTCGACCTTGCGGCCGGCGTACATCACGAGCACGCGGTCGGCCCTCCCCGCTATGACCCCCATGTCGTGCGTAATCAGCATGATTCCCATCCCGAGCTCTCGCTTGATCCGGTCGAGCAGGTTCAGGATCTGCTCCTGAATCGTGACGTCGAGCGCGGTCGTAGGCTCGTCGGCGATCAGCAGCTTCGGGTCGCACGCGAGCGCCATCGCGATCATCACGCGCTGGCGCAGACCCCCTGACAGCTGGTGCGGGTAGTCACGGAGCCGTTCCTTCGGTCGGGGCAGGCCGACGAGGCCGAGTACCTCGGCAGCGCGGTCCATCGCCGCCGCCTTGGAGACGTCGCGATGGGTCGTCACGACCTCGGCGATCTGCTTTCCGATCATCATCGTCGGGTTCAGCGAGTTCATCGGGTCCTGGAAGACCATGCCGACGTCGTCGCCCCTGACGGCGCGCAGCTCCGCGTCGCTGAGCTTCGCGAGATCCCGGCCTTCGAGCCGGATCTCGCCGCCCGCGATGAACCCGCCCCTCGGCAGCAGCCGGATGATCGACATCGCGGCCATCGTCTTGCCGCACCCGGACTCGCCGACGATGCCCAGCGTCTCGCCCGCCTCGACCTCGAAGCTCAGGCCGTCGACTGCGTGGACCATTCCGCGGCGGAGCCTGATCTGAGTCTTGAGGTCTTCGACCTCGAGGAGTCGCGTCATGCGAGCTACCTCTCCTGCAGGCGGACGTCGAAGGCGTCCTGGAGGGCGTCTCCGATGAAGTTGAAGGCGACGACCGTGATGACGATTATGATCAGCGCCGGGTAGACCTCCCACCAGTATCCGTCCTGAATGTATGTGGTGCCGTCGGAAAGCATCGAGCCCCAGGTGGGCGTGGTCGGGGGCAGACCGAAGCCGAGGTACTGGAGCACGGCCAGCGTCAGGATCGCGTTGGCGATCTGGAACGTGACGGTCACCATGATCACGCCAATCGTGTTCGGGATGATGTGGCGGGTGATGATGCGCCAGGAACGCCCGCCCATGACCTGAACGGCCTGCACGTACTCGCGCGTTCGCAAGGCTAAGGTCTCTCCGCGAACGAGGCGGGCGGGAATCAACCACGAGACCAGCGTGAGGAGGAAGATCAGGAGCCCGAGGCTGGGCTTATAGATCTGCGCCATGAAGATGAACAGGAAGACGATCGGGATGGCGAGCCCCACGTCCACCAGGCGCATGAGGACACCGTCGAGCGCGCCGCCGAAGTACCCGGCGATGGCTCCGTAGATCAAGCCGGCGACGGTGGAGACGAGTCCAACGGCGATCCCGACCTCGATCGAGCTCTGGCCGCCCTTCATGAGCCGGCCGAGGATGTCAAAGCCGCTCGAGTCTGTCCCGAGCGGGTGGCCGGCACCCGGCCCGAGGTTCACGGCGATCAGGTTCGGGTTGATCTGATCGGTGTGGTAGATGAGCGGGCCGATGAAGCTGAACAGGATCACGAGGACCACGACCCCGAGGCCGATCAGGGCCAGTCTGTTCTGAGCAAACGTGCGGGCGACGAGCACCCATGGACTGCCGCTCGAGGCGACCTCGCCCCCTTCGGGCGCCGGGAGGAGCTCGACCTCTGAGGGGGTGGTAGTCGTGTCGATGTCGGTCATGGCCTGTATGTCCTCCGCCGCATCTGTGGCCCCGCCTTCAGTATCTGATCCGCGGGTCGAGAATCGCGTAACCGATGTCCGCGAACAGGTTGCCAACGACCGTGATCACGCCGACGAGTACCGTGATCCCGAGCATCACCTCGTAGTCGTTGCGCAGGGCGGCCTGGTAGTACTCGAGCCCCGCTCCGGGGTAGTTGAACACCTGCTCGATAATCAACGTCCCGGTCAGGACCAGAGGAATCGACAGGCCGACCAGGGTCACGACCGCGACCAGCGAGTTGCGCAGCAGGTGGCGCATGAGAACCAGTCGCTCAGGCAACCCCTTGGCACGCGCGGTGCGGATGTAGTCCTGAGCCAGGGTGTCGATCGCCGAGGAGCGCATGTACCGGCTGAAAGCGGCATACGTCACCAGCGTGAGCGAAAGGACGGGGAGGACGAGCCCGGCCGGATGCTCGAGCATTCCGATCGCGGAGGTCGACTGCGGTGCCTCAGCCGGAAAGACGTGGAAGCTGATCGAGAGGAACTGGATCAGCAGCAGCGCGATCGCGTACTGCGGCATCGAATACAGCAGGAAGCTGATCCCGGTGCCGGCGTAGTCGACCGCCGAGTTGCGCTTCACGGCCTGGGCGATCCCGGTCGGAATCGCGATCACCAGCGAGAAGATCAGCGACAGCCCCCCGAGCACCAGATCTCGGGGCAGGTCGGTCGCCAGCAGGGAGTCGACCGAGCGATTGAACTGGTAGGAGTAGCCGAGGTTGCCGTGAAGCAACTGGTCCAGGAAGTACCAGTACTGGACGAAGAACGACTGGTTGAGGTGGTTCTGCTGGTTGAACTGCTCGATGGCCTGCGGTGTTGCCCGGTTGCCGAGGATGTCCCGAGCGAGACTCCCCGGCAACAGGTGCAACAGGATGAACGTGATCAGCGTGACCCCGAGGACCACGACGATCGCTTGACCCAAGCGGCGGATGATGAATCCGGTCATGCTGCCGGCTCCATCATCCCACCGCGGGTCAAGCTATGACTCATTACTTGGTGAAGTACCAGTACTGCGGCTGCAGGAATCCCAAGGCGTTGGCCGAGTACCCGGCCAACTTCTTGTCGATCAGGGTCGCCGCGTAACCTCCGTAGCTACCAACCGAGGTCGGTCCGAAGATCACCGGATCCTGCTGCGAGACGTACTTCGCGTACGCGGTCAACGCCGCGCTCTCGCCGGAAAGCGGACCGGTGATCGTCTGGCCGATCAGGGACGTCATCTGTGCATCAACGTAACTTCCGGCGTTCGCTGCCGAGCCCGGGTTGTACAGCGGCTCGCCCGTCGGCAAGTACGAGGGACCGTAGATCCAGCCGGCGCCCCAGTTCTCAGCCGTCCACTTGCACGACGCCGCGCTGGGCATACACGGCGCGCCAGTGGCCACGACGGTGCTGAACGGGTGCGTGGTCAGGCTGATCGTGATCCCCAACTTCTTCGCCTGCGAGGCCAGGTCGTTCATTTCGTCCTCGACCGCCACCACGCCGGACTGATAGTCGATGTTGAACGAGATTCCCTCACCCTGCTTGATCCCCGCACCGCACAGGCTGGCGTTCGTGCAGGTGGTCGTCCCGTTCGGGACCACCTTCCAACCATGGCTCGTCAGCAACTGCTGCGCCGTCGAGGCGTCGAACGCACACGGGCTGAACGAGATCGCCGACGTGTCGACGAGCGGGCTCGGCGGCGAGAGCGGGATTGGGCCGCAGGTCGGGTCGGCCGTGTTGTACAAGAACGCGTGGATCCAGCCCTGCTGGTCGACCAGGTGCTGGAGCGCATTCCGGAAGTACGTCTGCCGGAAGATGTACCTGACGGGCTCCCCGCCGGGCGACGTGGTCGCGTTCGAGTTGAGGTTTACAGGGAAGTAGTTGAACGAATAGCTCGCCGCCTTGTTGACGTCGTAGCCCTCGCCGGCGAGCGAGGAGAGCTGCGGCGCGTACTGCGACGGGATGTTCGCGATGGTGGCCTGGCTCGGGCCTCCCGACCGGACCGTGTTGTAGATCGCCGCCTCGCTCGTGTACGGGAGCTCGACGAGCTGGGAGATCGAGACCTTCGGCGTTCCCGACCAGGACGGGTTGGGCACCAGCACCACGCGTCCATCGGTGTTGAAGCTCTGGAGCTTCATCGGCCCGTCCACCACGCTCCACAGGGGCGAGGTGGCCCAGCTGCCGAGCTGCTTGGACTGGGCGTCGAGGAACTTATAGACCGCCGCCGCGCCGGACTTGGTCGTGTCCGGGAGGTTCGCGCTAGAGCTCGTCGGCACCGGCTGCGAGAGAGACGTCCGGTCCCAGGCCATCGGCATCGGGAAGATCTGCGAGAGCTCGCTGTAGAGCACCCACTCGGAGTCGTAGGCCTTGTTGAAGGTGATCACGAACGTCGACGGGTTAGGGGCCGAGTAGCTGACCACGTTGTCGGGGAAGTAGCCGGGCGCATAGCCGCACCACTCGGTGGCCGGACTGGCCTTCATGACGTTCATCCAGAAGACGAGGTCGCGCGCAGTCACGGTCTCACCGTTGGACCACTTGTACGGGTTCAGCTTGATCGTGAACGTCTTGCCGCCGTTGGACGTGACCGGCGCCTGGCCGATCGAATGGCTGTAGTCCACGGTCGGCCGATAGTTCTCGCCGTACGTGTACAGCGGGTAGTACAGCATGTTCATCAGCTGGTTGGCATTGGTCGTGCTGCAGACCTCGAAGCTGTACATCGGGAAGATGTAGTTCGGCGGAGCATCCGAGCCCTCGGTGAAGTAGACGGTTCCACCGGAAACCTTGCTCCCGCTCCCGGTCGTAGGCTGCGTCAACCCAGGTCCGCTGGTCTGGACCCCGCTGGGCGCGGAAGTACTGCTGCTGCTGCTGCTGCTGGCGCTGCTGCTGTTGCTACTCGAGCCGCAGGCGGCAGCAAACAAAACGACTAGCGCGACGCCAAGCATCGCCGGCGCGCTGCGCTTGATCCTTCTCATCAATCCTCCTCCTAAGAAGACCCCATGACTGACAGTATCCAGACATCAAATCCCAGGCAAAGTAGGCGCACTTGCGAGCCGTTCAGCGGCTGGCCGACCGACCGGTCAATCTCTCCTACTAGCGTTCTGGCTACTACCGTCTGGCGGAACATATCACGGAACAAACAGTGCCGGGGGGGCGATTCCGGACCGATTGGGGCCGTTGGATTTGGCTCTGGCCGCGGTTCCGCGTCGCACCTCCACCGTTGGGGAGATATCACACCCGGAGCCCCCCGCGCATAGCGCTAACCAAGCGCAAACCTACCGATCGGCCGCGATGGCCCTCCGCGCTTTGCCGACTTGGCCGCCACGCACACCCGCTCGAGCCGGCCGCGGACGGCAGCGCCGCGCGCCGGCCTCGAGCGGCAGCCTCCAATACCCTCGGTCCGCTGCGCCCTCGTAGCTCAATGGATAGAGCACGCGCCTCCTAAGCGCGGGATGCAGGTTCGATTCCTGCCGGGGGCATCGACGGCATAAGCGGATGCTCACCGGGCCCCGTGCTACCGTCCGCGCTTCTCCGTGGCCGAGAGCACGCTAGAAGCACCGACCATTCCGAAGGCGGCTGCGGCGGACCAGGCGTTTCCGCGCGAGGCCGTGCCCTGGACGCTGCGCGCCTACGTCGGCGAGCACCCGTGGCTCTCGACATCCGCCGTGATCCTGGTCGTGTCGGCCGTGCTCACCGTGTGGGCGCGGACCCGGCCGAGCTACGACGCCTACGGCTGGATGACCTGGGGCCACTCGACGCTTCACCTGACCCTCAACCTCGGCGGCGCTCCGTCCTGGAAGCCGGTGCCGTTCCTGTTCACCGTGCCCTACGCCGTGGCCGGGCACTACCAGCTCTGGCTGTGGATGATCACCGCGACGGCTGTGGCGCTGGCCGGACCGGTGTTCGCCGGCCGGATCGCCTACCGGCTCGTCGGCGGGAGCGAGCTGCGCCTCGACCCGGAGCCACTTCGCCGCTACGCCCCATGGGTGGCGGCCGTCGTCGCGGGGGCGGGCGTGCTGGGGATCGAAGACTACTTCCACTACATCCTCAGCTCGCAGTCGGACCCGATGATCGTCACTTTCACGCTGGCCGCGATCGACATGGGACTCATCGGCCGCTACCGCTGGACGCTTCTGTTCGGCGTGCTCGCCGCCCTGGGGCGGCCCGAGGCCTGGCCGTTCCTGGGCCTGTTCGGTCTCTGGGCCTGGTTCAAGGTCCCGAGCATGCGTTGGATGCTCCTGGCCGGCGCCGCGGTGGTCCTGTTCATGTGGTTCGGGATTCCGACCATCACCAATGGGCGGCCCGACATCGCCGGTCAGCTCGCGCAGGGGTCGCCGCGGGAACTCCGCTCGAACCGCCTCGTGGGAACGATCGATCGGGTCCACGAGATCCTCTACCTCCCGGTCTGGATCGCGGCGGCGGTCGCGGCGGCGATCGCGTTGGTGCGGCGCAACTGGGTGGTGCTGGCGTTGGCCGCCGGCGTGGTCGTGTGGGCGATTGTCGAGATCGCCTTCGCCTACCACGGCTGGCCGGCCCTGCCGCGCTACGTGTTCGAGGCGGGGGGAGTCGTCGCGGTCCTATCCGGCGTAGGCATCGGGTGGCTCATGCTCGAGGGGTCGCAGCTCGAGCGGGGGGCTGGGATTGCTCGTTGGTCCGGAGCGGCCGCGGCCGCCGTGCTGGTCGTGGCCATGATCCCGGGCGCGATCCACCGCGTCCGGGTCGAGCACGCGGATCTGACCGCACAGCACGCCCGCACCCACGAGATCTCGCTGCTGCAGAGCGTGACCAATGCGCTGGGCGGCGCGCATCACATCCTCGACTGCGGCCAGCCGGTTACCGACGTCGAATACGCCAGTACGGTGGCCTGGATCGACCGCATCGACGTCGGTTCGGTCGGCGGCTTCCAGCAGCACGTCGAAGGGGCGCTGCTGGCCAACCCGGCGCTCCCCAAGGTGCTGTTTGAGCCGCAGCCGGGCGGCGGGTGGAAGGTCGTGGCGTGGCACACGCAGCCGGCCCAGGTGGCCAGCTGCCGCGGGCTGAACGCCCTGTACACAAACAGCGGCCAGCTGATCCATCAATAGCGGGAGGGCCGGCGGATGGCGACCATCGAGCAGCGGCCCACCCCGGCGCCGACCGGCGCACCGGCTCCTCGTGGCCGGTCCCGGACCGGTTGGCGCTCTCCCGCTTTCGTGACCTTGATGAGCGCCGTCGGGCTCCTCGTGTTGTCGACCTTGATCCTCGTGTGGGCACGGACCCGCCCCGGCTTCGACCCGTACGGCTGGCTGGTGTGGGGCCATCAAGCGGTGGCCGGCCACCTGAACACCAACGCCGCCCCGTCGTGGAAGCCGCTGCCCTTCCTGTTCACATTCCCCTACGGGGTGTTCGGCCACTACCAGCTGTGGCTGTGGATGATCACCGCGCTGGCCGTGTCGCTGAGCGGCTCGGTGTTTGCCGCTCGCATCGCCTACCGGCTGACCGACGCCCCGGCCGGCCGCCGATGGGCCGCCTGGGTCGGCGCGGCCTTCGCCGGCCTGGGGGTGCTGGGGTTGACCGACTACTGGCACTACATGCTGAGCGCGCAGTCGGATCCGATGATCGTGGCGCTGTGCCTGGGCGCGATCGACTGCCACCTCTCAAAGCGCTTCCGGTGGGCGTTCGCGCTCGGGTGCCTGGCCGCGCTGGGCCGGCCGGAGGTGTGGCTGTTCCTCGGCCTGTACGCGGTTTGGGCTTGGCTACGGGTGCCGGCGATGCGATGGATAATCGTGGCCGGGATCGTGGCCGTGGTGGTGCTGTGGTTTGGGATCCCGGCGCTCACCTCGCGCACCGCCTTTGTCGCCGCCTCGAACGCGCTCGGTTCTGGGCGCCGGCTGCGCTCGGATCAGATCGTGGGCACGATCGGCCGCTTCGTCGGCCTCAACCCACGCGTGCTCGAGTTGACCGCCGCGCTGGCCGTGGTCTGGGCATTGGTGCGGCGCGATCTGGTGGTAGTGGGGCTGGCGGTGGGGGTGGGCGCGTGGGTGGTCATCGAGATCGCGTTCTCACTGCACGGGTGGCCCGGGCTCGCGCGGTACATGTTCGAGCCCGCGGGCGTGGTCGTCGCCCTGGCCGGCGCGGGGGTCGGGCGGGTGCTGGCCGACCCGCCGCGGTTCTCGGGTTTCGGTGTCCCCGATTGGGTGTGGGTCGGGTTGGTGGTGGTAATCGTCATCGCGCTGCTCCCGCCAGCGCTGAACCGGGCCCGCTTCGAGCACCGCGACATCCGCGATCAGCGCTTGCGCACCGCGGAGATCGACAAGCTCACGACGGTCGTCTCACGCCTCGGTGGAGCCGGGCGCTTCAAGGGGTGCGGCGAGCCGTTGACCCGCCTGGAGTACCAGACGATCCTGGCCTGGAATCTCCACGTCAACGTCGCGACCGTAGGCTACAAGTACGGGCCGGCGATGGCGTCGAACCGGCCGGTCGTGCTGTTCACGCCCTATCCGCACGGTGGCTGGCTGGTGCAGGCGCTGCACCAGACGCGGCCTGGGTGCATGACGCTCCCGGGCTAGCACCGGCGCGCGCCTCGACCACAAGCCACTCAGCCGCGTCTCGAGCGGGCGGGACGGGAGGGCGCTTGCGCGAAGGCCCTGAACGCGTCAGCGGTCCGGGCGCTCGGGGTAGACGTCGTCGATCGTGGTCAGCGCCACGAACGGGGCGCCGGCGGCCTGCTCGATCGCCTCGGCCCCGCCGGCGAGCCGGTCGCAGATGGCGAGGACGCCGCAGACCTCATGCCCTTCGTCGCGCAGGGCCTCGAGCGCACGCAGCGTCGAACCGCCGGTGGTGACGACATCCTCAACCAGCATGCAGCGCTCGCCCGGCGCGAGCAGCGGCCCCTCGATGCGGCGGGACAGGCCGTGTGCCTTGGCCTCCTTGCGCACGAAGAAGGCCTTGACGTCGGCTCCGCCGGCGAGGGCAGCGCACGCGATCGGGTCCGCCCCCATCGTCATCCCGCCCACCGCCGAGGCGTTCCAACCCCGCGCCTGATCGGCCACGAGCTCGGCCAGCGCCCGGAAGCCGGGTGGCCGCAGGATCGCGCGCTTGGCGTCCACCAGATACTGCGCCGTCTGGCCGCTGGTCAGCACCACCTCGCCGATGACGAGCGCGTGCTCGCGCAGCTCGGCGATGAGGCGGGAGCGGGCGGCCGTCCGTGTGTCGAGATCCATCGGCGGACGTTCATGCTAGACGCGGCGGCGGCCGACACCCGAACCGTGATTTCCCGCGCAATCAAGCTCGTTTCGTTCGCCTGCTGCGCGCTCGTCGTGCTGTCGTTCACGATGTTCGCGCGCGATCAGATGGCCGGGGCGTCGGTCCACCAGCAGACCGAGCTGTCCAGCCCGAACAGTACGGCCTCGGCGCCGACAGCCCCCAGCAAGCCCGAAGCGCAGCCGGGCCGCTTCATCAACCACGCGGCCAAGACCCTGACCTCGCCGTTCGACGCAATCGTCCGCTCGAGCAACGCCTGGGTCCAGCACGGGCTGCCGGCGTTTGTCGCGCTGCTCGTGTACGGGCTGGGACTCGGCTACCTGGCGCGGTACTCCAGCGGCCTCAGCCGGCGCTGAGTACCACGGTCCTTCGACTCGGCCGTTGCTCGAGTCGTATCAGTAGTACGTGTCGACCCAGTCGCCGATCTGGAGCCAGTCGTAGACCGACAGCGCGTCAACGATCGGCAGGCGCATGCAGCCGTGGCTGGCGGGATAGTCGGGCGCCGGATCGTAGCCGTGGATGGCGTAGCCGCTGATGAAGAAGTTGGAGAAGTACATCCCGTCGGGCAGGTAGCCAGGCACCTTGGAGTAGACGTGGAAGTTGCCCAGGATGGTCGGCGTCGACGGCTTGCCGGAGCTGATCGGATAGATCGCCAGGACGTCCGAGCCCGAGATCAGTGCGAGCAGCTGGAGCGACAGATCGCCCTCGGCATGATTGCCGTGGCTGGGGAAGTGGACCGGAAACGCGCCGTAGCCGTCGAGCAGGAAGCTGATCGTGCGGCTGTCCAAGGTCTGGTAAGTGCCCCAGTGCAGCAACCGGTGATAGGCGTCCAGGGCCAGGCCGGTTCCCGTATCGAACACGCCCGTCTGCGGGATGTAGAAATGCAGCGCCGCGAGCCGCTGCTGGATCAGCTCCACAAACGGCCCGCGCGAGCCGAAACCGACGTGCTCATCGAGCGCCGCGAAGTGGCGCGTGCCTGAGAACGCGCCGAGTGTGGGCGTGGCGGCATGGCTCACCGCGACGGTCACGTCCCCGGCGCGGGGGCTCTTGAGGGTCTCGGTGAAGCGGCCGTTGCTTGCGCCGGGTGCCGGATTGATGCGCAGGGTCTCGGTCTTGAACTGCTTGCCGGCGACGGATGCCTGCACGACCACGGCCTGGCCGGGCACGTAGGGACTGACCGAGCCCTTGATCTGGACGACCCGGCCCGGGACCGTCGCCAGGTGATGTGAGACCAGGAACGCGTCGGGAATCGAGAGGCGAAGTGTGGGCGAGGCCGGCGTGGCGGCGGCGGCGATTTGCGGCGCGAGCATGCCGACCGCGATTGCCGCCGTTAGCGCGGTGAAAGCGACGACCCGAGCGGCGAAGGCCCGCGACATGGCGGGAAGTAAACCATGCCGGTCAATCCGGACTGCCAGCTGCGTTGCGGCGCGGGCGCTGTGGGGCTCAGGTGGCCGGCGCGGGTGAGCGACCGGCCAGCGGCAGTGTGATCGCCCCGATGACGGCGAGCCCGCCGGCGATCAAGGCGAGGATCTCGCCGCCGTTCCAGTGCAACTGGTTTACCCCGAGCGCGAGCGAGTTGTTGATCGAGTGGAGTGCCATGCACGGGTAGAGCGAGCCCGTCTTCCAGCGGATCAGGCAGAGCACGAACCCGAGGAAGCCGAGCGGAATCAGGTACTGGGAGGAAGCCGAGCCCGTGTGCGCGAGGCCGAACAGGATGCCGGTGAGGATCGCCGCCACCCAGACGCCCACGTCGCGACCAGCGATCGTCACGTGCCACCGACGCAGCGCGCCGAAGATGAAGCCGCGGAAGAAGAACTCCTCGGCGATCGGCGCGATCACGCACACGAAGACGGCCGCTCCCACGAGCGCCGCCGTGCTCGTGCCGACGCCCAGGTCCTGGGGGAGCTTGTCGGTGCCGTGGAGGTTGACGATCGACTGATAGATCGCGGTCACCACGTAGTAGCCGATCGCGCCCAGGACAACCGCACCGATCCCGAGCGCCAGGGCGACGCGCCGGTAGCCGAAGTCCGACGGTTTGGCCCGGCGGTTCAACGAGGCGAAGTACAGCGCGGCGACCACGAACGCCGCGTCGAATACGACGTCGCTGATCAGACTCACGGCCGGGCTGGTGTGCGTCGAGCCGGCCTCGCCGGCGAGCGCGGCGACCATGAAGCTGCCCAGCACGCCGGCCACCAACCCGGTGGCGAGCGCGGCCGGGGCGGTCCAGATCGGCCAGGGGACGTCACCGGGATGCGCGTCGCGCGGCCGCACGGGCGGCGCAGGCTGCGACGGCGGTCCTGTGGACGTGAGCTGCGGCGGCGGGACGCTCGGCATGCTCCGCAGACTTTAGGGCCCGAATCGAAGTGCTAGTTACGGGGCGGGCGCGATCCACAGCGCGCCGCCGGCAGCGTTAGGCCGGTCAGCTCCGACAGGCTCGAGATCGTGCGCACGCCCGGCACTGGATCGGATGGATCGCCGCTGTCTCGGCGCACCAGCACCGGCTCGACGCCGGCGGCGCGCGCTCCGGCCACGTCCTCCTCGAGGCTGTCGCCGACGTGGATCGCCTCCGCCGCGCCCGCGCCGACCAGATCAAGCGCCCGCTCGAACATGACCGGCGCCGGCTTGCGCGCACCGACCTCGGCCGAGGTGAGGATCGCGTCGAGCTGTGGCTCGAGTCCTAGGGCCCGCAGGACGGAGTGCAGGGAGACATCCCAGTTGCTGACCACGACGAGCCGCTGCCCGCGGGCGCGGGCGACGAGCAGCGCCGGGCGGACGTCGGCGAAGGCGGTGAAGCGCAGCGACGCGAGCAGCGCCTCGACCATCCGCTCGGGCTCGATCCGGGCCGCGCCGGGCAGAGCGCAGCGCAGAATCTCGGCGCAGCGACCGCGCAGGCCGGCCAGGCTAGCCGGGTCGCGCCCCTCGTCGAGATGCGCCCGGTAGTAGCCGATCTCGGCGGCAATCGCGCTCGCCGCCTGCTCCTCGGTCACGGCCAGGCCGAAGCGCTCGGCGAGCTCGAGGCGGAGGCGGGGGGCGGGCGGCTCCAGCGCGACGAGCGTCCCGAGCGCGTCGAGCAGGATCAAGGACGGCTGGCGTTGAGCGTGCATGGGCGGGGCTAGTCTGAAACCGGGCAGGAGGCCGAACCGGGAGCCCGAAACAGCGTGGCAGCTAAACTCCCCTGCCCGGTTTCTTCGCTGCCGTGGCTGCCGATCTTGACACCGGCGACGCGAAGAACGCCCCGCAGGTCTCGCACATGAGCCGACGCGAACGACAGCGCCGCCGCAGGCATAACCGCGGGCATCCCGTCGGGCGGGTGCTGCTGATGACGGGGATCCTGACCGTGAGTGCGGTCGCAATCGCCGCCCTGCTCGCGGTCGGCTGGGTCGTCGCCGTGGCGGACTCGGCTCCCAACCTGAGCCAGCTGTCGGCGAAGCACGCCAATCCCCCAACCGAGATCTTCGCGGCCGATGGCAGCTTGCTCGGCTACGTGCACACCAACAACCTCTACCAGCACGTCTCCCAGAACCAGATTCCGAAACGGCTCGAGGAGGCGACGATTGCGATCGAGGACCGTCGCTTCTACCAGCACGGCGCGCTCGATTACCAGGGCATCCTGCGCGCCGGGGTCAAGGACCTGCTCGGACAGAGCAACTCGCTGCAGGGCGCCTCGACGCTGACCATGCAGCTGGTCAACAACATGTACCTGAACGGCACGAGCTACTCCGCCGACCACAACCTGAAGTACAAGATCATCCAGGCCAAGCTGGCCGAGCAGCTCGAGAAGCAGCACAAAAAGAACTGGATCCTCAACCAGTACCTGAACAGCGTTCCGTACGGCACGACCAACGGCGAGGAGGCAATCGGCGTCGGTGCGGCCTCACTCATGTTCTTCAACAAGCCGGTGTGGAAGATCAACCTGGCCCAGATGTCGCTGCTGGCGGGCCTGCCCCAGTCCCCGTCCCAGTACAACCCAACCATCGCTCCCGACCTGGCGAAGGCTCGTCGCAACAACGTGCTGCAGGCGATGGTGACCTCGCGCTACATCAGCCAGAGCCTGGCCACCGCGGTCGAGAAGCAGCCGCTACAGATCCACCCGAATCAGCAGTTCATCCAGGTCAACGAGCCGTACATCTTCGACTACGTCGAACAGCAGCTGTTCCAGCAATTCGGCGCCAACACGGTCGAGAACGGCGGCCTGAAGGTCTACACGACGATCGACCCGAAGGTCGAACAGGAAGCCCTCAACGCAATCCACGCCCACGAGGGCGGATCCGTCCTCGACGACCAACCGGCGGCCGCCTTGGCCGCCGTCGACCCGTCCGACGGCCACATCCTGGCCATCGCATCCTCGGCGACATATCAGCAGACCAAGTTCGACTTCCCGGTCCAGGCCGAGCGGCAGACGGGTTCGGCGTTCAAGACGTTCGCGCTGATGACGCTGATCCACGACTACGACGGCGACCCGAACCAGACCTACTACGACTCGCACTTCCTGGCGCCGGGCTGGCTGCCCCAGGATCCGACCTGGTCGGTCCACACCGCGGAGGAGACCTACCAGGGCGTGATTAATGTCACGAAGGCGACGACCGTCTCGGACAACACCGTGTACGCCCAGCTGGCCGCCGACCTCGGCTGGGACAAGCTCGACGCGACCGCCCGCGCGATGGGCATCACGTCGGAGCTGACCGGCAACCCGGCGGAGGTGATCGGTGGGCTCGCCGACTGCTGCACGATGCTCGAGATGGCTGACGCGTACGCCACGCTCGCCAACGGCGGCTCGCACGTGCCACCCACGATCATCGACCACGTCGTGTTCCCGAGCGGCCGAGTCGTCAACCTGGGCGACCCCACGCACACCCGCGTGTTCACCGACGGCGAGGCCTACGAGGGAACCCAGGTCCTGAAGACCGTGATCCAGAGCGGGACCGGCACCGCCGCCAACTACGGCTGCCCGGCCGCGGGCAAGACCGGCACCGCGGAGAACCTGGACAACGCCTGGTTCGTCGGCTACAGCCCCAAGATCTCGACCGCGGTCTGGGTCGGGTATCCGCAGGGCAACATCCCGATGTCGGACGGTTTCGGCGGCACGCTGGCGGCGCCGATCTGGCACGACTTCATGGTCGCCGCCTCGAATGGGTACTGCGGCGAATTCCCCCAGCCCACCGTCCCGTTCACCGGAACGGCGTTCACGGGGCCGCACTCGGCCTCACGCGAGCCGCCTCCCTCCAGCACCCCGGGCCAGACCGGGCCGGGCACCTACACCAACCCGAACCTCTACGCCCAGCCGCCTCAGCAGGGCACGCAGACCACCACGACCCAGACCGGTGGGGCAGCCCCGCCGGCCGCTGCCGGCGGCACGCCGGGCACCGGTGGTGGCGGCGGTGGCGCGGGTGGCGGCGGTGGCGGGCACCATCACCACCATTAGCAGTTAGCGGGCGCGTCGGGGTGCGCGCCTAATTACCTTAGAGCCGCTGCGACTCGATCCAGCGCTCGAGCGCCGGCCCACTCTCGACGCTGGCGATCACCGCATAACGCATGTGATCGGAGGTGTGGTGACCGCCGTGCCACAGGAACTCGGAGTCGACCACGGCCTGCTGGTATGCGGGTAGCTCGATCTGGACCTCGCCCTTGCGGTCGAACTCGGTCGGGCGCACGACCAGCGCACTGGAAGGATCGTCGGTGAGCTCGAGCCAGACGCGCACGACCCAGCCCTGGTTCTCGGGGTTGCCCTGGTTGTTGTTGTCCAGGTGCAGGCCCCAGCGGCACTCGCGCATGGTGTTGGACTTCATGCGCAGCAGCTGCACGCGGCCGAAGCGGGCGCCGATCGACTCAACCCATTTGACGATCGAGGGGCACTTCTCGGCGTTGGGGGTCCACACACCATCGAGGTCGGCCTTGCCGTACTCCCAGAAGCCCTTGAGCTCGATCTCTCCGGTGGCCGAGGTGATCGGCGCGAAGTACGTGGTCGGGTCGCTCGAGTACGTCGTGTAGGTCAGGCTCTCCCACTCGGAGGCCGGAATCTCAGGTCCGTCGTACTTCTTGAGCTTCATCCAGCCGCCGGCCTGCTCGAGTAGCGGCATTCTTGGGTGGGGTGTCTTGCGCTGCTCCAACGACGCCTTCCTGACACCGGTGGCTCGCAGGATCTGCTTCGTGTATTCGTTCTTAAGACTGTCTGTCAGTGCGGGCAACGGTCCTCCAGGAGGGGTCGCTTTTCTTGAGCGGCCCAGGATACCCACTACTCTTACGGCAACCCACGAGACCGAAGAACGCATGCCCAAGGAAGAAAAAGTCGAACTAGAAGGCGAAGTTGTCGAGGCTCTGCCGAACGCAATGTTCCGCGTAAAGCTCGACAACATGGACCGCGTCGTGCTCGGTCACGTAGCCGGAAAGATGCGCCGCTTTCGGATTCGCATCCTCCCCGGCGACCGGGTCCGCGTCGAGCTGTCGCCATACGACCTCGACCGCGCCCGGATCGTCTATCGACACCGCTGAGCTCGCGCGGGGTGCGTGAGCTCGAGCTGATCGGGGCGCTCGAGCGTTTGCTCGCGGACGGCTCCGGCCGGGTGGTGCGCTCGATCGGCGACGACGCCGCCGTGGTTAGAGCCGACCGCTACTCGGTGACCTCGGTCGACGCGATGGTCGACGGTGTTCATTTCCGCTCAGGGCAGCTCTCTCCGGAAGAGATCGGGCACCGGGCTCTGGCCGCGGCGAGCTCGGACCTCGCCGCCATGGGAGCGAATCCGGGCGAGGCCTACCTCGCGCTCGGCGTGCCCCCGGACTTCGGCTCCGAGCGGGCGCTGGCACTCGTGGAGGGGGCGTCCGCGCTGGCCCGGCAAATCGGCATCGTGATCGCCGGCGGAGACCTCACGAGCTCGCCCGTGCTAACCGTCTCCTTCACCGTGGTCGGCTGGGCGCACGATCCCGCTGAGCTGGTCGGCCGCGATGGCGCACGGCCCGGTGACCGCGTGGCGGTTACCGGCTCGCTGGGCGCGGCCGGGGCCGGGCTCGCGGTACTCGATGGCCGCGCCGGCGCGAGGCTGGACGCGACGGCCAAGGAAGCGCTCCGCGAGCGCTACGCCTGTCCGCAGCCGCGGATCGAGGCCGGTCGCGAGCTGGCCGCGCTCGGCGCCACCGCGATGATCGATCTATCGGACGGGCTCGCCAGCGACGTCGGGCATCTGGCGCGTCGTAGCGGGGTGCGAATCGAGCTGCGCCTGGATTCGCTCCCGCTCGCCGCCGGCGTCGCCGAGGTGGCGGCCGACCTGGGCGTCGACCCCTACCGGTTGGCGGCCACGGCGGGCGAGGACTACGAGCTCTGCGTGTGCGTCCCGTTACGGAGCGCGAACAGGTTGACGAACGCGACCTGGGTCGGATCGGTCGTCGAGGGACCCCCGGGCGTAGCGTTCGTCGACGCCGACGAGCCGCTGGCCGGATACGAGCACCCGCTCTGAGCGAAGGCGCGCAGGCGGCGGAGCATCGCGTCGGCGACCGCGGACGGGTCGATCTGGTACTCGCCCTTTTCGATCTGTTGTTTCAGCACTGCGGGGTCCATATCGTCACTGTATCCCAGGCATCGACCACCGCCAGCCCGCTCTGAATCGGGTCCCGACCCCAATCTTCGAAGCGACAACGTCGCCGGGCATGGACGCCCGGCGAAACGGCCCCAGGGACGCCGCCGAAGGCGGCCCCGAAGTAACTATGTCTTCGCCGGTCCGAGGGGGACCATCGACTTCAGCTTCGCGAAAACGATGATCCGCTGAGCGGCGCTGTAGAGCGGGTTGCACGCCGACAGCACCAGGCGCTCGTAGCCGACGTTGCGCGTGACCCACAGAGCGGTCGGCAGGACGATCTTCGTGTACTGGACGTCGTAGGTGAACCGACCGTAGGGCATCGTCAGCACGATGCGATCGCCCGGTTTGAGCCTGTTGATGTGGCGGAACGGCGCCAGGTAGGTAGTCCGGTGCCCGGCGATCGCGACCGTCTGGCCCAGGCCCGGGAGGGCGGTGGCTGGATAGTGGCCGGGCCCCTCCTCGAGGCTTGCCGTGTCCGTGCCCTGGACCACCGTGTAGCTCGCGCCCAGCGTTGGAATCGCGATCTGGCCGATCGCGTCGCCCGTGCCGACCTGCTGCGCCTCGCGGCGGGCCAGGAAGGAAATGCGTTGCTGGAGCTGCGGCAGGCCGACCAGGGCGTGGCGCTCGACCGGCGCCAGCGGCGCCGACTGGTAACTCAGGTACTGCTTGTCGATGTCCGAGCGCTTGATTAGCGCAATCACCGCGGTCACCGGCTCCTGCCACACCAGGGTCACGCCGGCGTCGATCACCAGTAGCAGGCCCGCGATGATGAGCACCCAGGAGATGTCGCGCACGAGTCGCCCGAGCGGGAAGACCCCGACCCGGCGCGGCGCAACCGCGGGGGCGCTCAGGACCCTGGTTTTCATCGCCGCAGGGCCGAACCGGTCGCGCCGAGCGAGCCGGGCCCGGCATAGGTGATTGGGCCGCGGGTCACCACCGGCGCGTCGACCGGGCGCGGCTGACGCGCGATCCGCACGATCATCAGTGCCAGGCTGACCACACAGCCAAGCACCACGCTCCATTCGAGCGCCGCCACCAACGACACGTCGCCGCCCGCGAGCATGAGCACAGCATTCCACGCGCCGGTAGCGGGGCCAAGGCCTAGCACGGCCGCGTAGTAGTAGGCCGCCAGCGCGCCGGGGATGAGCCCGATCAGGAACAGCAGCACCGCCCACGGCGTCCGCAGGCGCTGTTCGGGGGCGACGATCCACATCCAGGCATGCAGGGCCGGAACGATCAGGGCCGCAGCAAACGGGTTCTCGACCCAGATGACGAGAGTCACCACGCACATGACCAGCAGGAAGGCGGCAGCCGCGCCCGGGGAGGCCGGGTCGTCAGAAATTGGAGCCCGCCCACCCCGGTATCGGCGCGCTCGGCCATTCGCGCGTTCGCCATTTATCGGCGGGGCGTCAGCGACGTGGGCGTCGGCGTCGGCCGGCTGGGGCGACCAGACTCGCCGGCCCAACGCCCAGCGCAGCGCGAAGCCGGCGACGATCAGGCAGGCGAGACCGGCCAGGATCGCCACCGCGCGGCCCGTCAGCGTGATCGCGTCGCCGCCGACCGGGCCCGGCGGCGCGCCCTCGATCACCCCGGTGACCTGCAGGGCGATGACGGCGAGCGCGGCCAGCGCGAAGGGAATGCACGCGGTGAGCACCCACACGACCCAGCGGGCGACCCGGTAACCCCGGCGGCGAGCTCGGGCCAGCCCGTCGATCGTGGCCAGCAGGACCGGCACGATCAGGGCCAACACGAGCAGGCGGACCGCCCAGGCTGGGATCAGCTCGCCGTGCATGCTCAGATAAGAGGAGGGCCCGGGCAGGTTGGGGCCGGCCCCGAGCGCAGTCACGGTCTCGAGGATCGCCCGTCCGAAGCCGGTGATCTGACCCTGGCTGGTGGGCTCGCCCGGCGCAGGCAGGCGCGCCCCGGATGTCGAGACGAGCACGGCGGGCTCGCCGCTGTCGGCGAACGGGCGCTGTTCGGTGGCGGCGAGCGGGAAGGCGAGGTGCAGGAACTGGCCGCCGAGACTCTCGCTCGCGGGATTGACGTTGGTTTGCTCCGAGATCGCCGACGCGACCGTGTTGCGCAGCAGGGGCGGGGCCACCAGCTGCGAGTCGGACCAGGGCACGACGACCGGGGAGCGGACCTCTACGCCGGTCATGTCGCCGAGCACGATGACGGCGTCGATCTGGCCCGGGAGGGTCCTGGCCAGCTGCTGTGCACCGGCGGCGCCGACCGAGGCGCTGGTCGAGGCGAGCACGACCGTCCGCTGCTGGGTCTGGGCCGCCAGGTCGCGGGCCAGCTCGAGCAGGACCGCGGTTCCCGACAACTCCGCGGGGGAGCCCGATCGGTTCGTCCGCGTCGAGTCGCGGTGAGCGACGACGACGATCGTGCCCGGATTGCTCCCGGCGAGCGTGCCGGTGACGGTCTGGACCGTGCGCGGGCCGTCGACCGTCTGCGCGGTGAACACCGTCCGGCCGGTCAGGAATCCGTCCTGCTTGAGGGAGCTCGCGACGTAGTCGGCGATCTGGTTATCCCCGTAGGAGCCCGGCGGCCGGTCCGGGTATTGCCCGGCCAGGTTCTCCATCGTGTTGTATGCGTTCTGTCCGTCGAACGCATCAGGGACGAGTGACGCGGTCAGCGGTGCGGCCTGGTTGCCCAGCGAGAAGGCGACCACGATCACCGCGACAACCACGACCATCAGGCCCGTCCGGTAGATGCGAGGATCCAGCATCTGGTCTGTGAGGGTAACCCGCCACCGGCGGGAGGATGGGAGTGCCGGCGCCCTCGGCCACTACTCTTTTGCTGCAAACAGGAAGGAACTAGTGGCAGATCGCTCGGCGCGGATACTGCTCGTGGACGATGAGCAGTCGATTCAGACGCTCCTCTCTTATCCGCTACGCAAGGAGGGCTACGACGTCGTGCAGGCGACGGACGGGCGCCAGGCGCTCGATCGCTTCGACGAGCAGACGTTCGACCTGGTCGTGCTCGACACGATGCTGCCCAAGGTCGACGGCCTGGAGGTCTGCCGGCGATTGCGCAACCGCAGTTCGGTGCCGATCATCATCCTGACGGCGAAGTCGGAGGAGATCGACAAGGTCGTCGGGCTCGAGCTGGGCGCCGACGACTACATCACCAAACCCTTCTCGCTGCGCGAGTTCTCGAGCCGCATCAAGGCGGCGCTGCGTCGCGCCGAGATGGTCCGGCCGGCGGAGACGGCGCCCGACGAGTCGCCGCTGGAGGTGGACGAGATGCGAATCGATTTCTCCAAGCGCACCGTCCGCGTGCGGGGGCGCGAGGCACCCCTGACCTTTGTCGAGTTCGAGATCCTGTCGGTGCTGGCCCGCGCGCCCGGACGGGTGTTCACGCGCGACATGCTGCTCGCGCGCATCTGGGGCGACTCCGCCTACCGCGATCCGCGGACGATCGACGTTCACATCCGTCACCTGCGCGAGAAGCTCGAGCGGGATGCCAAGGCCCCCGACTACTTGTTCACGGTGCGGGGCGTCGGGTACCGGTTCCGCGACACCGAGCTTTAGCTAGGTGGCGAGGGTGGGTCGCCGGCGGATCAGCCTGTCGCTGAGCAACCGGCTGGCCCTCGTCTTCTCGGCGATCGTATTCGTGGCCCTGGCGGTGCTGTACCTGTATGTAGCCCCAGGGCTGCAGAGCCGGGTTCTGAGCGACCAGCTCTCCGAGCTTGCGCGCGCCGGGACGTCGCATTCGGAGTCGATCGCGCGGACCGTGGGAAGCTCGGTGCCGCTGTCGACCGTCCAGGAGCGTGTCAACGCCGCCGCGCTCGCCACCGGCGACCGGGTCACGCTGCTCCTGGTCAACCGGGTGACGGGGGGATCCGAGCTCTCGACCCTGGCTGACTCGAGCCGACGCTCGGCCACGGCCGCGCTGTCGTTGGCGGTGGCGCGTCAGGCCGCGGCCGCGCGGCGGCTCGTCACCGGCACCGAGACGACGGGGGCGGGCACGGTGGCCATGGCGGCGGATCCGGTCCTCTATCCGTCCCCGCCCGCCCGTGTCGCGGCGGTGATCGTCTACTCGGCCCCGGCCTCGGACATCGTCCGCACCGTGGCGACGGTGCGCCACCAGATCCTGGTGGCCGGCGCCATCGCTCTGCTGGTCGCGTTGGTCGGGAGCTACCTGGCGGCGCGCGCGCTGGCCCAGCGGGTCAAGCGCCTGGAGCTGGCGGCCGAGAAGGTCGCGGCTGGCGACTTCGAGCACGTGATCCCGGTCGACTCCGGCGACGAACTCGGGCAGCTCGCCGTCGCGTTCAATCAGATGCAGCGCCAGCTGGCCCAGCTCGAGTCGGCGCGCAAGAAGTTCATCGCCACCGCCTCGCACGAGCTCCGGACGCCGATCTTCTCGTTGGGCGGATTCGTGGAGCTGCTTGAGGACGAGGACCTGGACCCCGAGACCCGCGCGCGTTTCCTGGAGCAGGTTCGAGATCAGGTCGAGCGTCTGCGCAAACTGTCGGTGGACTTGCTCGACCTCTCGCGCCTTGAATCCGGGTCTCTGGAGCTGCGGCCGGAGCAGGTCGACCTCGGGGAGCTGACCCGGTCGGTTTCTGGGGAGTTCGAGCCGGTGCTGGCCCAGCACGATTCTCACCTGGAGCTGCGGCTGACCTCGGGCCGGATCGAGGCCTTGTGCGACCCTGTCCGGGTCGCCCAGATCGTCCGGATCCTGATCGACAACGCGCTGGTGCACACGGCGCCGGGGACGCGGATCCTGGTCACGGCGCGGCGCTCAGATGGCCTGGTGCGGCTGGGAGTGCGCGACGATGGGGAGGGAATCGATCCCCAGGTGTTGGGGCGGATCTTCGAGCCGTTCTACACCGCCGACGACGCCCAGGGGTCGGGGCTCGGGCTGGCCATCGCCAGCGAGCTGGCCGAGCACATGGCGGGGCGGCTGTCGGTCGACTCGCGGCCGGGTGACACGACGTTCACGCTCGAGCTGCCCGCGTGAGCACCCGATGCCTGGCCGCCGCTCGCTATCGTCCCGCCGTCGCCGCCGTTCGAGTCCGAGCCGGTAAGCATGCTCCAGCCGATCACCACTCCCCACAAGCACCTGGCCGATTACGCCAGCATCGTGGGGCGTCCCCTGGCCGACGAGATCCGCGAACGCGCTTCGCGCCTGGAGGGCAAACGCGTCCTGCACGTGAGCGCGACCGCATTCGGCGGGGGCGTCTCGGAGATCCTCTATACGCTGGTTCCGTTGATGGTCGACGTCGGCCTGCAGGCCGAGTGGCACGTGATCCACGGCCGCGAGGAGTTCTTCAACGCCACCAAGGTGATGCACAACGCGCTCCAGGGCAATCCGCAGGACCTGACCGACGAGCAGTGGGACATCTGGCATCGCTACAACGAGATCAACGCGCGCGAGCTGTCCGCGGGGTGGGACGCGGTCATCGTGCACGACCCCCAGCCGGCCGCACTGGCGTCATTGGTCCCGGACAAGTCGCGGCGGTGGGTGTGGCGCTGCCACATCGACCTCTCGACGCCGAACCCGGCCACGCTGGATCGCCTGGTGCCGTTCCTGGAGCCGTATCCGGCGGCCGTGTTCCATATGCGCAAATACGTGCCGTCCGGGATGGACGGGCGCGCGAACATCGTGCCGCCGGCGATCGACCCGCTGGCGCCGAAGAACATGGCCTTCTCGCCGGAGGACGCGGTCTACATCTGCGAGCAGTTCGGGATCGACGTCGATCGGCCGCTGCTGTGCCAGGTCTCGCGCTTCGATCCGTGGAAGGACCCGCTGGGCGTGATCGACGCCTACCGGATCGTCAAGTCGCAGATGCCCGATGTGCAGCTCGCGCTGGTCGGCTCGATGGCGACCGACGACCCCGAGGGATGGGACTACTTCAACGCCACCGTGGCACACGCCGACGGCGACCCCGACATCCACATCCTGAACAACCTCAACAACGTCGGGGCAATCGAGGTCAACGCGTTTCAGTCCCACTGCGATGTGGTAATCCAGAAGTCGACTCGTGAAGGATTCGGGCTGACGGTGACCGAGGCAATCTGGAAGGGGCGGCCGTTGATCGGTGGCGCGGTAGGTGGGATTCCACTGCAGGTGTCAGACGGAGAGACGGGCTTCCTCGTCTCGAGCGTCGAGGAGTGTGCCCAGCGTTCGCTGGAGATCCTGGCCGACCCGGGACTCGGCAAGCGACTCGGACGCGCCGGCAAGGAGGCGGTGCGCAAGCAGTTCTTGATGCCGCGCCTACTCCGCGACTGGCTCGAGTTGTTTGAGCGGCTGGAGGTGTAACCGGTGTCTTCTTCCGGTCCGCCGCTCGTACTTGTGTCGAATCGCGGACCGGTGACATTCGGTCCTGACGGAGAGATTCGCCGCGGCACCGGTGGCCTGGTCACTGCGCTGATCGGGCTGGCCTCGCACCGTGATGTGACCTGGATCGCGTCCGCCATGACCGACGACGACGTGGCCGTATCGGAGACGAACGAGGGCAAGCCGTTCACCGTTACCGCGCCGGGTGGCGACGATTATCGCGTGAAGCTGGTGGCGTCAGACCCCGACGCGTATGACCGCTTCTACAACATCACCGCGAACCCGATGCTGTGGTTCATCCAGCATTACCTGTGGGATCTCTCGAATGCGCCGGACGTGCGGCGCAACGAGACCGAGGCGTTCGAGTTCGGTTACAACGCGGTCAACGAGGACCTCGCGCGGGCGGTGATGGACGAGATCGAGGGACTCGAGCGGCCCGTCGTGATGGTGCACGACTATCACCTGTACACCCTGCCGGGACTGATCCGGCGCGTCCGCCCGGATGTGTTCCTCCACCACTTCGTGCACATCCCGTGGAGCCAGTCTGACTCCTGGCGCGTGCTGCCCACGGTGATCCGCGAGGAGATCTACCGGGGAATCCTGTCCAACGACATCATCGGCTTTCACACGCGGAGCTATCGCCGGAATTTTTTGCAGTGCTGCGAGGACCTCATGGGCTTCGAGGTCGATCACGAACGCGGCGTGGTGCACTGCGAGGATCGCGAGGTCTGGGTCAGGGCCTATCCGCTCCCGATCGACTCCCACGCCGTGGAGGGGGTGGCCAAGCGTGATCGCGTCCACGAGTTCGAGGAGGAGCTGCTGCACCGCCGGCGCGATCATCTGATCCTGCGCGTCGATCGTGCGGATTTGTCTAAGAACGTGCTGCGCGGATTTAGCGGCTTCGACGTTTTCCTCGAGCAGCATCCCGAGTTCCGCGAGCGGGTCACCTTCATCGCGCAGCTGATGCCGTCCCGGACCGACGTGCCCGAGTACGCCGAGTATCTCGAGCGGATCGAGGCGGTCGTGGCCGTGGTCAACCATCGCCACGGCTCCCCGGATTGGATGCCGATCCAGCTGAAACTGCGCGACGACCTGGAGGAGGCGGTGGCCGCGTACAAGCACTACGACGTGCTGATGGTCAACGCCATGTTCGACGGCATGAACCTCGTGGCCAAGGAGGGGCCGATGGTCAACGAGCGCGCCGGCGTGTCGATTTTGAGCGAGAACACGGGTGCCCACGAGGAGCTCGGGGAGTTCGCCCTGTCAGTGAACCCGTTCGACATTCAGGAGCTGGCCGATTCCATCCATGCTGCCTTGACGATGCCGATGCACGAGCGGGAGCGGCGGTTGCAGGGACTCAAGTCGATCGTCACTGCGCGGGATCCGGGGGATTGGATCGACGAGCAGTTGGCAGATATCCGGCGCAAGGCCGAGGTGTCGACCTAGGGAGCGCTTCGGCTGCTCGTCCGCCCGGCGGCACGGCGCGCATCCGACCGTCATGCCGCGCGTACTCGTGTCTGCGCGAGTGCCGCCGCCCGGACGCCGCAGCCTCCGCTTCAGCCGGATACGCACCCGTCGAGTTCATCGTCGCGAGGCCCCGCAGTCGCCCGGGTTCGGACCCGCATAACCGATCGTCCGAGGCGACAGCGCCGGGTGGTGCGCGTTTTTTCATCCCCCACATGCGCAAGCGCGCACGCCGGTGCGCTCGCATGCTTCGGCGCGCGGTTATGCAGGTAGCTGCGCGTCTGACTCAGCCGTGGATCGTCCGGCCCTCGGCCAGCATCGCCACGTACTCACGGATCCGGCGCTCGCGCGTCACCGGCCGCTTGGCGTCCTCGATCCGGTAAAGGAAGCTGTAGCGGTGGGTGCTTCCCAGCGTGGCGAAGAAGTCGTTCGCGGCGGGGTTCTCGTCGAGGGCGCGCTGGAAGTCCTCGGGCACCGTGGCGTTACGCGGCGACGCGTAGGCGTTCTCCCAGCGGCCGTCTTGCCTGGCCGCCTCGACCTGGGCGAGTCCTGCCGCCGTCATGCGACCCTGCTCGATCAGCTCGGTCGCCTTTTGGCGGTTGATCCGTGACCACTTGCTGCGCGGACCGCGCGGCATGAACCGCTGAAGCCAGAACGCGTCGTCGTGCGGCGCCTTCTGGGCGTCGATCCAGCCGAAGCGAAGCGCCTCCTCGAGCGCCTCGGCGTAGGTCACGGTGGTGATTGTGGACCGCTTGCGGGCGAGCTTGAGCCAGACGCCGCTCGCCGATCCATGTTGCGCCTCGAGCCAGCGCTGCCATGCCGCGCGATCCTCCAACTCGAGGATCAGCAGCTCGGTCCGATCCGCAGGGACTCGGGGCACCAGTGCGATTGTGCCGCTATAGTCGACCGCCGCCTCCCGGAGGCACTTGACCATGGCCGAACAACCCCCCCTCTACGACCTCGTGCTGCTGCTCTCGGCGACGGCGCCCGAGGAGCAGCGCACGAAGATCCTCGCCGACGTCGAGTCCGAAATCACGGGCGCGGGGGGCTCGATCGAGCGCCAGGACGACTGGGGCCAGCGGCCACTCGCCTTCCGGATCAACCATCAGCCCGAGGCCGACTACCACTTGCTGCAGTTCAAGGCGCCTCCGACCCTGATCGAGACGCTTTCCCATGATCTGCGGATTACCGACGGCGTGGTCCGCTTCCGGGTCATTAAGAACCTCCCGGGGACGCCGCCGGCGCCTGACTCACCACCGCCCGTCGTGGCCACGGCCGCCGCGCCGACCAGCGGCGGGCCAGAGTCGACGCCCGCGGACGGACCTCAGTCCTAGCCTCCGGGCACGGTCGTGGCCGGCCGACACGACCGCTTTGCAACGTGGTTGCAACGCTCTGAAACGGCTCGGCGGCGGACCTGAAACATGTCTGTCCATTTTCCGGAGAGCGCGGGTTTTGCCGCCTGAAGCGCGCCTAGACTCGGCCGACAGGCTTTCAATGTGCTCTGGAAAGGAGCCTCGATGAACATCAACCGAGTCGTGCTGACCGGGAACCTGACCAAGGATCCAGACTCGCGTTCGAACCCCGGCACGGGACTGTCGGTCTGCAAACTGCGGCTGGCGGTCAACACCCGCCGCCGGAACAACGCCACCGGCGAGTGGGAAGAGAAGCCCAACTACTTCAGCGTCACCGTATTCGGCCGCCAGGCCGAGAGCTGCGGGCAGTACCTGAAGAAGGGACGTCCGGTGGCGATCGACGGCCGCCTCGAGTGGAGCGAGTACGAGGTGGAGGGGCAGAAGCGCCAATCCGTCGATATCATCGCTGACAACGTGCAGTTCCTCGGCGGTCGTGAGGACACTGGCAACGGGAACGGGAATGGCTACTCCAGCGGCATCCGGGCGCCGGAGAGCGACATTCCTGCCGACACCAGTGATTTCGAATCGACTCCCGTGGCTGCCGGAGTATCCGACGACGACATCCCGTTCTGAGAAACAACTGAGCTGAGAGCAACCGAGCAGGTGATCAAGCGTGGCAAAGCAGCGTAGAAGGCCGGTTCGCCGGCGCGATCGGAAGGGCGCACAGACCTCCTCGCGCCGTAAGCCGTGCCCCTACTGCCGAGACAAGATCGAGCAGGTCGATTACAAGAACATCTCGATGCTGCGCAGATTCATCTCCGAGCGCGGCAAGATCCGCTCGCGCCGGATCACCGGCGCCTGTCGGCGCCACCAGAGTCAGGTCGCGCGAGCGGTGAAGCGCGCACGTGAGCTCGCGCTGCTGCCGTACGTCGCCGACACCGCCGGTGGCACCGGCGGGCGCGGCGACCGCGATCGCGATCGCGATCGCGATCGCGACCGAGACCGCTAGGTCGCGGGAAGGCGAGGAGGCGAGATGCCCCAGGCGATCCTGCTTCAGGACGTGGACTCCCTCGGTGAGAAGGGCACGGTGATTGACGTGTCTGCCGGCTACCTGCGCAACTACCTGCTGCCGCGCAAGCTGGCCGAACCGGCCACCAATGCGTCGATTCAGGCTGCCGCCCGGCGTCGCGACGCGGCCGAGCGGGCCGTGCGCGAGGCCGAGGATCGAGCCCGCGAGAACGCGGCGACGCTCGGACGGACGGTGCTGACGATCCCGCAGCAGGCCGGCGACGACGGCCGCCTGTTCGGCTCGGTAACGACGCAGGACATCGCCGACGCGATCCGCGACGCCCGCGGAATCAAGATCGACCGGCGCAAGGTCTTCCTCGACGAGCCGATCCGGCACACCGGAACCTACATGGTCGTGGTCGAGGTCACCGACGGCGTGACCGCTGCCGTGAAGACGATGGTGGTGGCGGCGAACTAGCCGCCGGCGCCGACCGCCATCCGGCAAACCGGCCAAGCTGCAAAGGGCGCCTGGACCGGGATCCGCCCCCGCGTAGCACTGGGCCCGCTCCGGCAGGCGGATGGTCGGTAACTCGAGGGTCACACGAAGTCCTCGCTCGGAGCGGGAACGACGCGAGCGGCAACGTCCGCGCCAAACCTAGACTCGGATCGCCATGAGCGCCGTTCAGAGCATCGCCGTCCCTCCGCACAACCTGGAGGCCGAGAAGTCGGTCCTCGGGGCCGTGCTGCTCGACGAGCGCCACCTCCACGCGCTGCTGGTCGAACAGCATCTTCGGCCTGAGCACTTCTACCGCGAGCAGCATGGTGCGGTGTTCGCCGCGATGATGCAGCTCTACGAGGGCGACCGGAAGATCGACCACCTGACGGTCGCCGAGACGCTCCGGCAGCGCGGCAAGCTCGAAGAGGTCGGGGGTCCGGCGGCGATCGACGAGCTGGCCGGCTGGGTGCCGGCGGCCGGCCACGCCCGCGAGTACGGGCAGATCGTGCGCGACAACGCGCAGCTGCGGGCGCTGCTGACCACCTCGTACGAGATCCAGGCCAGCGTCATGTCGCGAGAGGCGCCGCCGCGCGACCTGGTGGAGCGCGCCGAGCGCTCGGTGCTCGAGGTGGCCCACGACGATCGGCAGAAGAAGTTCCGGCCGATCGCCGAGGTGCTCCACGAGGAGACCGACAAGCTCCACCGGCTCTCGACGCTCAAGACCGCGCTGACCGGCACCCCGTCGGGCTTTAAGGACCTGGACGACCTGACCGGTGGGTTTCAGCCGGGCAACCTGATCATCGTCGCCGCACGGCCGTCGATGGGGAAGTCCGCGCTGGTCGCCAACATCGCCGAGAACGCCGTGCTCGGAGTGGGCGACCCCGCTAACAAACCCAGCCCGGTCGCGCTGTTCTCGCTCGAGATGTCCGAGTCCGAGCTGGCGCAGCGCTTCGTCGCCTCCCAGGCACGCATCCGCGGCGAGGAACTCCGCAAGGGCCGTGTGGCCGAGAACCGCTGGCCGAAGATCCTCTCGGCCTGCCAGCGGCTGTCCGAGGCGCCCCTGTGGATCGACGACTCGAGCGACACCGGCGTGCTCGAGGTCCGCGCCAAGGCCCGGCGCCTGCACCACCAGCTCGACGGCGGCCTCGCGCTGATCATCGTCGACTACCTCCAGCTGATGCGCCACGAGGGCCGGGTGGAGAGCCGCGTGGAGCAGGTCGGGCAGATCTCACGCGGGCTGAAGGGGCTCGCCCGTGAGCTGAACGTTCCGGTGATCGCCCTCTCGCAGCTGAGCCGCGCGGTCGAGCAGCGCGGCGGTGAGAAGCGCCCGATCCTGTCTGACCTGCGCGAGAGCGGGCAGATCGAGCAGGACGCGGACCTCGTGATGTTCATCTATCGCGAGGAGTACTACGACAAGGACTCCGAGCGCCCGGGCGAGGCGGACATCATCATCGCCAAGCATCGCAACGGGCCGGTCGGCGACGTCGTGCTCACGTTCCAGAAGGAGTACCCGAAGTTCATGAACTACGCGGGCGAGCGGTTCGCGGCATGAGCTGGATACCCACCCCCGCCCCCCGCTCCGCGCCGACCGCCGCGCCGACCGCGGGGGAGCAGCGGGACCTCAGTCGGTGCCCGTTCGGCGTGTGCGACGGCAGCGGCCTGGTCTTCGACGAGGAGACCAACACCGCGTACGACTGCCGGTGCCGCCGGCAGATCATCGCGCTGCGCAAGGCACGCAGCCTGTCTGCGGTGATCCCTCGGCGCTACCGCGACGCGGCGTTCGACCGCTACCCGGTCACCGAGATGGAGCAGCATGTGGTCTCGGCCACGCGCAGGTTCGCCAACAACATCGACAAGCATCTGGACGCCGGGCGCGGGCTGTGGTTCATGGGTCCCGTGGGGACGGGCAAGACCACCCTGGCCATGCTGGTGTCGAAGGCGGCGCTCGAGGCGGGACGCTCGGTGGCGATCTACTCGCTCCCGCGCCTGCTCAACGAGATCCGCGACACGCATCGCGCTGAGCGCTCACACGTGGATCTGCTCGACCGCCTGGCCGCGGTGGACCTGCTCCACATCGACGACGTCGGCGCCGAGCGCAGCACCGACTGGGTGCTCGAAGAGCTCTACTCGATCGTCAATGCGCGCTATGAAGACCAGCGATCGGTGGTGATCACCACGAACATCACCGACCGGGATGCGCTGTGCGACCAGATCACCGCACGGACGGTTTCGCGCCTCACCGAGATGTGCGACGAGCTCCCGTTGGACGGTGACGACCGCCGGATGGAGTTCCGGTCGGAGTGAGGCCGGCCGGCGCCGGATCAGTCCTCCTGCCGGCGCTCTGACTCGGCTCGCTCCTCGAGCTTTTCGGCCAGGTAGCGCGCCTTCTCCGCCCGTCGCGCGTGCTGAGCGGCCTCGTCCTCGTCCGGCGCGGTTTCGGCCCGCTTGCGCTCGGCCTCCTCGCGCTCGCGCTGCGCCGAGGAGAGCTCCTCGGTCTTAGGGTCGGGCTCGGACACGCCCAGAACCTAGCGCGCTTGCCAGACTTCAACGACTCGGAGAGGGACCGGCACCGGCTGCCGCATGCCGGCCGGCGCCCCGCGAAACGATGAGCTCACACACCGAACACCCGGATGCGAATGCATCCACCGACATCCCCGACGAGTTCAACCCGCGGCACATCGTCCGCCGTCTCGCCGAGCTGGCCTTGCTCGGTGTCGTGGTGGCGGTGGCGATCAGCGCGCTGCCGGGGCTGGGAGATCTGCGCCACCGGTTCGTCGAGGCCGACGCGGCATTCATCGTCCTGGCCGGCCTGCTCAAGCTCACCTCTGCCCTGTGCAACATCCTGGCCTTTCGCTACGTGTTCTGCCGTCGTCTCGGCTGGGGTTTCAGCTATCGGCTGGGGATGGCCGAGCAGGCCGCGAACGTGCTGTTGCCGACCGGCGGAGCGGGCGGGCTTGCCCTGGGCGCTTGGGCGCTACGGCGCGGCGGCTTGTCCTCCGAGTACGTCGCCCGGCGCAGCGTCGCGTTCTTCGTAATCACCAGCACGCCGAACTTCCTGTGCGCCGCGATCGTTGGCCCATTGCTGCTGCTCGGAGTGCTCCCGGGCCATGCACCGGGCGCTCCAACGGTGGTGTTCTCGGCCCTTGCGGTCGGATCGATTGTGTTCGCGATCCTGTTGCCGTCTGTGGTCGACCGGATCCGCCCGCGGGAGGCGCACTCGAGACCGGGCCGCCTGATCAACGCGGCGCTGACCTCGCTGGGGGAGGGAATCCGCGACACCGGCGCGCTCCTGCGCCCGAGTCAAATCTGGGTGATCGTCGGCGCGCTCGGCTACCTCGCGTTCGACATCGCGGCGTTCGCGGCGGCGTTCGCGGCGTTCGGTGCGGTTCCGCCGGTCGGGCCGCTGGTGTTCGGCTACACGATCGGTCAGCTCGGAGGGCTCATCCCGCTGCCCGGCGGCATCGGGGGCACGGACGGTGGACTCATCGGCGCGATGGTCCTTTACGGGGCGCCGCTGTCGCAGACGGCGGCCGCGGTGGTCGCGTACCGGACGTTCCAGCTCGGGATTCCGGCCATCCTGGGCGCGATCGCCTTCGTCCAGCTCCGACACACACTGCGAACCTCGGATCAGCCGACAAACCTGTGCGCTCCGCTGGCCGAGCCGATCCCGGACCCCAGCCCTGCGATGATCAGGCCGTGGTAGAGCGACCCAACGTCTTCGCGGACACTTTCACGGTCGAGCGCGGCTCGATCCGTGGCGAGCCGGTGGCGCGGAACGCGGGCGCTGAGCTTCTAGGCGGGACGCTTTACGAGCTCGCGCCGGGAGCGGACGGGGCACCGCTGCACATCCACCACGCAATGGAGGAGCTGCTGGTCGTGCTGCAGGGAACGCCAACCCTGCGCACGCTCGAGGGCGAGCGCGCGCTGGCGCCCGGCGACGTGGTGGCGTTCCCGCGGGGACGCCGCGGCGCCCACTCGGTGGCCAATCGCAGCGAGGCGCCGGCGCGGTACCTGATGGTTTCGACCAAGACGACGCCGGAGATCGTCGAGTATCCGGAGCTCGGAACCGTTCGCGTGCTGACGCGGTTGCCGTTCGACCCGCCCGGACCGGACGAGGATCCCGCCGATTACCTGCGGCTCGTGTTCGACCGCTCGGCAGCGACGGACGAAGCGCCTCTGCGCTAAGCGGCGCTCGCGATCCGATCGTGCTGCTCGGCATCGACCACGTCCAGCTGGCGGCCCCGCCCGGTAGCGAGGCCCAGGCGCGCTGGTTCTACGGAGACGTCCTGGGTCTGCCCGAGCTTGGCAAGCCCGAGCCGCTCCGGGAGCGGGGAGGCGTGTGGTTCGCCTGCGGGACGCATCAGATCCACGTCGGGATCGCCGAGCCGTTCGCGCCGGCCACGAAGGCCCACCCCGCCCTCCTGGTTGCCGCAGCCGACCTTGACCGCCTGGCGGCGCGGCTCGCGGCGGCTGGTTGCGCGGTTCAGTGGGACGAGGCGATCGCCGGTACCTGGCGATTCTTCACGGCCGATCCGTGGGGCAACCGGATCGAGTTGGTCGCGCACGCCGGTTAGTGGCAGCTCACTAACTCGCGCGCGGCACGACCTGACCGAGCCGGGTGGGCGCCGCGGATGGAATGAGGGCCGCGCGCTCGGGTTCGGTGGCGGGAGCGCGTGCCGGGTGCCGTCTCGGCAGCTGCGCGATGCTTCCCCGGCCCGGCGTGATCGTGATGTTTCGCCTCCTCGGTGGCTCGAACGGCTCGGTGACGGTGCTCAGCTTGCGGGCGCGCAAGAGAGCTCTGAGCACCAGCTTCATCTCGAGCATCGCGAAGCTCGCGCCGAGGCAGCGCCGCCGGCCTCCGCCGAACGGAATCCAGGTGTAGGTCCCCGGCGAGGAATCGAGGAACCGCTCGGGCCTGAACGCGTATGGATCCGGATAGATGCGCGGGTCGTGGTGCACCAGGTAGGCGTTCGGCACCAAGCCTATGCCGGTCGGGTAGCTCCACCCGCCGATATCGACCGGTTGCTTGACCAGCCGTGGCGCTACGTTGGGCAGCACCGGGCGGCGGCGGAGCGTCTCGTAGATCGTCGCGGTGAGGTAGGCGTCGCCGTCACCGGCCTGCACTTCGGCTTCGAGGGCGCCCAGCACCGCCGGATGCCGGCTCAGGCGCTCGAGGGCCCAGGCGAGCGCCGACGCGGTCGTCTCGTGCCCGGCCACCAACATCGTCATCAGCTCGTCGCGAAGCTCCTGGTCAGACATCGGCGAGGAATCGGCGTGCCGGGCGCCCAGCAGCATCGCGAGCACGTCGTCCCGTCGCTCGGCAGCGGTCCGGCGTTCGTTGATCAACTCGGACAGGAGCTCGTCGGCCTCACGCTGGATCCGCGCGAACGCCGCGAACGGGCCGACACGCTCGAGCACCTTCTCGGCTCGCCCGCCGGGCGACGGCGGAATTAGGCTGATGAAGCGATCGCCGAACGAGAGCATGGCCGACAGCCGCTCGCGCACGGCGTCGAGGCGCGGGCCGGGATCGAGGCCGAATACGGCGCGGAGCACGACCTCGAGGGTCAGGCCTTGAAGCAGGGGATGGAGCTCGACCGAGCCATAATCGGGCCAGCCGGCGACCTCGCGCTCGGCCACGGCGGCCACCAGGCTGCTCAGCCGCTCGATGCGCTCGCCGTGGAACGCGGGCAGGATCAGCTTGCGCTGCTCCATGTGCGCGTCCTCGTCGAGCAGGATCACCGAGTTCTGTCCGACCACCGGGGCCAGCACTCGCGCCCCCTCCCCGGGATGCAGGACGTCCGGCGGGGCGGTGAACACCTGTTTGATCTCCTCCGGATCCGACAGGATCACGAACGGCGGAGAGCCCAGTAGGCGCAGGGTGAAACGCGAGCCGTAGCGGGCGCGCGAGCGCTCCAGGAAAGCCAGCGGCCGCGTCCAGAAGCCCATGCTCTGTAGCGGCTTGGGGAAGCGGGGGCCGGGGGGAAGCGCTTGGCGGGGCACGGGGATCGTTCCTGTGGACGCCCTACCCGCGCGGGGTTAGGGAATAAGTGAGATAGCGCACAAAGGGCGGACCGACGGGCTCGTCGGATCTCCGGACCGGCAGCCTGACAGGTCTGCGGAGCGGGAGCGCGTCAGATCTGCGGCCCGGGGCGTGGCGGCAGCGGCGACGGGTCCGGTGTCGGAGCCGGCGGCGTGGGGTCCGGCGGCGCAGGGCCGGGGGGACCGGGCGGACCCGGGTCGGGTCCTGGCGTCAGCGGGCTCGGATCCGGGCCGGGTCCGGGACCGGGCGGCGCCGGGATTCCGCCCTCGCCACGGGTGGCGACAGCGCCCACCGACGTCCCCGCCGCGACTACGCCCACGCCGTGCGTACACTCATCGACGATGCCTGGAATCGTATTGGTTGGCGCCCAGTGGGGCGATGAGGGCAAGGGAAAGGTCACCGACCTGCTCGCCGAGCGGGCCGATGCCGTGGTGCGCTTCCAGGGCGGCAACAACGCCGGCCACACGATCATCAGCGACGGCCAGACGTACAAGCTGCACCTGATCCCGTCGGGGATCCTGCACAAGGACACGCTGTGCGTCATCGGCAACGGAGTGGTGATTGACCCCCGAGTCCTGACCGACGAGCTCGACGAGCTGCGCCGACGGCGCGTGGACACGGGATCGCTGCGGATCTCGGCCAACGCGCACCTGATCATGCCGTACCACATGCTGCTCGACCAGGCGGGCGAAGCGAAGCTCGGCAAGCTGCAGATCGGCACCACTCGGCGGGGCATCGGGCCGTGCTACGCCGATAAGGCGGCGCGACTGGGAATCCGTGTCCAGGACCTGCTCGACGAGAAGATCCTCAAGAAGAAGATCGTCGCCGCGCTCGACCCCAAGCGGCTGTCGCTGCGTCCGTTCCAGAAGGACCCGCAGCTCGACCTGCAGACGATCACCGAGGAGTACCTGACCTACGGCCACCGGCTGGAGCCCTACATCGCCGACACCGTGCGGCTCGTCCACGAGCGCTTGGACGCCGGGCAAACCGTGGTGTTCGAGGGCGCGCAGGGCGCGCTGCTCGACATCGACCACGGCACGTATCCGTTCGTGACCTCCTCCAACCCGGTGGCGGGCGCCGCGTGCGTCGGTGCCGGCGTCGGGCCTAAGGACATCGACGAGATCCTGGGCGTGATGAAGGCTTACAGCACGCGCGTGGGCGCCGGGCCGTTCCCGACCGAGCTCGATGGCGACCTGGCCGAGGAGATCCGCGAGCGTGGCGGCGAGTTCGGTACCACCACGGGCCGGTCAAGGCGCGTCGGCTGGATTGATCTGGTGGCCCTGCGGTACGCCGCCCGTATCAACTCGCTGACCGCCCTGGCCGTGATGAAGCTCGACGTTCTCTCGGGCATCGAGCAGCTGTGCGTGTGCACGCGCTACCGCGGCCCGGGAGACTCCGAGTTCGACTACTTCCCGTACCACCAGACCGTCCTGCACCACGCGGCCGGCGAATACATCACGATGCCGGGCTGGACCGAGGATCTGACCGACTGTCGCGAGGAGTCAGACCTGCCCGCAGCCGCGCGGGACTATCTGCAGTTCATCTCCGATTTCGTCGGCGTTCCGATCGCGGTGATCGGGGTCGGCCCGCGGCGCGATCAGGTCATCTGGACCCAGGCCGGCGCCGGAATGGCGGTCTCGGGCGCCGCGTCTGCGGCCGCCTGACGCGCCGAATCGCCCTGTAGAACGAGCCAAAGTCGCTCGCCCGCGGGCGGGCGCCCAGACGCTCAGTGCGGCTGCGACGGGTGGCCCTCGCCGGGCCACGGGGCCAGCACGAGCAGCAACCGCGCATCGCTGACCGCCTGGATCGTGCGCCGCTCGTTGGGCTCGAAATGTGCGAGCAGGCCCGCCCCGCCGGACACGGACCCTCCGTCCGCCGAGATCGAGACCTCGCCGTCGACCACGATCAGGTACGTGCGCTCGTGCACCTGATGCTCCTGGAGCTCCTCGCCGGCGGGCAGGCTGATCGCGATCGCGCGGGTCTCGGCGTCGGAGCGCAACACCTGTGGATGGTGAGGCTCGATCTCGAGCGAGCGGACGTCCCAGGTCTCCATCGCGGCTCCTATCTATTTAGTGGACGATGTGGCGCGGGTCACGCGCGGTGAGGCATCGAGCGAGCGCTGGAGCTCCTCGAGCACTCGGACCACGCGCAGGCCGCTCGCGCCGTCGGAGCGGGGGCGGCGTCCGGATCGGACGCACTCCGCGAAGTGCTCGCACTCGATGCGCAGTGGCTCCAGGTTGGGGATCTGCGGGGAGAAGATGTCGCCCGAGCGGGTGATGTACTCGCCGTAGCTCGAGGCATTCTGGTCAAAGCCCTTGTCGTAGATCTTGAGCTTGCCCTCCAGCGCCTGGTCGTCGAAGGTGGCCATCCGCCGTGAGCCGACCACGGTGAAGCGGCGCTCCTTGTGGGGGTCGAGCCAGGATAGGTGCAGATGCGCGCTCAGCCCGGACGGGAAGCGCAGGAAGCAGAACACCACGTCCTCGACGCCCTCCTGCACGTAGGACTCGCCGTGCGCCACCGCCTCCCAGGGCTCCTCCTCGGCTAGGTACATCACCACTGACACGTCGTGGGCGCCGAGGCTCCATAGCGCGTTCTCGTCCGCGCGCAGCTTGCCCAGGTTCAGGCGGTTTCCGTAGATGTAATAGATCCGCTCGCCGAGTTCGCCGGAATCGACGAGCTCCTTGAGCCGCCGGACCCCCGGGTGATACTCGAGCAGGTGCCCGACCATCAGCACACGCTGATACTCCGCTGCCGCGGCCACCACGCGCTCGGCGTCGCTCACGGACTGCGCGAGCGGCTTCTCGACGAAGCAGTGCTTGCCCGCCTCCAGCACGCGCACCGCGTGCTCGGCATGCTGCGCCACGGGCGTGGCGAGCGCGACCGCGTCGACTGACTCGTCGGCCAATACCTCGTCGAGATCGTCCGTGAACCGGGCCGACGGGAACTGCGGCGCTGCCCGAGCCCGTGCGTCCTCCGAGGCATCGCAGCACCACGTCAGCTCGCACCCCGGGATCGCGGCGAAGTTGCGAGCCAGGTTGGGGCCCCAATAGCCCAGGCCGGCGACGGCGATGGACAGGGAGTCGTCGATCTCAGGCGTCACGCGCCTCATCCGACGTGCAGTCTAAGAGCGTCCAGGACGCGCTCCCCCGCATGCCCGTCCCCGTAGAGGGCCGGATGCTCGCGCGGAGGCTGGGCCTCCAGAGCCTGTAGCGCGGCCTCCGCATCGAGATCGACGAGCGTGTTCCATCCGGACTCGACCGTCTCGGTCCACTCCGTCGTTGCCCTCAGCGTCACGCACGGCACCCTCGCCAGGTAGGCCTCCTTCTGCAGGCCGCCCGAGTCGGTGAGCACGGCGCGAGCGTTGCACAGGAGCGCGGCCGTTTCGACATACCCGAGCGGCGGCGCGGTGATCACCGATCCGCAGCTCTCGAGCCGGCCGAGGAGGTCGCGCTCGTCCAGACGTCGGCGCGTACGCGGGTGGATCGTAAACAGCACGGTGAGCGGCATGTTGCAGAGCAGCTCGACAAGTAACCGAAGGCGATCCGGGTCGTCCACATTGCCCGCCCGGTGCGCGGTCGCGAGCAGATACTCGCCCGGCGCCAGCCCCCGCTCTACCAACAGATCTACTCGACCGCGAGCCCGCGGCTGCACCGCTGACGCCACGTCCACCATCACGTCGCCGACCACCTCGGTCGCCCCGGTGACGCCCTCGCGCTCCAAATTGGCCACCGCCACCGAGGACGAGCACAACAGCAGCGACGAGGCATGATCCACCAATACCCGGTTGAGTTCCTCGGGCATCGAGCGGTCGAACGACCGCATCCCGGCCTCCACGTGCGCCACGGGAACCCCGGCCTGAGCTCCGGCCAGGGCACCCGCCAATGTCGAGTTCGTGTCCCCGTAGACCAGAACGACATCCGGCGAACCGTCACGCACCACCGGCTCCAACGCCCCCAGCATCCGGGCAGTCTGCGACGTGTTCGACCCGAGCGCGATCCCGAGCTCCAACTCGGGGGCCGGCAGCCCGAGCTCACTAAAGAACACCGAGGACAACGAGTCGTCGAAGTGCTGGCCGGTATGCACGAGCAGCTCCTCATGCGACGCGCGCAGGCGCGGCGAGACCGCCGCCGCCTTGATGAACTGGGGGCGGTTCCCGATCACCGTGAGGATCTTCATCGCGCCGGTTCGGCCAACCGCTCGCGGATCACGCGCTCGATGACCTCGGCGGTGCGACGCGTGACCAGGCCCGGGGCATGGAACGAGCGCTCGTCGATCGCCGCCACCGGCTGGACCTCGCGCGTGGTGGAGGCGAGAAACGCCTCGTCTGCTCCAAGCAGCTCCTCCAGCGTCACCACTCGCTCGGACGCGTCGGTCGCGGCGAGCACCATCGCGCGGGTGATCGAGGCCAGGATGTGCTCATCGAGCGGCGGCGTGAAGAGCTCGCCGTCCACGACGTAGAAGATCGAGCTGGTCGGTGCCTCGAGTACTCGTCCGTGCGGGGTGACGAGCAGCGCCTCGTCGAATCCCCGCTCCCGCGCGAGTCGCGACGCGAGCATGTTCGATCCATAGGAGAGCGACTTGACCCCGTCGAGCACGCGGGTCGGCGAGTAGGTCACCGAGGCGAGCCGGGCCGTCTCCGGAATGGCCGGCGCCGGCTCGGTCAGGAGTAGACGGCGCCCGCCGCGCGTGAGGACGATGCGCAGCAGCGCGTGCTCCGGCCCCGGTTCGACATGAGCGAGCAGGCTCCAAACATCCGACGTGACCGCTTCGAGGTCGAGCGGAAGGCGCAGGTTGGCCGCGGAACGCTCCATCCGACGCAGGTGCTCCTCGAACGCGAACGGTTGCCCGTCGTAAAGCGCGACCACTTCGAACACGCCGTCGCCGCGGATCAGACCCTCGTCGGTAGCCGGAATCGTCGCCTCGGAGGCGAGCGTGATGACGCCGTCGAGGGACGCCAGCGAGCCGGGGGAACTAGCCATCGCCGTCCCGCGACCACACGTCGGCCAGGCGCACCACGACCGCCGCCGCGGCCGCCATCTCCTGGACGGAGGACCACTCGCGCACCGAGTGGTACTCGTGTCCGCCGGTGAAGATGTTCGGAGTGGGCAGACCCATCTCGCTCAACCGCGAGCCGTCGGTGCCGCCCCGGATCGGACGGCGAATCGGCTCGATGCCCTCGGCGCGGATCGCCGCCTCGGCCGCGGCCGTTACCTCCGGCACCGAGCTCAGGAAGCGGCGCATGTTGCGGTACTGCTCGCGCACCTCGACCTCGAGGCGCGCCCGCGGTTCGGTGGCCACGATCTCCTGCGCCGTCCGCTCGAGCAGGACGCGGTGGCGCTCGAGCGCCACGTCGTCGAAGTCGCGCAGGATGAAGCGCACCTGCGCCTGACCCGCGTCACCGGTGATCTCGTGCGGGTGGATGAAGCCCTCGCGGTCCCCGGTGGTCTCGGGGGTCAGCGTGTCGGACGGGAGCGCGGCAACGATCCGCGCCGCCAGGCGCAGCGCGTTGACCAGCTTCCCCTTGGCGAATCCCGGATGCACCTCCACGCCGCGCACGGTCAGGATCAGCTCCAGCGCGCTGAACGTCTCGTCCTGGAGCTCGCCCAGGTCGGAGCCGTCGAGGGTGTAGGCGCAGCGCGCGCCGAAGCCCGCGATGTCGAACAGCGTCGCGCCCTCGCCGATCTCCTCATCCGGAGTGAAGGCGACCCGGAGCGTCGGCCGCGGGAGCTCGGGATGCGCGGCGAGGTGTGCCACGCCGGTCATGATCTCGGCCACTCCCGCCTTATCATCGGCCCCGAGCAGCGTGTCGCCGCTAGTGGTGACGAGGTCGTGGCCCACCTTGCCGGTGAGCTCCGGCATCGCCGCCGGATCCAGGACCGTGCCGGCGCGCGGCAGCGAGAGTACGCCGCCGCCGTAGTCCCGGTGGACGATCGGCTCGACGCCGTGCCCCGGAGCATCCGGACTGGTATCCATATGCGCGATGAGGCCGATCGCGCGTCCGTCGCCGGTACCCCCATCGACACCGGTGCCGGCGAGCGTCGCCACCACGTAACCGTTGTCATCGAGCCGAGCGTCATCGAGGCCGGCTTCGCGCAGCTCGTCAACCAGCAGGCGCCCGAGGTCCAGCTGGCCAGGCGTGCTCGGCGAAGAGGTGCGATCGCGCTGGGATTGGGTGTCGATTTGCACATAGCGCAGGAATCGGGCGAGGACGTCGGGGCCGAGCTCCTGCGCGAGCTCTGAGGTGTAGGAAGCGGACATCGCGGTGAGTATCGCAATGTGGGGAGGGGAGATGCTGCCCACACCGCGACACGTGAGGAGCGAGAAGAGATGGCCACCCAGACTCCGAGGCAACGCCCGGGCTCGCCGCACCCTGGGGGCCAGGCGATTGCCGCACGGGCCTATGCCTTGTGCTAAAAGTGGGCAGTCTGCGAAAGGAGGCCCCCGTTGTCGGGGACCCCGGTGGGCGAGCCGGTGTCCGCTGCTGACTCGCAAGAGCTGTTCGAGCGGTGGAGACGCGATCGGGATCGCGCGGCGCGCGATGAGCTGATTGCGCGTTTCCTGCCCCTGGCTCGCAAGCTGGCTCGACGCTACGTCCAATCGAGCGAGCCCTACGATGACCTCGTGCAGGTGGCGAGCCTCGGCCTGGTCAAGGCGGTTGAGCGATTCGACCCCGATCGCGGGTTCGCGTTCACCTCGTTCGCGGTGCCGACGATCGTCGGCGAGCTCAAGCGCTACTTCCGTGACACGGGGTGGGCGATCCACGTGGATCGCGGCGCCCAGGAGCGCGCGCGCCGGATCAACGAGGCGCGCCAGGCGATCAGCGCCCGGATCGGCCGGCCGCCCCGTGTCGACGAGCTCGCCCAGTACCTCGAGCTGAGCGAGGAGGAAGTCCTCGACGGCCTCCAGGTGGCCGAGGCCTACGGCACGGTCTCGCTCGACGCGCCCCTGGCCGACGAGGAAGACGCCAGCCGGCTCGACGCGATCGGCGACGAGGACCAGCGGCTCGGCCTGGTCGACGACCAGACGACGATCTTCGCCGCCGCCAAGCACCTCCCCCAACGCGAGCGCGAGATCCTGTATCTGCGCTTCGGCGAGGACCTGACCCAGTCGGAGATCGCCGAGCGCGTCGGCGTCTCCCAGATGCAGGTCTCGCGCCTGCTACGCCGCTCGCTCCAGCGGCTCCGCCAGCTCACGGGCAGCGAACCGCGCCAGTAGAGCCGAGCCGTTAGCGCCACCCCGGCGGAGCGCCTCTGGGCAGGTTCCGCCGGGTCAGTCCCGGTCGATTCGCGTCCGGCTTCTACCAGCGGTACCAACGTCCGCGTCCCACGCCCGACTCGACGCCTCCGATCAGGAAGCCGAGCAGCCACAGGTCAAACCACCCGCCCGGCGGGAGATCGGGGAACGCTCGCAACATCTCGTCCAACATCCGCGGCCGAAGATCAGTAGGCTCGCGGCCAGCGTGCAGAGTCACTTCCGCGTAGAGGTGCACAGGGAGGCTCAGGCCACCGTGATCGCGGTGAGCGGCGAGCTCGACCTGGCTTCGAGCCCGGCTCTCCAGGAAGAACTCGATCGCGTGTCCGCGTCGGAATCCGACCTGCTGATCATCGACCTGCGGGACCTCGACTTCATGGACTCCACCGGCCTCAGCGTGCTCGTGCGGGCGCATCAGCGCGCCGAGCAGGAGGGACGGCGCCTGGCGATGGTCAAGGGGCCCCAGCAGGTCCAGCGACTGCTCAGCCTGACCGGTGTGGCCGACCGGCTGACGCTGGTCGATGCTCCCGAGGACCTGATCGGCGGCGACTGAGGCCGGTCCTTGAGGACTGGCGGCGGCACCTTAGTCAGGCGCGCCGGCGGTCGACCATCACGACGTGAAGGACCTCTCCGCCTTCCGTCGGGCGGACGTCGAGCTCGTCGCTGAGCATCGTCAGGGCAGATGCCGCGCTGTAGTCGGGCGCCTGGTGGGAGAGCTGTTCCCCGCTGCCGGTCAGGAACGGGCCGATGGTCAGCTCGAGCCGCTGCGTATCGGTGGAGATCGCGAACGACATGCGCGCACCGTCCGCCGCGCGCCCCGCATGCGCCGCGATCGCGTCGGTGACCAGGTAGACGTCGGAGAAACGGTCCAGCGAGAAGCGCGCACGCGCCGCGAGCGCACGCGCCACCCGCCCGAGGACACCGGCGAGCAGGCTGATCGGCGAGAGAGACACCACCGCATCGCCGGTCAACCAGGCGGTGTCTTGATCGTCCGGTCCGGGCAGGCTCGGCAGGTGAAACAGCGGCTTGCCGTCGCGCTGTCC
The DNA here is from genome assembly GCA_963824295.1 of uncultured Solirubrobacterales bacterium. GTDB lineage: Bacteria > Actinomycetota > Thermoleophilia > Solirubrobacterales > Solirubrobacteraceae > Palsa-465. The sequence continues at coordinate 137,544 of CAWGOQ010000015.1, read as the reverse complement.
GGCGAAGGACATCCGTACCTCCGTGCCACCGTCGGGAACGGCGCGGAACTCCGCCCGCTCGGCCAGCGCTCGGATGACTGAAAGCCCGACCCCGCGGATCGTTTCATCAGCCGGAGCGAGCGGCGGTAGCCCCGATCCGTGATCGAGGACGACGACCTCGATCGTCTGGGGGTCGATGTACATGCGAACCGCGAGCGGGCCCGTCTCTCCCTCGTAGGCGTGCATGACCACGTTGTTGCACGCCTCGCTGACCGCGGTCTTAAGGTCATCCAGAAGCTCGGGGTCGAGCCCGATCAGCTCAGCGACGCCCGCGAGCACGCCCCGGACCAGGGTCAGCGTCTCTGGCCGGGAATCGAGCTCAAGGCGAACAGCTGGCGCTTCTTGGGTCAAATGGGGCGATCTCCGTTGGTCGACGCCCGCCGTCCGGAGGATGGTGCGGCGAGACAGATCCTGATCCCTGGCATGCATTTGATGTTCGTTTGCGGGGTAAACATATGCCCAGTCATGGATTCACGTATTCGTGCCCTCTACAAGATCGAGCCCCAGCCGGGCGCACCGGCCCAGGCACGACGAATCATCGCCGAAGAGCTGTCCTCGCGGCTTCCCGGTGGCATCCTCGCTGACGTCAAGCTGATGGTCAGCGAGCTGGTCGCCAGCGGCGTCGTACATGGGAGCCACGGTACGGACGATCCGGTCGTGCTCGATCTGTTGGTAAACGGCGAGGTCCGGTGCCGCGTGCTCGACCGCGGCACGGGGTTCGCCAAGCGAGTGGCGCAGGCGAAAACACGCGGGTGGGGCCTGCGCGTTGTCGAGCAGCTCTCCGATCGCTGGGGGATGCAGTGCTCGCCCAACCACACCGAGGTGTGGTTCGAACGGCAGTGCGCGTGACGAGCGCGAGAACGCTCGCGTAACTGACTCGCGGTAGCCCCGCCCCCGGGCATGTGCTGAACGAGATCCGTCAGGCGACGGATGCTTCGTCGCCTGTCTCGGTCATCTCGCGCAGGCGGGCCAGCGCTCGACGCAGGATCCGCGAGACCTGCATCTGCGAGACACCTATCTCTTCGGCGATCTGGGTCTGCGTCAAGTCCTGCACGAACCGCAGGGCGAGGACATGGCGCTCGCGCGCGGTCAGCTGATGGGCCGAGGCGGCAATCGTCACGCTCGCATCGACGAGCTCGAATCGCTCGTCCTCCTGTCCGAAGGCATCGGCCAGCGTGCCGGTCTCCCCGTCGCCGTCCTCACGCGGGGCGTCGAGCGAGGTTGAGTGGTGCGCGCCGGCGGTTTCCAGCGCATCGAGGACGTCCTCGATGCTCATCTCGATGTACTCGGCGAGTTCCTGGACGCTCGGCGGACGGCCCGTCCTTGACGTCAGCTGCTGCTGGGCCTCTTCGACCTTGAGCGCCATCTCCTGGGCGCCGCGCGGAACGTGGACCGACCAACCGAGGTCCCGGAAGTAGCGCTTGAGCTCGCCCAGGATCGTCGGCACGGCAAAGGACGAGAACGCGGTACCGCGCTCGGCGTCGAAGCGATCGACGGCCTTGACGAGGCCGAGACTGGCGACCTGCAACAGATCTTCGAACGGCTCCCGGGCTCCGGCATAGCGACGGGCGAGCTTGCGGGCCAGCGGCAGGAAGCGATGCACTAACTCGTCTCGCGCGCTGCGGTCCCCGTGCTGTTGCCAGCGGACGAAGAGGTCGGTGGATTCGGTGCGGGCAGTGGCTAGAGAAGTCATGGCGACCTGATACCCATACCTCCGTGCGCGTAAGCATCGGCTGGACTAAAAGATGGGTTTTTGTAAGGGTCCGTACCTGACATTGGCCTCGCTTCGCTCGGCGTCCATGGGGCCATCCAACCCCGTCCGGACGGGGTCGCATGGTGGTCGCGGCCGCGGCCCGCTCGGCGTCCATGCCTTGCAACCGGGCCGGGCCGCGCCACATCCGACGGACGCCGCCGAAGGCAGGGTGGGCGGGGACCTAATCTCAGATCGCGACCGGCCGCCGGCGCGGGGTCATCCGCACCAGCAGACTGGCGATCAAGTGGCCGACGATGAGATAGACCAGCGCCGCGAGGCCCCAGTTGACCGCCATCGCCACTTTGGCGTTGTGGATCGAGACCAGGTTCTTGAACGGACCGACGAGCCAGGCGCCGGCGTCGTGGATCGCCTTCACGATCCCGTTGCTGGGGTTGGCGCCCAGCAGGAACAGAACGATCGCCGCCACGATGACCAACGCTATGAGGCCTGCGAGGGACCGAACCAGACGAGCAAGTCCTAATGCCATGTATTCCTCACCTCCTATCGCCGGGCTACCCGACCCGCCCAGCGCGTACACCCAAGGCATCGGGGTAGGCAAGGGCCGATGCCCCGCTCGATCTGGAACGGCACGATCACCGTCGGGCTGATCGCGGTGCCGGTGAAGGTGCACTCGGCCACCGAGAGCCACACGATCCACTTCCACCAGGTCCACGCCCAGGACGGCGCGCGCATCAAGCAGAAGCGCATCTGCTCGAAGGAAGGGAAGGAGGTTCCCTACGAGGAGGTCGCCATGGGATACGAGCTCCGCGGCGGCGAGTTTGTGATGCTCGACAAGGAGGAGATCGACGCGGCGGCGGGCGATCGCTCGCGCACGATCGGGCTTGAGCAATTCGTGCAGAGCATCGAAGTCGATCCGGTGTTCTACGACCGCGCCTATTACCTGGGCGCCGGCGAGGGCGGCGAGGACGCCTACCGGCTGCTCCACGACGCGCTCGAGCGATCGGGTCGAGCCGGCATCGGCCGGTGGGTCTTCCATAACCGCGAGTACCTGGTCGCGGTGCGCGCGCTCGACGACGTGCTGGTGCTCCACACGATGCGCTTCGCCGATGAGCTCGTGGCCGCCGACAAGCTCGACATACGAAGCCCAAGCCGCCGGCCGAGCGACCGCGAGCTCGAGATGGCCGAGCAGCTGGTCTCCTCGCTGCACAAGCGTTTTCGCCCGAGCGCGTTGAAGGACAGCTACCGCGACCGCGTGGCCCAGCTGATCAAGCGCAAGGCCAAGGGGGAGGAGATCGAGCTAGCCGAGTACGCGGAGCCCGAGGCCCCGGACGACCTGACGGCCGCGCTCGAGGCGAGTCTCGCGGGCAAGAGCAAGAAGCGCGGGAAGCGGGGCTGAGCCGATGCCACGCGCGCTATGGAGCGGATCGCTCAGCTTCGGCCTCGTCAACATCCCGGTGGTGATGGTGACCGCCGTGCGCGACCTCGACTTGCACTTTCGCCAGCTCCACGCTAAGGATGGCGCGCCGATCGAGGTGCAGCGCTGGTGCTCAGCGGAGGACATCGACGTTCCCTACGAGGAGGTCGAGCGTGCCTACGAGCTCGAGGACGGCGGACAGGTGATCGTCACCGACGAGGAGCTCGAGGCGATCGAGCCCCGCCGCACCCGAACGATCGAGATCGAGCAGTTCGTCGATCTCGACGAGGTCGACCCGATCTACTTCGACCACCCCTACTTCCTGCTGCCCGCCTCTGAGGACGATGGCTCGGCCCGCGCCTATCGGCTGCTGACCGAGGTGATGGCGCAGACCGGACGGGCGGCGCTCGGACAGTTCGTAATGCGGACCAAGGAGTATCTGGCGATCGTCCGGGCGCACGATTCAGCGCTGATGCTCTCCACGATGTTGTTCGCCGACGAAATCCGCCCGCGCAAGGACGTCGAGGCGGCCACACAGAAGGCCCACAAGCCAAGCGCCCAGCAGCTCAAGGCGGCGGTGGCGGTGATCGAGGAGCTCGCGGGGACCCGGGAGCCCGGCGACTGGAAGGACCGCTACCGGCGGCGGCTCCGGGACGTGGTCGCGCGCAAGCGCAAGGGACAGGTCATCAAGGTGCCCGAGCCGCGCGAGGCCGCGCCCGAGGCGCCAGACCTGATGGCCGCACTGGAGCGGACACTCGCTGAGATGCGAGGATCTGGCAAGCGACAGAAGCAGGAGGCATAAACATGCCCGACAAGCGTGAGGAGCAGCTCGAGCGGATGCGCGAGAGGCTCGATGAGAAGAACGCAGAGGCCCGGGCGAGGGCCGAGGAGCACTCGCTAGAGGAGGCGGACCGGCCGCCGGACGTCGAAAGCGTCCGCGCGAAGAGCTCCGGTCACAAGAAGAAGACGGCGGATAAGTGGAACCAGTAGCCCGGGGCTAGATGATTCCGCGCGCCGCACCGACGAGGCCTTCGGCCTGCTAGCGGCCCTGGGCGCGCATCAGGCGGCGGGCACGGCCCGGTAGCTCGGTGAGGGTCGCGCGCACCTCGGAGAGGCCCTCCCGGAGCTCGCGATCGCCCACCTCGACCGGCAGCATCGAGTCCTGGAGCTCGGCCAGGCCCTGGTCGGCGCTCTCGATCGCCTCGACCGCACGCTCGACGTACACGCGCGGATCGGCCGAATGCAAGCCTCCGGAACTGGCCTCGAAGGCCCGGCCGGGCAGGCCATAGCGCTCGGCGAACTCCGCGTGCGTGCGGCGCAGACGACCGTAGGCGGACTGGACCGGCCGGAACAGCTCCTCCTCCAGCGCATCTGCGGTCGACTCGTCGAGCTCCTCGTACGCCTCACCGAGGCTGGCCAGCGCGAGCGCGAGCTGGTCGGTGGCCTCGGCCACGTCTCCGAGCATCTGTCGCCTGGCGTCTCCGGCGCTGTAAGCCATCGTCTCGAGTTCAGTCGCCGGCCGCCCACGGGGCGCCGGCGAAACGGTCGCGGAATTTTCTCATTGGCGTCGCCATACGGTCCTATGCTACGAAGCTGATGAATGGGCTGGTAATCCGGGTGCAGTGGCAGCGAGCCCGTCGGTGGCCCACGAGGTAGCCGTGGCGTCTATCGCGAACCTCCTCCGAGGCACCGATCGCGAGTTCTTCGATCTGTTCGAGCGCGCGGGCGCGAACATCGTCCGGGCGGCCGAGTTGCTGGACGAGATGCTCGCGAGTTATCCCGAGACGTCGGAGCTGGCCGGCGACATTCTGGCCTGCGAGCACGACGGCGATCAGATCACCCATGACGTCATCAGCCGGCTCAATCAGACGTTCGTCCCGCCGATCGACCGCGAGGACGTCCTCCACCTGGCGTCGGCACTCGACGACATCGTCGACTACACCGAGGAAGTCGCGGACTACCTCGGCCTGTACAAGATCGAGGCGCCGATGGCTCAGGCTCAGCGGCTGGCCGGCGTGCTGCGCGACGCAACGCGACAACTGGCCGCGGCGATTCCGCTGATTCGCACCTTCAAGGACATCAACAACCAGATGGTCGAGGTGCACCGGCTCGAGAACGAGGGCGACCGCCTCGTTCGGGAGGCCATCGCGTCGCTGTTCGAGAGCGGAATCGACCCGATGGTGGTGATCCGCTGGAAGGACATCTTCGAGCGGCTCGAGAACGCGATCGACTCGACCGAGCGCGCGGCCTTCATCCTCGAAGGCATCGTCATTAAGAACGCGTGAGCACTGAGTTCGTCCGGGGGGTCGATTTCGTCGGGATCCCGACCCGGGATATCGCCGCCGCGGCCGTCTTCTACGGCGAGACGCTCGGGCTGCCCCGGTCCGTCTACATCCCCGAGCGCCACTTCTCGGAGTACGAGACCGGCAACCTGACCCTAAGCGTCTACGACCCCGAGAAGATGGGGATGGAGCACAAGGCCAACCCGAACCCGATCGCGCTCCACGTCGACGACGTCCCGGCTGTGCGCAAGCAGCTCGAGGAGCGCGGGATCGCGTTTCACGGCGAGACGCTCGACACCGGCGTCTGCCACATGGCGATCTTCTCCGATCCCGACGGCAACATGCTGATGCTCCATCACCGCTACGCGCCGCGCCAGACGGACATCTAGACAAAGGAGCGAGCGGTGGCCCTCACCCGTCACACGATGACCGACGAGCAGCGCAAATCCGTCGCGCTCGAGTTCAACTGGATCTTCTCGGGCAGCGACCTGGTCGTGTGCGAGGGAACCAGCTACGGCGAGCACGACGACGGCCCGTGGCGCGCCGGGGTGCCGGAATGGGGCGCCGGACGGTGGTGCGATGTGTTCGAGATCCGGGACTGGCAGATCCAGCGCTGCTTCATCTACCTCGACCCGGACTACGCCGGCAAGGACACCGCGCGTTATCCGTGGCTAGCCGGGGTGGTGGCGACGGGCGACGGGGCGCTCCCGGCGTAGCCGTCGGGCATCTCGACGACGAGCGCGCCCGCCAGGCGCCGCAGCACCGGCTGGAGGTCCTCGTCCTCCTCGGGCTTCCAGCCATCGAGCAATCGGCATAACTCGGCCCGCCCGGCGGTGATCAGCTTCTCGCGCGCCTGCAGGCCGGCCTCGGTCAACTCCAGACTCCCACCGTCGTCGCGGACATACGCCCGGCGGGAGAGCCCGTCGAGCGGCTCCTGCAGCTGCTCGGCGGAAACGTGCAGCTCGTCGGTCAACGCCGGTGCGCTGGTCGGCGCCCGCTCGCCGATGCGGTTGAGCAGCCAGCCCTCGGGCGGCGTGACGTGCACTCCGGAACGGTCGATCAGGTCCTGGTAGACCCGCTGGCGCTGCTCGCGCTGCATGAGCGAGCTCAGGATTCGCTCGATCTCGTGTTCGGAGCTGTCGTGGCGGGGGACCGCGAACGTCTCGCCGACGCCCTCGGCGGCCGCGGTCTGACGCAGCGGTATCTCGCGGAGCAGCCAGCTGAGCAGGAACGACACGAACGCGACCGCCGCAGCGGTCGTGAAGACCGGCTGCAGAGCCGCCGCGAACGCGGAGATGTACGGTTCCTTGAGGGCAGCCGGGAGATGGCTGACCACGGCCGGGTTGGCCGCGGTCGGCACGTGGAGACCCTTGGGGATGCGGCTCGCCAGCTCGTGGCTCAGGTTGTTCGAGAAGATCGCGCCAAAGGCGGCGACGCCGATCGAGCCTCCAATCTGGCGAAACAGCGTCGAACCGGACGTTGCGACACCGAGGTAGCGGTAGTCGACCGAGTTCTGGACGACGAGCACGAGCACCTGCATGACCATCCCTAGCCCGAGGCCGAGCACGACCATGTCCACCGCGACGGTGACGGTCGAGGTCGAGAGGCCGATGTGGGAGAGCAGGAATAACCCGACCGTCGCAATCGCCGTGCCCGCGATCGGGAACGGTCGGTAGCGGCCGAAGCGCGCGATCAGGTTGCCGCTCAGGATCGAGGTCACGAGCAGCCCGGCCATCATCGGCGTGATCAGCAGCCCCGAGGCGGTCGGGCTGTGACCCTTGACCACCTGGAGGTAGAGCGGCAGGAACGTGACCGCGCCGAACAGGGCCAGCCCGATGATGAACCCGATCGCGCTCGAGACGACGAAGATCCGGTTGCGGAACAGCGCCAGCGGGAGGATCGGCTCGGCCGCGCGCGCCTCGATGAACGGGAACAGGACGAGCATCACCACGCCGGTCGCGATCAACGCGATCATGAGCGGCGAGCCCCAGGAGTAGCTGGTCCCACCCAGGCTCGTGAACAGCACGATGGCCGATAGCCCCACGGTGAGGACGGCCGCACCGAGATAGTCGATGCGGTGGCGAACGTGATCGGTCCGGGGCTGGAACGCCAACGCGATCACCGCCAGCGCGATCAGCCCGAGCGGCAGATTGACGTAGAAGATCCACCGCCAGGTCAAGTTGTCCACGAAGAACCCGCCGAGCAGGGGGCCGATTACGGTGGCGATGCCGAACACCGCGCCGAACAGGCCCTGATACCGACCGCGCTCCCGAGGCGGGATGATGTCCCCGACAGCCGCCATCGTGGTGACGATCAGCCCGCCGCCCCCCAATCCTTGGAGCGCGCGGAAGCCGATCAGCTCGGTCATGCTCTGGGACTGGCCGCACAGGGCCGAGCCGATCAGGAACAGCACGATCGCGATCTGGAGCACCCGCTTGCGGCCGTACTGATCGCCGAGCTTGCCGTACAGCGGCCCCGACACGGTGGAGGCGAGCAGGTAGGCGGTCACCACCCACGAGAGGTGCGACAGCCCGCCGAGGTCGCCGACGATCGTCGGCAGCGCGGTCGAGACGATCGTCTGGTCCAGCGAGGCGAGCAGCAGCACCAGCAGCAGCGCGCCGAAGATCAGGCGCACGCGTGGCGCTTCGGCGTTGGCTTGAGGCGTTGCCGCCCCGACGGTTGCCTCGCTCGCGCTCACGCGAGCCTCGGGCCTACTGCGAGGGAGCGGTAGTGGACTCGCTGGCCGGCTCGGCGGGTGCGGCCGGTCCGCCGTCGTCGGCCGAGGCGGCAGTCGGGACAGGCGGGGCAGGCGGCGTGGGATAGGCCGCGGCGGCCTGGTGCGCCCCGACGGCGCCGACGACGCCCATCGCGGCGGCGAGCAGCGCCCAGCCGGGACCGCTCCGCTCTGTTCCGAGCGCGTGGTCGAGCGACACATCGCCAGGCCCGACCTCGGCCAGCGCGAGCACGGCGGCGATCAGAACCGCGTTGTACTCGTAGCCGCCGTTCGTCGCCCACGGCCCGTTCTTGAGGTGGACGCGGTGGATCGCGGTCAGCATGACCGAGGTAAGGGTTCCCGCCGCGAGCGGCGTGGCGAGTCCGAGCGCGAGCGCCGCGCCGCCACCGGCCTCGGCGACACCGGCGGCGAGGGCGTTGCGCCGCCCGGGCCGCATGCCGAGCCCATCGAACATCTGCGAGGTGGCGTCGAGCCCGTAGCCGCCGAACCATCCGAACAGCTTCTGGGTCCCATGCCCGAAGAAAAAGCCCCCGACGGTGAGCCTGAGCAGCAAGCGGCCGATCTTCATCGCTCCTCCAGTCTTTGCGTTGAGCAGGCGACTCCTCTTCCCGCGTTCAGAAGAGCGTCGATGCAGGACGTCGTCAGATCATAAGCCTCAGGGGGTTCAGCCCCTCGACGTCCCCACGTGCCGCACTGGCCGCCGGATGGGCGGCTTCGTCGGGGCGATCGGACAGAGTTCACGCCGTGGCGTTCCTCCACCTTGGGGTTTGTCTGCCTGTTCCGCTCGCCCCGACGAGCTGCTATGCGCTGTGCAAGAGAAAGTGTTCCGGACGGTCCGGTCGCCTACCACTACCCCAAGGGGTCGCGTTCCACACCTGCCCGGCATGATGGGGCCGGCGACATGGGGTAGCGGCTCGTCACCTCCAGGCGCCGCGCGCGCGGCTGTGGACGACCTGCTCGCGGGACTGGACCGCGAGCTGCCGGGCCGGATAGAGGGGTTCTACGTGGTCGGCTCGACCTGCCTGGGGGCGTTCAGGTCGGACCGCAGCGATGTCGACTTCGTGGCGGTCATCGCCGACGGCGGGCTCGACGCGGCCGGCCGATTCGGGATCGCCGAGCCCGGCTTCGATGTCAATCCGGTGACCCGGCACACGCTGGCCGCTCACGGGATCGCCATCCGTGGCCGCGGCTAGCGACCTCGCTACCTTCGACTGGTGACCGTGCGCGCCGCCACCGGCCAGATCCACGTACGCCCGCTCGAGTTGGCAGACCTCGACGCGACGGCCGAGCTGACTGGGGCCGCCTTCGGCATTCAGATCGAGGAGGAGGCCAACCGCCGGCGCTGGCTCGGGCGACTGGCCCACCCCCTGCGGACCGACCCCGACGGGGCATTCATCGCCGAGCGCGACGGCCGGGTGCTGGGTGCCGCCCAGGCGATCCGGCGCGAGCGCCTATGGGTCCTCTCGCTGCTGGCGGTCGACCCCGGGGGCCAGAGCGCCGGCGCGGGTCGCGCGCTGATGGACCGCGCGTTGGGCTACGGCGCTGCGGGCGACGCGGGCCTGATCGTTAGCTCGAGCGACCCGCGCGCGCTACGGCTTTACGGGCTGGCCGGCTTCTCGCTGTGGCCCGCGTTCGAGGCCATGGGCAGCTTGGACCGCGCGAAGGTGCCCCGAGCCGATCCGGCCACTCGTGAGGCCGGCGAGGACGAGCTCGAGGAGCTGGCCCCGATCTCGCGTGAGGTGCGCGGCGCTGCGCACACCGCCGATCTCGCCTTCGCACTCGGCCGCGGCGGCCGCCTGCTCCGCCACGGCGATCGTGGCTTCTCCGTGACCCTGCCGGGGTTCGGCGTTTGGCTCCTCGCCGCCCGCGATCCGGAGGCGGCGCGGGCGCTCCTGTGGGGCGCGCTCGAGCTGGTCGGAGACGTCGAGGAGGACCACCGGAGCGTGCGCTGGATAACCGGCGGACAGGACTGGGCGATCGAGCTCCTGCTGGGAGCCGGCTACGCGCTCCGGCCGTATGGCGCGCTGTGCGTGCGCGGGCGGCCCGGCCCGCTGAGTCCCTATCTGCCCAGCCCGCCGTTCGGTTAAGACTTCACGGCCCGCAGCGTGTAGCTGTGCGCGACGCGCCAGGGGCGGTCAGCCAGCCGCCACTCGTCCCCGTCGGTCTTCTCCATCAGCCCGGGCAGCGCCTCCCAGGGCACGCTGTCGTGCTCCACCAGGGTGGTCAACCGCATCCCGACCTCCTGCAGCGAGGTGACGATCTCGCCCAGTCCGTGGTTCCACGAATGGCTCACCGTGTGCTCGAACACGACGTCGGTCTCGACGTACGTCCCGCCCCCTTCAAACACCACTGGCTCCTCGGTCTCGAAGTACGGGAACTCGACCACGAGCCCATCGCCGACACGCTCGTCCAGCGCCCACAGCATCGGATGGCCCTCGCGGATGAATAACCAGCCGCCGGGACGCAGCAACTCCGCCACCACCTCGGCCCAGCGCCGGATCTTGGGCAGCCAGCACAGCGCGCCGATGCCGGTGAACACGAAATCGAACCGCTCGTGCCCCAGCACGGTTGGGGCGTCATACACATTCGCCTCGAAGAACTCGACCGTCTGCCCGATGGCGGCCGCCAGACGGCGAGCCTCGGCTACGGAGGCCGGCGAGAAATCCAGCCCGGTCATGCGCGCCCCGAGCCGCGCGAGCGACACGGTGTCGGTGCCGATGTGGCATTGCAGATGCACCCCGTCCAAGCCGGCGATATCGCCGAGCCGGGGCAGGTCGAAGCGGACCACTTCGCTGATGAAGCTCGGGTCGGCCAGGAAGCGGTCCACGGCATACCCGGGCGAGGCCGCGTGCGCCGGCGCCCGCTCGTCCCAGTTGGCGCGGTTAATCGAAAGGCTGTCTTCCATCGACCCGTAAGGTACGCCCATGACCGGGCACGGATCCGCGCATGCGTCGCGGGCGATCCATCCGAACCTAATCCTGGCTGTGCTCGCCCTGAGCGGCCTGGCGTACGCCGCGCTCAGCTCGGCGGTGATCCCGGCACTGCCGACGATCCAGCACGACCTCCACACGACCGAGACCGGCGTCGCCTGGCTGCTGACCGGGTTCCTGCTGTCGGCGTCGGTCGGGACGGCGATCATCGGCCGGCTCGGGGATATGTACGGCAAGGAGCGGCTGCTTCTGGGGACGCTGGTTGTGCTGGCGGCGGGAACGGCGTTGGCGGCTGTGTCGAACTCGCTCGGGGTGCTGATCGTCGCGCGCGTGATCCAGGGGACCGGCGGCGGCATCTTCCCGCTCGCGTTCTCGATCATCCGCGACGAGTTCCCGGCCGACCGCGTCCCCGGGAGCATCGGCCTGGTCTCCGCGATCCTGGGCGTCGGGGGCGGCGCCGGCCTCGTCCTCGGCGGGCTGATCGTCGAGCACCTGAGCTGGCACTGGCTGTTCTGGCTGCCGCTGATCGTGATGCTCCCGGCCGCCGCGTGCACCTGGCGCTACATCCCCGAGTCTCCGATCCGCTCGCCGGGCCGCGTGAACTGGGGCGCGGCGGCGCTGATGAGCGTTGGCATATCGCTGGTGCTGATCGCTATCGCTCAGACCACGGTGTGGGGCTGGGGCGACCTGCGCACACTCGGGCTGCTCGCCGCCGGGCTGGTGGTCTGCGCGAGCTGGGTGGCGGTCGAGGTGCACAGCCGCGAGCCACTGGTCGACATGGCGATGATGCGGATCCGCGGGGTGTGGACGACCAACCTGGTCGCCTTCCTGCTCGGCGCCGGCATGTACGCGTCGTTCATCGTCTACCCGGAGTTCGCCCAGCTCCCCAAGAGCACGGGGTTCGGCTTCGGGGCCTCCGTCGTCGTCTCGAGCCTGTACCTGCTCCCCGGGGCGCTGGGCATGAGCGCGCTCGGGACCGTGGCCGGACGGGTGGCCCGCCGATTCGGTTCCAAGCAGGCGCTGATCACCGGCACCGCGGTCACGGCCGTGTCCTTTGCCTGGCTGACGGTGGCCCACAGCCATCCCTACGACATGCTGATCTCCTCGAGCCTGCTCGGGATCGGGATTGGACTGGCCTTCGCGGCGCTCGGCAACCTGATCGTGCAGGCCGTCCCGCCGACTCAGACCGGGGTGGCCACCGGCATGAACACGGTAATGCGGACCTTGGGTGGCGCGCTCGGCGGCCAGCTGTCGGCGACGTTCATCGTCGACCACATGGCGCGCGGCCTGCCGACCGTGACCGGCTTCGAGGACACGTTCGTGATGGCGACCGCGTTCCTGGTCGTGTGCGTGCTCGCCGGGCTGCTGATCCCGGGGCGGCAGAGCGCCCCGGCCCCGCGCGTGCTCGACGCGCAGCTCGCGGAGCTCGACGAGCAGCTCGCGGACATAGACTTGGCGTGAGCGCACCAGCAGAGAGGACAGCCATGGCCAAGTCCAAGCCGACCGAGCGTGCGTCGGCGTCCAGCAACGGCGCCGACGGCGCGCCGCAGCACGAGAAGCTGAACCGCGACCGGTTCGACAAGGAGCTCCTGAGGCTCCAGCGCGAGCTGGTGATCATGCAGGAGTACGTCCGGGCCAAGGGACTGAAGATTGTGGTGGTCTTCGAGGGCCGCGACGCGGCCGGCAAGGGCGGGGTCATCAAGCGCATCATGGAGCGCACCAACCCGCGCTCATGTCGCGTCGTCGCCCTGCCGGCGCCCACCGAGCGCGAGAAGAGTCAGTGGTACTTCCAACGCTACGTCCCGCATCTGCCCGCCGCCGGTGAGATCGTCCTGTTCGACCGCTCCTGGTACAACCGCGCCGGGGTCGAGCGGGTGATGGGGTTCTGCACCGAGAGCGAGTACGAGGAGTTCATGCGCTCGTGTCCCGAGTTTGAGCACATGATCGTGCGCTCGGGCATCCAGCTCATCAAGTACTGGTTCTCGATCTCCGACGCCGAGCAGGAGCACCGCTTCCAGGCGCGCGTCCACGACCCCATGCGCCGGTGGAAGCTCAGTCCGATGGACCTCGAGTCACGCGCGCGCTACGTGGCCTACTCGCGGGCCAAGGACGAGATGTTCCGCTACACCGACATCAAGGTGGCGCCGTGGTGGGTGGTCAACGCCGACGACAAGCGCCAGGCACGGCTCAACTGCATCCATCACCTGCTCTCGATGGTCCACTACGAGGACCTCACGCCGCCCCCGATCGATCTGCCCCCACGCGTCGACGAGGCGTATGTCCGGCCGCCGATCGAGGAGCAGACGTTCGTGCCCGAGGTGTTCTGAGGCGTGGTTCCCGACTGGTTCCACGAGCTGGCGCAGTTCCTGCGCATCGAGTCGGTCAGCGCCCATCCGGCCTGCGCGCCCGAGGTGCGCCAGGCCGGCGAGTGGGTGTGCGAGCGGGTGCTTGAGGCGGGCGGTCAATGCGAGCTGCTCGACTGGAACGGGCATCCGTTGGCGGTCGGCGAGGTGCGTGCCTCGAGCAACGCCGACCGGGCGCCGACCGTGCTCTGCTACGGCCACTTCGACGTGCAGCCACCCGACCCGCTCGAGCTATGGGACTCGCCGCCGTTCCAGCCCGAGATCCGCGACGAGTACCTGTACGCGCGCGGCGTGGCCGACGACAAGGGGCAGCTGTACATGCTCCTGGCCGCGGCCCGTGAGCTCGCCCGCTCGGACGAGTTGCCCGTCAACGTGCGCTTCGCCTGCGACGGCGAGGAGGAGACCGGCGGCGAGTCAATCGTCGAGTTTCTCGCCGAGGACGAGCGCGGCGCGCAGGCCGCCGTGATCTTCGACAGCGGGATGATCGGACCGGGGCGGCCGGCCTTCGATGTGGCCACCCGCGGGTTGACCTACTTCCACCTGACCGTGAGGACCGGCGAACGAGACCTCCACTCCGGCATCTACGGCGGCGCCGCACTGAACGCCGCCCACGCGCTCACCCGGACTCTCGGCGCGGTCTTGGCCGTGGACGGGCGACTCGCCGAGCCGCTGCGCCGCGGGATCGTGCCTCCGACCCAGGCGGAGCTCGACAGCTGGCGCGAGCTCCCGGCCGGCGCCGACGAGCTCGCCGACCAGGGTGCCCGCCCGATGGACCCGCGCGCCGCCGAGGACTTCTACCTGCGGACGACCTCCGAGCCGGCGCTCGACGTGAACGGGATCGCGAGCGGCTCCGCGGTCGCCCAGAAGACCGTCCTGCCGGTTCGCGCCGACGCCAACGTCTCGATCCGGCTGGCGCCCGGGCAGGACCCGGAGGAGATCGCCCGCGAGTTCGAGCGACTGCTGCGGGACGGGTTGCCGGCCGGTGCGGAGCTCGAGATCCAGCGCATGGGGTTCGCCCCGCCCGCCGTGTTCGACCCCGCCAGCCCGGCGATCCAGCTCGGGCTCCGGGCGTTCGAGCGCGCGGTGGGCGTGCGCCCGGCGCTCATCCGCTCGGGCGGCACGCTCCCGATCGCCGCCGCGCTGGCGAAGCGGGGGATCCCGACGGTCATCACCGGCTTCTCGCTACCCGACGCGGCCATCCACTCGCCCAATGAGCGGCTGCGGGTTGACTACGTCCCGCTCGGGATCGCGGCGGCGCGGGCGCTGTTCGAGGAGTTCGCCGCGCTTTAGAGGAGCGCCGGCGCCTCGGGCAGGCTGGCCAGGGCCGCGTCCAGGTCGGCCTCCGAGAACTCGGGATCCTCGAGCTTGCCGGCCAGGTACGCGTCGTAGGCGCTCAGGTCGAAGTGCCCGTGCCCGCACAGTCCGAACAGGATCACGCGCTCCTCACCCGCCTCGCGTGCCGCCTCGGCCTCGGCGATCACCGCGCGGATGGCGTGCGCCGGCTCGGGCGCGGGGATGATCCCCTCGGCGCGCGCGAACCGGACCGCCGCCTCGAAGGTCTCGTTCTGGCGGAAGGCCTGGGGCTCGACCAGCCCCTGCTTGACCAACCCGCACACGAGCGGCGAGTCGCCGTGGTAGCGCAGGCCGCCGGCGTGTACGGGCGGCGGAACGAAGTCGTGGCCGAGTGTGTACATCGGCATCAGCGGGGTCAGCCCGACCGTGTCGCCGAAGTCGTAGGCGTAGACACCACGGGTCAGGGTCGGGCAGGCCGCGGGCTCGGCGGCGATGAACCGGGTCTTGGCCTGGTCGCGGATCACCCGGCGTATGAACGGGAAGGTCAGCCCGCCGAAGTTCGAGCCGCCGCCCACGCAGGCGATTACCACGTCGGGCTCCTCGCCGGCCATCGCCATCTGGGCCAGCGCTTCCTGCCCGATCACGGTCTGGTGCAGGAGCACATGGTTGAGCACCGATCCGAGCGAATAGTTCGTGTCGGGGTTCTGCGCCGCCACCTCGACGGCCTCGGAGATCGCGATCCCTAGCGATCCCGTCGGGTGGGCGCTCTGCGCTTTGCCGGACTCGGTCACGTCCGAGGGCGATCGATGAACGGTCGCTCCCCAGGTCTCCATCATCGAGCGCCGGTACGGCTTCTGGTCATAGCTCGAGCCGACCATCCACACCTCGCACTCGAGTCCGAACAGCTGGCACGCGAACGCGAGGGCCGATCCCCACTGGCCCGCGCCGGTCTCGGTGGTGAGCTTGCGAATCCCCGCCTGGGCGTTCTCGTAGGCCTGGGCGACAGCCGTGTTCGGCTTGTGCGACCCCGGCGGTGAGCCGCCCTCGTACTTGTAGTAGATGTGGGCGGGGGTATCGAGCTCGTGCTCCAGGCGGCGGGCGCGGAACAGCGGCGTCGGCCGCCAGATCTTGTAGGCGTCGCGCACTGGCTCGGGGATCTCGATCTCGGGCTCGGCCGAGACCTCCTGGAGGATCAGACTCATCGGGAAGAGCGGCGCCAGGTCGTCTGGACCGGCGGGTTGTTTCGTGCCCGGATGCAGCGGTGGCGGCGGAGGGTTGTCCGGATCGGCAATATCGGCCATCAGGTTGACCCAGTGAGTCGGGATCTCCGGCTCGTCCAGCACGAACTTCACCCGCGTCTCACTCATCGCCTCTCCTTTGCTCACTGATCGACGGCCCGCGCAAGGCTATTCGACCGCGGCGCGTTCCTGTGTGTATATAGACTGGAGGGATCCATGAGTCTGGAACTGCTGGATGCACAGCCGACGGCCGAGGGAATGGCCATCACGTTCGGAACCGAGCGCGGGATTCAGCGGCTCGAGGGCAGCGCGGAAGAGGTCGCCCGCCTGGCCCGGGCGATGCAGCAGGTGGCGGTGCTCGGGCAGGTCAACGAGCACGAGGACGTATGGCTCGATTCGGTCGCGGTCGGCGACGCGATCGTCAAGCTCGGACTCGCCCCGGGCGGCCAGACTCGGGTGTTGATCACGCGTCGATAACCTCGGCGGCGCCCGACGCCAGCGCCTTAGATCTCTAGTCGAGACTCCTCGAGGTCGAGCTCTTGGATGACCCGGTTCATGGTCTCGTTGGAGATCGTCCCCTCACGGCGGAGCTCGACGAGCGCATCGCGCTGGGCCGCAAGCACCATCTGGACGACCTGCTGGTAGGCGAGCGAGCGGTCCTCATAGCCATCGTCCTCGATCTTGCCGGCGCGCGCGGACAGGCGCCGCTTGCGGAACTCATAGGCGGCGCGCATCCGATCGAGCGTGTCGTCCCGAGTCCAGTCCTCGGTACGCAACGCATCGATCTGCGCCAGGGCCGCCTTGGTCGCGCTGAGCCGCGCGCGCAACTCCTCGTCCTCCGCCGCCCCGCCATCGGTGATGTTCAGCCGCCGGATCAAGGTCGGCAGCGACAGGCCTTGAACGACGAGCGTGGCGAAGATCACGGCGAAGGTCAGGAACAGAATCAGGTCTCGATCGGGGAACGGCGCGCCGCCGTTCACGGTCAGCGGCACGGCGAGCGCGGCCGCGAGCGACACGGCGCCACGCATGCCGCTCCACCCGATCACGATCCGCTGGCGGGCGGACGCTCGCAGTTGTCGCTGCATCGGGCGACGATCCAGGGCTCGAATCAGATAGGGGACGGTGAATAGCCACACGAAGCGAATGAGCACGGTGGCGCCGCAGATCGCCAGGGCCCACCCGACCACATTCGAGGCCGTGTAACCCGAAAGCGACTCGACGATCTGGCGCAACTGGAGACCGACGAGGACGAACAGCGAAGCATTGATGATGAAGTCGAGGACGTCCCAGACAAAGAAACCCTGCAGACGGACGCGCGCCGGGATGATGCTCGGCCCGCGCACGCCCATGTAGATGCCGGTCGTGACCGCGGCGAGCACGCCCGAGGCGCCAACGGCGTCGGCCGGCACGAACGCGGCGTACCCGCTCACGAGCGAGATCGTCACGCTGATCTGCGGGTCAGGCGTGCGCTTACGCACCTCGGCGATGATCCAACCGACGGCGAACCCGATGGCGATCCCGCCCACGGCGTCCGCGACGAGCCTGAGACTGGCGTGACCGAGCGAGAACGACCCGGCTACGACGGCGGCGATCGCGACGCGGTAGGCCACGAGCGCGGTCGCGTCGTTGAATAGCCCTTCACCCTCCACAGCGCTGACGATCCGGCGCGGCACGTCGAGGTCGCGCATGATCAGCGCGGCGGCGAGCGGATCCGTCGGGGAGACGATCGCGCCGAGGACGAACGACGGCGCCCAGGCCATGCCGATCACGTCGTGGGCGACGAACGCCACCGCGGTCATCGTCGCGAGCACGAGCCCGACCGAGCTCAGCGTGATCGAGCGGAGGAACCGCCTGAGGTCGGCGAGGTTCGCGAAGAAGGCGGCGCCGTACACCAGGACCGGCAGGAATACGACGAGCACGACGTCCGGATCGAGCTTGACCGTAGGTACACCTGGGATGAAGCCGAAGATCGCGCCGGCGATGACGAGGACGATCGGATAGGGAATCGACAGCCGCCGAGCGAGCGCGCCTAAGCCGGCGATCGCCACGAACAGGCCGCCGATCAGCAGCTCGGCCTGGTTCACGAGTTACCCCCCGTCGCGCTCGTGCGGCTCCGCGCCCTCCTGCTGGGTAATCAACCGGGCCGCTCGCCCGTGGTTGAAGAAGCTGATCGACCATTGCGTGTAGACCAGCAACCGATTGCTGAAGCCAACCAGGTACCAGAGGTGGACGAACGCCCAGGTGATCCAGGCGAGAAACCCGCTGAGCTTCAGGCCCTTGATGTCGGCCACCGCGGCGCCGCGGCCGATCGTGGCCAGGTTGCCCTTGTCGATGTAGTGGAACGGCGAGGTGCTCTCGCCGGCTAGCCGCGCTCGCAGGACCTTCGCCGCGTAGCGCCCCTGCTGCATGGCCACGGGCGCGACCCCGGGGTACGTCTTGACGTCGCCCTTCGCGCTCCGGACCCGCACCATATCGCCGAGCGCGAAGACCTCGGGATGGCCTGGGAGGGTCAGGTCCGGCTCGACCGTGATCCGACCCGCCCGATCGAGATCGGCCCCGGTCAGCTCGGCTAGGCCGGAGGCCAAGCTCGACGCCGTCACACCGGCCGCCCACACGATCGTCCGGGTCGCGATCCGCTCTCGCTTGCCGCCCTGATTTCCGTGCTCGATGGTCACCGACTCGCCGTCGAGGTCGACCACGGTGGCGTTCAGCATCGGCGTGACGCCGATGCGCTCGAGCGAGCGCTGCGCTTTGCGCGAGAGCGACGGCGGGAAGCTCGCGAGCAGCCGGTCTCCGGCCTCAACGAGCAGGATCCGGGCGGTGCGCGAATCAATCGCGCGGAAATCGCCGTGCAGCGTGTCGCGAGCGAGCTCGCCGATCTGGCCTGACATCTCGACGCCGGTCGGGCCGCCGCCCACGACCACGAACGTGAGCCAGGCATCGCGTCGACTGATGTCGGGATCACCCTCGGCGGCCTCGAAGGCGGCCAGGATCTGGCCCCGGACCGCCAGCGCGCTCTCGAGCGACTTCACCTCGGCGGCGTGCTCGCTCCACTCGTCATGGCCGAAGTAGGAGTAGCGCGACCCGCCGGCCACGATCAAGGTGTCGTAAGGAACCGAGTCGGGGGCCGGCACCCCACCGACCGCGCGCAGATGAACCTGTCGGCCGGCGAGATCGATCCGCGATGCCTCGGCCATAAGGACCCGGATGTTCTTCTCACGCGTGAAGATCGCACGGAGCGGATAGGCGATATCGCCCGGCGACAGCGCTCCGGTCGCGACCTGGTAGGTCAGGGGCTGGAACAGGTGGAAGTTGCGCCGGTCGATCAGCGTGACGTCGACGGGGGCATGGCGCAGCTTGTCCACGGCCTGGATGCCACCGAAGCCGCCGCCGATGACCACCACGCGATGGACGTCGTCCCCGGGCATACCGGCGAAACCCTACCTACCGGTGCCCGCCGGCCGCTGGCGCTCGGTTCAAGCCGCGCCCGGACGATGCCGATCCAGGCGGTGATGGAACAAGTGTCGATGCCGGCCGTTCCGGCCCCCCTGCCGCTCGGAACACCGGTCCGGGGCCGGCTGGGTAGGCGGCTACTCGCCGTTGGCGTGCTCGCGGTGGTCGGTCTGGGGCTCGTGATGCACCACGCAGTCGGGCGCTACCGCGTGACGTCGTCCTCGATGGAGCCCACACTTCAGGTCGGGGAGCAGGTCGCGGCCGCGAGCCTGGGCGCGCCGGCGATCGGGGACATCGTCGTGTTCCATCCGCCCGTAGGCGCCCGTCCCGCCGATCCCGTGTGCGGAGCGAGCGATCAGGGGAGTGGATCGACCCAGCTGTGCGACACGCCGCTGTCGCAGGAGTCGAGCTCGATCTTCGTCAAGCGGGTCGTGGCCGGACCGGGTGACTACGTGTCGATCGTCAGCGGACACGTCATCCGCAACGGCGTCAGGGAAGCCGACGCGTACATCGCGCCTTGCGCCGGCGATGACTCCTGCAACTTCCCCACGCCGGTCCGGGTGCCCGCCGACGAGTACTACATGCTCGGCGACAACCGGGGCGTGTCGGACGACAGCCGGTTCTGGGGGCCGGTACCGCGCGCCTGGATCATTGGAACCGTGGTGCACTGTTCGTGGCTGAACACGATCTGCGACCCGGTCCGCTGACTTAGGGGCCAGGCCCGGCGCGCGGCGTTCCTTTGGTCGCTACGGACCGTCGCTCCTGAGGCGGGGCTTCGCCGGCGCCTGCAGGTGCTGCGCGGCATCCGCGACGAGGGCGACGTGACGCGCAAGTTCATGGAGGCACGCTGCGACCGCGGGGCCGAGATCGCGCGCATGCTGTTCCTGTCCGAACAGACCGCGGGGGCGATCCGCAGCCTCGACGAGCATTGGGACGGACGTGGGATGCCGGATGGCCTGCGCGGAGAGGAGATCCCACTGGCGGCGCGGATCCTCTGCCTGGCCCAAACGGTCCAGGCGTTTGCGCGCGTCATCGACGCGAAGTCCCCCTTCACCGCCGAGCTGGCCGACCTGGCCGCCAACCACCACGAGAAGCTCGACGGCAGCGGCTATCCCCGCTCGCTCGACGCCGGCGACCTCGACCTCCCAATGCGGGTTCTGGCGGTGGCCGACATATACGAGGCCCTCACCGCCGACCGCCCGTACCGTGCTCCCCTCCCTCCCCAAGAGGCACTCGGGATGATCGCCCGGGACGCGCCGGACAAGCTGGACCCCGACGCGCTGGGCGCCCTCGAGGCGCACCTCGCCGGCTCAGCGCGGGCCGGGGTAGCGGTTCTCGACGCGTAGCCTCCTCTGGTGACCTGAGTCAAAAATTCGGTGGCAGCCTCGCGGCGTCTGGACGCGCCTGACGGGTAGCCACTCGCGACGCTGCTCACGAATTTCCGCCTCAGGCCACTAGACGATCTTGCCCGGGTTGAGATGACGGCCCGGGTCGAATCCGTCGAACAGCGCGCCGAGCATCGCGACCCCGGGGGCCGAGATGTCCTCCAGCAGCCACTGGGCGTGCTCGGTCCCGACGGCATGGTGATGCGAGAGCGTGGCGCCGTTGTCGACGAACGCCTGCTGGATGGCGGACTTGACGACCTCGTACTCGGCCAGCATCGAGTCATCCGTCGTCGCCCCGAAGGCGAACGTGAAGTACAGGCAAGCGCCGGCGTGGTAGCTGTGCGAGAGGTGGCACATCACGTAGCCCTGCACGCTCAGCTCGGCAAAGGCACGGTTCGCGGCGGCGGTGACGGCGTTGTACAGCGGCATGAGGTTGCTCCACGTCGTCGCCGTCTCCGACACGTCGCCGGGCGCTCCCCGGTCGAGCAGGAAGTCGCGGATGTAGGGGATGTCGAACTTCTTCTGGTCGTACAGGACGCCCGGGCCGGATCCGACGCACAGCCCGCCGTGGCGCTTGACGAGTCTCCCCACCGCGCGTCGCTGCGCCGCGACGTGCCGCTCGCTGCCCTCAAAGCCAATGAACGAGAGGCACATCTGCTTGGGATCGAATCCCCGCCGCCGGCGCAGGTAGGTCTGTAGGGCGACCGACTGCAGCTTGTCGACGGTCGTGGGGTTGACCCGCATGGCGAACGAGAACTGCGTCTCGTTGGCATCCGAGACGCGCGTCACCGACGCCGAGTACTCGCTGCCGGACAGATCGCGCATCGCCTCGAGCCCGTCGGCCCACGTCGGAAACAGATAGCCGAGGATCGTGCGCCGCTCGGGAATCCGCCGGACGTGCACCGTGGCCTCGGTGATGATCCCGAGCCGTCCCTCGCTGCCCAGGACCATCTCGCGCACGCTGGGGCCGTTGGATGCCGCCGGGACCGGCCGGGTCACGAGCAGCCCGGCCGGCGTCACCACGCGCAGTCCCTTGACCATGTCCGCGATGTCGCCGTAGCGGTCGGACTGCATCCCAGAGGACCGGGTGGCGATCCAGCCGCCGAGCGTTGAGTGTGGGAACGAGTCGGGGAAGTGGCCGAAGGTGTAGCCGCGCGCCGCCAGCTGCTCCTCCAGGCGCGGGCCGAACACACCGGCCTGCACACGCGCGAGACGTGACTCGGCGTCGATGTCGAGCACCTGGTCGAGCCGTTCGAGATCCACCGAGATCACCGGACGTGACTCACCGGTTTGAGCTTCGAGCGAGCCGGAGATCGACGAGCCGCCGCCGAACGGGATCATGACCGCGTCCGCGAGCAGCGCCGCCCGTACGGTGGCGCTCACCTCCTCCTCGTCGGCGGGCCGGACGATCACGTCTGGGAGACGAGCCAGCTCGCCCTGCCGCTGCCGGATCAGGTCGCGCAGCGACTTTCCGCGCGAGTGGACGACGCGATCGAGCGGATCGCTCGACACGGAGCCTTCGCCGACTGTCCGCTCGAGCTCGCGGCGCAGCTCGGCCGGCAGGTTCGGCTCGGGGATCCGAAGTCGGTCGAAGTTGATCGGGGCGGCGCCGTTGACGCGCACGTCGACCCCGATCGACTGCTCGATGAACGGCGCGAGCGCCGGCTTGTCCCGGTGCGTGAAGGCAAGCGCCTCCTCACCCCAGCCCCACCACTTCATCGTCGGCACGACTCACCTCGAGGCAGGCTGGTGGCGAGAGGTCTGGTCGAATCGAGTAGCACGGGACAGGCGGTCAAGTGATGCGGCGGCCGCGACGGCACGCGCAGGCAGGAATCTCGCGGTTGCTTGGACGACGGGCGCGTGTCCGCTAGGGAGGCTATCGCCCGCCAGGGTCTCCTGGCTGCTCTAGGCCGTGCAGCGCGGGCTCAGCGGGACGTTCTGCGATGGAACCGGCGGAGGGTCCCGCTTGCAGAACACGATTGTCCGGGCACTGGCGTCAACGACGCCGACGAACGGGTAGCTGACGCCGGCGGCGGAGGCGGCACAGCTGAACCTCTGCCCGGCCTTGGTGGGCGAACCGGTTGAAGCGCAGGCGGAGCGCTGCAACGGCCCGTTGAGCGAGCCGCGGTCGATCAGCGCGGTCATGTCCGCACGGATGGCTCGAGTGATCGCGGCGATCCCAGGGGTGTGTCCCAGCAGGCGCACCGTGTGGGGTGCCTGGTCCTCGGCCACCAGGATCTCGGCCTCGCGGTTCGCCTGCACCTCCCCGGCGGGGCTCTCGGTCGTGATCTGGTTATCGGTGTTGCTCTGCACGAAGCGGACGAGCCCGAAGATCACGGCTGCGGCGACCACGATCGACAGGACCCATTGCAGCCAGAGGGGCGGGCGCATCCCTCGGAGGCTACGGGAGGGTGATCAGCGCGTCACAGACCGACGTCACCTCCGCGTCGCTGGAGGCAACCACGACGATGGCGCCGCGCCGGGCCTCGGCGATCAACAACTCGAGCACGACCTGCCGCCAGTGGGGGTCCAGCGCCGAGGTGGGCTCGTCGGCGAGGATCACGTCCGGTTGGGTGGACAGGGCGCGTGCGACCGCGACCCGCTGGCGCTGCCCGCCCGACAGCTCACCGACGAGCTGGGCGGTATGTTCGCCCAACCCAAGCACGGTCAGAGCGGCCGCTGAGCGCTCCGCGACCTCACGTTTCGGCATCCCCTTGGCTTGGAGCGGCAGCGCAACGCTTTCCTGGGCGCTCAGCAGCGGGACCAGGCACAGGTTCTGGAAGACGATCCCCACCGATGCGTCTCGCCACAGCACAACCGGGGAGCCATCGACGAGCATGCGGCCGCCCGCCGCGGGGAGAAGACCGCCGATGGCGTAGAGCAGGGTGGTCTTGCCCGATCCCGATGGTCCGCCCACCCCGAGCATCTCTCCGGCTCGGACCTGAAGGTCGAGATCCTCGACGAGCACCGTCGAGTCGTCTCGGATCGACAGGGCTTCGGCCTTGAGCTCGCCGACGCTCACCGCGGCACCCGTGTACCTTCGCCGCCCGAATCGCCCGGTTCATCCCCGGCACCGGAGGCTTCCTCGACTTCACTCGGGGCCTCGGGCCGCAGCTCGACCGCGCTGTCGGTCACGACGACCCGGAACAGACTGCCTGCGGGGTACAGCGCAGCCACCTCGGAGGGCAGCTGTACGGTGCCGCCCCGCCCGACCACTGCGAAGCGCCGCCCGCCCCGGCCTTCCTCCCCAATCGCTCCGTGAGAGATGGTCAGGGTCCGCGGGAAGGCCGCCGCGGTTGTGCCGTCGTGCGTGGCGACGATGATCGTGGCACCGCTGATTTCGCGCGCGCGGCGCAGACCATCGATCACCGCGTTCCGGCTGGCCGCGTCGAGGTTCGTGGTCGGCTCGTCGGCCACCAGCACGCGTGGGGACGTCGCCATCGCGCTCGCCATCGCGACCTTCTGCTGCTCGCCGCCCGAGAGCTGGTACACCGGCCGACCTGCGATCGGTCCCAGGCCGAAGGTGTCAACCAGCTCGTCTGGAGTCCAGCGCAACGACCAGCGCCGCCGCCGCGCGCCGCGCTGAACAAAGGCCACATTCTCGAGCGCGGTGGCGTACGGGATCAGGTTCTCGAGCGGGTCTTGTAGGAGCAGCGCCAGATCGGTGGCGCGCAGCCGACTGATTCCCCCCTCGTCCAGGCGAGCCATGTCATGACCGGCGACCAGGACCTTGCCGGCGGTCGGCCTGAGCATTCCGCTCAGCACCGCCAGCAGCGTCGACTTGCCAGAGCCCGATGGGCCGAGCAACGCGAGCATCTCGCCTGCCCGCACCTCTAGATCCAGGTTTCGCAAGGCCACGATCGGTCCCTCCTCGCCCGGATAGACGTGGACCAATCCGGCGCAGATCACATCTGCGCCCATGCGGGGTGACTCAGCCAGCGCTGTCATTGGGTGCCATGCGCAACAGGATCGGTGACATGCGATGAACGAGGACGGTGGCGACCGCGGCCGTGGCGAGCAGGATCACGGCGACGACGGCGGCTGATACCGCCGCGACCAAACCACCGGGCAGCCCGTACTGGAGCGGGATGACCGTTGCCGTACCCAGCTCGGGAAGCGAGGGAATCGCCATGATGGCCGCGAGCACACCACCGGCCACGCCGAAGAGCGCGGTGAGCGCGAGCACCGCCGACTCCAAGGCGAGCGAGCGCGCGAGCGCCGTTCGGGGGACCCCGGTAAGCTCGAGGGCGGTCAGTTCGGTGGCTCGCTGTCGGGTGTTGGCGCCGAGCGCTCCCAACGTGCTGGCGGCGGCCGCGAGCAACGCGACGATCGTCGCGACCAGGAGAAAGTCGTCCGCGAGGGCAGGGGCGCTCTGGTCGAGCTGGTGGAGCACCGCCGACGCGGTTTCGATTCGATCGATGCCTAAGCCCGCCGCCTGCAACCGCGCGATCGCGTCGTTCGGCGCGGCCGGACCGAGCCAGACCTGGTCGGCCGTCTCGGGGATCGTCGGACCAACCTGCGAGCGACTCAGAAGGTCGAGGTCGACCATCGCCGCGTTGGCGCCGACGCGCGGGAGCGCCGTCGCCGTGACGGTCGAAGCCACCGCCAGGGTGTTGCCGTCGAGACCGGCGATACGAACGCCGGCGACGCCGTTGATCGCCTGGATCTCCGAGGTAACCGCGGCCGGAAGCACCGTCGGGTGGTCCGCCGGCGAGACCATCGGGGCAGTGGCAAAGCCGACCGCCCCTGTGTAGGTGGCGATGGCGCTGGCCGGCACGACGAGCGTGAGGCCGCCCCCGGCGCCGGACTGGACTTGGATGGATGCATCCGCCGAGCGCCAACCTCGGGGGAATCGATCGAAGCCCAAAGGCGTCGCTGCCACGCCTGCCGAAAGGCCTGTGACAGTGAACCGGACCGTGCCCGACGTCGGCGCGTTGTGTCCCGACGCCGGGATCAACCCCAGCCCCGCGAGCCGACATCCGCCGGCACAGACGTCGCCGAGCACTGCTCCGTAGGACCACGCGCCGGGCCGGAGTCGTCCGAGGTCGATGATCGCGGTTCCAGCCTGGGGGTTGAAGGTCCATAGCCCGACCTCGAGATTTCTGAAGGCCTGGCGAGGCCCGGACACCGCAGCCGTCGCCGTCAGCCTCACCGGCGCGTCGGGCAGGTTGATCGTCGGAGCGGTCGGCGGGGCGAGCAGATGGCCCGTCGCGGGCAGCGTCGTGCGCGAGATGCCGCGAGGCCACGGCAGCGCGGCGGTCAGCCGGGACGCATCGACCGCGAGCACCGTCGAGCTGGCCGTCGTTATCTCGACCGCGGCCATCGCGAAACGCCCGCGCGGGTCCACTCGGTCAACCGCCTGCTCCAGACCGACTCCGCGCGGGGTGACGGTGACGACCCCCTTGGTTCCGACGGTGAACGTGGCAGCAGCGGCGCGGTTGCTGTGTCCGACCGACCAGGCGGAGACCGCGAAGCAGGCGAGGCACAGGGCGATGATCAGCACGCGCGTCTGGCGCATCGCGACCGGACGCCGGACGATCTGACGGAGCGCGAGGAATATCGCGATCCGATCGGAATAGGCGCTTGCGGAGACGCCGGCGCGGCAGGCAAGGAGCACGCATTGGACGGCGATGACGGCCGTTCCCAGCGCGATCAGGCCGGGCGCGGCGGCGGCGATCGGGTTGCTGTGCCCGGACAGGCTCCCGTTCGTCTCGAGGGCAATCACGGCCACCACCGCCAAGGCGAGCAGCACGATGTCGACGACGAAGCCAGCTCGGCGCGAGGCCGCACGCGAAGCCGCCGGCGCATCCGGGTCATCCGAGGAGCGCAGCTGCCTCACCGTCCCAAATGCCAGTGCACCCGCGATCGCCGCCACAGTTACGCCCAGAGCGGCAAACACCCACCCGTCGGGGGAGATGACGGCGGCGGGGTCAAGGACATCATTTCGCGCGAGCACCACGGCACCCCAGGCGGCGCCCAGCCCGAGCGCGAGACCGAGCGCGCAGAGCGCGGCGGGCTCGAGGGCGCTCACCGCCAACACGCTGACCGGTGGAAAGCCGCGTAGGCGGGCCACCCGGATCTCCGCCTCACGGGCGTCGCTTGAGCGGACGAGCAGGCCGGCCAGGACCCAGATGGCTAGCACAACCAACTGGACGGCAGCGACGGCGACGATCGTCGACATGGCGTGGCGCTGGGAGTCGGCGCCCGCCAACAGAGAGGCGAGTTGCGTGTTCAGAATGACACCGCGCGCGGCAACCGATGCGCTCGCCTCCGACAGTGCTCGTCGCACCGGGCCCTCCTGAGCCAGGCCCACACTGCCGCTGCGGAGCGGGAGCTGACCGGTGATCTGGGGTGCCTCCTGTGCCGGGACGGAGAGGGCAGTCACCGGCGAGGTGACGAGCGAATCGATCTCCGGAATCCGTTGCTGTCCACCCGTAACCTGGCCGAAGGGGAAGTAACCACTCGCGTTACCCCACCAATACGGAAGATCCAAGTTGGGGACCGAGTAGATGCCGGTGACGTGCAGCACCAGCGGCCTGCTCAGCCCCTGGACGCTCGCGTGGATCACCGCCCCCACCGACACTCCCAGCTCCCGGGCGCTGCGGTCGCTGATCGCCACATCACGAAAGGCCATGTCACAGCCGCCGGCCTCGAAACGCAGGACGCCGCAGATGCCAGACCGGGAAAGCAGCTGCGAGCGCACCGGGCCTACCTGCGAACCGGCCAGGCCCACGCCACTCACGACCGTGGTGATCGGCGCGCCGTAAAAGCGGTGAGAGCCGCCAGCGGCTGCGACCATCCGCTCCGCGCTTTGCACCTGATCCAGCGACGCCACCGCTCCGGGCGACCCGGAGAGAGTTGCGCCAGAGTCCTCGATCGATGCCGACCCGAGCGTCGTGCGCACGACCGAATCTCCCGCGGCCTGCAGGTACAACGGCCCCAGCACCGCGGCTCCCACCGCGATCGCCGAGGTAAGCGCCGTCAGCACCGAGATGCCGAGCCGCCAGCGCATCCCGCGCCAGAGAAGGAGACCGCTCGGTCTCACCGGCGTCCCTGGTCGGGCATCAAAAATCCATGCGTCGCATCAGTTCGAGCAACCCTGCTCTCCCAACCCCGTCAGCACCACGACCCCAGGGTATCGGTATGGGCGTGGGAAGATGGGGCCGTGGCGCACGTGGCGGTTTCGAATCTGGCGTACGCCCATCCGGGCGGCGATCTCCTTTTCTCGGATGTTTCGTTTCGCATCGCACCGGGGCAGCACGCGGGACTCGTCGGCACGAACGGGGTCGGCAAGAGCACATTGCTGAAGATCTTGGTCGGGGAGTTGGCGCCCGACGAGGGCGAGTGCGCGGTCGGCGGACTGGTGGGCTACATGGCCCAAGACGTCGGCGTTCACGACGGCGAGCGGACCGTCCGCGCGTTGCTCCTGTCGTTGGCCCCACGCGCACTGCGCCAGGCCGGCGAGAGCATGCTGGTGCTCGAGGCCCAGCTCGAGGCGGGCAATCCGTCGGCGGGCATCAATTTAGGGGAGGCGATCGCCGACTGGTCCGCACTCGGCGGCTATGAGCTCGAGGGCCAGTGGGACGCGGCGTGCCGACGCATCATCGGTGTCTCCTTTGCGGTCCTCGCCGACCGGCCGGCTCGGACGCTGTCCGGCGGTGAGCGCAAGCAGCTCGTGCTCGACGTGCTCTTCAACTCCGACGCAGACGTGCTGCTCCTCGACGAGCCTGACAACTTCCTCGACGTGCCGGCCAAGCTGGCGTTGGAGCGCCGCGTGCGGGCGTCGAAGAAGACAATCCTGATGATCTCGCATGACCGCGAGGTTCTCTCGGGCGCGGTGGGGACGATCGTGACCTTGGAGGGCAACGGCGCGTGGGTGCACGGCGGCTCATATGCCACCTACGCTCAGGCGCGCGAGGATCGCCAGCGGCGGCTCGGGAACGCCGTGAAGCGGTGGCACGAGGAGGAACGAAGGCTGTTCCGCCTGATGAAGACGTTCAAGGAGCGCGCGCGCTATGCCCCCGACTGGGCTAAGCGGGCCGACGCCATGGAATCGCGGTGGCGCCGGTTTCGAGCCGGCGGTCCGCCGCCGTCACCGGTCGCAGACCAGGCGATCGCCGTGCGAATCCGCGGGGGTGACTCGGCGCGAATCGTGCTCGACCTGCGCTCGGTCGAGATCGCCGGACTGGTGGCGCCGTTCTCGGAAGAGATTCACTTTGGTGAGCGCATCGGTGTGATCGGTCCCAACGGGTCGGGCAAGAGCGCGCTCGTACACGTGCTGGCGGGCGGGAAGCCTCCGGACGGCGGAGAGCTTCGGACCGGGCCGCGGGTGTCGGCAGGATTGTTCACTCAACTCCAAGCACGCGCCGATTTCTCCGGTCGCGGCGTGCTTGACATCGTGCTCTCGCAACGGGGCGAGATGAGAGCGGCGATGTCAGCGCTCGCCCGGTACGGCCTGGCCGAGGCCTCTCGCCGTCGGTACGACGTGCTCAGCGGCGGGGAACAGGCCCGCCTTGAGATCCTGATGCTGGAGCTCGAGGGGCACAACCTGTTGCTGCTCGACGAGCCGACCGACAACCTGGACACCGATTCATCGGAGGCGCTCGAGAAGGCGCTCGACAGCTTCCAGGGCACAGTCGTGGCGGTGTCTCACGACCGTGCCTTCCTGCGCCGGATGGACCGGTTCCTGATGGTCCTCCACGCCGGCGGTGTGTTGTCCTTCCCTTCGTATGACTCGGCCCTCGAGGCGCTGCTCGACCCGGTTGATGCGTCCCTGGTCCCGCTGGCCAAGCTTCTGTAGGTTTTCCGCGCCCGGGCATCTCACGAACCGTTAAGCAAGCTCTCAGCTTTGGGTATGGCTTGCTCAGGTTGCGGTGCTTCACTTGTGCCGTGGCGCTTGCGCTGGAGGCGATTGAGGTTCGGGGCGGTCGCGTGCTGGTCGTGGACGACGATCCGGACGTGCGCGAGGCGGTTGAGACTGCGCTCGAGCTCGAGGGACACAGGGTCGCGACCGCGACCGATGGTCTTGCTGCGTTGAAGCGCCTGGGACAGGCAGAGTTCGACGCGGTGGTGCTCGATGTGCTGATGCCGAACCTGGACGGGTTCGAGGTTTGCCGGCGCCTGCGAGCGTCGGGAAACCGCACGCCGGTCTTGATCTTGACGGCGCGCGACTCGGAGGAGGACACGATCCGCGGCCTGGACCTCGGCGCCGACGACTATCTGGTCAAGCCCTTCGGGTTGGGGGAACTGCTCGCGCGCGTCCGGGCGCTCTTGCGGCGGACGCGTCCGATGGGTGAGGACGCGCCGCTCTGGTTCGCGGGGCTCTCGCTCGATCGACAGACGCGGGAGGCGTCCCGCAGCGGACGCCGGCTCGAGTTGACGAGAACGGAGCCCGCGCTGCTCGAGCTGTTCCTGCGCAATCCACGCCAGGTGCTGACGCGGGCACTGATCGTGGAGCGCGTCTGGAACTACGACTTCGGCCCGACCTCGAATCCGCTCGAGGTGTACATCAGCTACCTGCGGCGAAAGACCGAAGCGGGTGGCGAGCCGCGCTTGATCCACACGGTGCGCGGCGTCGGCTACGCGCTGCGAGAGCCGTGAGCCTGCGCGGGCGGTTGACGGTCGCCGGGGCCGGCGCGGTGTTCGTCGCGCTGGCGATCGCGTCGTCGGTGATCTATTTCGCGGTGCGCTCGAACCTGCAGGAGCAGCTCGACGCGTCCTTGATTCAGTTGGCCGAGGGCGTCGCGTCGAAATGGAACGTCGAGAACACGCTGCAGTCGGCGAAGGCTCCGTTCGCGAAGAGCGCGGTGCCCGAGAAGTTCGGCGCGCACGGGTACCCGCCGTCACCTGGGGCGCTCTTTGGCAGCGACGGGACCGGTGGCTATGAGCAGGTCGTTCCGAACATCAGCGCCGCCACGAGCGCGAAGCTATCGGCGCCGGCAGCGGGCAAGACCCCTCTCAACCAGGGGCTCGACGGGTTCGTGCCCGCGATCGGCCTGGACGCGTCGGTGGCAAACGGAACGGCTCCCCCGTACTTTCGGGACATTCGCTATCGGGGAGTGCAGATGCGGCTGTACACGATGTCGCTCTCATCCACACGCGACGGCCTGATCCGGACCGCACGCCCCCTGACCGATACCAACGCGACGATCACCCGCGTCCGCTGGCTGCTTTTGGCCCTGACGCTCGGTGGGGCACTGGCCGCGGGCCTGCTCGGACGACTGGCCGCGAATACGGTCCTGCGCCCGGTGCGCGCGCTCGCCGGCGCCGTACGTGAGGTGAGCGCGACGCGTGACCTGGGCCAGCGCATCCCGGTGAGCGGCCGGGACGAGCTGGCGAGCCTGGCCGTCGACTTCAACGCGATGCTCGCTGCCCTCGACGAGTCCCAACACGCTCAGCAGCAGCTGATCGCCGACGCCTCGCATGAGCTGCGGACGCCCCTCACCGCGCACCGCGCGAACCTCGAGCTGCTGGCGCGAGAAGACCTGTCCGTCGAGCAGCGCCAGCGGGTGCTCGGCGCGGCCGTCCGCGCCATGGAGCGGCTCTCGGCACTGGTCGGCGATCTCATCCAGGCCGCTCGCGAGGGTCGGTCGGTCGACGCGCGGGAGCCGCTCGCGCTCGACGAGCTCGTGGCGGCTGCGGTCGAGCGGGCACAGCACAGGGCATCGGGGCTGCGATTCGAGAGCCGACTGGAGCCTTACCAGTTTGTCGGGGCCCGCTCGCGGCTTGAGCGTGCGGTCGACAACGTGCTCGATAACGCGATCAAGTGGAGCCCGCTCGGCGGCACGGTGGAGGTCCGGCTCGCCGACGGGAGCCTGACCGTCCGCGACCACGGGCCGGGGGTTGCGCAGGACGACCTGCCCCACGTCTTCGATCGCTTCTACCGGGCCCCCGCCGCCCGCGCCCTGCCCGGGTCGGGGCTCGGGCTCGCGATCGTCAAGCAGACCGCCGACGACCACGGAGGCAGTGTCACCGTCGGCAACGCGGACGGCGGCGGGGCGCTCCTCACGTTCCGCTTCCACGTCAACGGCCGCTAGAGGCGTTCTCAGCAAGCTCTCAGCAAGCTCTCATAACTAGGGGCGATCCGCTCAGGCTGCGCTGATGAGCTGTGCGGCATGACGAATTCGCAGCAGCGTTTCCTCGCCTATGCCGCGCACGAGCTTCGCGGCGAAATCACCGTCCAGCTCGCGGTCGCGGAGGCGACGCTCGCAGACCCGAATGCGGGGACGGCCGCCCTGCGTGAGATGGGCGAGGCCGTGGCCGCCGCCTGCCAGCGCCAGGTACGACTGCTCGAGGCGCTGCTCACCCTCGCTCGCAGCGAGTACGGACGTCTGCGGCGCGAGCCGATCGACCTTGCCGAAACCGCCGCCGAGGTCCTGCGAGCACACGATCATCGCGGGCTCACTAACACGGCGACGCTCGAGCCCGCCCGAGTGACGGGCGATCCGCAGCTGATCGAGCGCCTCGTGGCCAACCTGGTCACGAACGCCGTTCACCACAACAGGCCGGGCGGCGGATTCGAAATCGTCACGTCCACCTCAGGGAGACGCGCCGTGCTCACGGTCGCGAACACCGGACCCGTAATTCCCGCCGGCGAGCTCCAGGGTCTCTTCGAGCCGTTTCAGCGGCTCAACTCTCAAGCACGCTTCGCCGCGGGCGGGGTCGGCCTCGGCCTCGCGATCGTACAGGCGATCGCAAACGCACACGCCGCCACCGTCAGTGCACAAGCCCGCATCGGCGGTGGACTGGAAATCGATGTGGCTTTCCCCGCTCTCAACTGAAAGGAAACTGAAACCTCATGCGTGCTCGCGTACCACTCATGTTCACCACTGCCATCGCAGTGACTACTTTCTCGTTAGTGCTCGCCGGGTGTGGTTCGAGCTCGACCAGCTCGTCGACTGTGTCCGGCTCGGGCGGCGCGCAAGAGACGCAGGCTCATTCGATCCAGCCCGCCGTGAACTTCTCTGACTGCATGCGCTCACACGGGGTGCCCAGCTTTCCGGATCCGACCACCTCCCCCCGGGAGTTCAAGCAATCGCTCGATCCCAGCCTCCCGCACTCGCCCGAATTCGTGACGGCAGTGAAGGCGTGCCAGCACTTCCTGATTGGCTTCGGCTCGCACAGTCAGCCCGCGGCGCACAGTACGGCCCAGATCTCTGCGATGTTGGCGTTCGCCGGCTGCCTGCGCAGCCGCGGGTTCCCGAGCTTCCCCGACCCGAGCAGCGGCGGCGATCTGACCCACCAGATGCTCGCCAGGGCGGGAATCGACCTGCATCAGCCGGCGGTCGCCCAGGCCGCCGACGCGTGCGTCGGTGTCACCCACGGGTACATCACCAAGACGGACGTCGCCCGCTTCATCGCGGGTCAGTAGGTCATCACGTGCTCTCGAGCCGGTGCTTGAGCCGCACCATGTTTCCCGGCATCTCGCGGGCGGCCTGGCGACGGACGACGAGCGGAACAAGCAGCTTGCCCATCCCATGTCCGGTGAAGTTCACCTCGATCGTCACCCGTGACCGTGAGCCGTCGGCGAGCGGCTCGACCGTGGCCGCGACGATGGCCCTGATCGGACCATCGATGCCGCGGTCAGCCCACCGGCGAGGCGGGTCGAACTCGGTGATCTCGGTGGTGACCTCGCGAGCCCGACCGCCGATTTTGCGGACGGTTGTGCACTTCGAGCCGACGTGGGTCGGCGAGCCGTCCATGTGACCGCTCAGGCAGCCCTGCTGCCACTCGGACATGGTGCTGGGATCGGTCACGTAGGCGAACGCTTCCGCCGCCGATCGGGCGACCTCGATGGTGGAGGTGATGGGCGGCATCAGCGCCCATCGCGAGCCGGACAGGGCCCGGGCGCGGGCGTGAGCCCCGACTGGGCGAGCAGATCTGCATAGCGCTGGAGGTAAAGGGGCCAGCCACCGTCGCCTCCGATGCCTTCACGGAGCATCTGCCAATCCTCGCCGTGTCGATCGAGGTTTCGGTGCTCGAGCTGGACCCTGGTGCTGCGCTCACTCTCCGCGACGAAGCGGATTTCGACCTCGCTTGTCTTCTCAAGATCAGTCTCGATCTCCCAGCGCGGGCTGATGTCCCAGCTGATCACGACGCGCTCCGGCGGTTCGTAGGCGAGCACGCGCGCCCACCGGCACTCGCTGCCGTCAATACCCCGATCGTAGAGGTAGCCCCCCCACGCGGCGCTCGAACACCGTCTCGGCGATCTCGACGCTCAGCAGGTTGTGCTCACGGGGCTTGATGCAGTCGAATTGCTCGGTGAAGACCTCGAACGCGACCCCGATCGGTACCGGCACGACAATCGACTGTCGCACCGTCGTGAGTGGCACCTGCGTGTGACTGCTCATCTCATCCACCCTCGCCATGTGCTGAGGTTTCCTCCTCGGTTGATTGCTCGACGGCCGCGCCGTACGCGGCCAACGCGCTCCCCCAAAAACGGTCCAGATCCGCGCGCAACACGGCCAACCCATCCGGGTTGACCCGATAAATCCGCCGGGTACCAGCCCGCTCGTCCGCGACCAGCCCGGCATTCTTGAGAACCCGGAGGTGCTGCGACACCGCCGGCCGGCTGACTGGGAGCTCGTTGGCCAGGTCGACGACCGCGCATGGGCCCTCGACGAGCAACTCGAAGATCGCCTTCCGGGTCGGATCCCCCAGCGCCGTCCAGGGATCGGGCCTGTATCGGTAAGCCAGCACGCACGGTAAGAGTACACAAACCGTAAGCCCACGGCAACCATCAATTACCTGGGTACCTGGGTACCTGGGTACCTGGGTACCTGGATGGAGGTGAACCGATCAGCCGTCGCTGGACTTGATCATCACCGGTGGTCGGTCGTTCCCATCGATGTCGTAGTAGACGCCGGGGAAGGTCTGGAACTCTCCGCTGGGGTCGGCTTGCAGATGCGACTCGTTGAAGGTGAGCGCGCCCCAGCCGGTGTCCACGACGTCGAAGACAGCGCCACCGCCCTCTCGGGCGCTGTTGCCGTCCATCACCGTGCCCGCGATCAGCACGTTGTCGTCTCGGCCATCGAGGTAGATGGCGCCGCCGCTGCCCCCGCCCGGCGAGCCTTGTGAAGCCGGGTTGGCGCCCCAACCGATGGCCTTGTTGTCGGCGAACGCGCTGTTGAGGACGTCCCACTGGACGCTGATGCTGCTCAGGGCACCGCCGTTGGAGCAGCGGCCGCCACTGAACGTGTCGTCGGTGATGTACACGGGGCGGTTCTCATACTGGGCCAGGGCGCGGATCGCACCGCCGCCCAGATCAGGGCCGTACGCGTAGCAGCGGTTCGCGACGAACCGTGAATTCACCGCCCTGAACTGTCCGCCCTCGACGTAGATGGCCCCTCCTCCGTCGACCCCGCCGTACCAGCACGCCGGGATGTTCGCCGTGCAGGTGGCCTGGTGCGCGCCGTCGTAGCCGTCCTCGAAGGTGATGTTCTGCACCACGATCCGCGGATACGGCTGGTCGACGCAGTCATCGGTTGACCAGGTGCCTGCGCAGGTGTCCGAGTACAGGATGCGGCGCTTGCCGCCTCCGCTCAGGGTGACCAGGCCACCGCCGTCCAAGACGACCAGGTGCCGGGTCTTGATCACCGAGGCCGTCGCGGCCATCACGATCGTGACGGGCTTCGGTCCGCAGTGGAAGGTGATGACGCCGCCTGCGGCAACGTCGCGCACCACCGCGGCCGACGTGCAGCTCGCCGGCCGGCCGTCCCCGATCACGTGGTTAGGGTGCGTGGTGTTGACCGCGCGGCCGGCGGACGGCACATAGAAGTGACCGGCGGGGTTGCCGAAATCCGGCGCCGCCGCCGCGGATGAGTTGCTGGCCGCTCCGACCAGCACTGCCGCGCCGATCAACGCCGCCAGCCAAGTTGTGAAGCCGCGCTTCTGCCGCAAGGCGCTCCGATGCTAGTGCAGCCCTCGGTGGTTGGGGGTGGGTGGGCGGGTCTCTCTCTACCATCGGCACCGTGAGCGGCCAGAGAGTGCCAGGCGGGGTCGTGCATAAGCTGCCGACGGACCTGCGCAAGGCGCTGCTCGCCAACGCTCCTGCACTCGATGCTTGGAAGGACATCACGCCCTTGGCCCGCAACGAGTTCATCTGCTGGGTCGAGGATGCCAAGCAGGAGATCACTCGAGAGCGCCGGATTCGGCGCACCCAGGAGGAGCTGGCGGAGGGCCAGCGCCGGCCCTGCTGCTGGCCGGGGTGCAAGCACCGCGAGCGCAACGGCAGGGCGCAGCCGGCGTAGCCCTCCCCAAGCTCCTCGCGCCCGGCCGGTTCACGGCAGGTTCCGCAGACCGCTCCCGGTCAGCAGGTAAGCAGGAGCGACCGTCGATGCGTCTGCGCTTACGAGCTCAACCATCGCGGCGCCTGCGGCCTCAGGGGTCAGGGGCTTGCCCATCGCCCGCATGTATTCATCCTCGGACTGGCGATTGCGGGCCGCATAGGCCTCGACGGCGGGGCGGCCGAGCTCGGTCAGCGGCGTGATCTGCGGCAGGACCGTAGTGAACGTGATGTCCAGTCCCGCGCGGCTTGCCTCCTCCTGGGCGTAGTTGGTGATGTAGCGCTGGGTGGCCTTGGCGCCGGCGTAGCCGCCGCTGAGCGGCGAACCCTGCAACGCGGCCCCGCTTGAGATCACGACCACCCGGCCGGCGGGCCTCAGTGGCTTGGCCAGGATCTCGCGCAGCCAGTTGAACGTGATCTGGACGTCGGTATGCCAGTTGACCGAGAACGTCTCCCACGTCTGCTCCTGCAACGGCAGCATCGTGGGCCGGGCGCCGGCGACCAGCACGACCGCGGCCGGCTCGTAGCGGTCGAGCAGAGTCGCGGGCACGGCGGTATCGGTGGCGTCGGCAACCTCAGGATGGACGTCGCCGGCGCCGGCGGCCAACTCGTCGAGCGGCGCCGCCGTCCGCGCGACGGCGACCACCGGGGCGCCAGTCTCGGCAAAGGCGGTGGCGATGCCGCGGCCGAGACCGCGGCTGGCGCCGACGATGATCGTGGTCTTCTCGTTGGTGAAGGACATCGTGCGTCTCCTTACTCTGTTCGAGGGGTTCTCGCCGGCTCAGTTCGTCCCGGCGAGCGCGGGCTGGGCGGCGCGGATGCCGAGCTCCGGGTCGGGTGTCGCCGAGGCCGTCACGGTCTCTGTGAGCTCGCTCCGGCGCACGAGCGTCACGATCGCGGGAAGCGCGATCAGGGCGATCGCTCCCAACACCCAGAAGGCGTGCTGAAAGCCGCCGGTGAGTGCCGCCGGGACGGCGTTGCCGGCGTGCGCCAGCGCCCTGGTGTGACTGGCGGCGACGCTCGAGGCGATCGCGATTCCGATCGCTCCGCCGAGCTGCTGGGAGGTGTTCAGCAGCCCTGACGCCAGTCCGGCCTGGTGCTCGTGGATCCCCGCCAGCGCAGCGATCGAGATCGGGATGAACGAGAACGCCGTGCCGGCACCGGCGACCGCCATCGGGCCGGCGAGGTTGGCCAAGAAGTGGCCGTGGACGGGAACCTGGGTGGCCCAGATGATGCCCGCGCCGATCAGGATCATCCCGATCGCCATCACGATCTTGGGCCCGCCCCGCGTCACCAGGAACTGCGACACGCCGGCGAGCGCGATCGAAGTCAGCGAGGCGGCCAGCCACCCGATCCCGGTCTGAAGCGGGCTGTAGTGCAGCACCTCCTGCATGTACAGCGTCCCGACGAAGATGAATGCGTAAAAGCTGCCACCCAGCAACAGCCCGGCTACGTTCGCCCCGGCCAACGTCCGCAACCGGAAGATCGACGGCGGCAGAATCGGCTCGCTGACGCGACTCTCGACCACGACGAAAGCGACGAGCAGAGCCGCCGCGGCGGCCAAGACGCCGACCGTCCGCGTCGCCCCCCAGCCGTACTCCGGCGCCTGGGAGATCGCGTCCACCAGCAGCACCAAACCGCCGGTACCCGTAAGCGCCCCGGCGACGTCGAACCGCCGGCGCGTCGTCGTCCGCCGGCTCTCCGGCACGACCCGCCGCGTCAGGGCCAGCGCGAGGACGCCAATCGGGACGTTGAGATAGAAGATGTACTGCCAGCCGGCGTATCGGGTGAGCAACCCGCCGGCAATCAGCCCGACGGTCGCGCCACCGGCCCCGAGCCCGCCCCAGATGCCAAGCGCCTTGTTGCGCTCCGCACCCTCCTCGAACATGTTCATCACGATCGACAGGGCGGCGGGCAGCATGAACGCCGCGCCCAACCCCTGCACGGCTCGACTCGCGATCAGGAATCCATCGCTGCTCGCCAGCGCGCACGACAGCGATGCGGCTGTGAACACGGCGAGACCCGCCATCAGGATTCTGCGGCGGCCGAGCAGATCGGCGGCGCGGCCACCGAACAGCAGGAAGCCACCGAATGACAGCCCGTAGGCGGTCGCCACCCATTGCAGGGTTGTGTCGGTGAAGTGCAGGTCGCGGCCGATCGTCGGCAGTGACACGTTGACGATCGTCAGATCGATGATCGTCATGAAGTACGAAACCGCGAGCAGTGTGAACGCGCGCCAGCGGTGGATATGCGGTGATGTGAACGTCATTGGACCTCCAGTGGCCTGGTAGGAAAGTGACAACTCAGGAAGTGAGAGAGTTCGGGGCGCCGGTGTCGAGGTCAATCGCGACGGGAGCTCTCACCCCGTCAAACTGCCGTCGCCCCCCAAACTAATCGTGCGGCGTCAGCTTTCGAGCGTCAACTCGCGGCGGGAATCCGAAGCGCGAGAGGAGCGCCGGGTCGATGAACGAGTCGATCCCGACGACCCGGCCGGCTTCGATTTGCAGAACCGAGATCCCGTGCGGGACGAGCCCGCCCGCCTCGTCTCGACGGTGGATCGCCACCGCCGGCCGGCCGTTGGCGCGGATCGGGGTCAGCCTGATCCGGCTGAGCTCGCCACCGCCCGCCGTGTCCCTGAAGAAACGAGCGATCGGAAGCGCGCCGATCAGGGATGGCTGCGGTGGCATGCGTAGCACCGCGTCCTCGCGGAGCAGGGCGACCAGCCCGTCGATGTCGTCGTGCTCGAACGCGGCCACATACCGCGCGAGCAGCTCGCGCTCGACCGGTTCCGCATCCGATTCGGCCGTCGCCGGCAGCCGTTGCTCGGTCGCCGCGCGGGCCCGCTGGAGCGCACTGTTGACCGAGGCGACCGACGACTCCAGTAGGTCGGCCACCTCCGGCGCGCTCCACCCGAGCACATCACGGAAGATCAGCACCGCGCGCTGGCGACCCGGCAGCTCCTGGATCGCGCGCAGGAGGGCCAACTCCATCCCCTCACGGATCGCGTAGCGCGCCTCCGGGTCATAGGTCGGCGCCGCTTCATCGGCGGGCAGGTCCGGGAACGGATCGAGCGGCTCCGGCCGCCGCGGGCGCCGGGCGAGCTCGTCCAGGCAAGCATTGGTGGCGATCCGGTACAGCCACGTCTGAAGCTGCGCTCGCGGCTCGAACCGCCCGAGCGCCCGCCATGCCCGCAGCAGCGTCTCCTGCGCGAGGTCCTCGGCGTCGTGAGCAGAGCCGAGCATCCGATAACAGTGGACGTCAAGGGCGTGGCGATACGGCTCGATCAGCTGACGGAAGGCCTCTTGGTCGCCCGCCTGCGCCGCCGCGAGCAGAAGCTGTTGATCGGGTTTGCGATGTCGGTCGCTCATGAGTTCTCAGCACGTCAAACGATCGCCGGAGTCCAAACTCATCGGGTCGCCCGCCGCCTCGCAGCACGTGCGGACCGCGACGCGGTACAACCAAATCCGCACCGACGTCCGCGGCTCCACGAGTGCGCGTTCTCGCCACGCGGTGAGCGCGGTGTCAGCGATCGCGTGTTTCACAGCATCGGGATCCCCGAGCATGAGCAAGCAGCAATGCTCCAGCTCGCGACGATGGTGCTCGAGAAGACGGCCGAACGCCGTCTCGTCACCGGCCTGCGCCGATGCGAGCAGGGCCGCCTCGTCGGGAGGAGGGTGAGGGATCGGGTGTGCCATCGGTTCGTCGCCGGGTTAAACGGCCACGACGTGTCGATCTCATCGGTCCGCCGACAAACTAGCGCCGGTGTCCCCGGCCCTGATCCCGAGTTGACGGCCGCGGCCCGCCTGACCGAATGGCGTCAGGCGGGCCGGGCCGTCGGGAGTTCGGACAGCGCTCAGGAGTGACGGTGTCGCTGTCTGGTCAAGACCAGCTCGAGCCCCGTACTCGCCGGCGCGCTGCCACCGAGCGTGATCGTGGCCCTGACGCCCAGCCGACCGCCGGGCGCGCTCGCCAGTAGACCCCGGCCCTTTCCGTTGAGCCGGAGGCGTACCGTCTCCTCCTCTCCGGTGCCGAGATGGACTCCGGCAGATCCGAGGTTGAGCGTGACCGTGACCCGGCGTCGGTGATGGCCGTGGCCGACGAACTTCCAGACGCGGATCGACAGGCTGAGGTTTCCGTCACACCGCTCGCCGCTGAG
Source organism: uncultured Solirubrobacterales bacterium (assembly GCA_963824295.1). Lineage (GTDB taxonomy): Bacteria > Actinomycetota > Thermoleophilia > Solirubrobacterales > Solirubrobacteraceae > Palsa-465. Next base: position 97,260 of record CAWGOQ010000015.1, on the reverse strand, counting down.
GCCCTGGCAGGCCAACAGGACCGAAGCGACCCCGTTCTTGACCTTTGCCGTCCCGGATGCAATCGACGCAACCGCCAGCGCCGACGCAGCAGCTGTCTGCAGCGTCTGATCCTGACCGTCGACGGTCCCGAAATCGGTCTCTGCGACCCCCGTGACACCTCCGCGGCCGTGGTCCGAGCGCTGCGACGCGCGGCCGATCGGGGTGCCCGGGTCGCCTCCGTGTGCGTGGGAGCGTTTGCGCTCGCCGCCGCCGGGCTACTCGATGGACGCGCAGCGACGACCCACTGGGAGTTCGCCGACGAACTCGCCGAACGCTTCCCGCAGGTGCGCGTCCGGCCCGAGGTCCTTTACATCGATGAGGGCCAGGTCCTCACCAGCGCTGGAATCGCCGCGGGGATCGACCTATGCTTGCACCTAGTGCGCACCGACCACGGCGCCGCGGCCGCGTCGGAGGTGTCCCGTCGCCTGGTCGCCGCTATGCATCGCCCCGGCGGTCAGGCGCAGTTCATGCACCGGCCCCATTCCGGAGGTCGGACCGGGCCTTTGCCGACACCTGTGCATGGGCTCTGAAGCAGATGCACCGGCCAATCACCGTCGCCGATCTCGCCTCGCGCGCCGTGTACTCCACCCGGATGTTCGCCCGCCGATTCGTTGACGAGACTGTGCAAAGGCGATGGACGGACGGTGCCCTAACTGCGGCGGCGAGCTGCTCAGCCGGCCCCGAAGAGTCGGCCCACCAATTACTTCATCCAATAGCTGACACCGCGCAGTTCAAACGTCGCGCAGGGCAGTCACCTCGCCAACGCCGACAGCGTCGGCGAGTCGCTGGTGGTCAAGCTCGTTCTGATCGGCATACGAGGCGGAGAAGCGAACGATCGCCCGATCGAACGATGGCCCGGCGCCGAGATACGCGGCGATTGCGAGTCGGTCACCCGAGCGGGCGTGGGCGCGAGCCAGCGACCACCCGCAGGCCCGCGTGTAGGCGTTCAGACCCGCGTAGGACATCGGCGCGAGGTCGATCGACGCCTTCCAGTCCCAGAGCTGACGGATGTAGAAGTCATGCTCCTTGCCATCGAGACCGACGCTGCGCTGCCAGCCCAGAAACACGTCGATCGCCGCCTGCGAGAGCCGTTGGCCCCGAACAACTCGTTCGCCGTGGTTCTGGAACTCGCTCGCGCCGAGGTAAGGCTCGAGCACGGATGCCTGCGCTTCCTTCATCTGAAGCACGAGGGGATCCCGCCCCCCGCGCCCGACGAACAAGAGCACCCATGCGCGTGTGCCGACGCTCCCGACCCCGACGACCTTTCGGGCCATGTCCACGAAGCGGTAGGTCGCGAACAGGTAGCGTCGGTCGGCATCGAGGCTTTCGGCGTACTGCTCGAGCGCCACCGAAACGATGTCGATGTCGCGGCGGGCGTCGTTCGGGTCAACCAGTTCATGAAGCGGCACCAGCAGCGGAGGGACGCTGCGGAAGCGCAGCTCGCCGTGATTGCGTTCGGTCAGCTTCTCGACTGCCCGCACGCTCGTCTTGCGTTGGGCCTTTGCGAACGGCGTGGCGAACAGGATCCGACCCTTCCTGCCTAGTCGCCCGCCGAAACGGTCGACTAGCTCATTCGCATTGAGGCGGTCGTACCAAACGTTGAGGTGGCTCTTCTCGGCGAACTGCCACATCGCCTCGCGGTACTCGCGCACGCAGTCGGCCACGAGCGCGCGGCGGCGATCGGTGGGTAGCCCGATGTCTCGGCCGGCGATCTCGACGCTGGCCGCCATTCGCTTGACATCCCACTCCCACGGACCAGGCAGCGTTTCGTCAAAATCGTTCGGCCCGAACAGGAGCCTGCGGTCCTGGGCTGCGAAGCCCCCGAAGTTCGAGATATGAGCATCGCCGCACGCCTGCACGGTGATCCCTGAGTCAGGCGTCGCGGACAGATCGGCCGCCATGATCGCGGCCGCGCCGCGATAAAACGTGAATGGCGAGACCAGCATTCGCCCGTACCTGATCGGGACCAGTTCTCCGAGACGCGTCTGCGCCTGGGTCTGGAGCAGGGCAATCGGATCAGGCCGGTCCGGCGCCGGCGACCACTCGCCGTGAGCCGACCTCGGTACCACTCGCCTGGCGGCGCGTCCGCGCTCCGCGGACTCGCCTGAGACGAGCGTCGCGACCGGCACGGCGTCATTCAGGTCAGGTACACCGTACGCCGGGGAGGGTTGGTCGAGATCCGTGGCCATGCTCACAACATTCTCCCTGGGCGGGTTGCACGATGCGGTCAGCTTCGAAAGGCTGTGACGGATGTCTAGCGATAGCGGTGATCGGTCCTCAGCCTTCACGTCTGAATCCGTTCCGGACGAGTACGAGCGGCATCTCGTTCCGACGGTGTTCGGGCCGTGGGCCGAGCTCCTGCTCGACGCCGTCGTGGTCGCGCCGGGGACCCAGGTGCTCGATATCGCCAGCGGGACCGGTGCCCTGGCACGCGCCGCAGGCCGGCGCGCCGGTAGCGATGGATACGTGGTGGCTAGTGACGTGAGCGGTCCGATGCTGGCGCGCGCAGCCGCCGTCGGAGCGCCGGAGGGCGCGGCGCCGATCGAGTACCTGGAGGCGTCGGCCGATGCGCTGCCGTTCGAGGACGGGCGCTTTGACGTGGTGCTCTGCCAGCAGGGTCTGCAGTTCTTCCCCCGCCGCGAAGCCGCGGTTGGTGAGATGTGGCGCGTTCTGCGCCCCGGTGGGGTCGCGGGGATTGCCGTGTGGGCTACTGGGCATCCGCTCGAGCCATTCGGTGTTTACGGTGAGGAGCTGGCTGCTCTTGGAGCGCAAGCCCCGTTCCCCCGCGCCTTCGAGAGCAACACGTTCACGATGAGCGTCGAGACGGTCCGGTCGCTCTTGGAAGAGGCTGGCTTTTCGCCCGTTGATGCACGTTTGGTCGAACTCGACGTGAGCTGGCCCGACACCGCCTCCGTGGTGGCAGGTGCGCTGGGAACACCGTTCGGGCCGCTGGTTCACGTGCTGTCACGTGATCTCCGGCAGCAGTTCGAGGCTGAGCTCGAGAAGCGGTTTGCGCCGGAGGAGCTCGGCGCGCCTGTACGTCGGCGCACTGCCGCGGTCCTCGCCCGCGCCACCGCCGCCTGAGCCGGCTCGAGCCTCTCCCGGCATGGTACGAGTCGTTGTCAGCTTGACTTGCACTACTGGTAGCAAAACGATATCATCAGGCTATCGACATCGACGGCAACAATGCAGATTGGTTCCAGGGCAAGCTCGCGGTCGTGACCGGTGGCGGCTCGGGCATGGGCCGAGAGCTCGTCCGACAGCTGGCCGCGCGGGGGTGTTCCGTAGCCGCCTGTGACTGGAACGGCGACGCGGTCGCCGATGTGGCGGCCGACGCCCAGGCCGGCGCCCCCGACGGTGTGCTCGTCTCAAGCCATGTCTGCGACGTCTCCGAGGAGACGCAGGTCCTGCGGTTCCGCGACCAACTGCAGCGCGAGCACACCGCCGACCACGTCGATCTGGTGTTCAGCAATGCCGGCATCGGCGGCGGAGCCAGTTTCGTCACCAGCAGCCGGGAGGAGTGGGAGCGCACCTTTGCGGTCGACTGGTGGGGCGTTTACTACTGCGCCCGCGCATTCCTGCCGCTGCTGATCGCCAGCGGCGACGGCGTGCTGATCAACACCAGCAGCGTGAACGGCTTCTGGGCGAGCCTCGGCCCCAGAATGCCGAACAACGCCTACGCCACAGCCAAGTTCGCCGTCAAAGGCTTCACCGAGGCGCTGATCGAGGACCTGCGCACCAACGCGCCGCAGGTCCGAGCCGTCGTCGTGATGCCCGGGCACGTCGGCACCGACATCATCGCCAACACGCGCCGCGCCCACGGCCTGCCCGACCCGGGCCAGCTCGGGGCGCGGATCGAGACCGGCTTTCGCGAGAAAGCGCCGCTGACCTCTGCCGCCGCCGCCGCGATCATTCTCGACGGGGTGCAATCGGGCAGCTGGCGGATCCTCGTTGGCCGGGACGCCGAGGCGCTCGACGCGGCCGTCCGCGCCAGCCCCGAGGCCGCCTACAACTACGCCAAGCTGGCCACGGCGGCGGTCGCCCGGTCCGCCGAGCGAGGGGCCGCCCGGCTCGTCAGGCGCTTGCTCGACTACCGCTAGGAACCGACGCCGCGTTTGCAGGGAGTGGTGGTGATAACCGTTGGGCAGTCGCGGTTCATCGGAGCCATTCGGCCGCCACTCGCGTGACGGCCTCCGTAACTCGGTCGAGAGCCGTCGTGCGCAGGCGCCACTGCTGCCAGTACAAGGCCACGTCGATTTGGCCTTCGGGGTCGAGGTCGACGAAATCCCCGTCCGCGGATTGGAGATCGGACACCATGCCCCAGCCCAGTCCGAGACTGATGGCTTGGGCGAACTCGCCCGATCCGGGGACGAAGTGTCGCGGGGGCTCGAGACGGCGGCGGCTGCGGCGACGCAGGTAGCGGTCCTGCAAGCGGTCCTCGCGATCGAAGACCACGAGCGGGGCGCGGGCCAGTGCGGCCGCGCTCACCCCCTGCGGGAACCAGGTCGCGACAAAGCTCGGGGACGCGCGCGGGCGGTAGCGCATCTGCCCCAGCCGCTGCACCGTGCATCCGGGGACCGGCTCGCGCTGGGTGGTTACAGCGGCCATTACCGTCCCGTCGCGCAGCAGACCGGCAGTCTGGTCCTGGTCGACACGTCGCAGCTCAAAGCGGAGTGAGGACCCGGCGGCCGCGAGCGCGGGCAGAAACCACGTGGCAAGGCTGTCGGCGTTCACCGCCACCGAGATGACCCCGCCCCCCGTCGTCGGGTCGTCTTCGAATACGTGGACGGCCTCGGTCATGAGCGACTGCACCTGGCGCGCGACCCGGAGCAGCATCTGACCCGACGCGGTGGGCTGAATCGGCTTTGAGCGGGTGACGAGCACCCGCCCGACGGTGGTCTCAAGCGTCTTGATGCGCTGGCTGACCGCCGAGGGCGTCACGTGCAGTGAACGCGCGGCCGCCTCGAACGTGCCTTCGGCGACCGAAGCGCTCAACGCCTCCAGCTGACCCTGATTGAGCTCCATGAGAACTTCTAATGCTAGGCAAGAAACCTTAGCTGGACTGATGAGGAGTCGCGTCGTAGCGTCGGTCACCGTGACCCCCTCGACCGGCTTCATCCGATCTGCCGGCAAAGCGATCCGCCGACTGCAACGACTGCTCGCGGAACTGGACTACGTACAACGACGGCTGTTGGAGATCCAGACCGGCCTCGTGCTCACCCCCGAAACCGAGCGCGCGGTCGCCCGTGCGCAGATCAACTGGCTGAACGACCTCTATGCCCAGGATCGCTAGGAGCGCTCCGGCATTACCCGCGATGGCGGGCCGCCGATCCGATCCGTTGGCCGGCGTGCCCTCGCCCGCGCTCGTGATCGGCGCGATCGCCTCGGTCCAGACCGGGGCGGCGCTCGCGACGACGATCTTTGACCAGACCGGACCCGGGGGCGCGGTCCTGCTGCGCCTGGTGACCGCAAGCGTGGTCCTGCTCCTCGTCTGGCGACCGCGGATCCGAGCGCTGACCGGTCAACAGCTGGCGCTCGTGGCCCTGTTGGGGCTCGTGCTGGCGGTGATGAACCTCTGCTTCTATCACGCGCTTGCCCGCATCCCCCTGGGGATCGCGGTGACGCTGGAGTTCGCCGGTCCGCTCGCCGTCGGCGCCGCCGCGTCGCACCACCGGCTCGACCTCGCGTGGGTCGCGCTCGGGCTCGTCGGGATCTTGGCCCTGACCCGCGGCGATGCGCACAGCCTCAACGGCCTCGGCGTCGCGCTCGCGCTGGCCGGCGGCGGCGCCTGGGGGGCCTACATCCTGATCCAGGCCCGGATCGGCCGGACGTTCCCTGATGGCTCCGGCCTGGCGGCCGTACCACCTCCAGGCTCTGGGTTCGGATGCTCAAGGAGAGCGGTTGCGACGCTGGTGGCAAGACCGGTAGGTTGGGGGTCATGGCCATGGATGAGAAGCCGGATGTCGTGGTGCCCTCCGATCAGGCGCCCTCGTATCAGCTCGAGATCGAGGACATCGTCGTCGGAGACGGTGATGAGGCCATCTCCGGGCGCGTCGTCGAGGTGCATTACGTCGGCGTCTCGTGGAAGACGGGGAAGCAGTTCGACGCGTCGTGGGACCGTGGCAGCACCTTCAAGTTCGGTCTGGGCAAGGGCCAGGTCATCGCCGGTTGGGATCAAGGCGTGGCCGGAATGAGGGTCGGCGGTCGTCGTCGGATCACGATCCCGCCGATGCTCGCGTACGGCAAGCGCGGCGCCGGCGGGGTGATCGGACCGGACGAGACCCTCGTCTTCGTCGTGGACCTAATCGGCGTTCACTGACCCGGCGCTTGCCGTGCCGTGGTACGTCGGTAGCTAGCCGATCCGCTCGTCAATCCGGACGTGGACGGTCTCGCCCGCCTCCTTGCCGATCCTCGTGCGCAGTGCGGCCTTCACCGGGAGTCTGTGCGTGCCGTCACCCTGCGCCATCAACGCTCCGGTGAAGGGCTCGTCATCGATCGCACCCCGAATCTTCACGAGCCCGCGGGTCCCGAAGAGCTCGGGCACATCGTCCATCACCACGCACGTCCATGCACCCGGGTTGTCGCCCTTCTGGAGTTGCGCGTCGAACTCTTTCAACATGACCTCTCAAAACTTTCGCACGCGGCCGAAATCATCGCCGAGCGGCCTTCCGGCGGGCCTGGCCGAGAAACCGACGATATACGTCACGTTTCTCAGCCAGGCTCGAAAAAATCGAGCGCGGGTGGGCATGGCCGCGCCGGCGTCTGGCTTCAATCTTCATGAGCGCGCGGACGTTGACGAAGCTATCGAGGTGACGGCCAAGCACCCGGTCGCGCGCTCCTGGGTTATCGAGCTACGGCCGTTCGCCGAGGGTTGAACCAAGCCAGGCGCGGCTGCCGGCCAAGGCGCCGCAATGCCGCCTTTATTGAAACGCGATGACGCGGCGTTTCCGCGGAGCTGGGTATCCACCTCGCTCCCCCGATTCACCTGTACGCGGGCTGTTTCCGGGATTGGCTGATGAGGTCCTTGTAGGGTTGAGGGCGACCAGGCCCCGAGCGCGTGCGGATGCGCGCCCCAAGGTCATTGAAGACCCACCGAACTGCAGCTGCCCCGATAGCCGTCAACACACCGTACGCATCGGCGGTGCTGGCCCTGGAGCGTCCCCAAGCGTCCCGCCCTGTGTGCCTCGCGGCGCCGGCCCGAGCTTCTTCTGGACCTACCGCCCGTCGGGCAGCCGGTACTTCACATACCAGGCCGGCCCACGCGCGCGCTCGACGCGGAACACATGGCCCGTCGGTGGTCTGAAAGCCCCGGTCATAGGCAACGATCGTACGCCGATCTCGGGACATATCGGGGACATATTTCAAAACCGCTCCCGTCCCCGAGAACGAGAAAACCCCGCTGTGCGGGGCTTATCGAGTGGGCCGTGGAGGAATCGAACCTCCAACCTTGGGATTAAGAGTCCCCTGCTCTGCCAATTGAGCTAACGGCCCTTGGCGCGATGTTACCCCGCGGTCGGGGGTCAGGGAGGCTCGGGTGAGTGGTGCCCGACGGGGCCGGAGTCCCGCTGCCGGTGGGTAGCTCAGCAGGACTCGGCGACCGAGGGATCGGTCTTGGCCTGCGTCATCTTGGTCTTGAGCAGGGTGCGCTGGACGGCGGGAACGAGACTGAGCGCCTTGGTCGAAGCGAGGTCGCCGATGCGGGTGTTATTGGCGGCGTAGGCGTTGGCGGCGAGGCATTCGAAGGCGCTCGCCTCATTCGGCTCGGCGGCGGTCATCTGCTGCCATGCCGCGGTGGCCTGGGAGTACTCACCGAGGTACTCGTAGGCGCGGGCGGCCAGGATCGAGACGGTGGGGTCGGGCTGCTTGATCAGCTTCTGATAGCTCGCCCAGTCGGTCCCGAGGTTCGTCAGCTCGGTCTTGCCGGCGGAGGTGAATTGGCCGGTGCTGGAGTTGAAGTCGGCGCTGTTGGAGGTGGCGTTGCTCCACCGCGCCTGAATCAGGTTGGCCCAGGCTGTCGGATCGTTTGGACTGGTCTGGGTGGCCTTGATCGCGCTCTTCTCCGCCGCGCTGACCGCCTGACTCTGGTTGGAGCTGGAACCCGACCCGTTGAAGGCGTTGAGCAGGCCGCCCAGGCCGTTGCCGGCGCCGACGCCGAAGAGCACGAGCCCGCCGCCCATCAGGATGGCGAGACCGAGGTAGACCGCCTGAACGGTCCGCCGTCGGCCGCGGCTGCGAAGGTCGAATAGCACGTCTTACGGAGAAGGATTACGAGCGGAGCGTTTCCAAGCCAGCGACAGCTGTCCAGGCCCCATACTGCGCCGCAACGGTCGCGGCGACGGTGCCCCCTAGGGTAGCGCCCGTTTTTCGGTCCGTGTTTTCGGTCCGTGTTAGGCCCGGGGCTGCGAGCCGACCTCCGCGGACTGACGCTCGCTCGAGCCCGCGGGGCTCGGCGATCCGGCGCTGGCCGCGGTCAGCTCAGGCCGCGACTCGGCCTCTTCGTCCTTGGAATGCCCCGTGATCCCATCCTTGAACTCGCGCATGCCCTGGCCAAGCTGGCGGCCGAGGCCGGGCAGGCGCTTGGGTCCGAAGATGAGCAGCACGATCACCAGGACGATGATCAGGTCGGTGGATGGACTCTTGATGAACATGCGAGGTGCCTCCAGATGGGATTTTCCGAAGGTTACAGGTACTTCCTAAGGCTGCCCTACCCCCTTCTGGCTAGTCCCGAAAAAGCTTCTCAAGTTGCCCTCCGCTCGGGCCGATTAAGGGCGCAGAGACGCCATGAACCCCGAGCAAGAACAACCTTCAGTCCGCCGCATCGTGCTCCCCAGCGGGCGCAGCATCGAGGTGGTCCGCTTTGGCGAGAACAACCACGCCACGCGCGGCCTGCACGTCTGCCCCGACTGCGGCTCCGAGCTCGTGCAGCCGATCGATTGGTCCGAGGCTTCCGAGGACTGCTGGAACCTGGCGCTCAACTGCCCCAACTGCGACTGGTTCACCGAGGGCCTCTTCACCGCCGACCAGGTGCGCGAGCTGGAGGACCGGCTCGACGAGGGCCTGGCCGACATGCTCCGGGACCTCCAGCGCCTCGCGCAGGCGAACATGGCCGATCAGATCGATCGGTTCGTGACCGCCCTGCACGCCGACCAGATCCTTCCGGAAGACTTCTAGGGGCCGAGCCCGCGCTGCGGCCTCGGTGGCAGCAGCTGCGGAGGTGCGTGTCGCCCTCGGGTGACTCGCGTTCGATACAGCGGCTCGACGGCCCGATCGACCACGCGGTCACCCGCAGGGGACACGTACCGGAGCTACGCGTAGCGTTCGACCATCACGTCGGCCGCGAGCTCGAGCGCCTCGCGCTGCCGGTTCGGCAGCGACGGCAGGCCGAGCTTGGCCTCGGCGACGAGGTCGCGGGCGCGGGACCGCGCGACGTCAAGCGCACTCGTCGCCGCGATCCGGTCGCACACCGCCGCCGCATCCGAGGCGGTGCGCACCGAGCGCAGGTCGAGCTCGCCGAGCTCGGGATCATCGTTGCGGGCCAGGATCAACGGCAGGGTGACCGTGCCGTCGAGCAGGTCGGCGCCGCGGGGCTTGCCCGTGCGCTCGGGCGGCCCGGACACGTCGAGGACGTCGTCGAGGACCTGGAAGGCCAGGCCGATCCCCTCGCCGAACGCCCCGATCGCCTCGGCATCGGACTCTCCCTCAAGCGCGCCTAGCTCGCAGGCGGCACGGAACAGGACCGCGGTCTTGAGCCGGCAGCGGTCGAAATAGCGGGCCACGCTGACGTCGGTCCGGAAGGCGTCCTCGCGCTGGGTCAGCTCGCCCAGCGCCAGCTCGCGGCTGGCGCGGGCCAGCACGCGGACGGCCTCGGGCGATCCGGCCCCGTCGGCGGCGAGCTCGGCGAATGCGCGCGAGAAGAGCAAATCCCCGGTGGCGGTCGCCGCCGCCCGACCGCCGCTAGCCACGACGGTGGGCCGCCCCCGGCGCAGGGCCGAGCCATCGAGCACGTCATCGTGGACGAGTGTCGCGCCGTGGACGAGCTCGACGGCCACGGCGGCGCGCGCGAGACCCTCGGTCTCAGGCGGCGGAACGCCGGCGGCCAGGCAGACCAGCAGAGGCCGCAGCCGCTTGCCGCCAGCCGAGATCGTGTCACCGGCGTAGCGAGCCAGGAGCGGCCCGTGGCCGACGGCCAGCTCGGCCATGCGCTGCTCGACACGATCCATAATCCGGGTCAACGCCGCTCCCCCGGCGTCGACCACAGCTTGTGCGCCTGTGCTCATTAGGTGGGAACCACTCCGACGTGTAAGGCGATGATGCCTCCGGCGGTAAGGACGTAACGGATCTCGCGCAGCCCGGCTTCCCACATCCGCGCTGCCAGCTGCTCCGGTCCGGGGAAGCGCTTGACGGAACTCGGCAGGTAGCTGTACGCCTCGGAGTCGACAATCCGCCCGAGCGCCGGGACGGCGCGGTCGAACCACAGGTCGAAGAAAGTCGAGAGCGGCGGACGGCGGGGCGTAGTGATTTCGAGGATCACGACCCGGCCCCCAGGCCGGACGACCCGCGCCATCTCCGAGAGCCCGCGCTGCAGGTCGCTGAAGTTGCGGGCCCCGAAACCGACGGTGGCGGCATCGAACGCGCCGTCTGGGTAGGGCAGCGCCAGCGCGTTCCCCGACTCGAAGCGCACCCTGATCCCGGGATGTTCGCCGGCCTTGGCCCGAGCCAACTCGAGCATCTTCTCGGCGAAGTCGACTCCGACCACCTCGCCCCCAGGCCCGACGCGGTCGGCCAGCTCGAACGCCAGATCACCCGTCCCCGTGGCGACGTCGAGCGCGCTTTCGCCCGGCGAGAGCTCCGCGAGATCGGCGGCCCGGCGGCGCCATTCGTGATGCAGGCCCGCGGTCATCACCGAGTTCATGCGGTCATACAGGCCGGCGATCCGGTCGAACATGGCCCGGACCTGGGGCTCCTCGAGCGACCCCGGCGGCTGTGGATCTAGCCCTTCAGGAGCGCCAGCCGGCGCCAAGTCTGCATTCGCCATGGGCCCCGTGAGCGGCTACTGCAGGTTCGACAGGAAGTAAACGACGTCGTTGAACTTGTTGGCGGGCAGGCTCTTGAACGACGGCATCGGCGGCGTCGGGTCGCGCAGAGTGGAGGCGATCTGCGCCGCCGGGACGGTGCTGGCTATATGGGTCAGCTCCGGCCCAGGCCCGTTGTTGCCGCTTTCGCCGATGACGTGACAGGCCAGACAGCCCGACTCGCCGACGACGTACTCACCCGCCTGGAAGGTCGCCTTCTGCTCCGCCGTCAGGCTCGCCGGGGGCGTCAGGGTCGGGGCGTTGTTGGGCGATCCGGTATGCGCGCCGGTGTAGGTCAGATAGGCCATCGCGGCGATCGTCGCGACGCCGGCGGCGAACGCGATCGGCCGGCGCTCGATCCGCCGCTCCGCACTACGGTCATAGAACGGCAGCAGGAACAGCAGGATCATGCAGATGGTCGGCACGCCGATCGTGGCCATCGGCGTGAACTTCGGGACGTTGCGCATCACGCGCAGCACCTCGAACAGGAAGAAGAAGTACCAGTCGGGCCGTGGGACGTACGTGGTGGTGGTCGGATCCGCCTTCGGTCCGAGCTCGGCGCCGAACATCAGCGCGAGGAAGATGATGACCACCATCACGATGACCGCCATCGTGCCGTCGTGGGCCACTGTGTAGGGGAAGAAGGGCTCGCCCTCGTTCTTCAGCTGCGAGTACTCGCGGAGGTAGTCCTCCTTCTCGGCCTGATTCATGCGCGGGCTTTCCGGGAGCAGGCCGGCAAGGCGCTCATACTTCCGTCTCGACTAGCGCGTGATCGCCGTCTTCGGCGACGTGAGGCTTGATCCACGGCGGTGCCGCGATGCCGAGCTTGGTGATCAGCAACAGATGGGCGCCGATCAGCGCGGCCATCAGGCCAGGGATGAGGAGCATGTGGATCGCGTAGAACCGTGACAGCGTGGTGGCGCCGAAGTCCGCGCCGCCGAGCAGGAAGTTCGACAGGAAGGGCCCGATGAACGGTCCGCCGGCGTTGATGTTGATCCCCACTACGCTCGCCCAATAGGCGCGCTGGTCAAACGGCAGCAGGTAGCCCGTGAAACCCATGGCGAGCGTGAGGATCAGCAGCACGACGCCGATCACCCAGGTGAGCTCGCGCGGGTACTTGTAGGCCCCGTAGAAGAACACCCGCCCCATGTGCAGGAAGATCAGGATGATCATCACCGACGCGCCCCATTTGTGCATCGCGTGCACGAGCTGGCCGAGGAACACGTTGTCGTTGATGTTGCGGATCGACTCGTACGCGCCGCCCGCCGCGTCCGGGCGGTAGTACATGGCTAGGAACACGCCGGTGACGGCCTGGTTGAGGAACGCGAACAGCGTCGCCGAGCCCAGCGTGTAGGGCCAGTTGACCCCGCGGGGGACCTTGCGCCACAGGAGCCAGCGCAGTCCCGGCGACATTTGCATCCGCTCGTCGATCCAGTCGACGGTGGTGATGCCCGCCTCGATCGGGAGCGAGTGCTCCGCCCCGTTGCCGTTCTCCTCGCCCGGTCGCTTGGGACGGGGCTGGAGGGCCTTGGGGAGGGGCGGCGCGGGGATGCGAGGCATTTACGTGATCAGCGACCGGGTGATGGGGATTAGGGCTTCTTGGGACCGGCGAACTGGGCGGGGTACAGATACTGCCCGATGCCGTCGAGCGGCTCGCCCGGGAAGCGCGGCGAGAAGCGCTGGAGCTCGCTGTTGACCGAATAGCGCGGGCCGATCTCGACCAGGCCGTCGTTCAGGCGGGTGTAGAAGCGGTCAAGCGGTCGCACCGGCGGGCCGCCCGCGACCATCCCCCGGAAGTCATAGACGCCGCCGTGGCACGGGCAGATGAAGCGCTCCGCGGCCGCCACGTAGCGCACGGGGCAGCCCAGATGCATGCAGCGGTCCGACAGGGCAACCCAGTGGTTGTACTCGTCCTCGGGCTCGGTGTCGATCGCGGGGTTGCGCTGGCGCACGTAGGTGATCGAGTTGCCGGCCTCGCCGATTCCCGGGGTGATCACGATCACCTTCGTCTGGTAGGTCGTCTCGTTGAAGTCGGCCGGGGTGCCGATCGCCTGCCAGCTCCACGCCTGGTGCGTGAAGATCGGGGCGATCGCGAAACCGAGTGCGGGGAGGGTGAAGGCCGCGACGGCGATGCCCCCGGCCCCGTTGGCCCACAGATTCATCAGGTTCCGCCGAGTGATCGTCTCGCCCTCGAACGCGCCCGGCATGTTGCGATCGGAGGTGAACTTCGACTTCTTTTCCCGGCGGCGATTCGGCAAAGCGCCTCGCGTTCTTACGGCGACTAGACGCCGACAGCGTACCGCCACTGCCACGAAAAGGTCACACCGACGTGCGCCGGTACGCGGATGCCTAACAACCTCGCTACCAACGTCACAAGCAGGGAGTTTCCCAGGGGGCGGCGAGGCTCAAGAGGCGCCGTCGCGAACGGATGCAGCGGCCGCGCGCAAGACCCGATGGGCGCCGCGCTCGTGGGCTCGCGCGCGCTCCTTGGCTCGGCGGTGGGCGTCGCTCGACCCCCAGCCGACTGACACCGCGCCGGCTTCCCAGACCGCCTGGGCGAGGGCGAGGTCGGACGCGCTGTGAGCCTGCGCGGCGAGCGAGATCACATCGGCGAGCTCGGTCACGGCGTCCAGATCGCCGAGCGCGGCCAGACGGGCCAGCCCGAGCGCATAGAGCTGGTCACCGAGCAGCAGCGCGAGATCCTCGTCGCCCGTCCTGACCACCAGGGGTCGACCGTAGTGCAGCCGATAGCCCTCGAGGATCATCTCGAGCAGTACCTCGTATTCGTGCTCGCGCCCGCGAGTCCGCGGGCCGGTCGCGGCGATCTGCGCGGGGCCCGGCTCGTCGAGGGCGCACCCAGCATTGCCCGGCTCGCCCGGCTCGGGTTCGGCGAGCAGGCCGGCGACGGTTCCACCCTCGGCATCGAGCGCATCGCGCAACGCGAGGGCTCCGTCTCTGGCCGTCCTCACCGTCCGAGTACTTCCTCGAACGCGGCGCGGGCCGCCGTGATGGTCCGGTCGAGGTCGGCCTCGGAGTGGGCCAGCGAGGGGAACCAGGCCTCGAACTGGGAGGCCGGCGGGTACACGCCCTGCGCCAGCAGCGCCCGGCACCACGTGGCGTAGGCCTCGAGGTCACACGCGGCGGCGTCGGCGTAGGAGCGCACCGGCGCCTCGCTGAAGAACACGGTCACGAGTCCCGGCTCGGTCTGGACGTTCACGTGGCAGCCAGCTTCCTGCGCGGCCTGCTCGAGACCCCGCGACAGAGCGCTGGTGGTGTCGGCCAGGCGCTTGTACGCGTCGGCGTCTAGGTGCTCGAGGGTGGCCATCGCCGCGGCCACGGCAAGCGGATTGCCCGACAGCGTGCCGGCCTGGTAGACGTCGCCGGCCGGGGCGATCCGCTGCATGAGCCGCCGCGAGCCGCCGTAGGCCGCCGCGGGCAGGCCGCCGCCGATGATCTTGCCCATGATGGTCAGGTCCGGCAGCACCCCGTAGCGCTCTTGGGCGCCGCCTCGGGCGACGCGGAACCCGCTGATCACCTCGTCGAAGATGAGCAGCGCACCCGTCTGGTCGGCCTGCTCGCGCAGCAGCTCGAGGAAGCCCGGCGCCGGCGGGACGACACCCATGTTGGCCGGGACCGGCTCGACGATGATCGCGGCCAGCTTGTGGCGCCGGGTGGCGGCGAGCAGCGCCTCCGGATTGTTCCAGGGCGCGATTACGGTGGCGGCGGCCGCGGAGGCGGTGACGCCGGGGCTGGCCGGGATGCCCTGGGTGGCCAGGCCCGAACCCGCCTGGGCGAGCAGGCCGTCGACGTGACCGTGGTAGGCGCCGGCAAACTTGAGAACCCGGTCATGTCCGGTGATGGCGCGCGCCAGGCGCAGCGCACTCATGGTTGCCTCGGTTCCGGAGGAGGTCATGCGGAGCATCTCGACCGAGGGGATCCGGTCGACGACCTCGGCCGCGAGTGCGACCTCGCCCTCGGTCGGGGCGCCGAAGCTCGTGCCTCGCCCGGCCGCGTCGGCGATCGCTTTCAGGACATCGGGGTGAGCGTGGCCGAGGATCAGCGGGCCCCAAGAGGAGACCCAGTCGACGTACTCGTTGCCGTCGACGTCGGTGATCGTGGCGCCCTGGCCGGAGGCGATGAAGATCGGGTCACGCCCGATCGCGCGCATCGCGCGCACGGGTGAGTTGACCCCGCCCGGAAGGATCTTGCTGGCGCGCTGGTAGAGCTCCGAGGAGCGGGTGGTGCTCGGCTTGGTGGCGGTCACACGCCCGCGTGCTCGCGTTCCCAGGCGCGGTAGTCGCCCGTGAAGTAGAGCAGCCTGATCTTCTTGAACTCGGTCGAGGAGTAGAGCGTCGCGCGCTCGCTGACCCCGGTGTGCGTGGCGATCGAGTCGAGGATCGCGTCGCACTCGTCCTTGGAGCGGCCGTGGGCCATGGTGAAGATCGAGTAGGGCCAGTCCTGGTAGGTGGGGCGCTGGTAGCAGTGGGAGATGCCGCGGAAGGCGGCCATCCGGGGGCCGAGCTCCATGATGCGCTCGTCGGGCACCTTCCACACGCCCATGCCGTTGGCGCTGAAGCCGGCGCGCCGGTGGTAGAGGATCGCGGCGACGCGGCGGAGCAGTCTCCGTTCCTGCATGTGCTCGAGGTGGGCGAGGAGGCGTTCCTGGGAGATCTGCAGCTTCTCGGCGGCTTGCGCGTACGGCTCCGGGACGACCGGCATGTCGCCCTGGGTGGCGCGGATCACCTCGATGTCGAACTCGTCGTAGGGCTGGCGCTCGGTCTCTGCCGGCGGCGCCACCTCGACTGCCTTGGCCAGTGCGTCTGTATCGCCCTCCATCTCGAGGTCCATGCGGATCTTGAACAGCTGGAGCGTGGGGAGCTGGCGGACCGACTCGGCGCCGGCCTCGCTCGCGAGCGCCTCGAGGGTTCCGTCGAGGCCCAGCGGCGAGTCGGGCTCGGTAGCGATCGTGAACCAGATGTTGAACTCGTGGTTTCGCAGGTAGTTGTGCGATACACCCGGGTGCGCGTTGATGACGTTCGCCGCCCGCCACGGGTTCTCGGCGTCAACCTTGGCCGCGACCAGCATCGAGGAGTAGCCGAGAGCGCGGGTGTCGAAGATCGGGGTGACCTGGCGGACGATGCGCTCGTCGAGGAGCTCTTGGACGCGGGCGATCGCTTCCTCTTCGGGAATTCCAGCCGCGGCGGCGACGTGCTGGTAGGGCCGTCGTGCGATCGGGAAGCTGCCCTGCATCAGGTTCAGCAGGCGCTTGTCGAGGTCGTCGAGCGGAGTCGCCGCTCCGTGCTTGCGGGACCGAAGCTTGGGGCCGAAGCCGCTTCCGCTCGAGGTGCCGGCCTCGGTCGCGCCGGGTCGTGGGCTCACTGAAGCCACTGCGCGGCCTCCTTAGCGTGGTAGGTGATGACGATGTCGGCCCCGGCGCGACGGATGCAGGTCAGCGTCTCGAGCACGGTGGCGCGCTCATCCAGATAGCCGGCGGCGGCCGCCGCCTTGACCATCGCGTACTCGCCGCTCACGTTGTAGGCGGCCAGCGGCATCGCGGTCTCCGTTTTGATGCGATGAATCAGGTCCAGATACGGGAGCGCCGGCTTGACCATCACGATGTCGGCCCCTTCCTCGACGTCGAGGCGGGTCTCCCGGACGGCCTCGTCGCCGTTGCCCGGGTCCATCTGGTAGGCCCGGCGATCGCCGAACGCGGGCGCCGAGCCCGCCGCCTCGCGGAAGGGCCCGTAGAAGGCCGAGGCGAACTTGGCCGAGTAGGCGAGGATCGGGGTGTCGGCGAAGCCGTCGTCGTCGAGCGCGTGCCTGATGACGCCGACCCGGCCATCCATCATGTCGCTGGGAGCGACGATGTCGGCGCCGGCGCGAGCCTGGGAGGTCGCGGTGCGGGCGAGCAGCTCGAGCGTCGCGTCGTTGTCGACCGTCCCGTCGGGTTTCACGACGCCACAGTGTCCGTGGCTCGTGTATTCGCACAGGCACAGATCGGCGATCACGACGAGGTCGGGATGGGCCTCCTTGATGGCGCGGGTGGCGAGCTGGACGACCCCTTCGTCGTCCCATGCCCCAGACCCCTCTTCGTCCTTGGCCGCGGGTATCCCGAACAGCAGGACCGCGGGAATGCCGAGGCTCTTCGCCTCGGTCGCTTCGTCCACGGCGTGGGTGATCGAAAGACGGTCGATGCCGGGCATGGCCTCGATCGGCTCGCGGCGGTCAATCCCGTGGGCGACGAACATGGGATAGACGAAGTCGGACGGACTGAGGTTGGTCTCGCGCACGAGGCCGCGCAGCGCCCCGGTAGCGCGCAGCCGGCGGAGGCGGGTCTGCGGAAACGGCATCCCGCCTGAGGATACCCCCGCTCTTATTGCGCCCTGATTAGACGAGGGTCCAGATCTCTGATCAGACGAGCGTCCACAGCTCGATGCGCCGGTCCGTGACCAGTCCGTTGATCACGTACGGGTCGGCGCTGGCGAAGGCTTCGGCCGCGTCGGGGTCGGCGAACACGAGCGCCCCGCCATGCGGAGGGTCACCCAGCGGGCCGGCCATGAGAATCCGTCCGTCGTCCTTGGCGTCGCGGATCTGGGCGAGATGCGCCTCGCGATGCGGGACGCGCCGCTCGAGGATGTCCTCGACGTAGTCGTAGAACAGGACGTAACGACGTTCGGGCACGTGGATTAACACCTTATTTGTTTGGGGCAGTACGCTGCTGTTATGGCCGATATCCAGAAGCGGGGCAACTACACGCCTCGACAGGTGCGCGAGCGGCGGGCCTATCAGCTGGTCGTGACTGGGGGAGTCGCCAGCGCTGTGTTCGTCGTCTCGCTGGTGCTCTCGATCGCCGGCGTGATCGGGGCGACGCTCCCGGTGATCTCGCTGATCGTGGCGATCATCTGCCTCGTGATGTTCCGCCGCTCCGTGTCCTAGGCGGCGAACCGTCGCAGCGTGAGGCGCGCGAGCGCGCCAAACACCATCGCGAGCACGGCCAGATGCACGAGCGGCCAGCCGATGCCGGGGGCGGCGCCCGAGAACGCGTTGGAAGCCGCCTGCAAAGCGGCCCGGAACGGGAACACGAACGCCACCGCGTCGAGGATCGAGCGAACCGTGCCCGAGACCGCGTCCCCCGGTACCAGTGCGACGAAGGCGATCGGCAGGGTCAGCACGAACGCCATCAGCGAGGCGACGCTGACCTCGCGGGCCAGGCCGCCGATGGCCACACCGAGCGCGCCGAAGGCGAGGCCCCCCAACCCGAGGGCCGCGACCCACAGCGGGAATCGCGCCCAGTCCAGGTGCACGAACAGCGACACGAAGGCCGACATCAGCAGCGTGACGGCGGCCGCGCCAGCGGCCGAGAGGACGATCTTCTCGGAGAGAAGTGACGTTGGCGTGACCAGTCCGCGTACCAACCTCGAGTAGGCGTTCTCGGAGCGCTCGAGCGCCAGCAGGGCCGCCGCGAGCAGCACGCCGACGAACATGAGCGAAACGATCACCGCGATCGCCGCCGCGTAGGAGGCCGTAGGCGTGGTCTTCCCGGCCAGCTGGATCTGCTGAATGCTGAGCGGGGAGCCGATCTTCTGGAGCACCGGCGTGGCGAAGTTGAAGCCGCCGATGGCCAGATTGCTAAACGCGACCACCTGGCCCAGCGCGGTCCGCAGCGGCGATTTCGCCGGCAGCGAGGCGATCGTTCCCTGGACGATCGCGCGTGTGTTGCGCAGGCCGAGCAGCGGCACGCTTTGGCCGAGGAACTGCAGGGTGCCGCCGTTCAGCACCTTCTGAAGATCGGTGACCGCCACCCCCAATACCTGCTTGGACACCGCCTGCTCGACCTGGCTGGCCCGCGCGTCGATCGCCTGCTGGGCGAACTGACGCTCCAGCGGGTCTCGCGTGTTGAGGATCAGCTGGACGGTCGGGCTGCCGACGCCCTGCGTAATCAGGCTGTTGATCTGCCCGACGATGTCGGCCGGGATGACCAGCGCGGCCTGAGCCTGGCCGTTCTGGACCTTGGCGATCGCCTCGGCTTTTGAGTTCACCCGGATCGCTTTGATCGACGCGAACAACTGGTTGGCGTAGTGCGCGATGTTGACGTGCTGGTTGCCGATGCTGATCTCGCCTTTCCCTGTCGGGACAGCGTCATAAAGCGCGACCGTCGGCTTCCCGGGCGGGCTCGAGAGCGCGAGCCCGATCATCAGGGCGATGACCACGGGGTAGACGACCAGGAGCGCGACCAGCAGGGGCGAGCGCCTGAGGATCTGGAGGTCCTTGATCAGTAGCCAGCGCATCGCCCGCTTCTCAGTGACCGCGCTCGGCGAGGAACCGCACGAAGGCCGTCTCGAAGTCGGCCGTGTTCGTACCGGGCGGGGTCACGGCCCGCTCCAGCTCGGCAGGCGTACCGGCGAACAACAGCTCGCCGTCGCCGAGGACGAGCACGCGGGCGGCGTAACGCTCGGCCTCGCCCACGTTGTGGGTCGAGAACACGATCGTCGTCCCGCGCACCGCCAGGCCGCCGATGAACTCCCAAAGGCGCTCGCGCTGGCGTGGGTCGAGCGAGGCCGAGGGCTCGTCAAGGAGCAGCACCGGCGGCGCGGACAGCAGGCCGATGGCGATGTTGACCCGCTGCTGGTTGCCACCGGACAGCCGGCCGACCTCTTCGTTTGCGCGGTCGGCCAGGTCCGTCTGGACCAGCATCGCCTTCACCGCGCTTTCCGGGTCGGCGAGCTTTTCGAGCCGGGCGAACAACCTCAGGTTCTCGGCCACGGAGAGCTTCGAATAGAGCGCGGGCTCCTGTGGCACCCAGCCGAAGCGCTGGCCCGTCGGGCGGGAGACATCGCCCTCGGACGGCTCGAGCACGCCGGCCAGGATCGACAGCAGCGTGGTCTTGCCGGCGCCGTTAGGCCCGATGATCGCCACCACTTCGCCGGCCGACAGCTCGAAGCTGAGCCTGTCCAGTGCGGTCCGCGCGCCAAAGCGCCGGCTCAGGTCGCGGACCGCCACCGTGACCCGGCCCTGGAGCGTTTCGACGCTGCTGGACAACGCGCCCCAGGCTAGCGCGCGGCACCGGACCATCGGCGCCAACAAGGCTCACGCGGGCCGTCTATGAGGGCATCTTCACGCGGGGCTCGAGCGAGGCGCCGCAGGAGCGGCAGAAGGCGTCCCGCGGGCTGGCCGATGCCCCGCAGTCCGGACATCGCTCGACCCCGACTTCGGCGAGCACCCCCGAGCCGAGCGTGCCCCACGGCTCGAGCACCAGGTGCCGGCGCAGGTAGAGGACGGTTTGGCGGATCACCGTCGAGATCGGCAGCGCCAGCAGCGCGCCGGCGATCCCGTAGATCTGGTAGCCGATGAGCAGCGCGAGGATGACCAGGATCGGGTTGATCCGCAGCGAGAGCCGGAACACCTGGGGTGCGACCAGGTGACCCTCGAGCTGCTGCAGACCGACAAACAGCGCGATCAGCCAGACGGCGGTGGCCGGACTCTCGAACAACCCGATCAAGATCGCCGGCAGGGGACCGATGATCGGCCCGATGTAAGGGATGAACTCCATCAGCCCGTAGAAAGCGCCCAGGAACAGCGCAAACTGCTGGCCTGACGGGAAGATCCCCAGCGCCCCAAAGATCCAGAGCCCGAGCGCGGCGCTCGCGCCCATGATCACACTGAACAGCAGCTGACCGCGGACGTAGCCGAAAACTGCGCGCTGGACCAGCAGCGGGTAGTCGTCCTCGGGCGTGCCGTCGCCCGGAGGCATGATCCGCCGCACGAGGCCGTCGATCGAGTGGCCGTATACCAGTAGGTAGATCGAGAGAACGAAGGTGAGGATCAGATCGAACGACGTGGTGACGATCTGGGTGGCCAGACCGCGGGAGAACGACACGATGTCGCTGGAGCGCTTGAGCAGCGACTTCTCGAGCGTCTGGAGCGCGGACTGGCCTTGCTTTTCGATGTGGATCTTGATCCCGTGCTTGTCCAGAAAGCGCTGGAGGTCAGCCAGGTCACGGTTCGCCACGTCCGTGTAGTGCGGGAGGTTGTCCGCCACTCGGCCGACCTGGGTGCTCACCGGGTCGGCCAGGAGCACGCCGATCCCGGCGAGGATGGCGAAGATGCCGATGTACACGAGCGGGATCGCAATCCCGCGGGGCACGCCTCGCCGGTGCAGCATCCTGACCGGAGGGTTCAAGATCAACGCGCCGGTGCTCGCCCCGAGGAGAATCAGCACCACGACCCCCGCCGCACGCGCCAGCGCCCAGAGCGCCAGCAGGGCCAGGGGCAGGACGACGAGCTGGACCCACCGGGGGACGACCACCGGCGGTACCGGGACGCCGGTCGGCGTCATTCCCGCCCGCGGCGATGGCGGCCGATCGGCCGGGTCGGGGTGGCCACCCGCGGCGTCCGGACGGTCGGGCAGGCCGTCGGGATCGGCGCCTGCGTCATCGTGCACGCCGGGGGTGCCGGCGCCTCGCCCGGCGGCGCTCGGTCGCCTGGGAAACCTCAAACGCATGCAACTGGAAGTATGAGCACCCGCAAGACATGAGCCAATCCGTCTCCATCCTGTTCGTCGGCGACGTGGTCGGTGGGATCGGCAAGCGCACGCTGCTGGCGCTGCTGCCCTCGCTGCGCGACCGGTATGCCCCCGACTTCGTGGTCGTCAACGGGGAGAACGCCGCGGGGGGCGTGGGGATCACGCCCAAGATCGCCCGGGAGATGCTCGCGGCCGGCGTCGACGTGATCACGCTCGGCAACCACACCTACCGCCACAAGGAGATCTACTCCTACCTCGACCAGGAGGAGCGAATCCTGCGCCCGGCCAACTTCTTGACCAGCCAGCCAGGGCACGGATGGTGCGTGGTCAGTAAGTCCCCACCCACCCCTCGTGGACGTCTTGGCGTGATTTCGCTGTCCGGCAACCTGTTCATGAAGGCGGGGCGACCGGCGTTTCCGGAGGCCGACGCGGCGCTCCGCGCCTTGGAGGGCAAGGTCGACTACGTGCTGGTCGACATGCACGCCGAGGCGACCAGCGAGAAGGTGGCGATGGGCTGGCACCTGGACGGTCGGGTGACCGCCGTGGTCGGCACCCACACCCACGTGCCCACCGCGGACGCCCGGGTGCTGCCCGGTGGGACCGCCTACATCACCGACGTGGGCATGACCGGGCCGCGCGGCGGCGTGATCGGGGTGCGGCGCGAGCAGGCGGTGGCGTCGATGGTGACCCAGATGCCGATCCGGTTTGAGACCTCGACCGAGGACCCGTGGCTGAACGGGGTGGTGATCCGCTCCGAGGAGCCGCCGCGGGCGAGCTCGATCGAGCAGGTGCTCGAGCCGGCGCCGGGGGTCGTGTAGTCACTCGCGAGCCTGCTCGTGCTCCGTTACGGGGAGGGCGTGACTCAGGGGGTCGGCGCCTACAGCTAAGCCGGCACGGCCACCGATCGGTCCTGTGTCGGCTGTTCCCCGACGGCAGCGGCCACCGCGTGCCCGAGCTCGCTCGGGAAGCTCCCGAATATGGCCACGGCCACCATCGGGAAGAACCAGACGATGTAGGAGTACAGCCAGTATCCGGCGCTCAGCTGAAGCGCGATCAGGATCGCCCCGGCGAGCGCCGCGACCTCGATCACGCCCCGCCGGCGCGGCACGAACAGCACCGCGACGCCGAGCGCCACCGTCGCGCCCTGGACCAGGTGCTGCTCGAAGCCGAGGCCGCCCCACAGGCCCCAGATCGAGAAGGGAGAGGTGCGCCCGGCCTGGTAGGCGATCGTGTCGCGCCAGAACGCATGCCAGTTGTTGTCGAGGATCACGGGCAGCATCACGACGAACACGGTGAGCACGAACGCCCCCACGTACCAGCCCACCTCACGCCGGCGCGGCGGCCGATCCCCCACGCCACGCAGGAACAGCGGCGCCAGCGCCAATGGCGCGAACTTGGTCAGTCCGGCCAGCGCACCGAACACACCTCGTGCAGGCGGCGATGTGATCACGAGCAGCGTCGCCACCAGCAGCAGCGCTACCAAAGAGTCGTTGGTGTTCGAGCTGAGAGTCCACAGCGTGAACGGGTAGGCCGCCCACGCGTAGGCCAGTACGACGCCGAGCGTCGGCCCCCGCAGTCGGCGCCCGAGCCAGAACAGCAACAACAGCGTCAGCAGGTCGAAGGCGATCGCCGCGGCGTGGGCGGCGGGAAGGTCGTCCCACGTGCCGCTCCAGCCGAAGATGGCCCGGAATGGGACGTAGGCGAAGTAGGCGACGGGGCCGTAGGTGTCGCCCTGGGAGTTGTCCTTGGGCCAGTTCCCGTAGAGCGGCTGGTCGTGCAGCAGCTTGTTCGCCCCGATGACGCCGGCGTAGCCGACATCGATCACGTTCGAGTTGACGACGTTCAAGCCAATTCGGAAGCCGACCAGGAAGATCACCCCAATGGCCAGCCAGGAGACCGGCACGCCGAGGCGCAGCGGCTCGCGCGGCCGGCCCCGGCCGAAGCCGAGCAGCAGCATCCGAACCAGCAGGTAGAGCATGAACGGGTAGGTGATCGGGGTCGAGATCCCGATCAACCCGTGGTTGAAGAAGGCCAACGAGATCGACAGGCCGAGCAGGGCCAGCAGGTCCACATGCAGCAGCGACCAGGCGCGCTTGCCACGCCCGGCCCGCCAGGTCCGAGTCCGACGCCAGGGCACGAACGGCGCGAAGAAGAGCAGACACAGCGGCACCCACACGTACCAGGCGTTGACCCGCCGGCCGAACGCGCCCGGATACCCGCGGGCCATCGACCAGGCCACCTGGAACCCGGTCCACACCTGCGTGACCTGGCCGGTGGCGTCGTCCACGTAGACCTGCATGAGCTCGGCCTGGTTGCGTCCGGTCGAGAACCAGCTGACCTGCCACTGCCCCGGACCCTTGGTGTACTCGTACGGAATCGCGCCCGGGTGCCCGCGCAGCTCGGCGCGGACCTTCGAGTTCGCCGCCGCGATCCGCTCCACCTGGGCAGCGTCGAGGCGGAACCCCTTCGGCGGCGTGGTCTGCGAGGTGACCAGCACCGGCGACCCGGACACGGTCACGGTTGTCGTAACCGTGGTAACCGCCTGGGCGGTGCCCGCCCCGGCACCAAGGGACAGTGCCAGCGCTAGAGCTAATGTAAGGACAAGCGCTCCGAGGAGCGCCGGGAGCTTCGCGCGAGCGTCCCCGGCTAGGCCCGGAAGCTCCAAAGCTTCTGCCCGATGAACGACAGCGGCATGCCGGCCGCGATCGCGATCGCCTGCGCGGCCACCTTCATCAGGCCCGCGTCGACCAGGCCCACCAGCACGACGTAGGTGAAGCCGAAGGCGACCAGCGATACCAGGAAGAAACGAGCCGCCTGCTGGACCGGATGCTGCTCCCTGGCGTCGAACGTCCAGTGTCGGTTCAGCACGAAGTTGTTGAGCACCGAGACCGCCCACGCGATCACCGCCGAGAGGTGGTAGTCGATCCCCAGCAGGTGCACGCATGCCGCGAACACGGCCAGGTTGACGAAGTAGCCGGTGGCGCCGACCGCGCCGAAACGGCCCAGCTGCAGCCAGTTGTGGCCCTGGCGCATCCCGTGCCGGACCCGTACGTGCACGCCGTGCCGTGCCCGGGCTGGCGGCCGGGACGGAAGCTCAGCAACGATGGCGGTGATCTCATCTGTCATCGGTCGGGAAATGTATCGGCGTCGTGTCGGCGTAGCGTAAGGGTTCGACGCGGACTAATCGGCTCCTAACTCGGTTTTCCCACCTTGAGTGGATCGGGGCTCGGAAGTGGACCGGGAGCCGCCGTCCTCCGATGGGCCGGATTGCGGGTCGCTGATCCCGTAGTGCTCGCGCACCATCGGCGCGATGTCGCGCAGCGACCAGCGCTCGCGCGAAGAGGCCGAGGCCGGACCGGTCCCGCACCAGAGCAGCGCGCCCAGCGAGTCGGTTCGGTGCAGCGACCCGTGACTGCCGCCGCCGACGTGATCGGCGCCGCCCCAGTCGACGAACTCGTAGCCCGGCGAGGCCGAGAGCAGCACATCCCCGGCCCGGGGACAGTTCAGTGCCGACCAGATGCGTCCCAGCGCGTCCGGATACTCGCTGCACAGGAAGCGGCCGTCCTGCACCTCCCCCCTCAGGCCGGCGAGGTCGCCTTCCAAATCCCAGCCGACGCCGCGATCGTCGAAAACCCCATCCCCCGGGGCGAACCGGAGCTCACCGCGGCGGCTGCGGACGACCGCCTCCTCGCGATCCGGACCGAGCAGCCACATCGCCAGGTCGACGCCGTCGAGCCCGCACGCCGCCTCGACCGATCGTGTCACCAGCTCATCGCGGCGCTCATCGTCGAGCGCGTAGACCATGGCTGCCCGCTGGGCCGGGCTCAGGGCAATCTCGGCCCCAACCGACCGCGAGGCGCTGCGCGTGGCCACGTCGAATTCGCCGAACGCGCGATCCAGGCGGATCCGCTCCTCGACCGCGGCCTGCGAGTGGTCGGAGGTGACGATCACCGCGTACTGGTCGAGGAAGGCTTCGGGACCGCCCGCCGCGTGCATCAGGCGCTCGATCTGTCGGTCCGCGGCCGCGATCGAGGTCACCTGCGCGTGCGGCCCGTTCTTGTGCGACCAGGCGTCGTTGTCGGGCAGCGAGAACAGCATGAAGTCGAACAGGTCGTTCTCGACCAGGAACGCCCCCACGCAGCCGGTGTGCTGATCGCGGACCCCGGGCATTCCAAGCTGTCCCCGGCATCCGGTCTTACGGCTCGCGTACAGGTCGGCGTAGAACAACTCGCGTGGTCCGAGGATGGTCCGGCGGAACAGGGTGGAGGTGACGATTCGGGCCAACGCGGTCTCGTTGGAGACCTCGTGCTCATACCGGCCCCGGTAGATCAAGTACGTGGTCCCGGCCGTCGGGACGTCGGCGTCGTCGAGCGTTTCGTACACCGTCTCCACCTCAGGCGAGAGGTGCTCGGCGTTCATCCGGTAGACGGTGTCGGTCAGCGAGCGCAGGACGCCGAACTGGCGGGATGCGGAGAAGCTCGACCCGTACTCGACGTAGCGGCCCTCCTCGCGGTGATACCAGTTCATGCTCGGGATCCAGTGTTGATCCGGACCGACGCCGGTCGTGATCGTGGCCGCGCACACGGGCGTAACCGAGGGAAACGCCGCCACGCACTCGTCGACGTAGGACCCCTCACGGCGGATCCGGGCCAGCGCCGGCGCCCGCCCGTTGGCGAGCGCGCGGTCGAGCATCGACGGCTTCATCGCGTCGATCACGATGAGCACGAGCTTCTTGGGCCGGGTGGGGCTCACAGCAGAATCGTCCCCTGATCAGGGCGCGTCAACGCAGGATCCGCAGGCCCGCGTACTTCTGCCCGGAGCGTCGCCGGCCGGCGATCAGCAACACAAGCAGGAACACGAAACCGACGAGCCCGACTGGTGGCGCCACCACCGACAGCGCCGCGAGCAAGACCCCGAAGGCCTCGGCGTACAGCGGCACCGCCGAAGCAGCCTGGTCATCGAGCCGAGCCCGGACCCTGAGCAGCAACGGCCGAGTGGCGAGAACTCCGACGGTCGCGCACAGCACGCCGGCGATCAGCCCGGGCCAGTCGGTGTAGTGGTTGTGGTCGAGCGCGCCCGCGAACCACAGCGCCCCGAGCGCCGCGCTGATCGCCCCGAGCACGACCGTCAGCGGCTCGGACTCGATCCGCCGCCGCTCGATCACCGCCAGAACGATCGCGCCGACGACCATGCCAAGCAGGAACAAGGCGCTCTGCAGGAAAAAGAAGTCCGTGCCGTTGAAGTGGATCTCGACGTCGCCGGCCGCGAGGCCGCCGGCAACCAGCGTCGGCAGGAACGGGCGCACGCCAACCGCAGACGCGACCCCCATCCCGGTGCAGATGTCGAAGAAGAGATGCACGTTGGTGTACCGTGACCCACCGTGACGATAGAGGACAGGACGCGGTGAGCGGGCGGGCGGGGTCCCAATCGAAGCGTCCACGTTCGACGGCCCGCGACATCGAGCGCTACGGAGCGCTCTTCGCCGAGCGGACCAAGGTCATGAAGTCCTCGGCCATGCGTGACCTGATGGCACTCACCGAGCGCGACGACGTCATCTCGCTGGCCGGTGGACTCCCCGACACCTCCACCTTCCCGGCCGACTCCTACGCCTCGCTGATGAGCACGGTGGCGGCGAACTCGTGTGCCCGCGCACTCCAGTACACCCCCACGGAGGGGCTGGCGGCGGTCAAGGGGTGCATCGCCGAGGTGATGCGCGCCGAGGGCATGGTGGCCGACGAGGACGAGATGCTCGTCACCACCGGCGGCCAGCAGGTGATCGACCTCGTGTGCAAGACGCTCGTCGATCCGGGCGACGTGGTCGTCTGCGAGGCGCCGACCTATCCGGGCGCGGTACCGACCTTCTGTGCCTACCAGGCCGACGTCGTCCAGGTGACGATGGACCGCGACGGAATGCTCGTCACCGAGCTCGAGGCGACCCTCGATCAGCTCGAGCGCGACGGCCGGACCCCCAAGTTCATCTACACGGTGCCGAACTTCCACAACCCGGCCGGGGTCACGATGTCGCTCGAGCGCCGACACGAGCTCGTCCGGATCGCCGGCGAGCGCGAGTTGCTTGTGCTCGAGGACAACCCCTACGGGCTGCTCCGCTACGAGGGCGCTCCGCTCCCCACCCTGCGCTCGCTCGACGAGGAATTCATCATCTACGCGAGCACGTTCTCGAAGATCCTCTCCCCCGGCGTGCGCCTGGGCTGGACTTGCGCGCCGGCGCCGGTCCTGGCCAAGATGAACCTCGGCAAGCAGGCCTCAGACCTCTGCTCATCCTCGATCTCCCAGTACTTCGTCTCGGCGTACTTCGATTCCGGTCCGTGGGAGGTGTACGTGCGCTCGTTGATCGAGATCTATCGCCGGCGCCGGGACGTGATGCTCGACGCGCTCGCCGAGCACTTCCCGCGCGAGGCCGAGTGGACGCTCCCGCAAGGCGGCCTGTTCATCTGGGCCACGCTGCCGGATTACATCGACACCACCGACCTGCTGGCCCGAGCGTTACAAGACCACGTGGCCTTCGTCCCGGGACGCGCGGCCTTCGTCGACGGGCGCGGCGGATCGGCGATGCGGCTGAACTTCTCGGGCGTCGGCGAGGAGGACATCCGGGAGGGGATCCGGCGGATCGGCGAGGTCGTCCGCGAGCAGGTCGAGCTGTACGGAACACTCACGGGGACGGCGAGCCAGCCGACGCCGCGCCGCGACCCAGTCCGCGCCGACCCAGTCCGCGCCGAGCCAGGGGCGCCCGATTCGACGGCGCACATCCTGCCTCTGCGACGCAAACGGGCGTAGGTGACGCGCATCGCCGTTCTCAAGGGCGGTCGCTCGCTCGAGCGGCAGGTATCGCTGAAGTCCGGCGCCCGCGTGGAGGACGCGCTCGAACGGCTCGGGCACGAGGTGATCGCGATCGACGTGGGCGCGGACCTGGTCGACCGGCTGACCGACGCGAAGCCCGATCTGGCCTTTGTCGCGCTGCACGGCCGCGACGGCGAGGACGGGACGGTGCAGGAGCTACTCGAGGTGATGGGGGTCGCCCACACCGGCTCCGGCGTGTCGGCCTGCATCCGCGCCGCCGACAAGGTGCTGGCCAAGCACGCGATGCGCGACGCCGGGATCCCGACTCCCGACTTCTACGCGTTCAGCGAGACCGCCTTCCGCGAGCTGGGCGCCGCCCAGGCCCTTCCGGCGGTCGAGGAACGCCTGCAGTTCCCGATCGTGGTCAAGCCCGCAGGCCAGGGATCGGCACTCGGCATCAAGTTCGCTCGCACGCCCGCCGACGTCCCGAGCGCGCTGGTGGCGGCGTTCTCGTATGACCGCAAGGTGCTGCTCGAGCGCTACGTCGCCGGCCGCGACCTGGCCGTGTCGATCATCGACGAGGACGGCGTGGCACGGGCGCTACCAATCGTCGAGGCGGTGCCCGAGCAGGAGGACTTCTACGACTTCGAGTCCCGGTATGAGATCGGGCGCACACGGTTCGTCTGCCCGGCCGAGCTCGACGAACCGATCGCCGCCCGCGCAGCTTCCGTCGCCCTCGACGTCTACGCCCTGCTCGGCTGCTCAGGGTTTGCGCGCGTCGACCTGATGCTCGAGGCCGAGACCGGCGAGCTGTACGTGCTCGAGGCCGACGCGATCCCCGGGCTGACCGAGACCAGTCTCCTGCCTCAGGCGGCCGACGCGGCCGAGATCGGGTTCGACGAGCTGATCGGGCGGATCGTCGCCGCGGCCGCGCCCGGTGTCGCGGTCGCCTAGAGCTACGCGCTACTCGCTACTCGCCGGCGAAGTCTTCCGGCGTGACGTGGTCGAGGAAGTCCTTGAACTTCTCGACCACCTCTTCGGTGTCCTCGACCTCGTGCTCGAACTCGATCGCCGACTCGGCGATGACCTCGTCGGCGGCGTAGATCGGGGCGCCGGCGCGGACCGCCAAGGCCAACGCATCGCTGGGACGCGAGTCGATCTCGAGCTCGCGGCCGTTGACCCGCAGACTGATCGACGCGTAGAACGTGTTCTCGCGCAGCTCGGTGACTGCGACGCGGGTGCACTCGACGTCGAGTTCGCCCAGAACGTCCGAGAGCAGGTCGTGCGTCATCGGGCGAGGGGTGGAGGCCCCCTGGAGCTTCATCAGGATCGCAGCGGCTTCCGGGTGCCCGATCCAGATGGGCAGGAACTTGTTGTTTTCGACGGTCTTCAAGAGCACGATCGGCTGCTTTCCGACCATGTCGAAGCTCACGCCGTAGATCACCATCTCCTGCACGTACAGCTCCTAGATCTTGGGGTGTGGCAAGTATAGGCCGAGCACATAGCCGGTCCGAGGCCCGCCGACGGCCCCGATTTCCTGGAAAAGCGGTGAGGTTTCACTCCATGGCGGTAGCCGGGGGTGGGTGGGTGGGTGCCTCCTCCTGGAGAACCTTGCGCGCCACCGCGAACGCCGAGTTTGCGGCCGGAACCCCCGCGTACACGGCGGTGTGGATGAACACCTCGGCGATCTCTTCGGGAGTCAGTCCGTTGCGTAGAGCCGCCCTCACGTGCATGCCGATCTCGTTCTCGGCGCGCAGCGATACCAGGGCCGTAAGCGTGATCACGCTCCGCGTCCGCCGGTCCAGGCCCGGGCGCGACCAGGCGCCGCCCCAGGCGTAGCGCGTGATGAACTCCTGCCACGGTTGGCCGAAGCTCCCGGCCGTGGCGGTTGCCCGGTCGACGTGCTCATCTCCGAGCACCTCGCGCCGCGTGCTCATCCCGACCTCGAAGTCGCTCACCCCTCAGACCTCCTCGTCACTGTGTCTCTGTCAGGAACCCGTCGATCAGCGCCGTGATCACGTCGGCCTGCTCGATGCTGGCGATGTGGCGAGCGTTCTCGACGAGCTCGAAGTGCGCCCCCGGGATCAGCTCGGCGATGCGCCGGCCGTGCTCGGGTGGGATCGACGGATCCTCCGCGGCGGACACGACCAGCGTGGGCGCGGTGATCGACGGCAGATCGCCCGTGAGGTCCATCGCCGCGATCGCCTCGCAGCAGCCCGCATAGCCCTCGCGCGGGGTGGCGAGCAGCTGCGCTCGCAGCCGCTCGATCACATCGGGATGCGACTGAGCGAACTCGGGGCTGAACCACCGATCGAGCACCGCGTCGGCAACGGCCCCGACCCCGTCCGCCCGGACGATGGCGGCGCGCTCGAGCCAGGACTCGCGGGGGCCGAGCTGGGCCGAGGAGCAGCAGAGGACGAGCCGATGGACCCGGTCAGGCGCATGCGCGGCGACCCACATGCTGATCATCCCGCCGATCGAAAGCCCGCACAGCGAGGCGCGCTCGATCCCCAGGCGATCGAGTAGCGCCACCAGGTCAGACCCGAGGTCCTCGATCGAGTACGGGCCGGGCGGCACCTCCGAGGCCCCATGCCCACGGATGTCGTAGCGCAACGTGCAGAAATGCGGCTTGAGCACGTCGGCCTGCGGCAGCCACATCGTGAGATCTGTACCCAGCGACCCGGTGAAGGCGAGCGCGGGTGAGCCTCGCTTGCCGCGGAACTCATAGTGAAGCTCAGCCGGCACGATGCACCGCCAGAGCTCGGTCGATCAGCTCGGCCGTCGCGCCCAGGTAGCCCGCCGGGTCAAGTGCGGCGTCGAGCCCTTCGGGACCCAACCCGTCGTGGACCTCGGGTAGCTCGAGCAGGACCTCGCGGAACCCGCGCCCGGAGTCCACCGACCGGCGCGCCGCCCGCTCGACCAGCTTCTGGGCGTCGGCGCGGCCAAGCACGGGCGCGAGGGCGGCCGCCACGCTCTCGCTCATCACCAACCCGCCGGTCAGATCCATGTCGGCGCGCATCTTCTCAGGGTCGGGCTCGAGACTCCTCAGCAGCTCGCGCGCGATCGCCGCCGCCGAGCCGGTCAGCCGCAGCAGCTCGAGCTGGGTCTCCCACTCGGACTGCCATCCGCCGGCGCCGCGTTCGTGCTCCTGCCCCATCGCCGCGAGCATCGTGGCGACCAGGCCGGGCCCTCGGTGAGCGCAGGCGACAAGGCCCACCCCGCCGACCGGATTTCGCTTGTGCGGCATCGTCGAGGAGCCGCCGCGACCCTCGCCGCCGCCCTCGACGACCTCGGCCACCTCGCTCTGAGCCAGCAGCACCACGTCGCGCCCGATCTTGCCCAGGACACCGAGCGTTTCGCCGCACGCGGCGGCCAGCCGGACCGGCCTGAGCCTGACGGTGTGCCACGGGAGCTCGGGCGCCACCAGGCCGAGCCGCCCAGCCAAACCGGCGGCCACTTCGAGACCGCGGTCGCCGAGGCTGGCCAGCGTTCCCACCGCACCGCCGAACTGCACGGCCAGGTCGCGGCCGCGCACGAGGGCCAGATCGGCACGCGCGCCGTCCAGGCCGGACAGCCAACCCGCCGCCTTGAGCCCGAAGGTCACCGGCAGCGCCTGCTGGAGCAACGTCCGCCCCGGCAGGATCGCCTGCCGCCACCGCGCGACCAGCCCGGCGCAGGCCTCAGCTGCCGCGGCCAGGTCGACAACCACCACGTCGAGCGCGCGGGCGGCGACGAGCATCATCGCGGTGTCGATCACGTCCTGACTGGTCGCGCCCTTGTGCAGGTACGCCGACGCGCTCTCGGGCAGCTGCCGGCGCAGGCCGCGCAGCAGCGCCGGGATCGGCGTGCCCTGCTCCCCCGTGCCCCGGCCGAGCTCGTTCAGATCGAGCTCCAAACGCCCCGACGCGACGGCCTCGGCTATCTCTCGCGCGGCCTCGGCCGGGGCGAGGTCGAGCTCGGCGAGCGCCTCGAGCAGCGCGACCTCGACCTGGACCATCGCGTCCACGAACGCCTGGTGGCTGACCAGCGCGGCCACCTCGCCGTGCGCGAACAGGCCGGCGAACAGCCTCCCCTCCGGGCTCGAGGCCATGGACCTCAGCCAGACCGGCCAAGCGGCCGCGGCCGCGGAGGCGGGCTGGTCGCCCCGAGCGAGTGCGCGAACGACCCAAGCGCCGCGCGCACTACCTCGACCGTTTCGGGCTCCATGTTGCCGAGCATGTCGGCCTCGATCCGGTCCATCGCGCCGTCGCAGCGGGCCAGCGTCTGGAGGCCTTTCGGCGTGACCGAGGCGCGCAGAGCGCGGCGATGCTTGGGGTCGGGCCGACGGCGCACGAGCCGCCGGCGCTCGAGCCCGCCGATCACGAGGTTCATCGCCTGCGGAGTGACAAGCGCCCAGCGAGCCAGCTGCGCGCATGACAACCCGTCGCGTTCCCGTAGCACGCTGAGCGCCACATACTCCGGCGTGGAGACGCCGCACTGTCGCATCTCCTCGTCGAGCCGTGCCCGCAGTCTCCGCTCGACGCGGTAGACGAGATAGCCGACGCGTGGAACCGCCGCCTTCTCGGCCGGCCCGGCCTCAGCAATCACCGTACGCGCCACGGCAATCAACATTAGTGACTGTTCGGACGTGCGCAAACAGCACGCGCTACGCAATCGGGTTGACAGGCGGCTTGTCATACACATAGGGTTACTGCATACAGTGCCGGCGATCCTAGAGGGAGGGTCTCGTGTTCGGACGTAAGGCATTCATCGCGCTCGCGGCTGCGGCCGCAGTCGCGCTCCTGCCCGCCACTTCGGGCGCGCAGGCGCCGGTCACCACGTCCACCCACTACACCGGGACGCTCCCCGACGGCGGCAGCTGGATCGCCGACGTCCCCTCCCGCTGGAACGGCACGCTGCTGCTCTACAGCCACGGCTACGGCCAGACGACGCCGGCCGACTCGCCGGATCCGGGCACCCAGCGGGCGCTCCTGAACGAGGGCTACGCCCTGGCGGGATCGTCGTATGACCCGACCGGATCGCTGTGGCAGATGGGCAGCGCCGTGCGCGACCAGTTCGAGACGCTGGCAGACGTCGAACAGACCGTGCTCCCGTCGCGGCCCAAGCAGGTGATCGCGGTGGGGACCTCGATGGGCGGGCTGATCAGCTCGATCGAGGCCGAGCAATCCTACGGCCGGCTCGACGGCGCATTGACCACCTGCGGGATCGTCGCCGGGGGCGAGCAGCTAGGCAACTACCAGCTCGACGGCGAGTACGCGCTCGACCAACTCCTGGCTGGCGGGGCGGTGCAGCTCGTGAACTTCAGCGGCTCGGGCGGCGCCACGGACAGCGTCAACAGCGCCAACGAGCTCGAGGCCGCGGCCACGGCCGCGCAGCTGACCCCGGCGGGACAGGCCCGCCTGGCCCTGGCCATGGCCCTGCTCAACACCACGACATGGTCGGTCGACCCGGGCGCCGTCCCGCCCGCACCGAACGACTACGCGGGCCAGGAGCTACAGGAATTCGACACCGACTTTGGAGCGCCCGCCCCGTTCCCGGTGATGGTGTTCATCGAGACCGGGCGCCAGCAGATCGAGCTCGCGGCCGGTGGGAACCCGAACTGGACGGCCGGGGTGAACTTCGCCCGGCTGGTTTACCAGTCCTCGTACCTGCCCCAGATCGAGGCCCTGTACCACGCCGCCGGCCTGGACCTGAACGCCGACCTGCGCACCCTGAACGAGCACGCCGACATCAAGGCGTCTATCCCGGCCGAGCGCTGGATGGTCCAGACGTCGGACAACACCGGCCGCCTCCAGGTGCCCGAGCTCGATCTAAAGACGATCGCCGATCAGCTCGTGCCGGTGCAGCAGGAGAACTTCTACGCCCACACGGTCGCGGCCGCCGGTCGCTCATACCTGCTGCGACAGGCCTACGTCGAGGCCCAGAGTCACTGCAACTTCACGTCGGCCGAGCTCGTGGCCGGCGTGCACGCGGTCCAGTACCGCATCGACACGGGTCGCTGGGGCGATGTCTGGACCCCGGCCGCGCTTAACGCGAGCGCGAGCAGCCTGGACCTCGGAGCGACGGCCTTCATCCCGTATCACCCGGCGCGACTCTCGGGCTACAACGGAGCGTTCGATCCGTTCACGCAGGGGATCTGGTAGGCGCTGAGGGCTTCCCGGGCCACAATACCCGGGATGCCTCGGATCGCTGACCGGTCTCTCTGGGCCTGGGCCGCACTCGGCCTGGCCGGGTCGGTGCTGATCGCGGTCGCGGGACCACAGGTGGCCGGGGGCCCGGTGAAGTGGTGGTTCGATCCGTCGCTGGGCGGCGCCGGCGTGGCGATCTTCTACGCCGGAATCGTGGTGCTCTCGATCGCCTGGCTCGGGCTGGGTCGGCTCGCGATCGCACCGCGCCAGGTCGGGGTCGTCGGCGCGCTCTGGTGCCTGCCACTGTTCTTGTCCGCGCCGCTCTTCAGCCAGGACGCCTACAGCTACCTCGCCCAGGGGACGATCGTGCACCTGGGGCTGGATCCATATCGAGACGCGCCGGCGGTGTTGGCGCAGCATGGCCAGGCGCACGTCCTGAGCGCAGTCTCCCCGTTCTGGCGCCACACGACCGCCCCCTACGGGCCGCTGTTCCTGTGGTTCGTGAGCTGGTTCAGCGGCGCCGGTCCGGTCGTAGGGGTGCTCCTGATCCGGGTGCTTGAGCTGCTGGGGTTCGCGTTGCTCGCGGTGTTCGTGCCACGACTCGCCCGTGCAATCGGCGCCGATCCCGGCCGCGCCGCGTGGCTCGTGCTGCTCAGTCCGCTCGTGCTGCTCGAGCTGGTGGCTGCCGCGCACAACGATCTTTTGATGATTGGTTTGCTGGTCGCCGGCGTCGCATTCGCCATCGAGCGACGCGTGATACTGGGCATCGCGCTGTGTGCGCTCGCGGCAACGATCAAGCTCCCGGCGGCCGCGGCGATCCCGTTCATCCTGGTCGGCGTCGCTGCGGACCGGCGGACCGTGTGGCAAGCGCTGCTGGTGAGTGTGGGCGTCGTGCTGGCGGTCAGCCTGGCAAGCGGACTCGGGCTCGGCTGGATCTCGAGCGCGGTGTTCTCGACCCCGGCCAAGGTGCGGCTGGCGATCACGCCGGCCACGGCACTCGGGTGGACGATCGCGCAGGTCGTGCCCGCGGGGGCGCGAGGGCTCGAGTCGGCGTTCGCGGTCGTGGCGTTTGGGTTGAGCGTCGCGCTCGGCTTGGCGCTGCTCTGGCGCGTTCGACGGGAAACGCTCGTCCGATACCTGGGGATCGCGCTCGTGGCGGTTGCGGTAGCGGGGCCGGCGGCCTGGCCCTGGTATCTGACCTGGGGCCTTGTCTTGCTTGCGTGCTGCCGCGAAGTCCAGCGCTCGCGCGCGCTGGTGGTCGCGCTGATCGCGACCGCGCTCGTGGTCAAGGCCGACGGCATCCTCGTCTTCCCGCTCCACACCGCGCCGGGGTTCGTGGTCCTTTATGTGGCGCTGGCGGTCGCGGCATTCGTCTCGCTCCGGCGGCCGGCGGCGGTGGGGCGACGGCGCTGGCGGGCCCGAGCCGTCGCCGAGTCCTGATGGCCACGCAAACCGAGGTCCGGCCGGTCGCGCCGTTCGCGGTGCCGGGGAGAGCGTCGTCCGTCGATCGGTGGTGGGACGTGGCTCCCGTGGCCGGGCCCGCTCTGCTGGCGGTGGCCCTGTGCGTATACGAGCTGACCGCGCGCAGCCTGTGGCTGGACGAGGCGGCGACGGTGGCGATCGCCAGCCAGCACGGATCGGCGCTGTGGAGCGCGATTGCCCACGACGGCGGCAACATGCTCGGCTACTACGCGCTCATCCACGTGCTGGTGGGCTGGTTCGGCACGGGTGCGTTCGTGATCCGGTTGCCTTCGGTGCTGGCGGCCGGCGCGTGCACCGGCGCGGTGGCGCTGATGGGGCTGCGCCAGTTCGACCGGCGGGTCGCGATCGCGGCCGGCGTGCTCTGCGCCGTCAGCCTGCCGCTCGTGTTCTGGGGCCAAGACGCTCGCGGCTATGCGCCGATGGTGGCGCTCGTGGCCGGGTCGTTCGCGGCGTTGGCCGAGATGCTTGATTCCCCGCGCCGGCGCGGACCGTGGATCGCCTATGTGGTGTGCACGACGCTCGCCGTGTATGCGAGCTATGTCGCCCTCTTTGCCCTGCCCGCCCAGCTGGTGATCCTCGCCTGGCGCCGGGAGGCCTGGCGGCGCGCGATCGGCGCGATGGCGGTGTCCGTCGTGTGTTGGATCCCGTTGGCGGTGCTCGCGGTGACGCGCGGCTCGGGCCAGTTGTTCTGGATCCCCCGGCCGAGCCTGACCACCGAGAAGCAGGTGCTCCTGGCCCTGACCTCGGCCGGGTTCGAGCCCAACTTCCACCCGACCGCCGTCGCCGGGGTCCTGGCCGTCGCCACCCTCGCCTTGGTGGCGCTCGCCGCCGTTCTGCTGGCGCGGCACCGCGCACCGTGGGGGGTCGCGCTCGCGCTCTCCTGGCTGCTCGTCCCGGTCGTCCTCATGTGGCTCGAGTCGCTGGTCGGACAGCCGATCTTCACCCCGCGCAACCTGCTCGTATCGCTGCCCGCAGTGGCGCTGCTGCTCGGTTGGCTGCTCACGCGGAGCCGCCTCGCCTGGCCGGCCTTGGTCGTACTGATCGCGCTGCGAGCGGTTGTGCTCGCGCCGAGCTACGGCACCTCGCCCGAGAACTGGCGCGCCGCGACGGCCTACGTAGTCCATGGCGAGCGGCCGGGCGACTGCACCGCGTTCTACCCGCTGGACGCGCAGATGCCGTTCGCCTACTACACCGGGAAGCCGGTCAGGCCCGACATCGAGCGCTACGACACGCCCCGCATCCCCGTCGGTTGCGCGCGCGTGTGGCTGGTGGTCAGCCATCAGGGGCTGCCCACCGGGACGGCCACCAGCCGCGCGCATTTCGCGCGCTACGTCGCGCTGCGAACCGAGCTCGCGCGGCGCTACCCGCGCAGCGTCACGAGGTCGTTCGGCTACGCCAGCGTGATCTGGGTAGAGCTGTTCTACGGGCGCAGCGCGAGCGGCTGAGCGAGCTCAGCCGAGAAACCGCTCGGCCAGGTCGGCGATCATCGCCGGGATCCCCGCCGACTCGGCGAGTCGTTCCTGACGGGCGGTCTCGGGGGCGAGCACGAGCGTCCGAATGGCGTCGACCTCCTCGACCGCGTCGAGCGCCCTCGCGTGCGGGTGTGCCACCGCCAGCAGTTCGTCGAGCTGGCGCGCGACGGGGATGCAGCGCGCCGTCACGGGGTCGATCAGCTCGGCCGCGGTGCCGTCCCGCGCGGCGATGAACCGATTCTCGGCCAGCACCTCGTCCGCGTCGACGAGCGTGCGCGGTGCGTAACCCTGCTCGAGCTCGAGCCGCGCGATCGTCTGCACCAGCGCGGCCAGCGCCGCGGTCGCGGCCAGCCGGGGCTGGGCGTCCATGATCCGGATCTCGACGGTGCCCAGGCGCGGCTGGGGGCGGACGTCCCACCACAGGAAGGTGGGCTCGGGAATCGCGCCGGAGCGCAGCAGGACGTCGACAGTTCGGACCCAGTCGGCGTAGCCATCGAACCGCCGCGGGATGCCCGTGCGCGGAAAGCCCTGGAAGACGATCGTCCGATTCGACGCCAGACCGGTCGATCGGCCGCCCAGAAACGGGGAGGAAGCCGACAGCGCGAGCAGCAGGGGCAGGTGCGCGCGGAGCTGGTTCAACAGCCGTATCGCGCTGGCGGGATCCGGCACGCCGACGTGCACGTGGAGCGCGAACGTCGGCGAACGGCGCGCCAGACCGCGCATCGTGCGTTGGATGACCTGGTAGCGACTCGACGGAGACACCCGGGTCGGATCACCGAGCGGACCGGGATGAGTCCCGCACGAGGCGGCCTCGATGCCCAGCCGGGCCAGATCGCGGGCCAACAGCCGCCGCAGCTCGCTGAGCTCGGCGATCGCCTCGTGGACGGTCTGGTGCGGCGCGGTCCTGAGCTCGAGCGCCGCCTCATGCGTCTCGGCCGCACAATGCCCCGCGAGCCCTGCGCTGGCCTGCGAGAGCACCTCATCGCCGCGCTCGGTGAGGCTCCAGTCGGTCGGATCGAGGAGCATGACCTCCTCCTCGATGCCCACGGTGTAGGCCTCAGAGGGCCTCCAAGCCGCCCACTCTCCCTTCCCCATCGGTGCGGCGTGAGCGGACAGTGTTTCGAGCGTATCCGTGGGCAGAGTTAACCACGGCGAGAACGGCGCGTGGGGCGATTGGAAGAAGTCGGCGACGGCTTAGGCAGTCTGTGCGAGATGCACGTCGGCGAGCCGCTCTTCCCCGGCCGCCGCCGAGATGAGCAGTTCGAACAGCGGAGCGTGCGCCTCGAGGCCCTCGGCGTGCCACTGAACGCCGAGCACGAGTCGGCCGCCTGGGCCCTCGACTGCCTCGATCGTCCCGTCGGGCGCCCAGGCAGTCGCCACCAGGTCCTGGCCGAGCTTGCGAACCGCCTGGTGATGGAAGGAGTTGACCTCGAGCTTGGGGCCGCCGAGAGCGGCGCGCAGCCGGCTGTGGGGCGCGGTCTCGACGTAGTGGGTGGTGACGCTGCCGTGGTCCGGCTGGCGATGCTGGAGCTGATCGCCAACAACATCGGGAAGGTGCTGATGCAGGGTCCCGCCGCGAGCCACGTTGAGGGCCTGCATACCCCGGCAGATCCCCAGGATCGGGAGATTTCGTCGGTCGGCCGCCCGGACCAGCGCGAGCTCGAGCGCGTCCACTCTCGGCTCAGTGGGGCCGAGCTCGGGATGCGGCTTGGCCCGGTAGGTGCTGGGCTCCAGGTCAGGCCCACCGGGCAGGCAGACGCCGTCGACCCGGTCGAGCAGCGAGTCGATCGCATCGGGCCGCAGCAGCGGCACGATCACCGGAATGCCGCCGGCGCGCTCGATCGCCTCGGGATACAGCGTGGCGAGTGCCACCTCGAGCTTGGGCGGCTCCCCCTGGGACCGCGCGCGCACGTCCCCGGGGCGCCTGAGCTCCGAGGTGGTGACGGCGATCAAGGGACGCGGCTGCATATGAACATATACTCGGCCGTTAGCAGCGGATTTCTATATCCATCGGGATAAAGATCCGCCGGGGCGTTTGGCCTGAAACCGGGTTAGGCCGGATTCGGGAGTTTCGCGGCGGGGGCGCTGCCCCGGGGCGGTGCCCGGGCCGCGAGCGCCCGGGCCGCGAGCGCCCGGCTCCGACTGTCTCGCCCTCGCTCGACGCGATCTCAGCCCCGGCGTCGCCGCGTAGCGGGTTGCTCGCCAGCCCTGGCGAGCTGCTGCGAGAACCTGCAAATCCGCGATTTGAGTGGCCCGCCGCCGCCGCGCGCGCGGTTATTCATCCACCGGCTGCAAAAACGCGCTCGGCGCCGGGCAGCAGGATGACATGCGCGCTTTTGCATGACCTTTCGCTCCCGGTAACCGGTATCGCCCGGGACCCTCCTGCCGGATCTGCGCGAACAGCGGCCGGATTAGGATCGCCCTCGATGAGCCCGGGAGAGGCTGAGCGCCAAGTAGCGGTGTTCTCTGTGCTCGGCGAGCCCTTGCGCCTCCGATCGCGTCGGTGCGCGAGATCATCCGCTACACCCCACCGGGCGCCACCGCGACCGCGCGCGGCTTGATCCGCGGGATGCTCAGCCTGCGCGACCGGCTTATCCCGATCGTCGACCTCTCGCCCGCGTTCGGCGGCCAAATTAAGGTTGGCGCCGGCAGCCGGATTCTGACCGCGGGCCTTACTCCGCCAGCGCGCCGAGCGCGCCGCCGAGCCGATCCAGGCTCTCGCGGATCCAAGGCAACGCCGTCGGATCCTCGGCGCTGAGGGCCTGGCGCCGCCGCTCGACGGTGTCGCCGTAGAGCAGGCTGGTCGCCATCCGACAGCGCAGGGCGCCCGGATCGTCGCCGAAGGCGGCGCCGCTCAGCACGCCGATCTCGTAGCGCTCGAGCAGGTGATCGGCCAGAGCGTCCGCGCCGTCGACGCCGCGTTCGAGCAGCGCCGGCCGCAGCCCCTCGAAGTCCGGGTACAGGTAGAACCCGCCGCCCGGTCGCCGACAGCTCACACCGGCGGACACGATCCGGTCGTACGCCGCGAGCGTCGCCGCGCGGTGCAGGCGACGGCTGCGGGCCACGTGCTCGACCACCTCGGGCGGCTCGCTCAACACGTGTGCGACCACGTGCTGCATGGGGGCCGGCGCGCTCGACCACACCTCGCTGGCCAGTGCGAGCAGCGCTGTGCCGGTGGCGCGGCCGGCGTCGCTCGCCGGCAGGCGCACGAAGCCGACCCGCCAGCCGCCGAGCGCCATGTTCTTGCTCAGCCCGTTGCTCACGTAGGTGCTCTCGGGCAAGATCTCGGCCGGACTGCGCACCTCGTCGGGAGCGTGGGCGAGGTCGCGGTAAATCTCATCGGACACGACGGCCAGGCCGTGCGCCTGCGCGATCTCGGCCACGCGGTCGACGGTCCGCCCCGTCGCGACGGTGCCGGTCGGGTTGTCGGGGAGCGTGAGCACGAGCACGCCGGGCCGGCCGCCCTGCGCTGTGGCGTCAGACAGGGTCTCCCGCAGTGCCTCTGGATCGGGAACGCCGCCGGCGCCGTCGCCGG
Organism: uncultured Solirubrobacterales bacterium; assembly: GCA_963824295.1. Taxonomy (GTDB): domain Bacteria; phylum Actinomycetota; class Thermoleophilia; order Solirubrobacterales; family Solirubrobacteraceae; genus Palsa-465. The sequence continues at coordinate 56,211 of CAWGOQ010000015.1, read as the reverse complement.
CGATCGGCACGCTCCACGCGCGCTTGCCCGCAATCGCGGCCTGGGCGGCGTAGCTGACCCAGGACGGTCGCGGCAGGATCACGTCACCCGGGAGGATCGACAAGAGCGCCCACAGCAGCGCCTTGCTCCCCGGCGCGATCACGATCTGGTCGGGCTCACACGACTGCCGCCGGCGCTCGAACCACCCCGCTGCCGCCGTCCGGGCGGCCGGCGAGCCGGCCACGGGCGCGTACGCGTTGTCACTCGCGCCACGGGTCAGCGCGTCGATCACCCCTTCGGGAACGGGCAAGCCCGCCTCGCCAAAGGCCAGGTGCATGATCGGGCGGCCCTCGCCGATCAGCCGGCGCAGGCGCTCGTTGGTGGCCAGCGTCGCCGAGGCGGTCAGCGTCGCCGACGCAGTCGGGGTCGCGCGGGTCGACATTGGTCCTACGATGCCACCTGAGCGATGGAACGACTTGCCCGGCGGTGGAGGCGACGTGGCGGACCCGCATGGCTCGCGGTGGCGCTCCTCGCTGCCTTGAGCGCTGGTGGTGTTTCGGCGTACGGCGCCGTGCCCACGGCGGCGAGCAACAAGGGCGCTGCCGAGGCCGACGCCGCGTCGCTGCTCGCGAGCCTGAACCTTCCGACGAGCGCGGTGCGCCAGGCGGGCGAGCCCGCCGGGGACGACGGAGCCCTCGGGCAGCCGGCCTCGCGCCCACCTACCCCCAATCTTGTCGACGACGAGGCGTGGTGGGTCGTCCCCGAGACAACCCAGCAGGTGCGAGCGTATGTCGATGACCATCCTCCCACCGGCGGCACGGCGAACCTCTCGGGCCAGAGCAGCAGCAGCGGCCAGCCGATCGTTACCTCCACCGGGTTCGGTTGGCCGGCCGTCCCAGGCCGGCTCGGTCTCCGCTCGCTCGTGGTCGCGATCGTCCAGCTCCAGGACGGATCGACCGGGGTTCGCGCCGACGGCGAAGCGGTGTGGATCACGCCCCGGCCCCGCTCCGAGCGGATCCCCGCCACGGCCCGGCGCGTCGTCGTCACCAACAGCCGGGGCGGCGCACTCGTGCAGGGGCCGATCACGGTCACAACACGCGCCACGGTGGCGAAACTCGTCTCGCTGCTCAACGGTCTGCCCGCCTGGCAGCCGGGGGTGTACTCGTGCCCGGCGGACTATGGCTGGCACGTCCGCCTGGACTTCTACGCGAAGCAGACCCGCGCGTATGCGAAGCATCGCGCGGCAGCACCCAATCTCCCCCGCGCGTATGCGAAGCATCGCGCGGCAGCACCCAATCTCCCCCACGCGTATGCGAAGCATCGCGCGGCAGCACCCAATCTCCCGGGGTCGTCGCCGATCGCAGCCGCCACGATTGACCCGAGCGGTTGCGGCGTGGTTCGCCTGACCCTGGCCGGCAAGGCACAACCTGCGCTGGCGGACGGCTACGGCGCGACCAAGCGACTGAGCGTGTTGCTGCACATCAAGTTCGACAGCGGCATCCGCTAGTCATACGCTTTACGCATGGATCTCGACGCCGGCGAGCTGCGGGCCTTCGTGACGGTCGCCGAAGAGCTCCACTTCGGGCGCGCCGCGCTGCGCCTCAACATCTCCCAGCCCCAGGTGAGCCGCCGGGTGCGGGCGCTGGAGGAGACACTCGGCGTCGAGCTGTTCGTCCGCACGGCCCGGCGGACCACGCTGACCGACGCCGGTGAGATGCTGCTGCTCGATGCGCGCGAAGCACTTGCGGGCTTCGACCGGCTTCGGGCGCGCGCCCGGGCCGTGCGGAGTGGGGCGGGTGGCCGGGTGTCGGTCGGATTCCTGTGGAGCACGCTCAGCGCTTTCCTTCCCCAGCTCGTCGCGGCCGCCGCCGAGCGCCACCATGACATCGAGCTGTCCGTCTCCCAACTCGTCTTCCTCGAGATGCTCCCGTCGCTCCGACGCGGCGACGTGGACCTAGTCATTGGCCGGTCGGCACGCGAAGAGAGCGACATCGTGGAGGAGACGCTCCGACGCGAGCCGTCGGTGCTGGCGATACCCGAACGGCACCCATTCACCCGCCAGGACACGCTTCGCCTGGCCCAGCTCGACGGCGAGCCGATGATCGCGTTAAGCCGCGCACTCGTACCGAGCGCCTACGACGCCTCCGTCGCCGCGGCCCGCGAGCGGGGAGTCGAGCTCCGCATCGTCCAGCACGCCCGCTCGGCGGGCGAGGCGCTCGCGCTGGTCAGCGCCGGGCTCGGCGTGTACCGGCTCCCGGCGAGCGCGGTGGCGCCCTATCCCGGGGTCACATACCGGGAGATCGAGGACGCTCCGGCGCGGGTGGTCCTCCTGCGCCGGCCGGCTCCTCCGCCGCCTGCCGTGGCGGCGATCGCGGCGCTCGCCCGCGACCTCTTCACTGATGCGCCGGGTGCATCGAATGATGCGGCGGCGGGTCTGGAAGGAGCGCTGGTGCGGACCTAGCCTTCCGGAGCCGTGACCATCCCCGTGCTCGCGCGGGTCGCGGCCTCGCCTCGCGCGCGCGCGCTGCTGCTCCTTTGGCGCTCGAGCCACGCGTGGAGTGTCGCGGCAGTCGCCTTCGTGGTGGCCGAGGGGGCTCTGCCGGTGCTCGTGCTGATCGCCATGGGCCGCGTGACCGGTGCGATCCCGGCGGCGGTTGAGCACGGCCTGTCGTCACCCGCGGGCCACCGGCTGATCGTCGCGCTGGCCGAAGCGGGCGCGATCTACGCGCTGTCGCTGATGCGCGGTCCGCTCGAGGACGCGCTCACCGCCGCCGCGACGGCCCGCGTCGATGCTGTGATGCAACGCCGGCTCGTGTGCGCGGTTTCTGCTCCGGCCGGGATCGAGCACCTGGAGGACCGGCACGTGCTCGACGAACTCGCCTCCGCACGCGGCGAGTTGCTCGGCGGGCAGCCGGCCGGTGCCCCGCTCGCGCTCGTCTCCCAGCTCGGCGATCGCCTGACCGGGATCCTGGCCTGCGCGACGATCGCCATCGGGTTCGAATGGTGGCTCGGCCTCGGACTCCTTGCGGTGTGGCTCGGGGTCCGCCGCCCCCTGGCCGAGGGGATGCGCGTTCAGGCCAGCCGAGTTCGAAGCGCGGCCGAGCCGATGCGCCGCAGCTGGTACATGCTCGGGCTGGCCTGGAAGCCAGCCGCCGCCAAGGAGGTGAGGATGTTCGGGCTGGGGGACTGGATCGCCGATCGCCACCGCGAGGAGTGGCTCGAGGGCATTCAGCCCGCCTGGGATGGCGTCCGGCGACTGACTCGAACGGCGTGGATGACCGGTGGAGTCGTGCTTGTCGCCTACACGCTCGCGGCCGGATGGTTGGGCTGGACGGCCTACCACCACGAGATATCGCTTCGCACGCTGGCGACGATGCTGCCGATGCTGCCCACGAGCATGGCGGCTGGGTCGATCTCGTACGCGGACATCAGCCTCGAGCAGCTCCTCTCTGCTCTGCCCGATCTCGACTCGCTCACCAGCCGCCTGGCTCGGGGTGGCGCGCTGACCGCCGTCGGTGCGCCGGCCGCCGGGCTGCCACGCGAGGTCGTCTCGTTCGAGCAGGTCGGCTTCACCTACCCGAATGGGGCCGCGCCGGTGCTCAGCGAACTCGAGCTCGAGCTACGCGTCGGCCAGTCGCTCGGCCTGGTCGGTGTGAACGGCGCCGGCAAAACCACCCTGGTCACGCTGCTCGCGCGCATGCGCGAGCCGACCGCCGGCCGGATCACCGTCGACGGCCGTCCGCTGGATGAGCTCAACGCCCGCGAATGGCAGCAGCAGGTCGCCGTCGTCTACCAGGACTTCGCGCGATTGCCGCTGACCGCAGCCGAGAACGTCGGGATGTTCGGCCAGGACTCCCCCGATCCAGCGCGGCTGGATCGCGCCGCCGAACTCGCCGGCGCGGCCGACATCATCGACTCGCTATCCCGCGGGTGGGACACCGTCCTGTCGCCGCACTACACCGGTGGCGTCGACCTCTCCGGCGGGCAATGGCAACGGATGGCGCTCGCCCGGGCCTTGTACGCGGTCAGCGGTGGCGCGCGCGTGCTGGTGCTCGATGAGCCCACCGCACAGCTCGACGTCCGCAGCGAGGCCGCCTTCTACGAGCGCTTCCTCGAGCTGACGGCCGGGGTGACCAGCATCGTGATCTCGCACCGGTTCGCGAGCGTGCGGCGCGCCGACCGCATCGCGGTGCTCGAGGGCGGCCGGATCACTGAACTCGGCACTCACGAGGAGTTGCTCGCTGCGGCGGGGACCTACGCGCAGATGTTCAACGCCCAAGCCGAGCGATTCGCCGCCGAAGCCGACGGGACGCCCTCGGAGGCGGGCGCCCGATGATCGCGCGATGGGCCCGCCTGGCCGGCGTGGCGATCGGCACGGCCTTCCGAGCCGCCCCGGGCACGGCGCTCGCCTGCCTGCTGATGAGCGTCGCCGCCGCGGTCGCGTCGATCACCTACGCCATCGGCTTCAAGGAGGTGACCGACGGAGCGATCGCGCACGACGCGGGCAGCATCGCGTTGGGTGTCGTGCTCGTCGCGGTGCTGTTCACCGCCTCGTGGGTGTTGGCGATCGTCAGCGGGACGATCGGGACGCTGCTGACCGATCGAGTCAACCTGGTGCTCGGTGTGCGCATCGCGCGGTTGGCGGCGACCGCGCCAACACTCGAGCATCTCGAGCGATCCGACCTGCTCGCCCGGCTGGAGCAGCTCACCCAGAACCGCCGCACGATGGCGGGTGCCCCGCGCCAGCTCATCGGACTGTTCGGACAGGCGCTGCGGGCGATCGGGATCGTCGTGTTGCTGGCCACGATCTACCTGCCGGTCCTGGTCATCCCGCTACTCGCGGTCGCACCCGCCCTATCGGATCGCTGGGCCGCGCGCGTCCAGCGGCGCGCCGACAATTCGCTGGCCGAGGACCGCCGACTGCTCGGCGCACTGTTCGCGTTCGCCACGAGCGCCGACTCGGCGCGGGAGGTGCGGAGCTATGGCATCTCCGACGCGCTCACTCGGCGCCACGCCGAGCTGACCGAACGCGTACGCCGCCGAGCGGTTCGCGCGGCGCTGCTCAGCGCCGGGCTCGAGGCCGCAGGATGGGTCGTATTCGCGACCGGCCTCATCACCGCGATTGTCGTGCTCGTGCTCCGCGCCGCCGAGGGCGACGTCACACCGGGCCAGGTTGTCATGGCGGTCTCGCTCATGCGGCGCGCGCAAACCCAGATCTCGCGCTCAACTGACACCGCGGGCAACTTCAACACGGCGCTGTCGGCCGCCGGCCAGCTCTTGTGGCTCGAGGACCACACCGAGCAGACGACGCGACCCGCACGCGACCACAGGCACGCGCCGGCCCGCCTCAACTCAGGAATCTCGCTCGAAGGACTCACCTTCGCCTATCCGGGCAACGAGGAGACACCCGTGCTCGGGCCGATCGACCTCGAGCTCCCGGCCGGGCGGACGATCGCACTCGTCGGCGAGAACGGCGCCGGTAAGAGCACTCTCGTCAAGCTGCTATGCGGGATGTACGCGCCGACCGGCGGGCGGATCGTGATCGACGGCGTCGATCTGGCCGAGATCTCGCCGACCGACTGGCGGGAGCGCGTGACCGGGGCGTTCCAGGACTTCCAGCGCCTCCAGCTGATCTTGTCCGAGAGCGTGGGCGTCGGCGATCTGGTCCGGGTCGAAGATCATCCGACGGTACGCGGCGCCATGGAGCGTGCCGGCACGGCCGCGCTCGAGGAGCGACTGCCGGCCGGATTGGCCACGCGCGTGGGCGGTCGCTTCACGGGCGGGCACGACTTGTCCGGCGGTCAGTGGCAGCGGCTCGCCCTGGCCCGCGGCCTTATGCGCCAGGCGCCGGTGCTGGCCGTTCTCGATGAGCCGACCGCGAGCCTCGACGCGCTCAGCGAGGCCGCACTGTTCGACCGCTACACCGCCGCCGCCCGTGAGCTCGCCGCGGCGCAGGGCACGATCACGCTGCTCGTCTCGCACCGCTTCTCGACCGTGCGGGCGGCCGATCTGATCGTGGTGCTCGAGCGGGGAAACGTGCTCGAGCAAGGCTCTCCGGCGGAGCTCCTCGCCGGGGGCGGCACATATGCAGAGCTGTACGAGTTGCAAGCGCGCGCATATCGGTGATCCGGCACCTATGCCAGGTGGTGTCGCCGGAGTAGGGTGATTTGTCGCAATGGCAGCCGGCGGCGCGACAGAACAGGTGTCGAGCGTTCTGGGCGAGCTCCAGTATCTGTCGCCACGATCGACCGTGCTCCGTCGCTTCACTGCGCCCGGCGCCAGTGTCAACACCGGCTCCTACGAGTCGCACGCGGTCCCGATCCGCAACGGCCGGCCCGTCCAGGACAGCTTCGGGCTAGGCACGCACGGCTTCGAGATCGCGCGACACCGGAGCGCGATCCGCGACTTCACCGACAAGGCCGAAGTGCAAGCCGTCTACATCCCCGAGGTCGTCGAGTTCGTCAAGGACCGCACGGGCGCCGACGAGGTGGCCTCACGCGGCGCCGTGCTGCGCCGCTCCGCCGATCCGGCCGCGAACGCCTCGCAGCCACAGGCGGCACTCGTCCACATCGACTATGGACCCGAAGGGGCCGCGATGACCGCGCCTCGCGTCTACGCAGAGGCGTTTCCCGACGGGACCGGGTACCGCCGGGCCCTGGCGACGAGTACCTGGCGAGTGTTCAGTCCGCCGCCGCAGGACTGGCCGCTTGCCCTGTGCGACTTTCGTAGCGTCCGCGAGGATGAGGGACTGCCCAACCAGCTGTACTTCGTCGACCGGGTCCCCGAGGATCCGTTCGCGCCGGTCGATGAGTCGAAGATGATCACCAGCGGTTCGGAGTTTCACTACAGCCCCGACCACGAGTGGTGGTACTTCCCGGACATGACGCGCGACGAAGTGCTGTTCTTCGCCTTCAACGACTCCGACCACAGTCGGGCCTGGCGGGTCGTGCACACCGCGTTTCGCGATCCGACCGTCGAGACGCCGGTGCCGCGGCACAGCATCGAGGTCCGCACCTTCGCCTTCTTTCGCTGACGCATACGCCAGCGAGTTATACCGTCGCGATCCGGTGCAGCAGCTCGGCCAGAGCCTCGGGTGCCGAGAACATCGACCAGTGGCCGGTCGCGAGCTCGTGCAGTTCCCAGTCCGGATCGCTGAACAGGGCGGCCCGCGGGTCCTCGTTTGCCAGCAGTTCGCGCAGCATCGCCAGGCTCATCCCACCGTCACTGCAGAAGATCGCCGCGCGGCGGACGCCGGGTGGTCGCCCGTGCTCGAGTCGAAGTGGCGTCGTAAAGGTCGCGTAGGGCTGCGGGGTCGCCCGTTCCAGCAACAGGGTCACGTCGTCGTCGCTGAGCCCGCCGGCGCTGCCGAAGGCTCCGGAGCGGAGCGTCGAGCGATCGGGCACCGGCCAGCGCCAACCCTCGCCGCCGCGCTCGACCGACTCGCGCTGGCTCTCGCGCTGCTCGGGCGACTGGACGTCGAAGATCGCCATGCCGGTGGGTAGCGGCGAGGTGTCGAGATACACAACCGCGTCGAGCCGCTCAGGACGCTTGTCCGCGGCTCCGGTAACCACAATGCCGGCGTAGCTGTGCCCGACCAGGATCGCGTCGTGCAGGTCCTCGTAGTCGAGCAGGTTGACCACGTCATCGATGTGAGTGTCGAGATCGACGTCAGGCCGCGCCAGGTGCACACGCTCGCCCAGGCCGGTCAGCGTGACCGGGTACGTGTCATGCTCGGCGCCCCGCAGCTTCGCGGCAACCTGCCGCCAGCACCAGCCGCCGAGGCAGGCGCCCGGGACGAGGACGATCGGCTTGTCCTCGGAATCGCTCATGCCTTCAGCCACTCTGCCATGTCGGCGATCACGGCGCGATCGACGTGCGGCGCCGGCTCGTGGCGGCCGACGGCATCAGCCGGCATCCTCCGGCGCCGGGAGGAACACCGTGTAGACCATGCGCCGCTTACGTCCCTTGCCTGGCGGCATGGCCAGGCGCGGCTGGAACACCTCGGTCAGATCGCGCAGGAGTTCGGCGAACTCGGCATCGCTGAGCCACAACGCGCCCACCCGGTAGTCGGCGCCGTCCCGCGCCGGATCCGGCTGGCCAGCAGCGAGATACCGGTCGGCGTCGGCGAGCATCCCCGCCACATAGGCCATGAACGCCTGGCCGTGCTGCTCGGCGGTCATCGCCCTGGCCTCGCCCGGCCCGATCCTCGCCGCGAACAACCGCAGCATGTAGGTGCGCTCCACCGCCCCACGTACGCGCCGTTCGGCGACGACCTGCAACACCCCGGCCTTGACCAGCAGGGCCACGTGGCGGTAGAGGCTGCCCGACGGCACATCCTCGAGTTCCTCCGCGAGCTGACTGGTGGTCAGTGCGCGCTCACCGAGAAACGCCTTGACGATTCGCAGCCTGACCGGGTGAAGCAGGAGATCGGCGCTTGCCACATGGCCAGCCTAGCCGACCATTCACATTCTTGCTAACGGTGTCGCGCCGGGGGCCCGATTCCTTTCGCCGGGCGACCTGGTCTTCATGGTTGAGTGAGACCCAAACCGAAAGGAACACGATGACTACCCACGCAAATGGAACCGAGGCCGTCAGGGAGTTGTATCTGGAGTGGACGGCAAACCGGATCAGAGGTCTCCAGAGCGACACCGAGGCCTGGGGAGATCTGACCGCCGAGCCGCGCGAGGTGGACTACACCGAAACGCAGGCGGCCGGGCTGCCCGCGCTGTGGGCAGTGCCGATGGACTGTGCGCAGGACCGCGTGCTTCTCTGCATGCACGGGGGCGGCTTCGTCGGCGGCTCGATCTACTCGCACCGCAAGCTGTTCGCCCACCTGGCCAAGGCCGCGGGCGCCCGAGCGCTCGTGTTCGAGTACCGGCTCGCTCCCGAGAACATCCACCCGGCCGCGGTCGAGGACGCACTCACCGCGTACCGATGGCTCCTCGACCAGGGGATCGACTCGGCGCACGTTGCGTTCGCCGGCGACTCCTCGGCGGTGGGCTGGCGCTGACAGCGCAGCTGCGCGCTCGCCAGGAGGGCCTGCCCCTCCCGGCCGCCGCGCTGCTGATCTCGCCCTGGGTGGACATGCAACAGCTTGGTGAGTCCTACAGGTCGAACTGGGGCACCGAAGCGTTTTTCTACAAGGAGCTCGTGGACGGGCTGGCCGTCATGTTCCTAGGCCCGGACGGGCACGCAACCGATCCGCTGGCCAGCCCGCTCTACGCGGACCTGACCGGTCTGGCTCCGATGTCCATTCAGGTCGGTGGCGACGAGACGCTGCTCGATGACAGCCGCGGCCTCGCCGATCGCGCTCATGCGGCGGGGGTGGAGGTCGAACTCGCGATCTTCCCCGGCCAGCAGCACACCTTCCAGATGACCGCAGGCCGAGCCGGCGAAGCCGACGAGGCGATCCGGCTGCTGGCCGCGTGGGTGCGCCCGAAGCTCGGGCTCGACGAGACTGTGACGGTGTCATGAGCGCGCGTCCGGGAGCCACGCTCGAAGGTAGGTCTCCTGAACGAGTTCCAGCGACGATCCCGACGGCGATCCGGCGCTCGCCGGGGCCGGCGTGATGTGGCTCGAGCCACTCCCGGACTCGCTGAGCAGGCCCGACACGATCGACCCGGCCGAGGTCGCCGCCGCGAGGGCGCGCGTTCGGCTTGCCCTGATCGCGAGCCTCCAGCACCTCCCGCCCCGTCAGCGTGCCGTGCTCATCCTCCGGGACGTGCTCGGCTTCGCGGCCGCCGAGGTCGCGCAGATGCTGCAAGCGAGTACACCCGCGGTCAAGAGCACGCTCCAACGTGCCCGCGCCCGGCTCGACGAGGCTTCGCCTAGCCCGGATGCTCTGACCGAGCCGGACAGTCGAGAAGCCCAGCAGCTACTCGCCCGCTACATGCACGCTTTCGAGCACTCAGATCTCGCGGCGCTGGAGCAGGTCCTGGTTGACGACGCGGCGCTCGAGATGACGCCGGCGCGCACCTGGTTCGCGGGCAAGCGCAACTGCATCGGTTACATCCGCCAGGTGGTCGGCCCGGCGGGCACATGGGCGATGTCGCCTACGGTGGCGAATGGTCAGCCCGCGGCCCTGGCTTATCGGCGCAGCGACGCGGGTGACTATCAGCCGTTCGCGATCGTGGTGCTGACAGTTACCGACGAGGGCATCGCCCGGATCTCCCTGTTCAGCGACGCCAACCTCTTCTCACGGTTCGACTCACCCACACGAGTCAACCCAAGTAAGCCGGCCGTTGACTAGAGCAAGTAAGGAATCAGCTTCTTCGTGTGCTCCCGGTAGGCCGGATACGCCGTGGGGAACGTGACCACGAGGTTCCTCTCCTCAACCGTCGCTGCGTAGTAAAAGTAGGCGCCCAGGATCACGGCGATGGCCAGGCCTAGGAAGTTAGTGGCCAGCGCGGTCCCGATCAGCGCGAGCAGCAGGCCCGAGTAAATCGGGTGACGGACGAATCGGTATGGACCAGAGGTGACCAGCTCCGGTTCGACTCTCTGGGTCATCGGCATTCCCCAGTTGCGACCGAGATGAATGCGAGCCCAGATGGCAAGGCCGATCCCGCATAGGAACAGAACGGCCCCGATGGCTCCGAGGATCAGGCTGTGAACCTCCGATCCGCCGCCCCGAAACACGCGGACCACCACGAAGACGCACACGACCGTCAGGCCGGTCATCGGGAGCCGCCGCATGCCGCCGGTACTCGCCTTGGCAGTGACGGCCGAGACGAGCCAGTAGAGCCAGAAAACGGCCCAAGCGATGCCTATAGCGGTCTGGAGTGCCTTCACGGCGTTCGCCACCGATGATTTGACCGGGCGCCAGACAGCCTACGCCTTCACCACGCCGCGGGCGAGCGCTCAGACGTGTGGATGACCCCGCCGGATGGAAGATGGGGCGGACGGGCCGCTCCGCCGCGGGGTCAGGCGAGCGCCCCCGCCGATGCGTACTCGAACAGCCATGACGTCCGGTATCCGTCCCGCCACAGGATCGGGAAGAACGCTTCGTCGAGTTCGGTCTCGCCGGGGCGGCGGTACCGGGAGTAGATCGGATGAGGATGCTCCGGGTTCCATCGCGTGTCCGTCGAGATCATGTGGCTGATGATCGATCGGCGCTGAGCGTCCGCTCGCTCGTTCGGTGGGCTGCCGTGGAATGTCCACCCATGGTGGATCGCCGCGCCGCCTGCCGGGACCTCGATCGGGACGAGTTCGATTTCGACCCCGGGCGGAACCGAGCTGCGCACGTGCGCCAGCCAGTCATCGGGGGCGTGGAACGTTCCCTCGAGAGGCGCGTGTGGCCAGCGGTGTGAACCGCGTGCGTAGTAGATCGTCCCTGTGTCCGCCGCCGTGTCGTCCAACGCCATCCAGCACGTTGTCATGTTCGGTGGATCGAGATGATCCAGGTATGCGGCATCCTGATGGCACAGCAACGCTTTGCCCGACGGCGGCTTCCAGATCGCGTTGTCCTGTGCCAGGCGGACCCCGGGCAGGCCCGCCAGGCGCGCGGTGAACTCGCCGACCTGTCGTGACAGGGTCACACCCGCGAGCGTCCGGTCGGCCTTCCACACGTTGCACAGCTGGCGGGTCAGGTCCGGCGCGGTCACGCCGGGCACGTAGTTCACCTCATCGGGCGCGAGGCCGGTCTCCCACTCGTGCTCGAACACGCGCATGAAGCGCTCGCGAATGCGATCGAGGTCGGACGGCTCGAGAAACCGCTCGACGATGAGGAACCCGTCGCGTTGATACTGCTCGATCTGCCCCGCGGTCGGTCCGCCCACGCGGCCAGTCTAACCGCGAGGTGGCTACGGCCCGCGATCGTCGCTCGGCCTATCGCGCGCGGAAGCGGTTGATCCGGGATGGCGCATCGCGCTGGCCATCCAGGCGATGAACACGGCCTGGAGCGGGAGCCGAGCCCACAGGCTGGCCGCGCCGCCCGGGACCCTGGGAAACTCGTCGGGGTGCAGCGCCATGTGGAGGTTGGCCGGGAACACGGCCACCAGCGTCGCTATGAGCCACCAGCCGGCGGGCCGGCGCGTGGCCTCACGGGTCAGGCCGGCACCACCAGCGATCTCGGCCACGCCGCTCGCGTATACGAGCGCTTTGGGGGCGGGCAGGTACGGCGGCACAATCCGCCGATAGGCGGCCGGGATCACGAAGTGCATAGCACCGGCGAAGACGAAGAACGGACCGGCCGCGACGCGTAGGAGGCGCATCCTCGCCACCTACCCGGATCATTCGCCGGCCATCCCCAGTGGGCGATCCAGGACTCGAACCTGGGACCTCTTCCTTATCAGAGAAGCGCAGGAGTAACGGCCAGTCGTCTCCAGTAACCAAACCGGCTGCATACGAACGGTTTTTGTGACGTGCAAGTCGACTGGAGACCATCGGCGGCTGCAATCTGGTGCACCCTATATGCACCCTCGGTCGGTAGATCTCTCGTGTGGTCACGCCCTCGGCTCCCGCGTGGGTCGCTTTGTGCCGGCGAGCATGCCTCGTGCCTCGGCGATCGCCGCCTCGGCGTCGATGCGCGGAACATCGTCGAGCTCGTCAATGACGTGTCCGTAGGTGCTCAGAGTGAGGCGCGCATCGTGACCCAGCTGGCGCGCCACGTAGATGACCGAGCGGCCCTCGTGAAGTAGTAGCGACGCGAAGCTATGCCTCAGGTCGTAAGGCCGGCCCGGAACCCTCGGACGTTGACGGGCAACGTGCGACTGCTTCATCACGCGCCCAGCGGGCGTCTTGCATGGCTTGGCAGGAGCGGCGGCACACGCCGGGCAGCGTTGTTTCATCGGGTCGCTGCTTGGGTCGGCGTGGGCCAACGAAAGCGAGCGCCGGAACGCACGCCGACGCCACGACTGGTACGCAGCCAACGTCCAGGGCTCTCCTGAGCGGGATGGAAAGACCAGGCGTTGTGCGCTAGGCCGACCGCTGCGAAGGCGCCACTCTCGAAGGTCAGCGGCAAGCGGGGACAGCAGACGGACTGTCCGATGGGCGTCGGTCTTGGTGTCGTCCTCCTGGCCGAGCGAGAGAGCACGCTCGATCAGGATGGTCTGATCTCGCACATCCCGCCACTGGAGGGCCAGGGCCTCGCCTGGCCGGAGCCCTGCGTAGGCGAGGACACTGATCAGCGTGGCGTCGCGCCTGCCGGCCACCGCTCGCATGCGCTCCACCACGATCGGCGCGAGCGGGCGGACCTCCTTGCGGCGGGGCATTGGCGTCTTTCTGACCGCCCTCGCCGGATTGGCCTGCAAATGTCCGCTCTCGAGGGCGCGCTGCAGAATCCCGCCGAGGAGCGTCGCCGCGTTGCGAACGGCCACAGCGCCGCCTCCGGCCGCGAGGCGATCGCTCTGCCACCGGGAGATCACCTCCGGGGTGATCTCGATGAGGGTGAGCGGGCCGAGCTCCGGCAGGATGTGCTTGTCGTATAGATGACCGTAGCGTCGACGCGTGCTCTCGGAGAGACTCGCGCGGTAGGCCTTAGCCCACGTCTCTGACACGTACTCGGCCAGAGTGATCCGGCCGCTGTCAATGGTGGCCAGCGTTCCGACCTGCTGGCGCCGGCGCACTTCGGCGGCGAAGTTGGTGGCGTCGCCCTTCCTGTCGAACGTGCGGGCTCGGTATCGGCCGGCCTGGCGCCAGCGGACCTTCCATCGAACGGAGCCGTCGCTGAGTGTTCGCTTCTGAATCTCCACGGTCCTAGGGGTCTCGGAACGCTGCTCGCAGGGAGTGCTCTGGCAGGACAGATTGTCTACGACGCGGCCGACGGCGCGGGCCGTTGTCGGTCATCTCGATCGTGCTGGTAAGCCACCTGTCGATCGCGTCGCGACTGATCCGCGGCGAACGGCCGATGCGGCCAGCGACCCCCAGCTGGCCCGATCGGATCGCGCGCCGCACTGTCTCGATGTTGACGCCAACGAGCTCGGCGGCCTCCGTAGTGGTGTACAGGCGTTTGCCGGTTTCCAGCGCCTCGCCTGCCGGTAGGAGCGGCTGCAGACGAGCAGCAAGTTCGTGGAGCGCGGACTCATCGAGCACCGTCGGCAGCAACCGGGCCAACTCGGCGAGAGGGTCGCGCGCAGCCTCACTCATAGCCAGTGGATCTCCGGTGGTTCGCCTCGAGACAGCGCCGGCTCCGCGGCAGTGCCACGCTCCGCGCTGCAGGATGACTGAGCCGACCGAGTCGCGGTCCGACCGGCGCAGAGTCTGAGCTGGTCGCTAACGACGGACACAAGCATATGATACCGATGATGCGTCAATAAGATATGTTTCCGTCAATAACGCACGATACAGATTTTGGGGAGTCGCACGAGGCGGCGATCGGGCCGGATGAACGGATGTCGGGGCCGGCGCAGGGACGATTCCTGGCGGTTTGGCGGGCGGCCTCGACTACGTGTCCCAGGCGCATATTTCGCAGGTGGGATGCGCTGAAGCGGGGGGCGTGTTCGGCGTAGAAGGCAGCGATTCGTTGGCGGCGGCGGGGGAATGTTGTGCGGACACGCCTGCTCGTTCGGTGGCCATGACCGAGGGGCCCAGCGAGGACCAAGCTGCGCCGCCAAACAGCAAAGGCGGACTCTCGTCGTACCGCGGGCGGAGCCTGCGGGGCCTGTTTTCTGCTTGACGTCGCGGCGGCTCGCGCCACGATCAGGTGGTCGGCTGCCGGCCGAGCAGTCCTCGACGATGGGGTCAGCCGTGCTGCACGCCAGGCAGCTTCTGCCTGTCTTCTTCGGCGACCGCGGCCGACAGGTCGCGCGCGATCGTGGCCAGCTCGCCGAAGGCACGAGCGACGGCGGGAAGGCTGATCCCCTCTAGCGCTTTGCCGAGGTCCTCCCATGCGGGGTCGAACTTCGCCCAGAGCTCGGCGGGGCCGCGTCGACCGCTGTCGGGCCGCAGCTCCGGCGGCGGCGGCCGACGGGCTGGGGGCAGCGGCTCCCATCCGAGCCCTTCCTGAGTGGCGTATTCGCAGGCGATCTGTTGCGATTCGCACGCGTCGGCGAAGTCTTTGAGTCGTCGCGGGAAGCCCGCGTCTGGCGGGGCGAGCCGATGCTGGCGGAGCGCCGACCGGAACGTGTGATCGGCGGCGTTCATGTTGTTTATGGCGCGTTCAACGCTCATCGTCGTGACGGCGCAGTTGTGCGCTCAGCGGTTCGTCTTCGAGTCGGGCCTCGGCGTTCGGGCCGGCAGCCCGGACCGGGATCCCGAGGCCTTCGGCGAACGCCAGGAAGTCGGGAAGACGGATGCGGTATTCGCGCCCCCCGGTGACTTGGATGGCGCGGAGCTTGCCCGTGCGGATCCAGTGCCGGACTGTGCCTTCGGTGTAGCGGAGCGCTTCGGCCACCTCAGCGACCGTCATGAGCTCTTCGAATGTGGTCCGTTCGGGCATAAGGTTCGGTCTTTACGGCCCCAACGTGGGCTTTACGTTATCCGACATCATTGATGCTAACGTATCCGGGTCGCCTATGAGCAAACGGACGGGCACGGGGAGAGGAACCGGGCCGGATGAGCGGTCGGTGGGAGGCTCGGTCCGGAGCCTATTCCCGCACGAGGCGGAAGGCGCGGGCGCGATCGCTACGGGGGAGTGGTACGAGACCGAGCGCCTAACTGGCCAGATCACGGGCCGTGCGCGCTCTAGCGATCGGGCAGAACCCGCGCAGCACCAAATCCCGCTCGCTCTCGAGTGGCGCCACGCGGAGGCCTCACCATCTCGTAACCGGCTCGTGCGTCTCCGACGGAGGCTCGAGGGTGGGCATGGGCGGACGGCGCCCACTGAGGGGTATGTCCGGTGACCGCCCCACGTGATGCAACCGAGGTGGCATCTTCATCAGGGCTGGGTTCGCGCGTAGATGAGGGTCCCACGGGCGTTATCGCGAGCCGGCGGGCGACCGATCCGCCACCTCCGGCGGTGGACGGTGCCGGCGCTCGGACGTCCGAACGCCTGGGGGTGGCGGTCCCCGCCGGACGCGAGTACTTCCGTGCGAAGCGATCGGTCGCGACTGCGAACGGGCGCGATTCTCGGGGCGATTGCGCTGAGCCTCGTGACAGCAGCGGTCATCGCGTTCGCGTCTGAGATGGGCGGGAGCGCACCAAGGCGATCTTCGGCCGGGCTGCTCGCAGGAGCTTCGACGCCGGTTCCCGGGCTCACGCTGGCAACCGACCGTGTGATCCTGGCACTCGGGATCGTCGCGCGCGACGTCGGCGCGAAGCCGGGGGCGAGTCACGTCGTTCGGATCCGACGCCTCTCCTACCACTCCCCCGTTCGTACCGCCCCTCAAGCTTCGAGCGGTCGCTCGAAAGAGGTGGCAACGCAGAGAGAGAGCACATCAGCGCCGGTTGTCTCTGCGAATGTGCCCAGTACCAGCTCGTACAGCAGTTCGAGTTCCTCGCCTGCGTACGGTTCTCAGACCTCGAGGAACGAGCCGGCGACCACCGCGCCAGCGCAAGCGGCTACTAGTGCGCCGCAGCCTGCTGGGCCCACGAGCCTCGGTGGGGCAGTGGGAAGTAACTGCAATCCCAAGTGCCGCTAGTGCAGCGGACTGACCATCGAAAGGCCCTGATGCTGATTCGTCCACTGCATTATGTCCGTCGGAACGTGATCTCGTTTCTTGCGCTGTTCCTCGCCATCGGCGGGGGCGGGGGCTATGCGCTCGCGGCTGTCAACAACAACAGCAAAATCCACGGCTGCGTCAGTAAGCGCACGCACGTTCTCTACATCCAGAAACGCTGCCAGCGCGGGCAGAGCCCGCTGTCCTGGAATCAGCAGGGCCAGCCATCGCCGACCGCATGGGCGGCCGTGCAAGCGAATGGCTTTACAGGCGCGGGCGCGCGCGGCATATCGGTCCACCATGTCTCCACCGGCACCTACAACGTGACGGCCACGCCGTCCCAGTGCACGCAGGTCGCTGACGCCCCTAGCGTGACCGTGGACACCGGGAGTCCTCCCGGCGCGGCTCCGAGTGGGGCGTTCGCAGTGGCCTGGGAGGCCTTCACCAGTAGGAACAGATTCACTGTTTTTACCGGCGTCGTGATTGGCGGGAACTTCACACCCACCGACGAGGCGTTCAACGTTCAAGTGCCTTGCTCCTGAAGTCCGCAACGAACTCGTTGGTTGTCGTCAAGGCGTGGAAGATCGCGAGCTGATGACGGGAATGTAATGCGCGCTCGGATCTACTTCCGCCGTGGCGCGCTGGCACCGGTGCTGGCGGTGCTCGCGTCGGTGATCGCTCCGTCATCCGCGGTCGCGGGGCAGTATACGATGACGTTCGACGCCTACGCGAATCAGCCGACCGGCTGCACCACCTGGAGCATGAACGGTTGGACCACCTTTGGTTATAACCCGCCGTGTAGCGGCTCGCCGCTCGGTTTTTACGGCGGCGGGAATGGGAGCTCGCTCCCGGCGGGGGCGCGGATTGGCATGCAGACCGACGCGCCCGCCGGAGTGACGATCACCTCCGCGTTCGTCAGCCCATATGAGATTTACAACTTGAACAACAACATGGGCTGGGGCGGGGGCTCTTACTACGCCGGCGGGGGTAGCGGCTGGCAGGATAGCGACCCGTACGAGACGGACCCGTCATTCAGCTCGAGTTACTGGGGATTTCAGATGATCTGCGGCTGGTCGAGCTGCTCGAACTTCGGCGGGATCTATCTGAACTCGATCCAGCTCACGGGGACCGAGAACCAGGGTCCGTCGCTCACGGCTGTGGGAAACGGGAACCTGTGGTATCAGGCCGCGCACTGGGTCTGGAATCCGCCGGGGGATTTGTGGTCAATCGGACTGTCGGGAAGCGACCCTTCGGGGGTGTGCCAGATGTGGGCGACGCTGAACGGGGTTCAGATCGATTCGCCCGGCCAGACGCCGGACACGGCGGTGTGGCAGCAGTGCCCGGATTGGACGTGGAGCGCGAGCGTCGATACCCGGAACTATGTGCCGACGAGCGGTCCGCTGTCGCTGACGCTGGCCGGGAGCAACGCGGCCGGGGTTGTGAGCGCGCCGGCGGAGACGCTCGAGGTTGACAACGATCCGGTGCAGCTCAGTCTGTCGGGTCCGACGACGGCTTCGACGAGCTCGGGGACGCAGTATGTGACGGCGACCGCCAGCGCCGCGCCGAGCGGCGTCGCGATCGGCTGCTCGCTCGATGGCGGTCCGCAGCGATGGCAAAACGGAACCGTCGAACGGGTCCCGGTCGCCGGAGCGGGTGATCATGTGGTGTCCTGCCAAGCTCACAACGGCGCGATCGACCCGCAAGGTCAGTACGCCTACTCAGCCACCGAGAAGTGGTCGCTGGATATCGGGCAGCCGACGGTCAGCGCGATCGGGTTCGCGAAGATCGCCGACGCGCTGAAGTGCGGTCGCGTGCGCGAGCGGGTCACGATCCCGGCTCATTGGGTGACCGTGCGCCGGCACCACAAGCTCGTGCACGTCCATAAGCGGGCGCACACCAGGATGGTGAGCGTCGAGCGCTGCCACCCGCGGATCGTGTGGCAGCGACGGACTGTGTGGGTCACGGTCCGCCGACACGGCAAGCTCGTCTCGGTGAAACGGACCAAGCGCGTGCGCGTGCCGCTGATCCCGCACACCGTGATGCAGGCCAAGAAGCAGGTCGGCTACGGGCGGGGAACCACGGTGAGCGGGTGGCTCGGGACGGCGAGCGGGGTGGCGATCGGTGGCGTGCCGGTGGAGATCTTGACCGCCCCGAATAACGGACAGGGGCAGTTCACCGTCGCGGCCGTGACCACGACGGCGGCCGACGGGGCGTGGAGCGCGCCGATCGGTCCGGGTCCTTCACGGTTGGTGGAGGCGGTCTACGGCGGCAGCGCTGCGCTGCTGCCGGCGAGCTCGACGTCGGTCGAGTTGAACGTGCCCGCCCGGATAGGTCTCTCGGTAAGTGCGCATGTCGTCCCGTGGGACGGGATAGTCACGCTGCGCGGGCATCTCGAGGGCGGGTATGTCCCGCCGGACGGCGTCGCGCTGCGGCTGCTGATCGATCTGCCGCACCGGGCTCACCCTTACGAGCCGCTGGCGTTCAGAACCGACGCCCAGGGGAACTTCATCATCCACTGGTCGTGGGGGACCGGATCGGGAGTCGTGACCTACCCGCTGGCCATCGCGACGACCGCGACCGAGAGCGATTTTCCGTTCGCGGCATCGCGAAGTTCGTGGATTCGCGTCACCTTCGGGCGCCCAACGCCTCACCACCATCACCACCGGCAGCGTGGGGGTCATAAGCGGTCGACGAACCCTGGTCCTCGCAAGCGTCACCGCGCCAAGCACCGTCGGAAACGATGAGCGCTCGGATCCGGGGTGAACACGACACCGATTGGGGCCGCTGGCATCCCCGCGCAAGCCGTGAGGGTACGATCGGGACGGCACGCCAGGTCGCCGCTCCAGACTGGTCGACGCGTCTCGGAGGCGCGAGCCCGCGGTCACGCGGGCGAATGAGGCACCGGCTCGTGCTCAGCGCGCTCGTGATACTCGCGGTAGCGATCCTCGTCGCGTCTGTTGCGGTCAGCGGCGTGCTTTCGCCGGTGCCGGCGCAGCGGCGGTTGCCGGCGACGCCGCGGGCGTGGTTGGATGCGTATGAGGGGGCCGCGATCGACAACCCGTCGCGGGTCTGCTCGGAGCTGTTCTCGCCGCAGCTCGCTCGGGCGTACGGGATGGCCGTCCATGGGACCTGCACGGGCTATTTCGCCCGTATCACGAGCTTCTCGGTGATCGTGCGACGGGTGCTTCAGGACGGCGATACGGCGGTGCTCGAGCTGCGCCAGACCGTCCGTCCTGACGATTGGGCGGTGGTGCTTAGCCACCGGCCTGGCGGCTGGCAGGCCGTGGATCTCCTCCTGGGCGATCTGGTGCGCTGATCAGCGGGCCTGATGTTGCCGCTCAGGCTTGTTTCCTATTTGGGGGTAGCTGGACCCCACCGGGGTGGCCCGGCCTCCGCGCATTGGGGGACCGTCGGCGCGAAGTCCGAGATGCCCGTGGCAGTCTCAGAACAGGTCTCGGCGGTGGCCGACGGCGCTGCCGGATCACGCCTGAAGCAGCCACGGCGAAATGGTGACCGCTCCGCACCAATAGCGGCTACGTCGATGGCTCGACCGGCGTGACTGCTCTTGGGCGAAAGGAGCAGCGGTGGTTTCGTAGCACAGGCGCTAGCTGGAATGCCGGGGCGACGGGCTTTGCAAGCGGTGGACGGTCTGGCCGATCCCGTCTCGGGTGCTTGCAATATTGGGCGCCTGGCCCAAACGCGGGCCTTCCGGTCTGGGCTGTCGGATCCGCCCCGGATGTCGGTTTGGAGGCTGCTCGCGTCGTCCGACCCAGGCGCGCGGCTGGCGCTCCCGGTCTTGGCGAATGTCAGGGCACGAGCACCACGGCAGCGAGAGCCCTGCTCTTCGGTCGACGCGCTACTTGTGCAATCGCAGATGGGGGCAGCGCCCGACGGTGCGCTGTCTACGCTTGCTCGTCCGCACCAGGAGTGGGCTCTCAGTCGCCCAGCGCTTCCGCAACACCTAGACGAACGGGGGACAACGGCCCGGACTGCGATGCTTGGTGGTTACGATCTGTCACCTGCCGGGGATCCGAATCCGCGGCCGCCAGCCAGACGACTGCCCCGCCCAATCGGTCTCGGATTGCGAAGACAGGTGCACGCGCCGCAGGTGTTGCGATTCAGACGTGCAGCAGGCACACGCCAGCCTGTTCGACCTGTTCGGAGCGCCAGTAGGGCCTCCGGTTGGGTTCGCATTACCCCTAAGTTCGTCGTATAGGCGGCGACGCCGGCGCAGCGCTCTCGGCACTCCATTAGCGGTGTCGACGGGACGGGGAGAACCGGACGGTTTAGACCGGTTGGAGGATCGCTTCGAGGTCCTGTAGCTGCCGGCGCACGCCGCCGCAGACCTGGTCGCAGAGCTCGAACACGCTCGGGTCGCTGATCGAATAACGAACCTGAGTCCCGTCCTTCGTGCGGCTGACCATGCCAGCGGCGTGAAGGATTCGGAGGTGCTTGGAGACGTTCTGCTGGGAGGCGCCCAGGGCGTCCTGCAGCTCTCCGACGGTAGCGTCGCGTTCGCGAAGCAGATCGAGCAGCTTGATCCGCATCGGCTCGCCGAGGACGCGGAAGCGCTGCGCCACGAGCTCGATCAGGGGTTCTGGGAGCGGATGCGGGACCTGGGGCTTGGTGGGCATGCCCCGAACCATAGCACAAATACACAATTGTGCGGTTGACAGGAGCGGGAAGCGCCGCTATGCTCCACCCATCGACCACTCTACAGTTGTGCAGTCGTCCATACACCGTCGCGGCTGAGGCGGCTCGACCGCGCAAGGAGCCCACCGATGAACACCATCAGTCACCTCACCGAAGAGACCTTCACAGAGACCGTCGAGCAACCCGGGCTCATCGGGATCCACCTCTGGGCCGGTTGGTTCGGCCCGTGTCGTGCGATGGCCCCCCAATTTGAGACGGCGGCGCGGTTGGGACCGGAGAATCGGTTCGCCAAGGTCGATGTCGATGCGGAACCGGGGCTGGCGGGCCGGTTCGGGATCCGCTCGATCCCGACCGTCTTGCTGCTGCGCGACGGCAAGCCGCTCGCGGCCCAGGCCGGGGTGATCGGTGCCGAGCAGCTCGTCGAGGCGCTCGACCGTCTCGCCGCTGCGCCAGCGAAGGCCGCGGCCTGATGGCGGTCGTCGAACTCCCGCCGTCGGGCTCGCGGCATGCGGACGATTATCCGCACGGGGTGAATGTCGGTCCGATCGGCCGGCTGGGCCGCTACACCGCGACGCATTTCCGGGTCGTGCTCGTCGGCTGGCTGGTGGTCGCGCTGGCGCTGGGATTCTTCGCCCCCAGAGTGGAGACGGCGCTTTCGGGCGCGGGCTGGGAGACGACCGGCTCGCAGTCGGTGCAGGCCCGGCAGCTGATCGACAAGGACTTTCGCGGCCTCTCGAGCTACGGGCTGATGACGGTCGTGTACTCGCCCACGCAATCGGTCAACGACCCTGCCTTCAAGAGCACGATCGGAAAGGTGGAGAGCACGCTCCGTGCCGACAGCGCCGTGCGCAGCGTCGTCGCCCCATCACCCGGTGTCTCGATTTCCCGAGACGGGCACACCGCGATCGTGCAGGCCGGCGCGGCCAAGAGCTCCAACGGGATGGTGAAGGCGGCCGGCGCGCTCGAGCCCAGGCTCGCTGCCCTCTCAGCCGACGGGGTGCAGGTCCATCTGACCGGCGCCTCGGGGATGTGGTCGGACTTCAATGCCGCCAACCGCACGGCGATGATGAAGTCCGAGGTGATCTCCTGGCCGGTGACACTCGGCATCCTGCTGCTGGCGTTCGGGTCGCTGGTCGCCGCCGGACTGCCACTGATGCTGACGATGATCGGGCTGGCCTCGGCGGCCGGCCTGCTGTACCTGGGCACGCTGGTGATGCCGATTTCGATCTGGGCGATGAACTTCGCGCTGATGTTCGCGCTCGCGCTGGGGATCGACTACGCCCTGTTCGTCGTGCACCGCTTCCGGGGCGCATTGTTCGGACATGGGATGTCGGCGGTCGACGCGACCGCGGTGGCGATGGACACCGCCGGCAAGGCGGTCCTGTTCTCGGGCGTCACCGTGCTGATCTCGCTGAGTGCGGTGATGCTCGTTCCCTCGCCGGCGTTCCGGTCGATGAGCCTCGGGATCATGCTGGCGGTCGTCTTCGTGCTCGCGGCGACGCTGACGCTGCTGCCGGCGGTGCTGTCGAGGCTCGGGCGGAAGGTCGACAAGCTGGCCCTTCCGTGGGCGCATTCCGGCGAGCATCGCTCCGCAAGATTCGCGGCGTGGGGCGAGCGGCTGTGGCGCCAGCCGGTCCGCTACAGCCTGGCGGCAGTGGTGATCCTCGTGGGGCTGGCGCTGCCGATCACACAACTGAAGACGGCGATGCCGTCGATCAAGGTCGTCCCGACATCGGACGCCTCCTACATCGGCTACCAGCAGGTGCAGACGGCGTTCGGTCCGGGTGCGGTCGGGCCCCTGCAAATCGTCACCCCGGCGGCGCAGGCTCGCGCGGCCGCCCAGATCGCGACCCGCGACCCGGGAGTGGCGGCGCTCATGCCGACCCAGACCGCGAACGGGTACGCGCTGATCACCGCGATCCCCAAGCAGGACCCGTCCAACCCGGCGGTCGGCCGGACGATCGACCGGCTCCGGGCGGAGCTCCCCGCGGGATCGCTGATCGGTGGGGCGGTCGCCGAGAACCACGACCTCCAGGCCGCACTGTCGGCCAAGACGCCGCTCGTCATCGGCGTGATCCTCGGACTCGGCTTCCTGCTCTTGCTGATCGCGCTCCAGGCGCCGTTGCTCGCGGCCATCGGGGTGCTCACCAACCTGCTAGCCACCGGCGCGGCGTTCGGCGTCGCCAAGTGGATCTTCCAAGATGGCGCGCTGCACTCGCTCCTCGGCTTCCAGTCCCAGGGGTTCCTCGACGCCTGGGGACCGGTGTTCTTCTTCGCGATGATCTTCGCGATCTCGATGGACTACACCGTGTTCCTGCTGTCCGCGGCCAAGGAGCACTGGGACCACACCCACGACCCCCGGGAGGCGATGGTCGGAGCCGTCGCGCACTCCGGCAGGGTGATCTTCGCCGCGGGCGCAGTCATGGTGGCGGTGTTCTTGACCTTCGCGCTGTCCGGCCCGCTGCCGCCCAAGGAGATGGGGGTCATCCTCGGCGTCGCGGTACTGCTCGACGCGGCGCTCGTCCGGCTGCTGCTGGTGCCGGTGCTCCTGCGGCTGACGGGCAAATGGGCGTGGTATCTGCCGCGCTGGGCTCACCGGCTGCTCCCAGACGTCACCTTCGGACACGTGTGAAAACACCGAGAGGAGCTGACATGTCACGACCAACGCTCGAGCTCTGGCAGACGGAATGGTGTCCGGCGTCGCGCCGGGTGCGTCAGCGCCTGACCGAGCTCGGCCTCACCTACCTTGCCCACCAGGTTCCCGTCGAGCGCGACGACCGAGCGCAACTCGAGAAAGCGACCGGCCGACGGACGATCCCGATCCTCGTCGCCGACAGCAAGGTGATCGACGGCGAGCAACCGATCCTGGCCTATCTACACGAGCACTACATCGAACCGCCGGACGCCGCCGAGCAACGCGCCAAGGCGGCGAAGGCAAAGCAAAAGGAACTGGAGGCAGCATGTCCCAAGTTGGCAGCACCTACACCGTGAGCGCATCGACCGACCTGTCCTTCAAGGATGCTGTCGTTCGGGTGCGAGAGGAACTTGCGGCGGAAGGGTTCGGCGTGCTGTGCGAGATCGACGTGCAAGCCACCCTCAAGCAGAAGCTGGGTGTCGACCGCGAGCCCTACCTCATCCTCGGGGCGTGCAACCCGCCGCTCGCACACCGCGCGCTCGAAGCCGAGCCCGACCTCGGCGTGCTCCTGCCCTGCAACGTCGTCATCTATCAGGACAACGGTCAGACGCGTATCGCCGCGGTCGACGCCGAGCAGATGCTCTCGATCGTCGGCAACGACGACCTTGCGCCGACGGCAACGGAGGTCCGGCGTCGCCTCGCCGCTGTCGTCGAGCGCGCCGCGAGCGAATGACCTTCGACCCGACCGGCGACCCGCAACACGCGCGAATCTGCAACTCATCGCGAGTGCACGTTCCCCGTCCGCTTGCGTGGGTTAGTCCGGATGACCTCGTCGTCCCGAGAACTCAGGATGTGTACATGAGCATGACAGCCACAGCGCGGCCGATTGACGGCACGCTCCGCCACGAGATCGAAGTCAACGGCCGCCACATCATCATCACCGACGAGCCGACGCGACTCGGGGGCACAGACGCCGGGCCGGCGCCCCACGAACTTCTGCCCGCGATGCTCGCCGGCTGCGTCTCGACGATGATCATGACGTACGCAAACGCGCGGGGTCTTGAACTGGATGAGCTGCGAGTCGATGTCGTCTACGACCCCGAGCCGACGCCGCGGCACGTGGGGTTGGTCGTGCACGTGCCGGCGGGCTTGGCGCCCGACCAGGCCGAGCGACTCCGCCGGATCGCGGACACCTGTCCAGTCAAGCGCGCACTCGAAGCGGGGTTCACCTTCGATGAAGAGATCGCCGTCGATCGCCATCCGGCCGCCGACGCCGAGGTGGCGAGCGTGAACGGCGCTCCTGCCACCCCGGCCCGCGCGTCGTAGTTACCCGCCGGTCAGACGCACGTCGCGGCGGTCGACGCCGAGCAGATGCTCTCGATCGTCGCCAACCACGAACTCGCCGCGACGGCGAAGCGAGGTCCGCCGGCGGCTCGCGGCCCTCGTCGAGCGCGTCGCGGAACGGTACCCTCGTGCAGGATGGACAGCCACGGCTGGGACCGGCGCTACAGCGGGCGCGAGCTGGTCTGGACGAGCGAACCCAACCGCTTCCTGGTCCAGGAGGCGGACGGCCTGGCTTCAGGCCGGGCGCTCGATCTCGCCTGCGGCGAGGGCCGGAACGCGATCTGGCTCGCCGAGCGCGGCTGGCAGGCGACCGGCGTTGACTTCTCCAAGGTCGGCCTGGAGAAAGCCAGGCAACTGGAGGACGCACGCGGTGTCCACCCCGAGTGGATCACTGCGGACCTGCTCGACTACCGGCCTGACCCGGGCACGTTCGAGCTGGTGATCGTGTTCTACCTACAGGTGCCCGCGGCCGAGCGGACGCCGATCCTCCAGACCGCCGCCACCGCGGTCGCCCCCGGCGGCACATTCCTGCTCGTCGGGCACGACGCCAGCAACATCGCCGAGGGCTACGGCGGACCCCATGACCCTGCCGTCCTCTACACCGCCGAGGACGTCACCCGCGACCTACAGGGAACCGGCCTGCGGATCGAGCGAGCCGAACGCGTGGAGCGACCGGTCCGGACACCCGAGGGCGAGCGGATCGCGCTCGACGCCCTCGTGCGCGCATCCCGCCCCTGTGGCGAGCTGTAGTCCGATGACTCGGAGCAGCAGTCCGTAGGGGTGCCAGCGATCGATCTCGACTAGCGCGCTGACACACGGCTGGCGCTCGGGCCAGGGCTCGCCCATGTAGCACATCGAGAGCGATCCATCACCATCGGCGTCCGGAAGAAAGACGTCTGCCGAGCGTATCCGACCGTTAGGTCGAATTATCGAATGGTTGCGCGAGATGTCCTTCGGTCCGCAACATTCGCTTGCGCCTCACGTCGGTGAAACCGCTTGTGGCTCCGCCTGCGAGTCAGAAGGTGCCTCGGGCTCGAGCGGACCGAGGGCGACCGCGGCTTCTGAGGCATCGTCGTTCAGTCGCGCTGAATAGATCGATGGGGCGCCGAGCACGCGGGCGACGATCGTCGCCTCGGCGACGGCGAGCAGGATCGGGACCATCAGTCCGTCGCCGGTGTGCGTGAGCTCTAGCATCAGCACGACCGCCGAGAGCGGTCCCTGCATCGACGCTGCGAGCACTGCCGCTCCGCCGATGATCGCGTAGCTGCCCAAAGCCGGACCAGGCCAGATCGCGGCCCAGCCATGGCCGAGCAGGTCACCGAACAGCACCCCGAAGGTGAGCGTGGGTGTGAACAGCCCGCCGGGGGCGCCGCTACCGAGGCAGGCGGCGGTCGCGAACGGCTTGAGCACCAGCAGCGCAGCAACCAGCCCGACCGCGAGTTGGTTGGTGAGCGCGAGCGCGACGGTGTCTTTGCCGTTGCCCAGGAGCTGGGGGTACCTGATCGACACGGCGCCGAGCGCGGTGAAGATGATGATCGGAGCGAGGATACGACCCCGTCGCCGCGGCTTGAGCGGGTTGACCGCCGCGACCGTCCGAGCCCATCCGACCGCGACCAGGCCGGCGAGCGGACCGATGATCACCGCCCACACGACCTGCGATGCCCTCAGGCCGAAGACCGGGACCAGGTAGGTGGGCCGGTCTGGAACCACGACCCAGGCGATCAAGGTCGCGATCGCGCTCATCGCCACCGCCGGCAGCACGACCGGGAGCGACAGGGTGCCGAGCAGGACTTCGACTGCAAACAGCGCGCCGCCCAGAGAAGTAGTCACGGAAATCCGCGTCGAGCACCCAGTTCACCTTCTTCCCCACGATCCCGGCAGCGAGCGCATCCAACGCGTGATGCGGGCTGCGCCCCGGCCGAAACCCAAAGGAGAACCCGAGAAAGTCCGTCTCATAAATGGCGTTCAGCACCTCGACCAACGCCCGCTGAAGGATCTTGTCCTCCAAACTGGCGACCCCGAGCGGCCGCAACCGCCCATCGGGCTTCGGGATGAACACCCTCCGAGACGGCCTCGCCCGGTACGCGCCCCTGTGGACCCGAGCATGGAGATCCTTGAGGTTGTCCTCCAGGTCCAGCCCGTAATCCGCCCACGTCACCCCATCCACCCCCGGCGCGGCCCTCGGCCGAAGCGCGAAGTACGCCATCCTGAGGCGATCGACGTCAACATGGTGCAGGAGCGCGGTGAACCGCGCTTCCTTGTCCGTTGCTGCCACTCGGCGCACACGACCAAGCTCACTCGGCGCGCCTTGCCCGGCACTGGGTCCGGGGCGCGTTTCGTTGGCCGTGTTCCCCTTGGCTGGTCGCCTTCCCTCCACCACCTCCGCCGCCCCGCCCTGGGCGTTGTTCGGCAGCTTCACAGGTAGTACGCGACCATCCGACTTCTCACGATCGTCCATCACGGGATTACGGCCTCGGCCTTCCCCGCACGACCCGCCCCTCCATCACGACAGGCGGGTGACCGTGAGACCTCCCGGTTCTCGACATGAAGAGATCACACACATGCACAGGTTCTCCGACCCCGCGGGGTCCGCTGACAACTAGCGAGAACGCCGCCAGCGGTATCGCCTTCCGATGTTTCCGATCACGTCGGCACCCCGGACAAGCCTCATTTCGGGGCTCAATAGCCGGCCTGCGTGCACCCCTGTCAACGCTTCGTTGCGCCCTCACGGAACGCCAACGCATGACTCGGGGCCATCGCGATTCGCTTAGGTCTTGATGTAGGACTCTTTCATTCCCTTCTTCATGCCGGTTGTCCGGCGCTTCCGGAAAATGGGGCTAGCGGCCGGCCCCTCGGGCCCGGAGGCGGCGCGCCGGCTTGCGCCGTGGGGAAGCGCCACGTTGAGGACGTCGTGCCGGGCGAGGCGAAGAAGCGCGGAATGCCGGCGGGGCAGGGCAGGCGCACGAAGCCCGCCCTTCTCGCGATGCAGGGCCTGCGTGTCACGGGCCTGGTCGGCGACATCGAGTTGGGCCCAGGCGTTCTCGCGACGGAGCATGAAGTCGCCGGTGAGTGGGGCCGTGGCGTCGTGGCTGAGGGTGACGATGACGGTGGTTGCGAGACGCGCTGTTTCCGAGAACAGCTTGCGGTAGGCGTCGAGGTCGGCGCGGCCGCCAGTGAGCCACTCTTTGACCGACGAGCTGCCGGAACCTCCAGGTCGAGTCGGCGTCGCCGGTGGTCGCGGGACGGAGTGTGAGGCGCTCGGTGTGCAGCGGGCGCTCAAGCACCGACTGGCGGCTTGAGGACCGGCGCACCGGCGGTGCGGACTTCGGTGATGACGGCGCCGATGTCGCGCAGGCGGGCGAGTACGCCGTGGAGCTGCGCTTGGTCGGCGATCGAGACGGTGATGGTGGTGGTGCCGTCGTCGTCGCGGGTCATGTCGAGGTCGCCGAGCCAGGCCGACCAGTGGTCGTCGAGGTGGCCGTCGACGCGGATCGCGTATGTCGTGGGGGAGGTGTTCATGAGAGCGCTCCAGCTTGCTGAGGACTGGTGGGGAGTGCGGGGCGGTGACGGGCGGGGCGGCGGATGGCCGACTCGGCGATGGCCAGATTGATCGCCCAGCCGGCGCCCTTAGCGAGATCGGCGGCGAGCACGCCAGTGCCAAAGATCGAACCGCCGATACCCTCGGGAATGACGGCCGGGCCGCCGGCGAGCTGGACCAGCCGCAGCGTCCCGGCAGTCAGCGGGATCGCGCTGAGTGCGACCAGCGCCACCGGCACCGGCCAGCTCCGCTCCCGGGCGCTCATTGGGCCACCGTCTCCGCGATGAACGCCGGGACCGGCGCGTCGACGGTGTCGGTCTGCCGGCGCTGGCCTCGCCACAGCGAGATGCCGAGGCCGATCAGTGCGACGCCGGTGGGCACCGCGAACGGGCGGCTGAAGGACTCCGGCAGCACGGACAGCGCGAGGGCGGAGGCGGTGCCGTAGGCGAGCAGCACGGAGGCCCAGCGAGCCAGGACGCCCGCGCGGAACAGCGCGATGCCGAACAGCAGACCACCCAGGGAGTAACCGATGCCCGTGACGATGAACAGCTCCTGCATAAGGCCGATGCCGCCGCTCGGGCCGTGACCCATGGCGCCGTTGATGACGTGCTGGACGTAGCCGGGGTTCGAGTGCGCCACCGTCGGGAGGTAGTAGCCGATGATGCATTCGACGGCGAACATCGCGAGGTAGCCGACGGTCAGGAGCGAGTACCCGGCGAGCCCGACGCGGCCGAGCCGGCCGCGGTGGTGGGCGAACATGCCGGTGAAGCCGACGAGCGCCAGGACGCACATCAGGACCTTTGCGGTCTCGCGGAGCGTCATCTCGGTGGTGAGGAGGTGCGCGACGTCGGCCGGCGGGTGGTTGATCTGGACGCCGATGAAGATGGCGCCGGCAGTCGCGGCGCAGAGGCCAGCCATCGCGGTGAGGCGGCTGGTGGTGATGTTCACGTCTGACTCCCTTTGTTCGGTGCCGGGCGGGGTGTCCGGCGATGTGTCCGGCACGTTAGGAATCGATGTGGTGAGCGCACATCACCATGTGATGTGATTTTGGGGTGGTGATTCGGCCGGGGTGAGGCTCAAAGCAGGCCGAGGTCCGCGGCTCGACGTACGGCGGCGCGGCGGGTCTTCGCGTCGAGCTTGCTGAAGATGTGCTTGGTGTGCGTGCGCAGCGTGTTCACCGAGACGAAGAGCTCTCCCGCGATCTGCGGCCCGCTGAGCTCGGTCGCCAGCAGGCGCAGTACCTGACGCTCGCGCTCGCTGAGCCCTTCCTCAGAGGCGCGGCCGGCGGGTGCGGGTCCCGAAGGTCTTTGTGCGGCAGCCCGCAGGTGCTCGGCGTGCCTCCGCACATCGGCCGCCGCGGCGCGGGCGGCCCGCTCGAGCAGCTCCGCCATCGGCTGTCCCTCGTCGAGGAAGAGCCGGCAATAGCCTGCCGGCACTCCGGCGATGAGGGCGGCAGCGAGGTCGGCCGCCGCCGCGTCAGCGTCGCCGTTGGAGTGGTGGGCGAGTGCCCGCACGAGGCAAGCCTCGATCAGGCTGCCGTCGCGGCCCGCCGCCCGCGCGTCGTCCAGAACGCGGTCGACCAGCCCGAGCGCCTCGCGCGCGTCACTCTCGGCGACGAGCAGGCGGGCGAGGGTGAGCTGGTCGTACTCGGCCAGATAGGTCGGCGGATCTGTCGGCGCGATCCCGCGCTCGCGCGCCCACGCCCGAGCGCCATCGAGGCGGCCCTGGAGGATCCGCGCGCGCGCCCTGGTCGACGCGATCGGCCGCACGTCCGGGAAGTAGCCGGGCAGGAACAGCGGCTCGGCCTGGTCGAGCATCGCGATCGCGCCGTCGAGGTCGCCTCTCGCCTGCAGCAGCGCGGCCGTGGCGGTGTACCAGCGGTGCCGGTTCTCCAGCAGCGACGCCCGGTCGCCGAGCTCGCGGGCGACCTCGAGATGCTCCGCAGCCCCATCGAGGTCGCCCTGCTCGCGCAGGACGTCCGCGAGGCCGACGTGCAGATCGCCCGTGCTGGAGAGCACCGGGCCCGGGTGGCTCTCGGCCGCGGCCAGCGCGCGTTCGTAGAGCCGGCGTGCTTCGACCGGGCGCCCGCGCGCCAGCCACATGTTCGCCAGCACGACGGTCGCGCCCAACTCGTCCGCGACCATGCCAGCTGCGTGCAAGCTCGCGACCGCCTCGCTGAACGTGTCCACCGCGGTGCCGAGGTCGCCGGCGGCCCATGCCGCCAGGCCGACGAAGCCGGCGGCGGCACCGCGCAGGAAATAGTCCTCCGGTCCGGCGAGCGCGAGTGCCCGGCGTGCCTGCCCGACCGTGCCGTCGACGTCGCCTCGGGCCTGGGCCACCGAGGCGCGATAGACCGCGATCAGGGCCGGCAGGGAGCGGAGCTCCCCCTCCCGGTCCCGGGCTGCCTCGGCCAGCGAGCCCGCCGTCGGGATCGTCGATGGCGGCGTCCTATCGAGACCGGCCTCGGCGGCGTCGAGCCACTCCTCAACCCCGTCGAAGTCGCCCTCGGAGAGCCGGCTCCACCCCATGTAGGTGGCGAGCAGCGGTCGGCGCCGTACGACGTCGTCAGGCAGCGTGACCAGCCAGTCACGAAAGGTGCGGTCCTGGCGGCGTCGGCGCATATCGGCCAGGGTCAGCTCGACAAGGTCGGCGGCGTGCTCGTGGTCGCCGCTCGCGATCGCGTGCCGTACGGCATCGCCCAGCAGCCCGTTGTTGGCGAGCCATCGGCTGGCCGCGGCGTGCAGCTCGCCGACCCGGTCGGCGAGCCGGGCAGCCAGACGGGCACGCAATGCGTCGGCGAACAGGTGGTGGTAGCGGTACCACCGCCGCTCGTCGTCGAGCGGGACGACGAACAGGTTCTCGCGCTCGAGGGTCTCCAGCATCAGCTGACCGTCAGAGCGCCCAGTCAGGGCGTCGCAAAGCCCGCCGGTCAGCTGGTCGAGCACGCAGGTGTCGAGCAGGAACGCGCGTACCTCGTCCGGTTGCCGGTCCAGCACCTCCTCAACGAGGTAGTCGAGGACGAACCGATGGCTTCCAGAGAAGGCCTCGACGAACCCAGCGACGTCGCCAGACCCGTCGGCGGCGCCCGCATGGGTCCGGGCCGACAGCGCCGCCAGCTGCAGCCCGGCCACCCACCCCTCCGTGCGCGCCTCGAGCGCGGCCACGAGACCGGGCTCCAGCTGCAGCCCCATCACCTCGTTGAGGAACACCTCCGCTTCATCGGTGGTGAACCTGAGGTCCGCCGCCCGCACCTCCACGAGCTCGCCACGCGCACGGAGACGGGACAGCGGGAGCGGCGGGTCGACCCGAGTGGCCATCGCCAGCGTGACCTGCGGAGGCAGGTTCTCCAAGAGGAAGCTCACCGCCTCATGCACGGCGGCCCCGTCGATCACGTGGTAGTCGTCGAGCGCCACCACCATGGGACCGGCAAGGACGTCGAGATCGTTGATCAGGCTAACCAGGACGGCCTCGGTTGGCGTGGTACCGCCGGCCTCCAGCAAGGCGAGAGCGTCGACACCAGCCTCGGGCTCAGCGGTCTGAATCGCGGCCACGAGGTCGGTCAGGAACAGGCGGAGATCTGCGTCGCCCGGGTCCAGAGCCAACCACGCCACTCTGCGCTGCAACCTCTCCGCCGCCAGCCACTGCGCCAGAAATGTGGTCTTGCCGAACCCAGCCGGTGCCGCGACCAGCACCAGCCGCGGCCCTTCGCCTCCGCCCGCGCGCACTTGATCGGTGAGGCGGACGCGCTGCACCAGCCGGTGCCGCGGCGAGGGCAGGTGCAGCTTGGTGCCCAGCACAGACATTCGCTCAGCGTAGACGCGCTCTCCCCTCAGCGTTGGACAAGCGAGCACCCTCCACTGTCCCGCGCACCAAGACACGTGATCCGCCAGAGGCAGACGCTCGCGCTAGCTTCGCCCTCCGGGAGAAGCAGCCGCGTGTCGACGAGCTCGCGGCTCATTTCGTGGTCTCTAGCCCACTCTCTAGCCCGGCCGCAGCACGAGGGCAGCCAGAGGAACGAGACCTGCTCTCACGACCTTGCATGGCGCGCGCCGCGCCTAGGCCCTGCCCCGCTCCGCGCTCAACTCAGGTCTCCCGCGCTCGGCCTCGAGAGACGTCCTCCTCGCCAACACCAAAAGTGCAGCCCGGCGCCTCGTTGCCATGACCCGAGCAGCCGCATCGCCGTCTCGCCTGGTTCCGTTCCGCAGTGGCGACCGTAGGCTTCCCGTTTGCCACAAGACGAAGTTGCTGCTAGCGCCCGAGACGAGATCGGCGAGATCGTCCAGCGCGTGCAAAAGCCGACGCGGGTGGCGTTCAGCTAATGCCGGTACTCGGAAACCGCCGCTGTCCCTTTCGCCCAGAAGCGGCAGCGGCGCATTCGCTGCTCCTTATCGATCGTTGCGACACTCTAAGCGCGTCCAGGCGCAACCGGCGATGTGATTTCCGGGCGCTCCACAAATCCGGGGAGCGGTATCGTCGCGGAGCGTGAAGGGGCTCGACCGGCTGCGACCGCTCGCACGACGTCTCCCGCTTCGACGGAAAGCCCGTCAGCTGCGCTGGCGGGCAGCCCAACTCAAGCACCTCGCAGCGGTGTTGCGCCCGGCGCCACTGTTTTAATCGGCGAAGCGCGAGGCGGCACCGGCCGCTATTCGCTGCCGTCCGGACACATCATCGTGGTACGGCACCGAACGCGCGACCTCGAGGTTGTCGACGAGGTCCTCATCGCCCCGCACGCTTACGAGCCACCGCCAGTCATCGCCTCTCACCTTGGCGGGCCTCTGCGCATCCTCGATCTCGGCGCCAACATCGGGACCTTTGGAGTGTTCGCTCTTGGCCGCTGGAACGTCGACAGGATGCGATCGTTTGAACCAGATCCCTCAAACGCGGCGATGCTGAACAACACGATCGCGTGCAATCACGCCAGCTATTGCTGGACAGTGCACCAGGCAGCCGTGTCGAACTCTTCCGGGCACATGACCCTTATCCCCGGGCACTTCTCCCTATCGCGACGAGCCGACCAGGGCGAGGAGGGAATCGACGTAATGATGGTCGACCTGTTCACCCTCGAGCGCGACACCGACCTTCTCAAGATTGACATCGAAGGCG
This sequence comes from uncultured Solirubrobacterales bacterium, assembly GCA_963824295.1. Taxonomy (GTDB): domain Bacteria; phylum Actinomycetota; class Thermoleophilia; order Solirubrobacterales; family Solirubrobacteraceae; genus Palsa-465. The sequence continues at coordinate 22,427 of CAWGOQ010000015.1, read as the reverse complement.
GCGAATGGGCCATTCTCTCCGATCCACGCATGGCCGATCTCCAAGCGCGGGTCATCGTCATGGAGTGGCACTGGCGGTTCGCCCCACGAGCCGATCCCCACGCCGCTGCACTGGATCTGCTCAGGCGGGCCGGCTACGAGGTGCATGCCGATCACATCGAGCCCCGGACGGGCACAGGCCTGGTGTGGGCTAGTCGCCCCTAGCATCCGAGACCGGGGCATCCGTGTGTTTTCGCGCCTGTCGGCGGTCGTCTCGTCCGCTTGCGCTTTGGGCTAAACGGAGCAGTCTCGCGGGAGCTCCAGTGCGACCGCGAGACTTCCCCAATGGAACGCCACCAGCCACGCCGACCGTCACGGCCACGGCTGCCCGTCCGCCCCGTCGATGCAGCACTGTGGCGGCGCCGACCATGGGCGCCCTCCACCGTTAGCCACAAACTTCCGGACAGCAAGCGCAAGAGCAGCAGTCTCGCCGGCATCGCCCGGACTCCTGCCCTCGGACATACGCAGCCACGCCGGCACCGTTGGCGTGGAATACCCGCGCGAGCACGAAGGCGGGTGTGGGGCGTGGCCTTCAGCACCGACGTGCTCTCGCCAGATGCGCGTCCGCTGGAATCGTTAGCTATAGCTACAGGCTTGTCGGCCGGCTTAGCACCCGCCGACAGCTGACGAAGACTCTTATGTCAAGCCCTCCTGTTCGCGAGGCGGTGGCGTGCGGTCACCGATCGCCGTCAAGGGATGCCGCGGCGCGGCTCGCTGATGCTCGGCCCTGACGGGCCACCCGTTGACTGCGCGGCGTCCGCGCACGTTAGGCGGCTAGGAGGGATTGATCGGGGTGATGGGCGTTCAGGTCGCGGATCATGCGTCGGTAGATGACGTCTGAGAGGTGTCGTTTGAGGACGCGGCGAGCCTCCTTCTTGGTGTGTCCGTTGGCGCGCGCGTTGGCGTAGATCGCCTGGGCGCGCGGCTCGTGGGCCAGCTGGGTGACGGCCATCCGGTGAAGGACGGCGTTGATCCGCCGGTTCTCACCGGGGTTGTACCGGTGCCGCACCGGCTCGCCAGGTCCCTCGGCCGTGGAAGCGGGCAACGGGGCGGTGGCGTTGAAGCGGCGAAAGCCGCCCTCGGTGAAGCGGCGGACATCGCCGGTCTCGACCAGGAGCTCGGCGACCGACCTGGTGGACAGGCCACAGAGCTCGCCCAACGTCGAGCCGCTCTGACGCACGAGCTCCTGCAGGGCGGCGGTGACCTGGTTCTCCTCGCCGTCCAGCGCCTTTATCTGCGCGTGGTAGCGGTCGAGCATTTCCAGGCGCAGCCGCGTCGGCGGGTCGTAGCGCCGGCGGCGGTTACGACGCTGCAACGCCGCGAGCCTACGCCGAACCGCCCTGCTGCCCGGAAGCTGCTCGCGTAGCTCGAGCGGCAGCTCGCACAGCAGGTGCTCGGCCTCGTTCACCAGATGTTGCCGGCTGGTCAGGATCGAGCGCCGCCGGTTGTGCCAGAGCACCAGCAGCTGATGCAGCTCATCCGGCCCCTGGTCCTGCCCGGCGCGCTTGAACGCCTTCGGCAGCAACGGGTGCGCCAGCGTTTCCCGCGCGATCCGCTCGGAATCCAGCGTGTCAGACTTGCCACGCTGACGCGCCCGGTCATGACGCGGCGTGCGGTTCGCGCACACGTCGCGCACATCAAAGCCGCGGCCGATCAGAAAGATCGCCGTGTGCCGCCCCCAGCCGGCCGCGTTCTCGACTCCCCAGCGGGCGATCGGCCCGAACTGGCGCGCCCACGCCTCAAGCGCCCGATGCCCGCCACCGGACACCTTGAAATGCTCCGAGGCCACGATCCCCCCGCGGGGATCCGCGACCGTCGCCGTCAGCGTCAGCTTGTGCGGATCGATCCCCACCACGTTGCCAGCATGACCCGGCGTGAGCAGCACACTCGACGGTCCCGGCCCGCCCTTCTTGACACTCCCCACCTCAACCTCCTCTTCGGTAATGTTGGTTAGCGGACCGGCCGACAACATCCCGGTGGGCGCCCCCAGCAACAGGGGCAAACACTCTTTATCAAGTCAGGCCGATCCTCGAAGGCAAAGAACCGAGGCCGACACTTCGTCAGCAAGACACCCCTCGGCGGGGGAGTCAGATCGCTATAGAGCCAGGCCTCGGTTCAACCCTCGACCCTACGCGAGCCGTCACCCGCGCGGGGCACCAAAGATTCAACACCGGGATCGCTCTGCTCGCCTGAGACCGTCGAGGCTAGCTTGCGCTTCGCCACCGCGACAGTCGTCAGTGCGCGCTGCTCCTTCAGCGCGGGGCAGGCGTCGGAAGGTTGCACTACCGCATCCGCGAGTAGCAGTCGCACGCTGCGGTTGCTGCAGCCGTGGCGGAGCAATAGTCCGCCGGTCCCGTCGGCAGAGCACTCCTATGTCGCGAGGCTGTTGCACAAAGGTGCGAGGAAGTCACTGCTCGAGTAACGGTGGTAGAAGAGGCGCGAGCAACCTCTCAATTCACACCACAAAGACCTTGGCACACCTCCAAACGAGACGTGGACGGTGTATGCCGACGTCATCGATGCTGCTGGAAATCCCGTCAGCGGCGCTCAACTCCAAGTCGAAGACTCTAACGGCTACGGAGGTGGACAGACTGGCCCGGTCACGAACGCTGGTGGCGAGGCTGGTTCGGTGTTTTCCCCCTTGAGCCGGATGGTCTGGGGTCGATCACGGTGACAGACACGTCGCTGTCCCCGAGCCCCGTCGGCGTCTACGTCGCCACTGTACGGCCGACTGATGTTCAGTCCTGCAAGGAGCATTTGACCGTGGGGCACGTGGGGCGTAGGATCGCCGCCTGCTGGCGTCCCTTGAATGGGCACAGCGTGCGGCCGAAGCCGCTCGGAACTTCGCGAAACGGCGGCTCGGCCGCCCGACAAAGGAGGCTAGGCGGCGATGGCTGATGAACTGCCAAAGTTTGAGGTCGTGATTCGTTGCCGCGTGGTGGAGACGCCGGACCGCGAGACTGCGATCCAGAACCTGTTGGACGCCCTCGGCGACCTGACCACCGGCATTGAGATCGTGTCCGTTGATGAGGTGTTGCCTCGCAATTGGTGAGGCGGTTGACGGACTCCGACTCCAATCGCTGTGAATTGGCAGAATTACCCGACTGCCGATGGCGCCGGATGGGTCTTTGGCTTCAGCCTCCGACCGTTTATCTATACCCGCAGGGAATCTCATTTTCCGTTTATGTCATCTGCGCGGCCGCAACGTGACGGATAGCAGCAAGAACACCCTGAAGTACGAAGTCAACGTCAGCTCTACGTGCGATAGCTCCGGGAACTGCGCGTGGCACGCGAACGGCGGGGGCAACCTCACTAGCTCGACACCAGCCGCGCCACCTGAAGGTTCGCCATGCACGCCAGCCGGAGGCGGCAGCGGGGTCATCGTGATCCAGCAATCCACGGGGCAGGCGCAATGCGTACCCCAATATGGACCGTAGATGCGGGCGATCCTCCGTGCGAGCCTAGCTCCCACGCGAGCCTCCTCTTGGCCATCGACTTAGATGGCTTCTAAACGCTCCTGTCGAGCGTGCCGACCACCAGCAGGCCGACGTCGACGCCGACGCGGCCGAGGTCGGGGATGAGGAGGAAGGCGCACTGGACGACCGCGCCAATGAATACGACGACGGTCTCGCCGGCTCGTCCCGGCAGACCGGCAATGCGGAGGATCCGCTCGAGGTGCACCGACAGCGCGACGAACACCAGTCCGGCAAGAAACGGCGGCGACGCCGGGCAGCGTCACAGCGAACTCGGTCCAGTGGGAGAGATTCGTCACGAGCCGGCTGTCCGGCCGCGGCTGCACCCCCGCCGCCAGGGCATGCCCCGCTGCGATAGCCGTTGCACACGCTCCGGCGCTTGGGTGATGAATGCAAGCACGCGCACCCCCAAATTCTCGCTCGTCACCCATCAACCAGGCGCTGCCGTTCGGCTTCCACGCCGGGTTCCTCGGCGCAGCCGGGTTCGTGCTGCTCGCGATCGTCGCCGCCGCGTCGATCGGTGTTCGGCACGCGCATCGCCGCCACGCCGCCGACCGGGGTGTGGCTGCGCGTTGCCGCAGCCGGACGCGGCCGATCCCCGAGCTCGCGCTCTGGGGCTGACCGCTGTTCTCAGCCATAAACCAGAACTGTTCGACGGAGCCGGGTCGTCTTTCCGAGCGCGGTGCATTACCTGCCGTGGTGGCAGCCATGAGCGTCCAGCGACGGGCCGTCGTGCCGCTCGGTCGCCAGACTGCTGAGTCGCCCACAGGCAGCATCGCGCGACAGCGAGCGGCGGCGCAGCTGGTGGTCCGTCAAAGCAGTCGCCGCGCAGGTGTGACCGCTTCAGGCGTAAGGCGGTAGCGCGCATAAGCAGTGCCGCGCGGCCACTCTTCACCCGGGGGAGTCGTCGACGGGCTGGCGCCGGAGGCGGGGGCCCTTTCGGTTAGTCGGAGGCGCGTTGCTCTCATCGCTCGCACGATTGCATTCATGTCCTCGCCGTTCTCGAAGTTGCTTGCGCTTGGGCGACATCTCGATCACGCCGGTCGCCGACGTCTTGCTATCCCTTTGCGGTTGCGCTAACCGCGTTGACCACGTAGTCGTGACCGACCCGGTGATCGACAAATTGTGCGCTGGGAACAACCGACGGCGCGGGACAGACGACCGGCAGCTCGCTCGGGAGCGCTTACCTAGCGGACGGCGGCGCAAGAGCCTCGCGCGATTCGTTGGGCCTTCGATTCCCAATCCGCGAGGTTGAAGTCGTCTCGACTGTTTCGCGGTCGAGGATCCCCCGGGCGTGGGGAGGCCGGGGTCAGCCTGCGGATCTGAGCGCGACGGCCAGCCAATCGCCACGGATGCGGGCCAGGACGCTCGTCACCTGGTAGGTGCTTTGTCCATCGGTGACGTTCGCGGCCGCCATCCAGCGTGCGCCATCGCGTGTGAGGGCGACACTCGCGATGCGGGGATACAGCGCCTGGGTGGCGGCTGGCACTTGCGGTGGGTTGGCGGCGATCGCCGCTTGCAGTGCGGGGGTGAGGTCGCGTAGCTGACGGGCGGCGGCGTGGCTGTAGGTGTAGGCGAGGTAGCTCTGGGTGAATCCGAGCGCGGCGCGGCGGGCCGCGGCGGGGCCCGTGGGCGGCGCGGCCGGCGAGTTCGGCGCGATCAGGGTGTCGGGGTCGGGCGGGGTCAGCTCGGTGACGTGCCACTGGCCGGCGGTCGCGGAGACGACGAGTTGGGCGCTGGTGGTCTGGCGGCCGCGCATGTCGCGGATCGCGACTGGTTCGATAACGATTGGGAAGGCGATGGGTGATGATGACGCCGAGTAGCGCGACGACAAAGAACGGCAAGGCGTCCGCGGGCAGCAGCACGGCGGCGGCGGGAAACGGGTCGCCGGGTGTTGCGGTGCCACACCTGTCGGTCGCGGAGCGGGTCCCGCGCGGTAAGGCGGCGCGAGCGGAGGCGCCGCGCTCGAGCCATTCCGTGTTTGAGCCGTCTCCGAGTTGCGCTGATCCGATCGAACTGTTGGAGCGTCAGGCGAGCACTCGTGTACCGGAGCTCGTGCCGATCCGCTACGGGCGGATGCTTGTCTCGTCGTTTACGTTCTACCGCGGCGCGGCATCGATCATGGCTCACGACCTGGCGGCCACACCGCGGTCGGGGTTGACCGTCCAGTGCTGCGGCGATGCGCACCTATCGAACTTCGGCGTGTTCGCCTCTCCCGAGCGGCGGCTTGTATTCGATCTGAACGATTTCGATGAGACGCTCCCCGGTCCATGGGAGTGGGACGTCAAGCGTCTTGCGGTGAGCATGCTGATCGCCGCGATCAACAACGGTTACACGGTCAAGGATCAGGAGCGGATCGTGCTATCGACTGTCGAGGGATATCGGACCGGGATCGAAGGCTTCGCTGGGATGGACAACCTCGATGTGTGGTATTCGCACATGGACGTTGAGGGTGTGATCTCCGAACTCGGCGCCCAGCTCAAGCCGACGATGGCCAAGCGGACCGAGAAGACGATCGCGAAGGCGCGCACTCGCGACAGCATGTCCGCCTTTTCGAAACTGACCGAAGCGGTGGACGGGAGCGTGCGGATCGTCAACCAATCGCCGCTGATCGTGCCGATCACCGAGCTTGCCGGCGAACGTCGGCGCGATGAGGTGTTCGAGGGTCTGCACCAGCTGCTGCGCGCATATCGGAACACGCTGGAGTTCGATCGGCGCGTCCTGCTGGAGCAGTTTGAGCTGGCCGACTTCGCGCGCAAAGTCGTCGGCGTCGGGAGCGTGGGCACGCGGGCGTGGATCGCGCTGATGCTCGGGCGGACCGGGCAGGACCCGTTGTTCCTGCAGCTCAAGGAGGCGGAGGCGTCTGTGCTCGAGGAGTTCCTCGGCCCGAGCGGGTTCGCAAACCACGGCGAGCGCGTCGTGACCGGGCAGCAGTTGATGCAAGCCAGCAGCGACATCTTCCTCGGCTGGCTGCACGTCGAGCAGGGGATCGACGGCAAGGCGCGAGACTTCTACGGCCGCCAGCTCAAGGACTGGAGGGGCTCGGCGGAGATCGAGCAGATGATCCCGCGGGGGTTACGCACCTATGGCGGATTGTGCGGCTGGACACTCGCCCGGGCGCACGCCCGCAGCGGCGACCGGATCGCGATCGCGGCCTACCTCGGTCAAGGCACGAGCTTTGACCGCGCAATCCTCGAGTTCTCAAAGGCCTACGCCGAGCAAAACGACCGCGACTACCAAGCGCTCACCGCGGCTGTCGACTCCGGCAGAATCACAGCCCAAACCGGCCTGTGACCGCCACTCCCGAGTTCCAGGACACCGCGCGATCCGGGCCATAGCGGCCGGACGCCGGGGTGGGATCTCGCAGGCGGTAGGACGGTCAAGCAGGCGAGCCGGGGGCAGATCAGTCGGCAGCGCCGACGGTCACGCCTAACTGCGCCTTGAACGTCGCGCCGAGCGCGTATAACAGCGCGACCGATCCGGTCCAGCCGGTCTGGTGACTCGCGCCGATGCCGGCGCCGTTGTCGCCGTGGAAGTACTCGTGGAACGGGATCAGGTCGTGCCAGTGCGGATCGGTCTGGAACTTGTCGATCCCGCCGAACACGGGCCGGTGTCCGGTCTCGTCGTTAAGGAATGTCGCCGTCAGGCGTCCGTTGATCTCGTTGACGATCTCGAGCAGGTTCATCTGCCGGCCGGAGCCCGTCGGGCACTCGACCTTCAGCCGATCGCCGTAGAAGCGGTGCTGCTGCAACAGCCCGCGCATGATCACTAGGTTCATCGGGAACCACACCGGGCCGCGCCAGTTGGAGTTGCCGCCGAACATGCCGGTGTCGGACTCGGCCGGGAGATAGCGGACCTCGTAGTGCTGCCCGCCCCAGTCGAACTCGACCGGGTGGTCGAGGTGCCGGCGAGAGATCGCGCGGATCCCATGCGGGCCGAGGAACTCGTTCTCGTCGAGCATGATCGCGAGAATCCGACGCATGCGCTCCTCGTCGACGAGCGCCGCCATCCGCCGTCCCTCGGGATTGGGACCGGGGCGCTTCGCCAGCTGCGGCAGCGCATCGGAGAAGCGCTCGGCGAACAGCACCAGCCGCTCGAACATCTCAGGATGTTTGGCGATCAGCTCACCTTCGAACACGGTCGCCGCGCACATCGGCAACAGGCCGACGAGCGATCGGACCTTGAGCGGGATCGTCTGCCCGTCGGGCATCCGCATCGCGTCGTAGTAGAAGCCGTCCTCCTCGTCCCACAGCGCCGTGCCGCCCTCGGGAGGGTTCATCGCGACCGCGATCCACACGAAGTGGGCGATGAACTTGAGCGCCATGTCGAGGTAGACGGGATCGTCCTTTGCCAGCTCGGCGGCGATTTGGAGCATGCACTGCGCGTAGAGGGCCATCCAGGCGGTGCCGTCCGCCTGCTCGAGCTGGCCGCCGCCCGGCATCGGCGCCGAGCGATCGAAGATGCCGATGTTGTCCAAGCCGAGGAAGCCGCCCTGGAACAGGTTGCGGTCATCGGGGTCCTTGCGGTTCACCCACCAGGTGAAGTTCGCCACCAGCCGGTTGAACACGCGGGCCAGGAACTCGCGGTCGCCCTCGCCGCGGATCTCCGCCTCGCGCTCGTAGACCCACAGCGCGGCCCACGGCGTCACCGGCGGGTTGACATCGCTGAAGTTCCACTCGTACGCCGGTATCTGTCCGTTGGGATGCTGATAGCGGGTCAGCAGCAGCAGCTCGATCTGTTGCTTGGCGAAGTCGACGTCGACGAGCGAGATCGGCGCGCAGTGGAACGCCAGGTCCCACGCCGCAAACCACGGGTACTCCCACTTGTCCGGCATCGAGATCACGTCTTCGGCGAGCATGTGGAACCATGGCGCGTTGCGCACGGAGGTGCTGGACACGCTCGGATCCCACGGGTTGACCCCGTGCTCGCCGAGCCAGCGGTGCACGTCGTACTCGTAGTACTGCTTGCCCCACAACAGCCCGGCCAGCGCCTGGCGCATCACCATCGCCTCATCCGCCGTCAGCGCCGAGGGGATCAACGTCGCATAGAACTGGTCGGCCTCGGTTCGCCGTGCGCTGAGAGCCTTGTCGAAGTCAGCCCCGAGCGCCCTTTTCTTCGTCTGTGCGCCGCTTCCGGAGTCGTCGGTCTTGGTCAGGCGGACGCGGACGGTGGCGCTCTCCCCGGCCGGGATCTCCAACACGTGATGGGCCGCGACCTTGGTGCCCGTCCGCTCTGGGTTGACGGCTTCGGTCTCGCCGGCCACGACGTAGTTGTTGATCGCGTCCTTGACGTACAACGAGGCGTTCTCGCCCCCGAACAGGCGGAAGTTGTTGGTCTCGTTCTCGCAGAACAGGAGGCGCGCCGATCCATCGGCGCGCAGCAACCACTCCCCCAGATCGCGGTGAGAAGCGCTCGCAGTCGCGACTCCCGCCTCGCCGTCAACCGCTTTTAGTGCCGGCTTCGCAACGTCCGCGCCCCACGACCACGTGTTGCGAAACCAGAGCGTCGGCAGCACGTGCAGCGTCGCGGCGTCGGGACCGCGGTTGTGGGCTGTGACCAGCATCACGATGTCATCCGCGGCCGCCTTGGCGTACTCGACGATCACGTCGAAGTAGCGGTCCTCGTCGAAGATCCCCGTGTCCAGGAGCTCGTACTCCATCTCCTGCTTGCTGCGGCTGCGGTTGGTCTGCGCCAGATCCGTGTACGGGAACGCTTTCTGCGGATACTTGTACTGGCACTTCATGTACGAGTGCGTCGGCGTGCTGTCGAGGTAGAACCAGTACTCCTTCACGTCCTCGCCGTGGTTGCCCTCCGAGTTGGCGAGCCCGTACATCCGCTCCTTCAGGATCGCGTCGGCGCCGTTCCACAGCGCCAGTGCCAGGCAGAGCCGTTGGCGCTCGTCGCTGACCCCGGCGATCCCGTCCTCGCCCCACCGATAGGCCCGCGACCGCGCCTGGTCGTGGGTGAAGTAGTTCCACGCGTCTCCGCTGCCGCTGTAGTCCTCGCGCACGGTGCCCCACTGGCGCTCACTCAGATAAGGCCCCCAGGCCTTCCAGAGAACTTCGCCGGTGCGGGCTTCCTCTAGGCGCTGATGCTCAGGTGTGCTGAACGTCGGTGGGGTCGTGGACATCGCTCCGGAGCCTCCCGATCGGACAAGAACCAGTGGTCATTCTGTTCGCGTAATGCGATGCGGACGTCTACCGCGCCGCGGACGGTCGCCCGTCGGCCGCACAGCCAAAGACTGGGCCTCCATCCACGAGCCGGCATCACCCGAACGGGATGACCGACGGCGAGTCGCGGCTCGAGACAGCGACTCATTGCGAGTGTGTCCAGAGTTGGTGGGGGAGCAACCAAGCGGTCTGCAGCATCGAGCGAAACCTGCCGCGTCGTCAGTAGCCCCCGCCCGAGGAGCCGAGCCCGGCCGTTCGTGGCCCGTGACGCAGGAACGAAGGAGCGGCCTTTCCGCGCCGGGAGGTTCATCGGGGCTGCGGTTCCGGCCGGCAAAAGACCACGTCAAGCCCGACACCCTGAGCCCCCTACAAGGGAGGAACATCGCGATCCACCCATCGTCCGATTCGGGTGAGGGCAGCGGGGTCTCGTCCTGCGAAGATTCGCGATGATCTGTATGGCCGACGACCACACACGGAAATCCCGATCGCGGCCTCTCAAGCCGCTCACGGACATTGGTGGTCGCGCCGCCGCCGCCACGTTGAGACCGCTCACGGGTGCTGTGGGCGCCGCCGCCGAGGCGGCCGGACTGGCTTGCGCACACGCGCGTGGTCGAGGTCCAACAGCTGTCGATCGCCGCTGCTCGACGGGAACGGTCGGGGGACGCACGCGACAGGTCCCGACAAACACCTCCTCCCGCCTCGCAGTAAGCCGGATTCGAATCTCATCCGGTTCGGAGATGACCGCGACCGCCCCTACTCGCTGAAAGAGAGCGATAACCAGTCACCAGTGAACCCGACCTGCCGCCCGGCCTCGCGACCCGTGCCAACGAACTGCTGCGAAGCGGGATCCGCGATGCGGACCTGCTTGCAGGACCGGGCCATTGCGTCGTACGCCCACGTGATGGTGGCGATCCGCGCCGACGACGCCGTGCGAACGACCGGGCTTCTACATTGCCACGGTCGCGATGGCTCGCGCGCGCCCGGCAGCGGACCCGCGGAATCACTTAAGCAGGCCCGACGTGCTCCGGCGGTGGCGGTCCCGAGATTCGCCACAAACGCGCATCGCGTGCTTGCGGCCTTCGTGCTAGCGCCCGGATCGAAGCAGTAGTCCGCGCGGGGCGTCGATGCTGGTTCCAAGGTGGCTACGAACGGCGCCGACCGCGGAATTGCGCGCTGCTCCTATCGCCCAAGAGCAGTCACTCCTCTGGAGCCGTCGACTTGGTCGCTCCTGTTGCGGAGCAGCGACCGTGTCGACGCCGAGGCCGCTACCGCGGACTGCTCCTCCCGGACACAACCAGCCACCGGTGGGATACTCGTGCAGAAGCGAAAGACCGTCTCGCCCCGCGCGTCGGCGCGCACCTCCCATTCGCCAGAAGCACGGCCCCTGGGTTCCTTGGACCGGTCCGGGACCAACAACCTCTCAGGCGGCCAACTACGTTGCAAAGGGTCCAACTAGCGTGAGCGGCAACACCTGACAGAGGCAGCCGCGATCATGCCCCCTTTCGCGGGGGCTGGCCTGCCCGGAGCCCGGGGTCCTGCGAGTCGCAAGTCATCGGCCAGGCGCTGGCGGAGCTTCAGGAAGTCCCGGCCGCGGGTTCCAAGACCGTAGAGGAGCGCGCCCAAGTCGTAGATGGAGCCGCCGGTGCGGCAGGCTCCGTAGCAATACCAGTCGTGCTCGTAGAGCTGCAGGCTAGGGGTACGGTCTTCATGGAACGGGCATGGAATTTTGCTGGCCCGGTTGGGGTGGCGGCCGGTGAGTGCCGGTACGTAGGTGGCTGCGGGGATCGCGAGGAGCTGCCGGTCGAGCTCGCTCTCGGCCGTGCGGACAGGTGGCTTCGCGGACCGCGGTTCCAGGGAGGGAGCGCCGAGGCTGGCGGTCAGGTCCGCGAGGGTGTAGCAGCGGTTGGGCTGGAACTCGAGCAGCTCGACGCGGGTCGGCGGCGTGTGTTTTCTGTTCCAGGACGTTGGGGGTCTGAGGATGCGGGCGGCGTCCACGCAAGCGAGGTCCCCGCCGAGACGGACCGCGAGGCGCCGGTTGGCGGTCTCGAGGTCCTCGAGGCTGATGGACTCGTGCAGCTGCCAGTAGGCGTGCGCATGTCCGGGGGAACCGCCGGATGAGATGACCATGGTCGGCGGGCAGCGGTACCGGGCGAGGCGCTGCGCGCCGTCGGGCCGGTCGATCTCGACGAACGCGAGATGCGAGCGCTCGCAGGCGTCGCGGCCGCCGCCGCGGCGGCGGCGGAGGAGCACGCCGACGTACACGTCGGCGCGGGCGGCGAGTCTGGTGATCGTCTTGGCGGCGAGCTCCGGACGGGTGGCGGGGGTGAAGGTCTGGCGCATACCGTCCGGGATCGTGGAGCGGATCTCGATCAGCCGCCCGGCGGGATCGTCGCCCGCGAGGATGCGTAGGTAGCGCTCGAGGTCTTCGGCGGCGTGGGTCATGAGCCGGCTCTGAGTTCGACGATCCGTTGTCCGCCGGCGATCGCCTGGCGCCAGGGCCCGGGGTGGTCGCGGGTGCCTGCGCCGACGAGGATGCCGAGAAGCTCGCGGGCTTGCTGCTCGGTCTGGGGCGGGCTCTCGTAGTGGCGGCTGTGGCCCTCGGCCAGTCCGGGCGTGAGCTGGTCGGTGACGAGGACTCGGTAGGTGTGGCTGTGGGTCTGGTGGTTGCTCATCACTGGACGGGAAGATGCGGGGGCGGGACGCCTGGGGAGGTCTGGCGTCCCGCCGGTGCTGGTTCAGGCCGCGGCCTCCACGGGCTGTTCGGCTGCTCCGCTTGCGCTGTTGCGCGGCGCGGCGAGGAACTCGACGTGGCCGACCACCTCGTAGTCGTGGCGGGTCTTTCCGTCTTGCTGCCACTCGTGGTACTCGAGGCGGCCGTCGACGGCGACTAGCCAGCCGGTGGAGAGGATCTCCGCGGCGGCCTCGCCTGGCTTGCCGAACGTCGAGACGTTGATGTAGCCGGTCTCGCGGCCGCGGGCCATGTCATCGACGGCGAGGCGGAGCTTGCACACGCTCCCGCCACCGGGGAGCTCGTGGAGCTCGGGGTCGCGGGTCAGTCGGCCTGTGCAGGTGTAGCGCTGCATGTTCGGTCCTCCTTCTTGGGGATCGGGGTGGTTGACGAGGGCCGAGGATGAGCCCGCTAGGCGGAGCGGAACCGCAGCCCGTGGGGCAAGGGGAAGGGAGCCGCGCGACCTTGAAGCGGCTCGGCCGCAGCGGGCGCACGATCGCGGCGCCGGCAGCCATCTCGATTTCACGGAGGGGGAGGGATCGAGCGCTTTCGCGGCTCTTGTGCATGAGGCCGTCTGGCGTGAAGGCCCGGAGCTGGTGCGCTGACCGACGAGCACGAGTGTATGATAACGCTGATTCGTTAATGATATTGGTTTACGTCAATAACGACGAAACGGGCAGTCTCTCGGGCGAAGGCGCCGGGCGGCGCCTGACGGTCGCTCCGCAGGCTCCGCGCCGTGGGGCCGCCGGTCAGGGCGGGGTGATGCCGCCGGCGCCTGAGGACTGCCTGCCCCGCCGCGAGGTGAGGGCCGAGGACCAAGCGGCGGTGTGGTGGGTGGGAGCGCACGGGGGAGCGGGGGAGAGCACGCTGGAGGAGCTGTTCTCGGGGTCGCGCGCGGCCGAGCACGCGTGGCCGATCCACGCGGTCGGCCAGCCGCCGGCGCGCGTCGTGCTCGTCGCGCGCACGAACGCGCACGGACTGAAGGCGGCGCAGCGCGCGGTCCGCGAGTGGGCGGCGGGTGATGTGCCGGTGCTGCTCCTCGGGCTGGTGTTGATCGCCGATGCCCCCGGGCGCCTTCCGCACGCGCTGCGCCAGCTCGCCGATCTGATCGCCGGGGGCGTCCCCGCGGCGTGGTCGCTGCCGTGGATCGAGGCCTGGCGGATCGGGGACCTGCCGGGGCCCTGCGAATGCTCCGAAGGTCGTGGGCCGGCTGCTGGAGGACCTGCAAGCGATGACCGAGACCGCCGCCTCGGTGAACGCCAACAGAGACGAGGAGGACTGATGTCGTATCTCCTGACTCTCGCTGTCGTGAACCCCGGGCAGGGCGTCGCGCCACCGGGGGCGGACAAGCTGACAACGATTCTGCAGTGGACGGCGTGGGGGGTGTTCGCCCTGTGCGTGGCGGGGGTGCTGATCAGCGCCGCGAAGCTCGCGCACGCCCACAACCAGGGGTATGGCGGCGCGAACCAGCACACCACCAGCCTGGCCTGGACGCTCGTGGCGTGCGTGATCGCCGGCTCGTCCGCCGCGATCGTGGGCGCGCTGAGCTAGGAGGCACGCGGTGAGCGAAGCACCGGCTCAGAGCGCGGCTGTTGGCGAGCGCTCGCCGTGGAGCCGCTCGGGCGTGCTGCTCTCGGGCGCGTTCTTGCTTGCCCTCGTGCTCCTGGGCGTGATCGTTGCCGTCACAGGCGGCCGCGGCGCGGCCCAACATCATGCAGAGGCGTCAACGCCGGCCGCTCACCAGCCCGCGTCAGCCGCTGCGGACACAGCGAGCAGCGGCTGCAGCTTGCCGGCGGGACAACAGGACATTCCGGCGAGCAGCCCGCCGCAGGCGCAGTGGGGGACGGTCGGTTCGATGCAGGTCCCGCAGAACCCGGCGGTGTTCGGGCCGCAGCGCTCGAGCGGACCGTGGAATACGTGCTTTGCGCACGACCCCGCGGGGGCGCTGCTGGCTGCGATGAACCTGTGGGCGGAGGGAACGGCCGTGCCCGCGGGCGAGCTGTTCCAGCGGCTCGCGGTGGGCGCACCGAGGAACCTCGGCAACGCCGCTGGGCTGGACTCGAACGGGCCGGTCCAGTTCGCCGGCTACCGCTATGACTCCTACACGCGCGCGGAGGCGCAGGTGGCGGTCGTGTTCCAAGGGCCCGAGGGGAAGCTGCTCGCCGTTCTCACCCCGATGGTGTGGCACGCCGAGGACTGGAAGTACCTATTCCCCGCAGGCGGCACGCCGGCGATGGAAGTGATGCCCGACCTGACGGGCTACGTCCCGTGGAGCGCTTTCTAGTGCGCGCCGTCCGACGCTGCGGGCGGTGCGCGCTTCCGGCCGCGCTGCTGCTGCTGTTGCTGACGCCCGCGCCGGCGGGAGCGCTGTTCGGGTGCGGGATCAACCCGCTGTGCATGATCGGCAAGGGAGCCGGCGGCGCCGTCTCCTCGCTTGCCGGGGATGCCATCACCGCGCTCGCGAAGTCGGTGCTCGGCGCGCTCGGGCACGCGGTGGATTGGGCCTCGACGCTGTGGGTCGGGATCGGCACACCACCCGTCGCGGACGCCGGCGGACAGGCGACGGGGACCGTTGCGTTTCTTCAACAGAACCTGCTCGTGTTCACCACGGGGCTGGCGGTTCTCTGCACGCTGCTCGGCGCCGGCCGGATCGTCTACCACGAGCACAAGGCGGCGCAGCTGCGCGACCTCGGCCGGTATCTCGCGACTTATGTGCTGGTGTCGGGTGCGGCTGCCGGGGCGGCGAGCGTGCTGATCGGCGGATGCGATCAGATGGCATCCTGGTTCATCACTCGTGCGAGCGCCGGATCCGGCTTCGCCGATCACCTCGCTAATCTTTTCGGCCTCGCGACCGCGAGTACCTCCCAGGCGGCGGGAACGACGGCGGGGTTCACGGTCGGGCTGGCGGGAACGGTCACGACCGCGTTCATCGCGATCGTCCTGGGGATCATCGCGTTCCTCGGGACGGTGATCCAGATCATGCTGATGTTGGTCCGGGGCGGGATGCTGGTGCTGCTGGTGGGGACGCTTCCGTTGGTGGCCGCGTTCTCGAACACGGAGATGGGCCTGCAGTGGTTCCGCAAGGCCTCGGCGTGGCTGATCGCGTTCGCGCTGTACAAGCCGGCGGCCGCGGTCGTGTACGCCGTGGCGTTCGACTTGGCCGGCCAGCAGGGCGCGCTGGCGCTGCTGGACGGGGTGATGATGCTGGTGCTCGCGATCCTGGCGCTGCCGGCGCTGCTGCGGTTTGTCGTGCCGGCGACGAGCGCGCTGGCGGGGGCGGGCGGCGCGGGAGCAATCGTTGCCGGCGCGGCGGGCGGGGCGATCGCGATGCGGATGCCGACGGGCGCGGCAGCGATCGCTCACGCCCCGGCGAGCGCCTACGGCCAGTCGCAGAACGGCAGCGGCCCCTCGGGCGCGGCGCTCGCTGGCCCTGGAGGTCCCGGCGGGCCGGCGGGCACGCGCGCGAGCGGTTCGTCAGGCCCGGCCGGCGGGAACGGAAGCGACGGCGCGTCGGGCAGCGCCGGCCGGGGCGGGCCGTCCTCGGGTGGGGCGTCCGGCGCCGCCACCACTCCGGCGACCGGCGGGGCAGCCGGCGCGGGCGGAGGCGGTGGCGGCGGCGCGGCGGCAGGATCGATGGTTCAGGCGTATGGGGCGGCCAAGCAGGCGGCCCAGGGGGCGGTGGAGCAGAGCAATGCGGATGGCGGCGATGGGCCGGCTCCGACAGGGGCGTCCGGGACGCGCAACGAATAGGAGGTGGCGCAGGTGGCGGCAGAGGCGCAGGTTGAGCGTACGTACGGGAACTGGCGGCGGCCGCGGCCGCCTGGTCTGTGGCATCTCGGGCTGATCTCGAGCGTGCTCTTCATCGTCTCTCTGATTGCTGCGATCATCGTGATCGCGCTCGTCGGGCTGCTCCCCGGCCTGGTGTTCCTGGCGGTCATGTTGCCGGTGTTTGTGGTGACGTTGCGGCCGGATCCGCACGGGCAGACGGCGATGCAGCGGCTCGGGATGAGGCTCGGCTGGCGGCGCGCTCGCCGGGCCCGCTCGCACCTGTACCGTTCCGGCCCGCTCGGCCGAGTCCCGTATGGGACGTTCCAGCTGCCTGGGCTGCTGGCCTCGAGCCAGCTGTCGGAGGCGCGGGATTCCTACGACCGGCCGTTCGCGGTCCTGTGCCACCCGTGGACCCAGCACCTCACGGTCGTGCTCGAGACGGAGCCGGACGGGGCGGCGCTGGTCGATCAGCCGCAGGTCGATCAGTGGGTCGCGCACTACGGCCAGTGGATCGCCGCGCTCTCCCAGGAGCCCGGGCTGGTCGCCTGCCAGGTGTCGGTCGAGACCGCTCCGGATCCGGGGACGCGGCTGCGGCATGCCATCCGGGGGCGGCAGGACCCCAACGCGCCGACGCTCGCCCGCGAGACGCTGCAGGAGATCGTCCGGGTCTACCCGGCCGGAGCGGCCGATCTGAAGGCTCGGGTCGCGCTGACGTTCACGATGTTCGCGGCCGGCCGGCGGCGGAGTGCGACCGAGCTGGCGCACGACCTCGCGACCCGGCTGGGCGGGATCACGCATCGGCTGCACGCGACCGGAGCGGGCGTCGCGATGCCGGTGGACGCGCAACGGCTGTGCGAGATCGTTCACGCCGCCTACAACCCCCGTGCGGCGGAGCTGCTCGAGGAAGCGCGCGCTTCCGGCGGCCCTGCTGAGCTCGCTTGGGAGGATGTCGGGCCGTCGGCCGCGGACGCGCGTGCCGATTCCTATTGGCACGACGGCGCGGTCAGCGTGACCTGGTCGATGTCGCAGGCGCCGCGCGGCGAGGTTCGCGAGAACGTGCTCGCCCGGCTGATCGCTCCCCAGGGGGACATCGCCCGCAAGCGCGTCACGCTGCTCTACCGGGTGATCGATCCGGGTGAGGCGGCGAGGATCGTCGAGCGAGACCTGCACAACGCCGAGTTCCGCGTGAACTCGGCGGCCCGGCCGACCGCGCGGGCGGTCGTCGAACAGCAGGCCGCGCGTGCGACCGCTCAAGAAGAGGCGCGCGGCGCGGCGCTCGTGAACTTTGGGATGCTGGTCACGACGACGGTGCTGGATGAGGAGCAGCTGCAGCTCGCCACGGCGGCGCTCGCGAACCTCGCTCCGACGGCCCGGGTTGGCTTGCGGCCGGTGTGGGGCTCGCAGGACTCGGCGTTTGCCGCGGCGTTGCCGGTCGGGGTGTTCCTCCCGGCGCACCTGAAGGTCCCCGAGCAGATCCGCCAGGCGCTATGAGCCTGTCGCGGCGCCGACAGCGGCAGAGGGTGGCGGAGGGGCCGCTGGTCCCCGGTCCTCGCGGGTGGCATGGGGCGGCCGCTGGTCGCAGCGTGTATTTGCAGCCGCCGGCGGAGTGGCGCGGCACGAGCGTGCAGGCATGTGGGCTGTGGCCGTTCTCGGTCGGTGCCGGCGCGCCGCTGATCGGCGCGCCGCTCGGAAAGCACCTGTTGACGGGTGCGACGGTGTGCGGGGATCCGATCAGCTGGTTTCAGCGCGCTAGCCTGCTCACGGCCCCGACGGCGTTCGTGATGGGCCTGCAGGGGTTCGGCAAGTCGAGCTGCATCCGGCGGATGGCGCTGGCGCTGGCCGGGTTCGGTGTCCTGCCGCTGGTGCTCGGGGATCTGAAGCCCGATTACGTCGATCTGATCGGCGCGCTCGACGGGCAGGTGATCCGGCTCGGCCGTGGCCGCGGATACCTGAACGTGCTCGACATCGAGCTCGCCAAGCGTGCCGCCGCGCGGCTCGGCGGCGAGCACCGCAAGCTCGGGCGCGAGCTGCTCGCCGACGCGGTTGGCCGGCGGCACACGATGGTGTCTGCGCTGATCTCGATTCAGCGTGGGCACCCGCCGAGCGATCGCGAGGACTCGATCCTCGCTGCGGCGCTGAAGGTGCTCGACGAGCGCCATCCGGGCACGCCGGTGCTCTCGGATCTGCTGGAGACGATCGAGAGCGCCCCCGAGCGTGTGCGCGCGGCCGCGTTCGACCGCGATTCTCTGGAGCGCTACCGCGAGCTCGTCGAGCCGCTGCAGGTGACGCTGCAGGCGCTGCTGGGCGAGGGGCGGGTGGGGGAGATGTTCTCCCGGCACAGCACGGTCGCGCTCGATCTGGATCGCCCGGCCGTGTTCGATGTCTCCTCGATCCCGGAGGACGAGACCGAGCTGGTCGGCGCGGCGCTGTCGGCGTGCTGGGGCATCGGGTTCGGGGCGGTGAACGTCACGCACGCGCTCGCCGAGGCCGGGCTGGCGCCGATGCGCCACTACCTGATCATCCTCGATGAGCTGTGGCGGGCGTTGATCGCCGGGCGTGGGATGGTCGACCGCACCAACAGTCTGACTCGGCTGAACCGGCAGTGGGGGGTGGGGGTGGTGATGTGCTCGCACACGATCAAGGACCTGCTGAGCCTGCCGGATGAGCACGAGCGGATGAAGGCCGTGGGTTTGATCGAGCGCTCCGGGATGCTGATCTGCGGCGCGCTGCCCCCGGAGGAGATGCCGCGCCTCGCGCTGGCCAAGGACCTCAGCGTCGCTGAGCAGCGGCAGCTGATCTCGTGGCAGGACCCGCCGGCGTGGTCGGCCGCCGCAAGTAACGACGCGCCGCCGGGGCGGGGGAACTTCATGATCAAGATCGGCGGCCGGCCCGGGATTCCGTTCCGGGTGACGCTCACGGCCGCCGAGGAGCGGCTGCACGATACGAACAAGCTCTGGCACGAACAGAGCCGCCGCGGCGAGCTCGCTATCACGCACCGCTGCGCCAATGGCGCAGGAGCATCGGCGTGACCCGCTCGCGCCACATCCCAGACCGCTCCGCGAGCACTGCTGAGCGCGAGGCGCTGAGTGAGTCGGCGAGGCTCGCGCTGGCGCACATTCACGCCCGGACCAGGCAGGGGAAGTTCGCCAGCGGCCTCTACTGGATGCCCGCGAGCGAGTGGCATCAAGCGCTCGAGGAGCTGCGCGCAGCCGGTCAGACGATCGTGTGGGTGTACGGCACCGTTGCGGACGAGCCGACGATCAGAGGCGGCTGGATCCTCGACGAGCACCGGACGGCCGAGCGCGAGAACGGGACCTCTGCTCACGCTCCGAGCGAGAGCGAGGAGGCCTCGCGGCTCGCCCACATCGCCTGTCCGTCTGAAGCACGGGGACGGTCGAGCGGGTCGACTGCGTCCCAGGCCGTCCGCCCGGAACCCCACCGAAGGCCCGGGAGGGGACTGTGAGCCACACTCATCGGCACGCGACCGGGCCGGCGCCTTTCTCGCCGTTGGTCGCCGGGACGCTCGCGCTCCTCGCGCTCGCCGGCGTCGTCGGCGAGGGCGCGGCGCAGGGGGGCGCAGCGATCGACCACTGGCACCGCAGCCCACCGCTTGACCCCCTCGCCCTGGCGCTCGAGCTCGCCGACGGCCACACCCGGTGGCCGCCCGCCGCCACGCCGATCCTGATCGCGGCGGGCGTGGCGTGTGCGCTGAGCATCGGCCTGGTCGCGGTCCTGCGCGCTCGCCACGCGGTCACCGGCGCGGATCGCGCAGCCAGGTTGCTCGCTAGCGGCCGCAGCGCGCTCTCTGTGTCGCTTCAGAACGCGCGCGCGACGGCTGCGCGATTCGGCGTGGAGCAGCCGGGGTTGCCGATCGGCAGAGCGATCGCCGGCGGTCAGTGGCTGTACGCCACGTGGGAGGACATGCAGTGCGACATTTGGGGGCCGCGGAAAGGCAAGTCCAGCTCGCGCGCGATCCCGACCGTGCTGGCGGCACCGGGGGCGGCGTTCGCGACCTCGAACAAGCCCGACCTGTACGCCGCCACCCGCGGCCTGCGCGAGCGGCAGGGGCGGGTGTGGAACTTCGATCCCGAGCAGCTCGCCGCGGGCGAGCCCGACTGGTGGTGGAACCCGCTCACCTACGTCACGTCCGATCGGCGCGCGCTCGAGCTGACCGACGCGTTCGTCGGCGCCTACCGCGATCCGGACGCGCGCCCTGACCCGTTCTTTGACCCCGCCGGCCAAGAACTCGTCAGTCACCTGCTGCGCGCGGCCGCGCTCGCCGAGCGGCCGATCACGCAGTCGTTCCTGTGGTCGACGCGCCCGAACGACGACGAGCCCGCACGCATCCTGGAGCACCATGGGCTCGAGCTCGCCGCCGCCTCGGTGCTCGATCACGTGCACGCGCCGTTCGAGCAACGCGGCGGCGTGTTCGGCACCGCCCGGCAGATCCTCTCCTTCCTGCGCGATCCGGACATCACCCGCTGGGTCACCGGCAACGGGTCGGCGGATCGCCGCCCGCAGTTGGACCTGGCCGCATTCGTCACCTCGAGCGACACGCTGTACTTGCACAGCAAGGAAGGCCAGGGTTCGAGTGCCGGGTTGGTGACGGCGCTGGCGATGGCGTTGTGCGATGCGGGCGAGCAGCTCGCGAAACGCTCCCCCGGCGGCCGGCTGGCGGTGCCCCTGGTCGGCGTACTCGACGAAGCGGCGAACATCTGCCGCTGGCGGCAGCTCCCCGACCTCTACAGCCACTACGGCTCGCGTGGGATCCCGCTGCTAACCCTCCTGCAGTCCTGGTCCCAAGGCGCGCAGGTGTGGGGGCAGACCGGGATGCGCAAGCTTTGGGGCGCGAGCAACGTCCGCGTATACGGGGGCGGGGCGGCCGAGGAAGAGTTCCTCTCCGACCTGGAGAAGCTGATCGGCGAATACAACCGGCTGGTCGCCAGCCCGAGCTCCGTGCGCGCACCGGGCGGCGGCAGCACCAGCACGAGCTGGCAGCTGACCCCGACGCCGATCCTAACCGTGGCCGACCTAGCGGCGCTCCCACGCGACCGGATCATCGTCATGCCCTCCGGCTCGCCGCCGGTGCTCGCGGAGCCCGTCTACTGGTGGAGCACGCGCCAAGCCCAGCTAATCCGTGAGTCGATCGCGACCTACGACCCGCCGCAGGTCCTCGCCCGCCGCGACACGCAGCCAGCCCCGGAGGCTCCGTGGAGGACGTCGGCGTGAGCGCGAGTCAGCAGCGGGAGCCGCTCGCCGGGGCGGCGCCGCTCGTCGAGCAGACCGTCCGCAGCGTGCTTGAGCAGCACGTCGCGTCCGTCACGCGCAAGGTCCTCGACCGGCGCGCGAGCGGGCTGCTGGACGCCGCGCAGATCGAGCAGCTTGCATTGCAGGCTGCCGAGCGGCAGGTCGCCGAGCTGGCCGATCCGCCCGGCCTGTATTACCTCACGCTGGCCGAGTGGGTGCAGGAGTGGCTGTTCCCGGTGTATCGCCGGTCGGTGCGTGGCCACGACCGCGTGTGGTGTCCGCAGTGGTGGAAGCACGCCGAGGCGGTCGCCCGCCTCGAAGCGCTGTGGCGAGCGTGGGAGCACCTGCGCCAAGACCCGGCCACCGGCCTGTCGGTGTGGTTCCGCGACCACGCCGACCATCACATGACGGTGCTGCTGGACGCCGACGGGCCGTTCAAAGGCTGCGACGACAACCACGGCGACCATCCCCTCGAGGAGCTGCCACACGAGCCGCCGCCCGAGGGCATGTTCGAACCCGAGGACTTCGCCGATGCCACCGTCGTCACGGCCGCGGGCGCTGCGCCGGCGGCGGCACGCAACGCTGGACGAGCGCGTAAGCACACGATCCGCCTCAGCCCATAACCCAGGAGCTGCGGGCGGCCGGCGCGCTCGGCGGGGCGTTCGTCGCGCTGCTGGCAATCGGGCTACCGCTGATGATCCTGCTGGCGCTCGATCCCGCCTCGCAGGCAGCGTGCGGCACGCCGGCCGGGCCCGGGCCTTCGAGCGTCCCCGGGATTCCGAGCAACCTGCTGCCAATCTTCGAGGGCGCTTCCCAGCAGTTCGCCCTCGGCAGCGACGGCTGGGCGTACCTCGCCGCGCTCAACGACGCCGAGTCGACCTTCGCCACCAACAATGGACCGGGGACCGGCGTGCTGTCAGGCGCGAACTCTGCCGGCGCGGCCGGTCCGATGCAGATCGGGATCGGCGGGCAGGCGACCGACAACTGGGACAACGTGGTGGGC
>CAWGOQ010000014.1:0-177819 GCA_963824295.1 uncultured Solirubrobacterales bacterium | reverse complement strand
ACCCCACCGGGGAGAAAGCGCGGGCGGTCAAGCGCCGCTACCACGGGGTATGCCGCGGCTGCGGGAGACCGACCGCGGCGCGCGGCGGCAAGGGCGACGCGTATGCCTACTGCAAGCGGTGTCATCCCGGGGCGATCGCACCGACCCGGACGCGCGAGTGGGTGCGCGACGCGATGCGCGACTGGCGCGAGCGATACGGCAGGGCACCGTCGTCAACCGACTGGTCACGCACGCACGCGGGCAGACGCCGCGGCGAGGCGCTCGAACGATTTGAGGCCGGAGACTGGCCTGCGCCGTCGACCGTGGTCGACATGTACGGCAGCTGGGCCGCCGCTCACGCTGACGCGTTCCCCCACCACTGACGGACAGCATCACCCGGGGGCCATCGCCCTACACGTCCGGTACCTACCAACCGAGGTGCCCGACTGGCTTACGCAGCGCAACCACGCACCGGACCGCGACACGGCGACGGTCGACGGCTGGCACGAGCTTCAGGTCGCCGACCCCACCTTCCTGCTCGAACGCCTCGGCAGCGAATGTACGGACCTGCAGGGCGTGCGCGAGCTGACCGTCAACGGCCTGGACGCGATCAACGCCCAGGGCCCTGTTGCCAGCGGCCGGGTCGTGTGGGACCTCGACTGGCATCGGTTCGACGCCTCAGGCGGTCGGGTGCGCAAGCTGTCGGTCACAGACACCGGCACCGGCATGACCCCCGAGCAGCTGCGCGAGTACATCAACCAGCTGGCCTCGAGCGGCCGCGAGCAATCCGCCAGCGGCAACTTCGGCGTCGGCGCGAAGGTCGCCGCCGGCTCGCGCAACCCGCACGGACTCGAATACCGCTCCTGGCACCAAGGCCACGGCGCCCTCGTACGGTTCAAACGCCACCCCGACGGCCGCTGGGGCCTCGAGCCCCAGCTCTGGCCGGACGGCCGCACCGACTTCTGGCGAGCACTCGACGAGCAGGACAAACCGTGGCTGCTGCGCGGCCAGGATCACGGCACCCAGGTCGTACTGCTCGGCGAGCACGAGCGCCACGACACCACCCAGCCCCCGGACAGCGTCACCGACGCCCGCGGGCAATGGATCACCCGCTACCTCAACGCCCGGTTCCTGCGCCTCCCCGCCCAGGTCGAGGTGCTCGTCCGCGAAGAACACGGCCGCGACCAGCCCGGACAGCTACCGCACATCCACGGCGAGCGGCACTGCCTCCAGCAGCGCGCGATTGCGGCCGAGGTCGTGGAGCTCAGCGACGCGATCGCACACTGGTGGGTGCTCGACGACGACCACCGCGCCCGCCGCCGCGAAGCCAGCATCTGGGCCACCACCGGTCACGCCGCCGCCGTCTACTGCGACGAGCTCTACGACATCCTGCCGCAGACCCGCGGCGGGTACGGGCGTCTTCAGGACTTTGGCATCCGCTTCGGCTACGAAAGAGTCGTCCTACACCTCGAGCCCCAGGTCGACTCCGGGCGACTGCAGTGCAACACCGCCCGAACGTTGCTGCTTATGGACCACGAGCCGCTGCCATGGGCCTGCTGGGGTGAGGAGTTCGCAACCACCATGCCCGCCGAGATCCTGCAGCTGCAAGAACGAGCAGCCAGCGCCGATGCAACCCCGCGCCAGGAGGCGATCCGCCAACGCGTCGCGGCAATCCTGCCGCTCTATCGCCTCAGCCGCTATCGCCCAACCGCACGGCCCCGCCAGGCACCCGTGCAGCCCGCGACGGAGGAACGCCCCCAGCCGTCCGAGACGTACACCATCGCCCCTGTGGCGTCACGCCAAGGGACAGTTGCCGATTCCGCGACCCCGCCCGCCCCCGGTGAGCGAGCGCGCCGAGCTCCCAGCGACCCGCCGGCCGAGGACCCGCGAGACGCGCGACAACCGGACGCGATGGTCAGCCTCCCCGACGTCGCGTGGATCTCCGCCCGCGACGGATCCCGCGCGATGGGCGACCTAGAAGATCAGGCCGCCCGCTACCACCTGGAACGTCATGAGCTGACCATCAACGCTGACTTTCGGGCGATCACCGACTTCATCAGCCACTGGCAGGACCGCTACCGCGGAATCGCCGGCGCGCGGACGGTGATCGAGGCACAGGTGCGCGAATGGTGCGAACAGATACTCGTCGAGGTAGTACTCGCCGCCCGCAGCTCGAGCTGGACCCCCGAGCAGCTCGACGCGCTGCTCTCCCCCGGCTCGCTCACCGCTGCCCTGCTGCCCAGACACCTTCTCCACGCAACCCTCCAGAAGCGGCTCGCCCAGAAGCTCGGCGCACCCCGGAATCCGATCAGCGCCGCGACGGTGCGAAGGAGCACGATCGATAAGCCCGGCGATCGCAGCGCTCATGAGGAAGACTCGTGAGCGCCATCCTGGACGCGCTACTGAATGAGCTGGTCGACGGCGACGACACGGCACTCGCGCGACTGGCTGACAAGCTCGCCCCGCTGCTCGCAGACCGGCTCGTCCAACCAGCATCGGGGGAGGGCTGGCTTCGCGGCGCGGACGAGATCGCCGGCCACATCGGGAGCCCACGCAGTCGGGTCTACGCGCTCGTGTCTGCTCGGCGGATTCCCGTCCAGCGCGACGGCTCGGCACTGGTCGCCCGCCGATCGGAGCTCGACTCCTGGCTGGAGAGTGGCGGCGGGAAGCGCCCGTGAGTCAAGTCGAAGCCCTCGCGCTGGACGCAATGGTTTGGCAGTCCTCGGGCGCGGGGTGCCAACCCGCTCCGCCCGCCCAGGTCGACCCGCCATCTCGAGCCGGCGCGGACGGGCGGGTTCTCCGAGGGTCCGACCACAGGCTTTGCCGGCGTTGCGGCATGCGGCAACCAGATCCGAATTGGTAAGACCTGTCCGACGTGAACAGCCCGGGGTCCAGCTCCAGGGCGGCCACAACAGGGAGGATGCAGCTCCACATGCCAACAACCAGCGGCCCTCAAAGTGGAGAGAGCGCACTCGTCAAGGTGCCCGGCGTACCCGGCATCTACCGCCGACATGTGAAGGACTGCACGCGCGGAGACCGTTGTGGGTGCGCCTACGTGGTCGTCTACCGCGACGCCGACGGCCACCAGCGGCGCGAGACGTTCCGCACCAGAGCGGAGGCAATCGAAGGCAAGCGGCTCGCGGCCCGGCGCGTGGCACTTTCCAAGGCGCATGCGGCGGGGCTTCATCGCGACGTGCCCCACGACGATTGCCCGGCCTGCGAACGCGCACGCGAGGAGCGCGACGGCGCCGAGCCGGTGCTTCGCGAGTATGCGCGCGAGGTGATCGGTCGCTACCAGGGCACTGGCCGTCGGGGCTATCGCGAGGAGACCCGTGACGAAGACGAGCGGCTACTGGAGCGGTACGCACTCCGGTACTTCGGTCCGGACGTGCGACTGGCAGATGTCGGCCCAAAGCAAATCGCCGACTTCATCGGCTGGCTGGTGAAGCAACCGAGCAGCCGCGGCGGCACCCTCTCGGATCGCTCGGTGCGAAACGCGCTCAAACCGTTGCGGATCGTCCTCGCCACGGCCAGGCGCGAGGGCGCGCTCGCGCACAATCCGGCGTCCGAGGCAGTCCTCCCGCACCGTGAGCGGATCGAAGAGGACGAGGATCAGCCGAGACCCTTCCCCGACGACACAATGGAGCTGGTCGTATCGCTGATCCATGCGAACCATCGGGCAATGTTCGAGCTGCTGGCCGCGACAGGCGTGCGCCGTTCGGAGCTGCTCGCGTTCGAGGTGCGCCATCTGGCGCTCGACGGGGAGAGTCCGCACGTCAAGGTCCGCCAGCGCGTCAGGCGCCGGAAGGGCTCCGGGATCGTCGTTGGGCCGTTGAAGTCCCGACACGCCCGCCGCGACCTGCCGATTCCGCTCGCGTTGGCTGACAGGCTGCGCGTGCTGCTCGGTCGCCGGGGGGAGGGCGAGCTCGTGTTCCGCTCGACAGTTGCGAGCGTGCTCGACCCCGACAATCTGGCTGACCGTGTGCTCGCGCCCGCGTGCGCACAGGCCGGCGTCCCGTGGGCCGGCTTCCACACGTTCCGTCACACTGTCGCGTCGCGGCTGTTCGCACAGGGTCGCAATGTCGTGCAGGTGCAGCGGTGGCTCGGGCATCACTCCCCTAGCTTCACGCTCGACACCTACGTCCATCTCCTCGACGGGGATCTCGGCGAACCGCTGGCGCCGCTCACGACAAACAGCACGACAAACAACGGTCAGGAAATCGCGGCAACCCGCGAGGCGCGAGCCCGGCGCCAAATCGTAAGCGTTCAGTCCCTGCGGCCTCAGGCGAGCGCGGGGAATGGATCGCCGCGGGTGTGGGCGATGATCAGCTCGCTGAGGTAGGTGAACAGCGAGCGGCGCTGCTGGCGGCAGGTGGCGGCGGCCGAGAGCGCGCGTTCGGCGAATCGTTCACCGTCCTTGCTTTGGGTGCCGAGCGAGACTTTGCGGTGGATGACCGGTGCGCGGAGCGCGCGCTCGGCGGGGTTGTTGGTCGGCTCAACCCCGTTGACCGAGACGAACGTCCAGAGCGCTGGCCAGACCTTGAGCAGGTTGTTGGCGAACTGCCGGTGCCAGCGGGTGCGCTTGCTCTTGGGGCTGGCGTGTTCGAGCAGCTGGCGTAGCTCGGTCTGGATCGGTTCGATCTCGGCCTTGAGCGCCTCGCGGTCGTGATGCTCGTGCTGGTAGGCCCGCCACGCAGCGAACACGCGGCGGGTGAGCTCGATGCCTTGCTCGCCGAAGGTCTTCTGCTCGCCGAGTCCGTCGGCGTGGCGGCGGAAGTCGCGCTGCAGGTGCGACCAGCACACTTGCCGCTGGTGGGGATCGAGATGGCTGTAGCCGTTCCAGCGGTCAGAAACCACGATCCCCGGATACGTGGTGCCGATGAGCGCGTTGAACTGCTCGCGGTTGCAGTGTTGGGCGATCTGCAAGAACGTCGCCTCAGGGGTGGTCGCGGTCCACAACGCCCGGCCCTCACCGCGCGTGCGCCAGCCGGTCTCATCGACATGCACCGCCCCCTGGTCAAGCACCCAGTCCTGCAGCTGGCAATGTGGGCCAGCCAATGCGTCTGAGGCGCGCTGGCAGATCGCGTCAACCGCGCCGGTCGACAACGTCACGCCGAACAGATCTAAAGCCAGCTCGCAGATCCCGCGGCGGGAGATCCGATGCCGAGCGGTCAACGTCACCACCGCCGCCTGCAATCTCAACCCGAACGGAGAGGAGGCGAGCAGCCCAGGCAGCCGGGCGCTGGTCCGTGCGCGACAGTGCCGGCAGCGCAACTGATGCGTGCGATGCTCGGTCACGATCACGCTGATCGGCGGCAGCTCGAAGACCTGGTGGCGGCCGAACCGCCCGCCCGGACGGCGCTGCTCATCAACAAGCCGGCGCCCGCATCCGCCACACGCGTCCGGGTAGTGATCGACGATCTCATCCACCTGGTCCTCCGGTTTGAGATCGCGACCCGCACCCTGATGCCCGGGCTGTCCACCCTGCGCTCGGCGCTCACGCTCGCGGCGCATCAGCTCCTTGGCCTTCGCCCTCGCCTCCGCCCGCCGCTGCGCGCGCGTCTTGGGCGGATCGGTCGACGGCGGCTTAGAACTCGTACGCGAGTCCTGACGCGCCTGCTCCTCCAGGCGCCTCAGCCGATCCTCGTGCTGCTCAACCCCGCCGGCCAGCTTGAGAATGAACTCAACACACGCCTCACGCCCCGAGTCATAGATCGCCTCCGCCTCCGCGCGGTCCATACCTGCAAGATTCGCTGCACCAACAAGGAATACCTGCCCAAGGCCCCGACGACTGAACGCTTACGCCAAATCTGCGATTAGCAGGACAAACACCGAACACCCGAAGACGTCCGCAAAGTTCGACTCGGTCTACGGAACCGAAGGTCGGGAGTTCGAATCTCTCCGGGCGCGTTAGGAAAGCCCCGCTTAGCGGGGCTTTTGGCTTTCCGGACGTTCCCGCGGGAACGTTTCGTGTCCCCAATGCGTTCCCCGGTTTGGCGTCGGATTTTGCGTCGTGAGGCCTCCATCGGGCCACGTCTTCCGGGTCGAGCGAGCGCGGCACCGGTCTGGTATGCCAGGTACAGGCTTCCCGACGGGCGGCAGTTGCAGAAGGAGCTCGGGCCGGAGACCTTGCCGTCCTCAGCAATCGGCTTCCTCTCCTTGAGAGCGCAATTGCGTCGCGTCCACCACTGTCACGATCGACGCCGGCGAGCACTTGAACATACCTGTGTCCCTTCTTAGGTTCCCGTCTGGTCGCCCGCGCAGGGCGTCGTCGCATCCATGGTCTCCCGTGAGCCTGCTCGTGATATGCCCATCTGGCTCGTCCGGGGTAAACCGTCGGGGCCTGGGGTGCCGCGCCCGATCGTGATTACCGGGATCTGGATGCGGACCGCGGACGTAATGTCCCTCGTGGGCGCGGTCATGTTGCGCATGGGTCGGGGCCGGACTCGCCGTCCACCAGCCACAAATCCGAACCTGGGTGCTTGGGGTTAGGAGGTGGTGTTGCGGTAGAGGTGCAGGGAGATGGTGAAGAAGACGATGAAGATGCCGGCGGCCCAGGCGAGTGACTGCCAGACGTAGTTGGCCGCGGGGCCGCCTTCAAAGAGCGCGCGGACGGCGGTGACGGTGACACTGAGCGGCTGGTTGGTGGCGAAGCCTTGAAGCCAGCTGGGCATCGTGGCGACCGGGACGATCGCGTTGCTGGCGAACATGAGGATGAAGAACGGGAGGATGCCGGCGACCTGCGCGGTCTCGGGGTCTTTGGTCGCGAGACCGATCGCGGCGTACATCCACGAGAACGCGTAGCCGAAGACCATGATCAGCAGTAGGCCGGCGAGGATCGAGCCTGGATCGCTGTGGAACCGGAAGCCGACGAGGAGGCCGAGGACGACCATGATGGCGAGGGACAGGAGGCTGCGGCTGAGGTCGGCGAGCGTGCGGCCGGCGAGTACCGCCGAGCGGGCCATCGGGAGGCTACGGAAGCGGTCGATGATGCCGCTCTTGAGGTCGTCGGCCAGCCCGATCGACGTGGTCATGCCGCCGATCAGGACGGCTTCAAGGAAGACAGCAGGGACGACGTAATCGACGTAGTTGCCGCCCGGAATGCGGATCGCGCCGCCGAGGACGTAGCGGAACAGGATCAGCAGCATCGCCGGCTGGATCGCGCCGACCACGAGCAGCCGCGGGGTGCGAATGATCCGCAGGAGGTTGCGCTTGGCGACGCCAGCCGTGTCGCGCGCGGCCGTGCGTGGTGTCATCCGCGCCGGCGGCGTGCCCACCCGATCGTTGGTGGCGACGCTCATCGCGTCGCCACCAACTCATCGGGTATCGGGTAGGCGTCTGGGGGTTGGTCGGTGTTAGCGTGGGCGCCGGTCAGCGACAGGAACACGTCGTCGAGCGAGGGGCGGCGAATGCCGAGGTCATCGAGCCCGATTGACTCCTCCTCAAACCGTCTGGCCGCG
The DNA here is from genome assembly GCA_963824295.1 of uncultured Solirubrobacterales bacterium. Taxonomy (GTDB): domain Bacteria; phylum Actinomycetota; class Thermoleophilia; order Solirubrobacterales; family Solirubrobacteraceae; genus Palsa-465. The sequence goes on along the minus strand of CAWGOQ010000014.1, from coordinate 170,380 downwards.
GCGAGCAGAAGGGTGGTGCCGCCTGGCGTGGGGATGCTGACCAGGCGCTGGTCGCGGTCGGCGCGGGGCTCGGCGTGACCGACCGCGGCGAGCAGCAGGGCGGCGCGGTCGAGGTCGTCCGGGTCACTCACGCGCGCTTCGAGCATCGTCCCGCCGAGCTTGGCCTTGAGCTGAGCCGCAGTGCCGTGCGCGATCACCGTGCCCGTATCGATCACGACGATCTGGTCAGCGAGGTGCTCGGCCTCGTCCATATATTGGGTCGTGAGCAGCACGGTCGTACCGCCAGCGACCAGCTCCTCGATGAACGCCCAGACATCGTTGCGCGTGCGCGGATCGAGACCCGTCGTCGGCTCGTCGAGGAACAGCACGGCCGGCCGGGCGATCAGGCTCGCACCGATATCCAAACGCCGACGCATCCCGCCCGAGTAGGTCTTGACCAACCGGTCACCAGCGTCGATGAGACCGAAGCGCTCCAACACCTCCTGAGCACGCCGACGATACTCGCGCTTGCCGAGGTGGTACCACAGGCCGACGAGCTCGAGGTTCTCACGGCCGGTCAGCAGCTCGTCGACCGCTGCGTACTGACCCGCGAGCCCGATCATCGACCGCAACTCCCGGGCGTCGGCCACGACGTCATAGCCCGCGACGCGCGCAACGCCGCTGTCGGGCTTGAGCAACGTCGTCAGGATCCGCACCAGCGTCGTCTTCCCCGCACCGTTGGGGCCCAGCAGAGCGAGCACCTCACCCTGCTCAGCAGCAAGGTCGACACCCGCCAGCGCGACGGTCGACCCGAAGCGCTTCACGACGGCCTTCGCTTCGATCATCGACCCCGCCATCACGCCTCGAGGCGGTCGCGAGACATCCGTTTAGGCGCCATCGAAGTGGCCTTCCGTCTGGCTGTCCTTGGTCGGACGCTGCACCACCGGACGCCTCCTGCGCCGAGCTGATTGGCAGGCATAACCGAGCAACCTCCTTGAACGGCCACCGAGGCGCCCACCTTGGGCGTCTCGGCAGACCCTTCTGAGCTGGGAACAACCACCAGTCCAGTGTTCAGTCACGCTCCGCCGGGTTCATCAGGCCTTTCCCCTAGACCCGATCCGTAAGAACCGCAAGCGTTGACTCGAACCGACCTCAGTAGCTTCTCCGTAAACGCGAAGGAGCTAATTGCATGATCTTGATCTGCTTTGACGGATCCGATGATTCCCGCGCGGCCATCGGGCACGCTGCGGAGCTGCTGGCTGGGCAGCCGGCCACTGTCCTGACCGTCTGGGAGCCGTTCATCGAAGTGCTCAGCCGAAACTCGTTCGGGGTTGTTCCTGTCGCGCCGGGCTTGGATATCGAGGAGATCGACGCCGCAGCGCGCGGCCAGGCGCAGAGAATCGCCGGGGAAGGCGCTGAGCTGGCGCGGCGAGCGGGCCTAGACGCACAGGCACGCACCTGTTCACAGCAGAGCACGGTCGCAAACTCGATCCTGGACGAAGCCGAAGCGGTTTCGGCAAGCGCCATCGTCATGGGCTCACGCGGGCGTACCGGTGTGAAGTCGCTACTCCTGGGCAGCGTCTCACACGCGGTGATTCAGCACGCCGACCGCAGCGTGATCGTCGTCCCCTCCCCGAAGATCGCTACCGAGCGCCAGCTCCAACGCCACGAAAGACAAGCGCGCGGTTGAATCCGCTGTACGCCCGCGGCCAAGGTCTCACCGGGAGCCAAGCCCCCACTCCGAGAGTGACGACGTGCCCGAGCTTCTCGAGGTGGGCGACGAGCCGTCGGGTTTGGCGTTCCGGGTTGCGTTTGGCGAAGTCGTCGCCGCCTGGGTCGCGGTAGATCTCGCCGGTGGTGAGGATGTGTAAGGTCGCGACGAGCATCGAGTGCGCGAGCGGTGATCGCTCGAGCATGTCCACGACGGGCGCGGAGTCGCTGGTATCGGGCTTGGAGGTAGGTGTCTTTGGTGCGGCTGGCGGCGGTCGCGGCTTCGATCGGGTTCGCGCGTGGCCATGCCGTAGACCTGCTCCCGTCGTCAGCCCGATGTCGCCGACCAAGCGTTGCGAATGCTCGATCGTCGCTGCCTCGCTCACTCACGCTTCGGCGTGCGTGTGCCGCTTGGCGGCGCGCTTCTCCGCGACCTTCGGCGATGGTGTGACAACAACCGTGCGTTTAGCGGACTGGATAACTGCGTGTGAGACGCTGCCTATCAGAAGTGATGCGATGCCGCCAAGCCCCCGCGAGCCAAGCACTATGGCGTCCGCGTCGACTTCGTCGGCTTCGGTCAGGATCGTGTCCGCGACAGTGCCCGACCGCTCACGGACCGTTGCCGCCGCGTCGATCCCGCGGTCGCGAGCCAGCGTCGCTCCCTGTTGCGCCTCCTGCTCGGCACGCTCACGGCTCGCCCGGTCAAGCTCCTGCTCGTCTGCAGGGACACTGCAGCGACAGGCTGATCGGACAGCTCAACAATCATGCTGGCGCCATCGCTAGCCTTGCATTCAGTCCCGATGGACGCAGCGTCGCGGCCGCTGATATCCGAGGAACCATCGTGTTGTGGGACGTGTCGAGCCGCCAGCCTCTCGGAGTCGCGCTGCAGACCCATCACCTCGTCAACAGCGTCGCCTACAGTCCCGATGGCCGGACCCTCGCGGCGGGAAACGGCGACAACGGGACCGTAGGTCTGTGGGACGTGCGACGCCACCGCTTGATCCGGACACTGCACCTCGGTAACAGCGGCCCTGTCAACGGTGTCGTATTCGCTCCCCACAAGCGCATTCTCGCCATCGGCAGCGAGGCCGGAACCGTCCAGGTATGGAGTTTGCTAGGCGACAAGGCGCTCGCGACGCTCAACGGCGGCACCGGCCCCGTCTTTAGCGTCGCGTTCAGTCCGGACGGGCGGACCCTCGCTGCCGGAAGCTTCAGCGGGACGATGACTGTCTGGCGGGGAGTTTCGTAGCGCGACCGAGACGAGGCCGGGCCCGGTGCTGACTTTCGTCGCCGGACACGTCACCTGGGGAAGCGGACGTCGAGTTTCAGGCCGCCGTCCGCTCGGGCGTGTGGAGTGATCGTGGCATGGTGCGCGTCTGCGATCGCCCGGACGATGGCAAGTCCGAGGCCGAATCCGCCACCGCAGGGTAGGGGCTGTGCCCCGAGGCGTTGGAAGGGCTCAAAGAGGCGTGTGAGCTCGGTGGCTGGGATGAGCCGGCCAGTGTTGGCGACGCACAGAGCCGCGTGTTCGTTCTCGGTGCGGGTTTCCACTTCGATTCGACCTCCGGTGAAGTTATGTTGCGCCGCGTTCGAGATCAGGTTCGCCGCGAGTCGCTGGATAAGGACCGGGTCACCGGTGGTGCGGGCTGGTTTGAGTGCGACGATCGTCTGGAACTCGCCCAGGTCGTGGGCTCGCAGGACTTGGCCGACAGTGGCCGCGATGTCGACGGGCTCGTGACGGATAAGCCCACGCCGGCCAAGGGTGAGTTGCGACAGCGCATCAATCAGCCGTTGCTGCTGCTCGCAGCTCGCCGCGACGTCGTTGGCCATCGCACGAAAGGCGGCTGGGTCCGCATCGGGATCGGAGAGCGCCGCTTCTACGAGTGCAAGCTGAATAGCGATCGGCGTGCGGAGCTCGTGCGCCACGTAGGCGACAAAGCGTTCGTTGCAATCGAGGGTTGCCGGTCGCGCTGGTGCCCGATCCGGCGCCATTCGGATCGGGCGGCTCGGGTGCGGGACGCCGGATGAGCTCAGTGCGGTCCGTTTACCACCCGGGCGACGTCTGCCCTGGTGATGGCTCCGTGGGTGACGCCGACGCAGGCGTCGGCCGCGGTCATGAACGACGCCGCCTTGAGGTCGACTCCCGAAGCGTTGATCATTTCCCCCGTTATCTGGCCTTGGGTGTTGGGATCCGGGAAGTCCAGGATGCCGTGGGTGTGCAGGCAGTGCGCGAACGCTAGGAACTCTTGCTTGGACGGTCCGTTGTGCCCGTTGACGCTGCTCTGCGCGAGGAGGAGCCCGCTGCATGCCTTCTGCGCGGACCGGAAAGCTGGCGCCGCGCTGGCGTTGGCCGGACCTGCGACAGCCACCGCGACACTGCCGTTGGGGTTCGTCGTCACTTGTGGGTCGGGGTAGCCGGAGACGCCGTGCTTGCGCATGCACGACGCGTACTCGAACGCCGCCGCCGCGGGGCTGTTGGACGCGCTTGCGCCTGTGCCTGGCGAGCCGGACGAGGATCCGCAAGCGGTTATCAGCAACGACGCGACCCAAACGACGGCCAGAGGCCGGACGAGGCCCTTGGTGCGGCTGGTTGATCGTTCCCCGGTGACGAGCCACATCGGACGTCGATGCTGTTCAGATCGCTCTGCGACGGATTACGCGTGCGCGAGCTGCGGTCGCCGCGAGCACGGCTGGAGCCGTCGTGACCAGGAGCTTCCATGACGCAGGCGGTGCGCCGGCGAAAGTGATTAGTTCGATGCCGATCGCCGTCCAGATGATCGCGACCGCGATCGCCAGCCGAGGCTGCACGGCAAAAACCGCCAGCCCTGCGATCGAGGCGGTGGCCAGCACCATGACTTCGCTGAAACCGCCAGTATTCGCGCCGGGCACGATGACACTCACAACAACGAGCGTGGCGAGCGCGCCGACCGCGACCGAACTCGGACGCTCGCGTCTGGGAGCGACCGACATGATCAGAAACCCGAACGCCGGCAGGATCGGCTGGACGATCGACACCGGGAGGAAGAAATCTGGACGGTGCGCGACGACGAGCAGCACCGTGCCCGCCAGGCCGATCACTCCGGCGAGACGCTGCCACCCTCGCGACCACGCCAACACGACGATCAGCAGCCCGAACACGTAAACCGACACCGGGCTCACGTAATGCCATCCGGGTCGGTCGATCAACACCGTCAGGCCCGCGGTGAGCCACAGGCACGCGTACAGGATCGACGCGAGCTTGGCCGCTTCCGCGATCGTCCGGACGGCGCTCAACCGGGAGCTGGCCCGCGCGCGCTCACCCAGCCCCGCGACCACGAGCGACCCGACGTTGCGCACGAACACGCCCTGCCGATCACCCGAAGCTTCCAGCAGCGTGTCGAACATCTCCGCTCCCCGCGCCACGCGCGTGGCCGGCGGATAGCACCGCAGCGCCGCCTGCGCGAGCGCCCCGCGCATCATGCCGGCGCCGTTCCCGCGCTCGCGCGCAGCCTCGCGGACACGACGTGAGCCGAGCTCGCCATCCGCTCGCTCTCGAACTCGAGCGCCAGACGCCCAGCCGGTGTCAGCGCATAGTCGCGGCGCTGACGGCCGCCCTGCACGTACGGCTCGCCGGCCCTCACCAGCTCCTCGCCGATCGCTCGCTCGAGCAGCGCGTACAACGTGCCGGTCGAGAGCCGCACGCGGCCGTTCGATAGCTCGCGGGCGCGGCGCACGATTGCGTATCCGTGCAAAGGCCCGTCGATCAGCGACGCAAGCGCGAAATAGCTCGGCGGTCGCAGTTCCATCGGTGCCACTATATATCGCCTGTCGACAGGTTGTCAAGCGATACATTGACGCTCATCTGCGCGCCGACTGACCGTCCACAATCCGCCGGTGCGACGAACCCGTCCAGAACGTTTCAACAAGGGTTTGCTTCCCGCCTCCAAGAAACCTGCATCTCGTGCGAAGCGCACGCCGAGCTGGTATGCGTCGCGTGTGGCGTCCGCGCGTCAGAAGCGATGTCGGGTGTGGCTGAAGCCGCCCTTCGTGAAGGCAAGGACTTTCGCTGGGCGGACGGCGAACACGAGCACGAGCCCGGTCCCGTCGTCGTGTCGAAACCCATCCTGACTGACGTCGTATTGCCATCGCCCGTCCCATTTCTGCGTCCAGGCTGCGGCGAGCCGGTCGAGTTGCTGTGCGTCGGTGACGCGGGTCGCGTCGCCCTCGATGACCACGTCGAGGCCGGTCTGCCAGTCGTTGGCGCCAGTGGTGAGCACGACGTGCGGGTTGCGGGCGAGGTTGTGTGCCTTCTGCTCATCCGGGCCTGTGGAGAAGTGGAGCGCGTCGTCGAGCCAGACGGCGACGAGCGGCGTGACGTGCGGCCGGCCGTCTGTGCGGACGGTCGAGATCCAGAAGATCTCGGCCTGTTTGATCGCCTCGAGCGTGTCCTCCCAACTGGTGGGCTGCGCTCCGGGCTCGCTGAAGCGGGTGTCGAGCTGTGTGCGGGGTGTCGTCATCACGGGCTTCCTTCCTCGGGGTTGGCGGGCGGCGGGTAGACCTCGGCGACGATGTCGTCCAGACGGGCCATGCGGAGTCCGGGGAGAATCGGTTGCGCGTCAGCGCGATCGCGACGCCGGTGTCGAGATCGGCGTAGTCCGCCGCTCCGTTCGTGGCGACCATCCCGAAGGTCGAGCGCGAACGCGAGCGCGCGCCGCCGGGCCGGCCGGGGCTGTAGCCGAGCGACCAACTGATCTCGATCTCCATCACATGCGAACGGTATTCATCGCTGCGTGCCTTTTGGCCGGTTCTCAGGACATTGACCGCTGCGCGCCGAGGAACTCATCGGTCTGGATCACGGCCGAACGCCGGCTCGCCGCAGGCCTGTGCGTGCTGTCAGCTGGCGCGCAGTGCGCAGGTAACGGCGGATAGCCCGCGCCGCCAGAAGCATTCGACCTCGGCAAACCCCGCCTCGCGCAGCGCACCAAGCTCCGAGTCCAGGGAGAAGTATCGGTCTTCCTCGGCCCAGGCCTCGAAATGGCCGCGGGCCTCCGCGTCACCGATCCCGTGATCGCCCATCCGTTCTGCCATCTGATCGAACACCAGAGCGTTCAGCCGCGCACCCGCGGTCACCACGGCATCAAGGTTCAACAGCACCCCGCCCGGCGACAACGCGTCGTGTATCGCCTTGTACAGCACCGTCTTGGTATCCAGATCGTGGACGTGGTGAAGCGCCAGCGAAGCGACGACCGCGTCCGCGGCCGGCAGCGGATCCAGAAAGCTCGCTTCCCGAAACGCCACCCGATCCCCAAATCGCATGAGCCGTCGGCTTGCCTCGGCAAGCATTTCCGGATCGATGTCGAGGAGGGTGAGGCGCGCTCCCGGCAGCCCGTCGAGCACCGCCGAGGAAAGCGCGCCGGTGCCGCCGCCCAGATCGAGAACGTGGCCGTCGGCTGGGGTGAGAGCCACAAGCACCTCGACGCCCGTGGCGATCATCTCGTCGTAGTAGGGAATGAAGCGCCGGATCTCGACGTCATAGCCCTCAGCATCAACACGAAGATGCCGCTTGACCGAGTGCGCCTCGCCGGACATGCCGGGAGGGTACACGCGCTTCCGCGCGCTCAAGCAGCAAGACGCCAGCCCAGCCTCGGTCTTTCGAGAGGCATCTGCCGCACGATAGCCACCACGTGCAACCCGCGGACAGCACGCACCTCCTGACGATCGCCTCCGCGTTTCAAGCGTCACCCTGAGCCCACGAGCGCTTCGACCACCGAGTAATGACGACCGGGATTTCTGAGCGCTCGCCGATCTGACGAGTCCTTTCGCGAGGAGGGACGCGCCGGCGATGCTCCATAGCCTGCGAGCGCAACGCCACGCACGCAATCATCCGCTCGCGGACCTACCGAAACGACTCGTTTGGCGCGCGATCGGCTAGACCCGCGAGACAGGATGGCGGCGAACCGCAGAGCGCGCCTGCCGTTGGATGAACCCTGGGCGCCGGGCACACTCACGCCTGATGATGGCGCGGCCCGCCGGTTCCGTCAGCGACGGTTGCTGATCGGGCGACTCGGCGTTTCCGGAAGCCCGCGGATCGTGAGCAGGTCCGCCTTGAGAAGGTGGTAGGTCGCAAGCCCGCGAAGCGACCCGTCCAGCAGCACGCTCAGCATCGTCAGGCTGGCGTCCGGTTCGGGGCGATCGCCGGCCGAACGGTTCAGTGACTGGCTCACTTCGCGTCACGTTTCGAGGATCACGTGCGTTTGATCATGCGCGACAGGCGCCGCGACGGCACTGCCCGCGCGCGGCATTGGGATAGGCACAGGGGTGAACGCTGCCGCCGGGCCGCTCATCGCGAGAAGCGCAAGCACCGTCAGCGCGATCCCGTTCCTCACAATCCGTTTCATCTCAGACGCTCCCATCTCGCAGCCCGCAAGCGGTGCTGCATCGCTGTTTTATCCCGGTAGGGCTCGACGGCGGAAACGGTTCGCCGCTAGCCGCCGAATATCCCGAGATTGTTTGCGATCTCTTGGAGCGTCCGGAGGATCCACTCCAGAGTGGTTGATCGCCAGCGCCTTAGCCGCTGTTTGTCCATGCCGTGCATTGGTATCTCACGATCGAGCTCTGTTCAGCCCGTTGTCCGTCGCGAGGTTGCCGGAGGACTCGATGTCACTCACCCGGCTGTGGTGTTGGAGAGGGCATGTGCGAGGTCCGCACGCGCGTGGATGTCCAGCTTCTGGTAGGTGTGGGCCAGGTGCGTCTCGACGGTCTTTGGGGTGATGAACAACGCCTGAGCGATCTCTGGGGTGCTTTGTCCTCGGGCGGCCATGTTGGCGACGCGGGATTCGGTGGGGGTAAGCGCGTCACGTCCGGTAAGGGCGGGTCGGCGCGGTCGAGCGCCGGTGGCTAGAAGTTCCTGGCGTGCGCGCTCGGCTAGGACCGGCGCGCGGCAACGATGCGCGAGATCGAGTGCTTCACGGAGCGGCTTGCGGGCGTCGCCTCGGTGTCCGGCGCGGCGCAGGGCGCCACCGTAGTCAATCAGCGCCCGGGCGTGTTCCAGACGCGCCGCTGAGCGTTCGAGCTGACCGATGCTCGCCTCGAGAAGGTCGATGCGATCGCTTGCCGACTCGACATGGGCGAGCGCGCGTAGCGCGATGCCGAGCGCTCGTGGTTGGTCGAGCGGTCGGGCAAGTGCAACCTCTTCGGCTGCCAGATGGCGGGCGTGTTCACGCTCGCTCGGATCATCGTGCGCGAGCGCGGCGCCGGAGCGCCACGCGATGAGGCCCGGATTCTTGATCGGCCACCGCTCGAGCCATGCGCCGCATCTGAGCCAGTCGTGCGCGGCCAGTTGTGCTTGGCCTTGAGCGAATCGCAGCCGCGCACGGGTGGCAAGGATCGGCTGCAACAGCAGTTGGTCGGCATCGGGCGGAATGCGGAACCGAGCGAGCGCGCGATCGGCCTGATCTAGGCGTCCTTGCTCGATCAGGATGTTGGCCAGCGCCGCGACCGCGTCCTCGGGCGATACCTCGCCCGCCGCTCGGGCGTGACCTTCGGCCTGGGTGAGGTCGCCGCGGCGGTACGCGACTTCGGCCTGCATCGCAGACGCGATGCCGTACGCGAGCATCGACCCACTCTGGCCCGCTTCCTCGAGCGCCTGGTCGAGCCAGTACTCCGCGCGGCTAAGGCTCTCCCCGACGACAAGCGTCCAGACGGCGAGGTAGAAGACCTGAGAGTCTGACCCCGCGTCGCGTAACAGCCGCCCGTCCGCGATCGCGCGCTCGGCCAGCCGGCAGGAGATCTCGGTCGGAGAGCCGGACGTTCCGGCGTGTCGAGCCAGGTCCTCGAAGCGCCCCGGGGTACGCCCGTCGATCAGCGTCCAGTGGGCGAGGTTGGCCAGCAGCAGCCGATCGGCGTGTTCGTCGCTGAGCCGCCTCGGATAGACCGCGTCGATCCGCTCGGCCTGAAGCGGCCGTGTCGATAGCTTGAGTCCGGCGGCCGCGAGCAGCTGGGCTTCAAGGAGCATTGACAGCTGCGAGGATCGTTCGGGGAGCTCGTTCATCGTCTGATCGAGGAGCTGGATCGCCGCCTCCGAGCGGTCGGGGTCGACCATGATCATGGCCTTTGCCGCCTGCAGCGCCAGCTCCCCGCGATCTTCGGGGCTAGAGGCGGCGTCCATCGCCTCGACCAGATGGGCGCTGGCGCCGGGGTGCAAGGCGAGGTACTCGGACCGACCAAGCCGCGCGAGGAGCGTGTGTCTGTCGCCGTCGACGGGCGCCTCGGCAAGCGCGCGCGTCAAGTAGGCGACGGCGCTGTCGGGGGCGCCGCGCGATAGCGCGTCACCGGCGGCGTGGTTCAGCACGCCGATCGTCCACAGGTCGCCGGTGGGCCGCGTTGCCAGCAGGTGGGCCGCCACTCGCTCAGCGGCGGCCCCGGAACGCGCGAGGACCCGAGCCGCCCGCAAATGTGCCCGTGCACGCTCTCCCGCTGGGATATCCGCGTAGATCGAGGCTTGGACGATCGGGTGGGCGAACGCGATGGGATCGACTCCCACCACGATTTCGGCGGCGGCGAGGCGGTCAAGCGCCGTAGCCACGGAGTCCTCATCGAGCGAGCTCACCCGGGTCAGCTCACGTAGTCCTGCCTCCCCTCCCAGGAGCGCCAGAGAGCGCGCGACGTTCACTGCCGCGGAGGGGAGAGATGCGATCCGGGTCAACACCGAGCGTGCGACGCCGGCCGGCCCTTGCCCAGCCACGCGCGAGACCTGTGCTGCGCTCGGGTCGATCCCGTCAGCCTGAAGCGCGTGGATCAACTCGTGCACGTAGAACGGATTGCCGCGGGTCGCCTCATGGCACGCCCGGGCAAACTCCGGCGCCACCTCGACTCGATACTCGAGTGCGAGGACCGCGGCTGTCGCCGCGACGCTGAGCGCTCGCGGCCGCACGACCCTCGTCACCCGCTCTCGCACGAGCCGCTCGAGCAGGGACTCCGCGGCGGGCGCATCGGCGCCCCGGGCCGCGACCACCACCAGCACACCTGCTCCCTCCAGCCGCCCGGCGAGATAACTCAAGAAGCGCAACGATGAGGAGTCGGCCCAATGGGCATCATCGATCACTGCGACAAAGGGACCGCGCTCAGCAAGGTTGAGCGTGAGCCAGTAGAGCCCATGGACCACCTCCGCGAAGCGGACCTCGATCCGGGATCGGCCCGCGGCCTCGGCTCCAACCACATCCGCCGCCAGGGCCGCCGCGCCGCGCAACAGTCGAGCTCGCTGCCGCGGGCGCTCGCGTAGCAGCGGTTCGAAGAGTTGACGGACGACACCGAACGCAAACTGCGCCTCGAGCTCGCTCCCGCGTGACCGCGCTACGACGAAACCGGCTTCCTCGGCCCGCGAGCAAGTCTCAGCGAGCAGCCCAGTCTTACCGATCCCCGCCGGCCCTTGGACCAGAACCAGCCGCCCCGTCCCTGCCTGCGCAGCAGCCACACCCCTGGCCAGTTCGGCCAACTCCGACTCGCGCTCTAACAACGGCAACGCTTGGCTGACGTTTATGCCCACTGAGTACCAGCCTTACGGACGTTTCGGCGCTGCCGACTCTATACCGAGAGCGCCGAAATATCAGGGGGCTGGGACGTAAATCTCCGGGACCTTCACCGACGCGAGCAACGGCACACGCAGCGAGACTGGCCCCAATGGGTTACTTGACGCACTTCGGCATTTACCTCGATCTCGACGCGACCCCGATCGCCGGGTACATCACCACCGAACGCGAGCCACCGCGCCCATTCCACGGCTGGCTCGAGCTCAGCTCCGCAATCGAAGCGCAGCGAGCCGCGGGCCCCGGGAACACAGGCCCCAGCGAGCGGACCCTTGCTTTGTTGCCTTCGACTCGATGCGGCGACTCTTCCCGAAGCTCGGGTGCCGTCCCGCCCCGACCCGCTCCGCAGTCGGGCGCGCCCGCAGGCGGCCGGCACGGAGATGTTCGGCATCGAGCAGCCGTGGCCTGGTTGGCACAGCGCACCCAACCAAGGTGGATGCTACTGGGGGCATGGACGTGTGCCGGGTGGAGCGGCGTCGCTGTTCCGGCGCTAGCGATCACCCGGCACATCTGGGTCCTCGCGTGGTGGGGGCTCGGCCTTCTGGCCACCCTTGTCCTCCTGGCCTTCATTTGGACCGAGCAACCGTCCGGCCGAGGTCCGGACGACGGCGATCAACCACACCCCGGCAGCCCGCCGGAGCCACCCCAGAGCGCACGACCCCACAAAGGCCGTCACCAGGGGCGCTCACACGTTCTTGAGCAGAGAGCAACACCTCTCGGTCACAGCTCTCCACCCCGTCGCAAACGGTAAGCCGTTTGGCAACCGATCTGCTACGGCCGGTCGCAAGATGCTCTCGGTCAACATCTCGCGTGATCTCGCGTCACGGCACCTACATGCTGGAGGCAAGCCATGATGTGCCGTCTCTCTCCTCTTCTGAGGCACCGGCGTGACGGATTCGCCTTCATCCCTGCGTTGGCGGCGGTTGCCGTGTTGGCCGCGCCCGCGGCGCCAGCCTTGGCCGCATCGCCACTCACCGGCGAGACGTTAGGGGGAATGGCCACGACGACAAACGGATCAGCATCCGTATTCAGAACCTGTGCCCAACGCTATGTGGCCCGCGCCGGCGCGAGTTTCAACGTATCCGGCAACGCCACCGGCCCCTATGCCGGCTCCTTCGTGGGGACGCAAGGTTCTGCGAACCTGTTCTACACCGTGATCCACAACATGGACTCGTATGACGGCCTATCGGTTCCGTTCACGATCACATCGGGGGCCGCCACGATCACCGGGACAATCAGTCATGGCCAAATCACCCTCCAACCTCAATTCTTGGAGGGTCTTGGGTTCCTTTGCGACGGCCCAACCGTGGCGGGCCTCAGCGTGAACACGACCGCCACCTACACCGCCACGATCCAGGCGCTCCGCCAAGCCTCCCAGGCCATCAGCCGACAGATCCAGGTGTTCGGCAGCCTTTCCACCGAGTCGGGTGTCCAGACGAGCCTTACCGCCAACTTCACCGGATAGGACCGTCAACCACCGGTCCAGTGAAAGCCGCCTGACGGCTCATCAGCTAGGTCCGGCGTTCGCGCCTAGGCTGTTGAGCCAGTTGCGCATGCTCACCCCGGCGGGCGTGACCTCTCCCTCCTCGTACCCGGTGGTCGCCACGGCGAGCGTGACGCCGTCGGGGGTCGACCAGCCGTACTCGATGCCAGTGCCGCTCGCCGCGTAGCGAGCGATCACCTGCCCCTGTTGCAAGATGCTGCCGGCCGGGGCAATGTCGGTGATCTCCTCGGCCACGTACTGCTCCATGCCGGCATCGGGTCCGGCCAGCAGCTCCCAGTACACCAGCGGCTGGCCGGCATACCAGTTCGGCTCGATGGCGAGAATCTTGACCTGCGCGGGCGCCAGAATCGGCGCTCCCACCGGCATAGTCGCGTCGACGCCCTGATCTGTGCGCTCCCAGCGATTCACGAACTGCAGCGGGTCGATGTACGAGCCGGACGTCGGCTTGATCGGGACGCGCTCGGACCGGAACTCGGCAACCGCCGCGAGTGTGGCTTGGCGCTGCAGCACGGACTCCTCATGTGCAAGTGTCTTTTGGAGCGTCGAGAGTTGACGCTGTTTGCTCGCGCGGTCTCGCGCCGACGCCAGCTCGCGGTCGACAATCGAGAGCCGGAGCTGGGCAATCTGGTTGCGCTCGGCGAGCACGGCGGCCACCGACCGGTCTCGCTGCGCCTCGATCACGGCCAGTCGCCGAGCTTCGGCGGCAACCGCGATCCGCGCCTCACCCACCAGTCGGACGACCCGAACATTGGCGCGCCCGATCGCCCTGAGCGCGCTGACGTTATTCAGGAGGTCCTGAAACCCGCTGGATGTGAGGACCACGTCCATCAGGCTCGGCGGCGGCGTCTCGTAATTGGCCACGAGCTGCCGGGCCAGCAGCCGGCGATCGCGCGCGTATTGCACGCGGAGCTCAGCCGCACGGTCACGAGCGCGCGTCAGCTCCAGGCGAACCTGGGCGAGCAGACCCTCCTGGACGCCCAACCTGCGCTGCACGATCACAAGCCGCGCCTGCAGGGCCGAGATCGATCCCTCGTAGCTCTCAATCGCGGTGGAGTCGGCGTGGATCGCCGATCGCAGCCGGTCGGCCTGCTGCTGATGCTCGGCGTAGCGGCTGGCCAGATCGCCTCGGCTCGCCGAGGCGCCGACTGCCACGACGGCCACGACGGCCACGACCGCGACAAGCGCGGCCGCGATCCTCCGGCGTCTACGCGCAGACGCCACCCGCTCGAGCGTGCAGGAACCAATCACCGGGTCGCGAGGCTAACCTGCCCGACACGTCGCGCGCGACCGCTGCAACCGCCCTTGCGAAAGGCTCAGGCCACCCATCCCGGCTGACAAATCAGCTCAAGGCTGGCGTCGTTCCAGCCTAACGGCGCGCGGTCAAGCGTCGGTCCGGAAGAGTTCCGTGAATCGCTCAAGCAGCTTCACGTTCCCCTTCAGGATGGTGACGATGTCTTGCTCCACGGCTTGGGTAGGGGCCAGCGTACCCGCGATCAGGTGGCGGATGCTGGGGCCGGTGGCGAACCGCAGGTCAGGCTCGGTGCTGGGCAGCGAGCCTCCCACCGGTGGTGCCGGGGGAGCGATCTGGACCACCGTCAGCTCGCCATTGCTGACCTGGGCACGCAACTCGACACCGCCCACCTGGATCTGGAAATCCAGTGACACTGAAGCGAATTTTGGTCTGAACGCGGTTCGCAGAGCATCGTCAGGGAGTCGGCGCTGACGATGTCGTCATCCTTGGGTTCGCCCATCGACCGGAAGCCCCACCGGCCGAGTGCCAGCACGATCGGCTCGAGTTCACGCCCGTATTCGGTGAGTTCGTAGACGAGGCCGCAGTGTGCCAATGGGACGCGGCGGATGACTCCGCCCTCCTGTAAGACGCAAGGCACCCGCGCGATCGTCGCCGAGGCCCGCGCCAAACGCTGACCAAACGCCGTCATGCCATTGCCGTCTGGTACGCGCGCGTTGCCCAGGTGATCGTGATCATGGTCAGGGCTATCAGGACGAGAAAGCCACTGATAACGCTCCAGTTCATGAGCATCCCCGCGGACAGCGCGCGCGCCGCCTGAACTGCGTAGTAGAGCGGGTTGAGGTGCGCGAGCGCGCGCATCCAGCCGGGCGCGAGCGCCATCGGCAGCAGCACGCCCGAGAGCAGCGTGAGCGGCAGCTGCAGTCCCGTCACCACTGCGGCGAGGCTGCCGATCTGCCGCAGGGTCAGGCCGAGTGCACTTGACCACGCCGACACGATCGCGGTCAGGAGCGAGAGCAGCACGAGCAGCACGGCGACGCCCCCGGGGTCGGGCCGGTAACCGAACGGGATCGCGACCGCGATGACGATCAGCGCGGGCACGACAAGCATCACGATGTCGCGCAGCACGGTGCCCATCAGCAATGCGAATCGGCTGGCCGGCGTCACCCGCAGGCGCTCGATCACGCCGGCGTCCAGTTCGAAGATCACGACCCAGCCCGCGCCCATTCCCGCGCCGAACGCCAGCAGGCAAAGCACGCCGGGGACGAACACGTCGAGCACGGCGCCCCGCGGGAATCCCGGACCACCCGCGAGCCGGTGCAAAAGGGGCGCGAACAGCGCCAGGTAGAGCAACGGCGTCGACAGCCCGACGATCACCCACACGGGCTGCCGCAGCGTCTCGCGCAGCTTTCGACGCCACAACAATCCGAGCTCGCGCATGATCGTCACGCGACCACCGCCCCTCCCGCGTCGCGCAGCGACCGGCCGGTCTTGCGCAGGAACACATCATCGAGCGATGCCTCGGATAGAGAGACCGTCTCGAGCGCCACGCCGCGGGCGCGGAGCAGCTCGAAGATCTCGGGAAGCGACTCGGTCCCATCGCTGACTGCCAGGCGCAGCGTTTCGCCGTCGACGCGGGCATCGCGGACGTACGGCTCGCGCGCGAGCTCGTCCAGCAACGCATCGGGCGATCGCGCGCCGAGCTTTGGCTTGAGTACGACGGTCTCGCCGGCGAGCTGCTGCTTGAGCTCACGCGGAGTTCCCTCGGCGACGATCCGACCGTTGTCGATGATCGCGAGCCGGTCGGAGAGCGCATCGGCCTCTTCGAGGTAGTGGGTCGTCAGGAAGATCGTCGCGCCGCGAGCACGCAGCTCCCGCAGCTGCTCCCACAGGTTCGCTCTGTTCTGCGGGTCAAGTCCGGTTGTCGGCTCGTCGAGGAACAGGATCTCCGGCCGGTGCATGATCCCGAGCGCGACCTCGAGTCGCCGGCGCTGGCCGCCCGAATATGTGAGCACGCGACGGTCGATGAACGCCGCGAGCTCGAACACCTCGATCAGCTCATCCGCCCGCGCGCTTGCCGCGGCCTTGGTCATCCCGTACAGCTCGCCCTGGAGCAGCAGATTCTCCCGCCCGGTGGCGGGACGGTCGCCGCCGCCCAGCTGGCTGACGTAACCGATCCGCCGGCGAACCGCGGCGGGGTCGCGCGCGACGTCGAGCCCGGCGACGAACGCCCGGCCCGAATCGATCGGCAACAGCGTCGTGAGCATCCGCAAGGTGGTCGTCTTGCCTGCGCCGTTGGGCCCGAGGAAGCCAAAGATCTCACCGGCTCGGACCTCCAGGTCGACGCCGCGGACCGCGTCGACGGGCCTGCCGGCGACATCGAAGGACTTGCGTAGGTCGTGGGTCTCTACCGCGGTGCTGGTTGCCGTCGCCGCGGGTCCTGTCGCTGGGAGAGCAGAGTTCATGCGGGCAAGTATCAATCGTTTAGTTGAATCTGTCAAGCAAATAATTGATTGATACGCTTGGGCGCACGCACAATGTCGGCTAGACGCTCAGCCAAGGCGCGCCGCGCTCCCGACTCCGACCAGCGCCAACGCGACGCCGACCGTTCGCGCGAGCGCCTACTCGAGGCCGCGCTTGACGTCATCTCAGCGAAGGGATTCGCAGGCGCGCGCGTGCACGAGATTGCCGAGCGCGCGGGCGTCAACGCGCAGCTCATCAGCTACTACTTCGGCGGCAAGGAGGGGCTCTACCAAGCCCTCCAGCAGCTCTGGCTCGAGCGTGAGGCGACTTTCAATGACCCCGACGTGCCGCTCGAAGAGCTCGCCGGCCGCTATCTCCACGACACCCTCACCGAACCGCGGCTCGCGCGCCTGCTGCTGTGGGCCGCCCTCGACGAACGGAACGCGGGGGGCGCCAGCTCCACGACCGATGTCCGGCGCGACGAGCAGGAAGACGTGCGCCGGCGCCAGCGACGAGGTGAGCTCGCCCCCGACTTCGACCCAGGCATGATCCAGCTCATCATGATGGGCGCAATCCTGGCCCCGATCGCGCTCCCCCAAATCACGCGGGAGCTCACCGGCCTGGACCCGGCCGATCCAGAGTTCGAGCGCCGCTTCGCCGAGCAGCTCAAGCTGCTGGCGCGGCGATTGGCCGGGTAGCGGCTCGGCAGGGACCACGGGAGCGACAGCGCCTCAAGAGCGAAGGCATCGAGTGGTAACGTCCGCCCGAGCCCGAGGGACGCTGCAACGGACGACTTTCCGCCACGCTCGGGCCTGCACCTCGCCACAAGTGCGTCTCCGACAAGAGAGGAGACCCACGTGCGTCATAACCCTCATCACTTCGTCGACGATCCCGCGATCGTCCGCCGACTCATCCGCGAGAACCCCTGGGGCATCCTGGTCAGCGGCCATAACGATCGGCTCGTAGCGTCTCACTACCCCGTCCTGCTGGACGAGGACAGCGAGGAACTGGCCGTCTTTACACACGTGGGCCGGCCCGATGACGAAATCCATGGCTTTGGAGAGCAGGAGATCATGCTCATCGTCCAGGGCGTACACGGGTACGTCTCTCCGAGTTGGTATGCGCCCGGGGCGACGCGAGCGCCAACTTGGAACTTCTCGGTGGCCCACTGCTACGGGGTCCCTGAAATCCTCGATGAAGAGATGAATCTCCGCACCCTGGCGCGGTTGGTGGCGCATTTCGAGCGCCACCTTGACGAGCCGCTGATGCTGGACCCCGACTGGGCTGTGCCGGTGGCGAGAGGCACGGTCGGGATCCGCCTGCCCGTCACCCGCTTTCACTGCAAAGTCAAGCTGAGCCAGGACAAGGATCCCGATACCCAGCGTCGGGTGATCGAGGCGCTTCGCGCTCCGGGGCGCTACCAGAATCTGCCACTTGCCGAAGAGATGCAGCAGGCCCTAGGCGGCAGCTAGGACTTGCGAGCGAGGCCGGCCTACCGGCGGCGACGCGAAGGCACGAGCCCGACCGAGGTCGTCAGAACCCGAATCTTCCGCGCCCGTCAACCCTCAGCCGCTGCGCCACGCTCTGCGTGCCGCAGCTCAGTCTCGCCAGCACCACGAGGATGTAATCCCCCTTGCGGTTCGGCGCGTTGAGCGTCGCGGCGTGCCTGCCCGCAGATAGCGGCCCCAGGTTGACCGACTGCACGACCCCGCCAAAGGGCGCCGCGATGAGCATCGTCACCGACTCGGTGTCGTAGCGAAGGCCGAAGAACACCTGGAAGTTTCCACCGTTCCTCACGACAGAGGGCGCAAACACCCCCGTGAGCGGTGGGGCGAAGCGGGTGGTGAACGTATTGTCGCCGCCGTCGGCCACGCCATCCGGGTTCCGGGCCACGAGCTGGAAGTGATATGCGGTACACGGCGCCAACCGGAAGATGTCAGCCGAAACCCGCTCTTTCTTCGGGACGTTGCAGTAGGGGCTCGGAGGGATGATGCCGAATGGGCACCTGCCGATCGTGCCCGGTCGCGTCTGTGAGCCGTACGCAGTCGTTGTCCCGTACTCGAAGTAGTACCGGGTGATGTCGCCGCCCTTGACATTCGGCCCGGCCAAACCATTCAACGTGGCGCTCGTCGCCCGCACGTGATTCGCGTTCCCAGTGATCGCGATCGGCGGGACGTTCACACAGTAAGGACTCGGCGGCTTGATTCCCTGCGGGCAGACAATCGTCGCGCTGCCGGACGCGGCCAAGAGCCCGCTCGCACAAGCCGCTACGAGGCCGGCAAGAAGCACCAGCCACTTGAGGTGGGAATGCCTCGTCATCTGAGTCCTCCTGATCGGTCTCCACCCAGCACGGGAGCCAGGGCCAGTAGGTACTACGGCCCGGGGCCTTCATCACTGACAAACGGATGTCGAACCAATCAGCGCGACTCGTGACCTGGCGGCGTCGCGTCCTCGTCGACGCCCACCCGCCGCGTGCGCCCCCGAGCAGCGGATGACTCACCAGGCTGCTCACGAGTGGTTCGGGTCCAGCGCCGCAGGTCCAGTCATCGTCCCAAAGCGTCGAGAGCAGCCACGAGCGATCGGCCGGAAACATCGACGAGCACCCCGAGCAAAAGCATGCTCATGTCGCACGCGAGCCGTCCGCCCCCAGTCGATGAGGTACTGCATCCACTCCGTCTCTTTCTCGGGTGGATCAAGACCGTCTTCAGGATCGGGCTTCACGATCGTCGCGTATGCGGCGAAGAGCGGCGGGATGCCTGAGGTAATCGCGCGGCCAACCCCGGTTCCGGCGGTGATCCAGCCTGGAGTGCCTCCCACGGGTGTTGCTCACACGCGGCAGCAGGTTCCGTGGCCGATTCGCCACACACTTCATGTCTCGCGACCACACTGCCACTCTGCAGGAAGTGTTTGGTCCGCTCGTTGGAGTGGACAAGCTTTACTTCGGCACGACGCTCTGGATTGAACCGTCCTAGGACTAATTGCGGATTGTGCTTGAGCGGGCCGTCCGACACGATCGCTCGCGTGTTTGGATCGGAGCATTAGACGTGCAGGCGATCGTGATGGAGGAATTCGGCCCGCCCGAGGTGCTCGTTCTGCGGGATGCCGCGGACCCGGTATGCGGTCCCGGCGAAGCGCTCATCGACGTCTCGTTCTCCAGCGTGACCTTCGTCGAGACGCAGGTCCGATGGGGGCGCGCTCCGAACGTCTCGATGCTGCCACGACTGCCGGCGATTCCAGGCAACGGCGTCGCCGGCATCGTCGTGGCCGTCGGCCCGGGAGTCGATCATGACGTGGTGGGGACGCGCGTGGTCTCGACGACCGGGGGGAGCGGCGGCTATGCCGAACTTGTCTCCGTTCCAGCGGACGGGCTCATCCCGGTCCCCAGCGAGCTCGAGTTGGCGGAGGCGGCGGCACCGTTGGCCGATGGCCGGACCGCGG
Source organism: uncultured Solirubrobacterales bacterium (assembly GCA_963824295.1). Lineage (GTDB taxonomy): Bacteria > Actinomycetota > Thermoleophilia > Solirubrobacterales > Solirubrobacteraceae > Palsa-465. The sequence goes on along the minus strand of CAWGOQ010000014.1, from coordinate 150,474 downwards.
TCGGGCTGTTGGACCTGGCGGCACTGGAGCCTGGGGCGACCGTGCTCGTTGAGGCGGCGGCGGGTGGCGTCGGATCGTTGTTGGTGCAGTTCGCCAAGCGCGCCGGGGCGTTCGTGATCGCAGCGGCCGGAGAGGAGAGCAAACTCGAGGTTGCGCGGTCGCTCGGCGCGGATGTGGTCGTCAACTACGGCCGACGCCCGTGGACAGATCAGGTTGCGGATGCCGTGAACGTCGGGCGGGTCGATGTCGTCTTCGACGGCGTCGGCGGCTCGGTCGGCCGCGATGCCTTCAAGCTGCTGGGACGCGGCGGGCGCCTATGCACGTTCGGCATGGCCTCCGGAAGCTTTACGGCGGTCAGCGAGCAGGAGCTCGCAGACCGCGGAGTAACGCAGTTACGCGGTACCCGCGCCGGCCCCAGGGAGATGAATTCACTAACCGCCCGAGCGCTGGCCGGCACCGCCGCAGGCACGATTCACCCCGTGATCGGACAACGGGTGCCGCTGGTGCGCGCCGCTCAGGCCCATCAAGCGATTGAGGATCGCGCCACTATCGGCAAGACACTGCTGATCCCGTCAGGGCGCCTGGAGGCGCCTGACTCCGGCGTCACGAGCCCATCGACTCGATGAAGCCGGGCCTTGCGTACGCCGGGTCGGGGTAGGTGTAGAAGCCGCGGCCCGCCTTGACGCCGAGAGCGCCGCGATCGAGATACTCCTTGAGAAACGCGGCGTTGGCACGTAGTTGCGGGTCGGCGAGGTGGCGCGCCCAGTAGTCGGTGATCGTCCACACCGTGTCCAGACCAACCGCGTCGAGCGCGCCGAGCGGGCCGATCGGCGCCTTCGTGATGTGCATCCACGAACGATCTATGTCCTCGATCGATGCCACCCCCTGCTGAGCGAGTGTGATCGCGGCGCTGTTGAGCGCGCTGTACATCGAATTGAAGACGTACCCGTTGTGCTCTCGGTGCAGCTGCACCGGAAGCTGACCGATGCGCCGCGCAAACGCGAGCACGAGTTGCGTGACGTCCGGAGCGGTGCCGGTGTGGGGCATCACATCCGCGAGGTTGTTGATCCAAACCGGCAGGTGAAAGTGAAGCGCTAGTAACCGGTCGGCACGCCCCGACGCTTTCGCGAACTGGGACGGCACCAGCGTTGAGGTGTTCGTCATGAAGATCGTTCGCGACGGGCAGGCGGCATTGAACTCGGCGAGCACGCGGCCCTTGAGACCGGGATCCTCGGGCACCGCCTCGCTCAGTAGGTCGGCGTCCTGGGCCGCGGTGGCGAGATCCGTGGTCAGCGTGATCCGCGCCTGGGCGGAGTCGCGGAGCTCCGAGGTGATGGCGCCGCCGCTTTCGAGCCCTCGCGCATAGGTTTCGATGCGCTCCTTGGCTCCTTCGAGCGCGGCCGGGTCGACGTCATAGAGCACGACGTCGTAGCCGTGGCCCGCGCACTGAAATCCGATCTGCTGGCCCATCGTCCCGGCCCCGACGATCGCCACACGGCGCACGTCGTCGATCTGCATCGCCTGAGTATCCCAATCCGAGCAGCTCAGCTACGACGAGATCGCCCCTCCCGACGACTCGGGCAGCGTCCGGGGCAGACCGAATCGTGCAAAGACGCTTCCGTCAGAGAACCACGTAATTGCCGAGATCTGGGTTCCGGCAAGCGTGAGCACGAAAAGCGCGTAGCCGCGGGCAAGGTCGGTGCCGGGCACCGGGGCGTAGCACCCGAACGCGGGCTGGCCGTTGGCGCGCGTCGGGACCAGCCGCAGCGGCGCGCCGCGCCGCTCCTCGGCGCCGCGCAGGAAGGCACCGATCGCGCCCGGTCCCTGATAGGCCTGCGGGAGTGGCGGCATCGTCAGCCAGGCGTCGTCGGTCAGCAGCGCGACCATCCCTTCGACGTCCCCATTCTCGACGCTGTCGGCGAAGCGGCCGACGACCTCGCGCTCGAGGGCAGAGTCGGGGAGCGGCGCCCGCTCGCGGCCGGTCGCCGGCAAGCGGGACTCGAACGCCTCACGGGCGCGGCGCAACAGGTTGTTGACCGCTGCATCCGTCGTGCCTAGAAGGTCGGCAGCCTCGGCTGCGCGGTAGCCCAACACGTCGCGCAGCACCAGGACGGCACGCTGGTGGGGTGGGAGATGCTGAAGGCCGGCGACGAACGCCAGCCCAACTGCCTCTCTGGTCTCATACCGAACCTCTGGTCCCGGAGCCTCGTCGGCAACCCCCTCGAGCAGTGAGTCAGGGTAGGGGTCGAGCCACAGCGGCTCGTTGAAGCGTGTCGGCTCAGGCAGCTGGGTCATCCACTCCTCTTCCGGACGGCGTCGGCTCGCGCGCAGGGCATCGAGCGAACGGTTCGTGGCGATCCGGTAGAGCCACGTGCGGACCGACGCGCGCTCTTCGAACTGGTCGAGCCCCCGCCACGCGGCGAGCAGCGTCTCCTGGAGCAGATCCTCGGCGTCCTGGGTCGAGCCGACGATCCGATAGATGTGCAGCTGAAGCTCACGTCGGTAAGCGTCGGTCAGCTCGCGAAACGCGTCCTCGTCGCCATCACGCGCGCGGGCGAGCAGCGGCTCGGTCACGTTCGCATCCTCTCTGAGGGCCTCGTTTTTTCCACATCTCAAGTACTGACGTCGGCGTGCTCCGAAATTCGCCGCGCAATTCTCGCCGGAGGGCTCGCCTCATCAAACAGCAGGTAACGGTCCAATCAAAGGAGAACTGAGATGGCAAAGATCGTGATCAGCACAAACATCTCGCTCGACGGTGTGGTTGAGGATCCGGACGGCCAGGAGGGGTACGAGCGGGGCGGCTGGTTCGGCGAGTCTGGCGGCAAGGACCTCGAGCAGTGGGCGCAGATCGAAGCCGCGGAGGCAACGCGGACCGACGCGCTGCTGCTAGGCCGGCGCAGCGACGAGTGGTTCGGCTCGCGCTGGTCCGCCCGTCCCGGTGACTGGGCGGACAGGCTCAACGGCATGCCCAAGTACGTCGTCTCGGCGACACTCGAGGAGCCCGTCTGGCAGAACACCACGATCCTGAAGGGCGATCCGGTCGCCGAGGTGGCCAAGCTCAAGCACGAGCTCGACGGCGAAGTCGTCGTCTACGCCAGCTATGAGCTCGGGCAGCGGTTGATCGAGCACGACCTGGTCGACGAGCTCCGGCTGTTCGTCTTCCCGATCCTCGTCGGCGCGGGCAAGCGCTTGTTCGGCGAGACAACTGACAAGAAGCCCCTGCGTAGCCTCGACACCAAGAGCGTCGGTGACGGGCTCGTCTTCCTCACCTACGAGCTCGTCCACTAGCGAAGCTGCGAAAGGCGGTGCGCCGGCAGCCCGGCCGGCGCCCGCTCAGGGCGTCGACATGACCGATCATGGCTACGCTCCGGTGTGGTGCCGCGCTTTCTCGTCACCCGAGCGCCGGGCCTGGCGTGGGACCTCGCCAAACCAACTCGCGAGCAGGCCGGCTGGGAGCCGCACGCCGCGTTTATGGACTCCCTGGCGGACGAGCGGTTCGTCGCGTTCGGGGGTCCGGCCGACGACGAGAACAAGGTCGTCCTCGTCGTCGACGCGCTCGACGAGGCAACCATCCGAACACGCCTCGAGCGCGACCCATGGGCCGACGCCCGCCTGCTGATTACCGTGACCGTCGAACCGTGGACGATCTGGCTGGGCGGAGACGAGCGCCTCGACAGCACCCGGCGGGTCCCTCTCTACCTCACCGCATACGCTCCCGGACCTGACTGGGAGCATTGCAAGCCGCGTCGCAATCAGGCAGGGTGGGACGCGCACGGCGAGTTCATGGACGCACTCGTGGATGAGGGCGTCGTCATCCTCGGCGGGCCGCTCGATGGGGAGCGAGCGGTGGTGGTCGCGCGCCAGCAAGACGAAACGAGCCTGCGGGCCCGGCTCGCTGAGGACCCCTGGTACGACCGCATACTTACGATTGAGCAGATCTCGAAGTGGAATCTGTGGCTCCCGCCAAGACCCCGGGCGGGGGCCTCGCACCTGACATGATCTCGCCTTTCCGCTGATCCTGGAAGGAGCTGGGTGCGATGAGCGCGATGCGCGAGGCGATGGCGACACAGCCCGAGGTGCTGCGGGAGATACTCGGCGACCAACGCGGGCTCGAGGCTGCGGCGCAGCGACTGGCCGGCCGGCGGGTCTTGGTGGTGGGGACCGGCACGAGCTGGCACGCGGCCAACCAGGGTGCCTGGTGGCTGCGGATGGCGGGCGTCGACGCGTGGGCTGTCACGGGCGCCGATGCCGCCAGCGGCCAGCCCTCTCCCGGGGGCGGCGACGCGCTCCTCCTGCTAAGCCACCGGGGAACCAAGCTCTTCACGTCGGAAGTGCTCGAGCGCGCCCGAGCCGCGGGTGTCCCCACTGTGGTGGTATCGAGGCGTGGAAACCCGGACGCCGACCTGGAGACCGTGCCGGCGGAGGTGTCTTCGGCCTTTACGGCGAGCAACCTTGGCGCTCTGATGCGGGTGGCACAGCTCGCCGAGCATCTGGGTGGGTCTCTCGGACCGCTTCACGACGTTCCGGACGCCGTGGCCCGAGAGCTCGCGGCAGGGCCGGTCGGTGTGACGCCGCCCGCGCGGCTTCTCGAATTCGCCGGGGTGGGCATCAACGCGTGGACGGCCGCCGAGGGGGCGCTCAAGATCAGAGAAACGGCGCTGGTGGCCACAGAAGGACTCGCGTGCGAGTCGATCCTGCACGGGCCGGCGGTGGCGCTTGGTACCGATGACGCGCTTGTGTGCCTGGACGGCGGGACGGGATCTGACCGCCTGGGACAACTCGCCGATGTCGCGCGAGCACAGGGCGCGGTGGCATACGAGATCGCGCGTCCCGAGCTTGGCGAGGCGCTTTCGGTATTTCCGCTCACGGTGATCGTCCAGAAGATCGCCGCCGAAGGCGCCGAGACGCTGGGCACCAACCCGGACAAGTTCGGGCGCGACCTGCCGGGACGAGACGCCGCCTGGAGCGCAATCCGGCTGTGAGCTTCGGTCCCTGAGACCGGGAGTTCAGGTCGTCGGCCGGTCGCTGCATGGATGTGCTCGCGGCACTGGACGGATGAGCTCTACCCAACCGATGAGTTCACACAACGCCCTCAGTCCTAGCCGGCGTTGACTGTGAACGATCGAGAGAGTAGGAGACCATGTGCGCAAGCTTGTTTTGTCAATGGGAATGTCACTCGATGGGCTAGTCGCCCGTCCGGGACGGTTCGGGGCGGGAGGCTGGGGACTGGCGCCTGAGGATTCCGCGCTCAAGGAGCGCAAGCTCGGGTGGATGCGCGATGTTGACCTGCACCTCATGGGCCGGACCACTTACCAGGAGATGGCGGGGTTCTGGCCGACCTCGGACGACGCCTATGCAGCGCCGATGAACGAGATTCCCAAGATCGTGTTTTCCCGCACGCTCGAGCGTGCCGATTGGGCGGGGTCGCGGATCGCGCGCGGTGAACTGGCCGAGGAGATCGCGGCGCTCAAACGGGAGCCAGGCAAGGACATGCTCGCGTGGGGCGGCGCCGCGTTCGCTCAGTCGCTGAGCCGGCTCGGGCTTGTCGACGAGTACCGCCTCATTCTCCGGCCCGTGGCGCTCGGAGACGGACTCCCACTGTTCAAGGATCTCAGTACGCCGCTGCGGCTTGAGTTGATTGACGCCCAGACGTACCCCACTGGGGCGGCGTTGCACATTTACCGTCCCGCGCCCGCGGCGGCGTAAGGGCCAATCAGCCCGCGCGGTGGCCGGCGGGTGCGATCACTTTATTTAGGCTCGATGGAACAGGGCGGTTGGCGACTGCGTCTTATCGCGGATGTTGGCGCCCCATTGCGGCCACGAGAAGCAACCACCACCGTTCTTCTGCCGCTGGGCGTGAACCCTTCAGCGCACCCACGAGCACATCGCCTTCCTATTCGCCGGGCACGGGGCGATCCTCGACCTCTGGCGGGCGCTCTGAGAGCCCGACCAAGTCGGGGATCCGAATGCGTGTGATCGCAGCCGCCACTGATCACTGCATGCATAGCCGGCCAATTGGTGGGCGCCGCGCCGACCGTGGCACTGTGTGCACGCGGGAGATGAATAAGCTGCCACGGTCTCCGATCACACCGCCGAGTGGCAGGTTATGCAGGCCAGTCGCTGACGCGCCACAAACGACTCGCGGCCAACTCGCCACTCACGCGGCGGTCGCCGGTGAACGGTGATCACCCGGGCGCTTGCGGTTGACGCGGTGATAGGGTCCCCGACCGGTCTAAAAACGTCGGATGACCCTTGGGAGGGGGCTTTGCCTTCAATACGTCGTCGATTTGCCTTGATGGCCGGTCCAGCCGCGGGCGTGGCCGGGTTGGCCACGCTGGCGGTGCTGGTCATCGCCAATGCGCCGGTCGCGGGCGCGCACCGGGCCAGTAAGGCCGAGCTTGCGGCTGCGCCCGCCGCGTCGGAATATCACCCCATCCTCACGCCGTTCCACCACCCGGCGCCATCGGGGTTGAAGCCCGATCTGGCCCCGGCGGGGACGCCATCACCCTGGACGCCGCTCGTGAACCCGCCGCCGTTCGGAACGCCCGGCACGATGCTGCTGGAGAGCGACGGAAGTGTGCTCGTGCACAACGAGCCCGACAACAACACCACGGGCGGCACAAACGCCTGGTGGAAGCTAACGCCGGACGCGAGCGGGAACTACGCCGATGGGACGTGGAGCCAGATCGCGTCGATGCCAGCCGACTACACGCCGCTGTACTTCGCCTCGGCAATCCTGCCTGACGGCCGGATGATCGTCGAGGGCGGCGAGTACATCGGGGAGAACCCGGCGTGGTCGAACCAGGGCGCGATCTATAACCCGGTGAGCAACAGTTGGGCTTCCGTCGACCCGCCCCGCGGCTGGACGAACATGGGCGACGCCGCGAGCGACGTCCTGGCCGACGGCACCTTCATGCTCCAGCAGCCGTGTAACACCTGCCTCACTAATCCGGATCTGACCGTCGACGACGCGTTGCTCAACGCGAAGAACCTGACCTGGCGTGTCATCCCGGCGACCGGCAAGACCGATCCCAACGACGAAGAGGGTTGGACGCTCGAGCCGAACGGCCAGCTGCTCACCGTCGACACGTGGGGATTGGGCAACACCGAGCTGTTCAACCCGCGCGTCGACGGCTGGAGCTTCGCCGGCGCGACGGCCGCGGGCGGCAGCCCGGTCGACCCGTTCCCGGGCGTCGAGATCGGGCCGCAGGTCGAGATGCCGGGCGGCAACACGTTCGTGGTCGGGGCCGGCACGAGCGCGGAGGAACCGCCGACGCCGTGCACCGATGACCAAGAGTCGCCGACGGCGCTCTACACGTACAAGACGGGCACCTGGAGCGCCGGCCCCGAGATCCCGACCATCGACAACCAGGAGTACGGAAGCACCGATGGACCCGGGTCAGTCCTGCCGGACGGGGACGTGCTATTCGACGTGAGCGCGTGCTTGTACGGCACGCCGACGCACTTCTTCGTCTACGACCCGAGCGCCAACACGCTGACCCAGATCCCGGACGCGCCAAACGCGCAAAACGACACCTCGTTCCAGACGCGGATGCTGGCGCTGCCCAACGGGCAGATTCTCTACAACGACGGGTCCAACGAGATGGAGGTCTACACCGCGGGCGGCACGCCGAACCCGGCGTGGGCGCCGTCGATCACGTCGGTGAGCTCCAGCAACCTCGGCCGAGGTGGCACATACAGCCTGTCCGGCAAGCAGCTCGCCGGGCTGGACCCCGGAGCCACATACGGTGATGACGTCCAGGACAACACCAACTTCCCCCTGGTGCGGATCACCAACGACGCCACCGGCGTAGTCACCTACGCCCGAACCCACGACTGGAGCTCGGTATCGGTTGCCCCGGGCGCGGGCTCGTCGACCGAGTTCACGCTCCCGGGCACGACGCCGAGGGGCAGGAGCACGCTGGTCGTGGTGGCCAACGGAATCGCTTCCTCGCCGAGAACGGTGACGATCTCCTGAGGACACCGCGCGGTACTCCCGCGCGAACGACAACAGTCGCCGACCAGGCCCGCCCCGCGAAAACCGGGGCGGGCCTAGCGGCGGGTCGTCAGAATCCGCACACAGATGGATCGTTAGGCCCCGGAGACTGAGGAGGAGTGGGTGATGGGATGGGCGAGCGAAGTGCAGGCGCTGCTCGATCGGGCCGCCGCTGACGAGATCGTGCCCGGCGCCGTCGCGGTGGCGACCCAGCGGGACGGCACGACCGAGCTGGCCTGGGCGGGGAGGCTGCGGGTAGACGGCGACGCCTCCGTCGGGCCCGACACGATGGTCCGGTTGATGTCGATGACAAAGGCGTTCGCCAGCGTGGCGGCGCTTCAGCTGATCGAGCAGGGGCGCCTCGAGCTCGAGCAGGAGGTCGCCTCGGTGCTGCCGGCCTTCGGCGAGCTCCAGGTGCTCGAGGGGTTCGACGAGAATCAGCCCCGCCTCCGAGCCCCGGCGCGGCAGGCGACGATCAGAAACCTCCTGACCCATACCGCTGGTCACGGCTACGCGTTCTCCAACCGCGACCTGCTGCGCTACCACGAGGTCACCGGCGCGCCGGACCCGTTTCGTGGACTGCGTGAGGGCCTGAGCGTCCCCTTGATTGCCGATCCCGGAACCGCGTGGAACTATGGCATCAACACCGACTGGCTCGGACAGGTGATCGAGGCAGTCAGCGGCCAGGATCTAGCCGCCTACCTGGCCGAGCACGTCTTCGGACCGCTCGGCATGTCCGACACGACGTTCGCCCCCACTGACGAGCAGCGCCGGCGCTTGATGGCGATCCACAGTCGCACCGCCGACGGTGCACTCGTGGTCAACGATCTCGAAGTGCCGATCGCGGACCCCGAGTTCTGGCCCGCCGGGCACGGTTCGTACGGTACGGCCAGCGACTACGCGCGCTTCATGGCGGCTCTCCTCGGCGACGGCGCGCTCGACGGCAACCGAATCCTGCAGCCCGAGACCGTCGAGCTCGCCTTCAGCGACCACCTGGACGGGATCGCGCTGCCCGCCGTGTTCGAGTCGGCGATGCCCGAGCTGTCCCACGACATTCCGTCACTGCCGTTCTCGCAGGGCTGGGGACTCGGTTTTCACCTGTTCACCGAGGACCTTCCCGGGCTGAGACGAGCTGGGAGCGGGGACTGGGCCGGACTGTGCAACACGTACTTCTGGATTGACCGCACGTCCGGCATCGCAGTGGTTTTCCTCACCCAGGTCCTGCCGTTCTTCGATCCGGGAATCATCGACACCGTGCAGGCGATCGAACAGGCTACCTACGCGGGGATCACCGCTCCGGCCTAGCAAAAACCAGCGTCACCGGCGTCCGGTGAAACGCGCTTGGCGTACCGGCGCGAGGGGACCGAGATCGGACCGCGGTCGCTCGCCGCCGGGTAGTCGATCGGACCTTGGTCAATCCAGCCGCTGCGCTCGTAGAAGCGGCGCGCTCGGGCGTTCCCGGCGACGACGGCGAGCCATGCGGACTCGTGGCCGTTACCAGCGACGATCTGCTCGGCCCGCTCGAGCAGCGCCCCCGCCACGCCCGTCCCGCGGTGCGCTTGCGCGACGTACACCTGCTCGACCTGGTCGTCGACGATCATGACGAACCCGGCGAGCGTGCCGTCGACCGTCGCGACAGTCGTGTCGGCGACGCGCTTGGAGGCTCGTGAGCGGAAGGACGCCTCGGTCCGGGCGCTGACGAGCCCGTCGGATACGTGCCCCACGTGACCGTCCAGCCAGCCTCGATGCCAGATAGTCGCGACAATCGGAGCATCAGCCCCTGTGGCGGGTCGGATGCCGATCTCTCCTGAAGACGGCACCGAGCGACCTTACCAACGGCCCCGGGGAGAAAGGCAGACATGGCGAAATTCACGGTTGCGCGGCTTGACGAGATCGACGAGACCGATGACGGGCGCTTGCCGTTCCGTCCGGTGCGTCACCACTTTGGAATCCAGACATTCGGAATCATCGCGGTGACCGCGCACTCCGACGGCGACCGAATCATCAACGAGCACGACGAGAGCGAGCCGGAATCGGGCGAGGAGCTCTACGTCGTCGTCTCTGGGCACGCGACCTTCGAGGTGGACGGAGAGACCCAGGACGCTCCGGCCGGGACCTTCGTCCACGTACCCGCAGGCATCAAGCGAACCGCGTTCGGCCAAGAAGCCGGCACGACGGTGCTCGCGATCGGCGCCGGACCGTCGGGCACCCCGTACCAGCCGAGCGGGTGGGAGCTATTCGCGCCACTGTTTCCGCTGTTCGAAGCGGGCAAGTACGAGGAGGGCGCCGACCGGGCCCAGGCGCTCGTCGCCGACGACCCGCCGTACGCGACGGTCTACTACAACACCGCCTGTTTTGAGGCTCGAGCGGGGCGGATCGACGCGGCGCTCACGCACATTCGGCGCGCCGTCGAGCTCTCGCCGCCGCTGGCCGAGCTGGCCCGCACCGATGAGGACCTGGCGGCGCTTCGCGACCAGGCGGCGTTCGCCGAGATCGTCGGCGGCTGACAGACCCGTCACCGGAAGAAGCTTCCGAGGATCGCCGCCAACATCGAGTCGGCGGGAAGGTGCTGCTGCCCGTCCACGATGTGCTCGCTCGCCTGCCGGAGGGTCCTGACAAGGCTCGCGGTCGTAGCTGCGGCCCACGAAGCACTGGCCGCGCCCGCCAGCACGAGCACGGGGACATCGATTCGCTTCAGCCGCTCGATCGGGACCCGCCCACCGTTGGCGAGCCTCAGGTCCTGCGAGAGGGTGTGCGCGAGCGCCTGCCGGTGCTCCCAGCCAGGACTGCGCTTGATCGACTCGATGATCGGTGCTGGGGTGCCGGTCATCGCCAGCCACAGCTCGGCGGCCTCCTCACGCCGTCCCGCGGCCACCAGTTCGTCCAGGCGTTCTCCGAACTCGGGGCCGGGGTGATAGTCACCCGTGTACGGCGGTTCGTAGACGGCGAGCCGTCGCATCTCAACGCCCCGCGCCGCCGCCTCGAGCGCCAGGGCGCCACCCGAGGAGTGGCCATAGACGAACGCGGGCCGGCCCGTGGCGGCGAGGACGGCCGCCAGGTCCGCTACCTCGGTCTCGACCGAGAACGGCAGGTCGTTGCCGCTGTCGCCGCGGCCGCGTCGGTCGTACTCATAGACGGTGTAGCTCGGGGCCAGGAGCGCCGCGAGCGACTTGCTCGTCGACCGGTCGCAGAAGGCGCCGAGGACAATCACGAGCGGCGGCCCGCCTCCGGATCGATCGAGCGCGATTCTTGTGCCGTCGGCGGATTCGACCAGGTTCATGGTCCCTCCCTCTTCGGTCTAGCCGTGTGGCGGCATCATTCACCTGGCCGGGATCTTTCACATCGGGCATACGGAGCGATGCGGCGGGTGCCACCCCTTATGCCGAGCTGGTCGGCCCTTAGGTCGCGTGTCGCTCGAGGTCCCGAGCAGTTCGAGTAGCTGAGCGCGGTTCGGGCCGGCCAGCGGCGGCGGGTCGCAGTCCTGAGCGATCTCAAGAACCCGCGCGACGAGGTCTGGCTTGGCGAGAGCATCTCGCAGCGGGGTCACGCAGGCCCGGGCGTCCAGGGCCACGCGGAGCGCGTCCGGATCACGCATCGCGCGCTCGCCAGAGCCTGCCGAAAGACGGCTGACGGGGTGCTCGGCAGCGCGGTTTCGCGTCCGTTGCGCAGGGCCTCGATCTCGCCCATGCGCAGCCGGTCTTCTTCTACGTTCTCGCGATACCACGGGGTGAGCTCCGTCTCGGTCACCGCGTCCCACCGCTGGGCGAACTCGCGCCGATCCTCCAGGTGCGTTCGCACCACGTCGCCAAGGTGCTGGAGATGCCGCGGGCACGCCGCCAACAGCGCCGTCCACAGTCTGGGATCACGCAGACGCTTGGGCGGGGTGTCACCCGCGGAGGTGACGACCACCACCGACCAGTTGTTGTCACTCGGAATCGTAGGCAACGAGAAGGTCCCAATCCGGGTGACCGGCGGAGTGCGGAACTCGGGCATGTGACCGTCCCGGCTCCGAAAGAAGCGCGTGTAGTAGATGTAGCCGGAATCCTCGATGTCCTCGTGCACCGGTCCGATACCCGCCTGCGCGAGCCAGCGCGGCAGCTGGGACCGCCTGCCCATGGCATCGACGACAAGCTCGGCCCGCAGCTCCTGCCCCGAATCGGTTCGTACGCCGGACACGTGCGGGACGCCGTCGTAGGTATGGACGACGAGCTCGCTCACGGCGACCCCGCGTCTAACCTCCAACCCCGGCTCGGCCTCGGCGGCATGGCCGATCCCGGGGCAAACCCGCGACAATGACCTGGTGCGGCGTCTGCCAACCGCAGCGATTGGGGCGACCGGCTTCATCGCCGGGTTCGCGGTCGCGGTGATCTCCGGATCGCGGGCGCTCGGCGGCGTGGTGCTCGGGATCTGCGGCGTCGTCTGCATCGGCATCTGGCTGAGGCGCGATGGGCGTCAAGTTGCGACGGCGCTCACGACCGCGGCCGTGCTCGCCTTTGCGCTTTCGCATCTGCTCGGCCTCCTGATCGGAGCCTGGCCGGCCGTGTTGCTCACCACCGCGGCAATGGCGGGCCTGTGCTGGCGGGTGTCCGACTCCCGCGCTGGCGCTAGGACCCGGTTCAGATCAGGCGGCTAGGCGGCGCTGCTCCACCGCTCGATCTTGCGGTCGAGCACCGGCAGCGGAAGTGAACCGCTGTCGAGCACGGTGTCGTGGAACCCGGTGAGGGTGAAGCGCGCCCCCAGCCGGCCGCGCGCGTCGTCCCGCAGGCGCAGGATCTCCCGCTTGCCGATCAGATACGAGAGCGCCTGGCCGGGCATGACGATATAGCGGTCGATCTCGTTGGCCAAGAACCCCTCGGGCGCCGGCACGTGGGCGACGAAGTAATCGAGCGCCTGCTGGCGAGTCCAGCCCCGCGCGTGGAGCCCGGTGTCGACGACGAGCCTGGCCGCCCGCATCAGCGACGTCGAGACGGCACCGAGCACGCTCTCGGTATCGCTGTAGAGGCCGACCTCCTCGGCCAACTGCTCAGCGTAAAGGGCCCAACCTTCTGCGAACGCCGACAGCGAACGCTGACGCTGCATCACGGGAAGGTCGTCGAGCATCTGCAGCCGCGACAGCTGCAGATGGTGGCCGGGCACCGCCTCGTGGAAGGCCACCCCTTCGAGGTCCCAGCCCGTCCCTGCCGTCGGTCGCTCCAGGTTGAACCAGAAGGTGCCCGGCCGACCGCCGTCCAACCTGGGCGGCGTGTAGTGCGGCGCCATCCCGCTCGAGGCCACGACCGACGGCATGGCCGACACCTCGCACGGCGGCGGCAGCGGCTGAGAAAAGAACTCACCGGCCTGCGCCTCGGCGCGGCGGATCGCGGCTGTGGCCGCCACCATCGCGTCGGCGGGAGCGCGAAGCCCCGACGACGCCCGCGACGCCGCGTAGATCTCCGGCAGAGATTTGAACCCCAGACGGCTGCCGAGCTCGAGCGCGCGCTCCTCGAGTGCCGCAACCTCCTCGATGCCGATCCGGTGGATCTCCTCCGGCGCGAGCGGCAACGTCGTGTAGGACCAGACGCACTTGGCGTAATCGGCCTCGCCACCCGGCAGGTGGGCGAGTCCCGGTTCCTCGGCCGAGCGCGCCCGCGGCAGCAGCTCGCGCAAGAGCTCGACCCAGCGTGCCAGCGCCGGCTTCACGACCTCGCCGGCGATCCGATCCCGCTGCTCGCGCCAGGCCGCCTCTTCTCCCCACCCTTCCGGCGGCCGCGGCGTGGCGAGCGCCTCGGGCACCTCGCTCTGGAGGAGACCCTCCGCCCACTCGATGGCCTGCTGCACGAGCGGCCCCACCGGGAGCCGACCCTTGCCGGCACCGATCCGCAGGCGCTCGCCCTGCTGGTCGATCCAGCCGCCGCTGGCGCGCAGCCGCTCGAGATAGGCGTCGGCCGTGCTCGGATCGCCGATGACGGTTCGCGCGGCAACGGCGAAGAACACGGCCGGCCCGGCGAATGGCATGGCGGTCACGGTGTGCTCGATCAGACGAGCATCGAGGTCCCGCTGCTCCTCGCCCACGTTCTCGAACAGGCAGCCGAGCGTGATCCCATCGGCCTCGGAGAGCTGCGCCTCATCGATCCGGCGCGCGTCCGCCAGCACCAACTCGAGCTCGTCCTGCCGGGCCGCCTCTCCCGCCTCGCTGTCGTCCGGGACCTGCCCGTCGTAGCCCGGGATCCCGTACATGCTGGCGGCAAACGGATTCCTCGCCAGCCACCGCTCGTGGAAGGAATCGGCGAGCTCGCGAACCGAACCACCTGCGCCGTTCTCAGTCTCCATGACGTGATCCTATGCTCACCGACGAGGAAGTACAGTCGAGGTCGGCATGACGCGGGTTGCCATTATCGGGGGCGGCATCGGTGGGCTGACCGCGGCGCGCGCGCTCTGTCGGCGGGGCATCGAAGTCGCCATCTACGAGTCCGCACCCGAGCTGCGTGAGATCGGCGCCGGAGTCGCGCTCGGGCCCAACGCCATGAAGGTGCTCAGATCGCTCGGTCTGGAGGACGATGTCCGCGCGATCGCGGGACGCTGGGAATGGGCGCTCACCCGCAACGGCAAGACCGGCCGGGTGATCTCGAAGACGGGCCGCGAACAGCAGGCAAGCCTCTTCGGCAGTGCGGGGGCTACGGCCCATCGGGCCGACCTACTCGACGTGCTGTCCAATTCGGTGCCGAGCGAGCTCGTCACGCTCGGAACACGATGCATCGGGGTCGAGCCGGACGGCCCGGTCGCGGTGGCGAGATTCGAGGACGGCGCGGAGGTCGAGGCCGACCTCATCGTCGGCGCGGATGGGATCCACTCGGCTGTGCGCGCCTCGCTGTTCGGCCCGGATGCCCCGCGCTTCACCGGCAAGATCTGCTATCGCAGCGTGGTCCCGGTTGAGGCCGTGCCCGGCGGCCCGCCCCCGAACGACAACGCCCAGTGGCTAGGTCCGCACGGCACGATCGTGCTCTACCCGGTGCGGCGAGACGAGCTCATCAACGTCGTCTGTCACTACGACGACGAGGGCTACCGGCACGAGTCGTGGGTGTCCCGGTGCGAGCAAGCGGAGGTACTCGAGCGCTACCGCGGCTGGCACGAGTCGCTGCTGCGGATCTTTTCGGCCGGAGAGGTCTGGTACAAGTGGGCGCTGTACGACCGGGATCCGATCCCGCGTTGGTCGCGCGGCCGCGTCGGGGTACTCGGGGATGCCGCGCATCCGATGCTGCCCTACCTGGGTCAAGGTGCGTGTCAGGCGATCGAGGACGGGTGCGTGCTGGCCGCCGCGCTCGCGGCCGAGCCCGCGGACCCGGTCGCCGGACTCGCGCTGTATGAACGCTCGCGGCGTCCCCGCGCGAGCCAGGTGGTTCTGGCCTCGCGCGAACGAGGCGTCAGCAACCACCTCGCGTCTCCCCTGGCGGCCCTGCGACGCGACGTCTCGATCGCGGTGCGGCGGCGCTTTGGGAGCGACCCGGATGGTCGCGGAACGGCGTGGATCCCGGAATACGACGCGAGTTCCTCGAGCTCGCTGGCCACGTAGCGAGCCCGCCGCCCCGGGCGGGCAGGCGGGCTCGGGCGTACTAATCAGGCGCGCCTAGAGCGGCGGGACCTGGTTGTTCACCTGGGTGCCGTGGTACAGGTGGTCGTGGTCCTTGCAGGAGGAGGCGGGAAAGAAGAACTGCACGCTGTCGCTTCGGACCCCGTTGTAGCTGGCGAACAGCGTCACGTGGCCGATCGTACCCACCTTGCATCCCGGGTCGCTGCTGCTCTGCACGCGCACGTTGATCTTCATGATGTTGCCGGGGTAACCCCACATCGACGCGTAGTGCGAGTGGTAGACGAGGTGATTCTTCACCGTCATGATGATCAGGCGATCGGGCTGGTTGGGAACGCGGAAGACTTGGCAGAGAATCCCGGAGACCGTGTTGGCGTCGAGGTTGATGTTGCCGTGCCCGCGGGCGTAGCTGCCGGTTGGCCCGGAGATCGGCTGACCGGTGTTGAATCCCCATGGTGGGATCCCTTGGACGATCGGGATCTGCGAGCAGTAGTCAACTGATTGGCCGCTGGCCGGGCCGGCCAGGCTGATGAGCGCCAGCACTGGCGTGAGGACGCAGACTGCGATACCGACGCGGCGCGCGATGTGGTTTCTCAACATAGGTGAGCGACCCTACCCTACCCGCGAACGCTCCAAAAATCGGTAGAGAGACCGGAGAGGTTCGGCGTCAGAAGATGTTGAAGCAGCCGTAGACGATGAACAGCGGGTTGGCGACGCTGCGTCCGGCGGCGTCCTGCATCGTCGCGTCGCCAACGAACGCGGGCGGCGACTGCGCCTTCCAGCAGCCGTTGTACTGGACGCTCACGTCGTACTCGACCTGCTGCAGCTGGTAGGGAACCGAGTTCGCCTGTGGGAGGAACACGTAGACGTAGCAACTCCAGTCCCCCGGCCCTGCCGACTGGGCGCCGGGCCGGTTGCACTGGGGTCGGATGTATAGCCGCGCGTTCGGCGGCACGGACCGGCCGATCAATTGCTGCTGCAGCAGGGTGACGTTGTTGAAGACACCGCCGATCGAGTTCGAGACCCGAGAGGCGGTCACACCGGTCGGCCCGAGGCTGCACCCGAACGCCAGTGCAGCGATCACGACGGTGCTGACCGCCACGACCTTGAGTGGAGCCGTCCAGCTCGGCCCCTGTCCGCTGACCCCGGTGAGGAAGTCCCGCCGGCGCATGATGACCCAGCTGCCGATCAGGCATGCGGCTATCCAAAGCACGGACACGACGCTCCCGACGATCAACTGGCCGAAGTAGGGGTGGCTCGTGAACAAGCCGTGCCAGCCGTCGAAGGCGGAGCCGATCAGGAGCTCGTGGACGATCACGCCCTTGCCGATCAGGTCGAGCAACTGGGTGATGAGCGCGACCAACAGCGGGCCGAGGACGCCGAGGATGCCGTTACGTGTCGCGACCGAGAACAGGACAGCGAGGCTCGTGTACGCGAGCACCGGAAGGAGGCAGATCAGCCAGCTGACAGCGGTCAGCGCGAGCATCCGGCCGGGGGAGATAAGAACTCCGCTCAGGTTCACGAGCGCGTGTGCGCCAACCAGGACGATCCCGGCGATCAGGCTCGACGCGGCCAGGACCAGCATCAGCCCGACCACCGACGCGGCCACCGCCAGCAGCTTGCCGGCAAACATGTCCTCGCGGGTGCACGAGCGGGTGAGGATCGTCTTCCAGGTGCCGTGACGATCTTCGGAGGAGAAGAGGTCGCCGGCCAGGACGCCGGCGATGATCGGGAATCCCCACGAACCTGCAAAGCCCAGGATCACCAGCGAGATGGCAAACCCCGAGGTGTGGACCCAGAAGCCGAACAGGGCGTCCGACGGGGTGCCGCTCTGGATCTTGAGGACCACGGCAAAGGCCAGCGGCCCGAGGGCGCACACCAGTATCAGGATGCGCGTGGTGAGCTGAGCCAGCAGCTTGGAGAGCTCCGTCTCGTACGCGTTGCGGACCCCTCCGCTGACGATGGGCTCGGACGGGGCAGCTGGAGCGGCAGGCGCCAGCGTGGTCATGCGCTGCTCAGGATCGTCACGGCGCCGGCAGCGATGAGCTCACGCCCCCGCCAGGATCGTGTCCGCCAGCTGCTGCGGCTCGAGCGCGTCGAGCGCCGTTCCGTCGGGCGCGGCCGTGAGCGCGAAGAACATGCTCTCGAGCGGGCTCACCACTAGCTCGAGGCGGCGGATCAGAATGTGCGCGTCGGCGAGCCCGGCCACCAGCTCGTCCATCTCTTCGACGCGGGCAGCCACGACGAGGCCGCCGCGTGAGCCACGCTGAATCCGGATCCCCGCGACCCGGCCCGCCAGCTCCAGCGCCTGCGCATCGTCGCTGGTGAACAGTGCGTAGGCCGAGTCGGGGGCCTGTGCCTCGAGCTCGGCGGCGGTGCCATCCCACACGACGCGCCCGTGGCGCAGCACGGTGTAGGAGTCGCACACGTTCTCGAGCTCGCCGATCTGATGGCTCGAGAGGAGCACGGCCACACTGTCGGCGGACAGTTCGCGCACGAGCTTCGCCACCGCGCGCGCGCCGGCGGGGTCGAGTCCGCTGGTCGGCTCGTCGAGCAGCAGGAGTCGCGGACGGCGGAGCAGCGCCGCGGCGAGCCCGAGTCGCTGGCGCATGCCGGTCGAGTAACCGCTCACCCGGTCGCCCGCGCGACTTCCCAACTCGACCCGCCCGAGCGCGTCGTCGATCTCCTCGGCCACGTCCCGCCGTCCGTCGAGCTTGGCCAGCAGCTTCAGGTTGGCCCGCCCTGACAGGTACGGATAGAAGCCCGGCTCCTCGACGAACCCCCCCACGCCGTCCAGCACGTCACCGCCGAGGTGATCGAGCTTGCGACCGAGGAGCTCGACGGCGCCGGCGTCGGGCCGGATCAAACCGAGCAACATCCGCAGCAGAGTCGTCTTGCCGGCACCATTAGGGCCGAGCAGCCCCCGCACCTCGCCCGTCTCGATGACCAAATCGAGCCCGTCGACTGCGGTCGTCGCTCCGAAGCGTTTGACCAGCCCTGTCGCCCGGACGGCATACACGCCGCGAATATACCTAGCGACTCGTTCCGTCGTGAAAGCCGGTACCGGACGGTGGCGCGGCTATCGCACGCGCACAAAATGGACACAAGTCAGTAACACCCGGCACCCCGGAGCCGGTGATAGGGTGCGACCGGCGCGCCGGTCACTGCGCCACCGCCCGGAAACCGGGCGTCGATTACACCCGTCGCGGGGAGGAATACGGTGAAGAAGCTCGTGTCGTTGCGGACGCATAGGCGTCGACGCGGTCGGGTCATGATCGTCGCTGCGCTTACATCGTGCGTCGCCGTGGTGGGCGTCGCATCCGCCTTCGCCGGTGGGTTCAACCCGTTCGGCGACCAGCAGGTCAGCCAGACCTACGCCAACGGCATCCTGCTGCCCACGAACCAGTGGATCTCGCCGCTGGGGAAGCGCATCCTCGACAGCAACGGCACGGGTGGCACAGGACAGGTGGGTGCCCGGCTCGTGTCGAGCACGATCAGCCCGGACGGCCAATACCTCGCGGCGCTCGGCTGGAACAACTTCCAGGGCTACCTGACGATCGTCGACCTGAAGACCGGGACGATCGTGCAACAGACCGCGCTCAACGGGGACACGGCCGGGGACGACCCGACGGTCGCCGCCGATGGGCCGCTGTTCACGCCGGGCCCGTCCGCAGGCACCGAAACCCTCTGGGTTCCGCAGTCGGAGTTTCTGCAGAAGTACAGCTTCAACGACAGCACTGGGACCGCGACCCCGGAGGCGTCGATCTTTCTGTGCGGCACCCCAAACGAACCTCCCAGCTATACATACTGCAGCGGCTACGACGACGCCGGAGAGTTCGGCGAGAACACCAGCGACGCGTCGCTGGTCGCCAACGGGGCCGAGCTTCCGTCCGGGATGGCGCTGTCGCCGGACGGGTCGAAGCTATACGTGGCACTCAACGGCGCCAACAAGCTCGGCGTGATCGACACCGCCAACGACACCGTGCTCGACGAGATCCCGGTCGGGAACGCGCCGCGCCAGGTCGAGTTGGCCGACAACGGCACGGTCGCCTACGTGTCGAACGAGGGCGGGCGGCCGGCCAAGTCGAGTGACAAGTGCACGAACCTGTCCGATGGGACGCCAATCGTGTCCAACTGCTCCACCGGTGGGGCGAGCACGGGCACGGTGTCGGTCGTCAGCCTCAACTCCGGCCTGGGCACCAACCAGGGCCAGGAGACTCACGAGATCCCCGTGGGCCTCGAACCCACGGCGCTCTACCAGGACGGCGACGCGCTGTTCGTCGCCAATTCCAACGACGACAGCATGTCGGTGATCGACGAGCGGACGAACACCGTCACCCAGACGGTGCGGACCAACCCGGTCCCCGGCGCCAGCGTGGGCAGCTACGCCAACGCGATCAATATGTCTGACCCCAACCACGTGCTGGTCAGCATCGGGCGCGACAACGCGATCGCCGTGTACCGCTACGACGGCCTGTACCGGCCGATGCGCTTCGTCGGGCTGCTCCCGACCGACTGGTATCCGGTACAGGTCCAGCCCGACCCGGCACTCGGCACGGGCGCGATCGTGGTCACCAACGACAAGGGAATCGGCGCCCAGGGCCCCACTGTTGAGCCTCTACCGACCACATCTTGCTCAGGGTACCCTGCCAATGCGAGCTACGGCTGCATCAACAAGGGCATCTACACCGAGCCGGTCTGTAGCGAGTGCAACGCTTACGGGCGCAACACCTATCAGGACACCGGCAGCGTCACCACGTTCACGATGCCGACGACGGGCTGGCAGATCGGCCACGACACCCAGACCGTCTTCACCGACAACGACTGGAATCAGATCAAGCCGATCAACCAGGGCGACTACGACACCGTGCCGAAGGTCATCCCGGCCCGCCTCGGCGGCTCCTCGCCGATCAAGCACATCGTCGTGATCGTGAGGGAGAACCGGACCTACGACCAGGATCTCGGCGACATCACGAGCCTCGACGGCCAGCCGGTTAACGGCGATCCGGCCGACGCGCAGTTCGGCGAACAGGTCACGCCGAACGCCCACGCGCTCGCCGAACGCTTCGGCGATCTGGACAACTTCTACGACGAGGGCACCCTCTCGGCCGACGGTCACAACTGGATCGTCCAGGCCGAGGCCAACGACTACGTCGAGAAGGAGTTCGGGGCGTTCTACCGGTCGTATCCGTCCCAGGCCGGTGACGCGCTCGCCTACCAGCGCGACGGCTTCCTCTGGAATGCCGCCGAGAAGGCTGGTCTGAGCGTGCAGAACTTCGGCGAGTACATCTACAACCCCTACAGCCTCCCGGACCTGCCCAGCTCCGAGACCATCAACGGCTCCCAGTGGGATAGCTGGTACGCCGAGTCGCAATGGCTCGAGAACGGGAAGAAGGGCACAGAGCCGATCTCGGACCCGTGCCAGTACACGGCGGCTCAGTCAGACATCCCGTCGCTGCAGGCGATCACCGATGTCTGCTTCCCGAACTTCCAGCTGTCGATCCCGGACCAGTACCGAGTCGACCAGTGGCTGCCGGTGTTCCAGCAGCAGGAGCAGTCCGGGAAGATGCCCAACCTGACGTTCATGTGGCTGATGACCGACCACACGACCGGGAGCGGCGTGCCAGATCCCGTGGCCCAGGTCGCCGACAACGACCTCGCCGTCGGCCGGGTCGTGGATACGATCAGCCACAGCAAGTTCTGGAAGAGCACGGCGATCTTCATCGTCGAAGACGACACACAGAACGGCGTCGACCACGTTGACGGCCACCGCGGCCCGGCGTTCGTGGTCAGCCCGTACTCGGCCTCCGGGGTCGAGAACGACTACGACACCCAGCTCAACATGGTCAAGACGATCGAGCAGATCCTCGGCATCCACGCGATGAACCAGGAGGATTGGGCGGCGGAGCCGATGTACAGCGCGTTCACGGACCATCCGAATTTCGCGCCGTACAAGGTGCAGCCGAGCCAGATCCCTCTCACGCTGGGCGCCCCCGGGTATGCGTCGACGTTCACGTCCCCGGCGGCCGGCTCCAGCGCCGCCGAGCGCAGTGCTTTCAGGCCCCAGGGCGTCGTCCCAGCCAACATGGAGTCGGTCTACAAGGCCTGGGAGGCGTGGAACGCGCAGCAGGGAAGAGAAGGCCACTTCAATGGTCCGGACAAGGTCAACCCGCAGCAGCTAAACCGGCTCGACTGGTACTCGGCGCACGATTGGCGGGTCGCGTATCCAGGCGATCCGAAGATCTACCTGCCTGATCAGGTACCCGGTCGGAACCTGCCCGCGGCGTACCTGGGCGGCGACTGACCGACGGTCGCAACTCTGGCGGCGGGCAGCAAGCCCGCCGCCGGGCGATCGGGCCCGAACGCCCGCTCGCCCGTAGGGTCAAATTGTGATGCGTCTGCTCTCGAGGTCAGGCGGCGTGCGCGGGAGCGATGAACTGCTCGACCCACTCGCCGGTGACCTGCCGGGTGGTGGCATTGATGCGGTTCCAGGCGTTGATCCCGGCGATGGCGAGGACCAGCCCGCCGAGCTGGGGCTCGTCGTAGTGGCGGGCCACGTCGTCCCAGATCTCGTCCGACACGGCGTCGGGCCGATCTGCGATGCGGGTGGCCGCCTCGGTCAGTGCGAGCGCGGCGCGCTCGGCGTCGGTGAAGTACGGCGCCTCCCGCCAAGCGGCGACGGTGAAGATGCGCGCGTCCGGCTCGCCGAGGTGCCTGAGCTCCCGGGCGTGCATGTCGACACAGACTGCGCAGCCGTTGATCTGGCTCGAGCGCAGCTCGACGAGCTTCAGCGTCGTCTCGGGTATGCCGGTCTCATGGACGGCCCTTCCGAGCCGCTGGAGCGCCGCCATGGCGCCGGGAACTGTCTGGGCCGGGCTTTCGATTCGTGCTTGCATGGTGATCCTCCGAGCGATGCGGCTTATTTTCGGTCTACCCAGATGACACCGCTCGGGCCTGAGATGTGACCGGCCTGCGCGTGCGATGAGTTACGAGCGGCCGGACGGTCCTAAGGTACAAGCGTCGAGAGGCGAACCGAACCCCGGAGGTGGAGAAATGCCCACGATCGGAACGAGCGAGGAATGGCAAACCGCGCGCGCTGAGCTGGCCACGCTCGAGGCGCAGTACGCGGAGCTCGGGGAGAAGGTAACCGCGCAGCGACGCGAGCTCCCCTGGGTTCCCGTGGAGAAGGACTACGTGTTCGATACCCAGGAGGGCAAGAAGACGCTGGACGAGCTGTTCGAGGGGCGCTCGCAGCTGCTCGCCTACAACATCATGTTCGGGCCGGACTACACGCTCGGAGCCTGCCCCGGTTGCACGAATTTGGGTGACGAGTTCGGGGGTGCGCGACTGCACATGGGCCACCGAGACGTGACGCTGATCTGCTTCTCGCGCGCGCCGATCGATCGGCTCACCGCCTACAAGGAACGGATGGGTTGGGAGTTCCCGTACGTCTCGACCTACGACACCGACTTCCCGTTCGACTTCGGCCTCGCGCTCACTCCGGAGCAGGCGCGGAATATCCCACCGATCCAGGAGATCGTCGCCAACCCGCCAGAGTGGCTCGACGAGTGGTCGCACCAGATCGGGGCCAAACTCGAGGACGGCCTGCGCGAGGCCCCGAGCTTCATCGCCTTCGCGCGCGAGAATGGAACCGTCTACCACACCTACACTGTGCAGGCACCCGACCCGTTCGTCGCGCCGTATCACGCGTTCCTGCTCGCGCGCACGCCAAAAGGTGGATCCGCCGAGCCCCGCGCCTGGCGCAAGGACGAGTATCCCGACTGACCGCTCTAGAGGTGCCCCTGCAGCCAGTCCACGATCATGCTCGAGGCCCGGTCGGGATCCTGCAGGATCGGGTTGTGGTACCAGCCCTCCACCACTTGGAGCTCGATCAGCGGCGACGCTTGGACCAGCTGCGTCCAGGCTCGCTCCCGCATCGCGCGTCGCTCCGCGGGCTCGCCGCACGCGATCAGGAGCGTCGGGATCTCGATCAGCTCGGCCCGTGCGCGAGCGTCGTGATCGATCACGCCGAGTAGCAGGGCGGCCATCTCGTCGGGCCTTGCCCGCTGGCAAACCTCACCGTCCACCTCCGCGAACACATCACGGACGTACGCCTCGAGCGCGGGAGTCACCTCGCCCCCGATCATCGCCGCGAGCTGCACGAATGCGGTATCCCAGTCCGGGAACCGCGGCCCGTTGGCTTGCATCCACGCAGTCAGCTCCTCCCGTCCCGAGGTGACCGGCATACCAAGCTCGACATAGTCCTCGGGGCTCAGGAAGCCGCCGTCGATCAGCACCGCCGCCCGCAGCTTCGCCGGCGGGTTCGCGGCGAGTCCCAGGGCCACGTATGCGCCGAGCGAATGACCGACGACCGCCCAGCATCCGCACGCCTCGGAAACGTGGTGAGCCAGCTCGACGAGTCGGTCCGAGGTGCACGGATCGAGCGGCACCGAGCCGCCAGACCCAGGAGGGTCGACCGCCACGCTCCGCCACGGCAAGGCTGGAGTCAGAGGGTCGAAATAGGCGCCAGAGGAACTGAGTCCAGGCCAGAGCAGGATGGCCGCCTGGGTCGGGTCGCCCCGCTCCTGAACCGCCAGCCCCCCGATCAGCCGATCGCCCACGGGCGGCAACCTAGCGCACAATAGGCTGCGCTCGTGAGCACCTCCCCCGGCCCGGACTTGCGTCGCTGCTTCGTCGTCCCCCACACGCACTGGGACCGGGAGTGGTACCTCCCGTTCGAGCAGTTCCAGCTCAGGCTCGGGGTTGTGGTGGACGAGGTGCTCGACGTGCTCGAGCGGGATCCGGAGTACACCTCGTTCACGCTCGACGGCCAGGCCGTCGTGCTCGAGGACTACCTCGAGGCGCGACCCGAGAACGAGGGACGGTTGCGCGCGCTGCTTGCCAGCGGGCGCCTGGAGGTCGGGCCGAGCTACATCTTGCCCGACGAGCTGCTCGTGGCCGGCGAGTCGTTGGTGCGCAACCTGCTGCTGGGCGCGATCGTGTGCAAGCGCTTCGGCGCGCGACCGTCACCGGTCGGCTACCTGCCCGACAGCTTCGGGCATCCGTTGCAACTGCCGCAGATCCTGGCCGGGTTCGGCATCGACAGCTTCATCTTCTCGCGCGGCCTCGGCGATGAGCTGGACGAGCTCGGAGTCATCTTCCGATGGCGCGCACCGGATGGCAGCGAGGTGCTCGCGATCCAGCAGCTCGCGAGCTACTCGAACTTCGGTCACGTGGGCGATGCGAACGACGCACAGGCGCGAGTCAAGTCGATACAAGAGCGGTTCGGCGCGCAGCTGGCGCGCGCGGGCGTGCACGAGCTGCTGCTGTGCGCGGGCGACGACCATGTGCGCATCCGACCCGACCTGCCGGCCCTGTGCGCCGAGCTCGAGGCGCGGCGGCCCGGAACCGAGTTCGTCATCGCTGGGTATCGCGACTATGTAGATGCGCTCGAGCCGGCGCCCTTGCCGGCATGGAGCGGCGAGCTGCTCGGCAGCCGCCTTCAGAACATCCTGCGCGGCGTGAACTCGGCGCGCCTGTACCTCAAGCGCGCCAATGAGACGGCAGAAAGCCGGCTCCTCGCGGTCGAGACGCTCGGCGCGCTCCGCACGCTGCACACGGGCGAGCGGTTTCCCATAGACGACTTCCGCCTGGCGTGGGGCAGGCTCCTGCGCTGTCAGCCGCACGATTCGATCTGCGGTTGCTCGTGCGACGAGGTCCACCGCGACATGCTCGTCCGCTATGAGCTGCTGGAGCGGACGGTCGCCGCCCTTTCGCGCCGAGCGCTCGCGGGACTGCACGCCGAACCGGACGGCGAGGGCAGCGTCAAGGTCGGCGTTGTCAACGTGCTGCCGCAGCGCCGGGGCGGCCTGGTCGAGGTGGCGGGAATGGAGCCGGTGGTGGTCGAGCTCGACGGGTTCAGCGCCCGCACGATCGACTTGGCCCGGGCGGCGAGACCGGCCGAAGGCGCCGACGGTGCCGCGATCGACAGCGACCGCTTCCGCGCGGAGGCGGGCGACGACGGCACCCTGACAATTCTCGATAAGCGGACCGGGCAGCGCTTCGAGCACCTGCACCGCCTCGAGGACGAGCTGGACATGGGCGACCTCTACAACTTCTGCCCCGTCGACGGCGTGCCGCCCTGGTGCAGCGGCAGTGCGGCCACCCGGGTGCTCCGCGTGGGTCCTCCGGTCTGGGAGCTCGAGCTGCGCGTCGTCGCCCGGCGGCCGGTTGGTCTCGACGCCGAACTGCATCCGGTAGGCGAGCTCGGGCCTCTTGCGGTCACCACGCTGGTGCGGCTCGTTCAAGGACTCGAGCGCATCGAGTTCCGCACCACGGTCGAGAACGCAACCCGAGATCACCGGCTGCGCGTGGTGTTCCCAGTCGGCGCCGCAGCAGCACCCCCGGCCTCCGCGGTCCGCGCCGAAGGTCAGTTCGCGCTGGTGCAGAGGCCGCTCGCGCCACCCCAGCCGCGAACCGACTGGGTCGAGCCGCCCGATCCGACACAGCACACGCTCGGCGCGGTAGCGCTCGGCCCTCTCGCGTTGCTGACGAAAGGACTGCCCGAATACGAGGCCCGGCCGTCGGCCGCCGGCCCCGAGCTTTGCCTCACCCTGCTTCGAGCAACCGGCGTCATCTCGCGACCCACGGGCGCGATCGCCACCCGCCCACTCGGCGCTGGGCCGCAGGTCTCGACGCCCGAGGGGCAGTGTCTCGGGCGCCAAGACCTCGAGTACGCGCTGCTCGCCGGCGCGGACGAACTCGACGCCGTTGCGCTGTTGCGGGCATCGCAGGACTACCGCCTCGGGTTCGTCGTCGCCGACGGCGGGGCGCAGCTCGATCCACCGTTGTCGGTGGCGGGCGCGGTGGTGTTCTCGTGCCTGAAGGGAGCCGAGGACGGCAACGGCCTGATTCTCCGCTGCTTCAACCCCGGAGACTCCACGGAAAGCGTGCGCATCACGGGCAACGTGACGGTGTCACGCGTGCGTCTCGACGAGACGCACACCGACGCCCCGCGCAAGACGGCCCAGGGCGGCGCGTTCTTCGAACTCGCGAAGGGAGAAATTGGGACGTTTCGCCTGCAAGAGATCTTGCCCGACCGGTACTAGCGCACGGACTCGAACGATCGTCCAGACTGCGCCCAATGCTTGCCTCGCGGTGTATCTTCAAGTCGCCGCACTGTGGGCGGTACACACGCGTTTGCAGGGGGACAGTGATGAGCGTAGTCCGTCGCCGACTTGCCGGCCTCTCGATGCTCTCGGCTCTCGGCGCCATGGCGTTGCTGGCGGTGCCCGTGTCGGCCGCGCAGGCCGACGTCATCGACCTGAGTGCGTGCAACATCGCGTCGCTCAGCCAGCCGTTCGCGCCGTGGCTCGATCCGTCGTCGTACGAGCTCGCGCCGGGTGGCGACTTCGAGAGCGACGGGTGGAGTCTCTCGGGCGGTGCGCAACGAGTGCCAGGGAGCGAGCCGTTCGCCGCGACCGGGACGCTCGGCTCGTGGTCGCTATCGCTCCCCGCCGGCGCGTCCGCGCAGTCACCGCCGACCTGCGTCGATGCCGCTTATCCGACGATCCGCTTCTTCACGCAGGGGACGGGCCTGCTGGAAGTCAACGTGGTCTACGGGAACGTGACCCTGCCGGCGGGTGTCGATCTCGTCGTCGGTGGGTGGGCTCCGTCTCTGCCGATGCTGACCGATTCCGCGCTGGTGGCGGCGACGTCGGACGGGAGCGCTCAGGTGTCCATTCAGCTGAACGCGCTCGCAGGCGACGTGCGCGTCGATGACGTGTTCGTCGATCCATGGAATCGGAGCTAGTTCCGCGGTCGCCGCCCGGGCGGCGGACCGCCGGTCCCCGCGACTCGGCAGCCCCCGGCGGATGCTGATCGACTCCTACGAGACGCCGGCCGCCCAGAGCCTGCTGCGCCTGGGACGTGAGCGCCGGCAGCGTCTCGACTACTCGCTGGCGCTGACCGGCGCCTACGACGAGGTGCGAGCGACTAACGCGGAGCTGCACGAGAAGGCCCGGCAGCTGGCAGCGCGTCGATCGCCTCGGATCGGCAACGCCTCGGTCAGGTGCTGAAGAACCTGCTCTCGAACGCGTTCAAGTTCACGCGTGAGGGCGGGGTGCGGCTATCGGTCGGCTATCCAGTCGATGACCGCAAGGGTCTGGGGAGCGACGCACGCCGCGAGGCCGAGCAGGTGATCGCGTTCACGGTCACCGATACGGGCGTCGGCATTCCCGAGGACAAGCTGAAGACGATCTTCGAGGCCTTCCAGCAGGCGGACGGGTCCACCTCGCGCAAGTACGGCGGGACCGGCTTGGGCCTATCCATCTCGCGCGAGATCGCCCGCCTGCTCGGGGGAGAAATCCACGTCGAGTCCGTCCTCGGCCTGGGCAGCCGGTTCTCCTTGCTGATTCCCACCACACCGCGTACGGCGCGGCGAGCGCCCGACTCAGCCCCGGCACTCCCCGCCAGCCACGACTGGCCGCACGCGGAGGAGCGGGGTGTCGCCGATGACAGCGACCGTATCGGCCCGGCGGATCGCGTGCTGCTCGTGATCGACTCTGACGCCGACCGGGCGCAGGCGACGCTCGGGATCGTGCACGAGCGCGGGCAGAAGGCGATCGTCGCTCATGAGACCGCAGCCGCGCTCGAGCTCGCGCGCGAGCACCGCGTCGACGCGGTACTGCTCGCCGGGGACGCCCACCGCATCGAGTCCGGGCTGACCGAGCTCAAGCGGCATAGCGACACGCGCCACCTGCCGGTCGTAGCGGTCGGTGGGATGGCGGCGCGACTGCCGGCGCTGCGATTGGGCGCAGCCGCTTTCGTGGAGCGCTCGATGGTCGGCCAAGCGCTCGACCCGGCGCTCGCACGCGTCGATGCGCTGACCGAGACGCGGGTCCGGCGCGTCGCACTCGTCGACCACGGCGCAGACGTCGAGCCGCTCGCGCGGGTCCTGCGCAGCATCGATGAGGTCGAGCTGCTCCGAATCGAATCGGGCGACGCCGCGGTCGCGCTGCGAGCGGCGATGTGCGACCTGATCGTCATGTC
The DNA here is from genome assembly GCA_963824295.1 of uncultured Solirubrobacterales bacterium. Lineage (GTDB taxonomy): Bacteria > Actinomycetota > Thermoleophilia > Solirubrobacterales > Solirubrobacteraceae > Palsa-465. Next base: position 121,864 of record CAWGOQ010000014.1, on the reverse strand, counting down.
CTTCGAGGGGCGTGAGACGGATGCCTTCGCCACGCTTCGCGAGCTCGTTACCGAGCAGGTGCTGCGCGACGTCCCGCTGGTCGCCTACCTGCCCCGAGAGCTGAGCCGGATGCAGCGCGCCCGCCTCGATGCCCTGGCCAAGGCGGCGGTCATAGCGGTTGTCGACTCGCCCGAGCTCCTGGCCGACCGGGCGACCCTGTTCCTGCACCGGGTGCCGGCGACGCTGCCGAGCTCGATGCGCAGCCTGCTCGATCGCCTGAGAGCGGGCGACGCGCCGCTGCACGGCAGGAAGGTGCTCGTCGTCGATGACGACATACGCAGCGCCTTCGCGCTCACCTCGGTGCTCGAGCAGCAGGACATGAAGGTGGTGTACGCCGAGAACGGACGCGAAGGACTCGAGCGCCTGGCCCAGCACGCCAACACCGACCTCGTGCTGCTCGACATCATGATGCCGGAGATGGACGGCTACGAGACGGCCCGAGCCATCCGGGCCATGCCGCGCTTCGCCAACCTGCCGATCATCGCGCTGACCGCGAAGGCGATGAAGGGCGATCGGGACAACGCGATCGCCGCCGGAGCGTCGGACTACATCGCCAAGCCGGTCGACGTGGATGAGCTGTTATCGATGATGCGCGGCTGGCTCGAGACCTCGTGAGCGGCTGGCTCGAGACCTTCCGGGCCGCTGGCCGTCAGCGGGCCGCGAGCGCACCTGGAAAAACGCTCACGCCGTCGGCTCCCCCGTCGACGTGAGCGTTTCTGCAGCTGGTGGATGCATAACCGCGCCCGCGGGAGCGAGGGCGCGGGCGACGCGCGGATTTTCAGGTGCGCGCGGCAGAATGCCGGGGTGTGGGGTGCGATTGGCTGCTGATCGATGGGTCGAGCATGATCTTCCGCGCGTTCTATGGAACGCGTGACCGGGCACCGGGACCGGGCGGGCGGCAGGCAAACGCGATCCAGGGCTTCCTGGAGCGACTCGCCCGGCTGATCGATCAACGGCGACCGGGGCGGCTGGCGGTGGCCGACGACCAGGCCTGGCGGCCCGACTGGCGGGTTGAGCTGATCCCGACCTACAAATCTCACCGGGTCGCCGAGCCGGTCCCGCCCGGGCTTGTCCCCCAGCTCCCCGTAATCCGCGACCTACTCGAAGCGATCGGGATCGACGTGGTCGGCGTGCCCGAGCACGAGGCCGAGGACGTGATCGCCACGTGGTGCCGACTGGCCTCGGGCACGATCGAGATTGCCAGCGGCGACCGCGACCTGTTCGCACTGGTGGAGGACCCACGGGTGCGCGTTCTGTACTCCGAAAAGTCCGGGCAGTCGGTGATCGACGAGGCCGAGGTGACTCGCCGCTACGGCATCCCGGGCCAGCGCTACGCGGACTTCGCGATCCTGCGTGGGGATCCGTCCGACGGCCTTCCCGGCCTCCGGGGCGTGGGCGCCGTCACCGCGGCCGGCATGATCCGCCGCCACGGTGACATCGCCGGCATCCTGCGCGACCGGGACCTGAACGACGCCGACCGTGCCTACCTGCAGAGCGCGATGAGCGTGGTTGCGCCCGTGGCGGATCTGCCGATCGAGCTGCCGGCCGGCCACCGCGCGCGCTATCCGGCTGACCCCGGGCGGATGGGCGCAATCGCCGACGACTATGGAGTGACGGCAGCCTGTGCGCGCCTGGTGTCGGCCATGTCCCGCCTTTGAGATGAGCTCACGCGAAGTTGCCGCGCTCGATCATCACCGAGGTCGCCTTGACCACGGCGGTAGCGCTCACGCCGGCCGCGAGCCCCAGCTCTTCGACCGAGTCGCGCGTGATCGCGGCGGTGACCAGGAACGGTCCCGCCTCGAGCTCGACGAGCGCCATCACCCCATCGCACTCGACCGACCGCACCACGCCGGTGAACCGGTTGCGGGCCGAGCGCTCGGTGCCGGTGCGATGGCGGACCGGACGGGAGCTGAGCCGGTTGATCTCGGACGCCGGAACCAGGCGGCGGTTCCGGGCGTCGCGGGTGGTCTTGATCCGCCCGCTTCGGTCCCAGCGACGAAGGGTGTCGACGCTCACTCCGAGCGCAGCGGCCGCCTCGCCGAGTGAGAGCTCCTGGTTAGGCATCTGAGAGCTTCTGGTTTGGCATCTGACAGCAGACCGTACACGCCAGCCCGTCAGACCGCGGTCGAACCAGGGGTCCCGCACGAGGTGAGCCCATAGCTGGTGGCGAGCGAGTAGACCGGGCTTGCGCCGAGCGCCGCCTCCGCGTCGGTCACGGCCTGCTGATCGCCACTCTTGGCCGCCGTCGCGAGCTGCCGGTAATTGGCGACTGTCTGCGCAAGAGCCGCGAAGTAACGCGCGAGCGTGGCGCGATCGCGCGCGGTATCCGGCGGCCGGCGCAGCGCCCGGAGCTGGCTCGCCTCGGACTCAAGGACAGGTACGTACTGGGCCAGGTACGTGGGCAGGGCGGTGCCGGACGCGATCGAGCGCGCCTGGCGCAGCGCGCCGGCACAGATCGCGTCCGCTCGGGTGATGAAATCGTGCCTGGTGTATCCACCGCCGCCGCAACCCGCGACCAGCACGGCGAGCGCGAGCGCGCAGAAGAGGGATGCCAGGCGTATACCGCACATGGGTTAGGAGCGTAACGACGGCCGCCCCGCCTACCCAGTTCTGGCCGCTCTTGCATAGGCATTGCCTATATGCTGGCCCGATGAATGAAACCCTCACCTTCCCTCGTCATCGCGCACGGCCGGGCGCGAATGGCGGCTGCGGCGCTCTGCGCCGGCTTCTAGCCGTACCACTGCTCGGCCTGCTGACGGCCGGGATGCTGCTGCTGATCTCCCCCGCTCTCGCAGTCGCCCAGACGACCTTGACGGTCGTCGGGACCAGCGACGTGAGCGACTCGGGGCTGATACCGAACCTGGTCAAACCTGAGTTCCAGGCCGCATATCCCCAGTACACGCTGAACTACGTGGGGTCGGCCACAGGAGTGGCGATCCAGTCCGCCGAGAGCGGCAACGGCAGCCCCAGTGCGCTGATCGTGCACGCCGCCTCGCTCGAGAACCAGTTCGTGGCCGGCGGCTACTCCTACAAGAACGAGTACGGGAACGCGATCTTCACCAACGACTTCGTGCTCGCGGGGCCAAATGGCGATCCGGCCGGCGTGGCGTCGAACGGGGCGAACAACATCGCCCAGGCGTTCGCCGACGTCGCCACCGCCGGTGCCGCCGGCAACGCGACGTTCCTTAGCCGCGGCGGGACGAACACCGCGCCCGGCACGACCGTCGAGGAGCACCAGATCTGGGCTTTGGCGCACAGCTCGGGTCTCCAGCCCGCCAGCCTCTCGCTGTGTGACGTGAGCACCGCGGACGGCGGCGGCATGGCGCCGGTCAACACCGCGGCGCTGAACGGTCAGCCGTGTCCGGACAGCGGCGCGATCATCGCCGGGGACGGGCACAACCCGACGTGGTACGCGATTACCGGCGTCAACCAGGGAAAGAACGTCCAGGAGGCCAACGCCTGCACGGGCCAGCCTTCCCCCACCAACACCTGCTACGTCCTGACCGACCGGGGGACGTTTGACTATCTGGCCTCCGGAACCGACCCGGCGGGTTCGATCCCCAACCTCAAGATCCTCACCCGCGGACCGCAGAGCGCGACCGCACCTGGCGGCCTGTACGCACTGATCAACTACTTCCACGTCTACATCATCAATCCGAATAAGCCGGGCGAGGACGTGAACGTCCAGGGTGCCGAGGACTTCGTCAATTTCCTCACCTCGCCGTCGTTCCAGGCGCAATTGAAGGACTATCTGGCTCACACCAGCGATCCGGCCGGCCCACCGTTCGTGGCCACCGCATCGCCCGACCTGACCGCATCGGGCTTCCCGCACAACTACCGCGTCGGCAAGCCGGCGACCGTGAAGGGAACGCTCACCAACGCCGAGCTCGGGTATCCGGCCCTGGCCGGCAAGACGGTCACGATCGACGAGGTCAAGGGAGCGCTTGTCATTCCGGTGGCGAGCGCCAAGACGAACTCGACTGGTCACTACACGATCAAGTTCATCCCTCCGGCGACCGGCTCCTACGAGGTGACGACAGCGCAGATCTCGCAGATCGAGAACGCGACGCTGAGCCCGGTCTACGGCGACCTCCTGTCGCCGGCCGCGACCACTCCCGTCAAGGTCACCGTGCACGGCGCGATTACGAGCCTGCACGCGAGCTCGCAGGGAGGCAAGGCACTCGTGTCCGGCACCGTCCAGCCCAGCGGGCATGGCGCGGGCACTGTCACCGTGCTCGCGCGGGCGTTCGGCAAGAAGGGCTCGTTCCACAGGGTGGCGAGCGAACGGCTCTCTGCCTCGCAGGGGAACTTCGCTGTCATTGCACCCCTGCGTCAGGGTGACTGGCAGGTCGAGGCCACCTTCCAGTATGCGGGCGGCGTTGCCGCCGCGTCGAGCACGGTCAACGTGTCCGTCGGGGCCGCGCCGACCTCGAGCGCGAGTCTCCGGTCCGTTCACGCCAAGAAGGGGAAGTTGACCATCTCGGCCGTGGTGTCGCCCGCCGCGGGGCCTTCAGGAGGCAAGGTCGTAGTGCTTGGGCTCGACACCGCAACGGGAGCCCCGGCCCGCTTCGAGGTGCTGGGGACCGCGACGCTCGGTGGCGGCGAGGACACGGTCACGCTGCACCTCAAAGCCAAGCGCAAGGTCGAGTGGGTGCTTCAGCTGGCGTATGTCCAGCCCGGTCAGGCGTCGAGCTTCTCGAAATTGAGAAATATCGACGTAAAGTAGCCCCGTGGCCCGCCGACGAGCTAGCGCGAGCGAACATCGACGGCCGGTCGACCGCCGCCCTGGGATCTTCCCGGGGCGGCGGTTCGCCTTCGTGGTCGCACTGACACTGGGCGTGTTCGGAGGCTCGACCGCCGTCGCCGGCGCCGACGCCGGCTCTAACCCGCTGGTGATCGGGACGGTGTACAGCTCGAACGGGACCAGCACCGACTCGGTGTCAGTGGCACAGCTTCAGGCGAACCCCGGCCAGTGCCCGACCTACCAGGGTCAGAGCATGAACGAGCTCGGGCGCCAGGGGCCCGTGGACGTGCCGCTGGCGCAGAATGCCACCTGGTCGCTGCCCACGATCCTCGGCTGCCTCCAGACCCCGATCTCACCAGGCAGTGTCACCGGCGTGACGGTGATCGACGCCGACGGAAATCCCGAGGAGGGCAGCGATTCCCAGCTCACGCCACAGGACCTGCAGACACCGAGCGACTTCAACAACACCTCGGAGTACCCGGTGGTACAGGCACTCGGATCCGTGAATCAGTACGACCGCCCGTGGCGCGGGAGCCCGCAGGGCCAGCCCGACGACGACTACCTCGACGAGGTGCAATCCAACCAGCCGATCTCGATCGAGGTGTTCACGGGAGGCCGGCTGACCGTCACCGCGAGCGCGTCGAAGACGACGGTGGCGACGGGTGGCGCGGTCAGCTTCGGCGCCACCGTGGGGGCCGCGAACGGCAGCCCGCTCTCATACACCTGGAGTTTCGACGGCGGGGCGCCGAATTCGACCGCTCCCGCCCCTAAGGCGGCGTTCAACGCCGCCGGTCAGTACGACGTCGCGGTGCAGGTCACGGACGCTGCCGGCGCCGGCGGCGGCGCGGAGATCCCGATCACGGTCGGCTCACGGCCGCCGGTAGCGACCGGGAGTCACCACCAGACCGGCGGCGGTACGAACCGGAAGTCCCACTCGCCGACCGGACCTCGCAAGAGCAGCGGCCAGCACGCCGGCGCCGGGGCCGGAACACACGCGTCCCAGTCGCCGGCCGGAGGGAAGAGCGACACCACCTCAGCCAATACCGCGTCCACGAACCAGACCTCGACCACGGCGAGTCATCCGGCCACGCAGACCTCAACCCCCACCCACACGACCACCACTCGCTCCCTGGCTCCCCATCCGCCTCGCCACACCTCCCCCATCACCAAGCCGCCCACTCGCGTCTTCCCCTTCGGGCCGCTCGTCACCGGGCAGCTGATCAGCGACGTGACGACGTTGCCCGCGCAAGCCAGCCCGCTCGTGCGCAGCCTCCCGGCGCCCGCGACGTCGGCGCCACCCGCGCGGCAGGCCGTTCGCACCTCGCCGGTTCCCGCCCTGGCGGCGGCGTTCGGGATCGTCCTCCTGCTGGCTCTCGGCGCCGGGCGCGAGCTCCGGGGCCGCCGCGGCTGGCGCGCGCTGCGGCCCAGCAGCTGATTTCCTCTCTGACGCACCTTGGTTTTTCTTCCTTTCGGATTGAGCAGCAACGGCATCGACCAGGCGATCTTCCACGTCGCCAGCGCCCTCGAGGTCCCCGTCCTGATCCTGGCGCTGCTCGCGCTTGCGCTGGTCATCTTCGAGCTCGGCAGCTACGTGGTCGAGGTGACCCGGCGACGCCGGCGCCGGTTCGACGCCCTCCAGCGTGCGGCCGAGGGTGCCCGCGAGGCGCTGGCCCACAACGACCGCGCCGCCGCCTGGGCGGCAGTCAGCGGAGTCGCGCGGAGCCCGGCGATGGCCGGGACACTGGCGTTCATCATCGAGCACGCGGGCACGCCCGGGAGCGAGCACCTGCTCAACAAGGCGCTCGCCGACTTCGACTTCGATGCCCAGCGCCGACTGGCCCGAACGCGCATGCTGGTGCGCGCCGGCCCGGCGCTCGGACTGATGGGCACGCTCATCCCGCTCTCGCCGGCGCTGACCGGGTTGGCCGCCGGCAACACCGCCCAGCTCAGCCACGACCTCCGGGTGGCCTTCAGCGTCACCGTCGTCGGCCTGCTGATCGGCGCAGTCGCGTTCGGGCTGTCCCTGTCCCGCGACCGTATGTACAGCCAGGACCTGTCCGACCTCCAGTACCTCGCGGCGGTCATCAGCGATCCACGGCCGATAGGAGGCAACTCATCATCTCCGTCACCCCCCACGCCCGCACCCGAGAAGACCGCGCCGGCGACCCACTCGACGGCCTCGTAAACCTGTTCGACCTCGGGATCGTGCTGTCGGTCGCGTTTCTGCTGGCGGCCCTGTCCTCGCTGCATCTCGGCGGGGCGATCACCAGCCACGGCCTCCGCACCAAGAACATCTACATCCAACCCGGCCAGACGGTCGCGCCGCTACCCAAGCCGGGCGCGCGCACGATCGGCCGCGGCACCGAGGCCGGCGTCGTCTACCGCCTCGCCAACGGACAGCTCGTCTACGTGCAGTCGGCGCCGTCCGAGCCGAGCCACTGAATGGGGTACGTCTGGGATCAGATACGCGGGGCCATCCCGCTGATCACGCACGGCAACCCGTACCTCATGAACCTGTTGTGGGTGTCGGTTCGCGTCGCTCTGATCTCAACCTCGGTCGCCCTGGTGATCGGCCTGCCGTTCGGGCTGGCACTCGGGCTGGGCCGGTTCCGCGGCCGCCGCACGCTCCAGCTCCTGGCCAATGCGAGCCTCGCCCTCCCGTCGGTCGTGGTCGGGATCGGCCTGCTCCTGCTGCTCCTCCCCGGGGGTGTCTTCGGCTCGCTCCAGATCGAGTTCACGCTCCCGGCCGTGTACGTCGCCCAGGCCATCCTCGCGCTCCCCTACATCGTCGCACTCACCCCCGCGGCGATCCAAGGGCTCCCGCCCGGGCTGCTCGCCCAGGCCCGGGTGCTCGGGGCCGGACGCATCCAGCTCTCACTGCTGGCACTGCGTGAGGCGAAGATAGGCCTGCTCGCGGCCGTGATCGCGGCCGCCGGCGCCACGATCGCCGAAGTGGGCGCCGTCGTGATCATCGGCGGCAACTTCGAGGGCCGCGACCAGACGCTGGCGAGCGGCCTGATGGACCAGTTCAACTACAGCGGCAACCAACCGCTGGCCACAGCGATCGCGATCATGCTGCTGGCGGTCATCGTCGTGATGGCCGGCGTGCTGACCCTGATTCAGCAGCGCACGGGCGGGATCCAGCTGCGCTTCCGGACGGCGTGAAATGCATCTGATCTGGGAGGAGCTCCGCGTGGCCCTGCCGATGATCTGGCACGGTAATCCCTACCTGCTCAGCATCATCTGGTTCACGCTCCAGGTGGCGGCGGTCGCGACCGCGATCGCGACCGTGATCGGGGTGCCGATCGCGCTCGCGCTCGCCCTGGGTCGATTCCCCGGCCGGCAGTTCCTGCGCATGCTCGCCAACTCGAGCCTCGTGCTACCTCCGGTGTTGGTAGGGGCAGTCCTTTACCTGCTGATGAGCGTGCAGGCTCCGCTTGGTTCGCTGCGCCTGATCTGGACCCGGGAGGCGGTCTTCATCGCCCAGACGATCCTGGCCTTGCCCTTCATCGTGGCCCTCTCCGCGGCCGCGATCCAGGCCCTACCCGACGGCCTCCTGTCCCAGGCTCGGCTCCTCGGCGCCGGCAGACGCCAGGTGAGCATGCTGGCGCTACGGGAGGCGAGGATCGGGGTGATCGCTGCGATCATCGCGGCCCTCGGGACATCGCTGTCAGAGGTCGCGGCGGTATCGATCATCGGCGGCAACATCTACGGCTACGACCAGACCCTGGCCAGCGCGACGCTGTTTGAGGTCGACGCCGCCCACTACGCGGACGCCGTGGCGATCGCCATCGTGCTGATCGTGATGATCCTGATCCTCATGTGCGGGCTCGGCCTGCTCCAGCAGCAGGGCGGCGGCATCCGCATGCGCTTCTGGTCCGCGACGTGACGGATCCGGTCGACGTCGGGAGCGATGCGGCGGCGAGCGGGCGCGTGCTGTTGCGCTGCGAGCAGCTGAGCCTTCGGCGGGGCCGGCGGGACGTCGTGCACGAGGTCAGCGCAGAGGTCCGAGCCGGCGAGATCGTGGCGCTCCTCGGGCCCAACGGCGCCGGCAAGAGCACCCTGCTCGATGGACTGGCCGGGGCACTGCCCGCGGTTAACGGTCAGGTCGAGCGCCACGGTCGCGTGGCGATCGCCCTCCAGTCCCCCGACCTGGCGCGCCGCACCGTGCTCGCGAACGTGATGCTCGCCCTGGCCTGGTGGGGCGTCCCCCGGGGCGAGCGGGCAACCCGCGCGCGCGAGGCGCTGCGCGCGATCGGCGCCGATCACCTGGCCGGCCGACCCGCGGCGTCGCTGTCGGGCGGCGAGCGGCGCCGGGTCCATCTCGCCCGCGCGATCGCGGTGCGGCCCGACGTGCTGCTCCTCGATGAGCCCTTTGCCGGGCTGGACGCCGAGGTGCGGGCCAGCCTGCTCGAGGACGCGCTGTCGGCGCTCCGGTCCGAGACCCGTGCCACGCTTGTTGTGGTCCACGACCGGGCCGAGGCCTGGGCGCTGGCCGACCGGCTGCTGATCCTGATGGACGGCCGGCTCGTGGCGTCCGGCCCGCCGCGAGCCCTGCTCGAGCAGCCCCCCAACGTCGAGGTGGCTCGCTTCCTCGGGTTCGACGGGCAGCTCGGCGACGGCGACGAGCTGCTCATGACGAGGCCCGCGCACGTCGCACTCGACCCGGCGGGGTCCTTCGAGGCCCGGGTAACCCGCGTGGTCCCGGTCGAGGACGGCGCTCGCCTCGAGCTCTCGCTGGCGCGCGGACAGGTATACGCCGTCGCCCCGCTACCCACCCCGGGGCTCGGTGAGAACGTGCGCATCCGGATCGACGGCGGCGTTCGGTTCCCGGCGGCGGAAGCCCGTAGCCCGGTGACATCCGGCTGATCTACAGCTACCTGCGTAGGATCGGGGCATGGACCTGCCACCCGGCCCCCGTGCCCCCGCCGTCTGGCAGACGATCGCGTGGATGAGCCGACCGGGTGCGTTCCTTCAGCGCGTGCACGCGCGGTTTGGCGATCCGGCCACCATCCGCACCTACTGGACCGCGGAGCCGATGGTCCTGTTCTCGAGCCCGGATGCGGTGCGGGCGGTGTTCCGTCTGGACCCGGCCATCGCGCCCGCCGGGCAGAGCTGGGAGTTCCTGCGCCCGTTCGCCGGTCCGTACTCGATCCTGCTCCTCGACGGCGAGGAGCACCTGCGCGAGCGCCGGCTCATGCAGGGCCCGTTTCATGGCGAGCGGATGCGGGCGTTCGCGCCGATGATCGCCGAGCTGGCCCGTGCTGAGCTCGCGACCTGGCACGGGCGCGTGGTCGCCCTGGAGCGGATGCGCGAGCTCACGCTCGCGATCATCCTGCGAGTCGTGTTCGGCGCTCGCGACCCCGGCGAGGTGGCCGTCCTGCGGGCCACGATCGACGACACCCTGGACACCGTGCGCTCGCTGCCCTGGGTGCTGGCAATGGCGGTCGTGCGCAAGGACCTCGGACCGCGCAGCCCGTGGGGCCGCTTCCGGGCGGCGGTCGAACGCTTCGACGCAATGCTTTTTGACCTGCTTGCGCGCCGCCGCGCCGCCGCCGGCGAGCGAGATGACTCGATGCTGAGCGTCCTGCTCGCCCAGCGCGACGAGCGGGGCAATCCGCCGAGCGATCAGCACCTGCGCGACGAGCTCGTCGCCCTCCTAGTAGGCGGCCACGACAGCTCCGCCGCCGCTCTGGCGTGGGCGTTCGAGCGGCTGGCTCACCACCCGCCGGCGCAGGCGCGGCTGCGGGACGGAGATCCGGCGTACCTGGACGCGGTCGTCAAGGAATCCCTGCGCACCAGACCGCCGCTGACCATCGCGCCGCGCCTGCTGCTCGAGCCCGCGGAGATCGCCGGCCGCACGATTCCGGCCGGGGTCCAGGTCGCGGCGTGCCTGTGGCTGGCCTGCCGGCGCGAGGACCTGTGGCCGGCCGCCGCTCAGTTCCGCCCGGAGCGCTGGCTCGACGGCCTCGACCGGGCGGGCGGGGCTCTCAATCAAAACCCTCCCTCCTGGATCCCGTTCGGCGGCGGCGTCCGGCGCTGCGCCGGCGCGCCGTTCGCGGAGATGGAGATGCGGGAGGTGATTCGGGCCGCAGCCGAGCTGCCGCGCACGCTCCGGCCCGCCCGTCCCGAGCCCGAACACGCCCGGCGGAGCATGCTTGTGCTCGTGCCACACCGGGGCGGAGAATTGCTTCTCGCGTGACCGAGCTCGTGATCTTCGATTGCGACGGCGTGCTCGTCGACTCCGAACCGATCTCGGTGCGGCTCGACGTCGAGATGCTTGCCGAGCTCGGCGTGACCATGACCGCGGAAGAGGTGATCGAACGGTTCGTCGGCCGCTCGCCTGAGGTGATCGTGCAGGCGGTCGAGGCGGAGCTCGGCCATCCGCCGCCCGACGGGTGGTTCGAGCGAGGCGAGCAGGAGCTGCACGAACGGTTCGAGGCCGAGCTTGTGCCGGTCCCGGGAATCGTCGAGGCGCTCGGCCGGATCACCCTGCCGATGTGCGTCGCCTCGAGCAGCCCGCCCGAGCGGCTTCGCTTCAAGCTCGAGCTGACCGGGCTGTATGACCGCTTCGCCGGGCGCATCTTCAGCGCGAGCGAGGTGGCGAACGGCAAACCGGCGCCAGACCTGTTCCTGCACGCGGCCGAGCGGATGGGCGTGGAGCCGGCCGGCTGCGTGGTCGTGGAGGACAGCCGTTACGGCGTGCAGGCGGCGCGCGCCGCGAGCATGGATGTGCTCGGGTATGCGGGTGGTCTGACCCCGGCGGACGTGCTGGCCGGCCCCCGGACCGTAGTCTTCGACGACATGCGATCGCTCCCGGAACTGCTGTGATCACGACGCTCGGCAACACGGGGCTACGCGTGACGCGGATTGGCCTTGGCCTGGCCGCACTCGGCCGCCCCGGCTACATCAACCTCGGACACGCCGCCGATCTCGCCGGCCACACCGACGTCGCCTCGATGGAGCGCGCGGCGCACGACGTGCTCGATGCGGCGTACGCCGGCGGGGTGCGCTACTTCGATGCCGCCCGCTCCTACGGCAAGGCCGAAGCGTTCCTCGCCAGCTGGCTGCAGGCGCGCGGCCTGGGACGCGACGATGTCACCGTCGGCTCCAAATGGGGCTACACGTACACCGCCGAGTGGCGGACCGACGCGGAGGTCAACGAGGTCAAGGACCTGAGCGCCGCGACCTTCCGCCGCCAGTTGGCCGAGACCCGCGAGCTGCTTGGCGATCACCTGCGCGTGTACCAGATCCACTCGGCGACGCTTGAGAGCGGCGTGCTCGACGACGCCGAGGTCCTCGACGAGCTGGCGAGGCTGCGAGCGAGCGGAGTCTTCATTGGGCTCACCACCAGCGGGCCGGAGCAGGCCCAGACGATCGAGCGGGCGCTCGAGGTCGGTGGCTTTGACACGGTGCAGTCGACGTTCAACCTGCTCGAGCGCTCGGCCGGCCCGGCGCTGGCCGCCGCGCGCGACGCCGGACTCGGAGTGCTCATCAAGGAGGCGCTCGCCAACGGCCGGCTGACCGACCGGGGCGACGTACCGGCGCTGACGGCGGCGGCGAGCGAGGCCGGGACCACGCCGGACGCGGTCGCGCTGGCGTTCGTGCTCTCACAGCCCTGGGTCGACGTGGCGCTGAGCGGCGCCACCACTGCCCAGCAGCTCCGGAGCAACCTCGAAGCGCTCGATGTCGACCCTGCGCCGCTCAAGGACATCGTCGAGGACCCGGCTACCTACTGGCACGAGCGGAGCGAGCTACCCTGGAACTAATGGAAATCGAAATCTGGTCCGATATTGCCTGCCCCTGGTGCTACGTCGGCAAGCGCCGCTTCGAGGCCGCGCTCGACGGCTTCGAGCACCGCGAGGACGTGCACATCACCTGGCGAAGCTTCGAGCTCGATCCGTCTGCGCCGTCCGAGCGCGAGGGCGAGCGCGCCGCTCGCCTGGCCGAAAAGTACGGGATGAGCATCGAGCGCGCCCGCGAGATGGAGAAGCAGATGGTCGAGACGGCCGCGGGTGAGGGCCTGGACTTCCGCTTCGACATCCAGCGATCTGGTTCCACGTTCGACGGCCATCGCGTCATCCATCTCGCCACCGAGCATGGCCTTGGTGACGCCATGAAGGAGCGTCTGCTGCGCGCCTACTTCACCGAGGGCGAGCTGATGGGTGACCACGAGACGCTGATCCGGCTCGCGGGCGAGGTTGGCCTCGATCCCGACGAGACGCGTCAGATGCTCGCGAGCGATCGCTACGCCGACGCCGTCCGCGACGATGAACGCATGGCGTCCAGCTTCGGGATCAGCGCGGTGCCGACGTTCGTCATCGATCGCGCGATCGGCGCCTCCGGCGCCCATCCGCCCGACGCTTTGCTCCAGCTCCTGAACGAGGGCTGGTCCCGGCGTGCGCCGGAGCCGGTGATCGCCGGCGGCGAGGCCTGCGGCATCGACGGCTGTTAGCGCCGGCGCATTCCGGGGACGACCGAGTCGCCCCCGGAAATGGACACCGTTGCGCCCTCAGTTGGTGCTGACCGGCGTGATGACTCCGGGACCGAACAGGTTGTGAGTGATCGTGGTCGTCGCCGGGTCGACCCCTAACGTCCAGATTCCGACCTTGACATTGAAGATCCGGTTGCCGCTGATGACGGTCCCCGTGATCCGGGCGGGCTCCAGGAATGGCGGAAGGGCCGTGTCGGGCGGAGCGCCGGAGGCGACGAGAATCCCCGTCGTCTCGGTGGCACTCGCGGCGGCGAAGTCGAAGTCGCCGTCGACGTTGTCATTGCTGAGGAAGTTGCCCTTGATGACGTTGCCGTTCAGGTCGCCGACAAGGTGCTCGTGGATTGTCACGCCCGCCAGCCCGTTACCGCGCGCCACGTTGTCGCGAATCACGTTGCCATAGACCCCGGCGTACGCGGCTCCGCCCCCAAGGAGGATCCCTGCCCCTTGTCCGGCGACGCCGTTGTCGTCCGAGACGTTGTCTACGACCAGGTTGTCAAACACGCCCGCCGCCCCGGTAGGCGAGCCGGTTGCCGGATTCACGGCAGCGGAATGACCGGCGAGCGTGATCCCGCAGTCGTCGGTGTTGCCGACCGAGTAGTTACCGCGAATGATGTTGCCGGAGCTGGGACCGAATTCATCGGTCAGGAGAATGCCGCCGACGTTGTCGACGACGCGGTTGTTCTCGACGATCGAGTCGGTAACCGCGACAAGATGGATCGTCTCGCCACAGTCGCCTGGTGCGTCGGGCGTCCCGAAGCACTGCCCGGCATCGGTGCCAAAGCCGGTGCCGTTATCGACGAGCACGTTGTCGGCGATGGTTACGTCGCTGACCGGCTGCCCCGAGGTCGCACCCGTGCCATCGGTCGTCGTCGGTGCAACGGGGGCCGTGCCCACCAGGATTCCCTCGAACTCGGCCTTCTCGATCCTGAAGCCCTCGACCCGCGAGCCCGACCCACCCGGGCCGACGATCTGCACTGCGTTGCCATTGGGCGAGGTGCTGGCATTGATTACCGCCCCCCAGCCCTTCAGCGTGAGCTGCTTGTCGAGCACGACGCCGCCGTTATAGGTGCCCGGCAGGGCAATGACCGTGTCGCCCGCGGCGGCAGCCGCGACGGCATTGCCGAGGCTGCACGGCGCCCATAGGCTGCACCGTCCGCCGCCTCCGCTCGGTGAGGCCCACAAGACGTGTCGAGCGCCGCCCGGACCACCGCCGCCCCATCCGCGATTGTGGGCAAACGCGGGACCGGCAGCGGCTAAAGAACCCACGAGCGATCCGACGACGAGCGCTGCGGCAAGCTTTTTCATGATGCTCCCTCCAATCGCGTCTTTGTCACCGGGCGCAATAGGACAACCCGGCTGGCGGTAACCCCCGCAGGCCAACGCACGGGCAAACCTAACGGCACAGCTCGGGCGCGTGTGATGATTTTGTATGAGAGTCCCGGTGGTGCGGGGGGGCGGACGTCGTTGGCCTGGGCTTGGGAGAAAGCTGGGAAGCGGGGTCTTGCACGGTCCCGCGACCTGCGCAACACGTCACTTCGCCGCGCCCGCGTCCGCCGTGACGAGCTACGCATGTGGGGGCGTGCGTAGGCCGTCACGCTCATCCAAGATGATCCGCGTGTCGAGTTACGCAGGTCGACCCACCCCCCAGCGGGACCTGTAAAAGCGCGCATCCCACACGGATTGCCGGCGCCGTGCGCGTTTCTGCATCTGGTGGATGGATAACCGCGCGTGCGCCGGCGGCGGGGCATAGGTTGCGCAGATTTGCAGGTGTGGGCAGGACATCGGTCGCGCCGAGGGCCAGCGAGGGGGAGCACCGCTGAGCGCCGGTTCCCCGGTCTGGTCCACCGGTCTGGGGTGCCCGAGCCAGACCGCGCGCGCTCTAGCGTCGGTCGGCGCAGTCGAGCAGTCCGCGCTTACCCGCCGCATACGCCACTTCGGCCCGGCTGTGCACGCCGAGCTTGCGCATGACGTTGCGCACGTGGAACTTCGCCGTGCTCTCGCTGACGAACATCCGGCGGCCGATCTCGGCGTTCGTCATGCCGCTGGCGAGGAGTTCGGTGACCTCGCGCTCGCGCTGGGTGAACTCGGGTTCGCCGCCGGCGTGCTCGCCGGCGACGAGCGCCCTGACCATCGCCGCGCTGCGCCCGTCGAACCCGGACTCGCCGCGGGACACGCAGCGGATGATCCGGACGAGCTCGACGACGTCGACCTCCTTGAGGACGTACGCCTTCGCACCGCGACGCAGGGCCTGGTTGAGCAGGCTCTCGTTCAGGAAGGTGGAGAGGATCACGACGTTGGACTGCGGCCGGCGCCGGACGATCTCGCTGCACAGCTCGAGCCCCTCCGTGTCGTGATCGGCGCTCAGCTTCAGGTCGAGCAGGATCACGTCGGGCCTGGCTCGCTCGAGCGCGCGGAGCGCCTCGGCTCGATCGCCGGCCTCGGCCACCACGGAAATATCGGACTCGAGCTCGAGGATCGAGCGCAGCCCGCGCCGCACGATCGCGTGGTCGTCGACCAGCAAGACGCGGGCGGGGACGGTGACGGCGGGCTCAGCCGACACCGGTTGTCCCACCCAATGGCACCTCGACTCGGAGCTTCACGCCTCCCCCGCGCCGGCGCTCGAACCAGGCGGCGCCGCCCAGGCCGCGCACGCGGTCGGCGATTCCGGTCAGCCCGAGGTGGTCGCCATGCGGCTGCGAGATGAACAGTTGGTGCTGGAGCTTGCGGTGGTTGCCCGAGCCGTCGTCGGCCACGCTAAGCGACACGACCTGGGGGCGCCAGCGCAGCGTCACCCACGCGTGACGCGCCTCGGCGTGACGCACCACGTTGAACAGAGCCTCGCGGGCGATCTGGACCAGCGCGTGCTGGGTCGCGGTCGGCACCGGCTGGGTCTGCCCGTAGACGCGCAGCCCGACCTTCAGCCGGGTGCCGGCCTCGACGTCGTCGATCACCTCACGCAACGCCCGCGGTAGCTCGATCTGTCCGTCGCTGGCCAGCCCAAAGATCACCTCGCGGATCTCGTCCATGGCCGAGCGAGCCAGCGACTGGGCGGCCAGCACTCGCTCGAGCACGGCGGGCGAAGTCGACTCCTGTCGCCGGCACCATTCGAGGTTCATGCCGATCGTCAGCAGGTGCTGAGCGACGCTGTCGTGCAGCTCGCGCGCGATCCGGTTGCGCTCCTCGCTGAGGAGCTGGCGGCGCCCGGCCTGCTCCAGGCGGCGCAGCGTCCCCTCGAGCTCTGAGCCGCGGCGCTCTAGCTCGGCCGCGCGCCGCCCGTTCTCCTGAAACAGCGAGGCGTTGTGCAGCGCGACACCGGCGTGGTTGGCCAGCGTGACCAGGATCGAGACGTCCCCGGGCGCAACCTCGGCATCGTCGGCCACCCCCACCACGAGCATCCCGGCGAGCTTGCCGTCCACCGGCATGGGGGCGGCCACCGCGGCGCACGGCTCACCGGCGAGGTCGATTCCCTCCTCCCGTGCGACGAGCACCGGCCGGTGGGCGGCCAGCGTCTGCTCGGCCAGCGCCGCCAGCCCCCGCGGCGCGACCTCCCAGCGCTGAATGACGGACTGGCTCGCGTGGACGATGACCCGAGGCATCCTGTCGCCCGCGTCGATGCCAGAGAAGACCATCGCCGCCCAGCGTCCGTCGAAGTGGTAGGCGGCCGCCTCGACCACCGCATCGCACACCGCGACGGGCCCAGCCGGGGCCGTGCATAGTGCGGAGGAGATCCGCTCGAGCGTCTCGATCGTGTGGTCCAGGCGAGCCGACTTCTCGCGCCAGGCGGCGTAGAAGCTCGGCTTGGAGGAGCGGACGCCGATCAGCCGCTCAAGCGCCTGGGGGTCGGAATTGAGCGATCCGGCGGTGGCGCCGGCGGGTCGCTCAGTAGGCGGCGACGCAGATCCGGCGGACATCGTCCTCGCTGACCCGTCTGGGGTTGGTCGCGATGTAGGCGTCGCGCAGCGCATCCACCGCAAATCGGTTGAAGTCGGCCGGATCGACGCCGAGCTCGCGCAGCCCGGCCGGGATACCCAGCGACCGGCTGAGCTCCTCGACACACTCGACCGCGCCTTCGGCGGCGGTTCTCGCGTCGAGCCGGTCGGTCTGCACGCCGAGCGCACGGGCTACCTCGACGTAGCGCTCGGCATGTGTCTCGGCGTTGTAGCGCATCACGTGAGGCAGCAGGATGGCGTTGAGTAGGCCGTGCGGGAGGTCGAGCGCGCCGCCGATCTGGTGGGCGATTGCGTGCGTTGCGCCGAGCAGCGCGTTGGTGAACGCCATCCCCGCCTGCAGGCTCGCTCGGGCCATCCCCTCGCGCGCGGTTAGATCGAGCGAGTCCTCCACCGCCACCGGGAGGTATTCGGCGATCGCCGCGATCGCCGAGACAGCGAGGCCCTTGCTGAGGAAGTCGCACGCCTCGGAGACGCACGATTCGATCGCATGGCTGAGCGCATCCATGCCCGTGTGCGCGGTGAGCTCCGCCGACATGGTGGTCAGCAGCTCCGGGTCGGTGACCGAGATCTCGGGGACTATCGCCCGGCCGCCGATTGTCGCCTTGAAGCGACGCTTGGTGTCGGTGACAACACAGAATTGCGACACGTCCGAACCCGAGCCGCCGGTCGTCGGAACCAACACCATCGGCGGGATCGGGCTGGTGGCCCGGTCGATGCCCTCGTAGTCGAGAATGTGTCCCCCGTTGCCACTGAGGATCGCCACGGCCTTGGCCATGTCGATGCAGCTTCCGCCGCCGATCGCCAGCAGCGCGTCGCACCCGCTCTCCCGATAGCGCTCGAACGCCGCCTGGACCTCGAAGTCCTTGGGGTTCGGCGTCAGCTCATGCCATAGCGACCACTCCACCCGGACATCGGCCAGGTAAGGTGTCGCGCGGTCCACCCAGCCGGCTGCCAGCACGCCGGGGTCGCTGACGAGCATCGGGCGTCGCCCCCCGACTCGGCGGACTGCGCCGCCGACCTCGGCCAGCGTGCCAATGCCGAAGATCACCTCGGGGATCAGGAACTTGCTGACGCGGTGGCGCGGTGGCGCCGGCGACAACGTGGTGGCCCCACGGATGGACGTCAGGTGCTCCACTCCTTCCTACTCTCCTGCGCAGGAGGTTCAGAAGGATCCTACCGCCGGCTCGCCGTCCCCGGGGACTTAGTCAGAGGTCAGACATCCGGACCCCTCGAGCCCCGTGTTGGCGGCTCGGGCCGGGGCTTACGAGCTCAGCGACGGAGCTGCTCGGGATCCCAGCCCAGGCAGACGCATCCGTAGCGCTGGCCCTTTACGTACAGCGGCACCGACAGCGTGGTGAGCACGGCGCCGGTGTCCCGCGCGTAGGTCTGGAGGAGAAACGGCCGGGTGTCGCGCGTCGGTTCGGTCAGGACCGCTCCGCGGGCGGCGATCTGCTGGCGGGTGAGGACCTCGGTCGGGAGCTTGACACCGAGCTCCATCCGCGACGCCCGGGTCAGGGCCGGCGAGTCGAGGAAAAAGCGCTTGGTCCGGTTGCCGGCCAGGTCCTTGGCGGCATCGCCGGTGATGTCCTTGGACACGACGCTGTTGTGGGCCGGGGCATAGACGTTGAGGTCGAACGGCAGCGCGAAAGTCAGTCCCGGCTCGGCGGCCAGCACCGCGTCCATCCGCTCCATCATCGCCCGGTCGACCAGCGCGTCATAGGCAGTGTGGTACTTCGGCGGCGAGAACCCGGCCGGATCGGCACGGGAGACGTCGAACAGCCGGGCGAAGCGCGCGATCAGCGGGCCGCGCGCCTCCTCGTAGCGAAGCTCGAGCAGCTGCGACAGGGTCACCCGCCGCTCGTCGACCGCGGACTCCAGAATGGCGCGCAGCTCGCCGGCCAGGCCTTCGCAGCGCTCGCGCAGACGTGAGATCGCGCCGCCGGTATCGAAGCGGCCGAGCACGACCGAGGCACGCTCCGCGCTGGAGGTCAGATCGAGCTGCGCCCGCGCCACCGACGCCGCATGCTGCTCGATCTCGGCGCTTCCGCCGGTGATCACCTGCAGGCTGGCGTCGATCGCCTGAACGTCGGCGCGCTGCGCGTCGGCCAGGCCGGTCATCTGCGTCGCGCGCTCGTTGGACGAGTCGATCAGCTCGGCGATGCGCTCGAGAACCTCGAGCCCGGTGTCGGCGTCCGCGGTCGTCCTGGCGGACCGGTCGCGCGCGCTCGACATGACCTCCATCACGTCGTCCATCTGTGTGCGCGTGCGTTTCACGGTTTCCCGGATCTGGGCCGTGCGCGAGGCCGTCTCGGAGGCAAGCTTCCCCACCTCATCGGCGACGACGGCGAATCCTCGCCCGTGCTCGCCGGCCCGCGCCGCTTCGATCGCGGCGTTGAGGGCCAACAGCTTCGTTTGGTCCGCGATGCGGTCGATGATCGCCGAGAACTCGCCGATGCTGGCCAGCTCGCTGCCGGCCAGCGTCTGGACCAGCTCGTGCACGCGCACGACCTGTTCGCTGATCTGGCGGGTGGCGTCGATCAGGGGGCGAAGCACGTCCAGTCCGCGGGCGCTCTCGAGCGAGAGCTGCTCGGCCAGCTCGGCCGCCTCCGCGGCTGCTTGTGCGGCCCCCTCCGAGGATGTCCGCAGCGAGCTCGTGCGCGCGGTCAGGTCCTGCAGCTGGGCGGCCAGGTGCTGCACGTTGTCGGTGATGACCGAGACCGCGAGCGAGCTGCGCGCCGAGTCGCAGGAGAACTCCGAGGTGATCTGAGCCAGCGTGTCGAGCGCCCGCGAGACATCGCCACTGAGCTCGCCGAGCTCACCGTCGCATTGCGAGAGGTCGCCCAGCGACCACACCGCCCCGCGGTCGCGCGTCGGCCGCTGCTCAGTGTCCATGTACTCGTCGATAGCCATTCTTAGGCGCCTCGCCGTGACAGATCGGCAGGGGCGCCCGCTTCTTGAGCGGCCGTGCCAGGGTCTAGGCGGCGAGCGGGCCGGCGGCGGCGAGCGGGGTCGTGCCGATCAGCACCCGGATCTCCTGCGCTCCGGGCTGGATCCGAACCGGATGGCCCGCGCGCTGAAAGACGGCGAGCATCGGACGGTTCCCCGGGAGCACCTCGGCCACCAGCGTCGCGATCCCTCGCTTCCGGGCGGCTGCGGCCAGGCGCGAGAACATGATTGATCCGAGACCTCTTCCCTGCCACCCATCGGCGACCAGGAAGGCGGCCTCGGCGCGGTCCTCACGGGTTCGGAAGGCGCCGGCGTGCGCGACGATCAACCGGTCGGGACCACCCTGGGCGACGAGCGCGACATCGCCCGGACGCGCGCATCCGGCCAGCGAGGCCGCGGCCCGGTCGGGAGTCGGCGTCCCGAAGAAGCGCGAATACAGCGAGTCGGCCGAAACCGCCTCCAGGAACCGGCAAAGCCCGGCGTCTTCGCCCGGCTCGAGCGGCCGTACCCGCACGGCCGAGCCGTCGCGCAGGATCGTGGTGCGCGCGCGGCGGGCGCCTTGTAGCGAAGGCACGACCGGTGTCATCTGCCTGGCATCGGCAGCGATACGCAGTCCGTCCGGCCGCCGGGGCCGATCTTCGACGAACGTACGCTCGGGCCCGATGGGCCGGCGTCAGCGAATCAGGCCCTCGGCCCGCGCCCAGGCCACCGTCTTGCGGATCGTCTCGCGCGGGTCGGTGTAGCGCAGGCCGAGGTCACGCTCGGCACGCGAGCCGTCGTACCGGTGCCCGTGCAGGAGCGTCCGCACCATCTCGCGGCACACCGGCGGACGACGCCCGAGCAGCCTGAAGCCCCGTTCGACCGCCGCGGCCGCGGCCGTCGCGACTCCGCGCGGGACTAGCCGAGGCCGGACCTGGACGCCCGCCATGTCGGCCGCCAGCGCGAGGGCGTCCTCGATCGAGAGCGTCATACCGTTGAGCAGATAGCGCTCGCCCGCGGCGCCGTGTTCGCAGGCCAGCAGGTGCCCGGATACGCAGTCGTCGATATCGACCAAGCTGACCACGGTGGGCACGAAGACCTTCAGGCGCCCGTCGAGGAACGCGAGCAGGAAGCGGCCCGTCCCACTGGCGCGCCCCGGGCCCTGCACCGATGATGGGTTGACGCACACCACGTCCTGACCGAGGTCGCGCGCCGCGGCCACCGCCGCGCGTTCGCCCTCGGTCTTGGTCCGCTCGTAGGTCGAGAGATACCAACCGCGATGAGTCGTCCGCTCATCGCCGATCGTGCTCGGCGCCTCGCCGATCGTCGCCGCCGAGGAGGTGTGGACGAGCCGGCGGATGCCCGCGCGAGCCGCCGCCCGCACGGCGGCCACCGCCCCGTCCACGTTCATGCGCTGCATCGGTCGCGGGTCCTCGACGCACAGCGAGTTGACGCCGGCGACGTTAAACGCGTACTCGCACCCGTCCATGCCGCGGGCGAGCGCATCTGAGTCATAGCCCTCGCCGCGGGCCACGGTCACGCCGCGGGCCGACAGCGCGGACGCCGCGGTGTCCGACCGCGCCAGTCCGACGACCTGATCGCCCCGTTCGAGCAGGCTCGTGACGAGCGCCGACCCGATCACGCCCGTCCCGCCGGTGACGAAGACACGGGCCACCGGCCTGGATCAGGAACGCAGGGCGGCGGAGAACTGCACGATGTAGTCGATCCCCGACCAGGCGGTGACGACCGCGGCGATCACCATCGCCCATTGGTCGAGGTAGGCACCGGCGATCACCGCGTCAGGGCGCAGGAGGGCAAGCGTGATCGCGACGAACTGCACCGTCGCCTTCCACTTGCCGAGCATCGAGGTCTCGAACCGGCGCCCGCCCGATTCGACCGCCGCCCGCAGTCCGAGAATCGTGAACTCCCGCCCGACGATGACCAGCGCTACCCACGGGGACGCGCGGTGCACGGCGACGAGCGCTATCAGGGCGGTGGTCACCAGCAGCTTGTCCGCCGTGGTGTCGAGGAACGCGCCCAAACGGGTGGTGACGCCCCAGCGGCGGGCTAGGCGACCATCGAGCCAGTCGGTCGCGGCGGCGAGGACGAACACAATCGCGGCGGGCGTGTAGTCGCCGGCCAGCACGAGCGCCATCACCACCGGACATGCGACGACCCGAAGCCCCGTGCCTACCGCGAGCATCCGGGATGAGCGCAACGAGCTCAAGGTACCGGCTTCCACGTGGGCATGAGCGTATCTCACAGTAGGGCAGCGCCGAGGGCGCGCGCCGCCGTGGCGCTGTCGACCTCGAGCGCCTGGCGCGCCGCCGCCTGCGCGTCGGCCAGCGTGACCGCCCGGAGCGCCTCCTTGACCTCGGGCACAAGCGCCGGCGCCATGCTCAGCTCGGTGACCCCCAGGCCGGCGAACAGGAGCGCGGTCGGCGGGTCTCCGGCGAGCTCGCCGCACACCCCGACCCAGCGCCCGTGCGCGCGTGCCCCGGCGACCGTCTCCTGGACCAGCCTGAGCACGCCCGGTTGCGGCCCGGTCAAGAGCGGCGCCAGGCGTTCGCTGCCCCGCTCGGCGGCCATCGTGTACTGGGTCAGGTCGTTGGTCCCGAGCGAGAAGAAGTCGACGTGCTGGGCGAGGCTTCTGGCGGTCAGCGCTGCGGCCGGAACCTCGACCATGATCCCGAACTCGAGCGCCACGTCGATGCCGGTGTCGGCGCGAGCCTGGGCCAGAACGATCCGGGCCGACTCGATCTCGTCGACCGTCGCCACCATCGGCAGCATGACCTTAACGGGGTACTCGGCGGCTACGCGCAGGATGGCCCGGAGCTGGGTGGCCAGCACGTCGGGGCGCTCGAGAGTCAGCCTAATCCCCCGGACCCCGAGGAACGGGTTGGCCTCGGGCGGCATCGGGAGCGCCGGTAGCGGCTTGTCGGCACCCGCGTCGAGTGTGCGAACCACGAGCGGGCGGCCGTCGAGGGCGGTGGCGATCTGCCGCAGCGTGTCCGCCTGCTCCTCCTCGCTCGGCAGCTCGGCGCGGTCGAGGAAGAGAAACTCGGTGCGCAGTAGCCCGACGCCCTCGGCACCGAGCGTGACCGCGTTCGCCGCCTCCTTGGCCGAGCCCAGGTTGGCGAAAACCTCGATTCGGTTGCCGTCCTTGGTTGCCCCCGGCTCGTGCGCACGCTCGCGCGCGCGCGCGCGCCGGGCCGCCATCCGTTCCCGGCGCTCGCTCGCCGCGCGCTGGACCTCAGCCGGTGGATCGATCTGAATGGTGCCCTCGCCGCCGTCCAACAGGACGGTCGTGCCCTCCTCGATCCCGAGCACGACCTCGCCGATCCCGACCACGGCCGGCAGCCCGAGCGCACGGGCGAGGATCGCGGCGTGCGCGGTGGCGGTGCCGTGGGCGGTGGCGATCCCGGTCACGCGGCCTGGATCAAGCGCCGCGGCATCGGCCGGGGTCAACTCGCCGGCGATTACGATCCCGGTTAATTCGGTGGGTCCTGATTCCGGCTTACCCATCAGGGCTTCGACCACCCGCCGGCCGACGTCGAGCACGTCCGCGGCGCGCTCCTGCAAGAGCGGTTCCTCGAGCGCCCGGTAGCGGTCGGCGACCTGGACGGCCGCGTCGTAGAACGCACGCTCGGCGGTGGCACCGTTCTCGATCGCGCGATATGTCGGCTCGAGGAGCGCCTCGTCCTCGAGCAGCACCAGGTGCGCGTTGAAGATCGCCGCGTCGGCTTCGCCCGCGCGCGCGGCGACGGCGTCGTGATCTCGCTCGATGGCGTTCCTGGCCGTGGCTATCGCCTCGCCGAGGCGCGCCTGCTCGCGCTCGGGATCTTCCGCGGCACGCTCCGGCGGCGGCGCGAAGGAACCGCGCAGCAGATGCGCCGGCCCCACCGCAACGCCCGCGGACGCTGCCACGCCGGTGAGCACGGCACCGGCCGCCGGTGGCTCGCCCCCGGTCCGTCCGGTGGCGCCGGTACCGTCGTCACCGTTGGTATACGTGTGCCCGACGGGGGAGGAGGTCGGGGGCGGCGTCGGGGGCGAGGTCAGGACCGGCGGCGGGGCAGCGGCTACGCCGTCGCCGAAGCCCTCGTCCGCCAGAGCCTGGAGCGCCGCGACGGCTTCGTGCGCCTGCGGACCCGACGCGCTCACCAGCAGCGTGGCGCCGAACCGGGCCCCGAGTGCCACCACGTTGGTGAGACTGGTGGCGCGGACCGGCTCGCCCCCGCCTGCCTTTGCCACCCACACCTCAGCGTCGAACCCTCGCACGGTCTCGACGAAGCGCGCGGCCGGCCGGGCGTGCAGGCCGATCGCGTTGCGAACCAGGATCGAGGCCGCGGCATCCGCAGGGGGAGCCGGCGCGGCTTGGACCGGCGCGGCGCCGTCGTCCGACACCCCCAGCTGGGAGCTCTTCATCGCGAGCGCGCCCCGGGCCTCGGCCGCCACTTCCTCGAGCGAGGCGCCACCGCTCGCCGCGGCGGCGGCCGCCACCGCCCCCTCGACCAGCGGCGCCTCGCTCATCACGACCCTGCCGGGCGTGTCGCCCAGCAATTCGATCGCAAACTCGGCGCTCATCAGCGCACTGCCCAGGTCCATCAACACGAGGACCCCATCGGAAGACATCGCCCGCTCGATCGCGGCCTGCACGCGTTCCGCGCTCGTGCCGAGAACACCGGGCTCGTCCGTACCCCCGGCGGCCTCGAGTGCCAGTTCCGAGCCACCCATCTCTCGCGCCAGGGCGACCACGCCCTCGGCCAGCGTGGCGCTGTGCGAGACCAGCACGATCCCGACCACGTTCAGCGGCCCCTCAGAGTCGGTACGCCCGGTGCAGGTAATCGATCGGATGGACCGATTTCTCGCCGGTGGCGTGGGTGATCTGCCAGCGGCAGGTCTCGCTGTCGCACGCGACCTCGGCGGCCCCGGAGTCGCGAACCTGCCCGAACAGATCGGCCCCGACCGCCATCGCGATGTCGTACTTCTCCGCCTTGAGCCCGTAGGTCCCGGCGATCCCGCAACAGCGCGCGTTGCCTTCGGTGACCTCCAGGCCAGGGATCAGCGCGAACAGCTCGAGCGCCGGCTTGCCGATCCAGTGGCCCTGCTGCTGACAGGGCGCGTGGTAGAAGATGTGCTCGTTGACCGGCGTGAAGTCGGTCTTGAGCTCACCCCGGTCGTGCAGCTCGAGCAGGAGCTCGCAGATGTCGTAGGTCCGCTCGGAGAGCAGTTTCAAGTCCGGGTCGTCCTCGAGCGAGAGGATCTCGCGAGCCTCGCGCTTGAGCATCAGCGTGCAGCTCGTGGCGTTGCCGACCACGAGCAGGTTCGGGTCCTGGCGCAGGAGCGGCGCGAACTCGCGACCGCGACGGAGCACGACCTTGCGCGCGTCGTCGAAGAGGCCACTCGACTGGAGCGGCAGGCCGCAGCAGTCCTGCTTGGGGACGATCACCTCGAAGCCATTGTGCTCGAGGATCGCCACGACCTTCTCCCCCTCCCAGGGCTCGTAGTACTCGGTGCCGCAACCGTGGAAGTAGAGGATCTTGCGCCCGGTGGCCGGGCTCGGGTGATCCTTGAACCAGCGCGAGAAGCGTCGGCCGGCGAATTTGGGAACCGCCGCGTCCCGATGCACGCCCAGCGTCTTCTGGCCCAGCGCGCGGAGCGGAGGGAAACCAAGCGTGAAGTTGGCCAGAGGCGCCACCGGGGTGCCCGCTCGGCCCAGCCAGGTTGGGCGCGTGATGATGCGGTCCCGGAGAGGGACGCCTTTCTGCCTCTTCAGCTTGTTGCGCGCCTGCGAGTTGATCTCGGCGATCTTCACTCCCTGCGGGCAGGACATCGAGCAGATCCCGCAGCCGGAGCAATAGTCAACCGACGCGTCGACCGAGGGCTCGTCGGAGACGCGGTAGCGCTCGGCCTGCGGGCCGGTGTACTTCGGCCCCGGGAACAGCGGCGAGGCGTTCGAGACCGGGCACTGCGTCTCGCAGATCGTGCACTTGACGCAGTGGTCGAGCGACCCGCGCATCAGCTGTTCGAGAACGCCGTGCTCGCTCATGCCGCCGCTCCCGCGGGCGAGCCGGAGTGCGCGAGTACGACCTGGGCAGCACGCGAGCCGCTGGCGAGCGCGATGCCCTCGCCCGACCCCTCGCGCCACGGCACCGCTCCCGCAAGGCCGGCACCCGCCACGACCACGTTCTCCGTCCCCTCGGCCCGCAGCTCCCCGTCGACCGCGACCCCGACTCGCGCCATCGGCTGCTCGGCCAGGTAATCGCCCACGAAGCGGGGCTCGCCCGCCCCCGGCAAGCCGCGGAGGGGCAAGCCGAGGAGGCGCTCGTGCGTGGCCCAGCGCGAGTCGAGCTCGATCGCACCAGAGCCGAACCCACCCGAGGCGAGCACGAACCAGGGCGCCAGGTAGTGGGCGTCGTGGCCGGCCGACTCGGTGGCGACCGAAACGACGCGTGAGCCGGCACGTTCGCACGACACCACCTCGGCTCCGAGCACGAGGCGCCCGCCGGCCTGCCGCAGCGCGCTGCGCAGGATCTCGTACAGGCGCATGCCGGGAACGGACGGAGGCAGCGTAGGGATCTCGAACACCGAGCGGCCGAGCCGGTGCTCGAGCTCGGACCACGCGCCATGCGGATCGCGGACCCCGAGCACGGCGGGCAGTCCAACGCGCTCGTCGGCCTGGAGCTTCAGCGAAAGCCGGCCCGCGAACGCGGCTCGCCAGCTCGGGTCGTCGAACCGCCGCGCGAGCGCGAGCGAGTTCTCATCAGCGCGATCGGTATCCAGATCGGCCTCCACTGAGCGCGCCGAGATCCCAGCCCGGCTGAGGTTGGACGCGCAGAGCGCGGCATGGAAGTCGCGCAGCTTGCGCGTGCCCACCACGCACACGCGCTCTAGCTCCACCGAGTCGCCGTCGGCCATCGTCTCCGGGACGACGGCCGAGGGCCGGAGCGCGCCGACGGCGGTCGGGAGCAGATAGTTGCGGTCCAGATCGCCGAGGTATCTATACCCCGGGAGCGGTCCCGACTCTACGCGCGACTGAAACCACCTGACGGCTTCGGCCACGGCGTCGGTGCCGAGCGCGGCATAGGGGTGATCCGGGTGTGCCGAGACGAACTCGGACATCGCCCCGCTCGGCGACACGACCCGATCGGGCGCGTAGCCGAGCACGTCGATCGTCCCCGGCGCCTGATGGGTCGAGCCGATGCCCTTGGCCAGCACGCAAACGCGCGCCCCGCCCTCGGCCAGCTGCGCGCCGGCCACGAGCCCCGCGGTCCCCGCGCCGATCACGATCACGTCGTAGTGGAGCTCGCCCCTCACTGCGCCACCGCCTCCGCGGCGACCGCGGGCAGATGCTCGACGTCGAGCACGCCTTGGAAGATCCAGTCGTCGAGGCGCGCCTGGCGGAGCTGATCGCCGTACAGCACCGGCCACACACCCTTCCAGCGCTCCCTCAGGAAGTGCAGCAGCGACTCGTCGGCCTGCTCGGCCGTGAGCCCGTCGAGCCCGTGCAGAATGCCGGCGGCGCGATAGATGCAGAACCCGCCCTGACACGGCCCCATCCCCAAACGGAGCAGCCGCCGGATGTCGTCGAGGTTGGTCGTGGCGCGGCGCTCGATCGACTGCTCGAGCTTGGAGCGCGGCACAAGCTCGCATTCACAGATCAGCTGCTCGTCGCGCAGGTGCGCCTCCTTGCGGCTCAATCGCTCGCCGAGGTGGTACGTCGCCCCGCTCTCGGACCCGGGCAGCGGTTCGGTCTTTGTCGTGCACGGACGCTGCTCGCCGAGGTGCTTGGAGACGGCGTTCATCGTCTCCTCGGCCATGAGGCGGAACGTCGTGAGCTTGCCGCCGGTAATCGTGACGAACCCCTGCACGCCGTCGCGCTGCGCATGGTCGAGCAGCGCATGCGCGCGCGTGACGTCGCGCGAGTCGGTGTCGGCCGCCTTGGCGTCCTCGAATAGCGGACGGACGCCGGTCCACACCCGCAGCGCCCGGGCCTGACGGAAGCCGGGCACGAGCTTCTCGCCGTCGTCGAGCATCGCATCGACCTCCGACTGGAGCACCGTGTGGTCGTCGGGATCGTCGGTGTTCACGTCGGTTGTCCCGATCACGCACACCGTTCGCATCGGCACGATGATGTCGCCGTCGGTCGGCATCTGGCAGCGATTCACGCACGTGTTCACCAGGCGGTGGTTCATCGCGATCATGATCCCCCGGCCCGGCAGCACTCGGACGCCCTCGATCCCGGCCATGTCCGCGACGGAGCCGGCCCACGCGCCGGATGCGTTCACGGTCACGCGAGCCTCGACGTCGATGTCCTCTCCGGTCGCGCCCCCGCGCAACCGGGCGCCGGTCACCTGATCGCCGCTACGGTGGATCGCGACGACCGCGTGGTAGGGCAACACCCGGCCACCCCGCTCCTGGATGCCTCGGGCCATCGCCCACACGGTCTTCCAGACGTCGATGTTGGCATCGGGGACGCGGAACACCCGCGAGATGTCCGGGTTGAGCAACGGCTCCTCGCGCAGCGCCTGCGCCGGATCGATCTCCTCGCAGTCGACGCCGGTGTCGCGGCAACCCTTGGCGAAGGTGTCGGCGTAGGCCGGGTCGTCAAATGGGGTGGTGACGAAGAACCCACCGATGTCCTCGATCGAATCCGACGAGATCTTCCTCAGGATGCGGTTCTCGTGAATGCACTCTTGGGCGGCGCGCGGGTCCTTGACCGCATAGCGGCCGCCCGAGTGCAACAGACCGTGGAAGCGTCCGCTGGTTCCCTCGGCGAGATCGGCCCGGTCGACGAGCACGACGTCGTATCCGCGCAGCGCCGCATCCCAGGCCACCCCGGCGCCCGTGGCGCCACCACCGATTACGAGGACATCGGTAGTCAGGGTCGTCATGCAGGGAGACTACTCCGCCGAAGGCGGCCGATGGGGCCGCCTCCGGCGCGGTTCTGTGGAGGCTCGACTAGTCGACCCAATCGAACGTCCGAGTGACGGCCTTCTTCCACTCCTTGTAGTAGGCGTCTCGCTTGGCGGCGTCCATCTTCGGCTCCCAGCGCTTGTCCTCGGCCCAGTTGTCGCGCACCTCCTGCGTGCTGCTCCAGAACCCGACGGCCAGGCCGGCCGCGTAGGACGCGCCCAGCGCGGTCGTCTCGGCCACCACGGGACGGATCACCGGCACGCCGAGAATGTCGGCCTGGAACTGCATGAGCAGGTCGTTGGCGACCATCCCGCCGTCGACCTTGAGCTCGTTGAGCGTGACGCCCGAATCGGACTCCATCGCGTCCATCACCTCGCGGGTCTGGAACGCGGTCGCCTCCAGCGCGGCCCGGGCGATGTGGCCCGCGTTGACATACCGCGTCAGGCCGGCGAACACGCCGCGGGCGTCCGACTTCCAGTATGGAGCGAACAGGCCGCTGAACGCGGGCACGATGTACAGGCCCCCGTTGTCGTCCACCGACTTGGCCAGCTCCTCGACCTGCGGGGCCGCCTGGATCATGTGCAGGTTGTCGCGCAGCCACTGCACGAGCGCCCCCGTGATCGCGATCGAGCCCTCGAGCGCGTACACGCACGGCTCGTCGCCGATCTTGTAACAGGCCGTGGTCAGCAGGCCCGCCTTTGACTGCACCGGTTCGGTGCTCGTGTTGAGCAGCATGAAGTTGCCGGTGCCGTACGTGTTCTTGGCGTCGCCGGCGTCGAAGCAGGCCTGTCCGAACGTCGCCGCCTGCTGGTCACCGAGATCACCGGCAACGCTGACACCGGTGAGGTTGCCGGTCT
The DNA here is from genome assembly GCA_963824295.1 of uncultured Solirubrobacterales bacterium. Taxonomy (GTDB): domain Bacteria; phylum Actinomycetota; class Thermoleophilia; order Solirubrobacterales; family Solirubrobacteraceae; genus Palsa-465. Next base: position 91,938 of record CAWGOQ010000014.1, on the reverse strand, counting down.
TCACCTCGCCGTAAACCTGGCTCGAGGATCTGATCTCGGGCAGCATCGAGATCGGTACGCCGATCGTCGCAGCGATTCCCTCGTCCCAGTTCAGCGTCTCGAGATCCATGAGCATCGTGCGGCTGGCGTTGGTGACGTCGGTGATGTGCAGACCACCGTTGACGCCGCCGGTCAGGTTCCAGATGCACCAGGTGTCCATGTTGCCGAACACCAGGTCGCCGGCCTCCGCCTTCTCACGCGCGCCGGGGACGTTGTCGAGGATCCAGCGAACCTTCGGACCCGAGAAGTACGTGGCCAGCGGCAGGCCGACCGTCGACCGGAACCGGTCCTGACCGCCGTCGGCGGACAGCTCGTCGACGAGCTTGTCCGTCCGGGTGTCCTGCCACACGATCGCGTTCATCACCGGCTCCCCGGTGTTGCGATCCCAGACGACAGCAGTCTCACGCTGGTTGGTGATGCCGAGCGCGGCGATGTCATCGCGCGCGGCGCCGGCCGTCTCCATCGCCTCGTCGAGGACCTCCTGGCAGCGCGCCCAGACCTCCATCGGGTCGTGCTCGACCCACCCCGGCTTCGGATAGATCTGCTCGTGCTCCTTCTGCGACACGGCTACCACACGGCCTTCGTGGTTGAAGACCATCGCCCGCGAGCTGGTCGTGCCCTGATCCAGTGCCATTGAGTACTTCGCCATGCGTGTTCTCCTTTAGCCCGCGAACGCCTCAGCGGCGCTCTTGAAGAGGTAATAGGTCGAGGTGGCGCCCGGGTCTTGGTGGTCCTTGCTGCGTTCGCCCAGGTAGCTGGCGCGCCCCTTGCGCGCGACGAGCGGCGTCGTCGCCTTCATTCCTTCCTGCGCGGCCTGCGCCGCCACGCGCAGGCCGTCGTCCAGATCAGACGCACCCTCCAGCGCCGCCACTGCAGGGATCAGCGCGTCGACCATCGTCTTGTCTTCGGCGACCGCCTTGCCGCGGGCCTGGACTCCCTCCAGGCCCTTGCGCCAGGCCGCGGCGTACGCCGGCAGGTCGACCTCATCCTGGCCGGCCAGGGCGTTGCCCATCTGCAGAAACAGCGTCCCGTACAGAGGGCCGGCGGCCCCGCCCACCGTCGAAACGAGCGCCATCGCGACGGTCTTGAGCACGGCGCCGGAATCCGCCTGATCCGCGGCGCCAAGGCGCTCAATCGCCTTGGTCATGCCGCGGTTCATGTTGGTGCCGTGGTCCCCGTCGCCGATAGCCGTGTCGAGTGCCACCAGCTCTTCCCGGTGCTCGGACATCTCGCCGGCAAACCGGTTCATCCAGTCGAGCGTGGCGTCGCGTGTGATCGCCACCTCACACGCCCCCGAGCACCGAGATCACACGCCCCAGCGCAGGCCCGGGGTGTTCACCGGAGCATCCCAGTAACGGACCATCTCATCGTCGAGCTTGAGCAGGGTGATCGAACACCCCTGCATCTCGAGCGAGGTGATGTAGTTGCCGATTAGGTTGCGCTCGATGCTCAGACCGTGAGCCTGGGCAATTTTGGCCACCTCGGCGTACATCACATACAGCTCGATCAGCGGCGTGCCGCCCATGCCGTTCATGAAGGCGAGCACGCGGTCGCCGCTCGAGAACGGGAGGTCCTCGAGGATCGGGGTCATGAGGCGCTCGGCGATCTGCGACGCCGGACCGATCTTCTCGCGGAAGCGGCCCGGCTCGCCGTGGATGCCGATGCCGATCTCCACCTCGTCTTCGGCGAGCTCGAAGCTCGGCTTGCCCGAGGAGGGCGTGATGCACGGCGTGAGCGCCATGCCCATCGAGCGGCCGTTGGCGTTCACGCGACGCCCGAGCTCCGCCACCTCCGTGAGGGACTTGCGGTCCTCGGCGGCGCCGCCGCAGATCTTCTCGACCAGCACGGTGACGCCCACGCCGCGACGGCCGGCGGTGTAGAGGGAGTCCTCGACCGCCACGTCGTCGTTGGTGAGGATGGTCTCTACCTCGATGTCCTCGCCGCGGCCCATCTCAGCGGCCATGTCGAAGTTCATCACGTCACCGGTGTAGTTCTTGACGACGTGAATGACGCCGGCGCCGCCGTCGACCGCCTTGGTCGCCTCGATCATCTGATCGGGCGTGGGCGAGGTGAACACCTCACCCGGACAGGCGGCATCGAGCATGCCGGGCCCGACGTAGCCACCGTGCATCGGCTCGTGGCCCGAACCGCCCCCCGAGATGATCCCGACCTTGCCCTGGACCGGCGCGTCGATCCGGACGATGTACGCCGGATCGTAGGAAACGCGCACGCGGTCACCGTGCGCGGCCTCGACACCGCGAAGCGCGTCCTGGAGGACGGCGTCGGGCGCATTGATGAGCTTCTTCATGCCCGTTTCCTTTCAACGGAACCGTGGGTCATCACCGCACGCTCGGTGAAGCGCAATGCGCGACGGTGCGGCTGTGACCCCCATGCGTGCCTGAATACACGTTCACGGGCCGCGGGCGGTCGAGTGTGCAGGTGTGACCCAACGGGCCAGCCCCGCAGCCACGCCAGCGGCGCCCCGCGGTCAGGTCAGCACCGATAATGCCCAGCAAGCACCCTCCTTGTGGACCAAACGCTCTCCACCCACGAGCCTTGCTTGCGACAATAACGGAAAGGGTGCGACAATGTCAAACGCCGTTCGGACCGCGATCTGGGCACGCCGCCCACCCGCGGTTGAGCACCGGGAGGGCTGAGGTTGAGAGCTGTTTAGACGTGCCCGGTCGCATCCAATCCATCGAGCGAGCGGCCGCCATTCTGCGGCTCCTGTCAGGTCGCTCGCGCCGGCTCGGCGTGGCAGAACTGGCCGGTGAGCTGCGGTTGCCGAAGGGGACCGTGTATGGCATCCTGCGCACACTCCAGGCGGTCGGGTTCGTCGAGCAGGACACGGACTCGGGCAAGTACCAGCTCGGTCCCGCGCTGCTGCACATGGGCTCGAGCTATCTCGACGGCAACGAGCTGCGCACGCGGGCCCTGAACTGGGCGGATGGATTGGCTACTCGCAGTGGCGAGAGTGTCCGGATCGGCACCCTGCACGAGAACCAGGTGCTGATCGTCCACCATGTGTTCCGGCCCGACGACACCCGCCAGGCGCTCGAGGTTGGGAGCCTGCTGCCCGCCCACGCCACCGCGCTCGGCAAGGCGCTGCTCGCCAACCACAACTACATCGCCGCCGAGTTCGCGCCCGGCTCGATGGCCAGCTTCACCCCGGCTACCGTGACCGACGTCTACCGGTTCCGCCAGGAACTCGAGTCGATCGCACAACGGGGGTGGGCCGCGGACGTGGGCGAGCTTTTCCACGGCACGGCGTCGATCGCCGCGCCGATCGAAGACCGCCGCCGCGTGACGGTCGGAGCGATCGGAATCGCCGGTCCGATCGAGCGCCTGTGCGACGGTTCCCAGCCGCGGGCCGAGTTCCTGAACTACGTGATGGAGGCCGCGCGGGCCGTCTCGCGCGAGCTTGGCGCGATCCCCTGGTAGGCACGAGTTTTTCCTCATCTGGCCGGGTCCCGCTCTGCATAGACTCCCCGTGAGCATGGACGGGCGCTACGTAGCCTCGATAGACCAAGGGACCGCGTCGTCGAGGTGCTTCGTGTTCGACGACCGCAGCCGGATCGTCTCGGTCGCCCAGCAGGAGCACCATCAGCACTTCCCACGGCCCGGCTGGGTCGAGCACGACCCGCAGGAGATCCTGCGCAACGTGCTCCTGGTCGTGCGGGTGGCGCTCGACAAAGCCGACCTGACCCCCGATCAGCTGTGTGCGCTCGGAATCGCCAATCAGCGCGAGACCACCGTCCTGTGGGACCGGCGCAGCGGCGAGCCCGTCCACAACGCGATCAACTGGGCCGACACGCGGACCGATCGCATCTGCCGGGCGCTCGCCCGCGAGGGGGGGCAGGACCGCTTCCGGGAGAAGACCGGGCTGCCCCTGGCGACCTACTTCTCCGGGCCGAAGATCCGCTGGCTGCTGGACCACATCCCGGGGCTACGCGAGCGCGCCGAAGCCGGGGAGGTGCTGTTCGGGACGATCGACTCGTGGCTTATCTGGAACCTGTGCGGCCGCCACGTCACCGACGTGACCAACGCGAGCCGCACGCTGCTGATGAACCTCCACACGCTCGACTGGGACCCCGAGCTGCTCGACGCGATCGGCGTTCCGGCCGCCATGCTCCCCGAGATCCGGGCCTCATCCGAGGTGTACGGCGAGGCCAGCGCGCCGCTGGCCGGGGTACCGGTCGCCTCGGCCCTCGGCGACCAACATGCGGCGCTCGCGGGGCAGACCTGCTTCGAGCCGGGCGAGGCGAAGTGCACGTTCGGCACCGGGAGCTTCTTCGTGATGAACACGGGCGCCCGTCCTGTGACTTCATCCAACGGCCTGCTCACGACCTTGGCCTACAAGCTCGGCTCGGCCGAGCCGGTGTATGCGCTCGAGGGGTCGATCGCGGTCACCGGTGCACTGGTCCAGTGGTTCCGAGACAATCTCGGACTAATCGGGAGTGCACCCGAGATCGAGACCCTCGCCTTGACGGTCGAGGATAACGGCGGGTGTTACTTCGTCCCCGCTTTCTCCGGGCTGTTCGCACCCCATTGGCGCAGCGACGCCCGCGGAGTCATCGCGGGACTGACCGCCTATATCAGCAAAGGTCACCTCGCCCGCGCCGTGCTGGAGGCGACGGCGTGGCAGACGCGCGAGGTGGTCGAGGCGATGAACGGCGACTACGGCTCCAAGCTATCGGAACTGCGGGTGGACGGCGGGATGACGGCCAACAACCTGCTCATGCAGTTCCTCGCCGACGTGCTCGACGCCCCGGTGATGCGACCGATCGTCGCCGAAACGGTGTCACTGGGTGCCGCCTACACGGCGGGCCTGGCGGTCGGGTTCTGGCCCGACACCGACGCCCTACGCAAGAACTGGCACAAGGCGGCCGAGTGGCTGCCGAGCATGGACGGCGTGGCGCGCGAGCGCGGCTACCGGAAGTGGAAGAAGGCGGTGGCGCGCACGGTGGACTGGGTCGACGACGACGAGTGACTCCAGCCCGCACGTGCGCGGGTGAGGCGGTATGCACAACGGGGCGGCGGCACCGCGCCGTGCCGCCGCCCCGCGTGACTCCACTCCTACGGAGTGGTCAGGTCAGATTGGCTTCGGGACCTGGTCGATCCTGCACTGTTTGACCTTCCGCCACGATCCCTGGTTCGGGCGGTTTGCGCGCGATCAGGATGGACCGGATGAACCTGTCGTAGAACACCGAGGCGAGACCGCCCCCGATTAGAGGCCCGACGATTGGTACCCAGAAGTACCCGGTTATCCTGCCGCCGTTGACCAGGTAGTCACCCGGCATGGCCTGTTTGCCCCAACCCGCAATCCAGGCGAATATGCGCGGACCGAAGTCGCGTGCCGGGTTGATCGCGTAGCCAGCGTTGGCTCCGAACGAGATCCCGACCGCCATCACGATCATGCCCACGATCCATGGGGTCATGTTCGCCCCGACCGGGAGGTTGAACTCGTCGGTCACCGCCCACACGAACGTGACGAGGAAGAACGTGCCCACTATCTGGTCGATCAGTGGTCCCCAGACGCTGCTGAAGTATGGGGCCGGGAACGTCGCGAACGTGCTGTAGGTGCCCTTGGAGGCGTAGGTGCCTCTGACAATGTGATTGGCCGTGTTGTATGCGTCAATCGCGTTGACGTACACGAGGTAGACCAACGCGGCGCCGACGAAGCAGCCGAGCACCTGGGCGACCCAGTAACCCGGCACCTTGTTCCACGGCAGCTGCTTGCGAATCGCGGCCCCAAACGTGACCGCCGGATTGATGTGCGCACCGGTCACGCCGCCCACGACGTAGATCGCGAACACGACGGCCAGGGCCCATCCCCAGGTAATCAGCAGCCAGTCTCCCGAGGAATTGAGGATGTTCGTGTACGTGCCGCGCCCGGACCCCGGCAGCGCCCAGAGCATTGCGACCACCCCGTCTCCGAAGCAGATCAGGATGAAGCAGCCCACAAACTCGGCCCACAGTTCTCCGACTATGCCCTGCTTCCACCGAAGTGGGAGCGGGCCGACTGCCATTGACTCAGCTACGGTGCTCACACAACCTCCTCCGGAACATTGGGGTCAGGAATGCGCTCCCGCCCTCGCGCAGTCTCCGCGGGTATTCGTCCGAGAGGGCGCCGCCTCCTGCCCGCGGCCGAAAGCATGCGTCAATGCGCGCACGGTGACGCGACGGCGCCGCGCAGCGATCTCCAGCGTCAGTCATCGAGGCCCGACTTTCGTCCTGCCTGAGTTCACTGGAACCACCCTCAGATCCTCCGCCCGGTTGGGCGCCGCGGCGACCCACTCTCAATCCGCAGCGGGGCCGAGATTACCAGTCTGCGTGCGACAATGTCAAACGCTGTTCGGGTGGGTGGCGCACCTGGCCGACTGGGCAGGAGCGTCCGCCTCCGCCCAGGGCCGGATCAGTGCGAAGAGCCGACCGGCGCGCGTTTGCGGTACGGCGAGCGGTAGGGGCTGACCGAGCCGTTCTGGAAGAACGAGCGGACCGCCTCCATCACCTGATCGGCATCGCCGGTCGCCTGGATCGGCTCGCCGAAGGCGACCTCGATGCGGTGGCGGCGCGAGAGAGGGATGGCGGGCCGGCGCCGGGGCCAGAAGCGGCCCGGCGGCATCGCCTCCGCCGTGCCGGTGACCCGGATCGGCACGATCGTCAGGTTGTGGGCGGCGGCCAGCACGGCCGCGCCGCGGCGCAGAGGGCCTGGCATCCCGTCGCGCGAGCGGGTGCCCTCGGGGAAGAGCAGCAGGCTCCAGCCCTGGTCGAGCAACTGGTCGAGGTGGCCGCCGTTCCGGGACATGCCGCCACCGCGCCGGCGCTCGACCGGCACCGTGTTGAAAATGAGCGAGACGGCCGAGGCGACCAGGCGGTTGCGGTAGAAGTAGTCGGCCGCTGCGGCCACCACGGTGCGCTTGCGCAGCCGGCGGGGGAGCGCGGACAGGATCACCGGGGTATCGAGATGACTCGCGTGGTTGGCGACCAGGATGATCGGGCCCTTGAGCCCCTCGAGCTTTTCCTTGCCGGTCGCGAGCCGGGCAGCGTAATAGTCCATGAGCGGGGCGAGCACGAAGCGCATGAAGTTCTCGCGGATCACGCCGGCTAGCCGCGTCCGCGCCCACGGGATGTCCAGCTGTGAAGCGGCCGCCCGAAGCTGTCGGCCGCGCTCGGGGGCGGCGCGTGCGACATCCAGCCCGCGCGCCGGCGCAGCGCGCGCGGCGTCGAGGACTCTGCGCCTGCGGGAGCGCTCACGACGGAACTGCATTACGGGGGTGGTACCCCCTCCTGTGATCTTCGTTACAGGTGTCGCGAAGTGCTGCCGGCGCACCCTGGGCGCCAGCCGCTGGAGCCGCACCCGCCCGCCGCGCGGCACCGCGTCAGCCGCCCCCAACTACGATTAGCCGGACTCGTGGGACGCCTACGCTTCTCGCCCGATCCGTTTCGGCCCGCCTCGGTCGTGACCGACGACCTCCGGCACCACCCGGTGGTCCAGACGGTGCTGCGCCGGCGCGAGGAGGGCTCGCGCCCGGGCGCGAGGACCGACGGGCGGCGGGTCGCGCTCGTGATCGAGGGCGGTGGGATGCGCGGGGTGGTCTCGGCCGGGATGGCCACGGCGATCGAGCAGCTCGGTCTGCGGGACGCCTTCGACGAGGTCCACGGCGCCTCAGCCGGAGCGTTCAACGCGGCGTTCCTGCTCGCCGGGCAAGCCGCCTACCTGGCGACCCTGTACGGGTACGGGTTCGGTGATCCCCGGTTCGTCAGCGCGATCCGGGCCCTCAGGGGCGGGCCCGCGTTCGATATGGACTACGTCGTCAACCACGTGTGGATCCGGCAGCGGCCGCTGCGTCACGAAGAGATCCTCAACACGGGGATCGAGCTCCACTGCACAGCGACCGACGCCGACCGAGCCTCGATCGTCGACCTCACCGACCTGGTCGGCCAGGCCGACATCTGCTGCGCCCTGAGAGCGTCAGGCCGTCTTCCCTGGCTCGCCGGCGGCCCGGTCGCCTTCCGCGGGATGCGGCTGCTCGACGCCACCCTGGCCGAGGCGATCCCGGTGCACGTCGCGCGGAGGACCGCCACCGATCTGCTCGTGCTCCAGACCCGGCCGCACGGCGTCAAGCACGCGCCCCTCTCGCCCCTGGTGGCAAAGCTGACCGACCGCTACCTGCGCCCGCTCAATCCCGATCTGGTCCACCTGCGCGAGACGCGGTCGGAGCGCTACGACGCGCTCACCGACGAGCTCGCCGCGCAGGCGGTCGACCCGGACCACGCGCCGGCCGTGTGCGTGATCCGGCCTGCCGCCGGCGCGATCGTCCTCAGCCAGCTCGAGGGCCGCCAGCCGGCGCTCCAGACCGGGGCCGCGGACGGGCTGCGCGCGGCCTGGATGGCACTCGCCGGCGAGGACCCGGAGCTGATCGGCACGCTCCGGGCCTATCCACGCGGGACTCGCCGAACCCACCCGGAGAGCGCGAACGGGTCTGGACGGGGAATTGGATCCCGCCCACCCACCCCCACCGCCCCACGGACGTCGAGCGCAGCGAGCGGGCGGGTGGGAACTTAGTCCGGCCTAGACGGGCGCCGGCTCGCGCTCGGCGGGCTCCTCGGCCTCGGGCGGCCGCCGGCTCAGCTGCTCCCGTGCCTCCGAGCCCTCGATGTTGATGTGCGGCAGACGCTGGTCGAGCCATTGCGGCAGCCACCAGGTCCGTTCCCCGAGCAGCTCGAGCACGGCGGGCAGCAGCACGCAGCGCACGACGATCGCGTCGAGCAGGACGGCCGCCGCGAGCCCGAAGCCGAACTCCTTGAGGATCCGCTCGTTCCCGAGCATGAACGACAGGAAGACGCAGATCATGATCGCGGCCGCCGCGGTGATCACCCGTCCGGTGAACGCGATCCCGTCGGCCACGGCCTCGGAGGCGTCACCCCGGCGTAGCCACTGCTCCCGCACGCGTGACACCAAGAACACCTCGTAGTCCATCGACAGGCCGAACACGACCGCGAACATCAGCACCGGGATCCAGGGCTCCACCGGCCCCTTCTCGACCCCGAGTACGCTGGCAAACCACCCGTCCTGGAACACGAGCACGGTGACGCCGAGCGCGCCGCCGATGCTGATCAGGTTCATCAGCGCCGCCTGGATCGGGATCACCAGCGATCGGAAGATCACGAACAGCAGCAGCGCTGACAGCACGACGACGAGCCCGATGAACAGGGGCAGCTTTTTCGCGAGCACGTGTGAGAAGTCGATCGAGCCGGCCGTGAAGCCGCCGACGAGGACGGTGGAGCCGGTCTGGTGCTTGACCGGCGGCAGGACGTCGTCGCGCAGATGGTTGACCAGGTTGGTGGTCGCCACGGCCTGGGGCGCGGAGTCGGGATAGGCCTCGAACACGGCCACGTTGCCCCCAGGCGAGACTCGCGGAGGCGTTACCGCGACCACACCCGGCGTGTGCTCGACAGCGTCACGAACCGCCGGGACGGCCTGCGACGCGTTTCCATTCGGAACGTCGGTGACGATCAGCAGTGGACCGTTGAAGCCCTGTCCGAAGCCCTGCGCCAGCAGATCGAAGGCCTCGCGCGTGTTCGTGCCCGACGGATCGTTCCCGGCGTCGCTCGACTCAAGGCGCAATCCGACCACGGGCAGCAGCAGCACGATCATCACGGCGAGCGAGATGATCGCGAGCGGCCACGGCCGCGACTGCACGGTCCGGCTCCACTGCCGCCACCGCGAACGGGACTGCCTCGTGACCGCATCGTGACCGTCGACTCCTGCGACCACCGGATCCCCGCGCCGGCGCGCGACCCGGTTCCCGAACCGCGAGAGCATCGCCGGGAGCAGGGTCAGCGACGCAGCCAGGACCATGAGAACGGCGAGGATCGAGGCAATCGACAGTCCGTACAGGAAGCTCACGCCCGTGGCGAACATGCCGAGCAGGGCGATCACCACGGTGCTGCCGGCCAGCAGGATCGCGCGCCCCGAGGTATCCATCGCCTCGACGACCGATTTCTCGACGTCGCCGTTAATCAGGAAATTCTCACGGAACCGCGTGACGATGAACAGCGCGTAGTCGACGCCGACGCCGAGCCCGATCATCAGGGCCAGGTCGGGCGAGACGCTGGGGATGCTGGTGACCTGCGTGGCCAGGCCGATCAGCGCGACGCCGGTGATAAGTCCGAGCCCAGCGGTGATCAGCGGCATCCCGGCCGCGATCAGCGAGCCGAACGTCAACAGCAGGATTAGAAACGCCGCGGCGGCTCCGATCGCGGTCGCGGGGCCGACCGTGAAGCCCTCTGCGTTCTCCATCACCTGCCCGCCCGCGGCCACCTTCAGGCCGGGCACATCGACGGCGGCGATCTGATCGAGCACCGGCTTGCCCGCTCCATTCGGCACCTGGTTGGCCGGCTTGTTGTAGTTGACCGTCGCGAACGCGGTCCGGCGATCGCGCGAGATCTCGACCGACCCGTCGGTGCCATAGGGGCTGAGCACCGACACCACATGGGGGTCGTTCTGCACCTTGGCCAGCAGGCCCCCGATCGCCGACTTGACCGCGGGGTCATCGACGGTGCCGTTCGCGGTGTGGAACACGATCGTGTCGACATCGCCGCTCTGGGCTGGGAACTGGCTCTTGAGCAGGTCCAGCGCATGCTGGGACTCAGTGCCGGGGAGGCTGAAGTCCTGGGCGTAGTTGCGCCCAACAGCGGCGGCGATGACCGTGGTGATGACCGCGATGGCGATCCAGCCAATGAATACGCGGCGGCGGTGGCGGATGCACCAGCGTGTGACTTTCAGCACTTGGTCGACTCCCTAGTCGTGGCACTCTGGGCGGTGACTCGCGCCCCTCCCACCGCGAAGTCACCCGGCCCTGGTCTTAACTGTGTAGCAAAGGCGGTTGCTCGGCTTGTGACGTTCCTGACTGCGTCTATCGTCGTATATCTAAGTGGCTCTCCGTCAAGACATCAGGAACATCGCGATCGTGGCCCACGTCGACCACGGCAAGACCACGTTGGTCGACGCCCTCTTGTGGCAGTCGGGGGCGTTCCGCGCCGGCCAGGCGGTCGCCGATCGCGTGATGGACTCGATGGACCTCGAGCGCGAGAAGGGGATCACCATCCTGGCTAAGAACACGGCCGTGCGCTACGGCGACGTCAAGCTGAACATCGTCGACACGCCCGGCCATGCCGACTTCGGCGGCGAGGTCGAGCGCGGGCTGACGATGGTCGACGGCGTGCTACTGCTCGTGGACGCCAGCGAGGGCCCGTTGCCGCAGACGAGGTTCGTGCTGCGTAAGGCTCTCGAGGCACGGCTGCCCGTGATCCTCGTCGTGAACAAGGTCGACCGGCCGGACGCGCGCATTGACGAGGTCGTCGACGAGGTCTACGAGCTGTTCCTGGACCTCGATGCGGACGAGTCCCAGATCGAGTTCCCGATCGTCTACACGAACGCCAAGGCCGGGTGGGCGTCGCTCGAGCCGGATGATTTCGATCCCGCCCACCCACCCCCCACGCACCCCGACCTCGGCCCGCTCGTCGATCTGCTGATAACGCACATCCCGGCCCCGGAGTACGACCCCGACCACTCCTTCCAGGCCCACGTCACGAACCTCGACGCCTCTCCCTACGTCGGGCGCCTGGCCATCTGCCGGGTCCGCCACGGCACGATCGGGCGCGGCGAGACGGTGGCGTGGTGCCGGGCGGACGGCGAGATCGAGCCGGTCAAGATCTCAGAGCTCTACGTCACCGAGGCGCTCGAGCGCGTACCGGCCGAGGAGGCGGGCCCGGGCGAGATCATCTCGGTGGCCGGGATCCCCGAGATCACGATCGGCGAGACGCTGGCGGCGGCGGACGACCCGCGCCCGCTGCCGGTGATCACGGTCGACGAGCCGTCGCTGTCGGTGACGATCGGCATCAACACCTCGCCGCTGAGCGGCCAGGACGGCGACAAGGTGACCGCTTCGCAGCTGAAGGCGCGGCTGGATCGCGAGCTCGTCGGCAACGTGTCCTTGCGCGTGCTCGAGACCGAGCGTCCCGATGTTTGGGAGGTCCAGGGCCGGGGCGAACTCGCGCTGGCCGTGCTGGTCGAGTTAATGCGGCGCGAGGGCTACGAGCTCACGGTGGGCAAGCCGCAGGTGATCACCCGCGAGATCGAGGGCAAGCTGTGCGAGCCGGTCGAGCGAATGAGCATTGACGCGCCCGAGGAGTACGTCGGCGTGATCACCCAGTTGCTGGCGATGCGCAAGGGCCGGCTCGAGCAGATGGTCAACCACGGCACCGGCTGGGTGCGCATGGAGTACCTGGTGCCGGCACGCGGGCTGATCGGCTTCCGGACGGAGTTCCTGACCGAGACGCGTGGCACGGGGATCGTCCATCACGTGTTCGACCGATGGGAGCCCTGGCACGGCGAGCTCCGAACGCGGCCGACCGGTTCCCTGGTGTCCGATCGCCGGGGCCGGGTGGCGGCCTTCGCCCTTTACAACCTGCAGGAGCGGGGGACGCTGTTCGTCGCGCCGGGCGACGAGGTGTACGAGGGGATGATCGTGGGCGAGAACTCCCGCGCCGAGGATCTCGACGTCAACGCGACCAAGGAGAAGCATCTGACCAACATGCGCTCCTCGACCGCGGACGAGCTCGTGCGGCTGGTCCCCAAGCGCGAGATGTCGCTCGACCAGGCGCTCGAGTTTCTGCGCGCGGACGAGTCCGTGGAGGTCACCCCGCACGCGGTCCGGCTGCGCAAGACGGTGCTCGACGTGAACGGCCGGCGCAAGCTGGCCCGTGCCGGGCGGCCGGCTCCGGCCGGGGTCTGAATCTCAGCCGACCAGCCGGTGCTCGCTGGGCAGTTTGACGCTCAGGCGAGCGCGTTGGCCGGGCGCCGTACGTCGCGGTCGACCCGCGGCTCGGGCGGGGCGTCGGCGATCCTCGCCGGCTGCTCGCCGAGCCGCCGCGGGCGCCACACGCGCATGTACTGCGCGATCACGTAGGAGCCGATCACCAGGCCCAGCGCGAGGAACTGACCGGCGAACGTCTGCCAGTTGGGGAAGATCGAGAGCCATGTGCCCATCCACCCGGGAACGTTCAGACCGGCAACGTTAGTCGTGCCAATCCAGCCGGCGAGCTGCATCTCGTTGACCTCCTCGCCGACCGACACGAGCAGGACGAACAGGAGCATCACGCCGGTGATGATGAGCAGCCGGCGGTAGGGCAGCCGCTGATGCAGGGCGAAGGTGAGCACGCCGACGGCGCCGGTGAACAGGAGACCGATGACCACGCCCTCGAGCACAACGCTCGCCCCGTAGAGCTCACGCAGGTTCTGGAGGAAGATCACGACCTCGAAGCACTCGCGGTACACCGAGGTAAAGCCGAGGAGCGCCAGACCGAGCACGAGGCGACGCCGGTTCGTGTCCGGATCGGCCGACAGCAGGCCGCGCCGGCGCTTGTGGTGATGGGAGATCCAGCCGGTCCAGTAGACCTTGTGGAAGAACCAGTTCATCACGATCAGCAGCACGATCAGCGACGGGATCCCGGTGGCGGCCTGGACGGTGAACTCGCCACCGTGGAAGCGGCCGATCAGCCACACCACGAACAGCCAACTCGCCACGCCGGCGCCCATGGCCGCGGCGCCGCCCGCCGCCACCGGTCGGCGGTACACGCGGTTACCGCCGAGGAAGCTGGCCGTGACCGCGGCCAGCACGAGGATCGTCTCGAGACCTTCGCGGAACACGAGGATCGCGCTGTTGATGACCACGCTCGTATGGCTCAGGCGGTGTCCCGGGGGAAGCGCGGTCGGATCGGTGGTGCCCCCGCGTGCGTGCCAGCTCATCACGACGACGACGACCGCCGCCACAAGCGCCACCACCGTCCACACGTAGAAGGCCACCCGTTCCCCCGGTCGACGCCGGGTGACCGGCTTCGAGGAAGACTGGGAAGTGGGCGAGGTGTCGAGCGGTCCCTGAGCCATCCGGGCGTTAGGGTACCCTAATGCGCGCTCCAGGGGCTCGCCGCCGGAAAAATTTAATGAAGGCGGCAACCGTCGGAGAAATTCAAGCTGGCGAGCCAACCTCCTCCTGCGCCGGCGGGCCGGAGGGTAGCTCCAATCGCTCGGCCAGGCTGTTGACGGCGTCGACGATCTCGTCGAGCTCGCCGAGGAGCCCTTCAGGGTCGCCGGCGTACCCGGGCGGCAGCGTTCGCTCGAACGCGAGGTAGTCCCCGCGGAGATCCGGAATGGTGGCCGCCCTTTCGCTGGATACCCCATCTGCGCCACGGCCCCCATCGGCGGGCTTGGGCGGCGGCAGCGGCTCCTCCGGACGGGTCCGCAGCGAGGACTCGATGCTCGCCAGGGCGGTGTCCAGACCGTGCGCCAGGGGCGCGAGTCCGGGCAGCGGCGGTCGAAGGCGGTCCTCCTGGGCGTCGAGCCTGAGGACGTGCGCGGCCTGGACCAGCCGCCGCAGCGCGGCCAGCACGCCCTGACTCTGGTCGGCGTCGATCCGCCGCGTCTGCGGCTCGGACAGGGAACGGGCGACGGTCGACTGCGCATTGGTACGCGCGACGCGAGCTCGGCGGCTCAGCACGGGCATCGCGGTCGCGTCGGCCCGGCGGCCCCGGACGAGCGCGTCGAGGACCGCGGCGAGGTAGGAGCGGTCCGCGGAGACGAGGTCAGCGAGCGCCTGCCAGGCGGGCACGTTCGACCAGGTCGGCCACACGGCGTAGGCGATCAGGCCGAGCGAGCCGCCGATCAGCGTGTCGAGCAAGCGGGCCCAGGCCGTGGCGAGCGTGTCCGGGCTGATCGCGTTGAGCAGGAACACGACCAGCGCGGTGATGAACGCGAAGCCGAGCGCGAAGCTGGCCGGGAAAACGGCGTACCCGGCCCACCCCAGCAGGCCGACGAGGACGATCGTGACGGCGCCGGTCGGATGCAGGGCCACCGCGATCGCTCCTGCCAGCCCGACGCCCACGCAGGTCCCGAGCGCCCGCTCGGTGCCGCGCGTGAACGTGGCGCCGAACTCCGGGCGCAGCGTGGTCGCCGCGGCC
Organism: uncultured Solirubrobacterales bacterium; assembly: GCA_963824295.1. Classification (GTDB taxonomy): domain Bacteria; phylum Actinomycetota; class Thermoleophilia; order Solirubrobacterales; family Solirubrobacteraceae; genus Palsa-465. The sequence continues at coordinate 76,875 of CAWGOQ010000014.1, read as the reverse complement.
ACCACGACCCAGTAACTGCGCGAGAGCGGAAGCTGTTGCACCAGCAGCTCGGCAATCAGAACGACGACCGCCAAGCGGACCGCGTGCCGACCCGCCGGCGACTCGAGGCTGGCGTTGTCGCGCAGCTCGGAGAGGCCGGTCGCGAACCGCTCGCGGAGTTGATGGGTGTGCCGCCGCGGCCGGCGCTCGCGGAGCCTGCCCCCCTCGCCGGCGCTGATCGCGAGCCCCGTGGCGGCGCGGAGCTGGCCGGCGAGCGCTGAGAGCCGCCGGGCCAGGAGCGGCGCGGAAGCCTCGCGGCCACGCAGCAGCCCGTCAGCGTGCACGCTCAGCTCCGCGGTCGCCGTCGATAGCGTCTCGGCCGCGTCCCGGTCGCCCTCGACCGCGTCGGCGACCAGGCCGAGAGCCGTCGCGGCCATCGCCAGCAGCCGCTCGGCGACCTCGCGGGGCGGATCGCCACCCTCGGACGGCAGACGGCGCATCAGGGCGTGGATCGCGCTCAGCGCGACCCGTATCCGGTGGCCCTCGTTCACGAGGTTACGCAGGTCCATCAGCGCCGGGTCGCCGAACAGCGTCAGCGAGGCGAGGTCATCCTGAGCCTTGTCGAGGGCCGTGGAGGCGGGCAGGAGCGAGGTCTCCCACGAGGCACTCGCCAGCCCCGCGAGCACCCGATACGCGGCCGCCGCGGCCGCGCGCTGCGCCCGCAGCGGCGACGGCCAGCGGACGATGCTCTGAAACAGCACCTGGGTAAGCCCTCCGGCCAGGACGAGCCCCGCCAGCGCTGCCGCGGCGGCCGCCGGCTGGCTAAAGCGGCCGAACACCACCGCGGCGAGCACGGCCTGGTTGCCGATCACGCCGCCGCCGTTCCCGAGCGCCACGAGCAGGCCGCCCATCAGCGCCCACACGGTCAGCACGCCGAGGTGCAGCCACTCGTGTGACCCGGTCACGCAGCCGACGAACGTCGAGATCGACATCACCACCGCGTCGATCGTGAGCACCGCCAGCGGCGGGCGGCCGCCGCGGATCCGCCACGCGATGCCGATCAGCATCGCGCCCGCGCCCATCGTCACGCCGGCCACCGCACTCCAGGCCACGGTGCCGATCGTCAGCACGGCCACCACCGGGATTGCCGCCAGCAGTCCGCCCGCGACGGACACGGCGCGGCGGTCGAAGTGACCCGCCTGGCGAACCGCTACCGCCAGCGAGCCGGGTTCCTGCAGGTCGACGGGCGGCTTAGTCGCCCGGGAGCCAGCCTGACTGGTAGCCGAGCGGGACACCGTCGGGTATGCCGGCGTACGCCTCGTCCGGGTTCCGCGTGTCCCGCTCGACGCCGGCGTCGTACTTGAGGGCCAGTTCGGAGCGCGGGTACACGATCCCCTCGCTGGTGCGGCTGCCGACGGCGAGGAGCACGCACGGTCCGTCGCCGGCGCCGATGAACACGTGCTCGGTCCACGGCGGGCAATGCACGAAGTCCCACTGTCGGAGCCGGCGCTCCTCCCCCTCGATCACCAGCAGGCACTCGCCCCGGAGGATCAGAAAGTCCTCCTGGTCGGCCTCGCCGTGGTAGTAGCAGGAAGCCTGCCCGGGGGACAACACACCGATGTTGAAGCCGAGCTGCGGAAAGCGACCCTCGGGACGGGCCTCGAAGCGCGTGTACGCGCCGAAGCGGTCGGTCATCCACTTGGCGTCACGAACGTTGAGCACGAACCAGCCCTCGCCAGCCGGCTCCAGACCGCCGTCGGTGGCTTTCAGCTCGGCCTCGGGCACCATCGCGGCCGAGGGTAGCGCTCGATGTAATCTCGGGTGGGTGAGCACCACATCCGTCCGCAATGACGGGCAGATTCGCACGTCCGCGGTCGAGGTCTCGGACCTCGTCAAGCGCTACCCGAAGTCGCCCGTCAACGCAGTCGACGGGATCTCGTTCGCGGTCGAGCCCGGCGAGGTGTTTGGCCTGCTCGGACCGAACGGCGCCGGCAAGACGACCACGATCGGGATGCTGACCACGCGCGTGCGCCCCACCAGCGGGCGGGCGCTGATCGGCGGCATCGACGTCGGCGCCGATCCCGTGCGGGCCCGAAGTCTGCTCGCGGTCGTCCCCCAGCGCAGCAATCTGGATCGTTCGATGTCGATCCGGCGCAATCTGACCTTTCACGCCGCCTATCACGGCGTGCCGGCCGCAGAGGCGTCTCGCCGGGCCGACGAGCTGCTCGAGCAGTTCGGGCTGCGCGAGCGCGGCGACGTCAAGCCCGACATGTTCTCGGGCGGGCAGTCGCAGCGCATGATGATCGCCCGGGCCCTCATGCACGAGCCGATGGTCCTGTTTCTCGACGAGCCGAGCACCGGCCTCGACCCGGCCGCCCGACTGTTCGTCTGGGACCGGCTGCGCGAACTGCGCGAGCACGGCGTAACGCTGATGCTGACCACCCACGACATGCACGAGGCGGCGACGCTCGCCGACCGGGTCGGGATCATGGACCACGGCAAGCTGCTGGCGCTCGACACGCCGGAGGCGCTCATGCGCGGGCTGGCGGGCAACTCGACGCTCGAGCTGAGTGTGCAAGCCCAGAACGGCGACGTGCCGGAAGCGCTCGTGCAGGCGCTCGGTCAGCTCGCCGACGTGGAGCGGGTGGAAGCGCTTCACGACGACATGCCCGACGCCGACGCCACGGAGCGGCGAGTGCGCCTGTACGTCGCGGGCGACGCTTCGCAGCTCATCGCGCCGACCGCGACGTTGCTCGCGGACGGCGGCTTCGCTCTCAACGGCGTCGACCTGGGCACTCCCACGCTCGAGGACGTGTTCATCAATCTGACCGGGAGGACACTGCGATGAGCGCCGCGGTCGCGGCGGCTCCGGCGGCGCAGGCGAGTCGGGCGAGTCAGGCGAGTCAGGCGCGGGCGTTCGCCGCGGTGCTCCACCGCGATCTGTACGTGACCGGGAAAGAGCTGCCGGTGTTCCTCGCCCAGGTGATCCTGCAGCCGCTGTTCCTTCTGTTTGTGTTCGGCAAGGTCCTGGGCTCGCTCGGCTACACCCAGCACGGGTACTCAGATCTGCTGTTTCCGGGTCTGTTGGCCCTGACCGCGGTGATCACCGGGATGCAGTCGCTGGCCTTCCCGCTGGTGATCGAGTTCGGCTGGACCAAGGAGATCGAGGACCGGCTGCTCGCGCCGATGTCTACGGCGCTCGTGGCCGCCGAGAAGGTCATATTCGCCGCGATGCGCGCGATCACCGCCACCACGGTGATGATCCCCGTCGGGATCCTGGTGCTGGGGTCGATCCCGTGGCGCTGGAGCGGCGTCCCGCTGCTGGTGTTGGCGCTCCTGCTCGGCAGCCTACTGGGCGCCGGCCTGGGCTTGGTGTTGGGCACCCTCGTCATGCCGCAACGCATCAACATCGTGTTCACGCTGGTGTTCACGCCGCTGCTGTTCACCGGCTGCAGTCAGTACCCGTGGCCGTCGCTCTCGCGCCTGCCGTGGTTCCAGGTGGTCACCGCGTGCAACCCGATGACCTACGTCAGCGAGGCAATGCGTGCCGCGCTCGTGCCTTCGGTGCCGCACATCACCCCCTGGGTCTGCATCGTCGTGCTGGTGGGGTCGGTGAGCGCGCTGATGGCCATCGGGGTGCGCGGCTTCTACCGGCGCGCGATCGACTGATCAGATCCTGTGAACTGAGGTAATCCGGTGCATGGCGCCGGCGCTCGGCGGGAAGCCCCATGGTTCGGAGGCGACCCAAATAGGAGAGAGATCCAAGTGAAGGTGTGCGTGACCGGCGTTACCGGTTTCGTGGGCGCACATGTAGCCCGGGCGCTCGCGCAGCGAGGCGACGAGGTACGGGTCATTTACCGCAACCCCGAGCGCCTGAAGGCGCTGAACGGCGTGCCGTATCGGCGCACCAAGGCCGACGTGCTCGACTACCGCGCGCTCCGGCGCGCGCTGCGCGGGAGCGACATCCTGTTCCACGTCGCCGGCTACGTTGCCTCGAGCCCGATAGAGCACGTGTGGCAGCTGAACGCTCGCGGCCCGGACATCGCGGTGCAGGCCGCCGCCGCCGAGGGGGTCCGCCGGGTGGTATTGACCTCCACCATCTCCGCCATTGGGACGGCCAACGGACGGCCGGCCGATGAATCGACGAGCTACCCAGAGGACTGGCTGGGGCTGGTGTACCCGGATTCGAAGCGCGCCGGTGAGTGCGTCGCGCTCGAGGCGGCCGAGCGCCACGACGTCGAGCTGGTCGTGGTCAATCCCGGCTATGTGCTCGGGGTGCCGGTCAATCGCTCTCAGCCTGGGGAGACCTCGACGCGGACGATCGGCAACTACCTCCGCGGTCGACTGCCCGCCGTGGTGGACGCGCCGATGAACTTCGTCGACGTCGAGGACGTGGCCGCCGGGCACCTGCTGGCCTGTGATCGCGGGCGTCCGGGGGAGCGATACATCCTCGGGGGCGACAACATCCGCTGGCCGGAGCTGATCGACCGGGTGGCCGAGCTGTCCGGGGTGAGCTACCCGATCATGGTGCTGCCGACCGCCATCCGGCGCGTCGCCCAGTTCCGCGAGGCGCTCGGTCTGCCCGGCGCGATTTCGGCCGAGGCGTTCGAGCTGATGGGCCAGGACGCTCACGCCAGTGCGAATGGGGCAGCGACTGGTTGGCAGGCGCATCGTCGCCGGGGGCTAACCCCTGCGCCCGGCGGTTGCTTGGCACATAACTCGCGGATAGCACGAGTTATCTGCCAAGGGCCGGGCTGCGATCCAAGCTACGGTTGCGACCAGCATGGCTGCGGCCCGCCCCACCCTCCTGCTCAGCGTCGACTTCGAGGACTGGCACCAGCTGGTCCGCCGGCGCGTGGGTGTGAGGGACTGGGAGAGCCCCGGGCCTGCGCTCGAGCGCCAGACCGACGCCATGCTGAACCTGTTCGACGAGGTCGGCGCCCGGTCAACCTTCTTCGTGCTCGGCATGGCAGCCCGAGCACATCCGAAGCTCGTTGTGCGTGTTGTCGAACGTGGTCACGAGATCGGTTGCCACGGCGACGCCCACCTCCCGGTCCATGGTCAGTCACCAGAAGAGTTCGCCGCGGACCTGCGGGCCGCGCGCGCCACGATCGAGGACCTGACCGGCCGCACGCCCGTCGGCTACCGCGCGCCCGCCTTTTCGATCACGGGGAGCTGCGCGGACTGGGCGCATCGGATCCTGGCCGAAGAAGGCTTCGCCTACGACGCGAGCCAGCACGACTCGCCGGCGCTGCGTAACCGTGTCGACGCAACGGACGCCAGCCCCCACCGCCTCGCCGCCGGTCTGTGGGAGTTTCCGATCGCCGTCTGGCGCATGCGCCCCACGGGGGTGAAAGTCCCCGTCGGCGGTGCGTCGTATTGGCGGTTCCTCCCCACGCCGGTGCTGCTGAAGGGCCTCGACGGCGCTGGGTCGCTGGCCGGCCTTTACCTGCACCCGAACGAGCTCGATCCGCAGGCGCTACACGCGCAACTACCGGCCGGAGCAAGCGCCGGGCAACGCGCCCAGGCAAAGCTCCGCGAGGTCCAGCGCAACGGCGCCCGCCGGCGTGCCCCCGGCGTTCTGCGCGCGATCGCGCGGGACTTTGAGTTGATCCCCTATGGTGACGCGCATGCACGACTCAACGGCAGCGCCTGAGCGCGTCCGAACTCGCTTCGAAGAGCGGGCCCAGCAGTTCGACGACCTCTACGAGGATGAGCGCTGGCTCGTCCGCACGCTGCGCCCCGGGCTGTTCCGCCGTCGCCAGCTCGCGGTCGAAACCGTGAAGTCGTACGCCGCGCCGCGGGTCCTGGACGTGGGCTGCGGCTCGGGCCGGATCGGTGAGTTCGTGCTCGAGGCCGGCGCCTCGCACTATGTCGGCGTCGACTTTTCGGCGCCGATGATCGATCTCTCGCGCGCGCGCCTGAACCCCCGCTTCGCGCACAAGGTCGAGCTGCTCGTTGACGACTTCCTGACCGCGCCGCTCGAGGGACAGTTCGACGTGATCCTCGCCGTCGGCCTGTTCGACTACGTGCCCGAGCCGCACCAGTTCAGCCGCCGGATGTTCGAGCTGACCGCTCCGGGCGGTTGCATGGTCGGCTCGTTCCCGACCTGGTCGTGGCTGAAGGGCCCGGTTCGCAAGGTGCGCTACGAGTGGATCGGCAATTGCCCGATCTTCAACTACAGCCGCCGCGAGCTCGAGCTGATGTTCGGGGCGAGCGGCTTCGACCGCGTAGAGATCGCCAGCCCGGGCCGCAGCGGCTACCTGGTCCGCGCTTACCGGACCTGTGCACCCGCGGCAGTCTGAAGGCAGCCACATGACCCTCCTGCACGCCCTGGCGATCTTCGGGGCGGGCATCGTGGCCGGCACGATCAACACCGTGGTCGGGAGCGGCACGCTGTTCACGTTCCCGGTGCTGCTGTCGCTCGGCTACGCGCCCGTGACCGCCAACGTCACGAACACGGTCGGTCTGGTTCCAGGGTCGGTGTCGGGCGCGATCGGCTACCGGCGCGAGCTGGCCGGCCAGGGCGAGCGTGTACTCCGTCTCTCCGTCGCCTCGGCGATCGGTGGCCTCGTCGGGGCGATCCTCCTGCTCAGCCTTCCCGCAGCCGCGTTCAAGGACATCGTGCCCGCGTTCATCGTGATCGCGCTCGCGCTGATCGTCCTGCAGCCGCGCCTGGCCCGGGTGGTGGATGGGTACCGCTCGCGTCGCGTCCGCGAGGACGGGCACCTCGGACCGCTGACCTTCGTGTCGGTGTTCGTGACCGGGATTTACGGCGGCTACTTCGGTGCGGCGCAGGGAATAATGCTCCTCGCGATCCTCGGGCTGTCGTTGCCGGACGAGAACCTGCAGCGGGTCAACGCGGTCAAAGTCGTGCTCGCGGGCCTCGTCAACCTGATCGCCGGCATCGTGTTCGTTTTCGCCGCGCACGTCGTGTGGCTGGCCGCCGTGCTGCTCGCGTTCGGGTCGACCATCGGCGGCGTGCTCGGCGCGCGCTACGGTCGACGGCTGCCGCCGCAGGCGCTGCGCGCGGTGATCGTCGTGGTGGGAATCGTGGCGATCGTCAGGCTGTTGTAACTGTTGGCCGCGTGAACTTCGCCCGCGCCCGCTCCACCTCGGCGTGGGCCGCGCATCCGTCCAGGTGGTCGTTGACCAGGCCCATCGCCTGCATGAACGCGTAGACCGTGGTCGGGCCCACGAAGCGCCAGCCGCGCCGCTTCAGTTCGCGAGCCAGCGCGCGCGACTCCTCGGTGTGAGCTTCGATCGCCTCGCGCCGCAAGCCCCGGGCTCTCGGGTCGGGCTCGAACTCCCAGAGGAACGCTGCCAGCGACCCCTCCGATTCGACCATCTCCACCGCCCGGCCCGCATTGTTGATGACCGCCTCGATCTTGCCGCGGTGGCGGACGATCGACGCGTCCGCCAGTAGCCGCTCCACGTCGCGCTCGTCGAACCGTGCGACCTGGGCGAAGTCGAAGCCGGCGAACGCGCGCCGGAACGCCTCGCGCTTGCGCAGGATGGTCAGCCAGGACAGCCCGGACTGGAATCCCTCCAGGCTCAGCTTCTCGAACAGGCGGGCGTCGTCGGAGACGGGGAAGCCCCACTCGCGGTCGTGGTACTCCCGGTATAGGTCCCCACCTACCCCCGCGGAGTCCGCCCACCAGCACCGGGCGACTCCGTCGTCACCGAGCACGACGCCGTCGGTCACGACGCTCTGGCCAGACACAGTCGCGTGACGTAGACGAGCTCGAAAGCGCCGCCCCGGGCGTCCACCACCCCGGCGATGTCGCTCAGCAACCGCTCTCGCTGCGCATCTTCGAGGATCAGATTCGCCGAGTGGGTGCCCAACAGATCGAGATACTGCTCGGTCGTGTAGTTCATGCGCCACGGGTAAGTGCGCACCTCTGCATCGTCGAAGCCCGGCGTGGCCGCTATTTCCTCCGGCCAGTCCTCGCGCGCCGGTGGCGCGTTCGGATTCAGCGGGTCGTCCCTGGCGTCGCCGCGGCCGTTGCGCCGGTAAGCCTCAGCGACCTCGTCGTGGACCTCGGTGGCGCCCCAATTGGGCGCGTTCCAGAACACCGCCAGCGCACCGCCGGGCTCGAGCGCCGCCCGCGCGGCCGCGTACCCCACGGTGGGGTCGATCCAGTGCCACGCCTGAGCCGAGAACACGAACCGAAACGGGCGGCCGTCCGGGCGGTAGCGCTCGAACTCGGTCTGCTCGATCGTCACGTTCTCGTGCGCAGCGCAGTTGCGCCGAGCCACCGCGGCCATCTCCGCGCTCGGCTCGATCGCCACCACTTCTAGGCCCCGCTCGGCGAAGAGCACGGTCGCCTTGCCGGTGCCGGCGCCGACCTCGAGCGCCCGATCACCCTCGCCGGCGCCCGCGAATTCGAGCACGCCGTCGACCAGCGCCGACGGGTATGAGGGCCGGCTTCGGTCATATAGCTCTGCCACCCCTCCGAAGCTGAGCCGTCGCCTGTCGTCCATGGCGAAGTAGTCAACCAAGACCCGTGGCGTGACAGCTTCTCGGGCGCCGGGTTGTTACGGCCATGAGACGCGGGAGCCGCTAGGCTCGCTGGCCGGTGCTGCCCCCGTCCATGAGATTGGCAACGCTCGTCGCGCCGTGCGTCGTCGCGTGCGCATGTGCGCTTGCGCTGACCTCGGCGGCGCCCGCGGCCGCGGGCTCGGGTCAGGTCCGCCTCGGCGCCCCACCTCGCCTCCCGGCCGGTTCGCGGATCGTCGCCTCGGTGGCATCCGCGACGCCGATCCACGTGACCGTCACCCTTCGCCCCCGCGACGCCGCGGGCCTCCAAGCCCTCGCGAACGCGGTGTCGACGCCCGGCTCCCCGCGCTACCGCCAATACATCACCCCACAGGAGTTCGTCCAGCGCTTCGCCCCCAGCGCCGCCCAGATGAAGGCGGTCGAGACATCGCTACGCGCCCACGGCCTGAGGGCTGGCACCCCGAGCCCTAACCATCTGTCGATTCCGGTGAGCACCACGGCCGGCGCCGCCGCCCGCGCCTTCTCCGTCTCGTTCGCGCACGTCGTGCTTCGCAGCGGCGCCAGCGGGATCGTGAACCAGCAGGCGCCGGCGGTCGATGCGGCGGTCGCGCCCGTGGTGCAGACCGTCCTCGGGCTCGACACGGTTTCCAAGGCGGTGCCGCTCCTGGTCCGCAATCACACCGCGAGGGCGGCACCAAGGGAGCGAGCGCACGTCGCCACCGGCGGCCCCCAGGCGTGCGCGGCCGCCACGAGCGCGGACTCACAGGGCGGCTACACCGATGATCAGATCGCGTCGGCCTACGGTCTCTCGGGCCTTTACACCTCGGGCGGGCCGGGCGGGGCACCGGATTTCGGCGCCGGCCAGACGGTGGCCATCCTCGAACTCGAGCCCTACACCCTGCCCGACATCCAGACCTACGCGCAGTGCTACACGGTCAACGGGCAACCAATCAACCCGCAGGTCGCCAACGTCAATGTTGACGGGGGAGCCTCAGGCACCCAGTCCGGTGAGGCGGCGCTCGACATCGAGAACGTGATCGGCCTGGCCCCCCAGGCCAACGTCATCGTCTACGAAGGGCCGAACTCGGGGTCGGGCCCGTACGACACGTTTAGCTCGATCATCAGCCAGCACTTGGCCCAGGTGGTGACCGCGTCCTGGGGACAGTGCGAGCCGCTCAACGGGTTCAGCCAGGCCCAGGCCGAGAGCATCCTGTTCCAGCAGGCGGCCGCCGAGGGGATGACGATCGTGTCCGCCGCTGGCGATGACGGCTCCGAGGACTGCTTTCCGGAGTCGTCCTCGGCCGCGGTCGATGATCCCGCCAGCCAGCCCTACGTCACGGGCGTGGGCGGCACTAGCCTCGCCTCGATCGGCCCCCGGCCGTCGGAGAGCGTGTGGAACGACGGAGTCACCGTCGGTGCGGGCGGAGGCGGCGTCTCGAGCTTCTGGACGATGCCCACCTACCAGTCGGCGGCCCCCTCCTCGCTACGCGTGATCAACTCCGGCTCGAGCGGCTCCGCCTGCGGCGCGTCATCCGGCGACTGCCGCGAGGTGCCCGACGTGTCCGCGGACGCCGATCCCGCGACCGGCTACACGATCTACTGGAACGGCGGCGGCTCGTCGGACCCCACCCAGCAGGAGGGGTGGCAGGTGGTGGGCGGCACGAGCGGCGCGGCGCCCCTGTGGGCGGCGCTGATCGCGCTGACCAACGCCTCGGCCGGATGCCAGGGCGTGACGGTCGGGTTCGCCAACCCGGCCTTGTACTACGCCGCGGGCACGGCGTACGGCAGCGACTTCAACGACATCACCTCGGGCAACAACGACATGACTGGCAATACCGGCGGACGGTTTGCGGCCACACCGGGGTATGACATGGCCACCGGGCTGGGCTCCCCGGACGGCTCGGCGCTGGCCGGGTCGCTGTGCACCGATGCGATCGCCCTGGGCAACCCGGGCGCGCAGCGCCGCGTGGTGAGCACGCCGGTCGGGCTGCAGATCCTCTCCTCGGATACCCGAGGACATTCCGTGGCCTACAGCGCCGTCAGCCTGCCGTCTGGGCTTTCGATCAATAGCTCCAGCGGCAAGATCACCGGGCGCCCGCGCCGCCTCGGGACCTCGGTAGTGACCGTGATCGCCTCCGATGCGTTCGGCGCCACCGCACGAACCTCGTTCTCGTGGACGATCCAGAGCAATCCGTCACTGTCGCGCGTTTCACTCGCCGGCGTCGGTGCCACACGACCGAAGCTGTCGTTTACCGTCGCGGCCGGCCGCGACGCGCCCAAGCTCCAGACGCTGACGGTGACGCTGCCGAGTGGCCTCAGTTTCAGCCGCTCGCCCGCGGTGGTCGCGGTCAGCGGACTGAAGGTCAAGCACCTTCGGTTCACGGCCAGTCTCCAGCGCGGGACGCTCGTGCTCAAGCTAGAGACCGCCGCCCAGCAGGTGCGGGTGACGATCTCCTATCCCCGCCTGACGTCCGGCGGGAGCCTGGCAGCGCAGGTGGCGCGCCACAGTGGGGCACGGGTGACGATCACGGTGCACGTGACCGACGCCGCCAGGCTCAACACCAAGCTCACGAGCAAGATCAAGCCGCGGAGTTAGTGACGGGCGGCGATGCCTGACGCCGGCGCCTTCGGCCCGTCGGTGTAGCGCTTGGCCACCTCGGTCAAGATCGCGATCATGCTCTCGGCCGCCGGGGACACGCCGGCCGCCCCGAGCGTCGCGGCCACCACGCGTCGCATCGGGCTCTTCGGCGCCAACGCCCGCACCACGATCCCCGGATGCACGCGCGTGAGCGCGAGGCGAGGGATCAGCGCCACCCCCACGCCGGCGGCCACTAGCCCCTGCACCATCTCGTAGTCGTCTGACTCGAAGGTCACCTTCGGCTCGAATCCAGCGGCCAGGCACAGGCGCACCACATGGCGCGCGCACGGACTCGAGGCGGAGGTCTGCACCCAGTCGTCCTCGCGCAGGTCGTCGAGGTTCAGCGCGGGCTTGCCGGCGAGTGCGTGATCGGCGGGCAGCGCGACCAGCATCGGATCCTCGAACAGCAGCTGGGTGCGCAAGCGCGCCCCGTGCCGCTCCCGGGTCCCGGGAAACTCGAACAGCAGCGCCAGGTCGAACTCGCCCGCGCGCAGGCGCGGGGCGATCTCCTCGGGCTCACCCTCGGCCAGCGTCAGCGCGACAACCGGATGGCGGTGGCGGAAGGCGGCGATCGCCTGTGGCATCAGCGTGGCTCCGGCCGAAGGGAACGAGGCCGCCCGGAGGCGCCCCGAGCGGACCCCGAGCACGGCCGCCAGCTCCGCCTCGGCCGCCTCGATCCGGGCGAAGATCCCATCCGCGTGCTCGACCAGGCTGGCTCCGGCGGCCGTCGGCCTGACCCCGCCACGGTCGCGCACGATCAGGGTGGCGCCGGTCTCAGCCTCGAGCCGGGCGATCGCTTGCGAGATCGCCGACTGCGTGTAGGAGAGCGCCTCCGCGGCGCCGGAGAACGAGCCCCGGCGCACCACCTCGGACAGGACCCGAACGCGGCCCACGTTCAGCATTAGCAAATCTTATCGACAGCATGAACAAGTTCACTAGTGCTGATGGTAGGTAAATGGAATCCTCGCGCCGAACAGGACGCTCGATTTTCGCAACCTAGGACTGGAGGGCCCATGCCACCGAGGGCAGTCATCTCTTACGACGACACGGCCGGCGACCACGACGCGCTGATGCTGGGCCGCACCCTGGCCCTCGCCGGCGCTTCGCTCACGCTCGCCTACGTGCGCCACACCACTGAGAGCGACCGCTCGCGCGAGCAGCTCGAGGAGCACGACGCTCAGGCCCTGCTCGACCGCGGCGCGCAGCGGCTGGACATCCTCGGCGTCGAGACCCGGGTCATCGTCAGCCCCTCCACGCCGGAGGGCCTGCTCCGCCTAGCCGAGCTGGAGGACGCCGACATCATCGTGTTCGGCTCCGACTACCGGACGCCGCCCGGACGCGTCGCGCCGCAGCACTCCACGCAGCGGCTGCTCGAGTCGAGCCGCGCCGCGGTGGCGATCGCCCCGGCCGACTATCTGGACTCGCGCATCCACCGGGTCGGCGTGCTGGCAGTTCCCGGCGACGACTCGACAATCAACACCGCCCGGTCGCTGGCCGACACCTTCGACGCGACACTCACGCGCGACGAGCGCCAGGTCGATCTGCTCGTCGTCGGCTCGCGGATCGAGGCGCCCGTCGGCCAGGTGATGCTCAGCGCGCAGGCCCAGAACGAGATCGAGAACGCCAGGTGCCCGGTCCTTGTCGTGCCGTGCGGCGTGACGATCGACTTCCCGCTGTACCTAGCGCACGCCGCGTAGTTTTCGGCCGCGTTCGGCGGCATCGAGGCCCATCAATCGTGGTCACCGCAGGATGAGGTGGCTGTCCCCGAACTCGTGCCATAGGTAGCCGCGGTCGAGCGCGGCGGCGTACGAGCGCTCGAGCAGCTCCGGCCCCGCCACCGCCTCGAGCATCTGGAGGTGCGAGGCCTGGGGCTCATGCCAACCGGTGATCATGCCGTCGACGATTCGCACGCCGCATTCGGGTGTGATCACGAGTCCGGTCCACCCCGAGCGGGCACAGCTGCAGCTCTCGCCGGTGGCGGCCGACTCCAGGGCACGAACCACCGTCGTCCCCACCGCGATGACCCGTCCCCCGCGCTCGCGGCCGCGACGGATCGCCTCCGCGGTGCGCTCGGGCACCTCGAACCACTCCGGGAACGGCGGCTCGTGGCTCTCGGGGGAGGACACGCCGGTGTGCAAGGTGATCGGGGCGATCACCACGCCGTGGCCGGCCAGGCGAGACAGCAGTTCCCGCGTAAACGGGCGCCCGGCACTTGGCATCTCGGCGCTGCCCGGGCTATTGGCGTACACGTTCTGGTAGTCGCTGAGGGGCCACGCCCTCCGAACGTGCCCGTAGCGGATCGGCTCCCCATGGCGCTCGAGGTACTCGTCGACCGGCAGCGTGCAGCACACGCGGGCGAGCATTAACCGCTGGCCGGACGCGTAGGGAGCGACCAGCTCGAGCGTCGCCCCGCCGCGCAGCTCGAGCCGCTCCCCCACCGGCAGCCGCGACGGCCGCCGGCCGTCGGCGCTGCGGATCTCGACCACCCGCCAGTCGTCCTCCAGGTGCGGGGCGCGGGTGGCGAAATGGACTCGGAGGCGGCCGCCGGTCGGGATGCGACGGCCCGGAACCGCCGCCGGGATCGTGGCCGACACGTTCAGGACCAGCACGTCCCTTGGGGCGAGCAGGTCGGGCAGGTCGTGGAAGGTGTGGTGGCTGATCTCGCCGGCCGACCGGCGAGCGACGAGCAGCCGCACGCCGTCCCGGGGCAGGCCGCGCGCCTCGGGGGGCTCATGCGCCTCGAGGTCGGCCTCGAGCTCGAACGCCAGTGCGCTCATCGGGCCACGGTCTCCGCGGGAGCCAGTTCGCGGGCCACGTAGCGGCCGCTGGGGAGCAACCCGCTCGAGGCGCGAGCCTCGAGCGGCAGCATCCAACTGACTCCCTCGATCAGAGCGAGCAGTCCGGGCACGCTCTCCTCGGGCGGCGGGATGTCCGAGATGTCCTCGCCCGGGAACGCCTCCTGGTGCATTCGGGTGCGCATGTCCCCGGGGTCGACCGAGTAGATCCGCAGCCCGGGGTGCTCCTCGGAGAGGATCGACGTCAGCTGATCGAGCGCCGCCTTCGAGGATCCGTACCCGCCCCAGCCGGCGTACGGCTCGATGGCCGCGTCCGAGCTCACGTTCACGATCGCTCCCCCATCGGGCATGCGCGGTAAGACGAGCTGGGTCAGTGCCAGCGGTGCGAGCACATTGACCTGGAAGACCCGCTCGAGCACCTCGAGCGGGTAGCGGCCCAGATGCGGCTGCGGGCTCGGACCGAGCAGGCTGGCGTTGTTGACGAGCAGGTCGATCTGGTCGCCGGCGGCGTCGAGCAGGGCGCCGCGGTGCCAGTCGTCGGCGACGTCGCCGGGAAGCGCGACGACTTCGGTGATCCGGCCCAGCTCGCGAGCGGCGCGTTCGAGTGCTTGCGGGTCGCGACCGTCGATCACGAGCGCCCAATCGCGCTCGGCGAGGGCGCGGGCCAGGGCGAGGCCGAGGCCGCGCGAGCTTCCGGTGATGATGGCTAGTGGCATGGCTGCCACGGTAGGACCGGGGCGGTCCCGATTACCAGAGCCAATTGGTCCTAGGACTTCTGGACCAATCCCGCTTGCACGGCGAGCACTGCGGCCTGGGTTCGGTCGGTCACTCCGAGCTTGGACAGCACGTGACCGACATGGGCCTTGACCGTCTTCTCCGAGATCCCGAGCTCGAGCGCGATCCGTTTGTTCGAGCGGCCGCCGGCGATCAGCGTCAGAACTTCGCGTTCGCGGCCTGTCAGCTGGTCTAGCGGTTCCGCCGCGCCGCGCGAGGTGCGGTCCTTGCTTGAGAGCGCGTCCACGAGGCGGGCCGCGGCGGTCGGGTCGATGATGGCCTCGCCCGCGTGCGCGGCCCGCACAGCTCGCGCCAGCTCGGCCGGCGCGGAGTTCTTGAGGAGATAGCCGGCGGCGCCGGCCTCGATCGCCGGCAGCAGTCGGTCGTCGTCGAGGAAGCTCGTGAGCACGATTACCCGTGGACGCGATCCCGTCCCGCCCGGGCCCCCGCCGCGCATGTGCAGCTCGCGCATGGCGCTGACGCCGTCGCGCCCTGGCATCACCAGGTCCATCAGAATCACGTCGGGATCGAGCTCGGCGGCGCGCTCGAGCGCCTCGTCGCCGTCGGCCGCCTCGCCGACGATCTCAAAGCCCTCCTGGAGCGCCAGGAACGCCCGCAGCCCCTCGCGCACGACGGCGTGGTCGTCCACCACGAGGATGCGGATCGGGTCAGGCATTCTCTGCGAGCTCGATCCGGACCGTGGTGCCGGCGCCCGGGCTCGACTTGATGCGCAGGCGGCCGCCCGACTCGCGGGCACGCTCCTCCATCGAGGTCAGGCCAAGATGGCGCGAGCGGAGGTCGGGCGCGTGGGGGTCGAACCCGACCCCATCGTCCGCCACCTCGACCACGAGCTCGCCGTCGTGCCGGGCCAGCCTGACCGTGACGTGCTCTGCACGGGCGTGCCGAATCGCATTGTTGAGGGCCTCATGCGCGATCCGCAGCACGGCCAGGTCGCAGTCGCCGCCATCGCCGGCGAACCCGGACGCCACCTCGAGCTGGATGTCGGTTCCGTGCGTGCGGGCGAGCATCTCGACCTCCTTGCGCAGCGTTCCCTCGAGGCCGTCGCGTTCGAGCTCCGGCGGGCGCAGCCCGAGGATCAGCGAGCGCAGCTCGTCGAGGGCCTCTCGCGTGATGTCGCGCAGGCGCTCGAGCTGGGCTCGGGCGGCCACCACGTCACGATCCATCTGGGTGGACGCGGCCTCGGCGGTGAGCATCACGCTGAAAAGCTTCTGGCTGACCACGTCGTGCAGCTCCAGCGCCAGCCGGTTTCGCTCCGACAGGATCGACAGCTCGCGACTGCGCTCGTACAGCCGGGCGTTGGTGATCGCGATCGACGCGTGCGCCGCCAGCAGCTCGATCAGCTCCTGATCCTCCTCGTCGAAGGCATCCGCGTCGGTCTTCTCGGTCAGGTAGAAGGCGCCGATGATCGCCCCGTCGGGCGAGGTGATCGGGACGCCCAGGAACGAGCGCATGTCGGGATGCTGCCGCGGCCACCATCCCCGGAAGCGGGGGTCATAGTGGATGTCGTCGGTCCGGTAGGAGGTGAGCTGCTCGAGCATTGCGCCGAGCATGCCGTGGGTCCGGGGGAGCGGACCCATCGAGGCGATCAGCTCGTCGCTCATGCCCGAGACCAGAAACCGCCTGAATCCGCCCGCCCCATCGGGGA
Source organism: uncultured Solirubrobacterales bacterium (assembly GCA_963824295.1). Taxonomy (GTDB): domain Bacteria; phylum Actinomycetota; class Thermoleophilia; order Solirubrobacterales; family Solirubrobacteraceae; genus Palsa-465. The sequence goes on along the minus strand of CAWGOQ010000014.1, from coordinate 60,523 downwards.
TGCCGAGCGCGGCGTAGCGGGCACCGACCAGCTCGGGCGCGGCGTCCACGAGGTTCTGCAGCACCTCGTCCACCGACAGGTTGGCGGCCACCCCGAGGACCGCATCGCTGACCGCCTTAAGGGTCGGATTGAGCCGCTTCGCCACTGGGCCCGACATTAGACCGCGAGCGAGATGGTCCACTACCTTTAGCGGTATGCCTCGCCACTGGATCTGGATGCAGGTGGTGCTCGTCGTGTTCATCGTGGCGGGCATGGTGATCGCGATCACGAAGCTCGCCTAGACCAGTAAGGGCGCCTCGTTGTTCACCTCGATCCTCGTCGGCACCGACGGCTCGGAAACCGCCCGTACGGCGCTCGAGCGGGCGATCGAGCTGGCTGCCGGCCTGCGGGCTCGCCTGGGAATCGTCAGCGCCTACGAGCCGGTGTCCGACCCGCGTCTACGTGGCGAGCAGGTGGTTGCGCCCAAGGACGCGCAGTGGGCGGTCAACCCGCACGAAGAAGTGCTGGCGCTGCTCGAACGGGCACGCGCCGACGCCATGAACGACGGCGTCGCCGAGGTCGAGACGTTCGCCCGAAAGGGAGACGCGGCCGACGCGATCATCGACGTGGCCGAGGAGCAACGCTGCGACCTGATCGTGGTCGGCAACAAGGGGATGACGGGCGCCAAGCGCTTCCTGCTGGGTTCGGTGCCCAACAAGGTCTCGCACGACGCGCCGTGCTCGGTGTTGATCATCCGCACCACCTGAGACGTGGTACCGCCCCACGCGAACGCCCCCCATTCCCCCACTAGATAGAACGTTCTACTAGTGGCGCGCGGAGGCTGCGGTGGGCAGCGGTGCGGTGGCGGCGCCGGCGTTGACCAGCCCGTAGCCGTAGTCCGAATTCGGCTGGCCGGCGCCCAACGGGGCTGCCGTCTGCTCCAGGCGGGCGAGGATCGCGTTCGGCGAAGGATGCGGGCCAAGCACGCGGCTGGCGATCACGAGCGCCGCGGTCGCGGAAACCTCGGGCGCGGCCATCGACGTGCCGTAACTCGGTGGGAGGCTGAACTGGTCGGGGTTCTGGCCCGGCGCGAGCGAGTCGAAATCGCTGAAGGTCATCTGGTGCACCGCGGGCAGGTTGCGCAGCGGATGGCAATCGGGATCGCTGGTCAGGCTGGCATCGTCACCGCCGCCCGGGGCCACGAGGTCAAGCTTCGTGCCGCTGTTGGAGTAGGCCGCGATGCAGCGGTCGCTCGTGGTCGCTCCGACCGAGATGACGTCCTGGGCAGCTGCGGGATAGGCGAGATGCAGCGCGCTGTCGTTGCCGGCGGCCGCCACCACGACCACCCCGTGCTGGTGGGCGAAGTGGATCGCGCTGATGATGTCGGGGATCTCCGGCGCCGTGACCGTGATGTCGAACTCGAGGCTCAGGTTGATCACCTGGGCGTGGTGTTTGACCGCGTAGCGGATCCCCTTCGCGATCGTGGCCGAGTCGCCGTTGCCGTTCGCGTCGAGCACCCGGATTGGCATGATCTTCGCGCCGTAAGCCAGGCCCGTGAGCCCGATCCGGTTGTTGGTCGCCTCGGCGATCATTCCGGCCACGAACGTGCCGTGGCCCTCGCGGTCGAGCGGGTACGGGTTGCCCGCCACGAAGTCGTAGGGGTCGACGAAGTGGGTGCCCCCGAAGTCGGGTGACTCCTGGAACTGCTCCCAGTTGCGGTAGGCGACGCCCGTGTCGAGCACGGCGATCACCACGCCGCGCCCACCCGGACGGTGGTCGGCGAACATGTGCGCCCAGGCGTCCGGGGCATCGACGCCCACCCCGGCCAGGAAGTTCCACTGCATGGCCTGCCAGCCCTTGGCACGGTGGGTGTTGCCCGGGTCGTTGGGGATCCAGCCGCCCGCCTGGTGGGCGATGTAGTCGGGGACGGCATAGAGGACGCCACGCTGGCGTCGAAGCTTCGCGATCGCCTGCCAGATCGTCTGACTCCGGGGCACCTTGACGACCTGCATGTTGCCGGCGGCGGCGACCGCCGTTCCCGCGTCGGCCACGGTTCGGGAGCCGATCGCCCGGGTGGCGTGCGCGACCTGGTCCGCCCCGGTCGGATCGGGCGCGTAGCCGACGACCACCTCACCCGGCACGTAGTCGGGCGCGGCGGGCTCGGCCGGCCGGCGCGCTATCGCCAGGGCCGGCGCGACCCGGCCGGTTCCGCCGGCGAGCAACGTCGCGGCAGCGAGCAGCATGGCGAGGAGCAGCCGACAGGTGATCTTTGGCGCGGACATAGAAATCTGTATGTGAAAGTGGCCCCCGCGGGGTAGGACACCGCGGCGGACGCCAAGTTGCCCTCGAACGGTACCGTCGCTCCGGCGTGAGCTCCCACTTCTTCCCGCGCGAGGAGTACTTCATGCGCCTGGCTCTGCGCGAGGCGGCGCGGGCGCCCGAGCACGATGACGTCCCGATCGGCGCCGTGGTGGTGCGCGGTGGCGAGGTGATCGGTGCCGGCCACAACGAGCGCGAGCTGCGCGCCGACCCGACCGCCCACGCCGAGATGATCGCCCTGCGCGAGGCCGCGCGGGCCGTGGGCAGCTGGCGCGTGCTCGACTCCGTGATGTACGTCACGCTCGAGCCGTGCGCGATGTGCGCCGGCGCGATCGTCTTGGCCCGCCTGCCCCGCCTCGTGTTCGGGGCGGCCGATCCCAAGGCGGGCGCCGGCGGAAGCGTCCTCAACGTGCTCGATGAGCCCCGCCTGAACCACCGACCCCAGGTCGAGAGCGGCCTGCTGGCCGAGGAATGCGCCGACCTGCTGCGGGCCTTCTTCGCGCCGCGCCGGCGCTAGCTCCGGTCGATCGCGTGGGCGGGTCGGTCCCGGGCCCGGCGGGCGAGCGGGCGGGCCAGCGGGCGGGCGGGCCAGCGGGCGGGGGCAGGAGGGGGAGCCGGACGGGCAAGGGTCGGAAGGGGCGCGGCGGGTCGTGCATCCGCCGTTGCCCGGCTTCCTCTTGGCCAGGCTTCTACTACCTTTAGCGCTGCCCCACCGGAGAGGTGGCAGAGCGGTTGAATGCGCCGGTCTCGAAAACCGGTATGGGCCTTTCGGTCCATCGGGGGTTCGAATCCCCCCCTCTCCGCTTTTGTGATGAGTCGGGACATGGGTCTCAGTTTTGGGAGTTCGGCCAGCGGCCGGGCTTCTTGTTTTGGTTGCGCCGGTAGGTCTTGTCGTGCTCTAGATCAGATGGACTGAGAGGATTTCGCCGGTGTTGAGGTCGGTCACGGTGATGTGGTGCTCGTCGGCGAGCGCGAGGACGCGTTTGTCGGCGTGTTGGGCGCCGATGCCGAGGTGGTGCATCCGTCCGGCACGGCGGATGCTCATCTTGCCCTTGGTGTCGAGCCGGTCGTAGCGCAGGCGGTAGTGGCTCTGGGCGCGTGATTCGCGGGCACGGCTTTGGGGTCTGGCGGTACGCGTGGCCGTGCGTTTGGCGCTGGTGCGCGCGGTGTGGGCGCTGCTCGTTGTAGTGCTCTGTGAAGGTGTCGAGCTGGTGTTGGAGCTCTGCAGTGGTTCGCGACGCGGGGCGCGCGGCGAGCCAGCGCTGCAGCGTCTGGTGGAAGCGTTCGGTCTTGCCCTGCGTTTGCGGGTGGCCTGGGGACCCGTTCTTTTGGCGAACCCCCAGCAGAGAGAGGACGTATTCGAAGGCGTTGCGCCCGCCGGTGAACCGCGATGTGTAGACGCTGCCGTTGTCGGTCAGCGTGCTGGCTGTTGCGCCGTATCGCCAATCTCATCGCTGTGCTGCCCCTCGTCCGGTGTCGTGCGCCCAAGCTCGGGCGCGCCTAGGATCGCGCTGGCGCTCGGTTACGAACCCGGACCCAGCTCTCCTGGAAGAGGACGGCGACCAGCTGGAAGCGCCAGGAATGCCCAGAACGCTCGACACGGAAGCAGCGCTCAGCCACCGCATCAGGTGACACGACGCGACCGGGGCGGGACCGCGACGGCAGCCATAGGAACGGCGGCGGCCGGCGCCCGTCGGGGAGGGGTGTCAAATCGCCTTGGCGGCTCGAGTTGGGGTCAGCTCGCGGGCGATGCCCCCTGAAGCAGCCTCAGCGAACGTCCGGTCAGCTGTACCGGGGTCGATGGGTCGACGGCGCGCCCGGCCGAGCTCGCATCGTTCGTGTCGATCTCGATCCGCCAAGCGAGGTCGCGGAGCGCCTCGGGGACGCTGAAGTCGAGCGGCTCCCACCAGGCGTTGAACAGGATCAGGAACGGGTCGTCGGGATGGGCGTCGTCGCCGGTGGAGCCGGAGAGTGCCATGGTGAGCGCCAGCGCGTTGGAGTCGTTCCAGTCTTGCGGGGTCATCGCGTTGCCGTCGGGGCGGTACCAGTCGAGGTCGTCGCGGCCACTCTGGTGGGCCGGCGTGCCGCTGAAGAACTGGCGCCGGCGGAACACCGGGTGTTGTTCACGCAGGCGGCACAGGCGAGCGGTGAAGTCGATTAGGTCGGTGTTCTGGGCGGCGGCTTTCCAGTCAAACCAGGTGAGCTCGTTGTCTTGGCAGTACGCGTTGTTGTTGCCGTCTTGGCTGCGGGCGAACTCGTCGCCGCCGAGCAGCAGTGGCACGCCTTCAGACAGCACTAGCGTGGCGATGAAGTTGCGCCGCTGACGCCCGCGCAGCTCGAGCACGGCGGGGTCGTCGGTGGGGCCTTCGGTTCCGCAGTTCCAGCTGCGGTTGTCGTCGGTGCCGTCATGGTTGTCCTCGCCGTTGATCTCGTTGTGCTTGGTGTCGTAGCTGACGAGGTCGGCAAGCGTGAACCCGTCGTGCACGGCGACGAGGTTCACCGAGGCGTTGGGTCGCCGCCCCCCGTGTCCGTAGAGGTCCCGCGAGCCGCTGAGGCGGGTGGCGAAATCGGGGAGGGTGCCGGCCGTGGAGCGCCAGTAATCGCGCACCGTGTCGCGGTACTTGCCGTTCCATTCGCTCCAGCCGGCGGGGAACTGCCCGACGTCGTAGGCGCCGATGTCCCACGGCTCCGCGATCAGCTTGACCTGCGAGAGGACCGGGTCCTGCACGGTGGCCTCCAAAAACGCGGAATACGGTGAGAAATCATTTGCCGCGCGCCCAAGGCTGGCAGCGAGGTCAAAACGAAAACCGTCGACGTGCATGTCCTGCACCCAATAGCGCAGCGCGTCCATCACCAGCCGCAACGGCTGGGGCAGGTACAGGTCCACGGTGTTGCCGCATCCGGTGTCATCCACGTACCGGGAGCGGTCGTCCTGGAGTCGGTAGTACGCCGCGTTGTCGATCCCGCGAAAACACAGCGTCGGCCCCCATTCGCTGCCCTCGGCAGTGTGATTGAACACCACGTCGAGGATCACCTCCAGCCCGGCGGCATGCAGCTCCCGCACCATCTGGCGAAACTCGTCCACCTGGCTTCCCCCGTCGCCCGTGGACGCGTAGCCGTTGTGCGGAGCGAAATACCCGATCGACTGATAGCCCCAGTAGTTGCGCAGCCCGCGCGCCACCAACTGTTGGTCGTGCACGAACGTATGCACCGGGAGCAGCTCCACCGCGGTCACCCCGAGCCGCTGCAGGTGGGCGATCGCGGCCGGATGCGCCAGCCCGGCGTAGCTACCGCGCAACGGCTCGGGCACGTCGGGGTGCAGCTGGGTAAAGCCCTTGACGTGGACCTCATAAAAGATCGAGTCGGCCATCGCGCGACTCGGACGGTGGTCCTGGCCCCAGTCGAAGTCCTCGCTCATCAGTACCGAGCGCGGTACGTAGGGCGCCGAATCGCTGTCGTCCGCCTGGTTCGGGTCCCCGGCCGCATGGCCGAAGACCGCGGGGTCCCAGCGCACCTCGCCCGCGATCGCGCGGGCATAGGGATCCAGCAACAGCTTCGCCGGGTTACAGCGAGCGCCCGAAGCCGGGTCCCACGGACCATGCACGCGAAAGCCGTAACGCAGACCCGGCTGCGCCGCCGACAAATAGCCCTGCCACACGAACCCCTCGCCCTGCTGAAGGCTCCACCGCGTCTCCCGGTCAGAATCATCAAACAGAGACAACTCGACCGCCTCCGCCACGCTGCTGAACAGCGCAAAAGTCGCGCCGTTACCGTCATAGTGAGCGCCCAGCCGCACGTCACCGCTCGGGGATTCGAGCGCCCGGCTTACGGTCTTAACTGACATCAGGTGCCTCCTTCAGCGTGACATCGACGACGAGGGGTTGGATCCGAATCCGTTAGGGCGAGGACCCTCAAGAAGAGGTGTGGGGCAGTTGGCTCGGAGTCGGTGCTCGACTAGGAGCCACCTCGTTGGTTTTGTACACGGTGTGACGCGGCGGCGGGTGCATCAGTTGGGCCCTCAGCCGGCCACGCGGGCGGCCGCGGACGGCTCGGAGTGCAGCGCGCCGCCGAGCATGAACAACAGCGCGACGGTGCCGGTCCAGCCCGTCTGGTGGCTGGCGCCGATGCCGGCGCCGTTGTCGCCGTGGAAGTACTCGTGGAACGGGATCAGGTCGTGCCAGTGAGGATCGGTCTGGAACTTCTCGATTCCGCCGTAGACGGGCCGGCGTCCGTTCTCCTCGTTGGTGAACGTGGTCGCGAGACGGGTGGCGATTTCGGTGGCGACGTCGAGCAGGTTCATCTCCTGCCCGGAGCCGGTGGGGCACTCGACTTTGAGTTCGTCGCCGTAGTAGCGGTGTAGCTGAGCCAGTCCGCGTAGGATGACCACGTTCATTGGGAACCAGACTGGGCCGCGCCAGTTCGAGTTGCCGCCGAACATCCCGGTGTCGGACTCGGCCGGGAGGTAGTGGACGTTGTACTCCTGCCCGCCCCAGTCGAAGATGCACGGCTGGTCGCGATGGCGGCGCGAGATCGCGCGGATCCCGTGGGCGCCGAGGAACTCTTCCTCGTCGAGCATGGTCTCGAGGATCCGCCGCAGCCGCAGTTCGTCGACGAGCGACAGGATCCGTCGGCCCTCCGGGTTGGGGTCGGCGACGTGCGCCAACGACGGCAACGCGTCTGAGAAGTCGCGGACGAACTGTTGGGCGCGCTCCATCAACATCGGGTAGCGCTTCAGCAGCTCGCCGTCGAACACGGTCGCGGCGCACATCGGTAGCAGCCCGACGAGCGAGCGCGTTTTGAGCTGGATCGCGGTGCCGTCGGGCATCCGCATCACGTCGTAGTAGAAGCCGTCATGATCGTCCCAGTTCACGGTGTCGGCGTCCGGCGGGTTCATCGCGATCGAGATCCACTCGAAATGAGTCGCGAACTTGAGCGCCATGTCCGCGTAGGCGGGATCGTGCATGGCAAGCTCGGCGGCGATCTGGAGCATCCACTGGCAGTAGAGCGCCATCCACGCGGTGCCGTCCGCCTGCTCGAGCGTGCCACCCCCCGGCAGCGGCGCCGAGCGGTCAAAGATCCCGATGTTGTCCAGCCCCAGGAACCCGCCTTGGAATAGGTTGCGGTCATCGGGGTCCTTGCGGTTGACCCACCAGGTGAAGTTCGTCAACAGACGGTCGAACACCCGCGCCAGGAACTCGCGGTCGCCTTCGCCCCGGATCTCGCCCTCGCGCTCGTAGACGTACAGGGCCGCCCACGCGGTCACCGGCGGGTTGACGTCGCTGAAGTTCCATTCGTACGCCGGGATCTGGCCGTTGGGGTGCAGATACCGGGTGTCGAGCAGCAGCTCGACCTGCGCCTTGGCGAAGTCGACGTCGACCAGCGACAGAGGCGCGCAGTGAAACGCGAGATCCCACGCCGCGAACCACGGGTACTCCCACTTGTCCGGCATCGAGATCACGTCGCCGGCGACCATGTGAAACCAGGGCACGTTGCGCACCGAGCTGGCAGGGGCGTTCGGGTCCCAGGGGTCGACGCCGTGCTCGCGCAGCCACCGGTGCACGTTGTACTCGTAATACTGCTTGCCCCACAACAGCCCCGCCAGCGCCTGACGCATCACCATCGCCCCGTCCGGTCGCAGCGTCGAAGGGATCACCTTCGCGTAGAAATCGTCCGCCTCCTTGCGCCGGGCGCTGAACGTGCGATCGAAGTCCGCACCCAACTGCTTTCTCTTGCCTGGCGCGTCCGTCTGTGGACCGCCCGACGCCGTCAAGCGCACACGAATCGAGGCGCTGTCGCCCGCCGGCACCTGCAGCACGTGATCGGCCGCGACCTTGGTGCCCGTCCGCTCTGGGTTGACCGCATCGGCCACGCCGTTCACGACGAACTCGTTGATGCCGTCCTTGACATAAGGCGAAGGATTGGCAACCCCGAACAGGCGCTCGTTATTGGTCTCGTTCTCGCAGAACAGCAGCTGCGCCGACGCGTCGGCGCTCAGCACCCACTCACCCAGCTCCGGGTGAGAAGCACGAACGGCGGCGATTCCCCGCTGCTCGTCGGCCGCCAGCGATGGCTTGGTGACCTCCTCGCCCCACGACCAGGTGTTACGGAACCAAAGGGTCGGCAGCAGATGCAGCCTCGCCGCGTCCGGTCCGCGATTGTGCGCCGTGACCAGCATCAGGATGTCATCGGGACCGGCCTTGGCGTACTCCACGACCATATCGAAATACCGGTCATCGTCAAAGATCCCAGTATCCAGCAGCTCGTACTCCATCTCCTGCTTGCTCCGGCCGCCGTTCGTCGAGACTAGATCCAAGTACGGGAACGCCCGCTGCGGATACTTGTACTGGCATTTGAGGTAGGAGTGCGTCGGCGTGCTGTCCAGGTAGAACCAGTACTCCTTCACGTCCTCCCCATGGTTGCCCTCGCTATTCGTCAGGCCGAACATCCGCTCCTTGAGAATCGGATCGGCGCCGTTCCACAAGGCCAGCGCCAAGCACAGCCGCTGGCGCTCATCACAGACCCCCGCGATCCCGTCCTCGCCCCACCGGTAAGCGCGAGACCGCGCCTGCTCGTGAGGGAAATAGCTCCAGGCATCTCCCCCCTGGCTGTAGTCCTCACGCACCGTCCCCCACTGACGCTCACTCAGATACGGGCCCCACGCCTTCCACGGAACCGCACCCGTGCGCGCCTCCTCCAGTCGTTTGTGCTCGGGTGTCTGGGCGCGGGCGGAGCGCGTGTCGTGCGGATCGCTCATGAGCTCTCCTTTAGTGCCGGGATACGGGCGATGGGAACGTCTCCGCTGCATTTGACCGCAGGTCCGAGCTGCCGACATCGGCCAAAGCGGGTGAAATCACGTCCTGTGGCGTCGGAACGACCCGAGACCCGAGCGAGGTCCAGAGGCGCCGGATCTCGGTCTCGGCCATCCACGCGTCGCCCAGACACCGCGGCGCGATCGTGAACGAGCTCGCGCGATCCGTCGCGATCGTAGCCCGAGGCTTGTGCGGCTCGATCAGCCACGCGCCAAGCGAGCGCCACCGACACCGAACGACTCGGCGATGGGGCGGCTTTGGAAACCAAGTCGAAGGCGAGCGTTGAGAGTCCCCCGAGCTTCACCGTGCTGACGACCGCGGCTTTCGGCGACTTCTCGGCCGCGACTCCAGTTGGCTACGCCCTCGCGATCATCGAGATGCTCACCGGACAGTTCTACCTCGTCACCGTAATCGGGTTGCTGATCGGCAACTTCGCGCGCAAGCTGAAGACGACGTGAACTCCCGCCTCAGAGGAGGCCGTCTCGATCACGAGACCGAGCTGGTTCTCAGACTCCCGAGGTCCCGCGCGGTCCCGGCGAGCAGGTCATCTCTTTTGGGTGATGCGGACCGGATTGGTGGGCGGCACAGTGTTCTATTTGATGGCTGTGGCCGCAATGCGAGGAGCCCCGAGCCGGGACGGGTTTGCGTGCGGGTGTGATGGCTGTCGCGCGCAAGCCCGACCGAACGGGAAAGGAGCAGGACCATGAGCGATGACCCCGTGTTCGTGTATGCGGCCGTGTACGCGGATCGTGCGGACGCCGATGCCGATTACGACACGCTGCTTGACCTGCACTCCGCCGATCTCGTAGGCACCTATGACGTCGCGCTGGTGTACAAGGACGACGAGGGAAAGGTGCACGTGACCAAGCATGAGAAGCCGACCCAGCACGGCGCTTGGACGGGTGCCGCCGTCGGCGCGCTGGTGGGGATCATCTTTCCGCCGTCGATCATCGGCGCGGCGGTCGTCGGCGCCGCCGCGGGCGGCGGGCTCGGGCACATCTTCGGCGGTATGTCGCGCGGTGATGCCAAGGAGCTCGGCGAGCACCTCGATCAGGGCCAGGCGGCGCTCGTGGTGATCGGCAAGTCGCGGCTTCAGGAACAGCTCGACAAGGCGCTAACGCATGCCGAGAAGAGCGAGGAGCGCGAAGTCGAAGCCGACGGCAAGGAACTCGCGAAGGAACTCAACGCGCTTCCCGCCTAGCAGCGCTTCGTCATGGCCGGCCGGCTCTCGCACCGCGCTCGGGGGTGTGAGAGCCGTCGCGGCTTCCAAGACAACGAGGAAGGAGTCGACTGTGCTCCTTTGCTCGTTGAAGAGCTCGCTTAGCCCTGGCCTCACAGCGGCGCGGGCGCGCGACGCTTGGGCCTCAAGTACGCGGCGGTTCTGGTGAGCGCCGGGCTGATTTCCGCGCTGGCCTGGGTGCCGAGCCCGCGATTTCCGATCGCCGGCCAACGACCCGTCATCCGCGCCCTGACGCCTCGTTCATGAGCGAGCAGCCGCGGCCCGGTTCGGGCGAGACACCGTCCTCCGGCTCGGACTTCGTGGCCCTGACGCGGTCCCCCGGGTTTTGGGCGATCATGCGGTACGCGGCGTTGTTCGGGGTCGTGCTCGCCTTCGCGGCCCTGGCGTTCTTGGCGTTGGTCAAGGGCGGCACGAAACTGTGGTTCACGCTTCCGAAGAACCCGGACTGGTTTGACGGCCGTCTCTGGTGGGTGGCGGTAACCGCCGCCGCCGGGGTGCTCGTCGGCGTCCTGCGGCGCTTCCTGCGCGTCCCGGTCAAGCTGCCCGGCACGGTCGAGGAGCTCAAAGACCAGCGGGTCGAGCCGTCCGTGGTCCTGAAGGCGGTTGCTGTCTCGCTGGTCTCGCTGGCGGGTGGGGCAAGCCTCGGACCCGAGGACGCACTGGGGAAGATGGGCGGCGGGCTCGGAACCTGGATCTCCGAGCGGCGGAAACTCACCGAGGAGGCGCGAGCGACGAACACCCTCAGCGGGATGTCCGGAGCGTACGGCGGCCTGTTGTCATCCCCGCTTCTGGCGTCGATTCTCACCCTCGAGATTGCGCGTCCAAAAGCACAGCGCGCCGCGGACACACTGGCTGGAGGTCTGCTTTCCGCCTCCGTCGCGTTCGCGGTGTACTTTGCGATCGCGGGGTCGACGTTCGTTGGGATCTATACGCTGCCGTCGTACAAGTACGAGGACTGGCAGTTGCTCGCGGCCATTCCCCTCGGGCTAGCCGCCGGGGCGCTCGCGCTGCTTACCATCGTCGCGGTCGGACTGGTTACGAAGCTCACCGCTCCGCTCGTCAAGCGGACGATCCTTCGCTCGACGATCGGGGGGATCGCCTTTGGGCTGGTCGGCGTGGCGCTACCGCTGACGCTGTTCACCGGAACCGATCAGCTCACGACCGTGATCCACGACGGAGCGGCGCTCGGCGCCGGCCTGCTGATCGCGGTCGTGTTCGCGAAGATGATCGTGTTCGCGCTCTGCGAATCCACCGGCTTCATCGGCGGGCCGTTCCTCGTGATGCTGTTCATCGGCGGCACGGCCGGGGTCGCCACGCACGTGCTGATCCCGGGGCTCCCGGAGGGGCTCGCGTTCACAGCGATGTTCGCCGCCCTTCCCGGGTCGCTCGTCGCCGCCCCGTTCTCGCTGATCCTGCTCGGCGCGCTCACCACCCAGATCGGCACCCTGCAGATCGCACCGGTCGCGATCGCCGTCCTCACCGGCTACCTTGCCGTCTCGGGCTCGGGTCTGCTCATGTCCCTGTCGAACCGCGCGCGCAAGCCGTCCGCCGCGAGCGCGAAGGCGACGACGAAGTCCGCGCCCCGAGGCTGACATTTACCACACTGGTGTCCTCAGGAGCTGAGGCGTGGTCGATCTCCCGACACTGATTCGCGTGGCGGGCGGAGGCGAACTTGAGCGCAGCCTACGCGATCGGCAACCCGACGAAACGGTCGGCCGCGCGACGCGACAGCGCGGTCGCGCTGCCGAGGACCTCATCGTTGAGGAAGCTCTCGATCTCGTCGGAGATGATGCGCATCAAGCCAGGCGTCCCGCCGTCAACACGCCGAAACCCGCAGCGTGGGAGATCGGGTCCCCGCCGCGGCCGCGCAGGATGATGGCGCACCCGACGGCCGATCGCCGCGTCGATCAGCGGGCCGGCGACGTACACTCAGTAGGCGGTCCAATCGCCACTGACCAGCGCCGGGGCCGAACGATCGAGCCGGGTTCATCGAGGTCCCGCTGACCGGCGCCGCCCACAGGCCGGCCAGGGCGATGTAGCCGCGGACCCCGAGCGTGTCATGCTCGATGTTGCCGAGCAGCGCGAGTAGGAACAAGCACGACAGGATCCCGACGGTCACCGGGCGGCGATAGACCCGGGCGGCGGTGCCGCTGCGCTTGCGGAGCTTTAGCTGGAGCCTGGCATCGAACAAGATGATCCCGACGGCGACCGAGACGACGGCCCAGATCAGCTGCGGGCCTAGCGAGCGTTCGGATCCAGCGCGCCGATCGCACCGGAGCCGAATCCCAGCGCCAGCAGCATCAGGATCGACGGGAGCCGGAGCACCTGGGCGATCAGCGATCCCGCCGCCGCCGGGACCGCGATCAACCCGAGTTCGACCAGGGGTCGCGACTGGGTGAGCGCCGCCACTGGGAGCGAGTTGAGCAGAGCAATAATCGTCGCGATCCGGGCGGCCCGATCCAGCATGCATGAAATATCCGCCGCGCTGCTTGACAAGAAGTCATCCGGTTCGGGTGATGAGCCACAAGCGAACGGCTCTTACCGTAGGTTCACCACCAGCGCACTGCCTGCTGCTCAGACCTTCACGCCGCCGTTGGGCGAGCCTGATCGCCGATAGATCGCGGGCAGGCTGTCTTACGCAACCGGAAGGACCGTGCGGAAAATGGGCGAGTTTGACGAGTTGGTATCGCGCCACGGTGTCCTGGTGGCGGGCAGATTCGGACCGGACTGGCGCGTCGCCGAACACAAGGACACCAGCCTGTTCATCGAGGAACCACAGGTATTCGAGATGATGAGCTCCTTCTGTGCCTCGATCCAGATGATGCTCAACACGATGGCGTTAGCCATGACGCGCGTCAGCCCTGTGCCAGAGACATGGTGGCCGGTCAACGGTTGGGGCGCTTCCATCGGCGCCTACTCGTTTGCCGTGCACGGTGACCGGTTCGCGATCGGTCAGACCGAGTACCTCGGGAGCATCGACGAACTGCTCGACTTATTGCGGCGGGGAGAAGCGTAAGCACTGGGGTTAATGGGCGTCCGAGAGGCGTCCGCCCCTGCCTATCAAAGCGATCACGCCGAGCGCTCCAGCCCTGCCCCGCGCTTGGTGATTTGCGAGCGTGACAGGGCAGCTCGTCTGGCGCTTCCGCATTCGATGGCTGAGCAGCGGCCTCGCCGGCGTCGGGGCGCTCAGTGTCGAGATCGCCCGATCGGGGGAGCAAGAGCGGGTACCGAAGAGATGCTGTTTGGCTGGGCGGTGCTGGCCGTGCTCGATGCGGGCAACAGGAATACGAGCACAAGCCCGCAGGTGAACTTGCTTTCTATGCTGGCTGCAGTTCGCCCGCGAACTCGCGGAACAGACCGGTCACCACGAACACCGTCTGCTCGGCGATGTCAACGGTGTTCCCAGCAATGCGCTCCAGGCAACGCGCGACAAGGACCATGACCATCGCCCACTCGCGGACCTTGAGATCATCGCCGACCTCGACCGCGCGATTGAAGATCTCACGGTTGAGCCGGTCCATCTCCCCCTTTCAAGCGTAGGAGGTCCTCAGCTAGCGCCGCATTTCGTATCGCAAACGACTCTTTGGCCTCGGACACCTGCGAGCGCGCGAGCTGACCCATGACGCTCGATCGTGTCAAGGATGTCCTTGTCCTGCGGCGCTTGGTCGCCCGACAACAGCACGAGCTTGGCGATGTTCACGCATTGATCCCCCATCCGCGCAACACAACGGATGATATGAAGCAGCGCCGCGATGATCGGCAGGTCGCCGGCGACCGGCGCCTGCCGCGCGAGCAACGACAGCACTACCTGGTGTACCTCCAGATAGCGCCCATCGATCCGGTCGTCGTCGGCCACCACCAGCCCAGCCAGCTCGACGTCCTGGGACCTGACCGATTCCGGCGCCCGTTCCAGGTGCTGCGCGACCATATCCAGACCGCCCAGCGTCGCCTGCTCAACTTCCTTGAGCGATTCACGGAACTGGTGCCGCGTTTCCCTCATCTCGCTTCGCTCGACCGCAAATGTACGCAACGCCGGATTCTCCGGGGAGAAATCTCGTGTCGCCTTGTCGACGACGCAGGCCTGTGCCTACGCGACCGCCGCAATCGAGGTTGCGGACCGCGCCGGTTGGTTTCAGGACCAGATGGACGCCGGCGGCGCCCGGCGCTGTCCAGACGGGGCCCCGAGCGCTTCCAGGTCATCGCCCATCGGCCCGCGGTCGCTCTCGCGTCTTCGCGGTCGGCGGGTGCAAAACGTGCGCGGTGGCTGGGCGGATCACTGATGACATCTTGTCCTCCGCGCCGATAATCCAGGTGAATGACGGGTCGGGTGTCTTCGACGCTTTGTGGCGACGTAATCGCGGCGTATGAGCCCTTGCTCGCCGTTGGCCGGGTTTCGCGCGACGGAGGTCGCTTTCTACCGAGGCCTCTGCCGGGTTCGGGCGTGGACATGATCGTGCATCATGCCTGCGGCTTCGAGCTCGGAATTTCAAGCCTAAAAGCTGAGCATGTCAGTGACCGCCGAGCCGTACTCACCGGACGCGTAGCCGCGCGGACGGCCGACACTGCCGCCCGGTTGGCTCTCGCCGAGTTCGCGCGTCGGAGCTGAGGGCTAGGTAGTTTTCCGCAACAGATCGGCGCGATCCCCCCTTTGATCGTCATACTCCTCCCGACGTTCGTGGGGACACGGACGACTAGAGTGCGGTCATGTCGGCAAACCTGCAGCTAGCGCGGTCCTCTACAAATCCTGCCCGGATGGTCCGAGCCGGCGTGCCGATACAGCTCGTGGTCGCCGATGACCACCACGTGGTGCGTCGAGCTCTGAGGCTGTGGTTGGAGAGCGGGAAGAACGTCGAGGTGGTCGCTGAGACAGGGGACGTGCCGACCGCGATCCGTCACGTCAAGCGCCATCGCCCGCACGTGCTGCTGCTCGATCTGCAGATGCCCAACGGATCGAGTATCGACGCGATCAGACGTTTGCGTGAGGAGGTTCCAGAAACCCAGATCGTGGTTGCGACGACGGAGGAGAGCCCGCTCTTCGCGCGGCAGGCGCTCGACGCCGGCGCAATCGGATACGTCCTGAAGGATAACGCCGACACGGAGCTGCAGGTAGCGGTTTGTCGTGCTGCGCGCGGCGAGGAGTACGTGTCGCCGTGCGTTGCGGCGCGCCTCGATGGGCTGCGGCGCGCGACGCAGGACGACGGTCTGAGCCCGCGGGAGACCGACGTTCTCCGATTGATCGCGCTGGGTCTCACCAGTGCCGAGATGTCCGGGCTGCTTCATCTCTCACGGCGGACGATCGAGTCGCACCGCCGGCGGATCCATATCAAGCTCGGACTCGGCAAGCGCTCAGAGCTCGTCCGGTACGCCCTCTCACGCCACCTGATCGTCGATCCCCGGACGCCGCTCACGGCTCCGCCCCCCGTTAGCTCGAGCGAGCGTGCTTCCACGCTCAGCCGAGCCGATCAGCCTCCCAGCGCCCGGCCTCGGTGATCCGGAATCCGATCGCACTCACTCGGTTACGCTCGCGATCGTCTCCGCCGCCCACTCGCCAGAACCACTACCGCCGGTTCGTCAGCTTCGCGCAACTCACGGGCATCCGCCTACTCGGCGACGTACAGATTTCCCACACCTCACCCCCGAGCATGATCGGCACGCCGAGAAAGCTCCGCATCGGCGGCTGGCCTGCCGGGAAGCCCGCAGCTATCGGGATGTTCCGCGACGTCAGCCGTCTGCGGCGACGGGCGGTGATCGGGCTCGCGGGCGTCGGCACTCCTCATCGAAATGTGCGTGAAAAGTACCTAATGTCTTCCGTGGCATTTGCGTTTCGGCGCCGTTAGGATCCGTGGACAGCGATTCCCGATCGGGGTCATTGACCGCGTCGGCGGTTGCGACTTTGAGTGCGGAGCGAGTTCGCAGTCATATGGTGGCTGCACTGCTGGGTCCGTGGCAACAGGTTCGGCCTTGCACGGCCGAGGAGCTTGCTTGTGGACGGACCTCAGATCGCTCGCGTACTTTGGCGAGCATTGGGTGAAGCGGACTCGCCACTCGCTTGTGATTCCCGCGATCGTCTGTGGCCGGACCGAGTTCGAGGCCACGGTCGGGCATTCCTCGGCGCGGTGCCCGCCGTAGCGGTCTGTGACTTGGACGATCGCTGTGTCCCGCGACCGTGGGGTGTGAGTCCGAGCGGAACCCGACCTCGCAGGGTTACGGGTCCGGCACCCGATGTCGGGCGTGCGGCCGGTAAAGCGCCGGGCGTGCAGCTATCGCGGACCGTGAGTTGACGCTGCCGATGGCGCATCTTCCGACGCGCGGCCGAGTCTTCGCCCGTCCCGGGAAGGTCCATTTGAACTGTCCTCGCTGTGGCTTGACGATTACGCCGAGGGCGAGGTCGTTGACGGCCGAACATTGCCCGCGATGCCTGGCACGCGATGGCACCTCTGTCGGTCTGTTCGCCTCAACGCTGCCAGCTCACGCGCTGTACGCCTCCGGCGCGGCGCCTGATGCCGGCCGGCTCGACGCGCCGCGGCCGGCCACTGAACCGAGGGCATGAGCGTGTCCGGGCCAACGGTCGCGCCGGCGCCCGATGCGCTCGTGAGTCGCTGGGT
The DNA here is from genome assembly GCA_963824295.1 of uncultured Solirubrobacterales bacterium. Classification (GTDB taxonomy): domain Bacteria; phylum Actinomycetota; class Thermoleophilia; order Solirubrobacterales; family Solirubrobacteraceae; genus Palsa-465. The sequence goes on along the minus strand of CAWGOQ010000014.1, from coordinate 43,571 downwards.
GGACGCGTTCAACGCGAAGCACCTCGAAGGCATGCTCGCCCGCCTTGACCCCGAGGTGCGCTTCCACCCACTGAGGCTCAGCGGGCTCGACCGCTCATACCGTGGCCATGATGGCGTGGAGCGGTGGTTCGTGCAGCTCGCGCGGTTGCGCTACGAGCACGTCATCGTGGTGTCCGATGTCCACGGTATCGGCGACGACAAAGTGCTCGTGGTCGGTGCGCTCCGACTGATCGGGAACTTGGAGATCGCGTCTTTTTGCGCATTGCATCGAATCGTAGACGGCGTGATCGTGGCAGCGCACCATTACCTGAGCGACCCAGACATGCTGGAACGCGTTGGCTTGATCCCATGACCGTACGCAATTGGTGAGGCGGCCACACCCACAGCGTGCTCCAACCGCTCAAGTCTCCCTGGGCATCGCCGGGCGCAATCACGTTCTCGTTTAGTCCTGGAGCGGGTTGCCGGCGATGGAGCATGCGCTCGGAGGAAGCGGCGATCGCGGTGGCCGATCCGGTGCCCGAGTGACCGTCGCGTTGGAGGAGGTCCCGCTGCCTGTTGTGGCGATCGGGGGGTTTGCGCGATGCGGCCGGATTGATCGCGTCTGATGGCACGCCGTTCCCTTTTTCGTTCCGTTGACGGAATCGCCATGTCCGATTGTTACCGATCCAGGCGCACGCTGGGTTCGTCCGCTGGGGCGCCCTGAAGCGGTTCGAGAGAGCGTTGGATTGATGAGGACTGCCGGGTCGGCTCCCGGGGCGTGCGATTGGCCCACCACTCGCGGAGCACGATCTGGATCGCCGCGGCGGTCGGGATAGCCAGCAGCGCTCCCAGGATCCCGAGCAGCGACGCACCGACAAGTACCGAAACGATGGTCACGATCGGGTTGACGCGCAACGTCCGGCCGTACACAAGCGGCTGGATTACATAGTCCTCGAACCGCTGCCAGCCGATGATGAACGCCACCCACACGATCGTGGCGGTCGGGAAGTCGACCGGTACGGTCGCGATCGCCACGACGATCGCGCCGAGGGTCGCGCCGACGAGCGGAATCAGATCGAAGAAGCCAACCAGGAACCCCAATGACAGCGCGTAGGGCACACCCAGAATCGATAGCACGATCCAGGTCGCGATCGTCGCGAGCACGCTGATGACCATGTCGCCTAGGACATACTCGGCCACGGCCTTGTTGATGTCGATGACGACCCCCCGGTAGCGCTCTTCTCGATCTCCGGCAAGCGAAAGCCCCAGGTTCACGTATTCGCGACCGTGCAGGAGAAGCATGAACCCAAGCGCCAGGACCGTGACCACCTGTCCGATGAAGCTGGCCGCCTGCACGGTGACGTCCTTGAGCGGGCCTACCAGATGCCCCAGCAGTTGCGGCAGCCGACGCGCATCGTCGACCAGTTTCACGCTTATGTGGTAGCGGTTGTCGTAGCGCCGGAACGTTGCGTTCCGGCGCAGGTCGGCCGCGTAGCGCGGCGCGTCGTGCGACAGTTGCTCGACCTCCTTGATCAAGCTCGGGACGACCACGTACCCGATGAGTGCGACTGACGCGATCAGGACTACGTACACGACCAGGATGATCAAAGCGCGGGGTACCCGGATCTTGGTGTCCAACCGGTCGATGATGGGGAACAGCGCGAGCGCCAGGAACATGCTGATTGCGACCAGACGAACGACTACGCGGACGCGCCAAAGGAGGTAAAGCAGCAGTACGCACGCGGACAAGATGAGCACGCCCCGGACCACGGCGCCCACTGACGGCGCCTCCAGCCGGACAGGCACCGGGCCGTCATCTGCCGAACGCGTGCCGGCGCCAGAACCGGCTGAGCTCGAGGCCACCCTGTTCGGGGACTGGGACTGGGACTGGGGCTCGGCAGCCGGCGGCGGGGGATCGTCCGGAGGTCCCGCCGCGTCAGCTTTGCCCACGCCGCCAGATCGGCTCGGGCCGCCGGATGAGCTCATGATCGGCATCGTAACCCCGGCCCCCGCCGTGACTGAAACTCGCCACGCGTCGAAGGCCATGCGTGTACGCGTTCCCAGCTCGCGCCACGGCAATACCCCCGCGCCTATGCTCAGGGCGTGCACGCGGCACACCCCCTCGAGCCCTAATCGGTGGCGGCCGTGGACGTCGCTGACCAGCCTGCCCCATCGCCGGCGCACTCGCGTCACGCGAGGCTGGCCCTTGCACACGCGCGCAGCGACCTCGGCAAGCGAGCGCTGAAGCTGGTTGGCTACCTCGCCTTCGCTTATCTCCTGCTCAGATTGCTGCCGACGCTGAAGGACTCGGTGCACAACCTGGAGCGGGTGGGATGGGAATGGATCGTCGCGGCGCTAGCGATCATGGTCGTGTCCGAGGTCGGCTTCGTCGTGTCGTGGCGCGCGATCGTCGACCCGGACAACCTGCTCGAGCGTGACGGGCGCGGAGCCCGGACCGCGACCCGGGCGGCCTGGGCGCAACTCGGCGGCGGAATGGTCCTGCCCGGTGGTTCGCTCGCGGGCATTGGCGTGGGCGCCTGGATCCTGGGCCACTTCGGGATGCCGGCGAAGACGATCGCCGAACGCCAGTTCAACCTCAGCTTCCTGAACACCGCTGTCAGCGCGCTGGCGCTGATCGTCTTCGGTTTCGGGCTGGCGGTCGGCATCTTTCCCGGCGAGGGGAACCTGCTGTTCACGTTGCTGCCGGCCGGGGCGGCCGCGCTCGGGATCTTCGCTGCACGTCGCATCGCCGGCCGAGCCGCGAAATACGCCGCGCCGCTGCAATCCAAGCGCCCCAAGCTCGCCGCCTCGATCGCCTCCCTGGCCGACGCGGTCGCCGCGACCGACCAGACGCTGTTCCATCGCGGGGGCCTCAGGAGCGTGCTGGGGGCGGTCGGCTATCTCGGGTTCGACGTGCTCGTCTTGTGGATCGCGTTCAGCGCCATCCACGCCCATCCAATCCCGAGCTTCGCAGTCGTGTCGATGGCATACGTGATCGGCGCGCTCGGGGCCTCCCTCCCGCTGCCCGCCGGGATCGGGGCGGTCGGCGGAATCGCCGGGATGTTGATCCTCTACGGCGTCGGGCACCAGGCGGCGGTGGCTGCGGTCCTCATCTATGAAGCGGTCGGCCTGCTCGTTCCGCTCACCGGCGGCGGAGTCGCCTACCTCATCCTGCGACGGGAGTTCGGTCCCCCTCCCGACGCCACAAGCGAACGGCGCTAGCTAAAAGCGCCCGGGAGCTCGAGGCGCTCCCCTCCGTTTCCCCTACGGCCGGGCCATCGCCCGCCAAGCGGACGGGTGTGGTCGATCGGTCCGCGTCACCCCCGCGTGCGCACGAGCGGCACAGACGACTACCGAAGTCGGTTGTCCAGCTGCGTACGTGATTTCACGCCGAGTTTGCGAAACGCCTTTCTGAGGTGGTACTCGACGGTACTCGGGCTGATGAACAGCTCGGAGGCGATCTCTCGATTGGTGTGTCCGTCCCTGGCAAGACGGGCGATTTGCGCCTCCTGTGGGGTGAGTTGGTCCAGCGTGTCCACGGTCCGCTTGCGGGCATGCGCGCCCGTGGCCAGCAGCTCGCGTTCGGCGCGGTGCGCGAACGCCTCGGCGCCGATACCGGTGAACTGCTCAAGCGCCGTGCGAAGATGGCCTCGGCCTTCGAGGCGGCGACGTTCCCGCCGCAGCCACTCCCCGTAGAGAAGGTGACTGCGGGCGAGCTCGATTCGCACCCGGGTGCTGGAGAGGTGCGCAATCGACTGCCGATACAGGTCGTCAGCGACCTCGCCCTCGCTCAGCAGCGCACGCACCCGCGCCTCGATTCCGCTTGCCCACCTGGAGTTGATGACGCGGGTTCGTTCCGAAAGCCAGGCCAGGGCGTCTTCAAGCATCGTGCGGTCCTCAGTCCTGGATGCCGCCTCGGCCACCTCCGGCACGAGCAACGATCCGTATCCGACCGGATCGGACTGAAACGCTTCCCAGGCTGCACTGCGCGCCAATTCGTGTTGGCCGAGGCCGTTATAGAGCACGGACCTCGCATAGCTGTGAGACGTCCATCCCCGCAGGACCGCCTCCTGAGAGCTGGCTTGCATCAGCTCCGCAGCTCGGGCCTCTTGGCCGCGCCATGCAGCAAGGATCATCGGGGCGTTCACGAGCGCCTGATTGCCGGTGGCCTCGGCGATCACGCCGGCTTCGTCGATGAGGAGGGCGGCCTGACTCAACTCGCCGGCGAGCATGTGACTCCTCGCCAGGAAGCTGAGCGAGAACAGCAGGTGCCCGAGCGCGCCCGTGTCGCGAGCGAGCTGAACATCGCGAGCGGCGAGTAGATGCAGCGCCTTCTCGTCCCACAGCTCGAGCGCAACGATGTTGCTATTTCTGCCGCCGGACAGGGAAAGCGATCGTCCGACATCTTCTTTGGAGATTTCCGTTGCCATGATGAGCTCGAGAGCGCGAGCGAGTGCCGGTACCGCGGCCGCGTATCCGTCGGTGAAACGGATGGCGAACGCGTCAAGGAGCACGTCGACCGACCGCGGGGGGAGCGCGCCTGACGGCGCCGCCCGCGCGGCGGCCGCGATCGTCGGCACGCCTCCGGCCACCCCAACGTCGTTGGCCATGACGCCTCCCAGAGCCTCGAGGTATGTCTCGCGAGCTAGCTCGGCGTCGAGCGGCTCGAGGCGCCTCGCCGCGCTCAGAAAGAGGCGGCCGGCGTCGCCGCTGCGTCGCTGCTCCAGCGCGATCTCCGCTTGCAAGAGGTCGAGCCGCGCCCGCTCGAGCTCGTCGAGCCCGCTGGCGTCGATCGCCATCAGCAGCTCAAGGGCACCCTCCAGATCGCCGACGTCGCGTTTAGCGGCCGCGGCCGCGAGCAGCCGCTGCGCGCGGCGCGTCGAATCGGGTGTAAGCGTGGCGGCGCGCATGAGGAAAGCCGCGACGGCCGCCAATCCGCCGCGCGACTGCGCTCGCCCAGCCGAACGCTCGAGCTCCGCGGCGATGTCCTCGTCAGGCACGGAAGCGGTCTGTGCGCGGTGCCACGCGCGGCGATCGGGGTCGATCTCGGGATCGGTGGCTTCCGCCAGCGCCCGGTGGACAGCGTGACGCTCCTTCACTCCGGCTGCCCGATAGACAGCTGAGCGAACCAGCGGGTGTCGGAACACCACGCGAGGACCGAGCTCCACCAGCCCTTCCGCCTGGGCGGTCTCCGCGGCCGATTCGGGGATCCCGAGCAGTTGTGCCGCCCGCCACACAAGCGCCGTGTCCCCCACAGGATCGGCGGCGGCCACCAGCAGCAAGCGCCGCGCATCGCCTGGAAGGCTGGCCAGCCTCCGCGTGAAGCTCTCTTCGATGCTCGCCGACAGAGGCACCGCCGGCGGAAGACCGAAACCGCCCGCGAGCTGCGCGGAAGTCAACCCGCGCGGCAACTCGAGCAGAGCGAGGGGGTTTCCGCCTGTCTCGAGGACGATCCGGTCGAGCACGCTCTCGTCGAGCGGGATCGGCAACACCGCCTCCAGGAGCGCCCGTCCATCGCGATGCCCCAAAGGCCTCACGCGGAGCTCCGGCAATCCCCCGAGCGCATCGCGAAGCTCGCGTGTCGCGAACGCGATCGCGATCCTCTCTGCCAACAGGCGGCGGGCAACAAACGCGAGCACCAGCTCCGACTCGCGATCGAGCCACTGCGCATCATCGACAGAACAGAGCAGCGGCCGCTCCTCCGCCGCCTCCGACAGAAGCCCGAGCACCGCCAATCCGACCAGGAACGCGTTCGGAGCCGGCCCAGCGCTGAGTCCGAACGCGACGGCAAGGGCTTCACGCTGTGGCTGCGGGAGGCCTTCCATGAGCTCGAGCACGGGCGAGCACAGCTGCTGAAGCGCCGCGTACGCGAACTCCATCTCCACATCGACCCCCGCGGTCTGGAGGATCCGGAACTCCTGCGCGGCCTCGCGCGCATACCCGAGAATGGCGGTCTTGCCGACGCCTGGCTCTCCCTGCACGACCAATGCCCCGCCGCGCCCGCCGTGCGCCGCGTCGATCAGCCGGTCGATCGCGTCAAGCTCCCGTTGCCGGCCAAGTAGCCGGTCGCGTGACGGTCGGACGGCTGACAGTGCTCCGCTCATCGCTCCCCTAAGCATGACTCAGGGCGACGCTCGGGTCACGGACTAAGGACTCCCGGATTCGAGCGCCTCGCACCCGCGCCACAGTCTGCTCCATGGGAGATCACCGTCAAAGGAGCGGGATGTGAGCGCGGCTGACGCGAGCACCGAGGCGCTCGCCCATACCCGACCGGTCGGCGCGGCGGATCTGCCCGACTACGCTCCGATCCCTCGACCGGCGCTAGGCCCGGCACTGAACGAGCAGGGGTACTACGTCGGCCGCGTCGAGCGGAATCTCTACTGGGTCACCGATGGCACCTACCAGTCTGCGTTCCTGACGACCACGGACGGAGTCGTGGTGCTCGATGCTCCGCCGACGATTGGTCACAACCTCCAGCGCGCCGTGGACGAGATCGCCGCGGCAGCCGGCGCGAGCAACAAGGTCACGCACCTCATCTACTCACACCACCACGCCGATCACGCTGGCGCGTCATCGCTGTTCGGCCGCGACGTCGTGCGCATTGGGCATGAGGAGACGCGAAACCTCCTGATACGCGACGACGATCCCGCGAGACCGGCTCCCGAGGAGACCTTCCAGGACCGACGCACGCTCGAGATCGGCGGGGAGCGCATCGAGCTGGCGTGGTACGGCTCCAACCACTCGCCGGACAACATCTTCATCCATCTGCCCGAGCACGACGCGCTGATGCTCGTGGATATCGTCAACCCGGGGTGGGCGCCCGCCTACCAGAGCGACCTTACCGAGGACGTGCAGGGCTGCATCGCCGCACCCGAGACCGCTCTCACCTACCCGTGGAAGCATTTCATCGGTGGCCACATGGGAAGGCTCGGGACGCGCCAGGACATAGCCGTGCACCAGCGGTACATGGCCGACGTCTCGGACAGCTCGCGCAGAGCGTTAGACGCGGTCGATCCCACGCCGTATTTCCTGAAGCACGGCGAGAACACATGGGCCGGGGTCAAGGGCTACCTGGACGCAATCACCGCTGCCGCCGCGACGCCGGTGATCGAGAAGTACACGGGCGTTCTCGCGGCCGCCGACGTGCTCACCGCCAGTACGACCTTCCACGTGATGCAGTCGCTCCGCCTGGACCTGGGCTACCGCTCCCGGGTTCACCCGTGAGCGGAGACCAACCGCCACCACCAGTGAACGAATGACTCCTAACTCCGCCGTCGCAGATCCGACCGCGCGCGAATTCCTGCGGCGCGCCGATCCGACACTCCGGAAGCTGATCGATGCGCGTCCGGACTTCCACCCGCGCGCCTGGCTGAATGAGTTGCCCCCGCGCGATGCCTTCGGAACGCTCATCTTCCAGGTGGTCGGTCAGCAGCTGTCAGTGAGCGCGACCCGGACGATCGTCTCGCGCCTGGAGCAGCGGTTCGGCGGGCACCTGCCCTCGGCAGAGGAACTGCTCGCGGTCGATCCGCAGGAGCTTCGCGCGTCAGGCATGTCCACGCGCAAGGCCGCCACCCTGCGGGCACTCGCGGAACGCTTCCGGGACGGGCGGCTCGACGACAAGTCGCTGGCGCGCATGACCGATGAGGAGATCGAGGCCGCACTCACCGAGGTGCCGGGCGTCGGCCCGTGGACCGCGCATGGCTTTCTCATCGTGGCTCTCGACCGGCCGGATGTGCTGCTCTCAGGCGATCTCGCACTGCGCCGCGCGGTCAAACGGGCCTACGGATTCGACCACCTTCCAACCGAGGACGAGATGGTGCAGTTGGCCGAGCGATGGCGACCTTATCGGAGCCTCGCGGTCAGCTACCTGTTCGCGTCCGAATACGAGAACGGAGCCTGATGCAGCAAGCGGACATCAAGACTGTAGGAATCGTCGGGGCAGGCCGCATCGGTCAAGCGATGGCACGGGTCGCGCTGCGTGCCGGACGCCGGGTGGTGATCGCCAACAGCCGAGGACCCGAGACGCTGACGTCGGTAGTACAGAGTCTCGGCGACGGTGTGACTGCCGGAACGCCCGGCGACGCCGCAGCCGCGGACATCGTTGTGCTCGCGGTCATGTGGGCGGATGTTCCGGGGGCAGTCGACGGGCTCGACTGGAGGGGACGGATCGTGATCGACCCGACGAACGACTTCGACCCCAGCGATCTCGACGGGCGCACATCCAGCGAGGTCGTGGCCGAACTCGTCGCCCCCGCGCGCGTCGTGAAGGCAGGAAACACAATGACGGCCGCGGTGCTGGACTCCGATCCGCATGAGGGGGGCGGTCAGCGGGTGCTGTTCGTTTCGGGCGACGACGACGAGTCCAAGCACGAGGTCGTCGGCCTGTTCGAGGACGCCGGTTTCTTCACGGTCGACCTCGGTGGCCTGCGCGAGGGCGGCGAGATGCAGCAGTTTCACCGTCCCCTTGCTGGCCTGAACCTTGTCCGGCTGCCCTGAGGAGTGAGGCAAGCGGATAGGAGCGGAGCACACGCACCGAGCCTTGCCATCCGTCAGACCCGGGCTTGCGAGACGTGAGCGGTGACCGTGCTCGGGCGAGATCCTTCGGGGGTACCGGCCCAGGGCCGCGTACGAGGCCGCTGCATCATCGATGCCGTCTCGAAGCCGAACTGCGCGTAGAGACCGTGGGCGTCGTATGTCGCGAGCAAGAAGCGCAGGCCGGCGACGTCGGGATGGGAAACGGCGGTCTCCAGAAGCCATTTGCCGAGCCCCCGGCCCCGGTGGCTTTCGAGCACGAAGACATCGCACAGCCACGCGAACGTCGCGCGGTCGGTTACGAGCCTTGAGAAGCCGGCCTGCTCGCCGTCGGCTGTCATCAGGCTGATGCAGAGCGAATTGGCGATCCCCTTCTCAACGTCCTCACGGGAGATCCCGGGAGACCAGTAGGCGTTGGTCAGGAACTCCCAGATCGCCTCGATGTCGAATCGCCCCGGATCGGTCGTAATCAGGTAGCTGTCACGGCGCCACTCGGTCGCCGGCGCCGGCGGTGACTCAGGCGCGCGCGAGAGCTGGCCTGCATTTCCGGTCGTCCCTGGTCGCCCGCCCACGGGGACAGCGCCGCCACTGACCGCCTCGCCGATCGCGGCGATCGCCCGCTCGATGTCGTGCGCGTCGACGTCCATGTGCGTGACCGCCCGGACCCGGTGCGGATCGAGCGCCTGCAGCTCGACGCTGTCGGCGAGGTCCTGCACCAGCCGGCGGGCGTCTTCGACGGTGAAGATCACGATGTTGGTCTCGACCTCGCCCGGATCGAGCGCGATGCCGGGGATCTCGGCCAGCGCCTCGGCGAGTGTCCGCGCGAGTGTGTGGTCATCGGCGAGACGCTCGACGTTGTGGTCCAGGGCATACAGGCAGCCGGCGGAGATGATCCCGGACTGCCGGAAAGCGCCCCCCAGCATCTGCTTGTAGCGCCACGCCTCGGCGATCAGTTCCCGGGAGCCGACCAGGACGGCGCCAACCGGAGCTCCGAGGCCCTTGGTGAAGTCCAGCCAGGCCGAGTCGAAGCCGCCGGCATAGTCGCTCGCGCTAACCCCCGAGGCGACGACCGCGTTGAGCAGACGGGCGCCATCCATGTGGGCGCGCAGCACGTGCTGGCGGGCGACCTCAAGCACGCCCTGAATCTGCTCGAGCGGCCAAACGTGGCCGCCGCCGTGATTGGTGGTCTGCTCGACCGACACGAGACGCGAGCGCGGCTGGTACCGGGTGCCGGGGCGGATTGCCGCCTCGAGCTGAGCGGGGGTGAACATCCCGCCCTCGCCGTCGAGCGTGCGGATCATTGCGCCGGCGAGGCGGGCCGGGCCGCCGGCCTCCGAGTTGACGGGGTGGGCGGTGCGGTCGATCAGCATCTCGTCGCCGCCCGGGGTGATGTGGAGCAGCACCGCGATCTGGTTGCACATGCTGCCGGTTGGGAGCAACAGGCCGGCTTCATGGCCGAGCATCTCGGCGACTCGCTCCTGGAGGGCATTCGTCGTCGGGTCGAGCAGGCGCTGCTCGTCGGCGACCTCGGCAGCCGCGATCGCCCTCCGCATCGCCGCTGAGGGCCGCGTCTGGGTGTCGCTGTACAGGTTGATCAAGGTCACGGCTTCCCTCCTTGCAGTTCTACAGACGCTGACCCAGCGCGAGCTCGACGGCGGCACGGGCATGTAACTCGGCTGTGTCGTACACCGGCACCGGCTAGTCGCCGGAGCCGACCAGCAAGCCGATCTCGGTGCACGCGAGCAAAATCGCGTCCGCGCCGTCGGCGGCTAGATCACTGATTATCCGGGAGTACTCGCGGTGGCGATCTGCTCGGCGACGCGATGGAGTTCCCCGAGCCGCTGGCGGACCTCCTCGTTGATCAGCCGGTAGTAGACGAGAGTCGACTCCCAGCTCATCGCGGTCGACAATACGCTGCTGTCGATCTGCGGACAGCCCATCTTCTCGGTGCTCCAGAGCAACCTCAAGCGCTCGATCACGAGCCGACGCTTTCACCAGCGCGTGAACGAGGATCGCCGCGGCCTCGTCGAGACGCTCGAATCGGGCGACACCGAATCGGGCGACACCGACACCGCGGCACAGCAGATGCATGAGCACCTGTCCCTCCTGCGTCCGGTCTGCGAGAAGCTCTGGCGCTACGAGGAACGGGGGTCACAACATCCATATCACTGGGGAGACGCGATCGAAGTGACGCAGACCAATGCGATGCAGTTCATCCCGATCCCGGGGGCCGAGCGGCTGGTAGGGCTGCACGCCGCCGAGTTGCCTCAGAAGGACGGGCTGTGCGGCGCCTTCTGGGGGACCCTCGCTTTTAGGCTTGCCGGGATGACTCTCGAGGGCGCCGAGGTCGATCAGGATGGGATCGGCCTCGAGGCCGGGGCGATCCTGTCGGCGGGCGAGCCTGAGCCGCTCCCGTACGGCGACCCCGGCCGTCGCGACTACCGTGCCACGTTCCCGACGATCGAGGACTCCGCCCTGTCCGGCACCTCGGCGGTCGGCCTCGTGCACGCGCTGCGAGAGCTTTCGGGCGACAGTGCCGCGATCATTCCGATCGCCGGCCCGTGGACGCCGGCGGCGGTCCGCGCCGTGCTCGACGCGACCGAGGTCTGCGGAGAGCCGTGCACCCTGATCGCCAACATCGCGACTCGGCACCTGTGGGGTAGCCGGACCGGTCCGCATGCCGCGTTCTCCTACCTCGTGACCGGCGACGACGGCGCCGGCGAGGAACCGGACTGGGATGTCGGCCACTTCGTGGGACTGCTCGGCCGGATCGACGGCCCCAAGGGGACGCTGGTCGTCGTCGGCGACACCTATCGCGTGCTCGGCTGGCAGGGAGTCCACCTTCAGCCGGTCGAGCGGTTGGCGCGGGCGTTCGATCGGACCGGGACCGGCCGGCCGTCGGGGGCGATCATCGTCGCCTCGCCGCAGGACGGCCCGGAAGTCGAGCGGGTCCTGCTCGCCGCCGGACTGGAGCTCGACGTGTGGGACAACGGGACGCCGTATCGGGTCAGCGACGCGGCGTGAGGGGCGAGCCGCTCATCGTATTCCCGATCTGCGTCCTCTTCCTGGCGGCGGCGAGCCGATGAGCCCCGGCGATCCCCGCGACCCGCTCGGACTGGCCGCAGACGCGCCCCTACTCGCGGCATACCTGGACGCGCTCGATCGACTCGGGGCCGGCGAGCACCCGTTCTTCACCCCGGGTCACAAGGGTCTGACCAACCTGACCGGCGTCGTCGTCGCCGGCGACTTTTCGCTCGCCGGATGGGTCGACACGATCAAGTTCAAGCACCGCTGGCTGGCGCAGGCCGAGGAGCGTGCGGGGCGGCTGTTCGGCGCCGACGTGTGCCGGTTCTCGGTGGCCGGCTCGACCCACGGCAACCAGGCGCTGGCGCTCGCGGTCGGAGCTCCCGGCGACACGATCGTCGTCTCGCGCACCGTACACCGCTCAGTGCTGCTCGGGCTCGTGCTCGCCGGCCTGCACCCGGCGTGGGTGCAGCCCGATGTCGATCCTGCCACCGGCCTCCCGTCCGGGTATGCCCCCGAGCGCGTCCGGGAGGTGCTCCGGGAGCATCCTGAGGCCGTCGGCGTGTTCCTCGGCGACCCCTCCTACGTCGGGACCTACTCCGACATCGCGGCTCACGCCGAGGTCGCCCACGAGGCCGGCGTGCCGCTGATGGTCGACGCCGCCTGGGCCGCGTACTTCGGTTTTCACCCAGACCTTCCGGCGCACGCGCTCGGGGCCGGCGCCGACGCGATGGTGACCAGCCTGCACAAGACGCTCCCGGCGTTCTCGCAGGGCGCGGTGATGCTGGCGCGAACCGAGCGACTCGACGCCGCACGGCTCGAGCGAGCGTTCGACGCGACCCACACGACCAGCCCGGGCGGCGGCATCGTCGCGAGCATCGACGCGACCCGGGCCCTGCTCGAGCATCACGGTGAGCGGCTGTTCACACGGCTGCTCGCCGACGTCGCGAGCGCGCGCGAGCGCCTGGGTCAGATCGATGGTCTGCGCGTGCTCGACGGCCCCGGTATGGATCCCGCCAAGATCGCAGTCGCACTCGCCGGCACCGGCGCCCACGGAATCGAGCTCGAGAGCGACCTGATCGAGGCCGGGGTGCCCGTCGAGATGGCCGATCGCGACACCCTCGTCGCGGTCGTGACGCTGTCCGATGACACCGCGTCGTTGCAGCGGTTCACGGACGTGCTCGGCGACGCGATCGCCCGCCGCCGGGGCGCCCCTCGACCACCGGCGACCGCTGCCTCGTGGATCGTCGATCCGCACTTGGCCGTGCCGCCCCGCGACGCGTTCTTCGGGACCGCCGAGACCGTGCCCTCGGCGCAGGCGGTCGGCCGCGTCTGCGCCGAGCTCATCGCGCCCTATCCGCCTGGCGTAGCCGCACTCGCTCCCGGGGAACTGGTCACCGCCGAGGCGCTCGCCGCGTTGTCCGAGGCGCGCGGCGACGGCGTCCGGATCGCGTACGCCGCCGATCCGACACTCCAGACGATCGAGGTTCTGGCGGGCGTCCGGCCTTAGCGGTGATCCCGCGGCGGCGGCGGGATGGTTTCGACCCCGGGGGGAGCCTCGGGCCACACGAGCAGGACCTGGCAGGGCACGTGGTCAAGGGCAAAGCGCGTGTGCTTGCCGAGGCTCTTGGGACCGAGTCGAGCCTCGCCGTCACGGGCTAGGACGAGCAAGTCGGCGCCCGCGCACGCCGCCACCACCTCCCGTTCTACTCGCCCTCGCCGCGAGACGGTCTGGGCCGGGCGCCCGAGCCGGGTCTGTGCATCGGCGAGCAGCCCCTGGGCCTCCTCCTCGGCGATGGCGCGCAGCGGGGTTTCCGCCGGCGGCGGTGGCGGCGGGTGGCGCCCGAGCAGGCGCGCAGGGCCACGCTCAGCGAACTCCTCGACGTCGCTAGGGGCCACGTGGAGGAGCGTCACGTCGGCATCCTCGGGCAGGAACGCCGCGGCCTGGTCGACGCACGCCTCCCAGGTGGCCTCGGATATCCACACGACCGCGCGCATCAGAGAACTTGCAAAGCCAACCACAAGGCCGCCGTCGACGCCGCGAGCGCGAGCGGTACGGTGCGCAGCCCCAGCCGGGTGAACTCCCCTAGGTCCGTCTCGTGGTCGTGGGCGTGCGCGATGCGCCGCCACAACAGAGTGGCCAACGACCCGACGTAGGTGAGGTTGGGGCCGATGTTGACGCCGACGAGCATTGCCAGCACCTGTCCCGTGCCCGTGCTCGCGGCCACCGGCAGGATGATCAGCGTCGCGGGCAGGTTATTGACCAGGTTGGCCAGGACGGCGCTGATCCCCGCCACCGCGAGCAGGACGGGCAACGTGGTGCCGTGGGGGATCAGGCTGGCTACGACGCTCGAGAGTCCGTGCTCGCTCGCGGCGTGAACGATGATCCCCAGCGCGAGGACGAAGATCAGGAACGTGGGCTGCGCGGCCCGCGCCGCCCCACCGAGGGGTACGCGTTCACGCAGCGCCAGCACGACCGCCGCACCGGCAGCGATCCACGCCGGCGCGACCCCGATCGGTGAGCTCAGGCCGAACCCGACCAGGGCCAGCGCGACGACGGCCAGGGCGAACCACGGCAGCTCGGGCCGGTCGACCGGCCGCGCCGACCGAGGCGCATCGCCTCGTAGTTCGGGGGCGAAGGCCCGGCGCAGCACAAACCATTCGACCGCCACTGCGACCAGCCACGGCAGCGCCATCAGGCCGCCGAACCGGGTGAACGACAGCCCGCTGGCCTGAAAGGCCAGCAGGTTGGTGAGATTCGACATGGGAAGCAGCAGCGACGCGCTGTTGGCCAGGTGCGAGCACGCGTACACGTGGGGACGCGGATTGGCCCGCAGCCGGGCCGCCGTCGCGAACACGATCGGCGTCAGCAGCACGACCGTCGCGTCGAGGCTGAGCACGGCCGTGGTCACCGCCGCGACCAGGAACACCATCGCCAGCAGCCGAGCCGGACGGCCGCGAGAGCCAAGCGCCATCGCGGCGCCGAGGGCATCGAACATGCCCGCCCGGCGGCAACCGTCGGCCAGCACCAGCAGCGCGGCGAGAAAGCCGACGGTCGGGCCGAGGTCGCTGACGGCGGACCGCGCCCCGTGGAGGCTCAGGATCCCGGTGGCCAGCAGCAGGATCACGCCACCCGCCGCCACCGCCCAGTCCGGGGCCCACCGTGGCCGGGCAATCGCCGCCACCAGGCTCGCCGCCAGCACGATCAGCGCCACCGCCTCGCTCATCTCGATGGCCATAGGGTACGCGTCGGGCGCGCACCACCATCCGGTTGACTCCCGGGACTCAAGCCTCGTTGGAGCGTGAGAACCAGCCGGCGCCGAACACACTGCCGTCCTTCTCGGGTGCAAACGGGATCCCGGCCGCGATCGCGCGGGAAGCGACGACCAAAGCCTGCGCGACGCGGTTCAGGCCGAGCATCAGGAGAATCACGCCGGTACTCGCGGCCACGTGCGCGCCGGCCGCGTCGGCGATGCCGACGAGCAGCACTCGGCTGATGATCAGTCCGCCCCAGAGCCACAGGCCCTGCTTGGAGACCTGGGCCCACAGGTATCCGCCGCGCTGCTCAAGGCGCGTCATCGCGCCGAGACCGAGTCCGACTGCGACCGCGATTACTCCGCTGACCGCCATCAGCCCGATATCCATCGCGCCCGGCTTACCGCTGATGTTAAGGATCCCGATCACGGTCAGGACCGCGGGTAGCACGATCAGGCGCTTGCCGGTCACCGGGCTGCCGGCCAGCTGGTGCGCGATCACGTAAACGAAGATCCCGATGACGGCGAGCGCTTCAAAAAGAGACATCTTCATACCTCCTGGGCGGGTTGGTTGACGCTCCTGACGCTACGTCGCCACCGCTTCGCGCACATCGGCCCGCGGCTCGATTCCGGGTTGATTTAGGGTTGAGATGAGGGTTGAGACCGCTCAGTTGCCCGCAGCCGTGGGCGGGAGCGGGTGCCCATGTGAATAGAGGTGAACCGGGAGGGCGTCCGCGGGGCGCTTTTCCTTGTCCTCGCGGTCCATGTAGCGGTCGTAGATCGCGACTATCTCGTCGGTGACCTCGGTGAGCTCTTCCGCCGTCATATACGCGATGTTCTCGCTCATGAACGCGGCGCGCCGCCACTTCACCGGATATGTCAGTCGTCGCGACCACCACTCCGACATCTGGCTGAAGGTGCGCTCCAAGAAGGTCCGCTCGAGCGCCTCGCCGGCGGCGGCTGTCTCCGGGTCAGTCATCGCGGTGTCAAACCGTCGGGCATCGGTCGTCGCGCGCCACGGACGGCTGCGTCCGCGGCCTCCTCCGGTCTCCTCGACGAACCCGTACTTGGCAAGTGTTTGCAGGTGCCAGGACATGTTCCCGGGGCTCTCGCCAAGCAGCTCCGCCGCCCGGGTGGCGGTGATCTCTCCGTCCCGGCGCATGGCCTCTAGGAGCGCTACGCGCAACGGGTGCGCGAGCGCTCGCATGGCGCGCGCGTCGGTGACTATCTGGCGGCTCCGCGCCCCCGGGACCTCATTCCGGCGGGGTTCCGGCTCCGGCGCCGCCTTCTGGCGGGCTCCCGGTTTCGACGGCGAATCCTTCCGGCGAGTTTGGGGCTCTGACGGCGCATCCTTGCGGCGAGGCCGGCGAGGGGCGGTCATAGGGATCGACCGCGACGACTGAGCAACGATCGCTCCGCGCGCGGCATCGTATTGGTGGTCGCACCGCGTGGCACCGCCAGCCGAAGACCGACGTCGACGAGCAGCCAGCCAGTTCCGTGCCGGGCGGCCGCGGTGACGCGGTGCCGGCGCTTCTCTTGCCGGCCCCGCGCCCGTCCCACGGCACTTCGGCGAAGCTCGAGCACACGGTCTCGAACGAGCGCCTCAACAACGGCAGGGTGTGGGTACATGACCTTCTCCTCTGTAACAAGAACTCTTGTCACAAGGATGGTTGTCACAAGACTTCTTGTCAAATGTTCCGCGCTCGGGCCGTAGGCTGAGTCGGAAATGCCCGCCATCCAAACGTGGGAGCTCGGCAAGCGCTACGGCGATACGCTCGCGCTCGACCGGCTGGATCTGACCATCCAAGAGGGCGAGGTGTACGGGTACCTCGGGCCCAACGGCGCCGGCAAGACGACCACGATCCGGCTGCTGCTGGGCCTGCACCGACCGACGAGCGGCCGCGCCGAGCTGTTCGGCATCGATGCGTGGACGGATCCCGTGCGGGCGCACAGGCGCTTGGCGTACGTCGCCGGGGAGCCCTTTCTGTGGCCGTCCTTGACGGCTGGCGAAACACTCGAGTTCCTGGCGCGGCTGCGCGGAGCTGATCGCGGCCAGGACCCGGCATATCGCGACCAGCTGGTCGAGCGCTTCGAGCTCGACACGACCAAGAAGGTTCGGGCACTGTCGAAGGGGAACCGACAGAAGGTGCAGCTGGTCGCCGCACTGGCCACGCGCGCGGACCTGCTCCTGCTCGACGAGCCGACCAGCGGTCTCGATCCGCTGATGGAGGTGGCCTTCCGCCAGACCGTGAGCGAGGCTAAGGAGCGCGGGCAGACCGTCCTCCTCTCCTCGCATATCCTGAGCGAGGTCGAGGCGCTGTGCGATCGCGTCGGGATCCTCCGAGCGGGGCGGCTGATCGAGCAGGGGACGCTCGCGGAGCTTCGGCACCTCAGTGCTCAGACGGTCGAGGCGACCTTCGCCGGACCGGCCCCGGAGCTGGCCCCGCTCCCCGGCGTGCACGTCACCCGGACCGCGCCGAACACGCTGCGGTTTGAGGTCCAGGGCGAGATCGCGCCGCTGCTCGCGGCGCTCGCGCCTCACGAGGTGGTGACGCTGCACAGTCGCGAGCCGTCGCTCGAGGAGATCTTCCTGCGCCACTACGGTCAGAACCAGGATGAGGATGAGCGCCGCGGCGGCGGGGACAGCGACGCGCGGCGCTGAGCGGGCGCTGGTCCGGCGGCGCCTGCTGGACGTGCGCGTGATGACGGCCGCGACCGCGTACGTGTTCGCGATCTACGGCTACGTCCAGCCCTCCGGGTACCGCTCCATCTACAAGACGACCGCGGAGCGTGTCGCCTTCGCGCACAGCTTCGGGACCAGCAAGGGGTTGCGCCTGCTGTATGGGCTGCCATACGACGTGGCGACGGTCGACGGCTATGCCGCCTGGCGGGTCGGCGGAGTCCTGGCGATCTTCGCCGCCGTCTACGCGGTGCTGGCCGGGGTTCGGCTGACCCGCACCGAGGAGGAATCCGGGCGGTTCGAGCTGGTGCTGGCCGCCCCGGTCGGCCGCTCCAACGTCGGTTGGGCCACGCTCGCCGCAATCGGGGCCGGCACCGTGGTGGTGTGGGTCGCTGAGCTCGCCGGACTCGCGGTCGGCGGACTGGGTCTCGGCGGCGCGGCCTACCTGGCGCTGGCGACCGCGTCGGTGATTCCGGTATGCGGCGCGCTCGGGGTGCTCGCGAGTCAGATCGCGCCGAATCGCACGCTTGCGCTGCAACTCGGTGGCGGTAGCGTGGCGGTCCTCTTCCTGCTCCGCGTGCTCGCCGACGTCGTCGGTCTGACCTGGCTGCGCTGGCTCACTCCGCTCGGGTGGGCGGAGTTGCTGCGACCCTTCGCGGGCGCACGGCCGGCCGTGCTGCTGTTGCCCGCGGCGGCGAGCGCCGCGCTGCTGACGCTCGCCTGGCGGATCGCCGCGGCTCGCGACATCGGCACCGGACTGCTGCGCGACCGGGACCGATCCGCGCCGCACCTGGCGCTGCTCCGCTCGCCGCTCGGCCTCGCCCTGCGCCGCCAGCGCGGGACCCTGATCGCCTGGGCTGTCACGCTCGCCGCGTTCTCCTACCTCCTCGGGACGATCGCCCAGAGCATCACGCCGGCGGACGTCTCGAAGAGCGTCAACCGCGAGATCGCGAAGCTGGGCACCGGCTCGATCACCACCCCGACCGGCTATGTCGCGTTCCTCTTCAGCTTCTTCGCCCTGTTCATATGTGTGTTCGTATGCACCCAGATCGCCGCGGCTCGACGAGAGGAGGCGAGTCAGCGCCTGGAGACGCTGCTCGCCGCTCCGCTCGGCCGGCGCCGGTGGCTGGCCGGGTGGATCGTGTTGACGTCGCTCACAGCGGCTGGTCTCGCCGTGGCCTGCGGCCTGCTCGGCTGGGCCGGCACCCGCACAGCCGGCGCGCACCTGGGGCTGGGGCGGTTGCTGGAAGCCGGCGCCAACATGCTCCCGATCGCGGCCCTGTTCCTCGGCATCGCCGCGCTGGCGTTCGCGGTCGTGCCGCGAATCAGCGGTCCGGTCAGCTACGGGCTGCTGGCCGTCGCCTATCTGTGGGAGCTGGTCGGCGCGCTCACTGGCGCGCCTCGGTGGGTCCTCGACATCACTCCGTTCGCGCACGTCGGCCTGGTACCGGCCGCGCCGTTCCGGACGGTCAGCGCGCTGATCATGATCGCGATCGGCGCCGTGGCCTGCGGTGCGGCCCTCGAGCTGTTTCGCCGACGCGACCTGGTCGGGGACTAAGGCCTCGGCCAGCGCGGGTCCTCGAGGCGGCAGTGCTCTAGGCTGCGCGCTGAGGATGAGCCCCGCCGACCGCCCGGACACCGAGGACGTGCGTGAGCACGCGGAGTTCAACGCGCGGGAGGGCACGAGCGGGATCGGCGCCGCCGTCGTCCGGGCCGAGTACCGCGACGAGCATCACGTGTGGGAGTGCATGGTCAGCGACGGCCAGGAGTGGCACTACATCGAGGTGATCGGCACCGACGTCGTCGGGTTCGAGGAGCTCGAGAACGACGAGATCGAGCAGGCCATCGACGGGTTTGCGGCGACATTGAGCTCTTCCTACCGGCTCAATGCGCTCCTGAACGCCAACCCGCTCCACATCAACCGGGCCGGTCAAGTCACTGACTGAGCGGCGCCGCTCATAGGTCGCGGCGCTCGAACCCCACGGCGGCGATAACGCCGGCCAGTCCGAAGTAGACGACCGCCCATAAGTAGAAGAGCGTGCTGCCCGACTCAGCCGCGCCGAACGGTCCGAGGTTGACCGCGATCCGGGCCAAGCCGGCCGCATTCGACGCGAAGGCGTGCACCGCGGCTTCGTAGAGGCCTTCGAAGGGCAGTGCGATCGTGATGTCGTGGGAAATGGTCTGGACGGTGTGAGCGTTCAGCGCCGCGCCGATGCTGGCGAGCAGCCCCGAGACGAGGCCGGCGCCGTAGAGCATGAACATGGCGATGCCGTTGGCCACCGTCGACAGGAAGACCGAGCCGAGCAGCGACATCGCGACCAGAATCGTGACCGCACCCATGAGCGCCAGAGCGGGCCCGACGATGTAGTGAGGCCACTGTCCGCCGGCCTGGTGGACGATCACCAGGACCGCGGCGTAGAGCACGGTGATGTACGCGCTTGACACCGCGGCGGCGCCGACGAAGCGGCCCAGGAGGAACTGCCGGCGTCCCAGGGGGCGGACGACGAGCGGCTGGAGCAGCCCCCGTTCGGCGTCGCCGCCCACGGCCCCGACGGTGAGGAACACGCCGAGCACGGCGGCGAGAAAAAGGGATCCGAACACCCCCAGGCCGAGCAGGGTGACCGTCGTGAGCGAGGCGACCCCGGCTGGACCGACCGGCCCGTTGTTCCCGAACTGGAAGGTGCCCTCCGCTGCGAACGCCTTGACGGTGGCCACCGTGAACAGCGCCAGGAACAGGAGCGTGAGCACGAGCACGACGATGAACACGCGACGGCGCACCGTCTCCTGGACGGCATGGCGCGCGATGATCAGGGTCGCCCTCATTCGCGCCCCAGCGCCTGTAGATAGACGTCCTCGAGGGTGGCCCGGATGACCGAGACCTCGTAGATGTCGACCCCCTCGGAGACGAGCTCGGAAACGAGCCTCGGGATGTCATCTCGGCTCGCATGCGCGTACCGCCGGACGCCACCCCCGGTCTGAATCTCCACGCCGCCCGTCCGCGTGAGCTCCTCGGGCCGCCCGGCGGCCACCACATGGCCGCCGGCCAGGATGACCACGCGGTCACAGACCCGTTCGAGCTCCCCGAGGAGGTGGGAGTTGAGCAGGACGGCAATGCCCCGGTCGCGCAGGCCGAGCAGAAGCGCTCGAACATCGCGACGGCCGGCCGGGTCGAGCGCGCTCGTGGGCTCGTCGAGCAACAGGAGCTTCGGGTCGCCGATCAGGGCCTGGGCGAGGCCGAGCCGCTGCTGCATGCCCTTGGACATGCCCTCGACACGGCGGTCGGCCGCGTCCGTGAGTCCCACGAGCTCGAGCAACTCGTCCCGTTCGGTCCGCCCGCCAGCCGATCCGGCGAGCTGCTGGTGGAGCGCGAGCACCTCCGCGGCGGAGCACCAGCCGGGGAAGCGGAACAGCTCGGCGAGATAGCCGAGGCTCCGGCGCGCCTCGCGACTGGCGGCGGGGGCGCCGCAGATCGTCGCCGTGCCGGCGCTCGGCCGCACGAGACCGCAGGCGATCTTCACCAGCGTGGACTTCCCCGCGCCGTTGGCGCCGATCAGGCCGACGAGCTCGCCCGGCTCGACGGACAGATCCACCCCGGCGAGCGCCACAACCGAGCCATAGCGCTTCTGGAGCGCGCTGGCCACGAGTGCCGTCATGCGTCGCGCAGCCTGAGGACCAGGCCGCCGGCCAGCAGCGCGCCGGCCGACCACGCCGCGAGCACGCCTAACCCGGCCCACGGGCCGATCGGCAGGTGGTGGAGGTCGATCGTGTTCTGAATCGCCAGGCCAGCACTCATCGGAGCGATCTGCTCGAGGTGGCGCTGGAGGTGCGGACTTCCGATCAGGGCGGCGAGCACGGGGAACACATAGAGCAGCCCGAGCACCGTTCCGATCGCCACCGCGGCGTCGCGCACCGCTGCCGCGATGCCGAGGCTGAGCAGTGCGATCAGGGCTAGATACAGCACGGAGCCGACGGTGGCGCGGAGCGTCGCGCCGTGGCCAAGCGACAGCGGCGTATAGCCGTGCGCAGCCGTGAATCCCCCCGCGGAGAGGATCAGCCGCCCGGCCAGAAGGCTGCCGAGCACAGCGATCGCTCCCGCCGCAAGCACGAGCGCCCCGACGACGACCGCCTTCGCGGCCAGGACGCTCGGCCGGCCGGGGATCGCGGTCAAGGTGACCCGGATCATGCCGCAGCTGTACTCAGCGCTGATCGTCTGCACGGCGAGGATCGCCACGACAGCCTGACCGAGGTACACGCCGGTCAGGCTGAGCTTCGTGATGTCCTGCGGTGGGCCGGCCGAATAGCTAACGGCGTGGGCGACCGCGGCGCCTAGGGCTACGGTCAGCACGACCGCGCCCAGGAGCAGCCAGGCGGTGGCACTGACCGTGCGGAGCTTGGTCCACTCGGCGTGCAGGGCGAGGCTCATGCGTCCCGGGTGCGAAGCAGTCGGTGCGCCACGACCAGAGCGATGAGCGCATACGCACCGAGCACGGCCAGGCCCACTCCGGGCGCCAGCGGGAAGAAGCCCTCCGAGGGCGTGTACAGGTAGGACACCTGGTGATACTGCGGCAACGTCTGTTGGATCGCGAATCCGGCCGCGGGCGTGAGCCGCATCAGCCATTCGGAGACGCCCGCGGGCAGTGCCGAGGCGAACGCGAGCATGTAGGGCAGGATGATCAACACGATCGCCGCGGTGACCGCACCCGCGCCGCGGCGCAGCGCGGTTCCGAGTGCGAGCGCGAGGACCGCGGCAAACGCGACCAACGCGCCGGTCCCCAAGATCACGCGCAACTCGGTGAGGGTGCCGGTCGGATAGACGTAGTTGCCGTTCGTGCGCAGGAGGTGGTTGCCGAGCGGAATCGAGACGGTCGCCGCGGCGGCGCCGACCACGAACGCGACCCCCGCGATGACGAGCGCCTTGGCGATCAGCATGTGGCCGCGTCGGGGGCTCGCGCTCAGCGTGGTGCGGATCAGCCCCCGGCGGTACTCGCCGGTGATGAACAGCACGGCGAGGACGATCAATGCGATCAGCCCGACGAACACCCCCGTAAGGGCCTGCCGATCGGTGTACCCGGCGCCGACCGCCGGTCCGATGTCTCCTGACCCGGTGATGCTCAAGCCTGATTGGGACGGGGACCGCTTGAAGCCGACGGAGCTCACGGTCGTAACCAGCCCGTTGTCGTTCACGTCTTGCGTGACCCATCCGCCGGGGGACCATCCACCCTGAAGGTGAGGCTGGCCGAAGGTGGCCGTCGCACCGGTGGCCTGGCCGTCCTGGCCGGGCACCAGCGCCTGCTGCGTCGGCGCGGTCGGCGGCGAGGTGACGAACAGCCCGGCCTGCACGCTCCGCGTAAGGCCGACGATCGTGGCCGAGCCGATCCTGGTCCAGTGCGTCCCGTCGGCCGACGCATAGCCGGTCAGGGCCGTGCCCGACCGGGTCAGGCGCAACCACCGGGCCGATGCGCCGGGGCCGGCGGTGTCGTGCGTGTAGTCGTATTGCATCCGCACGCCGTGAGCACCGGTCAGCATGACCGCGGCGTACGCGGCGCCCGGCCGGTCGCTTGCCCTGAGGATCAGCCCGGCCTTCGCCCACGGCTGCACTGGGCCGGCACCCCCGACCATGTCCTGGATCGAAGTCGAGTGACCGTTCCCGCCACCCTGGATGAGACCGGTCAGAGCGCCGATGCGGACCGTGATGCTGCCGTCCCCGGTCAGCGTTCGGTGCGCGAAGGCGTAGGTGTCGTACACCGGCGTGCCGTCGGGGGCGATCGGAGGGGCCGGATGCGCGAAGCTCCGGCAGGTCCCCGTTGCCGGGTTCGGACCCACGCAGATGCCGCCGTCCTGGTGGCGGAAGGTGGCCAGGTAGGCGAACATCACGATCAGCAGCGCGGCGAACAGCGTGCCGATCACCCAGCCGCGGACCGTCCTGAACTTGGTCCACTCGGCCCGCAGCAGCTGCGCGAAGCCATCGCGCGCCAGCGGCCCACCCGAGCGATACGAGGTCGCGCTCACCGGGTCGCCTCGGCCGGCCGGAACTCGACCGCGTTGCGGGTTAGCTCCATGTAGGCCTCCTCGAGCGTCGAGCGGTGCACCGACACTTCGGAGAACGGCACGCCGCTCTGACCGAGCACGCTGACGATCCGCTCCGAGGACAGGCCCGTCACGGTGAGCGTGTCGGCGCCGGTGGCGGCCACGGTGGCGCCGGCCGCGGCCAGCGCGCTCATCGCGTCGGCCCGGGCCGCCGTCCGGAGCCCGATCCGTCCAGCCGACGCCGCGGCGATCAGCTCAGCGACACTGGTATCGGCGACCAGGCGTCCGCGACCGATCACCACCAGATGGGTGGCGGCGTCCTCGAGCTCGCTCATCAGGTGACTCGAGACGAGCACGGCACGGCCCTCGTCCGCGAGCGAGCGCAGGAACTCCCGCATCCACACGATGCCCTCTGGATCCATGCCGTTGAAGGGCTCATCGAGGATCAACACGGCTGGATCGCCCAACATCGCCGCCGCCAGCCCAAGTCGCTGGCGCATCCCGAGCGAGAACCCGCCAGCCTTGCGCCGTGCCACCCCGTCGAGCCCGGCCTGCTCGACGACCTCGTCCACGCGCCGAGCGCCGAGGCCCTGGGAGTGGGCCAGCCACAGCAGGTGGTTCCGTGCACTGCGGCTGGGTTGCAGCGCGCCGGCGTCCAGCAGCGAGCCGACCTGACGGAGCGGGTGGCGCAGGCTGGCGTAGGGTTGCCCTCCGATCAGGGCGCTGCCCTCGTCGACCGCGTCGAGGCCAAGGATGACGCGCAGCGTGGTCGACTTACCGGCGCCGTTGGGACCGACGAACCCGGTCACGGCCCCCGGCTGGACCTTGAACGACAGCCCATCCAGTGCCAGCGTCGGCCCGAACCGCTTGCGCAGGGCGCTCACTTCGATCGTCGCATCCATGTCCCGGCAAGCTACGCCCGAGCACGCCGCTTGTCGTCGCGCCTCAGAGCGATTTTGGTCCTGGTCGTCACGAGCGATGCGGCGGCGGCCGGATCCCTCCTGGGAGCTAGGTCGGGATCGCTGGCGGGAGGGATGCCTGGACTTCCGGCAGCGGCGACAATGATCGCGTGGTTGAAGCGCACGGCTCGCGGCGAGCGCAGAAACGGCACGGACGGCCGGCGATCGCAGCACCCGCGCTGCACGTCCCGGCCGGCGTCTCCCTCGCGTTGCTGGCGCTAGCGGAGTCGATCGTCCGATCCGCGGTGGCCGAGGTCAGCGTGCAACGCGCCGTGGTGCTGTGCCTGCTCGCCCTGGCCACGACCACGCCGGGGATCTTGATGGCGCCGCGGACCGCCGCCGTTGCGGCAGTGTGCGCCACGGTGGCGTCGGTCGCGCTGTTTCACACGCTGACCGTCGCCGGGTGCGCCGCCCAACTTGTGGTCCTCTACCGGCTCGGGCGCTCTCGGCCGGTGCGCTTGGCCTGGCCCCCGACCGCGACGGAGGCGGTCACTTTATGCCTGCCCTTCGCCTTCCTGGCGCTGGCGCTCGTCCGGCCCGTCCCGAGTGCATCCGAAGCCGGCGTGCTCGTTTTGCTGCTGGCGGCGCTCGCGCCCGCCGCCGCGCTGGCCGGCATCGCACGGCGCGAGCGCGACGAGGCCCTCCGTCACGATGCCGCCCGGCAGGCGGCCGCGGGAGACCTGCTCGACCACGTCGCCCGGGGCGAGCGGGCCCGTATCGCGCGCGAGCTGCACGACGTCGTCGCCCATCACATCTCGATGGTCGCGGTCCAGGCCGAGACGGCGCGCCTGACGACGCCCGGCATGCCCCGGGCCGGCGCGCGAGCGCTCGGGGCGATCGGCGACACCGCACGTGCGGCTCTGACCGAGATGCGCCGGCTGCTGGGCGTGCTGCGCGAGGACGCCGAGATCGACGGCCCGGAGCTCTCGCCCCAACCCGGACTCGACCAGCTGGGCCAGCTGCTCGACCAGGCTCGCGACACGTCCGGGTCGGCCGCTCGCCTGATCTTGAGCGGCCGCCCCCGCCGGCTCGATCCGGGCGTCGAGCTCGCCGCCTACCGGATCGTCCAGGAGGCGCTCACCAACGCCCGCCGACACGCGCGCGGGGCCGCGGTCGACGTCGAGCTCCACTACGGTGATCAGGACATCGGCCTGCGGGTCCGCGACAACGGCCCGGGCCCGGCCGCCGAGGCACCCGCGGACGGCCATGGACTGACCGGCATGCGCGAGCGCGCCGCGTCGGTCGGCGGTCGGCTGCGCATCGGACCGGCGCCCGGTGGCGGCTTCCTCGTCGAGGCGAAGCTCCCCGGCGAGCACGCCCGGTCGGTCACATGACGACGGCCGGGCCGACCGTCCGGATCGTCGTCGCCGACGATCACGACGTGGTCCGCTCCGGCTTCGCCAGCCTGCTCGATACCCAGCCCGAGTTCACCGTCATCGGCACGGCCCGAGACGGCGTCGAAGCGGTTCGCATCGGTCGCGAGCTCAAGCCCGACGTGGTGCTGATGGACGTCCGCATGCCCGCGATGGATGGGATCGAAGCCACCCGGCAGCTGACCGGCGGTGGACATGGAGTGCCGCCCACCTCGAACGGGGTCCGCATCCTCATCCTGACCACGTTCGACCTCGACGAGTACGTATACGAGGCGCTGCGCGCCGGTGCGAGTGGCTTCCTGCTCAAGGACGTGACCGCCGAGGCGCTGTTCCATGCGGTCCGGGTGATCGCCGCGGGCGATGCGCTGCTGGCTCCCGGGATCACCCGGCGCCTGATCAGCGAGTTCGCCGGGCGGACGGAGCGCACGCCGCCGCCGGCGCCCGCACTGGGCGAGCTCACCCCGCGCGAGACGCAGGTCCTGGAATTGATCGCCGAGGGCCTTTCTAACTTGGAGATTGCCGAGCGGCTCGTCGTCACCGAGGAAACCGTCAAGACGCACGTCAGCCGGGTCCTCGGCAAGCTCGGCCTGCGCGACCGCACCCAAGCGGTCGTGCTGGCCTACGAGACCGGCCTCGTGGTCCCCGGCTCGCGCGGATCCTGAGCGATCAGGCCGCGCGCCCCCGCGACCAGGCGTCGAGCCCGACCGCGAGGATCATCAGCACCCCGAGCGTGATCTGCTCGTAGAGCGGATTGAGCCCCAGCAAGCGTAGCCATTGCCGATCAACGCAATGAACAGCACCCCGACGACGGTGGCGACCGCGAACGACAGGTACGCGATCTTCACGTGCTTGCCTGAGCTCGAGGCGGTCGAGCTCGTGGTGCTGCTCGCGCTTGTCGCCGCGGCGTTTGCGCCCGAGGTGGCGCTCGAGCTGCTCGAGCTCGACGATCCACACGCTGCCAGGGACAGCGACACCGCGGCCAGGCCGACAGCGGTCGCCATCCTTCTGCGCGAAAGGAATCCGGCGGTCCTCCTCATTTGGTGTGCTCCCTCCTCGGCCTCGTCCGGCGCAACCCCGTCGAATCCGCTCAGTGCCCTCTCACTTGTCCACCGGGCGTGAGGCGGGAGTAGACAGTAGTGTCACCTGATCTAAACAGCGTGCCGCGCTAGTGAGCCCGGGCCGCGCTGCCTGCGGTCACGTATTGTCAATATCGCTGTACGCGCATAGTCAAGTCCAGGGCACATGCGATCGCCCCGGTCTGATCCAATTCACGGCAGCACTCCAATACAACCCAGGAGGAGAGACATGGCGGGCGGAAACGGGCGGATCCTCACCACGCACGCCGGGAGCTTGCCGCGGCCGGACGCGCTGGCGGACACGATCTGGGAACGGATCGATGGCAAGGAGGTCGATGAAGCGAAGCTCGAGGAGTTGATCGATTCGGCCGTCGACCAGGTCGTGGCGAAGCAGCGCGAGGCAGGAATCGATGTGATCAGCGATGGCGAGATGAGCAAGACGGGGTTCAGCACGTATGTCAACGATCGCTTCGCGGGGTTTGGGGGCCGTTCTGAGTTTCAGAGCGACGATGTCGCCCCGTTCCCGAATCTGGCCATGCGGTTATTCGCAACGCCGTCGATGGCGCATCTGATCTTCGAGAACTGCGTGGGGCCGGTGGAGCTTGCGGATAAGCAGGCGGTCCACCGGGATATCGAGCGGTTTCAAGCGGCATTGGGCGACGCGGATCCCTTAGGTGCGTTTATGGGGGCGATCAGCCCGGGGCAGATCGCGTTCAACTATCCCGACCAGTACTACGGCTCACACGAGAAGTACCTGGCGGCGTGTGCCGACGCACTCTCCTATGAGTACCGCGCGATCATCGACGCCGGATTCAACTTGCAGATTGACTCGCCTGACATGGCGATGGCGGCCCACTCGCGGTCGGTGGGGTCAAGCGTGGGGGACTGGCACCACCATCTTCCGCTCGCCGTGGATGCGCTGAATGGGGCGCTCGAGGGGATCCCGCAGGAACGGGTGCGCCTCCACGTCTGCTGGGGCAACATCGCCGCTCCTCACCATTTCGACGTTCCGCTCGAGCAGATCATCGATCAGGTGCTCCGGGTAAACGCGGGCACGATCTACGTGGAGGGCGCCAATCCCCGTCACGCACATGAGTGGCGGGTATTCCGCGACACCGAGCTCCCCGACGACAAGAAGGTGATCCTGGGGGTGATCGATGTGAAGACCAACTACATCGAGCATCCGCGGTTGGTGGCCGACCGGCTCGTGCAGGTGGGACAGTTCGTGGGCAAGGACAGGCTGATGGGAGGGACCGACTGCGGATTCGACACGTTCATCCGTTGGTCGCAAGTCGACCCCGACGTCGCCTGGCTGAAGCTCAAGTCCCTCACCGAAGGTGCCGAGATCGCCTCAGCAGAGCTCTGAGAAAGGCATCCCTGGCTGTCCTGATGCAGCCGGGAATCAGTGCAGGACGAGGCGGAGCGCGAGGATGAGCAGTCCGAAGGCCGCGCCCACGACGGCTTGGATCAGCAGCCTGCGCCCGGACAGGTCGGCCTGGATACCAGCGGCCACTTCGACGGCGATGATCGTTGCCACCCCGGTCCAGAGCGCGATGTCGATCGCGCTGCCCAGTGTGGCGCCAGCCGCCCAAGCGATCAGCACCGCCAGCAGCGGCGGACTGGCACCGGCGAGGATGGGCAGCTCCCACCGCAGCATGCGCCCCAGCGACGCGGGCGTGAGCGGCTTGCCCCTTCGCACTCGCCAGGCCACGAGCTCGGAGTAGGCGTGAGCAACCCAGTAGAGCACCATCGCCAGCGCGACCCCGGCTATGGTCTCGCCATATGTCTCTTGCGCGGCGCTCTCGGCCGCGATTACCGCGCTGATCGTGATCAGGCCGTAGACCGCGGAGCCTAGGTTGTAACGCGGAAGCTCTTCGTCCGGCTCGCGGGGAGCCGGCGCGGGAGCAGGGGCAGGGGCTGGACTTGGGGCTGGGGCTGCGGACATGGCGCGTGCGGCTACCGGATGTTCTACCGGGACGACGCGCTGGCGTGACGAGTGGGCCGGCTAGCGCTTGTAGTACTGGGCGTTGATCTGGATGTACTTCTGCCACTCGTCCGGGAGCTGGTCCTCGGCGAAGCAGGCGTCCACCGGGCACGCCTCCACGCAGGCGTCACAGTCGATGCACTCCTCGGGATCGATGTACAGCTGCGCCTCATCGTCGAACCCGGCCTCGTCCTGCGTTGGGTGAATGCAATCGACCGGGCAGACCTCCACGCACGACAGGTCCTTGGTGCCGATGCACGGCTCGGCGATCACGTAGGTCATCGAGTGGCGCTCCTGGAGAGTTCGGCGAAGGCTGGCCTGGAGGGTTGCACATCAAGTCCGGTTGAAGTCAACCCGACTTTGACCTCGGGCCTATTCCCACCTCGATCCCAAGCTGGCGCAGCCGCGTGAGGTTGTCCTCGACGCCGAGCGCGGACACCAACCGGCCATCCTGGACCCGGAAGATGCAGATCTCGTCGACGTCCTCGAACCGGCGGCCAGTGGCGGGAACGCCCAGCCATTCGGCGCGATGCGTCCCGGAGCACCTGAAGTGACCGACCACCGTCTCGCCTTCGGCGATCAGGTCGACCACGTCCATCCGGACGTCGGGGAACGCGCTCTGGAACGGGCTCACCCAGCGCTTGGCCGCCCGCGCGAACTCGCCGGCCGCGAGCTTCTCGACCGCGTCGGGGTCGCGCTCGACGACCACCTCTTCCACGAAGCGCCGGACGAGTCGCTTGTTGCCCTCGGTGTTCTGCACCGCGTCATCTTGCCTCGGTACGCGCGAGCCGCGGGCGTCGCCGATCAGCTCGGCCAGTCTGCGCCGCTGAGCACCGTCCGGATCGACGTTGCCCGGATCGAGCCACGCCTCGAAGCCGGCGCGCACCGCCGGCCACTCCTCGTCCGTCATCGCGTACCAGGCGGTGTCGCGGTTGCGGCCCTTAACGACCATGTGGCTCCGGAACACGCCCTCGAAGTGGAAGCCGAATCGCCCGGCGGCCCGGCGCGAGGGCTCGTTGAGCGAGTTGCACTTCCACTCGAGCCGCCGGTATCCGAGCTCGTCGAACGCACGCGCGGCGAGCAGGTAGATCGCCTCGGTGGCGGCGACGGTCCGGCGCAGGGACGCGCCGAACCAGATGTTGCCGATCTCGATCACTCCCTGCTCGGGCGTGATGCGCAGGTAGGACGCCACGCCCGCAGGGCGATCCTCGGGACGGAGGACTAGCGTGAAGAACAGTGGGTCCTCAGAGGCCTCGGCCTCCTCGAGGGCGTCGCGCATGTCGCAGGCATCGCGGTAGGGGCCGCCGGGAAGGTAGGTCCACAATCCCGGATCCGCCGCCGGCGGATGGGACTCCGCGTACAGCGCCTCGGTGTCGGCGCCGGCGTCGAGCGCCCGCAGCAGCACGTGCCGACCCTCGAGCGGGCTTCGCTCGGGCCGGCGAGCCGGGCGCCAGTCGAGCGCTGTTCCCAAAGGCTGTTCGCTCGCCATGGTGCTGATCGAATCACACCGCCGATGCGTGCGCGTATAGGCTGCCGCTCGACCCACCGCCCCGGTGGATCACGATCGAACGAGGGAGGTCAGCATGGCAGACAGCGTCTATCGCGTGACCGAGGTGATCGGCGTGAGCAGCGACTCGTGGGAGGCTGCCGCGCGCAACGCAGTCGAGACGGCTGCCAAGACGGTGCGCGACCTGCGCGTCGCCGAAGTGATTCGCCAGGACGTGACAATCGAGAACGGCGGGCTCGTCAGCTACAGAGTGCGTCTGGGCATCTCGTTCAAGTACGAGGGCGGCGACTGAGCCGCTCCGCGCAGCCGGTCAGCCGCTTGCACTGACCGGCCCAGACGGACCCAGGTTGCCCGGCCGCACCGCGGATGGGATCCTGTGGCCTTGTTCGAGCGGTTCACCGAGCGAGCCCGGCAGGTCGTTGTCCTGGCCCAGGTCGAGGCGAGGACGCTAAAGCATGACCACATCGGCACCGAGCACCTGCTGCTCGGACTCGTGCACGAGGACAAGGGCGTCGCCGCCCGTGTGCTCGGCTCGCTCGACGTGACGCTCGAGCGCACACGGGGCGAGGTCGTGCGGATCGTCGGAGTCGGCGAGTACGAGGCCTCGGGCCACATACCGTTCACTCCCGTCGCCAAGCGCGTCCTCGAGCAGGCTCTGCACGAGGCCCTCGTGCTCGGCCACAACTACATCGGGACCGAGCACCTCCTGCTCGGCCTGATCTCCCTGAACGAGGGTCCGTCCGTCCGGATCCTGGCCGACATGAACGTCACGCCGGACGCCGTCCGTAGCCAGACACTACGGATTATCGGCCCGAGCGAGCCCGGGCCGACCGGGGTCTCCCGAGAAGCGCCGCCCGTCCCCCGCAGCCCCGAGGAGTGGTTTCACGTCGGTCCAGGATCCCACGCCCGTCGCCTACTGATGCTTGCCGCCTCCCGGGCCCTCGCCGACGGCCGATCGCTGATCGAGCCGACTGACGTGCTGCTTGCGATGACCCGAGATGAGGACACTGGCCCGCTCTTGGCCGAGCTCGGCGTGGACGAAGCCGCGGTGGCGAACGCGCTCAGAAAACGCCGTCCCCCGAACGGACCACCCCGAGCTTCCGCGCGAGGCTAACGCCGCCGGTCTAGGACGCCGGTCGCGAGGCGACGCCGCCGGTCTAAGACGCGGTCGCGGGGCGTGCCCGCCGGCGGCGGGCGACGTCGATCTCGCTGGCTGATTCGAGCTCGTGGCCGGCGGCGCACCGGAGCGAGACCTCGACGGGCTCGCCGCAGTCGCGGTGCAGCAGCTCGACTGGGCCGCCCCGGTCATCGAGCCAGCGGTCGCCCCAGTGCATGAGCGCGGCGAGCACTGGGAACAGATCCGCGCCCTTGGGCGTGAGGCGGTACTGCTGACGGGTGCGCTGGCCAGGCTCGCGATAGTCCTCGCGTTCGAGCAGGCCCTCGTCGACCAGCTCGCGCAGCCGCGCCGAGGTCGCGGGCTCGCTCAGGCCGACGCGCTCGGCGAAGTCGTCGAAGCGGGTTGTGCCGTAGAAGGCCTCGCGCATGATCAGCAGCGCTGAACGCGTGCTCAGCACCTCCATGGCCTTGGCGATCGTGCAGCGCTCCGCGGTCCATGCGCTGCGCGGATCGAGTTCTCCGGTGAGATGAACGGTGGCAGACATGAGCTACATGATAGCTGACTATTGACGTGTTTAGTCAGCATGCTAGGATTCCTGGCTATGCCCCTGCTAAGCCAGCTCATCAACCGCTCCGGCGCCCCGAACGGTTCGGCCTCCTCCGGTCGCTCGGCCTCCCCCAACCTCGTCCTCGTGATCGTCTGCGCCGGCGTCGTGCTGGCCAGCCTCGACCTGTTCATCGTCAATGTCGCGCTCCCGTCGATGGCCCGGAGCTTCGGCTCCCATGGGCTGGGCAACCTGTCCTGGGTCCTCAACGCGTACGCGATCGTCTACGCCGCGCTGCTCGTACTGTTCGGCCGGCTGGCCGACCGTTACCGGCGCGATCGTGGATTCCTGATCGGCGTTGCCGTGTTCGTTGCCGCCTCGGCTGCGTGCGCCGCGGCCACCAGCCTGCCCATGCTGGTCGCATTCCGTGTCCTCCAGGCAGCAGGCGCGGCCCTGCTTACGCCCACCTCGCTCGGGCTGATCCTGGCCAGCTACCCGGCCGAGCGCCGGGGCGGCGCGGTCCGCACCTGGACCGCGGTCGGCGGGATCGCCGCCTCGATCGGTCCGGCGGTGGGGGGCGTGCTGGTGGCGGCGAGCTGGCGCTGGGTCTTCCTGGTCAACGTCCCGATCGGCCTGGCCGCGCTGATCGCCGGCTGGCGGCTGCTGCCCAAGATCCCGGGCCATCCCGTGCGCCGGCCGGACGCGCTGAGCGCACTGCTGATCACCGGCGGCGTCGGCGCGCTCACCCTCGGCCTGGTCGAGGGAGGCAGCTGGGGCTGGGGTGACCCGCGGACGCTCGGCATGCTTATGCTGGCCGCGGTGTTGCTCGGGCTGTTCGCCCTCCACACGGCCCGCGCCAGCAATCCGCTGATCGACCGCGCTCTGTTCAAGGTGCGTCCCTTCACCGGCGCGTCGACGGTGGCCGTCCTGTTCTCGATGGCCTTCGGGGCGATGCTCCTGTCGCGCGTGCTCTGGGCGCAGGACGTGTGGCACTGGTCGGCGCTCACCACCGGGTTCTCGATCATGCCCGGTCCGATCATGGTGCCGCTGTTCGCGTTCCTCCTCGCCGGACGCCTCATCGACCGGTTCGGCCCCGGGCTCGTGATCGCGGCCGGCTCGACGAGCTTCGCCGCCGGGATGGCCTGGATGGCGCTGGCCGCCGGCCTCCGACCCGACTACGTCGGCGACGTGCTCGGCGGCCTCATCCTGACCGGGATCGGCGTCGGCCTGACCCTGCCCACGCTGATGTCGACCGCGACGGGGTCGCTCCCGCCCACGTCGTTCGCGACCGGCTCGGCGGTGGTCAACATGCTGCGTCAGGTCGGACTCGCGGTCGGGGTCGCCGTGCTGATCGCCGTGCTCGGGACGCCGTCCTCGCCGGCCGGGGTCCTGGCCGCCTATCAGCGGGGGTGGGTGGTAACGGCGGCGCTCGCCCTGGCTGGCGGGGTGGTCGCCCTCGGCCTGCTGACCAGTCGGCGCCGGACGGTGGTCGAGACGGCGGCAGTGGCAACCACCACTGGGTAGCGTTCGCGACAATGACCGTCGATCTGTCAGGTCTGAGCGAATTCATGCGGCTGCTCGAAATCGAGTTCGAGGAGCGCGGCCCGACGCGGGTGGCCGGCTCGATCGCCGCCGATGAGCGCCACCATCAGCCGTGGGGGCTGGTTCACGGCGGGCTCTACACGACCGCGATTGAGTCGTTCGCGACGACCGGAGCGTTCGAGGCGGTCAAAGACCAGGGCATGCAGGCGGTCGGGGTCTCGAACCTGACCGACTTCCTGCGCCCCCACCGCGGGGGCCGGCTGGGCGTCGTTGCCACCCCGGTCTTCCAGGGACGAACGCAGCAGCTCTGGCAGGTGGAGATCCGACGACCGCACGATGACAAGCTGGTCGCGCGCGGCCAGGTCCGGCTCCAGAATGTGCAGGCCGGCGGATGAGCGCCGTCCCGCAGCCCTCGGACGGGCTCCGAACCAAGACCATCACGTGGGAGGACCCGGGGATCTCGGCGGCCGCGATGGCCTCGATGAACGGCCGTGAGCTCCTGCAGGCGGTCCTCGACGAACGGCTTCCCCGGCCGCCGATCGCCGAGTTGATCGGCGCCCGCCTGGTTTCGATCGGCGAGGGCGTGGCCGTGTTCCAGTGCACGCCCGATGAGTCGGCCTACAACCCGATCGGCCTAGTCCACGGCGGTCTGCTGTGCACGCTGTTGGACTCGGCGGCCGGCTGCGCCGTGCACACGCTGCTGCCGGCCGGGGTCGGCTACTCCTCGATCGAGATCAAGGTCAGCTTCCTCGCACCGGTGAGGGCGGACAGCGGCACACTCGAAGCGGAGGGCCGAGCGGTGCGCGTCGGCCGCCAGGTCGCGTTCGCCGAGGCCCACGCCCGCACCGCGGACGGCAAGCTGGTCGGGCACGCCACCAGCTCGCTTGCCGTTATGCGCCCCTGAGGAACGGGGCACGGCCGCCGGGCACGGACGCCCGGCGAATGGCCCCATGGATGCCGCCGAAGGCGGCCCCTATTCGTACTGCAGGGCCTGGAGCACGTTGAGCTTGCCGGCGCGGCGGGCGGGCCAGATCGCCGCGATGAGCCCGGCGATGACCGCCGCGATCACGAACACGATCAGCGTCCCGACCGGGACCGTGAACGTGCCGAAGTTGATCGCCGCGCCGATCAGCGCGGCCAGCAGGATCCCGAGCGGGATTCCGAATGCGGCGCCGAGCAGCGCGGTAATGACGCTCTCGTGGCGGATCATCCGCCGCACCTGGCGCCGGCTCATCCCGACCGCGCGCAGCATGCCGAGTTCGCGAGTGCGCTCGAACACCGTCAGCACAAGCGTGTTGACGATCCCGAACAGGCTGACCACGATCGATAGCGAGAGCAGCACATAGAGGAGGTTGAGCAGTGTGGTCAGCCCGGAGAGCTGATTGTCGATGAACTGCGATTTGGTCTGGAGCTTGGCGTCCGGGAAGCCGGCCAGGGCGGAGTTCAGGCTGTTCGTGTTCGCCGGCGTGACGCCGCCCTGCATGTTCACGAACGAGTAGAGGTTCTGGGGGTTCTGGTAGGCGCGGTCGAACAGGGCCTGGGAGATCGAGACATCTCCGTACGGGGAGGCTCCCTGGGGCGGATTGCTGATGCCGATCAGCTTGAGGTTCAGAAACTTGCCGGTGGGAGTCTCAACCGACAGCGGCGAGCCGACCTGGAGGTGCTGGGCCTTGGCGTACGCCTTGTCGACGAACGCGCCGTTCGCGCCCAGCTCGGCCGGGACCTGCGGGCCGCCGTGCGTCCAGTCGACCCTGATCGCCTGGCTCGCGTTGGGGGGAACACCGGTGACGTTCACGGTCGAGCCGAAGGCCTTTCCGTCGCCGGCTCGGATCCCGACCACCGAGGTCACGCCGGAGACTCCCCTAACGGCGTGCTCGGAGGCGAGCCCGATCGGCGAGAAGTTGTTGGTGGCGGTGATCGCGTAGTTGGCGATGAACGCCTTGTTGACGTTGGTCCTAAACCCGGTCCGCAGCCCGGCGGCCAACACGCCGACGAGCGTGACCAGAGCCAGTCCGATCATCAGCGCGGACGCGGTCGAGGCCGTACGCGCGGGGTTGCGCGACGAGTTGCCTTGGGCGAGCTTGCCCGCCGAGCCGCCGATCTTGCTAGCCGGCCACCCGAGCACGCGGACCAGTGGCGGCACGAGCTTGGGCGCGAGCATCGACACGCCGATGAACAGCGCCACGGCGCCGACGCCGACCACGAGCAGCCGCAGACCGGTCGACAGGCTCGAGACCAGGAGCCCGATCAGCATCAGCGCGACCGCGGTGACAACCGTTCCGTAAGCGGCATGGGTCCCATATTTCGCCCACCTCGAGGGAGGAACCAGCGCGCCCTCGCGGGCCGCGGCGATCGGCGCCACGCGCGTAGCCCGCAGGGCCGGCCGCAGGGCGGCGATCATCGTGATGATGATCCCGACCGCGAGCGCGACGATGACCGTCCGGGTCTTGAACACGGTGGATGTCTGGGGCAGGTTGATCCCGAACGAGTCGAGCAGCGAGTTCAGTCCCTTGGCCAGCAGCAGTCCGAGGAACAGGCCGATGATCGATGCCAGGGTCCCGATCACGAACGCTTCGACCAGCACCGAACGCAGGACCTGGCGGCGCGTGGCTCCGAGGGTGCGCAGCGTGGCCAGCTCCCGGGTGCGCTGGGCGATCGTGATCGACAGGGTGTTGGCGATCACGAAGCTCCCGACGAACAGGGCGATCCCGCCGAAGGCGAGCAGGAAGTCCTGGAAGATGTTGAGGAATCCGCTGGTGTCCTTGGTCGCCTGCTGGGCCTGCTGCTGACCGGTCTTCACCTGCGCACTCGGGCCGAGCAGCGGCTTGATCTGGTTCACAACGTCCTGGGGCGAATAGCCGTGCCTCGCCGCGACGCTGATCGTGTCGTACTGGCCGACCTTGTTGAAGATCCGCTGAGCCTCGGGCAGTGTGAAGATGGCAATCGTGGCGCCGCCGAGCGACGAGACGCCGCCGATCTCGACGGTTCCGACGATCTGGTAGCGCCGCACGGGGCCGCGCGCGACGACCCCGATGTCGTCCCCGATCGCGTAGTTGTGCTTGCTCGCGGTCGACGCGTCGATGTCGATCTCGTTCGGGGCCGTCGGGAAGTGACCGCTCTTGAGCGTGAGCGGGTTGAAGTGCTCACCGGCATGCGAATAGCTGAAGGCCAGGCCTGGCGCGCCACCGCTCGAGATCACCTTCCCGTTTCGGCCCACGAGCTGGGCGCTGTCCGAGATGCCGCCCGAGGCGAGCGCGACCGACGGGAGCGCCTGCACCCGCGGCAGGAGCGAAGCCGGCAGCGAGGGCGTCGTCGGCGCGTTGCCGTTGTTGCTCGACGAGATCGCGCTCTTGCCCGAGATCACCGCGTCGGTGTTCTGATAGACGGTGGTGAACACCGTCGTAAACGCCGCCTTGATCGTGTCGGTGAGGACGAAGGTGCCGCTCACCATCGCCACGCCGAGGACGATCGCGAACGCTGTGAGGACGGCGCGGAGCTTGCGCCCGAGCAGGCCGCGCAGCGCGACCCTGGTCACGACTGCAGGGTGCTCATCACCTCGAGCACCTGAGCCGGATTGGTGTCGGTGAGCTCTTTGACGATCAGCCCGTCGGCGATGAACAGGATCCGGTCGGCGATCGCCGCCGCCCGCGCCTCGTGGGTGACCATCACGATCGTCTGGTGGTAGTCGCGCACCGAGTCGCGCAGCAGGTCGAGGATCTCGCCTCCGGTCTTGGAGTCGAGATTGCCGGTCGGCTCGTCGGCGAACAGGATCGTCGGCTTGGTGACCAGCGCCCGGGCGATCGCCACGCGCTGCTGCTGGCCGCCCGACAGCTCGGCGGGACGGTGCTTGCGGCGGTCGGACAGCCCGGTCTTGGCGAGCAGCTGCTCCAGCCAGTCGCGATCCGGCTTCTCGCTCGCGATCGACAGCGGCAGCAAGACGTTCTCCTCGGCGGTCAGCATCGGGAGCAGGTTGAAGAACTGGAAGACGAACCCGATGTGGTCGCGACGCAGGCGGGTGAGGTGCGCGTCGTCGAGGTGCGTGATCTCGGTGCCGGCGATCGTGACCGTGCCGCTGGTCGGCGTGTCGAGGCCGGCGAGGATGTGCATCAGCGTCGACTTGCCCGAGCCCGACGGGCCCATGACCGCCACCAGCTGCGCCTTCTCGACGTCGAGCGAGACGCCGCGCAGCGCATGGACCGCGGTGGCACCCTCACCGTACTGACGCTGAAGGTCGCGAGCTTGCACGACTGCGCCGCCCAGTGAGGTCCCCGCCGGCGCGCTGACTTCGGTTTCCTGCGCGGGCACGACTCCGGTGTATAGCAGCCGTAAGTTTTCAGTCCAGGGTCAGTACAGGACCAATTTGCAAGCTTTCCGCAGGACCAAGTCCGCTTTCAGACAGTGGCCTTCACGAACTGTTCACGCAGCGCGGTTTTCTTGAACTTTCCTGTCGCCGTCCGCGGAATCTCGTCGATGTACTCGACGCGCTCCGGAAGCTGCCATTTCGCGAAGTGCCCGGACAGATGCTGGCGCAGCTCGTCGGGCGTCGCCTCCTTGCCGCCCTTGAGCACCACGACCGCCATCGGGCGCTCGTCCCATTTCTCGTCGGGCACGGCGATGACCGCCGCCTCGGCCACCGCCGGGTGGGCCATCAGCAGGTTCTCCATGTCCACCGAGGAGATCCATTCGCCGCCGGACTTGACCAGGTCCTTGGAGCGGTCGGTGATGCGGATGCAGCCTCGCTGATCGATCTTCACCACGTCGCCGGTCTGGAACCAGCCGTCGTCGGTGAACTTCTCGGCGCCGCTGCCGTGGAAGTAGGCGGCTGCCACGTACGGTCCGCGAACCTCGAGCTCGCCCATCGCCTCGTCGTTCCACGGGATTAGCTCGCCGTCGTCGCCGCGAGCACGGATGTCCACGAACGGCTGGGGGAAGCCCTGGCGAGCGCGGTAGTCGAACTGCTCATCGTCGGGCGCATCGTCGAGGTCGGCGGGGAGGATCGCGCTGCTCGCGAGCGGTGAGGTCTCGGTCATGCCCCAGCCCTGGAGGATCTCGAGGCCGTGCTTGGCGTAACCCTCGATCATGCTCTTGGGCACGGCCGAGCCGCCGACCAGGAGTCGGTGCAACCGGCTCAGGTTCCACCGCTCCGGTTCCTCCTCGATCGCCTTGAGCATGGCCATCCAAACCGTGGGAACGCCGGCCGTGAGCGTGACCCGCTCATCGGCCAGGAGGTCGAGCACGCTCTCCGCGTCGAGCTTCGGGCCGGGCAGGACGAGCGAGGCTCCGACCAGCGTCGCGGTGTACGGGATACCCCACGCGTTGGCGTGGAACATCGGCACCACGGGCAGCATCTTGTCGCGCGTGGAGACGTTCATCGCGCCCGGCAGGGCCGCGGCCATCGAGTGCAGGACGAGCGCGCGGTGTGAGTAGAGGACGCCCTTGGGCTTGCCGGTGGTGCCCGACGTGTAACAGATCGCGGCGGCCCGGCGCTCGTGGGGCTCGAGCCAGTCGGCCGGCCCGCTTGCGCTCTCGAGCAGCCGTTCGTACTCGATTGTGCCCTCCGGGTTCTCGCCGGAGTGCGAGACGACGATGACGTGCTCGAACTCGTGGGCGTCCCGGAACGAGGCGAGTACGTTCAGGAGCGTCTCGTCGACGATGATCGCCCGGTCCTCGGCGTCGCCGGCGATGAAGCTCAGCTCGTCGGGGTGTAGGCGGGGGTTGAGCGTGTGGACGACCGCACCCATCGCGGGCAGCGCGTAGTACGCCTCGAGGTGCTCGGGCTGGTTCCACATCAGCGTTCCCACGCGGTCGCCCTCCTCGATGCCGAGTTGGCTCAGTGCGGCGGCGAGACGCCGGGCCCGGCGCGCACAGTCGCCCATCGTGGTCCGGTGCAGCGTGCCGTCAGGCCGCCGGGACACCACCGTGCGGTCCGGGGTAAGCCGCTCGGCCCGTTCGACCAGCGCGGTCAGCGACAGTGGGTAGTCGTCCATCATCAGCCCGTTCAGCTTCGGCTCGCCCATGCTCTCCTCCTTGGGGTATGCGACCCGCTGAAGGATGACGTGAGCGGGGTGTTCGTGCCAGCTCGAACCGCGTCTGCGCTCAGGCGCTATCCGCCACGAGGGCGGTGAAGAACTCGATGTCCTCGCGCTGGAGCTGGCAGACCTCGAGCCAGTGGCCCAGTTCGGCCGTCGTGTCGACGTAGCCGGCCCGAACCCGGTCGGGGATCAGCAGCGTGTAGTCGAAGCTCAGGCCCGCGTCAGCCAGCAGAGCGGTGATCCGCGCCCATTCCTCGTCGCCGGGCTCAGCAAACGTGGCGATGTGATGCAGACGCACGGCGAACTGTTTGTCCTTCGGGAGGATCTGCGTGTAGAAGTCGACAACGCCGCCAACCGGCTCGATCAGCTCGATGATCTTGCCGCCGCGCGATCCCATCGCGAACTTGGCGTCGAACTCCGCGGGCTCGCTGCCGGCCAGGAACGTGCCGCCGGCGGGCAGCTTCATGCAGTGCTCGAGGCCGAACCGGTCGGACATGAAGGCGATCGCCCGGTCGAGATCGTTCGTCACGTACCCGAATTGCCACACGTTTGCGAACAGGTCGGCCAGCGCGCGCACCGGTCGAGGCTCGGCGAACAGGTCGCTGCGGCTGTTCATGCGACGAGCTGTTCGCTACGGCCGGCGCTGAGCTGGCCGTTCGCCCCCGAGTCGAGGTAGTCCGCCAGACGGGTCGCCATCGCCATGATGGTCAGCGACGGGTTCACCGAGAGGGTCCGCGGGAACAGCGAGCTGTCGCCGACGTAGAGACGGCTGACCTCGTGCGACTGACCATAGGTGTCGACGACCGAGGTGGTGGGGTCCGCGCCCATCCGGCACGTGCCCTGCATGTGCGTGGTGGCGAGGCCCGACCACAGGATCTCGGTGGCGCCGGCCGCCTTGAGCACCTTGGTCGAGAACTCGCGTGCCTTATGGATGCGGTCGAGCTCCTGGGGCTGGAAGTCGGACAGGAACAGCTCGTTGCCGTTCTCGTCGAGGGTGACGGCGCCGTTGTTGTCGTCGTTCGACATGTTCAACAGCCCGACCCAGCGGCGGTACTTCTTCGCGGCATCGACGAGCGGCTGGCCCCACATCGGCCCGTTCTCGTCGCACAGCCCGGCCGCGAAGCCGATCGGGTCCTGGACGGTCGCCGCCTCGACCGCGAACCCGCCGTCCGCATCGGCGGCGAAGTCGTAGCAGTGGCCGCTGATCGGAGCCACCATGTGAGCGTCCTGGGGCTCGTCGAACAGGCCGAACACGAAGTGGGCGGGGTGAAAGCCGAGGTGCCGGCCAACGTTCGCGTTGGGTACGTTCGAGCGCATCAGGACCTGGGGCGAGCGGAGCGATCCGGCCGCGACCACCACGACGCCGGCGTCGACTTCGTGGCTTTCGCCGGTGGTCTGGTCGGTGTACCGCACCCCAGTCGCTTCGAGACCGGTGTCGTGGGGGGCGATGAGAACCCGGTCCACGAACGAGTTGGGCCGCACGGTCAGCGCTCCCGAGAGCCAGTTGCGCTGGATGTAGGTGTTCATCGTCGACTTGCCCGCGTTGGTCGGGCAGCCCTGCAGGCATGAGCCGCACTGCTCGCAGTTCTCGTCGACGTACGCGCGGACCGGCTCGAGCGTCGCGCCGACGGCTTCGAAGCCCTTCTTGGCCGTCTGGACGCAGCGCTTGAGGTCCCAGTCGGTGGCCCGATCGCGCACCCCAAGGTAGCGCTCGACGCGGTCGTAGTAGGGGTCGAGGTCGGCGGTCGAGATCGGGGCCCCGTGCGCGTTGGTGAGACCGGTGGCGGCGTGCCATTTGTCGAGCTCGCGCTGCGTAGCGCGGAGGGCCACCTTGGTGTTGATCGTCGTGCTGCCACCGACGCAGCGGCCGCTGATCATCACGATCGGACCGAGGCCGAAATCGCCGGCCGGCATGCCGAAGCTGAGCGGCCACCAGTAGTCGTGGGCCGCCCGGCTCTCCCAGCGCATGAAGTCGGCAGCCACGTAGTGGCCGCCGGCCTCGAGGAGCAGCACCTTTCGGCCGCGCTCGGCAAGCTCACCGGCGACGACGCCGCCGCCGGCGCCCGAGCCGATCACGACGACCTCGAAGCGCTCTGCGGTCACGCGTGAACCCCGAGGTAGGACCAGTCTTTCTTGATCCGCATGGCCAGCGGCGAGTGGAAATCGATCTCCTCGTAGGCGCTCGGGCCCTCGGCGCCCGGGGCCAGGAAGTCGCTGTAGAAGGCCTCGATGGCCAGCGCCCGGATGAACTGGAAGGCGGGCGTCGCGGTGTGCGGTCTCAGTCCCTCGGCTCCGTGCGGCGCCGCTTCCCTGAGCTCATCGATCGAGTGGATGAGCGCGTCGCGTTGGGGCACGGGCATCTCGGCCATGATCGCGTCGATGTAGACAACGGGCTTCACCCGGCGCGAGCCCGGGACGATCGTCTCGCACAGGTTTGCCAGCACCCCCGCCCGATGCTCGTCGAGGTGCTTGAGTTCGCCCGGCATGCTCGGGCGACTCTACGCCGCCGGAACGCCCGCGAGCATGATTGTTTGGGCCGGGATGGTTGCC
Source organism: uncultured Solirubrobacterales bacterium (assembly GCA_963824295.1). Taxonomy (GTDB): domain Bacteria; phylum Actinomycetota; class Thermoleophilia; order Solirubrobacterales; family Solirubrobacteraceae; genus Palsa-465. The sequence goes on along the minus strand of CAWGOQ010000014.1, from coordinate 1,391 downwards.
GATGCGTGCACGGCAGCCGGATGCCATCCTGAATGGAAGCTATGAGCGGCAACGGAGTCGATGCCCGTGTTCGTGCGCTCGCGGACCTGATCGTCCGCTTCGGCGCCAATGTCCAGCCTGGCCAGATCGTCGCGATCGGATCAGAGCCCGGCAAGGAGACGCTCGCGCGCGCGGTCGCGGTTTCCGCCTACCAGGCAGGCGCCAAGTTCGTCGACCTGTCGGTGTTCGACGTCCATGTGAAGCACGCCCGGATGCAGTACGCCGCCGAGGACACGTTGGACTTCGTCCCACCGTGGTACGGGCAGCGGATGAAGGCGCTGGGCGAGCACCGGTGCGCCGCGATCGCCCTGACCGGCCCGGTCGCTCCGCGCATCATGGACGGGATCGACCCCGCGCGTCTCGCCCGCGACCTGCTCCCGCAGGTTCGGGAGTCAATCGAGATCGTCAACCACCGCACGGCGAACTGGACGGCGGCGCCGTGCCCGACTCAGTCGTGGGCCGAGCTCGTGCACCCGGAACTGCCGCCGCAGGACGCATTCGAGCGGCTCTGGCACGACGTGACCCACGTCTGCCGGGTCGACGAGCCCGACCCGGTGGCAGCCTGGGAGCAGCGCATCGGCGACCTGCTGTCGATCGCCGGAAAGCTCGACGAGCTACGGCTCGACGCGCTCCGCTTCGAGGGACCCGGCACCGAGTTGACCGTCGGCCTGTTCCGGTCGGGCCGCTGGCAGTGCGCGCGCCTGCGCACCGTGGACGGCATCGTGCACGTGCCCAACCTCCCGACCGAGGAGGTGTTCACGACGCCCGATCCTTCGCGGGTCGAGGGATGGGTGCGCTCGACTAAGCCGCTGTTTGTCTCGGGGGCGATGGTGAACGGCCTGCGCATCCGGTTCGAGCGCGGCCGGGCGGTCGAGATCGAGGCCGAGCAGGGGGGCGACACGCTGCGTGCGCTCGCTCAGCGGGATGCTGGCGCGTCGCGCCTCGGCGAGGTCGCGCTCGTCGATGGCGAGAGCCGGATCGGCGGCCTCGACAAGGTGTTCTTCGACACCTTGCTCGACGAAAACGCCGCCAGCCACATCGCGCTCGGTGAGGGGCTCGACTTCACGGTCGGAGAGGACGAGCGGCCGGGGATCAACCGCTCGGAGCTCCACATCGACTTCATGATCGGCTCAGACCAGGTGGCGGTGACGGGAATCGAGCCGGGTGGCGGCGAGGTGCCGCTATTGCGCGGTGGCGTCTGGAAGATCTAGTGCTTTGGCGATTTGGCGCGCCTTCGCTTGGGCAATTTCGCGCCGGCGCGCTACGCTAGCCCCCGCCTAAACGGAGAGGTGCCGGAGCGGTTGAACGGGCGCGACTGGAAATCGCGTAACGGGGGTTAACCTCGTTCGGGG
>CAWGOQ010000013.1:0-286794 GCA_963824295.1 uncultured Solirubrobacterales bacterium | reverse complement strand
TACGTTTCCGCGGAGACGTTTCGTCACTCCATAACAAAACTTCCCCAAAGCGCTAAAGGTCTCGGCTAGGACGCCCGATACAGCCGTATCCGAGTTGACAAAGGCAAACCCGCCGTGAGGCGGGGACGCAAAGCCAGAGGTCTCATTTAGTGAGATAGCTCGGCCGCCGGCTCATTGCTCGTCATCCGAAGCCGTCGTACAAGGAGGACAAGGATGTCCCGGTTCAAGTTCCGCACCCTTCAGCTGATGCTGACGGTCGTGGCCCTGGTCGCGCTGGTCGTGGTCTCAGGGGCCAGCTACAAGTTCTGATCAACGCGATGGTCGGGCGCTCCGGCGCCGCGCCGGGCGCCCGGCCCTGAACTCGTGAAACCGCGAACAGTCGAACCCGCCCGCTTTTACTGCGTCGCCGTGGCGGTGGCAGGGGTGGCGCTGCTCGCCACGCTGGTCATCACCACGCCGCTCCACCTCGACCTGCGTCGGTCGATCGAGTTCGCCGCGCTCGCGGCCAGCGTGCTGGTCGGCGAGCTGTTCCCGCTTGAGTTGCCCCGCCGGTCGGGCGATGGCGAGATCACCGTCTCGGTGATGTTCTCGTTCGCGCTGCTGCTCGGGATGGGGCTCGTTCCCGCGCTGGCCGCCCAGCTGCTCGCGTCGGTCGTCCAAGACCGGGCGGCGCGTAAGCCGTGGTGGCAAATGGGCTTCAACGTCGGCCAGTACACGCTTTCCCTAGCTGCGGCCGCAGGCGTGCTGTGGTTCGCCGGCGCCTACGGGGCGTTGCCCCACGGCACCTTTAGGCCCGTCGACCTCTTGGGGGTGCTCGGCTCTGCCGCCGCCTACTTCTCGGTCAACCTCGTGCTGGTCACGCGTGCGATCACCCTTCACCAAGGCATACCTTTCGCGCGCGCGCTCGAATCCGACCTGAGCTTCGGGCTCTCAGTCAGCGCGGTGCTGCTGTGCCTGGCCCCCGTGGTGGTCACCGTGCTGCAGTTCAGCCCGATCCTCTACCCGCTGCTGCTTGTCCCACTTGTCGGCGTCTATCTGAGCGGTCGCCAGAGCATCCGGACCGCCACCGCCGAACACCTCGCCCACCACGACAGCCTCACCGAGCTGCCCAACCGTCGCTGGTTCATGGAATCGGTGGGCGCGGCGCTGAAGAACCCGAACCTGCGGGCCGGCGGCCTGTTGCTGGTCGATCTCAACGGTTTCAAGGACGTCAACGACACGCTCGGCCACCATCGCGGCGACCTGGTCCTGAAGGCGGTCGGGCCCCGACTGCGGGCGTCCTTTCGCAGCGAGGACCTCGTAGCCCGGCTCGGCGGGGACGAGTTCGCCGTGTTCATGCCCGGCGCGGACTCGAGCGCCGCCCAGGCGGCGGTCACGCGCCTCCAGGATGCGCTGCACAAGCCCGTCGACCTCGACGGGATCAACATCGAGCTCGACGCCAGCATCGGGCTCGCCTGGTATCCCGAGCACGGCGAGGACGTCGACACGCTGCTCCAGCGCGCGGACGTCGCGATGTACCGGGCCAAGGCCAACCACCACCCGCTCGTCATCTACAGGGCCGAGGACGACTACCACAGCCCCGAGCGGCTCGCTCTGGCCGCCGACCTGCGCCGCGCGCTGGCCGCCGACCAGCTCGTTCTGCATTACCAACCGCAGGTGGAGCTCGGCCATGGCCGTCCGGTCGCCGCCGAGGGCCTGGTTCGCTGGCATCACCCGCAGCGCGGCGTGCTCGGCCCGTACGAGTTCATCGAGGTGGCCGAGCGGACCGGCCTGATCAAGGATCTCACCCACCGTGTGCTCGATCTCGGCCTGCGTGATCTGCGCTCGTGGAGCGACCAGGGTCGCAAGCTGTCGCTGTCTCTGAACGTGTCGGTGCGCAGCCTGCTCGACCGCCGCTTTCCCGAGGAGGTCGAGCGACTGCTGGGCAGGCACGGAGTCGACGGCCGCGCGCTCACCCTCGAGCTGACCGAGAGCTCGCTGATGGTTGACCCGGAGACGGCCAAGCGCACCATGCGCGATCTCGCCGAGCTCGGGGTGTCGGTGGCGATCGATGACTTCGGCACCGGCTACTCGTCGCTGGCCTACCTGACCGATCTGCCGATCGGCGAGCTGAAGATCGACAAGTCGTTCGTCCGCGCGATGAGCTCCGACGCGCGCAACGCGATCGTGGTTCGCTCGACGATCGAGCTCGCGCACAACCTGGGTCTGCGTACGGTGGCGGAGGGCATCGAGGACGCGTTCACGTTCGAGCGCCTGCGCGCCCTCGGCTGTGAACTCGCGCAGGGGTTCCATCTGAGCGAGCCGCTGCCCGCCAGCGGTCTGGTGAGCTGGTGGGACCGGCACACTGCTCCGCCAGCCGAGCCCTCGACCCCGTCGTCGGCCGGGGTGCGCGCCATCGCCAAGCCCCAGTTGAGCGCGGTCTGATGCTGCTGGTCATCGCCGCGCTCGCGTTGCTCGTCAGCGTTCCGCTCGCCGGGGGGCGCCTGGCTCGCCTGGCCGAGATCGAGCCTCGGGGAGTGTGGGCCGTGCTGCTCGCCGTGGCGATCCAGGTCGGGATCTCGGACGTCGCCCCGGGCGGAAGCCACGTCCTTCACGCCGGGCTGAACGTGCTCTCCTACCTCCTGGACGCCTACTTCATCTTCGCCAACCGGCGGCTGGCCGGCGTTCCGCTCGTGGCCATCGGCGCCGCGCTCAACGTTCTGGCGATCACGACCAACGGGGGCGTGATGCCCGCCAACGCGGTCGCACTGCGGACCGCAGGAATCACGGCCCGCGCCGGCTTCGACAACTCGGCGGCGCTGGCCCACCCGCACCTGGCCTTCCTGGGGGACGTCTTCCCGGTGCCCGGGCCGTGGCCGGTCGGCAACGTCCTGAGCGCCGGCGACCTCATCATCCTCCTCGGCGCGCTCGTCCTGCTGCACGTGAGTTGCCGCTCGCGCCTGGTCTCGCCCCGCCGGCTTCGCCCCGCGACCTGATCAATCCTCCAGGTAGCGATACGCCGGAATCGTCAGGAACTCGAGCAGCTCGCTCGACAGCGCCACGCCCTCGAAGATCTCCCGTGTGTCCTCGGGCCGGCCCGCCCGCCAGACCTCCTCGCCGACCTGCTCGCGGATCTTCGCGGTCTCCTCGTCGATCACCTCTTGAACCAGTTCGCGCGTGACGGTTTGGCCGGTGTCGAGCTCGACGCCGTGGTGGACCCACTGCCAGATCTGCGAGCGTGAGATCTCGGCCGTCGCGGCGTCCTCCATCAACGAGTTGATCGCCGCGGCGCCGCGACCGGTCAGCCAGAACGAGATGTACTGGAAGCCCACGCTGACGTCGGTGCGCAGCCCGTGCTCGGTGATCGCCCCGGGCGTCGCGGACAGGTCGAGCAGCTCCTCGGCCGTTACGTGAACGTCATCGCGCAGGCGCTCGACTTGATTCGGCTTGCCCCCGAGTCCCGTCTCGAACACCTCGCGCGCCACCGGGACCAGGTCTGGATGGGCCACCCAGGTCCCGTCGTAGCCTTGGGAGACCTCGCGCTCCTTGTCCGCGCGGACACCGTCCAGCGCCTTCTGGTTGGCGTCCTGATCGCCCTTACGGCTCGGGATCAGCGCTGCCATCCCGCCCATGGCGTGCGCGCCTCGGCGGTGACAGGTGGCGGCCAGGAGCTCGGTGTAGGCGCGCATGAACGGCACGGTCATGGTCACGGCGCTGCGGTCGGGGAGGACCATCTCGCGCGGGTCGGGGAAGCACTTGATCGACGAGAAGATGTAGTCCCAGCGGCCGGCGTTCAGGCCGGCGGAATGCTCGCGAAGCTCGTACAGGATCTCGTCCATCTCAAACGCTGCGGGCAGCGTCTCGATCAACACCGTGGCCTTGATCGTGCCGCGCGGGATCCCCAGGCACTCCTGGGCGAAGCCGAACACGTCGTTCCACAGCCTGGCCTCCAGGTGCGACTCCATCTTGGGCAGATAGAAATACGGACCGCTGCCGGTCCGCAACAGCTGCCGGGCCGAGTGGAACATGTACAGCCCGAAGTCGAAGAAAGCACCTGCCACCGGCTCTGAGTCGACCAGCAAGTGGCGTTCAGGCAGATGCCAGCCGCGGGGCCGGACCAGCAGCGTGGCCGTGTCCTGGGCGAGCTCGTAGTGCTTGCCGTCGGAGTCGCGGTACGTGATCGTGCCCTCGATCGCGTCGCGCAGGTTGCGCTGCCCCTCGACCATGTTGCGCCAGGTCGGGGCGTTGGCGTCCTCGAAGTCGGCCATGAACCCGTCGGCGCCCGAGTTCAGCGCGTTGATGACCATCTTGCGGTCGGTGGGGCCGGTGATCTCGACCCAGCGCTGCTCCATGTCGGGCGGGACCGGCTCGACCGTCCAGTCGCCCTCGCGGATCTCCCGCGTGTCGGGCAGGAAGTCGAGCAGCTCGCCCGCCCGCAGTCGCTCGCGCCGACGCGCGCGCGCCTCGAGCAGCTCGTGGCGGCGGGAGCCGAAGCGGTGCTGGAGTTCGCCGACCAACTCGAGCGCGTCCGGGGTGAGGATCTCGTCAAAGCCGGCGTGCATGGGGCCTTGGAGCTCGAGCCTGGCGCGCGCGGTCATCGGTTCATCCTCTCATCCGGCGGTGGTTGATGTTTTCCCTGCTGCCGGGCTGATTACCCGGTCGGCGTTCAGCGGCCGCTCGGCGCTCGGGCCGAGCGCACCGACGCCGATGGCCACGATCGACTTCCCCAGGCAGATGATCACGAAGCACCATGCCGATCGTGATCGTCACCATGAAGCCGACCATCGAGGACCACTTGGCGTTGCCGCGTTTGGAGGCATCCACGTACACGGCAAGATGCAGGAACCGGACGATCGCGTAGGTGACCGCGAACAGCGTCCCCTCTCGGCCGAACGCATGAGGGATCGACAGGCCGCTGATCAAGATCGAGATGCTCGCGGGAGGAGACGGAACCGCAAGATCGGGGAGCCCGCGGTCTGCGCGTTGGCCGCCCACACCCACGCCGACCACGCCCACCACACGAGCGCCAGCACCAGCATCGACCGGCGCGCTTCGCCGCTCTTCCGCGATTTCGGGCACGCTCTCGCTCACGGGGTGAGTATCGCGGGCGGCCGTGTTGGCATAGGGTTCCAGGTCGCCCATGAGACTCGGTTTGTCCCTCGGCTACCTGATCCCCGGCGTGACGCCGGCCGATCACCTTGCGGTCGTGCAGGAGGCAGAGCGGCTTGGCTACGACGCGGTGTGGGCGGCCGAGGCCTACGGATCGGACACGGCCACCGTGCTCGCGTGGCTGGCTGCAGGCACGAGCAAGATCAAGCTCGGCTCGGCGATCTTCCAGATGCCCGCGCGGAGCGCCGCGATGACCGCGATGACGGCGGCGACGATCGACCAGCTCTCGGGCGGGCGGATGCTCCTCGGGCTCGGCACGTCGGGGCCGCAGGTAGCGGAGGGCTGGCACGGACAGCGGTTCGCCCACCAGCTGCAGCGCACGCGCGAATACGTGGCCGTGGTGCGGATGGCCCTGGCCCGCGAGCGGGTCGAGTACCACGGGGAGACGCTCGAACTACCGCTGCCCGACGGGCCGGGCAAGCCGCTCAAGCTGATGATCTCCCCCGTACAGGAACGGATCCCGATCTACCTCGCGGCGATCGGGCCCAAGAACACTGCCCTGACCGGCGAGATCGCCGACGGATGGCTGCCGATCTTCTTCTCGCCCGAGCACGTCGGCGAGGTTCGCGCGCTGCTCGAAGAGGGCGCCCAGCGGGGCGGCCGGTCGCTGGAGGGCTTCGACATCGCGCCGACCGTCAATACCTACGTCTCGGATGACCGCGTCGAGGCGCGCAACCGCATGCGCCCGTTCCTGGCCCTATACATCGGCGGGATGGGATCGCGCAAGCAGAACTTCTACAACCAGCTGGTCCAGCGCTACGGGTTCGAGGACGCGGCCCGCGAGGTCCAGGACCTCTACCTCGACGGCAAGAAGGACCAGGCCGCCGCGGCGCTCCCCGATGAGCTGATCGACCTGGTCACGCTGTGCGGCCCCCGGGACGCCGTGCGCGACCGGCTGGCCGCCTACCGCGAGGCCGGCGTAGGCACGCTGACGATCGCCCCGACGGCCTGGACGACGGAAGAGCGGACCGAGCAGCTCCGCACGGTGGCCGAGCTAGCGGTGTGAGTCGGTTCTTCCTGGGCGCGTTCGGCGAGCCCGGACACGCCTTTCCGATGCTCGCGCTCGGCGCGCGTCTGGCCGCGCGCGGACACGAGGTGACGTTGGAGACCTGGTCGCGCTGGCGCGAGGATGTGGAGGCGGCGGGGATGCGCTTCGCGCCGGCGCCCGAATACCCGCTGTTTTCGGGGGCGGGCGGGGCGTCAGCGATGTACGAGGCGGTGGTGCTCGCCACCGGAGAGACCCGGCACGCGGTCGCCGAGCTGCGCCCGCACGTGGTCGTGCACGACATCCTGACGTTGGCCCCGGCGCTGGCCGCCGAGCTCGAGGGCGTCCCGGTGGCGACGCTGGTTCCGCATCTCTTTCCGGTGGACGCGGATGGCTTTCCGCCCTATGCCCTCGGGGCGCGGCTGCCCCGGACGGCGCTCGGGCGCGGTCTGTGGCGCGGGTTGGGACGGTTCACGCAGGCCGGGCTTCGCCAGGGCCGCGCCGAGCTCAACGCGACTCGCGTCAAGGTCGGACTGCCCCCGGTAGCGCGCTTGCACGGCGGGCTGAGCGAGCGGCTATGCCTGGTCGGCACGTTTCCGCAGCTCGAGTATCCGCGTGACTGGCCCGGGCACGTCAAGGTGGTCGGGCCGATCATGTGGGAGCCGCCGTTCGCCGCGGTCGAGTCGCCGGCGGGCGACGCGCCGTTGGTGCTGGTGGCACCGTCGACCGCCCAGGATCCCGAGCACCGGCTGTTGCGCGCCGCGCTCGCCGGCCTCGGCGACGAGCCGATCCGGGTGCTGGCGACGTGGAACCGGCGACCGCTGGCCCAGCCGGTCGAGGTGGCGGCGAACACACGGCTGGTCGAATGGCTCTCCTACGCGAAGACGATGCCGTCGTGCGCCGCTGTGGTCTGCCACGCCGGGCACGGGACGATGGCGCGCGCCCTGGCCTGCGGCTGCCCCGTGGTCGCGGCACCGCACAGTGGAGACATGGCCGAGAACGCCGCGCGGGTCGATTGGGTCGGCGTGGGCGTCAGGCTGCCCTGGCGCCTCGTGACGCCGGGGACGCTGCGACTGGCGGTCCGGCGCGCGCTGTCGGAGGCGTCGCTCGGCGCTCGGGCGCGTGAGCTGGCGAGCTGGGCCGCCGCCCACGACGGCGCCTCGCGGGCCGCGGAGATGGTCGAGGAGCTCGCGATTGAAGGGTCTGGGGATGGTCGGCGGCGCCTCACGGCAGCGCGTTAGGGATTGCTTAGCGGCCTGACGGCGGCAGCCTTAGCGCGGGTGCGAACGAACTCGATCAGCTCGGGGGCCTCGCCCACGACAACGTCCATGGGCTCGCCCGAGCAGCTGCAGAGCTCCACGACCGCGCGCGCGTCGCTGACCTGGAGCGGCCGCCAGACGGCGCCGTGAAGCTCCCAGTCCTCTAGTTCGCCGATGGTCAGGCCGGAGCGCATGTCAACCGTCCGCCGGCCGTGGCCCGCCCATGACAGCGCGCGAACGGCCGGGAAGCTCCGGGGGTGGGACTCGAACCCACAACATTTCGGTTAACAGCCGAACGCTCTGCCGATTGAGCTACCCCGGATTAGGGTGCAACGAGCTCCTGTGAATCGGGCGATTGTGCCGCTCGCCTCAACAATGTATCGGGAAGCGACCCACTGATTGATCGGCGCGCAACGGCGGAAATGAAGACCACTCCTAACACGGGACCAACACGAAGCTAGGCCGTCACCATCATCGGCCAACCAGGCTCAACGATGCCGGCGCGCGGTTCACGCGGGCTTGACGCAATCCGAGGTCCCGATCCTTAGGATCGGGTCAGTTGCCTGTTCGACGCCGACGTGAGTGCATGGGGCCGTGGCGTTGACCGGCCGGGGATTCCCCTGTGGCCGGCCGCGCCCGTCTGGCCCGCCGCTCCATCGATGGCTCGCGGCCGGTCTGGGACTGGTCGCTGTGCTGCTGCTCGCGGCCTGCGGCGGCGGGTCCTCGCACCGGTCGGCCGCTTCGACTTCGGGCGCGACCCAGGGCTCCACCGCAAACCCGCTCACGACCACGACCGTCGGGCCGGCGCCGCCGGCCGTCGGCATCCACAAGATCCGCCACGTCGTGATCATCATGCAGGAGAACCGCTCGTTCGACTCCTACTTCGGGACCTATCCCGGGGCGGACGGGATCCCAGGGTTGGCAGGGAACCCGGGGACGGTGCCGTGCCTTCCCGACCCCGCCACCGGCAGCTGCGTCCAACCCTTCCACGATCGCCAAGACCGCAACCTCGGCGGACCGCACAGCTACGCCAACGCCGAGGCCGACATCGACGGGGGCGACATGGACGGGTTCGTGGCCCAGCAGGAGAAGGGGATGGCCGGCTGCGCCCAGACGTTCAACCCGGCCTGTGGTAGCGGCAGTAACACCGCCGACGTGATGGGCTACCACACCGGCGCGGACATCCCCAACTACTGGACCTATGCGCGCGACTTCGTGCTCCAGGACCACATGTTCGAGTCCGACCTCTCCTGGAGCCTCCCCGCGCACCTGTACATGGTGTCGGAGTGGTCGGCCTACTGCACCAAGCAAGGCGACCCGATGAGCTGCCGCAACGCGGTCCAGAGCCCCCAGAATCCACCCGATTTCGCGCGGCGGCTTGGCCACAAGGACCCGTCCGATCCCAACTACGCGTGGACCGATCTGACCTACCTGATGCACCGCTACGGCGTCAGCTGGGCCTATTACGTGTTCAAGGGGACCGAACCCGACTGCGACGACGACGCGGCCATGTCGTGCGCTCCGGTCGGCCAGAGCGCCCAGACCCCCGGCATCTGGAACCCGCTGCCGTACTTCACCGACGTCCAGCAGGACGACCAGCTGGCCAACATCCAGTCGCTGTCTGACTTCTTCTCCGCGGCGAAGGCGGGATCCCTGCCGGCGGTCTCCTGGATTGTCCCTAACGGGACGGTGTCGGAGCACCCGCCCGGGCTGATCACCGCGGGCCAGACCTACGTGACGGGCTTGATCAACGCGATCATGGAGAGCCCCGACTGGGACAGCACCGCGATCTTCCTGGCCTGGGACGACTGGGGTGGCTTCTACGACCACGTCGCGCCACCGCACGTGGACGAGAACGGGTACGGCCTGCGCGTTCCCGCGATGGTCATCAGCCCCTACGCACGGCGCGGCTTTATCGACCATCAGACGCTCAGCTTCGACGCGTACGTGAAGTTCATCGAGGACGACTTCATGGACGGGCAGCGGCTCGATCCCCTCACCGACGGCCGTCCCGACCCGCGCCCTGACGTGCGCGAGGACGAGCCCGAGCTGGGGGATCTGACCGCGGACTTCGACTTCAACCAGGCGCCCCTTCCGCCCCTGATCCTGTCGGTACGCCCGCAGACCGACCTGATTGAGCCGGTGGCACCCGCCCTGCGCGGCCGTGCCGCCACTGTGTCGGGCCTGACGCCCGTGGAGCTGCGCGCCGCGGCCGCGTATCTGGGCATCCGGCCCGCCCGGCTGCGCGCCGAGCTGCGCGCCGGGAGGAGCATGCGCCAGATCGCCCGCGAGCACGGCACGACCGTGGCGGCAGTGCACGCGGCGGTGGCGGCCGCCGTCGGGCGCTAGGCCATCACACCGCCCGCTCCATCCTGGTGGTGACCGCGTGGCGTGCTGCCCGGACCACTTCGCGCTCGTGCGCCAGCTCGGACACGCTCCCATCGCCCTCGGCGGTGGCCCGACGAATGGCCCGATCGAGCCGCGCCTCGTCGAGCACGAGCCAGGCGTGCTGGAGCTGATCCGGGCTGACCGACCCGGCCCGCCCGGCGCGCGCCACGAGATCGGCCACTGTGCGCGCGAGCGGCTCGTCGTCCACCGGCAGGTCGGAGAGCGGCGCATGCGTGCGCCCGGCGAGGTGGCGGGCGGCGCGGCGCATCACCTCGCTGGTGATCAACTGCTCGGGATCGATCTCGAACAGCGTGCGGGCACCGGCGTCGGGCAGCGCCACGCACAGGGCTAGGAACGTCCGCTCGGCCCGAGCCGCCTGGTCGATGGGCTGGGTGGCGCTCGAGCGGGCGCCGGCTGCGTCGGCGCTCGCCGACCCTCCGTTCCGCTGCCCCGCGCCCTCGATCAGCGACGCCAGGCGCGCCTCGCTCAGCTCGAGTCGGCCGGCCACCCGGCGCAGCAGCTCGTCGCCGAACGCCCCGCGCTCGAGGCGCTCGAGAGCCGGCAGGAGCTGCTTGAACGCGCGGTCTCGCCCCTCCGCGCTCGAGGTGTCGGTGCGCTCGAGGATGCGCTCGACGTGGAAGGCGACGAACGGCACCGAGCTGTCCACTCGCTCGCGCACGGCTTCCGCGCCGGCGCGCTCGATCAGGTCCGCCGGGTCGGTGCCCTCGGGCAGCGGCACAACGCGGAGCTCGAGGTTGCGCCGGTCGCTCACCTGGGCGGCCCGCAGCATCGCGTCCTGGCCGGCCCGGTCGGCGTCCAGGCACAGCTCGAGCACCTTCGCCACGCGCTGGAGCTCGGCGATCTGCTCCTCGGTCAGCGCCGTGCCCATGATCCCAACCGTGTTGTGGAGCCCCGCCTGATGTAGCGCGAGCACGTCGGTGTAGCCCTCGACGAGGATCACGCTGCCGGCCCGGGCGGCCGCCGCCCGCGCCCGATCGATCCCGAACAGCACCTCGCGCTTGTGGTAGAGCTCGCCCTCGGCCGTGTTTAGGTACTTGGGCTGCTGGTTCTCGCGCATCGCGCGCGCGCCGAAGCCGAGCACGTTCCCGCGCGCATCCATCGACGGGAACATGATCCGCTCTCGGAAGCGGTCGTAGATCCGGCCCGGGTTGGTCTTCGAGCGCTGGGCGAGACCGGTGGCGAGCAGGTCCTCCTCGCCGAATCCGGCCCGGCGCGATGCGGTCAGCATCCGGTCCCACGCGCTCGGCGCGTAGCCGACGTGAAACTCGCGCAGCGTCTCCTCGCGCAGGCCGCGGCTTTGGAGGTATTCGCGTGCGGGCTCGGCTTCGCGCGCATCCCACAGATAGCGCGCGTAGTAGGTCGCGGCCCGCCCCAGCAGCTGGTGCAACCGCTCGCGCCGCTGGCGTTTCTGCGCAGCCTCCGGGTCCTCCCGTTCCGTCTGTAGCTCGACCCCGAACCGGTCGGCCAGCGCCTGGAGGGCGCCGGTGAAGTCGAGGCCCTCGGTCTCCATCACGAACCTGAACACGTCGCCCGAGGCCTGGCAGCCGAAGCAGTGGTAGACCTTCTCGACCGGGTTGACGCCGAACGAGGGGGTGCGCTCGTCGTGAAACGGGCAGCGCCCGATGTACTCGGTCGGGCCGGCGCGGCGCAGCTCGGTGTGCTGGGAGACCAGCGCGAGCATGTCGACCGCGTCGCGTACGCGGTCGCGCGAGTCGGCCGTGTACCGCGTCACGGCGCGAACGCCACCGGCACGCTCAGAGCCTCGAACGTGCGGATGCAGAAACGATCGGTCATCCCGGCCATGTAGTCGGTGACCCGGCGCGAGAGCTCCCCCGGCGGGATCGAGTCGGGGATGTCCTCGGGATGGGCGCAGTAGTGCTCGAACAGCGAGGAGATCACGACCCTGATCTTGGCGTGCTCGCGGGTCGCCTCGGCACCCAGGTACACCCGCTCGAACATGAACGCCCGCAGCTCGCCCATCGCTACCCCTACCGTCTCCCCCTGCACGATGTCGCCGGCCGGCGCCGAGTGCTCGACCAAGTCGTGCACGAGCGTGTCGATCCGCCGGGAGCCGGTGTCGCCCAGGATGGCGATCGGGCCTCGCGGAAGATCCTCCGGGGTGAGCAGGCCAGCGCGAACGGCGTCGTCGATGTCGTGGTTGATGTAGGCCACACGGTCCATCAGGCGGACGATCTTGCCCTCGAGCGTGCTGGGCTCCCGCGCCCGGCCGGAGTGGCTGACGATGCCGTCCCGCACCGGGTCGGTCAGGTTCAGACCGAGGCCGTCGCGCTCGAGTGAGTCGACCACGCGGAGCGAGTGCTCGTGATGCATGAACGTCAGAGCGAATCGCTCGGACAGGCAGCGGTCCAGCGCGTCCTCGCCCACGTGCCCGAAGGGCGGATGGCCGAGGTCGTGGCCGAGCCCGATCGCCTCGGCCAGATCCTCGTTGAGGCCGAGCGCGCGCGCCACCGTTCGCGAGATCTGCGTGACCTCGAGCGTGTGGGTCAGCCGCGTGCGGTAGTGGTCGCCGGCGGGTGCCACGAAGACCTGCGTCTTGTGCTTCAGGCGCCGGAACGCCTTGCAGTGCACGATCCGGTCGCGATCGCGCTGAAACGGGGTGCGCAGCCCGCAGTCCGGCTCCTGGCGCTGTCGTCGGGCGGGATAGGACCGCGTCGCGCCCGGCGACAGCTCGCGCTCCTCCCGCGCCCGGATCCGGTCGGCGAAGCCGGCGGCGACGGGGCCGGCCGGGTGCTCGAAGCCCGAGTAGAGGACGTGACTGCTCATCTTGTTCGATTCTGACACCGGTCCGCGAGGAGCGAGCGCAGTTGTGACGAAGGCGTCGCAAGCGCCGCGGGATTTCTCCAGAGCCAGCTTGAGTTCAGCGCCCGCCCACGAGCGGCCGCAGCCGCACGTGGGCGTGGTGCTCGGCGGTCTCGCTGATCGCGCGCTCCGCCTGGGCGAGGGCCAGCTCGGATGCCTCGGGGGCCTGAGCCAGCGGCCGGCCGAGCGCCCCGACCAGGAAGGTGTGGGATTCCTGGCCGAGCGGGAACGCGGCCGCCTCGCACGAGCTGCACACGACTCCGCCCGCAGCTGCGGAGAAGCCCTGCAGGTGCTCGGACTCGCCGCATTCGGCGCACGATCCGAGCTGGGGGACGATCCCGGCCGCCAGCAGCAGCTTGAGGCGGAAGGCGAGGCCGGTGGCGGGTCGTGCATGGGCGACGTCGACGTTGAGGAGCGCCAGCTCGTTGGCGAGCAGGCGGAAGACCTCGGGGTGCGGGTCCGGGGTCTCGAACAGCCGCGCCACCGCATCGCAGGCGCGGGCGGCGGCGTCGATCGTCGCGGCGTGCTCGCGCAGGCCGGCGTGGGGGGTGACCGTGTCCACGCCCGTGACCGTATGCAGCTCGCCGCGACCCTCGTGCAGGATCACGTGGATGTGAAAGAACGGTTCGAGCCGGGCTCCGAACCGGCTCCGCGCTCGGCGCGCCCCCTTGGCGATGGCCGACAGCCGGCCGTAGCTCGTCGTGTACAGATGCAGGATGCGGTCGGCCTCCCCGTAGCGGATCGAGCGCAGCACGATCGCCTCGGTCCTCAGCGAACGAGACACGCCTTACCCGCTATATTTTCTGAAGCAATGCCCATGAGTGTCACCCTCTACACGACCGAGTCCTGTCCGTTCTGCGTCAGCGCGAAGGCCCTGCTGGCCAAGCGCGGCATTGCCCATGAGGAGATCAATCTGGCACGGGACCCGGACGGTCGGGCCGAGCTGCAGGAGCGCACCGGGATGTTCACCTTCCCCCAGATCATCATCGGCGATGAGCCGATCGGGGGCTTCACCGAGCTATTGGCTGCGGATAAGGCCGGGCGGTTGAAGGAGCTGCTGGCCGCTTAGCTGCTGGGGCCCGGGCCGTTGCGCGGGGGCGTGGCTGGCAGCGCTCGCAGACGTAGGTGCCGCGGCCGCCGACGACGATCTTTCCGATCGTGGTGCCGCAGCGCGCGCAGGGTTGCCCTGCGCGGCGGTGGACGAGGAACAGGTCCTGGAAGGAGCCACGGGCACCGTCGACGTGGCGGAAGTCGTCGATCGAGGCGCCCTTGGCCTCGATGCCGGCGCTCAGCGCCTCCTCGATTCCCTCCCGAACCCGCTCCCAGTCGGCCCTGGTCAGCCGACCGGCGGGCCGAAGCGGATGGATCCCAGCCCGGAACAGCGCCTCATCGGCGTAGATGTTCCCCACCCCGGCGATCCGGCGCTGATCGAGCACGAACGCCTTGACCGGCGCGGTGCGGCCCCGAGCCTGCGTGCGCAGATGCTCGGCGGTGAACTCGGGGGTGAACGGCTCGATGCCGAGTCGCTCACTGAGGTAGGCGTCGCGGGCGTCGGCGCCGTGGACCAGGTGACCGGTGCCGAACCGGCGCGGGTCGACGTACACCACGCGATGGCCGTCGTCGAGCTCGAGCAGCACCCGCGTGTGCAGCGGCGCGGCGGGCGGGTCGTACAGCAGCGTCCCGGTCATGCGCAGGTGCTGGAGCAGGTAGCGATCCTCCGACAGCGACCACACCAGGTACTTGCCGGAACGGCCCAGGCCCTCCACCACGGCGCCGCACAGCTGCGCCTCGACCGTCGCGGGCGGGTCGGGCCGGGTCCACCGGGGATCGAGGATCTGGGCAGCCACGATCGTCCGGCCCTCGACGTGCGGGGCCAGCTGGCGGCGGATGGTCTCTACTTCGGGGAGCTCAGGCACTCGTCTCTCAACTTACTTCGAGCCAGGCCGGCACGCCCGCCTCGCGCGTCACACGAACGATTCGCCCGGGAGCGCATCGGCATGACCACTGGCCAGCCACGCCAGCGCGCTCGCGCCGACGTCGGCGAGCACGCCGTCGTGCCGGCGCGAGCCGTGGTCCTCGAAGGCAGCCAGCAGCGGCGCGTACTCGCGCGTGTGGTCGGTGTGCGACGCGGTCGGGTCGCAGCCGTGATCGGCGGTCAGCACCAGCATGTCGCCGGGTCCGAGCAGCTCCAGCCACTCGGCGACCGAGGCGTCAATCGCCTGCAGGGCGCGATGGAAGCCGGCCACGTCGTGGCGGTGACCGTACACCTGATCGGTCTCGACCAGGTTGGTGAACACGAACCCGTCCTGGAGTGACCGCATCAGCGAGGTCGTCTCGTCGAGCGCGACCGCATTGGTCGCGCCCGGATGCTGGACGTCGACCCCCACGCCGGCGAACAGCGAGCCGACCTTGCCGACGGTGTGGACCGGCACGCCGGCGTCGTGCAGCTCATCGAGGTAGCTGCGGCCGGGCGGCGGCACCGAGAAGTCGCGCCGGCCGTCGGTGCGCTGCCAGTGCCCGTCCGCGCCGGCGAACGGGCGGGCGATCACCCGCCCCACCGCGTGCCCGGCCGGGAGCGCCTGGCGTACCCCGGCGCATACCTCGTACAAGTCGGCCGGGTCGAGCACGTCGACGTGGGCAGCGATCTGAAGGACCGAGTCCTGGCTGGTGTAGACGATCAGCCCGCCGCCGCGCAGGTGCTCAGGCCCGCACCGCTCGATTGCCTCGATCCCGTTGCAAGGCCGGTTGCAGATCACCTCGCGCCCGCCGATGCTCGCCACGAGCTCGACGATCTCCGGCGGGAACCCGTCTGGATAGGTCGGGAGCGGCTGCGGGGCGGACACTCCCATCAACCCCCAGTGACCCGCGGTTGAGTCCTTGCCGGGTCCGATCGCGCCGAGGCGCCCGTGCAGGACGGGGTCCGACGCCGGGGGCACGCCGGTCAGCTCGATAATCGAGCCGAGCCCGAGCCGGCCGAGCGTCGGCAGCTCGAGCCCGCCGAGAGCTTGCGCGAGGTGCCCGAGTGTGTTCGTCCCGCCGTCGCCGTACTCGGCGGCATCGGGCAGCGCGCCGACGCCGCAGGCGTCGAGCACGATCACGAAGGCTCGCCGGCTCAGTCCTCTCCGTCCCAGTAATCGAGCGCATGCAAGGTGTGCTCGCCGCCGCTGGCCAGGTACACGATGCAGTCCCCGGCTCGGACCTCGGCGGCCTCGCCGGCCGGCCAGGAGACGCCGCGGCCACTCAGTACGTAAAAGATCTCCTCGTCCAGCCCGTGCTCGTGTGCCGGCGTCGACCATCCACCCGCCGGCACCTGGATGCGGCGAAGGCCGACCTTCTCGCACCCGGCTGCGCCCCCGACCATCGTCCAGCGGCTGCGCAGGTGGCCGAGCGCGTGCTCGTGGAACGGTGCGTCGTCGAGGTGCGCGATCCCCACCCAGGGGACTGTACGACGGGCGACGGACCTAGGTGGGTCGCGTCATCTGGGCTCGCGGGTGGGCGTCGAAGTACACGTCGCGCAACCGCTCGGTCGAGAGGTGGGTGTAGATCTGGGTCGTGCCGATGTCGGCGTGTCCCAGCATCTCCTGAAGTGAGCGCAGGTCGCAGCCGCCGGACAACAGGTGGGTCGCGAACGTGTGGCGCAGCGTATGCGGGCTCATCCGATGCTCCAGCCCGGCGCTGCGGGCATGGCGGCCCACGATCTTGTAGAGGCCCTGGCGGGAGAGCCCGCCGCCGCGCAGGTTCACGAACACCCGCCGCTCCGGCCGGATGCCCACGAGCGCGGGGCGACCGCGTTCGAGGTAGGCGCCAAGCGCCTCGATCGCCTTGCTTCCGATCGGCACGATCCGCTCCTTGGAGCCCTTTCCCCGGGCGCGCAGGATGCCGTCCTCGAGGTCGAGCTCGGACAACTCGAGCCCGATAGCCTCGGATGCGCGCAGCCCGCAGGCGTACATCGTCTCGAGCAGCGCGCGATCCCGGAGCGCCGCCGGACTGGTTCCCCGGGGCTGCTCGAGCAGACGCGCCACCTCGTCGCGGCTCAGCACCTTGGGCAAGCGCGCACGCGAGCGCGGGGCCCGAAGCTCCGACGCCGGGTCGCGGTCGAGGATCTGCTCGC
The DNA here is from genome assembly GCA_963824295.1 of uncultured Solirubrobacterales bacterium. Lineage (GTDB taxonomy): Bacteria > Actinomycetota > Thermoleophilia > Solirubrobacterales > Solirubrobacteraceae > Palsa-465. The sequence continues at coordinate 270,062 of CAWGOQ010000013.1, read as the reverse complement.
GACGCAGGTGCCGGTAGAAAGAGCGCAGGCAAGCGATCTTGCGCTGGAGCGTGGACGGCGCCGCGGCCCTCCGCTCGGGACTGCCGGCAGCCAGCTCTGAGATGAAGGCCGCGAGATCGCTCGTCTGCACCTCGAGCGGATCGAGGCCACGTCGCTCCAGGAACTCGCCGAACTGCTGCAGGTCCGAGCGGTAGGCCTCGAGCGTGTTGCGCGATAGGCCGCGCTCGAGCTCGAGGAAGCCGAGAAAGTCGAAGGTCAGATCGGAGGTCCGCCGGGCGTCCTGCACGGTGTGGGCGGTGGCCATGACCCGGGTATTCGAGGCTCGGGAGGCCCCTCCTGCCCCCGTGCCCTACCGGCGCTCGTACACGTAGGTCTCGGTCGCGTAGGCGAGGTGCAGCGGTTTCGGAGTCCGCTCGGCCAGCTCACGGACGCGGGCGATCACCTCGTCGCGTTCACGCTCGGGGAGCGCCGCGATGTAGCTGATCGAGGCGACGCGGTCGACCACGCCGTCGGCGTCGACTACATGCTCGTAGGGCACCTCGAGCTCCCCGACCTCCGCGAACAGACGGCTCGCCGCCAGCGGCTCGCGCCACTCGCCGCGGAGATGGCTCGGAGTCTCGTGGTGATAGGGCTCGGTGATCGTGTTGATCCCACGGTGAAGCGGGTCCTCGAGCCGACGGCGGTTCCAGATCAGAGCGAAGCGGCCCGCCGGCCGCAGGACGCGGTGAAACTCGGCCAGCGTCCTCGGGACGTCGAACCAGTGGAAGGCCTGGGCCACCGTGATGGCGTCGACCGCACCGTCTTGCACCGGCAGCGCCTCGGCCGTCCCTTCCATCGCCTGCGCCTCGCGGACGACCTGCTCGAGCAGGTCGCGCATGGCCGCAACCGGCTCGACCGCCAGCACGGTGGCGCCGGTCGCGGCGAGCTCGCGGGTCAGCTTGCCGGTGCCGGCGCCGACGTCGAGCACGGTTCGCCCGCGCCTCAGGTCGAGCTGTGCGCACAGCCAGTCGAGCGCCTCGCGTGGATAGCTCGGCCGTCCCCGCTCGTACGCATCCGCTCCCCGCTGGAAGCCACGTCTGGCCGACTCGTGGATCGCCACTGGCCTAGGCGATCCCGAACGCGAGTTGCCGCTGCGCGGCCAGCCACAGGAGCGCGATCAGCGACTTGGAGTCCCGGCACTGCTCGATCGCCTCATCGAGCTGCCCCAGCGGCCAGGGCACGACCTCAATCCGCTCGTCCTCGTCCGGGTCGTGGCTGGGGTCGTCCGACAGCCCAGTGGCGAGGTACAACCACACGCGCTCGTCGCTGAACCCGGGACTGGTGAAGAAGGCGAACAGCTCATCCCACTGCTCGGCGCGCTTGGCGATCTCCTCGGCGAGCTCACGCTTGGCCGTCTCGAGCGGCGGCTCGCCGGGGACGTCTAGCTTGCCGGCGGGGACCTCGAGCGAGGCCGGGTCTCCGATCACCTCGCGTGGCTGGCGGGTGAGCCACACGTGCTCGTCGTCGACCGCGAGGATGCCGACCGCGCCCGGATGCCACACCTTGTCGCGCGTGACCTCTGCGCCATCGGCGAAGCGAAAGCGCTCGACCCCGGCGCGGATGATCTTCCCCTCCCAGCCGACCTCCGAGGCGACCGGTTCGAAGTCCTCGCTCACGACGCGCCTGATTTCAGTGCCCGCCCGGATTCGTCGACCAACGCAATGGCCAGCTCGAGGAGGCTCTCGAGCGCGTCGGTGCTGATCCGCTCGGTCGGTTCGTGGTTGTGCTCGGTTCCGTCGGCCAGGTTGGTGCAGGGGAAGCCGGCCGCCTCGAGGGCGTTGGCGTCCGAGGCACCGCCGGTGGTGATGTGCCTCGGTTCGTACCCGCAGGCCTCGAGCGCCCGCTCGGCGACCGTCACCTGGACGGCTTTCGCGCGTGTGCGGTACCCCTGGATCATCCGCTCGACGGTGATGTCGAGGTCACATTCGGCCGCGTCGGCGGCGTCCTGCATGTGGTCGATCATCTCGGTCGCCACCGTCTCGACCCGTTGCTGATCGACGCTGCGCACCTCGGCCTCGACCCGGCAGCGCTCGGGGACCACGTTGATCGCCGTCCCGCCCTCGATCGTGCCGACGTTGGCGGTCGTCTCGGGGTCGAGCCGTCCGAGGCGCATGGCGGCAATCGCCCGCGCCGCCGCGGCGATGGCGCTGCGCCCGTCCTCGGGGCGGACGCCCGCGTGGGCGGCGCGCCCGCGGAACTCGGCCACCATCCGATGCAGGCTGGGCGCCGCCACGACGATGTCCCCGATCGGCGTGGCGTGGTCGAACACGTAGCCGAAGCGGCTGTCGAGCCGGCTGGCATCGAAGGCCCGGGCGCCGAGGAGCGATATCTCCTCGCAGACCGTGAACAGCAGCTCGAGCCCGACCTGCGGGGGCTCAGCCGACGCACTCAGTCGCCGCGCGAGCTCGATCATCACCGCCACCGCCGTCTTGTTGTCGGCGCCGAGGATCCCCTCCCCCGCGTTGGTCCAGCCGCCCTCGACGAGCACCGGGTCGACCGGCGCGGTCAGCGGGACGGTGTCCATGTGCGCACACATGAGAATGGACCGGGACCCCGCCCCCCGGCGCCGGGGATCCGGGCCAGCAGGTTGCCCGCGCTGGAGCCGACGCTCGGGCCGACGTCGTCCTCCTCGACCTCGAGTCCCATGCCCTCGAGCTCCCGGGTGATCCAGTCCGCACACGCGCGCTCGCGGCCGGACGGGCTCTCGATCCGGCACAGGGCGGCGAACGTCTCGTTCAGCCGCTCGCGTTCGGCCTCGCTCGCCCGCCTCACCGTGCGGCGGCGGGTACCGAGGCCTCGGCACCGTTGGCGCCGGCACTCACCCGCTCGCCGGCGTGTGCCAGCGCGGCGCCCACAAACTCGCGGAACAGCGGCGCCGGACGCTCGGGACGCGACTTGAATTCCGGGTGGTACTGCGAGGCCACGAAGAACGGATGCTGGTCGGCCGGCAGCTCGATCGCCTCGACCAGCCGCTCGTCCGGGCTCGTTCCGGAACAGATCAGCCCGGCCGCCTCCAGGCGCCGGCGCAGGTGGTTGTTGACCTCGTAACGGTGGCGGTGGCGCTCGTACACGACCGCCTCGCCGTACAGCTCGCGGATCCGCGTCGAGGCGTGCAGCTTCACGGGGTCGGCGCCCAGTCGCATCGTGCCGCCCATGTCGGCGATCTCCTTCTGCTCGGGGAGCAGGTCGATCACCGGGAACGGCGTCTCCATGTCGAATTCGGTGGAGTTGGCCCCCTCCATCCCGGCCACATGCCGGGCGAACTCGGCCACGGCCAGCTGCATGCCCAGGCAGATGCCCAGATACGGGATCCTCTTTTCGCGGGCGATCTGAGCGGCGCGGATCTTGCCCTCGATGCCGCGGCCTCCGAACCCGCCCGGGATGAGGATCCCGCTCGCCCTCTCAAGGCGCGCCGCCACGGCCGGGTCGGCCACCTCTTCGGAGTCGACCCAGTCGATCTCGACCTTGCAGTCGTGGTGCGTTCCGGCGTGGCGGAGCGCTTCGACCACCGAAAGGTAGGCATCCTCGAGTCGGACGTACTTGCCGACGAGCGCGATCCGCACGTTGCGGCTGGCCTCCTTGGCTCGACGGGTGATCGCCTCCCAGCCGCTCAGGTCTGGCTGCGGGGCCTCGACCCCGAAGTGCTCGGAGAGAATGAAGTCGTCGACGCCCTCGGTGTGGAAGCCAAGCGGCACCTGGTAGATGTCGGGCACGTCGTAGGCCGAGACCACCGCCTCCACGGGCAGGCTGGCGAACAGCGCGATCTTGCGGCGGATGTCGGCCCCGAGCCTCGACTCCGAACGGCAGATCACCATGTCGGGGGCGATACCGATGCGGCGCAGTTCGTTGACCGAGTGTTGCGTCGGCTTGGTCTTGAGCTCGCCGGCGTGGGTGATGTACGGGACCAGCGTGAGGTGAATGAACATGCAGCGCCGGCGTCCCACGTCGACCGGGAACTGGCGGATCGCCTCGAGGAACGGCAGCGACTCGATGTCCCCCACCGTTCCACCGATCTCGGTGATCACGAAGTCGACGTCGGTCGCCTCGGCCATCAGCTTGATTCGCTGCTTGATCTCGTCGCTGATGTGCGGGACGACCTGGACCGTCGCGCCCAGGTAGTCACCGCGCCGCTCGCGCCGGATCACCGTGTTGTAGATCCCGCCGGCGGTCACGTTCGAGGCGCGGCTGGTGTTGGCGTCGGTGAACCGCTCGTAGTGGCCGAGGTCGAGATCGGTCTCGGCCCCGTCCTCGGTCACGAACACCTCGCCGTGCTGGTAGGGCGACATCGTGCCCGGGTCGACGTTGATGTACGGATCGAACTTCTGCAGTTGGACGTCCAGCCCACGGGCCACGAGTAGGCGGCCAATCGAGGCGGCAGAGATTCCCTTGCCGAGCGAGGACACGACCCCGCCCGTAATGAAGATGAACCTGGTGTCGCCCGAAGCCATTAGGTCGCTATCCGAGTGTAGTCACGTTCCGACCGTTTGAAGGTAGCGGCCCGTTCGGACGCTCCCGGGTAGCCGGCCCGAGAAAGCGACGAATATCGTGGGTTTCCTCGTGCGGCCTCCGGCGAGGGGCCGACGTGAACGCCTTCAGGCGGCGCGCAAGAGGTCCCGCGCGTGGCGCGTCGCGGCCCGGTCACCCTCGTCTGCGCCGAGCATCCGGACCAGCTCGCCGACCACCCGATCCCCATCGAGCGTCGTGACGGTGGTTCGCGCCGGGACGGTGCTCGTGTCCTTGGCGATGGTGAAGTGGCGCGTGGCCAGCGCGGCGACCTGGGGCAGGTGGGTGATGCATAGGATCTGCCGGCCGGCGGCCAGCGCGCGGAGGTGCTCGCCGACCGCGCGGGCGGTGTGGCCGCCGATGCCGGCGTCAATTTCGTCGAACACTAATAGAGGCCCAGCCACCCCACCCACGCCACCCACCCCACCGGCGCCGCCTCCACTTCCGTGCGCGACGCTGAGGATGGCCAGCATCACGCGCGAGAGCTCCCCGCCTGAGGCGATTTCGCGCAGCGGCCCGGCCGGCAGCCCCGGGTTGGCCGCGATCAGCAGCTCCACGACATCCGCCCCCCGCGGCCCGCAGCCCTCCTCCCGGTCTGTCACCGCGACCTCGAACGACGCCTCCCGCATGGCCAGCTCGGCCAGCCGTTCGCGGACGGCCGACGCCAGTCCCGGCGCCGCCTTGCGCCGGCGCTTGGACAGCTCGCTCGCGAAGCGGTCGAGCTCACCCCGGGCCACGGACAGCTCCGCCTCGACCTCACCCAGCGCGACCTCGGCCCGCTCGAGCTCCTCGCGGCGCGCGCGGCAGCGGTCGGCGTGGGCGAGGACCTCGGCGATCCCGCCACCGTGCTTGCGCTCGAGCCGGGCGAACTGGCCGAGGCGCTCCTCGACCTCCTCCAGGCGGCCCGGCGAACCCTCCAGCCCGAGCGCGTAGGAGCGCAACCCGGCGCCCACGTCCTGGGCCTCGTAGGCGATCCCGGAGAGGCGCTCGGACAGCTCGCCCAGCCGCGGGTCGATGCCGGCGGCGTGCTGGACCTGGGCGGCGGCCTGTGCCAGCAGCTCGGCGGCGCCCTCGCCCCCCTCTCCGGACAGTGCCTCGGCCGCGCCGGTGGCGGCGCTCTGCAGCATCTCGAGGTGGCGCAGCCGGTCGCGCTCCTCGATCAGCTCGCCCGCCTCGGCCTCGCTTGGCCCCACACGTTCGATCTCCTCGAGCTCGTAGGCCAGCAGGTCGAGCTCGCGTTCTCGGCCGGCGGCGAGCTCCTGCAGCTCGCCCATCCGTTCCTCCAGCCGCCGGACACGCTCGTACGCCTCCCCCACTCGGGCCCGGACGACCGCCTGCTTGGGCCCGCAGTGAGCGTCCAGTACCTCGAGCTGGACGGTCGAGAGCATCAGCCGCCGGTGCTCGTGCTGTCCGTAGAAGGCGACGAGCGCAGCGCCCAGCTCGCGCAGGTCTCCGATCGTGGCCGAGCGACCGCACACGTATGCGCGTGTCCGTCCGTCGGGCCACACGCGCCGCGCGAGCACGATCTCCTCGGCGTCGGTGGGCAAGATGTCGAGTTGGTGGTGGGGGGAGGGCGGGTGGGAATCCCACTCGGGTGGGATCGAGAAGACGCCTTCGACGTACGCCTCGGCCGCACCGCCCCGCACGACGCCGCTACCCGCGCGGCCGCCGAGCAAAAGATCGAGTGCCTGGGCGAGCAGCGTCTTGCCGGCGCCCGTCTCGCCCGTGACCACGTTCAGGCCCGGCGCCAGGCGCAGCTCGGCCCGATCAATCAGGAGCAGGTTCTCGACGCGCAGCTCTTGCAGCATGCGCCCGGTGTACCAGGCGGACCCGACAGATCCGGCATCCCAGGAGGTACGGTAAGCGTCGAACCCCGAGAGAGGAGAGCGATGGCCACTACCGCGTCCCAACCCGAGCGCAGCCACCTCACCACCGGCCCAGCCGACGTGGACGTCTCGGGGCTGAAGCGGGCCCTGACCGCAGCTGTCTCGGGCGAGGTCCGCTTCGACGCCGGCACCCGAGCCATGTACGCCAACGACTTCTCGATCTACCGGGCGGTCCCGATCGGCGTGGTCATCCCGCGCGGGCCGGAGGACGTCGTCGCGGCGGTCGCCATCTGCCGCGAGCACCAAGCCCCGGTGCTCCCCCGTGGATGCGGCACGGCGCCCAGCGGCCAGACCACCAACGTCGCGGTGGTGTTCGACTACTCCAAGTACTACAACGAGATCCTCGAGCTCGACCACGTCAACCAGCGAGCCCGCGTGCAGCCCGGCGTGATCTGCGACCAGCTCCGCAACGCCGCCGAAGAGCACAACCTGACCTACGGCCCCGACCCCGCCACCCACGAGTACTGCACGTTCGGCGGGATGCTCGGCAACAACTCATGCGGCACCCACTCGCTGATGGCGGGCAAGACGTCGGACAACGTGATCGAGCTCGACGTCGTGCTCTACGACGGCACGCGGATGAAGGTCGGCGCGACCAGCGACGAGGAGCTCGAGCGGATCATCGCGGCCGGCGGGCGTAAAGGCGAGATCTACGCGGCGTTGAAGGACCTCCGCGACCGCGTGGCCGATCGGGTCAGAGCCGAGTTCCCGGACATCCCGCGCCGGGTCTCGGGCTACAACCTCGACCAGCTTCTGCCCGAGAACGGCTTCCACGTGGCCCGCGCGCTGGTCGGTTCCGAGGGCACGTGCGCGAACGTGCTCGAGGCGACGGTCCGCCTCGTCCCGAGCCCGCAGCACCGCCGGACGCTGCTGCTCGGCTACCCCGACGTGTTCCAGGCGGCCGACCACGTGCCGGTGATCCTCGAGCGATCCAAGCCGATTGGCCTCGAGGGGTTCGACGACCAGCTGATCAAGAACATGATCTTCAAGAGCCGGCTGGCTCGGGAGCGCTCGCTGCTCCCGGACGGGCGGGCATGGCTGTACGTCGAGTTCGGCCAGGACGACCCCGACTCCGCCATGGCGCAGGCGCGCCAAGCGCTCGAGGACCTCGCGGACGGACCCCAGATCGACGCTCGAGTGATCGTCGAGAAGCTCGACCAGGTCAGCGTCTGGAAGGTGCGCGAGAGCGCGGTCGGGGACAGCCGCGCGCCCGGCTACATGGACGCCGAGGGCAACTGGGAGGACGCGGCCGTCCATCCGGACAAGCTCGGCGCCTACCTGCGCGACTTCCAGCGCATCCTCGACGACCACGGCTACCGGTGCGTCTACTACGGGCACTTCGGCCAGGGCTGTGTGCACACGCGCATGGACTTCGATCTCAAGACCGCGCAAGGGGTCAAGACGTTCCGCTCGTTCATGGAGAAGTGCGCCGACCTGGTCGTCGCTTACGGCGGCTCACTCGCCGGCGAGTACGGCGAGGGCCACGGCCGCGCCGAGCTGCTCCCGAAGATGTTCGGCCCCGAGCTGATGCAGGCGTTCAACGACTTCAAGCGGATCTGGGATCCCGACTGGAAGATGAACCCGAACCGGCTGATCGGCGACGTCAAGCTCGACGAGGGCCTGCGTCTAGGCCCCGACTACCGGCCCCCGCAATTGCAGACGCATTTCGCCTTCCCCGACGACGGGGGCTCGTTCGCGACCGCGATCGAGCGCTGCTTCGGGATGGCCAAGTGCCGCAATCTCGGCAGCCTGACGATGTGCCCGAGCTTCCACGTCACGCGCGAGGAGCGCCACTCGACCCGCGGGCGCTCGAGGCTGCTGTTCGAGATGCTCAAGGGCGACGTCGTCACCGACGGCTGGCGCGATGACGCCGTCAAGGAGTCGCTCGATCTGTGCCTGTCGTGCAAGGGGTGCACCGGCGAGTGCCCGGTGCAGGTCGACATCCCCACCTACAAGGCCGAGTTCCTGGCCCACTACTACGAGCGGCGCCAGCGCCCGCTGCATCACTACGCGCTGGGCCTCCTGCCCTGGTGGGGCCCGGTGGCGGCGCGCATGCCCCAGCTGGCCAACTTGCTCAGCCAGTCGGCCGCCGTCGCGGGTCCGGCCAAGCGACGGCTCGGGATCGCCGAGCAGCGCGACCTGCCACGGTTCGCCAATCAGACCTTCCGTGCCTGGCACAAGCGTCACGTCGCCCACGAACGGCGCCGCGAACCGTGGCACTGGGACCCGTCGCGGAAGACCGTGGTCCTGTGGGCGGACACGTTCACGAACCTGTTCGAGCCGGACATCGGGAAGGCCGCGCTCGAGGTGCTCACAGCGACCGGATTCTCGCCCGTGCTCTCGGGCCCGGGCCTGTGCTGCGGGCGGCCGCTGTATGACTTCGGCATGCTCACGCTGGCCCGGCGCTTCCTGAAGAAGGTGCTCGATCACATGTCGATGCCGATCCAGCTCGGCTGGCCGGTCGTGGTGCTCGAGCCCAGCTGCGCGTCGGTGTTCCGGGACGAGATGCGCAAGCTGATGCCCCACGACGAGCACGCTCGACGGCTGGCGGCGCAGACGCTCACGCTCGACGAGTTCCTCGAGCGCTACGCCCCGGATTGGGAGCCGCCGCACATCGATCGCAAGGCGCTCATCCATCCCCACTGCCACCGCAACGCCATGATCGGTCCCGACGGGCAGCGGAACCTGTTGGCGCGCGCCGGCCTCGACGCGCAGCTGTCGAACGCAGGCTGCTGCGGCATGGCGGGCTCGTTCGGCTACCTGGCCGGCGACCAGTACGAGGTCTCGATGGCCGTGGGCGAGCGGGTGCTCATGCCCGCGGCGAGAGCGGCGACCGCGGACACCCTGCTCGTGGCGGATGGGTTCTCGTGCCGCACCCAGATCGAAACTGGCACCGGCCGGCGCCCGCTCCACACCGCCGAGGTTCTGCGGATGGGCCTGCAACCGATTGCATAAATAATCCTGAGCATGGGTATGTAGGCCGCTGGAGAGAACCCGCTGCGCGGCGGGAGTCACACCGATCGCGATTGCCGTGCCGGGGGTGCGAGGGAGGTCAGCCTTGTACAACCAGTTGCTCGATCCAGTGTCCCACCCGTTGGGAGGGACCGACGGCCGTGTTCGCGTCGTTGCCGCCCCAGCGCCGCGCGCTCTCTCTTTTGGTCCCCTGACCGACGCAGCGTGAGGCCCGGGCGCCCCCGGGCCTCACGTTCGATTGCCTGCCGGGCGCTCGGATTGGGTGTCAACCGCCGGGAGGGTGCAAAACGCCCGAAAGCCCACGGCCCGAGGCCGCTTTTGGGCGTTGTGCACCCATTCGGGCAGATTGGGCCGCTTCGCGGCGTCCGTGGGGCCGGGTGCCCCGTCCTGACACACGCGGGGACCCTCAACCGGGCTGTCAGCGAGGCGGCGGCGTCCGCCCCGCGACACTCGCGTCCGACCCAGCTCGCACTGCGACACGCGGCGGGCAGCGGTGTCGCGCGGTGGACGAGCCGCCGAAGCCCCTACCGCATCGACGACAGCCGCCCGAACTTCTCCCGCAACCGGTGGTAGAAGTTCGCGCCGGCCACCTGGGCCAGGCACCCCTGCGCGTCAACGAACCGGGCTTCGATCACGTCCCCCGGCGGGAGCGTGCATACGGGCCGGCCGTCCACGGAGACGTCGACCGACTCCTCCCGCGAGCGGTTGTGGACGGTCAGCACGTCGGTCGGCGCGACCACCAGCGCTCGCGCGGTCAGCGAGTGCGGGGCGATGAAGGACACCACGAAACCGGCCACGCCCCACGCCATCACTGGGCCGCCATTGGCCAGGTTGTAGCCGGTCGAACCGGCCGGGGTGGCGACGGCCAGGCCGTCGCAGCGCACGCGTCCGATCTCGTCGTCTCCGACCGCGTAGGCGAGGTCGGCGACGCGATTGCCGGGCTGGCGGTGCATCGAGACGTCGTTGATGGCCAGCCACTCGCCGCTGGCCCCCGACAGGACGATCCCGGGCAGCGACAGGACCTCGTAATCGCCGGCGAAGGCGCGCTCGAACCCGTCCTGCGCCTCCTCGCGGTCGACCGTCGCCAGGAAACCGATCTCACCGAAGTTGACCGCGAACACCGGCACACCGGTCCCGGCGTACCGGCGCAGGGCGGTCAGGATCGTGCCGTCGCCGCCCATCGCGAAGCAGATGTCGACATCGATGCGGCCCTCGACGTCGACCTCGAGCCCAGGCCCGTGTTCGAGGTGGTGCTTTCGTGTCTCGTCCGGATCGACGAACAGGGTCGCGCCGGCGGCCCGGGCGATCTCCACCAGCGACTCGATGGCCGGCCTCGTCTCTGACGGCCGGCGGTGGGTGAGCACCGTGGCCGTCCGCACCGGGTTCAAGGCTCGACCTCGCGCGCCGCGCGCTCGATATCGGAAACCCCTCCGTCGCGCGCTCCCTCGGCGAGCCACACGAACGTCTCGAGATTCCCTTTCGGACCGGGCAGCCCGGACGCTGCATACCCCAGCACGTTTACGCGGAGGTCGACCGCCGCAGAACCGACCGAGACCAGCGCCCGGCGCCGCGCAGCCGGGTCGCGCACCACGCCGCCCTTGCCGACCTGCCCGCGTCCTACCTCGAACTGGGGCTTGACCAGCGCCAGGCAGTCGAACTCCGCCGCGGCGCAGCCGAGCACGGCCGGCAGCACCTTCGTCAGCGAGATGAACGAGACGTCGATCACGATCAAGTCGGGCGCGTACGGCAGCTGGTCGGGCCGGAGCGAGCGGGCATTGCACCGCTCGATCACCGTCACGCGCGGGTCTGAGCGCAACCGCCAATCCAATTCCCCGTAGGCGACGTCGACGCAGACCACGTGCGAAGCGCCCGCCTGCAATAAACAGTCGGTGAAGCCCCCGGTGGACGCCCCGACATCCAGAGCTCGGCGACCCCGCACGCCGAGCCCAAACGACGTCAAAGCGTTCCGCAGCTTGATTCCGCCCCGCGAGACGAACGGCGGTGACTCGACCACCTCGAGCTCGACGTCCTCGGCCACCAGCTGGCCGGGTTTCTCAGCCCGCCGGCGCTCGGGCAGGAGCAGGACGTCGCCCGCCAACACCGACGCGGCGGCAGCCGAGCGCGAGGCGAACATGCCCCGCCGGGACAGCAGCGTGTCGATTCGAATGCGCGGCGTCATATCCGCGCGAACGGTACGGGATAGCGCTCCGGAGCCGACAGCTCAGTTCAAGGCCGAGACCGTCTCGACCGCCCAGCCGAGCGCGTCGCGGTAGGAGCTGGCAATGCCCCGGCTGTGCACCTGGAGTGCGGCGACGTCGAAGTCGCCCCGCTCGTAGCTGACCACGGCGTCGAGGATCGAGCCCGCGGGCCCGTCTCGGCGCAGCAGCGCAGCCGACACCTGATCGGCCAGGGGCAGTTCCTCGACGATCGTCTCGAGCGGGACGTCGAGCAGCGCGTCGGCGACCGACAGCAGCCCGACCGTGAACAGCTCCTCGCCGGCCACGTCATGGCGCTCGGAGCCGAGCAGCTCGCACATCCGCGCGCGCGTCAGCCCGACCACCGACAGCTCGCGAGGCGTGCTCGGACCGCCGGTAAGAGCCACCAGCAGCGCCCAGCGGGATACCCCCCGGGACCCGAGCATCATCACCGCCTGCCGGATCGAGGTGATGCTCCCGCGCATGCCGACGTAGGCCGAGTTGATGTAGCGCAGCAACTTGACGCTCAGGCCGACGTCGCGATCGATCACCTGCTCGAGCTCCTCGATCGTGGCCGACCCTCCCTGCAGGGCGGCCAGCGACACCAGGGTGCCCATCTCGCCCACCGGGATCTTGCGCACCCGGGCCCGATGCCGACTGGCATAGAACGGCCCGGCGAACAGCCCATACCCGAGCGACTTGGCCACCTCGAACTGGTCGTAGTCGACCAGGGCGGTGGCCAGCGCCGACGCCCGACCGCCCTTGATACGTGCGATGGCCTGCCCCGCGTCGACCTGGTCCCAGGTCGAGAAGTCGACCTCCACGGTCCCGAATCGGTCGAGCAGCGAGGCGTCGAATTCGGGGCCCGGGAGCTCGGAGAGCGACAGGGCGTAGCCGCGCCCGGTCAGCGCTTCGATCGTGCGTGCCACCTCCGGGTCGAGCGCGGTGTCGTGGGCGATCCGCAGCATCACGCGGTCGGGGCGCACGGGAGGCACGCCGAGGCCCAGCAGAACCTCCTGCGAGAGGGGGAGGTGGGCCAGGGAGCTGCCAACCAGCTCATCGAGCCCCACGCTACTCAGGACATCGCCGAGCAGCCGCGCAGCCGAGGCATCTCCCGGTTCACTTCCATCGCCGGTCGCGTACGCCACCCGATAGCCGCTGACGCGCATATCCCCGTCCACGACCGGTTGGCGCGAGACGTACAGCTCCCCGGCCCCGGACGCTCGCTCGGGGGAGTGTGGACCAAGTTCGAGCTCCTGGATCGTCACCGAACCTGTTTCGGCGCGATAGGGCGACCACCCTAGGACAAGCGTCCTCAGATCGACAGTTTGTCGAGGTCGCTAAGCGACCGGAATCCCGGTGTACTCCGCCACCGCGGCCTCGATCCGCTCGGCGATCCGCGCGCCGGTGAAGCCGATCTCCTCGTGGAGCAGCTTCGGGGAGCCGTGGGTGACGTACCGGTCGGGGAGCCCAACGCGCAAAATCCGCGGCGCCAGACCGGCATCGGACAGGCGCTCCCATACGGCCGACCCGAACCCGCCGGCGAGCACACCCTCCTCGACCGTCACGAGCAGGTCGTGCTCGGCGGCCAACTGTGCGGCCAGCCCCGCGTCGATCGGCTTCGCGAACCGGGCGTCCGCGACCGTCACAGACAGGCCATGCTCGGCCAGGATGTCGGCCGCCTCGAGCGCCTTGGCGACCCCGGTGCCGTAGCCGAGCAGGGCCACCCGCTCGCCCTCGCGCAGGATCTCGCCGGTCCCGATCTCGATCGCCTCCGGTCGCGCCGGAAGCGGCACGCCGAGGCCCTCCCCCCGCGGATAGCGCAGGGCGATCGGGCCGCTGTCGTAGAGCAGAGCGGTCCGCAGCATGTGCACGAGCATGGCTTCGTCGCGCGGAGCCATCAGCACGATGTTCGGCAGGCAGCGCAGATAGGCGATGTCGAACGCGCCGTGGTGGGTGGGTCCGTCGTCACCGACCAGGCCGGCGCGGTCCATCACGAACGCCACGTTCAGCTTCTGCAGACACACGTCGTGGACGATCTGGTCGTAGGCGCGTTGCAGGAAGGTCGAGTAGATCGCGGCCACCGGCTTGCAGCCCTGAAGCGCCAGGCCGGCGGCAAACAGCACGGCTTGCTGCTCGGCGATCCCGACGTCGAAGTACCGATCGGGCAACTCGCGCTGGAGGATGTTCAGCCCGGTGCCCGAGTTCATCGCTGCGGTGATCCCGATCACGCGTTCGTCGCGACGACACTCCTCAACGAGCGCCTGCCCGAACACCTGGGTGTACTGAGGGGGCGTCGGCTTCGTGATGCGACGCTCGCCGACCCCGCGCGCTGCCGGTGCCGGCGCCGGCTGCGTGGGAACGCCGTTCGAGATCGATTTGGGCTTGGCGGCGTGCCACTTCTCCATCCCCTCGAGCCCGCCCTCCTCGGCCGGGGCAAAGCCCTTGCCCTTGACGGTGGCGCAGTGGACGACCACGGGACGGCCAGCGGACAGCGCCTCGCGCAGGGCGCGTCGGATCGCGCGTACGTCGTGTCCGTCGATCACGCCGATGTAGGCGAAGTCGAGCTCCTCCCACCACAGTCCCGGGGCCCAGAAGGCCTTGAGCGACTCCTTGACGTGCGGCCCGAGGCGCTCGAACGTGGTGCCGATGCCGACGGGCAGCTTGGTCAGCCCCTCCTCGAACTCCTCGCGGGCCCGCCAGAGCTTGGGGTTCAGCCGGATCCGGTTGAAATTGCGCGAGAGCGCGCCCACGTTGGGCGCGATCGACATCCCGTTGTCGTTGAGCACGACGACGATCGGAGTCCCCTCGCCGCCGGCCTGGTGGACCGCCTCGAAGGCGACGCCTCCGGTCATGGCGCCATCGCCCACAACCGCCACCACGTGCCCGTCCTCGCCGTGCCCGCGAAGCATCGCCTCCTTGATCCCGACGGCATACCCGATCGCGGTCGAGGCGTGGCCCGCGCCCATGATGTCGTGCTCGGATTCGTGCACGGCGCAGAATGGCGCCAGCCCGCCGTACTTGCGGATCGTCTGCAGGCGGTCGCGGCGCCCGGTGAGGATCTTGTGGGGATAGGCCTGGTGGCCGACATCCCACAAGATCTTGTCGCGCGGCGAATCGAGCATCGAGTGCAGCGCCACGGCGATCTCGCACGCACCCAGGTTGGCTCCGAAGTGGCCGCCGATCTCACCGACCGTGTCGATGATGTGCTCGCGGACCTCCTGGGCCAGGAGCTGGAGCTCGTCGTCGCTCAGCGCATGCAGGTCCTGCGGTTTGTCGATCCGCGCAAGTAGGTCAGCCATTAGAAGGATCGGGTCGCGATGAAGTCGGTGATCTGTTCGAGCTCGGTGCTTGTGTCTGATCCCGCCGGCCCCGCCGCCATCGAGAGCGCCGCCCGGGCCCGCCCATGCGATTGCGATGCGAGCTCACGGGCGCCCTTTACCCCGAACTCTGTCACGTATGTCCGCTTGCCGAGGCGCTCGTCGCTGCCCTGGTGCTTGCCAAGTGCCTCTTCGGAGCCCGTGACGTCGAGGATGTCGTCCACGATTTGGAAAAGTACCCCGAGCTCTTGGGCGAAACTGAGGAAGCTGTCATGTGTCTCCCCTTCGTGCACGCCAGCCAGCAGGAGCACGCACTCGACGCTGGCGGCGATAAGCCGGCCGGTCTTGAGCTCGTGTAGGTGGCGCAGGCCGGCGGCACCTGGCGGAGCGGTGCCCGCGACGTCGATGTACTGACCGGCCACCATCCCATCCGCGCCGGTGGCGTCGGCGAGCTCACGTGCGGCGGCCAGCAGCCACGCCGGCTCGGCCTGCTGGCGCGAGAGCAGTAGCACGAACGCCTCGGCGTAGAGACCGTCGCCAGCCAAGATGGCCACGTCCTCTCCGAACGCGACGTGGCAGGTCGGCCGGCCGCGGCGCAGGTCGTCGTTGTCCATCGCGGGCAGGTCGTCGTGTATCAGCGAGTACGTGTGGATCAGCTCGATCGCCGCTCCCAGAGGCAGCACCCAATCGGGGTCGCGGCCGATCGCGGAAGCGGTGGCGAGGGCGAGCACCGGCCGGATCCGCTTGCCGCCGGCCAGCAGCGAGTAGCGCATCGCCTGCTCGAGCCCGGAAGACTCGACTCCGGCCCGTCCCGTCGAGAAGCGCAGCGTCTCGAGGTAGCTTTCGACCGCCGAGCGTAGGTGCTCCGGATAGCCCGATCCGGATTGCGCCCGCCCGAAGCGCGCGGCCGATGGGGACGAATTCCCCTCGCTCACCGTGAGGGGCACTATGCCGTGGGGAGAGGAAGCTGACCGGGCAGGTCCGGCAACGGCTCGAGCGCCGCCCGTGTCCGCTGGTCGACTTGGGTGCTGGCCTCGCTGGCCAGGCGGGCGCATTCCTCGATCAGGGCGAGCGCGGTGTCGATCTCGAGATCGGGGGCGCGAAGCTGCTCGGCCGCCTCCTCGAGCCGTGCGCTCAGCTCGGTCAGGGGATCGTTCACGCCCGAAAGGGTAGCGGGAACGGCAGTTGACCCCGCAAGAACGTGGAGCCGGCCTCAGAAGCGCAACAGTGCGCCGATCCCCTGGAGCGGGCCCAGATCCGGGTAGTGGTGGACGATCGTCACCTCGGCGTCCTGGGCCAGGGCCGCCTCGATCGCGGCCTCGCGCAGGTCGTCGACCTCCTCGAGTTCGCCGCCGTCGGCCGGACAGCGGCCGTCCGCATCGAGCATCAACAGCCCACAACTCCCGCAGCGGAAACCTCGCCGATCGAACCCCGGCTCGAGGAGCAGCGTCTGCACCCGGCGCTCGTTGAGCGCCGCGAGCGTGTCCTCCGGGCCGCCCACGGCTCGGCCGCCGCTGCCGATGCCGTCCGCCAGACGATCGAGCTCCTCGCGCTCGGACCGCTTCTCGTCCTCGACGACGAGCTTGGCCATCACCCGGCGGATCTCCTCGTCGCCCGCGCTCGAGAGGTCGACCTCGACGCGCCCCGGCGCCAGGTTTGCCCGCACTTCGGCAGACAGGAAGGCCTCGAGCCGCGGGACGATCTCGACCGGACCACCCAGCGCGGCTCGATGAAAGGCCTCGCCTCGCCAGCGCTGGTTGACCGCCTCGGCCACCCGGCGCAGGTGGTCGTCGGTGTCCTTCTCGATGCTCCGCTCGTACCGGGCCTGGGACCAGCCGCCCTGGTCGTGCTGGCCGTGGACGTAATCCTCGAAGCTGCCGCTTTCCTCCAGCCGGTCGACCGGGCCTCCCAGCACCCGGGCCAGCCGGCGGTTGACCAGCGCCACGAGCCAGCGGCGCTGCTGGAGAACCGGGAGTAGCGGCTCGACGTAGGGGGTCCGCCCGACCACGACACGGCCGGGAACGGGCCGCGGCAGCTGCACGACCTCGAACAGGTCATCCCGGCCCGAGCAGAACACGGCCAGGGCGTGCGCACCCTGGAACTGCGTCTTCCCGTCCGCCGAGTTCAGGTAGTCGTCGACCCGCTGCAGGTCTTTGCGCAGGCCGATCCGATCGTCATGGCCGAGGCCGCCGGCCGCCTCTTCCAGCCCGCGTGAGGCCTGGTCGATCAAGGACCGGATCTGCGCTGCGCGCGCCGGGGCCGTCGCGAAGCGCTCGGGGTCGAGGTCGAGGTAGAGGCTGATGACCGGATGCCCCGTCCGGTGCCCGAGGAGTCGTCTGGCCGGCCCTGCAGCGACGCTGTTCACCGCACACACAGTACCCCCCGCCCGATGCACCGAAAACTGGCGTTCAAGAAAGGGCGGCTGCGGGTCAGCCGGCCGCGTCGAGGGCCTGGTTGACCAGCCCGTCCGCGCGGGCGTTCTGGGCGCGCGGAACGCTCCGGATGCTCCAGCGATCGAACCCCCGCAGCGCAGCCATCGCCTCGGCGTGCAGCGGCTTCATCGCCGCGTGCTTGACCTTGTAGGCGCCAGTCAGCTGGCGGGCCACCAGCTCGGAGTCGTTGATGATCTCGACCTCGGCGGCGCCGAGGGCCTGGGCGCGCTCGAGCCCGCGCAGGAGTCCGCGGTACTCGGCGACGTTGTTGGTCGCGACGCCGATGCGCTCGGCCACCTCGTCGATCACCTCGCCCTCAGGCGTCGAGACAACCACCCCGATCGCCGCCGGACCGGGGTTGCCGCGCGCGCCGCCGTCGACGTGGATGAGCAACCGTTGACGTTCGGTCAATCGGTGGCGAGCTCGGGAAGCTCGCCGGTGACGCGCGGCCGCCGGCGATCGCGGACGGCGCGCTGTTCAGTCCGCCCGCCGGACGAGGACCGGCCCCGCCGCGAGGTCTTCCGTCGGTCGACGATCACCTCGACGCCCGGGTCGTCGGCGTAGTAAGTCTCGAGCTTTGGCAGGAGCTCGTCCGCGAGCTCCTCTGGAACGACGCAGTAGATCACGCCATCCATGCTAGAGACGGTTGCGGAGGACCACCATCGAACGTGTGTCTAGTTGGTAACCCATTCCCTCGTACGCAAATGATTTGCGTAAGGGCTCATCATCAAAGCTGCCTAAGGCAGGTGCCTGGAGGGCTCGGCGGACGATCCCGAATCCGACGTCAAGCCGGGCCGAGGGCGCCGTGCTCGTCGTAGGAGGCGTTCGGCTCGCGCTCGCGCGGGTTCAGCTCGTCGAGCTCGTAGCCCTGGGCGGCGACCCGCACGACGGGCTCCTCCTCTGACAGGTCGACCTCGTAGCGGTACCAGCAGAGCTCCCAGGAGGCCACGATCTCCACCACGCTCTGATGCACCTCGTTCGGGTGTACCGAGACGGTGGGTGCGCCGAGGGAACGGGCCACGCCGGCCACGGTCCGCCGGTGCTCGGAGCCGTTGAACAGCTGCATGGCGGAGGCCATCTTCTGGCCCGCGCCCATCGGGACGGCCCGGACGTGCCGCGGCTCGCGGGCGGACTCGGCGGCCCGTTTGCGCAGCTCGCGCGCGGTCTCCCGCGCGGACTGGCGTGCCCGCCCGCCCCGCGCCGCGCGCGGCTCGGGCGCCGGCGGCTCGGGCGCCCGCTCGGGGGCCGGCGGCTCGGACCCGGGCTCGGCCAGGGGCGCGACGTCACCGAACGCCTCGGCCGGGCTCTCGCGCTCCCGACGCCGGCGCAGGCGGCTCAGGAGCGTGCCGCGCCGCCGTGAGGGCGCTTCGGATCCGTCGTAGGTCGGAACCGTCCCTTCCCGGAGCCACCCCTCGTGGAGCGCGCGCGGCTTGCAGAGCTCGCACACCTCGCGGCGAACGCCACCGGCGATGTAGACCTCGGATCGCTCGCCGCGCAGCAGCGTGCGACCGCACACGTCGCAGATCGTGTAGGCCGTGGAAGGCCTGATGTCCTTGGTGGCCACGCCGTTCGACTGTACCGATTGGCTCACGCCTTGACAGCCTCCTTTTCGGCCTTGGCCTCCTCGACCACCTTGCCGGCCAGGTGCCCGGGCACCTCCTCGTAGCGGAGGAATTCCATCGTGAACTCGCCCTGCCCGCCGGTGATCGAGCGCAGGTCGGGTGCGTAGGAGAGGACCTCGGACATCGGCACTTCCGCCTTGACCTCGGTCATCCCGGCGCCGACCGGCTCCATTCCGAGCGGCCGTCCGCGCCGCGAGTTCAGATCGCCGATCACGTCGCCCACGGCGTCCTCGGGCGCGGTCACCGTGATTTGCATGATCGGCTCGAGCAGCACCGCCCCGGCCTGCTCCATGGCCTGTTTCATCGCGAGCGAGCCGGCCAGCCTGAACGCCATCTCAGACGAGTCCACGGTGTGGTAGGAGCCGTCGTAGAGGCGCACCCGCACGTCCTTGACCGGGTAGCCGGCGACCACGCCTGCCTGCATCGCGTCCTGGACTCCCTTCTCGACCGCGGGGATGAAGCCCGTCGGGATCACGCCGCCCTTGATCGCGTTCACGAATTCAAATCCGGTTCCGGACTCAAGCGGCTCGATCTCGATGTGGCAGTCGCCGAACTGGCCGCGACCGCCCGTCTGCTTCTTATGCCGGCCGTGAGCCTTCGCGGGCTTGCGGATCGTCTCCTGATAGGGCACGTGCGGCTGATTGAGGTTGACCTCGGCCCCGAACCGTGATTTCAGCCGCTCGACGATCACCTCGACGTGGACCTGCGAGAGCCCGGCGACGATCTGCTCGCCGGTCTGATCGTCGCGATGCAGGTCGATCGTGGGGTCCTCCTCCTGCAGGCGGCGTAGCGCCGTGAACACCTTCTCCTCGTCGCCCTTGCTCTTGGGCTCGACGGCGAAGGCCATCACAGGCGCCGGCAACTTGATCGATGGCATGGTGATCGGCTCGTCGCGGGCGGCCAGCCAGTCGCCCGCCTTGGTCTCCTTGAGCTTGGCCACCGCGCCGATGTCACCGGGGCCGAATTCGGTTGGGTGTCCGGTGCTCGCCCCGTCGAAGCTGACCAGCGTGCCGATCCGCTCCTTGGTGTGGGTGCGGGTGTTCAGCACCTGCGAGTCCTGCTTGACCGTGCCCTGGTAGACGCGGAAAAGGTTGATCCGACCGGCGAACGGGTCGGCACGCGTCTTGAATACGTAGGCGAACATCTCCTTCTCCTCGACCGGCTCGAGCGTCACCTCGCCCACCTCCAGGCCGCCGTGCTTGACCGGTGAGGGGAGGTCGTCGACGATCGCATCGAGCAACCGGTTGGTGGCGAGGTTGCGCGTCGCCACGCCGCAGGTGACCGGGAAGATGTGACCGTGGTTGGTGCCGTCCTTGAGCGCGGTGACGATCTCCTCATGGGAGATCTCCTCGCCCTCCAGGTAGCGCTCCATCAGCGCGTCGGAGTTCTCGGCCACCTCATCCATCAGCTTCTCGCGGTACTCGACCGCTTGGGCCTGGAGCTCGTCCGGGATCGGGATCTCCCTGCAGTTCTCACGGGCGGCGCCGTCGTATTCGTAGGCCTTCATGTCGACGAGGTCGATCACGCCGCGGATCTCGTGTTCTGAGCCGATCGGGATCTCGGTGGCCACCACGTGCGGACCGAAGGCGGACTTGAGCGAATCAAGCGTGCGGAAGAAGTCGGCACGCTCGCGGTCGAGCATGTTGACGAAGATCAGGCGCGCCAGGTCGAGCTCGGCGGCGCGCTGCCACAGGCGGTTGGCGTGGACCTCGACGCCCATGACGCCGTTGATCACGAAGATCGCGGACTCGCACACGCGCAGGGCGCCGAGCGCGTCGGCGATGAAGCTTGAGTCGCCGGGCGTGTCGATCAGGTTGACCTTGCGGTCCTCCCACTCGAACGACGACATGGCCGCGGTGATCGACATCTGCCGCGCCTTCTCGTCGGGATCCGCATCCGAGACGGTCGTTCCGTCGATCACCGAGCCCATCCGGTTGATCGTGCCGGCCTCGAACAGCAGCGCCTCGTGCAGCGAGGTCTTGCCACTACCCCGGTGGCCGACGAGCGCCACGTTGCGGATGCGGTCCGCGGGCTTGTGCATGCCTAGCTCCTCTCCTTCGGTGACATGTCAAGCCGACGATACCGTGCGCCGCCGGGCAAGGATGCCCGGCGGAATGGCCCCAGGGATGCCGCCGAAGGCGGCCCAGATTAATCGAGCTCGCCGGCCAGCTTGCCTCGGAGCCGCAGCACCGCCTTGGTGTGCAGCTGCGAGACGCGCGACTCGGTGACGCCGAGCACCTCGCCGATCTCGCGCAGGGTCAGGTTCTCGTAGTAGTAGAGCGCGACGACCAGCTTCTCGCGCTCGGGCAGGGCGGCGATCGCGTCGGCGATCCGGTCGCGCAGCTCCGACTGGTCCATGAGCTGCTCGGGGTCCGGCGCGCCGCGGTCGGGCAGCGTGTCGAGCAGCGAGATCGCGTCGCCGGTCGAGTCCGACACGCTCCACAGCTCGTCGAGCGCGACGATCGTCGAGTTGGAGATCTGGACCAGGGCTTCCTGGAAGTCCTCGACGCTGACGCCCAGCTCGGTGGCCATCTCCTCGTCGGTGGGGGCGCGCTGGTAGCGGGCCTCGAGCTTCATGTTGGCGCGCTCGATCTCGCGGGCGCGGGCCCGCACCGAGCGCGGCACCCAGTCGAGCGTGCGCAGCTCATCGATGATCGCGCCGCGGATGCGGGTGATCGCGTAGGTCTCGAACTTGATCTCGCGGGTCAGGTCGAAGCGCTCGATGGCCGAGATCAGACCGCCCAGCCCATAGGAGATGAGATCGGACTCCTCGACGTGGGCCGGCAGGCCCGAGCTCATCCGTCCCGCGACGTACTTGACCAGGGGCGAGTAGGCGACCACCAGCCGCTCGCGGGCACGCTCGTCACCGGTCGCCTTGAACCGCCTCCACAGATCTTGTAATTCGATCGCTTTGACGTTGGTTTCCAATTTGCCCCAGACCGTTTTCGCCCGACCTAAGCGCGGGGATGAGCCTGCGAATAGGTTGACCTTAGGCGGGCCGACTCAACGCGAGTGTAAACCTGAGTGGTCGAAATGGTCGCGTGACCAAGGAGTTCCTGAATGGCCCTGAGGTCCGCCCCGCCGTCGAGCAGATGGGTGGCGAACGAGTGTCGGAGAGCGTGCGGATGGGCGCGCACCAGCCCTGGGGAGCGGGCCATCGCGTGCCTCGCCCAGCCGCTCAGGCGCCGGCGCACGTCCGAGGTGGAGAGACGCCGGCCAGACTTCGATAGGAACAGCGCGCTTTCCTCAGCGCTGGACAGCAGCGGACGTCCCCGCGCCAGGTAGCGCTCGAGCGCGGCTAGCGCGTGCTCGCCCACCGGGACCAACCGGGTCTTGCCGCCCTTGCCCTCGACCCGGACGGCCTCAGAGTCGAAATCGAGGCTCTCCACGTCCAGCGAGACGATCTCCTCGGCGCGCAGCCCGCTGGCGTAGGCGAGCTCGAACAGCGCCCGGTCGCGCAGCTCGAGCGGGCTGGAGGCGGGAATCGAGTCGAGCAGGGCGGCCACCTCACCCGCCTTGAGCACTCGGGGCAGGCGCTGGGGCCGCTTCGGGGAGCTGAGCAGCTCGGCGGGGTTGTCCTGGCGGGCGCCGAGCTCCATCTGCACCCGGAACAAGGCGCGCAGCGCGGCCAGCCGGCGGGCGATGGTGGCCGGCGCGATCCCGCGTTCGGCCAGCCCGGCGGCGTAGCGGCGCAGCGTGCGCACGTCGACCCCGGCCGGCTCGGCGTGGTGCGCGGCGGCCCACGCCGCGAAGTGCCGGGCATCGCCGAGGTAGGCGACGCGCGTCTTCTCGGCCACCGCGCGCCGGACCAGATCGCGTTCGAACGCGGTCAGGGCATCGCTCCAGGAAGTCTGCTCGCCGGGCTCGTGCATCAAGGCCACCCTATTCGCCGCGCGCACGGTCACGCCTGCTCCAGCCCGGCGCGGCGGCGGAGGCGCCGCCGTCGAGGCCGCCTACGTGACCTGTACGAGCGTTCCGATCGGCGTGTACGGGTAGACCGCCTCGGCCTCGCCGTACGGCATCTCGACGCACCCATCGCTCTGCGGGTAGCCGTACCCGCCGCGCGGGTAGTAGTGCAGGGCGTCTCCCCCGTTGAAGTAACTGACGAACGGGATGCCCGGGTCGACGTAGTGGCTCCCGTCCGGATTGGTCCCGCTCATGGTCACCGACAGGGCGTGCTCGAACACCGCGAACGTTCCCTGGGCCGTCGGCGCGGCGGGCACGCCGGTGTTCACCGGACCCGACACGACGGTCTTGCCGCTGTGCCAGGTCGACTCGGTCTCGGGGCTGCCTTCGCTCACCTGCACGAACGTATAACCGAAGGTGTTGTTCTGACCCTTCACCGCCGCGGTGATCACCGCGTTCCACAGCGCCGGGCTCGGGAGGCCGTCGACGTTCATGCCGTTGGTGTTCTCGAAGGCCATGATCGCGCCCTTCGTCATCTCGCCGTAGGTTCCCGGTGCCCACATGTTGGCCAGCGCGCTCGGAGTGTTCGGGTAGCGCATGGTGAAGGTGCCCTTGGGCGGGTCGACCGCCGCGGCCAGCTGGTTACCGGTGCTCGGCCCGGGTCCCGTGCCGTCGTAGCGGAAGCGGAGCGGTAGGTACCCGAGTACGGCCAGGAGCTGCTGGAGGCGCAGCGTGGTGCCCTGCGGCACCGTCCAGCCCCCCCACGCGTTGCCCGACCGCTTGGCCCCCACCAGGTTGACGCCGCTCGGGAGCCCGATGCTGACGCTGGCGCCGAGGCCGTAGCCGAAGTTCGCGGGCACGAACTGGATCGCGTGCGGGCTGATTTCGTGCCAGGTGCCCTGGCTCTGCGGCGAGACCTCCGGCATCGAGCCGTGAAGTACCTGGGAGACCGGCTTGTTGAACGTGAGCGTGATCGGCGTGTCGGCCTTGATCGTGCTACCCGGCGATGGGTAGGCGATGGCGCCCGTCGAGGCGCCGGCCGGGAACCAGCTCACCAGCGAGGCGGACGAGCTCTCCCAGGTGCGCGGCGCAGCGGCCACGTAGATCGACCCCGCCGGCGCGTTGCGAGGCAGCGTCACCACGGACTCGGGCGCGCCGAACTGCTTGCGGCGCAGGCCGGTCGATGAGACCCCGGTGGAGACCGTGGACACGGGTTCGGCGAACTGGAGGCGCAACGGCTGGCGGTCGGCCACGGTCACGAAGTGAGCCAACAGGTGCGCGGTCGGCGTCATCAGCGTCAGGTGGAGCTGCTCGGTCTTGCCGGTCAGCCAGGCGACCGTGCTCGGGCGCTTGACGACGACGTAGACCGACACCAGCTCGTGGGCCGGGATCAGCTTGCTCGGCCAGATCTGGCCGCCGGAGGCGTAGGCCGGGATCTGCTGATTGGTGTGAGCGTCGGTCACGTTCACGGTCTCGATCGTCCCGCCTCCGACGGGCATCGCGACCTGGGCCAGCGCGGTCGGATCGGTCGTCAGCTTCGCCTTCGACGTCTTCAGGGTGACCACGACGGCGCCCGCGGCGGCCACGAGCAGCACGAAGATGCCCAGCGCGATGTAGGGCCCGCGACGGCGCGAAGAGCGCGCCATCGTGCCCCGTCCGCGGGGTCTGCCAATTGCCCCGGCCCGGCCCCGCTCAGGGCGCAGATAGGTAACTCGTGCCAGCTCGATCCACCTTTCTAGCGCTCCATGGTACAGATGGGGTACCCCGACAAACCGGGCCCCGCAGTTTCCATGGGGTTTTGCACGCTCGATTTCACGGTTCCTTAATGCCCGCATCAGGTCCGCGTCAGCTTGAATCCCCACCCGCCCTCCGCTCGCTTCAGCGGGTGATGGCGCCGAGCGAAGCGCTCGAGACGAGCCTGGCGTACTTGGCCAGCGCGACCGCTGGGGCCGGCCGCTCGGGCGGCCGGTAGTCGCTCGCGCGAGCCGCGATCTCCTCGTCTGAGAGGTCGACGTCGAGCCGACGGGCGTCGACATCGAGGGTGATCTCGTCGCCGTCGCGGACGATCCCGATCGGGCCTCCCCGCACCGACTCGGGCGCGACGTGGCCTGCCATCAGCCCGTGGGTGGCGCCCGAGAAGCGCCCGTCGGTCAGCAGCGCGACGTCCTCGCCGAGCCCTTCGCCGACGAGCGCAGCGGTCACTGCGAGCATCTCGCGCATGCCGGGGCCGCCGGCCGGCCCCTCGTTGCGGATCACCACGACGTCACCGGCCTTGATCCCCTGAGTGCGCACGGCGGCCATCGCGTCCTCTTCTGACTCGAACACGCGCGCCGGTCCGGTCTGCCGACGGCGCTCGTAGCCGGCCACCTTGACCACGCAACCCTCGGGGGCGAGGTTGCCCTTGAGGATCACGAGCCCGCCGGTGTCCTTCAGCGGGTCCTCGAGTGGCCGGACGACCTCCTGGCCCTCGGTCTCCTGCGCCTCGTCGGCGCACTGGCCCACGGTCTTGCCGGTGACCGTCTGGGCCTGTTCGTGCAGGATGCCGGCTTGGTTGAGCCGCTTCAGGACGACGGGGATCCCGCCGGCCGCGTACAGGTCGGGGGCGACGAACCGGCCGCTGGGCTTGAGGTCGCACAGCAGCGGCGTGCGCTCGCTGATCCGGTCGAAATCGTCGATGTTGAGGTCGATGCCCATCTCGTTGGCGACCGCGAGGAGGTGGAGGACGCCGTTTGTCGAGCCGCCGCTGCAGGCGATCGCGGCGATCGCGTTTTCGAGGCTCTCGCGGGTGATGATGTCTTCCGGTGTTTGGCCGCGTTTGAGGACATCCATCACGAGGTGGCCTGCTTGTTTTGCCACGTCGAGCTTGTGCGGGTCCTCGGCCGGGACGCCCGAGGAGGTCGGGGAGATCCCGAGCACCTGAAACGCCATCGCCATCGTGTTGGCGGTGAACTGGCCGCCGCAGGCGCCGGCGCCAGGCGACGCGGCCTCCTCGATCGCGGTGAGCTCCTCGTCGGTGATCCGGCCCGCGGCGTGGGCGCCGATCGCCTCGAACACCTCCTGGATCGTGATCTGCTGACCGTTGTATCGACCCGGGTAGATCGAGCCGCCATACAACATCAGGCTTGGAAGGTTCAGCCGGCACAGGGCCATCACGGTGGCGGGGATCGTCTTGTCGCAGGCGCTGATCGCGATCACGGCGTCGAATGCTTGGGCGAAAGCGACGAGCTCGATCGAGTCGGCGATCGTCTCGCGGCTGACCAGCGACGCTTTCATCCCCTCGGTGCCCATCGTGATTCCGTCGGAGATCGCGATCGTGTTGAACTCCATCGGCGTTCCGCCGGCCTCACGGATCCCCTCCTTGACCTTGGCCGCGAGCGCGCGCAGATGAAAGTTGCATGGCATCGTCTCGATCCAGGTGTTCGCGACGCCTACGATCGGCTTCGAGAGCGCCTCGTCGTCGTAGCCGATCCCCTTCAGCTGCGCGCGGGCAGCGGCGCGCTCGGGCCCCTCGATCAGCGCGCGGCTCTTGTGCTTGACGTCGAACTCAGACGGCATGGGGCGCGGAACTGTACCCGGCGGCGAGGTCCGGGCGTCTTTTACGCGGCACTCTTGCGGTCGCCGGCGGCCGGCGGAGTGTGCCCGCCGTTGTCGGCGAGCTGGCGCATCCGCTGGCGCTCCCACTGGGAGAGGCGCCACAGGTCACGTCGCACCTGGGCCGGGTCGAGCTGCCGACCGGGCAGGTGCATGTTGGCGGTCGAGATCAGCCTGCGCTCGTCGCCGGTCAGCGCCATCCACTTGGCCAGGACGTCGTCGGAGTCGGGCAGCCGGCTCGAGCCGTACGGCCTGGTCTCGTCGGGGAACGTGACGCAGTACTCGTTGAGCAGGCGATGGGTCTGGGCCAGGTAGGCCACGATCGGACGGTGCGGATAGATCAGGTAGGCGTAGGGCGCCCCGCCCGTCCCCCCGACGTCGTCCGGGCCGTCCGCCAGCGTCCCCCACACCCGGAGGAAGCCCAGGTCGCGGTACATCGCCCATTCTTCCTCGTTCACGCACGAGCGCAGCAGGGTGCGGGCGCGCTGCTCGGCGCGCCGCTCCCGGCCCGGGTCATACGACCAGGTCGGGGTGCGCCGGCGGCCGGCCCGGAAGCGAGCCCACGTCTCCTCGACACGGGGGATGATGAGGTCCGAGAGCAAGGCGAGCGCGACAAGCGCGGTCGCTGCGAGCGCCAGGACCACGGCGCGGTCCTACCTGCCGCCCGCGGCGCGCGGGAAGAAGATCACGCGGTCGGCGTCCCAGGGGATCTCTTCGAACGTGCGCACCATGATCGACTCACGGCGACCTTCGTTGTCCAAACGCGGTACGGCCGCCCACAGTCCGGCGTCCAGCTGACGGCGGAACTCCTCGATCAGGCGTTGCTCGTCCTCGGCACGCTCGACGTCTCCCTCGGCGATCAGAACCTCTCCATGGCCTGGCTTCATCCTTAGGAAACGCACGTCGGGATTATGTCAGACCTCCGCCTCCGGACGGACCCGCGGGCGGCAGTTATGTATCGCTTTTGGCGGGTTTGCGGCGACTCCGAGGATGTCCACCGGGCCGGCGCCGGCACCGATCTCGTACAGCCCGTCGGCTACCGCCCGGGAGGCGAGCTCCTTGGCAGTGCGGGCCGCCTCGAGCGGGTCGTCGCCGCGCGCGAGCCTGGCCGCCAGGACCGAGGAGTGCGTGCAACCGGACCCGTGAGCGGCGCCGCTGTCGTAGCGCTCTCCCGGGATCTCGACCAGCCGGCGGCCGTCGAAGAAGGTGTCGATGGCCTCCTCGCGATGGCCGCCCGTGATCACGACAACCTGGGGGCCCAGCGCGTGGATCTGACGGGCGAGGGTCTCGACGTCGTCATCGTCTGCGCCGGCTCCTCCGGCGTTCGCTCGCAGCAGCGCACGGGCCTCGGGCAGGTTCGGGGTGACCACGGTGGCGCGGGGGAAGAGGACCTCTGTCAGGGTGGCCTTCGCCGCGGGGTCGAGCAGCTGGGCACCAGACTCGGCCACCATCACGGGGTCGAGCACGACCGGGATGTCGTCGGGCAACTCGGCCAGGGCCCTCGCCACCGCCTCGATCGTTGGCCGGTCGCCGAGCATCCCGATCTTGACCGCGTCGAGGCCGATGTCGGTGGCGACGGCCCGCACCTGCCCGATGATGATGTCGGGCGGGATCGGGTGCACGGCCGTGACGCCAACCGTGTTCTGGACGGTGATCGCGGTGATCGCGGTCATCCCGTGGACGCCGCAGGCGGCGAACGCCTTCAGGTCGGCCTGGATGCCGGCGCCGCCACCCGAGTCCGACCCGGCAATCGAGAGAACTCGCTTGATCACGTCCCCGAGCCTACTTCGCGGGCTCCGCCTGAGGTTTCCGGCAATAGTTCCCGGAAACCTCAGGCGGACCGATGGCAGGCGGCGGTTACGGCGTCGCTTCGAACCGGCCGCCTGGGCCTCGCCGTACGAAGCCTTCGAGCTCCAGAGCGGCGAGGGCGGCGAGGCCCTCGGCGGGACTGAAGCCCACCCGCGCCACCGCCGCCCGGGTGTCGTGACCCTCGGCGATCGCGGCCAGCAGCGGCTGGAGCTCGGAGGGCGGTTGCCTGCGGGCCGCGCCGCCCGCCAGTCGCATGCCGGCACCGAATAGGTGGTCCAGGACATCCTGGGGCCCCCGGACTACGCGGGCGCCGGCGGCCAGTAACCCGTTCGGGCCAGCCGCCTGCGGCGTGGTGACCCGCCCCGGGACGGCTCCCACGGGCCGTCCCAGCCGGGCGGCGGCGCGCGCGGTGACCAGCGAGCCGGATTGCTCGCCCGCCTCGACCACCACCGTCATCGCGGCCAGCGCGGCGATGATCCGGTTGCGGGCCAGGAACATCCAGCGGCGGACGCTCGTGCCCGGGCCGAGCTCGGATACCGCGGCCCCGGCGGCGAGGATCCGGCGGTGAAGCACGCGCTTGCCGGCGGGGTAGGGACGGTGGGCGGAACCCGGGAGCACGGCCACGGTTGGCGCGCCGATCTCGACCGCGCCGGCATGCGCCGCCGAGTCGATCCCGAGCGCCATCCCGCTCACGACCGTGATCCCGGCGCAGGCCAGGCCCCGCCCGAGCTTCGCCGCCATCTCCATCCCGTACGGGGACGCTCGACGCGATCCGACGAGCGCCACCGGATCCCGGCCCGCCAGCTCGAGCAGCCGCTCCCGGCCGCCCGCGACGTGGAGCACGGCCGGCGGCGCCGCGAGCGCACGTAGCGCCGGCGGGTACCCGGGATCGCAGGCGCAGATCGTCTCCAGCCCGGCGGCATCCGACCGAGCCCTCACCGAATCGACGTCGAGCGCCGCGAGCTCCTCCCGTACCCGGCCCTCCTCTCCCCCGCCCACCGCCGGGATCAGCTCCGCGTCCTCGAGCTCGAGCACCTCCTCGATCCGACCCCGGACGACATCGATGTGGCCGCCCAGCCGCCCGATCAGCCACGTCCGCGCCAGGCACGAATCGCAGGCGCGACGCGACGCGGCCTCAGGCGCCGTCTCGTGCCCGGCCTCAGGCGCCACCTCAGGCCGCCAGCGGGGTCTCGGCCACGCTCCGCTGGCGCAGGCTGAGCGCGGTGAGCAGATCGGCCTCGGTGATCCGCGCGTGCTCGTCGAGGTCGGCGATGGTTTGGGCCACGCGCACCACCCGGTGGCGTCCACGTGCACTGAGCGCCCCGATCGCGTAGGCCTGGGCGAGCGCCCGCTCGGCGTCGGGCTCCAGGCGCACGTGCCGCCGGACCAGGCGGGCATCCATCTCGCCGTTGCAGCGCGCCGCCGAACCCCGGAGCCGGTGGCGCTGGCGCTCGCGCGCCTGGGCGACGCGCTCGCGGGCGTCGACCGAGGTCCTGACGGGCGGGGCGCGCAGCTCCGCCTCGCTCGGGCGCTCGACGTTGATCAGGAGGTCCATCCGGTCCAACAGCGGCCCGCTCAGCCGGCGCTGGTGGCGGCGCAGGTCGGCCTCGCCGCAGCGGCAGCGATCGCCCACGCCCGCGAACCCGCACGGACAGGGGTTGGTGGCCGCGACGAGCATGAACCGCGTCGGGAACACCAGCGCGCGCTGCCCGCGCACGATCGTGACGCAGCCGTCCTCGAGCGGCTGGCGGAGCGCGTCGAGACTCGAGCGCTGGAACTCGGCCAGCTCGTCCAGGAACAGCACGCCGTGATGGGCCAGCGTGGCTTCGCCCGGGCGTGGCGGCGAGCTGCCGCCGACCAGGCCCGCCGGCGAGATCGTGTGGTGGGGCGCGCGGAACGGACGCTCCCGAATCAGCCCGGATCCCTGGAGCCCGGCCACGCTGTGGATCCGCGTCACCTCGATCGCCTCCGTTCGCGTCATCGCCGGCAGGATCGACGGGATCCGGCGAGCGAGCATCGTCTTCCCGGTCCCCGGCGGACCCTCGAGCAGCAGGTTGTGGGCGCCGGCGGCGGCGATCTCGACCGCCAGCAGCGGCGCTGCATGGCCCCTGACATCGGCCAGATCCGGCTCGGACGAGGCGACGCCGACATCGGGGTCGGGCGTCGGTAGTGGGGGCAGTGCCGCGCCCCTCACCACATCGGCCGCCTCCCGGAGGTTCGACACCCCGGCGATCTCCAGGCCGTGTACCAGGGCCGCCTCCCGGGCGCGCTCGCGGGGCACGATCAGCCGCTCCAGGCGGGCCCCGCGGGCGCCCTCGGCGACGGCCAGGGCACCGGGCGAGTCGCGTAGCTCGCCGCTCAGCGAGAGCTCTCCGAAGACCGCGTACCGGGCCAGCGGCCCGGCCGGGACCTGGCCGCTCGCGGCCAGGATCGCGACCGCCAGTGCCGCGTCAAAGCCTGGCCCTACCTTGCGCAGAAAGGCCGGCGCCAGGTTGGCGGTGATCCGGGTCTGAGGGAACTCGAAGCCCGAGTTGAAGATCGCCGAGCGGACGCGGTCACGCGACTCGCGCACCGCGGCGTCGCCGAGGCCGACGATCGTGAACGCGGGCAGTCCGGGCCGGATGTCGACCTCGACCGAGACGTGCCGCGGATCGATCCCGTCGATTGCGAACGTGGCGATGCGCGCGAGCATCGGTCCAACCTACGCATCGACCTCCCACAGTTGGTCGGCGCAGCGTTCCAACTCTGCGCAGGCCACGCCCGCGCGCCTGCGCAGGATCGTGACGCGGTGCGAACCACTCCTAACAGGCGTCTCCGTAGCGTTCGCCGCGTGTCCTCGGAGCGGCGTTCAGAGCTCGGCCAACTCGGCGAACAGCTCGCCGCCGAGCACCTGGTCAGGCGCGGATTCGAGATCGTCGAGCGCAACTACCGGACCCGGTGGGGCGAGCTCGACATCGTCGCCTTCGACGGGCGCACGCTGGCCTTCTGCGAGGTAAAGACGCGGCGCACGCCGGCCGGCGGCGCCAGTCCGCTGGAGGCGGTCCGCCCGCGCAAGCAGTCGCGCGTGCGGAAGATGGCCGGCAGCTGGCTGATCGAGCGGACCGAGCGCCCGCGTGCCGACAACCTCCGGTTCGACGCGATCGGGGTGACGCTCGACCTCGCCGGTCGCCTCGTCAAGCTCGAGCACCTCGAGGGTGCGTTCTAGGGCAACCGCCGACCGCCCCGGTCCCACCTCAGGACATTAGCCGGCGCCGACCTCGTCGAGCGCCGCGTCTTCAACCAGCGCCAGCTGCTGGTAGGCCATCGACTGAAACGAGAGGCGGTGCAGCGGCGACACCCCCAACCGCTCGATCGCATCGCGATGCTCCGGCGTGGAATAGCCCACGTGCTGGGCGAACTCCCACCCGGGGTGGGTGGCGTCGGCGCGCCTCATGTAGCGGTCGCGCGTCTCCTTGGCGATCACCGACGCCGCGGCGATCGCGGCGCTCTTGGCGTCGCCGTCGACTACCGCGCGCTGGTCATAGCCGAGCGCCCGCACAGAAAAGCCGTCGCTCAGGCACATGCAGCCCTCGCAGGCCACCTGCGAGAGCGCGTCGCGCAGCGCGGCCAGGTTGGTCTTGTGCAGCCCGCGAGCGTCGATGCCCGGCGCGCAGCGAGACACGATCGCGACCTTCGCCGCGATCCGCAGGATCACCGGGAAGAGCTCGGCCCGACCCTCCGCGGTCTGCTGCTTGGAGTCGTTGAGCGCCCCCAGCACGCGGACCTCGCCCGGCCCGATCCGCTCGAGGTCGAAGAGCACGGCGGCGGCCACGAGCGGTCCGGCCAGGCATCCCCGGCCGGCCTCGTCGGCGCCCGCGACGAAGCGCACACCCAGCGCCCGGTCGAACTTGAACAGCTTGCGGGCCGGGCGCGCGGGCGCCTTTCGCCGGCGCACGGCACCGTTGCCGTTCCCGTTGACGCGGCTAGAGGAAGCCGATCCGGTCCGGCGGCCAGTAAGTGAAGAACGCGACACCGATGATCCATTTGCCCGGCACGGGGCCCCAGTAGCGGCTGTCCTCCGAGTCCGGGCGGTTGTCCCCCATCATGAAGTAGTCGCCGGGCGGAATCTTGATCGGTGTCCGGAAATTGCACGAAGGGCAGGGCACGATGTAGGAGTCCTTCTCCGGCTTGCCGTTGAGGATCACGTGGCCGTTGACGATCGACATGACGTCGCCGGGACCGGCCACGACGCGCTTTACGAACGTCTGGCTTGACTCCTGCGGGGTCGGGGTATCGCACGCCTGTCCGTGTCCGGGTCCCTGGTTCGGGTCGCCGCACACCCCACCCGGGAGGTCGGCGCCGTGGGGCGGATGGAAGACCACGACGTCGCCGATGCTGGGATTCCCACCCAAACGGTTGACGAGGATGCGCTGATTGATGTCGAGCGTGGGGATCATCGACCCGCTCGGGATCCGGTAGGGCTTGACGATGAAGGCCTGGATCAGCAGTGCGAGCACCACGGCGATCGCGACCGTGATCACTAGCTCGATCAGCCCCTTCATTCCCCCCCTCCGGTTACCGGGCGCGAGCCCCCCGTCGATCGCGTCATTACATGAAACCGATCCGGTCCGGCGGCCAGTAGGTCAGGAAGGCCTTGCCGATGATCCATGACCTGGGGACCGGCCCCCAGAAGCGGCTGTCCTCTGAATCCGGCCGGTTGTCGCCCATCATGTAGTAGTAGCCCTGAGGCACCGTGATCGTCTGCGGGAAGTTGCAGGCCTCACCGCCGTCGCACGGCACGATGTAGGGATCCTTCTCCTGTGTCCCGTTGCGGATCACGTGGCCGTTGCGGATCGAGAGGTGGTCTCCTGGAAGCCCGACCACGCGCTTGATGAAGGTCTGCGACGAGGGTTGGGTCCACGGGACCTGGCAGGCCGCGGGCGCATCCTGCCCCTCCTGGTTTTCGCCCTCGTTCGGGTCGGCGCAGCCATCGGCGTAGTCCTTGGGCGGATGGAACACGACGATGTCGCCGATGTGCGGCGAGGAGAAGTCCATCGCGAGCCGATCGACGAGCACTCGCTGGTTGATGTGGACCGTGGGAAGCATCGATCCGCTCGGGATGCGATACGGCTTCACCAGAAACGCCTGCACCGCTAAGGCCAGTCCGAGCGCGGTGACGACGATCACCGCGAGCTCGATCAAAGTGGCGACCGGCGAGCGGCGCGACCGCGTCACCCAGGTTGTTCGCCGGCGGACTCCTCCGTGGCCGCCGGACCGGCGTCCTGCGGCGCCGTCGGGGGGTCTGACTCCCCAGCCTCGCCAGCGGCCGCTTCACCTTGCGCGTCAGCGTCGGCCTCCGCCGCAGCGTCCGCCTCGACAGCCGCCTCCGGCTCGGCGACCGCTTCCGGCTCCGGCTGCTCCTCCGGAGCGGGTGGCTCCTCGGGAACCTCCGGGTGCAGCAGCTCGCGCTCGACAGCCACCTCGGGGGCGGCGCTTCGGCGCTCTCGAACCCGGGCGCGCTTTCCGACGCGACCGCGCAGGTAGTAGAGCTTGGCCCGCCGAACGTCACCCCGCGACGCCACCTCGATCCGTTCGATCTTCGGCGAGTGCAGAGGGAAGGTTCGCTCGACACCAACGCCGAACGACTGCTTGCGGACGGTGAACGTCTCGCGAGCGCCGTGCCCCTGGCGCTTGATCACCACGCCCTCGAACACCTGGGTGCGGCGCCTGGTGCCCTCGATCACCTGGAAGTGCACACGCAACCGGTCGCCCGCGTCGAACGCTGGTACTCGGCGAAGCTGGGCGCGCTCCAGGTTGTCGATGACGGTGCTCATGAGGTTGCAGGTCCCTGCCACATCGAGCACCCGGCGATGCTCGATGTTGAGGTGTAGGCACGGCGCGGTGCGCGTGCGACGGGCTATGGTAGCGGACCACGCGTGGCGCTCTGGCGCAGGCGCCATTCCCGGATCCGCGCGTGGTGGCCGGAGAGCAGCACGTCCGGGACCCGCCAGCCACGGTACTCGGCGGGCCGGGTGTAGTGCGGGTACTCGGGCGCGCCGCCCAGCGCCTGGCTGAACGATTCCTCGACCGCGGAGCGCGGATCGCCTAGCGCGCCCGGGAGCTTGCGCAGGACGGTGTCGCACAGCACCATCGCGGCGAGCTCGCCACCGGCCAGGACGTAGCGGCCGATCGACACCTCGTCACTGGCGAAATGTTCGACGATCCGCTGGTCGAATCCCTCGTAGCGGCCGGAGAGCAGGGTCAGTGCCGGCTCGCGGGCGAGCTCCTCCACCAGCACTTCGTCGAGCAGCCTGCCCCCCGGGGTCAACGCGATCACGCGGCGATCGTCTCGCAGCTCGACCGGATCGCGACCGTAACGCGCGCGCATCGCCGCCTCCACGACGTCTACGCGGAGAACCATCCCCGCCCCGCCGCCGAACGGCGTGTCGTCGACCTGCCCGGCGCTCAGCGGCGTGTGGTCGCGGTAGTTGACGTACTGGAGGCGATGGCCGGCGGCCAGCGCGTTGGCGACGTGGCGCTGGCGCTCGAACCACCCAAACGCCTCGGGGAAGAGGGTGAAGACGTCGATCTCCACTCGGGTTACTCCTCGCCGAGGAACCGCAGGTCGACGTCGATCGCGCGCCGGTCGAGATCGACCTCGCGCACGGCGTCGCTGACCAGCGGAACGAGCAGCTCGCCTCCCTCGGCGCGCTCGACTTCGAGCATCTCACACGAGGGCAGCTCGACGAGCTGGCGAACCGTCCCAACCGCGCGGGTGCCGTCGTGCACGGAGCATCCGACGAGGTCCTCGGCCCACCATTCATCGGGGCCCAGCTCGGGCGCCCCGACGCGCGCCACCAGCATCTCCTTGCCACGCAGCGCCTCGGCCGCCTCGCGGTTCTCATGCGACTCGAGCCGCAGGATCAAGCGCTGGGGCGTCCCGGCCCGGCGGGTGATCTGCAGCTCGCGGTCATCGACCATCACCGTCTCGGCGTTCTGCAGCAGCTCCGGATTCGGCCGGGTGACGTGGAAGCTGCCGTCGAGGCCGTGTGGGCGCCCCACGCGGCCGGCGTGAAGCCATTCCATCTGGTGGACCCGTCCCGCCGCCTAGGCGTCCACGATGTCGACGAACACGCGGCGGTTGGTCCGGACCGCTGCGGCCTTGACCACCGTGCGGATCGCCGCGGCCGTCCGGCCGCCCCGCCCGATCACGTTGCCGTAGTCGTCGTCGGCCACCGAGAGCTCGAGCACGACGGCGCCGTCGTCCTCCTCGACCTGGTTGACCCGCACCTGGTCGGGATGCTCGACCAGACCCTGCGCCAGGTACTCGAGCAGCTCCTTCACCGCGGCCGCGCCAGCTATTGGATGCCTTGGGTGCGCAGCAGCTTGTGGACGGTGCTCGACGGCTGCGCTCCGCGGGCAAGCCAGTCGCGGATCCGGTCCTCATCGAGCACGATCGTCGACGGGTTGGTCTGGGCGTTGTAGTGCCCGACGATCTCGATCACCCGTCCGTCGCGCTTGGAACGCTGGTCGGCGACCACCACCCGCCAGACGGGATTCTTGCGGGAGCCGATGCGCGTTAGTCGAAGTCGTACTGACATGTCGGCCGACGAGGTTAGCGGGCCTGGCGCATAAGCGCGCCCAGATCGGGCATTCGGCCCTGCGCGACCGAGCGCATCACCTTGCGCATCTGCTCGAATTGCTTGATCAGCTGCTTGACCGCCTGGACGTTGGTGCCCGACCCCTTGGCGATGCGCAGCCGCCGCGAACCCTTGATCAGCTCCGGGTGCCGGCGCTCCTGCGGGGTCATCGACAAGATGATCGCCTGGATCCGGTCGAACTCGCGCTCGTCGATCTTGGCCCCACGCAGCTCCTTGCCCATCCCGGGGATCATCCCGATCAGCGACTGAAGCGGGCCGAGCCGGCGGATCTGGCGCATCTGGTCCAGGAAGTCGTCGAGGCCGAACTCCGACTTGCGCAGCTTGCGCTCGAGCTCGGCGGCCTGCTCCTCGTCGTAGGCACCCTCGGCCTTCTCGATCAGGGTCATGACGTCGCCCATCCCGAGGATCCGCTGCGCCATCCGGTCGGGGTGGAAGCGCTCGAACTGGTCGAGCTTCTCGCCCGTCGAGGCGAACATGATCGGCTTGCCGGTGATCGCCTTAACCGACAATGCTGCCCCGCCGCGGGCGTCGCCGTCGAGCTTGGTCATCACGACCCCGTCGAACTGGACCACCTCGGCGTACTGCTCGGCGACGTTCACGGCGTCCTGACCGGTCATCGCGTCGACCACGAGCAACACGTCGGTCGGCTTGACCGCCTTCTTGATGTTCGCGAGCTCGGCCATCAGCTCCTGGTCGACGTGCAGGCGGCCGCTCGTGTCGATGATCAGCACGTCCTTGCCCTCGGCCTGCGCGCGGTCGCGCGCCCACTTGGCGATCTCGACCGGGTCCCGGTCGGTGCCCTGCTCGTACACCTCGGCGCCGGCCTGCTTGCCCACCTTGATGAGCTGGTCGACCGCCGCGGGCCGGTACACGTCGCACGCGGCCACCGCCACCGAGGAGCCGTGCTGCTCGCGCAGGTAGCGCGCCAGCTTGCCCGTGGCCGTCGTCTTGCCCGACCCCTGGAGGCCGGCCATCACGATGATCGTGGGCGGCCGCGGCGAGAACGAGATCTCGCGGGCGGCGCCGCCCATCAGCTCGGTCAGCTCGTCGGAGACGATCTTGACCACCTGCTGGCCGGGGTTGAGCTTCCCGATCACGTCGGCGCCGAGCGCGCGCTCCTTGACCGCGCTCGTGAAGCTCTTGACGACCTTGAAGTTGACGTCGGCCTCGAGCAGCGCGAGGCGGATCTCGCGCATGGCGGCGTTGACGTCGTCCTCGGTTAGGGTCCCGCGACCGCGGACCTCTGACAGCGTGGCCTGGAGCTTTTCTGCAAGTGAGTCGAACATGGTCCGACTTCAGCGTACTGCGTGGGGGCCTCGCTCCGCTCGGCGTCCGTGGGGCCATTCCGCGGGGCACGCGTGCCCCGCGGGCGTGCCGCTCTCCCGCCGCCGCGCGGGCATCGGATGGCGGAGAACTCGCCACTCACCCAGTGCCGCAACACGAGTGGCGAGTTGACCGCACAGAAGCCGGGTGAACGACCATTCACCGCCGGGCGGAGCGCGAGTGGCGCGTTGGCTGGCACAGGAAAGAGGTGTAATGCAAGCGGGAGCGCTCACCCTAGCTGCGTGTCCCGCTCGGGTGAGTCGCGTCCGATACAGAGGCCTAACGACTCGAGAGGGGCAGCGGTCACCCGATGCGGACACGCACCGGAGCTACCCGGCGCCGATGAGCGCCCGGGCGAAGTCGTCCGCGTCGAACGGCCGCAGGTCCTCGAGCTGCTCGCCGATCCCGATCAGTTTCACCGGGATCCCGAGCTCGTGGGCGATGGCGAGCGCGATCCCGCCCTTGGCCGTGCCGTCGAGCTTGGTCAGGACGAGGCCGGAGACGTCGACCGTCTCTGAGAACAGACGTGCCTGACGCAGGCCGTTCTGCCCAGTGGTGGCGTCAACGGTCAGGAGCGTCTCGTGCGGGGCATCGGGGATCTGCTTGGCGATCACGCGCCGGATCTTGGCCAGCTCGGCCATCAGGTCGTCCTGGGTGTGCAGGCGCCCCGCCGTGTCGATGATCACCACGTCGGCGCCGTCGCGGCGGGCCACCTCGACCGCGTCGTAGGCGACCGCGCCCGGATCGGCGTTGGGCGGGCCTTTGACGAAGCTCACGCCGGCGCGCTGGGCCCACACCTCGAGCTGCTCGACCCCGGCCGCCCGGAAGGTGTCCCCCGCTCCCACCACGACGGTCAAGCCGAGCTCCTTGCCCAGGTGCCATGCGAGCTTGCCGATCGTGGTCGTCTTACCTGTGCCGTTGACGCCGGCGACCAGGATCACCGTCGGCTGCGGGCGCAGGTCGATCCGGTCCCGATCCGACCGCGCGATGTCGGCCAGCAGCTGGGTCAGGCGCTCGGTCAGCGCCTCCCCGCCGCTGATGTTGCCCTCGGTAGCCTCGCGCTCGAGCTGCCCAACCACCTGGGCGGTCGTGCTGGCGCCGACGTCGGCGTAGATCAGCGCCTCCTCGAGCCGCTCCCAGGTCTCCTCGCTCAGATCCTCGAACAGGGTCGCCTGGATCTCCGAGCTCAGCGCCTGACGGGTCTTGCGCAGGTTCTCACGCAGACGCCGGAACATGCCGCGGCGCCGCTCCCGAGTCTCGGGAACGTCCTCGGGCTCGGGCGCCGGCCCGACGCCGTCCACAATGAATAGGTCGCGCCAGTCGCGGGCCATGCCCCGGAAGCCTAGGGTTACGCAGCCTGTTCCCGCGCCGCGGGCAGCCGGCGCGAGATCACCTTCGAGATCCCGTCGGCCCCCATCGACACGCCGTACAGCGAGTCGGCGGCCTCCATCGTGCGCTTCTGGTGGGTGACCACGATGAACTGGGCATGGCTCGAGTAGGAGCGCAGCAGCTCCAGGAAGCGGTCGATGTTGAGATCGTCGAGCGCCGCCTCGACCTCGTCGAGGATGTAGAACGGGCACGGTCGGGCGAGGAACACCGAGAACAGGAAGGCCAGCGCGGTCATCGACTTCTCACCGCCCGAGAGCAGCGTGAGCCGCTTCATGTCCTTGCCGGCGGGGGTGATCTCGATCTCGACCCCGAGCAGGTCCTCTTCCTCGTGCTCCTCGGGGGCCGCCGCCTCCTGATCGCTGTCGTCTGCGTCGTCGCCGTCCGGCTTGCCATTGCCGGGCGCCGACTCTCCACCGAGCACTCGCGCCGGCCCGCCCTCGCGCTCGGTCACGAGCCGGAGGCGGCCGCGCCCGCCCGGGAACAGCCGGGCCGCCACCTGCTCGAAATTCCGGGCGGCCGCCTCGAACGTCTCTTCAAAACTCTGCCGGATCTGGCGGTCGGTGTCGGCGATCAGCTTGTTCAGCTCGCGCAGCGCCGTCTCGAGGTCCTCGCGCTGGTGCTCGAGCTCCTCAACGTGGGCGAGCGCCTCCTCGTATTCGGTCTGGGCGAGGGGATTGACCGGTCCGAGCTGCTCGCGCCGGCGGGCGAGCCGCTCGAGCCGAGTGCGGAGCCCCTCGCGCTCCTCCTCGCGGAGCTCGGCGTCGGCCGGCCCGGCGTCGAGCTCGAGGCGACCGGCGAGCTGCTCGAGCTCGCGTCGGCATTCCTCGAGGCGATCGCGAACGCGCTCGAGGCGGACCTCGCTCTGGGTCAGCTGCTCCCCGGCCTGGTGGAGCTGGGTGTGCAGCGCGGCCTCCTCGGTGGCGCAATCTTTTAGCTCAGCGGCGACGTGTTCGCCGGCTTCGCGGTCGGCGTGCAGGGCCGCCTCGAACTGGGCTCGGCGCATCGCAATCGAGGTCGCGACCTGCTCGAGCGCGCCGGTCAGGGACCGCACACTCGGAATCAGCGCGCGGTCTCGCTCGGCCGCAGCCCGCAGGCGCTCGATCCGGGCCTGCCGATCCGCTCGCTCGCGCTCGGCTCGCCCCCGCTCGCCGCGGGCGGAGGACAGCTCGGCGATCAGCTGCATCCGCCGGCCGGCCTGCGGTCCGTCGTCGGGCGCCGCCCGGCGCCGCCCGATCGTCGCCTCAAGACGCCGCTCTCGTTCGGTCAGCTCATCGCGCTGGTTGATCGCGGCGCGGTGCGCGTCGATCGCTCTCGCCGACCCCCCGTCGGCCGCAGCGAGCGCGTCGCCGACGCGGTCGAGCGCGCGCTTGGCGTCGAGCTCGGCTTGCGCGGCCGCTTCGCTGGTGCGCACGAGGGTCTCGCGGCGGTTGCGCTCGGCGAGCACGCGCTCCTCGCCCACGGCCGGGGCCTGGCGGAGCTCACGCGTCGCGGAGGACCACACCCTGCCCGCTCGGGTCACGGCCACCCCGCCGAAGGCAGCGGGTAGCTGATCGAGGCTCTCGACCACCCACGTCTCCCGGAGCAGCCGGCGCGCCAGTGCCGCGGGCTCGGCCGGCCCGTGGACGTGCCGGCCGAGGGGCTCGGCGCTCGGCGTGGGCGGCGAGGCGGCGTTCTCAACGGGTGCTGCCCCATCCGCCTGATCGAGGACCAGAGCGCGGCCGCCGTCGGCCCCGGCGCGGTCGAGCAGGGCGCCCGCGGCGCCGCGGTCGGCGAGCACGGCGGCTCGCAGCCGCCCGTCGAGGGCGGCGGCCACGGCGAGCTCATAGCCGGGGTCCACCTCGAGCTGGTCGGCCAGCACGGCGGCGCCGCCCGGCGCAGCGGTCTGACTACGCAGGAACTGATTGCAGGCGGCCAGCTCGCCGCCCACACGTGCGGCCTCCCGCCGCGCTGCCTCCACCGCGCGCTCGGCCTCGCGCAGCTCGCCGCGCAGGCGCTCGAGCTCCTCCTGGGCCCGCTGGCGCGCGGCCTGCGCCTGCTCGACCGCCTCGGCCTGCTCGCGAGTGGCATCCCGGGCGCCGGCGAGCTCGGACTCGAGCTCGGCCAGCTGGCGAGCCAACTCGGCCTCGCGGTCGCGCTCGAGCCGGGCCAGCTCATGTTCGAGCTGCGCGATTCGCGCGTCGGTCTCCGGGTCGGGCCGATCGGCCTGGGCGGCCTGCTCGAGCTCAGCAAGAAGCCCTTCGCGTCGGCGCAGGCGCTCCTCGACATCTCGCCCGGCCGCTCCGGCCGCCTCGGCTCGGTAGCCGATGCGCTCGGCCGCGGACTGGGCCACGAAACAGCGCCGCGAGAGCTCCTCGCGGTGGGCACTGCGGCGGGCCAGCGCCTCCTCGGCCGCCTCCCGGCGGGTCCGGACGGCCGCCAGCGCGCGCTCGACCTCCTCACGCCGAGCCCGAGCCTCGGCCGCCGCGGTCTGCGCGGCCTCCAGCTCGGCGGCGTGGATCCGCAGGTCGTCCCGGGTCAGCTCCCACCGCGCCTCGAGCGTCTGGCGCTCAATCCGCGCATGCAGCTCGGCCGCCTCCGCCTGGCGCTTGAGCGGTCGCAGGCGCGAGCGCGCCTCGCGCTCCACGTCCAGCGCCCGGTCGAGGTTCTCCTGGGTACGGGCCAGCTTGAGCTGGGCGCGGCGCCGGCGCTTGCGGTGCTTGCCCAGGCCGGCCGCCTCCTCGATCAGCATGCGGCGGTCGCGCGGCTTGGAGGTCACGATCGACTCGACCCGGCCCTGGGAGATGACCGAGTGCATCTCCTTGCCGAGGCCTGTGTCCGACAGGACCTCGATCACATCGACGAGCCGGCAACGGGCGCCGGCCAGGCGGTACTCGCCCTCGCCACTCCGATCCAGGCGGCGGGCGATCGAAACCTCGGGCACGCCCAGGCCAAGCATCCCCTCGCTGTCGTCGAGCACCAGCTCGACCTCGGCGTTACGCGCCGCCTGGCGACCGGGGACCCCGCCGAAGATCACGTCCTGCATCGACTGGCCGCGGATGGCCAGCGGCGACTGCTCCCCGAGCGCCCACAGCACGGCGTCGGTGATGTTCGACTTGCCGGACCCATTCGGCCCGACGATCACGCTGACGCCCGGGCCGAACTCAAGCTTGGTCCGGTCGGGAAAGGACTTGAAGCCCTTGATGACGATCGATTTCAGATACATGGAATTGAGACCCGCCCGCCCATCATTCCAGCGCGTCGAGTGCCGCCTGGGCGGCCTCCTGCTCGGCGTCCTTCTTGCTTCGGCCCCGGCCCCGGCCGACCTCGACGCCTCCAATCGTCGCGCTCACCGAGAACACCCGGTCGTGAGGCGGGCCCTCCTCATCGACCACGTCGTAGGCCACGAGCGCGCCCTTACGCGCGAGCCGCTCCTGCAGCGCGGACTTGAAGTCGACCGGATTCTCGAGCGCGTTCTCGATCTCCGGAGAGAAGGCGGCGACCACGGCCGCGGACGTCCGTTCGTAGCCGAAGGCGAGAAAGCAGGCGCCGATCACCGCCTCGATGACGGACGCCAGCACCCGCTCGGTCGAGACCAGGCCGGGCACCGTGGTGGCCGCGGCGGCGGGCGCCGCGGCTCGCAGGCGGTCGGGCACGCCGAGCCGTTCCGCGACCGCGCGGCACGAGCGCCCCGACACGGCCTGGGCGCGGATCTTGGTCAACCTGCCGGGGCCGTAGCGATCGGCCTCGAGTCGCGGATACAGGTGTGAGGTGACGGCGAGCGCGAGCACGCTGTCGCCCAGGAAGGCCAGGCGCTCGTAGGAATCCGAGCGCCGTGTTGTCCAGGACGCATGGGTGAAGGCCGGGCGGGCGAGATCGTCGGGTAGCTCGTCGAGGAGCTCGCGCAGAAGCGCGGCGGAATCACCCTGACGTGGAAGCTGGGTCGCGCTCACTCAGTTCGCGCTCACTCAGCATCGCGGCCTGCGCTCGCCGGCGCCGACGCCTGCGTCTCGCGTCCGGTCACGCCGAGCACGAAGTCCACGGCCTGTCCGACGGTCTGGATCTTGGCCGCCTGCTCGTCGGAGATCCGCACACCGTAGGTGTCCTCGACCTCCTGGACCAGCGTGTACAGGTCCAGCGAATCGGCCTCGAGGTCCTCTTTGAAACGGGTCGTCTCGGCGATGGCAGCTGGATCCACCTCGAGCTCATCGGCGAGGTGGGCGCGGATCACCTGGAAGATCTCTTCGCGGGTCACGGCATGGGTACCGTAGCCGCCGTTTCGGACGAGGCGACCGCATCGGTCAGGGCGGGAAGAGATCCGCTGCTGGGCGGGCGCAGCGCTCCGGCCTGCTCGAGCGCCGTCCGCGTCCGGCCGATCACGTCGTGCTCGACCCCGCGCGCCGCCACCTCGATCGCCCGAGCGAACCCGTGGGCGCCGAACCTGCCATGGGCGACGACGCCGAGCTGGCGGAGCCCCAGCATGTAGGCGCCGCCCTGGCCCTCGGGGTCGATCTCCTCGCGCAGATGCCGCACCGAGGGGCCGATCAGCCGCTTGCCGAGACGGCCTCGCGTCGAGGTCGTAGCGGCTTCGCCAACCAGGCGCAGGGTGCGGCTCGAGACGCCCTCCATCAACTTGAGCGCGATGTTGCCGGTGAACCCGTCCATCACCACCACGTCGGCCGCCCCCTCCGGGACCTGGGTCCCCTCGACGTTGCCGATGAAGTTCAACCCAGCGCCGCGCTCGCCGGCCAGCTGCTCGTGCACGGCGACCAGGTCGGGCGTTCCCTTGCCGGGTTCCTCGCCGTTGGACAGCAGGGCGACGCGGGGAGCGTGCATGCCCATCACCGCCTGGGCGAAGGCCGAGCCCATGTGGGCGAACTGGACGAGATGCTCCGGACGGCACACGGCGTTGGCGCCGACATCGAGCAGCAGGACCGTCCCCTTGCCGGGATTGGGCAGCGGCAGAGCCAGTGCGGGACGGTAGACGCCGCGGTCACGGCGCAGGTGAAACAGCCCCGCGGCCAGCGCCGGTCCGGTCGATCCCCCGGACACGAAGGCCTGCGCCCGACCGTCCGCCACCGCGCGGGTCGCTTGGACGATCGAGGCCTCGGGCGTGGTGCGGACCGCGTAGGCAGGATCGGCCTGCTTGGCGATCGAGACCGGGGCGTCGACCACCTCCACGCCGGCCGGAACGGCTCCGATCTCACTAGCCGGGCCGAAGAGCAGGACTCGGACCCCGTTGGCGGCCGCGCGCGCAGCGCCCGCCGCTACTTCCCGGGGACCGAGATCCGCCCCGCCGGCGTCCACGGCGACGGTCACCACGGGACGACTCTATGCGATCGGCTCGTCCCGATCCGGAACGATTACCTCGCGTCCCTTGTAGCTCCCGCAGACGGGGCAGACGCGGTGGGGAAGGCGAGGGCTGTGGCAATGGGGACACGCGTTGTACGTCGGCGCGTCGATCTTGTGCTGC
Source organism: uncultured Solirubrobacterales bacterium (assembly GCA_963824295.1). Taxonomy (GTDB): domain Bacteria; phylum Actinomycetota; class Thermoleophilia; order Solirubrobacterales; family Solirubrobacteraceae; genus Palsa-465. Next base: position 225,985 of record CAWGOQ010000013.1, on the reverse strand, counting down.
GCACGACGCTGCGTGGTCCGCGCATGGGACTGCTTCTGCTTGGGGACGGCCATGGCGGGCAGTGTAGCCGTCACCGGCTACTGAAAGCGCAGCTCCGACAGCGCGGCCCACCGTGGATCCGGCGCCGGCTCGTGGTGGTGATCGGAACCGGCGTCGTTCAGGTTCACGCCGCACACCGGGCACAGACCGGCGCAATCGGACCGACACAAGATGCTCGCGGGCACGCTCAGCGCGAGCGCGTCCCGCGCCCACGCGCGCACATCGAGCACGCCGTCCTGGACGTACGGAGAGGTGAGCTCATCGCTCGCCTCGTCTTCCTGCTTGGCCCGACCCCCGCGGAGAATTTGGTCCCGCCCACGGGGGTGGGCGGGACCAAATACCGCGCGTGCCTCGGTCGGTTGTGAGACCTCGCGCGCGTCGACCGTGAAGGTCGGAGCGGCAGCCTCCAGGCAGCGCATGCACGGTCCCGCCAGCGAGGCCTCGAAGCGCAGCCGCAGCGCGTAGCCGTCACCCGCCGTCCGGGAGATGTCGAGACGCACCGGAATGGTCTCGGGCTGCACGGAATAGGAATCGCCGGCGAGCGAGAACGGCTCGATCGCCACGTATAGATCCAGGCGGCGGCCCTCGCCGGAGGTGAGGCGAAGCCCGCCCAGGTCGAATGTATCGGTGCGTAGCGGGGACATGACATCGAGCTTAACCGCCCGATGAGATTGGTCGGCGGCGCCTGCCGGCGGCGCCTTAGCGCGATCATTGAGGCGTGTCGCGGTGGTTCCGCTCATACGGCTTCGCCGATGTGCTCGATGACCTGCTGGTCGGCGCCTACCCGCTCGATCCGGACGACGTCGAGATGCTGGCGCGGATGCGGGTCCGCCGCGTGCTCAACCTGACCGAAGACGACGAGTACGGCCCGGGCGACCGCCCGGCGGTCGAGCGTGCCCTCGCGGCGGCCGGGATCGAGGAGGAGCGGGTGCCTCTGACCGACTACGGAGGCCTGCCCCCCGACGTGCTCGAAGCGGCCGTGCAAGAGGTGAACGCCTGGCTCGATCAGGGGGCGCGCACGTACCTGCACTGCCGAGCCGGGTGGCAGCGCTCGGCCGCGGTCGCCGCCGGCGTGGTCGCCGTACGGACCGGGGTCGACATCGACGAGGCGCTCGACAGGGTGCAGCAGCGCAAGCCGTCCGCCGATCCCCTGCCCCACCAGCGTGCGGATCTGCGCCGGTGGTGGGACGGGCGCCGGCGCCAGGAGTCAGCCGGCTACTAGTTCGTGAGGGGGAAATTCGTGAGCAGCGAATTTTTGACTCAGGGCACGAGTGCAGCCAGCAGCTCGGCTTCGCGTTCTCTCCCGAGCCCGGCGCGAGGCGGCAACGGGGCCTCCCCGCTCCGCCCCGGCGTGTCACCGCGCTCGCGGGCCCACGCCAGCGTGTCGGCGACGGTCGCTTCGAGGGCCCGGAACTTCAGGCCCGCGTGCAGGGCACGGCCGATGTCGACGGCGCAGAGGCCGCGGAACTCGGCATTCCGCGGTAGGTCCAGCCACACCGGCAGCTCGTCCCACGCCTGCACGCCAGCCTCGGCCAACCGATCCTCATCGATCCAGACGAGCTCGGACGCGCCGCCGGTAGCGGCTGCGATGCGCTCGAGAAGTGGGCCCAAGGTCAGGGTCTCGGCCGGCCCGGTTGCGTTGTACGCGCCGGCGACACCGTGCTCGGCCATCCGGACGGTCCAGTCGGCCAGATCCCGCGCGTCGATCAGCTGGACCGGCTGGTCGGGCGCGCGAGGCGCGAGGACCCGGCCGCCCGCCGCCAGCCGGCGCACCCAGTAGGTGAACCGTTCGGTGGGGTCGAGCGGCCCCACGATCAGTCCCGGTCGGATCACGAGCGCCCGGCCTGGGAGCACATCCTCGACCACGCGCTCGCTGCAAGCTTTGAGCTCGGCGTAGTGCTCCATGACGTCGCTCGCGTCCGGAGGCGGGTCGGGAGCCGTGGGGGCGTCCTCGTTCATGCCGAGCTCGGGGAAGCGTCCGTACGCCGAGATGCTCGAGACGAATACGTATCGGTCGACGTTCTCGGCCAGCAGCTCGGCCGAGGCGCGCACCGCTCGGGGCCAGTACCCCGAGGTGTCGATCACCGCATCCCAGCTGCGACCGGCCAGGAGCGCGAGATCCTGCTCGCGATCGCCATGGATCTGCTCGACACCGGGGATCGGGCTGGGATCGGTCCGCCCGCGGTTAAACAGCGTCAGCTCATGGCCGCGGGCCTGCCCGCTGTCCACGATGTGCCGGCCGAGAAACAGAGTTCCGCCAAGGACGAGCAACCGCATGGTTGCATGTTACAAGCTCTGGACGGCGCGTGAACAGCCCGATTTCCACAGCACGAGCGCAGCCAGTGTCCGCGGGACGCGAAGCCTGCCTACGGCACCCACCGCTCGCCGGCGGGCGTCACGGTCAGCTCGTGGGTGTAGGCACGGGCGCCCTGCTCAACCAGGAAGCGGACCGCCTCCGCGACCTGTCCCATGTCGGCTAGCGCATCGGCCGGCTGGCTCTGCGTGAACGCCGCGGTCTTCGGTGATTCGATCGTCGCGTCGACGGCCAGCAGCGCCACGTGGATGCCCTCGCCGCGCAGCTCCTGCGCAGCGGCCTGGACGAGCGCCCGCGTGGCGAAGGCGCCGGCGGCCCACAGGCCGCGGCCCGGCATGGCGCGCCGGGAGGAGCCGCCGGTGATCTGGATGAGCGCGCCTCCGCCGCTGTCCCGAAGGGCGACGAGCCCGGTGGACAAGAACACGAAGGCCTGCTCGGCCACCGCCACCGTCCAGCCGCGGAACGCGTCGAGATCGGCTTCGGCCAGCTGGCCACCGCCGAACGGCCCGGCACCCGTGGGCCGGGCGGCCGTGACCGCGTTGACCAAGGCGTCCACCGATCCCAGCTGCTCGCGGGCCGTCGCGAGCGCCTGCGCAAGCTCGGTCGGATCGGAGGCGTCGGCCGCGATCGCCAGCGCGCCCCGCTCGCGCACCTGGGCCAGCGTGTCCTCGCTCCGAGCGACCCCGGCCGCGTTCCAGCCGTGCGCCAGAAAGTGATCGATGATCGCCCCGCCGAGATTCCGCGCCCCGAGCACCACCACCGCCTTAGCCATGCCGACAGCCTACGGGTCCGACGGCGGGGGTGGTGGGCGGCTGGTCCGCTGCTCTAGTCGGCGGCGCGGAGTCGGCGCATCGTCAGCTGCTCGGGCACGGGTGCGGCACCGGCGCCGCCTTCGCCCGGCTCGAGCTCCGCCACCCGTACGGTCCGGGCGCTGACCGTGACGTGCTCGAGCTCGCCCATGTCGCGTCCGGCGGCCACCGAGCCGTGGTCCTCGAACCGGCGCGCCGCCGGCAACACACGCGCCTCATAGGATCCAACCGCCTCGTTGTAGGCGCGCACGGTGCTGTTCAGCCGCGTGCCGAGCGTGCCCAGCAGGGTCGAGAGCTTGACCAGCCGCCCGTGGAGCTCGCGGCCGAGCTCGGAGATGGCCTGCGCTGATTCGGCGACTCGCTCCTGCTGCCAGCCGTAGGCGACCGCCCGCAGCATGGCCAGCAGCGTGGTCGGGGTGGCGATAAGCACCCGGCGGGCCATCGCGTCTTCGATCAGCGTCGGGTCGGCTTCGAGCGCGGCGCCGTAAAGGTGCTCGCCCGGAAGGAACATCACGACGATGTCGGGCGCCGAGTCCAGGCCGGCCCAGTAGGCCTTGTCGGCCAACGCCTTGACGTGTCGGCGCAGCAGCCGGGCGTGGTCGCGGAGATAGCCCTGCCTCTCCTCCTCATCGCGCGCCTGGTAGGCGTCGAGCACGCCCTGGAGCGGCGCCTTGGCGTCCACCACTACGTGCTTGCCGCCCGGCAGGCTGACCACCAAGTCCGGTCGCAGGATCGACTCGTCTCCAGCCACCGGGGACTGCTCGACGAAGTCGCAATAGCGGACCATCCCGGCCAGCTCGACGACGTTGCGCAGCTGCATCTGGCCCCACTGACCGCGGGCGTTGGGCTTGCGCAGCGCGGTCACGAGCGCGCCCGTCTCGGTGCGCAGGCGCTCGCCGGTTTCGGCCAGTGTCTTGAGCTGCGCCTCCAGGCGCCCGCGGGACTCGCGACGCTCCTGGTCGAGCTTGAGCAGTTGGGAGTCGACCCGTCCGAGCTGCTCGCGCAGCGGCGCCACCAGCTGCTCGACGGCCTGCTGGCGCTTGTCCAGGTCGCCCTTCGCCTCGGCCTGAGTCTCGCGCAGCTGCGCCCGGGCGAGCTCGGACAGCTGCGCCATGCTGGCCTGGAGCGCTTCGGCGCTCAGGGCCTTGAACGACGCCGACAGTCGCTCCTGGGCGTCGTTGATCGCGGCGAGCCGCTCGGCCGCCACCGCCCGCTCGTGGTCGAGCTCGGTTTGTGACCGGACCAGCTCGCGCTCGAGCTCTCCGGCCCGCGCCGCCTCACGCGAGAGCGCGCGCAGCCGCGGGCGGACCGCGGCCAGCACGGCACCGGCGCCGGCGAACAGACCGATCATCAACCAAAGCGCATCCATGGACGTCCAGCATGGCGCGGCGCTCGGACGGATCGTTTCGCGGCCTCAAGCAGGGCTTTTCAAGGCCGCCGACGACGCCTCGGTCCTGCAAGAATCGTTGCCATGGCCGACGATCGGGTACGCCGTCGAGTGACCGCTCGCGGGCGCGTCCAGGGCGTGTTCTTCCGCGACTCGGTCCGACAGCGCGCCCACACGCGCAACGTCCAGGGCTGGATCACCAATCGCGCCGACGGCGCCGTCGAGGCGGTGCTCGAGGGCGACCCCGACGACGTTCAGAGCGTCGTCCGCTTCATGGAGACGGGGCCGCGTCAGGCCGAGGTCGAGACCGTCGACGTCAGCGAGGAGGCGCCGGAAGGGCTGGGATCGTTCGAGATTCGCTGAGCGCCGGCCACGCGGTCCATGAACGCGTCGAGCAGGCGCCACACGCCGTCCCGGTTCTCGTCGTCCCGCTCGCGCATCTCGGCCAGCAGCTCATTGCCGTCCACTCCCACGCGGACGAGCTGATCGTGCCCTTTGGCGACCCAGACGTCCACCATCTCCGGCGTCACCTCCGGGTGGAACTGGATGGCGAGGGTGCGCCCGAGGGTGTACGCCTGCGGGGCCGCCGGGCTCTCGGCGAGCAGTACAGCGCCGGGGGGCAGGGTGAACGTGTCGTGGTGCCACTCGAACCACGGTCCAACCGGCACCAAGTCGGGCTCGCGACTTCTCACAGCCACCCAGCCGATCTCCGCCTGCGCGGCGGGCATCGCGCGGCCCCCGAGTGCCCGGGCCAGTATCTGGCTGCCGAAGCAGATGCCGAGCATCGGCACGTCGGCGTCGAAGGCACGCCGCAGCAGCGCAAGCTCGAGGCCGAGCCAGGGCACCGAGTCGTCGTGGGCCGCGGACGCTGACCCGAGCGAGACGATCAGGTCGTAGTCAAGTGGGTCAACCTCGCGCACCTCGCGAGCGATGAGCCATACGTCCTGCTCGGCTCCACGCGCCGCGAGCCAGTTGCTGACGTGGCCGGCCGGCCCCGACTCATCGTGCTGAATGATGAGTGCGCGCACGGCTCAGGCCCTCCTCAGCCCGCCCAGGCGGTCTCGACGTCGAGCGTGCTGATGTTGGCGTCGAGAGCCTCGACGATCACGACACTTCGGCGGGCTCTTCCTTGCCCGCCAGGCGCTCGCGCCCGCGCCTGACCGCCGCGATGAACTTCGACAGGTTCACCTCGAGCGTGTTGAGGATCTCGTCGGCGTAGTCCTCGGCGCCCAGCCGGATCTCGCGCTCCCGGCCACGGGCGTCCTCGATGATGTCCTCGGCGGCGCGCTCGGCCTGCTTCGTGATCTCCTCCTCGGAGACCATGCGCTCCTGGCGCTCGCGGGCTTCCTTGACGATCCGCTCGGCCTCGCGCTTGGCCTCGGCCAGCATCTCCTGACGCTCCTTGACGATCCACCGGGCCTGCTTGATCTCCTCGGGAATCGTGGCGCGCATCTGATCGAGGATGTCGTAGATCTCCTCCTTGTCGACACGCACCTGGTCGGTCAACGGCACCGCCCGGGCGTTGTGGACGAGGTCGTCCAGCTTGTCGATCAGTACCAAGACATCCATCTTTAAGAACCTCTGTTTCGTTAGCGGCCGAGCCGTTCCTTCAATGCGGCGGCCACGTCCGCGGGGACCAGATCATCGATCTCCCCGCCGAACGTGGCAAGTTCCTTGATCCCGCTCGAGCTAAGGAAACTGTACTTGGCCGACGCCATCAGGTAAACGGACTCGATCTCCGGGTCCTGCCGGCGGTTGAGCTGATTCATCTCTAGTTCGTACTCGAAGTCGGAGATCGCCCGCAGCCCCTTGACGATCGCCATCGCCCCGCGCTGGCGGGCGAAATCGACCAGCAGCGTGCTGAACGGCTCGACGATGACGTTGGCGAGCCCCTGCGTGGCGCCCTTCAGGAAGCCGACTCGCTCCTCGGTGCTGAACACGGTCGAGCCCTTGCGCCAGGGCAGGTTGACCACGGCCACGATCACCTGGTCGTACATGGCCGAGGTTCGGGTGATCACGTCGAGATGCCCGTTGGTGACCGGGTCGAACGTGCCGGGACAGATCGCGATGCGGTTATCGGGGGCCATAGATTCGGATCAGGGTGTCGCCGTAGCGGCGCTCGTCGAGCAGCTCCAGGTCGAGCCCGAGTGGCGCCCGCCGGTCGCTCTCGGCCACTACCCGTGCATCGGGCGCGAGTACCGGGGCAAGCGCCGCCGACAGCTCCCGCCCAAGCGCGCTCGCGCGCCGATATGGAGGATCGAGGAAGACAAGATCGTATTGACGAGCGTCCCGACGTGCCCCCTCGAGGTACCGGAGGGCGTCCTGACGTGGCACATCCGCGTCCACGCCGACCGCCGACAGGTTCCGCCGAATCGCCGCCACCGCGGCCGCCGAGGAGTCCACGAGGTCAGCCTTGGAGGCGCCCCGAGAGAGGGCCTCGATCCCCAGGGCACCCGACCCCGCGAACAGGTCCAACACCCGCGCTCCCACCACGGCGTCTCCCAGGATCGAGAACAGCGCCTCGCGCACGCGGTCCGAGGTGGGCCGGGTGGCGTGACCCCGCGGGGCCACCAGCGGCCGCCCGCCAAAGCGTCCCGCGACGACGCGCACGGCGGCTTAGGCCCGGATCGGGGCCAGCGCCTCGGCTCCGAACACGCCGAGGAGTGCGTCGGCCAGCAGCGCGTGCTCGGCCGACACCAGCTCGGGATCATCGGCGACCACCTCCTCGGCGTATCGCCGCGCCCGTTCGAGCAGCTCGGCGTCGCGCGGCAGCTCGGCGATCCGGTAGATCGTCTCGCCGTGCTGGCGGGTGCCGACGAGCTCCCCTTCGCCGCGAAGCTCGAGGTCGATCTCAGCCAATCTGAAGCCGTCTGTGTGCTCGGCGAGCGCGCGCAGCCGCGGCGACTCCTTGGAGCCGAACAGCAGGCAGACCGAATCGTGGGGGCCGCGCCCGATCCGCCCCCGTAGCTGGTGGAGCTGGGAGATGCCGTAGCGGTCGGCGTCCTCGACCAGCATCACGGTGGCGTTCGGCACGTCGATTCCGACCTCGATCACCGAGGTGGCGACCAGCACGTCGGCCTCGCCCGACGCAAATGCGGCCATCGCCGCCTGCTTGGCGCCGGCCGCCATCTGGCCGTGCATGAGCACGACCCGAAAGTCCCGCAGCTCCCCCACGCGCAGCCGCTCGAACTCGGCCGTGGCCGCGCGGGCCTGGAGCACGTCTGATTCCGCCACGAGCGGACAGACGACGAATGCCTGACGGCCGGCCCGGAGCTCCTCGCGAATCCGGTCATACGCCCGAGCCCGTTCGCGCTCGCTCGAGCACACGAACGTCTTGATCGGGCGCCGGCCGGCCGGGAGCTCGCGCAACACCGTGTAGTCCAGATCACCGTGATTCGACAGTGCCAAAGTCCGCGGGATCGGCGTGGCGGTGAGATGCAGCACGTGGGGCCGGCGCGGGCGGTTGAGAGTTGGGTGGATGGGATTCGAATCCGCCTTCGCGTCCAGGGCGGCACGCTGGCGGACCCCGAAGCGGTGCTGCTCGTCGACGACGGCGACGCCGAGCCGGGCGAAGCACACCGGGTCCTCGATCAGGGCATGGGTGCCGACGATCAGCGGCAGCTCCCCGCTGGCCAGCTTGCCGAGCAGGTCGGCCCGCCGGCGCCCGGGCGTCGATCCGGTCAGCAGCCCGATCGGGACCACGGCCCCCGGCATGAGCTTCTGGACGGTGGCGAAGTGCTGCTCGGCCAGAGTCTCGGTCGGTGCCATCAACGCGCCCTGATAGCCGTGCTCGACCGCCCGCAGCAGCGTGTATAGGGCCACAACCGTCTTCCCGGAGCCGACCTCGCCCATCAGCAAGCGCTGCATCGGCCTGGACTGGGACAGGTCGCGGTCGACGGCCGCAAGCGCCGCCTCCTGATCGCCCGTCGGTTTGAACGGCAGCATCGTGTCCAGCCAGCGCCCCGTCAGTTCGCGCTCTGAATCGAGCACGGGGGCGCTGCTCGACGCGCGCCGCTGCAGGCGGCGCCGGAGCAGGGCCAGCTGGACCATGAGCAGTTCGTCGAAGGCCAGTCGCCGGCGCGCGAGCTCCATCGCCTCCTCGGAGGTGGCGAAATGCGCCCCGGTCAGCGCCGCGGCGCGACCCGGCAACCGCTCCCGCAAGCGCAGCCGCGCCGGGAGCGGCTCGGTGACCGCCTGAAATGCGGCGCGATGCTCGTTGACGAGCGCGAGGATCTGGGTCGAAGACAGGCCGTCGGTGGCGGGGTAGTGCGCGACGGGGTGGGCGGGACCTAATTCTCCGCTGACCGCGTCCGAGGTTCTCGCGTGTGCCTGGACGCGAAAGCGACGCCGCCCTTCGAACTTGCCGTGGAGCGCCAGGCGGGTCCCCACGGGATAGCGCTGCTCGAGCCAGGGCTGGTTGAAGAACGTCGCCTTCATGGCGCCGCTCTGGTCCGCCACGGTCGCCTCCACCAGCGGACGCATCCCGCGCCGGCGAACCGAGCGCGAGGAGATGCTCTTGACCTGGACCACCACGGTTGCGCTGTCGCCCGGCACGAGCTCGGCGACGGCACGCGCCTCGCGCCGGTCGCGCGGAAGGTGCAACAGCAGGTCCCCGACGCTGTGCAGGCCGAGCGTGTCAGCAGCCCGCTGGGCCTTGGCACCGTCGAAGGTCAGCTTGGCTGCCAGCCTCGACGGGCGCGGGTAGCGAACCGGCGCGTCCCGGAGCTCGGGTTCGCCCAGCGGATCAGGACTGGCGAATGCAGTGGCGGCCATCGGTGTGCAGGTGGAAGATTCGTCTAGCAAACGGCCGCATCATCAACGTCCGCGCGGACGCGAACGAGGTTAACCCGGTCGTGCCGCAGGTCCAGCCACACACCACGGCCTCAGAGGACGCTCTCCAAGACGTCCGGCTCGAGCTGCTGGCTCGTAGCGGGCTGCTCGATCCCGGTACGTGGCCCGAGCTCGACCGCTGGACCGCGGTGCTGCAGAGCGCCACCGGGGCGACGGTGGCCGGCCTGGCGGTTCCCGTGGGCGAACGCACCCTGATCAAAGGCCTTTGGATCGGCGAGGCGACCGCGGCGCAGGCCGCGGAGCTTGGCGCCGGAGAGTCGCTCGAGCAGTTCCTAGCCGGCAAGGCGAGCGGCCAGGCTCCTCCGGACACCCAGCTTCCGTACCTCGAGGCGCCTGTGATCATCGAGGGTCAGGTGCTTTGCCACCTCTGCGTAGCCCATGCGGCGCCCCGTGCTTGGGATGAGCGCGACGCGCGGACCCTCGAGCACACGACGGCCGCGATCGCCGTCGAGCTTCGCTTGCGCGTAGCCAGCGAAGAGACACAACGCTTCCACGAGCTGGTCGCCTCGCAGCATCGCGTCCACGAGCTGATCGCGGGCGGTGCGCCGCTCCGGGACGTCCTGGTGGAGCTCACGCAGGGGATCGAGCGCCACGACCCATCGGTGATCCCATGCGTGGTGCTGCTCGATCGCGAGGCCGGAGTGCTGCGGCCAGGCGCGGCGCCGTCGCTTCCGCCCCACTACCTGGCGGCGATCGACGGCGTGGTAATCGGCCCCAACGTCGGCGCGTGTGGGTCGGCGGCGTGGTCCGGGCAACTGACGATCTCCGATGACATCGCCGATGACCCGAGGTGGGCGCCGATCCGGGACTTCGTGCTCGGCGTCGGCCTGCGTCACTGCTGGTCGATGCCGATCAAGTCCCCAGCCGGCGACGTGCTCGGCACGCTCGCCTTGTACGGCGGGCAGGCCCGCAGGCCGCTGCCCGAGCACATCACGCTGCTGGAGGATGGCGCGCGTCTGGCCGGCATCGCGATCGAGCGCCACCGGGCGCTCGAGCAACTGATCCACGACGCCCGGCACGACGGGCTCACCGGGTTGCCCAACCGCACGGCGATCTTCGAGGCGATCGACGAGGCGATCGTCCGGGCGGGGCGTACGGGAGGGCGGGCGGGACCGAATTCCATGGCGGCCGTGCTGTTCATCGACCTGGACGGACTCAAGACGCTCAACGACACGCTCGGCCACGACCGCGCCGACGAGATGATCCGCGAGGTCGGCCAACGCCTGTCGGCCGCCGTTCGCGGGAGTGACTTCGTCGGCCGGTTCGGTGGGGATGAGTTCGTGGTCGTTGCCGAGGGCGTGGCCGACGAGGCTCAGGCGGCCAGCCTCGGCTTTCGACTGCTCGAGGCCATCTCCCGGCCCCTGCCCGGGATCGACACGACCGTGGCTACCGCCAGCATCGGCATCACGCTCGTGACCGATGCCGAGTCGGACGGCCGCGAGGCGCTCCGCCAGGCCGACAGCGCGATGTACGAGGCCAAGCGCGCCGGCCGGGACCGCCTGTCGTTCTTCGGCGGGGATCGCCGCAGCCACGAGGGCCGCCGCCTGGCCCTCGTGCGTGAGCTGCGCGGTGCGGAGAAGCGCGGCGAGCTCGCGATCGCCTTCCAGCCGGTCTTCGGCCTCGAAGACGGCGAGCTCGTCGGTGTCGAGGCGCTGCTGCGCTGGCACAACCCGACGCTCGGCCCGGTGTCGCCGGCCGAGTTCATCCCGGTCGCCGAGGACAGCGGCCTGATCGTGCCCATCGGGGCTTGGGTGTTGCGCGAGAGCTGCGAAACGATGAACCGGATCACTGGCCAACTCGGACGGACCGTGGAGCTGGCGGTGAACGTCTCCGCGCACCAGCTCTCCCACCCCGGATTCGCCAAGTCGGTCCGCCAGACGCTGGCCCACGCGCAGTGGCCTTCGGACCAGCTGACGCTCGAGATCACCGAGACCGCGCTGGTCCGCGGGGACATGATCGCGGCGCAGACGCTCCGCGAGCTCGAGTCGGGCGGCATCCGGATCGTGCTGGACGACTTCGGCACGGGCTTCTCGTCGCTCTCCTGGCTCAAGGAGCACCCGGTCGACGCGATCAAGATCGATCGCAGCTTCGTCTCCGGCCTGGCCGAGGACTCGCGCGATCAGGCCATCGTGTCCTCACTGATCGGCCTGGCCAGGGCGCTCGGCTGCACGGTGACCGCCGAGGGCGTCGAGGACGAAGAACAGCTAGCCGCTTTGCGGCGGCTCGACTGCGAACGCGTTCAGGGCTTCCTTCTCGCCCGCCCGATGGCGCCCGAGAAGCTCGAGGCGCTGCTGGCAAACGACGACGACGACGGGACCGCCGTCATTCGGCCGAGAGCAGCCACCACTGACCCTGCTGACCTCCGTCGGATAGCTCGAATTCGACATCTCCAAGGGCCAGCGCCTCCACCGTCCCGTCGTCCAGCGGCGCGTCGACGCCCCGCAGACAGGTGATCAGCTCGGCATCGTGCGCGAGCTGCTCCAGCACCTCGCGCAGCGCCTCGCGCGGCCTGCCCCAGGCGACGATCTCCTCCTCGATGTAGCCGACGGCGTCGCCGGCCCGAAAGCGCCCTTCGCTGTCATCGATCGGCGCCGGCGCCACGGCCCCGGTGCGGACGCGCTCGAGCGCGTCGGCCATCGCCTGCCCGTTGTGCTCCGCGTCCAGCGTGGGGTCGAGCGTGACGGCGGCCGCCAGTCCGGCCTGGGGAGAGACCGACGGCACCACCGATACCGCCTTGTCCGACAGCGTGGCGGCCCGCCGGGCGGCCGCCAGGGCCGCGGCGCTGTTGGGCAGGACCACGACCTGTTCGGCTCGGGAGGCGTGGATCGCGGAAAGGACGTCGAGGCTGCTCGGGTCAAGACCCGGGCCCCCGTCCAGCGCGTGCACCCCGAGGCTTTCGAACAGCGAGCGCATTCCCGCCCCGCTCGTCACCGCGATTGCGTCGCAGACGACGGGCTCGGGCGGCCTGGCGCGCTCCTCGCGCTGCTCGACCTGGGCGCGCATGTCGGCCACGTCCAAGTGGGAGATCGTCCCGTGGGGGGAGAACAAGGCGGTGGCCGCGTCCGGATCGTCGGTGTGGACATGCACCTTCAGCGTGGCCTGGTCCCCGACGATCAGCACCGAGTCCCCGAGCCGCTCCAAGGCCGGGCGAAACCAGCGCGGCTCGAGCTCGGCGGTGGTGACGGCGAAGCTCGTGCAGTAGCGAAAAGTGGTCGAGGAGTGCTGCGGCCGCGTGATTTGGACCCGCCCACCCGGCCCCTGCCCGCCCCGCCCCGGCGACTCGGGCCGCATCTCGACCGGCGGGCGCGCCCCACCCCGCAGGGCGCCGATGATCCCGCCGAACACGAGCGTCAGCGCATACCCGCCGGCGTCAACCACGCCGGCTCGGCGGAGCGCCGGGAGCAGGTCGGGCCCGCGCCGCAGCGACCCCTCCCCCGCCTCGAGCGCGCGCCCGACGAGCGCCGCGATCACCGCGTTCTGCATCTCGGCGCTGGCATCGGAGGGCAGCCTGGCGTCCGACATACGGGCCAGGTCCGAGGCGATCTGCACGCCCATCTCGCGGGCCACGGTAAGGATCGTGCCCTCGACCGGCTCGCGCACCGAGCCGTACGCCTGATCCACCGCGCGGGCCAGGGCGGCGCTAATCAGGACCGGGTCGACCAACTCGCCCGGTCGGCTCGCGAGCTCTTCGGCCGCCCCGCGGATCAGCTGCGAGAGGATCACGCCCGAGGTCCCGCGGGCCCCGAGGAGCGCGGCGCGAGCCACGGAGGCGACGATCTCGTCTCGGCTGATCCGCGCGACCGTGATCTCGGGGGAGAACGTGGCCAGTCGGTCGAGCTCGTCCAGGACGGCCCGGAGCGTGAGCACCATGTTGTCGCCGGTGTCGCCGTCGGGCACCGGGAAGACGTTGAGGTCGTTGACCTCCTCGCGGCGCGTCTCGAGCGCCGCCAGCCCAGCCTCGAGCAGCGCGCGGAAGCGAAGCAGGCTCGGATCCGACCCGGGCGCCGAATCCGAGTCGGCGGCCGTCACGCGGCCTTAGTGACCTTTCCGGCCTTCAGGCAGCGCGTGCACACGTACACGCGCCGAGGCGTGCCGTTGTCGTCGATCCGAACCCGCTGAAGGTTCGGGTCGAAGCGGCGCCTGGTGGCGACCATCGAGTGGCTGCGGCTGTTGCCGAACGCCGGCCCCTTGCTGCACACGTGACACACCTTTGCCATGGTCGGCGAGTATAGCCTCAGGCGCGTCTTGACCCCCTCGTTGTGGGCCCCATCTTGCGGACCAGACCGGGTCTTTCTGTGAGAGTCCTCCACGATTCGTATTCTTCGCTACGGGTAATGAGGCGTTTCGATGGGTGATCGATCCCACGCGGACGCGGGCGTCCAACGGGAGTTGGGGCTCCCGGGGCGCTACGAGCCGCTCCGCCACATCGCCGCCGGCGGCATGGCCTCGGTGTGGTGCGCGCGCGACCAGGCGCTCGGCCGCAACGTCGCGATCAAGCTGCTCGCCGAGCGCTTCGCGGACGACGAGGCCGGCGCGTCTAGGTTCATGCGCGAGGCCCGCGCGGCGGCGCGTCTGTCTGGCCACCCCAATGTGGTGATGATCTATGACGTCGGCGAGACCGACCCGGGCGTCGGGGAGGGTCCGCGCGCCTTCATCGTGATGGAGTACCTCGCCGGCGGGACGGTGGCCGACGCGCTGCGGGTCGACTCGGTCCGGCGGGTGCACACCGTGAAATGGCTCCACGAGGCGTCCTCGGCGCTCGACTACGCCCACAGCCGCGGCGTCCTCCATCGCGACATCAAGCCCGCCAACCTGCTGCTCGACCGCGACCGGACGTTGCATGTCGGCGACTTCGGCATCGCTCGGCTTGGCACCGAGGACACGATCACCGGCACCGGCCAGGTGCTCGGAACTGCGTCCTACCTGGCGCCCGAGCGCGCGCTGGGCCGGGCCGCCACCGAGGCCAGCGACCGGTACTCGCTCGCGGTCGTTGCCTACGAGCTGCTCGTGGGCGAGCGGCCGTTCACGTCCACCCACTTCGCCGCGCAGGCCCGCCAGCACGTCGAGGACGAGCCGCCCGCCGCCAGCCAGCGCAACCGCGCCCTGCCGCCCACCGTCGACGCCGTGCTGGCGCGCGGCATGGCCAAGCGGCCCGAGCAGCGCTGGCCGACCGCGCAAGCCTTCGCTCAGGCGCTCGAATCCGCGCTACGCGAGCCGACCACGCGACCGATCCGCGCCGCGGCGGCCGCGCCCCCGCCGACGCGGCCGATTCGGCCGGTTGCCGCCGGTGCGGTTGGCCCGGCGGCTGCCGCAGCGGCCGCGGGACGAGCCCGCCGGACCGGGACGACGACGCCCCCGGCGACCTCGCCCCCGCGGCGGCGCTGGCGTGGCCCGCGCGTGTCCGCCGTGGCCGCCCTGGCGGCGGGAGCGATCGTCGCGGTCGCCGTGGCCGGGACGATCGGAAGCGGCGGCGGAGCGCCGGCGCGCTCGTCGATCACCGCCGCGCGGCGATCCACCCCGAGCGTGACGACCACGGCAAAGCGCCCCGCGGCGCATGCGAAGGCCGCCCCGAGCGCTTCGACGACGCCGACAACGCCGACGACGCCGACGACGCCGACGACGCCGACGGTGACCGACACTCCGGCAGCCGCTACAACACCGGCGCCGACAGCCGAGACGCTCGACGCGCAGGGCCACCAGCTGATGATGGATGGCAACTTCACGGCCGCGATCCCGGTACTGCGCCAGGCCGTCGCGGACGCCTCGCCGAGCAGCCTGACCTACGCCTATGCGCTGTATGACCTTGGCCGCTCCCTGCGGCTGGCCGGCGACCCGCGGCAAGCAGTGCAGGTCCTGTATCAGCGCCTCCAGATCCCCAACCAGACAGGTGCCGTCAGGGAGGAGCTCCAGCTCGCGCTGGTGGCGCTGGGGCAGCAGGCGAACGGTGGCGCGGCGCCGGGGCCGGGGCCGGCAGGACCACCGGGTCACCACCACTTCCGTGGCGGCGGTCCGCCGGGCGGACCCGGACCGGGACCCGCCCAGGGCGGTCCCGCCGGCGGCAACGATCAGGGCGACTAGACTAGTTTAGTTAGCGAGCAAGCTCATTCTTGACCGCGACCGAGGCCAGCGCGGCCTCGGCGGCGCTGCGACCCGTATCGCGCTTGGATCCACCCGATACGCGCTCGAGCGCCTGGGCCATCGTGTCCACGGTCAACACGCCGAATCCGCACGGCACGCCGGTCTGGAGCTGGACCTCCTGGATCCCGCGGGCCGCCTCGGCACACACATACTGATAGTGGTCGGTCTCGCCGCGAATGACCGCCCCCAAGCAGACGACGGCGCCGTAACGTCCGGACTCCGCGGCGAACTTGGCGACGACCGGCAGCTCGAACGCGCCGGGCACGTCGAACCGGTCGATCTCGGCAGAACTCACGCCGCCCTCCGCGAGCGCCACCCGGGCGCCCGACTCGAGCTTGTCGGCGAGCTCGGTGTAGAAGCGCGCGATGCAGAGCGCTACGCGCGGCGCGCTCATTCTTCGGAAGGAAGGTGGCGCCGGCGGTCGTGCTCGTGCTCGTCGTGGAGCATCTCTTCGTCGAGCGCCAGCCCCTGGTGGTGGAGCGTGTGCCCGAGCCGGTCGCGCTTGGCCCGCAGGTAGGCCTCGTTGTGCGGATTGGGGACGTGCTGAATCGGGATCTGGTCGACGACCGATAGCCCGTAACCGGCGAGCCCCGAGATCTTCTTGGGATTGTTGGTCAGGATCCGGATGCTCGTGAGCCCCAGATCGACCAGGATCTGGGCGCCGATCCCGTAATCGCGCAGGTCCGCCGGCAACCCCAACCGCAGGTTGGCGTCAACCGTGTCGAGCCCCTGCTCCTGGAGCTTGTACGCCCGCAGCTTGTTGAGCAGGCCGATCCCGCGTCCCTCCTGTGAGAGGTACAGGAGCACCCCGACCCCCTCGGACTCGATCATCGAGAGCGCCGACTCGAGCTGCTCCCCGCAGTCGCAGCGCAGCGAGTGGAAGACATCCCCGGTCAGGCACTCCGAGTGCACCCTCACCAGCACGTCGTCGCGACCCTCGACATCGCCCTTGACCAGCGCGACGTGGTGCTTGTTGTCGACCAGCGAACGGTATCCGACCGCCGTGAACTCGCCGAACGAGGTCGGCAGCCGCGTCGAGACGACCCGCTCGACCAGTTTCTCGTGCCGACGGCGGTACGCGATCAGGTCGGCAATCGTGACCATCTTCAGCTGGTGCTTCCAGCAGTACGCGGCGAGGTCCTCGCCGCGGGCCATCGAGCCGTCCTCGTTCTGGATCTCGCAGATGACCCCGGACGGGTTGAGCCCGGCGAGACGGGCGAGGTCGACCGACGCCTCCGTGTGTCCGGTCCGCTCGAGAACGCCGCCGGGCTTTGCCTTCAGCGGACGGACGTGACCGGGCTTGACGATGTCCTCCGGACCCTTGGTTGGGTCGATGGCGACCTGCATCGTGCGGGCCTGGTCGTAGACGCTGATACCGGTCGTGACACCGTCGCGCGCCTCGATCGTCACCGTGAACGGCGTCTGGTGCGAGCTCTCGTTCTTGAGCGTCATCAGCTCCAGCTCGAGCTCGTCGCAGCGTTCGGGGGTCAGGGCGAGGCAGATCCACCCGCCCGCCTGTCGGGTCATGAAATTGATCGCATCCGGGGTGATGAACTGCGCCGCCATGACCAGATCGCCCTCGTTCTCGCGATCCTCGTCGTCGACGACGACGATCATCTTGCCCGCGACGATGTCTTCGAGCGCCTCCTCGATCGTCGAATACGCGGTCTGGAGCGAGCTCATCGTTTGATCAGCTTCTCCACGTACTTGGCGAGCACATCGACCTCCACGTTCACCCTCGCGCCGGTTCGGATTCGGCCGAGGTTGGTCCTTTGCAGCGTCTCCGGGATCAACGACACGGTAACCGATGAGTCATCGACCGCGGTCACGGTGAGCGAGACGCCGTCCACCGCGATCGACCCCTTCTCGATCACATAACGCAACAGCTCGTTCGGGGCGTCGATCCGGATGCGCCGGGAGAAGCCGTCTGGTGCGACCTCGGCGATTACGCCGACACCGTCGACGTGCCCCTGGACAACGTGCCCCCCGAGGCGGTCGGTCGCCCGGAGCGGGAGCTCGAGGTTGACCGTGGCGCCTGCAGCCAGATCGCCCAGCGAGGAGCGCGTGAGGGTCTCGTTCATCGCGTCGGCCTCAAACGAGCCGTTGTTCAGCGAGACGGCGGTGAGGCAGACGCCGTTGATCGCGATCGAGTCGCCGGCACCCAGCTCGCCGACCAGCGGCGTCTCGATCGTGATGCGCGCCCCCGTCTCGTCACGGTCGACCGCCACCACGCGGCCGAGCCCCTGAACCAGTCCGGTGAACATTTTCGAGATCTACCACTCCTTGATCCGCGCGGACACGAGTAGATCCGCGCCCACGCGCTCGCACTCGAGGGTCAACGCGCGGGCGGCGTCGGCGATCGCGTCGACGCCCTCGCCCTCGAGTGGGTCGCGCGCAGTCCGCCCCCCCAGGACCATCGGCGCCAGGAACAGCCGCATCTCGTCCACCTCGCCGGCGTCGAGGAACGCGCCGGCCAGGTGGGGCCCGCCCTCGAGCAGGATCGAGCCGACCCCGTCCGCGCCCAGCTGGTCCAGCGCGGAGCGCACGCGAGCGGGCTCGTTCTCCCCTGTCGCCACGACCACGTCGGCCCCGTGGGCAGCCAGCGCGTCGGTGGCTGCGCGCGGCGCCGCCCGGGAGACGACCACGGTGAGAGGGATCTTGCGGGCGTCACGCACGAGCTGTGAGCTCAGCGGAAGGCGGGCCAGCGAGTCGAACACGACCCGCCGCGGCTGGCGGAATCCGACCCCGCCCGGGCGGGTGGGATCCAAGTTCGATATTCGTGCGGTCAGCTGGGGGTCGTCGGCCAGCGCGGTGCCGATGCCGACCGCCACCGCGTCGGACTGAGCCCGCCAGTGGTGGGCAAGCTGCCGGCTCTCCTCCCCTGAGATCCACTTCGAGTCGCCGCCGTGGGTCGCGACCTTGCCGTCGAGCGTCATTGCCGACTTGAACAGCACCCACGGCCGCCCGGTGCGGGCGTGCTTTCGAAACGACTGGTTGATCAGGCGCGCGCGGGTGGCCAGCTCGCCGTCCGCCACCACGACCTCGATTCCCTCATCGCGCAGGATGCCCAGGCCGCGACCGGATGCGTGCTCGCTGGGGTCGTCGGAGGCGACGACGACCCGCCCGATGCCGGCCTGCCGGATCGCGTCGGTGCACGGAGGGGTCCGGCCCTGGTGGCAGCACGGCTCGAGCGAGACGTACATGGTGGCGCCGGTCAGATCGCTTCCGGCGGCGTCGCGGATCGCCTCGACCTCGGCGTGTGCGCCTCCGAGAGCCCCGTGAAAGCCCTCCCCGAGGACCTCATCCTCGCGGCCGATGACGGCGCCCACCAGCGGGTTCGGGCTGACCCGCCCGGAGCCCTCGCTGGCCAGGTCGATCGCGCGGGCGAGGTGACGGCGGTCGATCTCGGTGGTGGCAGACATGGCGGCTCTCAGGATATGACCCTCGGATAAAGCCGAGAGTCGGCGCGCCTGGTTTGTAAATTGCGCGCCTCGGAGATCGTCCGGGGCGTGTCCCGCTACCGTTTCATGGTCACCGTCGGCGCGCGAAGCGCTCCGTTTTGCCGGACAGCTCGTTTCAGACACACAGCCCGGCTCTCCGCCCCATGAAGCTCATCATCCAGATCCCCTGCTTCAACGAGGAACAGCAGCTTCCGGCGACCCTCGCCCGGCTCCCGCGCCACGTCACCGGCGTGGATGTTGTCGAGTGGCTGATCATCGACGACGGCTCGACGGACCGGACCGTGGAGGTCGCCAAGGAGCACGGCGTGGAGCACATCGTGCGCCTGACGAACAACAAGGGCCTGGCCGCCGCGTTCCAGGCCGGCCTCGACGCGGGGCTGAAGCTGGGCGCCGACGTGATCGTGAACACCGACGCCGACAACCAGTACGAGGGGTCCGACATCCCCAAGCTGCTGGCCCCGATCCTGCGCGGGGAAGCCGACATGGTGGTCGGCGACCGCCAGGTGGGGACGATCGCTCACTTCTCGGCGGGCAAGAAGCTCCTCCAGAAGCTCGGCTCGTGGGTGGTCCGCCATGCTTCCTCGACCGAGATCCCCGATACCACCTCCGGGTTCCGCGCCTACAACCGCGAGGCCGCGCTTCAGGTCCAGGCGGTCTCCAAGTTCACTTACACGCTCGAGACGATCATCCAGGCCGGCCGGCTGCAGGTGGCGGTCGACCACGTCCCGATCCGCACCAACCCCAAGACGCGCGAGTCGCGGCTATTCCCATCGACCGCGGCCTACGTCCGGCGCAACGCTCTTTCCATCTTTCGCGTCTACTCGCAGTACCAGCCCCTTCGGGTGTTCTGGACCGGAGCGGTGATCCTCGGCGCGGCCGCGCTGGCGATCTTCATCCGCTTCCTGATCTTCTTCGTGCAGCATCCCGACGCGGGCACGCGCCATATTCAGGAGCTGATCGCGGGCGGCGTGCTGTTCAACGCGGCGATGCTGCTCGGGGCCCTGGGCGTGATCGGTGACCTGCTCGACGCACAGCGGACGCTCTCGCAACGGACCTTCGAGCGGGTGCGCCGGATCGAGCTTCAGCTCGGCGTTGGGCCCTCGCACTACGAACCCGGAGCGCCGACCGCTGGGTCCGACGCCGACGCGGCGGGCGAGGAGGGCACCGTGCGCGAGCCATCGGGACCCCCAGACCGCAGGGCGCTCGAGGTATGAGCTCCAGCCCCGCCCCGTCCGGCGGGCGCTCGGCCTCGGTGCCCACCGGCAACACGTTCGACAAGTACGGCTCGACCAACCCGGTGGTCCGGCGGTTGATGTCCGGGTTCGAGAGGCGGCTGGACCTCCTGTTTGCGTCGGCGGCGCCACGGTCGGTGCTCGACGTGGGGTGCGGCGAGGGGGTCCTCACCTACCGGTGGGCCCAGCAGCTCGGCGAGAAACCGATCGTCGGCATCGACCTGGCCGATCCGAAGCTCGAGGCGCAGTGGCGCACCCGCCGCCGCGAGAACCTCGAGTTCCGCGTGATGGACGTCGACGGCCTGCGCTCGTTTCCGGACCGGTCGTTCGACCTGGCCGCAGCGATCGAGGTGCTCGAGCACGTGCCCGATCCCGAACAAACCCTGGCCGAGATGGCGCGCGTGGCGGAGCGGCACCTGCTCGTCTCGGTCCCGCGCGAGCCGCTGTGGCGCGGGCTCAACCTGGCCCGGGGCGCCTACGTACGCGATCTGGGTAACACGCCCGGACACCTTAACCACTGGTCCAAGCGGGGCTTCATCCGCACCGTGGCACGGCACGGCGAGGTTGAGCAAGCGCGCTCGCCGTTTCCGTGGACGATGCTGCTCGTACGCGTGTCCTGATGACCCCCGGGCGAGGACCTGCATCCCCCGAAGCCGCTCCTGCGCCGGCCACCGAGCCAGGCCCGGAAAGCGCGCAGGACGGCGGCGCGAGCGCAGCGGCGGAGCCCTCCTTCGGGTCGGGCGCCCGAATCCTGACGATCGGCATCGCGTCGACCGGCATCTTCACCTTCCTTTACCTCGCCACCGCCAGCCATGTGCTGAGCAAGGCGGAATACAGCCGCATCTCGCTGTGTTGGGCGATCATGTTCGTGATCCTGTCGGTGATCTACCGGCCAATCGAGCAGCTGCTCTCCCGGACGATCGCCGACCGCCGGGCGCGGGGGCTGCACGGCCATCCGCTCTGGATCCCGGCCTCGATCCAGATCGGTTTCGCCCTGATCTTCCTGGTCACGGCGCTGTCCCTGCGCCACGAGATCGAGTACGGGATCTTCGGCGGCTCGAGCGCGCTGTACTGGATCCTGGTAGTCGGCGTGATGGCCTACGCCGCCAGCTACTTCGCTCGGGGCTGGCTGGCGGGCCACAAGCGCTTCGCCCTTTACGGGGGGCTGGTGTTCCTCGAGTCGACCTCTCGCTTCATGTTCGCCCTGGCCGCGGCGGTCGGGATCACGTCCGGGCAGGCCGCGGTCGGCCTCGGGATGGCGGTGGCGCCGTTCGCCTCGCTGTGTGTGATCCCATTCGCCTTCTCGCGCATCCGGGTCGCTGCGCCCGCCGAAGTGCCCGCGGCGGACGCGGCGCGGGAGGGTCCGGCCCACGCCCAGGTCGAGGAGGCCGCCGCCGACCTGAGCCTCAAGCGAGGAGCCGGGTTCGCCGTGTCCGTGGTCGGGATCATGCTGGCCGAGCAGACGCTGTTGAACGGCGGCGTGCTGATCATCGCGGCCCGATCGGGTGCCGGCTCGATCACCTCCGGGCTGACGGGGTTCGTGTTCAACGTGATGTTGATCGTGCGTGCCCCGCTGCAGCTGTTCCAGGCGATTCAGACCTCGATACTCCCGCACCTGGCGGGGCTGGAGGCCCGCGAGAGCGCCGAGGAGTTCAGTCGCGCGATCCGCATTACCGTCAAGGCGATCGCGGCGTTTGCCGGCGCGGTAACGATCGGACTGCTGGCCATCGGCCCGTTCGTGATGACTGCCCTGCTCGGCAACAAGGGCTATCAATACGGGCGGTTCGGCCTGGCCATAGTGGGACTGGGCATGGGCCTGCACCTCGTCTCGGGCACGCTGAATCAGGCCGCCCTGGCCAGGGGCCGTGCCCGGGTGGCCGCGATCGCTTGGCTCTCGGCCGCGGCGCTGTTCGTGGTGCTCGTCGCGGCCCCAACCATTCCCTCGGAGGTCACGCGGGTCGAGGTCGCCTACTTCACGGGCGCACTCGTGCTGTGCGGCCTGCTCTATGCGATCTACCGTCGGGGCCCGGCGGCGCCCCCCGCGGCGATCGAGGGCCGATCGGGGGCGTAGGCGCGGCGGCTCGATCAGCCGCTGCTCAGGGACTTGCAGACCGGCTCTTTAGCCGCCGCCTGCTCGATGTCCGGGTTGCTGAGGCCGCTGGCGTCGATGTTGTTGAGCGAGGCGCGAACGTTGGCGTTGAGGGCCTGGGCGGCCGTCTTGTACGAGGACGCGGAGTCGGTCGGAAGCGAGCTGGCCTTGGCCGCGGCCGCGTGCATGGCGTCCCGCAGCTGGGTGAACGCCTTGACGATCTCGTTGGCCACGGACTGCCCGCCCGAGATGTCGGGCGTTCCGGCCGAGCTGATGCGCGCAACCGCCTGGTCGGCGTCCTTGGAGACCGCGCCCAGGAAGCCTTCCAGCGTCTTCTTGGCCTGAGCCGCGCTCGCGGCGGTGGAGCCGCTCAGCGCCTGCGTGCGGGTGATCACATCGTGCTCGAGTGGCGAGATCGCCGAGCAAACCGTCTTCACGTAGGTCGCCGCGCTGACCTTCGAGGAGTTGCTCGATCCACACCCGGTGCACAGGGCGAGGACGACCAGCAGTCCAAGGGCCGCGCGGAGGATGGCCGGATGCACCATGGGCAGGCTAGTTGATTGATTCCGCGGGCCGCACCGACGAGGCCTTCGGCCTCGCGGCCCGCTGGCGAGATCGAATCCGTCAGCGAGCGCCCGCGGCCGCGGCGATGGCGGCGTAGGCTGCGGCGGGGTCGTCCGTGCCGAACACGGCCGAGCCGGTTACGAGCAGATTTGCGCCGGCTTCCACGCACGCGGCGGCCGTCCCGACGTGCACGCCCCCGTCCACCTCGAGCGCCACGTGATCCGGCAGTGCGGCGCGCATCCGCGCCATCTTGTCCAGCGACCAGGGGATGAACTGCTGGCCGCCCCAGCCCGGGTTCACGCTCATGCAGAGAGCCAGATCGAGCATCTCGTGGGCGATCTCGTCCAGGCTTGAGGCGGGCGTGGACGGGGTGATCGCCGCGCCCGCCGTGCAACCCGCCTCGCGGATCGTTTGAAGCGTGTAGTGGACGTGCGGGGTGGCCTCGATGTGGATCGTGATGTTGTCCGCACCGGCCTTGGCGACGTCACCCACGTAGTGCTCCGGGCGCTCGATCATCAGGTGCACGTCGATGACCGCACCCGCAGCGTGGACCTGGTCGGCGAGCGCCTCGACGGCCAGCGCCCCGAACGTGATCGGCGGCACGAAATGGCCGTCCATCACGTCGACGTGGATCACTCGCGCGCCGGCCGCGAGGACGTCCGCGACCTGCTCGCCAAGCCGAGCGAAGTCGGCCGCCAGGATCGAGGGGGCGAGACGCCGTTCCCGCAGCAGGCCGATGGTGCCCTCGGAGGGTGATTGGCTCTGCGTGGCCACCGCTTATACGGCCCGGAGCATGCTGCCGTGGCAGTGGTTGCAGGCGACCACCGCCGTGCTCGACATGCGCACGATCGTGGAATGCTCGCCGCAGTTCGGGCACACGGACACGAGCTCGTACCGCTGCAAGCAGTAGACACACCGGTAGCGCCCGGGTGCCGCCGTCGGACGCAGCCACGGCTCGCCGCAGTTGGGGCACTCGGGTCCGAGCTTGAGCGGAGATTCGGTCAACCTAGTCGTAGGGTAACCGCCAGCCCGGGCGATCATCTGATGGTCAGCGACGCAGAAGCCGGGCGATGAAGAAGCCGTCGGTCCGGTCGCGGTGCGGCAGCAGCTGGAGAACTTCGTCTGTGGTGAAGTCAGCGTGCTCGGCCAGAAAGCGCTCGACGACGCCCTCGCCCTCCTCCCGGGAGATCGTGCACACCGAGTAGACGAGGATGCCGCCAGGGGCCACGACCCGGGCGCCGGCGCTCAGAATCCCGAGCTGCACGCCGGCGAGCTCCTCGATCGCTTCGGACCGGGCGCGCCAGCGCAGGTCCGGCCGCGACTGGAGCGTGCCAAGGCCGCTGCACGGTGGATCCACCAGAACCCGGTCAAACGGGCCGTCGCCGCGAACGACGGCCGCGTCCCCGACCTCGACGCGGACGCTCGAGGCCCCGAGACGACCGGCGGTCCGCTCGAGCGCCGCCGCTCGACCCGGGTGCCGTTCGACCGCCACGATCTCGCCGCGATCACCCATCAGGGCGGCCAGGTGGGTGGTCTTGCCGCCGGGCGCGGCGCACAGGTCAAGCACGCGCTGCCCCGGCTCGAGAGCGAGCATCCCCGAGACCAGCATCGAGGCGCGCGACTGGGGCTGGACCGCGCCAGAGCGCCACAGCTCCGAGCCCTGCACGTCGAACGGGCCGTCGAGCACGAGCCCTTCGGGAATTTGGTGCCCGCCCACCCTCGCGCGGCGGCTGGGCACGGGCAGCGCCTCCTGCACCTCCTCGACCGTGGCCACGAGCCGATTGACCCTCAGCGCCGACTCGGCCGGCGCGTTGACCACCCGTAGGAGCGCTCGTGCCTGCTCGGCGCCCAGCTCCTCCCACCATTTGCTGGCCAGCCAGCCAGGCACGGAGTGGAGCAGCGCCGCCGACTGCGCCGTGTCGTCGTCCAGGCCCTCGAGCATGCCCCGGCCATCCCCCGCGCCCCGCCGCAGTACCGCGTTGACCAGCCCGGCGCCGTGCGGATACTGCTGCTTGGCCAGCTCGACCATCTCATTCACGACGGCGTACTCGGCGGCGCTCCCGAGATACAGGAGCTCGAACAGGCCCAGGCGCAGGATGGCCAGCACCGGCACGTCAAGGCGGGCGAGCGGGCGCTTGACGAGCTGCGCCGCCACGTGGTCGAGCGTGGCCCGCCGCTGGACGGTGCCGAAGCTAAGGGCCATGGCCAGCGCGCGATCGCGCGGTTCGAGGCCGGCCGCCTCCGACGCGAGCGCGCGATCGGCGTAGGCGCCCTGCTCGAACACGCGCCGGATGACGCGCAGGGCGCACGCGCGCGCCGGGGAGACGCTGCCACCGGCGCGGGTCGCGGGTGGGGCCGGCATCTACGAGCGCCGGCCCCGAAGGTAGTCCTCTCCGCGCATCGGCCGACGCCCCGGCGGCTGTACGACCAGTAGCTCGAGCGCGCCCTCGGCGCAGCCGAGAACCGGCCGTGGCCCCGCGAGCGACACCACCCCGGGCGGTGGGGCGGGCGGAGTGGGCGGGGTGGGCGGGGTGCCATCTCCGAGCACGCGCGCGGCGCTCACGCCCAAGCGCGTTGAGTCCTCGAGGACCACGTAGGCGCCGATGTGGGGCGTGAGCGCCCGCACGACGCGCTCGAGCTCGACCGCGGATCGGCTCGGATCGAGCTCCCGATCGGGTGGCTCGATTTTCGCCGCATAGGTCACGCCGGCCTCGTCCTGCTCGACGCACGGCGGCTCGGTGTCGAGGGTCCGGACGAGCAGGTCGGCCCCAAGCACCTCGAGGCGGGCGGCCAGCGACCCGTACGTGTCCTCTGAACGGATCGGCTCGGTCACCTGGGCGCACACGGGTCCGCTGTCCAGCCCGGCCGTGAGTCGCATGATCGAGACGCCGGTCTGCTCGTCGTCGGCCATGATCGCCCGCTCGACCGGCGCCGCTCCGCGCCAGCGCGGCAGCAGCGATGGGTGGACGTTCAGCATCTCGAAGCGCGACAGCAGCGGATCGGTGATCAGCGCGCCGAACGCGCACACGCAGACCGCGTCGGGAGCGGCGGCTTCGATAAACCGCAGCGTCGCGTCATCGTTGACCGAGGCCGGCTGCTCGAGGGCGATGCCCAGCTCCCGCGCGGCATCGGCGACCGGCGGCGAGGCCAGCTTGCGACCCCGGCCGCGGGGCCGGTCGGGCCGGGTCACGACGAGCACGGGGCGGTGGGGCGAGTCGGACAGTCGGCGCAGCACCGCCGCAGCGAACTCAGAGGTGCCGAGGTAAACGGTCCGCACTTACGTCAGTCGCCGGGATTTCGCGCCGCGTCGGCCGAGCCGGGCTCGCCGGCTAGGCGGCCTGCTGGCCCTCGCGCAGGACGCGCATGGCCTCCTTGCGCTGGTCGCGCGAGGTTCGGTCGAGGATCAGCACACCGTCGAGGTGGTCGATCTCGTGCTGGATGACCCGCGCCTCGAGTCCCGAGGCCTCGATCAGGATCGGCTCGCCGAACTCGTTCTGGGCCCGCACGCGCACGTACACCGGGCGGTCGACCTCGACCAGCACGCCCGGCAGGCTGAGGCAGCCCTCCTCCGCGGACTCGCTGTCGCGGCCCTTCCACTCGATCTCGGGATTGATCAAGGCCGCGAGCGCGCCGTGCTGCTGGACGCGGTAGACGAGCAACCGGTGCACGACGCCCACCTGTGTGGCCGCGAGACCCACGCCGATCGCGTCGTCCATCAGTTGTCCCATGCGCGCGACCTCCTCGCGCAACGCATCGTCGAAGCGCTCGATCGGCCGCGCTTTGGTGCGCAGCACGGGATCGCCGAAGCTGCGGATCTGGGCCAGGGCGGCATCGCGGCGCGCGGCGGTCTCCGGGTCGAGCTCCGGCTCAGGCTTGGGCTCGGGCTCCACGCCGGCCTCGGGCTCGGGCTCGAGGCCCGCCTGCGGCTCGGTCTCCGCCTCGGTATAGGTGCGCTCAGAGGACACGCTTTCAGCTTAGTGTCTCACTGCAGGACCTCACTGCGGGTCAACGTCGACGCTGACGCTCACCCCGCGCCGGCCGGCATCGGCCGCGCAGGCATCGATGGCGGCGCCGACCGCGCGCACCACCGTCAGGCGGTCGGTGCACTTGATCACCAGCTGACTGCGCGAGCGGCCCCGCAGACGGAACAGCGGCGCGGGCCCGAGCACGATTCCGCCGGCCGGCGCGATCTCCTCGCGCAGACGGGTGGCGAGCGCGAGTGCCGGGTTGGGTTCCTCGCAGGCACACACCACCCGGATCAGCGATCCGAACGGCGGATAGCCGAGCACCTCGCGGCGCTGGAGCTCCTGAGCGATGAACGCGTCCGAGTCGTGCCGAGCGGCGAGCCCGAGCGAGCGTGCGTCGGGCGCCAGGGTCTGGACGAGGACGCGCGCGGGTGACTTGGTGGTTGGGGGAGGGTGGGTGGGTCTCAAATCACCCCGCCCCACTCGCCCGGCGAGCTGCGTGACGAGCGCGAACGTGCGCTCCTCGGCACGGAAGTCCGGGAACCGAAGCGTCTGGTCGGCGTCGAGCACGACGCCGAGCGCCACGTCGGCGAAGTCGTGACCCTTGGCCACCATCTGGGTGCCGAGCAGCACGCCGCACGACGCCGCCTCGAACCGCGCCAACGTCCTGGCCAGGCGGTCCTTGCTCGAGGCGATGTCCGCATCGAGCCGGAACACCGGGAGCTCCGGTCCGAACGCCTCGCCCAACTCGTGCTCGACGCTCTCGGTGCCGGCGCCGTGACGCGCCACCGCAATCGAGCCGCACTCGCCGCAGCGCTCCGGCACTCGCTGCCGGTGGCCGCAGTGATGGCAGGACAAGCGCGCCTGGGCCCGGTGGAGGACCAGGGCCACATCGCAGTTAGGGCACATCCAGACATGGCCGCATCCGCGGCAGGAGAGGAAGTTCGACCAGCCGCGGCGGTTGAGCAGGACGATCGCCTTGCCGCGGGCGGCTCGGACGTCGGCCAGCGCCATCCGGGTCCGGGGGTGCAGCGAGCGATGGAGCCCCCGCATGTCGAGGAGCTCAACCGGTGGCAGCGGGCGGCCGTCGATGCGGTGAGGCAGCCGCAGGCGGGTGAGCGTGACCACGCTCTCGGGCCGCGGCGTCGCGCTGCCGGCGAGCAGCACCGCCCCGTGCTGCTCGGCCCGGCGCATGGCGACGGTGCGGGCGTCGTAGCGCGGGTCGCCTTCGTGCTTGTAGGAGGCGTCATGCTCCTCGTCAACCACGATCAGGCCAATGTCGTCTAGCGGCGCGAACACGGCGGAGCGGGGACCGACGCAGACGCGCGCTTCGCCGGTACGCAGCCGCAGCCACTCGTCGTGGCGCTCGCCCTGCCCGAGTCCGGAATGGAGCACCGCGACGACGTCGCCAAAGCGGGCCTGGAAGCGACCGACGGTCTGCGGGGTGAGCGCGATCTCGGGAACCAGCACGATCGCGCTCCGTCCGGCCTGGAGCGTGGCCTGCACCGCCTGGAGGTAGACCTCGGTCTTGCCCGACCCGGTCACGCCGTGGAGCAGGAATCGCGCGCTCGCGTCCTGACCGGTGTCGGCGCTGCCTCGCAACGCCCTCAGGACGGCGTCGAGCGCCTCGTCCTGGTCGGCGCTCAGCGGGGGTGGCGCGTCGAGGCGCCGCCCGACCGTCACCGTCGCCGGCCGCCGCACCCGGGCGTCCCGGCGGAGCGCCACCAGGCCGCGCCCCTCGAGGCGGCGGGCGGTGTCGTTCCCGAGCGCCGCCACAGCCGCTGAGCCCTCGCGCTCGAGCCGCTCGAGCGTCGCGCGCTGGCGGTCGGTGAGGCGCGTGCCGTCCTGGACCGCGCTCCGCCCGGCCTCGGTCAGCTCGGCCACCAGCACCCGCTGGCGCCCGCGCCCGGAGGCGAAGCCCGGCGGCAGGACCAGCCCGAGCGCCCGCGCCGGCGTCGAGCAGTACTGCTCGGCGATCCACCCCGCGAGCTCGACCAGGTCGGGACCGACCCCGGGCCCAAGCACCGCATCCGGCACGAGGAGCCGCTCGGGCTCGAGCTCAGATTCCCGCGCCAGCTCGAGCACCACGCCCAGCGTGGTCTGCCGGCCGAACGGGACCCGCAGGAGCGCGCCGACACCCACGTCGGCCTGATCCGGACGAAGCCGGTAGTCGAACGGCCCCCGCACGGCGCGGGTGCGGGTCAGCGGCTCGACGCGGGCGATCACCGGCGACGCGTTGGACAGGTCGGAGTGCATCGGGGTCTTGGAGGGTAAAGTCAGGCCAGGATGACGGTCGATCTTCTGCCCGCCGGACTGCTCGGGGTGCTGGCCGGCGTGGTTGGGGTGCTCGCGTTGCTGATCGGGAGCTGACCCGCTCGGCGGTACGCTCTGGGCGGTGGACCTGGAGCCCGGAGAAGAGGTGTTTTTCCACGGTCACCCGTCGTGGCGCTCGATGTTGGCGTTCTACCTGCGAGGCTTGATCGCGGCCGTCTTGGCCGGGGTGATCGCCGGGCTCGTCACCAGGATCGCCAACAAGCACGTCCAGTCCGGATGGGTCGGCGCGGCGGTGGCCGTCGTCTTCGTCGTCGTGCTCCTCTGGGGTCTCCTCCGGCGCATCACGATCACCTACACGATCACCAACCGGCGACTGACGATCACCTCCGGCCTCGTCTCGCGCGAGATGCACGAGACCCGGCTCGAGCGCGTGCAGAACGTGAACTCGCGTCAGCGTCCGCTCGAGCGGGCGTGTCGGGTGGGCACGGTCGACTTCGACACGGCAGGCGGCGCCGCCTACAACTTCAGGTTCCGGGGCGTGGACGATCCACGCCAGATCGTCCGGACCGTCGACCGGGCGCTGCACGACTTGCGGCTGACCCACCCCCAGGTGTGAGTCCCGCCGCGAGGCTGCCACCGAATTTTTGGCTCAGGGCACTAGGCCGGCAGGGTGGCGGCGCCCAGTCCGGCCGCTTCGCGCAACGCGGCGGCCTTGTCCGTGCGCTCCCACGTGAAGTCGTGGTCCTCGCGGCCGAAGTGCCCGTAGGCGGCGGTCTTCTGGTAGATCGGCCGGTGAAGCCGCAGGTATTGGCGAAAGGCGCCGGGACGCAGATCGAAGTGCTCGCCGATCAACTCGAGGATCCGGGAGCGCCCGATCTTCTCGGTCCCGAACGTCTCGACCATCACCGACACTGGATGGGCCACCCCGATCGCGTATGCGACCTGCACCTCGAGACGGTCGGCCAGCCCAGCCGCGACCAGATTCTTGGCCACATAGCGCGCTGCGTAGGCCGCCGAGCGATCCACCTTCGACGGGTCCTTCCCTGAGAACGCGCCGCCGCCGTGACGGGCCATGCCGCCGTACGTGTCGACGATGATCTTGCGCCCGGTGAGGCCGCAGTCGCCCATCGGGCCGCCGATCACGAACCGGCCGGTCGGGTTGACCAGCAGCGCCCGGTGCAGCTTGCGGGCGTCGTAGAGCTCAGCCGGCACGACCGGCTGGACGACCTGCTCCCACAGGTCGTCCTTCAATAGCGACTCGGCGCCGTCGCGATGCTGGGTCGAGATCAGCACCTTCTCCACCTCGGCCGGCCGCCCGTCCACGTAGCGCACCGTCACCTGCGTCTTGCCGTCCGGACGCAGGTAGGGCAGGATCTCGGCCCGCCGCACATCGGCCAGCCGCTTAGCCAGCTTGTGTGCCAGCGAGATCGGCAGCGGCATCAGTTCATCGGTCTCGTTGGACGCGTAGCCGAACATCATCCCCTGGTCACCCGCGCCGGCCAGATCCAGCTCGTCGTCATCGCCGGGATCGACGCGCGACTCCCACGCCCGGTCGACCCCCTGGGCGATGTCGGGCGACTGCTTGTCGATCGCGTTGATGACCGCGCAGGTGTGGTAGTCGAACCCAAACTCGGCGTTCGTGTAGCCGATCCGTTTGATCGTCTCGCGCGCCACGTCCTGAATATCCACGTAGGTCGTGGTCGTGATCTCCCCGGAGACCACCACCAGCCCGGTGTTAACCAGCGTCTCGCACGCCACCCGTCCGTTTGGATCGTCGCGCAGCACCGCATCCAGCACCCCGTCGGAGATCTGATCGGCGACCTTGTCGGGGTGTCCCTCGGTCACAGACTCCGAGGTGAACAGAAACTCGTTGTCAGCCAGCATGCTCATCGGATCTCGAACGTCATCTCCGTCGTTGTGTCGTTCTCCCCGCTCGCCGAGCTCAGACCGATCGCGCGGACCTTCGAGAGGTCCGGCAACAGCTCGCGCGTCCGCGTGCCGCTCGTCAATCCCGTCTGCGCCCCGAGGCCTAGGAGATTGGTGAAGTCGCCAAAGAGTAGCGAGGACACCTGCCCCGCCCCGGCCGGAACCACCGCCTGGTATGCGGCCTCATCCGAGAGCGCGTGGCTGCGCTGAGCCACCGCGTCGATCGCCTGAAGGCTGGTCGACACGACCGCCAGGCCGTCGAACACCCCGTAATCGACCTGCAGTCCGGGCCCGAGCTGGACCTCGTGCACGGTCGTGCCGCCAACCTGGGTGTCGGCGAGTTCCGGGACCTGGCCGGCCGCCGCCCCGCTGGACGGAGCGAAGAGCGTGGTGAGCGGCCCTTCGAGTGACGCGAGCTCGCCCTGCGCCGCCGCCTGGTTGCGCACTCGGGCCACGATCAGCAGAGCGGGCGAAGGTCCGGGCGAGAGCGCCACCGCGGTCTCGCCGTCGAAGACCGAGAGCACGCTATGGACGTTCACGCCCTGCGCGGTGAGCGCCGCTCCGAGGCGATCCAGCAGCGGCCCCACGTTGGCGCCGATCCCCGCCAGCGCCCCCGCCTTCAGGAGCTCGGGGGCGACCCGGCGCAGGTCGCGCACGTCGAGCATCAGCGTCGATCCTGTGGGCAGGACCGTCTGGAGGGTCGGCGTGAACGTGCTCCCGCCCTGCCTAGGGGTGGGCGGGGATCCATTTTTCACGCTGTCGACGAGTACCTGCGCGCGGGTGGGCGGGGACCCTGACATTGCCGACACCGAGATCGCGCTGCCGACGACTCCCGGTCGGTCGAGCAACAGCCCGATCGCCCCGGCCACCCCGCCCCGGGCCGACAGCAGGCGCGTGACCCCAGCCGCCGGCAGGTAGGCGTCGAGCACCCGGCCCGCCGGTTCGCTCGCCGTCGCGCGCTCGTAGGCGTCGTCACCCGCCAGGGACGGCACTCGGCCGCGCGCCGCGTCGATCGCGGCCCGCACGCCGGCGCTGGGGCCGGCCACGAGGTAATGACCGACGAGCGCGACCTCGCTGCCCGAGGGGTAGGCGAGCAGCCGGACGCCGTCGTAGTTGCCGGCGGACGCCGCGCCGGCCGAGCTCAGGAAGGCCTGCGCGCGGGCACGATTGGAGACGTCGAGCACGAGCAGCGTCGGCGCGCTCGCGCCCGTGCTGGGGAGCACCGCGAGCGCGGCTTCCTTGCCCAGCCACGGCCCCACCTGGGAGTCAAAGTCAACGTTCGCCCCGCCGCCGAGGGCGCCGTCGAGGCGGTTCACGACCGCCGCGTAGAGAAGCGGGTAGCCGGGGAAGCGATCGGCCAGCCGGCGCGCGGCCTGGACGGCCGGCCGCGATGGGTCGGTGGACAGGTGCACGTAGGCGAGCACGTCGGCCGGAACCACACAGGCGGCGCCGGTGGCCGGCGGCGCCGTACCGGATCCCTGCAGGATGAACCAGCCGGCGCTGGCCAGGGCGAGCACGACGCCGAGGACGGCGAGGGCCAGCAGGCGCCGGCGACGAGCCACCGGCGGGGACGGTGGCGACGCCCGCTCCACCCATCGCCGGTTGCCCCGGACGGTGGGCGTCGATCGCGGCGGCGTGAGGGCGGACATACCACCCGGCAATCAAGCAAGTTTGTGAGCTTTTTGCGCCAGTTCAAGCCGCGGCCGCGCGCCGCCGGCCCGGGGCCCGGCGCTCGCTCCGCTCGACGAAGTCGATGATCACCGGCACGCCCTCGAAGTGGTATCGCTCGCGCAGACGGTTCTCGATGAAGTAGGCGTAGTCCCGGGTCACCCGCGCGCGTGAGTTGACCTGGATCGAGAACCGAGGCGGTCGCTCGCCGGTCTGAGCCATGAACAGCAGCTTGAGACGGTGTCCGCCGCGGGCCTGTCCCCCGACCGGAGGCTGGCGGGCGGCGGTCACGTCGGACAGGAAGCGGTTGAGCTGCGGCGTCGGGATCCGGGCCGCGCGGCGGTCGGCCAGCGCGATCGCCTCGGCGAGCAGCCGCTGCATGTTGCGCCCGGTCTTGGCGCTCGCGGTCAGGACCCGGGGACGCAGGCGAAGCTTCTGATGCGCCCGCGCACGCTCGTGGTCTAGGTCGACGCCGTCGGCGATGTCCCACTTGTTGAGGACCAGCGCGGTGGCGCATCCACTGCGCATCGCGAGCTCGGCCACGCGGAGGTCCTGGGCGGTGATCCCGTCGGTCGCGTCGCACACCACGAGCGCCACGTCGGCTCGCTCGGCCGCGCGCCGCGAACGCAGCGATGTGTAGTACTCGAGCGGCTCCCCCACCTTCGCAGCCCGGCGCAGCCCGGCGGTATCGACCAGGACCAGCCGGCGACCTTCGAACTCGATTGGCAGATCGATCGCGTCGCGAGTCGTTCCCGCCACCGGCGAGACGATCACCCGCTCGGCGCCGGCGAACTTGTTGACCAGCGAGGACTTCCCGACGTTTGGGCGCCCAATCACCGCGAGGCGCACCGTGTCCTGCGCCTCGTCGTCCTCGTCCTCCGCCGGTGGACCGAGCTCGACGATCCGGTCGAGCAGGTCGCCGGTGCCCAGGCCCTGGGCGGCCGAGACGGCGATCGGCTCGCCCAGCCCGAGGCGGTGAAATTCCGCCGCGAGCGGCACGTCGCGCACGGTGTCGACCTTGTTCGCGGCCACGACCGATGGAACGAGGACCCCGCCCACCCTGCGGCGGAGCAGGTCGGCCACCTCGTGATCGCCGGGGCGCAGGCCGGCCTTGGCGTCGACCACGAGCACCGCGACATCGGCGTCGGCAAGCGCAGCCCGCACCTGATCGTGCACCTGCGTGGCAAGCTCGGCTCTGTCGTCGAGGTCGACTCCGCCGGTGTCGATCAGGGTCAGCGAGCGGCCGTTCCAGTCGGTGCGGAGCTCCTTGCGGTCGCGCGTGACCCCGGGCTGCTCGTGCACGACCGCCTCGCGCGACTCGGTGAGCCGGTTGACCAGCGAGGACTTACCGACGTTCGGATATCCAACGATCGCGACCTTCATAGGAGTCCGAGGCTAGCCGGTGCCCGCGCCGCGCACGAGATCGGCGATCCGGTCGACCACCTCGTCCAACGTCATCCCAGTGGTGTCGAGCTGCACCGCACCGGCCGCCGGGGCAAGCGGTGAATGCGCGCGGGAGCGGTCGCGTTCGTCCCGGATCGTCTGCTCGGCCAAGACGGTCGCCGGATCGACGCCGAGCTCGACGGCACGTCGGCGCGCGCGCTCGGCCGGGTCGGCGGTCAGGAACACCTTGACCTCGGCGTCGGGGGCGACGACAGTGCCGATGTCGCGTCCCTCGGCCACCCAGTCGCCATGCTCGAGCCGGCGGCGCTGCCCCGCGACGACAGCCCGGCGTACGGCCGGGTCCGCGGCGGCGCGCGAGGCGGCTTCGGACACCTCCGGCGTGCGGATCTCGTCGGTCACGTCGCGCCCGTCGAGGAGGGTCCGCTCGCCCGGTTCGATCGTCAGCGAGCCCGCGATCTGGCCCGGCTCCACGCCGCGCTCGGTCGCGGCTAGCGCGACCGCGCGGTACATCGCGCCGGTGTCAATGTAGGTGAACCCGAGCCGGTCGGCGAGCGCCCGGGCGACCGTCGACTTGCCCGCGCCCGCCGGGCCGTCGATCGCCACCACGGTCACGAAGCCAACCCCGACAGATCCTCGGCAAAGCCGGGATAGGACACGTCGGCCGCCTCCATCCCCACCACCTCGACGCCGTGCTCGGAGGCCAGCCCGGCGACCGCGCCGAGCAGCGCCAGCCGGTGATCGCCACGGGCGTCAATCACGCCCCCGCGCAGCCGGCCGGTCCCGGTGACGACGAACCCATCGGGGAGCGCTTCGATTTGACCGCCCAGGCCCCGCAGTCCGTCGACCACGGAGGCGATCCGATCGGACTCCTTGACGCGCAGCTCCCCAGCTCCGCGCACCAGCGTCTCCCCCTCGGCGAAGCATCCGAGCAGCGCCACAAGCGGCAGCTCGTCGATCGCCAGTGGCACCTCATCGGCCTCCACGATCGTCCCCACGATCGGAGCGTTGCGGACGTCGATGTCCGCCACCGGCTCGTGCCGCGCGAAGGTGCCCGGCAGCTCGGCGTCGGAGAGCACGATCGCGCCCATCCGCTCGAGAATGCGCAGGAAGCCGGCTCGGGTCCAGTTGACCCCCACGCCCTCGAGCACGAGCCGTGAGCCGGGGACGAGGACGCCCGCGGCGATCAGAAACGCCGCGGAGGACAGGTCGCCCGGCACGTCGACCCGCTCGAGTTCGAGCTCGTCGGTGTTGCCGACGGTGGTGCGATACCCGGCATCGGCAGAGCCCTCGCGTCGCACGGGAGCGCCGGCCGCGGCCAGCATCCGCTCGGTGTGATCGCGGCTCGGCACCGGCTCGATCACCGTCGTCGAGTCGGTCACCAGTCCGGCGAGCAAAACGCACGACTTGACCTGGGCGCTAGCCACGGGCAGTTCGTAGGCAATGCCGGTGAGAGCGGCCCCGTGCACAGTGAGGGGCGGGAGCCTGCCGTCGCGGGCCTCGATCCGCGCCCCCATAAGCCGCAACGGCTCCGCTATCCGGTCGACTGGGCGGCGCCGGATCGACTCGTCCCCGTCGAGCATGAAGCTGTGCCCCTGCTGGAAGGACAGCCAGCCCGGGAGCAAGCGCATGAGGGTGCCGGCGTTGCCGACGTCGATCGGGTTCGTGGGCGACAGCGCGTTGCGCAGTCCGCAGCCGCGGATCAGCAGCTCCTCGCCGCGCGGCTCGACGATCGCGCCCACCCGCTGGATCGCGGCCAGCGTCGAGCGCGTGTCGGCCGCGTCGAGGTAGTTGCGGACGCGGACCGGCTCGAAGGCCATCGCGCCGATGATCGCGGCGCGATGCGAGATCGATTTGTCGGCCGCGACGCGGATCGTCCCCCGCAGCGGCCCCGACGGCTCGAAGCGCACGTTCACGCTCGCGCCACCGGGAATCCGAGGCGGCCCACAAGCTCCTCGGCGCGCTCGGCCTGCTTCTCGCCCGCGATCCACAGCGCGACCACGCCCTCGCTCATGTCCGGGGCGGGATACAGCGCCATGTCGGTGATGTTGACGCCGGCGCGACCGAGTTCGAGCGCGAGCTGGGCCACCACCCCTGGCTGGTTGGGCACGGACGCCCGCAGCTCGAACAAGGGTCCGCCCGCCAGCTGGGCCTCGAGCAGGCGGCGGCGGTCCTCGGCGGCGGCGTCGTTCCAGTCGGCGATACGCCCGGCATCCGCGGCCGCGAGGGCATCTCGTACCGCCGTCAGCCGCGCGATCGTGTCGTCGATTCCTACGGCCAGCGCGTCCCGGTTGGAGACGTAGATGTCGGTCCAGATCGCGCTCGGCGCGCCCGCCACGCGTGTGGCGTCGCGGAAGCTGGGGCCCGTGGCGGGGAGCCGCTCGGGTGGGTGGGGACCAAATTTAAGCGTCTGAGCGGCCTGCGCGACGAGCACGTTGGCGAGGACGTGCGGCAGGTGCGAGACGGTGGCCAGGATCGTGTCGTGCGTCTCGGGCTCGATCGCCACCGGCCGCGCCCCGAGCGTGCGCAGCAACCGGTGCAGGCGCTCGTACAGGATGCCCGAAGTGGTGGGCGTCGGCGTGAGATACCAGGTCGCGCCGTCGAACAGATCCTCGCGCGCGTACCGCACACCGGCCGTCTCGGCGCCCGCCAGCGGATGCCCTCCGACGAACCTCGGATCGTCGAGGGCGGCCGCGACGGCGCGCTTGGTCGAGCCGACGTCGGTGACCACGCAGGCCTCCGGAGCTCCGTCCAGCGCGGCGTGGATGGCGGCCGGCAGCCCCCCGACGGGGACAGCCACGAACACCGCCTCGGCGTCGGCCACGGCCTCGGCGATGGTGGTCGCAGGTTCGTCGATGGCACCCAGTTCGCGCGCGAGCTCGAGCGCGCTCGCGTCGGCGTCGTATCCCGCGATCGTGACGTCGAGACGGCGCTTGGCGGCGAGCCCGATCGAGCCGCCGATCAGCCCGACGCCGATCAGGGCGACTTTCAAGGGGACCCGTTATACGGCGGCGAGCGCCTTGCCCGCGACCTCGGCGGCGGCGAGGACGCGCGCCATGTATTCGGGGAACTCGTCGGCCACCAGTTGCTGCGGCCCGTCGCAGATCGCCTGGTCCGGGTGCGGATGCACTTCCACGATGATGCCGTCGGCCCCGGCGGCGGCGGCCGCGAGCGACAGCGGCAGCACCAGGTCGCGCCGGCCGGCGGCGTGGCTCGGGTCGACGATCACCGGCAGGTGGGTGAGCTCCTTGAGCACCGGCACGGCCATCAGGTCCAGCGTGAAGCGGTAGGCGGTCTCGAACGTGCGGATCCCGCGCTCGCACAGCATGACCGAGGGGTTGCCTTCTTTGAGTACGTACTCGGCCGCCATCAGCAGCTCCTCGAGCGTCGCTGACAGCCCGCGCTTGAGCAGCACCGGGCGGCCGGAGCGGCCGACCTCGGCCAGCAGTGAGTAGTTCTGCATGTTGCGCGCGCCGATTTGGATCACGTCGGCCACCTCGAGTACCTGGTCGAGGTCGCGCTGGTCCATCAGCTCGGTCACGATCGGAAGCCCGGTCTCGGCCTTGGCCTCAGCGAGTAGCCGCAGGCCTTCCTGACCGAGTCCCTGAAAGGCGTAGGGCGAGGTGCGCGGCTTGTACGCGCCACCGCGGAACAGCGTGGCGCCGGCATCGCGGACGATCCGGGCCGTCTCGAGCGTCTGCTCGCGCGACTCGACCGTGCACGGGCCGGCGATCATCGCGAAGTTCTCGCCGCCGACCTTGCGCCCCGCGACGTCGAGCACGGT
The DNA here is from genome assembly GCA_963824295.1 of uncultured Solirubrobacterales bacterium. GTDB lineage: Bacteria > Actinomycetota > Thermoleophilia > Solirubrobacterales > Solirubrobacteraceae > Palsa-465. The sequence goes on along the minus strand of CAWGOQ010000013.1, from coordinate 188,083 downwards.
CCGCTCGCCGTGCTTGAACTGCGTCGAGGAGAGCTTGTAAGGCTTGAGGATGGGGACCACGCGGTCGACGCCGGCGTAGCCCTCGAGCTCGAGCCGCGCGACGTGCTCGCGGTCCCCGATCGCGCCGATCACGGTCACCTCGTCGCCCCGGCTGACGTGGGTTCGTGCGCCGACGCTTGTGACTCGCTCGATAACGGCCTCCACCTCCTGCTCTGTGGCCGTCGGTTTCATCACGATCATCATCTCTTCAGTCCTCTCTGGTGCCTGGAAACTGTACGAAAACAGGAGCGGCGGGTTTCACCCGTCCGGGGGGTTTTTCGGCGCTCGGCTCGGCGGTGGCGCAGGCCCGCGGACGCGGGCGGAAACGAGAGGAGCCGGGCGCCTAGCTAAATCGCCAGGCGTAGACGTACGAGTAGCCGCGGTCCGAGAAGAAGGTGCGGCTACTGACACTCATCGCGACCGTGTTTTACCAGACCGGCGCGGCGATGCCAAGGCTTCGAGGACGTCGCCGAGCGCCTCTCCGAAACGTTCGTTCTCGGCCGGCATTCCCACGGTCACGCGCAACGAGCGCTCTCGCCCGAGCGCGGCGCCGGCACGGACAAGCACCCCCCGGTCTCGCAGTCCGGCCACCAAGTCGGCCTCCTCGACCGTCTCGGGCAGGTGCAGCCAGATGAAGTTCGCATCCGACCGCGCGGCCCACAGCCCCAGCGCGCGCACCCGATCCTCAAGCGCGAGCCGCTCCGCGATCGTCTCCGTCACGCGGCGCTCGACCTCGTCCTGGTGGCGCAGGGCCTCGACCGCCGCCGCCTGCGCGGCGGCGTTCAGGTAAAAGGGCTGACGAACCTGGTCAACCGCGATCCGGAAGTCCTCGGTTGCGCACAGCGCGTACCCGACCCGCAGAGCGGCCAGCCCGTACGCCTTGGAGAACGTCCGCAGCAGTACCAGATTGGGGTGCTTGCGTAGCAGCTCGAGTGACGAGTAGGTGTCGCCCAGGGCCAGCGCGAACTCGCAGTAGGCCTCGTCGAGGATCACGCACACGTGACTGGGGATGCGTTTCAGGAACGCGTCGATCTCGTCCAGCCCGAGCGCGGTGGAGGTGGGGTTGTTGGGATTGCAGATCAACACCAGCCGGGTCGCGACCGTGACCTCGGTCGCGATCGCGTCGAGGTCGTGGCGGTCCTCGTCGTCGAGCGGCACCTCGATCGCCCGGGCGCCCGAGGCGGCGGCCAGGTGCGGGTACACGCTGAACGCGGGCCAGGCGTAGACGACCTCCGCCCCCGGCTCGAGCAGCGCCTCGCCCGCATGCAGCAGGATGTCGCACGATCCGTTGCCGAGGGCGATCCGCTGGGGCGGGATCCCATAGCGGTCGGCCAGGGCGCGCCGCAGCGGGGAGTAGGACGGGTCCGGGTAGCGGTGGGCGCCGGCCATCGCCCGGCCGGCGGCCTCGACGACCGAGGGCAGCGGCGCGAAGCACGACTCGTTGGAGGCGAGCATGGCCACGTCCGCGCCCAGGTCGTAGCCAGCGGCCAGCGGGTAGACAGGAATACGGCGGGTGCGGGCGGCGAACTCGATCGGCATGCCGGCCCAGGGTAACTCTATTGGGCGGACTCGAGGTCGACCCGGAGAGCGCGCGCGTCCCCCAAGTAGACGTGCCGAGGCTCGTGGTCCTCAGCCGCGTAGTAGTGGACGAGCACGCGGATGACCCGCGGCAGCGAACCGGGCACCGGTACCTCGCGCGAGCACAGCAGCGGCACGCGGCTCAGCCCGAGGTTGCGCGCGGCCACCGCGGGAAACTCGGCGTTGAGGTCGTCGGTCAGGGTGAAGATGCAGCTCACCATCGCGTCCGGCTCGAGCTCGTTGCGCTCCATCAGCTCGCGCATCAGCTCGTCGGTGGCCGAGAGGATCGCTGCGGCTTCGTTGGCGGGGACGGTGTTGGCGCCGCGCAGGGCAAAGAGCCGCATGGGAGCGGCAGTGTGCCAGAGCCCACCCCCGAGCGGTGCGAAGCATCGCTCGGCAGCATCCCACCTACTCGGCCGGGGCTCCGTGTCGCTCAATGGGCCACGACGGTCGCAGACGTGCCGAGCACCTGCCCGGCGCGGTTCAGCGCCTCGACGGCGACGTACGGCTGCGAGTCGATCGGGATCTGGGTCTCGAAGCCCCGCTTCGGCGCGGTCGCGACAGCTTGCAAGGCACCAGACCAGGGGCCGGCCAGCACCCGCCAGGCACTCACCTCGGTGGCGCCGTTCCAGCTGGCGTAGACGTTCGTGGTTGTGCCGCTGGTCACGGCCGTGACGTCCGGTGGCGTCCGGGGTGTGCCGGTCCACGGGTATCGGTAGGCGCGATAGCTCGAGTTGTTGCCGACGAACCGGCCGTCGAACACCATATGGCCGCTCGAGTCGAACTCGCTGAAGTAGGGCTGTTGGCCCCAACCGACGAACTCGTCGCCATCGCGAAGCGCCTGAACGTTGCCCTCGAAGCTCGCCGTGAGCGCCGGCGCGTGCAGGTCCTGGGCCACCAGGGTCGCGGTCTTCTCCTGGCCGTCGATCCGCACCCGGATCGCGCGCGACTGCACGTGCACCCTCGGCGGGCCGCCGCCGTCGTCGAACAAGGTGACGTTGAGACGCCCCTTGGTGTGCACCAGCACATCGTGCTGGAAGGCGAACTCGACCCCGGCTCCGAGCTTGAAGCTCGAGTGCTTGCCGCCGAGCGTCCAGACGATCGCACCGGTATGCGGGTCGACGGCGTACGCGGCCGAGGTGTTGCGACCCGAGATGACCAGATCGCCATTCGACTCGGACTGGATCGAGTTGACGTGGAAATAGTCGTAGGGCGATCCGGAGGACTTCGGCATCGCCTCGTAGCTGTCGAGGAGCGGGACGTGGTCGAGGCTGTCCCACTGGAAGAGCACCAGTCCGGTCTTGATGTCGATCTCCTGGACGACCGAATCGAGCACGATCTGCTGCTTCGCTCCACGGACCGCGGAAGCGTTCCAGTAGACGGGGTAGTAGGCGGTGATCAGAGCCGTCCCCTGCGACGTCAGTCGGAACTCGTGCAGGTCGGCGTAGAGGCCGTTGGCAGCGCGTACCACGGCCACCTGCCGGTAGGACGAGTCGTCGATCACGTCCTCTCCCTCGCCGATGCCCGCCCCCGAGTAGCCCTGCCACCAGGTCAGCACCGGCTTGCCGTGGTAGGTCTGGACCCGGAGATCTGCTGCCATGTCGCCCGACGGCACCGGTTGGAACCACACGAGCTCGCCGCTCGGGTCGAGGATCATCGCCCCGTTCTGCGCGGGCCCCTGCTGAGGGGTGAGGAAGATGTCCCCAGGGGCCGTCCGCGAGGACTCCTTGGTGATCTCGACCGCGGCGGGCGTCAGGTCCGGGCGCGTCTGAAAGCTCAGCTCGTCACCCGCGACCCGTCCCGCCGGCGCCAGCGGCATAGACGGAATTGCGCCGGCCGGAGTGGCGACGGTGAAATGGAACATGCCGCCACGCGTCCCGCGGACGTCCATCCGCGTCCTGACCGTTACGAGCTCACCTGGGTCGAACGGCTTGTCGGGCAGGAAACTCGCGCCCTGGCCGTCCGAGTCAGCCTCGAGCCGCCCCGCGTGACGGCCGCTCCTCGAGCCCGTCACGACCACACGGCCGATACGGCTGGGCGAGATTCCGCGGAAGGCGATCTGGGTCTGCGGCGTTGCGACCCGGCCGCCCGGGATCGGAAACACGCTGACTGAGCGAGCGCTCGACCCGCAGCCGGCCAGGCAGAGGACAGCGAGAATGACGGCCCACGCACCCGCACCCGCGCGGGGACAGCCGGCTACTCCACCTCGTAGACGGTCGCGCAACCGAAAGTGTGCGTCGAGCGGATGACCGGGCCGAGCAGCTTCGGTATGTCGGCGGTGGTCTCGCAGTCCGATAGCAGGAAGCGGGCGCCGCTCGAGAGCACGAACCGGCGCGAGACGGACTGCGAGAGCGTTCCGCTGAACAGCGACTGGGCGTTCCAGGTCAGCCTCAGACAGCCCGGCTCTGACCACTCGCAGTCCCCGATATAGGTGTGGCGGCCGGTCCGGCCGGGGACGACCGAGCCGAGATAGCTGCGGGTGAGCACGCTCCCCGGCTCCTTGTCACTGGCCAGGTAGTTGAGTGCCGCGTTCTCGTCGGGCCGGATGAAGTTGGCGTTTTCCGGCGTGGGCGCCGCCAAGTCGTGGGCGATCTTCATCTCATCGACGCCGGCCGGAATCGTGAACACGCCGATGGCGACGGCGCCGACCAGGACGGGATGGGGCAGGCGCCGCCAGCCGAGCAGCTGCAGTCCCTCCACCGCCAGCACGGCGAGCGGGATTGTGATCCCCTGGAAGGCATGAAGGGGCGCCCCGCCGAGGCTCGTCCCGGACAGGAGGTAGATCCCGAAGGCGGCCACCGGCCAACTGCGGGTGGCGGCAGCCAGGAAGGTGGCCGGCCGCGTGCGGTACGCGACCAGCGCCGGCAGCAGCAGCGGCAGCACGGCGATCAGAATCCCGACGAAGGGGAAGCGAGTGCTTGCTCGCTGCCTGGGCGAGGTTCCAGTTCAGATCCGCCTTGTCGAGGATCGCCAGGTAGAGAATGGGCACGCCGGTGGCGATCACGGTGGCCACCGTCAGCCTGAGGTGATCGCGCCGGTAGCGCCCGAGCGCGAGCAGCACCGCTTCGGCCGCCAGGATCAGGAAGATGAGAAGCTCGCCGTTCCACGGGTGCAACAGCGTGGCCAGCGCGCCGAGCAGGCCCGGCAGCCACCACCGGTGGCCGTTCAAGCGCGCCTCGTCGTAGGCCACCAGCGCCCACACCATCGCGGCGAGTCCCATCAGGCCGAATAGATAGCCCCAGCTCAGGAACCCTGGGAAGAGGTCGCCGAGCACACTCCAATTCCCGTAGAAGTACGTGAAACAGCCGAAGAACAGGGCCAGCACGAGCACCACCCGGCGCGGCCACACGCCGGCCAGGCTGCGCCGCGCATACGCCCGCACGGCAAAGAAGAAGGCGAGCACCGCGACCGGCTTCCACAAAAGCAGCGACACCCATGGCGCCATCCCGAGCGCCGTGAGCGCGCCGGAGATCACGACCGCCGGCTGGAAGTAGTCGGCCGGCGTTGAGCGCAGCACGAACAGATTCGAGACCAACAGGTGATGCGACGCGTCCTGAATCCAGGCCAGATACTGCATCTGGTCGACGATGTAGACGCCGTCAGTCCCGGTCCACACGGCCCCGTCGAACGCGACCCGCCATACATCGATGGCCAGCACCCACACCGACACCAAGGAGAACGCCACGAGCACTCCGAGCTCGAACCGGTCGACGCGGTGGCGCCGGCGGGGTTCGACGCGAACGGGGGGCAGGTCCGATGCCGGACCCGCTCCACCGCGGTCGATTTGCTCGATTTCAAGGCGCATCGACGGGCGACGCTAACAGGATCCTAATAATCACCGCATAAACCCAGCGCCGCGCCGGGAGTTTCGCCTAACGCGTGCCCCGGCGGTCGCGCGAGGCGGTGGGTTCAGCGGTTTGGGCTGGTGCCGTGCAAGCGCGCCCGCACGGCGCCTCACGGATACGAAGATAGCTTGGACTGAAGGTTCAGCGAGGCCTGGCCGGCGGAGCCGCTCAGCGGATTGAAGTGCACCAGACCCCACACCTTTCCCGATGAGGGCAGGAACGTGATCACCAGGAACACCGTCAGCGCCAGCGCGGTGCGTCGCAGGCGGACGCTCGATCCAAGCGCCGCCAGCGGCAGGACCCAGATCACATACCAGGGCATGACCCAGGCGAGGCTGGCGATCAGGGCCAGCGTCGCCCACCCGGCGTGGCTCAGCCAGTCGCCGCGCCGGCGCACCAGCCACACGACGACGAGGACCAGCACGACGTCGGCCAGCCGCAGCAGGGCTGGCGCGCCACCGCCGACGCCGATCGCGTATCCGAACAGGTTCGGGAAGCTGAACGGCGTAAGCAGCGTCCCCTGTTGAGACAGGTTGGGCAGTGACAGTCCGAACAGGGCCAGGCTCATCGCGATCAGCGGAATCGCCGCGAGTACCGCCCCTACGATGATCGCCCGCCGCCGCGCGGACGTGCCCGCGCCGACGAGCAGGAACGGCAGCAGCAGCACAGCGGTGAACTTCACCGCGACGGCGACCATCAGCAGGGCGCCGGCCGAGCGGTCGCGCCGGCGCAGCAGCAGCGCGATCGCGGCCGTCGATGGCACGAGCATGAAGAAGTCGTTGTGGAAGCCCCCGACCGCGTACACCAGATAGATCGGGTTCAGCCCGACGAGCACCGCGGCGTAGCGCGGATCGCGGCCCAGGCGGCGCGCGCAATCGCAGACGAGCGCGATGAACACGAGGCTGAGTGTCACCGTGGCGACCTTGACGATCCAGTACGCGACCGGCAGCGGTAGCCAGGCCAATGGATAGCTGAGCGCCGTGAACAGCTCACCGTACGGGCTGTGCAGGTTGAGCCATGTGGCCAGGTGATAGACCGGGTCGTGCATCTCCTGGCCGATCACGTGCGTGTATGGGTTCAACCCGTGCAGCCCGCCGAGGCGCGCGTACCCGAGGTAGTTGCCCATGTCGGTTAGCTGGAACGGCGGACCGAGCAGGAGGATCACGTGCGCGGTCACGATGCACGCGACGATCATCCGCGTCGACAGCGTGCGTATCGCCGCGAGCGCCACGCCGTAGGCGGCCAGCATGATGAGGATCAGGGCGCTCAGCCCGTAGCCGAGCGCGTGCGCGCTGGCGCCTAGACCGCCGGCGAGCCCGTATAGCGGACCCGCCTCCCACGAGGCGAAGATCTCGCTCGAGCGTGGCGTGAGCACGGTCGGGCCGCCGGTGGCGTACAACACCAACGCCAGCAAGCAGACCACGATCGAGGCGAGCGCGATCCGTCCCGCGCGCGGACTCCGCACCGCCTGCGGCACGTGCAGCGCCGGTAGCCGGAGCGAAGGGAGTCCGGGCAGCGAGACGCTTGCCTTCGCCTCTCCGGCCCCGACGCCGGTCGCGGTCGCGGCAAGCACGCCCGCGCCGTTTCTGGCAGGCGCGAGCGCCGAGGCTGCTTCAATCTGGCCAGCGTCCTGTCGCATCACTCAGAAATACTGCCCTGCGGGCAGTATGGTCGCTGTAGACACGGGTTGAAATCTCGTTAAGGGGTTGCGGCCAGCCAGGTGCCGCGCCGTCGTTCCAGCGTAGTCGTTAGGCCTAACATCCCGCCCCGTGAGCGTCGGCACGGCCGCACCCGACCTGCGCCATCCCGCGGGCCGCGCGCCGGTCGCGCGCACTCGCGCGCTGCTCGCTGATCCCACCGTGACCGCCGTGGTGGCGCTGACCGTGCTCGCCGCCGTGTTGCGCTTCTACCGGCTCGGGCATCAGGGCTTCTGGTTTGACGAGGCGAACACCGCGCTGCTCGTCCACTTCTCCCCGGGCAAGATGCTCGGACTGATCCCGCAGACTGAGTCCACTCCCCCGCTCTACTACTGCGTGGCGTGGGTGTGGGCACGTCTATTCGGGTACAGCGAGGCGCCCCTGCGCTCGCTCTCGGCGGTGTGCGGGGTGCTGCTCGTGCCGGTGGTGTACGCCGCCGGCGCAAAGCTCGTCTCGCGCCGCGCCGGGTTGATCGCCGCGGCGCTTGCCACCTGCAGCCCGCTGCTGATCTGGTACTCGCAGGAGGCGCGCTCGTACGAGATGCTCGCGCTGATGGCGAGCGTGTCGCTGCTCGCGTTCGCGTACGCCCGCGCGCGTCCGACCCCGCGCTCATTGGGGGCCTGGGTGATCGCCTCTGGGCTGGCACTGGCCACGCACTACTACGCGGTCCTAGCCGTCGTGCCCGAAGCGATCTGGCTGCTCGCCGTCCACCGCCACCGCCGCTCGGTCCAGCTCGGGTTCGCGCTGGTCGGCCTCTGCGGTCTGGGCCTGATCCCGCTCGCCATCTCTCAGCACGGCACCGGTAAGGGCAACTGGATTCATAACTCGCCGTTCGGTCGGCGGCTCGGCCAGATCGTGCCCCAGTTCGCGGCCGGGTTCGCCGGTCCCGCGCACGGCGTATTCGAGCCGGTGGCGATCGCGATCGCGCTCCTCGCGCTGGTGCTGCTCGTGACTCGGTCTCCCGTCGCGGAGCGACGGGGCGCACTGCTCGCCGGCGGGCTCGCGCTGGCCGGCTTCGTCCTCAGCCTGGCGCTGGTCGCGGTGGGCTTCGACGACCTGCTGACTCGCAACATGCTCGCGCTCTGGCCGGCCTGTGCGCTACTCGTCGCGGGCGGCCTGGCCGCGCCTCGCCCGCGGGCGCTCGGCGTGCTCGCCGCCGTGGTCCTCTGCGTGATGGGGCTGATCACGGCGGGAGCCGTCGCCTTCGATCGCAACCTCGAGCGTCCGGACTGGCGGGTTGTGGCCAGCGCGCTCGGCCACCCGGGGGTGGGCGGGCATGCCATTGCCCGCGTGATCCTCGTCCAGCACTACAAAGACCTGCTGCCGCTGTCGCTCTACATGCCGAGGCTCGCTTTTTGGCGTGGCCACGATCCGGTCCCGGTCAGCGTGCGCGAGTTCGACGTCGTGTCCTTCACCTCACCGGCGAGCGCGGGCTTCTGCTGGTGGGGATCGGCTTGCAACCTGTGGCCGTCGCCAATGCAGGCGAGCTATCCGGTGGCCGGATTTCACGTGGTGTCACTGCGCCACGAGCTGCAGTTCTCGATCCTGCGCATGGTCGCGTCACACCCGGTTCGGCTCACCCAGAGCGAGATCTCTCGCGTCCTGACCAGCACCCACCTGGTCAACGACGAGCTTCTGACCGAGCGCTAATCGGCCGGCTCGCTCGCGGCCATCAGCGCGTCGATCTCGGGGTCGCTCAGCTTGCGCCACCGTCCGCGCGGCAGGTCGCCGAGCTCGAGCGGGCCAAAGCGGATTCGCTCGAGCCGCTTCACCGGGTGGCCGACCGCCTCGCACATCCGCTTGACCTGTCGCTTGCGGCCCTCGTGGATGGTGAGCTCGATCGTGTCGGCAGATACCCGACGGACCCGAGCCGGCGCGGTGCGCCCGTCCTCGAGTTCGACCCCGTCGCCGAGCGCGCGGAGTACCCGCTCCTCGATGGCCGGTCCGCCGACCAGCACGCGGTAGGTCTTCTCGACCTCGAAGCTCGGATGGGTGAGCCGGTGCGCCAGCTCGCCCTGGTTGGTGAGCAGGATCAGCCCGGTGGTGTCGATGTCGAGCCGCCCCACCGGGTAGAGCCGCTCCGTCTGCGGGACGAGCGATACCACGGTCGGCCGGCCCTGGGGGTCGCGCGCCGTCGAGACGACGCCGGCCGGCTTGTTGAGCGCGTAGACGACCCGTTCGTGGACGGTCCTCGCGGGCCGGCCGTCGACGGCCACCGTGTCGCCCGGTCCCACATCACGTGCCGGATCTGTGACCGTCTCACCGTCGACGGTGACGCGACCGTCGCGGATGATCTCCTCGCTCGCTCGACGCGAGGCGACTCCGGCGGTGGCGAGGAACTTTGCGAGTCTCATCGGCGCTGCTGCCACCATAGACAGCGTGGATTTGAATCTGCTCGACTCGACGCTCGCCGAACTCGGAGAGCCTCGGTACCGCGCTGACCAGGTGTGGCGCTGGACGGCGCGCGGCACCGAGGGCTTCGACGATATGTCGGACCTCCCCCTCACCCTGCGCGAGACACTCGCCACGGCAGTGCCGTTCAGCAGCCTGTCGGTCGAGCGCGAGGCCCACGCGCAGGACGGCACGATCAAGGTGCTGTTCCGCACTGCCGACGGCCGTCCCGTCGAGGCGGTGCTGATGGTCTACCGCGACGGCCGACGCTCGATCTGCCTGTCCTCGCAGTCCGGCTGTCCGCTCACCTGCACGTTCTGCGCCACCGGCCAGATGAAGTTCGGCCGCAACCTGACGGCCTTCGAGATCCTCGATCAGGCGCTTCACTTCCGCCGGATCGGCGCCGTTGATCACGCGGTGTTCATGGGGATGGGCGAGCCGATGATGAACCTGGACAACGTGCTGTCCGCGTGCGAACGACTTCCCGATATCGGCATCACCCACCGGCGCACGGCGATCTCGACGATCGGCTGGATCCCGGGGATCGAGCAACTGGCTGCGAACCCCATGCCGATCCGGCTGGCGCTATCCCTCCACGCCGCGGACCCGGCCCTCCGCTCCGAGCTGATGCCGGTCAACGAGCGCTACCCGCTGGCCGACGTGATCGCGGCGTGCGAGTCGTACTACGAGCACAAACGCCGGATGGTGTTCGTCGAGTACGTGATGCTGGCCGGCGTCAACGACTCGTTCGCACAGGCGGCGCAGCTCGCCGGCATCCTCGACCCACGCAAGTTCAAGGTCAACCTGATCCCCTACAACCCAACCGACTCGGGGTTCGCCGGCTCGAGCCCCAAGGCGATCGCGGCGTTCCGCGAAGAGCTCGAGCGGCACGGGCTGAGCGCCACCGTGCGCCTCACCCGCGGCCGCGAGATCGACGCCGCCTGCGGTCAGCTGGCGGCGCGGGCGACCACGGTCGTGGTCTGATCAGCTGGCGGCGCGGGCCTCGCCGGCCTGGAGCAGTCGCTCGCGCAGCTCGGCCTCGAGCTCCGGCGAGGGATCGAACGCGCTGAGCTCGGGCAGGTCGTCGAGCGACCCCAGCCCGAACAGCCGCAGGAACAGGTCGGTGGTTCGGTAGAGCACGGCGCCGAACTGCGAGCGCCCGCCCTCCTCGACCAGGCCCCGCTCGAGCAGCGTGGCCGCGGCCGACTCGGCGTTGACGCCCCGGATCCGGGCGATCTCGGGGCGAGAGACCGGCTGCAGGTAGGCGACGATCGCGAGCGTCTCCGCCTGGGCCGGCGTGAGCGGCGGCGTGCGAGGTTTCGCCAGCAGCTGGCGGGCTGCGGGCTCCGCCTCCGGATGCGTCGACAGGACCCATCCTCCGGACAGCTCGCGCAGTAGCAGCCCTCGGCGCTCGAACTCGTAGTGCTCGCGCAATCGCTCGAGCGCGGAGACGACCTCGTGCAGCTCGGCCCCGGTGGCGCCGGCCAGCGCCTCGGCCCTCACCGGGTCGGCGCTCAGGAAGAGCAGCGCCTCGACGGTCGACTCGAGTGACAGACTCATGCGGTCAGGCTCTCCGGGGCCGCCATCGCGCCGTTCACGCGGCCGGCCTGCCGGGGCTCGATCGTGATCTCGGCGAACGGCTCCTCCTGGGTCCAGGTCAGCTCTCCCTGCTTGTAGAGCTCGAGCACCGCGTACAGCGTCACCGCGACGGTCACCCGGTCCGCCCGCGCGACCGCCTCGTCGAAGTTGAAGCGTCCCCGCCGCAGCAGCGCCCGCAAATGCACGAGGCGCTCGGCGACGGTCACGCGCGAGCCCACCATGTGGCGGACGTCGACCGGCTCGGGCACCACGAGCAACGTCCCGATCGCCTCGCCCAGCGTGACCGGGTCGTAGACGGCGTGCGCCTCGCCCAGCGACGCCCGGCGGAGTCCCGGCGGGAGCGGAGCCTGACGGAAGCGGTGACCCTCCTCGGCGGCCAGTCGCTCGCGCAGGTGGGCCGACGCGGACCGGTAGCGCTGGGCGTCGAGCAACCGGGCCAGGAGTTCCTCGGCGGCCTCGCCCGGCTCGAGCTCGATCAGCTCATCCATCTCCTCGCCCGGCAGCAGCAGCCGGGACTTCAGCTCGAGCAGAGCCGCAATCAGGACCAAGAACTCGGTGGCGGCCTCGAGGTCAAGCTCGCCGCGGCTCTCGAGGTGGTCGATGTAGGCGATCACCACATCGGCGAGATCGACCTCGAGCAGATCGATCTCCTCGCGCAGGACCAGCGTCAGGAGCAGATCGAAGGGCCCGGCGAATACGTCGAGATCGAGCTCAAGGTCGGCAACCCGCATCGTCGGCAGGCTACTGTCGCGCCCGGACCGGTCCGACGCCCATGGCCGCGCGGACGTCGAGCATGGTGTCCGAGGCGATGGCTCGGGCCTTCTCGGCCCCCTGTTCGAGGATCCGCTCCAACGCCGGCTCGTCGGCCCGCAGCGTCTCGTAGCGCTCCCGCACGGGGGCCAGATACTCGACCACCGCGTCGCCTACCGCCTGCTTGAACGCGCCGTAGCCGGAGCCGTCGAACGTCTGTTCGACCTCTTCGGGCGTGACGCGGCGAACCGCGGCGAGGATGTCGATGAGGTTGGAGATACCGGCCTTGTCCGGGGCGCGCACGACCTCGGTCCCCGAGTCGGTCACCGCCGAGCGGAACTTCTTGACGATCGTCTCGGGCTCGTCGAGCACCAGCACCGTGCCCTGGGGGCTGCCGCCAGTGGTCGACATCTTCTTGTCGGGGACCTGAAGGTCCATGATCCGGGCACCGACCTCCGGGACTCTGACCTCCGGCACGACCAGCGTCTCGCCAAAGCGAGCGTTGAAGCGCTCAGCCACGTCGCGCATGAGCTCGACGTGCTGGCGCTGGTCCTCGCCGACCGGCACCTCGTGCGCCCGGTACGCGAGTACATCGGCAGCCTGGAGGACCGGATAGAAGAAGAGGCCGGCGCTCACGAGGTCGCGCTGGGAGCCGGCCTTGTCTTTGAACTGGGTCATGCGGTTCAGCTCGCCAAACGACGTGACGCTCGAGAGCAGCCAGCAGAGCTCGGTGTGCTCCTGGACGTCGCTCTGCCGGAAGAAGATGCAGCGCTCCGGGTCGAGCCCGGCAGCGAGCAGGATGGCCCCGGTGTCGTACACCGCTTCGCGCAGTGCGGCGGGCTCGTAGGCGACCGTGATCGCGTGCGCGTCGACCAGGCAGTAGATCGCCTCGCCGCGGTCCTGCCCGGCGACCCACTGCTCGATCGCTCCGATGTAGTTGCCGAGGTGCTTGCGCCCGGTCGGCTGAATGCCCGAGAAGATCCTCACTGCGTTTGCAGGCTAGCCGGTCAGCCGCCCACAGCGCCTGCGAAAACTGCGCGCACAGCGGGCGCCGGAAGGGCAAATTCCAGCATTACCGACGGGCTGATCCGCTAGGGAAAGATTCTGCCCCGTGACGAGGCAAGATCCTGCACGAACGGCGACCGGCCGCTGGAATGCTGGAATTTGCTCCACGCGGGCGGCCTGGAATTTGCTCCACGCGGGCGGCCTGGAATTTGCCCCGTGCGGGCGAGCGAGGACTAGGCCGTGATGGCGCGATCGAGCGGGTTCGTCGGCCCGGACGGGGCCTTGGTCGGCCGGTCGCGCCGCAGCAGATACGCCGCCACTACGCCGCCGATCGCCCCGCACACGTGTCCTTGCCACGAGATCCCCGAGTGGGGCACGACGCTCGACACCAGCGCCCCGCCCCAGATCGCGCCCACGACCAGGCCGGTGAGGAGCTCGAGCACACTGCGGTTGAAGAAGCCGCGCGCGAACAGGTAGGTGGCATAGCCGAAGACCACACCGCTGGCACCGTCGGTGACCGAGTGCGACGGGGCCACGAGCCACGTCCCCAGCCCGCCGACGACGATCACGATCGCGGTGACCTGGAGGAGCCGCCGGGCGCCGTGCAACGCGATGATCAGACCCATGAACGCGAACGGGATCGTGTTCGCGATCAGGTGCTGCCAGCTGAGATGGATGAACGGGGCGGTGAAGATCCCCCAAAGGTGGTCGATGTTGCGGGCCCAGATGCCGTCGTTGTCGAGGCGGTTGGAGTCCAGCGTGTTGACCGCCTCGATCAGCCACATGAACGCGATGATCCCCACCAGCACGGCCACCCCCTCGCGCTGGAGCTGGCCCTTGCCCCCTTTCAGAGGGTTCCGAGTCGGAGGACGGGTTGGGGTGCTCGTGCTCACAGGCAAAGGATCGCAGGTGCCCAGCCGAACCGATGAAGGTTCGACTAAGAATCCAGGGGCACGCTGGCCGGCCGGCCCAGCCCGAGCACCTCGGCCGCAAGCGCCAGCGCCACCTCGGCACGTTGGTGGAACGACGGGGCGAGCACGAACTCGCCGGGATTGTGGGCGGCGCCGCCGCGCGGGCCGAGCCCGTCCACGGTGAGCGGGATGCTCGGCGCGAAGTGGCTGGCGTCGCTCGCGCCACCCCGCGACACGCCGGCGATCGGGCGCCCCAGCCGGGCGCTGGCTCGCTCCAGCAGCCCCCGCGTCGCCTCGCGCGAGTCCATCCCGGGCCATACCCGCTGCAGGGCAACGTCGAGGGCCACGCCGTCGAGCTCGTCGGGAACGGCGGCGCATACGGCATTGAACGACTCGCTGCGATCGGCTCGCATGTCGAACAGCAGCTCGCCTCCGGCCGGCACGACGTTGAACGCATCGCCCGAGCGCACCACGGTGGGGACCACGCTGAGGCGCTCGTCGCCACCCGGGTCATGGCGCTTGGCGATCTCGATCGCGGTCGCCGCCAGCGCCAGCAGCGCGTTCCGGCCCTGGTCGGGGGCGCTACCGGAGTGCGACGCGCGCCCAGTGGCGGCCACCCGCATCGTCCCCGCCGCCTTGCGCTGGACGACCACGCCCTCCTCGCCGTCGGCGGCGAGCTGGCCACCCTCGAAGCACAGGCAGGCGTCGTAGGAAGCGAAGCGCTCCACGTGCCGGAACGGCTCCACCCGCCATTCCTCGTCGGTGACGAGCAGCAGCGCCACCTCGTCGAACGCGTCCGGGTGCGGGGCGAGCGCCCGGGCCACCCCGAGCGCGAGCACGTCGCCGCCCTTCATGTCGACCGCGCCCGGGCCATACAGCCGCTCGCCCTCGCGGCGGAGCGGGGCGTGCGAGGAGTGGCCGATGACGGTGTCCACGTGCCCGAGCAGAAGCAACCGGCCCGCGCCCCGACCTCTGATGCGAGCGAGCATGTCGGGGGCGCCGCCCGAAGTCGAGGACGGGATGCGATCGACCACCGCCTGCGGCGGCAGGAACGCCGCGCAGAGCGCGATCGCTTCCTCGGCCCCGTCGACATCGCCCGAGGGCGAGGACACCGCGACCAGCGCCTCGAGCTCGCGTTCGGACCGGGACGCGATCTCGGCGGCGCCGTCAGCGACGAACGGATCCATTTGCCTCGGCCAGGACCTCGTCGCCGGACAGCGTCTGCGCCGCCCAGCGCTCGCGCACGGCCAGGTTGGACAGCCGGCACAACGCGTCGTTGATCGGCGTGGGCACGCCGTGCAGCCGGCCGATCAGCGAGATCTCGCCGTTCAGGTAGTCGGTCTCGACGGCGCCGGCGCCACGAACGAGGCTCTGCCGGGTCGATGAGCCGGCTCGCTCGCGGCCGGCGATCGGCTTTAGGTCGAGCTGCTGCCACCGTTTCGCGACGTCGTTGACCTCATCGGCCACGAACTCGATCCCGGCCGCGGTCAGCGCGGCCTTGCCCTCCTCCTGCGCGAGCTCGATCAGCTCGCCCGCCGACGACCCCGGCTCGCAGAGCGCGTCGACGGCGTTGAGCAGGTTGCCGAGCAGCTTGGCGTGCTTGAAGCGCATGATGTCGGGCCGCGCCCGCGAGCTGAAGTCCGAGGCGCTCAGCGCGTCCGCGATCTCCTCACACACCGCGTCCACGCCGCTCGGGTAGCGCCCGACGTCGATCACGCCGGTCCCACGGCTGCCGTACGCCTGGACGACTCCGGGTTCGAGATGTGCCGTCGGCGACATCACCACCGCGCCGTACACATTCGGGAACAGGCGAAGCGCGCTCCGCTCGTTCTCTACGCCGTTCTGCACGCACACCACCGGGGTCTGGAGCGGCGCAGCATCGCGCAGCGCCAGCAGCGCCCCGGCCGTGTCTTGGCCCTTTACAGCCAGCATCACGACATCCTCCCCGCTCCACTCCATCGCGGCCGGAGAGTCGGCCACTGCGATCTCGAACACCGCGCTGCCGGCGGGCGTCTCGAGCGTCAGCCCCCGCTCGCGGATCACCTCGTAATGGGACCCGCGCGCGATCAGCGCCACGTCATGGCCGGACTGGTGCAGCCTTGCGCCGACGACGCCACCGATCGCGCCCGCGCCGAAGATCACGAACCGCATACGGCGCGCGGTCAGTTCCCGTTCATCGTCTGGCGGACGACCGGTCGCCGCGCGGCCCCCGCCTCATCCAGCCGGCGGACAGGTGTCGTATACGGCGCATGCTGGGCCACCGACGGGTCCTCGCGAGCCTCGCGCAGGATCTCGGCCACGATCTCGGCGAAGTGTTCGAGCGTCTCTTTGGTCTCGGTCTCCGTCGGCTCGACCATCAGCGCCTCCTCGACGATCAGCGGGAAGTACACGGTCGGCGGGTGCACGCCATGGTCGAGCAGTCGCTTGGCCAGATCGAGCGTCTTGATCTGGAGCCGGCGGCGCATCGGCTCGCCCGAGAGGACGAACTCGTGCATGCACAGCCGGTCGTAGGCGGCCGGCAGGTACTCCATGACGCCCTCGCGGCGCAGGCGGGCGAGCAGGTAGTTGGCGTTCAGCACCGCAGTCTCCGATGCGTCGCGCAGTCCGAGCGCGCCGAGCGAGCGGATGTAGGCGTACGAGCGCACGAACACCCCGTAGTTGCCCTGAAAACCGCGCAGGCGCCCGATCGACTTGGGCCGATCGTAATCGAGGTCGTAAAACGGCTCGGCGCCGTTTCCGGTCACTCCTCGCCGGACCACTACAGGACGCGGCAGGTACGGCTCGATCCGCTCGGACACGGCCACCGGGCCGGCACCCGGGCCTCCGCCGCCGTGCGGCTGGGTGAACGACTTGTGCAGGTTGAAGTGCACGATGTCGAACCCCATGTCACCCGGGCGGCTGATGCCCATGATCGCGTTCAGGTTGGCGCCGTCGTAGTAGAGCGTGGCGCCGACGCCGTGGACGATCCGCTCGATCTCCTCGATCCCGGTCTCGAACAGCCCGAGCGTCGAGGGGTTGGTGAGCATCAGGCAGGCCACATCCTCGTCGGCCTTGGCCCGCAGGTCGTCGAGGTCGACGTTGCCGCTGGAGTCGCTCATCACCTTGACCACCTCGTAGCCGCCCATCGTCACCGTCGCCGGATTGGTCCCGTGCGCGGTGTCGGGCGTCAGGACCTTGGTCCGGTGCTCGCCGCGGTCCTCGTGGTAGGCGCGCGTGAGCAACACGCCGGCGAGCTCGCCTTGGGAGCCGGCGGACGGCTGGAGCGAAACGTGCGGCAGGCCCGCGATCTCCCCGAGCGCCTCCTGCAATCGCCACATGAGCTCGAGCGCACCCTGGGCTGCGCTCGGATCCTGGAGCGGGTGCATCCGGGCGTGGCCGGGAAGCGCCGCGATCCGCTCGTGCAGCTTGGGGTTGTGCTTCATCGTGCACGAACCGAGCGGATAGAAGCCGGTGTCGAGGTCGAAGTTTCGCTTGGACAGGCGGTTGTAGTGGCGCACGATCTCGGGCTCGGCGACCTCGGGCAGGCGCGCCGGCTCGGCGCGGCGGAGCGGGGCCGGAAGCAACTCCTCGATCGAGCGGGGTGGGACGTCGAGCGCCGGTGCCACGAACGCCCGCCGACCCGCCTTTGAGCGTTCGTAGATGGTCAGGGTGTCGTCCGCCTCGCGGATCACGTTGACGCTCCCACCGCTTCGCGTTCGGCGCTCACCGCGGCGCCCAGCACGTCCGCCAGCCGGTCGATGTCGGCCTTGGTCCGCCGCTCGGTGATCGCGACGAGCAGCCCGTCCGCGTGCTCGGGGTAATCGCGCCACAGCGGATAGCCGGGATTGATGCCCTGCTCGCGGCAGCGCGCGATCACCGCTCCCACGGGCGCCCCGAGCTCGACCGCGAACTCACGCACCACGGGTCGATCGTGTAGCTCGGTCACGCCCGCGATCGCGGTCAGCCGCTCGCGCGCGTAGGCGGTGCGCTGGAGCATGAGCTCAACCAGCTCGACGATGCCGCGCCGGCCCAGCCAGCTCAGGTAGATCACGCCGGCCAGCGCATTGAGCGCCTGGGCGGTGCAGATGTTCGAGGTCGCCTTCTCGCGTCGGATGTGTTGCTCGCGGGTCTGGAGGGTGAGCACGAAGCCACGCTTGCCGTCCACGTCGATGGTCTCGCCGGCGATTCGCCCCGGCATGCGGCGCATCAGCGCCTCGGTGGCGGCGAAGAACCCGAACGACGGGCCGCCGAAATCGAGCCGGTTGCCCAGCGACTGGCCCTCGCCAACCGCGATGTCCACGCCACACTCCGCCGGCGTCTTCAGAAGCGCGAGCGGAAGCGGATCGCAAGCCGCGATCACGAGCGCGCCCGCGTCGTGCGCGGACTGCGCAATGCTCGTCAGATCCTCGATCGCTCCGAAGAAGTTCGGCTGCTGAACGATCACCGCACTGACGTCGTCGCCGAGTTCCAGCAGCTGGGTGGCACCGGCGTCGAGCGGCGCCTCGACGACCTCCATCCCCCACGCGTGCGCGTGCGTGCGCAGGGTTTCGCGTGAGTGCGGGTGCACGCCGCGGGAGACCACGAACCGGCGGCGGTTGTTGGTGTGCTTGGCCACGTAGCCGGCCGCGGCCACCGCGCTCGGTCCTTCGTACACGGACGCGTTCGAGACGGGCAGGCCGGTCAGCTCGGAGATCGCCGTCTGGTACTCGAACATCGCCTGCAGGCCGCCCTGGGAGATCTCGGGCTGATACGGCGTGTACGGCGTCAGGAACTCCGAGCGCATGATGATCGAGTCGATGAGCGCCGGCACGTAGTGGTCATACATGCCGGCGCCGAGGAAGCTGATCTCGTCCTCGGCCGACGTGTTGCGCGCAGCGAGCGCGCGGAACTCCTCGAACACCTCGTGCTCGGAAAGCCCATCGCCCAGAGCCAGCTGGCGGTTCAGGCGCAGGCTCTCGGGAATGTCCGCGAACAGCTCCTGCACCGAAGTCACGCCGATCGTCGCGAGCATCTCCTCGCGGTCGGCGTCGGTGGCGGAGGTGTAGCGAGTCATGGCGAGCTTGTTCTAATCCAGCGTCGCCTGGTACTCGGTCGCATCCAGTAACGAGTCGGTCTCGGACGGGTCGGACAGCTTGACCCTGACCAGCCAACCGTCGCCGTAGGGATCCTCGTTGATCGTCTCGGGCTTGTCGGCCAGCACGTCGTTGATCGCGATGACCTCGCCCGACAGCGGGGCGATCACATCGGAGACCGCCTTGACCGACTCCACCTCGGTGTACGCCTGGTCCTTGCTGATCGTGGCCCCGACCTCCGGCGCGTCGTAGAAGACCACCTCACCCAGGGCATCCTGGGCATACCAGGTGATGCCGAAGGTGGCGCTGTCTCCGTCGATCCGCGCCCAGTCGTGCTCGGGGTGGTACTTCAGGTCGTCCGGATAGCTCGCGTCGGCCATTGAATCTAGGCTCCCTTTATGTATAGAGGCTTGCGCTCGACGACCGCGGGCCGGGTCCGGCCGCGCACGTCGATCTCGAAGTGCGTCCCGGGCTCCGCGCGGTCCCTCGAAACGTACGCCATCCCGATGCCTTGCTCCAGACACGGTGAGAACGTGCCACTGGTCACCTCGCCGCCACCTATCACCGGGTTGCCCTGGCGCGCGATGCCCTGCCCCTCGATCACGAACGGGACGAGCTTCTCGGCCGTCCCCTGCGCTCGCGCTTGGGCGATCGCTTCGGAGCCGATGAAGCCCGTTGCCTCCTTGCAGCACCACCCGAGCCCCGCTTCGATCGGGCCGCGCTCCTCGCTCAGATCGTTGCCGTACAGGTGGAAGCAAACCTCCATACGCAGCGTGTCGCGCGCGCCCAGCCCGACCGGCGCGGCACCCGCCTCGAGCAGCGCGTTCCACACCACCGGCGCGTGCGCGGGATCGAGCAGCAGCTCCACCCCGTCCTCGCCCGTATAGCCGGTGCCGCACACCAGCATCGGGACACCGGCCACGGTGCGCTGGCAGACGTGGAAGCGCGACGGCAGGTTGCCGTCGGTAAGCCCATGCACGAGTCGGCGCGCATTCGGACCCTGGACGGCCAGCATCGCGAACTTGGCGGCCGCGTCGATCACGTCGACGTCGAACCCCCCGGCATGCTCCCGGAGCCACGCCAGGTCCCTCTCGTGGTTGGCCGCGTTGGTCACGGTCAGGAACTCGCAGTCGGCCAGGCGGTAGGTGAACAGGTCGTCGAGCACACCCCCGTCCTCCTTGCACATCACGCTGTACTGCGCGCCGCCCTCGGGCATCCGGCGAAGGTCGTTGGACAGGACGTGCTGGAGGAACTTCAGAGCATCCGGACCACGCGTCTCGACCTCGCCCATGTGCGAGACGTCAAACACGCCCGCATTGGTCCGGACGGCCAGGTGCTCCTCACGAATGCCCGCGTACTGCACGGGCATCTCCCAGCCCGCGAACGGTACGAGCTTGGCCCCCAGATCAGCGTGTCTCTGGTAGAGCGGGGTCCGGCGTAGTTCGGTCGTCGACGACACCGGAACTGCAGGCTAGTACACGCCTCGCCCGATCAGGGGATGACGTCAACGCGGGCGTCCACGCCCGCCCGCCGGGACCCTCGGTTACGAGACTCAGCGATCCTTGAGGAACGACGGAATATCGATCTCGTCGTCGCGGATCTCGAGCGAGGAGCGCTGATCGTCGTCCATCGTCACGTCGCGATCCCGCCGGGCGCGCCGCGTCGTCTCGCGGGCCTGACTCGGCCGCGAGTAGCGGTGGTCGAATCCGGTCGCGATCACGGTCACGCGCACCTCGTCGCCCATGGAGTCGTCGATGACCGCGCCGAAGATGATGTTCGAGTTCTGGTCCGCCGCGCTCTGGACGATCTCCGCCGCCTCGTTGACCTCGAACAACCCCAGGTCGTGGCCGCCCGTGATGTTGAGCAGGATCCCGGTGGCGCCCTCCACGGACTCCTCGAGTAGCGGCGATGAGATCGCGGCCTTGGCGGCCTCGGCGGCGCGGTTCTCGCCGCCGGCCGTGCCGATGCCCATCAGCGCCGTCCCGGCGTCGTGCATGATCGTGCGGACATCGGCGAAATCGAGGTTGATCAGCCCGGGGATGGTGATCAGGTCGGTAATTCCCTGAACCCCCTGGCGCAGAACGTTGTCGGCCTCCCGGAACGCGTCGAGGATCGTGGTCCGCCGCTCGACGATCGCCAGCAGCTTCTCGTTGGGGATCACGATCAGCGTGTCGACGTGCTCGCGCAGCTTCTGGATCCCCTCCTGGGCCTGGCGGGCACGCTGGGTGCCCTCGAACGCGAACGGCCGCGTGACGCACCCGACGGTCAGCGCTCCGATCTCGTTCTTGGCGATCTCGGCGATCACCGGCGCCGCGCCGGTGCCCGTGCCGCCGCCCTCGCCGGCGGTGACGAACACCATGTCGGCGCCCTTCAGCGCCTCCTTGATCTCGTCGCGCGACTCAGCCGCCGCGCCCTGGCCGATGTCCGGATTGGCGCCGGCGCCGAGGCCCTTGGTGAGCTCGTGGCCGATGTTGAGCTTGATGTCGGCGTCGCACATGGCGAGCGCCTGGGCGTCGGTATTGCACGCGATGAACTCGACCCCGCGCAGGCCCGCGTCGACCATGCGGTTAACCGCGTTGGTTCCACCGCCGCCGACCCCGACGACTTTGATGACTGCGAGATAACTGCCGCTTTCCATTCGTGACCGTCCGACCCTAGAGTTAGTGTTGAGCGTTTTGAGAACAGTCGCTCGTAGCGGGAGTTTCGCACGTTAGGCCCTGGACTTGCGGGAAGTCAACGCCAAACCCCGGAACGCAAGCGCTGTTGCAAAACCCAGAACCCTCGATGGACGACGAAGAGTTCGCGATTTCGGAGAGTAAAGCTGTACTTGAGGGTTAGGGTGACGCCGAGCCGTTGGAGGAGGTCGGTAAGCCGGTCGACCCGGTCGCGCCCGAGCTGTCGGAGCCGGTCGACGCGCCGCCGGCACTCATCGCGTTCGAGCTCCCCGTCGTGATCAGGCCCGCCGCGGCGACGGCGGCCTCAGTCACTCCGGCGGCGGGGCGCGAGGGGTCGCTGACGTCGATGTAGCTCGCCCCGGCGGAGCTCGGATCGGCCAGCACCATCGTGGCCGAATCCCACTTGGCAGCGAGGTCGGAGCCGTCGCCGAAGTAGATGCTCGGGCCCGAGCGAAGCTGGGCGACCAGGCCATGGGCCGAGGTGCTCGTCACCTCGCTGATCCGCGACTCAACGCGCGACGGCGTGGCCGCGAGCAGTGCGAGCGCGCTCCGCACCCCGGAATCGGTCACCGTCGAGCCGCCCGGAAGAGAGGCCACCGGGATCGCCGGGAGCGAACCGGCGGGCACATCGCGCAGGAGCGTCCCGTCACCGCTGACCGCGATTGCCTGCCGGCCCGCGACCAGCGCGCCGAGCGGCAGCTGCTCTACCACGTCGATTCGCATCCCATGCGGGAACTGGGTGCTCACATGCAGGTCCTTGACGATCGGGTAGGGCGCGACGGCCATCCGCAGCTGGCTCTGGCGGACGTCGAGCGTGGTCATGTTCAGCGCGGCCAGGCGGAGCGCGGAGCGGATCTGGCCGGCGTCGGGGCCGTAGACCCCGACGATGTTCACCCGCCGCACGGCCACGAGCGAGGAGTCGCGCACCCATAGCCACGCCCCGCCGAGCAGCAGGACCGCGGCGAGCACGGCAATCCCGACCTTGGCCCGGAGCCCCAGTCGCCGCTTGAGGGTCACTCGCGCGTCCAGTCGGCGGGCAGCTCAACCGCACCGAGCGTCTGCACCTCGGGCTCGAGCGCGATGTCGAACCGCTCGAGCACCCGACGCCGCCCTTCGGCCATCACTGCCACCACGTCGGCGGTGCTCGCGTCACCGTGGTTCTCGACGAAGTTGGCGTGCTTGACCGAGAACCCGGCGCCCCCGATCCGTAGCCCGCGGCACCCCGCCTCGTCGAGCAGCTGACCCGCGGTCCGGCCGCCGACACGGGGATCGTCCGGATTCTTGAAGGTGGAGCCGAATGTCTTGATCCCCGAGGGCTGCGCGGCCTTGCGGCGGGCACGCATGTCGGCGAGCGTCGCCTTGACCTCCGCGCTGGCCGCCCTGCTCAGGCGCAAGCAGGCGCGGGCGACGACCTCGCCGCCGGCCAGACTCGAGCGGCGATAGGCGAAGCCCAGCTGCTCGGGCGCCCGGCGCTCGGATCCGCCCGGCCCGACCACATCCACCCACTCGAGCACCTTAGCCAGCTCGCCGCCGTAGGCGTTGGCGTTCATGCGGACCGCCCCACCGACCGTTCCCGGGATGTTGACGCCGAATTCGATCCCGGTGAGCCCGGCCTGGGCCGCCCGCGCGGATACGGACGGAAGGCGCGCGCCCCCGCCACAGCGAATCCGGGTTCCGTCCAGTTCGATCGTGCTCAGCTCCTTGTCCAGCTTGAGGACCAGCCCGCGGACCCCGACATCCGCCACCAGGAGGTTCGACCCCGATCCCACGACCCCTACCTCGAGCCCCTTGGTCTGCGCCCAGGCGAGCAGCCGCTCGAGCTCCGGCATCGAGCCGGGGCGGGCGAACAGGTCAGCAGGCCCGCCGGTGCGAACCGTGGTCAGGCGCGCCAGGGGGTAGTCGCGCTGGACGCCGGGCGGGAGATCGGCCATCCGGGCAGCGTAGAAGGCGCCCCGGCCGGTTCCGAGCTACGCGAGAAGCGACCGCGCCAGCGCGTCGACGTCGCCCGCCCCCATGCAGAGGCAGAGATCGCCCTCGCGGAATGCCCCAAGCAGGAAAGCGCGCGCATCCTCGAACGAGGGCATCCACGCCACCCTCCTGCCCTCAGCGGCATCCGCGGCCGCCGCGGCAACCAGATGGCCGTCCACGCCCGGGAAGTCCTCGGCCCGCTCGCGCGCGGGATACACGGGGAGCACGACGACGAGGTCGGCGCCGGCCAGCGCCCGACCGAACTGGCTCGCGAGCGCTCGCGTGCGCGAGTAGAGGTGCGGCTGGAACACGGCCACCAGGCGCGACGGGGCCAGTGTGCGGGCGGCGGCGATGGTGGCTGCGACCTCGGTGGGATGGTGGGCGTAGTCGTCGTATATGGGGATGTTGGTTTCGGTGGACCCGAGCAACTCGAACCGCCGTCGAGCACCTCGGAAGCCGGCCAGGGCTGCCGCCGCCAGGCGCGGGTCGGCGCCGGCCAGCGCTGCAGCGGTGAGCGCGCCGGCCGCGTTGATCGCGTTGTGGACGCCCGGCACCGACAGCGCGACCTCGATCCCCTGCCAGGCAAAGCGCGAACCGTGGGTCGAGACGGCCACGTCCGGAGCGTCGTAGCCGAGCACGTCGGGCGGACCCAGTGCCAGCAGCGCGGGGCGGTCCCACACGACGGCTCCGAGCGTCGCGCGGCCCATGAACTCGCGCAGCGTGTCCTCCAGGTCCAGGCGCGAGCCGTACGTGGCGTGGTGGTCGAGTTCGGCGTTGGTCAGCACCGCGATCTCAGGGCTCAGCGCGAGCAGCGACCGATCCGACTCGTCGGCCTCGACCACGATCCACTCGCCGCTGCCCCAGCCTGCGTTGGCGCCGGTGTCGCGGAGCTCTCCCCCCACCACGTAGGCCGGGTCCATCTCGCAGGCACGCAGGATCTGGACGGCCATCGCCGCCGTGGTCGTCTTGCCGTGCGTGCCGGTGACCGCCAGGCAGCGGCGCAGCGCGGCGATCTGCGCCAGCAGCTCAGAGCGGTGCAGCTCGCGCCCGGCGGCGGCGCGACGCTCGGGGTTGTCCGGTGGCACGGCGGTCGAGAACACGACCTCTGCGCCGGCAGGGACGTTGGTCTCGGCGTGGCCGATCACCGGTTCGATCCCGGCCGACCGCAGGCGGGCGATGTAGGCGGATTCGGCGCGGTCGGAGCCGCTCACGCTCGCGCCGAGGCTGCAAGCGATGAGCGCCAGGCCGCTCATCCCGGCGCCGCCGATCCCGACGAAGTGCAGCTTGCGAGCCGACCAGTCCTCGCCGGCGGCGCTCCCGCCGCGCCGTCCCGTCACTCCTCGCGCTCGAGCACGACAACCGGAATGTCGCGCCTGGTCTTGCGCTGGTACTCCTCGTAAGCCGGCCAGCGGTCGTTCATCATCCGCCACATCTCGGGCTTCTCGTCCTTCGTGGCCGTGCGCGCGTGCGCCTTGAACCGGTCGCCGCGCACCTGCACAGTGACCTCCGGCTGCGCGGCCAGGTTCAGGAACCAGGCCGGATGTTCCTCGGCGCCACCCTTGGAGGCGACGACGACGTGGTCCTCGCCCCGCTTTCCGTAAATCAACGGCGTGCTGCGCGACTCGCCCGAGCGTCGCCCGGTGGTCGTCAGGATCAGCACGGTCGTGCCCTGCCAGTCGTGCCCTTCGGCGCCGTCGGTCTTTTGATAGCGCCTGACATGCTCCTGGCCGAACAGCATCCCTCCACCTCGCGTTCGAAGGTTCGTTTCGGACGCGAGGCTATACAAAGCGAGAGCCGGCCGCGCGACGTGGGTTACGAGGACCGGTCTCGCGCCGCGGCGAGGAGCTCGTGCGCGATGTCACGTGCGGCGTGCGGCCGCGCGAGTCCGGCCGAGGCGCGGGCCATCGCCGCCAGGCGGCCGCGGTCAGCCAACAGCCGACCCACCTCATGCGCCAGCCGGGGGCCGGTCAGCTCGTTGTCGGGGATGACCACCGCCGCGCCGGCCCGCTCCATGTAACGGGCATTCGCCGTCTGGTGGTCCGCGGTGGCGTACGGATAGGGGATCAACACCGCCGGCTTGCCGTGTGCGGCGATCTCGAAGATCGAGCCGCCGGCGCGTGCCACCACCAGATCGGCC
This sequence comes from uncultured Solirubrobacterales bacterium, assembly GCA_963824295.1. Taxonomy (GTDB): domain Bacteria; phylum Actinomycetota; class Thermoleophilia; order Solirubrobacterales; family Solirubrobacteraceae; genus Palsa-465. Next base: position 162,437 of record CAWGOQ010000013.1, on the reverse strand, counting down.
GCCAGCAGCGCCTCGCCGAAATTGGAGATGTAGCCGCGCAGGTCATAGCTGTCGGTTGGTGGACGCAGGTCCTCCAGGGCGGCCAGGTCGCGCTCGCCGGCGGCGTGCAGCACGCGAAAGCGCGCGCCGGCGAACGCCCGCACGGCGGCCTGATTTATGGTCCGGGCGCCCTGGGACCCGCCGAACACGAGCACGCAGGACTCCCGCAGCCCGATCCCGAAGCGTGCTCGCGCGGCCTGCCAGTCGGTGGCCGGCGCAGGGACCGGTCGGCCGGTGAGCACGTAGCGAGCGCCCGCGCGCCCCTCGATCGGGAAGGCCAGGCACACGCGCTTCGCGAACGGCGCCAGCAGCCGGTTAGTTAGCCCGAGATGGCTATCGGCCTCGGTCAAGACGAGCGGCACTCGTGAGATGACGGCGGACACGCCGACCGGTCCGGCCACGTATCCGCCCCCGCCGAGGACTGCCACCGGGCGCACCTCGCTCAGGATCGCCCGCGCTTCGCGCACCGCCCGGGCCGCGATCAGACCGGCACCGAGCGCCTTGACCGGCCGCCCTCGCGGCAGCGGCGCCACGCGCAGCCGGCGCAGGTCGTAGCCCGCGGCGGGGACCAACTCGGCCTCGGCGCGATCGCCGCCGACGAATGTGACCTCGGCGCCCTCAGCCCGCAGCGCGTCGGCCACCGCCAGCGCCGGCACGACGTGCCCGGCGGTCCCGCCGGCGCCGATCACGATCCTCGGCGCTGTCAACTCTCGAGTTCCGGACGACTTGCAGCCGCGCTCCGGGGCGGGCGATGTTCAGCAGCAGGCCCACGCTGCCCAGCATCACGCACAGATTGGTCGGCGCGTAGGAGATGAACGGCAGGGGCACGCCGGTAAGCGGAGCGAGTCCCAGCACGACGAACAGATTGAGGATTCCCTGACACAGAATCAGCGAGGTCAGACCGGTGGCCAGGAGCTTGGCATACCGGTCAGTGGCGCGGCGCGCGGTGCGCAGGCCCGCGTAGGCGATCATTCCGTACAGGCAGACCACGCCGAGGATCCCGAGCACTCCCAGCTCCTCGCCGATCACGGCCAAGATGAAGTCGGTCTGTGCCTCGGGCAGGTAGAAGATCTTCTGGACCCCGCGACCGAGTCCCACTCCGAACAGCCCGCCCGAGCCGAGCGCGATCTGGCCCTGGACGGCCTGGTAGCCGGGGCCGGACTTGGTCGCGGACGCCCACGGGTGCAGGAACGAGGTCAACCGGGCCCGTTCGTACGGCTGCGCGGTGGCCAGCAGCACCACGCACAGCGCGACGATCCCGGCCAGCGCCGCGACGTAGCGCATCGGCATGCCGGCCGCGATCAGCAGCGCGGCGATCGTCAGGGCGACCACGATCGTCGTACCCAGGTCGGGCTCAACGACGATCAACAGGCATGCCGGACCGGCGACCACCGCGATCGGCGCCACCGCAGCGCGGAAGCTCCGCATCCGCTTGGGGTGGTCGGCCAGATAGCGGGCGGCATACAGCACCAGCGCCAGCTTCATCAATTCGGAGGGCTGGAACTGGATCGGGCCGGCCGAGAACCAGCGCCGGGCGCCGTTGACCACGACGCCGAAACCGGGCACCAGGACCAGCACGAGCAGGCCGAACGACCCCAGCAGCAGCGCGGTGACCAGCCGCGGGGTGACGATCTCGAGGCCGTGCCGCGAGAACACGTGCATCCCGACCAGCCCGATTGCGCCGAACACCAGGTAGCGAACGAACTCACCGGCGCCAGTCCCAGCCCCTCCGCTCGAGAGCACGCCAAGCGGCGAGGACGCGCTGTACACCATCACCGCGCCGAAGGCCAACAGGCACAGCGTCGCGGTCATCAGCATGCGGTGCTCCACCGGTGGCGCGACACGGCGCGACGCCGACCGGGAGCGGGTGAAGCCCGATCTTCGACCGGCCGCGTCCCGCGTGGAGTCGCGAGCGCCGCCGCGTGCCCGCTCGCGGACCGCCGCGGCGCGAGCCATCAGGCGCGCTCCACGAGCGCCCGGAAGTGGTCGCCGCGGGCTTCGAAGTCGGGGTACTGGTCGTAGCTCGCGCAGGCGGGCGAGAGCAGCACGATCTCGCCGAGACCGGCGGCCTCTCGTGCCAGCGCCACGGCGTGGTCGAGGTCGCCGGCCTGATGTAGCGGCACGCCCGCGGGCGCGAGCGCCTCGGCCAGCTCCCCGGCCGCCTCGCCGATCAGGTACACGGCTCGACAGCGCTCGGACACAGGCGCGGCCAGGGGCGAGAAGTCCTGCCGCTTGCCGCGACCCCCCGCGATCAGGTGGATGCCGTCCAGGAACGCCTGCAGCGCGACGATCGTGCTCACCACGTTGGTCGCCTTGGAGTCGTTGATCCAGGTCACTCCGTCCTGCGTGGCGATCCGCTCGAGCCGGTGGGGCACGCCGGCGAACGTCCGCAAGCCGGCTACGACAGCGTCGCGGTCGATCCCCCGGGCCAGGCACAGCGCGGCGGTGGCCATCGCGTTCTCGACGTTGTGCGCTCCGGGCAGCCCGATGTCCTCGATCTCGACCAGCGCTTCCTCCCCCCACCACAGGTAACCGGCGCGCGCGGATAGATCCGGAAGGTGGATGGGGGTGGGCGGGTGGGTTTCATATTCCGAGCCGAAGGTCACCCGCCGAGCGCAGCCGCCAAGGTCATCGACCTCGAGGTCGGCCGGCGCCACCGCCAGGTCGTAGTTGCCCTGGTTGACGAAGATCTTGAGCTTCGCGGCGACGTAGGCGTCGTAGGTGCCGTGCCGGTCGAGGTGATCCGGCGACAGGTTGAGCAGCACGGCGGCCTCGGGCGAGAAGGCCAGCGTGTCCTCGAGCTGGAACGAAGAGGCCTCGCACAGGACGGTGGCATCGACGGGCAGCAAAGCGCCGAGCGCGAGCGTCGAGACCGCCGTGCCGACGTTCCCGGCCACCGCCACCGGCAGGCCGGCCTCGCGGTGGACATGGCCGATCCACTCGGTCGTCGTGGTCTTGCCGTTGGTCCCAGTCACGGCCACGAACTCGTTGGGGATGAGCCGCCAGGCGAGTTCGAGCTCACCGAGCACCGTGACGCCACGTTCTCGCGCCGCCCGGACAGCCGGGGCGTCTTGAGGTACGCCGGGACTCTTGATGAGCGTCCTGGCGCGGGCGGCAAGATCGACGCCTGACGCATCTAGCCGTACTTCGACGCCCGCCTCGCGAAGCCTTCTCGCGGCGTCGGCGAGCGCCGGCCGGTCGGCTGTACCCGTGTCGACACCGATCACCTCGGCGCCCCGCGCGCGCAGCGCCAGGGCCGCGGCGACCCCGGAGCGAGCCAGCCCCAACACCAGGTACGGCCCCGGCGGGAGCGGCGGTCTTGACTTAGCCACGAATGCTGAGTCGATACACCGTGAATGCGATCGCCGCGCAGGCCGACGCCACGATCCAGAAGCGCAGGATGATCTTGGTCTCCGACCAGGCCTGCAGCTCGAAGTGGTGGTGGATCGGCGCCATCAGGAACACCCGCTTGCGCAGCGTCTGGAACGAGACGACCTGGATCAGCACCGACAGCGCCTCGATCACGAAGATCCCGCCGAGCAGGATCAGCAACACCTCGGTGTCGGTCATCACGGCCAGCCCGGCGATCGCGCCGCCGATGCCGAGCGCGCCCGTGTCGCCCATGAAGATGCTGGCCGGGAAGCTGTTGAACCACAGAAAGCCGATGCACGCGCCGACCAGGCAGGAGGACAGCAGGGTCAGGTCCGAGTCGCCGAAGGTGATGAAGGTGATCCCGATGTAGGCCAGCAGCACGATCGCGGCACAGCCGGCGGCGAGGCCGTCGAGGCCGTCGGTGAGGTTCACCGCGCTCGACGTGCCGGCCACCACGAGGTAGATGAACACCGGAAACAGCGGGCCGAGGTCGACGCTGGCATCGACGAAGCGGAAATCGATCGTGGAGCTGATCCCCGCCTTATGGGTCGCCACCCACCACAGTCCGAGCGAGATCGCGATCGTGACCACAAGCTTGGTTCGTGCGCGTAGCCCCAATGACCGCCGTTTGACGATCTTCGTGTAGTCGTCGGCGAAGCCGAGCAGCGCGCACGCCACGGTCGCCCCCAGCACCCCGATCGAGCGCCAGTCGCGAGTCGACAGGATCACGAACGGGATCGCGAACGCGACCATGATGATGATCCCGCCCATCGTCGGAGTGCCCGCCTTGACCTTGTGGCCCTCGGGGCCCTCCTCCCGTATGTTCTGGCCGAACGCCCGCCGGCGCAGAAACTCGATGAACTTGGGGCTGAGGAACAGGCACAGCAGCAGTGACGCCGTGCCCGCGATCAGCACCCGGCCCGAGACCGATCCCATCAGACGGCAGCTCCCGCCCCGTTGGCGACGCTCGCGCTAGCCCCGATGGCCCGGCACACGAGCTCGAGCCCGACCGCGAGCGACCCCTTGACCAGTACCACGTCCCTCGGGCGCAGCAGCCCCGGGACGATCTCGGCGGCCGCCGCGGCATCCGGAACCGAGTGCAGCTCGCCCTCGAACGGCTCGGCGATAGCGGCGGCCAGCGGCCCCACGGTGACCAGCAGCTCCACTCCAGCCCGAGCGACCTTCTCGCCGAGCTCGCGGTGGTACTCGCGCCCGCGCGGCCCGAGCTCGCGCATATCGCCGAGCACCGCAACCGACCGAACGCCAGGCGCCCGGGCCACGGTGTCGGCCAGGTCCTCGAGGGCGGCGCGCATCGACATCGGGTTGGCGTTGTAGCAGCCATCGATCAACGTCACTCCGCCGGGCAGCGTCAGGTGCTCGCCCCGGCCGGCCGTGAGCTCGAGCGTGATCCGCCCCTCGGGGATCACTCCCACGGCCTCGGCGGCGGCGACGGCCGGCAGCAGGTTTCGGCGCAGATGGGCCTGCAAGAACGGGACTTCGAGGAGGATCGTCCGGCCACGAAGGTCGATCTCGACGCGCCCCTGTTCGGAACGGACAAGCCGGACGTCCCCGGACTCGCCGAAGGTGATCGTCTCCAGATCGGCACGCAGGTGCGGCGCGAGCAGCGGCTCGTCGGCCGGCATGACCGCCGTGCCGCCGGGGCGGAGTGCCACGATCAGCTCCGCCTTGGCCGCGGCGATCGCCTCGAGCGTGCCCATCTGCTCGAGGTGGACCGGCCCGATGCTCACGATCACACCGACGTCGGGCTCCGCGATGGCGGCCAGCTCGGCGATCTGACCGGGCCCGCGCATCGCCATCTCGAGCACGAGTACCTCGGTGCCGGCCGGCGCCGCCAGGATCTCGAGGGGCAGCCCGATCTCGGTGTTGAAGTTGGCGCGCGAGGCCACGGTCCGCCGCTGGGGCGAGAGCAGCGCCAGCAGCAGGTCCTTGGTCGAGGTCTTGCCCGTCGAGCCGGTGACGCCGATCACGCTGGCGCCCAGTTCACGCCGCCACGCGGTGGCCAAGCGCTGCAGAGCTGCCAGGGGATCCTCCGCCGCGAGCAGCGCGCCGGGCGTAGCGCACCGGGCGTCCTGCGCGTGCTGCGGGGTGGTGAGCACCCCCCACGCCCCCGCGGCCAGCGCCTGCGGGGCGTAGCGGCCGCCGTCGACGTGCTCCCCCGGCAGGCCCACGAACAGCGACCCAGGCCCGGCCTGGCGCGAGTCGATGATCACGCGCTCGGGTCCCGTGGTGGTGGGGGCGGGCGAGATGAGCCGTGCTCCGGCCGCCCGTGCGACGTGCTCGGGTGTCCAGGTCCTCATGCTCCGAGTGCAGACTACTTGGCGGGGCGGGCGACTACGTGGCGGCAGGCGCGCCCTGGAGCTCCTTAAGGGCGTCGCGCGCGACCGTGACGTCGTCAAACGGGACCTTGCGCCCGCCGTCGAACTCCTGCCCCTGTTCGTGCCCCTTGCCGGCGATCACGACGACGTCCCCCGAGCCCGCGCTTGCGATCGCGGCGGCGATCGCGCTGCGCCGGTCGGCGTCGTGCTCGACGTCGGACCCGCTGCCGGCCAGGATCTCGTCGATGATGGCTTCCGGGTCCTCGGAGCGCGGGTTGTCCGAGGTCACGATCACCCGGTCGGCGAGCCGCCTGGCGATCTCACCCATCATCGGGCGCTTGCCGCGGTCACGATCCCCCCCGCAGCCGAACACCACGTGCAGACGGCCGTCGGTGAGTCCTCTCGCCGCACGCAGGACGTTCTCGAGCGAGTCGGGGGTGTGCGCGTAGTCGACCAGCACCGCGAAGTCCTGACCCGCCTCGACCGGCTCAAACCGGCCCGGTACGTGTCCGGCGGTCTCGATGGCGGCCCGAGACGTTTCCGCGGAAACGCCAAGCGCCCGCACGGCGGCGTACGCGCCAAGCACGTTGTAGACGTTGAACCGTCCGCGCAGCGGCGACCTCAGCTCGACCACGCCCTCGGGCTCCTCGACCCGAAACTCGGCCCCGGCGAGGCTGGTCTGAACATCCGTGGCTCGGTAGGTGGCCTGGCTTTCCACTGCGAACGTGAGCGCTCCCGGCGCTTCCGTGGCCAGCCGAGCCCCGTACGGGTCATCGATGTTGATGATCGCATACCGTGCCCGGCCATCCTCGAATAGCCGCCGCTTGGCCAAGAAGTACTCCTCCATCGTGCCGTGGAAGTCGAGATGGTCCTGCGTCAGGTTGGTGAAGATCGCCGCCGCAAAGTGGATCGCGTCGGCCCGATGCAACTCGAGCGCGTGCGAGGACACCTCCATCGAGCAGGCCACATCGCCGGCGTCGAGCATCTCGCGAAACGTGCGCTGGAGGTCGATCGCCTCGGGCGTGGTCCGCTCCACGGGGCGCTCGGCGCCGCCGATCACGCTCTTGACCGTGCCGAGCAGACCGGTCTGGCGCCCGTGCGCCTTGAGCAGCGCTCCCACCAGGAAGGCGGTGGTCGTTTTGCCATTCGTCCCCGTGACACCCACCGTTTGCAGGGTGTTTGTCGGGTCGCCGTAGAACGCGGCAGCGGCGGGGGCCATGGCCGCGCGGACGCTCTGCACCCGTATCTCCGGGACGGACAGGTGCAATGGCCGCTCGACGACGAGCGCCACGGCACCCCGGGCGATCGCCTCGGGGGCAAAGTCGTGCCCGTCGCGGCTGAAGCCGGGCACACAGAAGAACAGCGTGCCGGGCTCGACCGTGCGCGCGTCGTACGCCAGGCCGGTGATATCCGGGTTCCCGGCACCAGCCGGAGCGCCGGCGATGATGCGGTCGAGTCGCATCCGCGGAGCGTACCTGCGAGGAATGACGATCTTGCGGCGGCTGCGCCGGCGTCGTGGGCGTTAGCTGCCGAGGCCGTCGCGGAGTACGTCGGCGGCCGATGGCCGCGCGCGGATGTCGCCCGGGACCGTGAGCGGTCGCTGGGCCGCTTCGACGTCCCCCGCGGTGATCCGCTCCTCCACGGCGACCACCAGCCCCCATTCGGCGAGCTTGCCGGTCAGCTGCTGCTGGTGATCATCGACATGCTCGCCCAGCTCGGCGCGGCGCGGCGCGACGATCGGCCGGCGACCGGCGGCGAGCGCCGAGGAGATGATGCCCGCGCCCCCGTGGCAGACCACGACGCTGGCCTCTCGTACGGCGGCCTCGAGCTCGGCGGGTGGCATATACGGCGTCGCCTGCGCGCCGGAAATATCCCGTGCGGCCGGACCCACTTGGGCCTTGACCGGGCCCGGGAGCAGTCCTTCCTCGATCGCGCCCTGCGCCATCTCGAGCAGCCGCGTGTACGGCTGCGCGTGCGTACCGACCGCGACGAACGTCCCGGCTCCGGCCGGATGCTCCCCGTCGGCGACGTTCTCGAGCAGCGTGGGCCGGCACACCTCGGCCCGCGGCAGCGCGGACGCCAGCTCTGGCCACTGGACGACCACCCGGGCGGCAATGCGCGACAGGACCCTCGCGGTAATGCTCGGGCTGCTCACCCGGGCCATCGTCTCCACATAGAGCAGCCGGGCACCGGCCAGCCGAGCCAGCACGCAGAAGGGCGCCACCACCCCGGCACCGGAGGTCACCACGGTCTGCGGCCGCCGCCGGGCGACCACCCAGGCCGCGGACAGCACGTTTCGGAGTGCTCCTCGCGGGCTGCGCCCGTACTCCGGCAGCAGCTCGACCTCCTCGGCGTCTTCCTGCAGCCGCTCACCGCGCGGCGTGCGCGAGGTCACCCATACGGGCTCCGGCCCGTCGACCACATCTGGGGCAATCGCCCGCAGAAGGTCGAGGTGACCGCCGGCCGAGGCCGCGAACAGCGGCGGCTCGGACGGCGCCGGCGGCTCGGCAGGCCCGTCCTGGACCGCCTCGCGCACCTCTTGATCGAAGCGGGCGCGGAAGGACTGGGCGGAGAAATTTTCGGCGTGCTCGCGGATCATGCCCGGGTCGAACTCGTCCGGGTCGAACGAGCGCAGCGTGTGCTTCAGGGCCGTCCCGTCATCGGGCGGGACGAGCTGGCCGGTGACGCCTTCCTGGACCGTCTCGAGCGCCCCGCCCGCGGCGGCGGCGATCACCGGACGCCCGGCGGCCTGGGCCTCGACCGCGGCGATCCCGAACTCCTCCACGTTGGGCAGGACCAGGGCGCGGGCGTGGGCGTAAAGCTCAACCAGTTCCTCGTCCTCGACCCGCCCGAGGAACTCCACCCGCTTCCGGAACTTCTCGCGCAGGCGGGGCAGCTCTGGCCCACCGCCCACGACCTTCAGTCGCTGACCGGCCTCGCTCGCCGCCTCGGCGGCGAGCTCGATGCGCTTGTGCGGGACGAGCTCCGTGACGGCGAGGAAGTAGTCGTCGGGCTCGTCCGAGCGGAAACGCTCAACCTCGACCGGAGGGTGAATGATGGTCGACTCCCGCCCATAGATCTGCTTGATTCGGCGCTGGGTGTGGCGTGAATTGGCCACATAGCGGGTCACGCGCCGCGAGGCGTTTCGATCCCATCGGCGGATCGCCGCCAGCAGGCCGCCGAGCGCGGGGCGCATCGCCGGGGGCACCTCGGCAATTGCGCGCCGGCGCTCGAACCAGGCGTAGCGGAACGGCGTGTGGCAGTAGCAAACATGGACGGCACCGTCGGGCGGCCGCACCCCATGAGCGAAGGCGCTGCTGCTCGAGACCACGACCGAGGGCTCGCGGAGCGACAAGCGCTCGACCGCCATCGGAAACAGCGGCAGCAGCTTGCGAAAGCCGCCCTGCGTGACCCCGGTTCGTTGAAGAGCCGAGGCCGTGACCGGGTGGCCGGTGAACCGTCCCTCCGTACCCGTCGGGTCGTAGAGCAGCGTGTACACCGGCGCAGTCGGCCAGATGTCGGCCATCGCGGCGAACGTTCGCTCGGCTCCCCGGAGCACCAGCAGGTAGTCGTGCACCAGGGCGAGCTCGCCGGTGTCGATCGCCGTCTCGTGCCCGTCCAGGCCGTCCGGCCCGGGCCGACCCGACACGGTCACGCGGGCACCTGCGCCGACTCCAGGGCGGGCTCGCTCTCGCGCAGCACTCGCTCCACCGCGAGCGGGGTCATGTTGGCCCGGACCGCCAGACGCTGGAGGGCCGCGCCGCGCCACTGCGCGATCGCCTCCGGACTCAGGCCGACGACCCCGACCAGCTCATCGTCGCTCAGCTTGTGCCGGTAGGACAGCTTCAGCAGGTCCTGACTGCCGAGATCCAGCGTGTCAAGCGCCATCGCCACGTTGCTCGCCCATGCGCGCTGGCTGAGGGGATCGGTGACTTGTTTGGCGTACGACGGCAGCGGCAGGGCGTCGCGGAAGGCGAGCAGTCCCAACAGCATCCAGAGCACCTGCGGGGGACCGTCGTCGGTGAAATACGACTCGAGGAACCCGATGACGAGCAGCGCCACCACGCCGAGCATGACCGCGGGACCGAGCGCCTTCTGGAGCGGGTCTCGATCGCGCCTGGACCTGAGGCCCGCAGCCACCATGGCGACGGCCAGGGCCAGGAAGATCACCACCAGCACGACGCCGCCCCGGTAGAGCAGGTTGACGTAGAGCGACTCGGTGTAAGGAAAGTTCGCGAACTGAGGCGGCAGCGCCGGGCCGAAACCGGTGGTGACGTGCCCCTTGAGGGCCGGCAGCAGCTCCGTGGTCCACAGGTCGTAGCGGTACTGGACGGTTTGCGGGACCAGCGCGGAGCCCTGCGTTCCGGGCGCGCGTCCATATTCCGAGCTGAAGCGCGCATCGAGCCGCGCTCCGAAGATCAACAGGCCCGCAACGATCACCACGGCCAGGCCGGCCACCACCCGGGTGAAGCCCCGGTAGTAGATGCCGAGAATGGCCACTCCGGCGACCAGCGCGATGATCGGGGCGAGGCTGAGCGTCTCGATGAGCGCGATCGTGTCGATCACGGCGATCGCGATCAGGAAGCTCCGGCGCATCACGTCCTGCACACCCCGCAGCAGTAGTGCGGCGAGCGTGAACAGGTACATGAGCAGGTAGCCGGCCAGGTTGTGCCAGAGCGGGAAGGGCCCCGTCACGCGCGCCGTCGTGTTCGTGGCCGAATAGACGTCGTTCTTGGTGAGCGTCACCAGCAAGCTCCGGACGCCCGGGAAGTTGAACTGCTGGCCGATGGCCAGGACGGCTACCGGCACACTCGCCCACAGCATCAGGCGCAGCGCCACGCGCCGGCGCTCCGGCGTACGCGCGGTCACGGCAGTGGCCCGGTACAGGAGCAGGAACTGAAGCGGTCCCAGCAGGGTGTCCAGCTCGGACTGACTTATGTGCTGCCCCTGCGATAGGACGTCCCAGGCTCCCAGGCACAGCGTCCCCAGTGCGTACAGGAGCGCGAGCCAATCGAGCGGGGTCCAGCGCACGAAACGCCGCGCCGACACGAGCAGGATCAGCCCAACGCCGCCGATCAGCGCCTCGGAGAACCGCAGTCCGGGGATCGGAATCCCGCGCGCCAGGCCGGCCGTGGCGGGTGCCAGGGCGGCCAGCAAGGCGAGCCCGATCATCTCGTTCAGAGCGACCGCAAACGCGACCGCAATTACCGCGATCAGGCCTACCGCGATAAGTGGCGAGATTCCAGCCCCGACCGCGACGAGCACCATCGCCACGGCCGCGACCACCCATAGGAACAGGTGGTAGCGCTGGATGTCGAACGGAAGCCGGATCGGCTCCCGGCCCCCGAACGACGAGACCGAGGCCAGCTGCCGCCCTCCGATCCCGATTCGAGCGCCGTCAAGCGGAGACTGCACCGGCAAGCGGCTGCTGTTGTGGGGCAATGACATGTCCACTGCGCGGAGTCAGCAGGGCCCACGTGGGCACCACGCCGAAGTTGGCGAGCTCTTCCGCCATGTTGCGGATCTCGGCATTCCGGGCACCGCTGCGCATTACCACGACCGTCAGGTCGCAGTTCAGGGCCACGGCCTCGCCGCCCTGCCCAGGTGGCGCGGCGTGCACGAGCGCGACCGAGTCCCGGCTGCCGGCCAGGTGCCCGTTGCTGAGCGCCTCGGGCAACGCGCCGGAGCGCGCGTCGATGTAGCGGACGCCGTCGCCGGAGCGGGCCAGGAGGTGCGCCACCTCATCGGCCTGCGCGGCCGATCCCTTGTCCGCGGGCAGGATTGCCACGCGGGCCGGGACCCGGTCGGTCAGCGACGCCCACCGCTCGAGCAGCGCGTGGGCGGCATCGGGCGACAGTCGGTCGGCCGGGGTGGCCGGGCATCCGAACTGGCCCGAGAGCGACCGCGCGTCGGTGACGTGCGGATCGGAGCGCTCCCAGGCGACCAGCAGGACAATGCCCAGGATCAGTCCGAGCACCGCGCCGATCGCGATCGTCCGTCCCTTGTGGGTGGTTGCGGCCGGGCCCACGGTGTTCGGGAGCGAGACGATCTGCAGCGAGGAGGGCACGATCCCAGCCGCCACCGGGTTGGGTCCGCTGAGCAGCGACGCCGCCGTGCGCGCCCCGGTCGTCGCGGTCTGCGGGTTCGAAGCCTTGTAGGTGATCTCGAGGATCGAGGTGCTCTGCTCGTTGATCACGCTCAGATTCGAGGCGACCTGTGAGGAGGACTGGTGGACCGCCTTGCCGACGTCCGCCAGCAGGGTCTGGTCAACGGGGATGACCCCCGCGTAGGTGGTGGCCAGCTTGTCGGCGTCGTCGGGATTGATGCCCTCGCTCGGCCCGCCGGCGTTCGGCGGCACCATGAGGACCACCTGGGCCACGTACGGATAAGTCTGGGAAGGCGGCAGCGGCGTCGATGCCGTCGTGATCCCCGTGGCCAGAGCGGACCGCGCCGCAGCCGCGTCGGCGTTCGCCGTCGTGACCGAAGCCGGGTTCCGCGTCGCGGTGAACGGATCCTGGAGCACGGTCAGCGTGTTGGACGAGACAACGCTGCTCGTCGGCTTCTTCCCGCTCAGCGCGTTGGCGACCGCGCGCGCGCCGGCCAGGGCGTCCGCGCCGGTGTGGCCGAAGAACTCGATAGTGATCACCGAGCCCTTGGGCGGCATCGCGAGGATCGTGCCCAGCGGGTTTACGTGAGCGGTCTTGGCCACGTAGGCCTGGAGGGTCGGGTCGTTCGGCAGCGCGCCGGCGTACGTCGAGGCCAGGCTGGCCGCGCCGGATGTGTTGCCCGACAGCGGCCCGGGCGCGGAGGTGACCACAACATTCGACTGCGCCGTGTAGGTGGCCGATTGCAACCCGGCGACGGCATAGGCGATCGCCGCGACCACCACAATCGACACCGGCAGGATCCACAGGCGGCGCAACGGCGCTAGGGCTAGCGGGCGTCGCTTGCTGTGGACGCGATGTGAAGCGGTGAGGCTCATCGGGTGGCTCCTGCCGGTCGGGGGCTGCGTGAATTGAAAGCTCGCCCGGTGGCGAGCGCAGGACGTATCGGTGTCATGTCGTGTCCGGTTCCGATCGTGGTCGAGAAGGGGACATAGTCAGCCGCGGCGCGTACGAGCACACACCGCTTATTGGCCTAGTGGCGACCAGGCACGAAACGCCGGCGACTCGGCCTCCGTCCGACGCACAACGTGATCGCCAACCCGACGTTACCCAGCAAGGGCGTCGGCTATCCGCTTATTTCAAGATTCTTAGCGACCTGGTCACAATCGGCACGGTGTGCGGCGTGAATGTGCATTCGGGCACATACGCGGGTCACCAGCGCGCCCTCGCCGCGCGAGCGTGGCCGAGTGTGCACTCGCGTCCCATCAGGTACCCGTGGGCTCGTGACATGTGTCACTCGGATTCCCCGTCTTTGTGTGACCTTTGTCACGTTTGTGCAGTGAACCTGGGTTGACGCTTTGCGCGGTCGGCTAGGCCAGCCCGAGCGCCGCGCGCAGCTGTCCGAGCTGCTCGCTCCACCGGCGATGTTGCGCGGCCCGCGCCTCGGGCGCGAGCGCGCTGAGCTCGTCGCACCGGCGTAGCGCGTCCTCGATGCCGGCGGCGATGCTGGTCGGGTCATTCTCGACTAGGACAGCGCGCGGGAACAGTTCCCGCATGTGGGGCCATTTCGAGATCACGAGGGGACGCAGGGCGTCGATGGCCTCGTGCGCCGAGCGCTGGACGGACTCGGCCCGCAGTGTGAGCGCGAGCACGACGTCGGCGCCCGCGAGCGCCGAGACGTACTTCTCGCCGACCAGATAGCCGACCCATTCGACGTTGCTCGGCGCCGCCGCTTTGGCGCGCGCGGGCCGCCGGCGCAGGTCCCCAGTGATCTGAACTGTCACGTCGGGGAGCCGCCGCGCGGCCTCGAGCACCTCCATCAACGGTTCGTCGGGGACGAACGTGCAGATGAACAGCGCTCGTCGCTGACCTGAGCAACCGCGTGGCTGCATCCGCTCGGACCACACCATCGGCGCTTCATGGACAATCAGCGGCCGGCCGTTCCAGCGGGAAACCCGCTGCCCCAGCTCCGGTGTGGTCACGATGCACCCCCCCGCCCGCGGCGCAAGCCGCGCGAGCAGGAGCATCATGATCCGGTGGAACGGGCGCCCGTCAAGCCCGAACGACGCCGGGTGAGTGTCAAGCACCACCGGGACCTTCGCCACCCGAGCCCAGGCAAGCACCAGCGCCGCCGCGGGCACGGGCGGGGTCTGCACGATCACCGCCCGCGGGCGCTTGCGCACCAGATAAGAGAGGGTTCGAGCCGCGCTCAATAGGTAGCGCAAGGGCACGAGCGCTTTACGTTGGATGCGCAGGTCGTAGAAGGTCTGGCACTCGCCGCCGAGCGCCCGGGATATCGACCCCGCTCGGCTTTGCTCGGGTACCCACGCGATGAACGAGATGGTCGGTCGGTGACTCAAGCGGTTCGAGGATAGTGGGTAATTTGAGTGCCATGCGCAGCACGCCACTGTTGATTGTCAACGCGGACGACCTGGGCATCGAGCCTCGCGTCAGCAACGCGATCCTCGAGTGTTTCCAATCTGGGTCGATCTCGAGCACCACGGCGCTCGTCTGGATGCGAGATTCCGATCGCGCGGCGGAGATCGCGCGGCACGCGCATATCCCGACCGGGCTTCACCTCAATCTGATCGAGCCCTACACGGCACCCGATGTACCGCCCCGCGTCGCGCAGACGCAGCGGCGCGTAGTTGAGCGCCTCGGCAAAGGCGGGCTCGGCCCGCAGCTCTATCACCGCGCCTGGTCGGAGGATTTCGGGCAGTGCATACGCGATCAGCTCTCCCGGTTCACCGAGCTCTACGGAGTACCCCCCACCCACGTCGACGGTCATCGCCACATGCATCTGGCGATGAACGCTCTGCTCTCGCGCGCGCTGCAGCCCGTGCGCCGCTGCCGGCGTCCCGTCAACCGCCCGGCCAGGGAGAGCGCAAGCTACAAGCGCCTGGCCCGGAGCGCCTTGAGCGTGCTGGTCCGGCTTCGCTTCATCACCACCGACGCGTGCTTCTCGGTCCGCTCGCTGCACCCCGAACTGGGCGGATCGGGGCTCGACGAGACGCTCGCACGAGCCGACCGCAGCTCGATCGAGCTGTTCGTGCACCCCGGTTACCGTGACGAGCTGCCGCTACTGCGCTCGGCCGCGTGGCGCGCGTGGGTGGCCACTCACCGGCTGGGATCGTTCGAAGACCTGCGTTGATGGCGACGCCAGCCGAGATGTCGCTACGGTTCCGAGCGTGAGGGTTCTCACCGCGGCGAGCAGGCTGGCCGCGATCGGTGGTCTCGAGCGGGCTCAGCTCGAGGCCTGCCGCCAGCTGCACGAGCGAGGGCATCGCATCGACCTCCTCTACGAGGAACGTGGCGATCTTTACCCGGAGTGGGCCCAGATCGCCAAGTGTGGAATCCGCGTCGACGGCTACGCGCTGCGGCGAGACGCGTTGTTGCGCTCGGCCAAGTCGGTGGCCTCGGTGGCGGTCGCCGTGCGTCGTATGGCGCCCGACCTCGTGTACGTCCACCACCAGCACGACACGCCGGGCGCAGTGGTGGGTGGCAAGCCGGTCGTATGTCACCTGCATCTGCCGCCGCCCCCGCGGCGCTCGGCGCAGGAGTACCTCGGGCTGCGCCGAGCGCGCCGGCTGATCGCCGTGTCGCAGTTCACCGCCAGGCAGTGGAGCGAATCCCTGGAGATCCCGCCCGAACGCTTCGCAATCGTCCACAACGGTGTCGACCTCGCCCGCTTTGCGCCGGCGGGCGAGCCACGCCGCCACGGCGTTCGTCGCGCTCACGGGCTCCCGATCGACCGGTTCCTCGTGATTTATGCCGGCCGGATCGACCCCGAGAAGGGCGTGGACCGCGCGCTCGAGACGGCCAGGCTGCTCGACCCGGGCCAGTACCACCTGGCCATTGCGGGCGAGCCCAATCCGGGGAGCTTCCGAGGCGACGCGGACGCGGCGCGTTCCTATGCTGACGACTTGCGCGTTCGCTTCAAAGACGCTCCGGTCTCGTGGATGAGCCGGCTCGAGGACGTCTCCGCGCTGGTCGCCTCATCGGACGCGGCGATCCTCCCCAGCCGCTTTGACGAGCCATTTGGCCTGGCCGTGCTCGAGACGCTGGCCAGCGGGATCCCGATCGTGGCGAGCGCGGCGGGGGGAATCCCCGAGATCATGTCTGGGGAGCTCGCGGCGAACCTGGTCGCGTCGGGCGAGCCGAGCGCGTACGCCCAGCGGATCCGTGAGCTTCGTCACTGGCGGACCGCCGATCCCGACCTCGGGCGGCGCGGCCGCGAGCACGTCGCGAGCAATTTCACCCTGCGCAGGATGGGTGATGAGCTAAATGACACGCTCGATGGGGTAATGCAAGGGCGATCCGATGTCTGACCACTCCTATTTCACCTTCATGGACGAGCGAGCCGAGCCGTGGAATCCCCACGATGTCGCCGACCTGCCTTTCGCCGGTGCCGCCTATATCGCCGCGTACCTGCGCGAGTTCGAGCGCCACTGGCAGGACCGTCCGCTTACCTTCTATGTCACCCATCACACTACGACGCTGGCCAGCTACGGCCCCGACGTGGTCGTCGTGCTCCTCAACGATGAGTGGTACCGGACCCCCGCCTACAGCGGTTGCGTGCTCGCAACGCTGCGAAACCTGCCCGCCCGGCCGTGGTTTCCGTGGGAGACGCTCGTCCCACCGAGTCGGGAGAGCGTGTTCGCCGCGGCCAACCACGCCCGTGTCCGGTTCGAGGGCCGCCGCTCCGACCGTCACGCGGGCGCCGTCCGCGCCTCGCGTGGTTGGCCCCCAATGCGCACCGACAACGCGATCGATGTCCCGCTCGGCTACTACCACCAGCCCGAGCGGCCGATCACCCCGCCAAGCGAGCGCTCCAGCGATGTGTTCTTCGCCGGCAGCCTCCTCCACGACATGCAGAAGACCGGCTGGAAGCGCGCCGTCAAACGGGTCGCCGGCAACCCCAAGCAGGTCTACCGCAAGAGCATGATCTGCGAGCTCGAGCGGTTCCGCGGGCGCCACCCCGAACTCCGGGCAAAGGTCACCGTGAGCGGGGACTTCCGCGCCTTGGGCGGCTCGGAGGTGAGCTCCTATGCCGAGGCGATGATGGATTCCCGAATCGCGCTCGTGCCCCGCGGCACGGTGGCCGAGAGCTACCGGCTGTTCGAGGCGTGGCGCTACGGCTGCATCGCGATCTGTGAACAGCTCCCCCCGCGGCCCTTTCTCCTGGGAGCACCGGCAATCACGCTGCGCTCGTGGCGCGAGCTCGAGCCCGTCCTGGACTCGCTGCTTGCCGACCCCGAGCGTCAACAGGCTCTGCACGCGGCCTCGCTGGCCTGGTGGCGCGATGTGTGCTCAGAGAGGGTGGTAGGCCGCCGGCTTGCTGCCGAGCTCGCGCGCCTGTCGGAGCGCTCCGCACCGCCGAGCTCGCGGCCGACGCCACCACCACGAACCGTCTCCGCCGTCGCGGGCCGGGTGTAGACCGAGCGTCTGTCGTGGCCGCGATCTCTCCACCCCGCATCCTGCTCCTGGCCGACGCGTTTCCGTGGCCGGCGCGCGACGGGTACCGGATCCGGCTGAACCACGTCATCAAGGCCCTGGCCGACGCGGGTTCGCTCGACCTGTTCGGCGTCGCGCGCGCTGGCAGCGACTTCGCGCCCCCGCCCGCCGACATCCCCGTGCTGCGCTGGGGCGCCGCCGTCGCTCCAGGACGTCCGGTCACCCGACGGCTGCTCGCCCGCACGCTGAGCACCCCCCTGCCCCGGCGCGTTCTGTGGCGAGACTGGTCGGCGGCGCGCCGGGAGCTCGGGCAATGGTCTGAGAGCCCCTATGACCTGGTGTGGTACAGCCACGCCGATACGCTCGCCGGACTGGGACGGGTGCCAGCTCGCGCCGCTGTGTTCGACACCGACAACCTCGAAGACATGCGGCTTCGCTCGCTTCGATCAGCACATCTCCGAGGCCTCGGGGCTGTGTTGGCCCAGGCGCGGTCGACTCCTCGGTCCAGACGAGAGGTGCGCTGCCGCCTGTCCGGCCTGCTCGCGACGTTCGACGCCGGACGCTGGGAGCGTCTTCAGCAGCGGCTGGCCGGCGAGGTCGACGCGACCATCGTCTGCAGCGAACTCGACCGACGCCGCCTGGAGGTGCCGAACGCCGTGGTGATACCGAATGGCTACGAAGAGCGGGCCGGGGCAGCGGGCGCGACGAACGGAAAGGTCATGAGCATGGTTGGCCTGTTCCATTACGGCCCGAATTCGGACGGCGCCCGCTACTTCGTTCAGGACGTCTTACCGCAGGTACGGGCGTGCGTTCCCGATTCCACAGTTCGATTCATCGGCCGCCACGATGGTCACCTGGGTGATCTCAGCGAGGCCGCGGGAGTCGAGACGACCGGCGAGGTCGACGATGTCCCCACCGAGCTTCGGCGCTCCCGAGTCGCCATCGTCCCGCTCCGGGCCGGCAGCGGCACGCGGCTGAAGATACTCGAGGCGTTCGCTTGCCGGGTTCCCGTCGTCTCAACCTCGATCGGGTGTGAGGGCCTCGACGTGACCCCGGGTCGCCACCTGCTGGTCGCCGACAGCGCCGAGCGATTCGCCCATGAGTGTGTGCGGCTTCTCACCGACCACGAGCTGCACCGGCGAGTCACCCAGGAGGCATGGTCGTTATTCGAATCGCGCTATCGGTGGGAAGACATCCGGGGTCAGATAGGTCAGCTCGTCCACTCACTCACCGACTCATGAACCGACTCCTGCGATCACTGCGGCACCGACTCGGAAACGCCCGGAGACGGGGAGCGCGCTCTGGTGCCGCGCTGCCGACCGATTTCGATGGGGGGTTCGCCTCTCTCTACGAGAGCAGCGCTGCGTTCACGATGACGTCGGCCGAGCGGATGTTCGCGCTCTACAAAGCAATCGAGTACGTCGAGGCGGCTCAGATACCCGGTGACATCGTCGAATGCGGCGTGTGGAGGGGTGGCTCGAGCCGACTGGCCGCCGCGACCCTGATGGCGCTCGGCTCGTCCCATCGCACCCTGTTTCTGTTCGACACTTTCGAGGGGATGCCGGCACCGGGTGCGGCCGACGTCCAGCGCTCGACCGGGGAGGCCGCCGCGAGCATCCTCGACCGCTCCGAGCGCGCGGCGGATGTCAATAACGAATGGGCGTACGCCCCACTTTCCGGGGTCAAAGCGACGCTGGCAGAGACTGCCTACCCCCGCGTCGAGTTCGTCCAGGGCCGCGTCGAGAACACGCTGCCGGCGGCCGCCCCGCCGGAGATCGCCGTGCTTCGCCTCGACACCGACTGGTATGAGTCGACCCGCCACGAGCTCGAGCACCTCTATCCCCGCCTGGTCGATGGCGGCGTGTTGATCGTCGACGACTACGGATACTGGCAGGGCGCGCGCCAGGCGGTCGATGAGTACTTCGGCGAGACCGGCGAGGCCATCCTGCTCAACCGGATCGACGACACGGGCCGGATCGCCGTCAAGCGAGCGCCCGTGGACGCCGCGACTTAGGCTAGGCGCTGGCGCTTAGTCGCCGGGTCGTCTTGGCGAGCCGCGGCGAGAACAGACGGCGGATCTCGTCCGAGCTGACCGCGCCGAACAGGACCGTCCCGAGCAGGTAGACGACCGCGCCCAGCGCGATGCGGATCCATACCGACGCGTCCGACGCCGGCACGGCGATCAGGACCACGACGGCGGGGACGACCGCGGCCGCCGCCCGGGCGATCCGCGCCCACTCCAGGCGAAGACCTCGGAGCTGCCTGCTGACGACGCTGATGAGGATGCACATGAGCATCGCCTCGGAGAGGTCTCCGACGACGGCGGCTCCGTTGCGACCAAAGGCCAGGATCACCGGGACGTTCAAAGCTACGTTGAAGATCGCGGTGACCATCATTGCCCGCGCGTACATCCGATCGCCGCCGAGTGCCAGCACGAGGCTGACCAGGGTGACGTCGACGAGGGCGAGCGCGAGCCCCAGCGTGCACAGCGCGAACGTGCTCCCCGCGGCCCCGAACTGGGCGCCGAACATGGCGACCATCATCCCGTGGGCGACAAACGGGGTGCACGCGGCGAGCGGAAGCGCGAACAGCACGGTGGCAGAGAGCATCAAGCTGGCGTGGCTCCGGAGCTTGCGACGATCACCGGTGGCGAGCGCCGCGGAATGGGGAAAGACGACGCCGGACCAGGCGCCCGAGAAGGTGAGGATCGCCGACGGCAGGCGATAGGCGGCCGAGTACAGACCCGCGTCGGCGGCGCTCGACAGGTAGCCGAGCATGATCAGGTCCATCGTGCCGTAGGCCTGCGCCATCACCGAGGCGAGGCTCATCGACGTGCTCGCCCTGAAGCGACGCCACAGGGCCGAGCGCGTGACCCGGAACCGTGGCACCCCGATCGTCCTGACCAAAAACACGCTCGTGAGCACGTGCTTGATGGCGAACCCGGCAACCATCAGCCAGGCGTAGCGCTCGATCCCTTCGAAGCCGCTCACCACCAGGAACGGAACCAGCACTCCGAAGACAACCTGGCCGGACATTCTCGCCACCGCGATCAGGCGCATGCGTCCGAGCGCCTGGAGCGTCCATTCGAAGCTGGTGCCCGTGAAGAGATACAGCGCGACGATCGGCAGCAGCCGTTGCGCGGCGTCGGTCGGCGAGATCAACGGCGACAGCACGATCAGCAGCACGTAGCTAGCGACCGCGAGGACCAATTGGAGCACGAAGATCTCCCCGGTGATCTCGCGGACCTGATCGGGGCGCTGCGCGACGTCCCTGAGTCCGAGGTTGGTGATGCCGTACGAGATCGGCAGTGACAGGAAAGTGACGATGGCGAGGATCACCCCGTAGGCACCGAGGTTCCCGGGGCCGACCCGCCGCGCGGTGATCGCCAGCGTGGCGAAGGCGATCAACTGGGTGAGCAGACTGGTGGAGCCGAGGACCGCAAAGCGGCGTAGGACGTCTTTCATCGTTCACGCCTTGGGGACGCGGGGTTCCTTGCCAACAGCACGACTACCCAAGGCTAGTGCGGGTTACTCACCTAGGAGTCGACTACGCTGGCCGCGGGTAACCCCAATCCCGCGCGGGGATTGCGCCGGCGCCTCATGCATGGAGTTTGTGTGCAAAAGCATCTGATCAGGCGTCGTACTGCGCCGCCATCTGAAGTGGATCGAGAATCCACTGGCCGCCGGCTGCTTGTCGCGTCGCTCTCGCCGGCGCGCGGTGGGATGGAATGGCATGCCGAGACGGTTGCTGCCGGAGCCGCCGCCGCGGGGTGGCATGTGACATTTGCCTCACCCGACGTCGAGCCATTGCGCCCGGTGCTCGAACGCTTACGCCGCATCGGCGTGACCCACGCCCGGGTCCCGCCGGCCGCGAGGCGCCGGGCGGACCACATCCGAGCCGTGGCCGGCTTCCTGGCCGTGCTGGTTCGGACTCGACCGGATGTGACGCTGCTCGACCTGCCATGGCCCCGATTTGCCTTTGGGCAGCTCCTCAGCTGCTCGCTACTCGCCGTTCCCACCGTCGTCGTCTTCCAGCTCGTGCCTGGAGACGTCGAGTCGCTGCGACGCCAGATCGAGCCTCGGGGCTGGCTGTTCCGCCTCGCCAAGCGGCGCCAGACCTGGATCGCGGTGTCCGAGCACGCCCGCTCGACTGTCGCCCGGCTGTTCGATGCCCCCGTCGCGTCGATCGGGCGTGTCTACAACGGAGTCGACGTCGCACGGTACGCGGGTGAGGCATCCGTGGACGAGGTGGAGCGGATACGGGCTTCTCTGGGCGTCGGCGGCCAGGAGGTCATGATCCTCACGGTCGGGCGGTTGACGGCTCAGAAGGGGCTCGGCGATCTCCTGAGCGCGTTCGCGAAGGCCAGCCCGAACCTGCCCTCAGCCCGTCTGCTGATCGCGGGCGACGGACCCGAGCGGCCTCGGCTCGAGGAGACCATCGCTTCGCTCGAGCTCGGAGACCGCGTGCGCCTGCTCGGCAACGTCGAGCGGCCCGATGACCTGTACCGGGCCGCCGACCTGTTCGTGCTGGCGAGCCGGTACGAGGGCTTTCCGTTCGCGATGCTCGAGGCGATGGCGGCTGGACTTCCGGTCCTCGCCACGCGGTTTGGCGGGGCGGACGAGATGGTCGAGCACGGCCGCGAGGGCCTTCTTGTCTCCGGCGGTGACATGGACGGCCTGGCCGACGCGATCGGGGCCTTACTTGACGATCGTGGTCGGATGAGCGAGATGGCGAGCAGCGCGCGGCTCAAGGCCGAACAGTTCTCGAGCACGGGAATGGTTGAGCAGACGCTGGCCGTGCTCGATCACGCCGCCTCCGGCCGGCGATCGAACGGGCCGGGGCGCTCGCCTTCCCGCGGCTAGCCCGCCGCCGGAGAGTCTCGATCCGGCTTGATCGCCAGCGCCTGGTAGCCGAGGGGAAAATCGACCCCGGCTGCCGCGCCGTCGAGCGAGGGATCGCGCCGCACGGCCCAGCGGATGCCTTCCGCGCACGCTCGGACGAGTACGAGGGCGAGCCGTTTGGCCGGCGCGGGAGGGGGCGTCTGGGACTTGCGTGGGCGCCCGGACGCCGAGTAGATCCAGCGCGTCATTTCGGCCATCTGCGCGAGCGTCACCAGGAAGCCGGCGCGATGCTCGACCGAGACCTCTGCGAAGCCCGCCTGCTCGAGCAGATGAGAGAGCGCGTACGGCGTGTACCGGTAGAAGTCGAACGGCTCCTCGTGCAGTGGCCAAGCGAACGGGGTGGTGAGGCACAGCCGCCCACCATGTGCCAGGATCCGATGAAATTCGGCGAGCACCCCGGCCGGGTCCGCAACGTGCTCGAGCACCTCGGTGCACAGAACAGCCTGGAACGCTTCATCGGGCACGGGTAGCGCTTCCAGCGACGCGACGATGTCCGCCCGCCTGGCGCCCTCGTGGACGGACTGGGGCCAGTCCGCGGTGACGTATTCACAGTGACCGAACAGCTCCGCATAGGGCGCGTTTCCAGACCCGGCATCGAGGACTCTCGATCCGGGCGGCAGTTGCGCGGCAAATGCCGAGACCGCTTGGAGAATCGGCCGGCGAACCAGCGGCATCTCCTCCACGTGGGCCAGCAGCGCCGGCGACAGTTGTTCGCCCATGGTCAGCGCATCCTGCCATGAAGCATGCGGGCCTCGCTCAGGGCTGCTCGCCGGCGAGCGCGGATAGCGAGGTTCCGTCACCCTGACCGGTCACGCTGCCGTCCGAGTTAGACCACACCGGCGCGGGGCCCGCACCCGACAGGCAGGGCTTCACACCCGCCCACGCCTGGTTGGCGTCCGTTGTCCCGTCCCAGTCGCGCGGCTCACCCGATCCGCAGTCGTAGACGTTCTGAAGGTTGAACAGCGGCAGCGACCCCTCCTGGGATGGCTGGACGTTCCCCAACCACAGGTCATACGCCCCGTTGCCGTCGATCTGGATATTTCGGAAGTCCCATGTCGTCTCCGTCGTCGTCGAATCATGCTGATTCGGCAACAGAAACAGGCCCTGATACGTCGTCGGGCACACGAGGCCGTCGATCAGGAACCGAGACGGACCCGACCACGTCTGGATGCACTCCGCATGATTCGTCGTATACGACCCGTACACCGTGTCGAACAGCACATCCCGCATCACCACCGTCGCCGCCGGCTCCTGCATCTGCACCCCACCGGTCAGATGCACCCCCCCGAAATGCACGTCGTGGATCCACAACGTCCCCGTCTGATCCTCCAGATAACCAGCCCAATCACCGGTCGGGCTTGTCACGTTCTCATCGCAATCTTGGAAGACGACGTTGTGCCCGCCCCAGATCGTGATCTTGCCCGGCACATCGAACGGACCAGGCGGGCACTCGATGATGTAGTCCTGCGACTGGTTGAGCGTCAGGGACCTACTGGAGGCGCTCAGCGTGACCACCGTCGGATCGACCAACGCGGGCTCATCCCAGGCCGACGGCCCGGCTGGCACGCTCGGAGCGGTCTGGTTCGTCGTGCTGGCACCAAGCTGGCTGCCGCCGGGTCCGCCGCTCGACGGCGCACTCGCGGAGGGCAGCACCGGCGCAAAACTCGCCGATCCGGAGGTCGCGTTCGAGCTCGATCCGGATGTCGATCCCGAGGTCTTGGCCGCGGGGCGCGTCGTCGATCGGTTAACCGGCTTGGGGCAGACCTTTACGCGGACCCACTTCTTGCCGCGCCGGCGACGGGCCACCTTGCACTTCGGTTTCCGCTTCGGCTTCCCCTTGCCGTGAACCGGTTGGCCGCTCCCGGCACGGATCTGAAGGCCATCTGCCACCGACGCCAGGGCCAGGCACGCCACGACGCCCGCTACCAGCAGCGCCTGAAGGGTGGCTCGGCCATGTGTGGCGCGACGCAGGGCGGTGTGAATCGGAATTCGCAGAACACTCTTAGGCTTCGCGCTGGTCGACGAAGCCTCACCGGCTGTCAACTTTTGCTCAGGTTCAGGGCGTGCTCCGACACGAAACGAAATGCGTTTCGTGCCTCGCGCCGTGCTTTGGTCAGGGCTGCTCACCGGTGATCGCGGCCGGTGAGACGCCGTCGTCCGCACCGGTGACGTTGCCGTCGGCGTTCGACCACACAGGCGCCGCCACCCCGCCGGACGGGCACGACTTCACGTTCGCCCACGCATGATTGGCATCGGAGGTTCCATCCCAGTCACGCGGCTCACCCGGTCCGCAGTCATACACGTTCGCGACGTGGAACACCGGCAGCACACCAACCTGCGACGGCTGCACGTCCCCGAGCCACAGGTCATACGCGCCCTCACCGTCGAGCTGCACCTTTCGTAGGCCCAAGTCGTCTCGAGTGTCGTCGAATCCGACTGGTTCGGCAGCAGGAACAACCCCTGATACGTCGTCGGGCATTCCAGGCCGTCGATTAGCAAACGAGCCGGGCCCGACCACGTCTGGATGCACTCCGCATGATTGGTCGTGTACGAGCCGTACACGATGTCGAACAGCACATCCCGCATCACGACCGTCGCGTCCGGCTCCTGCATCTGCACCCCGCCGGTCAGATGTACCCCGCCGAAATGCACGTCGTGGATCCATAGCGTCCCTGTCTGATCCTCCACGTAGGCAGCCCAATCGCCGGCCGGATTGGTCACATTCTCATCGCAATCCTGGAAGACGACGTTGTGCCCACCCCAGATGGTGATCTTGCCCGGCACGTCGAACTGCCCGGACGGGCACTCCACGACGTAGTCCTGCGACTGATTGAGCGTCAGCGACCGATCCGAAGCGCCCAAGGTCACCACTGTCGGATCGACCAGCGCCGGCTCATCCCACGCCGACGCCCCGGCCGGCTGATCGGGAGCGGACGGCTGAGTCGGCGCGCTTGGATGGCTGGAGGTGGTCGGGGAGGTGGCCGCGCCGGTGCCGGGTGCGTGCGGCGAGGTCGTGTGTTTGGGTCCCGTCGCCGTGGTCTGCTTGGCCTGGCCCGGGCGAGGACGCTTGGCCGGCTTGCGGCAGACGGTCACCCGTGTCCACTTCTTTCCGCGCCGGCGGCGCAGGACCCTGCACCTGGGCTTGGGCTTGGCCTTCCGCGTAGCGAGGGTGTGGCCGCGGGCCGCTGCTCGACGCTCTGCGCACTGCAGTCGCGCCCAGGCCGGACATCGTGCCGATCGTCAGCAGGCAGGCTCCGACGGCCAGCGCCGCGAGCGCGCGGCGCGCCATCCGCGCCCCTGCTCGCTGCAGCACGTCCATGCCGTTGAGATCGACTGTCGCGCGCCAGGCGCGTAAGCGCGCGGGCTAAAGCAAACATTTGTGCGAAACGTGCGTCGCCGCACAAGCGTTGTCGTCTAGGCGACAGGACTCGCGAGCGCCATAAATCGGTTTGCCCGCCGACAGGCCGGGGAACACAACTATGGTGAGGTTTGGATGAGTTCAGGAGAACTCGTGAGCGATGAGCGCGGGAGAGGAGCCTTCGTCAACTCCGCTGGCTCCAACCCACGTGGCGCGCACGTAGTGGCCGCCGGCAGGCGTGCCCGCGGACACCCGTCCCCACGCGCGCGCCGGCGGCTGTGGCCAGAGCCACCAGCCGCGCCAGAGTTTGGCGCGATTTGGGGCGACGTAGACGTCTTGCAAGTTCAGCCGCAGCCTGGACAGGCCGCCGTTCACGTCGCCGAGCCAGAGTGCGTAGGCGCCACGGGAGTCATCGATGTCGATGTGGCGCAGGTCGAACACCGTCGGGGGCGGGCCGCGATACCACTGATTGGGCAGTAGGAACAGGCCCTGGTACGTGGTCGGGCAGGTGAGGCCGTCCACGAGCAGGCGCCGTGGCCCGGCCCACGTCTGTACACACTCGGCGTGATCGGTGGTGTACGAGCCATACACGCGGTCGAACAGGACGTCGCGCATCACGACGCTGGCGGACGGCTCCTGAAGCTGGATCCCGCCGTGGAGGTGGTTGCCGCCGAAATGCACGTCGTGAATCCACAGCGTTCCGGTCTGGTCCTTGAAGGCGGCCGACCAGTTGGCGATCGTGACGTCGATATCGCAGTCCTCGAACACGACGTTGTGACCGCCCCACACGACGAGGCTCCAGGTCAGGCGCGTCGGCCCGGGCTGACACTCCAGGATGTAGTCCTTGCTCTGGTCCAGGACGAGATTGCGATTTGCGTTGCCGATGGCGACCGTGGTCGGATCGTTCAGGACCGGTTCGTCCCAGGCCGAGTTGCTGAGCCCCACCGCCGAGAGCGAGACCGCGGAGCGATCCACCGACTGAGGAACCAGGTGAGGGGACGCGGCCCGAGCGGGCGTGCCGGCAAGCGCCAGCGTGGCCGTCACGACCGACAGCAGAACGCACGAAAGCAACCTCCGCGAAGGCGCATCGAGCGATCCCGACCGCGGTCT
This sequence comes from uncultured Solirubrobacterales bacterium, assembly GCA_963824295.1. Taxonomy (GTDB): domain Bacteria; phylum Actinomycetota; class Thermoleophilia; order Solirubrobacterales; family Solirubrobacteraceae; genus Palsa-465. The sequence goes on along the minus strand of CAWGOQ010000013.1, from coordinate 135,763 downwards.
CTTTGACGTAACTCGCTGTGGCATGGCTGGATCCAGATCCATCCGCGTCCGTCGACCCGAGCTTAGACCCGGGGGCAAGGGGCGATCAGTTCAGCTCGCTCGCGAGCGGAGCCGGGACCATCGACTCGTCCACACCGGTGGCGCCGCCGGAGGTGGCTTGCACGTAATTCCCGCCAGGCGGAGCGCCCGCGGAGACTCCCGTCCAGGTCCCCGCCGGCGGCTGCGGCATCAGCCACCAACCGCGCCACGTCCTCTTCGCTGGGGGCGAGATGTACACGTCCTTCACGCTGAGCCGCAGCGGTCCCTTCACGTCTCCGAGCCACAGCGCGTAGGCACCCTGCGAGTCGTTGATGTCGACGTGGCGGATGTCGAAGGACGAGAGCGGCGTCGAGCACCACTGGTCCGGCAGCATGAACAGACCCTGGTAGTTGGTGGATCCGGTCAGCCCGTCGATCAGGAGCCGCTTGGGTCCACACCAGGTCTGGAGCAGTTCGGCATGGTTGGTGTGCAACGAGCCGTAGACGCGGTCGAACACCACATCCCGCATCACGACGGTCGCGCCCGGCTCCTGCATCTGTATTCCGCCGGTTAGATGCTTGCCGCCGAAGTGCACGTTGTGCACCCACAGGGTGCCGCTCTGATCCTTCAGGTAACCCGCCCAATCTGACGAAGTCACATCAAAGTTGCAGTTCTGAAGCTCAACGTTGCGGCCACCCGACACCACCACCTTCGATGTCAGCACAAGCGGTCCGGGAGGACAGCTGAGCACGTAGTCTTGCCCCGGCAGGAGGTTCAGATTCCGGTGGGCGTTCGTGATCGTGACCCGCAGCGGATTCTGCAGGGTCGGGGCGTCCCACACCGAGGGCTGCGCGGGTGGGCTTGGTGGCTGCGGCCGATGCGTGCGCTGCCGGCGATGTGACGATCCGCACGCGGACAGGGCTAAGAGCGCAAGCGCACACAAGCTGACCGCGATCGACATGCGCAAGAGCGTTTTCGACACGGCGCCTTGAGACTACCCAGGCCCCGTGCGGATAAGCATCCCCATCCGGCTCGCTACGGTTGGCGGGTGCCAGAGTTCCCAACTGCCTCGGTCGTCGTCCCCACTTTCAATGGGGCGCCGCTGCTCGAGCGGATTCTGCGGCCGCTGCTGGATGATCCGGCGGCGAGCGAGGTGATCGTCGTGGTCGACGGCTCACGCGACGGCTCGTTTGAGCTCGTGGAGCGACTCGCCCGCGACGAGCCGCGCTTGCGACCCATCTTGATCCTGAACCGTGGCGACATGGGAGCGCGCGAGGAAGGGGCCCGAGCGGCCACCGGCGAGATCGTGTTGTTCATCGATGACGACGTGCTCGCCAACCCGGGACTGGTGACCGGTCACGCCCGGCGCCACGCCGAGCGCACAGCTGACGTGGTCGTCGGTTACATGCCGGTGACGCCATCGCAGCGCCGGAACTCGGACGACTTCGCGCTGCGCCTGTACGCAAGCGAGTATGAGGGTCGTTGTCAGATATACGAGCGCGATCCTGAGAGCGCGGTGCGCGAGCTATGGGGCGGGAACTTCTCCATGCGTCGGGCTGATTGCCTGGCCATCGGAATGACCAACCCCGGCTTCACCGAGCATTACCACGCCGATCGCGATTTCGGCATTCGCTGTTTGGAGGCTGGCTTGACCGGGACGTTCGATCGCGCGCTCGCGGCGACGCACCTGCACGAGCGCACCCTGGAGGCGTTCATCCGCGATGCTCGCAGCCAGGGCGCCGCCCGCGTCCTGCTGCCGAGGTTTCACGCCGCGACGATCGCGCCGCCCACCCGGAGCGAATTCGCCCGGGGACTCCCTCCTTCCCTCGCCATGCTGGTGCGCTTCACACGCCGACCCCGGGCCTACTCGGTCGTGTCTCGATCACTCGCCCGCGCCGCGCGCAGCGCCGGGCGGATGCGCATGTGGGCCGGACAGCGCGCGATCGCGCGCGTGCTTCGCCGCATCGAACAGCAGCACGGCGCGATCGAGCAATCCCATCTCGCCGGCGCAAGTGACCTGTCGTGAACGTAGGTTGACGCGCGAGTGATCTACCGTGAACCAAGGTTGACTCTTGGATGCAGGTTCGCTTCCCGATCACCGTGGGAAGCGAGGCAGTTGTTGCGCGACACAATCGTCGCCTAACCAGCCTTGCAACATAAAGCGGAGTCACTTGCGACCCGGCCACGGTCAAGTGTCATCTGCAACAGTTTGATCACAACTAGGCGCGCGAAGCCGGGCAGACTTTCGCCCGCTCGTAGCGACCGCGGCACTTGGTGAAGGCCACTCGTCACCCCACGTGGCACCTCGCTTGGTCGAGGAAATCACGTGCTCTGGTAGCTGCGTGAAAACATCCTAGTCGCGGCGCAACCGCTGGCTCGGAGCCGTGTTTGTATGAGAGATGCCAGGGGTACCCGAGACCGGGGAGCAGTTGTGCCGCGCCCGGGGTGAAGGTTGTCGCAGTGAGGTGGGGAAGGTCGTTGTGCGTGAACCGCGCCAGCTGAGCGCGGGTCGCTGATTGCACTTCCGAAAACCGTCTACCACAAGAGACACACGTCACATGAACCCGCAGCAGCTTCTTTCCGGCGCAGTCGAGCAGCGCGCCCGCAGGCGTGGATCAATTCACGAGACGGGGGCTGAACCGAACGAGAGCACGGCGGCGCACCAGATGACGGTGCACGCACCACAGCAGTCGGCCCCGCCTCGTCCGACGCCCGACCCGCGGAATTCTCACGGCGGCGACACTGCCGCGGAAGTCATCCGCGAGCTGGAGCCGGTCCCCGTCGCACACGAGCGCCCCGATCAGCTGCGTCGCGACGCGCGCTACCGCTACTTCCTCCTACTCGCCGATGCCTTGGCCTGCGCGGTCGGGGTGGTTGCCGCCGCATGGCTTGGGAAGACGACGCACCTGACGGTCCAGAGCGTGCTCCTCGTCCCCCTTGCCCCGGTCCTGGCGAAGGTTCTCGGTCTCTACGACCGTGACCAGGCGCGGATTCGGAAGTCCACGCTCGATGAGCTTCCCCAGCTCATTCAGCTGGCCGCGCTCATCTCGTTCATCACGCTGATGCTCAGCCCCGTGGTGTTGGGCGGAGTGCTCGGCCCCCGGGAGGCGATCGGGCTGTTGGTCGTGCTGTTCGCGGGATTGGTCACCGGTCGCACGATCGCCCGCCGCCTGGCCGGGCAGCTCACCCCGGCCGAACGCTGCCTGTTTATCGGCCCGACCGACGAAGCGATGCGCTTTCGCCAGAAGGTCGATCACGACTACGCCGCCAACGCGAAGCTCGTGGCCCAGATCGAGCTCCAGGACGCAAGCCCGTGGGCGTCGCCGACGGTCTCCGAGCGATCCCTGGCCGATGCTCGCGAGCTCGTGCGCCGACTCAAGATCCAGCGCGTGATCATCGCGCCGCACGCATCGGGCGGTGGCGACATGCTCGATCTGATGCGCACGTTCGGTGCGATCGGCGTCCGCGTCAGCGTGATCCCCGCCATGCTCCAGGTCGTCGGCTCGGCGGTCGAGTTCGACGACGTTCAGGGGATCGCGGTCTTGGGCGTGCGCGCGTTCAGCCTCTCCCACTCCTCGCGCCTGATCAAGCGCCTGTTCGACCTGCTCGGCGCCTCGGCCGCGCTCATGCTGCTCGCGCCGTTGCTCGGCGCCGTCGCGTTGCTGGTCAAGCTCAGCTCCCACGGCCCGGTCTTCTTCCGGCAGGAGCGGGTTGGCCGGGGTGGTCGGCCGTTCGAGCTGCTCAAGTTCCGCTCGATGGTGGCCGACGCCGAGGAGCGAAAGGCCGCGCTCGCCGAGCACAACCAGGCCGCCGCCGGTTTCTTCAAGATCGCGAACGATCCGCGGATCACGCGGGTTGGCCGCCTCCTGCGCCGCACCAACCTAGATGAGCTTCCGCAACTGCTCAACGTGCTGCGCGGCGAGATGAGCCTGGTCGGGCCGCGGCCGCTGATCCCGCAGGAGGACAAGCGCGTCGTCGGTTGGCATCGCCGCCGGCTCGAGCTGACGCCCGGGATCACGGGTCACTGGCAGGTGCTCGGATCAAGCCGAGTTCCGCTCGACGAGATGGTCGCGATCGACTACCTGTACGTGGCCAACTGGTCTTTGTGGACTGACCTCAAGCTCCTGTTGCGCACGATCCCGCACGTCCTGACGGGCCGCGGACTCTAGGCGCCGGTGCACGGTTCCGGCCCCAGGCCGCGGCCCGTCGTCACCTTGTTGCCCGGGCCCTACCCCTGTCCGAACCCGCGTGCGCCCCGAGCCAGCTCCCGATGCTCGATCACGCGATCCACTAGCCCGTAGGCCACTGCCTCGCCGCCGGTGAAGAACCGGTCGCGCTCGGAGTCGGCATGGACCCGCTCGAGCTCCTGCCCGGTGTGCTTGGCGTAGAGCTCGTCGATGCGGGCGCGGAGCGCCAGCACCTCGCGGGCGTGGATCTCGATATCGCTCGACTGCCCCTCGAAGCCTCCGGACGGCTGGTGGATCAGGATCCGGCTATTCGGGAGCGATAGTCGCTTGCCGGGAGCGCCTCCGGCCAGCAACAACGACCCCATCGACATGGCGATCCCGTAGCAGATCGTCTGCACGTCGGGGCGGATGAACTGCATCGTGTCGTAGATGGCCAGGCCGGCGTAGATCGAGCCCCCCGGCGAGTTGATGTAGAGGTGGATGTCCTTGTCGGGGTCGTCGCTCTCCAGGTGGACAAGCTGAGCGACGATCAAGTTGGCCGAGTCTTCGTCGACCTGCCCGCCCAGGAACACGACACGGTCGTTGAGCAGGCGGGAGTAGATGTCGAAGGATCGCTCGCCGCGAGCGGTCTGCTCGACGACCATCGGAACGAGTGGCATGTGACCTCCATTCGCTGAGGCGCCGCCGTCAGGCGCCGCCGACAATTCGATTTGCTAAGGTGCAACCAGTTGGTTGCAAGCAACCGTAGCAGACGCGCAACCAGATGGTTGCGGGTTGTTGAGTTTCGAGCATCAGGAGGCATCCATGTCCGACCGGATCGAGCGTGAGCTGTGGCTTCCCGCCACTCCCGAGGCGGTGTGGGAGGCGGTGACGGGCGACGGCTGGCTGGCCGACCGCGTGCGCCTCGACCTCAACCCCGGCGGCGACGCGGAGTTCGAATCGGAAGGTCGCGTCCGGACGGGCTGGGTGGAGGACGTCTCGGCCCCCGAGCGGTTGAGCTTCTGGTGGGCGGTGGACGATGAGCCGGCGAGCCGGGTCGAGCTGAAGCTCCAGCCCCAGGCTGACGGCACGCGCCTGCGCATCGTTGAGACCCGGCCGCTGGACCGACTCGATCTGGTCGGCGTGCCCCTGCCCGGTACCGGCGGCGCCATCTTCGGGCCGGCGCTCGTGGCGGCGTGAGCGCTGGCGAGGCCGAGCCTCGGGTCGGCGCTCGCGCCGGCGTGAGGGCGGGCGAGGCCGACGATCGGGCCGGCGCGGTGTTCGGCGCGCTGTCTGATCCGACCCGGCGCGCTCTGCTCGCCGCGATCGCCGAGCACCCGGCCGCGACCGCCACCGAGCTGGCGGCCCAGCTGCCGATCTCACGCCAAGCGGTGCTCAAGCACCTGAACGCGCTCGCCGCGGCCGGCCTGCTCGACCGAACGCGTTCCGGCCGCGAGGTCCGCTACCGGTTCACACCGGCGCCGCTCTCCGACGCCGTCGATTGGATGACCGCCGTCGGTGCCGAGTGGGACGACCGGCTCGCGGTGCTCCGCAGACAGCTCAGCGCCGACCAGCCGCGGGCTACTTCGGCGGGATCCCGAGGTACGGGACGGCCCACCCCACGATCTGCTGGAAGGCCGGCGCCGCCACCGACCCGCCGTAGATCGAGCCCTGGGGCTGGTTGACCACCACTGCGACGACCAGCCGGGGATGGTCGGTGGGCACCATCCCGATGAACGACGCCACGTAGGCGCTATCGGAGTAGCGGCCGTCGATCGCGATGTTCGCCGTGCCGGTCTTGCCGGCCATGTCGTAGCCGGGGATCTCGGCTCCGGATGCCGTACCGCCGTCGGCGAACACGCCGCGGAGCATGTCGCGTAGCTCCGAGGCCGTGGTCGCTGAGATGATCCGGTGCCCCGGGGGAAGCGCCGTTGACTTGCCACCCACCGACTGCACCACGTGGGGCGCGCGCAGGATGCCGCCGTTCGCGATCGCGTCGTACGCCGTCACCATCTGCATCGGGGTAACCGATTCGCCCTGGCCGAAGGGCAGGTTGTACATCGAGGCACCCGAGTAGCGCGACGGAGGCAGGATGATCCCGCCCGCCTCACCTGGCAGATCGATCCCGGTGGGCGACCCGAACCCGAACCGGTGAACCCAGTCGTTGAAGCGCTGCGCCCCGAGCCGCTGACCGATCAGGTCCGCGCCGATGTTGCTCGAGTACTTGAGAATCCCCGCGACCGTAAGCGTCTCGTAACCGTGATCCTCGGCATCATGGATCGGCGGCTCGTTGCTGGCGAACGACAATGACGGCGGGATGTCGAACTGGGTGCTGGGCGTCACCAGGCCATCCTGCAGGGCCCCGGCGACCGTGATCGCCTTGAACGTCGACCCGGGCTCGTAGCTGAATCCGACGGCCTGGTCGCTGGGAATGGCCGCGCTCTCCCCGGGCGCCACCCAGTTGGCGAGTGCCAGGATTGCGCCGGTACTCGGGTCGACGGCGATCGCCGTGGCGCTCTTGGGTGAGTACTCGCTACCCACCTGAGCGAGCACGCGCTCGACCTCCTGCTGCAGCCCAGAGTCGATCGTCAGCGCGATCGTCTTGCCCGGCACCGCGGCGTGAAGGTCGTCGATCGAGATCGGCTGGCCGATTGCATCGCTGACCACCCGCCGCAGGCCGTTTGTCCCTTCGAGCACGTTGTTATAGCCGTACTCGATACCGCTCGAACCGTCGCCGTCGAGGTACACGGTGCCGACCACCTGCGCGGCCTCCTCGCCGCGCGGGTACACCCGCCGGGTCTCCGGGATCAAGGAGATGCCCGCGATGTTCATCTCGGACACCGTGGCCGCCTGCGACGCCGGAACCAGGTGCGCGAGGTACACGAAACCCGTGTGCGCCTTGGTCAATAGCTCGATCAAGGTCAGCTGGGGAATGCCGAGCGCCGGCGAGAGCTCGGCGGCGTCCGATACCGCGTTCTTGACCAGGTACGGATCGGCGACGATGTCGTCCGCCGACTCGCTGATCGCGAGCTCGGCACCGTTGCGATCGGTGATCATGCCCCGCGGGCCGGGCACGATCACGTTGCTCACCTGCTGCGTGGCCGCTGCGCGCTCGAGCGCGCCGGCCTTCACCGAGCCCAGATAGGTGGCGCGGGCCAGCGCGATCGCCAGCAGCGCCACAAACGCGATGAACAGGATCCCGATGCGGCGGTCGATGAGCGCCAAAGCGCCGCTAGCCCCCGCCGCTCTGCTGATCGGAGTTCGTCGGCTGGATCGCCGCGGCGCCGCTCGTCGAACCCTGGCTGGTCTGGGTCCCGGGAGCGCTCGAGTCGGTCTGCCCGCCGGTGTCCGTCGGCGTCTGCGAGCTGGTCGTCGGGGTCTCGGTCGTCGGCGTTTCGGGAGTCGTCACTGGCGCCTCGGAGGACGTCGCGGATCCAGACTGAGAGTCAGAGGCGGTGGTCGAGGACTGTGTCGCGCCGGTGGTGGACGTGGCGTTCGACGCCGTGGCGTCGGAGGTCACACTCGGCGTGCTGACGGTTGGGGCGACCGCCCCGTCGGTCGGCGGGAGCGTCGACGTTCCCTGGCCGGTGACGAGCGCGCCGTCTCCGACGAGCGGAGTGAGGCTCACGAAAGCCGATGGATCGGGAGAGTGCAGGTTGTTCAGGGCGCGGCTGACATCGGCGTTTGGTCCAAGGGGCAGGTAGCCGACCGCTCCGGGCGGCGGGAGCACCATCCCCATAGCGCTCGCCAAGCGCTCGATTCGCTGATCGTCGCCGAGCATGGCGACGCTGCCGCGTAGCTGCTCGTTCTCGCTCGTGAGCGTCGTCGTCTGCTCGATCGCGCGGCCCATGCTCGCGCCCAGCTTCAGGATCTCGACCTGGGTGGCGACGATGCCGGCCAAGAGGATGCCGAGCACCGGAATCCAGGCCCGGCCACGGACGAGGCGATCCAGCCACGGATGGTCCGGAAGCGAGACGACAAAGGCCCCGAGGCGGTGCGGGAGACTCCCGGCCGGGTTGGGGTCTCGGTGCCTGCGAGTCAGCGGCGGCAGTGGCCACGCGATCGCGCCGCCGCGGGGTGTAGCGGCGGCCCGCGGCGCGGTGGCGCGCCGGGGCGCGACGACCGGGCGGGGTGCGGTGACGGCGCGGGCTGCCGTCGCGACGCGGGGCGCGATGGCGGCCGCGGTGGCGGCGGCACTGACGGTGGCGCTAGCCGTGGCCGCGACCGCGCGGGTAACGCCGGTGCCACCTCCACGGCTGCCGCCACGAAGCGGGCCGGATACCCGCCGTGGAGGCCGGCCAGGCCGGGACGGGCTTCCGGGGCGCGCGGGCGCGCTCGAGCGCGGGGACGCACTCGAGCGCGGGGACACACCGGAGCGCTGGGACGCACCGGAGGCCGGGGACGCAGTGGACCGCTGCTTGACGCGCGGCTGCGCTCCCTGAGCGCGCGACTTGGTTCTGGGCTGCGCCGGCTCGCGTTGGGACCCGGAATGTCGCGAGGATCGCTGCGCCGGCGCCGCGGAGGCGCTACGGGCGGCCTGGGTCAGCGCTCCCGGCCTCACCGCACCTCGTCCTCGAGCTTGCGGGCCGCGCGCAGGTGGGCCGACTTCGACCTCGGGTTTGACTCGATCTCGCCCGCCGTCGGGGCGATCGCCCGCCGGGTCAGGAGCTCCGCTTCCGGTTCCCGACCGCAGATACAAATGGGGAGCTCGGGCGGGCACACGCAACCGCGGGCAAGGTCGGTCATGAACCTTTTCACGCGACGATCCTCGAGCGAGTGGAACGAGATCGCCGCCATCCGCCCGCCCGGCCTCAGCACTTTCCATACCGCCGGCAGGGCGTCGTCGAGCTGGGAGAGCTCGTCGTTGACCGCGATCCGCAGTGCCTGGAAGGTTCGGCGCGCCGGGTGGCCGCCCGCGAATTGGGCGGGAGTCGGGACGGCGCCCTTGATCACATCGACGAGCTGCTGGGTGCAGTCGAGCTCCTCGCGCGCACGTGACCGCACGATCGCGCGCGCGATGCGGTTCGCGTAGCGCTCCTCGCCGTACTCCCGCAGCAACCGCGCCAGCCGCCGCTCTTCCCAGTGGTTGACGATGTCACGCGCGGTCAACGACTGCTCGGGATCCATCCGCATGTCGAGCGGCGCGTCGTAGGCGTACGAGAAGCCCCGCTCCCACGTGTCGACTTGCATTGACGACATTCCAAGGTCGAGATACGCGAGGTCGGCGCGGATCCCTTCGGCGTCGAGTCGACCGAGCGCGGTCGCGAAGTCGGCGCGGATGAACCGCGTGCGGCACGGCAGCTCGGGAGCGAGCTCGGCGAAGCGCTCCTCGGCGATCGGATCGCGATCGATGCCGATCAGCGTGCCTTCAGGGCCCAGCCTGTCCGCGATCAGGCGCGCGTGGCCGCCGCCGCCGAAGGTGCAGTCCACGGCGGTCTCTCCGGGATGCGGATCGAGCACCTCGATCAGCTCCCCGGCGAGCACCGGGATGTGGACATAGGTCATGTCAAGCAGTGTGGCCAAGCTTCGCTGCAATGTCGGGGACGCGGCTCAGAACGTCTTCGCTGTAGCCGCCGTAGCGGCCGCGATCGAACACCTCGAGGCACTCGCCCGAGCCGACCACGACGACCTCGCGATCCAGGGCGGCGTACTCCATGAGAGAGGGCGGAATCATCACGCGGTGGGCTGAGTCGAGTTCGGTGTCATGGGAGTAGTTGAAGAAGAAGCGCTTGAGATCCCGGGCCTCCGGTGAGATCGGGCTCAGCCCGGTGAGCGCGGCAGCGGCGTAGTCCTCGTACGCCTTGGGAGTCCACAGCGCGATCGAGCGCGGCGCCGATGCGGTCGTCTCCGGCGAGGCCGCCAGCACGACCCCACCCGCCAGCGCGGCCCGGAACTTCGAAGGCACCGTCAGCCGGTGCTTCGCATCGAGCGCGTGTTCGAAGGTCCCGCGGAAGATCAAGGGTTCTCATGCGGATAGGCGAAATCTGAACCCGGGTGGCTGGGTGGGAGGAGCCCTGCCACCCGGGTTCCGCGATGCATGACCATGCGCATGACCCACTCTACCCCACTTTCCTCCACCATGCAACCCAGATCCCACTTCATCACCCACTGCGACGTCCCGGCGGCCCCCGAATCGCGGGATCGCCCGCCAGCGTTGGGAATCGGCGCTCGGCGTCGGCACTGCTGCGCTGCAGGCGCGCATGCAGCCCGCGCGAATGGGCGGCCCCTTGCAGATTCCGGTCCGGATCCGTCCGGGGCGTGTGCGACGCTCGTGCGGGCGGTGATGGCCTAGGGGCGATCGGGCGCTACCGGACGACTGCGCTTCGGCTAGGAGCATGAGCGACGCGCCCGTCACGCAGACCGGAGCCGTCTGATCTCGCGACCTGCTGTTCGCCGTCTTGACCTCACGACCTGCTGTCGGCCGTCTAACCTCGCGACCTGCAAAAGCGCGCATCCGACCAGACCGGCCCGAAGCGTGCGCGTTTCTTCACGTCCCACGTGGATAAACGCGCACGCCCTCCGCGAGGTCGCCGGAGTGCGCACTTCTGCAGGTCGGCTAGGCCCCCGGCGACAGGCGCTGTCAAGGCGCCGCACAAACGAAGATGCCGGCGCCACGACGCCCGGGACGAACCTGCATGGCACGACACTCCGCGGGCTTCGGCCGCGTCGTGTCGAGCTACGCATGTGGGAGCCGCTGCCAGACGGCCGCCGTGCCGGGTGACGATCGCGGTGGCCATTGCGTGCCCCTGCCCACGGCGCCCGCGACCGGCATGCGGGCCACGCGCGGGCGGGGGCCTAGGCGGTGGCGGTCGGGCGCGACTGGGCACGGACCCGACCTCCATAAGCTGCCACTCGCCGTGTTCTAGCTCAGCCGTGGCATTTCATACACGTGTGAGCTGCAAAGCCTGCCAAGGCGTCGCCATAGCCGCTCGGTTGGCGGGTTATGCAGGTCCCCGGGGGCGCCCATGCCCACCGGCGCCAGGAGACGCACCGTTCCCGGACATGACCGCGCCTACGACGGCCCGCTCGCCCGGCTCGCCGGCAGATCCACGACCAGCCGCGCCCCGCGCGCGCACGGCGCCGCTGCCAAACGGCCGCCGTGCCGCCTGACGATCGCGGTGGCGATGGCCAGCCCGCGCCCTCGGCGCCCGCGACCGGCATGCGGGCGGCGCACCAGCTCTGACACGGGCGCCGGCAACCCCGGGCCGCCGTCGGTCACCTCGATCCGAACCCGCCCCGGCTCGCCCCATCCGTGGACCGAGACGAGGCCGCCGCCGTGCTCGATCGCGTTCGCGATCAAGTTGCCGATCGCCTGCGCCAACCGCAGGCGATCGCCCCACACCGCCGGCGAGCCGCCCGACCACGACGTGCGCACCTCGACACCCACAGCCGCAGCCGTCGCCACCCGAGCCTCGACGGAGTCGGTCACGAGTTGGCGCATGTCGACCGGCCCGAGCGCCCGCCAGGCCGGCGCGCCTCGCCGCCCCGCGGAGTCGAGGTCCTCAAGGGCCAGTGCGGCCCGGCCGAGCTCAAGGTCGATCGCACGCAGGCGTGCCAGGGACAGCTCGCCGGTGGTCACACCGAGCTGGAGCCCGAGCCGCGCCGCGGTCAGCGGCCCCCGCAGCTCGTGGCAGGCCCGGGCCACGCTCTCCATCCGTCCCGCGAGCACCCGCCAGACCGCCCCGGCGGCGACGCCGGCCCCGCTCGCGGCCAGCCATCCGCCCACGGATAGGTCGATCACGGTTCCAGCGCTCCGTCGACCAGCCGGTACCCGACACCCCACACGTTGATCACGAACCGGTCTCCGGACCGGTTCAGCTTCTGGCGCAGCCGGAACGCATGTGAGTCGAGCGTGCGTGTATGACCGAGGTGCACAAACCCCCAGACACCGCGCAGCAACTCCTCGCGCGAGAACACCTTGGTCGGGTCGCCGGCGAGGGCGCGCAACAGCGCGAACTCCTTCTTGGACAGCGCGACGAGCTCGCCCCCTACCCAGACCTGCCGGCTCATCGGATCGATCTCGAGTGACCCGATGCGCACCCTGGCCGCGACCGGCCGGCGCCGCGTCCGCCGTAGGAGTGCTCTCACCCGAACGCTCAGCTCGTGGTAACTGAAGGGTTTGATCATGTAGTCGTCGCACCCGCGGTCGAAGCCGCGCAACCGGTCGAGCTCGCTGACCCGCCCCGAGAGCACGAGAAGCGGCAAGTCAGGATCCAGCCGGCCGGCGATGCGATCGGCGCTGCGGACCTGCGCGAGCAGCTCGAGCCCGTCGCCGTCGGGCAGGCCCAGATCGATGATGGCCAGGTCGGGGAAGGCGCTTTGGAGGAGCCGGCTGGCGTCGGACACGCCCTCCGCCTCGATCACGTCATAGCCGTCAGCCGACAGGTTGTCGGCCAGGAAGGTGCGGGTGGTGCGGTGGTCCTCGACGATGAGGATGGTGGCGGGCGAATCCATGCCCGCACAGAGCCTCCAGGCGACTAAATCCTCCCCCCTCCCCGTCCTCGCTGGCGCGGAACCGGGGCACCCAGCCCAGGCAACGCGCGAACCCACACTACGTGCGCGACGGCTCCGGCGCGGGGTCGGCGATCGTGAACCACACGGTCTTGCCTTGCGAGCCGTCAGAGCGCACGCCCCACCGTTCCGAGAGCATGTCGATGATCTTCAGGCCGCGGCCGCTCGGGTCGGTCGGCTCCGGAGAGCGCATGGTCGGCGTTCCGCCGGCGTGGTCGGAGGCCTCCACTCGGATGTCGTCGCCGGTGCGGATGATCGTCAGGTCAAACCCGCTGTCGGTATGCCGGATGCAGTTGGTCGCTAGCTCCGAGACCATCAGCTCGACCGCCTCGAGCGTCTCGGGCGAGCTACCGCGAAGCACGCTCGTCGCAAACCGACGCGCGGCGGGCACGGACTGCGGCTCATGCGGGAAAGATCGCGTGTCGGTCATGGTGTCATTTTCAGCGGGCTGGTCATGGCGTCACGTGCAGCGTGTCGGCCAGCCCCATCGACTCAACCACTCGCCGCAGTAGCGGCGAGACGTGGCGGAGCTCGATCTGAGGGACGGCGCTCGCCCACCGCACCCATAGCGCGATCGCCGAGCTGTCGGCGAAGCGCAGCTCCGCGACCTCGACGACTACTCGCGGAGGCTTGCGCTCGAGCGCCGGCGCCACCGCGGAGGCGAGCGTGTCGACGTTCGTGATGTCGAGCTCGCCGGCCAGCGTCACCCGCAAGGTCCCGCCGGCCTCTTCCACCACGTCGAAGGTCATGGTCTGATGATGATTGTTGGCGCCTATTCCAGCCATCGCAGCCCCGCGATCGCCGTGTCGTCGTCGCCTCCGTCGCTTCGCAGGTCCGTGATGAGTCGGTCCAGCAGATCGTCGAGGTCGGCGGGATGGCTGGTGGCGAGACGCTCGAGGCGTGCCAGCCCCGTGTCGATCGTCTCTCCTCTTCGCTCGACCAATCCGTCGGTGAAGGCCAGCAGCGTCGCGGCAGGCGGCGCGTCGACCCCGGTCGAGGTGTAGCTGACGCCGGAGCGCACGCCGATCGGGACCCCGATCTCGCCGTGGATGAAGGTTCCGCCGCCGTTGCTCATCAGCAGCGGCGGAAGATGACCGGCGCTCGTCACGGTGACGTGGTGGCGGTCGACGTCGACCAGCGCGCACAGGATCGTGGCGATCTGGCCGCTCGCGTTGACGTTGACCAGCCGCGAGAGCTTGCTCAGGATTACGGCGGGCGGGTCGTTCTGCGCGGCGTAGGCATGGATCGCGAACCGAAGCTGCGCCATCGTCGCCGCGGCGCGCAGGCCGCGTCCGGATACATCCCCGACGACCAGCAGCAGTCGGCGATCCTCGAGCCCGATCAGGTCGTACCAGTCCCCGCCGACCTCAACTCCCTCGACCCCGGCCTCGTACCGGGCGCTGGTCTCCACGCCCCGGATCTTGGGCAGCCCCTCGGGCAGGAGGGCATGCTGCAGGGTCTGCGCGATGGTCCGTTCCTGCGCGTACAAGCGTCGGTTCTCCTCGGCGATCCGTTCGAGCGAACCGGCCAGCTGCTCGGCCTGATTGCGCCGGGCGATCAACCGGCCGGTCAGCACGGCCGCGCCGACGCTGAGCAGCACGCCGAGGATCCCGATCACCCACGGCAGGCGCTGGGCGAACGTTCCCTCGAGCGGATGCTTCGCGCTCACGACGAAGGTGAAGTCGTCGTCCCCGAACGGAATCGTCGTCGACGCGTGCTGGGCTCGGATCGGAAGCTTCTGCAGATCCGAGACCAGCAGGTCCGCGCTGTTCTGCGTGGGGCCCAGGTACAACGCATAGTGGAGGTCGGCGAAGGGCGAACTGCTTTGGAACTTAGAGCGGCGGCTGGCCGGCAGCGCGCTCTCGCCGTACGCGACGAAGTGACCGGTCAGACCGGGAGATGTGAACGCATAGCCGAGTCGCGGCCGCGGCCCTTGCAGAAGGCCGATCACGCTCAATTGGGCACTCGCCGCGGCGTGATTGAAGAACTCGGCTGCGCGGGCCGGCGTGACCGCCAGCACCTGAGGAGCGCCAACCGTCGTCAGCAGCTGAGCCCCACCCGGACCCAGGCGCCAGAGCGAGACGGTGGCGAAACTACGGCCCTTGGGGCCCACATACGGATCGATGAAGCTCCTGAACCGCTGGACGTCGCCGCCGGTGGCGTCGGCCAGGGCAGCTGCGGATGCGAGCGGTGTCTGGATGCCCGGAAGGGCTTCCGCGAAGAGCGCTCCCGCGTCGCGGACGCGGAGGTTGAGCAGGCGCTTCTCGTTGCTCGAGTACGTGGAGGCGGCGAGCGCGACCAGCACTCCGGTGATGAGGAGGCCCACGACGCCCACGCCCACGGCGGGCCAGTGCGGCCAGCGGCGGCGCTCGCGCGCGAGCGGGCGCTCGAACCCCGGATCCTCACCCCCCTCTGTCGTCGCCCCGGCGGCGGCGGACGCCGGGCCATTGTCGATCATCGCGACCCCGGCATCATCGTGCGGCAAGGGTACCGGCCTACCAAAATCCGGCGCTCCGGTGCGCGCTCCGGCGCTCGTTCTGCAACGTCCATTTCACCCGCTGCGGAGGAGCAGGAATCCACCATATGATCCCGACGCGCCATGTACCAGCGAGGCAACTACAGCTCCGGCGAGGACTTCGTGCTCGAATACGGTGAGCTGCGGTTCACGTTCAACGAACGTGACTTTCGCGAGCGCTGCGAGCAGGCGGCGCGCAAGCTCGGCTTCATCGGCACCGCGGTCGACGAGGACGAGAGCGAGGACCTGATCAACCTGGTGGTCAACGGCGAAGTGTCCGAGCCGGCATCGGCCCTGGGCGAGCACGTCAACGACTGCTGGCCCGATCTGGTCGGGCCGTCCGACCGCTCGCTCGTCCATTGGCTGCGACGGCTGATCTTCCGCGGCGCGTGGCTCGACCAACGGGTGAAGGAGGGCGAGCTCGACATCCGGTTCGACCCAGAAGCCCACTCCTTCATCTACATTCAGCCCGACCGCGGCGGCGAGCCGATCCAGCTCGCGCCCGAGCCGAGCTGGAACCGCGTCGCTTACGTGCGTCGCTGACGCCTACCCGCCCGTCGCCAGCACGGCCGCGATGTCCTGCACGCGCGGCAGCGGGTTGTCGAGCACCAACCTGGGCACCGTCACGAGCTTGTAGCCGCGCCGCCGCAGCTCGGTGATGATCCGCGGGAGCGCGGCCACCGTCTGCGATCGGTCGCCGCCCGCGTCGTGGAGCAGGATGATCGCTCCCGGCCGGGCCCCGCCCACGGCGGCCCTGACGATCGCCGGCACGCCCGGGCGCTGGTAGTCGTTGGTATCCACTGTCCACAGCACCATGAGCATCCGGTAGCGATGCAGAAGGGTCAGCGTCGTGGCGTTCCACAGCCCGTAGGGCGGGCGGAACAGGCGCGGGAAGCGAGCGCCATGGCCCTCGATCGCCGCGGCCTGCTCGAGCAGCTGCGATCGCTGCTTGGCGGCCGGCAGCTCCGACATCGGCGCGTGCACCTCGGTGTGGTCCCCGATCACATCCCCATCCGCGACGATCCTCGCGGTCGAAGCGTAGAAATAGCGCTCCAGCACACCGACCTCGAAGAACGTGGCCGCTACGTGCCGGTGCTCGAGGATCGAGAGGATCTCCGGCGTGTACGGGCCTGGCCCATCGTCGAACGTCAGCGCGATCTCGCGATGCTGGGCGCCGGCGATTCGAACGTAAGGCGTGTAGGCCATGGTGCGGTCGATCGCCGCGTTCTCCGCCAGGACTTCGTGCGCCGCCGGTGACAGCGAGCGCAAGCCGGGGAGCGCGCGCATGCCCGCCGACGAACCCGCGCCGGCGTCATGTGAGACGGGGGTTCCGCCGCCGAAAAGCAGCAGGCCCGCGGCGATCGCCGCCACCGCGACACCGCCCATCGAGAGAAGGGCCACCGCCCGGCGGCGGCGATGATGCGGCGCCATGCTGAGCCGGCGCACGCGAGGTGTGCGCTCATGGGTTGCGTCTTGCTCCGGTGGGTCTTGCCCCGGCGGAGCGCTGAGTCCGGCACCGCGTTCCATGGTCTGCCCCGCCGACCATCATGCCGGGTCCGCCGGAACATCCATCGCACGCCTCCTCCCAGGCGCGCGGACGGACACTGCGTCTGCCCAAGCCGCTCCGGCGCATGCCGACCGGCCGCTGCGCCTATTACGCTCCCGGACGATGCACGAGCAAGTCTGGGTCGTGATCCCCACGTATAACGAGGCGGAGAACGTCGAGGGCATCATTCGCGCCACCGTGGCGGAGCTCGAGCGGCTGGCCCCGAACGCCCACCGCATCCTGGTCGTCGACGACAATTCGCCCGACGGCACCGGGGACATCGCCGAACGGCTGGCCGAGACCCACCCCCAGGTCGAGGTCCTGCATCGCGCGGCGAAGACCGGGTTGGGACACGCATACCTGGCCGGGTTCGCCCATGCGCTGGGCGGGGACGCCGAGCTGGTGATCGAGATGGACGCCGACTTTTCGCACGACCCGCGCTACCTCGAGCAGTTGCTCGCGGCCGCTCGCGACGCGGACATGGTCCTCGGCTCGCGCTACGTCGAGGGCGGAGGCACCGAGAACTGGGGCATCTTGCGGCGCATGATCAGCCGCGGTGGATCCTTTTACGCCCGCACGATCCTCGGAGTCCACGTTCACGACCTGACCGGCGGCTTCAAGTGCATCCACCGGCGCGTGCTCGAGACGATCAGTCTGGACACGGTCCGCGCCGAGGGCTACGTGTTCCAGATCGAGGTCACCTACCGCGCGCTCCTGGCCGGGTTCCGCGTGGTGGAGGTTCCGATCGTGTTCCGGGACCGCAAGGTAGGCACGAGCAAGATGTCGACTCGCATCGCCCTTGAGGCGATGTGGGCCGTGCCGCACCTCCGCCGCACCGCGCCCGGGGCGGCGGCGCGCACGGGCAGCGCCCCCAGCGCAATCGGATCGCCTCGCGATGGGTAGTCCCAGTCAGGCGTCTGCGATACACGAGGGAGTCTCGCGACGCGTACGAAAGATGACAACGGAGAGGCACGACCACAGGATCATTGCGCGCGCAAGTTCCCTAACGTAATGGCAACAATGAGCACACTCTTGCTGGCCGGACCTCGGGCTAGCTTTAGACGATGAGCGTCGACAGTCCGCCGCTTGGCGCTACGCGCAGCGGCGCATTTGAGCTGCGCGCGCCCGCGCTCGAGACGCGCAGGGCCACGTCCCGCAGTTGGATCGGCTTCCTCGGGTTGGCCGGGTTGCTGACCACGGGGCTGCTCGTCGCGCTGGCCGCGGCCAACACCGACAACCTGCTCCCGCAGACCGTTCGCTGGGCACCCGGCGTGCTCGGCCTCGCGGGCTCGTTCGGGGCGACGGGGATCAACCTTGGGAGCATCGGCCTGCCCGTCGTGATGGCGGTGATGTTCACGTCCTACCTGGCCGTCGTAGCGGTCGCTCACCGCCTCTCCCCGCTGCCGGTGCTGGGTGCCATCGCGGCGCTGCACGCGCTGATGCTGCTCGGGCCACCGCTCGTCTCCACCGACATCTTCAGCTACCAGTTCTACGGCCGGCTCGGCGAGATCTACCACGCCAACCCGTACATAACCGGAGCGTTCGCCCAACACTACGACCCGCTCTACCAGTACATCGGCTCGAAATGGTTCAACACCCCCACTGTGTACGGGCCGCTGTTCACCGGGCTCAGCTACCTGCTCGCGCCGCTCAGCATCCCGGCCAGCGTGTTCACATACAAAGGGATCGCCGCCCTGTCGAGCCTGGCTATCGTCGCGCTGGTCTGGAACGGAGCCCGGCTCCGTGGCGTCGACCAGGTCAAGGCGACTGCGCTGGTCGGGCTCAACCCGCTGATCGTCGTCTACGGCGTCGGCGGCGGGCACAACGACCTGCTGATGCTGGCGCCGGCCGTGGCCGGCATCGTCCTACTCCTGCAGGGGCGAGCCCGACGCGGCGGCGGCGCGATCGTCACGGCCGCGGCGATCAAGGTGACGGCCGGGCTTCTGCTGCCGTTCGCGCTGGCCGACCCGCGCGGGCGCCTTGACCGCAGGCGTCGCCGGGAGGTGCTGATCGGAGCCGGCGTGACCGCCGCGGCGCTGGCCGTGTTCACATTCGCCCTATTCGGAACGGGTCCGCTGCACCTGCCGGGTACGATCGAGAACGTCCAGGGCAAGGGAAACTGGCAGAGCGTCCCAGGCTTCATCAGCACTCGCCTGGGTCTGGGTACGGTCGGGGGCCCGGTGCCGTTGATCCTCAGCTGCGTATTCGCGGGCGCGGTGGGTTGGCTGCTGTGGCGCGTCTGGCGCGGCCGGCTCGATTGGATCGTCGGCGCGGGCTGGGCGGCGTTCGCGCTGCTTGTCACCGCGGCGTCGCTCCTACCGTGGTACGCGGCCTGGCTGATGCCCCTCGCGGCGCTCGGAGGCGAGCGCCCTCTGCGCCGAGCCGCGCTCGGGGTCACCGTGGTGATGGCGGTCTTCCAGATCTTGTCCTACATTCCGCACGGGAGCACCGTCGCGCTTTGACACGGCCATGGCCTCGATTGAACATCCACGCGTGAACGAGCCGATCGGGCCGCCCGACGGAGGCCGGCCGTTGCGCCTGCTCAGCGTGGTGGCTCCGGTCTACAACGAAGAGGACACGATCGAGCAGTTCTACGGTCGCGTATGCACCGCGCTCGCCGGCATTCGGTTCGAGCTCGTGCTGGTCGACGACGGCTCCACCGACGGCTCGGAGCTCGAGTTGCTCAAGCTGGCGTCCAACGATCCCCGTGTGCGCGTGGTCCAGCTGTCGCGCAACTTCGGTCACCAGACCGCTCTGACCGCCGGTCTCGACCATGCTCGCGGCGACGCGGTCGTGATGCTCGACGCCGACCTGCAGGACCCACCGGAGCTGATCCCGACGATGCTCGACCACTGGCGCGCGGGCTGCGACGTGGTCTACGCCGTGCGCGAGCAGCGCGACGGCGAATCGCGCTTCAAGCTCGCCACTGCGCGCTGGTTCTACGCCCTGTTCGACCGGCTCGCCCAGGTGGAGCTCGAGCCCAACTCGGGCGACTTCCGGATGCTCGATCGCCGGGCGCTCGACGCGCTGCTGTCGATGCGCGAGCGCAACCGGTTCCTGCGTGGGATGACCGTGTGGGTCGGCTACCGGCAGGCGGCCGTCCCATACAAGCGCGATCCGCGCTTCGCCGGCACGACGAAGTACACGATCCCCAAGATGCTGCGGTTCTCCTTCGACGCGATCTCGTCGTTCTCGCACCGTCCGCTTCAGCTCGCGACGCTGTTCGGGTTCATCATCTCGACGCTGGCCTTCGTCGCGATTCCGGTCGTGATCGCGCTGCACTTCATGGGCTCCTACCTCCCCGGCTTCGGCTCGCTGACGATTGCGGTGCTGCTGCTCGGCGGGATCCAGCTGATCGCGATCGGATTGATCGGCGAATACGTCGGGAGGATCTACGACGAGGTCAAGGGCCGCCCGCTCTACCTGGTGCGCGGACGGGTGAACATCTCCGACCACGAGACACCCACCGGGCGCACACCCTCAGCCCACACGCCCTCGGCGCAGACGCCCACTGCGCCCGGAGACGCGGGCGACACCCTCTAAGGGTTCACGACGACCCTAGCCGCCGGCCGGGTTCGGGCCAACCGAGCGGTTCACCCGCTGAGTCCCGTCGCCGGAGTCCTCCCGGGTCCCGGCCGGGGGCGGGGTCGGCCGCAGGGGCCGGACGTTCGCCTCGCCCGTCCCAGTCCCCGCGTCCTGCTCGAGCGCCGAGATCCGACTCGCCAGCGTCTTGATCGCGTCCGCGATCGGGTCGGGCAGATGCACCCAGTCGGCGTCCGGACCCTCGGGCCGACGACCCTCGACGCGGACCGGATGACCGGGGTTGCCGACCACCGTTGAGTTGGCCGGCACGTCGTGGATCACCACGCTGTTGGCGCCGATCTTTGAGCCGTGGCCGACCGTGATCGGCCCCAGTAGCTTGGCCCCTGACCCGATCGTGACGTTGTCCTGCACGGTCGGATGCCGCTTGCCCGTGGCGAAGCCGGTACCGCCCAGCGTCACGCCCTGATAGAGCGTCACGTCGTCGCCGATCTCGGCCGTCTCGCCGATCACCACGCCCATCCCGTGGTCGATGAAGAAGCCCGGGCCGATCTTGGCAGCCGGATGGATCTCGATTCCGGTGATGGCGCGGGCTAGGCCGGCGATCGCCCGGGGCAGGAAGGGCACCCCGGCGTGATGGAGCGCGTGCGCGAGGCGGTGGGCGAGCAGCGCGTGCACGCCAGGCCAGACGACGAGGATCTCGACCGGACCGACGTCGCGCGCGGCCGGATCGCGGCTGCGCGCCGCGGCTATGTCCCGCCGCACCTCGGCGAGGATCCTGCCGATCAGCCCGGAGCCGAGCATGCACAAAGCCTAGCTACGTCGATTCCAGAGCTAGGGCGCGAAGAATGGGGTCGATACATACCGTTCGCCCGAGTCGGGCAGGATCGTGACGATCCGCGCATCGCGCGATTCCGGCCGGCGCGCCACCTCCATCGCCGCCCACACCGCCGCCCCGCCCGAAATGCCCGCCAGCACGCCTTCGCGACGGGCCAGCTCACGCGCGGTCTCGATAGCGTCCTCGTCGTCGACCGCGATCACCTCGTCGAGCACGTCGCGGTTGAGCACGGCGGGGATGAAGCCGGCCCCGATGCCCTGGATCTTGTGCGGCCCGGGACGTCCCCCCGACAGCACGGCCGAGGCGCTCGGCTCGACCGCGATCACCCGGCAGCGCGAGTTGCGCGCCTTGAGCACCTCCCCGGCGCCGGTGATCGTTCCCCCGGTTCCCACCCCGACGACGAACGCGTCGACCTCGCCGTCGAGCGCGTCCCATATCTCGGGTCCGGTGGTGCGCCGGTGGATCTCCGGATTCGCCGGATTGGAGAACTGGTCGGGCAGGAACACGTCGCCTCCAGACGCCATCGCCCGGGCCGCGTCGACCGCCTCGTTCATGCCGCCGAGCGACTCGGTGATCTCGACCCGCGCGCCGTACAGCCGCAGCAGCCCCTCCCGCTCCCGACTCATGCCCTGTGGCATCGTGAGCACGAGGTCGTATCCCTTGGCCGCGCATACGAAGGCGAGCGCGATGCCGGTGTTGCCGCTCGTCGCCTCGACGATCGTGGTCCGCCCCGGCTCGATGATCCCGTCCCGCTCGGCCGCCTCGATCATCGACACCCCGATCCGGTCCTTGACACTCCCGCCCGGGTTGAGCGCCTCGAGCTTGGCGAACAGCCGTGCCGGGCCGTCGGGGAGCATCCGGGCCAGCTCGACCATCGGGGTGCACCCGACGTGCGCCGCGATGTTGGTGGGGATTGCTGCCATTTGGCGGATAACGGTACGAGAATCACCCGATTTCGGTCCCGTAGACCGGACCCGGAACTGGGAGAGGAGGCGGGCGGCCGGCTCAGCGCACCCGCATCCGCACGGGGTAATTTCCAGCATTCCGGGTCGCTTCTCGCGCTGGTGCAGGATTCTGCCCTGGCGAAGGCTAGGACCGTCGCCGGCTTGGATGTGCACGCGACGAAGATTGTCGCGGCGGTGTTGGACGTCGAGACCGGGGAGCTTTCACGGGTCGCCGCCATGCCTGACGACGAGCTCCTAGCGATTGATCGCGTTGGCCCCGGCATGATCAGGGTCCTCCGCGAGGCGATCGCCGAGCTCCGGCCCGACCAGCGTGGTATCGCAATGGTGCGCGAGGCGTTCGGAGTGCTCGTCCACGGGCTGGACAAGGTCAACCGGGAGGATCCGATGTGCGAGCCGCTCGCCTGGGCATAGCGGCCCCTGACCGATGCTCTGGCCGAGGCGGTGGCGTGACGCCCGGGGGTGTCCGCCGCGACCAGCTTTAGTCTTTCGCCTTGTCAGCTCCGTGACGTTCTCTATGCTGCAAAAAGTCCCAATTTGGGCAGAAATCTGTAAGGCTCGGGGAACGGAGGCCCCTCGGTCGCGGCGCGGGAACCCCAACCAAGCCGTGGCCAGCGACAGGCGCCCCGCCAACGCCCCGGCGGGGCGCCTCCAACTGCTGGCACTGCCCTGGGCCCACAGCCCTAAGAAGCCGAGCAGCAGGGAGTCATAACACAGAATGCCCCGGAAAGTTGTTTAACTTCGCTGACCCGGTAACGAGCGCCCGGGCTTCGGCTCGGGCGCGTTGCCCCCTCACTCGCGGCGAGGCGACGTGCCCAGGTGCTGCGAGAGCTGCCACGGATCGAGCTCGACGGACCATCGCGGCGCCGGCCAGTGTTCCCCGGCCCACTCGAAGAAGCTGGCGTCGTCGCCGAGCGTGACCGTTCCGTGGCATGCCGACGATGAGCCAGGGTCGATCTTCGTCGTGCTCCGTCACCGAGTAGCTGTACTCAGGCATCACGAACATATGTTCGCATCCGAGTTTCGAGCCGTCAAGAAAAGGAAGCGGCGACAGAGGGTCATCCTCGACGCGGCACGGCCGGTGTGCTGCGTCCTTAGAAAACTCCCCGGCGTCACCGTCGCCGCTCCCCTCCTAGATATGGCGGCGTTGTTGAAGACGGGCCGAAGAATCAGAGTCCCGAGCGTGTAGCCGGGGGTGGGCGGCGCCGTCAGGTCGCCCGCCTCCCTCTGATTTATTCCGTATGCCCTTGACATACGCTACGTGTCCGTCTACTGTATGTGCTACACATACACAACGGATGCCACGAACACCAGGAGACGCCACCGAGGAGGGCCAGCATTGGATCGCAGAGATCCGCGCCGCTCAGCGTGCCGTCGACCACGCGGAGAGTGCGCGAGACGAAACCGTCCACCAAGCGCTTGAGCACGGGCTCGGAATCCGCGGCGTCGCCAGGGCGCTCGGGGTGGACAAGATGACCGCGCACCGCCGCTACGGTGGCAGGAGGACGACTGATGGCTGAGAAGCGAAACCCGACCGGAATCCGTCAGCGTCACGAGACGACCTACAGGATTTGGTCGACTGGCTTGTCGCGTCCGGGGCCAGGGCCAGCAACGTGCAGGTCACGCTGCTCCCGCTCCGGGTGATTTATGGCCGGGCGGTAGGTCGGCGCGACAGCGGGGTCACGGTCAACCCGACGACCGGGCTCAAGATGCCGAGGATCGGCCGGGGCCGCGACCGCATAGCCACGCCTGAGGAGTCCTCGCGGCTTCTAGCCGCCCTCCCTGAGCGCGACCGGAGTATCTGGGCTACGGCGATGTATGCCGGGGGCTCAGACGGGGCGAGCTGATGGCCCTCCGGATCGAGGAGGTCGACCTCGGGGCGGGCGTGATCCATGTCCGGCGCGGCTGGGATGCGAAAGAGGGCGAGATCCCGACCAAGTCGGGCAACGCGCGGCGGGTGCCTATCCCCGCGGTCCTCCGCCACTACCTCGACGAGCACCTGCTCCGTCTCGACGGGGATCAAGGCCTCGTGTTCGGTGTCAGCGCCGTCAGCCCGTTCTCACCGTCTCCCATCGGGAGCGGGCCACTGCGGCTTGGCGCAATGCCGGACTTGCCCCGATTGGACTTCACGAGTGCCGGCATACGTTCGCGTCGCTGATGATCGTCAGCGGCGTGAATGCGAAGGCGCTTTCGACGTACCTCGGTCACGCCAGCATCAAGATCACCTTCGATCTCTACGGCCACTTGATGCCGGGCAACGAGAACGAGGCTGCGGCCCTGCTCGACGCCTACCTTTCTCGCGCCAGTGAGGACGCCGCTCGCGCCAGTCTCGCGCCAGTCGCGCCCTGATTCAGTCGGATTCAATCGGATAGGGCCGGATCAAACTACCTGCAAACTGGAGAAAACCGCCGTGTTCATTCGCCGTCTTTTAGATGTGGTACATCGGCGCGCCGGCGGCCCGAGACTCCGCCTCGGCCACATCGGCCACCGTGGATTGCCCGAGCACGCCGCGGGCGGCCTCGGCCGCCTCGGCGAATACACCCGAGGCGCCACCACCCAACGGCCCGTCGAGCAGCTCCACCAGCTCAAGCACGGTGATGTCCGCGGCGGGACGGGCGAACGAGTAGCCGCCCTTGACCCCGCGCTGGGAGCGGAGCACGCCGGCGCGGCGGAGCGTGGCGAACAGCTGCTCGAGGAACTGGACCGGGATCTCGCGCCGCCGGGCCAGCTCGGCGATCGGCACGGGCCCCCGGTCGCCTTGGAAATGGAGCTCGACCAACGCGCTCAGCGCGTACGGCGACTTCGTCGTGATGGAGATCATCCCCGCGCGATCATCGCAGGATCGCGCAGGTCGGACTGAGTAATAGCTCTGACCCCGCCCGAAAAGGGGGTTCCGGCGAAGGAAGTTGCTAGATCCAGCCGCGCTCGGTGGCGATGAGGACCGCCTGGGCGCGGTCCATGGCGCCGAGCTTTCCGTACACGTTGTGCAGGTGCGTGCGGACCGTGCTGGTCGACAGGCCGAGCTCGGAAGCGATCTGCTTGTAGACCATCCCGCGGGCAAGACGACGCAGGACCTCGACCTCGCGGGTCGACATCGGGCACGGATCGATCTGGCGACGGCGCCCACCGGAGCTGGGCAGCGGCAGGTCGTACATGACGGTGCGCAGCTCGGTCGGGGCGATCCCGACCAGACGGGCCACCGAGAGGAGCTCCGACGGGGACACCGACGCGCCCAGCGTGTAGTGGGCGAGCATGTCGGCCAGACGGACCAGAGCGGCCTCGCCGTCCACGTCCTCGGCGTGGTGGCGCTCGATCACGCTGGCCACGGACTTGGGCAGACCCCAGCGGCGAGCCAGCACGCCGCCGACCAGCGCGTGGTCGACGCCGAGCTCACGGCGCTCGGACTGGATGCGCTCCTCGGGCGTGCGCGCCTCGGCATGGATCTGACGCGGATAGCCGGGGTAGGCGTGAACGAGGACCAGCTTGCCGATGTCGTGCAGCAGCGAGGTCACCATCAACCGGTCGCGGGCCTCGTAGCCGAGCTCGCGGGCGAGCCGGTCGGCGGCCCGCTGGGTGGCCACCGCGTGCAGGCGGAAGCGCTCGGGCACGCCCTGCCATACGGCGGTGCGCTCGAAGAAGTCGAACGTGCGGGCCTTGCTGGCGATCGAATGGACAGTGCGGGGCGAGAGGACCTCGACGCCCTTGACGGCGCTCTCGACGCGGCCGCGCATGCGGCCGTCGAGGCGGTTGGCGAGGCGCAGCACGGTGACGGCCAGCGCCACATCGGCTTCGACGGCGGCGACGACGTCGGCCGTCGACGGCTCGCCGTTCTCGAATAGGCGCAGGACGCGGTTGCGCGACTCGGCGAGCATCGGGAAGGCCTCGAGGGCCTCGAACGCGGCCGTCAGCCGGCGCCCGTGACCTTCGTTGTGATGGCGCTCGCGCGAGGCGTACGGATCAGTGGAACTCTTGACTGCGGCTAGCGTGGCCAAGGCGGACAGGCTCGTCTTTCTGGTGGGTTCGGGGGAAGGGGGCGGTTCCACGGTGCTCATGACCCCGCCTAGCCAGCGTTATCGGCAGACATACGATGTTCGTTTAGTCGAAGGGGTTGAGGGTGGGGTTGGCGGGAATCGCATCGACTAGTCCGCATGTTCCAGGGCGCGGTCGATCCGGGCAAGTGTCTCGTCCCGACCGAGCAGCGCGACGCTCTCGAAGATCCCCGGCGACACGGTCGTGCCGGCGATCGCGACCCGCACGGGCTGGAACACCTTGGCCGGCTTGGCCCCCTGGCTTTCGACGACCTGTCGCAGGGCCACCTCGATGTTCTCGACCGTGAACGGCTCCGCGGTGGCGAGTGCATCGCGCGCAGCCTTCAGGGACTCGACTCCCCCATCGGAGTCGATGACCTTCTTGAAGGCGGCCGGATCGTCGACCGGCCCGTCGAATAGGAATCCGACCAGCGGCCAGAACTCGGCCAGCGTCTGGATCTTCTCCTGCGAGATCTCCACGGCGTCGCGCAGTCCGGTGCGGCCGGTGAACTGCTCCAGACGCTTGGTCAGCTCGTCGGTTCCCAGCTCCCGGATCCAGCGCCCGTTCAGATGCCGCAGCTTGCGCTCGTCGAACACCGCGGGGTTCTTGGACACCCGCTCCAGCCGGAAACGCTGGGCCAGCTCGTCCAGCGAGAAGAACTCCTCATCGGAGGCGAAGCCGGCGCCGAGCAGCGCGATGTAGTTGTCGACCGCCTCGGGCAGATAGCCGGCCGCGCGCAGCTCCTGCACCGACGCGGCGCCGTGGCGCTTGGACAGCTTGCGCCCGTCCGGCCCGT
Source organism: uncultured Solirubrobacterales bacterium (assembly GCA_963824295.1). Taxonomy (GTDB): domain Bacteria; phylum Actinomycetota; class Thermoleophilia; order Solirubrobacterales; family Solirubrobacteraceae; genus Palsa-465. The sequence continues at coordinate 108,842 of CAWGOQ010000013.1, read as the reverse complement.
GCAGCAGCGGCAGATGGGCGTAGCGCGGCGGCTCGATCCCGAGCGCGTCGACCACGAGCAGCTGCTTCGGCGTGTTCGAGATGTGGTCCTCGCCCCGGACGACCTCGGTGATCCCCGCGTCGAGATCGTCGACCAGGTTCGCGAACACGTAGAGCACCGACCCGTCGGCCCGAGCGATCACGAAGTCGTCCATGCTCGAGTTGGCAAACCGGATCTGGCCGCGGATCACGTCGTCGAACACCGTCTCGCCCTCGTCGGGGACGCGCAGGCGAACCGCCCCCTCGGTCTCGGCCTCGCCGCGGAATCCCCGGTCGAAGCCGTGGCGCTGCTTATAGGCCTGCACGTCGTCCGCGGTCGCCGTGGAGTGGTAGGCGTGGCCGGAATCGAGCAACTGCTGCAAGACCTCACGGTGGCGCTCGGAGCGCTCCGACTGAAACTCCGGCCCCTCGTCCCAGCCGAGGTTCAGCCAGCGCAGCGCGTCGAGGATCTGCTCGACGTTCTCGGGTGTCGATCGCTCGCGATCGGTATCTTCGATGCGCAGCACGAGCGTGCCCGGCTTACCCTCCGGGCCGTAAACCTGGCTGCGCGCGAGCAGCCAGTTGTAGAGGGCTGTCCGGGCGCCGCCGATGTGCAATGCCCCGGTCGGGGATGGAGCGAAGCGAACGCGCATGAGGAACAGAATTGCATGCTAATCGGCGCACACGTATCAAACGCCGGTGGGCTCTCACGCGCGGTCGAGCGCGGGGTCGAGCGGGGCTGCGAAGCGATCCAGATCTTCAACCAGTCGCCGCGCATGTGGCGGCCCACCGCCTACAGCGAGGATGACTTCGCCGAGTTCCGCGAAGCGATGAAGGCGAGCCCGATCAAGGCCGTGATGATCCACGCCGTCTACCTCATCAACTGCGCGACCGAAGACCCCGACATGCGAGCCAAATCGCTCGTCTCGCTGACCCAGTCGTTGCGTGTGGGCACCGGGATCGGAGCGGTTGGCGTCGTCTTGCATCCCGGCTCGGCCAAGCAGGGCGATGTCCCGAAGGCGATCACGCGCGCGGGGAAGGTCATCAGGGAGGCCCTCGCCGAGACCGACGGTTGTCCCCTGCTGCTCGAGGACACCGCGGGCGCCGGCGGCACACTCGGGCGCTCGTTCGGCGAGCTCGCCGATCTCCTGAAGGCGGCCGGCGGCGGAAAGCGGCTCGGCGTGTGCCTGGACTCCTGCCACCTGTTCGCGTCGGGCTACGACGTCCGGACTCGGGACTCTCTGGCTGAGGTCATCGACGGGTTCGACCGGACCGTCGGGTGCGATCGGCTGGGCGCCCTGCACGTCAACGACTCGGCCGTGCCGCTTGGATCCAACCGCGATCGCCATGCGATCATGGGCGAGGGCGAGCTCGGCGAGAAGGGTTGCGCCGTGTTCATCTCCGAACCCAGGTTCGAGAAGCTACCGGGCGTTCTCGAGACGGGCCGTGACGACGGATCACCCGCGGCCGAGGACGTGGCGCTGGCCAAGAAGCTGCGCTCACGGGGCAAGTCCGCACGTTCGAGGGCCAAGCGGTAGCTTTCCCGCGCGTGAGCGAGCGACCATCGGCCGCGCTGGTGGCATTCGGCATCACGGGAGACCTCGCCCGCAAGCAGACGTTCCGTTCGCTCTACCGGCTCGAACGGCGCGGACTGCTCGGCGTGCCCGTGATCGGGGTCGCGTCGGACGACATGACCGACGATCAGCTTCGCCAGCGTGCCCGGGAGTCGATCGCGCAGACGGGCGAGCCGCTCGACGAAGACGTCTTCAACCGGTTCGCCGCCCTCCTGAGCTACGTACGCGGTGACTTCGGTGACGATCAGACCTACACCCGTGTCGGCCAGGCGCTGCAAGGTTGCGACGAACCGACCTTCTACCTCGAGATCCCGCCGTCGCTGTTCGGAACCGTCGTCGCCGGCCTGGCGAAGGCGGGCCTGGTCTCGAACGGGCAGCGGGTGGTAGTCGAGAAGCCGTTCGGCCACGACCTCCAGTCGGCGCGGGACCTCGCTGCCGAGCTGCACAAGTACATCGACGAGTCACAGCTCTACCGGATCGACCACTTCCTGGGCAAGTTGGGTCTCGACGAGATCGCCTACCTGCGGTTCGCCAACACCATGCTCGAGCCGGTGTGGGACCGCAACTACCTCGCATCCGTGCAGATCACCATGGCCGAGCAATTCGGGGTCGAGGATCGCGGGCGCTTCTACGACCCGGTCGGCGCGCTACGCGACGTCGTCGTCAACCACCTGCTCCAGGTGCTGGCCGTGGCCGCCATGGAGCCACCCGCCGGCAGCGACCCCGAGACATTGAAGGACACGAAGGTCACGCTGTTCAAGGCGATCCAGAACGCCGACCCGGCGCGCTACGTGCGCGGTCAGTACGACGGCTACCTCGACATCGACGGCGTGGCGCCCGACTCCACGACCGAGACATATTGCGCGCTGCGGCTCGGGATCGACAACTGGCGCTGGGATGGCGTGCCCTTCTTCATCCGTACCGGCAAGGACCTCCCAGTAACTCAGACCGAGCTGCGGCTCGTGTTCCGGCGTCCACCGCACCTGCACTTCATACCCGGGCAACGCCGGCGCGCGGCTCCGAACCAGATGGTGTTCAAGATCGACCCCTCGCCCGGGATCCAGATCCAGCTCGATGCCCAGCGGGCGGACAAGCCCGGCATCAACGCGATCGACTTCGACATGGAGTTCGCCCAGGAAGGCGGCACGGGGGCCACTCCGTACGAGGTGCTGCTGCACGCAGCGCTGGTCGGGGACAGCACCCACTTCACCCGCCAGGACATGGTCGAGGAGACGTGGCGCATCGTCCAGCCGCTGCTCGATTCGCCGCCGCCGGTGCTTCCTTACGCAAAGGGGTCGTGGGGACCCAAGGAAGCGGACGAACTGACCAAGGGTTGCGGCGACTGGCAGGGACCTTGGGTGCCGCCGGCGGACTGAGCCCGCCTCTCTAAAGCAGCAGGTTGACCGGCTGCTCGAGCAGCTGGCGGATGCGCGCGAGGAACTCAGCCGCAGGCGCGCCGTACAGGATCCGGTGATCGCACGTGAGCGTGGCGCTCATGCGGACGCCCGGCGCCACGACGCCGTCACGCACGACGGGCACCTCCCGTACCTCGCCGACGGCGAGGATCGCGGCCTGCGGTGAATTGATGATCGCAGCGAAGCCAGCCACGCCGTACATCCCCAGGTTCGAGACGGTGAATGTGGCGCCGGACACCTCGGCCGGTGTGACCGTCCGCTGGCGGACCCGCTCGGCCAGCGTCCGCGCCTCGCGGGCGATCTCGAGCAGCGTCTTGCCGTCGGCATCGAACACGGTCGGCACGATCAGGCTGTCCTGGGCGGCCACCGCGATGCCGACGTTGACCCGCTCGTAAAGCTCGAACGCGCCATCGCGATAAGCCGCATTGGCCCGGGGATGCTCGCGAAGGGCGATCGCGCACGCCTTGACGACCATGTCGTTATAGGACGGGACGACCTCGGTCGCTCGGGCCCGGCGCAGCTGGTCGCGGAGCGCCACCGCGCTCTGCATGTCGATCTCCGCCCCGAGCGTGAAGTCGGGGATGGTCGCCCGCGACTCCGCCATGCGCTGGGCGATCTGCACCTGGGTGCGAGACAGCTGCTGGATCGTCACCGCGCCCTTGTTGCCGCGCGTCACCGGCGCTGGCGTCGCGGCGGCCGTCCGGTCGAGGTCGGCCTTGACGATCCGCCCGCCCGGGCCACTTCCGGTGAGTCCGTCCAGGTCGATGCCGGACTCCCGTGCCATGCGGCGAGCCAGCGGCGAGGCCTTGATCCGCCCGGCTCCGTTGCCAGCCTTCTGCGCGACCTCGCCGATCCGCGCGATCGGTGTTCCGAGCGGCACCGTCTCCCCCTCGGCGACGAGGATCTTGAGCGTTCCATCGGCGTCGGCGTCGAAGGTCACCGTCGCCTTATCGGTCTCGACCTCGGCCAGTGGCTCGCCCTGAACCACCCGATCGCCATCCTGCTTGAGCCAGCGGACGATCGTGCCCTCCTCCATCGAGTCCGACAGGCGCGGCATCACGACCTCAGGCATGACTAGTCGGTCACCTGACCGCGCCCACGCCGGCGCGCTCGCGCACGGCCGCGGCGATGGCGTCCGCACCCGGGATGAAGGCGTCCTCGAGGGTCGGGCTGTACGGGATGGGAAGCTCCCCGGTGGTCAAAAGCCACGCGTCGTCGAGGTCGTGTAGACCGTGCGTGGCCACGAGGCCGAGCAGCCCGGACGCCCACCCGCCGACGGCGGGCCCCTCCTCGACGGCCACCAGCCGATTGGTTCGTGACACCGACTCGAGCACGGTGTCGAGGTCGAGCGGCCGCAGCGTCCGCAGATCGATGACCTCGGCGTCGATGTTCTCGCCCGCCAAGCGCTCGGCCGCCTCGAGCGCGTCGGGCACGCCCTTTCCGACGGAGACGATCGTGAGGTCTTTCCCCCCGCGGGCGATCCGCGCCCGACCGAGCGGAATGACCTCGCCAGAATCTGGACCCACCCGCTCCTTCACCGAGTAGAGCCGCTTGTGCTCCAGGAAGATCACCGGGTTGTCGTCGCGGATCGCCGCCTTGAGCAGGCCCTTGGCCTCCGCCGGGGATGACGGGAACACGATCTTGAGTCCGGCGATCGCCTGGAACCACGTGGCGTGGGTCTGCGAGTGGATCGCGCCGAAGCGCCCGCCGCCGCCGACGGCTGACCGCACGACGAGCGGCACGCTGTGCTGCTCGTTCGACAGATACCAGTACTTGGCCGACTGGTTGACCAGCGAATCCATCGACAGGCCCATGAAGTCGCCGAACATGATCTCGATGATCGGGCGCAGCCCCGTGACCGCGGCTCCGAACGCGGCGCCGGTGATGGCCAGCTCGGAGATCGGCGTGTCGAACACCCGCCCGGCGCCGAAGCGCTCCTGGATGCCGGGAGTGACGGCGAACACTCCGCCCTGCTCGGCGGCGACGTCCTCGCCGAAGAACACGACCGTCTCGTCGCGCTCCATCTCCTCGATGATCGCCTCGCGGATCGCGTGACGGAACTCGAGCGTCGAGTCCGCGCTCACGGCGCGAACTCCGTGGCGTGCTCGGCCACCGGGTCCGGGTAGGGAGCCGCCAGCGCGCTATGCACCGCCCGATCAAGGCGGAGCTTGGTCTTCTCCTCGACGCCGGCCACCTCGTCATCGAAGACGCCGAGCTGGCGCAGCCGCTCCCGCGCCACGTTCAGCGGATCACGGGACAGCCACTGCTCGACCTCCTCGGGCGGGCGGTACTTGGCCGGGTCGGCCTTGGAGTGCCCGTGGTAGCGGTAGGTCTGGCACTCGAGCAGCGTCGGCCCTTCGCCGGACCGAGCGCGCGCCACGGCCTCGACCGCCGCGTCGCGCACCGCCCACAGGTCGTTGCCGTCGACGGTCCTCGCCGGGACGCCATAGGCGGCCGCTCGGGCGGTGATGTCGCCGCCGCCGGTCACCTTGAGCATCGGTGTGAACTCGCCGTAGAAGTTGTTCTCGCACACGAACACGGCCGGCAGCCCCAGGACCTTGGCGAAGTTCACGCACTCGTGGAAATAGCCCTGGTTGGTGGCGCCGTCGACGTCGATCACGTTCATCGATCCGGCCCGGCCGCCGCACACGCCGGTGGCGCGGCCCAGCATCTCGGCGAGCAGCGCGTCGGGCTCGGTCCCCTTGGCCAGCGCGTGCCCGTGACCGCGGTAGGTGCCGGCCAGGTAGTCCTCGGGCTCGAGCGCGGAGCAGACCCCCACGGGCACCGCCTCCTGGCCGGCGCACAGATGGGTCGTGCCGTGCACCTCCCCCTTGAGGAACAGCCGCTGCATCTCCGTCTCGAACAGCCTGATCAGCAGCATCAGGCCGTAGCGCGCGAGGTACGCCGCCGGCGCCTCGGTGCTGACCGTGGCGCCGACCGTCACGCGGCGCGCTCCAACCCGTCCGACACCGGGGCCCCTTCGGGCTCCAGCTCGAGTCCGGACAGCTTGGCCTGAAGCGCGATCAGCGCGGCGAAGTCGACGTCGGTGTACCCGTCACCGATGAGCCCCTGCACCACCTGCTGGGCGGCTGCCGCCACCGGCATCGGGACGCCAAGTTCGCGCGCTGCCTGATAGCCCAGGTCGAAGTCCTTGAGCAGCAGCGGCGGCGTGAAGGTCGGTGAGAAGTCCAGGTTCACGTAGGCCGGGGTCTTATAGCGGGTGAAGGTCGAGCCGAGCACGCTGTTGTTCAAGAACTCCATCATGCTGGCCCGCGAGACGCCACCCTTCTCCCCCAGCACGAGGACCTCGGCCAGCGTCTGGGCGACGATCCCGAGCATCAGGTTGTGGCACACCTTGACCAGCCGGGCGCGGTCGCCGTCGCCGACGTAGGTCACGCCACCGCCGGCCAGTGCCTCTAGGAACGGCAGGACCCGCTCGTAGGCCTCCGCGGGGCCCGAGATCACCATGGTCAAGCGCCCGGCCTGCACCACCTTCGGGTTCCCGCTGACCGGCGCGGCGAGCAGCGCGGTGCCGCTCTCGGCCGCCCGGATCCTGACGTGCTCGGAGGCCTCGGCGGAGATCGTCGTCGAGTCGACGATGACCGACGGAGCGGCGTCGGGGCGCGATAGCAGCCCACCGGGGCCCGCCACCACCTGCTCGAAGTCGGCCGATCCGGCGAGCGTCGTGAAGACGATGTCCCGGTCCGCCATATCCGGCGGCGCGTCGACGATCGTCGCCCCGAGCTCGGCCAGCGGCTCGGCCTTTGCCCGCGTCCGGTTGTACACCGCGAGGTCACACCCCGCCTCGAGCAATCGCGTGGCGAGCGCGCGGCCCAAGCGACCACAGCCCACCCAGCCCAGTCTTACGTCATCAAGCCTTCCATCCGGCATATGGTCAGCTCCTTAGGCCCGCTCTTCGCGCCGTATGGCATCCGTCGGAGACGCCGCGGCCCACTCCGCGAGCGCCCGGACGGCAATCGATTGCAGATTAACGTACGCTTACTTGCGGCGTCAAGCACACTGTTCGAGATGGGACTGCACACCTACGGAACGATGGCCGTGGACTGGGAGGAGCGGATCCGCTTCGACCGGCTGCGCGAGGAGCGGCTGGCGCGGATCGGCGGGCTGCTCGCAGACTCCTCGCTCGGCGCGCTGCTGTGCTTCGACATGACGAACATCCGGTACATCACGGCGACGCACATCGGCACCTGGGCTCAGGACGTGGCCGCGAAGATCCACGCCGAGCTCGAGCAGCGCGGCCTGCTGGGCGAGACGGTGGGCGTCGATGCGGTCGAGCTGCCGGTCCTGTTCGCCCTTCAGGAACGAGGCATCCAGGTCGTCGACGGCCAGCAGCTCATGCAACGAGCCCGCGTGATCAAGACAACAGACGAGATCCTGCTCCTGAACCAGGCGTGCTCGATGGTCGACGCCGCCTACGAGGAGCTCTACCGCGCCATGCGCCCCGGGATGCGCGAGAACGAGTGCGTCGGCCTGGTCAACAAGGTCCTCTACGACATGGGGTCGGAGTTCGTCGAGGGGGTCAACGCGATCTCGGGCGAGCGCTGCAACCCCCATCCCCATGTCTACAGCGACCGGGCGCTGCGCCCTGGCGACCCGGCGTACTTCGACATCCTGCACAGCTACATGGGCTACCGCACGTGCTACTACCGCACGTTCGCGGTGGCGGGGGCCTCCAAGGCGCTCGTCGAGGCCTACAAGCGTTGCCGCTATTACCTCGACTCGGCCATCGCCCTGATCAAGCCCGGCGCCACCACCGGCGAGGTGGTCAGCGTCTGGCCGGAGGCGCAGGAGTTCGGCTTCGCCGACGAGGAGGCCGCGTTCGCGCTTCAGTTCGGCCACGGCGTCGGGCTCTCGATCTGGGAGAAGCCGATCTTCAGCCGGCTGGTCTCGCTCGACCATCCCGAGGAGATCGAGCAGGGCATGGTGTTCGCGCTTGAGACCTTCTGGCCGGCCAGCGACGGCTGGTCGGCGGCGCGGATCGAGGAGCAGTTGGTGGTCACCGCCGACGGCTGCGAGGTGATCACCCGCTTCCCGGCCGAGGACCTGGTGATCGCCGGCAAGCCCTACTACACGGTCGGCGGGTCGCTGCCGCTCGAGCGCGAGGTGACCTCCGAGCGCAACACCGTGCTGAACCACGACACGCTCGAGGCCGGACCGGCGAACGGCCGGCCGGCCGGCGACGTAGGCGCAAGGCTCCCGCTCGGCTAGCGGATTTCTGGGGCCTCGCTGTGCTCGGCGTCCGTGGGACCAGGCGACCCCGTCCGGACGGTATCCGTAGTCAGCGCGCGCCACGGCTTCTCGGCCGTAAACGGCGGGTCCGGCGCCCATATCCCCGCCCCAGCGCGTCGGCCACGACTACGGCCTGCTCGGCTGGTCGCCGTCACTCTGAGGTGTCAAGCGAAGGCGTGTTGCGATCCGCTTTGCGCCGCTGGCCGCCGGTGCGCTTGGACCGACCGCGTGACACCTCCGGCTTCGATTGGGGTGGCCGTCGAACGGGCGCGGTCGAGCCGCGAGTGACCAGCTCCGGGGCCAGCAGCAGCTGGCGGGGCGGCACCTCGCGTCCCTGGAGCTGCTCCAGCATCAGCTTGGCCGCGGTCGCGCCGAGCTCGTAGTGGGGAACGCGAACCGTGGTCAACGGCGGCCTGAAGCGGTCCACGAACGGCATGTCGTTATAGCCAACTACTGACACGTCCTCGGGACAGCGCAGGCCCCGCTGCTCCAGCACGTCATAGCAACCCAGGGCCAGTAGGTCGTTGCCGGCCACGATTGCCGTGAAATCGCGCCGGCGCTCGAGCAGCTGGCTGCAACAGCGCGCGCCCTCCCGCTCGGTGAACGCATCGCTGAACACCACCAGCCCCGGATCGATCGTCAGGCCGGCGGCGTCCATCGCGTCGACAAAGCCCTGATGACGGGACCATCCCGTGTACAGCGCCTGGGAGCCCGCCAGGTGAGCGATTCGCCGGTGGCCGAGATCGACCAGGTGCTCGACGGCGAGCCGGACCCCCTCGTGATCATCGCCGGTCACGGCCGGGATCGCGTCGCTGTCGACCCGGCGGTTGACCAGCACGAGCTTCGGGCCTGACTCGACCTGGTCGGCCAGCAACCAGTGGTCGCGGCGCGCGGTGGCAGCGATGAACCCGTCGACCTGTCGGGCCGTCATCGCCTCGTAGGCCATCCGCTCGCGCTCGCCGTCGTTGTCGGTGTTGGCGATCAGCGGCGTGTAGCCGGCCTCGCGCAAGCCGTCCTCGATCCCCCGCACCACCGCAGCGAACAGCGGGTTCAGCAGGTCCGGGACGAGCACCCCGATCGTGTTCGACCGGTTGGTTCTCAGCCCCCGGGCGATCGGGTTCGGCCTGTAGCCGAGCTCCTGCGCCGCCTCCTGAACCCGGCGCGCGGTGCGCTCGTTGACCAACCCGCGGGTCTGCGGGTTGAGCGCGCGCGACACCGTCCCGGGATGCACCCCAGCCACCCTCGCCACATCTCGCAACGTCGCCGGCCCGGCCAGCTTGCTCGTCGCCATTGACAGCGGATTATGCACTCGTTTGCAATCGCTACGGATGCTCACCCGATTGGCGCCCCTGCGCGACGCGGGACCGGATGGCGGGCGAAAGGTGGTCGTGTCGCGAGGGGCGCCAATCGGGCGCCGCATCCTCCGCTAAAGCTCGTCGCGGGCGTAGGCACGGATCCCACCCCGCCCGCTCCCCAGCTTCAAAGCGAACGCGAGACAGTCGCAGCCGGGGCCCATCTCGCCACCAGCTTCATAGCTCGGCTGCGGTGCCCGTTCGGGCGCCCCTCGCGACATGACCACCGCCCAACCCTCAAACACGTACCAACGAGCGCGGGCGCCCCGAACGGACACCGCGGCCGAGCCCGGACAAACCTAAGGCGAGAACGACCCAGGAGCCGAGCTGGTCGCGTGAAGCCCCGGTTGGCGGCCGGCCGGCTGATGGGGCGCTCGCCGCTTTGGGACCGGCGGCACCGGGCAGGTGAGCGGCTCGTCGTGGGTGACGGTGATCGGCTCACCGTGGTGGGTCAGCTCGAGCGGGTCGCCGTCGAGCAGTTCGTAGACCGCGTGGTCGGGCTGCATCTCCACCCGCATCCTCCGCCCCCGGTAGAGCAGGCCAAAGCTCAGCCGGGACACCTGCGACGGGAGCCGGGGCGCGAAGCTGATTGTGTCCCCGCTGTCGCGCAGCCCCCCAAACCCGGCGACGATCACGTGCCAGACACCCGACAGCGCCGCCAGGTGGACGCCGTCGCGGGTGTTGAACGCGAGGTCGCGCAGATCGATGAACGCGGTCTCGGTCAGGTAGTCCCAGGCCAGGTCGAGGTGGCCGACCTCCGCCGCCACCACGCCCTGGATCGAGGCCGAGAGCGAGGAGTCGCGCACGGTGACGCTCTCGTAGAACGCGAAGTCGCGGGCCTTCTGCTCCTCGTCCCAGCGGTCGCCGAAGTGGTAGATGGCCATCACCAGGTCGGCCTGCTTCACCACTCGGCTCGAGTACAGGATGTAGTTGTGGTAGTGCAGGAGAAGCGGGTAGTCCTCGAAGGGCGTCGCCTCGAAGTCCCACGGCCGCAGCCGGGTGAAGCCGTTGCATTGCTGGGTGATTCGTGCGTGCTTGTCGAAGGGCACGACGATCGACGCGGCGGCATCGCGCCAGCTGGCGACCTCCTCTTCGGTGACCCCCAGCGAGACGGTGTGACGCATGTGGCGCACGGCGACGTCGGCCGCGACCTCCATGTTCCGTGCCGCCATCAGGTTCGTGTAGACGTTATTGTCGGACAGCGCCGTGTACTCGTCGGGTCCCGTGACGCGTTCGATCCGGAAGCCACCCTGGGCGTCGTGGTGTCCCAGGGAGCGCCATAGGCGGGCGGTCGAGACGAGTAGCTCGAGCCCGGGACCGACCTCGAAGTCGTGGTCCCCGGTGGCGAGCAGATAGCGCCGCACCGCGTCGGCCACGTCGGCGTTGATGTGGAAGGCGGCGGTGCCCGCCGGCCAGTACGCGGAGCACTCCTGGCCGCGGATCGTCCGCCAGGGGAACGTGGCGCCCTTCAGCCCCAGCTCGCGCGCGCGGGCCTTGGCCAGATCGAGCGTGGCGTGGCGCCACAGAAGCGCGTCGCGCGCCGCGTCCGGCAACACGTAGGTGAGCACCGGCAACGTGTAGGCGTCCATGTCCCAGAAGGTGTGGCCGTCGTATCCGCTGCCGGTCAGGCCCTTGGCCGGGATCGCGCGCAGCTCGGCGCGCGCGGCGGCCTGAACCACCTGGAACAGCGCGAACCGCACCGCCTGCTGAATCGCAGGGTCGCCGTCGAGCTGGATGTCGGCTCGCTCCCAGACGTCGGCCAGGTACTCGCGCTGCTCCTTGAGTAGCCCCTTCCAGCCGGTGCGGCGTGCCGACGCCAGCGCCAGATGCACCTGGTCGCGCAGCGAGGGCAAGGAGCGCTGGCCGGACCAGGCATAGGCAAGAAACTTGGTGATCCGGAGTTTTTCGCCGGGCTGGAGCTCGGTGCTGACGGTCAGCCGGCCCAAGTCAGGGGCGCTTTCCGCCGAGGTGACCGTGCCATCGGGCCCCTCGACTACGTGGTCCATGCCAGCCGCCATCCGCAGGCCGCTTTGACGGGTGCGGTGCACGAGGCTTACTCGTAGCGCGTTGTGCGCGTGATCTTCGGCCACCAGCGGCATGTGCAGCGCCGCCGCCTCACGGGGGTCGTTGGATCCGGTCCCCGCCTCGACTGGCTCGTTGGCCACCAGTTCGGACTGGACGCCGATTCGCGCGGAGGCGTCTACGGCCTCCACCTCGTACTGGATCGCGGCGATCGAGCGCTGCACGAAGGACACCAGCCGAGTGGAGCACACGCGGACGCACTGGCCCGCCGGCGAGATCCACTCGGCCTCGCGTTGTAACACGCCTTCGCGCAGGTCGAGCGTGCGTTCGTGGCGCCGGAGCCTTCCGTAGCGCACGTCGAACGGCTCGTCGTCGACCAGCAGGCGGAACACCTTGCCGTTGGTGACGTTGATCAGCGCTTGGCCGGCCTCCGGGTTGCCGTAGGCGGACTCGGCGTAGGGCAGTGGCCGAACCTCGTAGAAGCTGTTCAGGAACGTGCCGGGCGAGCCCGACGGCTCACCCTCGTCGAGATTTGCCCGCAGACCGATGTGGCCGTTGGAGAGGGCGAAGATCGACTCGGTCTGGGCGAGGATGTCGAGGTGGAGCTCACGCTCGGTAATGCTCCACGGCTCGACCGCGAAGACGTCGTCGCCGATCATGACTGTCGCTCCAGGAGCTCGGCCAGGTCCTTGACCACGACGTTGGCGCCGTGCTCGCGCAGCGCCGCGGCTTGGCCGGTCCGGTCGACCCCCACCACCCAGCCGAAGTGGCCCGCCCGACCCGCCTCGACGCCCGCCAGCGCATCCTCGAAGACGACCGCCTGCGCGGGCTCCACGCCCAGCGCCCGGGCCCCGGCCAGGAACGTGTCCGGCGCGGGCTTGCCGGCCAGGTGCTCGCGTTCGGCCACCAAGCCGTCGATCTCGACCTCGAACAGGTCGACGATTCCGGCCGCGACGAGCACGTCGTGGCAGTTCGTGCTCGAGGACACGACCGCCCGGCGTAGGCCCTGCTCGCGCGCCGCCTTGACATAGCGGACCGAGCCCTCGTACGGCTCGACGCCCTCGTCCCGGATCAGCTTCAGGACGATGTCGTTCTTGCGCGTCCCCAGTCCGTAGATCGTCTCGGCATCGGGCGGGTCATCCGGGCTGCCGAGCGGCAGATCGATCCCCCGCGAATCCAGAAACGAGCGAACCCCGTCGCTGCGCGGCTTGCCGTCGACGTACTCCTCGTAGTCCTCGGGGAGCGCGAACTCCCGGAACGGCTCGCCGGTTCGCTGCGCGCGCTCGCGCAGGTACTGGTCGAACATCTGCTTCCACGCCTTGGCATGGACCTTCGCGGTCTGCGTCAGGACCCCGTCGAGGTCGAACAGGCAGATCGTGATCTGATCCGGCAGGCCGAGCAGGTGTTCGGGGTGGGTGGTGGGAATCCCGGAAGCTTAGGCCGGCCGGTTGAGCGGTCGTGAAAGCTCGCTGTCAACTGACCGCGACGCTCTGGGCAGTTGCGGCGGACGCGTGAGCGGCGTTCTGGCCGCCGAGGATGGCGTCGCCGAGCAGCGCGTCGAGCTCCGCGTGCAACCCTGGGCCGTGCGCGACGCGGTAGTCCGGGCCCAGCCTGAGCCGGCGCTCTCCGATCGACGTGCTCAGCTCGATCAGCACCTCGGACTCCCCGGGGAAGCCGGCCAGCACGTCCTTGAGCTCGGAGAGCACCGACGCGGCGACCGCGGTGGCGTCGAGGCGCAGCCGCAGCGCGTTCGGGAGGGCCGGCGCCCGGGCCGCCTGCTCCTCGGCCTCGGCCACCTCCTCAGCGGACGGGGCGAAAGGGTCGACTTGTTGGACTATCACGCACGTCGTCTCGCGGTCTCTATGGTCGACCCGCCCGCGCACCAGCACGATCGAGTCCGGTGCGAGCAGCTCGCCGGCCGCGTTCAGCGCGTTGCCGAACACGATCAGCTCGACCGATCCGTCGAGGTCGTCGAGCGTGGCGAACATCATCGGATCGCCCTTCTTGGTCCGGATCTTCTTCGTCTCGGTGATCATTCCGCCCACCGTGACCCAGTCGCCGTCGCGGCGTCCGGCCAGGTCGGCCAACGGGCAGTCCACGCGCAGGCGCATCGCCGCCCTGACCTCCTTGAGCGGGTGGGCCGAAATGAATAGGCCGATCGACTCCTTCTCGGCCGCGAGCAGCTCGGCCCGGTCGAACTCGACCGCCGGGATCGGGGCATGGCTGGGCGCGACGAATCCATCGTCGCCGCCGCCAAAGCCGCCGTCGTTGATGGAGGAAGGGGGTGGGTCGGCGGGCATCAGATCAAATATCGACCCCTGCCCGATCAGCGCGTCCTGCTGGGCCTTCTGCCCCGCCCCCTGCGCCTGCTCGAGCACCATCAGCATCCCCTTGCGGGTCGCGCCGGTCGACCCGAACGCGCCGCACTTGATCAGCGCCTCAATCGCCTTCTTGTTGACCGCCCGGTTGTCGACCCGGGCGCAGAAGTCGAACAGGCTTAAGATTGGGATCCGCCCACCCTCCGGGTCGTAGTCGCCTCGGGCGCGCTTGATGGCCTCGACGGCTTGATAGCCGACGCCCTTGACCGCGTCGAGACCGAAGCGGATGTTGCCGTCGACGACGACGAACTCGTGGTCCGAGACGTTGACGTCGGGCGGGAGGATCGAGATCCCCATCTGCTCGGCCTGGGAGACGAAGAACGGAACCTTGTCCTTGGTGTCCATCACCGAGGAAATCAGCGCCGCCATGTACTCAGCCGGGTAGTTCGCCTTCAACCAGGCCGTGCGGTAGGCGATCAGGGTGTAGCAAGCGGCGTGGGAGCGGTTGAAGCTGTAGTCCGCCGAGCGCTCGTTGGTCGTCCACAGCAACTCGATCACTTGCTCGCTCGTCCCCGATGCGCGGCATCCGGCGACGAACTCGGGCTTGAGCTTGGCCATCGCCTCGCGGTTCTTCTTGCCGATCGCCTTGCGCAGGTCGTCGGCCTTGGCGCCGCTGAAGCCGGCGATGTCCTTGGCGATCTGCATGGCCTGTTCCTGGTAGAGGATCACGCCCTTGGTCGCCTCGAGGATCGGGCGCAGCCGATCGTCCGGATACGCGATCAATTCGGGATGATGCTTGCCTCGGGCGTAGGTGGGGATCTGGTCCATCGCGCCCGGTCGATACAGCGCGTTGAGCGCCACCAGGTCGTCGAACTCGTCGGGCCTGACCTTCTTGAGCGCCTCGCGCATGCCCTCGGACTCGAACTGGAACACGCCGATCGAGTCGCCGCGGGCCATCATCTCGTAGGTCGGCGCGTGATCGAGCGGCAGGGTCGCCATGTCCGGACGCTGCCCGGTCGAGCGCTCGATGATGTCGAGCGCATCCTCGATCACGTCCAGGTTCCGCAGTCCCAGGAAGTCCATCTTGAGCAGCCCGAGCTGCTCGACCGGCTTCATCGAGAACTGCGTCACCGTCCGAAATACGCGCTCGCCGTTCTCGTCGCTCCCCGCGTCGGCGATCTGAAGCGGGACGATGTCGGTCAGCGGACGGTCGGCGATCACCACGGCCGCGGCGTGGATAGAGGAGTTGCGCACGATCCCCTCCAGACCCTGGGCGACATCGACGATCTGACGGGCGATGGGATCGCGGTCGACCTCGGCGCGGAGGGGCTGGCCCGGCTTCAGGCAGTCCTCGAAGCTCGGTGGCCGACCCATGATCGGATCGGGGATCAGCTTGGCCAGGCGGTCCCCGGCGCCGTAGTCGTGACCGAGGACCCGAGCTGCATCGCGCGTAGCTGCCCGCGGGAACATCTTGCCGAAGGTCACGATCTGCGCCACCGACTCCTTGCCGTACTTGTCGATCACGTAGCGGATCACCCGCTCGCGGCCTCGCACCGAAAAGTCGATGTCGATGTCCGGCATCGACACGCGCTCGGGGTTGAGGAAGCGCTCGAACAGCAGGCCGTAGCGCAAGGGGTCGACGTCGGTGATCTGCAGCGAATAGGCGACCAGCGAGCCGGCGGCCGACCCCCGGCCCGGCCCCACGGCGATTCCGGAGTCCTTGGCGTACTTGACGAAGTCCCAGACGATCAGGAAATAGCCGCTGAAGCCCATCCGCTCGATCACCTCGAGCTCGTACTCGGCGCGCTCGATCGCCTCCCCCGGCGGCGGATCGCCGTAGCGGAAGCGGAGCCCCTCGAGCACCAGCGAGCGCAGGTAGTCTCCCTCGCTCTCGCCGCCCGGCGTCGGGTAGCGCGGGATCAGCTGGCGGCCGAGCTCGAGCTCGACGTCGCAGCGCTCGGCGATCTCGACCGTCGACGCGATCGCCTCCGGCCACTCCGCGAACGATCGCGCCATCTCCTCGCTCGAGCGCAGGTAGAACTCGTTGGCGTCGAAGCTGATCTTGGGCTGGCTGAGCGTCGACTTGGTCTGCACGCAGAGGAGCGCGGCGTGGTGGCTGTAGTCCTCACGCCGTAGGTAGTGGACATCGCCGGTGCCGACCAGCGGTCGCCCCACCTCGCGGGCGATGCGCACGATGCCCTCGTTGGCCTGGTCCTGCGCAGCCACCCCGTTCTTTTGCACCTCGAAGTACACGTCCTCGGGTCCGAACGTCTGCATCAGCTCATCGGCGTGAGCGCGTGCGTCGGCCGGCCGTCCGTCGATGAGCAGTTGGCAGAAGCGGGACTGCAGACAGCCGGTGAGCGCGATCACCCCGTCGGCGTGGCCGGACAGCTGGGCGAGGTCGACCGAGGGCTTTCCCCGCTGGTAGCCGTCGAGGAAGCCTGCCGAGCACAGTTTGACTAGATTCTGGTAGCCGGTCGGAGTCGCGGCCAGCAGCGTCAGGTGGAAACGGTCCAAGCGGCCCGGGGCGCGCCGCTCGTGATCGTCGACCACGTACACCTCGCAGCCCAGGATCGGCTTGATCCCGTGCTTGCGCGCCGCGGTGAACAGCTCGACGGAGCCGTTCATCACGCCGTGGTCGGTGAGCGCCACGGCCGGCTGGTCGAACGACGCCGCGCGCTCCACGAGCGCATCAATCTTGCACGCCCCGTCGAGCAGCGAGTACTCGGAATGAACGTGCAGATGGACGCAGGAAGGGGTCAATCTAGGTAGCTAACGGGCTTCGTGGTTCGAGTGGATCGATACTGCCGATCGAGGCTGCGCCTCGTGCGGGTCAGAGACAGACGAAGTCTGCTTTCCGAGCATAGGCATCCGCTCAGACGGATGGCGCTCGGGCCCGGTTTTTAGCCGCACTGTGCGCGACCCAGACACTGCGCCAGGAGCATCAGCGGCCGCTCCTCGCCAACCGTCTCCACCGGACGGACGGCGCCGGCGAGGACCGCTAGGAGATCGGCCGCCGGGCACACCACGACCACCTCCACCGGGGCGTGCGGGGGCTGGCCCGAGGCCAGCGGCGGCCTGCCGTCGCGAACGTGCAGGTAGGCGTCGGGCTGCGCGGCTCCACACTCGCTGTGGGCGATCACGAAGCGCTCGCCCATGGTCCAGACGGGGTCGATCATCAGCCCGGCCACCGTCATAGCCAGCACAGGATCGAGTCGCACGCCGGCGGCCTGGAGCTCGCTCACACTGAGCCGCGCGTCGATTAGTCGATCGAGCGCAGGCAGCCGGTGCGGGTTGCCCCGTAGCCGCGCCATTCTCCGGCCGGACGACACGCGGGAGAGGCGCCGCCGCACCGGGCCGGCGACCAGCAGGCGCGCGATGCCGGCTAAGCCTCCGATCAGCTGGAAGTCGACGTCCGAAGCCGGGCGGGGGGTGGTGCCCATCTCGACGTGCCCGGCGGCGCTACCAACCGTGACGTGAGCGACGAGCAGGTCGCTCAGGATCAGGTCGTAGGCGACCGGCTGCGGATCGGCCGCGCGCTGGGCCGGGAGGAGCGCCAGCAGCAGGCGTCCGGCGCCCGAGGCGTCCTTCGCGCACAGCGTGCGGAAGGCCCCCGCGAGCCACGGCCTGGTCGCCCCGGCTGCCGGCAACGATTGAGGCGGCGCCGTCTCGAAGACGTCCTCCGGTGGCGAGACGGGCGTCCGCTCGCGCAGACGGGCCAGCGCCGCGCTCAGCTGATCGGGCTGGACCGGGCCGGCGAGGGGCGATCGACCAGGCGCCTCCGTCGGGAGGATCGGCGCACGCGCCTCCGTCGGGAGGATCGGCGCAGGTTCCTCCGTCGGGAGGGTCGCCGCAGGTTCCTCCGGGCCAGGGCTCGGGGACGGCGTCTCGGGCCGCCAGAGGGGGCCTGCGAGATGCAGCCGGCGCAGCTCCGCCCGGACGAGCACGATCGCCGCGTAGGCGCGATCCGAGCGCCGCCGCTGCTCCTCGATCTCGACCCGAGCGGCGGCGAGCTCCTGCTCGAGCGCCGCGATTTGCTCGGTACTCGCACCGCCGCGGGTGGCGCGGCTGTCCGCGATCGCCGCCTCCTGGCGGAGGGCGATCGCGTCCGCGGGGCGCTCGAGGGGCCGTGGCGACGCGGCCGGGGTGGGTACGGCGCCGGCGGCCCGGTAGAGGTCGAGCTCGCGGCGGGTCGGGTCCGCCCGGGGCCACGGCGGTGGTGATGGGGCGAGGAGGCGCTCTCCGAGCCGGCGCTCGGCGTCTATCCGCGCCGCCTGGGCGGCCGCCGCCAGGTGCTGCGCCTCGTCGACCGTGCGCCGCATCCGCGTCAACTCGCGCTCGAGGTCCGCCACCCGCTCGTGGAGCGCCGTGAGGTCGTGACGCGCGGCGCGGGTGCGCCGCGTCAGCTCTTGCTCGACGTCCCTCCGCAGGGCCCGCTCGGCATGCGTTTCCTGCTCGGCCAGGCGCAACCGGCGCTCGCGGAGCCCGATCGACGCGCGCAGCCGCCCGGACTGCTCGCGCGCCTGCACCAGGTCGTGCTCGAGCCCCTCAACCTGCGCGGCGAGCTCGGCGGCGCGGCGCCGGGCGCTCTCGGCGGCGAGCTCGGAGCTGCGTGCCCGGCGCGCCTCGAGCAGGTCGGCGTCGGGCAGGTCGGGCGGCTCGCCATCGACCCCCCCGTCGGCTCCGACCGCCAGCCCCACGTCGCCGATCGGCAACGGCACCATCACCCCGCCGAACTGGAGGAACGTCCGGCCGGGAAGCGACGCGAACAGCTCCGCCGGCACCGAGAAGTTCATCCGCCAAGTGCCTGGGGCGGCCCCGACGAGCGAGGGAGGCTCGGGCATGGCCAGGAACCGCTGTCGACCCGCCCCTCCATCGACCACGAGCATCGCCTGCCCCCGCAGCTGAGCCGGACGGCGGCGCCACCGGCCGGTCACGCGCACCGTCACCCGGCTTCCCTCCGAAACGAGCTCGACCGCCTCGATCCCGAGTGACGAAGGCAGATCGGTCATCGGCGCGGACGGTAAGGCCGCGAGCGGACGGAGTCGCCCGGCCGGCGCTCGCTTACCGAAATGCCTTACTGCTGGCGGGAGCGAACCGCGCGCTGCAACGCGAAGCCGCCGGCGAGCAGACCGCCGGCGAGCGCCGCGATCGCGACCTTCTGACCGGTGCCCTCCAGGCGCCGGCGCATATACAACCTGCCGCCTTGCCAGACGACGAAGCCAAGGATTTTGTAGCCCACGGCCGAAGCCTACCTGGGTGGGCGGGATCCTAATCCTTATCTCGTAGTCGCCAAGCCATGCGCGACTGCAGCGACCACAGCTCGATGAAGCCCGGAGAGGCGGCCTGGGCGAACAGCCCGCCCGACTCCGCGAACGTCGCCAGCTGCGCGTCGTAGACCGCGTGCGGCGAGGACCGTGTGACCACACGGGCCGAGCCCTTGTAGAGCTTGATCCCGATCGTCCCGCTCACCTGCGAGTTGGCGGCCTCCATGTAGGCGTCGAGATCGCCGCGGAGCGGATCCCACCACAACCCGGCGTAGACCAGGTAGGCCCATTGCTGGTCGAGGACCGGCTTGAGCTGGTTCTGGTGGATCGTGCCCACCAGCTTCTCGAGCTCGCGGTGGGCGAGCAACAGGATGGTCGCCGCCGGCACCTCGTAGATGTCACGGACCTTCAACCCAACGATCCGGTCCTCGATGTGGTCGACGATCCCCACCCCGTGCCGGGCCCCGATCTCGCCGGCGCGCTCGAGCAGCGAAACCAGATCGAGGCGTTCGCCGTTGAGCGCCACCGGCACGCCCCGCTCGAACTCCACGGTTACGATCTCGGCAGAATCTGGCGCCTCCTCGGGACGCGTGACCAACTGGAAGACGTCGTCCTCGGGCGCGTGATCGAGCTCCTCGATCCAGCGCCCCTCGCTCGAGCGCCCCCATAGGTTGTCGTCGATCGAGTACGGCGCGACCTCGGTGCCACCCTTGACCGGGATCCCGTGCTCGCGCGCGTAGGCGACTTCCTCCTCGCGGCCCATCCGCCAGCCCCGCACGGGCGCGATCACCTTCAGCTCGGGTCCGAGCGTCGCGACCGTGGCGTCGATCCGCACCTGGTCGTTGCCCTTGCCGGTGCAGCCGTGGGCGATCGTGTCGCAGTCCGACCGGCGGGCGTACTCGACCGCGAGCTTGGCGATCAACGGCCGCCCGAGCGCGGTGAACAGCGGGTAGCCGAGCCCGTAGGTGCCGTTGGCCTTGATCGCGGGCACGACGTACTCGCGCGCGAACTCCTCGCGGGCGTCGACGACGTGGCAGTCGATCGCGCCGAGCCGCAGCGCCTTGCCGCGCACCACCTCGAAGTCCTCCCCCGGCTGGCCGAGATTCACGGTCAGCGCCACCACCTCGGCGTCGTAGCGCTCCTGGATCCACTTGAGCATCACGCTCGTGTCGAGCCCGCCGCTGTAGAGCAGCAGCACGCGGTGCACGTGCGAGGGATCGGCCTCATAAGTCGTCGTGGGCAGCGGCATCGAGTCGGTCATCGCGCGCCCAAGAGTATTCAGGTCGCCCATGAGTCGGCGTTACGGGCGGCATGCAGGCGATTTCTCAGCGCCGGCCGCCGGATGGACCTACCCTCTGACGATGTGCGGGCTGTCCAGCACGGGGCGTTTCGTAGTGAGCACGCGGCGAGCATGAGGCGCGCTCGTGCCTGAGCCCGCGCTCCGCCAAGGGCGCTACATGCCGGGGCTCGACGGCATTCGGGCGCTGGCCGTGTCCGCCGTGATCGCCTACCACCTCGGGTTCGGCTGGGCGCCGGGAGGGCTCCTGGGCGTGGGCATGTTCTTCACCCTGAGCGGCTACCTGATCACGGACCTGCTCATCGACGCATGGGATCAGGGGCGCTGGCGGCTGCGCAACTTCTATCTGGCCCGGGCTCGGCGGCTGCTGCCGGCGCTGTTCGTAATGCTCGCCGTGGTCTCGATCTGGGTCGCGGTCGCCGATCGGTCCCGCTTGCACGAGCTGCGCGGAGAGGTCGTCTCGGCGGTCTTGTACGTCAACAACTGGTGGCAGATCTTCCAGCACACCTCGTACTTCGCCCGGTTCGGCCCACCGTCACCGCTGAGTCACCTGTGGTCGCTGGCGGTGGAGGAGCAGTTCTACCTGGTGTGGCCGTGGCTGCTGCTGCTCGGACTCAAGTTTCTGCCCGAGCGCGCACTCGGGATCCGCGTGCGCCCGCGGCTGGCCGGAGCGACGCTGATGCTGGCGGCCGCCTCGGCCATCGAAATGGCGCTGCTCTATCACCCGAGCTTCGACTCGACCCGAATCTACGAGGGCACCGACACCCGGGCGTTCGGGATGCTGCTAGGCGCGGCCTTGGCG
This sequence comes from uncultured Solirubrobacterales bacterium, assembly GCA_963824295.1. Classification (GTDB taxonomy): domain Bacteria; phylum Actinomycetota; class Thermoleophilia; order Solirubrobacterales; family Solirubrobacteraceae; genus Palsa-465. Next base: position 87,528 of record CAWGOQ010000013.1, on the reverse strand, counting down.
ATGGTGTGGCCGAGCCGGTCGCTGACCACGCACGTCACGGCCGGGGCTCGCCGCATCCTCGACACGGCCGGAGCCGTCGGTCTGGTCGTCATCGGGGTTCTCGTATGGCGCGAGGGCGCCTACTCGCAGTTCCTCTATCCCTACGGGATCCTGCTGCTGTCGCTGGCCACGGTGGCGGTGGTGGCGGTGGCCGCTCATCCGGCCACGCGCGTCGGCCGCCTGCTGGGATGGAAGCCGCTGCGCTGGGTGGGAGTCCGGTCGTACGCCATCTACCTGTGGCATGAGCCGATCATCGTGCTTACTACTCCCGCCTTGAGCCGGGGACCCGATCTGCTGCGGGCCGCCGCTCAAGTGGCGGCGAGCGTCGGGGTGGCCGCCCTGTCCTGGCGCTACGTCGAGGACCCGATACGCCACGGTGCGCTCGCGCGGTTCTGGGATCGCCTTCGTTCGAGTGGATGGCGCGCGTGGAGGCTTCCCGTCCCCGCCCGCATCGCCCTGGCCGGCAGCCTCGTGGCCGTCGCGCTCGCCGGCCTGGGCCTGGCCGGGGTCGGCTTCTCCCCCTCCTCGCCGTCGGCCGCGACGGTCCAGGCGCAACTCGATGCCGCCACGTCTGGCCCGTCGACGCCGCGAGACTCGGCGGCGAAGACTTCAACCACGGCAGCCACCCCAACCTCGGACGCTTCGGAGCGGACGTCGTGTCGATCGGTAGTGCACATCGGCGACTCCACCTCATCGGGTCTCATATCAGACGACTACCTGCCCGACCGCGGCCAGCGCATGGCCGCTCAGTACGCCCGGGTGGGCGTCCGGCGGTCGATCTTCGACATCACGCCCGCCACCTCGATCGTCGAGACGCCCAAGGGGACGACGGATGCCTACCACCTCGCCCTGAATCTGCGCCACGGCGGATATCAAGGCTGCTGGGTGCTCGCGCTCGGCGTCAACGACGCCGCCGATGTCTACGTCGGGTCCTACGTCGGCATCAGCGGTCGGATCGAACGCATGATGTCCGCCATCGGCGATCAGCCGGTCATGTGGGTCAACGTCAGGTCGCTCGTGGCCAGCGGCCCGTACGCGGAGTCCAATATGCAGCGCTGGGACGCCGCGCTGGTCGCGGCCTGCGCCCGCTACCCGAACATGCGCGTGTTCGACTGGGCCGACGTGGCGAAGGACAGCTGGTTCATCCCGGACGGAATCCACTACTACTCGCCGGGCTACGCCGCCCGAGCCGAACTGATCGCCGACGCCCTGGCCGAGTCCTTTCCGGCGCATGGACCGTCGAGCTCCCGCTGCGAGGTCCACACGAAGGCGCTGTCGCCGCCGGTCCTCGATGTACCACGCTGAGGGGGCCGGGGCTCAGGGCCCGAACGTCTGGGCGATGAGCCGGCGCTGATCCTTGGCGGCGAACTCCTCAAAGCTCTCGGCGAACTCGTTCCGGGCCGCCGCCTCGTCTTCGGCGAGTCGTGCGATCAAGGCCCCCACGGCCAGCAGTGCCGCCTCGCCACCTTCGCGTCGTGCGACCTCGCCCGCCAGCGAGCGCAACAGCGCGACCTGGACCTCGCGGTCCTGGTGGCGGCCGAGCACGTCCTGGAGCCCTTTGAGCGTGCGGATCATCGGCTTGACGACCTCGCCGGGATAGAGCGCCGCGCCGAACAGCTCGAGTAGGTAGCGCAGCTCCTTGCCCTTCTTGCGCAGCTCGTGGTAATCCTGGGCCGGGCTCGACTCGTCGATCGCATCGCCCATCCGCACCATCCGCCTGTACACCTTGCGGATCCGCTCGCCGGCGACGTCCCCGATCGGCCGCGCCGCGTCCGGGCGCTCGCTCTCGTCGGCCTCCTGGAGCCGGTCCAGAAACCTTCGCCACGCCGACAGCAGCCCGGCGGCGCGCTCGGAGCGCAGATCATCGACCAGCTGCCGGTGCGCCTGCGCGCGTCGCGTGCGCAGCACGTCGAGCAGTGGATCGAGGTCGCCCTGCATCGCCGCCGGCACGAGCGCGCGCATCGATTCGAACTCGAGCACGTGGACGTCGAGGTCGCGGGCGTCTCCGGTGATCTGCTGCAGCCAGCGGAACTCGGCGCGGAAACGGGCCAGGTCCGCGGGCGGGAACACTCCCTGCAGCTCGCGCTGGACGGCTCGCGAGCGCCGCACCGAGACCCTCATGTCGTGCAGGAACTCGCTGTCGAGGTCCTCGATGGTGCCCTCGAGGTTTGCCTCGATCACCTCGAGCAACGCGCGCAGAACCGCCGCGGCGGCGGTGTCCGCCCGCTGCTCGCTACGGAGGGCGACGTCGACCTTGGCCGGAAAGCCTCCGGGAACTCCGCCCGCGACCCTGACCGCCTCGTCCACGAGCGGCTCGTCGGCCGGTTTGAATCCGAGCTGCTGCTCGAGCGTGGCCTGGACGCTGTGGCGCTCCTTGTCGTAGCCGCGGACCGGGGTGATCCGCAGTCGCGGTCGCAGCGCCGAGTCGATTCCCGCCTGCCCGGCCAGCGACGTCTCCTCGAGGGCGAGGCGTACGACGGTCTTCTGCTCGGCGTCCAGTACCGACATTCGCCGCTCACGCGAGTGGATCTGGACGAGCGGGAGCAGCGCGCGAATGTCGGTCAGCTCCCGCAGCGAGTCGCGCAGCGGCCCGGGTTCCAGCTCGGCGGCGAACAGCGGCATGCGCGGCGGCCTCGTAGCCAGCGAGTCCCTGACAAGCCCGGTCGCGCGCTCGATCAGCGACAGCCTGCCGTCCTCGTGCACCAGGGTCAGGCCGGCGGCGTGCAGAAGCCCGTCGAACGTGTCGTAGTAGTTGCGCAGGTGCTCGCCCTGCGTGCCGTCCTTGATCGACAGCGTTCCCGCCACCGCCTCGCCAGCACCACGCACCGTCATCTGATCCGGCAGCAGGAGGTCGCTTGGAGAGAAGCTCACGGGGCCAGCGCGCCCAACCGCGTGACGGCCTCGTCCACCTCCTCGTCGGTGACGATCAGCGGCGGCTCGAGACGGATGGTCGCCGGTCCGGTGGCGTTGACCACGAGTCGCTGTTCGAGCAGCGCGCGGCGCGCCAGCTCGGCGGCGTCGAGGTGATGGTCGATGTCCATCGCCTGCATCAGTCCCCGTCCCCGCACCGACACCACGTAGGGCAGCGCCGCGAGCTCTAAGGCCAGGCGGTCGCCGGTCTTGCGCACGCGCTCCAGCAGGTCGGGATCTGAGCAGATCTCGAGGGCAACGAGCGCGGCCGAGGCGATCACGGGACCGCCTGCGAACGTCGAGCCGTGGTCTCCCGGATGGAACGCATCGGCGAGCCGCGGCCCGCTGACGAGCGCGCCGATGGGCAATCCGCCACCGAGTGCCTTGGCGCTGGCAAGGGCGTCGGGGACGACGCCCGGCCCCTGATAGGCCCACAGCGTGCCCGTGCGCCCCATACCGGACTGAATCTCGTCGAACACCAACGCGGCTCCGACCCGGTCGCACGCGTCGCGGGCGGCCTGGAGGAGCTCCTCGGACAGCACATGGATGCCGGTCTCGCCCTGGATCGGCTCGAGCAGCACCGCGGCCGTGTCCTCGTCCACCGCCGCCGATAGCGCATCCGGGTCCTTGGGCACGACGACGAAGCCGGGCACGAGCGGTGCGAACGGCGCCTGCTTTGACTCCTGCGGCGTGGCCGACAGCGCGCCGTAGGTGCGCCCGTGAAACGCCCCCTCGAGGACGATGACCTTGCCGTGGGGACGGGCGCGGCGGACCAGCTTGATCGCGGCCTCGATCGCCTCAGCACCCGAATTGCACAGGAACACCTTGCCGCCGAGCGAGCTACGCGACAGCGCGGCCGACAGCTTCATCGCCGGCTCGGTGTAGTAGAGGTTGCTCACGTGCGACAGGCGGCCAACCTGGTCGCGCACGGTCTCGACCACGCGCGGATGGCAGTGCCCGACGTTCGCCACCGAGATCCCACTCAGGAAGTCCAGGTACTCGTTGTCCTCGGCGTCCCACAGGCGCACGCCCGAACCCCGCACGAACTCGACCGGGTTGCGGACGTACGTCGGCATCGCGTACTCGTGCTCGAGGCTCTGGAGCTCGGCCAGGCTCACAGCGCCGGCCCGATCTTGGTGCCCTGACCGGCGTCGGTGAACAGCTCGAGCAGCAGCGAGTGGGGCACCCGCCCGTCGACGATGTGGGCGTAGGAGACGCCGCCGTCGATCGCGTCGAGGCACGCCTGCAGCTTTGGGCGCATTCCGCCCGCGACCGCCGGCAGTGCCTCTAGGACGACGTCCGCGCCGACCTCAGAGATCACGCTCGAGGCGTCGTCGGGGTCGCGCAACCAGCCGGGCACATCGGTCAGGAACATGATCTTGTAGGCGTTCAGTGCGCGCGCTACGGCTCCTGCCGCCTCATCGGCGTTGATGTTGTACGAGTTGCCCTCGCGGTCGGCGCCGACGCTGGCGATCACCGGTATGTAGTCCTGCGCCACATGCGTGAGGACACCCGTGTCGACGCGTTCGATCGCACCCACAAACCCGATGTCCTGTCCGCTCGGCGCGGCCCGGCGGGTAGCTCGGAACAGCAGGCCGTCATCGCCGCACAGCCCGACCGCGGGCTGGCCGTGGCGGTTGATGCGCAGGACGATGTCCTTGTTCACCTTGCCCACCAGCACCATCTTCGCGACCTCGACGGTCTCGGCATCGGACACGCGCAGTCCGTCGACGAATTGCACCGGAAGGTGCAGGCGCTGCATGTAGCCGGTGATCTCCGGGCCGCCACCGTGGACGATCACCGGGTTCATCCCGACGTATTTGAGCAGCACCACATCGCGTGCGAACTCCTCCTTGAGCGCCGGATCGGTCATCGCCGCGCCACCGTACTTGATGACCACGGTTCGGCCGTGGAACTCGCGGATGTAGGGCAACGCCTCGAGCAGCGTGTTGACATCGCGCGCCGGCCGCTCGTTCTGCGTTACGGAGCTAGGTGGTGTACTCGGCATTGAGCGTCACGTACTCGTGGCCCAGGTCGGAGAAGTAGCGCTCGGTCTCGGCCCCTTCACCGGGCAGGCCGACCTCGTACTCGATCTCCGTTCCCTGCACGGCGGCGCGCAGCGCGTCGGGGTCGTGGGGCGCGTACTGGCCCCGCCGGCATACCTGCACGCCCTCGATCGCAACGTCCACTTCGAGCGGCGCGGTGCCGGGCATCGCCATGCCCACGGCTTGCACGATCCTCCCCCAGTTCGGGTCGCCGCCGTACAGCGCGGTCTTGACCAGCGGCGAGTCGGCGACAGCATGCGCGACACGCGCGACAGAGGAGTCGTCTCCGCCGCGGACGACAACGCGACCGATCCGTCGCGCCCCCTCCCCGTCGCGGACGATGTACAGCGCGAGCTGGCGCAGCAGCGCGTCGAGCGCCTCGCCGAAACGCACCTCGTCCTCGGTCTCGGGGTCGACTTGCACGCCGGACTCGCCGCTGGCCTGGAGGATCACCGTGTCGCTCGTCGAGAGCTGTCCGTCGACGCTGACCCGCTCGAACGAGCGCTTGACCGTGACTCCGAGCAGGAGGTCGCACGTCTCGGGCGACAGCGCGGCGTCGGTCTGCACGAAGCACAGCAGCGTGGCGAAGTTGGGCGAGATCATCCCCGCCCCTTTGGCTTGGGCGCTCAGCCGCACGGTCCCCGCCTCGAGCGCCACCTCCAGGCTGGCGTGCTTGTCGAGCGCGTCGGTCGTCCGGATCGCGCGGGCAAAGTCGGTCTCGCCGTCCGGGCGCAGCGCATGCGTGGCGGCGACTATGCCCTGCATGACCGCACCCATGGGGAGCGGCACCCCGATCACGCCGGTCGACGCGACCGCCATCGCGCTCTCGTCCCCGACCCCGCTGGCCAGCGCCGCGGCCCCCTGCATCTTGGCGGCGTTCTCGAACCCCGGCCGGCCGGTCGCCGCGTTGGCGTTGCCGGCGTTGACCACGATGCCGCGGATCCCCTCAAGCGTGCAGCGCTCGCGGCAGAGCAGCACCGGAGCCGACTGGGTGCCCGAGCGGGTGAAGCGTGCGGCGCTGGTCGTGGCCGGCGCCCCCGACATGAGAAGTCCGAGGTCGAGATCGCCGCTGGGCTTGACCCCGCAGGCCACCCCGGCCGCCCGGAAGCCGCGCGGCAGCCCGCCGGCGGTCTCGGTGATGTTGCCGGGGACCTCGATCCAGCGCGAGGAGAAGAACGAGTGCGTGGCGGTCACCGCACGACCTCCGGGGACTTCGAAGCCGCCTTGGTGGGTCCTATCCCCTCGTCCTCGGGCAGCCCGAACATCAGGTTGAGGTTCTGCACGGCCTGCGATGCCGCGCCCTTCCACAGGTTGTCGAGCGCGGCGAACACGATCACCCGGCCGGTGCGATCGTCGCGGTGCACGGAGGTGCGGCAGATGTTGGTCTCGCGCACGTCGCGCACGCCGGGCGGTTTGGCCGCCAGCTCGACGAACGGCTCGCCGGCGTAGGCGTCGGCGTAGAGCCGCTCGAGGTCCAGCTCGGCGTCGGGGTCGACGAGGGTCACGTAGCAGGACACCAGCTCACCCTGGTCGAGCGGCACCAGGTGGGGCACGAACGTGAGACGCAGATCGGGGTGGGCGGGATCCAATATCGACAGCTCCTGCTCGATCTCGGGGATGTGTCGGTGGTGCGGGACCCCATAGGCGTTGACGTTCTCGTCCGCGGTGACGAAGTGGGTCTTCTCGCTGGGCGCGCGCCCGGCGCCCGAGACCCCAGATTTGGCGTCGATGACGATGTCCTCGATCACGCCAGCCCGCGCGAGCGGCGCGAGCGCGAGCAGGGAGGCCGTCGGGTAGCAGCCGGGGTTGGCGACCAGGTCGGCCCTGGCGATCTCCTCGCGGTATCGCTCGGGGAGGCCGTAGACGGCCTGGTCCAGGAGCGCCGGGGCCTCGTGCTCCCGGTACCACTGCTCATAGACCGCGGCGTCGCGCAGCCGGAAGTCCGCGCTGTGATCGACCACCCGCACCCCCCGCTCGCGCAGCTCCGCCACCAGCGGTGCGGCGGCGCCGTGTGGGTAGGCGACGACCGCAGCGTCGACCTCGGCGTGGCGGTCGAGGTCGAGCTCCTCGAGCTCGAGCGGCACCCGGTGCTGTGGGTAGAGATCGTCCAGGCGGCGTCCCTGGTCGCTGCGGGCGGTCAGCGACTTCAGCTCGAACGAGGGGTGCCGGTACAGCAACCGCGCGGTCAGCGCGCCCGTGAACCCAGCGGCGCCGAATACCGAGACGCTAGGCGGCACGGATCCTCCCCCCCAGCTCCCTCTGCAAGACGCTCGCGATCGCCTCGCGGTGCTGGGCGACCTCCTGGTCGGTGAGTGTGCGGTCGGTGGCGCGATAGGTGAGGCGCAGGGCTAGCGAGACGTTTCCTGCCCCGAGTCTCTCGGGGTCGCGGTAGACGTCGAACACCTCGACGGCGGCCAGCAGTGGTCCACCGGCACCGCGCACGGCATCGAGGACCTCGCCCGCGGTCACGCGGTCCGCCACCACGACCGCGATGTCCTCACGGACGTCCGGGAACCCGCTTACCTCGTGGTAGCGCTCGGTCAGGGGCACGGGCACGGCGTCGAGATCGAGCTCGAACGCCGCCACCGTGTCGCTCAGATCCCACCCTGCGGTCACCAGCGGGTGGATCTCGCCGACCCAGCCGACCGGCTCTCCCTCGGCCAGTACGCTCGCCGCCCGTCCCGGATGAAGGAACGGCTCGGCGCCGGGCACGACCGTCCACGGGACGCGCAGCCGGTCGAGCAGACCGGCCAGCACGCCCTTGATCGTGAAGAAGTCGACGGGACGGGGCGCGGAGTCACGCCATGTCGCCGGGCGGGCAGCGCCGCTGAGCAGGGCCCCGAGGTGGTAAGGCTCGCGCGGGAGCTGCCCCGAGGACGCGCCGTCGGGCAGATACACCGCGCCGGCCTCGAACAGCCGCAGCGTGCCAGTGCCGCGGGAGCGGTTGTGGCGCGCGACGTCGAGCAGCGATCCGAGCAACGTCGTACGCAAGCGCGACTGCTCGGTGGATAGTGGGTTGGCCAGCTCGACCGCCCGGCGCAGGGGATGGTCCGCGCCCAGCCGGAGCCGATCGTTGACGCCGGGACTCGCGAAGCTCCACCCCACGATCTCGTTCAGCCCCTGGCCGGTGAGGGCATCGGTGGCGCGGCGGCGCAGCTTCTGGCGCGGGGTGAGCTGGGCGTGCGCTCCGTGACGAGAAGGAAGCGTCGCCGGCAGCTTGTCGAGCCCGTCGATCCGCGCGACCTCCTCGATCAGGTCGGCCTCGCGGGTCACGTCGCCGCGGCGGAACGCCGGCACGGTCACGTCTAGCCCGTCCTCCGCATCCTGGGTGCCGAACTCGAGCGCGGCCAGGATCTCCCGGCAGCGGCTACGGGGGATCGCCGCGCCGAGCAGGCTGGCCACCCTCGCGTCTCTCAGACGGATGGTCTTCGGCGGCGGTCCTTCGCCTCCGACGTCGATCGTGCCGGGCACGAGTCTCGCGCCGCACAGTTCGATCATCAGTTGGGTCGACACCGCCTGGGCTTCCATCGCTTGTTCGGGCTGGAGTTGCTTCTCGAACCGCGACGAGGCCTCGCTGCGCAGCCCAAGCTTGAGCGATGTGTGATGAATGTTGGCGCCATTCCAGTTCGCGGCCTCCATCAACACGCGCGTGGTGCTTGGCTGCACTTCGCTGCGCTCTCCGCCCATGACTCCGGCGATCGAGGTGGGGCCTTCCGCGTCCTCGATCAGAACCATGTCGGAGTCGAGCGTCCGGGTCTGCCCGTCGAGGGTCTCGATCTGCTCGCCGTCGCGCGCCCGGCGCACGGTCAGTTGGGCTCCCGCGACGCGGTCGAGGTCGAACGCGTGCAGCGGCTGCGCGGTGAGCAGCATCACGTAATTGGTGATGTCGACGACGTTGGAGATCGGCCGCTGGCCGGCGGCCATCAGCCGCGCCTTGAGCCACAGCGGGCTCGGGCCGATCTTGACGTCCTCGAACACGCGCGCGGTAAAGCGCGGGCACAGGTCGGGATCTTGCACCGTGACCGTTATCCCCTCCGGCTCGCGGCCGCTCGATCCTGGGTCGTCCTTCCACGGCGCCGGCGAAAGCGACGCGCCGGTGGCGGCGTGGACCTCGCGGGCCACGCCGTAGATGCCGAGGCAGTCGGGCCGGTTGGGAGTGATCTCGAGCACGAGCACGTCGGTGGCGATCGGCAGGACGTGCTCGAGCGGCGTCCCCGGGGCCAGGCCGTCGCGCTCGAGCACCATGATCCCGTCGTGGTCGGTGCCAATCGCAACCTCATCCTCGGCCAGGATCATTCCGTTGGATTCGAGGCCTCTCAGCTTGGCCTTGCCGAGCTTGGTGCCGTCGGGCATGACCGCGCCGGGCCGGGCCACCGCCACGGTCTGCCCGGCGGCGACGTTGGGCGCACCGCACACGATCTGTGACGGGCTGCCGTCGCCGATGTCCACGACGCACACCCGCAACCGGTCGGCGTTCGGATGCTGCTCAGCCTTAAGCACGCGTCCGACCACGAAGTTCTGAAGTGCGCCCACGCCGTGGCGCTCGACGCGCTCGACCTCGGTGCCGGTCAGCGCCAGCCGGTCGGCCAGCGCGTGGGTGTCGAGGTCGGGACGGACGTATTCGTGAAGCCAGAAGAGCGGGACGCGCATCAGCCGAACTGCTCCAGGAAGCGGACGTCGTTGTCGTAGAGCAGCCGCAGGTCGGGCACCCCGTGCTTGAGCATCGCGATCCGCTCGATCCCCATCCCGAACGCGAACCCCTGTATGCGTTCAGGGTCGTATCCCCTGTCCCGCACGTACTCGAACACGTTGGGGTCGACCATCCCCGAGCCCAGGATCTCGATCCAGCCCGTGCCCTTGCATAGCGGGCAGCGGCTGCCGTCGAGCAGGAAGCCGTCCTTGCAGTTAAAGCACGACACATCGACCTCGACGCTCGGCTCGGTGAACGGGAAGAAGTGCGGACGCAGGCGGACCTGACGGTCCTCGCCGAAGATCGCGCGCGCGAACGCGAGCAGCGTGCCCTGCAGATCGCCCAGGGTGATGTCGGTATCGACCGCGAGGCCCTCGATCTGATGGAACTGCGGCGTGTGGGTCGCGTCGTTGTCGGGGCGGTAGGTGCGGCCCGGGACGATGATGTAGAGCGGCGGGGGCTGGCGCTCCATCGCGCGGACCTGCATCGGCGAGGTGTGCACGCGCAGCAATACCGCCCGGGGATCGAAGATGTCCGGAGTCGGCTCGACGTAGAACGTGTCCGACATCAGCCGCGACGGGTGCGTCGAGTCGAAGTTGAGCGCGTCGAAGTTGTAGTAGACGGTCTCGACCTCGGGGCCCTCGGCGACGTTGAAGCCGAGCCCGATGAACACGTCCTCGATCTCGCGCCGCGTTTGGGTTATTAGATGGAGGCGGCCGATGACCGGGGCCGGGTCGCCATCGAGCGTGATGTCTATGCGGTCGCGCTCGAGGCGTTGCTCGAGCTCCTGCGCGGCGAGCTGCTGGGAGCGCTCCTCGATCGCCTGCTCGAGCGTCCTGCGGGCCTGATTGGCGGCCTTGCCTGTGGCGGCACGTTCGCTCGCCGGCAGCTCGGCAACGGTGCGCAGCAGGTTGGGTAGCTCGGCCTTGCGTCCGAGGTACTCGATACGGACGTCTTCTAGGGTGTGCGTGTCGGTCACCGCCGCGATCGCGCGCTCGGCCTCGGCCCTGATCTCCGCGATTCGATCGGTCATTCGGGCGCCATCCTACGGCTCAGTTCATAGAGCGCGATGGTCGCCGCCATCGCCGCGTTCAGGCTGTCGGTCTGGATAGGGATGTGCGCGAGGTGATCGGCGCTCGCCACGACCTCTTCCGGGAGGCCATCTCGTTCGGCGCCGATCAGCAGGCTGACATCTTTGGCGCTGGAGTTGACATATACGGGACTTGAACGCCAAAGTTCATCGAGAGGCACCCCGGCTCGCGGGACGAGAGCGATCTTCTCGCCGGGAAGCTCACTCAGTTCGGCGCGCGAGAGCGGCAGCGAGAAGATCGCGCCCATGGACGCCCGGACCGCCTTGGGCGAGTACGGATCCGCCGTACCGGGGCCGAGCGCCACGCACGAAGCGCCAAACGCGGCGGCCGAGCGCAGCACGGCCCCGACGTTGCCCGGATCGTGCAAGCCGTGCAGGTACACGCACAGTGGCCCGACCGGTGCCGGCGCCCAGCGCTCCTGGTACACCGCGAGCGTGCGCGTCCCGGAGCCCAGACCCGAGGCCGCGGCCAGCAACGACGGCTCGACCTCGATCCCCGGCAAACCGCTGCCCGCCGCCGCATATCGCTCGATGGGGATCCAGCCGCTCGCGTCCGCCGAACTCAATAGATCCTCCCCCTCCGCCACGAACTGCCCGGCGCGCTCGCGCCAACGACGCCGCTGGCGGAGCTTCCGTATTTCCCTGAGCTTCTGGTTGTGGGAGCTGGTGATCATCAAAAAAGGCGCCCTCCTGAAGGAGCGGCGCCCGGTTGGCGGTGCTGGGTGGTCGGCTTGTCGCTCAGCCGGCCGCCAGCGCCTCGCGGGCGCGGTCGGCAAAGCGTCGGAAGGTGTCGGCGTCGCGGACGGCGATGTCCGCGAGGATCTTGCGGTCGAGCTCGACGCCCGCGAGCTGGAGACCGTGCATGAACTGCGAATAGGACATGTCGTTCTGCCGCGCCGCCGCGTTGATTCGGGTGATCCACAGGCGCCGGAAGTCGCGCTTGCGGTTGCGCCGGTCGCGGTATCGGTACTGGTCCGCCTTGAGCAGCGCCTCCTTGGCCACCCGATAGTGGCGGCTGGCGTCGCCGCGGAAGCCCTTAGTGAGCGCAAGCGTCGCGCGGCGCTTCTTGCGCGCGTGTACCGAACGCTTGACGCGGGTCATCCGCGCTCCCTCCGCTTGGCTCCGAGCAGAGTCTTCACGCGCGGCTCATCGTGCGGGCTGATCCACGAAGGCTTCGCCTGCCGGCGCTTACGCTTCGGCGTCTTCTTCTCGAGGATGTGGGTCGAGAACGCCCGCCGGCCGCGCACCTTGCCGGTGGCGGTCAGCTTGAAGCGCTTCTTGGCGCCCGAATGGGTCTTCATCTTGGGCATCGGAACTGCCGGCTAGTAAAGCAGACGGCACCGATTCACCGTGAGCGTGGCGGTGCCCGAACCGGGCCGGCGCGGAGTAAGTGGACTCTTAGGCGGCGGCGCCGCGCGGATGTGATGGCTCCGCGCCCGACTCCACCTCGTCTTCGGCCGGCTCATCCGCAGCCTCGCCCGCGCCGTTCGGCGTGCTATCGGCGGGCGTGACATCGGCGCTGACAGCCTCCGGGGCACCCTCGTCCGACGACTCGGGCTGATGACCGTCGTCGCCCTTCTCCGGGTGTGCCTCGGCTGCCTTGTCCTTCTCGCCGGCGAGCACGGCCTTGGACGGCGCGAGCAGCATTGTCATGTTGCGTCCGTCCTGGACGGGGGACTGCTCGACAACGCCGATCTCGGACAGCTCACCGGCCAGTCGATCGAGCAGGGCGGTGCCCCGCTCGGGGTGGGTGACCTCGCGACCGCGGAACATGATGGTGATCTTCACCTTGTCGCGGTTACGCAAGAACCGGGCCACGTGGCCCTTCTTGGTGTCGTAGTCGTTCTGGGCGATCTTCGGGCGGAACTTGATCTCCCGCACCGTGATCTGCTGCTGATGGCGCCGGGCGGCCTTCTGCTTCTGGGCCTGCTCGTACTTGTACTTGGAGTAGTCCAGCACGCGGCAAACGGGCGGACGGGCATCCGGCGCCACCTCGACCAGGTCGAGGTCGCGTTCCTGGGCGTACACCAGCGCCTCGGGCGTCTTAACGATCCCGATCTGCTTGCCGTCGGCGCCGATTAGGCGTACTTCCGGCACGCGGATCCGATCGTTGATGCGAGTCTGATCGCGTTCCGGCGGGCGCCGGTCGAACTTTCGCGGGACCGGCACTAGCTGCGAGGAGAGGGGAACGTCAAGCGGTGACGGGCCCTATGTGATGACGCGCTTGGATCAACGGAGCTAAGTATAGCGGCGGAACTACCCCGTGGCGCGCGTTTTTACCTGCTCGCGCAGCCGCTCGATGAAGGCCTCGACCGGCTCCGATCCCGTGTCGCCGCGTCGATGCTCGCGGACCCCCACCTGTTCGCTCGCCTGCTCGCGCTCGCCCACCACCAGCATGTAGGGGATCTTGCGCAGCTCGGCGTCGCGGATCTTGCGGCCGACCGACTCCGAACGGTCGTCGTGCTCGGAGCGCAGGCCCGCCGCCTCGATCCGGCCGGCCACCGCGCGCGCGTAGTCGACGTGACGGTCGCTGATCGGGAGCACGATCGCCTGCACCGGCGCGAGCCACGACGGCAGCTCCCCGTTCAGGTGCTCGAGCAGGATCCCGATGAAGCGCTCGTATGAGCCCATCAGGGCGCGGTGGATCATCACCGGCCGGTGCTCGGCGTTGTCGGCACCGGTGTAGGTGAGGTCAAAGCGCTCCGGAAAGTTGTAGTCGAGCTGACAGGTGCCGAGCTGCCACGATCGCCCGAGCGAGTCCCTGAAGTGCATGTCGATTTTCGGGCCGTAGAACGCGCCGTCACCCTCGTTGACCTTGTATTCGAGGCCGTGACTGTCGAGCGCCCGCGTCAGCGCGGCCTCGCTCTTGTCCCACAGTTCCTCGGAGCCGATTCGGTTCTCGGGACGGGTGGAGAGCTCGAGCGTGACGTCGAGGCCGAACACCGCGTAGGTGGCGAAGGCGAACTCAAGCACCCCGGCGACCTCGTCCTGGATCTGGTCCTCGGTGCAGAAGATGTGGCTGTCGTCCTGCGCGAAGTGGCGGACCCGTAGCAGGCCGTGCAGGGTTCCGCTCGGCTCGCGGCGGTGCAGCAGTCCCGGCTCCCAGTAGCGAACCGGCAGCTCCCGGTATGAGTGACGCTCGAGCGAAAACAGGTGACAGTGGCCGGGACAGTTCATCGGCTTGATCGCCATCTGCCGCCCCTCGTACTCCTCGATCACGAACATGTTGTCGCGGTACTTCTGCCAGTGACCCGAGGTCTTCCACAGCGAGCTGTCGTAGATCTGGGGCGTCTTAACCTCGACGTAGCCGCGTTCGCGGCCCATCTCACGGCTGAGGGCGACCAGCGAGTTGAACACCTCGGTTCCCGCCGGCAGCCAGAACGCCGCGCCGGGAGACACGTCGGAGAAGGTGAAGAGCCCGAGCTGAGGACCGAGCTTGCGGTGGTCGCGGGCGCGCGCCTCCTCGACGCGCTCGAGGTACTCCCGCAGGTCCTTGTCCGAGAAGAAGGCGGTGCCATAGATGCGGGTGAGCATCGGTCGGTTCGAGTCGCCGCGCCAGTACGCGCCCGCCACCGACTGGAGCTTGAACGCCTTGATCCGCTTGGTGGAGGGTGAGTGCGGCCCCCGACACAGGTCGGTGAACGGTCCGTTTGTGTAAAGCGACACGGTGGGAACTCCGTCGTGCTCGACCAGATCCTCGATGAGCTCGACTTTGTAGTCCTGTGCCTCCCTCAGGAAGCGGTCGAGGGCGACGCCCACCGGCACGTCCTCGCGGACGAACGGCTCGTCGGCGGCGATGTGCTCGCGCATCTTGGCCTCGATCCGCTCGAAGTCCGCGTCCGTCACGGTGACGCCCGGAGGGAAGTCGAAGTCGTAGTAGAACCCGTTCTCGATCGGCGGCCCAATCGAGATCTTCACACCGGGGTAGAGCTCCAACACGGCGGCGGCGAGCACGTGCGCGGCGTCGTGTCGGATGAGGCTGAGCGCCTCCTCGCCGCTGCGGTCGGTCAGAACCTCGAACGCGACCCGGCCGTTGTCAGGATCGGAGGAGTCGATCAGCGGCCGGGCCAGGTCGCGGACCTCGCCGTCGACCTTGACCGCGAGCGCCGCTCGGGCCAGGCCCGGACCGATTGCGGCCGCGGCGTCGGCCCCGGTCGCGCCGTTGGACAGGTCCAGGATCTTGCCGTCGGGAAGCTCGAGCTCCATTGCTCCTCGGATGCTAAATGAGCGCGAGGAGGGCGCTCAGCCGCGCGTCACGCGGAAGGTGAACGTGCCGACCACTTCAGGCCGGATCTCGATCTGGGGGCACGCGATGTCCGCCAACGGCGGGCCGCAGCGCACCGACTGGTAGAGCCACACCCGTCCCTGGTAGGTGCCCGTGCACCAGGCCGACCGCTTCCCCGGGGAGAGCGTGACGTGGACCATCGTCCCCTGGGCGGCTGACGGCGCAGGTTCGGTTGCGCTGGACTGGCAGCCGTTTCGTTTGGTGGCGCCCGCGGTCACGCGGTAGCTGCGGATCAGGGAACCGGGGCCGGTCTGGACCCCGGCGCGGAAGCTGACCGCGAAGTGGCTGTCGGGCGACCCTGTGCGCGGCTTGACCGCCACATGCATTGCCGTCGCGGGGTGCGGCGGCATCGCGTCCGACACGGCGGGAATCCCGGCGATCCCCAAAACCGCGATTGCTGCCGCGAGCCTCCACCTCATCTCGCCGTCGAGTCTACCCAGCCTTCGGCGCGTCGATACATTTATGCATCTCCCGGGCGATTAGCTCAGCTGGGAGAGCGCCGTCTCGACAAGGCGGAGGTCGCTGGTTCGAGCCCAGCATCGCCCACTCCGGTAGTTACAGGGGATTCCCGGGTTGACTCCCCCTGTCTCGTTTCATCGGTGCGCACGTTCTGCGCACACTTGAGTTCCTTGCGAGCGGGAGGACCCGTAGACCGAACGCTGACCGGGCCGAGCGTCCGCGGCCGTGCCAACGGAGCATTGCGCCCGCGCTCAAGAGCAGCGGCGGCGACGAAGTCCAGCCCGCTCGCCCAGACCGCTCGTGTACGCCTATCGCGGCAGATGCGGGTCTGGTCGGTTAGCGACCGACAGCGAACCGCAACACGTCCGGGAAGACTCGGCCGAGCCCGAAGGTACCGACGCCCGGGACGACGGTTACCGGTGGATCCCCGCCCAGCAGTTCGGCCACGCGGCGGGCGTGAGCCGGCGGGTGCACCTGGTCCAGTTCGCCCGTCCACAATGCGGTCGGTATCACGCCGGCTGGCGGTGGGGCGATGCCCCACGGTCTGGCTAGAAGGCGGATCTCCTCGATCGCCGCGTCGGGATTGCCCAAGAACTCGCACATCGTGCGGAGGTGGATGTCGCGGATCAACGGGTCGCCGAGAAACGGGCGATCAGCGGCGGGCACCTGCGCGATCGCGGAGTCCGGCAGCTTCTTGAAGGTCCGCCTCAGACCAGCTTTCAGCACGAACGGCGCCTTGCGCGCGAGAAAGACAGCAGTCCTCAGCTGCTTGCCGGCGTCCATTCGAGCCTCCCGGCTCGTCATCGGGGCGAGTCCGCCCAGCAGCGCGAGCCCAGTCAACCGCCGCGGCGCCGAGGCCGCAACTGCGACGCCGTACCCCGTACCTCCTGATTGGGTCACGACCCCGGTACGCTCGATGTCAAGTGCGTCGAGCAGCGCAAGCTGGTCAGCTGGCCAGTCAGCCATCGTGCGCCCAGGCTTAGCGGCGCTGCCGTGGATCCCGGGACGGTCCGGGATCAGCAGACGGATGCCGAGATCACGCGCCGTCGGCGCGAGAGCCCATCCGAGACCACGAGAGCAGGGACCGTCGAGAACGGTGACCACCGGTCCGGCGTCGGCGCCGGCCTGCACGTAGGAGAGAGTGCGGCCGTCTGGCAGCGCGATCTGAGAGCTCATCTCTGGTTGCGACATAATGTCGCAAGATAGTTGCATAGTCTGCGACAGAATGTCGCAACGAGCTCCGCGCGTCCCGGCCAACGAAGCCCGGCACCGAATCCTGGCCGCGGCGCGTGAACTACTGCTGGACCGTCCGTTCGCCGCACTGACGGTTGGCGACGTGATGGCCCGAGCGGGGCTCACACGTACCGTCTTCTACCGACACTTCGAGGGGCTGCCGCAGCTAGCCCCCGAGTTGCTCCCCGATGCCGACGACCCGCTCGTCGACCAAGTCCTCCGCGGCTCTCCCGAAGACCTAATAGACACCATGATCACCGGCCTAGTCGGGCTGTACGCGGACAACGGCAGGTGGCTCCGCGCAATCGACGCCGCCGCAGCGGACCCAGACGTCGCTGCCGCGCTCGATCGCGCCCTCGTCGGTCCACGCCGGCTATTGGAGACGCTCGTCACCGACGCTCCGGACCCGCCGCCCAACCCACGCGAGTTCGCGCTCCTACTGATGGCAACCCACCGGGCATACCTGCTCGACAAATTCGGCAGCGGCAACGACACGCCGGAAAACCGTCAGGACGCAATCGCCGCGCTCGCCGCCCTCTGGCGGCGGCTTCTCGCGAAGTGAACCTCGAGCCCGGACAAGCCCTCGGCCCGGCCCCCCTTTCGCGCGGAAACCGTGTACACCGTCGAACTGCGCCGCAACCTCAGCGCGAGGAAAGGAGCCACCACGCGAGGGCGAACACCGCCGCGCTCGTTGCTGGAACCGGACAGGACCGACGGCGCGCTTGACGCTTCCGCTCTCGGGCGCGAGGGGCAGCAAGGCGCGTTTCGGACGACACCTGCCGTGGTATCGGCGGGCGCAGACCCGCATCACGCCACGGCACGTGCAAGCGCTCAGCTCACGTTTGATCTCGCTGCGCCATCAGGCGCGCGGTCGTGCAGGAGCCTTGACCGACATCAACGGTCGAGCCCGCGGCGTTCGTCAGGAGTCCGCCGCACAGCGAGCGAACCGGGCCCCCGTTCATCGAGCACCGCCGCGCCTCCCGTGGGCTCGGTCGGGCCGCGGACCAGGAGTCCGTAGGCCAGCTGCGCACGGCGGTGCAGGTCAGCGCCGAGCAGGCTGGGAGCCCGTAACTCGAGCCGCTCATCGGCCTGCCGAAGCCACTTCCGCTCAGTGACCCGCAGCCCCTCTGCCAGCTCACGAGGATTCGGTAATGCTTCTGCTCCAGCTCAGTGAGCGGCACGGGAGCGTCGTGCCGACATATGGTCTTCCGCTCCGCCCGGCGGATGCAGCGGGCCCCGCGGCCACCGCGACAGCGCCGCTGCTCGCCTAACCGGGAAGAGAAAACCAAGCGCTCGAAGCCAGTCGATCACCGCTTGACCACAGTGATCGACCACGCGGCGCTTCCAGACCCGTCCTTCGTGTTCACGACCACCCACACGCGCAGCGGTTGCCCGACCGCGTCCGGCGGAAACTCGATCGTGTCGTGGTAGTAGCCGTTCTTGAATCGGACGTTCACGGGCTTCTCGGTCCCGACGACCGCACCGTTGTACAGGTAGTGGGTCGTCTCCGTTCCGCTCAGCTTCTGGCCGCTGGCGCTCCTAACCGTGACGGAGTACGACCATTTCTTGTTGACGACCGGGTGGTGGTCCTGCCCCGAGATGCTGACGTGGATCGAGCTCCTTGCCGACGCCGACCACGGAATCAACACCGCCGTTACGAGGAATCCCACGGTGAGCGCGACTACAGCAAGCGAGGGAACTGCTAACCGGCGTACAAGCATGGCCGAACGATCGTACGCAGGACCTGCCCGACCCGTCATGCGTAGTCTTCCACAACTGCTCCGCGTGACACCTGCGATGCGAAGCGCGAACCCGCTTCGTACGCCGTGAGGTTTCCAGGGTGCTGCGAGATGCGCGCCATGATGCGGGCAACAGGATGCGCGCTAGCACCACCTCGAAGGCATGGTGCGCGGTATCGCCGTTGGCAACGCCGACCAACACAAGGCCGATCCCGGGCGGTTCGACCAACCCTCACGGCAACCAAACGCTGGGCGTCGCCGCCTTCTAGTCTGCTACTAGTTGTCTACCCCGAGCGGGTGCACTCGGGCGCATTAAAGTGGCAGCCCGAACGACGACTTTGGGCCGGTTTGCACTTCCGCGGAGAGGCCGAGTCCGCGCCGGGCTTCACTAGTCCGATTGCCGCAGTTCGTGAGGGCAAGGTTTGCCTGTTGTGGCCAGGGCGGCTGGATTCCGAGTAGCTCGAGGATGTGTTGTTGGGTGTCGGTGAGCGGGTCGAGTTGGATGCCGGTGTGGGTGTAGGTCAGGCCGAGTCCTTGGAACGCGGCGAGGATGTTCCGGCCGGTGGGTCGTGCGGCGCGGCCTTCGGGCAGCAGCCCTGGTAGTTGCTGCTCGGGGCCGACGGTCTGCACGTCAAGGATCTCGCGAATGTTGCCGTTGATCGTGTCTGTCTCCGACAGAGTTTCATCGAGCGTGTGGCGCCCCACCACGGCGCGAAGGGTCGTCTGCGCGATCTGATCGATCGCCGCCTCGACGTTCTCGATCGCCACCACCGCAGCTACCGGGTCAACGACGCGGTAGTAGGCGACAGCGGAGACGTCAACGCTGACGTTGTCCTTGGTGATGATTCCCTGGGACTGGATCGGCAGCGTGACGATCCGTAGCGAGACCCGTCGGACGCGATCGACCGCCGGGATGATGAAGGTCAATCCCGGCCCGCGGGCGCCGTCCTTGACCCGCCCTAGCCGGAACTGCACTCCCCGCTCGTACTGCTTGAGGATCCTCACCGACAGGCCCGCGATGACCAGCACGACGATTACCAAGACGACGATCACGATGATCATGCTGTTGCCTTTTCCGGCGCCGGCAGCCGCCGTGAAGTTGCGAGTGCACTTATCGTGCTCCTGCCTGCCGGACCACGCATCCGGACCAACCTCTACAGGCGTTGCGGCTAAACCGCAGCCGCCGCCGGCCGTCCCAGCGCGCGATCGGCAGCCGACGCGTCTTGCAGGACCGCGTGCGCCGGCCGGTAGTCGAGTGCGGGCCGAGAACGCGCGATCGCCTGAGCTTGTCGTGCTGCTTTCAGGCAGCATCGGTTTACTGGACGGGCAGTAGCAACACTGGGATGTCGCTGTGCGCGAGCGCTTCTGACACCACGTGCAGGCACGTGACGGTGGCGTCGAGTAGGTCGGCGAGAGCGATCGCGGTGCTGACCACGGGTCGCCCGGACGCGCTGGAGTCGACCGCGGCGAGCACAGTGGTCACGAAGTCCTCCTCGGAGCACATGCGAAGGTCTGGTGGGTGCGGTCGAGCTGTACGCGCTCTCCGGATGGGGCGAGCGCGCCTACGGGTGGTTCGGCGCTTGCCTCGACCGTGTCGGGGAGGACGCGTATGTGCACCCGACTGTTGCGGAACCGCACTCGCACGTTGAGCGAGTCCCATCCGGGTGCGAGTACGGGGTCGATCGCGAGTGCGTCGTCCTCGGGTCGCATGCCGGCGAATCCCAGTGCGAGTGTCCGCCAGACGCTGCCCATCGCGGCGAGGTGAAGCCCGCCGGCGGTCATGTGCCCGATGTCGTCGAGGTCGATCCGGGCGGTGAGGCGGAGCACCTCAAGTGCTTGTGGGAGGCGGCCTGCGCGAAGGAGTAGCGTGGCGTGCACGCCTGGTGAGAGCGTACTGCCGTGAGCGGTGCGCGGTCCGTAGAACTCAAGGTTGGGCTCCAGCGAGCCGGCAGCCAGCTCGTCTGGGATGAGATAGTGGAGCATCAACACGTCGGCCTGCTTGACGACCTGGCTGGTCTTGGTGCGCGCGTGCCCGAGCAGCATGTCGGTGGCGACCGGCAGTTGCGGCGCGAGCTTTGAGATCAGGAGCGGCTCGAGCCCGTTGAAGCCGGCGAACTGCTCGTAGATGCCAGTTGCGGGGTCGTATCCGTCGACGATCGAGTCGGCCAGCTCGCGCCAGTGGCGTCTCTCACGCGCGTCGACGACATCCACGCCTGCGTCCGCGGCACGCTTGAGGTTCCAGCGGGCCATCACGTTGGTGTAGGCGTTGTCGTCAACATTCTCGTGGTACTCATCGGGGCCGATCACGCCGCGGATCTGGGCGCTTCCGTCGGCGTCCTGCTCGATCCGCGACGCCCACCCGCGAGCGGTCTGCACGATCAGCTCCCGCCCCGGGCCGGCCGCGAACGGCTGATCCTCGGTCCAGTCGATGTAGCAGGCGGCGGCCCACGCGACGTCAGCGACGATGTGCTCCTCGAGTCGGCCGGTCAGGATCGGTACGAGCTCGCCGTTCTGGTCACGCGCGTGTTGGGGCGTGACGTCTCCACCGGACCGTGCGGACTCCCACGGGAACCGCGCGCCGGCGCGTAGATGACGCTTGGCGGCTTGGAGTGCTGCGGGTAGCCGCCGAATGCGGTATTCCAGTATCGCTCGCGCCGCGTGTGGGTGGGTCGCGGCCAGCATCGGCAGGACGTACGCGTCGGTGTCCCAGAACACGTGTCCCCGATAAGCGCTGCCGGTCGGGCCGCAGGCTCCGACGGCGGCCTCGCCGTCATCTGGCGCGTTGGCGAGCAGGTGGAAGATCGCGAACCTCACAGCTAGCTGCAGCTCGGGGTCACCTTCGATGATCACGTCGGCGTCCTCCCAGCGTGACGCCCATGCGCGTCGATGCTCGGCGAGCAGGCCGTCGAATTCGAGCCGCTGTGCGGACTTGAGGCGACCGAGCGCGAGGCGGTGATCGGCTGAGCCTCTGGCGACGCTCTCGTAGGCGGCGACGCGGTCGAGCACTTGATCACCGACGTTGCCCCGCAGCCGATCTTGAACTGCCGCGGCCATTGACCCCGGTCGCCTGCGGACGCGCATCCACTGGGACCCGTCCGTCTTTCCTTCGTCGTATGTGGGTCCGACGGGCAACCAGCGGCTGGGAGGGGTGCATGCTCGCGCGGTGGTCTCTGACCCTGAGTGCCGCGGTCCCGGGGCGCGCGAGCGAGGAGAGCAGCAGCGCATCGGTTTCGCCGATCTGCGATCGCAGCTGTTGCTGGAGCACGCCGGCGTGAAGATCGAGTACGCGCCGGACCGAGCGAAGCGGCGAGTCGCTCACGGAGATCGTGTTCCAGCGCGGGCCAGTGAGCAGGTGCGTCTCGGCGCCCGTTCTCGTGTACACGCCGGACATCAGGACAGTGGCGTCCTCCGTCGGGTGCCCCGCGATCACGCTGCCGCGCGTTCCCAGCCGGCCATCTGCGAGCGTAAGCAGCGACTCGTGCACGCGCTCGAGTACCGGATCGACCCCGTCGATGGCGAGCGTCCATTCCGGGTCCTGGACGACGATCGGGAGCTCACCATGCCGGCGACGCGCGATCTGATCTTCGAGCACTGCCGCAAACGCATCCGGGCCGCCGCCGATCCAGACCACGTCGGCGGCAACGACGCCGGCGAGCGGACCGAGTTGATCGCCTGCGATCAGCACCTGCTCCGGCGCGATCCCACGCTGCCAAAGCCAGCTCATCACCCACCTGCCAGAGTCCGACTTGTCCGTCAGTCCAATCTCCACGTGCTTGGCGTCACCGGTCACCTTCGGATCCGCCAATCCTGCCTCCGCCGCGGCCGCGCGGGCGATCTCGACCGTCTCGGGCAGCCCCGCGACCCCGACCGCGGCCAACCGATTCTCCACAGCTTTGAGCAGCGGACCGATCCTCGCCTTCGGCGGATCCTCCCACTGCGACCCGGGGATCAGATCTATCTTGCGCCGGTTCAATCGCTCAGAGACGATCCGAGCCGTCAGCCCACGCGCCGCCAACCGTTCCACCGTCAGCTGCGCCGCGCGCGACAGGGCCGCGTCCTCGTCTGCCGTTGCCGTGCGCCGGTACGCAAGCTCAGGACCGCAAGCTCAAGTCCTGCTGTGCAGGCGTCCTCGACGAGGTGGCATATCCGCGTGGTGTCGTTGTGGCGCTCGGGGACTGCGGTGCCGTCCCAGTCGAGCACGATCGCCTCGAAGCGCTGCGCGAGCGGCGGGAGCATCGCCGGATCCCGGCTCGGCGCGCCCTTCGTCGCGCTCATGTCGACATGATGACCCGGACGTTGCCTTGCTGCTCAAGCAGCGAGAACCCCGTGCTGGGTCCGGTCTGGCGAAATGCCAGGCTGACCTTCGAGCTGCCGACGCGAATGCCGCGAATCTCAACGGCCCCGAGCCAGTCGGGGAGCCGTGGCCGGTCGACCGTCAGACGGTTCTGCGGTGCGTGCGCCGAAATTCCCAGCATCGCCTGGAGCAGCATGAACGGCGCGGTCGCCGCCCACGCCTGCGGGATGCACGCGACCGGATAGGCAACGATCGCTCTGGATCCGTCGCGTTGGAAGCCGCAGAACAGCTCGGGCAGGCGGAAGTCGCGCGCGCCTGAGGCGACGTCGAACAGCCCGGCGGCGATCCGGTTCGTAGCGGCGTCGAACCCGTAGCGCTTCAGGCCGGCCGCGGCGATCGCGTTGTCGTGCGGCCAGACCGAGCCGTTGTGGTAACTCATCGGGTTATACGCCGGTGAACTCCCCGACAAAGTCCTGATCCCCCACCCGGAGAACATGTCCGCCGCCATCAACCGCTCCGCCACCATCGCGGCCTTGTCATCATCGACGATCCCGCAGTACAGGCAATGCGCCGGGTTCGACGTCACACTGCGAACCTGCGCCTTGCGGCCGTCGAGCGCGAGCACAAAGAACCCCTCGTCGGGATCCCAGAACGCCTCGTTGAACGCCGCCCGCAGCTCGCCCGCCTCGGACCGCAACCGATCGGCGCGGGGCGCGTCACCGAGGGCCTGGTACACGTCGGCGATCCGCAGCTTCGCCTCGTACACGTAGCCTTGGACCTCGACGAGTGCTATCGGGCCCTCCGCGATCGCCCCGTCGGCGTGCACGATGCAGTCGTGCGAGTCCTTCCAGCCGTGGTTGATCAGGCCCGCGGGGGCGCGCCGCTCGTACTCGACGAACCCGTCGCCGTCGCGATCGCCCGACTCATCGATCCATCCGAGCGCGGCGTCGAGCGCTGGGCGGAGGCGAACCATGGTGTCGAGGTCGAGCGTCCAGCGGTAGTAGCCGCCGGCGACCATCAGGAACAGCGGCGTTGCGTCGACCGTGCCGTAGTACGGGGTGTGCGGGATGTGCCCAGTGCGGGCGAGCTCGCCGGTGCGCAGCTCGTGCAGGATCTTGCCCGGCTCGGCATCGCGCCAGCCCTCGTCGTTCTGGGCTTGTAGCCCCGCGAGCGCCAGCAGCGTGCCCCGCGCGACCTCGGGGTTGATCATCAGTGACTCGCATGAGCTCAGCAGCGAGTCCCGGCCGAATGGTGCGACATACCAAGGAATGCCGGCCGCCGGCAGCTGATCGGCCCCCACCGGCATCATCAGCGCGTGCAGATCACGCACGGAGGCATCCATCAGCCGATCGAACAGCTCGTTGTCGGTGGCGACCTTCGCGCACGAGTCAACCCATCCCACGTGTGCAGACTCAAGCGCGGCGGCCGCCTGCGCCGCTGTCGGCTCGGCAGCTCCTCCTCCGACGCCGGTAGGTGTCACGGTGATCCAGAGAGAGATCGACTCACGAGCCTCGAGCCGCACATCCCACGCCACGCGGACACGACCATTGTCGATCCTGACACGCGCCGGCGAAGGCTCGAGCTCCACGAGCGTCTCGCGATGCTCGCCGTCCGCCGCCACATAGCCGAAACGCAGGCAATCCCCATCGCGGGTCGGCTCCAACAGGCGACCACTCGTCGCCCGGACCATGCCCCGGACCTCGAACACGTCCGCGAAATCGGCGGCCAGAGACACCTCAGCAACGGTCACGACCGGCTTGAGGTCAAAGTTACGCACCCGCACCCGGTAGAACAGCCGATCATCCATCAACACCGTCCGCCGCACGCTGAGCGTCTCCTGCGGCACCGGAGCACCGACCGCGGAGCGCAACACCGGGTTAGTGGCATTGATTACCGCGTAATGGCCCGACTCCATCACCGAAGAAAGTGGTACCGGCGGCAGTCCGCCGACTGTTAAGCGCAGCTCGGAAAGATGCCGCGTGTCCTCGACGTAAAGACCCTCACCCGAAGCGCGTGCAGGCCGGATATCCCCCTCTCGCCGTGCGCACACAAACGCGGCCCCAGATTTCAGGGCCAGTAGTTCCTCGCGCGCCTCCGCCGGCACATCAGGCGCGCTCTCGAGCTCACGCAATCGCGGCGCTTCGAACTCATCCGCAACGGGGACGAGCGGAACCTCGGCACGACCGAGTTGGCCCTCGGATTCTCCCTCCGACGTCATCAGGACCTTGTGGCCCGATCAGCCCTGAGGGCGACGGATCGGCCCGCGAGACCGTTCTCGTCCCAAGCCCAGGCCCCCAGCTCCGCCCCAACTCGCGGCCGAGCTCAACGCGCCAGCCTCAGCGACCTCGCGGAAACGGCTGGCAATCGCGCCGATCTCGTCAGGCGTGGGGCTGTACTCCACGCCCCGCCACGCAATCCGTTCACAAGCACGTTTGGCATTGACGAGCGTGCCGCACAGAACGAACAGGATGTGCCGCCCGCCGTCGATCTCGTACTCGTTGATCCTAAGCTCGTCCACTACAACGATCCTAGCCCTCCTCGTCCGCCGCCCTCCACCGAACAGCTTTGACCGTTCAGCTGTCTCCAGCGCTGAGCAGTTCCCGGATGTGCTGCGGGAGGGCGCGCAGGACGCTGGCGCCTTCGCCGGTGGAGACATGCTGACGTAGGACCCGGCCGCCGGCGGCAGCGGCAAACGAGGCCTCCGTCTCGCCTGCCAATCCCGCCTCGCCGGCAATCTTGGCAAGAAAGCTATCGAGGTCGCGAGTGTGCTCGGAGGTTCGGCCTGGGTCCCAGCCCTCGAAGAACACGCCGCGCACAAAAATCGGCAGCTGCGCGGAAAGCTGCGCCGCCTCATCAACCGAGAGGTGGTCGCGGACCGCGTGCAGGAACGCACGCAGGACACGGTAGGCGTGGTGGCTGTCCTCGGTGCCGAGCGCCTCGGCCGTGTCGTTGATCCAGACGTGCGCCTTCTCGACGCTCCGATCGATGATGTCAACGCGAGCTGTGGTCATGTGATCGACTCCGGATCTCTGGGGCAGGCACGGGCTCTGCGATCGTGGCCTGTCCGTCGCGGGTCCGCATCGGTATTTCCCCCCATGCGCGTTCCGGGGTTCGGCTGATCCGCTCGCGCTCGGCCGCTGGGAGCATCGTTCTCATGATCAGCCACTCGACGGTGTGCGTAGACCTCAACGGCGGCGGAGGCTGGGAGATCACGCTGCCCGGCGAGCGCGACGGGGTCACGTTCGAAACCCTCGACGAAGCCCAGTGAGTGGCCTATCTATGCGCTGCGCATTGGCGCCCCTGCGAGCTGGTCGTGCGCAATGCCTACCACCAAGTGCTCCATCGCGAGTTTATCGACGGCGGAAAACGTGCTGAGCCAGGCTCCCTCGCGGATGCCGAGGCGCGCTGAGGCGGCTACCTCGTCTCCAGAGGTCATCCAGTCACATGCATCCGCCCATGCGCGGTGTCCCTGTGAGTAGTTCACCACACAGCACCCACGGCGAAGAGCGCTCGCGAATCACTCACCGGCCAAATAGCGTCGGCTGGAGAACGGCGAATCGACTCAACTGATCTGAGTTCTGATGCCTGCCACGAAGACAAAGTCAACCGCGAAGACACGTGCGACCGAGTCGGCAAAGGCACAGATGGAGAACGACGCGAGGGTAATCGACTACGTCTCCCAAGGACTCGAAGCCGCCCAGGAGGATCTCGCGTCGATCGGCGGAACCCTTGGAGCCGGTGCGCGCGATCTGCGCAAGGACGTTCAGCGGCTGCTCCACGACGCCCAGCGCGACCTGAAGAAAATGAGCAAGGCGCTGCAGCGCGATCTCGAGCAGCTCCAGAAGGACCTGACGAAGACCGCGGCCAAGAACGGCCATGCGCGCACGGCTCCACGGGCCACGGGGAAGAGCCGGCCGAAGGCACGTGCGACATCGCACTAGCGGTCGCGAGAACCAAAGCCTCGGACCCCAAGGAAGGCTCGATGATCGATTGCGCTTCACCGTTCTTGAACTGCCCCCGTTGCGGACTGAGTATCAGGCTGAAGGTCAGCCCGTTGACGGTGGAGTACTGCCCGCGATGCATGGCACGGGCCCGGATCCCGGTCCAGGTTGTTCTTCTCCACGCTTCCCGCGCTGTATTCGGAGGGTTCAGTCCCGACGGGCCGGACAGCCGGGCGTGACCACGACGATCTTTGACAGGTCCTGATGAGAGTCGAGACTGTCCTCGATCCGGGCGCCGTGAGGGGCGTCTCTCGGATGGCGTTGCGGCTGTGGCCGGCTGATACCGGCGTCGATCCGTTGCGGATCGCGGTGCTCGCGCCACCCTGGATCCCGGTCCCACCGCCGGCTTATGGTGGGATCGAAACGGTCGTGGACCTGCTGTGCGAGGCGCTCAGCGCACGCGGTCATGACGTGACGTTGTTCGCGGCGCCAGGTTCGCGCTCGGCGGCGCGGGTGAGATCACCGCTCGAGGCCGCCCATCCGGACCAGATCGGCTCGTCGCTGTACGAGTCAGATCATGTCGCGTGCGCGTGGGGCGAGATTGATCTGGCCGGCGAGCTCGACGCGCCGTTCGACGTCGTCCACGACCACTCGGGCTTCACGGCGCTGGCGATGGCCGACCGTGTGGGGGCTCCGGTGGTGCACACCGTGCACGGCCCGTTCGATGAGACGACCAGCCGCTTCTATCAACGTCAGGGGCATAAGGCGCGGCTGGTGGCGATCAGCCGCTCGCAGGCTGCGAGCGCCCCCTCAGGCGTGAGGGTGGTTGAGGTCGTGCCGAATCCGATCGTGGTTTACCGCTGGCCGCTCCGGACCCAGAAGCGGGATTACCTGTCGTGGGTGGGGCGGATGGACCCGGTCAAGGGCGCGCACCGTGCGATCGAGGCAGCGCGTCTGGCCGGCCGCACGCTGGTGCTGGCCGGGCCCGTTCAGACCGGCCAGGAGGAGTACTACCGCGAGCTGATCGAGCCGCACATCGACGGTCGCAGGGTGCGATACGTCGGCGAGATCGGCGGGATCGCCAAGCAGGAGCTGTTCGCCAACGCGGCTGCGCTGCTGATGCCGGTCTCCTGGCGCGAGCCGTTCGGGATGGTGATGGTCGAGGCGCTCGCCTGTGGCACCCCGGTGATCGCGTTCCCGGCGGGTGCGGCGGCCGAGATCGTGATCGACGGCGAGAACGGCATGCTGGTCGCCAATGAGGCCGAGATGGCCCGCGCGGTCAAGCGACTGCGATCGATCGACCCTGAACGCTGCCGCGCGAGCGTCGAGGAGCGCTACGACATATCGGTCACCGCCGCGGGCTACGAGCGCCTCTACCGCCGCGCGATCGCCGCGGAACGCCGACGCCATCCCTCGCTGGCCGCCGGGACCGCGCGGGAGCGCGTTCGGTACCCAAGAGCACCACAGGGCGCAGCCTGATGGGCGACAGCAGCCTCAGGGTGAGCTTCGACCATGCCCAGCCGCTCAGCGAGGGGGAACGGGAGCTGGCCCGCGTACTGGCGTTGCTGGAGGAAGATCGGGCTGGCTCGCTGACGATCGCCGCGCTGAGAGAGCACGGAGTGAAGGCGCCCGCGCAGGCGGTATACGACCTGCAGCTTGCCGGATACGTGATCGACCGGGTCAGCCGCACCAACCCACACGGACGCAGATCGTTCGGATACCGCCTACATGCCTCACCCGTGCCCGTCGGCGAGACGGTCACCAGCTTGCGCGAGGTGGATCGCGATGGCGCCTGAAGCGCTCGGCACGGGCACGATCAAGCGGCTGGCCGAGCTCCGGACCGAGGGCCGTCCCATGCTCAGCGTCTACCTCGATCTCGAAGCGGAATCGCTTTCGGCGCCAGCCGCGCTCGACCTCCAGCTGACGCATCGAGGCCGGTGGTCGGCTGGCTGGCTGCCTGCGTCCGAAAGCGGCCACGCTGGATTCGGGGCTGATCGTTTGTTGCGCGCGCCGGGGTGGATCCTCCGCTACCGGAATGTCATCGCCCTTGCGAGGTCAGGGGTGATCCCGAAGCCATCAGGACGTCGGCATGCTGCTCGGTATTGGCCCTCGCGGGTCTCCGTGCGGGCTCTGTGTGTCGCGTCATACATCGTTATCTCCGCTCAGTCTCGACGCGACCGCGTCCGAACGCGTCGATCCGGCCCCACCGTCCGGGAATGTCCAGGAGTTCCAGGTGACCAATCGTGATGGGAAGTGCCGGGTCGACCACGAGGTGCTCCCCGTGCGGCTCGAGACCCAGCATGGTTCGCAGGAGGAGGAGCGGAGCGCCGGTCGACCAGGCCTGAGGGCTGCAGGCCGTCGGGTATTGCACCGGATACATCGTGAGCGGGCGCTGATAGCCGCCGAACGCCTCCGGCAGGCGTCCGTCGAAGAACTGGGCCGCATCCAAGATGCCGGCCGCGATCACGGCCGCGTCCTCCTTGAAACCGTACCGCCGTAGACCCCAGGCTATGAACGAGTTGTCGAACGGCCAGACGGTGCCCACGTGGTAGCCGATCGGGTTGTAGCGCCCTTGCCCCTCGGCCAGCGTCCGCACGCCCCAGCCGGAGAAGAGACGCGGGCCGAGAAGGTGGCGTGCGACGGCCTTCGATTTGGACTTGTCAACGATGCCGCTCCAGAGCAGGTGGCCGTTGTTCGAGGCCAGCGCGTCGACCTGGTTTCCGTCGGGGTCGAGTGCGAGCGCGAAGTACTCCTCGTCCTCGACCCAGAAATCCCGGTTGAAGCGTCGCTTGAGGTCGGCGGCTTCCTTCTCGAGCCTGTCGGCGAGAGCCGGGTCCTTCCAGACGAGCCGCGCCAGGCGCGCGCCGCGGAGCTTCGCGTCGTAGGCGTAGCCCTGCAGCTCACAGGTCGCGCGTGGGAAGCCGGGCAGTCGGCCGTCCCGGAACGAGATCGAATCCCAGGAGTCTTTCCAGCACTGGTTCTCGAGGCCGGTCTTCTCGTTGCGGCGCTTGTACCAGACGTAGCCCGTTCCCTGGAGATCCGCGTACTCGTCGATCCAGTTGAGCGCGGCCCGTGCCTCGACCTCGAGCTCGCGCACGAGCGCGCGGTCCCCGGTCCAGCGCTCGTACTCGTCGAGCAGCACAACGTAGAGCGGAGTCGCGTCAGCCGACCCGTAGTACGGCGAGTGCGGGCGCTCCTCGAACGCGGTCAGCTCGCCGTAGCGCATCTCGTGGAGGATCCGCCCCGGATCCTCGTCGCGGAAGTCGTCCAGTCCCACGCCCTGCCAGTCCCCCAGCGCTCGCAGCGTCGTGGCGGCGAGCTCGGGAGTGAACGGAAGCGCCTGCAGGCTCGTGAGAATGCTGTCCCGGCCAAACATGGTCATGAACCAGGGAAGGCCCGCCGCCGGGAGGCTGTGTCCCCCGGCGATCAGCGGCGAGAACCGCAGCGCGGCGAGATCGACGAGGCTGCGCCGGTACGTCGCCTTCAGCGGATCCCAATCGCACTCGAGTCCAGGCGCCTGGTCGACCCAGCGCTCCAAGTCTCGCCGCATGCGCGCCTGTGCGCGCTTCGGGTCATCGATCGCCTCGCGTGCCTGTCCGGCGCCGAGGCGCTCAGTGACGACGTCGAGACGCGTACTCCACCGGCCGTGAGGATCGATCCGGATCTTGAAGGTCAGGCCGTTGTCGTCGATCCGTGCCGGGGCCGAAGCCGAGATCGCGGTCGAGCGACCGAAGCTCCCGCGATCGTAGGCAAGAATCAGCTTGTCGCCCTCCACGCGCACGGAGTGCTTGCCTTTCTTCTCGAGCGCGTCCTTGACCTCGAACAGGTCCGCGAAGTCGCAGCCGGCATCGACGCGGACGGTCAGATCGACCGGTTCGCCGAGATGGTTGAGAAGCGTCAGCTCTTCGTGAAAACCATTGCCGACCGCGCGCCGGCGGATCACCGACAGCTTCGCGTCGACGTAAACGGTCCCAGTACCCGGCACAAGGAAGAACCGCGTCTCGAAATACTGAAGGTCGTCAACCGAGAGCGGATTCAGTCGCTCGCCGTTGACGGTCAGCACCCAACGGGAGAGGAACCGCGTGTCGAACGAGAACAGCCCCGTCGGATCGGTCGGCGATGCCTCGATGTCGCCGCGCGGGTCGCTGACCACGAACGTGTTGCCATCGAGGATCCTGACAAGCCCGTCGCTCATTCCTCCCTCCCCCCGGAGTCCAGTCGCTGCGTTCGCCCGCCCTGCGGCCTTGGAAACAGCCGCTGCAGGCGCACCACCAATCTCGGATCGCCCTCGACCGCCACCTCACCGCGCAGCACCGCGGCCATCAAGTTCAGCTCGCCGACGACCATACGATCGAACGAGGCCTTGTCGGCGCGCAGCACGGAGTCAGCGGCTGCGTCCCCACGCGACACACGGACGTTCCCCTTCTCGATGCTCAACAACCAGCGTTCCGTTCGGTTGCCGGCGACCACGTCGAAACGGGCGCTGCCAGTGACCTTCCGAAGCAACGGCTCACACCCGCGGCTGGCGAGCTCGTCGAAGAACCTTGCGGTCGAGTCGCTCCTCACCGGCGACGCTCGTAACCGCGGCACCGAAGATGTTCAACCTGAGTCGCCATCGTCCATCCACTATTGCCCACACGGGCGGAGCGCCATCACCTGTTTGGGGTGACACGAGACACCCGTCTTCAGTCTCAAGCTATTGACCCGAGGGACGAGCGACACACCTGCATCTCAGTAGCGAGCGAAGCGGTAGAGAAGCTTGGGCGCAAGAGATGCGAGAAGGAACTCGCTCGTCTCCAGGCGATTGGTTCGGCTCCAAGAGTGGGTCGTGCGCGACGGGACCAAAGTCTGCATCGCGTTCGAAGGCCGCGACACCGCCGGCAAGGGCGGCGTTATCAAGCGGGTCATCAAGCGGGTCACCAAGCGGGGTCAGCCGGCGCGCCGAACGGTGGACAACTATTCCCCCATGGAGGACCCGCCGCGGCCGCCACCGAACGAGTGCTCTTGCCACGAACGGGGTAGCGCTGCCCGGGCCGAACGCGACGCCCTGGTTGGATGAAACCGAGCGCCCCGCCGGACCATGCGCCATCTCTGCACTAAGCGATGTTGACGCTCGTCGGCGGGAAGGTTCGGAAGCCAGTTCTGCCAGGAGCCACCCAGCCCATGCACGAACACGAACGCCGGGCCGTCGCCCCGCTCGGCGAGATTGATCCGGCGGCCCCCTGCACCTGCATCCGCCGTTAATGGACCTGCCAGTCGGCACGCCGCGTATCGTGGTCAGAGTGCGATTCTGCCCGAGCAGGAGGTCGGGCTTCGGCTCGGCTCGCCTACGGCGTCGTGGAGCATCGCTCACGCCGCACTCAGAACAAAGACCGGTCGCAGCCGAGGGTGGCCGGCGCGTTCGATGCTGACCAGCAGCACATCAAGGGTGTGGCAGTCCTCGAACTCGGCCAGCATCCCGCTCAACGAGCGGCTAACCCATCCGACGAAGCGGTAGAGCCTGACCCCATCGGTGTAGTAGCGGTGCGCCCAGAACGGCGCATCCTGACAAGCCAGCGGTGGACCGTTGCGCTCCTTACAACGCATCCAGAGCCGCTCTCGCAAACGAGCAAGAGCCGATGTCCGCCGACTGGTCATGGACTCATGTCCTCGCGACGATCAAAGCACCGGCTGGGATGGGCCGGCATCGGTGATCGCTACGGATAGCGCTCCGGCGTTAGCGCGGTCTGTACACAAGCCCCGCCGTACGTCCGGCCAGGGTCCGGTCCAGCTCGCGATCCTTTGAATCAGTAGTTGTCCGAAGGTCCCCTTGCGGGGTGTCCCGATGGGTGCTGCACTCGACGGACATAGGCTCCTGTGAGATGTCCACTACATTGTTCGCCCGCCGCCCGCCGCCTGCCGCTGCGCCCGGATCCCGACCGTGATGCTCGGGGTGATGTCCCAGCACGCGTCTCGGTGATGCCGGGTGTGGCGATGCTGGGCGGGGTCGTTGCGCCCGTGCTCGGGTTAGCCTCGGGCGCGCTGCATACCGCCGCGCACAGCCCGACCGTAGTCAAATGCCGGCCGGCGCTGTGAGCGATTCGGCGACGGCCCTCGGATCGCGATCCGTGATCGACGGCCAGGGTGGCATCCTGATCGCCGAGTACGTCGTCGCCGGCAGCGCTTCGATCACGATCACGTTCCCGCACGGCGCCAAACGAACCGCGTCGGTAATCCGCAAGGACGACGCATTCGATATCGCCGTCATGCACCTCAACCCGGACGGGTTGAGCCAGCACCCGCTCAGCCTGGACAGTGACTGCGGGTTCTTGGTCCGTGACGCTTTTGCGAACATCGGTGACCCGCTCGGAGTCGACCGGACCCCTTCTACCGGCGTGGTGTCGAGTCTGGGCCGCGGGATTCAGGCGCCGCACGGCAAGACGATCGCAGGCGCGATCCAGACCAACTCCGCGGTGAACCCAGGCAACTCCGGCGGGCCGCCGGTCTGCCGGGGCCAGGCGATCGGAATCGCCGATCACTCCCGACGGGCCCCAACCAGTTCGGACATTCGTACACCGACACGAGCACCGGTGTCGGCTTCGCAATTCCGATGAACCTCGCCAGGAGCGAGATCCCGCAACTCATTCACGGAGAACAGATCAAATGAACTCACCCGTTTCACTGACACGCCTCATTCTGCTTGGACTGCTCGGACTGCTTGTCCTCGTACCGCTTGCGCAGGCAAGCGACGCGACCCTTCAGAAAGCGATGAGGCCCTACGACAAGCGCCTGACCACCGACATCAGCTACCTCTCGAACTTCTCCGCCCCGAGCAAGAAGGCCGCACCCTCAACGCTCAGCAAGCTCTCGACGATTAGCAGCGACCTCTCCGGCGCAATCAAGGCCGCATCCGGCCAGCAGGCCTCCACCAGCTCCGGGCGCAAAGGACGGACACAGATCCTCGCCGCCCTGCACTATGCAACTGCGGCGACGAACGACGCAAAGGCCTGCGCGACCGCGGCACGAGTCGGGAAGAGATCGACCGCCAAACGCGACGCCAAGACCGAGCAGAGCCAAATCAACAAGGCGATCCCGCTGTTCGAGTCCGGCGGCAAGCTGCTCAAGCTGTTCTGAGCACGCACCACCTCTGTTCGAGGACCCGTGGCTGCAGCGCGGTAGGGGACCCGTCCGACTGCTGGCAGGCGATCCCGTCCATCTGGGTCGGGTGCGGGCGCAATGCGTTCACTGCGCCCGCGCGCCGGCAATCGTGTCCGCGCACAATCGCCCCCGCGTGGGGCCGATGAGATCAGGAGCAGCTCACAGTGTTGCTTCGTAGAACGACGCAGCCGCGAGGCGGCGTCTGCTCGCCGGGTCGTCGGAAGATGTCAAGAGGGGCGCCCCGGCTCGACGCTGGCGGCGGCTCGGTATTTTTCCGCATGCCGACCGCGGTGATCGGCGGTCAACGGCAGCTGATCTGATGCGTAGCGTGGAATCGTCATGACCGCTCGACCGATGACAGTGCGTGCTCCTACGCCCGCGACGAACCTGTCGCCTGTGCGCCAATCGGTCGGCCGTGCGCCAAACCTGCGAGTAGTGGTGAAGTCTCGCGGCGGCCCGGTCGATCTCGACCGAGCGGTCAAGGCCCTCCCATAGTCATGGCGGGGGCGCGGGTACTCGTCGAGGGCGTGTCGCGTGCGTACGGGCCGGCGGTGGTGCTCGACAACGTCAGTTTCACGGTCGAGCCTGGCGAGCTAGTCGCATTGACGGGGCCGTCCGGCTCGGGGAAGACGACTCTGCTGCAGCTGATCGGCAGCCTCGATCGTCCTACGAGCGGGCGCATTCTGGTCGACGATATCTCCGTCGGAGAGCTTTCGCACCCGGCGGAGTTCCGGCGAGCCACGGTGGGGTTCGTGTTTCAGCTGCATTACCTGCTGCCAGCGCTGAGCGCCCAGGCGAACGTCGAGCTGCCGATGCTCGCCGCCCGGCTGCCGCGACGCCAGCGGAGCGAGCGAGCGCTCAAGCTCTTGGCGGACGTCGGTCTCGGCGACCGTGCGCATGACCGCCCTTCGGACCTGTCGGGCGGTGAACGCGCCCGGGTTGCGATCGCACGGGCCCTAGCAGGGCACCCACGGCTGATCCTCGCCGACGAGCCGACCGGGTTGCTGGACAGCGCCGCCTCACGCAAGGTCTGGCAACTGCTCTCGAGCGTGTCCGCCGATGCCGGCGCGACCGTGATCGTCGCCTCCCACGACGAGACACTCGTGGAGCGCGCGGACCGCTCGCTGCATCTGCTCGATGGTCGCCTGGTGCCAGCGGAGGCCGAGCGGCTAAGTTCTAAGGGCGAGCGCCGCGCTTCTCAGGGGATCGCGTGAGCACGCTTAGCCAGACTCTGACGACGCTGCGGGGCCGGCCCGGGCGCACGTTCCTGACCGCGCTTGGGACGGCGCTCGGGATCGCGACGATCGTCGCGCTGCTAGCGGTGGTCGGAGGCGTCAAGCACAGTGCGGGGAACCTCGTGAACCTCGGCCCATCAGAGCTCGGGCTGTTCCAGGCCGACGCCGCGGACCCGACCACGTCGATCCTGTCGACCACCTTGATCCCCGAGCTCGATCGGACACCGGGAATCGCCGCCGCGACGCCGCTGATCCTGCTCGTCGGCGACCTGCCCAAGGCGCCCGGAGCGATCGTGTTCGGCGCGGACCGCGACGGTTTCCTGACCGGAGGTCTCGTCTTCAGCAGCGGCCGCCCCTACCGGTCCGACCAGGAGATCGATGTCGGCGACACGCTCGCCCAACAGCTGCACCTAGTGCTTGGCCAGACCCTGACAATCGACCACCGAGCACTCCGCGTCGTCGGGATCTACCACAACGGGATCGCCTACCAGGACGCCGGCGCGTTCGTGCCCCTCGCGACCGCCCAGGCGATCAGCGACCGCCCAGGAGAGACGACATCGATCGTCGTGAAACTCTCATCAGCCACCCGGCCGACGGCCGCGAAGCGAGCCATCGCCGAGCGCTTCCCCGGCATCGAGATCATCTCCGACGCCCAACAGGCCACTCGCGCGGGCGTCAGCGGCCAGCTGATCGACCAGTTCGGGCTCGTGATCGTCGTGCTGGCGCTCGTGCTCGGCGGCATCGTCGTCGCCAACACGATGCTGATGGCAGTGATCGAGCGCCGCTCGGAATTCGCCGTCCTCTCCGCCGTCGGGTTCAGCGGCCCTCAGATCGCCGGTCGCGTGCTCGTCGAGAGCATCCTCACCACCATCCTCGGAGCCGCGATCGGACTGCTGCTCGGGATCATTGGCGCCCACCTCCTCGTCGACGCGCTCGGCGCGCAGACCTTCGTATCTCCACAGGTAACCGCCTGGGACCTGGGCCGCGGGCTGCTGGTCGGCGTACTCCTCGGCGTCCTCGGCGGCCTCTACCCCGCCTGGCGCGCCGCCCACGTGTCGCCCGCCCGCGTCCTCGCGCAACACTGAGCTCGTTGCCACCCGCTGCGCTGACGCAAACGACGCGTCGGTCCCGCTCCGGGACGAGCATGTTGCAGACGACGCGCGCCCGGCGTGAGCGTCTCAGCCGTCTCGGCTGCGTCCTTGAGCGTCGCCATGGCTCGAATCTAATGACCGTTCTCGCCGCTCCCATCCGAGGGGCCCGACAGGTCTACTGGGTGGTTATCCCGCCAGTCTCCGCCCGTCCCGGCGGCCGCGAGCGGCCTCCACTGCGGGCTAACACGGAGCAGTTTCCGGAAAGGTGACCGATACGCCGCCTGGTTGCGAACTCTACGGTCGATCAGGTCACCTCAACACCAAAGGCGCGTGAAGCGCCGCAGGAGATCGACGGTTTGCGATGGCTACAGGCGAGATCATCATCGACCACGGCCGACAGGCCGCGGAGCTCGGGACGGGTCGCTCGCTGCTGTCGGTGCTGCGCGAGGATCTGCATCTGACCGGCGCGAAGCCGGCGTGTGGCGAGGGTGCCTGCGGTGCGTGCACGGTGTTGCTCGAGGGCGTGCCGGTGCGCGCGTGCATCACCCCAGCTGTCGCCGCGGCCGGTAGGGAGGTGAGGACGATCGAGGGGCTCGGCCCGTCTGGGGTGCTCGATCCGGTGCAGCGAGCATTTCTGGAGGAGGGCGCGGTCCAGTGCGGTTACTGCATTCCGGGGATGGTGCTCGCTGCGGTGGCGCTGCTGGCGTCGAACCCGGATCCGGATCCTCTCGAGATCAGGGCAGCAATGGCCGGGAACGTCTGCCGCTGCGGCGGCTATCCGCGGATCGAACGCGCCGTCGTTCGGGCGGGGGCGTTGATCCGTGACCACGAGCCCTCGCCGCCGGCCCCCGCCGCCGAACGGCGGCCGCGGTCGGTTTGGTTTTGGGAGTTTCGGCCGGCTTCGCCGTGGGATCTGACCCGCTTCGATCGCCGTGAGTATTTCGACCTGCTGGGCGATGGCCTGGTGGTCGTGTTCGAGCCGACGCCATGCCCTGGGCCGGTCGGTCCGGGTCGCCTCGCTGCCGGTTCGTTTGCTCCGCCCAGCGGTGGCGCCTGGGTGCACGTCGGCGTGGACGGCATCGTGACGGCGTTCACCGGGAAGGTGGATTTCGGGCAGGACAACCGCACCGGGCTATCGCTGCTCGTCGCCGAGGAGCTCGGGGTAGAGCCCGGGGCGGTGCGCCTGGTGATGGGCGACACGGACCTATGCCCCTTCGATATCGGGACGTTCGGGAGCCGCTCGCTGCCGGGCGCCGGCGAGGACCTGCGCATCTGCGCCGCCGGCGCGCGTGCGCTGATCGCCACCTACGGACCACCGCGCCCGGGGTCGCGGCGCATCGAGCTCGTGCCCGCCGGCACCCAGCCGGGTGCGCCCGTGTGCTGGCGCTCGGCGGGCCAGCCGACAGCACGCATGACCGCCACGGCGCTGGTGACGGGAGCGCATCGCTTCCCGTCGGACCTCGGGCGCCCGGGGATGCTGCACGGGCGCGTGCTGCGAGCGCCGGCCTACGGCGCCGAGCTGGTGAGCGTCGATCTCGGTCCGGCACAGGCGATCGACGGCGTGACGGTCGTGCACGAAGCGGGGATGGTGGCGGTCGCGGCCCCCGACGCGCCGACGGCAGCGCGAGCCCTCGCCGAGGTCCGAGCCGAGTGGACCGCCGCACCGCAACCCTCCGAACCTGACCTCGCCGCGCATCTGCGCGCGCACCCGATCGACGGTGCGGGGTGGGAAGCGGCGCAATACGACGAGCACGGCGACGTCGACCGGGCGCTCGCGGCGGCGGACATCCGGCTCGAGGCGACTTACGTAACCGCGTATATCGCGCATGCATCGCTGGAGCCAAGGGTCGCGCTCGCGGAATGGGAGGACGGCCGGCTGACGGTGTGGACGGGAACCCAGCAGCCGTACACGGTCCGGCACGAGCTGGCGCTCGCTCTCGCGGTTCCCGAGCCGGACGTTCGCGTGCTCGTGCCCGACTTCGGCGGCGGGTTCGGCTCAAAGCACACCGAGGAGATCTCGATCGCCGCCGCGGCGCTCGGGCGGGCGGCGGAGCAGCCGGTCAAGGTGGCGCTCACCCGCGAGGAGGAATTCCGCTTCAGCTACCTGCGCCCCGCGGCGGTGATCGACGTGCGCAGCGGCGTCCGGCGGGACGGCACGATCACCGCCTGGGAGTTCGCGAACCTCAACTCCGGCGCCGCCGGTCTCCCCAGCCCCTACCCGGCCGAGAACCGGCGCGTCTCGTTCCAGCCCGCCGACTCGCCACTGCCCCAAGGCCCGTATCGCGCACTGGCTGCCACCGCCAACCACTTCGCGCGGGAGTCGCACATCGACGAGCTCGCGCTCGCGCTGGGGCTCGATCCCCTCGAGCTGAGGCTCCGCAACCTGACCGACGAGCGGCTCGCCGCCGTGCTGCGCGCCGCGGCCGAGCACGCCGGCTGGTACCGCCTGCGCCGGGACACCCACGGCGGCGCTGGCATCGGAATCGCGTGCGGAACGGAGAAGGGCGGACGCGTCGCAACCTGCGCGCAGATACGCCTTACCGGCCGAACGCTCCAGGTGGAGCGGATTGTGACCGCGTACGAGTGTGGCGCGATCGTCAATCCCGACAACGTCGCCCGCCAGATCGAGGGAGCGACCGTGATGGGGCTCGGCGGGGCCCTGTTCGAAGCGATCCACTTCGACGCCGGACGCATCCTCAACGCATCGCTGCGCGCCTACCCAGTTCCGCGGTTCACCGACGTCCCGGAGATCGAGACGGTCCTGCTCGACCGGCCTGATCTCCCGTCCGCCGGCGCTGGCGAGACCCCGATCGTCGCGCTCGCGCCGGCGATCGCCAACGCGATCGTCGCGGCCCGCGGACCGCGACTGCGCTCGCTCCCGCTCGCCCCGGACGGCGATGTGTCACCCGCTCGTAGCTGAGCAGTCCGGCGCGGGCCGAGGCGCCGCGCCGCACGCGAAGCCATGCTGATCGCGCTGCTTCGCACCCACCTGCGGCCGTACCGCCGGCAGGTCGCGTTCGTCGTTGGGCTGCTGGTGGTGCAGAGCGTCGGGAATCTGTACCTCCCGAACCTCAACGCGGACATCATCAACAACGGGGTGCTGGAGGGGAATATCGGCTACATCGTGCGGACTGGTGGGTGATGCTTGGGATCGCGCTCGTCCTGGGTGTGGTCGCGATCGCGGCGGTGTACCTGGCATCGCGCGTGTCGTTGGGAGCCGGCGCGGACATTCGCGCGGCCGTGTTCAGTCCTGTTCAGGGGTTCTCGGCCGCAGAGGTCAATCGCTTCGGAACCTCGTCGCTGATCACCCGCAACACGAACGACATACAGCAGATCCAGCTGTTCCTACAGGTGGCGCTGACGCTGATGGTGATCGCTCCGATCATGAGTGTCGGGGGTGTGATCCTCGCGATTAGGGAGGGCGCGGCGCTCTCGCCGCTGCTCGCGGTCGCCGTGCCCGTGATGATGCTTGTCATCGGCTGCGGGTGCCTGGTGGCCTACGAGGAAGGACGTGGCCTATCGGGCTGCAACTCGGTGACCTCGGTTGCGTGCCGGCGCCGAGCCGTCGGCGCCGATCGCGAGTCGACCCTCCAAGTCTAGAATCCGCTGGGTAGTCTTGATTACGGTGTCCGGGTTGAGACTGATCGAGTCGATCCCGAGCTCCACGAGGTACTCGGCCATGTCCGGATAATCGCTCGGTGCCTGCCCGCAGAGTCCCGAGTGGATCTTGTTCCGCGCGCATCCCTCGACTGCCATCCGGATCATCAGCTTGACTCCCTCGTCGCGCTCGTCGTAGTCGAACGCGACGATCTCTGAATCCCGATCGACGCCGAGGGTCAACTGCGTGAGGTCGTTGGATCCGATCGAGAAGCCGTCGACGCTGTCGGCGAACCGGTCGATCAACAGCACGTTGTTGGGAATCTCGCACATCGCGTAGACCTCCAGTCCGTTCTCACCGCGCTCCAGCCCGAGCGTTGCCATCTGGGCCATTACCTTCTCCGCCTCCTCGACCCGGCGGACGAACGGAATCATCAGGATCACATTTGTGAACCCCATCTCCTCCCGCACGCGCTTCATCGCGCGGCATTCCAGTGCGAAGCCCTCCACGTATGCCGGGTGGGCGTACCGCGAGGCGCCCCGGAAGCCGATCATAGGATTCTCCTCGTGCGGCTCGAAGTCGGCGCCGCCCAGGAGACTCGCGTACTCATTGGTCTTGAAGTCCGACATCCTCACCACGACCGGCTTGGGCCAGAACGCCGCAGCGATCGTGCCGATCCCCTCCGACAGGCGTTCGATAAAGAAGGTCTCTCCGTCCGGATATAGGCGGGTCAGTCGATCGATTGCTTCCCGAGCGACCGGGTCCGAGATCCGTTCAGGATGTACCAAGGCGAGCGGATGAGCCTTGATCGACTCGCTGATGATGAACTCCATCCGCGCCAAGCCCACTCCATCGTTGGGCAGGAACGAAGTTTTGAACGCGAGATCGGGGTTGCCGAGGTTGATCATGATCTTCGTCTTCGGACGCTTTATGTCGCCCACGTCGGTGCGCTCCACGTGGAATGCCACATCGCCGCGGTAGATCCGACCGGTGTCCCCCTCGGCGCAGGACACGGTGACCATCTCGCCGTCGGGCACTGTGGTTGTGCCATCGCCTGTGCCGACGACCGCGGGTACGCCGAGTTCGCGAGAGATGATCGCGGCGTGACAGGTTCGTCCACCCCTGTTAGTGACGATAGCCGCAGCGGTCTTCATTACCGGCTCCCAGTCAGGCGTGGTGGTGTCGGCGACCAGCACCTCCCCTGGCTTAAAATCATGGAGATGCGCGACGTCGCTGATCAGGTGAGTCTTGCCGGCAGCGATCTTCTCGCCTACCGAGCGGCCCTCGGCGAGGACCTCGCGATCGCCCCCGTCGAAGGCGTAGCTCTCTAGCACGGTCGGCTGCCGCTGCGAGGCGACCGTCTCGGGCCGGGCCTGCACGACGTAGAGCTTTCCGTCGAGGCCGTCCTTTGCCCACTCCATATCCATCGGGCGGCCGTAGTGGCGCTCGATCTTGATCGCATACTCCGCGAGCGCCAGCACGTCCTCGTCGCTGATGCAGTAGCGCTCGCGATCGGCCTTCGGTGCGGGGATGTTGCGAACGGTCTGCTTGACCTCGCCCTCGACGAACACCATCTTGACCGCCTTGTCGCCCAGCAGCCGCCTGAGCACCGCCCGATGCCCCTGCTCGAATGTCGGCTTGTGGACATAGAACTCGTCCGGATCGACCGCGCCTTGGACAACGTTCTCCCCGAGCCCGTAAGCACCCGTGATGAACACGACGTCGCGGAACCCCGACTCGGTATCGAGCGAGAAGAACACCCCGGACGCGGCGAGATCGGAACGCACCATCTTCATCACGCCGATCGACAGCCCCACCGCGAAGTGGTCGAACCCCTGGTCGATTCGGTAGTGGATCGCGCGGTCCATCCACAGGCTGGCGAAGCACCGGCGACAAGCATCCAGCAGGCTCTCCTCGCCCCTGATGTTCAGATAGGTCTCGTGTTGACCGGCGAAGCTCGCCGTGGGCAGATCCTCGGCCGTCGCCGAGCTGCGGACGGCCAGGCTGACGTCCTCCCCGTACTCGTCTTGCAGGCACCGGTAGCACGCGCGTATCTCGGCGGCGAGGTCAGCCGGCAGTCCGGCGCCGTAGACGATCTCGCGAGCCTGTTTCCCGCGACGCGCCAGGTCAGCGACATCGGTTTCGTCCATACCTTCGAGGGTCGTCCTGAGCCGCTCGGTCGCCCCAGCCGCGTCGAGCATGTACCGATAGGCATCAGCTGTGATCGCGAACCCGTGCGGCACGAGGACGCCTTCGTCCGACAGCTCGCGGTACATCTCGCCAAGCGACGCATTCTTTCCGCCGACCAGCTCGACATCCGCGACGCCGACCTCTTCGAAGAATCGGATGTACTTGAACCCAGACATCGATCATCCTCCTGGCTGCATCGAGCACTCACACTCAACGTTCGACAGTCTCGGATCGTCCTCCGAGCACTGCGGACAAGCTATGGCGAGGGCAGGTCGGGCGCTTCGGGACAGAGTGCCGTCCGTGATGCGTAGTTTCCCGTACCGGGCGACCGGCGTTCGCGTAGGACATAGGCCTTCTCGAGAGCCGGAGCAGACCTCGTAGATCCGAGCAGGAGCACCCGCCTGTCCACTCGGCGGGGCTGCATGGCTACAAATGGACCGCTGCTGAGAAGCACGATCAGCGCGGGATCAGCGCTAAAACCGCTGACGCAACGGCCGAGCGGCGGTTGCGGCTCGCGACGCGGCGTCACCCCAACTCAGGCCAGGACTTTCGCGTCGCGCAGGAGGTTCGAGATCTCGTTGTAAAGGCGCAGCCGGGTGTCCGTGTGAAGGTTCGGATCGACGAGCACCTGCGCGAGGAGATCCCGAACACCGTCGGTGTTGGTCGGAAGCGGCTGCTTGTACGTCTTGACCGGCTGTCGTTCCCCCGTGGCCAAGGCAGGGCGAGACAGATCCTGATGCGCGTTCCGCACTATCTCGGTGATGTCCTCGTAAAGTCGCATCCGCGCATCGGTGTGAATGTTGGGGTCGACCAGTGCAGCCGTGACCAGGTCGATGAGCTTTCTGTCTTCCGCGCCAAGCTGGGTTTGCTTCTGATCGTCGGCTGCCATGCTGACTCTTTCTACTAGAGAACAGGGACTCGAACTACACCAACCGGGCCGCCGGCACGCATCGGGAGGAGTGCGTGAGATCCCTGCGGCAAAACCCCGATCCGACGCGGATCCGGCTTGCGCTCCATGTGCTGCGTCCCGTCACGCAACTGTGCCGGACCGTGACCACGCGCTTACCTTGCCGAGCGGGACGAGACGCAGCACCCACATGGCCGCCTGCGCGCGGCGCTGGCGGGCGGGCTCGTCTGAGATAGCAACGGAAACCCCACCGCGATCCAGCCCGTCGTTCGACCGGGCCCGCGGAATCGTGATCCTGTGCTCGCGGTGTCGCTGCACGCGATCCGATAGATCCCGAAGTGCCGAGGTGCCCAGACGCGGTAGCAGTGCATGCGCCGCATGGCTGGGTGAGGCTCCCCAGACGTTGACGTTTCGACCGCTCGCCGGACGCTCACCATCCCCAATATCTTCGCGGACGGGGAAGCCGCCTTCACGGAGCATCGGATCCGAGCAGGACCCCGTCGCCCAATGCGCTCGACACTTTCCAACGTCGTCCGGGCTTTCTACCGATGGCACGGCGGGCCGGCTGGCCTAGGGTCGATTACGACGGTGGCCACGAGCTGTCCCGCGAGCCGGGAAATTGCCCGCCGGATGCCGCGAATGCGTGTCAACGGGACGCATGTCCCTCCAGCGAGGAGGCAATCCAAATGCCAGAAACCACAGCCCAGCGCAGCGCGGCGGCGCACAAGGGCGCAGCCACTCGGAAGGCCCACGAGCTCGAGCACGAGCAGGAAGAGCTCGAGCGCAAGCGGCAGGAGCAGGTGAGCGAGGTGGTCGACCGGACCTCCGAGCTCTCCGACGATGTGCTCAAGTCGCTCGAGTCCGGGTCGCGGGCCGCGATCGAGGCAGTTCGCAAGTTCGTCGACGTCGTTGACGAAGCGTTGCCAGCGCTACCACACGGCGAGCGTCCATCCCGCCGGCGGGAAATCGTGGACGCGGCGATGGATATGGCCGACCGACTCGTCAAGACCCAGTATGAGTTCCTCCGCAACGTGGTGCAGAGCGCTGCGACCACGATTAGCCGAGAGGAAGACGAGAAGTAGATGGCGGCGGGCGCCCTGCGCCAGCCGCCAATCCCCAGACTACGCAGGCTGCACTGCCGTCAACCGGCCACCTCGCTGCCGGTTCGGACCAGCACCCGGCGTCTCGTGCCGTCCCTCGCCGGTGGCGGCCGAGAATGGTGCAATTCGTCCTTCTGGACAGCGATGTCGAGGGAGGTTCGTGTCTCCCTGTTTAGATCCACGGAGGCCGCGAGTGCCTAGCCTGTTCGCGGTCACCGCGGATAACGTCGGTTTGGGGGCGGAGGTGCACGGCTGAACGCGAGCCGCTCAGCGCGCTGCAGCCGCTTTAAGCGCCGCGGCCAACAACTCATCGCCGTGGGTGTGTAGCTCGTCCCCGCGTATGCGGAGATAGTGCGCAAGGGTCCGCAGTTGCGGGTCCGATGCGTTGAGCGTGCGCTCTGAAAGCTCATCGGCGGCCTTGTCGCCCAGCGCCAAGAGCGCGTCCGCGGCCGTCGCGATCAGCCGGTCGTCGTGGCCTTGGAAGTGAGGCTCTGATGCGGGTTGGCGGAGGTGTTGCTCGCTGAGGCCAGGCCCCGGCATGTTCGCCAGGTGCTCGAGCAGCGCCTGCGGGGTCTGTGTATAGGAATCGACCTTGAGCCAATCGGTGCCGAACTGCTCCGCCATGAATGCGCTGTCGTTTGCGGCCGGATGCTCGTGGCGACTCTCCGGTTTCAGCACGCCGACCACCCGCACCCCTTCGCCGGTCGCGTCGCGTACTGCCTGAGCGCATTGTGCGGTGTCGTTTGCCGGGGCGTCGGTGACCACGACCACCAGCTTGTGCTCCGCCGAAGATGACTGCAGCATCCTGGCG
Organism: uncultured Solirubrobacterales bacterium; assembly: GCA_963824295.1. Taxonomy (GTDB): domain Bacteria; phylum Actinomycetota; class Thermoleophilia; order Solirubrobacterales; family Solirubrobacteraceae; genus Palsa-465. The sequence goes on along the minus strand of CAWGOQ010000013.1, from coordinate 42,734 downwards.
GCGTACGTGATCGCCTCAGCAGTCGGGGTGCCCCCGCCGCCACAATCGGCCACCAACAGCATCGCCTGGTCCGCTTTGTTGCGCGGCGTCTTGAACTCGAACAGGTTGACGTAGTCGCCAAACCCACTGAAGCCGAGAATCCCGATCCAGTCACGCTCTGAATCAAAGCTCGCGAAATGCCACGCCAGATTCACCTGCTGGAGCTCGTCACGGTCAAACAGCACAGAACCTGAGCGGTCGACGAGCAGCCAGCATTCGAAAGTCTCAGCCTCACCGACTCCGAGCGCGACGCGCAGTTCGTCGACTCCCGGTCTGAACCGCTCCTCCGGCATTTGCCCACCGGCATCGGCGGCCAAGACGCGGAGCTCGGCCTGCGAATGCAGCCTCACGCGCGGAGGCCGGTCTTCCGAAATTGTCCTGTACCCCATACGCTCAAACCTTCCCGGTGCGCCAGGCGCGTTCAGATTACGGCCACCACACACCAACCGTGATGCTCGCCAGCAATCACGCGTCATAACGCTTTGGTTTACGGACCCCTGATGTTTCCGGCTCATCGGTGGAACGGCATCCGAACCAGGCACCCGTCGCAGTCCGCAAAAAGCTGCAAGTACGCCGAGGATCCGGCAGCCGTCGCGTATTGCTCCGCAGTGGGCTGCAGCAGCCCCGAACACGTGGTGCATCGGTCACCATCTCTTCGACGGGCGAGCCGCTGACCTCTCGCAGCTCGACGCCGGGAGCGCGCGCTCGTCCTCGGCGCGCGCGAACGGCCCCACCCCGCCGAGCTCGCTGACACGCGGCCTCGAGGTCCTCGTGCTGCACGTCCACTCACCGACAACCGTGCCCGCCTTCGCCAACCCGACCCGCACGCGACGCTGGCCAGGAGCAGGAGTTCCTCGCACGCTACGTCTGCACCCCCGCACGACCGCATCATGCCGCTGCGCCGCCTCGGCGTCCCAGCCGACGACGTCGTCGCGGTCGCCAACGAGACCGGCCACGACCTGGTCGCCTTGGCCTGGAGCCAGGACCTCACGCCAGAGGAACGGGACATCCAAGTAGCGCTCGTCGAGCTACGCGACATCCCTGCGCCGGACAGCATGAAGCGCGCGATGACCCGCCAGGCTGAGGCCGAGCGCGAGAAGCGCGAGAAGATCGTCGCCGCCCAGGGCGAGGCGCTCGCCGCCGGCGACGTCGGGCACGCCTTACAAGCAGCCACCGAATTCCCAGTCCTAGCGGCCGAGCCGGCTCCGACGAACGGAGAAGTGGTCAAGACGTGACCGCGCTCGGAGATCATCGCGACGGTCCACTCCAGACCTGCGCTCGTGAGCTCAGTCGCCAGCGGGAGCATCGAGCACCGGGCTCGGGCGTCAGTAGAACACGCGAGCAGGACCGCGGCTCGATGCGGTTGTGGTGCGACAGGGGTCGGGTAGCTTGCAGCGGATGGCGTCGCCGTCTCCTTCGCCGCGTTCCTCCGATGGGGTGGAGGTGCTCGAGTCCCAGGCGCTTCTGCTCGGTGACCTGGACACGACTCCGCGGGGCTTGTCCGGGCGTGAGGCGGACCGCCGGTTGGTGCAGTACGGCCCGAACGCGTTGCGACGTCGTGGCGGTGTGCAGTGGCCGCGTGAGCTTGCGCGTCAGCTGACCCATCCGCTGGCGCTGTTGCTGTGGTTGGCAGCTGGGCTGTCGTTCCTGGTCGGCAGCCAGACTGTCGGCATCGCGGTGGTGCTCGTGATCGTTCTGAACGCGGCGTTCGCGTTCGTTCAGGAACTGCAGGCTGAGCGCGCGGTTGAGGCGCTGGCGGGATACATGCCACAGCACGCCAATGTTCTTCGTGACGGCGCCGCACGAGTGATTGAAGCGGTCGAGTTGGTCCCCGGAGACATCGTGCTGTTGGCAGAGGGCGAGCGGATCGCGGCCGACATGCGGCTGTTGTTGGGCGCGGTTGAGATCGATCTGTCTACGCTCACGGGCGAGTCGGTACCGGTGTTGCGATCGGCCGAATTCCAGGACGCGGACGTTCCGCGCCTGGGCGCCCGGGACCTGGTGTTCAGTGGCACGACGTGCACCGGTGGCGAGGCCCAAGCGGTGGTGTTCGCGACTGGCATGCACACCGAGCTTGGTCGCATCGCAGCGCTGACCGAGCGTGTCAAGGAGGAGCCCAGCCCGCTCGAGCGACAGGTGCGTCGCGTCGCTTGGTTGATCGCTGGGATCGCGGTGGGGATGGCGATCGCGTTCGTGCCGATCGCGATATTCGGGGCCGGGCTTTCGGTCACGAACAGCGTCGTGTTCGCGGTCGGGTTACTGGCCGGCAACGTCCCCGAGGGGCTGCTGCCGGTGATTACGCTCGCGCTCGCGGTTGCCGTGAGGTTACTGGCGCGCCGTGGCGCGCTGGTCAAGCGCTTGAGCGCGGTCGAGACGCTCGGGTCCACCGATGTGATCTGCACCGACAAGACCGGGACGCTGACCGAGAACCGCATGCGCCCGATCGCAGCGTGGACCGTGGACGGCGCTGCGGGCATCGAGACAAACGGAGCGCAGCCGCCCGCCGGCGCGGGCACCGGAGCGATGGCGGCGCTCGCCGAATCGGCGGCGGCTTGCAACAACGCGCGGCTCGAGCCCGACGACCACGCGACAGGTGATCCGACAGAGGTCGCGCTGCTGCAAGCAGCCCGCGCGCTCGGGGCCGACATCGATGCGGACCGCCGCGACCGGCGACGTCTGCATCGGTACAGCTTCGACCCGCAGCTGAAACTGATGACCACGCTCGAGCTCAGATCCGGGACCGAGTGGCTTGACACCAAGGGCGCTCCGGAAGAAGTGCTGTCCCGCTGCGTCACGGTCCTCGCCGGGGACGCGAGCGAGCTTCCGCTCCACGCGGCGGAGCGTGAGCTCATCATGCATCGTGTCGAGGCATACGCGCAGGATGGGCTGCGCGTGCTGGCGCTCGCGCGGCGGGCCCTACCAGCCGGTGCAGCGGTCCCCTCGCGCGAGGAGGCCGAGTGCGAGCTGTGCTTCCTCGGTCTGGTCACGATGCTCGACCCGCCCCGTCCCGAGGTCCGCGACGCGATCGCCCGCTGTCACAGTGCAGGGATCCGGATCATCGTCATCACCGGCGATCATCCCCTAACCGCGGCGGCGATCGCCCGCCAGGTTGGAATCGGTGGCCAGGACCTCGTCGTCGTCAACGCGGAGCGGCTCGACCACCGTCACGAGCGCGAAATCGAACAGATCGTGGCCGGTGACCGCGAGGTGATCTTCGCGCGCGCCTCGCCGGACGCCAAGCTGCACATCGCCGAGGCGTTGCGTGCACAGGGTCATGTGGTGGCGATGACCGGCGACGGAGTCAACGACGCGCCCGCGCTGCGCCGCGCCGACATCGGCGTCGCGATGGGCCTGTCGGGCACCGACGTCGCCCGTGAGGCGGCCACGATGGTGCTCACCGACGACGACTTCGCCTCGATCGTCGCCGCCGTCGAGGAGGGCCGCGTCGTCTACGACAACGTCCGCAAGTTCATCGTCTACATCTTCGCCCACGCCACACCCGAGGTCGTCCCGTTCCTCATCTTCGCGCTCGCCGGCGGCGCCGTGCCACTGCCACTGACCGTGCTCCAGCTGCTCGCGTTCGACGTCGGCACCGAGACCCTCCCCTCGCTCGCGCTCGGCCGCGACCCCGCCGAGCCAGGCATCATGCAGCACCCGCCCCGCAAGCGAACGGAGAACGTGATCCGCCGCCCGATGCTCCTGCGCGCGTGGCTATTCCTAGGCCTGATCGTCGCGGCGCTGTCGATGGGCGGCTTCTTCTATGTGCTCACACGCGCAGGCTGGCACCCGGACGACCCCGTCGGCGTCCACAGCCGCCTCCACCACGCCTACCTCCAAGCCACGACGATGACGTTCCTCGGCATGATCTTCGGCCAGATCGGCACCGCGTTCGCAGTGCGCAGCCAGCGGGCGTCGCTACGGTCGATCGGCGTCCTCAGCAACCGCTACCTACTGCTCGCCATCGCTGCCGAGCTCGCCCTCGCCGCCGTGTTCGTGTATGCGCCGCCATTCCAAACGCTGCTCGGCACCGCTGCACTCCCCGCGAGCGACCTAGCACTGCTGCTCCCCTATCCCTTCATCGTGTTCGGTGCCGACGAGCTGCGACGGCACATCATGCGCCGCCGCGCAGCGACGGCTTCTACCCGCGCCAGCTCGAGCTCGGAGCGCGCAGCCGCGACGTAAGCCGCCACCGCCACCGCCACCACGAGCGCGGCTGAGAACCATCCGGCGTCCTCGTCGCCCCGGCTGCGCGTGGCGCACTAGAGGCGGCGTTTGCTCTGCGCAACGTTGGCGGAGATCGGATCACGTTCGCCCAACGCCGCTGGCGAACCTCAGATGGTCGCGACGCCTCTGAGGCAACCGACCAGGTACGAGACCCGCCGCCCGCTCGCTTGGCCGCTCCTGCTTCGCCGGCGAGTACCAGCCGACTAACTTCTGACGGCTGAACTCCACATGGCCGCATCAGCGGTGATGCGGCGGTCTGATGCCGGGGTTCCCAAGCCTGCGGTTGGGGCGGCGTTGCAGAACTGCGGCCACAGCAGTTCGCGTGGCGTGGCCTAACGTTTCGACTTCCCGCTGGCACCCGGCGACCGAGTCGTAGGCGATCAGCCGCCAACGGCGCCAGTAGATGCTAATTCTCAGGCGGCAGGTGGCGGGTCGTCGCCTGAGGCTGGGGTTCGGACTTGCAGACCGCGACTACTCGCGCGCCGAGCACGTGCACCGCACAGGCCAAGCACGGGTCGAACGAGTGCACCGTGCGCAGCAGCTCGAGCGGTCGCTCGGGGTCGACCACCGGCGTCCCGACGAGCGCCTGCTCGTACGGGCCGGGCTGACCCTCGCTATCCCGAGGAGAGGCGTTCCAGGTGGTCGGCGCAACCACCTGGTAGTGGGAGATCGTTCCGCCCGAGATCTCGACCCAGTGGCCCAGCGAGCCGCGCGGCACCTCGTGCGGCCCGAAGCCGCGCGCGTGCGACGGCCAACTCGAAGGGTCCCATTTTCGCGGTGTCGGCGATCCCCAGATCACCCGCGTTCATGTTGCCGTCGAGTTGGTCGAGCCAGCCCTCCAACTGATCCACCACGATCACGGTCTCGAGCGCGCGAGCGATGACGCGGCCGAGCATCGAGTGCAGTGCCGCCGGTTCAGCCCGAAGACGCGACAGGGTCATATCGACCGGCCGCATGACCGCCGGCGCTCCGGCGGCGTAGGCGACGAGCAGCCGCGCCAGCGGCCCGATCTCAATCACCTGTCCCCCGTAGCGGGGCGCCTTCAGCCACGAGTACTTCCGGTCGGTGTACAGCCACTGATAGGGCGGGTCGGGGCCCGTGTGCTGCGGATTCGTCTGTCCCTTGGACGGGGCCAGCGCGGACCCGTCGCCCTCGGGGTAGGAGCACCAGGAGCGGGTGACCTGCTCGGTGATCTTCGCCGGATCGAGCGGCCGTACCGTGGCGAGATCGAGATCGGTGATCATCCCGCGCGGGAACAGATATGTCGCGGTATCGCCGACCGGGGCGCTTCCGTAGCCGCCCGGGGTCGCCATCCCGCCGACGACGAACGTCTGCGGATGCGGGTTCTTGCCGCCGAGCACCGCGTGGATCCTGATCACGTCGGGCTGCCACTCGAGCGCGTCGAGGTAGTGCGAGAGTGCCAGTGCGTAGTCTTGCGCAGCAGGGTGGGGAGGAGTGCGGTTGGCGACAGCGTGCCGCCCGCATACGGTTTGGTTGTGATGCGAGTCACTGCGTCATCGGTGGTGCGGCGGGAATGGATCGTGTGGAGGGTGCGCCGATTCGGATTGGCCGCCTGGATCGTCGGGTTGGCTTGGGTGTGGGTGCTTCCAGGGTCGGCGCAGGCGACTTTGCCGAGCCCGGTTCCGCGGCCGACGTGGGGCATCGCTGGGACGGTGTCGTCCGTTGTACCGGCCGGCAACGTCGTGTACGTCGGTGGTTCGTTTGGCTACATCGGGCCGTACACCGGCTCAGGTGTGCCGCTGAGCGTGACTCGCGGGTCTGCGGTGGTGAGGTTCCCGAAGGTCGACGGGAGCGTTCTCGCGGCGGCTTCCGATCGGCGTGGGGGCTACTACATCGGCGGCTCGTTTGACAAGGTCGGTGGCGTTGCGCGTAGGAACCTAGCGCATGTCAGGGCGAACGGCAGCGTTGATCCCGTGTGGAATCCCCGCGCCAATTCGACGGTGGACGCGCTGGCGGTGTCAGGGTCAACTGTGTACGTCGGTGGCCGGTTCACTTCGATCAGCGGTCGGACCCGCCCACTGATTGCCGCGATCGGCGCGAGGACCGGCCGGACCAGCGGCTGGAACCCAAACGCGCGCGGTCCAGTCGGTTCCGCTGGCGTATACGCGCTGGCGGTCCGGGGGTCCTCGCTCTACGTTGGTGGGGAGATCACCTTCATCGGTGGGCGGGTGCGCCACTATCTGGCCGCACTCAACCTGGCAACTGGCCGTGCGACAGCATGGAACCCGAACGCCAGCGGCGTCGTGTACGCGCTGGCGGTGGCAGGTTCGACGATCTACGCCGGTGGCATCTTCTTCTCGATCGGCGGGGAGAGGCGCGACAACATCGCCGCGCTCAGCGCGACGAGCGGTCGCACGACGGCATGGAATCCGAGCGCGAGCGGGATTGTGTACGCGCTGGCGGTGGCGCATTCGACGATCTACGCCGGTGGCACCTTCTCATCGATCGGCGGGCAGGAGCGCAATGACCTCGCGGGGTTGGATTCCACGACCGGCCACGCGACAGGCTGGAACCCGAGCCCCAACGATTCGGTCTTGGTTCTGGCGGTGTCGCGCTCGACCGTGTTCGCCGGCGGCCTCTTCACCTCGGTTGGCGGCCAGCCGCGCAACCACCTTGCCGCGTTGGACGACGGGACCGGCCTCGCCACGGCCTGGAATCCCACCACCGACGGCGACGTACGCGCGTTGGCGCTCTCTGGTGCGGCCTTGTACATCGGCGGGGACCTCACCTCGGTCGGTGGCGTGGTACGCCACAACGTCGCGGCCCTGGATGCCACGACCGGCCGCCCGACCGGCTGGAACCCGGACGCCAATGGCTCTGTGCACGCAATGGCGCTGTCGGGCTCGACCCTGTACGTCGGCGGCTTCTTCACGTCGATCGGAGGAGCGCCTCGTTCCGAGATCGCCGCGCTCGACGTGGGCACCGGCCAGGCCACGGCGTGGAACCCGGGCGGCAACCCGCCTGCTCCCTGTGAGAGCGAGAAGTGCCCGGCGTACTTCGGTGTGCTCGCGCTGGCGCTGTCAGGCTCGACCGTGTACGCCGGCGGTTACTTCACCTCGATCGGCGGTCAGCCGCGCAACCATTTGGCGGCCATCGACGCAACGACTGGCGCTGCGACCGCCTGGGATCCGGGCCTCGCGGGCCCCAACAGCTACTACGACTATTCGTTCGTCGACGCCCTTGCGGTCGGCGCCTCCACGATCTGTGTCGGCGGGCGATTCACCTCGATCGGCGGCCAGCCCCGCGACAACCTGGCTGCGCTGGACGCCCTCACCGCGAAGGCGACCGGTTGGAACCCCAACCCGGACGGCAACGTGCTCGCATTGGCGACCACCGGCGCCGCCGTATACGTCGCCGGCTCATTCTCCTCGATCGGAGGAGCCGCTCGCCGGCACATCGCGGCGCTGGACGCGACCACGGGTGCAGCGACGACGTGGCAGGCCGACGTCAGGGGCGATGTCGTGGCGCTGGCGATGTCGGGCTCCACGGTTTACGTCGGCGGCGACTTCAGCTCCATTGGCGGCCGCACCCGTCATGGTCTCGCCTCGCTCGACGCGAGAACCGGACAAGCAACCGCCTGGAATCCCAACGTCGGCGGCAGCATCGAAACGCTGGCACTCTCGGGCGCGAGTGTCTACGCCGGCGGCAGCTTCGGTTCAGTCGGTGGACATCACCAAGAAGGCTTCGCGGTCTTCCCACTGATGCCCTCAGCAGCTTCTGAAGCAAGGCCAACACGAGCCCTTCATGCCGTTCGCCAGACGACCGCCCATTCGCCGGCCATCACGGCCGCGTTCTCGAGGTGGACGGCCTGCAGGGGCAAGGCGGCGGCCCCATCGGCGCTTTTGCGTTGACCGGATCGAGCAGCCTCGAACGGCCGGCATCGGGCGTGTCTGGCTTGCGCGATGGAGCGGCTGCGGGAGCCAGATCGCTCCGCGCCGACGTAGGTGCTCGCCTTGGCGATGCGGCAACTGACGCCCCCTACTCGACGGGGTTGAGTCCTCCCTCTGTCTCAGCACGTTCATCTCATCGGCTGCGGTGAGAAACTCGCTAAGCGTGGGTCGCAGGCTTAGGCGACGACATCCGCTGGAAGCTGATATTTCGCCTCACGTCCCAGGGTCAATCCTGGCCGGGCTCACACCACGCTTCGACATGGGCCATGGATGGATCTCCGCCTGCTCGGCCGCCCATGCTGTCTCCCTAACGCTACGACCCGCACCCGAGCCCCACCGGGCTGCGCCGCCTCACCGATGTCGCGGCCGGGTCGTCGTTATCCCACGCGTGCCGGCTAACGCTCACCCGACAAAACGACTACTGCACATCCGCCCTTGCACCTCGTGGCGGAATCGAGGAAGCTCCGACCGCCCCGGGAGCTGTCGATGGGATGATGGAGGTAAAGGTTGTTCGACACGATCGTCTGGGCCACCGATGGCTCGCCGAATGCAGACCGAGCGCTCCAAGTCGCGAAGACGCTCGCTCATGACCATGAAGCTTCGCTTGTCGTGGTCCACGTGGCCCAGCACTACGCGACCAAGACCGGACTCGCCGTGTACCCCGACGAGGATGTGGTGAAGGCCAAGCTGGAGGAGACCGTTCAGCAGCTCGCGAGGGATGGGTTCAAACCGAGTCTCAGGATCGTTGACCACGTTGGTCCCCAGCCGGCGCATGAGATCGCTGACATCGCTCGGGAGGTCGGAGCAGATCTTGTCGTTATGGGCACCCGCGGGCACGGGCCAATCGCGGAACTGCTCCTGGGCAGTGTCGTGTTGCGGCTGCTGCACGTCGCGCCGTGCCCAGTGCTGGCCGTGCCGCCAGCCGCGAGCAGCCACGTTCAATCCTGAGAGACCGACAGCCGTCGCCCCGGCGGCGATCGCGGCGGCGCAAGGCAGTAAGACCGAGCCTGCGTTCGCTCGGCGATGAGCATCTCGCGACGGACGGCCGCGGCCCAGCTGGCTGTGACGGACTTCCGCATCCGCGAAAGCGTCAGCTGGCCCGGCGGGACGATGGCACAGTCGATAGCAGCCGACGTCCTCCGCGCCAGAGGAGCAGTCACGCCGCTCCTCCCGGTCAAGACAGTCTCGGTCATTGACCTTGGCGATCCTGCACCGAGCCTTGGACACAACCAGGGCCAGCCGCGCCGTTCCGCGTCCCACCCGCCGCAGCGTCGTCTGCAACGATTACCGTGATGTCCTCCTTCGGGGCAGCGGTCTTGGTGTCGTTCATGTCGGACCGCAGCGCCCGTCGATCACGACCGCGCGTGCCGTCAACGTCGTGGAGCGACTCGCCGACTACGCGCCGCGGGCTGAGGCCAGAGCCGCACGGTCCACCGGCCTGAGCGGGCTGTCGAACGAGTCGAACCTGAGGCACGGGTGAGCGGCCCGGTACGGCTTGGCACGCGCTGGCGGCGCTCACGGGCACGAAACGGTCTGCAGCGCCAGATCGCTGAGCTCGCCGGCCGCGCGAGCCGAGCAGGATCTCGCTCACCTGCCGGAGGACCTCGCGGGGATCCGCCTCCCGTCCGGCGATCGCGCGTGTGGTGTGGCGGGTGAGTGCCGTGACCGCAGCGGCCTGCGCGCCGTGACCGCAGACGTCGCCGATCAAGAGACCCCAGGCGCGATCAGACAGCGGGAAGATGTCGTAGAAGTCTCCGCCCACGTCGAGCGTGCGGTCACCGGGATGGAACGTCGCGCTTACCTCCAGCCCCTGGGTCTTGGGCAGCAGCGGGGGGAGAAGGCTGGTCTGCAGCTCGCTGAGCTGACGCTCGCGGGTTCGGACGTCACGATCGCGCTCGATCGCCACAGCCGCCGTGCGCGACAGCAACTCCACGATCTCCCGCTCCTCGGCCGATGGCTCGACGGGCTTGTCGTGGTAGATCGCCATCGTCCCCGCCAAGGCGCCGTCGGTCGCCAAGACGGGCGTCGACCAGCACGACCGCAACCGGTGCTCGGCCGCGAGCTCGCGGAAGTCCGCCCATAGCGGGTCGCGCTGAGTGTCTCTCACCACCACGGCTTGGCGGCGGTAGGCAGCGGTTCCGCACGAGCCCACGCTCGGCCCGATCTCGAGGCCATCGATCGCCTCGTTGTAGGGTGCCGGCAGGCTCGGCGCCGCTCCGTGCTCGAGCCGCCTACGGTCGGCACTCGTGAGCAGGATCGAGGCGCGCCCCCCGCGATCCGACAGGCGCTCGTAGGCAGTGACGATCTCGGCGAGCGTGTCCGCGAGCGGCTGACCCTGGGCGATCATGGCCATGACGTCGCGCTGGGAGGCCAGGAGCCGTTCACCCCGCACGCGCTCGCTGATGTCCTCGAAGACGACCACGCCGGCCACGGTCCGGCCGGACCCGTCGCTGATCGGCGCGGCACTGACCCGAAGGGTGATCCACCGCCCCTCGCCGGTCTGGTAGAGCACCTCCTCGTCGTGGACGATCTCGCCGTTCCGGATCGCGCGGACGAGCGCCCGGCGCTCGGCCGGGACCGGCTCTTTGTCGACGGCGAACGTGCGGTAGCCGGAGTATCTCCGCGGCCGGCCACACGGGCGCGGGGTCCGCCGCCGCGATCAGCTCAGGCGCGGCCGCGTGACCTACCCGGACCCCGGTGGTGAGGCTCAGGCGAGCGTCGCCTTGCCCATCGAACAGGTAGACCGCGGTGAACGGCATCGAGCGCTGGTTGGCGGCCAGATGCCGGGCCGAGGCGTCGAGGAAGGCCTGCTCCTCGCGGATCGTGGTGGGCACGCTACCGAGGTCGCGCAGCGTGGCCATCCGCCGCTCGCCGATGACGCGATCGGTGTGGGATGCCCCTAGGTCCAATCCGCCCCCACGCGTCAAAGGGTCCCAGATCCGGACGTTCAGCGGCCCTCGCAGTGCGCGTCTCGAACATCTAGAGCACCGCTGGGAACGACAGGACTTGAGGAGGCAATTCGTCGGTAAGCACCAGGCCAGTCGTAGGCGAGGTATCGAGGTTCTCGGATGGATATCTAACTTTGATGCGTCGGACGCGGGCGCTCCCAGCGAGCCGCGCGGCAAGTTCACGGCGTAATTCGCCCGGCACGCGGCGCCAGGCTCCGTCTTGACGGCGCCGGCCTTGCGCCGAGCGAGCTACTCAGGAACGCCGCGCGTCATTCGCCCGAGCGGTCTCGCAGCGGCGGGCTGAGAGCGCGGGAACGGCGCGTGGTAGGGATCTCAGTGTCCGGGGGACCGTCCACCCGTCGACGTGACGGATCTCGCTGCCGAACTCCGCCCTTACTAAATCGAATCGGCTCACACACGAGCTTCTCGTCCTAACCGCTCGCCGTCGCGGCCTCCCTCGAGCAGGACCTCCTTGCCTTGGTGACCGCGCGTGTCCGAGGACCGTCGCGCTCGAGTGCGCAGTCAGCTCCTGCGCATAGCTCCCTTTGGTGGCTGGGGAAGTAGGAGTCTCCAGCGGCGCTCGCCGAGCCTGTTTTGGTCGCGAAGCAGTGCGGCGAGTAGGCGTCCGTCCGCGGGACGCGGGACGTCGGCCTGGCGGTTAGGCGTTTGCTTTAGTCCGGCCGGGCGCTGATCTCCGCGGCGATCGGCTGACCGGAGCGGATCGCCGTCTGCGGGGTTTTGGATCCGCTTTTGAATGCCGGAGGATGTCGGTCAGGATCGGCGGCCAGTGCTCGCGTAGCGCTTCGTGCCCCATGAACAGGCCGAGGTGGCCGCCTGTGGTGACGTGCCGACGTATGAGCTCTGGCGGGGTCGACGCGAGATCGGCGATCGCGAATACCTGGTCGGGTGGGGTGATGTGGTCGGTCGCTCCGGCGAGCAGATAGAGCGGCATCGAGATGTTCGTGAGGTCGACCCGGCGTCCGCGAACTCTGATCGCGCCGTCGATCAGCCCGTTGTCGCGGAACAGGTGGCGGATGATCCACAGGTAGAACGCCCCGGGGACGTCCTGGGTGTGTTTGAACCAGTCCTCGAACTCGCAGTAGCGGGCGACGTGGTGCTCGTCGTCGAGGTGCAGCAGCAGATCGATTTGTCTGGAGATCTCCGCGCTGGGCTGGATCATGACGAACCCGGAAACCATGTGTTCGCCCTTGAGGACGCCTCCGTCGAGCTTGACGAGGGCCTCGTAGAAGCGCAGATCTCCACCCGGAGCGAGGTGACGCAGCACTTCGTGAACGACCGGCTCGCCGGCGTGGAAGTCGATCGGCGCTCCGGCGAGCGTGAGCGTGTTGATCTGCTCCGGATACAGCGCCGCGTAGATCGTCGCCAGCCATCCTCCTTGACAGTCCCCGATCAGGTTCACCCGCCCCCCGCAGTGCTCGACCGCGTGGTGGATGACCTCGAGATAGTCCTCGATTGATGCGTCCTTGGTTTCGTCGGTCGCACCGATCCAGTCAAGCGAGAACGCACGCTCCAGGCCCGAGGCCAGAATCGCCTGCATCTGGCTCTGTTCCTCTGAATAATCGACGATGCACGAGTCGTGGCCGGCCTGCGGCGGAAGCACCAGCGTCGGCACCAAGCCCGGGGTCCGCGAGGTTGAGCCCGGGGTCTGCGAGGTTGAGAAATCACGTAGACGCGCGATCGGATCCTCGAAGACGATCTCGTGCGGCGTTGTCCAAGAGGGCGCCTTGCGCGTGATCGTCAGTTCCATCCAGCGCGGGAGGTCGAGCGCGCCTGGCCCGGTGGCGAGGGTCGCCTGAAAGCAGTCGCGGGCGCCGTTGAGCGCGACCGTCCAGCCTTCGATCCAGCTGTCGAGCAGCCCGGTGCTGAGGTGTGGTGACACCGGCGGAGATGACGACAAAGCGTTCATGGTCGATCTTTCTGCTTGCGTGCGCAGAGCACGGATGGAATCGCACCAATGCTCGGCAAATGTGTCGGAGACTCCAAGGATCGAGCGTCCCTAACGTCGTGCCATCCGCACGGACTGCCGGTTCATGGTGCGGGAATCCCCGCATCCCGGTGCCGCCAATACGGTGGCCCACCGCGGCGACTGCGGCGGTTGCAGAAGAGATCGTCTTCAGCATCGCCCATCAGCCAGCGCGAGCGCGGGCGGCCTGACGGACCAGGTGGTCGCGCTCGGCGACGTTCCTCGCGCGCCGGGCGGCCTCGGCGTACGCCGTGGCGGCAGCCAGTGGGTCGCCGTCGAGCTCGTGCAGGTGGCCGCGCACGGCGTGCCACCGGTGGCGGTCGCCGAGCACCTCGCGCACCCGATCGGTCTCGAGCAGTCCCGCGGCGGGCCCGACGACGTGGCCGAGCGCGACCGCACGCCCGAGCACAGCGGCCGGGTCCTCGTGCACCGGGTCGTCGGTGAGGGCGACGAGGTCGTCGTACCAGGCGAGGATCTGCGGCCAGTCGGTCTCCTCGGCGCTGGCCGCGTCGTCGTGGAGGGCGGCGATGGCGGCCTCGATCTGATAGCGGCCGCTCGAGTGGTGAGGCCGCCGACGGCGCGGAGGGTCAGCGCCACCTGGGAGGCGGGCGTGAGGTCGGGGTGGCAGCAGCAGAAGAGCAAGAAGAGGGTGTCGTCGCCCTCCTCGCTGACGAGAAGCCCGCCCGCCCGCGGCTCGGCGTGTGTCGCCTCCTCGCGGCGGCGGCGGGCGGCCTCGCCGCGGCGAGCGTCGACGAGCCGCCGGGTCGCGACCGTCGCCAGCCACGCGCGCGGGTCGCGCGGCGGGTGCTCGGGCCACACCCGCAGCGCTTCCAGCAGCGCCTCCTGCAGCGCGTCCTCAGCGGCATCGAAGTCCTCGCCCCGCCGGACCAGGCCCGCGAGCACCCGAGGGACGAGGTCCCGCTCGGACCCGCGCAGCGCGGGTTCGAGCGGGGTGGGTGGGGCGGGCGGGGCGCCCTTTCCCCGTCGCGGCGGCTCGTCGATCACGCCGCGTCAGTCGTCCGAGGGCGCTCCCCCATGACCTCCCGGGCGTCGATCCACTCGTACAGCGGCTCGCCGCCCGGGCCGGGCTCGGAGGAGACGTAGGCCGCGAGCTCCACCGCACGGCTCGTGCGAATCGACGTCGATAATCCACCAGCCGGCGATCAGGTCGCTGGTTTCGGGGTGCGGGCCGTCGGTGGTGGCGGGGGCGGCGTTCGGGCCGCCGTAGCGCACCCAGGTGCGCGCCGGCGTGAGTGCCTGCGCGTCGACGTACTCGCCGTTTTCCTCGAGCAGCTCGCTGACGTGGTTCTGGAAGGCCATGTGCGCCTCGACGTCCTCGGGGGCCCACTGGTCGATCGGAGGGAACGGATGGTGCGGCTCCGGGCCGCCGCGGTAGTGCTTGAGCAGCAGGTACTTCGGCATCGGGGACTCCTGGTGTCATGGGCCGCGCCTGTCGCGGCCCCTTCACCTGGTGAGCGGAGCCGGTCAGAGCTTCTCGACATGGAATCACTCTTAGCATGCGAAACGCAAAGCGCCGAACCCCCGAGCCGAGCATCGCCCATCCTCAGATTTGGAGGGCTTTTGTGGCCCAGGGACCTCACGGCGGGCCGGGCAGCGCGAGGAGCTGCACAACCGCGATGACGAGCAGGACGCCGGCCACGCCCGCCAGGCCGTACCGCGCCGCGGGGAGCGGAAAGCGGCTCCCGATCCCGACCAGAAACAGGACCGCGGCGAGAAACACGGTGAGGCGGACGTACTTGTCGGCGGTTCCCGCGGAGACTTCGCCGTCGGTGAAGGCGGCGTTGGCCTGGGCGTTGTACGTCCGCGCCTGCGCGTCCTGCGGGATGACGTACTGCGGCATGTATGAGGGATCGGGCGGCGCCTTCGGGTTCGTCAGCGGATGCAGGGCGAGCCAGGCTCTGACCGCCGGCAGGTAGCCGGGGCGCATCCGGCGGAGCGAGAGCGCGAACAACTTCGCGTCGTGGGACAAATACGCGGTCTCGGCTGCGTTGAACGAGACCGAGTCGAGCGTGCGGATCTGGGTGGCCTGAATCTCGGCCAAGCTGGCCTTGCTGCGAGCCGAAGACGCCTTGGCCAGGGACAGCGAGGATTCGGTGCCCCACTTCGCCGCCGAGTAACCCGACCACGCGGCGAGCAGCGCGACGACCGAGAGCAGTACCGCTTCGGCAATCGTCACCAGGCGATCGTGGCGACTCGGCTCCGAGGCGCCGTGGTCGTCTTCGTGATCTGTGTGCTCATGATGCTCGGCGATCTCCTTTCCGACCTCCGCAGCGGATAGACCCTCGGGCACGGGCTCAAGATCGCAAGCGCCCGGCGCGCCACATCACCCGATGCGGATGACGGCAGCGAGAGCCCGGGGCGGAAACATGCGACTCCCGTCCGAGAAAAAGGGGTCGCATGACTACGGCAGTTACGCCCGCCGGGGAGCGAGTCTCCGGAGACGCTTCAGTGGCCGACGTGTTCGTGATCTTCGGGATCACGGGCGATCTGGCCAAGGTGATGACCTTCAACTCGCTCTACCGTCTGGAAGAGCGTCGCCTGTTGACGTGCCCGATCGTCGGGGTCGCGGTGAGCGACTGGTCGGCGGACGATCTCCGCAGCCACGCGCGGGACGCGATCGTCAACTGCGGGACCGAGATTGACGAGTCGGTGTTCGATCGCTTGGCCGCGCGGATGTCGTATGTGAGCGGCGACTTCGGCGACCCGGACACGTATGAGCGCCTGGCGCGCGCGATCGGCGAGGCCAAGTGCCCCGTGTTCTACCTGGAGATCCCGCCATTCTTGTTCGGGCGGGTCATCAAGGGACTGACCGAGGCGGGGCTGACCAAGACGGGGCGGGTGGTGGTCGAGAAGCCGTTCGGTCACGACCTCGAGTCGGCTCGAGAGCTCGCGGCCGAGATCCATCAGTACATCGACGAGTCCCAGCTCTACCGGATCGATCACTTCCTGGGCAAGATGGGCATCGGGGAGATCATCTACCTGCGGTTCGCGAACGCGATGTTCGAGCCGATCTGGAACCGCAACTACGTCTCGAGCGTGCAGATCACGATGGCCGAGAGCTTCGGGGTCGAGGACCGCGGGCACTTCTACGACCCGGTCGGGGCGCTCCGGGACGTCGTGGTCAACCACATGATGCAGGTCGTCGCCGCCGCTGCGATGGAGGTGCCGTCGTCCGGCGACGCCGGCGTGCTGAAGGACGCGCTGGTGTCCGTCTACCGGGCCATGCCGGCGGCCGATCCGGCTCACTGCGTACGCGGCCAATACGACGGCTACCGGGCGATCGACGGAGTGGCGCCGGACTCGACGACAGAGACGTTCGTGGCGCTGCGGCTCGAGATCGACAGCTGGCGATGGTCCGGGGTGCCGTTCTTCCTGCGCACCGGGAAATGCCTCCCGACCACACAAACCGAGCTTCGGGTCGTGTTCAGACGACCTCCCAGGCTCGCCTTCGCGGGCTGGTCCCGCGCGCCGGAGCCAAGCCAGCTAGTCGTCAAGATGGACCCGTCCACCGGGATCCGTTTCCTGGTCGACGCACAGCGGCACGAGGCGGTCGAACCCGAGCAGATCAACCTCGACATGGAGTTCGCCCAGGAGGGCGGCGAAGGCCCGACGCCCTACGAGGTCCTCCTGCACGCCGCGCTGATCGGTGACAGCAAGCGCTTCACCCGCCAGGACGGC
Organism: uncultured Solirubrobacterales bacterium; assembly: GCA_963824295.1. Lineage (GTDB taxonomy): Bacteria > Actinomycetota > Thermoleophilia > Solirubrobacterales > Solirubrobacteraceae > Palsa-465. Next base: position 25,929 of record CAWGOQ010000013.1, on the reverse strand, counting down.
GTCGAGGAGTGCTGGCGGGTGATGGCGCCGCTGCTCGAGCATCCGCCGCCGGTCCACCCCTACGCCAAGGGATCGTGGGGTCCCGCAGAGGCCGAGGAGATCCTCGCCGGCTACGGCCGCTGGCATCAACCTTGGGTGGCAGAGTGAATCTGGAGATCAGCAGATGACCAATTCGTATGACGTAATCGTGATTGGAAGCGGCGCCGGAGGCGGGACGCTCGTGCACCAGCTGGCCCCCTCAGGCAAGCGGATCCTGCTGCTCGAGCGCGGCGGATGGTTGGCGCGCGAGCCGCAGAACTGGCTAGCCCAGGATGTGTTCGTCGACGGACGGTACATCTCTGAGGACACGTGGCATTACCCGGACGGCTCCGCCTTCCAGCCCCAGGTTCACTACTTCGTCGGCGGCGCTACCAAGCTGTACGGTGCCGCGCTCTACCGGCTCCGGGCAGAGGACTTCGGCGAGCTGCGGCACACGGACGGAATCTCCCCGGCGTGGCCCATTCCCTACGAGGATATGGAGCCCTACTACACCAAGGCCGAGCAGCTCTACCAGGTGCACGGCGCGCGCGGGGAGGATCCGACCGAGCCGCCGGCGAGCGCCCCGTACCCGTTCCCGGCCGTCTCGCACGAGCCGCGGATCCAGCAGCTCTCAGACGATCTCGCCAAGGCCGGGCTGCACCCGTTCCACGCCCCGTGCGGGATTCTGCTCGACGAGGGAAACATGCCCTACAGCAAGTGTGTCCGGTGCGCGAATTGCGATGGCTTTCCGTGCGTGGTGCACGCCAAATCGGACGCCGAGGTGATGTCGGTCCGGCCGGCGCTCGAGCACCCGAACGTCACGCTGCTCACCGGCGCCGAGGCGGTACGGCTCGAGACGAATGCCGCCGGGACCGAGGTCAGGAGCGTCACGGTCAACCACGACGGACAGACCGAGACATTCGACGCGGACATCGTGGTCGTCTCCTGCGGGGCGGCGAACAGCGCCAAGCTGCTGCTGGCTTCGGCCAACGACGCGCACCCGCACGGTCTTGCGAACCGCTCTGATCAGGTCGGCCGCAACTACATGTTCCATAACAGTCAGGCCGTCCTGGCGCTGTCTAAGGAAGAGAACCCGACGGTCTTCCAGAAGACGCTCGGGGTCAACGACTTCTACTTCTCCGGCGGTGAGGAGTTCGACTTCCCGCTTGGGAACATCCAGATGGTCGGCAAGTCGCAGGCGCCGATGTTCCGCGGCGAAAAGCCGGGCGAGACGCGGTTCGCTCCGAGCTGGACGCTGGAGGAAGTGGCCCGGCACGCGGTCGACTTCTGGCTGTCCACCGAGGATCTGCCCGTCGCCGAGAACCGCGTCACGCTGGCCGGTGACGGCAACGTCCAGATCAGCTACAAGGCCAGCAACGATGAGGCGAAGGAGCGCCTGTTCCACCAGCTCAAGGAGATGATCGGGGATCTCGGGATGCATCACGGTCACTTGCTCCCGCATCACGCGTACCTGAAGAACGAGATCCCGGTGGCCGGGTGCGCGCATCAGGCGGGGACGTGCCGGTTCGGCGCCGACCCCGACAGCTCGGTCCTGAACACGGACTGCCGCGCCCACGAGATCGACAACCTGTACGTCGTCGACACCAGCTTCTTCCCGAGCATCGGCGCTGTCAACCCGGCGCTCACCGCCATGGCCAACGCCATCCGCGTCGGCGAGCACCTACTCGAACGACTCAGCGCCCAGCCACAACCGGAGCCCGCCCATGCCTGATAACGGCAGCAAGCACCACGTCGTGATCGTCGGCGGCGGGTTCGCCGGCCTCGGGTGCGCCCAGAAACTCGCCGACCACGACGACATCCAAGTCACGCTCATCGACCGCAACAACTACCACCAGTTCCAGCCGCTGCTCTACCAGGTCGCGACCTCCCAGCTCGCGGGTACCGACATCGCCCACTCACTGCGCGACGTGTTCGCCGATCAGGACAACGTCGACGTGCACCTCGCCGACATCACAGGCGTGGACACCACAAGTCGAACCGTGAGGACCGCGGACGGCGGGTCGTGGACCGGCGACTCGCTCGTCCTGGCCGCGGGTTCGCAGCCGAACTTCTTCGGTACACCCGGGGCGGCCGAGTACTCCTTCCCGCTCTACTCGCTCGACAACGCCACCCGGCTGCGCTCGCGCATTCTCGGCCTGTTCGAGCAGGTCGATCGCGATCCGTCGCTGATCGACCGGGGCGCGCTCAACATCGTCGTGGTCGGCGGCGGCCCGACCGGCGTCGAGGTCGCCGGCGCGCTCGGCGACATGCTCAAGGTGACCGTCCCGACCGAGTACCGCAACCTCGACCCGACCAAGGCGCGCATCTGCCTGCTCGACTTCGGCGATGCGCTGCTCAAGCCGTTCTCAGACAGCGCCCACGGCTATGTGGCCAAGGTGCTCGAGGACAAGGGGGTCGAGATCCACCTCGGGACCGGGGTCAAGGAGGTCGCGACCGGGCACGCCGTGTTCTCAGACGGCACCGTCCTCCCCACCCGCTGCGTTGTCTGGGGCGGCGGAATCAAGGCCGCCGCGGTCGCGGCCGACTGCGGACTCGCTCAGGGACGCGGCGGCCGCGTCGAGGTCCAGGCCGACCTGACCCTCGCGGGCAGCCCCGGCGTGTACTTCGTCGGCGACATCGCCAACATCCCCGACGTCGAGGGTAACCCCCTCCCCCAGCTCGGGTCGGTTGCCCTCCAGTCCGGCATCTGGGCCGCCAACAACATCATCGGCGGCCTCGAGGGCAAACAGCCCAAGGACTTCCGCTACCACGACAAAGGAATCATGGCCATGATCGGCCGTGGCGCCGCGATTGCCGAGGTCGGCAAGCGCCACCACGAGATCCACGGCGAGCTCGCCCACATGGCCTGGCTCGGCGTCCACGCCAGCCTGATGACCGGGACGCGGGCCAAGATCGAGGCGTTCGTCGACTGGGCCTGGGACGGGTTCACGAAGACCGGAGGCCCGCATGTGCTCGACCGCGGAGACGCCGCAGTAATCAACTGGGACGACGACCCGGCGGTCTCGGGTTCCACGCCGGCGGCCGGGCGCGAGCCAAGCGGAACGGCTGCGTGACCGAAAGGAGTGTCTGATGGGTGCACAGGACAGTTACGACGTGCTCGACGACGAGGCTCTGTTGCGGCGCCTGAGCGAAGAGGCGGACAGACGCCGGGAAGGCTTGATCGTCGAGGAACGGTCCGGCCAATGGATCGCCGAGTCTTATCTCAGAGACGGTCTGTCGTCGGGACGGACGGTAATGCTCGGGGCCGCGGGGCTCGACCGGCGGAGCGCGATGGTGGGGCTGGCGGAGAAGTTCGACGCGAACCGGTGATCGAGGCCGACTCGTAGCCTGGGCGCCCGAATCAGCTGACGTTCCGGGTTTCTCGCCCCCCGAGAGCGCGTTGCGCGAGGAGCGTAACCGAGCCTCCAACCAGAAGCATCGCGATGTTGGTGAGATCGGCGATCGGCTCGGAGGTGCCGAACACACGCAACTGGAGCACGATCAGCGCAGGATCCGGGCCTTTTCGGTGGCGAACTCCTCCTCGGTCAGGATCCCCTGTTCTTTCAGATTTCCGAGCTCCTTGAGCCTGGCGATCCGGTCATCCGCGGGGTCCGCGGCAGGGGCGGGCGTTTGGGCGTACTGCGGCTGTCGAGCGTACTGCGGCTGTTGGGCGTACTGCGGCTGTTGGACGTACTGCTGCTGCTGATCCTGTTCTGACCAGCGGTTGTACTGGCGGCGGGCCACGCGGTTGGAGACGGCCGTCCACGTCCCGGCGGCGACGGCGGTACGGGCAACTCCGCGAAGTAGTCCTGGCATCGCGCTTGCTTTCGCCTACGCCGCTGCCTCTGCGGCATCGAGCGCATCGATGAGAGCCTGAACGCCGATCCGCTCATTCGCGATGAGCACGCCGCCGCTGCGGTGCACGGCCGCGATGAACGGCGCCGCCCACCGGTTCTCGTAGGCGATCAACACGGCCGCGCTCCCGGGTTCGATCTCGGCCGCCGCCAACGCGGCGTCATCGTCGTTGAGCATGCCGGTGCTGGCGCCGGCAAAGGCTGCCAGATCGCCGGCGGTGTCCTCGTCGAGATTGGCGAGGTCAAAGCCACGGAACGTCCCGTCCGCCTCTTTCTGCACGAACAGTGCGTCGAGCACACGGATGATCCCCCGGTCGACGAGGTCGAGCAGCAGCGGAACTGCTTCGCCGGTCATCGGCGCGCCCGGCGGATAGCCGATCACGACAACGTCGATCGGGCCGAACGCGGCTTCGTCGTCTTCCATTTTGGGGGCCCCTCCAGCGATCCGAATTGATTGACCGAAGCTCCGCGAAAACTGCCGTGGGACCGACCCGCCAGCATCATCCGAATTGGATGAGGGGTTACTGACCCGACCACTGCGGGAGCTGCTGCACCGACCATTTGTTCCCGTCTGGGTCGCTGAAGAACACGAACGATCCCCACGGGAACTCCTGAACGTCGGTGACTTCGACGCCGCGCTGCGCGAGCTCATCATGGGCCTGTCCGATGTCCTCGACGACGAGCTGGAGCCCTACAACCGACCCGGGCTCGGCGTCGGTCAACCCGTTGCCCAGGGCGATCGAGCACGCCGAGCCGGGTGGGGTGAGTTGCACGAACCGGATCTCCTCGCTCACCGTGTGATCGTGATCCGCGTTAAAGCCGGCCTGCTCGACGTAGAACGACTTAGCCCGGTCGACGTCGGCTACGGGGATCGCCACCAGCTCGAGCTTCCAGTCCACCACGCCCTCCTTTCGGCCGGTGCTACGCCGGCGTTCGTTCCTAGGTTTATGCCCGTGGACACTACGCCCGAAATAGGTCCGTTTCGGTCCGCGTCGGCCGGGCCCGCGGAGACCCGACGAGACCTAGCTCGCGCCCTCGACGAACCCGCGGAGCGCGTCCCGGGCGCCACCGACCACGGGCTCCCCGTGAGCCAGCAGGAGCAGGTCGAAGTCGAGCTCGAGCAGACGCCCGTAGGCGTCGCGCAGGCCCTGCTTGGTGCGCTCCGGATCGTCCATCAGATAATCGGCGACGAACCGCAGCTCCCCGCCGCCCCGCGACCGCACTACGCCGTCCGCGCACGCCAAAGCCCGGTGGCGCGGGATGTGCAGTGCGGTCTCATCGGGGCAGATCGCGTCTACCTCGTGTACGACGATCCCGCCCGCCAGCTCGTCGCCGAACCGGAACGGCTCCACGGGACCGCGCCCCTCGAGCGCGTACACGCCGTTGTCGATGCAGTGAACGACACACCCGAACGCCTCGTGCAGCCGCCAGGCGTCTCGATCGTGGTGGCGATTTGTCAGCACGGCGTGCTCGGGCACCCCGCGCTGATCGAACCACTCGAGGCCGTCGGGTGGGATCATGGGGTCGATCACTACGCGCTCGGACTCGAGGTAGTAGGAACTCACCTCGGCCGCGATCGACTCGCGCCGCGCCGTCCAGTGCCACACGCCTGGGGCGATCTCGATCATCGGGGCTTACCCTAGCCGCCGTACTGCGATTGACTGGTCAACTATGATCCGACGCATGGATACCAGCACCGCCCGCCCGGATGGCGACACGATCACCCTCGAGGAACCCGTCTCCCCCTCGCTCGACGCCACGGCGGCAGTCGCCGGCGCGACCCCGCAGTGCGCCGTGTCGGACGGCCCTGAGAGCTCGAACCTCGAGGGGGACGCCCTTGAGGCCTGGCGTGGCTATCTCCAGAGCCACGCCACGATCCTGCGCCTGCTCGACGCCGAACTCGTCTCCGAGCACGGCATTACCACCCGCGACTACGAGGTGCTGCTCTACCTCGCGCAGGCCCCCGACCGGCAGCTGCCCATGTCGGCGCTGGCCGAGAGCACGATGCTCACCCGGTCCGGCATCACCCGCTTGGTCGACGGTCTCGTGTCGGGCGGGTTCATCGAGCGTGCGGCCTGCCCGAACGACGCCCGGGTTTCCTACGCGCAGCTGACCGACGAAGGTTTTGCCAAGCTGCGGAACGCCGGTTGCACGCACGTTCGCAGCATCCGCCGGCTGTTCCTCGAGCACTTCGACGCCGAGGAGACCGCGCGGCTCGCCTCGTTGCTCGGGCGGCTGCCTGGCGCTCAGCGCGGCGGCTCGTGCACGGTGGAGCGCGAGGCATGACGTCTGCCGCAGCCTCGCTCGAGGGCGCCGCGGCGACCCGGATCGCGTCCGACACCGCGCTCGGGACCGTTCGCCTGACCGTCTCCGACCTGGATCGTTCGCGGACGTTCTACGAACGGGCGATCGGGCTGCGGGCGACCGAGCGCGACGAGGGAACGCTGGCGCTCGGCGTCGCCGACGACCCGGCGCTGATTGAGCTGCGCGGCGACAGCGCGGCCCCGCGGTTGAACCGACGCGCGCCCGGCCTTTATCACCTCGCGATCCTCGTCCCGACGCGCCAGGACCTGGCGTTCGCGCTGGCCCGGCTCGCCGTTGCGCGCTGGCCCCTGGACGGGGCATCCGATCACCTCGTGAGCGAGGCGCTCTACCTCTCGGATCCAGACGGCAACGGCATCGAGATCTACCGGGATCGCCGCCGGGCCGAGTGGCCGCGCTCGGACGGACAGCTCCAGATGGCAACCATGCCCCTCGACCTCGACGATGTGCTCGCCGAGCTGCAAGGGGTACCGGGCCTCCAGGAGCAGGCGCCGGCCGGGACGCAAATCGGGCACGTACATCTTCAGGTGGCCGATCTGGCTGCGGCCGAGGCCTTCTACCACGGCGTGCTCGGCTTCGACGTGATCGTGCGCGGGTACCCAGGCGCGCTGTTCGTGTCGGCGGGCGGCTACCACCACCACATCGGGCTGAACACCTGGCACAGTGCGGGCGCGGCGCCGGCAGCGGCCGGGTCGATCGGGTTGCGCTCGTTCACGATCGAGCTTCCCGACTCGGCCGGGCTTGACGCCGTGGCGGCGCGAATCGAGGCGGCCGGTCTCGCGTATGAGCGGCTGACGGACGCGATCCTTGTCCGGGATCCGTTCGCAAACGCCGTCCTGTTGACCGCGCGGACCGGCGACTAGCGCCGAGACGCGTCGCCGCACGGAGCGACGTCGCTACGCTTCGGACTCGCGGCGACGTGGCGGAGTGGCTACGCAGCGGCCTGCAAAGCCGTCTACACCGGTTCGATTCCGGTCGTCGCCTTCCGTTTTGCCTGCAAGCGACCGGGGTGCGACGTGAAGCGCGCCGGCGATGAGCCGGCGCGCTGGATAGTGCAGTCGGTGCTGTGTCAATGCGCGGCCAGAGACCAGACGGGCAACACGACTCGCTCGTAGGTGGTCTCGCAGAGCTCCGCAAGGGCCAGGTAGAAGATGCATGCCGATGCGGCGAGTCCGAGATAACCGCCCCAATGGATCAGGGTGGCGTGAGCTCCGTAGTTGCCCGCGCCGAGCAGGAAGACCGCGATCCCGATGAGCGCCAGCGTCAGGACCACGACGAGATTCGTGCGGAACGACGCGGCGAACATCACGGCGAGGAAGATGCCGAACGCGTAGAGGAACAGACCCAATGCGTGACCCGCCTGCGCGGGAGGCACGGACTTCAAGAACCACTGCCCGATCGCGAACAGCGACAGCCAGAACGCGCCGAAACCGCAGAACAGCACACCCGTGAAGGTCTTCCCGACGCGGAGCTGGACGATGCCCGCGATCAGCGCCACGAGGCCGCCGCACATCAGCGCGACGCCGAACACGACGGGCTCCACGCCCTTTGAGATCGCCCCCGCGTTGATCATGCTGAGCATGAACGTCGGGACGGCGAAGGCCAATAGCGCCAGCGGTGCCGAGTTGCCCCAGCCTGATGTGGTCTCGCTGGCCGGCGCAACGGGTTCCGTCCGAGGAGCGCCATTATGCGCAGCCTCCGCTCCTGCCGAACGTGCAGCGATGGGTGGAGGTGTAGCGACGATTGCCATGATGCAATCCCTCCTTCGGTGCGTCGACAACATCAGCGCACCGTTTTGGTGACGGGCATAGACGGAGCGTTCACCGACCTGACCAACTGTGCTATCGATCGGCCCGGTCCGACTGATGCTCGGCACTCAATTGATTTCTCCGGTGATTCGGAGAGCTTCGAGCATCGTCGACTCGGGCGGCGGTGACATCGGGGTGAACACTGTTCGGTGCGTGGAAAACCCCCCTCTACGTTCGGTAGTACCTCGCAACCTCGCAAGGCTTCTGAGCGAGACAGCGTTCAGGCGTGGTGATCGACCCGCGTTGAAGCTCGAGGACAGTACCCCTGACCTATGACATGCTCAACGAGGGCGCGGGTCGGGTGGGCGCGCGGCTGATGTTCGCGTGGCACGGCTTCGCGGACTCGGCGCAGGAAGGCGCCGGAGTAGCCGGCACCGAGGTGATCGTCGTTAGGCCGGGCGAGTTTGAGGCCTTGCTCGCGGGCGCCTCGCGGCAACCCCGAGAACGTCGAGCGTGAGGATTCGGACACCGCCGTGATCCTCTACACCTCCGGCACCACGGTGCCTGAATACCGGGATCCGGGCCGGAGCGTGCCTGACCATGATCCCCCGCTTCGAGCCCGGCAAGGCGCTACAGATCATCCAACGCGACAAGGTCACGCTGTTTGACGGCGTCCCGACGATGTACCACGCGTTGCTCAACTACCCCGACCGGGCCGACTACGACGTCTCGAGCCTCCGCACGTGTGTGTCCGGGGGCTCCGCCATGCCAGTAGAGGTCATGCGCGGATTCGAGAACGCATTTGGCTGCGTCATCCTCGAGGGCTACGGACTGTCTGAGACCTCACCCGTGGCGTCGTTTAACCATCCCGAGCGCGAACGCAAGCCCGGGTCCATCGGAACCCCCATCCGCGGCGTCGAGATGAAGCTCATCGACGACGCCGCCGGCAACGAGCTACCGCCCGGCGACGTCGGCGAGATCGCGATCCGCGGCCCCAACGTAATGAAGGGCTACTGGAACCGCCCCGACGCCACCGCCGAGGTCCTCAAACGCGAGATCCCCACGCCCAACCTCACCGCCGCGACGGCCCGGCAATAGCCGCCGCAGCCGCAAGACGCACCAATTTCGGAGCGGAGACCGATCTGGGTAGCGACCCCGCCCACCGGCACGGTGCCTGCTCGGCCGAGATCTTCCTGCCGAAGCCCGTCGAGGCGATGAGCGCTGCGGGCGCGGAGGCCGGGATCGGTGAAAAGTACGCATTGAGCGTTCGGCGAGCAACGTTATTATTGTATATCGGCGCCGGCGCGCCCCGGCCGCGGATCGCGTTGGTGCCTGTGCTGATCGCGGGCGCGTCGCCGGGACGCGGGAGGATCGGGATCGGCTCGTGGAACACGGAGCCATCTGGCTTGTCAAACAAAGCCCTGCCCATGACACAGAGCCTCGCGTTTGCTGAGGGATGCATGATCGACCGATCCCGGGGTGAATCGTGTACATCGTGATGGTCGCATCCGAGTGCGCGCCGGTGGCCAAGGCCGGCGGTCTTGGTGATGTGGTGTTCGGGCTGAGCCGCGAGCTCGAGATCCGGGGGCATGCGGTGGAGATCGTGTTGCCGAAGTACGGGTGCATGCGCCACGAGGATGTGTGGGAGCTGCAGCCCTGCTACCACGACCTTTGGGTGCCCTGGTACGGCGAGGCGTTCCATTGCACGGTGTACTTCGGTTACGTGCACGGCCGCAAATGCTTCTTCATCGAACCACATCCGGAGGGAGCGTTCTTCGGTCGCGATCGCTTGTACGGCCACTATGACGACGTGACGTGTTTCACCGCGTTTTCCAAGGCCGCGCTGGAGTTCCTTGTGAAGAGCAACAAGCGCCCCGAGGTGATCCACTGTCACGACTGGCAGACGGGCTTGGTGCCGGTGCTCCTAAACGAGCAGTATCGCGGCGCGCTGCCCGACCAGAAGGTGTGTTACACGATTCACAACTTCCGTCATCAGGGCCACGCGGGCGCCGAGGTGCTCTCAAGCACGAACCTGGGCCGGCCCGAGCACTACCTGCACCACGACCGTCTGGGCGACGATCACCGCTACGGCGCGCTCAACCTGATGAAGGGCGGGATCGTCTACTCCGACTTCGTCACCACCGTCTCGCCCAACCACGCGGCCGAGGCCCGTTACGGCGACGGAGCTTTCGGCCTCGGCCACACGCTACACGTCCATCGACACAAGTTCCGTGGGATCCTCAACGGTGTCGATTATGGCGTGTGGAACCCCGAGGTCGACTCACACATCCCCGTCCAATATTCAGCCAGCGAACTGGACGGGAAGTACCAGGACAAGGAGCGTCTCCGGGACCGCTTCTGGCTGCGCAGGTCCTCGAGTCCGATCGTCGCCTACGTCGGGCGCCTGGACGAACAGAAGGGCATCCAGCTCGTCCACCACGCGCTGTTCTACGCGCTCTCGAGGAAAGCCCAGTTCGTGCTGCTGGGAGAGCCGGTGCATGAGAACTGGATCAGTAGTCACTTCCGCCACCTCAAGCACCATCTGAACGACAACCCCGACTGCCATCTGGAGATCAGCTACAGCGAGGATCTGGCACATCTCGTCTATGCCGGGGCCGACATGCTGGTGGTCCCGAGCATGTACGAGCCCTGCGGTCTGGCCCCGATGGTCGCCTTACGCTACGGGACGGTGCCGGTCGTGCGGTCCGTCGGGGGCATGGTCGACACCGTGTTCGACCGCGACTACTCGTCTCGCCCTCGCGAGGAGCGCAACGGCTACGCGTTCCAGCACACCGACAACATGGCGATCGAGTCCGCGCTCAAGCGCGCCCTGCGGCTGTGGTTCGATCATCCGGCCTGGTTCCGGCGGCTGATGATGGCCTCGATGCAGTCCGACAACTCCTGGAAGCATCCCGGCCGGGAGTACCTCAGCGTCTACCGGCAGATCCGAGTCGGCTGACGGTCGCGCGGGCCGAGCGGCGGGTCGAAGAAGATCGCGGCGTTCGAGCTCCAGGCCCGGCGCGATCTCGGTCAGCTCGAGCCCGCGGTCGCCGAGAAGGAGCACGCAGCTGCTCCGGGACCCCGAGGCCGACGAAGCCCCCCACGGCCAGCGTGTCCCCGTCACGAACCAACCCGGCGGCGATGTCGGGCGACATCAGCTTGGTGCGCCGCCCCGCTCTCACCGCGCCACGCCAACTCCGGGCCGGCCGGCCACGGTTCCGTAGTTCGCCACAGACGATGATGGGGTTAGCCCGGATCCCGGGGCCTCGTCGACCCCGTAGCGTAGGCCAATGGCTGTCGCATCCCTGACCCGTCCCGGGCGCGACTGCCCTCCGCGGCTCACTGACCTCGACGCCGAGCGCGCGAGCTATCACGTACACGTCCCGGATCGCTTCAACGCGGTGCTCGACATCGTGGAGACGTGGGCCTCGGAGGATCCGGACGCGCTTGCCGTGCTCTCGCTGAACGCCGGGGGCGACGTCGTCGCCGCCCAGTCGGCGGCCGACCTGGCCCAAGCCTCTCGCCAGACGGCCCGCGCACTGCTTGAGCTCGGCGTCGGCCAGGGAGACCACGTGTTCGTGATGCTGCCGCGGATACCGGAGTGGTACGCGGCGCTCCTGGGCGCGATGCGGATCGGCGCGATCCCGATGCCGGGACCCAACCTCCTCATGCCCAAGGACATCGCGTACCGCCTTGGCCAGACCGGCGCCACCGTCGCCATCACCGACGAGGCCGGCGCGGCCAAGGTCGATGCTGCCGGGGCGCCCGGATTGGCCATCCGCCTGTGCGTCGGACGAGGGCCGGACGGCTGGCTCTCATTCGAGCAGCGGTGCGCCGCGGCCGGGGACGGGGAGACGCCACAGGATCCGACCGGCTGTGACGATCCGCTCCTCCTGTACTTCACGAGTGGCACCGTCGCCTACCCGAAGATGGTGCAGCACGCTCATTCCTACGCACTCGGGCATATCGGCACCGCGCGCTTCTGGCACGACCTGCGACCGGGTGACCTGCACTGGACGGTCACCGACACCGGCTGGGCGAAGGCGGCGTGGGGCGGGCTGTTCGGGCAGATGCACGAGCGTGCTGCGATCCTCAACGTTGCCCTCGGCCGCCCTGACCCGGACACGATCTTCGGCATCCTCGCACGCCACCGCGTCACGTCATTCTGCGCGCCGCCGACCCTATACCGGCGCCTGGTGCAGGCGGATTGCTCCGGGTACAACCTCTCGGCGCTGCGGCACTGCACGAGCGCGGGCGAGCCGCTCAACCCCGAGGTGATCCGCGCGTGGGAGAAAGGAACGGGCGGTCTCACGATCTACGACGGCTACGGCCAGACCGAGACGACGTGCCTCGTCGCCAACTACCGCTCGATGGAGATCCGGCCCGGGTCGATGGGACGTCCGGTGCCCGGCTACGACGTCGGCATCGTTGACGACGAAGGCCAGCCGATCGCCCCGGGCGAGGTCGGCAACATCGTGGTGCGCTGCGATCGCCACTACCCCCTCGGCCTGTTCCCCGGCTACTACGAGGATCCGATGGCGACGGCCGACGCGTTCCGCGGCCCGTTCTACTTCACCGGTGACAAGGCCGCGCAGGACGAGGACGGCTACTTCTGGTTCGAGGGTCGCGACGACGACGTCATCACCTCGAGCGCGTACCGGATCGGGCCGTTCGAGGTCGAGAGCGTGCTGGTCGAGCATCCGGCTGTGATGGAGGCCGCGGTGGTCGGTAAGGACGATCGTGAGCGCACCCAGATCGTCACCGCGTTTTGCCTACTGGTGCCCGGTCAAACCGGCTCGCCCGAGCTCGCGCGCGAGCTTCAGGAGTTCGTCAAGCGCGGGACCGCGCCCTACAAGTACCCGCGCGAGATCCACTTCGTGGAGGAGCTGCCGAAGACAATCAGCGGCAAGATTCGCCGGTCCGAGCTGCGTGAGCGGCTCCGCTCCGGATAGCTCCTCCTACGCAGCGCGTTGCGGGCGCGGCGTTTCCGTTCGCGCGTGCGAGGAGGGAGTACGACTCAACCTAGCGCGCAGCCTCGCCAGGTCCACCGCCTCCTCGACCCGCCCCTGTTGCGAATCCGTAGCAACCGCCGATGTCGTCTCGCCTGAGGCAATCGATAGTGGGTGGTCGTGAATGAGTCTCCGGCGAGCGAGATGAGGTATCCGTGCGACCGGGAGGCGGACATTGCCTTGCGCGATGGTACGACGGTTCACGTGCGTCCCGTTCGCGCGGAGGATCGCGAGGCGGTGCGGGCGTTTCTTGAGGGGTTGTCCGCTGACTCGATCGGATTTCGGTTCTTTGGCTATCCGAACCTCGAGTGGGCGACCAAGTGGTCGCTCGACGTGGACTACGCGGACCGGTTCGGCCTCGTGGCGGTCACCGGGGATCCTCCCGTGGTGGTTGCCCATGCCATGTATGTGCGTATGAATGAGCATAAGGCCGAGATCGCGTTCGTGGTCGCTGACGCATGGCAAGAGCGCGGCATATCGACAATCCTTCTTGCACACCTGGCCGAGGTCGCCGACCGTCACGGGATTGCCACTTTCTTGGCGGAGGTGCTGCCACACAACTATCGAATGATCGGCGTGTTTCGGGCGAGCGGGTTTCCGGTGGATATGCGCTCGACGCCGGACGCGATCGAGGTCGAGCTGCCAACCTCCTTGACCGCGCAGGGGGTAACGCGTTTTCAGGAGCGCGATCGAATCGCCGCGATCGCCGCGGCTCGCGCCTTCCTCGCGCCGCGGTCGGTCGCTGTCATCGGGGCATCCAGACACCGCGGGAACGTGGGCGGAGAGATCGTGCACAACCTGCTGGAGGCGGAATTCCAGGGGGTCGTGTATGCGGTGAACCGCGAGGCCGAGGTCGTCCAGTCACTGCCGAGCTATCGCTCAATCGGCGAGATCGGGACCCGCGTCGATCTTGCCGTGGTCGTGGTGCCGGCCGAAGGTGTCGTCCCCGTCGCGCACGAGTGCGCACTCGCAGGGGTCCGCGCGCTACTGGTCATCTCGGCTGGGTTCGGGGAGGCGGGAGAGGAGGGAGAGCGTCGGCAATGGGAGCTGGTCGAACTGTGCCGCGAGAGCGGAATGCGCCTCGTGGGACCAAACTGCCTCGGCGTTATCAACACCGCGCCGGACGTGCGCTTGAATGCCACGTTCGCGCCGCGCCAGCCCGCTCGCGGCCGGATCGCGTTCATGTCGCAGAGCGGCAGTTTTGGCATCGCGATCATCGAGGCAGCCGAGCGCCTCGGCGTGGGTCTGTCCTCATTTGTCTCGATCGGCAACAAGGTGGATCTGACCGGCAACGATTTCCTGCAGTACTGGGAGGAGGATCCCCTGACCGACAGCGCGATGCTGTACCTCGAGTCGGTGGCGAACCCGCGGAAGTTCTCGCGCCTGGCGCGGCGGATCGCTCGGACTAAACCGATTCTGGCGGTGAAAAGCGGTCGCTCCGCGGCGGGCGCACGAGCGACGAGCTCGCACACGGGGGCCCGTATCTCGGCCTCGGACGTCACGGTCGACGCGTTGTTCGAGCAAGCCGGCGTGATTCGAGCCGACACGCTCCACGAGCTGTTCGACGTCGCCATGCTCGTGACCAAACAGCCCATACCGCGCGGTGACCGAGTCGTGATCGTCACCAACGGCGGAGGACCTGGGATCATGTGCGCCGACGCGTGCCAGGCGAACGGCGTGGCAGTGCCACAGCTCCCGGACGAATTGAAGGCCGAGCTCGAGAAGTTTCTGCCAGAAGCGGCGTCCGTCGGTAATCCCGTCGATATGCTCGCGACAGCGTCGGCAGACGACTATCGACGGACGTTACGCGTGCTTCTGACCGCAGAGGCCGCCGACGCGATCATCGCGATCTTCGTTCCGCCGCTGGTGACGCGCGGAACCGACGTAGGCGCGGCGATCCGCGAGGTCGCCCAAGACACCGACGACGTCCTGATCTCCACGGTGTTCATGACCAGCGCCGGCCCGCCGACGGAGCTGTGCTCCGAGCGGGTCGAGGTGCCAGCGTTCGATTTCCCCGAGGATGCCGCGCGCGCCGTCGCGCTCGCCGCGCGTCACGGTCGCTGGCGCGCACGGGGAGAGGGAACCATCTGGAAGCCCACCCACGCACGACCGGACCGGGCCGCGTCGATCATCAGCGATGAGCTTGGGCGCGGTGGCGGCTGGCTGTCCCCGGCGAGCACGATCGCCCTGCTCGACTGTTACGAGCTGCCCGTCCTCGAGACGCGCGTCGTCACTAGCGCCGAGGAGGCCGTCGCCGCGGCCGTCGAGCTGGGGACTCCCGTGGCGCTCAAGGCGAACGCCCGAGGACTCGTCGGCAAGAGCGCTGTCGGAGCAGTCAAGCTCGGGCTCCCCGATGCCGCGGCGATACTGGCGGCCGCGGCGGAGATCCAGGCGAACGTCGGTCGAGCGGGTTATCGGCCGGACGGGCTGATCGTTCAGAAGATGTCGACCAGCGGGATCGAACTGATCATCGGCATGGTGCACGACTCCAACTTCGGGCCCGTTCTGGCCTGTGGCCCGGGCGCCAAGACCACTGGGATGATGAAGGACATCGCCGTTCGGATCACGCCTGTCACCGACCTCGATGTCCACGAGATGCTGCGCTCACTGCAATCGTTCTCGATCCTCGAGGGTGGCGCCGACGGACCGCATCACGACATCGCGGCGGTCGAGCAGTTGCTCATGGGCGTTAGTGCACTGGTCGAAGCTCATCCCGAGATCGCCGAGCTCGACCTAAATCCCGTTGTGGCCAGCCCAGACGGCGCATTAATAGTGGACGCTCAGGTACGCGTTGAGGCGGTGTCAGCGCCATCGCCGGTGCCGTCTCTGGACGCCTGAGTCGCGGGCCGGACCAGGCTCGCGCTACCTGGGCCGGAAACGTTCAGGGCAGCAGATTGGGAGCGTGATTGAATCGCGGTCAAAGCCACGGTGTAAATGATGTCTTCGACCAGGGCGCCCCGGCTGAGGTCGTTGACGGGTTTGGCGAGACCCTGGAGCATCGGGCCAACGCTAACCACGTGGGCACTGCGCTGCACGGCCTTGTACGTGGTGTTGCCGGCGTCGAGGTCAGGGAAAATGAAGACGTTGGCATGTCCCGCCACAGTGCTGCCGGGCCGCTTGGCCTTCGCCACCGAATCGACCGCGGCCGCATCGTATTGCAGCGGCCCATCCACCGCGAGCTCGGGAGCGCGTTCCCGCACGAGCCGTGTCGCCTCGGCGACCTTCTCGACCTCGCTACCCGCGCCTGACGTGCCGGTGCTGAAGCTGATCATCGCCACACGGGGTTCGATGCCGAAGCTCCGTGTCGACGCGGCGCTCTGGATCGCGATGTCGGCGAGGTCCTCGGCGCTCGGCTGCGGGTTGATCGCACAATCGCCGTAGACCACCACTTCATCGGGCAGGCACATGAAGAACACCGATGACACCAGACGAGTACCAGGCCTGGTGCCGAGAATCTGGAGCGCGGGCCGCACCGTCGCCGCGGTGGTGTGGACGGCCCCCGCAACAAGCCCGTCGACCTCCCCCTGTTGAAGCATCATGGTGCCGACCCAGATCGCGTCAGTCAGGCGGTCTCGCGCGATCTGCTCGCTCCAGCCGCGATGGCGCCGGAGCTCGACCAGCGGAGCCACATAGCGGTCGGCTACGGCCTCGGGGTCGACGACAGCTACACCGCCGGGCAGCTCGAGTCCCAGGCTGCGTGCCGCGTTGATCACATCGTCCGGCCGCCCCAAGAGCACGCTGCGCGCGATCCCTCGCTCCGCGCAGGCGACCGCGGCCTGCAAAGTCCGGGGCTCGGTGCCCTCGGGGAGGACGATGCACGCGTTCGCCGCACGGGCGAGCTCCCGGAGCTGGTAGCGAAACGCGGCAGGGCTGAGTCGGCGGGGCCGGGACGAACTGGACAAGGACTCGAGCCAAGCCGGGTCAAGCGCGTCTGCGATCGCGTCGGTCACAGCTTTGAGCCGTACGAGATCGTCGATCGGCAACCCTGGATCGAGGTGATCCACTCGTGTGGCGGTTTCGTAGCTGTTATCCGGCACGAGCAGTATCGGCAGGTCGTTGGCGCTCGTGCCGTTCGCCAGCGCCCAGACGCGGGGGTCTGGCTCGACCCCGGCGCTGAGCACGAGTGCCGCCAGGCGCGTGCCGTTGACCGCGGCGAGACAGGCGGCCATGATCACGTCGTGGCGGTCACCGGGCACCACCACGAGCGCGCCGTCGGAGAGGACGTGCAGGCCGCCCGGGACCGCTTGGGCGAACACCGCGACACTCTTGATGCGCCGGGACAGGTCGCCCTCGTTGATGATCCGCGGTTTGAGTTCGTGCACGAGGTCGAGGACTCGTGGGCGCGTCAATTCGGAACGGTGTAACGCCGCGCCAATTGGACGCAATCCCCTCTTGATGAGCGCCTCGCGCAATTGGGTGGCGGCCTGCGGGTCGGTCGCCGGCAAGTCGTGGACCACACAGCCGATCGGGCGCGCGTCCTCATTGTCCCGGTAGCCGGCGGCGGTGAGGGCGAGCAGGTCGGCCAGCCCCTCGACGTTGGCCACGCGCCCATCTGCCATGTTGTCCGACGCGGGACTGGCCCCGTCATCTCTGCGCTGTGGGTTCGCCGGCCACCGGCCGACCAGCAGCACATCGGCATCCAGGGCTGCGCCCAGCGCCTCGTTTAGCTCGCTGATGTACACCTTGGTCGGCCACGGACTGAGCCCCTCCACAACGACGACGTCAGCGGCGTCCTGTACCGGCCGCCAGACCGCAACGATCTCCTCGAGCACGGCCTCGAGTCCTCGCTCTCCAAGCTGGTGCTCGACCGCCTCCGAGGACAACGGCTCGGGAGGATCGAGCACAGTCACAGCGGTAACCAATGCCTTCGAGCGGTCGGGGCCACCGTCTGGTCGGGGCTGAGCTACCGGCTTGACGTATCCGGTTCTGACCCCCCGCCGATCGAGCGCTCGCAACACAGCGATCGACGTCCTGGCCACGCCAACCCCTGCCGCGCATGGGACCACGAGCAACGTCCGCGCCATCACGCCACCGCGACCGTTCGCCTCAGGGTAGCCTTGGCGATAACGCGAGCGGTATCCCGGGCGATCAGGAGTTCCTCGTCGGTGGCCACGACCAGCGCTAGAACGGGTCCGTCAACGCTGATCCGCCCAGCCGTGTTTTGCCCGTGACGGGCATTTGCCTCTCGATCCTCGGCGAGGCCAAGAAATCCGAGCCGGTTGAGCACCATGCTGCGAACCACCGGGCTGTTTTCTCCGATGCCGCCCGTGAAAACCAAGGCGTCGAGCCGGCCAAGCCCCACCACCAGCCCAGCGATCGCCTTCGCCAACCGGTGCGCAAAGACATCCAGAGCGAGCCTGGCGCGCTCATTCCCGTCGGCCGCCGCGGCAACGACCGCGCGCATGTCATTGCTCAGTCCCGACAGGCCAAGAAGCCCGCTTTCGGTGTTCAGCGCCTGCGTGAGCCGATCCAGGCCCATCCCGGTCCTTTCCGCGAGGTACGCAATCAAGCCGGGATCCACATCGCCGGAACGGGTGCCCATCACGAGCCCGTCCAGCGGCGTTAGTCCCATCGTCGTGTCGATAGAGACGCCGTCGCGCACGGCCGTCGCGCTGCAGCCGTTACCGAGATGAGCGGTGACGAGTCGCAGCTCGCTCACCGGCCGGCCCAGCAGGGTGGCTGCCTGCTGGCTGACGAACCGATGACTGGTGCCATGAAACCCGTAACGCCGCACTCCGTGCTGGGTGTACCACTCCTCCGGAACCGCATACCGGAAAGCATGGGGCGGCATCGTGTGGTGAAAGGCGGTGTCGAACACCGCCACCTGGGGCAGGTTGGGCAGGAGCGCACTGACCGCCTCGATCCCGGCAAGGTTCGCCGGATTATGCAGAGGTGCAAGGTGGTTGAATGAGCGAACCGCCGAAACCACGGCGTCGTCCAACAAGACCGAAGCAGCAAACCGCTCACCACCGTGCACCACGCGATGACCCGCGCCTAGCAGACGCATCCCGTCTACCTCGGCCTCTCCGACGAGCGAAAGCACTCGCGCGACGACTTCCTGATGAGTACCTCCCGGAAGCCATTCCTCCACGGCGCCGCTCCCCAGGCCGCTGAGCCGGAGAACCGGCTTGCGCGAGGCTAGCCGCTCACCAACCCCCGTCAACAGTCGATGTCCGCTCTTAGGCTCAATCACCGCGAACTTCAGGGACGAGCTACCCGAGTTGAGCACAAGGACTACTGAATCATCGGCTGCTGCAGCTGGGTGCAACGTTTGCCTTTGCCTGTCATCGACGGCTCGGTAACAGCCCGCGCGTAATCGGTTGCTGTCGCTGTTGGTGATGGTGATGTGCACCAGCCTCTTCTTACCGCCGGTGTCACCCATTGATTCCACCGAGCGGCCGGACGCACGGCATCCGCAATAGTCCGCAGTCGTGGTCCGTGGCACGGGACGCCGCAACTCTGACGCTCATAGCGTCGGTCCTTTGGCCCGGTGACGACACGGACCCGGTAGGACTCGCCTCACGCGACTGCCGGCGCCGAGCCACGACTCCATCACGATGGAGCCGTACTCCGATGCACCGGCAGTTCGCGGTCGATGGCCACTAGACGGCGACCGACCTTGCCGCTTCGTGACGGGTCAGCGAGTTGGTGGCGCCGCTAACAACCTCGCGGAGGAGGTGGAAGTGCGTGTGGACCAGTCGGTCCGTCATCTCAAGGCCCGACTCGGTGAAGACGTTCGTGTCGACGAGGACGGTCGACGTCACTCGTCGTTCTGAGCCGCGGCGAACGCCCCGGCGATCGCCCGTATCCGGGTCGATTTGCCACTCCCGCTAAGACCGAACAGGCCGGTGAGCTGACCTGACGTACTGGAAGCGTCGATATCACTGAGGACGAGGCGGCTGCCTCGCTCGACGCTCAACCCGTTGATCTGAACCGCCGTCCTCTGCCCGACGTCCGTCGTCAAAGTCGCAGCTCGGGCGAGGGCCGGTCTCACTCGACCAGGTGGCGAGAGAGGGCGAAGCGGACCAGCTCGGCCCGGGTTGCGACGCCAAGCTTGGCGTGGATGCGGCTGCGGTTCGTCTCGACCGTGCGTCGCGAACGTTGCAGCTTTGATGCGATCTCACGGCTTGTGTAGCCGAGCGCGATCAGGCGAACGATCTCGACCTCGCGCGGCGTGAGCTCGTTCGAGGTGGCGCCGCCCCGCAGCGCTTCGAGCGCCGCGGACACGCGGGGACTGACGTACTGCTCGCCGCGCGCAGCGAGGCGGACCGCGGCGACGAGATCGCTATCCGCTCGATCCTTCAGCACGAAGCCGAGTGCGCCGGCATCGAGAGCCTGCCGGGCAAACTCCGAGCTGTCCTCCATCGTCAGGACCACGATCTGCGTGTTCGGCGCGTGCGTTCGAAGACGGCGGATCGTCTCGACTGTCGACCCGCTCGGGAGCCTCAGGTCGAGCACCAGTACGTGGGGAGACTGAAGGTCCACCTGAACGAACGCCGACGGGAGGTCGGATGCCTCCGCACTCAGGGTGATGTCCGGCTCGTCTTGGAACAGCGCGCGCATGGTGCGGCGGACCATCGCGTGATCGTCCGCCAGCACCACCCGAATGGGCTGCGCCGCCCCAGGTGCGTCGATCGCGGTGTCCGTCAAGCGAGCGAGACGAAGGTGCGAAGGCATGCTCGTCAAGATAGGCTTCACACCTCCCGTCGTCGTCGTCGGAAAGGCGCGGATCGACGCGAAAAGCGACGGAGCCCACGAGCGGGAAAGGCGTGAGCCGGCTGCGGCTTTCTGCGGATGCTGCAGCAGGAGCCGGGTGCAAGCCTCCCGGCCATGTTTAGCAACGTCCTGGTCGGCGTCGATTCCCATCTCGACGATCGCGATGCGGTAGCGCTTGCCAAGCGGCTCGTGGCGCCGGACGGCAAGCTGACGCTTGTCCACGTCCACCAAGGCGATCCTCGCCTCTGGCGCGCGTCCACACGCGAGTATGAGACGATCGAGCAGAGGCGCGCGCTTGAGTTGCTCAGCGCGGCTCGTGACCGGGCCCGCTTGAGCGCTGACCTTCGCTACGTCGAGTCTTCCTCGGCCGGACGTGGCCTGCACGAGCTGGCCGAAGCCATCGGCGCCGATCTGCTCGTGGTTGGCTCTTCCGGGAGGGGGTTACTCGGAAGGGTGCTGCTCGCAGACGACACACGCGAGGCGTTGAACGGCGCGCCCTGCGCCGTGGCGATCGCGCCGTCCGGCTACGCCCTGAAACCGGTTTCGATCCGTGCGATCGGCGTGGCCTACGACGGATCCGCCGAGAGCGAGCACGCCGTGTCCGTGGCGAGGGTGCTCGCCGCGGAACTCGGCGCTCGCCTGTCCGCGTGCGAGGCGATCGCGCTGCCTGTGTACACGTTCCTCGGCGGCCCGGTGCCGATCGACAACGTGGTCGAAGACCTGGTCGAGCAGGCGCAGAAGCGGATCGCCGCCCTGGGCGGCATCGAGCCGCATGCCGCGTATGGGAACGTCGTCGAAGAGCTCGCGCTCTACAGCGCGTCGCTCGATCTGCTGATCGTCGGCTCGCGCGGCTATGGCCCAATCGGACGGCTCGTGCACGGCAGCACCTCCAGCCAGCTGGCGCGCACCGCGCGCTCCCCGCTGCTCGTGCTCCCCCGCGCCGCACCTGAACCGGATCTGGAACCGGCGCCTGCACTCGAACCGAGCGCGGCGAGGCATGCCCATTCGGCATGACGCGCGCGTGTTGATCGTGGGCGGCGGCGCGACCGGCGCCGGTCTGGCTCACGATCTCGCTCTGCGCGGGCTTCGCGTCACGCTCGTGGAGCGCGGAGAGATCACGTCCGGAACTACGGGCCGCCACCACGGCCTGCTGCACAGCGGCGCGCGCTATGCGGTCGGCGATCGTGAGGCTGGGGTCGAGTGCATCCGGGAGAGCACGATCCTCAAGCGGATCGCGCCCGGGTCGTTCGAGTGCAACGACGGCCTGTTCGTCGCCGTTTGCGAGGAGGACCTCGAGTATCTGGATCCGCTCGTTGAAGGATGCACCGGAGCCGGGATCCCGGTTCAGCGGCTCACGCCAGGCGACGCGTTACGCCTCGAGCCGAACCTGAATCCCGAGCTGAAGGCGGCGGTGCGCGTCCCGGACGCGACTGTCGACCCGATGCGGCTGGTCTTGCGTTTCTGCGCTACCGCGCGCCACAACGGAGCCGACATCCGGCCGCACATGGAGGTGACCGAGTTACTGGTTCACGGCGGACTGGTCTCTGGCGCCGCCGTGCGCGACCGGGTCACCGGCCAAGCGGGTGAGATCCACGCCGATCTCGTCGTTAACGCGGCCGGGCCCTGGTCAGGGAAGGTCGCGGCGATGGCCGGCACGAGCGTGCCGATGACGCCCTCGCCGGGCGTCCTCCTCGCATTGCGCGGCCGGTTCTGCAACATGGTGATCAACCGGATGCACAAGTCGGGCGACGGCGACATCGTCGTCCCCCAGCGCGGGCTGTCGATCGTCGGGACCAGCTCATGGGTGGTTGAGGATCCGGACGATCTTTCGGTGCCCGAGGACCACGTCGAGCGCATGTACGCCGAGGGCTCGAAGCTGATCCCGGCACTCCGACGCGCGGCCCGGCGCGCAGCATGGTCGGCCGCGCGACCGCTGGTTGGGTCCTCCGGTGCCGCCACGGGACGCGAGCTGTCGCGCACGTTCGAGACGTTCGATCACCGCGAGCGGGACGGCGTCGAGGGCTTCGTGACCATCACCGGCGGCAAGTCGACCACGCTGCGCGGGATGGCCGAGGTGTGCGCCGACGTCGTGTGTCGCAAGCTGGGCATCGACGAGCCCTGCCGCACCCAGGAGACGGTCCTGCTGCCCCACACCGCGTATTACACCCTCGCCGCGGCATGAGCGACCACGAGGACATCCGTCGGTTTCGCGTCTACCGCTACAAGCGCGGAGACGGCGCCGAGCACTTCGACGAGTTCGACGTTCCCGTCGGCCCTCACACCACGGTGCTCGACGCATTGCGGTGGATCCAGCTCCACCTCGACCCCTCCTTGGTCTTGCGGCATTCCTGTCTGCACTCCTCGTGCGGCACCTGCGGAATGCAAGTGGACGGACGCGAACAACTGGCGTGCGTGGGCTCGGTCCAGGATCACGGAGCAGAGATCACGGTCGAGCCGCTCGCCAACCTGCCGATCCTGACCGACCTGGTCGTCGAGATGAGCGGCTTCTTCGCCCGCTTCCCCCACGAGCATCCAATCATCCGGGAGAGCGAGCCCCCTCCAGACGTCCAGCACGGCGATCTGATGGAAGCCCATCACGCCGAGGTGCTGCTCCACCACCAGCATCGCGCCGCTCCCCTCGGCGCCGACTTCATGCGCCTGGAAGACTGCGTCGAGTGCGGGCTGTGCCTTTCGGCCTGCCCCGTCGCCTCCACGTCGCAGGAGTACGTGGGACCGGCCGCGCTGGCGGCCGCCGAGCGGCTGCTCGAGGAGCCGCGTGGTGTCAAGCGCGAGGACGTGCTGGCCTGGGCCAGCCAGCCGGAGGGAGTGTGGCGTTGTCACGTCGGCTTGGAGTGCACCCAAGCTTGCCCCACCGACGCGATCCCGGCCGAGCGGATCATGGCGCTGCGGCGCGAGCTGATATTCGGCAAGAGCAACGAGAAGGAGAGGCGACGGTGAGCGACGCAGCGCGCAACGAGCTCCCGGGAACGATGCAGCGAAGCCTTCCGGGACCGGTCCATCACAAGGGACCTGGGCCCGCGGAGGCCGGTTGGCTCGAGCCTCGGCGCCGCAACCACGGTGGCCGCGCGCTGGCGCTCCATCGCGTCACCGGACTCGTGATCGTCCTGTATCTCTACCTACACCTAGGCGTTTTGTCGATGCTGCTGATCGGGCGATCCTCGTGGAGCAGCTTTCTCAGCCTGGTGACTGCCAAGAGCTTCCTCGCCCTTGAGGCCGTGCTGATCGCGGCGGTCGCGTTCCACGGACTCAATGGCATCCGCGTCGCGCTCGTTGGAAGCGGCATCGCGGTTAGTCGCGAGCGGGTGCTCCTCTGGGCCGCGAGCGCGCTGGCGGCCGCGGCTGGCGTGTTCGCTCTTCTCCACATCCTGGGAGCGCTGTGATGAGCATCGTCGAGCTTCCTAGTCAAGAGCCGGCCGCCGCCGCTCCCGCCGCTGCCTACCGGCGCGGGCGCTCGGCGCGAGTCTGGCGCTGGACCGCCGGCAGCGGCATCGCGCTTGTCGCGCTGGCCACGATGCACATCGTCGCCCAGCACTTCATCGTCCACCAGAAGGGCGGGCTTCGGACCTATGGCGAGGTGCTGAGCTACGTCGCCAACCCGGTCATCTTCGTGCTGGAGTCTTGCTTCGTGTTCGCTGTGACGATCCACGCGATGCTCGGGATCCGAGGCATCCTGCACGACCTCGATCTCGTCCCCAAGACCGCGCGCCGGCTCGACGTAGCGCTGTGGGTGGTCGGGACGCTGACCGTCGCGTACGGCATGGGCTTGCTCATCACCCTCGCGGCACGGAGCTGAGGTGATGAGCGCCCACCTGTCCAGCGCGGACACGGCGTGGCTCCACATGGATCGCCCCACCAACCTGATGGTGATCAACTCCGTTGAGCTGTTCGATCGGCCGCTGGACTGGGAGCGCTTCAAGCAGATCACGCAGACTCGTCTGGTCGACCGCTACCCGCGCTTCCGCCAGCGGGTCATCGAGAGCCACCTGCCCCTGCGCGCGCCGCGCTGGGAGGACGACCCGGATTTCGCGCTTGAGCACCACATGCACCACCTCGCGCTGCCCGCTCCCGGCGATCGCGCCGCCCTGCAGGAGCTCGTCGGAGACCTCATGAGCATGCCGCTCGACCGTAACCGCCCGCTTTGGCACAGCTACCTGGTCGACGGATTCGGCTCCGGCGGGGCGGTCATCAACCGCATGCACCACTGCATCGCAGACGGGATCGCGCTCGCCCGCGTGATGCTCTCGCTGACCGACAGCGCACCGGACGCCGGGGTCGCTGCGCCGCTGGTCGACCGCCGCCGCAGACGCGGCCGCCTATCGGCACTCGGCGGCCCGACCGAGCGTGTTCTTGCCACCACCGTGCACTTGGGCGCGACGGTGATCAGACAGGGCGCCGACGTCGTCGTGTCCCCCTCGCACGCGGCAAGCCTCGCCGGAGCGGTTGCGCGCGACAGCGCCACGGCGCTGCGCCTGGTGCTGACGCCGGCCGACGCCGCCAGCGCGATCAAGGGGGACCCAGGCATCAGCCGCCGCGTGGCCTGGGGCGAGCCGATCTCGCTGGCGCGGGTCAAGCGCGTCGCACACGCTCACGGCGCCACCGTCAACGATGTCCTCATGGCGGCCCTGAGCGGGGCACTGCGCCATTACCTGCAGGAGCGCGGAGGCCCCGTTCGCGAGATACAGGCGATGGTGCCGTTCAACCTGCGTCCACTCGACCGGCCGGTCCCGCGAGAGCTGGGAAACAGGTTTGGGTTGGTCTTCCTGCCGCTCCCGGTCGGGGTGAGCGGGAGCTATCGCCGGCTGATCGAGGTGCACAAGCGTATGGACGAGATCAAGGTCTCGCGCGAGGGCCCCGTGTCCTACGCGCTCCTGAGCGCCACCGGGCTGGCGCCTGAGCCGGTCGAGCGGAGGATCGTCGACATGTTCACGGGGAAGGGCACCGCGGTCGTGACGAACGTACCCGGTCCGACCAGGGCCGTATATCTCGCGGGCGTCCCGGTGCGCGGTGTGCTCGTGTGGGCGCCGACCTCCGGTCACATCGGCATGAGCGTGAGCGTGTTCAGCTATCGCGGCGAGGTCACGGTCGGCTTGATGGTCGATGCCGCCCTCGTCCCGGATCCGGGCGAGGTCATCACCCAGCTCGAGCGCGAGCTGGACGCGCTGGCGCGGCTCCGGCCGGTCAGCTCGCGGCGGCCACACGCGGTCTCGCGCGCTTCGTCTGTCGTGGGCTAGCGTCGTACTA
>CAWGOQ010000012.1:0-395695 GCA_963824295.1 uncultured Solirubrobacterales bacterium | reverse complement strand
GACGGAGAGCTCTGCCATCCGTGCCTGGTTGAGGAGCTGCTCGGCCTTCTCCATCAGGACCTCGCCGGCCTCGGTCGTGCTCACGCCCCGGGGGCCGCGGATCAGCAGCTCACAGCCGAGCTCCCGCTCGAGCGCTGCGACGTGCTTCTATATCGCGGGCGGCGTGTAGCCCTGCAGATCAGCGGCGGCGGCGAACGATCCCCAGGCGCACCGCATCGACGAATGACCTCAGGCGCGTGAGATCGAGCACCGTCCGACCCATAGCAATTCTTTGGCAAGCAAAGAGATCCCTGCGTTGACTTTAGGCTGCTGATACGTGAGGTTTACCGGCATGAGCTTCCCGGTTGCGCCGATCAATGGGTTTGAGAGCGATAACGCAGCCGGCGTGCACCCTCGCGTGATGGACGCGCTCATAGCCGCGAACGTCGGGTCGTCGAGGTCGTACGGCGCGGACCGGTGGACGCGGTCAGCCGTGCGGCGGTTTCACGAGTGTTTCGAGGCGCCCGCCGAGACCCTCTTCGTCTACGGCGGAACCGGTGCGAACGTGTTCGCGCTCCAGTGTGCCCTCGCGCCATATGAATCGGTTATCTGCACGTCCGTCGCGCATATCAACACCGATGAATGCGGAGCGGTGGAGCGGCATGTGGGTGCGAAGTTCTCTGGTCGAGACCACTGATGGAAAGCTCCGCCCAGACCTGGTATCGGACGTCCTCAGCGAGGCGCGCGCCGAGCACCGGGTGGTGCCTCGGGTGCTGTCGATCACGCGACCGACGGAGCTGGGGACGCTGTACACGCTCGACGAGCTCGCGGCCCTGGGCGAGCTTGCCCGCCAGCATGGGCTCCTGGTACACCTCGACGGTGCGCGGATCGCGAACGCCGCCGCCGCGCTCGGTTGCTCGCTCGCCGAGACGACGCTCGATGTCGGCGCTGACCTCTTGGTCCTCGGAGGCACCAAGAGCGGCCTGATGTATGGCGAGGCGGTCGTCTTCTTCAAGCCGGAGCTCACCCGCCATGCACGGCTCGTGCGCAAGCAATGCGGCCAGCTGGCCTCGAAGATGAGGTTCATCTCCGCCCAGTTCGATGCGCTTCTCACCGACGACCTCTGGCTGGAAAACGCAAGCCACGCCAATGCGATGGCGCGACAGCTCGCGCAGCGCGTGGCCAGGATTCCGGCCGTGAAGCTGGCGCGAGACCCCCACGTCAACACGGTCTTCGCGACGCTGCCGATCGAGGCCGTGGCGCCGCTGCGCGATTGGTCGTTCTTCTGGACCCTCGACTCACAACCGGGGCTGGCTCGGTGGATGACAAGTTTTGCCACCGCCGAGGAGGACGTCAGGCGTTTCACGGCCGGAGTTGAGCGCGCCGTTGAACGCGCGTCGCCGTCGGCCCGGCGCGATCCATCGTCGAGCCGAGAGCACACGGACCTAGCCGGAACACTCACCGCGTAGCCCCGGCTTCGAGACCCAGCCGCACCTGCCTTTCCCGCCAACGCCCAGGTGCCCGGGCGATGACGCATAACACCAAACCCCGATCCAGACCCCTGCCGTAACAACCCACCACCACCCGAAAGGTGCAGCCATGTCGGCAAGCATCCTCATCGTCAATCTGGCCGTTCTGACGGCCGTCCTAGCGGCTGATCTCGGCACCCGTGAGATCACCTGGCGTCGGGTCGTGCGACCCCTGATCGTCGCCGCAATCGCGATCGCGTTCTTTGTGAAGAGCCCGCAAACCGGGGGTAGGGGCCTCGCGATCGAAATCGCCGGACTCGGCGTCGGTCTAGCGCTTGGAACGATCGGATCGCTGCGGCTGATGGCTATCCGACACGATGACAACGCCGGTCGCCTGATCAGCATCGCAGGAGTCGGTTACGCGGCGTTCTGGATCGTCGTGATCGGCGCCCGGCTCATCTTCACCTACGGCGCGAACCACTGGTACACCCAACCGCTCGGCCACTGGCTGGCGACCAACCACATCACAGTCAGCGGCCTCACCGACGCGCTCATCCTGCTCGCCATCGGCATGGTCCTCGCCCGCGTCGTGCGATTCGAGCGGGTCCTGCGCCACGCCGGGCACGGCCGGCGGCTTCCACAGACGCACCGCCACCCGCGCGAAAGCCGCCACGCTCTCTAACACACCTCGATCACAGACAGTCCGCCGATCGCTCGCAGCTAACTATCCGTCATGATGAACGCGTCAAACCGCAGCGAGAGTCGCAACGTAGTTCTGGTCCACGCCGCGTACGCCGACGGCTCGTCTTGGTCGCCGGTCACCACGCGCCTACAGACCGCCGGCCTGGCCGTCACCGCTGCTGAACTCACTCGCCGATGACGTTGAACACACCCGCCGCGCCCTGACGATGCAGAACGGACCGACGATTCTGGCCGGCCATTCATTCGCCGGCACCGTGATCACAGAAGCCGGGAACCACCTACGCGTCGTGGGTTCGGTCTACGTCGCCGCCCGGGCACCGAACGTGGGCGAGGATTACATCGCGCTAACGAGGACGTTCGCGACACCTCCAGCCAACGCTGGGCTGGTATTCGAGCGCGATCGCTTGCGTGCTGCGACGATCCTGCTCCGCGCTCTAACTCACAACCGAACCCTCAGGAGGCAGCATGCCCAGCAACCGCGAACTCGTCACGGAGGCGTTCGCGGCGTGGTCCAGCGGAACGGGCTACGTCACCAGCATCTTCGCGGAGGACATGACGTGGGAAATCGTCGGCCACTCGGCCGCGTCCCGCAAATACGCCAATAAGCAGGAGTTTATCGACGAGGTATTGGCCCCATTTGGCGCACGTTTCAGCACCGAGGAACCGTTCCGCCCGGTGACGATCCGAGGCGTCCATGCCGACGACACAAATAGCACGGTCATCGTCCTCTGGGACGGCTCAGGAATGACCAGGATCGGAACGCGGTACGACAACACCTATGCCTGGTTCATGACGCTCCGCGACGGAGCGGTCGTGGACGGCACCGCGTTTTACGACAGCATCTCATTCAACGAGCTGTGGGAGAAGGTAACGCCCGGCACGCAATGACAGTCCGTTCGTACGGTTAGCACGGCTCTGGGTCTTCCTGCCAGGCAGCGGACGCGCGAAATGACAGAAGCAGGGCCGATACGCTCAAGCGAGCGCCGTCGCGGGACTCGCCAAAAGCGTCCACACCGCGCACCGGACATCGATAGTCCGATCGAGCTCTGGGCGCTAGCTCGGGACCCCGAAGCGGCAAGCACCAGAGCGGTCACGCGGTCGATGACACCGGCACTGCCGCTCCAGGCGTGAGGCGGCCGCGCCTGAACCAGCCGACGACGAACGGCCGAGACCCGCTTCCGTTGTTGCAGGGGCATCTCGGCCCTCCACGTCAACTTCCCCGGATTGCGCAGTAGGCAGGGCGCTCCAGCCGATTGGACGGCTCAGCTTTGCTCGGGCAGCCACGTTCCCGCATGCCGCGCGATGCGGGTGCTACCTCGGCGACGGCCGGATGCTCGCGCTCAGACGAAACCGGGGCCTCGCGCTCGCTGTTACGCCAGCCCCGGCCAGCGGCACACGGAAGCGCCGGTGAGTGCTGCTGCCGCGTAACGCAGGGGGCATCCGGTCCTCATCAAGCGGGAGAGCACCGGGAGGCTGTGCTCGGCCGAGCGATGAGATCCCCGGCATCCCACGGTCTCAGTAGAACCAGCACGCGAAGAGAGGAGACGCCATGTCCGCAACCGTTCTCTACATGTCAATGTCCCTCGACGGATTCATCGCCGGACCCAATGCGGGACCGGGCAACGGGCTCGGCGACGGCGGGGAACGCTTGCACGAGTGGATGCACCTGGGAGGCGCCGACCCGGACTCGGGAGTCCCCGGCCGTCCGGCGGGCATCAACGGCCAGGTTTTCGACGAGATCATGGCTACCGGCGCGATCGTCGCCGGCCGGGGGACCTTCGAGCCGGCGAACGGCTGGGGTGGCGACCACCACGACGGCGTGCCGATCTGGATCCTCAGCCGCCGGGAGCCAGGCATCGACGTGAGCCAGTGGCCGCTGGTCACCTACACAAACGACGTCAAGAGCGCGATGACCGAGGCCAAACGCGCGGCGGGCGAGAAGAACGTGCTAGTCCACGGCGCCGCCACCGCCCAGCTCGCGCTCGCTGCCGGCCTCCTCGACGAGCTCGAGATCCATCTCATCCCAGTGCTCCTCGGGCAAGGGCGCCGTATGTTCGACAACCTCGGGCCCCAGCACATCGAGCTACAGCGCACCCGGATCATCGAGGGCGAGGACGGTGTCACCCACACGCACTACCGCGTCGTGCGCTGAACACAGTGGGGCCTCCCTCCTACAGCGACCGCAGGCGTCCTCGGCGCGCGTTCGTTGCGCCGTACGGCCCAATCATCCCCGCACGCAGGAGCAGGCGTGAAGTCACCGACAGGTCGTCTCCCTCCTCATCGCCAACAGCGCGACTCCTGCGTCATGGCGTCGACTCAGCAGTACCAGCGGGCGCGCTTTCCGCGCATTCCGAGACCGACCGGCTGTCGCGAACATGCTTGTGCGAGTACGAAAGAGGGTCTCGACCTGGAACTTGGCGTGGTGGCTCGACTCTCACGTGAAGGAGGTCTGTGGCCGGCCAGCGAGAGTCGTACGGTCGATGTTGCGGGGGTGAAACGGTCACGTCGCCCATGACGGGACGATCTGCGCCAGCCGGTCCGGATCGGTGAGCGACCGCATCTCAGTGATCAGTCCGTCCTGGACCGTGAACGTGAGGACGAACATGGGTCGGCCGTCGAGGACGATCAGCACACCCGGTGATCGTCGGACGGTGACCGGCCGCATCACGGGACGTTGAGCTGCGCTGCGACGCGCGCCGGCGCCGGCCTGGGCTGCGACCTTCTTCGCGCCGCTTACGATCCTGACGCCCTCGGGGGTGAAGACGTGCAGCTGAACGTCGGGAGCCAGCAGCGTCAGCAGCGCTGAGAGGTCACCGGAGTCGGCAGCGGCGAAGAACGCTTCGACGACGGCACGGTCGCTGGCGTCCTCCCGGAGCTCGTCGGGAGCTGCCAGACGCACTCGGTTGCGCGCGCGGCTGGCCAGCATCTTCGCGGCAGGCGTCGAGCGGCCCAGCACGTCTGCGACCTGCCCGAACGGCAGGCCGAAGATGTCATGCAGCACGAAGGCCACACGTTCGGCAGGGGTCAGGCTGTCCATCACGACATGCAGCGCGATGCCGACCGACTCGGCCAGCAGGACCTCCTCCTCGGGCGTCGCTGGCCGACGCCTGGGTTCCGCCAGGTCGGAGTCGCCGAGCAACTCGTCGAGGTCGATCGAAACCGGAACCTCACGGCGCGTCCGTCGGTTCCTGAGCATGTCCAGACAGACCCGGCTCGTGACCGTCGTCAACCAGGCACGGAGATCCTTGATGCCGTCCCCGCCCGCCCGACTGAGCCTCATCCAGGCCTCCTGAACCGCGTCGTCGGCGTCGTTGCCGGACCCCAGCATCCGCAGCGCGACCGCCCGCACATACGGGCGGTGCCGCTCGAACTCGGCGGCGAGATCGCTGACGTCGCTGCTCATCTTCTCAAGACGCTCGCGAGGGTGCTGAGGTAACACACCACGCCGACGTTACCTCCGCGGCCCCGCGTTCGTCTGGTCGGTGTCCGCAGTTCGCACCAACCACCGGAGCGACGCTCCACGGAGGAACCATGCCCGAGACACAGACACACTCACCACGCCTGCAGAACGCCAGCTCGCCGGACGCCATCGCCGGCGTACAGCAAATCATGAAAGCGATCTACGCGGGCGGAGCCCCGCAGGAGACGCTCGAGCTGGTCCACATGCGCGCCAGCCAGATCAACGGCTGCAACGCCTGCATCGCGTCCGGCATCACGAACGCCGACCGGATCGGCCTCAGCAGCGAGCGGCTGCTGACGCTGCCGGCCTGGCGCGAGTCTGCGCTCTATGACGACGCCGAACGGGCCGCGCTCGGACTGGCCGAGGCGATGACCCGCCTGGCGGACCACCCAGACGTCGTGACCGAAGAAATCTGGGCTGACGCAGCAGAGCAGTTCGACGAACGCGCCCTCTCAGCACTCGTCTCGATGATCGCGCTGACCAACTTCTTCAACCGCGTCAACACCACCCTGAAGGTCCAGCCCGGCTCCTGGGAATAGCCCAGACTCCTGACGCTCAGCCCCAGCGAGGCCAACGACCCGCTCGTGACAGAAGATCCCGCGCCGCGACACGGCTCTACCGGGCGTCCGGTACCAGGACGCTGAGCAGACGCTCACAGCGCTCTCCCGGGCCTCCGCGGGGTCGTCTCGGAGGGGCATACCCGCCTGAGCACGAACGCAGCGCGCCCCTCGTGGATCGGTGGCGACTCGCATCTCGCCTCTATGAACGAGGGCCGCGTGTCTCTATGAACGAGGGCCGCGTGTCAAGTCCCTCGTCTGGAAGATGTCAGAGCCCTGACACCCTCACTGGGTGATCGCCGGGTGAACGCTGGCCGTGTCAAGCGCCTCAGCAAGAGCACTGAAGTGGACAGCAGGGCTGATGGCGCTTGACACGACAGCGCGAACCTGGCAGGACGTTGTCACGGTGCGCGGGCGGGTTGGTGATGGTGTCGAGCAGTGCCCATGTCTCTATCGCTTCATCAACTTCGAGGACCAGGTGTTATCGGGGCTCGCTCCGGCGGCGCATGTCAAAAAAGGACTGTCAGGCAGTCAGGCGAGAAATGGCGCCTTCCGGAGCGAAGGGCTTGAACGGTTGGTTGCGGGTCAGCATGTACCAGATCGCCTCGGTCAACTTGCGAGCGAGCTCGATCTGCGCGACCTTCGCGCCGCGTTGGCGGCCGAGGCGGCGTTTGGTGCGCTGGTAGCGCTCCTTGTAGAGCGGATGCGCGGAGGCGTGGATCGCTGCTTCCATCAGCCCCCAGCGCAGGTATCTGGGGCCGTGCTTGGAGATCGGGCCGCGGCGGTCGACCTCGCCGGACTGGCTCACACGCGGGCACAGGCCGGTGTACCCGGTCAGCTTGACCGGCGATGAGAAGCGGCTGATGTCGCCGATCTCGGCGGCGATCGTGAAGCCGGTGACCCAGCCGATCCCTGGGGCGCTCATCAACAACGGGATGTAGCGGTGATCGGCGCCTGAGCGCTGCAGCCAGCGCTCGATCTCCGCGATCCGCCGGTCGAGATCGTCGATCAGCTCAACGCTCGCCCGGACGTGACCAAGCCACGGCTCCGGGAAGTCCAGGTCGGCGAGCAGCCGGCGGCCGCCGGCTCCGAACAGGTCCGCCATCGGGACCTGATGGCCGAACGCGATCAGCGACGCGTGCACCCGGTTCTTGAGGATCGAGCGGTGCTTGACCAGGTGCAGCCGCCACCGCGAGCGCTCACGCTCTTGGCGGAGCTCGGGCGTCGGCAGCCAGATCGCCGGCACCAGATCGCGGAACGACAGCTCGGCCAGCACCCCCGAATCGATCTTGTCCGTCTTGCACGCCAGCGGCGCCAGCCCCTTGACCCGCTGCGCGTCGGCGACCAGCACCTCCCACCCGTAGCGGACCAGCTCGTCGTGCACGAACCGAGCGCCGTTCATCGACTCGACGACCCCGCGCACCGGCTCGTCATACACCGCGACCCGTCGGCTCAGCCCGTACAGGCCGTCGCGGTCCGACGACGCGCGGAAGTGCTCGACCAGCTCCCCCTCGCTCGAGATCAAGCACACGTCGACCCGCCTGCGGCTCAGATCCAAACCCACGTGCAGCACAGCAACTCCCTCCTTCCGAGGAAGACGAGCAGGATCAGCCCGGCCCACCGCGTAACGGGAGCCGAGGTCGGTCCTCCGTATTTCGCTAGCCCGGCCCGCGCGGCTGCTACCGCGCGTACCTGACCCAAAGCTTTCGATCCGGAGGGCCGACCTCCTGCCGGGGACGCCCCGGGGCAACCCTCGTTCAATCACAGTCAAAGGTGCGCGCCTCCACGACCTCGACGGTGCGGCGTTGTGATCGGCCACACCGGCTCCCCTCCTTTGCCGCGGGGAGTCGCCGGTGTGCTTGCTGCCGGCCTGATCCGCGACAACCTGCAAGCGCACTTGGCTCTCGCTCGCGTGGGCGAGCAGCCACCCGCGTCAACGCCGACCTCGCTCCCGGTCCGGACGAGACGCAGCAGCGACTCGCCCTCCTGCGGACGTGACGGGCTGCATAGGCAAGAGCGCCCCGGTCAGGAACCGTGAGGCCGACGACCCCTGGCTTGCGCAATCGCGTGGAAGCACGCGCTGGCGACTCACGCGCGGAGGTCGAGAACTCGGTCGCGCACGCCGCTCCTGCTCTCCCAGAAAGCAAGCGTCCGGACTTGTCCGCCCTTCACTCTTTGCTCGCTCGTGCCTTCGCCCAAGAGCAGTCACGCCCCTCCAGCCGCCGACGTGGTCGCTATTGGTGCGAAGCAGCCACGATGTCGGCGCCTTTCGTGGCGACGAGCGCTTCGCCAACCGGACACAAGCAGCCACGTGAGCGGTCTTAGCCGGGAGTACCTGCGAACACGAAGGCGGGTCACGACCCAGCGGACGCGAGAGTTGCCTTGTCGCCAAACTCGAGCATCCTGTCCTTGCAGCTTTCCGGCAATCACCCGTCACCGAAGCACAAGTCCGGCGCGCCGTGACGGAGGCTCGGAGCGGCGTTCGCCAGCTCTCGCCTCCGCCCAAGAGCGGTCACGCCTCTCGAGCCATCGACGTGGCCGCTATTGGTGCGAAGCGGCCACCGCGTCACCGTGACTCGTATAGGCGTCAGGCAGCGAGGCGCGGTGGTCTGCACGTCGCTGCTCCATTCGTTGTGCAGGGTTGTCCGGCTACGGGACGGCTGACGATGCGAGGCAAGCCACAAGCGCGGTTCAAGGCCCGGGTGCGACCGGCTCGGGCGAGCGCTGGGTCGCCATACGAGTAGTTCAATTCGGGAGCGTGTGGATCGCGAAGGCGATGGCCAGCGAGATGCGCGCGAGCGGGATCCTGCTGGCGGCTTTGAGGAGGCGTGCGCCAGGGTGACCGGAGGACTCTGACGAGACGTCAATCGGAGTGCCGCAGCTACTCCATGTGAATGGCGCCGCGGCGCGCGCGCTACTGCTGAACGCTGGATGCGTAAGTGGGAGACGCGCGGGAGCGCGAGGGTGACTCGGGTGGAGACTGCGCCCGCGGTCGCGACGGTGTATCGCGACCGCGGTGCCGTCTCGGTGCAGATCACTTGATCGTGATCGTGCGCTCCATTCCGACCTGGGTGTGCTCGCGTCCGTCCTGGGTGTTCATGAAGCAGGCGAGCACATACACGCCGGGCTTGGCGGTGATGACTTCCTGCTGCATGCCGCCCGGGGATAGCGGGCCGGCGAAGTTGGCAGTACCGCTCGCGAGCCGCATCGCCAGCTTGTCCTTGCCCGCCAGCAGCGCCGCGGTCTCGGCCGCCGCAACGGCCCGGTTCTTCACCCGGATCCCCACGACCATGTGCACCAGGTAACCGTCATTCTCAAACCGCACCAGCTCGCCGCGGTGCAGCACGCTCGCGCCACGGAACCCGAACTCGATCGCGCCGACCGTGCCGCCGGGCGTGGGCAGTGCGGCCGGGGACGAGGACTGGCTGACCGTGAACGGCATGAACGCCGGGCTGCCGTTCCCGGTGACGTTGAGCGCAACCCACGCGCCGGGCGTCAGCACGGTCTGCGCCGTGCCTGGAGCGCCGGCATCGAAAACGAGCGCGTCGCCGAGCGCGGTCAGGGCGTTCAGGTCGCCGTGTTGGCTCTGAACTGCCTGGAATCCCTGCGCGAGCGCCTGCGCCGGGGGCAGCGCCGGGTTCAACCGGACGAGCGCGGCCTGGCCCTGACCCTTCCCGGTGAACGTCGAGACGACGTTGACGGCACCCGACACCTCCGATCCGGAAACCGAGATGCCGGTCTTCCCGGTCAGCGCGAGGTTGAGCGTGGGCAGCGTCGAGGCGGCGCTCGCGGCGGTGACTCCACCGACAAGCCCAACCACACACGCAGCCACAACGCTTGTCACGACAATAAGCGATCCAAATCGCTTCACGACGAACTCCTCTCATTGGTGCCGACGAGTCAGAATGCCGGTGCCGCGAAAAGCGGGTCGGCCGGACCACTTGACGGCGAGGCGATGCCCGGCGCGTCCCACCGCCGGGCGTTCCCCCGTGGGCTGGGACGCGGATCCGGAGAGGCATAACAACAGACCCGACCGGAAGTTGCGGGCCCGCGGTGGCTCATGAGCACGATGCGTAATAGATACGTCGCCCCGTTGCAGTATTAATCGGCTGCCTTGACACGCTGACCCGTCGCCCGGTGCTCGCTTGGACCGGTAGCCACCGCTCTTTACCGCCGACTGGGCGCAGATTGCCGCGAGGACGAAGCTCGACACTTAGGCCCGGAGACCCATGATCCCGCGTAGCAGAAGCAACGTGGCGGCCGGTCGCGCGAGGCGGCGGACGCTTCCGGTCACGTGGCACGCGCCCCGGGCGTCAGCGTGCTTCTAGTCGTCTCAGCCGTTGTACTCGGCCGGCGCCGTGCCGGCGACGCCAGTGGAGTTGTATTCGGTGAAGCCGACGGCAATCACGCCGCTGTTTGGACAGGGGCGGGAGCGCGTCGATCTGCTCGTCCGACGAGGTCGCGCTGACGATCCCCGGGATCCTGCACCCGGTCACCAGCGAGCTCTCGCCGAAATAGTGATCGCCAACTCAGCCCGCCTGATCGGCCGCGACAGCCGCGCGTGACCGACCCGTGCGGACCTCGACGGGTCGTTGCCTGGCTGCGCGTACGCGGACGTCGACCTTCCATAGCACATCCAACCAGCATATGGTTCCCACCATGCTCTGGCTGTCGGCTGTACTCATCGCCACGGTGTCGAACCTCGACAACCTTGGTGTCGGCACTGCGTTTGGGATGCGCGACACGCCAGTCTCGGCCTTGGCGAACCTGATCATCGCGGCCGTCACGATGGCCGCTACCGCGATCGCGATGACGTTCGGTCGCGCGCTGTCGCAACTAATCGCACCCTCGATCGGATCCGCGCTCGGCTCCGCGATCATCATCGCGGTCGGCGCCGGGACGGTCACGACCTGGATCCGCACCATCCGCACACCCGCGCGCTCGCCGATCCCGGCAGGCGCGCCCCCGACGAACGCGCTCCACCGGACTACGATCTCCCCTCGCGAAGCGCTCGTGCTCGGCGTCGCGCTCTCGATGAATAACCTCGGGGCTGGTGTCGGCGCGGGCGTCGCCGGCGTCCCCGCGCTCGCGACCACGGTGCTCGCCGGAACGTTCTCGCTGCTCGCCGTTGGCGGCGGCTCGCGGATCGGGTCGTCCGTCGGCCGATCGGCCTTCGGCCGCGGCGCCCCGCTGATCGCTGGACTCGTGCTACTCGCGGTCGGTTGCGCGACGCTGCCGGGCGTCGGCTAGCCACCGCGCGGACACGGAGAAGCACCGTCAACCCCGCGCAAGGGTTGCGCGGGACGAGCAGAGCAGGCGTCTCGCAGATCATGGCCAACCGATCTGCTCCTCGCCGAAGCGCGCCCCTGCGGATCGAGACGGGTCGGTCTGACCGCTACTCGGGTGTGGCTCTTCTGAAGGGACCTCAACTGTCGTCCCGTGTCCGGGTACGTTGGGATGCGCGAGTTCCCCCTGCGGAACGCACCGACGCTCATCGCCCAAACTGGCGTGGCTGCGGCCACATTTGGCCGCCTTCGCACCCGAGTACCGCAGGGCGGGTTTTCCGTCCCCACCTCGACGCAAGACTGAACTGGCCCTTCGATCCATGCGCGTACTCGATACACCGCTACGCACGTTGCGTATGAACATCCGACGCAGAGTCAGACTTGATCGGGCAATGCGGCTCGACCTCGATCAGTTTGTCGCGCGTCCTGGGCCTCGTCCCTGCTACGACCTTGCTGAGCCCGACGGGGGCCATCCTTTTGTCGTCACTTGCGCTCCCCCTGGCCTGCAACGCGAGGCGCCGAGCGCCAGCCAAAGCGCTGTCGACGAGTTATCAACAGCGAAGAGTTTTTTCCACAGGGCCGGGGCGAGTTATCAACAGGACGTGGGCTTGCCACTGTCGGATATGCCGTCAGACTGGCTCTCGCGATGAAGCTCGACTTCGACCAACTCGTCACTGTCATGGGGATCGTCCTTGCTGCAGCGGTCCTGCCGCCTAGCGGCGCCGTGGTCGTCCTGGCATTCGTCGTCGGACTGCTTTGCAATGTGAAACGCCGCTGATCGAATCCGTCCGCGTCTGAATGATTCGCGCGGCGGTGGCGACCGAGCCGATTGCTTTGACTCTCGCACCGGCGCGTCGATTTACGCGCTCGTCTCCGGGCGGATGGGACGCTCAAGTGTAATTCGGCAGCATCTGAATCCCGCCGATCGTCGCGGCCTGGTGGTGGCCGCACGATCACATTCGCGCCGACCGGCCTTCGGAGGCCGCCGAGCGCGCTTGCGCAATGCCACGAGAGCAGCCACCGGCGAGCCGTCCGGCGGACTACTCCTACCGGACGAGGCTGTCGGCTTTACGGGTGCCGTCCGAGCCGTTTAAGACCATTCGAGAATGGGTCAGAACTTCATTGCGTGTGACCGCGGCCAGGTGATGTTGTTGCCGCCGTCGTTGACGGATTGGCTGGCGGAGGATCATCTGGTGTGGACGGTGCTCGGCGCGGTCGAGCAGATGGATTTGGACGGGTTCTATGGGGTGTATCGCGCGAATGGGCAGGGTCGGGCGGCGTATGACCCGGCGATGATGGTCGCGCTGTTGTTGTATGCGTATGCGGTCGGGATCCGGTCCTCGCGGCGGATCGAGCGGGCGTGTCGGGGTGATGTGGCGTTCAAGGTGATCACCGCGATGGCGGTGCCGGATCACTCGACGATCGCGGAGTTTCGCCGCCGGCACGAGACCGCGATCGGCGAGCTGTTCGTGAGCGTCCTGTCTCTGTGTGGCGAGGCTGGGTTGGTGCAGGTCGGGGAGATCGCGGTCGACGGCACCCGGATTCGTGCGAGTGCGTCGCGGGATCGGAACCGGGGGTATGAGTCGATCGTGACCGAGATCCTGGCCGAGGCTGAGCGGGTCGATCGTGAGGAGGACGAGCGTCACGGGCAGGCGCGTGGGGATGAGTTGCCCGAGCCGTTACGGACCCGGGAAGGGCGCCGGGCGGCGCTGGCGGCGGCGAGGGACCGGATCGAGCGGGAGCGAGCGGCGGCTGTGGAGGCGGGTGAGGAGGTGATCGAGCGGATCGAGCTTGGGCTTGATCGTGATCGGTTCCCGGGCTCGCCGGATGGTCGTGAGGCGTGGTTGCGTCAAGGGCGGCGCGAGCTCGAAGCGCGCCGCGAACGGGAAGCGAGACCGATCCCGCGCGGTCGTGGCGAGCGGCTGGTCGAAGCGAGGCGCAGGCTCGATCAGCAGCTTGCCTACGAGCACGCCGCGAACCGCGAATACGAGCAGTACCGTGCGACTGCCGTTGACCGGTTGGGACGCAGGCTGAGCAATTACAACCGCCCGAATCCGTATTGCCCGCCGTTGGTGCCGGAGGGAAAGATCAACGTGACCGACCCTGACTCCAGGGAGATGCGCACGCAGGGGCAGCCGAACATTCAGGGGTATAACGCGCAGGCGGTCGTGACCGAGCAGCAGATCGTGATCGCGGCGGAGATCACGACCCAGTCCCCCGATTTCGGGCAGCTCGAACCGATGGTCAGCGCCGCGGTCCGTGAGCTCGAGCAGGCCGGTGTGAGCGAGCGGCCGCGGACGGTGCTCGCGGATGCCGGCTACTGGCACACCAAGCAGATCGAAAAGCTCCGGGGCGACGGGTTCGAGGTCCTCATCCCGCCCGACTCGACGGTCCGCGAGGACGCCCGTCCCGGCTGGGAGGGCGGAATCTATGAAGCGATGCGCCAGTCGCTCCGAACACCCGAAGGCCGCCAGCTGTACCTCAAACGCACCACAAGCATCGAGCCTGTCTTTGGGCAGATCAAGCACAACCGCGGGATGACCCGCTTCCGACGAAGAGGCAGGGCCGCCGCAAGGTCGGAATGGCGCCTGATCTCAGCCACCCACAACCTCCTGAAGCTCCACAACCACTGGATCGCCCCCGCGGCCGGGTGAACCGGCAACCGCGCGCTCGCGGTTCCGCGGAACCCCGCTCACCGTCACACCTTTGTCCGACATCCTCGGACAAAGCCGGTCATCCGACCGGCCGCGGGGCCAGCTTGGAGCGCCCCGTCGAGGACTGCGGGTGGCTGCTCTCGGATACGCTTGGTCACGTCGCACCGATCGGCGACGCGGGCTGGGCGCCGGGATCGACCGCCTTGGTCCCCCCTCCGCCGCCCATCCACGCCTACACCGGCCACACTGGCCACGAGCCGATCCAGCTTAGTTGGGAGCGGGCAGCCTGCTTAGCAGCTAACCTCGCCGCTGCAGGTCCGCGGGGGTGGGGTCGTGGAAAGACCACATGTGGATGCGCCGAATTGTGCGGATGACCGGCGCGTCGGTAGGTGCGACGCTTGCCGTTGTTGGTCCTGCATTTCTGTTTGGAGGTGAACGCTACGGCCCGGTTGCGATCTGTATCTGTGTTGGGACTGGTGTTCGTGTCGGCGGCGTTGGGGGGCGCTGGCGCGCTCGCGAGCGGGGCATTCAGCGCGGCACGGGCCGCTGGCGCTGTGGCAGCGGCCGTGACACCGCCGGCCGGAGGGCTGGTGCCGGCCGGGTTCTCCCCGGGGTCGTTCGCGGCGATCGGCGATTACACGTGGTGGCTTTTGGGCACGAGATCGTGTAGCTCGCCGCCGTGCTCGTCGATCGTGCGGACCACCGACGGCGGTGTGCATTTCGTCGCCATTCCCGCCCCACCCGTCGCCGACACGGGGATCTCGTTCGCGGACCGCCTCGACGGCTTCGCCTTTGGCGACCGCCTGTACGACACCCACAACGGCGGCGCGAGCTGGCACAAGGTAAAGGTAAGTGGATTCGTCACAAGCTTGGCGATCGGCGGCGGCTACGTGTACGCCTACGTCGTTCCTGAAGCCTCTAGCTCTTGGGGTCGGGTGCTGCGCTCTGCGGTCGGGCGCGATCACTGGGTGGCGCTCACCGCCGCCGGCAGCGTGTACGCCGGCGGGCTCTCGGTGCACGACACGAACGTGTTTGTCGTCGGCAGGTGCAGCCCAAAGCCGGGCATCTGTTTGCTCGTGTCGAGTAATGGCGGCGCCAGCTTCACGAATTATGGCCCTCCGCCCTCGGACTATTGCGGCTACCAGGAGCCCCAGCCGCCGGTGGTGTGGGCCCACTGCGGGACGGGGACGGCGAGCGAGGTGTTCCGCTCCACCGACGCTGGCCGCGTTTTCCATCCAGCGTCAATCGGAGTGATGCTCTCCAACCATGCGGTGTTCGGTGCCGCCTCCGCGACGGTGGCCGTCGCCGGCGATTTCCGTCTCTACCGGACCGCCAACGGGGGCGTGAGCTACACGCCGGTAGGGCCGACGGAGCACTCGTGGTCCTATCTCGGCTTCACGAATACGACGCACGGCGCGGCGCTGGTGAGGGCCAGCCAGGGTAGGGGGCTTCTGTTCTACACAACGAACGCTGGCCTCGGCTGGCACCAGGTGGCGATCGTCAGCGGCTCGTTCGCGGGCGCGCCGAAAAGCCAGAGCTTCAGAAACGGCAGCAGCTGCCCTGCGGCGCCCGCCAATCCCTACCTCACCACCCCGGCCGGCTGCCTGAGCGTGCGGCTCGCGGACGTCGATGGTGACGGCAGACCCGACCTGGTGCTGCTCTACAACCACCCCGGTGTCAAGAATCTCGACTACAAGTTCACGCTGAAGGTCTACCGGACCAGCGGCGGTAACCTGACCGTGCAACTGCCCGCCGGCGACATTCCCGCCTCGTTCTTGCTGCTGCGCAACGTCAACCGCCGGCCCGGCGTCGAGATCTTCATCCACGCCGTTCACATCTCGACCGGCGAGATATTCGTGATCTACACCTTCAACGGCACCAAACTACAACAGGCGGCCAGCTTCAGCTACGGCGGCGACTTCGAGGTGCAATATGGCGTCACCTGCTACGTCCCGACCAGCATCGTTCAAGACGCGTTCAGCGTGACGAGCCGCCTCTTCCCGACCAGCCAGCGGACCTGGACGCACCAGGCGACGACCTACACGTGGGTCGGAGCGGCGCTGAAGCAGGGCGCCACCACGACCACGACGTTCAAGGGCGCCAACCCACCAGCGAGCGAAGTGGGGCTGCACTGTTAGCCCAACTGAAGGAGGATCCTTGATCCACGCTCGACTTCGCACCCGCGGGCTCGTGGCGGCCGGGCTGGCGAGCCTCACAGTGAACCTCTGCCTACTGCTGACCGGACCGGGACCGGCCTTCGCGGCCGGTCGCTGGACCTCGCAGAAGGTCCCCGCCGAGATCACCGCCCTCAATCAGATCTCTTGTCCAAGCGCGTCGACGTGCTTTGCCGCCGCTGAGACCAACAGCCGGCTGGCGGTGATCGCAACCACTGACGCCGGGAAGGTCTGGAGCACCCACCTACTCCCCCGCGGCCCGTCCGGTGCATCCGATACCGCGATCGCGTGTGCCTCGAGCACCGTTTGCTTTGTGGCCGGAGGGGTTGGCGGCACCAACGGACGCCATAGCGGGGATACCGGCCTGGCCTGGAAGACCGCCAACGCCGGTCACAGCTGGACGGTTTTACACCTGCCGGCGAGCACACCCGCGCTGCTCTCGATCTCGTGCCCTACCAGCGCGACCTGCTATGCGACCGGCGACGTGCGGGGCCCGGCTCCCAACTACTTCACCTCGCCCGTGGTGATCGTCACACGCAACGGAGGAGGCTCCTGGCGCAAGACCGGCCCGGCGTTCAAAGCATCCGCCGAAGCGTTTCTGAGCGCCATCTCCTGCCCGGACACGAAGTCCTGCTGGACGCTGGGAGAAACCACCATCTCCGACGGCGGCGCCGCCGCCGTCCTCGCGACCACCAACGGCGGTGAAAACTGGATCACCACACCGCTGGCTCGGCCGTTCCCCACCCTGGACGAGATCATCTACAACATCGCCTGCCCAACCACCGCCGTCTGCATCGCCAGCGGCGGGATCGACGGAACGATCGACGTGACGACCGACCGCGGTCAGCACTGGACGCTACGTCACGTCCCCAACGTCTACGTGGAAAGCCTGTCCTGCCCTAGCGCGTCGACATGCTGGGCAACCGGTGTGCCATGGAACTGGGAGAACAGCCTGGACCTGCCCCACCACCGACCGACACGGTACGTCGCCGCCGAAGGCACCAAAGCCGGGACCGCGTGGACCGTCGCCACGCTCCCCGGATCACCTCAGCCCATGCCCGGCACCGTCTCGCTCTCTTGCCACAACAAGAAGGCATGTTGGGCGGTCACCAGAAATCCAGTGGCGATCTATGCGCTCGCCCACTGACCAGGACAATGGTCCGAGCGCAACTCAAGCGGGCGCGGGTTGCGCGAAGCCAGCCGTGGTCGGTTGTTTCACCGGACCGGCGCGAGCGCTTCCCACAGTGTCCGCGGCCCTCCACGCCAAGCTTTGTGATGGCCCCCGCGAGCACACGGCTGGCACTAGCGAGCGCGGCGAGTCCCGCGGGCAGCGCCAGCAATTAGGAAGCGATGAGAGGAGTTGATCAACATGAGAACCACGAAGACTCGTCGTCGGTACGCCGCGGCCGCCGTCCCCTGCTGTACCGCGCTTCTGCTGTCGGGAGCGGTGGCGTTCGCCGCAGCCCCGGCCCGTGGAACTGCCACAAGTGGCGCATCGACATGCTCGGCCGCCAACACCCAGGTGTGGCTCGGCCTTGGTGGGGGTGGTGGCTACGCCGGCGGCGTCGCCGTCCCGCTTGAGTTCAGCAACGTGGGTCACCAGACGTGCACGCTCAACGGCTATCCCGGCGTATCCGCCTACCACGACGGCTTTATGCAGGTCGGACCGGCGGCGGTGCGCCGCAAGCATGCCCACGCCGTGGTGACGCTGGCGCCGGGCGGCACTGCGCACGCAGTCCTCACGATCACGGACTGGGGCGCACTCTGCGGCAGCCCGGTAACCGCCGACGGCCTGAAGGTCTATCCGCCCGGCCAGCGAGCCGCGAAACCAATCGACTTCTCCGTCCAGGTCTGTGCGCACCGAGCGGTTCTCGGTGTCGGACCGGTCCGTGCTGGGGTTGGTGTCCCGGGATACATCACGCAGTAACCGGGTAGCCGCGCGGCCACCGTTCGAACGATTGAACGGAGGCCGCCAGCGTCTCGGGCAACACCTGGTATGGACAGCGCAGCTCGACGCACCCGCGAGGTCGGCTGATTTCAACCCCGGCTCATGATCTGAGGGCACGTTCGACGCATACCTAGTGCCACGGTGGCTCACGTTGCAGGGGTGCTCCCAGCGCGAGCTCGGCGGTAACATCGATCCCTGTCAGCCGCAGCGATTGTGACACGCAAGGCCGATGCGACCGACGGCTGCGGCTAGGCCCGCTGCTCCCGTTTCGCCGCGAGTTCAGCAGGCGACACTTCGCGACCGTTGACCCCCGGCCGATCGTCACGGGTTTGCGCTCGGACCGGGTTATCGGAGACGGGATCGCTTTGCCGCTCAAGCGTCACGCGAGACA
This sequence comes from uncultured Solirubrobacterales bacterium, assembly GCA_963824295.1. GTDB lineage: Bacteria > Actinomycetota > Thermoleophilia > Solirubrobacterales > Solirubrobacteraceae > Palsa-465. The sequence continues at coordinate 377,076 of CAWGOQ010000012.1, read as the reverse complement.
CCGCCTGAACGCGACTGCTCTCGCGGAATGCAGCCACGAGTTCTGCGCCAACCGGGTAACTACCTCCGGGCAACAGGAGCCGGCAGCTCAGGTACCCCGTGGACGACTGCTTCGCTCGCTGCGCGGCCACGGAGGTCACGATCGCTGTCGAGAGAGGCAGTCGCCCCGCGTTCCGGCGCCGGCGCGAGTGCATCGCCACGGTTGCGATCGCCCGCGCGTGCCCGGCAGCGGACCCGCGGAATCACTGAAGCAGGCTTGGGGTTTCAGGTGCCGGTCGTCTCGGCGACGACAGCGTGAGTGGTTCAGAGTGCGGTCGGGTACGTTTCGGGTGGCTCGGCGAGCTCCCAGGCGGGAGTGCGCTCGAGTGGCTCGACGGCGCGTGTGAGGTCGAGGTGAACGAGCGCGTCGTATTGCTGGGCGAGTCTGGCGGCGAACCAGTGGCTTTGGCGTTCTGTCTCGGGTCGGTAGATGACTCCGATGGCGCGGTGCAGTCGCGGCTCGCGCAGCGCCCGCCCGCTGTCGCCGGCGGCGAGCGGGCAGAGCAGGAACGCCGGGAGGTGGGTGGCGTGGAAGAGCGCCTCGTAGCTGTCGCGCAAGGCCGCGCGGACGTGTTTGCGCTCGGCGGGAGCGCCCCATTCCGACGCGGCGGTGACGGTGCCCGTGTAGGTGCTGAAGCCGACGGCGACGGCGTCGCGGCCGTGGCGCTCGCGCATCAGCTGGCCGATGTTCAGCTCTCCCCGTGCGGCCATCTCGGTGGCGCGAGCGTCGCCGACGTGCGAGTTGTGCGCCCAGACGACGACCCGTGAGGTGGCGCCGTGGCGATCGAGGTGCGCGATCAGCTGGTCCAGCGTGTCGGCCATGTGCCGGTCGCGCAGGTTCCAGGAGCCGGCCCGGTCCCCGAACATCGTGCGGTAGTACTCCTCGGCGTTGGCGACGACGGCGGCGTTCTGCTCGGCGAAGAAGTACTCGTCCTCCGCGGCGGGCCCGTCGCGCAGCAGATACTCGCCGGCACGGCGGCGCAGCTCGACCAGCTGCTCGATCACGCGCCGCCGGCACGGCTCACCGACGCCAAGCAGCACCGCCTGGCCATAGCCGGCGCTGTCGCCGGCGTAGGGCTGCAGGCACTCATACCGCTCCCGGGCGCGGGCGGCCGCGGCCGGGTCCTGCCGATCGAGGTAGGCGATCACCGAGTCCATCGACGCGCCGAGGCTGTAGAGGTCAAGGCCGTAGAACCCGACCCTGGGTACCGCGTGATGGGGGCGCTCGTTGTGAGCGCGCAACCAGCCGACGAAATCGAGCACATCGGCGTTGCGCCACATCCAGGTCGGGAAGCGACGAAAGCCCCCCAGTGCCGCCTCGGCATCGGCGTCGCCGGCCGCGCCTTGGACGTAGCGGTTGACGCGGTAGGCATCGGGCCAGTCGCCCTCGATCGCGACGCCGGTAAATCCGTGCTCGGTGATCAGGCGCTTGGTGATTCGGGCGCGCTCGCGGTAGAACTCGTGCGTGCCGTGGCTGGCCTCGCCGAGCAGCACGACCCGCGCGTCGCCGACCAAGGCGAGGAGCGCGTCGTAGTCACGGTGATCGCCTGTAAGCGGGTGCGCCTCGCGCCGAAGCGCCTGGATGATTTCGCGCTCGCCGAGCGGCAGAGCCAATGTCGCGGACACAGCGTCAACCCCCGGCTGCCGCGCGACGCGGCTCGGAGCTGCTCAGATGGATCCCGAACCACTCCGCGGCCAGCTCCGCGACCCGCTCGAGCGTCCCGGGCTCCGCGAACAGGTGCCCGGCACCCTCGACCACTTCGAGCCGGTGTGGACAGCGGAGCATCGCGGCCGCCCGCCGGTTGAGCTCCATCACTTCGCGGTCGCGGCTGCCGACCAGCAGCAGCGTTGCGGCGGTGACGTACGGAAGCCGGTCCGCTGCCAGGTCGGGACGGCCACCACGCGAGACGACGGCGTGGATGACATCGCGTGCGGCTGCGGCCGCGCGCAGCGCCGCCGCGGCCCCGGTGGAGGCGCCGAAGTAGCCGATCGGCAGCCCGCGGGTGTCGGGCTCCGCGATCGCCCAACGTGTCACTTCCTCGAGTCGGCGGCCCAGCAGGGGGATGTCGAACACGAGCTCTCGCCGACGCCCCTCGTCGTCGGTGAGCAGGTCAAACAGCAGGGTGGCGAGTCCGGCATCGTTGAGCGTCGCCGCGACCTCGCGGTTGCGGGGGCTCAATCGGCTCGACCCGCTGCCATGCGCGAAGATCACGAGCCCGCGCGGGTGGGGCGGAACGACGAGGTCACCGGACAGAACCACGCCGCCGATGTCGAGCAGCAGCTCGCGCTCGGCAAGCTGCGGTGCTCGGGGGTGCGCGGGTTCAGGAGGTGGCATCTGTCCGGGCGTCGGCAAGCGATCGCGCGCCGCGGCACCCAGCAGCTCGACGACCTCAGCGTCGGACACAGGCGAGAAGTCCTGATAGAACCGGCCGACTCCGAGCAGCTCGCGTGGAACCGTGTGACACACGACCTCGTCCGCCTCCTCAGCCACCATCGCCACCGACTCGCGAGCGCCGACCGGAACCGCGACCACGATCCGCGCGGCACCGCGCGCCCGTAGCGCCCGCACCGCCACCAGGTCCGTCAGCCCCGTCGCGAGCCCGTCGTCGACCACGATCACCGTGCGCCCGCGCACATCGACCTGCCGACGACCGTCGCGATAGCGCTCGACCCGCCGGCGCAACTCGCGGATCTCCCGCTCGAGCGTCGCATCCAGCAACTCTTGCGTCATGCCGACGCGTCGAGCGGTGTCGCTATTCAGCACCGCGGTGCCGTCCTCGGCGATCGCGCCCACCCCGAACTCGGGATTGCCAGGCGCCCCCAGCTTGCGCACCGCAAGCACGTCAAGCGGAGCCCGGAGCGCGTGCGCTACCTCGAACGCCACTGGAACCCCGCCGCGCGGCAACGCGATGACCACCGGCCGCTCCCGCGCCAACGGCGCCACTTGAGCCGCCAGCTGACGCCCAGCATCACGACGATCCAGAAACACCATGCCTGGATCCTCGCGCTGGCCGGCAGCTACGACATCCGCAGCCAGCCACAAACACAATCCGCGTTTCTCACCGCGGATTGCGGGTCACGATCCCTGCTCCTCGGGCCGGATGACAAGGACCGAACCGCGGGCCCGGTGTGCAACCCGCTCGCTCACGCTGCTGAGGGCGCGCACGCCGCCGATCCGGCGGCTTCCCATGATGATCAGCGAGGCCTGCCGCTCACGCGCCACGGCAAGGATTGCGTCGGCGGGGCGCTTGGCGTCGATCACCACCTCGGGTGCGACGCCGAGCAGCCCAGCCAGGCGGTCACGCTCAGCTTCGAGGTGGTGGGGCTGCGAGCGGCTCTCCACGCCCACCGCGTGGACCACGACCACGCCGCGCTTCAGGCGCCGAGCCGCATACGCCGCGATCATCGACAACCCGGGGGCATCGTCGGTCCCATCGAGCGCGAGCAGGATGTCCGCCCCGGCCGCGAGCGGCCGTTCGCGCGCGATCAGAAGCGAGCTCGGGAGGTGATGAACGGCGTGCAATGCGACGCCGCCGACCCACAACCCCGCTCCGCGCGGCATGACCGGCGCCCCCAGCGCCAGCAGCGGGTGGCTCGCCGCGCGCTCGAGCACCCTATCTATAGGCGGCCCGTCAGGATCGAGCACCGTCTCGCCCCGCAAGCCAGCTTTGCGCGCCATCTCAGCAGCCCGGGTCAGAGCCCGCCGCGCGCGAGCAGCGCTGACATCCGCGCTTGCCCACGCGCCGGCTCCCGTCTCGTGCGTGCAAACCAGGACCGTCATGCGCGCGTCGGGGGCTAGCAGCTCACACGCTCGGCTGACCGCACGCAACGAGGTACGGGAGGCGTCGATCGCGCACAGCACGTCGCTGAATACGGCCGGTGAGGTAGCGTGGCTAGACAAGCTGTGGGAAGCCTCCGGCGAACCTGGCTGAGGATCGCGCCGGCTGATCCCGCCGAGGAGCAGCACGCGCATATCTGCCGCACGCAGAACAGATGGCCCGCTGACTGGGGGCCAAGCACACGGCTGAGCCCGGGCTCATTGCCCCGCAGCGCCCGCTCGCACCAATCGCAGCCCCATCCCGTAGAGCTCATCCGGTGAGAAGGGCCTGACCTCGAGCGTGTGGCAATCCTCAAGCAGGGCGAACGGTGAGTCGTGGCGCGGCGGCAACTGGGTCACGACCCGAAACAGGCGCTGACCGTCGGTGAGATAGCTGCCTCCGGTGGGCGACCACGCGGGCTGAGGCGAGAGATGAGTCGTCTTGCTGAAGGGAAGCGACATCGAGCACAGCCTCGCCAGCACCGGGTCCGGGCGCATCCGCAGCTGCAACGGCTCCGCAATGGGAGAACTACTGAGTTGCCGTGCACCAGCCCTGGAGGCGTGCGCTGAGGCGGGCGCTCCGTCCAACCCAGCGAGGCGTCCCGCGCTTGACGCGAAACCCGAGGGCTGCAGGAGCGGGAAATCACCGATGCCAAACCCGCCGGTAGGCGGCACGCTCAAGGCATGCCGGGTCGCAGCTTCAAAGTCGCTCGGATCGCGGGCATTCCAGCAGGGATCAGCCCCTGGTGGCCTGTGATCGTCGCGCTGATCACCTGGTCGCTGGGCGCCGGCTGATGCGCCTGACGAGAAACAGCACGTTCAGCCGCGACGATCCCCAACCACGGACCGAGGCGGAGCAGGGGCTCGCGCGAGCACTCGAGATGCTGGAAAGGGACCACACCGGCTCGGTCACTGTCGCCGCGTTGCGCGAGGGCGGGGTCAGAGCGCCAGCCCAGGCGGTGTATGACCTCCAGATCGCCGGATACGAGATCGACCGCGTCAAGTCCACAGACGCGGGCGGGCACAGCACGTCCGGATATCGCCTCCGTGGCCCGGCACCATCCCCGCCCGATCAGATCGCCAGCTCCCAAAGGGCCGATCGCGATGACGGCGACACGATCGGTGCGGGCACGCTCAAATGGCTCTCCGCGCATCGGACCTGGGCAGCCCACCGCTAGAAGCCCACCCCTTGAGCCTCCACTTCGACCTCGAAACCGCGTTGCCGTCGACAACGGTGGCGCACGACGTGCGGCTGCTCTTGCCGAGCAACGGACCGAGCCTCGCCCACGCGCAGGCCTGCGTCGAGCGGGTGTGGCAGGTGATAGGAGCCGAACCGCGCTCACCGGCTCGGGGACCTCCATGCAGCGTTGACGAGTCGAGTGAGTTGCCCGGATCTGGGGTCTGCAGCCGGCTGCTGCTCTTGGGCTATCGAAGCGCTCCGACCGCTTCTGCTCCCGCGTGCGAGGAGCAGTACCGACCAGGCTGCCAGCACCGCCCTCGCTGCTGCTGCATTCGTCATCGAGCGGCCACGTCGGTCCCCGCATCAGATGCTTCGCCGTGGCTGCTCGAGGCGTCGAGCAGTAGCCGACGACGGTGGCCGACGCCGTCGACGCCGACGGCGGGCGGACACCCGACGAAGCCAGCGGTGCGGCGTTCGCGGTGTTGTGGTCGCGCGGATGCGGCTGCGTTGCACCACGGGCGATGGCGAGGCTTCGACGCGGACGTGATCGCCTCCGCCATAGCGACGGCCATCGGCATATTGTCGGCAGGCAGACATATGGTGATGAAGACCGTCGAGCGCCGCCCGCGCAAGCACTGGTTTGCCGACCTCAAGGCCGAGGCACTCGCTTGCTGGGTGAGAAGGACCTCGGATCAGAGACTCCTGTCGGTCATCCGCAGCCGGGTTCGTGGCGTCCTGCTGTGGCTGATCTTCCGCACGATCCGTCAGCGCGCGCAGCCCGATACGCGCGTCAACGCAGTCGTGGAGTTCAGGATCACCGGCCGGCGAGACGGCGGAGTCGACCGCTACCGGCTCGCGCTCACCGGTGGCCGGGCTTCGAAGTCAGGACTGGCCGGGCAAGAGCCAGCGTTGACGCTCGAACTTGAACCGGTGGCGTTCCTGCGACTAGCCGGGGGTACTGCCAGCTCGCAGCGACTCTTGATCGCCCGCAAGCTCAAGCTGCACGGCGACCTCATGCTGGCCTTGGCCCTGCCCACGGCGCTCAGGCTGCCAACGAGCCGCCCGGAGCAAGCGCTGAGCTCCGCGATCACCAAGTCCGAACGCTCTAGCCTCCGCCCACAGACAATCGCCCACGGGGCGCTGGCGACACGGCTGCTCGTGCCGTCGAAGCAGCAGCCCCGCCCGAGTGACTGCTGCAGGCGTCAAGGAGCAGCCTACTGACCGCGATCAATGGCCGCGCTCGAGGATCGGACGAGTCGCGGCAGTCCTGCTTCGTGGTCGCGACGAACATGCCCCCGCGCCGAGCCCAGACCTGCTCCGCGCGCAACTCGAGACCGTCGCGGCCCGGGTGTTAGCGAGGAAATTGCAAACGCTGCGCGCCGAAGAGTCGCCCTTGCCGCGCAAGGCAGGGGCCCGCTGCGTACGTGCGCGAGTACCGCGCCCCAAAGAGAGCAGGGGAGCGGTGCTCGAGGCTTGAGAGACATCTACGGCCGAGCGCTACTCGGGTCGCTCGGCTATAACGGCACTGATCAGGGGGTAAACCGCTGTGCCAGCCGAGTTCGTGCAGTCCCGCGTCGTTGAGCACGACACCCGCGCGTCTGCGCGTCCGCGCCTTGCTCCGTCGACTTCCGATAAGCGTCGGCGCCAGCCATAGCGAGAACAGGTCAGCGAGCACGAGGTGACCCCGCGGAGCGACCACCCGAGCACACTCGCGGATGCCGGCTGCCTGGTCGGCCCAGTGGTCGAACGAGGTAGTACTGACGACCAGATCGAAGGCGTCATCCGAGAACGGGATGCGCTCAGCGCTACCCTCCGCGACCACTATCCGCGGATCGCGCGTCGAGCGCCGAGCGGCATCGGGACGGCGCCTGGCGAGCACGCGGAGCAGGTAGCCGGTTCCGCATCCCACATCGAGGATCGCCGTCGGGACCGGGTGGTACCGCAGGGCAACTTCCGCGGTGCGCTCGGCGATCTCGTGGTGGAGCCGACCGAGCCACCGTTGCTCGTAGCGCATGGCACGCTCCTCGAACGCGGCCACGGCTCGCTTGGCAGGCACGTCGAAAGTGTTCCAGCTCACCGGCCCGGAACTCGCGCAACCCGCGCACACGAGGTGCGCTGGCGCGAAGCGGCGAGATACATCTGGTATTGCGAAAGCAGCACGTCTACCGCCACGGCCGCGGGAATAACCGCGGGCGTGAGGCACAGAACTGCCGGTAGGGCTCGCCTAGCGATGCCAGGAGCGCCCGTTCCTCGGCGTTGATGCGGACCGCCAGACCCGCGATCGGGACCACTATCAGGGCTGCCAGCGAGAGCCAGTTGCTCAGCGCGAGTCCGAGCCCGACGAAGCAGATGATCAGGCCGCTGTAGGAGGGGTGGCGAACCCATCGGTAGGGGCCGCGCTCGATCACTGTCTGATCTGACTGAACGCGCACATCGGGGGTGAAGAAGCGGCCGAGCACGATGATCGCCCACCAGCGGATCGCGATGCCGGCGCCCATCAGCACCAATCCAATGGCGAACAGCGGCCAGGCTCCGGTGGTGATCTCGCCGGTGTGCCCCTGTGCGAGCTTGATGCCGGCGACGAACCCGCCGATCACGGTGAGGAGCACGATGGCGAGACTCCAGCGTTCAGCCAGCCGGCCGCTGCGTCCGCGGATCAGGTCGCGGAAACTCCGAAACTGCACCGTGTACTCGCCGATCGCGAACAGGCCGAGCATCACCCAGAAGGCGATATCGGCTCCGCTGTGGCGATAAGGAGCAACCATGACGCTGCGGGAGCGTAGAGCCGATGCAGCGTCGACCGGAACATGTGACCAACGACCAACGCGGCTATCCACCACCGTTCGCGGATGACAAACACCTGACGACGCCTACCCTGGGAGCCGACCGTGGACGGTCGCCGCTGCTCGGTGATGATTTCGCGCAGCTCCGACCGAATTCGGCCTCAGTCCAGTGCTTCCACGAATGCAGGCGTCTCCAGCGGAGCCCTTGCATTCACCACCAGCGTGTGCGCGACCAGGGCGGCGATGCACGCGACCCGGGTTCGTCCGGCTGTCCCCTCCAAGCCGCGCTTAGCGGGAGCGCCAGGTGATCGCGGTTGACTAGCGCGCGGTGGCGAAACGAGGTTCTCTCGCTCGCCTGTCGCAGACCGGTCAGGTTCGCTCCAGTTGGACTGACACGGATGGGACCCTGGGGTCGGACCTGCGTGGCGCCGAAGAGCGGCTCGCCCGCGAGGGCATTGTGCTTGTGGCGGGGGTGCACTGAATTAACGGATCGAATGTGTGGTTTCTGTGCGACCGGCACCGGAGGGCGTACGGATGTGGCGCGGTCGTATCGGTGTCAGGGTTCGCTCGTAACGGCGTCAGGTTGTGTAGGTGCGCCCGAGCAAGATGGGAGTCCAGTGATGGCCGTTGGAGCCGTGATCTCTGAATCACCGGCGGTTGTCGATGTAGTTCGCGTGGCTGCGGCGCCGGCTGCCGAGTCTGTCCCTGTCGAGGCGATCGTCGAGGCTCGCGGCGTTGACAAGCGTTACGACACCGGCGAGGTCGAGGTGCAGGCGCTGCGTGGCGTCAGCTTCACGGTTGGGCGCGGGGAGATGGTGGCGATCATGGGTCCGAGCGGCTCGGGCAAGACTACGTTGCTGAATTGTCTTTCCGGTCTGGACCGGATCGACGGTGGCGAGGTGTTGATCGAGGGGGTGTCGCTCGGCTCGATGTCCGATACGGAGCGCACCGACTATCGCGCCCGCCGGATGGGTTTCGTGTTCCAGTTCTACAACCTGATGCCGGTGCTGAGCGCGGTCGAGAACGTGGAGCTGCCGCTGCTCGTTGCCCGTGTGCCGGGCAAGGAAGCTCGGCGGAGAGCGCTGGCTGCGCTCGAGATGGTCGGGTTGGCCGAGCGGGCTGCGCACGTGCCGGACGAGCTCTCGGGGGGACAACGGCAGCGGGCGACGATCGCGCGCGCGCTCGTCAACGATCCGGCGATCGTCTGGGCCGACGAGCCGACGGGAGATCTCGACAGCGAGAACGCCCAGGATGTCGTGGCGCTGATGCGCCGCCTGAACCGCGAGCGTGGGTTGACGTTCCTGATCGTCACCCACGACATCGGCGTCGGGCGTGCGACCGATCGGATCGTGCGCATGGTCGACGGCCAGATCGTCGACGAGGAGCGTCTGGAGGTGAGGCAGTAATGGTCGCACGCGTGACAGTTGCCGAGATCGATCCCGTGCGTCAGAACCCTCGCCGCGCAATCGAGCGGTTCGAGACAGAACTGATTCCCGCGCTGCACGAACAGGATGGCTACGAGGGCTGTTATGTCCTGCTCTCCGAGGAGGGAAAGGTGCTGGTGATCAGCCTGTGGTCGAGCGAGGAAGCCGCGCACGCCTCGAACGTGAGCGGCTTCTACCAGTCCCAGATCGAGAAGCTGTCCGACGTCGTGGTCTTCCGCGCCTCGCCTGGTCGCGAGGCGTACGACGTGGTGGTCGCGGAGGCGCCGGCCACCGCTAGGTGAGCCATGCAAAAGCTGTTCGGGATCCCGGTGGGCACGCTCGCGGAAGTGCTCGCGGTGCTCGTGGTGGTGTTGCTCGCAGTCGTTGCGGTCTTCGCGCTGCGCAATCGCGTGTTCTTCCGCCTCGGCGTCCGGAATGCCAGGCGCCGGCGGGGTCGTGCCGCTCTGATCGTCGCTGGGCTGATGCTCGGGACGGCGATCATCACCGCTTCGTTTGCGACCGGGGACACGATGAGCTCCTCGATCCGCTCCTCGGCGATCACCGCGCTCGGCAGGACCGATGAGGTTGTCGGCGCGAAAGGGCTGACGGCTTCGCTTGCGGTTGGCTCCGTCGGCACCGGAACCCGCTACTTCCCACAGAGCGACGTCGAGCGCGTCGCGGCTGCCGGGCGCGCCTCTGGGCTCGTGCGTGCGATGGCGCCGGTGCTCGTCTGGGGCAGCGCCGTCCAGGACGTGAGCCGGAAGCAGTACGAGCCGAACGTGACGCTGTTTGCCGGCGATCCGGCCACGCTCAGCGCCTTCGGCTCGATGCGCGCAGCCGGCAAGACGGTGTCGCTCGCGCAGCTCGGGCCGAACGAGGTGTTTCTGAATGCGAAGCTCGCCGACGCGCTCGGCGCGAAGCCCGGGGACACGGTCCGCGTCCTCACCGGCACCGGCCTCGAGCGAGCACGTGTCCGCGCGGTGGTCGATTACCAGGGTGCGGCGACCTCCGACTACGGGGTATTGATGCCGCTGGCGCGTGCGCAGACGCTGCTCCACAAACCGGGCCTGATCGACGGGATCTACCTCGCCAACCGTGGCGGCGTCGCCACGACCGATAAGGTCGTGAAAGCGCTGAACCCAACGGTGAGCGCGCTCGGCCTCGAAACCGATAAGACCAAGCAGGACGCGCTGAACGCGGCCGACAGCACCGGAGCGGCGTTCGTCTCGTTCTTCACGACGTTCGGCTCGTTCTCGATCGCCGCGGGGATCCTGCTGATCTTCCTGATCTTCGTCCTGCTCGCAGCCGAGCGGCGCAGCGAGCTCGGCATTGCCCGCGCGGTCGGTACCCGTCGCGGCCACCTGGTGCAGATGTTCCTCTACGAGGGAGCGGGTTACGACCTCGTCGCTGCCCTCGTCGGCGCCGCGCTCGGCGTGCTCGTCGCCTACGCGATGGTGCTCGGCATGGGCGGCCTCTTCGCCTCGGTCCCCGGCTTCCATCTCGCCTTCGCCGTCAAGCCGGCCAGCCTCGTCGTCGCCTACACGATCGGGGTGCTGCTGACCCTCGGTGTGGTCGCGTTCTCCGCGTGGCGCGTGAGCCGGATGAACATCGTCTCCGCGATCCGCGACCTCCCTGATCAGCTCGTCGCTATGAGCACGCGCCGCAAGCGGATCGGCGGGCTCCTGATCATCGCCCTCGGCGTCTCGATCGCCCGCAGCGGGATCAGCGCCAAGAACGAGATCACGCTCGGCCTCGGCGTCTCGCTCGTGATCCTCGGTCTTGCCCGGCTCTCCGAGGCGCTTGGCGCCAACAAGCGCGTCGTGCGTACGACAGCAGGGCTGGCGCTGATCGTGTGGTTCATCGTTCCGTCGATCCGCGAGCACCTGTTCGGCGCGATGAGCGTGAACTTCGGGATCTTCATCCTCGGCGGACTGATGATCGTGATCGGCGCCACCTGGACGATCATGTACAACGCCGACATTCTCCTCGGCGCACTCGGTGCAGCCCTCGGACGGATCCGCAGGATCGCGCCTGTCGTGCGCATGTCGATGGCCTACCCGTTGAAGAGCCTGTTCCGCACCGGCGTCACGCTGGCGATGTTCATGCTGGTCACGTTCACGCTCGTCGTTGGCGCGACCACAACAGGATCGTTCAACAACGCCTTCAACAACGTCGGCACCTTCGGAGGCGGCTTCGACGTCCACGCGACAGCCTCGGCGACGGCGCCGGTGCTCGACATGGCCGCCGCCGTTCACCGCTCCCCGGTCCTCCGGCCGTTGATCAGCGTCACCGCCACCAGATCCTCACTGCCGGTCAAAGCACGCCAGCTCGGCACGACACACACGGCGCAGAACTACCTCGTCGGCGGCCTCGACGACAGCTTCCTCACACACACAAGCTGGGGCTTCGACACCTGGGCGCGCGGCTACAACTCACCCGCCGCCGTCTGGCACGCGCTGCTCACCCACCCGGGGCTTGCCGTCGTCGACCCCCTCGCCGTCCCACGCCGCCAGAACTACGGCTTCAGCGGCTCGACCCTGAAGTTCAAGCTGACAGGCTTCTACGTCGAAGACAAAAGCTGGACGCCCGTGCGGGTCTCCGTGACCGACCCGCAAACCGGCAAGCACACCACCCTGACCGTGATCGGCGTCCTCTCAGACAGCGTCCCGGGAGGGATGACCGGCATCTGGACCTCGCAGGCCACCCTCACGCCCGTGTTCGGCAACCGCGTCCTCCCAACCACCTACCTGTTCAAGCTCAACCCCGGCGTCGATCCCACCACCACGGCCAAGACCCTGCAGAACACGTTCATGGCCAACGGCCTTCAGGCCAACTCGATGCAGAAGCTGCTCAACCAAGCGATCGGCGCAAATGTCGTCATGGACCGCCTCATCGAAGGATTCCTTGCGCTCGGCCTCGTCGTCGGCGTCGCCGCGCTCGGCGTCGTCACCGCCCGCGCCGTCGTCGAACGGCGCCAACAGATCGGCGTTCTCCGCGCGATCGGCTTCCAACGCCGCACGGTCCAGGCCAGCCTGCTGCTCGAGTCCTCCTTCATCGCGCTCACGGCGATCATCGTCGGCACCGGCCTCGGCCTCGTCGTCGCCCACAACGTCATCAGCTCGTCCGCTGCGACGTACGCCGCAGGCTCCGGCATAACCCTGACCCTCGCCGTTCCCTGGCTCACGCTCGGCGTGATCTTCCTAAGCGTCTACCTCGTCGCGCTCGCGACCACCCTCATTCCCGCCCGCTACGCAGCCCGCGTCTACCCAGCCGAAGCACTCCGCTACCAGTAGACGCCGCCCTCCCGCCAACGGTTCGGCAATTAGCTCGCAACCACTCGGCTCGATCCCCCGGCAGGCGCCGCGCCGTTGCTCGCGTGAAGACGAGCTTCCGATCGGGAGGCGCTGGACTTCTCCCTCCGCCCAAAAACGAACATCGGGTCCGTCACACTGGTCGCGGCCGCTCATTGGGCGAAGCAGCCATCACGACGGCGCCCAGACTGCTTCCGGCCATATGCAGTCACGAAGTCACCCACCTCTCATGCCCGCGCGAGCAGCAATGCGGGTCTGGTCCAGCACGTCGCCGCACACCTCCTATTCGCCGTGCGTGCATCGCGTGCTTGCAGGCTTGGTGCTAGCGCCCGGATCGAAGCAGTAGTCCGTGCGGGGCGTCGATGCTGGTCCCAAGGTGGCGACGAACGGCGCCGACCGCCGAGTCGCGCGCTGCTCCTATCGCCCAGATCCAAGCGTGCGCGGCCTGCGCTCGGCACGCCTGCTTTTGTTCGCGTGCTCGCCCGGCCTGCGCTACTGCAACGCCACGCTTGCGATCGCCCGCGGCGCCGGCCGCGAGCTCGTAGAAGGACGGAAGCAGGTCCCGCATGCTCAAGCTGACTCGGCCCTGCTCGTCGCCATAAGCGCGCATCTCGACGCTTGGCCCGGGGTCAGGGGAGACGGTCGGATCGAGGCGGTCGGAGCGCCGTGCGGTGCTAGTAAGTCTTCGTGCGAGCTGCAAGCCGCCGATAGGCCTCCCGGCGAGCTGGCGCCTGCGTTGCCGCACTTGCAGCGGAGGGGCCATCGCGCCGCCGTGAGTCCCTGAGGACGTGAGTGCGCGATTGCAGGGGGCGATAGGGAGTCCAGGGGCGTCGTCGCGAAGCCGCTCTTCCCGGTTGGCGAGTTCATTGTCAGAAGAAGCTAGGATGGCGATCGACGGAACCCGGTCGAAACGCCCAAGCCCATCGGTGGCTGCCTGTGGCGGAGCTGGCGGCTTGCCTCATGGACAGCGTGGGCCGGGGCTGCGCCCGTCGCATTGGGCTGCGCTGCGGGTTGGGTCTACTGGAGGGAGGTGGCGTACAGCTGGGCGAGATCGAGCGCGGGCTGCAGATCGATCTGCGGGTTGGCGAGCTGGTGGGCGGACAGGCCAGCGGTGAGCGAGCTGTACAGCACGGCGAGCGCGTAGGGGTCCTGGTCGGCGGGCGCGGCCCCGCGCGCCTTTAGCTCGGCGACCATTTCGGTGAGCTTGGCGATCCAGTCGTCCCATAGCTCCGACTGCGCGGCTTGCAGCTCAGGCATCTGACGCGCCTCGGTCAATAGGCCGAAGCTGACCTGGAAGTGGTCGAGATCCTTAGCCTGGTTGAGCAGCGCGGCGGCTAGCTCCTGGCTGCTGTTGACTTTGCGCAGCGCGCGGCGGACGTGGTCGAGCCGGGTGAGGTGCTCGTAGCGTGCGACGCAGATGAGCAGGCGCTCGCGGCCGCCGAAGTAGTAGCGGATCGTGCCGAGCGGGAAGCCCTTGCGTCCTCCTGGGCGCGTAGCCGTGTCGTGGATCCGTTTGTCGGTCGCCCATTCGGGGCCGCCTTCGGCGAATAGCCGGCGGGTGGCCCTGATCAAAGCCTGTGCGGCGGGCGCCTGTGCTCGGCGCTCGGCGAGCTCGGGAGTGTCGGGGGCTTGCGGACGGGTCGGTCCCCGCGACGTGGCGGGGCGGTTCCGTCCAGACGCCCGTTTAGAGTTCTCGGAGTTCATTGCCAAATGAATTCAATCGGAGGTCGGTCGAGTGTCGGTGGGTGTCTCAGAAGACGTGGGGAACGTAACTGACGTGCGCCCGAGCGCGCGCAGGCGGAGGTCTAGATGCTGCATGTAGTTCTGTTTCATATCGCCGCGACGGTCCCGGGTGGGAGCCCGTCCGCGCCTCCGGGTTTGAGCGCCGGGCTCTCGAGCCTCATTGATTGGGGCAAGTGGATTGCCAGCGGGGTCGGCCTCGCGGGGGTTCTGTTCAGCGGCGGGAAGCTCGGGCACGCGCATCAGTCGGGGGGTTATGGAGGCGGTCATCACGCCGGATTGTGGATGGCGCTCGCGGGCTGCGCGGTGATCGGAGCGGCTCCAACCTTGGTCGGAGCGCTGACCTGAGATGGACTCGCCTGCGGCCGCGCCAGGCAGGCAACCTGATGAGAGGAGCGCTTCGATGAGCGCTCGCGCTCGAGCACGCCGCGCCTTCTGGTCCGCACCGATCGGTGTCTTGTCGGTCTGCCTGCTCGCCGCGGTGGTGATTGGCGGGGGTGCGGCGCTGATCTTCGGCGGCGGGGGGTCGGCCCCGCGGGCGGCGACCACGGCGCTGGCTCCCGTACAGGCGAGCTCGTCGGGCTGCTTTCTGCCGGCGGGGAGCGAGGATGTGTCGTCGGTGGAGCTCTCGCCGCCGGCGATCGTCGGTTGGCATCAGGTGGGGAACATGCAGGTTCCCGAGGCTCCGGCGACGCTCGGGCCTGAGCATCAGAGCAAGGGCTGGTTTTACTGCTATCAGCATTCGCCGGGGGGAGCGTTGCTCGCCGCGCTCGGCGTGTGGGCGAGTGGTACTGCTGCGAGCGCCACGCAGGTCGCGCGTCATCTGGCGGTCAACGTCACGCCGCGGGCGCTGGGGAGCGATGAGCTTCCGCCGGGTCTGTCGCTGGCGGGCTACGAGTACATGAGCTACACGCCGCGGGAGGCGGTGATCGAGGTCGTCTTTGACGTGTACGACAAGGGCGATGTTGAGGTCACGACGCCGATGGCCTGGGTGCCGAGCCTCGGCGATTGGCGGCTGGACGTTCCGGCTTCGGGATCGATCAGTAGCTCGGTTGTTGACCCGTCGTTGGCGGGTTACGCGGCGTGGAGGGTGCCGTGATCGTCGCCGGCGACATCTTCGGCGACATCTTCTCGACCATCCGGAACGTGCTCGGCGGTGCCGCCAGCTCGGCGGCGGCGGGGATCATCACCGTGTTCGCGCACGCTGTTCTGGGGTCGTTGACGAGGGCGATCGAGTGGCTCTCGACGGTGTGGATGAACACTCCCACGCCGACGCTGGTCGACGCCTCCGGGAATCCCACGGGAACGGTGGCATGGATGCATGGCGAGCTGCTGCCGCTGACGGCCGCGCTCGCGGTCGGCTCAGTCGTCATTGGCGGCGCGAAGATCGCGGTCGCGGAGGCGGGTCACGCCGAGGCGCGCGAGTTCACCAGGTGGCTGTTCGTGTACGTGCTCGCATCGGCGGGCGGTGTCGTGTTCGCGGCGACGCTGATCTCAACCTGCGATGGGTTCGCGAACTACATCATCGGGCAAGCGACGACGGGGTCGAATTTCGGGGATCACCTCGCGCAGGGGCTAGGTTTGGCGACGCAGACGGTCGGGTCGGGCACGCTGCAGCCGCAGGGAGGGTTCCTGCTCGGGCTGGCGGGCACGGGCGCGAGCGCGATGCTGGCGATCATCATCGGCGCGATCGCGCTTGTCGCGTCGTTCGTGGAATTCGTGTTGATGGCGTTTCGCGGGGGCCTGTTAGTGATCCTGTGCGGCCTGATCCCGCTGGCAGCGGCGTTCTCGAACGTCCCGACCGGGGAGCGTTGGCTGCGTCGGATCGCCGGGTGGATCGTCGCGCTCGCGCTGTACAAGCTGGCAGCAGCGTTCTGTTACGCGGCGGCGTTTCGGCTGTCCGCCGGCACGGACGTGATCGCGGTGATGGACGGACTGGGGCTCCTGGTCGTCTCGGTCCTCGCGCTGCCGGTGCTGCTCCGTCTGACGCTCCCGGCGGCCGAGCACTTCACGCTTCACCGGGGGGCGGCGGCGAGCACCAGGGCGGCGGTTGGTGCGATGCCGACCGGAGCGATCACCCTCGCCGCGACCGGAGGCGGGGGCGCAGCAGTGATGGCAACTGGCGCGGTCGGGCAGCAGCTCGCCAGCACAGCTAGCCGAGGGGGTGCAGCGGCCGGCGGCCCGTCGGCGGCTGGAGGGGTTGGCGGTGGGGGTAGCGGGCCGGCTGGCGCGTCAGGCGCGAGTGGCTCTGCTGGAGCCTCGGTGCCAGGTTCCCCGGGCTCGAGCGGCGCTGATGGGGCCAAGGGGTCGGGCGGCGCCAGCGGCGGTCCCGGCGGGCCTGCGAACCCGACCGGCGGTGAGGGGTCGCTCGGCGGCGGCATCACGGGCGCAACTTCAACCAGTTTTACGGTACCGGGGAGGGGAGGCTCGCCTGACCGAGCCGCGGGCGCGGGCGGCGGGTCGGCGATGCCCTCGGGCGCCCCGGGGGCCGGAGCGCCACCCGGCGGCGGCGCTGTCGAGGGGTCGCGTGTGGATTCCGGGGTGCCGGGCGAGGCGCCCGCGGGGGCTAGCGGTGCGCCCGGTCACTCGCAGGGCGCATCGCCGGACTCGAGCAGCGGAGAGGACCGGACCGGGACCGACGAGTCATGGTCAGGCGACTGAAAGGCGGCGATGCGAAGGCACTACATCGTGTGCGGCACGCGGCGGAGGAGACGGCGTCTGCTCGGTGTGGCTGTGCCTCTCACCGGCGTGGCGGCAATCGTCGCTGTGATCGTCTCAACCGTCGGGGGGCGCCATGACTCAAACCGACGCATCTCCGGTCCTTCGCTACGCGTTGCTGCTCGCGCTGTTGCTGGTTGGGTGCCTCCTCCTCTCACCCCTGTTTCTGGCGCTGATCAGCCAGGGAGCGTGCAGCACTTCGTCGCTCGAGGGCTCGATCAGTCCGCCGCCGCCGGGAGACCTGTCGGCGGGTCAGATGGTGCGGTGGTTCGAGTCACAGGGCGATTCGGCCAACGCCTCGGCCGGGATCGTGGGGAACCTCGAGCAGGAAAGCCAGCTCAACCCCGCGCAGGCGGGCGGCGGGTTGGCTCAGTGGAAACCCACGTGGTACGACCAGATGGTCGCGTACGCCGCGTCTGTCGGCCTGTCACCCACGTCCGATCAGGGTCAGCTCGCGTATCTCCAGTACGACCTCCGCACCGGCTACAGCAGCCTACTGGCAAGCATGGACACCGCTCCGGACCCGGGCACCGCCGCGGAGATGTTCGAGACCACCTACGAGCAGTGCCAGGGTGTGGTGGGTTACATGGACGTGATCCCAGGCTCGCTGTGCGAGGACGCCAACCGCAAGCACTACGCGGTGATCGCGCTCGCGCAGGCCGAGGGCTCCTCGACCACCACCGTGCCGGTGTCGCTGGCGGTGCTGGGCGGCGGCTGCGCGCAGGCGGCGGGGTTCGGTTCCGGGAAGGACCCGATCCCCTCACCGCCGTGGGTGCAGGAGCGCGACGACATGGGCGTGGACGCGTCCGCTCCGGTCGGCGCGCCGATCTACGCGCCGGCCGGGTCGACGCTGGTCGAGATCGTGCCGTGGTTCGAAGGTCCCTGCGGGATGCAGCCGTTCATGTTGTTCCACTTCACCGCGGAGCAGGCCGGGACCGAGGATGGCGACCAGTACTGGTACGTCGCGGAGCAGATCACCCCGGTGACGGAGACGATCGGCACGACGTTCGCCCAGAGGCAGCCGGTGGCGCGCTTCGCGGCGTGCGGAACCGGGATCGAGATCGGCTGGGGGTCCGCGACGTCCGGTCAGGGGACGTTGGCCGGGCAGATGGGGGACGCGGCAGCCGCGAACCCCTCGGCCGGCTCGCTCACCCCGTGGGCCGAGAGTTTCAAGCGGTGGTGTCAGATGCCCGCCTCATGGATCGGCACCTCACCCTGACCAGGCCGACCCGGTAGGAGAACGATGCCCACGCAAGCTGAGACGCACCGGACGTATGGCAACTGGAGACGACCGCGGTCCGCGGGATTGTGGCGGCTGGGCCTGGCGCCGACGCTTTTGACGGTCGGCGTGGTCGTGGGCGCCTCGCTGATCTCGATGATCGCCGGGCTAGTGCCCGGGCTCGTGTTCTTCGCCCTCACCGTCCCGCCGTTGTTCGTGATGCTGCGCCCGGCGTACGACGGGTACACGAGGCTGCAGCGGCTGGGCGCCTGGGCGGGCGGAACGCGCGCTCGGATTAAGCGTGAGAACACCTACCGCTCGGGACCGTTGGGCCTCGTTCCTTGCGGGACTCACCTGCTCCCGGGTTTGCTCGCCGCCTCGGAGCTGTCGCAGACCCGGGATGGGCACGGCCGGCCGTTCGCGGTCCTGTGCCATCCCCACGTGCGTCACCTGACCGTTGTGCTCGAGTCCGAGCCGGACGGGGCGTCGTTGGCCGATCAGCGACAGGTCGACCAATGGGTCGCGCATCACGGCGAGTGGTTGGCGGCGCTGTCGCGCGAGCCGGGCCTGATCGCCTGCCAGATCTCGATTGAGTCCTCGCCCGATCCCGGCAGGCGTCTTCGGCACATGCTCGCCAACCGGCGCAGCGACAGCGCGCCGTCGTACGCGGACGAGGTGATGAGCGAGATCCGCGACACGTATCCGGCTGGGGCGGCGGAGCTCAAGGCGCGGATTGCGCTGATCTACCGGATGAACGCCGCCGGCGGGCGCAAGCTATCGGCCGGCGAGAAGGCCTACGAGGTCGGGGTGCGGCTCGCCGGGCTGTACGGCACCCTGCCGAACACGGGGGCGGGGGGAGCGGCACCCGTCGACGCCCAGCGGGTGTGTGAGATCGTCAGGGTGGCCTACGACCCGGCCGCGGCCGAGACGATCGAGGGTTCCCGCGCGGCCGGCCAGACCGCAGCGTTGCGATGGGACGACGTGGGGCCCGCGAGCGCGCAAGCGCTGCCCAGGTCCTACCACCATGACGGGGCGATTTCGGTTACCTGGGAGATGGCCGACGCGCCGCGCACGGCCGTCGTGGAGACCGTCCTTGGGGAGTTGCTGGCCCCGCACCGCGACATTGCACGCAAGCGCGTCACGTTGCTCTACCGGGTCCTGTCCCCGGCCGAGGCCGCGAGGATGGTCGAGAACGACGTCCACGCCGCCGAGTTTCGCGTCAACACCCGGCCGGACCCTTCGGCACGGGACACGCGCGAGGTGCAGTCCGCTCACGCGACCGCGGCCGAGGAAGCCCGAGGCGCGGCGCTGATCAGTGTGGGGATGCTCGTGACCGCCTCGGTGCTTGAGGAGGACGGGCTGGCCGCGGCGGTCGCGGCGATCGAGAACGTCGGTCCGACGGCGCGGATCAATCTGCGGGTGGTTGCGCACTCGCAGGACTCCGCGTTCGCCGCCGCGCTGCCGTTGGGCGTGTGGTTGCCGGAGTACCAGTCGCTGCCGAGGGTGATCAAGGACACGTTCTGATGCTCGAGCGTCTCAACTCGTTGCTTGATCGCGTCGACCGCGGGCGGTTTGGCCCGACCGCCTGTCAGCGTCCTGAGGACGTTCCCGATCGCGGCGCCGGCGAGTTCCCGCCGCTGCGCGGCTGGCCCGGGCCGGGCGGCGGGCGCTGCTCCTATCTGCAACCGGCGCGCGAGTGGCGGGGAACGACCGCGCAGGTGTGCGGGCTGTGGCCCTACAGCGTCGGGGCCGGGACGCCGCTGGTCGGCGCTCCGCTCGGCCGGCACCTGTTCTCCGGCGCGACCGTGTGCGGCGACCCCATCTCGTGGTTCGCCCGCGCCGGGTTCATTCCCGCGCCGACGTCGTCCGTGCTCGCCCGCGAGGGGTTCGGCAAGTCGACGGTGGTCAGACGGATGGCCACCGGCTGCGCGTACTTCGGCGCGATCCCGCTCGTCCTCGGCGACCTCAAACCCGACTATCCCGACCTCATCCACGCGCTCGGAGGCGAGGTCATCCCGCTCGGCAGAGGACGGGGTTACCTCAACCCGCTCGATATGTCCGTCACGCACGACGCGGTCGGGCTGCTCGACTCGGGCGCGGGTCACCTGGACGGAAGTGAGCGCGCGAAACTCCGCTCTGAGCTGCTGTCCGACGCCCGGGGACGGCGGCTGGCGATGATCTCGGCGCTGGCGACGCTGCAGCGTCACGGCCCGCTGTCAGATCACGAGGACACGATCCTCGGCGTCGCGCTCGCCGTGCTCGACGAACACCACTCGGGCGAGCCGGTGCTCGGAGACCTCATCGAACTCCTGGAGACCGCCCCCGGCCGCGTCCGGGACGCCGCGTATGACCAGGGGTCGCTCGAGCGCTACCACGAGCTGACCGCGCCGCTCATCCGCACGCTGCGCGGCTTGCTCTACGAGGGCCGGATCGGCGAGATGTTCTCCCGTAAGACGAGCCGGCGGATGGACCTCGACCACCCGGCCGTGTTCGACGTGTCGAGCATTCCCGAGGATCAGAGCGAGCTGGTCGCCGCCGCGCTCACCACGTGTTGGGGGGTCGGGTTCAGCGCCGTGCACACCCGCGCGGCGCTCGGCCAGGCCGGCGTCCTACCGATGCGCCACTACCTCGTGATCCTCGACGAGCTTTGGCGCGTCCTGTCCGCGGGCCACTCGGGGATGGTCGACCGCGTCAACTCCCTCACGCGCTTGAACCGTCAGTGGGGCACCGGGCTGGTGATGATCACCCACACCGTCAAGGACCTCCTGTCGGTCGCGCGCGAGCACGAGCAGCGCAAGGCGCTCGGGTTCATCGAGCGCTCTGGCATGCTGATATGCGGCGCGCTCCCACCCGAGGAGCACAAACATCTGCGCGGTATCAAGGGATTCTCCGACGCGGAGCTGCGCCTGATCACCTCCTGGCAGGACCCCCCGCCCTGGGGCGCCACCACCACCGTGGCGCCTCCCGGTCAAGGCAAGTTCCTGATCAAGGTCGGCGACCGGCCCGGGATCCCCTTCCACGTCACCCTGACCGGAACCGAGCAGCGCCTCGGGATCCACGACACCTCCAGGCTCTGGCACCTCGGACGCCAGCCACAACCACCCGTTGACACTCGGCTCAACGGAGGCAGGCGATGAACGCGACGCAGCCGGGCGGGGACGCGCGCGGGTTCTACGCCGCGCTCGGTGTGCCGCTCCCGGGTTGGGCGGACACCGAGGCGCCGGTCAGCTGCTTCACCAATCCCGATGCGCACGCGCAGCACGACCAGCGCCCGTCCTGCTCGGTCAACGTGCACTCGGGGGCGTTCAACTGCCACGGGTGCGGCGCGCACGGCGGCGCCTACGACGCCGCGCTCGCGGTCGGCCGCTCGCCGCGGGAGGCGATCGACCTGATGATCGCGCACGGACTGACCGACCGCCGCCCGCGCCCAGACCCAGCGCCTGGCGCGACACCTTCCCACGCGGCTGCGGCACGCTCGGAAGTCCCTGTCCGCATCCCTTCCCCCGCCGCTGCCTCCAACCGCCCAGTAGCTTCGTCGCTGTCGTGCAGCGGCGAGGAGCTGCGCAGGTGGGCGCGGGCGCTCCGCGACAACGATGCGCTGCTGGCCCGCCTCCGCGTAGAGCGCGGCTGGGAGACTGACACGCTGCGACGGTGGGGGATCGGCTTCGACGGCGAGCGGATCACCGTCCCGATCGCCGACCAGCGCGGAGCGCTGCAAGGAGTGCTGCGGCTGCGCGTTGACGCCTGGCAGAAGCCGAAGGTGCTCGCCGCGGCTGGTAGCCGGCTGGGGCTTATCCCTCACCCCGAGCGGGTTGCGGGATCGGTCGTGCTGGTCGAGGGGCCGAGCGACATGCTCGCCGCCCGCTCTGCCGGGCTGGCGGCAATCGCGGTTCCCGGAACCCATGCCTGGCGAGCGGAATGGGCCAGCGCGTTCACGGGCCGAGACGTGACCGTGGTGATGGACGCCGACCGACCCGGGCGCGAGGCGGCAGTCAGGATCGCGGCCGATCTCCAAGGGTATGGAGCGCGAGCTTCGATCGTCGGGCTGGACCCGGGCCGCGACGACGGCTACGACCTCTCCGATTGGCTGCGAGCGGGCAACGATCCTGACCTGGTCACCGACCGTTCGCACGCGCGCGCGAGGCACACGCGAATCGCCGGATCGAGCGGCGATGTCTGGACTGAGCGGATCGGCGTCGCGATGCCGACGTCGCGCAGCGCCATGAGCCTGGACGCAGAAGCCACGGCTGGCGTGGCGGGACTGGTGGGCGCAGCAAGGAGCCGGGGTTGCGCAGTGTTTTGATCGTCGAGACAGACGATCGGCTGCTGCGCGAGCGCGCCGACCAGCTGCTGATGGACGGCTACGAGGTCCACGCAGCCAGTACGCCGCAAGCGGCGCGGATCAAGCTCGCCAAGGCGCCGGACGCGCTGGTGCTCTGCAGCGCGGGCACCGGGCCCGAGTCGATCGGAATGCTCCGCGAGCTCCGCGCCGGCGCCATCCCGCGGGCTGACTCCAGACTGCCGGTGCTCGTGGTCGGCGCCGACGACGACTCCGCGGCGGTCCGCTACTACCGCGCCGGCGCCGACGTCGCGCTACCCACACGCAGCTCACCGCTACTGGTTACCGCCGGGCTGGAAGCGCTCGCCAGACGGACCGCCGGCGAGCAGGAACGCCGGCGGATGCTGCGCGTCGGAAGCCTGACCGTCGACTGCGACGCGCGCGTCGCGCAGGTCGACGACCGGCGGGTCAATCTGAGTCGGCTTGAGTTCGATCTGCTGCAGACGCTCGCCACCCAGCCGCGCAAGACGTTCACCCGTGCGGAGCTCACCCGACAGGTGTGGGGGTATGACGCCCAGGCCGCCGGCACCTCGCGCACCCTGGACTCCCACGTTATCTCGAGCCCGGATATGCCGTCGTCTATGTGGATTGCGGGTTCTGTCCGACCCGTGGACGACGCTTTATCTCCAGCGGTGTGGTGAGCGCCCTCGCCGCGGGGCTGAGCCCGGAGGGCGAAGCGCCGTGGCGTGGGCGCTGCGCGCCCGCCGACCACACCCAGCTCACTCGATCATGGCTTCCTCGCACATCGCCCATCGCGTCGCGCTGCCGGACGGGCGGGAGGCGTGGACGGTGCTCGGCGCCGACGGCGGGGAGGTCGAGCCGGTGGCGGGGTTCCTGCGGTATCTGCACCGAATCGAGCGCTCGCCCAACACGCTCCGCGCGTATGCGCATGATCTGAGGTTGTTCTTCGAGTTCCTGGCCGGCCGCGGTCTGGCGTGGGACGCGGTCGCCGTGGCCGATCTGGGCGATTTCGCGGGCTGGTTGCGCCGCCCGGCGGAGAACGTGGTGCTGCTGCCTGGGGCGCGGCCGGCGCGGTCGAACAGCACAACCAATCGGGCGCTGTCGGCGGTGATGGGCTTCTATGACTTCCACGCCCGCCACGGCGTGCCGGTCGCCGCCGCGCTGGTGGAGCGCGGCCGGCGCGGCTGGGGGTCCTACCGGCCGTTCCTTTACGGGATCGCGAAGGGCTCCTCCCGAGTCCGGATCGGTCGCCTACACACCGTGCGGGAGCTGCCGAAGGTGCTGACGCTGGCGCAGATCGCGGCGATCATCGCGGCGCAGCGGCGGTTGCGTGATCGGTTTCTGTTCGCGCTGCTGGCGGAGACGGGGATGCGCGTGTCGCAGGCGCTGGGGCTGCGCCACGAGGACATGCGCACTTGGGAGCGGCGGGTGGAGCTGATGCCGCGGGAGGACAACGCCAACGGCGCGCGCGGGAAGGGTGCGCGCGGGTTCGCGCTCGTCTCGGATGAGCTGGTGCGCCTGCACGCGCTCTATATGGCCGAGGAGTACGGGCTGATCGACTCCGATTACGTGTTCATCAACTTGTGGGCGGGAGAGATCGGCGCGCCGCTGCGCTACGGCGCGGTGGATGCGCTGGTGCGCCGCACCCGCGCCCGGGTGGGGTTTGACTTTCACCCGCACATGTTCCGGCACACGTTCGTGACCGTTGCCCAGCGCCACCAGATGCCGCTTGAGGTGATCTCAAAAGCGGTCTGCCACGCGTGCGTGCAGACCACGGCTGACATCTACAGCCACCTGGACGCACAGGATCTGCGCCGCGAGCTTGAGGGGGCGGGAATGCTGGAGCGGATGAAGGGCCTGGTGTGAGCAGCGCGGCGCTGCGGCTGGTCACGGCCGAGCCTGACTGGCGAGAGGCGCTCCGGGCCGCGATCCGCCCGGAGTTCCAGGTCGCGGGCTACCAGCCCGACCCGGACGACCGGTGGTTGTATGGGTCGCACTGCGAGGTTGATGGCTGCGAGCTGCCAATCAAGGGGCCATTGAACGGCCGCGGCGGCATCTACGTGTGCAATGGCCATCTGCACAATTACCGCGACCATGGGCGCGGCGACGTGGAGGCATGGCTGGCTGCAGCCGGGCCGCTGCGCGACCAACGCCGCCGCCGCCCCTTCTACCGACTCGATATCGGCGGGCAGCTCGAGATCGAGCTGCGCTACGGCTTGCAGTGCTGGCATGACGGCCAGCACGTCGTGGCGCTCACCACGGCTCGCTGGTGCGGCCTTCTTCGGCACCTCGCACGGACGGGCGTGAACTCGGTGCTCGACCTCGACGCCGCCGGGATCCGCACGCAGTTTGGGAACCGAGGGGAGGTGTCATTCATCCGCCGGGTCGTGGATCGATTCCGCCGCCACGCGCTGGGTCTGGATGATCGTCACGCGGACGTGTGGGAGCGGGAGGTCTACGAGCAGTTCGCGCCTGCGCATCGCAAGATGCCGGTGCGGATGGACTTCACCCAGGTCGAGCGGTGCTGGCTGCGGGAGATCATCAAGGAGGTCACCTGGGTGCGGATGGCGCGCCAGGGGGTGGGGCCGACGTCGGCGCATCGCACGCTGACCCACATGGCGCATTTTGAGCGCTGGGCGGGCGAGCGGCTTGACCGCGGACCCGAGGCGATCGACCGGGCGCTCTTGGAGGACTACCTTGCGCACGTGCGCCGCCTGCCCTACTCCGAGAACGAGCGGGAGAGCCGGCTGGTCTCGCTGGACACGATGCTGTCACTGGCCAGGGCGCTTGAGATCGAGAGCTTCGCGCCGTCGGCGTGCTACCTGCGCGGCGAGCTGGCGCAGCGCGCCACCAAGCCGTTGCCGCGCTTCTATGACGAGCACGTCGCCGCTCAGTTCGACGATCCGGCCAATCAGGGGCGGCTGATCGACCCGCCGGCCCGGATCGCGTTTTTCGTGATGCGTCACGCCGGGCTGCGGATCGGCTCGGCGTGCTCGCTGAAGCTCGACTGCCTGGCGGTTGACCCAGGCGGGCAGCCGTGGCTGATCTATCTGGATCACAAGGGCGATGATGAGGACCTGGTCCCGATCCCGGCCCAGGTCGCCGAAGAGATCCGGGCCCAGCAGCAGCGCGCGCGTGAGCAGTTCCCGCACACGCCGTGGCTGCTGCCGGCGCAGCGCGCCAATCGCGACGGGCAGAAGCATCTGTGCGATTCGGAGGTCCGCCGGCGGCTGAGGCGCTGGGTGCTGGAATGCGACATGCGCGAGCAGTCGGGGCGGGCGATCGAGTGCAAGCCCCACCGCTTCCGGCACACGATCGCGACCGAGCTGCTCAACGGCGGGCTGTCCAAGTCCGGGATCCAGCGGTTCCTCTCGCACGAGTCCGGCGCGATGACCGACGTCTACGCGCACATGCTCGATCAGACGCTCAAGCAGGAGTGGCTGGCCACGCGGGAGCGGATCAACGCCGCCGGCGAGCGCGTCGCGCTGACGACCCCGGTGATCGACGACGACGCGGCGTGGCTCAAGCACCAGCTCGCCCGAGCCAAGCAGACGCTCCCGGACGGGGAGTGCGGGCTGCCGATCCAGCAGCGCTGCCCGCACCCCAACGCCTGTCACTCCTGCCCGCACTTCCTGACCGACGAGCGCTACCGGCCTGTGCTCCAGCAACAGCTCGAGCGCGCCGAGCAGCGCGTCGCTGACGCCGAGCGCGCCGGGCAGGAACGGTTGGCGGAGATCAACCGCCCCGACGTGCTCGATCTCCGCCGGATCATCACCGGCCTTGACCGCCTCCGCGACAATGAGCCGCCCGCAGCCTGAAGCGCTGGCCGCCTACCAGCGCCAGCGCAGCGCCCAGCGCCGCGACGCGGTGACCGCCGCGATCCGCAAGCTGGACCGCGCCGCCCAGCCGGTCACGGTGGCCGCCGTCGCCGCGCTGGCGGGCGTGGATCGCAGCTACATCTACGACCACCCCGACTTGCTTGAGGAGATCCGTCGGCAGCGCAACGCGACACCAGTCAAGCTCGCGCCGCGGCCGGCCGCGGAGCGTTCGACGATCGCCTCCGTGCAGGCCCGGCTGGCCAGCGCACACGAAGAGATCGCGCGACTGAAGGTCGAGAACCGCACGCTGCACGACCGCCTTGCGATCGCGCTCGGCGATGCCTGGCAGGCTGAGATCGAACTTCCAGGCTCGGCCGGCGAAGCCCGGGGGTGAGAGCGGGCTTCTAGCGCGCTCGCGCGCCCCAATACGGCCGCAACGGCGGCAGATCACGCCACTCCGGGTCGGGCGACAGCGGCGTCTCCCCGTCGTCGTTGGCGCTGCGCCGGCCGTACTGGTCGGGGATCTCGCCCCATCCCCAGTACGGCATCGGCCGGGCGGGGATGATCCCGAGCGTTTCCAGCGGGTCGATGCGCTGCTCGCCGACTGTGCACAGGTGCGTCCAGTCGTCGCCCATGTCGAAGGTATAGAGCAGCTGTTCGCCGGCCTTCAGGCGACCCAGCCGCACATCGCCCGCGAACTCCGATCGCTCCGGCGGGTCGTCCCACGGGATCGGCCCGCACATGCTCGAGCCGTCTGACAGTTCGAACAGGCACAGGTGCGAGCGGTCCCAGCGGGAGAACGCAGTATCGATGGCGTCCGCCAACGCGGCGAACGTGTGCGATCGCGCTGCCGCGAAGATCCGCCCCGGCCGCGGCCACAGCCGCCCGCCGCGACCCTCGATCAACTCCACACGGATGGACAACCAGGCGCGCGCCACGGCCGCGCAGTCTGACGCATCGATGGTTGAACGCTCCGGCCGGCAAGCGGTTTCCCGCAGAGAGCGTCCTTTCGGGGGTGGATCTGGCCGGGCCCGCGCCTACGCTTGCGCGATGCCCTCACAGATCAGCGAAGCCCAGTCACAGATCCTCCACGAGCAGATCGTCCCCGACTTCCTCGCGATGCTCGACGACGCGCCGGCGCTCGAGGACCCGGCCGACGCGGAGCACCTCGCGGCGCACCTGCTCGTGCCGCTGGAGCAGCCCGAGATCCCGCCGGAGGTTGGCTTCGCGGTCGTTGAGGCGATCGCCGCGCGTCGCGACACGGATGCCGCTGGCGTGCTCGCCGCGCTCGCGGCACTCGCCGCCGAGCCGCTCGCCGGACGAGCGCGCGCGAGCGCGCAGCGGCTCGCCCGAGAGGGGACCACCTCGCCCGCCGCAGCGCGAGTCGGAGCGCTCGCTGTGCAGGAGGCAGTGCGGATCCAGACCACCGGCGCCGAGTTGCTGCTCGCGCTGCTCGCGCGGCCGGGGACCGAACAGGTGCAGGCGGCGGTCCTCGGCATCGAGCACGAGAACACCGGCGGCGCACTCGTCGACTGCGCCCTGACGCCCCCGACAGCCCTCAGCGAGGCGCGCGAGTTGCTGGCCGGCGCCGACGGCACGGTGACCCAGCCAATCGCCGCAGACGAGCTGGCCGACCGGGTGAAAACGGCCGCGCGGCGAGCGATTGACGCGGAGGTCGCGCTGGGGCCCGAGGCCGGACCGGCGCTGCCGGTCGTCTCCCGCGCGCTGACCGGAGATCCGACCGGGCTGCCGCGCCCGTCGCTGTTGGCGCCCTGGGAGGAAGACGACGCGGAGTTGATCGTCGACGCGGCCGTGGATGAGAAAGGGTTTCACCGGCTCATGGACCAGCTGCTGGACGAGTTCGAACAGCACGCCCGCGCCACCTACCCACCCGATGGCGTGGTGTGGGAGAACGGTGACTTCGTCGCGTCAACGATGCTGCAGTGGAAGGGCGGCTACGACGACGGCCGGCTCGGCCGCTGGACGCGGGCGGACCTGGCCGAGTACATGCTCGACTACTTCCCGCGCAAGGTCTCCGCCGACGACGAGACGCTCACCGCGGTCCCCGAGTGCGTCAGCGCGTTCCTGGGGTTCCTGGCCGTGCGCGGCAGCCTTTCCGGCGAACCGCTCGAGCAGCTCGAGGAGGCGTGCGAGGAGCTGCGCGACGACTTCCTGGAGAGCTCCGGCGACAGCTCGCACTGGGGCCTAGCGAAATCGATGGTCATGCAGATGCAGGCCGACGGCGTGGACCCAACCGCTCCCGGCGCGCTCGACGCCTGGATCGAGGACTTCAACGCCCGCCCGCGCGAGCAACGCGACGCGATCATCGGCCCGGCCGCGGACCGCATGGCCAGCGCCGCCGGACTGCCCTCGGCCGGCGGAGCGCGCGCTCCCAAGCAGAAAGCACAGCGCCGCAAGTCGCAACGCCAAGCGCGCAAGCGCAACCGCCGAGGCTGACACTCGCGGGTGCGGGTCCAGCCCGCACCCGCCCAGCAGCCGGCGAGCGTCGGCTGCTCACAGTTCAGCGGGGGACCGCACACCGGTCGTCCGATCACCGGTTCGGCTACCCGAACGCGGCGACTGAGCATCGCTCGACGGTCACGCCCATAGCCTGCGGGTGAAACGAGCCGCCGGGCTCGCTTCACCACATCACACCAAGCCACTCAGCCGCGATGGCGTCAAGGCCGTCGGTGTCGAGCCGGGCCCCGCGCGCCGCTCAGAAGGGATCGCAGCGCGCTGAACAAGTCAACAACGCCTCGAACGGAGGTCACATACACATGCGCAATACGGATCACAGCATCGTGCTCGCGGACGAGAACGACGCCACACGCGCGTTCCTCACGTCCAACCTCGAAGCTGACGGATACCGCGTCAAAGCCGCCGACGACCGCGCCACGGCGATCGCGCTGCTGTCCGTCGACCAGCCCGATCTGATCATCGCGGACATCAACGGACAGACGCTGGAACTTCTCGACGCCATCCGCTCCGGGAACGGGCTCGCCGGCCACCTGAATCCGGACACGCCGATGATCGTGCTCAGCGAGCGGCCTGATCACCTCCATCGCATCCGGGTGCTCGAGCGGGGTGGCGACGACATCATCGCCAAGCCCTTCTCATATCCGGAGCTGCGGGCCCGCGTGGCCGCCGTGCTGCGCCGCGCCGAACGCAGCCGCCATCCACGGCAGCTCCGTGTCGCGTCGCTCACGATCGACCTCACGGCACGCCACGTCCGCCTCGGCGACGACCCGGTCGCACTCTCAGCCAAGGAGTACGAGTTGCTCGTCGCTCTCGCCCACGACCCGCACCGCGTGTTCACCCGCGAGGAACTACTGCGCAACGTGTGGGGATACCGCACGCCCAGCAGAACCGTCGACAGCCACGCATGTCGATTGAGACAGAAGCTGTCAACGCACCCCGAGCGACTCATCATCAACGTCTGGGGCGTCGGCTACCGGCTATGCGACCCCGTCGCCTCGGCGTCCAAGCGGGACAGGGCAAGTGCGATGAGCCCGAAGGACCAACCGCGGTCCCGTCCGGTACCTACGCAACGAAGCACGATGAGCTGCCACGCCGGCGGAGACGGACACACCGCACAACCGACATGTTGCCGGCGGTCGTCGTCAACGACCACCGAGTCGTACTCGGTTGCGCTCGAGATAACCCACGCCTACCGGTTGCGCCACAAGCTCGAGCAGGCGGGCGCCGAGCCGCTCGTGCAGACCATCCGCGGCGTGGGCTGGAGGCTGACGCGATGAATACGCAGCCCCCAGCGTCGGACAGCCCCTGCACGCCGCTGGGCCAGCGGCAGCGTGCGAGGGCTGCTCACTGGTGCGGGACGGGTCGTCACGGGATCGTCGCGCTCGGTCACAGGATTGCGGCGGTTCTCATCAAATCCGACGGCTCCGGGCCGGGAGCGCCACGCGGCGAGGGAGGATCGACGTCATGAGCGAGCTGCAGAAGATCATCTACAACGGTCAAGTCGCCGCGATCGTGCTCGCCGACCAGGCGATCATCCCAGACGGGCTGGCCGACACGGACGAGCGCACGGTCAAGGCGATGTGCCTGTACGCGCTGGAGGTCGCTGCCGGCCTCCAGCCGGGCCCATACACCGACGAGCGGGCGCTCGACTACGCCCGCCGCGCCGCGCTGGAGGCGCTGCAGTGAACGGTACGCGGGCTGGCGGCGGGCTGAACGTTCTAGACCTGGCAGCGATCGGTGTGGCGGCGCTCATCGTGGTTCTCGAGGCAGGGCTATGGCTATGGGCGGGCGCGGCCGGCGCGCTATTCGGGTCAGGCTGGCCGCGGCTCCCCCCCGCGCGCTGCCCCCCGCGATCGCTGGCGTCGCCCGTCATCTCTCCGACCCCCGCCAGGGATTCCCGGCGCGACTGCGCCCGGGCTTGCCGGGACCAGCCGGCTTCTACCTCACGCTGGCGTTTCTGGCGTTGCTGCTCGGGATCGCGGCCGCGGCCGCGATCAACCTGCGCCAGCGCGCGCGCGTGAGCGGCTTGGGCGACCCCAAGCGCGATGGCGCTCGCTGGGCCCGGGCGGGCGACCTGGGACGCTTACGTCGCACCCGCCGCGGACGCCAGCAGACCGGGCCGCCCGGTGCCGGCGCGCGGACGTCAGCGCGTGCGACCGGGCACGGACTCTCGCTCGGCTACCGGGGTACACGGCTGCTCCGCGCGGCGGAGCGCCACGCGCTCGTCGTGTTCGGCCCGACGCAGTCGGGCAAGTCGGCGGGGATCGCGATCCCGAACATCCTCGAATGGGCCGGGCCGGCGATCGTCGTATCGATCAAGCCCGACCTCCTCGACGCAACGCTCGCGGCCCGTGCGCAGCGCGGCAAGGTGCTGGTGTACGACCCGCTCGGCCAGTGGAAACAGCCGAGCCACACGTGGTCGCCGCTCGCCGCCGCCAGCAGCTGGAACGGGGCGCTCCAGACCGCGCAGCGGATGGCCTCCGCCGGTGAGACGGACACCAGCACCGTCAAAGGCGGGAGCTTCTGGTCCCAGGCCGCCGAGCAACGCCTCGCTCCGCTCCTTTACGCGGCCGCGCGCACCGGTCGCGGGATGGGCGAGGTCGTGCGCTGGGTCTACGGCCAGGGCGGCGCCGAGCTCGACCGGATCATGCACGACCTCGTCGAGGACAGCCGCGGCCCGCTCGAGCGGGCCGATGCCCAGCAGGCGCACGATGCCCACCTAGCCTTCTGCCAGCTCGCCGGGGAGACCAAAGGATCGATCGAGGGCACCGCCCAGATCCTGCTCTCCGCCTACCGCTCCCCCACCGTGGTGCGCTCCGCCGACGGCACCGACATCACCGGGCAACGACTCCTCGAGGGCGAGAACACGGTGTACGTGATCTCGGACTCCCGCCGCTCCAAGCTGCTGCGGCCGATCCTGATCGCGCTGCTCACCGAGGTGCTCGACCACGCCTACGAAACCGCCAACAACTCGCCCGGCAGGCGGCTCCCAATCCCGCTGCTCGTCTGCCTCGACGAGCTGGGAAACGCGGTCCCGCTACCCAACCTCGCGGAGATCGCCTCCACCGCCGCCTCCCACAACATCCAGCTGATCTCGATCTTCCACGACATCGCACAGTCCCGCACCCGCTACCGCGACCAGTCGCTGACCATGATCAACAACCACCGAGCCCGCCTGCTGCTCTCCGGCGTCGCCGACATGGAAACGCTCCGCTACTTCTCCGAACTCGTCGGCGAGGAAGAGGTCAAGGACCGCACCGGCTCCGGCGCGCCCATCCGCCGCAGGCCGCTCGCGCCAGCCGACCAGCTCAGGCAAATCAAACCCGAGCACGGTCTGCTCATCTACGGCAGCCTGCGCCCCGCGATGCTCCGCCTGCGCCTGTACTTCAACGACCGCAAGCTCCATCGCGCCGCATGACCGGTCGAAGCTCCGTCCCCGCCGACGCGCACGCCGACGTGCTGATGACCGCCGACGTCGCCGTCGCCGGCTGGCGCAGTCTCCGCGAGCCCGAGCAACGATGGCACTGGTTCCGAAAGCTCTACCAGCAGGCCGCCCACCTCGACCGCCGCTACCGGCTCGCGCTCCGGAGCGGCTGGTGGGAAGACGAGATCCAGGTCGAACTGCTTGCCACGCTCGGCGCCTGGGTCGGCATGTTCGACTACGCCAACTGGGCCGACCCCGAAGCCAAGGCCCGCCTCCTCCTCCAACTGCAATCCATCCGCGAGCTCGTACGCGGCGGCGCGCAGCAATTCGATCCCGAACGCGACCGCGAAGCATTCGAACATCACCTACGCGCCGAGCGCGAATGTAAGGCACCCAACCATGTTCCGTGACCACCAGGAGCATGATCCCGAGTCGGAGTTTTCGCTGCCGCCCGCCCTGGACGAGACGATCCGCGTGGTCATGTGCACCTCGGGCAGCCCCGACGACATCGCCGGCCGAGTGCAGCGCGCCATCGGCGAGTACTCAAGCGCAAGCGACGAACTGCACGTCTCGCACGCGATCGCACCCGACCCACGCACCGGGCAGACGCTCTACTCAGCGCTCATCGTGCTGAAACCGGGCCTCGGCGACGGCTGACCTCGGCACGCCGTAACGGGCTTCCCGTCCGGCAACGTCATAGCGGGCGCCCGCACGCCAAAGTGGACGCGTTCGGCTGATCGGCGCTCGTCTGCAGACGAGTACCTGACGGTCGCCGAGATCGCTGGCGGCGGCTGCGTTTTGGCGAACGGCGCGGCCCGACAGGCGGGAGCGTCTCGGACATACTGAACCGGTGTGAGCGTCGTTCGCATCCGTATGGCGTGCGCCAGCGATTTGCCCGCGCTCCGCGATCTGTTTCGAAGGTCGTCGCTTTCCAACGACGGCGACCGCGATCTGTTGCTCGCGCGCCCTGAGGTGTTGGAGCTCGCTGACGAGGGGATCATTGAAGGCCGGACGCAGGTTGCGGTGGGAGCCGACGATGAGATCCTCGGATTCATCACCACCCGCCCGCTTGACGCGTGCGTGCTCGAGATCGAGGACCTGTTCGTCGACCCTGACTGGATGCGCACTGGGGTCGCGAGCGGCTTGGTGGAGGACCTACTGGCGACGGCTAGCGGGAATGGCGTCCGTCGTATCGAAGTGACCGCGAATCCTCACGCCGCTGTCTTTTACCGCCACGTGGGTTTCGTCCAAGGCCACGCCTCCGAGACCCGGCTCGGAGG
Organism: uncultured Solirubrobacterales bacterium; assembly: GCA_963824295.1. GTDB lineage: Bacteria > Actinomycetota > Thermoleophilia > Solirubrobacterales > Solirubrobacteraceae > Palsa-465. The sequence goes on along the minus strand of CAWGOQ010000012.1, from coordinate 343,546 downwards.
CGCACCTCGCATGTATCTAACAGTTCACGGCGGTGAAGCCGACCAAAGCGACACTGGCTTCGACCGTCGGTGAGCTCGTGACGATGGCGACACCCGGCGGGCTTACGCCGCACTGGCGCTAGCGGCGGCGGCGGACCGCGTGCTGGGTCGCGCGGCGCTGGGCGTGCTCCTCATGCACGCGTTCGGCTATGACGCTCCGCTGAGGGAGCGCTGGGCGGGAGCGGAGGCGTCTGTCATGCCGGCCGCGAGCTTGCCGAGGCGGCGCTGAACGCCGCGCGCGTCACGCAGTAGTGCGGCTGTCCCCTTGGCGGCGTTGGCAGTGGTGTCGTCGGAGGGCGTACGTGGAGTCTGCACGCAAGGTGATGGTCGATCCGAGAAGCGTGAGCGTGAGCGCCTTCGACAGGGGAGCGGGCCTTCCCCGCGATCGCCGACACGGTCGATTCTTTACCGTCGATCAACTCCCTTCCGCTCGCCCCGGGAGAATGGGGCGAGGAATTCTGTCGATGGCGCTCGTTGAAACCCAACAACTGCGGATGCTTGAGCGACTACGGAGCGCCGGCCAGGAGCCGGTGACGCTCGACCAGCTGCGCGCAGGCGGAATCGACTTCCCCGCCGTCGTCATCGGCGAGCTCGAACTCAACGGGTATGTGATCGAGCGCGTCTACGAGCACGGCCGGCAGATCGGCGTGCGCCTGCTGGAGACCGTGGCCCCTGATCCACCGGCCTCACGTCGGCGCCCCCGATGGCGCCGAGTTTCGCGGTAGCCAGCGACGCAGCGAAACGAGTGCTGCGCTCGGTGTTGGCGCCGGCGCTCGCCACAACATCATGGCGCACCTGGACAGTCAAGTCGCAAAGCGACTATCGCCGAGCCGCTCGATAACGGGGATTACGACGGAAGTGGGGGTGGAGGTCGGTCCAGTGCTCGCGGCGCTCGCGTGCAGCAGGATGTCGGCTGTCTCGCTCACTGACGTGTGCCGATTGCGCGCCGAGGTCGACCACTCGTTCCCGCTGTACGGCGACCGACAGGCCGGAGAACGCTTCCCGCTCATCCGGGAGCGTCAACCATGACCGCGCTGCAAGACCCGCCCCGCCGCCGGCGGCGAGGTCTCGCTCGCATCGCTGCACGAACTCGGGTGAGGCTTGGCGCGATCACCCGCCGTCCATATGAGCGTTCAATCGTGCACGAATCCTCGCTAGGGCCCCGTTCGAGGCGGTTGGCGCTGTCAGTTGTTTTCCCAGGTTGGAAGCGGTGGGGACTACGGATGCGGGCGGCACGCGTCGACTGGGAAGATCAACGAAGACGGAAGGTCGTCAAGAAGATTCTCCCAAAAGGAGAGTCAACCGGGCGGCCTTTCGCCGTGCTTGGGGCCAAGTTGGCTAGCGGTCAACGGCACCTGGCGAGTTCCGCGCGCGCTCGCTCAGGCCACCGAACGTGTTGCTGGGCTAGACTCGGCAGTCGTCGGTGGGGAATGATGAAGCGAAGAGTCATGTCCGGTTCGCGCTCCGTCGCGGCCTGATCTCCGGTGGCCAGGACCCGTGTCCAAGATGAACGTCGCACATCTTGTGTCGTCGCCAGCGCTTGTTTGCACTCATCTTGGCGCCCTCCGGGGTTGGTGCGAGGCATCTGGTCGACCGCTCGCGGCAGCGCCGCGGAGCACCCGTTCGGCGTGCTCGCGCGCCGCCCGCCCGGCGGCCTCGAGCGCTCCCGCGCACCGCTCAAACCGTCCGACCACCGGACTCCCCGCAGGTAGCCGCAGCCCGTAGAGGAACGGGCCGTCGGGCTGCGGCGCGTCGGTGCCCGCGGCGAGCTCTGCAACCGCATGGTCGTATTCGGCAGTCCGGCGCTGATAGAGGCCCGGCAGCGCGGGGTTCAGCGCGCGGAGCCGCCTGGTGATGATGCGATCGGCAAACGACGCGACCGGTTCGACGCCGACCCCGTGCGGCCGGGTCTGCAGGACGAGCACGTGCGTTGCGCCGAGCGCTACGGCAGTCCGGTATGGGATCGATTCGGCTAACCCGCCGTCCAGGAAGCGCCTGCCGCGGAACGGCACCGGGGGGCCGCCGACCCACGGCATCCGGGTCGATGCCAGCAGCGCCGCCCGCAGGTCCTCGACGCAGTGAAGCTCCGAGAGCAGCACCGCAGCCGCCTGATCGACGTCCACCGCGACGCAATGTAGCGGGATCGCGCTGGCGGCTGTCCGCTGGTGCCGTGCGGCGTCGAGCGCGTCGTCGGCGTGGTCGAGTGTGAATACGACGTCGAGGGCCGCGCGCCCGATCAACAGGCGGTACGGGTTGATGAACCGCCGCGTGGTGAACACAGCGTGATACGCGTTGCAGCATGCGTCCGCCACCCCTGCCAGCAGCGCGGCGCCGTTCAGCGCGCCGGCCGACGTGCCGACGACGAGGTCAAAGCAGGCCGTCAGCCCGAGCAGCTCAATCGCGGCGGTCATGCCAGCCGAGACCACGCCGCGCATCCCGCCGCCCTCGATCGCGAGCGCCAACCGGGCGCCATCGGCCGGCGCTGTAGCCTGGTCGGCGCGCTCAGCCCGCCTGGCGAGCAACTCGAGCACGGGATGTCGCACGACGAGGTCGGCCATTGCACCCTGCAACATACCCGCGCATTCGCGCCAGCGGGCCCGCGAACGCGCGACGGTCCCCTGCCTCCGCCGCGTAGGCGAGGGATTCAACGCTTCGGAGACATTCGCAACATCGCCGGGCACGATCGGGAACGAGACCCGACGGAGTGGCGAAATAGAGGAACTGACCCGCGGAGCCGACAGAACGATGAAGACACTCTTCTAAAGGGGGGTGGGGACCTCAGTGCACATGGCAGGACGCCGCACGGGCGGTTCGCGTACGGCGCCCTCGTGTCTCCCGGAGGCGGCCTTTCGGGTGCTAAGAGCGCACGGGAACTGCTGCCCTCTGGCTCGGTCGTCGGCAGGGCGGCATGACAACTCCCCCTGCAAACGCTGTGAGGGGTCGGCGTATATGAAGGCTGACGCCCGCGCGGGCCTTCGGTCCCTCGGGTGCTGTTAGCCGCGGCGGCGGTAGATTTTGCCGAGCGGGTGGTCCTCGGGGCTGTTGAACAGGCCGCTTGAGGTGATGAGCGCGGCCATCTGCTTGCGGCCCTGATAGTCGCCGGTGTGCAGCTGCACGCTCGCGGTCGGCCAGGTGCCGGTCCTGGCCATCCAGCGGACCGCGTCAAGGCCTGAGTGGCCGTAGTCGGTGCAGGACAGGTTGAAGTCGAGGGAGATGTGCTGCACGTCGCCGGCTGCCATCCGGTCGGTGAACGCCTTGACGGTTCGCACCCACTCCCACTCGGGGACGGCGGGGGAGTGTTCGTCGTCGAGGTAGACGGCGTGTTCGGGAAGTGGTGCCCAGCTCATGCTCTCAGGGTAGGGCCGTCCGCGCGAGTGACCGGACCGGCCGACTAGGGCAAATCGCGGGCGAGCCACGAGAACGCGACAAGCTCGACGGTCCGCCAATCGTGCATCGCGTCCGCTGGCAGGACTTCCTCGCGAGTGAATCCGCAGCGCTCGGCTACGCGGGCGTTGGGAGGCGTAGTTGTCTGTGGTTGTGTGGAGGCCGAGACGTACCAGGCCCAACTCGGCGAACGCCCAACTGGACAGCAGCCGCACGGCCCGAACCGCCGCGCCGCGCCCTCGCCCCCAGGGCGCGAGCCCGGGACGCGCTGATCGTGGCGGGCGAGCGTCTCATGCCCGAGGCGCTGCAGGGCGCGGAGATAGTTGCAGTGGGCCAACCACTCGAGTTCCGTCCGCCGGTCACCCGTGATTAGGCAGACAGTGTCGGCGTTGCCGTCAATGAACTCGCTGAGCAGATCCAGCAGACTAACGTCGCGTGCAATCGCCGCCGTCTGAGGCGAGAAAACCTCAGCGTCATGCCGCCACGATGATCAGCCCGACGGCTGCGCATCGCAAGGACCGAGCCCCCACGACCCCGCAGTTTGCGACGGATTCGATCCGGCGGCCTAACCCCTGAGCACCCGTTCGCGCGGACAAGCAACCACCAGGGGACTACTCCAGCTCAGGAGGTTCTCGTGAGGAGACGGCCCACCGGAAGGGGCCTTCCACCGGTCTCAATAAACCGACGCTCGATAATGGATATTCGGTCGCTCGTCAGACAGAGTTGGCATGAGTGCGCGGCAGACTTCGCATCGCTGACCTGGGGAGGGGCGCCGCGGAAGTGTTGGGGCTTGACTCTATTCGCCTGGATCTGGCGGGACGCTCGAGTCCTCAGCCGGCGCAGGTCCTTCGATCAGCTCAATGGTCGCTGCGCTCGGTCTATCGCCCGAGTGCAGGCGACGGTCGTGTTGCTGCTCGATGAGTCGCTCGATCTGCTGCTCGCGCCGACGCTGCTGGCGCTCGCTCCGCTTGCGCAAGTCGTCATACCTGCTGCGTGGTCGCCTACTTGTGGAACCGCTCGGAGACATTTGCCGATGACCTTAATGAGTCGGTGGCACCACGCCATCCGGGAAGACTGCGCATGTTCTCGGTACTTCGTTCGCTCGCGGTCGCGATTGAGGCCGATGACCCCACACCACGACAGATAGAGCGGGGCGGCACCTTCGCTTCGTGGCACACAGGCCGGGCTTGCAGTGTCAATGGCCATCGAGTTCTCCCCACTGGCGGCCACGAATTTCCCCGCTGGTGGCCATCAGTTTCTCCCCGCTGGTGGCCACGAATCTCCCCACCAACAGATTGACTGATTTGTGGTGTGCTAGGTGAGTGGTTGGACCCCCTTGCCGGCGGTCGCCTGGGCGAGTCGGTAGCTGTCCTGTCCTTCGGTGATGTGCGTTCGTTGTCGGTCAACGCGTACGTGGGGCAGGCCCCAAACATGCGTAGCGTCCGGTCCAGGCCCATCACCACCGACGGCAGCGTCTTATCGCGCAACGGCACCACCACCCTGAACCTGCTCCACGCCAGCCACGCACAGAACAACACCGTCGCCCGCCCGGCGACCTCGGGCCCGTCGCCGTAGTCCCACTGCATCCACAACCCCGGCTCCGGGATCCACGGCCGCGTCCGCCGACCGTGCCTGCGTCGCCACCGCCGCTTGGACTCCGCCACCCACCGCCGCGTCGTCCGCTCAGACCCCAGGTAGCCGATCGCGACCAGCTTCCCATGCGCGGCATCAGCCCGGATCTGACCGTGCGAGCGGTCGACCAGCTCGTCGATCTTCTCGGCGAACACCGCCTCCATCGCCGGGCGTGCCCGCTCCACGACCGGCATCCCGCCGGCCTCGTCACGCTGCCTGACCCAGTACGCGACCGTCTTGTGATCACACCCAACCAAGCCCGCCGCCGCACGGAACGAGCCCGTCAAGTCATACGCCTCCAGAATCTCCATCACAGCCTCCGGCTTCTTCACGTGCCCTCCCGATCGCGTCTTGATGGTCAAGACGCGCGGAATTACCGGGCGCTCAGGACAGAACCGGTGGGGAGATTCGTGGCCGCCCATGGGGAGAATTAGCGGCCGCCCGTGGGGAATTCCGGTGGCCGCCTATGGGGTCGAGGTACGACGTCGGCGAGGTGCCCTTGCGGGTCCTTTTCCGACGCCGCCCTCCCGAACCCGGCGTGACCATTTCTGATCACCGGGCTCTCCAGCGACTATTCCGTGATTGACGCGGTTGGCCTCCCGGGGTGGATCGTGGCGTGACAGGCGGTGCAGACCACGAGGGTCTTGCGTCGTCGTTTGGCCATGATCCGGGCCCATTCGGGTTGGTCTGGCTGTCCTGGCTTGTCGAGGTCTGAGAGCTTGCGGATCTGGTGGATTTGCACCTGGTTCGCGTCTCCACAGATCTCGCACCGCCCAGCGCGGAGCCGATCAATCAGCTCTTTGCCGGGAGCGGCGGCCGGGACTGGCGCGCGGTCTTTAAGGACCGCGTGTTTCTGCCGTACGAGCGGGATACCACCGAACGTTGCGACCAGTGGCTTGCGTCCCTGGCTGCGCTCAACTCTGGCTTGCAAGCACTTCCGTGGCCCGTGCGGCGTCTCGATCGTGACCTTGTACCTGCGGGCCATGGTCGTGACCGTCGAGCCGTACTTGCCGGCGAGCGTCTTGAGCAGCGAGGTCTGCATCACCCACTGCAGCCGGTCGAGTCGGTAGACATCGCCGGCGAGTAGGTAGTACTGGACGATCCCCCGGTACTCCGCTCCGAAGCGGTTGATGATCGTGTGGTCCGGCTCGTTCATCAATTCGGGTCGGGAGGCGGGCTTGCCGCCATGCGTGTATCGGGAGCACTTGGCCTTGATCACATCGATCGGCACGCGCAAGCGGATCTGACCGTTGACCGACCTGCGGCCAGCGGTCTGCTTGCTGTCGTCGTGCTGGGTGATGATCTCGTAGCCGAGGAACCGCGCCGCTTCCGTGCGGGCGTGGGTGATCAGCGTCTTGGTCTCAGACAGCTCCAGCTTGAGGTCATCGCGCAGGAACTGAGCGAGTTGACGTTTGATCTCCTCGGCTTCGGCCTTCGGTCCGGTGAACCCGAGCAGGATGTCGTCGGCATATCTCACGTACCGCAGCCGCCGATAGCCCGGATCTTGGGGATCCATGCTCGACAGGTTGCGTTGCCGCTTGCGCAGCAACCGCACCGCAGCACCATCGCCACGGTGACGAGCACGAGAGACCGCCACCTGCACCCTGTGGTACTCAGGATTGGGTTTCCTGAGCACCCCTCGGTTGTATTCCGGTACCAGGATCGTCTCGACGAACTGGTCCAACCGGTCCAGGTAGACGTTAGAAAGGCACGGGGACAGAACCCCGCCCTGCGGCACGCCGCTGAGCGTGGCCTTCCACACCCAGTCCTCCAAATACCCAGCCTGCAGCATCTGGCTGATCAGCCTGAGCAGCCGGTTGTCGCGGATCTTCTCGCCCAGCGTGTCGAGCATGACCCGGGAATCGAGTCGGTCGAAGCACTGGGAGATGTCACCCTCGATAAACCAGCTGGTCCCGGTCCAGGTCCTGGCCACCTCGCCCAAGGCGGTGTGGCAACCCCGGCCGGGCCGGTAACCGTGTGAGTGCTCGGAGAACCGCGGCTCGTAATACGCCTCCAACAGCAGGCGGATCACTTCGCCCAGCAGCTTGTCCGACCATGACGGCAGACCCAGCGGCCGCTGCTTCCCATCCTTCTTGGGAATGTAGTGGCGCCGGACGGGCCGAAATCGGTAGCGCTCGTGACGCACCGCGTCGGTGATCGCGTCGATCTTGGCCATCGTCATGCCGTCCGCGGTTTCCGCGCCAGGTCCGGGCGTCATCGCTCCTTTGTTGGAGTAGATCCGCCCGTAGGCCAGCAAATACAGCTGCGGGTTGAACAGCTGTCGATAGATCCCTTCAATTGGCAGGCCGCGCCTGCCGCGTTCACGGAGGACATCCAGGACCGTTTCGGCGTTCTGCATTACGCATACCTCCCGGCTCATCGATGTCCCATCGCCTGTGCCCCTTCGCCCTGTGGACGGCTTTCCCGTCCTCCTTGGTGGGTCGGCCGGGTAGGCCGGGCGCATTGCTGCGCCCGGCCCCCCTCAGAACCGTGCGAGCGGGTCTCCCCGCACACGGCTCAAGCAAGCCCTGAAGGCTCGCGGGCGGGCAGAAGCGCCGGCCCGCTGCCGTCCGTGAGTCGGTGTTGGCAGTGGGCGTGTATGAGACGGGGTTTGGTCTCGTTCGGTGTGCCATCCTCCCGCGCGGCGACGTGGATGATCGTCTTGCGGGTGGCGATCAGCCATTGTTCCCACTCGTGTGGGTTTTGTGGCGGGTCGTCGGCGGGCAGGAGCGAGCCCCCGCAGAGCGGGCAACGGCCGTTCTGGGCTCCGTAGAGCCGCAGGCCGGTCTTGCCGATCGGCGGGGGTGGGGCCTTGCGCCGTCGCTTGGTCCAGTACTCGGTCAGGGCGGGGTCGTCCGGGGACGCCGCGCCCTTGACCATCTGGTGCCGAATGATCCGTGTCCAGGCGAGCTTTTGCAGGTAGGCGCCGCTGTCGCGGTCGCCGAACACCCACCGGTCGCGCCTGGATTTGTTGAACGTGTCGAAGTACCGGTCAACGACCCAGCGCGCCGACTTGTTCTTGTGGCTGTACCTCGCCCACTTATACGTGAGCTTCCACAGGTAGTCGTCCAGCGCGGCGAACGCCGTGCTGGACACCACGCCCCGGTAGTAGGCGGCCCATCCCCGGATGATGGGGTTGAGCCGTTTGATCACCGCCCGGGCGTTGGCCCCGCGCAGGGACCACATCTCGGTGCGGAGCCTCTCCCGGATCCGTCTCAGGGCCGTCTTGCTGGGTTTGATCAGGAGCTTGCCGCGGTACCGGCGGACGTTGAATCCCAGGAAGTCGAAGCCCTCTTCGAGGCGGACGACACGCGTCTTATCCTCGTTGAAGACCAGCCCCCTGGGCGCCAGCCAGCTGGCAAGTCTCGCCTTGACCTCGAGCGCCTCATCCCACGAGTGGCATAAGACAAGGAGGTCGTCGGCGTACCTGATCAGCACCGGGGAGCCCGTCGCCGTCACACCGGCATCGCTGCCGATCCTCTGGTAGCGAACCCCGGCGGCCTGTTCCATCCCGTGCAGGGCGACGTTCAGCAGCACGGGGCTGACCACCCCGCCCTGAGGAGTTCCCTCCTCGGTGCGAGATAGCCGACCGTTCTCGACCACACCCGCTTTCAGCCACTGCGCGACCATCCCCCGGGCGGGGAACGTGCCGAGCATGGCCAAGATGTGGTCGTGGGCGATCCTGTCGAACGCCGCCGCCAAGTCTGCGTCCAGCACCCACCGTCGCTGCGGGCGTTTGCCCTTGGCGGTGAGGTAGATCGCTGCGATCGCGTCATGGCAGCCGCGGCCGGGCCGGAACCCGTAGGATCTCGGCTCGAACCGCGCCTCCCACTCGGGTTCCAGCGCGTTGACCACCCGTGCTTGTTGCACGCGGTCAGCGACAACAGGAATGCCGAGCGGACGCTGCTTCCCGCTGCTGCCCTTCTTCGGGATGTACACCCGCCTGACCGGAAGGGCTTTGAACGGCTCGCTGTTCTGCTGCACCCTGGAGGCCAAGTCTGCCTTGGCTTTGAGAGTGAGCACCACCTCGCCGTCCACGCCCGCCGTCAAGCGGCCGGCGTTGCGCTCGGTCACCCGCCGCACGCTGATCAGCGTGTTGGCGCGTGAACGCAACATGAGCTTCTGCAGGTTGCGGACCCTTGGAAGGTCCCCCGCCTGCGACGCCGTGAAGATCCGCTGGCGCAGCCGCCGTACGTTCTCCTCGCAGGCACGCCAATCAATGGCGCCCCAATCGAGAGTCTCGTCCTCTGGTCCGTTCACCATCGCATTCGCCATGGTGTCTAACTTGTCCGTTGGTTCCGACGTCGTCGTCATCTTTCTCTTCACAGGCTCACCTGACCGCGTCAGCACGCTTTCGCGTCCGGCACCAGGTCCGGTATCCGGCCGGTTCTTCGGGACGGCGGGCTGAAGGGGCCAGCCATCTTGTCCCGGTTTCCCGTTGCCTTTCGGCTGCCGGCATTTCGCTTCTCGGTCATCCGATTCCCGCCGGGGAGTTGGGCCCTCCTTGCGGTCGGCTTACCGGACGCGCCATCACGCCCGGACCCCGACGGGGTTACCACGTTTCGCACGCATGAGCTGCGACCGGGGTGGGTACCTCCTCTACCCCGAGGACGGTGGTGCTCGTCCCGGCTGAGAGCAATCCCCAGCCGGCACCCGCCGCTTCGCCGCGGCCAGTCCTTATCCCTCGCTACCAGCTCCCACCAGCGAGGCTCGTGTGACGAGGCATCAACGGAGGTTTACGCAATTTACCCGTCCGATCTTCCCCTCGCCTGTACGGCCTGGATGGGACAAGCTGCCTTGGGCTTTGCCCTGAGCTCCGAACCCCGCCGACCAGGAGCCGACGACGCACGTCAGGGTGGGGACAGGCCATCGAGCACGGGCCTGAAACTACGCCTTCGACATCAGCCGAACCTCCGATCTGCGCGTTTACTCATCACGTGCGACCTCGTGTCGCAATTGCTCCCACGACTACTACGAGCACTCCGTCACCCCGAGGCTCGCGCCCCTGAGGGTTGATCCCACGTTCGTCCCTGTCGTACGTATCGAGCGTGACGTAGGCGTCCCACTCATCTCCTTGATTGCCCTCACTGGGCAACGCTCCCCGCTCCGAAGGTTGCGATGGCCGCACTACCAGGCCGTCGCAGAGCGTGGCGCCGGTATCGGATGTCTTTCCGGCGGATGAGCCTTTGCATCGTCTGGAGATTGGGATTCAGGCAATTCAGCTTTCGCCATATCACGCGGGTCCCGCGACGCCCCGGCCCTGACACCTGGGCCCGTCGCCGCTTTGCTGGCATGCGATTGTTCCGTTCACCTCTCGGATCCGGGTTAGCCATCAGACCCACAAACCTTCCTTCAAGTTCGTCCCGGCTGGGCCGGGGATACAACAGAGCGCCTCGTGGCGCACTAGTGCCACCCGGCCTCGATCAGCAGCCGGCGGGCGTGCTTGTTCCCGGACAGGGTGATGTGCCCGCGGTGCTGCTGATCGCCGGAGGAGTACTCCGACGGGACGATCCCGAGCCATGCTGCGAGCTCACGCGGGTGCGAGAACCGGGCGAAGTCGCCGATCTCGGCGATCAGTCCGAGCGCGGTGATCGTCGCGATCCCGCGGAACCGGGTGAGGATCTGCACCTGACCGGCCCACCGCTCGCTGCCGGCGATCTCAGCCAGCCTGGCGTCGAGCGTGTCGAGCTGCCGCTCGATCCCGTCGACGTGGATCAGCAGCTGCTCCAGCGCCTCCTGCGCGAGCGGATCGTCGAGCCGCTGGATCGCGAGCCAGCGACGGTGCAGCTTCGTCCACGCGGTCTTCCCCTCGCGGAAGATCCGACCGTGCCGCAGCAGCTGCTTCAGCACCCGGTTCCGCGCCGCGAGCCGCACGCCACGCAGATCATCACGCGCCCTGAGCAGATCGCGAAGCCCCTCGAGCTCCGGCGTCGGCGGATGCACGAACCGCAACATCCCCGCGCGATACAGCGAAACGAGCTTCTTCGCGTCGCGGCGATCGGTCTTCACCCGATCGCCGGCGCGGACCGGGATCAACGACGGCGCGACCACATCGCACGCCACCCCGATCCTCGTCAACAGCCGCCACAGCGCGAACCCGCCGGGCCCGGCTTCGTAGCAGACCGACAGGCCCTCGGGGCCTCCCTGCTTCTCGATGAACCGGCGGATCGCCCGCTCGGTCGTCTCGATCCGGCACACCTCCGGCTTGCCGCCGTCCGGCGGCAACACCCCGGCGACGATCGAGAACTTGTGCTGATCAAACGAGATCCACCGGCGCACTTCACCGGGGTGCAGGCAAGGGGTAACGTCAGGCATGGCTGGTCCTCCACGGTCGTATGCGGCTCTGGCCTCGCTCGGCCCTCAACAACCGCGCATTGTTCAACCCGCGAAAGATGCGACGCACGAGGACCAGCCTCATGCGTCCATACTGACTATGCAGAGTCGGCACCGCCGCTCCGGGGTCGGCACCTCGACTGCGCGCCTCGTGACCCTCGACCACGTGATCGGAACGTCGCCTTTGCGATAGCGCGGCGCTCGCCAGCGGCAGAAGCGAAGCGATCGTCGTGGTCGTCGACGTCGCGTGATTGCTCTCCGTCGATAGCGATCGTCCCGTCGGACGCCATCGTCGCTGCCCAGCTCAAGCCCGGCGGCGGTCGTAGCGGTTTGCTGAGCCGTCGATCTCGAGCAAGCACGACCGCCGCCCGTGCATATGCACGCAGTCCCGCCGACGGCCGCGAGAGTCCTTGATCAGTGGCTGCCGCTTCGCCTCGCGAAGCAGTCGCCCTGTCGCCGCGAGCTCGGGCGCTGCCGCAACTCGTCCGATCCGGAAGCCTTGAGCGCCACGAATCCGCGATCGTCGGCTACCGCATTGATGCGGAGGCGGCAAGGCGCGTGCTTGCAGTCTGATTCGGTTACGGCAAATGGGCCGCGGCTGGTGAACTGTCGTTCGCCCATTGCGGAGCGGAAGTGACGGAGACCGCCTCTACCGGATTAGTGGATTTCGTCCAGAGCGGGCACCAGATCGACGGCCCGGGTGGCTTCCGCTCGCAGAAGCAAAGGAAGCGCCCCGTCCTCCTTCTGGCGCGGACCAGCTGTGGCTGCTGTTGCCCGGCAGGATCTGGGCGCCACGCAGGCCGTGGCCAAGGCAGCGCATGAGTGATAGCGGGATCACCGGGCTTCCGTTGGGCGTCGATGAGCCGGTCGACGATGTGACACAGCCCCGGTCGAGCGAGTCGGCCGGGGCTTTGGGTTGGTCAGGGACGTGCGGAGTCCCGGAGTCCTCAGGGCAACGGCGGATCGTGTTGAACATCCCCTACGGGGTGTGCGCATCCGCTCCGTTGATGCCCTTCGTCCCGGCCCCGGCAGATCCTTGTGGGCGGCTGTCTTGCGGATCGCGTCCCGACTTGGCGCGTCATAGATGCAGAAGCTGCGTGTCTTGTCGTCGGATCTCTCCTCCCGGGCCGTGGCGTCGTGATGTCGCGCGATGACGCGGCACGGTCTCGTCTTCAGTAGCTGAAGACGGTTGCGCCGTCGCCGATCCATTCCCAGAGCGGGGTGGCCCCGGCGAGCCGTGCGTTATCGACGATCGCTTGGTCGTCGAGGTTGCGGGCGTTGAAGCAGACCGGGCAGACGTAGAGCTGGCCTTCGCTGTCGGCGTATTGCTGGAACAACCGCGAAACGGGAGGCGCCCCAGGCACCTCGACGGCGTCGGCGTATCCCGGCAGCGCGAGCCGAACCGCCTCCTTGGTGAGGAACATGGTCACCTGCTTGCCGGCCGCGAGCGCCGCCGTGCCAACGAGAAACGCGACCGTGACCCGGTCGGCGTCCTCGTGCCCCGTGCTCAGGTTCACCACTACCTTGTGCCCGTTGGTCGTTGCGCTTTCCATTCTTCGCCTCCTCACGACGATTGACTATCGCGTCGACCATAGGGAGGAGCCCTTCCCGGATCCTTCCTCGAAGCTTCTTCAGACGCTGTCGGTCAGAGGAGTCCGGAGAGGGCTGCGCGCGTCCGGGCCTCGTTGAGGACCTGTCCGGCCTGTCCGAAACCCGCGGCGGCGTCGGCCAAGGCGGCTGCCGCCTCATCACGGTTGCCCTCTGCGGCCAGAACAGCCGCCCGCGCCTCCGCCAGCGCGGCCGCCCTCGGCCCGCCCGCCCACAGGGGCTCTGTGCCTTCGGCCCGTGCCAAGAATGACCGAGCACGAGCAAGGTCGCCCGTCCTGGCATACCCGATCGTCGCCGCGATGTAGAGCCCAGCTGCGCAGAAGATACAGGCGGGCGCGCGGTCGAGAAATGCCTCAGCCTCCTCCACCACGGTCACCGCCTCCGCTGACCCTCCGGCGGCACGCACCATCCCCTCATAAACGAGATACAGCAAATGGAAGGCGATCGGTGAGAAACGCGCGAGCTCCAGCGATTCCGCCAGCAACCCGTGGGCGCCCGCGGCGTCGCCACCCTCGAATGTCGTCTCGGCGAGGCGAAGGAGCGCCAGTGACTCCCCGCCGGCGGAACCCGCCAGCCGGCTAAGCGCGACGGCCTCGCGTAGCTGTGCTTCAGCACTTTGCAGCCGGCCGGTAAAAAGCTCGATCTCGCCCAGCAGCGTGGCGGCGAATGCCTGCCCCCGTCGCGCCCCCGAGGAATCGGCGGCGGCGCGAAGATCGCGCGCAAAAACCGCCAGTTCATCGTACGGCTGGCCACTGAGCAACACGTACTCGCCGACGCACAGGTGGGCGTCAAATACGCTCCCCGCGAGCTCGGGCAGACGGTTGGTGCTCTGCAGCGCAAGTCCGACCTCGCCGACCCACTCATCGCCACTGTGCGCGAGCAGCACCTCGAGCTGCGTCGCTTCGAATCGCTCGGGACCCAGCCCCGCCGCGTCCATCAACGGCCGAGCCTCCTCCGCCGCCCCTCTCACGCCCTCGAGATTGCCGGCGCACCACTCGACGAACCCCCGCGTAAGCGCCCGCCGAGCCCGGTCAACTGGCGCCTTCGCCTCGGCCGCGTCAAGCACCCGGGACGCCGACGCGAGATCTCCGGCGACCAGGTGGGCCCGCCCCTGCCGTATCTGTAACGCTGCCCTTCGGTCCACGCTCGCCACGGCAAGCGCGTCATCAAACGCGGACGCGGCCTGGGGATCACCGGTGACCAGCAGAAGCTCCGCCCGGAGGGCTAGCAGCTCCTCTGCCTCACCGTCCCCTGCATGAGGCAAAGCTCGCTCGACGAAGCCGAGCGCATCGAGGTAGGCGGCCACGTTCGCGGCTTCCTGCGCGGCGCGCAGCAGCCAGGGCACCGCGTCGCCGGCCAGACCACCCGCACTCAGATGACTGGCCACACGCGCCGGTGCGGCGCCCACAGAGGCCAGTCGCTGCGCCGTCTCCCGGTGGGCAGCCAAGCGCCGGTAGTCGGGAAGCGAGCGCTCGAGCGCCTCGCGTAACAGTGGGTGGCGAAACCGGTAGGTGCCATCCCCCGCCTCGAGCACACCGGCCGAAAGCGCCGAATCCAGCGCCGCGAATGCGTCATGCTCTTCGATCCCGACCAGGCTTGACAGCTCGTCGAGCGTAACTTCGCTACCGGCGATCGCGATCCGCGCCAGCACGCCCACCAGCGTCGGCTCCAGACGCGCCAGACGGCTGTCGAGAATCTCATAGACGTGGCCTGGGACCGCGACCGCCCCGGTCGAATCGACCGTCGCCGCCAACTCCTCAGTAAAGAACGGATTGCCGCGCGCGAGCCCGAAGATCGCGTCAACCGTCCCTTCAGCCAGCGGCGTATTCGACATTTGCTCCGCGATGATCCGGGAGGCCTCGCGGTCGAGTGGGACTAGCGCGATCTCGCTCGCGACGAGGCGTTGCTCAAATAGACTCGAGCGCGTCCGATCGAGCGCCGGGATCCGGGGCCGATCGCGAAACGACATCACAATCAAGAGCCGCTGATAGCGGGCCGTCCGCGCGAGGTAGTGCACGAGCTGCAGCGTCGCCTCATCGGCAGCGTGAAGGTCATCGAGCAGCAGGACCGCGCCGCGCTCCCCGGCCGCCCGCGCGAACACCTGCGCCACGCTCGAGAAGATCCTTTGCCGGTCCGCCCTGGGCTCCGGATCCGTCGGCTGCGCAGGCGACGCCGCCGTCACCCGAGCCAGTTCGGCCTGAGCCGCGCTCGTCAACGAGAGGGCAAGGTCAGGCCGCGCGGCCAACAGGCGATCGAGCGCCTCCGCGATCGGCCCGTAGGGAAGCGGCCCCTCCTCCTCGCGTGCCGCGCCGCGCATGGTCGACCACCCCGATGACGACGCCTCCGCCAGCAGCCCCTCACACAGGCGCGTCTTACCCACACCCGCCTCGCCACTGACCATGAGGACGCCCCCGTGCCCCTCAGACGCTCGTCTCCACGCGGCCCTGCCGGTCGCCAATTCAGAAGCACGACCCACCAGCGGAGACCGCTCCGGCACTGGCGCCACCGCAGCCGGACCCCGAACGATTTCCTCGTGGAGAGCAAGCGTCTCAGCCCCCGGCGGCAACCCGACCTCCGCCAGCGCCGCGTTCAGACGCTCGAACTGGCGCAGCGCCGCCGAACGATCGCCAGCATCGGCATGTCTGCGCATCAGCGAGCGATGCGCTTCCTCATCCGTGGGCTCCTCAGCCACCACCTCCTCCCACCGTCCACGGGCCCGCAACCCCCGCAAATACGCCAGCCTCAGCCGCTCACGCGCCTCACCCGCCCACTCGGCATACCGATCTTCGGGCAACAACTCCCCGCCGTACAGCGCCGGGTCACCTTCGGCCTCAAAGCGCTCAACATCCGTCTTCACCACCGAGCCTGGTGCAAGCGAGACCCGCCCGCCATGAACCACCACCGCATCCGATTCGCCAATCGCGCGCCGGGCGAAATGCGCCGCCTTGTGCAAGTTCGCCAACGCCGCGTCATACGACAACTCCGGCCAAAGCGCCTCGATCACCTGCTCGCGATGCAGCCGATGCGCACGCGCCAGTGCAAGCACCTTCACCAACTCCGCCCCACGACGATGCTGCCAAGCATCCTGAGGCACAGGAACCCCATCCCGCAACACCTCAAACCCACCCAACAAGCGCACCTCAAGGCAGTCCATCGAAAGACGATCTTCTCGCCCGACGACCGCGCGTGCAAGAGCGCGCAACGGAGGCACTCGATTCGGTTCCGACGAGAACCCGATCTTCCCGCGCGGAAAGCCGGGACGCCGCCATGGCCCCGCTCGTCCAGCTGCGACCCTCCGTGCGCTCGGGGCAGACCGATGCTCCGCGCGAAAGGGAGGCAGGGCGCGTGCTCTGCCTCTGCGAGCGGAAGCCAACCGGGCCGTCGATCCGGTGCCCGCTCTGGACGAAAGGGAGGCGTCTCGCGCGAGCCACGGCGCGCTGCCCCTAAGCCTTCTGCGTTTCGTCCGAAGCGGGCACGTCGTTGGGCTGCGACCTGGCTACCGGAAAGCCTGGCGGAGCGGCACTCTCGGCGTCGCCGGCGAGCTCAGTGCTCCTCCTGCTCAGAAGCAGCAGCGGCGCCGAGGGTTGCGCATCTCGATCGAAGCGGAAAGAGTCCCGGCAGTATTGGCGGCTTGGTCGATGGGAGATGTCGGTCACGCGGCGGCACGCGCGTTTGTTCCCGTTCGTTGTTGCCACACTGCCCCGCATGCGGCGCCAAGGACGATGACGCTCCCGATGAGGATGAACCAGGTTAGGAACGTGAAGATGACGCCGACGGTTCCGTACGTCCTGCTGTCGTCGATCACGACGGACGAGAAGTAGGCCGAAGAGAAAAAGGCCAGCCCGAGCCAGAGAAGTGCAGTGACGAGGGCCGGGCGAACCACACGGCGCCACGGTACCCGTCCGGCCAGCAAGAAGTGGATCGTCCACGCGAAAAAGATCACGACGACCACGAAAGTCAGGAGAGCCTGTACCACCGGCCCGGCCGCGCGGCGCTCCGATCCGTTGATGCTGCCCTCGGCGATCAGGACACCAAGAAGGATCCCGACATAGGCGAGGTAACGAGGAAGGTCGCGCCAACCACGGTGCTCCAGGTCGAAGACTCGCTCATAGAGCGTTTGGAGCGAGGCAACCACCGCGATGACGCCAGCGAATGCGACCAGCAGTCCGGTCACGATCGGCAGGAGAGCATGAGTTGGCGAATTGCGGAACAGACTTCTGACGATCTGGGCGCCCTGGCTGTTGAGACCGAGGTGGCGGCTCAGGTCGTCGTCAATCCGCTCATTCGCCAGCGAACTCAGGAGAATGATGAACGGGAGCGCCGACCACAGCAGCTCGGCACCGAAGATGGTCGTCCAATCGAAGAAGTGGAGAGCCTTAAGTTGCACGATGATCGCGTCGACCCACGATCCCTCGTAGCGATCGCGTGCGGCATCGATCCGCCGGCGCGCTCGGCCTACGACAGCGTGGTCGTCTTGGCGCGCGGGAGGGGAATGATTCTCGGGGTCCGCCGGACTCATAGCGCCGCATGGCGTCGGGGAACTAGTCTCCTGTCTGCGGTACGAAATCACCTTCGCACCGCGCCAGGTGATCGCCATCATCCGATCTCGACGATGGAGCAACCCGGGTGGGGAGAACCCTGATCACCGGCTGGTGGCCCACGCCAGGACTTCCGCTTCGGCTCCAAGCAGTAGCGCGCCGCGTTTCTTTCCGAACGGCCTGGCGTTGACCGCGCGCAAGACTGCTGGTTGTCGATCAGAGCGGCAGCCGTCTCGATGAGATCCAGATGGGAACCTCGCGGAGCCTCAGGTGCGCACTCAGTTGGGACGCCAGGACGGCCACAGCCGTAACGGCCAAAGCCGTGACGGGAGGCGTTCCCGCTGGCGCGTCGGCCGACGACGACGGGGCGCGCGTCGCGGCGAGCGATGGTCGCGGACACGAGTCAATGAAGGTTCTGCGTCGGGGAGCGGGATCCCACCGACAGGCGCTGGCGGCGTGGGCCGACTGCCCCCGGGACCCGGTCCCTCACCATCTTCGTCATCCGGTCCTGGGTCGGAACCCCATCCGTGGAAGAGCACAAACCTCGACCCCGCGATCAGCAGACCCCCCCCACAACAGCCCGAGCCAGAACAGCGGCCCCGCGGCCTGCTCACCTACCGGCGCGAGGATCGCCACGAGACCCGGAAGCACGACCGCGGTCACGAGCCCGGCGAACCGAAGCCAGAACCTGGACCGGCGACACTGCGGGCAGGCAAACACGTAACCGATGAGAACGCCGATCAGGATGGCCTCGACCGAGAGCACCATCACCACCTTCATGCCGCAACGCTACCACCCACGCGGACGCCACCGCGAGCGTGCCTGGCGATGATTCTCACGACGACTCGACGCTCTAGGTGCACCCGCTGTCGCGTCGGGCTAATCGGCGAAGGGCGGACTCTGCGCGCCGCTAGCCGACAGCCCCCTCGTTGTGCTTTGCCCCTTTGGGGGACTGATACCGCTGAGCTACCTGGGGAACGCCCCCGTCGCCGCCATGCTGGCGAGTGCTGCTTCTCGATGAGGCTGGCCTGTGAATCCCCGCGTGTAGTCAACCGAGACCGTGCACGCGAAAACCAGCCCAGCCTCAGCAGGGCCCGGATGAGCGCGCTCGGTTGTCAGTTCGGGTCCGCGGGCTCCTGGGTCGACGGGGCGGTGTGTGCCGCCGGGAGGAGCCTCCCAGAGATGAGTCTGGCCTTCGCGCTCATGGCAGCAATCAACGGTTCCACAGGCTCCTCGGCCACGCTGTCGCACGGGCTCTGACTACCGCACCAAGCCTCGCCGGCCTCGGCCCGGCGGCACCAAGGATTCTCATCGATCATGGGTGGCGGCGCAAGGGCCGGCCGGGACGCTGTTGCGCAAAGCATTCAAATACTCACTGGCCTAGTGAGGGTGGGAGACGGTGTCCGATTCGCCCGTGAATGTGCCTCTTCTCCCAATTACAGGCCGACGCGGGCGTCATCAGCACGTGTTATCCCACCGACCAATTGATGCACCGAGTTTCTGATCGGTTTGTGCAACAGCCTCCGATCAAACCGGAAGCGGTCGCGTGCGGGGCGCAGGGCCTCCCGAGGGGTCAACAAAGGCGGTCGCCTACGAGCGCCGGACCATCGGTTCCGCTCGATATTGGTATCGCGAGAGGTTGATTCTTAAATCGCCCCGGCGCTGTAGACACGCCGGGCGCAGGGGTGTATAAGAGAACTCAGAGTTTCACAGGGGGCTGTGACCCGCTCGTGCTGGGACCGAGCCGCTGAACGGGGGCAGTCCAAAACTTAGGTTGCGCCTTTGCGCAACCGCCCTTACCGGGAGGGCATCGTGCTGATCCTGAACATCGTCTTGATGGCGCTGATAGTCGCCGTAATAGTCGGTTTGCTCGTTTGGAGTGTTGTTACGCAGCACCGAGTTCCAGGCTACGAGCAGGTCCGTCGTCTCCGAATCAGCGTCAAGCCGGTGCCGGTCGAGCCGCTTTACGTCACCAGACAAGCGGACCGACCGCCGGTTCCAGACATCTAATCCGCTGCGCTTGGCGCTGCCGCAATGGGCTACTTGCGGCAGTCTCGGCGAACCCTTTGGCGCGGGCGGGACTGCTGGTTCGGAACGATCTGGGTGGTCTCACCGCGTGGCGGCGGCACGGGCGTCGACCCGCTCGGGTTCGTTCCAAACCGGCAGCCTCGGCTGCATGAATCTCGTCAGCGGAGGCTGCTGCAAGTAGCCGAGGCTGTCGCACAAAGGCGGTCCGTCCGGGACGTTTAACACAATTCCGGTATGCCGCAGAACTTCATTGAGAGTCGTTGTGAGCAGGGATTCTTGTTGCCGCCGGACGTGCGGGATTGGCTGCCAGCGGATCATCTGGCGTGGTTCGTGATCGACGCTGTGGGTGCGGTGGACTTGGCGGGCTTCTATGCCGCGTACCGGGCGGATGGTCACGGCCGCGCTGCGTATGAGCCGTCGATGATGGTGACGCTGGTGTTGTACGCGAATGCGACCAAGCGGCGCTCATCGCGCGCGATCGAGAGTCACTGCCGCCAAGACGTGGCCTATCGGGTGATCACGGGGAACGTGGTGCCTGATCACGCGACGATCGCGAGGTTCGTCGTTCGGCATGAGTCGGCGCTGGCCGGGTTGTTCGGTGAGGTGTTGAGGCTGTGTGATCGGGCTGGGTTGGTGGCGCCGGGGTTGGTCGCGATCGACGGCACTCGTCTTGCGGGGAACGCGAGTCGTGAGGCGAACCGAGAGTTCGAGCAGATCGCGCGGGAGATCCTCGCCGAGCACAAGGCGACCGACGAGGCCGAGGATCAGCGCTTTGGTGAGGCGCGGGGTGATGAGCTGCCCGAGCAGCTGCGCACGCCGGAGGGTCGGCGCGAGTTCTTCCGGCAGGCCAAGCACAAGCGCCAGCGCCAGCGCCAGGAAACGGACACGCAAGAGCCGCAGTGTGGCGCGGAGGCAGGGGCGGATAGTGGGTTCGAGTTCGATGCGCAGCGGATCGTCGCCCGCGTCCAGGGTCGGGAGGGGTGGTTGCGCGACGCCCGCCGCCAGCTTGAGCAGCGCCGCTGGCAAGACCCGGACGCGATCTCACGCTCGCGCTCGGAGCGGTTGGTGTTGGCGGCCGAGCGGCTGGAGGCCGATCTGGACGCGGAGCGCTGCGGGAACGAGGCGTATGAGGCATATCGGGCGCACGGGCGGATGAAGGACGGGCGGCGGTTCGGTGGGCCACCGAAGCCCTACACCCCTCCGGGAGGGTGTCAGTTCTTCCGTGTAAGCTGACTACTCTATGGTAACAGTTACTCCTGTTGTGTCAAGTAGTGACAGTCACATTGCACTGTCAGGAATGCGGTCCCCGAACTCGATCTTGAACGCGGCGAGTGCCGCCGGCCAGTGAAACACGCGCTGCCACTTCGCCTCGGCCTTCTGGATGGCGAGGTAGATGAGCTTGCGGGCGGCGTCCTCGGTGGGGAAGTGCCCGCGGGTCTTGATGATCTTGCGCAGCTGGCGGTGCAAGGCTTCGATCGAGTTCGTCGTGTAGATCACGCGGCGGACCTCGGCGGGATAGGCCAGGAACGGGGTGATCTGCTCCCAGTGCTCCAGCCAGCTGGCTGAGATCATCGGGTAGCGATGATCCCATTTCTCCGCGAACGCCTGGAGCTCGTCGGCGGCGTGGTCGGCGTCGACGGCGGTGTAGATCTTGCGCAGGTCGGCGGCGAGCGGCTTACGGTCCTTGTAGGACACGAACCGCATGCTGGAGCGAACCTGGTGCACCAGGCAGGTTTGGACGGTCGCGTGCGGGAACGTCGCTTCGATCGCCTCCGGGAAGCCGGTGAGCCCGTCGACGCAGACGAACAGGATGTCAGCCACGCCGCGGGTCTTCAGGTCGGTGAGGACGTGCAGCCAGAACTTCGCGCCCTCGGTCTGCTGGAACCACAGGCCGAGCACGTCGCGCTCGCCGTCGAGGTTGACGCCCAGCGCGACGTAGCACGCCTGGTTCTTGACCGTGTGCCCGTCGCGGATCTTCACGACCAGCGCATCGAGGTAGACGATCGGGTAGACGCGCTCAAGCGGGCGGTTCTGCCACGCCTTGGCGTCCTCGATCACCGTGTCGGTGATCTTCGAGATCAGGTCCGGCGAGACCTCGGTGCCGTAGATCTCGGCCAGGTGCCCCTGAATCTCGCGGACCGTCAGCCCGCGGGCATACAGGCTGATCACGCGATCGTCGAACCCGACCCACCGGGTCTGGCGCTTGCGGACGATCTGCGGCTCAAACGCGCCCTTGCGATCGCGCGGGGAGCGGATCCGCAGCGGCCCCTGATCGGTCAGGATCGTCTTGCCCGGCTTCCCGTTGCGGGCGTTCCCCGCGCCACCGGGCGGCGCCTCACCGGCCTCATAGCCCAGATGCGCGGTCAGCTCGGCCTCGAGCGCCCGGTTCAACAGCCGGCGCGTGAGCTGCCCCAACAGCCCGTCCGGGCCCGCGATCTCCTCAGCCGTCCTCGCGCCCGAAAGCAACGCGTCCAACAACTCGTCGCTGAGCTCCAACGGCTCCTCATCGAGTCCAGGACCGCCCGGCAACCCGGGAAACACCTCTCTCCGCCCGGCGGATCCAAGGTCGCTTCGCTCCTCGCTGACAACATCTTCTTGATCGATCCTGCTGTGAGTTCTCGTAGGCATGGCTTGTCCTTTCGGCCACGCTTACACGGTTCCTCCGACACTCCCCCCTCCGGAGGTGCCAGACGGGAAGGTGAACGTGACCGATCCCGACAGCAAGCACATCAAGGCCAACGACACCTACGTGCAGGGCTACAACGCCCAGACCGTCGTGGACGAACGGCAGATCGTGCTCGCGGCCGAGATCACCAACAGCACCGTGGACTGGTCACAGCTCGATCCGATGATCACCGCAACGATCGGCGAGCTCGAGCGCGCGGGCGTGAGCGGCCGGCCCGAGACCGCGCTCGCGGACACCCAGTACTGGAACGAGCAGCACATGGACGAGGTGATCGCCAACAAGCACGTCCAGGTCCTGATCCCACCCGACTCCGGCGCCCGCGACACGCCGAGGCCCGGCTGGACCGGCGGCCGTTACACCTGGATGCGATACGTCCTAGCGAGCGAACTCGGCGAGCAGCTATACCGAAAACGGAAACACATGATCGAACCCGTATTCGGTCACACCAAACACAACCGGGGTGTCACCCGCTTTCACCGACGCGGCCGAACCGCGGTACGCACCGAGTGGCGACTACTGATGGCAACCCACAACCTCACCAAGCTCCATCGACACCAAATCGCCACTGCGGGGGCCTGAAACGGCCCCTCCCGTGGTCACACCCCCGACCAGGACGCACCCGTCACCAACGCCGCACCCACCGCCCGTCGCTGACGCCGACCATCGAGACCTTTGAGCGACAGCGTCCCGGCCGGCCCCTTGCGCCGCCACCCATGATCGATGAGAATCCTTGGTGCCGCCGGGCCGAGGCCGGCGAGGCTTGGTGCGGTAGTCAGAGCCCGTGCGACAGCGTGGCCGAGGAGCCTGTGGAACCGTTGATTGCTGCCATGAGCGCGAAGGCCAGACTCATCTCTGGGAGGCTCCTCCCGGCGGCACACACCGCCCCGTCGACCCAGGAGCCCGCGGACCCGAACTGACAACCGAGCGCGCTCATCCGGGCCCTGCTGAGGCTGGGCTGGTTTTCGCGTGCACGGTCTCGGTTGACTACACGCGGGGATTCACAGGCCAGCCTCAGCCCAAAGGAGCAGCGGACCGTCACGCCCGCTCGCGCTATCGCGGATCGCGGGCTGCCGCAGCACTTCCGCAAATGTGGACCCGTCGCTCAGGACGTTGACTTAGCGGGGTGATCTCTCGACACGGCACGCTGTCGCTTCCGGCTGCGGTTGGCGAATGAGGGTTTAATGCAACTCGGCCGCTGCGGCCAGAGCCGCGAGGATGCCGCGAAGGATCCTCGAGACTTGCATCTGAGAGACGCCGATGCGCCTTGCGATCTCGTCCTGGGTCAGCTCGCCGCCGAAGCGCAGCAGCAGCACCGTGCGCTCGCGTGGGGCCAATCGGCGAACGGCCGGCGCGCACGCCACGGAGGTCTCGACCCGCTCGTATTGTCGGTCCAGCTCACCGACGGTTTCGCTGAGTGCCAGCGGTTGGCCATCATGCGCTGCATACGTCGCGTCCAGCGAAGCGGGTCGGCTCGCCTCGCATGCGCGTTGTGCTTCGGCGACCTCACCAACCGCTAGATTCAGGTGCTTTGCGACCATCTCTGTGGTCGGGTGTGAACCGCAGCTTGTCGCGAGTTCCTGCTGGGCGCAGGTGACCTTGCGGGCGCAGTCCTGGACCGGACGTGGTACGTGCACGCGTCGAGTGCCGTCACGGAAATGACGCCGGATCTCACCGAGGATCGTCGGCTCGGCGAAAGCGATAAACGAGTCGCAGCGCTCAGGCTCACATCGGTCGACCGCTTTGATGAGCCCTACGCTCGCTACCTGGTAGAGATCGTCGACCGGCTCGCCACGTCCCGCATAGCGGCGCGCGAGCCGACGCGCATACGGCAAGAACTGGACGATGATCGCCTCCCGCGCGGCGGGGTCGCCGTCTGCACACCGGTCGAATAGAACTCGGAGATCGGGCGCAGAGCGGCCTTGCTGGCTCGTCGCGCGCGTACGGCATTGCGGCGTCATCCCAATCTCCCCCGGTCTTGCGCCTACGGGCTTTACTGGACGGTTCGTGATGGGCGCTTCGTACCGCTCAACGCCGCAGACGCGATCGATCTCGGCACTGTCCCGGAAACCCTTCAGCTGCCCGCAGGCATTGCACAAGTTGAGCGACTGGTCCACTCTGTTACCGGAACGTGCTGCGCACCTGGACACGCCCGCGCGGGAAGTTATGAGTAGCGGAGCGCGCCCTCCCGGCCTCGTGGTGCTGCCGGTGGTTCGCGAGTTGAGCGCCCGCCGAGGCCTACAACCCGTCTCGACGGGCGCCGACGACTCGGCTCGCGCTGCTCTGCTTATTCACTCCAGCTGAAAAGCCATGCTTCCCCTTTGATCGAGAAGGAGCAGTCCGGTCGACGCTTCCGCTCCTGAGCAAGGGGAGCAATGACCTCGCCGGCGACGCCGAGTGTGCCGCTCCGCCAGGCGTTCCGGTAGCCAGGTCGCAGCCCAGCGACGTGCCCGCTTCGGACGAATCCACTACTTCCAAGAACCGATCCGTCGACAGTTCCGCTTCGCCACCGAGCGGCAGTCGGATTCGAGCGGGTGCGGCTCTTCTGAAGGGACCCTCGAGGACGAGCTGACCTGACGGTGAATGACCCGTAGATACGGGGGTTTGGGCTGTCACGCAGGACGGCGGGTTGCCGTTTGGCGACGGTCGGCTGGTGGTGAGTGGCTGGGTTGCGGGGGTTGGGCGTGTTCAGGCCGGGTTTTTGAGGGGATTCGATGGCCTGGACGGGGCTGCCGGGGTCGCCGGGCGGGCTCGAGGACTTCGGATGAGGGGTGTCGAAGTCGGCGTTGTTCATGTCCTACGTCGACCACGGAGGTGGCCAACGTGACCGCCGATCTCGACACCCTTGGTGGCGAACTTTACGCCTTTGGCGCTGAAGTCCTGCCTTCCGGGCGGGCTGGTAGTGATGATGCAGTGGGCGGTGGGGAAGGCTGCGCCGGCGGACGGGGCGATGGGGCCGCGCGGGCGGGCTTCAGCGCGAGCCGGGAGCAGTTCGAGTCGCTGGTGAGCTTCTTGGATGGGACGGACGCCGCTGGGCTCTCGCACGCTGAGCTAGAGGAGCGTCTTGACCGGGACGGGCGGGAGCTGTTGCGGCGGCTGCTTGATGATCATCTGGCGTTGCGCGCGGTCCGCGAGCCGCGCCTTGAGCAGGTAGTCGGCGATGAGGGGGTGGCGCGCGGCCGAGTGGAGCCAGGTCACGCCCGCATACTTGAGACGGTGTTCGGCGCGGTGACGGTGGAGCGGCTCGCTTACCGGGCGCCGGGCCTGGGGAACCTGCATCCCGCCGACGCGGCGCTGAACTTGCCGGTCGAGCGTCACTCCCACGGGCTGCGCAAGCTGGCCGCCCTGGAGGCCGCGCGCGGCAGCTTCCAGGACGCCGTCGACGCGATCGGGCGCCAGACCGGGCTGGGGCTCGGAAAGCGCCAGGTCGAGGAGCTCGCCGGGCTCGCCGCGATCGACTTCGAGGACTTCTATGAGGCCAGGCGCCGGAAGCGATCAAAGTCCGATCAACTGTTGGTGCTCTCGGCCGACGGCAAGGGGATCGTGATGCGCCCCGACGCGCTACGCGCCGGCACCGCCACCAGGCGTGCCCGCGCGAGCCCCAAGCCCAAAGCGAGGCTGGCAGGCGGCGAGAAGCTCAACTGCAAGCGGATGGCGGAGATCGGCGCGGTCTATGACGCGGCCCCGGCGCCCCGCACCCCGGCCGACATCCTCGCCCGCGACGACGGCCACGAGCCCGCCGGCGGCCCGGTCGCCGCCAACAAATGGCTGACCGCCAGCATCGTCAAGAACACCGGCACCGTCATCAAACACGTCTTCGGAGAGGCAGACCGACGCGACCCCAAACACCGCCGCACTTGGGTCGCGCTCGTGGACGGCAACAACCACCAGATCCAACGGATCAAAGCCGAGGCCAAGGCCCGCAACGTCAAGGTGACGATCATCGTTGACTTCATCCACGTCCTCGAATACCTGTGGACCGCCGCCGGCTGCCTGTTCCCCAACCTGAACCCCGCCGAGTGGGTTCACCTCCAAGCGACCAGAGTGCTCGAAGGACACGCCACCAAGGTCGCCGGCACGATCCGCCGCACCGCCACCAACCGCCGCCTGGACCCAGCAAGCCGCAAGCTCGCCGACGATGCCGCCAACTACCTCACCAGCAAGGCCCCCTACCTCGATTACCCCACCGCCCTGGCCAACGGCTGGCCGATCGCGACCGGGATCATCGAAGGCGCCTGCAGACATTTGCTCAAGGACCGGATGGACATCACCGGCGCCCGCTGGGGACTCGCCGGCGCCGAAGCCATCCTCAAACTCCGCGCCATCAAAGCCAACGGTGACTTCGACACGTACTGGGACTACCACCTCGCCCAAGAACGACACCACGTCCACGAAGCCCGCTACCACGATCACGTCATCCCGAGCGTCACATGACCGCCACCCCCGGGTCCCTTCAGAAGAGCCACACCCGATTCGAGCCGCGTGCTTGCCGAAGGATCGCCGGGATGCAAGCACGAGCGCTCCCGCTCCGGCGGCAATGCGGTCGTGGTGATCCCGGCGTCCGGATCGGACGAGTTCCAGCAGCCTCGGAGGCCGAGCGCAGCGACCGGCGCGAGTCTTCTCCTTCTCGTCCTTTCCGGTTATGTTGATCTCAACATAACTGAGATCATGTTGAGTGGACGGTTATGTTGAGCACGCGGTTTGCGCGCCGCGTTTTCCCTGCTCAGCGCGATTCAGTCCGGTGAGCTGCTCAACATAATGGGCGTCCTGCCAGCGACCTCATGCTCCACCAGATCCGAGATTCGAGCGGACGTTTCGTGTCGGCTCCGGTCGGTGCTCAGCGCTCGGTTCAGCCGTAAACCTTACGAGGGCGGGGTCTGGATGAGAGGCTGCGCTGCGGGCGGCACCGTGTCCCGCTGACCACAAGCGCCGGTACCGCCACTCGAGCGGGACCCGGTTCTTCCGCGACCCCGTCGATTATGTTGAGTAACCCGGACAACGATTTCGGCCTGAGCAGGTGAAACACGGTCTGAGGATGGTCCGCTCAACATAATCGGACACTCAACATGATTCCGGAAGCGACCGAAACGCTTGCGGACCCGCCGTGGATTGACCGCCGAGCTAGCACCACCGCGTTAGCTGGGATCGCCGGTCCGGCAAAGGGCCCGATCGGGTCGCTGCCGTAACGCTGGCGGAGCAGCACAGCTCGAGTGACGACGCCGTCACAGTGCTGCAAGTCGTCCGGGGCGACAGCGTTGCGAGCGTTCGGACTGGCGCCCGCTCGCCTACAGTAGCGACAGCGCCGGGCGCTTGCTGGCCGTTTGCCGGACCGTTTATCTGCAAGCGGTTCGGTGACCGCCGCTACTGCGTGAAAGCGGCTACTTACCTACTGATCTCGTTTGCAAGCTCAACGGGCCGGCACCCTGGCCGGCTCGCCCGTCTTGCGGGCCGGTGCGAGGGTTCCGACGGCGCGAGTTCCCGGACCGCCGAGCGCGATCGCCGCCTTGGCCGTGATGAGGTGGTAGAGGATCAGCAGCTGCACGATCGCCAGCGACTCGGAGCGCTGCAGCTCGGTCCCGGCAGTGAACTCTCCCAGCCGGTTCGAGCGCAGGTGGCTGGCGAAGTGCATCCGGTCCCAGATCGCCTCCTCGATCTCCGCGCCGCGGTTCGGGTCAAGGCCGCCGGGAATGCGGATCACGCACTCGGCCTGGAAGTCCGCCATTGTCAGGCCGTCCTTCCGGCCGTCCTCGATGAACGGGGTCAGGTCGGGATGCGCGAGGCCCTCGCGCAGCGTGAGCTCGGCGTCGAGGTCCGCAGCGCCGGGAGTGCCATCGGCCTCGGCGGGCTTGAAGGACACCTCGATATCGGCCCAGCGGCGCTGCGGGCGGATGTACGCTTCGGAGTCGGGCTCGCGCCGGTCGAGCTCGGCGAGCACCTGGCTGGTGGTGTATCCGCGTCGGGTGGTGTCGCGCTGGACCTTCCACCGGCGCCGCACGTCTTCCGGCGGGTTCAGGTACACGCGCACGTCGTACACCTCGCGCATCTCGGGCAGGTGGTAGCCGAGCAGGCCCTCGATAACGACGAACCTGGCCGGCTTGACGTACACGGGCGGCCCGAACGTGCCGTCGTTGTGACGGTAGACGGGCTTGAGGATCGCCTCGCCGCGGCGCAGAAGGGCCATGTGCTGGGCGATGATGTCGATGTAGTTGCAGTCCGGATCGAGCGGCGTGATACCGAGCTCGGCGCGCTGCTTGCGGTCGTAGCGGTGGTAGTCGTCGGTGCCGACGTGAGTCACGTTGTCCTCACCTAGGAGCCGCACCAGCCCGCGGGTGATCGTCGTCTTGCCTGCAGCCGAGTCGCCGACGACGCCGAGGATGACGGGGCGGGGCATGGCTCCTAGTCCTTTCCTTGCTCTTGGGGTTGGGAAGCGAACACGCGGCTCTTGCGGATGTCCTCAGATTCGAGCCGCATCAGCTGCGTGCGCGTCAGGCGACCGCCGAGGGCGAACAGCCGGCTCGCCTGGCGCAGCCGGGCGCGGTCGAGCGCGTTGCGGATGCTGCGCGCATTGGCGAAGCGTGGCTGGCTCATCCGGAGCTGGACGTACTCGCGCAGTGCGCAGTCGGCCTCGGGGCTGAGCTCGTAGCCTTGCCGCGCGAGCATCATCCCCGCGATCGTCATCAGCTCCTCGACGGAGTAGTCCGGAAACTCGATGTGGTGGGCGACGCGCGAGCCCATGCCGGGATTGGAGCGGAAGAACTCCTCCATCCGGTCGGCGTAGCCGGCGAAGATCACGACCAGCTTGTCGCGCTCGGACTCCATCACCTGCAGCAGGATCTCGATCGCTTCCTGCCCGTAGTCGCGCTCGTTCTCTGGGCGGTACAGGTAGTACGCCTCGTCGATGAACAGCACCCCACCGCGGGCGCGCTTGAGCACCTCTCTGGTCTTCGGCGCCGTGTGACCGACGTACTGGCCGACCAGGTCATCGCGGGTCACCGCGACGAGATGGCCCTTCTCCAGATATCCGAGCCGGTGCAGGATCTCCGCCATCCGAAGGGCGACGGTCGTCTTGCCAGTGCCGGGATTGCCGGTGAAGCTCATGTGCAGCGACGGGCGCTCGGTCTGGAGGCCGACCTGCTCGCGGAGCCGGTCGATCACGAGCAGCGCCGCGATCTCCCTGATCCGCGCCTTGACCGGCGCCAGCGCCACGAGCTCGCGCTCGAGTTGCTCGAGCACTTCGGTGACGTTCGACTCGCGCAGGACGGAGTCGACGTCGGCGAGGCTCTGCTCCATGACTGTCACGGCGCGGTTCCGTTCTGGTAGCGCCGGCCCCCCGGCTGGTCGGTCGCGTATGGGTGCAGCCGGTAGCGGGTGACGCGGTCGTGCGCGTCGGTCCGCTCGAGCCGGTAGCCGGGCTCGTCGGCAGGTCGCTGGACGATGAAGCTGAGCGCTGTCGTCTGGCGGAGGGGGGCCGGGTCATAGGCGATCAGCTTCACGTAATTCGTCGGGTGGGCGGCGCGGCAGGCTCGGACCTGCTCGAGCGCGACCTCGGCGCGGTCGGGCTCGAGGTCGAACATCGGCTGCCCCCACATCTCCCAGTACGTGTTGCGCGGGTGCGGGTCGTCAGTGTGCTCGACCGAGATCGACCATCCGTGCTCGAGCGCGTACCGGATCTGTGCTTCGATCTCGGTGTCGGTCAGCTCGGGAAGGAACGAGAA
This sequence comes from uncultured Solirubrobacterales bacterium, assembly GCA_963824295.1. Taxonomy (GTDB): domain Bacteria; phylum Actinomycetota; class Thermoleophilia; order Solirubrobacterales; family Solirubrobacteraceae; genus Palsa-465. The sequence goes on along the minus strand of CAWGOQ010000012.1, from coordinate 313,586 downwards.
CGCGCCTTGCGTGATTCGCATCGCTTCAGCACTCCATTCAGGCCAGCGTCGGCGTGACCAGCACGTCCGGCGTGTCGGTGGACTCGTACTCGAAGCTGACGTCCTTCCACACTTCGAGCGCGGCGCGCAGCTCCGGCGATGACTTGGCCGCCTGCGCGAGGATCTCCGGACCCTCGAGGTGGAAGTCGCGGCCTTCGTTGCGCGCCTTGATCATTGCCTCGACCGCGACGCGGTTCGCTCTCGCGCCCGCGCCGACGCCCATCGGATGGCCGATCGTGCCGCCGCCGAACTGGTACACGACATCCTCGCCGAGGAGGTGCAGCAATTCGTGCATCTGGCCGGCGTGGATTCCGCCGGACGCGACTGGCATCACCGCCGGCAGCGACGCCCACTGCTGCTCGAAGTAGATCCCGTGCTCGGGGTTCTCCGGGACGTGATCGAGGCGCAGGATGTCGTAGTAGCCCCTGGTCGAGTTCGGGTCGCCCTCCAGCTTGCCGACGACCGTGCCCGCGTGCATGTGGTCGACGCCGAGCAGCCGGCACCACTTCGCCAGGACGCGGAAGTTGACGCCGTGGTTCTTCTGCCGCGTGTAGGTCGAATGGCCCGCGCGGTGCAGGTGCAGCAGCACGCCGTTACGCCGCGCCCAATGCGACATCGACTGCATCGCGGTGAACCCGATCGTCAGGTCGATCATCACGATCACGCTGCCGATCTCCTTGGCGAACTCGGCCCGCTCGTACATCTCCTCCATCGTCGCCGCGGTGACGTTGAGGTAGTGGCCCTTGATCTCCCCGGTCGCGGCCATGGCCTGGTTGACGCCCTCGATCGAGTACAGGAACCGGTCGCGCCAGCGCATAAACGGCTGCGAGTTGATGTTCTCGTCGTCCTTGGTGAAGTCAAGCCCGCCCCTGAGCGCCTCGTACACCACGCGTCCGTAGTTCTTGGCGCTCAAGCCGAGCTTCGGCTTGACGGTCGCGCCGAGCAGCGGGCGGCCGAACTTATCCAGGTACTCCCGCTCCATCACGATCCCATGCGGTGGGCCCTGGAAGGTCTTGACGTAGTGCGGCGGGATCCGCATGTCCTCCAGCCGCAGCGCCTTGAGCGCCTTGAACCCGAACACGTTGCCGATGATCGAGCTCGTCAGGTTCGCGATCGACCCCTCCTCGAACAGGTCCAGGTCATAGGCGATCCGCGCCACGTATTGGCCCTCGACGCCGGGAACCGGATCGACCCGATACGCCTTTGCCTGGTAGCGCTCGTACGCGGTCAGCCGGTCGGTCCACACCACTGTCCACGTCGCGGTCGAGGACTCTCCGGCGACCGCGGCGGCCGCCTCGATCGGGTCCACACCCGGCTGCGGGGTGATCCGGAAGGCCGCCAGGATGTCGGTGTCCTTCGGCTCGTAGTCGGCGTCGTAGAAGCCCAGCTCGGCGTACGGCGCGACGCCCGAGCGCAGCCGATCGGTGTGGTCTGAGGGTGTCATCGCTGTTGCTCTACCTCGTTACGGGTTGGGTGTTCGTGCGCGTAGCGCGGCGCCATCTCCGGGAGCGGGATCGGCTCGTGGTCGCCCGCGTGGCCGGCCGTATCGAACTGACGCATCCTCTCGGCGACCACGTCGCACATCCCTGGCGCGCGGCCCTGAGCAAGTTGCGCAGATCGAACTCGCCCGGCCCGGCCAGCAGCGCCTCGCGCCCGAACGCCAAGCGGTCGTCGGTGTCGACGCCCGGCGAGTGGAGCTCGCTCCTATCCATCTGATCAGGCTTGCACTTGCGGGTGGGCCGCTGCATCGGGGCATTCCCCTCACGCTCACCGGTGATTACTACGGTGAAGTTGCTTTGATTCTCCGCCGCGCCGTGGCAGCCGCCGGTGCGATCGGCGTAGCGGCCACCACAAGACCGACCCCGACCAGGGCCCAGGTCAGTAATGCGGCCGCTTCCGCCCGGCGCTTGAGGTTGAGCAGGGTTCGAGGGTTGCAGGCAACTTCGATCATCGCGATCGACGGTGCCGCTTGGCCCAGACCAACCGCGACGCGGGGCCGCGGGCGCCGACAGTTGTGCAAGTCGTCGTGCGACGCGAGGTCGCACGTTGTGAGTGAACTACTCGATTGGAGGATCAGCCCTGATGTGATGTTGAGCGTGTAGGTCCAGGTCCGTGCTCGATGCCTGTCCCCACCTCGGCGTGCGTCGTCCGGCTCTTGGTCGGCGGGGTGCGAAGCCCGGGGGAAAGCCCAAGGGCGGCCCGTTCCACCCGGGCGGCCACAGGCGAGGGGAAGACCGGACGGGTCAATTGCTTGAACCCTCGTTGATGCCTCGTAACACACAGCCCCGCAAGGTGGGATGCCGGAACGGGGTCCAGGGACTAGCCGCGGCGGAGCGGCAGGCGCCGGTCAAGGAGACGACTTGGCCGGGAGGAGCACCGCCGTCCTCGGGGTAGAGAGGGGCCCCACCCCGGTCGTAGCTCACGCGTGCGGAACGCGGTAACCCCGTCGGGGTCCGGGCGAGTGTGCTTGCCCGGTAAGCCGACCGCAAGGAGGGCCCAACTCCCCGGCGGGAATCGGATGACCGAGAAGCGAATGCCGGCAGCGGAAACGCAGCGGGAAACCGAGACAGGATGGTCGCCTCCTCCAGGCGGTCGTCTCGCATGACCGGCCGGATACCGGGCCTGGTTCCCGGGCGCGAAAGCGCGCTGACGCGGTCAGGTGAGCCTGTGGAGAAGAAGATGAGCGAAGCCCCAGAACCCGAGGACAAGTTGGACGCCACGGCCACGGTCGTGGTGAACGGACCGGAGGACGCGCCCTTTGACTGGCGTCAGGTTGACTGGCGGCGGGTCGAGGATGACGTACGGCGGCTGAGGCGGCGGATCTTCACGGCGTCGAAGGCGGGGGACCTGAGGAAGGTCCGCAGCCTGCAGAAGCTGATGTTGCGGTCGCGCGCGAACACGCTGATCAGCGTGCGGCGGGTGACCGAGCGCAACGCCGGTCGTCTGACGGCAGGCGTCGACGGCGAGGTGGTGCTCACCCCGGAGGCCAAAGCAAGACTGGCCGAAAGGGTGCACCAGATGACCGAGACCGAGCCGTTCAAGGCCTTCCCCGTCAGCCGCGTGTACATCCCGAAGAGGGGCAGCAGCACCAAACGCCGACCACTCGGAATTCCCGTCATCGCCGACCGGTGTCACCAGGCGCGGGTCGCGGGCGCGCTGGAGCCTGAGTGGGAGGCCAGGTTCGAGCCGAGGTCCTACGGATTCCGGCCGGGCCGCGGTTGCCATGACGCGATCCAGGCCGTCTTTGAGGTCGTCAAGGGCAGGAGCCCGAAACGACCATGGGTTCTGGACGCGGACTTGGCCGGGGCGTTGGAGCCATCGTCACACTGCCTGCGCGTTGATGGGGGTGGTGTCGAAGAGGCTGGTTTCGGCTTGTGGGAGCAGTATTCGCAGGCCTTTTCGGCGTCCGTTGCGGACGTGGAGGGCTTGCAGCTGTCCGCGCTTGACACGCTGCAACACGGTCTGGCGGCTGACGCCGAGGATCCGCATCGCGTCGACGATCGGAACATAGTCGGGTGGCGCTTCCTTGACGAACAGCGCGCGGAGCTGGTCGTTGACACGGATCCGCCAGGGCGCGCCGGGGGTGTCTTGCTCGCCGCGGATGAAGCCGGCTTGGAGCCAGCGGAAGATCGTGGAGGCGGCGACGCCGAGTTCGTCGGCGGCTTTGCCGACGGGGAGCAGTTCTCCGTCGGGCGGTTCGGCCGGCGGCTGGTATGCGGGGATCTGGCGGTAGCGGCGCAGGCCGCCGACGATGATTGCGGTGAACCGCTCGCCGCGGGCGGAGCGGCGGCCTTGGCGGTTGAGGATCCCGGCGATCCGGCCGTCGTCGTAGTGGGCGGCGAGCCGTCGGATCAGCTCGATCGTGTCCTCGTCGGTGCGGACCGCCGGTTGCGGCTTGGGGAGCGTGACCGCGAGCTCGGTGATCGCGCCGCCTTTCCAACGGATCGTGAGCAGCGCGCAGCGCTCCTCGCGCTTGAGGGTGATGATCACTTCCTCGATTAGGCAGCGGAGCAGTTGCTTGCGGTCCCGATCGGTGGTCGTGGGCGCAGACCACACGCGGCCGAGGTCAGCCCCGAGTGCCAGCAGCCGCTCGCGCTCGTGCGCCGTGAGCGTGCGCGGTTGTTGTTGTTCACGCAGCGCGAGTTCGGCCTCTGCCTTGGCGAGCTCGCCGAGTGCGTTCTCCCAGTCGCGCTCGAGACCGCGCGCCACGAGCCGGTGCTCGGGCTCGACTTGGCGATAGCGCCGCTCGGCACGGTCGGCGTGGTATTTGGCGCGTTCGAGTTGCAACCGCCACTGCTTCAGCGCGGCGTCGTGGTCTTGCTCGAGCGCTTCGGCCGCTTGCAGCGCGGCCTTCACGCCGGCTGGGGTGAGCGCGGCGAGCAGCGCGCCGGTGACGGCCTGGTCGATCTGGCCGCCGCCGACCCTGACGCACCATTCGCCGCGGTTCTCGACCAGGATGCTGGCGGGGCATCCCGCACATTTACAGCGACCGGGAGCTGGCGGCGCTGTTTGAGCAGACCGACCGCTGCCGCTACTGCCCGGAGGTGCCGCTGCGGCATCTGGTGATGCCGGTCCTGTTCCGCACGATCTACGCGTGCGGGCTGCGCTGCTCGGAGGCCAGGCTGCTGCGCGTCCAGGACGTCGACATCGACAAGACCACGTTCGAGCGAAACCGCGAGCGGATCGCCGGCAACACGCGCCCGCGCGCGCACGAGCCCGGCGGCGCCGTCCGCGAGGGCAGCGCGCTGCTGCAAGGGATCGCCGTGTGCGGCCGGCTGACGGGTAGTTGCCGGTCCTTGCCGCCTTTCGCGTCACGGATCTGCAGCACCCCGGTGTCGCCGGCGGTCGCGAGTGCGGTGATGGCAAGCACCAGCGGAAGCTGCGTGGAGCTCAGCAGGGCCAGCGCGCCGCGGCTGCGCGCGTTCAGATCGTGGCGGTACAGGATTAGCGCCGGCGTGCCGCGGACGAGGAGCATCAGCAGCAGGAACAGGATCGTGCGCAGGATCCCGGCGGGACTCGCGAATGCGGTGATGTCAAGGCTCATCCCGCTGACGATGAAGAAGAACGGCACGAACACTCCGAACGCGATCCCGGATAGCTTCGACTCGAACCCGGGAAGCTCTCTGGTGCGCAGCATCTCGCGCACGATCACTCCGGTGGCGAAGCCGCCGAGCAGCAGGTCGAGCCCGAGGCGGTAGGCCAGCAGGGCCAGCCCGAAGGTCAGCACCAGCACCCAGCGCACGGCGAGTTGGGAGCTGGCCTCGAGGGTGCCTTCCAGCCATCGCACGGTTCGCCCGCGTGAGGCGATCGTGCATGCGCCGGCGACGGCCGCCGCCGCGACGAATGCCAGCAGGATCAGCGCATTGTGGAGCGAGCTCTGAGTCGAGAGGACGAGCGTCAGCAACAGGATCGGTCCGAACTCGGCACAGGCTCCGGCCGCCAGCAGGTAGGTGCCGAACGGGGTGCTCAGTTCGCCGGTGTCGGACAGGACGGGGATCAGGGTGCCGATCGCGGTGGTTGCGAGCGCAGAGCCCGTGTATAGGACCGACACCGCGACCCCCACCCAGTGGAGCACGCCGACCGCGGCGTACGCGAGCAACAGCGACACGCCCCATCCGAGCACCCCGAGGCGGAGCGGCCGGCCGGCGATCCGGCGCAGGTCGAGCTCATAGCCGGCGAAGAAGAACAGCATCCCCAGCCCGAGGTCCTTGAACAGCAACACGGCGGAGCTCACCGCGAATCCGGCGACGTGCGGGCCTAGCACGATTCCCGCCAGCAGCTCGAGCACCACCACCGGCAGCACGACCCCGGCCCGGCCCGCGAATGACGCCACGGTCCCGGCGACGGCCGCGGCGGCCATGATGGCGAGGAACGTCTCCGGCGAGATCGGGTTGGTCACAGCGTGCATCGCAGTGGCCACACGATTCCGCAGGCGCGCCGCTCGATCCTCAGTAGCCGTTCACTGAACTTTTCCGAGGGATTACTTAAGCGGCTCCTGCACTGAAGTTCAGTACCCCGCCACTGAGGATGCGCCCCCGCTGTTGCGCCACGCTCCCCCAGGCAAGCAACACCTGACCGCTAAGGAGACATGCACCCATGAGCACAAGTACTGTCGAGCCCAGTCGGGACTCGAACTCTGACCAGTCTCGCCGGCCGGCGACGGCCCCGGCGCTCGGCGTCCTCGTAGTTGAAAACCATGCGTGGTTGCGCTCCCGACTCTGCAGTCTGCTCGAGACGGAGCCCGGGCTTCGGTTGGCCGGGCTGGCCGAGACCGCCGAGGACGCGATGTGGATGGTCGAGAGCGAGCCGGTCGACGTCGTCGTGGCCGGTCATCGCTCGCGGTCGCGAAGCGGCTTCTGGTTGTGCCGTGAGCTCAAGCGGACCGCTTCCCCGCCCGCGGTGGTGATCTGCTCGGCCCACCCGGACGGGGTGCTGGCGGCCTGTTGCGTGGCTGCCGAAGCCGACGCGCTGGTCAGCAGGTATGACTGCGACGCGGAGTTGTCGGTCGTACTCGAGATGCTCCCTCCGACCAGCGGGATGCGCTACTGATCGCGCGCCGGGCGATCGGTGACGGAGAACCGAGATGCGTGCTTTCCAAGACGACGAGTTCCAGTTCGCGTTCGAGCGGGCGCTCGGCGCGAGCTACCGCCAGGGCGCGGACGTCGGAGAGGTGCTCGCCACGGCCGAGCGGATCACGGACGGCGACGCTGACTCGTGGTTGCACGAGTGGACGGCGACGGCAGGGGCGGTGTGGGTCGCTGCGGTCCGGGCTCGCCGGAGCGGGCGCCGGATCAGCGCGCTGGCGCACTTCAGGCGCGCGGCCACCTACTACGCCACCGCGCTGTACCTGATCTCGCGTTCCAGCGAACCAGACCGCCGGCTCGCCATCTGGCGGCGCCAGCGGGCATGCTGGGAGCAGGTCCTCGACCTGAGTCCGGTGCCAGGCGAGCGGGTTGCCATCGCCTACGAGGGCACCGCCCTCCCCGCTTTCTTCTTCCCGGCCACCGGCACAGCAGGCGGCGGCCGTCCGCTCGTGGTGGTCAACAATGGCTCCTACCAGGCAACCTCCGAGATGTGGGCGCACGCGGGCGCCGCCGCGGCCGAGCGCGGTTATCACTGGCTGACGTTCGACGGCCCGGGGCAGCAGGCGATGCTGTTGGAGCGCGGGATCCCCTTTCGTCCCGACTGGGAGAGGGTTCTCACCCCGGTGCTCGACGCGATGCTGGCCCGCGCCGACGTCGATCCCGACCGGGTCGCCGTGGTTGGCGTCGGACAGGGTGGCTATTGGGTTGCGCGGGCGCTCGCGTTCGAACATCGGTTCGCTGCCGCGGTCGTCGATCCCGGCATCGTCGACGTCGCGACCGCCTGGATCGACCGGCTTCCCAGTGCCATGCGCGAGCAACTGAACGACCACCGTCAGTCGGCGTTCGATCACGAAATGCACATCGCCGAGCTGTTCTGGCCGGCTCGCACCCAGTCGCTGCGCGTCCACGGCGAGCCATACGGCCACAACGGCGGCTCAGCCTTCCGGCTGTTTCTTACCGTGGCCGCGTACCACCTCGGCGACGAGGTGGATCAGATCGACACGCCGTTGCTGATCACCGAATCAGAAGGCGAGCAGCTGTGGCCCGGGCAGTCCCGTCAGCTATACGACCGCCTCACGGGCCCCAAGGAGATAGTCACCTTCACCGCGCGCGAGGGCGCCAGCGGACACTGCGAGCCGCTCGCGCAGGCGCTGCGCGAGGCCCGGATCTTCGACTGGCTCGAAAAGCATCTCGGGTAACAGGCAGCCCGCCCAACCATCCAATCAGAAAGTGAGAACCCAGTGTCATCACCAATCACCGCCAACTCAGTTACCAGCACCACCAGCCCGCCCTCCGGCACAGCTCGCGCCGCCGAGGTGTACACAGTCGCGCCCGGGTATCACGTGTCGTTTCTTGCCGGCGCAGATGCCCTTGCGCCGTTCGACCTGATCGAGGTGGTCGCCGTGCACCGCGGCGGACCCGCCGCACAACGTCATGCCAGCACGACGTGGTTTCACGTGCTCGAAGGTCACCTACATATCGTCGAGACAGACCGAGATCAGCGGCACCCGTGCACTAGGCTGTCGCCGGGGCAGACTCATGCGGTCCCCGCCGGTGTGGCGCACGCCGCCTATAACGCCGGCGACGGCGCGGTCAGGTTCCTGATCGGCGGAGAACCCGGAACGATCACGAGCTACCTGGCGCAGTTCGACGAAATGCGGTCGCTTACGCGCTCTCACGGGCAAGCCGCGTAGCGATTGAGCTCGGACCAGAGCCGGGTGTACGAGGCGATCGTCGTGTTCAACCCCGTGACGTCACCGCAGGCGGGCGCGGCGATCGCCGCCGGCCAGGCCCCGCCCTCCGAGCATCGGCTCGTCATGGCCGTGGCTGACCCTGGCACGGGGGTGCGCGATGTTCAGGCTCTCGATCTGCCCGGCGCGGTCAGCGACGATGACCCGACCATCGAACGGCGGCGGGTCTCGCGCGTTGAGGTCGTCGTCCCGATCCGGACGCTCATCGTCATCGCGTCCTTGGTAACCGTCGCGTGGTTGATCGTCGCGGCGCGCGGATTGCTCTTTTCCATCGTCGTGGCAACGGTGCTGTCTCTCGGGCTCGACCCGGCGGTCGGCGCCCTGGTGGCTCGGGGCTGGTCGCGCGCTCGAGCAGCGTTGTTCGTGTTCGCATCGCTGCTCGCCGCCGTCGCGTTGATCGTGCTGGTGACGATCAATCCTCTGTGGAGCGAGATCCGTGCGTTCGCCGATCATCTCCCCGATTACTGGAACCGACTGGCGGCCAACCCCACGCTAAAGCCGCTCTTGTCGCAAGTGAGCGAGCGGTCGATGGACTCTGATCTGTCCACCCTGGCCAGGGAAGTACCCAGGGTGGCGACCGCGGTGCTCGGCATTGCGGGCAGCGCGTTCTCCTCAGTGCTATCCGTGCTGACGCTGACGTTCCTGTCGCTGTTCATGCTGATCGAGCGACCGCTGATCACGAATTGGCTTTTCGGGTTCACACGCCCTCAAACCGAAGCACGATGGAGACCCGTCCTGGATCAGTCGATCTCGGCCGTGGCAGCCACCCTGGTCGGCAACGTCATGATCTCAGTCGTCGCCGGAACGGTCGCAGGCGCTTCGGCCTTCGCATTCGGTCTTCCCTTTCCGATCGTCCTGGCCGTGATCGCGGGTTTGCTCGACCTGGTCCCACAGTTGGGCGCGACGATCGGCGCGGTGGTCCTCGTCCTCGCCGGACTCACGATCAGTACCCCGACGGCAATCGCGATGCTCGCGATCCAGCTCGTCTATCAGCAGGTCGAGAACAACGTCCTCTATCCGATCGTCTTCCGTCGCGCCGTCGCGTTGTCCGCGCTCACGACGGTGCTCGCCGTGATGCTCGGAGCCTCACTCCTGGGCGTCATAGGGGCGATCGTCGCCGTCCCGCTCGCAGCCATCGTCAAGACCGTCGTTCACGAGGCCGCTCTGCCCAGACGCGCCCGGATGCAACACCTGCGCCAGCCGAGTTTGCCGGACACGCGGACTGAAGTCGCAGGGCCGCCGCCTTCGTGAACGAAATCTTCACTGGGGTATAGTCGAATTCGGGAACCGTGGGGAAACCGACATCATCCTCGTGGTCGGTTGGGGCTGCGGCAACGTGGCCGATGGTGGGGCGTGTGAACGAGCTTGCTGAGGTTGCGCAGGCTCGCGCGAGCGGGACGGGCGGCGTGGTCGTCCACGCGCCGGCGGGGGTGGGGAAGTCGCGACTGGCTCGCGAGGCGCTCGCCGAGGCCGAGCGTGGCGGCATGCACACGCTTTGGGTGCAGGCGACCCGCAGCGCGGCGACGGTTCCGCTGGGCGCGTTCGCGGCAGTGATTCCGGTCGAAGTACGGTCCGATGACCGGTTCGAGTTGTTGCGCGGAAGCGTGCAGGCGCTGTGCGACCTGGCGCGTGGCCGGCCGCTCATGCTGGTGGTCGACGATGCCCAGTTGCTGGATCAGACGTCGGCGTCCCTGGTGCTGCACCTGGCGAACGCGGCGGTGGCGTTCGTGCTGGCGACGGTTCGCAGCGGAGAGCCGTGTCCGGACGCGATCGTCTCGCTGTGGAAGGACGCGGGCGCAGAGCGCGTGGAGCTGGCTGCCCTAGATGAGCAAGACACCGCGGAGCTGGTGGAGAGCGTGGTTGGCGGCCCCGTCGAGCAGCGCGTGCTGCGATGGGTGCGGGATGCGAGCCGCGGAAACGCGCTGTACGTACGGGAGCTGCTCCTCGGCGCGCTTGGCAGCGGCGCCTTATCTCAGGTGAACGGCTTCTGGCGGCTGCAGGTCCGTCCGGCGCTGAGTGGATCGCTCTCCGATCTGATCTCGGCGCGGCTGCACGGCTTGGGCGACCGCGAACGGCGCGCGCTCGAGCTGCTGGCGTTGGGAGAGCCGCTTCGCGTGAACGAGCTGATTGAGCTGGCTGGCGCCGACCCGGTGGTCTCGGTCGAGGACCGCGGGCTTATAACCGTGGACGGGAGCCTGCCGGACGCGGACGTGCGACTTGGCCATCCCCTGTACGGCGAAGTGCTCGTGAGCACCTTGCCGAGGCTGCGGGCGCGCGAACTGCGACTCGCGCTGGCCGCGAACGTGCAGGGGCGTGGCGAGCTCACCCCTCAGGACTCACTGCGGGTGGCCCGGTGGCTCCTCGATGCCGGTGAGCCGATCCCCTCGGCGACCCTGTTGGACGCGGCTCAGTCCGCGAGCCTGAGCGGCGATCCGGATCTCGGCGCTGACCTCGCACAGAGGGCGATCCAGGCGGGCGGCGGGGTCAGGGCGTCGATGCTGCTCGCCCGCGCCCACGTGATCCGCAAGCGCTACGGCGAGGCTGAGTCGACGCTTGGCGGTCTGGAGGGCGAGATCGACTCGCCAGATCTCGCCGTCGCGTACCTACAGCAGCGAATCCCGCTGCTGTACTGGGGGCTCAAGCGCCCCGCCGAGGCGCAAGCGCTGGTCGGGCGGGCGGAGGATTGGTGGCCGGACCCAGAATGGCGCCGACGGCTCGACCCGGTGCGACTCGGGCTTTCGGCGCTACTCGATGAGTTCTATGGCGCGGTCGAGGATTCAGCGGCGATGCTGGCCGACGACTCACTCGACGAGGAGGTCCGTCGGGAGGTCGAGCTGGTGCATGCGCTGAACCTGTTCTACAGCGGGCGGGGACTCGCGGCCTACGAGTTGATCCGCACCCTGCAGCTGACGATCCCCCTCCGCAATCATCACGATGAGCGAGTGCTGATCGCACGGTGCCAGATCTCGGTTGAAAGCGGTGAGGCGCTGGCTGAGCTGAGGACTGAGATGACCGCGGTTCTTCAGCATGGGGTGAGGGCGGGCGACGACGCGGCCTCCGGTCTCGGCGCGCTGGCGCTTGGCGCGCTGGCGTACCTGGCCGGCAGGTATCGCGACGCGACACGCTTGCTCGCCGAGGCGGAGGTCCATTTCGAGCATCGGGATACGTTCGGCGCGCTCATGATCACGCGGGCATTCCAGGTCGGTGTGGCCTGCATGACCGGGGATGAGGAGATCGACGTCGCCCTGGGCCGCTGCCATGACGCGCTGCAGGGGCACGACCCCCTGCCAAATCAACTTCCCTATCTGATCCGCGCCCAAGGGTGGGGAGCGGTGGGGCGCCACGACCGGCCCCGCGCGCAACGATTGTTCTTGGACGCTGCCGCGCGGCTCGAGCACATGCCGTTACATGCCGCGCAGCTTTCCTACGAGGCGATGCGCGCCGGTGCGCCCGCCCCTACCATCGCGCGCTCCCTGTCAGCGCAGCTCGACCGCTGCGATGCTCCTCTCGCATCGGCATACGCGCAGCATGCCCTCGCCGCCACTGCGTGTGATGGTGCGCGGCTGCTCGGCGCCGCCGGCGAGTTCGAGCGCATCGGTGCTCTGCGTTACGCGACCGAGGCGGCCGCCGATGCGGCCAGCGCATTTGTCCAGGCCGGACGCCAGGATTCGGCTCGGCGTGCTGTCGTCCGCGCCCGCGAGCTGCTCGGACACGGCCAGGACGGCACGTTGCCCCCGATCGATGGTGTCGACCGCGAGGCCGTCGAGCTAACCCCACGTGAGGAGCAGCTCGTCGAGCTGGCTTCACGCGGCCTCTCGAACGCGCAGATCGCGGACCAGCTGGTGTTGTCTGTGCGCACGGTCGAGTCGCACCTATACCGGGCGATGCAGAAGCTCGGGGTCAGCCACCGGCGCGAGCTGGCCGGCTCCCGTTCGTGAGCCCTCCGGAGAGCGGGCGTAGGATGGGCCGATGCTGATCGGCCGGGATCCCGAGCAGCGGTTGATCGAGAGCGTGCTCGAGGACGCACGGGGCGGCACGAGCGCAGCGCTACTGATCCGGGGCGAGGCCGGCATCGGCAAGACCGCGGTGCTCGAGCACGCGGCCCAAAGCTCTGGCTTTCGAACGCTTCGCTGCACCGGCGTGGAGTCCGAGCACGAGATCCCGTTAGCGGGCCTGGAGCAACTGCTGCGGCCGCTGCACGGACTGGTCGATCGCCTGCCCGCCCCGCAGATCGCCGCGCTCAGGAGCGCGCTCGGGATGAGCGAGGACCGCGTCGAGGACCGGCTGCTGCTTGGTCTGGCCACCCTTAACCTCCTCGCCGAGGCGACCGCGGACGGCCCGCTGTTGTGCGCGATCGACGATCTCCAGTGGGTCGATGCCCCGTCGGCGCAGGCCTTGCTGTTTGCCGCGCGCCGGCTCGGTGCCGAGGGAGTGGTGATGCTGTTCGCCGTGCGTGACGATCCCGCCAGCTGGTTCGAGGCGTCGGGGTTGCAGCAGCTGATGCTCGCCCCGCTGTCGGAGCCGGCGGCGCGCCAGGTGATGACGAGCAGTCGAGGGACAACGCTCACCCAGGAGGCGGAGCGCCGGTTGCTCAGGCAGGCGGGCGGCAACCCGCTGGCGCTATTAGAGCTACCGGTGCCGGACGCCACCGGCGCCCAAGACACCGGGGTCGAAGCGGCGTTCCGGGCGCGGGTCGTGGGCCTGCCGGGTGAAACACGCCGGCTGCTGCTGCTGGCGGCGGCGAGCGAGACCGATGAGGCAGCGACGTGGACCGAGCTCGCGCGGCTCGGCGACCTATCGCCGATGGCTGCACGCGCGGGCGTGGATGCCGGCCTGATCGGCGGTGTCGACGCGATCGTGTTTCGTCATCCGCTCGTGCGCTCCGCCGTATACAACGCCTCCTCGCGCGGCGAGCGCACCGACGCGCACCGTTTGCTGGCGTTGGGAGTGGCCGACCCGCTCGCGCGCGCCTCTCATCTGGCCGCCGCCACGGACCAGCCTGATGAAGCTCTCGCCGCGGAGCTCGAGGAGGCCGCGTCGGCCGCGGCACGCCGGGGGGCGTTCGCGTCGGCCGCGGCGGTTCTCTCGCGCGCCGCCGACCTGTCGAGCGACGCCGGCGGTCGCGTTCGTCGGCTCATCTCGGCTGCCCAGGCGTACCTGGATGCAGGGGACTCAGACGGGGCCTCGCGGCTGGCCGAGAAGGCGCATGCAGTCGCCCATACGGCGTCGGATCAGGCGACGCTTGCCCTGGTCAGAGGCGCGCTTGAGCTACAGCGGGGAACCCCGGCGACGGCGTACGATCTGCTGCTGACCGGTGCGCATGCGGTCGTCGGTGAGAACCCGGGACGCGCGCTCGAGCTCCAGGCTCATGCCATCACGCCGGCGTTCGTCGCCGGCTGGCCCGAGCGGGCATTCTCCGAGGCTCACGCGTTCGTCGTGGATCTGCCGCCGACGGGCAGGCCATACGAATCCTTTCTCCGCATGTTTCTGGGCGTGATGGTCACGGCCGAGGCCGGGTCTCGAGACGCCGCGCGCGCACGGCTGCGCGAGGCCATCCGGGTTGCAGCCGCGGCGGACGATTTCCGGTTCATGACCTGGACCGGCATCGCCAGCGCCTATCTCGGGGACGTCCACAGCGCTCGCGAGCTGTTCGTGCGTGCGACCGCGTTGGCGCGGACGGCGGGTTCGTTCAACATGCTCCCGCTGGCCATGCTCGGCACGGCTCGGCTCGACGTCAACGTTCGGGCGTTCGACGAGGCGGAGGAGTGCGCGCGGGAAGGGATCGAGCTCACGCGCCAGCTCGGGCAGGAGAACCTCGAGGCCTGTTTCTCGGCGATGCTCGTTCGCTGCCTCGCCGCGCGCGGCGAGATCGACGAATGCCGAGCGCTGGCCGAGGCGACGCTCCACCGGGCGCTCGCCCACGGCCTTGCCGTCGCCGCTGATGACGTTCGCCTGGGAATCGCGGAGCTCGAGCTGTCGCTCGCCCACGGTGCCGCCGCGCGTGACATGATCGAGGCGGTCTCGCATCCATTGCTCAGACTGACCGCAGCTCCGATGCTGGTGGAGGCCTCCCTTATGAGCGGTGACCCCGAGCCGGGGCGCGCAGCTGTCGATGCGCTCGCGGACTTGGCCGAGCAGTGGCAGGACCCCGGTCGACTCGGCGTCCTCGCGCGGACCCATGCCCTGCTGGCGCCGTCCGCTGAGGTGGCCGAGCCGCTGTTCCTCGAGGCCCTGTCCCACCAGCGACAGCACGGGGAGCCCTTCGAGCGCGCGAGGACCGAGCTCGCCTATGGGGAATCCCTTCGACGCGCGCAGCGCAGGACGGAGGCGCGCACCCGGCTGCGCGACGCGCTCGCGACATTCGAGGGCCTGAACACGCCGCTGTGGGCCGACCGCGCCAGGGCCGAGCTCGAGGCGACCGGGATCACGGCGCGAAAGCGTGATCCGTCGACGCTCGACACCCTGACCCCGCAGGAGCTGCGCATCGCCAGGCTTGTCGGCGGCGGTGCGAGCAACCGCGATGTCGCCGCGCAGCTGTTCCTGAGCCCCAAGACGGTGGAGTACCACCTGCGCAAGGTGTTCCTGAAGCTCGGTGTGTCCTCGCGCTTCGAGCTCGCGCACCAGCCGCTGCAGACCGCGGCCGCCGGCGCAACAGACTAGGGCGTCGGCATCGGTTTCTAGGAGATGCGCTGGGGCTGGGCCATCTCGGCTGACGTGCTCGGGAAGCCATCGACGACGGTGGAGCGTTCGCGCTCCCGGGTTGACGCGGTCTGCGGGCGCCGAGCCAGCAGGATGACGGTGGCGACTGCCGCGAGGAGCACGGCGCCGGCGGCGGTGAGCAAGGCGACGTGCATGGCGCTGACGAACGCCGTGTGCGCCCGGTCGGATACTTGCGTGCCGAGCCGCGAGGCGGCTGCGTAGGACCTCTTGACCTCGGCGGCGACCTTGCTCGGTAGCCCGTTGAGATCGACGTGACTGGCGTAAGTGGAGGTGAGGATGCTGCCGATCACCGCGATCCCGGTGGCGCCGCCAACCTCGCGCGAGAGGTCATTGAGCGCGGAGCCGATGCCCTGCTGGGCGCGCGGGACGGCCTCGGTGATGGCGCTGGTCGCCGGGGTCATGGCGGCTCCCATCCCGACACCGAGCACGATCAACCCGGCCGCCATCAGCGCGTAGGGCGTGTCGGTGCCGCACTGGGCGATGATCGCCATGCCGGCCCCGACGAGGGTCAGGCCCCCGGCGCACACCACCCGGGTGCCGTAGCGGGCGGTGAGCTGAGGGGCGAGGCGGGAGGTGGGCACCATCGTGGCGGCCAGCGGAAGGATCTGGACCGCGGCGAGCAGCGGGCTGTCGCCGCGGACGAGCTGGAGGTACTGCATGCCGATGAAGGTGAAGCCGAAGAACGCGAAGAACTGGACGAAGATCGACATGCTCCCGGTGGTCAGTTGCCGGTTTCGGAACAACCGCGGATCGAGCAGTGGGTTGCGCTGGCGGAGCTCCCAGAGGATGAAGACGGCGATCAATCCGAACGCCAGGATCAGTCCGCCGAGCGTCCGGGGCGCGAGCCAGCCGTAGGTCGGCGCCTCGATCACGGAGAACACCAGCGCGACCAGCGCCGCCACCGCGATCACTGCACCGCAGACGTCCAGGCGGGGGGCGTCCGGGTCGGCCGACTCGGGCACGAATATGAGCGTCCCGATCAGCGCGATCGTGGCGAGCACAACGTTGAGGCCGAAGATCGAGCGCCACGAGAAGACGACGAGCAACGCGCCCGAGGCCAGCAGCCCGAGGATCGCGGCGCCACCGCCGACCGCGGACCAGATGCTGACCGCGCGGGTGCGACCGGAGGCGGGGAACGTGCTCGTGATCGTCGACAGAGTCGCCGGCATCACCAGCGCCCCGCCGACCCCCAGGATTGCGCGCAGGGCGATCAACTCGGTTGCGGACGTGGTGGTCATCGCCACCGCCGAGCCTCCACCGAAGATCACCAGACCGACGATCAGGGCCACCCGGCGCCCATAGCGATCGCCGAGCCCGCCCCCGGGCAACAACAGCGATGCAAACGCGAGCGAGTACGCGTCGATCACCCAGGTCAGCTCGGTCTGGGAGGCGTGCGTGTCGCGTGCGATGTCGGGCAGCGCGACGTTCAGCGAGGCCATCGCGGCGACGACGGTGGCAAGGGCCAGGCAGACCACGAGGATGATCACGCCGGGGCGAGGGGAGGGGGATGCGTCTGCGCGTCTCATGCGGTTCCTTTCGGACGGCTGATTTGACGCCGCCGAACCTAGAACCGATGCGCGGCCCTCAAATCGATCGGATCCCTAGTCGCATCCCTGGTCGTTGACTCGCCGCTGCGGGCCCAGATTGCAGACTAGGGACGAGACCAGGGAAGCGCCCGAGACGAAGCTTCGGTATGTCGCCTTACCGTGGCGCCATGACATCTCCAGCACACGACGCAGACAGCTGGGCCGCCCCGAGCGCAGGGCGTGACATCACCGCTTTCGAACCTCTGGCCGCGCTGGACAAGCTGCTGTCCGACGTCGGTCTCTCGAGAACGCAAACGGGAGGCGGTGTCGCGTTCGCCGGTCGGGATCCCATCGTGCCGGCCCGGCACCGGCTCGGCGCCTGCATCGGCATTCCGATGATGGCGAGTGCCGTCGCTTCGGTCGCCCTGCACCGCCACCGCGGCGGCCCGGCGCAGGACCTCGAGCTGGATCTGCGCCGGGCCGTCCACGGCGTCAACCCGGCGGCTTTCTGGCATCCCACCCTGAACGGGGAACCGGCTCCGCATCCGCTGGTGCTCGACAATCCCTTCCTGATCATCCCGTATCGCACAGCGGACGACCGCTGGGTCATGGCGACGGGGGTCTACCCGCATCTCGCCGCGGCCTGGTGTCGCTTCCTGGACGTGCCGCCCGACATGGACAGGGTCGCCGCGGCGCTGAGGAGATGGAACGCGTTCGAACTGGAGGACGCCGCGAACGCGTCCGGTCTGCCGGTGTGCGTGGTTCGCACCCCGGCTGAATGGCTCGCCCATGAGCAAGGAGCGCTTCTCGCCGGCCAGCCGGTGATCGGCCTCGAGCGGATCGGCGACGCTCCGGCGCGTGACTTCGGCCGCGCGGCGCGACCGTTCGACGGTGTCCGTGTGCTTTCGTTCACCCACGCCGTCGCCGGTCCCACGGTGGGCCGGACGCTGGCCGAGCACGGCGCCGACGTGCTCTGTGCCACACGCCCGATCGACTACGAGCACGAGTTCATCTACGCCGAGGCGAACGTCGGCTCACGCAGCGCCTACATCGACCTCGCGAGTCCGACCGGGCAGGAGCGATTGGGCTGTCTGCTGGCTGACGCGGACGTGGTGGTCAACAACCACCGCAGTGGCTCGCTCGAGCGCCACGGCCTCGGACCTCGACAGCTGGCTAGGCAGCAGCCCGGTCTCGTGTACGTGTCGGTCACCTGCTACGGGTCCACCGGTCCGTGGGCCGAGCGCGGCGGCTTTGACATGAATGGATCGGCTGCCTCCGGTCTCATGACCATCGAGGGAACCGAGGCCGAACCCAGACTTCCCGTCACCGCACTGATCAACGACTACATCACCGGCTACATGGGCGCCATCGGGACCATCGCCGCGCTGGTCAAGCGGGCCACCGAAGGCGGCTCGTGGCACGTCACGGTCAACTTGACGAGGACGGCGATGTGGTGCGGATCGCTCGGCCTCGTCGACCCGGCGCTCGCCGGCCGAGGTGCCGAGCACACTCTCCGCGAGCCGCTGCCCTACGACGCTCCGAGTCCGCTCGGCGACGTGCACATGCTCGCACCGCCGGTGCGGTTCTCGCATACCTCGCCGTCGTGGCCCAACCCGATCCTGGTCCCGCGGGGATCCAGTCCCGCCCAGTGGCGATCAGTCGCCTCGCAAAATGGCACTTCTCGCTAGCACGCCTGATGGGGTTTCGCCACACCGCGTGGTGATCGTTGGTTGCGGGTTCGGCGGGTTGTTCGCCGCCCGGGCGCTGAGGCGTGCGCCCGTCGAGATCACGGTGGTCGATCGCACCAACCACCATCTGTTCCAGCCTCTTCTCTATCAACTCGCCACGGGAATTCTCTCCTCGGGCGAGATCGCGCCGCCTATCCGCGACGTGTTGCGAAGGCAGCGCAACACGAGGGTCCTGCTCGGTGACGTGGTCGGGGTCGATGCGGACCGGCGATCACTTGCCGTGCAGACGCTCGGCACGCAGTCGGAGATCGGCTACGACAGCCTGATCGTTGCGACCGGGGCGGCGCAGTCCTACTTCGGCCACGACGAGTTCGCCGCTGCTGCACCCGGCTTGAAGACGATCGATGATGCGCTCGAGATCCGTGCGCGCATCTTCGGCGCGTTCGAGCTTGCCGAACGCGAGCCGGATCCCGCTCAGCGCACGCGCCTGATGACGTTCGTGGTGATCGGAGCTGGTCCGACCGGCGTGGAGATGGCAGGACAGATCGCCGAGCTCTCGCACCGGGCGCTCCGGCGGAACTTCCGCTCGATCGACCCCCGGTCCGCCCGCGTCCTGCTGCTCGACGGGGGCCGGCGATTGCTTGCGTCCTTCCCCGAGTCGCTGCAGCGTCAAACGATCAGGGACCTGGAGCGACTCGGGGTCGAGGTCCACCTCGGGGTCAGGGTCACCGGTGTCGACGCGAACGGCGTCGACACCAGCAGCGAGGACCCGGCGCTGAAACGGATCCCGGCGGTCACGAAGATGTGGGCCGCCGGCGTGCAGGCATCGTCGCTCGGCCGCATCCTCGCCCAGGCCACTGGTACCGCGGTGGACCGCGCAGGACGCGTTCAGGTGCGCGATGACTGCACCGTGCCAGGGCATCGCGAGATCTTCGTGGTCGGGGACCTGATGGCGCTGAGCAACCTGCCGGGAGTGGCCGAGGTCGCGATGCAGTCCGGCGTTCATGCTGCCCGAACGATCACCCGCAGACTGCGGGGCAAGCCCGTCGGGCCCTTCAAGTACCGGGACCTCGGATCGATGGCGACGATCTCGCGGTTCCGGGCAGTAGTAACGCTCGGTCCGGTCCGGCTGTCGGGCTTCATCGGCTGGCTCGTCTGGCTTTTCGTGCACCTGGCATTCCTCACCGGATTCAAGAACCGCGTCGCGACAGTCGCGAGCTGGACGATCGCCTTCGTCGGTCGCAGGCGACCTCAGCGAGCGATCACCGTCCATCAAGCGCTTGGCCCCGCGCCCGTCGAGTCCGGCTCTGACCCTCTTTCGGATCGGCTCATCGCGAGGTAATCTGCAGCCATGACCGTGACCGGGGCGCGGTCCGGTTCGGCTGCGGCGCATGCGTGGCCGCTGGTCGGCCGCGACGAGGAGCTCGCGCAGATCTCCAGGATCTGGGCGAACGCCACATGTCCAGCGGTTGCCGTAATCGCCCCGGCCGGCGTGGGGAAGTCACGGTTGGCTCGCGAGGCCGTCGCGGCGGCGGACAGGGCCGGTGCCATGGTCTGCTGGGTGCAGGGCACGCGGAGCGCGGCGGCGGTGCCGCTGGCGGCTTGCGCGGAGCTTCTTCCTCCGAATGCCCGGGCGGACGATCAGCTGTTGCAGCTGCAGCGCACCGCCCGGACCCTTCGGGAGCACGCCGAGGGCCGCCCGATCGTAATCGGCGTCGACGACGCGCAGCGGCTCGACCCGGCCTCGGCGGCGCTGATCCTCCAGCTCGCGATGACCGGCACCGCCTTCGTCCTGGCCACGGTCCGGTCCTCGGAACCATGTCCGGACGCGGTGCAGTCGCTCTGGAAGGATGCCGGTGCGGAGCGCTTGGAACTCGAGCCGCTGTCTGAAGCGAACACGGTAGAGCTGATCGAGGCAGTTCTCGACGGGCCGGTTGAGCAGCGCGCCTGCAAGTGGATCTACGACACCTCGCAGGGCAACGTGCTCTACACGCACGAGCTCCTCCTGGCGGCGCGTGCCGCGAACGCGTTCGTCAGCGTCGACGGTTACTGGCGACTCGCTGAGCGCCCAGCTCCGAGTGAGTCCCTGACCGAGCTGATCGGCGGCCGCCTGTCGGAGCTCGATGGGGACGAACGGCACGTGATCGAGCTACTCGCCCTAGGCGAGCCTCTTCGCCTGCAGGAGCTCCTGTCGCTCGCCGGCCTTGAAGCAACCACGTCGGTTGAGGCACACGGGATCATCAGGCTGGTCGGCGCGAGCCCTGCCAGCACCGTCCAGCTGGCGCATCCGCTGTACGGGGATGTGGTCCGATCATCGATGCCGCTGATCCGAGCAGCCCAGACGCGCCGCGAGCTCGCCCGCGCCGTGCGGGCGAACCCCGACCGCTCGCGCGACGACGCGCTGCGGATCGCCCGCTGGCTGCTCGATGCCGGCGACCCCGTCCCCGCGGATCTGACGATGCAAGCCGCCGCGGCGGCAATTGCAGCGGGGGATCCTGAGTTCGGCGAACGGCTTGGCCGGCTGGCCCTCGATGGTGGCGCCGGAGGCCAGGCCGCGTTGCTGGTCGCGCGCGCGTGTGCCGTGCGCCAGCGCTACGAGGACGCCGAGGAGGTCCTGGCGCCGCTTGAAGGAGCGTTCGAGACCCAGGAGCAGGCGCTCGCTTATGTGCAGCAGCGCGCGGTCGGACTGATGTGGGGCCTGGGTCGAGCGGAGGAGTCCTTGGCCCTGGTGACCCGGGCCTTGGGGTGGTGGGATGATCCGGCTTGGCGGCGCAAGCTGACGCCAATCCGGTTGCGAGCCGTCGCGATGAACACCGACTTTCGCATCGCGGGCGAGCTGTCCGCTCAGGCGCTTGCCGACGAGACACTCGAGCCGGCGGAGCGGCGGCAGGTGGAGGTCATCCATGCCGTCCAGCTGTTCCACGGCGGCCGCGTCCGTCAGGCCTACGAGCTGATCGTCCGGCTGCGGCCACCCATCCCGCTGCGTGATGAGGCCGACGAGCTGGCGATGGTGATGTCCTCCATCGCCGGCACCGCGTCCGGCTTTGAAATCGACGAAGTCGAGCGGTGGATGAGCCGGGCGCTGAGAGAGGCAATCCGGACCTACGACGAAGCGGCCGCTGGCATCAGCGCGGGCACGCTCGGTGGTCTTTGCATGTTGCGAGGGAGGTATGTGGACGCCGCCCGGTGGCTGAGGGAGGCTCTGGTCCACCTGGAGTACCACGACCCGTTCTGGACGGTGAAGTGCGCTCACGCGCTGCTGGCCGGAGTGGCCTATTACACGGGGGACACGGAGGGCGTGGCGACAGCCATGGAGCGCTGCCGGGCGGCGATCACGGGGGACCTGGTCAACACCGAGCGGGCATACGTAGTCCGAGGAGAGGCGTGGCTCGCGCTGGCGCTGGGCGACCCATCCCGTGCGCAGCGGCTGCTCCTGGATTGCGCAGAGAGCTTCAGCGAGCCCATCTACGCGATGCAGCTGTACCACGAGGCAATGCGCGCGGGCGCGCCGCCGCACAGGGTGGCAGCGCCGCTGTCTGCGTTGCGGGACGAGTGCGACGCGCGTCTGGCGGTGGCGTACGCGGACGACGCGCTCGCGCGAGCGCACGGGGAGGGGACGGCCGTCATGGCGTGTGCGGACGAGTTCGAAGCGATCGGCGCGCTCCGCCACGCCTCCGAGTGCGCCGCGGCCGCCGCCGAGATCTTCATCCAAGACGGGCGCCAGGACTCCGCGCGACGGGCGGGGGCCCGCAGTCGCGAGCTGCACGGGCGCTGTCAGGGAGGATCGGCACCCCAGGTGCGCGGGCTCGACCCCGATGCCTTGAGCCTCACCGAGAGGGAGAGGCAGCTGGTCGAGCTGGCCGCGCAGGGATTGTCCAATCCAGAGATCGCCGATCGACTCGTGCTGTCGGTCCGCACCGTCGAGTCGCACCTGTACCGGGCAATGCAGAAGCTCGGCGTCAAAGATCGCCGCGATCTCCCAATCGGGCTGCGGTGATCCACGCGGTAATCACTCAGCTCGCCTTGCACTTGAGATTGGTCGATAGCGACCCACCGCCGAACTTCTGCACCGAGTCGTTGACGTGGGTGACTGTCTCGGTGGTTGTGGTGGCGTTGCCGTAGGCGTCGAGCGCGAACGACAGGGGATCGAACAGCGGCGCCGTCTGGTAGGCGTCGTCGGTGGGCGTCTTGAACATCAGCCCGAGCAGCTTGGCCGACGGCAGCTGAGCAGCGTGGTCCTTGTCCTGCACGAAGTGGTCATCGGCGGTGGCGTAGGCCCATTGCTCCACGGTGCCGTTGCCTGACACGGTGACGCCCACGCTGCCGAACTGCGCCGCCGAGCCGAACGGGCGCCACGTCTTGGCCCCGGTGTAGATCCAATCTCCCGTGTTGGGGTCGGCGTAGCCGTCGAAATACGCGCAGCTGTAGGAGGTGACGTCCTGTGGGTTGACGCTGCCCGCGGCGGCGCCGGCTTGGAGGCGGTACAGCTTGTACTTGACCGGGAACAGCGTCGTGTAGGCGAGCTCTCGCGTGGCCACGAGCAGCTGGTCGGTGGCCTTTTTCGCGTCCGCGCTGGTCCAGGACCAGTCCGCGGCGGCGTTCGTGAGATTGGCGGCATTCTGGGCGGTAAGCCGCAGCTTCGTCCAGTCGCTGACCAGGATGTCTCCGGTCTCATCCAGGCCGACGATGTCGGCGGTGTACTTGCGGGCCAGGCTGGCGCCGAGGTCGGCGGCGGTGGTGCGCACGTCGTCCTGGGCGTTGCTTCCGTCGGGGTTCTCGTTCAGGGACGAGGCGAGGTCGATCCCGGCCGACAGGAACTCGAGGGGAGCGGCGACCTCGTCGACCCCCGGCACGCTGGCCACGATCAGCAGCAGGTTGCTGACGATCGACGCGGCGTCGTACTGGACCGGCTGCGAACTGGTACCGACGTCTTCGTTGACCTCGGCGGCGATCGACCCGATCTCGGCCGCGTTGCCCTGGGAATCGAGCAGGGGCTTCTGGAGATCAGCGATCAGACCCCAGACGCGCGGCACCGCGGTCCATTCGCTGCGCAGCTGACCGGTCACGTCATTGAAGTCGGCCCGCGTGAAGGAGCCGCAGTCCTTGTAGCCGGAGAGGGTGTCGTAGTAGCCCGCCCCGCCGATCGTGGACGCCCACGCCGCCCAGTTGTTGACGAGGTTCTGGTTGGTGTAGTTGGCCTCGATGGGGGTTCGCAGCGCTCCGTTCGGGTCGATGTGGGCGGCGATGCAGTTCAGCACGGCCTGGTCGCCGGGGGTGGCGCGGTCCGGCCAGGGCGTGGTGGGCAGCGACATGATGCCGGCCAGGCTTCCGGCCAGCGGCCGTCCCGGATCGTTGAGCTTCGAAGGGTAAGCGTCGTCCAGATAGAACTGGCTCGAGTTGTTGCGCGCGAGCAGGCCAGAGAGCCGTCCGGTCCCGGAGTGCTCGTGTGTCGCGACCTGTGTCCATGGGCTCGGATATCCCGGCCAGCCCGAGGGTCCGACCTGGGCGAACTGGCTGCTCGTCTTGCCGTTGAGCGCGTCGAAGTAGTACTGGCTTCCGCCCAGCTTCTGCAGCTGGGTGGCCGTGTGGTCCCACGTCCCGTTCGGGTCGCTTCCCGCGGGTAGCCGGCTCACGGCGCCGATCGAGCGGACGATCACCAGCGCGGTGGGGTTGAGGTTGCCGAAGAGACCCAGCAACGATGTCATGCCGAACAGTCCTTGCTCGGTGTCCGGGAAGGTGCTCTGAAACTCGGGCTTGAGGTCGCCGGCGTTCAGGATCAGAACGTAGAAGCCCGGTCCGGACAGCTTCTGCGAGGTGTACGTCGTCTTGGGCAGCTCGCTGCCGGGCTCGTCGCTACCGATAGTCACGACCGCGGGATTTGCGTCGGGGGCGCCGGTGTCGAGCGGCACCCGCTCGGTGTTGACGAACGTGAAGTTGTTGCCGGCCAGATCCTCACGCAGGTAGCCGTGCAGGTCGCCGGCGGCCGTGCCCGAGCCTGGGGCGCCGAGACCCGCGTTGAGAGCCCCCTGCCCCAAGGGGATTCCCGGCACTCCGATGGCCGAGAACGAGCTGCAGGGCGAGTCCTCAACCTCCTCTTCCAGGTCCTCGTGGCAGCCGACCTCGGTCGACACGAGGGTCGAGACCGAGGAGACGCCGATCGCGTTCAGCGCCTGGTTGATCGTGGCGGCCCCGGTCGGGTCGCCGTCATCGGGATTTGCGGCGTTGGTCACCTGGGGATCGGGCTTGGTGATGATCACCAGATCGCTCTTGGAGAGCCGCTTGACCGCGCTGAGCAGGTCTGACGCGCCTGCCGGGTTGTTGGCATACGAGACGTTCTGCTCCTCCGCGAGCGTGCTCCGATTGAGGACCACGAGCTGCAGGGCCTTCGAACGGTCAGGGACGGGGTAGAACTGCGAACCGACGGTCCCCGGGTCCGCCACCTGCACACCCAGGCTGCCGTTCGTCGTGGCGATCGTGTCGACCGGGACGCCGATCGGCCCGGCCGACAGCGCGGCCGACACCGTGGTCGTAGCGACAGATTCGCTTCCGGCCGCGCACAACAGGCCCGTACTGCTCACGTGTCCGGAGGCGGCAGCGGCGGAAAGCTCGAAGATGCTCACTCGCACGACGTATCGCCCCGGTCGATCCGGCCGCAGGAGCGGATGCGCGCTCGAGGCGTTTTGCAGCCGCGCGCGGGAGCCGCTGGGACGGCTGGTGATCGTCCACCGGTAGACCAGGCGCTGCCCCGGAGCGGTCTTGACGGACTCGGCGGCGCTGAACTGGATCGTGCGGCCGGTCCTGGCGCGCCGCGAGATCCCAGCCGCCGCCACCGGAATGGTCGAGGGCATGTCGACCCGGAGCGCGCGCTGCTGATAGGTGCCGCGAACGGCG
Organism: uncultured Solirubrobacterales bacterium; assembly: GCA_963824295.1. GTDB lineage: Bacteria > Actinomycetota > Thermoleophilia > Solirubrobacterales > Solirubrobacteraceae > Palsa-465. The sequence continues at coordinate 288,387 of CAWGOQ010000012.1, read as the reverse complement.
TCTAGTGCCCGCACGGTGAGCACGTTGCGCCCGGGGTGAAGGCCGCTGTTGGCGTACAGGTTGATCGACCGCGTGCGTCCGCCGCGGATCGCCCGCGAAGGGCCGCCGTCGACGCGAACGTTGACGGCGAGTCCTGGGCGCGCCAGATCGACGCGAACCTCGGCGCCGGTGCCGCAGCCCGCCTGTGCCGTCGCCGCGTTCAACAGTCCGCCGACGGGACGAGCCAGGACGAACGAGCGCTGGGTGAACCAACGCCGTCCCTTGCCGTTCGACGTCCGTACGTACAGCGTATTGCGGCCGAATCGCAGGCCCGGCGTCGATCCGTAGCGCAGCCTCGCGACCCGGGTGCTACCGGTCGAAGCAGCCCGGAAGGCCCCGGTGGTCGTTCGCCCGCCCAGCGATGCCTGGAACGACCGCACTCCGGGTCCGACTCGCACGACGGCCTCCACGGAGCGACCAAGGACGACCGCATCCGACGACGGCCGGATGACCTGCGACGCCCACGGTTGACGACCCGCGTGTCCCTGGACGCGCCTCGTCGCCGCCGATGCGGCGCCGCACGACATCACCACTCCCAGCACGAGGACAGACCGCACAATCACGGTACGGAACCGCTGGATCCCGGCCATGGCAACACTGACACGTAACACGGTCTCACCTCTCTAGTCGTCCGGTTCGTGGGACTCCGGAGGGTCGGATCCCGGTCGAAATGCGTCGTGGCGCGGAGAATGCCGCTCGCGCCCTTGGACATCCTCAGTGTTCGACTACTGCAATTCGCGGCCGGGCCGGCTTAAGTAACCGCCGCTGCGGCCCCGTCAGGCGGCGACGCGCCACCGGCGTCGTTGCGGGTGCCCGAGCGCTTAAAGCCCGCGGTAGTTAGGCCGGGTCGGCCGGCCGACCGCAGTAGCCGAGTACTGATGATCCCGGCGGCTGGCGCGGGCAAGGTTCCAGTCCCCAGCACATGCCCCCCGGTCCAAAATGAAACGGATCATCTATCCCCGCCGTCTGGCAGCGGTCGGGCCGGCCGACGGTCTCTTCTACAACTGCTTCTTCCGGCAGGTCCCAGGCCGCTATGCCAGGCGCGGGTACGACCTCGCGAGCGGGCTGGGCGTGCCCCAGTTCGCGCCTGTCGCGCAACTGATACCGTCACCCGGCGGCGCCGTCTCGGGCGCGCGTCGGGCGACCTCAGGCGCGGGATGATCAACGACTACCCTGACGCCGCCGCGGCCGACTCGGCCGGTCCAGCGTCCGAATGGAGATCTGACGCTTCAGCGATCTCGTCCCCGCCGCCGTGGCTTGGGCGCCGCCTGCTGGCCCGGGTCGCGCGCTGGCAGGCGCCGCCACGCAATCTCCTGCTCAGCGCGCTCGTGCTGCTCGACTTCCCATGGGACAACATCCTCATCGACGCGTTGGAGGCGAACTTCGAGCCGGCTGGAGCTCCGGTTCCTGCAAGAATCTCATAATTCTTGCTAAAGGTTCTCGAACTCGATGCCGATATGAGCTTGAAGGGGCGCGGAAGCGAGCAGTTGGGGGCGCATCATCGGGTGCGTTCACGGGCAAGAATGGCCCGTGGGCGCATCTTTTGATTTGCCGGCGAGTCTCGGCACGGCTCTCCTTGGTGTTTTGGTGCGACGACCGGCTTTGTCGCGTCCAACGCGAGCTGCCGGACTGCGCCAATAGGGCGCAGTCCGTGAGACGGGCGCAGCGCGGAAATGGTGAACGCGGATCGGCACGCGAGCCGCCTGCCCGTTCTCGACAAGCTCGCCGCCCAGCGACCTTGGGTTAGCCACTTCTGAGAACGGCTGAAGCACCCGGCATCTCAGCGGTTTGGATCACGTCCCAAATACACGAGCACCGCTGCGTTGACGCTCGTCGTCGCGGCGTGCGTGGCAGCGAGCGGGGCAGCATCCGAGCTGCCTCCACGCACACGGTCATGATCGGCGCGGTGGGGGACACTCGTATAGCCGAGCGACCGGGGCTTCGGGTTCATTTGATATCGATGGGCGTGCCGATCTTGAGTAGGTGCCAGAGGGTGGTTATGTCGCCGTTGCGTAGCCGGATGCAGCCGTGGGATGGGTCGCCGGGGATCAGCTGTGGCTGGTTGGTTCCGTGTATGCCGACTACGCCGCCGCCGGGCCAGTCGGTGAGGGTCGGCGCGTAGGCGCTGGTGCCGAAGGCGAACGGCCCGTATGTGGCGCCGCCGATCGCGCGTAGCTTCTCGAGTACATAGAAGTGACCGGCGGGGGTTGGCAGGGACGGGCGTCCGATACCCACAGGGGCGCTCCAGATTGCCTGGCCATTTCGGTTGTAGAGCGTCGCGCGAAGTCTCGAGCGATCGATCACGAGCAGGCCGGAGACGATGTGGAGCGGACCGAGGGCACTCGCCCTGACCCAGCCGGTTGTGCCGTTGGGCCGCTGCGGCAGTGAGATGTCGGTCCACACCACGCCTGTGTTCGGCACGCGCTCTTGGCGCGACGCCGTGTAGATCTGCGCTTGGCCGAGACCGTCCGCAGTGAGGAAGCGCAGCCGGCCCACCGCGCGGGCGTGCACTGACGGTGCCACTCGAACGATCGCGCTTGCTTGTGGATAGGCCCAGTATGAGATCCGCGGGCTGCTGGACAGAGCGATGACCGACGGTGCAGGCGTTGCGGCCGACACCGGGGGAGCGGGAGTTGCCAGAGCGGCAGCGGCGCCTGGCCCGATGGCCAGTGCGCCGATGCCGAGAGCTACAGGGAGGAATCGATGAATGCCAAGACGCGGCATGAAGGCTCCCTGGCCGCCCTAGCCGGTGAAGACGGGGAGGACCGCGGCGGCCTTGACGCGAACGAACGTTCCGGCGCGCGAGATGCGCGCGCAGCTCCCGTTTCTCAGCGTCGCCTTTGCGACCAACCTGTGCGCACCGTAGGCGAGCCTCGTCGCGTTGATCGTGATCGAGAACCGGCCATGACTCGGCTTGGTCACGGTCGCTAGCTTGCGACCGTCGAGGTAGAAGGTCACGCTCTTCACGCCCAGTCCCGTCAGGTGAGCCGAAAACGAGTTGCGCACCTTCCCGATGACGCCGGTCAAATGCACTGGCGAGGCCATGCACGGCCGGGTGACAGCCTCACCGGAAACCGAGGAAACAGGAATAGAAACCGGAGGGGTAAGGACTGAAACCGGGGCCCCAAGAACCGAAATCGGGGGGGCGGGAACAGACACGGCGACCTGCTCGGCTGGCTGGCCGCAGGTGTCTGCGGCTGCGGCGTTGTTTGCGTCGCCGCTGTAGGTAGCGGTCCATTGGTAGCTACCGGCCGTGTTCTCAGTAACGACTGGTGAGGCGTAGCTGCCGTTGCCGTTGACCGTCGTCGTGCCCGCGCTCAGCACCGTTGAGCAGGTGGTGTCGCTCTTGGCGTAGAGGTGGAATGTGATCGTCCCGGTTGGCGAGTTGCCGCCGCTCAACACAGCCTGGTCCTCGATCGTGCCGCCGACGGCAACGCCCGGCGAAGCCGTCGTCACGATCGTCGGGCGGGACAGGCAGTTGGGGATCGTGAGGTTATTCGAGTAGGAGTTCGAGTTGCCGTCAGTGGTCTGGCTCGATGTCCAGGCAGATGAGGCGACGACTCGGCCCGCGTGGCCCGGGATGGCGACGGTTAGCGAGTCTGCATTCAACGGGAAGGACACGTTGCCGGTCGTTGTTGTCGTCGCGCCGCCCGTTGGGGTGTAGGCGATCGTCCAGTTGGGCGTGTTCTTGCCGCCGTTGCCGGTCCCGGCGGGGTTCGCAAAATTCGACCAGTTGAACGTCACGGAGTTGCCGGTCGCTGAGCTGCACGCGGTGCTCGCCCTTTCGGTGTGGGCCTGAGCGGACGCGACGAACGTCGCGAAGGCCAGTAGAACCAGCGGAAACATGAGCCGGCGGGTATGCCTACGTGGCCAACGGCTTCGGCGTCTTGTCGCCGAGGTGCCGGACGGGAAAGGACTGTCAGTATTCATATTGTGCTCCTCTGCGGTCGGGTGTCGATCCGGCGCTGACGCAGGGGAAGCGCTACGGCGATAATCGCCAGCCCCCAGTGCCCCACGCTACGGTATGGGGCCATTCAGGCCCCACTACTAAACCGGCCGAGTGAAGGAGCCGGAAGGTAAGCCCCCCACCGAGGTTTGAGGCGGAGCGCACCCCCTAGCGTAGCACGCGCACTTCAATTCTCCCGATACCGGGCATCTCCGTGTCTTGATCGCCAACGAGCACAAGGACCGTCTGTCTCTTGTGGAGTTGGTTCCGTACTGAGGGTGTTACGATGGTAAGTGCGTCAGAGACCACAAAGTGGAAATGCTTTCTGCTTGCGCCTTGCTCGTAGTCAATCGCTTGGTGTACGCAAATGACGCAGCTGGTCGGCACTTATGTAACTCGGCAGGAAGCGATCTCATACCTGTGATCGGTTGCCTCTCCTATGGCCATGAGGCCTACTCAAAGCAGCACCCCATGAAGGGAACCACATATGTTTGAACCGTTTAACACCCCGGAGGAGCTCTTCAGCTTCAAGCTGGGCTCCGCCCTTACGATGGAGCAGAAGCTGGTGGGAGTCCTCGAGGACTTCGAGGCCAGCGCGTAGCGCGACGACATCAAGCGCGCCTTCCGCAACCATCGTAACGAGACCCGGCAGCACGTGGCCAATCTCGAGCAGTGCTTCACGCTTCTCGGCGAAGAAGTCGACGATTCACCCTGTCCTGTGATCGAGGCGATCACACAGGAGAGCACCGCGACGATCAAGAAGACCGACGACGCGCTCGTGGATGCCGTCGTTCTGTCCGCCGCCACCGAATCAGAGCATTGCGAGATCGCGGTCTACGAGACGTTGGTCACGAACGGAGAGGCACGTGGCGCCGCCGAAGTCGTTGCGCTTCTGCGCCAGAACCTGGATCGGGAGAAGCACGCGTTGGACATCGCGCGCTCCGCGCTCAGGACGATCGCCCAGCAGGGCGTGGCTGTCGGCGCAACAGCCGAATAGTGGACGGGCGGCCGCTTTCAGAAGCGGACGCCCCCACGCTGCACGCTCGCTCTCACCGTGTCCGGGAGGCCGACGCGCTTGAACGGTTCCCGACGCTCCTGACCCCACACCGCGCTGCCTGGATATCGACGGTACGCGGCCCGCGCTCGGCCGGTCTTAGCCAAGGATCGACCATCGCCCGTCGTCAGGAATGGGGCCCCTCCCCGGACAAAGGGCGCAGACTGCTTTCGCGCAGTGACATGCCTCATACCCGCGCTCCGGCGCGCCGGATGGATGGCGGCCCAACGCCGCCCATTCGAGAACGCCGAAGGGTGACGGCGGCTTTGATCAAGTCGGTGGCAGTCTATCCCGTCGTCAGTGTGGCGCTCGGGCTCACCCAGTTCGACGAACACCTTCATGCCAGCAGTCTGTAGGCCGCTGGGGCGTTCACGGCGCTCTCCGCGGCGCTGCTCGGCGTGGCGGTGCTCGCCGGGGTCGAGGTTCCTGACACGATTGCCGTTTCCTGACGCGGCGCTGCCTGTCAGGAGAGTGATCTGAGCGTCTCTCTTACGGTCGACCCAGCAATGGGTGCCACGGAGTGACGTCTGAGCGGATCAGCCGGCGGTGGCGCCCCGGAAACACGCTCCCGAGGCGCACACACGACCGCGAAGCCGTTGCTCAGCTGACGATGAAGCCGGTGCTCTTGACCGCGGCGAGCACTTTCGCAGCGGTGTAGCCGTTGTCGAACGAGCCGTTCGGGGCGATCGACTCGTTGATGATCGAGCCGATGGCGCCCGAATGACGTGCTTCGATCGTCACGATCGAGGCGGCCGCGAGCAGATAGGCCGGGGTCTTGATGTTCCCGGCCTGTCCGAGGTAGGCGTGGACGCCGGTGTTCTCCAGCACGTAGGCCGTCGCAGCGAACTTCGTCTCGTCGCTCGGGATGCCGTGGAAATTGAACTTCGGCTCCTTGACCGCCTTGTGCCCGAGCGCCTTTTTGAGGAAGGCCACATGCGCGCGCTCGTCGCGGGTGGTGATGCTCAGGAACGTTCTGGTCTTCGGGTCGGTGATCTTGCCGTTGGCGGTCGCTTCGTTGTAGAAGGCCCGCTCGAGGTACTCGAGCGTCAGCGCGTAGTTGAGGATGCCGATGTCACCCTTGCCGAAGGTGCTGGGCGGCCTGCCGCCGGCAGCGGAAGCAAGCGCGGGTGAGATCAGCTCTCCCAGGATCGCTCCGCCGCCGATCGTGGCGCCGCCGGCAACGCCGGCCTTGCGCAGGAAGCTGAGACGTGTGTCGCCTGACACTTCTTCCGCTGCTTCGCGGATCGCGCCGTCTGTATCGACGGCCTCGAGATTGATGTGAGTCATGAGGAACTGCTCCTTTCGAATGGCCCGCTTTCACGTTTAGTGCGCGGACGACGCCCGATCGGATCAATCGCGAGGCCCCGAGTCGGTCACCGCGGGGTCCGGCACACGCGCGGCGCTGCGGCGTTCGGCGATGCTCGCCACCAGTACGCTGGCCTCGAACAGCAGGTACAGGGGCACGGTCTCGAGCAGCATCGTGATCGCGTCGTCCGGCAGCAGGGCGGCGACGAGGCCGCACGCGAGCACAGCATAGCGGCGACTGTGACGCAGCTGTCTCGGTGTTACCAAGCCCGCCCGTGTGACAGCCATGATCGCGACCGGGACCTGGAACAGCAGCCCCATCGCCAGCATGGTCGTAGCCGCGAACTTGTGGTACTGACTGGCTTGGACGAGCACGTTGAACTCACCGCTGTTGAAGTTCTGGAAGAAGTGCAGCGCGGCGGGCAGCACGACGAGATAGCCGAAGGCGACGCCGGTTGCGAACAGCACCGGGATCGCGAGCTTGATCGGCAGCATCCGCCGCCGCTGCTGCGGCTCGAACGCCGGCATCAAGAAGCCATACGCCTGCAGCAGCAGCACGGGCAGAGACAGGATCAGCGCAAATATGAAGGTAACCGTGACGGTGGTGGTGAACGGTTCGCCGATCCCGAGTGTCACCGGAGCGTCCCCGGTTAGCGGGGCCGAGGGTCGCTTGACATCCCGATTCAGGCTCTGCTGTACACGCCCGAGTGAGGCACGGACGGCGGGCGGCTGCTTCTGCGCGCTCAACACACCGACGACCGTGCCGAGTTAGGCGGCTACGTCGCGAGCGCTCTCCTGCACCGAGTAGGTGGCGCCGAGCGGACCATGGCCGTCCCGTATCTGCTGCTGGGTGTTGTGCGCGAGCGGCTTGTTAATGATGTGCCGCAGCTCGTGGTTCTGCCAGAAACAGACGCCAGCCGCGACCCCGATTGCGAGCAGACAGACGATCAACCTCGTCCGCGGCTCCTCGAGGTGGTCCACGACGCTCAGTTTGGCGTCGTGCTGCACCGGCCTGACCTTGGCCGGCGCCAATGCGCTAAGCATCTGCACTGGTTCGCTCTGGTCGAGAAGGAAGTGGCCGACTACGCTGTCGGCTGCATCGGGGTGGGCTTGGCGACGCGCTCCGCGTCCACGTGGATCACCTGAACGGGCGTCTCATCGGTCACGGCCGGGACATGGGCCTCGGCGAGGTGCGCGGTGGGCGTCTCTGCGGTGATTGAGTCCTTGAAGCCGCGGAGCCCCTCGCCGAGCGACTTACCCATCTCAGGCAGGCGCTTGGCGCCGAACACGAGCAGCAGCAGCACGAGCACGAAGGCAATATGGATGGGGTTGTCAAGTCCGAGCATTCGATCTCCGATCGCTTGATTTCGGTGGCTTGACTTCCCTACGGACACCACGCGCATTTGGATCACCCGCTCGGCGGGCCCGGTTGGCTCAGGAGCGTCGAGTCGCTCAGCCGCGGGGTAGTGCGTGCGCTCAAGTTCGGCGACAACGTGCCGGCCGCGATGCCCGAGCCGATCCGTGACCTGTCCAGTGCGGTCCGCCGCTTGGAGGAGTCGCTCGACGATCCGTCGGGCGAGGTGTCAGTGCGTGAGCCCGCCCTTTGCGCCGCCGCACAGGCGACGATCGTGCTCGAGCAGACCGGGAACCTTTCTGCTAACGCGATCGTGGTGCAGGTTCGCGCGGCGGCCGTCGATTTGTTGCGCGGGTCCGGGGTGACGGGAGAGGACGCCGAGCGCCTCGTACGCAGGGGAGCCCACTCGCTCGTAGGAGCTGATCTCGTGGCGCGTGCTGATGACTGAAGTGGTCCGGGGTTCGAGCCCCCGCGTCCGCGCTCGTGAAATGCTTGGGCGCTACGCGAGACCGCGCTCGCGGCAGGAGTCCGCCGCCGGTTTGTGGCCCACCAACTCCGGCACGGGCATGCGGTCGAGATGTCCCGCGAGGGCGTCCCACTGATCGTGATCCGGCGCCAGCTCGGGCATGCCCTCGGCATCACCTCGGCCTATCTGTCGCAATCGACAACACCGAAATCGTCCACACCGTTCATCAACGGCCCGCGCGGATGATCCCCGCGACCAGCGGCCTCAAACCCGCCCCCTGACCGGCAGTGGCGACGTGAACAGGGTCTTCGTCGCTCGGACGTCGACCACTAGCGTGCCCTCGTAGCGATCGTCCGGTCCCGTCGGCGGCCGCGCTTGCCACTCCGAAAGCTTCCTGTTGCACCCGCATACGCGCGGGGGGCGTCGTCCGGTGGCGATCGTGCCATCGACGGTGGCTGTCGACATCGGGAACATCCCGATCTCAGCGCGTGATGTTGGCCCGTGCGGTGGTAGGGTCGCGCGACATGGCCGAGATCGCTCTCCCGAACGGGATCACGCTTGCCTATGACGACCAGGGCGCCGTCAACGGGCAGTCGCTCGTGCTGATCCATGGGATCTCGATGAGCCGCCGGTACTTCTACAGGCAAATCGAGCCGCTCAGCGCGCGTCACCGCGTCATCGCCGTCGACCTCAGGGGCCACGGCGACTCGGAGAAGGTCGAGTCCGGCCACACAGTCCCGCAGTACGCCAGGGATGTGCGGCTGCTGATCGAGGCGCTGGGAGTCGACCGACCGGTGTTGCTCGGGTGGTCGATGGGCGTGTTCGTGGCGCTCGACTACATCCGTCAGTTCGGCACCGGCGCCCTTCGAGGGCTGATCGACGTCGACGAGGCCGCGTCGGATTTCAAGTGGGATGGATGGGAGCACGGCTTCCTCGATTTGCCCACGCTCCATTCGTTGATGACGGCCGTCCAGGACGACAAGGACGCGTTCATTCGAGACTTCGTACCGGACATGTTCAGCCAGCCGCAGGCGCCGGAGGACCTCGAGTGGATGGTCGGCGAGTCGTCAAAGCTGCCGATCGGGCCGCTCAGCGCAATCCTGTTCGATCAAACCGTCCAGGACTATCGGGATGTTCTGGCAACGATCGACGTTCCGACGCTGATCTGCTGGGGCGAGCACGACAAGCTCCTGCCCGTCTCAGGCGCGCCGTACATGCACCAGCACATCCATGGCTCGCGGCTCGAGCTCTTCGAGCACAGCGGCCACTGCCCGTTTCTCGAGGAGAGCGAGAACTTCAATCGAGTGGTCGAGGCGTTCCTCGACTCGCTGTGACGACCGCGAGGCCACCGCGCCGGTCAAACCAAGGGCTGAGGAGTGTCGGCATGTCGCTGGCCTCGGTGTGGTGCTCGATCGCGGGGGCGCTGGTGGCCCCAAAGGCGTCTAGGCACTCGCCACCGTCGTTCGTGCATGCGCGATGTTGGTCGGGCAGGTCCTGATGGGCGACACGGAACCGGTGGAACTGGACCATGGCACCGTCTTGCGAGAGCCGGTCGAACCACGCGCCGAAGCGTGAGCGGGTCGGGGGTGCCGAGCAGCGAGAGCATGATCCCGCGCGCTACGAACGGGTCTTCCTCGGTGCCGACGTCGGCGGCATACAGCGAGAGGTATGACGTGAGCACATGGCCGTGGGCGATGGAATCGGCCGGGCCGTCGTCGCGGTCGAACTCACCAAAAGTGCGCAGCTCAGCGCTACCGCCGAATCGGTCGCGACGAAGCCTGCCCGCGCTGGTGCTTTATCGCCGACACCTGTCGCCCTCGGCGGCTGCTGATCGACATTCGCGCTGGGGTAAGCGCTCAGTATGGGATCTCGAGGCCGCGAGCCGGCTTGAACATCCGCCGCTCGGGATGCACGGAAATGTCGCCGGAAATCAGGTCGCCCATCGTCACGAGCTGCATTCCGTCGGCGCCGACCTCGATCCGGTGGCCGACGCCCTCGTTCTCGCGGCACAGCCAGAACGACCCGGCGTGCAGCGGGTACCCGTCCTCGCCGAGGCGGGCGATCCCGCCGCCGCTTCGCACAAACCACGCTTCTTCGCGTGCTGAGTGGAAGTGCAGATCGGTGTTGTGCGTATCGGGCGGCATCTCATCCTGCGCGAGCACCAGCTTGTCCGAGCCCATATCTCGCGCGTCGCGCGTGGCGTAGGCAAGCCGACCCTCCCGCCCTTCCCGCAGCGGGAGGTCGGTCAGATTGCGGATGTTCGGTGGCCGCTCCCGTGTCGGCTCCGGTAGCTCCAACGGGCCGAGCTGCGCATCGGCGATGAATGGATGCGCGCTGTCCGCCGGCGACCAGACCGGGCCGAGCCAGAATTGCCCCGAGCGCGGCAGATACGTGATGTTCGTTCGTGATCCCTCGGCAACGACGAGCACCGTGAGCCCGTTCTCGCCAGCGATCAGCGTGTGCGCATCCCCATTGGCCGGATGCCACAGCACATCGTCAACACCGATCGCATAGGTGCGGACGTCCTCCGGGCCCGAGGTCTGATAGCTCAACCCTGCGCCCGCCAACACGAGGAACAGCTCGTCCTCGTCCGCGTGGCTGTGCGGCGGCGTCGAGCGCTGACCCGGATCGATCTCGATCAGCGCGATACCTAATCGCTTGGCACCCGAGGCGATCCCGAGCCGACGGCGCGCCGCAGCGACCTCACCGTAGTCCGAGCGGCTGGACGGAACGTCGTCGACATGGATTGGAACACCGTCCGGCATCTCAAAAGCATGCCAGCCCGACCCGGAACCCGGCAACCCGGTAGTGGTCGGCCTTAACTCCTATTGATGTGAACGACTCTCGACGCACCCGCTCCGTCCGCCAAGAAACGCCGCCTTGCTCAGACCAGGGCGATCGTAGCCAACAGGCGGGGAAAAGAGTCAGGGTTTCCGTACTTTCTTGGCCCCGAGTCCGGCCGTAGGGTGCCCTGCTCATGCGAGATTTCCTCGGCGAGCAGTACCTAACAGCAAGCGATCTGGGGGCGGTCGAGCGGTGCGTCCGCGCGGCGCGGGAGGCCACCAAGGAGTTGACGCTCGAGGGCACGCGGGTTCGGTACCTGCGCTCGATCTTCGTCCCCGACGACGAGACGTGCATGCACATGTACCGAGCGGATTCGGTCGAGGCCGTGCAAGCCGCGGCCGCGCGAGCCTCGCTCCGGCTCGACCGGATCGCCGAGGCGATCATCGACATGGGGATTTCAGATGACTGAGAGCAGTGGGGGTGAGGCGGTATGAGGTTCAACGGATCGATGACGGCGTTGGTGATTGCCGGTGCCGCGGCGTTGGCGGGTCTTTCGCTCGGCTGGACGTGGGCGTGGCGGCTGCGACCGGGGCGGCGCCGGACCTCAACGAGCCTCCGGCGTCGGGCAATACCGAGCTTTAATCCCAGCGCTTCAGTGCGGTGGCGGGAGCGCTGCCCAACGCGCGGGTCCTGATCGCCGGCGGCGATGACGGCAGCGGCGGCCTGCAGAGCGCGGCGCTGGAGGAGGGCATGTCGGTAGGCTTGCTCTTGAAGTCGGGTCGAAGTCAAGCGGGGTGTCACGAGAATGAGCGACGCCATTGTGCAGCTGGCGATTGGGGAGGTGGCGGCGCGCGCCGGGATGAGCGCAACGCGTATCCGCTACTACGAGGCACGCGGGCTACTGCCCGAGCCAGAGCGATCCGCCGGAAAGCGCCGTTACGACGAGACGGTGTTCCGGCGGCTGGCGATCATCGACGCGGCGCAGCGGGTCGGGTTCACCCTCGAGGAGATCAGGGATCTGCTCGGGGCGCGCGACCAGCCCGCGCATGAGCGGCTTCGACAGCTCGCCCTGTTGAAGCTGCCCGAGCTCGACGATTTGATCGCCCGCGCGACCTCGGTGCGGCGGGTGCTGAAGATCTGCAGCCGGTGCAGCTGCGAATCGATCGACGTCTGTCGCATGTTCGACGAACAGGTCGTGCCCCTCCGCGACTACGCTGGCTCGAACGGCACCGGGCGAGCGAACGGGCGGCGGGCCGCAACGACTTGACTTCAACCTCGGTTGAAGTGCAACAGTTGGCGAGTTCGTCCCAGCCCGTCTGGTCAGGAGACATCTGGAATGACGTATGTGATCGCCGAGCCGTGTATTGGAACGAAGGATCTCTCGTGTGTGGAGGTCTGTCCGGTTGACTGCATCCACCCGACCCAGGATGAGCCCGGGTTTGACGACGAGGCGCAGCTGTACATCGACCCGGAGGAGTGCATCGACTGCGACGCGTGCGTGGAGGCCTGCCCGGTGGATGCGTGCTTCGCCGAGGACCAGCTGCCCGACGAGTGGCAGAAATACGCCCAGATTAACGTCGACTACTACAAGCGCTGATAGTCGGTCATTGATCGCGAGTGATCGGATCGTGAACGCCCGCAACCGGGGGCTTCGCCAGCTGGCGGGCGGTCTGATCGCGGCCAGCGCCGCCGTCGGGCTGGTTGCGATCGGTGTGCGCGCCGGCTGGGGTGGAGCACCGGCGCGAGCGCTTGAGGGCGCCACTCTGTTCTTGACTGCCGCAGCGTACGTCGCACACGTGCTGGCTCACCACGAAACCACCCGTGAGCTGCTGACGCGCTCGATCTTGGTGAGCGCGTTCGCGCTCTGGGGCGTGGTCCAAATCGCGCCAGGGCTGCCCGGCAGCGCGGTGCTCAACGACGTCGTCATCGTGCTGTTTGTGGTCGACCTCGCCATCCTTGTCAGCCCCTGGCTTTAGAACCCGCGGCGCGAGCTGCTTGCTCGACAGTCGCTCCCGACCACTTCGCGACCTGCGGATTTCGGTCACCGACCGCTGCGATTTCCGCTGTACGTACTGCATGCCGAAGGAGATCTTGGATACGTCGCTGCGACCCAAGATCGGATGGTCCTACGTCGGCGGCTGACGAGTTCTCGGCGCTCCATCGCGGCACTTGAGCGAACGGGCGGCCGAAGGCCCCAACCCGACCCCAAGTCCGGCCGCACCAATCAACAATATGGTCCTCGGCCCGCCTCCCCTGCGCGAGCGCGAGCCAGGGCATAGATGACAAGCGTGCGGGGTGTCTGCAGTGTCGGGGGCTGGATTAGGGGCGCAGAGAGGGGCGCGAGGCGCGCCCCTCTCGTTGCGCGCTCGTGCTCAGTGGGCCGTTACGGCCGGTTCGCCGACGGTGGTCTGTGCGACCTCGAGCTCGTGACGGACGCGCTCGCTCGAAAGCTCGTGCTCGATTAGCGCGACGAGCGAGACGCCGGTGAGGCCGGCGCCCAGTCCGAACGTCCACCAGCGCAGGTTGCCAATGCCGTGGGCTGCCGTCAGAGCGATCAGGGCAGCAGCCAGCGCGACCATGATGGCGGTGAGCAGAATCTCGATGGTGCGTGGGACGGTCATGGTCGTGCCCTCGACGTCCACGAGTCCGTCCACCAGCAGACCCAGCCCGATCGTCGCGGCGCCGGCGGCGGCGCCGAAGGCAAGCCAGCGGGGTGAGAGCTCTGCGGTCGTGTTTGGCCAGATGAAAATGGCGGCCACGATGAACGCACCCGCGAGGCCGATGCCGGTGTGACCGAGCCAATGAAGCCACGAGCGCATGGTGCCGCTGATCTCGACGCCGCGCCGGCGAATCGTGGCAAAGGTCTCACCGGACCCGCTCACTTCGAGCTGGTGCACGACCCGCTCGACTGTGGTTTCGTGCAACGCGAGTCCGCGTAGGGACAGCGCCAGCAGCGCGAGGCCGCCGCCGAAGGCGATCCACAGGGCGGCTCCTACTGAAAGTAATACCGGACAGTTGTCTCCAGATGCTACACCCCCGGACAGGGCTGTCCATTAGCCCCGATGCAGGGGCCGTCCGCTACCGCTGGTCCTGCGCCGCCGGGGAGGGCGCTTCAGGCGGTTCGGGAGGGCGTGAGTCCGTCGAGGAGAAGCGCGAGGGCGCGACTGGCAGCACCGGCGCGTCCGGCGGCACCATCGGCTGCGTCGATCGCGCCCCGAACCATGAGAACGACCAGGAAGACGTCATCGATGGTCAGGTCGCAGCGAACCGTTCCCGCCGCCTTGGCGTCGCGGAGCGGCTTCTTCAGCAGCTCGCGCAGCCGCCTCCGGCGCGACTGGAGCGCCGACCCCACGCACGTATCCTCCCGCGCCAGTTCGCCGAGCGCGTGGAAACGCGCGATCGTCTCCACGACGTTCCGAAGCAAAACGAAGAATGCGTCGGGGTCGCCGGCGTGGTCAGCCGCCAGCCGCTCGGTGTGCTCCATCTCCTCGAGAAGGAGCGCGGCGGCCAGATCTCGACGATCTGGGAAGTTCCGATACAGCGTCGCCTGTCCGACCCCGGCGCGCCGCGCGACCTCGTACATCGGGACATCGGCGCAGTCGGCGAACAGGTCCCGGGCGGCGTCCAGGATGGCCTCCCGGTTGCGCCGAGCGTCCTTGCGCTGCCGTGCCTGAGCTGGAGCCGTCACACGGAGCAGTGTAGTGCGGAAGATTCTGTCCGCAAGGGCAAAATCGCAATCGCAGAAACCCTGCAGCAGGCCAGAACTGGACAAGATTCTCCGATTACGATATAAGTTGAGCGAGCAACAACCGCGAGACCCGGATGTTCGTAGATCCGCCGATGGTCGACAACAACCACTCAGCCGTTCGAAGGCAGCGCCGCGCCGAATAAGCCAATGTCTGCGCTCTCCTCCACCGCTCGCCCTCTCGCCGCCACCTCCGGGTCGGAGCGTCCCAATGGCCGGGAAGCGACTCGTCGCCGCCTCAGACTGCCGCGAGTCGGGAGGCGTATCGCGACGATGGGACTACTCGTCGTTCTCGGCGTTGCACTGCTGGCCGCGGTGCCGGCGCTACGAGGAGTGCTGCGCGAGATCCGCGAGATCAGCCCCGGCTGGGTCGCCCTCGCCGTGGCGCTAGAGCTTGCCTCGAGCCTCAGCTTCGTGGCGGTGTTCCGGCTGTTCTTCGATGACTTGGACGCCCGCGACGCGCGGCCGCTGGCATGGACCACGCAGGCCAGCGGCGCCCTGCTTCCGGGCGGTGGCGCCGGCGGACTGGCGATCGGCGGCTGGTTAGTCCACCTCACGGGCGCGCCGGTTCGCCGGATTGCACGACGGTCCGCCGCGCTGTTCTTCCTCGGCGGTGCCGTCTCGACCGCCGCGCTCGTCGGCTCGGGCCTGGCGCTGATCCTGGGGGCTCCGGGCCCACATGGTCTCCCCACAGTGGTCCTGCCGACGGCACTCGCAGCGCTCGGGACGCTCCTAATCGCTGCACTGCCGATGTTCCTGGATTCGTGGCCGCGCGCGCCGCGCTGGCTCGTATCGATTGCGGCTGCCGTACGCGAGGGCGAGCAAATGACGTTCCGTCGCCGTCCCAATTGGCGCCTGTTGGGAGCGCTGGGCTACCTCGCGTTTGACGTTGCCGTCCTCTGGGTGCTCCTGAGGGCGGTCGGGTCCGCTCCCAGCATCGCGGCGGTGACCCTGGCGTACTCGATCGGCTACGCCGCCAACTGGGTGCCGGTCCCCGGTGGAATCGGCGTGCTCGACGCTGGACTTACCGGAGCGCTCGTGCTCTATGGCATCTCGCCCGTACACGCTGCCGCGGCCGTGATCGTCTACCACGCCATCGCATTCTGGGTGCCGGGAATCGGCGGGATGCTCGCGTACCTGCGCCTGCGCCCGCGCCTGTTGTCAGCTCGCGCGCACACACCTACAGATCCTCAACCCGCCCCAGAAACTCTCGCCTCCGAGGAGGCTCGCCATGATCGCACTCACAGTGACACTCAAACGGATCCACCACGGCTGGGCGGTCGCGCTCAGCGACGGTCGCGAGCTCGTCCGCTTTCACGGGTTCTGCGCTAAGCGCAGGGCGTTGCAGTACCTCGCCACGGCGACCGGGTCCGGGAACTGAGCCATGTCCCATGCGCAGCGCTCATCGCGCGACCGCTCGGGCGGTTCCCCCAGGCAAGGCACCACCCCACGTCGATCCGCAAATCGCCATTACCTGGCCGTCGTCGCTGCCGAAGCCCGCCGCCTCGGGCGCCAACTGCGGCCGCCCGCGGCGATCTTGCCGCGCCCGCCCCAGGACTAAGCGGCAACTATCTCCCTGGACGCGATCCGCCAGCCGTCGGAGGTGCGTCGGACGACTTGGCGAACGAGGGCCGGGCCGAGCACCCTCGGCGGTGATTCGCGCGTGACCATCAGCATTACGCTGCTGACGCTTGGGTCCAGGCCTGACTCGTCGATCGTGACATTGAGGGTTAGATGCAGGGTGTGCGGCGGCTCGGCGGCCCACACCGCGGTGACGGCGTCTCGGAGCGCAACTCTTCCTCGGGCGGAGCCCTTGTTGCCGGTCATCACGCCGTCCTCGGTGAACAGCTCCACATAGCCGTTGGCGTCCCGGGCGGTCGCGCAATTGTCGGCCCGGGTGATGAGCTGCGTGATCTCCAGCGACTCGGCGGCGGTGAGGCTCACGACGCCGGCCGCATCGAAGCCTCGATCCGGCCGGTGACCTCCTCGCCGAGGACCGACTTGGGGATAACGGCGTGGATCGTGCGAGGCGGAATCGAGGAATAGACCGACCCGGTCTGGTTCGCCCACTGTGTCACGCGGAAGGACACCGCCATGCTGCACAGGGCATACGCATCACGCCGGTCCACGCCCCCATGGACATTAAGCCAGTCGATTGCGGTGCGGACGCAGCTCGGAAGCGCCTCGTCGAGCGACTCGGCGAACGCCATCACGATCCAGTTCTCGGGAGTCTCGATCGTCGGTCCGGTGAGCGTCACCCCATGGTGGACGGTGTACCGGACGCGGAGCTCTTCCATGGCCGACTCGATCCCGGTCTGATCGACGACCCCGTCGGATTGAGTCGCGTTCGCGTCACCCGTCCACACGCGCGCTCCGGGCTTGAAGACCGGCAGAAAGAGCGACGTGCCTGCGGTGATCTCCCATAGATCGAGGTTGCCGCCGTACGGCCCGGCGAGGATGGCGCTGACCGGCTCATCGCCCTCGGGTTCGACCGCGTAGACCCCCATCGACGGTCTCAACGGAATACGGATGCCGTGGACGAAGTCGGCGAAGGAGCGGTCCTCGCTGAAACGGAAGTAGTGCACGTAGGGCTCCTCGAAATCCGACGGCAGCGCCCCCACGCCGAGCGGGAACGAATTCCATCCCCAGTCGATCGGCCTGGTTCGAAGCATCCGGCACTCCAGCACGTCGCCGGGTTCCGCCCCGTTGACGACCACGGGTCCGAGGTTGGAGTACGGGCCGCTGGGAAACTGCTTGCGCAGCGGATCGCGATCGGCGAACGACATCCCGAACCGAGCCTGATTGCCCCACTGCGTCCAGGTGTTGGGGCAGGATACGATGTCCCCCGACTCGATCGTGAGCGCAGGCGGTCGGCTCGGGTCGATCGTCCCCGAACTGACCGTGGCCGCGGACGACTCAAGCACGTGGGTTACCGGCTGCCTCATCTCTCTCCTCGCTGTCAATCAGTTCCCAAAGCGCGCACGACACCCGGTCGGCTCCCGAAACGAATAGCTAAACGACGGTCACGGGTCGCGAACTGCCGGCGCCCGCACGTCTCGTGAACATCCACGGAGCTCTGATCACTGAGGACGATCACGCCGCCGACGCCCGGCTCATTCAGCGGGCCGCCGTCGCCAATGGATGCTAGCCCCCAAACACGACGGTAGTCATTAGCCCCGGTGCTCAAACCCGACGTACCTTTTGGCTCCACCCAAAGCCGCAGAGCGGAACATGCTGTCCCTCTGAAACATCAGGGAAAGCCACATGTTGACAAACCTCACATACGCGCGCGAGCAGCTACATCGAGGGAGCTTCGCCGACGGCCAGGCGAACGCCTACCTCGATCCAGACGAGCTCCGGGTCGGGCGATTCGCCGAGGGCGAGGCAAATCCCGATGCGCATCCCGGGGCCGACCACGTCGGAACCTTCGCCGAAGGACAGTCTCAACCGACCGCGTACCCCAGCGAAGACCACGAAGGAACATTCGCGGAAAGCTCCACCCGAAGCATCGCTTGACACCGCCCCGATCGGCTCGGCGCCCCCCGGCCTCCTCCAGGTCAGCTACGGCCGGCTTGATGAGAACGGGGGCAGCCGACCGCATCGTGCGCGCCATCACTCGTGGAGCCTCGCATCCGTTCCAGTCCCAGAACGCCGGCAGGACGCGATTTACCCGAGCAGCCCAACCTCGATCAGGTCTCGTTACCCGGTCACCGCCACCGCGCTCACGCCGAAGAAAGTGTCCGTGACATGAACGGTCGATGTGCGACCGGCTTGTATGGTCACCGTCTTACGCCGGCCGGCCGTAGTCGCCTCCACCGTGTTGGTGCTGCCGTTCACAGTCTCGGTGATGGTGCAGCGAGACCCGGCCGGGATGTCGGGGAACCAGCGTAACTCAGAACCAGCGCCGGTATCGGCCGCTATGTGGACCGCGTAGGTGTGGGCCGCGTCGCCACAGGCCACGAGGATGGCGATGCGACCTTGCTGGCCGGCCGCCGGCCCGCCGATGGTCTTGATCAGTCTCAGGTTGCCCGTGGCCACGTCGGGCGCGGGGCTGGGTCCATTTTCGTAGACGTCCATCACGTTCACCGGTACCACCTCGCCCGCCGGGATGGTCACGGTCTGGCCATTGCCGGACACGAGCGCTGTGACGGTGGTGGTGCCGCCGTCCGCGATCTCGGTGACCGTGCAGACCGAGCCCGCCGGAACGGGGCCGAAGCTCTGCGAATAACTGCCCGCTGCCGTTCCGCCGAGGATTGTGAAGTCCGGGAAGGCCGTCCCGTTGCAGATCACCTGGATGCTGATCGGTCCCTGCTCGCCCGCGGCCGGACCCGCGATCGTCTTCGTGACGAGCAGCGAACTCGGGCTGGGGGTGGGGATCGGGGTGTAGGTGTCGGTGATGTCGACCGTCTTCTGTCCGCCGGCGGGGATCGTGACCTCCTGCCCATCCCCGGTAACCACCACATCGGTCCCAACGACGCTGCCGTTGGACGTCTCCGTGACGGTGCACGTCGTTCCGGCGGCGATGTGACGGTAGGTGCGCGACGTGGTCCCCGCGGGCGTGCCGGCGGGGATGATGAAATCGCGCCTTGACACGCCGTCATCACAGTCCACGTGGATGACCACCTGCCCTTGCGATTCCGCACCGGGACCGGCGATCGTCTTCTGCACGACCAGCTCGCCGCTGGGCAGGAACTCCGCGGTGGATTGGACCGTGGTCCTCAAAGTGGCGTTTTGCGCCAGGATGAGTCTTTGGGCGTCGTTGACCCCGTCGGTGTTCCCGTCGTATAGATACACGTTGCCGCTCGGGACGGTGGCTTGGGAGGTGGCCTGGAGGACGGCGTCGGCGGTACCCGTGGAGCGCAGCCAGATCTTCGTGTCGGACGCTACTACTTCTCCGGGCGCGATCGGTGTCGTGCCCTCCCGGTTTGCGTACATATTTGCGCCGGTCGCGTTGACGGTGGCTCCCCCCGAGGCATCGGTCCTCACCGTGTACGGTCCGAGAACCTTGCGCGGGCCGCTCAGGCTCGTGGGAGTGATGGTGAGGCTCGGCGGGGGCGGTTCTACTAGGGGTCCTTCCTCGATTACCTTGTCGACGATCGCCACCGTGGCGGCGTACACCGGGTCCGAGCTGTTCAGCACGTATCGGTCACTGAAGAACCAGATGGCTGCCTGCACGGCGGCCGCCGTTTCGTTCTCATCCCCCAGGGCTGGCAGGTCGGTGTTGGGGTAATACTCATTGAGGATCCGCGCCACGAAGCCGACGTTCCTGACGTTGGAGGCGTCCCACGTGCCGAGGGCGTAGCCGATGCCGCCCCACGTGTCGGTATTGATGTCGATGCAATAGAGGTTCAGAGGCGCCCCGCCGCCGGGCGGCATGCCGTGGATGACGCCGGCGAAGCCCTCGTTCTTCGTAGACCAGCCATCCGTCGGGTTGTGCGCGGGATAGCCGTCGGCGACCGGGTCGAAGGGATTGCTGGGATCGGCGATGAATCCGTTCACACTCTGGCCCGGGTACCAGTCCGTAACCCTCATCTCGGTATTGCCCCGCACCTTGGCTCGCGTCGGCGGCGGTCCGTGACGGACGACCGCGCCGGCAGGAGCGACCTGGAGCAGGAGCAAACCCACCGCCATCGCGAGCACGGCACGCAGTCGCCAGCTCCGGCGCAGCCCTAGTAACGCCAGAGCACTTCGCGACCATCCAAGATTAATCGTCGAGCAGCGGGCGCTGCCCTGAGCACGTCGCAACACGGCTACCCACCTCTCGGCTGTCCTACCTCTCTAAGGTGCCACCTTATATCCGGGGCACGGGGACGGGTAAGGGCGTGAGCACCCCTCTTAGGGTGGCGCACACTCCCCTTCCGAGTAAGGTCCCCCGTATGCGGGCCTGGCGGCGGATCGCGCTCTCGATGGGTCTCGTGCTCGTCTCCGCGTCCGCCCTCGCTGTCCGCGCCCCGGCGGCGACGGAGACGGCGTGCTCCGCGGTGGCAGGGACCGCCGCTATCAGCGGGCCTACGCATGCGGTCGCCTGGCGCGCAGGAATTGACGCTTCGACCGCAGTCTTCTCGCTGCCTGGGAAGAGCATGCACATCACGCGCTGGCTCACCCCCGCGGACGTGGCCTGGCTACTCGTCATCGGCCGCGACCGAGCTGCCGACGGCCGATGCTGGGTGCAAGTGCGTCTTCCGTGGCGTCCCAACGGGGCGGCCGGCTGGATCAACGCCGACAAGATCGCCCTGGAGCAGACCCCGTGGCGCATCGTGGTCTCCACCTCCCGGCGAACCTTGACCCTATTCCGCGCCGGGACAGTCGTTCGCACCGTGTCGGTAGTCGTTGGAAAGCCAAGCACACCGACGCCGGACGGCCTGTTCGCTGTCTGGTGGGCGATACCGTGGCATCCACACGATTTCCTGGGTAGCTGGGTCCTCGACCTAACCGCCCACAGCGATGCGCTGCAGCAGTTCGACGGAGGTGACGGAACGGTCGCGATTCACGGCCGCGGCGGAGCGAGCCTCCAAGACCCGCTTGGCACCGCCAACAGTCACGGATGCATCCGGCTGTCCAACGACACGATCGACCGGCTCGTACAGATGATCGGCCCAAGCCGACTACCCGGTACACCCGTCCAGATCAGCTGAGTAGAAGGCTCGTCGTCTGTGGGACAAGCGCGGCGGGCGCGACCGCCTCGCCGCGCGCCATGGCTGTTCCGTTGGCGCTGCCGGGCCACAGGTAATGAATCTGTCCAGAGGGCGCGTAAACACTAGGTGCAGGCGGCGGAACTGACGATGCTCGGGCTCGCCGCCCCCCCGGTTCGCGGCAAAGACTCATGATGACCCGCCGTTTTCACCTCGCCGCTCTGATGGTCGGACTGACCCTGACAGCGCTTCTGGTCATGTCAGCGCCCGCTGGTGCCGCGCAGCTCGACCTCGTCGGCGGCAGTACCTTTGGATCGCCGAGCCTCTACCCCTACCAGCAGTGGGCGGACGATAGCTACGCCCCGACCTACCCCGGCGCGGTGCAGCTCGCATTCTCGCCCGCGGCCTTCGCGTGCGGCACCGTCGCGGGGGCCGTCGGCTGCACGACATGGTCGGACTGGCCGACGCCCCAGGTGGAGATTGACACGGGTAGCGGTCCATACTGGACGCACGAGTACCTCATGCACGAACTGGGGCACGTGTTCGACGGCACCGAGATGCAGGACACGTTCCGCGCGGATTTCATGGCAATCTGGGGGCTGCCCGGCGGGGCGAGCGCGTGGTGGACGCCGTTCGCCAGCGACCGCCGGAGCCCCGGAGAGTGGTTCGCGGAGTCGTACAGGCTGTGCGCGCTGTATGGACCGCAGATGCCCTACGACGCGTGGATGGTCGACTCGCCGGCCTACGGCTTCCCCGGCGCGCGCGACTCGGCCCAACAGGACGCCTCCTGCCGGCTGATCCTCCAGGTCGGCGCGTCAGTGGGCCTGCCTACCCCGGCCAGCCCAACCGAGTACGCGCCTCGCATGCTCGTGGAAGCGAACCGCAAGGTGGTGGAATGCCGCGGCAGAGACCTGCTGCTGCTCGGCAACCAAGTGCTGTGCGAGACGGCAAGCGGCGGCTCTACAGTCGGCGCATGGAGCGTCAAGCTCCAGAGCCGGCGCATGGGCAGGGCGGAGCTGCGCCGCGTGCGGCTGACAGCCGCCAACGGCCAGCCGGCGTTCGCGCTCGTGCGTCGATAACCGCCGAAGGGGCTCACCGGCAGTTGATCGCTATCGATCCGGCTGGAGGGATTCCGCGCGGTAGAACAGGTCGCACGCGGCGCCGACGGCCGCTAGATCGAGGCGACACTCACCGGCCTGCCGAACACGCGTCGGGGCAGCGCTTCCCGTGACTGCGGCCGATGCTGCTACGGGGTGACCTTGGCCGGGATTCAGAGAAGCGACTCAGTGCAGTCGTTGACCCCGACATCCATCGTGACGATCAGCTCGCCGAGATCCTGGGTGGGGGAGGTGACGGTGTCCTCGTCATGTCGTTGGGCGAACGAGTTACTTGCGATCGTCTCGAACGGGTCCGAGGCCGAGGTCGTGGGCTGGATCCCGGCGCCTGGGCTGACGATGATGCTCGATGGTGGAGTCATCTCCGTCTCGTCGATAGTGACGAGCGACCGGTTGGTTTCGTTGAGGTCATTCGCGATTTCGGTGCCCGCAGCCTCGCATTGCGCCGAGAAGTCAAATAGCCCGAAGGTCCCGAGCGGTTCGGTCTGACCGAGCAGGAGGGTGTAGCTCGTTTCGTTCGCGCCGGGACCGGCCGCGCCTGGCGCTCCTGGGATCCCTTGGAACCCCTGATCGCCGGGGCACCCTGCGGGCCGGTTGCGCCTTGGTGAGGCCGAGGGTGCAGGCGGCCACGTGCTGGCGCAGAGGCGTGGAGAGGAGCGTGTCGATGGCTTGGCGAGCGCCCCGCGAGATGCCCATGGGTTGTCGGTTCGCGCGATCAGACGTCGGTGTCCCCCGGTTGGTTTGAGGTCGCCGCTTCCCCGGTCATTACGGCGCAGACGCGCCTTCGGTTCGCCTTGCCCGCTCCTTAGACTTACGTCGCGTGGGGTCCGTGCGGAGGGATGCAGTCAACGCGGGCGCGGCTACTCGTCGGCGCCCGCGCAGCCGTGGCGTGCCCGCACCTCCTCGAAAGTCGAGTCACGGCATCCTCGCGAGGCTGCGCCTGATTTGGGCGACGATGTATCCGGTTCCGCGGATGCTGATTGCGGCGGCATTCTTCCTGGCGGTCGGCTACGGGATAGTGGCTCTCGTGTTCCTCTCGCCGGCACGCGAGGGGTTGATCGCGTACCTCTTCGGGCTACCGGTTCTCGCCGGCATCGGGATCGCGATTTTCGCCCGTGGCGAGCCCGGCGATCAGAAACCAGTGCATGAGCCCAGACTGTCGGAAGCGGAGTTCGAGGCGCTCGAGGATCGAGTTGACCAGCTCGCGTCAACCGATACAGGGGCCATGGCTCACGCCGCTCATCCCCGGAGCGGCGGGCGGTTTGACCCGGCGCGCAACGAGCAGGACTTCCAGGAGTTGGTGCGCCAAGCGATCGACGAGCTGCCGCCGGAGTTCGCGCATGCGCTCGACCACGTTGGAGTGGTCGTCTCCGATCAAGGCGCGGTGCAACGCATCAACGGCCGGCGCCAGCCGCTCTATGGCCTCTACATCGGCCACGGTGGACGGAGCTCCTACATCATCGGCGCTCCGGCGGGCGGCACCCTGCCGGATCGCATCGTGATCTTCCGCGACACGCTCGTGCACGACTACGGCAACGATCCGAGTCGCCTACGACCAGCGGTGACACGAACCCTGCGCCATGAGCTCGCGCACCACCTCGGGTGGGACGAAGAAGGCGTGCGTAAGCTCGGGCTGTAAGTCCGCCGCCGTGCAAGCCAGATCTGGGTTGTGTGGTGCGCGGCTCGACTTAGCGGTGGTCAGAGGGCGAGGGTACCGGCCAGCTCAGTGGAGCAGCTGGCGCGGTCGCGGGCGAGGGGAGCCTCCTCGTCGGGGATGGCTCCGCGGACGCGAGTACCCAGACCGGGCTCGGAAAAGATATCGAGCCGGCCGCCGAGTGCCTCAATACGGTCACGCATGCCCCGGATGCCGATTCCGGCGCGTGCCGCCTTTGGTGATATGCCGACGCCATCGTCGCTGATCGTTACGTCGATCGTGCCGCGCCGCCGGGCTAGGGTGGCCGTCACGCTGGCACCCGTTCCAGCGTGCTTGGTGGCGTTCTGGATCGCTTCGCGGGCGCAGAAGTAGAGCGCTGCTTCGATCGGCGCCGAGGCCCTCCCGATCCCTTCGTCGATGACGCGGATCGGTACCGGAGATCGCTGGGCCAGTGTGCGCAAGGCGGCGGCTGGTCCGAGGTCCCGGAGGGTCGAGGGATAGATGCCGCGCGCCAGCGTGCGCAGTTCGTCGAGGGCCGCCTCGGCGGCCTCCTGAATCGCATCCAGCTCGCTGGCAAGATCCGCCCTGTCGACAAGCGTGCGTGCGAAGGCGAGCCTGATCTGGATCTCGACGAGTCGTTGCTGGGCTCCGTCGTGAAGGTCCTGTTCGAGCCGTCGTCGCTCGTGCTCGGCCGCTTGGATGACTCGTAACCGCGACGCGCGCAGTTCCTCAATGAGGCGCGAGTGTTCGAGCTGCGGCGCCGAGCTCGAGCCGGTGGCGGAAGCCGCTGCCCGGTAGGGGGATGCTCGCCGGGGCGGGGCGCCGACAACAGGCCAAGCCCCCTGCAATGAGGGCAATCGTGCGCTCACGGGGTCAAGCTCGCTCTGAGTTTGAGCCATCATCTCGAGTCCACCTCCGCTTCAGGTCTAGACCAATATGGTCCGGAAAACTAGACCATATTGGTTCATGAGTCAAGCCGCTGTGGTATAGTGGCCGCACCATGGTCGACCAGGGAGCGGTCAGGCACGAGGACGTCTCTCGGTCCGTTAGCGGATCGCGAGGGCGCCCATTCGCGGGCCAGAAGATCGCTGGCCGCGCGACACATCACGACGTGATCGCCCAGCTCGCGTCGGCGATCCAGCTCGGCTCGCTCCGGTTCGGAGATCGCCTCCCGTCCGAGCGAGCGCTGGCGGACCAGTTCGGGGTCAGCCGCGCGACGGTTCGGAAGGCCTCCCAGGTTCTGGCCGATGCCGCCGTGCTCGAGATACGCTCCGGCCGCGGTCCCAACAGCGGCATCTATGTGCGCTCGGACATCGTTCCCGCCAGCCTGGCGGCACCGGCGGAGGAGCTTCCCCTCGAGCAGATCGCAGGGGTGCTCGAAGCCCGCCGCCTGTTCGAACCGCGCGTAGCGCAGCTTGCCGGCTTTCTCGCTACGCCCGACGACCTGGATGAGCTCGAGCGCATCATCGACGCTCAGCGGGAGGTCGCCGACGACACGATGCGAGTGCGCGGACTCGACGCCTCGTTTCACCTCGCGATCGCACGCGCAACCCACAATGTGACCCTCATCGGCCTGATGCAGACCCTCCAGCAGCGCCTCAAGCTCGCTCGCCATCCCCTCCCTGTGGCCGAAGAGGCCTGGCTCACGATCGACATCCACGAGCGAACCGCCCAGGCGATCGCCACGCGCGATCCGGACCTGATCGAGACCACCATGCTCGAGCACCTGGCCGTCCTCGAGGAAGCTTGGAGACAGCAGACGGGCCGAGAGGTGATCCGGCGAGCGCCCCAGTTCCTCACAGCTGGGCGGCAATGATCAAAAACCACTGAGCCTAGACTCCGGACTGTGGATACTGCCGCGCGCAGCCTGGCTCACTGGAGCGAGGAGGGTCGGGCCGAAATGGACGCCTTCTACGCGCTCGCGCGCCGGGATTATGAGCGTCTGGCTCGAGGCTTCGTGGACCATTCAGCATGGCTTCGTCGCGTTGCCGACGGGCGCCGACGTATTACATTGCTCGATGTCGCCTGCGGCTCCGGAAAGTTCCCGGAGGCGTTGCAAGACTACGGCGGTGTCGGCGCCTTATCTGGTGAGCTACAGATCGACTACGACCTGCTCGACCCGTCTCCGTTCTCGCTGTTGGAGGCCGCGCAAGCGCTTCGCCCGCCGTTCGTCGCGGCCGCTCGCCACGAAACCCTCGTGGAGGAGCTCGACGACGCCGTCGGACCGGTCGACGTTGTCTGGGCCACCCACGCGCTTTACTCCCTCACGCCTGCCGCGGTCCGGGCGGCTACCGCACGCATGCTCGCCGCCCTCGCGCCCGGTGGCGCGCTGCTCATCGCCCAGGGCAGCCGCGAGGGCCACTACCTTCGCTTCTACCGCCACTTCCTCGACGAGTTCCGCGATGGCCAGGGCACGTTGTACGCCTCCTCAGAGGATCTTGCCGAGGCGCTGCGTGCCTGCGGCGCCGACCCTCGCGCGGTCCGCCTGTCCTACGACCACACGACCGCACTGGAGAACGCCGTCACCGTCGAGGGCTACCTTCAGCGATGCGCCTTTGACGATTCTGTTTCGCTTCAGGAGATGATGGCGGCTCCGCAGCTCGGCGCCTACCTGCGCGATTGTCGCGACGACGCGGCGGGCCTGTGGCGGTTTCATCAAGAGGTCGACGTGCTCCTCCTTGGCCCAGTCTTCAACGGCTTGATCGAGTAGCCGTCTCGTACGGCCGATCGCGCCACAGAACCGTCGGGCAGTTCCGCGAAACGGACATCGCAGGACCAAACCGGTTTGCGCTTCACGGGGCGGCGTAACGGTCACAAACTGACCCCGGGTGACCCCGGGCAGCTATCAGCTTCTCTCAACTCCCAGGAACGCGGTGGGCGAGACCGGCGCCACGCACATCAACCGCTTCGTCATCAAGCCCTGAGGCGCCCGACGGCTCCTCCACAGGTTTTGCTCAACTCGTCGCGTGGTCGACGAGCGCGGCGAGGATGGCGCGGAGCGCCGCTGCATATTGCTGTTGTGGCCAGTTGCATTCTTCGGTGAGCCGCAGGTAGGGAGATTCGTTGGCGGCGAACGCGAACAACGTTTCCGCGAGCCGCTCGGGGTCGATGCGCGGATCGATTGCCGCGAGCGCCGTCGCGAGCTCGCGCATGTCCGAGCGAATGTTTCGATGGCCGCGATCGCGCAGTTCCGCGAGCTGTGGATCGATCGCGGCGCTCGCTTCGCCGAGGGCCAGGAAGCGTGCGGCCCGTGCCATCAGCGCGGCGTTGCGAGCCGCTGCTTGATCTAGCAGCCGATCGACCGAGCGACTGGCGCGCATTTCACCCCATTCCGCTCTTTGAGAGAGCCGGGTGCTGTCCTCGTCTCCCCGGACGCCGATTCGGATGATCTCGTTGAGCAGGTCGGCCTTGGTGGGGAATGCGAGATAGACGGTCTTCTCGGCTACGCCGGCCTCGGCCGCGATCTTGGTCATCGTGGTTGGCAGGTATCCGTCTTGGAGGAAGAGCCGCTCGGCGGCGAGGCGGATGCGGCGGCGCGTTGCGAGTCTGCGTTGCTCTCGTGTGGGCGAGTGGTATTCGCGGCGCGGTTGGGGGCTGACGTCTGGCATCGTATTCCCTACAGTAGCGCTGTAGTTATTTAGCGTTGGCGAACAAGGAGGGCGATGCTCGCACGTCTAGCACCCTTCAACTCCAGACCGGCAAGGCCTTCTCGCTCACTGTCTACGAGGACGCCAACGCCGCCGAAGCGGCTGGCCAGCGGATGCAAGCCCGACCGGCCGACAGGCGCGTCGGCGTAGAGCCAGACACCGTCGAGTGGCTCGACGCTCACCCGTTCTGAGCGGTCAGAACCTGCCCGATCGGGCACGGTGTCCCGCTCTCGGGACGGCACGAGCACCTCGCACTCCACGATCAGCGTCCCCGCGATGCGCGGAATTCTGAGCGGCTGCCGGCGCGCCAGCAGGGCCTAGTCTTCGTTGCGGCGAAGCTATGGACCGGTGTCCGAGGTGTGGGTTTATCTGCTGCGCTGCAGGGACGGCTCGCTTTACACGGGTTGGACGGTCGATCTCGAGCGCAGACTCGCGCGCCATCGAGGGGGCACTGCGAGTCGCTACACGGCAAGCCGGCTGCCGGTCGAGCTCGCACATGCGATACCGATGCCCGACCGCACCGCCGCGCGCCGCGAGGAGGCACGCATCAAACGCCTATCGCGGACCGACAAGCTCGCGCTGCTCGGCGTCGCGCAGGTCGCAGGACGGACCGGTCCTGGAGTCAGACGAACGGACATTTGAAGGGCGCCAGCGCGGTCGGCCGGGCTCAGGGGCTCCCCCGCCGGTAGGGATCTCAGTGTCCGCGGCACTGGCCACCGTCGATGCGAGGGCCTTCGCCGGTGATCTCGGCATTCACTCGGACTCCTCGGCAGGAGCACTCGATGGCCAGTGAGTGGGCGTCCAGTCCCCTTCTGGATCCGTGGTTTGCCCCACTTCGATCAGATGACCGTCGGGATCGCGGATGTAACAACGGATCTCGTACTGATGCTGCTTCGGCGGCGTCAGGAAATTCGCGCCCCTGGCGCTCCATTCGGCGTACACGGCTTCGATGTCTTTGACCCGAATATTGAGGAAGCTGCTGACCCGGTCGGGGTCGGGGGGCGTCTCCAGGGTGACCGACGGCTTGTCGTCCGTCGGTCCACCGCCCACGCTGATGACGATCCAGCTGTTGGACAGGGCGACATTGGTCGGCAGTCCGGACTCTCCGGAGAAGACGACCCTGCCGCCGAGAACTTCGGTGTAGAAGCGCCGAGAGCGCTCGACATCTTCTGAAACGATGAAGTGAGTCAGCACGATCCCCTCGACGGGCGGTGGGAACTCGGCCATCTGGTACCTCCACTGGTTGGGTCTGGTACCCCGCCTGCGACGGGGTCGGCAGCCGACGTTGTGATAATGCTCCTATAGACGTAGGACGCGCGTTGTCGCGTCGGCTGCGAGAGGATCAGCCCGGCGAGGAGTCCGCGCGGTCGGTCGAGCTGCGCTGGTGGAGTTCGCGCCTGAGGGTCCGCAGTTCTTCTGTTAGTTCGTCGAGTTTCTGCATGGCTGGATCCTGTCCGGTTAGCTGTCCTCGCCCCTGCGCGCGTGACACGAAGCCGCTGGTGACAGCGGCAGTCACGACTGCGAGCAGAGAAAGCTCGCCAAGCATGAGGAACGCGGCGATCACCTTGCCGACGGTCTGATTCGGGACGATGTCACCGTAGCCGACGGTCGTCACGGTTTCGATGGGCCACCACATTCCGATCCACACGCTGTGGAACGTCTTGGGGTCGACGATCCGCTCGAGCACGCCAAACACGACCACCGCGATCGCACAGAACGCGCCGATCAGGTATGCGGCATCACGCGGGCGCAAGCCCTTGCGTTCGATCCGCTTTCTCCGTCCAACGCTGAGGCCGGGAGATCGTCGGCGGGTCGCTCACGCCGCGTGATCACCCCTCGGGCCGTGAGCCACAGTCCGACCACGAACGCACCGATCACCGCGGCCGTGCGACCACTGCGTGCCATCCACGCTCGGAAACGGCTAACGCTGTCTTGGGTGAGCCGTCCCCGCGTCGTCATCGCCCCAAGAGGATGAAACTATCGGCCGAAAATACCCGCCGTCTAACGAGTCGGGTGGCCGTCGGCTTTCGCACTTTCGCGAGCCTGCCGAGCGTGGCCCGCGCTGCCCGATCGAGTCAGCTTTGCTCGGAGGGCCAGCCGACCACGAATGCTGTTGCCTGCTTACCGTTTGACAGCGCATCGCGCCGCCGGATGCACACAGCGGGGCGCGTTCACGCCCGGCGGGCGCCGAACCCGAGGCGACCCCGACGATGAGGCGCGACACTCACTGCTTGCCCGGCGCGTGGTGACGGACGCTCACTCAAGTCCGCTCCGCGTCGGCCCACGCCACTCGCGGCCTTCATGTCCGCGAGGATCGCGCCCTCGGAGCGAGAGGCCACGATTGGCAATGCAAGCCCGGCGACGTGGACGTGTGTTCGGCGTCCGCGCCCCCGTCCTTCCTCTATCGGCAGCACGGCCACGATGTCGTCCGCCCGCACGAAGCGCCCGTAACCGAGCGGCACCATGCCGATGTCGGTAGCTCGTATAACTTCTTCTTCGCGCATGTACATATTGTAGCGAACGCGTGTTCGATTCATCTACGCATCGCTGGGGTTCTGCACCCCTCTGGAACGGCCCCGGCTTGGGCGATCATGATGCCTCACGCGGCTCGGAAGCGAACGTTGTGGCTGTGCGAAACTTCAGGAGGTGCGGGCTGTCGTTCTGAACTCGTTCACGGGCGTTGACGGGCTGGAGCTCTCCGACGTTGCCGACCCGACGCCCATCGATGGCGAGGAGCTGGTCTGCGTTCGGGCAGCGTCGCTCGGGCCGTGGGACCTGGCCGCCGCCGAGGGTGCGTTCGCGGGGATGGGCGGCGCCACCGATTTTCCGCAGGTCCAAGGCTGGGACTTTGCCGGCGAGACCGTTGATGGGCGGCGGGTGTTCGGATTCGTGACGCAGCCGTGGATGGGGGTCGGCGCGCTCGCTGAGCAGATCGCGGTGCCATCCGCGATCCTCGCGCCACTGCCTGATTCCGTGGGGTTTCCTGAGGGCAGCGCGCTCCCGGTCTGCGGCCTGACCGCTCGCCTGCTAGTGGATGGGGCTGCGGTGAGTGACGGCGACCTCGTCCTTGTGACGGGCGCGGCTGGAATGGTTGGGGGGTATGCGACGCAGCTCGCCGCCGCCCGCGGCGCGCGGGTTGTGGCGGCCGTGCGCGACTCCGACGCGGATGCGGCGCGTCGGCTGGGGGCCGAGAGCGTCGTCAGCACCACCGATGATCTCGAGAACCAGATTCGCGGCGCATGGGTGGACGGCGTCGACGCGTGTCTCGACACGGTGGGACTCGGGACTAAGGCATTGGTGTGCGTTCGGGACGGTGGCGCGTTTGTGACGTCGGTCCCGACTGGGCTGCCCGAGCCTGCCCGAGGAATCGCTACTCAGACGGTGCAGGTCCAGCCGGATGCCGAGGCGGCGGGTGAATTGGCGCGTCGCGCCGCGGCGGGTGAGTTGACCGTCCGCATTGCGGAGATCCTGCCTCTGGACCGTTTCCGCGACGCGTACGCACGGTTGGAGCGCGGAGGGTTGCAGGGAAAGATCGTGCTCACCCCTTAGAGGAACGGCTCGGGCATAGTACAGGGCGCTTGCCCTGACGAGCCCAGGCGCCCGCTCGCACACTAGGGCCCTGACGAGAAATCGAGGTGATAGCGTGTCGTGCCGCGACGGTCGATGAGGAGGCCGTCTGCAGTTACTGCGCCGATCGATGAGGGCGTCATCATGGCGATGGATGAGAAGCTCGAGGACGGCTGTTGGCGGGCCGCCCTCGCGGTGCGCCAGAATCTTCGAGAGTCACACCTCGACGGTGAGCTGAGCTTGGCCGGCACTCACCTTGGATCGGGCTGTATGCACTCATTCGGCGACGCGTGCTCAACGGTGCGCGGTGCGGCACCAAAGCGCAACAGGTGGGCCGTCTACCGGCAGAACTGCCACCCCACACGCATCAGACGGAGGCCTCCAGGACATGACCATCCGGCTTCCACGCGCACTAGCACAGAGCACCTCGCCGATTGGGCCTCGTGAGCTCGGGCAGGGAGACGCCCCCGTGGCTATCGCGTCCAGCCCAGGTTATGTTTCGGTCAACGAGATCCGTGCGACCAGAACCGGATTCCCTTCACTACTGCCGTGCATCCGGACCCGGTCCGACGCCGATGCCCACGCGAGCTGAACCGCCCTCGCCTCCTCAACGCCCGTCCGTAGACGACACGAAGCCCAGCGATGGCCATCGGGACCGGAGACTTTCCCGTTCTGGCCGCGGCAACCGTGCTCCACGCAGCAAACTGACCGCGGAAGCCGTCGCCCGCTGGGACCTACAAGACGTCGAATATGTCGTGATCGAGCCCTCCGACGTTGGCGTCCGGGTACGCCCCGCGGACATCGAAGACCAGCTCAAGCATGAGCAGGAGAACGGCATGGGGCGATTGACATATTGCATCGCGGAGTTCCTCGACGAATTCGACAACACTCCCTTGAAGCCAGCGCCTACCTTCGACCGCTTGTCACAGTTCAAGCGCGACTACGCAAAGCTGACCACCGGACAGCGGCAAATGTTCCATGCCGCCGCCAAGAAGCTCGTCGCCCCACTCAGCACAACACCCCCAGCGACATTGGGCGGGCCCTTGTCAAGAAACTCGACGGTCATCCTGGCTATTGGGAGCTCTGGTTCGACAGGAACCTCCGCGCCATATACACCTTTGGTGAGTCGGTCCGAAAAGACCAGCCGCACGTGATTTGGTGTCGCATCGGCAGTGAAGACGCGCGCGATAAGCAAACGGTCCCTCACGACGTGACCACGCTGCGTCGCTGAGGCTTCGACACGCGAGACGGGCACGCCGCTGGCTCCGGCACCTGTGCAACCTGTGCGTAAGTTTGGCGGTTCGTGCTCATGTTCGATAGCGGGAACGCCAAGGTTCGCACAACGGCGCCGTGACGGTCAGCCGCCCAGTGACCAGCCAGCGCCGGCTCTGGCATTGCTCTGTGGACTCGTCGGATCCGCCAGCTTGGCTTGACGTCGGCCAACAGTCAGGCTCCGGCGTTGGCGAATGGCTGTAGACCTCGCGCGGATGACCAAGACGATTACCCCGTCCTTGGTGGTGGGTCTTATGAGCAGAGATCTCCAAGTGTTGGCTGGTCGCCGGAGGCGAGATTGCGAGGTGCGGGGCTAGCGGGCGATCTGATCTTCCCGACGACGATGCCGCGCACTGGAGACAGTGGTTGATCAGCGGAGCGGGCTGTCCGAGTCGCCCCGGTATCGGGCGGGCTGAGCTGGCCCGGATGCGCCGCGGCGAACAGGGTGTCCTGATGAATGAGAACGCCGGCATTACGGGCACTGATCTACTTGCTGCCCCCGGAAGCGAGAGCGGAGGGGGCTCGCGGTCAGTTCGCCTAGTTACCGAAATGGTGCGTGCGGCTTTAAGATCGCCGCGTATCGCGTGAGCCCGGCGTGCCGAAGTCTTGTTTGATCATCGAGGAGGAACGTAGTCTTCGACGATCAGGACCAGTACCTGGTTGGGGTGTTCGTTCAGGAACGCCGCGAATACGCCCGCTGGCGATGAGCAGCTCGGTGCCGAACTCGCACAGGGTGTGACAGAGAAACGGCTGCGGCTTGCCTTTCAGCGTTCCCAGGCCGATACCCCCGGCGACGCGATCGGCGACCCGCATCCTGGCGGGCAGCTACTCAGCGACCGCTGC
This sequence comes from uncultured Solirubrobacterales bacterium, assembly GCA_963824295.1. Lineage (GTDB taxonomy): Bacteria > Actinomycetota > Thermoleophilia > Solirubrobacterales > Solirubrobacteraceae > Palsa-465. The sequence goes on along the minus strand of CAWGOQ010000012.1, from coordinate 254,964 downwards.
GATCCGAACCCTGGCCGTTGGTCGGTTCGCACGCGACCGTTAGCCGGGTCATACTCCCCGTAGTGGATTCGATCAGGTGCCCCGATGCCGCGCACTGGCGAGGGTTCGGATAGGTCGGTGGCGAAGTACCAGCCGGGCTCATCTGCTGCCGCGAACGAGTTGTGTGTGCCGGGAAAGATCACGTCGTTTAGCGGCCGAGAGCACAACTCGGGCGATCCATTGCAGGACTCCTGATCCCGTGGCGTGTCCGGCCGCACTGCACCAGTTCGATCCGATAACCATCGGGTCGGTGAGCCAGCCGCGGCGTCCTGGCCAGGGCCTTGCCGCCTCCTCGTCCTCTTGCGCTCGCATGTTGCTCGGCAGCTTTACGCCCGGCTGGCAGCGCCCCCTCCCGAGCTCAGGGAAGGGGCGGCAAGGTCCTACTACCCGGACGAGTCCGAGGCTGGCTGAACCCGTACCAGCCTGCGGCACGGTCCCGTCGCCTGGGCGGTCCCCCACTGCCGGCATGGCCACCGATCGCGCAGCGCACGGGCGGAACATCAGCTCCTGACGAGTAGACCGACCAGCACAGCGACGGCGACCCACACCAGGGGGTTGCCGATCGAGAGCGTCTGCGCGTGGGAACCCAGGTAGGTCACTGCTGTGGTCAGCGGTAGGTAGCCGAGCATGGTGGTCCACGAGAAGCGCCACAGACTGATCTTCAGTGGCGCCCGCGTCGTAGCCGACCAGGGCAAACGGAACGATAGGAATCAACCTAGCCTGAGTAGGAGCGTGATGCCGCCGCCCTCCATCGTCGCCGTCAGCCAGGCGAAGCGGCGGCCCAGGACTCGCTGTAGCAGCGGGCGGCCCACGCTGCGGCCCAGGGCGTAAGAGAGCAAGGCGGACAGCAGCCAGCCGACGAGGACCAACGCCAAACCGGGCCAGAAGCCGTACACGTAGCCCGCGGTGGTAGTGATGATCTCGCTCGGGTAGAAAACGATCGCGTGGGCCAGCATCAGGCCCAGGAGCAGGCCTACCCCGCCGGCGCCGAGCGAGCGAACGTAAGAGCGAAGCTCGGCAAACCGCCCATGGACCACGAGGCTGACGCAGTGTCGAAGCTCCGGGACGAGCGCGATGAGAGCGATGCCGGCCACAATCGTCGCGACGCCCGCCGCTAGCTCCACGGGCCGCGTGCGCGGGGGTGGGATCGGGCGACCTGACCTGGATACCGCCATCACCATCAGGATGGCAAGTCGGTCGTGACCCTCGTGTGAAACGCCGTGAGGAGTGGCCCCCCTCAGAGGTGGTGCCGGGCGGAGCGGCGCTCGTCTACGACTACGCCCTGAGCTCATCTGAGTTCGCCGGTGCCGCTTCGAACGTTACGGTCGTTCCCACTGCGGATTGCACGAACGCCTCGGGCATGGCACGTGCGATCGCGTGGACCGCTTTCCAGCCCGAGCAGTGCGCGGGCAAGACGCGGGCAACGCGAGCGGCGCGCAACGCCTCGACCGTTGGTTCGATGCGCGCTTCGAACAGTCCACCGGTGAGATGCAGACCCCCGAGTAGGCCGGCGACGCGGGTCTCCCCGGTCAGGCGCCGAGCGTGCAACATGACGCTTCACGCAGGCATGCGAACAACCCGGGATGATCACAGGCCAAGTCGCGCATGTTGACGATGAGCGCCTGTCGCAGATCAGCGGGGGCTGCCAGCCACACCGGCCGCGCGCCCTTCCTAGAGGGAAGCCGGTTTCGAACTCGGTGACCCGCTCGACCTGTCCGGAGCCGACGGAGCCGTCGTGCGGCATGGCTCGTGGGTGCCGAAACCCTCACAGCCCCGCCTCCGGTCTTGTGGCTGGGCGGCGGGAGGCGTAGCTCGCCGCCAGAGGGAAAGGCGACTCTCCGGTCACGCCGAGCATCGGGGTGGATAACCAGCGGCAGCCGCGAGCGCCCCCGACGACGGATCAGTCCCTCAAGACCGCCGTGGTGATCGGCGTGGCCGTGGGAGATGACGATCGCACGCATGTCACCCACGGAGACCTGAAGCACGTCGAGGTTGCGGGCCACCGCGTGTGGTGTGAGACCGGCGTCGTAGAGCACGGTGCGCCGGTCGCCATCCCGCTCGACAGTGACCAGCGCAGAGAAGCCATGCTCAGCAACTAGCTGCTCAGCTGCGCCGAGGTCACGCGCCTGGTAGCGAACGACGCCGGCCTCGCCAGCCATCAGCAGATCGAGGAAGTTGTCGATGACGACCGTCACCTCGACGCGATCAACCGGTGCGAGCACACGCCGATCCTACGCCTGTGACCGCCGGCGCCGACGAAGCCGATCTGGTTTAGGCTTGTCCTCTGAAATGCGACGCACGGAGTCAGCGCGAGCAAGGCATGAGGGTCTGCGTCCGCAGTTGGGCAGCAATCGCGGGCGTGTTGGGGATGGCATCGGTCGCGGCGGCGACCACGGCGCTGGCGAATGCTCGATTCTTACCGTCGACCGGCTTCCAGGAGCCAGACGGCTCGCGGTGGGGGCGACCCGTCGATGCGGTGCCCGGACCGGACGGAGCGCTCTACGTGAGCGACGACCAGGCCGGAGCCATCTACCGCCTGGTGCCGCCGAGCTGACTCATCTGGCTCAAGGGGCACTCAGCGCCCCGTGACGGCGGTGAGGCGAATCCGGACCGGGATCCTGAAGCGCTGCGCGTACGCCTCGGCGGTCATCCCGAAGCGCTCGAACTCGGTCGCGTACTTGGCCGCAAACGCCGCGTCCTCGACGGCGCTCGCACCGGATTCGTCCACGTGCGCCGTGCCCGACAAGATCACGATGTCGCCACCTTCCCCATCGCCGCCAAAGTTCAACGTGACCTTCGGGTTGCGTGCGATGTTGCGGATCCGCGCGCCCGGCTGGCTGTACACCGACACGTTCTCGCCGCCGTCCCAGACGAATCCCACCGGCCGCGGGAGCGGCGCACCAGACGGTGCCACAGTAGTGAGCCACACGATCAGCTCCTCGCGCAGGTGGCGCGCGACGCGTGCCCCGAATTCGCTTGACTCGTCGATCATGCCGCGATCCTAGTGGGGGGTCGTTGCCCCTCAGGTTCTCGCGGCTTATTCTCGCCCCCATGAACGCGCCAACTCAGGAACAGGTTCGCAACGTAGTTCTGGTCCACGGCGCCTATGCCGACGGGTCGTCTTGGTCGGCGGTCATCACGCGCCTACAGGCCGCCGGCCTGACCGTCAGCGCCGTCCAGAACCCGCTGAGCTCGCTTGCCGATGACGTCGCACACACTCGCCGCGTCCTGGCGATGCAGGACGGCCCGACGATCCTGGCCGCCCACTCATTTGCCGGGACGGTGATCACCGAGGCCGGGGTCGACCCACGCGTCGTGGGGTTGGTATACGTCGCCGCTCGGGCACCGGACGCCGACGAGGATTATGTCGAACTGACGAAGAGGTTCCCGACTCCTCCAGCCAACGCCGGGCTGGTATTCGAGCAGGGGTTCGGCGGGCTCACTGAGGACGCCTTCCTCAACGACTTCGCCAACGGTGTGGACCCGGTCCAGGCTCGGGCTCTGTATGCGGTCCAAGGCCGCGTCTCGGACACCCTGTTTGGTGAGCGAGTCAGCGCCGCGGCGTGGAGGACAAAGCCGTGCTGGTACGCGGTGTCACGGCAGGATCGCACCACCTCGCCGGAACTCGAGCGGTTTCTTGCCGAACGCATGAACGCGACGACAATTGAGCTCGACTCCGGTCATCTCTCGATGATCACCCACCCGGAAGAGATCGCTGACCTGATCTTGCAGGCCGCCCCAGCGACGGGTACTTGAGTCCGCTCAGGCGGCGACGGGATCGATCGGGTGCGCGGTCGCCTAATGTGTGCGGTGGCGGTTACGCACCGGCTCGGGGCAGGCGACACCCGCGGGTGGTTCAGATCGGGATGCTGAAGGTCACCCACGGACTCTTACAACCGACACCGTTTGCGAGCAGCATGTGTGTCACCCTTGCCGAGCCGTCACAGGCCAGATGGCGCGTCGCCCGTGGTCGGTGCACCGCGTCCGCAACTTGATGATCAACGAGATGAGTACGCCGGGCCTCGCGAAGAAGACCGGCAACACGCCGTGCTGTGAAGTCCTGCCCGTCGAGGTCACGGCTAGCGCCCTTTCCGGACCTACCAGGAGCACAGCGAAGATGAGCGCAACCACAATGAGGCGGCGCGACGTGGTCATCGCGTGCGACCCTATTAGCCGCGATACGCGATGATCGGATTCGATACCAGCCTCCGGGCCATCCTGACCAGAAATCTTGGTGCTCACGTACGTCGTGAGCATCCCATCGGCGGACGGCGCCACGCGGCAGTCGTGGTCGTGATCGTCGATAGCGACTCCGAGCGCCACGCCGAAGGGATGATCGGCGCTCCCGGTGGGGCGGCCGTGCTCCTGTGCCAGCGCGCATTTCAAATGACCCGCCATGCGGGCCAATACGCTCTACCCGGCGGACGAGTCGAGCCAGGTGAGAGTACAACCGAGGCCGGACTGCGCGAGTTGGAGGAGGAGCTCGGGATTCGGGGCGAACCGGAGTCCGTGGTCGGCTGGCTCGAGGACTACGCCACACGCTCGGGCTACCTGATCACGCCGTTGGTGCTGTGGGGCCCGGCCGACCCGGCCCTGACGCCAGCAGAACAAGAGATCCTCTCCGTGCACCGCCTCAGTCTCCAGACGCTCATCGACACCGAGCCGCGGTTCATCGCAATTCCCGAGAGCGATCGTCCTGTGCTGCAGCTGCCGCTTGGAAGCCACCTGATCCATGCGCCGACCGGCGCGATCCTGTTCCAGCTGAGGCAGGTTGGTCTCCTGGGTCGGGCGGGCGAACGCGTGGAAGGCTTCGAAGAGCCCGTGTTTGCCTGGTCCTGACGCTGCGCCGGGCACTTCGCCGGCGGCTAACTCCAAACTTCGGGGTGCCCCGGCCAAAACACTGGGGTGCTCCCCGATGCGCGGGGCGAGGAAGGCCCGCGAAAGTCAGCGATCATGCCAGGTGAGCAATCGGTGCGGGTGCTGCTGGAGATCCGGCACACCGGCAAGACGGTCAGCGGACAGGTCGCCGTCGAGGGCTCCTCTCCGAGTGATTTCTTTGGCTGGCTCGAGCTGATCGATCGGCTCGAGCGCGCCTCCGCGGGCGCCGACCAAGCTCCACTGGCGGAGCCAGAGGACGAGGGGCGGCTGTCGCGATGAGGGCTGTCATCGCCCGCCCTGAGACGGTGACGTGGCCGCCACGGGCCTAACCACGAATCAGCGAGGAGCTGTAATGAGAACAACCCACGCCAAAGAGGTGAAACTACCCGCGCGGCCTAGCGCTCGGCTTGCGATGACGGCCTTGCTGAGCGCCTGCGTGCTGGCGGGCTGCGGGGGCTCCAGCCAGTCAACGAGCTCGACGACGAGTTCGACCCAAGCGGCCTCGACCCCGGCCGCCTCGACCGCCGCCAGCTCTACCGCGGCCGCCTCCACCGCGGCCACGAACGCAGCCGCTACGAGCAGCTCCACAGCGGCTGCAGCTCCGGCCACGACGGCGGGGGCGCTGACCGCTCCAGGTACAACGCTGAAGGTCGGCCAGCCCGCGACGGTCGAGTTCGACACGACGCTGAACAACGGCAACAACGGTCCGAGCTACAAGCTCGGGCTCACGATCGAATCGATCACGCTGGGCAAGATGAGCGACTTCAACGGCATCTCGCTGTCGGGCGTACCCAAGGGCGATGTCCCCACGTATGTGAAGCTGCGGATGACAAACCTCAGCGGTAAGTCGATGAGCACCAGCGATCAGGACCCCGCTGACTCGGTGCAGGCGATCGACGCCAACGGCGACGCCGACGGCAATCTGATCATGACCGGCGACTTCCCGCCTTGCAATGACACCGACACGCCCAATCCATTCACTGCCGGACAGAGCTTCACCACCTGCGAGACGTATATGGAGCCCGCGCTGGCGGCAAAGATCGGCTGGAACGGCTCGCAAGCCACCGTCGACTCACCCGTGATCTGGAGCGCGAACTAGCCAACGGGAACCAACACCTATCCCGAAGGAGATACAGATGGCTGCGATTCGCCCCTAACGCCGCTGCCGACGTCCCGCCGCAACTCCCGTCGTTTCGAATTTTATACCACCTGCCGGGGCTTCATGAAGCCCCGGCTCATGCCGCATAATCGCCGACCGCAACGCCAGTACCTCACGGAGTTGGGAGGAGCGAAATGGGTGTGGTGTCCACGTTTTTCGGTGGAGTGCGGCTATGACGGACCATGCGGTGGTGATCGCCGGGGGAGGTCCGACCGGGATGATGCTGGCGGGCGAGTTGGCATTGGCTGGGGCGGACGTCGCGGTTGTCGAGCGGCGTCCCGGTCCTGAGCTCGCGGGATCACGCGCCGGAGGTCTGCACTCGCGAACGATCGAAGTACTCGATCAGCGTGGGATCGCTGATCGATTCCTCTCGCAGGGAACGACGGTTCAGGTTGCCAGCTTCTCCGGGATCCCGTTGGACATGAGCGACTGTCCCACCCGCCACAACTACGTGCTCGCGCTCTGGCAGAACCGCATCGAGGACATCATGGCCGGGTGGGTCGACGAGCTTGCCGTACCGATCTACCGCGGGCGCGAGGTGACCGGGTTCGCGCACGAGGAGACCGGTGTCGATGTCGAGATCTCCGACGGTCAGTCACTCCGGACGCAATACCTCGTGGGATGCGACGGGGGCCGGAGTCTGATCCGTAAGGCGGCCGGGATCGGGTTTCCCGGGTGGGACGCGTCAACCAGCTCCTTGATTGCCGAGGTCGAGGTGAGCGAGGAGCCAGAGCTTGGTCTCCAGCGCGATGAAAAGGGCATCCATGCCCTGGGCCGGCTGGAGGATGGCGAGCGGGTCCGGGTCGTGGTGCGAGAAGAGCACGTCGGGCAAAGCGGGGAGCCCACTCTCAAGGATCTCAGCCAGGCCCTCATTGCTGTCCGAGGAACGGACTACGGCGTTCACAGCCCGACCTGGATCTCCCGGTTCACGGACACGACGCGGCAGGCGGCGTCTTACCGGGAGGGACGTGTGCTGCTTGCCGGTGACGCGGCACATGTGCATTACCCGGTGGGTGGACAGGGCCTCAACACCGGCGTGCAGGATGCGGTGAACCTGGGATGGAAGCTGGCCCAGGTAGTCAAGCGGACCTCGCCAAGCGGCCTCCTCGATACGTACCAGGCCGAGCGGCATCAGGTCGCTGCCCGCGTGTTACAGAACACCATGGCGGGGACTGCACTCGCGCGGTCCGACGCGCGGATCGAGGCTTTGCGCGACACCATGTCCGAGCTGCTCAGCATGGACGAGCCTCGCAAGCGGTTTGCCGCGATGGTGTCTGCTTTGGACATCCATTACGACCTCGGTCAGGGACACCCGTTGCTCGGGCGCCGCATGCCCGATCTGGACCTGGCGGGAGCCGACGGCTCGTTGCGGGTGTTCACCCTCCTACACGATGCGCGGCCAGTGCTCCTGAACCTCGGTGCGCCAGGCGACGTCGACATCTCCCTGTGGGCGGATCGGGTCCGGCTGATCGATGCCGAATACATCGGTTCGTGGGAGCTCCCGGCACTCGGCGTGGTCGACGCTCCGAGCGCCGTGTTGATCCGGCCGGACGGATATGTCGCCTGGGTCGGCGAGGACTCAGGCTCCGCGGGACTTCCCGACGCGCTAACCACATGGTTCGGCACTCCGGCTGCGCAGTAGTGCACCCGTCATCTCGCCGAGGACGGTCTGCCCGTGTTGCACGATCCGTCGGTTGAGCTGGGAGCCGGCTGTCCTATCCGGTAGCGCCAAAAGCCGGCTGTTTCCGAGCACCTCAACCGGCAGGCGCCGGCGTGCATCGAGGCGCGGACCCCTCGCGGCGGCGGTTGGCGCAGAGAAGCCGACCACCTTTTGTGAGATGCTCACAAAAGGTGGTCTGGATGGCCGGGCTCTTGCTGGGCTGACGAATTTCAGGCGCTCGGGCGCGCAGCCGCCGTCGCGCTCGCGGATCTCGCCGACGTACAACCGGAGGACCTGGTGCTCGATATTGGCGCCGGCATCGGCGGACCGGCCGCTACCTGCGCCGAAGTGGCGCGGGTACTTCGCCCGGGTGAGCCGTCGCGTGCCCGTGGTAGGTTCCGATCGGTGCGGCTCGCGCCGAACCTCCAAGGACTGGCTCCCAGCGTCAGCGGCGTCGGTGGAGGCAAAGGGTCTTCTGAGCTCGAGCCATCCATGTTCCGAACCGTCTCGGTGGGCTGCTGGGAAGCTGTCGCCGACGACGTGGAGGTTCGTGATGACTGAGAATGCCAAGCTCAAGCGGCGGGTCCGGGCGCGGGCCGCGAAGACGGGTGAGTCGTACACGGCTGCGCGCCGGCACGTGCTCGGCGTCGAGCATGCGGAGCCGCGCCGGGTGGTGATCGCCACCGCGCAGTCCGTGCTGCGGCCGGACCCGCGCTCGCCAGACCAGTTGCGCGCGAGTGGAATGGGGATCCGAGCCGTGATGCGCGATGCCTGGCAGGCGGATGCCTCGCTCGTGCACTTCCCGGAGGGCGCACTGTGCTCTCCGCATAAACGGATCGTGTCGAGCCGTGGTCCGGAGGTGGTCGCCGATGCGAATTGGGATCTGGTCGACCGCAGCACGTTGCGGGCCGAGCTCGAGACCGTCGCCCGCTTGGCGGGGGAGCTCAGGCTCTGGGTAGCCGTCGGCGGGATTGACTTTCCACCGGGGCGGTCCCGGCCGACGAACTCCCTGTTCGTTATCTCCGATCACGGCACGATCACCGGGCGCTACGACGAGCGCATGCTCTCGCGCACGAAGTCGCAGTACATGTACGCGGCGGGGACCCGCTCGCTGGTGTTCGCCGTCGGTGGTGTGCGCTTCGGATGCGCGCTGGGGATGGAATCGCAGTACCCGGAGCTGTTCGCCGCCTACGAGCGAGAGGACGTGGACTGCGTGCTCCTGTCGACTGCCGGCAACCCGGAGTTCCCCGACGTGTTCGCGGTCGAGGCGGCGGGACACGCCGCGGCGAACTCGTTGTGGGTGAGCTACGCGGGCCCGGCGGGCCGAGACCAGCCGCCGGCCGGGGTCCTCACCCCCAACGGGATCTGGGCCGCGCGCTGCGCGTCAGCCGACCATGACGCGATGGTCGTCACCGAGGTCGACAGCTCGGCCGGTGAGGGGGCTCGCATGTGGCGCCGGCGCGTCCGCGCGGAACGCGCCATAGTCGCCTGAGCACCCGGCTCGACCTAGCGCTCGAGCAGCGCGCGAACGGCTGAGGTGACCTCATCAGGTGCCTCCTCGGCCATGAAGTGCCCGGCACGAGTGGTCCGGTGCTGAAGGTCAAGGGCCCATGAGCGCCAGATGCTGGCGGCGTCAAAGCCGAGCGCCTAGGCATCACGAACCTCCGGCGGGATGGCGTCGGGGCTCTGGCCCCAGGCTTCGAGGAAGTAGCCGAAGAAGCGGTCGGCGCTGGCGGCGATCGTCGCCTCGGGGAGCCCCGGTGGCTGCGCCATCAGGTACAGATGGAAGGCGACCGCGCCGGTTGCCCCGTGCAGGACGTCCCACATGTCGAGCGTCGGGAGCACGTCCAGACACGCGACGTGGCTGATGACATCGGGTTGGTCCAGGCCGGCTCGAATCGCGACCAGCGCGCCGCGATCATGTCCGATCACGGCGAACCGCTCGTGACCAAGCTCCCGCGCGAGACCGAGCGCGTCGGCGGCCATCGTCCGCTTTGAGGACGTCTCCGGGCCGGTCGCGGCCGGCTTGTCGCTGTCGCCGTAGCCGCGCAGATCCGGGCAGACAAGGCCGGCGCCGTGTCGGGGTCGGGAGAGCTCGGCGGGTGCGCGAGGGCGGGAATGAGGACGTCGTCGATCAGGCGCTGCAGGTACGGCTCGTCGGCTGGCTGGCCGTTGATCATGCGCAGGATCAGCACCGCTGCGGCGACCTCCTCGTACGCGAACGGGTCCGCGCCGGCGGGGAGCTCGCCCCGGGCGATCGCCCGCTCGAGCACCGCCGGCGGGAGGCGAGCCCAGATGAGCGCACAACACCAGCAGGTCCCCGCGGAGCGAGCCAGTATCGACCGCGACCTCGCACGACGGCGGCGAGTGGGCGCCTGCGGCAGCCACGACGAGCTCTCGCTTGCTTGCCCAGCGCCGATAGATCGTCGCCCGCGACGCATGCGCGCGGGCGGCAACCGCCTCCAGGGTCAGCTGCTCTCAGACGATCCGGTGGATATCGCTCTCGAGCACGTGTTCGAGCTCGCGCACGCGGCGGAGTGCCGGCATCTTCGAAACCTCGCCGGTGCGCAGGGTGTCGACGGCGCAGGCCAGGAAACACGCAGCCCCGAGGGCCGTATTCCAGTTCGCCGCCGCCTGGGAGATCATCGATCCGGTTGACGGGACGACGTAGCCGGCCACCGCGGAGACGCCGAAGAAGACGCAGCCGAGGAGATTGATCGCCGGCTGCCACCATCCCGCGCCCCCGCGCGCCGGCAGCCAGCCGTGGCGCGGGGAGGCACGGTAGGCGATCGCCCCTGAGACGAGAAAGCAGATGGAGCCCCGCCAGTCGGGGCGCCATACCAGCCTGTTGTACTCGGAGTTGGTCAGGGCGGTGTGCAGGGCCTGGTAGGTCGTGACGTTGAAGAACAGGGTGCCCGCGGACTGGATGACCGCCGAGAACCAGGCCGCTCGCCCATCACCGGCTTGCCGCCGGCCGGGCCAGGCGAGCCAGCTCTGCAGGCCTCCGCCGATCGTGAACAGAATCGATCCGACGAAGAAGGTGACGGCGTCGGCCCTGTCGCCGACGAGCTGTGCGTAGCCCGGGAACGGCCCGATCAGAAAGCACGCCGAGCCGAGGGCGAAGCACACCGCCATCCATCGGCGGCGGGTCATGCCTGATCGCTCCGTCAGTGCTTGAACGTCCCGGACTCTGCCGGATCACGATCCGGCAGCGGCGTCTTGAGCGCCTCGAGCTTGACGGTCTGTTTGCGAAGCGCGCCCAGGAACAGGTCGGCCATGTCATGGGACATGCCGGCCCGCACCACCACCCTCAGCACCGCCAGGTCCTGGCGGTTCTCCGGGAAGCTGTAGGCGGGAACCAGCCAGCCCTCCTGACGGAGGCGGTCCGAGACATCGAACACCGTGTAGTTCTTGACCTCGGGTGCGACCGTGAATGCGAACACGGGGAGATCGCTGCCGTCGGTGATCAGCCGGTATGGGCCGATGTTCGCGACCTCGCGCGCGATGTGCTGTGCGACGGCGCTCGAACCCTGCTGCACCGCCCGGTAGCCGGCCGCGCCGAGCGACACGAACATGAAGTACTGGGCGATCACCTCGCTGCCGGGCCGCGAGAAATTGAGCGCGAACGTCGGCATCGAGCCGCCCAGGTAGTTGACGTCGAACACCAGGTCGCGCGGAAGCGCTTCCTTCTCGCGCCAGATCGCCCAACCGACCCCGGGATAGACGAGACCGTACTTGTGCCCGGACGCGTTGATCGACTGCACCCGTGGCAACTGAAAATCCCACACGAGCTCTGGCTGGACGAACGGGGCGACGAACCCACCCGAAGCGCCGTCGACGTGAACGAGCACGTCGGGTCCTCCGCTGGCGGCGAGATCGTCGAGCGCCGAGCAGATCTCGGCGATCGGCTCATAGCTGCCGTCGAAGGTCGAGCCGAGCACCGCGACCACCCCGATCGTGTTCTCGTCGCACATCGCGGCGGCCTCCGCCGCGCCGAGGTGGTAGCGCTCGCCTTCCATCGGCACCAGTCGAGGCTCGACGTCCCAGTAGCGGCAAAACTTCTCCCAGCACACCTGGACGTTCACGCCGGTCACCAGATTGGGCCGGTCGGTGGGCTTGCCCGCGGCCTTCATCCGCTGGCGCCAGCGCCATTTCAGCGCCAAGCCCCCGAGCATCGCCGCTTCGCTCGAACCCGTGGTCGAGCAGCCGGTGACATCTCCGCTTCCGGGCGCGTGCCACAGCTGCCCGATGATGTTCACGCATCGGCGCTCGATCTCCGCCGTCTGCGGGTACTCGTCCTTGTCGATCATGTTCTTGTCGGCGACCTTCGCCATCAGCGTTCCCGCCGGCGGGGGCATCCACGTCGTCACGAACGTCGCCAGGTTCAGCCGGGCGCTGCCGTCGAGCAACAGCTCGTTGGAGATCAGGTCATAGGCCACCTCGTTGCCGGTGCCCTGCTCGAACAGGCGGTCGTGGCAGAGGTCCTGGATCCGCTGCTCGAACACGAGCGCGGTATCGCCTATGCCGTCGGTCTTCGTCTGTGCGTTCACTTCAGTCATCTCCTTGTCATGCCCGTTGCGAGCTCTGAGGTTGGCGCGGGCGGGGGGGCTGGTGCGGCATCGGTCGCGGGCGCGGGCGAGCGCCCGAGGAGCAGCGTCGTGATGTAGGCCACCACGACGCCGACAATGATCAGCGGCTCGACGTTACTGCCCGCGTGGGTCGTGAGCAGCGTCGCGATCACCACCGCCGAAAGGGGAAGGCGAAGCACCGCGACGGTCCCGGCGCCGATCCCGACGGCCACGCCCGCCTGGATCGGGAAGCCGGGGAGGTGCGAGGCCAAGACCCCGGCGGCGGCGCCCAGAAAGATAGCCGGGAAGGTCGGGCCTCCGCGCAGGGACCCAAGCGAAGCGCTGTAGGCGAGGCCCTTGAACACGATCACCCAGGCGAGCGCGGCGACAGACCAGGTCCCCGCCTGGCTGATCAACCCGGGGAGCTGGTCCTGGCCGGAGAACAGCACCTCGTTCACGCCCTTGCCGGTGATCTCCGAGAAGGCGATGGCAAGCCCGCCCGTGATCAGGCCCACGATCGGCAGGAGCACGAGGAGCTGCCGGCGGGAAACGAAACGGTAGGTGTGCAGTCCTCCACGGATGATGAAGCTCGTGACCACGGCGATGGCCGCGCCAAGCGCGATCGTCCAGCCAAATTCCCCCAGGTGAGGATGCGTGGCCGCCGTGAGCGAAAGCGGGCCGAGGGCATAGGCGCTGCTGCTCAGACCGGTAAAGCTCCCGATTCCGATCGAGACGAGTGATCCGATTCCGGCCGCCAGCAACCCGGGGACGAGCACGACACGGAGCCTGGGACCACCGAGACCCGCGGCCTCGATCAGGATCACCGCGGCGATCAGGGGCGAGGCGAAGATGAACGACATCGCGGAGATGCTTCCGGCGGCGGCAACCACCATCAGCGTCTGCGGCGGCGTGTCGCGACGGGCCATGAGGATCGTCAGCGTTGCCACTCCGGCCCCCAGCGCGATTAGCGGGCCCTCAGGGCCGAGCACGAGCCCGAAGCCGATCGTCCCCAGGCCGGCGAGGATCACCCCGGGCAGCACGCTCGGGCCGGCCGGTCCGCCGACGGCCAGACCCTTGGCGGGCACGTGACCTCCCTCTCCCGGGAGGTAGCGGATCGCGATTGCCGTGATCAGCGCGCCGACGGCCAGGATCGGCAGCGGCCACCATTTCGGCGCCCCGTCGGTGTAGCCGAACGCGTGGGGGAGGTGCGTGTAGAACTCCTGCTGCATCTGGTGGATCGCTTCCAAGAAGCACCAGGCGGCGAGCGAGACCAGCACTCCGACGACCGAGACGATCACGAGCAGCACGGCGTACTGCTTGCTGCGGATCGTCGCGTCGGCTTGCTCAGAGGTGAGCTCTTGCGGCCGATCGGGAGCGGGCGCCGGCACGGGGCGTTCGGTCACAGCCCGCACAGTGACATCACGCGGGCTGCGTCCGTCACCCGGATCGGATGATGCCCTCGCCAAGCTCATCTCGGAGCATGCGCTTCGTCCCAGTCGGCCGCTGAGCCCGGAGGCCCGCGCGATGGCCAACGACCTGGCCCGCTGGCAGTTCGCCACCACCACGATCTATCATTTCTTCTTCGTACCGGTGACGATCGGTCTGGCGTTCCTGGTCGCGGTCCTCCAGACCGTCTGGTACCGCACCGACAACCCCGACTACAAGCGGTTGACCCGCTTCTTCGGGACGCTGCTGCTGATCAACGTGGCGATCGGCGTGGTCACCGGACTGGTCCAGGAGTTCCAGTTCGGAATGAACTGGTCGACCTACTCGCGCTACGTCGGCGGTGTGTTCGGGGCGCCGCTGGCGATGGAGGGGATCCTCGCCTTCTTCCTCGAGTCGACGTTCCTCGGGCTGTGGCTGTTCGGCTGGGACCGGCTGCCAAAGCGCGTGCATCTGGGGTGTATCTGGGCGGTCTCGCTCGGAACCATGCTGTCGGCGATGTTCATCCTGATCGCCAACTCGTGGATGCAGCACCCGGTCGGCTACAAGATCAACAGCCAGGGGCAGGCCGTCCTCAGCAACGTGTGGGCCCTGTTCGTGAACCCCACGTTCGTATGGGGCTACGCGCACGTGCTGCTCGCATCGCTGGTCACCGGGTGCTTGGTCATGCTCGCGGTGTCCGCGTGGTACCTGCGCAAGGGCGACCACGTCGAGCTGTTCCACCGCACCGCCAAGGTGGCCCTGATCGTCCTGATCCCGACGATCATCATCCAGCTGTCGGTCGGCAACCAGCTCGGGGTGATCGAGAACAAGTACCAACCGATGAAGATCGCCGCCGCCGAGGCGCAGTGGACGAATTGCAAGCCGTGCTCGTTCTCGGCGCTCCAAATTGGAGGCGGGGCCAACGACAAGACGCCCAAGGAGATCATCCCGATCCCACACCTGCTGTCGATCCTGGCCACCGGCACGTGGGGCGGTGCGGTGACCGGCCTCAACGAGCTGCAGTCCCAGTACGAGGCGAAATACGGGCCCGGCAACTACGTGCCGGACGTCTTCATCCAGTACTGGTCGATGCGGGTCATGGCCTACCTCGCCAGCGCGGTCCTGCTGCTGGCGCTTTGGGGAGGGTGGCTCCTGCACAAGGACCGCCTGCGCACCTCCCGGTTGTTCCTGACACTGTGCATATGGGCGGTCGTGACACCGTTCCTGATGAACACCGCGGGCTGGCTCTTGACCGAGAGCGGGCGGCAGCCGTGGATCGTGCAGGGCCTCCAGAAAACCGCGGTCGCGAATTCACCCTCGGTCAGCGCCACCGAGATCTGGATCAGCCTGGCCGTGTTCGTCCTGTCCTACATCGTGCTCGCGTGGGCCGACCTCGTCCTCATGCTCCGCTACTCGCGTCGCGGCATGGCACACGCGGATGCCGAGGCCGCGGAGCCCGTCGCCGGAGCGGCGCCGAGCCTCACCTACTGAAGCCATGCAACTCCACACGATCTGGTTCGTCATCATCGCGGTCCTCTGGGTCGGCTTCTTCGTGCTCGAGGGGTTCGATTTCGGGGTCGGCGCGCTGCACCGGGTGATCGGCAAGAACGAGACTGCCCAGCGCGTCGTGATCAACACGATCGGCCCCTGGTGGGACGGCAACGAGGTATGGCTGATCGTCGCCGGTGCGTCGATGTTCGCGGCGTTCCCAGGCTGGTACGCAACGATGTTCTCGGCGCTCTATCTGGCGCTCGTGTTGCTGCTGGTGGCGCTGTTCGCGCGCGGAGTCTCGTTCGAGTTCCGTGGAAAGCGCGATAGCGAGCGGTGGCGCAATGGATGGAGCTGGGCGCTGACGGTCGGCAGCGTCGTGATCCCGCTGGTCCTGGGCATCGCGCTCGGGGATCTCCTGCACGGTCTTCCGATCGACTCCAAGCAGGAGTTCACGGGGAATTTCTTCAGCCTGTTTACCGGTTACGGGGTGATGACCGGGGTGACCCTGCTCGTGCTGTCGCTGCTGCACGGCGCGACGTTCCTCGGGCTGCGCACCACCGGAGAGATCCGCGATCGAGCCCACGCGGCGGCGCGGTCGATCGGGGTCGTCGCCGTCCTCGTCAACCTCGCCTGGGTCGTCTGGACGCTCGTGGTGATCGGCGGCGGCACCGTGCCCGAGCCGACCCAGATCTTCGGATTGCTCGCGGTGATCATGGCCCAGCGGCTGGCGACCACCGAAAACGACGGCTGGGCGTTCGTCGCCTCGGGGTTCGCGATCGCCGCCGCGATCGGCCAGCTGTTCATCTCGCTGTACCCGAACGTGATGGTCTCGAGCACGAATCACGCGTTCAACCTGACCGTGAGCAACGCGGCCGCGGGCCACTACGGCCTAATTGTGATGACCGTCGTGGCGGTGCTGTTCTTCCCGATCGTGCTGCTCTACCAGGGCTGGTCGTTCCACGTGTTCCGCCGGCGCGTGAGCGCACCGCCGACGTCAACCGGTTAGGGGGCCGCGACGCGCGCCCTGGACCCGCGCCTGCTCCGTCGCACCAAGCCGGTGCGGGCCCTGCTGGTGGTCGACTCGGCGCTAGGGATCGCGACCGCGCTGGCCGTCCTGCTCGGCGCCACGATGCTCGCGCGGATCACCGCGCGGGCGTTCGCCGGCGCCTCGGTGGCGAGCCTTTGGCTCGAGTTCGCGCTGCTCGCGTTCGCGTTCGCGGCGCGCGGGGTGTCCGCCTGGGCGATGGAGGTGTCGGGCCGGCGAGCCGCGTGGGGCGTGCTCTCGGAGCTTCGCCTCGCCCTGATGGAGCGGCGGCTGAGGAGCCAGCCGGGCGGTCTCGACGGGGCCGGCGCAGGCGAAATCGCCGCGGTCTCGGTGCAAGGCGTCGAGGCGCTCGAGGGTTACTTCGCCCGCTATCTGCCCCAGGTTGTGCTGGCCTCGATCGTCCCGTTCCTGGTGATCGCGTGGGTCGCCTTCCTCGACCTCGAGGCGGCGGTGATCATGCTGCTGACGTTGCCGCTGGTGCCGGTGTTCATGTGGCTGATCGGCTCCTACACCGAGCAGGCGACGCGGGCGCGCTGGTTGGCGCTCCGCCGGCTCTCGACCCATTTCCTCGACGTCGTGCGGGGGCTGCCGACCCTGCGGGCGTTCGGCGGGGCGCGTGAGGAGGCGGCGGTCATCGCCCACGTCTCGGACCGCTATCGCGAGGCGACGATGGCGACGCTTCGCATCAGCTTCCTGTCCGGGTCGGTGCTCGAGTTGGCAGCCACGATCGGGGTCGCGCTGGTCGCGGTGACCGCCGGGGTCCGGCTCGTCGCGGGCAGTCTCGGGCTCGAGGCCGGGCTGGCGGTGATCGTGCTCGCGCCGGAGCTGTACCTGCCGTTTCGCCGATTGGGCGCCGAGTACCACGCCAGTGCCGACGGGCTGGCGGTGGCCGACCGGCTGTTCGCGCTGCTCGATGCGCCGGCGACCGTCGGCGCGGGTGGCACGCTGCCGGCGCCCAGCCCGGCCCGGGTCAGGGTGGCGCTCGAGCGGGTCTCGTTCTCGTATCCGGCCCGCCCCGGCCTGGTGCTCGAGGGGTTCGATCTCGACCTCTCCCCGGGCGAGACCGTGGCGCTGATCGGCGAGAGCGGCGCGGGCAAGAGCACGGTGGCCGCGCTGTTGCTCGGTCTGCTCTCGCCGACTGGCGGTCGGATCACGGTCGGGGACGCCGACCTGTCCGAATGCGGTCTCGACGCCTGGCGCCGTCACATCGCCTGGGTGCCGCAGCACCCGACGCTGTTTCGCGCCACCGTCGCCGAGAACATCCGCCTCGGCGACCCCGGGGCGAGCGAGGAGTCGGTCGTGCGCGCCGCGACGCTCGCGGCCGCGGATGAGTTCGTGAGGGCGCTGCCCGACGGGTACGCCACGGTCGTCGGCGATGGCCAGCGATCCCTGTCGACGGGCGAGCGCCGGCGGATTGCCCTCGCGCGGGCGTTCGTCAGAGACGCACCGCTGGTGATCCTCGACGAGCCGACCGCCGACCTCGACCCCCAGAGCGCCGCCGCCGTGGCCGGCGCGATCCGGCGCCTGCAGGCCGGGCGGACGGTGCTGGTGATCGCGCATCGCCCCGAACTGGTCCTGAGCGCCGACCGGGTGGTTCGCCTCCTGGACGGCGCCGCCGTCTCGGAGCCGGTTCGGAGGGCAGCGTGAACGGCGGCACGCTCCGGGCGCTGCTGCGGCTCGTGCCGGTCCCGCGTTGGCGGCTGGCCTGGGCGACGCTGCTCGGGGCGCTGACCGTCATCTTCGGGGTGGGGTTGATGGCGACGGCCGGCTATCTGATCTCGCGCGCGGCGGAGCGACCGCCGATCCTGTCGCTGATGGTGGCGATCGTCGCCGTCCAGTTCTTCGGGATCGGCCGTCCCGTCGTGCGCTACCTCGAGCGGCTCGCGTCGCACGACATGACGCTCCGCGTCCTCGGCCGGCTGCGCGCGCGCTTCTTCGAGCGGATCGAGCCGCTCGCGCCGGCCCAACTCGACGGCTACCGCCGGGGCGACCTGCTCTCGCGGATGGTCGCCGACGTGGACGCCCTGCAGAACCTGTACTTGCGCGGGCTCGAGCCGCCGCTCGTCGCGCTGCTCGCCGGCGGCGTTTCGGTCGGGGTCGCGAGCGCCGTGCTGCCCGCCGCCGGGGTCGCGCTCGCGGCCGGCCTGCTCGCCGGCGGGATCGCGGTGCCGGCCCTGGCCGGGGTCCTCGGTGCCCGTGCCGGACGGCGGCAGGCGGCCGCTCGCGGGCAGCTGGCCGCCGACCTGGTCGAGTTGACCAGCGCGGCACCGGAGCTCGTTGCCTTCGGCCGTGAGCACGATGCGCTCGAGCGCGTGCGGACGGCCGACGCGCACCTGGTCCGCATAGCCCGGCGCAGCGCGTTCGCCACCGGGTTGGCCGACGGTCTGGGCTTGTTGGTAACCGGCGTCACCGTGGCCGCCGTGCTCGCTCTGGCGGTGGACGCGTCGGGACACGGTCGTCTCGACAAGGTACTGATCGCGATGCTGGCACTGCTGGCGCTGGCCTCGTTCGAGGCGGTCACGCCGCTGTCAGCGGCCGCCCGCGAGCTGTCAGCGACGCTCGCCGCGGGCCGCCGAATCCTGGAGCTCACCGACCAGCCGGCGTCGGTGCTCGATTCCGCGACGCCGGCGCCCCTACCGCCGTGGCCGTTCGCGGTGGCGCTCGAGGGCGTGTCCGCGCGCTACCCGGGACAGCCGCGGCCGGCGCTACACGGCATGAGTTTGCGACTCGCGGCCGGCGAACGAGTCGCGCTCGTCGGTCCGAGCGGCGCGGGCAAGACAACCGTCGTGAACCTGCTGCTGCGGTTCCTCGCGCCGGAGGAGGGACGGCTCACGTTGGGCGGCCGCGACGCGCGCGACTACCGCCAGGATGACGTCCGAAGCGCTTTCGCGGTTGCCGGCCAGGACGCGCACCTGTTCTCCGCCAGCATCGCCGACAACGTGCGCCTGGGGCGGCCGGAGGCGGCCGAGCCCGAGCTCGAGCAGGCGCTCCGGCAAGCTCGCATCTGGGACTGGGTCGCTTCCCTGCCCGACGGGTTGGGCACCCAGGTCGGCGAGGCGGGATCCGAGCTCTCGGGCGGGCAGCGTCAGCGCATCGTGCTGGCGCGCGCACTGCTCGCCGGAGCGCCGGTCCTCGTACTCGACGAGCCCACCGCCCACCTGGACCACGACACCGCGAGCGCGCTCATGCGGGACGTGATGGCGGTCGCCGACGACCGCACCGTGCTCTTGATCACGCACCGGGACGAGGGGCTCGAGCTCGTCGATCGCACGGTGCAACTGTGAGGAACCCTGGTCTGAGAGGAGCGAGTTCGTGAACGTACCCTGGCCGATTCGAAGCGTCATGGCGGGCATCGCCGGAACGGCCGCCCTGACGCTGTCGTATGCCGCGGAGCGGCGACTGCGCCGGCGCCACCGCGGCCCGCTCGACTACGACGACTCCCTGGTTCCGGGGCAGATCGTGGCCTCGATCATGCACCTGCCACACGTGACCGGGCGCGAGGACGAGGACCTCGGGCTGGCGCTGCGCTGGGGCTATGGCTCGGCCTTCGGCCTGTGGCACGGGTTCCTGCAGCGCCGGATCGGGGAGCCATGGGCCACGGCGATCTTCGGCGGCACGCTGATGAGCGCGACGTTCTCGCTGTTCCCGCTGCTCGGACGCACGCCGCCGCCCTGGCGCTGGCCGGCCGACGTGATGGCGACGTGCCTGGGAACCCACGCGGCCTACGTGACGGCGGTGGCGAGCGTCGATGACCGGGTGCGCCGGCTCGGCGGCTGAGCTTCGCGATGCTGAGGTTCCTGCTCAACGTCATCTGGCTCGTGCTCGCGGGCTTCTGGCTGTTCCTGGGCTACCTGCTGGCCGCCCTGATCTGCTTCATCCTGATCATCACGATTCCGTTTGGTGTCGCCGCGCTGCGGATCGGCATGTACGCCTTGTGGCCATTCGGCCGCACGGTCGTCCGGAAGCCCGGGGCGGGAGCCGGCTCGACGATCGGCAACGTCCTGTGGCTAGTCCTGTGCGGCTGGTGGCTCGCCCTCGAGCATCTGGTGACCGGCGTCGCGCTGTGCGTCACGATCATCGGGATCCCGCTCGGGCTCGCGAACTTCAAGCTGATCCCGGTCTCGCTGTTTCCGTTTGGACGGGAGATCGTGCCGGTGGCCTGAGCGGTCCGCAAGCTCGGGGTGATGGCGTCGGGCGCGCGGCGACGGCGGGCCCCCAGCCCGTGACATGCAAAACCGCGCATGCCGCCCCGTCCCCGCGAGCCGTGCGCGATTCTTCACGTCCCAGATGCAAAAACGCGCACGTCCCCAGCGAGGTCGGCGGGCCGCGCATTTATGCAGGTCCGCCAGTCGCCGCGCTGAACGGGCGTACGGAAGGCTGCTGGAAAGGCTTACATCGGCGCCCCCCTGCACGTCCTCATACGAAATGGGTGATGGTCCTCGCGGTGGCGGCGCAAACATGGCGTGTGTCACCACGATCAGGGGAGGTCACCATGGCTCCGGTTACGCATCAAACGATCAAGCTGAGCAGGGGCAAGCACACGTCACAGGAGAAGGGCGCGTGCGTGATGGAGCTCGCGTCGATGCTCGCTGACGAGCCGTTCAGCGATCACCCGCAGTCGGTCTGCCCCGTGATCGCGGCGCTGCTGCGGACCTACAACGACTCGGTCGGCGACGAACGCCGGCAAGACCTCTATGCGTATGCCGCCAAGACGGTCGGCAGTCGGGGCCCACGGAGTCTCGAGCGAGCTCGCGCCCAGCAGGTCATCGACTGGATCTCGGAGCGCCCCCCCCGCGGGCTGCGACGACTGCTCCGCATGCGCCGACCGGCAATGGTGCCGTGGCCGCCCTACGAGCCGCTCGGCGCGGAGGCCGTGCGTACGCTCGCCGCCCACGACGATTCCGGGCAGCCGGAGCTCCTGGTATGTGTGGACAGCCTCCTTGCCATGGGCGGCGACGAGCGGCCTAGCCCTACAGCGTCGTCCGCTCGCCTGGATTCAGCACTCGCACCTCGGTCGACGGCGAATACTGCGCGGTGAGCGCCCTGAAGTCACGCGCCGGCCGGCTCGGATCGGCCAGGCGCTTGACCGGGCGAGGCAGCGCGAACGTGCCCCAATGAATCGGAATGGCGACCGCGGGGCCGATCAGGCCGACGGCTGCAGCGGCGCTCTGCGGGTCGAGATGCCCGGCTCCGACGCTCGGCCCCCAGCCCCACACCGGCAGGAGAGCCACATCCACCGAGCCGTGCAGCTGCCCCATGTCCAGGAACAGGTCGGTATCGCCGGCGAAGTAAACGGAACTGGAGCCGCGGATCACGTAGCCGATCGGCTCTGCCCGCGGCCCAAATGGACGGCGGCGCGAGTCGTGTCTGGCCACCGTGGCCGAGATGCGCAAGCCGCCGGCTGAGACTTCGTCTCCCGGGGAGAGCTCGCGCACATGTCGTATGCCCTTGGCGCGGAGCCAAGCCTGCGCGGGAACGGGGGCGAGCAGGGGGCCGGAACGGCGCAGCGCCCGCAGGCTGGGGAGGTCCGCGTGGTCGGCGTGCAGATGCGAGAGCAGGACGCAGTCCACCGATCCGTCCAGGCGCGGCCGTGGACCGATTCGGATCAGGGGGCCGATCCGATTGCGCAGCACGGGGTCCGTGATCACGCGGTAGCCGTCGATCTCGATCAGCACCGTGGCGTGGCCGAGCCAGGTGATCGCGAGGCCAGTCTGGTTCGCCGTCTCAGCCGCCGTTGCAGCTGGTAGGGCCATCGCAAGATCACACCAAGTCTGCTGGGGCAGTCATCGTCCCATCGGTATGAAGCCCGCCGAGCTTCCTCGCGACGGTGGCGGGTCTGCATCCAACGCACACACAGGCGTACCCCATTGTCGGCGTCGCGCCGCGATGGAAACGTGCGATCTCATGCGCTCCCCGGACCCAAGCATGAACTGGTTCGAGGTCCACGACGGGGCCGAGGATCTCGAGCGTCAGACGCTAGCCCTCGCGCGAGCGCTCGTTCACCTGCTCGACCGTGCGCTCGACGCGATCGTGTTCGGCGATGGTCGCCTCGCCGATGAAGTCGTGGCGACGGCGGGTGACCGCGAGCGCGAATGTCAGCGTCTCCAGGAAGGCGTGATGTCGGCGCTGGGGGACCATCCTCCCGCCGGCGAGCTGCAGACGCTGGCCGCGCTTCTCCAGATCGTGCGCGGCGCCGAGCGGATCAGCGCCCAGTGCTTGAAGATCGCCACGATCGTCCCGGACGTCGCGGGCGGGAGGACATCCGCGATCTTCAGCGATCTGGTCGACCCGGCGGCGCGCGTTTCCGTCTCCGAGCTCTGGCTAGCGGAGCAGTCCTTTGCCAAGCGTGACGTCGACCTCGCGCACGAGGTGGCGCGCGCCGACGTGGAACTCAGGCGCCGCAGCCGGGAGATCTACCGGGCCGCGCTCGAACCCGTCAACGGGGACACGGTCAGTCCCGTCTCCATGGCCGCGTTCCTCGCCGCCAGCTACCTCGAGCGCATCGGCGACATCGCCGTCGACCTCGCTGAGCAGACCGTGATCGTGGTCAATGGCCTGTTCCGGGAGGTCGACGACGTGCCCGCGCCGCAACCGGCGCCGGCGACAGTGTGAGCCTTCTTATCAAGAGCTGACCGGCCCTTTGCGGGCGGCGCGGCGGTAACCTTGGATGGCGCCGGGGGGTCTTAGATGTCGATCGAACGTATTCGGCTGATCGTCGGTGACGATGAGTACCTCATCCGAGAGGCGCTCCAGCACATCCTCGCGAACGTCAGCGACGTCGATGTAGTCGGCTTCTGCGCCGACGCCGATTCCCTCCTCGCGGCGGTCGAAGAGGAGGAGCCCAATGCGGTCCTGACCGATATCCGGATGCCGCCGACCCACACCGACGAGGGCATCCGGGTGGCGCAGACGCTGCGAGCCAGCCATCCCTCAATCGGCGTGGTCGTCCTCAGCCAGTTCGCCGATCCCGACTATGCATTGGCGCTTTTGGAGGCCGGGAGCGCGGGACGGGCGTACCTGCTCAAGGAGCGAGTGAGCGAGCCCGCGGAGCTGATCGCGGCGATCAAAGCGGTGGTCGACGGCGGGTCGGTGATCGATCCAAAGGTCGTAGAGGTGCTCGTGCGGGCGCGCAGCTTCGGCGCCCAATCGCCACTGGCTTCCCTGACGCCACGCGAGCGCGAGGTGCTCGCCGAGCTCGCGCAGGGCAAGAGCAATGCGGCGATCGCGTCGTCGCTCGTTCTGACCAAGCGGGCAGTCGAGAAGCACATCAACTCGATCTTCCTGAAGCTCGAGCTACCGAGTCCGGACGACGTCAGCCGCCGCGTGAAGGCGGCCCTGCTGTTCCTGGCCAGCGGCGAGAGCCAGCCTCCAGTGAGCCGCTGAGTCAGACTGCTGCGGCGGCCACGCGCAGCGGGATCCTGGCTCGGATGACAGTCCCGTGGTCGAGATCGCTGTCGAGCGTGAAGCTGCCGCCGGTGGCTTCCACGCGATCGCGCAGACCCTGAAGCCCGAGATTGCTCTGCTCCACCGCGCCGCCGACGCCGTCGTCGGCGATCTCGACCGCGAGCTTGGAGCCGATGAGATCGGCGCGGATCCGGATGACGGTGGCACCGGCGTGGCGCTGCGCGTTGGTTACCGCCTCGAGCACGACGTAGTAAGCCGTCGCCTCCGCGGTTTCGTCGAACCGCCCCGCAGGGAGAGCGGGGAGCTCGATCGGCGTCTTCGAACGAGCCGCGACTTCCTCCACCGCTCTCGCGAAGCCGTATTTCCGCAGGGCCGCAGGGTGGATCCCACGCACGAGGTCCCGCAGCTCGTCGATGGCGAGGAGAACCTCCTGTTTCCCAGCCTCGAGTGAGCTCACGCCGGTGTCGGGCGACCGCGCAGCCTCCGTTGCCGCGAGCGAGAGGTGCGCACTCAGCGCAACGAGGCGCGCCTGGGCGCCGTCGTGGAGGTTGCGCTCGATCCGTCGGCGCTCCTCGTCTGTGGCGACCAAGATTCGCTTGCGCGATGCCAGAGCCGCCGCCGCCAGCTGCTCGCGTTCGCGGGCCAGGGCCGCCACCAGGAGCGTGGCGACCGCGGTCACCGCTACGTAGAGCTGGGTCTCCAGCAGGCCGCGGTTGATGGAGCCGACGTCGAAAGCTCCGAGGAAATGGGTGGTGCCCCAGATCATGAACGCCGCGCTGATGATGAACGCGGTGGTCGCCCCGCGGGGCCCGAACCGCAGCGCGGCCCACATCAGAGCGGGGAACGCGATGTAGCTGACAGGCCCGCGGCCGGCGACCGCAGCGACGTTCAACGTGAAGAGCAGGACTCCCAGCAGTGTTGCCTCGACGGTACGGGAGCGATTCCATGCGGACGGTCCGGGCCGCCACCAGGCCAGGATGGTGGGCACCACGATCGCCGCCCCACAGAAGTCGCCGAGCCACCATGAGGCGCTGACGCGGGGGAGTGATCCGCCGCTGATGGCGCCCCCGATCCACAGCGAGACCGGACCGATGACCGCGCTCACGAGCGTGCCGGCCGCCAGCGCGCCGAACAGCCCGAGGACCGAGCGGGTGGTGTCCAGCGGGCGCACCGGCGAGACCAGGCGCTGTAGCAGCCACGCGGCGAGGACGATCTCGAGGAGGTTGCCGAACGTCTGCCCGACGGCCGACCCCAGGGGCAGCGTGGAGTACTGGTTCACCGTGAGGTCCCCGATCACGACGGCCGGCCAGAAGCGCAGTCCCCGGAGGTACAAGAACGCGATCCCGGCTCCGACCGGCAGCCACACGATCGAGGACACCGGGCCGGCGAAGCGAAGCGCGAAGCTGAGGTGCGCGGCGCCGGAATACAGGAGGATGAGGGCGAGGCATCCGACGGCATAGCTCGGGAGGGGGCCCGGTACGGTACGGGCGAGCCAGTTACGACCCAACGCCTGCGATCGGGCTGGCTCTACCGCTTGTGGCGACGCGACGGCAGCGGGCGCGAATGCTTGGTTGTAAGGGTGCGTGAGGTCAGAGGCGTGGGAAGGACGGTGTGGCCATTCTCCCTCCGCTGGGGTTCAAAAGCAACCAGCCGGATCGAATTGGACAGTGGCCAAATCGCCCTGTATGCAGGAGCAACGTCGGCCCGAGCGATCGAGCTTGCGCGTCAGGAGGGCGGCCGTCGCGGCGGCGATCGCGGGTCCCCGGGGTACGCGGAACCTCCGGGGCCCCCCGGCTCGGTCGGGGCCGGGTAGGGCGCTCCTTGCGGCCCAGCGCCTTGCTGGGCGCCCTGGCTGCGGCCGAGCATGAAGATGCCGACGGCAACCGCCACCGCACCCAGCGCGATCAACACCCACACCCACCACGCCACGCCGGATCCATTCGTGTCCGAGGTCGGCTTGCCCGCGACGGTGGTGTTGTTGGAGATCGACGTCGTATGGGACGGGTTCGTGGCGGTCGTCGTTTCCGTCACGGTGTGTGTCTGTGCCGGCTGGGTTACCGTCGTGGTCTCGGTCGCCGTGGTCGTAGTGGTCGTAGTGGTGGTGGTGTTGGTGTCGGTGGAGCTGGTCGTGCCCTGGGCGCTCGCCGCGGCCGCCCATAGCAACGTCGTGGCCAGCGTCAGCAGCGCTGCCCGCCTCAGAGATGCGGCGTGGGCCGGGAGCTGAGAAGTGATCGTGGTGGGGCGGTCCGCGGTCACGAGCACTTCGAGCTCGTCGAGCTGTAGAAGTTCTGTACGGCGGTAACGGCGCTGGCCGCCTGCGTGCCGACCGTGGCGATGTCCGCGGCGGACGGGCTCGAAGGGAACCCCTTGACCGTCGTGGCCAGCTTGTCCACCGACGACTTGATCGCGCTCGTCTCATTCGGGAAGTCGCTCTTGGCTGAGCTGACGAGCGCGTTCGCGTCGCTTTGTATCTTCGCGATCTGCGCTTGCAGCCCGCTCAAGCCGCTGCTGGCGCTCAGGTCGGTGAGTCCCTTGACCGAGCTTTCGAGGTTGGCGCGGTTGGTGCAGTACGCGGGCTTGCTGCTACCACCGCACCCGCTCAGCGCCGCGAGCCCGAGCGCGGCGATGCACGTCACGACGGCTCGTCTGGATCGGGTCCGGCAAGTAACGCGAATCATGGATGCACCCACGGGTGGCGGCTGGGACTGACATGGAATCCGACGCGTTAACCATCTCGTTGCAGGCGAAGCGCACAAGCATGCGCGCCAGTCAATGCGGGTATGCGTGCACCCGTGTCGGCCCCGCGGCTCGATGGGCGCGACCTTCATGTTCACCGGGGTCAAAGGAGGCGCCGCCACTTAAGCGCCTCGCTCCTCGCGAATCAGCGGTCCGACGCTGTTCTGCTCCTGGTCGCCCTTGTCCTGCGCCGATCGCCCTCCGGTGAGGCTGGCGCTCATCTTGATCGCCCTCACCGCTCCGGTTGCTCCGGCCTGAAGCGTGACGCCGATCGCGATCAGAACCACCCCCGGAATCAGGAGGACCTTCGATCCGAGCATCAGGAGGCCCAGCCGCCCGAGCAGGTACGGCGGTGTGCACACCGTCACTCCGAGCGCACCTCCGACCACGCTCGTAGACAGCTTGTCGCGTCTGGACCGGGTCGGCTTGTCCCCGATCAGACGCGCCGGCACCGCGACGTAGCTGACCATCATCACCCCAACGACGACCCCGAGCACGAGCCCAAACCACGGGCGTCCCCAGCGGGGCACGACCGTGGTCCCGAAGGCCAGCGCAAGCCCCACGATCGCGCCGGACGCGACGATCGGCGCCAAGCGGCTCCTGACCCTCGCGACGGCCGGCTTGATCGCGGGCCCACCCGGCTGCGTTATCGCGTAAGCGAACACCGCGTTGAGCAGGAAGCTCACCACGGTGAGTCCAACGATGACCAGGCCGATCGGAATCAGGATCGGTCCCCTGATGACGTTGAGCTCCCGTCGGCGCAGCACGTGCGCCTTGAGGTCGAACATCGCCAGCCAGATCCACATCGCCGGAAGGATCTGCACAAGCATCAGGCGCCAGTTCGACAGGATGAGCCGGAGCCCGTCGAACAGGAGTACGAAGGCGCTGACCGCGAAGGCCAGCGGAGCCAGCAGCCGGTGGGACCGACTGAGCCGGAGGATCGCCTGCTCGATCGCAGCCTCATCGTTGGCCTGAATCGCACGCACCAGCGACGAGACCCGGTCGACGAGGGCGGCCGGGGTGGTCATCGCAGCCGGTGGTCAGGCCGCTTTCCGGGAGCCGGCAAATCGCCCCTTCCTCGCGGAGAGGGCGCGTTCGAGCTCCTGGATTCGTTCACGCAGCTCGCGGTTCTCGCGCTGGAGCACGGCGACGCGACGTCGCTCTGCGACCACGTCGGCCGCCAACCTGCGCAAGGCGCTGCCGAGCTGTTCGCTGGTGATCTGCCTCATACCACGCCGAGCCTCGTGACCGCCCGGAGTCGGGTCAAGGGCGCTTACACCCATTGCACCGTGAAGTTTTATCACCCTGCCGTGATCCCGCTCGAGCCGCTCCGTCGCGACGGCCATCTGGACACTGGCGGACACCCTGGACCCCTGGGTGCGCGCACCGTTGCGGCCCTGTACCACGCGTTCGAGACTGCGCGCGGTGCCGACGACGCCCGCCCCCCCGAGCCCCGAACACGAACGACTCGAGCAGGCCAGAAAGGGCAGCGCGCCGTGGAAGGCCTGGGGGCCGTATCTAAGCGAGCGCCAGTGGGGCACGGTCCGCGAGGACTACAGCGCCAACGGGGACGCCTGGAGCTACTTGACCCACGACCAGGCCAGGTCGCGCGCCTACCGCTGGGGCGAGGATGGGATCGCCGGCATCTCTGACGAGCGCCAGCGACTGTGCCTGGCGCTCTCACTCTGGAACGGCACCGATCCGATCCTGAAGGAGCGGATGTTTGGGCTCTCCAACGGGGAGGGCAACCACGGCGAGGACGTCAAGGAGTATTGGTTCTACCTCGACAGCACCCCCACCCACTCATACATGAGGTGTCAGTACAAGTATCCGCAGCGGCCTTTCCCTTATTCGGACCTGGTCTCCACGAACGGCCGGCGCGGCAAGTCCGACATGGAATACGAGCTGCTCGACACCGGCATCTTCGACGAGGACCGTTACTTCGACGTCGTCGTGGAGTACGCCAAGGCAGCGCCGGACGACATCCTGATGGTCGTGAGCGCGTACAACCGCGGACCCGACGCGGCGACGCTCCACCTCCTGCCGACTCTTTGGTTTCGTAACACCTGGTCCTGGGGTGACGACGTCCCGCGGCCCGAACTCCACGGGGTGAACGATGAGGCCGGGCTGAGCGTCGCTCGAGCCTCGCACCCCGACCTTGGCGATTGGCGGTTCCGCGCGGATGGTTCGGCAGAGCTCCTGTTCTGCGAGAACGAGACGAACAACGAGCGATTGTTCGGCGCCCCGAATGCCTCGCCGTTTGTGAAGGACGGCATCAGCGACTTCGTGGTGAGCGGGCGCCAGGACGCAGTCAACCCCGGGCGCACCGGCACCAAGCTGGCCGCTCATCACGTCCTGGAGCTCGGCCCCGGCGAGAGCGCGTCGATCCGCGTCCGCTTGACGGCCGCACCCGCGCAGCGAAGCGCTCCGGCCCAGGCGCTCGGGTCCGGCTTCGACGGTGTGCTGCGCGCCCGCCGCGAGGAGGCCGACCGCTTCTATGCCCAGGTCATCCCGTCCGCGCTCAGCCCCGACCAGGCGATGGTGATGCGGCAGGCATTGGCCGGCATGCTCTGGAGCAAGCAGTACTACGAGTACAACGTGCATCGCTGGCTGCGTGAGCACAGCGTCGACCCCTGGAACTCCAGTGCGGCGGCGAGCCCGGTGCGCAATGTGCCGTGGTTCCACATGGTGGCCAGCGACATCATCTCGATGCCCGACAAGTGGGAGTACCCGTGGTTCGCTGCCTGGGACCTGGCTTTCCATTGCGCGCCGCTGTCGCTCGTCGATGTCGATTTCGCCAAGGAGCAGGTCGAACTGCTGCTGCGCACGCGCTACATGCATCCGAACGGCCAGATTCCCGCGTACGAGTGGAACTTCAGCGATGTCAACCCGCCGGTGACAGCTTGGGCAGCGCTGTACGTGTACGAGCGGGAGGCCGAGATCCGCGGGAAGGGCGACGTCGAGTTCCTCAAGATCGTGTTCGACCGGCTGCTGGCCAACTTCACGTGGTGGGTCAACCGCAAGGATCCGGACGGTCGCAACCTGTTCCAGGGCGGCTTCCTGGGCCTCGACAACATCGGCGTGTTCGACCGCTCGGCACCGTTGCCGGGGGGTGGCACGCTCGAGCAGGCGGACGGCACGGCCTGGATGGCCCTGTACTCGCAATGGATGCTCCAGATCGCGGTCGAACTGGCCAAGCACGACGCCGCCTACATCGACATGGCGATCAAGTTCGTGGCGCACTTCCTGTGGATCGCCGTCGCGATGAACCCACCCGAGGGCGACGCCGAGCTGTGGGACGAAGAGGACGGCTTCTACTACGACGTGATGCGCATGCCGGACGGTCAGCCGATCCAGCTCAAGGTGCGCTCGCTGGTCGGACTGCTGCCTTTGTGCGCGGCGACCGTGTTCGACGGCGATTTGGTCAAGCGCTACCCGTGGGTGGTGGAGGGGACCAACGCGTTCATCGAGCGCTTCTCCGACACCTTGTCCACTCTCGCGCACGCGGCGGACCCCAACGCCGAGGGGAAGCGGATCCTGGCGCTCGTCAACGAGGAGCGGCTCCGGCGGATTCTCGCCGTGATGCTCGACGAAAATGAATTCCTCGGCGCGCACGGGATCCGCGCGGTATCCCGGCAGCACCTGGGGCAGCCCTATCGGTTCGATTGGGGGGGCCAGGATTACGACGTGCACTATCTGCCCGCCGAGTCAGACACCGGCATGTTTGGCGGGAACTCCAACTGGCGAGGCCCGGTGTGGTTCCCGATGAACCTGGTGATCCTCCGGGGGCTCATCCAGCTGCACCGCTATTACGGCGACGCGCTGAAGGTCGAATGCCCTACCGGCTCCGGGCGCCAGCTCAACCTGCTCGAGGTCGCGATGGAGATCGGTCGCCGGCTCGTCACCACATTCACCGAGGACGAAAATCGCCGCCGTCCGGTGTTCGGCGGGATCGAGAAGTTCCAGACCGACCCGCACTGGCACGATCTCGTGCTGTTCCACGAGTACTTCCACGGCGACAACGGTGCGGGCATCGGCGCGAGCCACCAGACGGGCTGGACCGGAACCGTGGCGCTGCTGTTCCTCCTCGCCGGCGAGCGGCTCACCGAGACTGCGACGGTGGCGGCGGTCGGCGAATGATGC
Source organism: uncultured Solirubrobacterales bacterium (assembly GCA_963824295.1). Lineage (GTDB taxonomy): Bacteria > Actinomycetota > Thermoleophilia > Solirubrobacterales > Solirubrobacteraceae > Palsa-465. Next base: position 224,416 of record CAWGOQ010000012.1, on the reverse strand, counting down.
GGTGATCGTGCGCCTGCCGCCGCGCCCAACCGTGTACGAGATCAACACCGCGGTGTGGCTGGAGCGCCTGGGCCGCGGTCGAGGACGCCCGCTCGTGCTCGACGAGGTCCCGGCCACGGAGTGGGACACGCTCGCAAGGCTCCCGGTCGACGCGGTGTGGCTGATGGGAGTGTGGCAGCGCAGCCCGGAGGGACTGCGCATCGCGCTGAGCAATCCCGAGCTCGACGCGGGCAACCGCGCGGCGTTGCCCGACCTGCGCCCCGAGGACGTGATTGGTTCCCCCTACTGCGTGCGCGACTATGTCGTCGACGAGCGCTTCGGCGGTCCGGCGGCGCTCGCCGCCGCCCGGGCGGCGCTGGCCGACCGCGGGCTCGCGCTGATCCTCGATTACGTACCCAACCATGTCGCGCCCGACCACGTCTGGACCCGGGAACATACGGAGTGCCTTCTCGCCGGCAGCGAACAGGAGCTGGCGCAGCATCCGGAGGCGTTCATCCGCACCGCGGGCGGGATCTTTGCCAACGGGCGCGATCCTTACTTCCCTGCCTGGCCCGATGTCGTTCAGCTGAACGCCTACTCGCCGGCTCTGCGCGAAGCGGTAGCCGACACTCTGATCGAAGTCGCAGGTCAATGCGACGGGCTGCGCTGCGACATGGCCATGCTGATGACCAACGAGGTGTTCGGGCGTACGTGGGGGGATCGCGCCGGGCCGGTGCCGGCGGAGGATTACTGGCCGACTCTGATCGCGCGGGTCAAACAGGCGCAGCCGAACCTGCTGTTCATGGCCGAGGCCTACTGGGATATGGAGTGGACGCTCCAGCAGCAGGGCTTCGACCTCTGCTACGACAAGCGGCTCTATGACCGCCTCGTGCACGAGTCAGCCGACTCGGTGCGTGGGCATCTGCAGGCCGATCCGGCCTATCAGGAGCGGCTTATCCGGTTCATCGAGAATCACGACGAGCCGCGCGCCGCGGCGGTGTTCGCCCCCGGGCAAGCCCGGGCGGCTGCCGTCGTCATGTCGACCCTCCAGGGTGCCCGGCTCTACCACGACGGTCAGTTCGAGGGCCGCCGCACGCACGTGCCCGTGTTCCTGCGCCGCGCACCCGACGAGCCGGAGGACGAAGAGCTGCACGCCTTCTACGAGCGGCTGGTGCGCGCCGTTGCCGACGCCGAGCTCCACGACGGCGAGTGGCGGCTCTGCGCCTGCGAGGGATGGCCGGACAACGATTCGGCTCGCCAGCTCGTTTCGTGGTGCTGGTCTACGCCGAGTTCCCGCCATCTGGTGGTGGTCAATCTGTGCGAGCGCCCGGCCCAGGCCCGCGTGCACCTGCCGTGGTCCGACATCGCGGACGCGACCTGGCAGCTCGAGGATCGGCTGTCGGGCATGCGGTTCGGGCGCGCCGGGGACGCGCTCGCCGCCGATGGACTGTACGTGGCGCTCGACGGGTGGGCGTATCACTTCCTGGCCTTCTCTCCAGCTCCGGTCACGGTGGGGATGGAGGCAAACCCAGAGACCGTCGCGGCGTGAGCGCCACGCCGGCAGACCCCGCTGCGGTGGCCGCGACGCCGGGCGAGGAGACTCGGCCGGCCGGCCGGCGGCTGCTGGCGCCGCTCGCCCTGACCCAGTTCGTGGCCAGCTTCGCCGGCTCGAACATGAACGTCGCGATCAGCAGCATCGCGAAGGACATCGGGACCACGGTGCACGGCGTGCAGACCGCGATCACCCTGTTCCTGTTGGTCATGGCGGCGCTGATGATTCCCGGAAGCAAGCTGACCGACCGCTGGGGGCGCAAGCGTTGTCTGAACCTGGGGCTCACCGTGTACGGCACGGGAGCCGTGATCGCCGCGGTCGCGCCCGGGCTTGGCGTGCTGATCCTCGGCTACTCGGGATTCGAGGGCGTCGGCTCGGCACTCATGATCCCGCCGATCTACATCCTCGCGACGCTGTTCTACGACGACATGCAGTCACGGGCACGGGCCTTCGGCGTGATCAGTGGGATGGGGGGAATCGGCGCCGCCGCCGGGCCGCTGGTCGGCGGCCTGATCACTACCGCAATCAGCTGGCGCGCGTCGTTTCTGCTGCAAGCCCTCATCGTGGCCACGATCGTGGTGCTTTGCCGCCGCATGAAGGATCCCCTCCCCGCCGACCCGAGCCGCCGCTTCGACACGTGGGGCGCGACCCTGTCGGCGGTGGGCATGCTGTTCCTGATCCTCGGGATCCTCCAGGCCGGCGATAACTGGGCGTTGTTCGCGATCTTCCTCGCCCTCGGGTGCGTAATCCAGCTTTGGTTCTTCCTGTACATCCGCCGCGAGGAGCGCGCGGGCAAGGAGCCACTCCTGTCCACGAGCCTGTTCAAGAGTCGGACCTCGAACCTGGCCCTGGTCACCCAGAACATCCAGTGGCTGCTGTTGATGGGATGCACCTTCGTGGTCACCGTCTTCCTCCAGGTGATCCGCGGCTACAGCGCGATCAAGACCGGGCTGGTGTTCACCGCCGCCACCGGCGGCATTCTGGTGTCCTCGCTCGCGGCGCAGCGACTCGCGCGCAGGTACCCCCAGCGGACCTTGATCATCGTCGGGTTCGCGATCACGCTCATCGGCGTGGGTCTGCTCCTCGCCCTGTACAAGGTGACGCAGAGCGTGGTGTGGTTCGCGCCGGGCCTGCTGTTCTTGGGCCTTGGGATCGGGACCATGTTGACGCCGTCGGTCAACGTCGTGCAGTCGAGCTTCCCGGAGGAGAAGCAGGGCGAGATCTCGGGACTCTCCCGCAGTGTGTCGAACCTCGGATCGTCGCTCGGCACCGCGATCGCCGGCACGATCGTGGTCGCCGACGCGAGCGCCGGAAATAGCTCCTACGTGGCCGCGATGCTGGTGCTGTCAGCCATCGCGCTGATTGGACTCGCGGCCGCATTCTTCATTCCCTCCCAACCCCACCCACGCGAATGAGCCCCAACCCCAATCATGTGCTGGACCGTCATCTCACCGTCCGGGTTCTGTTGAACGCTCGCGGCGAATGGGAGGTCCTCAGCGCACACAGCCTGCGCCCGCACCGGTACAACACGCTCGACGAAGCGACCCGTGCCGCCTACGCGGTGGCGTACCGCGACGGCCCGTGCGAGCTCGTCGTCCACGACGCCTACCACCGCGTCGTACACGCCCAGCATGTCGAGCCCGGAAGTCCGGGCGCGGCCCTGCCTCAGGCCCCAATTGGCACGGCCTGACCGGCGATCTCCGTCAGCGCGACAGGCCGGCATCCCGAGTTTGCGCAAGCGATCGCGGATTGCTCCGCGTCGCATCCCGCGCTTACCCCAGGGGAACGTAACCGCGAATGGTCGTCCCTCGGCCTCGACGGGAGAGCACCTCGAGCCAGCCTCCGACCGCCTCCACCCGGTCGTGCATGTTAACGAGGCCGGTGCCCTGGCTGATTCCCAGTGGGTCGAAGCCGACGCCGGAATCGCGAACCTCGAACCCCAACAACGCGTCCTCCTCGCGCAAGACGATGCTCGCAACGGCATGCGGTCCGGCGTGCTTGGTGACGTTCTGAAGCGCCTCCAGGCAGCAGAAGTAGACCGCCACCTCGATCTCCTCCGCGTACCGGCCGATCGATCGAGAGCGAACCTCGACCGGCGACGGCGAACTTCGGCCGGCGGCGCGGAGCGCCTCCACCACTCCTCGTGCGGACAGCAGGGAGGGGTAGATCCCGCGGGCCAGCAAGCGGATCTCCTGAAGCAGATCATCCATCTGCCGACCCATCGATGCGAGGACCTGCTCGCCCTGGGCGGGATCTTGTTTGATCGTCTCAGCCGCGAGGTCGAGCTTGATGCGGAGCCCGACGAGCCCCTGCTGTACCCCGTCGTGGAGGTCGCGCTCCAGCCGCCGCCGTTCGGCGTTGGCCATCTCCACGAGCCGCCCGCGGGAGGCGGCCAGCTCGGTGGTCGAGGCCTTGAGGTCCGCCTGGGTCTGGGCGTTCTCGAGGCGGATCAGGGCCGCGGACGCGATCGCCCGCACGAAACGCTCCAGCTCCCGCAGCTCTGGGTTGTAGATCACGGCGGCCACGCGACGACGGTCTCGCTCGATCCACGTCACCGCCCGGTCCTCCGGCAGCTCGTCGATGCGCTTCCCGGCCGAGTCGACATAGGTTCCCGACTCCGGCCGGCAGTAAGCGATCCTGAGCGAGGGGTCGCGCAGGGCGGCCGAGATCAAAGCCTCGGTATCCGCCTGCGGATGGCGTGCGAGTTCGTTGACCAGCTCAGCCAGCGTCTGCCCCATGAACAGCCGCTCGCGACTGAGGCCGGCGAGGATGGCGAGCGGAACGACGCCGCCGACCGCGATGTACACCGCGCCGACCGCCGGGGCGGCGCGGGGCCAGATGACCAGCAGTACCAGATAGGCGACCAGCGACGCCGCGAAAACGAGGGCCGCGATCCAGACCGGGACCAGCGAGTGCCGGACGGGCGCCGAGGAAGATCGCGCCCGCCGCGCGACCAGGATCGGGGTGCCGATCGTGAGTGTGAGCCACGAGATCACCGCGACCGCGGTCAGGACCGGAACGACGCCGGCGATCGACGGCCAGAGCGCCCCGTGGACTGAGCAATGCGGAGCGCACGTGACCAGCGGCGTCTTCAAGGGGGGCTGCACGGCGATCACGGCCGAGAGCAGCCACGACGCGGCCAGCACGCCGCCCGTGATCCACAGGAAGCGCTTCTCGGGCACGTGTCCGGTCGGGTGGGCGAGGATCACGTAGGCGACGATCGTCGGTATCGCGCTCGCGCACACCACGCCGACGGTGAACGCGAACCGATTACTCGATCCGTTGAGTAACCACAGCGAGGAGAACAGCCCGGCGCCGATCAGCAGCGCTCCCATCCGCGCCTGGATCCGGCTCGTCTGGGCATAGATGCCGGCCGCGATGTAGCCCCCGATGATGAGGACTCGCAACTCGACGGCGATGTGCGCCGGAGCCGCCGCATGATTCTCGGCGGTCAGATACGCAACGCCGGCCGCGGCGCCTGCGCCGAGCAGTCCGATGGCGGCGCATCGCCAGCCGAGCGGCGGGCGCTCCCATCGCCGCGCGACGCCCGCGGCCGGGCCTGACCATGGGCCGCGGCGTAGCTGGCCGGCGTGCTCGTCGGCGGTGACCCGGGTGGGTTGGACGGCAAGATCTGTGTTCATCTTGCAGGCGTAATCGACTGCCGTGGCCTGGCCACGGTCCAATGCGCCCCGCCTGCACAGGCTAGCGCTGTCGTATCGCCGCCAGCAATGAGGCTTTCTCCCTATACCACGGGTTTCGAGCCGGTCCAGTGCATGTGCACGCTCACATGGGGCTTCATCCACATCAGGTGATGCTGAGGGAATCCCAGAGGCCGAGGATGCGCAGTCATGAGCACGACAATCAAGGGCAAGCGCCAGGCGGACAAATCCGGAAACGGCGGCTCGACGCCGGTGAAATCGATTGCAGCGCCGAGTCAGCAGAGCGCCGCGGCACCCTCGCCGTTCACGCCGATCGCCGACTACGCGTTCCTCTCGGACTGCCACACGGGCGCGCTGGTGGCGCCCGACGGCACGATCGACTGGCTGTGCATCCCGCGGTTCGACTCGCCGAGCGTGTTCGGGGCGCTGCTCGACCGCGGCGCCGGCGCGTTCCGGCTCGGCCCGTTCGGCATAAACGTGCCGAGCGGACGGACCTGGGAGCCGGGGACCAACACGTTGGTCACGGCGTGGAAGACGCCGTCGGGGTGGGCCATCGTGCACGACGCGCTGACGATGGGTCCGCGTCGGGGGGAGGATACGATCACGCCCCATACGCGGCCTCCGACGGACGAGGACGCCGATCACGTGCTCGTGCGGACGGTCGAGTGCATCGAGGGCAGCGTCGAGATCGAGCTCGTGTGCGAGCCGGGCTTCGACTACGGCCGTGCCCTGGCCGAGTGGACGCTCGAGCCGGATCGCCATCGGGCCACGGCGACCGGGGCCGGGCAGACGATGCGTTTGCAGACGGGCATGCTGCTCGGGATCGAGGCCAATCACGTCCGTGCCCGGCACGTGCTCCACGAGGGAGAGGAGCTCTTCTGTGCGCTGTCGTGGGACGACGATGCGAAGGTGCCGAGCACCGTAGAAGAAGCCAATGCCCAACTGCAAGCCACGACCCGGTTCTGGCGGCACTGGCTGTCCCGCGCCCGGATCCCTGATCATGAGTTCCGCCCGTTGATCCAGCGCTCGGCGCTGACCATCAAGGGGTTGACTTACATGCCCACTGGCGCGACGGTCGCGGCGCTGACGACATCGCTTCCCGAGACGCCGGGTGGCGAGCGCAACTGGGATTACCGCTACACCTGGATTCGCGACTCGACGTTCACGTTGCAGGCGCTGCACTACCTCGACCTCGATTGGGAGGCCAACGAGTTCATGCAGTTCATCGCCGATCTGGAGCGCAACGACGACGGTGGGCTGCAGATCATGTATGGCATCGACGGTCGCCGGGATCTCACCGAGTCTCTGCGCGAGGACTTGGGCGGCTACGCGGGAGCGAGACCGGTCCGGATCGGCAACGGTGCGTTCGACCAGCGCCAGAACGATGTGTTCGGCGCCGCGCTCGACTCGGTTCTCTTGCATACCCGGCGCAGCCAGCGGTTGCCGCGACGGCTGTGGCCGTTGATCCAGGCACAGGCGGAGTGCGCCTCGGCGGTGTGGCGCCAGCCGGACCAGGGGATCTGGGAGGCGCGGGGCAAGCCGCAGCACTATGTCTCCTCGAAGTTGATGTGCTGGGTGGCGATGGACCGCGCGGCCAAGCTCGCCTCGATCCGCGGCGACGATTCGCTGGCCGCCGGGTGGGGCGAGGTCGCGGCCGAGATCAAGGCCGACATCCTCGAGCACGGGGTCGACAAGCGCGGCGTGCTCGTCCAGCACTACGGGACCGAGGCGCTCGACGCGTCGACACTGCTGGCGGCGATCTTTGGCTTCCTCGGAGGCGATGACGAGCGATTGCGCGCGAGCGTGCTGGCGATCGCCGACGAGCTCACCGATAACGGTTTCGTCTTGCGATACCGGACGGACGAGACCGACGACGGTCTGTCGGGCAAGGAAGGCACGTTCGTGATCTGCTCGTTCTGGCTCGTCTCGGCGCTGGCGATCATCGGCGAGATGCAGCGCGCGCGCGACCTGATGACCCGTCTGGTGAAGGTCGCGTCACCGCTTGGGCTGTATGCCGAGGAGTTCGACGTCGGCACAGGCCGGCACCTCGGGAACTTCCCTCAAGCGTTCTCGCACCTCGCGCTCGTCGAGGCCGCGGGACGGATCATCGTGGCGGAGCGGCTGGCCGAGTTGGGCGGCTCAGGCGCCTAGAGCCGATCGGTTGAGCGGGCACGGCCGCGATAGGCGCCTCGCCCACACCAGCCGCCGGCAGCCCGCTCATCAGGTGCTCGCGTCAGGTTCCGGAATCACCCTCTGAGAGCGGCCGATCAGCCGCCGGGCGGCGCGCTCCATCCAGTCGTCGGCCTTTCGCGACCTGGAGCGCACCTCGTCGCCAAGCTCGTCGGCAAAGCCGAGGCCCTGCTGCGATACCGCGGCGGACACCGCGGGGCTCCCCGCGATCTCGTCGACCAGGTGCCAGAGGCTCTCGCTGGCCAGCAGCCGGTCCAAGAAATGGTCGATGAGCCCGCTTGCGAACAGGCTGTCGACGAGCTGTACGGCGCCGTCGCTCTCGAGCGCCTGCTTGAGCGCCGCCTGCATGTGGGCGCTGTTGATCGCCACGACCACCACCCGCTCGAGCTCGTCGCTTTCGAGCACTCGGTTCACCGCCCGCCGTTCCAAACTAAGACTCGCCTCGGCGGCGGCCTCGACCGCTCCCGCGATCGGCCTCAAGGTCGCGGTCGCGGCACGCGTGCCGAAACCGATGAGAGGCCGGAGTGGATTCGGCATGGATCTCGCGCCGTCGTTATCAGACATGACTCACTGCACCGGATCTTTGAGCGCACGCTAACCGATGCCATCACCCAAATGGGGCGATGCGTATCGTGCCTCGCGAGTCGACGATGGTTTCGCGGAACGGCGACGCGAGAAATGTGGGGTCAGATGCAACCTGATGAGCGAGATGACCACGAGGACGAGACCGCCCGGCTCAGCACGCCCTCCACCGACGAGCCGGACACGCTGACCACGCCCGAGGCGACCCCGCCGCCAGGCGGGGCGGCGGACGCGCCAGCGGCCGAGATCTCACGCCGGCGACTGATCGGTGTCGATGTCCTGATCGGCGTAACCACCGTACTCCTGATCGTCGGGATCTTCGCCACCTGGGCCAATCGGCTCCTGTTCAGCCCCGACAACTGGTCGAAGACGAGCACCCAGCTGCTCCAGGACGACAACGTCCGATCCACCACCGCCAACTACGTCGTCGATCAGCTCTACGCGAACGTAAACGTCGCGGGATTGATCAAGCAGAACCTGCCCACCCAGCTCCAGGGGCTGGCCGGACCCGCCGCCGGTGCGCTGCGCAACGCCGCCGTCTCGGGCACCGAGCTCGCCCTCAGCCGGCCGCGCGTTCAGGCGTTGTGGGCTCAGGCCAACCGCGCCGCCGACCAGACCTTCATCGACGTCGTCAACGGACGGAAGGGCGTGGTGGGATTCAACAACGGCGTGGTGACGCTCGATCTCGCCTCGCTCGTCGACAACATAGCCTCGCGTCTCGGTCTGCCCTCGGGCATCGCCTCGAAGCTACCTCCCAGCGTCGCGAACCTGACCATCTTCAAGTCCGACCAGCTGAGGTACGTCCAGAACGGGGGCAAGGCGGTCAAGGGGCTGGCGCTGTGGCTCACGATCATCGTGCCGCTCCTGTACGTGCTGGCGCTGTTCCTAGCCAAGGGTCACCGGCGGCGGACGCTGATGACCATCGGCTTCGCCGGCATTCTCGCGGGCGTGCTGGTGATCCTCGGCCGCTCGATCCTCCAGGGCCAGGTCGCCAACTCGCTGACCAGCGACGCCTCGCTTCAGGTGACGATCAGACATGTCTACAACATCAGCACCGCGATCCTGAAAGACGTGGCCGACGCGGTCATTCTCATTGCGATCGTGCTGGTCGCCGCCGCGTGGTTCGCCGGGCCGGCTCGCCCCGCTGTGGCGATGCGCCGCGCGATCGCTCCGTTCCTGCGCGAGCAGGCCGTGACGACCTACGTGATCGTGCTCGGGATCATGGTTCTCGTGTTCGTGTGGAACCCGATCGAAGCGACCAGCAAGCCGCTGGGAATCCTGGTGTTCACCGCGCTGGCGCTCCTAGGAACCGAGATCCTGATCCGCCAAACCGCGAGGGAGTTTCCGCAGGCCCGTTCCGGAGAGGTCAGGCAGGCGTTCCGCGCCCGCGTGGCGAGCGTGCGTGAGGGGCGCCACACCTCCAGCGACCCCAGCCCCGCCGCCGGATCGACGACGGTCGATCAACTTGGCCGGCTCGCCGACCTGCGCGACCGCGGCGCGATCACTCCCGAGGAGTACGAGTCCGCGAAGGCACAGCTCCTCGGCGGCTGAGGATTAGGCTCCTCAGAGCCCCGACACGGCGGTGATCCGGCCGTCCTGGACGGCCTTGCTCAGCGCCTGATAGTCGAGCTCGTTCTGGTCGGCGTAGGCGCGGGAGAACTCGAGGATGGCCCGATCGAACGCATTGCCGCCGCCCAGGTAGGACGCGATCGCGATCCGGTCGCCGCTGCGCGCGTGCGCCCGGGCCAGCGTCCACCCGCACAGCCTGCCGTACGCGGCCATTCCCGACGGGACCATCTGCTCGATTACCGCCGAGCCCTTCCAGTCCTTTAGCTGGCGGCCGTAGAAGTCGCGGGCGACCCCGTCCAGGCCGGCTTTGATGTGTATCCAACCGAGGAAGATGTCGCTCGCCGCCTGCATCATCCGCTGACCAACCACCACCCGCTGGGCGTGGTTGCGGTACACGCTCTTGCCCACGTGCTCCTCGAGCACCGATTCCTCGGCCTCCTTGAGCTGGAGGAACAGCGGGTCTTTGCCGTCACGGCCGAAGAAGAGGGCGATCCAGGCCCGCGTCCCGACGCTGCCGACACCCACGACCTTCCGCGCAAAGTCGACCAGCTCGAACTCCTCGAGCAGCTTGCGCCGGTCGTGTTCCAGGGACTGGCGATACACGCGGATCAGGCTGCGAAGCCACTGCAGCGCCTCGTCGTAGTCCTGCTCGGGGAGGAGCACCCGAAGCGGCACGATCAACGGCGACTCGTCGACGATACCGGCCCGCCCGTTCTCCTGATGGGTCAGCTTCGAGAACGCCGACATGCTGTCTCGGGTCCGCGCCTTGGCTAATGTCGCCTTGCTTCGCTTGGCCTGGGTGGGCGTGATCTGGGATCGGTAGTCCTTCAGCACCGCGTCGATCTGCATATGCGCATACCAGACCTCCAGGTTGCTCATCGCAGCGAAGGTGCGCATCGCGGTCCGGTACTCGCTGACGGTGTCGAGGACCACCCGGTCCTGGTCGCTCGTGCCGTAGTCGTTGTCGCGAGCGGCGATCAGCATGCTCGCCGCCAGGCGCTTGACGTCCCACTCCCAGGGGCCCGGGAGCGTCTCGTCGAAGTCGTTGATGTCGAACACGAGCTGGCGCTCGGGCGACGCGAACACGCCGAAGTTCGACAGGTGAGCGTCGCCGCAGCACTGCACGTTCAGCCCCGATCGCGGCGTTCCCGCGAGGTCGTGGGCCATGATCTTGGCCGCGCCACGGTAGAAGGTGAACGGGGACACGAGCATCCGGCCGTAGCGGATCGGCACGAGCTCGGGGACGCGCGTGCGCGCCTGGTCCTCGAGCAGAGCGACCGGGTCGGCACGATCTGCGTACGACTCGTACTCGGCGTGGCGGGATCGTGGGGTCTCGGCGCGGGCCGCCTTGCCCCGCGCGACGCGTTCTTCGACGCTCAGGTGAGCGACGACCTTCGGTCTGGTTGCCGGCCTAGTTGTTGCCATTTCGTGATCGTGACAGTGGCGTACGCGCGGGCCATCACCCGATGGGGATGAGACGCGGGCTCGACGCTCATCGTCCATTCGGGGTGACGACAGCGCGGTGGGCGAGCGTGAGAGTGCGCCGATGAGCACGGATGGCACATACGGGGAGCGGCCGACGTGGGAGCCGCAGGTGCCTCGCTTCCGGCTTGTCCACGTTCTGCTCTCGTGGTTAGTGGCCGCCGTATCGGTGCTGATCGCGGCGGCGATCGTCCCGGGGGTGAGCGTCGGGGGTTTCCTCGACGCGCTCGCAGCGGCAGCCGGGATCGCCGCGCTCAACGCGGTGCTTCCGCCGCTCCTGGCCGCCCTGCGCTTGCCGTTCACGCTCGCGCTCGGGTTCGTCACCGTGCTCGCGCTCGACGCGGTGATCCTCCTGATCGTCCCGCACATCACGGGCCGCCGGATCGTCGTCGACTCGTTCGGTGCAGCGCTCCTGGCGGCGCTGGTGATCGCGGCCGCGACGATCGCGCTCGAGGTCATCCTCGGCGTCGACGACGACGACGCATATTCGCTACGAGTGATCAGGCGGATAGCCAGGCGTCAGGGCAACGCCGTGCACAGCGATGCACCGGGCATCATCTTTCTCGAGATCGACGGCCTCGCCCTGCCCGTTCTGCGCCGGGCGATGCGTGACGGGGCAACTCCGCAGCTGACCAGCTGGCTGGAGTCCGGCGCGTACCGGCTGGACGAGTGGGAGCCGGATCTGAGCTCCCAGACCGGGGCCAGTCAGGCCGGGATCCTGCTCGGTGGCAACGAGGACATTCCCGCGTTCCGCTGGGTCGAGAAAGAGACCGGACGGGTAATGACGTGCTCCTCGCCGCAGGACTGCGCGGAGATCGAGCGGCGGCTGGCAAACGGCCGCGGGCTGCTGATGGACGCAGGCGCGAGCCGGGGCAACCTGTTCTCCGGGGATGCGGAGGCGATGATCCTGACCGTCAGCCGGATGGCCGCCGAAAAGCGGGCGAACCCGGGGTACCGCGCGTTCCTCGCCAACGGGTTCAATGTCTCCCGCCTGCTCGTGCTGTTCTGCTGGGAGGCCGTGATCGAGAAAGCGGCGGCCATCCGCCAGCGCCGGCGCGGCATCCGGCCGCGCGGAGACCGCGGCGGACGTTATCCGCTGATGCGAGCGGCGCTGTGCGTCGGGGTGCGGGATCTGATCGTGTTCGGCGTTCTGACCGACATGATGCGGGGCCGTCCGGCCGTGTACGCCACCTTCTCGGGCTACGACGAGGTCGCGCACCACTCGGGGCTCGAACGGCCGGACACGCTCGAGGCGCTGCGCAAGATCGATCGGCAGTTCGCACGGATCGCTGGTGCCCGGCGCTTCGCCCCGCGGCCCTACCTGATCGTCGTGCTGTCCGACCACGGTCAGACGCAGGGCGCCACCTTCAAGCAGCGCAACGGCTATGACCTCAACGAGCTCGTCGAACGCGCGCTGTCGGGCGTGTCGGTCACGCGCACCTCGACGGGCGATGAGAACGACGCCGCGGTCGGCCACGCCATCGCCGAGGCGACCGGCCATGCCCGCGACGCCGATGGCGGCGCTGTAGCCGATCGCCAGGCGATCGTGCTGGCCTCCGGGAACCTGGGACTCGTCTACCTGATGGAGGAGGCCCGCCGTCTGTGCCTCGAGGAGATCGAGGAGCGCCATCCTCGCTTGCTCCAGGAGCTCCGAGCACATCGCCATATCGGCTTCGTCCTCGTCCGCTCGCGTGATCGCGGGCCCGTCGTGCTTGGGGCGCGCGGAAAGCGTTACCTGGACGGCGATGTGGTCGAAGGCGAGGATCCGCTGGCGCCGTTCCCGCCCAGCGCGGCCGACCACCTGCGGCGCACCGACCGCTTCGCGAACGTCGCCGACGTCATGGTCAACAGCTTCTACGATCCCGAGCTCGAGCAGGGTTGCGCGTTCGAGGAGCTGATCTCGTTCCACGGGGGGCTCGGCGGGCCGCAGACACGTCCATTCATCCTCCATCCCGTGGAGCTGACGATGTCACTGGAACGGCCGGTCGGCGCCGCTTCGGTTCACGATTTGCTGATGGGGTGGCGGCGCTCGCTGCAAGCGCAGCTCGGCAAGAACGAGAAAGATCGCCTTCCGGAGGTGGCCCGACCGAGCGTTCCGGAAGGCGATCGTTCCGTGAGGCAAGCCTCGTAACTTCAGGCTACCTCGCGACTCTGGCCTACTACCCGAGGATCAGCGCCTTCTGTCGCGAGAACTCCTCGTCGGTGAGGATGCCCTGCTCGTGCAACTTGCCGAGCTCCTGGAGCCGGGCAATGTCGTCCGAGCTGGTGCCGCCCGAGGCCGCGGGTGGGGCCTGGGGAGGCGGGCTGGCCATCACCGATTGCTGACCGGCGTTGTAGGCCTCGTCCTGTCGTGCTTCTTGCGTGCGCTGCGCGTGCTTGCCGAACGCGTACGCCCCGCCGCCAACGGCGGCGGCGCGCAGCAACGGGCGGCGTCTCATGAGCGGCATCGTGCCCCTACCCCTCGTCCTCGTCGAGGCCGAGCGCGACCATGATCTCGGGCGCGGCCGCGACCACTCTGGGACCACCGACCTGAGGGGCGACCGCGACCAGCACTCCGAGGATGTCCTCCGGCGTCACGTCATCCGCGAGCGCGTTGCCGAGCTGCCACCCCCACGATGCCGGTGGCGCGTCCAGCGCGATCAGGGTGGCAATCTTGACCAACGCGAACGTCCGCGGATCGAGCCCGCTCAGCTCGCGGTCGGCCTCACGCAGCCCCACGGCCTTTTCAAGGAAGTCAGTCTTACCGGCCGAGATCTGCGACAGCGTCTGGTGTGTCGCTGCTCCAACAACAGGCATCGTTTCTCCTTTTTGCTCCGTGTCGTCCGTCACGCCACCGGCGCGGCGGGCTGAAGAGCGTCCTGAAGCTTCTTGGTGTCCTCGTCGGACAGCGAGGTCTTGATCACTGTGCCGCCGTACTCCTGGAGGGCGGCGATCGCCTTGTCGGGCGTGGCCTGCTCAATGACCATGAACAACGCCGACGTGCCCGGCTTGAGGTAATCGCGGACCTGCTGCTGGAATGCCTTGTCGATGCCCTTCTCGCCCATGTGGCCGAAGAGGGCGCCCATACCCGCACCGAGCGCGAGCCCGGCAAACGGGATGAAGAACAGCAGTCCGAACAGCAGTCCCCAGAACCCGCCCCAAACTGCCCCGCCGCCGGCCGAGGCCCCGCCGTGTTGGGTGTGAACGTGGTACTTGCCCTCGGGGTCCCGTGAGATCGCGGCGACCTGGTCGGCTTGGATGATCAGCTCTCCCTCCAGTTGCTCCACCGTCTGCATGGCTTGCTCAGCGGTGCCCTGATCCGGATAGCCGATCGCGACGAGTGTTGCCATCGTTGGCAGCTCCCTTCTGTCAATTTGTTGATGGTGTGCAAGCCCAGCATCACCAGTCGCCCGGGGTCGGTCATCACCCGAAACGGATGAGCGGCCGGACGGGCACGCGCGGTCATGGCGCGGCGGCGGTCGCCGGGCCGTGCAGGACGTTGTGAACGAGCGCCTGGACCATTCCTCGGGGGCTGTCAGGCTCGAGCGCCGAGGGCGACGCGCCGGGATGCTGGGGAGCGATCCTCGCGCGCAGCGCACCCGGTCTGACCCGGAACATGAGGGGAGGGCTGAGTACCAGCGATTCGCCGTCGATCCCCGCCGCAACGGGTCCGTCGGCATCGATCTCGAACGTCGGCGCGGTCCACTGCTGCATCGCGAGACGATGGGTGGTCGCGTCCGCTGCGCGGACGGTCGGGGCCAGCACGGTTACGCCAAGGACGGCCTGGTCGAGTCGCGGCCTGGTCCCCGAGCCGACCGCGCGGCCGAGCCGATACACGTTGTTCGATACGAGGATGGCGGCGGCCGACTCCTCGCTGGCGTCGTCGCGCCAACGCAGACCCGGAGCGCGGGCGTCCGGACCGAGCGTGTCGGGCACCGCATCGAGCAGCGTATGCAGCTTCGCGTCGCGGTAGCCGGGCTGGGCGACGGCCTCGGCGTACAGGCCGAGCGAAACGTTGTTGACGAACACCCGACCGTTGACATCGGCGAGATCGACGCGCCGCTCGCCACCCGTCACGAACGCGTCCAGCGCCCCGACTACGTCCTCGCGATCGACGCCGAGGTCGAGGGCAAAATGGTTGCGCGTCCCGGCGGGTATGCAGGCGTAGGGCAGACCGAGCTCGGCGGCCACCATCGCGACGATGGCCTGGGATCCGTCGCCTCCCGCCATCGCCAACGCGTCGGCCCCACGCTGCACGGCGCCACGCACGAGCTGTTCGAGGTCCTGGCCGGGTGTCAACTCGATCGCCTCGATCCCCCGGCGCTGGGCCTCCTGGGGGAGCTGGAACTTAGTCGCCTTGCCGCCGCCCGACTTCGGGTTGTAGAACAAGACGGGATGGCGCGGTGCCGGTGCCCGCGGCAGGCGGGCCCGGGGTTTGAACGCTCTGCGCGCCGCGGCGAGCGTGGCTGCGACGGCGGCCAGCAGCAGTAGGTCCTCGAGCACGTAGCTCCACACCACGGCCAGCACGATCGCTCCGGCGAGGAGCAGCACCGCTCCGGCTACGCCGGCCAGGCGCGCCACGCCGCGTCGTCGGATGCCATACCAGGCCGAGCAGCCCGAGAGCGCGACGCAGGCCACGACCGCCAAGCCATTTGGGAAATGCGCGACGGCCACGACGATGGCCAGCGCGACCGTGACGAGCGCCAGACCCAGCGTCACTGCCGACCACACCCGAGGCATCAACACGCCGTCCGTGCCGAGCACCACCGGCTGCGTCAGGTTGGCCCCGCTCACATCGGCAGGCTGCCGCGTCACGTTTTCACATTCATCACCTCATCCAGGTGAAGCCCTCTTAGCGCACGTCTCACCCGGTGGGGGTGATGCGTTCGAGCCATGCGTGCTTCAGCGTATTGGAGTCTTGCCGTCCGACGGCGCTGAATCGGGATGGTCGCGTCTCTTCTGGGAAGCGTTCAGGCGCTCCAAGAACGCCATGGCGCTGGTCGACGACGACCGGCGTATCGTGGAGCTGAACGGGGCCTATCTACAGATGCTGGGGTATCGGCGTTCCGATCTGATCGGGCGGCACGTGTACGAGTTCGTCGTCGATGGTCCGCTCGCGACCGCGGACGAATGGCGAGCCGTGCTGCAGCGCCGGGAGTTCACCGGCCGAGTTGATCTCTTGTGTGCGGACGCTCGCTGCGTGCGGGTCGAGTTCGCGGGGCATCCGGAGATTGTCACGGGGCGCCAGCTTGTCCTGTTTGTGGTTCTCGCAAGTTCCGCGCGCGGGCGGCGCCCCGCCGGCAGCTCGGGCGCTCCCTCCGAGCTCGCGCGCCTCACTCCGCGCGAGCTCGAGGTGATAAATCTGGTCGCGCTCGGGTTGAGCGGGCCGGAGGTCGCCCAGGAGCTTCAGATCGCCCACGACACGGTTCGCACCCACGTCCGCAATGCGATGACAAAGACGGAGGCTCGCTCGCGCGCGCAGTTGGTGGCAAAGACGCTCGGAGAGGGAATGCTTTGGCGCGCTGAAGGGTAATTAGCGCAGGTGCGGTATCGACGGGGTCGCCCGCGGTGACCATCCTTGTCCCATGTTTGCGCCGGAAACGCCACCCGCTGATCTCCGCGTCCTAATCGTCGACGACACGACCTGCTGCCGTCAGATCGTGTGCGAGCTGCTCGAGCGGCGCGGTTATGAGATCGCGGGTGAGGCGGCGGGCGTCGCCGCAGAGCTCCGTCTGGCCGAGCGCATCCAAGCTGACGCGGCGCTGCTTGACGTTCACCTACCGGACGGCGACGGGTTCGATCTCGCTGAGCAACTCACGCGTTCACAGCCGGGGATGGCCGTGCTCCTGACCTCCGCCGATTTCGACGAGCATTTCTACGCCCGGGCCGACGCGAGTGGCGCACGAGGCTTCGTCCCGAAGTCTCAGCTTGCCGAGGTCGAGCTCGAGCGGTTTTGGCCGGGCAATGATCGCCGCTGATCGGCTCATCATCCATTCGGGGGGATGCGCCTGAGGCGGCGGCGCGCCAGGATCGCCCGGTGTCATGAACGAGCAAGACGCAAACGGTCAGAGCCTCGATCTCCTTCGTCGTTTGGCTTCCCACGACGAGCGGTTGCTGGGGACGGTCCTCCGGCTGATGCCGGGAGGGGATCTGGATCATCTTTGTGGGTTGGACCGCCGGACGCGAATGCTGGTCCGCCTCGGTGCGCTGCTCGCGATCGACGCCGCCACTTCATCCCTGCGGTGGGCGGTTGAGCTTGCCTCTACGTCAGGCGCCGGCGATGACGCGTTGGCGGCGGTTCTCCTATCGGCGGGTGGGACAGCGGGCTCGGCGCAGCTCGTGGCGAGCGCGTCGCGGCTGGTTGAGGCGCTCGATTTGGAGCCTTGACTCGGGCCGGCGGCTGAGAAGCTCAGCGGCCCTCACTGCCTCATTGCCCGAGGAGACCGGCCTGCCCTGCGCGCGCCACCGCTTCCGAGCGCGATGCCGCTCCCAGCTTGCGGTAGACCGCATGCGCCTGCGTCTTGACGGTATTGGCGGAGACCCCAAGTTGTGTGGCGATTTCCCGGAACGAGCGGTGACTCGGCAGGAAGCGAAGGATCCTCAGTTCGGCGATCGTGAGCGAGGAAGGTCCGGCCAGGCTGGTTTCCGCGAGCGCATCCATCTGGGACCAGGCATCGTCAAACCAGTGCTGGAAAATCACCGCACCGGAGACTCGTCGAGCCAGCCGCGAGGCTTCGGCGAGCAATGTGCGGGCGCGCACGACGTCGGCCAGCGCAAGGGAGGCGTGAGCGAGCAGGATCCGCGCTTCGGCTCCGTACCAGGGCGCGAAGTCGCCGAAGGCTGCCAGCAGATCGATGCTGCGGCGAAGATCCCGCTTGGCCTCATCGAGCCGGCCGTGATGGGCGCGGACGGCCGCCGCGGCGGCAAATCCCAGGGCGCAGATCGGATAGTCGGCGAGGCCGTGCTCCTCGATCACTAGGCTGCCACGATCGGCGAGCTCGGCGGCGGTGTCCCAATCGCGCCGCTCCACGGCGATCATCGCGCCTTGCGCCAGGCAGAGCGAAACGATCGCTGGGGCTGTGGCGGCGGCCAGGTCCAAGCTTGCGTCCAGACCCTTTTGCCCACCGATGAGGTCGCCCGTCAGGTGCAGCGCCGTCGCACGCAGGAACAGCCAGACGGGGCACCAGGGGCTGGCCGGTGAATCGAGTGCCAGCGCTCCCGCCGCGGCCGCGCCCATGGATGTGACCCCTCCGGCGGGCAGCAGAGCCTCGAATCCGGTGAGGCCGGCTGCCAGCTGGGGTTGGGGCCGGCTCGCGGCCGCGCCGCCACGAGCCGCGGCGGCAATCGCCCAATGCCGGGCGTGGGCGGCGTCGCCGCCGACCATGGAGCTGTACGCCGCGCACAGCGCCAGCGGCGCGTGAGCGGCAATTTCAACGTCTGAGAAGCTCGCCAGCCACGACTGGACGATGTCGTTGCGCCCGCGACCGAGGTACTCCAGCAATCTCGGCCACAGTAGATCCCCGACGCGCCCCGGATCCCGAGCAGCCACGGCGTGCGTGACGGCGCGCTCGACGTCGCCCGCCGCTTCGTACCACGTGCTTGCACGTGCGTTGAGCACATACACCTGCTCGGGTTCGGTGCGTCGCAGCTCCGCCTGGAGCGCGTCTCTGAGCAGGCCGTGCCAGCGGCACCGCTCGTGGGCGGGATCGAGCGGGCCCAGGAGCGGCGTGGCCTGCTCGAGCGCACGTAGCGTCAAGCCGGAGCTCCGCTGGTCCAAGACCTCGTCGCAGAGCGGACCCGATAACTCCTCGAGCACCGATGTCCTGAGCGCGAACTCCCTTAGCTCGGGTGGCAGCGCCGAGAGCACCTCGTCGCGAACGTACTCGCCAAACAGGTGATGGTCTCCTTTGACGAGCTCCACGGAGCCGGCCGGATCCTCCTGCTCGTGCAGCCACAAAGCGGTGAGGTAAAGCCCCACGGGCCAGCCCTCGGTCACGCTCACCAGCTGCCGGACGGCGTGCACGTTCAGCTCGAGTCCGGCCTGTCGCAAGAGGATGAGCCCGTCCCGCGGGATCATGGCGAGATCGGGCGTGCGCACCTCCACCAGGGCTCGGCTGGCCCGCAGGCGGCCGAGCGGGATCGGTAGCTCGGAGCGCGAGGACAGGGCGAGGGTGGCGCCGGGCGGAGCCTCGTCGAGCATCGCGTCAACCAACCCGCGGAGCACCTCGGGCGCGATCAGCTGAACGTCGTCGAGCACGAGCACGAATGTCTGACCGCGGACACGAAGGGCCCGGAGCGCCCCCAACAGGCTGGCCACCGCGCCTCGACGGGAACCGCTTTGCCCCGACGATCGCGCGCGGGCACCCAGCCAGCCGGTCTCTTGGACCGTGGTCAGGATCACCTGCGCGGCCTCGGCGACGGTGGCAGCGATGAGCTCGTCGGTCGGGAGCCACAGGAACGGACGCGGGTCGTGCTGCGCCCATTCCGAGATCAGGCTCGACTTGCCGTAGCCCGGCGGCGCGATGATCACCGCGAGCGATGCCTCGGGCGACTGCGAGAGGCGACGAACGAGCGGAGCGCGGCGTACGTGATCCTCGCGCCAGCGCCGGCCGACGAGCGGGTTCGTCGGCAGCATCGGGGTGGTCGAGCTTCTCGCCTTGGCTCGGCTAGGGGCTAACGCGGCTGCTGTGGCTGAAGGCATAGGGGTCCGAACATAGGCAACGGGGTTCCTGCGTCCATGTCAGTTCTCACCGACTGGGGGGCGCGAGACAAGGGGGTCCGCCTCCGTCTTGCCGGAAGCCCGCACCACGCAGACGCTTCGCATCCGGGGCGGCCAGCCGGAGGGTGTCGCGTCATTCGGGCGTGGAATCACCCGGTTCGAGCGCGGAGATCACCCGGTTCGGACGATGCGCGCCAAACTGGCACAACTAGCGTCCGGTGCGTGGACGATGTGGAACGGCTGCTTCGTCGGCTCGCACTGAACGATGAGGAATCGGTGGGCATGGTGCTGGCCAACGGCCCGGACGCAGCCACTGCGACGGCGTTGCGGCCCAAGGTCGACCTGCTCGTACAGCTCGGTGCGCTGCTGGCCCTTGGCGCCGCTACGACGTCTTTACGGAGCACCGTAGATCGAGCGATCGCCGCCGGGGCGACTGAGGCGGAGATCGTCGGCGTACTGATCGCGGTGGCCCCCGCAGTCGGGCTCGCCCGTGTGGTGTCGAGCGCGCCGCGGCTGGCGGTGGCGATCGGCTACGACATGGAGGAGGACGAATGACCACGCGCCGGGCTTCCCATCAAACGGTCAGGCTCTCCCGCGGCAAGCACCGCTCGCCCGAGCACGGGGCATGCGTCATGGAGCTGGCTTCGATGCTCGCGGGCGGACCATTCACCGACCATCCGCGCTGCGCATGTCCGATCATCGGGGCATTCCTGAGGTCCTACAACGACTGGGTCGACGACCGCCGGCGCCAGGATCTGTACGCGTATGCGGCCAAGGTGGTGGGTAGCCGCGCCTCCGCCGACGTCCAATCGGCACGTGCGCAGCGCCTGATCGACTGGGCCGGGGATCTCGAGCACCGGCGTCTGAAGCGAGTCTGGTTCGGAGCGCAGCGCTGGACGAACCTGCCCGGCCCCGACCCGGCCGACGTCGCGACTCGCGTCGTGTGCGCGATCGCCCGGCAGAAGGATCATCCACACCAGGAGGTGCTGGTGATCCTCGACGAGCTGTTGGCGATGGGAGGCACGCTCGGGCCGCGGCCTGGATTGGAGGACTACTTGTCCTGGGTCTTGATCACGCCGCTCGACACGTCGGCGATTGCCGCGCCGAGCAGCGCACCGGCGAGCACGTCGCCGGGGTAGTGCACGCCGGTGTGCACGCGGGAGTAGCCGACCAGCGCCGCCAGTACCTCCAGCGGTAGCCGGGCCTGAGGGAGCTGTCGACCGACGCCGCACGCGAAGGCCACGGCGGCCGCGGCATGGCCGGACGGGAACGATCGCGATCCCGGCATCGGTACCTCGCGGCTGGCCTCGATCCCCGTGTTGGTCCGATCCGGCCGTCGTCGGCGTCCGAGGGGCTTGATCACGAGATTGACGATCGCCGAGGTGGCCGCCACGGACAAGAGGCCCGAGACGGCCGCGCGTCGGCCGCGGGCGCCCCCGGTTACGGCGAGCAGGGCGGCGCCCGCCATCGACAGGCGCGAATAATTGGCTGCCCTCGAGATGCGCCGCATTACGCCATCGATCCGTGGCGTCCTGGTTTGCGCGATCGCGTCATACACGGCGCGATCGATGCGGTCTGCCTCTGAGAGCCATGATCGGGCCTTCGTTGTCATGACGTCCGCGCGGGCTCGCGACGGCGGAGGTTGGAGACGACCACGGACACCACGGTGACGAGATAGATCTGCCCGAGCAACGCCTCGGCGACCGACAGGGTGTGCCCGAGGTTGCTCTTGGCGGTCAGGTCTCCATACCCGACCGTGGTCAGCGTCGTGAAGCTGAAATACAGGCAGTTGGAGGGCGTCGCCTGAGCATTGTTGACGAAGAAGCCGTGTCCGAGGCGATCGATTGTGCCGTAGACCAGTGCGAACAGCATCCCCACCAGGATGTAGAGGCACAGCACCCCGAACACCGCCTCGACCGTGACCCCGCCGTGGGCTCGCAGGCTGCGAGACACCCCGAGCACCACCGCGGGGGGGGCGAGGGTGACCAGCAGCAGGTTTGCGATCCTCGGCGCGGCGCCGTCGACATTGCCGCTGATGGCCTCGGAGACGCTGAAGGCCACTACGAGGACCGCGACTAGTAACGCCGCGCGGATCACCTGCGGCCGCGCGTCCGCGGCGCGCAGCGCCAGCATGAGCGTCAGCGCCAGCAGGGCGGTAACGAGAACCTCCTCCCACCGCTCGGGCGTGGCGACACCCTGGACGAAGAAGGCGGCCACCGTCGCGCCGAGCAGCAAGCCGTAGCGCTCGCGCCGCTCGCGCGAGTCGGGGCCGCTGGTCATGACTGCTTCACCATTGTCGGCAGGCCAGATTGGACGCAGCCCGCGGACAGCGCATCGTCCGGATTGGGTGAGGGTGATTTCGCCGCGTCCCGAGGCCCTGGGGGCCGGTAGTCGTATTCCGGACGGTCGGAGCCGGTCGCGCGGGGGGTGGTGCGGGCCCGCTTTCCGCCGACAGGTGGGCGCCCTTGCCAAAGGGGTGTCCACGGGTGCAACATTGCGGTCTTGTCATGTTGGCTGATCAAGACGAGGTGGGCGCCGTCGTGGGGCGATTAGACCCGCCGGCCGTCGGCCGCTTCCGGCCCACGGGAGCCGAGCTGCCGGACGAGGAGGGACCGATTCGCGTGGCGATCGCCGAGGATTCGTACGTCATTCGGGAGTTCCTCACCACCACGCTCAGCTCGACGCCCGAGGTGGATCTGGTGGCGGTGTGCACCAACGGCAAGGAGCTCGCGACCGCGATCGACACCTGGGATCCGGACGTGGTGCTCACCGACATCCGGATGCCTCCGTCCGGAGCCGAGGAGGGCGTTCGCATCGCGGCCCGTCTGCGGGAGAGCCACCCGCGTATCGGGGTCGTAGTCCTGAGCCAGTACGCCGAGCCGGCCTACGCCATCGGCCTACTGCGGGACGGAACCGGCGGCCGTGCCTATCTCCTGAAGGAGCGGATCCGAGACAAAGAGGAGCTCGTCCGTGCCATCAACGCCGTGGCTCATGGCGGTTCGGTCATCGACCCGATCATCGTCGACGTCCTGATTGACGCACGATCCCACGCCGCGAAGTCGCAGCTCTCCGAGCTCACGCCGCGCGAGCGTCAGCTCCTAGCCGAGATCGCCGCCGGCAAGAGCAACGGCGCGATCGCCCAGTCGCTGGTACTGACCAAGCGAGCGGTCGAGAAGCACGTGAACTCGATCTTCTCGAAGCTCAACTTGCCGGAGTCAGAAGACGTCAGCCGGCGCGTGAAGGCCACCCTGATCTTCCTCGCGGAGGAGGGGGGCGACAGCTCCTGAGCTGTTCGTCGACCGTTCGCGGCGCGGTAGGCGAACGGTGATGTCGAGGCCGCCGGTCGGGACGGCGGTGGCGTGCACGGTTCCGCTGTGGACAGTCGCGATCGAGGCCACCAGGGCCAGGCCGAGACCGAAGCCGTCGTGGCTGGTGCGATCGTCGAGGCGCGCGAACGGCAGGAACAACCGGTCGACCTGGTCGGGCGGCACCACCCGCCCGGTGTTGACCACGCGCACCAGGGACGTGCCGTTATCCGTTGCGGTCGAGATCGCGACAGTGCCGTTCGCGACGTTGTAGCGCTCGGCATTGTCGAGCAGGTTGGCGATGAGCCGTTCGAGCAGCACCCCGTCGCCGGTTACCGGGGCTTCGTCGAGCGTCGTGATCGTCGTGACACCGCTCGCCGTACGTCCCTCGAGTGCGTCTTCCGCCACGGCGGCCAGATCGAGGGGGTCGGAGAGGACGCGCGCCTGATCGCTGCGCGCGAGGATCAGCAGCACCCCGATCAGCCGTTCGGCCTGATCGACGGCCTGACGGATTTCGGCGGCCATCGAAACCAGCTCCTCGCGCGTCGGCTCCGGCTTGGCGAGAACGACGTCCATCGCCGTGCGCATGACGGTCAGCGGCGTGCGGAGCTCGTGGCTTGCGTTGGCGATGAACTGCCGCTGGCTCGTGAACGCTCGGTCGAGTCGTTCGAGCATCGTGTCGAACGTGTCGGCGAGCTCACGCAACTCGTCGCGTGGGCCCTGCAAAGCGATGCGCTGGGACAGGTCCTGCTCACTTGCCGCGCGGGCGGCCGCGGTGAGCCGGTGCACCGGCGCCAGGATGCGGCCGGCGGCGATCCAGCCCGCGATTGCGGCGAGCAGGATCACGCCGGCCAGGCCGAGGAGCGAGTAGGCGAGCAGGTGGGTGAGCGTCGTGCTGCGCTGGGCGGAGACCCCGGCCTGGACGCCGTTGGCATACAGCGCGGCGCACTTGATCATCGCGCCGGCGGCCGAGCCGTGCGGGATCTGCGACCGCTTGAATCCGGCGGGTGAGCCACCCGCGGCCTGCGCGGCCTTGACGCACCGCGCGATCGCTTGCTGGCTGGGCTGCGGGATTCGCGTCGTCGCCGTGCCATGCAAACTGTGCGCGACGAGCAGGTTTGTGATCAGCACCAGCGCCGCCCCGCCCCCCGCGAACAGCGACGTGTACAGCAGCGTCAGGCGTGAGCGGGCGCTGAGTTGCCGTCTCACAACCGGTAGCCGACGCCTACGACGGTCTCGATCAGCGGCGGGTCGCCAAGCTTGCGCCGCAGGCGTCCGACAGTCACCGCGACCGTGTTGCTGAATGGGTCGGCGCGTGCATCCCATACGTGCTCGAGCAGCTCTTCGGCGCTGACCGCGGCGCCGTCGGCTCCGGCCAGGCATTCCAGCACGCCAAATTCCTTGCGCGTTAGGGTCAGCGGGACACCGGCGCGGCTGGCCAGATGCCGCGCGCGGTCAACCAGTAGGTCGCCCCGCGCCACGACCGCGGGCGATCCTGGTCCACGCCGCCCGAGGGCGCGGATCCGCGCGATCAGCTCGTGGAACGCGAACGGCTTGCCAAGATAGTCGTCCGCGCCGAGCTCGAGCCCATCGACTCGATCATCGACGTCCGAGGCCGCGGTGAGCATCAGGATGCGGCTCGGCGAGCCGTCACGCACCAGCCGCCGGCAGACCTGGTCGCCGTGCACGCCCGGCAGGTCGCGATCGAGGACGACCACGTCGTAGTCGGTGCTCGCCGTGCTCTGGATCGCCGCCGCGCCGTCGTGGACCACGTCGACGGCGAACCCGGCGTCGCGCAGACCCTCGCCGATTCGGTTGGCCAGCACGACGTGATCCTCCACGACCAACACTCGCACCTGCACATTCTGCCCGAGCGCGGATGACATCTCCCTAACAACGTTCGGCTCGTGTCATGGGGTGGGTCGTATACCTGCCGGCATGAGAAATCGCATTGCGCGACCCGTCCTCGCCGTACTCGCAACCGCGTGGGTTGTCCTGCTCGCCGGGGGATGCGGAGGCAGCTCGGCATCCAGTGGCACCGGCGGCTCGTCGGGTACGGCGGTGGCAACGAGCTCCCCGTCGCCGCTTGCCTTCGCGCGGTGCATGCGCTCGCACGGCGTGTCGAGCTTCCCGGACCCCAACAGCAGCGGAGAGATCCCTAAGAACGAGGTGCTCCCCCTAGCCAGCAGTCCCCAGTTTCGGGTGGCCCAGGGACTCTGTCAGCACCTACTTCCGAACACGAGCGTCCCGACGTCGACTCACGCCGAAGTCGAGGCGGCGCTCAGCGGCATGGTGCGAGTCGCCGCCTGCATGCACTCCCGCGGAGCGCAGGATTGGCCCGACCCCACCGTGGACCGCGAGCACCCTGACGATCCGCGCCCGGTGTTCATGCTGCCGAGCATCGACCCGGATGCGCCACAGATCAGCGCCGACATCCGCGCTTGCCAGCACCTCATGCCGGGGTCCACAAGTCCCTACATATGCAGCCGGGTGCTGGCGGAGCGGATCGGAGGTCCTCCTGGCGCCTTTGCGTGCGTTGGCGGGTCGCCGGCGGTGCCTTAGACAGAGGGTTATGGTCCCGTAGGTCACCGAAGGCTCAGCGCGTGGGGAGTGCTCAGCACCAACAGAGGAGCGCATGGGACTGGACACTCGAAGTTGTAGTGCTCCCCGCAGGAGATCAAGGCGCGCGCCAGCTACCCACTGATCCCGAAAGATCACAAAGGGCTGGGCAAGTGGGCCGGACGATGAGTCCAGACAACCGTCAGGACGCGTGCAGTCCGTGTAACTCGGCTAGCGCGACCTGAGCCCTGTCCGTCAGCTCCGGGTCCCCGCGCTCGCCGGCGCGCCGGAAGGCGGCGTTCGCCCCCATGAGGTCACCGCGCCACTGCAGTAGTAGGCCAAGGTTCAGAGCCGCCTCGGCGCTGCCTCGCTCGTCGGCGCGACGGAAGGCGCTTTCGGCCGCGACGAGGTCACCCTGTTCCGCGAGTAGCGAACCGAGGTTGAAGGCGCCGGTAGCGTCGCCACGCTCATCCGCGCGGCGATAGGCGGCTTGCGCGCCGCCGAGATCGCCGCGCTGTTCGAGGAGGACGCCGAGATTTGAGGCACCTGCCGGATGACCCAATCGGTCCGCGCGAAGGTAGGCGGCCTCGGCTCCCGCCAGATCGTCACTATCGGCCAGGGCCCCGGCCAGTTCGAACGCCGCGGTGGCCTCGGCGATGGGGGTGTCGGAATCGGGTTCGGCCGTTGGAGCGAGTTCGGCCGGCGTCGACGCGGGACCGGACGCGGCCTTGGGCTCGAGGCGACCGTCTGCCTCCACACCTGCCACAAGCCGGGTCCGCAGACGGCCCCGGGTGACCCATCCGGCTCCGAAGACCGGCACGAGCAGAGCGACGAGCCAAGGCCAACCCAGGCCGCTCGGGCGCGGCGGATCAACGTCGGCCTTCTGGCGAAGGGGGGTATTTAGCTCGTGGCGGGAGGGGTGCGGCTTACGTCCTCTGGGTGGCAACGATCGCTGGACTCGATGAGCCGACCCGACCGCCTTGGCGCCGGCGAGCGCCGATCTCTTTTGGTTCTCATCGGCGGTCGAGTGCTCATCGGCCCCGGCGCCGTGAGCTGCGCGCGACCCGCCGGCGGACGGGTATTCGGCGAAGTCGCGCCCGGCCGAGGACCCTGGCCCAAGATCGGTCTGCGAAGTGGGCGGAACGTGTGTCGAGGGACTTGCGGGAGGGGCGGACAACGGCTTGGGATGAGACGTGGGCGGAGCCGGGCGCTGAGGCATCGGCGTCGGCGTTGTCGCCGTCGGTGGAGTGCTCGTCGCTTGAGTCGTCGTCGTTTGAACCGTCGTCGCCTGAGCCGTCGTCGTCTGAGCCGTCGTTGTTGGAGGCGCCGGGGCATTTGTCGGGGCGGTTTGAGTCGCCGACCCGCTTGGGCTGGGAATCGAGCCGGTCGGGAGCGTCGGCACCGTTGGGATCACTATCGGCGGAATCGAGATAGTCGGCATCCCCGGAATCGGAATCGACGGCAGCGTGAGCGTCGGTAATGGCACAGGGACGAAAGGCAGCGAGCCAGGCGCGACGCTGGGAAGAGTGATCGCGGAGCTCACAACCGGCCTTATCCCCAGTAATGCTTGCGATACGAGGGCCAGCGCGAAGGCTCCGACGGTGATGCGCTGCGCAATCCGCCAGCCGGCCGCGGGTCGATCCCTCAGCCCGGTCAGGACCAGCCTCGGTGCGTGTCGCACCCTCGACATCAGGTAGGCACTCCTCGAAAGCATCCAGACCACGTTTCGTGCGAATCCGCCCGTCTTGGGGCGCTCGAGAGTTAAGAGTGCCGAACCGGTTACCAGATACTTCCTTGCGGACGATCCCAGCAAGGAAGTCATATATGGCCGCCGGCCCCGAGGTCCTCGCCTAGGTGAGGTCGGTCTCACCCTAGGGTGGCTTGGCTGTCGGCCCTGGACGAGGGACTATTTCTTCAACGCCAAACCCGCCGATCAAACGGAGGCGACAGGCGGAAATCAATCGATTTGCCGAGGAGGATGACATGAACCCTCAGATGACTTACCTGCTGGCCGTTGACCACGCCCGAGATCTTCGCCGCGACGCCGAAAAGCGCAGCCGCGCCGCCACGGCGAGCACGACCAGCGACCCGCGGTGGACCCCGCGGCAGCTACGGGGAACCACGGGCCGGCCTTCACTCCTCCGCCGCTTGCGACTGGCGTGAGCTTCGGCGGTCAGCGTCCTGGTGAGCCGTGTCCCGACCGAACGGCGTCGGCCGCTCAGCTGAGGGCTGGGATCACTTCGGTTGCGAGTCGCTCGAGCTGCTGGGCGTCGTCGACCATCGGGTTGAGCAGAATCAGCTCGGCACCAGCGTCGGCCACGGCACGGATACCAGCGACACAGTCCTGGGCTGGGCCGGCGAAGATGTGCTCCGACCAGCCACCGCGACCGTAGTGTCGGGTGAGCGCATCCTCGAGTCGCTGTCGCCCGCGCGCCCCATCGTCGTCGACGTGGATGTAGATGCGTTTGCCGATCCGGAACGTGTCGGGCTCGCGCCCCTGTGCGCTCAGCTCCTCCCTGACCACCTTGACCTGCTCGGCGAACTGCCCGGGCGTCTGGGAGCCGGCACCCATGAACCCGTCTCCGTGCCGGACGGCACGGCGCATGCCCGCGGGCGCGCTGCCACCGAACCAGACAGGCGGGTACGGCTTCTGGACCGGCTTGGGTTCCATCGAGGCACCCCGGAGCTTCCACAACTGTCCATCGAAATTGATCTCACGCTCCGTCCAGCACACCTTCATCAGCGCCAGGGCCTCGTTGAAGCGAGCGACCGGCCTGTCCGGATCGACGCCGAAGGCAGCGAACGGACGCTGCCGACCGCCGGTCGCAACACCGACTTCAACTCGGCCATGGCTCAGGCAGTCCAGCGAGCTGATCGCCTTGGCCAGGTGCAGGGGATTGTGCAGGGGGAGCACGAACACCGCGCAACCCAACCGGAGCCGCTCGGTGAACGCCGCCGCGTAGGTCAGCGACTGGAGCGGGGCGATCACGCCGGCCGCGCCGATCACCTGCTCCTGCGTCCACGCGCTCTCGAACAGTCCGAGCTCCTCGACGCGGCGCAGATACGCGCGGAAGGCGTCATCGTCAAAGCGGCTCTCGCGGGCGTTTTGCGGGATCGAAATTGCGAATCGCATGGGCCTAGAGATCAGTTTCGGTCAAGGCTCGGCATGGCCGTGCATGTAATAGGTCCCGGTGCACGCGTTGATGTAGGTGCCCGGCGAGAACTTCTGACCATGCTGGGGGAAGTACCACTCGATCGCGTTGTAGGCCGATCGACCGTCACAACGACCGAGCTGGAAGAGGACGACGCGCACGCCAGTCTCGAACGCGCCCTGAGCGACGCTCTGATTTGGCCCAACCCAGAGAGCGGTTCCGGTCCCGGTCGCTCGCCGGCCGCCCCAGGAGTTCCAGTGGATCGTCTTGACCAACCCGGTGGGGTCACCGCCGTTGAAGATCGTGTCGCCACGACCGCTGCCTTACGTCTCTGACTGCTTCGCATCGTGCGCCTCCGTTGCTCCAGCCGGGGTTAGCCGTAAAGTCCGTTCTCGCGGCACGTTTCAACGCGGAAACGATAACCAGTGCCGGGTGAGCTGCGCAGCTGCTAGACGGTGATCCAGCTGGTCTCGACCGGACCGTCGCGCCCGCGCGCGCGAACAATCCGAAGACGGATCGTGTCGCCGACCGGCAGACGCACCCGGAAGCGACCCAGGTGATCGGACTCCACCGAAAGCGCTGCCTGGGCCATCGGGTGGATCTCAACGGTGGCGGGAGTCGGCGGTGAGAGCTGTCCCAGCAGCGTCCGTCCCTGATCGTCGACATGAACCTCGATGTCGATCGTCAGCCCGTCGGAGCTGAACGTAACCGCCCTGGCCGGGGCTTCGCCGCTACGGGCCAGGGCGAACGGCTGCTCCACCAGCGCCGAGTCGCTGAGCAGCTCAGCGAGGTCGGCGTCGAGGCGTCGCCACCCCAGGGACGCCTTCGCGGTTTCGATCACCAGCGCCGGAACGGGATCGACGTCGGCAAAGAATGCTCGCAACTCATCCATGAGAAGCTCGTCCGTGTCTTGATCCTCGACCATCTAACCACTCCCGATCTGGAGCTCGGCGAGCTCCGGGGTCCGGCGAAGCTGATCCAGACAGCGAGCGCGGGTTGGGCCGATGGCGCCGATCGGCATATCGAGCGCGCCGGCGATCTCTTCGTAGCTGAGGGACTCCGGCGCCGCAAGC
Organism: uncultured Solirubrobacterales bacterium; assembly: GCA_963824295.1. Classification (GTDB taxonomy): domain Bacteria; phylum Actinomycetota; class Thermoleophilia; order Solirubrobacterales; family Solirubrobacteraceae; genus Palsa-465. Next base: position 194,616 of record CAWGOQ010000012.1, on the reverse strand, counting down.
AGCCGTAGCAACGCCTGGCAGCGCTCGCTGATCCTTGCGAAGGCCCGACGCAGGGCGGTGTTGCGCTCGCGGGTGATCACGTGCTGTTCGGGCCGATCCTCCGAAGGCGCCTCGAACACGGAATCCTCGCCGATCGCGAGCTCGCGGCTGTGCAGGCGGATATGCCGCAAGCACTCGCGCCGCGCCGTTGTCGCCAACCACCCGCCGAGCCGTTCTGGCTCCTTGATCCGATCGAGGTTCTCGACCAGCCGCAGCCAGGTGGTCTGGGCGACGTCCGCAGCACCGGCCGGCGACAGCCGATGTGCCCGCGCGGTCGCCCAAATGAGACCGGCGAAGCGGTCGACGATCGCCTCCCACGCCGCCTCGTCGCCGGCCCCCGCGGCCTCGAGCAGTTCGCCCAGGGTTACCACCACGGCTGTCCCAGGTAGGGGAGCTCAACGCCGGGAAGCCCGGACAGGGAGTAGTCGGTTACGAACTTGCGCGCCGCGCCACGCAGGCTGCTCCAGGCTTGCACCGGAGTCAGCGCGCCGTCCTGCGCCACGGCGCAGGCGACCGCGGCCGACACCTGCGGGGCGGCGAATGATGTCCCATCCCACGTCGCCCATCCCGAGAAGTCCTGGATGTCCCACGGCGGATCGCCCTCGATCGGGCCGTTGTAAGTGACGAACGTCGAGAACACGTCTGCTCCGCGGGCGCAGCAGTTACACCACTTGCCCCAATTAGAGAAGCGCGCGCGGTGCTTCGTCCGACGGTTGGTGGCCGCGACGCCGATCACGTCGGGCAGCGCCGCCGGCCAATAGCGCCTGCGTGAGCCCTCGTTGCCGGCGGGCGCGACGACTGCGACTCCCGGACGCGGAGCGGCGTCGCTCGTGAGCACCTCCATCACGTTGGTGAATGGGATCGACGGGTAGTCGTCGAGCGTCGGGAATGAAAAGCCGCACTGGATGACGTCGGTGTCGCAGTACAGGAGCATCGAATACGTGATCGCGGCCTCGGTCGAGAACAGGAACGACTGCTCGTCGGGATCGAGCGGCGCGATCAAGACCTCCTGATCGCGCAGTCCGACCACTGTGATCGTGGCCTCTGGGCAGATGCGTGCGATCAATCCGGCGATGAACGTGCCATGGCCTGTGATCTCGTCGAGCGCGCCGTTCGCGTCCGTGTAGAGGCCGTCCGGCGGGTCGAACTCCCACGTGCCGGTCGTGGAATCGAGCCACACCCCGGGGACCGACCTCACTCGAGGGTTCAGCTCGGCGGCCGCTCCGTTGGCCATGATGAAGCCGCTGTCGAGCACGACCACGTTGATGTCCTCGTTCAACTCAGACGGGCCGATGAACTGGCGCGCGCACGCCGGACGTGGTGGGGAGGCCGGGCAGCCGTCGGCGTCGGCGGAGAGGATCGCGACGTGGTTGGGCGAGACCGCCGGCGGCTGCGTCCTGCCGTGGCAACATGCCTGGGCGGACTGAGGCTCGGCCAGCGCCCGCAGTCGCCGCGCCTGCTCAATCGAGTTGCTGTTCGCATCTGGCTTCAGCCGCCAGATCTCGACGTTTTTGGCCAGGTCGAACCGTTCAGGCGCCACTGCCGGCCGCCACGGCTCGTCGTAATCGTCGCCGGCCGGCCGCTCGCGCCGTTGCAGGTCGGCCAGGGTTCCGACTCGCTCTGCCACCTCGCGCAGCGCGACGTCCAGTTCCTTGACTGCGTCCCTGATGGACCCGGACACCAGCAGCTGACCCTTCATCGCGACCACCAGAGCGTCGTCGGCGACGTCCCAGACGATATTCGGGTCCTTGAGGATCCTCTCGGTGATCGGGTTCTCGGGCCTCATGTGGGGCGGGAAAGCCTGGTTGAGAGTCACTTGCAGATCCTTTCTCGCCGTGCCGGGCTCAGACGACGATCCTATGGACATGTAGAGCGCGCTGCGAGAGCCTTGATACATGTCCGCGGCTCTCGCCGAGATTGTCGACGACGACGCGCTTGCGTCGGCCGAGTCCGCGTATGCGCTCGTCCAGTCCGACGCGGATGCCGCCGCGCGGCTGGCTGAGCGCGCGCTGCGGACGGCCCGCCAGCGAGGTGAGCTGGAGGCGCAGGTCGCCGCCCTTCACGCGTTGTCGTTCGCGCGGCATGAGCTCGGCGATCCGCGCTCGCTGCGCACGATCCGCGCCGCCATCCGCATCGGCGAGCGTCACGGGCTCGAGCGGCGCACCGCGCTCGGGCGCCGCCGGCTGGCGATGGACCTGGCCACGCGCGGGGCGCTAGGCGCTGCGCTGCGCGAGCTGGAGGCAGCCTGCGCGTCGCTGGACGGTCTGGAGCTGGCGCGATCCGAGGTCTTCCGGCTCGGGATTCTCATTCACTCCGGGCAGATGACCGCCTCAGGCCTCGGCACGGACCGGGCGCTCGAGACCCTCCGCCGGGAAGGAGACGCGATTTGGGAGGCGCGTCTGCTCCGGAACCGCGGCACGATGGAGGCTCATCGTGGCGACCTGGCCGGCGCCGAGGCCGACCTGATTCGCGCCCGTGACCTGTACGCCGCCCTCGGCGCGACCGAGGCGGCCTTCGGTACCGACATCCAGCTCGCTCGGACAGCTCTGATCGGGGGCGACCTCCCACAGTGTCTGGCGCGGCTCGACGCGGTCGACAGCGACGACATCTCGCCAAAGAAGCAGGCCGAGCTCGAGTTGCTCAGGGCGCAAGCGCTCGTGGCCGGACACATGCGCAGGGAAGCGCTCCATGCGCTTGCGCTGGCCGAGACGATCTGGGATCGGTCGCGGATCGACGACTACGAGGGGCGGCTCGAGGCGGTTCGCCTGACGCTGTTGGCGGGGGATCCGGTCGGTGCGCGAGCGCTCGCCCGGCGAGCCCAGAGATCGTTTGTCGCACATGGTCGCCACGCCCATGGCTCGCTCGCGGCGGGTCTCGCGCTGGCTGCCGCGATCGCTGCCCGTGCGGTCCGACCCGGCATGCTTCGCTCGGGCCGCCGGGCAGCCAGAACACTCGCCGGCGCCGGCTGGCCCGAGGAGGCTCAGCGAGTCCAGCTGCTGGTCGCACGCGCCGCCATGGAGCTTGGCTCACCTCGTGTGGCCGCGCTCGAATTCGCTGGCTGCTCTGCTCTCCGGCGCCGCGGTCGAGTGCCCGACCGGATCGAGGCCTGGCATGTGGAGGCCCTGCTGCGGCTGGGGCGCGGCGATCGATCCGGCGCGCAGCGCGCACTGCGCGCCGGGTTGGGGCTGCTCGAGAGCTACCGCGAGACGCTCGGCGCATCGGATCTGCGCGCCAGCGCGTCGGAAATCGGGGTCGAGCTGGCCGAGCTCGGACTGCGGATCGCGCTCGCCGGCACTGACAAGGGCTCGATGCTCGCCTGGGCCGACCGCCTGCGGGCGAGCGCGCTGCGCTCGCCGCCGGTCACACCTCCGAACGCTCCCGAGCTCCGGGAGCGGACGGCCGAGCTGCGTCAGGTGAGCGCCGAGATCTGGCGGGCCGAGCGGGCCAAGCGCGCGACCAGGACGCTGCTCGCTCGCCAGGCCGAACTCGAGGTATCGATTCGCCGTCTGTCGCGCCATGCCAGCGGCGCGGCAGCCGCCCTGGGGGGCGCGCCCCCGGACCGGCGCGAGTTGAGCAGCGCGCTGGGTGACGCGGCTCTGGTCGAGCTGATCGAGCTCGACGGCTCGCTCACGGCACTAACGCTGGCTGGCGGACGCCTCGCCCGCCACGAGCTTGGATCGGCCGAGCCGCTCAAGGAAGAGCTCGAGTGGCTGCGCTTCGCGCTGGTCCGGCTGACACGACGACGCCTCCTCGCCGCTCAGCAGGCAACCATGCTCCAGGGTGCCCGGACATCGGCCCAGCGACTCGGTGAGCAGCTGCTCGCCCCGCTCGCAGAGAGCCTGGGCGACCGCCGTCTGGTGATCGTGCCCACGGGCTCGCTGCACGCCACGCCGTGGGCGATGCTCCCCGAGCTGCGGGGCCGTCCGGTCGTGGTTGCCCCCTCGGCGGCGACATGGCTCGCGCTACAAGCCCCGGGTCCCGCGGGCCGGAGAAAGGTCGCACTGGTGGCGGGGCCGCGCCTGCGGCACGTGCGAGGCGAGTTGGCGGCAGTCGGCGTCCTGTATCCGCAGCCGGTCAGCCTGACCGGCAGGCAGGCGACCGTGGATGCGGCCATGGAGGCGCTCGACGGCGCGAAGATCGCGCATCTGGCCTGCCACGGACACTTCCGCTCCGATAGCCCCCTGTTCTCCTCGCTCGAGCTCGCGGATGGACCGCTCAACGCCTACGAGCTGCAGCATCTGCGGCGCCCTCCGGAGCTGATCGTGCTCTCGGCGTGCGACCTGGGCACCTCCGAGACGCGTCCCGGGGATGAGCTGCTTGGGATCGCTGCGGCACTGATCGCGATGGGAACCCGCACGATCATCGCGAGCGTCGTCCCGGTGCCCGACGCGGGCGCAAAGCGGCTGATGACCTCACTGCACCGCCACCTGACTGCCGGCGATCCACCCGCGGTCGCGCTTGCGAAGGCGCAGGCGGGACTGAAACGGGGCACGTACGGCCAGGCTGGGTTTGTCTGCCTCGGCACGGGCTGACGGAACGCGGGTGTATCAGCGCGCGCGCATCGCGCTCTGAACGGGTAGCGCCCCGCCGGGCGCGACCGCACTCTCGAATTCCTGGAGGCATGGACCATGAGCACACGGCAGGAATCGACGGCGCCCCCGCCTGCGGCGACGGGCAGCCGGCCGCGTCAGCGACTCGAGTTGGCCGAGATCGGGATCCGGCTTCTCGACGAGGCCCACCTCGCGTGGCAGCGGGCCGAGCTCGAGTGCGAGCAGGCGCTGCGGGCGTGGTACGACGGGCCGCCCCGGGCCGCCACTGAGCTTTATCTGTCCTACCGCGCCGCGCTCGATCGCGAGCACGCGGCAGCGGGTGACTTGGAGCGGCTGTGGGAGCTCGCGCGGTCCGGCCACGAGGCCCTGGCGGCCGCGTCGCAGCTTGCCGGGGACCAATCGTCGTAATTCGATGTATCAGTCGGGAGCCTGGCGACTCTAATAGCCAGAACACGATCTGACAGCGCGAAGAGCATGGACAAGATGTCATCTCGTGTGGGGGCGCATAACGGGGGAAAGAGGGCGGGAGCATCCCAGGGGCAAGGTGATGCTCCCGCCCGAGTTCTTTCCCAGTGCATTGAAGGGGGAGCGAATGTGGATAGCAATCCCTGATTTCGGGATCTGGAACACGCAAGAGGAGGACGGGAATGACCGGGATAGTGATCTTGAACGTCGCGTTCGTGGCGATCGTGGTCGCGGGGACAGTCGGGCTGCTGGGCTGGAGCATCGTCTCCTCGATGCATCGCCGCGAGATCCGGCGGACGCACTCGCGCCGTACCAGCCGCGCGTACCGCTTGCCCGAGCTGACCTCGGACGTAACCGAGCGGGAATACACCATTTTCGTGCCGCTCAGCCACCTCGACGATCCGGTTCTGACGGATCGCGTCGACGACGCCCGTGGCGTGCCCGTTGGGATGTAACTCGGGATAGGTCCGAGTTACATCCCAAAGAGACTCGGGTCAGCTAGTGCCGGGAGCGGCACTAGCGCTCGAGCTCGAACCACACATGTGTCGTACCGTGACCGATTCCCCAGCGGCTGGCCTCGCTGTCGACGATCTGCAGGCCGAATCCGCCGACGTGGTCTGGATCGTGCCGGGCGGGCGGAGTGCTGTCGAGCCCGTCGCCCTCGTCGATCACCTCGACGTGGAGACGGTGGTCGTCGAGGCTGGCCCGCAGGGTGATGCTGCCCGCACCGTGGAGCAGTGCGTTCGTCACGAGCTCGCTGGTGAGGAGCCTAACCGTCTGAAGCTGGTCCGCTTTGAGCGCGTCTCCAAACGACCGAGCGAGCTGGTGGCGAGCGATTCCGGGTGCGTCTGGAGCGCGGGGCAGCTCCAGTGCGAGTGGGCCGACTCGATCCATATGGACATGAAGCTACCCCGGATCAGGCCAGGCCTACGCGGACTTCCCAACGCCGCGCGGAGCCAGGGGCGAGGCGGAACGTAGGACTGGTGCGCGGAGGGCTGCGCACCGGAGGCGCCGCTGCCGGTGCATTTCGTCCAAAACCACCCGCCCGCGACCGCAACCGGGACAGGAGCGCTCGGAGAGCCCGTCGCACAAATCCGGAAATTTGTGAGGAGCCCACAACTGATCGTTGGCCGCCCGCGGCGTTCCATCCAGAATTCGCGGAGCCTGGCCGAGAAACGCGCCGTATTTTCACGTTTCTCGGCCAGGCTCAGCTCCGCGGGCCGGCGCCCTGTGATCCGGCCACAACGACCCCCGCCACGCCGCGCTTTACGCGACGGCTCCGGGAGGTGCTTATGTCCCGAAGGCGCGCTGGCTGAGGGGACTTCTGGGTGTTTTGCACCGGCTCCGCGGTCCGTGCCGACTCCTTGACCCCGGCTCCGGGGCCGCCCGAACGTGGTGACGTCGTCTCCGGGGCCCCTTTTCCGGATGAGGCGGCAGGGGCCCAGCCGGCGAAGCGATGGGAGCGCTGCCGGCTGGGCCGTTTAGCCGTGCGGGCTTAGACCCGCCTCTGGCTATCGCGTGAAGTACCAGTCCTCCGGATTCATGTACCCGAGCGCGTTGGCGGCGTAGCCGCCGAGGTTCCTGGCGACGAGCGTCCCCGCGTCGCCCTGGTAGGTGCCGATCGAGTCGGTCCCCACACCACGGGCGCCTGGTCCTCGATGTGGGTGGCGTACGCCGTCATCGCCTGCTGGAACTGCGAGGGCGGCGCGGTGATCGCCGCGGCAACCAGCTTGTTGGCCTGCGGGTCGTCGTAGCTGCCGTAATTGGCAACCGCTCCCGGGTAGTACAGCGTCTCACCGGTGGGTAGGAAGTCCGGACCGTAGATCCAGCCCGCGCCCCAGTTCTCGGCCGTCCAGTTGCAGGTCGGCCGAGTCGGCTGGCAGGCGGTCGCGGTGCTGATCACGGTGTCGAACGGATGGGAGGTGAGCTGGAGATTGATGCCCACTTGACGCGCCCGCGCCGCCAGGTCGCCCATCTCGCCCTCGACCGTGGCCACGCCGGCCTGGTAGTCCAGGTTGAACGAGATGCCCTCACCGGCGTGATCCCGGCCCCGCACTCATCCGGCCCGGTGCCGGGATGCTGGCAGGTGCTCGTGCCCCCCGGCACCACCTTCCAGCCATGGCTCGAGAGCAGTTGCGCGGCCGCCTTGACCGAGAACGGGAACGGGTTCGTCGTCGCGTTGAAGCTCACCAGCGGGCTGGGCGGGTCGGAGGGAATCGGCCCGTAGGTCGCGATCGCGGTGTGTGGTCCAGGAACGCGTTGATCCAACCCGGCTGGTCAATCAGATGCTGGAAGGCCTGGCGGAAGTACAGCTGCCGGAAGATAGGCCCGACCTTCGGGTTGTTGAAGTTCAGCGGGAAGTAGTTCACGGAGCAGCTCGCTGCTGCGTTGTAGCCGTAGCCCTGGCTCTTGACGGTCGGAATCTGCGGCGCGCACTGGGACGGCAGGTTGGCGATCGTCAGGCCCGACGGGCCGGCCGCTCGGATCTCGTTGAAGATCGCCGTGTCGCTCGTGAAGGGCAGCTCGATCAGCTTGGCAATGGTCAGTTTGGGCAAGCCCGAGTAGCCCGGATTGGGCACGAGTGTCACCTGACCGGTGCTCGTGAAGCTCTGGAGCTTGAACGGACCGTCCACGACGCTCCACAGCGGCGAGGTGGACCAGCTGCCCACCTTCAACGACCGGCGCGTAACTATCCGGCCACACCTAGTCCAAGCAGCGACTCCTCGCACCTAACACCTCCAGATCGGCAGCTCTTCCCAGTCCGCAGGCGAGTGCCCCACTAGGACGCCCGCCACGGCAAGGTCGCCCAGTATCCGAACGGCCCGTTACCGGTCGCTGACAGGCACGTGACAGCCCTCGTCAGGACGGGTGTTGCACCTCGGCGGCGCTTTGCTGATAATCGATGCGATGCGCGCGCAGGCCACCGCGTCCGTGCAGTTCCGGATCCTCGGGCCACTGACGGCGTTTCGGGATGGCGAGAACCTCGCATTGGGCGGCGACCGACAGCGCGCCCTGCTTGCGATCCTGCTGGTGCACGCGAACGAGGCGGTCAGCACCGAGCGGCTGATCGAGCAGCTGTTCGCGACCTCGGGGTCGGGTAGCCCGGCCAACGCCGTCCACGTCGCGGTCTCCCGGCTGCGACGGGCGCTCGGCGACGGCGCCGGGACGATGCTCCTTACCGCGCGCGGCGGTTACGCACTCGAGCTCGAGGCCGGGCAGCTCGACGCCTCGACGTTCGAATCGCTGCTCGAGGAGGGGAGGAGTCTGCTGGCGAGGGGCGACCCGGACGGCGCATCGAGACGGCTGGGCGAAGCGCTCAACCTGTGGCGCGGGCCGGCGCTCGCCGACCTGGGGGGAGTCGATGGGGTGCAGTCAGAGATCCGGCGCCTGGAGGAGCTCCGCCTTCTCGCCGAGATGGAGCGCATCGACGCCGAGCTGGCGCTAGGCCACGCCGCCGAGGTGGTTGTCGAGCTGGAGCGACTGACCGCGCTGGCCCCTCTCCAGGAGCGACTGCGCGCACAGTTGATGCTCGCGCTGTATCGCTCCGGCCGCCAGGCCGAGGCGCTCGCCGCCTACCGCGAGGCATGCGCGCTGTTGCGCGACGAGCTGGGGCTGACTCCGAGCGCCGAGCTCAGGGATCTCGAGCGGATGATCCTCCAGCACGACATGGGCCTCGGGGCGGATCGCAGGGCCCAGCCGTCGGGCGTGGTGTGTCCGTTCAAGGGCCTCGCTGCGTTCGAGAGCTCCGACGCGGAGTTCTTCTGCGGGCGGGACCGGATCGTGTCCGAGCTGATCGCGCGCCTGGCCGAGTGGCCATTGGTGGGAATCCTCGGCCCGTCTGGGATCGGCAAGTCCTCGCTGCTGCGCGCGGGAGTGCTCCCGGCGCTGCGCGCCGGCGGCCTGCCGGGCAGCTCGGGCTGGCGGCAGGTCCTCCTGCGTCCGGGCAGGCAGCCCGTACGCGAGTTCGAGCGCGCGCTCGGCGGGAAGGCCGACGCGATGGCCGGACTGGGCCGCGGTGAGCGGCTGGTGGTCGCCGTCGACCAGCTCGAGGAGCTGTTCACGGTCTGCGAGGACGAGGCCGAGCGCGCCGAGTTCCTCCACTGGCTGGTGGCGGCAGCGGACGATCACGAACGCCGAGTGCTCGTGCTGTGCACGCTGCGCGCCGACTTCTACGGGCGACTGAGCTCCTATCCACGCTTTGCGGAGCTCCTGAGCCGAAGCCACGCGCTCGTCGGCCCGATGGACCGCGCCGAGCTGAGAGAGGCGATCGAGCGCCCGGCGGTGCGTGCCGGGCTCGAGGTCGAGGACGGTCTGGTCGACGTGCTCGTGGCCGAGGTAGCCGACGAGCCCGGAAGCCTCCCGCTCCTGTCCACGACGCTGCTCGAGCTGTGGCAGGCCCGGGATGGGCGCGTGCTTCGCCTCCAGGATTACCGCGCCACGGGCGGGGTGCGCACCGGTGTGGCGCGGATCGCGGAAGCCGCCTACACGCGGTTCCGTGGCGGTGAGCAACGGACGGCCCGGGACCTCCTGCTCGCGCTCGCCGACGTCGGCGACGGTGCCCCCGAGCGCCGGTCGGTGCAGCTGACCGAGATCGAGGGGATCCCCGGAGCGGAGCGCGTGCTGGCCGCGCTGATCGACGCTCGCCTGGTAACCGTTGGCGCAGGCACCGTCGAGCTGTCGCACGAGGCGCTGCTGCGTGAGTGGCCGCGCTACCGCGGGTGGCTCGAGGAGGATCGAGTTGGTCGCCAGCTGCACGCGCACCTGCGAGTTGCCGCCACCGAGTGGCACGCGCGCGGGCGAGACCCCGCCGACCTGTACCGGGGGGCCCGGCTCGCGGCGGCACTCGAGTTCCGATCCCAGCAGCCGGGCCGCATGGACCGCCTCGAGCGTGAGTTCATCAACGCCGGCCGGCTCGAAGCCGAGCGCGAGACGGGACGCCAGCGCGCCCAGAACCGGCGCCTTCGGGCGCTTCTGATCGGGGCCGCGGTGCTGCTCGTGCTGACCGTGGTGGCCGGCGTGGTCGCAGTGGTCGGCGCGCAGCGCGCGTCGACCGACGCCCGGCTGGCGCTCGATGAGGCCCATGCCGCGCTCGGGCGGCAATTGGGCGCGGAGGCGCTCGGCGAACCCAGGCTCGACGTGGCGGCGCTCCTGGCCCGGGAGGCGGTGGCGCTCGACGGCTCACCGCAGACCGAGGGGACGCTGCTGTCGACGTTGTTGCGCAGCCCGGCCGTGCTCGGCACCTTCTCGCTCCCGACGAACTCGACCCCGCACGTGGCGATCAGCCCGGACGGCGCCACGGTAGCCGTGTCGGACACCGTGGCCGGCAGCGTGCGTTTCTATAACGCGCGCACACGCGCGCCAGAGAACCGGCAGCTCAGCGACTTCGCCGGCGACCAGCCTCCGGTGTTCTCCGCCGATGGATCGCTGGTCGTCTACTCCTCTCAGCCCTCCCTGGTGGTGCGTAACGCCCACACGTTGGCCTTGCGCCAGCGGCTGTCGATCGGGCCGCCGTTCAGCCAGCAGCTGGCGGCGGACATTCCCGAGGGCTCAACGCTCGTGGCGCCCGACGGACGCACCGCGTACTACGCGTATTGGCTGCTGGACGCCGAGGGCCAGCCGTCGCGGGCCTACCTGGCCCGCTGGGCGCTGCCGAGCGGCCGGGAGCTCGCCACGGTCAGCCTGGGGGCCGGCCCGCTCCTGGCGGTGCGGCTCATCGACGCGGGCGCGCGGTTGATGATCGTAACCGCGCGCCAGATCGACACCTACGATGCGTCCACACTACGACCCGTGCAAGCGGCCACGGTCGAGCCAGTGCCGCTGTTGCCCTCGGCGGCGGCGATCAGTCCCACCGGGACTACCGTCACGATCGGGTCTCAGAACGGCACGGTGTCGCTCGTCGATGCCGCTACCGGGGTGCGCAGCGCAGCAATGCATGGGCACTCCGGCCCCGTCGCCAGCGCCGTCTACGCGCCGAATGGCGCCACGGTGATGACCGTCGGGGACGACGGCAGGGTGATCGTGTGGAACCCTCGCTCAGGCACACAGCAAGCCGTGCTGTCAGGGCCGGGGGGACACGTCCAGGATGCCCAGGTGAGCCCCGATGGCTCGACGCTCTACACGGCGGGCATCGGTGGCGTGGTGTTGGCGTGGGACCTGACCGGTGCCCGCGGCTTTGGGCAGAGCGCTCGTCTCAGCGCGACGGTGCCCTGCTGCGGGACGGTATCTCCCGTGGGTGCGGCGTTCGCGCTGTCGCCGGATGGGACCGAGTTCGCCGTACCGACCGGCCCCTCGACCGTCGGCGTGTTCTCGAGCGAGACGCTGCGGCGCGAGCTGTCGTTCACGATCGGCTCCTCGGGCGAGCCGATCACCGCGCTGGCGTGGTCTCCCGTCGGGGGAATACTCGCGGTGGGAGCGCACTCCGGCGTCGTGCAGCTATGGAACGTGGGCGGCGTGCCACAGCGCGAGCGGTCGCTCACCGGCCTCGAGCCCGTGCCCGGGCAGGTTGAGGCCATCCAGGCGCTGGCCTTCTCGCCTGATGGGCAGCTCGTGGCCGCGAGCGACAAGAGCGAAGGATCGACGATCGGGCACCGGCTCATCTCACCGCTGGCGATGATGGCGATCTGGAACGTCGGCACCGGCAGCATGGTCGGCCCCACGGCCGAGCTCGGCGCCGGCGACGGCATCGACGGATCAGACGTGGTCGCGTTCTCCCCCAAGGGCAAACTGCTTGCCGCGAGCCTGCTCACGGGCGGCGTGCGACTGTTCGATCCTTCGAACGGCCGTGCCGTGCGGACACTGTCCGATCCCGGAGACGACACCGTGTCACTCGCGTTTGCGCCGAGCGGAACCATGCTGGCCGCCGGCACCGGGGGCGGAACGGTCGAGTTGTGGAATCCGCACACCGGCAAGCGCCTCGCGCAACCGCTGCTGGCCGACGCCAATGCGATCGCGGGCGTGGCCTTCGATCCGACTGGGCGGCGGTTTGCGATCACCGGATCGCAGGATGGTGACGTCAAGGTGTGGTTCACGGCCAGCCTCGAGCAGGAGGGTCCTCGCCTGGCCGCCGACCCCGGCTCCACTGCCGCGGCGGTCTTCGAGCCGGACGGGAGCGGGCTGCTCGTCGCCGACGATGCCGGTGGGGCCTTCACCTGGCCGATGTCGCTGGCGGCTTGGGAGCAGCGGGCCTGCTTGCTCGCCGGCCGGAACCTCACCCGCGCCGAGTGGGCGCAGTTCGTCGCCGGCGGCCGTTACGTGAGCGTGTGTCAATGAATGCACGGCCCAGCCGGCGTCGCGTCTCGCTCGCCGCCTCGGCTCCCATCGCCCAGAGCTCGTCGCGGACGCTGCCGCGAAACGGCGGGTCGGCGTGCGGGCGGGTGCCGTTCTCGGCCGCGGGCAGGAGGTCGACGAGAAGCGTCGACCAGCCGAACCGTCGCGCGGCCAGACCCTCGCCGTTGACCGGGTTGTAGTACTCGCGGAAGCCGTGACGCTCGACCAGTTCCACGCACGCGCCGAGGATTCGATCGGCCTCCGCGGCGTAGCCGAAGCGGCGCAACGCCGGGGCCAGAAGCCACACGGTGTTGATCCACGACGGCCCGCGCCAGCATCGGAATAGGTGCCATCCCGCCCGGAAGCTCGGCTCCTCCATCGACACCGAGGGGATCGCGAACGGGGCTCCGAAGCGGCGGGGGTCGAGCAGGTGCTCCTCGATCAGCCGCCGGGCGATCCTCTCCGGGAGTGACGGCAGTGCCAGCGGCGCGAGCGAGGACCAGGTCGAGACGCGCTGCGGGGCGTGGCCTCGCCCGGCGACATCCCAAAACAGACCTCGTTCCTCGTCCCAGCAGAGCTCGAGCAGCGCGCGCTCGGTGCGCTCGGCGCGCAGCCGGTACTCATCGTCCCCGGTCAGCCTGGCCATCGCGTGCAGCGACAGCGCATAGACGACGTTGACGAGTACGTCCTCGACATGCTCGTCGTAGCGCGCGATGATCGCGTGGGAGTCGTAGCGCAGCCGGCGCGAGCGCTCGACAAGCCAGAAGTAGCCGGGGCGGTAGTGGGTCATCCAACCGAACACCGCGTCGTACTTCGGCGAGTCGTCGAGGCCCGATTCGTCGGGATGAATGATCGAGATCAGGCCGTCGCCGTCCGGGTCACGGTGGCGGTCGAGCCAGTCGTAGTGCAGGCGCAGCGCGTCGAGTCCCTCGGCCGCGAAACCTGGCTCGTCCTCGGATGCCGCGGCCACGAGCTCCCAGGCCACCGCGAGGAACGGCGTCTGGATGTGGGCGGTGGCGCGGTTGCCGCGCACAGAGTGGGTGGCGTAGAAGGGCGCCCGGCGCCACCCGGCGTTGTCGTGCCAGAAGATCGTGTGCGGGATGAATCCATCCAGCCGACCACCGCGAAGCAGGGTGCGGAGCTCCTCGCGTGCGCGCGCGGGATCGAAGTGGCGCCAGACGATCGCGTGAAAGCACGAGTCCCAGTACCACTGGTGGCGGTACCGAGGCGGGGCGGGGCAGGTGAAGCCATAGGGCGTACCGTCGGCCAGCGAGCCGTGCCGCCAGTTGCCCGCGAGCACGCGGTGTGCCTCGGACCGCAGGCGATCGAGCCGCGCGCCATCCGCCGGAAGGGTCAGTGGCAAGGAGGGCGCTCGTGGTTGATGGATGTGGTCAGCGGCAAAGGCGCTTCAGCTCGCCCAGCTCAGCTTCGAACACTCGCTGCCAGCTCAGACCGGCAGCGAGCGCCAAGCCGAGGGCCGGATCGGGCTGTGAGACGAGGGCCCGCTCGACGGCCCGGGCCAGGTCGCTCGGGTCCTTGGGCGTGAACCTGTGCACGAGCGAACCGGCGAGCGTCGCGGCCGGCGTCGAGGAGCAGGCCACCACGCGGGCACCGCTCGCGGCCGCCTCGAGCACGGCTAGGCCGAAGGTCTCGTGCGGCCCTGGCGCCACGACGCAGGCCGCCTGGCGGTAGAGCCGTGCCAGAGCGCGCCGGTCGGAGACGAACGGCCGCAGCTCGATCAGGTCACTCAGGCCCAGGCGGCGGGCCCGCGCTTCGACGACTGGTTTGGCCGGCCCGTCGCCGACGATCCAAAGGGGACGCTGCCAGTCGGCCAGGGCCATCGCATCCAGGATGTCGACGATGCGCTTCTCGAGCGACACCCGCCCCACGTAGAGCAGAGCGTTCCCGGGCACGGTGGGTCCCGGCCGGAAAGCGGGGTCGAGACCGAACCGGAGCTCGATGCCGGCGGACCGCCGTCGGACGGAGCGGGCGAACAGGGGAGGGTGGTTGGGGCCTAAATCTGGCCACGGGTCGACCGTCGACATCACGGCATCCACGTGCTCGTACGCGTGCTGGTAGATCCGCCGCAGCGCGGGCAGATAGAGCGCGTCCGGCCCCGGGATACCGGCCGCGTGCAGTGCCGGCGACGCGTGGTGCACCGCGACCACCGGCGCCCCGAGCCGGTGCGCCTCCCGGGTCACGCTGAGCGGGCGCCAGAAGGGGTCGTGCAGGATCACCACGTCGGGCCGGATCGCCCGCAGCGTTTCGCGCACGGTCCCGAGCGGGAGTCGGTATCCGTTCGACGCCGCGAGCTGGAGCGAGCGGAGTTCGTGGCGCCCGCCCGCGTGCCGCTCGCGCCGCCCCGGGATCACCAGGTGGTGCTCGAACGCCCCGGACTCGCGCGCGTAGCGCGCCTTCTCGTTCAGATAGGTGCGAATCCCGCCGCTGCGCTCGGCGTAGAACAGCGCGACGTCGCACACAACGAGCCGATCGCCAGCGATCCTTCGCGCGGCGATCGTCGCGTTCACGATAAGAATGGTGGGGGTAGTGCTGATGATGGTTGTTAAGTGCCGGTGAAGGTCACGATCGACGTGCGCGGCGCGGGCGAGCCGCTGGTGCTGCTCCACGGCCTCGGCGCGAGCCGGTCGATCTGGCGTCGGGCGGCCCCGAGGCTTTCCCGGGAACGGCTCGTGCTCACGCCGGACCTTCCCGGCCTCGGCGGATCTGCGCCGGCGGGACCGGGCTTCGACCTGGGTGAGGTGGCGGAGGCGCTCGCGGGTCCGCTGGCCGAGCGGGCAGGCGGCTCGTTCGACTTGCTCGGGACCTCGCTCGGTGGCGCCGTGGCCGTGCGCTTGGCGGACGCGCACCCCGACCTGGTCCGGCGCCTCGTGCTAGCCGCGCCGGCCGGGTTCACGCCGTGGCCCTCGCCGCTTGCGGCTCTTGGGGTGGGAATGGTCAGCGACCGGGTGATGGCGGCGAGACGGATTGTGGGGACTCGCGCGCCGGGCAGCGCCATGGTTCGGCGGGCCTTCCTGTGGGGAGCGGTTGCCCAGCCCGCGCGGCTCTCGGCGGGCGATGCCCGTGCCGTGTTCGAGGCCTCGCGCGGCTCGGAGCGCATCGGCGCCGCGCTCACCGCGGTGCTGCGCGCGGACTTGCGGCCGCTCCTTCGTAGTCTCGAGGTGCCGCTTGGCCTGATCTGGGGGGAGCGCGACCGGGTGGTCCCGGTCTCGACGCTCGAGTCCCTCCGTGCCTTGCGCCCCGACGCCGTGGTCGAGACGATTCCCGATGCAGCGCACATCCCGCAGCTCGAGCGGCCGGTCGAGTTCGTGGCCGCCGTCCAGCGGGTGCTCGAGCAGTTGTCGTAGACCCCGTACGCGGCGAGCCTGAGAAAACCGGAAATAATTCCTGGAAAGCTCAGGCGCTTCGGGCGCGTCTCGGGTAGCAATGTCGGTCATGCTGGATCGACATCTCGCACGTCCACGACGCCAGCTAACCTCACGGACAGGGACATTGACCCAGTCGCCGACCTTAACGATCGGGCCCACTGGTTCCGTCCGGCTGCCGGACGGACGCTGGGTTACTTTTTTCTCGGCGGGTCCGGAGGATGGGTTCCCGGTTATTTACTGCCACGGCGCGATTGGCTCCCCCCGGTGGCGCACGCCCGAACTCGACGGGGTGATCGAGCGGCTCGGGATTCGCTACCTGGTTGTGAACCGGCCGGGCTTTGCCGGCTCGGACCCCAGCCCGGGTCGGACGGTGCTCGACTTTGCGCGCGACATCGGCACGGTGATGAGCCTCCTCGGCTACCGGCGATTCTCGGTCGTCGGCGTGTCGGCAGGCGCGCCGTACGCGCTGGCCTGCGGCTGGGCTCTCGCCGAACGGCTGGTCGCCTTGGCGGCGGTCAGCCCGCTCGGACCGCCGGACGGGCACGGCGCCATCCGGGGCCTGCGCTACCGGGTCCCGCTCGTGCCCTTGGGGTCAGGTCCTGCCGGATCGCTGTTCGGCCACGTCTGTCTGCGCGCCCTCGGGCTCAAGGGAGACACGCCGACCGCGGCGATGATCGACGACTACCTGGTGTGCCGGCGCCCCTGGGGCTTCGATCCCGCCGACATGGGCGTCCCGGTGACGCTCTGGCACGGTGGCAGCGACTGGCTTGTCCCGCTCGCGCACGCGCGAGCGCTGGCCGCCGTGATCCCACAGTGCACCGCCCGGGTGGCGGAAGGCGGTCACTTCTTCTACAGCCGGCGCCTAGCCGAGATCGTCGGTTCTCTCCTCCCGGAGAGCCCAGCGCCGGTTCGTCATCCACGCGGTAGCCGCCCGTCCGCGAGCCGCAGTCAGGCTCAAGGCGAGCGGGGTGAGGGCCGATAACCCGGCGTGAACCGCTTCCGTCCGAGCGCCGCCAGCGCTCCGTCACCATCGTTATGGAGGACAACCCGCCAATGAGCGCCATCGATCAGTACAACGAGCCTCGCCTCGACGGGCAGGGCAACGAGCCCCGGCTCATCCTCGAACTCGACCTCTCTGAGGCCCAGGCGCTCCGCGCCTGGCTGCTCGAGACCGAGGTCAACGGCCTCAGCGCCCAGGAGACCCCGGTCGTCTCAACCGCGCTGGCCTGGCTGGGCCGGGCGGTCGACACCGCGCAGGCCACGATCAACATCCGCCGCGAGTTCAACCAGGCGGGCGTCAACCTGGCGCACTGGTCCGACGAACAGGTGCTCGAACTGGGCCGCCGGATCGCGCAGGCGGTTCAGCCGATCCTCAACGGCTAGCACCGTCCCGGCGCGGACTCAATCGCTCTTTAAATCGGCATGCCTTGGCTGATCGGATTCGTCAGCGGCGTCATCATCGGCGTGGTGGCGACGCTGCTCTGGCTCGGGCGTTCGGGTGGTTCCCGGGCCGAGGCGGAGTCAGCGTCTGAGACGCTGACCGACCCGCTCACCGGCCTGGCCACGCACGAGCAGCTGCTGGCTGACATCGAGGCCGAGCTGGGCAGCGGCCGTGAGGCCACGCTCTATCTGTTCACGCTCGACGGCTTCAAGGACTACAACAGCGCCTACGGCGACGCCTGCGGCGACGCGCTGCTCGCGTGGCTGGCCCGCAAGCTGCGCGACGCGGTCGGGGTCTACGGCGGCGCCTACCGGATGCGGGGCGGGAGCTTCGCGCTGCTGGCGGCGGGCTCAGAGCGGTTCACGAATGCGTTGTGCGCCTCCGCGGCGAGCGCGATGAGCGAGACCGGCGACGGCTTCCAGATCTCCTGCGACGTCGGCAAGGCAGTGCTGCCGGGCGAGGTGGACTCCGCCCGCGCCGCGCTCGAGCAAGCCGCCCGCGGCGCCAGCCAGCACGCCGCCGAGCGCCATGTCAAATCCGGCCGGCGCGCCCCGTCGGACACGATCCAGGCGCTGCGGCTCGTTCGCTCCCGCCAGGACGTGGCCGCGCTGGCCGTCGGGATCGCCCGCGAGCTGGGCGTGCCCGAGGCCGACATCGAGCACGTGGCCACCGCCATGCACCTGTGCGACATCGGCAACGTCGCCGTCCCGCGCGCGGTTCTCGGCTATCCGGGCAAGATCACCGGGCCCGAGTGGCAATTCATTCATCTGCACACGCTCGTGGGCGAGCGCCTCCTCGCCGGCCCGCTCGGGATGAAGCAGGTGGCCCGGCTGGTCCGCCACAGCCACGAGCGCTGGGACGGGCTCGGCTATCCCGACGGTCTGGCCGGCGAGGCGATCCCGCTTGGCTCGCGCATCGTGTTCGTGTGCAGCGCCTTCCACGACATGACCTCGGACCGTCCGCACCACGCCGCGCTCGATCCGCTCGACGCACTCGCGCAGCTCCAACGCGGCGCGGGCACGCAGTTCGATCCGGCGGTGGTCGGGGCGTTCTGCGAGCAGTTCGACGGTGAGCTCGAGCCGGAGCTCGAGACCGCCGCCGAAGCCTGAGCCGCTCGCGGTTCAGGGCTGCACACAAAATCGTTTACGGTCTGCAGCTGTGGCACTTGCCGGGCCATCGTTTGAGATACGAGAGAGCGCCGACGCCGACGGCGCGGTGCGTCTGATGCTGATCGGCGAGCTCGACATCGCCGTCGCCGACGGGGTCGAGACGCGGCTGCGCGCACATCGCGCCGACGGCAATCCTGTCCGCCTCGACCTCTCGCAACTGGACTTCATCGACAGCTCCGGGGTACGGGCGATCGTCCTCGGGCTCAAGCACGCGCGAAGCGGAGGAGTCGAGCTCGACGTGGACACCCGCGTCAGCTCCACGGTGGCGCGGATGATCGAGATCATGGGGATCGGGCCGCAGCTCTGGCCGGCGGAGGACCCGCCGGCGCAGACGGACTGAACTGGGCGGGAGCTGGACGCCGAGAGCGTTCGCGCGTCCTTTGGGTCGGGTCGTGACGGCAGGATTGCAACGCTTCGACCGGCCGGAG
Organism: uncultured Solirubrobacterales bacterium; assembly: GCA_963824295.1. Taxonomy (GTDB): domain Bacteria; phylum Actinomycetota; class Thermoleophilia; order Solirubrobacterales; family Solirubrobacteraceae; genus Palsa-465. The sequence continues at coordinate 175,872 of CAWGOQ010000012.1, read as the reverse complement.
GGATCGCCGAGGTGTCGACGAAGCACGCCTCTGACCATGAGACGCGCAGAGGAGTTATGGATGAGCGACTTCGAGAGAAGCGGCATGACCTTTGATGAGCCGGCCAAGCGTCGCTCACCCGGAACGTGGTTTGCCGACATCGGCGACCGGCTGGCTCGGGGCTTTAACAACTTCGACCGCCCGCCGGCCGACGACGACCGCGAGCCCGACTGGGAGGAGTACGACGAGCCCGAGCAGCCCACGGCGGTGGCTGACTCGGTGGATTGGGATCCCCCCGAACTGCCGGGCAAGAAGCGGTTCCCGACTTCGCTTCACGGCTATGACCGCGAGGCCGTCGACACCCACCTCGACGCCCTCGAACGCGAGCTCGCCGAGCTCAGGATCCACCGTACTCCGGCGGCGGCGGTCGAGGCTGAGATCGAACGCGTGGGCGAGGAGACCAGCGCCATCCTGCGAGTCGCCCACGAGCAGGCGTCAGAGATCACTCGACGCGCGCAGACTCAGGCCGACCACTGCGTACAGGACGCAGCCGCCAACGCCGTGTCGATGACGGAGGACGCTAAGCGCAAGCTCCGCCAGCTCGACGGCGAGACCGATGCCGTGTGGGCCGAGCGCGGCCGTCTGATCGAGGACGTTCGCAGCGTCGCCACGGCGCTGTTCTCGCTGGCCGAGGACGCGGCCGACCGGTTCCCCGAGGAGGGGGACAGGCGGGCGCCCGCGGAGGCGACGCCGCCGATGCGGGCCGCGACCGCGACACCGGTGGCCGCCCCACCCGCCGCGCCAGCCGCAGGACCGGCTCCCCGACCCCCGGCGGACACTGGGGCGCCGGCCGTGGGACACGGTCCCCAGCCCGGTCCGGGCGTGGTGGCGCCGCATGCCACCCCGCGCGGCGCCGGTGGCGATGACTCAGCGGGCCTGCCGGCCTGATACGAACAGCGCGGCGCCCAGCTTGGCCTCGGGCTGAAGACTCGAGGCCAGGCCCTCGCCGAGCGCTGCCCGCGCGAGGGCGCGGCCGAGCGCCGGCGCGTGCTTGAACAGGTGGTTGCCGGCCAGGATCAGCAGGCCGCCGAGGACCCACACCGCGAACCCATCGGGGTGCCAGGGCAGCTCGGTGACCCAGCAGTGACGTACGTCGACCGGGTTGGGGTCGAGGCCGGTCAGGCTGCGGGCCACGTAGCCGGTGGTGCGGTCGGCGATGGCGGCCAACCCGCCGGCGTCCATGAGGCTGCCGTCGTCGTGCGCGGGCGTGTCGTCGAGCCCGACCGCGTAGGAAGCGTTGCCGGGCAGCGGGTCGGCGTAGGCGCTCACCTCGCCGGACGCGGCGCGTGAATCGAGCAGGCAGGCGAGGCGCGCGGGGGGCTCGCCGCGGACGGGATAGGTGAGCCGCACGTGGGCGGCCTGGCGCACCGGCAAGGGCAGCCCGGCCCCGCGGGCCAGAGCCGCGGTTCCCCGGCCGGCACACACCACGACGCGGCCGTGCTCGGTGGTCGAGCCGCCGGCGCGAACCTCGACCGTGCCGCTCGGGGTGGCGCGCACCGAGAGCACCTCGTCGAACACGATCCGCTCGCCGAGCGCCCCGGTCAGCGCGTCGATTGAGGCGCGAGTGCGGATTACGCCGCCGTCCTCGTCGAGGACGCCAGATGCTCGTCCCGATGCCAGCAGCGGCAGGCGCTCTTCGACCTCGTCGGCGTCGATCAGGTATGCCCGAACGCCGGCTTCGCGCATCGGCTCGAGCCGGCGTTCAGCGGCGGGTCCGAGGGCTACCACCCCGTCGCGCGAGAGCAGCTCGGTGCCGAATTGCTCCTCCCACTCGCGCCAGGCGCTGCGCGCTTGGACGGCGAAGTCGACCAGTCGCCGGTCGTCGTGGGCGTGGCGGAAGATCCGCGACTCCCCGCCCGACTGGCCGTTACCGGGGACGCCGCGCTCGTAGACCGCGACCGAGGCGTCCTGCTCGATCAGCGCGTACGCCGTCGCGAGCCCGACGATCCCGGCTCCGATCACCGCCACATCCGCGCCAGCCTGCATTCAGGGCGGGACACTAGCTGGCGGGTTGACGCCCGGGTTGAGCGGCCAGGACCCCTCCCCCCAACGGGGGGGACGAGCACAAACCTGCTGTGTTGCCCCAGACCGATCGGGTAGGCTCGGCTCTACGTAACAGCGAAGGAGGAGAAGGCGATGGCAGACCGGAGCAACGGCGCACAATCGCCCGAGGAGCAGGTTCGAGCGCTGTTCGAGGACGCCGAATCGGGCGCCGCCAAGGCGTTCGAGCGGATGGTGGGAAAGCCGAGCTTCGGCCGCCTGCTGGCGCTGAGCGCGGAGAACGTCGCCGCGCTGACCCGCATCGGCTTCGACGGGGTCGACCTGCTGTGGCGCAACCTCCGGGTGGCTGGGCGGGCCGACATCGTGAGGCTCTCGCGCCAGCTGCACCGGACCGAGGACAAGCTCGAGCGGGTGCTCCAGGAGGTCGAGAACCTGCGCGACGAGCTCGCGCGCGAGCGTGACGGGGAGAGGACGCCGTCGTGAGCGTCGTCGACCCGTTCGTGAGCGCCGTGGATCGGGCCGTCCGGTTCCCGGTCAACGCGCTCGAGTACACGAACATCCTGCTGACCACGGATGACGCGGTCGTGGGCGCGACACCCAGGGAGGTGGTCTGGACACACCGCGAGACCACGCTCTACCGCTATCGCTCCCCGGACCGGCGCTACAAGGTTCCCGTGCTGCTCGTGTTCGCGCTGATCAACCGGCCCGAGATCTTCGATCTGCGGCCCGGCTCCTCGCTCGTCGAGTTTCTGCTGCAGGAGGGCTTCGACGTGTTCCTCGTCGACTGGGGCTATCCCGACGAGGAGGACGCCGACATGGGGCTCGACGAGTTCGTCTGCGACGAGCTCGATTGGGCGGTGCGCGAGACGCTGCGGGCGGCCGACGTCAAGGAGCTGACGCTGATGGGCTGGTGCATCGGGGCCACGCTGTGCGCGATGTACTGCGGTCTTGACCGCGGATTGGGAACCCGCCCGCCCCGCGCACCGGTGCGCAACCTCGTGGAGCTGACGATGCCGATCGACGGCCGCGCGTCCAACTACGCCAAGTGGGTCGGGGACGACGACTTTGACGTCGATGAGGTCGCCGAGCTGTGGGGCTCGGTGCCCGGCAGCGCGATCGATTTCGCGAACAAGATGCTCAAGCCGGTCACGAACTTCTGGACCACCTACCGCCGGCTGTGGGACAACGTGCAAGAGGGCACCGCGCGCCGCGACGCGTACCAGACGATGGCCAAATGGGTGGCCGACAACCCGCCGTTCCCGGGCCGGGCCTGGGCCCAGTGGATTCACCTGATGTACCGCGACGCCAGCCTGCTGCGGGGGCAGGTACGGCTACGCGGCCGGCGGGTGGACCTGCGCCGCATCGACCAGAGCGTGCTGGTGATCACCGCCGGCGCGGACCACATCGCACCACTGCCCGGGACGATGCCGTTCTTCGACCTGATCTCCAGTCAGGACGTCGAGCACCTGGCGCGCCCGGGAGGGCACATCGGGCTGGTCGCCGGATCGGCGGCCCGCAAGGAGCTATGGCCCGAAATCGCGCAGTGGCTGGCCGAACGTTCCAACGATTGATACGCAGATCGCTAAGGAGGCGAGGGATTCATGAGCACTGAAACCGGAACCACAAGCACCGATACCAGACCGCATGACACCCGGGTGCCGACCGACGAGGCATTCCCGTCCGGCGTGCGCCGCGCGCGCATGACCGGCCGCGTGGTCTTCGTCACCGGCGGCACGCGCGGGATCGGTGCCGCCATCAGCCGCAGCTTCGGCGAGCAGGGCGCCGCGGTCGCCGCCGGCTATAGCCACAACCGCGACCATGCCGAGGGCCTGCTGCGCCAACTGGAGGAGAACGGCGTGGACGCCAGCCTCCACCAGGGCAACGTCGGCTCGGCCGAGGACTGCCGGCGGACCGTGAACGAGGTGATCGACCAGCACGGCCGCCTTGACGTCCTGGTCAACAACGCCGGCATCACGATCGACAAGACAGCGCTCAAGCTAACCGACGAGGACTGGTACAGGGTCCTGGCCGTCAACCTGTCCGGCGCGTTCTTTATGAGCCAGGCGGCACTGCCGCACATGCTCGAGCGCGGCACCGGGCGGATCATCAACATCTCCTCGATCATCGGGAGCACCGGCAACATCGGACAGACGAACTACGCGGCGTCGAAGTCAGGCATGTTCGGGCTGACCAAGTCGCTCGCGCGCGAGGCGTGCTTCCAGCTGGGCCGGGCGGGCAAGCTCGCCGACGACTCGATCGGGCTGACCGTCAACGCCGTGGCGCCGGGCTTCATCGCCACCGAGATGCTCCAGTCCATGCCGGAGAAGGCGCAGGAGCGCGTCAAGGCCCAGATTCCGGTCGGGCGGTTCGGTCGTCCGGACGATGTCGCCCGGGTCGTTCACTTCCTGGCCTCGGACTACAGCTCGTTCATCACGGGGGCCGTGTACGACGTCAACGGCGGCCAGGATATGGGCGGATAACGCGGCGCTAGGCGATTTTGGGCCGCTACGCGGCGTCCATGGGGCCGTCCACCCCGTCCGGACGGGGTCGCACGGCCCCACGGACGCCGCCGAAGGCGGCCCAGTAATCAGCCCCCGGGTGGCGTGGACGCCGGTCCGGGCGCCGGATGCACGGGCAGGGTCAAGGGTGCGCGGGGCGTCTGGTTGAAGTTGAAGTCGGCGGTCAGGTCGCCGAGGATCGGGTTGTTCTCGCGCACGTCGGGTCGGGGGTCGGGGCGCCCGTCGGTGGCGGGATTCAGGCGCGCGCTGTCGAGGAAGTCGTCTTCGATGAACTTGGTGTAGGCGTCGAAGCTGAGGATCTGGTGGTCGATGTAGCCCTGCTTGGCGTAGGGGCTGATGACGATCCCGGGCACGCGGAGCCCGAAGCCCTCTCCGTCGACGACGGGCGGCACGACATGGTCGTAGAAGCCGCCCCAGTCATCCCAGGCGAGGAAGATCGCGGTGCTGTTCCAGTCGGGGCTTTGCATGATCGCGTTGATCAGCCCGGTGACGTAGGTCTGGCCGGCGCTGACCAGCGACGGCGGGTGCTCCGAGACGGTGCCGTTGGGCGTGATCCAGGAGACCGCCGGCAGCGTCCCGTTCTTGGCCGCGGTGAAGAAGTTGGTCAGCGACTGGATGTTCGCCCAGCTGCCCGTCCTCGGTGACGTCGGTGAACGACGGCAGCGGGTTCCAGATGCCGGGCGTCTGCGGTCCCTGCTGCACCGGGGCGCAGGTCATCGAGGAGTCGTTCTCGCAGTCGGGCTCGGTGCCCTGGAACACGTAGTAGGCCCAGGGGACGTTCTGGCCGTGGAGCAGCCAGGTGATGTCGGTCCACGCGTAGTGCAGTTCCCCGTCGTTTGGAGTCGCGAAGTCGGAGCCCTGGAGCGTCGAGTCGGGATTGGGGTTCTCGACGTCGCCGTGACACGACGAGGGAAGTAACGGATTGCTGCAGTAGGCAGACCACTCCGAGACCATGTACAGGTGAGAGGGCAGGCTCCAGGAGTCGTTGGGCTCGAACATGTGGTCCTGGAGGACGTAGTCCTCCGCGTAGGCCCAGTAGTTGGGGATCTCCCGGGCGTCGTGATAGCCCATCACGTCGACACACAGCGGCTGCTGGCTCTGCGCGCCCGGGTTCTCGGTGCACGGACTGCAATTGGGGTCCCCCGACGTGCACCCCATGCCCTGCTCGCCCTGGGCGACGAACCCATCCATCCGGCCGCTGTCGATGTCGGCGAGCGCGTTGCTCACGCCGTGCGGGCCGCCGTAGTTGAGGTCCGAGGAGTCGTAGAAGGGGGCCACGCACCCGCCGTTGTCCGGATCCGGGACGCACACGCCGGGCGGGATCCCGTCGGCTCCGGGGAAGGTCCCGAAGTAGCTGTCGAAGGAGCGGTTCTCCTGCATGATGATGACCACGTGGCGGATCTTGTGGATCCCAGTCGCCGGGGCGATCTTGATCTTCACGACGGTCGAGGAGGATCCGAGATTGCGGATGGACGCGGGCAGAACCGCCCGCCATCGCTCAGTGCGGCCCGTGGTGAACTTGTGGTTCAGCGAAAACGCCCCGCCGGCGCGCACGCGCGAGCCGGACATCGTCACCCAGCGTCGGCCATCGCGCCGCTGGAGCCATACCCGCTCGCCCCGGAAGGCGGGCTCGAGCTGCCCGGTGAACGTCTCGACGTCGCCTGCGACGGCGAACGTGGCCGTGCTGGTCAGCGTGAGGGCGGGACGGACGTACTCGGCAAGCACCGGGCTCGACAGGCCGCGCGCGGTCGCGTACCACTCCCGATTGGTGCTGACCGAGCCGGCGGGGAAGACGAAGCTGTAGCGCCCACCGGCGAGCGTGCTCGTCCGCGCGATCGCAGTGAAGCCGCCCTGGCCGGGGAACCGGCGCCACAGCATGATCGTGATGCCGCAGCGGTTGACCCCATGTCTCGCCCCGATCAGTTGCCCGAACACCCTGACCTCCCGGCCGGCGGTGAGCGGGTTCGGCCTGGCCGATATCGACAGGCCCTGGGCGAGTGGAAGTCGTGGCGGCTTGGCGGCGGGCGTGCAGGATGGGGTGCCGGCGGTTGGCTGCCCGCTCGACGCCGGCACGAGCACGGCCGCGGCCAGCGCCGCCAGGGCGATCGTGGCGAGAAGAGCGTAGGTGCGGCGCAGCGACAGTTCTCCCCCTCAGCCGAAGGCGCCGCCGGTAGGCGCCGCCGACAGCTCCCCGTTTTTGCTCAGTGGTTGATAACCCGGTGGGACCCTGCGAGTTGCGATCCGGGCCGTCCGATGAGATTTTTCTATGGTGGGCGGCGGCTCGACTGACGACGGCACCTCCCCGCGGGAGCTGGGCGGCGAGCTTGAGCCCGTTCAGGCGCTGAGGCTCGCGCTCGACCACTACGAGGAAACCCGCTCGCCGCAGGCCCTCGACCTGGCGTTTGCCACGGCGGCCCGGGCCGTGGCCGAGCTGCGTGGTGAGCGGGCGAGCGCACCGCCCGAGGTGGGCGAGGTCAGGAACCTGTTCGAGCAGCTGCCCGAGTACGAGGAGCTGGTCAACCTCGCGGTGGGCGAGACCGAGCACTCGGTGCAGGGCGCCGGCGCCCGGCTGTGGGACTGGTTCGGCCTGAGCACGCCGCCACCGCGCTGGAACGACGGCGAACGCGCCCGGGCGCGGCTGCTGGTCGCGTGCGCGTGCGCGCCGCTCGATGAGCAGGTGGTCCGGTGGCTGGGGCCGAGGCTGCTCAAGCTGGCCGCCGATCGCTGGGCCGGCCTGCTCACGGCCGAGTTGCGGGGGGCGGACGAGCAGCTGTGGCAACGGGTGCTCGGGGAGCGCTATGAGTCGGTGTGGCGCCGATGCGCGCCCCGGGGCCGGTGGCGCATCCGCGAGCTGTCCGACCTACTCGCACAAGACAATGACGTTGCCGCCTCGCTCGAGCGCCAGCTGGCGCGGTGGCTCCGGGATGGCGCCCGGATGGAGCGCCTGACCGACGAGGTGGAGGCGGCGTTCGTCCACACCCGCACACCCGATCGACTGGCGTAGCCCGCGCGACTCCTGTCGCCATGTGCTGTCACCTCGGACGCAGTCGTCCCGCCTGCACGTGCCCCGGTCTCGGGCGTAACGATTGCGAGGTTCGAGCGGTTCCAGAACGGGAAGACCTATGGTGGCGTCCGGATCGGCGCCGGAACCCGGTCCCCCGGCGCCGATCCGGACGCCGCTTTTCCCCTTCCGCTCAGGATGCGGGCGACGGCGTGATGTCGACGACGGCGACCGTGATGTTGTCGCGGCCGCCACGATCGTTGGCCATGTCGGCGAGTGCCCGGGCCACGGCGGCGGGCGTCGCGTCGGCGGGGAGTTCGGCGACCAGCCGGCCGAGCTCGTCGGCGCCGGGGGCGTAGTTCCACAGCCCGTCGGTACACAGCACGAGGCGACCGGGGCGGTCGGGCTCGAGTGCCACCAGTCGGGGCGGTCGCTCCGGCGCGTCCGGTCCCACCCAGTGCGTGATCGAGTGCAGGAACGGGCTGTTGGCGGCCTGCTCGGGAGTGAGCAAGCCCTTCGCCACCCCTTCCTCGGCGAACGAGTCGTCGACCGTCAGCTGGTGGACATCGACCGAGTCGAGCCAGTAAGCGCGGCTGTCGCCGACCCAGCCGATCAGGATGTGAGCGCCGCGGCAGAGCGCGGAGACGAGGGTGCACGACGGGTCGACCCGCTTAGTGCGGGTCGTCCAGGGGACCTGTAGCACCGCGAGCTGCGCCGCCTCGATCGCGTCGAGGGTGGCCTGGGTCGGGTCGTGTCCCGGATCTGCGGCCGCCTGCGCCAGCACTGCGCCCGCGGCTCGAGCAGCGTCGCGCGCGGCGACATTGCCGGCGCTCGCCGAGGAGATCCCGTCGCACACCACGGCGGCGACACGGCGCTGATCGAATACCTCAAGGTGAAAGGCGTCCTCGTTGCGATGGTGCACGCGGCCTTGGTCGCTCACCGCGGCGGCGATCGTCAGATCGAGCTCGATGCGGGTCGGCTGCTCCTCGAGGCGGGCGCCGCATTGCTCGCAGAACCGGTCGCCGGGTTGGCGCGGAGACCCGCAGGACGGACACGGCGGGGCGGTGGCGGCGTTCACGTCCATGTCCTCGGACGAACCCGGTTGGCGCGATCGATGAGCGCGATCCGCTCCGCGCCGCTGCTCGCCCACCGGGCGAGCTCGCGATAGGAACGCTCGGCGCCAAAGCGCAGCTCGCGTTCCTGGAAGCGACGGCCGAGCAGGCTGGCGCGACCGTCCTCGAGGGCCCCTTCGCGTTCGATCAGGGCGAGCGCGGCTTCGAACAGCTCGGCCTCCAGACGCGTTCGCGGCGCTCCGCTGAGGGACAGCGACTCAAGCGTGCTGGCGGCGGCGAGGAGATCGTCGGCGGTGGCGCCGCCGCCGGCGCCGGACTCGCCGATGAGGCAGCGAACGCGAGCCGTCTGCGCCTCCACGTACGCGCTCGAGGCGTCAGGCACCCGGTCGTAGGCGGCGAGCGCGCCGGCGCGCTCGCCGGTCAGGAGCAGGCAGCGAGCGAGGCCGAACGTCGCGCACGTGAACGCCGGATCGGTTCGCGAGACGATCTCATACCAACGTGCCGCCTCGCCCGCCCGGCCGTCGAGTTCGTACGACAGGCCGAGGGCCAGCTTGGGCGCGAGCTCGCCCGGGAGCGCCTGGTAGACGGCCGCGAACGCGCTGCGCGCGTCGGCGGGTTGCCCGCGCTCCAGGCAGACCACGCCGCGGGACCAGTGCGCGCGCCAGTCGCGCGGATCGGCGGCCTCGACCTCGGTCACCGCGACCGCCGCCCCCGACCAGTCGGCCAGCTCGATCCGCGCCCACGCCAGCCGGAGCTCGACCTTCACGTCGGAGGCGTCGAGCAGTGGGCGTGGCAGCGCTCCGGCGTCGGGGCGCTCGTAGTCGCCGCGCACGGCGCCCGAGAACAGTTTGCTCGCCACCGGGAGCGGACGCGCCCGGTCGTCGTCGACGACCTCGCGAAGCACGCCGTAGAGCTGATCGGCCATCGCCTTGGCTGACTGGAAGCGATCGCGGGGATCGGGCGCGCTGCCCGTCAGAAGGAAGCGATACAGGGAGTCGTATCGGGCGAACACCGGCACCGACTCTTGGGGAGGCAGCGCGAATCGGTGGGTGCTCTGATAACCGGGAAGGTCCGCGCACACGAGAGCCAGCGTCCTGGCCACCGTGAACAGGTCCGAGACCACCGTGGGACCAGTGTCGGCGACCTCGGGGGCCTGATAGCCGGGCGTCCCAAACACGGTCGCCGAGGGATCACCGATCCGGCAGACGCCGCCGAGATCGATCAGCTTGAGCGAGAGCTGGGTCTGGATCACGTTGGCGCCCTTGAAGTCGCAGTACACGAGCCCCAGTTCGTGCAGGTACCCGAGCGCCGGCAGGATCTCGAGCATGTACGCGATCGCTTGGGCGGGCGGAAGCGGATCCGGTTCGCCGCCATTGGCCTCCCGACGGGCGGCGAGGATCTGCTTCAGGCTGCGCCCACCGACGTACTCCATGACGATGTAGCCGGCATCGTTGTGCCGGACAAAGTTGAAAATCTTGACGATGTTCGGGTGCTCGACCTCGGCGAGGAAGCGGCGCTCGGCGAGCGCCGCCGCCATAGCGTCGGCGTCCCCCGCGTTGAGCACGCCTTTCAGCACCACCCAGCGCTCGGAGACGTGGTGGTCCCTGGCCAGGTAGATCCATCCCATCCCGCCGTGGGCCAGGCAGCCCGCCACCTCGTACTGGTCGGCGACGAGGTCCCCCGGGGCGAGCTTGGGCTCGAACGAGAACGGCTCGCCGCAGCCCGGGCAGAAGCCGGTTGTGCGTCCGAGAGCACCGTCACGGCTCCGCCCGACCGGCTCCCCACACCGCACGCAGTGCCGGAGGCTCTCGGGCACGATCGCGTCCGTGCCCAGAATGGCGGAGGCCGGATCACGGACCGGCGCCGCCGGAATCTCGACCAGCCCAGCTCCCAGAGCGGCGGACGCTGCCATGTTGGGCGTGTTCATATCACCCCGCGTACTGCGCCGGGGGCGGAGTTGGCGTCCGGGCCACGCGGCCGAACCAGCGGGCGAAGATTCGCCGCCAGCCTCCGTCGGCGCGAAGCTGCGCGAGCACTCCGTTGACGAACCGCACGAACTCCGGATGGGCTTTGGCGATCGCCATGCCGTAGGGCTCGTCGGCGAGCTGAACTCGGAGAATCTTCGTGTACGGGTCTTGGGCCTCGAAGCCGAGCAGGATCGAGTCGTCCGAGGTGATCGCATCGACGCGATTCTGCTGGAGCGCCACGAGGCAGTCGATCCGCTGGCTGACGGGGTAAGGGATTGGCCGGGGTCTCAGCTGCTCGAGCTTGGCCAGCGACGTCGTGCCGGTCGCCGCGCACACCGGCTTGCCGCCGAGATCGCGGACGCTCCGAATCAGCGAGTTGGACGGCACGAGCACCTTCTGCTTGGCGTCGTAGTACACGGTCGAGAAGTCGACCTGGCGCCGGCGGGCGCACGTAATCGTCATCGCGTCGGCGACGATGTCCACCCCCCCGCTCTGGACCGCAGGGATCCGCTCAGCGGTCGTGATCGCCTTGAGGTGCAGGTCGTCGCGCTTGTCGCCGAAGATCGCGCGCGCAATCTCACGCAGGAGGTCGATCTCGAATCCCTCGATTTGGTGGTCGCGCGGATTGAAGTAGCCGAGCAGCAGCGTGTTCTGATCGACGCCCGCGACCAGGTACCCGCGCCGCTCGATCCGCGCCATGAAGCTTCCCGCGGGCATCGCGCCTGGTGAGGGCATGACGCCGGGCGGGTGGAGGCTCGCGGTCAGCCTGCCGCAGTTCGACGTCGTGTTCGCGGTGGCGCTGGTTGTGGTTGTGGTTGTGGTTGCGGTTGTGGTGGTCGCCGCGGGCGTGGGCGTGTCGAGTGCAGCCAGCGACACCTTGAGCACGTGGTTCGAGGTTGCGCCGCAGCCAGCGAGCGTCGCCGCCGCGGCGATCAGCCCGAGCACGGCGAGGGGCGCTTTGCGGGTCGATGGTCTCATCGGCGGTACTCGCGCAGCCGTTGCCCGAGCCCGAACAAGGCGAGCGCCGCGGCGAGGACGATTACGAGCGGCAGCGCCACCGACAGCCCCGACAACGAGGAGGTCGCGTCGGCGGCGGCGCGGGTGAAACGGCGCTGGGCGGCGGCTGTCTGGGCGTCGAGGTTGGCGGTCACGGCGTCGCCCGTGCTCGACCCGATAGCCGCGTCGATCGCGGCGCGGGTGTCGCCGGCGGCCTCGAACGCGGCGATGCGATCGGTCACCGATCGGTAGGCCGCGAAACCGGCGACGAGTGCGGCGGTGCTCGCGGCGGTACGCCGATCGAGTTCGCTCACCTCGGCGAGAAGCCCGTCGGCTCCGCGCGCCGGGGCGAGCACGCGTACCACTACGTTGAAGTCGGCCTGGTCGGTCTCGTCGCTTCCCCGGTTGACGAGAATCAGGCTCTCGTCGGTCTGCGCGCGTGAGAACAGGACCCGCGTGGCCGACAGCGCCTCCACTGGGTCAGACCCGTTGTGCTGGGCTCTCGCGAGTGCATCCTGCGCGGCGACCATGCCGACGAGCGTGAGCGCCGACCCGGCGGCGAGCATGATCGTCGCGAGCAGCATCGCGACGTTGAAGACACGGCGCATCAGGCGGCCGATCCAGATTTGCGCGGCCACGAGCAGCGCGAGCGCCACCGCCATCGCGACGGTGAACGCGACGATCGTCGCCGTCGAGGTCCCCGAGTCGTACACGCCGTTCAGCCGGTCCGCTTGGATTGCGTATAGCCGGTCGGCCGCGGGCAGGACCGTCGAGGTCAAGAGCGCCGAGGCCTGGCGCAGGTAGCCGGCACCCACCGGAAGGCCCTGGCGGTTGTCGGCGCGCGCCGTCTCGACCAGCCCGGTGTACACCGGGAGCTGGGTCGTGATCGCGAGCAGCGCGGCGCGAGCGCCGGCCCCGGTGCCGGACTCGCGCGTCAAGGTCACGAGCGCGCCGCTGGCCGCCCGCACGTCGGCGAGGTAGCGCGCCCGGCGGCGCGGCGGCTCGAGCCCGCCGGTGAGAAACGTCGCGGTCGCGGTCGCGTTCGCGTCCGACAACGCGGTGTACAAGGTGACGGCCTGGACGAGCAGTGGCTTGGTCTGGCCGCCCGCCGCGTACGAGGCGCGCTGCACCGAGCGCTCGGCCGTGGTGGTGACGATCGCGCACACGGCCGCGCCGGCGACCACAAGGATCGAGGCGAGTGCCAGCCGCCCGGGGGTGGTGAGCAGCCGCCCCCGAAGCCAGCCGAATGGGGCACCGGCGCGCAACGTTCGATCGCGCGCGGGCGCCGGAACGACAAGGGTTCCTCGCACCTCCGGGCTCAGTCCCCGACCCCCAAATCTCGTGTTGATTACCGTATGAGTTGTACTACTACGCGTGCATTGCGACCAGCGCCGCGGCGAGCAGCACGAGCGCGATCCAGAGTGCCTGGAGCGCGCCCTCGAGTGGGGCGGAGATAGATGCCCTGGTCAGCTCGAGCACGCGGCCGTCGCGCAGGCGTTGCTGACCGGTCACCTCGGTGGTGTCGCGCCGCAGCGCGCGCACCGGCGTGCTCAGACGGCGCTGCGCGGCGCTCAACAGACAGCACGCCGCGGTGACGAGCAGCCCGGCAGGGCGTACGGTGAGCGCGTTGGCAAAGTAGCCGGTGAAGGCCGGAAACCCGCCCCAGGCAAGCGCGAACCAGGCGTCGTTGTGAAAGCGACCTTTCGCGAGCTCGAGGTTGTAGGCCGGGACGAGCAGCCCGCCGGCGAGCACCAGCGGTGCAAGCAGCGGGGAGACGACGAAGATCCCGGCGATGCCGATCCCGAGCGCGCCGATGAGCCCGGCTACGGCCAGGCCGATCAGGGTTCCGCGGGTCAGCTTGGTCTGCAGAGGGCGTCCGTTGAGCTCATCCAGGGCATGCGCGCTGATCCCCACGGCGAGCAGGAACGCGGCCAGCGCGGCGGCGAGCCGGTTGGCGTAGATGTGCGGCGCGGCGGCGGCGCCGAGGGCCACGTAGCTGAGGTGCCAGGCGGTGTAGGGCGGGTGAAGCAGCGTGACCAGATCGCGCCAGCCGCCCGAGCGCAGCGCGTAGAACGCGGGGCGGTTTAGATCACGACGGGCGCTCGCCATTGCGACTCCTGACCCCGCTCATCACGATGCCCGCGCCGAAGCTTATCGCGCGCGTCTGGACGTGGTCGATCCCGGCGGCGCGCCAGAGTGCGGCCAGGTCGGGCTCGCCCGCGTGAAACTGCTCGATGTTGGGGCCGAGGAAGCGGCCCACGTTCTGCCACGCCGGCGAAACCAGCCGGCCGACGGCGGGGAGCCCGATCCGGGTGTAGACGCGCCACAGGGCGCGCAGGGCCGGCGAGGGTGGGACGCCGAACTCGACCATCGCGATGCGGCCGCCGGGCTTGATGACCCGCGCGAGCTCGCGCATGGTCGCCGCCGGGTCATCGACGTAGCGCAGCAGGTAGGTGAAGCTGAGCGCGTCGAAGGTCTGATCGGGGAACGGCAGGCGCTCCGCCTCGCCCTGGATGAAGGTGAGCCTGCCGGCGAGGTCGGGGTGTTCGGTTGCTCGCCGGCGGGCGCCCGCGAGCATGTCGTCGCTCTGGTCCAGGCCGGTTACCTCCGCCCCTTTGCTCGCCAGGGCGAATGCGACCATCCCGGTCCCGGTGGCGACGTCGAGTACGCGCTGGCCGGGGTGCGGACCGATCGTTCCGACCAGGGCATGCCGCCACCGCGGGTCCTGGCCGAAGCTGAGCGCGGCGCCCATGCGGTTGTACGCGGCCGGCAGGCCGGAGAACAGCTCGAGCGCGTGGCGCTTGCGGTCCGAGGGGGCGGTTTCGGCGGGTGTTGCCAAGCTGGGTCTAAGGTACGCCCTCGCCGACCGGCTGCCGACGGAGACGCTCGGCCAGGCGGCTGTGGCGCCGGCCGGTGTCGGGTGTCCGGGCGGCTCGGGCGACGACGTCGCGGCTGCCGACGATGACGGTGGCGAGCTGGGCGCGCGTGATCGCGGTGTAAAGCATCTCGCGGCGCAGGAAGAAGGCGCCGGCGGCCGGATGGGCCACGATCACCGCCACCGGGAGCTCGATTCCCTGGCCGCGGTGAACCGAGCAGGCGTAGGCCAGGCGTAGACGGTCGGACTGCTCGGGCGGGTAACGGAACACCTGATCCTCGGCGGCGAGCAGCAGGGCTGCGTCATCGCGCTCCCCGTCGTCGCCGCCCTGGATCTCGTCGAGCAGGCGCAGCAGCGTCCCGTTCATCAGGCCGAGCTCATGCAGGTTGCGGCCGGTCATCATCAGCTTGTCGCCGATTCGCAGGCGGCCGCCGCGCACCGGCTGGCCATCGGGGTTCAGCCGGTCGCGCAGGGCCTCGTTGAGCGCGTCGATCCCGAGCTCGCCGCGGTAGACCGGCGCGAACACCTGGATGTCCCTGATCGGGTCGACCTCGTAGTGGGCGGGGAGGCGCTCGGCTACGAGCGAGACGATCTCCTCGCGGGCCGCTCGCGGGTCCGAGCGCTCGATCAGGAAGAGGTCGCGGCGCATGTTTGGGGCCTGGGCGAAGGTCGGTGTCTCGCCGCGGCGGATCGCGTGGGCGGCCTGGACGATCATGCTGCCGGCGGCCTGGCGGAAGATGTGCGTGAGGCGAGTGCTCGGCACCGACCCCGAGGCGATCAGCTCGGCGAACGGCTTGCCGGCGCCCACCGGAGCGAGCTGGTCGGCGTCGCCCACCAGCACCACGTGGGCCTTGGGGCCGACCGCCCGCAGGAGCGTGACGAGCAGCTCGAGGTTGGCCATCGAGGTCTCATCCACGATCAGCAGGTCGCACGGGAGGGGGTCGTGCTCGTCGTGGGTCGGTCCTTCGCCGGGGATCCAGCCCAGCGCCGAGTGGACGGTGGTGGCGCGCATGCCGCTCGCCTCGTGCATGCGGATCGCGGCGCGCCCCGTTGGGGCGACGAGCAGCACCCGGGCCCGCTGGCCAACGGCTGCGGTCCCGATCGCCCGGATCGACGCCGTCTTGCCGGTACCGGGGCCGCCCGTGATCAGCGATAGGCGGTGGAGGAACGCGTTCTCGAGGCCCTGCAGCTGTTCGGGCGTGAGGTGATCTTGCTCCTCGCTTCCGGCGCGGCGGGCGCGTGCCCCGTCCAGTCGCTCTCCGGTTGGCCCCGCGAGCAGCTCGTGGACGCGTTCGGCCAGCTCGGCCTCGAGCTCGGCGGTTTGGGTCCGGTAGATCCAGCGCTCCTCGTCGCGGACGAGGTCGCCGGCATCGACCAGCTCGTCGATCTCGGCCTCGCTCGCGTGGTTTTCTGCGAGTAGCTCGTTGACGGCCGGGAGCAGCCGCTCGAGCGGCAGACAGGTGCTGCCGTCGCGCTCGGCTTCGGACAGGACGTGCAGGACGGCGGCGCGCGTCCGTTGCGGGCTGTCGGGGGCGACTCCCAGCAGCTGGGCGATCCGGTCGGCGATCAGGAACCCGACGCTGAACACGCTGGTGAGCTCGTAGGGCTGCTCGCAGACGACCCGGTGCGCGCCGTCGCCGTACGCCTCGCGGATGCGGGGGGCGAGATAGGCCAGCCCGTGGGGGGCGAGCAGCAGGTGCAGGCGGCGGGTGACGCGCAGCCGCTCCCAGGAGTGGATCGCGTCGGTAATCGCCGCGCCCCGCAGGCCGGCGGCCCTGAAGGCGGCGTGGGGGTCGTTGTCGATCGCGTCGAACACCCCGGCCGGCCCGTACCGGTCGACCAGCCGGTAGGCCCGCTTGGCGCCGACGTGCTTGACCTTGTGCAGGTAGGCGATCACCGCGTCGGCGTCCTCGTCGGAGGGCGGCAGCGGCTGAGCCGCCGACACCTTCACCTGCATGCCGTAGCGGCTGTCCTGCACCCAGGCGCCGATCACGTGGGCGCGCTCGCGCTCCTCGAGGTGACCGAGTGCGCCCACCAGGACCACCGGCTCGCCGTCGTCGCCGACCGCCTCGACCACCGCCCAGCCGCTCTCGGCGCTGGCGAAGCGGATGCGCCGGACGGCGAGTACCGAGTCGAACGCGGTCACGCGCCTGACATTAAACCCGGTGCGGACGGAATCGGCCCTTTGTTGCAAAGGATTAGCGGGGTTGTGGCTGCTCGGGCGGGCTGGCTCACGACCGCTCGGCGCGGCGGGCGGCGATCTCAATCCCATCGCTCCCGAGCAGCGAACCGAAGGCGCCCACAAGTCCGCGGATGGCCGCCACCCCCACCTTGCCCTGGGCGCCGATCGGCTCGACCCGCGCCTCGGCGCGGATCGTGGAGCGGCCGTCCGATGACTCGGTCTCGATCCAGTTGGCGAACACGACGCGGGCGGTGCCGGGCGTGTCCCAGGCTCGGAACTCCTCTGGGTCCTCGAGTTCGGGGTAGTCGCGGCGCAGGGTCCAGATGCGCCCGACCAGGCCGGAGACGAGCACCCGTCTCGGTTCTTCGGCCAGGACCAGAAAGGGCGGTGAGCGGAACAGCTCGTCGAAGGCGAGGTCGGACGGGAGGCCGGGAATTCGCCAGCGTACAAGTCGGCCGAGCAGGCGGGTGTCGCTCAGCTGCACGCTCCGGGCCGCTTCCCACAACCGGTCGGGCGAGGCGCTCGACTCACGGCGGTGGGCCACCCGGATCGCGGGGTCGGGGAGCCAGCGGTCAAGGTCGGGGGTCGATGAGGACTGGCGGGCCGTGTGCGACACGTTACGGGTGAAGACGCCGCGCCGGGGCCGGCGCTTCCCGTGCCGCGCCATGATCCCTGGCGATGGTGCGCCACCTGCTCGCCCCCCACGTCCCCCGCGCCGCGGCGGCGCTGCACATCGCGCGGACGCTTCCGGGCGCCGCCGGCGTGGCTCTCACGTTCGACGACGGCCCCCATCCGCAGGGGACCCCGGCGATCCTCGACATCCTGGACGGCGAGCGGCTCAAGGCCACCTTCTTCCTGGTTGGGGAACAGGTGGAAAGGCGCCCCGCCCTGGCGGCGGAGATCGCCCAGCGGGGACACGCGATCGCCCTGCACGGCTACCGCCACCGCCCCCAGCCGAGCCTGAGCGACCGGGCGGTGCAAACCGATCTGGCCCGGGGCACGAGCGCGATCCAGGCGGCCACGGGCCAAAGCCCGGCCTGGCACCGGCCTCCGTACGGTCTTTACAGCCCAGCCGGCCTCAACGAGGCCCGCCAGCGCGGCCTCAAGCCGATCCTCTGGTCGCGCTGGGGCAAGGACTGGCGCCGCCTGACCACCCCAGAGCGCATCGCGGGTCGGGCGACGAGCCAGCTCGCCCCCGGCGACGTGATCCTCCTGCACGATGCCGATTTCTACAGCTCCAAGGGCTCACACGAACGGACGGCGGCCGCCCTGCCGCTGATCGTGAGAGAACTCAAACGTCAAAAAATCGGTACCGTCCTACTTGTCTGACAGGCTGGATCGTGATGCCCCGGCCGGCGTAGCAGCACACGATCGCCGCGCCCCGGCGGCGCACCCGAGACGATGACCACGGTTTCTTCGCAACAGACTGTCGCTGACTACGCGCGCTTCGCGATCGGATTCGATCCGCGCGATCGCGGGCGCCTGCACGCCCTGATCGACGAGGTGATCGACTCGGGCCACTGGTCCGAGGGCGAGATGACCAGCCGGTTCGAGGCCGCCTGGACGGCGTACAACGGGGCCGAGGCGATGGCCACCAACGGCTGGACGGGCGGTGCTCTGGCCGCGCTGAAGTTCGCCCAGGTGCAGGGGGAAACCGTGCTGTGCCCGTCGAACACGTTCATGGCCACTCCGCTGGCGGCGATCAACGCGGGCGCGAGCGTCCAGTTCGTCGACTGCAACCGCGAGGACCTCTGTATGTCCTTCCAAGACTTCGAGGCCAAGGCCGAGAAGCACAAGCCGCGGGCCGTGTTCCTGGTCCACATCGGCGGTCACATCGCGTTCGATACGGTTCAGATTGCGGAGTATTGCGCGGAGAACGGGATCTTCCTGATCGAAGACTGCGCCCACTCCCACGGCGCCGAATGGAATGGGCGTCGAGCGGGAACGTACGGGGACGCGGGCGTCTATTCGCTGTACGCGACCAAGACGATCTCGACCGGCGAGGGCGGAGTCCTTGTCTCCAAACGGCCAGAACTCATCGAATTTGCCCGCGCCTTCCGCAATTACGGCAAGCCCACCTACGAGGTCCAGGGCCTCAACTTCCGGATGAGCGAGTTCACCGCGGCGCTGGGCCTGGTCCAGATCGAGCGTCTGCCCGAGATCGTGGCCTGGAAGAACGACGTCGCCAGACGCGAGCTAGACCCGCAGTATCCGAACCGTCTTGAGCTCCCCGAGGGCATGACCTCCGGCCTTTACAAGTACATCGTGCTCGACTGGCTCGAGCGCTCGACCGGTCGCGTCTACGACGAGCCCTGCCACCGGGTCATGGGCCACCGGGTCGATCTCCCCAATTCCGACTGGGTCGCGCGCAACCATTCCTGCGTCCCGCTGTATTACCGGCCGGAGACATCAACGACATGAGAGTCCTCGTCACCGGCGGTTCAGGCTTCATCGGCTCCCACGTGGTCGACAAGCTTCGCGCGGCCGGGCACCAGCCGGTGATCTACGACCTGCGCCCCTCCCCGTGGCACGAGTCCGGTTCGGTGGACACTGTGCTCGGGTCGATCACCGACCGCGAGGCCCTCGAGCGCGCGCTGCACAGCTGCGACGCCGTCGCGCACCTGGCCGCGGTGGCCGACGTCAACGACGTGCACGCCGAGCCCGAGGACGCCGAGCGGGTCAACGCCCGCGGCACGGTGACGGTGCTCGAGGCATGCCGGCGCGCTGGGGTCAAGCGGATCGTGTACGCGTCAACGATCTGGGTGTACTCGGACTGCGAGAACGAGGTAGTCGACGAGGACACCCTGTTGCCGGCGCCGAGCCACCTCTACACGAGCACCAAGCTGGCTGGCGAGCTCTACTGCAAGGCCTACCAGGAGCTGTATGGGATCGACTACACGATCCTGCGCTTCGGCATCCCGTACGGCCCTCGGGCACGTGAGGCCGCGGTCATCCCGGCGTTCGTCAACAAGGCGCTGAAGGGCGAGCCGCTCACGCTGGCCGGCGATGGCGGGCAGTCGCGGCGCTTCGTGTACGTCGAGGACCTGGCCGACGGAGT
Source organism: uncultured Solirubrobacterales bacterium (assembly GCA_963824295.1). Classification (GTDB taxonomy): domain Bacteria; phylum Actinomycetota; class Thermoleophilia; order Solirubrobacterales; family Solirubrobacteraceae; genus Palsa-465. The sequence continues at coordinate 156,161 of CAWGOQ010000012.1, read as the reverse complement.
TGCGCTCGGGCTGGCCGACGTGGCCAAGAACCGCGTCTACAACCTGGCCAGCGACGAAAACGTGACGATCAAGCAGATCGCGGTGCGCGTCCAGGAGCTTCTGGGCGACGTCGAGATCGTGCACACGCCGGCGCGCCCGGGCGACTTCAACGGCAAGGTCGTCATGAGCGAGCGAGCCGAGCGCGAGCTCGGGTGGACGGCGCGCACGCCGTTTGCCGAAGGGGTCAGGCGCTACGTGGAGTGGCGCCGCGATCAGGCCGCGCGGGCCGCCGAGAGCGAGGCCGCGGCGGTGATCCCGGCGGGCGAGCCCGACGCGGAGTCGCGCCCCCGCCAGATCCTGATCATCTCGGCCGACATCGGTGAGGGCCACGACCTTCCCGCCCGCGCCGTGGCGCGTGAGTTCCGCGACGAGGACCCCGACGCCAACATCTCGATCGTCAACGGCCTGCCGGCGATGGGCTGGTTCCTGACCAAGCTCCTGCGCGAGAACTCCGAGTTCATGTTCCGCTGGGTGCCGTGGCTGTTCGACCTCCAGTACCGGCTGTTCATGGGCTTCGCGCCGACTCGCTGGTTCTCGATGAAGATGCTGACGCTGCTCGGTCGCCGGGGCCTGATGCGGCTGATCAAGGCCCACAACCCCGACCTGATCGTGTCCACCTATCCGGGGGTCACGGCCGTGCTCGGCGAGCTGCGGAGAACCGGACGCCTGAAGGTCCCCGTCTATTCCTCGATCACCGATCTGGCCGGCATGCAGTTCTGGGCCCATCCGGGGGTCGACCTGCACTTCGTCACCCATCCCGAGACGATCGAGGAGGTCGAGGGCATCGCCGGCCCAGGAAGCGTCCGCTGGGCCAAGCCGCCGACCTCGCCGTCGTTCCTCGCGGCGCGCTCGCGCGACGACGCGCGTCGGGCCCTCGGGCTGCCGACCAACGACACCAAGGTGATCGCCGTGTCAGGCGGCGGCTGGGGCGTCGGCGACCTGCTCGGCGCGACGCACGCCGCCCTGCAGGTGCCGGACGCGATCGTGCTGTGCCTGTGCGGGCGCAACGACAAGCTGCGCGCCCGGGTGACGCGCGAGCTCGGCTCCGAGCCCCGGCTGCGGATCATGGGCTTCACTGACCGCATGGGCGACGTGCTCGCCGCCAGCGACGCGCTCGTCCACTCGAGCGCCGGGCTGACCGTGCTCGAGGCGATCATCCGCGGCTGCCCGGTCATCTCCTACGGCTTCGGATACGGGCACGTCCGGGTCAGCAACCAGGCGCTTGAGCGCTTCGGGCTGGCCCAGGTGGCGCCGAAGGTGACCGACATCGGCCCGGCGCTCGGACGGGCGCTCGAGCATCGCCCCGAGCCGGACGGCCGCTTCGCCCGCCGTCCCTCGACTGCCTCGCTGATCCTGGGCGACGAGCGCCGCGCGCAGCCACTCCCGACCTGGCGCGTGCGGACCACCCGCGCCATCCTCGGCGGCGCTGCCGTACTGATCGTCGCCAGTTGGACGCTCACCGCGGGCGCCTCCTACAGCCTGGTCTCGGACTTCGTGCACATGCGTCCCGTGACGGCGGTCGCGACGGGCCGCCCCGAGGTCGGCGTGCTCGTCGACGCGCCGGCCAGCCAGATTCCCACCATCGCGAACTACCTCTCCGAGCGAGGCATCCGTGCCTCGTTCGCGATCACGCAGCCCAACCTCGTGCAGGACACGCTGGTGGTCGACGACTACGGCGATCAGCCCCTTCCGTACCTGCCGCACGGCGGTCTGGTGCGCTGGCTCGGGACCCGCGACCAGCTGCACGACGTGATGGCGGAGCTCGGCTTCCACCATCATTTCCTGTATGCCTCGAGCGGGCCGAGCGTCGGCCAGTGGTGGATGGCCCACGGGGCCGGCGGGCGGCTAGTGGCCGGCGCGGTTCGCCTGCAGGACAAGGACGACACCGTTGGCCAGCTGCGTCCCGGCGAAGTGATCGAGCTGGCGGTGAACAGCTCCTCGCCGGTCCAGACGCTAATCGGTCGCCTCGACCGGGGGCTCAGGCGCGAGCACCTGCGCGCTGTGCCGGTGGGGCAGCTGATGCACGACGCCGGCGCCAGCGTCTAGTCTAGTTAGAGTCTCGCGACATTCTGGCCGGCCCCCGCGCCGGCCGACTTCGATGCGTGGGCGCAGATCGGAGGACTCGCGGTGCCACCTAGCAGCGTTCATTTCAACGGCTCGGTCAATCTGCCGGATGCCGAGACGGTCATGCGCGAGATCTCCTCGCGAATCCCGACCGGCGTGCGCCGGATGACCGACGGCGAGACCGGCGAGCGGGGCTACTGGATCCATTTCCAGATCCAGAAGTTCCTCGCGATGCCGGAGTTCGAGACGATGAGTGTCGGCCGGGCGTACGAGACGGAAGATCCGGACGCGCCGGAGTCGCCTCGGTTGCGGCTCGTCGACGGGGTTTCAGCCGAGGATGTGAACTGGCCGAACCTCGGCTATGCGGATGCCTACTCCGAGTCCTTCAAGCTGTTCAGCGCCCTGCAGGACGACGGGACGATCCCGGCGGGCGTCCGCTTCCAGATGCAGTATCCGACCCCGCTCGCGTCGATGGCGGGGACATTCGCACCCGAGGCGATGGCCGGTGTGGCTCCTGCCTACGAGGCTGCGCTGTTCGCCGATCTCGACGACGCGCTCGCGAGGATCCCGCACGATCGGTGCGCCGTGCAGTGGGACGTCGCGGTCGAGTTCGGGCTGCTCGAAGGAGGGTTTGGCGCGCGCGTGCCGCTCGAGCAGGTCCTCCCCGGGATCATCCGGTGTGTCGACCACGTGCCCGCGGACGTGCCGGTCGGGCTTCACCTCTGCTACGGCGACTACGGCCACCAGCATTTCACGCAGCCCGAGTCACTGGGAGTTCAGGTCGGGCTCGTGAACGCGATGGTCGCGGGCGCCGGCCGCCCCATTAACTGGTTCTCGTTCACGGTGCCACAGTCAAGGAGTGACGAGGGTTACTTCGCCCCGCTGCGCGAGCTTCGCGTGGGTGCAGAGACCGAGCTTTACTTCGCGCTGGTGCCCTACCACCCGGACGACCAACCCGAAGGTACGACCGCCGAACAGGTGAGACTGATCGACGCCGAGCTGGCCGAGTCCCCGTCGGGAGCGCGGGACTGGGGGATCTGCACGGAATGCGGGATGGGACGCGCCGCGGCGCAGGACGTGCCGGCGCTGCTCGATCTGCACCGTGAGATCCTCGAGGGTTCGCCCGCTTAGCGCTTGGGCGCCGGCCCCTCGGGTGACGAGGGGCCGGCGCCCGGAGTTTGGGTCGTGGTCGGTCAGAGAGGCGGCGTCAGGCGAACGCGATCGTCGTCGGCTCGTCCCCGAGGCCGATCTGCGCCGTCGTCGTGACGGCGTTGGTCGTGGTGTCAATGATCGCGACCGAGCCCGAGACGTTGCACAGGACCCACATGTAGCGATTGTCGGGAGCGAGGGCGATCCCGGTCGGGATCTGATTGGGCTGAGAGAACGCCGCCTTGGCGTCGGTGTAAGTGAACGAACCGAGCCCGATCCGGTCGGTCACCCGGTGCGTCGCGGTGTTGATCACCGACACCGTGTTTTCGTTGGAGTTCGTGACATAGGCGCTCGAGCCGTCGGAGCTGAACGCGGTGTTCCACGGCGTCCTTCCCACCGCGATCCGGCCCACCGTGCGCAGGTTGTTGGTGGCGAGCACGACGACCTCGTCGCGCTCTGAGTCGGTGACGTAGGCGTGAGTTCCGTCGGGAGTGACAGCCACCCCGTGTGGCTGGTGAAGCGATTCGCGCACCTTGCTCACACTGCCGCTCGAAGTGGTGATCACATACACGCCGTCCGCGCACGTCACGAACGCGAGCGTGCCGTCAGGGGAAATCGTCACGATCTGCGGCGCCTCGCCGACGTCGATCGTGCTGGTCTCCGTTTGGCTCGCCACGTCGACTACCGACACGGTCTGCGATCCGCCCGGGCCGGTGTTCGGGCCGGTGTTGGCCACGTAACCCGTCTTGCCGTCGGGCGTGATGGCGATCCCGTGCGGATATATGCCGACCACCACCGTACCGGTGATCTTGTTCGTCGATGTCGAGATCACGGACACGGTGTTCGTCCCCGACTCGGTCACCCACACTTCGCTTCCGTCGGGTGTAGCGGCGGCGCCGTAGGGGTTCGTGGTTCCGCTGGAAACCGCGGAGGACAGGGCGAACGTCGAGGTGTTCAGGATCGCGACGTTGCCGCCGACGATCCCCGGAACGAACGCGTAGACCGTGCCGCTGATCAGGGGCTTCTCCGCCACCGCCTGGATTCTGGCCAGGTACACCTTGTCGCCGCTGTCACCGAAGTCGGCGCGGTGGGCCGTGCGGTTCTCCTCGAGGCGGCTCGCGGTCGTCCGCAGCGCCTTGCGCGAGCGCGCATGGAGCCACGGCCGCGGCTGCGGGTTCCAGGGCAGCGGCGGGCGGTGCTTCTCCTGGACAGGCGGGGTCTGGTTCGCGCCCGGGAACGTCGCCGCCGGGAGCGTCTCGACCTCGTTCTCGGCCTGCCAGAACTCGCCGATCGTGTTCGGCAGGGTGCGCGGGAAGGTCGAGGACTTGCCGCCCGAGAAGCCGAGCGCGGAGGTCAGATCGCCGAACGTCTCGCGGCGCCAGTTGGTGATGTTGGCCGCCTCTACTCCGGTCAATTGCTCGAGGAACTGGAGCACCGAGGTATGGTCGAACTGCTCGGTGGCGACGTAGCCGCCCACCGTCCACGGCGAGATGATTAACGCCGGCACGCGGACGCCTCCGCCGATCGGCCAGTTGGGGGAGGCCGGCGTGGTGTTCGAGCCGGCGTCGACGAACTCATCCGCGGTGCCAGCGGGCGGCAGCGGCGGCACGACGTGGTCGAATAGCCCGTCGTTCTCGTCGTAGTTGACGATGAACACGGTCGAGTTCCAGAGATCACGGTTCTCGGCCACCGCGTTGAGCTTGGAGGCCAGGTAGTTCGCTCCCGAGGCCGGCAGGTACGCCGGGTGCTCGCTCTGGCCCGAGGTCGGGACAATCCAGGAGACGGTCGGGAGCTTGCCGTTCTTCGCGTCCCACTCGAACCTGTCCGGCGGATAAATCGTCAGCCCGCCCTCGTACAGCGGCGAGCCCGGCTTCGCGGACTGGAAGGCCTCGAAGAACTCCAGCACGTTGGTGCCGTAGTCGTCCTCTTCCTGGTAGACGCGCCAGCTGATCCCGGCCGCGGTCAGTTGTTCCGGGTAGGTCAGCCACTTGTACGGCGTTCCGCTGGCGGGGCTCGGAACCACGTTCGAGATCACAGGGCCGCCGTACTGGCCCGTTGGATCGATCATCCCGGTCATGAGGTACAGGCGGTTGGGCCAGGTCGGGCCGAGCAGCGAGCAGTGGTAGTGGTCGCATAGCGTGAAAGTCTCGGCCAGCGCGAAGTGGAACGGGATGTCCTGGCGCTCGTAGTAGCCCATACGTACCAATAGTTGGCGCTGTGGTCGGCGAGATAGTGCGACTGGAGCCAGTCGTTGTTGAGCGCTGTGGTCGGCTGTCCGGCCGTGGTCGGCACGGTGATGTTCAGCGAGAGGTGCTGGTAGTACCAGGCGTGGGAGGTCGATGGGATCGCCTGGGAGCTGGTGCTTCGCGTGTCGAGGTGCCAGGGGAGCAGGTATCCGTCGGGGTTGACGGGGGTGATGGCCTGGGGCGGGTTGACGTCGCTGTCCTGGGGGGGATCGACCTGGTAGAAGATCGACTTGCCCTGGACCGTGTTGAACGGCGGGGTGGAGTCGGTCTGGACCAGCGCGTTTGGGTCGCCGAACCCGGCCACTCCGCCGAGCGTGCCGAAGTAGTGGTCGAACGACCGGTTCTCCTGCATGTGGATGACCACGTGCTTGACGTCTCTGAGCGAGCCGCGGCGCGGTCCCTCGGCGGCGGCGCGGGCGAGTGCCGGCGGCAGCAGGGAAGAGGCGAGCACTCCCCCCGCGCCGGCGGCAGCGGAGCCCAGTAGACGTCTGCGGGTGATCTCGGGCACGGCAAGTTCCCCCTCGTTTGAGCGGTGGCGGATACTCGCGCGTCCCGGTGACCCCCCCGGCTGCCGGGTCCCGTCGCGAGCTTTGTAGGCGGCGCGATCCTAAGTCGCGTGCGCGGTCGCGCGTGTTACCGGGATGCGGTCGCCGTGTTATCGAGACGTGACCGAGTTGTTCGCCTCAGGTGAAAGGTCACTCATCCCCTTATGAGGGGCCTCGCTGCGCTCGGCGTCCGTCGGATGAGGCGCGGCGGGTGGGCGGGGGTCCTAATCCGGGGCACGGACGCCGAGCGGGCCGTCGCCGCGACCGCGGTGGGGGGTGGGTGGGCGGGGTCCAAATTTCCCGTCCGGACGCTGTCGTTCACCAGTGCACGCCGCGGGTGGCCCGCACGAACGCCCGCTCCTCGACGCTGGGCTCGTGGTCGGGCTGCTTCTGGTCGCCCTCGGGGATCAGCTGGTACGCGCGGTTGACGACCAGGTCCTGGGCGCCGGGGGCGATCGCGTAGGTGAGCTGTCCGAGGTTGCCCAGCGTGGTTGCCATCCGCTTGGGGCGCTTGCGGATCGCCTCGGCGATCATGTGGCCGGCATCCTCGGGACTGAGCGTCGGGAAGCGGTCGTAGATCTTGGTCGGCGCGATCATCGGCGTGCGCACGAGCGGCATGTATACGGTCGTGATGTGGACCCCGTCGTTGATGACCTCGGGGCCGATCGATCGGGAGAAGGCATCGAGCGCGGCCTTCGACGCGACATAGGCGCTGAACCGAGGTGTGTTCATCTGCAGCCCAATCGTCGAGATGTTGACGATGTGGCCCGAGCCGCGCTCGCGCATCTTGGGCAGCAGGTCGAGGACCAGCTTCACGGGCGCGAAGTAGTTGAGCTGCATGGTCCGCTGGTAGTCGTGGAAGCGGTCGTAGGCCCGGTCGACCGAGCGGCGGATCGACTTGCCGGCGTTGTTGACCAGAATGTCGACCGCCTCGTGCTGCTCGAGCACATCCACGCACATGCGGTCGATGTCGTCGGGGTCGCTCAGGTCGCACGTATGGACATAGGCGGTCCCGGCTAGCGCCTCGATCTGCTGGGCCACCTCCTCGAGCTGGTCGCGGCGGCGCGCCACGAGCAGCATCGTTCCGCCGGCCTGCCCGATCTCGAGCGACGCCGCCTTGCCGATCCCCGACGACGCACCGGTGATCATCACCGTGCGACCGGTGACGGCGTCCTTGAGTGAGCGGGCGAGCACGTCGCCGGCGCCTGGGATGCGCTGCCCGAACGCTCTGAGCGTGCGGATGCTGTCGGCGGCGATGTCGAAGGGGTTCGGTGGCGCCATGGGCGAGACGTGACCGTAGCAGTGCCGCGCTGTCCTGGCCGCAGTGCGGTTGGACCCGTAGATTGGTCCTCGCGGTCACAGATCGACGCCGGTCGCGCGAAGAGAGTGCAGTGACCGAGCTTGAGCTCCTCCGATTCCGAGTTGCTGGCCCGCACGCCGGGAGATGCGGACGCGTTTGCGGTCTTCTACCGCCGTAGGTCGGCGTCTCGTCCGAGCTGTATGCGAACATATGTTCGTCATGGTCGCGTGCGTGCTCCTCCCTCGATTCCAGCTTACGGTCGCCGTCGGCGATCGATCCGAGCTGCTGCAGGAGCCGGTGGCGCTGGCCCCAGAACAGGGATCCGCCCGCTCCGCCCCCGCCCACCCCCAGCAGATTGGCGAGGTCTCACCGTCGGCCGAGACGTTCGGGGTCCAGCCGGGGATGCGTCTGGGCGAGGCGCTTGCCCGCTGTGCCCGGCTTACGCTGGTCCCACCCGATCCGGCGGGCGTGGCCGACTTCTGGGAGCGGCTGCTCGTCCGTCTGGAAGCGATTGGGGCGGCCGTCGAGCCCGAGCGTCCGGGGCTGGTCTGCTTCGACGTCCGCGGGCTGCTCAAGCTGCACGGCGGGCTCGAGGGCGTGCTGGCCGCGGCGCGGCGGAGCCTGCGGGTGCCGGCTCGCTACGGCGTGGCGCCCTCGCGGTTCGCCGCGGTGGCGGCGGCGAGCCGGGCGAGGGTGCGCCGGCCGGTGATCGTCTCCGGCGCCCGTCAGCAGGCGGCCGCGTTTCTGGCGCCGCTGCCGGTCGCGCTGCTGCGCGCCCGCCCGGCGCTGGCCGAGCTGCCGGTGGCGCTCGAGCGGCTCGGCATCGGCACCCTGGGTGAGCTGGCGGCGGTGGCGCCGGCCGCGCTGGCCGACCGTTTCGGTACGGCGGGGCTGCACGCCCACGAGCTCGCGTGCGGTGGCGATGGCGCGCTGCGGCCGCGGCCGGCGAGCGAGTTCCTGCGCGAGGCGCTCGAGTTGCCCGAGGCGGCGTCGGGGATCCAGCTCGAGCGGGGGCTCGGGCTGCTGATCGATCGCCTGCTGGCGCGGCGCGAGCGGCGGGGGCGGACGCTGCGGGCGGTCGTGCTATCCGCGGTGCTCGTGGAGCAGGGAGGGACCTGGCGTGAGCAGGTCGTCTTTCGCGAGGCCCTGGCCGATCCGGTGAGGATGCGCCTCGCGCTCGCCCCGCGGCTGGCGCTGATGCCGGCACCGGCGCAGCAGCTGCGCCTGGCGGTCGAGCGCTTCGGTCCGCACGCCAGCGATCAGCGGGGTTTGCTGGACGATCCGGTCGCGGCGCGCCGAGCGCGCCTGCGCGAGGCCATCCGCCAGGCGCGTGCCGTTGCCGGCCCGGACGCCGCGCTGCGCGTGCTCGAGGTCGATCCCGAATCGCGCTTCCCCGAGCGGCGCGCGGTGCTGACGCCGTTCGAGGGATAACACAGATACTGTGGACGAATTACACAGAACTTGTGTATGCCATCGAAGGGCGAGGCGGAAAAGTACCGTTATGCGTGCAGAATTCGCCACGGTCCTAGCCGAGCGGGTCGAGGGTGCGCAGGTACGCCTGGAACAGCGGGTCGACGATCCGCCAGTCGCCTCTGCCCGCGTGCTCGACGATGCCGGCGCGTTGCAGCAGCTTGAGCACGCGGTCGCGGATGGCGGGTGCCAGCCGGCGGGGAACGGGCTCGCCTCTGGCCAGGGCGCGGGCGACCTGGAGCGCGTTCTTGTGAAGCCGCCTGATGTGCTCCACGGTCTGCTCCATAGTCGGCAGGTCACTGTTGAGCGCGGCGTCATAGCCGAGCTGGACGAGGTCGAGATCGATCTCGCGCCGGTTGAGCAGCACCGAGACGAGGTGGGTCTGCTGCGCGATCCGCATGGTGGCGCGCGGATGCTGTGCTCCCAGCTCGACGAGTCGCTCGATCGCCGCCGGCTGCACCGTGCAGTCATCCGCTGCGAAGCGCTCGAGCAGGCCTCGAGCCCAGTCCTCGCGCGCGATCGGATGGAGCGTGTAGAAGCTGCCGAAGCCACTGAACGCCCGGTGGGCGGGGGCGAACAGATCGCGCATCACGTGCTCGATGCTGCCGGCGAACAGAAAGCTCACGCTGGGGCTGCGCTGAAACGCGGCGCGCATCCGCTTGGTGACCAGATCGGGATCGCCGTAGGGCCGGCGCTCGCTGGCCAATTCCTGGAACTCGTCGAAGAACAAAACCAACCTCCGCCCGTCGGCGCGCGCTGCGCGCTCGGGCAGATCGAGTGCCAGGTCGAGTGCGCGGGCGGGATTCTCGGCAGCCCACCCCGGGGTGATCGCCAGCTCGACTCCGTCCCCGAGCTCACCCTTCAGTTTGAGTACGGCGGCCGCCTGCGTCGCGTTCAGCGCGGCCCGACCCAGCTCGCGCGCTCGGCGCACGATCCGCCGGATCGGAGAGCGGTTGGCGATCACTGCCACTGCCAGCGCTTCCGCCAGCTCGGCGGCGTCGGATATCCGGAACAGATCCAGCCGCGCCGTGTAGCACCCGTTGCGCTCGGCGCGGCCGAGCGCCGCCTCGCAGACGCTCGTTTTGCCCGTCCGCCGCGGGCCGGCCATGATCAGGTTCGTCCCGTTGATGAGCGCCGTCGCGACCGATCGGACGTCGTCTCCGCGGCCGATCAGCTGACTCGCCGGGATCGGGACGTCTGTGGGGAACAGGTCGCCGCTGGCTTGCCGCATGGTCCGATCATAGCGATATTACACAAAATCCGTGTAACTATTACACGAATAAGATGAGTGGGCCGCGCCGTCTTGCCGTTCCCCGCCGGGTCGCGGTCAGCGCCGGTGAGGACGGCTGCCCGCAGGAAGTGGATGGTCGCGAGGTCGAGGCGGTGCGGGAATCCTGGTTGGTTGAGGACCGCTGGTGGACCGATCGACCGCTGCGCCGGCATTACTGGGAACTCGTCACCACGTGCGGGCGTGATGAGATCGTCTTCCAGGACCTGGAGCACGGGAGATGGTGGCGGCAGCGCTGAGCCCGGCGGCGCGGCCCAGTGGTCCGGGGTCGGCGGGGCCGCGGCCGGCCCGCCCTAAACTGCACGACCTCATGGCTGACCAGCGCTCAACCCCGCTCGAGCCCGGGCCGACGGCCGTCGGCACCTGGAGCGGCGGACGCTTCATGCGCTTCGGTGAGCCGCTCGACGACGAGCATTTCATCGCCATGGTTACGCCCGATGAGTCGATCCGAACCGTGATGACCGCCGACGTGTACGGCACCGGGGAGGCCGACCGGATGCTCGGGCGGGCGATCGCCGGCCGGGCTCGCGAGGACATGTGCATCGTGGGCGCCGTGGGGCACGACTTCTACGCCGGCGAGCGCGACGGGGCCAAAGGCTTTCCGCGCTTCACCGACCGGCGGCTGCGCGACGCCTCGGGCTACGGCGACTATCTGCGGATGGCCACCGAGCGCAGCCTCGAGCGCTGCGGGATCGACAGTTTCGACCTGCTGCTCCTGCACAACCCGGACCGCACCGGCTACACGGACGAGCAGGTGTGGGACGGCATGGCGGCGCTGCGCGAGGAGGGGCTGACACGGCTGATCGGCGTGGCGCCGGGTCCGGCCAACGGCTTCACGCTCGACCTGATCGACTGCCTGGAGCGCTTCGGGGCGCAGCTCGACTGGGCGATGATCATCCTCAACCCGCTCGAGCCATGGCCGGGTGAGCTGTGCCTCGACGCCGCGGCCGCGGCCGACGTGAAGGTGATCACCCGCGTCGTCGACTACGGCGGCCTGTTCTTCGACGACGTGCTTCCCGGACAGGAGCTCGCGCCCCAGGATCACCGGAGCTTCCGGCCGGCGGGCTGGATCGAGCAGGGCCGCGCGCGGCTCGATCAGATGCGCCCGATCGCGGAGCGGACCGGGTTGACCGCGATCCAACTGGCCTGCCAATGGAACCTGGCCCACGAGGCAGTCGCCTGCGTGGTGCCGACGCTCATCCAGGAGATGGGCGCCGGCGCTCGAGGAGTCGAGGAGAAGCGCGCCGAGCTCGCCGCCCTTCCGGCTGAACTGCGGCTGAGCGACGAGGACGTCGCGGCGATCCGAGCGATCGGCGACAACACCGGCTGCATGGCGCTCAAGGGAGCCAATCCCGAGCACTCGGGCGAGGAGCGCCCCGACCGCTGGGACCTCAACGAGCACCTGGCCGAGGTGGCCGAACGCTGGGGGATCGCTCCCGACCGCGACCTCACGAAGGTGGCGGCGCACGCGTAGCGCCGAGACGAACGCGTAGCGCCGAGACAATGGCAACGAGCTTTCGACTTACTGGCGGGTGTAATTGCGGAGCGGTCCGCTTCGAGGTCACCGCCCCGCCCGTCTCGGCGCAGTACTGCCACTGCACGCGCTGCCAGCGCCGCACCGGCACCGCCGCCTCAGCGAGCGCGCGGGTCGAGCCCGGCACCTTTCACGTCCTGGTGGGCGAGGAGCGCCTCAAGGCTTGGAAGCCCGACGGCGGGGCCGAGAAGTGGTTCTGCGGCGATTGCGGCTCGGCGCTGTTCAGCCGCGATCCAGAGGACGCGAGCCGGGTCGGCGTGCGGTTGGGAGCGTTCGACGAGGACCCCGGCATCCGTCCTGCCGCCCACCAGTTCGTCGCCTACGCCGCGCCGTGGGAGCCGATCCCGGACGATGGCCTGCCGCGCTACCCCGAGGCCCGGGTAGCGGACTGACCCAGGTAGGGACTGACCCCGGTCTAGTCGGAAGTTTTCGGTTGTGAGATGACGAATCCCGCGTGTTGGCGCGGGATTCGGGTGTTGCGGGCTGGTTTGGCTTTGGCTACTTGGCGAGGGTGACGTCGAGCAGGCCGAGCGCTTTGGCCTGGACGGTGTTGCGGTTGGTGAGCCGCGGAAAGGTGTGGGGGCTGTCGCCGATTCGTAGCTGGTTGCGGCAGACGGTCCCGAGCTCGGCGATCAGGTCGGCGAGGCTGAAGGCAGGCAGGCCGTCGGGAGTGCGGGCGCGGCCGGCCTTGGTGTTCGTGGCCGGGGAGCGTCTGGCGGGCGCGACAGGATCGGTCGGGGCGATCGGTGTGTCGTCGGTGAATAGCATCGGCTCGAGCCGGGCTTGGAGCTCGAACAGCAGGTAGTAGGCGAGCAGGAACAGGAAGAAGTGCGCGTGCACGCGGTCTTCGAGGTGGTGACGGATCGGGCGCACATCGAGCGCGTCCTTGATCGTGCGGTACGCGCGCTCGGCCATCTTCAGCTGCTTGTAGACGCGCACGACCGCTTGGGTGGTGAGCTGCTGGGTGGGGCAGGTGGTCCTGAGCACGTAGAGCCCGTCGAGCGCGGCCTCGCCGTTGATCTGCTCGGTCTTGCGCTGGTAGCTGAACGAGCCGTCGGCGATCTGGAGGTCGAAGTGCTTGGCGACCTTGTACTTGTTGATCACGCGCCCGGCGCGCTCGCCGATCTTCCCGGCGTCGGCGTTGCGCAGCGTGCCGCGCGGCCCTGAGACCATCTGGCAGACCTTGGCGAGCTCGCGTTCGGTTGAGGCCAGCAGGTCCTCACGCTTTCTCGCTCGCTCGGCGGCGAGGTGCGGGTTGCGGCAGACGACGAGCCGCTCTGAGGGGAACTCCTCGCTTGAGATCTCGGCGAGGTTGGCCTGATCGAACAGTGACAGCTGCAGATCGCCGGCGCCGATCAGCTTGCGGATCTGGGCGGTCTTCAGCGCCGACACGAACCCGGCGCCGAGCTCTTTGAGCGTGGCGGCGTGCGCGTCGGTGATCATCGCCCGGTCGCCGACCAGGATCACCCGCTCGATCCCGAACCGCTCCTTGACGGTGTCGATCACGCCCGGCACGGTGCTCGGGTCGGCGGTATTCCCCGGATGGACCTGCACCGAGATCGGCCGGCCCTCTGGCGAGCACACCAGCCCCCAGTTGACCTGCAGCTTGCCGCTCTTGCCATCACGGCTGTGCCCCAGCGCCGCCAGCTCACAGCAGCGCCCCTCCACATAGGACGAAGACAGGTCATACAACACGAACCCGCCGTCCGCGAGGTGCCGTCGCGCGAGCGCGTTCTCGACCCGCTCCTGACGGGCAAGCAGCCAGTCCATCGCGGCGAGCAGCTCGGTCTCGGTGACCTCACCGAGCGACAGCTCGTCGGCGAGCGTGGTCTGCGCAAACCGGCGAGTCATCGACAGCTTCGAGCATGAGCCGATCACCAGCTGGCAGATCATCGCGACACACAGGTCCCGCTCGCGGCAGCGCTCGCGGGCCAGCAGCCGCTCGAGATCGAGCCCTCTGAGTACGCCCAGGGCCGCGGCGACGTGCCCGTGCGGCAGCGAGGACTCGATCTGCAGCTGCTCGTCGAGGTCAACCAGCACCCGGCCTGAGAGCATCTTGCGGATCGCGTCGATCACCGGCAGCGGCAGGTGCGACAGGTTCCCGAGGTTCTCGTGACGGACCTTGCCGCCCTCCCGGTAAGAGCGGCGCAGCAGGTAGGACGTGTATTCCTGCCCGCCCTTCCCCTTCGTCTTGATTGTGGCTACGTGCGCTTGGCCGCCACGTCGAGGCATTGCCGACAGAATAGCTGCCGGGCCGGACGGAATCAAGGCATGACTTTGGCTACATCCAACCACAAAAAGAAAGCCCGATCCCCGTAAATACGGGCGATCGGGCCTCAGACCCTCAAAAACTTCCGTCTAGTCCTCGTCCGAGGCGGCGGCAGCAGCCTCGGCGCGCATCCATTCGCACTTGGCCGATAGATCCTCGACGCCCATGGCCGCGGCCGTGTTCAGCCACATTCCCCCGCGGAAGAACTCATCGACGTGTTCCGGCTCGGCTCCTGAAAGCTGCTCGACGTGCGCGACCAGCCGGGCATACCAGGACCGGACCCGGTCGCGGATCTCCTCATCGTCACACGCCGCGTAGGCCTGCATCTGGAGCATCAGATAGTCGCGGTGGTTGGCGAGCAGCTCGACGTAGGCGTAACCCATCGCGGCGAGCACGTCCGCTCCCGGCGGTGCAGTGGCCGGGTCGAACTCGTCGGCGGCTTTTGTGAAGGCCTCCGCGACGCGCTCGAAGCCGCGCTCGACCGCGGCGAGGAACAGCTCACGCTTGCTGCCGAACAGGCTGAACACGTAGGGCTGCGCCACGCCCACCTGCCGGGCGATCCGATCGACGGGGGTGCCGTACAGGCCGCCGCGCGCGAATTCGTGGACCGCCGCCTCAATCAGCGCGTCCCGGCGCTCTGACGCCGGGACGCGCTGCCGGGGAGACTTGTCGTCCGTTCTGGAGGTCGTGGCCATGGCGATCTGCTCGATGCTACGACAGGCCTAGGCGGTGATCGTGGCCGGTACGGTCGCGGGGCCGGCCTCGGGCGCGGCGTTCGCGGCGGCTGAGGCGCGAGTGCTGAACGGCAGGGCGGCCGCGATCAGCGAGCCGGCGGCGAGCACGGCCGCGCCGACCCACAGCGCCGGCACCAGGCCGTTGATGTATGCCTGCGGCGTGACGTAGCTGCCGTGGCTCGTGAACACGGTGCCGAGGATGGCGATGCCCAGAACGCCACCCAGCTCGCGCAGCGCGTTGGTGGCACCGGACGCCTGGCCGGTCTGCGAGGTGCGCACCGAGGACAGGACCGCGTTGGCCGACGGCGCGAACACGAGCGCCATCCCGCTCCCGGCGAGCACGAACGGGATCACCATGCTGATGTAGCTCTGGTCCACGCTGGCTGACATCGCCAGCAGGCCCAGCGCGACCGCCTGGAGTCCCAGGCCGGCGACCATGAACAGCCGGCTTCCGTACCGCTCCGACATGAAGCCCGCCAGCGGCGCGACCACCATGATCGCTCCGGTCCAGACCAGCAGCTTGACGCCGGCCTCGAGCGGGGTGTTGTGCAGGACGTTCTGGAGGAACTGGCTCAGGAAGAAGATCGAGCCGAACATCCCGAAGTACATCGCGATCGAGACCGCGTTGGTCACCGCGAAGCCGCGGTTGGCGAAGAAGTTCATCGGCAGCATCGGCTCGGGCGTGCGCAGCTCCTGGGCGACGAAGGCGACCAGCAGCGCGGCGCCGGCGGCCAGGCTGATCAGGACCTGGGCGCTCGACCAGCCGAGCGACTGGGACTCCACGAGGCCGTAGACGATCCCGAACAGGCCGGCCGAGGCCAGCGCGAGCCCGCGCAGGTCGAGGTGCTTGACCTCTCCGTGGCTCTCGACCAGGCGCCGCGACGCGAGCGGGATGAGGGCGATGCCGATGGGGACGTTGACCCAGAAGATCCAGTGCCACGAGGCGAACTGGGTCAGCGCGCCGCCGACCAGCGGGCCAAGCGCGACGCCGATGCCGCTGATTCCGGACCACACGCCCAGCGCCAGACCGCGCCGCTCGGGCGGGAAGGCCTCGGCCAGCAGGGTCAGGGTCAGCGGGGTCACGACCGCGGCGCCTACGCCCTGGAAGGCGCGAGCGGCGATCAGCAGGCCGATGCTCGGGGCCAGCGCGGCGGCGGCCGAGCCGGCGGTAAACAACGAGATCCCCGCGATGAACATCCGCTTGCGACCGAGCCGGTCGCCCAGCGCCGCCCCGGTGAGCAGCAGCACGGCGTAGGCCAGGATGTACGCGTTGACCGTCCATTCGAGCGTCTGGATCGAGGCGCCAAGGTCGCGATGGATGCTCGGCAGGGCGACGTTCACGACGAGGTTGTCGAGAACCATCATGAACAGCCCGACCGAGACGATCACGAGCGTCCAGATCCGCTGGGATGTACCTGGGGTAGTGGGGGTTGACATCGCGTGATCCCTTCTTAGTGAGTGCTAACTAGGTAGATAACTTAGCAGTCACTAATAACTTGTCAAGAGGTCGGCTAGAAAAGTTCTCGAGGTCGCCGGCGATCGGTGCTCGGTGTCAGCTGGCCGCGGCCTAGAGCCACCTGGGGCATAGGTGCGGACTCGAGGCTTCCTGCGCGCCGAGTCCGCAGTTAGGACCCATATATGTGGCTGAATCGGGGTGCACCGCCGGGGGTGCGCCGAGTCCGCGGTTATGACCCCAGGGGGTGGGGTGAGGGCAGCGCGATTCGCCGGCTAGAGCGCGATCCGGCGGCCGGAGCGCGCGGGCCGGGGCAGCCCGGCGTGCGCCTCGGCCAATGCGGCGACCCGCCCGCGCACGCCGTCGCCGACCGGCGCGGCCCGGCCGGCGCTCGCGTCGACGTGCACGAGCATGTGCTCGCCCATCGCGACCGGCTCCTCCTCGCCCACCCGGACCAGCGTGTGGAAGAGGTGCAGGCGCTTCTCGTCCCAGCCGAGCACCTGGGTGATCGCCTGTACGCGATCGCCGGCGTAGAGCTGCCCGAGGTGGGAGATGTGGGTCTCGACCGTGTAGTAGCTGCTGCCCGAGCCGACGTATGCGGCATCGACCCCGACGTGGCGGAGCAATGCGTCGGTCGCATCGGCGAAGAGCTCCAGGTAGCGGCTTTCGGTGACATGGCCGTTGTAGTCGATCCAGTCGGGCGGGATCTCGCGGACGTACACGGCCAGCGGCGCCGGCGGTCCTCCGTCGGCTGATACCTCGCCGAGCCCGGGCGTTCCACCGGCGCCCGGAAGAACGTCGAGCAACCGGCGCTCCCACGCCGCGAGCGTCGCGCCGGCGCCGGCGTCCTGCGCGCGAAGGGCCTGGAGCAGCGCGACCAAGCAG
Source organism: uncultured Solirubrobacterales bacterium (assembly GCA_963824295.1). Taxonomy (GTDB): domain Bacteria; phylum Actinomycetota; class Thermoleophilia; order Solirubrobacterales; family Solirubrobacteraceae; genus Palsa-465. Next base: position 139,184 of record CAWGOQ010000012.1, on the reverse strand, counting down.
TCGTCGCGGTACCGCTCGAGCTCCGCCACCGACCGGCCGCGCGCCTGGGCATCGGACTGGCCGACGATCTTCGCGATCAGCTCGGGGGTGAGCGGCGGGACGTCGACGAGCTTGGTCCAGGGCAGCGCCAGCGTCGGACCGAACTGCTCCATGAAGTGCGCCATGCCCGCCTCGCCGCCGCCCAGCCGGTAGGTGAGGAACGTGCCCATGATCGCCCAGCGCAGGCCGGCGCCGTAGCTGATCGCGTCATCGATCTCCGCGACGGTCGCGTCGCCGTCGTTGACCAGCCACAGTGCCTCGCGCCACAGCGCCTCGAGCAGCCGGTCGGCCAGGAATCCGTCGATCTCGCGGCGCAGTACGAGCGGATGCATGCCCAGAGCGCGGTAGATCTCGGCGGCACGGTCGATGGTCGACGGCGCCGTCAGATCGCCGCCGCAGCACTCGACCAGCGGCAGCAGGTACACGGGATTGAACGGATGCCCGACCGCGAAGCGCTGCGGGTGCTCCATCTCGGCCTGGAGTAGTGAGGGGCGAAGCCCCGAGGTCGAGGAGCAGAACACCACGTCGGGCCCGGCCGCGGTGCTGGCCGCCGCGAGCAGGCGCTGCTTGAGCTCGACGCGCTCGGGCGCCGACTCCTGGACGAAGTGCACGTCGGTCGCGGCCTCCTCGGGCGAGGTCACGAACGTCACCCGACCCTCGACGGGCAGCGGCAGGATCGTGAGCTTGGCGTACGCCCGCCGGGCCCCGGCCAGGATCTCCTCGAGCCGTCTCGGGGCGTCCGGGTCCGGGTCATAGACCCGAACGTCGACTCCGTTCAGCGCGAAGCGCGCGGCCCAGCCCCCGCCGATCACGCCGCCCCCGAGCAGGCCGATCGCTGCCGGCAGGTCAGACACGGATGCGCAGCGAGAGCCTCTCGCGCACCTCGTCGGGGCCCAGCACGCGCACGTTCATCGCCTCGAGCAGCGCCACCGCCCGCTCCACGAGCTGGGCATTGGTGGCCAGCCGTCCGCGCGACAGGTAGAGGTTGTCTTCGAGTCCCACCCGCACGTTCGCTCCCACCGATGGCGCCAACGCCGCGTAGGGCAGCTGCAAGCGCCCGATCGCGAATGCTGAGTACACCGCGCCGGCGGGCAGGCGCGCGACCATCGCGAGCAGTGTTCCCAGATCGGCCGGCGCGCCGTACGGAATTCCCATGCACAACTGGATCAGAGCGGGCTGGTCGATCAGGCCCTCGTCGATCAGCTCATGCACCATCACCAGGTGCCCGGTGTCGAACACCTCGAGCTCGGGCCGGACCCCGAGCTCCTTCACCCGGCGGGCCATCGCCCGGAGCATCCCGGGCGTGTTGGCCATGATGTAGTCGCCGCCGGCGGCGAAGTTCATCGTGCCGCAGTCAAGCGTGCAGATCTCGGGGAGCAGTTCCTCCACGTGGGCAAGCCGCTCGCTCGCGCCGGCCATGTCGGTCCCGTCCGGGTCCACCGGAAGGGGCGCCTCGTCGCCGCCGAGCACGAGATCGCCGCCCATCCCGGCGGTCAGGTTCAACACCGGATCGACGTCCGGATGAGCCCGGATGCGTTCCACCACAGCCCGGAAGAGCGACGGATCCCGCGCGCCGCGCCCGGTCACCGGATCGCGCACGTGGATGTGAACCACGGCAGCGCCGGCGCGGGCGGCGTGGATCGCGGACTCAGCGATCTGGACCGGCGTCACCGGCAGGTGCTCGCTGCGGGCGACGGTGTCGCCGGCACCGGTCACAGCGCAGGTGATGAACGCCTCGGTGATCATCGCGGTCCGTCGGCGATTATCGCGGCACTAAGCGGTTTTCTGCACGACGGGCTCGGCCGAGAACGCCTCGTCCAGACAGCGCAGGGCATAGCCCCAGCGCAGCAACGTCTCGACCCGTTCGCGCCCCAGTACTGACCAGGGCAGCTTGTGCGTGGTCAGCCAGCCCTGCCGCTTCATCGCCGCGGTCGCGACGTAGCCGCTCCAGACCGCGGGTGGGAGCGTCATAACCGAATCGAACTTGTCGCCGGCGATCGTCTTCACCCGATTCTCGAGGTCGTCGTCCTTGCGCGGGACCGAACGCAGGCCAGGCTGCTCGGTCGGCTCGGCCACGACGGCGCGCGTGGAGTAGCCGGTCACGAGCGTGACGAATAACGCGCGTTTCGTCTCTTCACCGGCCAGGTTCTGCTCGGCCATGTACTCGTCGATCAGCTTCGCGGCGAGCGGGCTGGTCACCCGGCTGAGGCTCGTCAGCCTGACGGTGTAGCGCTCGCTCGCCTCCCACACTCCCTTGATCCACTTGCGCCCGCCGCGCGAAAGCGACTGGCGCAGCTCACGCCGGGTCATACGTCCGGACTGTCGGCGCGGGCGGGGTGCGCTGGAGCGGGCGGGTCGCCTCATTTGGGGTCACCCTACCAACGGGGCTAGACCCGACGGGCGAAGTAGCGCCACAGCGCGGCCCGTTGACCGTCGGCCCAAACGGTGGCGCGCTTACGCAGCGCCTCCTCATCCGAGGACCAGCGCTGCGCTCCGCCGAACAGCTCGGCGGTCTTGGCGAAGCGGGGCACATCAGGCGGGACGAACATCGTCCCTGCGTGCGACACGGCTTGTAGCGGCTGCCCACTCGCGGCGATCGCGATCGAGTGCGGAGGGTGAGAGTGGACGACGCTGCCGACATCGGGGCGGGCGCGCATCACCTCGGTGTGGATCGGCCACTCCACGTGCCGGGGGTGCTCGCCGATCAGGACCTCGCCGTCGAACCCGACGAGGATCACGTGCTCGGCGGTGATCTCCTCGAAGCCGAACGTCGACGCCTTCATCCAGACGCCGCGGCCGCCCGGGTCGCGAGCCGAGACGTGGCCCCAGATGAAGTCGTCGTGCCCGTTGGCGCCGAGGATGCGGCAGCCAAGCGCGACCTGCTCGCGGAGCGCCTGCTCGGTCGTGGGTGCTACCTCGCTCATGGGTGCCTCCTCGGTCAGGGGTGACGCGGCTCAGTACGTCGGATCCGCGCCGACCTCTATCACCTGGAGGGAGGGGCGCGGGCGCCGCATCAGCCAGAGCGCGCCGAGCGCGCCCGGCACGATCGCGACGAGGTGGGCGGCACTCGGGCCGGCGGCCTGGTCCAGCGCGCCGGCCAGCAGCGGCGCGAGCACCAGTCCGGTCGCCCAGGTTCCGTTCAGCAGCCCGATCACGAGCCCGGCGCCCAGGCCGGTCGTGGCGGCCGACTCGGTGGCGAGCGGATAGGAGACGGTGCTCACGACCGCGCGGGGGACGGTCGTGAGGAGCAGCATCCCGATGACTCCGCCGGCGCCGGTTTCGAATGTGCCGGGCAAGAGCGAAGGGCGAGTCCCAGGCCGGCGAAGGTCGCGGCACGAACCGTGGTGGCGCGGTGACCCAGCCTGACCACGAGCGCGCTGACCAGGATGTAGGCGCCGGCGGCGGACGAGAACGCGAGGCCGGTGGCGCTGGCCGAGAAGCCGGCCCGGTGCAGCTCGAGCGGCACCGCTACACCCAGTCGGCGATCTCGCATCAGGTGGCCGAGCTCGAACGGGCGCTCGGGGCGCCCCTGTTCACGCGTCCCGGCGGGCGCGGTACGGTGTCGTTGACGCGGGCGGGGGAGGCGGCGTACCTGCACGCCCGGCGCGCGTTCACCGAGCTGCACGCCTTGGACGCCAGCGTCCGGGCGACGCTCCGGGGCGAGCGGACCGTCGTGCGGGTCGGCGTCTTCCAGACCGCGGCCGCCGAGCTCCTCCCCGCCGCGCTGACGGTCCTGCGCGAGGAATGGCCCGGGGTGGAGGTCGTACTGTCGGACACCGTGGATGACCCGCGGCTGATCGAGTGGCTGGCGCAGGGTCGCCTCGATCTTGCGGTGACGCTGAATCAGCAGCCGGACGACCGGGTCGAGGTGATCCCGCTGTATGACGATCCGTGGGTGATCCTCACCCGGCGCGACAGCACGATCGCCTCCGCTGAGCGTCCGAGCTTCGATCTGCTCGACGGGGCCGACGTGGTCGCGTGGACGTCGCGCTGGGAGATCCAGGACGAGCTCGAGGGCGCCTGGCGCCGCCAAGGCATCGAGCCCCGTGTCGTCTATCGCACCGACGACAACCTGGCGTTGCAGCGACTTGTCGCGGCGGGTTTGGGGCACGCGTGCGTCGGGCGGCTGGCGGCCGAGCGGGCGGTCGATCCGTCGCTCACATGGCTGGCGCCGCCGGACATATTGACCCAGCGCACGGTCGCGCTGTGTCACCCGCGCCGGCGGGATCTGGCCGACGCGGCGCGGGCCTTGAGCGCGGCGCTGCGGGCGCAGTTCGGGCGATGATCGCGTCTACGCGGCCTCGCGGAGCGCGCGGCGCTCGAGGGCCAGCGCCGGCCGGTCGGTGATCACGCCCTCCACCGCTGGATGGCCGAAGTAGCGATCGAGCGCCCGCGGAGCGTTGACGGTCCACACCACGCAACGGACGCCGGCCGCGGCTACCTTCTCGAGCGCGGTGGCGTCGGCCAGCCGGCGATGCAGCCCCAAGGTGTCGGCCTTCGTGGCCGGGAGGCGGGTCGCGAGCGCGCGCCGAAGCCCGGTGGCGATGAGCAGCCCAGCTGTGAGTTCAGGCGCGAGGGTCTTGGCCTCGAGCACGACGTCGTCGAGGAACGAGCTGAGCACGCATCGTTCGAAGTCGTGGCGCCGCAGCAGGGTGATCGTGTCCTCGACGTAGCCCGGCTCCTTGACCTCGAGGTTCAGCGCGATCCGGCCCTTGGTCAGCGCCAGTACTTCGTCCAGGAGCGGCGGGCGCAAGCGCGTGCCCCTGATCTTCAGCGCTTCGTAGCGCATCGAGCTGGTTGGAACCGTCTTGACGCGCGCGTCGTGGAACACGATCAGGTGGCCGTCGCGCGTGCGGCGTACGTCGAGCTCGATCATGTCGGCACCGAGCGCAATCGCCGCCTCGAACGCCTCGAGCGTGTTCTCGGCCGGCGCACCGGGCGCCGCCCTGCCCCATGCACCGCGGTGGGCGATGACCATCGTCACGTCGTGCAAACTATTCCGCGACATGCGGATCGAAACCGGCGGCGTGGGCATTCGGTACGAGGTCGTGGGCGAGGGTCGGCCCGTCGTGCTCCTCCATGGCTTTCCCGACTCCGGTCGACTGTGGCGCCACCAGGTCCCGGCGCTGGCGCAGGCGGGGTACCGAGTGATCGTGCCCGATATGCGCGGGTACGGCGGCTCGGACAAGCCCTCCGCCGTGGACGCTTACGGCATCCAGGCGCTCGCCGGAGACGTGCTGGCGGTCATGGGCGACGCCGGGGTGGAGCGGGCGCACATCGTCGGGCATGACTGGGGTGCGGCGGTGTCGTGGGGACTGGCGGCGCTGGCGAGTGACCGCGTCGACCATCTGGTCGTGCTGTCGGTCGGGCACCCGGCGACCTTCCGTGCCGGGCCCGGGTTCGAGCAGCACGAGAAGTCCTGGTACATGCTGCTGTTCCAGTTTGCCGGTGTCGCCGAGGAGTGGCTGTCGGGGAGTGATTGGGCGAATTTCCGCGCCTGGAGCCGTCACCCGGATGCGGACGCGGTGATCGCCGAGCTCGCAGCGAATGAATCGTTGACGCCGGCGCTGAACTACTACCGGGCGAACGTCCCACCTAAGGTGTGGCTCTCGCCCGGGCGAGAGCTGCCGCCGATTCGCGTCCCGACCATGGGCGTGTGGAGCTCCGGAGACATCGCGCTCACCGAGCGTCAGATGGTCGACTCGGCCCAGAGTGTCGTGGGATCGTGGCGCTACGAGCGGCTCGACGGTCCCGGGCACTGGATGCAGCTCGAAGCACCCGATGTTGTGACCCGCTTGTTGATCGACTTCCTGCCGGCTTAGGCGATGGCGAGAATCGTGGTGTTGGGCGCGGGGGTGTGCGGACTGGCGGCGGGAATGCTGCTGCGCCGGGACGGCCATGAGGTGACGGTGCTGGAACGCGATCCGGCGGCCGTGCCCGAGTCGGGCGAAGACGCGTGGGAAGGCTGGTCGCGGGAGGGCGTGACCCAGTTTCGCCTGCCGCACCTGATGCTGGCGCGCGGCCGGTTGGTGCTCGAGCAAGGGCTTCCCGATGTCTGCGAGGCACTCGAGGCGGCCGGCGCCCTGCGGTTCAACCAGTTCGTCCTGCCTCCGACGATCACCGAGCGTACGCCGAGGGAGGGAGACGAGCGGATGTGGACGCTCACCGCGCGCCGGCCGGTGCTCGAGCAGGTCCTCGGGCGGGCGGCCGAGGCCGAGCCGGGGCTGGAGGTTCGCCGCGGAGTCGCCGTGCAGGAGCTGCTTATGGGTGCGTACGACGGCACGCCGCACGTGAGTGGGATCCGCACGTCGTCACGGGAAGAGCTCCGCGCGGACTTGGTGGTTGACGCGATGGGGCGCCGCTCGCAGCTGCCGCGCTGGCTCGAGGCGGCCGGCACCGGTCCGGTCTATCAGGAGGCTGAGGACTCCGGCTTCATCTATTACGCGCGTCACTTCCGCGCCAGGAACGGAGCCTCGGCCGCCCTGCCTGCGCTCCGGGCCCCGGCGGTTACCCGTATCGGCAGCTTCTCGTTGCTCACGCTCCCGGCCGACAACGGCACGTGGTCGGTGACGCTCGTGACGTCGTCGGGCGATCAGCCCCTCAAGCGGTTGCGAGACGTGGAGACGTGGACGGCGGTGGTGTCGGCCTGCCCGCGGCACGCGCACTGGCTCGACGGAGAGCCGCTGACGGGGGTGCAGGCGATGGGCGGAGTGCTCGACCGCTACCGCCGGTTCTGCGTCGAGGGGCAGCCCGTCGCGACCGGCATCGCCTCGGTGGCGGACGCGTGGGCCTGCTCGAATCCGACCCTCGGGCGCGGCATGACGTTGGGCTTGTGGCATGTGAGCTTGCTGCGAGAGGTCGTCCGCGAGCATCTAGAGCAACCGCGCGCATTCGCCGAGACCTGGGACGCTGTCACCGAGGCCGAGATCACCCCGTGGTACCGGGAAACGGTCGAGGAGGATCGAGCCCGCGTGGCGGAGATCGAAGCGCTACGGAATGGGCTGGCGCCGCCGGCGGCGCCGAGCGGCTCGTGGCTGGAGCACATGCCCGCGGTGTCTGGTGCGCTTGGGCTCGATCCGGACGTGTTGCGAGCGTTCGTGGCCTCGCGCTGCTGCTTGACGCGGATGGGGGAGGCGTGTGCGGATGAGGGCTTCGTGGAGCGGGTTCTCGAGCTCGCGCGCGACAGCGAGCCGTCGCCACTGCCGGGCCCGGACCGGAGCCAGTTGCTGGCCCTACTCGGGGGCGCGCCGGCCACGGCCTGAGCGTCCGATACCCATGCGAACATGTGTTCGTATGGGATCGCCACCCTACGTCGAATTCCACTGCCATTCGGCGTTCTCGTTCCTGGACGGAGCCTCGCTTCCGGACGAGTTGGTTCCCGCGGGGCTGGAGTTGGGATACGAAGCGCTGGCGCTGACCGACCACAACACGGTCTCGGGCTCGATGGAGTTCGCCGTCTCCGCTCGCGCGCTCGGGTTGCGCCCGATCCACGGCGCCGAGATCGACCTCGACGACGGGCGCCACTTGACGCTGCTCGTCGAGGATGCGCGCGGCTGGTCGAACCTGTGCCGCGTTTTGACCCGCGCGCACGCGCACACGCGAGAAAAACCAGGTCCTCCCTCCCAGGCGTTCGTCGAGCTGAGCGATGTTCTTGGTCACGCCGAGGGGCTGGTCTGCCTGAGCGGTTGCGCGCTGCGCGGGGTGCACGACGAGTTCTCGCTCCGGCGACTGCTCGAGGCGTTCGGATCGGATCACCTGCGGATCGAGCTACAGCGGCCGTTCCTGCGCGACGATCGGGCGCGCAACCGCCGGCTCCGGCGGGTCGCCGATCGTCTGGGCGTGCCGTGTGTGGCGACGGGGAACGTGCACGCACACGCGCGCATCCGGGCTCCCCTCCAGGACACCTTCGTCGCCGTGCGCCTGCACACCACGCTCGATGCATCCGAGCCCCAGCGGCGAGGCAACTTCAGCCATGTGCTCGCCTCGCCGGCGACGATGGCGGCCCGCTTTTCCGAGCACCCACAGGCGGTGGCGGAGACCGTGCGGCTGGCCGAGCGGCTGCGGTTCGATCTGAGCAGCGACCTGGGATACCGCTATCCGGGCGCGGAGGATGTGGAAGCGATGCGCAAGCTGACCGAGCTGTGTCAAGCGCGACGGGACGATCGCTACCGGGACGAACCCGCGGGCGTACAGAGTGCGGCGGCGAGTCGGCTGGAGCAGGAGTTTCGAATCATCGAGCGGCTCGGGCTGCCTGGTTTCTTCCTGCTCCACCACGACATGCTGGAGCTGGCGCGCGAGGTGGCGGTCGAGGTGCGCGGGCCGGACAGCGTCAGGAAGCTGCTGCCGCCCGGCCGGGGCCGGGGCTCGAGCGTCTCGTCGATCGTTTGCTACCTGACCGGCCTTTCGCACGTCGACCCGATCGCGAACGATCTGCTGATCGGGCGCTTCCTGAACGACGAGCTGACCTCACTGCCCGACATCGACCTCGACTTCCCGCGTGACATCAGGGAAAAGCTGATCCCGCGGGTGCACGAGCGCTACGGCCACGATCGCTCGGCGCTCGTGGCAGCGTTCCCGACCTACCGCGCGCGGGGGGCGATCCGTGAGCTGGGCAAGGCGCTGGGGCTGCCGCCCGGGGAGATCGAGCGGGTGGCGCGGGGGAGCGAGGGCTGGGACGCGCGCGAGGTGGGCAAGGACATCGACAATGTCTTTCAAGGTCGTCGCGGATCCACCGGACGCTGGGCTTGGCTGGCGCGGCTGGCGGCGCAGGCCCACGGCCTGCCGCGGCATCTCAGCCAGCACTCGGGCGGGATGATCGTCTCCACCCGCTCCTTGATCGACTGCTGCCCGATCGTGCCGGCGGCGATGGAGGGCCGCCAGATCGTGCAGTGGGACAAGGACTCCTGCTCGGATGCGGGCTTCCTGAAGATCGACCTGCTGGGGTTGGGCATGCTGTCCGCGGTCGAGCGCGCGGTCGAGCTGATAGATCGCACGCGCGGCGAGCAGATCGATCTGAGCCGGATCCCCTACGACGATCCGGCCACCTACGAGTGCATCCAGCGCGCCGAGACGACCGGAGTCTTTCAGATCGAGAGCCGGGCGCAGATGCAGTCGCTGTACCGCACCCGGCCCGAGAACCTGAAGGACCTCACCGTCCAGGTCGCGATCGTCCGGCCGGGGCCGATCCAGGGGGGCGCGGTCAATCCGTACATCGAGCGCCGGCAGCGACTGCGCGTCGATCCCGAGTACCAGGTCCCCTACGAGCACCCATCGCTCGAGCCCGCGCTGCGCGAGACGCTCGGCGCGATCATCTTCCAGGACCAGGTGATCGAGGTGGCGATCGCCTTCGCCGGCTTCTCGCCCGGCGAGGCAGAGGGTCTCCGGCGAGCGATGAGCCGCAAGCGATCAGACGCCGCGATCGAGGCCTACCACAAGCGGTTCGTCGCCGGCGCGATCCGCCGGCAGGGCGTGGACAAGGAGAAGGCGGAGCGGGTGTTCGCGATGGTCCGGGGCTTCTCGGGGTTCGGCTTCCCCAAGGCCCATGGCGCGGCTTTCGGTCTGCTCGCCTATCAGTCGACGTGGTTGCGCGTCCACTACAACCCGGAGTTCTTGTGCTCGCTGCTGAACGAGCAGCCGATGGGGTTCTATCCACCCGACGCGCTCGTCCACGAGGCCCAGCGACGGGGCATCGAGGTGCTCCCGCCAGACGTCAACGAGAGCGATGCCGACTGCGGGATCGAGCGCGAGGGAGAGGAGCTTCGCGTCCGGATCGGCCTGGGCTACGTCCGGGGTGTCGCCGAGCAGGAGGTCAAGGAGCTGGTCGCGACGCGCCAGGCGGGAGGCCGGTTCAGGAGCCTGGCCGATCTGGCCTCGCGAGCGGGCTCGAGCGCGGGCTCGCTGGAGCTGCTGGCCTGGTCGGGGGCGTGCGATTCGCTCGTGGAGGACGTAGGAACCCGGGATGGTCGGCGGCGCCTGGCGGCGGCGCCTGGGGCCTCGGCACGGCGGATCGCGCTGTGGCAGCTGGGGGTGGCGACGCCCGGTCGCCGGGTGCCGGGTGGGATGCAGCTGGCCCTGCCCCTTGATCTGCCCGCGCCGCCCGAGCTGCGGTCGCTGTCCACGTGGGAGTCGATGCTCGCCGACTACAGCACCACGGGGATGACCGTGCAATCGCATCCGATGGCGCTGATGCGCGGCCGGCTGCCCGACGGGCTGGTGAGAAGCCAGGACCTTGCGGTCCTGCGCCACGGCACCCGGGTGCGGGTGGGGGGGCTGGTGGTGGCAAGGCAGCGCCCCGGCACGGCCAACGGCATCGTGTTCGTGCTGCTCGAGGACGAGCACGGGACGATCAATCTGATCGTCCCGGCCGAGGTCTACGAACGGCACCGCCTGACGGTGAGGACCGAGCCCTTGATCTTGGCCGCGGGCAAGCTGGAGCGCCTGCCGGCGGCCGGTGGCGCGATCAACATCCTGGTCGATCGGGTCGAGCCGATTGATGCGCCGGACCACATCACCGCCGAGATCAAAGATTTCTCGACGCTCGACGAGCAGGTGCGCCGTGGGCTGGCGGCGGAGAGGGCGCAGCGCGACCCGACCTCGCGGGAGACCGAGGCCGAGGACTTCCGCGCGGTGGCTCCTCCCATCATGAGCTTCGCATCGGGGCGGCGGCGATGAGTGCCTCCGCATGGCACCAATGAGCCGTCCGCCGGGAGAGCGCGGTAAGGTCCCGCTCCGTGCTCGCCGTCCTACTGTTTGCCGCGTTCTGGGTCGTGCTGGGTCTGGGGATGCTCGTTCTGGCCTTCCGCCGAGGTCCCGGCGCCACGGCCACAGTCCGTTCCCGCCGGCGCTCATACGGGGCCCGCCGAACCGTGGCGTGGGTGCTCGCGCTCACCTTCATCGGCTTCGCCATCGTGCTCCCGGTCGTGTTCCTGGTCGGCAACCACAACCGGGCCAACGCCCAGGTGGGCGGGATCAAGCTGAACGCAGCCGAACAGAACGGACGGGAGATCTTCGGCCAGAAGTGCGGCCTGTGCCATACGCTCGCCGCGGCCAACGCCGTGGGCAAGGTGGGACCGAACCTCGACGTCCTCCAACCAACTGCACAGCTGGTGCTCCACACCATCCAGAACGGATGTCTCCAGGACCCGCCGCCGGGTAGCCAGGAGGCGTGCCTGGGCTACGGCACGATGCCGGCGGACGTGGTGCAGGGCGTCGACGCGGCCGACGTGGCCGAGTTCGTGGCCAAGGTCGCGGGCAAGGAGTAGCGCGGCCGATTAGCCCGCATCGTGGGGAAACCGTCGGCGAGGCGAACACGCCTCCGTCCGCAGCCATCGTTAGGATGGCGCCGCAAAGCTGAAATCCCGCGCCGCTCAAAGCAAGCTGGGCGGCGGGAGCGGGGGACCCAAGTTGTTGGGGCGAATCGCTTTTCGCGTAGCGCCGCTCTTTCGGCGCGAGCCCGTCAGCTAACCCCGTAAGCAACAGAAAGAGGTTGGTAGATGCCCCAGGGAGGAGTCTCTGCGCGCGCTGCGCGTCGTTCCGTGGCACCGTGGTGGGAGGAGCTCGACAGTGAGGCGTTCCGGGAGTTCCCGGCGGCTCGGCGACCGCGGATCACCAAGCCGGCCGCGCCGGATGGCCGTCCCGTAGCTGCCCGCCCGGCCGCTGCCCGCCCGGCCGCTGCCCATCCGGCGACTGCACGTCCGGCGACTGGCCGTCCGGTGGCTGCTCGTACGATTTCGCCTGCTGCGCCGCCGCGCGCGGAGGTCCGTGCCGGGGGCGACGCCCACGCCGCCGGGATCGAGGGCCGCAGGACGGTCACGATCCGGGGCCGTGGTGCGGAGCGCAACCTGCCCGTGACGCGGCCGACGCTGCGACGCCACGAGCGGCCGGGCTTCCGGCCGGACCGGACCGCTCTGTGGGCCGTGCTGCTCGGCATGCTGCTGATCCTGGTAGCGGCCGCGAGTGCGCACGCCGCGGTCCTGTCTCAGCTGGCGCACTAACACCGCCCGCTTCGCTGGTGCACTGACCCACTCCCGCGGGGTACGGCGGGGCGGCTTACGCAGCTTGCGGTCGGCGCTGATCGGGCGTTTAAGCCGCCACGTATAAGAGGAGTAGACGAGTCTGCCGGTGGCGGACAACCCGGCGGGCGCGACGTGTGCGATGCGCCCGAAAAGTGTGCCCGTGCCTCTTGTGCGCCTGCGGCCGCCGAATTACACTTATCAAGCGTAAGCAGGTCTCGAAAGTGAAGGGCGAGAGCCCCCCCTCAGCCCCCGGACCTACTGGTGGTCAACTATGAAGACTTCAATGAGCAGATTTCAGATCCATGACGACTTGACCGCTCCCGAGGGGTCGGTGCCCGTCCTGCGCGGCGCGCTGGCCACCGGCGGTCAGCTGCCGAATTTCCTCGGTGTCCTGGCGGGCTCGCCCGCGGCTCTGCGGGCGTACGCCCGCTTCCGCTCCGAACTGCGCCACGGCAAGCTGACGCTGGCGACGCTCGAGCGGATTGCGCTGGCGGTCGCCGAGTACTACCGGTCCGAGCCGGGCATCGCGATGCAGTCGCGCACGGCTCGCGCGGCCGGGCTGGCACTCGACGAGGTCGCGCTGGCGCGCCAGTTCAACTCCAAGGATCCGCGCGAAGCGGCGCTGTTGCGCTACCTCCAGGCGATGCTGGAGGAGCGCGGCCGGGCTCCCATGCACCTCCACGAGGAGGCGCGTGAGGCCGGCTGGGACGACGAGCAGATCCTCGAAGCGATCGCCACGGTAGCCCTGGAGGGCTTCACCGCGATGGTCAATGTGGCCGGTGAGGTGCCAGTCGACGGATCGAGTGAGGCGTCCCGCGCGTTGCAAGCAGCGTAAGCTTTTCCGCGGCGATGGGAGCGCCCCGAGAAACGGTTATGAAGGATGAACGCGGCGACTCGCCGCATTGCTGTCCCCTCTATCACGAGGCGGTCGAGCTGGTCGGACGGCGCTGGACCGGGGCGATCCTCCGAGTCTTGATGGACGGCGGGCTGCGCTTCTCGGAGATCGCCCAGGCCGTGCCCGAGCTGTCAGACCGCCTCCTGTCCGAGCGGATGAAGGAGCTCGAGCGCCGCGGAATGGTCGAGCGGACGGTTATCTCCGGTCCGCCGCTGCGCGTCGAGTACTCGCTCTCGCAGATGGGACGTGAGCTCGAGCCCGCCCTGTCCGAGCTCCAGCGCTGGGCCAACCGGTGGCTCGGCGAGCGCGGCCTCACGACACGCATCTAACGCCGGGCGAGCACGGCCGGGCGAGCGCGCGCTGGCAGGCCGCGCCAGCAAGTAACGTTCGCGGCGCCATGGCCACGACCGCCGAACCGCTGACCCGCGAGGACGTGATGGCGCTCGTCCAGGAGCGCGACATCAGGTTCGTCCGCCTCTGGTTCACCGACATCCTCGGTCACCTGAAGTCGTTCTCGATCAACGCCACCGAGCTGGCCGACGCGTTCGAGGGCGGGATGGGCTTCGACGGCTCCTCGATCACGGGCTTTAACCCGATCGAGGAGTCGGACATGATCGCGATGCCGGATCCGACCACGTTCTCGACCCTTCCCTGGCGGCCGGTCGAGCAGGGCGTGGCGCGGATGTTCTGCGACATCCACACCCCGGAGAAGACCCCCTACGAGGGAGACCCCCGGCACGTGCTGCGGCGGGCGCTGGACCGAGCCAAGGCGATGGGTTTCGACCACTTCTACGTCGGACCCGAGCTCGAGTACTTCTACTTCCGCAGCCCGACCTCGACCGAGGTGCTCGACGAGGGCGGCTACTTCGACCTGACCACCCTCGACGCCGGATCGGACCTCCGGCGCGAGACCGTGCTGGCGCTCGAGCAGCTCGGCATCCACACCGAGTACGCCCACCACGAGGTCGGTCCCAGCCAGCACGAGATCGACATGCGCTACAAGGGCGCGCTGCAGATGGCCGACGACTGCATGACCTACCGGATCACGGTCAAGGAATACGCGATGAAGTACGGGCTGCACGCGACGTTCATGCCCAAGCCGCTGTTCGGCAAGAACGGCTCCGGGATGCACACCCATCAGTCGCTGTTCACGGGCGAGCAGAACGCGTTCTTCGACCCCGACGACCCGTACTTCCTGTCCGACATCGGCAAAGCGTTCATCGCGGGCCAGCTCCGGCACGCGCGCGAGACCTGCTCGATCTTCGCCCAGTGGGTGAACTCCTATAAGCGGCTCGTTCCCGGCTACGAGGCGCCCGTGTACCTGGCCTGGTCGCGACGCAACCGCTCGGCGCTCGTGCGGGTGCCGATGTACCACCCGGGCAAGGAGCGCGCCACCCGCATGGAGCTGCGCTGCCCGGATCCGGCCTGCAATCCGTACCTCACCTTCGCGGTCCTGCTCCAGGCCGGGCTCGAGGGGATCGAGCACCGCTACGAGCTGCCCGACCCGATGGAGACAAACCTCTACCACCTCTCCTCCGAGGAGCGCCGGCGGCTGGGAATCGAGCAGCTCCCGGCCACGCTGGGCGAGGCGATTGAGCTGACCGCGGAGTCCGAGCTCGTACTGCGGGCCCTGGGCGAGCACACGTTCAACCGCTACATCGAGATCAAGCGCCAGGAGTGGGAGGACTACCGGGTGCAAGTGACCCCCTGGGAGCTGGAGCGCTACCTGCCGGTGCTGTAGGGCTGCTGTCTGTCACAAGTCGGTGGCGTCGCGGGTCTTGTCTGGAAGACCCGTCCAACCAACGCCGCACAGGAGGACCCGATGGCACGCATCCAGGGAGTTCCGAAGAACCAGGCCCGCCCGACGGTAAAGCTCGCGTACCGGTTCGGACCTCGGATGATGAAGAAGCTGACCGGCCGCGAGCCGGCGCACGGCAGCGGTATCGAGCCGATCGAGGTCTGGGCCTACCAGCCGAAGATGATGATGGGCATGGGCAAGTTCAACCAGGCGATCCGCAAGGGCAAGAGCGTCGATGAGCGGATCAAGAACCTGGTCGAGCTGAAGGGCGCGCAGATGGTCGGGTGTGAGTACTGCGTCGACCTCGGTTCGCAGATCTGCCGTAACTCCGGCTTCTCCGACGAGGAGCTGCTGGCGCTGCCGCGCTACCGGCACAGCGACCTGTTCACCGAGCGCGAGAAGACCGCGCTCGACTACGCCGTCGGGGTGATGCGGACGCCCGTGGACGTGAGCGACGAGCTGTTCGCCCGGATGAAGGAGCATTTCACCGACGAGCAGATGGTCGAGGTCACCGCGCTGCTGACCCTCGTCAACCTCGACCGCTTCAACGCCGCCTTCGGGATCGGCGCCTCCGGGTTCAGCGAGGGCATGGTCTGCGTGCCGCCGGACCGGCCAGCGGTCGCACGCGAAGCGGCCCGGATCGCCTAGCCGAGGCGCGGTCAATCGTCTACTAAGCGGAGCCAGAGCGGCCGGCTAGGCGCCTGGGGGTAGGGCTACGCTTGCCAATCGATGGTGCAAGCGGAGCGCAGGGTTGGTCGATACGACGTACTCGAGGTGATCGGCCGGGGGGGCGCGGCGATCGTGTACCTCGCCTACCAGCGTGACCTGCGGCGGCATGTGGCGCTCAAAGAGCTGCTCTCGCAGCACCTCGCGGACCCGAGCTTCGCCGAGCGCTTCGTCGAGGAGTCGCGCCTCGCCGGCGCGATGAACCACTCGAGCATCGTCACCGTGCACGAGTTCTTCGAGCACGACGAGGTGCCGTACATCGCGATGGAGCACATGCCGCGGGGATCGCTCCGGCCCTACGTCGGCCGGCTGAGCGTGGCCCAGATCGCAGGCGTGCTCGAGAGCGTGCTCGCTGGGCTCGCGTACGGCGCCCGGCAGGGCATCGTGCACCGCGACCTCAAGCCCGAGAACCTGCTGGTGGCCGCGGACGGACGGGTCAAGATCGCCGACTTCGGTGTCGCCCGGGCGTACAACGCCGCGGCGCCCCGGGCGGTGGTGACCGCCACGGGGACGACGATCGGGACACCCGCCTACATGGCTCCCGAGCAGGCACTGGGTGAGGAGCTGACGCCGGCCACCGACCTCTACTCGCTCGGAATCGTGGCCTGGGAGATGTTCACCGGCGCGGTGCCGTTCGAGTCGACGGGCACGCCGGTCGCGGTCCTCTACCGGCAGGTGCACGAGCCCGTCCCGCCCGTGCGTGAGATCGACCCCGACATCGACGAGCGGCTCGCGGTGTGGCTGGACCGGATGCTCGCCAAGCGGCCCGACGGCCGCTTCGCCTCCGCCGACGCGGCGTGGGAGGAACTCGAGGACATCGTGATCGAGCTGCTCGGCCCGCGCTGGCGTCGGGAGGCCCGGCTCGGGACCGACCCGCCCGCGCCGGATCGCCACCCGCTCACGCCGGCGGAGTTCGAGAGCGTCGAGCAGCCAGCAGCGCCGCCGGCCGAGCCCGGCGGGCCGATCACCCCGACCGAGACGCCGCTGGTCCCGGGCGCCGCCGGCCACACAACGATCCTCCGTCCCGGCCGGCGCCACAGCCTCCCCGATGAGCCCGACGCCCCGCCGGCTCAGGCGCGCTCGTGGCCACGGGCGACGATCGCGGCGATGCTCGCCGCGGCTGTAGTGGCGGCCGCAATCGGCGTGCTGATCGGAACGAGCGGTGGCGGTGGTTCGTCTACCAGCAGCTCGACGGCGGCGAGCAAACCGCCGGCTGCCACCGTCGACGGTGACCTGGGACCGGTGCTCCAGACCCTCGCCGGTGCGCGCGCCACCGGTCTGGCCAACGTCAAGGCCGCGAACACCGCCGCTCAGCAGGCGGCCGCGGCCACGACCATCGCCGGCGCCTTCAGCACGGCTGCCGAGCGCGTGGCCGCGGTCCCGGGCAGCCCCGCCTCGCTGCATACGACGCTCACCGATCTGGCGAGTTCCTACCAGGCGCTGGCCGCCGCGGCGCGGGCCAAGAACCGGGCCAAGTATCAGCAAGTGGCGACCCAGATCGGCGCGCAGGAGCAGCAGCTGCGGACCGAGGCCGCCTCGCTCTAACCCGGCTCAGCCGATCGTGATCGTGCCCGAGCCGCTGCCGCTGTGGTGATGAGAGCTGTGGTGGGTCCCTGCGCCTGACGAGCCGCTGCCCACGTCCGCCGGCGTGACGCTCTGCGCCGGCGCCACCGGGGGCGGGGACGAGGTCGACGTCGACGTCGAAGGCGGGGCGGACGAGGCCGACGAGGCCGAGGAGGCCGGGGACGCCGCAGCCGCAGAGCTGGACGCGACCGAGGGGTGCTTGGCCCGCTTATGCGCCGGCGGCTTCACCGAGGGCGGGAGCTTCAACGACACGAGCTGGCCCGAGAAGGCCGCCGCCAGCGCCGTGTCCCTGGCTGGGGTGGCCGCGGGCCGATTCGCCGGCTTCGCCGCATGCGCGGTCGATCCGCCGCCGCTGGCGGCGCGCGATATGCCGAAGGCGGCGCCGAATGCCACCACAGCCAACGCCGCACCCAGTGCCACGACCCTCGCCACGGGGACAGCGTAGCGCCGATCGGGCGGCCCTCACACAGGGTTGGCTCGATTCATACCCAGGTCCAGTTCCGCTAGCGCTCCTGCCGCGGAAGACTGATCCAGGTCGGAGAAGTCAACTTAGTAGAGAGGAGCAGGACATGACCTTGATCAGGGTCACCTCGGAGGATCTGCATTCGCTGTCGGGTCAGGTATTGGCTGGGTCTAACAGCATCCAGGACCAGCTCGCACGGATGGCCGGCGAGGTCTCCGGCGTCGTCGGCGCCGACTGGCAGGGTGCCGCGTCGTCGCAGTTCAACACGCTGTGGGATGAGTGGCAGCGCTCGGCGGCCGGCCTGAAGGACGCGCTTGACGGTATCTCGCGGCTGCTGAACTCGGCCGGTACGCAGTACCAGGCCACCGAGGACGCGATCCGCAGCTCGATGGGCTGATCCCGGTTCGCGAAATGGCCACGTTCACCGTCGATCCGGCAAGCCTGCAGGCGCTGGCGAGCACGCTGGGCGGCCTGTGCGGCCAGATGGAAGCGATGCACGACGTCGCGTCCGGTTTTCAGGGTGTACTGGGCGGGCGGGCGCTCGAGGGCGAGATCGAGCACTTCTGCGACAACTGGCATTACGGGATCGGGCTCCTTCAGCAGCACATGCAGCATGTCGTCGAGAACCTGGGAAAGGCGGCCGCGACGTACTCCTCCTCGGACCAGCACATCGCGGACGCCTGCCGCGTGTAGGAGAGCACGCAAGCGATGAGCGATCCACTGTCTGATCCGCGCGCCGCCGACCTGCTGTCGGCCGATCCGGGCGAGGTGTGGATCCTGGCGGCCCTGTTTCGGCAGGTCGGCACCGAGGCCCAGGGCATTGCCGGGGCCCTACGGGGCGCGCCGCACGAGGCCACCTGGACCGGGGCCGCAGCAAGCGCGTTCCGCGCCAACGTCGGCCAACTCCCCAGCCAGCTCGACAAGGTCCAGCAGTCCTACGAGGATGTCGCCGGCGCGCTCAGCTCCTACGAGAGCGAGCTGAACGACGTCAAGCCCGCCTTCCGGCACATCGCCGAACAGCTCGGCAACGCTCGCGGCGCACTCAGTGGCGCGCAGGGACAGCTGGCGAACGCCCAGGGCAACCTGACCAACGCGCTCGCCGCGCCCCACGCCAAGGCGACCTCGCCCGCGGTCCAGAACGCCCATGACGCGGTCCAGAGCGCGAGCGGCACCGTGTTGCGCATGCAGGGCGAGGTCAGCGGCCTCGAGGCCCAGGGATTCGCGTTGCTAAATCGCTTCCAGGGCGCGCGCGACGGCTGTCAGGGCAAGGTCTCAAATGCTTGCTCGCTCGCCCCCCATCAGAGCTGGTGGGACCACGTGATGTCGGACGTGGGCAACTGGATGAAGGACGCCGGGCACTTTGCCTGGGGCGTGATCGACACCGCCTACCACGGCGTAATCGGGCTACCGGGCGCGTTCATGGCGTTCGCCGAGCACCCGAGCTGGAAGACGTTCGAGAAGTTTGCCGAGGACGTCGCGATTACCGCCAGCGTCGCGCTGCTGTTCTGCGGCGTCGGCGAGTGGCTGCTGCCCGAGGAGTGCGTGCTCGCGGGGGCGCTGGATACGGCCAGCGACGTGTTCGATGCCGTCGCCACCGGTGCCAGCCTGGACGGCGCCGGCGCCGAGGTCGGCCAGGGCGTCGAGGACGGGGTGGAGGGTCACTTCTCGGCCATGGGCGCGGACTTCGCGGACGCCGCCCTCGACCTCGGGACGACGCTACCCGGGGCACTCGGGGCGCCCGAGCTCGGCGACGCGCTGCCCGGCTCGATCGCGGCGGATAACGCCGAGGACGCCGTCACCGCGGTCAAGGGTTTCGCGGGAAAGATGGATGGAGGCCTCAACGATGTCCAGGCGCTAAGGGCGATGACGAGCAGCGAGGATCGCGAGCTGGTGCTCGCCACCGCCGGGATGAAGGACGGAATGACCCCGGCCGAGCGGACCGCGTTCCTGGACAAGCTCGGCAACGGCAAGGAGCTGGTGGAGAGCGCGGAGAAAAGCGCCAAGCTCGCGAACATCAAGGCGCTCCCGCTCAAGTCGCTCGTCAACGTCGGAACCGACAAGTTCGTCATGGAGCCGCTGCTCGACCACGCCAAGGGCGACATCAACCAACTGCTGGGCCAGCCCGCGGCCGGATGAGCGGGGTCGGCGTCTCGGAATTCGATCGCTAGGGTGAGCGTTCATGGATGAACCGGCCGAGGCGGCGCAGGCGCGGCTGAGCTGGCCGGTCCGCCGGGACGGCGAGGACCTGGTGCTCTCGATCCAGCCTCCGCAGGTGCGGGGCGAGCGCGGCTTTCGCCCGACCCCGGTGGTAGCGAGCGGCCAGCGAGCGGGCGGTGATGAGCGCCTCGCGGGCATCGTCTCCACGCTGGCCCGGGCCGGCGAGGCCGGAGGGACGGTGGGGATCCAGGGATTCGCGGCGCCCCGCCCTGACAACGTGCCGATGACGTTCACGCTGGCGGCGTCACTGGCGGACATCCCCTACCCGGAGGCGGGTGAGCTTCCGGACGAGAATGTCGACCAGTACGAGCTGCCCTGCGGTCCGGGCGTGCGGGTCCAGCGGCTGGTCCGCACTCGGAGTGATCCCGGCCTCCCGGAGATCGCGATGTTCACCGCCACCTACCTGGCGCAGACCGATCACGGCGTGCTGGCGCTGGCCTTCGCCACGCCGCACGTCGACGCTGCTCCGGAGTTCGCGCTGCTGTTCGACTCGATTGCGTCGAGCTGCACGCTTCACCCGGCGCCGCCGTCGGACCCCAGCGCCACCTGAACCAGCTCGAACCCGTCGGGACGGACGAGATAGCCGCATCCCGGTCGCGCCGGGGGCACGGGGCGGCGGGGGAGCGCCGCGCCGAGCAGCGCGCCGTCCATCTGCAGGTCGGGCACGAGCAACAGCCCGGTGCGGGAGCGCCGGGCGCCCGCGGTCCAGTGACCGAGCGCCCGGAACGTCTCTGAGCGGCCGGCGATCAGGGCGTGGACGCCGGTTCCGGGCGCGGACAGCAGATCAGACAGCGACCGCCGTGGATCATCGACGGTCTCAGCGTCGTCGACTAGCAGCAGCTTGACGCCCTCCCCGCCGCGGAGCTCGTCGATCAGCGTCTCGAGCTCGTCCGGGGTGCTGGCGAGCCGAGCCAGGCCGGCGCAGTCGCGCAGCGCAGAGCGGCGCAGCGCCACGCCGAACAGCTCGACCTCCGGGTACATGCGCGCCGCCACGGACGCGGCCGTGAGCAGCGCGGTGGTCTTGCCCGAACGCGGGGGACCGCTCACGAGCGCGTGGTCGCCGTCGAACAGCTCGAAGCCGACGGGCGCGAGCGTCTCGTCGCCGATCGCCATCGGCACGAACCAGGAATCTCTGTCGCGGCCAGGAGCGCCCAGAACGGCCTCGAGCGCGACCCGGTCCGGGAGCACCCCGACCGGCGCAGGCCCGCCGGCCACGACACCAACCTCGGCCGCCGCCCCAGCGAGCAACCGCGACAGCGCCTGTCCTGGGCGCGCCACTTGGAGCACCTGACCGCTCCCGGCGGCGACCGCGCGCCCCGGCGAGAAGCGCGGCACCGAGCGGCGCGAGATCCCGAACTGGGCGTAGTCGGCCAGCTCCGCGAGCTGGAAGGCGAGGCGCTGCTGGGCGAGCGAGGACAGCGAGAGCGGGACCGCGCCAAGGCGGTCGGCGGCGATCGCCACGTGCACGCCGAGCTCGGCGCCGTCCGCCCACACCCGCGCGAGCTCCTCGCGGGCCGACTCGCCCGTGCCTTCGGCGTGCTCGGCGGCGAACCCGGCGTAGCCGTCGAGGAGGAGCACAACCCGCGGCAACCGGGCGCGCGCGCTCGCGTCCAGTCCGCGCCGCGCCCGCAGCTCGTCGTGGAGCCGGCGGAGCAGGCGCCGCTGGCGCTCATGCTCGCCGGCGGCGAGCACCGCGCCGACGTTGGCCAGGCGCTCGAGCGCCGCCAGCTCGCCGGCGCCAAAGTCCATCGCGTAGATGTGGAGGCGGGTGGGATCGGCGAGCTCGGCCAGCGCGGTGCCGAGCGTGATCAGCGCGGTCGTGGTGCCGCTACCGCCGATCCCGAACAGGAGCAGGTTGCCGGCGTCCAGGTTCCAGCCCACCGGGTACTGGGCCTGGGCCGGCGGGTCATCGCCGAGGCCGAGGGGAACCACGAACCCCCGTTCTCCGCCCAGCGGCCGCGGCGTTCCGAGCTCGAGCAGGTCGCCAAGCTCGATCACCGGCGGCAGCGGCGGCAGCCAGGGCCGGCGGGGCGGCGACTCCTCAGCGGAGGCCTCGCGCGCCGCGGAGACCAGGCGCTCGAGCTGCGAGAGCTCGGCGCGTGGCGCGGGCTCCGAAGGCTGCGTGGAGGAGTCGGTCACCGGGAAACCGAACGAGCGCAGCTCGAGCGCGCCGCCCGGACCCGACGCCGAGACCGTGCTGACCAGCGCGGTCTGGATCGGCACGAGCTCAGAGGGCCCGAGGCGAACCTGCGCGCGCCCGGGCTGGCTTCGCCCGATCTGGGCCGCGGCGGGGGCGTCGATCACGTCGTTTGACTCCTGCGGAGTGTTGACCCGCAGACAGATCCGGATGTTGGTGTTGGCGCGGATGTTCTCCGAGACCGCGCCCGAGGGCCGCTGGGTAGCGAGCAGCAGGTGCACGCCGAGACTCCGGCCGCGCTGCGCGATCCCGACCAGGGACGCGATGAACTCCGGCAACTCGGCGGCCAGCGTCGCGAACTCGTCGATGATCACGAGCAGCCGCGGCAACGGCTCGGCCTGGCCCTCGGCGATCAGCCGGCTGTGCTCGATCAGATCGCCCGTGCCGTGCTCGCGCAGCACACGCTCGCGATAGCGCAGCTCGGCCTCGAGGCTCTGGAGTGCACGCTCGCCGAGTTGCTCGTCGAGGTCGGTGACGAGGCCGACGGTGTGCGGAAGGTCCGCGCTCTGCGCGAACGCGCTGCCGCCCTTGTAGTCGATCAGCACGAAATTCAGGCGGTCGGGCCCGTGCGCGGCCGCGAGCGCGGCCACCAGGCTGCGCAGCAGCTCACTCTTGCCGGCGCCGGTCGTGCCCGCAATCAGCCCGTGCGGTCCGTCGGCGACCAGATCGACGCTGAAGGGGCCGTCCTGGGAGAGCGCAAATGTCGCTCGCAGCCCCGGGTCCCCAGCCGAGCGCGTCCACCGCGAGCGCATCACGTCGCCGTCGAGGTCACGCAGCCCGAGCAGCCCCAGCAGCTCCACGTACTCGGGCAGCGCCCCGCTCGCGAGCTCCAGGTCGGCGTCCTCGAACCGCGCCAGCGCCAGCGCGCACTCGCGCGCGGTCGTCGCCGAGACCCCGGCCACCAGCAACGGATCCGTCACCTCGCCTGCCTGCGGTCGGCGCAGCGTCGCCTCGGCTCCCTCGGCGGACAGCTCCACCACCGTCGTACAGCTGGCCGGTAGGCGCTCGACCGAGCCGGCCAGCACGATCCCGCTGATCAGCTCGGCGCGGCGCAGGAGGGCGCGCCCCGCCGCGCCGCGGCCCTCGATCAGCGTCGGGCTGTCGAGCACCACGAGGGCACGGCGGTCATCGCCGCCGTCGGGGTCGGTCAGCTCGGCCGCCAGCGCGCTCGCGTCGACCGACCCGGCCGCGAGCAGCCGCCGTGCCCCGCCCGAGGCGGCATCGCGCGCGTGGGGGAGCCACTTGGCCCAGTCCCACGCCTCGCGGCCGCCGGCCTCGGTGAGCACCGCGATGCGCAGGTCGGCCGGTCCGTGGAGGACCGCGGCCTGGCAGACCAGGCTCCGGGCCAGCGCCAGCGCGGCGTCGCGCGGGCCGACCAGCCCGACCACGCCTCCGCCCGACAGGTCGACCCGGACCGGGGCCAGCTCGAGTTCGGAGTGCTCGGCCAGGATCTCCTCGGCCTGCGGGGCCGGGGCCAGGCGCTGGGCGAGCGGCGGGCGGAACGGCACCCGGCCAAGGCCCCCCATCAGCCAAAGAAAGTCCTCGTGGTTGGGGCGGCGCTCCCATAGGCGGGGGTCAGGGGCGGTGGCGCGGCGCATCACCTCGGCCGGGTCGGGGAGGCCGGCGCGCAGGCGGGCGAGCTCGGCGTCGTGGCGCTCGGTCACTTCCTCGCGGAAGCGCGCCAGCTGCTGGATCTGCTCGCGGGTGTGGCCCTGGGCGGTCCGCCGTGCGAAGCGGCGGTTCTCAAGCCAGCTTCCGATCACCAGGATCGGGCTGAGCAGCATGAACAGCGCGAACAGGATGTTGTGCAGGGCGATCACCAGCACCAGGCCGAGCACCAGCGGCCCCACGGCGGAGACGATGCTGAGCCGGGGTCGGTCGGGATCGGGCGGTCGCTCGGGCGCGCTGAGCGGCCCGCCGGCCTCGGGGGAGCGCGCCCGCGGCGGGCGGTTGAACGGGATCGTGCCGTCCCGGCGAGCCTGGCGCAGCGGATCGATCGCCATGCCGGACGCCAGCGGCGCCACTGCCAGCGCGACGTCACCGGCCTCGAACAGCTGGTCGGGCGAGAGCTCGGTCTCGCGTTCGATCCGCTTTCCCTCGACCCAAGTGCCATTGATCGAGCCCAGATCGGTGACCGTGGCGCGCAGGCCACTCGCTCCGGGTGCCACCTGCACGTGGCGCCGCGACACGCCCTCATCGAGCAGCACGAGATCGCAGTCGTCGTCGCGGCCCACGGTCACCGGTCCGTTCCCCAACCGCATCCGCCGCCCGGCGTCGAGCCCGGCCACGACCCGGAGCTCAAACACGCCCGCCCGCCCAGGGTGTTCGCTGGGCGGGCCGGTGGCTGCCCGCAGCCGGGCGCCCTCGTAGATGCCGATCTCACTCAGCGCGAGGTCGGCGTGGCAGAAGCGTCCATCCACCACGATCCCGGCGGCGCCGTTGACCTCGCCGAGCCCCTTGGGGAGGTCGGCGCCCTGAAGGGCGTCGAGCAGGTCGCCCACGGTCGCGTCCTCGTCCGCGACCCGGAGCTCAAGGTCCGCGGCCTCCCCTTGACCATCGCCGACCACGACTCTCATGCGCCGCCAAGGCTACCCTGAGGTCGTGCGAGCGCAGGAAAGGGCTGTGCTGGGCCCCGGTTTGCGCCCAACCGAGATACAGGCGATGATCGCCGCCGAGCGACGGGCGATGCCGTTCCTGTTTCTCCGCGACGGCGACGGGACGCAGGTGATCGTGTCGCTCGAAGCCGAGCGGTTGGTGCTCGGCCGCGCCCCGGGCGGCGACCTCGAGATCCCGTGGGACCCGCGCGTCTCCGCCGTCCACGCGTACCTCGAGCGCCGGGGGGCGCGCTGGGTGATCCAGGACGACGGCCTATCGCGCAACGGCACGTTCGTGGAGGGAGAGCGACTCCACGGGCAGCGGACGCTGCGCGACGGAGACGTCATCCAGATCGGCGAGACGCGACTCGGCTTCCGCGATCCCGAGCCCCAGCCGGTGGTGGCGACCGTCGCCACGCCGATCGCCGCGTCCCCCGAGGTGTCCGACGCGCAGCGCAAGGTCCTGATCGCGCTGTGCCGGCCGCTCGCCGGCGGCGAGCGTTCGACCCCCGCGACCAACGACGAGATCGCGCGCGAGTTGGTGCTCAGCCTGGCCGCCGTCAAGAGCCACATGCGCGCGCTGTTCGAACGCTTCGGAATCGAGAGTCTGCCTCAGAACGAGAAGCGCGTCCGTCTGGCCGAGCGTGCTCTGGCCGGGGGCGTCGTCCGCGCGAGCGACCTCGACAGCCCTACAAATTAGCTCGGCAGTAGCGTGACCCGCGGGAGGCGGCCGTCTCGGATCTTGACCAGCGCCCGCTCGGGCAGGTAGCCGGGCGCCTTCAGGATGATCAGGACTCGGTCGCCGGCGTGGTAGCGCCTTCCGTGCAGACGGCGCAGGAGCCGGCGCACGTTGCGAGCTCCGTCCGCGCTGACGTTGTGCTTACCCGGGCAGCCCTTGCCGCGGCATTGAACGAAGATCTGGGTGCGGCCCGGCAGCCTGCCGAGCTTCGTCCCGTGTAGGCGGGTGGTGGCGGCATTCCAGGTCCAGCTCATCTGGAGCGACACGGCGAGCTCGTGAGGGGTGGTGGGCTCGGGGATCGATGTGTTCGTCGGTGTGGTGACCACGGGCTCGGGCGACGTCGGTGTGGGCGAAGGCGTGGGCGGCGGGCTCGTCGGTGGCGGAGTCGAGACCGTCGGCACCGACACCGGGGTGCCGCAGTGCCACCCCCCGTTGGTGCTGCACACCGTCACCTTGACGTCGGTCGGGGTGGTCGAGGTGCCGGTCTCGTAATTGACGCCTTCGGTGTCGGGCTCGTTGGCGCTGTTGGCCTGGACGTTGTGATAGCTGGGGCTGTCCCACGCGAGCCACACCGATGTGCTCCCCGGGCAGCTCGTGTCCCACACCTCGCCGTAGAGCTGGATGTAGGGACTGCTGCCGCCCTCCCACACCACGTGCCCGTTGAAGCCGCCGCAGTTATCGCGCGGACTGACCGTGACGTTGGTCGAGGCCATCGCGGCCGGCGTCGTCGCGAGCAGGAAGCCGCCCGCGAGGACGGTGACGGCGATCGATGCTCGGAGGAATTTCCTCATCTCAGGACCGTGTGCGTTAGGCCCCGAGCGGGATGATCTCGGGCAGCCGGCCGTTGCGGATCCGCACCAGCGCCCGCTCGGGCAGGTAGCCGGGGGCCTTCAGGATGATCAGGACGCGGTCGCCGGCGCGGTAGCGCCTGCCATGCAGGTTGTGCAGGAGTCGCCGCACATTGCGCGCGCCGCTGGCGCTGATGTCGTGCTTGCGTGGACAACCCTTGCCGCGACACTGAACGAAGATCTGCGCGCGTCCCGGGAAGCTGCCGATCTTGGCCACGTGCAGGTGAGTGGTGGCGTGGTTCCAGGTCCAGCTGAGCCGGATCCTGACCGCGAGGGCGTGGGGCGCGACGGACACCGGAACCGTCGTGGCGACCGGAGTGGTCACCACGGGTTGGGGCGGCGGCGGCGGCGCGGGCGCCGGGCAGGAGGTGACCGCGGCGGGCGGCTTGGGTCCGAGCGAGCCTCCGGCTTGCTTGCCGTTGGTCTTGCTCGCCCACAGCGGCGTGGAGCCTTGGTAGACGACCACGTTGCCGTCGCTCTGCAGGGAAAGAAAGGTGCCGGCGTGGTGGTCGGTGTCGCTGGCCCACAGGGCGTGGCCGCTCGGGGGATAGACGACGAAGTTGCCGTCGGTCTGCATCGTCGCGTAGGCGCCGGGATGGTGGTCGGTCCCGCTTGCCCACAGCGCCTTGCCGGCGCCGTCGTAGAGCACCAGGTTCCCGTCGTCCTGCATGATCAGCTGGAGTTGCTCGGAGGGCGAGTAGATGCTCCAGCCCGGATGGAGCACGTCCCCGGGCTCCATCAGGCTCTGCACCGTGGCCGACGACCAGATGGCCCGGGGGGAGTAGATGACCACGTTCCCGTCGTCCTGGATGACGAGCTGCGGGCAACCGGTGCCGCGGCTGTTGCTGCTGTAGACGGCGGCGCCGGCCGGGTTGTAGACGGCGAGGTTCCCGCCCGGCTGCATCACGGCGTGAGACCCGGTGTCGCCGTTGGTGTGGCTGGCCCAGATGGCGCGACCGCCGACGATGTACTCGACGAGGTTCCCGTCGTTCTGCATCACCAGCTCGTAGTGACCGTCGGGCGAGACGATCGACTGGCCGGAGCTGAGCGTGCCGTACGTGCCGAGCGTGTTGCTCGCGGCTGCAGCGACGGGCAGCAATCCCAGCACCACCAGGAACGCACCGAGAAACTGCGTCGTGCGACGGATCCTCCCGATCGGCAAATCTTACAAAGCGGCCGCGAGCTCAGCAGGGCTGGTCACCGGCGCCTGGCAGACGAAGTGTTCGCACACATAGGCGGCGGCCTGGCCGTCGACCGGCTCGCGGCCCTTGAGCAGCGGCACCCCATCGGGGTCGGCGGAGGCGGCCAGCACGAGGTGAGGGCGGTAGGCACCGCGGACGACCCGGACCAGCTCGCCGGCGCCGGGCTGCGGGCCGACGATCGCCACCTCCTTGACCGGCGACAGATAGAAGTCGGCGCCTTGAAGGAGATGCCCGAACGCGTGCGGGTGACGGACGGCGAGCGGGAACAGCAGTCGCAGCACGCCGAGGGCGTGGTGTTCGTATGAACCCTCGCCGGCGAGCAGTCCCAGCCGCAGCAACCCGAATGCCGCCGCCGAGTTCCCCGACGGGATCGGCGTGTCCTCGAGGTCCTTGCGCCGTGCCGCCAGCGCCGCGTGATCGGAAGCGGTGGTGAAGAACCCGCCGCGCTCGGGATCGGCGAACCGCTCGATCATCGTGTCGGCGAGACGCACAGCCTCGGCAAACCAGCGCGGGTCGCCTGTGGCCTCATAGAGCCCGATCAGTGCCTCGACCAAGAACGCGTGGTCCTCGAGGTACGCCGCGATCCGGCCCTGGCCGTCCTTCCAGGTCCGGAGCAGATGTCCGTCGGAGTCGCGCAGGTCGCCGAGCACGAACGACGCGCATCGGATCGCCGCCTCGAGGTACTCGGAGCGCTCGAGCACGGCGCCGGCCTCGGCCAGTGCCGTGATCATCAACGCGTTCCAGGCGGTCAGACGCTTGTCGTCGAGTCCTGGGCGGACGCGGCCCGAGCGAACCGCGAGCAGACGTGCCTTGATCTCGGCCAGGGCCTCGGGCGACGGTTCGGGGCCGCGAGCCTCGAGGATCAGTCCGTGCTCGAACCGGTGCGGGCGAAAGTAGTCGAGGGCTTGGTCGGCGAGCGCGTCCGAGCCGAGCGCGTCGCGGATCTCGGCCTCGGTCCACACGTAGAACTTCCCCTCGACGCCCTCGGAGTCGGCGTCGAGCGCGGCGCAAAAACCACCCTCGGGTCCCTGCATCTCGCGCAGCGCGCAGTCGAGCGTCTCGCAGCACACGCGCCGGAAACGCTCCTCCCCCGACACCTGCCATCCATGGAGATAGGCCCGTGCGAGCAGCGCGTTGTCGTACAGCATCTTCTCGAAGTGCGGCACGCTCCAGGTGGCATCGACCGAGTAGCGGGCGAAGCCGCCGCCGATCTGGTCGTAGATGCCGCCACGGGCCATTGCCGCGAGCGTGTCCAGCGACATCTCGCGCTCGCCGCGCGCTAGCAGCAGCTCGATAACCGACGCGGCTGGGAACTTCGGAGCGCCACCCCATCCGCCGTTCACGCGGTCGTATGTGGCGCGCAGCGAGTCGAGCGCCTGATCGATCAACTCCCCGCGGATCGGCTCGGCCGACGGCTCGATCCGCTGGCTCGCACTCAGCGCCTGCACGATCCGGTCGCCCTGCCCGCGGATCTCCTCGCGTCGGTTCGCCCAGGCCTCAGTGACGCCGTCGAGCACCATCCGCCAGCTCGGCAGCCCGTGACGCGACTGCGGCGGGAAGTATGTTCCGGCGTAGAACGGAACTCCCTCGGGGGTGAGGAAGGCGTTCAGCGGCCAGCCGCCATGGCCGGTCATCGCCTGACAGGCCTCCATGCAGATCGCGTCCACGTCGGGGCGCTCCTCGCGGTCGACCTTCACGCACACGAGCCGCTCGTTCATGAGCGCAGCGATGGCCGGGTCCTCGAAGGACTCGTGCGCCATCACATGGCACCAGTGGCAAGCCGAGTAGCCGATCGAGACGAGCAGCGGCCGGTCCTCCTCGCGGGCCCGGGCGAGCGCCTCCTCGCCCCACGCATACCAGTCGACGGGGTTGTCCTTGTGCTGGAGCAGATACGGTGAGCTCTCGGCGCCGAGGCGATTTGCCACAGCCTGAGCCTACCCTCACTCGTGGACTTGGCCGTGCCGAGCCCACTAGGCTTTGAATCCCGCCCGGACGAGGAGGAGGTTCCGTTGCCAGCACATCGCGAGTTGATCAACGCGCCCGGCGCCCCCGAGGCCGTCGGCCCGTACGTCCACGCCGTGCGCACGGGCGACCTGCTCTTCTGCTCCGGCCAGATCCCGCTCGACCCCAAGAGCGGCGAGATCGTGGGCACCACGGCCGCCCACCAGGCCGGGCGCTGCCTGGAGAACCTGGCCGCGGTGTGCGATGCGGCCGGCGCCACGCTGGGTGATGCGGTTCGTCTCACGGTGTACCTGACCGACATGGCTGCGTTCGCGTCGGTCAACGAGGTGTACGAATCGTTCTTCGAGTCGGATCCGCCGGCGCGGGTGGCGATCGCGGTGGCGGGCCTGCCGCGTGGGGCGCTGGTGGAGATCGACGCCGTGGTGGCGATCCCTGACTGACACGGCGCAAGCCGCGCCCCTCACGCCCGAGGACTTCCGGCGGGCCGCCGCGACCGTGGCCGGGGTGGTCAAGGAGACGCCGGTGCTGAGTTCGCGGACGCTGAGCGAGCGGGTCGGCGGGACGGTGGTCCTGAAGACCGAGAATCTCCAGCGGACCGGGTCGTTCAAGCTCCGCGGTGCGCTGAACAAGCTCGCTGCCCTGGGCGACGCCTCTGCCGACGGCGTGGTCACCGGGAGCGCCGGCAACCATGCCCAGGCGGTGGCGTATGCCGCCCGCGCGCGGGGCGTGCGCTGCGTCGTGTTCATGCCCGAGCCGGCCCCGATCGCGAAGGTGGAAGCGGCCGAGGCGCTGGGCGCGGACGTGCGAATGATCGGCACGAGCGTGGACGACGCGCTCGAGGCCGCTCACGCACTGGCCGCCGAGGACGAGCGGATGGCGTTCGTTCACCCGTTCGAGGACCGGGACGTGATCGCCGGGCAGGGAACGCTCGGACTCGAGCTGCTCGAGCAGGTGCCGGACCTGGCGCGGGTGATCGTGCCCGTGGGGGGAGGCGGTCTGATCAGCGGGATCGCGATCGCGGTCAAGTCGGCGCGCAAGGAGATCGAGGTGGCCGGGGTCCAGGTGGCCAGCTGCGCCCCGATGCCGGGCTCGCTTGCCGCCGGGCGACCGGTGCCGGTCACCTCGGCGCTGACGATCGCCGACGGGATCGCGGTCAAGCGCCCGGGCGAGCTCACGTTGTCGCTGATCGACCGCTGGGTCAACCAGCTGGTGTGCGTAGAGGAGGACGAGGTCGCCGAGGCGATGGTGTTCCTGCTCGAACGGGCCAAGCTGGTGGTCGAGGGCGCCGGCGCCGTCGGGGTCGCCGCGCTGCTCGCGGGCCGGCTGTCACCGGCGGAGCACGGCACGACGGTGGTGGTGCTGTCGGGCGGTAACGTCGACGCGGGTCTGTTGGGCGAGGTGGCGCGCCGCCATGAGAGCCAGTCGAGGCGGCGGCTCGTGCTCCTCGCCTCACTGCCTGACCGCCCCGGCTCGCTGGCGCGGCTGCTGACGCTCGTGGGCGAGCTTCGCGCGAACCTGCTGGACGTCGAGCACATCCGCGAGGGGCTCGACCTCCACGTGCGCGAGACCGCCGTCCAGCTGGTCCTCGAGACGCGAGGCCCGGCGCACGCGCGCCGCATAGCCGACGCGGTGCGAGCGGCCGGGTACTCCGAGCCTGGGCCGCTTCGCTAAGGCGCTGCGGGCAGCAGCCTGTACTCGGCGGCGGCCTCGACCAGCGCGGACACGATGCAGCTGTGCTCGTCGGCCTCCGGATGCCACTGGACGCCGAGCACGAAGCGGCGGTCGGGCGCCTCGATCGCCTCGGGCAGCTCGTCGAGCACTGAATACCCGGTCACCTCGAAGCCGGCGCCGATTGCCTCGACGCCCTGGTGGTGGTGGGACTTGGTAGGGTGGAGCTCCTCGCCCGCGGCGCGCGCCGCGAGCGAGCCGGGGATGAGGCGGACGCCGTGGTCGGCGTCGTCGAAGCTCCCCGGGGTGCGGCGGTGATCCTCGTGCCCGAGCTCCTCGGGCAGGTGCTGGCGGAGCGTGCCGCCGAACGCCACGTTGATGAGCTGCATCCCGCGGCAGATCCCGAGCACGGGTAGGTCGCGGGCGATAGCCCGGCGGGCCAGCGCCAGTTCGGCCACGTCGCGCTCGGGAACGAAGTGCGTGGTCTCGGGGTGGGCTTGGGCGCCGTAGCAGGCGGGATCGATGTCATCGCCGCCGGCCAGGATGAGGCCGTCGAGCAGGTCGAGCACCTCGTCGGGGTCCTGCTCGAAGTACTCGTCCGGCGGGAGCATGAGCGCCAGGCCGCCGGCGCGCTGGATGGCGGCGATGTAGCTGACGGCCAGCAGCGCCGCGTCGCGCTCCCACACGCCCCACCGGGCCCGCGCCAGCACGGTGCAGATCCCGATCACGGGTCGCCGGTCGATCATTCGGTCCATGCGGTCGCTCATCCGTCTCTTAACTTAGCCCGCTGGATCTTCCCCGACGCCGTCTTGGGCAGCGCCTCGGCGAATTCGACGATGCGCGGGTACTTGTACGGGGCGGTCTCGTGCTTGACGTGCTCCTGGAGCTCGGCCGCGAGGTCGCGTCCCGGGGCGTAGCCGTCGCGCAGGACGATCACGGCGCGCACCACGGCGCCGCGCTCGTCGTCGGGCGCGGCCACCACCGCCGCCTCGGCCACGGCGGCGTGGGAGACCAGCGCGGATTCGACCTCGAACGGCCCAATCCGGTAGCCGGCGGAGATGATCACATCGTCGGTGCGCCCCTCGAAGTACAGATAGCCGTCGTCGTCGCGGGTGACCCGATCGCCCGTCCGCCATGGCCGGTTAATCGGGGCCCGCCCACCCTGCTCGCCGTCGACGTATCCGACGAAAAAGGTGGGGTCGGTGCTCGGGTCGTTCAGCACGAGCTCCCCGTCTTGCACTATGAGGTCGACTCCCGGCAGCGGACGGCCCATCGAGCCGAGGCGGACCGGCTGCCCGAGTGGGTTGGCGGTCAGCTGGCCGGTCTCGGTCTGGCCGTAGCCGTCGCGGATCTCGAGCCCCGTGGCCTCGCGGAAGGCGCGGATCACCTCGGGGTTCAGCGCCTCGCCGGCGGCGACGAGCGAGCGCAGCCCCGGCACCGGATGCAGCTCCACCCGCTTGGCCATAACGCGGTACTCGGTGGGGGCCATGCACAGCACGTTGACTCGCTCGGTGCTGAGCAGCTCGAGCCGCCGCGCCGGGTCGAAGCGCTCGTCGTGCAGCAGTGCAGCGGCGCCCCGCAGCCACGGGGCGATGAACACGTTGCGCGCGGACTTCGACCAGCCGGTGGCGGCGGTGCACCAGACGAGCTCGCTGGCCTGGGCGTCGAGCCAGTACTCGGCCTGCAGGCGCTGGCCCGGCAGGTAGCGCTGGCCATGAACGACGCCCTTCGCATCGCCGGTCGTGCCGCTGGTGAAGGTGATCAGGCACGGGTCGCCGAGCTCGAGCTCGACGGCCGGGGCCGGCTCGCCGGCCCACAGCGCCTCGTCGGGGACGGTCAGGACCGGGCAATCCGGTTGGGCGCCCGACAGCTCGCCGAGGTTGCGCTCGTCGGCGACGATCAGCTTGGGGCGGGCCGCGGCGAGGCGCTGGGCGAGGTCATGGGCGCGCAGCTGCTCGTTGCAGGCGAGCGCGACCGCGCCGAGGCGAAAGCAGGCGATCATGGTGAGCACCCATTCGGGGCGGCTGCCGATCAGCGTCATGACCACGTCCCCCCGACCGACGCCGTGCCGGCTCCGGAGCGAACCGGCCAGGCGGGCGCTGTGGTCGGCCACCTCGCCGAAGCTCCAATCGCGCCGGCTGCCGTCGCGGGCCAGCTCCACCAGGGCCCTGTGGTCGGGCGGGGCGGCTTCGACGACGTCGCGCGCGAAGTTCAT
Organism: uncultured Solirubrobacterales bacterium; assembly: GCA_963824295.1. Lineage (GTDB taxonomy): Bacteria > Actinomycetota > Thermoleophilia > Solirubrobacterales > Solirubrobacteraceae > Palsa-465. The sequence continues at coordinate 106,023 of CAWGOQ010000012.1, read as the reverse complement.
AGCGCTGGCCAGTCTGCCAGCATCAGCAAGTCGACGCCCGCGCCTAAATCCCTCTCAAACATTCGTCGAGTTTGCTGAAGTTTTGTGAGGTTTCCGCCACAATCGGCGCGCCGCCGGCGCATGGGGGCCTAGATCGACTGCATGCGGGTCGGCTCCATCTGGAGCTCGCCGGGCCAAAACCGGCGATCGATCTGGTTGTCGCCGGCGGCGAACTCTTCATACGGTATGCTCGACCGAGCAGATGGGGCTGATGACCGGTACCGGGCCTTTGGGCAAGAACCCGGCGGGGACGTTCAATTTCGAGCCGCCGCCACCGGGCCGTGCTCTGTACATGGAGCCCTCGCCGAAGTGGATCCGGGTCGTGGTCGGCCGGGAGACGATCGCCGACAGCCGGCGCGTCGTGCTGCAGTCGGAGTCAGGGCTTCAGCCGACGTACTACTTCCCGCCCGATGATGTCCGGCTCGACCTGCTCGAGCCCTCCGACCGGCATACGACCTGCCCCAAGAAGGGTAAGGCCTCCTACCACACGATCCGGGTCGGCGACACGGTCGTCGAGGCCGGTGCCTGGTACTACCCAGAGCCGCTCGAGGGAGCGGAGCCGCTCAAGGACCTGATCGCCTTTTACTTCGACCGGATGGACCACTGGTACGAGGAGGACGAGGAGGTGTTCGTCCACCCGCGCGATCCCTACCACCGGATCGACGTGATCCCGACCTCGCGCCACCTGCGGTTCTCGCTGGACGGTGAACTGCTGGGCGAGAGCGAGCGCGCGATGGCCCTGTTCGAATCGAACCTGCCGATCCGCTGGTACATCCCGCGCGAGGACGTGGTCGCCGAGCTCGAGCCGACGGACACGGTCACGGGCTGCCCATACAAGGGCAAGGCGAGCTATTACGCGGTGCGCCGCGGCGACGGGGGCCTCGTCAAGGATCTGATCTGGTACTACGACGATCCGCTGCCCGCCGTGGGTCGGATCGCCGGCCTGCTGTGCTTCTTCAACGAGCGGGTCGACGTCGAGGTCGACGGCGAGCCGGAGAGCCGGCCCGAGACCGTCTGGTCGCACGGCGTCAGATCGCAAGCCGCCGCAACTGCCCGTAGCGGCGCCTGATTTTCGCCATACTCGACGGTGGGGCGGGTGGGCCCCCAATTATCCGAGGAGCTACTGAGACCATGGCGATCGCGACCCCCTACACCGACAAGACCGACGAGCAAAAGGCCATCTGCGAGATGATCCGCCAGTTCGCCGACGAGCAGATCATCCCCAACGCCGAGCACTACGACCACGAGGACGAGTTCCCCGAGCCGATCGTCGAGCAGATGAAGGAGCTCGGACTCTTCGGGGTCACGATCCCCGAGGAGTACGGCGGCATGGGGCTCGACCTGACGACCTACGCGATGATCGTCGAGGAGCTCTCGCGCGGTTGGATCTCGATCAGCGGGATCGTCAACACCCACTTCATCGGCTCCTACCTGCTCATGAAGTTCGGCACCGACGAGCAGAAGCAGAGGTACCTGCCGAAGATGGCGACCGGGGAGATGCGCGCCGCGTTCAGCCTGTCCGAGCCCGAGCTCGGATCGGACGTGGCCGCGATCAAGACCTCGGCCAAGAAGCTGGCCGACGGCGAGGCCTACGAGATCAACGGCACCAAGATGTGGGTGACCAACGGTCTGCGGTCATCGCTCGTGTTCGTGCTGGTGAGGACCGATCCGAACGCGGAGCCCAAGCATCGGGGCCTGACCTGCTTCATCGCCGAGAAGGAGCCGGGGGCATCCGAGAACACGGGCGAGTACGCCGGCTTCAACGTGCCGCCCCAGATCAAGAAGATGGGCTACAAGGGCGTCGAGTCGACCGAGCTCGTATTCGACGGCTATCGCTGCCCGGTGGAGAACATCCTCGGCGGCGAGGAAGCCGGACTGAACAAGGGCTTCGGCCAGATGATGGACGCGCTCGAGCTCGGGCGCGTGAACGTGGCCGCTCGCGGCGTCGGCCTCGCCCAACGATCTCTGGAGCTCGCGCTCAAGTACTCACAGGAGCGCCGCGCGTTCGGCAAGCAGATCTCCCAGCATCAGGCGATCCAATTCAAGCTCGCCGACATGGCCACCCAGGTCGAGGCCGCGCGCCTGCTGACCCACCGGGCGGCCCGGATGAAGGACGCCGGCGAGCGCTCGGACATCGAGGCCGGCATGGCCAAGCTGTTCGCCTCCGAGGCCGGTCGCTTCTGCGCCGAGGAATGCCTGCGCATCCACGGCGGCTACGGCTACTCCAAGGAGTACGAGATCGAGCGGATCTACCGCGACGCGCCGCTGCTCCTGATCGGCGAGGGCACGAGCGAGATCCAGCGCATGGTCATCGGCCGCAAGCTGCTTGAGCGCCACAAGATCTGATCCCCACCGCCCACCCCCAACACCACTCGCCCTCCTGACCTCGCCGACCGACACCAAATCCCTGATCGAGACCGCGGTCACGCGGTTCCTCGACGAGGTGCCGGCACTCGCGAACCTCAAGCTCGTGGCCGGCCTCGAGCTACGGGCGCGCGGGGAGCCGCAGATGTACCGGGTCGAGGTGCCAGGGCCGAAGGTGACCAAGGACATCGCGGCCGACGCCAAGGTGCGGATCTCGGTGTCGCGCCCGACCTTCAACGAGCTCGCGACCAAGGGCCACGTGCGCGACTGGCGGGAGGCGTTCGAGCACGGCGACGCGCAGGCGACGGGGATCGAGCAGGTGATGAAGCTGATCGTGAACGTCGTGGAGCGCCAGGAGGAGCGCTCCCGCACGCGCAAGGCCTCCCACCACTAGCCGCTATTCGCGGCGCGCGGCGAGCTGCTCGGCTTCGGTGAGCTGCGCCTCGACCAGCGCGAGCCCTGAGTTCCAGAAGCCCGGGTCGGCGAGGTCGATCCCGACGATCTCGGCCAGCTGCTCGGGACTGCGCGAGCCGCCGGCCGACAGCAGCTCCAGGTAGCGCGGGACGAACGAGTCGCCCTCATCCAGGTAGCGGCTGTACACCGACAGCGCGAGCAGGAGCCCGTAGGCGTACGCGTACACGTAGCCCGGGGTGTTGATGAAGTGGGGCACATAGGACCACCACATGCGGTAGCCGTCGGTGATCTCGACCGAGTCGCCGAACAGCTCGCTTTGCGCCTGCACCCAGAACTCGTTGATGCGGTCGACCGACAGCTCCCCCTCGCTGCGCCGGCCCGTGTGCACGAGGTGCTCGAAGCGGTTCATGGCCATCTGGCGGAAGACGGTGGCGATCGCGCCGTCGACCCGCTCGGCCAGGAGCCCAAGGCGCTGCTCCTCGTCGGTGGTGTCGGCCAGGAGGCGGCCGAACACGAGGGCCTCGCCGAACACCGAGGCGGTCTCGGCCAGGGTCAGCGGCGTGGACTGGTGGAAGACCCCCTGTGGCTGGGCGAGTGCGGCGTGCAGGCCGTGCCCGAGTTCGTGGGCCATCGTCAGCACGTCGCGGCGCTGGGCGGTGAAGTTGAGCAGCACGTAGGGGTGCACGCTGGGGACGGTGTAGGCGCAGAAGGCTCCGCCGCGCTTGTGCGGACGGGGCGGCGCGTCGATCCAGCGCTCATCGAAGAACCGGCGGGTCACCTCGCCGGCCACCGGCGCGAACGACTGATAGGTGTCGAGGACGAGGTCGCGCGCCTCCGCGTAGGAGTAGGTCACGTCGGTGTCGAGCACCGGGGCGGAACGGTCGTAGTCGGCGAGCCGGTCGACACCGATCAGCTTGGCCTTGAGCCGGTACCAGCGCTGGGGGATGTCGAAGCGGGCGCGCACGGCCTGGATCAGCGCCATCACCGACTCGTCCGAGGCCTCGTTGGACAGGTTGCGGCTGGCCAGCCAATTCGGGTAGTTCCGCAGCCGGTCCTCGACCGAGTGGTCGTAGACCAGCGTGTTGTAGATGAAGGCTCGCGTGCGCAGGCCGGGCTCGAGCGAGGCCGACACCGCCTCGGCCGCGGTGCGGCGGACGTCGCGGTCTGCCATCTGGAGCCGGCTGAGCGCCACGTCGAGGGTGAGCTCCTCGTCGTCGATGTTCACCCGCAGGGCGGAGACGACCTCGCCGAAGAGGCGGGCCCAGGCGCCGTTGCTCGAGATCGACTTCTCGGCGAAGACCTTCTCTTCTGGCTCGGAGAGGAGGTGCGGGCGGTAGCGCCGCACGCTCTCGAGGTGGTGGCGGTAGCGGTCCACCTCGCCGGAGGACAGAAGCTGCTCGGCGCGGTCGTCGTCAAGCCCGGCCCAGTCGAGCTCGAAGAACAGGAGCAAGGTCTCGATCTCGGTGGCGCGCTCCTGCACGAGCTGGAGCAGCGCCCCGCGCTCCGGGTCCGCCTGGTCGGTGGCGAAGCGCAGGCTGGCGTAGGAGCCGACGCGACCGATCAGCTCGTTGATCACCTCGAGCTCGTGCATGGCCCCGTGCAGGCCGGGGGCGTCGAGCTCGGCGACCTTGCCCGAGAACGTCTCTGAGAAGCGGGTTGCGAGCTCCTTGGCCTCGTCGAGCATGCGCTCGGCGTGGGCCCGGTCTTCCTCGCCGTCGAGCAGCGGGGCGAGATCCCACTCGGTGGCGGTCAGCTCGGGATCGGAGAGATAGTCAGCGATGGTCGACATTTCTTGAGCTTACCCGCAGGCGCTCGGATCGAGCGGTCCTTGGATGCGATACACGACGATCGGCTGGCCAAGCGCGGTCTCGTGGTAGATCGGCTGGGCCGCGGGATCAGATGCGGTCCAATCGTTCTCGGGGGAATAGCTCGGCACCTTCGGGTGCCAAGGGTCGCGTGCGGGTGTAGTGATTAGGTAGTTCAGGTGGTCGGCGTTCACCTGCGATCGCCATCGAGCACAGGTGGCGATGGGCGTGAACGACCCGTGCGGCCCCCGCTGGGCCACATACTGCACGCGGTTGGAGAGGTCCAGGCCGAAGAACGGATAGGCGAAGAAGCCGCCGTAGGTGCCGACCACGCCCACGCGCGCGTCGTGGACGGTGCGGAACAGCGCCCACACCCGCGCCAGGTAGGAGACGCCCGGCTGGTAGACGTAGCGGCCGCGGAGGTAGTGATTCTGGAGCGGGTGCCCGGCGATCGCTACCGCGAGAGCGACGACGGCAGTGAGGCCGATCACGACCCGGGGCGGGGTTATGTGAGCGAGTGCGACCAGTGCTCCGACCACGATGACCGCGCCCACGGCGATAAGGACTGCACCTGGGGTGTGGGCGGGCCACAGGTTCGGCTGCGCCACGGTGGCGGCGAGCACGGCGGCAAGTCCGACGGTTGTCGCGGTTCGGGCCGCCAGCGACGCGAGGGCGGGCGCGAGCGGCAGGACGACGAGCGACAGCGTCAGCGCCGGCGCGAGGTAGCGCAGGTTGAACGCGAAGCCCAGTGGATTCCCGGCCGGGCCGGCAGCCGTCTCGGGGGTGATCACATAGGCCGCGAGTGAGAAAAGGGCGACCGCGCCGAGCATCCGAACGGTGCGATCGGCCGGTTGGGAGATAACTCTCGCTATACGCGAGTTATCTCCCAAGCGACTCGGCAAAAGACACAGGAGCGGGCCGATCACAGCACCGGCGAGGAGAGCCCACCACCACCCGCCGAGTCCCGACGCGAGGGCGGGCTGGGCGAACGCACTCCAGAAGTGTCCGCTGGTCAGGTAGTGCGCCACCGAGAATCCGGTGCTCTGCTGGAGCGGCGCCGCCGGCGTGGGCAGGACGCCCAGGCTGCTCCACGGCAGCGGGTTGCCGACCGCGATCAGGTTGCGCGCGTACCAGTAGCCGCCGGCGAGGATCAGCGGACCGAGCCAAAGCCCGGCGGTGCGCAGCCGCTCCCCGCGCGGCGCGATCGCGACCACGCCGATGGTGAGCCCGAGCACGGGCCCGAGCACGGTCAGCTTGACCCCGACCGCGAGGCCGGCCGCGACCGCGGCGAGGACCAGCGCGGCGGGGTGGTCTGGATCGTTGATCAGGAACGCCACCGCGGCCAGCAGGAAGAACACCGCGACGACGTCGTTGGCCGCGGCACCGGCCTGGGAGTAGTCCATCATCGAGGTCGCCATGACCACCGCCGCGCCGAGCAGCGTGCCGGCGCCGACGCCCCGGGGGCGCCCGATGCAGTAGGCGGCGAGGAACGTCAGCGCGAGCCACACCAGGTTCAGGCCGGGCGACAGCGTGTCGCGTCCGAGCAGCACGATCCCCAGCCCGTGCAGCACCTCGGCGGTCGCGGGATAGAACGACGTCAGGTACTCGACGTCGGTGAAGCGCAGCGACACGATGTTCCCCGTCTGCGCGAAGCTGGCCGCCCACGGGAGGTGGTACCAGAGCGAGTCAAAGCCGCGGATCCCGACGTCGTAGGACTGGATCGTCAGCGCCCCCCACTCCGCGATCACGGCGGCGGCGGCGAGGATCGCCAGTCCGGTCAGGAGGACATCGGCGCGGGTCAGGACGGGCCCTCTTGGCCCCACGGACGCCGAGCGCAGCGAGGCCCATCGGCGAGCGAGTAGCGCGGCCAGGACCGAGGCGAGCACGACCGGGGCGAAGGCGAACAGCCCCACCGCGCCCAGCACCTCGAGGATCCCGATGAGCACGGTCAGGCCCAGCACCGTCTCGGCCAGGCGCGCGGGGGCGCCGTCCCAGTCGGGCAGGATCCGGCGGCGGATGGCCACGGCGGCGAGCGCCAGCGCGGCGCAGATCACCGCCAGCCCGGCGACGCCGAGCGCGTAGCGGCCTACGGTCTCCACCACACGAGGCGGTCGGGAACGAGCTCGATCACCGGGCCGGCGGGAGGCGTTTCGCGGTACTGCTCGTAGCGCACGGTGAGCGCGGCGATCGCTTGTGGGGCATCCGCGGCGTTGTAGATGGTTGCCGTCCCGAGCGCCTGGACCCAGGCCAGGCGCGACCAGTCCTCCTCGTAGTGGTCGACGGTCAGCGCGGCCCTCGGGCGCGCGCGCAACCAGCGCAGTCGGGCCAGCCGCTCGGCCGGCACGTCCTTTCGCTTGTGGTCGACGGCGGTCACCAGCGCGTCGCCCGCGAGCGCGAAGGTGACCGGGAGGACGCGCGGCCGGTGCTCGTCATCGAGCAGGCCGAGGCGTCCGACGCGGGCCTGGTCGAGCAGCTCCCGGGCCCACTTAGGGAGCTTGGCTACGCTTGCGCAGCTTCCCATGACCGCCCGAAGACTAGGCGCCTGGACGGCGCTGCTCACCGTGTGTGCGCTCGCATTCAGCGCGATCTTGGCCGGTTGCGGCGGTGTGAGCGCGGCGCAGCGCGTCCCCACGGCCGCCTCGGTTCCGCTCATCCCGGGCTCCCGGATCGTCACCCAGGTGCGGGCATGCGACCAGGGGTCGAACGCGTACTGCGCGGTCGATCTCGTCGTGCGCAACGGTGGCTACAACTCGTCCGACATCCTCCTGCGCGACGAGGGTCGGCTGTTGAAGAAGGACGGCTGGTCGCTGGCCCACGGTGACACCGGCGCACAGAGCGCGGCCAACTCGCCCGGGCACAAGCTCCGTCTCACCTTCTCGACCGCGGCCGGCGATCTCCAGGAGGTCGACCTAGGCCTGATCAACCGGCCGTGGCCGATCGTCTACTCGCTGTCGAGCTCGATGTTCGCCCGGGTGGCCACGATGTCGATGATGCTCGAGGTCGGTTCGTCTTAGCTGAGGATCAGGCGGCGGTTCGGGCCGACCGAGATCGCCCGGCGACCGGCCAGCAGGTCCCGCAGGTCGGCTCCCACGAGCTCCTCGCGCCAGCCCTCGAGCGCGCGCACGTTGGGGTCGGGCTCGCCGCGCCGGGACGCGCCGATGATCGCCTCGAGTTCGTTGCGCGAGGCGATCAGCTCGTAGGCCAGGCCGGCGTCGAGCGCCCGGGCCCGCAGCAGCGCCTCGGCCAACACGATCAGCGGGGCGTCCTCGGGCTCGGAGCGGCCGCGACCTTCCTCGCGCGGGATCGGCGGGGCCTTCATGCCGACGGCGATCGCCTCGAGAATGGCGGCGCCGCGCCGGCGGATGCCCGAGGGATGGATGCCGCGGATCTGCTCGAGCGCCTGCAGGTTCGACGGGTGGCGCTTGGCGAGCTCGACCAGGGCCGGATCGGCCAGGACCGACCCGACCGGGCGGTCCTCGGCCGACGCCGTGCGCTCGCGCCACGCGGCGAGCTCCTTGCCGACCGCCCGGGCCCGCGGATCGAGCTGCCCGATCCGGGGCAGCCGCTCCCAGGCGGTGTCCGGATCGCGCTCGTCGGTGGCGGACTCGAGGCGCCGGCACTCCTCGCGGGCCCACTCGAGGCGGCCGCTGTCGGTCAGGCGCCGCTCGAGCTCATCGGCCAGCTCGAGCAGGTGGGCGACGTCCTCGGCGGCGTAGCTCAGCTGCTCGGCGGTTAGCGGGCGCGCGTCCCAGCGGGTGTAGCTGGCGGTCTTGCCCACGCGCCGGCCGAGGATGGCGCCGAGCAGGTTGCCGTAACCGGTCTGGGCGCTCGCGCCGGCGAACCCGGCCGCGAGCTGGGTGTCGAAGATGTTGGTGATCGCGGTCGACCACGCCCGGCGCAGGATCGCCACGTCCTGGCGCCCGGCGTGGAGCACGACCTCGATCGCGGGATCGGCCAGCAGCTGCGCGACCGGGGTCACGTCGACGCCGTTCAGCGGGTCGATCAGGATGGTGCGCGGCGGGTGGTCGCTGGCGGCGTGGTCGTTGCCACCGTGCTCGTTGCCACCGTGCTCGTTGCCGCCGTGGTCGTTGCCGGCGGGCTCGGGGTCGTCGACGGCGATCTGCACCAGGCAGAGCAGGGCGCGGTAGCGGCCCTCGGACATGAACTCGGTGTCGATGCCGAGCCGCCCGGCGGCGCGAGCGGCGGCCGCGACCACGGCTACGTCCGACGAGGTGGCCAGCGGAGGTGCTGGTTGGCCACGGCTCGCCTGGGTTCGCATGGTTTCAGCCTATCTGTCAGGGGTAAACCGACCGTCCTGGTAGGATATAAAACCGATGATCTTCTCCTCGAAGGCCGAATACGGCGTGCGCCTAATGGTCGAGCTCGGGCGCCAGTCGCCCGAGCACCCCACATCCCTGAAGGCGATCGCGGATGCCGAGGGGTTGCCCCTCGCGTACCTGGAGCAGGTGGTCGCTCGGTTGCGCAAGGCGGGGCTCGTGCAGAGCGCTCGCGGCGCCCACGGCGGATATTGGCTGGCCCGGCCGGCCGAGGAGATCACGATGGTGGACGTGGTGCAGGCGCTCGAGGGTGCGATCGCCCCGATGGAGTGCTTCGTGCACGACCACACCGAGCGGGTGCTGTGCTCGCACGAGCCCGACGCCGGTCGTGGTTGCGCCACCAAGTTGCTGTGGACGCGCGTCCAGGGCGGGATCATTCGCTCGCTGCAGACCACCACGCTGGCCGAGCTGGTCGAGTTCTCGCGTCGGAATGAGCGCGAGCCCCTGCCCGCTTGAGATTTACGACCCGAAAGTTGATATGGCAGACCTAGAGATCAGAAACCTTCACGTCCGGGCCGGTGAGAAGGACATCCTGCGGGGTGTCGATTTGACCGTCGGTCGCGGCGAGATACACGCGTTGATGGGGCCCAACGGCTCGGGGAAATCAACTTTGGCAAACGCTGTGATGGGCCATCCGGGTCTTGAGGTGACCGAGGGGCAGGTCGTTTTCCGTGGTGAAGACATCACCGAGGCCTCGCCCGATGAGCGAGCCCGGATGGGGCTGTTCATGGCGTTCCAATATCCCGTGGCGGTACCCGGTGTCACCGTGACCAAGTACCTGCGGACCGTTTTGAACGCGCATCGCGACGGCGAGGGTTTGGAGCCGATCCCGCTGAAGGAGTTCCGTCAGACGGTCGAGGCCGCGATGAAGCTGACCGACGTTCCGCGCGACTTCTCGACTCGGTATCTGAACGAGGGGTTCTCGGGGGGCGAGAAGAAGCGGATGGAGATCCTTCAGCTGGCGCTCCAGAAGCCCATGATGGCGATCCTCGATGAGACCGACTCCGGGCTGGACATCGACGCGTTGCGGGTGGTCGCCAACGGCGTGAACTCGGTGGCGGGTCCTGACATGGGCGTGCTGATCATCACCCACTACCAGCGGATCCTGCACCTGGTTCAGCCCTCGCACGTGCACGTCATGTACCAGGGCCGGATCGTCCGAGAGGGCGGCCCGGAGCTGGTCGAGGCACTTGAGGCCAAGGGGTACGGGTGGATCACCGACGAGATCGGGGCGGCCGCGTAAATGGCTTCGGTATCCGGGATCTCTGGGGTTTCCGTTGGGGATCTTGCTGCGGAGTTCCCGGTCCTGGGGCGGACGTTTGGCGGGCACCCGCTGACTTACCTGGATTCGTCGGCCACCTCGCAGACGCCTCTTTCGGTCATCGAGGCCATGACGTCTTACTACATGCGGTCCCGGGCGTCGATCCACCGGGGCGTGTATCCGCTGGCGGACGAGGCGACGACGTTGTTCGAGGACGCCCGGGGGCGGATCGCTTCGTGGCTCGGCTCGACGGTCGAGGAGACTGTGTTCACGGCCAACGCGACCGCGGCGATCAATCTGGTCGCGTACACGTGGGGCCGCCAGAACGTGCACCGCGGCGACCTGGTCGTGCTCACCGAGATGGAGCACCACTCGAACATCGTGCCCTGGCAGTTGTTGTGCCAGGACCGGGAGGCCGAGCTCGCGTACGTGCCCGTCTCCGATGAGGGCTTCTTGGATTTGGATGCCTTGGATGGGTTGTTGGAGCGGGGTCCGCGGTTGGTGTCTTTTGTGCATGTGTCAAATGTTTTGGGCACGGTCAATCCGGTGGCGGAGATCGCGCGGCGCGCGCATTCCGTTGGTGCGGTGGTTTTGGTCGACGGCGCCCAGGCGGTTCCGCAGCTGCCCGTGTGGCTGCCCGATCTGGACGCGGACTTCTACGCGTGGACGGGCCACAAGGCTTACGGGCCTACAGGCGTTGGCGTCTTGCACGGCCGGCGCGAGCTACTCGAGGAGATGCCGCCGTTCATCGGTGGTGGCCACATGATCCGGACGGTGACGGCCAACGAGTCGACGTGGGCCGACCTGCCCTGGAAGTTCGAGGCCGGGACGTCTCAGATCGCTGAAGCGATCGGCTTGGGCGCGGCGGTGGATTGGATCCGTGCGGTCGGGATGGATCGGATCCATGCCCACGAGCAGGCTTTGGTGGCTGAGCTTCTGGAGCGCTTTGGTTCCGGTGAGGTCCCGGGGCTGAGTGTTCAGGGGCCTCTGTCCGCTTCTGATCGCGGTGCCTTGGTCTCTTTTGTCCTCGATGGCGCGCATCCGCACGACATCGCGGACATCCTCGGGAGTCAGGGTGTGTGCGTGCGCGCCGGGCACCACTGCGCGCAGCCGCTGATGCGCCGGCTGGGCGTGCCCGCGACAACCCGGGCCTCGTTCGCGGTGCACAACTCCGTCTCGGATGTGGATCGTCTGATCGAGGGCCTCGGGCGGGTCCGAGCGACGCTGCAGCTGGACTGAGCCGCCTGAGCCGCCCTCTCGACACGGCGCGGCTCGACCTGAGAACCTAGTCGTATCTCAGCTGAAGAACGTGTTGTCATCCCCGGCAGCGAGCGCCGGCGGGAGCCGGGCCACCCGGTGATCGGGGAGGTCGATCTGCGCCGGGAGATTTCAGTCACGGTGTATCTGCGGGCGTCGGGATCGCTCGACTGGGTCGACCAGGAAGCCGGTCGCGCACTTTCTGAGCGACGAGCGGTCTCTCGGTCAGAGCTTGCAACGAGATACGGGGCTAGTGACGAGGATGTGGCGGCCGTCCGGTCGTTCGCTCGTGAGTATGGGCTTGACGTGGCCGAGGTCGATGCCGGGCGCCGGGCGGTGCAGCTGCGCGGAACCGTCGATGCGATGGCGCGGGCCTTTGGCGCGCAGGACCTCCAGCTGTTGGAGCACCCGACCGCCGGCCCCTACCGCGGACGGCAGGGACCCTTGACCATCCCCCGGGGGCTGGACGGAGTGATCACCGGCGCGTTCGGGATCGATGAGCGTCCGCAAGCGAAGCCCTACATCCGCCCCCAGGTACCAGCGGCCGACGCAACGTCGTACACGCCGCTCCAGATCGCGGCGGCTTACAGCTTTCCCACCGGAGTGACCGGCGCGGGCGAGACGGTGGGGTTCATCGAGCTCGGTGGCGGGTTCAGCCAAAGCGATCTGAACACCTACTTCTCGGGCCTCGGGCTGACCTCGCCGAGTGTGACCGCGGTCGGGGTCGATGGCGGCACGAACTCCCCGGGTACGAATCCGGACGAGGATGGCGAGGTGATGCTCGACATCGAGGTAGCCGGCTCCGTCGCGCCGGGGGCGAAGTTCGTCGTCTACTTCTCGCCCAATACCGACCAGGGCTTCATCGACGCCGTCTCGACCGCTGTGCACGACACCACCAACAAGCCGAGCGTGGTCTCGATCAGCTGGGGCGGCCCCGAGGACTCCTGGACTCAGCAGGCCAGGACTCAGATGGAGCAGGTGTTGACGGAGGCCGCCGCGGCCGGTGTCACCGTGACGGTTGCCGCGGGTGACAACGGTTCGACCGACGGCGTCACCGACGGCAAGCAGCACGTCGACTTTCCCTCCTCGGCGCCGCACGCCTTGGGCTGTGGCGGGACTTCGCTACAGATCTCGAATGACGTCGCGACCTCGGAGGTCGTCTGGAACGATCTGCCGAGCGGTGGCGCCGGCGGCGGGGGCATCAGTATCGAGTTCCCGGTGCCCTCGTATCAGACGGGCGTGACCATGCCGGACAACGTCGACACCAGCAGCCCGGGCCGCGGCGTGCCCGACGTCGCCGGCGACGCCGATCCCCAGACCGGCTACTCGATCTTCGTCGACGGCAACCAGGAGTCGGTCGGCGGCACCAGCGCGGTCGCCCCCCTGTGGGCCGGCTTGATCGCGCTGATCAACGAGTCGCTCGGTCAGCCGGTCGGATTCGCCCAGCCGCGGCTCTATCAAGCCTCCGCCGCGGCCGGCTTTCACGACATCACCCAGGGCAACAACGGCGCCTACACCGCCGGGCCAGGCTGGGATCCGTGCACCGGGCTGGGGAGCCCGGATGGTGGCGCGCTGCTCACCGCGCTCGGCTAGCGCTGTCGGTTTGCGCGGTCGGCTCGCGCGCTCGCCTCGCGCGGTTGGCTAGCGCGGTCGGTAGCCGGTCGCCGCGAAGAACGCAGCCAGCTCTTCCACGAGCAGCGCTCCGATCGGCGGCATTTGGTCGCCGTGCACGAGTGCGACGCGGTAGCGGGGACTTGGATCGGCGAAGCTCGCGATGCCGGTGCGGGGACCGTCACCCTGCGCCCATGACTCGGGGACTGCGCTGTACCCGAGACCCTCGGCGGCCAGCGTCCGGATCGTCAGCCGATCGCTCGTCTCGAACAGCGGCAGAGGGCTGAAGCCGGCCGCTTGGCAGCTCGTCACGACAATCTCGCGCAGCGCAGTGCCGCGTTCGGGCAGGATCACGGGGACCCCGCGCAGGGCGTCGATCGATACGTTGCTCGTGTCCGCGAGAGGGTCGTCCGGGGCGCACACGAGCCGAAGCGGCTCCTCCGTGAGCGTGCGCGCGATCGCGCCGGCCGGCATCCGCGGTTCGCCATCGTCGACCCCGAGCACCACCCCGTCGACGGCTCCTGCCGCCAGCAGCTCGAGCAGCTGCGGGGGTGGAGCGTGCCGCAGCGAGAGCTGCGTCTGCGGATGGGACCGGTGGAACGCGACAAGCGCTGGGGTTAGGGCCGCCGAGTCGTGCGAAGTCGCGGCGATCCGGGCGACGCCGCGGACGGCACCCCGGTGTCCGTCGATCGCCGCTCGCGCGCTGGCGACCTGGTGCAGAATCGTCGCGGCATGGTCATTGAGCTCCTCGCCCGCGGGCGTCATCTCGACGCCCTTCGCCGTCCGCGCGAGCAGCTTGACTCCAAGCTCCGCCTCGAGTCTGGCTATCTGCTGCGAGAGCGCCGATTGGGTGACGTAGACCTCGGTGGCGGCGCGACCGAAGTGACGGTGGCGGGCGACCGCTGCGAAGTACTCGAGCTGGCGGAGCTCCATGCCGCCACCCTACTCGCGGGTCGCCCAGGCCACTCGTGATGCTTCTTCACATCGACGGCGCGCCCACCGTTGCCGCTCCGAGCACGGACGCGAGCTCATCGGCCAGTCGACGCCTGGGACGGGCGCCCACGAGCCGCATGACCTCTTGACCGTTTCGGAAGACCAGCAGCGTCGGCATCGACAACACTCCATACCTGACCGCCGTCCGCTGGTTGGCGTCGACGTCGAGCTTGGCGAAGCGCACGTCTTCTCGCTCGGCGGCGAGGTCGGCGAGGATTGGGTCCATCAGTCGGCAGGGCGGGCACCAGGCGGCCCAGAAGTCGACCACGACAGGGGACTCGGCTTCGAGGACGTCGGCGACGAACCGATCGTCGGTGATGGTTGTGACAGATCCGGACAATGGACCCTCCTTGGGAGTTCGGCGAGTTCGGCGAGTTCGGCGAGTTCGGCGAGTTCGGCGAGTTCGGCGAGTTCGGCGTGCAGGAGCGTCCATCGTGCTCATCCCGGGGCATCGGTTCAAACCGTTTCGCTAACCGGGTCGATTAGCGCTCGTGGCGGCGGGTGCACCGGGAGTCGAGCTCGGCCGCGCGCGTCCGCAGGTCACTCAAGACCGCTGCGGCATGGAGCGGGAACGGTTCGTCATTGTCCGACTCCATCCAGCGCTCAACGGCGATTGTGAAGGCGAGCATCCCCACTTCGGCCCCCAGCCGGGCGGTCAGTTCGTCCGTGCCCCGTTCGCGCACGGCGGCGCTAATCGACCTGACGATCCGGGCGTGCTTGAGCAGCCCCCGCTCCTGCAGGCGCTCCTGCCTGGTCATGCTGCCCCGCTCGGTGCACGGTCAGGGAGAGCGTTACGGCTTCGTCCCCCAACTCATCGCCGCGGCCCGGGCCAAGGGCGTCTCGGGCTACATCGGCCATGGGACCAGCCGCTGGCCCGCCGTCCACGTAAAGGACGCCGCGAGCCTGGACCGGCTAGCCATCGAGCAGGCGCCCGCCGGCGCCGTGCTCAACGCCGTCGGTGACGAAGGCGTGCCCGTCCGCGAGATCGCCGACGCCATCGGCCGGCAGCTGAACCTGCCCGCCCGGTCCCTGCCCGCCGAAGAGTTCGGCGGCATGCTCGTGCCCCTGCTCAGCACCGACATGCCCGCCTCCAGCGCGATCACCCAGGAACTCCTGGGCTGGAAGCCCACCCACCCGGCCTCATCGAGGACATCGAACAGGGCCGCTACTTCATCTGACCAGCCCCGGACAGCAGGCGAGACAACGACCCGTAGGACTCGTCCGCGACGTTTCCGCGGAAACGCAACTTTTGGGTTGCACGTGCCGTATGCGACCCGCGATCCTGCGCGCGTTCGCTCGGTGCGCGGCGGACACTCGGTTCTCGGTGGGCGGCCGACGCTCGGTTCCGTCCGCGGGTGCGCGTAGTCTATCGAACATGTGTTCGGTTGTAGCTCTTGATCTGCCCGAGGCTTCGGCGACTCCGTCACTCGACCAACTCGAGCGAGAGATCTGTGAACTGGCCGCGCATATCGCGGTCGCGACGTGCCGCTGGCTGTCGCTGATCGCGGAGTTCGATACGCGAGGTGGATGGGCGGAGTGGGGCGTGAAGTCGTGCGCACACTGGCTTTCCTGGAAGTGCTCGCTCGGGCTTGGGGCAGCGCGGGAGCAGGTGCGGGTCGCTCATCGGCTCCAGGAGCTGCCTGCTGTCCGCGAGGCGTTCTCCCGCGGGCAGCTGTCGTACTGCAAGGTGCGCGCCCTGACGCGCGCGGCGACGCCGGCGACTGAGGCCGGGCTGCTCGAGATCGCGCGACACGCCACCGGCGCGCAGCTCGAGAAGCTCGTGCGCTGCTATTCGAAGGCGCTGTCGGCGACGCTGGGAGCGGCTCAGCGCGCCCAGGAGTGTCGGTATCTGAGGTGGAGCTGGAACGAGGACGGGTCGCTGCGGTTGGAAGGGCAGCTGCCGCCCGATGACGCCGCGGTCGTGATCAACGCGGTGGACGCGCTCCAGGAGGCGCACGAGGAGGACGACTACGTGGCGTCACCGGTCGCCGCCCGACGCGCCGATGCGCTGGTGGCGCTCGCCAAAGGTGGTCTCCCTGGCACGGACGCCGCCGCGGGTGCTGGCGCGGCCTCCCCGGCTGGGGGCGCCAGTCCGGCCGTGCCCGAGATCGTGGTCCACGTCGATGCGGCGACGCTCGCGTCGGAAGACGTGGTCGAGCGGGCGGAGCTGGCGGACGGACCGACACTTCCCGCGGAGACGGCGCGCCGACTTGGCTGCGATGCGGCGGTGGTGCGGATCGTGGAGCGGGACGGGCGGCCGCTGAGCGTGGGCCGGCGGACGCGGACGATTCCGCCGGCGCTGCGGCGCGCGCTGCGAAGCCGGGACGACGGCTGCCGCTTTCCCGGCTGCACACATCAAAACTTCCTGCATGCCCACCACATCCAGCACTGGGCCCGGGGCGGGCCGACGGCGCTGGAGAACCTGGTGCAGTTGTGCTCCTATCACCATCGGTTGGTGCACGAAGGCGGGTTCAGGGTGGAGCGATCCGGCGGCGGGGCGGTGAGGTTCCGCCGGCCGGATGGGAGGGCGATTGCGCCGGCGCCTGAGTGCGGCTCGGTGGTGGGAGGCTCGCTTGCCGAGCAGCACCGGGCGCGCGGCGTAGTCGTGGATGCATTTACGTGCCGGCCGCTGTCGGCCGGGGAGTCGCTGGACTATGACCTGGCGATGGATGCCCTGCTGCCAAGGGCGCTAGCCGGCGGCTACCCTTGATCGGAATGGAAGAGCTGTATCGCGAGAACATCCTCGACCACTACAAACACCCCCACAACTGGAGCCCGCCGGAGGCGGAGCTGGAGGGGGCCAACCTGGAATTCCAGGATCTGAACCCGCTGTGCGGGGATGAGCTGCGGGTGCAGCTGGCGCTGGACGGGGAGGGGCGGATCGAGGCGGTGCGGTTCTCGGGGCACGGGTGTGCGATCTCGCAGGCGGCGGCGTCGATGGCCTCGGACGAGGTCAAGGGGATGCGGGTTGAGGAGCTGTTGTCGCTCGATCGGTCGTTCGTGCTCGATCTGCTTGGGATCGATATCTCCGCGACGCGGATGAAGTGCGCCCTGCTGTCGCTCAAGGTGCTGAAGGGCGCCTCGCTGGGGCACGCGGCGGGGTGGGAGCCGGAGAGCAGCGCCGCCTAGAAATTCCTATCGGTGCGCTAGGATTTGGCTGTGCCGGAGATTATTGATGTGTGTCGTGTGGACGAGCTCGGTCCGGGCGAACGTCGCCTGGTCGAGTGGGAGGACCTCGAGATCGGCGTGTTCAATTGCGGCGGCAGCCTGTACGCGATCGAGGACCGGTGCTCGCACGACAACGGACCGCTCGCGGAGGGCGAGTTCGATCCGGAAAACTGCACGGTCGAGTGCCCAAGGCACGGGTCGCTGTTCGACCTGAAGACCGGCAACCCGAAGACTTTGCCCGCATATGTTCCGGTGGACACCTTCCCGGTGATCATCGAAGACGAGACGATCAAGTTGGAGGTGGAGTAGTGGCTGTAGATGTCACCACCGAGAATGCTGCCTTGGCGGCGATCAACGCGGACTACGAGCAGCGATATGGCTTCCACGACGCCGAGAACTACCTGTACAAGGCGCCGAAGGGTCTGAATCGGGAGATCGTCGAGAAGATCTCGGAGTTCAAGTCAGAGCCCCAGTGGATGCGCGAGTTCCGCCTCAAGGCGCTCGAGCACTTCCTCTCGCGGCCGCAGCCGACCTGGGGCTCGCCGATGCTCCAGGAGGTCGACTACGACGACATCCACTACTTCGTCCGCGCATCAGAGCGCGCCGAGCGCTCGTGGGACGACGTGCCCGACGATGTCAAGAAGACGTTCGACCGGCTCGGGATCCCCGAGGCCGAGCGCAAGTTCCTGTCGGGCGTCGGGGCCCAGTACGAGTCCGAGGTTGTCTACCACCAGGTGCGCGAGGACCTCGAGAAGCAGGGCGTGATTTTCAAGGACATGGACTCCGGGCTGCGCGAGCACGAAGACCTCGTGCGGGAGTACTTCGCCACCGTGATCCCGCCCAACGACAACAAGCTCGCGGCGCTCAACAGCTCGGTGTGGTCCGGCGGCTCGTTCGTGTACGTGCCAGCGGGCGTCCACGTCGAGATGCCGCTCCAGGCCTACTTCCGGATCAACACGGAATCGATGGGACAGTTCGAGCGCACGTTGATCATCGCCGACGAGGGGTCATACGTGCACTACGTGGAGGGCTGCACCGCGCCCACCTATTCATCCAATTCGCTCCACTCCGCGGTGGTTGAGCTGATCGCCAAGCCGGGCGCACGGATCCGGTACACGACCGTGCAGAACTGGTCGACCAACGTGTTCAACCTCGTGACCAAGCGGGCCGTGGCGCACGAGGACGCGACGGTCGAGTGGGTCGACTGCAACCTCGGCTCGCGCCTGACCATGAAGTACCCGAGCGTGTACCTGCTCGGCGAGCGCGCCCACGGCGAGATCCTGTCGATCGCGTTCGCGGGCGCCGGCCAGCACCAGGACGCCGGCGGCAAGATCATCCACGCCGCCCCCAACACCACGAGCAACATCTTCGCCAAGTCGATCTCGAAGGATGGCGGGCGGGGCTCCTACCGCGGTCTGCTCGAGATCGCCAAGGGCGCCCACGGCGCACGGTCGAAGGTCGTGTGCGACGCGCTGCTGCTCGACGAGCACTCGCGCTCAGACACCTATCCGACGATCAGGATCGGCGAGGACGACGTCAACGTCGGCCACGAGGCGACCGTCTCGAAGGTCGGCGACGACCAGCTCTTCTACCTCATGTCCCACGGCATTCCCGAGGACGAGGCTTCCAAGCTGATCGTCAACGGTTTCATCGAGCCGATCACCAAGGAGCTTCCGATGGAGTACGCGGTCGAGATGAACCGGCTGATCGAGCTCCAGATGGAGGGCTCGATTGGCTAGTGCACCGGCTCCCCCGGTCGAGCTGCCCACCTTCAAGGGCCGGGCTGGCTGGGAGTTCACCGACATCTCCGAGCTGAACCTGGCCGCGTACGAGCCGGTGCGGGGCGCCGAGGAGCTGAGCGGTGCCGATCCGGCTGACCGGATGTTCGACGCGCCCGCCGGCGAGCTGCCCGAGGGCGTCATCGTTACCTCGATCGAGCAGGCGGCGAGCGAGCACGGCGAGCTGCTGCGCCGCCACCTAGGCAGGCTGATCAGCCCGGGCGACGACGTCTTCGTGTCGCTTAACGACGCCGGCTACCGCGCCGGCTCATTCGTCTACGTGCCGCGCGGGGTGGCTCTCGAGGCGCCGATCTCGCTTGAGAGCGTGCAGGCGCGAACCGGAACTTTGCTCAACCAGCGCACCCTGGTTGTGCTCGAGGAGGGCGCTCGGGCCGAGGTGTGGGAGCAGTACTTGTCGGGCGAGGCCGAGCTCAATGGCGTCTTCAACGCGGTCACCGAGCTCATCGTCGGCGGCGGTGCCCACCTGCGCTACGTGTGCGGCCAGGGGCTGTCGGAGCGCAGCTGGATCTTCGGCGCCCAGCGCGCCGAGGTCGGTCGCGACGCCGGTCTTGACTGGGTAGCGCTCGGTTTCGGTTCGGCGCGGGGCCGAGTGCGCATGGAGACGCGACTCGGTGGCGAGGGCGCGGAGGCGCGGGTCACCGGCGCCTACGCCAGCCACGCCCGCCAGCACATCGACTTCGACACCACCCAGGAGCACGCGGCGCCAAACACGACCTCGGACCTCGCCTTCCGCGGGGTGCTCACCGGCCGCTCGAGCGCGGTCTGGCGGGGCAACATCATCGTCGACCCGGGCGCGCAGAAGACGGACGCGTTCCAGGAGTCGCGCAACCTGCTGCTGTCAAAGCGCGCGCACGCCGACGCAATCCCCGGCCTCGAGATCCAGGCCAACGACGTGCGTTGCACCCACGCCGCCGCGGTGGCGCAGCTCGACCCCGAGCAGCTGTTCTACCTGCGCTCGCGGGGCCTCAAGCTGGAGATCGCCCGCCGGCTCGTGATCGAGGGCTTCCTGTCCGCGCTGGTCGAGCGCTTTGAGGAAGGCCCCGTACGCGAGCGGCTGGCCGGCGCGCTCGAGCGGCGCCTCGGGCTGATCCTGGCCGAGTAGCCGCGCGGCGCTCAGGAAGCGGCAGCGAGCTCGTCGAGCGCCTCGAGCTCGTCGTCCTCGAGCTCGAGTTCGGCGGCCTCGAGGTTCTCATCGAAGTGGGCGATCGAGCTGGTGCCCGGGATCGGCACGGTGACCGGCGAGTGCTGGAGCAGCCACGCCAGCGCCACCTGCGCAGGCGTGGCGCCGTGACCGGCGGCGATGTCGGCCAGCGCGGTCCCGGATTCGGCGAGCTCGCCCACCGCGAGGGGGAAGTAGGGCAGGAAGGGAATTCCCGCCTCTTCGCAGAAGCGCAGCACGTCCTCGGACGCTCGGTTGACGACGTTGTACTGGTTCTGAACGGAGACGATCGGAGCGATCTCCTGGGCTCGCTCGATCTCCTCCACCCCGACGTTGGACAAGCCGATGTGGCGGATCTTGCCCTCCTCCTGGAGCTCAGCCAGGGCTGCGACCGAGTCCTCGATCGGCACCTTGGGATCGACCGTGTGCAGCTGGTAGAGGTCGATCCGCTCGACCCTGAGTCGCCGCAGCGAGGCCTCGCAGCAGCGCTTGAGACGGTCGGGGCGGCAGCTCGGCTCCCACTGGCCGGGCCCCGGACGCTCGAAGCCACCCTTGGTCGCGATCACGAGGTTCTCGGGATAGGGACGCAGCGCCTCGGCGATCAGGTTCTCCGATACGTCGGGCCCGTAGGAGTCCGCGGTGTCGATGAGGTTGACGTCGCGGTCGACCACGCGGCGCAGGAGCTGGCGTGCGCCCGCAGGGCCAGGGGGGTCGGCGGGCGGGCCCCAAATTCCGGGTCCCGTGATCCGCATGGCGCCGAACCCGATCCGGAAGATCTCGAGGTCGCCGCCGATGGTGAGGGTGAGGTCCGTGGCGGCCACGCCGGGCAGAGTAGAAGAATTAGCGGGACATGGCTCGCCAGCCCAACGCGCTGATCCCCCTCGGCTACGGCAAGTTCGTCCGTGCCGACCGGGTGTTCGCGCTCGTGCCGCTCGAAGGAGACGAGCGGGGCGACGGCCGGCGGACGCTCGTCTACATCGAGGGGATCGAGGATCCGGTCATCGCGTCGCGCTCGGAGGGTGCGATCGCCCGCGATGTGGCCATCGCGATGGGTCGAGGAACCGGCCGGGGGCGGGAGGGTCTCGAGCTGCCTGGCCAAGAAGCGCTGTTCTGAGGATCCGGCGGGCGGCGGGGCGAGGGGGGAACGGCGCGGGCGGCAGGGCGACGCGGGGACGGTCCGGGCGGCAGGGCGATTCGAGCCGGTTGAGCGTTTTCCTGCCGCCTGGACGAATGTTCGATTAACCGCGTAGGCCCCCCTGCCGATGACCCGGGCAGAGACGGATCAAA
The DNA here is from genome assembly GCA_963824295.1 of uncultured Solirubrobacterales bacterium. Lineage (GTDB taxonomy): Bacteria > Actinomycetota > Thermoleophilia > Solirubrobacterales > Solirubrobacteraceae > Palsa-465. The sequence goes on along the minus strand of CAWGOQ010000012.1, from coordinate 84,529 downwards.
GGTCAGTGTCGCCTGGGGGCGCACGTGACGCAAAGTGAGGTGGAGATGCGTGGAATTGTCTACCGTCTTGGGAGGCGGCGGACAGGTTCGGCCCTCGTGGCGTTGGGCGCGGCGCTGACGTTCGCACTCAGCTCAGTGCCGGGCGCGTCTGCCAAGACGGTGACGCCGGCGTTTGTAATCCCGATGCCCACAAATGTGGCGCTACTTGTCTCCGCCCGGCCGCCGGTCAAGGTCGTCCAGGTCGTCCATGTCCTCCAGGTCGCGCACGCGGCCGGCCATAAGATCGCTTGACCAGACGTCTGCTCGTCGTCGCGAATAGCCTGCGCTCGGATTCGGGCAAGGCGCCGGCGCCGCGCAGTTTCACTCTCTACGTAGCGCTCGTGGCTGCCGCCGCGAGCGCTTCGCTCATCCTGCTGCCCTGGATGCGCGAGTGGCGCGTCGGCGACCCGGCGCTGTTCGTCGTCCTATCGCTGTTCGTGCTGGCCGGCGAGCTGCTGCCGATCCCGGTGCCGCGGCGCCGGGGTCTCACCCGGGTGACGATCTCGGCCGCGTTCGCGTTCGCGATCCTGCTCCGGTTCGGCCTTGCGCCGGCGGTGCTGATCTACGTCTCGAGCTCGGTGGTGGCCGATCTGGCCGGCCGCGTGTCGCCGCTCAAGACCCTGTTCAACGCGGCCCAGTACGTGCTCGCAATGGTTGCCGCGGCGGCAGTGCTGAAACTCGCCGGCGAGCTGCCGCTCAGCCACATCACGAGCGGCGAGCTGCCGACCGTCCTGGCCGCCGGCACGGCCTTCTTCGTCGCCAACCATCTGCTTGCGTGCACGGCGGGGGCGCTGCTGGCGCGTCTGCCGCTTCGCAGCTACCTGCGCGAGGATCTGGCCTTCCAGGCGTGGACGGCCGGATGCGTGCTCGCGTTCGCCCCGGCCCTGCTGGCCTCGGCGAACGCCAGCGTGGCGCTCGTCCCTGTGTGTTTCGTCCCGATGCTCGCGGTGTATTTCGGCGGGCGGCAGGCGGCCATCTCCAGCCATCGCGCCCACCACGACGTCCTAACCGGCCTCCCGAATCGCTCCTCGCTGTCCGAAACGCTCCAGGAAGCGCTCGACGACGCCGCGTCCGACGCCCATCCGGTGACGGTGATGCTGCTCGACCTAGACGACTTCAAGTCGATCAACGACACGCTCGGGCACGAGCTCGGCGATCTGGTGATCCAGCGCGTCGCGGGGCGTCTGAGTCAGGTCGTGGAGGAGTGCGCACCGTCGGGCGGGCAGGAGACGGTGCTGGCGCGGATCGGCGGCGACGAGTTCGGCGTCCTCGTGCACGGCGGCCAACCGCAGGCGGAGGAGCTCGCCGAGCGGCTGCTCGCGGTGCTCGACCAGCCGCTCGAAGTCGACTCGGTGGCGCTCCACATTTGCGCGAGCATCGGCATCGCCTGTTCCCCCAACCACGGTCGCAGCGCGGCCGAGCTGATGCGTCACGCGGACGTCGCGCTGTACTGCGCCAAGGGATCGGATGCCGGGTTCGCCACCTACGCCGAGGAGGACGACGAGTACAGCATCGACCGGCTCGCGCTGGCCGCACAGCTGCGCCGCGGGATCGACCGTGGCGAGCTGGTCGTCCACTACCAGCCCAAGGTGCCGCTGCAAGGCGGCGAGACGCTGGCGGTCGAGGCGCTGGTGCGCTGGAACCATCCTCAGCTTGGCTGCATCGGCCCGGATGGATTCATTCCGCTGGCCGAGCAGACCGGGATTATCAAGCCGCTGACCGATCGCGTGCTCGAGGCCTCGCTCGAGCAGTGCCGGCGCTGGCGTGAGGGAGGCCTCGAGGTGACCGTCTCGGTCAACGTGTCGACCCGGAGTCTGCTCGACCACGACCTGCCGGTGATCATCGGCGAGCTACTGGCCCGCCTCAATCTGCATCCCTCGGCTCTGCAGCTCGAGATCACCGAGACCCGGATCGTCGCCGACCTGCCCCGCGCGCGGGCCGCGCTCGACGAGCTGCGGGCGATGGGCGTGATGATCGCGATCGACGACTTCGGGACCGGGTACTCGTCGCTATCGCAGCTCCAGCAGCTGCCGGTGGACGAGATCAAGATCGATCGCTCGTTCGTGACCCGGATGGAGACCGACCGCCAGGACGCGGTGCTCGTGCACTCGATCATCGACCTCGCCCGCAACCTCGGCCTGCGGGTGACGGCGGAGGGGGTCGAGACCGAGAACGTCAAGCAGGTTCTGGCCCGGCTTGGGTGTGACTACGCCCAGGGGTTCCACGTGGGGCGTCCGGTCGTGGCCGGCGAATGCGCCAGATATCTCGGGCCGGACGAACCAGGCGCCGATGTAATTCCGCTGACCGCGGTTCGCTAACTGACCGCGGTTGCTAACTGTCCGCTGACCCCTGCTCGCTAACGCGAGGCAGCAACCGCCGCGCTAGCCGGCCACTTGCGAGTAGAGCGAGGGCAGGTCCGGATAGCCGCTCGAGGCCCAGCCAGAGTTTTGGAGGGCGGCGATCTGCGTAGCCGGGGAGGAACCGGCGGTACTCAGAATCCCCTGGATGCCCGAGCTCGCGGTGCCGTAGCCCGGGATCGTGTTCTGGCCCTTGAGCCAGCCGGCTGTGGCATCGGCGGCGGTGACCGGGTTTGACCAGATCGAGTCGCTGGAGCCGTAGGTGGCGCTGTCGGTGTAGCCGATGTTGAGCCAGTCGTTGTTGTTCTGGGACTGACGCGACTGGGCGGCGCCACCGGACTCCTCGGCGAGCAACCAGGCGGAGACCACGCTCGGGTCAAGACCGGTGTCGGCCGCCAGCCGGGAGGCGAACTGCTGCTGATCGGAGGTCAGCATGGTCTGCGCGCTGGCGGGCAACGCCGCGCCTCCCGTGCTGCCGACGAGGCCGGTGCTGGTGAGGCCTGCGCTGGTGAGGCCCGAGCTGACGATGTTCGGGACGTCGGATGCCGTGCCGATCGTTCCCGATGTCCCCTGAGCCTGGGCCAGCGCGTCGGCGAAGCTGCTCGAGCCGGACGTGGTGCCAGTCGCGGTGTCGGTCGTGGAAACCCCACCGGTCGACGAGCCGGCCGCGCTCGCGGCGACGGACGGATCGAAGGCGGTCTGTAGGGAGGCGATCTGCGCCTGGATCTGGGAGACCCGGCTTACGGCATCGGTGTAGCTCATCGACTACCTCTTAGATCGGCGGGATTCGAACGCCCTTGAGCGCACCGCCTGCGGATCGCCTGTGGCGTTTCAGCCGTTAGTCCCGTCGTACAGGTAGCGCCGATACCACTCAACCGTCCGGCGCAGGCCTTCCTCGAGCGTCACGCGGGGCTCCCAACCGGTCATCGTCCGAAGCTTGGTCGAGTCGACCCACTGACGGGGAATCTCACCCGCTGGGGCGCCGGTGCCGCGCACGTCCGGGTGCACGCCGGTTCCGGCCACGAAGCAGGTCAGTTCCACGACTTCGAGCACCGAGCGGGGCTGGTCGGAGCCGGCGTTGAACGCTTCTCCGACGCCGGCGCCGCTCGCGACCAGGTCACAGATCGCGATGTAGGCCTCGACCGCGTCCTCGACATACAGGTAGTCCCGCTCGAGCGTACCGTCCGACCGAATCACCGGCCGGCGCCCGTCGATTGCAGCCAGCGCCGCCTCAGGGACGAGGCGGGAGCGATTGAAGTCGCCGCCCCCGTACAGGTTTGCGAAACGGGTCACCGCGACGGGGAGGCCGAACGCGTGCCAGTAGGAGCGAGCGAGCATGTCGGTTGCCGCTTTGGAGACGTCATAGGGGTAGCGGGGCTCGAGCGCGAAGTCTTCGCGGTAGGGAAGCTGCTCGTGAATTCCGTAGGCCTTGTCGGAGGCGGCAACGACGACGCGCTCCACCTCGAGATGCCGGCAGGCCTCGAGCAGCATCCAGGTCCCGCGGATGTTCGTCTCGAACGTGGACACCGGTGCCGTGTCGGCAATTCCTACGATCGCCTGCGCAGCCAGGTGAAAGACCGTGTCGATCTCGTACTCGGCAATCGCCCGTTCGAGTAACGGGCCGTCGCACACGTCGCCACTCACGACGTTGACGCGCCGTTCGGTGCCTTCGAGTACCAACGCCGAGCGGGTAACCGCGTCCCGCTTCAGCACCGTGAGGCTGGCCCCGAGCTCAAGCAATCGCTTGGCCAGCCAGCTCCCGAGCAGGCCGTACGCGCCGGTGACGAACACCGAGCGGCCGCTCCATGCGCTGGTGCTCGGGCACGGCATGGCGAGGCATTATGGCGTGGCCTGCGACCTTGGCCGACCGCCGCGCTAGGGCGCGGTTATGAGTGCCTGACCAGGAACGTCTGTCCCGAGGTCATGTGGACTGGCGTGAACCCGGCGCCGAGATCCGAGTCGAGGAACTGCTCCAAGGCCAGGGCCGCCCCGACGAGCGCCGGCGTATGCCCCGCGTCCTCGCAGATCATGATGCCGCCGATCTGCATCAACGGAGCGATCCTGGTCAACCCGGCGAGCACCGCCTCGTAGAGATCGACGTCTATGTTCGCGACGACGATCGGCCCCAGATCATCAGGGATCTTGTCGGTGATGATGTTCAGCTTCTTGACCGTGACGTGGTTTGCGCCGGCCTTGCGCTCAAGACGCTGACGGACGATCGCGTCACCCTCGGTGGCGTGGCTGTTCGCCCAGGTCGCATCCGAACTAGCAAGCGCTTCGTCGTAGTCGAACCCTTGAAATACGTCAAAGAACCAGAAGCGCCTGGGAGGCAGGTTCTTATTCGCCGCGTAGTCGAGCATCACCGACCCGCTACTCCCTCGGAAGCACCCGACCTCGACGACATTTCCGGACAACCGACGAGTTCGATAAAGGGCCTGGGTCAAGTTGACGAAGTCCTGATGCGACCCGGGGTCCCAGAACTTCTCGTACCCGTCGAAGGTCTGTTCGAGGAGCGCGGTTTCGATCGTCTCCCGCGCGATCCGGTCGTCATGTACGTAGCCGCCGACGTCGTAGCCGCCGGCGCCTCGATACTTGAACCCCTGGTCGGTGAGCCACTCGATGAGCGCAAGCCCGTCCTGCGCGTGTTCGACCGCATACAGGACGAACGGCTGTTTGCCTTCGGCGACCATTGCCTGGAGAACGCCGATTGCCTCCCCGACAACGATCGTCTGAGCGCTGGTGATCGTCACGCCGACTCCCAGCTTCGCGAAGAAGTCGGCGTCGACGACAAGACACGGAGTTTCTCCCCGAGCCAGCGCCTCCTTGGCGTCTCTGTCGGCCTCTGTGAGGGCAAGCAGATGGTTGATCTTGCTAGAGAAGAGAGGCATGAAGCAGCGCTGTTCTATCTGGCCGATCTGCTCAAGGGCAGAGTGACACTGCCGGACGCGGATGTGATCGCACCGAGGCTCATCGAGGTTCACTCCGCTTCATCGGCACCCTTGCACCGTTCTTGACCCCGGATGGGGCCGGTCGTCGGCGCTCGTCGCCGCACAGCCGTATCCTCGCGCGCGAGGAAGTCTGCCGGGGAGCCCTCGAGCGGCTGCTCAACTCTCGCGCGCCGGTGCCGATCATCTCGCGTGATGTCCCTCGACACGACGCTCTCCCGCATCGCGCAGCCGTCGGCAGCGTCCGTTCACGTGTCGCGCAACGGGCAGCACCCGAACGGCCAAGCTGGTCTCAGGACCGTGGATTACATCGTCGTACAGGCCGGAGGCAAGGGGACGCGGCTGGAGCATCTGACCACGAACAAGCCCAAAGCGCTCGTGCCGGTCGAGAACCTGCCGATGATCTTCCACCTCTTCCGCAGGTTCCCGGACAAGCGGTTCGTCGTCATTGCGGACTATCACCGGGAAGTGTTGCGCGAGTACCTCGCTGCGTTCGCCGACGTCGAATATCAAGTCGTCGACGCTGCCGGGTCGGGAACGTGCGGCGGTGTCGATCAGGCGCTGGCCCTGCTGCCCGACGGCGCGCCGTTCATGCTTGTGTGGTCGGATCTGATCTTGCCGGCGGCCTTCGAGCTACCGGCAGGGGACCGCGATCGGGTGGGAATCTCTCAGACGTTTGACTGTCGGTGGAGCCACACGGACGGCCGGTTTGTCGAAGAGCGCTCACGGGAGCATGGAGTGGCGGGACTGTTTGTATTCCGGGACAAGTCGGCACTGTCGGACATCCCGGCGAGCGGAGAACTGGTCCGGTGGCTCCAGCAGAAGGGACATGACTTCGACGAGCTGGGGCTCGCCGGCACCCGTGAGTTCGGTTTGCTGTCGGAGTACCAAGCGCTCGCTGCCGAGAAGACGCGCCCCTTCAACCGCGCCACCGTGGTTGGCGAGAGGTTCATCAAGGAGCCGGTCGACGAGCAGGGGCGGTCACTCGCGCGTCGTGAAGTGGGCTGGTACAGACACGCGGTCAAGCTCGGCGTCAACAGCATCCCGCAGCTGTACGAGTTCGAGCCCCTGACGATCGAGAGGATCGACGGCAAGAACATCTACGAGTATGCCGACCTGCCCTTAGTCAGCAAGCGCGAGATCCTGGCTGACCTGACCGCGACGCTGCGCGAGCTTCACTCGCTGGAGTCGACTCCCGCCGACTCGTTCAGCACCAGGGAGGCGTACTACGGGAAGACCGTTGAACGTCTCAAGGCGGTACGAGAGTTGATCCCGTTCACGGAGCACAAGACGATCACGGTGAACGGAAGGGAGTGCCGCAACATCTACTTCTACAGGCGTGATCTGGAGCGCGCCCTGGACGCACTGAGCGTCGAGCGGTTCGCCTTCATCCACGGGGATCCCACGTTCTCGAACCTGATGTTGCGCGGCGGCACGGAACCGGTGCTCATCGACCCGCGCGGCTACTTCGGGTACACGGAGCTGCACGGAGACCCGAACTATGACTGGGCGAAGCTCTACTACTCGGTCGTCGGAAACTACGACCAGTTCAACCTCAAGAACTTCCGCTTGAGCCTCACCCCTGAAACCGTTGACCTGACGGTCGATTCCAACGGATGGGAGAGCCTCGAGGAGGACCTATTCGCGCTAAGCGGGGGAGATCCCCGCACGATCAAGCTCCTGCACGCTGTGATCTGGCTGTCGCTCACCACCTACGCGTGGCATGACTACGACTCCATTTGCGGGGCGTTCTACAACGGCATCTATTACCTCGAGGAGGCGCTGTGAGCCACGACTTCGACGAGACGCTCCGCATCCTCACGGGCGCGGTGCGCTCCATTGATCGACACGAGTTCGCGAGCCTTGAGGAAGACGCGATCGCCACACTCGCCAGCGGTAACAAGCTCGTCTTCTCCGGCCTCGGCAAGAACGTGCCGATCTGCGAGAAGATCGTCGGCACGCTCAACTCGGTGGGCCTGGCGGCAGCGTTCATGCACACGAACTCGGCAGTCCACGGTGATCTCGGTGTGGTGCGTGACGGGGATCTCGTTGTCATCATGACCAAGAGCGGTGAGACCGCCGAGTCGGTGCACCTCTCGCGCCTGCTGACCAAGCGCCGCTGCACGCAATGGCTTCTCACGTTTAGCCGCGACAGCATCCTCCAGCGGGAGATCCCCAAGCGCCTCGTGCTCGACCTGGAGCACGAAGGTGACGGCTGGAACATCTTGCCCAACAACTCCACGGTGCTGAACCTCATCGTCCTGCAGGGATTGGCCATGGCGCTCATCGAGCACTTCGGAGTGCCGATTGACGTGCTGCACGCCAATCATCCGGGTGGCGCGATCGGTGCGAAGCTCGATGCAGCGGAGCTGGATGAAGAGCTGGATGCGGCGGAGCTGGGGGACTGGGCGGATGAGCTGAGGTCTGCGCTGCGAGAGGACTCTCGGCGGTGAAGGAACTGGTTCTCTCCCCGCTTGGGCACACTTGGTTCCTCGATCTGGACGGCACGCTGGTCAAGCACAACGGGCACCTGACCGATGGGCGGGATAGTCTCCTGCCGGGAGCCGGCGCTCTCCTTGCGCAGATCCCGGCAGACGACCTGGTGGTGATCGTGACCAGCCGCGGGGAGAACCATCGCGCGGCAACCGAAGTGTTCCTGGTCGAGAACGGTCTCCGGTACGACCACATCATTTTCGGAGCCCCGTTCGGAGAGCGGATCGTCGTCAACGACGCCAAGCCGTCCGGGTTGAGAACCGCGGTCTCTGTGAGCGTAAGCCGAGATGAGGGGCCGGATATGACCGTCACCGTCGACGAGAGCCTCTGATGTTGAGGCAGACCTACGCCGCCTATCGCGGAAGCCGGCTATGGGCCCGACTCGAGCGCAAGTACAACGTGGGTCAGGGTGGTGTGTACGTGCTCCTCCTGCCGGAGGACGACGCCGAGCTGAATGCCGCGGCGCTCAGACGCATCGAGGACCTCGTCGCGGACAGGCGTGCGCAAGGCGTGGTGCTGGTGAGCGACTGCTCACTGCCAGCGCCGATCGCGTCTGAGTTCGGAGACTCGGGGGCGGACCCCGAACGCTCGCCAGGCATCGTCGGCACCGAGTCATGGACGGCAAGCCAGATCGATGCGTTGATCGCATTCTATGAGCTATGCAGCATCACCGATCGCTTGTTGATTGTGTCGCTGACCAAGCCGTTCGGCAACGGTCTGCACCGGCTGTTGGGACGGCACGGGGTCACCAAAGAGGATTTGGTGTCGCTCGGCTGCTTGAGGCTGCGGAGCTACGGGATGGTTAGAGCATGAGCCTGGAGAAATTCTTCGACGACATCGAGAAGCGAGTCGACCGGCTCGCGCGCAAGGGCGCCTTCGACGACAAGAAGATCGTCCTGTTCGGTGCGTCAGTAACCGACGGGCGGTGCAAGCGCTGGCTGGAGGACCGCGGCTTTGCCGTCGACGCGATCATCGATAACAGCAGCGAAAAGGTCGGTCGGGAATACCTGGGTTTGACCGTGCAGACTCCCGAGGAGGTGCTGGCCCCCTTCGACAAGGACCGCGTGATCGTGATCACGTCTCCGACGTACTGGTCAGAGATGACGCATCAGGTTGTCCAGATGGGGTATTCGAAGCGTGCTCAGGTTTTCTCGGTCGGTGCCCTCCCTCCCAAGAAGGCGTGGTGGGTGTTCCTGCGCCGACTGGCTCCCGTCGCCAAAGGGGCGATAGCCCTACGAAAGCTCGCCCATGGCGCCGATGGCAAGCGAACCGTCTTTCTGACCCCTGTGCCGCCGGCGGGCGACGTCTACGTCGAATGCCTGTTCATCCGTGAGTACGTGCGGAAGAACAACGTGCAACGGTTCGTGATCGCCGTCCCGAACGGGGCCTGCCGGCGCATGGTGGAGCTGTTCGGATTTAACGACGTTGTCGTGCTCGATGAGGATGTTCTGTGGCACATCGTCGACTACGCGCGCGTCGCTCGGCGAGGGGCCGAGGACCTGGTGGTCATGCACTACCCGTCTCTCAACGGTTCGGTCGCCCAGATGCAGGGCTACAACGGGCTGAACTTCGAGAAGATGTTCCGGTATGCATCGTTTGATCTCGACGATGACGTGCCGCACGACGTTCCGTCGTCCGGTCCCGATCCGGCTGCGGCTCCGGCTGCGCTCCTCAGCAACGGGTTGAGGCCCGGACGGACGGTCATTCTCGCTCCGTACGCGCGTTCACTGGTGCACGGGCATGACGAGCAGTTCTGGAACTCGCTGGCGGCGGATCTCACCGCCAGGGGATACGACGTGTGCACGAGCGGCTTCGGTCCCGAAGAACCGGCGGTGGCCGGTACCGTGCTGCTGCAGTTCCCGTTTTCGCAAGCGGTGCAGTTCGTCGAGAGCGCAGGCTTCTTCGTCGGCTTGCGGAGCGGCCTGTGCGACGTGATCAGTCCGGCGAGAGCCGTGAAGGTGATCCTCCACGAGCGCGGACCGTGGTTCAAGACTTCGATGTTCGAGATGTTCAGCCTCAACGCCATGGATCTTTGTGATGACGCGGTGGAGCTCGAGTTCTCCTCCTCCGAAATGGACCTGGTCCTCGATGACGTCGTCGGAGTGTTCTCATGAGTTCCGTGACGGGTCTGATCTTCGCTGGAGGCACCGGCCAGCGCATGAGCACCCGAGCGACCCCGAAGCAGTTTCTGGAGCTGCATGGCAAACCCGTGATCATCTACACGATCGAGCACTTCGAGAAGCATCCGGAGGTTGACAGGATCGTGGTGGTGTGCCTGGAGTCGTGGATCGGAGAGCTCAAGCGCTTGCTGCGCCGCTATGACATCGAAAAGGTGACGACGATCGTCCCCGGCGGCTTGACCGGCGACGCGTCGATCTACAACGGGCTGGTTGCCATGCGGGACACGACGGCGGACGAGGACATCGTCCTGATCCACGACGGCGTGCGCCCCCTGATCGACGAGCAGCTGCTAACCGAGAACATCGCCGCCGCCCGCGAGCACGGGGCGGCCATCACCGTCGAGCGCGTGGTGGAAAGTGTCGTGCGCGTGGACGCCGCCGGTGACATCGTGGATGTTCCGACTCGCGATGAGATGCAAGTCGCCAAAGCACCGCAGAGCTTCCGGTACGGCCTGATCTACGAGCTGTACGAGTGGGCGCAGGCGGAGAAGATCGGGACGATCGACTCTGCCCATCTCTGCCATTTGCGCGGGGTCCGACCGCGCACGGTCGCCAGTACGCCCAACAACATGAAGATCACCAAGCCTACGGACTACTATGTTTTCCGCGCGCTGTACGAGGTCATGGAGAACCAGCAGATCCTGGCAGCGTGACCCGAGGCTGGCGCGCTCTATCCTCCGCCGGGTGAGCGTGCGTCGTCGCCGTGTCTGATGTGCTCAGAGACGATATCGAGGAAGCGCTGAACGATCCCGCGATCCTCTGGGACCGGTTTCGGGGCGCCACCGTATTGGTGACGGGCGCAACGGGGACAATCGGGAGCGGGATCGCTCGAGTGCTCAGCGGGGCCAACGCTTCCAAGGACCTGGATCTCACCGTGGTCGCGCAGGGACGCGACGCCGTCAAAGGGCGAGGGCTTGAAGCTGAGCTCGACGTGCGGTTCCTCGCGGCGGACGTGCGCGAGCTCTCGCCGGCCACAAGCGGGTTGGACCAGGCCGACTTTGTCTTTCATACCGCGGGGGTGACGTCATCGGCGCGCATGGTCGCGTGTCCCGAAGAGGTCCTCGCGACAGCGGTGGACGGCACCCGCAACGTCCTCGACCTGGCTGTGGCACTCCGAGCACGCAGCGTCGTCAACGTGTCCTCGATGGAGGTGTACGGCCAAGGCTTGTCGGGCGCGGTTGCGGAAAGTGATCTGGGGACAGTCGACCCGGACGAGCCTCGCAGCAGCTATTCCGAGGGAAAGCGGCGGGCCGAGGCGTTGAGCGTCGCCTACGCCACGAAGTATGGCCTCCGGACGACCAATGCCCGCCTCGGTCTCACCTTCGGTGCCGGGGTTCCGAATGATCCCGAGAACACTCGTGTCCCATTGCAGTTCGCGCGTTCGGTGCTGGCCGGGCGTGACATCGAGCTTCACACCGACGGGGCCGGCCTGACCAACGTCTGCTACCTCGCGGATGCTGTTCGCGCGCTGTTGCTAGTCGCCACCAAAGGCGCAGCTGGGGAGGCGTACAACGTCGCCAACTCGCAGGCAAGCATGACCATTCGGCAAATGGCGGAGGTGGTCGCCCGTGAGGTCGCCGGCGGGGCGATCAACGTCGTCGTCAAGCCGCCCGAGGACATCGAAAGCCGGGGATATGCGCCGCCCTCTTCATACCGTCTGGCCACAGACAAGATCCGTAGGCTCGGCTGGGAGCCCCGGTACGGGATGGCGGAGATGTACCGGCGGATGATCGCCTTCTGGCGCTCATGAGACCTGGAGAACGACCGACTCCCAACCTGGGAGCGCGAAGAAGTCAGCAACCTTGTAGGGAGTGGTGCTGTAGTGCGCGTCCGGGAAGGCGTGGATCTTGCGGGCGCGCGCGGTATGAACGACGTCACAGAGCCCGCTGCGCAGGCTGATGAACGTGCCCGCGTGCTCAACGGCATCGAGCATCTGCGATATCGGAATCTCGAGCGCCAGCGTCCCGGCTACCGGTTCCTCGTCACCGTGCACCACCGTCGCGACGACGTGCCCCTGCGAGGCATGGCGCTTGGCGGTGTCCTCCCAGAACGACAATGGAACTGGCATAACGCTCTTTGCGTAAGGGGCCATCAGCACACCCCGGCCCTGGGGAATCTGTCTTGCCCACGACGGGGCATCGGCCCTGGCCTGCGCGGGCACGTGCCGCGTGGGGGCGCGCGGTTGAGAGCGGGCCGGCAGCTTGTAGACCAGGTCGCGGTACATGTCAGTAAACGCCACGAAGCGTTGATCGAGGGCGCGGACCGGGGCGCCGTCGCCATACGGCCGGTCGTGATGGGCGATCGTCGCGTCCGACGCTCCCGCATCCACGACGGCCCCCACAAGGTCGTCCATCTCCACCTGCGAGAGGCTGTGCACGTCCCCGTGCCCGAAGAGCCGGGCGACCTGCCGGCACCCCTCACCGACCACGACCACAACCACGGGCGGTAGCGGGCGGCCGCCGGCAGCAAAGGCTGGAAGGTAGGCAAGCGCCCAGTACACGTCGCCCAGCGCTCCGAACGGACACACAATGAGATGGCGGTCCGGATGAGCTATGCGGAGCTGACCGAGCAGCCGCGCGCCGCGATCAGGGTCCGTTCCGGACGCCGTGTCAGCCTCGATGGAGAGGGTGCCGACGCGAATGATCTCCCCCGCGTATCCGAGATTCAGCAGCTGCTGGCGCATCTCGCTGTGGAACCTCGAGGCGATCAGAACGACCGACGGCACGCTCGCGTCGGCGATCGCGTCCGGTGCGATTACGGGGACCCCATGCAGCGAGCTGCCCCGCTTTGCCGGGTTGTTGTCGAAGACGCCGGTCAGCGTGATGTCGTACAGGCCGAGGCGTCTGCGCATCTGCTCGGTCGCGGCGGTGTGGCCGAAGGCGTAGAGCGCGACCTCCTGGAGCCGGCCGGAGCGCTGCAGTTCGTCGATCGCGCGCTCAACGTCGGACGTCATGGCGGCGGTCACGCATCCGTCAGGCAGCTGATCACGTAATCGTGGATGTGCTGGCCCGCAGTGCCGTCCGAGTGCGCGGCGAGTGACGCGAAATACTCATGCTGCCCTGGCACACGACCGTCGGGTTGGCTCAGCATCCGGCGCAGGTACTCGATCGCGCCCTCATAGACGAACCACTCAAGCCGAGCCCACGCGCTCAGGGCAGCGATCGGGCCGCCGTCCGGAGGTCCCTCGGGCCGGGGGACGTTCGTTTCCACGTTGGCGTCCTGAATGACGACCGGCTTGCCGGTGAATCCGTAGAGCGTGACGATCGAACTCCACTGGCCGTAGTAGGCGTGCGTGTTGTGGATCGCCCGTTGCAGGTCTGCAGAGGTGTCGACTAGGACACGGCCGGAACGCCTGGCCCGCTCCTCATAGGCCGTGTGGAGGGGCTCGATATCAGGCACCATGCTGGTCACGGTCGCCCGCTCGAGCGGGTGAGGACGCCACCAAAGCATGAGATCCTCACTCGCCTCCACCACGTCGAGGACCTCGTTCAGCTTCCGCATGACCGCCTGACGGTCAGCCGGAGGGCCGAGCAGCTCCACGATCGATGTCACCTGTAGAAGCACGGTTTTGCCCTTGGTTCTCTCGGTCCACTCCGCCGGAGGAAGCGACCCCGGCGTACGGACGTAGTCGAACTTCGGGGAACCAAGCGGCACCACCTTGTTGCTCGTCCACTTCTCGATGACCGGTTGGTCGATCTCCTCGGACTGGACGATTACTTTGTCGAACAGTTCGAAGCTTGGCGCGCCGTACAGGTGCTCTCCGGGAGCCGTCGCCGATACGTAGTACGGGACGTACACCAGCAGGTCCGTGTGCGGGCGCAGCTCGGCGCTATAGAACTGCGGGGCGACACTCGTGACGCGGTTGTTGCCGTCGTAGGGATTGTGGACGTAGATCACGTCAGGATGCGTGGCTTGCAGATCGAACTCCGTATACGGCGTGACTGGGACCTCGGGGGGCAGCTCAGTCGTGTGAACGTGCCAGGCACCGGCGCTGCCGTCCGGGAGTCGGTCGGCGTACGGGATCGGGATCACGATCGGCTCCACCCGGGGATCAGCTTGAGCCGCGCCCCAGATGGTGTGGAAACTGTCCCACATGGACGCGTTGTAGGGCATGAACACGACCGTGTACGTGATGTTTGTGTCGGCGAGAAGTCGCTGCCTGAGCGCGCAGAGTTGACCAATCAGTTCGTGCTCTGCCGAAGTCGTGTCGGCATCGCCTGCGGCCAGCAAGCCTTCAGCGGTCCGCGCGATCTCCTCACGCGTACCCTCGTAGGCCGGCACGTCGAGGAGGGGGACCGCGTCGAGGATGTCGCGGGCCATCCTGCGCACCGACGCCGACTCCAGGTAGGGGAGCTGGCGCGCGCCGTCGAGCATGCTGTCGGCGACAGCGAGCAGATGGTCACGTTCACGCTTGCGCAACGCGTGGCGTTCCGTGAACCGGGTGTGAAATGGGGACTGGCAAAGACGATCCTGGGCATCGAGGGGCCCGGTAACCCTTTAATCGGTCGTGCCGCGGGAAACTGAAGCTTGAGCGGCTCAAGTGCCACCGAGGAGGTGTCGACCATAGTGGGGACGATGGTTTTCGCCGCAACTTCGCTCGCGCCCGGCGACGAGAGTCCTTTTTCTGCGGCACACCTAGGCGCTCGGGCCCAGGAGTTGCTGGCCGGCGGCGACATCGACGCTTACCGGCGGCTGTTCGCGCACGCCAGCCAGCTGGAGGATCCGAATCTCCGCTATCACGCGCGGGTGGTTCTGCTCGAGCGCGGACTCGCGGCCGCGGCGAGCACCCCCTCCGCTCCGGCGGCTGCAGTTCTGATGACGGTTGCCGACGCTGCCGTGGAGGTCCTCGAAGCGCAACCGAGTGAGCCGGTGGTGCTCGGCTGCGCCGGCATCGCGTTCCGCGAGCTCGGGGACTTCGATGCCGCGCTCGCCCTGTTCCAAGCAGCTCAACGTCTGGATCCGGGTCTCGCCGGCCTGGAGGAGCAGCTCGCTGCGGTGGAGAGCCGCCCTAGGGAAAGAGCGACCGCACGGCCGATTCAAGCGACGAGTTCGAGCCTCTCGCGTCGCGCCACCGTCGCCGCCCAGAAGGCGAGCCCGGTCGCTGGTCTGACGTTGAGCCTGTGCATGATCGTCCGAGACGAGGAGGAGATGCTCCCTCGTTGCTTGGCAGCGATCGCTCCGGTCGTCGACGAGATCGTCGTCGTCGACACGGGCTCGCGCGACGCGACGATCGAGATCGCACGATCGTTCGGAGCTCGCGTGATCGAGCACGAATGGACCGACTCATTCGCGGAAGCCCGAAACATCTCCTTCGACGCCGCCACCGGCGATTGGGTGATGTTTCTCGATGCCGACGAGGTCTTGGTCTCAGAGGATACCGAGCGGCTCCGAGCGCTGACTGGCCACACCTGGAGGGAAGCCTTCTCCGTGGTCGAAACCAGCTATGTGGGCGGGGTGGGCGATGGTTTCGCCACGACCGACAACATGCTGCGCATGTTCAGAAACCGGCCCCAGTATCGGTTCGAAGGTCGCGTCCATGAGCAGATTTCGCACAGCCTGCCGCACTACGCTCCCGGCCGCATCCACCAGACAACGGTCCGCGTTGAGCACTACGGCTACCTGGAGACCGTGCGCAGCTCCAAGGCAAAGTCTCAGCGCAACATCGATCTGTTGCGCAAGCAGTTGGATGAGGGCTCGCCGGACGCCTTCATGCATTTCAACCTGGGGGCGGAGTATGCGGCCGTTGGCGACACGGCCGCGGCACTGACCGAGTTCGAGCGCGCCTGGGCGATGATCGTCGCCGAGGGCAGCGGAGTGGATTACAGGTACGCGCCGCCGCTTGTCGCCCGGATGGTCGAGGCGATGCGTGAGAGTGGCCGGCTCGACGATGCTGCCAGGTTGGCGGCCGAGGGTCTGCGGCGCTATCCGGAGTTCACGGACCTCGTCTTCGCACAGGCAAGAATTGCCTTAGCGACTGGTGCATTCGACGATGCGCGGGAGCACTTCCACCGCTGCATCGCGCTCGGCGACGCGCCCGCAAGGTACCGGCACCTCGTCGGCTGCGGTACCTACCTGCCGAGGATCGCGCTGGCTCAGCTGGCGCTGAAGGACGGGGATGTCGCGATGGCGCGAGAGCTGTTGGAATCGTGCCTCGAGCGGTACCCGACGTTCCACGGGGTCGTGGCGCCTTACACGAGCCTGCTGCTAAGCGCCGGAGTGCGAGCGGAGGATGCCATCGCCGAGGTCGAGCGCAGGGTCCGGTCAGTGACCCCGGAAGTGCGTTTGATACTCGGGTCGGCGCTGCAGGACGCGGGTGCGTTGCCGGCGGCCGAGCGCCAGTACCGATCAGTCCTCGCCGGTCAGCCCGGCAATGGTCAAGCGCGCGTCGCCCTGGCCGAGACGCTGCTGCTCCTCGGCGACAACGCCGGCGCGGCCTCGCAGGCCGCATTGGTTTCCGAGGACGACACGTCCGCGGGCGTGGCTTCTGGAATCGAACTCTGCGCCCTGATTTCGGGTGGGAATCCCGGGGCCGCGTCCGACGCGTTCGCGCGGGCGCGGACGGATCTATCCGAGGTGGAGCGCGAGGTGTTCGGGACCTGGCTGGCGATCACCTCCGGCGTGACGTCACCATCGCCGCTAACCGTTCCCGCCGTTACGTTCTTGAAGCAGATCATGGAGACTCTGCTCAGGGCTCGGAACGTTGAACAGTTTGAGCTGCTGCTGCCAGCGCTGGAGAACTCGGAGCTCCCGACCCGCCAACGGCGCCATCTGCTCGGCGACATCTATCTGCGCCACGGGTTTCTCGCCGCGGCGGCCAACGAGTGGATGGCGGTGTGCGCAGACCGGCCTGACGTCGACGCGCTGCTCGGGCTCGCACGGGTCGCAGCGGCTCACGGCACGCCGCAGGACGCAGCCATCTTCGCGAGCGCCGCGCTCGATTTGGAGCCGGAGAACGCGCCTGCCGCCGAGATCTTGGCCCGCGCACAAGGGGGTCGTTAATCCACGCGGGGGTGGGCTGCCAAGGCAGCCCACCCCCGCTTCCGGTTCCCTCGATGAATCGGACGTGGTTATGTGGCCTCGCGCGATGTGAGGTGGGACGGTCGCGAGGCGGGTTGTTCCCTCGGCGGCGGCAGCGAGGCTGCCGCGTTCGAAGCTTGTGAGAAAAGCCTTGGTCTTGCGTCTGACCGGACGACGCACTAGGCGCCGTCCGGCCTGACGAAGGGTGGATCAGCCGGTGATGAGCTTCAGCACCAGCTGCGGCTCCGAGTTGGCCTGCGCGAGCATCGCCGTGCCGGCCTGCTGCAGAACCTGCTGCTGCGTGAGCATCGTCATCTCGCTCGCCATGTTGACGTCCTGAATGCTGCTCAGCGACGCGGACATGTTCTCCTGAGTCGATGAGATGGCATTCGAGGTGTACTGGAGACGGTTCTGGACCGCACCCAGCGTCGCCGCGAGGGACGAGATGTTGTTGATGGCATTGCTGATCAGGCTGACCGCGTTGGCCTGGCCCAGGTTGAACACAGCAGTGCTCGTGTTGACGTTGCTCCAGGTGAATCCAACGGTGCTGCTCAGGCCATTCGTGCCCTCGATGTTCGCGAAGGAAACCGTGAGCGTGTCGCCCGCGCCCGGCCCGACCTGGAAGGTCACGCCGACGCCGGCGGTGCCGGCCGTGCCGTTCAGCAGGTCGATGCCGTTGAACTGCACGGAACCCTGCTGGCGGCTGATTTCGCTGGTGAGCTGGTTGACCTCGCTCTGGATGTCGGTCTTGTCCGACGAGGAGAGGTCGCCGTTCTGGTACTGCACGGCCAGCTCGCTGACCCGCTGGAGCATGCTCTGCACGTTGTTCAGCGCGCTATCGGCGGTCTGGACCATCGAAGTCGCGTCGCTGACGTTCTGGCTTGCCTGCTGCAGGCCGTTGACCTGAGAGGTCAGGCCCTGGCTGATCGCGTAACCAGCGGCGTCATCGGCCGCCGAGTTGATGCGAAGGCCCGAAGAAAGACGCTGCATCGCCGTCGAGACGGCGTCGCTCGAATTGTTCAGGCTGATCTCGGTCTGCATCGCCGAGGTGTTGGTGAGAATCGAAAGGGACATCTGGTTACACCTCCATGGTGTGGTCGCTTTAGTCAGTCCCCCGGCGGCTCCTTGCCACCGGTCTCCCCGGTTATCGCCCCCGGCGCGGCCCACTTGAGGAGTGTCCAGATTGATCTGGACACTCTCGGGCGGGCGGCCCCCGCGGTCAGGCCGTCACGTCGATGTGAAGGCCCGAGTCGCCCTCGCCGTCCGGGTAATCGTCCGCGTAATCGTCGGCGTAGCCGAACTCCCCCAACCCGGGGTCGTCCTGCCGCGGGCGCCGCCTGCGACGCTGGTCGTTGCCCTGGCCCGAGCGCGATGAGTCGCGGTCGACCGGTCGGGCCATGGGCGCCGGCTTGATCTCCGGAATGTTTGGGGACAGCGGCGCGATCGGGTGGATCGGATCCATCGTCGCTCAGCGCTCAGTCGTCGGCTCCGGTCAGGAGGCCGCGGCCGCCTGCTCGGGAGAGGGGTTCTGGGCCGGCTGCGGCGCGCGGGCCGGAATCAGGTCGGGATCGGGGCCCTCGGCGCGCTCGAGAGCGGCTCGGAGCTCAGCCAGCACCAGGTGGCGCCAGACCGTGACCGCGCACGCCCACGCGAGCATGTAGCCGCCGATTCCGGCGATTAGCGCCCGCAGGCCGAGGTCGGCGGTCGGGACGCCCGCCTTGTAGGAGAAGTACGCGGCGAGCGCAAAGCCGGCGATCCCGCCCCAACCCTTCGCCCGACGGACCTGATAGCTGGCGCGCGGATGGGCGGCGACGCTCGGGCCAGCGGCGGTGTCGCCCTTGCCCTTCTTGTCCCTCTTGCCCTTCTTGCCCTCGGCCTTCTCAGCGTCCTTGTCGGCCTTCTTGCTCATCCGGCCCTCCTGTGCTTGGTCGCGCGGCCCAGCTTGGCCAGCGCCTCGCGCTGGCGCTCGAACACGAAGTGGATCAGCCGCTGGCGGTCGTCGGCGGAGATCTGCTCGAACACGAGGCCGCGGCGGCCCTGCTCAGCGGCGCGGACGACGCGGGCCCAACCGGCGATCTCGGGGAGGCCGGCGCCCACGCTCAGCGTGAAGCGCACGATCGATCCCAGCTCCAGGTGATCCGCCCCGCTCAGCAGCATGCCGCCTCCGCTGACGTCGATTGCGTGGCCCTTGGTGCCCGCCTCGCCCGTGAGACCCCCCAGGGCGACGTTCTGTACCGCCGGGACGCGCACGAACTCGCGGCGTTGGGTGATCTCGGGCGCCGCGGACACCTCGAAGCGCACCAGGTCCCTCTCCTGGAGCACGGCCTGCCCGCGGAACCGGACCACCCCTCGCGGCGACACGTATTCGACGACCAGCGACTCGGCTGCGTGGCTCAGCTCATCGGCCGCGTCGGGCGTGAGCTCCTCGGCCGCGTCGAGCATCAGCACGAGCATCAGGAAGTCCCCGCGCTCGTAGACGCGCACCGGGATCTGACTGCCCACGCGGGTGGACAGCTTGCCCTGGGTTCCGCCCACGTTGAGGCGGATGACCTTGCCGGTGGGCTCGGGTTCGGCGGTCATGGTTTGGTTCAAGGAAGCAGACGGGCGGCCAGCGTCGACGGATCGGCCGCCGACAGCGCGCCCTCGAGCTCGAGGCCCTCGTGGATGTAGGCGACCGGCATGCCGCTGATCTGCGACAGCTCGGCGGCGATCCCGAGCTGATCGGCCTCATCGGCGTGCGTGACCGCGATCCCGTCCGCGCCGAGCGCGGCGAAGCCGTCGATCAGCTTGCGGGCGGCGTGCACGCTGAAGGTGGCGGGCACGGCGATGTAGACCGCGTCGAGGTTCAAAGACCGCAGCTCGGCGGCGAGCGCGTCGACGGTCGCGGGGTCCCGCGGGGTGGCCGCGGTGGTGTCGAGAACGACCAGGCCGCCGTCGCGGCCGTGCGCGACCGGTGGCCCGGCCTCGGCGCCGTTGGCGGCGCCCATCACCCACACGTTCTGGCCCTTGAGCAGCTCCTTGAGGTCGCCGCCCCAATCGTCTGAGCCCAGCGACACGACGCTCGCGGCGAGCGTCGAGCCCTTGGCGTAGGCGGCGGCGAGCGCGGCGGCGCAGCGGGTCTTGCCGGCGCCGCCGGCGCCGACGAAGGCGACCGCCGCACCCGACGCGGGCAGCGGCGCCGGGGCCGGGATGATGGCGGCGAGCGTGGCCCGGACGGCGTCGCGCAGGCTGCCCTTGGCGAGCGGCGAGCGGTGCGCCGAGGCGGCCACGATCAGTTGCTCGGCCCAGCTCTCGCTGATGCCCTGCGCGGTCAGCTCGCCGACGACCGCGGCGGCCTCGTTCGCGTCGGGCCCGCTGGCCTGCTTGGAGACCCAGGGGCTGGCGGCCGGCGGCACCGGCGCCGTTTCAGGCACCGGAACCTCAGGATTGGGATGCCCGCCCACCCCTGGGGCTTGGATGATTGGTTCGGGGGCCGCGGGCACAACCGGGTCGCCATCGAGCGAGGGCGGCGTCAGGGGAGCGGCTGCCTCGGGCACCGGGACCGGGGCGGGCGTCGGCGCGGCAGGCACAGGGGCGGGCGCGGGCGCGGCGTTCGCGAGCACGCGGCCGGTGGTCACCAGCTTGACCAGCTCGTCGATGTCGACGTGGGCCGCGGCCTGCTCCAGGCGGCTGACGAACGACTCGGCGGTGAGATCCTCGGCGGCCCGGGCGGGCGCGGCGGGGATGTCCTGGGCGGGCGCGGCGGCGAAGGCGTCCGCCTCCTGGGCCCACCGGGCAGCGGGCTCGGCCGGCGGCTGGATCGGCTCAGCGAACGGCGGTTGGATCGGCTCGGCGATCCGCTCGCCGACCGGCGGCTGGATCGGCTCGGCGAACGGCGGTTGGATCGGCTCCGCGGCGACGGGCTTGGGCGGCTCCGGCGCAGGTAGGGCCGGGGTCTGGTCTAGCACCTCCGGGGCAAGCTCCGGAGCCGCCGGAGCGACGAAGCCCTCGAGGCCCTCGTCCCAGCCGTTCACCGGCTCGTCCTCGTCGTAGATGTCGACACGACGATGGGATTCCCGCCCACCCCCGGCCTGAGCGTCGACCTCAACGCACTTCTGAGCGAAGAAACCACCTACGCCGCCCATCAGACCCTCACGCTGGCGCAGGATGATGGCGTCGGGGCCGAGCTCAGCGCGGATCTGGGGAATCAGGTCCTCGAGCTTGCGACCGCGGTAGGTGCGCACGTCGCCTAGCTCCCGGTCGTGGCCGTTCGTGTGGGGCTGAGTGAGGGTGCTCATGCGCTAATTACTCCTATGGTTTCGACGCTGATGCCTGGGGCGACTTCGTTGTAAGAACAGACGGGCAGATGGGGAACGGCGGACTCGACGAGGCGCCGGAGGTGGCGGCGCACGCGCGCCGAGCAGAGCAGCACAGGGCGGAAGCCGCCGCGGGCGTTGGCGTTGTCGGACTGGGCCTTTACCGCGTTGAGGACGGCGTGAGCCCGGGTCGGCTCCATGGCCAGGTACTCGCCGTCGCTGGTCTGGGTTATCGAGGTGGCGAGCTCCTGCTCGATATTCGGATCGAGCGTGATCACGCGCAGGGTCTGGCTCGGGTCCAGATGGGGCGCGGTGATCGCGCGGCCCAGCGCCTGGCGGGCGTACTCGGCCAGCAGGTTGGGGTCGCGCGTGATGCGGGCCTTGTCTCCGACGGCCTCGACGATGGCGCCCAGATCGCGAATCGACACGCCCTCTGAGAGAAGGGCCTGCAACACGCGCTGGATTTCACCGAGGGAAAGAACTTCCGGCACAGTGTCCGTAACGACAGCTTCGTTGATTTCCTTTAGCTGATCGAGGAGCTGGCGTACGTCTTGCCGCGTCAGCAGCTGGGCGGCGTGGTTGCGGATGGTCTCGGTGAGGTGGGTGACGATCACCGATTCGCCGTCGACGACCGTGTATCCGAGCGCCTCGGCCTCGGCGTGCCGTGCCTCCGGAATCCAGACCGCCGGCAGGCCGAAGGCCGGCTCGGTGGTGGGGATGCCCCCCACGGTGCCCACCGCGTCGCCCGGGTTCATGGCCAGGTGGTGACCGGCCATCACGCTGCCCCGGGCGACCACCGTGCCGCGGACCTTGACCACGTACTCGTGGGAGTCGAGGTCGACCTCGTCGTGGATCCGGACCGGTGGGATCACCATGCCAAGCTCGGAGGCGATCTGGCGGCGGATCATCGAGACGCGGCGGACCAGCGAACCGCCGGTCCGGCGGTCGACGAGCGGCACCAGGCCGAAGCCGATCCCCAGCTCGAGCGGATCGATCGGAAGCTCCTTGAGGACCTCCTCGCGGGGGGCGGTCGGCTTGTCGGCCTGCGTCGGGGCCGGGAGCGCGGCGGCGGCCGCGGCGGCCAGCTCGTCAGGCATGCCGTTGCGGACCGACCAGCCGATCGCGGTCATGATCCCTCCGATGAACAGGAAGGGCAGCTTGGGCAGCCCTGGGATCAGGGCGAACGCGCACACCACGCAGCCGGCAACCAGCGGCGCCTTGCGCTGGCGCAGGATCTGATTGGCGAGGTCTGAGCCGAGGTCCTTGTCGGAGCCGCCCGAGCGCGTGACCAGGATGCCGGTGGCGACCGAGATGAGCAGGGCCGGGATCTGAGCGGCGAGGCCGTCGCCCACGGTCAGCATCGAGTAGGTGTGGGTGGCCTGCGAGAAGCCGACGTGCTTTTGGAGCATCCCGACCACGATCCCGCCAATCAGATTGATCCCGGTGATCAGCACGGCGGCCATCGCGTCTCCCTTGACGAACTTCGAGGCGCCGTCCATCGCGCCGTAAAAATCGGCCTCGCGGGCGATCTCCTTGCGGCGCTGGCGCGCCTCCTCGTCGGTGATCAGTCCGGCGTTCAGGTCGGCGTCGATCGCCATCTGCTTGCCCGGCATGGCGTCGAGGGTGAAGCGGGCAGCAACCTCGGCAACGCGGCCGGCGCCGTTGGTGACGACCACGAACTGGATCACGACCAGCACCAGGAAGATGACGAGGCCGACGATGATGTCGCCCCCGACGACGAACTGTCCGAAGTCCCGGACCACGCTGCCGGCGTCTCCCTTGGTCAGGATCAGTCGCGTGACCGACACGTTGATCGCCAGCCGGAACATCGTGGTCAGCAGCAGGAGGCTGGGGAAAGCCGCGAAGTCCAACGGCTTGTTCAGGTACATCGTCGCGATCACGACGGCCAGCGCAGCCGAGATGTTGATCGTGATGAACAGGTCGAGCAGCATCGAGGGCAGCGGGATGATCAGCATCGTGACCACCACTACGACTGCCACCGCGGCGAGCAGGTCGGTGTGCTTCATGAGCCTCTTGATTGCATCCTGGTTCATGCTGAGGCCCTCCTACGACCGGCCATCCGGTAGACGAATGCGAGCACTTGCGCCACGGCCGCGAACAGCTCGGCCGGGATCATCTGGCCGATCTCGACGGTCGCGTGCAGCGAGCGGGCGAGCGGCGGGTCGGGCACGATCGGGACGTTGTTCTCCTCCGCGATGCGGCGGATCTGCTTGGCGACGAGATCCTGGCCCTTGGCCACCACGACAGGCGCCGGGTGGCTGCCGTCGTAGCTGAGAGCGACCGCGAAGTGGGTAGGGTTGGTCACCACCACGTCGGCCTGCGGGACGGCCGCCATCATGCGCGCGCGCGCGGCCTGGATCTGCCGGCGGCGGATGGCTCCCCTGACCTCGGGCGGCAGGTCGGTCTGCTTGAACTCCTCCTTGACCTCCTGCTTGCTCATCTTGAGCGACTTGGCCAGCTTGCGCTTCTGGTGGATCAGGTCGATGATCCCGATCAGCAGGTAGGCGATCGCGGCGCGCTCAGCCAGGCTGTAGGCGCCAGAGCTGATCATCTTTCCGAGCGCCACCGGGGTCGTGTCGATGCTCGCGCCGAGGTGGGTGAGCTGAGGGACCAGCGCGATCGCCACTACCGCGCCGACGGCGGCGACCTTCGTCAGCGCCTTGCCGCCCTCGAAGAACATGGTGGGCCCGAACCGGCTCTTGAACCCGTTGATCGGGTTCAGCTTGCCGAAGCTCGGTTTGATCGCCTCAGCGCTCGGCTTCATGCCGACCTGAGCCACGTTTGCCACGAACGCGGCCGCGACGCACATGCCGACGATCGGCGCGACCGCGGTCAGCATCGTGTGCAGCCCGATTTGCTCGAGGCTGTGCAGTCCGGCCGCGGTCGTCGCCGCACCGGGGTGGGAGACCTCCCCGAAGATGGCGGTCATGGCCCCGCTGACGCCGCTCACGATGCCCGGCCCGAGGAACATGATCCCTACCAGCCCGGCGCCCAGCACGACAGCGCCGTTGAGATCGGTGCTCTTGGCGACCTGGCCCCGCTTGCGCGCCTCGCGGCGGCGCTTCGGTGTCGCGTTCTCTGTCTTTGACGGATCGGCCATGGCGGGCTAGAGCGCGTTCAGCGCGGTCGCGACCGAGGTGTACATCTGGTTCGACATCCAGCCGCCCAGGAAGGGCAGCGACGCCCCGACCACGAGGATGGCGACGCCGACCTTGAGCGGGAAGGCGACGGAGAATGCGTTCATCTGGGGCACGACCTTCGAGACGAGGCCGAAGGCCACATCGGTGATCAGCATCGCCAGGATCGCGGGCGCGGCGACCTCGACGGCTAACACGAAGATCGAGACGCAGGCGGTTTCGGCACCGGCGACCATCGGCCCGATCTGCGGCGCTTTGGTCAGCGGGACCAGGTCGAACGTGCGCGCCAGCCCCTGCAGGGTCCAGGCGTCGCCGCCGATCACGATGAACAGCATCACGCCGACGAGGCCATAGAACTCGGTAAACGTGCCGCCCTGGTTGCCGTTGATCGGGTCGACGGTGGCGCCGAAGGAGAAGCCCGACAGGCCGTCGACCAGCCCGCCGGCGGTCTGAATCGCGGCGAACACCGCGGACACCGCGAAGGCCACCAGTAGCCCGACGAGCAGGTTCACGACGAGCAGTCCCGCGACCGGGAGCGGGTCGCCGGGGATGTGCTGGCCGTGCATCGCGATCCCGGTCAGCCCGATCGCGAAGCCGACCGCGACGACGCCCTTAACCGAGGTGGGGATCATCGACGAGGAGAACAGGGGCGCCACCACGAACAGCGGCGTGATCCGCGCCAGCACCAGGAAGAATCCGGTGACGGGCTGGCCGCCGCCCAGCGCCGTGATCAAGTGGCTGAGCGTCGGGCTCATCCGAGCATCGACGGGATCGATGTGTACAGGTTCTGGGCGTAGGTCACCAGCTGATCGAGCATCCACGGCCCGAGCACCACGATCAGCACCGCCACCCCGATGATCTTCGGGATGAAGGACAGGCTCTGCTCCTGGATCGAAGTGACCGCCTGGAAGATCGACACGAGGAGCCCGATGATCAGCCCGAGGATGAGGATCGGGCCGGCGATCTCCAGGGCCAGGGTCATGGCCTGGGTGGCGAGGTTGACGACGGTGTCCTGAGTCATGGTTAGTGGAAGCTCACGACGAGCGAGTGGGTGACCAGGGCCCAACCGTCGACGAGCACGAACAGCAGGACCTTGAAGGGGAGGGATATGAAGGAGGGAGGCAACATCACCATCCCCATGCTCATCAGAGTCGAGGCGACGATCAGGTCGATCAGCAGGAAGGGCAGGAAAATCAGGAAGCCGATCTCGAATGCCGTCTTTAGCTCCGAAAGGATGAAGGCCGGGATGAGCACGTAGGTCGGGACCTGGGCGCGCGTCCGCGGCGTCTTGATCTTGGCCAGGCTGACGAACAGCGACAGGTCCTCGTTGCTGGTCTGCTTGAACATGAATTCGCGCAGCGGCTCCTCGCCGCGCTGGATCGCCGTGGCGGTGTTGATCTCGTGCTTGACCAGCGGGTCGTAGGCGTCCTTCTTGATCGCGGTGATCGTCGGCATCATCACGAACAGGGTCAGGAACAGAGCGATCCCGACAAGCGCCTGGTTCGGTGGCGTGTTCTGCAGGCCCAGGGCCTGGCGGATGAAGCCGAGCACGATCAGGATCCGGGTGAACCCGGTGACCGTGAACAGCAGCGCCGGCACGATCGACAGGCCGCCGATCAGCAGCAGGATCTGGAGCGCGTTGCTCGAGTTGACCGTCACGGGCGGGCCGTCATCCGGCGCAGGCCTTCGAGCGCCCGGCCAAGGGGCTTCTCGACGACGGGATTGGCGTTCTCGGACTCCTCGGTCGGGACATCGAGGCCGAGCGCAATCGCCTCGGCCTCGGTGTAGCTGCGGATCGGGGTGACGCCGTTCTCGGCCACCCCGACGACCAGGATCTCCCGGCCGGCGCGGACGACCGCGACGCTGCGCCCGCTACCCAGGGGCAGGTTGGCGACCTGAGACAGGCCGTGCCCCGACGGGCGGCTCTTGCTCCTCTTGGCCTGCTTCATGATCCACGCGATCCCGTAGATCACGGCGATCACGATGAACAGGCCGACGATCGTGCGGACGATGCTGGCGCCGCCACCGCTGGTCGCGGCGACATGAGTCGTGGCCGTGTGGCTGACGCTCAACGGCGTGTTCTCGCCGGTGGCGTTCGCGAGGGCCTTGGTGCCCTGTGCCTGCACGGCCGCCGGTTCGACGTGGCGGGCGTGCGTGGTCGACGCATCCTTGGTCGCGGCAAGCGCGGTGGCGGCATGCGTGATCGTCAGGGCGCCGGCAAGCGCGACGCCACGAGTAAACGTGAGCGACTTCATCGAGGGAAAGGACTCCGAGGGAAGAGTCCTCCCGGTAATCGGCCACAGGGTCTGGGACCTTGAATGGCCGGGAAGCCCGGCGCCGGCGGCTAGCTCCCGAAGAAATCGACCAGCAGCTCGGAGACCCGTTCGGGCTCGTCGTGCTGGACCCAGTGGGAGGCGGAGGGCAGGCGGACGACGCGCTCGAGGTGCGGCACGTCCCGGCGCTCCGGCTCAGCCAGTTCGGCGCCCAGGTGACGGTCGCGCTCGCCCCAGATGATGAGCGTGGGCGCCTCGACGGGCGGAAGCGATCGCCTGCTGACGCCCCCGGGCGGCCGGCGGATCGAGGCCCGGTAGTAGTTGAGCATCGCGGTGATCGCGCCCGGCTGCGACCACGCCTGCTTGTAGCGCTCGATGTCAGCCGCCGTGAATGCCTCCGGACGGGCGTCCGAGAACGGCTGGCGCAACCCCCGCCAGTCGCCGGCGGCGAGCAGGCGCTCGGGCAGCCAGGGGACCTGGAAGAAGAACATGTACCAGGACCGCAGGAGCTGCCGGCCCGGCTGTCGCAGGGCCTCGAGCATGCGCCGGGGATGAGGCACGTTGAGGATCGCCAGGCGCTCGACCGCCTCGGGGTGGCGCATCGCGGTCAGCCAGGCCACCGCGGCGCCCCAGTCGTGGCCGGCCACGAACGCGCGCGACGCGCCGCGCTCGGCGATCAGATCCCGGACGTCCGCGGCGAGCTTCGCCGGCGCATACGACGAGACGGAAGGTGGCCGCGAGGACAGGTTGTAGCCCCGCATGTCGGGTGCGAGCACCCGGAAGCCGGCGCCGGCCAGGGCCGGGATCTGGAACCGCCAGCCGTACCAGAAGTCAGGAAATCCGTGGAGCAGGATGACCAGCGGCCCGTCGCCCGCCTCGACGTAGTGGAGCCGTACCTCGCCCAGGTCGGCGTAGCCGTCGCGCAGGTCGATGTCTTTCAAAGCGGTCATCCCGGGGTAGGAATACCCGTATGCAACCGATCAAACTGAGCTGGTCAGACGCCGAGGTCAAGGATGGCGAGCTCGCCGTCCCGCTCGACGGCGACGTGCCCAAGGGCTGGAAGCAGAGCTTCGCACGGACCGTCGCGCTCCTGGGGAGTGGCGATTGGGGCGAGGTCACGCTCAAGAAGGACCGGATCCTGGTCGGCGACGTGACGCCGGGCTCGGAAGAGAAATTCAAGCATCACCTGGAGGCGGTAATCGCTCAGGCAAACACCACGATCGAGGAGCACGAGGGGCTTGAGGGCGAGGACCAGCCCACCGACCCGGACGCCGAGATGACCGAGCGCTTTCGCTCGTTGGGATAGCCCCTCAGAATGCGAAACGGGCGGCGGCCCGAACGCCACCGCCCGTTTGCGCTTACCTCCGGTGGACGATTACGCCAGAGCCTTGCCGACCGCCTCGAGCAGCTGGGCCGGCTGGAAGGGCTTGACGACGAAATCCTTGGCGCCCTTCTGGATCGACTCGATCACCTTCGCCTCCTGGCCGAGCGCCGAGCACATCAGCACGCGCGCGCCGGGATCGATCGAGATGATCTCGCGGAGGGCCTCGAGGCCATCCTTCTCGGGCATCGTGATGTCCAGCGTCACGAGCTCTGGGGACAGCTCCTGGTAGCGCTGCACGGCCTCGGTGCCGTTCCCTGCCTCGCCGACCACCTCGTGGCCGCCGGAGGCGAGCGCGTCGCTCACCACCTTGCGCATGAACGCGGCGTCGTCGACTACGAGTACACGGGCCATCACGTCACGGCTCCTTCCACTTCTGGTTCCTGCAGATTGGGGGCGTTTTTGGAGTCAGCCGAAGCGGTTTGGGGGTCGGCTTCAGCTTCGGAGACTTCGTTCTCTATCGGTTGATCGGACTGCTGGTCGATAGGTTGAGCGTCTACCTCGACGTCTGCCCGGGGCCCGGACGGCGCCGAGCGTGCCTGCACGAGTGCCCGCATGCCCTCGCTCTCGAGGGCGTCGAGCGACACCGCCCACTCGCCATCGTCGGTCACGAACACCTGGCCGCGCGCGAAGCGCACGCCGTTGACATACAAGTCGACGGGCGCATCAGCCGATCGGTCGAGGTCGAGCACGGCGCCGACAGGCAGGCCGAGGGCGGACCCCAGCGGCATGCGTGAGCGACCGAGCTCGGCCCAGACGCGCAGGTTGATTCCGCCGAGCGCCTCCTCGAGGGCCACACTGTGGGGGACCGAGTCGCCAGCGGCCACGGCGGCCGAGGCTCCGCTCGGCGAAGGCTCTGCGCCGGCGCGCTCCGCGCCGAGCTCGTCGATCGCGCGTGCCATCCGGACGACGAACGCGGCGGGGACGAGCTGGATCAGGCGGCAGGCCTCCGTGTCGATCAGGAAGGTGGTCGAGATCGCGTGGGGCGCAGTCCCGTAGATGTCGGCGGCCGAAGCGGGATCGTCGAGCACGCGGATGTCGGGTGTCGAGATGTCGATCTCCTGACCCAGGACCACGCCGATCGCGGCCGCCGCGGCCGCCATGGTCTGGTTCGCGGCCTCGGCGATCGCGGACATCTCCAGCTCGGACAGCCGCCCGCCGGTGGTCTCGTCATCCTCGGGCCTGGGCGCCCCCATCGCGCCGGCCAGGCCCCGCGCGCCGGCGGGCGTGAGGACGAAGATGTTGGCGCCCGTCACCCCGTCCACGTAGGAGACGCTCGAGGCGATCGAGCCGCGGGCGACGTTGGCGAACGGAGACTGGCCCTCGGGGAGGACGGTGACCTCGCCTCGCTGCACCGAGCCCGGGACGAACATCTCGAGCACCTGCGCGACCGCCTCGGCAGTCGAGGCGCCGAGGCGCGTCAGGGCCTCGCGAGGCGTGATGTCTTGCGAGGTGCTCATCCAAACCTCCGCTCGGTGCCGGACACCTGGACCGCGCGGCGCGGGCCGTTAGCACCGGCCTGGGCGCGGGCCAGCTTGACGTTCTCGGCGAACAGCGTCACCCCGTGCTCGGCGCTCGCCCCGAGCTTGATCACGCTGCCCGGGCGGAGCGCGAGGATCTCGTCGATCGGGAGCTCGATGGCGGCGACCTCGGCGCGCAGGGTCACCGGGACGCCCGCCACCGCTCGACCGATCTCGGCGGCGCCGAGCAGGTCGGACTCGGGCTCGTCGGTTTCCTTGCCCGACAGGCGGTCGGCGACCGGGTCGATCGCGAGCCACGGGATGAGCAGCGCCATCGAGGCCGAGTGCTTGTTGATCCGGCTCTCGATCACGACGACGAGGGTCGGCTCGGAGACCGCGGCGATCTGGCTGGCGTCGTTGAAGGTCTCGATCTCGACGAGCGACAGCGTTATGCCGGCCAGGTCGTGCCAAACCAGCGAGAGCTGGTGGATCATGGACTCGATCAGACGCTGGGTGAGCATCGTGTCGATCTCGCTGAAGCGCCGCTCGCGCGGGGGCTTGTCGGGCGCGCCGCCCAACAGGCAGTCCAGGCACATCAGGATGAACGACTGCTCCACGGTGAGCAGGATCCGGGTGCCCAGGGGCTGCACCTCGAGCGTCACCCACAGGGAGCTGCCGGGAAGCTGGGACTGGGCGCCGGACCAGGTCGCCTGGCTAGTGTTGATCGTCTCGAGCTCGACCGGCGTCCTCAGCTCGGTCGAGAGCCGGGTCACCGACGTCTGGGTGAACGTGTCGATCGCGCGGGCGATCCGCCGCTGGTGATCGGCGGTGAACTTGGTAGGGCGCGAAAAGTCGACCGTGCGCAGTCGGTGACCACGCCGCGGCGCTGCGGCCTGCTCGGGGATCTGTCCCTGCTTGGCCGCTTCGACCAGCGCGGCGACCTGCTCTGGATTCATCGGACCTCTCCTCCCCGGGGATCATTTTCGGACTGCGCGCCACGGTCTGCGTCGAACAGCGTGGAGGCCGCGCCACCGGCCTCCTTGACCCTGACCGTGAACTCACCCACGGTCAGGCGCATCGTGCGCCCGCGGCTGCCCCCGGTGTCGGTGGCCCGGACGGACACGCCGGAGCGGGCCAGGCCCTCTATGACGGCCTCGGCGTTACGCGCGCCGATATCCAGGTCGCCCAGCTCGAACATGCGGGCGCCACCGGCGAGCACGGCGTCGAGCCGGCCCACGGCGGCTCCGGCCCGCTTCATCTGCGAGATCAGCTCGGGCACGGCCAGGTCGGCGAACTTGCCGGGTTCGGGATCGGAGTCATTCGGGGCCTCGGGGAGCACGATGTGGGCCATTCCGGCCACGCCGGAGCGGCGGTCGATCAGCGCCAGGCCGATGCAGGAGCCGAGGCCGCGCGCGACCAGCTCCTCGCCGGTCTGCGAGGAGACCTCGATCTCGCCCATGCGTACCGTGCCCATCACTACGCGATGGTCTCCGCGAGTCCGAGCGGCTTGAGCAGGTCGGTAACGGCGCCGTCCGTGGGAAGCAAGACGAAGCAGATCGAGCAAGGCTCGCCCGCCACCGAGAGCTCGGAGTCGAGCACCAGCACGAGCTCCGCTGACGCGGCCTGGCTCAGCGCGAGCGAGGAGACGATCGCTCCGAGCATGTCCGTGGTCAGGTGCGGCGGGCGCGGCTCGAGGTCCAGGCCGGTCATCGAGGCCAGCGCGTTCAGACAGGAGCTGCCGAGGACGTTGCCGATTTCTCGCAGCGCGGACTCGCCGATCTCACTCCGGGCCTCGACGCCCAGCAGCCGGCACAGCGCATCGGCGCCCTCCAGCGAGATCAGCAGTAGCACGACCCCTTCCAGGTCGCCCTGGAGCGGGATCACGACGCCGGTGATGTCGTCCTCGGGGCCGCCGCACGCCTCGACGGCGTCGGCGAGCGGGAGGGCCAGGACGCGGGGCACGCTCAAGCCGACCTCTCGCCCCAGCATCTGCGACAGCGACGTCGCGGCGTTACCGGAGGCTATGTTCGCCAGCTCCCGCAGAGCATCGAGTTGCAGTTCCGTGTAGCGAGGGGTCACCGGTCTGGCTCCTGTGGTCGATTTGTTGTCTAGGCGGCGAGGCGGAGCGCAGCGCGGCCGCCAGGGTCGGAGGTGGTCACGCCGCCCGTGATGGCCTTATCGGCGGCAAGCGCGTCACAGTCAACGATCAATGCGATCCGCCCGTCGGCGAGGGCGGCGCCCCCGGATACCGGCTGCCCGTCGGAGACGATCGCGGGGAGCGGCCGGGTGACCAACTCGCGCTGGCCGACGAGGTCGTCGACGGCCAATGCCAGGCGCCGGTCCTGGGTACGAATGATCACCACGAACTCGTGCTGGCCCGCGGCCTCGCCGCCGAACACCGCGGTGCCATCGAGCAGCGGCAGCACGCCGTCCTCCAGGACCAGCATCGGGCGGCCAACGACCGCGCGGACAGTTTGCTCGGACAGGCGCAGGGTGCGCTCGATCCGGTCGAGTGGGATGGCGAAGGGCGCCCCGGCGACGTCGACCTGGAGTGCGGAGACGATGGCCAGGGTGAGTGGGAGGCGGATCTGGGCGAGCGTGCCCTGGCCCTGCGTGGATTCGATCAGGACCTCTCCGCCGAGCTGGCGGATCTTGGCGCGGACCGCGTCCATGCCCACGCCACGACCGGAGATGTCGCTCGTGATCTCGGCGGTCGAAAAGCCTAGGCTGAACAGGAGCTCAACCGCCCCGCGCATATCGATCGCCGCGGCTGCATCCGCGTCGATCATGCCGAGTGAGGAAGCCTTGCGGGCGACCATGGCGGGGTCGATTCCCTTGCCGTCGTCCCGGACCTCGATCACGACGCTCCCGCCGGCGTGGCGGGCGGTGATCTCGATCGTGCCGTGGCGCGGCTTGCCGGCCGCCACGCGGTCGTCGGGCAGCTCGAGGCCATGGTCGAGGGAGTTGCGGACGAGGTGGACGAGCGGGTCGCCGAGGGCGTCGACGACGGTGCGGTCGAGCTCGGTGTCCGAGCCGACCAGCTCGAGCTTGACCTCCTTGCCGAGCTTGGTCGACAGGTCGCGGATCAGGCGCGGGAAGCGCAGGAAGACCACGTCGACGGGGATCATCCGGACCTGCATGACCATCGCCTGGAGGGCCTGCGAGCTGCGGGTCAGTTCCTGCACGGCGTGCTGGAGGCCCTCGACCTCGAGGTTCGCGGTCAGTGCCTCGACCGCGGTGCGGTGGATCACGAGCTCGCCCATCGAGTGCATCAGCGCGTCGAGGCGTTCGGCGTCGACGCGCACCGTGCGCGTCGCCTTGGTCTGCGGCTCGGCCGGCTTCTCGGGGGCCGGTGCGGCCTCGGCCGCAGGCTCCGGCGCGATCTCGACCGCAGGCTCTGGGGTGACCTCGATGGCAGGCTCCGGAACGACCTCGGCCGGGGCAACTTCCTCCTCGGGCTCGGTGATGTCGGCGACGGTGACCGAGGCGACCTCGGAGACGCTGGACAGGTTCTGGATGATCGGCTCGTCCTCATGATCGGAGGCCACCCAGGCGCTGATCTCGCGGCCCTGGAACTGCTCGAGTCCCTCGGGGGCGGGAACGCTGCCCAGCACCTCGCCGTGATCGGAGAGTGCGGCGAGCACCATGTGCGCCCGGACCGCCGGCATCATCACGTCCTTGGTGAGCGCCACGCGGACGAGCAGGACGCGGGCCCCGGCCGCGCGGGCGGCCTCCACGGCCGCGCGGCTGGGCTCGTCGACGCCGCCGTTGCGTGCCATCTCCTGCTCGGCGGTGCGCGGTCGCACGAGGCCGCGCAGCCGGCTCACGAGCGGTGCCGGGTCGAGCGCTTCCCGCCCGTCGGCCTCGATCGACTCGGCCGCGGCCGACAGCGCGTCCAGGCACGCGAACACCGTGTCGATTGCCTCTGAGGGCAGCCCACTGGTGCGCTGGCGCAGCAGCTCGAAGACGTCCTCCATGTGATGGGTCAGCTCGGCGATGTTCGCGAAGCCCATAGTCGCGCTCATGCCCTTGAGCGAGTGCGCGATGCGGAAGATCTCCTCGACGGTGGCCTGGTCGGTGGGGTCTCCCTCGAGCTTGACGATCGCCAGGTTCAGTTGTTCTAGGTGCTCGCGCGTCTCGGCGAGGAACATCGGCATGTACTCGGAGGTGTCCATCACGACTTTCGATAGATGAAGGGCTGCACCGGGCGCAGGCCTAGCGCCGCGGGCTCGCTGATCCGCTCCGTCCCCCCGACGACGAGCAGGCCACCCGGTCGCAACGCGTGGGCGAAGGAGGCGTGCAGCTCGTCCCGCATCGCGTCAGCGAAATAGATGACCGTGTTGCGACACATGATCAGTTCATAGCTCGACCCGCGCGGCTGAAGCTTGAGCAGGTCCCCCACCTCGAAGGTCGCCATCGAGGCCAGCGCAGGCTTGATCCGCCAGCCCGTCGGCGTGCGCTGAAACCAGCGCTCCGTGGCCGCGCGGGGCGCGCTGCGGGCGTCCGCCTCGGAGAACTCGCCCACCTTGGCGCGGGCGATCATCCGGTGATCGATGTCGGTGCCGAGGATGCGCACCGACGCATTCGGGATCGCGTCGCGGCAGACAGCGGCGAGGGTGTACGCCTCGGCGCCGTAGGAGCACCCCGCGCTCCAGGCCCGCACCGGCCCGGCGGCGGCGAGCTCGGCCAGGAGGCCGGCCTCGAGCTGCGTCCACTGGTCGGGGTGGCGCCACAACTGCGAAACGTTGATCGTGACCCGGTCGAGGAGGTCGTCGAGCTGCGTCGCGTCCCGGCGCAGAAGCGGTAGCGCGTCGGTCAGCATCGAGATGCCCAGCCGGGCCCAGTAGGAGCGCAGACGCCGCTCCATCTGCGGCCGGCGGTACTGGAGCAGGTCGATCCCGCAGATCTGGCGCAGGCCGTCGCAGAACCCGATGTAGTCGTCGGCCGCGACGAGACCCGAGCGCGGTCCCTCCAGACCGGCGTCGTGCCCTCGGTGTCTGGGCAGCGCGGCGCGGTTGCGCAGTCGAGCGTCGCGCTCGTTCACGCCAGGGCCTCACCGGCGATCGCCTGAGGAAGACGTCCGAGGTCGATCACGCCGTCGGCCAAGCCGCTCTCGACGATCGCGCGCGGCATGCCATAGACGGTGCAGGACTCCTCGGACTCGACCAGGATCCGCCCGCCGCGGCGCTTGACCTCGCGCGCGCCGCGCAGGCCGTCGTTGCCCATCCCGGTGAGCACGACGAGCAGCAGCCGATCGCCGTAGGCCCGGGCGGCGTCCTCGATCAGCAGGTCGGCCCGGGGGCGCAGCCCGCCGATGGCCGGCTCCTCGGAGAGCTCGGTGCGACCGTCCAGGGACAGGCGCAGGTGGCGACCGCCCGGGGCGAGCAGGGCGGTGCCGGGATCGAGCGTCTCGCCGCCGGCGGCCTCGATCACGTTGAGCGCGCTGCTCGCGTTTAGCCGCGCGGCGAGCGACCCGGTGAAGCCGGCCGGCATGTGCTGGACGATCAGGGTGCCGACACCCAGCGGCGCGGGCAGCTTTGGCAGTACGGCGGCCAGCGCGCGAGGTCCGCCGGTCGAGGTGGCGATCAGGACGACGCGGGCCACCTTGCGTCCGACCGCGGCCGGGCGGGGCACGACGGCGCCGTTGCCGTTGCCGTTCTCATTGCCGGCTTCGGCGAGGAGGCGGCGCGGGGCGAGCGTAAAGACGGGCCGACTCGGCCGAGGATTGGGGCGGGAAGCGGCCGCGGCCTTGACCTTGGCCCCGAGGTTCTCGATGAAGGCGTCGAGCCCTTCGTTGGCGGTTGGCTTGGAGACGAGGTCGAACGCGCCCTCGGCGAGAGCGTCGACCGCGCGGGCTCCGTGCGCCTCGGAGAAGGCGGAGACGACGACGACCCGGATGTTCGTGTCGGTGCGCTCCCGCAGGGCGCGGAGCACCCCGAGCCCATCCAGGCCCGGCATCGTCAGGTCGAGCGTCATCGCGTCCGGGCGCTCGCGCTCGCAAACGGCGAGCGCCTCGTCGCCGTCGCGGGCGCTGCCGACCACCTCAACCCCCGCCCGGGTGAGCGAGCGGGTGACGATGTTGCGCATCAGCGCGCTGTCGTCGACGACGACGACCCGCGCGGGGGAGGTGGTTGACATGTCGGCCGCGGGCGGGGGGTCGGTCTGCGGGGAAACTCAGGCGGCGACGGCCAGATCTGGAGCGGAGAACACCGCCGCGAGCTTGAGCAGCACGACGAGGCGGTCGCCGATCTTCGCGATCGACTCGATCAGCGCGGTGTCGGCACCGGGCGCGTCCTGGAGCTGGCCGTCCTCGACGGTCAGAACCTCCTCGACGCCGTCGACGATCACGCCGGCGGTCTCGTTACCCGCTTCGACGATCACGATCTTGGTCTGCTCGGTGAGCTCGGACGCGAGGCCGAGGCGAGCCGCCAGGTCATAGACCGGGACGATCCGCCCACGGAGGCTGATGACGCCGCGCACCCATTCCGCGCGCGAGGCGACCGAACGAGGCTCGGCATACCGGATGATCTCGTGCACCTGCTGGATGGGCAGCGCGTACTCCTCGGTGCCCAGCGTGAACACGACGAGCTGGCGAGGGTTGTCGGTGGCATCTGGCATGTCGTGGTTGCTCCTTGCAGTTTCAAACGAGGCCGGGCCGGCGCGGCCGTTCCCATCAGTGGGATTCGGTACTGGGGTACTCGTCAGCCGCGGGGCGCAGCTTTAGAGGTTCGGGACGGAGTAGGTGATGGGATGGACGGCTACGCGGGGGCGGCGGTTCCGTCCGCGCCGGGGGCCCCGGCGGGCGGATTGGCGCTCTCGCCGATCGGCGAGGATCCGAGCACCTCGGTGACGCGCAGGCCGAACTGCTCGTCGATCACCACCACCTCGCCGCGGGCGATCGGGGTGCCGTTGACGAGCAGGTCGACCGGCTCACCCGCCATCCGGTTCAGCGTGATGATCGAGCCCTGTCGGAGCTCGAGCGTCTCGCCGACGGTCATGCGCGTGCGTCCCATCTCGACGCTCAGGTCGACCGGCACTGCGCTCAGCCGGCGCAGATCGCCGGTCCCGCCGGTTGCGGCAGGGAGGTGCTCACCGGCCGCGGTCGGGAGCTGCTCCAGTTCGAGTTTCTCGCTCATGTGTGGCGATTCCTTATTGGACCGCGACGTCGGTGAAGTAGACCTGATTCACCTTCACGTCGGTCTGCGTCTTGATGTCGGACAGGATCTGCTGCTGCAGGCCGGTGCGCCCGCTCATGCTGACCAACGTGTTCTCGGTCTGGTTGGTGATCAGGTTGGTGACGATCGCCCGGATGACCGCCTCCTCGGGCAGGGTGCCGACGACGCTCGTCGACGACACGGTGGCGTCGGCGCTCGCGCCGTCGCTCTGGCCCGGCGCGAGCTCGAGCGCGAGCGTGAACGTGGCGTAGTGCCCGTCCTGGAGGTTGCACATGAACTGGTGGGGGAGGATGTAGATCTCCCCGGCGATCTTCGGCTTGACGACCTTCGGCGGCATCAGCTTGGCCTTGGCGACATAGCCGCCGCCGAGCAGGATGATCGGCAGGATGATGAGGATCTTCTTCTTCATGGGTTGGGCTCTCGCGGTGGGGGCTCGGGTTTCAGGGTCAGTTCGGCGGTTCGGGGTTCAAGCGCTCGATGACGATGTCGACCCGGCGGTTGAGCGCACGCCCGGCCGCAGTCGCGTTACTGGCTACTGGGTGCAGGTCGGCGTACCCGGCAGCCCCCAGCCGGTTGTCGTTGACGCCTCGGCTGATCAGGTACTGCACGACGGTCGTCGCCCGCGTCGTCGACAGCTCCCAGTTGCTGGGGAACTCGGCGCTGTGGATCGGGACGTTGTCGGTGTATCCCTCCACAGTGATCGGATGCGTCTGGTCGACATTGAGTAATTGAGCGACTTCGTTCAGCAACGGCAGGCCGGCCGGCTGCAGGGTCGCCTGCCCGGACTGGAACAGCAGGTTGTCGGTGAGCACCTGGATGACCAGCCCGCGGCGGTTGACGACCGCCTGGACCTGGTTGGCGAAGCCGTGCGCCTTCGCGTAAGCCTGGAGCTTGTGCTGCAGCCCGACGAGCTCGTCCTGCTCGGCGATCGACGCGCTCATGCTGTTGAGGGCTGCCTGGAGCTGCGCGCTGGTCATGGACTGCGCCGACGCCGCCTGCTGGGCGGACGTGAAGGCGTTGGCCGACCCGGTGCTGCTGCTCGAGCGCGAGGTCGGCGTGGGCTGCAGCGGGACGATCGACGGCACCACGGCGGTGGCCGGCGTGTGGGCGGCGGTCGACTCCGAACCCGATTGCAGGATGGCCCGCCCGCCGGGAAGGATCGAGCCCGAGAAGGCGGCCTTGAGTGACTGCTGGAGGACCTGGTACTTGGAGATGTTGACCGAGGAGATCGAGAACAGGACCATGAACAGCGCGAACAGCAGCGTGAGCATGTCCGCGTAGGTCAGGAGCCAGCGCTCCTCGTTCTCGTGCTCGACGGGAAGTCCCCGCTTCTTGCCATGCGCGGCCATGGCGGACTAGGCGGCTTCCGCCTCGCGCTTGGGCATCTCGGTGACGTTGTCGGCGCCGTCTGCGCCACCACGCTCGGCCGGGGGCACGAACGAGGTCAGCTTGTCGGCGACCACTCGCGGGTTGTCGCCGGCCTGGACGGACAGGATGCCCTCCACGGTCAGCGTTCGGAGCTCGACCTCGCCGGCCGACAGGGCCTTCAGGCGGTTGGCCACCGGCAGGTAGATCACGTTGGCCGAGCCCACGCCCATCAGCGTGGCGATGAACGCGGCAGAGATCGAGGGACCGAGCGTCGCGGGCGCGGACAGGTTCTGGAGCACGTGCACCAGGCCCATGACCGTGCCGATGATCCCGAT
Organism: uncultured Solirubrobacterales bacterium; assembly: GCA_963824295.1. GTDB lineage: Bacteria > Actinomycetota > Thermoleophilia > Solirubrobacterales > Solirubrobacteraceae > Palsa-465. The sequence continues at coordinate 46,053 of CAWGOQ010000012.1, read as the reverse complement.
CGTCGGCGCGAAGCCACCCGCCTTCTCGAAGGGCAGTACGCCGGCGTGGTGGCGAGCCGCCATCGCGTCGATCTCGGCCTCGAGGATGTCGCGGACGAGTTCCGGGTCGGTGCCGTCGACCACCAGCTGCAGTCCCTTCTTGGTGAAGTCGTCGTCGATATCGGCGATCTGAGCGTCGAGGGCCAGCAGGCCCTCGCGCCGCGCCTGCTCAGCGAGTGAGACGAGCAGGTTGACCCGCCCCTGGACGTCGAGCGGCTCGGCGCTGATCACGAGCTTGTACAGGGAGGGGATCTTCTTCATCCCGTCCATGCCGACGCTCGCCATGGTGACGCCGGCCGTGCCGGCAATGATCAGGATCAGCGCCGTCGGGTTCATGAACGCCGCCGGGCTGGTGCCGTCCATCATCGCGCCCATCAGAATCCCGACGACGGCGACAGCGATTCCTATGCCGGTTGCGGCCTTCATGACCCCTTCATCGGCCGCGCTATGGAAACCTTCAGCCGGGCCGTGGACGCGAGTCCAGGCCCGGTCTGCAAGCTGACCGGGCCGCGCTTTTCAGCGTGGACGATCACTCTGCGACGTGGTCGCGGCGACCGAAATCGGCGACGTTCTCGTGGTTGTTGTGAAGGCCCTGGTGGCCGGCCTCGGCCGCGATGCGGACAGCGCCGACACGCGGGTTCTCCGCGCGGCGCTGCTGATGGCGCACCTTCAGGGCGTCGGCCAGGATGTCGACGCGGTACTCGCGCACGGCCTTGACGACGCGCTCGGGCGTCTCGGCGACCACGATCTTAGCCCCGGTGGCGAGGGTGATCACCGTGTCAGGTGTGGCCTCGACGGTGACGATGAGATCCGGATTAAGGCGGAAGATCTCGAGCTTGTGCCCGAGACGGTGAAGGGTGATCATGGTTAGTTCCTCGTTTGTGAGAGAGAGATGCTGAGACTGGAATCGGGAGGGGCGGCATTCCCTCGATTGCCGCCCCTCCCTTACCAGCCCTCAAGCTGGAACTACTGCTTCATCTGCACCACGGTCTGCATCATCTGATCAGCGGTGGTGATCGTCGATGCGTTGGCCTGGTAACCGCGCTCGGCCTCGATCATGTTGGTGAACTCGGTGCCCATGTCGACGTTGGACTGCTCGAGCTCGCCGCTGATCGTCTGGCCGAAGTTGCCCGTGCCGGGCTGCCCGACGGTCTCGGCGCCCGACGCCGCGGTGGGGCTCCACAGCGAGCCGCCGTCGCGCTGCAGGCCGGCCTCGTTCGGGAACGTGGCCAGTGAGATGTAGCCGGCGGTGACCGACGTGCCGGAGGCGTTCTGGTAGTTCACGCTTCCGTCGGCACCGATGGTGACATTGGTCGAGCCGGGCGGGATGACGATCGGGTTGTTGGCGCCCCCGGCCGCGTTCGGGCTGTAGTTGCCGGTGGTCGCGTTCTGCGTGGCACCGTAGCCGAGCACGTACTGACCGGTCTGGGTGCACAGGTAACCCTCGGAGTTGGTCGTCAGGTTGCCGGCAAGGGTGTACTCGGTGGCGTCGAAGGTCGGCGGGGTCGCGGACACGTTGCCATTGGCCACGCGGAGGAACCCGTCGCCCTGGACCGCGACGTCGGTGGCGTTACCGGTCGTCTCGACCGAGTCGCCGCCCATGTTGTTCTCGATCGAGCCGACCTGGACGCCCAGGCCGACCTGCAGCGGGTTGGTGCCGGCGCTGTAGCCGTTCGGGCTGGTGCCGGACGCGACGAGCTGCGAGAGCGTGTCCGAGAACTGGACACTCTGCGCCTTGTAGCCGACGGTGTCGACGTTGGCCAGGTTGTTGGCGGTCACGTCGAGCATGGTCTGGTGAGCGTCGAGGCCGCTGATCGCGGCGTACATTCCTGACATCATGGGAGCATCGTTTCCTTCTGCGGCCCCCTCGGGGAGGTCCAGCCGCGATTGTTTTGGACCGTCTCGCTCACGCGATCACGGCGCTGTCGATGTTGGTGAACACCTGCTGTCGCATGTGCTCTGATCCCACCGCCGTGATGACGGTGTTGTTCGCAACTGACACCACGTAGGCGGTGCCGTCGACGAAGACCACGGAGTCGCGCGAGCCCTTGCTGGCTGCGCGCTGGACTCCCTCCGTCAGCCGTCCCAGCGTGGGCTGGTCGAGCTGTATCCCGCGCTGCTGCAGACGCTGGAGCGCGTGACGGGAGAACTGAGGGGCGCTCGTCTGCTGGTTGAGCACGTCCTGAAAGGTCGGACCGTTCGCGGGCTGGGCACCGGTCGTACCCCCAGCTGGGGTCGCGACCGGCTGCGAAGGGCCGACCGGGCCGGGTGCGATCAGCGCCGCGTTGGGGATCACTGAGCTCACGTGACCTCACGAGACTTCGGTGACACTCGAGGGAGCGATCCCGGCGGTGCCGTTGATAGTCAGAGTCGGACCCGAAGAGGTGATCTCGACGCTTTGCACCGTGCCGGTGTCTGTCGCCCCACTGGTTGGGTCGGTGTAGTTGACGGTGGCGCCGATCATCTCGACCGCCGATGCCGTGCTCTGGCCGGAGGCAAGCGTGGAGGTGTTCTGCGCCGTATCCGTTTCCTGCTCGACCGAGGTGAACTGGGCGAGCTCGGTGACGAAGCTCATCGGGTCGCTCGAGTTCGGATCCATCGGGTTCTGGTTCTGGAGCTCGGTCATGAGCATCTGGAGGAACTGGTTCTCGTTGATCGGCAGGCTGCTCGAGCTCGAGTTGGTGCCGCTCGCCGCGTTCGTCGAGTTGGTCGTGCTCGTGGTGCCGGGGGTGGAGATGCTCATCGTTGTCGTCCTTGTCTTTGATGGTGCGTCAGGCGAACACGTTCACCAGCGCGCTGCCGGACAGCGCGGAGGTGCTCGGCTCGACTGCGCCGTCGTCACCGACGGCGTCGATCTGGTTCGAATCGGCGGAGGCCCCGGACTGGGGCTGGGGGTCCGAGTCGCCATTCTGCGACTGGCCGTTGCCGCCGCCGCGAGTCTCGATGTTGAGGCTGAGCAGCGTCACCCCGGCGTTGGCGAGTTGGCGCTTGAGGTCGTCGCCGCCCTGCGAAAGCGTGTCGGCCGTCGACGCGTGGTCGGCCACCACATGCGCGGTGATGCCGTTGTCGGTGCGCTGAATCTGGATCCGGATCGTGCCCAGCGACGCGGGCGAGAGCTCGATCCGCGCCTGCGTGACGCCCTGGCCCGCGTTCTCGATCGTGGTGCGGATGTTGTCGACCGCGTCCTGGAGCGAGACGCCTGGACGGGTCGTGACCGCGCTCTGCGGCGCCTGGGTGGCCTGGGAAGACTCGACCGGCGCGGCCTGCGTCGGAACCACCGTCACGGTCGCCGAGGTCGCCGGCGAAGGCGACGAGCCGTGCTGTTCTTGCTGTGGCTGCTGTTGCTGTGAACCGGTGTGTGACTGTGACTGTCCGCCGGTTTGCGGGGCGGGGGCGGTGACGGCCGCCGGCGCGGAGGCGGTGGCGGTGGCGCCGGTCGGCTCGGCCTGAGCTGACTGGCCGGCGGCCGGCTGGGTCGTGGCCTGGAGTTGCGTCTTGGCGACCGTCGCGTTGGGGGTGTCGGTCAGGGTGGGGCTGGCGCTTGCGCTGGGAGGAGTGGAAGAGGACGGGGCCGGCGGCTGTGCCGGCGCGGTCTGCGGCTGGGCGGCACTCGGCTGGGACTGGGGTGTCGTCGGCTGCGGCTGAGGTCGGGCGGCCGCGGCCGACGTCGCCGGCGCCGCCGCGTTTGCCGTCGCGTTTGCCGTCGCGGCGGCGAGGGTGGAGGCAGCCGTGGTGGTCGCCGCGCTGGTGCCGGCGGCGGTCGTGGCTGCGGCAGTCGTCGTGGCGGCCGTCGTGGCAGCTTCGGTCGCGGTCGCGGTGCTGGTCGCGATCGCCTGCGCCACCGCGGCGCCCACTCCGGTCGCCGTGGCGGTCGAACCGGGCGTGCCCGGGGACGAAGTCTGTCCGGTGGTGCCCGAGGACTGGGCGGCGGCGGGCTCGGTCTGTGCCGGCGCGAGCGTCGCCTGCGCGACGGCGGCCGCGGCGGTCGCTACCGCGTCGGCGGAGGGCTGAGCGGGAGTGGTCGACCCCTTCGCCGATCCTCCGGCGTTCTTGTTCTGGCCTTCCGCAACGGCGGTCCGGGCCACTTGGTCATCGAGGACGCTGGCAAAGCCGGGCGGTCCTGAACCGGAGCCCGGCGGCGCGCCGCTCGCGGCGGTCGGGTCGAGCCCGTTGGCGGCGAGCGCCTCGCCGGCGCTCGGAGCTGCTCCGCCCGACGCGGGGGCCGGGGCGAGCGCGGCGGCGGGGCTCATGCGGCCCTCCTGCGAAATCCGTTGAGCGCGATCTCGTCGAGGACCATGCCCTCCTGACGAGCGGCCTCGCGCTCGTGGTCGGCGCGCTGGTTCTCCTTCAGGCGCTCGAGCGCCTGGCGCTCCTGAGCGGCCTTCATCAGCAACTCTCGGCGCTGGGTCAGCTCGACCTCGCGGCGCTGAAGGTCCTGCCGGGTGGCCTGATGGGCGCGCTCGGCACGCTCCAGGTAGGCCTGGCGGGCCATCAAGTCGGTGGCGCTCATGGGCAGCTGCGCGGCGTCCATCTGCGCGGCGCGAGCGTCCGCGATGCGATTGGCAGCGGCCTGCACCTCCTCCTCGCAACGCTGGTGGCGTATGAGAGCGCCGGCCAAGTCCTGCTTGGCGGCGTCCTCATGACGCTCGCGCAGGGCCCGCACCCGTTCGAGTCGGAAGCGGAACGAGGATCCGTTCATGCCCCTGTACTCGGCCGCCTCGCTCGAGGCCTAAGCCCGGCTGGACGCTTGTCCGAGCGAGTCGCTCCTGAGCCGCGCCGGTCAGGCGGTGAGCTGCAGCGCGGGGATCGCCGGCGGCCCGGTCGGGACGCCGCCCGCGGGGACCTGACGCCCCGGGACTCCCGCCGCGGGTGCGGGGGGGCCATCGACCACCTCGCCCGTCACCGGCATACGCCGCACGAGCTCGTCGGCCAGGGCCAGCAGATACGCGTCGGCTTCCTCGGGGGTGCTTGGCTCGTCGACGCGCTGCTTGAGGAAGGCCTCCATCCGCGGTCGCAGGCCGATCGCGGCGTCCAACACAGGATCTGTCCCGGGCTGGTAGGCGCCGATCGAGATCAGGTCTTCCTTGTCGCGATAGGCGGCCAGTGCCGTCCGCAGCCGCGTCCCCGCCTCGCGGACCTCGGGCGTGACGATCTCGCCGATCAGTCGGGAGACGCTTTGCAGGACGTCGATCGCCGGGTAGTGCCCGGAGTGGGCCAAGGAGCGTGTCAAAACCACGTGGCCGTCCAAGATCGAACGAACGGCGTCGGCGATCGGCTCGTTCATGTCATCGCCGTCGACCAGCACTGTGTAGAGGCCGGTGATCGACCCACGGTCGCTCGTGCCCGCCCGCTCGAGCAAGCGGGGCAACAAAGCGAACACCGAAGGCGTGTAGCCGCGGGTGGCCGGGGGCTCGCCGATGGCCAGGCCGACCTCGCGCTGGGCCATGGCAAAGCGCGTGACCGAGTCCATCATCAGCATCACGTCCCGTCCGGCATCGCGGAAGTGCTCGGCGATCGCGGTGGCGGTGAAGGCGGCCCGGATCCGCACCAGCGCCGGCTGATCCGATGTCGCCACGACGACGACCGAGTGCGACAGGGCGTCACCCAGGTCGCGCTCGATGAACTCGCGCACCTCACGGCCTCGCTCGCCGACGAGCGCGATCACGTTCACCTGGGCCGAGGTCGACCGCGCGATCATCCCCATCAGGGACGACTTGCCGACACCCGAGCCGGCGAAGATGCCGAGGCGCTGCCCGCGGCCGCAGGGGACCAGCGTGTCGAGCGCGCGGACGCCGAGGCCGACGCGATCCTCGATCCGGGGCCGCGTCATCGGATCGGGCGGCGTGGCGGTCGTGCTCCGCCACGACACCCCAGAGGGCACATCGAAGCCGTCCAAAGGATTGCCGAGCCCGTCAATGACGCGCCCGAGCAGGGGCTCGCCGACCGCCACCCGGAACGGGCCGCCGGTCGGGTGAACGCTGGTGCCCGGGCCGATCCCGTGCAGTTCCCCCAGCGGCATGAGCAGGGTGCGCCCGCCGCGGAAGCCGACCACCTCGGTGGCCACCGGCGCGCGATCACGCCCGTCGCCGACCATGCACACCTCGCCGATCTCGACCTGCACGCCGGTCGCCTCGATGATCAGCCCGATCAGGTCAGAGACCCGCCCCACGCGGCGCGAGAGGTCGGCGCCGTGGAGCGCGTGGGCGGCGCGCGCGAAGCTACTCATCGTCGGTCGAGGCGGCGGCGAGCGCTTCCGCGACGAGCTCGCGGGCGCGGCCGAGCTGGGTGTCGATGCCGGCGTCGATGTCGCCGGTGTCGGTGCGTGCCAGCGCGCCGCCCCGGGCGACGCGACGGTCGGCCTGGACCCCCAGGTGCTCGATCCCGCCGAGCTCGGACTGAAGCTGCTCGACGCACTCGCTGACGAGCTCCAAGTCCTCGGGGTTGACGACCACCGTCACGTGCCGGCGGTCCGTCAGATGCCGAAGGGCATTGCGCGCAACGTCGAGCACGCGCTCGGGTTGCACGGAGAGGACGCCGGCGAGGATCTGCTCGGTCAGGCGGAGCGCCATCTCGACGGCGTCCTGCTCGAGCTCGGCCACCAGCTGCTCGCGCGCCCGCTCGATCGCCTGCAGCGAGGCGCCAAGCGCGGCGAGCGCCGGCTGCGCATCGGAGCGCGCAGCGGCCAAACCGGCGGCGCGACCCTCGGCCTCGCCGGCCGCCCACGCCTGCGCGCGGATCTGCTCGGCCTCGGCGCGGACCGCGGACAGGACGTCGGCTATGCCGTCGGTGGCGCCAGCGGGGGCGTCGAGCTGACGGAACGCGTAGCCGACGACCGGTCGCGCGGACGCTCCGTCGCGCTCGCCCAACCCCGCACGCTCGCCCAACCCCACATTCTCGCTAGACGACTGCATCTTCCTCGCCGCGCGAGAGCACCAGGGCGCCGGCTTCCTCGAGCTTGCGCACGATCGCAACGATCCGCCCCTGCGCCTCCTCCACCACGCGCTTGCGCTGCGGTGGCTGGTAGGCCATCTCCTCGACCAGCATGGTCGCCCCGCGCTCGGACATGTTCGAGAGGATCCGCTCCTTGACGTCGTCGTTGACGCCGCGCAGGGCCAGGGCCAGGTCCTTCTGGTCGGCCTCGCGCAGGACGAGCTGGATCGAGCGGTCGTCGAGCTTGACGATGTCCTCGAACACGAACAGCAGGCGCCGGACCTCGGAGGCGAGCTCCTCGTCTGACTCGGTCAGCGCGTCGAGCACGTTGCGCTCGGTGGAGCGGTCGGCGTGGTTGAGGATCTCGGCCAGTGACTTGATCCCGCCCGCGGCGCGCACGTACTCCTGCTGAACGATGCTGTCGAGCTTCTTGCGCATCACGGCCTCGACCTGCTTGACCACGTCGGGGCTGGTCTCGCCCATGCGCGCGATGCGCAGCGCTATCTCGGCCTGCTCGCCGGAGGGCAGGTGCGAGAGCACCTGCGAGGCGAGCGTGGTGTGCAGGTTGGCGACGACAAGCGCCACCGTCTGAGGCGACTCGTTGCGCAGGAAGGTGACGAGCTGCTCGGCTGGGGTGCGGCGCAGGAACTCGAACGGCCGCATCTCGATCACGCTCGAGAGCCGCCCGATGATCTCGAGCGCCCGCTCGGCGCCGAGCGCGCGCTCGAGCACCTCCCGCGCGTAGTCGACGCCGCCGGACATGAGCGAGTCAAACGCCTCGACGGTGGCCGCAAACTCCTCGAGCACGGCGCCGGTGGTCAGCGGGTCGACCCGCTGAAGCTTGGCCATCTCGAGCGACAGGGACTCGATCTCCTCGTCGCGCAGGTGCTTGAACACCTCCGCGGCCTTGTCGGGTCCGAGCGAAACCAGTAGCACGGCGGCCTTCTTGCGCCCCTTCAGCTCGGGGCGCTTGGTCCTCGCGGGTGCGGCGCCGGCAGCGGCCGGGGCGGCGGGTAGGTTCTGAGTGGCCTGTTCGAGCTCGGCTGCCATCGAAGGCTCCGCTCGGCCTAGTCTTCGCTCATCCAGGCGCGGACCTGCTGGGCGACGCGATCAGGATCGCGCTCGACCAGCTCCTCGACCTGGCGCTTGGGAACGTTGACCGGGGAGCGCAGCCGCTTGACCTCGGTGGCCGGCTCATCACCGCCGGAGGCGAGCGCCGCGAGCGGACGCGGAGTGGCCAGCTCGCGCAGCCAGGTGGGCTGGCCCTCGAACGTCTCGCGCTCGCGCCGCTTGATCGCGCGGCGCATGAGGAACATGAAGATCAGCGAGCCGAGCCCGATGATCGCGTACTTCGCGTAGCCCAACATCTTGGTCGAGGAAGCCGGGGTGGCCGCGGGGGTGGCGGTCTTGGTGAAAGCGATCTGCGAGACCGACAGCGTGTCGCCGCGCTTGGGGTTCAGGCCGACGGCGCCGGCGACCGCGTTGCGGATCGCCGGAAGCTCGGACGCCGGCACCGACTTGTCGACCAGCACCGAAACAGTCTGGTTGTTGATTGCCCCGGGCGCGATCGTCGAGTTCGTGATCGTCTTGTCGACGCCGTAGGTGGTGTTGTTGGACGTGTTCTTGTAGTTGGAGTTGCCGCTGCCGCTCGTGGTCCCCGTGTAGGCCGGGATCGTCCCCGTGGTCCCGCCGGTGGTGCCACCGGCGCCGGTCAGGGTCTCGTTCTGCGTCTGCGAGGTCAGCGGCACGCCCTTCTTGCCGTAGACCAGGCTCTGCTGGGTGGACTGGTCGGAGTTGAGGTTGCCGTTGACCACGACCTGCGCCTTGCCGGGGCCGAGCGTCTGGACGAGCATCGCGTCGACCTGCGAGGTCATCGTCGAGTCGTACTGCTCGTCGGCCGACTGCGCGGCGGGCAGCCCGCCGCCGGTGCCGCCGTTGTTGCCCGAGCTCGGCCACAGCAGCGCGCCGCTGGAGTCGGTGACCGTGACCTTGCTAGTCGACAGGCCCTGGACGCTCGAGGCGACGAGGTTGGCGATGCCCTGGATCGAGCTCGAACTAAGCGACCCGGAGTCATCGAGCAGCACCGACGCGGTCGAAGACTGGCTGTTATCGCCGAACAGCTCGTCCTGCTGATTGGGCAGGACGAGGTTCACGGTGGCCGAGTCGACGCCCTGGATCTGCTCGATCGTCTGGTCGAGCTGACCCTCGAGGGCGCGCTGGTAGGTGACCTGCTGCTGGAAGTCCGAGGCGCCGAGCTGCGAGCTGTTGAGCAGCTCGAAGCCGGGCTGCTCTGAGCCGATCCCGAGCAGGCCGGCCGTGGCCAGCGCGATCCGGGCCTGGCTCACCTGGCTCGAGGTGACCTCGAGCGCGGTGCCGCCGTTCTGGAGCTGGTAGCCAATGCCCTTGGCGTCGAGCGCGGCGGTGATCTTGCCCGTCTGCGCGGGGTCGAGTCCGGTCTCGAGCGTCGTGTAGCTGGGCGAGGATGCGAAATGCATCAGCACGACCAGGAAGAGGATGCCGGCCGCGACCGAGCCGCCGACCATGGCCCAACCTTTGGGGGTGAGCTTGGTGATGAACTGACGGATGTCCATTTATTTCCAGGAAGGGAAGCGGGGGCGAGGGCTGGTCGGGGTTAGGGGTTAGACCTGCGTCTGGAAGACTTCGTTGACGGCGTCGGTGAGCTTGGTGCGGATCTGGGAAGCGAGGTCCATCGACAGCGAGGCGTTCTCGACCGCGGTGATCGCCTGGGTGGGGTCAGTGGACTGGCCGGTGGCGAGCTGCTCCGAGGCGGTGCTCGCGTTGACCTGCGTCTGGTCGAGCGAGTTGATCGCGCCGGTGAGAGCGTCGTTGAAGCTCCCGCCGGTGCCGTTCGCGGCGCCCGTCCCGGTTGCCGCGCCCTGGCCGAGCGAGCCGATCCCGCCCACGCTCCATTCGCTCGGGCCGAGCGGCCCGATGGCTCCTGAGATCGCTGGAATCACTTGAGCAGATCCAGCGTCTTCTCGAACATCTCTTTGGCGGTGTTCATCGCCGTGACGTCCGATTCGTAGGAGCGAGACTCGTCGATCATGTCGACCATCTCGTTGACCGGGTTGACGTTGGGCATCTTCACGTAGCCCTGCGCGTTGGCGCCTGGGCTGCCCGGGTCGTAGACATCTTGGTCGGGCGTGGAGCTATTGACGATGCCGGTCACCTCGACGCCCCCGGCGGGCACCGAGTTGCTGCTGGTGCCGCCGCCCATCGCACCGGACAGCATGTCGCTGAAGCTGTTGCCGCCAACCGTCTGGAGCTGCACCTCCTGCTCCTGGTAGGGCTGGCCGTTGGCGCCCTGCGTCGTGTCGGCGTTGGCCAGGTTCTCGGAGGTGACGTCCATGCGCACGCGTTCGGCGGTGAGGCCGCTGGCGGCGACGCTGATCGCATCGAAGAAGCTCATCAGCTCTGCCCGATCCCCATCGCGCTCTCTAGGATCGACTCGCGCTGGGTGGCGATCTGGGTCAGCGTCTCGTACAGCAGCCCGTTCTGGGACAGGTCGGCCTCCTGCTGCTCGGGGCTGACCCCGTTGCCGTCGGCGCCGGTCGAGCCCGGGACGGTGTAAGGCTGGAAGGTGACGCTCGACGGCGACTGGCCGGACTGGATGGCCTGCTGGAGCGTGGCTTGGAAGTTGACGTCTTGGGCCTGGTAGCCCGGCGTGTCGACGTTGGCGAGGTTCTGGGTGAGGAGTGTGTTGCGCAGCTCGGCGCCGCTCATCGCGGACTCGAGGGCTTGTTGGGTGGAGTCAACCAGGGACATGGTGCAAGGAGCCGAATTGGTTCGCCCTCCCTGGGCTTGACTGCGACCCGATCCATCGAGTCCTTCCATGAATCGGCCTGCGGCGGCGAAGCTTTAGGGGTTCGACGCGGGCTTTTTGGGGGCCACGCTACGCCGCCGCAGGCGGCCTTTGAAACGCATCGCGCCGGGCGGGACCACTGGGGTCCGCACTGGCGCGGGGCACTACCTGGATCGAAAGCGTGGTCAGGCGAGGTTGAACTGCGAGACCAGTCGTTCGAGCTCTTCGGCGGTCTTGGCCAGCTCGGTCGCCGAGGCGGCGATCTGCTGGGTGGACGCGCTCGTCTGTTCGGTGGAGGCGCTCACCTGCTCGGAGGACGCGCTCGACTCCTCGGCGACGGCCGCCACCGAGGTCATGCTGTCCTGGACCCGGTTGCCGGCGCTGGCGATGTCCTGAATCGAGCCGGCGATCTGCTCGACGCGATTGCCCACGTCCTGGACGGCATCGGCGATCCGAGCGAACGCCTCCCGGGCCTGCTCGACCGTGGCCGCGCCCTCCTCGGTCTGGCGGGCGCCGTCCTCGACGACCTCCACGACCTTGCGGGTCTCCTGCTGGATCTCCCCGATCAGGTTCGCGATCGACGAGGCAGCGGACTGTGACTCCTCGGCCAGCTTGCGGACCTCCTCGGCCACGACCGCGAAGCCGCGACCCTGCTCGCCCACCCGGGCGGCCTCGATCGCCGCGTTCAGCGCCAGCAGGTTGGTCTGCTCGGCGATGCCCGTGATCGTGTCGACGATCTCCCCGATCTGCTCGCTCTTGGCATCCAGCGAACGGATCGCGGTGCTCGCCTGCGCGCTCGAGCTCCGCACGGCCTGCATCGCCTCGGTGGCCTGCGAGACCGCCTGGGCGCCCTCCTGCGCCAGGCTGCGCGCCTGGGCGGCGGCCTCGGCGGTCTGCTGAGCGCCGTCGGCCGAGGACTGGGAGGCCAGCGCCACTTCGTCGGAGAGAAGCTTCGCCTCGGCGATCGAGCGGACCTGGTCCTCGGCGCCGGCGGCCACCGAGCTCACCGCCTGGGAGATCTCGGCCACGGCCCGGCCGGTCTCCTCGGAGGTGTTAGCCATCTGCTGCGAGGACAACGAGAGCTGCTCGGACGCGCCCGAGATCTCGCGCAGCATCGCCGCGACCTTGGAACGGCTCTCGTTGTAAGCGGCCACGCTGCTCTGCGTCTTGGCGACCATGCTGTTGAACCTGGTGGTCAGCTGGCCGATCTCGTCCTCGCGGGAATTCTCGATCGCCGTCGTCTGGGATACCACGTCCTGGCTCAGGTCACCGTGGGCCATCGCCTCCAGCGCCTCCCCGAGTTCGGTCATGCAGTGTCCTTCGAGGCTGTCGATGCCGGCCAGCACCTTGGCGATGCGGCGGCTCAGGTCGCGGGAGATCGCGACGGCGATGGCCCCGGCGATCAGCAGAGCGATCAGCGCGATCCCCAGCATCAGCATCCTGGAGCTCGAGGCGGTCGAGTTCGCCTGGCTGGTGTTGTCGTTGGAAATCGCCCGGCTGGCCTTCTGCACGGCCGTGGTGAGGTCGTCAGCAGCGGTGTTGGCGGCGCCGTTCGCGAGCTTGGCGGCGGCGGCGATGTGGTGCGCCTTGACCTCGCCCAGGATCTCGTTATCGAGCCCCTGCCACGTGGTGAACGCGGCTTGTAGCGCGGTCATGGCCTGTCGTGCCGCGGGCGTCATGGCATACGCCTGAAGCTGCCGGACCGTCTGCTCGAAGGTCTGGACGTCGCCGAGGTGATTCTCGGCGTTGCTCGGCTGAAGGACCGTTGACACCTCCGAGGCGACCATGTCGCGCGCGTGGCCGGTGGCGCCCTCGAGCACCGGCAGCTCCTTGGCGCCGGACTGCGCCTTGGCATTCACCGAGCCGATGCTCGACCAGCCGATCACCAGCGCGATCGCAAATACGAGGGACACGGCCACGAACGCGGCGATCAGCTGCCGGCGCACGGACGAGATCAGGAACGACATGGGGGCGAGTCCTTTCCGGGGGGCTTCAGACAGACAGTTGGATCGGCCGCCCGCGGTGCAAGCTTGAGCGGCTACGGTCGCCTAGGCGGCGTAAGCCGCGCCGGCCGGCGCCGCGGGCGTCCAACCGGCGATCTGGATGGACCGGTCCTGGGTCAGGTCGATGTCGACCGGCGCTTCGCTACCGCCGATCACGCGCACGACGGGACGGTCGAGCGCGTACTCGGGAACGCTGACCACAATCGCGCGGCGGCCGTCGACGAGCTCGACCTCGATCCCCGGGGGGAACGGGGCCACTCGCCGCGAGAACACGTCGCAGATCACCGGGTCGAACTGCGTACCGGCGCCGGCCAGGACCGTCCGCACGCCGACGTGGGCCGGCTTGGCCGGCGCGAACGGGCGCTGCGAGGTGATTGCGTCGAAGGTGTCGGCGACGGCGGCGATCCGGGCCATCTCGTGGATCTCGGTGCCGCTCTTGCCCTCCGGATAGCCGCTGCCGTCCCAGCGCTCGTGGTGGCGGAGCACGCACGCCTGGACCAGCGGGCACCACGCGCCGGTGTCGCGGATCAGCTTGACGCCGGCCTTGGGGTGCGTCTGGACGATCTCCCACTCGTCCTCGAGCAGCTTGCCGGGCTTGTTCAGGATCGCCTCGGGAACGGCGAGCTTGCCGATGTCGGACAGCAGCAGGCCCATTCCGAGCCGGAACAGGCGCTCTTCCTGGCGGTCGTCTTGGCGCTCGCCCTTGTAGTCGAGCCACCCGTGCTCGAGGATCAGCCGCCGCCCGATCAGGAGCCCCAGAGCGGTCACGTCGATCGAGTGCTGGACGGCGTACGCGTCGGCGCCGCACAGGTCGGCGAGCACGAGCGTCTTGCCGTCTGACTCCTCGATCTCCTCGAGGATCGCGTCGACCGCGTCGCTCAGGCCATCGGTCGCCTCGGGGTCGAGCGGCCGGCCGGCGAAGACGGCCTGCCTGGCCTCCTCGTGCAGGGCGAGGAGCGCGCGGGTGGCGGTGGCGCGAGTCTGTCCGCAGATCGCCGGCTCGGGGTCGATCCCCTGGCTGAAGCGGTCCTCGACCCACACGGCCTGGATCCCGGCGCGGATCAGGTGGTCGATGAACCGAGCGCTCAGGGTGACGCCGGCGCGAAGCAGCGGAGCGGCGTCGCGACCCGTGAAGATGTCCCGCGCCAGCCTGGCGTCTTCGGGAAGGTTGGTGATGGGAACGACCCGCATATCCCCGCAAATCGGCCGGTTGTGTCGAATCTTTAGGGGGGGCTCGTGGCCGAGACGCTAGGCGGTTGCCTGCACGTTGGAGCGGCGTTCGCGGGGCGGGGCGTATCCCCGGGCCGCGCGGCCTACCCGCCGCGCGTTGGCGAGCTCGAGCAGAAGCGCTTCGCGGTAGCGGAGGAACTCAATCTCCACGCGCTTGCTCATCAACGCGGCGCGCTGAAGGGCGGGGCGGGCGCCGGCCGGCGGAACATCCGGAAGGGTAGAGATGAGCGCGGCCCGCTCGGCTTGGAGGGTCGCCACCTCGTCGAAGCGGCCCTCGCCAACGAGCTCGAGCTCGCGCTCGATGCTCCGGGCGAGCGTCTCATACGGCGCCGATGACTCCGAATGGGTCATGCCTGCGCGATGGTCGCGAATGCCTCGCGCAGGTCGCCGAGCATCGCGCTGACCTGCTCGAGCTTGGCCGGATCGCGGTCGAAGCGGGCCTCCCGCGTGCAGCGCAGGCAGAACACGTAGATCGACTCGAGGTTGTGCGCGATCTCTCCCTGCTCGAAGTCAAGGATGTCGCGCAGGTGCTGGAGGATGCCCTCGGCGCGAGCCAGCTTTCGATTGGTGAGCTCGATCTGACCGTCCCGCATCGCCACACCCGCCTGGAAGAGGAACTTCCGCACTCCGTCGTACAGCATCACGACGAGCACCTGAGGGGACGCGCTCAGCACGGCACTCTCGCGATAGGCGTTGGGGGTGGCGACGGAGGGGGACATTGGGGGCGTGGTCTCCTAGAGGGTGAATTGCGAAACGAGTCTCTGAAGATGCTCGGCAGCGTCCGCGAGCTCTTGAGCTGAGGAGGCGATCTGCTGTATCGAGGCGCTCGTTTGCTGGGCGCACGTCGCCTAGCCGCCCACCAGCGAATTGAGCTGGCTGGTCAGCCAGCTGCTTGTCGACTGGCTCTGCGACAGCGCCGACTCCATGTCGGCGAACTCCTGCACGAGGGCATCTTCTTTCTGGGTGTTCGCCGCCTGCATGTTGCTGATCTGGGTGTTGAGGTAACTGATCTGGGAGTCGTCTCCCTGGATCCGGGTGGTGATGTCGCCACCCGGCGCCGCCTCGTTGTTCACCAGGTTCGAGAACTGGATCGACCAGCTCGTGAGAAGCGACTGCACGCCGCTGGCGTTGCTGGTGAGCGCGCTGGCCAGCGTGCTGGTGTCGAGAGTCAGATCGCCGTCCAGCGCATTCTGCGACACCGCACCGGAACCGGTCGTGGCGCCGGTGCTCACGCCGATGTCGAGCATGCTCGTGTCGCTCCCGGTCAGGCCGCTCAGCGTCGAGTCCATCATCTCGCGCATGCTCGACAAGAGCTGGTTGAGGTCCGAGTCGTCGTACAGGGTCCCCTGCGTCGGGTCCGAGCTCGACGGGGTCTGGCTCAGCTGGGTCTGGATCGTCGAGATCGCCGAGTTGTAGTCGGTGATGAACTGCTGTACCGCGCTCTGCACAGCGCTCGTGTTGACGCTGGGAGCTCCGACGTTCACGGTCACGGGTGACCCCGTGGGCGTGATGCCGTTAAGGCTCAAGCTGACGCCGGGAATCGTCTGCGTGGCGCCGGCGTTGCTGTTGGTGTTCGGGGTGCCTGAGACCTCGGCGCCACTGATCGTGTTCGAGGTCGACTGCCCCTGGTTGCCATTAATCGAGTACAGCGCGTCCTTGCCGTCGGTTTCGCTGGTCTGGGTGAGAATGCCGCTGGCGCCCTGGACGTTGATGTAGTCACCCGGGTTGTCGGGCTGTCCGGTGGCGCGATCGGAGAGGACGACGGACGACTGGCCACCCGAGGCGGCGGGGATCACCGTCGCCCAGACGGTCGCGTTGCTGTCGGAATTGATTGCGTTGACCAGGTCCTGAGCCGAAGCGTTGGCGCCGAGAGAGATCTGCTGTCCGTCGATCGTGAAGGTGGTGGGCGAGGTCGGGCTGGTGAACGCGAACGTTTTCTGCGACGCACTGGCCAGCTGCGTGACGTCGACCTGGTAGGACCCGACGACGGCGCCCACGGACGACAGCGCGGTGGCGCCGACCAGCGTCG
The DNA here is from genome assembly GCA_963824295.1 of uncultured Solirubrobacterales bacterium. GTDB lineage: Bacteria > Actinomycetota > Thermoleophilia > Solirubrobacterales > Solirubrobacteraceae > Palsa-465. The sequence goes on along the minus strand of CAWGOQ010000012.1, from coordinate 29,999 downwards.
AGTCGGTCGAGCTGACGGTCTGGGTGTCGGCGAACAGCGACGGGTTGCCGAGCGCCTGCGCGTCGTTGGCGACCGTCTGCAACGCAGTCGAGATGTTCGTCAGCTGCGTGTTCATCGCCGTCAGCCCGGACACCTGGTTCTGGACGTTGGTCACCTGCTGCTGGTCGGAGGCCATCAGGGCCTGGACGATCGAGTTGGTGTCCAGGCCCGAGGCGAGCCCCGTGACCTGCATCGCGGTGCCGCTCCCGAGCGACGTCAACTGGTCGCCCGTCGAGTACGCGCTCGAGCTGGTTGCAGAACTGCTGGTGCTGGTGTTGATCGATGAGGTCGACATGATCTTTGTCCTGTATTCGGCAGGGGAGCCGGTCGGGCTTTACTTCATGACTGGGGGTTCGACGGGAGTGGCTGGCCGGAGGCGACATCGAGCGCCGTGCTGGCCGGAACCGTGAACAGCAGGTTTCCGTGCACGTCGTGGACCTCGACGGACAGCTTGCCCGTGGCCTCGTTGACCTTAAAGCGCAGCTCGCTGCCGCTCGCCTGCAGGTTGTGGTACGCCTGGTTGGCGACCCCGATCGCGTCTTGCACCTCCGGCGGAGGGCTCGCCGGAATGGTGTCGACGGTGACCGTATCGCCTGCCTCATTGGCCTGCGCTGACGCAGAGGCTGAGGATCGGGCCGACGGAGCGGCCGCAGGTGCGGGCGTCCGGCCCACAGAACCGATATCAAAGCTCATTGCATTCCTCCTTGGATGCTGCGGTTCCTAGCTTGGAAGACGGGATCCGTTCCCGTTCAGGCGGGGTAATCGAGCGGACCGGGAAGAACTTGAGAGGCACCTCGGCGTTATGTCTAGGTGTACATCACCGCCGGATCGGCGTGGCTCGCCGTCGAACAGCGGTCGAGGATCTCGCGCGCCGCTGCGCTGGCCGGGTCGTGGCGCAGGGCCTCGGCGGCGAACACGCCGGCGTCGGCGAGCTCGCCGTGGGCCGCCGCGACGCGCGCCAGACCCAGGAGCGCGCGGGCGTCGGGCCGGGACTCGCAGACGGCCATCCACTCCTTCGCCGCCGAGGGGAGGAAGCCCTGTGCGAGGTACATCGTGGCCAGCAGCTCGCGCTGCTCGCGGGGAGGAAGGGCAGAGCGTTCGAGCAGCACGGTCAGCTTCTCGAAGGCCTCGAAGTCGTGGGCTCTCAGCAGCGTCTCGAGGATCACGCCGAGCAGCGGGGTGGCCACGACCGGCAGGGCGGGAAGCTCCTCGGCACCATTGGCCAGCGCGAGCCAGGCAGTGAACACCTTGAGCTGGGGCTCCGGAACGCCGACGCGGCCGGCGCGATCGCGAGCGGCGTGCGCGGCCGCCAGATCGCCGGCCGCGATCCGGCCCCACAGCTCCAAGCGACTGGCCAGCGGTGCGAACCCGTCGTCCTCGGGGACGTCCGCCGCCTGGAGTGCGGCCTCGGCGTAGCGACGCTGACCCAGCAGCGTCTCGGCGAGCTGGACCCGGACCTGCGCGCTACTCGGACGGGCGCGCAGGACCGCGCGGTACTCGGTCTCGGCCGCGGCCATCGCGCCATGGCGGTAGAGCGCGCCGGCGAGCATGAACCTGGCGGCCGGTGGCAGGCTGGGAAGCTGGGCCTCGATGCGCGTGACGATCTCCTCGGGATCCACCCCGCTGCGCAGCAGAACGGTCGCATACGGATCGATGACGCCGATGAAATCGGGATGCTCGGCGAGGCACCACTCGACCAGCCCCCGGGCGCGCTCGATGTCTCCGCGGCGGATGTATAGCTCGGCGAGCGAGATCCGGGGGAGGAACGTGCCCGTGCCGCTCGCGGAGAGGTACCGGGCGGGAGCGTCGCCCATCTCTAGGCACTGCTCCCAGTAGCCGATTGCGTCGTCCTCCCGGCCGAGCGAGAGCGATGCGAGGGCCTGAGCGAACACGAGATCGGTGTAGCCGGGGAAGCGCTTGAGTCCCTCGCGGGCACGGGTGATCGCCTCCCCGGGCGCTCCGGAGTGGCGGAGGGCCGCGACCAGGCGCTGGAGCAGCGCCGGCACGTAGTCCCGGCCCTCCTCGCCGCCGGCCTCCACGAGACTCCAGGCGTGCGAAAGCTCCGCCAACGCGCGACCGTGATCGCCGATGATCGAGTACTCGGTGCCAAGGTTGAAGTGCAGGAAGGCGGAGGACTCACCCTCGGCCTGCTGGGCCCTCAGGAGCTCCAGGTTGCGCAGCGACTTCTCCTTGGCATCGCGCACAACGCCGAGGTAGCCGTAGTGATCGATCCGGACCGAGCTCTGCTCGAGCCGGTCCGCGTAGGTGGGCAGGTGCTGGGCGATCTGCTCGTGCAGCCGCCCTTCGAAGCGGTAGTGGGGCCGGTTGCGGAAGACTCGAAGTGCGTTGACGGTGACCGCGCCGCCGTCGCCGACGTCCCCGGTGTAGTTGGTCTCGACGAGGTAGAACGCCTCGCGCCAGACGCGGCCAGTGAGTGCCTTGAGTCGGTCGATGTCGTCAGCCACCAGAACCTCGTCGGCGTCGAGGTAGACGATCCAGTCGCTCGTCGCGGCCTCGAACGACGCGTTGCGGGCGTCCGAGAACGAGCCGGTCCACTCCCGCTCGATCACGTTGGCGCCGAACTCGCGGGCGATCTCGATCGTGCGGTCCGTTGAGCCCGTGTCCACGATCACGATCTCGTCAACTGCCGGCGCCACGGCGGCCAGGCACCGCGACAGCATCTCCTCCTCGTCGCGGACGATCATGCACAGGCTGAGCGTCATGCCCGTGGCCGGCTGGGCCGTGGGCGCCAGCTTCTTCGCCTGCGCGGCCAATGCGGGGACGGCCGGGTGCAGCGGCTTGCCCGGGCGCATGCCCCGACGGCGTCGGGCGAGCTCCTGGAGGTTGCTCTGAAGATGGGGGATCGAGGGCTCGAGTCGGTGCGCCGCCTTGAACATGGCCTCGGCCGCCTCCAGGCTCCAGAGCTCGTACAGCGCGACGCCGGCGTAGTTGAGCAGCACAGGCTCGCGGGTCTCGTCCTCGAGCGCGTCGAGCACCCCGCCGGCGATCGTCACGAACAGGCGCATGGCCTGCTTCTGCGAGGTGGTCTGGTTCGCCGCGGCCAGCCCCTCCTGGAGCAGGAGCACCCGCGCGTGGTAGCGCGCATGGCTGTCCTCGTGCTCGGCGACGCGGTCGAACAAGGCCCGGTAGCGCTCGAGCTGGTTCACGGCGAGCTGCAGGCGGGCCTGCTCGCGCAGGCCAGCGGCAAACGCCTCACCGGGCGGAGCGGTGTGGGTGCGGGTGGAGAGTGGGGGGAGACTGAGCCGGGTGCTCGGGCGCGGATCCGCGCCGCCGCTGGTGCTACCGGCGTCGTCGTCGGTCGTTGGTTTGCCGGTCAGGCGAAGAGCCATACGAGGGAACCTTCCGAGGGGAGAGGCTTCCGGGGTGATCGGCAGGGCGGTGGACGACTTGAGGGTGGTCGGCCGGCATGCCTTGTTCATGGGCCGCGTGCGGCGGCGTTCGTCGGATGCGGCGATCGTGGAGAAGCTTATGTCGCCAAGGTCGGCGGCAACGGGAGCTTCGGCGAGATAAGCACCCTCTTGGCGAGCTATCCGGGGTGGTGGCGCCCGGCGGCGGTCGCGTCGAGCCGGTAGGCCCAGGCGAGGGTCTCCGCCACCGCGGTCCAGAGCGCGGGCGGCACCTCCTGGCCAAGGTCCAGGGCGGCGAGCGCCTCGGCCAGGCCCGGGTCGTGGCGCACCGGCACCCCCGCCTCGCGCGCGGCCGCGAGGATTCGGTCGGCGATCAGTCCGGCGCCGGTCGCCACGACCTCGGGAGCGGACCGGCCCTGCTCGTAACGCAGGGCGGTGGCGCGCCGGCGGGGTGGCTCCCGATCAGGCATAAACGTCGACAGGCTCGCGGCGGGAATTAATCTCGACCGCGACCGGTCGGCCGAGGGCCGCGGTGAGGCCGGCCTGAAGCTCCGCGGCGGCGTCGAGCGCGCGCTCGTGCGGATCGCCGGCGGCCAAGGTCGCGGTCAGGTGCAGCGACTCCGGGTCGAGCTCGAAGCGCAGGTCTACCGCGCCGAGGGCCGGCGCGTCGTAGCGCAGGGCCAGCGTATGCCGATCGGACCCCGAGGAGCCGCCACCGCCGGTTCCCGACTCGGCGTCGCGCTCGCTGACGCGGAGGGTGCCCCCACCGGGGAGGGGGGCGGCCTGGGCCGCCTGGGCGCTGGCGCCGGACGGATCCGACATGCTCAGCTCGACGCGGTCGGGGCTGACATGGCGGACGGTCAGCCGCAGCTCCTGGCCGGCCTGGACCTCCTTGGGCAGCTCGGCCTCCAGCGTCGTCCCGGCGATGTTGAGAGACCCGCGCCCGTTACCGTCGGCGCTGGCCACGCGGGCCATGAGCACGCGGCCCGGGGCGATCTTGAGCTCGGTGCCGAGCACCGCCTTGATCAAACGAACGTCCACGGCAATCGGATCCATGCCTCAAGGATCATCCCGGACGGGCGACTATCGAGGGACGATGGATGCCGGCCTTTACATCGCAGCGTCGGGGATGCTCGCCCAGCAGGTGCGCGAGGATCAGCTCGCCAACGACCTGTCGAACTCCTCGACGCCCGGCTACAAGAGCGATTCTTCGGTCCAGTCCGACTTCGGGTCGCTGCTGCTGTCCAACACGGCCACCGGACAGTCGATCGGCACGCTCAACACCGGCGTGAAGCTCGGATCGCCGCTGACGAACCTGACGCCGGAGACGTTGTACTCGACCGGCCAGCCGCTCGATTTCGGGATCGCCGGCCAGGGCTTCTTCGCGGTGCGCACCGCGCAGGGCGTGCAATACACCCGCGACGGTCAGTTTCAGGAGAACGCCAAGGGCCTACTCACCGACGCGCAGGGCGATCCGGTCCTCTCTCAGAACGGCGCCACGATCACCGTCAGTGCGCAGGGCACGGTGCCCGCCTCCTCGCTCGGCGTGTTCAACCTCACGAACGTGAGCAAGCAGGGCAACAACCTTTACACCGGCACGCTGGCCGGTCGCGGCATCGGGACGGTCAAGCAGGGCGAGCTCGAGAGCTCGGGCGTCGACCCGGTCACCACGATGGTGAACATGATCTCCTCGCTGCAGACCTACCAGGCCGGCGAGAACGCCATCCAGACGATCGACTCAACCATGCAGGAGAGCGCCTCGTCCGTCGGGTCGCTCACGGGAGGCTGATAAAGCATGCTCGAAGGGCTGTACTCCGCCGCGTCGGGCATGGAAGCCCAGCAGCAGCAGTTCAACGCGATCTCCAACGACATCGCCAACATCGACACGCCGGGCTACCAGTCGACGATCGTCGGCTTCCACGACCTCCTCTACTCCAACGGCGGCTACGGCTCGAACGTTCCGACCGGCGCTGGCGCCGAGGCCCAGGTCGTCGGCTACGACCAGAGCGAGGGCTCGATCGAGCAGACCGGCCAGCCGCTGGACGTCGCCATCAACGGCTCCGGCTACCTGGAGGTGCGCCGCCAGGACGGGACGATCGGGCTCACCCGGGACGGCTCGATGCAGCTGAACGAGAAGCGTCAGCTCACGACCCAGACCGGGATGCTCGTTCAGCCCCCGATCACGATCCCCTCCGGCGTCGATATCAGCCAGGTCTCGATCAGCGCCAACGGCACCGTCCAGGCAGCCGGCAAGACGCTCGGCAAGCTCTCGCTCGTGGACGTCCCGGCGGCCAGCGGCCTGGTGGCCGACGGCGAGGGCGTGTGGAGCGCCACGGCCGCGAGCGGCGCGATCGTCCCGGCCAAGAACGCCACCCTCCAGCAGGGCGCGCTCGAGGGGTCAAACGTCAACCTTGGCGACGAGATGGCCAAGATGGAGACCGCCCAGCAGGAGTACCAGATGAGCAGCCAGGCCGTGCAGTACCAGGCCCAGATGCTGCAGATCGCCGACCAGATCAAGCCATGAGCATCCTGTCCGCATCCGGCGCGAGCTCGTACGACTCCTCGCTCACTTCGGCCACCCTGCCGCCGATCAACCCGGCGCTCGAGCCGGCTGACATCCGCAACGGCAACGCCCAGGCCAAGCAGGCCTACCAGGAGGCGCTCGGCTTCGAGGACGTCCTCATGCAGCAGCTCACACAAGAGCTCGCGTCGACCGTCTCGAGCCCGTCGGACGACTCGAGCGACGGCTCGGACGGATCGGATGACTCGAGCGACGACTCCTCGGGCGGCATCCTCGGCTCCGATCCCAGCACCAGCGCATTCGCGAGCATGATCCCGACGGCGCTGACCTCGAGCCTGATGTCGAACGGAGGGGTGGGGATCGCCGCCCAGCTGGCCCAGGCCATCGATCCGCAGATCGGCACGCCGCAGGGCGCCGCGGCGTCCTCGTCCCAGACCTCCACGTCTTCCGCCGCATCCACCTCGACCGGGGGGACCCAGTCATGAGCACGCCCGTGATCCCGGACCCGGCCGACGTCGTCCTGACGAACCAGGTGATCGCCCACCTCGAGATGCAGCTCGTGGCCGCTCGCCGGCTGCTCGGGGTCGTGCTCGAGCAGGGCGCCGCGATCCGCAACCGCGACGTGCGCTCGGTTGTACATCTGACCGGCCTGCTCCAGGCCGAGCTCGAGCGCCGCCGCCTGCTCGAGAACGAGCGCATGCTGCTGCTGGCTCGCGCCGGCGTGCGGCTGGGCGCGAACCCGGCCGGGATCACGGTGGCGATGCTCGAGACGGTGATGGACCTGGATTCAGCGCAGCTCGCGGCCGCCCGCAGCGCCGAACTGCGCGGGCTGCTCGAGGAGGTCCAGCGCGAGCACTACGTCAACCGGGCGCTGATGAGCCAGGAGCTGGCGTTCCTCGATCATCTTCTGAAGCTCGCGGGCCTCGGCGGCGACGAGAGCTACAACGCCGGCGGCGACCGCCTGGCGACCACGGCCGCCGACGTCACCGGCCACCGCGTCCTCGATTTGGCGGTGTAGCGGCGATGACGATTCCGAGCTTCATGGGCCTGCAGACCGCGCTCAGCGGCCTCGAGGCGGCGCAGGCGGCGATCGACACCACCGGCCAGAACATCTCCAACGCGAGCACACCGGGCTACTCGCGCCAGGAGGTGAACCTGACCGAGCGCAGCGCGGACACGATCACCGCCCTGTCGAGCAACACCGGCGACGGCTCGCAGCTCGGCACCGGCGTCGACATCACTTCGATCACGCGGATCCGCGACACGTTCCTGGATAGTCAGTACCGGTCCCAGAACTCGCAGACGAGCGCCGACAACACCAACACGACGATTCTCGGCCAGGCCCAGGCGGCGCTGAACGAGCCGACGTCCTCCGGTCTCTCTGCCGTCATGGACACGTTCTGGAGTGGGTTCAACACTTACTCGAGTGCCCCGAACCAGGACGGCTCGACCCAGACCATCATCGGCAACGGCCAGGCCGTGGCGGACAGCCTGAACACGCTGGCCGGGCAGATCAGCACGCTGCAGTCACAGGTCACCCAGCAATACGACACGCTGACCGACCCGACGAGCGGCGCTGTGGCCAGCGACGCCAACCAGATCGCCCAGCTCAACACCCAGATCGCTCAGGCCCAAGCCGCCGGGATCAACGCGAACGACCTCGAAGATCAACGCGACAACGCGATCGACGACCTCTCCCAGTACTCGAACGTGTACACGACCACCGAGGCCAACGGCATGGTGAACGTGAGCTTCGGGAACGCGGCCACGGCGGCCCAGAACGGCACCACCGACGCCACGCCACTCGTCGACGGCGGCACGGTCAACCTGTCGCAGAACCTGACCGACTCGAACCTGAACGGCTCGAGCGGAACGCTGGGTGCGCTCCTGGGGCAGTACGACGCGAACGCCGCCGGCGGGACCCCGACGGGCACGCTCGTCAACTACATGAACTCGCTGAACGGCGTGGCCAATCAGCTCGTGACCACCGTCAACAGCGCGATCTCGACCGCCGATCCGCAGGGCGCGACCGCGCCGGCCTTCTTCGACCCGTCCGGCACGACCGCCGCGACGATCTCCGTCAACTCGAGCCTGTCGAGCTCGGGCACGCCCTACACGGCGGCCGAGGCAACGGCGGTGTCGTCACTGAGCGGCGGCCAGGCCGAGCAGTCCTACCAGGCTTTCGTGACCCAGGTCGGCGGCGACGTCCAATCCGCCCAGAACGCGCAGTCCACCTCCCAGTCGCTGCTCACCGCAATCAGCAACCAGCGCCAGAGCGTGTCCGGGGTCTCGCTCGACGAGGAGATGACCAACCTGATCCAGTTCCAGCAGGCCTATCAGGCCTCGGCGCGGGTGATGAGCACGATCAACGACACGTTCACCTCGCTGCTCGACATGGTCTCAGGGTGATCTAGATGATCGGGCGAGTCACCAACCAGATGGCGGCCCAGACGACGCTGGCCGGGATCGAGTCCGCGCTCGACCGGCTCGACACCACCCAGCAGGAGCTGTCGAGCGGCAAGTCGATCAATCAGCCGTCAGACAACCCATCCGGGACGGCGCTGACGCTCCAGTTGAACAACGACCTGTCGAATCTGACGAGCTACAACAACAACGTCACCGACGGCACCGGCTGGACCACGGCTCAGACGAGCGCGCTGTCCGACATAACGAATGCGGTCCAGCGCGTCCAGGAGCTCGTGCAAGAGGCCGCCAACGGCAGCGAGAACCAGCAGGACATGTCCTCCGCGGCCGACGAGGTCAACCAGCTGATCGACGAGATCAAGCAGGACGCCAACACCCAGTACGACGGCCAGTACGTGTTCTCGGGCTCGGCGACCACGACCCAGCCCTATCAGTCGGGCTCGAACGACACCTACGCCGGCAACTCGAACTCGGTCACGCGCCAGATCGGTCCGGGCACGTCGCTAACCGTGAGCGCTGACCTGTCGGGCGTGCTCGGCAACGGCCAGACCGTCTCCGGTCAGCCCGCAGGCGACGGCCAGCTCCTGAACACCCTGCGCAACGTCGTCGACGACATGCAGTCGGGCAACACCAGCTCGCTCAGCGGGACCGACCTGACCGATCTCGGCAACAACCTCAACTCGCTCCTCGGGCTGTCGGCGGACGTGGGTTCAACCACCGATCGCTTGCAGATGGCCAGCTCGCGCATCGCGTCGCTCCAGAACAGCGCCACCGACACCCTGTCGAACACCCAGGATGCCGACATGGCCCAGACCGAGATCAACTTCTCGACCCAGCAGGCAGCGCTCACCGCCGCCCTCCAGGCCGGCGCGAGCATCGTGCAGGAGTCGCTGATGAACTTCCTCGGCACCAGCTCAGGCTAGAGTTCGCCCGGCTAGTGTCCTCCCTGACGATCGAAAGTTCGCGCTTTGGGCGCGTGGAGATAGAGCCCAGCGCCGTCATCGAGTTTCCCGAAGGCCTGATCGGCCTCGGCGGATCGCGGTATGCGCTGATCGCCAACAACCCCGAGGCCGCCTTCATGTGGCTGCAGTCCCTCGAGGACCCGGGACTGGCCCTGCCGGTAACCAACCCGCACCGCTTCTTCGCCGACTTCGCCGTCGAGGTGGTCGACGAGGACGTTGAGCGACTCGCCCTCGACGGCTCCGGCGCCATGGACGTGTACGTGACCGTGCGAGCGGCGCCGACGCTCGAGGATTTCACGGCCAACCTGAAGGCGCCGATCCTGGTGCGCGCCGGCCAAGCCTGGCAGGTGATCAACCAGGCGCCCGGCTGCGAGCTGCGCGTGCCCCTGTTCCCGCAGGGCGAAGTCAACGGCACGCAAGCAACCGACGTGGCATGACCGGATGCTGAGGATCAGCCGCCGCGCCGGCGAGCGGATCATGCTCGGCGACGACACCGTGATCGAGATCCTCGAGGTTCGCGGGCAGACCGTCAGGCTCGGGATCGACGCGCCCCGCTCGCTGCCGATCTACCGCGAAGAGATCTGGCTCGAGGTCAAGCGGGAGAACCAGGCCGCCGCCGAGGCGGCGGCCACCGGCGAGCTGCCGGACATTCCCGCGGTCAACTGAGGACTACGCGACCTCGCTGAAGAGCTGCTCGTCAGCTTCGAGCTCGTTGCGCAGCTTCTTGGTGATCTGGCCGTGGATCTGGCAGACGCGGCTCTCGGTGACGCCGAGGATCTCGCCGATCTCACGCAGGGTGAGGTTGTAGACGTAGAGGAGCACGGCCACCTTGCGCTCGCGCTCGGGGAGCCGCTCGAAGGCAGCCCGGAAGCGGGTCTTGGCGTCCTCGCGCATCGCCGAGTGGACCGGGTCGCAGTCGCGATCTTCGGAGTGAAGCGTGTCGATCCGCTCGATCGTGGTGTCATCCTCGGCGAGGACGACGGTGTTGAGCGATCCAACGTGCGAGCGAGAGATGTCGTCCTGGCGGCTGACCAGTTCGTCGGCCGTGATGCCGAGGGACTCCGAGAGCTCCTGCTTGGTGGGCTTGCGGCCGTACAGGCCGACGAACTGCTCGTTGGCCTTGGTGATGTCGCGATCCCAGCGGCGCAGGGAGCGGGGGGCCCAGTCGTTGCGGCGCAGCTCGTCGAGCACCGCCCCGTGGATCCGGGTCCACGCGAACTGCTCGAGCGTGGCGCCCTTGCTCGGGTCGTAGCGATCGATCGAACGGATCAGGGCCTCCAGGCCGCACGAGATGAAGTCTTCTACCTCACAACGGGCCGGGATCTCGCGGGCCTTCTTGTAGACGATGTACTTCACCATCGGGGCGAAGGTGAGGACGAGGCGGTCGCGGACCCGGGCATCGCCGGTCTGCTTGTACTGCTGCCACAGCTCCAGCGTCTCCTGAGCCGACATGCGACCCGTCTTATCCTTGGTCTTGCGCATTTACGCGACTCCGTATTCTTTTCGAGGGAAATCGGGGCCGGCCTCAAGTTCCGGCTCGCGTGAATGACATCGGCGGACCGGCGCCTGTATACATCCGCGCCGGCCCCGGACCCCGGTCCGTAGTTCCCCGCAACGTGGCGCGCGAAAGCTCTCTAATCCTCCTGCTTCGTGGGGTCAATCTGGGTCCGCACAAGCGGGTTTCGATGCCGGCGCTGCGCTCGATGCTCGCCGAGGCAGGCTTCTCGGATGTCCGCACGTATGTGGCGAGCGGCAATGTGGTGTTGTCGAGTTCCGATTCGCCGGCCTCGGTCGCGACCGAGGTGGAGCGGTTGATCGCCGAGCGGTTCGGATTCGACGTGGACGTGATCGTGCGCACGCGCGACGAGCTGGCCGAGGTGGTGGCGCGCAATCCGCTCGCCGACGAGGCGGTCGATCCCAAGCGCTACCAGGTGACGTTCCTGGAGGAGGAGACTGCTCCCCAGGCGCTCGAGCGTCTCGATCTGGTCTCTCTGGAGCCTGAGCGCCTGGCGTCGGTCGGGCGCGAGCTTTACACGTGGCATCCGGACGGGATCGGCCGGTCGAAGCTGTGGGGGAAGCTGGCCTCCCGGGGTGGGTTGGCCAGGAGTGGAACCGCGCGCAACTGGAACACGGTGACGACGCTGCTGGCGATGGCCGACGAGACGTAGGACCGCCGGGCCCTCGCGGAGGTTTGGTGTGGTCTGATGAGCTTGTGCGGTTTGCCACTCGGTGAGATACTCGGGCCAACCGGTCCATCTCACTTGGGAGGTGAGCAATGCCAGAGCCGGTCAACGTTCTGGTCGTCGCGCACCAGACGGCGGCGACGCCCGGGCTGTTGGACGCCGTCCGGGAGCGCTCGCAGCGAGGCCCGGCCAGATTCCACCTGGTCGTCCCACGCCAGCCGCACGGGATCCACAAGCTCGTCGACCCGCAGGACGCCAGCGACGAGGAAGCCCAGCGGGTGCTCGATGTCGCGCTGCCCAAGCTGTCGGAGGCTGCGGCCGCTGAGGTCACCGGCAGCATCGGCGACCCCGAGCCGCTGATGGCGATCCAGGATGCCGTCAACCTCGGCGGCTACGACGAGATCATCATCTCGACGCTGCCGCTAGGTGTCTCGCGGTGGTTGAGACTCGACCTGGTGTCGAAGACGCGCGGGCTGGGGCTTCCGGTCACGCACGTCGCGGCGCCGAGCAAGGTCGAGGCCGCCGTCGGGGTCTGACTGTCGGCGCGCCCCTCTGCGGGCGCGCCGCGACGACGGAAAAAAGTCGGGAGTTATCGCTGCGTCAGGCTGGGTAGAGACCTCTTCGAGGTAAGGGGAGGCTCATGCTGCGATTGCATCCTGGGACGATTGACTACGTCATCATCGCGATCTACTTCGCGGTGGTCCTCGGCATCGGGTTCGTCGCCCGCGTGTCGATCAAGACCGATCTCGACTTCTTCCTGTCCGGTCGATCGCTGCCGGCGTGGATCACGGGCCTGGCGTTCATCTCCGCGAACCTGGGAGCGCTCGAGATCCTCGGCCAGTCCGCCAACGGCGCCCAGTACGGCGTCTCTGCCGTCCACTACTACTGGATCGGCGCGGTGCCCGCGATGGTGTTCCTGGGGCTGATCATGATGCCCTTCTACTACGGGGCGAAGGTCCGCTCGGTGCCGGAGTACCTGCGGCTCCGTTTCGGCAATGCCGCGCACATCTTCAACGCGCTCACGTTCGCGGTCGCCACAGTGCTGATCGGCGGCGTGAACCTGTTCGCGTTGGCCCTGATCATCCACCTGCTCCTCGGTTGGCCGGTCGGCGGCTCGATCCTGGCCGCCGCCGCGATCGTGCTCGTCTACATCACGCTCGGCGGCCTGACCTCGGCTATCTACAACGAGGTCCTCCAGTTCTTCGTGATCTGTGCGGCGCTGCTGCCGCTCACGCTGGTAGCGCTGCACTCGGTGGGCGGCTGGTCGGGCCTCGAGCACCGTATAAAGGCCCTCCCGGCGCTCGGCAGTGCCGGCCTCCACGCCTGGAAGGGCCTCAGCATCCACCACCCGACCAATCCGCTGAAGGCGAACTGGATCGGGGTGGTGTTCGGCCTGGGCTTCGTGGTCAGCTTCGGCTACTGGACGACGAACTTTGCCGAGGTGCAGCGCGCCCTGTCGGCCAAGAACCTGTCGGCCGCGCGGCGAACGCCGCTGATCGCCGCATACCCGAAGATTTTCCTCCCGGCGATCATCATCCTGCCCGGCCTGATCGCCGTGGCCACCGTCCACGGCCTAGGGGTCGGCAAGGACCTTTCCGTGCAGTACAACACCGCGATCCCGCACCTGATCGCCCGGTACTTCCCGGAGGGGATGTTGGGGATCGCGATCGTCGCGCTGATCGCGGCGTTCATGGCCGGTGTGGCCGCGAACGTCACCGCGTTCAACACCGTGGTGACCTACGACCTGCTCCAGGACTACGTCTGGAAGGACCGCGACCCGGCGTTCTACGTGCGCTGGGGCCGTTTGATGACGGTCGGCGGGGTTCTCATCTCGATCGCCACGGCGTTCATCGCCAAGGGCTACTCGAACATGATGAATTACATCCAGACCCTGTTCTCGATCTTCAACGTGCCGCTGTTCACGACGTTCATCGTCGCGATGTTCTGGAAGCGGGCGACCGCGTGGGGCGGGTTCTGGAGCCTGGTCGCCGGCACGGCCACCGCCTACGGGGTCAATCGCCTGGCCGCCTACCACGTCATCTTCCACTTCGGATCAGCGCTGAGCGCGAGCTTCTGGCAGTCGATCTGGGCGTTCGTCGTCGGCACCGTGGTGCTGGTGGCGGTGTCGCTCGTTACCAAGCCCAAGCCGCGGGAGGAGCTGCGGGGGCTCGTCTGGGGACTCACTCGCAAGGACGAGCGCGAGGTCGACGCCGACCCGCGCGACCGCCTGTGGTGGCGCTCACCGTGGCTGCTCGGCGGTGTCGCGATGGCGCTCGTGATCGCGCTGAACATCATCTTCATCTAGGAGCCGCTCATGTCCCCGTCAGAGAAACGCATCCGCTGGCCGCAGGGCCGAGACGAGCCGATGGCGCCCACCGGCGAGAGCGATGAGGACGAGGCCGAGGCGGCGCGGGCGGCCAATAGGTTCGACATCCGCCGCCTGATCTGGGCGCTGTTCATCCTCTATTCGTTGATCCTGATCGCGCTCGGGCTCTTTGGCTCGCACGCGATCAAGCACAAGGCCGCGGGGATCAACATCGACCTGTGGACCGGGCTGGGGATGCTGGTGTTTGGGATCCTGATGCTCTTCTGGGCGTTCGCACGGCCCGTCGTGCCCGAGCCCGAGGAGACTCGCGGTCAGGGCTCAGGGCGCTTGCGCCGCGCGCCGGCGACCTAGCCTGCTTGCTTTGCAGAGCTAGTGGTGATCGATGACGCGGTCGATCAGGCCGTACTCGACGGCCTCGTCCGCCTTGAAGAACCGGTCGCGCTCCATGTCGTTGTGCACCTGCTCGATCGACTGCCCGGTGTGGTGGGCGTAGATCTCGTCGATGCGCTGGCGGGTGTTGAGGATCTCGCGCGCGTGGATCTCGATGTCGGTCGACTGGCCCTCGAAGCCCGCAGAAGGCTGGTGGATCAGGATCCGGCTGTTGGGGAGCGAGAAGCGCTTGCCCTTGGCGCCGCCGGTCAAGAGCAGTGAGCCCATCGACATCGCGATCCCGACGCAGATCGTGGAGATGTCGGGCTTGATGAACTGCATCGTGTCGTAGATCGCCAGGCCGGCGTAGATCGAGCCGCCGGGCGAGTTGATGTAGATCGAGATGTCTTTGTCGGGATCCTGGGACTCGAGATGCAGCAGCTGGGCCACGACCAGGTTGGCGATCGTGTCGTCGATCGGCGTGCCGACGAACACGATCCGCTCGTTGAGCAGTCGGCTGTAGATGTCGAACTCACGCTCGCCGCGCGCGGTCCGTTCAATCACCATCGGGATCAGGGGCATGTCATGCAGCGTAGTGGGTCGAGCCGAAACGACGAGACGTTGAGGGGCGACCCACTTTGCTTGGCCGCGCCGCTTTCCTTAGTACCAGTGGCAGGAGCACTCGTGAGCGAGCGCGGCGAGCGGGCTCCCGTAGCGGTCGTGGATGTACTGCGCCATCGCGTTCAGCTGGTTGAGCGGGTTGGGGCTTCCGGAGCCGAACGGGAGGTACTCCTTGTAGGTCGCGCCGAGGAACTGGCCGATCCCGAACGCGCCTGAGGTGGGGTTCACGGCGCCCGGGTTGCCGCCCGATTCGTCGGAGATAACCTGCCACCACGCTTGGAGCTCCGCGTGCGACCAGCCGAAGCGGCGGCCGATCTCCTCGAGGTCGCCGAAGGTGAGTGCGCCCTGTGCGGCGCCGCCGGTGACGGCGGGGAGGTTCGGGCCACCGGTCGTGGCGCCCGCGCCGGAGGGCAAGGCGGCGCTGCCGCCGATGGGGTTGCCCGTGGCGATGAGAGCGGTCACCGCAGCGGCCGCTGGGATCGGAGCTGCGGTGGCGAGCGTGCTTGGGGCGGGCGCCGCTGAGGCCGGCGCGCTCGGCGGGGACGGGACGGTCAGGGTCTCGAGTGATTGCGATGCCTGGTTGCCCGCGTCGTGGGCCTCCTGGCAGACCTGCCGGCCGCGCGCCTGCCAGTGTTCGAGTTCGTCCTCGGCGTGACACAGGGCGCGCTTCGCGTCGCGAACCGTCGCCTCGGCCTCGACGAGCTTGGTCTGCGCGTCCGCGAGATTTGCGGTCGCGTGCATGTCATGCCGCGCTTGGGCGACGGCCGTCTGCGCCGCGTACAGCGCCTGCTCGGCCCGCGCCAGCTTGGCTCGATCGGTCTCGACCTGCCCCTGCCAGTGCTCGGCCTCGGCCAAACACCGACGCGCCTGCTGCTGGTAACCGTCAAGCGCGTGCGCGTAGCGCAGCAGGATCGTCGATGCCGACCGGGAGCTGTCGGCAGCGATCCGGAAGTGCGCCGCGAGCGTGTCCGACAGCGTCTGATAGCCGCTGGCGGCCTCGCCTTGCCAGACGTGCGCCAGCGACCCTGCCGTGTGGTCGATCAACGCGGCATGGCCGTCGAACTCGTCGGCGGCGGCTTCGTGCCAGCGTGCCGCGTCGGTTAGCTGGGCGGGCTCACCCTCGGGCACCAGGAACCCGACGGTCACGGTCGCTCCCCGGGCTTGCAGGCCTCGGCCACAGCCGCGTCCGAGGCGCGGTAGTCGCGGGCCGCGCTGGCGACCGCGCGGGACAGGTGAGCGCTCGCCAGCGCGAACTGCGGCAGCACGTGCGAGAACCGGGACAGAAGGTCGTCGATCGCCCCGGCGGCCGGCGTGCCGGCGGCGGCACCCAGGTGACGGCCGAGCTGCCCGTGAATGTCTTCCACGCCACGCGGCACGCTGCCCAGCCTCAGCGAGGCGTCGGCCACGACATTCGGGTCTACGAGAAACGCCGGCATCAAAGTCATTGTGGGCCGGGAACGGCCGGGCTGGGAGTGGACCTAGGTAGGAATCGACCACACCCTCGGTGGGGATGGCACGCCGGGGGCTAGATCACGAGTACGGCTGTGCCCTCGAAGCGGCCGGCTCGCAGGTCGGACAGCGCCTGCTCGGCGTCTTGCAGCGGGTACTTCGTGATGCTCGTCCTGATCTGCGCGTCGCGGGCGAGCGCCAGCCACTCGTTGCCATCCTCTCTCGTGAGATTGGCGACCGAGCGGATCTTCTTTTCGTAGTACAGGTCGTCGTACCGGAAGGAAGGGATGTCGGTCATGTAGATGCCGGCACACACGACCGTGCCGTCGCGGTCGAGGGCCTTCAGGGCCTGGGGAACGAGCTCGCCCGCGGAGGCGAAGATGATCGCCGCGTCGAGCAGTTCCGGCGGGGTCTCGTCGCTCCCGCCAGCCCATATGGCGCCTTGCTGCTTTGCGAACTCCCGGGTTCGGGTGTCATTCGGTCGTGTGAACGCGTAGACCTCGCGGCCCTGGTGGACGGCCGCCTGGCAGATCATGTGCGCCGCCGAACCGAACCCGTACAGGCCCAGCCGGTGTCCATCGCCGGCCAGCTTGAGCGACCGGTAGCCGATGAGCCCGCCACACAGGAGGGGGGCGACCTGCTCGTCGTCGAGTTCATCGGGCAGGTCGAAGCAGTAGCGCTCGTCCGCGACCGTGAGTTCGGCGTATCCGCCATCCATGTCGCGGCCGGTGAAGCGCGCGTTCAGGCAGAGGTTCTCGCGGTGTGTGGTGCAGTACTTGCAGGTCCCGTCGGTCCAGCCGAGCCAGGGCACGCCCACTCGTCGCCCGTCCTCGGTGCGGCCGACGATCTGGTGCCCGAGTACGACCGGGAGCTTGGTCGCCTCGATCTCGTGATCGCGGAGGTGAAGGTCGGTGCGGCAGACGGCGCAGGCACTGATCTTGAGCAACAACTGCCCGGGTTGTGGTTTCGGCTCCGGGAGCGTCGTCGGCTTGAGCGGCTCGCCTTGGCGTTCGAGGACTACGGCGCGCACTTGGTCTCTTTCGGGGCGCCTGGGTTTTGGTTACGGGACGGCGTCGAGCCAGGCGCGGCGGGTGGTGTGGAGCGCGGGTGCGATCCCGTGGTTCAGCTCCTCGCGGATCTCACCGAGCGTTCCGAACCGCTCGGCCACCACGTCGTGCTGATGGATCGTCTCGAGGTTCACCTGTCGTGCCTCGACGAACGCTGTGTCGTCCAGCTGGGGCAAGGCGTCGACGGCTCCCCGGATCATTTCTCGGACGCAGTCCTCGACGAACCGCGGGCGGCGGTGAGCCTTCTCGACCACGTGGGCCTCGTCGGAGCGCTTCATCAGTTCGTAGATCTCCGATGACATGGCGTGCTCGACGATCTCAAGCAAGGCAGCAGCGTCGATCTCGTCGTCGCACAGCTCGGTGCACCCGATGTGCAGCGTGCCGAGACCGCGCTGGTTGTGGGTCGCGACAGGCACCGCATCGAGGATCTTGTCGATGTCCTGGTCATCGAAGCCTTCGGTTTGCAGCCGTGCGCGAGCCGCGTCGGCGACCAGCTCCTGGGCGCATGGGCAGGCGGTGATGCCCTGGGCGGTTACGCCGATCAGCCGGCGGGTGCCCAGCTGAGTGGCCGCCGCCGCGCCGTGCAGCGTGTACAGCTCCTGGGTCTGGATGCCGGAGACGGGCGCCGGCTTGTGCTCGGGGAAGCGGGCTTCGATGCTCACCTCGGCGCGACGGGCGTTCTGCCGGGCGCGCACGAGCTGGGCGATGTGCTCGGCGAGCGTCTCGACCTTGAAGGTCGCCTCACCGAGGACGACCTCGCCGATCGCCTCGTTGATGACCTCCTCAAAGCGCGACATGTGCGCGCCCTTCTGATCGCGCCCGAGCTCGACCACGCATTCAAAGCGGGCCGAGAACAACTGCTCGTTCCCGTTGTGGCGCATCCGGATCACCTTCTCGACGCCGGTGACGCCGACTCGGGAGAGGCTGAGCTGGACGGCCGGCCGGCGGCCCTGGACGTCCGAGACGGAGACGCTCGAGGTCGAGTTCGAAGCCATGCGCGTACTACAGGGTAGACACGCCGCAGTCCCGGCCCGCGGACGGTCCGCGGCTCACGCGCGCTGGCTGGGCGCCAACTGTGCACGGAATGCCTGGACAACCGCGTCGATTGTGCTATGACTCCTGACCGGCGCATTGGGAGAACGCGAGAGAGAGTGGGCCAGAGCGCCCCTGGCCGGGGGCAGTCTCGGCGTGCATAGGGAGGAGCTCAGGGGCGAGTGAGCGAAAAGTCGACGATCCTTTTGAGCGATGACGCTCCAATTGCGGAGCTCGAAGAGCTGCGACCACTGATCGCCGAAGGCCAGGAGCGTGGCTACCTGACCTTCGAGGAGATCAGGGCTTGCCTCGAGGAGTCCGAGGTCACCAAAGAGCAGGTGCAGGAGCTCCATGCCTACCTCGACGACCAGGGCATCGAGGTCGTGGACGGGGACGGCCGCCCGGCCAAGTCCGAGAACTCGAGCGTGGAGGCGAGCGCAGCCGCGGCCACCGAGCCCCGGCCTGAACAGACTTCATCGAAGAAGGTCGAGATCGATCTCACGGTCGAGCCGAGCCTTGATTCGCTGCGGCTCTACCTGCGCTCGATCGGGCGGGTCGCGCTTTTGACCGCGGAGCAGGAGGTGTCGCTCGCCAAGCGCATCGAGCGCGGCGACATGATCGCCAAGCAGCGCATGATCGAGGCGAATCTGCGGCTGGTGGTGTCGATCGCGAAGTCTTACCTCGGGCGCGGGCTGACGTTCCTTGACCTGATCCAAGAGGGGTCGATGGGACTGATCCGCGCGGTCGAGAAGTTCGACTATCGCCGCGGCTACAAATTCTCCACGTACGCCACCTGGTGGATCCGCCAGGCCGTCACGCGTGCGATCGCCGACAAGGGCCGCACGATCCGGATCCCGGTTCACATGGTCGAGAAGCTCAACAAGGTCGTGCACGTCGAGCGCCAACTCGTTCAGCAGCTCGGGCGCGAACCGACCTCGGAGGAGATCGCGGCCGAGCTCGAGACCAATGTGCGGGAGGTCCGCGACGTCCTGCGGATGGCCCAGCAGCCGGTGTCGCTCGAGAAGCCGATCGGTGAGGAGGAGGAGTCCGAGCTCGGCGATTTCGTCGAGGACCAGACCGCCGAGTCGCCGTTCGAGCTCGCCTCGGAGCGCCTCCGGCGCGAGAACCTGCGGCGGGCGCTGGCGGCGTTGCCCGAGCGCGAGCGCGAGGTGATCGAGATGCGGTTCGGTCTGACCGGCGAGCGGCCGTACACGCTCGAGGAGGTTGGGAAGGCGTTCAACGTCACCCGCGAGCGGATCCGGCAGATCGAGAACCACACACTCAAGAAGCTCGAGGCGCTGCCCGAGGCGCAGCGCTTGCGCGACGCGTCGTAGGCCGCGTCCATAGCGCGGTTGGCGTCCGCCAGTTCGCGCGGTCCGGCGGATTTGTAACAGTTTTGTCGCAATTTCCAGGGCTTTTCCGTCCGGATGGGAACGTACGATCCGCCCATGGAATCGGCCTGGACACCGAAGCGGCAAGGGAACGCGGGCGAGCTGTCGGCGATCAACTGGCTGTTCTTCGCCGGCGCCGAAGTGAGCAAGCCTCTATTCGAGAATTCCGACTACGACCTCGTCGCCGATTTCGGAGATCGCGTCGACCGTGTGCAGGTCAAGACATCTACGTGCTGGCGGAACGGCCGCTGGAACGTGACGCTCGCGACTCGCGGCGGCAACCAGAGTTGGAACGGGCTCGTGAAGCGCCTGGATCCGGCACGGTGCGATTCCGTCTTCGTCCATGCGGGTGATGGTCGCCGGTGGTATATCCCTGCACGGGCGCTCGGCGGAGGCAGCGGAATCGTGCTCGGAGGTCCGAGGTATGCGGAGTCCGAAGTCGAGCCGGGTCAGCAGCTCCAGGCGCGTCCACCGCCCACGCTGAAGATCGCCGAATAGACGCTGGAACGTTAGACTCACAGGCCTCGGCGGGATACCCGAGTGGCCAAAGGGGCGCGGCTGTAAACCGCGTGGCTAGTCCTTCCCAGGTTCGAATCCTGGTCCCGCCACTGGCTGATTTCGAGGGGCCGCTCGGGTGGGTTGAGATCACCTCCGAGCGCTAGCCCTCGCAGTCGCGCAGGCCGGCGAGGTGGCGCGTTTACGCGGGCGGACGGGTATAAGTCGGAAGACGTCCAACTCGCGGGAGGAGGCCAGTCTTGCGTCACCGTGCCCATGTCGCGTTCGCGATTGCGTTCGCCACCGTCACGCTCGCCCTCACGGCGACCCCGGCCTTGGCCGGACAGCTGCCCGTCATCTACAACGGGATCTACGGCTTGGCCCAGGCCAGCCCCACCGCAAGCCCTCCCGGCGCGAACAACTGGTCGTGCAAGCCGTCGGCCGCGCATCCGTATCCGGTGATCCTGGTGCACGGGACGTTCGAGGATATGGCCGACAACTGGAACGCCCTGTCTCCGCTGCTCTACGACAGCGGGTACTGCGTGTTCGCGTTCAACTACGGCTCGTACGATGGCAGCGGCGCCGTCGGCGTTTACGCGACCGGCGACATCGCTGCCTCGGCGCAGCAGCTCTCGAGCTTCGTCAGCGAGGTGCTGGCCAAGACCGGCGCCGGCAAGGTCGACCTGGTCGGTCACTCGCAGGGCGGGATGATGCCGCGTTACTACCTCAAGTTCCTCGGTGGCGCCTCCTACGTGAACACGCTGGTCGGTCTCGCCCCCTCCAACCACGGCACCACGCTCGACGGCATCTTCACGCTCTCGAGCTACCTCCCCGGCTCGAACGCGTTCCTCGCCGACTGCCCCGCGTGCGAGGAGCAGGACGCCGGCTCTAGCTTCCTGACCCAGCTCAACGCCGGCGGCGACACGGTGCCGGGCGTGAACTACACGGTGATCGAATCGAAGAACGACGAGGTGGTCACTCCCTACACCTCGGCCTTTCTCAGCGGACCGAACGTCACCAACATCACGCTCCAGGACCAGTGCCCGCTCGATCAGGGTGAGCACCTGTCGATGGCCTACGACCACATCGCCGACGCCGACGTGCTGACCGCGCTCGATCCGGCGGATCCGCGGCACCCGGCCTGCATGCCGGTGCTGCCCGTATCCGGCGGCTGACTGCCGACCCGCGCGTCCGCCGCCGGTGGCGGATCAGGCGGCGGCCTTGCGCACGAATGAGCGCGGGTGGCGCAGCCATTGCGCCACGTCCGCCAGCGCCGGCAGCGGATCGCCGTGCACGTACGCCGGATCGGTGACGCCCTCGCCTCGAGCGACCCAACCGCGCCACCGGCGAACCTCCTCGCGGCTCATCCGTCCGGTGAGGCGCTGCGCGGCCAACTGGACGAGCGTCGGGAAGTGGTGCACGTAGATGCGCCCCGAGCACGCACCGCTGTCCGGGAGGGTGCACACCGCATGACGCAGCATCCCCTCGTCGGTGGCAGCGGCCAGATAGGCCAGCCAGGCCAGCGGCAGGCTGCGATCAAGCTCGAACGCCATGTGGTTGTAGAAGCGCGGGTTGACGTCAATCAGCAGCTTGTCGTCGCCCGAGATCAGGAACTCGGCATCGAACACGCCTCGGTAGCCGCACGCCTGGCACAGCCGCTCAAGCCCGGCGAGCAGCTCATCGTCGAGCGGGGCGGACTCGAAGCAGATTCCGGGACCGGAGCGCCGCGGGAGCTGCAGGACCTTCATGCAGGCTGCGGCGGCGACGATCCTTCCCGTGGAGTCGGCGAACCCGTCCACGGTGTACACGCGCTCGGACACCGTGTGGTAGGCCTGGAGGACCGGGAGGTCGATGTCCGGGATTCCGGTGATCGCCGGCTGGTGTGCGTTCGCGCGCCGGATCGATCGCCAGGTCGGGACGATCTCCTCGCGCCGGTGGATGATGCGCGTCTTGCCCGGCATGCGCGAGAGCGCCTGGGTGCGGGGCTTCATGAGCAACGGGAGCGGCAGCTCGCCCTGCAAGTGCCGCAGTTCGACCTCGTCCCGCGGGCTCCACGTCGCCGGGGTCTTCAGCCCCGCGCGGGTCGCGCCCGCTGCCAAGTGGCCCTTGTCGAGCATCCGGAGCAGCGCGTTTCGCGTCGGCGAGAACAGACGGAACCGCGCGCCCAGCGAGTCCAGGTGAGTAGCGATGAGGAGCGCGACGTCGTCGCTCGTCGAGCAGAACACGCAGCCCGGTCGCTTCTCGCCGAACGCGTGCAGCCACTCGAGAAACGGCGCTGCGTCCTTGGCCGGCGGGCAGCGGACGACCGACGTCGCGTAGCGCGACCATCGGGCCGGCGCGGTGAACTTGTCGTAGGCGAGGATTACCGGCACCCCGCGAGCACCGAGATCGCGGACTGCAGCGAGCGTGCCCGCCCACGTGGCGTCCGCCAGCAGGACCGGTGGGAAGGTAACCGGGCGCGGGCGCGACGGCTCCGGCCGGCTCACGCGAGATCGCGATCCGGATCCGGCGCTATCTGCTCGACGGCTCTCACGACAGGGACCTCGGTGGTCGTGCACCGCACCCACCGGCTCCCGCGAGCCAGGGGCCCGCGGACCGTCCCGATCTTAAATCACGCCCTACACAGCCTGCGCCGGTTATGGCAATGGTTAGGCGGCTATGAGCGGTCGTAGGTAGCGATGACGCGCAACGACAGCCCGGTCAGGACCGCGCCCATCACGACGATCACCAGCACGCAGACTGCAATGTTGCCGACGTTCCAGCCGTCGATCACAAGCGAACGCAGGCCGACAATCACGTAGCTCACCGGTTGATCCGCGCCAGCGTCTCCATCAGCGGTGAGAGCCGGTCGAAGGGAACGAAGTTCGGCGTCAGGAACAGCAGCGGAAAGAACAGCAGGAAGCTCGACTGGGTCGCCTGCACGTTGCGCGTACGCAGCGCGACGAGCAGCCCGAAGCCCGCGTAGCGCTCCTCTTCACCGACCTGGTCGGTTTCTCCTCGTGGGCACGGCACGCCGGCGACGCGGCCGTGCTCGAGCTCCTGCGTGAGGTCGGGACCGACGTCGAGGCGGTGATCGCTCGGCACGACGGCCGGATCGTTAAGCGCCTGGGCGACGGCCTGATGGCGACCTTCCTCAGCGCCGAGGAGGCCGTCGAGGCTGCGCTCGACGCGCAGGATGCCGTCCGGGGGATCCAGGTCGATGGCCATGTCCCCCGCATGCGCGCCGGCGTCCACTGGGGCCGGCCCCGCAAGCTCGGCGGCGACCTGCTTGCGGTCGACGTGAATGTCGCGGCCCGGGTCGCCGCTAGGGCTAAGGCGGGGCAGGTGCTGGTATCTGACTCCCTGCTCGCCCGGATCGACCGGGACGGCATGCAGACCGGCCGGGCCAAGTGCCTGCGCGCCAGCGGCGCGCCCTCCGATCTACGGGTCGCCCAGATCACGCGCATCGACTAGCGCGGTATCGTCCCGGCGGATGCCGATTGGTCGTGAGCGCGGCATTGCCGTCAACTGGCTAGCGCCGGCGGCGCTGATGCCGGCCGCTGCGTTCGCCGTCCATCAGCTGCGCTACTGGCTGGCGTTCGGCAGCCGCGCGGGCCTGATGCTCCAGAGGCAGGGGCATTCGTATCTGCACTCGGTGGCGCCGTGGATCGTGCTCTTGATCGCGGTGTCGGCGGGCATCCTCCTGCGCGCGCTCGGCCGGGCGCTCGGTGGCCGCGCCTCGGTCCCGCGGTACACGCTCTCGTTCACGGCGTTATGGCTGCTGTGCTCCGCATCCCTCGTGGCGATCTACGCTTCTCAGGAGTTTCTCGAGGGGCTGTTCGCGACCGGGCATCCCGGCGGGCTGGTTGGCATCTTCGGCTACGGGGGATGGTGGGCCGTGCCGGCCGCGCTCGCGGTTGGGCTCGTGCTCGCCGCGCTATTCCACGGCTTTCAATGGGCGCTGCGGCAGGTTGGCGAACGCCGGCGTGGCTCGACGCCTGTTCGCCGAAGCCTCGTCGTGCGCGCGCCGCACACCGCGCTCGTGCCGCGGCTGGCGCCGGTGGCTAACGGTTGGTCTGATCGCGGGCCTCCGCCGGGCTGCTCCTAGCTGCGTTGCTCTCGTCCCATGGGGGTGAGAGCCGCCGACGTCTCCGCCGGTTGAGGCGGGCCTGAGCTCAAAAGTCACGCGCGCGCCGCGGCAGGCGCCGCTGGGCGCGCGTATTCTGGGCGAGTGGAGGGCGGCTCGACCGGCGGGGTGGTGTCAAGCCTCTGGCAATTCCTCCGATTTATAGGAGCAGTGAATATGACTACGACCGCACCTGGCGTGCGGGGCCGTGGGTCCAGCGAGTCGGGCGGGCGCACGCTCGTCACGAGTGCGCGAGCCTACTTCGCCTCCGATGCGGCCCGCACGGTGCAGACCGTGCTGGGTTTGATCTGGCTGTTGGACGGTGGCCTGCAGTTTCAGTCGTTCATGTACTCGAACGGCTTCATCCAGTTGTTGAAGGGGTTGACTGCTGGTCAGCCCGCGTGGGTCGCCAGCAGTGTCAACTGGGGAGCCAACCTGGGCAACCACAACCTCGACGTCTACAACACCCTCTTCGCCCTCGTGCAGGTGGCGATCGGGATGGGGCTTCTTTACCGCCCGACGGTCAAGCCCGCGCTTGCGGCGTCGTTCGGATGGGCGCTAGTCGTGTGGTGGTTCGGCGAGGCATTCGGGATGATGTTCATGGCGACGACACCGATGGGTGGCGCTCCGATGGCCAGTCCGCTGACCGGCGCGCCCGGGGCGGTGCTGCTCTACGCGCTGATCGGTGCGATGGCTTGGCCGAATGGACGTCCCGGAGGGTTGTTCGGCCTGCGTGGCGCGCGAGCCGTGTGGGCGACCCTGTGGCTGGTGATGGCATGGCTGTGGCTGGTTGAGGCGGGTGGCCCCAACGCGATACACAATGCGATCAATGCGGCGCCGTCGGGGATGAGCTGGCTCAGCAGCGTTCAGGACTGGTTTGCGACCGCCGCCAAGGGAAACGGCACCGTCATCGCGATCGTGCTCGCTGCGCTGTCGGCGGCGATTGGCGTCGCCGTCGCCGCCAACTGGCGGCCGAAGCTGTTTCTGGCGCTCGCGGTCGGCTTGAACCTGCTCTACTGGGTCGTCGGGCAGGGCTTCGGCGGTATCCCGCAGGGCGGCGCGACCGACCCGAACGCGGGCTTGCTGTTCGTACTGCTTGCCTACGCGCTGTACACGCTCATCGACGTGCCGGCCGTTGAGGTGTCGCAACCATCGCGTAAGCGGCTGAAGGCGCAGACGGTGACGACATGAGAGTGCGGATGAAGCGTCCCGATCATCTCGGCAGGCGGGCGGCGGCCATTATCGCCGCCGCCGTGCTCCTCGGCGGCTGCGCCGCGGCGGACAAGAACGCCTCGACGTCGGGCACGAGCGCCGCATCGAATGGCGGCTCGAGCGGGTCCGGCAGCATGGCGGGCATGAGCATGGGCACCACGAGCACTGGGTCAAGCGCGTCCGGAAGCATGCCGGGCATGAACAAGGCCGCGAGCTCGGAGGCGGCGGCCGTGCCGTCGGTGGACGGGATCAAGCCGGTGCCGACGCAGACGCTTGGGACGGTGGAGTGGCAGGGGATGAAGATCACGGCCATGGCGATGACCGCGGTGCCGTTCGTGATCTACGACGGCACCAGCGAACAGATGGTCAAGCCCACCTCGCAGACGAGCTTTCACCTGATGGTGATGCTCAACGACGCGCAGACGAATGTGCCGATCCCGTACGCCTCGGTCTGGGCGACGATCACAAAGGGTGGCAAGGTGGTCTTCGACGAGCGGCAGTGGCCGATGATCTCGCGTTACATGGGCCCGCACTACGGCAACGACGTATCGCTTCCGGGCGGCGGCAACTATCAGCTCAGCCTGCTGGTGTCTCCTCCGGTCTCGGCTCGCCACGTCGAGTACCAGAACGTCTGGCTGAAACCCCATCGGGTGACGCTGCCGTTCCACTGGCAACCAGTGGGATGAGCGAAGCGGATCGCAGGCCAGGCCGCCGGACGGGGCTGACCCGCCGACGGTTCCTGATTGGCGCGTCCGCGGTTGCCGGCGGCGTCGCGGTGGGAGTGGGCGTCGACCGCGCGGTCTCAGGCGGCGGCAAGACCGTTCCGGCGGTGGCTCTGACCAGCGCTCCGCCCGGATTGCCCTCCCGACAGCACGCCTGGACCGCGACGCTGGTGCTCGACAGCGAAGGCAACCCGATCTCGCCGCGCTTCGACCGGCTGCTGTTCTTCGACGTTGCCGGGACCCCAAGCCCAGCTTATGCGCGCGTGCTCGAGGCCGCGCTACGCACGCTCGAGGGAACCTACCGATGGGGGCCATCCGGGCTGTTGTTCACGGCGGGTTGGGGTCCTTCGTATTTCCAGCGCCGCCTGCGGGTCGCCTCGCCGATTCCCGTCGCCACCGCGCTGTCCGACTTCGAGCTGCCCGCGATCGACGACTACGACCTCTGTCTCCATCTGGCCTGCGACGACGAGCAGCGCCTGGCCGCGGTCGAGGCGGCTCTGATCCACGGCGCGTCCCTGCCCGGTGCGGACGGGCCGCTGGATCTCTCGAGTGTCCTGACCTGGCGCGAAACGCGGGCGGGGTTCGTCGGCGCCGGGCTGCCGGCGGCCCATCAGAACGTGGGGGGCATCCCCCCGGGCAACCCCGTCGCGAAGGGCGCCCCGCTGTTCATGGGCTTCAAATCCGCCCTGCGCAAAAACCAGGCGACCGAGGATGACGTCACGATTGTGGACGGCCCGCTCGCCGGCGGCACCACCATGCACGTAAGCTACATGCGTCTGCGCCTCGACAGCTGGTACCAGGATCTCTCGGAGGGCGAGCGGGTAGCCCGCATGTACGCCCCCCAGGTGACGCCTGAGCAGGTCAGCCGCTTCACGACCGACGCGCCCAGCGATCCGAACCTGCTCGGCCAGGCGATCAACCGCTACGGGGTGATCGGGCACTCCCAGACGTCCGCCACCGTCCGTCGCAAGGGCAGGCCCTTGATCATCCGCCGGGACTTCAATACCGTCGATGGCGGGCAGGCGGGGCTTCACTTCGTCGCCGTCCAGCAGGCGATCGAGGACTTCGTCAAGACCCGCCGGGCGATGAACGCGAGCTCGGCCCAGCTGCAAAACCCGGCCATCACCGATACCGTCAACAACGGCATCAACGAGTTCATCTTCGTTCTAAAACGCGCCAACTACATCCTTCCACCACGCAGTCAGCGCTCATTTCCGCTCCTCGTGGGGCGCGCTCAGGCGCTGATTCCCGGGCCCGCCACGGCCTGAGAGCCCGCCTCGCGGTCCTGGCCGTCGCGCTACTGGCGATTCTGGCCGCCGGTTTGGTCGCTCGCGTCGCCCCGGCGGCCGCCGACGGCGACCCGGGCAGCGACGTGCTGGTCTACCAGCCGCTGTTCCTAGCCTCGGACGCGGGCATCTCCGTGTCCGAGCAGGTCAAGCTGGGCGGGCTCCTTCAGGACGCCCAGCGCGCCGGCTTCCCGATCCGCGTCGCAATCATCTCCAGCCCGTCAGATCTCGGCGCGGTCACCGCCCTGTGGCAGAAACCACAGACCTACGCGCACTTCCTCGGTATCGAGCTGTCGCTGACGTACACCGGCCGGCTGCTGGTGGTGATGCCAAACGGCTTCGGGTTCAACTGGCCGGGACACTCGAGTGCCGCGGCAGACCACATTCTTGGGCGGCTCCGGATCGGGGCCGGCGGCGCCGGCCTGGCGAGCGCGACCCAAGCGGCGGTTGGTGCGCTGGCTGCGGCCGGCGGCGTCAAGCTGCCCGCGACCAGCGGCGCTCAGGCCCCCGCGGCGAGCCAGCCCGGGTCCGCCGCGTCGCAGACCCCCCAACCCGCCGGCTCGAACTCCGAGCCCGCGGCGTCGGGGTCGAGCACCGACAGCCTGGTGGCGATCATCGTGGCCGGGCTGGCGGTGCTGGCCGGGGTCGGCTACCTGATGCGCCGGCAGGTGGCGCGCTTGCCACGTCCGAGGTTGCGCCGACTCCGAACGGGTCCGGTCCTCGGGCTGAGCGCCGGGGTCACGCTCCTGGCCCTGGTGGCGATCGGTGTGCTGATCGTCCACGGCCTGACGTCACCCGCACAGAGCGACGCGCTGGCGAACAACCCCTACCTCGACCCGGGCACCCCGCTGACGCGCGTCGCGCCGGCGTTCACCTTGAACGACCAGTTCGGCCGGTCGGTGTCGCTCAGCTCATACCGCGGCAAGGTGGTGCTGCTGGCCTTCAACGACTCCGAGTGCACGACGATCTGTCCCCTGACGACGACCGCGATGCTCGACGCCAAGGCGATGCTCGGGCGCGCCGGCGACCAGGTTCAGCTGCTGGGCATCGATGCCAACCCCAAGTCCACGTCGCTCGAGGATGTGTTCTCGTACTCACAGCTGCACGGGATGCTCACCGCGTGGCACTTCCTCACCGGCTCGCTGCCGCAACTCCAGCGTGTCTGGAAGGCCTACGGCATCGAAGCGGCGATCCAGGCCGGAGAGGTCGCCCACACGCCCGCGCTGTTCGTGATCGACCCGCAAGGCCACGAGCGCAGGCTGTACATCACCCAGCAGTCCTACGCCGCTGTCGGCCAGCTGGGGCAACTGCTCGCCCAAGAGGCATCGCAGCTCCTGCCACGCCACCCCGGGGTGAACTCCCACCTCTCATACACCCAGATCAGCGGGATCGCTCCAAGCGCATCGGTGACCGTGCCACGCGCCGGCGGCGGCAGCCTCAACCTCGGGCCCGGGCGCGCGCGGGTGTATGCCTTCTTTGCCACCTGGGACCAGGAGATCCTTGGCCTGGCACCGGGTCTGGAGGGGCTGAGTGGCTACGCCGCCGTCGCCCATCGGCTCGGGTTGCCGCCGCTCGAGGCGGTCGACGAGGGCAGCGTCGAGCCGCCCGGGGCTTTGAGCCGGTTCCTCGCGAACCTTCCGCGACCGCTGTCCTATCCGGTCGGGATCGACCGTGACGGGCGACTCGCTGACGGCTACGAAGTGGAGGGCCTCCCGTGGCTGATGGTCGTCTCCAAGACGGGCCGGATTGCCTGGTACTACTCGGTGGCCGCGCTCGGCTGGCCCAGCACCAAGACGCTCATCGCGCAGGTCCGAGAAGCGCTCGCGTACGCGGGCCCGGCGCCGGCTACGGCCGCGGCGGCCCAGGCCCAGCTGGCCGGCTCGCCGCCTGCGCTCACGGCGTTGCACAAGCAGGCCGACCAGGTGCTCGGGTCAGAGCCGGCGCTCGCCGCCCGCGTCCGGGCGCTGCGGGGGTATCCGGTCGTGATCAACGCCTGGGCGTCGTGGTGCGTGCCGTGCCAATCGGAGTTCGGCCTGTTCGCGTCGGCGTCGGCCAACTACGGGCGGCAGGTGGCCTTCCTCGGCGCCGATACCAACGACTCGGCCGGCGACGCGCAATCGTTCCTGGCCCAGCACCCGGTCAGCTACCCGAGCTACGAGACCAGCACCAGCAACATGACCAACATCATCCCCCAAGGGGTTGGGGACCTGCCGACCACGATCTACATCAACCGCGCCGGCAAGCTCGTCTACGTCCATATCGGTCAATACGACTCCCAAGGCACACTCGACGCCGACATCGCGACCTACGCCCTCGGCGGCTGACCCGCCTGCAAGCTAATCGCCACGGCTCGCCGGGCCGTAGCTGCATTCGCCGCGACGCGCTAGGCTGGCGCCCAGCGCCCTCTTAGCTCAGCTGGTAGAGCAC
>CAWGOQ010000011.1:0-636937 GCA_963824295.1 uncultured Solirubrobacterales bacterium | reverse complement strand
ATCGCGGCGATGCCGTAGATGATGTTGAGCACGCCGATCATCAGGAACAAAACCGCGACGAACACGGCCCGGCCGACACCTTTCATATGCGCTTCCTTTCCACCCCGGTCTCCAGCCAGCGACGGTCGTCGGGCTCGCGTGACGGGTTCGCATTCGGCGCCCCGATTCCTCTATCTGCACACTCCGACCCGAGGCTGGCTCGCTTCCCCGAACGCGCGGATTCCGGGCTCGCGGAGCCGTCCCCGGGGATCCGATCACCGCCGCGGCGCACGATCGGATCCGCCCAGTCTCGAACGCCCCGGGGTGCTGTCAGCCGGGGCAGTCGCCTTGATCCTCGCGCTGCCTCGCGTCGCGCGATTGCCTTGGCGACCAAGCGCAACGTGGTGCTAGCCGGCGCCGAGCAAGCAGACGCTCTCCGGCGCGGTGGCCATCAGTCCTGGCTTCACGTAGGCGAGCCGGGCGATGCGGCGGCGACTTCATCGCGAGGGACGGGGAAGGAGAGGACGAACATTGCTCGGCGACGACTCATGAGCTTGTATTGGCGCCGCGGGGTCTGGAGCGCGGGCAGCTCTCGTTCGCCGCCTCGCGCGCCGACGCGCGTGCCCGTTTCGTCGTTGACGACTCGGGGAGCACACCGTCCGGGTCGGCTCGCATTCGCTGCTCGTACGCTGCGGGAGCGAGCTCGCGGTGGAACTCCCGGCGGCCATCATCCACGCGACTTCCTCTCGCCGCCGTTGAGGGCTAGCGCCACCCCCCGTACTATGGTCAGCGACGCGAAAGGGCCGGCGATGAACGAAGACGGGGCCCAAGCCCCGGTAATCCGGGTGTTGGTCGTGGCCGAGCACGACTTGTTTCGCATTGGACTGGCGTCGCTGCTCGGCGCCCACGCGGACATCGAGGTCGTTGCACACGCCTCGGGTGATCGCATTGGCGTGCAGCTGGCGTCCGAGCTGCGTCCCGATGTGGTCCTAATGGATCTCCCGATGCCAGATCTCGAGGTTCGCGAGGCGATACGCGCAATCCTCGAGCTGAGTCCCGCCACGCGGGTGCTCGCGCTCACTATGCTCCCGAGCGAGGAAGACGTCGCAGACGCCTTGCAGGCAGGAGCGTCCGGCCTCCTGGCGAGGGACACGCCGATCGACGACATCCTCGCGGCCTTGCGCGCCGCGGCCGGCGGGTCAGCTTGGCTGTCCCCTCGGACGGCCGACCTAATGCTCGAAGGTCTGCGTCGAGCGGATCCCGACCGGGAGCCCGATTCGCCAAAGCTTGATCACCTGTCGCCCCGCGAGCTCGAAGTCCTGCGCTTGATCGCTCGTGGGCTGGAGAACGCCGAGATCGCCGAGGTCCTCAACATCAGTCCGCGGACCGTCAAGGACTATGTCTGGAGCATCCGCGCGAAGCTCGGTCCCCCACGTCGGGATGGTTGACCCCTTCAGCGACAACGCCGACCAGCACCCGCTCGCGGAGCGGTACTCATGACCGCGGCACATGTAAAAGGGCCCAACCGTGGCACACGATCGTCGCCCGCCCGAGTTCCTTGCGGTGATCCCGTTTTCGGGCGAGCGAGGGCTCGCGACGCTATGTCGTGTCGGGCCCCGCAGGTGCACCGGATGTGACATGACTCCGGAGTAGCTCGCCGACGCGTTCGTCCGCGATGAGGCGACGGCCGGCGATATGGCCTTCAGCCGCCGGCTGGGATCACCGTTTCAGTCGTCCCAGCGCCGGGTGCTCCCCCGGCGGGGCTCGGTGCAACTCGGCGCGTCGGCGACGGCCCCTCTTCCACAAAGTACCGGGGTGCGATCAGGGTATTGCCCCGATCCCGCCACGACCGCCCGGCGATAGAACAGAATCGACAAGAGGTGAACTCTGATCGTTTGCCCGTCGGGGGGTGCTGTGACGGTCCCTCGCTGTGTCTGCTCGCAGAGGATCTTGCGCGACGTGTTGCTGGGTGAAGTAGCCACCGTCCCGTTTCACGGTATTGGGGCTGGCCCTGACCCGTGCAGGCCTCGAGCGCATCCTGACAACCGGTCCGGGCTAGCAAGCACGCCGGAACCCGGGATCTCGGCCGCGTGCTGGCCGGCCGGCGTCACTCTACGATCAGACGCTCGGCGCCAAGCTTTCACGCGCGGCCGCGGCTGCCGTGCTGCGCGCATAACGATCAGCAACTCCGACACGACGGGTGGTTAGACGGGCCCGAGCACCGGGCGCCTTTTACTTTTCCATGGGACACGAACCCAAACGCGGGGCGGTGTACGATGTTGAGATGGGCGCGACGCCCCACGACCGAGGGATCGATTTCCTCGAGATCGGCCGGGACGGGTGCATGCGAATGCTCGCCGCCGCCAGCGGCGGCGTTGGGCGCATTGGCCTCAGCGTGTCGCCACCAACGATCCGTCCGGTCAACTACGCGTTCGATGATCAAACGCAATCCGTCGTGTTCCGCTCGGCGCTGGGCTCCAAGCTCCGCGAGGGCCTGAGCTCGGGGACCGCGGCGTTTGAGATCGACGGCACCGATCCCGTTGATCAGACCGGGTGGAGCGTGATCATCGTTGGCGAGGCCGAGGAAGTAACCGACCCGGCCGAGATCGAACGACTCGAGGATTTCGACCTCGAGCCCTGGGCGCCCGGCGTCAAGACGCATTGGGTGAAGATCCGCGCGACTTCGGCTTCCGGACGTCGGATCGTTCACGACATCAACTATTACCTTTGACCCAGGCTCCTAGAGCCCGGGCGACGGCGCCACCGGCGCGACCGCTTTGCCACCCAGGCATGCCTCGCCGCGCAGAATCTCGCGCTTGTGCATTCGCCCAAGAGTGAGCGCCCATGTCGCCGAAAGCAGGGCTGCGTCAGAAGAATGCAGGACCCCGGCGACGCATAGGCAGCGTCACCGTGCGCGGCCCCGGTGCCGGTCCCCAGCGACCGCTCGGCTCACTATGACCGCTTGACGCCTGGAGCCGTTATGCCGACATCGGCATAACCCCTCCGGGCTTAGCGCGGAAGCCGGATGACGGTCGGGGCGGGCCGCGTCGCTAGCCGTTACCTCTAGCCGATGCAGTGGCTATCGGTTGAGAGGCGTGCACCCCGGAGGTAGCGGACGTTCCAACGCCTCCCCGGGGTGACGACCTGTGGACCGGACATCTTCTGCATGGCGGTTCCTCCTGTCCTTTCGGACTTGGTTTGGTCGCCCCGACCGCTCCCAACCGGAGCGGACGGGACGGGAGGACCGCCACTCAAATTTCTACGAGATCTCGGACAACCTCATAGCCGACCTTCCCACGATCAGGACTCGTATCGCCGGTCGCTCTCGGCTGCTTTGCGGCCGCCAGGGTTAAAGCTCGGCGGCAGCAGCAGCGACCAGACGCGGGTTGGCCGCTTCGAGTCAATCCGCCGCACCAGCGCGACGCGCGGGACGGACTGGCGGTTCACGTCAGCCCGCGGCAAGGCTGACTCGCGGAGTGATTTAACCTTCATGAGGACCTCCTCCCGCCTACTGCTGT
The DNA here is from genome assembly GCA_963824295.1 of uncultured Solirubrobacterales bacterium. GTDB lineage: Bacteria > Actinomycetota > Thermoleophilia > Solirubrobacterales > Solirubrobacteraceae > Palsa-465. The sequence goes on along the minus strand of CAWGOQ010000011.1, from coordinate 633,440 downwards.
GCATTACCTATAGCACAGGCAACCCTCCCGAGAAACGGTGCAAGCTACGGAACGGCGCAGGGGCAAATTACGGATTCCTCACAGCAGACTCAGCGGTCGGCTAGCCAGCAGAGCCGAGCCCGAGCCGCCCTTCGATGCGATTGTGGACGTCGCTCAGCGCTAGCTGCGGATCGAGTCTGTCCGCACGCTTCAAGCGACTAAAACTAACGTGAGGGACGTCGCTTCCGCCCTCGGTGTGAACAGGGGCACTCCGCGACCGGCAGTTGTCGGCTCTTGCCTTATCGATTTCCAGCAGTCTCGCTGCGGCTGCTGCTCCTGAGCACATGCATCGGCGTGGTCGCCTCGGGCGACGAGACGGCCCGTTCCCGCCGGAGCGGAGGTACGGATCAGGCGGTGTAGGTTGGGTAGTTCTTACCGTCCCGGCTCAGGGTGGAATGCCGATGGCACCGCGGTCATCCGAGCGTAGGCTAGCGTCGTTTGAATAGGGCGTCAGTCGATGCAACTCGAATGCTCAGATGAGTCGCGCGCCTGCTGGGTCGGGCTGCAGAGCACGCCGAGTGGTGTTATTCGTCCGACGGTCGAGGGCCGCGAGATCGTGAGTGCTGCGAACGGCTCCGCGGCCGTCGAGGAGATCGGTGACAGCTGCGTGATCACGACGTGGGCGGCGTCCGCGAGCGATGTCTGCGCCGGGTTAGCGTCTCGGCTGGCCCGCGGAGACGGTCGGCTTCAGCGGCGCGGGCAACCGCTGAGCTTCTCCGACTGCGCGCGCGGCCTGTCGGGGCCTCGGTCGACGTGGTTTCCGGCATCGAGCCCAGCGGGCGGAACGGCTTGCGTCCCAATTCGTCGTCGCGCGTATAGGGGGGGCCGGGATCGCGGACACGTAAACCAGTGCGTTAGCGGGAACTTTGGGTTAGTCGGAGCACGTAGCCAACGTCTGATTAGAAGGAGAGGGTTCGATGGCTGACACGGCATCAGGAGCACCCAGCGCGGCGGAGGTTGCCGAGGCTGGCGTCTCGGAGGCGCAGATCGCGGTTCATTGGCGTGAGGAGGAGTACTACCCGCCGCCGCCCGCGTTCGTCGCGCAAGCGAACGGAGACGACCCGGCACTGTTGGAGCGGTTCAGCGAGGAGCACTTCCCGGATTGCTTTATCGAGTACGCGGAGATGCTGACATGGGATCGGAAGTGGGACAAGACTCTCGATACGAGCAATCCGCCGTTTTGGAAGTGGTGGGTGGGGGGGCGCCTGAACGCGAGCGTGAACTGCGTCGATCGGCACCTGGAGTCTCGCGGCGGCAAGAACGCGCTGATTTGGGTGCCCGAGCGTGAGGATGAGGAGACGCAGGAGATCACCTACGAGGAGCTCCACCGACGCGTGAACGAGTTCGCGGCGTTGCTGCGGGAGTTCGCTGGCGTGCAGACCGGCGATCGGGTCACGTTCCATTTGCCGATGGTGCCCGAGCTGCCGGTCTCGATGTTGGCCTGCGCTCGCTTGGGCGTGATCCATTCGGAGGTGTTCGGCGGGTTTGCCGGCGCGGCGTGTGGCCATCGGATCGCTGACTCGGAGAGCAAAATCCTCGTAACGATCGACTCCTACTACCGCAACGGCCAGCTAATCGACCACAAGGAGAAGGCCGACGAGGCGATCGCGGCCGCGCGCGAGGAGGGGATGGAGATCGAGAAGGTGCTCGTCTGGCGGCGCCACCCCGGCCAGTACGGATCCAAGAGCCCGATGGTCGAAGGGCGCGACTACTTCATCGATGAGCTGCTCCAGGACTACCGCGGCAAGCAGGTCGAGCCGGTGTCGATGCCGGCCGAGGCGCCGCTGTTTTTGATGTACACGAGCGGCACAACCGGCCGGCCGAAGGGCTGCGAGCACTCGACTGGCGGCTATCTGTCATACGTCACCGGCACGTCGAAGTACTACCAGGACATCCACCCGGACGACACGTACTGGTGCTTTGCGGACATCGGCTGGATCACCGGGCACTCCTACATCGTTTACGGCCCGCTGTCGCTCGGGACCACGAGCGTCATGTACGAGGGCGTGCCGACGTACCCGGACGCGGGCCGCCCGTGGCGGATCGCGGAGAAGCTCGGGGTCGACATCTTCCACACCGCCCCGACGACGATCCGGATGCTGCGCAAGCTCGGGCCGGACGAGCCGGCCAAGTACAAGTACCACTTCAAGACGATGACGACGGTCGGGGAGCCGATCGAGCCGGACGTGTGGCGCTGGTATTACAGCTTCGTCGGCAAGGGCGAGGCGGCGATCACCGACACGTGGTGGCAGACCGAGAATGGCGGCTTCTTGGGCAGCACGCTGCCGGGGTTGCAGCCGATGAAGCCGGGTAGCTGTGGGCCGGGGGTGCTCGGGATCTATCCGGTGATCTATGACGAGAACGGCGAGGAGGTCCCGAAGGGCTCGGGGAAGGCGGGCAACATCTGTATCCGCAACCCGTGGCCTGGGTCTTTCCAGACGATCTGGGGTCAGCCCGAGCGGTACGTCGACACCTACTACGCGAAGTACAACCGCAACAAGGACAGCAAGGACTGGCGCGACTGGCCGTACTTCGCGGGCGATGGCGCCATGCAGGGAGCCGACGGCTACTTCCGGATCCTTGGTCGGGTCGATGATGTGATCAACGTCGCCGGGCACCGGCTCGGAACCAAGGAGATCGAGTCGGCGAGCATCACCGTCGCTGAGATCGCCGAGGCAGCGGCGGTCCCCGTGATCGACGAGCTCCGCGGGAAGGTCGTGGAGGTGTACGTCGCGCTCAAGCCGGGGTTCGCCCCAAGCAAGGAGATCGAGCAAAAGGTGTCAGATGCGATCGATAGGGAGATCGGGAAGATCGCGCGCCCAAAGAACGTGTGGATCGTGTCCGACATGCCGAAGACCCGCTCGGGCAAGATCATGCGCCGGGTGATCGCCGGGATCTCGAACTTCGCCGAGGTCGGCGACACCACGACGCTCGCGAACCCGGAGATCGTCGACGAGATCCGCCACCACGTGCAAAGCGAGAAGTCGGCTCGCGGCGAGACCCCGCGCGAGCTCTCAGAACAAGAGAAGAAGGAGATCGCAGCCTTCGGGCAAGCGGAGTAACCAGAAACGATAAAGGTAGTTCCACGGCGGTTGCTCGCGCGCCCTTGACGCGATCATCACCGAACGCGGCTCAGGGGTAAGGCGGCGAGGCGCCGATACTGGCTTATCAGCCAGTGGTCTCCTCGCCGCCCCCTTTCGAACCGGCAGCAGAAGTCAACGTCCACACTTCTAGGCCTCCGGCTAGCCGCACCCCAGTTTGCGGGCAGATTAGATGACTCAGCAGTACCTTGTCGGGCAGTTCTCAGCGTTGCTAGGGGATCTGGAACCAACCGCCGCTGAGTGGCAACCCGCCGTCCACAGCCTGCGCCTTGAGGTCGAGTCCTCGCCAGTAGCGATGCTTCCCGAGCTTGCGGACAAGGCAACGGAGCTGATCGACACGATCTGTTGGGCTGCCCTTCAACGAGGGGATATCACCCGGTGTTCGAGCTTCGCGAAAGCGGCCGCCGCGCTGGGCGAATTCATCGACAGTGCCGGCCTCTTGCGCCATTAGACGAAGACTCCGACTCGACTCGAATCGCGCCCCGGTAGCGAGGTCGGCTGTGGCGCTGCGCCTAGGACCGGCGCTGGCGCAAGTGACCGCGACGATCGCACTCGGTGGGTAGAAGAAGTTATCGGCGTGCCAAACGAGAGAGCGGAGTCTCTCGGTCCGCCTGGCGAAGTCCACCGACACGAGGAAGCTGACCGAACTCGCGGAGAAGCGGCCGATCTCCTCGCATGACGCTTAGCGCTCGCTGATCAACAAGTGTGGGGGGTTTGTTGCGTTATGGAAAGGGGCTTTGGCGCGGGTGGAGAATGAAGTGGCGTGCCAGAACCCGACCGATTGGCGGCCGCGCTTGATCGTGTGGCGGAGGCGAAGATCGCGGAGCGCTGGCGTCTGTTCGGCCCGGAGTGTGACGAGCGCCGCCGGCGGTTGTGGGCGGCGAGCGAGGCCAAGACGCATGGGCCGGGTGGTGTGGCGCTGCTTGCGCGTGTGACTGGGCTCTCTGAGGAGACGGTCCGGCGCGGGCTGGCCGAGGTTGAGTCCGGCGAGCGGGTCGAGCGCGGGCAGGTGCGCCGGTCGGGTGGTGGCCGTCGGCCGGTGGTCGAGACGGATCCGTTGGTGGTTGAGGATCTGGATCGGCTGATCGATCCGGCCACGCGCGGCGATCCCGAGTCGCCGCTGCGGTGGACGTCCAAGAGCCTCGGGAAGTTGCGCGTGGCGCTGGTGGGGATGGGGCATGAGATCTCCGAGCGGACGCTCGGGAAGCTTCTGAAGGCGCAGGGGTTTCGCCTGCAAGCCAACCAGAAGACGCGGGAGGGTTCCCAGCATCCCGACCGCGACGCCCAGTTTGAGCACATCAACGAGACGGTCAAGACGGCACTGGCCGAGGGGCAGCCGGTGATCTCGATCGACTGCAAACACAAGGAGCTGGTGGGCGACTACAAGAACGGCGGGCGCGAGTGGGAGCCCTCGGGCAAGCCCGTGCAGGTCCAGGGGCACGACTTCCCCACAGGGGTCCCAAAGGCCGTCCCCTACGGGGTGTACGACATCGCCAACAACGAGGGGTATGTGTCGGTCGGTCTGTCCGCGGAAACGGCCGAGTTCTCCGTGGCCAGCATCCGGGCATGGTGGGAACACCTCGGCCGTGAGCGGTTCCCAAACGCCAACCGGCTGACGATCACCGCCGACTGCGGCGGCGGCAACAGCCCACGCGTGCACCTGTGGAAGGTCGAGCTGCAGAAGCTCGCCGACGAGGCTGGGCTTGAGCTCGAGCTCTGCCACTTTCCGCCGGGGACCTCGAAGTGGAACAAGGTCGAGCACCGGCTGTTCTCGTTCATCAGCCTGAACTGGCGCGGCCGGCCTCCGGAGAGCTACGAGGTGATCCTCGACCTGATCACCTCGACCACCACCAGCACTGGGCTGAAGGTCTACGCCCGCCTGGACCCGACCATCTACACCAAAGGCACCAAGGTCACCAAGGACCAGATCGCCGCCGTCAACATCACCGGACACGACTGGCACCCAGAGTGGAACTACCGAATCAGCCCAGCCGGTCATTCACCGTGACCCGATCCACATTTATTGATCCGCGAGCGCTTAGTGATAGACGAACCGGCGCCGATCGTCCCAACGAGCCGGGCCAGCTCGCCGAACAATCGGTCACTCCTGACCGGCCGTGCGCGACGTGATCGCTGGCTGGCTCGATCCGTCCAACGATACGTTCGAGATCACCCAGACGGCCGTGATGATCGACTTCCAGACGACACCGGCGTTCGTCTCGGCGCGCAAGAATCATTATCGCGCCGCGGCTCGCGCGCAGATCATCTTCCCCGAATCTCAGCCCTCGCAGAGCTTAGGCAGCCGCTGGACCTCCTACGCTTCGCTGAGCGTGACGAGCACGCGAAGCCTCCATGGCGGTGGTGCTCGTGCCGGATCAGGGGCGCGTCCACCAGCCCGTGTGGGTCCCCGAGGGGCCCGGTCGCCACGGGTTTACCCGCCAGGGGGGCGGCTCGGTGGCGTAACTTCGGTGCGATACGAACGTATGTTCCAGGTGGACATCGAAATGGCTGACCACCAAGCGCAGCCCGGTCGTGAAGACCCCAGCGACCCGTCAGGGCGGCGTCGATGCCACTCGTCGGGCGATTGTGTGGCTATCGGGTCAGGCATGGACGCGTGGCGCGGGCTGCGCAGGCGATCGCGAGGGTGAGGACGTGAGCGAGGAGAATGGTGCAGGGGACGTCGGTTTGGTGCTGGGTGGCGGCGGGGCGCGTGGGGCGTACGCATCTGGGGCGTTGTCGGTGCTGCTGCCCGAGCTCAAGGAACAGGTCGGGGTGATCGTCGGAACGAGCGCGGGCGCGCTGATCGGCGCGTATCTGGTGGCTAATTGGCATCGTCCTGCTAAGGAGGCGATCGAGGACGGTCTGAGCTTCTGGCGCGATTTGAGTTTCGGGGACGTGTGCGCGCCGCTGATGGCACTTGTCGGCGCGACTCGGTTTGTGCGCTATGTAGGCGAGTTCCTGCCTGTGCGCAGCCTGCACGCCCCGTCGATCTTGCACCCCGAACCGCTGCGGCAGACGCTTGACAAGCTGGTGGACTTCGACCAGCTGGGCGAGAACATCCGCGAGCAGCGGGTGGCGCTCGGGGTAGTCGCTACCCCGAGCCACGGCAACAGGTCGGTCGTCTTTCACCAGGGCGGGATCCCGCGACACCCCACCGACCCGTTGCGGGGCATCGAGTACGTCGCCACCCCTGCGCTGCAGGCAGGGCATATCCTCGCCTCTTCGGCGATCCCGGCGCTGTTCCCGGCTGTGCGCGTAACGACGCCCGAGCAAGCGGCCGGCTGGTACTTCGACGGTGGCCCGCGGCTGAACACGCCGATCAAACCGGCGTTGTGGCTGGGCGCCAAGCGAGTGATCGTGATCGCACTCAATTCCGTTGCCCCGAGCCGGACGGCGCCCGCCAACGACCAACCCGACTTCTACGTCGGGGCTGCGCATCTGCTGCACGCCGCCTTGGGCGACCCGCTGGCCCAGGACATCCGCACGCTGGCGAACACCAATGCGCTGATCAGAGCCGGGCTGATCGGCGCCAACGGACGTTCTTCCCAGCGCCGTCATCCTGCGAGCCAGGCGCAGCCCGGCGAGCTGCAGGAGCCGGTCCAGCCCGTGCCGTACATCTTCATCGCGCCCGAGGACCCCGCCGCGATAGGCGAGATCGCCAGGCGCGTGTACCGCAAGCACTATGGTCGCCCCTGGAAGCCCGGTGCGCGTGATCTGTGGCTGCTGGGAAAGATCCTCGATGCCGGCGCCGACGCGATGCACGGCGAGCTTTTGAGCTACATGTTCTACGCCGGCGAATTCGCCGAGGAACTAATCCAGCTCGGCCAAGCCGACGCGCAACGCTGGATCGACGAGCACCCGGCGGACCTCTGGCAGCTCAATCCGCTACCCGCCTGGAGCCCAGCCCCCAACGGCGACACAGCCGCACCCAACTCCCCGCAGCAAGCGGGAGCACGTGCGCTCGCAGCCGCCGAGGAGCTCGCCACGGTCCCAAGCCAGCGGAGGGACGGGACGGCTGCCTAACGGAGCAGGCCGGGGTCTGGGGAGGATCGGAACAGAAACGCCGCTAAGACCACCGTCTGACACGCCCTGCGTGGCCTTGCCGCCAACGCTGGCAGGGGTCGGGCGGAGTGCAGCGATCGGGAGGTGCGCTGCCAAGGTCGACACGGACGTCTAACAGCCCCGGCGGCTGACCGCCCGAGGGTTGTCGCTCCCAGTCTGCTCAGCAAACCCGATCAGCGTGTGGCTGCTGGCAGGACAGATCGTGGTGAGTTGCTCGATCCCGAGAGATCGCGCCCTGGCCGCGACCCGCTCCAGCGGCATGCTTAAGTGAGTTGATAGCGCAGCTCACCCTCCGGTTGCCCGCGAACCCACGCCTGGCATTCTGGGTGCTGTTGAGAGCGGCTCGGCCGGCTCGAACGACGCACAAGAACGCGCGTTCAGGCACGAACGCGATCAGTGCCAGGCGCACGTCGGCCGGCGTGGCACCCCCGAATAGCTGCCCCAGCTTCTCGGTCAGGCTCTTTGGCCCCTTCCAGATCAGGCATTCGGCAAGGAAGAGATCGCGATCCTCCACGCGAAAGAGCAGGTCGGTCCTACCCGAAGCCGTGAACGCCCCTGCCTAGGTCCGGCAGGCGCGTAGCGCGAGGAGAGCATCAGCAGAAGTCCCTGCCGGCGGTCCTCATCGCCCCATCCGACGTCGGTTCTCGGCGCGCGAGACATCGCGCCCGGCGGCGCGGATCACGCAGAGGATGTGCTCGTAGAGCTCGCCGGCGAGGCCGCGTTCGAATAGTGCACGTCGTACATCCGTAGTTCTCGGGCAGTGCGGGCTTGGCCGTCGCTAAACAGGTGGCGCCGGGAACATCGGCGGCGTGCCGTCACGTCGTCGGACGGGCAGCGAGGCAGATCCGAGGGACCCGCGACGGGCTTCGGCTTGCTCGCGGCAGTGCTCAAGTGCCCGCAGTCCCACCTTACGTAGATCCGCTTGGAACCGCTCGAGCGCTGATCGCAGACCCTCTACGTGGTTACGCACGGGAGCAAGTCGAGTCTCGACCCGCTTGGTCGCCCGGCGATAGTCCCGGCGTATTCGTGAGCTCGACGTGCAACGCGTCCTCGCTGACACGCCCTAACGGTCCCGGGCATGCACCCAGCGCCCGATCGTGACCGCAACGGTCTCGGGTCAAGCTCAAAGAAATCGGGATCACCCGTGAACGGCACCACCAGAACCGACGCTCGCGTCGATCCATGTCCTCGATGTAGGCGTCGTTCTCGAGCAGCACCAACGGCTGCACTACGAGCCGCTCGACCAGTTGGACAGCCCCGTCCTCACTCAGCGCCAGGATCTCCTCGTCGGAGAACAAGTCGGCGGCTCTTTGCAGGTGAGTCAGCCACTCTCGCACCGAGTCCTCGAGCGGCCGCGCCCGAAACAGTTCGCTTGGGACGGGCTCACGTCCGAGATTCATCGACGCGGCGTTCAGGCTTCGTCCGGCGCCGATCGCTTCCGATCCTCGCCCCGAGTCGCGATCGAGCTCGCGCCGCCCCTGGCGGCGCCCGTTCTGGATGTTGTTTGTCATCGTGTTGGAGCCTTCCGGTTCCCTGTCGGGATCGACGCCGAAACGAACACGGCGAGAACCCGATCGATTAGTCAGATAGGGACGCGGTAACCGGGGTGGCGTCCAGGCGTGAGTCTTGCGTCGAGCGTTCTGGCCGTTGGGCCAGCGCACCACCGACTCTACTCCTACCACGTCGCGGGCGTTCGCAAAATTAAGGAACGTCGCACCAACCGTGTAGAACGACGGTCGAATGACAGCGCGTCGCTGGCAGCGCGGGCACGCCCACAAGCCCAACGCTCAGCGTGCGCCGCGCGACGCTGCGTTGATGCGGCGTCAGCTGACGGCGTTCATGCCGGCTCTGTAAGTCCAGCGGCGACCGGTATCCGACACGTACATCCACAGCGACGCACCGTGTCCGATGGGATCGGCGGTCGGCCCTTCGACGATCGCTGTCAAGAGCCGGCTGCCACTGCTCGTGCCCAGAATCGAGAGCGCCTGCCCGGGGAGGAACGTCTGCCATCAATGCTTGCCAGCGTCAGGGTTCAGCCGGGCACGGCGAGACGTCCGCGGCGACCGTGACAGACAAGGGAAAGGTCAGCATTCCTTCTACTGATTACGTAGCCAAAGGTGGCAACGTAAGTCTAGGTCGCAGAGAAGTGTGCTACGGTGAGTCAAGCGGCCAAGAGCCTTCGCCGACGTCGTCGAGCTTTACAAGCTCCCTTCCACGTCACTTTGGGCCCGCACCGCATAAGGAAGATTCAGCCGAGTCGTTCCTACTGAAGAGATTAGTTGGGAGCATCACTATGCATGCCACCATTCGACGCTACGAAGCGATTGACCAGACCCGCACCAGCGAGCTTGTCAAGAAGGCCAAGAACAGCCTCCTTCCCCGCCTGAGCGAGCTACCGGGCTTCAACGGCTACTACCTGATCGATGCGGGTAACGGCGTCATCAGCTCCGTCGGCTTCTTCGACACCGCAGCTGACGCCGAGGAATCGACCCGCATCGCGTCCAATTGGGTACGCGAGCACAAGTTCGAGAACGCGCTCCCGAATCCGCCGAAGATGACCAACGGCGAAGTCGTCGTCCACAAGACGCGCGAGCTCGTCACCGCGTAACAGCTGCAAAGCAGTTCGTCGTCAACAAGGAGGCCCGCGATCGCGGGCCTTCTCGTCCGTCCAGAGCAGATTCCACGAGACGCGCGAACCCAACAAACGAACCACCGCGCCCCGCCAAACGCACACCAGCCAGCGGGGCGCAGATACCGGCGATCCACGCCCAGCGACGCCTAAACGTCTCAAAGCAAAGACAAGACCCAGACCACGGCACGGCACGCCCGGCCGCGTTCTGAGCTGATCTCCGCTACGCCCGCGCAACGCGACGCTCGCCGCAGACGCCTGGACGACAAACTTCGAGGAACGCGCATGCCCCGAATCGAGGTTCTAACCGAGGTGCCAGGACATGACCCCACAATGTGCGCTGCGACGAGCAGGAGGAGACTGCAGTGGTGGCGTTCGGGTGTGCCGGCGCCGGGAAGAAGAGCTGACGGAGAGAGATGACCAAAGACCGGCTCAGTCCGCTCGACGCATCGTTCATGCATCTGGAGGACGCGACGTCGCATATGCACATGGCGGCGATGCTGATCTTCGCTGGGAAGTCACCCCCATACGAGCGGCTGCTGGCCCACGTCGAGTCGCGCCTTGGGCTGGTGCCGCGCTATCGGCAGCGCATCGCGGAGGTTCCGCTCGCCCAGGCCCGCCCGCGCTGGGTCGACGACGAGCGCTTCGACCTGCGCTACCACTTGCGCAACACCGCGCTGCCGGAGCCGGGCAGCGAGTAAGAACTGCAGGTGCTCGCCGGCCGCGTCTTTTCCCATCACCTGCGCCGCGACCGGCCGCTGTGGGAGATGTGGCTCGTGGAGGGCCTCGATCGCGGCCGCTTCGCGATCCTCTCCAAGACCCACCACGCGCTGGTCGACGGGATCTCCGGTCTCGACATCCTCAGCGTGCTGTTCGCGTCCGACGCGGGTGAGTCTGGGCCGTGGCGGCCTGAGCGGGCGCCCTCCAGCTCGGGTTGGTGACCGAGGCGCTCCTCGAGCGCGCGACGAATGCCGGCGAGCTCGTACGGCCGCTGCGCGCCGCCGTGCGACGCCCGCGCAAGGCCGTCAGCCGGATCGCGGAGACCGTCGTTGGCGCCGGTGCGCTGGCCTGGGCGGGCCTGCTACCGGCGCCGGCGACCCCCTACAACGCCGACGAGGTCGGCCCGGACCGGCGCTTCACGTGGACGCGCGCCTCGCTTGACGACGTCAAGGCGATCAAGAACACGCTCGGCGGGACGGTCAACGACGTCGCGCTGACCGTGGTCACGCTCGCGTTGCGCCGGCACCTGATGCGCCGCGGCGAGGACATCAACGAGCTCGAGCTGAAAGCGTTCGTACCGGTGAGCGTGCGCGCCGAGGACCACCGCGGAACGCCCGGCAATCAGGTCTCCGGGATGCTCGCCACGCTGCCGGTCTCTAGCGCGGACCCGGCGCAGTGCCTGGCGAGGATCTCCGCGCAGATGCGTGTGGTCAAGGAATCCGGGCAGGCCATCGGTGCACAGGCGCTGACAGAGCTCAGCGGCTTCGCGCCGCCGACGCTGCTTCACGAGGCGTTCCGGCTGGTCGTCACCCGCCAGCGCTTGGTCAACCTCGTCGTGACGAACGTGCCGGGGCCGCAATTCCCGCTCTATCTCGACGGCCCCGAGCTGACCGACATATTCCCGATGGTGCCGCTCGGCTCCAACCTCAACCTGGGCATCGCCATCGTCTCCTACAACGGGGCGCTGAACTTCGGCCTCGTGGGCGACTTCGCTGTGATGTACGACCTCGAGGACCTGGCCGACGACGTCCTCGCCGCCCTGCAGGACCTCACAGCCGCTGCGGCAGGACCGCATGGCGAGAAGGCCGCCGCTCCGTGGCCCGGGTACGACCAACAGACGGTGCCCGTCATCGCCAAGCGCCTCCGCGACACTGGTGAAGACGTCGTCACCGCAGTCCGGTCATACGAGCTCGAGCACAAGCACCGCCAGGGCGTCATCGACGCCACGGAGCGGAAGGGGACGCGTGGCTGAAGCAGCCAGAGCGGGATCGCCGACGTCAAGCCTAAATCACTGCAGTCGTCGCGGTTTTCACGGGGCGTCCTTGGTCATGTCCGCCGAGCGAAGGCTTCTGAGCGCTTGCGCGATCGTTTCGTTCGCTTCCCTGATCGTCGCCTCGTAGTGATCTTGGTCGGGGTGCCGCAGCGCCGTCGAGAGCGTCTCCTGGACACCGTCGAGGATCTGCAGCGTGTCTTGAACCAGTGCGTGCGCGGGTTTCTGCTGTCCGTTGTCGCGGGCGGCCGGGGATGTGGGCGGCCGGTGTGGATCGATGGTTTTGGCGATTGCCACTGCGTTGGCGCTGGTTGCGGCGAAGTTCTGCAGCAGCTTCTCGTCGCGTTCGGTGAACGGGGCGCGTTCGATGCCGCGGTCAAACGCCGCGAGCACCCCGATGGCCGCCCCGGGGTGAAGCATCGGGACGAGCAGCGCCGTGCGGGCGGTTGGGAGGCCGGGGTCAGCGGGCGCGAGGTGGATTCGGGATGGCGTGTCACCGATCCGCAGCGGGCTTCGGCTCTCGATCACCTCCCCCCAGAAAGGGCCTGAGACCGGCACCCGCCGGCCGCGCGGAACGTTCGCGTATCCGCTGCTGGCGGCCACGACCAGCTCGGAGCCGTCACGGAGCATAACGAGCGTCGACCGGGCATCGATCAACGCTCGCCCGCGTTTGGCCACCAGCTCCAGCACGCGGTCGAGACCCGTGGCATCGCCGGCGGCCAGCGCGACATCGCGTGTGGCCTGGAGCTCGAGCACCGCCCGCTCGCACTCGTCGCGCTGATGCTCGCTTCGCTCACGCGCGCGGGCGTTCTCGATCGCCGCCCCGGCCCACTCAGCCAAGATCACCGCCGCCTCCTGATCGGCTTCGGTGAACTCCTCGCCGCCTTGCTTCTCGGTCAGATACAGGTTCCCCCACACCTCGCCCCGGATCAGCACGGGAACACCGAGAAACGTGCGCATCTCCGGATGCCCCGGCGGAATGCCGTAACTGAGCGGATGCAAGCCCACATCGCGCACGCGCAGCGGCCGCGGCTCGGCGATCAGGAGACCGAGCACGCCCCGACCTTTCGGCGCCCCTCCGATCAACAGCTGCGTCCCCAGGTCCACTCCGGCGGTCAAGAACCGCTCTAGCTCGCGGCGCTGCTCGTCGAGCACCCCAAGCGCCGCATACCGGGCGCCCGTAACCTCTCGGGCGGCCTCGAGCACTCGCTCCAGCACCGCGTCTGCGTCCAAATCGGACACGACCGCCCGGCCGAGCTGCAGCAGGCGGCGAAGCGCAACGTCATCAACGGCGGTCATCGTCGCTTTGGCTCCCTCTCCTCGTAGAGTTGCGGCGAGCATACCTCCGGCACCGGGAGCGGATCAAAATTCGCAAACTCCGAAGTCCAGCCGCCAGGACCGTTTACGCTGAGGTCAGTCAGGCGGCCGGTTTCGATTATCGGTGATCGCCGTCTGGCAGCGATCCACCGCCGCCAGGATCTCCGAGCCGACCACCCACTCGCCCGGGACCGAGCGACTCGATCTCAGGAGGAATCGCATCGGGAGCCAGGCACCCGAGATGCCAGAAGCGCGAGCGCCCGCGACGCTGCTCACAACTGAGGTTCAGGTAGGAGGACGACCCCAACGTGCCATCGGGCAACTCACACCACAGCGGCTCATACATGCCGATGCGGTCGCCGCACGCCGCGCACAGCAGAAACGGTTCTGTCATCACCCACCGAACCAGCGATCTCGGTGCCTCCAGAGAATCGCCTCTACTCTACGCCGGGCCGGACGCGGCCAATCAGGGGAAGTCCACCCGCTTTCTGTGGACGACTACTGAAGCGATTCCTCAGCACGCGCCCGCGAAGTCGCACCAAAGCGCGCTTCCCCGGAGAGGCTGACTTGTGAATCCCCTCGGGGTCGAGGAGCGATCCAAGCATGAGAACACAGGCCTGCCCACCGGCAGGCCTAAGGTCAGGATGCTCGATTGTCAGCTCTGGCCGACGAACTCCTTGGCCGAAGGGACGGTGTGGGCCGCCGGGAGGAGCCTCCCAGGGATGAGTCTGGCGTTCGCGCTACATGGCAGCACTCAACGGTTCCACAGGCTCCTGCGCCACGCTGTCGCACGGGCTCGAACGCCGCACCAAGCCTCGCCGGCCTGACGGCGTGAACTTCCACGGTTTTGTCCCGCTCTCCATGTCCTGCTCCAGTCAGGGGGAGTGAGGCTGGTCGAGACCAGGAGTGTCAGACACGAGTTGTGGGGTTTCCGCATGAGAAGCCGTGTCTCATACCGATGTCACGGCGCCCCGCAGGCGGGATCCTAGGACGTCTTCGGATAATCGGCGACTATCAATGTGTGCCGAGCATTGGCAAATGGCCCACTCGCTTGTTTGCTGGTCGGTGCGGCGGGTGGGTGTCCGCTCGGGCGATGCTCGTCACAAGAAACGGTGCGCTGAGGCTTTCGGCGCGCTAGGAGGAGGAGGGATTGTTCATGGCAACTATCCCTGGACCACCGCCCCGACAGGGGGATCAGCTGGGGGGTGCGCCGGCGCGCGCAACTCCTGAACCCAAGGGCGCGACCGCGCGCGCGACGACTGTGGACAACGGCAACGGCCGGGCGGCTCACGATCCGGCTGCAGTGGCCAAGTCCGGGAGCGATACGCGCCAATCCAAGGGTGGAATCGAGGGCCTGATCGGTAGGCGTGTCGCCGCCGCTACCGAACACGCCCTCGATGGCCCCAACCAGAGACTGATGCGCGCTCAGAAGCCTGTCTGGGACGCCATTTGCAAGTACTACTTCCGGCTTGAAACCTCCGGCTGGGAGCGACTGCCCGAGGAGACCTCGCTGCTGATCGGAAACCATTCAGGCGGGTCGCTGACGATGGACGCCTGGACGTTCGTGTTCGACTGGTGGCGGCGATTCGGCACCGAGCGGGTGCTTCATGCGACCGCTCACGATGTCCTGATGGCCGCGCCCGGCCTGGGCGATTACTTCCGCCAGGCCGGCGTGATCCCAGCCTCCCGCCAAGGCGTCAGCGCAGCGCTCAGCGCCGGGTGCGACGTGATCATCTGGCCGGGGGGCGAGGTCGACGCGATGCGCAACTGGCGCAGGCGCGATGAGGCTGTCCTCGGCGGGCGCCATGGGTTCGTACGCCAGGCGATCCGCTCAGGCGTGCCGATCGTTCCCGTGGCCAGCGTCGGCGGGCATGACACCGCATTCGTCCTATCCGAGGGCCGCTGGATCGCGAACGGGCTCGAGAACATCCCGGGGCTGAAGGGTCTAAAAGAAAAGCTTCGCGGCTCGCAGCTGCCTATCGTGCTCGGCATCCCCTTCGGGCTGACGATCGAGACCATTCCGACGCACCTTCCGCTGCCAGCGAAGATCCGCACCGAGCTGCTCGACCCGATTCACCTCGACAAGGACCCAGAGCGCGTCAACGATCGCGACTACGTCAACTCGATCTACCAAGAAGTGGAATCCGCGATCCAGAACGCAATGAACCGACTCGCCAAGAAACGGCGCTTCCCGATCTTCGGCTAGCCGCGCGGCGTAGAACTCGGCAAGGTGGGTGCGGTCAACGGCAGCCGTGGTGACCGTTGACGAAGCGCACCTACTCACCGGCGAGCAGCGCGAAGAGGCGGCGCCGAGAAGTTTCGTACGCAAAAACCGGATCGTTAGATTAGGCGACGGCGCCAGCGTCATGAGCTACACGGCTCGCGCCTCGGATTGGCCGGCGTTTGTTGCTAGCCAGGCGCTCGGATGTTGCGAGCACGAGAGCAGCAGCCGCGCCCCCGGCGTCGCGCTGCCCGTATTGTCCGATAGCAGTCGTCGCAGGCCCAGATTCGGGCGCTCGGATCGTTGCTGCTCGTAGCCCGAAGCGGAAGCGAGCTGGGTTCCGGACCACCGAGCGCAGGGTTGCCTGGTACGTAGGGTTGCAGCGATACTTGACCGATGCTCAATGAAACTGCCTCCCAGCTGGATCCTGGCTTCCTCGAGGAGTTCGGCCACCGATGGTCCGATGCCTGGGATCAGCGCGACGGTAAGGCGTTGGCCGCGCTCTGCACTGAGGACATCGAGTTCTACGACCCTGCGATCGGTGAGATCCATGGTCGCGAGGCGGTAGCCAACTGGGTGAGTATCTGCGCGCGGGCGTTCCCGGATTACCGATTTGAAGAACCAGAACCGGCGTACATATCGCGTGATCGTCCCAAGGCGATCGTGCCGTGGAGGATGGTCGCTACTAACACCGGTCCGATTGATCCGCCGGGATTCGCCGCAACCGGCAAGTCATGCGTTATCGACGGTGTCGATCACTGGTGGTTTCGCGACCGGCTGGTCGAGCGCTATCGGGCTGACTACGACCTAAATGGGGCGCTGCGACAACTCGGTCTGGTTCCTGAAGCGGGCTCGCGCGGCGAAAAGCTGCTTGTCTCGTTGCAGCGAGCTGCGGCGCGACTGCGTCGTCGGCCTCACTAGGGCTGTGGCCTTGGCTGCGCGTCCTCGGCGCTGACGCCGACGCTTCCGGGTTGATCGAGAAGCAGCCGCGACGGCTTCGTGACTGCTACAGGCGTCAAGGAGTAGCGCTCACGCCGGCCGCCGGCGTGGCCGCGATCGAGCGGCGACGCCCGGTTTCTCGCGGTGAGGCGGGCGATCGGCTGTGCTGTGTTCGTGAAGTGTCCAGGACTCGTCAGCGCACCCTGACCAAGCACATCCGCCTCCGGACAGCGCGCCGAGCGCGACGGCCGTATGGGTCCGCCGGAGCCACCCGCCGCGCGATCGCCCTCGCTACCAGCGCGACCTGTGCTACATCGGCGATCCTGTGCGCGTCGCCACCATAGGTGCCGTGTGAGTGCTTCGTGAGCGGAGCAATCCGCGGCGAGAGCGCCCGCCGGCGTCTGCGTGGTCGCCGGAGCGCTCGCAGGGCGGAGGTCGCCGTCCCGACCGAAGCGATCGTGAGCGCCGCGCCGACGGCGTGATCGCTGGCGTGGCAAAGGGGTAGCGCAAGGCCCGCTGGTCTGACCTGGCGAAAGCGCTCGTCCCTGCGCCGGCCGTCGACCGACGAAAGGGGTCGTCAGCGTCGACGACTGGCGCGATTCCGGCCACGCGGCTCGCCGAAGTCGCGCCGACTGGATGACGCCTGAAGCGGCCACGTCGTGGACCTTGCCGCTTTGCATCATTTTGGGTAGCGACGCACACCCATTCGGACGATCTCTCTTGGTTCATCGCGATCGTTCGAGCGGTCGAGCGGGGACGAGCCCGGACGTGGCGATTTGATTGTCCGGCTCGCCAACTATTCGGCGCGCCAACCCCAGCGATCCCAGTTTGTGGCTGCAACAAGCCCAGCCAGTACCGCAGCGCTTGTAGAGCCCAGACCTAGCCGCCGGATCAGCGAAGGATGGATCGTTGGCGGAGCATCTCCACGATGAATCACGTCGAAGGACCGCCGCCCAGGGGTACTCCGGCCGGCCGCTCGTATGAGCCGCCTGCGGTCGTGAACACCCATCGACGGTGGCCGTCCTCAGCGACCGCGACGTACAGCCAGGCTTCACGCGCGACGGGCCCGTCGTGGACGAGGATCGGACCCTCGACCGCGTCAGGCGGGCGGGCCAGCTCCGCGCGCGCTCGGCTCAGGCCGGTCACGGCCGCGCCAGCATCCTCGGCGCCGGGCGGGCTCGCGCCGACGGTCGCAACATGCCCGTCGAGCAGCACGCGAGCGATCGCCTGAACGCCAGCCGGGCCATGCCCGGTGACAAGCCAGTACGACGGCTCGCCGTCAGGCGTAAGCACGAGTTCCGGCGAGCCAGCGGCCAGCCCTCGCGGCGCGCCGGGCAGAGTGGCGAACGCGTGGACGGCGGCCTCGACGATCAGGCGTGCTGGACGATTCCGAACCACATCACCGGTGAGCTCGACCATGACTCCCAGTATGGAGCCCCGGGCTGGCAAAGATCGGGGTTCCACGGCCAGGGGTCGTAGATGTAGAGCCACTGCTCAAGCGGGATCCAGTCCACCGAGACCTGGCTGTAGCCCATGCACACCCGATAATGATGCGGCACCTGTGTGAACAGCGGACGGTTGCCGCTCACCTCGCTGACCGCATCGGCGAACTGCTGAGCCCGACTCACGCCCCAGTCGAATGTCAGGTTGAATTGGTTGTGGGTGAGGTTCGCGAAGCCCGTCGTGAGGCCGCTCTGGCTCGTGCCTCCGGCAGCCGCCGTTGTGCCCATCGCGACGGCGATCTGGTTCTGCGTGTAGTTCCAGCCGTAATGCTCCATCAGCATTTGCGCGCTGGCGTCGACGCAGAAATAGTCGGTGATCTGCGCGTAGTGAGAATTCCCTGGCGGGCTGCTGGGACAGTACGGAGACAGGAGGACCATCCCCGAGGTGGCCGTGATAACCGGCAAGGGGATCGGCCAGTAGCGGGGCGTCGGGGTCACCGCCGGCTCCGGCTCAGCGGACCGCGAGATTCGCTGCACGCGGTCGGCGATCCGCTCAAAGCTGCGCAGTCGGTCCTCGCGCTGCTCGGCCAGGTGGGCCAGCAGCGAATAACGCGTGAACTGGTTTTCGGCGTCGTCGGAACTCCCAACGATGGAACCGCTCGAGGCGTCGAACAGTTCGGTCGCGGCGGTGCCGTCGACGACGTAGGAGAGCTCGATCGCAATCTTTGGATACGCGTAGCAGACGAGGCGCGAACCCGTGACCCTCGCCGACGGTGTCTGCGCGTGCAACGCCTCAGTCGCTAGCCGCAGCGCACGCTGTTCGCTCCAGGCCGGAGCGCCTCCAGCTACGGACACGACGGCGGCACCAAGCGCCTTCGTCGCCGCGGACCGGATCGTGCCGATCACATCTCCCCCGTCAATCACTCGGAAGTCATAGAACAGCGCGTCTCCGCCCAGGTCATAGATCGTCGTCGGCGCGTCGTCGACTTCGCCAGCCGTCAGCGCGTTAAGACCGGTGAGCTTCGCTCCTACGACGATCTGACGAATAGCGCTCGCGTAAGCGTGGGCCTCGGCGCGTTCGATCGCGTCTGGAGACCGCGGAATCTCATTCATGGTTCCTCTCTCATCCAGCTAATCGCCGTTGTGTATCTGCAAGGCGCGTCTTTGGGCCGGCTCAGGGGACGACCTGGACGACCGAGGCTCGCGGCCAGCACAATGCCGACTCCGGGCCCGAATATCAGAGCGCGCGGTGGGGGTCGCTGATACATCACACCGACAGACCGGCGCGCGACCACGGCGCGAGAAGGCCAAACCGACACCTCTCGTTACCCGGGAGCGCGGCTGAGCGAGTCGGCCTCGAGCCCGCGCAACCGCCACAGGAGCCGACCGAATGGGGACGAGCTTACGATCGACTTCTTGGCAAACCGATCACGTGGTTCTAGCGGACCGGACGATCGAGATGTCGCCCTCGCATTCGCCAGGCCGGCGCCGGCTGGCGAGCAAAAGCGATCGTCGCAATGGCCGGCGTTGCGCGATCGCGTTCGTGGACGTCCTGTGTCAAGTGCCGACTGCGATAGCGGATGGCGGCTCGCCGTCAAGACGTCCTGTGTCAACCTCGCGAGCGAAGTAGCGGATGTCGGCGTGCCGTCAAGCGCGTTGCGCTCGGACCTTGCGGTCCGCCCTTCGGGTGACGGCGACGCCGAGCATCCGCTGGGTGGCGGCTGTGTCGGGCACGGGGCCCGACGTTCCAGTGATCGTCACCAGGACGTGCTGTTGCAGGGCGCGGTGGCGGGCCGGGTCGTAGGGGGTGCGGGTCTGCCAGCAGCTCCATACCACGCGGCACCAAGCGCGGCCGAGAGTGCGGGCGGCGCGGGGGTGGTCGTGGCCGCGTCCGATGGCGCGGGCGTAGTGGTCGGCGGCCCAGGGGTTGTGGTGGCGGCTGCTGTCGGCGAGCGTGTCGAAGGCGTCGCGCAGCCGCTTGTTGCATGCCCAACGAAAGCAGGCGATCTTGCGTTTGCCGGACTCGAGCGCGACCGCGGCCTGGCCGGCGTCGCCGGCGAGTGCGTCGCGCGTGGGGTAGCGCGCGCGGCAGTCGCCGATCTCGGCCAGCATCGTGGCTGCGGTGATGACGCTTCGCCGGCTGCGGAACAGCGAGAGGAAGATCTCGCCGTCGGGATGCTCGCGGATCGCGGTGGCGATCTGCCGCTCGAGCTGCTTGATCTGGGCGACGATCGGTTCAAGCGCCGCGACCAGCGAGACCACGACCGCGCGATGGGCTTGGCCTTCGAGCTCCCCGGCTCGGCCTTCCGGCGCACGCCGGAGCTTGGCCAGCAGCTCGCTGGCTGGCTTGTGGCCGCTGTAGCGGTGGCGGGTCAAGAACGCTTGGAGGCGTTGCTCGCCCAGCCCTTGCGCGTCGGCGGGGCTGGGGTAGCGCCTGAGGAACGCGAGCGAGGTCAGGTTGTCGAGATCGCTGAACAGCCCGATCGGCCCCGGCCAGAACCGCTCGAGCTCGGCGCGCAGCTGGTTGGTCAGCGCCACCCTGGTCTGCACGAGATCCTCTCGCGCACGAGTCAGTGTCCGCAGCGCCTTGGTCTGATCGCTGTCGGGCTCCAACACCCGGAAGCGATGGTGGTCGGTGCGCGCCAGCTCGCACAACACGAACGCGTCGAAGCGGTCCGACTTGCCGCCCGCGGCGCGGAACCTGGCGCGGGTGGCGGCGACCTGGTTGGGATGCAGCGGCAAAAGCCGCAGCCCGGCGTCCAACAGACGCTCGACCAGCAGCCCGTCCGGACGCTCGATCGCGACCAACGTCACTTTCATCCGCACCAGCGTGCGGCACAGCGACCGCAGCCCCTTCTCATCGTGCGCGAACGAGGCCGCCAACAGCTCCTCGCCCGCCTCGTCCTGCACGACCACGTCGTGCTTCTCCGACGCCCAATCAACGCCGGCGTAATTGCCCATCTCGGTACTCCTCTTTGGTCAGGTCACTTCACAGCGCCTCGACCACGAGGTACCGTTGCGGGTGCTTATAGACAGGCCCTCACACAGGGGCTACGTCCTGTTGCCGCTAAGTCGGCACCTCACCACCCGCCGGGAGAGGCTGGTCTTGACGAGGCCCTCCAAACGGGGGCAAGCGCTGTAGGCCTTCTCCCGGCGGTGGTCGAGGCAACAACCATGATGACCTATAAGCGCTGCGCGCTCGGCCCTGCGGGCCGCCCTTCGGGTGACAGCGGCGCCGGCCATCCGCTGGGTGGCGGCTGTGTCGGGCCGGGGGCCCGACGTGGTGGGGATAGTGACTGTGATGTGTCGTTGCAGGGCGCGGTGGCGGGCGGGGTCGTAGGGCACGCGGTCCTGCCAGCAGCGCCATAGGATTCGGCACCAGCCACGGCCGAGGGTACGGATTGCGCGCGGGTGGTCGTGCCCGCGGCCGATTGCGGCGGCGTAGAGGTCCTGCGCCCAGGGGTTGTGGTGGCGGCTGGTGTCCGCCAGCGTGACGAACGCCTGGCGCAGGCGCTTGTTGCAGGCCCAGCGGAAGCAGGCGGCTCTGCGTTTGCCGGACTCGATCGCGACAGCGGCTTGGCCGGCGTCGGCGGCGAGCGTGTCGCGGGTGGGGTAGCGCCCGCGGCAGTCGCCGATCTCGGCTAACAGCTCGGCGGCGGTGATCACGCTGTCGGGCTTCCTGAACAGCGAGAGGAAGATCGCGCCGTCGGGGTGCTCGCGGACGGCGGTCGCGATCTGACGCTCGAGCTGGCGGATCTGTGCGTTGAGCGTCTTGATCGTCGTGACCATGGTGCGCACGAGTTCTCGGCGGGTGCCCAGCTCGAGCTCGCCGACCCGGGCGACAGGGGCGCGGCGAAGCTTGCCCAAAAGCTGCCCGGGCTTCTGCCGGCCGGTGTAGTGCTCCCGGGCGAGAAACGCCTGCAGACGCGCCGGTCCTAGTCCGCGCGCGTCGGCGGGGCTGGGGTAGCGCTCAAGGAACGCGAGCGAGATCTGGCTGTGCAGGCTCGTGAACAGCCCCAGCGGACCGGGCCAGAACCGGGCAAGCTCAGCGCGCAGCTGGTTGACCAGCGCGGTCCTGGTGCCGACCAGATCCTCTCGTGCCCGGGTCAGCGCTCTGAGCGCCTTGGTCTGATCCGAATCGGGCTCGAGCACCCGGAAGCGGTGCCGGTCGGTCCGCGCCAGCTCGCAGAGCACGAACGCGTCGAATCGATCGGACTTCCCGCCCGAAGCACGGAACCGATCACGCGTCGCCGCGACCTGGTTGGGATGCAACGGCAAGATCCGCAGCCCCGCGTCCAGCAGCCGCTCGACCAGCAGCCCGTCGGGCCGCTCAATCGCAACCAGCCTCACCCCGTGACGCACAAGGGCGCGACACAAGCCCCGCACCCCGGCCTCGTCATGCACGAACGTCGCCGCCAGGATCTCCTCGCCCGTCTCATCAGCAATCAACACATCGTGCTTCTCCGACGCCCAGTCAACGCCCGCATAGGTACTTCTCATCAGAACTTCAACTCCATCTCTAGGTCAGGTCTTCACGGCGCCCAGACCGAGAGGTACCGTTGCGGATGCCTATAGACAGGCCCTCAAACCGGGGCTACGTCCTGTTGCCGCTTGCGGCACCTCACCACCGCCGAGAGGGGCTAATCCACGCAAGGCCCTCCGCAACGGGGGGCAGGCAAACCAAAGCCCTCTCCCGGCGGCGGTCGAGGCAACAACCAGGGACCTATAGGACGTACCGATCACGCCGACCGGAGAAGGCGCACGATTGCTCGCCGTCGAGACCAATCGTCCCGTCGATGCCGTCGTGGTTGCCGAGCCCGAGCCCGAGCCCGACGGCGGTCGTAGCCGTTTGCTGAGCCGTCGATCTCGAGCAGGCACGGACGTGCAGGTGCATACGCACCCGGCCCCGCGGACAGACGTCACAGTCCTCGATCAGCGGCTGCCGCTTCGCCTCGCGAAGCGGTCGCCGCGTCGCCGCGAGCTCGGACGCTGTCGCAACTCGTCCCAGGAGGAGCGACCAGGGTTGGTCGAGACTCCGCTTCGATCGGGTGGCGCTCGCTGGACGGGATCACCCGGGGGTGGCGCGCAGCGGGGCGGGCACGAGCGCCGCGCCCGCGATCACGAGGCCGAACGCGAGCAGACGCCCGATGATCCCGACGGGACCCGAGCCGATCGGCTCGCCGAAGACAAGGATCCCGCCCAGGATCGCGGAGAGGTTGGCGGCCACCGAGGTGATCGCGATCACCTCGATTGCAAGGCCGATCTGCAGGCTGCGCGCGGACGCGTGGAAGGAAACCACGAACGAGATCAGCGCGGTCAGCGTCCATGGGCTGAGCAGGCCCAACACCGGCCCGTGCGCGTGGGTGAGGTACTTGATCGCGACGTCCGAGACCCCGAACAGCACGCCAGCCGCGGTCGCAAGCAGGAGTGCCTCGCCGTGGTGCGAGACGTCGCGGCGGGTCGAGATCCTCACAAGCCCGACTCCGACCGCCAGGATCGCGGTCTCGACCGCGATCAGCGCGGCTAAGGAGGAGCGTTGCGGGCCTTCCGAGGTCGCGGTCAGGCCGATCACCGCAAGTCCTGCGGCCGTGAGCGTGACACCGGCCCATTGACGTCTTCCGAGGTGAAATCCGAAGAATCGCTCAGCGAGTACAGCGAGGAACACCAGACCGCCGGACAGGACTGCCTGCATACTGGAGAGCGGGGGTAAGCGTTCAGTCCGTGCGGCCTCAGGCGAGCGCGGGGAATGGATCGCCGCGGGCGTGGGCGATGATCAGCTCGCTGAGGTAGGTGAACAGCGAGCGGCGCTGCTGGCGGCAGGTGGCGGCGGCCGAGAGCGCGCGTTCGGTGAATCGCTCGCCGGTGTTGCTTTGGGTGCCGAGCGACACTTTGCGGTGGATGACCGGCGCGCGGAGCGCGCGCTCGGCCGGGTTGTTGGTCGGCTCCACGCTGGGGTGGGTGGTGAAGGTCCAGAGCGCGGGCCAGACCTTGAGCAGGTTGTTGGCGAACTGCCGGTGCCAGCGATTGCGCGCCTTCTTCGGAGACGCCTGCTCGAGTAGCGCGCGCAACTCGGTCTGGATCGGCGCGATCTCGGCTTGGAGCTTTTGGCGGTCGTGATGCTCGTGCTGGTATGCGCGCCATCCAGCGAACAACCGGCGGGTGAGCGCGAGGCCGTGTTCGCCGAAGGTCTTCTGCTCGCCCAGGCCGTCGGCGTGGCGGCGGAAGTCGCGCTGCAGATGCGACCAGCACACTTGCCGCTGGTTGGGGTCGAGATGGCTGTAGCCGTTCCAGCGGTCAGAGACGACGATCCCGGCGTAGCTGGTGCCGATGAGGGCGTTGAACTGCTCGCGGTTGCAGTGCTGGGCGATCTGCAAGAACGTGGCCTCGGGGGTGCTCGCGGTCCACAACGCCCGGCCCTCACCCCGCGTGCGCCAGCCGGTCTCATCGACATGCACCGCGTCCTGGTCAAGCACCCAGTCCTGCAGCTGGCAATGTGGGCCAGCCAATGCGTCTGAGGCGCGCTGGCAGATCGCGTCAACCGCGCCGGTCGACAGCGTCACGCCGAACAGATCTAAAGCCAGCTCGCAGATCCCGCGGCGGGAGATCCGATGCCGGGCGGTCAACGTCACCACCGCCGCTTGCAATCTCAACCCGAACGGAGAGCAGGCCAGTAGCTCCGGCAACCCGGCGCTGGTCCGTGCGCGACAGTGCCGGCAACGCAGCTGATGGGTGCGATGCTCGGTCCAGGTCACGCTGATCGACGGCAGCTCGCACACCTGGTGGCGGCCGAACCGCCCGCCCGGACGGCGCTGCTCATCATCAAACCGGCGCCCGCACCCGCCACACGCATCCGGATAGTGATCGACGATCTCATCCACCTGGTCCTCCGGCTTCAGAGCGCGACCCGCACCCTGGTGCCCGGGCTGCCCGCCAGCTTCGCGACGCTCACGCTCCCGGCGCATCAGCTCCTTGGCCTTCGCACGCGCCTCCGCCCGCCGCTGTGCGCGCGTCTTGGGCGGATCGGTCGACGGCGGCTTAGAACTCGTCCGCGAGTCCTGCCGGGCCTGCGCCTCCAGCCGCTCTAAGCGCTGATCGAGCTGCTGCACCCGGGAGGCGAGATCAAGAATGAACTGCACACACGCCTCACGCCCCGAGTCATAGATCGCCTCCGCCTCGACGCGGTCCATGACTGCAAGATTCGCTGCACCAACAAGGAATCCCTGCCCAAGGCCCCGACGACTGAACGCTTACGAGCGGGGCGAGCTTGATCGCCTCGATGTGCAGGCCCCACGCGAACAGCGCAAGGATCCATCCGACCGCGAACCACCGCTGGCGAAACAGATCTGCGGCGCTGCGCAGCGGATGACGTACCTGGATTGGTCGTGCGAGTACCGCGCCGTGGGCCTTGAACAACGAGCTCAAGTTGGTGCCCAGCGCACACACCAGCGAAAAGCTCAATCCCAGGATCATCGCGGAGACAGCAGATTCTCCCGCAGACCGTCGGTCCTCGATCGGGCACCCGGCGGGGAGGGAACCCCAGAACCCCAGAACCCCAGAACCCTTGACCCCCCAGCCCCCCTGGAGGGAGGAGCGTCGCTGAGCCCGCGAGCGCCACCTCGATCACCCCGATGTTGCTCACCCACGGAGTCCGGTGGCCGCGCTCGCCGCAGACGTGAGCTGAGCTGCTTGGCGTCGGCCGCTCGCCGGGCGCGGACCGTCGAGCGCAGCGAGAGATACTCGGCGATCCCTGGCAGCGTCGGGAGCAGAATGAGATCGCACGGTAAGCCAGCACCCCGACCACAGCGCTGCTCGCTGACGTTCTCCGCGGGTCGACCCGAAGCTCGCTCGTGAAGACGCCGGTGTTTGCTCGGACCGCCGCGCCCGGCAAACGGCCGAGCCGCAAGAGCAGGAGTCTCAGACGGGCCGGGAATCTCTTCCGCGTAGGATGAGAACGAGGCGTCCCGCTCCGGCCGGGACAGGCCGCTGCGGAGGCGCTTAGGTTGTTACGCACCGCGCAGAAGATTTCCGATCTGGGGGTAGCCGTAGGAACGGAGCCTGGTCGAGCGCAGTCAACGAATCGCCTTGCCCCGCGATGCGGCCATCAGGTGTCGGTAATGACTGGCAGTATCGAGTCCGGCGACCAGCTCGCCGTTGCCCGGACGGAGTGCTCGAATTTGCGGCGTACATTTCGCGCGGGACATTGAGGCGCCAGCCGGGGACGGGATGGCGGTGTGAGACCTGCGATGATCGTGGCCGTGCGCGGGGATGATGAGCTTGCTCGCAGGGCTGCTGACCTCGCCGGACGGCTCCCGGAGGAGCTCGCGCCGTTGGCCCGGATCGCCTACAACTATCGCTGGCGCTGGTACCCGGGCGGTAAGGAAGTGTTTCGCTCCATCGACGAGGAGCGGTGGAGGCTGTGCGGCGAGAACCCGGTTCGCCTGCTTCAGGAGGCGTCGGGTGAGGCGCTCGTGCGGGCGGCCGCTGATTCCGCTCTGCTCGCCCGCGCGGCGTCGCTCGAGGAGGCGTTCGCGGCGGATGTGGTGCGCCCGTCCGCGGTTGGGCCCGTCGCGCCGAAGCGGCCGATCGCGTTCCTGTGCGCCGAGTACGGCGTTCACAGGTCGTTGCCGATCTACTCGGGCGGGCTGGGCGGTCTGGCAGGCGACCTGCTCAAGGAGGCTTCCGATCGGGCGCTGCCGCTGGTGGCGGTCGGACTGATGTACCGCCAGGGATATTTCCGCCAGCGGCTGGATGCCTCCGGCTGGCAGCACGAGTACTGGATTGATATCGATCCCGAGCGGCTTCCCGCTGCGCTGGTGCGCGCGCAAGATGGGCGGCCGCTGACGATCACGGTGCCGATCCGTGGCAAGGAGGTAAGCGCGCAGATCTGGCGTGTGGCTGTCGGTCGCGTGCCGCTGTTTTTGCTCGACGCCGATCGGCCCGAGAACGGACGCCTCGAGCGGTGGATCACCTCGCAGCTCTACGTCGCGGATCCGATCACCCGTCTCTCGCAATACGCGCTGCTCGGCGTCGGTGGCGTGCGCGCGCTCGCGGCCCTGGGCATCGAGCCGGCGCTCGTGCATCTGAACGAGGGGCACGCCGCGTTCGCGGTGCTCGAGCTGGCGCGTCGCGAGGTGGCGCGCGGGGCGTCGGTCGAGGCGGCGCTGCAGGCCGCCCGCCAGCGGACGGTGTTCACGACCCACACGCCCGTCGCGGCCGGCAACGAGACCTACCCCCGCAAGGACGTGATCGACACGCTCGACGGTCTCGTGGCCGAGCTGGGTATCGATCCCGAGGTGCTCCTGCGGCTGGGCCGCTACCACCCCGAGGACGGTGGGGAGCCGTTCGGAATGACGACGTTCAGCTTGCGGATGAGCCGCTCGGCGAACGGCGTCAGCCGCCGCCACGGCGCCGTCGCCCGCGAGATGTGGCGCGGGCTGTGGCCCGAGCGGGCCGTGGAGGCGGTACCGATCACGCATGTCACCAACGGCGTGCACATGCCGAGCTGGGTCGGGCCTCCGATGCGCCGCCTGCTCGACCGCCACCTCGGTGACGAGTGGCTGTGGCGGGCGAGCGACGTCGCGACCTGGGAGGCGCTCGACGCGGTGCCCGACGCCGAGCTGTGGGATGCACGCCGGGAGCAGCGCGCGGAGCTGGTGGAGTTCGTCCAGGAGCGCAGCGGGATCGACCGGCTCGCCGAGCGCCAGCCGCGCGCGGGGATCGAGGCGGCCGCCCGCGCGTTTGACCCGGACGTGCTCACAATCGGGTTCGCGCGGCGCACCGCGACGTACAAGCGGATCGGGCTCCTCACCCAGAATCCTGGCCGCACGCTCGCGCTGCTCGCCGGGCCCCAGCCCGTCCAGTTCGTGTTAGCCGGCAAGGCCCATCCCAGCGACGAGGAGGCCAAGCACGTCGTCCAGGAGATGTTTCGCTTCAAGGACGCACCCAATGTCGCAGAGCACGTCGTGTACCTGCACGATTACGACCTCGGGATCGCCGCGCGGCTCGTGCGTGGCTGCGATCTCTGGCTCAACCTGCCGCGCCCGCCATTTGAGGCCAGCGGCACCAGCGGGATGAAAGCGGTCATCAACGGCGGGCTGAACCTGAGCACGCTCGACGGCTGGTGGGCAGAAGCCTATGACGGGACCAACGGCTGGGCCCTTTCAGGTGAGGTCGACCCCGACTCCAGCGCGCAGGACGCGCGTGATGCCGCCGCCCTGTTCGACCTGCTCGAGCAGGATGTCCTGCCGGCCTTCTATGACCGCGACGCGGACGGGCTGCCGCGCGCCTGGCTCGCTCGCATCCGCGCCTCGATGCGCACGCTGGCTCCCGCCTTCTGCGCCGGGCGGATGCTCGACGACTACCTGCAGCGGATCTACACGCCGACGATAACCAGCGATTGAGCCGTCGGCCGTTGGCCAGCCCGATCGGGTTACGCAGCCGCCCCGTTGCTCCCCTTGCGTGGGATGGTGGCGAGCTCGCTCGCGGGCGTGATCGCACGCACTCGCGATCGGGGCCGGGGGCTGAGCATGTCTGTGTCGTCGTTGGGGGCGGGGTTCCAGGCGGGTAGTGGATCGAGCTGCCAGAGGCCCGCGGGGTGCTCGTCGATCCAGCGTTGCGCGTCGGCTTGGCCGAGCTGGATCAGTTCCTCGGCGAATTCGCCGGCGAAGAACAGGTAGCTCAAGAGCTCGCCGTGCATCGCGTCGGCGCGGGCGTCGAGGATCTTTCCCAGCAGCCACAGATCGCGCGCACCGGTTTTCCAGGGGCGCCCGTAGTGCTTGCGGTAGACGCGTCTGGCGATCTCGCCGATCGCCAAGGGATCTTCCGGCGCGATGAATATGTACGGCACGGGCTGGACCGGTTCCGCCAGCACGCCCGGCTGCTGCTGGCGTGCAGCGGGACGGCGGTCGCGAGAGCGTCCGTTGGTGGCCGGGAGCCCGGCTCCGATCAGCGCGTTTGTGTTGGCGAGCGTGCGGATGTCCTGGGCTAGCGGGTCGCCGAGCGCGGCGTGCAGCAGGTGCGCGGCTCCGACGTAGAAGTCGGGCTGGTCGTGGGGGGCCGCAGTCCGGCTCGGGGCGACGGAATTGAGCGCGATCACGATCACGCGCTTGGCTCCGAGCCACAGCGCTGGCTTGATCGGCGTGTTCAGCCGCGAACCACCGTCGTAGTACCAGCCGGCCGCCGGCTCGGGCGTCGTTACGCGCACGGCCGGGAACAGCGCCGGGATCGCCGAGGACGCGAGGATGTGCTCTGGCCCTAGCTCGGGAGTGGCGACGTACTCGATCCCACGCAACGGGTCCTCGCGGTGTCGCGGAATCCCGCCGTGATGAAACACGACCGACCGGTTGCCATAGGCAGGGGCCGCGACGACCCCGAGCGCGAGCCGCTGCTCGCGGACGTTCTCGCCCAGCTGGTCGAAGTCCACCAGCCTTGCAAGCGTCCGCGGCAGCGGTTCGGGGTGCAGGATCGACGAGCCATGCATGCTGCGCACAGGCAGAAACTCGCCTACGTAGCGCATGAACCGAGTCGCGCCGCCCACCGCCATCAGCGGAGCGCACACGTCCCCGAAAGTCAAGTCGCGCCAGAAGCTCAGACCGTCCTCGATCGCCTGCTTGACCGGGCGATGCCAGTTGGCAACCAGATACGCCGAGATCAGCGCCCCCGCGCTCGTCCCAACGATCACCCTCACCTGATCCTTGAGCTCGGGCAACAGCACGGATAACACCCCGGACGCATAAGCCCCACGCGCCCCGCCGCCACCCAGGACCAGACCCACTTCGCCGCCCGCACCGTTTTGCCGGCTCACGGCCTGACCCTCGCGATCACCTGCGTAGCCACGCCACGCGGCCATGTCTGTCCGCGTAGCCAGACCAAAACGACGCGGCCACGACGCCGGCACCGAGCACTTCGGCCGAGGCCCGTCGATCACCCGCTCCCCGCAGCGCTCGAGGACGTCCGCCACGCCCGAGGAGCACGCTGCGCGAGTCGCTTCCCTCGCAAATGCGTGCGGTCATCGGACCAAGCCGAGGCGTTCCAGCATGTCCGCGTCGGTGAGGTAGTGGTGCGCGGCCA
Source organism: uncultured Solirubrobacterales bacterium (assembly GCA_963824295.1). Taxonomy (GTDB): domain Bacteria; phylum Actinomycetota; class Thermoleophilia; order Solirubrobacterales; family Solirubrobacteraceae; genus Palsa-465. Next base: position 603,631 of record CAWGOQ010000011.1, on the reverse strand, counting down.
CGATCAGGCCGTCGAGGATTCGATGCGGTGCGTAGAACGGCGCGATCTCGAACTCCGGGGCGAAGCGTCAGCGCACCGACTGCGAGCACTTGATGATCGCCCGCGCCGTGGACGTCAGACAACACGAAGAGGTGTTCATGGTGCAACTGCGTGCGTCGCACGAATCACCACCTAACCCCGTCATGGCCGCGGTAAGCGCCGTCGAGCCCGACAAGCCTCAGCGGGTGCGAACGCACCTCTGGGCGAAAACGACCGAGCTTCCCTTCGAGATCGCGCTCGTTGCAGGCATCAACCCAGCGCACGACCGCGTTACGCGCCGACACGGTCGTGGCCCCGGACACGCTAAAACCCGCGGCGAGAACAGTCAAAATGGATGATCCCGGCGCGGCTATAGACCGAATCGCGCGTGAAGGACGCCACATTGCAGGCATCAACCCCTACTCGCGATCGATCCACCCGTCGCGGCCCGCCCGACGCCGGCGCGACCACGATGTCGGACCCAGCCGCTGCGGCTGGGGCCTCCGTGGGAATCGCGCCTAACACCAACGAGAGCGGCTGCCGAGATCCCGGACGGCGAACTCGGACCCGATCCAGCCACGCACCCTCGCGCGAACACGAACGAACGACGATCCGCTGCACCCACCACTCGCCGCGGCGTGCGAGCGATCTGAGGTCCGTCCACGAAAAAACTCCACGGCCCTCGGAGGCCAACCCGGTCGCCACGGACCCAGCACTGCGACCATCGCATGACCGCGCACTCGTTCCGCTCTGAAGTCGCAACCCCCGAAAGCAATCAATGACCACGACTCGGGAGTCGCTGTACCCCCAATCTTAGCGGCGACGAAGCGAAAAAAGGCAACCGAAACAAGATTTCGCGGGGTGGCGGGACGGAACAGATCATGTCCGCCGCCACCAGATCAGGGCGGCTAGCTCCAGCTGGACGCGAACGCGTCTAAGGCAGATTTACCTGAGAATCGACAAGTTTTGGCGGGCTTGCGGCTTTGGCGAACGCCCGCGATCAGGGCGCAGTAGAGTCAGTAGCGCGCTGGCCGTTGCGGCCAGAACGCTCGACGCAAGGACGCAACCCTGACGCCACCGACCGCTCACGCGCGCCTGCGAGACGCGGGCGGGGGCTACCGGGTCTTGATTACGGGAATGGTCCGGACGTCCTACCGGCGTGACGCCAGCCCCCCGGTTACCGCGTCCCGATCTGATTGATCACTTGGGTTCTCGCCGCGTTCGTTTCGGCGTGGACCCCGAGACGGGACACGAAGGCACTGACACGATGACAAACAACATGCACAACGGGGCGCCGCACGAGCGGCACGAGCGCGATCGGGATCGCGACTCGGAGCGACGATCGGAAGCGACCGGCGCCGGACGAAGCTCGAACGCCGCGTCGATGAATCCCGGACGCGATCCCGTCCAAAGCGAACTGTTTCGGGCGCATCCGCTCGAGGACTCGCTGCGAGGCTGGCTGAGCCACGCGCACAGAGCCGCTGACGTGTTCTCCGACGAGGAGATCCTGGCGTTGAGTGAGGACTGGGCTACCCAACTGGTCGAACGTCTCGTGGTGGAGCCGTTGGTGCTACTCGAGACCGAGGCCTCCATCGAGCACCATGGATCGACGCGAGCGTCGGTTCTAGTGGTGCCGTTCACGGGTGATCCCGATTTCTTCGAGCTTGACCCAAGGCCGCTACGGTCACGATCGGGCCCTGGGTACATGCCGGGACCGTTCGGTCGTGTCACCGAGGACGCGTTGCACCTCGAGCTCACGAACACGCCGGGACTGGCGCCGGGCGAGCACGTGGTCGAGACTCGACTCGCTCCCGTGCGTAACCACGTACACAGTCTGCGATCAGCGCTCGAGTGGTTCCAAGCCGATCTACGTGCTGCGCTACTGCAAGCACTTGAGCAGCGCCGCGAGCAAGCCGAAGTCCGTCGCGGGTCCGTCGCACCCGGCTCGCTGCCGGCCCGACGACACGACGACGCGCCGCCGACTTTCACGGCGCCAGCGCTATAGCCACGGCCAAGACCGAGCGGGCGGTGAGCGATCCGCCGGACGATCGGCGGCTCCCGCTCCGCCTCGCTAAGGGCGAGCGTCGCGCGGCCCATGCACCCGCAGTGCCGCAGGTTGTCCACTCCGGAAGCGAAGCTCCTCGTGACCGCCTTGCTGGCGGAGCGGGAGCGTTCGTGCTTGGAGCCCCTCGAGGATTCCGCTAGCACGTGGTCCGAGCCTCAATGTCGCTCGTTGGGGAAGCGGAACTGTCGAGTACCGGCTTGTCGGGAGGAGCGGATGCCGTCCAACTCGACAGCGCCGCCGACCAGCGCGAGGGCTACCGCTCCGCCCAGCCAATCGAGCACTGCGTCGGTCGGCGGGCCGTACTTCTGTAGCCGTTCCAGAGCGGCAGCCTCTGACCGTTGGTGTGACGCCTTGGGGCTTCTGCTAACCGCGCCAAGCATGGACGCGACCACGAGCGACGCGAAATACCGCGGCACGAGCAAAGCCAGCCGTGATGAGTGGTCTTCGGTGGCTGCCGGAGCTACCCGGCTGCAGCGGGGCGTCTGCTTCGGTGAGGATCGGCACCTTGCGAGGCGCCCTGGGAACGGTGAACGCCTTGATCAGCGAACCGCCGCAGGTCTCGCCGGAGGGGTTTGGAAGCTCTACCCCGGACAGCATCGCGTGGGTGAGCACCGGGTGGGTGCTCGAGGGGGTTGCGATCCCGTATGTGAGCGCGGCGGAGAGGGCGCCGCGGGCGTTGCCGGTGGCCTTCGGCGTTGCGTGGGGTTTGTTTGATTTGGGGTACTGGGCGCGCTTGAGCGGAGTATGCTGCGGGTCGAAGAGACGTGGTCGAAACGCCTTTTGGGCGCGTTGGCGCGTTCGACGTCGTGTGAAGGGAAAGGCCGGGCCGTCTGTGCGGCCAGACAACTCCCAGATTCGCGGATATCGGGCCAGCAGGCCTGGCGTGGCGGCGCAGCCAGCGGCCGCCGAGGATGATGCTGCGCCCGGGCCGCGTGCAGCACGGCTTGGGGTGGCGCTGGCAGGGGTGGCGCAGGAGCTTGCGGGCGCGCGCCCTGAGGCCGCGTTGCTCGAACGGGAGAATGCCGCGCTGAGGTCAAGGTTGATGGTGGGGGGCGCGCGGTGAGTGACGCGGGGCGGCATGGGCGCGCGGTGGCCCAGTCGTCCGGTTTTGCGCAGGAAGCGGCCGCCAACGGTGACTTCATCAACGCGACTGAGCTGCGGGTGGTGGAGGTTGTAGACGGAGGTCTACCCGGCGAATGGGAGCGGACGCGCGAGTACTGGGTTGATCGTCAACGATCCGCTGAGCCTCGTCACGGCCCGAAGATCCCTCCGCTGACGATGCTCGAGCGGGGAAGCGATCGGTGGTTTCGGTGAGTGACGAGGGCGTCTTGCCTGCCGGGAGGCTTGCGCTGGCGATCTCGACCGCGGTGGTTCGTGAGCTGGCGAGTACCACCGGCCGTGGTCCGACGAAGGCGAAGACGACGCTGGGCGAGAACACGGTGTTCGTTGTGCTTCAGGACACGCTCACCCGCGGCGAGCGCACCCTGGTGGAGGCGGGCGAGAGCGAGGCGGTGCTCGACCTGCGCCGACGCTGGCAGCGGATCATGCGTAGCAGCTTCACCGGCAAGATCGAGCGGCTGACCGGTCGCAAGGTGATCGGCTTTATGAGCGATAATCACATCGACCCTGATATCGCGGTCGAGGTGTTCATCCTCGAGCCGGTGGGGGCGGACCCGGTGGTCCGGGCCGCGCTCGCGGCGGCCGATCCGGTGCCCGAGTGACCGTGGTGCTGAACGAGATCGCACCGGGCGCTGGCCGACAGCGCGGTGGTGTCTTTGGGTCCGTGCCGTCGGTAATTTCATCGTCGGTGGTGCGCGGAGTGCTCGCGGCCGGTGACGCTGGGCGCGAGCGGATCGAGAGGGACCTCCGCGTCGGCGTTCGGCGAGTTGCGAGCGGGCTGCGAATTCGGCTCGCGGCCACGGTTGAGGGCTTCCGGGTTGGTGGCGCCGCGGTCGCCGGCGCGGGCTTGAATGGGTTGGGCGAGAAGGGCGAGGACCGTCGGTGAGTGTGAGCACGCCAAGCGAGCGGCGTTTGCGTGGTGGGGTCTTAGAGGTCGCGCAGGGGGTGCTTTGTGAGCTTGATCTCGATGCGGTGCTCGAGCGGGTGATTGAGGCGGCGCGCGAGGTGTCGGGCGCGAGCTACGCGGCGCTTGGGGTGCTGGACCGGTCGCGAACCGAGCTTGAGCGGTTCATCACGGTCGGGATCGACGAGGCGACGCGAGGCAGGATCGGCGAGCTGCCGCGCGGCCGCGGTGTGCTCGGCGAGCTGATCACGAGTCCGGTGCCGTTGCGGGTTGCGGATGTGGGCGCGCACGCCCATTCGTACGGCTTTCCGGCTGAGCACCCGTCGATGAGAACGTTCTTGGGGGTTCCGGTGGTGGTTGGCGGGGAGCCGTTTGGGAACCTGTACCTGACCGAGAAGGCCGGCGGGGAGGAGTTCACCGAGGAGGACGTGGTGACGGTCGGGGTGTTGGCGGAGTTCGCGGGGATGGCGATCGATCACGCGCGGCGCTACTCGGGTTTGGAGTCTCGTTATGTCGAGTTGCGGCGGGCCGTTGACGCGCTTGACGCCACGCTGCAGATCGCGCGGGCGTTGGGTGGTGAGACGGACCTTGAGGTGATCTTGGGGCTGGTGGCCAAGCGGGGGCGGGCGCTGGTTTCTGCCCGGTCGCTGGTGATCGAGCTCGAGCACGGCGGTGAGTTCGTGATCGCCGCGGGCGCCGGCATGCTGCCGGAGGGCTTGGTCGGCGAGCGGGTGGGGGTCCAGGACAGCCTCGTGGGCGCGGCGCTTCGAACCGGTCGGACGCTGCGTCTCGAGGATGACCCCAACCGGGCGCGGTTTGAGCGCGACGGGCTCGGTCGGCTCGGGGTGACGGCGAGCGCCGGGCTGGTGGTCCCGCTCCAGTTCCGCGGCCGGGGGCACGGGGTGCTGATCGCGGTCGACCGGCAGCAAGACGGACCCGCGTTCACCGCTCAGGACCAGCGGTTGCTGGAGGCGTTCGCCGCCAGCGCAGCCACGGCGATCGCGACCGCCGAAACCGTCGAGGCCGAGCGCCGCCGTCAGCGGCTGGTGGCGACCGAGCAGGAACGCGCCCGGTGGGCGCGCGAACTGCACGACGAGACCCTCCAGAGTCTCGCCATCCTGCGGCTCGGGCTGGCGGCGCAGCTCCATGGAACCACCGCTTCTGATCCGATGGCCGAGGCGGTCCGCGACGCCGTCGCCCAGCTCGAGAATGACATCGGCAACCTGCGGGCGCTGATCACCGACCTTCGCCCCGTCGCGCTCGACGAGCTCGGGACCAAGGCCGCGATCGAAGACCTCGCCGGCCGCGCCCGACGCCATGGCCTCAAAGTGGAGCTCACCATCGACCTCGCCTACGAGCACGGCCGCGCGCCCGACCGGCACACCCCGAGCTCGAAACCGCGATCTACCGGATCGTCCAAGAAGCGCTCACCAACGCGCAAAAGCACGGCGGGGCGCGAGGAGCGACGATCCAGGTCCAAGAAGACCAAGCCAGCGTCCACGTAACCGTCCAAGACGACGGCCGCGGCTTTGACACCACGGCCCAGACACGCAGATTTGGCCTGATCGGCATGCACGAGCGCGCCGACCTACTCGGCGGGACGCTCAACATACAGTCCAACCCAGGACACGGCACCACCGTCACCGCCGCATTCCCAGCCCGCCGCCGAAGCCGCGAACAAGCCGCCTGACCATCGCGCCATGGAAACGCCAACCCGCTCACGAGTGCTACCGCGCCAGCCACCGATGCCGCTTCGCCTGAGCTCTGACCCTCTCAAGCCGCCATCAACAACACCTCGGAGCACCGCTGTGAGCAAGGCGTTCGCGTTGGTGGGCATCAGGAACCCTCACGGCTCCTCGACGCCAACAGCAGGACCGCAGATCAGACTGCCGAGATAAGGAGAGCGAGCAGCGGCCGCACGTTCGTCTGCGGCTTCTCCCCCTCACAGAAGCAGCATTCGTTGCGCTGGTCGGCGGCGTTGTCGAGTTGGACGAGGAGGAGCACAGTGGCGGTACGACCTCCACGGCTGTTCCGTTCCCGCAGGTGAAGCGGCCGCCGCCTACTCGGTGAAGTGAGCTTGCGTTACCCGGGGCGTTTGCCGGACGAGTGATGGTCAGCGCCGGCCCGACACCGGAGGCAGAAGTCAGCGTGGGACCAAGAACCTCTTCCCCTTTTGGACGCAGCAGCGGAACTCTCGAAGGACGGTCCCGCTCCCGCCGAATGCGGAAGTGCCTGATGCATCCGGCGGGCCACTACTGCAATCGCAGGCTGAGCAGCGGCGCCGACCGTGCCGAAGGTCTCTCCCCGGTTGGACGACGAGTTGCGGCGGGGCCCGATCGCGGCGGCAAGGCGACCGCTTCGCGAGGCGAAGCGGCAGCCGCTGATCGAGGACTGTGACGTGCGTACGGGGGACTGCGTGCCTAACCATGCACGGCCGGCGTCCGTGCTTGCTCGAGATCGACGGCTCAGCAAACGGCTACGACCGCCGTCGGGCTCGGGCTCGGCAGTCACGACGGCATCGACGGGACGATTGATCTCGACGGCGAGCAGTCGTGCGCACGCCCAGGACGGCGTGATCGGTTTGCCACGCCAGCGATCACGCCGTCTGCGCGGTGCTCACGATCGCTTTCGGCACCAGGTCACTCCGCTGTCCGGCGAGCGCCGCGGCGACTGGAGTGCCCCACCGCGCATTCGTCGCTGCCGGCGTCGCACGACCGCTCGACGGCGAGAGCAGTCACGAGCTTGCCGTGGAGTTCGCGGCCCAGGTTGTCCGGATGCGGAAGTCTCGAGACGGCCCGTCATCTGCCCGTAGATGGCTCCTTTTTCGTGAATGCGGAAGTGAGCGACAGCCGGCGAGTTGCCCCGGATCTCCTCAAGCTCAGCAGCCAGGTGGGAGCCGCGCGAGACTCCGGCTTCGACCCGATGGTTAGCAACGAGCTTGCAAGCACTCTCCCCCGGAAAAGAGGTTGTCCCACGGCTCGTAGAACTTTGAGGTGACGGCGGTCCCTCCGGCCCGTCCGCTCCTGGTGGGAGCGTGATGGGCGATCCGCCAAGATCCAAAGGAGGAACCGCCGTGAAGTGCAACGTACCGGTCGTAGAGGCGACCCAGGATGAGGCCGTGCTTCCGGAGCGCGTGCAGGATGCGCTGGGGCAGCTGGTGGGGGCTGCGAAGGAGGGATTGCTGGCGCTGTCGGTCGAGGTTGGGCTTGGTGTGCTGCGGGAGCTGCTCGAGCAGGAGGTCGACGAGGTCGTCGGCCCGAAGGGCAAGTGGAACCCTGAGCGGACCGCGGTCCGTCACGGCCACGAGACCGGCGAGGTCACGCTCGGCGGCCGGCGCGTTGCGGTCAAGCGGCCGCGGGCTCGGACCGCGGACGGCGAGTCAGAGCTGCCGCTCGCAACCTATGACCATTTCGCCGATCGTGATCAGCTCGGCGATGTCGTGATGGAGCGGATACTGGCCGGCGTCTCGACCCGCCGGTACCGCCGCGCGCAGGAGCCGGTCGGCACCGGGGTCGAGGCGGACGCCCGGTCGACCTCGAAGTCGGCGGTGTCCCGGACGTTCGTGCAGCGGACCCGCGACCTGTTGTGGAAGCTGATGAACCGGCCGCTGGCCGACCTGCGCCTGGCGGTGATCATGCTCGACGGGATCGAGCTGCACGGCCGCACGAACATCGTCGCGTTGGGGATCTCGACCGAGGGCGACAAGCTCGCCCTCGGGCTGTGGGACGGCTCGACCGAGAACGCGACGGTCGCGTCAGCGCTGCTGGCCGACCTGGTCGACCGGGGCGTTGACGTCGAGCAAGGGCTGCTGTTCGTGATCGACGGATCAAAGGGCCTCAGGAAAGCCATACGCCAAGTGTTCGGCAATGACGTCCCGGTGCAGCGCTGTACACAGCACAAGCAACGCAACGTGCTTGACCATCTCCCGGAGCGCAACCGCTCGGCGGTCAAGACCCGGCTGCGGCGGGCGTGGCAGGAGACCAACCACGAGCGGGCGCTCGAGCAGCTCACCGCGCTGGCGATCGAGCTGGACCGCGACCACCCCGGTGCCGCCGCCTCGCTGAGGGAGGGGATGGAGGAGACGCTGACCGTGACCCGCCTGGGGATCACCGGCAAGCTCAAGCTCACCCTCCAGTCCACCAACCCGTGCGAGTCGATGATCTCCACCGTCCGCGTCATCCACCGCAACGTCAAGCACTGGAGCTCAGGCGACATGTGCCTCCGATGGACCGCCGCCGGAATGCTCGAAGCCGAGACCCGATTCCGCAAAGTCCAGGGCCACCGCGGGCTCGCCACCCTCGCCATCGCGATCGAGCACGACCTACTCCGCCGCCGCCAACAAGCCGGACGCGCCACGATCGAGGAGGAAGCCGCAGCCCTCACTATGTAACCATCCAACCGGACCGCCGTCACCATGAACTTCCACGACGAGCGGGACAACCTCCCGGAAAACTGTCGGTCTCGCAAAGCGGTCGTCTGACCGGCGCGGACGGGCGCACTGCTCTCAACCGTCACTAGCAGCGCAGATTGACGGCGCCGCAAGACTGCGGCTCGCTCGACTGCTGGCACTTGCTGAGCGGCAAAGCGTGTCAAGCGGGAGCCTCCCTGTGGCGCCCTTTCAGAGGTGGTCGCTTCTCGTGCCCGGCCGCATGTGGAGCATGGACTCGAGCGCTCGGATCGTCCAGGAGCGGGCGCCGCGGCGTGTCGGTTTGACCCCCCTTCAGCGGGCATTTAGTTGGGCGGTTCTGTGGGACGCGCATGGTCTGACCTGGCCTCGCGTGGGTGCCCGGGTGGATGTTCCAAGATTGGACCTGCCCGCCGACGACGAAGTACCGCCCGCCGTCCTGGTCGTGCGCTCCTTTCACGAGCTGGCTAACGGGTCCAGGGCAACGGCCAGCGGCTCGAGCCGGCGCCGCGCCCTTCCTCGGGCTGCCGCCACCGGTACCGCCACGGCGCCACCGGCAACGGGTGCGAGCGGCTTCCGGTTACTCTCCCGCCGGGATGAAGGTCGCCTACGTGTTCTCCACCTCGGGCCACACGGCGAGCTACAAGCTCGGGAGGATGATCCTTCCGCAGCTGGAGCAGGGAACGCACGGCGTCGAGGTTGTCGGAATGTTCTTCTTTGACGACAACACCTACCTATTGCGAGCGGGTGATCCGGTGGGCGAGCGCCTCGGGCGCCTGGCCGCCGAGCGCGGAATGCTGCTGATGCTCTGTGACCAGTGCGCGTTGGAGCGCGGCCTGGCCGAGGGGGAGATCGGCTCGGCGCTGCCGGCGGGAACGGTCGCAGGCGTGCGGGTCGGTTGCTTCCCGGACCTCTATGCGGCGCTGGCGGGAGACCCGCCGGATCATGTGATCACGCTGTGAGAGGACCGAACTGGCCCTCGGTGGGCTCCGCTCAACAGAACCACGGCTCGGTAAGCCGTGGCCTCCCCTCGGTCGATCCCATGGGGATGGCCTTCGGCTCGGGGCCGCTCGCTTCGCCGGTCGCCTCGCGCACCGCCGCGCGGATGCGCGCGAACGTCAGGCCCGTTTCTTCCTGCGCGGCGGCGCTCTGCTGGACCAGCGCGCTGAGGCGGCCTTGCAGCCGGTCGGCTGCTGGGTCCGCTGAGCGCCATGGGTAGCTGAGTCGTTCGGCTTGGTAGGGGCCGAGGTGCTCGCGCAGGTCCTCGCTCGCAAGCAGCAGCGAGTCCTCGGGCACGAGCAGCCGGATCGTGTACTGCACCGGGTCGACGTTGGCGATCAGATCGTGCGCGGCGACGAAGTCGACGATGTCTAGCACGTCACGCGGGGTCGTCCACGGCGTGAATGGCATAAACGAGGGCCGGGTCTCGATTCCGTGCTCGCGCAGCAAGTCGAGGGCTTGCATCGCCTGCGCGGTCGTGTGGCCCTTTTCGAGGTGGGCGAGGATCTCGTCGTTGACGCTCTCCAGCGCGCTGACAACGAATAGGCAGCCCGAGGCGGCCATCTGATCCCACACGTCGGCGTGCTCAAGCACGTGCTCGACCTTCGTCGTGCAGTCGAAGGTCAGCTCCGGGAGCCGCTCGTGGAGCGCACGCACGATCGCCAGAGAGTGGCGCCAGCCGTTGAGGAAGTCGGGGTCGCCGAACGTTATGTGGCGCGCGCCCATGCCGGCCAGGCGCTCGACGTCGCACAGGACGGTCTCGGCCTGCACGACGCGGATGCGCCCGTCGTAGACAGCGGGGATAGGGCAATGCCGGCAGCGATGCACGCACCCATGGCTGGCCTCGACGTACCCGACCAGCCGCTCCTCCCCGTCCAACGCTAGGCGGGCGTAGCGCTCGAGTCCGGGCAGCAGCTCGCGCGCCGGCGGGTCGAAGGTGCCGCGCTGCAGGTGGATGATCGGCCGTCCGGCGGCCGGGGCGGGCGCCCACGGGGCCGCCAGCTCGTCGACCCAGGCCGTGAGCGCCGGCTCGTACTCGCCGGCGATCGCGCGCGCGGCGAGCTCACCCTCTACCAGCTCGCGGCTGACCGTGGCGTAGAGCCCGTAGAAGCAGATCGGCAGCCCGGGGTGCTCGCGGCGCGCTCGGCGCCCGGCGCTAAGCGCTAGGCGCATGGCGGTGTGCATGGGCACCGAGAAGCCGACCGCCTGTGTCCACTGCAGCGCACCGGCGTCCCACGGCTGCACGCTGAGATCCAGGCAGCGGACCTCGTGCCCGGCGCGGCGCAGCGCGGCCGCCGGCGAGGCGACGTGCAACGGCTGGTGGCCCAGCTCGTAGGTGGAGATCAACAGGACGCGCACGGGTGACCCACGCTAGCGCGCGTCGACCGGCTCGGGTGCGTGCGGCTCGATCCGGATCCGCAGGCAGCCGTGCGCGGCGCGCAGGGAGCGCTCGACCGCGTCGGCGCTCGCCGCGCGCGCGAATATGAAGCCTAGGTAGCGGTCGCCGTCCGGCAGCGGCACGACGGGGCGGCCGCGGGCGATCGTGATCTCCAGTCCGCCGATGCCCTCCACCGCCCGCGCCTGCGCCTGCCCCTCGACCGCGCGCAGCACGCCAGCGTACGGGATCGGGATCATCATCACGCCAGACGCCGTCGACTCCCGCGCCAGGTCCTCGAGCCCGAGGCCCAGGGCGTGGCGGAGGATCACCTGCTCCAGGCTAACGCCGGCGCCGAAGCGCAGCGCGCGCGAGCAGAGGCCGCCGATCGACCGGGCCGCTAGCTCGAGGACGCTCACCCGCTCGCCGTCCACGCGCAGCTCGGCGTGGACCGGTCCCTCCCTCAGCCCCAGCGCCCGCGCCGCCCGCGCAGCGACCGCCTCGACCTCGGCCAGGACGCCGGTCGGCAGCCGTGACGGCGTCACGTACAGCGTCTCCTCGAAGTACGGCCCCTCGAGCGGGTCGGGTTTATCGAACACCGCCAGCACCTCCAGACGGCCCCCGCGCAGCAGCCCCTCGATCGCCACCTCCGCGCCGGGCAGGTAGCTCTCCAGCAGCAGCGGCGCCCCGGGCGGCTCCTGAGCGACGTTCAGAATCCCCCGGACGCGCTCGGCGTTCAACCGCACCTGGTCCGCGTCATCCGCCCGGATCACTCCCCGGCTGCCCGACAGCGCCAGCGGCTTGACGACGCAGGGCAGGCCCACCTCGCGCGCCACGGCCGCGACGTCGGCTCCATAGGGCAGCAGCGCGAAGCGCGGCTGCGGGACGCCCGCCTCCGCGAGCGCCCGGCGCATCGCCGCCTTGTCGCGCGTGCGGGCAACAGCGGCCGGCGGGTTGTGGGGCAGGCCGAGGCGCTCGGCGCCCAGCGCCGCGGCCATCACGCCCTGATCGTCGACGCCCACGAGCGCGGCGAACGGGGTCTCCCGGGCACGCTCGGCGATCTGCTCGGCCGCCACCGCCGGGTCCGACAGACGGACGGTGAGCGCACGTTCGCCCATCGCCGCCGACATCGCCGCCCGACGCTCGGACGCGACCGTGACCGCGACGCCGAGCTCCCGCGCCGCCGCCAGGAAGTCCGGCGCCCGGTAGGTGGCCGACGGCAGGATCAAGAGAAGACGGTCCACGGCGCTATCGTAGATCGGTGGCCGACGCAGCCCCACCGCTCCTCGCCATCACGGCATCAGCCCTCGAGCGCGTGCGCGACTTCCGCGCCGCTGCGCCCGACCCGAGCGATCGCGTGCTGTCCGTACGGATCACCGGCGCGGCGGACGGCGAATACGTCTGCGCGCTGTCGCTCGAGCCGCTGGCCAAGGTCCGCGCTAGCGACACCATCCAGCACGAGGGGGATCTCGTCATCGTGGTGGCCCAGGACAGCGCCGCGAAGCTGCGCGGCGCCACCGTCGACTGGAGCGAAGACCCGCTACACAGCGGGTTCGTGGTCATCAACCCCAACAAGCCGCCTCCGCCGCCGCTCGTGCTTCCGACCCTCCCGATGAGCCCGGGAGCCGGTCCCGCCGTCCGCCCTACCGGTCCGCCCACAACGCCCGGGGCCGGCCTGAACACCGACGTCGCCCGTCGCGTCATGGCCGTGCTCGACCGCGATGTCAACCCGAGCATCGCCAGCCACGGCGGACACGCCGAGCTCGCGGGCATCGAAGGCGCCACCGCCTATCTGCGCCTGGGCGGGGGGTGTCAGGGCTGCGGCATGGCCACAGTCACCCTCAGCCAGGGCATCGAAGTGGCGATCACCCGGGCTGTCTCCGAGATCGACCGCGTCATCGACGTCACCGACCACGCCTCCGGCACCAACCCGTACTTCGAGCAGGCCAAGAAGTAGCCCGTCGCGCACCTCCGCTGACAAACCATAGCGCGGTCGTCCCTTCTGATCACCTCCGCGATCGCGCCCGCGGCCGCCGGCGCCTACGACCAGCAGCTCGTTCTGTCGCTCACCGGGCAGGGCCGGTCCTCGTTCGAGGCTCGCCGGCCCGAGCGCTCGGTTCCTACGATGCCCCGGCTAGAGCGCGGTTACGTTTGTGGCCCTCGGTCCCTTCTCGCCGACCTCGGTGTCGCAGGAGACCTTGGCGGCTTCGCGAAGGTCCCGATAGCCGTTTGAGTTGATAGCCGACTGATGGACGAAGACGTCGTCTGTGCCGTCATTGGGGCTAATGAAACCGAACCCCTCGTCCGCGTTGGACCACTTGACGGTTTCGGTGGCCATGTTGGTCCTCCGTGTTCTGGTGCCGCGACGGCGGTGAAAGCCAAAGCAACGACTGCGGGCGCTTGCACCGTGTCAGCCCGAGCCGACTGCTCGAGCCATAATCGACGATAACAACCCGCGCGCTTGGGATGAGTGGCGGTGGATCGGCGAGCCGTGACCGCGGGGCCCGGTTAGCCGGGCGCTCGTAGCAGCGCGAGGATCCGCGGGTGGCGATCGATCTCGAGCTCGTCTACGACCTCGACGTCGTCGAGGCCGACTAGGCGCGCCAGTCGCTGCAGCCCCTCCGCCGAGAAGCCCCAGTAGACGAAGTCGTCTCGGGCGTACACCTTGCCCGGCTCGTGAATCTCGATCGCGGGCGTGTCGGCGGGCAGATCAGAGCCGTAGGTCTCGAGCACGACCTCGCCGCCCGGGGCCAACACATCCGCGAGTGCCCGCAGCAACCCAACTGGGTCGGTGACCCGATGCAAGAGACCGAAACACAGCACAACATCGAAGCGCTCCCCGAACTCGTTCACGTCGAGCGCGTCCATGCGTCGGTACTGGACGCGGGAACCGACCAGCTCGGCGATCGCGCGGAACCCGGCGCCGCCCTCAAGCGTTATCCCGAATCGAGCTCGCACCCAGTCGACGTACTGCTCATTGTCGACCGCGACAACGCGCCGCGCACCGCGGGCCTCCGCGAGAAAGCTGTAGAAGCCGTCGAACGCACCCACGTCAAGCACGCTACGCCCCGCAAACCGATCCGCGCCGAGCACCGCAAGGCGGTAGCCGTGGTCGCGCGCAATACCGCGTGTGTAGATCCCGGGCGCGAGCGCGAACGTGTGAAACCAGAGCGGAACCGAAGCACGGACGCGCTCGGCGTCCAAAGCCGGCGCTCCGATCGCATAGACGTCGGCGATAGTCCGCTCGGCACCGGACGTCTCTGGGATCGCCTCGATCGCCTCGACCCCGTCTGCATGGACTGCCAACGCATCACCTCCCGTCTCTCGTTCACAAGATAGTCACACCTTGACAGCCTGACCGCCCCGACGCCGCGAGAGCGCCACGCGACACGCGCAACCTCGGCTTCAGCATCTAGCCCGGCACGCTCGCCACGCCATTGGCCACGACCCGCACAGCACGTGACTCGACCGCGACGCGACGCAGCAGTCGGCGGCGACCAACCCCCGTCGCCAAGCGTCCGGTGATAGCAGCCCGGCTTGGAACGCTCGAGGCGTCCACAGTTTCGCTCGAGGGCGACAATCCGTCGATGACGCTCGCTGACGCTCAGCAACAACGGCTGCTGGAGCGACTGCGCGAGGCCGGCGACCAGGCGGTCGCGTTCACCGAGCTGCACGCATCCGGAATCGCGTTCCCGGCCGCCGTCGTCTCAGAGCTCGAGCTAAACGGGTACGTCATCGAGCGCGTCTATGACCACGGCAGGCTGATCGGCGTGCGCCTGCTCCAGCGAGAACCCCCAGACACACCCGTCTCCCGGTGGCGCCGGCCGCACCGATAGCCAAGTGCAATACATCTCGGGATCACCGCAGATGACGCAGACTGTGAACTCTGGCGCGTGCTCAGACCGCTCGACGCGGCGAACGCGCGCCGGCTCACCATCATCGCTCGCGCGGTGCAGCCGAGCGAATTGTCGCTCCTGCCGCTCCGCGTCCGAGGACTGGGTCGTTTCGGCTGCACGCCGAGCGAGCGATCCGCGCCAAGCTCGTCTGCTCGCTCCACGGGCGCGGGCCGTGCCGCTCACAGCGTAAGCAGTACGCTCACAAACCGAATGGGAAAGTTACGGCGAGCCGTCGAGCGGCGGCTTGCGTACGCTCCGCGGTTCCTGCGCCACTACCAACATCGGCGTCAGATCGGATGCACGCCCGCGGTTGCTTTCCGCAGTGCTCGGGAACGAATGCGCCAACCCCACCCATGACCGTGTCGCCGCGGTTCGCCAAATCCGGTGCTCCCGGCATCGATGTGGTCAAGGTGACCGCGGGATTCGGCGCCTGAGCAGGTCTTTCGCGGCCTGAGGAAGTTCTTGGTAGTTGCGCGTTGGTTGGCGACGCGCCGCCGCCCGCCCGTGCAGGCTGCTGGCTGCTTGAAGGTCAACGGCTTGCGAGGAGGACAGCGTGCGCGTCACCACGGCATTTTCCAGGCTTCTGCGCCTGCCGGGAGTGTGGGTCAGGAACGTTCGGTTCGAGCCCGATCGGGTCGTAGTCGAGGTCGCGCTGCGCCGCCGGCTGCTGGTCTGCCCCGAGTGCGGGTACTCGACGCGCGCTCGGAAGGACAAGCGGCCGGTGGACTCGGTCTGGCGGCACTTGGATCTCGGGATCTGGCGGCTCGAGGTCCGTTGCCGCCGTCGACGGGTGTGGTGCCGGGTGCACGGGGCGCGGACCGAGAGCGTGCCGTTCGCGCGGCCGGGGTCGGAGTTCACGCGTGACTTCGAATGCCTCGTCGTGCGCCATGAGGCGCTGTTGAACCGTGTGGGGTGTAGGTCCCCACCTCCGGGCTGTCGCAGCAGTTCGGTGAAGCGGGGGGCAGCCTGACCCTGGAGACGCAGGGTCGGGTGGGAGCAGCCCCGACAACGCCGGGACGGGCCAGTACCGCCAGATGGCTTGGGTCCGGCAAGCGAGACAGAGAGGCGTAACGCAAGTGAACCAGTGGTTGAACCCCCGTAAGACTCGAACCGGCTCGAAATCTGGTGGATCCGGGCCGGGCAGCAGCGCGCGCCCGCCGTCGTTTCATGCGGCTGGTGACTCCGTCGGCGATGGACTT
This sequence comes from uncultured Solirubrobacterales bacterium, assembly GCA_963824295.1. Lineage (GTDB taxonomy): Bacteria > Actinomycetota > Thermoleophilia > Solirubrobacterales > Solirubrobacteraceae > Palsa-465. The sequence continues at coordinate 587,651 of CAWGOQ010000011.1, read as the reverse complement.
GGTCGCCAAGGAGGCCACGAGGAAAGCCTGCGGCGTACTCGTGGCGATGCTGCCGGGGCACAGCTGGACGCCGATCCTGTCAAGCGGTTCACGGTGAACATGGGAACCGCCATCACGCTCCCTGCGGCCATTCGGGTAGTTCGGCCTAGGGAACGCTCGTCGTCAGCCGATGGCGTGGTGGTGGGGCGGAGCCCCCGTAGTAGTCCGAGGACGGGAAAGCCGTCCACATGGCGAAGGGGGGCAGCGAGTTCGCAGGGAGGGATTGGCATGGCAGGAGGTCGCCGGTGAATACCGACGCTTCGTGGCCGACGGCCGAGCTGGCCAAGGCGCGAGTACTGCGAATCCAGACCAAGCTGCATCAGTGGGCGACCGACGATCCCAACCGTCGGTTCGATGATCTGTACAACCTCGTCTATGACCCGGCGGTCCTGGTGGATGCCTGGGCGCGGGTCAGGAGCAACCGAGGGGCTCGCTCGGCCGGGGTGGACGGGCGCACCGCCCGCCACATCACGACCGTCGTGGGCGAGCACGGCTTCCTGTCGGAGCTGCGAGAGGACCTCAAGGCCCGCAGGTTCAGCCCGGAGGCGGTACGGGAGGTGATGATCCCCAAGCGCGGCGGCAAATATCGCCGGCTGGGCATCGCGACCGTACGCGACCGGGTCGTACAAGCCGCCCTCAAGACGGTGCTCGAGCCGATCCTAGAGGCGGACTTCAAGCCGTGCAGCTACGGCTTCCGTCCCGGACGCCGGGTACAGGACGCGATCGCCGAGATCCACTTCTTCACCTCCCACTCATACGAGTGGATCGTGGAGGGCGACATCAAGGCGTGCTTCGACGAAATCTCGCATGTCGGTGTTCAAGACCGGCTGCGGGCCAGAGTCGCGGACAAGCGCATCCTGCTCCTGGTCAAGGCGTTCCTCAAGGCTGGCATCCTCAGCCGCGAGGGCGTCGAGCGGCACCCGATCACCGGCACGCCCCAAGGCGGGATTCTCTCGCCGCTGCTCAGTAACCTGGCGCTCTCGGTCCTCGACGAGCATTTCGCCGCGGCCTGGGAGAGCTTCGCTACTGATTGGGCGCGCCGATCGCGTCGGAGCAAGGGGCTGGCCAACTACCGCCTCGTCCGCTACGCGGACGACTGGGTGGTGCTCGTGGCCGGCAACCGCGCCCACGCCGAAGCGCTGCGCGATCAGGCGGCGGCAGTCCTCACCACGATGGGCCTGCGCCTATCGCTGGAGAAGACGAGAATCGCGCACATCGACGAGGGCTTTGACTTCCTCGGACGCCACATTCAGCGTCACACCAAACGAGGAACGAAGCGCCAGCACGTCTACACCTACCCCTCGAAAGATGCCTTGGCGTCGATCAAGGACAAGGTGCGCGCTGGCACACAACGGACCTCAACGAACCAGTCCCTGGCCGACCTGTGCGATCGCCTCAACCCCGCACTGCGGGGGTGGACGACGCACTTCCGGCACGACGTGTCCAAAGCGAACTTCAGCTACCTGAACGCCTTCCTCTGGAAGCGCACGGTCCGCTGGCTTCGCAAGAAGCACCCACGTGCCAGTTGGAAACAGCTCCGACGGCTCTACCTACCCGAATGGTGGCCGACGGAGGGCGAGAAGACCCTGTTCAACCCCAGCTCGGTACCGGTCACCCGGTACCGATACCGGGGCGACAGGATCCCCTCGCCATGGGCCAAACAGACGGAGACGGACGCCGCAAACCACGACTGAATGAGCTCGTGGAGAGCCGGATGCGGGGGGACTCGCACGTCCGGTTCGGGAGAGCGGGTCGGGGAAACAGTCGCCCGAGAGGGCGGCGACGCGCCCCGGCTCGACTCTCACGCGTGGCTGGCGACGCGCACCGACAAGTCGACGATCAAGCGGATGCTGCGGATCGACTGGGACACGGTCGGGCGGATCGTCAAGCGCGTATGCGACGCCGAGCTCGATCCCAGCCGGCTGCGAGATCTCTACGACATCGGCATCGACGAGGTCAGCTGGAAGCGCCAGCACAAGTACCTCACACTCGTGGTCGACCATCAGCGCCGCCAGGTGGTGTGGGGGTGCGAAGGGTCCGGCCAAGCCGCCGCGGACGCGTTCTTCTCAGAGCTCGACCCGCCGCCCCAGAACGTCGCCGCGCCCGAGCATGCCAAGCAGCCGCCCGAGCTGCCAGAGCCGGCGATCATGGTCCCGTTCGGCCCGTGCCCGACAGTCCCCGCCGGCCTCGGCATCCCGGGCGCGTGGCTGGCGCCCGGCCTGGAGCTCGAGCCCGTGATCTTCGCGCGCGCCGGACTGCTGCGCGCCGTCTCGATGGACATGGCTCCCGGCTACGCCAAGTCGGTCCGCGAGCACGCTCCCCAAGCGATCGTGTGCATCGACCCCTATCACGTGGTGCAGCTCGCCAACCAGGCGCTCGACGAAGTTCGCCGCGCCTACTGGAACGAGCTCCGCTCGCTCGGCGACCAGGACGCCGCCAAGCGCTTCAAGGACTCCCGCTGGTGCCTGCTCAAGAAACCCGACAAGCTCACCGACGAGCAGGCCACCACACTCACCCCGATCAAGGCCGCAGGCGGCGAGGTCTGGCGCGCGTACACACTCAAGGAGGCCGTCCGTGGCATCTTCGAACCCGGCCTCTCGATCGAGGACGCCGAGGTGCTGATCAAGCGGCTGCTCAGCCGCCTGGCCCGCAACCGGCTTGAACCGTTCATCCGGCTCGGCAAAACGATCCGCAAGCACCACGACGGGATCCTCGCCGCGATCCGCCTCGGCATCAACCAAGGCCGCACCGAGGCGCTCAACAACAAGGCACGCCTGATCACCCGCCGCGCCTACGGCTTTCACTCAGCCAAAGCCGCGCTCGCGCTGGTGCTGCTCACCTGCGGCCCGATCACCCTTCACCTCCCACACGAGCTACACGCCCTCGGGATCGGGTGACACTGACCACATCGATGCCGAGAGAGCCCCAAATCCGTCCTAGTCGTGCGATCGCGCAGGACCCGCTGGTCGTGCCGTTGCTGACGTACGCGTCGCGTGGGTCGCTCCGAACGTGCGGGTTCTGCCTTGGTGAGGGTGCGATCGGCTCGCCGGGGTGTTCAGGCGTCGTCGGGCATCGATTGCCGGCGAAAAGCCGGCGCTGTTAGCCGTCGCCGGGGTCGACAAGTTCAAGCGCGCCGAAGCCGGCTAGCGGTCCGTCCATGAGGAACATCTCGATCGTGAGATCGGGCTCAACGTGGGCCTGGCTAAGGAACGCGAGCACCTTGCGGCCGGTGAGCTCCTCGATCATCTCGCTGTAGCGGACCTTCATCATCCGTTGGAAGTCGCGGCGCATCTCCAGCACCCGTTCCGGTTCGCCGCCGCCCATCATCGTGCGCTCAATCGCGGTGAAGCCACCGTCGGTGAGCACGCAGACGACCAGGTTGTCGAGCACGTAGGTCTTGGCCTTGATCGGTCCGCGTCCGTAGTGCTCGCGCACCAGCGAGACGATCCGGTTGGTGATCTCAGCGAGCAGCTTGCCGCCCGCGAGCGGGTAGAGCCCAGGATCGGCGCGTGCGGCATCGATTGACCCGGGTTCGCTCACTGCCGGCTCTCCGGTGCTTCGCCTATCTGCTCTGCTGCTCACTGGTGCTGCCGATGTTCGCTTCACGGGCTCGCGGCCCCAACCTCGGCGACCTGAAGCCCAGCGGCGGGAGCCTAGCACTGCGCTACGGCTTCGCCGGGGGTTTGTAATCGGTCGCGCATTGCCGTAGTGTCGTTCGTGTTGAGGTCTGGCGGCGCCGTCCTCGGGCGGGGCAGCCAGGCATCAGCGCCGTCAGCAAATGCGCGCTCGCGGTGGCCAGTTGGGCGGCATGAGGGGTGTTCCAACGGCAGCATCCACCACCGACTCCCCGAGGACCGCCGCGCGTCTGCTCCGGGCTGAGAGGAGCCACCAGTCCGCGCGCCTCCCGCTGCTGGTCGAAGGTGCAAATGGACGGCGTCGCTCTCCGCGCTACCGTGGCAGCTGCGTACGCATGGTGAGTCGAAAGCACAACTAGCGACGGGCGACGGCAGACGACCTGCTCGTCGCCACGTCCGGGTCTGTAGTGCCGGGTCCGCAGGAGGTTCCCGATCGCACGCCGATGAGAACGCTGATCCGTTGAAACCCCGCACCGGGCAGACCTGCTCTTCCGAGGTCTCGGACATTCGGCCTCTACGCGCACGCGCCCTCCTTGCCGCGGAGGGCATGGAACACAGGTCCGGCAGGCTCGATGGCCTGATGCGTAGGCAGACAGCCGAACGAGACCAAACGACGGCTGGCCTGCTCCGGGCGAAATCGAACGCCGCCGGCGACTTTGGCCGGTTGCTCTCCACTTCTGCAATGTCGCCTTATGTGCAGGTGGTTTGTGAACGTGGCGCGTTTGTGCGGGATTGACGTCCTTCGTATGTGATCGACGTGGGCGGCGGGTCCGGCTTGGTTGACGGGTTGACGAGGTACGAAAGAAACGAACAAAGTGGCTGCCGAGACCGCGAGCTGGGCGCGCCTTCCCCCCACCGGACTTGGATGATGGTGGCGCCGGCGGCGGGGCCGTCAAGGTCGCTTCGCTCCCTTTCCCTCGCTATCGCTTGGTGACAGCCCCGCCGTCCGGCGCGATGCTCCGCCCAAGTCCGGTGGGGAGGGGGCTGCGGGTTCACCCGCCGGCAGCGGGAAAAGAGCGGGGAGAGATCGGCCCGCTCGGTAACGTCGTTCACGTCGATAACAACCTCAGATAACGATCGCGCCACGCACTCAAAACGCCCCTTCGTTCATGTCATTCACGGCCCCGCGGCACCTGCACATAAGTCGCCGTTCCGGCAGCGTCGCGCTCCCTCCCGGTTGTGTTGGCGAATATGTCGATCGTGTCTTTGTGTAATGACGGCTTTCCGCGTCTAGCCGCACGTGAACGCGTACGCTTCGGCGCCTGCGGAGCCTGTCAAGCTCGGTGAGACGCTTCGCGTTCGAATTTATTGAGCGGCGGTTACCTCCTTTGGCTTGTTGATCCAGGCGGCGGTCGGCAGCTCGGGCGGGACTGGCGGCTTGCGGACGAACCGCTCCGGGTGACGGTCGTAGGCGGCGTCGAGCACGCGGGCACGGGCGGCGTGGAACGCGGGCGCCTTCTCGTGGTGGACGGCGGCAGGAGTCATCAGACCGATCCCCGAGTGACGGTGCGCGTGGTTGTACCAGGGAAAGAAGTCACGGCAGAACGCGCGTGCGTGCTCGATCGAGTCGAACCGAGCTGGGAACGCGGGGCGGTACTTGAGCGTCTTGAAGTGCGCCTCGGAATACGGGTTGTCGGTCGAGGTGTAGGGTCGGGAATGCGTGCGCGTCACGCCGAGATCAGCCAACAAGAACGCCACCGGCTTGGAGCGCATCGGCCCGCCACGATCGGCGTGCAGCGTGAGGATCTTCGGGGTGATCTGCTGCTGCTCGGTGGCCTGCTCGATCAGCGCCTTGGCCAGCTGCGCGGTCTCGCGGTACTGCACGGTCCAGCCGACGACGAAGCGGCTGAACACGTCGAGGATCACGTACAAGTAGAAGTACGTCCACTTCGCGGGCCCCAGCAGTTTCTCGATGTCCCACGACCACAATTCGTTCGGGCGCTCGGCGAGTAGCTCGGGCTTCGCGTACGGCGGATGGGTGAGCTGATCGCGCCGCTCCCGCACCCCACCATGATTGGCCTTCAGCAGCCGATACATCGTCCGGGTCGAGCACACGTAGGTGCCCTCGTCCAGCAGCGTCGCGTAGGTCTCCTCCGGCGAGAGGTCGACGAACCGCTCGCTATGGAGCACCTCGAGCACCGCACCGCGCTCAGCCTCAGACAGCGCCCGAGCGGGTGTCGGTCGCGGCTTGGGCGTCCTGGGCTCGGGCGGTCTGCGGCGCCGGTAGATCGTCGCCGGTGACGCGCCCACGGCCCGGCACGCCGGCCTGGTCCCGATCAACGGGGTCAGCTCCTCGACCGTGGCGGCGATCATCGCTCGGTGCTCCTCTCCGCGCTGCCCTGACCGAGCATCTCTTCCAACAGCGCTGAGAGATTTCCCTGAATCTCCACAACTCGCTTCATCTTCGCCAGCTCCGCCTCCGCACGCTCAGCCCGCCGCGTCAGCCCCGCGATCTGCGCGTCGCGCTTATCGACCGGCTTGCGCCCACGCGGCTGCCCCAGCTCCTTCAGCGCCCCATCCCTGCGCTGCTTGCGCCAATACGTCAGGTGCGACGTGTACAGGCCCTCACGACGCAGCAGCTCACCGATCTCGCCCGGCTGCGTGCACGCGTCCGCCTCGGCCAGGATCCGTGCCTTGTACTCCGCCGTGAACGAGCGGCGCTTGGCCTGCTCGACCAGCTCCGGGTCCGGGACCCCCTTCGGCGCGGCGCGCCCAGCCTCAACCGCTGCTCGAGCTCCAGCTCCGTTCGTGCTCGTCTCCTGCATGTCCGGCGTTCTCCGTTCTCGCCCTCAAGGTCATTGATTCCTCGATGGTGAGCGTCTCGCCGGACGTTGACAGAAAGGGCTGGGGTAAGCGCCTGCCTGATCAGCTGGCGTGCACCAGTTCTGAAGCCTTGTCCTTGATCGCGTCGAGCAGCGATTCGTAGGAGTCCGAGAACGACTTGACACCCTCGTCGACCAGTTCTTTGAGCACGATCTTGTCGAAGTCGACGCCGGCCGCCTTGACCTCCTCGATCAGTTCGTGCGCCAGCTCGATGTCCTGATCGACGGTCCGAGCCGGGGTGGCATGGTCGCGCGCTCTCTCGATCGTCACGTCAGGCATGGTGTTGACTGTGTCCGGTCCGATCAGCTCGTCGACGTACAGCGTGTCCGGGTAGTTGGGGTTCTTGGTCGAGGTCGAGGCCCACAGCGGGCGCTGCACGCGAGCGCCCTTTGAGTCCAGGGCCTCCCACCGCGGGCCGCTGAAGATCCGCTGGAAGGATTCGTAGGCGATGCGGGCATTTGCCACCGCCGCCTTGCCCTTGAGCTCGTCGTGCCCGGTCCCCTCGAGCGCCTTGTCGACCTTCGTGTCCACGCGCGAGACGAAGAAGCTCGCCACCGAGGCTGACTTGTCGATCGACTCGCCGTTTTCAACGCGCCGCTCCAGGCCCTTGATGAACGCCTCGGCGATCGCCTCGTAGCGCTCCACGGCGAACAGGAGGGTGACGTTCACGTTGACCCCCAGCGCGGTCAGCTCCGCGAACGCCTCGACGCCTTCGCCTGTGCCCGGGACCTTGATCAGCACGTTAGGCCGGTCGATCTCGCGCTTGTAGCGCTGGGCGGCGTCGATCGTCTTACGCGAGTCGAAGGCCACCGATGCCGGCACCTCGAAGGACGCGTATCCGTCCTCGCCGTGCGTCTTCTCGAATGTGGGCCAGAGGAGGTCGGCGGCCTCGCGGATGTCGAGATACGCGAGCCGCTCGAAGATCCTCTGGGGATCCTCGGTCTCGTTGATCACCTCGCGGAACGCATCGTCGTACCGGTCGGAATGCCCCATGGCCTTCTCGAAGATGGTCGGGTTCGACGTCACGCCGCTGATCCCGTCCTCCTCCACCAGCCGGGCCATGATCCCGTCCTCGAGCAGCTGGCGGCTGATGTCGTCGATCCAGATCGACTGGCCCAGGGCCTCGATCTCGCGAAGTCTGTTGCTCATCTCTTCCGCTCCGTCCGTCGTGTCGCTCTCATTCAGCGGTTGGTGCCCCGCTCACGCCACTCGCGCTCGGTCTTCTCGACCCCGGGGCGGTAGGTCCGATTGTGTGAATGAATGTGGGTAGTCGCGCTCGCGAGCATGAGGGCCGATGAGCGCCCGCGTCCCAACGCCATCCAGGACAACGCTCGCCCGCGAGGCACCGGTCGTCGTCAGGGATATCGACATTGTTCGCTACCCGAAGGTGAACGAGTACGCCTCGGCACCGGACTCGCTGAAGGTGATCTCGACCGTTCGCTCGCGGACGCCGTCATGCTGACGCGCGAGCTGGTACAGGCGGCCGTCCCGTAGCACGCCCGTTCCGTCCTCGTCGACGTCGACTCCTGCTGATGGGCCTGGAGCCTCACCGTCAAGGAGAACGCGGAAGGGGATCTGCTCTCGCGCTCCGGCGCACAGCACGAGATGTACGTCGCGCGCGTGAAACCGAAAGGCGATGCTGCCGCCAGCCTGGTCAAGGACGACGTTCTCGCGCCCGATCGTCCACTCTCCGTCGAGACTCCAGTGGTTGACGCACAGCCGCTCGGGGAGCTGGTAGGCGCGGCGTTCGTCGAACGCAACCCCGTCCGCCGAGGAGAAGCGTTCGCTGCGCCCGTAGCCGAGATAGCTCTCGGGTGTTTGGAGGTGGTTCCAGTCGGCTGGCGCCTCGATGCCGCGTCCTTCGAGGGGGACCACCTCGCGCTCGACCCCAAGCAGCCGCTGGATAATCTGCTCGGATTGCTCGTAGCGTCCTTCGCCGAAGTGCTGGTCGCGGATGATGGCGTCGGCGTCGATGAAGTAGAGCGCTGGCCAGTAGTGGTTGTCGAACGCGCTCCACACGTCGTAGTCGTTGTCGACCGCGACCGGGTAGTCGATCTCTCGCTCCCTGATCGCCTGCCGGATCCCGTTGATCTCGTGTTCGAAGGAGAACTCCGGCGTGTGGACGCCGATGACGACGAGTCCGTCCTGGCGGTAGGCCCGCGACCAGGCGCGGACGTATGGCTCCTGGCGCAACCAGTTGATGCAGGTCAGCGTCCAGAAGTTCACGAGCACGACGTGGCCGCGCAGCTCGGCCGGACCGAGTGGCTCAGAGTTGAGCCACTCAGTCGCACCGTCCAGAGGGGGGCTGTGCACCCGGCCGAACATCTTCGTCTCAGCGCACCGAGCGGAACGTTGCCCGGAGGTCTTCGGAGAGCAGCTGCGGCTGCTCCCAAGACGCGAAGTGCCCACCCCTGTCGTGCCGGCTGTAGTGGACGAGGTTGGGGTAGGCCTGCTCGGCCCAGCTCCGCGGTGCCCGGTAGATCTCATCGACGAAGCAGCTCACGCCGACCGGGATCTTCACGCCCTTGACACTGAAGAAGGGGAGCTTGTTCTCCCAGTACAACCGCGCCGAGGACACCCCGGTGTTCGTCAGCCACAAGAGCGTGATGTTGTCGAGGATGTCGTCGCGCGTGAGGTCGCTCGGCCTCTCGAGACGCTCCTCCAGGACCTCCTGGACGATGCCGGGCTGACCGCTCCCGTCGCCGTGATCGAGCATGAACGCGGCGAGCGCGACGGGTGAGTCCGCGAGGCCGTACAGCGTCTGCGGACGCGTCCCCATGATCAGGCCGTAGGCGACGTGCGTCGCGAAGAACGCGCGCAGCTGCTCGTAGGCGCTCAGCTCCTCGTCGGAGAGCCCGGACGGCGCCGGACTGCCAACAAAGGACGCGGCGAACAGCTCCGGCGGAACCACGCCGGCCATGTTGGTGTTGATCGCGATCAGCTCGGGTGGCGCCGGCTCCGCGGCCGCCGGGTCGGCGCGGCCGCCCGCCATCGCGTCGACGACGATCGCGCCCCAATCTCCGCCCTGCGCCACGAACCGCTCGTAGCCGAGGCGCTTCATGAGCTCGACGTAGGCCTTCCCGATGCGCACGGGATCCCAGCCGGTGCTGGTCGGCTTGCCCGAGAACCCGTACCCCGGCATCGACGGGATCACGACGTGGAAGGCATCCGACGCGCTGGCGCCGTGCGCGGTGGGATCGGTGAGCGGGCCGATGAGCTTCAGCTGCTCGATGATCGAGCCGGGCCAGCCGTGGCAGACGACCAGCGGGAGCGCGTCCTCGCGCTTCGAGCGGACGTGGACGAAGTGGATGTCCACCCCGTCGATCTCGGTGACGAAGTTCGGGACGGCGTTCAGGCGCGCCTCGCACTTGCGCCAGTCGTACTCGGTCGCCCAGTAGCGAGCAAGGTCCTGCATGAGCCCGAGCGGCACGCCCTGCGACTCGTCCTTGACGGTTTCCCTGTCGGGAAAGCGCGTCGCGGCGATGCGCGCACGCAGGTCCTCAACATCCGCATCGGGAAACTCGACCTTGAACGGCCGGATCGTCGTCGCGCCTGTTGACCTCTCGGTGGTGACAGGCATCTGAATCCTCCTTGGTGGGGTAATGGATGACGCCACGAAGCCTGCTCGCCGACCGCAAACCTCGCGCCCGTGAGCTCGCTGGGTTTGCTCACGGGGTTCACCCCGGTGGTGCTCTCCGAGTTCCATGCGTGCCGAAAGTCTCGCGGCGAGCAACCGTTCGCGGCCCTTCCCTCCCGAGCCCCGCACCGCTGCACATCCATACGCCGAACTCGCGCGCCTTTGCGACGGCCGCCGCAGCCGCGCCGAGGCGCCCCGCGACCCTATGCTCAGGCGGGGATCAGTTGGGTGGTGGAGCTCGCCAGCGCCCCGGTCAGCTCCTGACGGGAACGAATCTCGAGCTTGCTGAAGACATTGCGCAGATGCCACTCCACAGTGCGCCGGCTCAGAAAGAGCCGCGCAGCGATCTCGGGATTTGACACCCCGTCCCGGGCCAGCTCCGCGATCTGCCGCTCCTGGGCAGTCAATTCATCCCGCGTAGCGACCGTCCGCTTCCGCACCTTCTCGCCCGTCGCTAATAGCTCACTGCGCCCGCGCTGCGCAAATGCCTCCATCCCGATTGCCGTGAACATGTCGTGCGCCGCGTGCAGATGCTCGCGGGCCGCGACTCGGCGATTCTCGCGGCGCAACCACTCCCCGTAGAGCAGATGAGCCCGGGCGAGCTCGGGACGGGCCGGGTCCTTGCCAGCCTCTCAATCGCCTCGCGATGCAGACGCTCGGCACTCTCACCCTCGCTCAAGAGTGCCCGGCAGCGCGCTTGCATTCCCCGGCCCCAGTCGGTGCTGGACGGCGCGGTGGCCGCCATCACGCGCTCGAGCGCACCGGCCGCGACGTCGAACCTCGAGGTGCGGACCGCCGCTTCGATCAGCTCAGTCAGTGCCCATGGGGTGACATGGAGCTGTGGTGTCTCCTCGGCCGCTCGCTCGGCTGAGGCGAGCGCCCGGTCGTAGCGGCCAAGCCCGTTAAAAAGGATTGCGTTCGCCCACTCGGCCCACTGGACGCTGAGCCCCTGACCGCCTGTTCCGGCGTCCCGGATCGTGGACTCGATCAATGGCAAGGCGTCGCTTTGGCCTCGGAGCGCCGCGAGCAACAGCTGGGCATAGGGTGCAAGATGGGTTCCAGTCGCCCTTGTGATCGCGTCGGCCTCGGCGATCGCGACAGTCGCAGCACCAAAGTCGCCGCACCACGCGCAGAAGATTCCCCAATCGGCGAGGTCGATCGGCAGTCGGGCCAGCGCGCCCGTCTCGCGCGCCTCCTGAGGTGGCGCGCGCTGATGGCATGCCAGCTGTCCTCATCCCAGAGAATATTGGGCGGGATTGTCGTCATCCAGCCCCAGCGGAAGTTCTCCTGGCCCGGTGACGCTTCGTCCGACGCTTCGTCCGCAAACGCGGCCGTCGCCCGCCTCAGCAGTGGCGCGGCCGCCGCATGTCCTTCCGTGACGAAGGTGCTGAGGCCCTCGAGCAGCAGGTCTGATGGACGGAGCAGGCGGGGCGGCCGTGGAGCCGATCTGGCGGCACGGGATACCTCGGCCAGGCTGCCGGCGGAGGCCAAGCGACCGGCGAACAGCGCAGCCCCCCACGCGTCGAGGTAGGTCTCGCGCGCAAGCTCGGGATCGAGCCGCTCAAGGCGTTGGGCAGCTTTCAAGAGCAGTGGCGGCGCAGTCGTCCCCAGGCTCGACGCGAACGCGATCTGCCCCCTGAGCAACTCCACATGCGCCATCTGCAGCTCGTCTGGCGTCGCGGCCTCGGCCAACGCCAGAAGCTCGAGCGCGCCCTCAAAGATGCCAGCATGCACGCTCGCTTGGGCAGCGGCAAGCGCGCGCCGCACCCGCTGCTTGGGATCGCCCGACAGAGCGACCGCGCGATGCAGGAACGCGGCTGCCGCGGCCAGGCCGCCGCGCGCCTGCGCGCGGCTGGCCGATTGCTCGAGCGCCAGGGCGACCGGCTCGTTCGGCCCGGCTGCCGCAGTGGCCAGATGCCACGCGCGCCGGTCGGGGTCGACGCTGCGGTCGGTCGCCTCTGCGAGAGCCAGATGGACCTCCCGGCGTTGCTCTCCGGTCGCCGTTCGGTATACAGCGGACCGCACCAGCGGATGACGGAAGGTCACACGCTCCCCGAGCACGAGCAACCCGTCCGTCTCCGCGTCCACGGCGGAGACCGTGATCCCGAGTCGCTCGGACGCAGCCAGGAGCAGCAGCGGATCGCCGACCGGCTCAGCGGCCGCGACCAGCAGCAGACGTCGCGCGTCCTCGGAGAGCGTCTCAACCCGACGAACGAAACTTTCCTCGATTCGCCCTGCGAGCCCCTGCGCCTCGACTAAGCCGAAGCCGCCCGCCAGCTGCCTTGCCGTTAAGCCCCGCGGCAGCTCGAGCAACGCCAGCGGGTTCCCGTGCGTCTCGGCGACAATCCGGTCGCTAACTCGCTCATCCAATCTGAGCCACACGGCCGCGCCCAGCAGCGCCCGGGCGTCGTCCCTCAACAAGCCGCGTACCTCCAGCGCCGGAAGTTGCGCAAGCTCCCCGCCCGGCTCGCGTGCTGCGAAGACGACCCCAACCCGCTCGGCCAGCAGGCGACGGGCGACGAAGGCGAGGGTCAGCGCCGAGGCCCGATCTAGCCACTGCGCATCGTCGACCAGGCACAAGATCGGTCGCTCATCAGCAGCCTCTGAGAGCAGGCTCAAAACGGCCAGCCCGACAAGGAACCGATCTGGAGCTCCGCCGGCGCTCAGACCGTACGCGATCTCCAGAGCCCGACGCTGCGGGGTCGGCAGCCTGTCGAGCCGATCAAGCAGCGAAGCGCAGAGCTGATGGAGACTGGCGTACGCGAGCTCCATCTCCGACTCCACCCCTACCGCCCGGAGAACCGTCAAGTCCGACGCCGACCGGACCAGGTACTCAAGCAGGGCCGTCTTCCCGATCCCAGCCTCCCCGCGGACCACCAGCGACCGGCCCTCTCCGCGGCGGACCGCATCGATCACCGTGTCAAGCAACGCGCACTCGCTCGCCCGGCCGCGCAGGCCGGCGGACCGCCCCAGTCCGGGAGCAGGGTCCACCATCGGCAGGCGTCGCACATGCTACGACGGCCCCGCCGGCACTACAAGATCCGCAGTCCGCCGACGCCCGCCTCACACCGGCGCCCAGGCTCGCCATCCACTCGCCTGGCAGAAACCAAGCTCTCTCCACCACCCACACGGTCGGTCCTGCATCTCGCCCCGAGGTGAGCCCGGCGACCGTTCCCGGGTGAAGGTAGCCGGCGCGATACGTGAACTACACCTAGCTTCCGAGTCGGGGCCGAGACAGGAGCGTCCCCGGCGCCGCTGTTTCTGCTCCAAACCGAAGATCGCAGAAATACCGCGTCGACCGAAGCGCAGGACTGCAGCCGTCGTCAAACCGACCTGCGTTTCGCCATTTGCGCAACCGGTCGGCTCGCCGGCCACCCCGGCGTCGTAGGCGACCGGTCTGCGGACCTGCTTTGGCGCGTGTTGCGGGAGTCGCCGCAGTGCTTGCTGGCGCCCGATCCGCAGCGACTTGCAAGCGCACCGGGTCTCGCTCGCGTGGCGGAGCAGCCACCAGCGTCGACCCCCGCGTCTCTGCTGGATAGGGACGAGTTGGAAGAGCGCGCCCTCAACCGCCGCGGCCACCTGCTCCGCCAGGCGAAGGAGCGATGTCAGCCGCCGCGACGTCGCTACTGCTGTACATCGAGAGGAGCCACGCCCTCGGCGCGACTGCTTGAGGCGTCAAGGAGTAGCGCTCACGCCGGCCGCCGGCGTGGCCGCGATCGAGCGGCGACGGAAGTCCTTGCTGATGGCTGCATCGGTCATCGCGACCCAGACTTCTCGGCCGAGCATCGCGGAGGATCCGGTGGCGCCCGCTGCTGTCAGCGCCATTGTTTTGCACGGAGGCGATCGGCCCGGGAGCGGCGGTGAAGCGCTGGCCGTGTGCGGGTGCTTCGGTTCGCTGGCGCCGCCGGGCGCGCTGGTCCTCAGCCTCTGGGGCGTGGTTGGGGAGCGTCGGCTGCGTGATCCTCGGCGAGAGCCTCCGCCCGGCGCTCGGCGATCAACTCGTCGACGAGTTTGCGATCGCGGGCACTGTCGGCGAACGTGCAGCGGTTGGGTTGCGGCGCTGCGTCGCGCGGCCGTGGTGTTGGCCGTGTTCGCCGTCCGGGACACGGCCTGATCGTAGCGGGGGGCGTTGCCGCCAACCGGCGATTCGCGGACGCGGCCGGTGGCGACACGGCTGCGTGCCCCTGCCTATGGTTGGGGAGGGAGCCGGCAACCTCCGCATCCGGCCCTCGCCGTTGGCAATCGCTCGCGCCCGGGAAAGGAATCTGTGGCAAAACGCTCGCTCGCGTGCTTAGGAGCTATGCAGCAGCTTGGGGTCCTCGGCGGCTTGCTGCCGGTTGCGCGGGAAGCGGCTGACGTTCCAGGCGGTGGTCGCGTCCGCGTCGCTGGCGAGAATACGATGCTTCGTGATGGCGAACTGCGGTCGTTTGCGGCTGGGGCCCGAGTGGTGGTCGTCCGTCAGGACGTCGAGAAGCTCGCACCCGGTGGTGTGGGCGGTCGGCTCGATGTCGGCTGCGTGGATGTCGGGCGGGTGATGATCGGGACAGGACCGGACCGCGCTGTTGGGCGCGCGGGTCTGGGCGATCGCCCGGTTTCTCGCGGTGGCGCGGGCGATCGGCTGTGCTGTGTTCGTGAAGTGTCCAGGACTCGTCAGCGCACCCTGACCAAGCACATCCGCGTCCGGACAGCGCGCTGAGGGCGAGGGCCGTAGGGGTCGGGCGGAGACTCACGCCGCGCGATCGCCCCTCACTCCAGCGCGACCTGTGGTACATCGGCGATCCTGTGCGCGTCGCCACCATAGGCGCCGTGTGAGTGCTTCGTGAGCGGAGCAATCGCGCGGCGAGAGCGCCCGCCGGCGTCTTCGTGGTCGCCCGACGCTCGCAGGGGGGAGGTCGCCGTCCCGACCGAAGCGATCGTGAGCGCCGCGCCGACGGCGTGATCGCTGGCGTGGCAAAGGCATAGCGAGCCCGGACCAGCCGCGAGAGCCGAAGCAGTCGTGGCCGCGCTCAGTGCCCGCGCGCCTGGATGTCGGCGATTGCGACAGCGCGCCAGGTTTGCTGGGCGGCCGATTCCGAGCAAGCACAATCACGTGTTGCATGGGCACGGGCCGTACCGAGGGACGCTGCCACCTCGATCACGCGGCTGTCGCTTGGCCACGCGTAGCGGTCATCTCGTCCCTGCCGGCACACGCGCTGCTCCCTATCGTCCATTCCACAAGCCCGGCGCCGGCTGCACCGCGTGCCCGCGTTGCTCGCGGAGCAGAAGAACCGCTATTAGCTCGTCGTATCCGATCGAGCACACGACGGACGCGCACGCGATCCCCGGCGGCTCTCCCTTCGCCTGCGAGGAGCGGTTGTGCTTGCCCGCGCGAACGCTGCGCTGTCGGAGCTCGTCCGCAGCGAGAGCCATCCTGGACCTCGTTGGGGCTGTCGCTCTCGGATCGCAATGCGCGAGCACCGTTTGCGGGACCGGTGACAGGCAGCAGCGCTTGGCGTCACGTCATGAGGTGACGGTCGGTCGCGCTCGCTGCTCCCGGCGGACACTGAGCGTGATGACGCGGCCGGTAACTTCAGTTCTGGCGCTCGCTCCGGGTGCGGCGCGTGAGCGGGCGCGGCGGATAGCCGGAAGCGGTGTCAAAGTCGCTGCGGAGGTGCTGGACCTGGTGGAGGGTTTGGAGCTTGGTGAGCGATCGGTGTTCGATCTGGCGGATTCGCTCGCGGGTGACGTTGAACGCGCGCGCGACCTCGTCGAGCGTGCGCGGGTGCTGGTCACCGAGGCCGTAGCGCAACTCGAGCACCCGCCGCTCCCGATAGGAGAGGTTCTCGAGCGCCACGTGCAGGGCTTCGTTGGTCAGATTCTCCACGGCGCGCTCGTAGGGAGACTCAGCCTGCTCGTCGGCGATCAACTGGCCGAACTCAAACTGCTCCTCCTCGCCGACGGGCTTCTCGAGCGAGATTGGCGCCTGGGTGGAGCGCCGGATCGACTCGACCTGCTCGGGCTCGATCCCGGCCACCTCGGCGATCTCCTCGGCGGTCGGCTCGCGTCCGAGCCCGGTCACGAGCTTGCGCTCCGTACGGCCGATCCGGTTGAGCTTCTCGACCACGTGCACGGGGATGCGGATCGTGCGCGCCTTGTCCGCCAGCGAACGGGCGATCGCCTGGCGGATCCACCACGTCGCGTAGGTCGAGAACTTGAACCCCCTGCGATGGTCGAACTTCTCCGCCGCGCGCACGAGACCGATCGTGCCCTCCTGAATCAGGTCGAGAAACGGCAGCCCCTGGTTGCGGTAATGCTTGGCGATCGACACCACCAGCCGCAAGTTCGACTCGACCATCTTCTGCTTGGCCTCGAACGAGCCCCGCTCGATCCGCTTGGCAAGCTCAACCTCCTCCTGAGCCGTCAGCAGCCGCACCTTGCCGATCCCCTTCAGAAACAACTGCAAGCCGTCCGTCGTCCCCTCCGGCTCCAGATCCACCGGAGCCTTGCGGCGAGCCCGCTTCTCGGGCGCACGCTCGATGACCAGACCCGCAGTGGCCAGATCGATCTCCTCGATCAGCTCAATCTCGCAGCGCTCAAGGACGCCGTGCAACTCCTCGATGTCCGTACTCTCGAGGTCGAGCTCGACAGTGGCGATCGCGATCTCAGCGTACGTCAGCACGCCGATCTCAAGCCCGCGTGCGATCAGGCGCTTGACCTCCTCAAGCTCCCGAACATCGGTTCCTGGCGTGCGTGGCGTTTCGCCTTCGGCCTGCGCGCTCAAACTAGCGTTCACAACACCACCCGCCTTGAGTAGGGCGCCACCATCGGAGGCGTCGTCGTCTTCGTGACCCCGAGTCGATCCCATTTCATCGCGCCAGCCGAACCGAGGCCGGGGCGAAGAGTGCGCCTTCGTCTAGCGGCCCCGCGTGCGGTCTTCGCGTCATCGGGAGAACTCCTCGCCACTAGCGGGGAGAACAGTGGCCGCGGTTGGGGAGAGCCGGTGGCCGTACATCGACAGTGACCGATGGACAATGACATCGTCACCGGAAGCCCGAAGGGCTGCCAACGGCGAGGCGCAAAAAGGGCATAGATCCCCGATCGGATCGCCTTCGCTGCTGTACAGACGCGTCCCGCACGTCAGACATTTGAGATGCCGCATCGGCAGCCTCCTGCTAGTCGTACGTTCGCGGTCGGGTACCCGTAGCGCCGATCGCTAGAACCGACCGGATCTGCCTTGGTACGGATACCGCGCGCCGTCCGAGCGCTCAAGCGTCGCTGGGCATCGATCGCCAGGGAAACCCGCCCCGACCCGTGATCGCGAGCCAACTCGCCGCGCCGACGCGCTGGCCGTTCCTGTTCTGTTCGCGTCACCGTCTGCACGCCTTCCCATCCTCTGTTGCAACCGCGCGCAAGGAAGAGGGCGATAACCCCTCGCGCGTTCAACCGGATTGGGACGAGACCACCGGACCGGTGGGGTACCGCCCGCAGAGCAAGACACCGGCCCCGCAGTCAAAACCAGTAACCCACGCCTCCCGCCTCGTGACGCAAAACGCGCCGTCGGTGGCATTCGGACTTGGGCGGAGAA
The DNA here is from genome assembly GCA_963824295.1 of uncultured Solirubrobacterales bacterium. Classification (GTDB taxonomy): domain Bacteria; phylum Actinomycetota; class Thermoleophilia; order Solirubrobacterales; family Solirubrobacteraceae; genus Palsa-465. The sequence continues at coordinate 569,953 of CAWGOQ010000011.1, read as the reverse complement.
TCCCGGCCGCAGGGCCAGCTCAACTACAACTGTACTCCCATTCGCGGCGCTTGCGCACCCCGACCGCAAACAGTCTGCTCAGGCTTCTCCCCATGAATCAGCGGACCCCCGCCCCTACGCGCTCGACCGGTCGGGACACGACCGCTTCCGCCTGCCAGAGCGGCAGCACCCTACGCGCCGCGACCAAACACTCGGATCGGACGATCTGCGGCACTGAGCTTGAACCGGCCTACGAGACTCCCGGATTCCAGGGCGAGGAGCCGCCGGCGCGGGGTGGTTGCTAGCTCGATTGCAGCTAGCACGTCATGGCGCTTTGGACGAAACGGAGCAGCCTTGGCTGCGGCCTGCCGCGGCCGGCGCGAGAGTTCCCCGTTTCGTCCGGAGCAGCGACGAGTCCGCGACGATCGGTCGCTGCTGCTCGCGCAGCGTAAGCAGTCATCGCCGTCCTGCCTCGCATTAGCCTGTGCCTTTGATGGGCGAGCTTCCCGATCACGTCGCGCGCAACCGCGTCCATTGGGATCAGTGGGCTCACGAGTACGAGGAGCCGGGCTGGCGCAACTGGGCCGGGGACGAGCCGCGCTGGGGGATCTGGGGCGTGCCCGAAGCCCACGTTGGCATGCTGCCGGCCGACGTAGCCGGGCTCGATGTGATCGAGCTCGGCTGCGGGACGGCCTACCTGTCCGCCTGGCTGGCGCGGCGCGGCGCGCGACCGGTCGGAATCGACAACTCCCAGGCCCAGCTGGAGACGGCGACGCGCTTCCAGCGCGAGTTCGGCGTCGAGTTCCCATTGCTCCACGGCAATGCCGAGGAAGTGCCGTTTCCCGACCAGAGCTTCGACCTCGCGATCTCCGAGTACGGTGCGAGCATCTGGTGTGACCCCTACTGCTGGATTCCGGAGGCGGCGAGACTGCTGCGCCCCGAGGGCAGGCTGATCTTCCTCGTCAACGCGGCGTTGCTGATGCTTTGCGTCCCGGACGAGGAAGAGCTCCCCGCGACCGAGAGGCTGCTGCGCCCCTACTTCGGGATGCACCGCTTCGAATGGCCAGATGACGAGTCCGTCGAGTTCCACCTTCCCCATGGGGAGATGATCGGGCTCCTGCGCCGGTCCGGCTTCGAGGTCGAGGAGTTGATCGAGATCAGACCACCGGATGGAGCCACCACCCGATACCCGTACGCGACGCTCGAATGGGCGCAGAGCTGGCCGTGCGAAGAGGTCTGGAAAGCCCGCAAGACCGCCTGAGCGCCGCCGACGCGACTTCGATTCGCCGGCAGGCCGCTCCTGACTTTGCGACGCGACCTGACCCCGTCCGAGTTACGCTCGCTTCGCGCGGCAACCACGGCCGCGATGCCTCCTCTCGCTATGCAAGGACGAGTGATCGTCGTCGCTGATCTCGCCGCTGGTCCGGACGATTTCAACAACTGATCGGGCGTCGCCGCGAAGACCGTCGCGCGCTTCCCCAAATCGTCCCTAGGGATAGCGCGGCGAGCCGGCGTGATGTTGCTCGCAAGGTCAGGGCTGCGGCAGTCTGCGCGTTTCGCCGCTGACTGCTCCTATCAGCGCGATCCAGCAGCGCGACCGATTGCGGGTCCCAGAGTTCTCACGTGTGCTGACATTGCCTAGCTGGTCCGTGCGGTCAGCGCGGCCTGGATCTCGCTGGCTATCTGTGTGAAGGGCGGGAATCCAGGCGTCTGGTCCGCCGGGTCGGGATCGAGGCCGTCGGCGATGCGCTGCCAGCGGCGCGCTGCACGTTCGACCCACTCAGGGTGGGGAAGAATCCAGAACCTGCCGGTCACGACCGCCTCGGCGACGAGATCGGCAATAGCAGCAGGGTCCGTTCCCTCGCCGATTGCCCGCTCGAAGTGAGGCCGCAACACCTCGGCCGCCGGCGCGCGCGAGGGGCTCTCACCTAGGCGCGCTGGCCAGTTTCGGTCGGCGTCCATGATCGCGGTGCGGACCCAACCGGGGCACAACACGCTGACCCCGACCGGAAGACCGACCATCTTCGTCGTCTTGAAGAGCTCCTCGCTCAGGGCGACCACGGCATGCTTGCTCGCGGCGTACATCGGACCGGATCCGGGGTTCAGACCGGCGATGCTTGCGGTATTGACGATGTGGCCTTCACCTTGATTGATGAGGATCGGCAGAAAAGCTCGGATCCCGTGGATCACGCCCCAGAGATTGACGCCCAGGACCCAACTCCACGCAGAGAGCGGACCGAACCAGGGGTCGGCACCGCTGGATACCCCAGCGTTGTTGCACACGATATGCACCGCCCCAAACCGCTCCATAGCGGCATCCGCCAACGCCTGAACTGCGTCATGGTCGCTGACGTCGGTGGATACGGCCAGCGTCTGCACACCCAGCGCCCCGATGCCGTCGGCGGCGCCCGCCAGAGCCCCTTCTTCTACATCCGCCAGAACCACGTCAAGGCCGTCGTGCGCGAACCGCTCGGCTAGCGCGAGCCCAATGCCGCTCGCCGCTCCCGTGACGACGGCGACCTTTCCGGCCTCAAGTTTCATGGTCCCATCCTTTCCCCGTTAACGGGACGATGCTACATAGAAGTTCCAGGGTCGTGCACCTAGTTCGCTGCTGCTTCGACGATCCGCGGTTCGTTCGACATTGGCACTCATTCAGGGCCGCTGTTCACCGGAGCAGGCGTCCTGCGCCGGATTCGAGCCGGGCCAGATTCCCCTTCGAAAACGGCCAAACGCTCTCGTCCGCGATCCCACACAGTGCTGCAATGATCGAGATCCAGCAGCGTCGGCGACGCTGCTCGAAGCTGAATGCCAGCGTGGTCTCTAGTTCCTGTTGACAGCGGCCAGTGCTTCGCTGAGGGCATGAGGCGCGGTACCTTTTCCCGGTGGAGAAGATCGGCCCAGGTGAGCTCGTAAGGGTCGCGGGCCGCGGCCCGGATCTGGATGGGATCGTGTTTGACGTGCCGAGCCACTCAAGGGTCGTAGTGGCCGTGGTGGAACCCGGCCGGGGGCCGACGTTTCGCACGGTTCATCCTGCGGCCTTGACCGAGCGAGGAGCGGAGGGTCCGGACGATCGGGCGTTGCGTCTTCTCCTCGGTCGGACACCGCCGCCAGTCCATGATGCAGCGCGCGGCGGAGGCCGCGGCGGGAGAGGACGCCCCGGCCACACGCGCGCGCCAACGCACCGCACGACCGGCCGGTAGCGAAGCTGGGTACCTAGGGCTGAGAGCTCAACACGGGTTACGGCGAGGCGGGCCTGCCTTTGAGGGGACGGCCGCCATGCGCCGCCAGCGGCCCATCGGCGTATGCGTTGTTAAAGCACGCGCGCGATGCGCCTGCGCGATGCTCCCGGGCCGAGTATGGGTGGGAGTCTCCCAGCGACGTCACCGCCCGTCCAGATTTCGGGTGAGCGGCGCGGGCTTTCTCCACACCGCGACCTCCGCTGGCTGCTGGTCCTCGATCATTGCGGCACCGTGGTCTGAGTGCTTCCGGGGCTGTTCGTTTCCGTCGCTCAGGGGCGGCATTGGGCCAGGGCGGCGCTCCTCTACGCAGCCCTCTTGCGGGGCTAGTATTCACTCGGTGGGCGTACGCTCGGTGGTATTGGTCGCGCGAAGGCGGCAGATACTTCTTCGCCACTTCACGGTCGTCGCTACGGCGATCGTCGGGCTGCTATCGGCGCCGTTTGCGGTCGGATCTTCTCCGCTACCGCGACTTCTGTACGTCGACGGGACTAACGAGTTCGGGGTCCGTCCGGCGACGATGACCTTCGGGAATGGGGGCTATTTCATCACCGGCCCCGGAGTGTCGGCGCAGAGCTTCCGTACTCGACACTACGGGCATATCCGATGGAGATCGTGGACCATGAGTGAAGCGAGTGGCACAGGGATCTTGTGGATCAACAGCTGCAGACCCGACTGCGCCGCGTCCAACTATTCGTCCCGTCCGGTCTCGATTCGCGCCAGCGCGCCGCTGCCAGCCCATTTCTTGAATTTGTTGCTTGTCTATCGGCTAAAGGGACGAACACGTCACGACCATCGCGGTCTCACTTCTGACCCGACGGCCCCTGACCACGGCTTCACGTGGAGCCCAGCGCGTCATTGCTCCGGCACGGCTTGCGGTCCGCTTTTTACTTAGCAAGGGCGAAAGTCCGCGGTCACGCTGTAGAGGGAGAGTCTCTTCCACCCACGCCGATAAAGGTCTTGCTTTGGCAGTGAGAGTTGATCGCTTTAGGAAAGGGCTAGTAGGAGCAGGCAGTGGCAACACCGTCAGACTGCCGGACGTCCTGACGTAGCGAGCAACCTGACGCCGACTCGCCGCGCTGTCGCAGTGGACGAGCTCCGACAGCGCAGCGTTCGCGCGGGCGACCACAACCGCTCTCGCAGGCGAAGGGAGAGCCGCCGGGATCGCGTGCGCGTCCGTCGTCGGCGTGGACCTGCACATGCATCCTGACGTCGGCGTTTGCTCGATCGGATACGACGAGCTAATAGCGGTTCTTCTGCTCCGCCAGCAACGCGAGCACGCGGTGCAGCCGGCGCCCGGCTTGTGGAATGGACGAGCTCCGACAGCGCGGCGTTCGCGCGGGCGAGCACAACCGCTCTCGCAGGCGAAGGGAGAGCCGCCGGGATCGCGCGCGCGTCCGTCGTCGGCGTGGAGTTGCATATGCATCCTGACGTCGGCGTTTGCTCGATCGGATATGACGAGCTAATAGCGGTTCTTCTGCTCCGCCAGCAACGCGGGTACGCCGCGCAGCCGGCGCCGGGCTGTGGAATGGACGACGAGGGACAGCTACGAAGGGGCCACGGGACGCGCTCTCCGTGTCCGGTTCGAGCCGACGGAGCAGGAGCCGCCCTCGGGCTCGCGATCTGATCGCGTGTGGCGGGCGAGTCGTCAACCGCGCTCCCGCTGGGTCACCGAAGGAGCCATGCGGTTCGACCTGGCTGCCGAGCGAGGACGACCGGTATCGGACCGAACGGGCGAGCGCTTACTCCCGATCTCGCTCATCCCCGTTGGGGGTGGGATCGCGCCGAGCGCAACCAGGCCACGCGTCAGAGCGGCGCAGAACCGCGGCGACGGTTGGCAACGTCAGTCTACGTGGCCTGGGTGCTGTCCCAGCGACCGCTCGGCCGACGCTCATAGCCGCTTGACGCCCGCAGCGGTCGCGCTTGCGCGACCGGCCCTTCGGCTCACAACCCGTTCACGCTGGTGCGGCGCTCGTCTCTCGGCGGGCGGCGGGAGTGACGCTGCAGTGCACGCGAGGAACTGTTGGCTTGCGAGTCTTCCGTGCTCGGCGGATGTGCGTGACGCGTGGCCGTTAGCTCGCTAGCTGACGGAGGTGTGCGGGAAGGGCGCCGTCGGCGAGTTCTTGCAGCCGCAATTGTGCCTCGCCGGGTGCGGGCGGGAGGACGGTGTCGTGGGTCCGCGTTGTCGTGTGGCGGTAGAGCGCAAGCGGTCGTGGCCCGATCGAGCGGGCGATGGCGTTCGTCCATCTGGCGATGGTCGTCTCGTCCATCTCCTGCCCGGCGAGGACGATGAGGTCAGGCCGGTGCACAGACGCGACGTCGCCGATCCCGTTCATCGCCCGCACCGACAGGATCACGACCTTGATGCCGGCGCGCAGACAGAAGACCGCCAAAGCGCGGATGTACACGGCGTCGAGATCGAGCTCATCCCGCGATGCATTGACCAGCACGATTGACGTACTGCCGAGCGGTGGTGGGGCCAGCCGCTTGGCTCGACGCAGCCAGTCAGCCGCCCAGCGCGCGGAGAACGCCCAGGCGGCCGAGTCGGCCCCCATGCGGCCGACGATTGTCTCCAAGCCCGGCAGCAAGACCTCCTCGACCGCGCGCTCGACCGAGCGCAACGCGAGCATTGTTTCAATCGCGCGATCAGCACGCTCACCGTCGTACGCGAGCAGAGCCGCGATCAGCGTGTCGCTGTCCGCCACCAGCGCCACACGAGCGCGAGCAACCGCCGCGGAGATCGAGTGCCCCTCCACGAGCGCCGCTCGTAGCGCCGCGAGTTCGCCGTGAGGGTAGGCCCGATGCCCACCAGGTGAGCGCTGGGGCCGGGGAAAGCCGAATCGCTGCTCCCACGACCTCAGGGTGCTCGGTCCCACGTTCAGCAGGGACGCGGCTTCATTCATCTTCAGATGACGCATGGCAAAGAACACCGTTTCTCTGCCCACCCCGATTGGCTCCGTTATCGGCAGCCAGCCCCTGGACCTTTAGATCCCATTCGTCAAGATACGAAACTTTTCACGGACGGCTCGCGTCGGCGTGGCTTTGCGAGTCCCGACCTGGGTCAGCTCATACGGCGGGCGCCAAGCCTGCCGTGCCCCGGAGCAGAACCGCCCCCGCGAGCGTCACCACACCGGGCACGTCCCCCTGCTGCGGGGATCGTCTCGCTGATCGCCGAATGCAGGGCCCGCACCGAGGCGTGCAACAACGCGCGGCTACCTGAATCGAAAATAGCCGTCGGGGTGGCGCCAACGATTGTGGTTCGACCGGCTTCTCGGCCGTTTCGGGTCGCGGGAGCGCGCGATGGTTAGGCGGCCTCCGGAAGTGGTTGGAGGGTGACTTTGTGGCCGAGGCGCTCGAGTTGGTGGATGAGGCGGCGGCGGTAGCGTTCGGTGTTCTCGGTGTCGCGGTGGTAGAAGAACTCTTCGCCGAGTTCATGGTAGGGGACGTCCTGGTTGAGGACGTGGTAGGCGGCGGTGAGGATTTTGTGGCCGGTGGCGATCGTGGCTTTGGCGTGTCCGCGGCGGCTCTTGATGCGGTGGTAGCGAGCTGAGAGGTAGGTGCCCCTTGTGCGCACGATGCCTTTGGCGCATTCGGTCAGGGTTCCGCGGAGCCACTTCGGGCCGTTGCGGGTGGCGGCGGAGTGTTTCTTGCCACCGGATTCGCGTTGCCCGGGGCACATGCCGGCCCAGGAGGCGAGGTGGTGCTCGGTGGGGAAGCGGGTCATGTCGGGGCCGATCTCGGCCAGGAGCATCTCGGCGGCGCGCTTGTCGACGCCCGGGATCGTGTCCAGCAGTTCCAGCTCACGGGAGAAAGGGCGGGTGAGCTCCTCGATCCGCTCAGACAGCGTCTGGATCGTCTCGTCGAGGAAGTCGATCTGCGCGAGCATCTGCCCGGTGAGCAGCGCGTGGTGGCCGGTGAAGCGCCCCTGGAGCGCTTCTCTGAGCGCGGGGATCTTCTTGCGCAGCGCGCCCCTGGCGAGCTCGGCGAGGATCTCGGGGTCGTGGGTGCCGGAGATGAGCGCGTCGAGCATCTTGCGGGCGGACACGCCGAGCACCTCCGAGGCGACGGAGGAGAGCTTGATCCCGGCGTCTTGGAGGGTCTTCTCGACCCGTTGGACCTCGCGGGTGCGTTCCTGGATCTTGGCCTTGCGGTAGCGGACCAGGTCGCGCAGCTCGCGCAGCGGCCGAGGCGGGACGAAGCTCGGCCGGACGAGCCCGTGCTCGAGCAGCTGACAGCCCCACTCGGCGTCCTGGACGTCACTTTTGCGACCGGGGACGTGACGCAAATGACGAGCGTTGTAGAGCCGGCACTCGAACTCGTCCTCGAGCAGGTAGAACACCGCCCGCCAGTACACGCCGGTGGACTCCATCCCGACCACGGTCACCGCCCAGCTGCGCAACCAGTCGGCCAAGGTGAGCAGGCCCCGAGTAGTCGTAGCGAACTCGCGGATCTCCTGCCGGCGGCCGCCAACATCATCGGGCACGCGCACGCACGCGGTGATCTGCGACTTGTGGATGTCGAGCATCGCGCAGCGCTCGATCAACCGATTCATGAGACCTCCCAAGGGTCAGAGAACAAGGACGACCGCCCGGGAGAGCCTCATGCGGTGGAGTCTGAATCACGTGCTCAGGGCAACAGTTCGGGGCGCCCGAGGCTCTCGCGTCCCACTGATAATCGGGTTCTATGGCGCCAGGTAGAGCCGACGTCGACCAAGGCGGTCGTCGAACATCTCAGCCCACCCGGCCTGCCCCGGCCAGTCCTGCACGAACATTTTCATGCGTTCCGGGCACGCCCCGCCAGGGGCGCATGAATCACTGATATGGAGAGTCGTTTGTCAAGGGGGGCGTAGGGATTTCTCGCATTTGGCGTTGGGTGTGTCGGGTTGTGTGGGGGTTGGCTGGGTGGGTGGCGGTCCGGGTTGCTGTGCGCGACGCGGGTCAGCCTGATATTCGCGGATCCGGGTGGCCTGTTGAACGAAGCTCGATTTCGGCACGCGCGGGAGTGTTCGCGCAGTTGATCGTCGGGCCGGGCGGTCGCTGGGGTTGACACGCTTTGCGCGTTCGTGAACGCGCGAGAGCCCTCCCGTCTGATTGATCGTCGTCGGGAGGGCTCTCTTGGATGCCGGAGGTGGCACCCCGATGTTGATCGTATGCGCCGAGGAGGCGAGGGTCGAGGCTGAGCTTGCCGACGGGCTGCTGGCGTGTCCGTCGTGTCGTGAGGTGTTGGGGCCGTGGGGGCATGCGCGGGAGCGGGTGTTGCGCTGCCGGTCGGGGGATCGACTGCTGGTGCCGCGGCGGGCGCGGTGTCGGGGCTGCTTGGGGACGCATGTGCTGCTGCCGGAGGTCGTGCTGTTGCGCCGCCAGGACGAGGTCGCGGTGATCGGTGAGGCGATCGAGGCGAACGTTGCCGGGGAGGGGTGCCGGCCGATCGCTTCACGGTTGGGGGTGCCGGCGGACACGGTGCGTGGCTGGCTGCGCCGGTTCGTCGGGCGGGCTGAGCAGGTCCGGGTGTTGTTCACACGGTGCGCGGTCGCGCTGGATCCCGAGCTCGGATCGGTGCTGCCGGCGTGCAGCGTCGTCGCGGACGCGTTGGAGGCGGTCGCGGTCGCGGCCAGGGCGTGGGTGTTGCGGTTCGGCCCGCGGCCGGTGTGGCAGATCGTGAGCCGCGTCTCGGCGGGCGGGCTGCTGTCACGCAACACGAGTTCCCTCGCGACAGGAGCGTGGTGAGCTGAGAAGGTCGGGGGCTCGTGCAATGTCGAGCGCCGGAGGGAACGTGGTGGAGGACGAGCGTCGCAGGGAGATCGGACTGTTCCGCTACGCGTTGATCCGGCCTGCCGTCGAGCCGGGTCTGTCAAAGGCTGAGCGCGGCCGGCTGGTCCGCGCGCTCGCCGAGGGCGAGCATCTGGGCCCGGACGGACGGCTCGTTCGGGTTGGCCGCTCGACGCTGGATGACTGGATCCGCGCGTACCGGCAGGGCGGGTTTGAGGCGCTGGTTCCCAAGCCTCGCCTCGTGGCTCCGCGCACGCCGGCCGGGGTGCTGGAGCTCGCGTTTCAGTTGAAACGGGAGCGGCCGGAGCGGACCGCGGCGCAGGTGCATCAGATCATGCTCGCCGCGGGTGAGCGTCCACCAACGGTCCGCGCGTTGCAGACCCATTTCGCCAGGGCGGGGTTGAACGTCCGCGCGGACGGCCGCTCCCCACACAAGGTCTACGGCCGGTTCGAAGCCGGCGTGTGCAACGAGTTGTGGACCGGGGATGGGCTCCATGGCCCGATCTTGGCCGGCAGCGCGGCGCGGCGGGCGGTGCTGTTGGCGTTCATCGATGATCACTCCCGGCTGCTGGTCGGGTGGCGGTGGGGCACGGGCGAGGACGTGTTCCGCCTGGAGGCGTCGTTGCGCTCCGGGTTGATGGCCCGCGGCGTCCCGAACGCGATTCTGGTCGACCGGGGTTCACCGTTCGTGAGCTCGCAGCTGCTCCGCGCGTGCGCGGTGCTCGGCGTGAAACTGATTCACGCGAGCCCGCGCGCGGCGACCACGAAGGGGAAGATCGAAAGATTTTTTCGGACCGTGCGGGATCAATTCCTGGTCGAGATCGACGACGGCGTCGAGCTCGCCGAGCTGAACCGGCTGTTCTCCGCGTGGCTCGAGGTCGTCTACCACCGACGCGTGCACACGGAGACTGGGCGGGCGCCGCTTGAGCGGTTCGACAGCGCGGGCGCGCCGGCGCTCCCGACCCCGGCGCTGCTCAGGGAGGCGTTCCTCTGGAGCCAGGAGCGAACAGTGACCAAGACCGCGACCGTGTCGCTACACGGCAACAGCTACGAGGTCGACGCCGCTCTCGCGGGCCGCAAAGTCGAGCTGATCTTCGACCCGTTTGACCTCACGAGGATCGAGGTCCGCTACCAACACCGCCCGATGGGCCTCGCGGCGCCGCTCGTGATTGGCCGCTACACCCACCCGCAGGCAAAGCGGGAGCTCCCACCACCGCCGACGGGCACCGGGATCGACTACCTCAAGCTGCTCGCCGAGCAGCGCGACGCCGAGATCGCCGGACACCGGATCGACTACTCGACCCTCGCCGAGCCCGACCAGGACGGCGAGGATCGTGACACCAACCAGCAGGAGGACGAACAGTGAGTATCGACAGGTTGCGCAGCCACTACGGCTTCTCGAGGATGCCGTTCGGCAAAGACCTCGCGCCGGGGATGCTGCACGCCCATGACGCGCACGCCCAAGCGGTCGCTCGGATCTCGTGGTGCATCAGTGAGCAGGCGATCGGCGTGATCACGGGCGAGTGCGGCGCCGGGAAGACCGTCGCCGCGCGCGCTGCGGTCGCGAGCTTGGACGCGTCCCGACACACGGTCCTTTACCTCGGCACGCCCGGAGTGGGGTTGCGCGGGATCTACGGGATGATCGTCACCCGACTCGGCGGCACCCCGAAGTTTCATCACGCCGCGCTGATACCGCAGGCCCAAGAGCTACTCGCGGCCGAGCACTCGGAGCGCGGCAAGCGGGTGGTCCTGATCTGCGATGAGGCGCACCTCTTGGACGTCGAGTCGCTCGAGGGGATCCGGTGCCTGTCGAACCTGGGGATGGACCAGACCGCCCCGTTCTGCCTGCTGCTGCTCGGTCAGCCCACGCTCCGCCACCGGTTGCGGCAGGGAACGTTCACCGCGCTGGATCAACGCGTCGCGGTCCGCTACACGATCGGCGGCCTCACCCCGGCGGAGACCCAGAGCTATGTGCAGCACCATTTGGCGCTCGCGGGCCGCGCCGACACCCTGTTCTCCGACGACGCGGTGGCGCTGATTCACGAGGTCTCCCGTGGCCTGCCGCGCCAGGTCAACAATCTCGCCGTCTCCGCGTTGATCGCCGCGTTCGCGGCGAAGAAGGCGATCGTGGACGAGTCCGCCGCCCGCGCGGCGGTCGCGGAGATCTCCGCCGAATGACACTGTCGCTGCTTGATCGGCCGCCGGATGATGATCAGCCCGCCGGCGGCGAGCTGCTGCCGGCGCCAGCGGGGTGGCCGGCCCCGCCGGACCGGGCGGTCTATCACGAGCTGCTCGGCAAGATCGTCAACCGGATCGCGCCGCACACGGAGGCCGACCCGGTCGCGATCCTCACCCAGCTGCTCGTCAGCTTCGGCGCCGCAGTCGGCCGCGGCGCCTACTTCCAGGTCGAAGCGACCCGGCATCACCCCAACGAGTACATGTGCCTAGTGGGTGACAGTGCGCGCGCCCGCAAGAGGAGTAGCTGGGATCACGTTCGGCGGCTGATCATCGACGCTGACCCGTCGCTCGAGCCACGCGTCCTGACCGGTCTCAGCAGTGGCGAGGGGGTCATCTGGGCCGTCCGTGACCCCACCGCTCAGGACCCCGGGACCAGCGATCAGCGGCTGCTGGTGATCGAGCCCGAGTTCGCCTCCGTCCTGAAGGCCTCAAGCCGCGAGATCTCGACCTTGTCGCCGACATTGCGCTCCGGCTGGGACGGCCGGCCGCTGGCGATCCTGACCCGCACCGCGCCGGCGCGCGCCAGCACCGCGCACATCGCGCTGATCGGGCACATCACCCAGCACGAACTGCGTCGCCACACCACCACCCTCGAGCTCGCCAACGGCTACATCAACCGGGTGCTATTCATCGCCTGCCGCCGCCAGCGACTGCTGCCCGAGGGCGGCGATCCCGACCCGCTCCACGCCACCGGCCTTGATCGCCTGCTCGCGGCCGCGCTGCGACAGGCCCGCACCGTCGGCCAGGTCCGGCTCGACCCCGACGCGCGCGAGCTGTGGCATCACGCCTACCGTCACCTCGCGACCCAGCCGCACGACGAGATCGTCGCTCAGATCACCGCCCGCGCCGAGGCGCACACGATCCGGCTCGCGCTCCTCTACGCCCTCGCCGACGGCCAACACCAGATCGCCGCCGCGCACCTGACCGCCGCGCTCGCGCTCCAGAACTACGCCGCCCACTCCGCCGCCTGGGCGCTGACCGGCGCGACCGGCGACCCACTCGCCGAACAGATCCACGCCGCCCTGCGCCAGCACCCCGACGGGCTGACCCGCAGCCAGATCAGCCAAGCGCTCAGCCACAACCAACCCGCCGGCCAGATCGACCAGGCACTCCACGCGCTACACGCTGCCGGACGCGTCACCGCCACCCAGATCCCGACCGGCGGCCGACCCGCTCAACTCTGGACCGCCACCAGCCCGTCACCCCAGCCCGAGCGATAGCCGCGACAGGACCCGCGACCGCTACGCGCGAGTGGGTCACATCGCTCGCCCGACCGCGCTCGCCACACCAACACGTCCCGCGTGCCGCGACCACGCATCGCGGACAGCGATCACAGCGGAAGCGAAACGGTCACAAACGCACGACGCACCCCAGCAACACCCGAACCCCGCCCCCTTCACTGCCTGCCGTTCGGGCGCCTACGCCACGCACCGGCCGCGAGTTACTTCTTCTTTCGTACCCCACCCCCCGATGCCGACGCACAGCTTCGCGACCATGCCGAATTCGAGCGCCGCTCAACATGGCCGCAGGACCATGGTTCGTCGTGGGGTGCCGCTGTCTATGAGATCGAGCGTGACCCTTGTTTGGAAGGGTTGCTCAGAGGTAGATCGCGGGTTCCCCGCGCGTCCCGGGCCGCCACCGACCCAGCCGACCGGGGGTATGTGTGATGGGGGTTGTTCGTTATTCGATTTGGGTGATCGCCCAGCAGAATCCGGCGAGCTCGCGGGCGGCGGCGACCGCGATCAGCGTGCGGCGCTTTTGCGCGCCTCGAGCCTGGTCCAGGTGCGATGCAGCCGGCGTTGCGCGGTCCACGCGATCGCGACCGCTTCGGGCGGCTGGTCCTTCTGTCGCTCAGCGAGCGTCTTGCGCAGCGCCGGCGTTTTGCGGTAGTGCAGCGCGGCTTCGACCAGCAGCCGGCGGGCGTGCGCCGATCCGGTCTTCGTGATCGACCCGAGCCTGCGGCTGTTCCCGGTCGTTGACTCAGATGGGACCAGGCCGATGTAGCTCATCAGCTGCTCGGCACGCGCGAACCGCTCGAAGTCGCCGATCTCGGCGCACAGCCCGACCGCGGTCAGCGTGTCCACACCGCGTAGGCACCGCAGCCGGCCGACCTGGACGATCCACGGCGAGCTCGGGATGAGCGTGGTGATCTCGCGCTCCAGCTGCTCGCGGCGGTGACAGAGCGCCTCGATCGAGCCCTGCGCGTCGAGCAGCGTCGCTTGCGCTGCCGGCCATTCCAGGTCCACGGTCTTCAGCCACGCGCGATGGCGCTCGGTCCACGCCCTCCCGTCATCGAACTGAACACCGTGGCGCAACAGCAGCTTCGAGAGCCGGTGCCGGGCGCGCATCAGATCCAGCCTGAGCGTCTCCCGCGCGCGCACGAGATCACGCAACGCTTCCTCCTCAGGGCCCGGCACGCGGACCTCGTGAAGCTTTCCCGCGAGCAGCAGCCGGGCGATGTGCTCAGCGTCGCGCGCGTCGGTCTTCACGCGGTCCCCACTAGCGCGTGGGATCTTCGACGGTGCCGCGACCACGCACTGAACCCGACGCTTCGCGAGCTCGCGCGCCAAGCCATACCCGGTCGGGCCCGCCTCATAAGCGACGCGCACGGGTCGCGGCAGACCGGCGCAGAACCCGGCCGCCGCCAGCGTGTCGCCCTTCATCGCGAACGACTTCAACTCGCCCGTGTCGGCGTCCAACACCGCCGCGACGATCTTCGCCGCGTGCACGTCCAGACCGACGAGGGTTCTAGCCTTCGCCATGGCTGGTTCCTCCTATTCGGTTGTGGGCCGCCGCGCGGGTGGAGCCGCGCGGCATGACTTCACCCCCACGAACGACCTAGGGGGACCGGCCTCTTTTACCGCTCAGACCGGACGGACCGACAATCCATATGGTCTATGCAGACGAGGTTCGGCCGCAGCGGCATTGCGGCCCCGCCGGCCGAGCCGACAGCGTGGTCGCCCACGATCCGAATGTCGCCATTGCAATCGCCCGGGCCCGTGCCGCCGGAGAACAAAGCAGTCGTGCTGATCCCGGCCGGCACGCTATCCAGATTGGGCGAGAGCTCCACTGAAGCGAATTTGCTTTTACCCCGACGTTGGAGCAAGCAACGGCATCCGGCCGAATGTGCAGATGCACTACTACGGGTCGGTCAAACGAGCGGCCTGCGCTGCTGTCGCTTTGCCTCGCGAAGCGATCGTCTCAGGCCGCGTAATTCAGTCGCTGCCGGATGTCGTCCGAGCGAGTTATGTGGTCCACCACATAACCGGTCTATGTGAGGTCGATGTCGTCAGAGCCCCGGGGTTGTTGGGGCTGACGTGGTGGACATTTAATCGACGTGGGGGTTGGGACGCTCGGTCTTCTGATACGCGTTGGTGATGTACGAACAGAAACGACCGAAGTGGCGCGTTGAGGCGGTCTGGGGGAGCGGGATCCGGTGGTATGAGGGTTTCCATGACCGTTGGTGCGGGTATAGGTCGATCGTGTGAGGGGTCGGCAAGGCGGCGCTTGAGCTTCGTGCCAGGTGGTCGGATGGGCGAGCGGCAGACGGCCGCTGGGCGCTTGAGGACTTCCGTCCGGTGCCAACGGCATCCGGTCGTAGGGCGCGCGGGTGCGACCTCGACAGAACGATCCGGAACACTTCCGATCACAGCAGACACAAGCGAGGGATATGTTGAGCCCCCAATTGTCGTTTATCCAGGACGAGCTGGTCGAGTCCGTTGACGGGTTGCGTTCGTGATGGGGCCTTCCCGCGCTGGTGCTGGTACTCATGGTCGCGGCAATGATGCCACGGCGAGCGTGGGTCCATTTGTCGAGATAACAAACGATGAGGCATTCAGCCCGCAGCCCGCAGCTCTGGATCCTGTCGCGACTGGCACGACCCTGACGCTCGCTCGGCGCGGAGGTGTGCGCGCTGAGCAACCTGCCGGAGCCGGCAGGCGGCGCCGCGAGTTCCTCCTTGCCGCGCCGCTGTGCAGGAGCGGCGCCTCGTCGCGCATGTCAATGTCACCGCTGAAAGGGAGTTGTTGACGCTCAACACACGTGACCCGGCTTCGAACACCGCGGTTCCCTGCAAGATCACCTGGCGTTGGTGTGGGAGTATCCGTATTTGGCCGCAGCAGCGGGCGACCTCGGCGGAGCGCGATCGGATGTGCGTGTACACTCTCACTGCGGTGGCCGGCGCGCGTGGATGTTGAAGCTAACGGAAATACCTTAGATCGGGGCGGTGCTGCTGTTGGGCCCTGACGACGCTCCTTTGCCACGCGGGTATGGAAGCGACAGGCTCGAGTTGATGGTGCGTGACCCCACGTCGGCGTACGCGTATTGGGACCTGAGTGTCGGTCGCATCAATGCTGCTGTCGGGACTCACGGTCGTCGAAGAGCTTCTCTGCGCCTGATCGGGGTTCCGAGCGGATACCTCCTGGCCGAGCATGCGGTGCCGGCTGAACGCGGGAGCCAGGAGGTGGCTCTCCCGGAGGCCGACAGCTCGTACATGGTCGAACTGGCCGTCATGCATAACTATCAGTGGGTCGTTCTCGCGCGGTCAGACGTGATCCACGCACCTCCCGAGACGGCGAGGGCGGCAAGCACGCCTGCGTTCGTGAGCCGTGCGCAGCAGCTGCGCCTACCGGCTGAGGGCCATGATCGTGAGCTTGACCGCGCCGGCGGCGATCTTGTGGCAGCGCCGACCGGAGTAGCTACTCGCGTTGCGCAGGCCGCTGGCGGAGTGGCGTGCGTAGGCGCGCCTCCGCACGCGGGGTCTGAGGCCCGGCTGCTGCGGGCCGCCTCGGAGTTCCCCTTTGCTTCGGAGCTGCGTTTCGCGCGATCTGGTTCGGAGGCTCGACTCGCGCGGCGTGACCCGGCGCGCATACCGTTCGTGGTGGCCGGGAGTCCGGCAATGACGGGGCCGGTGGCTGCCGCACTCGGCGCGCTTGCCGCGGCTGTGTGGTTTGGACAGGATCCGGTCGTCGTGCTCCGCGCCGGAAACGTGCTGGTCGGTGCGTTGGCCGAAGCGGGGATCGCGCGACCAGCGATCGCGATCCTCGACCCTCCGGGGCCGGACCTTGCGCCGGCTGAGCCAGCCGGCCCAGATACGTCCTCATCGGGCACCGAGGTGTGCACGGTGAGTGAAGGTGCCGACGGCTCTATGACTGTGATTGACCGGGACGGGAACTCCATCACGTACAGTCCGGTGCACTCCGCCGGCGGCGATGGTCCTCGTACGCGATCGGCCGCGGCCATTGTCGGGGTGCGCCACGCGCTCTAGCTCGGATCGCCCGCTGTGGCGAGTCGCGCATGGGCGGGAGCCGGCTGCAACTGGCCATCTCGTCGTGTTCCTGCACGCTCACCTGCCCTACGTGCGAGACCCCGAGGACGAAAACGGTCTGGCTGAGGGTTGGTTCTTCGAGGCCGTAACCGAGACCTATATTCCGTTGTTGTCCATGGCCGAGGGCTGGGTTCGTGACGGCCTGCCGGCGCGGCTGACGGTCTCGTTGTCACCTCCTCTCTTGGAGATGCTCACAGACGAACTGCTGGTGACGCGCTATGTCGATCGGATGCACGCGCTCCTCGAGCTTGCCGATTGTGAGGTCCGCAGGACCGCGAACGACGAGCGGTTCCGCGCGACGGCGGAGATCAATCGCGCGCGACTCGCCGACGCTGTCAACCGCTTCGAGCACCAGTACTCTCGGGATCTCACCGCCGCGTTTGCCGCCCTCCAGGATCGCGGAGTACTTGAGCTCGTCACGTCATGCGCGACGCACGCGTTCCTTCCTGGCTTCGACGAGACCTACGCGGCAGCGCAGATAGCTCTTGGAGCCAAGTGCTACCAGCACCATTTTGGTCGGCGGCCACCCGGCATGTGGTTACCCGAGTGCGGCTTCGTGCCTGGAATCGACCGGCTGCTGGCCGATGAGGCGATCAGCTACTTTCTGGCTGATGCTCATGCCCTGGAGCTCGCCGAGCCGCGGCCCGTTCTCGGCACCTACGCGCCGATCATCTGCCCCTGCGGGGTGGCGGCGTTTGCGCGTGATCCGGAGTCTTCAGCACAGGTGTGGAGCGCCGAGGTTGGATATCCCGGTGACCCTCGCTATCGCGAGTTCTACCGTGACGTCGGCTATGACCTCGACGGTGAGGCGATTGCACGCCTTCTCCTGCCCGACGGCGCCAGACGAAATGTAGGTCTGAAGTACCATCGCGTGACCGGACGTGACGTGGCACTTCAGGACAAAGAGCCGTATCACCGTGCCTGGGCCCTCGAAGCTGCGAACGAGCATGCCGAGCACTTCGTGCACGCTCGGGCGCGACGGGTCGACGAGGTCCGGAGCGAGACGGGGCGGGCGCCCGTGATCGTCGCGCCGTACGACGCGGAGTTATTCGGGCACTGGTGGTTCGAGGGACCCGAGTTTCTTGACCTCGTGGTCCGCAAGAGCTGCGAACAGTCCACCTATCGCCTGTCGACGCCATCCGACGTCCTTGACAGCGGCCTTGAGTTTCAAATCTCGATGCCGGCGGCCAGCTCGTGGGGTGCATACGGCTACAGCCGGACGTGGCTCAACAGCGACAACGCGTGGATCTGGCCACACCTGCACCAAGCGGCACGTGAAATGTCACGGATCGCCCTGGAGCAGTCCGGCGCAGAGGGCGTGACGCTACGGGGCCTGAATCAACTCGCCCGGGAACTTGTTCTCGCCACCGCTAGCGACTGGCCCTTCATGATCAGTATGCGAACGACCGTCGCCTACGCCGAGTCGCGCGTGCGCAGGCACATCAACCGTTTCAACCGGCTGCTCGACCAGATCGAGAATAGAGCGATCGACGAGGACTGGTTGTCCACGATCGAAGCGTGCGACAACATCTTCCCCTACATCGACTATCGGGACTTTGCCCGAGCGACAACGGCGCTGCGGCGGTGAGCCGCGTGGTCAGGAGAGCGAGCCGCACGAGGTGGGGGCGCCGGCGAGAAGTGCCGATCGGCTGTGCCGCCCGTCCCGGCGGACCGAGTCGAACGACTGCGCGAAGCTGAGGCGTCTCGTTGTTCGTCGTGATGATCGCATCCGAATGCGCACCCGTGGCCCAGGCGGGCGGGCTGGGCGAGGTGGTCTTCGGTCTTAGCCGGGAGTTGGAGCTGCGCGGTAACGCCGTCGAGATCATTTTGCCCAAGTACGACTGCATGCGGTACGACCGCATCTACGGCCTGACCGTGGCCTATGACGATCTCTGGGTCCCGTGGTTCAGCGGTGCGATCCACTGTACGGTGTGGTTCGGGCTCGTGGAAGGGCGCAAGTGCTTCTTCATCGAACCTCACTGTGAGGATCGCTTCTTTGAGCGTGGGCATCTTTACGGTTCCTCAGACGATGTCCTTCGGTTTGCTTTCCTGTCGAAGGCCGCCCTCGAGTTCATGCTCAAGGCCAACAAGCGGCCAGAGGTGATTCATTGTCATGACTGGCAGACCGCCCTAGTGCCCGTGCTGTTGTACGAGATCTACCAGCCCCAGGGTATGGGCGACCAGCGGGTGTGCTACACCATCCACAACTTCGGACATCAGGGCATCACCGGAGAGACCGTCCTATGGGCCACCGGACTCACGCGGCCGCATCACTTCTACGGCTACGAGCGTCTCCGAGACGACTTCAACCGCACCGCGTTGAATCTCATGAAGGGCGGCATCGTCTACGCGAACTTCGTGACGACGGTGTCTCCCCAGCACGCCTGGGAGGCGCAGTACACAGACCAAGGCCAGGGTGTCGGCCACACACTGCACGTCCACCGCAACAAGTTCGGCGGAGTGCTCAACGGCGTCGACTACGATCTGTGGAACCCAGAAACCGACCGCTTGATCCCGGTCCAGTACGGTAGCGAATGGTTCGACGGCAAGTACGCCAACAAGCGCGCGTTGCGCGACCGGTTCCTTCTCGCTGACAGCTTCAAGCCGGTGGTCGCGTCGATCGGGCGCCTGGACCGCCAGAAGGGCGTCGAGCTGATCCGTCATGCGCTCTTTTACACGCTGGCTGAAGGCGGCCAGTTCGTGCTGCTAGGCAGTAGCCCCGACCCCGGAATCGCTGCGGATTTCTGGCGACTGAAGCATGAGCTCAACGACAATCAGGACTGCCATCTGGAACTCGCGTTCAGCGTGGAGCTCGCGCACCTGATCTACGCAGGGGCTGACCTGTTAGTGATGCCGAGCTTGTTCGAGCCGTGCGGGCTGACGCAGATGATCGCGCTCAAGTACGGAACCGTGCCAGTCGTGCGAGCGGTTGGCGGGCTGATCGACACCGTGTTTGACCGGGATTACGCGTCGGGCTGGGAGCGAAACGGGTACGTTTTTCACCAACCGGACGCTCACGGACTGGAATCAGCGCTGAGCCGCGCGATCGGCCTCTGGTACTCCTCTCCGGAGGAGTACCGGGAGCTGCAGCTCAACGGAATGCGGACGGATCACTCGTGGGCCGGGCCCGGGCAGGACTACCTGAACATCTACGATCACATCCGGCACAAATGAGCGACCACGCCCCGCTGACGTCGATCGGTGTCGCGTGTTTCGCCCGGCCGGCCGCCGGATCCGGGAAATTGCAAACGCACGCATGGTGGTGCGGATTACCGATCGGGAGAACAGGGGAGCATCATAGACGTGTCTCCGCACACGTATGTGACGAGCCGTGAGCAGGGCGAGTACTCGCACGAGGAGATCGTGTGGGTACATGACAGGGATGACACCGTGATCTCGACCGAACGCGCCGCACGACGGCTCCACGAGAACGTCCTCACACGCACCGGTGAACCTGAGGCCAGGCGCTGGAGACCCCCGTGGTAGATATCGAGTTCGCGCTGGTTCTGACCCTGCACCAGCCACCCGGAAATCTCGAGCGGCTGCTCGACGAACGGGAGACGGAGGGGAACGAGATCCTGTGGGCGATCGACCGCATCCCGCGCTCGCTGTGGCAGTACGAGGATCTCGGACGCGTTCACCTCTCGCTCTCCGGGACTCTGCTCGAGACGCTCGCCGACCCCGACTTTCAGCGTCGCGTCTCCAGAGTCGTCGATTGTGAAGCACTCTTGTGGTATATGCAGAACACCCGGATCATCGAGCTCCTCGGCACCGGCCATTACCACCCCGTCCTGCCGCTGATCCGTCCCGCCGATCGGGAGGAGCAGCTCGACCGATGGCAAAGGATCGCCACACACCTCTTGGCGCCCGATCATGTCCCGGGGTTCTGGCCGCCGGAGCTGGGATTCTCGATGGACTTGATCCCGACCCTCCGTCGCCACCGCTACCGGTACGTGATCGTCGATAGCGAGCACGTCTCGGCGCTCACCCCCATGCGCTGGGAAGAGCTCCGCTACCGTCCCCACCTGGCCCAGTTCGGAGGCGAGCAGATCGTGGTCGTCGTGCGCGACCGCGAGCTGTCGAACGCGCAAGCATCCGGCATCGAGACAGAGTGGTTCATCAACGAGGTCCGAGCCCGCACGCAGCACTGCGACTTTCCGCCGCTCGTTACAACCGGCACTGCAGGTGAGAACGGCGAATGGTTCCGGCACACGGAGCCCAGCCGCAACTTCTGGGGAAGCTTCCATGCCGAACTGATGGAAAGGGTACGCGCCGGCTCCGCTGGCCGCATCCGCCCGACTTTCATCTCCGACTACCTCGAGCGATACGGACCACATGGCTGGGTCACGGTTGGACCGGGAGCCTGGAACACCGGTTGGCATCACGGCACCGGGTTCCTTCAGTGGAGCGGATCACCGGCTCAGCAGGCCGCGCTCACCCGCGTTGCAGAACTCGGCGAGGCCGTCGACGCCGCCCGCCGTAACGCGATCACGATCGGTGCCGCCAACCCCGACCTGTACCGCGAGCTCGAGGATGCCCTCGCGTTGATCCTGCGGGCGGAGACGAGTTGCAACTTCTTCTGGGGGGACGCCTGGGTCCAGCGCTGCCACAACGACCTTGACCAAGCGACGAAGCACCTCGAGCAGGCCGGGACGCTGTTCTGAAGATAATGCCTGGCCGGCAGAACCTAGCCGCGTTGATTTGCACTTGGCGCGGACGCTGATCGCTGGCGAGTTTCCTGGGCTCGAGCTCGGATCGCTGGGCCTGTTGGCCGAGAGCTGGGACAACGCTGTTTGGGTGGTGGACGAGCGCTGGGTGTGGTTTCCTCGACGCGCGATCGCGATCGCCGGGGTCCAGCGCGAAATCGACGTCTTGCCGCGCCTCGCGCCGCAGCTGCCGCTTGCAATCCGTAGTTACCCGCGCCAGGACTGCCAGGCATCACGGGTACCGGCGCCAACGTCGGTTTCTAACCCGAAGTTGCGGCTGACGACCGATGGTATTTGCCCCGATTTCGGGCTTTTGTGGGGCCTGGGGCCTGTCTGGCTCGTGGCTACGTGCTCTGGGGGAGGCGCTCGTTGATCAGGTCGAGCGCGCGCGCTTGCAGCTCGGTCGGCGTGCTCAGTCGCGGGAAGGTCGCGTCGGTGCCGGTAACGCGGATCGTGTTGCGGGTGCGGTTCTCAAGCTCGTCGAGCAGGCTCTGGATCGTGTGGCAGGGGTCGTGCTGGGCGCTGCGGCGGCGGCCGGCCTTGCGGGTCGCTGTCGGCGAGCGGGTGGCCTTGGCGACGGGGTCTGTGTGCGAGCGGGGGTTGTCGTCTTGAAAGAGCAGTTCGGCCCACGCGTGGCGCAGGTGCCAGCGCAGATACTCGGCGAGCATGCAGATCAGCAGGTGTGAGCGGACGCGGTCTTCCAGGCGGTGGTGGATCGGGCGGACCTCCAGCGGGCCCTTGATGCCGCCGAACCCCTTCTCTGCCTCTTTGAGTTGTTTGTAGGCGCGTACGATGCCGGCGGCGGCGAGCTCGTGTGGTTCGATCCGCCCGGCGCGGATCACGTAGATCCCGTCGAGTTCTGCCTCCTGGGCGATCTGCTGCTGCTTGCGCTCATAGGTGAGCGTGTCATCGGTGATGGTCACCTGGAAGTGCTTTTTGACCTTGTAGCGGTTCCATACCGCGCCGACTGCAAGGCCGATCTCGGCCTGGCCTTGCAGCGTGCCCGCTTGCACTCGGCGCGTGAGCTCACCCAGATCCTTGAGGGTGTCAGTTCTTCCGTGTAAGCTGACTACTCTATGGTAACAGTTACTCCTGTTGTGTCAAGTAGTGACAGTCACATTGCACTGTCAGGAATGCGGTCCCCGAACTCGATCTTGAACGCGGCGAGTGCCGCCGGCCAGTGAAACACGCGCTGCCACTTCGCCTCGGCCTTCTGGATGGCGAGGTAGATGAGCTTGCGGGCGGCGTCCTCGGTGGGGAAGTGCCCGCGGTCGGGTCGCCGGGGGCATCGCAGCCCCCGGCTCCCACGGATCCCGGCGTGACACTCTCGCGTCACCGGGCTCTTCTCACCAGCGTCTCAGGGCGAGCGGACCCACTGCCATTGGGCGAACAGATCGGGCTCTCGTTCGAGGATCCCGGTCCACCACCGCTTGAACCGTTCGTAGGTCCGCAACCGTCGATACTTCTTCCCAGCCCAGCGCCTCACGTAGAGATTGACGCGCCGCAAGAGGGGATGCAGCACGGTCCGGTAGTACCGGCCGTAATAGTGCATCCACCCGGCGATGATGGGGTTCAGCCATTCCGCCAGGTCGTCCAGCGTCAGGTCGGTGCGCCGGTGGATCCGCAGTCCGTGGAGCCGGTCGCCTTTGGCTTTGAGCGCCTCGGAGCTGATCGCAGGCAAGAACGAGGTGAAGCTCACCCCGCGCTTGTTGCGCGCCTTCCGGGGCCGGAAGGCGAACCCGAGGAAGGTGAAGCTGGTGTGCTCGTGCTCTCCCCGACGGTTGTCGTCCTTGCAGTAGACGACGTGCGTCTTGTCGGGGTGAAGCCGTAGGCCCACCTGCCCCATCCGCGCGGTGATCCCTGCAAGCACGTACTCGGCTTGCCGCCTGCTCTTGCAATGCACGACAACATCGTCGGCATAGCGCTCGAACGGACATCCCGGATAGTTCCGGGACATCCAGGAATCGAACGCGTAGTGCATGAACAGGTTCACCAGGATCGGCGAGACCGCCGACCCTTGCGGAGTTCCTTTGTCCCGCTCTACAAGGATGCCGTCCGGGTACTGAAGCGGGGCAGCGAGCCACCGCTTCACATACAGCAGCACCCAGCGGCAGTCGGTGACCGCCTCGACCGCCTTGACGATAAGGTCCCACGGCACTTCGTCGAAGAACTTCCGCACGTCGAGATCGATCGTCCAGTCGAACTTCCAGCACCGCTGCCGGCACACCTCGAGCGCGTCATGGGCCGACCGTCCCGGCCGGTAGCCATAGGAGTCGGGGTGAAACCGCGGTTCCGCCCTGTCCCCCAAATACGTGGCCACCACCGTTTGGGCGACCCTGTCCGCGATCGTCGGCACACCGAGCAAACGGACCCCACCACCATGCGGCTTGGGGACCTCGACCGCCCTCACCGGAGGTGGAAAGTAGGAACCCGAGCTCATCCTGTTCCAGATCTTGTAGAGGTTTCCCTTCAGATCGGCTTCGAACTCGTCCAGGTCCTGCCCATCCACTCCGGGGGCGCCCTTGTTCGCCTTGACCTCCCGCCATGCCTCCCACACCATCGGCTTGGGAATCACAAACGGCTTGTCTTCGGGCTTTGGCATGTCTTCTCGCTTCCTCCCAGGACCTCAAGGCCCCGGTTGATCGAAACAACATTCCTGGTGAGCCGGCCCCTTCGCTCCACCCCCACCCCAGCAAGCAGGGACTTCTCAGCTAGTACGGGCCGGTCCGCCAGCGAGCGTCGCATCGGTACTCAGTGCCTTCGGTTTCCGCCTTGGCACGCTCCCTCTCGCGAGCTTCGGGGCCTGCGACCCCGGTCGCCGTATCGACGCTCGCCTTCTCACGTTCCGTGCAAGAGCCGCAGACCAGGATCACGCCGCCTCTACGCCGGACACCGCCTGGCCAGGAACGTGGGCACCCGCCAAGCTCATCTCGAGGGAAAAACCAGGCCCCCCGATTTCGATGCCATCTAGATCATTTTCGACGCCTCAACGACGACGCCCCACCGAGTCTCCCCAGCCGGGCGATTCTGGAACGTCTTCCTGGTCCCCACCTGACCGGGTCAAGCCCAGCCCTTTCCCTGGACGCTCACCACGACAGTCTTCAGCTAACGCAACTCCAGGGCGGTTTGACGCCTACCCCCACAGGGCCGACGCCGGAGGGCCATCGATCCTCCATCTCTCGCACAGTTCCGCCTATGTACAGGGCCTTCTACACGGCTCCTCCTTCGGCGTTCGTGACGCACGGTCTTGATGATCTTGCGCAGCTGGCGGTGCAAGGCTTCGATCGAGTTCGTCGTGTAGATCACGCGGCGGACCTCGGCGGGATAGGCCAGGAACGGGGTGATCTGCTCCCAGTGCTCCAGCCAGCTGGCTGAGATCATCGGGTAGCGATGATCCCATTTCTCCGCGAACGCCTGGAGCTCGTCGGCGGCGTGGTCGGCGTCGACGGCGGTGTAGATCTTGCGCAGGTCGGCGGCGAGCGGCTTACGGTCCTTGTAGGACACGAACCGCATGCTGGAGCGAACCTGGTGCACCAGGCAGGTTTGGACGGTCGCGTGCGGGAACGTCGCTTCGATCGCCTCCGGGAAGCCGGTGAGCCCGTCGACGCAGACGAACAGGATGTCAGCCACGCCGCGGGTCTTCAGGTCGGTGAGGACGTGCAGCCAGAACTTCGCGCCCTCGGTCTGCTGGAACCACAGGCCGAGCACGTCGCGCTCGCCGTCGAGGTTGACGCCCAGCGCGACGTAGCACGCCTGGTTCTTGACCGTGTGCCCGTCGCGGATCTTCACGACCAGCGCATCGAGGTAGACGATCGGGTAGACGCGCTCAAGCGGGCGGTTCTGCCACGCCTTGGCGTCCTCGATCACCGTGTCGGTGATCTTCGAGATCAGGTCCGGCGAGACCTCGGTGCCGTAGATCTCGGCCAGGTGCCCCTGAATCTCGCGGACCGTCAGCCCGCGGGCATACAGGCTGATCACGCGATCGTCGAACCCGACCCACCGGGTCTGGCGCTTGCGGACGATCTGCGGCTCAAACGCGCCCTTGCGATCGCGCGGGGAGCGGATCCGCAGCGGCCCCTGATCGGTCAGGATCGTCTTGCCCGGCTTCCCGTTGCGGGCGTTCCCCGCGCCACCGGGCGGCGCCTCACCGGCCTCATAGCCCAGATGCGCGGTCAGCTCGGCCTCGAGCGCCCGGTTCAACAGCCGGCGCGTGAGCTGCCCCAACAGCCCGTCCGGGCCCGCGATCTCCTCAGCCGTCCTCGCGCCCGAAAGCAACGCGTCCAACAACTCGTCGCTGAGCTCCAACGGCTCCTCATCGAGTCCAGGACCGCCCGGCAACCCGGGAAACACCTCTCTCCGCCCGGCGGATCCAAGGTCGCTTCGCTCCTCGCTGACAACATCTTCTTGATCGATCCTGCTGTGAGTTCTCGTAGGCATGGCTTGTCCTTTCGGCCACGCTTACACGGTTCCTCCGACACTCCCAGATCCTTCTCGGTGCCTGCCAGCAGCTCGGAGCGCTTGCGGGCGCGCTCCTCGGCCACCAGCGGGTTGCGGCAGACAACCAGCCGCTGGCCGGGATACAGCTTCTCGCACGCGATCTCGGCCAGGTTGAGCTCGTCGAACATCGACAGCTGCAGGCAACCCTCCTTGACCAGCGCTCTGATCTGCGGCGCCTTTAGCGCGGTGACGAACGCATACTGCGCCGTCTGTGCGAGCAGGGTCACGTTCTCCTTGGTGCCGATCCCGCGATCTGTCACCACGATCACGCGATCAAGCCCGAACCGTTGCTCGAGCTTGTTGACCTGCGAGGGCAGCGTCTTTGAATCCTTCAGTGACCCTTCGAACGCCTCGATCGCCACCGGCCGCCCGTCACTGTCACACAACAGCCCGTACTCGACCTGCATCCGTCCCCGCTTGCCATTGCCGTGGTCATAGCCAAACCGCGCCAGCGGGCAACTGCGCCCCTCAAAGTACGAGCAGGAGACGTCATACAACGCCAGCTCACTCTGTTTGAGGTGCCGGCGCGCGAGGCGCTGCTCAATCGCCGGTTGCCGCTCAAGCAGCCAATCCATCGCCGCGTAGAGGTCATCGTGAACCGCGCCCTCCACGCCCAGCTCCTCCCCCAGCGTGCACGAGTGAAGCTGACGCGTGCAGGCCAGCTTGGAACCGCCGTCCAGCACCCGGCCAGCGATCATTGCCAGGCACAGATCCCGCTCGCGCGAGGGTTCGCGATCCAGCAGCCGCGCCAACCCCAGCCGCCGGGCGGCGCTGAGCACCGCCTCCACGTGCCCGTGCTTGCGGGAGCGCACGATCTCAAACGCGTCACCCGCCGGCACGAGCCGCACCCCCCCGAGCGCCAGCGTCAGCGCCTCGATCGCCTCCGGCGGCAGCCCGGAGACGTTCGCAACCGTCTCATGGCGCACACGGCGGCCCTCGCGGATCGAGCGGCGCACCAGGTAGGAGTTGTACTCACGCTCCCCATGACGCCGAGTGATCTTGGCCACATGCATCGCACCAGCCGGTCGCGCCATGCCTCACATAATGACGCGTTAGCCGACCAATGTCAACAATACTCTTGGCTACACTATCTAACCTGAGAAAGGCCGCGATCCCAACAGCCATAAGGGATCGCGACCGATCAGCAGCCACTCATTACCCGCAACTTCGGTCTAGCTACTTCCTCCGGAAAAACGCGGTGGCCGGTGTGAGTGCCGGGTCGGTGGTGGCGCGGGGTGGCGTTTTCTCGGTTCGGATCCGGTTTCTCGTTCTCGGGTCCGGGTTCCCGGGTTCCGTTCGCTCGTTCCGGGGTGGTTTGTCCTCATCCGAGGGTGGTGTAGGTGTCTGCGTTGTAGGTGAAGGTCGCCCAGCTGTCCCAGATTCGGTGGCCTTCGTCGCCCTTCAGGCGCGATCGGCGCAGCCCGTAGCCGCGCTTGAGGTGACTGATCCGGCCCTCGGCTCCGGTGCGGTAGCGCTTGCGCCGCCGGCGGGTTTTCCGTGACCCGGCCTCCTGGCGGCCCGCGATGTAGATCTCGTTGGCCAGGCCCTCGAGCGCGGTGGTCGTCTCCTTGGTGGTGAAGGCGCCGTCGACCATCACCTCCTTGAGCGTGATCTCGAGCGTGCGCAGCTGCTCGGCGGTGTGAGGCAGCAGCGTGTTCTCGGTCGGGTTGCCGATCTGACTGGTTGGCGGCAGGATGAACCCACGCGCGCCGGGCTTGGTGTTCTGCGTGATCTCGCACAGCTGATCGACGTACCCGAACTGGTTGGGCTGTGAGAGCTTGCCTTTGCGGATCGGGCGCGCGTCCGGATCCCACAACGACACGAGGCGATCGGTGATCTTCTCGCCGGCCACACGCTTGACGATCTGCTCGCAGACCTTCTCGCAGCGATCGGCCAGCTCCTCCAGCGCACGCGCGGCCTTCAGCTTGGCACGGGCGCCGCGCCCTCGCGCGCTTGACCGGGCGGCGGTCGCCAGCGCGCGCGCCTCCCTGACCGACTTTCGCAACATCACGCCGGTCTCTTTGGTGAGCTCCAGCACCTCGGCCTTCGCCTCCCCCGAGCGCCGGCGCAGCGTGCGCGTCAGCGCCCGCATCCGCACCCCGACCGCGCGCGAGCGATCCCGCACTGCCGTGCGCTTCGCCTTGATCTTGGCGGCGAGCTTGCGGCCCTCGCGGGCGAGCGCCCGCACCCCGTCCGCCGCCAGGCCGGCGTCGGTCGGATACTTGATATCGGCCTCGACCACGGTCGCGTCGATCCGCGCCGCCCTGGGCCGAAACCGCTTCTCGCGCCTGGCCTTCGCGATCACCAGCCGCGTCAGCTCGTGCACCACCTCGGCCCCCAACCGACGCGTGAGCTTGCGCACGGTGGACTCGTCCGGCAGCCGCTCTGAAAGCCCAAAGCGACAGAAGCGGCGCAGGTGGATCGAGTCCGAGACCTCCCGCATCAATGTCTCCTACCCCCACCCGGAGCGGTGCTTGATCACCATCAACCGCACATAGCTCTCCATCGCGATCGACGGCCGCCCACGCGGCGAATGACGGCTCGCCTCGGTCAGCTCCCGCTCCCAGCGCACCGCGATCGGCGCCAACAGCGCCGGATCGCCCAGCAGCTCGTCGAGGTTGGCGAGATCGTCCGGTAGTGCCTTGACCTCCACCGGCAGGATCTCGTCCCACAACGACTCCGCACCGTCCGCCAAAAGCGTCAGCACACACACCTCCAAGATCGATCACGAACCACCCCAATTGCAGGTAAATCATCCCTATCAGGGCGGACGGAATCGCCTGCCAGAAGCGCGTTTCCGACCGGTCCGGATGCGACCCTCATCAGCAAGCGATCGAGGAGAAATCACGTGCCCGGACCCGGACGCAACCAGCCATGCCCGTGCGGCTCGGGCCGCAAGACCAAGCACTGCTGCGGCCAGCACCGCGGACCGACAGACGAGCAACTCGCCCGCGCGCACGTCGCCCACCTTGCCCGCGAGACGATCCACGAGCTCGACGGGCTCTCCGACCGCGCCCTCGACCAGCTCTCAGATCAACTGTTCGACCTCCCCGCCCTCGACCTCTCCTTGCTGGTCACGCTCCCCAAGCTGATCGGCCCCGACCTCGAGCGGCTCCGCGAAGCGATCGAACACGACGACCCGGACTGGGGCTGGGACGCGCTCACCAACCTCCACAAGCAGATCGACACCCCCCAACAACGCGCCCAACTCACCGACGCGATCGTCCACCTCCGCGACCAACACCGCATCGGACGCCGCCAAGCCGCCTGCGCACTTCTGAACCTCCACACCAACGGCAGACGCCTCATCGCCGCCAGCCTGATGGAGGCCGTCGCCATCCAGGTCGGCGCCAAACGCACCCCCGGCGGGCTCCAACTCGCCGCCTAACCCCAGGCGTTCTTCCGGAGGAAGTAACTAACCGCCGGCTACCGTCTCGATGGAGCTTTGCCATGCCCGTCGCGTTGTCCGCGCTGGTCGCTCTTGAACGCTCCTCATTCAGCTCGAACGAAGCTCATTACCGGATCACGCTCCGCCATGGATCGAGGCCCCGCCTGCCCGCGACGGAGGGGTTGAGGCGATCATCCACCGCCTGCCACCGGCTCATGGTGGGCCGACATGGCGCGCCAAAAGAGGGCG
Organism: uncultured Solirubrobacterales bacterium; assembly: GCA_963824295.1. Classification (GTDB taxonomy): domain Bacteria; phylum Actinomycetota; class Thermoleophilia; order Solirubrobacterales; family Solirubrobacteraceae; genus Palsa-465. The sequence continues at coordinate 540,566 of CAWGOQ010000011.1, read as the reverse complement.
ATCAGAGAAGAGGACTGCGGGGAAGGAGGTGATAGCAATGTCAGGGGATTCTTTCGACATCCGTGCTGGCCCGCCGACGCACGGCGACCGAATAGTGCTCGACCAGATTCCAGCGAGCGACGCACCGGAGCTGGCCGCCGAGCCAAGAACGTCATGACCACGGCCACAAACCGCAGTCGTGGAGCCCCCGAGTCACTCTGACCCGCCTTACTGCACGTTCGAGGTTAGGCTTGGCGGAGCCGATGATCGTCTACAACCTCTTCCCGCTCCTCGCCGGCCCGTTTCCCGCTTGGGTGCCGCACATCGAGCGGGCCGCCGCGATGGGTTTTGATTGGGTGTTCGCCAACCCCGTGCAGCGCCCAGGGGCATCGGGCAGCATCTACTCGATCGCCGACTATTTCGAGCTCAACCCGGCGCTGATCGAGCCAACCGATCCTCGGTCGGGGGAGGATCAGCTGAGATCGGTTCTTCAGGCGGCTCGGGATCGGGGGCTGCGGGCGATGGCCGATCTGGTGATCGATCATTGTGCGGCCGACTCTGGATTGGTGAGCGAGCATCCCGAGTGGGTTGCCTTGGATTCCGAGGGCGCGGTCATCCATCCGTCTTGTGATCAGGACGGCAGCACCCTCGTGTGGGCCGATTTGGCTCAGTTGGATCATCGCGGAACACCCGACCCGGAGGGGCTCTATCAGTACTGTCTTGCCGTTGTCCGCCAACTCCTTGGTCTTGGGTTCGACGGCTTCCGATGCGATGCCGCCTACGGAATCCCGGCGGAGCTGTGGCGGCGGCTGATCGCCGACACCAAGAACGATCGGCCCCTCACAGTGTTCGTGGCCGAGACACTCGGTTGTACACCATGGGAAACCGCCGCGACGGCGACCGCCGGTTTCGATTTCGTGTGCAACAGCGCGAAGTGGTGGGATTTCCGCAGCCACTGGCTCTTGGAGCAACGCAAGCTGATCGGGGAACTTGTCCCCTCGATCGGATTTCCCGAGAGCCACGATACGCCGCGGCTGGCCGAGGAGATGCACGGGAACCCTAACGCATCCAAGCTGTGGTACCTGTTTACCGCGCTGTTCTCAGCTGGATGCCTGATGCCGATCGGTTTCGAATTCGGTTTCCGGCGAGCCTTGCATGTCGTCAGTACCAGCCCGGAGGATTGGGAAACCACCTCGGTCGACCTTCGCGAGTTCATCCTCGCGGTCAACCGGCTCAAGACAGACATCGCGCTCTTCTCCCAGGAGTCTTCGATGCTACTGTTGCCCTCCTCCAACCCGGCGGTTCTGATCATGTGGCAGGGCTCGGCGACCCTTGGTCAAGAGGCCCTGTTGTTCTTCAACACCGACTTCTGGCACGACCAGCACGTCGAGGTCAGCGACCTGCGGGCGTTTGTGCAATCCGGCCAGCCGTTGGTCGACGTATCACCCGAGTTCCGGATGGACTATGTGGCCGTCGCCCCCTTCTCCTACCAGTTGCGACCCGGGCAGGGCATCGTCCTGGTCACACGCTCCCCGCGCGACTCACAGTGACCCGTTCGCCCGCACGCCTAACCTGGATTACCGGTACACCCTTTTGACCTAGTTTGGCGGGGTCAGGCAGGCGGGAAGCTGTAGGTAAGTTGGCGTCCTCCCCACCAGGGGACGGTGGTCGTGAGCTGGTGGTAGCCGGCGTCGAGGAGGATGGGGGTGCGGGTGCGTGGTTCGAGGCGGACCTCGACCCGCTCGGGGGTGACGTGCAGCAGGCCGGGGGTCTTGATGAAGTGGCGGAAGATGGTGTCGGGGGTGGCGGTCTGGTAGCCGCTGAGCCGCAGCGCGAAGTGGCGGTAGATGCTGTCGGCGATGACAGACAGGGTGGCGTCGAGGTCGACGACGAGCGGGACTTGGGAGGAGAGCGCGTCGAGGTGGAAGGCGCGGATCTGGGCGGAGAGCTGGTTTTCGATCAGCCAGCGTTTGGCGTAGCGCTCGAGCAGTTGCTTGGCCGGTCATCTGACGGCGGTTGGTGAGCAGCAGTGTGGGCTGGTCGCGGCCGAGACCTTTGATGGCGAGCTGGCGGAAGCTGCGCTCGTCGAGCGTGACTTCGCTATCGGTGACGGTCACGTCGCGGTGCTTGCCGGGGCGCTCGAGCCGGACCGGCGTCCACGCGCTGTCTGGCAGCGCTTCGATGGCTTTGATGATGTTGCCGCCGCGGCGGCGCAGGGTGATGAAGCCGATGTCTTGTTCGTCGAGCTCGGCCAGCTCGGCGTGGGTGGTGAGCGTGGAGTCGAACACCAGCAGTCTTGGCTTCTGGCCGGTGGTGGTCTGCCAGAACTCGCAGGAGCGGATGATCTCGTGTGACTGCTCGGCTTTGGAGAGGTCGGCGTTGGCGTAGCAGAGCGTGGCGGTCTCGCCGTCTTGGGCGAAGAAGGTGAGCACTGCGCGGGTGCGCTGTGAGCGGCGCGGAACGTAGTGTTCTTCGAGGATCTGGTCCTCGCCGTAGCTCATGATCGCGTGAAAGTCGAGGTTGATGCTCTCACCTTGAATCAGCCCGAGCGCACGCTGGCGGGCGACGAGCGCTTCCAGCAGCGCGAGGTTGTGTTGACGTGTGGTGCGCGGTACGAGTAGCTGGTCAGGTGCGTGCGCTTGGGCAGCACGTTCAGCCCGCAGAACAACCCGAGCGCGCGGTCGTGCACGATGTCGTAGACGTGTGACCGGCGCCGCTGCCCATACAGCTTGAGCGCCAGCAGCGCCAGCAGCGAATTGAGCGCCGCCAGCTGCGTGGTCGACGGGTAGCCCGCCGCGCATTGGCTGTTGAGCGCCGCTGAGTTTGAGCACGGGCTGGGATGCTCGCGCTGTTCATCGTGGTGATGGCAGGGTTCGCGCGTTCGTAAACGCGCGAGAGCCCTCCCGCCAGCTTGGTGGTTGCGTCGGGAGGGCTCTCTTGGATGCCGGAGGTGGCACCCATGTTGATCGTATGCGCCGAGCAGGCGCTCGTGGAGGCTGAGCTGGTCGGGGGGCGTCTTGGGTGTCCGTTGTGTCAGGGAGTGTTGGGGCCGTGGGGGCATGCCAGGGAGCGGGTGCTGCGCGGTTTGTCCGGGGATCGGTTGTTGCGGCCGCGGCGGGGGCGGTGCCGGGGCTGCGCGGGTACGCACGTGCTGCTGCCGGATCTGTGTCTGTCGCGGCGTCAAGACGAGGTCGGGGTGATCGGCGCGGCGCTCGCGGCGAAGGTCGCTGGTGAGGGGTATCGCCGGATCGCGTCACGGCTCGGGGTGCACGCGGACACGGTTCGTGGCTGGCTGCGTCGGTTCGCTGAGCGGGCAGAGCTGATCAGGATGCATTTCACGCGATGCGCTGTCGCGCTGGATCCGGAGATCGGGCCGGTCGTGCCGGCGGGGAGCGGCATCGCAGATGCGCTGGAGGCGATCGCGGTCGCGGCTCGGGCGTGGGTGTTGCGGTTCGGGTCGGGTGATCCGTGGCCGGTCGCGTCGCGGCTGTCGGGAGGTGTGCTGCTCGCAACACGAACCCCCGCCTTCACGTGGACGGGATGAGCTGAGAGGGTCCCGCGCTCGGATGAGCGAGAGCGCGGGGAGAACGCCAGGTGGATGAGGACCGTCGCCGGGAGATCGGCCTGTTCCGGTACGCGCTGATCCGCGACGCGGCCGACCTGTCGCTGTCGAAGGCAGAGCGCGGGCGACTGGTGCGCGCGCTCGCTGATCGAGAGCATGTCGGTCCGGACGGGCGGCTTGTCCGGGTCGCGCGCGGGACGCTGGATCGGTGGGTCCGCGCGTACTGTCATGGTGGGTTCGAGGCGCTCGTTCCCCAGCCTCGGGTCGTGGTGCCGCGCACACCGACGCAGGCGCTGGAGCTGGCGTTCGCCTTGAAGCGGGAGCGGCCGGAGCGGACCGCGGCGCAGGTCCGGGAGATCATGCTCACCACCGGCGATGGGTCAGTGCCGGGGTTGCGGACGTTGCAGACGCACCTTGCGCGCGAGGGGTTGAATGTCCGCGCGGACGGCCGCGGGCCTGGAAAGGTCTATGGTCGCTTCGAGGCCTCCGAGCGCAACGAGCTGTGGACCGGGGACGGGCTGCACGGCCCCACCTTGGCCGGCGCCGCGGCGCGACGGGCGGTGCTGCTCGGGTTTATCGATGATCACTCCCGCATGTTGGTCGGCTGGCGGTGGGGCGCCGGCGAGGACGTGTTCCGGCTCGAGGCCGCGCTCCGAGCCGGGCTGATGGCCCGCGGGCTCCCGAAAGCGATCCTGGTCGATCGCGGATCTGCGTTCGTGTCCTCGCAGCTGCTCAGAGCCTGTGCTGTGCTCGGCGTCCGGTTGATCCACGCGAGCCCTCGCGCGGCGACCACGAAGGGCAAGATCGAACGGTTTTTTCGCACGGTCCGCGATCAGTTCCTGGTCGAGATCGACGATGGTGTCGAGCTCGCCGAGCTGAACCGCCTGTTCTCCGCATGGCTTGAGGTCGTCTATCACCGACGCGTGCACTCCGAGACCGGGCAGACCCCGCTCGCCCGGTTCGATACCGCCGGCGCGCCGCTATTGCCGACCCCGGCCCTCTTGCGCGAGGCGTTCCTGTGGTCCCAAGAACGCACGGTCACGAAAACCGCGACGGTGTCGCTGCACGGCAACCACTACGAGGTCGACCCGGCGCTCGTGGGCCGGAAGGTCGAGCTGGTGTTCGATCCGTTCGACCTGACCCGGATCGAGGTCCGCTACCAGCACCGCCCGTTCGGGACCGCGGTCCCGCTCATGATCGGCCGGCACACCCATCCACAGGCCGAGCGCGAGATTCCACCGCCACCGGTGAGCACGGGGATCGACTACCTCAAGCTGCTCGCCGAGAAACGCGACGCCGAGTTGGGCGGGCACCGAATCGACTACGCCAGCCTCACCCAGCCCGACGGCGACGGCGACGGCGACGGCGACGGCGACGGCGACGGCGACGGCGACGGCGACGGCGACGGCGACGGCGACGGCGACGGCGACGGCGACGGCGACGGCGACGGCGAAGAAGAAGGACGAATCGTGACATCAACCAGGAAGGACGTGAGGGATGAGTATCGATCGATTGCGCGCGCACTACGGGTTCTCGAGGATGCCGTTCGGGAAGGACCTCGCGCCGGGGATGCTGCACGCGCATGGCGCGCACGCGGAGGCGGTCGCCCGGATCCAGTGGTGCATCGCCGAGCAGGCGATCGGTGTGATCTCGGGTGAGTGCGGCGCCGGGAAGACGGTCGCTGCCCGCGCCGCCGTCGCCGGGCTTGACGCGTCCCGGCACACGGTGCTCTACCTCGGCACGCCCGGGGTCGGCTTGCGCGGGATCTATGGGCTGATCATCACCACCCTCGGCGGCACCCCACGGTTTCATCACGCTGCGCTGATTCCCCAAGCCCAGGAGATGCTCGCCGCTGAGAGCGCGGAGCGCGGCAAGCACGTGGTGCTGATCATCGACGAGGCGCACCTGCTGGACGCCGAGAGCCTGGAGGGGATCCGGCGCCTGTCGAACATGGGAATGGACCAGACAGCCCCGTTCTGCCTGCTGCTGCTCGGCCAACCAACACTGCGGCGCAAGCTCAGGCAGGGCACGTTCACAGCGCTCGATCAACGGATCGCGGTCCGCTACGCGATCACCGGCCTGAGCCATACGGAGACGACCAGCTACGTGCAGCACCACCTCGCGCTCGCCGGCCGCTCAGACACCCTGTTCTCCGATGACGCGATCGCCCTGATCCATGACACCTCTCGCGGCCTGCCCCGGCTGATCAACAACCTCGCCGTCGCCTCGCTGATCGCCGCGTTCGCCTCAAAGAAGGCGATCGTGGACGAGTCGGCCGTCCGTGTCGCGGTCGCTGAGATCTCGGCCGAATGACACTGTCACTGCTCGACCAGGCACCCCAGGACCCACAGCCGGCCGACACCGGAACGCTCCCACCGCCCGCGAACTGGCCGACACCACCAGCAGCCGCGGTCTATCACGAGCTGCTCGGCGCGATTGTCACCACGATCGCGCCGCACACAGAGGCCGACCCGATCGCGATCCTCACCCAGCTACTCGTCGCCTTCGGTGCGGCCGTCGGCCGCCGCGCCTGGTTCACCGTCGAGGCGACCCACCATCACCCCAACGAGTTCATGCTCCTCGTCGGGGACAGCTCAAGGGCGAGAAAGGGTTCGTCCTGGGATCACGTCCGACGGCTCCTCGCTGCCCTCGACCCAACGATCGAGCCGCGGATCATGACCGGCCTATCCAGTGGCGAGGGACTGATCTGGGCGGTGCGCGACCCCACCGGCCCCGACCCCGGCATCAGCGACCAGCGACTGCTCGTGATCGAACCCGAATTCGCATCAGTGCTCAGAGCAGCCAGCCGCGAGATATCCACCCTCTCGCCGACCTTGCGCTCCGCGTGGGACGGGCGGCCGTTGGCGATCTTGACCCGCACCGCCCCGGCGCGCGCGACCAGCGCGCACATCGCGGTGATCGGCCACATCACCCAGGAAGAGCTCCGACGGCACACCACCACGATCGAGCTGGCAAACGGCTATCTGAATCGGATATTGCTGATCGCCTGCCGACGACAGCGCCTGCTCCCCGAAGGCGGTCAGCGCGATCCCCTCGCCGCCACCGGCCTCACCCGCGTGCTCGCCGCGACCCTCAAGCACGCGACGACCGCCGGCCAGGTCCGTCTCGACACCGACGCCCGCGAGCTGTGGCATCACGCCTACCGCCAACTCGCCCGACCCCTTCCCGGGCCGGTCGGTCAGATCACCGCCCGCGCCGAGGCGCACACGATCCGCCTCGCGCTCATCTACGCCCTCGCCGACGGGCAACGACAGATCCGCCCGCCGCACCTGACCGCAGCGCTCGCGCTCCAGGACTACGCCGCCCGCTCCGCCGGCTGGGCGCTGCACGGCGCGACCGGCCAACCACTCGCCGAACAAATCCACGCCGCCCTGAGAAACAGCCCGGCCGGCCTGACCCGCAGCCAGATCAGCGACACCCTCAAACACAACCAGCCCGCCGGCCAACTCGACGACGCGCTCCGCACCCTCCAGACCACCGGCCGAGCGACCGTCACCCAAATCGCCACCGGCGGCCGCCCCGCGCAACTCTGGACCGCAACCCCCGCCCCGTGAACGACTTACTTCTTCTTTCGTACCCCACCCTCCGGTGCCACCCAGAGCGGCACCGGCATGCTCAAACTGAGCAGCGCTCAACAATTGGCGACATTCCGATCGCGGGAGACGAAGCGTCGGAGGTGTCAGCGGGGCCTTGGTGGGGGAGCGGCCGAAGCGAGGCTGCATACGCAGCCGAGCGTGTTTGCACGGCGCGGTGCCGGCCTGCATTCGGCGACCTGGGCGCGTTCCGCCGCTCCTGTGCCGGCCTTGCCTGCCGCCGGGAAGAAGGTGTTCAGCGTCGGCTGGTTACCTGCGCGCGGTGGATGGAAGGCGGGTCCCGGGGTGGGTGCGAGGCCCGTGTCACACTCGAGCGTGGGCGTCGCGGGCCGCTCGCGCTCCGTGATCGGTCACAGGCCGGATCTGTCCCAGCTACTCATCCGCTCGATCGCCGGGCCGACGTGCGTGAGATATCGCGTGACGGCCGTCTGCACGGCTGGGTCGATCGCGTGCTCCGGAAGGGCGCGCATCAGGTTCAGGCGGCTCGCGGCCATCCATGCGGCGAGGTCGGGCTCGCTCAACCACTGCGTCTCGATCTTCCATGTGGTGCACATCAGCCGCGGCCAGTCCTCGATCTTGCTGGGGTAGGGGGTGGACGGGCAAAGCCGGTTCTTGTCCGGATCGTCATCCCTGTGAGCCTCAACAAAGCCGATCAGGGCTGCGTTGAAACAGGGCGAGAGGTATCGCACCTGTTGGAGCACGATCCGGCCGGGCTGGAAGATCGATGTGGCGGGGGCGTTGTTCAGACCGAGCGCCGTGCAGTCCACGTGAAGGACGTCGGGGCCGGTTGGTGCCTCCCCCCGCTCGAGCACGATCCGATCAGTCTCGATCCGCCGCACTCGACCGAGCCTGACCACATCCTCGATCTCGCGCAAGGCGTCTAGCTCGCCGGCGCTGAGCATCGTGCCTCGATACATCCTCGCCGGCGAAGCCGGGTCGATACGCGCGAGCCTCCCGGACGCCTCGAGCCGCTCAAACACGTCCTCGATGTCGGTCGCGTTGGCCGCCGCTTCGGCATCGAGAGAGATCCCGTCCATGACCGCGGCTACCTGATCCAGCGGCTGCCAGTGCCGGCGGTCGTAGAACCACGCGTCCCGCGGTCGGATCCAGCGGATCCGGTCAGGATCCACGTTGTTCTCGAGCAGCCAGGTACACGCGTCGGCGGCCGTCTTGCCGGACCCGAGCACCGCGTAGGACGACGCCACATGCGCCGCTGCCGGCAGGTCGTTGACCGGAATCACCTGGGCGCCCGCCGCCACCCCGAACGGGACGGCGTGGGTGGCGGGGATCGACGCCTCCAGATATCGCGCATCAACCAGCCTGCGACGCACCACGACATCGTGGAGCTTTCCGGCTCCCAACTCTCGGACCCGTTCACCCGCGCCTCCGCCGCCCACATGCTCATAGCCCGTCAGCACGCGAAGCCGCCCTGTCTGCACAAGCCGCTCGGCCGCCTCGGCAAAGTACTCGCGCACTTCGCTGCCCCTTGCCCGTTCGTAATACCCGGCGTTCTCCCCCGCCTCGTCGATCCGATCCTCACCCAGCGCCAGCGAATTCACACCGTAATACGCCGAAGGCGTATGCAGACGAACGAACGGATACGCGTGCAACCAATGACCCCCCGGCGCCGCCTGCCGGTCCACCAACGTCACCTCGACATCCGACTCGGCCACCAAAGCGTCAACGAACGCAAGCCCCGTCGCGCCCGCCCCCACAACCAGATAATCGGTATCAACAACCACGTAGCCGCCCCCGGTCTCCCGGGCCACCACGCCAACTCTCAAAGGCCCACCACAAAGCAGTATCCGCACAGATCAGAAGTTGCGGCCGATCATAAGCCCAGGCCTCACTGCGACCCAAACCGACGAACCCGCACCCCGCCGAACTCGAGACTCGAGCCGTACCTACGCAATCGTCCGATTCTGCGTGCCGTCGCGCCGCCCTGCTCTCGGCGACAGGCGCGTCTCCGATGAGGCCGGCCCGCACAATCGCATTCGTCACGGAGCCCAGCTGCAGCTGGCTTGCGCTTTGGCGACGATCCAGCACTCCGACGGCGCCGGCGCCAGCTTGCGCTTTGCCACGTTTGCGATAGTCGCGCCGACCGCGTGGCCGCGATCCCCGAATTGTCGGTTCCGTACAACCGACGGCTGCTGACAGACGACCGCGGGCTCGCGCCGTCGCGCCTCCCCGAGGGGCGATTGGCAGTTATCCGGAACTCCGGATTACCGCGTGTGTCCAAGGCGCAACCGGGCGGTTACACTTTATGCTTCCGGCCGGGCAAGCAGGAGTGCGGTGAGACTGCTGCTGAGCCTATGAATCGGAGGGTGTCATTCGTGCGGGCGCCGGCGCTGACGCCAATCCGAACGGCGGGGGCGATCGGTTCAAGGGCGCGCAGCACGCCGGGCTGGGGTCCGAAGGCTGCGTGGTTCTACGGACCGTGACGTGGGGAGATCCCGATGCTTGTTGGAGGTGCGCACCGTAGCGTCGATGCGGATTGGGCGGGTTTGAAAAGGAGCCGTTCGTGAGTAGGCAGCGAATGAGTCATGCCGACGCGGCGTGGCTGCACATGGACCGGCCGACGAACCTGATGGTCGTCAATGCGCTGCTGTGGTTCGAGGAGCGTGTCGATGTCGACCGCGTCACAGAGATCCTGCGATCGCGCTTGGTCGAGCCGTTCCCACGTTTTCGCCAGCTGGTCAGCGAACCGCGTCTGGGCGTCGGGGTCCCGTCCTGGGACGATGATCCGAACTTCGACCTCGATCGTCACGTCCACCACCTCGCGCTTCCGGCGCCGGGTGACAAGCGCGCGCTCGAGGAGCTTGTCAGCGACCTGATCGCGAGTCCGCTGGACCGCGGCAAGCCGCTGTGGGATATGTACCTGGTGGACGGCTTCGGTGAGGGGATGGCGATGATCTCGCGCATCCACCATTGCATTGCGGATGGGATCGCGCTCTCGCGCGTGCTGCTCTCGCTGACCGACAGGCTCCCCGACGCCGGGATCGCGCCGCCGCGCGAGGGCGGGGGGCGGGGTCTGCTCGGCTCGATCGCGGCGCCGGCCAGGGCCGGCGCGCACGTCGCGCAGGCGGGTGTTCACGAGGGCATCGAGATCCTCACGCACCCGACCTCCGAGCTGCCGGCGCTCGCCTCGCGCGGGACTGCCGACGCCCTTGCGCTTGCGAAGCTGCTGCTGACACGGTCCGACGCGAAGACAGTCCTGAATGCCAAGCTCCAGGTCTCGCGACGCGTCACATGGTCTGAGCGGATGCCGCTTGACGGCATCAAAGCGATCGGCCACGCGACCGGCACGACGGTCAACGACGTCCTGACCGCGGCGATGACCGGTGCCTTGCGCCGGTACCTGCTCGGCCGCGACAGCCTCGTCGATGAGATCCGCGTGATGGTTCCGTACAACCTGAGAGCGCCCGACGAGCCACTCCCGCGCGAGCTGGGCAACCGCTTCGGCCTCGTGTATCTGACGCTGCCCGTCGGGATCGCCGATCCGACCGACCGCCTTGCCGAGATTCACCGCCGGATGCTGGAGATCAAGGACTCACGCGAAGGCGGTGTCTCGTACGCGATGCTCGAAGCGGTCGGCATGGCGCCGCGCCAGATCGAAAAGAGCCTGCTTGACGTGCTCACGCAGAAGACCAGCGCGGTGCTTACCAACGTTCCGGGACCGACCGAGCCGATCTATTTCGCTGGCAGCAAGATCGCCGGCGTGGTCCCCTGGGTCCCGGCCGCCGGAACGATCGGGATGGGCATCAACATCTTCAGCTACGAAGGCGGTGTAACCGTCGGCCTACAAGTCGACGGCGGGCTCATCCCCGACCCCGACACGATCATCGCCGACTACGAGCGGGAGGTCGAGGCACTCCGCCAACTCGTCCCCCGCCGCCGCAACCGGACGGCCGCGCGCCGGTAGCACCCGCCCAGTACACGGATCACCGCTTCGCCCGGCATTCAGTCATCGGCACCCAGAAACGCTGAACGACGTGCGCACCCCGGCGGCCCGTGCTTACTCCCATTGCTACCGGAAGGCGGACTTGTCGGAGACAGCTCGACGGCGGGTTTCGATATCACGCGGTCGCGATGGATCGACGACGGCCGCGAGCTGATGCATGAGTTGCTCGCAGTTGACCGCCCTGGACACACATCGTCTGGTGGTGCGCCGACGGTCCTCACGCCGGCCGCCAGGACGCTCCGCACCGACGCGATCTGGGAGTGCCGCTCGCCCCAATCGACGTCTCTCACACATGCGGATCGGACCACACGCAGCAGCGACTCGCCGTTCGGCGGACGCCACGGGCTGCGTAGGCAAGAGCGCCCCGGTCGGGGGCCGTGAGACTGACGATCCTGGCTTGCGCAATCGCGTGGAGGCAAGCGTCGGACCCCACCCCGCCGGCACTGAGATCGCCGCCACGCCCGCGCAATCCCTCGCGCGCGATCGCTTCGCCGAGGAGGAGTAGCGCGTTCGCCACACGCCGCATGGCTGCTTCTTCGCCGAAGCGGCAGCCGCACCAACGTGATCGCTTCAGGCGTGATCCACCAGTCCGGCCGGCGTGTATGGCGCGGCTGCAATCGACCGCCGACGGAAGTCTTCGCTGAGGGCTGCATCGGTCATCGCGATCCAGACTTCTCGGGCGAGCGTCGCCGAGGATCTGGTGGCGCCGGCCGAGCGCGGCTGGTCCTCAGCGCCCAGGGCGCGGCCGGGGAGCGTCGGCTGCGCGATCCTCAGCGAGAGCCTCCGCCCGGCGCTCGCCGATCAACTCGTCGAGCAGTTTATGGTCGCGAGCATTGTCAGCGAACGTGCCGCGCAGCTGTTGGGCTGCGGCGCTGCGTTGCGCGGCCGTGGTGTTGGCCGTGTTCGACGTCCGGGCCACGGCCTGATCGTATCGGCGTTGCGGCCAGCCGACTCTCGCGGACGCGGCCTCTGGTGAGCTGCTGCGTGCCGTCGCTGCGTGCCTTGCCTCTCGACGAAGCCTGCGAGCTCCGCATCCGTCCTGGCCGTTGGCGGTCGCTCGCGCCTAGGAAAGAATCTGTGGCAAAACGGTCGCTCGCGTGCTTAGCAGCCATGCAGCAGCTCGGCGTCCGCGGCGGCTTCCCGCAGGTTGCGCGGGAAGCGGCTGACGTTCCAGGCGGTGCTCGCGTCCGCGTCGCTGGCGAGAATACGATGCTTCGTGATGCACAACTGCGGTCGTTTGCGCCTGGGGCCCGAGTGCTGGTCATCCGTCAGGACGTCGAGAAGCTCGCGCCCGGGGGTTCGGGCGGCCCGCTCGGTCCCGGCTCCGTGGACGTCGGGCGCGTGGTGATCGGGACGGGATCGGCCCGCGTTGCTAGGCACGTTGGTGCGGGCGATCGCCCGATTTCTCGCCGTGGGGCGGGCGATCGGGTGTGCTGTGTTCCTGAAGTGTCCAGGACTGGTCAGCGCACCCTGACCAAGCACATCCGCCTCCGGACAGCGCGCCGAGCGCGACGGCCGCAGGGGTCCGCCGGCGGCTCACGCCGTGCGATCGCCCTCGCTACAGCGCGACCTGTGCCACGTCGGCGATCCTGTGCGCGTCGCCACCATAGGCGCCGCGCGAGTGCTTCGTGAGCGGAGCAATCACGCGGCGAGAGCGCCCGCCGGCGTCTGCGTCGTCGCCGGAGCGCTCGCAGGGCGGAGGTCGGCGTCCCTACCGAAGCGATCGTGAGCGCCGCGCCGACGCCGTCATCGCTGGCGTGGCAACCCAATAGCGGCTGGGTCGCGGGGTACGAAGCGAATGGGATAGTGCGGCTGTCGGCCGCCGCATGATCCCTTTCCGCGCGAAGCTATAGCGCGGTCGGCCGAGGCGGGACGATCGCTCTTGGCTTGAGGGGTCCGGCCAATGCCATCGGGAAAGCAATAGCGCGGCGGATGCCGCCGGCCTCGAGCTGCGTGACTACCGCTCAGCCGGGGCGAACCAGTAGTCCGCCGCGCCCGGCGAGACGGCTGCTGGCGTGGCATAGGCATCGCCGGCTCGTGGCCGGTCGGGACGATCGCTCTCCGGGAATGCGATCGTCGCGCGGGTGGCGCGGTTCGGGCGGAGGCGCACCGGTGAGTCTGGGCGCGAACGGCAGCCTCTGCGAGAGCGCCGCAAAGGCGACCGAGCAGCAGCCGTCTCTCTAGACTTGTTGGCGGGCGTGGTCGAAACCGCCGAGCAAAGCGCAGGTTCCGGGACTGAGGCCTGCCGCGCAGCTTTGCCCCTCGAGGGCCATCAACAGTCGCGTCCCATTGCGGCGACCACGCCCACCTCGACTACTTGGTGGCGGCGGTGATCGTGCGCTGCACTGCCAAGCTGCGAGCGTTTCTGGGCGGCGAGCCTCAGCGACAGGCCGATCCCGGCTGCTCTGAGCGCGACTGGTACGCCAACCTGCTGGTGATCGAGCGGCGCAAGTGCCTGCTGCTCACCCATGCCGGAACCTTGTTTTCGGTGTTCGTTCCCGATGTGCGGGTCGCGCAGCTGCGTCCGCTCGGTCCGTTCGTGGTGGCACGCATCGCAGACCAGCTGCGCGCCGAGGGCCTGTCTGAGCGAGCGCTGGGCGAGCTTGATCCCGGCGGCGTGACGATCGCGGGCACCGCGGGCAGTCGCAGCGTGCTGGGCTGCATGAACGACCTTGCGCTCACCTGCCGACTGGCGGTCCAGCACGCCGGCGGCCTGGCTGCGCTTGACCTCGCCGGCCTCCACCACGTCTTGCAACGCCACATCTACGCCGCTCGCGACTACGTGCCCGCGATCGACCTGATCACGAGCGCACCGCCGTCACGCCCGTGATCCCACCTTTCGAGGCTGCCCGAGGCGGGGCATAGAGCCACGCGGTGGGCTGTCTGTGCTGAGGCGGCCTCCGGCGCGACGGAGCACGCGCGGCGTGTAGCGGGGGGGCGTGAGCCCGCTCAGCGACGGCGACTCTGCTTGCGCGCAGAGCGTTGCGCCTTGCGCTTGGCGCGCCGAGCGCTGGTGCTCTCGCCGCGGGCCCGGTGGGAGACGGCATGGGCGCGCAGCATCTCGCAGGCGTGCTCGAGGTCGGGCAGTGGGTCGCCGCTGAGGCTGCCGCGGTCGGCCAGAAACCGGATCAGCGCCAGGGCGCAGTCCGGCGCCGCGGCACGGGCCTCGTCGCCGAGTGGGCTGCTGGAGGGCACGTGTGCGGTCAGGAACGTGGCGAGGTCCTCGACCTCCCAGCGGCCGAGGTGCCCGTTGCCGGTGGCGGCACGCCAGCGCAGCATCTCGGCGCCGACGACACCCGCGTGGCGCGCGACCGGGCCGGCGGGTGGCCACCGCTCACCGATGTGCATCTCGAACTCGTCGCCAAGCCGACCGATCAGCTCGCCGGGATCGTGACCACCGTTGGAGATCGACAACTCCTCGTCGTCCTCCTCCCACGGAGCAAGCGTCTCTGGCCAGGCGACGCCGTCGCCGGCCCCGGTCAGAGCACGGGCGATGATCGGCAGCACCGGCGCGGCGTCTGACCCCAGCGCGATCCCGAGATCGCGAGCGTTAGCCGCGGTGCCGATCACCCGCGCGGCCAGCTCGTTAGTCGCCAACCCGGCAAGCGGCGGGGCGCTGACGTCGCTGGTCGGCTCGCGCAACAGCCGCTCAGCCTCACTGCGCGAAAGCGGTGGCGTCAGCATGCACTCGATCACCGCATCGGTCGCCACGTCAATGCCGAGCACAAGCACCTGCCGGTCGCGGTAGCCGGGTCGCGCGAGCACCGCGACGATCATCTCGGTGCCTTCGTCAACGCCCGCGGTGGCCGACTCCACCGACAGCGTGCCGATCTGCGCGACCGCCGGGTGCGTGACCCCGCCGCCCGCCAGGCGCACGGCAGCATGGTGCGCATAGCTGGCCAGCCGCGCGGGTGCAAGCACGGCCAGCGCGGCGAGCGTGGCCGCGGCGATCGGATCGCCGCGGGCCGCGATCGCGTCGACCACGACGCGACGCGCCGCCTCCGGGACCTCCGGGATCAAGATCGGCAGCAGCAGGGTGCCCGCGAGCAGCTCGACGTCGGCGGGGTCCTCGATCTCCGGGGCGTCATCGAGCAAACCAACCAGCTCGGCGACCAGATGATCGGGCGGCAGCTCAGAGCGGCGCCTCATGCCCGCCACAATACGTCGCTCGGCCAAAATGCTCACGCTCACGAGCGCCCCGCGACACGCGGCCATCACGACTCCGACTCGACAGCGCAAGCGGGCGCTTCCAGGCTCGCCAAGCACCGCTGGCTCCCGCTTCCGGCCCGCCAGTGCCCAAAGCGGAAGTCACCCGCTCATGGCCGCCCTGGCGACAAAGGAGGGCTGGCGTGATGGCGTTCCCGCTCGGTGGCGGTCACCTGCTATCCGCGCATTCCGTGACTCGGGAGGCGTCGCCGGTGATGCTCCTCGTCGAGCAAAAGCAGGGCGCACAGCCCCAGCGGCTGAGAGCTGGAAGCACGCCCCGCCGGACTCGGACGCCGGCGCGGGGTGACGAGTACCCCTGTAGAGGCTCGATCCGCGAAATGGGGTTGGCGTCCTGCCGCGGTCGGGCGGCGTTCAGGTGCGGGCTGTGTCCTCCAGCGCGTCGGCGAGAACTTCCTCGAGCGGCGTGTCGCGGCCTTGCTGGACCAGCATGTGGACCGCGTCGGCAGGCAGACGCCTGTGCAACACATCAAGGACAGCCTCCTCGCACAGTAAGTCCGATCGGCTCCTCGCGAAGCCGGCGTTTTGGAGGAATGTCGTTGCGGCTCCGATGAGCCGTTCGGCACGCTCAAGCTCACCCAGCTCCACGAGGGCCCAGGAGATAGGAAATGTCGCCCATACGGCCCTGAGTTGGTCGCCGTGATCAAGGGCAACGGCGAGGGCGGTTCGGCCAATGCTCGCGGCGTCGCGGTAGCGGCCTTGTAAGGCGGCGATCTCCGCGAGGTTTACGAGTGCCACGCTACGCGTGGTCGATCTGCCGCCTTCGGAGGAGGCGAGAGCTTCCTCCAACAGCGCGCGACCCTCGTCCAACCTTCCCTGCTCGATCGCTATGTCTCCCAGATTCACCAAAGCGCCCGACAGGTCTAGCAGGAGGTTGTGCTCTCGCGCAAACCGCGCTACATCCTCCATGGCCGCCCGGGCATGGTCCAGGTCTCCGCGTTGGCTCGCGAGGATGCCATCGGTCATCATCACATCGCAGACGAAGTTGGGATCGCCAACCTGGGGCAAGATCGCCAGGGCCTGCTCGGAGAAAGCCAGCGCTTGTTTCTGTTCGCCTCGCAATGACGCCAAGTTGGTGGCGGCCTCAAGGACTCCCACCCTCAGCCACGGCGGGTACTCCGCGAGATGCTCGAGCGCCATCCCCACCCACCGTTGGGCTTCCTGCAGTTGCCCCTCGCTGACCCACCAGTAGAAGGTCAGCGGATATGCGAGCCGAGCCAAGGCTTCGGTATCACCCTGCTCGGCGGCCCATTCCAATGCGCCGCGAAAGTTCTCGCGCTCGGCTCTCACGTGATTGAGGAGCGGGGGAGTGAACGGCGCGTGTGCGTCAAGGCCTTCTGAGTGAATGAGCCCTACAAACCACCGCGCGTGCAACCGCCGCAATTCCTCCGCCTCGCCCCTCTGCTCCAACCGCTCGCGTCCGTATTCGCGCAGGGTGGGCAACATCCAGTAGCGCTCGCCGTCCGTGCGTAGGAGGCTGCGGTCGACGAGTGCATGCAGCGTGTCCAACTCCGCGCCGCAGACGGCTTCGGCGGCGACTAGAGCGCAGCCGCCGGCGAACACCGCCATGCACGCGAACAGCCGCCGCTGTTCATGATCGAGGAGTTCGTAGCTCCAGTCGATCGTGGCTTTGAGAGTCTGTTGGCGTCGCGGCGCGTCGCGGGGGCCGCCGGTGAGTAGTGGTAGGCGCGCGTCCAGGCGCGCAAGGATTTCGCCCGGGGCGAGGGCCTTGGTTCTGGCGGCGGCGAGCTCGATCGCGAGCGGCAGGCAGTCAACGCGCTCGCAGATACCTCGCGCCAGCTCGGGGTCAATCTCGATGCCTGGTTTGACCGCTTTGCCGCGTGTCGTGAACAGCTCGACAGCGTCTTGAGGGTTGAGCACGGGTACTTCGTACTGCTGCTCGCCGGCAAGACGAAGTGGCTCTCGGCTAGTGACCAGCAGCGTCCAGCCCGGGCACGCGCTGAGCATCTCGGTAAGCACGGCGCCGCCTTCCGCAAGCTGCTCGAGGTTGTCCAGCACCAGCAGCACCTGGCGCTCCGCGAGCCACCGTTCAAGCCGCCGCACCGGCGCCAGCCCAGCCTGTTCCGCCAGTTCGAGTGTCTGGCTGATAGTCGGCACGATCAGCCCTGGATCGGTGATATCGGCAAAGCCCACAAACCAGGTCCCGTCGCGATACTTCGCGGCACACGTTTGCGCGACTCGCAGCGCGAGCCGGGTCTTGCCGCTCCCGCCCGCGCCGGTCAACGTCAGCAGCCGCCGATCGGCGTCGCCGAGCAGCGCCGTGACCTCTGCGAGCTCGCGAGCCCGGCCGAGGAATGTGGTCGCCGGGACCGGGAGATGGCCCGCCGCGAGCGGAGGAGCCCGCGGTGCCGGCGTCGACAGCGACGGGTCGTGGCGCAGGATCCCCTGCTCGAGCTCGCGCAGCTCGGCCGATGGCTCGATCCCGAGCTCCTCCACGAGCGTCCGTCGCGCGGCCTGGTAGGCGGCGAGCGCGTCGGCCTGCCTCCCCGTCCGGTACAGCGCCAACATCAGCTGCCCGCGCAGCCGCTCGCGATAGGGGTGCTCGCGCACCAGCCGCTCGAGATCGCCGACCACCTGCGCGTCCCGCCCCAGCGCCAGCTCCGCCTCGATCCGCCGCTCCACCGCGCCGATGTGCAGCTCTTCCAGGCGGGCGATCTCGGCCTGCGCGAACGAGTCGTACCGAAAGTCGCTCAGCGGCAGCCCCCGCCACAGCGACAGCGCCTCGCGCACGCTCCCGGACGCCAGCTCCCAGTCACCCCTCGAGATCGCCCCAGCGCCTTCCTCCACTAACCGCTCGAACCGATCGCGATCGAGCTCGCCGTCCGCCACCCGGATCAGATAGCCGCCCCCGGCGGTGACGATCCGCCGCTCCTCGCCCAGCGCGCGCCGCAGCCGCGAGACGTGCGCGTGCAGGCTCGTCGCCGCGCTCGCGGGTGGCTGTCCGGACCACAGCTCCTCGATCAGTCGATCCGGCGAGACGACCTCGTTGGCGTGCAGCAACAGGATCGCCAGCACCGACCGCTGCCTGCGCCCGCCCAGCACCAGGCCGCGACCCCCCTCGTCGGCCACCTCCAACGGGCCGAGGATCCCAAAGCGCATAGGTTCAACCACCCCGCTGCGGTCAGCAGCCCCGCGAGCGTACCAGCCGCCACCGGCCGCGACCACCCGACCCGGTCACCGCGCGCAATCGAGCTGCAAGCGGGCCATCAGCCCGCTGCAAGCGGCGTCGGTCACCGTGCCCCTACCGAGCTCGGGGCACCCATCTAACCGCCGGGCCGCGCCGCGGCCCAAACACCACGGAGCAGACCATGTCAACACCACAAACCATCGTCACCCCACGCCTCCGGATCCGACCCGGGAAGGTAGTCACGGCGCTCGGCGTGCTCGTCGCGATCGCCGTCACCATCGTAATCCTCGCGCTGACCGGCACCCACCACACCACCGTCACCACCCCGGCGAGAACCTCCCAACCCGTCACCAGCGCCACCCCGCAGACCCACTACGTAGGGCCGCGCCAACAGCAGGCCCCAACCAACACGCACGGCGCGGCCAGCGCCGCCTCGGCCGGCCCCGCACCACACTACATCTGCCTAGGAGCCGCGCGACGCTGCCTCCGGTAGCGGCCGGATGGATCAAGGAGGGCCCCGCAACCGCGGGGCCCTCCCGCCGATCGGCGCCCCACATCCCGCACTCAGGTCCAAGATCGGCGAGCGCGACGACGACCGTCAATAAGGACAAGCAGCAATGAGCCCAGATACCAGGGCTCATGCTCGGCCAGGAAGCACCCGCCGAGCGGCGGGAGTCCCGAGCGGACACCAATGAGGTCTCAACGGCTGGCCCGGCTCGTCGCCACAGGCGGAACCGCGGGCAGCGTCGTGTCGACCGGGCAAAACGCCACGGTTTGCCTGGGCCCGACGCGCTCAAGGTAGCTGGGACGGCACTTGCGCTCTCGCCCATGGGCGGTCGTGGTTCGCCGGCGGACTGGACGCCTTCGCCGCTCAACCAGCCGTGCGGTGACATGACTGCTTCCGCGATCGGCTGATCGGGAGCAGAAGTCTGACCCCGCCTATCGGAGCCCCGCAGGGCTGGCGGGTTAGAACGCCAACAGCCACGCCCACCGACACGGCCACACAGCTGCCCCTCCGCTGCCTCCTTCCTGTTGTTCGCGCCGGTCGCGTCTGCTGGCGACGCCTGAGCGCGGTAGGGGCTCGCGCGACGCGTGAGGTTCCAGTAGGGGTGCTGGTAAGAATCGTGTCAACCAGCCGCCGTTTGCGTGGACAACCAGCCGTCGGCGGGGGATGTCTCGGTCGGCTGATGCGCTGGCCGGGGTCAGTCGGTTTGGCGCGGCGGGCAGGGAGAGGTACCTACCGCGGGGATGGAGCTGCAGACGCTGACCGCGAGGCGACGCTACCGAAAGCGTTGGTGCGCGGCCGCCCGGCGGTGCCTACCCCTCGGGGGCGGAGCCCGTCGGCTGCTCGGTGCTCGCGGTTGCCGACGGCGTGTGCTCGCTCGACACAGCGGTCGTCTCGGTGCGTTCCGGCGTTGTTGCCGCAGCCGTCGTCGGCCTCCGCGCCGTTCTCGCCTTGGCGGCGGTGGTCGCCCTCCGCGGGGTCGGCGCCGCGGCCGCGCGCTTGCCACGGGGTGAGGCTCGCTTCGGACCCGGTTTGCCGGTGAGCAGCGCCTGTTGGATGTTCTCGAGGTCCTTGGTGACGGTCTTGCTCACGCTGCGCAAGTTCTTACGCGCATCCCTAAGCGTGGTGTCGAGGTCCTTGAGGACATCGCGCGTCCCCTTGTTCAGCTCCTTACTCAGGTCCTTGAGCGCTTCCTGGGCGGCCTCGACCGACTGCGTGAGCCGGTCCATCGCAACCTGCCCAGCGCTTTGGGCGCGGGACGCTCCGCCGCGCACGCGGCGGGTCACGGTCGCTCTCTCGGGCATCCGGAATCACCTCTTTCTATCGCCGGTTCACGTTCCCTCCGAAGTCTGACCTCAAGCTCGGCTTCGCGCAACCTCAGACTGCTTGCGGCCCACACCCCGCGCTGGTCGAACCTGTGATGCGTTCGAGCTGACAGTTCCCCGGCCGCTCGTGCGTGCCGGTGATCCGATGGTGGGAAGGAGAAGTTGACGATTCGTACAGCGGCCGAGCGGCGCCAGCTGGCGCGCTTGAGAGCTGGGTAGGATTGCGCGGTCTGTTGCAAGCTGCACGAGGAATGTGCGTGACCGTTCTCGTGGTGAAGCAAAGGGTGCGTGACCTCGGCGTCTGGAAGTCGGTCTTCGACGCGCGCGAGCCGGTGCATTGATCGCACGTCGTCGGACAGCCGCTTCGGCTCCCTCCGCGGCGGCTCCCGACCGGGCGCCGCATGAGGGGATGGGGGCCGGACGCCCAAATACGTAGTTCGCCACGATATGCGACCGCTTTGGTCTTGCTTCCATCTTCGACCGGACCCTAGGCCCGATCCCGCTCGGAGCCCGTGACTCACGAGCTGACGCTGGTGGAGGCAACGACGGTTGACGGCCGTCCGAGGTGCTCGAAGTGCGGCCTGGTAATCGGCGTATATGAGCCGTTGATCGCACTCGTTGACGGTGTGGCGCAGGAGACCTCGATAGCGGCGCAACCCGCGATCAAATTCGCTTGGGGTGACCTCTACCATCGGGCCTGTCACGCAAATCGCTGACCTGTTGAAGTGTCAGCGGGTAAGGGAGGCTCGGCCTCATCCACTCGCGAGAATATGCGGAGCCTGTCGGTCTCGCGCGCCACGAGAGAAACCGCGGATTGAGCGGTCCCAATGCTCTGGGGGCCGGTTTCCGCCGTGAACGCACCGAGTGCTGCTTGTCGATCAAAGGAGCACTCTGCCGGTGCGGCGCTCCTGGAACGCCCCGGCCGGGCTAGTAGATGCGTGCTAGTTCGATCGCGACGATGAAGAACCACGCGATCGAGGAGACGTAGAAGAGGCGTTCGAAGAGCCCGACGATGCGCTTCAGTCTGGGGCCTCTGAGCGCGACCAGGGTTCCAACCGCCCCGCCGGTCATGACCCACGGGAGGGCTGTGAGCCAGCCTTTGACGCTGTGCCACGCTGGTCTGTGTTCGAGCGTTGAGCCGAGTTTGGATGCGGCGACGATGATCGCGGCGAAGATCACGATTGCCAAGATCATGTGGATCGTGCCGTGCGCGGTCTGAAACCGACTGCCGTTCTGGTCGGTCGGGAACACCGGGATCAGAAGGCGCGCGATGCCGGCGATCACGAGCAGCACTATGACCAGACTGGGTATCGACGGCTTAACGTCACCCAGGGCGACCGCGAGCGCTAAGCATGCCACAGCGCCCGCTAAGGCCTGCGTCCAAAACAGGCCGCGATACCGTCCAATGCCGTAATCGCTCACGGCGTCGGTCCTTGGGTCGTAACCCGTGGGCAGCAGATGCAGCGCGATCAGCGCAATCGTCTGAGCGGCAATCGCGACGGCCGTGACAATGCTGAACGTCTCGACGATCCCTCAGCCCCCCAATCTGATGACTCCGGCGACTGACCCAGTGACGGCGTGACCCTACTACTACGAGCGATCGGCGTGCAGAAGTTCCGCTGTCGCTGCGGGCCAGTTCCAGCAGTCGTCGGTGACCAGATTGCGGTCGGCGAGACTGCTGGTTCGGAACGCCAACAGCCACGCCCACCGACACGGCCACAGCTGCCCGTCGGCCCCGGGCGATGCAGCACTCTGGCGGCGCCGACCTGACGGCGGCCCTCCGCCGCAAGCCACGAACTCCTGAGTAGCAAGCACAAGAGCAGCAGCCTCGCCGACACCGCCCGGACTGCTGCATCAGACCATATGGAGCAGCCACGTCGATCCTGCCCAGAACGGCCGCTACGAGGCGGACGTCGCGCCTGTGCGGACGATTGCATTCGTCTCCGACCCCGCCGGAGGGCCTGCGAGCGCTTCGGCGACGAAGCGCAAGTCCTCGACCGAGCGGGGTTAGCCGCCGATCGTGTGGCCAGCAAGCGGCCGCCGGCGCTGAAGCAGAAGCGTCAACGGCGGTGGAGATCTGTGCTGCCGCGGAACGAGGCCAAGCAGCGATGGCGACGGGGTTGGTGTGCGCCAGGCCAGACAATGAAAGGGGGGCCACCGCAGGAGCCCCATCGCTTCGATTACGGCTATGGCCAGCTAACCCGTCGGCCAAGGATCGAGCGCTTCGCGAACGGCCCCTCGATCGTCGGCTCGCCTCGCGACATGCGTCCCGTAAACACGAGCTGACGCGCCACAAGCGGCGAGTGACAGGATTCGAGCCCTTTCCCCGCCGCTGTAGATGAGCATCATCCGCACGTAAGCGGGGACGGGCGTTGCGAGCCCTACGACCCCTCGCTCGGAAAACGGAACGCCTTACGGGCTCGGAGCTCGGCCAGGCGGCGCGGGCGGAGCCGGCGGAGCCGGGGTTGGAGCCGGAGGCTGTGGCGATGGCAGCGGTCCGGGCATGAACGGCGGCATCCCGAGGATCTGCGAAGTGGACGAAGGGTCGGCCGCCGGTCGCCCCCGAGGTAGAGGTCGACGAAACGTGCGGGCCTCCTGAGAGTGGTCTGCCCGCGCTCCCCGAGCCCGGCCGAGGCCTTGCGGCAGCAGGACGAGCAGAGGGTTTGGCGACACTCGGAATCCCTTGCGGGACGGGCAATTCGTGGGGCCGATGACGACCGAGTACACCAGCGCCGGAGGCGTCTTACCCCATGTGGCCTACGGTCCGGGTATCTCGCGGCCCAGACGAGCCTCGTAGTCGTCGGCCATGACTTCGTGGCCGCAGGACATCACGAAGTGCTGCGCGACTTCGGCTTGGGCGTTACAGGCAGATGTACGGATTTCCTCCGCGGCCTCGAAGCGATCGGTCCGTGCGCACTCCTCGCGGAAGTAGCGGGCCCTCGCACGGCGCCACGCGGCCAGCGCCTCGGCGGTCCGCTGCGTCTCCGGCTCCGCCTCGGGGTCGTCCGCGATGGCCTGGAAGCGGTCGGCAAGGTCGACGTTCAGCGCCACCAGCACGCCCAACTCGGGCACGGTGAGTATTCCAACCTCAGTCTCAATCATTGCCGTCCACCTTCCTCCTGACGGACGCGTCGATTGAACTAGCTATGGACACTCAACGTCCACTCACGGCCCGCGCTTTCGTGCAGCGGGCGTGAGGTAGGACATTGCCTAGCTTGCGCTCCAATACGTCACTGATGCGATGAAGAACCCGACCTGGCAACTGGCGTCCGCTTCGCGCGCTCGCAAGCGAAGCGATCGACAACCGCCAGTGGGGCATCGTGAAGGATGCCTGTTGGCGTGGCTTGGCGCTGCCCGATGTGCCACCGGAGATCCGTTCGTTCTTCTACTTGAGGGGCGCTCACGCGCACCGCGAGGTGGGCGAGGGGAAGCAGGCCGACGAGATGGCGCACGCGGCGATCGACGCGCTGCGCCCGCGTGTCGTCTCGCTGGAAGAAGCCCGGGGCGGCGAGCACGGCGGAGGTTCGACTGGAGCGGCACGACTTGTCGTGCCTGGCCCCTCCTCTGCGAGAGTGCCCTTGAGAAAGACGAACCGGAGCGCGCGCTTGACTGCGCGCGCACGGCCGCATCGTTCGCGTGCACTGAGCAGCTTTTCAGCGAGTCGTTCGCGGCGAAGCGAGCGGCCGAACCTCGCGCGCGGTCCGAGACAGCGGCGCCGCAACGCGGCGAGGTATCAGGTCCCGCCGTTGCTTATGATGCCGCTGGCGCTGGTCGTGCCGGTGCCCGCGTGGTGTCGTGCCGGTGCCGCTTGGTGTCGTGCCGGTGCTCGTATCGGTTGGCTGGGTGCCGTGGCTGCCGGATGATCGCATGCTGCCTCCGGGCGACCCGCTGGTGCGGGTCGGCCTGCTGGTGCCGGTGTATGGGCTGCCGGTAGGGGGTCCTCCGACGGGTTCCACGGAATGCCCGACATTGGGCCGGGCGATTGCGAGGAGGCGCGTGGCGATGTCGGGCGGGAGTCTCTGGCGCTGGCCGCCGCGGCGCTGGCACGCCGGCGCGCCCTGCGAATCGCACCTCCCCATCTTCCATCGTTCGAGCACCCCCTCGGGTCGCGTTGAGTGTCCGTCTCGCGGTCCCGGCTGCGATCCTCCGCGGCTCGCCGAACAGGCTAGTGGCTGTATTCCGGATGACGGGCGAGGGCCTCTGATGCCAGCCTCCACCAGTCAGGTTCTCGGTGTTCAGCATCTCGTCTAGCGCGTCTGCGAAGTCTCTCGCGACCGCCTGGGCGTCGTCGCGCTCATCCTCGGCAGCGTCGCGCTCGGCCTTGAGCCTCGCCAGCTCCTCATCAGGCATCCTCGCTCCTCCCTCTCCATGACCGGCCCCGCAGCGCGATCCTATGCCGCCACGGATCAGGTCGCAACGGCCCTCGGTGAGCGAACCGCTGCACGGCGGGCGGACAGTCGCAGGCGGTGCGACCCCAGGCTGGCCGCGTCGGCGGAGCAAAGCCAGGCGGGTCGCCCTCCGCAGGAGCCTCGATCGCCTCAGGCCCTTTGGCGATAGCGATCGCTGCCGGCATTCCGAACGCGACCAGCTCGGCTGCCTCCTCTTCGGGCGTCATCTCCTCGCGCTCGATGGTCACACCCAGCAGCGTACGGTTCGGCGCGTCGAGGCCGAGGAGCTTCGCTCGGCGTTCCTCGATTCGGATGATGCGGTCGATCGCGCGTAGCTTCACGTCCGGATTGGGCGAGGAGCTGGCGATCGTCGACGCGACCTGGAAGGCGCGATCCAGGCGCGCGCACTGCAAGAGCACGGCTTCCCTGGCCTCATCCTCCGACACAAGCTCGCGGACCGCGGCAAGCTCGCGGTGAAACGCCTCGTGTGCGGTGGACCGGCTGATATGCAGTGCCTCGGCGATTTCCGTGAACGAGGCGCCGCGGTCAACCCGAAGCCTGAAGGCCATCACCTGGTGCTCAACAGCGGCGGGCTTGCGCTGCCGCGCGTGCCTGGCGCGGCTGTCCCGCCCTTTGACGTTCGCCGTCGGCATTGGTTGCAGCCTACGCCGCCGCGCGCTTCGGAGGCTTAGCCGCGGCGCCGGTGCGGGGTCGGAGTTACGCTGGTCGAGATGACCCAACGATCCTGGTGATGCCAAGACCATCACCGTCAACGGCTTCGATCAGACGAGCGGACAGACCGTCATCCCGGCCGGGGCCTACCACAACGTCACGATCACTACCGAGGGTCAGGACTGGACAATAGATATCACGCCCGGTACGTGGGACCGACGGTCCGACCGAGGGGCTGACCGCGCCGCCTTCCCTGAACGTAAGAACAGCCCCCCGCGATGCCGTTCGCGAGGGGCCGTGGTTGCGCGCCCAGTCGGGGCATGAGCGGGCGCGCCGGTCCTCAAGGGACCCGGGGGGCCGTACCCCACTGCCGTTTTCGAAGACTGACATCCACACCATCGTCAGCGACGCACGCCTGCTTGATCGAACATCCGTCCAAATCTGGCACTGGTGACTAATGGTTAAGCAACAACAGTGAGCTTTAGGGCCTCCGAACCGTCCGCGCCCGTCTCGCTGATCCGCGCGTAGGCAACCGCGATCACGACGCCGAGCCTACCGCGGTAGGTGTCGCTTCAGCCCCAACCTCCCGGGCGCTGAGACGAATCGGCGCTCGACCCTTATGCCCCGTCAGTCAGGGTCGCTGCCCGGTCCCCAGAGAACGGCTTAAGGGGCCACGGCCTGCCAGCGGGCCAGGCGATCGACCCCCGCACGGGCCAGCGCGTGTTGCACGCCACCATGGCTGCAACCGACCTCCCGCGCGATCTCCAGCACCGGTCGACGTTTCGTCACGTACTCGCTGTGGAGATACGCGGGGTCCGCTAGTTCCGGGTATCGGGGGGGAAGCCGGCGAGGGATCCCGGCCCGAGCGAGCGCCCGACCCACAGTGGCGCGGGTGCAACCGAGTTCTCGTCCCAGCTCGACCGTGCTGCGCTGCTTCTGCACGTACTCGACTGTCAACCACGCCCCGTCGCGGAGCTGGGGATATCGAACCATTACCCGATGTGTAACGATCGATGCAGCCTGCTCGCCAAGTTATCTACTCAGCTCATGCGCGCACTCACCATCAGACAGCCCTTCGCGCACCTGATCGTGGCCGGGCAGAAGACGGTCGAGTGTCGTTACTGCCGGACGAAGCATCGGGGGTCCTCTCCTCATCCACGCCGGCCAAGACTGTGGACGCCGAGGGATTTGCCGACGCCGAACGGTTGGGCATCCACGTCTCGCGGAATCTCGCGACTGGTGGGATCATCGGCGTCGTGGACCTCGTCGACATCGTTCGGGATCACCCGTCCGAGTGGGCTGAGCCTGGAATGTGGCACTGGGTGCTCACGAACCCGGGGCCGGTGACGTTCCACCCTATCCGCGGCCAGCTGTACCTGTGCGACGCGCAGATCCCGGGCGAAGTGTCACTCGCACACGCGCACACGCCGCCCGCGGCGCGGTGCGGCGAGGTCGGCACACAGGGTGACTGTCGGGGAAGTCTCCCGGTCGTACCGGAGCTCCCGTGAGACTGCTCCGTTTAGCCCGATCCGGCTGTCTTAGCCTCGATCCACCGCTGTTCGGTAGGGGATCGTCCGACCCTCAGATTTAAAGGCTCTCCTCTCGGTTTGGGGGTGACTCACCGGTGAGGGAGCGGGATTTGGATGCCTGCGCAGCAGAGGTAAATCATCGCGATCAGCGCGGTGGCGGAGTGGAAGCCGTATGCGCGGTGTGAGAGCAGCCTCACCTTGCTGTTTAAGGCTTCGAGGCGTCCGTTGCTGATCCCGAGCTCGACCGCGCCGAGCACGCCGGCCTTGTGTTTGCGGATCGTGCGGGCGAGCTTGACGAACGGTTTGAGCCGCGAGCGCGATGCCCACGCCAGCCACGCGTCGAGCCGCTCGGCTGCTTCGTGTTTCGGGATCTTGTAGATGTAGCGCAGCTCGCCGTAGAGCAGGAACGCGCGGTACATTCGCTTGTTGGTGGTCACCACCTCGGCGAGCTTGAGCAGCTGCTTGGGGGTCTGGTTGGCGGTGTCCTTGAGCAGGCTGTAGCGGGTGCCTTTGATCCACTTACCGGTGTCGCTGCCCGAGCGGCCGTGCTGGTTGTATTCGTCGCGGCGGACCTGGTCGGCGGCCTTGGAGCCCAACTGGACCACGTGAAAGGGGTCAAAGCACACTTGGGCGTCGGGGACCGCCTTGGTGATCGCCTTCTCGTACCCGGCGCTCATGTCGATCGAGACCGCCCGGATCGAGGCCTTCTGTTCATCGGTGAGCCCGTCGAAGAACGCCTGCAAGCTGGCGGCATTGCGGCCTGGCGCCGCCCACACGATCCCGCCCGTGTCGTGGTTGGCGACGCATGTGAGGAACTTGTGATCGGCGCCGTAGCTCACCTCGTCGGCGCCGATCAGCTCGAGCCCGTCCAGCCGGCCAGCGGGGAGCTTCTCGGCGACGACCCGCTCAAGGATGTTGCCGACCGTCTCCCAGCCGATCCGCATCAGCCGCGTGACCTGTGTCTGGTTCATCTGCTGCGCCAGCCACGCGGTCAGATCGTCGAAGTCGCGGCTGTGGCGCGCGCCGCCGCGGGCCCACTCCACGTGCTCGGGCAGATCGCCGCAGCCCGGGCAGTACAGCCGTCTGAGCCGGCACTCGATCACGCACCGCAGGCCGCCCACGTCGAGATGGCGCCAGCGCTTGGTCCGGTGATCCTTGACCTTCAGGCCACGCGCCCCGCAGCCCGAGCACTCAGGCCGCTTGCGGCGCAGCGCGACCGTCACGATCATCGCCTGTGCGCCGAACTCCACGTCCCTGACCCACGCGCCCGGTAGCCCGAGCATCCGATTGAATGCGGTGCTGACCCGCACGTCGCCCTCCTCGATTGTCGCTTGCCTTCAGACAGCCAGCAGACTGCCGCAGAAGGGCGGCGGCGGGTCGCCCGGCACGTGCGCAACTTGCAAGACCCCGGCGCCCGACCGCCGCGGAAAGGGGTAGCGGAGCCACGCGCCGCGCGTCAAGCGGCGACCACCGGTCAGCCAACGGTCTCCCTCAACCCCCGTTGCAGGGGACTCGGCCGCTTGACCCGGGCTTCGGCCCCGCTATCTCTCAACGAGTGCCGGCAGGGCCGGCACCGCGCTCACGGCACCGCCAGACGCCGATCGAGCCCCTGATTCACCCCCAAACGACGAGGAGTCCCGATTTAAATGACCTCCTGAGCAGGCAGAAAGCTGTCGTATGCGGCGACGGCGGGCCCGCAACAGGAGGTCACCCATATGGTGCAGGATGGTGCGGACGTTCCAGCGGGCCCGGAGAGCTTGGATTCGGTGCAAGTGGCGTTTGACGAGCAGCGACTCGTCAGTGACGCCGGGCTGCTGTTGACCGCGACGCTCGCGGCTCGGCTCGGGGTCGAGGCTTTGGTGAACGAGTCGGTGTGGCTGGGGTACGGGGTGCCCGGCGCGGCGCTGCCGGGTCGCAAGGTGATGTCGCTGGTGCACGGGATGCTCGCCGGGGCAGACAGCATCGATGACATGAACGTGCTGCGGGCCGGGTCGACCGGGATGGTCCTCGGGCATCGCGTGATGGCGCCTTCGACGCTGGGGACGTTTTTGCGAGCGTTCACGTTCGGGCATGTTCGCCAGCTTGACCACGTCCTCGACAGCGCACTGGCCAGGGCGTGGGAGGCCGGCGTCGAGCCCGGAGACGGGCTGCCGTTGGTGATTGACATCGACAGCTTCGTCGGGGAGGTTCACGGCGATCACAAGCAGGGCGCGTCATACGGCTATACCCGTCAGCTCGGGTATCACCCGATCCTCGCGGTGCGCTCGGACACGGGCGAGGTGCTGCACATCCGCAACCGTAAAGGCAAAGCCAACACGCAGCGCGGCGCTGTCCGGTTCGTGGACGAACTGCTCGCCCGCGTCCGTCGCGCCGGCCATGACGGCCAGGTCGTGATCCGCGCCGACTCGGGGTTTGAGAACTACAAGCTGATGCGCGCGCTGGACCGTGAGGGCGTTGAGTTCTCGATCGGGGTCAAGCAGTCAAAGACGATCCGCGCGCTGATCGCCGAGATCCCCGAGACCGACTGGGTCACTGTCGAGAACTACCCCGAGACCGGCGAGGCGCAGATCGCGCAGACCAGGCTCGGTGCTTGGCGGCTGGTCGTGCGTCGCACCCGCCTGGTCGGGGCCCAAGCCGAGCTGTTCCCCGACTGGCGCCACCACTGCTTCGCGACCAACCGCTCGGTCCCGACGCTCATCGCCGACATCGATCACCGCGACCACGCCACGATCGAGCTTGTGATCCGCGACCTCAAAGACCAAGCCCTCGCTCACTTCCCCTCCGGACAGTTCGCGGCAAACAGCGCGTGGGTCGTGATCGCCGCGCTCGCGCACAACCTCGGACGCTGGAGCACCCAGATCGGGCTGGCCGACCAGCCCGTCCAGACCGCCCGATCCCGACGCCGCCACCTACTCACAATCCCCGGCCGTCTGACCCGCACCAGCCGCCAATGGACACTCCGGATGCCCGCCCGCTGGCCCTGGCAGCACCAGTTCACCACCGCGCTCGACGCGATCCGGGCGCTCCCCACACTCACCTGACCGCACCTCGCGGTCCACGACCACCAGGCCGACCACCCCCGCCGACACCGGCGTGTTCACCGTGCCCGAAAACGGCCGCGGTCACGTCTCCGCGGGCAACGCCCACACCCAAACATCGCCACCGCACCCGCTCCGGGCCCGCCGACCACGAGAAATCACGCAAACACGCCGACCCCACCTCACCCGTCCACCCGATCGGTGGTTTCAGGCGAGGGCGCACGGTTAACTGTGTAGGCGGCTTATGTATAAGTGTAACAGTGACTCCGCAGGTGTCAACCGGTGACAGTCAGTTTGCAGTGTCGGGGACGCGGTTACCGAAGTGGATTTTGAACGCGAGCAGCGCGGTTGTCCAGTTCCGGCATCGGGTCCATTGCGGGACGGCGTTCTGCAGCGCGAGGTAGACGAGCTTGCGGGCCGCGTCCTCGTTGGGGAAGCTTCCCTTGGTCTTGATCGCCTTTCGCAGCTGCCGGTTGAGCGCCTCGATCGCGTTGGTATCCGGTATGAAAGGCACCAGATGCCCACCGCGCCCAGACGACCGGCCTGTTGCAGCTATTGAGCTTATCGGGGTCGGTGAGTACGGTGCGACCGTCCGGGTCGCGGGGCATCCGGGAGCGAACGCAGGCTGGGCAGGCCGTTCTTATACGTTGCGCCTTGAGCGCGGGTTAGTAGTTGGCCGCCCCTGCGACTTTGCCCGGATGCGCCTTGAGCGCGGATCCGTAGGTGTCGTTCGCCCGCCTGGCTCCCACGATCATCAACCAGTTGGGAGGTTCCTGATGGGACGTAGGTGTATCGGGCTGGACGTGCACCGCGAGTTCGCGCAGGTCGCGGTGTGGGAGGACGGTCTGGTTCGCCAGGCCGGGCGGATCGCGCTGACCGACGAGGCGTTGCGGATCTTCGCCGACAGCCTCGGGCCAGAGGATGAGGTCGCGA
Source organism: uncultured Solirubrobacterales bacterium (assembly GCA_963824295.1). Lineage (GTDB taxonomy): Bacteria > Actinomycetota > Thermoleophilia > Solirubrobacterales > Solirubrobacteraceae > Palsa-465. The sequence goes on along the minus strand of CAWGOQ010000011.1, from coordinate 509,688 downwards.
TCGAGGCGACATGCAACACGCAGGCGATCGTCAGGCTGATCGAGCCGCACGTCGCGCGGGTGGTGGTGTCTAATCCGCAGAAAACCCGGGCGATCGCGGAGGCCAAGGTCAAGACCGACAAGGTCGATGCTGAGGTGCTGGCGCAGCTGTTGGCCGCGGACTATCTGCCGTCGGTGTGGATCGCCGACCAGGCCACCCAGGCGCTACGCCGTCAGGTGGCTCGCCGCGCGCACATCGTGCGTCAACGGACCCGCCTGAAGAACCGGGTCCAGGCGATTCTTCACCGTAACCTGATCCCGCGGTGCCCAGCGGCCGATCTGTTCGGGATCAAGGGCCGCTGCTGGCTGTCCGCTCAGCCGCTGCCGGCGGACGAGTCGGTCGCTGTCGAGGCGCTGTTGCGCCAGCTGGACTTTCACGCCCAGGAGCTGCGGATCATCGATGCTCAGCTGGGTCGTGTGGCGCTCTCAAGTTCTGAAGTCCAGCGGCTGATGACGATCCCGGGAGTTGACGCCACGGTGGCGTTGTCGATCGTCGCCGCCGTGGGTGACTTTCGCCGGTTCCGCCGCCCGGAGCAGCTGGTGTCGTACCTCGGTTTGAACCCGCGGGTCAAACAGTCCGGCGGGCAGCCCGCCAGCCACGGCCGGATCACCAAACAAGGCCGCGCGCACGCCCGCGGGATGCTGGTCGAGGCCGCCTGGTCAGCCGCCAAGACGCCCGGGCCGCTGCGCGCCTTCTATCAGCGCGTGTGCTCGCGTCGCGGGATGCAGATCGCCGTGGTCGCGACCGCGCGCAAGCTCGCGGTGCTGTGCTGGACGATGATCGAGCGCGGCGAGGACTACGCGTTCGCGCGCCCGTCGCTGACCGACAAGAAGCTCCGGGCGCTCGAGCTGCGCGCCGGGATGCCCTCCCGCCGCGGCCGCAAGGGCAATGCCGCCGCGTATTCGCTCAAGCAGATCCGACAGCGCGAGCGCGAGCTCGCCGAGCAAGGCGAGCAGGCGTACCGCCAGCTCGTCGCCGACTGGCAGGCCCGGCGGCCCACGAAGCCCAAGGGCGACTCGGGCGTGGCCGCCGCCAATGGGACGCGACTGAAAAGGCCCTCTGTGGGGCAAGCTGCGCGGCAGGCATCAGTCCCAGAACCTGCGCTTCGCTCAGGGGTCGACCACGCCCTGAGCAAAGCCTAACCCCAACACAAACCCCTGCTGGCCAACGGCGTCCTGCGAGGCGAGGATCACGCACGCTCGCACTCGGCCAACACCCCATCCGGACCGTGTTTCGCCGGCGTCCCTGCCGGCGAGCGACACCTCGCAGCTACCAACCTCCGCCACAAGCACGGGAGAACGACACGACCACGGCCACGAAAATTGAGCCGGGACCTTGACACTTTCATCCGTGGTGTAGATCACCCGGCGGACCTCATCGGGGAAGGCGAGGAACGGGGTCACGTGCTCCCAGGCGGTCAGCCACTGCTGGGTGATGACCGGGAACCGCTTGCCCCACTTCTCGTCGAAGGCCTCGAGCTCGGTCTGCGCGTGCTCGGCATCGACCGCGGTGTAGATCGGTTTGAGGTCGCGGGCGACCTGCTCACGCTCGCGGCGCGGCACGTACTTGAGGCTGTTGCGGATCAGGTGAACGATGCACGTTTGCACCGTCGTCTTGGGGAAGATCGCCTCGATCGCCTCGGGGAACCCGGCCAGCCCGTCGACGCAGCAGATCAGGATGTCCCGCACGCCGCGCTGCTTGAGGTCGTTGAGGACCTGCATCCAGAACTTCGCGCCTTCGGTCTCTTGGAACCACATGCCGAGCACGTCGCGGTCGCCCTCGAGGGTGACGCCGAGCGCGAGGTAGAGCGCGCGGCGCTGGACGGTGCCGTCCTGGCGGATCTTCAGCACCATGCAGTCCAGGAACACGATCGGGTAGATGTCCTCAAGCGGCCGCTTGCCCCACTCGCGCACGTCCTCCATGACCGCGTCGGTCACCCGGCTGATCAGATCGAGGCTGACCTCCACGCCGTAGATCTCCTGCAGGTGCGCGCGGATGTCACGCACGGACAGGCCCCGGCTATAGAGCGCGAGGATCTTGTCGTCGAACCCGACGAACCGCCGCTGGCGCTTGCGGACGATCTTCGGCTCAAAGCTGCCGTCCCGGTCGCGCGGAGCGTTGATCTGGATCTTCCCGTGCTCGGTGATCAGCGTCTTGGGCGGCGCGCCGTTGCGCGTGTTCCCAGCGCCGCCAGGCGGCTCCTGATGGGGCTCGTAGCCGAGGTGGTCGGTCAGCTCGACCTCCAGCGCCCGCTCGATCAGCCGCTTGGTCAGCTGCGCCAAGATCCCGCCGGGCCCGGCGATCTCCTCCTCGGTCGAGGCGCCGGCGAGCAGCTCATCGAGCGCCTCGTCGCTGAGCCCGCGCCCGGCGGGCAGCCCCAGGGCAGCGTTGACCGTGGCGCGATTGACGGCACGGTCGACGGCCTCGTCGACGAGCTCGGGCGACAGCGGCGGCCGGTCCGGGGGGGCCGCGACGGGCGCGCCGCGCCGGCCTTGCCCGGCGACGATCTCCGCTCGCTCCCGCTCGCTGCGATCGTCGCCGGTCAACGCCGGCGCGATCCCAGCTCCCAGCGCCTCAAGCCCCGAGTCGCGCTCCAACACACTCCTGCTGCTCTTCTGGGTGGTCCTGCTTCTCGTAGTCGTAGACATGGCGATCTCTTTCGCTCGTGCCTACACGGTTCCTCGTACAAACCCTTTCAGGCTTAGACCGATCGAGGCGGAGCCCTGCCGTGGGTCCGTGGAACTCAGCGGCTTGTGGCTCGTCGGCCCTGGATATATGCTGAGAGCGACTCGGATCTTTGCTGCGCGCCCTGATGGCGGGCGGCTTTGGGCCGGATCACACTCGCGTAGCTCGCGTTCGCAGCGGCCCAAGGGCGGCAGGCGGGGGCACTGGTTAGGCAACATTCACCCGTCCCGAAAGGACGCTATGCCTGGCCTGTCGGCGGCCGACGTGACGAAGGCGACGCAGCTTTCTTCGAAGGCCGGGAGAGTGCGCCTGCGTTGTCCGGGCAGCCTGCGTTGTCGAGCGGGACGAGCCCGGCTCGGCAATACGACCGCGCGGCCGCCAAACATCTGGCTGCCGTCGCGCAGAGCTTTGCGTGGGCTGAAGAGTCCGCGGCACGCGGCGACTATGTGGATGCGCTCGGTTGGATCGCGGCGGTCGAGGCGACCGGCGACCGGCTCTCAGATGCATTCGAGACCAAGCGCCACGCGTGGGTCATCGCACTCGCGCACCGCCGCGGCCCAGAAAGGGAGACCGCTGATCTACGATCGGAGCGGGCCGCGAGATGAGCGCGAATGAGGCGCGCGAGGATCACGGTCGGCGGCATGCTGGGCGTGACTGAGTTCGTGCTCGGCGAGATGGATCTGAAGGTCGTTCTCGACAGGGTGGTGGAGTCCGCGCGTCGGCTGACTGGGGCGCGGTACGCGGCGCTGTGCGTGCTCAACGACGCCAGGGACGGGCTTGCCCGGTTCGTCACGGCGGGGATCGATAATGACTCCCATGCGACGATCGGCAAGCTGCCGTGCGGCCGCGGCGTGCTCGGCGATCTGATCCTCGATCCAGTCCCGCTGCGCATTGCCGACCTTGCCGAGCACCAGCACTCCTACGGGTTTCCAATCGGGCATCCGCCGATGCGCTCCTTTCTCGGTGTCCCGATCCTCGTCGACCACGTGTCGTGCGGGAGCTTGTACCTGACCGAGAAAGCAGGCCGAGCACCGTTCACCGACCAAGACCAGGAATGTGTCGCGATGCTCGCCAGACGCGCGGGCCTCGCGATCGATCACGCCCGGCGGCAAACCGGCAACGGCACTGTCTGAATCGGCCTAGGAAAGTGTCGGAACGGAAGGAATATGTGGAGCGGGTGAGGAAAAGCGCTGTGGCGAGAGGCGATTCGCGTCGTTGACCTGTCAGCGAGGCGGGGGCAGGGGCTGCAGACGTCCGCGTGGCGGGCGTCGGCGACGTGGACGACGTCGTTGACATGCTCCAGGTGTAACGTCAACGACGAGCATCTAGAGCGCGCTAATTGACGTCGCTGACACGAAAAATCGGCTCCGCATAAGATCGAGATCCGGCAGTCTCGGTCGCCCTTGCTCCCGCGTTCAGTACTTGCCGCTCTGCGGCGGGTAGATGTCTCGCTCGGACGGGTGCGATTCGGCCTCGCCGCGCCGCCACCGCTCCTTCTCGAACTCATACAGCGCCTGGCGATACTGTCGGATGCTGACGCCGTGCGCGGGGAAGGCGAGCGGCGACTCGGCGAGACGCCGGCGGCGTTCGGCGCGCACACCGCGATCAACCTGGGCGTGCTTGAGCTCCTCGACGCTGCGGTCGCGGGCGAGCTCATCGATATCGGCGGCGATCCGCAGCAGCACTCGCCTGACGCGACTGATGTCAATAACGATGTTGCAGCGCTCGGGGTGATCCGCTTCGGGACGCACTCCCACCGCGACCCGCGGCCGCCAGTAGCGCCGGCCGCGAAATGCACCGCCAGCGTTGACCTGGATCGGATCATTACGTAGACCTGCCTACAAATCCGCCCAAGCCCGCGGGTCAAGCCACCCAAGCAGCTCAGCCTGCGCGGAGGCGTCGGAGAAGTCGCGATACCCGTACTCGCGCTGAATCTCCCCAGCGTGCTCGCGGTGCGTGGGATCCCGCCGGCCATAGTCCGCCAGCCGGCCCGGATCCTCGATAGCGAGCTCCTCGGCGACCCTGCCGGCGACGATCTGGGGCACCTCGGTGGGTCGGGCGAGGAACGTCCCGAGGAACCGCACCGCGCCGAGTTGGACGGCGAACCCGAGCCGGTTGTGATCGCCGCGGCGTCGCGCGATCAGCGCCCGGTCTCGCTCGTCGAAGTGAAAGAACCGCTCAAGCTGAGCCACCGACGGTGCCTCGGCATAGCGGCCGTAGGTCGTGAGCTGGGCGGGGCTCAGGAAATCGACCGGCACGGCCCCGCCTCACCCCGGGCCGTGCGACGCCAGCTCACGGCTCGGCGCCGATCGGGCGCCGGACCTCCGTCTGCCGTGATCGCCGGTTCAGCGCGCGGCGGGAGATGGCGGTACAAGCTCGTGCGTGGGATCCCGGTCTTCTCGATGATCTCAGCGATCGCGCTCCCCGTGTCGCGCAGATGAGCTGCCCATTCCAGTTTCCCTGCGTCGACCAGCACCGGTCGGCCGACACGACGGCCCTTCGCGGTGGCCACCGCCCGCGCGTGGCGGCGCGTTCCATCGTGTACGTCCGCTCCATCTGCCCGAACAGCGCCAGCAGCACGACCGCGAGCTGCGCCATCGGATCCTCAGGGTTGCTGGAGTCGACCTTGATCGGATCAGCGAGGTTCCGCACGCCGATCTTGCGCTCGGCGAGCTCGTGGATCAAGTTCAAGGTGTCACGGACCGTACGACCGACCGATCGAGCTGTGCACGACGATCACGTCCCCCTCGCGCGCGTACGCGATGACCTCTCGGAGCCCGGGCCGGTCCGTCGTCGCGCCGGACTTCCTGTCGACGTAGATCCGGTCGCGCGGGATCCCGACCTGTTCGAGCGCGTCGATCTGCCTATCGAGATCCTGCTTCACCGTCTACACGGCTACTTCGGTTGGACTTTGGCGATTGGCTGCAGCTCGACGCCGGTCAGCGGCCCGGCGCGGGTCGATCAACCGACGCCGGGCTAGGCGCGGGCTAGGCGCAATACCGTTTAGTTAAGCTGCGAGGACGACCGTCGCGTCCTTGGGCGGCTTGGTCGGCTTGGGCGGGTTGCGGTGCTCGGGTCGCTTGAGTTGGTAGTTGGACATCTTGCGCTTCACGACGCGAGCGTTGGAGCGCAGGCGGCGGGGTGGGAGCAGCTCAAAGAGCAGCTCCTGGGTGATCTGGCGGTGCGCGTCACTCAGTGCTTCGGGGGGAAAAGCCCGCGTGCGAGGCGGTCGTTCGGCGAGCGGCGCGCAGGGTGCGGGTGAACGACAGACGGTCAGGATCATGGCCGGACTCGATCGCGACCGCGTGCATCAGCCAGCGGATCGCGTAGTGCAGGCACAGGTATCCGTACATCTCTTGGATGACGCCGTCGGGGGTCTTGGAGCGCAGCACCACGCGGGGTCCGCGTTGGTGGACCTTCAGCTCATCCAGCGCGCCCTCGAACTCCCAGCGTTGAGCGTAGAGCGGCGCGAGCTCCTGGGCGGGCGCCTGCTCGGGATCGAGGATCGTGGTCAGCAGCCGATAGCGCGTGTCATTGGCGGCGCGGCCGGGATCGTCAAGCTCGTACTCGATCGCTCGCGCCCGGGCGCCGCCGCGCTTGGCGCGGCGGTCCTTGAGCGCGTAGATGCTGGTCAGATACGAGCCGTCCGGCAGCGTTTCCTCGCGCGGCAGCCCGACGTCGGCCTTCACCCGCCAGAGCAGGTGCGCCCCAGTGCTGCGGGCGGTTTGGAACCGCTCGAAGCTATAGAAGTTGCGATCAGCCAAGCACAGCATGCCGGCCCCGAGCGACGTCCACAGCTCGTCCGCGAGCGCCAGCTCACCGGTCGTGTACGGCCCCAACGCCACCCGCGTAATCGCGTGCGTGCCGCACTCCGCCAGGGCGACCAGTCGCAACTGGGGAAATCCACCCACCCCTTCTCCACGCCCCGACCCAGGCCGACCGAACCGCTCAACGTTCGCAGCCGAATCCGCCACATCGATGCACGTGCCATCGATCGTCACAAGCCGCAGCTCCCGGTAGAACGCGCCCGCCGTGCGCGGCGTCGCCAGCGGCACCGCCACCTGCTCAAACAGCGCCCGCAACGGCTCAGACCCCAGCCGCGCCCGCGCCTGCGCCAACGCTCCCTTGGTCGGCACGCTCCACACCGACTGCCACCCCGACTGCCAGGCGAGCCCGTCAATCAGCATCCGGATCACCTCCTCATACGACGAGGACGAGTACAACGCCAACCCCAGCACGTAATAGACGACCACCCGCGCCGGCAGCAACCGCTGACGCTGCTCACCCCGACCCGCCTCCGCCACGACCCGATCAACCAACTCGGGCGGGAACACCCGCGTCAACACCCCAACCGAAATGTGATCCGAAAGACGCTGATCCGTCGCCGGCTTGACCCACCCAGCACGCGGCACGCGCGGGACACTATCCCACCTCCCGGACGCTAACTAAACGGTATTGGGGCTAGGCGTGGCTAGGCGATGGTGAGCCTGGCCGCGACGGCTTGGCGTTGGCGCTCGGTCATCGACCCGATCGTCTTGTTCTCTGACATCGCGACGGACGCTAGGAATTTGCGCACCCGCGTGTGACCCCAGTGCCGTTGGCTGGTGAGCAGGTCAGCCACGGCCATGCGTTCCGCCTCCCACGGACGGGTCAGGATCACCTCAGCGACTTCAATCTCGCCCTGCGCCACGCGTCGCTTGAGCTCGGCCCGCGCGAACCGCGCCTGGTTGGCTCGCTCCAGAGCGCGCATGCGCTGCGGGCCGGCAGAGATCATCGTCGCTGTCGCGTTCATCGATCAGCTCACTTCCCTTCTTGCCGCCGCTGTAGGCAGGCGCGGCGCCGCAGCGCGCGTTGACTTGACACCACCGCGCACTTCACACACTGGCCCGACTCAGACTTGCACACGACAGCTGGAACGCCCGAGAATGCCGGCTGCACCGCTGCGGCATCCCCGAGTGCGACCGAACTCGCGTCTAAAGAGCGCGTCGTGAAGCTACGACAGAAAATGGCCGCAGGCAACCGGCGGGGTCCTGTTCGTGCCGCTAGCAGCGAGTTTTTTGTGGGCGCGGATACTTGTGAAGAAGTGGACAAGATCCGCGGCCGCTCAGCGCGCTCGCGGACCGTGCCCGGCCGGACTCAAACTCGCGATTGGCCAAAGCGAACACTCGAGAAAGCCGGTCGAGCGGTTCGCGCTTCGCCGAGTCCCCTGGGGGGTTCAAGGCCCCAGCGCCAGCGCACCGGACCCGCCCGCCACCCACAAGGAGTGCCGATACGCTCGGTGGCGGCACAACCCGTCGCGACCGCAGCGCGCGCGGGCCGCCCCCGCCCCGGCCCCCAAACCGACACCGGGTCGCCAACAATCGCCGGACGCCTAGCCCCGGTCGCCGATTCCTCCGCAAACAGCGGGATCGCGGCTCGCCGGGCGCGTCGATCTGTGCTACGCCGGTTGTTCGCTATCGGACTGTCGGCTGTGCTGCACTCAGAACAGCCGCGGGACCAGAAAGGAGCGCGGTCATGATCAGCACCGCGCCACTCTCGTCTGACCAAGCCACTGAGCAAGTCGAGAGCATGATTCACCGGGGCTGGGCGTTCGCGCGTGTGGAGGACACGATCGACGCCGCTCGCTTGTCGCAGCTGCACAAGGCAGCCCTGTGGCTCCTTGCCTGGTCGCTTCGCGACCCACATGTCCAACGCCGCGACGCCCGGCTGATGGCGCGAGCGTTCGCAGCCGACGCTCATGCGGACACAGACTTGCGTCTGTGCCCTGATCTCGACACGCCTGCGCAGACCTAGCGCCGACGGTTGGCACACGTTCTGCTAGCAGGGCGAAACGACGCCGTACGAGCGGCGTCTCATAAACCGATCGATTATGGACACGTGCGATCGGGTCAAGTGTCGCCTACCGTCTTTCAGACGACGAACAAGACGAAGGCGACACGGTCCAGCAGATCGCGACCTGTTCAGCGCGCCCCGAACCACCGTGTACGGGGGATCTCAGCGACGCGAGCGAGGGCGAGCGCCCGACCATTCACCGCAAGAGCCCCGCCGGCACATCAGCCGGCCGAGACATCCGCCCCGGCCGGCGACGGGTCTCTACGCAATGGCAGCAGATGACACGATTCCTAACCAGCGCCACGAGTAGACTCGGTCACGGCGCCACGGACTCGTGCTCGGACTGTCTTCGGGTGTCCGGAGGCGGGACGGGTGCGGCGCCGTTGCGCCCCCGCCCTTGTGTGGCGAACGAGTCCGCGGGACACCATTTGCCGGCTGAGAGCGGAGGAGAACGATGACCACCGAAAGCCAGATCTCCGACGGAGAACTCGCCGCCCAGATCTCGAACACTGTCGTGCGGGCGCTAGCCCGGACGACCGGTCGTGGCCCCACGAAGGCAAAGACCACACTCGGCCCTAATGGCGTGTTCGTGGTGCTGCAGGACACGCTCACACGCGGGGAACAGACGCTCGCTGACGCCGGCCAGCACGAGGCGGTGCTCGATCTGCGCCACCGCTGGCAAATGATCATGAAGAAGGACGTCAGCCGGGAGATCGAGGAGCTGACAGGACGCAAAGTGATCGGCTTCATGAGCGATAACCACATCGACCCCGACCTGGCTGTCGAAGTGTTCGTGCTGGAACCAGTCCCGAGCGCGGACGCTCGCTAACGCTTCAGGCGGGAGCGCACAGCGAGTGCGCGGGAGACGGGCGAGGCCCCTGTGCCCGCGCGTCGTGGGGGGCACATCCGAGAAATTGGCGTCCGGCGCAAGTGATCTTGCGCGGTGCGCTGATCGGCACGGGGCCAGCGAGGATCGCTAGCCTAGCCTGTAGCCTAGGCGACCGCGGGTGGAATGCCCCCGGAGCCGTGGACACTTGATCGCTTGGGTCTGTCCGGCCCAGCGGGAAGGATGTGGTGTCCATGCCCAAGACGCGCCCGCCGTACCCCGAGGAGTTCCGTCGTGAAGCCGTCGCGCTGATCCGCTCCGGTCAGCGGTCGCTGGCCGAGGCGTCGAGGAGCCTGGGGGTCTCCCAGCAGACGCTGCGGACGTGGCTCAAGCGCGAGGATGTCGACGCCGGCCGGGCTGAGGGAGTCACTGGTGAGGAGCGAGAGGAGCTCAGGCGGCTGCGCCGTGAGAACCGGATTCTCCGGGAAGAGCGGGAGATACTAAGAAAAGCAGCGGCCTTCTTCGTCAAGGAGAACGAGACCCGGTAGCTGTGTTTCGGTTCATCGAGGCGGAGAAGGCGAACCATGCCGTCTCGACGATGTGCCGGGTGCTTGAGGTCTCGCGGTCGGGCTATTACGCATGGTCGTCGCGGCCGCCCTCTGAGCGGGCGGCCGCGAACGCCGCGCTGATTGGCGAGATTCGTCGTGTGCACGCTGAGAGCGACGGGACCTACGGGTCCCGTCGCGTGCACGCCGAGCTGCGCCGTGACGGCCATCGGGTCAACCTCAAGCGGGTCGAGCGGCTGATGCGCGTGGAGCGCATCCAGGGCGCCTACGTGCCGGCCAAGCGCCGCCGCGGCGGCGAGGACGGCGTGCTCGGCGTCGACGGCGTCAGGGTCTGGCCGGACCTGGTCAAGCGCAACTTCCAGCCGGCCGGCCCGAACGAGCTGTGGTGCTCGGACCTGAAGCAGATTCCGACCGGTGAGGGCGTGCTGCACCTCGCCAGCGTGTTGGACTGCTTCAGCCGGCGGATCGTGGGCTGGGCGATGGGCCCCGTCGCCGACGCGCCGCTCGTCGCCGACGCGCTGCGGATGGCTGTCTCCCAGCGCCGGCCGGGAGAGGGGATCGTCCATCATGCCGATCGCGGCTGTCAGGGCGGATTCAAGCGGTCGGCGCAACACCTCGTTCGAGAGGAGTTGCGATGGGCAAGCCGAAGCGGCGGAGGTCGGATCGGGCTGGGCGGCCGGCGATGCGTTCGCCGGGCCGTCCGCCGGGCTGGCGCAGGGAGCATCGGCAGCGGTTCTGGGCGGCGATCGCCCGCGGCGCAACGAGCGAGGCCGCTGGCGTGGAGGCCGGTGTCTCGCCGGCGGTTGGTGTCCGATGGTTCAGGGAGGGTGGCGGGATGCCGTCGGTCACCCAGGCCCCGCTGTCGGGACGCTTTCTGTCGTTCGCGGAGCGGGAGGAGGTCGCGCTGCTGCGCGCTGGCGGGTGCGGGGTCCGGGAGATCGCGCGCCAGCTCGGCCGCTCGCCGTCGACGATGTCCCGGGAGTTGCGGCGGAACGCCGCGACCCGTAGCGGTGGTCTCGAGTACCGAGCGTCAACTGCGCAGTGGCATGCGGACCGGCGCGCGTGCCGTCCCAAGCCGGCCAAGCTGGCGGTGAACGCCGAACTGCGACGGTATGTGCAGGACCGCCTGTCCGGCGCGATAGAGCGTCCTGACGGCGACGCGGTCGACGGCCCGGAGGTTCGGTGGATCGGCCGGCGTCATGGCCGTCGCCAGGATCGGCGGTGGGCGAAGTCCTGGAGCCCCGAGCAGATCTCGGCCCGGCTGCGCCTGGACTTCCCTGATGATGAGTCGATGCGCATCTCGCACGAAGCGATCTACCAGTCACTGTATGTGCAGGGCCGAGGCGTGCTCAGACGCGAGCTGACCGCCTGCCTGCGCACCGGCCGGGCGCTGCGCGTCCCCCGAGCGCGCACCCGCGGTCGCGGCAAGCAATTCGTGAGCGAGGAGGTCATGATCAGCGAGCGCCCGGCCGAGGCCGAGGACCGGGCGGTGCCCGGACACTGGGAGGGTGATCTGATTCTCGGGCTGGGGAGCTCGGCGATCGGCACGCTGGTCGAGCGCACCACCCGGTTCACGATGCTCCTTCACCTCCCGCCGATGGAGCACGATGGCCCGCGGGTGAAGAACGGTCCCGCGCTCGCCGGCCACGGCGCCGAGGCGGTCCGTGACGCGATCGCCAGCACGATCACAGCGCTGCCTGATCAGCTGCGCAGGTCGCTGACCTGGGACCAGGGCACCGAGATGGCCCAGCACGCCCAACTGCGGATCCTGACCGGCCTGCCGGTGTACTTCTGCGATCCGCATAGCCCGTGGCAGCGCGGCACCAATGAGAACACCAATGGCCTGCTGCGACAGTACTTCCCGAAGGGCACCGACCTCTCCCGGCATAGCCCGGGCGACCTCGCGGCGGTCGCCGCCACGCTGAACAGTCGACCGCGCAAGACGCTCGGATGGAGAACCCCAGCAGAGGCTCTCGACGAGCAGCTACTCGCGGCTGCCTGCCGGCCTATCCAGCGCGAGTGACACCTCTTACCGCGGCCGAGTGACACTTCCGCCGATCCACAGCCAGTGACACCCTCCGACTGTGGCGCGGCGAGCACGCCGGGGTGAGTGACATCCGAGCCGAAGGACGACTGGTGAGTGACACCCCCCTTGTGATGGCGCGCAGCGCGTGAGCATCGCGTCGCCTCGCCCTCCGGGCTCGGCTCCGCGAAGCTCACGCGCTCCCACGCCACTCGCATGCGACACCGCCACCGACTAAGGCCGTCGTGGCGAGACCCGGGGGGCGTTACGATCCCTTCAATAACACCACCGTGTTGCGTCGACCGGTTGAGCCCGGGCAGTACACCGCGGTGACGTTCGGCGCCGCATGCCGCGCGCACGGGATCACGCAGTCCAACAGCCGCAAAGGCAGCCCCCACGACAAGGAGTTGGTCTCATACTGCACCTCCTGGAGTTGATGGGGTTGGTTCTCGGTCGGAGAGCCGCTGTCCTTGTCGTTTTTTGAGTCGGGAGTCGCCGGGTGTCGGCGGCTCGTAGAGGTAGTCGTTCTTGTCGTTGGCCTTGTGGGCGCGGAGCAGCCCCGCGCGGCGCCAGGTGTGGATCGTCTTGGGGTGGACGGCTAGCTGTTGGGCGATTTCTTGTTGGGTGAGCATGCCGCGGGCGCGCAGGCGGTGGTGGTGGCTGGGAAGTTGGTGGGCGCGGCGCAGGTCGACAATTATGGTTCGGGTGAACGGCTTGTTCATCCCGGAGCGGTGGCCGAGCTGGTTGAGTTGTGCGGCGGTTTCGCCGTCGGTGTGATCGTCGAGTAACTGGTCGATCTTGGTCACGATCTCCGCTGGGGTTTGCCTGGCCTGCCAGGAGTTGAGCGCCTTGGGGATGGTGAGGCTGGTGGTCTGGCCGCCTCGGAAACGGACGTGCAGGTGGACCTGGTCGGTCTTGGTGAGGGTGACGTCCTCTATCAGCAGGCGGGCGATCCGCTTGCGTTCGCGGGCTGGGGTGGCCGGGTCGTTCCAGAGCTTCGGGAAGTCCGAGGCGAGTTGGCGGATGCGCTGCTTGTGCTGGTCGGTGAGCGCGGCCTTGGCGGCGGCGCTCTGTCGCTGGTACTCGTCCTGGGCGGCTTGCAGCGCCCTGAGCGCGTCGTTCCAGTCGGCCTCGAGCGTGTCGGCGACCAGTCGGTTGCCGGGATCGACGGCGAGGTAGCGGCGGCGGGCGAGCTCGGTGCGCTGGCGCGCCCGCTCGACGTGGCTTCGGCGGAGCTGGTCGGCTTCGTCGGCGCGAGCATCGAGCTCGGCTTGAACGTTGAGCGCGACCTCTAGCGCGAGCGGAGTGACAGTGTCAAGCAGCAGGCGGCTGATCGCAGTGTCGACACCAGCGCCCTGGATCACCTGACACTTCTCGCCAGCGGTCTGGATGTTCACTCGAACGCACTGATAGTCAGGAACGTGCACGCCCTTGCGGGTGTGATACCGGACGGTCATGCGATGTCCGCAGCGGCCGCAGACCGCGATACCTTGCAGCAGCGCAGCGCCTTCACGCGCGGGTCCGCCGACACGGTCGATGCCGTGCGCGGTCGCGTTAGCGGCGAGGGTGTGCAGGTTGCGCTCGTACTGTTCGAAGGTGATGTATCCCGGATGCGCGTCGGGAATCAACGTCCACTCCTCGCGCGGCACCGCGCGGGTAGTGGTCTTGCCCTCAGCCGTCTTGCGGGCGCGACGCTGCCCATACGCGAACGCGCCGGCGTACCGCGGGTTGTGCAGGGTGCGCAACACGCGCGAGTGCGTCAGCGGCGACCAGACAAGCTCGCCCTTGCGCTCCCCGAACCGGATTCGGGCTGGGAACAGCAGCCCGTCGCGGTTGAACGTCTGCACAGCCGCGCGCGCCGAGCCCGTCCTGGTGAAGGTGTCAAACACGTGACCGATCGCCCGCTGAACGGCGGCGTCGGGGTCCAGCACGACCTTGCCGGCCGGGTCGCAGACCAATCCGACCGGCAGTGGCATCGGCAGCTCACCTCGCCGGGCCTTGGACAGGATCCCGCCCTGCAAGCGGGCGCGGATGAAGTGAAGCTCGGCCTCCGACATCGTGCCCTTGAGCCCGAGCAGCAACCGGTCGTTGAAGTCGGCCGGGTCATACAGCCCGTCCTCGTCACAGATCAGCGTCCGCGACAGCGCGCAGATCTCAAGCAGCTGGACCGCCCCCCGTTCCGTGGACACGTTCTGAGTTGCCCGTGTCAGCGTAGGACAGCGCCCGGACGGAAGACGGTAGCGCTGGGTGGGGACAAGCGTTCGGGGGAGCGCGCGCGGGTTCGCGGCGCAGCGAGTCCCGAGGGGCGAGCGGAGCTGCGTACCCGCGCGCGGCGCGCCCGCCGGACCCCTGCGGCGGGAGGGGGTAACCGCTCAGACGGCCTCGGCGACGACGAGCGTGAGGTGATGGTCGCGCTCGATCTCGTCGGGGGAGCGGTACCCGAGCGTGGAGTGCAACCGTCGCCGGTTGTAGAACTCTTCGATGTATTGGAAGATCGAGCTGCGCGCCTGCTCATGTGTGGCGTAGGTGCGCCGGCGCAGCCTCTCTTTCTCCAGTGACGCGAAGAAGCTTTCCTTGGCGGCGTTGTCGTGGGGGCTGCCCTTGCGACTGTTGGACTGCGTGACACCATGCGCGCGGCATGCGGCGCCGAACGTCACAGCCGTGTACTGACAGCCGCGATCGGCGTGGTGAATGATCCCCTCACCCGGCCGGCGCTGGGAGACGGCCATCTCGAGCGCGCGGGCGACGAGCGGCGCGTCGGCGACCGGGCCCATCGCCCAGCCCACGATCCGGCGCGAGAAGCAGTCCAGCACGCTGGCGAGGTGCAGCACACCCTCGCCAGTCGGGATCTGCTTCATGTCCGAGCACCACAGCTGGTTCGGAGCGGTCGGCTGGAAGTCGCGCTTGACGAGATCCGGCCACACCTTCACCCCGTCGACGCCGAGTGCGCAGTCGGCGTTGCGGCGGCGCTTGGGCGGCACGTACGCGCCCTGGATGCCCTCCACGCGCATCAGCCGCTCGATCCGCTTGTGGTTGACCTCATGGCCCTCGCCGCGCAGCTCGGCGTGCACGCGACGGGACCCGTAGGTCCCGTCACTCTCCGCATGCACACGACGGATCTCCTCGACCAGCGTCGCGTTAGCGAGCGTCCGCTCGGACGGCGGCCGCCGCGCCCACGCGTAGTAGCCCGAGCGCGACACGCCCAACACCCGGCACATCACCGCGACGTCAAAGTTGCCCTTCTCCGCGTCGATGAACCGGAACACCGCTATCGGATCTCGTTGCCCTCCCTCGCGAAGAAGGCCGCCGCCCTTTTTAGGATCTCGCGCTCTTGCTCGAGGACCCGCACGCGACGGCGCAGCTGCGTGAGCTCCTCCTTCTCATCCGAGGTCAGACCCTCACGGCGACCCTGATCGACCTCGATCTGCCTGCACCAGTTACGCAACGTCTGATGCGAGACCCCGAGCGACTTCGCGACATCCGCGATCGAGCGGCCCTGACGCACCAACTCGACCGTCTCACGACGGAACTCCACGGGATACGGCGGACGCGTCCTTGGCATGGACACCACACCCTTCCAGCCGGGTCGGACAGACCCAAGCGATCAAGTGTCCACGACCTCGGGGGCATTCCAGTGCGCCGGCGCAGCCTCTCTTTCTCCAGTGACGCGAAGAAGCTTTCCTTGGCGGCGTTGTCGTGGGGGCTGCCCTTGCGACTGTTGGACTGCGTGACACCATGCGCGCGGCATGCGGCGCCGAACGTCACAGCCGTGTACTGACAGCCGCGATCGGCGTGGTGAATGATCCCCTCACCCGGCCGGCGCTGGGAGACGGCCATCTCGAGCGCGCGGGCGACGAGCGGCGCGTCGGCGACCGGGCCCATCGCCCAGCCCACGATCCGGCGCGAGAAGCAGTCCAGCACGCTGGCGAGGTGCAGCACACCCTCGCCAGTCGGGATCTGCTTCATGTCCGAGCACCACAGCTGGTTCGGAGCGGTCGGCTGGAAGTCGCGCTTGACGAGATCCGGCCACACCTTCACCCCGTCGACGCCGAGTGCGCAGTCGGCGTTGCGGCGGCGCTTGGGCGGCACGTACGCGCCCTGGATGCCCTCCACGCGCATCAGCCGCTCGATCCGCTTGTGGTTGACCTCATGGCCCTCGCCGCGCAGCTCGGCGTGCACGCGACGGGACCCGTAGGTCCCGTCACTCTCCGCATGCACACGACGGATCTCCTCGACCAGCGTCGCGTTAGCGAGCGTCCGCTCGGACGGCGGCCGCCGCGCCCACGCGTAGTAGCCCGAGCGCGACACGCCCAACACCCGGCACATCACCGCGACGTCAAAGTTGCCCTTCTCCGCGTCGATGAACCGGAACACCGCTATCGGATCTCGTTGCCCTCCCTCGCGAAGAAGGCCGCCGCCCTTTTTAGGATCTCGCGCTCTTGCTCGAGGACCCGCACGCGACGGCGCAGCTGCGTGAGCTCCTCCTTCTCATCCGAGGTCAGACCCTCACGGCGACCCTGATCGACCTCGATCTGCCTGCACCAGTTACGCAACGTCTGATGCGAGACCCCGAGCGACTTCGCGACATCCGCGATCGAGCGGCCCTGACGCACCAACTCGACCGTCTCACGACGGAACTCCACGGGATACGGCGGACGCGTCCTTGGCATGGACACCACACCCTTCCAGCCGGGTCGGACAGACCCAAGCGATCAAGTGTCCACGACCTCGGGGGCATTCCACTTCGGCAAGATGAGCGCGGGTCCGTTGATAGACCTCGAGCGCGTCGTGCTGACGCCCTGACCGATACAGAGCGAGCATCAACTGACCCGCCATACGTTCACGAGATGGGTGCTGGGCCAGGAGACTCTCGAGCTCGCTGATGAGCTGCGCAGGGGGTCCCAGCTGGAGGTGCGCCTCGACGCGCGTCTCCAGCGCCACGACCCGAAGCTCTTCCAACCGACGGATCTCGGGCTGGGCGAAGCCCTCAAACGCAACCTCGGCCAACGGCCCGCCCCGCCACAGCACCAGCCCTGCATCCAGTGACTCCGCCGCGCGAGCGGGCTCCCCGACATCGAGTGCCTCCAGGCCGTCGCGCACCAGGCCTCCGAACACTTCGGAGTCCAACTCGCCGGCGCCAAGCGAGAACAGATATCCGCCGCTCACCGTGCGCAAACGCGACGTGGCGCCGTCACCGATTGGCGCGAGCGCCTTGCGCAAGCGCGCAATCGCCATCTGCAAGCGATTGCTCGACCCGGCCCGAGAGCCTCCCCACACCGCGTCAACCAGCTCATCACTCGATACCGCCCGGTTCGCGCTCAACACCAGCACCGCGAACAGCGTCAGCTGTCGATGACCAACAATCGGCACCGGCTCCCCATCGAGCGTCGCCCCAATCGGGCCGAGGATCCGAACGCTTATCACCGCCATACCGCCCAAGCACGCACGCTAACAAGACGCGCACCGTCGAACAACGCTCGCGTTAGCAAATGTGAGCTCGGTGTGAGCGCCCAGCCCGACGATGACCCACGCGTTCATCACCCCCGGACCGGACGACCGCATCGAACCGGCGTCGGTCCGCCAGCACCCCAGGAGGTGGCCACAT
The DNA here is from genome assembly GCA_963824295.1 of uncultured Solirubrobacterales bacterium. Taxonomy (GTDB): domain Bacteria; phylum Actinomycetota; class Thermoleophilia; order Solirubrobacterales; family Solirubrobacteraceae; genus Palsa-465. Next base: position 492,112 of record CAWGOQ010000011.1, on the reverse strand, counting down.
GCGCCTACACCATAATCACCTGCTCGCCGCTCTCGCCAGCGCCACCGTGCTCGGCGCCCCGGCTCCAGCCGCATACGCCCTCAGGCAAACCGACGGAGGCGGAACCGCCCAACCGACAGCGGGGACCGTGCAAGACCGGCCCCCAAGCTCCACCGACTGGATACTGATCGGCGCTGGGACCGCCGGCGGGCTCGCCATCGCCGGCGCCGGAGTGGCCGCAACACGCCGTCGCCACACGTCAACGCACCCCGCGCGCAGCACGTCCTAGAACTCGCGAGCCACGCACACGACCCAAAGCGATGTGGATACCAATCTCATTCGAGTCGGGACGGCCGCCACCGAACGACAACCGCCGATCGCCCACGTCACGCCAGCGGCCTTCCCACCACAACAGCCTGGCCGCCAGTCAAGAACCCCCGACCCGACCGATCCCGAACCAAACCAGTAACACACGAGGAATCACAGGCAGCCATCACCAACCGCATCCGCAAGCACACCTGGCAATGATCTCTCGTCACGGCTGGCGAACAAGCGAACGTCGCCGATCGATGCGCCGCCGCTGCTTTCCATGCGCAGCGGTCAGAGGCTCGGGTTCGTGCCCTGTCGTCAGTCTGTCGGCGCCGGGGCTTCTTGGACGCCGCCGAGGACGCGCGGCAACCGAGTCTTGAAATCAAGCACTCCGACCCATGAGGGACGAAGTCCGATACGGTGCATGCGCGTCTCGGGGCGGTCGATTTGCGCTAGGAAAGCGCTCGCGCCCTCATCGCCGAGGTAGCGGCGAGCTGCCTGCGCGTATTCAGGGACGATGCCTTCAACATCGGTCACGTCGACGTGTCCACGCAAGAGGAGCACGTCTGGAGGAAACCCTTCGGCGTCGATGGTGACAGCCACGTCCGGATGGCTCCGGAACGCCGCAACCTTGGCTGCGCCGGCGAGCGACGCCATGACGAGCTCCTGTCCGGTCCAGTGAAACCAAATGGGCACCACGCGAGGCTTGCCGTCCTGTGCGGTATAGGCGAGGCGAGCGGGGATCGTCGACACTAGGAGCCGGCGCGCGACATCGCTTTCAAGCAACGCTGGATCACCTTGCGGCAGTGCCATTCGGTACGTCCTCCTTCGTGATCGCCTCGCGTCCTTGCTCACCATAATGGGGTAGCGGCCTTAGCGCAACCGTTCTGGCTTACCTCCGCAGTCACCCCTGCACGTAGGCTGGTCGCTGCCCGCGGTCCGTAGGTCGAGCGCTCGCGCGCGTGCCCCACCCGTGCGACGCCTGCGGGGGCTTCGGTCGCTAGACCCGCGAGGCTGGGCTTTCGCTTTCCATGCGCATCGGGAGCTGCCCGTTGGAGCCGTCAGCTCGCGCGTTCCGGAAGGCCCGGGCAACAGGATCGCGAGGGCTGAGCCGACGAGCGGAAGACGCGGTCCGAGGAGGGGATCGCAACCTTCGACCACCGCCAGCGTTAACGGGGCATGAACAGGACTCGGCGTACCAGTATCGCTGCGCTGCTGCCGGCGCTCCTCATAACGGCAGTGCTCACCGCCGGGCCCGCCAGCGCGAAGCCGTCCAAGACGGGCAAGCCCGCGCCGGCCGGGCTCGCGTGCCTGAAGGGCAAATGGGTCTCGGAGGGCATCACGACACCCGCCTTCCACGGCGGCGCCGGCACGGTGCTGACGATCACGCTGTCGAGCTACCACAGCAAGACGCAGCACGGGATCGCCGATGCCGACTACGACCCGTCGGCTCCGCTATACCTAACGGGCGTCTCGGGCGGCTACTTCAAGCTGAGCGGCTCCGCCTTCGGGCGGTTCGAGTACCTCGGACACGGCCGCTTCCACTTCGACCCGACACTCAGCGACGAGGACGTCACCGTGTTCGCCGACGGCAAGGCGATCGTGGGGCCGGAGCCGGTCAAGGGCGGCAACGGCTTCGCCGACATCAAGTGCTCGGCGAGGAGCTTCAAGACCACCGTTAACGTCCCCACCGAAAGCGGCACCAAGACCGCAGTCGAGGTGTGGAAGCGGACCTGACACTGAAAGTCACGGCAGAGCGGCGAATTCCCACGCAAAACCCATCCGGAGCTCGCTGACGTCTCGACGTCGTCGACCGACCTCACACACCGGTTCAACAACCGACCCTCGAAGCCCATTCAGGGACAGGGTTTACACCCGGATCGGCGCCTGACATAAGGCCGAATTCCAAGCGGGAGGTCGGTCATCGCTCGACTGCCCCTTTCCATGCAACGGAGTAGCGAGGTCGACGTGAGTTCTGCGCATTCTTTCCGCCTCGGCTATGGCTGGGGCCCTAAAGATTGCTTGGGGTCTTTCATGTGGCCACCGGGTGTGACTGCGGTGCAGGCTCACGTGTCAGACCTTGGCCGCGACTTGGCGATGCGTGGTGGGCGTGCCCTGACTGCGGCCAGCCTTTCCTGCGGCACGGCCTACTCGCCGGTGAAGTGGCCGGCGCGGCGCTCGAGAAAGCTGCGCACTCCCTCGGCGGCGTCCCCGCTGCGCAGAACGCGTGGCACGTTCTCACCGAGATGCTCGACCGCCTCACGCTCCGCCGCCTCTCGCGCCACACGCGCGTTCGCGAGTGTCGCTTGCACCCCGAGCGGCGCCTGCGCGGCGATCATGGCAGCGATCTCGGTCGCTCGCTCGAGCTGCGCGGGGGCCGGAACGACCTCCTGCACTAGGCCGATCCTCTTCGCTTCCTCGGCTCCAAACTCCTCCGCGGTAAGCAGGAACCGCATCGCGTTCCCCCAGCCGAGCTGGGCCGGTGCGCGAAACGTCGCCCCTCCGAACGGCATGATGCCCCGCGCGATCTCCAGCTGGCCGAAGCGCACGTCGTCCGCTGCAATGACGATGTCGGCTGCGAGCGCGAGCTCGATCGACAGCGTAAACGCGATGCCCTGAACCGCCATCACGACCGGCTTGGGTACCTGCTCGCCCCAGACGCCGAAGGGGTCATACCGCCCTGGGCCCGCGAGCGCGTGCGGTCCACGTTCCGCCACGGCCGGCCCCACGTCGCCGAGATCAAGCCCGGCCGAGAAGTGAGCGCCGTGCCCGAACAGCACCCCAGCACGAAGCTCTCGCTCAACTCCCAGGCGCTCGTACGCCGCGGCGAGCTGCTCGATCGTGGACAGGTCAAAAGCGTTGCGCTTCTCCGGCCGGTTGACGCCGATCAGCAGAACATGGCCGTCACGCTCAAGGGTGATTCTGTCGGGCAAAGGTTCTCCTTCATTCGGTGGTGGCTCGCGCTCGCTTGGGCTTGGGTCTTCAGGACAGTGCGGCATTCGGGGCGGACAAGAGCCTATGGTGCGTCTGGCAGATTGGGGAAACGATGGCGTCGCCCTCCGCGTCGCCACTCGTATAGGCGACCCGTTTGGCGATCCTTCGGACGCCAACGGACCGCTCGAGCCAACCGGGCCGCACGAGCGCTTTCCCGATCGGGTGACGACCGCGTTGGCGAGCGCAATGGCGACGTTCCGGTGGTCCGGTCCGGTCCGATCCTCGCTGGCGTGGACGATCGGAATCGCCAAATTATCGAGCGAAGCATCTGGAGACTCGTCGCCGCGGCAAGGCAGGCGGTGGAGCAGGTGCTCGAAGATGTACGGCTCGTCGTGGAGAGGCTCTGCACGGAGACGCTGCCTTCAGCGACGCTGTCGGAATCCGACGTCTGCGTGTTGCTGGTCCTCGACGACCGCGCGCGGTCGCCGGTTACGTTACGCCTGCTCGGGATTGCGCCGGGCGGAAAAGTAGGCCAGCGCACCGTCGCTCCGCGTGCTCACGTCTAGCATGCCTGCGTCAGCGAGCCACGCTTCCAACTCCTCGCAAGTGCCGCTCGGGCCAAACAGGCCCGCCACCTGATACAGGCGCACGAGCGCGTCCTGACGCAACCCCGCCCGCCGGACGACCATGGTGCCCCGCAGCACGCCGCCCGGGCGCAGAACGCGCGCGATCTCCGAGACCGCCGCCGCCGGGTTAGGGAAGCAGTGCAGTCCGGTGTAGCTGACGCAGAGATCAAACGAGGCGTCGTCGAACGGCAGCGCCTCGATGTCGGCCTCGGTGAGCTCGATCTGATCAAGCTCGCGCCGCTTCGCCTCGGCGCGGGCGCGCCGCAGCATCACCGGCGAGAGATCGCCAGCCACGTAGCGCACCCGTTGTCCTGGCCGCAAGCCACGGAACGCAACGCCTCCCCCACACGGCACGTCCAGGATCACGGTGCCGTCCGCCTCCTGGGCGAGTCGCGTGATCTCTCGATAGAACGCGGATGTGTCGGTGCCCCAGATGAGCCGCCCGAGCACGCCGGCGAGGCGCTCGTGCTCCACCACCGAGTCATACACCGTCGCCTCCAGCCACCCAGACCGCCAGCGCTCGCGTACGTCGGACACAGCCACAGCGTAGGCATTCGGTCATCTGAGGCCCACAGTGTTTCCTCCAGGTCCGTTCTCTGAACGCACCGCCCAGTGGCGCGAAGTCGCCGCGCGGTCGTGCCAGATCCGTCTGATCAGCGACCGAATGCCCGTTATCGTGCGCGCTGGCCAGGCGCTGCACCGTTCTCAGATACGCGCGTTTCAGCGTGTCGGACGGGTTGATCTCACTGGGTAGGAATCGACGCGAGCATCCCGGTAGCAGTTCAAGCTCGATGCGCTAACACGCCTCGACCGCTGTCGGTCAGACGCCACTCGGGCTCGTCCGTTCCGCCGTCGCTCTGGCGCCGCTCGACCCACCCGCGGTTCACCAGTTGCCGCAGACGATCCCCCAAGCCGCCGGCGAGGACCTCTCGGGCGCCGGAGATGATCAGGGCGCGAGAGATGGTTGCGCCCGCGATCCATCCAAAGTGGCTGATCAACCACAACTCGCGGAGCAGTTCCTCCTCGCTCGGCGCGATTGCCGCCGGGGCGTGCCGGGCTGGCTGGCCTGAGGTCTCCAGCTCGTGCCGGCCAGATCGCTCGGGCCACCTCACGGCCCCAGGGGCGCATCGACGAATGCCTCAGCCACAGCCGCCTTGCGCGGGCACAGATGGAGCGGTCCGACGCCCCAGGCGTGATCCCCCCACAACATCGCGGCCGCCGGTCCTATCCGTTGCGCAGGCCCGCGGCCAGCTCTTGGCGCACCTGGCGTACGGCGCGTTCCACCGGAGAATCCCGGGTCGCGTCATCGCCACTCACACCCTGGGGTTCCACGGGCGTGACCGCCGAACCGCGTCTTGGCTTGACGAGCCGATCGCGGCTGACGGTCTTGACGACGGGCAGACCGCGGCTGGCTGGAGCACCGTCGCCGCCGAGCGCTTCGAGCGCGGCGCGAAGCCGGGTCGACTCTTCGAACAGCTCCTCAAGCCGCTGTTCGACGCGGTGGCGGATCTCCTCAAAGCTCGCCATAGTTCCTAGATCCTAGATCAATTAATTGGATTCAGGTTAGTCGAGGCGCCGCGGTCAGTTTTCCCGGAACCGATGTGCTGAGTCGAGCCTGACGCCACTCCGCGAGCCGCCGAAGGCGCAATCCTCGCTAATAAACGCCCCACGACAAGCCGCGATGCGCGATGCGGCAGCATCCCGCGCTCGATCAAGGCGCCCTTGACACGAGACAGCGTCCGCGCACACAGAGGAGCGGATGTCAGGCGGCTTTGAGTTCGCGCTCGGCGCGCAGCCAATTAGCCAACTCGTCGCAGTCGCCCTGCTCGAGGTGGATGAAGTACGCCCGCTCGGCGATCTCGTCGTAACCGGGCTGGCTGGGCTTCGTCTTGGGCTTACGCGCGCTCGCCTGCTTCTTGGCGGGCTTTATGGGATTGGCGGCCATGATAATTCTCCGTTCTCGAGGTCAACCCGCTGGGTTCCGGCAGCGAGCCGGCGGCGGGCCTTGTGTACCGAGGGCAGCGCGTCTTTCGCTCGCGCCAGCGGTCGAGCGCGCACGTCGACACTGGCCCGTTGAGCGGCGATCGTGATCTGCTCACCGGTCGCGGGGTTGCAACCCTTGCGCGCCGGCTCGACCCGGACCGTCACCTGGACCAGCCCGCCGATCCCCACCTTAGGGCGTGGCCGAGTTCATCGAGCACAACCCCATCAACCGCCGCGAGCGCCCGTCGAGCGCTGCTTCTGCTCAACCCGACGCGGCCGGCCACCGGATTGACAAGCTGCATCTCTGTTAGCGCCACGGCACTCCTCCATCAGTCCAATCGCTACCCGGAAACAAAATTGAAGCCCACCGGACGGACAGATTCCCCACCCCACACGCGCTTCGTCGCCCTTGCATTCCGTCCGGTACCGCGCCGATGCGAGATCAAAACAGGCGTGCGCAGCGGGGCACACCGACGCTCGCTACTGGGCGAAGGCGAGAGCCGCCACAGTCCAACCGGCACCGGCATGCTGACGAGCGCATTCGCAGAAAGCACACGTCCGCCACGCCCGGCGGCTGTCACGTACGCGGGCCCAGATGCCGGACGCCTGCTTGCCGTGGAGGCGAGCGTCCGGCGGAGACGGCGCGAATCGTCGAAGCGATTCGTCAGCGTCGGTCCGCGCTGGCGCTCCCTTCCGTGGCGTTGCGATCGTCCGCACCGGCGTCGGCGGACCGCTCTTATGTTGCGAAAGGACTCGTCCGGTTCGGGAGTGCGCGAATCGTAAAAGCACTCGCCAGAGAGACGCGGCTTACGCCGCGGAGACAGGCGCTGCGGACGCCTTCGAAGATGCGCGTACCACCGCAGCGTGTCGCCCGCGTCCCGAAGGGCGCATCGGCGCCCTGCCGGTGGCCTGGTCGCTGTTCGGTGCCGACCGGGTGGTCCCGGTGCCGGCAGCCGCCCGAGGCGATCAGATCTGGGCGGGGCGGTAAGCGGCGAGCTGTTCTGCGCCTCGCGCGCTAGCCGGCGCCTGAGCTGCGTTTGGTCGAGCGGCGCGCGCGGTGGGCCCGTGCGTCGACCAGCCCCTCTACGTCCTCGATCCCGAGCTCGCGCGGCAGCGCGCGCACGCCCTTGTCGCGATCCAGCGGAGCAGCAGGTTCGGGTGTGACCGCTTCGCTCCGCAGCATGCGCGCCTCGTCGTGGGCTAGCAGGATCAGGTTGTAGGCCTGATCGGTGACGGCTCCGACCTCGATCGACCTACGCGAGCTGTGCGGCCAGGCGCAGCGCCAGCGCGCCCAGGGTCAGGCTGGGGTTGGCCGCGGGCGAGGCCGGGAAAGCCGAGTTGTCGCACGCGTACAGGTTGTCGTAGGCGAGGAACTTCAGGTTCGTGTCGACGACGCCCTGCGTGCTGGCGGTCATGCGCAGCGTGCCCACCTCGTGCGCGACGTTGCCGAGGTTGGCCACCTGGAGCGCGGGCCAGCCTCCCTCGCCGAGCACCGGTTGCGCGTCGTAGGCCGTGAACACGGCCTGCGCGATCTCATCGGCCTCGCTCAGCAGTGCCTGCGACGGGGTCGCCGGCTGCATGTTGATGTTCACCGGATCCGCGGGGTCGGTGCCCGAGAGTGCGATGTAGTTTCCCTCGAGCAGGTCGGCGCAGTACTGGAAGACGATCTCGCACATCGTCCAGCCGCTGCGGATGTTCTCGTCGTTGGCCAGGTCGTTGGGGTCGACGTAGCGCCCCTGGTTGAGTTCGGTGCCGAGCTCGACGACGATGTCGAAGGCGTGCTCCTCGGCGGTCGCCGCCGGGTGTTGGAGGACCACCTTGGCCGAGTCGGTGGTCGACGAGTCGGGGCCGGCAGGAGGGATCGTGAAATGGCGGTAGCGGATCATGTGGTCGGTGATCCCCTTGCCGATCAGGTTCGCTGGATCATTCAAGTCCGACTGCAGGGCGATCTTCGCCGACTCGATCGTGCCGGCGCACAGGACCACGACGTTGCCGTTGTAAACGCGCTGGGTCTGATCGAGCAGGTCGAAGCACCACACTCCGGTGGCTCGGCTGCCGTTCGTGTTGACGCTCCAGACCGCGGTATTGAGGTTGACGGTGAGCTGCCGGTCCGGCGACGGCGCGGCCAGTCTCAGGTAATCCTCGAGCAGCAGATCTGCGGTCGAGAATAAGCCGGCCGGCACCATCCAATGAGCGGGGGCGACGTACTCGATTCCCATCGGCGCGTCGGCGGCGACGAACCCGGAGATGGTGTTGTCCAGGAACGCGGTCGACTCGGTCTGGTAGGCCGTGGTGGGCGGCGCGGCGATGTTGATTCGCTTCTCCGCCGTGGGGTAGCCGCCGCCGTTCAGCAGGTAATCCGAGATCACCTGTGGCCAGCTCTGCAGTTGCCAGGCGGTCTGGCGCGGTGTCAGCGCTCCCCAGAAGATGGACCGTCCGCCCAGGTTGAACCCCTGCGCGCCCTGGAAGTTAGAGCCTTCCACGTTCTGGTAATTGATCACCCCAAAGTCCTGGTACAGGTGCCACGTATTCTTATCGAACTGCCCGATGGGTAGTTGACGGGGCAGGTTGCCGACGTGAGTCGGAAACAGGTACGAACCCGCCTCGAGCACGAGCACGTTGGCGCCGCTGTCGGCGAGGGCACTGGCCAGCAGGCCGCCGCCGAACCCCGAGCCAACCACGACCACGTCGTAGTTGACACTCGTGTCGGTGTTGCGCGGGAGCAGGCGCTGTGGAACGATGCCGTACTCGGTGGTGAGCGCCCTGTCCATGGTCGAGCGCCGATCCTAATAGCAACCTTCCGAGCGTTGGCCTTTTTTAGGCGCTCCTGCACCTTCCGTGGGTGAGGTGAGACCGGCGGTGAAGTGGCGCGGCCGGTCGTCGTCTGTCAAGCAGCACTCGGTCGCGACCGTGCTGCGCGGGACGTGGTCGTGATTTGCGGCGTGTTTGTGTTGCTTGACAGCCGCCGCCTGCCGCGCTTTGGGTCATCTATGTCGGGGCGCGGGGCGCCCCGACCGGGGTGGGGAAGGTGCGCACGTCGCGGCGCTCCTAGGGTTTCCGGCTTCTCAGTTCTGGAACCCCGTCAAAGGAGGGGCGACGTGCGCCCATTGAGGGTATGGAAGTCGCTGCTCGGACTGCATCGAGTGGTGATCGAGGAGGTCGAGCTCGAGCCTGGTGGAGTGGTGGTGGTATCGGTGAGACCACGAGCCCGGGAGCGGGACCGCTGTCCGCACTGCCGACGAAGGTGTCCCGGCTATGACCAGGGAGAGGGACGCCGGCGGTGGCGGGCGTTGGATCTCGGGACGACGTTCTGCTTCTTGGAGGCGTGGGCGCCGCGGGTGCGCTGCCGCCGCCACGGGGTGGTCGTCGCGGCGGTCCCGTGGGCGCGGCACGATGCCGGCTTCACCCGCACCTTCGAGGACCAGGTCGTGCGCCATGAGGCGCTGTTGAACCGTGTGGGGTGTAGGTCCCCACCTCCGGGCTGTCGCAGCAGTTCGGTGAAGCGGGGGGCAGCCTGACCCTGGAGACGCAGGGTCGGGTGGGAGCAGCCCCGACAACGCCGGGACGGGCCAGTACCGCCAGATGGCTTGGGTCCGGCAAGCGAGACAGAGAGGCGTAACGCAAGTGAACCAGTGGTTGAACCCCCGTAAGACTCGAACCGGCTCGAAATCTGGTGGATCCGGGCCGGGCAGCAGCGCGCGCCCGCCGTCGTTTCATGCGGCTGGTGACTCCGTCGGCGATGGACTTGGTCGCCAAGGAGGCCACGAGGAAAGCCTGCGGCGTACTCGTGGCGATGCTGCCGGGGCACAGCTGGACGCCGATCCTGTCAAGCGGTTCACGGTGAACATGGGAACCGCCATCACGCTCCCTGCGGCCATTCGGGTAGTTCGGCCTAGGGAACGCTCGTCGTCAGCCGATGGCGTGGTGGTGGGGCGGAGCCCCCGTAGTAGTCCGAGGACGGGAAAGCCGTCCACATGGCGAAGGGGGGCAGCGAGTTCGCAGGGAGGGATTGGCATGGCAGGAGGTCGCCGGTGAATACCGACGCTTCGTGGCCGACGGCCGAGCTGGCCAAGGCGCGAGTACTGCGAATCCAGACCAAGCTGCATCAGTGGGCGACCGACGATCCCAACCGTCGGTTCGATGATCTGTACAACCTCGTCTATGACCCGGCGGTCCTGGTGGATGCCTGGGCGCGGGTCAGGAGCAACCGAGGGGCTCGCTCGGCCGGGGTGGACGGGCGCACCGCCCGCCACATCACGACCGTCGTGGGCGAGCACGGCTTCCTGTCGGAGCTGCGAGAGGACCTCAAGGCCCGCAGGTTCAGCCCGGAGGCGGTACGGGAGGTGATGATCCCCAAGCGCGGCGGCAAATATCGCCGGCTGGGCATCGCGACCGTACGCGACCGGGTCGTACAAGCCGCCCTCAAGACGGTGCTCGAGCCGATCCTAGAGGCGGACTTCAAGCCGTGCAGCTACGGCTTCCGTCCCGGACGCCGGGTACAGGACGCGATCGCCGAGATCCACTTCTTCACCTCCCACTCATACGAGTGGATCGTGGAGGGCGACATCAAGGCGTGCTTCGACGAAATCTCGCATGTCGGTGTTCAAGACCGGCTGCGGGCCAGAGTCGCGGACAAGCGCATCCTGCTCCTGGTCAAGGCGTTCCTCAAGGCTGGCATCCTCAGCCGCGAGGGCGTCGAGCGGCACCCGATCACCGGCACGCCCCAAGGCGGGATTCTCTCGCCGCTGCTCAGTAACCTGGCGCTCTCGGTCCTCGACGAGCATTTCGCCGCGGCCTGGGAGAGCTTCGCTACTGATTGGGCGCGCCGATCGCGTCGGAGCAAGGGGCTGGCCAACTACCGCCTCGTCCGCTACGCGGACGACTGGGTGGTGCTCGTGGCCGGCAACCGCGCCCACGCCGAAGCGCTGCGCGATCAGGCGGCGGCAGTCCTCACCACGATGGGCCTGCGCCTATCGCTGGAGAAGACGAGAATCGCGCACATCGACGAGGGCTTTGACTTCCTCGGACGCCACATTCAGCGTCACACCAAACGAGGAACGAAGCGCCAGCACGTCTACACCTACCCCTCGAAAGATGCCTTGGCGTCGATCAAGGACAAGGTGCGCGCTGGCACACAACGGACCTCAACGAACCAGTCCCTGGCCGACCTGTGCGATCGCCTCAACCCCGCACTGCGGGGGTGGACGACGCACTTCCGGCACGACGTGTCCAAAGCGAACTTCAGCTACCTGAACGCCTTCCTCTGGAAGCGCACGGTCCGCTGGCTTCGCAAGAAGCACCCACGTGCCAGTTGGAAACAGCTCCGACGGCTCTACCTACCCGAATGGTGGCCGACGGAGGGCGAGAAGACCCTGTTCAACCCCAGCTCGGTACCGGTCACCCGGTACCGATACCGGGGCGACAGGATCCCCTCGCCATGGGCCAAACAGACGGAGACGGACGCCGCAAACCACGACTGAATGAGCTCGTGGAGAGCCGGATGCGGGGGGACTCGCACGTCCGGTTCGGGAGAGCGGGTCGGGGAAACAGTCGCCCGAGAGGGCGGCGACGCGCCCCGGCTCGACTCTCACGCATGGCTAACGGTCCACACCAACAAGACCGCGGTGTCGGACTTGATGCGGATCGCGTGGCGGTCGGTCGGCTGGATCTGCCAGCGTGTCGCGGTCGAGGCCCAAGCCCAGCGCGATCTGCTCTCAGGCCTTGAGCGGATCGGGTTCGACGAGATCGCGATTCGCAAGGGTCAGAGATACCTCACCGTCGTGGTCGACCACGACACCGGCAAGCTGGTCTGGGCGCACCCAGGTCGCGACCGCAAAACGACCGAGAAGTTCCTTGATCTCCTCGGAGACGAGCGCTCCAAGCTGATCAAGCTGGTGTCCTGCGATGACGCGGACTGGATCACCCGCCCGGTGACCGAGCGGCGCCCGAACGCGATCGTCTGTTTGGACCCGTTTCACATCGTCAAGGCCGCCACCGACGCGCTGGACAAGGTCCGCCGCGAGGTCTGGAACGAGGCCCGCCGCCAAGGTCAGACGCAGCTCGCGCGCGAGCTCAAAGGCGCGCGGTTCGCGCTGTGGAAGAACCCCGAGAACCTGACCGAGCGCCAACAACTCAAGCTGGCGCGGATCCAGAAGCTCAACCACACGCTCTACCGCGCCTACCTGCTCTGCCAGCAGCTGCGCCAGATCTACCGCGTTCCCGCTGACCACGCGCTCGTGCTCCTCGACGCGTGGCTGAAATGGGCGCGCCGCTGCCGGCTCGAGCCGTTCGTCAAGGTCGCCCGCCGGATCAGCGAGCAGCATCAAATGGTCGAGGCGGCGATCACGAACAAGCTCTCCAACGCCGCCGTCGAGCAGGTCAACACCCAGATCCGCCTGATCACCCGGCGCGGTTTCGGCTACCACTCACCGTGGGCGATCATCGCCCTCGCGATGCTCTCACTCACCGGCCGCGCCACTTCACCGCCGGTCTCACCTCACCCACGGAACCTGCAGGAGATTCGTTTTTAGACCGGTCGGCGCGCGGAGGACCCGGAATCCAGCTCCCACCGTCCTCCTCCTGCTCTCCTCGGGCTCCGCCTGCTCGTCGGCCGGCGCGCTCCTCCTCTTGTGTGCCTCCGGAGAGTCGCTGTGCCTCCGACACCTCCACCCGCGCTGCTCCTATTCGCTTCCCTGGTGATCTGGCTGGTCGCCCATGTCCAATCCCTTTCGGGTGCAGGCAACCTACTTGTCGGGCCCGCCCTCGAGACGGGCCGCGCTCAGCCCGGCGGCCATACCAGCGCCAGCGCCCGCTGCCCGCTACCGGCGTGCTGGATCGACGTATGAGCATTCGTGCGTCGCAAACCCGGTTGCAGAACCAAAGAGCGATCGTCCGCCCCCGACCCGGCGACGCATTATCCGCTCCTGATCATAGGCGGCCCCATTTGGGTGATCAGCCCTAGATTTGGGTGATCAGCCCTAGTCTTCGCGCGCGCTGGATAGGGTCAGGCGACGAGACAGACTGTCGGCGCCTGTCCACGGGTATCTTTCGCGGACGTGGGTGCCCACACAGCGGCTGGCGTTATCGACGAAACCCCCCTTCCCGTTTCTCCCTCACCTTTGCTCTTCATCTCGTCGTGACTGGCGCCGACAGGTGCGAGGCGCCCGATCGCGGTCTGGAAGTGGGCGGTGGTGGAGCCCATGGTCTGCCGCGCCGCTGCTGCACGCGGACCGGCACGATCCTTCCGTCGCCAACGCGATCGCGCGCCCCTCCGACGCCGAGAGGACAACGGGATCGTCCGACGCCGCGGTCGCCCACCGCTGCGGGTGGGTTCGGCGCAGACGTCCCGGGACGTCGAGTTGGCGCTCGCATTCGTCGCAAGGCGCGCCTATCGGACCTGCCATGAACTCGACCGCACGCTGGCCACACGGACGAAACTGCGCCCCGATCCTTGATCAATCGGCTAAAGACAGAGGAAGGAACAGTGATGATCATGGTCGCACCGCAACCCCAGGGTTCTACCGCTTCGGTGCACAATGACCCGTGAACGTGCCCACGCCTATCGACGAGTGATCCAGACTCTCAAAGAGCTGGGCGCGAGCACGCTCGGCAGCCGAGAGCAGGACGGCATCCGCCACGCTGCGGACAGCCTCATCTTCAGCCGCGACCTGCTACAGGACGACGCAGCACGCGAGGCGCTGCAGGATGTCGAGCGTCTGTGTCGCGCGCTTGTAGACACCGGCCGCTTGAAGCCGACAAGCGCAACGCGTATCGCTAGTGACATCTCACAGTGTGGACCGCCGCCGCCGGCCGAGCTCAAGGCCGCCTGAGCAAACGCAGACGACGCTGAGCAATAGACCCGCGCCAGAACATGCATTCGGTTGCCATTAAGGAACGTCGGTCCTGACCGGGCGCAGAGGTTCTCTCGCGGTCCCCGATTGTCAGCGCTCACGAACGCTCCCCCGCGTTCATCGGCGCAGGAGCTTTCCGCACGCGGGGCCATCCAGGAGAGCGCCTTGCAGCCGGAAGATTCGCCGGCCTCATATCTCGCCGGCGGATGGAGCACCCTCTCCTCCCTCAACCGCCGGGGCGTCACGGAAGTGGTCGCCCCGGCGGTCCAAGGGTTCCGGCCAAGGCAACGGAAGGGCGCAAGTAGCTCCCACGCAGCACGCCGCTTGACATCCCTCGGAAGCGTGACAACGAACCTCGTCGGGGCCCCGCGCGTAGAGTTGGACGGCTGAAACGTCGCCTTTGCAATCGCGCGAGGCGCGGCGGTGAAAGAGCGAAAGCGGTCGTCCGGGTTGCCGACGCGGCGCGATCGCGTTCCGTCGGAAGCGATCACCCCGTCATCGGTGGCGCGGTGATCGCGTTCGTCGCGGAGGGATCGTGCCGGCGGCGCGCCTGGCTCCTCCTCTTGGGCGATAGCAGCAGCCAGGTCGACCGTCTTCGCAGCGGTCGAGGGCCCCGGCCGTGCGTAGGTAGGCACGAGGTCGGGCAACCGCGATCCAAGGCGCCTCCGTTCCTCTCGCGGCGGCGAGGCGCTCTGCGGTGAAGTCCGCCGGCTCGTGTCGCCGCCTCCGGTTGTAGGAATGGCACAAATCGGGCGGTCGGCAGGCTCCGGCGGACGTCTCTGCCGAATACGACTTCCACTTCCGGGCGGAGGAGATGCTCGCGGTCGGTCTCGCCATAGTTGCGCGTCTCGGTCGTCCGATCCGAGAGCCACGCGAGTACCGGCGCGGGTGCCTGCTCGCCCACGAGAGCACGTGTGAAGCGGCCGTGAGTGAGTTGTGCGCATCCCATGAAGATGGCTCCACGGTGCCATCCACATCCGACCGGCGCAGGCGTTGCTCGTTGCGGCTGGCTGGAAGCGAACGGGCGGTGCTTTGAGCCCGATCCGATGTCGTGGTCGGCGCGAGCCTATGATGGCGGGCGTGACCGGCGAGACCGCAGACCGCAGACGGACGCCCATCAATGCCGGCTCCAACGCGGCCTGGGAGGTGAGCTGATGCCCGGGCTCTGGGGACGTTTCAGCACGCTGATCAAGTCGAAGGTCTCAAAGCTGCTGGACCGTGCAGAGGATCCCGCCGAGACGCTCGACTACAGCTACGAGAAGCAGCTCGAGCTCGTGCAGAACGTCAAGCGGGGTATCGCGGACGTGGTGACCTCGAAGAAGCGCCTACAGCTGCAGGAGGAGAGCCTGCGCCAACAGGCAGAGAAGCTCAACGGGCAAGCGCGCCAGGCGCTCGGCGCGGGCAATGAGGAGCTGGCGCGCACGGCGCTGCAGCGCAAGCAGGCAATTGAGACAGAGGTCGGCTCGCTGGACCATCAGGTCGGGGAGCTCGAGTCCCAACAGGAGCAGCTGATTGCCAACGAGCAGAAGCTGCAGACCAAGATGGAGGCGTTCCGGTCAAAGAAAGAGGTCATCAAGGCGCAGTACTCCGCGGCGGAGGCGCAGGTGCGGATCTCCGAGGCCGCGACGGGGGTCGGGGAGCAGATGGCGGATGTCGGCCTCGCGATGCAGCGCGCGATGGACAAGACCGAGAACATGAAGGCGCGTGCTGACGCCGTCTCCGAGCTTGAGGCGGCGGGGACGTTCGAGGATCTCACGCAGCTAGGGCAGGGCGAGGACGACATCGACCGCCAGCTGGCCCAGGTGACGAGTGCGAGCGAGGTCGACTCGGCGCTCGCGAAGATGAAAGCCGAGCTCGGCAGCGGCGGGCCGCCCGCGCAGCTCCCTGGGGGCGGCGAGCAGATGGGGGCAGGAGGATGATCGTCCGGATCGCGACCGAGGGCCAGTACCGGCTGGCCGACGACCAGGTACCGCGCCTGGAGGAGCTCGACGCAGCGCTCGTCGAGGCGGTCGAATCCGCGGACCGAGACCGCTTCACGCAGGCATTCGCCGAGCTGCTCGACTACGTCCGCGGCGGCGAGCTGCTCGACGACACGCATCTGGGAGCCTCCGACGCGATCCTGCCACCGCCCGACGTTTCGCTCGAGGAGGCCTCCGGCGGACTCGGCGTTGAGGGCCTGATCCCAGACTAGTCGACCGCGGGCGGCCAGACGCCGACGGGGCCAGGCGGATCCGCCTCACCGCTGACGACTCCGCGCTGCACCATCTCACCGACGCCCCGAGCAGGGGTCGCGATCGCTGCACGGGATCGTCGTGGCCACGGTGGGATTCGGGCTAGCCGCAGGGCTAGCGCGTGCGTCGGCGCGCAGGCGATCCGCGAGCTCTGGCCGGTGGTCCTCACGCCCGAGCGGGGACCGATCACGGCTCCCGACTGGCTCTTCCTTCGCGGCGTTGCGGAAGCCCCTGGCCGTCGATTTCAGCGCCCGCTGGCTCTCGTGGCCGCGGACGCTTGATCTGGCCCCAGTGCGGACGCTTGATTTGGCCCCACTTCCGTCCGAGCGTGACCGGAGGGTCCGTGTTTTTCAGAGCACGGATCGGAGGTCGCAGAAGGGATGGGTTCCAGAGTGGAGCTGTTCGAGCAGATCCGCAGAGATCGTGATCGGGAGGGCCTTTCGATCCATGCGCTGGCGCGTCGGCATGGCGTGCATAGACGGACCGTTCGCCAGGCGTTGGAGTCGGCGCTGCCGCCTGCGCGGAAGCGGCCGGAGGGGCGGCCGGCGCCGAGGTTGGGCGAGTATCTGGAGCTGGTCGATTCGTGGCTGATCGCTGATCAGACCGCGCCGCGCAAGCAGCGGCACACGGCGAAGCGGGTGCATGAGCGCCTGGTCGACGAGTACGGCGCTGATGTCTCGGAGCGGCAGGTGCGCCGGTTTGTGCGGGAGCGTCGACGGGCGTTGGGCTTGCCGGTTGACGAGGTGCGCGTCCCGTTGTGCCACGAGCCGGGTGTCGAGGCGGAGGTTGATTGGGGCCGCGCGAGCGTCGTGATCGCTGGCGTGATGACGGAGGTGTTTTTGTTCTTGATGCGGGCGTGCTTCTCGGGCGCGTGCTTTGTTGCGGCGTTCCCGCGGGAGAACCAGCAGGCGTTCCTGGAGGCGCACGTCGCGGCGTTCGAGTTCTTCGGGGGTTGTTTTGTGACCTGTCGCTACGACAACCTCTCGAGCGCGGTCAAGACGGTGCTCAAGGGCCGCCGACGGGTCGAGACCGACAGGTTCGTGGCGTTGCGTTCGCATTACCTGTTCTCATCGGAGTTCACTCGGGTTGGGCTTGCGGGCGCGCCGGAGAAGGGAGGGGTCGAGGGCGAGGTGGGCCGGTTTCGCCGCTCGCATCTGGTGCCCGTCCCGGAGGTCGCCTCGCTCGCCGAGCTCAACGAGCGGATCGCGGCCGGGTGCATCCGCGATCTTGACCGCACGATCCGCGGCCGGCGGGTCACGGTCGGTGAGGCGCTCAGCGAGGAGATCGACCTGTTGAGGGCGCTGCCTGCGGAGCCGTTTGACAGCTGCGAGCACGCCAGTCCGAGAGTGGATGCCAAGTCGTTGGCGACGGTCCGCCAGAACCAGTACTCGCTGCCCGTGCACTTGGCGGGGCTGCGGGTCGCCGCGCGGATCGGGGCGCGGGAGATCGTGTTCGCGCATGACGGCAAGGTCGTTGCCCGCCATCAGCGCCTGCGGGACCGCTTCGGCGTCTCGGCGCAGCTGGATCACTACCTCGAGCTGCTGGCTCACAAGCCGGGGGCGCTCGCCCGCTCGCTGGCGCTCAGGCAGGAGCGCGAGCAGGGCCGCTGGCCCGAATCGTTTGACCTGTTGTGGCGGGCGATCGAGGGCAAGGTCGGTAGCAGTGAGGCGGCACGCCAGATGGTCGACGTGCTGATGCTCTGCCGCGAGCTCTCACCCGAAGCGGTCGAGCTGGCGGCGCGGGGTGCGCTCGCCGCCGGCGCGCACGATGGCCGCGCCGTCGCGGTGCTGGCCAGGCGTGCTGAGCGGCCCGCGACCGTGCCGCTGGATGGGCTTGACGCGCGGCTGGCGGCCACCGAGCGCCCCGCGCCCGGGCTCGAGGACTACGACCAGCTGCTCGCCCGGGAGCAGGCACGATGATCACCGCCGACCGCGCAGCACCGACCGCGAGCGCTCTGCCGGCGCCGCCGACGGTACCCGCCCACGCACGCGCGCTGGCCGCCCGGCTCGCGGCGCTGTTTGAGACCGACCGCGAGATCGTGGAGCGACTGAACGACGCTCACCACCGCCTGTCCAACGCGAACGACCGGCTGTGGTCCGATCCCCCCACAGACCCGCACGGCGTCCACTTGACGATCCACCGTGCGTTCTGCGCCTACCAGTCGGCGTGCGAGCAGCGCCGACAACTCGCCGTCGACGTCGGCGAGCTCTCGGCCAGGCTCACCGACGCGCTCACCGCCGCCGGCTACAGCACTGAGCAGGCGCGCTCAGCCAACGTCCACCAACTCGCCCAGGGAACCTGGCCTCAGACCGATAACGAGGAGAGCAAACGATGAGCGCCCCCGCGAAGACCCAGGCGCTGGAAGCGCTCGTCGAAGCGCACGCCCGCGAGCTTCACCTCCCCGCGATCAGAACCCGCTTCCGGGCACTGGCGGCCGAGGCCACCCGCGAGCAGCAAACCCCGCTCGCGTATCTCGCCGCGCTGCTCGAGGCCGAGGTGACCGAACGCTCGGAGCGACGCGAGCGACGCCGGCTGATCGACGCGCGGTTCCCGATCGTCAAACGCCTGGAGGAGTTCCGCTTCGCTGATAACCCCAACGTGCCGCAGGCGACGATCGCCGCGCTGGCCGAGGGCTCCTGGATCGATGACCGCGAGTCGGTGATCCTCCTCGGCGAGTCCGGGACCGGGAAGACGATGCTGGCCACAGCGCTCGCGGTGTGCGCCTGCCAACAAGGCCGCCGCGTCCGGTTCACCACCCTCGCCGCACTAGCGAACGAACTGCAAGAGGCCGAGTCCCGCCGGGACCTCGTACGGGTCGTGGGCCGATACACCCGCGTCGAGCTGCTCGTCCTTGACGAGCTTGGCTACCTGGCCCTGCCCGACGGCGCCGCCGAGCTCGTCTTCCAGGTCATCTCCGAACGCAACGAACGCGGAGCGCTGATCGCCACGACCAACCTGCCGTTCGGCGAGTGGACAAAAGTGTTCCCCGACCCCCGGCTCGCGAAAGCCGTCGTCGACCGGATCACCCACAAGGCACACATCATCGACACCGGCACCGAGAGCTGGCGCTTCCGCCACGGCCTCGACCGCCAACGAGGCAACAAAGCATGACCCCCCGCCCCGGCGGAGCAGGCAACATCACCAACAACAACACAACAGACGCGAAGTGGGGCCACTTCAAACGTCCGCGGTGGGGCCAGCGCAAACGGCCGCTCCGATCTCGCTCGGGAACGAACGCGCTCGTCACGAGCGACCACGCCCGCGACGGCGCCGGGATGCTCGCTCGTCGTCCGATGCGAGCCTGTCGCCGGGTCCGGGCAGCACGCCCTCCATCTGGGCGAGAGCGCAAGTGCCGTCCCAGCTACCTGCAGCGCGTCGTGCCTAGGCTATGCAGGTGTGTAGCGCGCTCATTGGCATGGCACTTGCGCGTTCGCCCAAGAGCGGTCACGCGTCCCGGGCAATCGAAGTCGTCGCTATTGGTGCGAAGCGGCCACGACGGCGATGTGACCCCTATCGGCGTCAGGCAGCAGCAACGGCCGGCCTCCTCCCGTGGCTCCATTCGACGGACGGCGGTCGTTCTGGCGGACGATCGCTTCGATCGCGGTGACGGTCCCGAGCCGGCTTGCGCTTAGGCGACGTTCCGGTGGTCCGGTCCGGTCCGGTCCGATCCTCGCTGGCGTGGACGATCGGAATCGCCAAATTATCGAGCGAAGCATCTGGAGACTCGTCGCCGCGGCAAGGCAGGCGGTGGAGCAGGTGCTCGAAGATGTACGGCTCGTCGTGGAGAGGCTCTGCACGGAGACGCTGCCTTCAGCGACGCTGTCGGAATCCGACGTCTGCGTGTTGCTGGTCCTCGACGACCGCGCGCGGTCGCCGGTTACGTTACGCCTGCTCGGGATTGCGCCGGGCGGAAAAGTAGGCCAGCGCACCGTCGCTCCGCGTGCTCACGTCTAGCATGCCTGCGTCAGCGAGCCACGCTTCCAACTCCTCGCAAGTGCCGCTCGGGCCAAACAGGCCCGCCACCTGATACAGGCGCACGAGCGCGTCCTGACGCAACCCCGCCCGCCGGACGACCATGGTGCCCCGCAGCACGCCGCCCGGGCGCAGAACGCGCGCGATCTCCGAGACCGCCGCCGCCGGGTTAGGGAAGCAGTGCAGTCCGGTGTAGCTGACGCAGAGATCAAACGAGGCGTCGTCGAACGGCAGCGCCTCGATGTCGGCCTCGGTGAGCTCGATCTGATCAAGCTCGCGCCGCTTCGCCTCGGCGCGGGCGCGCCGCAGCATCACCGGCGAGAGATCGCCAGCCACGTAGCGCACCCGTTGTCCTGGCCGCAAGCCACGGAACGCAACGCCTCCCCCACACGGCACGTCCAGGATCACGGTGCCGTCCGCCTCCTGGGCGAGTCGCGTGATCTCTCGATAGAACGCGGATGTGTCGGTGCCCCAGATGAGCCGCCCGAGCACGCCGGCGAGGCGCTCGTGCTCCACCACCGAGTCATACACCGTCGCCTCCAGCCACCCAGACCGCCAGCGCTCGCGTACGTCGGACACAGCCACAGCGTAGGCATTCGGTCATCTGAGGCCCACAGTGTTTCCTCCAGGTCCGTTCTCTGAACGCACCGCCCAGTGGCGCGAAGTCGCCGCGCGGTCGTGCCAGATCCGTCTGATCAGCGACCGAATGCCCGTTATCGTGCGCGCTGGCCAGGCGCTGCACCGTTCTCAGATACGCGCGTTTCAGCGTGTCGGACGGGTTGATCTCACTGGGTAGGAATCGACGCGAGCATCCCGGTAGCAGTTCAAGCTCGATGCGCTAACACGCCTCGACCGCTGTCGGTCAGACGCCACTCGGGCTCGTCCGTTCCGCCGTCGCTCTGGCGCCGCTCGACCCACCCGCGGTTCACCAGTTGCCGCAGACGATCCCCCAAGCCGCCGGCGAGGACCTCTCGGGCGCCGGAGATGATCAGGGCGCGAGAGATGGTTGCGCCCGCGATCCATCCAAAGTGGCTGATCAACCACAACTCGCGGAGCAGTTCCTCCTCGCTCGGCGCGATTGCCGCCGGGGCGTGCCGGGCTGGCTGGCCTGAGGTCTCCAGCTCGTGCCGGCCAGATCGCTCGGGCCACCTCACGGCCCCAGGGGCGCATCGACGAATGCCTCAGCCACAGCCGCCTTGCGCGGGCACAGATGGAGCGGTCCGACGCCCCAGGCGTGATCCCCCCACAACATCGCGGCCGCCGGTCCTATCCGTTGCGCAGGCCCGCGGCCAGCTCTTGGCGCACCTGGCGTACGGCGCGTTCCACCGGAGAATCCCGGGTCGCGTCATCGCCACTCACACCCTGGGGTTCCACGGGCGTGACCGCCGAACCGCGTCTTGGCTTGACGAGCCGATCGCGGCTGACGGTCTTGACGACGGGCAGACCGCGGCTGGCTGGAGCACCGTCGCCGCCGAGCGCTTCGAGCGCGGCGCGAAGCCGGGTCGACTCTTCGAACAGCTCCTCAAGCCGCTGTTCGACGCGGTGGCGGATCTCCTCAAAGCTCGCCATAGTTCCTAGATCCTAGATCAATTAATTGGATTCAGGTTAGTCGAGGCGCCGCGGTCAGTTTTCCCGGAACCGATGTGCTGAGTCGAGCCTGACGCCACTCCGCGAGCCGCCGAAGGCGCAATCCTCGCTAATAAACGCCCCACGACAAGCCGCGATGCGCGATGCGGCAGCATCCCGCGCTCGATCAAGGCGCCCTTGACACGAGACAGCGTCCGCGCACACAGAGGAGCGGATGTCAGGCGGCTTTGAGTTCGCGCTCGGCGCGCAGCCAATTAGCCAACTCGTCGCAGTCGCCCTGCTCGAGGTGGATGAAGTACGCCCGCTCGGCGATCTCGTCGTAACCGGGCTGGCTGGGCTTCGTCTTGGGCTTACGCGCGCTCGCCTGCTTCTTGGCGGGCTTTATGGGATTGGCGGCCATGATAATTCTCCGTTCTCGAGGTCAACCCGCTGGGTTCCGGCAGCGAGCCGGCGGCGGGCCTTGTGTACCGAGGGCAGCGCGTCTTTCGCTCGCGCCAGCGGTCGAGCGCGCACGTCGACACTGGCCCGTTGAGCGGCGATCGTGATCTGCTCACCGGTCGCGGGGTTGCAACCCTTGCGCGCCGGCTCGACCCGGACCGTCACCTGGACCAGCCCGCCGATCCCCACCTTAGGGCGTGGCCGAGTTCATCGAGCACAACCCCATCAACCGCCGCGAGCGCCCGTCGAGCGCTGCTTCTGCTCAACCCGACGCGGCCGGCCACCGGATTGACAAGCTGCATCTCTGTTAGCGCCACGGCACTCCTCCATCAGTCCAATCGCTACCCGGAAACAAAATTGAAGCCCACCGGACGGACAGATTCCCCACCCCACACGCGCTTCGTCGCCCTTGCATTCCGTCCGGTACCGCGCCGATGCGAGATCAAAACAGGCGTGCGCAGCGGGGCACACCGACGCTCGCTACTGGGCGAAGGCGAGAGCCGCCACAGTCCAACCGGCACCGGCATGCTGACGAGCGCATTCGCAGAAAGCACACGTCCGCCACGCCCGGCGGCTGTCACGTACGCGGGCCCAGATGCCGGACGCCTGCTTGCCGTGGAGGCGAGCGTCCGGCGGAGACGGCGCGAATCGTCGAAGCGATTCGTCAGCGTCGGTCCGCGCTGGCGCTCCCTTCCGTGGGAGGCCGTTGCGCAAACCATTCAAATAGCCACTGCTTTAGTGACGGTGGGGAACGTCATCAGTAATTGGCGGTATTGGACCCGCTCTCCCAATTTCTCGCGGAGATGGGTGTCACCAGCATGTGTTATCCCGCCAACCAATTGATGCACCGGGTTTATGATCGGTTTGTGCAACAGCCTCCTGGCGAACCAGTAGTCCGATGTCCTACAGCAGCAGCGCGGCGTCTGACGTCAGCGTCGCGCCGTTCGGCTTGCGCATCATCCGGGCGATGCAGTCGTCCGCCCGCCCGCGGCACGACGGCTGAGTGCGTGGCAATGCGCTCGTCCGGCACCGGCGACAACGGACCGCTCTTATGTGACCTATGAGCGGCGCGACCCGCCTCGGCTGGAGAACAAGAGCGGTCGTCCGGTCAGAGGCAGGGCTGTCCCTAAGAGCTGCCGGCGCGGCTGCCTCCGGTGCTGGGCCCTCTCCTACGTGAGCAAGGAGCAGAAGTCCGGTCGCGGCGTTGATTCTCTGTCGTCCAACTCGGAATCCCTGGACTTGCAGGAGTGCGACCGGCTGCCCACTGAGCTAAGACCCCGGCGAGCAGCAGGGACCGGTGCGCCGGCCGTGCCGAGGCCTTGATTGATCTATCGGAACTCGAGGGTGCGCCGCGTGAACAGCCGCTCGCCAGCCCGGATGCGACGCCCGAGTCGCACCCCCGTCGCCCGATCCGCACGCCGGGCGACCTGCTGAAGTCGTCCAGGAAGGCGCGCACTGTCCAGCTCAAGACAGTCCGGCGCGGGTCGCCACGGGAACCAATTTGACCTCCACCTGCCAGCCTCCGGCGGCTCCTCGCGCACCAAGAAAGGTCATGCGTCTCTGTACTGCGTGAGAGCATTCGTTGCCCCGCGCACGATTTATTCCGTGCCCCGGGAACTCGGTTAGCCGCTTCGTGGCGGACACGGGAGGATACGTATGCCTCCAGTGTTCCAGATTGTCTCGCGCGTCTCGGGGAAGGCGTTGACCAATTTCGAGGGAGGGGGAAACATAGAGCAATGGACGCAGAATGCTCAGGATCCAACTCAGATGTGGATTCTGGCACCACAGTCCTTTGGGAATTTCTTGATCCAGCCGTTTGGCTCGCCGGACTTGGCGATAGGCATGCCCGACGGAACCGAGTCCCAGGGGTGGCCGCTCATCCTTAAGCCAGCCGGCGCCGGGGCGCTGTAAACGATTACTCCTATCGCCCGGTATTTCTTTCTCCTATTGGCATTGGCGACGGATAATTTCCCGCTCGGGGATTACCTCAGGACGTGCCCGGCGGCACGCACGATGACGGCGCGGATATTCAGGTCTTTCCCCGCAACGAACACAGCGGCCAGCAATGGACGTTCCTACCGATACTCGCGGAGCTAGCGAAAGACGCTGCACAGACCGGGTGATCCCCAAGTCGCGAGTCGTGTGACCGGGGCATCGCAGGCCCCAGTTACCCGACTCTCACTAACGTGGCCCCGATCGTGCCGCCGCGATGCCGGACGATCCAGGTAGGCACGAAGCTCGCAACCGTTGGAGGCGGCCGCCACTCACGAGCGTAGCTCATACGCTCGCCGCGAGCCAGCCGGCCTCTCGCAGCCCAAGCACGGGATGTTGTGAGTTTATGCAGGATGTTCCGCGGTCGCCGGAGGCAACGGCCAGGCCGCTGAGCTGATCATCGTGTGCGTGGCGTTGCGATCGTCGGGCACCGACCGCCGCGGACCGCTCGTATGTCGCCAACTCGATCGTGAGCTCGGCGACGTCGGGCTGAGCGAAGCGGTCGTCCAGACGCAGCGTGCTCAAAGCTGGTCGTCTGCCCGGGATTGCTTCAGTGCTCGGCCGGCGTCCCGACGCAAACGTCCGCCACGGCCGGTTCGCCCACTCGCTGGATCTCTTCGGGAGAGATCTTGAGGGTATGGCGATGGTCGCCGGCGCTGCAAAGGATCCTGTGGTAGGGCAGCAGGCGGGTGTCGAGCACCTCCGGCGTTCCAAGCAGGCCCCGGAACGGAGGGAGAGCGCCAGGATCGAATGCGGAGAAATCCTGCGCGATCTCGTCCTCAGTCGCCAGCCGCATGTCCGCGCTTGCGCCGAACACCTCTCGCGCCTTGTCGAGATCAACACGCTCCGAGGCGGGGATGATCGCGATGCGGTAGCCGTCGGTGTCATACAGCACTACCGTCTTAGCCATGCGAGGAGCAGCGCTGCCGGCTGCGCTCGCCTCCTCCCTCGCGGCATATGTGGCGTAGTGCTCAATCAGCTCAAAGGAAACGTGCTTTCGATCGAGGAAGTGTGCTACCGCCTCGGCGCCGTGCATCCCCTGTTCTGGTTCGTTGTCGTAGTGCATCGTTGAGGCTCCTCTCGTCGAGCAAATCTTCTCGCGCACCGGGTCCCCGTGGCAACGACGGGTCCTCAGATCGACATCGATGAGAAACTACGCGGCCACCGCGGCCGCGCTACACCTTGACCATATGAGCGGTGTCCTGACTCTGCGTCGCGCCGGCCCGTTTCGCGTGGAGGCACAAGTCGGCCGCGGGTGGCGCAGGGCGAGCCCATGGTCGCCAACGCGATAACCCGAGTCCCGCGGTGTGGAGAACGGACGCGATCGTCCGGACCCGCGGCGGCGGGCTCGCGAGATTGGGCGAACGCAGTCACACGCCAGGTGCCGGCGCGTCGAAAAAGAGGGATCGTCTGGACCGTGGCAGTCGGCAAGCGGGCGAGCTTGGCGGGGCTTATCTCCCGCCCGGGCCGCAGTGAACACGGCCAGACGCAGATGCCGCGTCGCGCGTGGTGGGTCGTGTCCGTTTCCCGTGCGGACCCTAAGCGGTCCGGTCGCGGCCCGCGAGGTACATGAGGCCGCCACCGACCGCTATCCCGGCCAGGAAGGCCGGGAACCGCCGCCGGGGTTTGGGCTGCTCGACCACTCCGAGCACCTCCGCGGCCATCGGCCCGTAGATGAGCGCGGCCGACCAGGCCGTGCGGGCAGCGTCCCCGTAGCGGCGGGCGTGCTTCCGGGCCTTGCGTTTGGCGACCTGCTTGCCGACGAACCAGGTGGCCTTGGCCGCTGGCTTGGCCGCCCGCCGGGCAGTGCGGTTGCGTGCGCCCTTCGTGGCGCCGTTGGCTCGGGCCTTTGTCGCGGTCGTTGTGCTCGGCATGCCCCCGGTCATTGTCTCGGTTGGATCCTACCCCGACCGTAGTTGGCGCCAACCGTCGGCCACCGACTGCGCCGGTCAACCTGGAGTTCCCGGAAACGACGCGTCGGCATCGACCCGCCGCTTGATCTGGCGATGTCGGTGGCGCCCGTAGTGCGACGGAGCCGCCACGCCGAGCGTCGCGTTGGCGTGGCCCCTGCTGTCCGAATTCAACAGCCTTGGGGCCGGTCGGATGGTAGCCGCCTTTAGTTAGCGGCGGTGCAGCAGTCCCAACAGCGCCGACGATCTCGTGCTTTTGGAACGCGAGGAGCTACGGCGACCGACGCGACCGCGGCTGCCGTCCCCCCGGCGTGGCGATGCGGCACTCTGGCGCCGCCACTAAGCCGGTCAGCTCGACCGTTAGCCAGGTCCCCGGCTGCTGGGCAGAAGAGGAGCCGTGTCGGCGCCGTCGACCAGAGTGCCGGGCTGGTGCAACCAGCTCTGACTCAGGAACCGTTCAAATCGGCCAGCGAGCCTGATGGTGTGGAATGCCGGCAGAAGTGGTGCACGCAGCGTGCTCAACTCCCGTTTCGGCATCGGCGAAGCGGAAGCGCGGGCGGCGGCGTGGTTGGAGCGGACCGGTTGCGGCAACCAATCCTCAGCTCAGCAGGCGCCTATGTTTGGGCTGCCTGTCGGTTGCTGCCACGCTCCGCAACCGCAGTCCGACATGTGCGAGGGGCTTCAACGCGGGCTGCGCAGCTGTCCAGCTCGGCCAACGTGACGGCGGGCAGCGGAGCGCGACCGCCGGGCACCCCGGCGCTGGGCTGAAGCGATGGCGACGGCCGCCGCGGGCATAGTTCGGGTGAATGGATGCGCTGTTGCGTCTCACCAACCATCAGGGGGTTACTGCGCCGGCGATCGAGGTCGAGCCGCCGGCGCCTAGCCTTGGCGAACGTTTCGCCGCCTGAGCTGCGGCCACCACTCGGCGAGCCGATCGCGCGCGTCGCCCGCGATGGGCGCCACGCCGGCCTCCGGAGAGCGTCCCGAATCAGCGACGCTGGCCGGCGCGGAAAACGCCTGAAGTGTCGCCGCCACCGAGCGTCCCAACGCCCCGAGCGCATATCCCCCCTCCAACACGCCTCCGATCGGCGCCGCCAGCGACACGCACGCCCCAGACACGGCACGCGCTATCGCAGCGAACCCCTCTTCGGTCACGGTGCAATCCGCGAGTAGATCGTCGCGATGCGCGTCGTATCCCGCGGAGACCAGCATCAGCTGTGGCTCGAACGCGCGGGCGAGCGGAACGACGACGTGCTCGACGAGCGACACCCAGACCTCGTCCCCGGATCCCGGAGGCACCGGCAGGTTGACCGTGAAGCCCCTGCCCTCGCCCTCCCCGATGTCGTAGGCCGGCCCGGTCCCGGGGAACAGCGGCGATTGATGGATCGAGACGAACAGCACCTGGTTGCTCGCGTGGAAGGCCTGATTGGTGCCGTTGCCGTGGTGCACGTCCCAGTCGAGGATCATCACCCGCTCGAGGTGCCGCGCGTCGAGCGCGTACCGCGCGGCGACGGCGATGTTGTTGAACAGGCAGAACCCCATCGCCTGGGACGGCAACGCGTGATGACCCGGGGGCCGGTGCGAGCTGAACGCCGCCGATGCCTCCCCGTCCAGCAGCAAGTCGACCATCCGCACAGCACCGCCCGCCGCATGCAGCGCCGCCTCGAACGATCGCTCGCTGGCCACGGTGTCGGCGTCGAGGAGCCCCCCTCCGGACGCGCACACTCGCTCGATTGACGCCACATAGCGTTCGGGATGAACGGCGGTCAGCACAGACCGATCGACGGCGGGAGACCGCATCCGCTCAAACCCCAGCCAGTCGCGCGCGGCGAGTTCGTGCTCGATCGCGAGGAGCCGGCTGGGCTGTTCGGGGTGCATGGTGATGGCCGCCTGCCCGGGATACATCGCGGTGTCGTGCTCTAGCGACGAGGGATGCTCGAGAAACACGCAGGCCATCGCGAGCACCGTAGCGCTCCAGGCCGCCTGGGCCGCGAGACGCCGCTCACGCAGCGCCTCCCGATCGGCGAAAGCCACGAATTGATCAGCGCCCGATACTTACCAAGCACCGGCGCCGGACGACCCCGCGGACGCTTGCGCACCGCAAGCACGGGCGACCGAGCCACGATCAAGGACAGCCGCTATCCCCACCACAGCAATACCAACCGTTAACCCCTGCCCCACGCGAGCGCCACAGCAAGATCAAGCGTCGAGATGATCCCGACCGGACGCGCGGTCGGCGCCGTAGAGACGATCAAATGGCTGACGCGATGCTCGCTCATCAGCTCCGCCGCACGCGTCAGCGGCTCAGCCGGTCCGATGAACATCGCACCCGAGCCAGCAAGCTCGCCAGCGGTCGCCTCCAAGTCACCGCGCGCCGCCGCGCGCGCAAGCTCGACGTCCGACACGATCCCCCAGCCCTGCCCGGGCGCTGCACCGGATTCGATCCCGGCCGTCTCCACCACGACCGCATGCACGTGATAGCTCGCCATGAGCTCGGCAATCGCACTCAAGCTGGTGTCAGCGTGGCAGCTGATGATTCCCGTGCGCATCGCGTCCGCGACCGTTGCATGCTCAAAAGCGGGACCGATCAGTCTGGATGTCCTGGAAAAGCTCATTCGCCTCTGTATTTGTAGCGCCCGCGGACGCGCGCAGGCACCATGAGCACCCCGTGTCTGCAACACGCGCACCCGCGTCCAAGGCGCCGGACGGGCAACGCGCCGCCGCGGACGACGTCCGGCCGGACGAGTTCGCGCCGGCGGGCACGATCGCTCTCGCAGGCGGACTGGCAGTCCCGACCGCGCCGATCGACGTGCCGCCTCGCGTTCCGACGCCGAATGCCGCGCTTTAGCGCGATGGTGAGCTCAACGATCATTTCGACGATCGCGAGCGATGCCGGAAGCTCGCGGGCGCAATGCTCGTCCTCGGCGGGCCGCTCGCCGGTCGGTGCAAGGTTGCGCGAGCGATCGAGCTGCAGTTCGTAGAGCGACAACCATAACGTTGAGGGACGTGTGACCGGGGTAGCCGGCAGGGACCTGATCGGGCCTGCGGCGCGGGCGATCACCAGGTCTTGACGCGTTCGCTCGGTCGCTCGCGCTGGATCCGTAGGCGCATGTTGAGTACGGCGCAGCCGTTGGTCATGCATCGCACCGGGTTTAGATCGGCCTCGACGATCTCTGGCGCTTCGCGCAGCAGCAGCGCGAAGCGCAGCACGAGTTCCCGGAGCGCGTCTCGGTCGAGCGGCGGCAGGCCGCGTGGGCCGTCGAGTTGGCTGGTGACCGCTTCGGATGCGCCGATCAGCTCGTGCGCGTCGAGGTCGGTGGCGGGGGGAAGGCGGAACGCGGCGGTGCCGGCGATCCCGCCGGTAGGGCCGCCGAGCCCGACCGCCATCACCCGCCCGAACTCTGGATCGATGACCGTGCCGACGAGCACGTCGACCCCGGGTGGCATGAGGCGCTGCAGAACCGCTCCGATGAACGGACACCCGGCCTGCCGCACCCGACGCTCGAGCTCTTCCCAGCCGGCTCTGATCGCTGCTTGGCCGTGCAGGCCGAGCAGCACCGCGTCGATCTCGCCGGCGTAGGCCGGCGGTGGAAGATCGGCCTTCAGCGCAATCGGCCCGCCGATCTGCTCGGCCGCGGCGATCGCGCGGTCGATCGTTTGGCACTGATGGGAGGGCACGACATTCAGGCCGTGGGTGGCGAGCAGCGCCTCCGCCTCGGCGATCGCCAGCCACGCTCCATCGCGCTGCCCGCGATCCAACTGCGATCCGATCAGCCTCCGGGCTGCCGCTGGATCGAGATCGTCGTACCGGGGAGGCTCTCCGACCGGCCGAGAGAGCCACTCGCGGCGCTCCGCCGCGCGCGCCAGGACGTCCGCGCAGTATTCCGGGAAGCGGTAGTTCGGCACGGCCATGCTGCGGCCGGTGGGCAGCTCACCCCCGGCGCTCACGACGCACGCCACCACGGGCTTGCCCTGCCCCGCCGCAGAGATCGAGATCGCCTCGAGAATCCCATCGGGATCGCCGCCCAGCGGATCGACGTAGAACGCCATCAGCGCATCGACACCAGGGTCCTGGAGGATTCCGCGGACGCCACTCGCGTAGTCCTGATAGCCGGAGCGAATGCGCAGTACGAGTGGGTTTCGGACTGGTCCTTTCGCGTGCGCGACGAGCAGTCCTCGGGTCGAGCAGGCATCGGCCGCGAGCGTCGCCATCCCCGCCGAGTTGGTCACGATCCCGATCTCACGCCCCGCCGGGAGCGGCTGGCGGTCGAAGAACTCGGCCGCGTTGAACAGCTCCTCCCCGGTTCGGAAACGATGCACCCCGCCGTGATGAAGCACCGCGTCCACCGCCGCGTGCCCGCGCAACGCGGTGCTTGTGTGCGAGCGCGCCGCATCCCGCCGTGTGTCGGGGCGACGGTTTCCCTTGATCGCGAGAATCGGCTTGCGCTGCGCGACCCGCCGCGCGATCCGCGCGAACCGCTCCGGGTTGCCGAACGTCTCGACGTACAGCACCACCACGGCCGTGCGCGGGTCCTCCTCCCACAGCTCGAGCAGGTCGTTGGTCGAGACGTCCACACGCCGGCCAAGCGACGCGAAACTCGACACCCCGAGCCGCCGGGCCGCGGAATGTCCGAGCAGCGAGATCCCGATCGCTCCCGACTCCGAGCAGATCGCCAGCCGCCCGGCCGGCACGCGGAAACCCGCAAACGTCGCATTCAGGCTCACCCCCGGGTCGGTGTTCAGCACCCCCAGGCAGTTCGGTCCGACCAACCGCATCCCCGCGCCCCGCACGACCTCCAACAGCCGCTCCTCCCGCTCATGCGCCCGATCGCCCTCATCCGCGATCTCGCCCCTGAGCACCAGCAGCGCCTTGGACCCCTTCGCCGCCGCCTCGCGCGCAACCTCCACGACCTCCTCCGCCGGAACGGCGATCACGACCAGCTCCGGCGCCTCCCCGAGCCCAGTGATGGTGGGCTGGGCGCGGCTTGACCGGATCACACCCCCCGCAGCGTTGATCGCTGTGACCACCCCCCGAAAATGACCGTCGATCACGTTTGAGAACACCGCCCCGCCAGGGTCCTCAGGGGCATCGCTCGCGCCGACGATCGCGACCGACCCCGGCGCGAGCACCGATCGCAGCGACGCGACCGCGCCCCGATGATCGCGCTCGTCGATCCGCTCCCTCACACTCACCGTCGGCGTGATATCGAGCACGACCATGACCTCGCCCCCGCCGCCTTGGCGCCGAACCGCGAACCCGGCCCCCTGAAAGACGCCCAGGGCCGCGGCGTTATCGGCCAGCACCTCCGCGTAAAACCGGCGGATCCCCCGCTCCGCAGCGACCCCGGCGAGCTGCTCGAGCAACCGCGTCGCCGTCCAGCGACGCCTGAAATCGTCCGCCACCGCAAACGAAACCTCGGCGGCACCCGGCTCGCGCAGACGATCGTAGCTCGCGACCGCCACCACCCGCCCATCGTGCCGGCAGACCAACGCAAACCGGTCAACCCCGCCCGCCTCAACCACATGACGGGCCGGAAGCTCGGTCCGCACGACCCCGTGAAAGCGCATGTACCGACTTTCCGGCGAGAGCCGATCATAGAACGCCTTCACGTCCTCATAGTCCTCGGGCCCCGGCGCGACCAACCGCAAACTCGACCCATCCCCCAGAATCACGTCACGGACCAGGAGCTCCGTCGTGACCGTCGAAGACCGATCGGGGAGCGGTTCAGGACTCACCGGCGCCGACGTCCGATCGAAAGCTCATGCACGCGCAACTCGTCAGTCCCGTATCCGCCGATCACGTCGGGCTCCGTGGCAGTGGCCCCAGGCAAAGGTCGCTCGGACCCCGGCCGCGGACAGCCGACCGCCGACCGCCGACCGCCGACCGCCGACCGCCGACCGCCGATACGTTACCGACCCCGTCGATCCGAATCACGACCCATAACCAACCCCCACGTCTCGAACAAACGGCGCATCTGCCTACCTCGCTCAGCCGCTGGATCCACGCTACCGAGCGGTTCGAACGCCGGCGCGCCGCAGCGTTCGGGCGCGACGCTGCCACGACGTAGCCAACCCGACGGGATTGCCCGTCGGCGAGCACGCGTGAAGATCACTCGCTGCCGTCGCGGCAGCCGATCACGCGCCACCGGTCGCGCGACTTCGTCGGCGCGCTGCGGCCGGGAATGAGCGACTCGACCCCGGCTCGAACGCGGAGCCTGCCGGTCACTCCCGGGGACTCACCAGGCTTCTGTTCATCCAGCCGAAGGCCGCGCTCCTGCCGCCCTGGGATGCGGCACGTGAAAGCCGGATGATCCCTGGCCAGACTCTTGCCGGCTCTTCTCTCGCCCGCCGTGGCCAACGACGTTCCCTGCCGCCCTCTCGAGCCCGCCTCGAGCCGGAGTTCTCCGCCTCCCCGTGCCCTCGAAGCCCATCGGGGGCTCGTGGCCGCACACTGCAAGAGATGCGATTCCGGGTTGCCGGCGCGCCCGCCCGGAGTAAGCTGAGCGGGACGTTGCCGAAACGCGTTTGGCGTGTCGGCGCGTTCACCGAAGCGCGAAGGGAAAGGCCAGGCCGTCGGTGCCGAGGCGCTGGGCAGACTGCCGGTTTGTCGCCGAAGCGGCCACGCACAGCGGCGACCGTTCGCTACTCCATCAGGCGTGATGCGGCAACCCGGCGAGGCGCTACTCGCCCCGTCGGTCACGCGGCGCATCATCGAGCAGTTCGCACGCCGGCCGGTCAGGCCCGAGCTCGGCACGCGGCTGGACGCCTTGACGCAGCGCGAGCGCGAGGTGCTGAGGATGCTGGCGCACGGTAAGAGCAACGCCGAGCTGGCCGCCGAACTGTTCGTCACCGAGGGCACGATCAAGACCCACGTCTCCAGCCTGCTCGCCAAGCTCGGGCTCCGCGACCCAGTGCAGGCCGTCGTCCTCGCGTACGAGACCGGTCTGGTCACGCCCGGCGCATAGTCGCGTCTCTGTCCTTCGACAGACGCGCCAGCGGCAAAGATCTGCCCTGAGGAGGAGCGCACACGCGCCCTGCGGGCGATGACAGGCACAGGCGGCGGGTCCAGACTGATCCCCAGGCAACTTGCACCAACCTGAGCAGCAGTGATGACGACCAACGGGAAAGAACGAGCCATGCATCCCTCGACCAGACGCTTCAGTCGCGGCCGGATCACCGGCCTGACTCTGATCGCCGTCCTCACGCTCGGGCTCGGCTACCTCCACTTCGCCGGCAGTTCTACGGCTGTCTCCGTGCCTGCCGGCGCGCATGCAGGCCAGCTGACGCTCAAGAACTGTACCTACAACACCGAAAAGGGCGCCTACGCCGCCGACTGCGGAACGCTCGTGGTGCCCGAGAACCGCGCCGACCCGCACTCGCGGCTGATCGCGCTGCCGGTCATTGTGATCCGTGCGCATTCGGCACACCCGGGCGACCCGATCTTCCGCCTGCAAGGCGGCCCCGGCGTCACGAACATGTCGTTCCCAGACGCCAGTCGGTTCACCGCCAACCACGACGTCGTCCTCGTCGGCTACCGCGGCGTCGACGGCTCTTCGGTGCTGAACTGTCCCGAGGTGACGGCGGCGCTCGAGCACTCCGCCGACTTCCTCGGCCAGAAGTCCCTCGATGCCTACTCGAACGCGTTCCGCTCGTGCGCGAAGCGGCTCGAGGCAAACGGCGTCGATCTCGCCGGCTACACACTCCCCGAACGGGTCGACGACCTCGAGGCGGCACGGAAAGCCCTCGGCTACCACCAGATCGACCTATTGAGCGAGAGCGCGGGCACCCGCACCGCGATGATCTACTCCTGGCGCTACCCGACCGCCATCCACCGTTCGGTGATGATCGGCGTCAACCCACCCGGCAACTTCCTCTGGTACCCGAAGACGACGGACGAGCAGATCGGCCGCTACGCCCGGCTCTGTGCGCAAGACGCGGCGTGCCACAAGCGCACCGGCGATCTCGCCGCGTCGCTGAAGCGGACCGTCGCGCACATGCCGAACCGCTGGTTGTTCTTTCCGATCAAGAAGGGCGACGCACGGATCGCCAGCTTCTTCGGACTCATGGAGACGACGGCGAATGCCTCGCCGCT
Source organism: uncultured Solirubrobacterales bacterium (assembly GCA_963824295.1). Taxonomy (GTDB): domain Bacteria; phylum Actinomycetota; class Thermoleophilia; order Solirubrobacterales; family Solirubrobacteraceae; genus Palsa-465. The sequence goes on along the minus strand of CAWGOQ010000011.1, from coordinate 458,209 downwards.
CGACGGACCGATGACCCTGGACGCCTGGCTCTCGGCCGCCCACGGTGACTCGAGCGGGCTCTGGTTCGAATCGCTCCTCGCCCAGATCGCTTTCCCGACGGCGTTTGTCTGGGGCGACCTCGCAGCTGTCGCAATGGCTGACAACCAAGCTGGCGAGCGTTACTTCTCGTCAAGCGAACCCGACCGCGGCTCGATTATCGGCAACCCCGGAACGGACTTCCTCTTCGGCGGCGGAGGCCTCCTGCACGCATGGCCGGCCAACCCGGCCGACAACGAGTACACCCATGTCCAGACATCGAAGGTGCAGACGCTCCTGATCGGCGGCAGTCTCGACTTCGCCACCCCGCCCGAGGTTGCGACCAAGGAGCTCCTCCCCTACCTGCCCAACGGCCACCAGGTCATCCTCGCCGGCTTCGGCCACACAACCTCCTTCTGGACCGAGCAGACCAAGGCGAGCACGCACCTGATTAACACCTTCTTCGACACAGGCAAGGTCGACGCCTCGCTGTACAAACCTCAAGCGGTTAACCTCACGCCCGGCTCCACACAGACCGCACCCGCCAAAGCCATCGCCGGCGCGATGATCGGCTTCGGACTCCTCACGATCCTGTCACTGCTACTGATGTGGCGCCGGGCGCACAAGCGCGGCGGCTTCGGGCGCAAGGCGAGCGCGATGCTGCGCTCCGTCTACCTACTGGTGCTCGGCCTCGGCGGATGGTCCATCGGCCTGATCATCGTGCTGGTGGCTTTGCCGACAGTGCCCCTCGACAGCGAACTCATGGCTGTTCTCTCCATCGGCACGCCGATCGGCCTCGGCACCTACTGGGCCTGGGTCAACCGCGACCGGCCGGCCAGGGCCACGAGGATCGGCATCTGGGTCGCGCTGACGGGCGCCCTCGTCGGCGCGCTGCTGGGGTTCAACGCAACAGCCGGGCTCATGGCGGTCATCACCACGATCGTCGGAGCAGCTGCCGGTACGAACCTCGGCCTGATCGCCCTCGACGTCGCACGAATCGGCGAGCGGCCGGAGACCGTTCCGGGCGAGCGGCCGGAGACCGTTCCGCCCATCGCCCCGGAGACCGTTCCGCCCATCGCCATTCCAGCGGTCGAACACTGACCCCGGAGTCCGTTCGCGCAGAGCATGTGGCGGTGTGCTGGTTGCCGCCACATGCTCTGCTGACGTACGTGCGCGCTCGGTGGTCTGCGCCTTGGAAAGGACCGCGCATGCAAGCCCCAACCACCCGACCACTCACCACCTTTGAACCGGAGACAGGAGCCATGACTCCAGTGACGCTTCAGACGCGCGAGCTCGCCGCCCGCGAGAACGACGGCATCCACGTCCTGCTGCTCTGGCACCCCCGCCAGGACGCAGTGACCGTCTCGGTCGACGACACGCGGGGCGGCCACCGCTTCAACCTTGCCGTCGCCCGCGACCGCGCGCCAGAGGCCTTCTATCACCCATTCGGCTACGCCGCCTAGCCGGGCGGACTCAACACATCACTCACGCCCACACCCACAGCAGAAAGGGACCGAGACGTCACCCCCTGAAGTACTCAAACAACCTGGCGGCCCGGATGGGCCGCTGGAGCGCGAGCCATCGCAAGACCGCGATCTTCGGCTGACTCGCGTTCGTGATCGCCCGACGAGCTCGAGGTCGAGATCATCGACGACGGCCGCGGCGCGACGGCGCTGTCAGGGACGAGCCCGGGCGGCCTGGGGTTGATCGGCATGCGTGAGCGTGCCGCCCTGCACGGCGGCCAACTGACGGCGGGGCCGGCATCCGGCGGCGGGTTCGCCGTGCGCGTCAAGCTGCCCACCTCGGACGGTGCGCTGTGAGCATCCGTGTGCTGCTGGCCGATGACCAGGCGATGGTTCGCGCCGGCTTCCGGATGATCCTCGAGTCCGATCCCGAGATCGAGGTGGTCGGCGAGGCGGCGAACGGCGAGCAGGCCATGGCCAGCACCCGGCGCCTGCGGCCCGACATCGTGTTGATGGACATCCAGATGCCCGACGGTGACGGACTCGAGGCCACGCGGCGGATTACCGAAGACGGCGAGCTGCACAGTCGTGTGGTGATCCTCACCACGTTCGAGCGCGACGAGTACATGTTCAAGGCCCTGCGGTCGGGCGCCAGCGGCTTCCTGCTCAAGAATGCCCTACCCGAGGAGCTCCTGCACGCGGTGCACGTCGTGACTGCCGGCGAGGCGCTGCTCGCCCCGTCGGTCACGCGGCGCATCATCGAGCAGTTCGCACGCCGGCCGGTCAGGCCCGAGCTCGGCACGCGGCTGGACGCCTTGACGCAGCGCGAGCGCGAGGTGCTGAGGATGCTGGCGTGCGGTAAGAGCAACGCCGAGCTGGCCGCCGAGCTGTTCGTCACCGAGGGCACGATCAAGACCCACGTCTCCAGCCTGCTCGCCAAGCTCGGGCTCCGCGACCGCGTGCAGGCCGTCGTCCTCGCGTACGAGAGCGGGCTCATCACGCCCGGCGCGTAGACACGCCTCTGTCCTTCGACAGACGCGCGAGCGGCAAAGATCTGCGCTGAGGAGGAGCGCACACGCGCCCTGCGGGCGATGACAGACGCAGGCGGCGGTCCCAGACTGATCCCCAGACAAATAGCACCGACCTGAGGAGCAGTGATGACCGCACCACACGCCGTACTGGAGAAGTTCCCCCCGCTCGGAAAGCCGAAGAGCCCGGGCCTGCCCGCGGTCGCCGTCGGATCGGAGGGCCGATGGCCGCCGTCGAGATCCGCGATCTCTCCAAGCACTTCGGCGCCGTCGCCGCCGTCAATCACCTCTCGTTCGACATCGAGCCCGGTCGCGTCACGGGGTTCCTCGGACCGAACGGGGCCGGGAAGAGCACGACGTTGCGCGCGCTGCTCGGGCTGGTGCAGCCGTCGTCGGGGGCCGCCACGTTCGGCGGTCTGCGCTACGACGAGCTCGACGAGCCCAGCGCCCGTGTGGGCGCGGTGCTCGAGGACGCCTCCTTCCATCCGGGTCGCAGCGCACGAAACCACCTGCGGGTCCTGGCCATCACGGGAAACCATCCCCCCCACCGCGTCGAGGAGGTCCTGTCCGCGGTCGGGCTCAGCGACGCCGCCGACCGGCGTGTGAAGGGCTACTCGATGGGCATGCGTCAGCGGCTGGCGATCGCCGCAGCCCTGCTCGGCGACCCGCAAGTCCTGATCCTCGACGAGCCGAACAACGGCCTGGACCCGCCCGGGATCATCTGGCTGCGCGATCTGATGCGCGAGCAGGCGGCAAACGGGCGCACGGTGCTGATCTCCAGCCACCTCCTGGCCGAGGTCGCCCAGTCCGTCGATGACGTCGTCGTGATCGCCGACGGCGAGCTCCGCGCCCACGGGCCCCTGGAGCAGGTGCTCGGCGGCAGCGACGGCCCCGCGACCACGGTCCGCGCACAAGACCCGGTCCGGTTGACCGACGCGCTGGAGCGTCGCGGTCACCGCGTCGACCGCGACGGTGACGTGCTGAACGTCCTCGGCGCCACCCCGGAAGAGGTCGGCGAAATCGCCGGCCACGAGCAGCTGGCCGTGCTCGGCCTGGCCCCCCGAACGCGCTCCCTCGAAGAAGCGTTCATCGCCCTCACTGGCGTGCAGTCATGACCGCCCTCCTGCAAGCCGAGCTGCTCAAGCTCCGCACCACCCGCACCTTCGCCGCGGTCCTCGCCAGCGCCGCGGCGCTGTCGCTGACCCTCGTCGTCCTCGGCGCGGTCCTAGGCAAGGAAACCAAACCGCACGCGCTGTTCACCAACAGCGCGATCACCTACATCATCGTGATCCTCGGTGCGATCGCGATGACGGGCGAGTGGCGTCATCGCACGATCACCGGCTCCGTGCTCGCCGCCCCCAACCGAGTGCGGCTGCTCGCCGCCAAGGCGATCTCCTACTCCGTGGCCGGCATCACCCTCTCGATCCTGGTGACGGTGCCGACCATCATCGTCGGCGAGCTCGTCCTGTCAGACCGCGGTCAAGCAACGCTGGGCGCCGGCGGCATCGCCGACGTCCTGTGGCGCAACCTGGCCGTCGCTGCCCTGCTCGGCCCCCTCGGCGTCTGCATCGGCGCGCTCGTACGCAACCAGATCGTCACCATCGTCGGGCTCATCATCATCGCCGCGGCGATCGAGCCCGCCGTCTTCCAGGCGATCCCGAAAGTCGGTCGCCTCCTCCCGCTCGCCGGCGCTCCGAGCGGCGTCCTCGGCGGCACCCACGGGATGCTGTCGCCCGGGCCCGCACTCGCGGTCATGATCGCCTGGACACTCACCATCTTCGCGGCAGCCGCCTGGCGCCTGCGTGCCCGCGACCTCATCTGACACAACCATCCCGGACAAACAACCAACAGACCACACAGCGGCCACCACCATCCACTCGAACACAGGCTGGAGCTGCCGGCCGAGCAAGTCGGCACGGCCGGCCGCGCCTCGCCGGCGCGAACATCGCGACGCGCCGGCCTAACGCGGCTCTTCCACGACGGTTCCGACGCCCCATCGACACAGCCAACCGAGCCGATACGCGAGACGAGTGCCACGTCACAAACGAACGCTCCGAATGGCCACCGAGACCAAAAAGCGATGAGCGGACCCGCTCTGACCGCAGCGCGAGCCTTCTCGCCGTGTACGGGTCTTCCCCTCTATGCGCGGAACGGGTTATCCATTTTAGTCAGGTAGACTGGCGCGGTGCCGGTGGCTGGACGCGACTACCCGGGGTCGTACGCGGAGCTGTTGTCGTGGTTCCCGGACGACGCAGCGTGCTTGGACTACCTCGAGTGGTTGCGCTGGCCTGACGGGATGCGATGCCCTCGGTGCGTGAGCCGGGAGGGGTGGCGTCTGGGGAGCGGGAGGTGGGAGTGCGCGGTCTGTGGGCGTCAGGCATCGGTGACGGCGGGGGCGATCTTTCATCGCACCCGGACCCCGCTGCGGCTGTGGTTCGCGGCCGCGTGGCTGATGACCAGTCAGAAGCACGGGGTGTCGGCGGTCTCCGTGCAGCGCTCGCTTGGGCTGGGGTCCTACCAGACCGCGTGGGCGATGCTGCACCGTTATCGCGTGGCGATGGTTCGTCCCGGCCGTGAGCGGCTGGCGGGTCACGTCGAGGTCGACGAGGCGTATGTCGGCGGGGTCGAGGGCAACGCTCAGGGACGCAGGACCGAGACCAAGGCGATCGTCGCGATCGCTGTGGAGATCGAGAATCCCAAGGGATTCGGGCGGATCCGGCTCAAGCACGTACCGGATGTCTCGGCCGAGAGCTTGCTCCCGTTCATCGATGAGGCGATCGAGTCCGGCGCGAGCGTTCACACCGACGGGTGGCAGGCGTACTGGACGCTGCCCGACCGCGGCTACGAGCACGAGCGAACTGTGATGCGTCAGCAGAGCGAGCCCGCGCATGTGGTGATGCCGGGCGTGCACCGCGTAGCGAGCCTGCTGCAGCGCTGGCTGCTGGGCACCCACCAGGGGCGTGTCAGCCGCGAGCACCTCGACGCGTACCTCAACGAATTCACCTTCCGATTCAATCGACGCCGCTCCAGGCGCCGCGGCCTGCTCTTCTACCGACTGCTGGAGCAGGCCATCGCCGCTGACCCGATCACCTACCGCAGCCTCGTCGTCAACCCGACCCCGACCGGCCGGCGATCGGCGGTCCCGCCCCGGCCCGGGCGCGCCGCCATCGTTCCGGCCGTCCACCACCCCTGGCGCGGAAACGCTGCAGCCACGGGCCTCCCTGACTCAAATGGATAACCCGCTGCGCGGATAGGGCGCCTCAGCGGCCGCCCGGGGCTCGTTCGGCACAGCGACGCCGCCGACGGTCGTGCTTGCCGCGCAAGGGAGGGCAGCCATGGGGAGGCGGCCGATGCTCGTGGCCGATTCAAAGCGGGTTCGGGCGGGTGGGGGCAACCGCCACGTAGTTCGGCGCCGACATGGCTGCTTTGCGTCAGAGGACGACGTCTGACCTCAAACGTCGCAGACGACTCCTGAGCGGCATTGCGGCCACCCACCGGCCGGCAGTTGCCGGACCGAAGCGGCGGCCCGGTCATGACTTCACTGCGTCATCATCAGCCGATGGCCAGTCGTGGATCAGCCATTGTCGCAGTCCGTTAACAAAGCGAGCGATGCTCAATTTGGCGATGCTTGGGAACAAGCTCTCGCGCTTGCCTGGGAGGCGTTCCGCGCGGGCACGACCCCAGTCGGGGCTGTCATCGTTTCGGCACACGGCGTGGTCGTTGCATGCGGCCGCGGTCGCCGATACGAGCACAGCGGTCGCCCTGGGCAACTTGCTGGCACGCACGTCGCGCACGCCGAGATCAATGCCCTCGCGCGGCTCGACAGCGGCCGCCACTGGGAGGATCATCAGCTTCTCACCACGCTCGAGCCTTGCGGCATGTGCCATGGCGCCGCGATCCAGGCCACGATCGGAGCGATCGTCTTTGCCGCCCCCGACCCCTACGGGGGAACCGCGAGGATGCGGTTCGATACGCCACAGAGCCGGCGCCGGCGTCTCATCGTGTCGGGCCCTTTGCCCGCTCCGCGCGGCGCATTCGCCACGCTGCTGCACCTCGTGTGGTTGATCGAAAAGGGCGGCGCCGATCATCACACAGTGGCTGCGCACCAAGCGGCTATGCCTGCGTTCACCGACTACGCCCGCTCCGTTCACCATGAGCTAATCGCGATCGCCGAGGCCGCCGACTACCCAGCAGCCGTTGCCCTCGGGACGCTAGCGCCCTGGTAGGCCACCGACGCGCGCGCCACGGCGCCGTCGGTGCCTGTCGGCCATGTCGCTTGCGCCGCTGTTGCGGGCTCGCGATGGACAATTGCTGCCGTTCGCCAACCGCGAAAGCGGTCGTCGAGCGCAGACGACCGCACCGAAGCCCAAGGCAGGTCGCAGAATCTCCGCGCTGACTGGTACTGCTCCTCGCCCAGATCCGGGGCTCTCAACGGTGTCCGCAAGACCTTGGCTTGTGTGACGGAGTTCTGTGCGCTGAGGGATCGGCATATGCGACCGAACGCGCAATCCGCGCAGAGGAATCCGCGGCGGTCGGTGGAGGTGCCTCCGCGTAAGGAAAGCCGGACTGCCGTGGGCTGCCTGATCCGGGAGGCGAGGGTCACGAAGGAGTGATGGCGACGATTCATTGGCTGTGCGAGGATGCGGTTCATGCTCGAGGAGACGACGGAGCGGGCCTACACGACCGTTCTGCTCACCGGAGAGACCTGGGAGGACTTCGTCGCCCTTGTGGAGGCGAACAACGGCGTGTGGGGTGGCTGCTGGTGCATGGGTTTTCACCCCGAAGGGCTCGACAGAACCAGCGCACGGCATAACCGCGAAAACAAACACAGCCATGTGCGACAGCGAACGGTTCACCAAGTCCTTGTCTATGACGGCACAGACTGTGTGGGTTGGTGTCAATACGGTACCCCGGCCGAGCTTCCGAGGATCAATAACGCCAAGGCGTACGACAAGGAGCTCATCGAGCTACCGGACTGGCGGATCGGCTGCATCTTCACGGGGAAGGGTCATCGTCGCAACGGGGTCGCCAGAGCAGCCGTGCGCGGCGCCCTTTCGGCGATCAAGGCGGCCGGTGGCGGACTCGTAGAGGCCTACCCTGAACAGGTTGAGGGCCGGAAGCCGCAACGGGGCGCGTACTTTCACACCGGCCCGGAAAACCTGTTCGAGGAACTCGGCTTCACCCGGGACCGCAGGATCGCCAAGTGGCGCTGGGTAATGCGATGCCACATTCGCTCCTGATCCCGCCATACGCGTCCAGCGCGGTGGTTCCCTGACCGCAAGACCAATGGTCTATCGGGACAGCCGCCTCAGGGCATCAGGCTGCTCCTTCGTCGCCATCCCGACACTATGAATGACGCTGCCGCTCACCGCCGGGTCCAGAATCGTGGTCAAAGCGCCATCGCGAACAAAGCAGGAGCGCTGGGCAACAATTAAAGCCTTCCTGCTGATCGCCAATCTCGGGACGCGGCGTGTCGTTCGACCGTCCAGCCGTTGTGCCGACCGGCGGGGAGTTCTGCTTATCTGTGCAGTCCGGGTGTGTCAAGTCCCTCCGGGGTTTGAGGTTGTTGTGGGTTGGTTGGTGTGCGCGTGGGTGCCCATGCTTATCTCGGTCCGCGACTCGGGTTGGCTACCGGGGTCGGCGACATGATGGTGATGGGGTTCCCGTTGGGGGGAAGTTTGCGGTGCGACCGCTCGGTCTTTGGAGGCCGTCCACGCGGGCGTGGCGGCAGCAGAACGTCGGGAGCTGGTCGCGTGCATCGGCTGACGTGGGGCGTGGCGCGCACGAGGACGACTCATGCGGGCGCGAGCGCCTGGTCGCCGAGGTCTTTGAGGGTGTGGTAGCTGCGTTTGAGGAGGTTGCGCGCGATCGCGAGGCAGGCGCGGTTGTGCCCGAGTCGCTGCGCGGCTTGGCGGTAGTAGGCGTGGTCGGGGGAGCTGGGGCGACTCGCGGCTTGGGCTGCCTCGTAGAGCGCCCAGCGCAGGACCGGTGGTCCCTGGCGGGAGAGGTGGCCGGGCGCGCGGCGGCGGTCGGAGGCGTGCACGGTGATGTCCAGGCCGCCGTAGCGCACGGCGTACCGGGAGGAGGAGAACCGGCGGCAGTCGCCGAGCTCGGCGAGGATCGCGATCGAGGTCAGCTCCCCGATCCCGTAGTGGCCCATCAGCGCCCGACAGCCGGGCTGGCGTCGCGCGTAGGCGCGCAGTGGCTTGTCGATCGCGGGGATCTGAGCGTCGAGCGTGCCGATCACTGCAAGGGCGATCGTGATCTGCTCGCGCGCCGCCGCGGGCAGTGAGAGCTCTGTGAGCCAGTCGCGCCCGGCCGCTGTCAGCAGGTCGAGGTCGCTGCGGCGCGGCACGCCGTGGTGGTAGAGCACGGCGCGGATCCGCTGCTGCCACTCGCCGCGCTCATCCACCAGCGTGTGACGCAGCCTGACCTGGGCGCGCAGATCGAGGATGTGATCGGGCGCGATCCAGCACTCCGGCAGCCGCGCGGTCACCAACAACTCGCGCAGATGCCGGGCGTCGGCCCGATCGCTCTTGGCGTGCTTCTTGTTGCCGCGCAGCGCGCTGGTCTCCGCCGGCTCGGCGAGATGCGCCCGCGCGCCCACCGCCCGCAGCTCCTCGACCACGAACCGCCAGCCCGTCGTGGCCTCCAACGCCACCTCGAGCGATTGGCCCGAGAACCGCGTCAAGAAGCGGCGCACCCCCTCCCGATCCGCTGGCGCGACTCGCGTGCGAGAGATCTCACCCGACTCAGTGTCGAGCCACTCCGCGGTGATCTGCGCCCGATGCTGATCCAGTCCCATCATGATCGTCATGACGTCTCCTCGCGTCGAACTCGACGCGCAGGCAGCGTTCAGCCCGACCCATCGCATACCGTGGGTCACCGGTCGGCCCTTCGTGCTCCGAATGAACCGGCCGCGCGGCTGTTACCCGCGCGCGCCTTCAACGTATGTCGTTCGACACGACGGGCCGGCCACCTGCGCTGACCCACCGCGACCTACTGCTCATGCCATCTTTGGCATGAACGCGGGTGCGGCGTCGGGCGCCGACGGTGCAGCCCGAAGGCGCTTGCCGATCCACTCCTCGTACTGGCGAGCAAACGCCCGGCGCTGTCGCTCTCGTGACCGAGCGGGCACGCGCCGCACCGCCGAGCTCACTGCTCAGATGGACGATTTTCATCAGTCTCGGGCGAGCCGTGTCGGGGCCGGCGCCAGGCTTCTGGAGCTCGTCCATTCCACAAGAGTCGCGAGCATCGCGAGTGCTTCCGCAATCTGGGGAAGCATTGCTCTCGGCGGGAAGCGGATGTCGAGGTTGCTGGTCTTGCTCGAGAGCCGCACCGGACGCGGTGATTCCGGAATACCGGCTGAATGCGGCAGTTGACGGGCGCGCTGCCTGGGGCCGTCGACGTTGTCTAACACGGCTTGACCAGCCGTCGTCGGCCGCCGGTGATACTCGGCGCATGATGGGACACAACGCCGAACGGCGTTCCGGTAGGTTGCGCGGGGCCGCGTGCGTTGAAAAACAACGGTCAGCTGGCGGATAAGTCGTCGGCTTTGACATCGGATGGCGCCGCTGCGTAAGGTTGGCATTCTGATGACGCGTATAGCGACGACTCCGCGGGCAAAAGATGGATGCCGCGAGCCGGCGCGCTGGAGCGGGACCTCCTCACGCGCTTTATGACCGAGCGTCAACGTAGCGACGGGCAGCGCCGAGCAGGTGACCCCACCGCGCTGGGCAGGTCAGCGACGAACACGCACTGGCGCAACCATCTGCTCGAGCGGCTCGAGCGAGGCGATTCGCTTGAGCAGATCGACCGCGACCTTCGCCGCATTGCGGGGTTGAGCGAGGAGGAACGTGCCGCGCTGTGGCTGCTGGCGTGGGGCGAGCAGCAGCGGCGAGCGCCGGACACTTCAGGGCTCAGAGCGGATGTTTTCGCTGGTGGTAGCGATTCCAGCAGCGGCGAGTGTCGCTCCGCCCAAAGTGGTGAGGTGGTTGTCTCGACGCTCGAGCTGGCGCGTGCGGAGATGTCGATGGACGTCGCCGTGCTGGGTGAGATACACGACGGCCGCGAAGTAGTTCGACTCGTGGCAGGCGAGGCCGAGTCCTTTGGCCTGGCAGTCGGCGCGTCGCTCCCGGTAGAGGAGACGTTCTGCCAGCGTCTACTGGAGGGCAGGCTCGGCAACGTGGTCCGGGACGCGATCAGCGACGTGCGCGTTCGCGACCTCGAGGTCGCTCGCGCCGCCGGGATTCGAGCGTACATCGGCGTTCCGCTGACCACGCTGGACGCACGGCTGTATATCCTCTGCTGCCTGGCTCGTGAACGGCGACCGGCGCTGGGGGAGCGAGACGTGCTGTTCCTCCGCGGGCTTGGCGAGACGATTATCCGGGAGTTGGACTCGGCGCCTCTCGGATAAGCACAGGCCACGGCCCCGCAATCAGACCCAACGACCATGGGCAGAGGAGCGGGCGCTCATCGTCGTGAACCGCGTGCAGTCGCTGCCGCAATCCGTGATCGGAGAACCCTCAGAGCCCGAGATTCGGGCTCATGAGGCTGCGGACACATAACGAAGGGGGGCAGTCTTGCGACCCCGATCCGGGCCACGCCGCGAGAGTTGTGGACGTCGTCTACAGCGGGCACGTGATCAGCGGGGGCGCTGGTTAGCGTCAGCGTTAGCGCTCGCGCAGGGCAAGCAGGCGCTCCGCCGTTGGCGAGTTGCGAGACGCGACCCGCGCGTGAGGTGAGACGTGATCGTGCTCGCGCGTGTACGTGCCTGGCGACGGTGGCTGCATTCCTGGAGGCGCCGAGACGGCGGCTTGCGTCGATGAAGTAAACCGCCGATGAGCCGCTTACGTCAGTGGCACGTCAACCGCTCGACGTAGCCGCTTACGTCAGTGGCACGTCAACCGCTCGACGTAGCCGCTTGTGCGACGAGCCGACCGTGTCTCCCTGGCGACACACGGACCCGAGCGTTGGGGCGCTGTCGGAAAGTCACCTCGCGAGCCGTAGCTGGGGCGACCTTGCGGCGTGCCGGACGACGCGAGGCGGTCGATGCATTTGTGACCACTGCGAGCAGTTCGTCAAACCGCTCGCTGAGCGGGTGGTGGCCCATGCCGTACCACACCTGGATCAGCGCCTGCGGGAACGCGGTCTTCACGCCATGACGATGGGAGACCGGGACGAGGCGGTCACGGTCGCCCCAGACCGCGAGCACCGGGCCGTCGTAGCCGACCCGCCGGCGGTGAAACGCATTCTGGTGGCGGCCGGCCTGCACGACGGCGCGGGTGCCCTCACGGGCGCCATCGATGAGTTGCCCGCCGCGGCTGATGACGCGCTCGACGACGTCGCGATCGGGACGGTTGCCATTGGTAACCATGGTGCGGAATCCCGTGGTCACGGCAAACCGGCTCGAGAGCACGAGCGGGAGGGTCGCCTGGAGCACGTTGCGTACGCCCGGGATCGAGGCCGCCTCCGCGAGATGGATCTGACCGAACCCGGCCGGAGCGAGAAGCACGAGCGAGCTGACCTGAGAGGGCATCAGCTCGGCCACCGCGGCGGCCACTGCGCCGCCGAGGGAATGCCCGACGAGCGCAAAGCGGTCCACGCCGAGCAGGGCTAAGCCCTCGGCCACATCGTGTGCGTAGCCGGTGATCGAACCGCGCGACGGATCGGAGTGCCCGAAGCCCGGGAGGTCAAACGCGAGCGCCGGAATCGAGACGCGTTCGCACAAGCAGGTCCACCCTTCGGAGGAATCGAGCAACCCGTGCAGGATCACCACCGGATCACCCCGGCCGGGCCAGCGACGGACCGACAACCGGCGTCCGTCAGCCAGCAGCAGCGACTGCACCAATGCGACCCTCCGACGGCCCGACCCTCGCGAGCCGTTGCTGGAGCGCGACCGTGGAACGCGATTCGGCTCGGCGCGAGGGATCGCTGGCAAGGCTCCAACTGACATTGACGATTTGTACTCGGCGCGCGGCGTCCTGGACAGAGGGTTCTTCCCCGGAGTGAGGGTGGGCGCGACCCGCATCAGATGCGGACCAGTGCTGACGCCACTAAGTAGTTCCTACCCGGGTGGCCCGATCCCGACCGACAGTCTCGCCGAGTTCACGGCGATCGACTCCCCCGCGCATGGAGTCGCCCCCGAAACGACCGCTGTCACCATGGCTGATCGGAGCTAGTAGCGGCCGTTGAGCGCCGCTCGAGCGGCGATACACGAGACCGCGTCCGGCGTGGAGCAGCCACGTCCACTCGCGAGCCGATGAACGGTCGCCTCCGACCGCGCAGGCGCCCTTCACCCGGTCACGAGGGACAGGCCACCACCGACGGCTTACCCGCATCGCGCGGCAAGCAGAGCGTCCGCTTACCCTGCGGGAGCGCTAGCCAGCACGGCCCCTGATCACGTGCCCGCTCTGGACGACGCGGGATCAGTACGCCGGTCGGCGTGAGGCCACGCTGTCGTTCAGCCGGGAGATTGCGCAAGAGTTCGCGATGCTCGACGACGCTTGTGGAAGGGACGATCTTCAGGAGTGAGCCTGGGTGGTGGACTCGTCGCTGCTCATTCGAGAGGCGGAGCGGAAGGCGACCGTCGCCGACCGCGGTGCTAGCTCATAGCCTCGTTCGCCTCGCCTCTGCAAACGAAGGGCCGCTTCCGTTAAGGACGAAACGGAGCAGCGCTTATCGCGGCAGCGATGAGATGACCGCTTCGCCCTAGCCGAGCAGCAGCCACTTGATCGCGATCGCGGCGACCGTCGGTACGGTCTCTGCCTACGCACGAACGTGACCCTGCTTGCTCGGAATCGGGATTCAGCAAACCCGGTGCCCTGTCGTGATCGCGCACATCCAGGCCTGTTGGCCCCTGGGGCGCTACGACTGCTTCGGCTCTCGCGGCTGGTCCGGGCTCGCTATGCCTTTGCCACGCACTCAGCCGTCGTGCCGCGGGCGGGCGGACGACTGCATGGCCCGGATGATGCGCAAGTCGAACCGCGCGGGGCCGACCTCGGACGCCCCGCTATTGCTGTAGGACATCGGACTACTGGTTCGCCACGGAAGGGAACGCCAGCGTGGACCGACGCTGACGATCGCTTCGACGATTCACGCCACCTCCGCCGGACGCTCGTCTCCAACGGCAAGCAGCCGCTGATGTCAGCGGGCGGTGGGTCTGGCCGCCGCCTTGGATCGGAGGGCCCCCGGCGGGACAGGCCGATGGGGGCAGGTCGGTCGAGGACAGCCGGCTGCGACGCGCCGGTGGGCCGCGCCAGACGGCACGGCCCCCTGGCTGGTTTGGCTCAGTGCGTGACCCGAAGCCCGTTGGCCGCAGGGATCATCGGGGCCGGGCGTTCGTGGACGGCGTGCACGATCTCGGTGTTATCGATGCCACGCAGGGCACGGACGTGACCCCGAGGTCGGCATGCCCGAGCTGCCGCTGGATGACGACCAGCGGCACGCCCTCGCGCGACATCTCGACTGCGTGGGCATGCCGGAGCTGATGCGGGGCCAGACGCCGACGTACCCCGGCCGTGATCGCGGCGTTGCGCAGCTGAACACGGACTCCGGCGGCTGAGCACGGCCGTCCGCGAGTCGGGCCGCGTAGCACGCAGAACAGCGCGCCGATCGGCAGGCCCGCACGGAGGTTGAGCCAGGGATCGAGCGCCTCCCATGCCCAACGGTCCATCCCGACCTCACGCCGCCGGCCGCCCTTCCCGTGTCTGACCTGAATCGCGCCTCTGACCCGATCCAGATCGCTCTCGGCGAGCGCGAGCGCTTCGCTGACCCGCAGCCCGGCGCGCCAGAGCACGACGATCACGCCGCGAAGCCTGACTCCGTCGGGGCCATCGCCGGCGGCGCGCATGACGGCGATGATCTCCTCGACCGTTGGCGGGTCCGGTGGATATCGAAGCCCTTTGTTACGAGGCGGTCGGCCGCGGTGGTACCCATGTAGGGTCGCCGGCGACCGGCGTCGGCCAGCGCAATCCACGAGTGGAGCGGATTCCATGACGTCCTCCTTCGGACGATGGTTGACCACGCCATCCTCCCGCGGAGCTCGATGATCCGAGCGGGTGTGCTGCGGACCCAGCCTCGCGCTCGCTTTTCGCGCATTGCGCAACTGGGGTCCACTCGCCTCCGCCGACGTACCGATACGCCTCGTGCCTATGTAGAGCCTGACGACCGGCGAACCTCGGTGCGCTTCCGCGTGTCGTCCCAGGCGAGAGCTGCGACCTCGATCGTCAGCCGTGATGCTTGCCCTGCGGATGCGACAGTCAGCGTCGCGCTCGGCCCGGGCGCTGCCACATTCGTGGGAACCGGCAAGTTGCATGAGAGTTCTGGGCCTCGTCGGATCCAGCAGCTCGACTGAACTCTCAAACGCCGCCAGTACAACCCATGACGACTCCCGGAGGGCCAGCAGCCGCCTGCGGTCGCACCATCGCCAAGGCTGGCGGACGCGGTGACGGATTGTCGGCCAGCCGGTCTCCGGGCCACAGCCGCAGCTATGGCTGGTCCGGATTGGTCTCGCATTCGTGGCGGGGTTTCGACTCCTGATCCGAGGGGCGCTTCGCGGCGCCGGTGTCTCGCGCGCGTGCGGACGTTCGGCTTGCCGCGGTGTGTTAGTCGCCGCCGAGCCTGGTTGGGAGATGCTGGGTCTGTCGGGGTGGGTCGTCGAGGATCAGTTGCGGGACGGTGACCAGTTTGTAGCCTCGTTTGCGAAGGGCGTGCACGATCGGCCGCAGCGCGGCTATCGTCTGGCTGCGATCCCCGCCGGCGTCGTGCATCAGGATGATCGCGCCGGGGCGCGCTCCCGCCAGCGCGTTGTGGACGATCACGCCCACGCCGGGTCTCAAGTAGTCGTCGGTCTCGACTGTCCAGAGCACCATCAGCATGTGTTCGTGGTGCAGGATCGCGAGCGTCTGGGCGTTGTAGGAGCCGTACGGCGGGCGCCACAGGCGCGGAAACGGGCCGCCGTATTTGCGCACCCACTCGGTCTGGTCCAAGATCTCGCTGCGCTGAGCGGCCCGCGAGAGCTCGGCCATCATCGGATGCGTCTCGGTGTGATCGCCGATCACGTCCCCCATCCGCAGCTCGCGAGCGACCGAGCCATGGAACCACTGAAACATAAAGCCGATCTCGAAGAACGTCGCCGGGACGTGCAGGCGCCCAAGCTCGTCGAGAAGGCGGGGCGTGTAGGGGCCGGGCCCGTCATCGAAAGTCAGCGCGATCTCGCGCCGCTCGGTGCCTCCGGCAGCGATGAACGGCTGGCGCTGGAGCAGCCGGTCGATCGCTTCGTTCTCGTGAACCAGAAGCTCGCGCGCCGCGTTTGCCCGCGCGACCGCTGGCGAGGGCCCGCGCGGCGGCGCGGGCTGAACGGAGGCCTCAAGCCGACGGCCGGCGCGCGCGGTCGCCCCCCGACCGGAGACGTGCGTGAGCAGCACCGCGGCCGCTGCGATCAGCAGGACGGCAGCCGCGGCCGCCACGGCGCGGCGACGTGTGCGCCGCCGGCGAGCCGCGGCCCGGCGCGCTTGCAGCGCGCCGGGAGAATAGGGAGTCAACGGCGGGTCGCCCATCGTCGCAGTCGGCAGATTAGTAGCCCGGCCAGAGCCGAATGGCCTTCCGGGCGCTCGCGCTGCCGATCCTCGAGCAAACGAGCCGTCCAGGCGGACCTACCATCCCAGCGAAAGACGACCGGTGTCGGACAAATGCACCCACGCCAGCATCATCGTCAGCGGCGAATACCCGCGCGAGCAGGAACACAGGTGTCGACGCATCCTCCGCCAGCGTCGCGCTCCTCGCCAACAGCCGGGAAGCGACGATCGCTTCGCCTGGCTGAAGAGGCGCGAGATCCGTCGGCGCGATGCCTAGTGGAATGGACGACACGCAGCAACGACTCGCCCTCCGGCGGACGCCACGGGCTGCATAGGCAAGAGCGCGCCGGTCGGGAACCGTGAAGCCGACGACCCTGGCTTGCGCAATCGCGTGGAAGCACGCGCCGAGCCCCGCCCTGCTGGCACCGAGGTCGCCGCCACGGGCCGCACTATCGCTCGCGCGCGAGCGCTTCGCCGAAAGCGGGCGTCCGGATCTCGGCCGTGCCCAGTAGTTCGTCGCTCGTGCTTGCGCCCAGAAGCAGCTACCAGCCGCCGTCTGGTCGACGCGGCTGCTTTGCTAGGGATTGCGAGCGCGCGGCTCGCCGGCGTCCGCGTTGTCGCGTTGGACGACGAGGAGCAGCCAAGGAACAGCCCGACCGGGCCCCCGACCGCTGCCGGTTGGCGCCGACAGAGCAGCAGGCCGGACCGCGCCGAGTATCTATTGCGCTCCGGAACGCCAGGGGCCACACCGACGCGTACGGCCACGGCTGCCCGTCCGCCCCGGCGATGCAGCACTCCGGCGGCGCCGACGTGACGGTCGCCCACCACCGTTTAGCCGCGAACCCTAAATAGCAAGCACAAGAGCAGCAGTCTCGCCGGCATCGCCCGGACTGCTGCATCAGGCGTTTATGTGAGGCTCGAGGTGTCGAAGCCCGTGGTTGCTGGGCTCCGACGTGATTGACATGTAGTCGACGTGGCGGCTGAGCCCGCCACGTTGACGCGCCCGCGACGTACGACAGAAACGACATAGGTCGGCTGCAGCGCGGATGGAACGTCAACGGCGCGACTGGAGCGAGGAAGTCGGCCGCTCGGGCGTCCTTCGGCGAGCTCGGCAGGCCGTGGAGTCTCGCGCGCCGACGACAGCTGAGATCCGAGGGGCCCGCTCGATGGCTGACCATACCTCCGCGAGCCGGCACGAGCTCGCGTGAGCGGCTACGGCGGCGGCGTCGACGGTGCGTTCCCGGTCCGTCTTGGGGCCTGGGCAGGATGATCGACGTCTTGACGTCGTGGACGTCGTGGACGACCTCACATAACGCTTCGCGGGGCCGCCGCCAGACCCTGCTCGTGGACGTCGATTACGGCCGGAAAGCGACCTCACATAAAGGCGTAACCCAGCAGCGCCCGGTGGGCGGCCGTGTGGGAAGCGCTCCAAGGGAAGTCGACAGAGTCCTCAAAGGTCGCCTTCGCTGACAGACGCCTCGCCAACAACGAGGCTGGGCTTTGATCCGCGGGAGGCGAGCGCAGACGACGCCACTAGACGTAGATCCGAATACCGATCGGGCGGCGGGGCGCCTGGCGGCCACCCAGGCCAGGAGTGGCGGCACGGGTTCGCGATCTCGATCGCCTGAGCAACCCCCAGCGAACGTCGGTCTGGGGCAGCCGAGAGTGTTGGAAGGCGATCAGTGGGGCACTCTGCTCCGCCACAAGCCAGAACGTGGAGTTCGTCCCGTTGACAGCCTGACCGTCCCTCATTCGGCACCGCTGGCGCTAGCTGCTGAATCCAGCAACCGTCTGTTGTCGCGTTGGCCTGCGGCTCCTCGGGTCCACTCGGGTGACCGCCACGTAACAGCTATCACCCGGTTTGGCGTATGAACGCAGAGATATCGTGGCCTAGGCTCGCCGCGTGGAGAACAACGACCGTTTCGTTTGGCGACCAGTGTTGGCGAAGGACTCCGTTGGGGACCTCTCTGGGCCCACATGGGCGTGATCCCGCGGGGGTCCGAGATCGACGCTGGCAAGCGAACAGAGCGACGATTGGAGCGTGCGATGGAGCTGGAACTCACAGAGAAGAGCATGTTGTCGCGGGAGGACGCTGCTGCGCGCCTTCACGCGATCGCGGACGAACTCGCGTCCGGTAACGACATCGTCCTCGAGCGAGGTCAGGCGAGGTTCGTCGCGAAGGTGCCCGACGAGGTCGCTCTGAAGATCGAGTTCGAGGTGGAGGACGACCAAACCGAGTTCGAGATCGAGTTGACCTGGTAGCCGGGTTGGCCTAGGTGCGCCTGTCCCTTTTCGGGATTGCCGCAGTCTGAGTTCTTAGTGCTGTGTCGAGCAATGGCACTCACGCCCACCCGCCCCCAGACAGCTCCTTCGGGGTACAACCGACAGCGCTTCGCGCTGGCCGTGTTCGTGCTCAGGCCGCCGCGCTCGAGACTGCTGAGATTCGATCAGTGCAGGAGCGTGCGGTTCGCGTGGCGGAGCGGCGCGGCCACCTTCGCTCTGCGTTCGGGAGAGCCGGTGCCGTCGACTAGTCCCGCGCGATCTCGGCCTTGACTTGGTCGGAGAGTTCGATGTTGAGGGGGAGAGCAATCAACTCTTTCTCCGTCATCTTGATGCCAACGTCGGCGAGGGCGTCCAGCAGGTGGCCCCAGGAGAGCCGCGGTGGGCGGTGCTGGTCGGGGTCGCGGCCGAGCATCTGATTGATGGCGTCCTCGATGTCCGACAGGCCGACGTGATACGTCTCGTTCAGGAGCCGGTCGTTCTCCACAGGGTCGTCGCTGAGCTGCGGCCCGCGATAGCGGTGCCAGATCGCGGCCAGTCCGTTACGGGGTCCTCCGCACCCGAAGCCTCGGGCGGTGACCCGGCGGCCGTCGTCCAGGTCTGCCGCGAGCATCACCGTCATTCTGTACATCGCGGGATCGAGAATGCTGCGCTCAATCCGCCCCAGCTCCTCGGGGCGCCGAGACCACGGGCTCTCACGGAACGCTGAACCTTCGCGCGCTTGTCCGCCTCGCTCACGAGCTCGACGTGAGCGATAACCCGCCTCAAGACTGGCCCGTCGGGTTGCTGCTGAGCCATCACGTGCTGACCGTACCGACACGAGCGCGGTGCCCACGCCTAGTGGCTGCTGCAACGGGCTATTTGCGAAAGCGCCGGGTAAGGATCGACTACTGCTACAGACCGCCGCCCGCCCGACCCGCGTCGGCGCGCGTCGGTTGCGCATCGCATCCGCATCGTTTAAGACCCACGCATCGCCCGCAGGGGTCGATCCTCAGCTGTCACTCGCGACGCCGTTCTACTAGGCCCGCGAGAATAAGGCGAGATGCTGGTCGATGGCGATCGCTGAAACCCAACAACTGCGGATGCTCGAGCGGCTGCGGCGCGCGGGCGCGCAGCCGGTAACGCTCGGTGAGTTGCGCGCCGCGGGGATTGACTTTCCCGCCGTGGTGCTCAGCGAGCTCGAGCTCAACGGGTACGCGATCGAGCGGGTTTACGAGGACAGCCGGCTGATCGGCGTGCGCCTGCTTGAGACCGACGCCCCCGATACGCCCGTCTCGCGCCGGCGCTACCGATGGCGCCGCCCCTCGCCGTAGCCAGCGACACAGCCAGCGAATGGTGGTCGCCGTGGACGTTTGACTGTCTCCGGCGGTGCGTGGGATCGGCGTGAGCGGCCCTCGTAGGACAGGCCTGCCGCGGGTGGCGCCCGTCAGGCCACGGCCACACCCGATGCATGCGGCCTGGCGCCGTGCGGGGGAGCGCGTCACGCTGGGCCGTGAGGGCCAGCTGTTCGATGCCTACGCGTGTGTAGCAGACGGTCGACTCATCGGCCGCTAGCGTCATCAGGCCCTGCTGACCGCGCAGTTCCTGGAGGCGTACAGGACGCCTGCTCACCAGGCGGCGTCGAAGGGGCGCCACCAGCTTGGTAGGGTTGGCCCCGCGCCGGCGTCGACAAGCCGGAGCTGCCCCAAGGGGTCAAACCGGGCGGTACCCTGATCGTGGGGCGTACGCAGGCCAACGATCACTGCGACCTGCGCTGGGGTGCCCATGTGAGGTCCCAGTATCTGCGGCGCGGTTGCGGTCGGGGCCGGAATGGGAACTGTCCCGCCGCGGGGGCGGCGGGACAGTTGGGGTGGGCTGGTGAGTTGCGGCCGGCGGTCAGGCGCGGGCGGTGGCGTTCACGGCCTGGGTGGCGGGGTGCGCGGCGGCGGTCGCGCGGCCGGGGAGTCGGCGGGCGGTGAGGATCAGCGTGGTGATCGTCACGGTGGCTGCGATTAGCAGGCCTTGGTTGGCGGCGTGGATGAATGCGTGGTGCGCGGCCGCGATTAGGTGCTCTCCGCTGGCGCCGTGAATGTGGCGGGCGAGCTGGTCGGCGAGGCCGATCGACTCGCTGGTCCGGATTGCCAGGAGGTGGCCGAGGTGGCTGGTCGCGGGGGCGAGCGCGGTCTTGTAGGCGGAGGCGACGACCGAGCCGACGATCGCGATCCCGAGCACGTTGCCGAGGTTGCGGGTGGTGTCGTTGACCGCCGAGCCGACGCCGGCCTTGGCGGGCGGGACGCTCGACATGATCGTGTGTGTGGCGGGTGCCATCGTCAGGCCGATCCCGACGCAGACGATCATCATCGCCGCGACGTAGTGCAGCCAGCTTGAGCCGGCCGTGGCGGTTGCGAAGACCACGAGACCGACGGTGGCGAGCGCGAGCCCGGCAGCGATTGGGGTGCGGGCGCCATGGCGGGCGGCGAGCCGCTCGCCGATGGGGGCGAAGAGCACGACCATCAGCGCCGGCGCGAGCGAGCGCAGTCCGGCTTGCAGCGGGCTGTAGCCGAGCACGAACTGGTAGATCTGGGTGAGCACGAAGGTTGCGCCGGTGAGCGCGAAGAACAGTGCGGTGACGCTCGCAGAGGCGCCGGCGAAGCGGGGATTGGCGAACAGGCGCAGGTCGACCATCGGCTCGGCTGCACGCAGTTGGATGGCGACGAACGCGGCGAGCAGGCCGACGGCGAGCACTCCGGTCGCGAGCGTGTGTGCCGAGGCCCAGCCGACCGTGGGTGCCTCGATCAGCGTGTAGGTGAGCGTCGAGAGACCGGCGATCGACAGCAGGGCGCCGGGCAGGTCGATCCGTCGCGGACGCGGCGCGCGGGAGGCGGGTACTAGGCGGGCGCCGCCGATCAGCGCGACGAGGACCACCGGGAGGTTGATCAGGAAGATGGAAGACCAGGAGAAATTCTCCACGAGGGTCCCGCCGAGGGTCGGACCGACGGCGATCCCGAGGCCGGAGACGGCGGACCAGATCGCGATTGCCTTCGCGCGCTCGGCCGGCTTGGGGAAGATGGTGGTGAGGATCGAGAGGGTGGCGGGCATCACCAGGGCGGCGCCGGCGCCCATGACGGCGCGGGCGGCGACGAGCGCGCCTGTCGAGCCCGAGACGGCGGCGAGGACCGAGCCGGCGGCGAACACCACGAGCCCGGTGGGGAGTGCGCGGTGGCGACCGTAGCGATCGCCGAGCGCCCCGCCGAGCAGCAGCAGCCCGGCGAACGTGAGCGTGTAGGCGTCGACGATCCACTCCAGGCCGCCGGCGCTCGCGTGCAGCTCCCGGTCGAGGGTGGGCAGCGCGACGTTGACGACGGTCGTGTCCAGCACGGTGATCAGCAGGCTGAGGCAGAGAACGGCAAGCGTCCACCAGCGACGCGAGCTCGGCTCCTGAAGGGTTGTGGGTGCGGTGACGGTGGTCATGGCAGGTCTCCTTGAAGGACGGTGTGGCGAGCACAATATCCTCAAGGCCACAAACTGTCAAGTGGACTGATGAATGGCGCGCTTGACGTTCAAGATGCTTTAGCTATAGTGCCCTGTATGACCGCGACCCGCCCCCGCTCAAGCGCACAACCCGACGATGCCGCCGCCGGGGGGATCTCGCCAGCGCTGGCTGCGCAGCCGGGCTTTCTGCTCCGCGTCGCCGCTGTTGAGGCTGAGCGCCGCTGGGCCGAGGCATTGCCAGCGGGCCTCACGCCTCGACTGCACCTCGTGCTGGCAAGCGTCGCGGCGTCCGGACCGTCCTCGCAGCAGCAGCTTGCCGATCGACTCTCGATCAACCGCACTGTCATGGTCTCCGTGGTCGATGAGCTCGAGGGCAAGGGTTTGCTCGAGCGTTCTCGCAACCCAGCCGATCGTCGCTCCTACGCGCTGGCGATCACCGCGGCCGGCCGGCGAGCGCTGGCGCGGATGGACCGGGCGACCGAGCGCGCTGACGCCTCGCTGATGGCGCTATTAGGGACCGAGCAGGACGAGCAGCTCGCGACCCGGCTCGGGGCGATCGCCGGCGTCGATCCGGCCTCCAGCGGCCCAGGGCTTGACCACCACATCGTGTTCCTGCTCCACGCCGCGCACGCCCGGGTCCGCGAGCGCTTCGAAGAGCACCTGCAGCCGCTCGGGCTTACCCCGGCGCTGTTCGGACCGCTGCGCACGCTCCAGGCCAGCGGCCCCACCTCCCAGCAGCGCATCGCCAACCTTCTCGGCTTCTCCGCCGCTGCGATCCAGCAGACCTTCGACCGGCTCCAGGCCGACGGGCTCATCGAGCGCCGGCGCAACCCCGCCGACCGTCGCTCCTACGCGCTCCAGCTCACCCCCGCCGGACACGAGGCGATCCGCCGAGCCGCGACCGCCCAAAACGAACTCGCTGACGAGCTCCTCGGCGACCCACACGCCCAACAGCAGCTCACGACCCTACTCCTGCCCATCATCAACGCCGCCCAGACAGAAACGCAGAGCACCGATGCCTGAGACGACAATTCGCGCCGACGACGGACTGGTCACCCTCATCAACGTGTCCACCGTCGATCCCGCCGAGCGGCAGCCGCCACACCCAGCGCAACGTCAAGCGCTGGCAGGACGGCGATATGCGCAAGCGCTGGACCGCGGCCGGATTGCTCGTCGCCGAGCAGCAGTTCCGGCGCATCATCGGCTACCGCGATCTCGCCAAGCTGGTGATCGCGATCGAGCGCCACGCCGACCGCGTCAACCTCGCGACCACCACCAATGTCACTCACACTCAGGTGACAGAACCCGTTACTGTCTGACTGTCAATCCCACCTAGAGGCCGCCATCAAAGTTCCACGACGAATCGGACATCCTCGACCGCGCAATCCTACCCAGCTCTCAAGCGCGCCAGCTGGCGCCGCTCGGCCGCTGTACGAATCGTCAACTTCTCCTTCCCACCATCGGATCACCGGCACGCACGAGCGGCCGGGGAACTGTCAGCTCGAACGCATCACAGGTTCGACCAGCGCGGGGTGTGGGCCGCAAGCAGTCTGAGGTTGCGCGAAGCCGAGCTTGAGGTCAGACTTCGGAGGGAACGTGAACCGGCGATAGAAAGAGGTGATTCCGGATGCCCGAGAGAGCGACCGTGACCCGCCGCGTGCGCGGCGGAGCGTCCCGCGCCCAAAGCGCTGGGCAGGTTGCGATGGACCGGCTCACGCAGTCGGTCGAGGCCGCCCAGGAAGCGCTCAAGGACCTGAGTAAGGAGCTGAACAAGGGGACGCGCGATGTCCTCAAGGACCTCGACACCACGCTTAGGGATGCGCGTAAGAACTTGCGCAGCGTGAGCAAGACCGTCACCAAGGACCTCGAGAACATCCAACAGGCGCTGCTCACCGGCAAACCGGGTCCGAAGCGAGCCTCACCCCGTGGCAAGCGCGCGGCCGCGGCGCCGACCCCGCGGAGGGCGACCACCGCCGCCAAGGCGAGAACGGCGCGGAGGCCGACGACGGCTGCGGCAACAACGCCGGAACGCACCGAGACGACCGCTGTGTCGAGCGAGCACACGCCGTCGGCAACCGCGAGCACCGAGCAGCCGACGGGCTCCGCCCCCGAGGGGTAGGCACCGCCGGGCGGCCGCGCACCAACGCTTTCGGTAGCGTCGCCTCGCGGTCAGCGTCTGCAGCTCCATCCCCGCGGTAGGTACCTCTCCCTGCCCGCCGCGCCAAACCGACTGACCCCGGCCAGCGCATCAGCCGACCGAGACATCCCCCGCCGACGGCTGGTTGTCCACGCAAACGGCGGCTGGTTGACACGATTCTTACCAGCACCCCTACTGGAACCTCACGCGTCGCGCGAGCCCCTACCGCGCTCAGGCGTCGCCAGCAGACGCGACCGGCGCGAACAACAGGAAGGAGGCAGCGGAGGGGCAGCTGTGTGGCCGTGTCGGTGGGCGTGGCTGTTGGCGTTCTAACCCGCCAGCCCTGCGGGGCTCCGATAGGCGGGGTCAGACTTCTGCTCCCGATCAGCCGATCGCGGAAGCAGTCATGTCACCGCACGGCTGGTTGAGCGGCGAAGGCGTCCAGTCCGCCGGCGAACCACGACCGCTCATGGGCGATAGGAGCAATGAGCTCATCCCCGAAATTCGCCTGCTGGTGCCTTGCATTCGAGGCGAGTGAGCTAACCCATCACGCTGCTTGCTCGAGCGCCGTGTTCCGGCAAGCAAGCGGCCCAGGCACGAGCGACTGAGAGCGGTCGCGAGTCGTGGGGAAGCGCCCGATGCTCCTCGAGATAGGCGCACCTCGTTCGGTCTGGGTCGAGCTCGTTGGCAAGACACACCGAGGCGGATTTCAGGTTCTCGTCGTAACCTGCGTGTTTGGACGGGAGGACTCCATGGCAGGCCGAACGCCTCGCCGAGCAGCTCGTCGCGGTGTACCCCGAGAACCTCCTTCGTTGGCCGGACGGGAATGCAAGCCTCCCCTGGTCGGATAGGGTGCAGTTACCACATCCGAAGTGGCGAGCGCCACAGGAAGAGAAGGCGTCATGTACGTGGCCGTTCGGAGCTATTCGGGGCAGGGTGCCTCGGAGCTGTTCGATGTCCTCGGGCAGAGTGAGGAGGACGTGAAGACCCTCATCAGCAGTGTGCCTGGCTTTGTTAGCTACGCAGCATTTCGCAGCGGCGACGGCGGCATGACTGTGACGATCTGCCAAGACAAGGCCGGGACGGACGAGTCCTCCCGGCGCGCCGCCAAGTGGGTCAAGGAGAACGTCAGCACCACGGGGAGCCCACCCGTCGTGATCACGGAGGGGAGCACGGTCCTACTGTTCTGAGGAATTGTTCATCCGGGGTGCCCTCCAGAGGCCAGGTGCTGCCGAAGCCCCGCGATCGCGGAGCGGACACCGGGTGACGGTGCCCGCTCGTCCGAGCCCCGAAGAGCAGGAGCTGTCGGTCGAACAGGATCGGCGTCGCAGGGCACTCGCATCCGGGATGGCGTCTGATCGGCTCGTTGGTCAGGGCCAATCGGCAGCAGGTCATCCCGCGCTCATCCGGCACTACGCACTACAGCCGCGCCGGCGCAAAGCCGGATGCGCTACTCGTAGTCGTAGAACCCGCGCCCGGATTTGCGGCCGAGCCTGCCTGAGGCGACCATCCGCTTCAACAGCGGCGGCGGCGCGTACTCGTGAGCCTTAAACTCCTCGACGAGCGAGTCGGAGATCGCGTAGACCACGTCGAGTCCGATGAAGTCGCAGAGCGTGAGCGGCCCCATCGGGTGCCCGCAGCCGAGCTTCATCCCCATGTCGATGTCCTCGCGCGAGGCAAAGCCCTCCGCGAACATCCGCACGGCCGCCATCAGGTAAGGGATGAGCAGCATGTTGACGATGAAGCCGGAGCGGTCCTTCGTCTCGATCGGGCGCTTGCCGATCCCCTCGACAAACGCCGTTGCCCGCGTGAGAGTGCTCGCGCTCGTGTCGAGCGCGACGACGATCTCGACCAGCTTCATAACAGGCACGGGAGAGAAGAAGTGCAGTCCGAGCACGCGCTCGGGAAGATGCACCGCCTGCGCGAGCTCGGCGATCGGGATCGAGGAGGTGTTCGAGGCGATCACGCAGTCATTTCCCGCGGCGCGGTTGATCGCCTGCATCACTTCGAGCTTCAGATCCAGGTTCTCGGGCACGGCCTCGATCACGAGATCCGCGCCGGCGATCGCCTCCAGCTCGGTCGTAAGCTCGATCCGCTCGCGCGCGTGGCTAGCCTGCGCCGCGTCGAGCTTGCCGGCGCCGACGGCACGCGCGAGCGAAGACTCGATCCTGTCCCCTGCCCGCCCGATGCTGACCTCATCCACGTCCCGTAGCACGACCGGGATGCCGGCGACGGCCACGGACTCGGCGATCCCGGAACCCATCAGGCCCGCGCCCACGACGGCGACCGACTCGATACCGGATGCGTTGCTCACGGCGGGGTAAGCCTACTCATTTGGGCGTTCAGTGGCGGTGGCAGCGCCGGACACCCCGACGGCGGTTGCGATGGACGAGCTGGCCGGGCGCGCGCTGATCGCCCGGCGGCGGGGGCGACGAGGTCGAGTCGCGCGGGACCGCGAAACCCGGCTGGCCCAACTTCAGCTCTACGAGTACCGCCGGTGATGAATTTGGGCCCCTGAAACAGATCACCCGAGCGCTGCAAACATCGCCATTAAGCTGGCTGAGGAACGAGCCGGACAGGCCGCGGTGCAAGCGACGAGCGTCATCGACGGCGCGCTGCTGCAATCGCCCATGAGCGGTCGTGTTTCGCCGGCGGACTGGACGCCTGCTTCGACGCTGAACCAGCCATACGGTGAAATGACTGCTTCCACGATCGGCGGACCGGAAGCAGCCGTCTCACGCGACCTCCCGTGGGCTCGGATCGTTGCCGGTTTTGGAACGCCAACAGCCACGCCGACCGACACGGCCACGCCCGCCCGTCCGCCCCGGCGATGCAGCACTGTGGTGGCGCCGACCACGGCCGCCCTCCACCGCTAGCCACGAACTCCTGAATAGCACGCACAAGAGCAGCAGCCTCGCTGGTGGACTTGCCCCGCTTTGCATCGCCCGGACTGCTGCCTTCGGACAAAAGGCGGCGACCGGATCCGCGACGAAGACATGGCCCGATTGGTGGAAACCAGCAGCCGACGGCCGGCCGCGCGGCCGGCGCTCGGCGGCTTCCGCTCCGCCTGCGTGACCAGCCACGGCGGCGACACTCGACGACGCTGTTGGTCTGGACGAAACGCCAGAAGGCTTGGGGGCAGCGCACCGTGGCTCGCGCGAGACGCCTCTCTTTCGTCCTAGGCGGCAGCGAGGGCAGCGATGAACTCGACGCCTCTTCTCTCGAAATTGCAGAAGAGTCTGTGCTTGCACGGATCGCCCCGGTTCATCGTCCGGCAAGCGTCCCGCCGACTGCTGTTCGCGCTGCCGAAGGAGAAGTCGTCGTTCTCCGTCACCTAGCGGCGTCACGACGACGCCGACGCGCTGCTGCTCCTCGAGAAAGGGGGCGTAAGACGAGAGCGCTGGTCGTCGTCCGTTGGGGAAGCGGGGCATCGCGAGCCGACGGTCGTTTGTCGTCGACCGCCGGTGTAGGGTCGGCGGGAGGTTTGCCCGGCCGCGCGGCGCGTGCTGGCCCGACTGGCTGGGATCGCCTCCCGCCGCCGCCTCGAATCGGGTAGAGGCCAGGCTTGCCCTGGCCCCTCCCACACCACCCGGCATGCGGGTCCGCACCGGGCGGTTCGCTCAGCATTCCCGGAAACGGCGGTACGGGTCGGTGAACCCTTTCAGGCCAGCGGTCTTGTGCCAGTAGACGTTCGGCAGGGCGCGTTGGAGTGGCCAGGATCCGGCGACGCGCCAGTAGCCCTTCTGCGATGCCGCCCATGAGCGGGCGTCGTGATCGGGGATACCGAGCGCGCGGAGGTTCCGGTAGCGCGTTTGTGGACGCTTCCACTCTTTCCAGCGCACCTGTCTGAGCCTGCGGCGCAGCCACTTCTCGAGCTTCTCGAACGGCAGGATGGTGTCGGCAAACGCGAAGTAGCCGGTCCATCCGACCGTGAAGCGGTTGATCTCCTTGATCCGCCGCTCCATCGAGACGCCCCAGTTGCGCGTGGTCAGTTCCCGGATGCGCCCCTCGGCCCGTTTGAGAGCCTTCGGAGCGACCGTGACGCCGATCCTGCCGTCCCGGTAGCGGAAGAACTGGAACCCCAAGCAGGGGCCGCTCGACCGCGGGGGCGACCGCCGACTTCTGTCGGTTGACGCGCAGCTTCAGGCGCTGCTCGATGTAGTGCGTGATGCTCGCCATGACCCGCTGCCCCGCACGCTCGCTTCGGACGTAGATACGTCCGTCGTCGGCGTAGCGCACGAATCGATGCCCGCGGCGATCGAGCTCCCAGTCGAGGTCGTCGAGCATGACGTTGCTGAGCAACGGCGAGAGCGGAGACCCATATGAGCAGCGGTGGGTTATGCGCAGCGCTGGCTTGTAGTTCCCGCTGTGTGCGGGGTTGACGGCCGAGCGCTGCGCATAACGCGGTGGTGGTTTAGCGGAGGTTGGCGAGCCAGCCGAGCAGTTCGGGGTCCTGGTTCCATTCGGTCAGTTCGGCGCTGACGACCTGGTCGTAGACGGCTTCGAGGGCTTTGCGTTTCGCTTCGGTCGAGGCGCGTGCGTAGATCTCGGTGGTTGACAGGTCGATGTGGCCGAGGATGTCTCGGATGTAGGGGAGCGGCACGCCTGCGTCGTAGAGGTGCATCGCCCGGCTGTGCCGGTTACGTGGAATTCCACGTAACCGGCATTACGTGGACGGCTGGGTTATGTGGCCGGCAGGGGTGTTTCCCTTGCTGGGCCTGTCGCCGGGGCCGGTTCCGGCCACATAATCCGGGCGGTTATCGGCAGATCTGGTCGAGCCATTCGAGGAGATCTCGGTCGGCCGTCCAGCTGGGCAGGAGTTCGGGGGTGAGTGACTCGTAGGCGTTCTCGATGGCTTTGCGTTTGGTCTCCGGGTCGGCGCGGGCGTAGATCTCGGTTGTTGAGATGTCGGCGTGGCCGAGCAGGTCGCGGATGTAGATCACGTTCACTCCGGCTTTCAGCAGGTGCATCGCTCGGGTCCTTCTGATCACGTGCGGGGTGATGTTCAGCCCGGGCGCGTAGCCGGGGTCGCGGCCGCGTAGGGATTGGACGTGCGTGGCGAGGATCTTGGTGACGCCCCAGCGGGTCAATCGGGTCTGGTGGGGGCCTTGGAACAGCGGGTCGGCGTCTGCGCCGACGCCGGGATGACGGGTGCGCCGGTGCAAGTAGTCCTGCAGCAGTCGGGCGGTGGGGTCCATCAGCGGGACGCGCCTGGTTTTGGAGCCTTTGCCGTGCAGCGTGAGGAGCATCGGGCGGGCCGCGCGGACGTCGGCGGTGTTCAGGTCGCAGATCTCTTGGACGCGGGCGGCGGTGTCGTAGAGCGTGGAGAGCAGGACGGTGTCCCGCAGCCCGCGCCGGGTGGCCGGGTCTGGCTGGGCGAGGAGGGCTTTGACCTCGTCGCCGGTGAGGTAGCCCATGTCGGTGGCCGGGGTCTTCTTCTGTTTGACGGCGAGGATCTGGGTGGCGTGGTCGAGGAACTCTGGCTGCTCGATCGCGGTGTACCGGGCGAACGACTTGATCACGGCGAGGCGCTGGTTGCGGGTCGCCGGCGAGTTACCGCGTTCGGTTTCGAGCCAGTCCAGGAACGCGAGCACCCTGGTCCGGTCGAGGTCGGCGAGGCGCAGCTTTTCGGGTGGGGTTGCCTGCACGTCGCGGAACCAGGTGAGCAGCAGTTTGATCGCGTCTCGGTAAGACGCGATCGTCTGGGGGGACAGGTCCCGCTCGCCGGCGAGGTGCTCGGTGAGGAACTTCGACAGCCAGCGGCCGGCCAGATCCCCGCCGACAGGGCTAACGCGGCTCACTGCTCGGCTCCTTCCCGCGCGACCGGGTCCGGGATGACGTACCCGAACCTGGCTTGGACCATCTCGGCGACATCTGGGTACGCGTCGGCGGTCAACTGCAGGTAGTACTGGGTTCCCCGCAGGTCGCTGTGGCCCATGTATGCCGACAGGTAGGGCAGCATCACCGCTAGGTCGGTGCCGTCGGCCGCCCAGCGGCGCAGGTTCTGGACGGCGAAGGCGTGACGCAGCGAATGGATGTGCGGGCCGCCCGGGGCGAAATGGGGAATGTCCGCGTCGGCGAGGTAGCGGCGCAACCGGTTGTAGATCGTGGACTTGTCGACCGGTCTGGCCGGATCGCCGGTGTGGAACAGATGGTGGGCGGGTTCCGGGTCGGGGTGCGCGGCCGCGATATATGCCTCCAGCGTGTCGGCGAGGCGCCGGGTGACGGGCACGATCCGGTTCTCACGGTTCTTGCCGTCGCGGACCTCGAGCGTCGCGCGGGCAGCGTCGAGATCGCGCAGTTGCAGGTTGAGCGCTTCTGAGATCCGCAGCCCGGTGGCGTAGAGGACCCGGAACAGCACCGGGTCCACCAGCGGCCGGTTGGACATCTCTGAGAGCGGCTGGGTATCGATCGCGTCAAACAGGCGACAGATCTCCTCGTCGCTGAACACATAAGGCGGCGGCCGGTGCCGCGTCTTCACTCGGGTCAGCGTCGGCGGCGCCCACGCCGGCCAGCCGAACTGGCGGGCGTGTTCGGCCAGGTCGCGCAGGACAATCTCCTCGCGCCGGATCGTCGACGCCTTGAGGTGGCGGCCGTAGAGGAACCCCTCGACCGCTTCTTGGATGATTGACCCGTCCGCGTACCCCTCACGGCGGCAGTGCTCGGCGAACTGCGCCAGCACCCGTGCTTGGCGGTCGTACCGGAACCCGCCGGCGCGGCGCACCGCGACGAGCGTGTCGATCAGTTCGGGCAGCGTCGACGCGGTCATGACCGCGCCCCTGCGTCGAGGACATCTTCGACATCGAGCGCGCAGCGACGCAGGTGCTCGGTGTCGAGTCTGAGGTAATGCGCGGCGGTCGTGGCGCCCGCCGCGTGACCCAGGACCGCGGTCACGACCGGCGGCGGCGTGTCGGTCTGGAGCATCGCGACCGCCAGCGCTCCGCGTAGCGAGTGCAGGCCGTGCGACCGCCCGGACCCGAACACGATCCCGGCGCGCCGCGCGTAATAGCCAAGCCGGCACCCCGCCGACGTGGACGAGCCGAACGCGGTGAACGGATAGCGATGTTTGACGAACACCTGCCGGCAGGCCGCCTCAGGCCGGCCGTGGCGGATGTAGTCGATCACCGCCCATCCGACGTCGCCCGGCAGCGCCAGCGTCAACGGCACACCGGTCTTGTGTTGCGTGAACGCCAGCGTCTTGGCGCGCCAGTCGAACCACCCGAGCTCCAACCGGCGCAGGTCCCCGACCCGCAAACCGAGCCTGACGGTCAGCAACACCATCGCGTAGTCGCGTTTCCCGATCGCGGATTGCCGATCGATCTGCTCCAACACCAAGCGGACCTCGTCAACCGTCCACGGGTGCGGGGCCGATTGGCCGCGTCGGGGATAGCGCTGCGGCGGGAGCCGCCGGGCCAGGTCCTCCCGGATCTGCCCGTTCCGGTGCAGGTAGCGCAGAAAGTCAGCCAACCCCGTACGCAGCAACCCGGTCGTCTTCGGGGCGTAGCGCTGGCGTTGGCGCCGAGCCCAAAACCCGGCCAAGTCCCGGGCCTGCGCCTGCTCGAGGGTTTCCCGACCAACCTCCTCGAGATAGGCGAGGAACTGGTCCGCAGCGCGCTGCTTCGTCACGACGGTGGCTTCGGCGTTACCCCGCCGCCGGCACGCCCCCAGGTACTCGTCCCTGGCCGCCCGGAAACGCGCTGGACAGCGCTCAACCGGCGGCGTTGTCGCCTGCCCCACCACCGGGACGCCTCCAGCCAAGGTCTCCATCAGCAGGATCAACGGCCGGCGTGCGAGCTGGGCCCGTCTGGCACTGGTCGGCTCGCGCAAACCCGCGAGCCTGCACCCGGACCGCTCAGCGATGAAATCGAGGCAGTCCACCTCGGTCGGGAGCGCCCGGCCGCGAGCCTCGAGAAACCCAGCGAACGCATTGAACTCCGCCTGGTGACGTTTGATCGTCGCTCTCGATCGACCCGCCGTCATCAACGCGACGATCACCCGCCCCGACGCGTCGCGGACCACTGTTGCCTGCATGAGAATCGCCTCCCTGATCGTGGTGAACAGGGGCGCGATTCTTCGCCGCGCTCAAGGCGTCAGCGGGCGGCCTCCCACACACACGACCCCCACGTTATGTGGCCGGAACCGGCCCCGGCGACAGGCCCAGCAAGGGAAACACCCCTGCCGGCCACATAACCCAGCCGTCCACGTAATGCCGGAGGACGTGCGGGCTGAGCTGGGTGCCAGCGAGCGTTGGGTCGGTTGCGTGGGCTTGGTATTTGTGGAGGATCCAGGCGATCCCGCCGCGGCTGAGTTTGGAGTGGTGTTGGTTGAAGAACACCGGGCGGTCATCATGGCCGGAACTGTCGAGCTGTCGCTCGGCGAGGTAGGCGGCCAGCAGCACCGCCGTGTTCGCGTCGATCGGGACGTGCCTGGTTTTGCGGCCTTTGCCGGTCAGCGCGACCATCGCGGGGTCCTCGAGACGAATGTCGCGGACTGTCAGGTCAGCGAGTTCTTGGACTCGGGCGGCGGTGTCGTAGAGGGTGGCCAGCAGGGTCGCGTCACGCCGGCCCTGGCGGGTTGAGCGGTCAGGCAGGGCGAGCAGCAGCCGGGTCTGCTCGACGGTCAGGTGCGCGATGGCCGGCTGGTCGTGTTTGCTTGAGGGGATCTGGAGAATGTCTTGGCAGCACGCCATTCGTGCCGGGTCCTGGGTCTGCAGCCAGTTGAAGAGGTCACGTCGGTAGAAGTGGTGTAACGAGCCGCCTGGTAGGTTCGACCACAGCGAGGGTCGGCCACCGCGGCGCCGAACTCGTCGGGTTGTTCGAGCAATCCGACGTGAAGGAGAACACCACGATGGCCGAAGGTCAGAGGATGACGGTTGCTGATGTCGTCGCGCAGACGATGGATGGTCGGCTTGAGGATTTCGTCCGCGAGGCGGTCGCGTTGGTCGCTCGCGAGTTGATGGAAGCCGAGATCAGCGCTGAGGTTGGTGCTGGGTTGGGCGAGGTCGCGCCCGGGGTGCGGGTGACGCATCGCAACGGGTATCGCCAACGCGGGTGGGAGACGCGGGTTGGCGAGATCGAGTTGTTGCTCCCGAAGAAGCGGTCAGGGCCGGCGTACTTCCCGAGCTTTCTTGAGCCGCGGCGGCGCTCTGAGCAGGCGATCGTGGCGGTCGTGCTGGAGGCGTATGTGAACGGGGTGAGCACGCGGAAGGTCGATCGCCTCGTGGAGCAGTTGGGGATCGACGGGATGACCAAGGACCGCGTGTCAGCGCTGTGCCGGGCGCTGGATGAGCAGGTCGAGCTGTTCCGGCAGCGGCCGTTGGAGGGCGCCTACCCCTATGTGTGGCTCGATGCCAAGCAGGTGAAGGTCCGCGAGCGCGGCCGTGTGGTGTCCAAGGCGCTGGTCGTCGCGTATGCGGTGCATGAGTCCGGGGTGCGGGAGGTGATCGGCCTGGACATCGGCGAGGTCGAGTCGGGCGCGTTCTGGACAGAGTTCCTGCGCTCCTTGCGCAAGCGTGGCCTGGATGGCGTGCGCCTGGCGATCTCCGATCAGCACGAGGGGCTCAAGGGCGCGATCGCCCGCGTGCTGGCGTGTACGTGGCAGCGCTGCACCGTCCACTTCTTGCGCGACATGGTGATGCATTGCCGCCGCGATCAGCGAGGGCTCGTCGCCGCGGCGCTCAGAGAGGTGTTCAACGCCGACTCTCGCGAGCAGGCCCGCGAGCGGGTCGGGCACGTGCTCGAGCGACTTGGGGAGATCGCGCCAAAGGTCTGCGAGCTGCTCGAAGCGGCCGAGGAGGACCTGATCGCGTTCTACACGTTCCCGCGCGAGCACTGGACCAAGATCCGCTCGACCAACCCGCTGGAGCGGGTCAACAAGGAGATCGGCCGGCGCACCGACGTCGTCGGGATCTTCCCCAACGACGCTGCGGTGATCCGCCTCGCCGGCGCGCTGCTCTCAGAGCAGAACGACGAATGGCTCGTCCAGCGCCGCTACCTCTCGGTGGAGTCGATGGCGCTGACCCTCGCCGGGCGCGAGCAAACCGAGCAGCCTCAGGCCGAGCAGGAGGTGCCCAGTCTCACCGCCGCCTGAGCCGCCCCGCCGGATCACGCCGGCGAAACGGCGTAGCTTCGCGTCGCAGCCCGTCAAGGGCGCCGCTTCGCGGCTCGCTGCGCTCGGCCCTGTCGGGCCGCCCCTTGACTGGACCGCGGCCGCTGCGCTTTCTAGCAGCGAGAGGTTGCGCACGAGCGCAACCGCGCCGGTTCAAGCCCCTCAGACCACCCCGGATACCAAGTGCCCGGACCAAGCCACACACCCGGAAGAGAGGTGAGCACGCTCCCGAAGGCGTGAGCTGCCCCCCATCCCCACCGACGAGCTCCACGCGTTACACCACATCAACCGACTTGACTGTTGAAGAACGAGCTGATCGCGGCCAGCCGCTGATTGCAGGTTGACGGACTGTTGTGCCGGTCGGCGCGCAGCCAGTCGAGGAAGGCGGTGATCGCGGTCACGTCGATCAGCTCGAGGGTGAGTCGTTCAGGCGGGATCGACCGCTGATCACGCAGGTAGCAGATCAGCAGCTTGAACGTGTCGCGGTAGGAGCTGATCGTGTTCGGTGAGCAGCCGCGCAGCCCGGCCATGTGATCGGTCAGAAAGCGGCGCAGACTGACCGCGAAGTCAGTCGCCATGAGCTGGCGCTTCCGTCGTCGAGGGGACGATGTCGCCGAACGCCTGCTTCACGCGGGCGGTGATGTCCGGATAGGACTCCGCGGTCAGGTGCAAGTAGTAGGCGGTGTCACCGATCGACGAGTGCCCCAAGTACGTTTGCAGCACCGGCAGCAACGCGCCCACGTTCTCGCCTCGCTCAAACCAGGACCGTAGGTTGTTGACAGCCATCGTGTGGCGCAGGTCGTGAACCCGGGGTCCGTGTCCGCGGCCGCCGTGCGGGATACGCGCTTGCCACAGAAACCGCCGGAAGTTGCGGTTGACGTTTCCGAGTGTCAACGGCACGCCCAGCGTGGCGCCCACGAAGAACCGCTCCCAGCCTGGCTGTCCGGCGAGCTTGGCGTGGTAGCTGGCGAGCCTCTCTCGCAGCTGCTCGCTGACGGGTAGTTGCCGGTCCTTGCCGCCTTTCGCGTCACGGATCTGCAGCACCCCGGTGTCGATGTCGACGTCCTGGACGCGCAGCAGCCTGGCCTCCGAGCAGCGCAGCCCGCACGCGTAGATCGTGCGGAACAGGACCGGCATCACCAGATGCCGCAGCGGCACCTCCGGGCAGTAGCGGCAGCGGTCGGTCTGCTCAAACAGCGCCGCCAGCTCCCGGTCGCTGTAAATGTGCGGGATGTAACGCGCCGGCTTTTGCAGCACCCCCGCCGGCAGCACATACGCGTCAACGCCGCGGCGGTGAAGCCAGCGGGCGAGCTCTCTGACCGGCGCGATGAGACTATTCACGGTCGCCGGCTTCACCACCCGCCGCCGCGCCGCGGCGATCCACGCCTCGACCGACGCTTGCGTGACCGTGTCAAGGCCGGGGAACTCGCTGGCGCAGAACACCTCGAAGCGGGCCAGCACCCGCTCCTCGCACACATACTTGTACCCGAGCGCACGTTTCTCCGCGACCAGCCCCGCGATCGCGCTGGCCAGCTTGATCTCAGCGCTCATCGCGCCAGCTCCCGCGCTGGCCTGTCCGGATCCAGGGCGCACCTGGCCAAGAGGCCGAGAGACGATTTCAGATAAACGCCTGTCGACTGGACGGACTGGTGGCCGAGAATGTCGGCGATCCGCTCGACCGGCGTGCCGTCCTCCAGCAGTCGGGTCGCGAGCGTGTGCCTGAGCGAGTGCATCCCGTGGCGACGCTGCTCACCCAGCGGCACATGAGCGGCCCGGGCGTGCTTGACCAGGATCTGATGCAAATGGTCCTGGTCGGAGAACGGGCCAATCGGAGCGGTATGCCGCAGAAACACCTGCGGGCAGTCGCTGCTCGGGCGACCGTCGCGAACGTAGTCGAGAGGGTGTCAGTTCTTCCGTGTAAGCTGACTACTCTATGGTAACAGTTACTCCTGTTGTGTCAAGTAGTGACAGTCACATTGCACTGTCAGGAATGCGGTCCCCGAACTCGATCTTGAACGCGGCGAGTGCCGCCGGCCAGTGAAACACGCGCTGCCACTTCGCCTCGGCCTTCTGGATGGCGAGGTAGATGAGCTTGCGGGCGGCGTCCTCGGTGGGGAAGTGCCCGCGGTCGGGTCGCCGGGGGCATCGCAGCCCCCGGCTCCCACGGATCCCGGCGTGACACTCTCGCGTCACCGGGCTCTTCTCACCAGCGTCTCAGGGCGAGCGGACCCACTGCCATTGGGCGAACAGATCGGGCTCTCGTTCGAGGATCCCGGTCCACCACCGCTTGAACCGTTCGTAGGTCCGCAACCGTCGATACTTCTTCCCAGCCCAGCGCCTCACGTAGAGATTGACGCGCCGCAAGAGGGGATGCAGCACGGTCCGGTAGTACCGGCCGTAATAGTGCATCCACCCGGCGATGATGGGGTTCAGCCATTCCGCCAGGTCGTCCAGCGTCAGGTCGGTGCGCCGGTGGATCCGCAGTCCGTGGAGCCGGTCGCCTTTGGCTTTGAGCGCCTCGGAGCTGATCGCAGGCAAGAACGAGGTGAAGCTCACCCCGCGCTTGTTGCGCGCCTTCCGGGGCCGGAAGGCGAACCCGAGGAAGGTGAAGCTGGTGTGCTCGTGCTCTCCCCGACGGTTGTCGTCCTTGCAGTAGACGACGTGCGTCTTGTCGGGGTGAAGCCGTAGGCCCACCTGCCCCATCCGCGCGGTGATCCCTGCAAGCACGTACTCGGCTTGCCGCCTGCTCTTGCAATGCACGACAACATCGTCGGCATAGCGCTCGAACGGACATCCCGGATAGTTCCGGGACATCCAGGAATCGAACGCGTAGTGCATGAACAGGTTCACCAGGATCGGCGAGACCGCCGACCCTTGCGGAGTTCCTTTGTCCCGCTCTACAAGGATGCCGTCCGGGTACTGAAGCGGGGCAGCGAGCCACCGCTTCACATACAGCAGCACCCAGCGGCAGTCGGTGACCGCCTCGACCGCCTTGACGATAAGGTCCCACGGCACTTCGTCGAAGAACTTCCGCACGTCGAGATCGATCGTCCAGTCGAACTTCCAGCACCGCTGCCGGCACACCTCGAGCGCGTCATGGGCCGACCGTCCCGGCCGGTAGCCATAGGAGTCGGGGTGAAACCGCGGTTCCGCCCTGTCCCCCAAATACGTGGCCACCACCGTTTGGGCGACCCTGTCCGCGATCGTCGGCACACCGAGCAAACGGACCCCACCACCATGCGGCTTGGGGACCTCGACCGCCCTCACCGGAGGTGGAAAGTAGGAACCCGAGCTCATCCTGTTCCAGATCTTGTAGAGGTTTCCCTTCAGATCGGCTTCGAACTCGTCCAGGTCCTGCCCATCCACTCCGGGGGCGCCCTTGTTCGCCTTGACCTCCCGCCATGCCTCCCACACCATCGGCTTGGGAATCACAAACGGCTTGTCTTCGGGCTTTGGCATGTCTTCTCGCTTCCTCCCAGGACCTCAAGGCCCCGGTTGATCGAAACAACATTCCTGGTGAGCCGGCCCCTTCGCTCCACCCCCACCCCAGCAAGCAGGGACTTCTCAGCTAGTACGGGCCGGTCCGCCAGCGAGCGTCGCATCGGTACTCAGTGCCTTCGGTTTCCGCCTTGGCACGCTCCCTCTCGCGAGCTTCGGGGCCTGCGACCCCGGTCGCCGTATCGACGCTCGCCTTCTCACGTTCCGTGCAAGAGCCGCAGACCAGGATCACGCCGCCTCTACGCCGGACACCGCCTGGCCAGGAACGTGGGCACCCGCCAAGCTCATCTCGAGGGAAAAACCAGGCCCCCCGATTTCGATGCCATCTAGATCATTTTCGACGCCTCAACGACGACGCCCCACCGAGTCTCCCCAGCCGGGCGATTCTGGAACGTCTTCCTGGTCCCCACCTGACCGGGTCAAGCCCAGCCCTTTCCCTGGACGCTCACCACGACAGTCTTCAGCTAACGCAACTCCAGGGCGGTTTGACGCCTACCCCCACAGGGCCGACGCCGGAGGGCCATCGATCCTCCATCTCTCGCACAGTTCCGCCTATGTACAGGGCCTTCTACACGGCTCCTCCTTCGGCGTTCGTGACGCACGGTCTTGATGATCTTGCGCAGCTGGCGGTGCAAGGCTTCGATCGAGTTCGTCGTGTAGATCACGCGGCGGACCTCGGCGGGATAGGCCAGGAACGGGGTGATCTGCTCCCAGTGCTCCAGCCAGCTGGCTGAGATCATCGGGTAGCGATGATCCCATTTCTCCGCGAACGCCTGGAGCTCGTCGGCGGCGTGGTCGGCGTCGACGGCGGTGTAGATCTTGCGCAGGTCGGCGGCGAGCGGCTTACGGTCCTTGTAGGACACGAACCGCATGCTGGAGCGAACCTGGTGCACCAGGCAGGTTTGGACGGTCGCGTGCGGGAACGTCGCTTCGATCGCCTCCGGGAAGCCGGTGAGCCCGTCGACGCAGACGAACAGGATGTCAGCCACGCCGCGGGTCTTCAGGTCGGTGAGGACGTGCAGCCAGAACTTCGCGCCCTCGGTCTGCTGGAACCACAGGCCGAGCACGTCGCGCTCGCCGTCGAGGTTGACGCCCAGCGCGACGTAGCACGCCTGGTTCTTGACCGTGTGCCCGTCGCGGATCTTCACGACCAGCGCATCGAGGTAGACGATCGGGTAGACGCGCTCAAGCGGGCGGTTCTGCCACGCCTTGGCGTCCTCGATCACCGTGTCGGTGATCTTCGAGATCAGGTCCGGCGAGACCTCGGTGCCGTAGATCTCGGCCAGGTGCCCCTGAATCTCGCGGACCGTCAGCCCGCGGGCATACAGGCTGATCACGCGATCGTCGAACCCGACCCACCGGGTCTGGCGCTTGCGGACGATCTGCGGCTCAAACGCGCCCTTGCGATCGCGCGGGGAGCGGATCCGCAGCGGCCCCTGATCGGTCAGGATCGTCTTGCCCGGCTTCCCGTTGCGGGCGTTCCCCGCGCCACCGGGCGGCGCCTCACCGGCCTCATAGCCCAGATGCGCGGTCAGCTCGGCCTCGAGCGCCCGGTTCAACAGCCGGCGCGTGAGCTGCCCCAACAGCCCGTCCGGGCCCGCGATCTCCTCAGCCGTCCTCGCGCCCGAAAGCAACGCGTCCAACAACTCGTCGCTGAGCTCCAACGGCTCCTCATCGAGTCCAGGACCGCCCGGCAACCCGGGAAACACCTCTCTCCGCCCGGCGGATCCAAGGTCGCTTCGCTCCTCGCTGACAACATCTTCTTGATCGATCCTGCTGTGAGTTCTCGTAGGCATGGCTTGTCCTTTCGGCCACGCTTACACGGTTCCTCCGACACTCCCGTACTCGTGACCGCCCAGCCGACATCCTTGAGCAACGGCAGATCGACCCGCCGGCCGGTCTTCGCCTGCACCACCGAGAGCTGGTTGCCAGGCCAGTCCAGATCAGCGAACCGCAGCCGGGTGACGTCCACGGCACGCAAACCGAGCCGGCAGATCAAAAGGACGATCGCGTAATCGCGCTTCCCGGACGGGTTGCCGCGATCGATCGCCTCCAAGACCTTCGCGACGTCGACCGGATCCCACACCGACGGAACCCTCGACCGCCTCACCGACCTCGCCGAGGGAACCGTCCCGAGCACAGCCTCGTCGATCAGCCCGTCTGCGGCAGCGAACCGCAACAGCGACCGCACCGCGCACAGCTTGTGCTCCACCGTCTTCGACTGATAGCCGGCCAACGTCACCACGAACGCGCCGACCACCCCGCCATCCAGCCCGCCCAGACCGCCGCGCGCGCCCGTGAACGCGAGAAACTCCCCGACAACCATGCCATACGCCCGAACCGTCGAGACCGCGCAACCCTCCGCCCCCAACCACGCCCGGAACCGCGCGAGAACGTCAGCCTGCTCGGCACTCAGCTTGCTCACACTCCGGGAGTAGCGGCGCAGCACCGACCCGTGGACCGCGAAGTCGTCGAGCATCGCCGCGACCCGGAACAAGTACGCATCGGTCGCTTTCAGCGTGCCGGCCTGCTCCTTCTCAAAGAAGCCACCGCACGCCTCATCGACCCAGGCCATCGCGACATTCAGCGAGAACTCCTGCACGCCGCGCGACGCGAAATACCGCTCCAAACGCCGCCAGCAGCCGCGATACCAGACCATCGTCGACGGCTTGTAGCCCAGGCGCACCAACTCGACATCCAACGCGGACACCAGCTCAGAAACGGAAGCCATCACGGTCACCTCCAATCACGAACGACCGGGCACCACGCCCGAGCCGCGCGACCAGAGCCTCTCCCGCGTTATGCGCAGCGCTCGGCCGTCAACCCCGCACACAGCGGGAACTACAAGCCAGCGCTGCGCATAACCCACCGCTGCTCATATGGGTCTCCGCTCTCGCCGTTGCTCAGCAACGTCATGCTCGACGACCTCGACTGGGAGCTCGATCGCCGCGGGCATCGATTCGTGCGCTACGCCGACGACGGACGTATCTACGTCCGAAGCGAGCGTGCGGGGCAGCGGGTCATGGAGAGCATCACGCACTACATCGAGCAGCGCCTGAAGCTGCGCGTCAACCGACAGAAGTCGGCGGTCGCCCCCGCGGTCGAGCGGCCCCTCTTGGGGTTCCAGTTCTTCCGCTACCGGGACGGCAGGATCGGCGTCACGGTCGCTCCGAAGGCTCTCAAACGGGCCGAGGGGCGCATCCGGGAACTGACCACGCGCAACTGGGGCGTCTCGATGGAGCGGCGGATCAAGGAGATCAACCGCTTCACGGTCGGATGGACCGGCTACTTCGCGTTTGCCGACACCATCCTGCCGTTCGAGAAGCTCGAGAAGTGGCTGCGCCGCAGGCTCAGACAGGTGCGCTGGAAAGAGTGGAAGCGTCCACAAACGCGCTACCGGAACCTCCGCGCGCTCGGTATCCCCGATCACGACGCCCGCTCATGGGCGGCATCGCAGAAGGGCTACTGGCGCGTCGCCGGATCCTGGCCACTCCAACGCGCCCTGCCGAACGTCTACTGGCACAAGACCGCTGGCCTGAAAGGGTTCACCGACCCCTACCGCCGTTTCCGGGAATGCTGAGCGAACCGCCCGGTGCGGACCCGCATGCCGGGTGGTGTGGGAGGGGCCAGGGCAAGCCTGGCCTCTACCCGATTCGAGGCGGCGGCGGGAGGCGATCCCAGCCAGTCGGGCCAGCACGCGCCGCGCGGCCGGGCAAACCTCCCGCCGACCCTACACCGGCGGTCGACGACAAACGACCGGCAGCTCGCTCGGTCACTGTTCGA
This sequence comes from uncultured Solirubrobacterales bacterium, assembly GCA_963824295.1. Taxonomy (GTDB): domain Bacteria; phylum Actinomycetota; class Thermoleophilia; order Solirubrobacterales; family Solirubrobacteraceae; genus Palsa-465. Next base: position 416,849 of record CAWGOQ010000011.1, on the reverse strand, counting down.
CCTGCGAGAGCTGACTCGACGCGGAGCGGCGTATCCGCGATCAGATCGACAGCCGGACTGCTCGTAGGGTCAGTGGCTTGCCTTTCGGTCGGGCTGAGCGCCAGGGCTAGATCGCGTGTCGTGATGATCCGGCGGCTGCTGCGGTCTGGGGTTCAGGCATGAGCCCGCGCGCCCGCGTTCGGGCTGCTGTCGAGCGCGAGTGCGACCACCGCGTCCCCGGGCACCACGGCGGTATGTCGGCGCCAGCGATCGCGTCGGGCAGCCGCTGGTAGTGGACGTGGCCCGGCGACCACGATCGCGAGGAGTACGAGCGAGGCGGGTGGGTCTGCCTCGATGAGTGCCGAGCCAGAGAGCTACAGCGGCGCAGGCGATGGTCGGCCGGGCCGGTGAGGTCATCGCGCCCGCTCGAGCGCACCGCCGGGGGCGGCCTCGACACGCGGCTGTGGCCGTCTGCCAGGCGAACAAACCCGGGCGCCGCCGCTCGGTGTTGGAGGAGGCGCAGTTCGCTAGATGGACGCACCGCACCAGGCGGCAGCGTATCGGGGCACTGGGGCCGTCAGGAACTGTGAGCCGTGGCCGGCTTGGTCGAGATCGTGGCGCAGCCCCGGTTTCCGTGCCGGTTGGTGGATGCGGCGGTAGCGCTCGGTCCGCGGCGGTGGATTGAATAGCGGTGTTCACGCAACACCACTTGAGGAGGAGTAGCCGTGGCGGTGACCCAGTCTCAGATGGTCGCCGCGGTCGCGGACCGCGCCGATATGAGCAGAGCCGATGCGAAGCGGGCACTCGACGCGCTTGACGAGATCGTTCTTGAGGAGCTCGGAAATGCCCAGAAGGTTCGTCTCGGCGGGCTCGTTCAGCTGACGGTGCGCGTCAAGCCCGCCACTAAGCGCTCGCGGATCAATAAATGTGGATCGGGTCACGGTGAATGACCGGCTGGGCTGATTCGGTAGTTCCACTCTGGGTGCCAGTCGTGTCCGGTGATGTTGACGGCGGCGATCTGGTCCTTGGTGACCTTGGTGCCTTTGGTGTAGATGGTCGGGTCCAGGCGGGCGTAGACCTTCAGCCCAGTGCTGGTGGTGGTCGAGGTGATCAGGTCGAGGATCACCTCGTAGCTCTCCAGAGGCCGGCCGCGCCAGTTCAGGCTGATGAACGAGAACAGCCGGTGCTCGACCTTGTTCCACTTCGAGGTCCCCGGCGGAAAGTGGCAGAGCTCGAGCTCAAGCCCAGCCTCGTCGGCGAGCTTCTGCAGCTCGACCTTCCACAGGTGCACGCGTGGGCTGTTGCCGCCGCCGCAGTCGGCGGTGATCGTCAGCCGGTTGGCGTTTGGGAACCGCTCACGGCCGAGGTGTTCCCACCATGCCCGGATGCTGGCCACGGAGAACTCGGCCGTTTCCGCGGACAGACCGACCGACACATACCCCTCGTTGTTGGCGATGTCGTACACCCCGTAGGGGACGGCCTTTGGGACCCCTGTGGGGAAGTCGTGCCCCTGGACCTGCACGGGCTTGCCCGAGGGCTCCCACTCGCGCCCGCCGTTCTTGTAGTCGCCCACCAGCTCCTTGTGTTTGCAGTCGATCGAGATCACCGGCTGCCCCTCGGCCAGTGCCGTCTTGACCGTCTCGTTGATGTGCTCAAACTGGGCGTCGCGGTCGGGATGCTGGGAACCCTCCCGCGTCTTCTGGTTGGCTTGCAGGCGAAACCCCTGCGCCTTCAGAAGCTTCCCGAGCGTCCGCTCGGAGATCTCATGCCCCATCCCCACCAGCGCCACGCGCAACTTCCCGAGGCTCTTGGACGTCCACCGCAGCGGCGACTCGGGATCGCCGCGCGTGGCCGGATCGATCAGCCGATCCAGATCCTCAACCACCAACGGATCCGTCTCGACCACCGGCCGACGGCCACCACCCGACCGGCGCACCTGCCCGCGCTCGACCCGCTCGCCGGACTCAACCTCGGCCAGCCCGCGCCGGACCGTCTCCTCAGAGAGCCCAGTCACACGCGCAAGCAGCGCCACACCACCCGGCCCATGCGTCTTGGCCTCGCTCGCCGCCCACAACCGCCGGCGGCGCTCGTCACACTCCGGGCCGAACAGACGCCAGCGCTCCGCGATCTTCGCCTCCGCCACACGATCAAGCGCGGCCGCCAATCGGTCGGGTTCTGGCACGCCACTTCATTCTCCACCCGCGCCAAAGCCCCTTTCCATAACGCAACAAACCCCCCACACTTGTTGATCAGCGAGCGCTAAGAAGCGCACCGGACGCAATCCGGCGACCGGCGAGGAGATCACGATCGCGGCCAAGCCGGCGAGCGTCGATGTCCGAGCACGACCGCTGGCAAAGGCAAAGGCGGCGCTTCCGTCGGTGCAGAAGGCGCGGCGGCGGCTGGCGGCATCAAATGGACGCGGCTCGCGATAGCGCCCGTTCGCCTCGGTAAGCGCCGAACGCCGAGCCCGACAAAGGTTCGCTCGACTCGATCTGCGGCGATGAGGGGTGGCGGTCGTGCCGGACGCCTCTGCCACGAAAGATCATCACCGCCGAATGATCCGCGGGGTGGTGTCGCGTCTACGCGCGATCAGATCGAGCCCCCGGAAGGACAGATCATCGCGGCCACGCCGAGGCGAGTTGCCAGGGATCGAGCTCAACCGACCACCGCGGCACCGGGGCACTGCCGATAGGCCCACGTGAAGAAATCCAGGCCATCCGGCAACTTGATCGTGCGATGCTCGCTCACGAGGACCATGCACGGGCGATCCGGATCGTGCTCGGTGATCGTGAAGCCGTACTCTCGCATCGGGGACGAACATATGTTCGCGTGCGCCCAGCTTGCGCAATGTGACTGTCCAGCACGTTTGGTAGCCACACCGTAGCCATGCCGAACGGTGGACGCACCCGGCCGCAACAATCGTTGTGGGCTCCTCGCTGGCGACGGCATTGACGGAGACAGTTCAGTCACGCCGGCAATGCCATGGGAATTTGACAGTCACCGGCATCTCTTCCCGCTTTCGTCCGAAGCGGTCACCAGATCAGCGACTACCGCGGCTACTCCTCCCGCAGGCGAAACAGGCGCGGGGTCCTGCTTGCCGCGCGTTGCAGGGAAGACGGCGTCGCGCTCGCGATGCTCGTGCCGGAAGCAGAGCAGGACTCGCCGGCACGATCAACGCCTGCGGGGCGAGCCCACGACACGCTGCTGGCTACGTCTGGCCGGGGCGCACGAAAGGTTCGTCCGCGCCCCGGCCCACCGCGTCCTGCTAGAAACGTCCGGGGGCGAGCTCTTGGAGCCCGGCGCCTGTGAGGGTGTACGCGCCCGGGCTATGCTCGCCGCGAGCGAGTGCCACGAAGGCATCTCCCGCCGCCAGCGGTGTGACCGGCGGAGGGATGCGCCGGATGAGCTGCTGCTCGCTGACTCCCGCACGGTCGGCGTAGGTGGCTATGGCGGCGCGCCCGATGTCGGTTTCGGGTGTCATGCCTGGTAGGACGGCGCTTACCGTGATGCCGAGCCCGGCGCGCGTGGACTCCTCGTTGGCGTAGGCGGCGAGGAAGCGCTGCATGGCCTTTGCCCCCGCGTAGCCGCCGGTCATCGGCGAACCGGGGATTGCCGCGCCACTGCTCATCACGAGGATTTGGCTCCCAGGCGCGAGCGGCAACACCAGCGCCTTGCGGATCCACTCGAATGTCATTCGCACGTCGACCTCCCAGTTGCGCGAGAAGGTCTCCCAGGTTTGCTCCTGCAGCGGCAGCATCGTCGGCTGTGCGCCGGCGACCAGTACCACCACGTCGGGTTTATGGCGCTCCAGCATCAGGTCGACCACCGAGGAATCGGTCGCATCGGCCACCTCGATCCCGATGGTCGGGGTGGCGGCCGCCAGCTGCTCGAGCGCCGACCCTGAGCGTGCCAGGGCGGTCACGTTGGCGCCGGCGGCCGCGAACTGCTCCGCGATGCCTCGCCCGAGGCCGCGACTCGCGCCGACGACGAGGACAGTCTTTCCATCTAGCTTGCTCATGTCAGTCTCCTTGTTGTTTTCTGCGGGATGTGGTGGACATGGATTAGTTCACTGATACGAGGGCGGGCTGCGCCTCGGGGATGGTGATCTTGGTCACCGGGTCGGTGCGCTCATCTCGGCCGACGAGCGCGAAGATCACCGGGAGGGCGAGCAGCGAGATCGCGCCCAGCACCCAGAAGGCCTGCTGGAAGCCGCCTGTCAGCGCCGCGGGCAACTTGTCGCCGGCGTGCAGCAGTACGTTGGTGTGGCTGGCGGCAATGCTCGAGGCGACCGCGATGCCGAGCGCTCCTCCGACCTGCTGGCTGGTGCTCAGGAGCCCGGACGCCAGTCCCGCCCGGTGCTCCTCGATGCCGGCGAGCGCGGCGATCGAGACCGGGATGAACGCGAACGCGGCCCCTGCGCCGGCGACGATGAACGGCCCGAGCAGGTTGCCGACGAAATGGCCGTGGACGGGTACTTGGGTTCCCCAGATCACGCCCGCGCCGATCAGGGTCATCCCGGCCGCCATCACCGGCTTGGGTCCGATACGGGTGACCAGTAGCCGGGAGACGCCGGCGAGCGTGAGCGAGGTCAGGGACGCTGCCAGCCACGCGACGCCCGCCTGCAGCGCGCTGTAGTGCAGCACCTGCTGCATGTACAGGGTGCCGACGAACAGGAACGCGTAGAAGCTGCCGACCAGCAGCACCGCTGCTGCGTTCGCGCCGGCGAGCGTGCGCAGCCGGAAGATCGAGAGCGGCAGAATCGGCCACTCGGCCCTTTTCTCGATGGCGACGAACGAGACGAGCAGACCGACGGATGCCGCCAGGACCGCGATCGTCCGCATGGCGCCCCAGCCGTACTGGGGTGCTTGGGAGATCGCGTCGACCAGCAGTACCAGTCCGCCCGTTCCGGTGATCGCGCCGGCCGCGTCAAAGCGCCGGCGCGCGGTGGCCAGGCGGCTCTCGGGCACAATCCTCGGTACCAGCCCCAGTGCGGCCAGGCCGATTGGGACGTTCAGGTAGAAGATGTACTGCCATCCGGCGTAGCGGGTGAGAAGCCCCCGGCGATCAGCCCGACGGTCGCACCGCCGGCTCCGAGCCCGCCCCAGATCCCGAGCGCCTTGTTGCGCTCGGCGCCCCCTTGGAACATGTTCATCACGATCGACAGGGCGGCGGGCAGCATGATCGCCGCACCGACCCCTTGGATGGCCCGGGTCGCGATCAGGAAGCCCGCGCTGGTCGCGAGCCCGCAGGCCAGCGACGCGGCCGTGAACAGGCCGAGCCCTACCATCAGGACACGCCGGCGGCCAAGCAGATCGGCGGCGCGGCCACCCAACAGCAGCAGGCCACCAAAGGTGAGCGCGTAAGCGGTCGCGACCCACTGCAGGTTGGTCTGGGTGAAATGCAGATCGTGGGCGATCGTGGGCAGTGAGACGTTGACGATCGTCAGGTCGATGATCGTCATGAAGTACGCGACGGCCAATAGCGCGAACGCGCGCCAGCGGTTGATGGGTGGTGTTGTGGGAGTCATCTGCGACCTCCTTGGTCGATGGGTTGCCGTTCTTCCTCGTTGTCCATGGAGATACGAGGAGGAGCCGAAATCCATCGCCCGTGCGCGTATCGCCGACGCGGAGTGCTTGGAGGCGAGACCGTCCGGGCGCTACGTGCGCGCGGGAAGCCCGAACCGCTCGCGTATCGCCGCCCTGCCCGTGAGCGGCGCCGGCTTCAACGGGCCGAGCACGCTCCGATGTTGACTATTGGCCCGGTCGCTCGGGCTCGAGCGTGCGCTTGATGACGCTCAACGCCTGCTCCATCAGAGGTGCGGCCCGACCGGCGAGATCGTTCGGGAGGAAATCGGCGATCCACACGAACAGGCTGCGGTCTGCTCCGTTCGCGAGCACCTGAGCCGATGCGTTGTGATGGGTGTATGGCGGGTCGACCACCGACCACACGAGCCTGCGCGCGTCGTCGTCGAGGTCAACCAATCGCTCGCGCAGCACGCTGCCGTTGAAGAACGTGACGATCCGATCCGCACCGTCCAGTCGGGCATCGGTCGCGAAACCGGGCACGAGTCGCACATGCAGCCCTCCCCAGTCGCGCAGTGCGTCCCAGACGCGATCCGCACTCGCGTGGATCACGATTTCCTTGCGAATCGAAGCCATCGCTGCCCTCGGGTCTGAATTTGGACCAGCCGGCATGTCCGCCCAGGCACCCCGCCGGCCCGTTCTCGCTGGTGACGGAGACCTTACAGGGCTGGATGCAGGCGGACCCGGGACCTACCGCGAGTCATTCCGGGAGGTCACGCCTGTGAAGGCAGCCCGAACAACTCGACCATCGACGGCGTGCGGAAGTGGATGATCTCGTCGATTCGCTCAGCCTCAAGGGTTAGGACGGTCACGCCATGCGGGGCGTAGACCCCCGAGCTGTCGAGCTCGTAGGCGCCGACTGCCAGCTGACCGTTGGCGGCTGTAGGCAACATGCGCCAACGCCGCGCGCCGTCGAACACCGCGCTGCGCAGCACCCTCTCGATCGCTCCGCGCCCGTGATACCAGCTCGGGATCGGCGGCATCGCGAGCGTTGCGGTATCGGTAAGCATCCCGACGATCGTGTCCACGTCGTTGTGCGCCCAGGCGTCGACGTAGCGTTGGACGATCTCTTTCAGCTGCTTATCGCCCAGCGCGCGGAGCGTCGCGTGCTGGGTGCGGTCCGGCCGTCGCTCCTCAAGCGTCGCGTGCGCGCGCTGCAGGGCGCTATAGACAGAGGCCGGCGTCGTCTCGAGCGCCTCGGCGACCTCCGCGCCCGAGAAGCCGAGAACGTCGCGCAGGATGAGCACCGCCCGCTGCCGAGGCGGTAGAAGCTGAAGCGCGGCGACAAACGCGAGCTCGATGCTCTCTCGCTGCTCGTAGCGGGCCTCCAGTCCGGCGAGGTCGTCCTCGAGGCCGAGCTGCGCGTCGGGATATGGGTCCATCCACACGGACTCGAGCAGCGGCGCTTGGATCGGCTCGTGTGGATCCGCGGGTGGGCCATAGTCGATCGGCAGCACACGCGAAGGTCTGCGCTCGATCGCGCGCAGGCAAACGTTCGTGGCGATCGAATACAGCCAACTTCGCAGCGAGCTTCGCCCCTGAAACGACGACAGGCTCCGCCACGCGCGCAGCAGCGTCTCCTGCACTGCATCCTCGGCATCGTGCAGGGAGCCGAGCATCCGATAGCAGTGCGAGTGAAGCGGCCGCCGGTGCGCTTGCACCAGCTCGGCGAACGCTGCCTGATCCCCGCCGATAGCCGCCTCGAGTAGCCGAGAGTCGGTCATCTGGTCCCTCGCACGAGCGTACCCTTCGGCTGCCACAGCGCGATCTCGCCACCGTCGCTCCTGGCCAACACGCTGCGCCATCCGGCCGGCCCCTCGCGCGGCTCGAGCAACACCGCCGCTCCCAGCGCCCGCCCGCGCTCGGTCATCGCCTCGATCTCCCGCACCTCGACGTACGGAAGCCAGATCGGCCGCCGTGCACCGCACTCCACGATCCCGCCATCCACCGCGCCGCCAACGGCCAGACCGTGATAGGTGCCCGACCGACAATGCAGGCGCTCCGTCCGCCAACCGAGCAGCTCGCGATAGAACGTGCTCGCGCCTGCCAGGTCGTGGGTATGCAGCTCGAGATGCACGAGCCTGCCCGGTTGATCATCCCGTGTGTTCGTCATTCGCCGACGGGCTCGTAGGTGAGGAGAGCGAGGTCGTCACCGACCGTCCGGACGTCGAGGAGGCGCATCGGTTTCTTGTCGCTGGTCTCGCCGAAGAGACGCTCGCCGGCCCCGAGAACCACCGGATACACCATCAGCCGCAGCTCGTCGACGAGGTCGTGCTCTGTCAGCATGCGCACGAGCTGGAAGCTGCCGTAGACGAGGATCTCCCCGCCCAGCGCCTGCTTCAGCTCCGAGACCTGGTCCACTACGTCGCCCTTCAGCACCGTCGAGTTGCTCCAATGGGGATGCTCGAGAGTCGCCGACACGACGTACTTGGGCAGGCTGTTCAACCTGTCCGCCAACTCACCACTCCGGGATGGCCAGCGACCGGCGAAGAACTCGTAGCTGTGCCGGCCGAGCAGCAGGGCCTCGGCGCCCAGCGCCTCATCGAGCAGGATCTTGGCCGCCTCGTCGCGGCCCCGGTCGCCGACACGGCCAACCCAGCCACCGCGCGCGAAGCCCTCGTCACCGGCGGGGTCCTCGATCACCCCGTCGAGCGAGACGTTCTCGCTTATCACGATCGTTCCCATCTCGGTTCTCCTTTCGTCATCGCGTTTTCAACTGAGATCCGAGCGAGCGGCGAAATCCAACGCGCCGCTCCTGATCGAGTCCCGACCGCTGGCCATCTGTGCCCTCCTTGGTCGGTGGGTTGCCGGCACTTCTTCGTTGTCGACGGAGATACGAGGCGGAGCGGGAATCCATCGCTCGCGGTCGCGCATCGGCCGCGGAGCGCTTGGAGGGCGCGCACGCGTCCGCCGGGCGCGGCACTTGCTGCCGGGGTGCGATGAGCCGCCTCGGCTGATCGTCTCCGCCCGGGGAGCGTCGGCGGCGCGTGCGACTGCCCGCGGGCAGCCCGAACACTGAGCCGTCACGTCCGCGAGATCAATGATCCCATCGATCCTCTCCCTGCGGAGCGTCGGCAGACACCGAGACGCCGAGCTCGCAGACGCCAAGTTTTTGGCGAGGAGCGATGGATTTGCGTGTCGGCTCGTATCTCTGTTCTCAAAAGGGCGATCCCCACATCGTCGAGGACACGAGATCTAAGGAGCGACACATGACAATCACCGACAAGACAATTCTGGTGACCGGCGCCAACCGTGGTCTTGGCCAGGCGCTCGTCGACGAGGCACTGAGACGGGGTGCGCAGCGCGTTTATGCCACGTCGCGGCAGCCGTTCGCCCACCCGGATGACCGTGTCACTCCCTTGATCATGGACGTGACCGACTGGGCGCAGATCCGGCGGGCTGTCGAGAGTGTCGAATCGCTCGACATCCTGATCAACAACGCCGGACTGTCGCTGCCCGATGACCTGAACAGTCGGGCCGCGTTTGAGCAGCACTTCGACGTCAACGTCTACGGCCCGGTGATGGTGACCCAGGCGCTGCTGCCGTCGCTGACCGAGAGCAGGGGACGGATCGTCAACGTCGTCTCGATCGGGGCGTTCGCCGCGGTGCCCGTCCTTCCGGCCTATTCGGCCTCGAAGGCGGCGGCGTTCTCGGTGACGCAGTCGCTGCGCGCACTCCTGGCGGGCCAGGGCGTGAAGGTTCATGCCGTCCTGCCCGGCCCGATCGACACCGACATGATCCGGGACCTCCCGGTCCCGAAGACCGCGCCGGAGTCGGTCGCCCAAGCCATCTTCGACGGCGTGGAGAATGGGGATGAGGAGATCTTCCCCGACCCGTTCTCGGAGATGCAGGCCGAGAGCTGGCGCATGGGCGCGGCCAAGGAGCTCGAGCGCCAGAACGCCGCGCTCGTACAGGCAGAGCCCATAGCTGCCTGAACGCCCGACAAAGTGCTCGCCCGCGGCCATTCTCACGGTCGCGGGCCGGCACGGCGGTCGCGCTGGTGAGGTCGAGAGGTTCGCTCGCAGCACACACACACACCCACCCACCTAGCCAAACGAGAAGAGACCCCATGTCCGAGACACCCACTCAGTACAACGCCAAGATCATCGGCGAGTTCCGCGCCAACCAAGGACGCGTCGGCGGCACGTGGGAGGAGATCCCGCTGCTCTTGCTCCACCACACCGGCGCAAAGTCCGGCATGAGCCGAGTCAACCCGGTCGCCTACTTGCCCAACGGTCGGGGCTACCTGATCTGGGCCGCAAACGGCGGGGCGCCAAACAACCCCGACTGGTACCACAACCTCAACGCGCAGCCCAACACGCGAATCGAGGTCGGCACCGAGACGATCGACGTCGTGGCCGAGGAGGCGACAGGCGAGGAGCGCGAGCGCCTCTTCACAGGTGCAACCGGACACTATCCGCAGCTCGCCGAAGCCGCCCGCAAGACCGACCGCGTCATCCCCATAATCGTCCTCACACCTCGGGGGAGAGCGTGAACCAGTCGCCGGTGGCCACGCTCGGACGCGCGCCCGCGCCTGCCGCGGGGGCTCGAGCAGTTGGGGCGCGTCGGCGGGCCGAGGGCAACTAGCCACCGCACGCGGTCCACACCGAGCTGCTCAGCGGCGCAGGCGACGCCAGCGGTATGGTGGGCGCGTACCAGTGCCCGATCGCGCCCTCCTGGAACGCCATGCAGCGCGCAGAGCGCGTCGGCGTTGGGGCGCTGCGCCGAGCGGCTCCCAACCCATGTGCAAGTCACCCTTCGTGATGCGATGTCTTGTCGAGGCCCCAATCAGAGCCCCAAGCCAACCGACCACCCAACCTCTCACGGACCATCAAAGAGCGAATCGAGGTAGTAATGAAACACGAACGAAACAAGCTCAGGCCGACAGAAGCCGATGTAACCGACCCAGTGGAGGGCCCCGTCGTCGTCGACCGGGACACGTTTCAAGCCGAGCTCGATGCCCTACGGGTCCGCGAGAAGGCGCACACTCGCGAGGGCGACGCGATCGCCGCGGCACGTCGTCGGCTCCCGATGGTCGAGATGGACCCGAACCTCCCGCTGATCGGTCCGCGCGGCCCGGTGACGTTGCTGGACGCGTTCGAGGGCCGCCGGCAGCTCATCGCCTACTACTTCATGTGGTGGACCGGCCATCCGGCTGCCGAGCAGTGCGAGGGGTGCACGCACTACACGACGCAGGTCGGGGAGCTCTCCTACCTGCATTCGCGCGACGTCACCTACGCCACGTTCTGCCAGGGGCCGTACGAGGAGAGCATCCGCTACCGCGACTTCATGGGCTGGGAGATGCCCTGGTATTCCGCCGAAGACTCCCGCGACGCTCTGCTGACCGGGCGCCGCGTAGGCAAAATGCACGTGGTGTGCTATCTGCGTAACGGCGACAGAGTCTTCGAGACCTACTGGACCACTCTGCGCGGCGTCGAGGCGATGGACTATAGCTACGGACTGCTCGACCTAACCGTGTACGGCCGGCAGGAGACCTGGGAGGACTCCCCCGTCGGCTGGCCACAGTCTCCCGTGATGTCCCATCTACGCACCAACGGACGTCCGACCGCCCAGTGGTCCCGCCTGGAAGCCGGACGAAAGGACGACCTTGGCACCACCGGCCCCTGAACCGGATCCGCCGGGGCGAATGAGTACGACGGTTTCGACCGGCTGACAGTCAGTCAGTGCAGCTCATCGCGCGAGCACGCGTGTCGAGGTGCGTGTCGCGCTGCCAAAGCAGGTCAAAGTGGCCGTCCTCGGGCCGGTCCCGCAAATCGCCAGAACCAGGTCTTGGCGCCTGCTTCCCCTGCGGGAGGAGTAGCTGCGGTAGTCGCTGATCTGGTGACCGCTTCGGACGACAGCCGGAAGTGCTCAGTGGTGAATCGAGACGCGACGCGACTTCCCGATTCGCGGAAAGCACCATGCTCTGCCTTGGATGTAACCACGGTGCCTAGCATCGTCTCGGAGTACCACCGGTGACCATCCAGCACGGTCGGTAGCCGTCGACTGCGACCGCTATCGTCGCCTGCGATGCCCGCGGGTGATCGTGTGCATGAACGCCGCCGGGCAGTGGCGCTCGCGCGCCACTACCGCGACGAGGAGGGGCTCTCGATCGCCGAGATCGCCCGGCGGCTCGGACTGGCTGAGGCCACCGTCAAGGCATACCTGTATGACCCCTCTCAAGTTATCAAAAGACTCTAGGCGACTCACCCGGCAGCAAAGCCTGGAACCGCTTCTTCACTTGCCTCGTCTACGGTGGGGTGAGGTGCTGCCGCGAAACCCGATAAGCGCAGTGCCCAAGCCGAAGCTGCCGCAGAGAGCGTCCCGGTCGATCCGCTAGAGAAACCGGCCGAGATTCCGTTACGGACGGCCGCGGTCCGGATGCGACCATCAAAGGCGTCCAAGCGACAGCCAGGTGTTGCGCTTGCAGGCCGCGGCGGATCGGGCCGCCAGCAAGCACATTGACGGCTCCCACACGGCGGCGAAACGCTAGTCCGATCGCGGCGCTCGTGACGACTGCTGGTGGGCGATAGCGCGAGCGGCCAGGGTCCAACCGGGCACCGAAATGCTGACGAGCGCTTTCGCAGAATGCACACGTGCGCCACGCCCGGCGGCTGCCATCGTTCCCGGGCCCAGATGACGGACGCCTACTTGCCGTTGGAGGCGAGCGTCCGGCGGAGGTGGCGTGAATCGTCGAAACGATCGTCAGCGTCGGTCGGCGCGGGCGCTCCCTTTCGTAGGCAAAGCACTCGCCGACGCCACAGGCGCCAGAGCGGTGGTTCGTCGCCAAACCGATCGCGTGACCCGCGACGGCGCGAGATCGAAAGCGATCGTGAGGGTCGAGCCAGCGTCGGCTGGTGGTCCGGGGCGTCTTGTCCCCTCCCCGAGGAGGGAATCCGCTGTCCGGATGATCAAAGCTGTCTCTGTGAAGCGTTCGCGGATTGGGTCGAGGAGGGACAGCCCCCGCGGCAGCGGCGCGTCGGCGTCGTGCGCGGTAAGCTACATGCAGGCCGCGAGCATCCAGTCCTCGATCACCGCCGGCTACGGGGGCGACAACGAGCACGCCGCCAAGCGTCGTAGCGCAAATCACGCGAAACGGGTGATGGTTATTCACCGATTCGCGCTTAGATTTGAGGCACATCTCTCGCTTGCTCACATCCACCGAGGCCGGCAATGCTCAGCAACACTCGAATCGAAAACGATGTGCGAGCCGCACTGGAACGCGATCCGCTCATTAAGCATCCTGAGCTAATCACCGTGTCGGTGGACGAGATCGGCACCGTCGTGCTCCGCGGCGCGGTCGGAAGCTTTCCTCAGCGTCTGGCGGCAGCGCGCGACGCGCGGCAGATCGAGGGTGTCTTCGAGGTGATCGTCGACGGTCTCAAGGTCCATCCGCCTGTCGGACCGATTCGCGGGGAGGACGAGATCCGCGCGGCGGCGATGCAAAAACTGAGCTCGGACCCCAGGATTCGGTCCAACCACATCCGCGTCGAGGTGATGGACGGGCACGTCACGCTGATGGGCTACGTTCGGGAGGGATCGGAGCATGCCGCCGCGGCAGAGGACGCTGCGAGCGTGACCGGAGTGGCCGGGGTCACCAATCAGATCGAGGTCAGAGCGGATGACGCGATCAATGCCCTGCGCGCTCCCTTAGGGCCCGATGCGGACGATGAGATTCGCGCGGCGGCGATGCAGAAACTGAGCTCGGACTCGAGGATCCAGTCCAACCACATCCGCGTCGAGGTGATGGACGGGCACGTCACGCTGAAGGGCTACGTCGGGGAGGAATCGGAGCATGCCGCCGCGGCAGAGGACGCTGCGAGCGTGACCGGAGTGGTCGGAGTCACCAATCAGATCGAGGTAAGGGCGACGAAGGGGCCCAGCGATCCGCCGCAAGCTCGCGCCCGCGGACCCCGTCACGGAGCCGGGTGAAGTTCGCTCTCACTGCCGCTGCTGAGCACGGCCACGTCATGACGCGGGGGCAGACGGCCGGATCCCAACCGGCAGCTTGTTTCTGCTTCGGTTCGCGAACCGGCAGCGTCGCGGGGACAAGCGCCGTCGGATTGCATTTGCACGTGCCGGTGCCGCTGCCCAGGCTCTCGGCTGCAGCGAGCGTGACGGCGAGCAGACGGCTCCGCGCAACCGCGTTCGGCGCCGCTCGGGCGCCTTCGCCCATCAGCAGCGGCCGGTGAGCACCGTCGCCGAGACTGCTTTGCTCGGCGCGACGCCGTCGAGCGCACAACCGCAAATATGGGCGACTAGGCCAAAGCTCGGACCGCTGCGGCTGTCGCTGCGCCTAACTGCCGCGCGACCCGGAGCCGTACGTGAGCAGTCTGCCGTTGTCGGCGAGCACGAATAGCTGGTTCCCGTCCCAGACCGCGGGCGGGTCGTCGATCTGCTGCGGAGCTTGCGGGCCGCGGGCCCACCTGCCGGTGATGGGGTTCCACACCGCTATGTCGCCGGGAAGGATCTGCACGTGCGGGCCGGTGATCTCGCCGGCGGCGTTGAATGAGATCTCGGCGGCGCCGGTCCAGAGGATCTGAGGTCCGAGGTCATCGAGCGGGCCATGCGGGATTGGCGTGAGGCGAAGCGTCCTCGGGTCGACGATGTATCCGTGCTCGTTGAACGGCGGCGGGTGGCTGCATGCCCCGCACCAGGTCTGGCCGGGCGCGAGCAGGATCTTGCTGCCGGTGAAGATGGGGCCATCGACCGTGTGCGCCTGGGGCCAGGACGCGGTGACGTTCGCCCAGCGGCCTGATCGGCCGAGCCGAAGCACATCCACTCCGTAGCAGGTGCCGGCAAAGCAGCGACGGGTCGGCTGCGTTCGCTGCCACAGCGACCACAGAAGCACACCGTTATTGGTGGCGACCATCGCCAGCGCCAGCGGCCCGTGCTGCGGGCTGATCGGCGGAGTGAGCCGCGCCCAGGTATCGCTGGCGGGGTCGTAGCTGGCGATCTCGAGCTGCCGCTGACCGTTGTCGTGTAGCCCGGCGAGGATGACCGAGGTTCCGTCCCAGACAGCTGTGGGCTGCTCGAGCTGGTCCACCGGCGCCTTTGGGGTGACGCTCCAGCGATCGGTCGCCGGGTTGTAGAGCCCGGCCACGCAACAACCGATGCCCGCTTGATGGGAGCTGGCCGCGCCGCCGAACACGATCAACTCGTGGGCGGTCCAGACGGACGCTGCGTAGACCGGCTGGACGATGGCGGGCACCGCCGCCAGGCCTCGCCACCGCCGCAGCGTCGGGTCGTAGGCCGCGCCGCTGTCTTGCGGGGCGCCACGGTATGGCCCGGCGGCCTTGCCACCGATCTCGAGCAGCTCTTGCCCGTCCCACATAAACACTGGCCCATATCGAGTCCCGAGCGGCGAACGCGCGAGCACCGACCAGTGGTCATCGGCCAGCGCGGTCGCGCTGCCCAGCCCAGCGGCCGGGGCAGGACCGACGAGCTGCTCGAGCTGAGCGACCAACTGCGGGCCAAAGCCCGGCGGCGATCCCAGTCCCGCAGCGGTCCGATACACACTGCCGTTACTCACCAGCTCACATCCGGTCAAGCCGACGCTAACCGTCACCTGACGGCCACCGGGATAGGCGGGCACAGCGAGGATCTGCGAGAGGTCATCGTTCGGGCACGCGACCGCGCCCGAGAGCGACGGAAGCCGGTCAAACTTGCTAACCAGCTCGCGCACAATCCCCGGATTGCGCAGCAGCCGGGAGCTGATCAGCGCCAGACGGGGGTGGGCGTTCAGGTCGGAATAACGACACAGGCGGATTGCGCTGGCACCCGCAGGCGCCAGTTCCTCGTGAGCCGCGGACCACCCAGCAGCTCGGATGCTCGGTGGGGCCTTGGGCGAACAGGCCACGGGGAGCGCGCCAAGCACAGGCCGCGGAACCGACGAGCTCGCTGAGCTTCCACATCCAACCACCACAACGCCAGCAGTCACCAGCGTCGCGGCGCGGATCACGGCTCGGTAGCGAGCGAGAAAAAGTCTCATGATCACGATGTCGCTCTCCGCGATACCAGACGCCGGTTCGTTTCGCACGAACTACGGTCGAACATGTGCAGCATCACGCCTGACCTTCCAGAAGCCACAATCGACGCACAACCGAAAACGAGGATTCCCTATCGCGGCGATCATCGCGTCGTGGCCCGGCCCGGTGTCATGCGTAGATCCGAGCAGCAGGCGGTTACACCTACGCATGCCCGCTCGCTCCCCTGGTTCAAGATCGACGGCTTTCCGTGCCGACGGGCACGCCAGCAGCTCCGCGCGGCCCTGCTCCACGCCGAAACCACGCAGTCGGCGGCGATCGCTTTCGCTTGTCGAGCGGTCCCGGAGTTCATGAGCGCTCCGGCGACATTTCGCATCCGTCGCCTTGGCGGACTCGGCGCTACCCCCGGCCTTGGAGAGCAGCCACGCCGGCGTCAGGCGACGGCGTGGCTCAGGCTGTCCGAAGTCAGCAGTCCGGGCGGTGCCGTCGAGGCTGCTGCTCTTGTGCTTGCTATTCAGGAGTTCGTGGCTAGCGGCGGAGGGCGGGCGTCAGGTCGGCGCCGCCAGAGTGCTGCATCGCCGGGGCGGAGGGTCAGCTCTGGCCGTGTCGGTGGGCGTGGCCGTTGGCGTTCCGAAGGAGCAGCGTCCGCGCGCCCGGTCTACGTGCTCGAGACTGGTGCGATTAGCCCGAAGCGGAAGCGAGCCCGAGTCCCGGACGGGGCTTTCATCAGAAGTTGATTGCGTCCGGACATCGGTGGGAAGACCATCATTACGACGTTGGAGAGAACAGCCGGTGCGTGCATGAGCGTCGTTGCTGGTCACGGTTCGTGCAGAAGTCGGTGCAACGATGCACCGGGGAGAACACACCGACCGCAGTCCGAGGAGGGAAGCATGTCCGAGCAGCACGAGATCATCGGCCAGGCTGGTGGAGAGCCACGTGCCGCCGGCTGCGTCGGCGTGCGCGTCCGCGTGCGGCTATCTGGCTGTCCAAGCCGCCAGTGGTCGCAGGCCTTAGCCGGTCGCCTGGCCACCGATCTGGCCGGCCACGCCTCCGTCGGGCATCTGCGAATCAACATCAATGAGGT
This sequence comes from uncultured Solirubrobacterales bacterium, assembly GCA_963824295.1. GTDB lineage: Bacteria > Actinomycetota > Thermoleophilia > Solirubrobacterales > Solirubrobacteraceae > Palsa-465. The sequence continues at coordinate 400,218 of CAWGOQ010000011.1, read as the reverse complement.
CGTGCAAGGCGACCAGATTGTGCTTGACGGGGTCGAGTCAAGCGAGGCGACAGCACTCGCCCAACCGCTTCAGCGGGCAGTTGATGGCGCGAACCAGGCGGCGACAGGCGAGCCGAATCGGGGGCGGAATGTGACGCAGCGGGAGGCGGACGCGATCGCTGGCCAGATCTCGGTCCACGAGCCGTAGGAACAGAGCCTTGTCGAGCGCAGTCAACGAATCGCCTTGCCCGCGATGCGGCCAGCAGGTGTCGCTAACGACTACCAATCTCGAGTCCGGCGACCAGCTCGCCGTCCACCGGACGGAGTGCCCAAATTGGGCGCATATCTCGCGCGGGACATTAAGGGGCACGCCGACCGGTGGCTGGCGGCTCGCCGAGAACTTAAACCGCTGAGACCCGATTACTGGGTCTGCAACCCGCTGTGCGCTGACGGTCGAGGTCCGAGCCAGTGCAGCTTGGGGAGGACGCGGGCGCTGCCGCGACAGATCCTGACGACGAGAAGCAGCCAAGAGCGGGATCGCCGACGTCGAGCCCATCACTCCAGTCGTCGCTGTTTTCATGGGGCGTCGGTGGTCATGCCCGCCGAGCGAAGGCTTCTGAGCGCTTGCGCGATCGTTTCGTTCGCTTCCCTGATCGTCGCCTCGTAGTGATCTTGGTCGGAGTGCCGCATCGCCGTCGAGAGCGTGTCCTGGACACCGTCGAGGATCTGCAGCGTCTCTTCAACCGATGCGTGCGCGGGTTTCTGCTGTGTGTCGTCGCGGGCGGCCGGGGATGTGGGCGGCCGGTGTGGATCGATGGTTTTGGCGGTCGCGACTGCGTTGGCGCTGGTTGCGGCGAAGTTCTGCAGCAGCTTCTCGTCGCGTTCGGTGAACGGGGCGCGTTCGATGCCGCGGTCAAACGCCGCGAGCACCCCGATGGCCGCCCCGGGGTGAAGCATCGGGACGAGCAGCGCCGTGCGGGCGGTTGGGAGGCCGGGGTCAGCGGGCGCGAGGTGGATTCGGGATGCGGTGTCACCGATCCGCAGCGGGCTTCGGCTCTCGATCACCTCCCGCCAGAAAGGGCCTGAGACCGGCACCCGCCGGCCGCGCGGAACGTTCGCGTATCCGCTGCTGGCGGCCACGACCAGCTCGGAGCCGTCACGGAGCATAACGAGCGTCGACCGGGCATCGATCAACGCTCGCCCGCGTTTGGCCACCAGCTCCAGCACGCGGTCGAGACCCGCGGCGTCGCCGGCGGCCAGCGCGACATCGCGTGTGGCCTGGAGCTCGAGCACCGCCCGCTCGCACTCGTCGCGCTGATGCTCGCTTCGCTCATACGCGCGGGCGTTCTCGATCGCCGCCCCGGCCCACTCAGCCAAGATCACCGCCGCCTCCTGATCGGCTTCGGTGAACTCCTCGCCGCCTTGCTTCTCGGTCAGATACAGGTTCCCCCACACCTCGCCCCGGATCAGCACGGGAACACCGAGAAACGTGCGCATCTCCGGATGCCCCGGCGGAATGCCGTAACTGAGCGGATGCAAGCCCACATCGCGCACGCGCAGCGGCCGCGGCTCGGCGATCAGGAGACCGAGCACGCCCCGACCTTTCGGCGCCCCTCCGATCAACAGCTGCGTCCCCAGGTCCACTCCGGCGGTCAAGAACCGCTCTAGCTCGCGGCGCTGCTCGTCGAGCACCCCAAGCGCCGCATACCGGGCGCCCGTAACCTCTCGGGCGGCCTCGAGTACACGCTCCAGCACCGCGTCTGCGTCCAGATCGGACACGACCGCCCGGCCGAGCTGCAGCAGGCGGCGAAGCGCAACGTCATCAACGGCGGTCATCGTCGCTTTGGCTCCCTCTCCTCGTAGAGTTGCGGCGAGCATACCTCCGCCACGGGGAGCGGATCAAAATTCGCAAACTCCGAAGTCCAGCCGCCAGGACCGTTTACGCTGAGGTCAGTCAGGCGGCCGGTTTCGATTATCGGTGGCCGCCGTCTGGCAGCGGTCCACCGCCGCCAGGATCTCCGACCGGCGCATCCACTCGCCCGGGACCGAGCGACTCGATCTCAGGAGGAATCGCATCGGGAGCCAGGCACCCGAGATGCCAGAAGCGCGAGCGCCCGCGACGCTGCTCACAACTGAGGTTCAGGTAGGAGGACGACCCCAACGTGCCATCGGGCAACTCACACCACAGCGGCTCATACATGCCGATGCGGTCGCCGCACGCCGCGCACAGCAGAAACGGTTCTGTCATCACCCACCGAACCAGCGATCTCGGTGCCTCCAGAGAATCGCCTCTACTCTACGCCGGGCCGGACGCGGCCAATCAGGGGAAGTCCACCCGCTTTCTGTGGACGACTACTGAAGCGATTTTGTCAACACGCCCGTGACGACGCACCAACGAGCGCGCTGTTGCACAAACCACTCAACGTTCTGGTGCATCAATTGGGCGGCGAGATAACACATGGAGATCCATGTCCACCGGTGCCTCGATCAGATGAAACCCCGAAATCGGACCTCGAACTACGGTCACTCCTTCACCATCACTAGAGCATCGATCTTTCCGCGCCTTTCTCCAACAGCCTCCCGCCCGACCGACCGCCTCAGGCTACTCCCGGCTTCACCTGGTATCCGGCATCACGCCGCCCCATCCCCCACTCGATGCAGCGCGCTCCAGCGCAGGCAAGCGTCCCCACCGCTTCGAGGCACTCCGCGCTCACCAGACCGTCGACTGCAGACCGCCGGCGGCCGACGGTGGAAGGCGCGAGGGCGGACAGTCCGCCGAAACGCCCCGGACCCGCCGTCCGAGCTCGAGACGCAGGCGAACCCGGCGCTTGAGTCCCCGAGCCCCCGTCGCCGCAAGAGCAGGGCGCACGCCTCAGGGTGGCCGCTTCCCGCTTTTCAAACCCTGTCCGGCTACATCGATGCCGGGAGCCCCATAAAAGGAACGAGCCGACTCCACCGCTGCTGCGATCGAAACGGACAGAAGTTCAGCGCCAGTGTCTAGTCCATCAACTTCTCCGCCGTTTTGCCTTCAACTCTCTCGGCGAGCGCGTCGTAGAGGCGCCGAATCTGAATCTGCAGCCGCTGAGAACTCCGCCTGGGCCCCACGGCTCAATGCGGTAGGCACTGCCTTCCTCGAAGCTCGGCTTGATTCGGTCGTGGTACGTGCCGACGCCGGGTTTGATCGGGACGAAGGCCAGGCGTCGACGAGTGGCTTGAGGTCGATTGCTGCGGCCGGATAAGACTGAGCCAGCGCCAGGAGCTTTCCATTGGTCTGCTGAATGGCCCTGATGACCGGCTGAGCGGCAGCAGAGGGGTCACGTACCCTTCGCGCGTGCCTGGGACTCGGGGTCGCGCGCGCTCAGTTCGGGCTTCCTGCTCTGCGCGATGGGCAGGATCGACGCGCGCGGAGGCGCCGCATGAACGAGGTCGGCGATACGAAGGCCGGCACCCGGATCGTCGTGGCCTTTCACCGGTCGGCCCGACCAGCGTGATCGTGTGCGTCGCTACGCTTGGCAAGCAGTCCACAGACGCCGAGGAACACCATGTCGACCGCCAAGCCGCACGCCGCTGGTTCCGCCGAGTTGCCTCCGACAGGCTCGGCGCGCATCGATCGGGCGCGGCTGGACGCGCTGGCGGCCCGTGTCACTGCGGTCGGGCCGCGTGAGCCGATGGAAGTCGAGAAGCCCTTCACCGGCGAGACGCTGGGGCGCGTGGCGCGTTGCGAGGAGGCGGACGTCGAGCGCGCGGTGCTTGACGCGCGCGCCGCGCAGGCGGGCTGGGCGAGCACGTCGCTGGATCGGCGCGCGGCCATCCTGCTGCGCTTTCACGATCTGGTGCTCGCTCGCCAGGACGAGGTGCTCGACCTGATCCAGCTCGAGACGGGCAAGGCGCGTCGCCACGCCTCAGAGGAGGTGCTGGACGTGGCGATCGTCTCGCGCTACTACGCCAACACCGCCTCGCGGCACTTGCGTGCGCGGCGGCGGCGGGGGGCGCTGCCGCTGCTGACGGCGACCTGGGAGTACCGCCATCCGCTCGGGGTCGTGGCGCTCATCGCGCCCTGGAACTACCCGCTCACGCTCGCCATCAGCGACGCGACCCCGGCGCTGATCGCCGGCAACGGCGTGGTGATCAAGCCCGACGGCCACACCCCCTACAGCGCGCTGTGGGGGATGGAGCTGCTCGAGGAGGCGGGGATGCCGCGCGGGCTGATCGGGGTGGTGACGGGGTCGGGGGCCAAGCTCGGGCCGCACCTGATCGACCGCGTCGACTACGTGATGTTCACCGGGAGCACGCACACCGGCCGGACGGTCGCGCGCCAGGCCGCCGATCGCCTGATCGGCTGCTCGATGGAACTGGGCGGCAAAAACGCGATGATCGTGCTCGACGATGCCCACATCGGCAAGGCGGTCGAGGGCGCCGAGCGCGCGCTGTTCTCCAACGCCGGCCAGCTGTGCACCGCGATCGAGCGCCTGTACGTGCACGAGGCGATCGCCGAGGAGTACGTCCGGCGGCTGGTCGAGCACACGGGCAGGATGCGGCTGGGAGCCGAGCTGGCGTACGGCCCCGACATGGGCTCGCTGATCTCCGCCGAGCACTTTGAGGTCGTGCGCGGCCATGTCGAGGACGCCGTCGCGAAGGGCGCGCGTGTGCTCACCGGCGGCCGTCCGCGCCCCGATCTGGGCCCTCACTTCTACGAGCCGACGCTCCTGCAGGACGTCCGCGAGGACATGTCGCTGTTCGCCGACGAGACGTTCGGGCCGGTCGTCGCGATCTCAACCTTCGCCACCGACGACGAGATCATCGAGCGAGCCAACCAGAGCGTCTACGGGCTGAACTTCAGCGTTTGGACCGAGGACGCGGCGCGCGGGCGCGAGCTGGCGACGCGGCTGCACGCGGGCACGGTGAACGTCAACGAGGGGTACGCCGCGACGTGGGCGTCCGTCGACGCGCCGATGGGTGGCTTCAAGCAGTCGGGCCTGGGTCGCCGCCACGGCCGCCACGGCATCCAGAAGTACACCGAGGAGCAGACGATCTCCATCCAGCGGCTGCTTCCGCTCGCACCGCCGCCGCCGATGAGCGACAAGCTGTGGGTGCGGCTCATGACGCTGGCGCTGCGCGTCATGCGCAGGCTTCCCGGGGTGCGCTAGCCCCGCGCCCACGGACGACGGGTGCGCGCCGAGCCGCGACGCCCCACGGGGTCGTGATCGCGCGCTCCGGACTTCCGAGAGCAACTGCGCGAAATCCAACGGTTTCTGTTTGTCGCCGTCCGTCCGGTCGGCACTTCTGCTCTCTCATCACGAGCGGCAGTGACCCGCAAGGCGCGACTCGCTGCTGGCCTTGCTCAAGAGCGGCCGTGTCCAGCTGGGCTGCTGCTTGGCACCACAGCGGCAGGCTGGTCGATGGTGCCGACACTGCTCCTCTTGTGCTCGCAGCCGGCGCGAACCTGGGGCTAACGGCGCTTTGTGGACCTAGCTTGTTGCCTGAGCGGGCGTTGCGCGGTACGCTGATTGCGCAGCGCGTTTTGGAAGTTTCGGTGACCCAGCAGTACATTGTCGGGCAGTTCTCGGTGTTACTCGAGGACCTGCAGCGGCCCGCCGGCGAGTGGCTCGAGGCGGTTCGGAGCCTGCGCGGGGAGGTGGAGTCGTGTCCGTTGTCGATGCTCCCGCGGCTCGCGCAGGAAGCGATAGGTCTGACCGATCTGATCTGTTGGAGTGCTCTTGAGGAGGGGGACGTAGGCAGCTTCTGGGGGTGTGCGAGGAGCGCGGCCGCGCTTGGCGAGTTCATCGACAGCGCGGGTCTGTTGCAGGGGTAGCGCGCCGGGGCCTCTGCTCGGCCGGCGACGGCGGGGGTTGAGGTTGGCGCTGAAACGGTGTCTTATTCGGCCTGGCCGTACGCTGCGATCTCCTCTCTTTCTTTGTCTGAGAGCTCGCGCGGCGTTTCGCCGTGCGCGAGCTTCTCGCTCTGGACGTGGTGGCGGATCTCATCGACGATCTCCGGGTTCGCGAGCGTCGTCACGTCGCCGACGTCTGCGAAGTTGGAGATGCTGGCGATGACCCGGCGCATGATCTTGCCCGAGCGTGTCTTCGGCATGTCGGTGACGATCCACACGTTCTTCGGGCGCGCGATCGACCCGATCTCCGTGACGATCGTCTGCGAGACCTTGTGCGCGACCTCGTCGCTCGGCTGGAACCCTGGCTTGAGCGCCACGTACATCTCGACCGTCTTGCCGCGCACCTCGTCGATCACGGGGACCGCGGCGGCCTCGGCGACCTCATTGACCATGATCGCGGCCGACTCGAGCTCCTTGGTCCCGAGCCGGTGGCCGGCGACGTTGATCACGTCATCGACGCGCCCGAGGATCCGGAAGTAGCCGTCGGCCGCCTGCACGGCGCCGTCCCCGGCGAAGTACGGCCAGTCGTGCCAGTCCTTGCTGTCCTTGTCCTTGTTGTACTTGGCGTAGTAGGTCTCCACGTACCGCCCGGGCTGCCCCCAGATCGTCTGGAAGGACCCGGGCCACGGGTTGCGGATGCAGATGTTCCCCGCCTTGCCCGAGCCCTTCGGGACCTCCGCGCCGTTCTCGTCGTAGATCACCGGAAAGATGCCAAGCACACCCGGCCCGCAGCTCCCGGGCTTCATCGGCTGCAGCCCGGGCAGCGTGCTGCCCAGGAAGCCACCGTTCTCGGTCTGCCACCAGGTGTCAGTGATCGCCGCCTCGCCCTTGCCGACGAAGCTGTGGTACCAGCGCCACACGTCTGGCTCGATCGGCTCGCCGACCGTCGTCATCGTTTTGAAGTGATAGCTGTACTTGCCCGGCTCCTCAGGCCCGAGCTTGCGCAGCATCCGGATCGTCGTCGGCGCGGTGTGGAAGATGTCCACGCCCAGCTGCTCGGCGATCCGCCACGGCCGCCCGGCGTCCGGGTAGGTCGGCACGCCCTCATACATCACGCTCGTGGTCCCAAGTGACAGCGGCCCGTAAACGATGTAGGAGTGGCCGGTGATCCAGCCGATGTCCGCAAAGCACCAGTACGTGTCGTCCGGGTGGATGTCCTGGTAGTACCTCGCCGTGCCGGTCACGTACGACAGATAGCCACCGGTCGAATGCTCGCAGCCCTTCGGCCGGCCGGTCGTGCCGCTCGTGTACATCAAGAACAGCGGCGCCTGCGCCGGCATCGACTCGGGCTCCACCTCCTGCCCGCGGTACTTCTCCAGCAACTCGTCGATGAAGAAGTCGCGACCCTCCACCATCGGGCTCTGTGAGCCATACTCGCCCGGGTGCCGCCGCCACACCAGCACCTTCTCGATCTCCTGACCCTCCTCGCGCGCGGCCGCGATCGCCTCGTCGGCCTTGAACTTGTGGTCGATCAGCTGGCCGTTGCGGGAGTAGGCATCCATCGTCACCAGGATCTTGCTCTGCGAGTCCGCCATCCGGTGACCACACGCCGCCCCTGCGAACCCGCCGAACACCTCAGAGTGGATCACACCCATGCGAGCGCACGCCAGCATCGAAACCGGCAGCTCCGGCACCATCGGCAGATGGAACGTCACCCGGTCACCCGTCTGCACACCGGCGAAATCACGCAACAGCGCCGCGAACTCGTTCACGCGCCGGTGAAGCTCCCGGTAGGTGATCTCCCGCGTCTCCTCCTCCTCGCGCTCAGGCACCCAGATCAGCGCGTTCTTATCGCCACGCGAATCCAGGTGCCGATCGACGCAGTTCACGCTCGCGTTCAGACGCCCGCCTACCCACCACTTCCAAAACGGCGGGTTGCTCGTGTCCAGAATCGTGTCCCACTTGCGATCCCACCTCAGCATCTCCGCGTACTCAACGAAGCAATCCGGATAGTGCTCCTCGCTGAACCGCTCAAGGATCGCCGGATCCGCCGCGTTCGCCTGCGCGACGAACGACGGCGGCGGCTCGAAGTACTCCTCCTCCCGCCAATGAACCGCGATCTGCGCCTCAGACACGGCCGCCTCGGCAACCTCCGCGGCCGACGGTGCGTGATCCTCTACTCCCATAGCTCAACCTCCTAGAGCTTCTTAGCTGTTGCAGGAGTTCTTGCGTGTGCAGGGAACTTGTCCGGCATGGCGAGTTTGGGAGCGAGCGAGTTCGGGGTCAGGGCGGCTGATCTGGACGCGCAGCGGGCGGCGTTGATCGAGTTCGCTGAGGAGATGTACGGGTCGCTTGCGAGGTGTGATCAGCGTGCGAAGGGCGAGCAGTACGTTCGCGGCCTGTTGTTGGAGGGGCGGCGCAAATCGATCCAGCCGATGGCGGCGCGGTTGCCCGATGGGGATGAGCAGGGGTTGCAGCAGTTCATTACCGACTCGCCGTGGCGTGATGAGCCGGTCAGGCGGCGGTTGGCGGTCCGGATGACCAGAGAGATCGAGCCGGTCGGCTGGATCGTGGATGACACTGGGCTGCCGAAGGACGGGCGGTTCTCCCCGGGGGTTGCGCACCAGTACTGCGGCGCGTTGGGCAAGACGGCGAACTGTCAGGTGCTGGTGTCAGTCAACGCCGCGACCGATCAGGCGTCGTGTCCGTTGGGGTGGCGGCTGTTCTTGCCCGAGAGCTGGGATCAGGATGTTGAGCGTCGTGAGCGGGCGAGGATCCCTGAGGAGGTGCGGCATGTCCCGAAGTGGCAGCTCGCGTTGGAGATCCTCGACGAGCTGAGCGGCTGGGGGCTCGAGCGTCGGGTGGTGCAGGCCGACGGCGGCTACGGGGACATCACCGCGTTCCGCGTCGGGCTGGAGGAGCGCGAGCTGGAGTACGTGGTTCAGGTCAAAGGCGTGACCTCGGCCCAGCCGGCCGACGCGGTCCCGGTCGCGCCCGTCTACCAAGGGCGCGGGCGTCCGCCCACGACTCGCTATCCCAACAAGCCCGTCAGCCTCAAGCATCTCGTGCTCGCAGCCGGCCGTGAACATGTCCACACAGTCCGGTGGCGCGAAGGCGACCGCGGCCCGCTCGCCAGCCAGTTCGTCGCGATTCGGGTTCGCCCTGCCAACAATGCCCAACGCGGCGGTGATGGCGCGCTGCCTGAGCGGTGGCTGTTGGCCGAGTGGCCCGAGGGCACGGCCGAGCCGATCAAGTACTGGCTCTCGAACCTGCCCGCCGACACACCAATCGTCACGCTTGTGCACCTCGCCAAGCTCCGCTGGCGCGTCGAACACGACTACCGCGAGCTCAAGCAATGCCTCGGCCTGGACCACTACGAAGGCCGCACCTACAACGGACTGCAGCACCACCTGACCTGCGTCACCGTCGCGCACGCGTTTCTCACATGCTGCCGGCTGACCCGCGGCGACCCCGACACCGCCCGCCCTCAGACGGCGGCAGCCTGATCAGCCTCTACCAAGCCCAGCGCGACCTCCAGACCACGCTGGCGTGCTGGCACGGGCAATGCCCGACCTGCCAGCGCAGGCTGCCGCCATGACCAACCTAACGAAGTCCTCTAGGAGGGTCTGGCGAAACGATTGGCGAAGGTCGCCATGATCCGGCGCGCTCGGTTAGCCCGAGTCGGTGCACGATATGTCTCGACCTCGTCCATCTCGCAGGCAATGCGCAAGATCGCCTCACGGCTGGCAGCGAGCATCGGCATGACGATGTCGCCGATGGGGTCGACGAGATACGGGGAGCCTTCAGTGAGGGCGCGGACGCCCGCTGGGGTCGCTTTCACGCCCACATCCATGATGCGCTGAACCTCGTCCTCCAGCGACATAGATACTCCTCTCCGCTCGGACCTGCAAAGCCTACGAGAACCCGACAAAGCGGTCACCCGTAGTTTGCCGCGCAACCGGCGCACAGGACAACGGATAAGGCACCTCCGGTGTGGAGGTAGCGTCAGTCCGCAGGCGCAGCGTGAGTAGGTTCTGCCCCGCGGTAACTCCCCTTCCTCTTCTTTTTTTTTTTTTTTTTTTTTTTTTTTTTTTTTTTTTTTTTTTTTTTTTTTTTTTTTTTTTTTTTTTTTTTTTTTTCTTCTCTTTTCTTTCTTTTTTTTTTTTTTTTTTTTTTTTTTTTTTTTTTTTTTTTTTTTATAGCCGAGCGACCCGTCCTTTCCTCGCGGTTTTTTTTTTTTTTTTTTTTTTTTTTTTTTTTTTTTTTTTTTTTTTTTTTTTTTTTTTTTTTTTTTTTTTTTTTTTTTTTTTTTTTTTTTTTTTTTTTTTTTTTTTTTTTTTTTTTTTTTTTTTTTTTTTTTTTTTTTTTTTTTTTTTTTTTTTTTTTTTTTTTTTTTTTTTTTTTTTTTTTTTTTTTTTTTTTTTTTTTTTTTTTTTTTTTTTTTTTTTTTTTTTTTTTTTTTTTTTTTTTTTTTTTTTTTTTTTTTTTTTTTTTTTTTTTTTTTTTTTTTTTTTTTTTTTTTTTTTTTTTTTTTTTTTTTTTTTTTTTTTTTTTTTTTTTTTTTTTTTTTTTTTTTTTTTTTTTTTTTTTTTTTTTTTTTTTTTTTTTTTTTTTTTTTTTTTTTTTTTTTTTTTTTTTTTTTTTTTTTTTTTTTTTTTTTTTTTTTTTTTTTTTTTTTTTTTTTTCAGGGGCGCCGTGACATCGGGATGAGACACCCTGTCTGATGCGGAAGACCTGAAGGCGGGTAGTTCCTACGCACCGCGGCGCGATCATCCACCGATGGCAGCCGGCGCTGCAGCGCGTACGGTGACCCTGAGGCGATCAGAGGAGCCGCGATGCCGGGGAACGATCAGCTGACGGCGCTCGATGCTGCGTTCCTGGAGCTCGAGCAGGCCGATGACGGCGCGCTGATGCATATCGGCGCCGCGCTTGTGTTCGACGCGCTCCCCGGCGGTGGGACGCCGGCGATCGGGGAGGTGCGCGAGCACCTGGAACAGCGCTTGGACCTGTTGCCTCGCTACCGCCAGAAGCTCGACGCGCCCCGCACCGGCGGACTCGCCTGGCCGTCCTGGGAGCGCGATCAGCGCTTTGAGATCAGCGCGCACGTTCGTCATGCGACGCTGCCGTCGCCGGGGGACGAGCCCGAGTTCCTGGACTGGATCTCGGACTTCTACTCGCATCGCCTGGACCGCGGCCGTCCGTTGTGGGAGATCGTGCTGCTCGACGGTCTGGCGGGCGGGCGTTGGGTGTTGGTGTCGAAGACCCACCATTGCTTGGTCGACGGCGTCGGCTCGGTCGACGTTGTCGACCTGCTGCTCGGCGCAAAGCCGGCGCCGGGCGAGCCCTCAGCGCCCCACGTGCCGGTGTCGAAGTTGGCCTGGCTCGGATGGCTCCAGCATCCACCCGAGCCTGTCGGCCAGGTGGCCGGCGCCGGCCTCGTGGCCGCTCGGGCCGGCGCGCACGCGCTGATGCATCCACGTGAGGCGTTGGAAGCCTCGCGGGCGGTGATCGATCTGCTCGTCCGTGACGAGCTGGTCGCGGCGCCGCGCTCGAGCCTGAACGTGCCGATCGGCGCGACGCGACGGATCGCGACCGTTCACGTCGAGCTCCAGGAGCTGCAGAAGGTCCGTTCGGCATTTGGCGGCACGGTCAACGATGTCGTGCTGTGTGCCGCCACCGGCGCGTTGCGCGAGCTGCTGCTCGAGCGCGGCGAGGACCCGCCGCGCCAGGGACTGCGCGCGATGGTGCCGGTGAACATCCGTCGCGAGGGAGAGCACGGCGAGCTTGGCAACAAGGTCTCCTCGCTGTTCGTCGAGCTGCCGGTCGCGGAGGCCGACCCGCGGCGCCGCTACGAGTTGGTGCGCGCCACGGTAGAGGAGCGCAAGGCCGGCGGGCAGGCGCTCGCGGCCGGCGCGGTGACCGGATTGACCGAGCTCGCGCCGCCGGTGCTCCACGCCGGCCTTGCGCGGGCGATGTCCGCGAAGCGGCTGTTCAATGTCACGATCACCAACATCCCCGGCTCGCCGCGTCGCCTGTATGCGTTCGGCGCGCCGATGGTCGATGTCGTGCCGATCGTGCCGCTCGCGGCTGAGCACGCGGTCGCGATCGCCGCCGTCTCCTATTCCGGTGGGGTGACGTTCGGGTTATACGCCGATCGCGCCGCTATGCCCGACCTCGATGTACTCAGAGACGGGATCGTCACCTCCCTGCTCGAGCTAACGGCGCTGGCGGACGCGACAGCGGCGGCACGTTAGCGGCGGCCGCTTCGCGCATCTGCCCACGACAAAGGCTGAGAAGGCTGGCGGGGCGCCGCGGACTACGACGAGGACCACTTGGCTTGGCCTACCCCTAGAATCGCCGGCTTGACTGAACGTGAAAGGGGCCACCGGATGCATCGGATGATTGGCACGGGCTCGCGGACGATGGCTGACCTGATCCCGTTGGCGGCGGCGCGGCAGGGCGGCAAGCCGGCGCTCAAGCACAAGGTTGACGGCGAGTGGGTCGAGGTCTCCTACCGGCAGCTCGAGGGGACGGTCCGGGAGTTGGCGCTTGGCCTCGTCGATCTGGGCATCGAGCCGGGAGACCGGGTTTCGATCCTGTCGCACACGCGGCCGGAGTGGACCTACGCGTGTTTTGCGACGTTTGCCGCCGGCGCGATTGCCGTGTCGATCTACCAGACGAACTCGCCGGAGGAGTGCCACTACGTGCTGCATCACTCCGGGGCGCGGGCGGTGTTCGTCGAGGACGCCGAGCAGCTGGCGAAGGTCCGCGCTGTTCAGGCGGACCTCCCGGCGCTGGAGTTCGTGATCGTGATCGACCCGGTGGACGCGGACGGCAGCACGATCTCGCTGGCTGCGCTGCGCGAGCGGGGGCAAGGGCGGGCGCAGACCGAGCTCGAGGAGCGCGTCGCGGGCGTCACGCCTGACGACGAGTGCCTGTTCCTCTACACGTCGGGGACGACCGGGCCGCCGAAGGCGTGCGAGCTGACGCACGGCAACTACCGTGCGATCACGTCTGCGGTGGAGACGCAGGACCTGGTGCGCGAGGACGACTGCGTGTACCTGTTCCTGCCGCTGGCGCACGCGCTCGCGCTGATCGTTCAATTCCTGGTGCTCGATGTCGGCGCCACGCTCGCCTACTGGGAGAAGGACCCGCAAAAGATCGTGGCCAACCTGATGGAGCTCAAGCCGACGTTCTTCCCGTCCGTGCCGCGGATCTTCGAGAAGATCCATACGCTGGCCACGGCCGCCGGTGACCCTCGAGAGCTCGAGCAGGCAACGCGGGTGGGCATGGCCGTGCGACAAGCGCAGCATCGCGGCGAGGAGGTCCCCGCCGACCTGCAGTCGGCGTTCGAGCGCGCCGAGCAGGCCCTCTATGCAAACGTGCGCAACCTGTTCGGCGGGCGCTTGCGCCAGGCGGTGACCGGCGCGGCGCCGATCGCTCCCGGCATCCTGGAGTTCTTCTACGCCTGCGGAGTGCCGGTGATGGAGGGCTACGGAATGACCGAGACCGCCAGCGTGGCGAGCGTCAACACCCCCGACGCGTTCCGGTTGGGGTCCGTCGGCAGGCCGCTGCCAGGGGTCCAGGTGCGGATCGCCGACGACGGCGGCATCCTGATCAAAGGCCCGAATATCTTCAAGGGCTACTACCGCGACCCGAACGCGACGCGCGAGACGCTGGTGGACGGTTGGCTGCACACCGGCGACCTCGGGCGACTCGACGAGGACGGTTTTCTGTTCATCACCGGCCGCCAGAAGGACATCATCATCACCGCCGGCGGCAAAAACATCACGCCCGCGAACCTCGAGCATGCGCTGCAGCGCAACCGCTGGATCTCGCAGGCCGTCGTGATCGGCGACGGCCGCCCCTACCTGGTAGCGCTGATCACGCTCGACCCCGAGGAGGCCCCAGCGTTCGCGGGCGAGCACAACCTGAAGCTCGACGAGCTCCATCAGTCCGAGTCGATGCGCGCCGAGATACAGACAGCGATCGACGAGGCCAACTCGCACTACGCGCCCGTGGAGCAAATCAAGCGCTTCGAGATTCTCCCCGAAGACTTCTCCCAGCCAACCGGCGAGCTCACCCCAACGCTCAAGGTCAAGCGCAACATCGTCCAGAACAAGTACGCCGACACGATCGACGCGATCTACGCCAGCGCGAGCGACCGCATCGTCGCCCAGCCGCCCCGCTAGCCCGCTTGGCAGCCGACTCGTTCACCGGTAAGTCGCCTTCTGGGCTGTGAGCGCGTGTCTGCGCCGCGACCGGTCAGTCCGCACAAGCCCAGCCTCGCGAGGACCCTCGCCACTCACTCGATTAGCGCCGTCGATCTGGCCCAACCAAAACTCGCTGCCAGACGCAACACGGCGAGCATGCACGCCCGTGATCACGCGGCAAAGATCCCGGGCCGGTGACCGCTGCGCGATCCGCGCCCCTCACGGGAAGCACCCGGTCCTCATGAAAGGGCCCTCCACCCCAGCGCAATCGGCGCCACTCTCCACAGCCAGATCGGCCGGGTTCGCTGAGGTGGGTTCCGAACACCTGCCCCACTGCCGCGTCCGAGTACACACAACCCCAGGCGTCGTTGCGCCCGACGATTCGGGGCGCGACGTTCCGTCATGGCTACCGCACTGACTCGCAGACCCCTCTTGAGCGCAATAGGAGCCGTCACGACGGGCATGCGCGCGACGCCTGCAACGGGCTACAAGCAGAGGCCGGATCGCAGACTGCTGCATCGGCGGAATGCACGAACGCTGCGCGCGGGACGGCTCGCCGCTGCAACGGAACGCCACGAGCCACGCCGACCGACACGGCCAGAGCTGCCCTTCCGCCCCGGCGATGCAGCACTCTGGCGGCACCGACCTGACGGCCGCCCTCCGCCGCTAGCCACGAACTCCTGAGTAGCAAGCACAAGAGCAGCAGCCTCGCCGACACCGCCCGGACTGCTGCATGAGGCGTGATTCAACAACCCGCAGTCGGCGATCGGCGTGGCTGCATCGAGGCGCCAACAGTCGTCGGAGCTGACGATCGCTTCCGCCGGCCCGCCGATTTCCGGATGGCGACTGCTTCGGCGACGTTCCAGGCGTCAGCCCAGCTCACGGTCGGCTTGCGCTTTGCCTACGAAAGGGAGCGCCCGCGCCGACCGACGCTGACGATCGTTTCGACGATTCACGCCACCTACGCCGGACGCTTGCCTGCAACGGATCGCGCTCGTCTGGAGCCCGCGCCTTGTCGGAACGGCGAAGGCTTCGTCTCGGGCGCTCGCTTTCGCGCGATGCGACAGCGCGGACCCGGCGCGACGCCCGGCGGGTGTTTGGGGTCGAGGGTTATGGGTTTGACCCTGTCTGGTCATCGGCAGCCCAAACGGATGCGGTGTCGGCCGCGTGCGGTGGAGCGTTAGAGGGGTGCGTCGAGGATGAAGACTGTGGCGGCGACATCGGGGTCGATGTGGTTGCCGCTGATGCACGCCACGACCGTGCGGCCGGTGATTTCTTCGACGGCGGCGCGGGAGTCGGCTTCCATGGTTTCGTGGAAGAGTTGCTCGAGGTTGTTGACGACGTGCGCCCGGTCGGTTCGGGCGAGCGACTTCTCTGCGTTCGTGAGGACGCCGTGCATCAGGGTCACGATGACGTTGTCGTGATGAAACGTCGACGCGGTTATCGGTCCGCGGCCGAGGTATTCGCGACGGATCCCGACGAGTGCGCTCGTGACCGCCGCGTTCAGCTCCCCGCCTTTGAGGTTGCCTGATGTGGGCATCAGCTATCAGGCGCGTTCCGCTCTCTCGGAGCGAGCGGATCCTGGGTGAGCGCGGCGCGTGCGGTCAGCCATCGGGCCACAAGGGCTGTTTGCGACGAGCCGACGCGGAGGCAATAGAGCGCGTAGACGCCACCCCCAGGAAGCACGCCTGCGTGCGGGCAACCTAACGCAGACACTCGCCGGAGCGTGGCCTTGCTCAGAGGTCGGCGTCGAGGATGAAGATCGCCGCCGCGACGTCGGGCTCGATGTGGTGGCCGTTGAGGATTGCAAGCACCTTCTGCCCCGTGAGCCGCTCCACGGCCGCGCGGAAGTCGGCTTCCATCGCCCGGCGAAACAGGCCGCGCGCTTCGGCCACGTCGTTCGCTCGCCCGGTCTGCGCCAGGATCTTCTCGGCTTTGGTCAGCGCGTCGTGCATCAGCGTGACGATCGTGTTGCCGTGGTAGAAGCTCGACGCGGTCGTAGGTCCGCGACCGAGATACTCGGTCTGGATGCCGACCAATTGGTCCGTCAGCGCGGCGTTCAGCGCGCCCCCCCTCAAGCTGTCTCTGCTTGCCATCGTGCGCGTTCCTTCCCGGCGGTCTCAAATCGTAGGCCTGCGCGGAGGATTGAGAGCCGGAAGGGACCCAGCGAACAGGACCACTTGAGTCTAGACGCTGTGGGGGGTCGGCGGCGTTGATTCGCCGGGCCCGTCGCGCTAGATTTCCGTTCTGGTGTCGTCGTGCTCTTCGGGGTGGCGTCGACATCGCTTCTAGATGATGGGTGCGCCCAGGTGGAGAACCTGGATCGGCTCGTCAGACCAGGCCAGGAGAGGTCGATGGTCGAAAGAGCCCGGATTCGCTGCCCCAGCTGTCGATCTGCGCTGCCCGTCACCGTGCTATGGGCCGTCGGTAACGTCTGCCCACGGTGCTCGCAAGCCCTCGACTACGCAAGTAGTCGGCCAGTTGCCAGCGCGAAGGCGCGGCGCAACCCCACCCTGGTGGGGCCGCGTCAGCCGCGAGCCGTCGTGGCCGAGAAGCGATGAGCAGCCCTCGGCAGGACGTCACGAGCGACCGTTCAGTGGACAGGCACCCGCAAGCCGTTGCGAGAACGCTGTCGTGGGCTGACGAGGCTGCCGACCGCGGCGACCACGGCGACGCCCTCGCGTGGCTGGCGGTGATCGAGACGGTCGACGGCACGCTCCCACCCACCTACGAGACCAAGCGTGCAGCCTGGCTCGATGCGATCAACCGCAACGCGTAGCGCGTTGAACCGTGCGATGCGATCGCACGATCACATCACCACCGATCTTGCCACCAGCGTCCTACAGTGCCCCCGCTGTGGCTGGCGCATCGCGCCGAGGACTCCCTGGATGCAGACAAGGCACTGCCCGCGATGCCTCGCCTACGCCCGCGTCGCCGTCCGTCTATTACCACCAGCCTCGCCGACCGATGACTACGCCGCCCTAACTAACCCGCCCGAAACCCACGAGTTCCCCGATCCGGCCAGCAGATCGCCGCTGATCCCCACGACCGCCGCAGCATCCGAAAGCCGAATCGGCTCGCGGCTCCTTTCGCGTGGAAGCACGCGCACAACCCCACCCGCCGGCACCGAGGTCGCCGCCCACGGGCCGCACTATCGCTCGCGCGCGAGCGCTTCGCCGAAAAGCAGGCGTCCGGATCTCGGCCGTGCCCAGTAGCTCGTCGCTCGCGCTTTCGCCCACCAGCAGTCGTCACGAGCTCTGCGACCGGACTAGCGTTTCGCCGCCGTGTGGGAGCCGTCGATGTGCTTGCTGGCGGCCCGATCCGCCGCGGCCTGCAAGCACACCTGGCTGTCGCTCGCGCGGCGAGCCAGGGGCGTCAACGCCCGCCTCGCTGTTGGACAGGATGTGGCGCGAGAGCTCGCGACCCGGTCGCACACCGAAACCGCCGTGCCCGAACGGGACCCCGCCCGACTGTGTCCGGGTGCGCGCAGGACGATGTGGAAGAGGCGCTGTGACCGAGCCGACGGCGCCGAGGCCGCCCAGCGTCCGCGCCAGGGTCGAGCGCACGCTCGACTGGGTCGCGCCCGAGCTACTGGCCCAGGAACTTGACGATGTCGCCGGTCAGGATCCGGTGGCGGCGCCCGTCCGCGGTCGTAGCTGGCGGAACCGTGACCTGCGCGACCGTGTCGGTGATCAGCCGCCGCCACGCCGCTAGTCGCTTGGGCGGATCGCGCAGCTTGTCGATGTCGGCGGGGCCGATGACCTCCCGCAGCCGTTCCGGGCCGAGGTCCGCGCGCGCGTCCAGCGCCCGGTCGCGCGCCGCTCGGAGCTCGGCGAGACGTTCGGCGGCGGCCGCCTCGCCCTCCAGCCCGGTGAACGCGCGGATCGCGGCGTCGAGCGCGGCCTGCGCGCGCTCGACCTGCTCGTCGGCTTCGCGCACGCGCTGCTCGTGCGAGGCGCGGCCGCGCGCCGTGCCGGCGTATTCGCGCACGGCGTTGATCACGATCTGCTCGACGACGTCGGCCTGGACCGCCGCCCGTCGCACGCACCCGTTGGCGCTGGTGCCTCCGCACCGGTAGCTGCCGGCATAGGTGTTGATCACCATCCTCGACCCGCACGTGCCGCAGCGCAGCACACCCAGGCGCGCGAGCAGCCGGTCGGACTTGGCCCGTCGGCCGCGCGACACCGCACGGCGCTGCACCCGATCGAACAGGTCACGGTCGCGGATGATCGGTCGATGGGCGTGGAGGTTGTGCAACTCACCGAAGTGGATCTCGCCGAGGTACAGACGCGAGCTCAGCATCCTCTGCACGCCAGCGATCGTGCGCTCGATCCCGTTCTCGGCCAGGTAGGACTGCACCTCGCGTAGCGCGGCGCCGCCGTCCCGGCGCGTGAACGCCTCGACCACAACCGGCGCCACCTCCGGGTCGGGGGCGAGCACGCCGTCAGCGCCGCGCAAGAGCCCGGGCGGAAACCTCGGATGGGGATACACGCCCCGCGCGACCGCGCGAGCCTGCCCGGCCGTGACTTTCTCGCCAGTCACCTCGGCGAAGAACTGGAACACGGCGCCCATCATGTTCGTCGACAACCGCGTCGCGGCGGTGCCATGGGTCAGCTTGCTGTGGTCCAGCACGAAGATCTCGCCGCCGGCCTTCTCGACCCGCTCGATCACCTCGAGCTGCACCTTCAGCGAGCGGACCAGACGGTCGAAGTAGGCGACGAGAATGTGGTCGGCTTTATTCGCCTCGACCATCTCGATCGCGGCAGTCAGGCCGGGGCGCTTGGCCAGCGGCAGCTTGCCGCTGACGTCGATCTCGCGGAACGGCTCGGCGACGATCCGCTCGCGCCGCGTCTTGGCCCACCGCTCGGCGGCCTCCGCCTGCACCTCGGGCGAATGGAAGTGCTCGCCTTCGCGGTCGCCCTGGCTCGAGACGCGGACGACGACAACATCTCTCGGGCTCGGAGTCTTCGGCATGAGTGCTCCTCTCATCGGCGACATTAACGTCCTTTACCACGCTAAGACCCCACGGGGGAGAAAGCGCGGGCCGTCGAGGCGCGCTACGTCGGGGTCTGCCGTGGGTGCGGCGCGTACACCCAGCCGCGCAACGGCAAGGGCGACGCGTACGCCTACTGCAAGGCTTGCCATCCCGGCGCGGTGCAACAGCGCTGGATGCGGCAGCGAGTACTCGGGGCGATGGGGGAGTGGCTCGACCGGTACGGGAGGCTGCTGTCGTCGTACGACTGGTCGCGCACACACGCCGGTCGTCGCGGGGGAGAGGCCATTGAGCGGCTGGCCCACGGGCGATGGCCGGCCGCGAGCGTGGTCACCCGCTTGTTCGGGACCTGGTCGGCCGCTCGGACGGCAGCACTGCAAGATCCCACCTCGGTTAGGACCGAGCCGTCGCCAGCCCTTGAGTCCCGATCGGGCACACACGCGAGTTGTGTGCCCAATCCAACGGAATCGACCGCAGAATCCGTGAATCCGAGAGGAGGGGCGCCCCGCAGCTGAGTAGGCTGAGTAGGCCATTTGCAGGGCTTTTGTGTCTGGGGTCCGATGTGTGCACGTTATTAGGGTCGGTGAGGTCGCCGGTTCAAATCCGGGCGCCCCGATTTCCAGACCTGCGGTTGAGCAGGGATTTTCTGTGTTCTTTGCGGCCCGCTCTCGTTGCTCAATGGGTAGGTATGCCGTTTCCCTGCCTAAATCCCGCCTGTCGACGAAAGAATTTTGATGGGGCCGAGCAGCGTTTCGCCGACAGCCGCAAGGGGTTCGTGTCGCCATGGCCAGCGGGCGGAGGCCGTACGCGCGAAGTTCACAGGACCCTGTGAACTCTTGTGACTGGAGCACCTGCTGTGCGCGTGGGCCGAGGAGGCGAACAGGGCGGCGGGACGTTGCTTGGCGAACCGGTTCCAGCGACGTCGTGCGCGAGGTGCGCGATTGCGCGATTGGCGATTTGCGCGACTAGATCGAGTTTGAGCTCGGGCCCTGCTTTCGCATCGGCGCGGGCGTCGGCTGGATCGTGGGTTCTGTCGGAGCGGGGGGGACGCCACGGATCCTCTGGGGAGCGTCCCGGAGGGACGAGTGCCTGCTGGGACGTTGGCCGCTCGTTCTGATCGGTTCCCTTTATGGCTGGTCGTTCGTCGGCGTGGTGATCGTATAGAGCTGCGTGAGTAGGCGGCGTAGCTGGCCGAACTTTCGGGGTCCGAGTTGTTGTTCCCATTCGGTTTCGACCTCTCGGACGATTTCGTAGATTGCTCTGGTTGCAGCGTGGCCACTGGGGGTGAGGCGGACGCGCTTGGAGCGTTGGTCGTTGCTGTCCGTTTCGCGGGTCAGGTATCCGAGGTGCTCGAGCTGGCCGAGCAGGTAGTTGAGCGCCTGCTTGGTCATGCGTGTCTGGGTCGCGAGTTCCGAGGGGCGCTGGTTCTCGGGGCCGGGGTACCGCCACACGTCCACGTGCGCTGCGACGAGGTCGGTGAAGCCGCGCTCGTGTAGGCCGGCGAGCATACGCTCGCGCACCGTCTCCCATGGGACTCGCAACAGCGCCCCGATCAGCGGCGGCGGCGCAGGCCCAGCATCCGATTCAGTAAAGTCGCTTGACAGACTCATGCGGCCCAGTCTACAGTGGTCAAGTCGCTTGACTCAATGGGCTTTTGCCCGAGAGGAGCCACCAAGCACGACACCACCGAAAGGGGGCCACGATGTACAAGACCACGGACAACGACACGATCACGGTCGGTGAACTCGGCGTGCACTTCCTGGTCGGGGCCGCGGACTCGAACGGGACCGCGTCGGTGTTCGAGTGCAATGTTCCAGCCAACTCGCGGATGCCAGCGCCCCACAGCCATGACGGCTTTGAGGAGACGATCTACGGGCTCGAGGGCACCACGACCTGGACGATCGACGACGAAACGGTCGACGTCAGGCCCGGCGAGGCGGTGTGCGTGCGGCGCGGGCAGATCCACGGGTTTCAGAACCGCGGCGACATTAACGCGACGTTCCTGGCGATCGCAACCCCCGGTGTGTTCGGGCCCGCCTACTTCCACGAGGTAGGCGACGTCCTAGCCGCGTCGGTCGGGGGGCCGCCAGACCACGCAACGATCGCGCAGGTAATGCGCCGCCACGGCCTCACACCTGCCCCGCCAGCCACATGCTGACCCGCCCCCAAGTACCAAGGAGAACCGATGCCGATCAGCATGCCCCCAGATGCCCGCCGAGGCCTACGAGCAGATCATTGCCAACGTCGGACAGCCGTTGCGCGAGTCCGACGGGGTTATCTACCACGCGGCCGAGATCACGCCCGACGGCGTGACGGTGGCCGAGGTCTGGGAGACCCGAGAGCAGCGGGAGCGCTGGTTTGACGCATCCGTCAGGCCACACCTGCCCGCCGACGCGCCCGAGCCGACGGTCACCGAACTGCACAACGCACTCGGTCGCTAGGCGTCAGCGCCGTTCGTGCAGCAGGCAGCAGGGCAGGTCTGACGACGCCCGCCATCGGCCGGATTGATCTTGATGCACGGGGGATGACGCGCCGACGTGGACCGCCGACTTCGGCGGGCAAATCCCACTCCAGTGCCAGCACGAGCATCCTTGTCCCCGTCTGACAAGACCTGCTCAGCGCGGGATCCGCGCCTGATCCGTCGACTACGAATTCAGGGCCTGGCTGGCGGCTCGACCTGCAGCGCGATCTTCTGCAGCTTCTTGTCCAGTGTGAGCAGTGTCGAGTCGGTCGAGATCGCCGTTGCGAGTGACATCGCGTCGGGGAGTCGCAGGGATAGATGCTCGGCTCGGAGCGCTGCGGCGCGACGGGCGATCGCGCGATCGATTGGAATGACCGCGATGCTCGCCGAGTCGAGGAACTCGTCGACGGTCGCGTCGGTCCCTTGCTGCAGCGGCCGGATGATCGTCTCGGCGTAGACGGTCGCAGCGACAAGCAGCTCGTCGCCGGCCGCTAATCGTGGCCGCAGCTCAGCGACGGCTGCAGCGTGCTGATTGTCCCCGTGGTCCAGGAACGCGATCACGATGTCGGCGTCCAGTGCTACGCGCGCCACTCGTCACGGAGCCGGTCGAGATATCCGGGCGGGTATGTGCCGGCGGGGAGGCTGCCTGCGAACCGATCGATCACGTCCTCGGCGCGCTCGACCTCGATCCGGCCGCGCCCGACCGCCCGGATCACGACCTCGTCGCCGGCGGCGAGGCCGGCGTCCTTCAGCACGCGGACGGGGAGCGTGACCTGGTGTTTTCTGGAGACCTTGCTCACCGCTTTACGATTCTATCAACAGGTAAAGCAGCCTCTTGCCCGCGCTCGAGCTCCATTGACTGGCTTCAGTGACCTACCAGACGGTTTTGCCAGGGAATCGATCTCCCTGCCGAAACCCAGGGAATCGCCCGCTATCCGTGGGCGTGAGGGGTGCGCTGGCCACACTCGAACCCATCCATTTGCAGCTACTTCTCGCAACGCCCCCGGACTCGCCCATAATTCGGGTCGGTGAGGTCCCCGGTTCAAATCCGGGCGCCCCGATATCGGAAACCCCTGCTGCGGTGGGGGTTTTCGCGCATCTGGGGGCGGCCGTGGCGACAATCGGGCGACAAGTTCTCGGGTAAGGTTGCGGCGCCCACGAAGAAGTATCCGCAACGGCAGCGAGGTTGTTGGATCGCTTGGTCGCGCGTAGGATCTACTGCGGCAGTTTCGGAGGTAGTTGAATGAGTGAGGACCTTCACGCTAAGGGTATTTTCGCCCGAATCACGATCTCGGACGACTGGCTGACGATGACGCGCAAAGGCTTTGCGAACCTGGGTCACAAGGGCGAGAGGCGGATATCGCTGGCAAGTATCACGGGGGTGCAGTTCCGCTCTTGCGGCACCTTCCACAACGGCCATATCAGGCTCTTGGTACCGGGAACCACTGAGCACTCAGGCGGTCAGATCGCCACCTCGGACGATGAAAACAAGGTGGAGTTCAAGAAGAAGCACCAAGCCGAGTTCGACGCGGTTCGAGAACGGGTCGAGCAGTCCATCGCTCGAAAACAAGCAGGTTCCCAGCCGACAACGAGTGAGCCCGACGCCACAGACCAACTCAAGAAGCTCGGCGAACTTCGCGACGCCGGTGTCGTGACGGACGAGGAGTTTGAGGCCAAGAAGGTCGAGCTCTTAAAGCGGTTGTAGTCGCATTCAGACGCGCCCGCGACTACGTTCGGGGGTGCGACAGCCGACAACAACGGCAGGGCCGCGAGGTCGTGGTAGGTTGCGCTGGCGGCCGGGTCGCCGATCTCTAGAGAAACCGCGCCGCTCCCGTCTACTAGCGCGTCGTTGACGCGAACGCCTGGCGACGATGGAGCGCCTGCCGCCTGATCGGTATGGAGTAGCGATCCCTGGGAACTCAGGACACAGGAGTGGACATGCAGAACAAGACCCTTGGCGATCCCAAGAACATGCGCCCGTCCACAAGGCGACTGGGCTTCTCCGGTGACGACCCGATTGGTGAGTACAAGCTGCGCAACGGCCGCATGGTCCAGGTGATCTGGCTGACCATCGACCAGACCCGGTGCAACATCGTGGCCTCGCCTGAGTTGTGCTTGTGGCGAAAAGGTTGCTCTGAAAGGGCTGCGAAGCTGCCGTGCCGGTTTCACGTTCCGGACGCTCCTGGCCAAAGCGACGTATGGTCGGGGAACCGACCATACGTCCAGACGGTGCGCAAGGATTCTGGCCTGTGATCGCCCTGCACGCCATCTGGTCGCGCGACTCGCGGCTGTGCGTGTGGGGCGAGGACTCGGTGATGCCGCCGCGCGCGCCCGCACGTCGCGGACGGCGGCCCACGAAGCCTCGCCCGCGCGAGCATCCGTTTGCGTGCGCGGTGGAGACTGTCGCCGGGGCACTTGGTCGAGTGTGCCCGGAGCTCAATCCGGGAATGATGGTCGAGCGCCGTGCGCCGGTGTTGCTGCCTTCGTTCAGGCACGGTCCTCAGCCTTCGCCGCACCTGCTCCGGGCCGACGAGGACCCTGCGGCGGCGCGTCGCCCCGATTTGCTGCACCCATGGGTCGTTCCGGTGGCCGGCTTTGCTTCCGCGGACGCGGTGGACGTCCTGCTCGGCCTCCCGCGCGACGACGCACCCGGGATCGCGATCGGCGACTCGCTTCGCTTCTTGGCTGAGATGGCGAAGCTCGTGCTCGAGCTGCTCGCACGCGGGCGCGTGCTCCCGGCGCTCGCGTGGCGGGAAGATCGCTGGCTGGCACGCTGGGAGCCGGTCACGATCGATCCCGGCGATGCCGAGCGCGTGCGGATGCTCACCCAGTCGATGCCGCCGTTGCTAAGCGCGGAGGTCGGACTGTCCGAGCATGGACGTCGCCCGGAGACGGTTGCGGCCGATGTGCTGGGCGCGATCATCGACGCGTGCGCGCGACGGTTCCTGTCCGATGGGCTGCTGTCGCGGCGCGGGCGGCGCCGGTCGCAATCGGCCGCGCAGGCGTGGCTGGTAGCCCTGACGGGCGCGGACCCGGTGGTGCACGCGGATCAGCTCGAGCTCGCGGCACTCGCCGAGCAGCTCGAAGACTGGCGCCGGGCAATGGAGCGGTACGCCGCGCACCGCACGTTCCGGACCTGCTTCCGGCTGTCCGCGCCGGTGGACCCCGCCGGGCCACAGGCGGACGGCCCCGAGGCCGATGTGGACGCCGGCCCTCAACCGTGGCGCGTCGAGATCCTGCTGCAGGCCAAGGACGACCCGAGCGTGCTCGTTCCGGCCCAGGACGTCTGGAGTTCGAACGGCGACGGCCTCCGCGTGCTCGGCCGGCAGATCGAGGACCCGCAGGAGCGGTTGCTGGGCGGGCTCGGCCATGCCCTGCGGCTGTGGCCCGAGCTGGAGGCCGCCTTGCATCAACCGGCGCCGACCGCCGTCGAGCTCGACGCCGAGGCCGCCTTCGGCTTCCTGCGCGACGCGGTCCCGGCGCTCGAGCTAGCGGGTTTCGGCGTGCTGGCGCCCGCGTGGTGGAGCAAGCGGCTGCGCCTGAAGCTGAAGGCCGAGCCCTTCAAGGAGTGGGAGGAGGGAAGCGGGCTGTTCAGCCTCGACGGGCTGTGTGCATTCGAGTGGCTGATCGCCGTCGGCGACGCGACGCTATCGGTGGCCGAGTTACGCGAGCTGGCGGCGCTGAAGCTGCCGCTGGTGATGTCGCGCGGGCAGTGGATCGTGTTGCGGCCCGAGGACGTCGAGGCGGCGTTGCGGTTCTTCGAGGGCCGGCCGGAGCGCGGTGAAGCGCCCGCAGCGGAGCTGGTCCGGGCGAGCCTCGCACTTGGGACGGGGCAGGACGAGGCGCCTGCGACCGAGATCGAGGGCACCGGCTGGCTGAGCGAGCTGCTGAGCGCGAATGGCGAGCGGAAGCTGAAGGAGACCGCGACCCCTGCGTTGTTCGCGGGCGAGCTGCGTCCCTATCAGCAGCGCGGGTTGGCGTGGCTGTCCTTCCTCTCGAGCCTCGGGCTCGGGGCGTGCCTCGCCGACGACATGGGGCTCGGGAAGACGCCGCAGACGCTGGCGTTGCTGCTGGCCGAGCGCGAGCAGCACGCCACACGCAAGCGCCGCGGCCCGACGCTGCTGATCTGCCCGATGTCAGTGGTCGGCAACTGGCAGCGCGAAGCCGAGCGGTTCGCGCCCAGCCTGAGCGTGCTCGTCCATCACGGCGCGGAGCGATTGAAGGGCCGCAAGTTCGCGACCACTGCGCGACGCGCCGATCTGGTGATCACTACCTACGCGCTCACGACGCGCGACCGCGAGACGCTCGCCGGCGTGCAGTGGGAGCGAGTCGCGCTCGACGAGGCGCAGAACATCAAGGCCAGGGACGCCAAGCAGACCCGCGCGATCCGCTCGCTGCCCGCGCGCCACCGGATCGCGCTGACAGGCACACCGGTCGAGAACCGCCTGACCGAGCTGCACTCGATCATGGACTTCCTCAACCCGGGGCTGCTCGGGTCGGCCGCGACGTTCAAGCGCTGCTACGCGACGCCGATCGAGCGGTGGCGCGACCAGCATGCGACGGCACGCCTGCGCCAGGCGACCGGCCCGTTCATCTTGCGCCGGCTGAAGGCCGACAAGGAGGTCATCAGCGACCTCCCGGACAAGATCGAGATGCGGGTCGACTGCCATTTGACCACGGAGCAGGCGACGCTTTACCAGGCGGTCGTCGACGAGATGCTCGAGAAGGCAGAGCGGGCAGAGGGGATCGAGCGCTCGGGAATCATCCTGGCGGCGCTGATGAAGCTCAAGCAGGCGTGCAACCACCCGGCGCACCTGCTCAAGGACCGCTCCGAGTTGGCCGGACGCTCCGGCAAGCTCACGCGGCTCGAGGAGATCCTCGCCGAGGCGCTGGCCGAGAACGACAAGGCGCTGTGCTTCACCCAGTTCGCCGAGTTCGGGCACCTGCTGCGCGGTCACCTGCAGGAGCGGCTCGGACGCGAGGCGCTGTTCCTGCATGGCGGCACGTCGAAGACCGCGCGCGACGAGATGGTCCGCCGGTTCCAGGCCGAAGGCGGTCCGCCGCTGTTCGTGCTGTCGCTGAAGGCCGGCGGCACCGGGCTGAACCTGACCGCCGCCAACCACGTGGTGCACTTCGACCGCTGGTGGAACCCGGCGGTCGAGGACCAGGCGACCGACCGGGCGTTCCGGATAGGCCAGCGCAAGAACGTCCAGGTGCGCAAGCTGACGTGCGTCGGCACGCTGGAGGAGCGCATCGACACGCTGATCGCGCAGAAGAAGGACCTCGCCGAGCGGATCGTGGGCAGCGGCGAGCGATGGATCACCGAGCTCGACACCGCTCAGCTGCGCGAGCTCGTGACCTTGTCGCGCGAGGCTGTCCAGGACGCCGCTTGAGCGGGGGGTCTCACTGGCGGGACTGGGAGCCCTCGCGGCCGCTGCCCGTCGAGGGCGGAATCGCCGCTCGCAGCAAGCGCGGCGCGATCGGCGAGACTTGGTGGTCGCAGCGCTTCATCCAGCTGCTCGAGTCCTTCGGCGTTGGCTCGCGGCTGGCCCGCGGGCGCAACTACGCGCGCCGAGGGCAGGTGGTCGAGCTCGAGGTCGAGCCAGGTGTCGTGCTGGCGAAGGTGCAGGGCTCACGCTACACGCCCTACCGGGTCCGGATCCGCGGCAAGGCGCTGACCGAGCAGCAATGGCGGCGGGCCGAGAAGGCGATGGCCGCGCGAGCGCTGCCGCTCGCGAAGCTACTCGCGGGCGAGATGCCGCACGACATCGAGGAAGTGTTCGCGGCCTGCAAGCTGACGCTGTTCCCGCGTTCGAACGCCGAGCTGAAGGCAAGCTGCACGTGCCCGGACTGGGAGAACCCGTGCAAGCACGTTGCGGCCGCCTACTACATCCTCGCTGAGCACTTCGACGAGGACCCGTTTCTGATCTTCGCCTGGCGCGGCCGCGACAAGGACGAATTGCTCGAGCGCCTCCGAGCCCGAAGGGGCGCTGGCACCACCCCTGCCTCGGCCGCAACGAGGTCAGCCCGACCACAGCCGCGCCCGGCCGCGTTCGAAGACCACCTCGACTGCTTCTGGCTCAGCGGGCCCGCGCTCGCGGATCTCCATGTCAGCCCACTCGCGAGCGAGGCCCCAGACGCGCTGCTTCGCCAACTCGGGCCTGCGCCGGTGGAGGTCGCGGGTCAAAACCTCACCGAGATACTCGCGCCCGCGTACAGCGCGCTTGCTGCGGCGGCAGAGCGGCGAGCGCTCGAGTGACAAACGACAGGGCTGGGCCTACACCCGGCGCGCGGGCGACCGGCGCGAGCAGCCGACCACGCAGCGAGTGTCACGCAATGCGTTACACTGTCTGACATGACTGCTGCGCGCCAGTTCTCAGCACGTTTGGATGCCGCTGTCGTGGATCGTCTCGAGCGCCGTGGGGCTCGTTCGGGGCTGAACAAGTCGCGGCTTGCGGAGCGCTACATCGATGAGGGTGTGCGGATGGACGACCATCCCGGAATCGTGTTCCGTGACGGACCAACCGGCCGGCGCGCCGGTCTGGCCGGTGGTCCGGACGTTTGGGAGGTCATCGGCGCGCTGCGCTCTTCGGAGCTCGAGGGCGACGAGGCGATTCGGGCGACAGCCGAATGGTCGGGCCTCAGCGTCCGTCAGGTGCGGGACTCGCTTGGCTACTACAGCGAGTTCCCGGACGAGATCGATGAGCGGATTCGTCTGAACGAGGGGGAGGCCGACGCGGCCGAGCGGCGCTGGCGTGAGCAGAGCCTCACGCGGTGAAGCTGCTGCTCGACGAGATGATCTCGGCCGTCGTGGCCGAACAGCTACGCGCCCGCGACCGCGACGTCGAAGCGGTCAGCGAGCGTCGAGAACTCCGAGGACTCACGGATCATGACCTCTTCGTGTACGCGCAGACAGCGCAGCGCTCGCTCGTGACCTACAACCGCGACGACTTCCTCGAGCTCGATCGTCGCTACCGGAGCGAGAACCGACGGCACTTCGGAATCGTCGTTCTCAACCCGCGTCGGTTCTCGCAGGGCCCAGCGTCGATCGGCCCGTTGGTTACGTCGCTCGACCGGCTGATCGCCGCCGGCGCACCTTACGAGAGCTTCATCCATTGGCTCCAGTAGCCATTGGCCGGATTTGGCAGGGACTCGACCTCCCTGCCGAAATCGCGGAGGGTTCAGCGCTGACGCTTGACCCAAGAAATCCCTGGTAATGGCAAGATTTCGGTAAGCGTTCAGTCCGTGCGGCCTCAGGCGAGCGCGGGGAATGGATCGCCGCGGGTGTGGGCGATGATCAGCTCGCTGAGGTAGGTGAACAGCGAGCGGCGCTGCTGGCGGCAGGTGGCGGCGGCCGAGAGCGCGCGTTCGGCGAATCGTTCACCGTCCTTGCTTTGGGTGCCGAGCGAGACTTTGCGGTGGATGACCGGTGCGCGGAGCGCGCGCTCGGCGGGGTTGTTGGTCGGCTCAACCCCGTTGACCGAGACGAACGTCCAGAGCGCTGGCCAGACCTTGAGCAGGTTGTTGGCGAACTGCCGGTGCCAGCGGGTGCGCTTGCTCTTGGGGCTGGCGTGTTCGAGCAGCTGGCGTAGCTCGGTCTGGATCGGTTCGATCTCGGCCTTGAGCGCCTCGCGGTCGTGATGCTCGTGCTGGTAGGCCCGCCACGCAGCGAACACGCGGCGGGTGAGCTCGATGCCTTGCTCGCCGAAGGTCTTCTGCTCGCCGAGTCCGTCGGCGTGGCGGCGGAAGTCGCGCTGCAGGTGCGACCAGCACACTTGCCGCTGGTGGGGTCGAGATGGCTGTAGCCGTTCCAGCGGTCAGAAACCACGATCCCCGGATAGCTGGTGCCG
The DNA here is from genome assembly GCA_963824295.1 of uncultured Solirubrobacterales bacterium. Taxonomy (GTDB): domain Bacteria; phylum Actinomycetota; class Thermoleophilia; order Solirubrobacterales; family Solirubrobacteraceae; genus Palsa-465. The sequence goes on along the minus strand of CAWGOQ010000011.1, from coordinate 370,892 downwards.
ATGAGCGCGTTGAACTGCTCGCGGTTGCAGTGTTGGGCGATCTGCAAGAACGTCGCCTGCGGGGTGGTCGCGGTCCACAACGCCCGGCCCTCACCGCGCGTGCGCCAGCCGGTCTCATCGACATGCACCGCCCCCTGGTCAAGCACCCAGTCCTGCAGCTGGCAATGTGGGCCAGCCAATGCGTCTGAGGCGCGCTGGCAGATCGCGTCAACCGCGCCGGTCGACAACGTCACGCCGAACAGATCTAAAGCCAGCTCGCAGATCCCGCGGCGGGAGATCCGATGCCGGGCGGTCAACGTCACCACCGCCGCCTGCAATCTCAACCCGAACGGAGAGGAGGCGAGCAGCCCAGGCAGCCGGGCGCTGGTCCGTGCGCGACAGTGCCGGCAGCGCAACTGATGCGTGCGATGCTCGGTCCGGTCACGCTGATCGGCGGCAGCTCGAAGACCTGGTGGCGGCCGAACCGCCCGCCCGGACGGCGCTGCTCATCAACAAGCCGGCGCCCGCATCCGCCACACGCGTCTGGGTAGTGATCGACGATCTCATCCACCTGGTCCTCCGGTTTGAGATCGCGACCCGCACCCTGATGCCCGGGCTGTCCACCCTGCGCTCGGCGCTCACGCTCGCGGCGCATCAGCTCCTTGGCCTTCGCCCTCGCCTCCGCCCGCCGCTGCGCGCGCGTCTTGGGCGGATCGGTCGACGGCGGCTTAGAACTCGTCCGCGAGTCCTGACGCGCCTGCTCCTCCAGGCGCCTCAGCCGATCCTCGTGCTGCTCAACCCCGCCGGCCAGCTTGAGAATGAACTCAACACACGCCTCACGCCCCGAGTCATAGATCGCCTCCGCCTCCGCGCGGTCCATACCTGCAAGATTCGCTGCACCAACAAGGAATACCTGCCCAAGGCCCCGACGACTGAACGCTTACAGATTTCGCTCGCGCCGACTGAGCGGCGGCGGCAGCCTCGCTGCCCAATCCCTGGCTAAACCCAATCCCTCGTTCGGACCGGATGCGGCGCTGGTCGGACAGCCCGCGCGGCCCGGCGGCTGCTGGGGGAAAGCGGCGCGGCGTCCTGCGTTTCGCGATCACCCTCTCGAACCGACACTCCCGAGCGACGTCAGGCGAAACATCCGGGGCGAACATCCCACGCCAGATCATCCAATCCGTTCTGCCTTGCCTTCACCCGGACAGCGGGCTGAACGGTCGGCCCGGCGGTCGCATCGCCCGATTCGGGTGAAGGCGGCGCGATGTAGTCCGGCGAGCATTCGCAATCGAATGGCAGACGACCAAGCACAGAACTACCTCTCACGGAGTCTCGCGCCGCACACAGGCGTCGTTAGTCGTCCCACCGGCGCTGCGCGGAGGTTAGTCGCCGACGGCGTCGCGCCCACCTCGGTGCGGATCAGTCTGGGGCACCGCGCGGTAAAGAGCGCTCGCGCGAGTCGTGCGGCCGGGTCGAGCGCGCCATTCCCCGCCTGGTGCGTCGCGGCCCCAGCACAGTCCCGACAGCTGATGACGCAGCGCGACGAACATGATCAGCCCACCGGTATCTGACAACGGCAATGGGCGCGTCCGGGCCACGGTCGTCGAGACTGTTCGTCAGCCCGGTCGCGTGATGCGCATGGCGTCTTGGGTGGTGGATGTGGCGATCCCGAAGCTGATCCCCGATGACCTGACCGCACGCTTAAGACGACGCGTGCGCAGTGTTGATGAGCGGCTCGAGCGAACAGCTGGTCGGCTGACCCGTCGCCGATTTGGCGCGGCCCGTCGAAATCCCAACAGGGACGCGTGATGAGTAACCCGTCCGAGTCGCTCAAGAGCGACCAAGTCGTGCGGACTGCGCTTGTGGAGAACCTGCATGACGTCGGTCTAGTCACACGTGTGATCTCCTGGGTGGTGGACGCGCTGCTTATCAACCTGGTGGCGATCATCACAGGGCTAGGCGCCGAGCTGATCGTCTCGGTCTTTCCGATCACGAAGAATCTGAAGCCGGTCTTCTTGGCGGTCGCGGGCGTCGTCTACGTTGTCTGGACGGCTGGCTACTTCGTCGTGTTCTGGTCGATGTCGGGTCAGACACCGGGTTCCCGTCTGATGAAGGTCCGGTTGGTGACGTCCGGCGGGGGGAAGGTCAAGCCCGTCCGGGCGCTGGTGCGCTGGATCGGGATGAATCTCGCGTTGGTGCCGCTGCCGTGGGGTTTTGTACCGATCCCGTTCGAGCATCTCGGTTTCCCGGATTGGCTCGCCCACACGCGTGTGATCGAGGCCCCAGAGCTGTCTTTCGCCGCAGCGCGTCGCGCGAGGATGCGACAGACACGCGGGAGCTCCCGACCACCCTCTCCACCGGCTGACAAGGAGCTAGCCGATGACCGGTCAATCTGACCTGCCGCCCGACCTGGCGGACCGTGCCGACGAACTTCTCCATACAAGACCGAACGCGGACCAGCTCGCCAGCAGGACCGTCAATGCGTTCGAGGTCCTCAGGTGCGCATGCGTAGCTCTCTCGTCGAGTGCAAGACCGGGGGAGGTGCCTGCCTTCGGTTGAGAGCTGAGTCTTCTTCTCGACGAGTGACGGGTTGTCTCCCCGCGCAGTCGGACCGGTCGAGAGGTCGCTAGATCGGGGTTCCTGCTTTGTCGGCGACGTCGTCTTCCTCGTCGAGGAAGAGAAGCGTGGCTTTGACCCGCCGGCTTACATCCTGGTTGTCGGGCAGGTCAAGCTTGGAGAAGATCGAGTTCACGTGCTTCTCGACGGCTCGTTTGGTCAGAACGAGGGACTCGGCGATCGCGGCGTTGCTTTTGCCGGCGGCGATTTCGGCTAGGACTTCGCGTTCGCGCGGGGTGAGCGGTGCAAGCCGGGAATGGGCTGCTTGCGAGCGGGCCTGAATGAGCACGTCGACAACGAGCGGATCGACCACGGAGCCGCCGTTTGCCACCTTCTCGATCGCTTCGATCAACTCTTGCTGGTTGCGGATGCGCTCCTTGAGCAGGTAGGCGCGGCGGCGAGTTCCGCCCTGAAACAGGCCCAGGGCGTACGCGGGCTCGACGTATTGGCTGAGCACCACGACGCCGATCATGGGGTGCGACTCACGGAGGTCCGCAGCGACGCGGATCCCCTCCTCGGCGCCGGATGGCGGCATCCGAACGTCGGTCACGACCACGTCCGGTTGAGCGGCGTGAATGGCTGTCCGGAGCTCATTGCCGTTCGAACAGACCGCGACCAGCTCAACTTCAGGCCTGGCGGCGAAGACCGCGGTTAGGAACTCGCGGATTACATACGAATCCTCGGCGACGACCACACGAATCGGCAGACGGCAGCGATCACTCTCTGCCTGGGTGCGCCGGACATCGGCTCCTGCGCGGCGGCGTCCTCTCTCGCCATCGGCAAGCAACGCGCTCATGCTTGGATTCGAGCGTGTTGTGCCGCATCGCCGCGGCCGCCACGCAGGTCGAGCCTGCCGGGCCAGTTCCCGTCGGTGCGGCGATGGGACGCGTACGCAAAGGGGTGGTGGAAGACGTCGAGGGGGCGCTCACCGTCGCGGACGTCGATGCGGAAGCACTCGCCGGATCTTGTGTCAGCAACGGCGACCGAGAGCCCTCCGTCGGACTGGCACCAGAGCAGCCGGATCTGGATTCCGTTCGTCCAACGGCTGTCGAGCTCGTGTACTGAGGTGAGCGAATCTGCAGTCATGAGGTCCATGTGCCCGGTCAAATCTGCGTTAGCGTCGCACCGGCGGTGCGTTGCGCCATCGCTGGGAGGTACGCGCCTCTTGACGGACATCACGCAATTGGCGCTGCGGGTTTTCCGCAGCGGCCGACCGATGAAGAGACGGAGCGCGAGCCGTTCCGGAATCCTGGATGCAGCACGCCGGCGCCAGGCCGGGCGGTACGTAGGGCCCCCGTAGACGACCAGGCAATAGATCACGAGGATGTCCAGACCGAGCAACGCCAAGGACCAGAACGGGTACGCCTGGATAATCAGCATCTGGGCCAGCGCGTTGCCGAAGGCGAACGCAACGCCGGTCCGGCCCTTGGCGACCCCGATGAGCCAGATCGTCCACTCCCAGCTGCTCGGGTCGCCGACCGCAGCGACCGGCAGCGGCCTCGCCGTCACCTGGTGGTTGAGGGTCGCGGTCACCTCAAGCGCGGGGTTCCCGAAGCGAGGATCTAGCTGATGCAAGCCGACAAAACTCCGTTGAACGCTCGACACCGGCGCTAAGACGGGTAGCCCGAATCGCCAGGTGGCTGGCTGGGATGCGCTGGCGCTGTGAACGATCCTCGGCGCGGCCTTTCCCGATGCTCGGGTTCCGTTCCGGCCGGTGCTGGCGTCGCACGCCGTCGGGGTCGCGCTGAACGGCTTTCTGCCGGCGAATATCGGCTCGCTGGTGATGATGCTGATGTTCGTGACGCTGATGGCCGGAGCGACGTTCGCGGCGGTCTTCTCGGGCTTCGTGGTTCAGAGATTCCGTTCACGGTGCTGAGCGTCGCGCTCTATGTCTATCTATTCTCGACCGTTCCCGGTTCGCTTTCACTGGAGTTGGGGTTCGTGTCTGAGCATCCGATGCTGACCGCGGTTCTCGTACTCGGAGCGGCGCTGCGGCTGGTACTCGTCGGTCGCTTCTTCTGGCGCCGTGTCACGAAGCTGCGTGAACGAGCTCAAGCGCAGCGGAGCGATTCTCGGCCAGCCGTGCCGGTTCGCGATCGTGCTGGCGCTCCCCGCGCTCGCCAGCGTTCTTGCGCGGCTGGGGATCGTCGTCGTGTTCCTCGCGGCGTTCTCGATTCCGGTGAGCTCGTATATGCGACTCGTCGGGCGCCCAGGCCGCGACTTTCGATCACAACACATTCAGCAGGTATACGAGCGCCGCCACGGCGGTGAGCGTCACGAGCACGACCCCCGCCGTCACGGCAGCCAGCACGACGATCCCGATACGGCGGGTCCATCGCGCCAGTCGCGTCCGCGCGACCAGCGCACCGGCAAGAACGCGGGCCTCAAGCGGCACGCGATGCTGCGTGACAAGCGCCGCGGCGACTCGCTGCTCCCAGCGAACGGTCATCCGCGCCGCCTCGCGCCGCGCTCGCAGCCGGTACCACGGTAGCTGTCGAACTCGTCGACTCCAAAAGCCGAGCGATTCGACTCCGTCATCCAGATCCGGAGGCGCAAGCGACCGCCCCAAGAGTTGTTCGTCTGATCCCAAGCGGCTCATCATGCTCGATTCCCCGCGTCGCGAGGCCTATGCACCGAAGATAGCCCAATTGTCGCCTTCGTCATCGGTAGACGAACGCCTACTGGATACGTAGTAACTGCCTTCGCCATCCCCGGCGCCCAACACCGGCCCGCCCGACGCCAAGTGTGCCCGCGGATCGGGACCCCCTGACGCGAGTCCGGGTAGCGGCGTGATTTCAATCCTTTGCCGGGATGTACAGGAGGGAGTGGTCCGAATCGCGCCAGCCGCGTCGCTTGTACCGCGCTGGGAGCACGACCGCCTCGCGGGGTGACGATTCATAGGGGATCTGCTCAAGGAGGTGACTGATGATGTTCAGCCGCGCGCGCATCTTGTCGTTTCAGTCAGCGAGGTGCCAAGGGGCGAATCTGGTATCGCTCGCCGCGAGCATCTCGTCACGAGCCCGCGAACACTCGTACCAGAGGCCGTAGGACTCGAGGTCCATCGGCGAGAGCTTCCATCTGGGTCCTTTCGCGCCCGGTCGGCTTCGGGAGCGCCGCCACGCGAGAGACGCGAGGACTCACCCGCTCGGGGATGCGCTTGATAACGCCGCCCTTGGGTTACGAAGTGAACGCCGTGAGGCCGCCGAGCGAGAAGCCGTCCGCTGCGCGGGGCGCGACATCGATCATGAACTCCAGAGTCCCCCGCACTTTGCGGGTCAGAGTTGATATCGAACTACGCGCCGCCCATCTCTCCCAGCCCGGAGATTACGCGATCGCGCTGTGGAGAGAAGACCGACGGCTGGACTTACTGGGGCATGCCGGAACTCGTCGGCGCGCTGGCGGGATTGAGGATCTCGTGGTCGACTACTCGGTGGTACGCGTCACGGATGACCAGCTCGCACGGGAGGATGCGCGCGGCGAGGAGATAGGCGAGGCGTCGAGCGTCGTCGAGCGTCTCGCAGCCGACGGACGTCCTCCCATCCGGGAGCGACACCTCCCAGTCACCGCGCCAATCACGATCGACCCACACGACTCGATGCTGCTGTTCGCTGGGAGTCATGCTTCGATCATCGATCCTTCCCCCCTCGAAGACATCCGTGCAATCCCGAAACGTGTCGCGGCAAACACGAGTCGGGCGGTCCCCGGAGAGACCGCCCGACGGTGGTTGAGGAGGAGCTAGCGGGTCAGGTACGGCTTGCCGCCGTAGACGGCGAGCCCGTAAATCACCAGCACGTCGATGACTACCAGCGCCAGCGCCCAGAACGGGTAGGCCGGGATCGACATCATCGCGGCCAGGCCGCCAAGCGCAGCAGCGAAGATCCCGAACCAGCGCCCGAACTCACCCCCGCGCCAGATGGACAGCGCGGCCAGGGCCTGGAGGGCCCCGAACGCCATCACGATCCAGCCCCAGGTGTTCAGGCCACTAACAATGTAGGAGGCTCCGGCGACGAAGAAATGCGAGCTCGAGACAGCCGCGATCCCCCAAATGATGCTGAGGACCGAGCCGATGACGAGCATGATCGCCGCGAACAGAACCCAGCCGGCGCCCTTGTACGGCCGCTCGTCGGCGTCGTACGACATCGGCTGTTCATAGTCGAGCGCGATCTCCGCCCGTCCACCTCTGCTAGTCATGGTGGCCATATGAACCTCCTTTCTCCTTTTCGGTCACTCGAGAAAACCTAGTGCCGAAAAACAACTACAGCCTTAACGTACGCCGCGGCGGCGCTGGCGTAATCCCGGGAAATGCGCAGCGACTAGGTGGCAACTACTGAGCCGTCACGGACATGGCAGCCCTGCTACGGACAGCGCCGGGCAAGGCCGCGCCGTCGAGCGTGTAGAAGGTGGCCAAGCGAAGCTCGACTCGATCGTGAAGCTGCGCCCGGCGCGAGCGAACGAGCCTTCCCGGATCGGTGCGCCCGAACAGGACGGACAGCATGCCGGGCTGGTAGACGTGGCGATCGTCACGGTCCGCGACCGTGATCTGCGCGGAGTCGCCGTAGACGCGGCGTAGCCGATTCGCCGTCAAGGTCCCGTCGGTGCCGCCGCCGATGATCACGATCCGGGGGACGCGTACAACCATCCTCCGTGTGCATCTTCGGGTGACTATCCGGTCGAACCCGCAGACAACGAGCGGATAACTACGACGCTCCGGTACGCGTGGGAGAAGCGCCGTTTACGCCCGCATGCTCAACGGCTGCGGTCCGGCGGCCACCGGCGACGATCTCTTCGTTGAAGGTGAACCCCGCTTCGAGCGCGCGCTTGACTGGACACGTGTCCGCGATGCGGCGGAGCCGCTCGGCTTGCTCGGGCGGCAAGCCCGCTGGCACGTGCACGACCATCTCCACGTGCCGCGGAGTCGGCTCCGGGTCATACACGACATCAACTCGCAGCTCTCCCAGCTCGAGACCCCGCGCGTTTGCGTAAGTCAGAATCATCGTCGAGACGCATGCGGCGAGCATCGCCGGCAGGAACTCGTGGGGCGCGGGACCGGCGTCTGTGCCCCCGAGTCGCGTCGGCTCGTCCGTGATGATCGTGTGCCGGCCGTTGACGTCCACCTCATGGCGAAGCGTGCCGTCAATCGGCCGGGCTGTGGCTGTCATGCTCATGTACCCATCCTGAGTTCACGGGATCACGGGGTCATCCGGACAAACCCACAGCAAGGGACGGAGGACGTGCAGAAGCGATGGACTAGGTGTCCTCGGCCGCCGGTTCCGTAGCCCCCGTTGGAGGTCGACACACCGTCAGGTCAGCCGGTGTCTCCCTCAGCGCGATCCTGCCGCTCAGGGAGGACTGCGGACAAACCCTCGCAGCTCCGTTTCTGGCGGACGAGACAGCCGACGAGCGCCTGACCCTGGCCCTTCACGGTGCCGGTTACGCGCATCGCTGCCGATCTCGCCGTCGTCGCGGAGGTCGCGGTTTCAGGCCGGTCGGTCGAGGAGCCGGCGGCGCGACGCGCCTCGGCCCAATCGAGTGTCACCTCGAGCTCCACGGCGAGGTATCCACTGCTGTCCGGGATCCGCCGAGGTGCGTCTGCGCGGCTCAGCGATTCCTCCAATCCGTCTCCGCCGGTATGGTTGAGATAGGCGCGATTAGGCTCCGCCCGTAACCGCCTTCCGCCGACGCGATCGTCCGGCACGGAACATGCGGGAGGACAAAGCGATTGCGCCAGACAGGGAGCGCCGGACGCCTGAGGTGGAAGGCGGTTGAAGTGAGGATGGGAAGGCCTACCCGCGATCACCAGTTGATCCGGCAGCGGGCGTAAGCACCGCTGCGCGTAACGCCGCGTCCCGTGGATGGGCTTGGCCGGGCACGGACAACCCGCGAGGCCTGTACCGTGGAGTACGGAGGATCCGGCGCCAGGGTTCTGACAGCGTGGCCGGCTAGAGCTATCGGCAAGAGAATGCACGGGAGGTCTGTGTGCGAGTGGGGAGGGGTGAGGGATGAGCGAAACGAAGCGGACGGGGAAGGATCGGCGGGAGGTCGAGAAGCTTGGCCGTAAGCTGTACGAGAAGGAGCTCGCTCGGCTTCAGGGCGAGCTGGTTCGGTTGCAGGAGTGGGTCGTGCAGGAGGGGCTAAAGGTCTGCGTTGTGTTCGAGGGCCGTGACACGGCCGGGAAGGGCGGGGTGATCAAGCGGATCACCGAGCGGGTGAGCCCGCGGGTATTCCGGGTGATCGCGCTCCCCGCGCCGACCGAGCGTGAGAAGTCCGAGATGTATGTCCAACGCTACCTGTCGCATTTTCCAGCGGCGGGCGAGGTCGTGATTTTCGATCGCAGCTGGTACAACCGGGCCGGCGTCGAGCGGGTCATGGGGTTCTGCTCGGAGGACGATGCGTTTCGGTTCCTGCGGCTCGCGCCGCTGGTTGAGCAGGCGATGCTCGACTCGGGGATCATCCTGCTCAAGTACTGGCTGGAGGTCGGCCAGGAAGAGCAGACGCGGAGGATCGAGTCACGAATCAACGACCCACGGAAGGTCTGGAAGCTGTCGCCGATGGACCTCAAGTCCTACAGCCGGTGGTATGACTACTCCCGGGCCCGGGACGAGATGTTCGCGGCGACCAGCACCGAATTTGCTCCGTGGCACGTCGCTGATTCCAACGACAAGAAACGCGCGCGGCTGAACATCATCAGCCACTTGCTGGAACAGATTCCGTACGAATCTCCGCCGCGTCGGCCCGTTGTCCTTCCCCCACGCGAGAAGCGAGGCGGCTACCGCGAGCCTGACCACTCCCAGCAGTACATCCCGGCAAGGTACTGAGTCTCACTGCAGACGACGCGCCGCGGCCGTCGGGTACCGGATGCTCGTCTCGCCGTTCACGTTCTACCGCGGCGCCGCGATGATCATGGCCCATGACCTCGCTGCAACCCAGTCTCGCGAGAAGAGAGCCGGCGATCGCTACCGGTGCTCGCTCGACGGCGCGCTCACGCAAGCATCCCAGGGGCTGCCGCCCCGGCGCACGATGTACGGTGTCCGGTGGTGGATGACGCGACCGTAGATGCCGCTGAGGAGGGGGCCGGGAACCGGCGTCTGTCGCTGTTGCTGGCGACGGCGATGTTCGTGTTGGTCGTCGACACGTCGCTGATGAACGTGTCGATCTCAAAGGTCGTTCACGATCTCGGGACGACGGTGAGCGCGGTTCAGTCCGCGATCGCGCTTGAGGCACTCGTCTCGGCGGCGTTCATCCTGATCAACAGCAAGGTCGGCGATCTGATCGGCCGCAAGCGTGCGTACATCCTGGGCCTGCTGGCCTACGCGCTCGGCGCGCTCGCGATGACGCTGGCGCAGGGCATTACGGCGGTCGTGATCTTCTGGGCGATCATCGGCGGCCTGGGCGCGTCGCTGTTGCTGCCGGCTATGCAGTCGCTGATCCACGGCAACTTCGAGGGCGCCGCGCAGAAGAAGACATATGCGCTTGTGGGAGCGGCGGCCGCGATCGCGGCGGCGGTCGGGCCGCTCCTCGGGGGGTTCTTGACGACCTACTTGTCCTGGCGCGTTGGGTTCCTGCTCGAGGTGATCGTGATCGCGATCATCCTGTCGCAGATCAAACTCGTCAAAGACGTTCCATACACGGGCGACCGTCGCTTCGACGTTGTCGGAGCGATCCTGTCGGTCCTGGGTATGGGTGGGGTGGTGCTCGGCATCTTGGTTTGGCAGGAAGGCGGCGATTACGTCGTGCTGTTGATCGTCCTGGGCGCGCTGGCGCTGGCGGCGTTCGCGCGCTGGCTCGTGCGGCGTCACGGTGAGGGCAAGGTCACCGTGCTCGACCCGGACCTGTTCCGGCTCCCGCACTTCCGGCTCGGAATATCCGAGCAAACAATGCAGAACATCACCCTCGGTGGCGCGATGATCGCCCTTCCGATCTTCCTGCAGATCAAGCTCGAGTACAACGCGATGCAGACCGGCCTGTCCTTGGCCCCGCTCTCACTGACGATGTTCGCGATGGCGATCCTCGCCGGAAAACGATCCGGTCACCGGCGCTCCGCGAGCGTCATCCGCATCGGGTTCGCGCTCAGCACGCTGGGCATGGCGCTACTGATCCCGATCATCCCGAGGGCGAGCTCGGGGTGGTATCTCACCGTGCCATTGATCATCGCGGGAGCGGGGCTCGGCCTGCTCGTCTCCCAGCTCAACAACTACACGCTCGCCCCGATCGACGAGGAGCGGGTCAGCGAGGCAGCCGGCGTTAATTCAGCAGCCGGCTCGTTCGGGTTGTCGTTTGGTCTGGCGATGGCGGGCGGGATCCTGCTGGCGACTCTGTCCGTGGCGTTCACGAACATGGTGAACGACAGTGCCGTGATCCCCTCATCGCAGAAGCAGCAGATCTCAAAGACGTTGGAGCACGACGCGGAGGTGATCAGCAACACCCAACTTGAGAAGCTCGTCGCCGGCGAGCCTCACGCGGTCCAGGACGAGATCCTCAAGATCAACACCGACGCAACGAACCTCGCGCTCCAAGTGGCGTTACTGATCCCGCTCCTGGCCGGAGGGCTCGGGCTGTTCAACTCCTTCCGAATGATGCGCCTTCCCGAAATCGAGCCCTCCGCGGCGGCGCAAGCCGCCGCGCTCGGCTGACGGCGTCCGGCGCGCCTGCGACGCCGGCTCGACTCGATGATTCGTGAGCACCACGCGGTCAGCCCAGATCGAGACGTGGATTTCCGGAGTGCGGGTCGTCCGCCACTACGACCGCTCGGGGCCGGGCCGCGACCCCGTCGCCGGGATCGTCCTGGCGGCGATCCTGGTGGGGCAGGGGGTGTGATCCGGCGTGTTGGAGATGACGCCCTGGCGATGGCTTCGGATGCCCTTTGTCGTCAACGTGGCGCAGCCGCCATGAGATTCGCTTCGGGGGAGTTCGCCGTCGCCGCGGCACTTACCCTCGCCGTCCGAGAGGTACGGGTTCACCTAGGTGAACATGAGCCGGACGGCTCGATCTCACCTCCCGTCGCGCAAGGCTTCGCAGCGGCATGAACGATCAGTCGGTGAGAGGCAGGCAGTATCGGCTGGTCCTGCGGGGCGAGCTGAGCGACCGGTTCGCCGGCGAGTTCGAGGGCATGCAGATGGAGCGAGTCGCGGGGACGACGGTCCTGAGCGGTAACGTCGTTGACCAAACGCACCTTTACGGGCTCCTCGACCGGTTGCCCCAGCTCGGGATCGAGCTGGTGTCGGTCGCGCCGACCGACGATCTGACTGGCGGACGGGCTGTCGGTTGAGTGCTGCGAGGGGCATGTGGCTGACGATCGGTGCCGGATTCGAGGATCCGGCGGCGTGCCGAGCGGGCGCGGCCGTCGTGAACGTCAAGAACGGATCGAGCCTCGCCGCCTGCTCTTCATCAGAGCTTGAACCAGATCGTAAGAGCGTATGAGCGTCGAACCTGTCGAGCGCGACCGTGGCTGGTCAAAGCATCGGAACGGCGATACCGCGCAACGTCTGGCTGATCTCGGAGGGTTGTCGATAACGAGCCCCATACAGGCGGCCCGCCGGCTGGTGGCCGCCGGGTATGCCGAGCGCGAGCGGATCGGAAGGACCTCCACGACGGGGCGCAGCAGCGACTCACCGTGGTACGAATCCGACTCGCGGCGGGCGCGGAACGGTTCCATGAAGACGAGCAGATCGGCCAGCTGTTACGCGACCTCGGCCGGGAAGTGCAAGACGCGATTGACGAGGTTCGCCAATTCGCACAGGGCGTCTATCCGGAGCTGCTTACGTCAGGCGGGCTGAGCGCGGCGCTCGGTGATCGGACCGGCTTGAGCGGCTGTCATTCCACACCGGTGCCCGGGCTGTGATCGCGGTTTGTTGACTCGCCGGGGCGGTCATCGATGAGCCTGCCTCTTGGGGCCGGAAATATGACGATTGAGACCCGGGTGGGTCATCAGGAGGGACGATGGATATGAGCACCGCGAGTACGAAATCGGCGGATGCCACTGAGGAGAGGGTCACCACGCAGGCACCAGCGCGGTCGGGGGGCAATGGCAAGGTCGCGCATTTCTCGCTGGCTGAGCGGGCGGCGCGTGGCAAGGCGGCACGGGCGGAGGTTCCGCGGAGCTTGCATGGCGAGTGGTCGGCGCCGTCGGGTCGGCGCGATCCGGTCGAGCTGTTGGAGGAACAGGCCGCCTCTCGGGTGCCGGAGCTGGTCCCGATCCGCTACGGGCGGATGCTGGTCTCGCCGTTCACGTTCTACCGCGGCGCCGCCTATCTCATGGCGGCGGATCTCGACCGCTCGCCGCGGACCGGTTTGAAAGTGCAGTTGTGCGGAGATGCGCACTTGTCGAACTTCGGTGGGTTCGCCGCGCCGGATCGGCGGTTGGTGTTCGACGTCAACGACTTCGACGAGACGCTGCCGGGCCCGTTTGAGTGGGATCTCAAGCGGCTGGTCGCGAGCTTCGCCGTCGCCGGACGCGACCTCGGCTTCCCGAGAGACCAGCGTCGCGGGGTGAACTTGGCCGTGACGCGCGCTTATCGCGAGGCGATGCGCGACCTCGCGTCGATGAATACGTTCGATCTGTGGTACTCGCGGGTCGATGCGGAGCCGCTGATCGCACAGTTTCAGAGCGCGGCGAGCGCGAAGCGCCGCAAGCTGATGGAGAAGAACCTCGCCAAGACGCGGGCGAAGGACAGCCTGCGGGCTTTTAGCAAGCTGACGACGATCGTCGATGGTGAGCCGCGGATCGTCGGCGACCCGCCGCTGATCGTGCCGATCGAGGATCTCGCCGGCGGGCGCGATGTCGAGAAGTTCGCGCGGGATGTGAACCGCGGGTACCGTCGCACGCTCCAAGGCGATCGCAAACAACTGCTGGAGCGCTTTCGCTACGTGCACGGAGCGCGCAAGGTCGTCGGTGTCGGCAGCGTCGGCACGCGGGCCTGGATCGTGCTGATGGTCGGCCGCGACAACGACGACCCACTGTTCCTCCAGCTCAAGGAGGCCCAGCCGTCAGTGCTCGAGCCGTTCCTGGGCAAGAGCCAGTACGCCAATCACGGCCAGCGGGTGGTCGAGGGTCAACGGTTGATGCAGGCCGCCAGCGACATCATGCTCGGCTGGCACCGCGTGGCCGGTATCGACGGCGTCAAACGCGACTTCTATTTCCGGCAGCTCTGGGACGAGAAGGGCTCGGCGATCATCGAGGGCATGAAGCCGCCAGAGCTGGCCGCCTATGCCGAGATCTGCGGGCGGACGCTCGCCCGCGGGCACGCGCGCTCCGGCGACGCCGTCGCGATCAGCGCCTACCTCGGCAAGAGCGACGCGATGGACAACGCACTCGCCGACTTCGCCGAGCTCTACGCAGACCAGAACGAACTCGACTACGCCGCGCTGACCACCGCCGTCAAGACCGGGCGGGTCACGGCCCAAGCAGGACTCTAGCCCCTTCTCGCGGCTCGATCCCGATCCCCCCCGTTAGGGGTCATCCGAGGTGGCGACCGCGTTGAGCCGTGCCACTGCGAGATCCTCGCGGTCGCGGAGCGGGCGAACCGGCGGGCGAGTTTGGCCGTGCTTTCAACCGAGTTCGGTCTGGCCACTCGCGCGCGAACTCGATGTTTCACCGAGCAGCGGTGCGACATCGACCTCGCCGACGCTGAGCAGCGCTAAGCCGAGGTCCCAGACACGCTGGACCATTCCATTGAGCTCCGCTTGATCTCTGACCGGGCCTACAAGCACCGTATTTCCACGCGAGTGCATTGCGCTCATGCCCGGGAACGCGGACGCAGCGAGATCGCCCAGCTCACCTTCCACCTCAAGCCGATAGGTTCGACCTCCCATGGCCACACCTTGGCACATCCTGTCCGGCCCGGGCGCCCGTTCGCTGCGATCACCTAGGTGAGTCCGGTTCCCCCATAAGTCCGAGAGCGCTTGCACGCGCCACGGCGGCTTCGCGCGAGCGAACGCCCAGCTTTCGGTAGAGCGCCCGCGTGTGGGATCTGACTGTGTTCGCAGAGAGAAACAGCTGTCCCGCGATCTCGCGCGCCGACAGGTCGGTGCGGAGAAGCCGCAGCACGGCGAGCTCCGCCTCACTGGGGGATTCCAGGATCTCGCCGGTGCTCGCTCGGCGCCTCGCCTGCTCTACCTCCAGCTTGATTTCGGCGGCGAGCGGCGGGACGGTTCCGCTGTCGGCCAGCTCGATGATCTCGTCCTGGGCTCGGCGCAGCGTGGCGTCCGCTTCGTCCAACCGGCCACGCCGACAGCGAATGTCGGCAAGCCGCAGGAGCACGCGCGCGTGGTGAATCGTGGCAACCTCGTCGCGGAAGAACTGCTCCGCGTACGCGAATTCGCGCTCGGCGCCGGCGAGGTCGCCCTCGAGGGCAAGCACAGCGCCGGTCGCGACCGCGGCGTTTGCGCCGAGCCAGCTCCTGCTGCTGGTGATGCTGCCGATGATCGCTCGGGCCTGCCCGGCGTGCCTGCGAGCCGCGTCAAGCCTGCCGCGATCCGCCGCGACCAGGGCGAGCGTGGCCTGCGCCACGGTGTACCCGGGGGCCCGGTGCGCCGCATCAGGGTGCTCAACCGCACGTAGCGCCATCGCCCACGCCTCGTCCAGTTCGCCCGCAAAGTACAGGGCGCCGGCGAGAGCGGCCAGCGCCGCGACGAGTACAGCGTCTGCTCCTGTTTCTGAAAGCTCCACCGCGCGACGGCCCTCCCTTACCGCCTCGCTGACCCCCGCATCGATCCCGGCGGCGCGTACCATTGCCAGCACCGCATCCGCGTAGACCCCGAAACGCTCGGGTCGCTCGGCCTTCCCGCGGCTCGCGAGCAGTACGAGCCGGCGTCGCTCGAGCGTAAAATGTCCGAGCATCGTCGCGGCCGTTGCCGCGGCCCCGGCCACCTCCGGATGCCGCACCAGGCACTCGTCAGGCAGCGTCCTCGCCCATCGCAGCAACGTAGCCGCGCGTCCGTTCCGGATCAACGCCAGGTGATATTCGCTCAGAAGCTCGGCGACGACCTCGTGCTCGCCGGCGGCAGACGCGTGCGTGGCGGCTTCGACGTAGAGACCTCGCGATCGAAGCCACCCGGCGGCACGCCGATGGATCTCGGCTACCGCGCCCGGGTCATCCGACGCGAGGTGGGCGGCGGCGAACTCGGCGAATAGCGGATGGACGCGGAACCACTCCCGGCGCTCGAGGCTCAACACGAACATGTTCGAGTCCTCGAGCTCTCCGAGCACCGCCGCTGAGTCCGAGCGCCCGAGCGCGACATCGCACATCTCCGGCGTGAAGCCTCCGAGCACCGCCGCGCGAAGCAGGAAGGAACGGTGCTCGGCGTCGAGCGCCTCGAGCACCTCGTGGCTGAGGTACTCGGCCACGTAACGATGATCCCCGCCGAACTCGAGAACGGCACGACTTCGATCCTCGACAGTGCGAAGCCAAAGGGCGGCGAGGTACAGAGCTGCGGGCCAGCCGTCAGTCCGGTCCCGCAGGACCTCGATCTGTTCATCGTCCAACGGCAGACCGCCGCGGTCGACAAGCAGCTCGCGCGCTTCCTCGGTGGTGAAGGAGAGCTCGGTCGCGCGCAGCTCGACCAGGGCCCCCCGGGCGCGGAGCCGCGCGAGCTCGATCCCGGGGTCGGCGCGGGTAACCAGGATCAGGCGCGCCGTCGGCGGCAGCCGCTCGATGGCGTGCTGAAGCGAGGCAAGGCAGTCCCTATCCGTAACGCTGTGAAGGTCGTCGAGTACCAGCGTCACCTCACGCCCGAACGAAGCGATGCCGTTCATCAGCTCGTCGACCGCGGTCTCGATCGGGGTCCCAGGCAACCGGAGCCGCTGCAACGCGCGACGGCCGAGCCCCTCGCGGATCCGGTCGACCGAGGTCGCCACGTAAGTCCAGAGCCGAACCGGATCGTTGTCCTCGGCGTCGAGCGTCACCCATGCCAGCGCAGCCTCGGTGCTCCCACACCAGGCGCGCACCTCGGTGGTCTTGCCGTACCCAGCCGGCGCCGCAAGCAGCGTCAGAGCCGCGTCCGAGCCTTCCTCGAGGGTCCGCAAGATCCGCCGGCGCCGGACCATCCCGCGTCGCTGCCGTGGCGCAGCGAGCTTCGCCTCGGCAAGCGGGTGGAGCTCGACCGCCGGGCGGTGCTCAGCGGTGACGGGGCTCGGCCCCGCCGACGCAGCGCCAGCGATTGCCATCGTCAGCCGGCCTGACGGGTGCGCACAGGCCGATTCGATCGTTTTCGCCGTCGCCCTGTATCGCCCGCCCATGGGCGCAAGCGTGAGACACCCCTAATCTCGCACACACGAATCCTGTTGAAGCAATCTAACCGGTAGGTTGGGGAGGGTCCAGGCCGGCGGGCTTGTTGTCCTCACCCGAAACGGGTGACACCGCTCGCCGCCTCGGTTCGCTCCGGTCGGTGCCGGTCTTCCGGCGGTGCGCGTCGAGTGCTGATCGCAGAGTCGGAACTCGAAGGCGGCTCTTCAGGCTGGAATCGATGACCCGGGCTCGTCCGCGGGTCGCGGTCTCCAACGGGCGCGATGGTGTGGCGCGTGGACGCTTTCCATAGGCGGCCTGCGGTGCGGCGGGTGCGCCTCGTACCAGCGGGCGTAACGCCTGGCCAGCGGCGCGGCCGTGATTCCGTGGGCGAACACGGACAGGCCGATGGTCAGGTAAGTGGTGCGCAAGATCGTGTCAACGCCGGCGAGGTGCGCCTGCTGGACCGTGATCACAGCGAACACGATCGACGCCAGGCCCCGTGGGCCGAACCAGCCGAGGAACGCGACCGTTGGCCACTTGGCGCCGCTGCCGAGCATCGCGATGGCGACCGGCAACATACGGACTAAGGTCAGGCTCAGCCCCGCGTAGAGCGCGATCTGCCAGCTCACGTGGTTCAGAACTGGCCCCAGGAGGACGGCGCCGAACATCAGGAACGTCACTCCCCCGATCAGCGCACCGAGTTCCTCGTTCAGTCGTGAGGCCTCCTCGGACTCCTCCGGCATGAGGCCGCCAAATACGGCCCCGGCCAGGAAGGCCGCGATGAACCCCGAGCCGCCGAGTCCGGCCGCGAGACCGTACGCGAGGGCCGCGCCGGCGATCGGGACAACCTGGAGCCACGATCCGCTGATCAGGTCCCGGCGGTGGCCGATCGCGACCACGGCGGCGGCCACCAGGCCCGCCGCAAAGCCACCGAGTATCCCGTAGCCGATCTCTTCAGCCACGATGCTGACCGCATGATGGCTCGTGGCCGTCTTGGCCTCGACGTCCGCGGCCGCCAGCGCGATCAAGAGCAGCGGCACGCAGATCCCGTCGTTGAGTCCACTCTCGACATTGAGTCCCTGCCGAATCCGCGACGGGAGTCGCGGCTCGGTGACCACCGCTTGTCCGAGGGCGGCATCCGTGGGCGCCAGCAGCACGGCCAGCACTACCGTTTCACCGGCGTTCAAATGGGCGAACATGACCGCCGCCAGCAACGCGCCGATCGCGATCGTGAGTGGCAGCCCGATCGCGAGCAGTCGCAGCGGCACCGCGTACTCTCGCCTGAGCACGCGGAGCTTGATCCGCGAGGCATCGGCGAACAGCACGACAGCGAGCGTCGCCTCGGCGAGCGTGCGGACCGTTTCGCTCGTGGAGGACACCGTCACCTCGTCGAGCAAGAACGGTCCGACCAGGAGCCCGATCAGCACAAAGGCCATCGCCGTCGTGAACGGGGTGTCTGTCAGCCGGCGCGACACCCCGGCGACGGCCAGCAGGGCCCCAGCGACTATGGCGAGTTCCCATTTCACCACTTTCCTCCCGCGGCGTCGCGTTCGGGCGGCCGCCCGCTGGCTTCACGGTCGGCGAGGTACGCCTCGATCGCACGGCCGAATTTCCCGTGAATGGCGCCTGAGCCGATCAGATCCAGGATCCCGGCCTGCGAGTCGACGACACCGACGCCGTGGAGACGGACGACCGCGACGCTCAACGGAAGGCGTATGCCCTCGTTGGACCTGCCCCGGGTCGCTTGATACGTGGGGGGTTGGTTGCAGACGATGATTTTGTCTTGTTCGAGCCGTTGCTCTCAACTACCGAGCGGGCCGCCCGCGCGCTGATCCATTTCGGCCGCAGTCTTCTGCTGGCGGCGCAGCTGGATGGCCTTGTCGGCCCACACGAGCGCCGGCGCGATCAGCGACAGGCCGAGCACGATCCCCCACTGGGCGCCGGTCAGCGACTCCGTGTCGAGCAGACGCTGGAACATGTGGAGCTCGACGCCCGCCCAGGTCAGGAACCAGCCGAGGATGATCCAGCCCATGAAGGGGAACAGTGGCGAGGACCAGGGCGCCTCGCGCTCGCGCCGCATCACGAAGCCGAGGTTCACGGCGGTGAAGGCCACGACGGCAAACGCCATCGTCATCGAGACCGACGCGTGCGTGGTGCTCGGCTCGTCCGGTCCGAGGTCGAGGACGAGCAGCGCCGTGACCGCCACGACGAGACCGCTCAGCAGCCAGCGGATGATCTGGGGCCGGTCGACGATCCGCGTCCCCGGCTTGCGGGGCGGTCTTTGCATGACGCCTGGATCGGGGACGTCGACGATGAACCCGATCACGACCGTGACGACGACGAAGAACTTGCAGAACAGCAGCTGCATCGGGAATAGCGCCACGCCGTCGTTGATGTTGAAGATCGTGGCCAGCAGCATGAGCTGCAACACCGAGGACAGGATCGTCAGCTGGAGCTTCACATACGACGTGATCCTCCGATAGATGTCGCGGCCGAGGTCGACTGCCCGGACGAGCGTCGCGAAGTTGTCGTCGGTCAGGACGATCTTGGCCGCCTGCTTGGAGACCTCGGAGCCGCTTCCCATCGCGACCCCGATGTCGGCCTGCTTGAGGGCCGCGGCGTCGTTGACGGCGTCGCCGGTCATCGCCACGACATCGCCCGACTGCTGCATCAGCTTGGCCAGCCTCAGCTTGTCCTCCGGCGCGACGCGGCCGAACACATGCAGATTAGGGAGCTGCCGGACCACCTCTTCGTCGGGGAGATGCTGCAGCTCGGTCCCGGTGAGAACGCCGGGGCCGAGGCCGAGCTGGTCGGCGATCGCACGGGCGGTGACGGTGTGATCGCCGGTGATCATCCGGACATCGATGCCGGCGCTGAGCGCGATATGGACGGCGTCCTTCGCCTCGGTGCGCAGCGGGTCGATGATCCCGACCAGCGCGACGAAGATGAGATCGTGCACGGCCGCCATCGGATCGTCGATCGCTCCCGACATCGCCTGATCGTCGAGGTCGCGTGCGGCGAACGCGAGCACACGTAGCCCCTTCTCGGAGAGCTGTTGGTTGGCGTCCAGGAGTTCCCTGCGGACCTCGTCGATCGGGAGCTCCTGGCCGTGCCAGAGGGCAAGGCTGCACAGCCCCAGCACAACATCGGGCGCGCCCTTCACGGTCATGAAGTGCCCCTCGGTGAGGATCCCGCCGGCGAGCCGGTCGGGGCGGTCGTGGAAGGTCGCCATGAACTTGTACTCGGAGTCGAACGGCACCTCGGCGCGCCGCTCGATCGCATTCCGTGTCTGCTCCGCGTCGGTGCTCATTTTCGCGGCGAGGACGACCAGGGCGGCCTCGGTAGGGTCGCCGATGATCGACTCGTCATCGGCGACCGTGGCGTCGCTGCACAACGTCAGACCGAGCGCCAGGCGCCGGAAATCGGGGAGCTCCTCCCCGGCCACACCGAGGATCGTCCCGGACTTGCGGTAGCCGCCGCCCTCCACCTGGAACCAATCTCCGCCGGCCAACATCGTGGTAGCGGTCATCTGGTTCAGCGTCAGCGTCCCCGTCTTGTCGCTGTTGATCACGGTCGTCCCGCCGAGCGTCTCGACGTCTGCGAGCGATTTCACCACCGCTTTTGACTCGGCCAGCCGCTGAGCGCCAGAGGACAGCATCGCTTGCACGAATGTCGGCAGCCCCACCGGGATCGAGGCAATCGCAGTCGAGATGCACAACAGCACCACGGTGTCGAATGACTGACCCCGGGCGATGCCGAAGATCGCGATCACCGCCACCGCCAGCCACGCCACGAGCCCGAACACCTTCGTCATCCCGTCCAGCTCTTTTTGCAGGGGCGACCGCTGACGCTGGGTCGAGGTGACCATGTCGGCGATCCGCCCGATCTCCGTCGCCGACCCCGTCGCCGTCACCAAGATGGCGGCCGTCCCACGCGTCACCTGCGTGTTCTCGAACACCAGGTTGGTGCGGTCGCCGAGCCCCGCCTCGGCATCCAGCACGCTAGTCCCATCCTTCGCTACCGGCGCGCTCTCGCCGGTTAGCGCCGCCTCCTGGAGCTCCAGAGTTGCGGACGTCACGATCCGCCCGTCGGCCGGGACGACGTCACCGGCCTCGAGCAGGGCGATATCCCCCGGCACCAGCTGCGTCGATTCGACCTCCTCAACAGCGCCATCGCGACGCACGCGGGCATGCGGCACCTGCAAATCCGCGAGTGCCTCGACGCTGGCCCGCGCCTTCAGCTCCTGGGACGAGCCCATCACCACGTTGAACGTCACCAGGCCCAGCACGAAGATGCCGGTTGGAACCTGCCCGACGACAAAGCTCGCTACGGCGACGATCAGCAGCATGATGTTCATCGGGTTAGACAGCTGTCCCCGCGCCACCTCCCACCGGCTGGGGGGCGGCTCCTTCGGCAACTCGTTGAGGCCGTACTGGCCCAGCCGCCGCTCGACCTCCCCGGCGTCCAGCCCATGGCCAGGGTCCACGCCAAGTCGCGCAGCCGCCTCCTGCGCCGTGACGGCGTGCCACGAAACCGCCGGGGTCGTTTCGATCGTCGTACTCACGGGTGGTCGGGAAGCGAGCTTAAGTCAGCCGAGAGCTGACGAGCGACTGACTTAGGCTCATTCACCTGGGTGAACGCGAACCCCTCAGACCGGGCGGAACCACATGCCGCCGGGCCGTCTACTGCTGCCCGCCATCTTCCGAGCACCGTGTGATCACCCTCATTCGCTTTCACCCAGGTGAACGGTCGCACATCCGTACTCCCTCTGTGAGCGGTCAATCTAATCTGGCTCTATGACGCCTGACGAGGTCGCCCCGACCATGACCGAGCGGACGCCGATGCCGCCGTACCTCCTGAGGTCCTCCGATCCGCGTCACCGTGACAACAGTGCGGGTTAGCGCTAGGGGCCACTCGATGCCCTACAAGATTGCGCTCGCCGGCATCGTCACCGTCCTGATCGCGGGGTGCGGTTCAGGCGGCGCATCAAGCATCGCGAGCAGCATCTCTAGGACACTCACACAGATAACGAGCAAGACGACGAGCGTGAGCCCGCCCACTGCCCCCAGCGAAACGACTCCAACGGCTACGACACAGTCAGCGTCGCAAACCACTTCAACCACGACCACCAAGGCCGAGACCGCCACGGCCGCCACCGCCACCTCTAGCACGACCGCCACGCCGGGGACGAATACCGTAACCAAGACCGAGTCCGCCACGACGCCGACCCGGACGGCGACGATCACGGCGACGACCGAGACCGGCACCGCGCCGACATCTACGACGACCACGACCCAGACTCACACGACCACGACCACGACACCGACGACCACAACGACCACGGAGACCTCATCCAACCACGCCGCGGCGGCGGCTGCTGCCGCGGCCGCGGCGTCCAAGGAGAAGAGCCCCTCGGAGTCGGGCGGCCTTCCCGGTTGGGCGTGGGTGCTGATCGGTGCCGCTTTAGCGGCGGGCATCGTCGGCGCGGTCGTCGCCATCCGACGCCGGCAACGGAACAAGCAGGCGGGGCCTCCGAGTCAAGGTGACGCACCACCACCACCGCCACCGTCGGTGCCCATCTAACGACGGCCGGCTTGCGACCGAGGACGAAGGATGCGCACGGCCTCCGGGGTCACACAGCCGACTTGCGAAACCGCCCGATGGTCTGACCGCTATGCACGCGTACAGAAGGTCGAGCTCCGCCGCGACCATCGCGACGACAGCCTGTGACCCGTCTCCTCCCTCCATCGCGAGGGCGTCCGCGCCTCTGCTGACCGCATCGCGCACAAGCTGCTCGAGGTCGTCACCCGCCCGGAGCTCGATCGGCTCCATCCCCCGCCAGCGCCGCGAGTGCCCAAAATCTATGCCCGCTCATCTGGTGCAAATTCCGCTCACAGCGGGCCACCGTCATCGTCGGCACCCGCCACCGGCATGGCGGAAGTCCATTCGGCGCCGGTCTTCGAGCGATATGCGTCGACCGCTGATTGCAGAGTCGGGAAGAAGTGGTCGGGGTCGAGCGGGCCGATCAGTTCGTAGCGCTCGAGCTTGGTTCGGACGGGGTCTTTCAGTTCGGCGAACGCGAGCGAGGTGCCGGCGGCGTTCAGTTCGGTGTCGAGCTCGGCGAGCATGTCGGCGGCGGTGGTGTCGACGTCGGTGATGGGTTCGGCGGCGATGATGATCCACTCCGGTCGCGGGTTCGCGGCGGCGAGGCGGCGGATCTGTTCGCGGAAGGTTCTGGCGTTGGCAAAGAACAGGGGGGCGTCGAATCGGAAGATCACAAGCCCGGGAAGCTCTTCGGCCTCTGGGTGAAGCCGGCGGTCGTGCTGGCCGGGCATGCCGGGGACGCGGCCGAGGGTGGTCTGGTAGGGCCACCAGGCCCGGCGGAAGACGTTGAGGATCGACAGCGCGACCGCGACCGCGATCCCCTGGAGCACGCCGAGCAGGGCCACGCCGAGGAAGGCGGTGATCGTCAGCAGGAACTCGACCCGGCGCTGGCGCCAGAGCCGCACGGTCCCGGGCACGTCGGCCAGGGACAACGATGCCGCGATCACGACCGCGGCGAGCGTCGGATTGGGGAGGTTCTTGAGCAGCCCGGGGACGAGCACGAGCATCAGCACGATCAGCGCCGCACCGACGAGGCCGGTGACCTGCGTCTTGGCGCCGGCCTGCTCGGCGACGGCTGTCCGCGATCCGCTGGTGCTGACCGGGAAGCCTTGAAAGAACCCGGCGGCGACGTTCGCGACGCCGATCCCGATCATCTCGCCGTTCCCGTCGATCTCCTGCCCGGTCCGCGCGGCGAACGACGAGGCGGTGGAGATCGTGTCGGTGAGGGCCACCAGCGCGATCCCCAGGGCTCCCGCGATCAGAAGCGGAAGATCCGAAACCGGGTTGGGGATCGTGAGCGGCGGGAACCCCTTGGGGAGCGCCCCCACGAGCGAGACGCCATGGCCGGCCAGGTCGAACACCGATGACGCTGCGATCGCAGCGACCACAGCCACCAGCACGCCCGGAATCCGCGGGAGCCACCGTCCGAGCACCAGGATCAGCGCGAGGCTGACGAGCCCGATCGCGACGGCCGCGCCGACCGCCTCGCCCGAGCCAAGCCCGTTCACGAAGGCGCGGGCCTCATTGATCAGTCCGTTGGCGTCGGTCGAGAAGCCGAAGAGCTTGGGCAGCTGCCCGATCAGGATCGTGAGCGCCAGCCCGTTCATGTATCCGATCTGCGTGGGCTTGGAGAGCAGGTCGGCGACGAATCCGAGCTTTGCGATTCCGGCCGCGATCATGATCGCCCCGACGATCAGCGCGAGCATCGACGCGAGCGCGATCGCGCGTTCCGGGCTCCCGCCGGAGCCCAGGATCGGCAGGATCGTCGCCGCAATCATCGGCCCTAGCGACGAGTCCGGGCCCAACACCAGGATCCGGGATGGGCCGAACGCGGCATAGCCGACCAGGCACAGGATCGAGGTGTACAGACCGGTGATCGCCGGCAGGCCCGCGAGCTCGGCGTACGCCATCCCCTGCGGGACCAGGAGCGTGCACAACACGACGCCGGCAACCACGTCACGGCGCACCCACGAGGCACGATAGCCCGCCAACGCGCGCACCCCGGGAAGCGATCGAGATGTCATGGCCGCCGGTCCGTCAGCTCAGGAATCGGCGGCCGTTTGAACCCTTGTCGGCAGCTCACTCGTCTTCATCCTGCTCTCCTCATTCGCCGGAAGGAGGACGGCTGCTCCGAGGCCGATCAGAGCGAGGGTGGCTAGCGCGAGTATCGCAAGTACGTAGGACTTGTTGCCGGTGGCTAGCTCGGACACGCTTGGTCGAGCTTGGCATGCGCGGCGGTCGCCACGTCAGCCGCTCGCCTTCGGCGTGGCCCTGTCAGTAGCGTCGGGTTGGCCGTCTCGGCCTTCCTCCGCTCCGGCCTTGCCGTCTCGCTGCGCCCGCTCGAACGGATCGGGCGCAGCGCCGTCAGGTGCCCGCGTCTGGAGCGTCGCCTTTACGTCGTGCAACTCCTCGCGGTGCCGCTTGCGGCCGGTTGCTGGCGTTCTTCGTGGGCCTGCTGCTCCCCTTCCTGCTGGCGCTGGCGGTGCTTACCGAACCCGTATGCTCCGCCGCCGACGGCGGCGGCACGTAATAGTGGACGGCGGCACCTGAACAGCATCGCTATACCTGGCCTTCCTCGTCGATCGCAAGCCCCATCGCGACCATGATCTCCGGGGCCGCTGCAATGACCCTCGGGCCACCGACCTGCGGCGCGACCGCCCGCAGAACCCCGATGAAATCTTCCGCGCTTGCCCCTTCCTCCAAAGCGTTCGCGATCTGCCACGCGTACGAGGCCGGAGGCGCATCGAGGGCGATCAGCGCCGCGATCTTCACGAGCGCGAATGTGCGCGCATCGAGGCCGCTGCCCTCGCGGTTGTGCTCGCGCAGGCCGACCGCCGCCTCGAGGACCTCGAGGTTGCCTGCGGATAGTCCGGCCAGGGTCTCATGAGTTTTTGGTGCAACGGCGCTCATCGATTTTCCTTCATTTGACTTATGCGGCCGTCGCCGAACATCTTCAGCCGGCCCTCGACACTGTCGAAGTGGCTACGAGCTGGCGCCGGCCTCGACCGGTGGCTGCAGTGCCGCTTGTAGGTCCTTCGTGTCCTCTTCCGAAAGCGATGTCTTGATCACCGTGCCGCCGTACTGCTTGAGCGCAGCGATTGCCTTGTCGGGCGTGACCTGCTCGATCACCATGAACAGGGCAGAGGTACCCGGCTTCAGGTAGTCGCGCACCTGTTGTTGGAACGCCTTGTCGATCCCCTTCTCGCCGAAATGGCCGAACAGCGCGCCCATCCCGGCTCCGAGCGCCAGGCCGGCGAAGGGGATGAAGAACAACAGACCGAACAAGAAGCCCCAGAACCCGCCCCACCATGCGCCCGCACCGGCCGATGCGCCACCGTGCGAGGTATGCACGTGGTACTTCCCGTCTAGGTCGCGTGAGATCGCAGCGACCTGGTCAGCCTGGATGACCAGATCCGCTTCCAACTTCGCGACAGTGTCTCGGGCCTGCTCGGCGGTGCCCTGATCCGGGTAACCGATCGCGACCAGTGTTGCCATAGCGCACTTCTCCTCGCTCGATTGGATTATCGACTTGGGCCGGAAGATTCGGCCCGATCCTGAGACTACGTCGACCCCGCACCAATGAGAGATTGATGGGGTCCATTCACCCAGGTGAACCCGATCTGGCCGAACGCGCAGAAGACCCGAGGCTGGTGTCGGTGGTTACGTCAGGGTTCGAGGCCCGCCGGGGGGCGTCGTGTGCGCGCCGGGGGAGAAATAAGGGAGAGCCTAAGACAGCCGGATCAGGAGACTCGGCCGCGAGTTGGTAGTGCGTCTACGGCGGGCTTGAGGCGGCGACGCTTCGCTCTGTGTCTGCGAGGTGCTCGACCGCCCACCTTCCGGTCTGGTCGAGTTCGATTGCGGCGGCGATAGCCGCGCGCCCGAGCGCGTTCGCGTACGTTGGAAACGAATACGGTACGAGTGCCAGTTGCTCGACGGGCATCTTCGCGGCCATCGCGGTCGCCGCCAGCTGCGCGAGCTCGACCGCGCGTTCTCCCACTATGTGGCAGCCGAGAATGCTGTGGAGTCGGCGATCGACAACCAGTTTGCAGAACCCGGTCGGTCGGCCGTCGATGATCGGTCGCGGTAGCGAGTCGAACCTCACCGTCGCGACGACCACTTCGTGACCCTCGCGGGCTGCAGCTTCGGCTAGCCCGACGGACGCGTATTCGGGGTCGGTGAAGCTGCCGATCGGGCTCGCAATCGTTGGCAGCGGGGTTGCCGTTCCGAACACAGCGTTGCTCGCGGCGAGCGCCCCCTCGCGGGTAGCCTCGTGTACGACCATTGCGCGCCCGGTGACGTCGCCGGCGGCGAAGATGTGTGGTGCTGTGGTTCGGAGATGGCTGTCCACCTCGACGTACCCACGCCGATCGGTCCGCACGCCGGCTCGATCGAGGTTCAGCCCGACCGTGGCTGCTACCCATCCAACCGCGACCACGGCGATCGTGGCCTCGACGCTGTCCGCGGCACCGTTCGCGGTATGAATGAGTCGTACTCCGCTGTGAGAACGCTCGAACCGGTCGATCGTTCCGGCGTTCTCGACGATCCGAACGCCTGATGCTGCCAGGGCGGCACTGACCGCTGTGGAGACGTCCTCGTCTTCGCTCATCAGGATGCGCGGAGCGACCTCGACGAGTTGGACGCGTGAGCCGAGCGCGTTGAAGATCGAGGCCACCTGGACGCCGGTCGCGCCGGCGCCGATCACGAGCAGCGACCCCGGCGCCGCAGACAGGTGCCACGCGTCGCTGTGCGTCGCGGTGAGTTCGAAGCCGGGGACCGCCAGCCGCCGCGGGGTTCCTCCTGTACAGATGATGAGCTTGTCCGCTCGAAGCCGTGGCGCGTTGTCACTCTCGATGGTGTGGGGTCGACGAACCTTGCCGTTCCGGCCCGCTCGTGGATCGCCACGCCGGCCGCGTTCAGATCGTCGCGCAGCAGCGAGTGGTCGCGCACGTCCTCGGTCACTTCACGCACGCGCGCTAGCAGCCGGGGGTAGTCCAGCGAGAGCTCACCGCACGTAATCCCGTAGCGCGGGAGCTGCCTTGCCTCGCGAATCAGCCGGGCTGCCTGCGCGAGGGTGCGCACCGGGACGGGTCCGTCATTCGCGGCCATTCCCCCGAACTCATCGCGGGTGATCAACGCCGTGCGGGCTCCGAGCCGTGCTGCCCGGAGCGACGCGACGACGCCGGCAGGACCGGCGCCGACGACCACGACGTCGAGCACGTCGGTCAGCGATGCGGCCATTGGGTCGATGATCCGAGCCGCCGCCGGGGTTGTAATCCCCCGAATCGGGTGAGGCCGACGCCGTGGCGCATGTCACGATCGGCAACGTGCGTGCGATGACCGTGATACCGGGGCAAGAAGGGACCGCCGGCGTGGAGGACGTCCCGGGCCCGGACCCGCGCGACGGTCACCTTCTCGTGCGCGGCTTGGCGCTCGGTGTATGCGGGACTGACCGGGAGATCGCCGAGGGGTCGTACGGGACGCCGCCACCCGATCAGGGAAAGTTGATCGTCGGCCACGAGAGCCTGGGCGAGGTCCTCGAGGCGCCCACCGGATCAGGCTTCGCCCGCGGCGATCTGCTCGTCGGGATCGTGCGCCGGCCCGATCCGGTGCCGTGTCCCGCATGCGCCGCCGGACAGTGGGACATGTGCCGCAACGACAGCTTCGGCGAGCGAGGCATCGTTCGCCTTCACGGATACGGAAGCGAGCAATGGCGCGTCGAACCGGAATTTGCCGTGCGCATACCCACGGGGCTCGGCGACCTCGGTGTTCTCTTGGAACCGGCGTCGGTGCTGGCCAAAGCGTGGGATCAGGTGGACCAGATCTCGCGCCGCGGGTTCTTTGTGCAGGGCAAGGCGCTGATCACCGGCGCCGGGCCGATCGGGCTGATGGCATCCCTGCTGGGCGTGCAGCGCGGCTACGAGGTTCACGTCGTAGATCTCGCCGTAGCCGGCGCGAAACGTGATCTCGTGGAGGCCCTCGGCGCGCGGTATCACGCGGGAGACGCCGCCGAGATCGACGTAGAGGTGGATGTCGTGATCGAGTGCACGGGGCTCGGCGCGGTCGGTAAGTCAGCCGCGAGCAGATTGGTCAGCGGAGGGATCATGTGCCTGACCGGCATCATGAACCTCGACCCGACCTTCGATGTGGATGCCACGACGTTGAATCGCAACATGGTGCTGCGAAACGTGGTCCTGTTCGGGACCGTGAACGCCGGCAAACGTCATTGGGAACAGGCCGCCGTCGCCCTTGCGGCTGCGGATGCCTCATGGTTGAGCGCCCTGATCACCCGTCGTGTCCCCCTCGGTCGCTGGACGGAGGCGCTCGACCGACAGCCCGACGACATCAAGGTTGTGGTGGACCTCACGGCATGACCGCGCCCGAGGTGACGGCCTGGTCAGGAACACCGGGGCTGCTCAGCGAGGGCCCTCGGTGGCACGAACAGCGCCAGGAGCTGCTCTGGGTCGACATCCTCGGGCGCCACATGCACCGAGGAACGCTGGCGCCCGGCGGCGCCCTTGCCCGCGTGCAGACAATCTCGATCGACCGTCACATCGGTGCTGTCGCGCCCGCGATCGGAGGCGGCTACGTGCTCGCCGCCGGACCAGGGTTTCTGTTCGTCGATGACACCGGCTCGATCCACGAGCTCGCCCAGCCCGAAGCCGGCCGCACCGACGTACGGATGAACGATGGTGCCTGCGACCCGCAGGGGCGCTTCTGGGCCGGGACGATGGCCTACGACGAATCGCCCGGCGCCGGTTCGCTATACCGCCTCGAACTCGACGGAAGTTGCACAACCGTACTCACCGGCCTGACGATCTCCAACGGCATCGGTTGGAGTCCCGATGCCAGCATGATGTATCTCAACGACAGCGGCACCGGCCGCGTCGACGCGTTCCACTTCAACGGCGCCACCGGTGTGATCAGCGAGCGCAGGACGCTCGTGCACATCGATCAACCAGGGGTCGCACCCGACGGGCTCACCGTCGACGAGGACGGTGCAATATGGATCGCGCTCTGGGGCGGCGCCGCCGTCAACAGATACGCCCCCGACGGATCGCTCCTCGCCACCGTGCCAGTCCCGGTCGAGCGACCTACCTCCTGCGCGTTCGGCGGGCCGGACCGCACCACCCTATTCGTCACCACCGCCCGCGCAGATCTCGACGACACTGCCCTCGCTCGCCAACCCGACGCAGGGCGAGTCCTCTCGATCCAAGGACTGGGAGTCCGCGGTCTCCCGTGCCAGCAGTATCGAGGCCGAACACCACGACCGTAACGCCGGTTTGAAGAGTGGACCATCCTGGGGTTGCGGCGGTCTTGAGGGGTGAAGACCCGCATGCCCGGCCCCTTGCAGAAGGGACGCGATCGGCGCTCCTCATCGTCTAACCGGGAAGAGATCAGAGCGCTCGAGCTGGCGCCCGCTCGTTCACAAGAGCGACAGAGCCGGGGTGCTGGCCGGTATGAGTCGGGCGATCGGCAAGCGCCTTCGCGAGCGCTTCCAAGTACCGGCGTCGCACCCGAGTTCACGCCAAAGCGCAACTCCGCGCTGATCGGCAACGCGGCCGGAGGTTCAGCCTGGGCGGGGTTTGCGCGCTACCAGCCGCTCAACGAGGCCGAGCTTGGAGCGTTCGAGTAGCTCGATCGAGAAACCCTCGGCCTGCACGTGCTCGAGCGGTTCGCGAAGGACATGGTCGGCCCCGAAGCGAAGCAACGCCGGCGCGAGCAGCCGCTGAATGCCCCGGACCGCTCGGGTTGGACTGCGTACGTGCTCCATTACTACGAAGCGCCCGCTTGGACGAAGCACCCGTCTCACCTCGGCCACAGCGGCGCGGTCGTCCGGCATCGTGCACAACGACAGCGTGCACACCACCGTGTCGAAGGTGGCGTCCTCGAACTCGAGCGCCTGCGCGTCCCCCAGCCGCAAATCGACCGACCGACCCAGCGCGACCGCGCGCCGGCGGGCGATGTCCAGCATCGCGGGCACGAATTCGATTCCCGTGAGTCGGACGCCATCGGCGTAAAGAGGAAGGTTGAGTCCCGTCCCCACGGCGATCTCCAGCACCTCACCCTCGGCCTGGGCGCAGACCCACTCGCGCCCACCGGAAAACAACAGCCGTTCTGGGAGCTTGACGTTCCGGTCGTAGTTGGCCGCCTCCCGCTCGTAGACGCGGCGGACAGCCTCGGTCTCCTCAGAAGCTGGGCTCACGACCGCCGCCAATCGTAACGATGCGCCCGAGTCGCCTCGCTCCCCCGGAACGCGATCTGAGCGTGCCTGCGTCTGGGGGCAAGGTAAGGTCAGTCGTGTGACGGTCGTTGTGCTCACGGGAGCCACTCGCGGCATCGGGCGAGCCGCCGCGGTGGAGCTCGTGAGGCGAGGAGCCGAGGTCGCCCTCGTAGGCCGCGATTGCGCGCGAGTCAGGTTGGTCGCTGAAGAAGCCTCAGCGGTCGGTGGCGGACGGGTCCACGGGCACGTAGCCGACTTGACGCTGATGTCAAACGTACGAGTGCTCGCCGACGAGATCCGCGAGCGCTACGAGCGCGTCGACGTCCTTGCCAACAATGCCGGGGCGCTGTTCGCCTCGCGCGAGGAGACACCGGAGGGCTTGGAGCGGACCTTCGCGCTGAACCATCTCGCGCCGTTCTTGCTTACGAACCTGCTGCGAGATCGCCTTGCGGGCGGCCGTGTCGTGACCACCGCTTCGAATGCTCACAAGTCCGGGCGCCTCGTTCTCGACGACCTGCAATCGGAGAAGTCCTACTCCGCGCGCGCGTACGGCACCTCGAAGCTGTGCAACGTCCTGTTCACGCGCGAGCTGGCCAGGCGCGCGCCGGAGGTGCGCGCCAACTGCTTTCACCCAGGCGTCGTGCGCACCGGGTTCGCCAAGAGCGAAGACGGCGTGTGGAAGGTCGTCGCCAGGCTCGGCGCGCCGTTCTTCCGCTCCCCCGAGCGCGGCGCGCGCTCGCTGGTCTGGCTTGCACTGTCCGACGACGCCGCTGCCCTCACGGGCAAGTACATCGTGGACGAGAACGTCGTGCCCCCCAGCGCCCAGGCCCTGGACGACACCCTCGCACGACGCCTCTGGGAACGAAGCGCTCAGCTCGTCAGCCTGCCTATCGACGCGCGCGGCTGACGCGACGGCTCAGAAACCCGCGCATCTCGCGCACGAGTGTCTTCACGATGTCGCTTTCGCTACGTCGGCCCCGCAGACGACGGTGCTCCAGAGCTTGGCATGCGAGGTCTCGAGACCCGGAACGGTGCCTGATGGCTCTCAGGCGCGTCAGCCGGTCGGTCGTTTCGTGACCACCGTACGGACAGCTGTGAGCTTGCCGGTGCGGTAGGCCCAAGTGGTGGTTGCGCGCCCGGAGGCGCAGCAGGTCGGGTCGTTTGGTCCGTACCAGTACTCGGCGACGACGATCCGGCCGTCGATCCACTTGACTTTCCCCAGCAGCGGCACGTGCGACACGTTCGAGCTGTGCGGCTGGCGAGGCGTGATCAGACCCACCGGCCGCACGCTCGTGGCCGAGCCGCTGAACACGACATCGGCAAAGCGGATCTGACCGTCCGCGGTCCCGCCGTTGTTGGAGCACACGACGTCAACCGCGGCCGCAGGCCCAACGCCGGCAAGCCGACCGTAGGTCACGTCGTCCGCGGCCGCAACTCGAACGAGGTCAGGGTCTGAACCGTAGCTGTTGACGTCTCCGAAGCCAGTATGCGAGATCTGTGCGATGTGGTCGTGCAAACGGATCGGACTGCTTGCCCTGCAAACCGCCCCCGGCAGAGTCTCGTTCTGCCAGCCGACCGCCTGGAGCGGCAGCGTGGTCTGCGCGGAGGCGACCGGGGCGGTGCCGACGAGAGCAGACAACGCTACGGCGCCGGCCAAGCCACCGATCCAATTCTTATGTCTAGTAGTGACAAATCGATTAGGCATGGGTTGGGGACGGCTCCTCTGTTTCGGCGCTCAAGCTGGCGAAGCGAGCCTGCGCACATCATTCTCGCGCGTTTCTCGGCGTATCCCTCTGAGAACGGCAGCTCTTCCGACGGAGGGACTCGGACAGGACCCGTCCGCTGCACCCGGCCGGATTCATGGCCCGCTGCGGGCCGTCCGACCCTGCCCTGGGGTATCGGGACGATTCTGCACGCCGTCACACGCGCCGAGATGGTGACTAGAACGACGTGTAGTGCCCGTTCCCGATCACGAAGCCATGCTTAGCGCCATTGACGCACCGCACGGTCTTCCCGCTCCCAGTCGTGCACGTAACCCCGCGGCCTGTCCATTTGGCCCCGTGACCGAGCGTCACCGGGGTCGTACCGACGAACGAGTCCTGACTGAGGCGGAGCGTCGTCGGCTTGCCGCTGGCGGCGATCTGAACGAACCCGGGGTCACCTTCACTGGAGTTCGTGTGCGGTGGTGCCGGCACGCCCTTCGCGCTGCAGAGCACCTCCTTTGGCACGATCATCAGCCCGCAGACGACGGTGTTCGCCCTGTTTTGCCAGAGCTTGGCATGCGAGGTCGAGGCGGCCGAGGCGACGCCAGGTGCGGCGGCAAGCAGGACGGCGCCAGAAACGGCGAGCAAGCGTGAACCGAACATGTGACCCCCTTCATCATCGCGGCGGAAAACGCCGTAGATCGTAATCAAGTCGCGCTCAGCAGCATGAAATCCGCCGTGCGTCGGCTTGGGACAGCCGGCTGATCGAGTGAGGAACTCGGACACCTACGCCGCCGCTGCCGCCACCGGTGTAATGAGCATCCTGGGACCATCCACACAGATGGTTGTAAGATGGTGTGCAGATGGGGGCAGACAAGGCGATTTCGAGGGGCAAGGTCGAACGCGATAAGAGCGAGAAGATCACGATCAACATCGGGCTGGTCGACTTGGGCGAGATTGACCTGCTTGTGGACGAGGGCTTTTTCGCGAACCGCACGGACTTCATCCGCACGGCGATCCGGCGACAGCTCGAGAGCCGCTCGAGCGCTGTGGACCGGACTGTGGCCCGGCGCGAGTTGACCCTCGGGAGCGCGTATTACAGCCGTCGCGACCTTGAAGAGGTCCGAGCATCGGGTGCCAAGGTGCAGTTGCGCGTCCTCGGGTTGGCGACCATCGCAGAGGACGTCTCGCCCGAACTCGCGCTGGCGACGATTGACGCGGTTGAGGTTCTTGGGGCGTTTCGGGCGCCGGAGGCGGTGAAGGCCGCCCTTGCGTCGCGCAGCACCTAGCCGATGCAGCCTCCGCGGTGTGCGCCTGCGTTCGCACTGGCCGGTCCGGTGCGAACCGAATTATTTGCTTGAGACCAACCACGAGCCGGAAGGGCACGGATGAGTGAAAACTGGAACGCGAGGGTGGACGAGGCACTGCGGCTCACGCGCGGCGGGCAGTTGGCGCGGGCCACCTCGCTGCTACAGCAGGGTCTCGCCGGCCACGCCGCCGGACCGCAACCCGGAGTCGCGGGCACGGAGGACCTCGCCGGTCACGCGCGCGCTCGTCCCTCCCCGCCAAGCAACCCTGGAGCCACCGCCCGAACGGCGAGCTTCATCGCGCCGTCTGCACTGAATCCTCTTCTTGAATGCCTCAATGCCGAGCGGTCCCGCCGGCCACAGCTTGCGCTGACCGAGTTGTCCAAAGTCCGACCGACGGCTCACTTTGATGTAGACACGCCCGCTCGCGCCGGCTTCGTCGGCGAGACCCATCGGCGTCGCCACACCGAGCCCGCCGGGACCCGTAGCTACGAGCTGTACGTTCCCGCTGGGTACCGCGGCGACCCCGTCCCCCTTGTCGTGATGCTCCACGGCGGCACACAGAACGCGACCGACTTCGCCACCGGCACGCGCATGAACGAGCTAGCCGAACGCCACACCTTCTTGGTCGCCTATCCGGAGCAGTCCAGAGCGGCCAACCACGGCGGCTACTGGAACTGGTTCTCCCCGGCCGACCAGCACACCGGCTCGGGCGAGCCGGCGATCATCGCCGGCATCACGCGTCAAGTCACACGCGACCTGGCGGTCGACCCGGCTCGCGTCTACATCGCCGGGCTGTCCGCCGGCGGCGCGATGGCTGCGGTCATGGCCGCGACCTACCCAGACCTCTACGCCGCGGCAGGCGTGCACTCGGGCATCGGTTACCGGGCGGCGCACGACGTCACGTCCGCGTTCGCGACGATGAGAACGGGCGGCAACCCGGCCGCATCCGGGACGGTCCCGCTGATCGTCATCCACGGCGATAAAGACGCGATCGTGGCTCCGGTCAACGCCGAGAAGCTCATCAGCTGCCGGCTCGCAGCCGGGGACATCACAAGCCAGAACGGTCCGGCAACAGCACGCGCCGACAGTGGCCGGCGGTTCACCCGAACTACTTACTACAGCTTCGACGGTGTCGCCGTTGCCGAGTGCTTGATCGTTCACGATGGCGGCCACGCGTGGTACGGCGGCGATCCCGCCGGGTCTTACACCGATCCGGAGGGCCCCAACGCGTCGGCCGAGATGATCCGATTCTTCCTCCTGCACGAGGCGACCTCCCAGCCAAGCTGACTCAGAGACGGCTGGCGTTCGCGGGGAAGCGAGCAGTCTGAGCGAGACTGCCCAGGTGGGCGGCGATGCGGCAGTCGTCGTCAGCAATCGGCGAGGGAAAGGCCATCCTGTTGGACTGTCGGGCTGACGCGTAGGGAGGCCCTATAGATGGCGACCACCGACACTTCGTTGCAGCGCGGATCTCGCGCGGCCAGCGAGGGCCGGTTGGCGCGCAGGGTTTTGAACGATGTCGACATAAGTCCTCTTGTTGCTCGTAATCGCGATCGAACTCCTCATCGATCACTCCGGCTACGTCAACGGCCAGCCGTTTATCCGTCACGCTGGCATCGCGGCTTCTCCGGGCTGTCGTTGGGTTCCGCTGGCGGTCGTGTGACTGCTGTTAGTCGGCGCCGGCAGTCGCCCGACCAGGGTGATGAGTCGTGGATGTCGATGATTGTCTCGCGCCGGGCGCTCACCGACTGCAAGAAACCCCAAGTCGAACGGCTTCAACGCCCAGGTTTGAGGGTAGGGGCTGTTCATAACACACAACCCGGGGAGGGTCAGTGATAACACTTGGAGTGATACTCCTCATCGTCGGTTTCATCGCCAAGATCGCGATCTTGTGGACGATCGGCATTGTCCTGTTGGTGATAGGCCTGATTCTCGCGGTGCTCGGCATGATGGGCCGTGCCGTCGGGGGCCGAGCGCACTACTACTAGCCCGGGGGCGCCTCGGTCCGATCCGCAGAAGCACTCAACTTCCTCGGTAGCTGGACCGCGGCGCCTGAACCGGCAGAGACGCCCGAACGGCCCGGGCTGAACGGGACGGCTGTCACTCTCGGCGAGGCGCTCGTCCGTTCACGAGAGTTGTGATCAGTCGCTGCCGGTCGCGGTCACGCGTCCGGGTGTGGAAGTGGCACCGCCGCTCCGGGGCGGCACCCCGAATGACACGTCCGCGGCTCGGGTTGATTAGCTGCTAGTCCGTTGGCGGACGTCCGCATGCATACGTCGCAAAGACGGGGATCGGTTCACGCCGGGCGAGGCGGGGTAGATCCGAGACGGGAGGTTGTCGATCATCGACGGGTCCAAGGGGACGGACCAAAAAGGAGCGTAGGCCCATGACCTGGGTGCTGTTGGCAATTGTCGTAGTTCTGTTAGTGATCATCGGGGTGCTCGTTGCACGTCAGCAACGGTCTCGAAGATTGAAGGATGAGTTCGGACCGGAGTACGGCCGTGTCGTGGCGGAGCGGGGTGACCAGCGGGCCGCCGAGAAGGAGTTGGCCGATCGCCGTCAGCGAGTCGGTAAGTTTGAGATCCGGTCGCTCGATCCCGCCGCCCGCGAGCGCTACCTGGCGCAATGGGCGGCGGCTCAGCGCGACTTCGTGGATGAGCCGGTAGGCGCGGTTGGCCAAGCTCATGAGCTCGTGCAGCGAGTGATGCACGATCGCGGCTACCCGGTCGACGAGGACTTCGAGCAGCGGACGGCCGACATATCCGTGGAGCATCCGGTGGTAGTCGAGAATTATCGAGCTGCCCACGGGATCTCGATCCGGGCTCACAACGGACAGGCCAGTACCGAGCAGTTGCGTCAGGCGATGGTGCACTTCCGGGCGCTGTTCGACGACCTGCTCGCCCCCGGTGACGTCAGGCAGGCACAGGAAGCCGCCGCCGACGAGCTCGCGCACGATAACGATGGGGGCGCAGTTCCACAGCAAACGACACCAAGGGGATGACCGATGGAACGCAATGCAGAAACACTGAGCACTCGGGACCTGGCCTCGCCAAACGAGCCGGCGGGTGGCGTCACGACGTCGGAGGCCGATGTGCAGGACACGACGGCCGCTGAAGGCCAGCCCGAGGTGTACGACCACGACCAGGCCACGCCTGTCACGGAGGGAGCTCCTCCCCCCGTCGACGAGCGGACAACGGCACCCCCGGGGGAGGCCCGAACGGAGGCCCCCGCCGCGGATCAGAGCGTCGAGGAAGCGCCCCGTTCGACGGGCGCGGCGGCCTCCACCTCGAACGGCGGTGGGTCGCTGCTTCCGGCCGACATGGACGCCACGTTCCAGCAAAGGTGGAAGGAGATCCAGACCCGGTTCGTCGACGAGCCTCGAGGGGCGGTCGAGGAGGCCGACGGCCTGGTCGCGAACCTCATGCAGCAACTCGCAGAAGGGTTCGCCAAGGAACGGGAACGGCTCGAAGCACAATGGGGCCGTGGCGAGGACATCTCCACCGAGGACCTGCGAGTCGCCCTGCAGCGCTATCGGACCTTTTTCCAGCGCCTGCTCTCGACCTGATAGCAACGACCGTTCCTCGAGGCCCTGCGGATACCGCGGGGCCTCGACGGTCGTGGTAAGACGACTGCAGTCCGCCCGGGCGCGGAGAAGTACTTCCTTGATCGCGCAATCGAGCCCCCATGACGACCCGGAGCCGGCAACCGAGGGGCCTCTCCTGCATCACATCCCGAACCGTCAGTCCGCGGCCGGCTGTGCCGTTCCGGTGGCTGTGAGCTCGGTCAGGTCACGTAGCAGGGCGTCCATCCCGGCGATCTGGTGAGAGGCGCGCTGGCGCCCTGCACCGCCCCCGCGCTCCATCAACGATGGGAGCGCGTCGAGTTGATCGGTGCAGTGCAAATCGTGGGCGTAGCGGCGCGCGAGCACGAGCGCTTCCTGGAGCAACTCATCGACCGGCCGTAGCCATCCGTCGGCGTCGGGTAGCCGGGCGCTGACCCCGAAGCGGGCCGCCCGGAACACACCCTCGTCGAGGACCTCGGCGAGCGAATCGGGCTCGGGACCCGTCTCGGCAGCGTGGCGGGCCAGGCAGTGCGTCAGCGCGACCAGCCCGGCCGTGTCTTCGAGCGAGGACTGGGCGTCTAGCGCCCGGACCTCGACGGTTCCAAGGCGTGGGTGCGGACGCAGCTTCCACCAGAACCAGGTGTAATCGGGCACGTCCGCGGCCCGCGCCAGTAGGTGCGCGCTCGCGCAAAAATCCCCGAAGTCACGCATCGCGCGCGGCACCCCCGATCGCGGCCAGCCGCGGATCATCTCGCGTGCCGAGGCCAGACCGGTATCGCGGCCATGGCGGAAGGGCGAGTTCGCGGCCAGCGCCTGCAACAGCGGCAGGTGGCGCCGCAGGCCGTTGAACACTCGGATCGCCGTATCGGGGTCCGGCATCCCGACGTGGATGTGCAGTCCGCCGACCGGTGTGGCGAGCGCATCGCCCAGCAGCTCGCGGATGCGCTCGTAACGCTCCTTGTCAGTGATCTCCGCCTCGCCCTCCACGGCCGAGGGATGCGTCCCGGACCCGAGCAGCCCCGCCCCCGTCTTGAGGACCGCCCGGCGCAGGCCGCATAGCTGACCGACCCCCTCAACCGCGCTGCGACAGATATCTGTGATCAGCTCCATCTGACAGGCATGCAGCTCGCGCTCGATCCTTCCGTGAATCGGGCCAAGCCGTTCCTGCACTGCAGTCGACGCGTTCGCCTGGCGACCGCTAACCGGATCGACGAGGAACAGCTCCTCCTCAACGCCGAGCGAGAACGGCTCTCCCGAGCCGAAAGCGTTGTTGAGCTGTTCATCCGAACTCAAGGTTCAAGTCTCCCGATCGCGCGCGCTTCCAGGTGTGAACTCATGAGTAGTGAAGTCGCCCGCCGACGGCTTCCCACGAGCCAAGCACAGCCAGAACCAGCCCGACACCCACGAGGATGGTCCCCATGGACCACAAAATGCCGATCTTGGCGATGGAGCCGATCAAACCGATTATGGGCACGATGATCCGCAGACTGACATTTTGTTCTCCTGACAGTCAACTGGCGCCGCCCTGACCCCGCCAACGTCGAAGAGCGCTCTACCCGGGAGAGCATCAGTTCACTCGGTCGCACGACCCTCGGGCCGAGGAAGCCGTTCGAGCGTCCTCGCCGGGAGCGGGGGTGAGCGGTCTCTACCTAAGAGTGGACGCAGTGCCGCCCCCGCCGTTGACGGCCGGCTGAATCTCGCGCGCCGAACACGGGTAGGCAGTGGCGAGAACGACATGGGACGGTGAGGCAGCGATGAAGAAGGTGCGTGAGCTTCTGTTGTGCATCCTGCATCCGATTGCGGTGGTGCTGATCTGGATCAACCTGGCGTTTCGGAGCGACCTCGGGCTGATTGCAAAGCTGACTTGGGGGATCGCGGCGATCGTGCCATTCGTGGCGTTTGTGTACGTGCTCACCGGCAAGGACTTTTTGTAGCCCAGCGGGCTGCAGCCTCAGGACCGCCTCGATGCTTCTTGCTGCACCGAGGCGGAGTCCTTGAATGAGATCGACCTGTCGACCCCATCCCCAAAGCGCGGTCAGCTGTATGCCGCCACAGCGGCCTCACACACCTCGTGATCCTGATCTGGTGTTCCACCGCTGACTCCGACGGCGCCGATGACGGTCTCATCATCGGCCAGCGGGATCCCGCCAGCGAAGATGATCACGCTCTGGTTGGAGCCCTCGATGCCAAACAGCGGCGCGCCCGGTTGAGCCATCTCGGCAAGATCGCGCGTGGGCATGTCGAACGCACGAGCCGTGTAGGCCTTGCTCTGGGCGATGTCGATCGATCCGAGCCATGCTCCATCCATCCGCGAGAACGCCGTGAGGTTATTCCCAGCGTCGACGACAGCGATGTTCATCGGCACTCCGATGTCGTCCGCCTTCTCTCGCGCTGCCACGATGATGGCCTGAGCCTGATCCAGCGTCACGCTTGCGTGTTGTGTGGGCACGTTGCTCTCCCTCTAAGTCTGTCGTGCTGTGCGAAGACAACCGGCGACTCCGGCTGTCTTCACTGACGTACCCGGGATCCAGTACGGCAACCAGCGTCTTTATCGAGCCGTCCGAGCGGGTAATGGCTTGTGCGTGATGCTGACCTTCGACGACGGTCCCGACCCGGTGTGGACGCCTCGCCTGCTCGACGTGCTCGCGGCCGCCGGGGCGCGGGCGACGTTCTTTCCCATCGCGCCGCCGGCCGTGGCGCATCCCGACCTCGTGGCACGCATGTGCGCGGACGGGCACGAGATTGGCCTGCACTGCGACGAGCATGTTCGGCACTCGACGCGGACGCAGGCGTGGCTTATCGCCGACACCGAGCGTGCGCTCGAGCGCCTCGCCGGCATCGGGGTCGCGCCCACCCACTGGCGGACACCGTGGGGCGACGCCGCGCCGTTCACGCGCGACGTGGCCGCCGCTCACGGCCTGACCCTGACGGGCTGGACGGTCGACACGCACGACTGGCGCGGCGACAGCTCGGCGACGATGTTCGCCGCCACGTGCGCCGGTCTGACCGAAGAGGCGATTGTCCTCGCTCACGACGGCATCGGCCCCGGAGCGCGGCGCGAGCACGCACGCGAGACGGTCGCGTACGCGGAGCGGGTCATCGAGTTCGCCCGCGCGACGGGCCTCGCGCTCGAGGCGATGTCATGAGCACGCTGCACGATTTCGATCTGCGCCAGCTCGATGAAGTGCTGCGTGATGTCGCCGACGGTGCGGGGGAGCGGGATGGCGAGGCCGTTCCCAGCTTTCCCGAAGCGCCTCTGGCAGAGCTCGAACGGGCCGGTGCGCTCGCCTTCAACGCGCGCCCGGGCACGACACGTCCGCCGGCCGGCGAAGAGCTCGGGCTCGTCCGCCGTGTCGCGGCCGCCGACGGCTCGGTTGGTCGGATCTTCGACGGTCACATCAACGCGGTCGAGCGTCTTGCCGTCCAAGCGCCGCCCGAGCTGCGCGATCGTGAGCTCGCCGCCGTGCGGGCCGGACGTCTGCGGGCGGGCGTGTGGGGCGGCAGCCCGATTCCCGGCGAGGGACCTCCGGCCGAGATCCGGAGGACGGCCGCCGGGGAGGTTCTGCGGGGTGTCAAGACGTTCTGCTCGGGCGCCGGCGGTCTGCACCGGGCGCTCGTGCTCGCCCGCGATGGGGAGGGGCCGCCGAGTGCCGTGTGGATCGATCTCACCGACGAGCCGCGTGTTGAGATCGACACCGGGTGGTATCGCTCGTAC
Organism: uncultured Solirubrobacterales bacterium; assembly: GCA_963824295.1. GTDB lineage: Bacteria > Actinomycetota > Thermoleophilia > Solirubrobacterales > Solirubrobacteraceae > Palsa-465. The sequence goes on along the minus strand of CAWGOQ010000011.1, from coordinate 329,963 downwards.
GGCCTGCGCGCGTCGGTGTCGCATCGCGTTGTCTTTCACGACGCGCCCGTCCTCGCCCGCTTCGGCGCGCCCGGTGGGCTTGCCGCCCATCCGTGGTTCTCGCGCGACGCGCTGCGCACGGCGCGAGCTGGGCGGGGATGGCCGACGCCGCGCTAGGCGCCGCGCTCGACGGCCTCGCGTCGCGTCCGTCCGTGACCGAGCTCGAGGGCCTGGCCGCCGGTCGCATTCTGACCGCCGGGCGGACGATCGACGCCTGCCGGACGCTGATAGACGAGGCCGCCCGCGCGTGCGGCTCGGGGCCGTTTGCCCGGGCCGAGACGCTCGATCGGGCGCGGCGCGACCTCGAGGTCTTCCTCCTCCAGCACCGACTCGACCCGCTGCTCGCCCGGGCCGGCCACGAGGCGCTCGTAGACCGATGAGCCGGATGACGCTCAGCGACTTCGAGGCGCGCTACCGGGCCGACCCCGATCCCTGGGGCTACACGACGAGCGCCTACGAGCGCGAGAAGTACGCGGCGACGCTCGCCGCCTGCGGGCCTGGCCCGTTCGCCCACGCCCTCGAGCTCGGCGCCTCGATCGGAGTGTTCAGCGCGGCGCTCGCCCCGCGCTGCCGGCAGCTGACGACGATCGACGCCGCCCCGACCGCACTCGAGCTGGCGCGCCGGCGACTCGCGAACGCGCCCGGCGTCCAAATCGTGGAGGCTTCGATTCCTGCTGGGATCCCGGACGGCCCCTACGACCTCGTCGTCGCGTCCGAGATCCTCTACTACCTGACGCCCGACGAGCTCGAGGCGACACTTGACCGGATCGGCGGCCAGGCGACACCCGGAGCGCGGCTCGTCGCCGTCCACTGGCGACCCGGCGGCCCCGAGCGGCCCCTTACCGCCGACGACGTCCACGCGACGCTCCGTCACGCGCCCTGGCTGCGAACCGTCGTCCGAGCCGACACGGACGACTACCGACTCGACGTACTGGAACGCCTATGAGCGAGAGCTACGACTGGCTGATCATCGGTCGTGGTCCCGCGGCCATCGCCGCCGCGCGCGGCTATCGGGACGCCGGAGGTGAGGGCAGCGTCGCGATTGTCACCGACGAGCACCGCATGCCCTATCACCGTCCGCCGCTGACCAAGCAGCTGCTGCGTGGCGAGATGGGCGAGGACGAGCTCCCGCTGGAATCCGAAGACTGGCTGCGCCAGCAGCGGATCTCGCTCATCAGCGGCCGCGCGGTCAGCCTCGACGCCGACCGCTGCGAGGTCGTGATCTCCGGCGGGCGCGTGCTCGAGTACCGCGACGCGCTGCTCGCAACCGGGGCCGAGCCGACGCGCATCCCTGTGCCCGGCGCCGATCACCCCGGCGTGCGGGTCATCCGCGCCCTCGATCACGTGCGCGAGCTCATTGCGCGCCTGGGTGACGACGAGCGAGTTGTCGTCATCGGGTCGGGTTTCATCGGCTGCGAGATCGCGGCATCGCTGCGCCGCCGCGGCCACCGCGTCACGCTGATCTCCGACGAGCCAGAGCCAAACACCGCACGGCTGGGCCAGGAGCCGGCCAGGCAGATTCACAGCTGGCTCGACGAGGAGAGCGTTGACGTGCGCCTCGGCGCCGAGGTCGAGAGCATCGAACCTGGGTTCACCGTCACCGCCGGCGAAGCACGGGCGCAAGCTCCGGTCGTCGTGATGGCCGGTGGCGTCGCGCCGCGGGCTGAGCTCGCGGTCTCAGCCGGCCTCGAGCTCGCGAGCGGCGCCGTGCCCGTCGACGCTCGCCAGCGCACGGCCAAGCCGGGCCTGTACGCCGCCGGCGACGTCGCCTTCGCCGAGAATGTCACCGCCGGGCGTCAGCTGCGCGTCGAGCATTGGGGCGACGCGCTCGGCCAGGGCGAGGTCGCCGGCCGCAACGCGGCGGGCGCCGACGCCGTCTGGGACGCCGTGCCCGGCTTCTGGTCAACGATCGGCGACCACGTCCTCAAGTACGCGGCGTGGGGTGACGGCTTCGACGACACCTAGTTCGAGGACTACGCAGACGGCGCTTTCGCGGCCTGGTACGGGCTCGAAGGAAGGATCGTCGGCGTGCTCACGCACGAGCGCGACGAGGACTACGAGCGCGGCTCCGAGCTCATCGCCCGGGGAGCGCCATGGCGCTAGACGCGATCGTCGTCATCCCGGCACGCGACGAGGAGGCGCGCATCGCCGCGTGCCTGCAGGCGCTCGCCGCCCAGACGATCTCGAGCTTCGAGACGATCGTCGTTCTCGACGCGTGCGCCGACGCCACCGAATCGGTGACCGCGCGTACCGCCAAGCGTCTCGGCCTCACCGTCCACCTCGTCTCCGGACCGGGCGCCGGCAGCGGACCTGCGCGCAAGCTCGGCATGGACCTCGCCGCCGACCGCCTCCTCGCCGCCGGCTCGCCCGACGGGCTCATCGCCTGCACGGATGCCGACACCTGCCCGACGCCGAACTGGCTCGAGCGCCAACTCGCCCACGTCCGGGCCGGCGCTCCAGTCATCGCCGGCCGAGTCGAGCTCGACCCCGCCGAGCGCCGACAGCTTCCCAGCGGCGCCCTGCGCCGCCGAGAGCGCGACGCCGCCCAGCGGCTGGAGGGCGTGCGGCGAATCGACGCCGGGGCCGAACACCACCACTTCGCCGGCGCGTCGCTCGCCATCACGGCCGCCGTTTACCGATCAGTCGGCGGCTTGGAGCCGCTAAGCGCCCTCGAGGACGCCGACTTCGCCACGCGCCTGGCCGCACACGACGTTCCGATCCGGCGGGCCGCCGACGTCGAGGTCTACACATCCGCGCGGCGATCGGGGCGGGCGCGGCGCGGGCTGTCGGTCGACCTTGAGGTCTCGATGCGGTCAGAGCATCGCCGCTACGACGCGGCCGACTTCCCCCTGGACCGTCTGAAGCGGCTAAAACGCGACACATCGATGGCCGTCGTCATCCCAACCAAGCAGTGCGCCTCGACGATCGCCGGCGTGCTCGGACGCACGGTCGGTCCGGCGGAACAGGCCGGGCTTATCGACGAAATCGTCGTCATCGACGCCGACTCGACGGACGGAACCGCCGCGGTCGCCCAGGCGGAGGGCGCGCACGTCGTCCAGCAGGACGAGGTGCTCGCCGACGCCGGGCCCGCGCTTGGCAAAGGCGATGCCATGTGGCGCTCGCTGGTCGTGACCGACGCGGAGATCGTGTGCTTTCTCGACGGCGACACGGCCGACCCGGACCCCTGCCATCTCCAAGGCCTGATCGGCCCGCTCCTCCTCGACCCAAACCTCGCCCTGGTCAAGGGCGCTTTCGAGCGGCCGCTGGTTCGCGATGGAATCGAGCTCCCGCACGAAGGGGGGCGGGTGACCGAGCTCATGGCTCGGCCCCTGCTCAACCTCTACGAGCCACGGCTGGCCGGCTTCCTGCAGCCGCTCGCTGGAGAGTTCGCCGCTCGTCGCGAGCTGCTTCAGGCAATTCCCTTTCCGGCCGGGGGGTGAGGAGCTGCTGGGCTCGGTTCTTGGCGGCGCGCACCTCGTCGGTGAGGGTGTTGATGTCGTAGACGCCATAGTGGCGGCGGCCGTTGATGAAGAAGGTCGGTGTACCGGACACGGCGCTCTCGTCTGCGCTCGCGACGTCTTCGCTGACTCTCGGGGTGTACTCTCGGCGGCGCAGCTCGTCAGTGAAGCGCTCGATGTCGAGATCGAGCTCGCGGGCGTAGCGGACGAGATCGCGCATCGAGAGCGCCTCTTGATGCGCGAGGAGGGTGTCGTACATCTCCCAGAACTTGCCCTGAGCGGCGGCGGCTTCGGATGCTTCCGCGGCGAGCTGAGCGGTGGGGTGGACGTCGTTCAGGGGCAGGTGCCGCCACACGTAGCGCACGTCGCCTTCTGAGGAGAGCAGCTCCCTAATCACGCGCTCGGCCTGCCCGCAGTAGGGGCACTCGAAGTCGCCGTACTCGAGCAGCGTGACGAGCGCACCGTCGGGTCCGCGGATGTGGTCGCGATCGGGGTCGACGTCCTCCACGAGGTCGAGGATGTCCTCCGCCGTTCGTCCGATCTGCCGTGCGCGTAGGTTGGTCGGCAGGCGTCTGATCATCCGGGTCACCACCCAAGCGACCAGCGGGGCGATTACCACCGTCGCGAGCGCGCCTAGCTTCGCCTCGTCGAGGCGCTCGCCGGTGAACGCGATGCTCGAAACGAGGATGGAGACGGTGAAGCCGATCCCGGCGCACACGCCGGCGGCGATCAGCACCGGTCCGCTGATCAGGGCGCGTGGACCGTGGAGGGCGGGGCGCGTCGCGATCCAGGAACCGGTGAAGATGCCGATCGGCTTGCCGACCAGATAGGCGACGAGGATCCCCAGCGTGATCGGTGAGGCGATGGCGTCGCTGATGAGCTTGCCGGTCAGATGGATCCCGGCGTTGGCGAGCGCAAACAGCGGAACGATCACGTAGCTCGTCCACGGGTGAAGTTCGTACTGGAGCCGCTCGTTTGCCGAGATCGCCGACTGCAGGCTCTGCTGCGCCGAGCGCGCGAGCTCGGGGGTCGGCTGCTCCCGGAACGACCGCGTCAGCGCCGTTGCCCGCTCGAGGTCCTCACGGGTCGGCGGGTACGCGCTCGTCGCGAGCCCGATCGCCAGTCCCGAGATCACCGGATCGATGCCTGACTTGAACATCGCGACCCAGATCGCGACCCCCAGGCCGATAGAGATCGCCTTGCGGCCGAAGGGCGCATAGCGCAGGGCGATCAATCCGGCGAACAGCACGATCGCGACGCCCAGCGCCACGAATGAGACGTGACCGGCGTAAACGGTTGCGATGACCACCAGCGCGGCGAGATCGTCGACGACCGCCAGCGTCAGCAGGAAGACGCGGATCCGGGTCGCGGTCCGCGGGGTCACGAGGGCCACGGCTCCCAGCGCGAACGCGGTATCGGTAGACATCGCCGCGCCCCAGCCGTGCGCACCGCCGTGGCCGGCATTGAACGCGAGGTAGATCAACACCGGCACCGTGATACCGCCGAATGCCGCCACGACTGGAATCGCGAGCCTGCGGCGCTCTCGCAGCTCGCCGAGATCGAGCTGGCGCTTGGCCTCGAGCCCCACCACGAGGAAGAACAGCGTCATCAAGCCCTCGTTGATCAAGTGGCGCAGGTCAGTCTCAATCCCCGTGCTCCCGATCCGGATCGCGACCTTCGTCGTCCACACCGATTCATATGAGTGCCATCCCGGAGCGTTCGCCCACACGAGCGCGGCGATCGCCGCTCCGAGCATCACGATCGCGCCGCCCTCCTCGGTGCTCAGGAAGCTCCGGACCGGCGCCGCTAGGTTGCGCGCCCAGGCGGTCCGTCCGCTGTATGTCATCGCCTCCGCGTCGACGCTCATCGAGAGCTCACACCTCGTATGGACGTGCCACCTCGTGCCTGGTGTCCTCGCATCTGCGTCGACCCTACCGGCGTGCCCGAGCCCGGTCGAGACCGCGGCGCCACGCCCGATTTCACTCTCCGTCACCCGCCGTCAGTGCGCGATGTCACTGGCCCGGCGCGACGGTGCCGACCCCGAGCTGATCGTTGCGGTCCCATTGCCGGATCGTGCGGGTGAGGCCGACGGCGGCGAGACCGCCGAAGACGACGGGCACCCCGAGGGCGATCGCGCGGTAAGCGAGCGCGCCGGCGGTGGCGATTGACACCGGCAGGCCGTACAGCGTGAGCGTGGCGATCAGTCCGCCGTCGACCGCCCCTAGCCCCCCAGGGACAGGGATCTCGCCCGCGAGCTGTCCGACCAGATACGCCAGTGCGAGCGGCTGGAGCGCCATGTGGCCGCCGAAGGCGCGGACCGCCGCCCACAACGCCGCGATGTCGAACATCAGATAGGCCGCGCCCGCGACGAGCGCGCGCGGATCGTGCTTGCGAAACAACTCAATGGCGCCCTGCGCGCCGCTGCCGAGCTCGGCGGCGACGTCTTCCAGCCACCAGCGCAAGCTATGCGATCGCCTGTCCGCCTGCCTGGCTTGGAGCTTGCTCACCTGCGGCACCAACGCCACCGCGAGCACGATGACGCCGCTCGCAACGAGGGCGGGCACCGCGGACAGGGCCGGCGAGCCGTGGGTGACCAGGATCCCCGCAGCGCCCAGCCAGCCGAGCACCGCGACGGCGCCGACGTTGAACGCGCTCGTGAACACGAAGAACTGCGCGCTTCGCCGGAGGACCTCGTCGGTCGGCATGCCGCGGCGATGCAGGACCCAGCCGCCGATGGCGAGGCCGCTGGCCCCGCCGGCCGGCACCAGCGCGTTCAGGCCGATCTCCGACATCGCGATCTGATAGCTCTGCCGGCGCGACATCTTCGGGGCGAAGATCGCGCGGAACAGCACCACGTAGGAGAGGGCCGATAACAGGCGGAACGAGGCGGCGAGCACGAGCCAAGCGGGGTTTCCGTCCGCCAGGCGGCCGCGAATGGAGCCCAAGCCCGGCAGCGCCACGATCAGTGCCACCACGACCGCGGCAAACAGCAACACGCGAATGAGTCCCTTGCGAAGCTTAGGCCCGTGCAGGGCGGCGGGAAGGTCTGACTGTGAGTCGACGGCTGCGGGAGGGTGGCGGTGATGCCCGACCAACCTCTCGAACGTTCTCGGTAGCTGCATCTACGCCGGCAAGTAACTAGCCGCGGCGCGCGTGTCCGGATCGAGTATCTCGATGATCAGCGAGGACCAGGCGAAGTCGGTAGTCCCCATTCCAGCTCCGTCGTAGGGGTCGTAGTACTCGCGCAGCCCGGCCGCCGTGACCGCCCCCGCCAGCCGGGTAGCGAAGACCTCCGCCTGCTCGTCGTAGCCGAGCCGCACCAGCCCGAGCCAGAGCAGCCAGGCCGCGTTGATCCAGGTGGGTCCCCGCCAATAGCGCCTGATCCCGAACCGCGATTCGCGACGCGAGAACGATGGGTCGGTTGCCTGCACCGACGGCGGCGGAACCGGTAGCCAGAAGCGCTCGGGGTCGAACAGATGCTCCTCAACGAGCCGGCGGCCGATCGCCTCCGGTAGATCGGGGAGGGCCAAGGGCGACAGCGCCGCCCACGTCACCGTCGGTTCTGTCTCCGGCTTCGGCACGGCGATCGGTCTGAACAGCCCCGCCCGCTCGTCATAGCAGCGTTCGATGATCGCGCTCGTCAGGGACGGTCGCCCCAGGGCCATCAGCGACAGGGCGTAGAAGACATTGGTCATGACCTCGCAGCACACGGGTCCGCCCTCGGCGACGATGCGGCGCAGGTCGTAGCCACGCTCGCGGTTGCGCCGCACCAACTCCACGAAGCCCGGAAGACCGTCGGCATGGCCCTTCCAGATCGCGTCGAACTGAGGGGAAGCGTCGAGCCCCGACTCGTCGGGCTGAACGATCCAGATCAGTCCGTCGCCATCGAGGTCACGGTGCTCGGAGAGCCAGTCGTAGTGGCGGCCGATCGCCTCCACTTCGCTCGGGTCGCCGATCGCGATCCGCCACGACCACGCCAGCAGCGGGGGCTGGATACTCGCGGTCATCGTCGCGTCGGCCGACAGCACGTTGTACGTCAAGCGCTGGCGCTCGTTCAGCCGCGTGTCCCAGAAGATCGTGTGGCCGATGAAGCCGTCTTCCCGCTGCGCGGCGAGCAGCGACTCGAGCTCGGCCCGAGCGTGGGCGGGCTCGAAACGCCGCCAGACGGTCGCCGCGAAGCACGAGTCCCAGTACCACTGAAACGGATAGTGGCCGGGGCTGGGACGCGTGTAGGCAAAGCGAGCGCCGTCCTCGCGGCGGACGCCCTCGCGCCAGTTCTTCGCCAGCGTGTCCTCGCACGCCGAGCGGACGCTGCTCAGGGCAGGCTGAGTGATCGCCACGACCGGGCATCATGACCGGTCGGCCCTCAAGCGCGCCCGAAGATCACGCTTCGGCCTCGAGCTGGGCGCGGGCCTGCTGGAGCTCCTCGCGGGCGTTCGCGTCCACCTCGGGGTAGCGGGGGTCGATCTCCATGAGCGCCAGGACGATTGCCGTTCCGACCGCGATATGGGCGAACCATTTGTGGTCGGCTGGTACCACGTACCAGGGCGCCCACTTGGTACTGGTGTGGCTGAGCATCTCTGAGAAGGCCGTCTGGTACTCGTCCCAATACCCGCGTTCGCGCACGTCGCTGGCCGAGAACTTCCAGTTCTTCTCGGGGTTGTCGATCCGTTCCAGGAAGCGATCGCGCTGCTCCTCGCGGCTGAGGTTGAGGAACAGCTTGACGATCCGGATGCCGTTGTCGACGAGGTAGCGCTCCCACTCGTTGATCTCGCTGTAACGGCGCTTCCAGATGTTACCTTGAGTCATGGCCGACGGCAGCCGCTGGGGCTCGAGCAGTTCGGGGTGAACCCTTACCACGAGCACCTCCTCGTAGTGCGAACGGTTGAAGATCCCGATCTGTCCGCGCGAGGGAAGGTGCTCACCGTAACGCCAAAGGAAGTCGTGGCCGAGCTCCTCGGCGGAGGGCACCTTGAAGCTGTGGACGGTCACGCCCTGCGGGTTGACGCCGCTCATGACGTGCCGAATCGTTCCGTCCTTGCCCGCCGCGTCGATGCCCTGAAGCACGACCAGAACGCCGAAGGTGTCCTGCGCGGCGAGTCGGTCCTGGTACTTGGCGAGCAGTTCGACGCTCAGGCCGAGCTGTTCCTGGCCCTCCTCCTTGTGTAGCCACCCGGCTCGGTAGCTCGGGTCGTAGTCATCGGCCAAGACGACGCGACGCCCAGGCGCGACGCGCATCGGATCGATCAACCGCTGAAGCTGCTTGGCGGCCTTGTCGCTCATGTCGTTCGGCCGGCGACTAGGTGCCGGCGCTCATGTCGGCCAGTTTGAGGGGAACCGTCCCGTATGGGTCAAGCCGGTAGACGAGCGACACGCGGTGGTAGCCGTCGGCGATGTCGGACCTGTCGCCACCGCCGAGCACGAGCACCGGGCTCAAGGGCTTTCCCGCGATGACCTTCATCAGGTCCTTGACCACCCCGGGGTCATCGAGCGGCGCCGGATCGAGCCCGGAGGCGCGCAAGATGTCGTTGGCCCGGCGCGTGGTCAGCTTGGCCTTCCGCAGGCGCTCCACCGCCTTTTCTGTCGCTGCGGCCGTGAGCTTCAGCGACAGGTACGCCTCGGCGGCCGCGTAATCGTGGTCGGCGACGTCCTCCTCCCATTTGATCGGCAGCTCGGTCTGCTGCGTCGTGACCGCTTTGTTCTTAGGCATTCGGGTCCTCCTTTATCGGGCGATGTCGGAGGACGAGCTCCTCGAGCCGTCCCGATGCGGCCGCCCGCGCCGCCGCGTCGCCTCCCGGGCCTCGGAGGATCCATGCGCATCCGACCGCGAGCACAGCTCCCAACAGTGGCCCGGCAACGTATGCCCAGTATGCCGTCCAGTCGCCGGCCACGAGCGCCGGCCCGAAGGACCGGGCCGGGTTCATCGAGACGCCGCTGACCGGAGCCGCCCACAGCCCGGCGAGCGCGATGTACCCGCCGACTCCCAGCGCGCCGATCGTGCCCACGTTCTGCGCCTCCGAGGCGGTGCCGAGGACCACGCTGACGAGCCCGCCGGTCAACGCGATCTCCATCAGGAAGGCCTGCCAGGCGTGATATCCCGGTCCGGGCAGGGTGGCGCCGAGGTGCTCGACATTGCCAAAGACCGCGAGCAGGAACAGGCACGCCAGCGTTGCTCCGAGAAGCTGCGCGACCACATAAAAGGGCACTCGATACCAAGGGAAGTCACCCCGCAGCGCGAACGCCACCGACACCACCGGGTTGAGGTGGGCGCCCGAGACCGCGCCCATGAACAGGATGACCGCGAGCACGGTCAGGCCCGGGGCGACGACCGCCGCGGCCAAGCTGATCTCGCCCTTTCCGTGCAGCAGCCCGCCACCGGCGGCCGCCAGGACGAGCAGGAACGTCCCCAGCACCTCGGAGAACAGCCGCCGGTAGGCGAGCCGCGGGTCCCGGAACTCGGTGACCGAGCCGAAGGCAAGCCACTGCCGGTAGAGCGTCCGCGGCGCCAGCGGGGCGTGCGCGACCGGATCGGACTCGGTCATGGGAGGAAATTCGCCAACGCGCCAGTGGTCCCTTTGACCGGACCGCACGGGTCGGTGCCGGGCATGGTACGGTGTAACGGTTATTTAGTGATTAGACCGTTGCAATCCAGGAGGTCGATCGTGAGCATCTACTCGATCTGGGAGGCACGCTTCCCGCAGGAGCGCGCGCAGGAGGGGGTGGAGGCCACGCAGGCGATCTGGGAGGACATGCCGGGCTTCGACGGCTATCTAGAGCACGAGGTGGTTCAGGATCTTGACCAGCCCGGGCACCTGTTCGTGCTCAGCCGCTGGTCCAGCCGCGAGGCGGCCGAGGCGGCGCTGGTGTACCTGTCTCACCCGAAGGCAAAGCGCGTCGAGGGGCTGGTGTCCGAGCCGCGCCGGCGGACCGTGGCCGCGGCGCTGTGACGAGCCCGATGCTGGTGGTCGCGCTCGCCAACGCACGGGCGCGCCGCCGGCCGCCGCGTGCGGCCCGTGCGTCGGTCCACGACGCTCTGAAAGACGCGAACTCCGCCAGCGAGCTGCTCGAGCCATTCCTCGGCCAGCCGGTCGACCCGGACGACCTGAGCGCGCTGCGCGCACTCCACCGCGCCGTCGTAGGGGTCGTGGATGCGCTGATCGACGGCACGCCACCGCCTCTGGACGCCATCAACGAGCTGGCCGCTCGCGTCCCGGCGACGTACACGCTGGCGCCCGGATCGCCCCGGGGCTGGCTGCGGGCGGTGCTGTCTCCGAGGCAAAACACCGCCGTGGAGAGACTCGTGCTCGAGGTCGTTCGTGAGCTCGCCGAGCTCGATCCCTCGCGCCTTCGCCGGTGCGCGCGCCCCGAATGTCGGCTCGTGTTCTACGACGCCACCCGCTCGGCGACCCAGCGCTGGCACGCGGAAAGCCCGTGCGGCCTGCGCGAGCGTCAGCTCAGGTATCGAGCGGCTCGAGCAGGCGGTGCGGGGCCCGCAGCGCCACCGCCACCGGGTCGTCGCGGCCGGTCCGGCGCCCCGGGCGTGGCTCGGTGACGATGTCCTCGGGCGCCGGGGTGAGGTCGCACCGGACGCACTTCCCTTCGTCGTCGAGCGCCGTGCCGCATGCGGCGTGCTTGAAGATCCGGCTGTTGGTGGCGCGGTGGCGGTCGCCCCAGCTCATCAGCGCGTGAAGGGCCGGCCACAGGTCCTTGCCGATAGGGGTCAGCACGTACTGGTAGCGCCCGGCGTGGTGCGGGTCCGCGATGCGCTCGAGCAGTCCGTCCTCGACGAGCCCGTTGAGGCGCTCGGCCAGGACGGCCTTGGGTATGTCGAGGTGGGCCTGGAAGTCACTGAAGCGGCGCACCCCGTAGAACGCGTCTCGCAGGATCAGCGGCGTCCAGCGCTCCCCGATCACCTCTAGCGCGCGGGCCAGCGCGCAATCCTGGTCTACATAGTCCTTACCGAGCATGATTGGCATTCTAGCGGCCTTCGGTTCGTTCATTGAACTTAGATGTGCTAGGCTCCGGTTCGGTGATCGAACTCAGGCGACAGGGCAAGGCGTGGGTCCCGATTGCCGGCGTGCTGGCCGGCGCGGGCTGGGGCTCGAATCAGTTCAGTGTGGTTGCGAGAGACATCGCTGCCGCCCTTCGGCGACGCCGACCACAGCACGGTGGCGCGGCGCGCGGCGGTGGCCATGACGATTGGATTCGCGCTCGGACCGCTGGTCGCCGGCGTGTTGGCACAGTGGTTGCCGGCCCCCACCGTGGTGCCGTACGTACCGCACATTGTCTTGATGATGGCGGTGCTGGCCAGTCTCCGCGCGGTACCGGAGACGGCGCGCGCGATCAGGCCGGGAGCATGCTCGGGCTGCTCGTGCTCGCCGTGGGCCTGGCGCTCGGCGCGCTCGCGGCGGCGGTCCACGAGACCTGGGTGCTGGTCCCGTGCTCGCTCGTGCTGGGCAGCGCGTACGGTCTATGTCTGGTCGCGGGTCTGCTTGAGGTGCAGCGACTTGCGCCCGAGCGGGCCCTCGGCGTGCTGACCGCCGGTTACTACGCGGTCACCTATACGGGCTTCGCGGCGCCGTACCTGATGACCCTGGCGTCGGGCGCCACGAGCTATGCGGTTCTGCTGCTGCTCGCCAGCGGCCTCGCTGTCCTGACCGCCGGAGTAGTCAGGCACGGGGCGCAGCCGCAGCGCGAGCGCCGAGCGCAAGCGGTGCGCGGGCTCATTGGGTAACCATTAGTGGCGTAATTCGCACTAACGGTCAGCCCATGCAGACCGGTTGCGAGGATCCAATGCTGGTGGCGCAGGCGCGTAGGGGCGACAAGCGTGCCTTCGCGCGACTCGTCGAGCGGCACTATCCGGTGCTGCTGGGCAGCTGCCGCCGCATGCTCGGCGACTCCGACCTATCACGAGATGCCGCCCAGGAGGCCGTGTTGCGGGCGATGCTCGGGCTCGACCGGCTGGCCGACCCTGCCCGGTTCGGCGCCTGGCTCGTCGGCATCGGCCTGAACGTGTGCCGGTCACTGCTCGACGCACGTGACCGGGAGAAACGCTCGATCGCCTCAGCGCTCGTCGATCTGACCGCTCTCGACGCCGATCCCGCCAGCCAGGCGGAATCGAGCGAGCTGTCCGCCGGTGTGCGGGCGGTCGTCGCCGGCCTGCCCGTCGGCCAGCGAGCGGCCGTGGTGCTGTTCTACCTGGCGGGGCTGACCCACGCCGAGATCGCCGAGGAACTCAGCACCAGTCCCGGCGCGGTCAAGACCCGCCTGCACAAGGCGCGCGCCACGTTGCGCGCACCACTCCACGACCTCTACGAGGAGCACATCGCGATGACCGAACAGACCCAGGAGCTGATCCCGATGCGCGTCGCCGAGCTGCGACGCACCGCGGCGCCCGACCCGCTGACCGCACGCCACATCGTGTTCCTCGAAGCTGATGCCGGCGGGGAACGCTTGCCGATCTGGATCGGCGCGGCCGAGGCGAACGCGCTGGCGGTCATCCTCGACCAGGTCGAACTGCCGAGGCCGGGGGTCTACCAGTTCACTGCAGCCCTCCTCGCCGCCACCGGCGGCGAGCTGCGCGAGGTGCGGATCGTCAAGCTCACCGACTCGACCTTCTTCGCTGAGGCGATGCTCGCGGATGGCAGCGTCGTCGACGCGCGCCCCAGCGACGCGCTGACGCTCGCCCTGGTCACCGGTGCGCGCATCCAGGTCGCCCGCGCCGTGCTCGATAGTGCCGCCGCCCACCGGGACGAATTGCGAGCCCGCTACGAGGAAGCCGAGCGGGCTCCTGACGACGCACGCGCTATTGCCGATGACGTCAGGAGCCGGCTGAGGGCGCAGTTGGCCGATTGGGAGGAGCGCGGGCGCCGTACGAGCTGACCGTGAGTCGGAGGCTTTATCCGGTCCGGTGTCTAGTGTCTGGGGTTGGTGCCTGCCGTCTTCATCGCGACGCTCATCGAAGGCGAGGCGGTCCTCCGGTTTCCGTACGACGACCGCCTCCGCATGCTCCTGCGTGCGATTCCCGGGCGCCGATGGGACCCCGAGAGCCGGGTGTGGCGGCTGCCGCTGGATCCGGATCGAGCCCACGCGCTGAGCGCTCTGCTCGATGCGGTGCCGTATCGGGTCGAGGTGTCAGAGGCGCTGGACCGCGCGCTCACGCGGCGCAGGGCCAAGCGCTCGCCCGAGGAGCTCCTGGTCGATCTTGCCCGCCCGGACAACAACTGGTGGTTCTCCTTCGCCACCGACGGACCGGTGGACCTGACCGAGGACCTGCTCGAGCATCCGAGCGGTTACCGACTCCCCGAGCTCGAGCGTGGGCTCGTGCCGGTGGATCAGCGTGCAGCGCTCCTCCTCAGCTCTTGCCTGGAGCGTGACAGCAGGCTGTGCCTGACCGATGACGCCCAGCACGCGCTGACCGAGCTCATGCGCACGCCGGCCCCGCGGGTACAGCCCGCGGGCCAGTCATTGCGCAGCGAGGTCGAGTTGTGGCGCGATCGCCGCGGCCGCAACTGGATCGTGATCGCGCGCGAGCACGCGCCGCTGGCGCGGGCGCTGGCCACCGCCGACCGGCTCGAAATGCTCGACGGCCCGGGCGGCTCGGTGGCACTCGCGGCCGTGCAGCACGATGCCGTCCCAATCGCGGAGCTGCTCGCCGAGCTCGACGTTGAGTCGGTCGACCCGCGCGTCGAGCGCTGGCTCGCGCGCACCACCATCTGGCGGGGGACGATCGACGTCGACGGGCCTCGCGAGGCGCCGGTGTTTCTCCTGCTCGGCGACAACGAGCGCCTGCCGACGGCATTGCGCGATCGCGCGAACGCGGGCCACGGTGGGGCCAGCCTGCCGCTCACGCTCGAGTCGTGGCGGGCAATCGACGCGCACCCGCTGCACGGCTGGATCAGCCCGGCCGCCAGGCGCTGCATAGCCGCACTCGAGGCAGGACAGCCGGCGCCGCCGGCCATGCTCGAGCTCTCCGAGACGCACGAGCAGCCTTCGTTCGTGCTGGTCCCGGGGCACGACTCGGGGATGGTGGAAGAGTTCGCTCGGCTGTCGGGTGCTCCTGCGGTCACCGCCGATCCATTCTGGGTGCCTGACCTCGACCGGTTCGTCTCCGAGCGGGGTCCGTGGGTGGCGCCCGACGCCCTCGCCCGGCTTCAGGAGATCCGTGAGGAGCACGCCCGCGCCGCCGGACTCGTCGCGTTGTCGGCCGCCACCGATGCCGAGCTCGAAATACCCAACCTCGGCGGTGAGCTCAAGCCCTTCCAGCGAGCCGGCGTGCGCTATCTGCTCGAGCAGCGCCGCACGTTCCTAGCCGACGAGCAGGGACTCGGCAAGACGATCGAGGCGCTGGCCACGCTCGAGGCCGACGCGGCCTACCCGGCGGTGGTGGTTTGCCCGGCGAGCCTGAAGCTCAACTGGATGCGCGAGATCGGGCGCTGGGTCCCGCGGCGCTCGGTACAGATGCTCGATGGCAAACGCGGTGGCGTGGCGGCCACCGACATCACCATCATCAATTACGACATCGTGGCCGGCCGGCTCGAGGGGCTCAACGACCTGCGCCCGCGCGCGGTTGTGCTCGACGAGTCGCACTACTGCAAGAACCCGCGCGCGCAGCGCACCCAGGCCGCGCAGCGGCTTTGCGCCGCCGTCCCGCGCGAGGGCCTCGTCCTCGCGCTGACCGGGACGCCGGTCATGAACCGACCGCCGGAGCTGATCTCGCAGCTGCGGATCCTCGGCCGGCTCGGCGACTTCGGCTCGGGCGCGCAGTTCGGCGAGCGCTTCCGCGGTCCGGATGCCCATCAGCGGCTGCACTGGCACCTGCGTGCGCGCTGCTTCGTCCGCCGGCTCAAGGCCGACGTGCTGCCCCAGCTGCCAGCGAAGACGCGCGCCGTGGTGCCGGTGGCGCTCGACAACGAGCCCGAGTACCGGCTGGCCGAGGAGGATGTGATCGCCTGGCTGCAAAGCCAGCCGCTCGACCTGCACGAGCTCGACGCAAGGGTCGCTGCGGCGCTGCGGGCCGAGCGGCTCGTGCGCTTGAACGCACTGAAGCTCCTGGCCGCCCGTGGCAAGCTGCACGGCGCGCTGCACTGGATCCACGATTTCCTGTCCTCCGGCGAGCCGCTCGTCGTCTTCGCCCGCCATCGGGAGATCCAGCGCGCGGTGCTCGAGCGTTTCCCGACCGCGCTGCACGTGCTCGGCGAGGACAGCCGCCGGGCCCGCGACGAGGCGGTGCAGGATTTCCAGGAGGGCGGCGGTCAGCTGATCGTGTGCTCGATCGAGGTCGCCGGGCAGGGCATCACCCTCACCCGGGCGTCGAACGTCGCCTTCCTCGAGCTCGACTGGACCCCCGCCAAGCACGACCAGGCCGAGGATCGCTGCCACCGGATCGGCCAGCAGGACGCGGTCAACGCCGCCTACCTGCTTGCGGCGGACACGATTGACGAGACGATCGGAACGCTGCTCGAGCGCAAGCGGGCCGTGATCGGCGCGGTCACCGATGGGCGCGAGGAGGACGAGCGCGGAGTGGTTGATGCCCTGGTGGCCGAGCTGCGCGGCGAGCCGTACCGGCACCTGCGCGCGGTCGCCTAAGCTGCAGGACGGATCGTGTCCGTCCCCGCCTCGCTAGACACCGATATCGCCGCTCAGATCGAGCGACGCCGGCGCGCCGTGGCCGAGCGCTGGAACGTTGGCTCAGAAGCGGTCGTCATCGGCGCCGGCGAGCCGATCCACATACCGGGCCGCGCCGACCGGACATACCCGTTCCGCTCGCACAGCGAGTACTTCTACCTGACCGATCGCGAGCGCCCCGGCGGCGTGCTGGCATTCGACGCCGACGGCGGGTGGGTCGACTTCGTGATGCCGGTCTCCCGAGAGGAGCTCGTGTGGGAAGGCGCGCCGGCGCACGTACAGGACGGTGTCCCCGTGGACGAGCTCGAGAACTGGCTCGCCGCTCGCCGGGGCCGGCCGATCGTGAACCTGGGTGCGCCGATCGCCGGCGTCGCCGCGGCCGGGGAGCTCGGCGCCGAGTTTCGCCGCCATCTGAACTACGTACGCCGTCCCAAGGACGCACTCGAGCTCGAGCGGATGCGCATCGCCGAGCGGGCAACGAGCGCCGGCTTTGCCGCCGTCGTCCCGCTGCTCAGTGCCGGCCGGACCGAGCGCGGGGTGCAGGTCGAGCTCGAGGCGGAGTTCTTCCGCCAGGGCGCCGACTTCCTCGCGTTCGAGACGATCGTGGCGAGCGGCGCCAACTCGGGCGTTCTGCACTTCCCACCGACGACGCGGGCCCTGGGCGACGGCGCGCTCGTGCTGATCGACGCCGGTGCCGAGTTCCGCGCCTACGCGAGCGATGTGACCCGCACCTATCCAGTCTCGGGCTCGTTCACGCCCGAGCAGGCCGCCATCCACGAGCTGGTCGCGCGTGCCGGCGAGGTGGCCACCGCCCGCGCGCTGCCCGGAACCGAGTTCCGGGACATCCACCGGACCGCGGCCCTGACGATCGCGGAGGGGTTGACCGACTTCGGCCTGCTGCGGGGCCCGAGCGAGGCGCTGCTGGAGAGCGGGGCGGTGTCGCTGTTCTTTCCGCATGGCATCGGCCACATGGTCGGCCTGGGCGTTCGCGACGCCGGCGAGGTCCTTCCCGGCCGTGAGCCGGAACCCGGCATGCCCCGCCTGCGGGCCGACCTGCCGCTCGAGGCCGGCCACGTGGTGACGATCGAGCCGGGGATCTACTTCATACCGGCTCTGTTGGGCGACCCCGACACGCGTGCAGATCTGGGTGAGCTGGTCGACTGGGACCGGGCCGACGCGATGCTCGGGTTCGGTGGCGTCAGGATCGAGCACAACGTGCACGTGACCGACGAGGGGCCGGAGGTCCTGACCGCCGACATCCCGCTGCTCGGCTGATCCGCGGACGGCCATGACGCTGCTGGAGGTGCCCGGACACGACATCGTCGGCGTCCGCGCCGCGAATCCCGGGTCGTTCACGCTTACCGGCACGAACTCGTGGGTCGTCGGGCGCGGGCCGGCGTGGCTGGTCGACCCGGGCCCGGCGCTCGATGCGCATCTCGCGGCCATGTGGGATCAGATCACCGGTCGTGGGGGCCTTGGCGGGATCGCGCTGACGCACGACCACGCCGATCACAGCGAGGCGGTGGCGGCGATGCGGGGCCGGTATCCGGGGGTCCCGGTTGCCGGCGCTCGCGGAGACGTGGACGTGCGCCTGGCCGATGGGGACGGGTTCGGCTCGCTGGAGGCGCTCTCGCTTCCCGGCCACGCGCCGGATCACCTGGTGTTCATCGTGGGCACCGCCGCGCTCACCGGGGACGCCGTGCTCGGCGAGGGGAGCGTGTTCGTCGCGCCCGATCCGGGAGCGCTGGTCGCCTACCTGGACGGGCTGACCCGGCTGGGGCAGCGCCGGCTCGAGGTGCTCTGCCCCGGGCACGGCCCGGTGGTTTGGGACCCGCAGGCGAAGCTCGACGACTACATCGCGCACCGTCTCGAGCGCGAACGGAGGCTCGTTGCGGCTCTCGAGGAAGGGAAGCGCAGCGTCGATGAGCTGTTAGACGAGGTGTGGAGCGAGGTGCCGCCGGGGCTGCGCGTGGCCGCGGCGGTCACGCTGGCGGCGCACCTGGACAAGCTGGGGGGCGAGGGACGTCTGCCGCCGGACGTGGAACGGCCCGACGTGCGCATTGGATAGAACGTTCTACTCGGGGAGGAGGCGTTGCCTGGCGATCTCGACCGCGGCCGTCAGTGGCGTCGTCCCCGACTGGTCGGCCTGATCGAAGATCTGCTGCAGCGTGTCCGCAATCCCGCGCACTCGCTGACGGGCGGCGGCGGGATCGTAACCGTGGAGCTCTTCGGCGATGTTGATGATTCCGCCGGCGTTGGCCACGAAGTCGGGCGCCCACAGGATCTGGTGGTCGGAGAGCAGATCGGCCACCGACTCGTCGGCCAGCTGGTTGTTGGCCGCGCCGGCGACGATCTGGCAGCGCAGCCGCGGCACGGTGTCGTGGTCCAGCACGCCGCCAAGCGCGCACGGCGCGAGCACGTCGACCTCGGACTCGAGGGCCCGCTCGGGCTCGCACCAGTCCGCGCGGAGGTCCTCGGCCAGGCGGCGCTTACTCGGGTCGATATCGCTCAGCACGAGGCTCGCTCCCGCTCGAGCACAGAGCTTGGCGATACGTGACCCGACGTGGCCCAGCCCGACCAGAGCCACGCTGCGCCCGCGCAGTGAGCTGGATGAGAACACTCGCTCGCAACAGGCGCGAATCGCGGTCTCGACGCCGAGCGCCGTGAACGGGCTGGGATCGCCCGAGCCGCCCCGGCCACGGGGCAGCCCGGCCACATGTCGGGTCCGCTGGGCGATCACACGCATGTCGCGGCTCGACGTGCCGACGTCCTCGGCGGTGATGTAGCGACCGCCAAGCGTCTCGACCGTGTCGCCGAAGTCGAGCAGCGCGGCCGTCCGCTGCGCCGAGGACAGGGGCGCGCCCGGGGTGGTCATGATCACGCCCTTGCCCCCACCCAGCGGCAGGTCCGCCACCGCGGACTTGAAGGTCATCGCCCGCGAGAGCCGCAGGGCGTCGCGAAGTGCATCGCGCGCATCGGCGTAGCCCCACATGCGGCAGCCGCCGGCCGACGGGCCCCGCACCGTCGAGTGGACGGCCACGAACGTGTATAGGCCCGAGCGCTGCCCCCGCCGGACGAGCACGGCCTCGTGGTCGAGGGTCTCCAGGTAGCCGTCGGTGTTCGCCGATGCCGCCGCGGGCCGTGTGCTCACTGCGAGGGGGACGGCGTCCCACCGGTCACGGCGCCCGTCGGTGACCCCGTTCCGCTCGAGGACGTGCCCGGTGAGGCACCGGAGGAGGGGTCGGAGGAACTCGACGAGGTCGAGCTGGTGGAGCCCGACTGTGTGCTGGGCGTCGAGTCGCTCGACGTCGAACCGGACTGGGTTGAATCGGTGCTGGTCGAAGACTCGGTGCCCGTAGCCGACGTCGTCGAGCTCGTCGACGTAGCGAGGGTCCCACCTGCCGCGGTTGTGCTGCCGTTCGCTGCGTCGCTCGGGGCGGCCCCGCCCCGGCTGAGCGTCGTCGAGATCCCCCCGGTGGCCGGCGGTGTCACGCTCACGGTCACAGTCGTGGTTGTTGTCGACTTGGTTCGTGCGGCCGGCGAGGCCGACGCGCTCGCGGGGGTCTGGGTCGAGCTGCCGGGGTCGGCGGCCAGTTGCGAGTGCGTGGCCGGGCTGACCGCGGGTGCCGACACTGCAGGCGCTTCGCTGCTTTGACTCGCGGCCACCGCCGGGGCGGATGGCGTGAACGGCCGGTGTGAGGGGGCCCGCGTGGTCACGCGCGCGTGATGCGCGTGATGGGCCGGGGCGGGAAGCGTGTGCTGGAGCTCGACAGCTCCGCCCGCCGTCACCACCGCCGCGGCCAGCAGTGTCGCGACGTGCGCGGCGCCGGCGCTCATGGTCCCCACGGAGACGATCGCGGTTCCGCCGCCCGCCGCTCCGCCGGCGGCCAGGGCTCCACCGGCGGCACCGCTGCCGCCGCCGAGGCCCAGCATGTTGGCGAGGACCCCGAGTGGGCCGAGCGTCGGCACGATCGCCGCGAACCGGCGACTCACGCCGCGCAGGTCGTGGCGGAACTCGCGACAGCCGGCGCAGTCGCGCATGTGTCGCCGCGCGGTCGCGTTCGGGCGCAGCCCGCGGTCGTGGGAGAGGATCAGCTCCTCACGGATCTCCGAGCACGCGGTGTCGCGGGCCTCGAGCGCCTGCGCCAGGCCGAGCCTGGCTCGGACCAGCAGCGACTTGACAGCCGGGATGGTCACGCCCAAGGCGTCCGACATGTCGGTGTAGGACATGCCGCCCAGCTCACGCATAAGCAGCGCGGAGCGCTGCTGATCGGGCAGCCGCCGCACGTCAGCGATCAAGCGCCTGAGCGACTCGCGCCGGTCGGCTTCGGCGATCGGGTCGTGCACCGGCGAGCGCAGCAGCTCCAAGACCTCGGGCGGGGGCAGCGCCGGGCGCCGCAGCTGGTCGATGCAGCGGTTGTGCGCGACGCGATAGAGCCAGGCCCGGAGCGCGAGCTCGCGGTTGGAGGCACGCAGCCCGGAGTACGCGCGGACGAAGATGTCCTGGAGGGCGTCCTCGGCATCCTGGCGGTGGATGAGCATCTGGCGCGTATAGGCGAACAGCCGCTGCCGGTAACGGTCGTGGATGACGCGGAACGCCTCGTCGTGACCAGCCCGGAACAGCGCCACCAGCTGTTCATCGGAACGCAGGCGTAGTAATGGTCCGGCGGTGGGGGCGGGAGATCGGGACCCGATTAAATCCCGAGTCCGGGCTACTGCTGCCGGTGCTGGGAGTGCGGAGGCTTCCACCTTGACCCCTGCTCACTCTAACGGAGAGTGCGGCCGAAGGTTTCGGCATCCCTACCGGCACAGGCTCGAGTGCGCGGACCGGGGCGGAGGGTGTCAGGACAAAGACGCGATCATTCGTTTCGCCGCGCTCAGAGGACCCCGGCGAATGTTTGTGCCGGGTTGGTTCGACGGGCCGGCGGTACTCTCAGGCCCACAGCACGATGGACCCTGCTTCGGGCATTGCCATTCCAGTCGCGTTCGGCGCCGGGTTGATCTCGTTCCTGTCGCCGTGCGTGCTCCCGCTCGTGCCGGGCTACATCTCGGCCGTCGCCGGCGTGGCGCCGGCCGATATCCGGGCCCGCCGGGTGATCGGGCCGAGCCTGTCGTTCGTGGCGAGCTTCTCGGCGATCTTCATCGCGCTCGGGCTGATCGGGCAACAGGCGCTGCACGGCACGCTCACCGGGCCCGCCGCCCTGAAGGTCTGCGGGGCGCTGATCATCGTGATGGGCGTCGTCTTCGTGCTCGCGCCGTTCGTGCCGGCGCTGTCCCGGGAATGGCACGTAGGCCGGCTGATGCAACGCGCGGGACGGAGCGGTCCGGTGATAACCGGCGCTGCCTTCGCGCTGGCGTGGACGCCGTGCACGGGGCCGACGCTGGGCGCGATCATCACCGCCACCGGGGCCTCGGGTTCCGCCGCCCACGGCGCATTCCTACTCGCCGTCTACTGCGCCGGCCTCGGCGTCCCGTTTCTCATCACCGGGCTGGCCTTCGGGAAGGCGACGTCGGCATTCGCCGTGGTGCGCCGGCACTACCCGCTGGTGATCGGCGCGGGCGGCGTGGTGCTGATCGGCATGGGCATCCTGATCTGGACCGGCGAATTCACGCAACTCAACATCACGGTCGACCACTGGCTCCAGTCCCTGGGGCTGCCGGACTTAAACTCGGATACGTAGTCCGATCTCCAGGCGGTCCTGTCTCCGACCGTTACCTACGGCGGTGGCTGAGGTCCGCTCGCATTGCGCTCGCGCCAGCGGAGCGCCGCGGCCTCGGCGCTCGCCGAGTGGCGATTCGGCACAGCGCCCTCGCCTTCCGGGACGTGCGACGGAGCGTCAACATCAATGTCCTCGTCGGGATGGTTCTGACGCCACCGCGTCGCTGCGGCCTCCGCGCTGGCGGAGTGCCGTTCCGGTTGGTTGCTCTCCTCGGTCACCGCTCACCTCCGTTCGTCGACAGGCATCAGCGTAGTGATGTTCGGGCCTCGCGCCTACCCGGTCCTGCACGGGTTAGGCTGCGCGACCGAAATGAGTCCAACCATTCCCCTCCCGCCCCACGATGCCCCGTTGACCGGCGGCTCGCCGTTCCCGCCGATCGCCGACTACGCGTTCCTGTCCGACTGCCACACCGGCGCACTCGTCGCGCCGGACGGGAGCATCGAGTGGATGTGCCTCCCTCGGTTCGACTCGCCGAGCGTATTCGGATCGCTCCTGGACCGCCGGGCCGGCTCGTTCCGGGTCGGCCCGTACGGGATCGTCGTGCCGCTGTCGGTGCGCTACGTGCCCGGGACGATGATCCTCGAGACGACGTGGATGTGCCCCTCGGGCTGGGTCGTGGTCCGGGACGGCCTGACCATTGGCCCGTGGCACGACCAGCACGCCGACGAGAGCTCGCACACGCGGCCGCCGACCGATCACGACGCCGACCACATGCTCGTGCGGGTAATCGAATGCATCGAGGGCCAGGTCCAGGTGGAGGCGGTGTGCGAGCCGATGTTCGACTACGGGCGCACGCCGGCGCAATGGACGATGGTCGCCGAGGACTGGTCGGCGGCAGAAGCGACGGACGGCGAGACGGTTCTACGGCTGATCACCGATCTGCGAATCGGGATCGAAGGCAACCGGGCCCGAGCCCGGCACACCCTGACCGCGGGCGAGGAGCGGTTCGTCGCGATGGGGTGGAGGCACGGTCTGAACGGCCCCGAGCACTGCGCCAACGCCAACCACCGGCTCCAGACGACGTTTCACTACTGGCGCAACTGGCTGGCCGGGGGCCGGTTCCCGGACCATCGCTGGCGCTCTCATCTGCAGCGCTCGGCTTTGACTTTGAAGGGACTTACCTACGCCCCCACCGGGTCGACGGTGGCGGCGGCCACCACGTCCCTGCCCGAGACACTCGGAGGGGAGCGCAACTGGGACTATCGCTACTGCTGGATGCGCGACGCCACCTTCACCTTGTGGGGGCTTCACGCGCTCGGCCTGGATTGGGAGGCCGACGACTTCATGCAGTTCGTGGCCGATCTGGAGCGGTTGGACAGCGGTGCCCTCCAGATCATGTACGGGCTGGGCGGCGAGCTTGACCTGCACGAGCTCGAGCTCACGCATCTGAAGGGCTACGACGGCTCGGTGCCGGTCAGGATCGGCAACGGCGCCTACCGCCAGCACCAGAACGACGTGTTCGGCGCGGTGCTCGACTCGATCTACCTGCACACCAAGATGGGCGGCCACATCCCGCAGCGGCTGTGGCCGGTCGTCCAGGACCAGGTCCGCTGTGCGATGGCGGTCTGGCAGCAGCCTGACCAGGGCATCTGGGAAGCCCGCGGCGAACCCAAGCAGTACGTCTCATCGAAGCTGATGTGCTGGGTGGCGCTCGATCGGGGGGCGCGGCTGGCGGAGCTCGAGGGGGAGGCGGAGCTGGCCACCCGGTGGCAGAGCGTCGCCGACGAGATTCGGGACGACATCCTCGAGCACGGGGTTTCCGAGCGGGGCGTGTTCCGCCAGCACTACGAAACCGATGCCCTCGACGCCTCGACCCTCCTGATTCCCCTGACCCGGTTTCTCCCGCCCGAAGACGAGCGCGTCAAGGCCACCGTGCTCGCGATCGCCACGGAGCTTTCGCAGGACGGATTCGTCCTGCGCTACCGCGTGGCTGAGACCGACGATGGCCTCACCGGCGAGGAGGGCACGTTCCTGATCTGCTCGTTCTGGCTGGTCTCGGCGCTATCGGAGATCGGCGAGGCCCAGCGGGCAATGGAGATGTGCGAGCGGCTGCTGGCGCACGCCTCCCCGCTTGGCCTCTACGCCGAGGAGCTCGATGCGCGCACAGGCCGCCACCTCGGCAACTATCCCCAGGCGTTCACGCACCTGGCGCTGATCAACGCGGTGATCCACGTGATCTCGCAGGAGGAGGAGGCGACTTAGCGGCCGGGCGGGGGCGGGAGCGTCGGCTCACTGGCGCCCGGGGGGGCGCGGCCGGCGATAGCCGAGGGTCGACTGGACGCTCGAGGGGCGCCAGCGGGCGCCGCCGCGCGGCGTTGGCACCCCCTCGGCGTTGAGCGCATCGGCGATCGCCCGGAGGCTCAGGCCACGCTGGCGCAGCTCGGCGATCCGCTCGGCTAGGTGCGGAGCTCTCGTCGCCAGGCCGGGGCGACCGCGCCGTCGCGGCTGCCGCTGAGGCTCCTGACTCCAGCGGTCGATCTCGCGTAGGAGCGCGACCATACGCCGGCCCTGTGGGGTGGCGGTGTCGAGCCCGACGTCGGCTGCCACCAGCTCGGCGCCGACCGCCTCGAGCCAGTCGAGTAGCCGGGTGAGCTCGTCGAATGAGCCGCCGAGCGATCGGAGCCGGCGGACGAACAGGGTGTCGGCCCGGCCGGCCGAAATCACGGCGAGCGCGCCTGCGAGGCCGGCCTGTTCGTCGACGACGGTCGTCAGCTGGAGTTGGTCGGGGAGGGTCATGGGGGAGTCGGTCTCGCCGCTCAGGAATGCGACGGTGCGTCTGGCCATCTCCGTGGGATTGTACGCAAATAGTTTGCGTACAAACACTTCTTGCCGCGGTCGGGTGCGGGTCGGGTGCGGGTGGGGTGCCGTCGGGGCGGGTCAGTCGTCGTAGCCGGGCTCGCCGGGGAGGACGATCCGGGCCGTCTCGCCCTGGAGCAGCACGCGCGGCTGGACCGGGTGGACCTCGCGGCCGGCGGCGTGCGAGAGCAGCTCGTCGGCCGAGCCGAAGGCCGACAGCTGCTGGAGGTGCTTGATCGTCGGGAAGACGAGAAACAACTCGCCGCGCTCGCGGGCCGCGAGGGCCGCGGCCGGCTCGTACCAGCGCGCGTCGACGACCTCGCTGCCATCGACCCGGGCGTGAGCGCCGGCCGGCGCGGGCGCGAGGTAGAACCAGGTATCGAAGCGGATCTTCACCTCGGCCGGAGTGATCCACCGCGAGTAGGGGACGAGCTCCCGGGGGTCGGCGAGCGCGATACCGGCCTCCTCCTCGAGTTCGCGGATCGCGGCGGCGCGATGGCCCGCGTCGCCGTGCCCCTCACCACGGTCGACGGCCCCGCCCGGGAACACCCAGGCGCCGCCCATGAAGCGCGCCGCGGGGTTGCGGCGCACGAGCAGCACCTCGAGCGCGTCGGCTCCGCCACGGAGCAGGATCACGGTGCCGGCCGGCCGCGGCTCGGTGCGCGGGCCCGAGTTGATCTCCTCGCCGGGACCGGGCCGATCAGTGCTCACGGTGCCCACCTCATCGGGCCGGACTCTGCCTGCCTCATCTGGCCCATTCTCGCCTCCTCATCCGGACCGCATTCTCCCCAACTCGACGTTAGCCTTGTCCGAGTGAAGTGGATCTGCGGATCGTGCGGGTTCATCTATGACCCCGACGAGGGCGATCCCGACGGGGGCATCCCGGCGGGCACCCCTTTTGAGGAAATTCCTGAGACGTGGTTCTGTCCCGTGTGTGGAGCGCGCAAGCGGGACTTCGAGCCGTACGACGATTAGCTCTTATGCGCCTCCGGAACACTAGGCGGCGCGGGCGACCTGCTCAAAATCGTAGGGAACGTTCGGGTCGACGCTCTCGTAGGGCACGCCCGGACCGACCTCCTCCGCGTCGATCTCGTAGTCCTTGTCAGAAGCGCCGTCGCCATACGCCTCATCGGCGGCCGGTACCGCTCGCGGATCGAACCCGACCGCACGGGCGGCCTGCGCTAGAACCCCGGCCGCGGCTCGCAGCTCCTCCTCGCGATGCGAGGCCATCACCGCCAGTCGCGCTCCCGCGGCGTCCGGCGCGACGGCGGGCGGTCCGACCGCCTCAACGAACACACCCCGGCTCAGCGCGGCATCGCACATCCGCAGCGCGAGCTCCGGGTCGCCCACCGGCAGCGGGACGATGTGGGTCGGCGCGCCGGGCAGGCGGAAGCCCTCGTCGGCCAGACCGGCGCGCAGGGCGGCCGCCCCGACCCGGAGCTTGGCAACCAGCCGGGGCCGTTCCTCGAGCAGCCCGAGCGCGGCCAGCGCAGCCGCCACCGCCGGCGGTGCCGGCGCCGTCGAGAAGACAAGCGTGCGCGCAGCGTTCAACAGGTACTGGGTCATCACGCGGTCGCAGGCGACGAACGCTCCGTAGGAGCCGAGCGCCTTGCCGAGCGAGCCGACGATCACGTCCACCGCGTCCTCGAGCCCGGCATCGGCGAGCGCGCCGCGTCCGCCCGGTCCCAGCGCCCCCAGGCTATGGGCCTCGTCGACCAGCACCCGCACGCGGTGGTGCTGGGCCAGCTCGACGATCTCTTCGAGCGGCGCCACCTCGCCGTCGGTCGCGAACAGCGCGTCGGTCACGATCAGCGCGCCCCGGCCCTGCGCCTGTGCGAGGCCCCAGGCCAGGTGCTCGGTGTCGCAGTGGTCGTAGACGAATACCTCGGCCCGGGACATGCGGCAGCCGTCGATCAGCGAGGCCCCGGCGCGCTCATCGGAGAACACTACGTCGCCGGGCCGGGCCAGCGCCGCGATCACGCCTGTGTCGGCGAGGTAGCCCGAGCCGAAGAGCAGAGCGCTCTCCCGGCCCACGAACGCGGCCAGGCGCTCCTCCAGCCGGCGATGGATGGTCATGGTGCCTGACACCAGCCGTGACGCGCCGGCACCCACTCCCCAGCGTGTCGCTGCATCGGCGGCCGCCTCGCGCACGCGAGGGTGATCGGCCAGACCGAGATAGTTGTCGGAGGCCAACAGCAGCACCGGCTTTCCGTCGAGGACGACGTGGGGTCCCTGCGGACCGCTGACCAGTCGCATCCGACGCTGCAGTCCCATCGCTCTCAGCTCGCTCAGGCGAGCCTCGATCTCGACCATATGTGACCTCCGGACGGGGTAGTTGCCGGGAGCGGGGCAGGGCCGGCTGTCTCGCGAGAGTAAGTGTCCCGCCGGACGGATCAGCGGCCGAGCCAGCGCGGCGAGCGCTTCTCGGAAAATGCGCGAACACCTTCGCGAAAATCCTCGGAGGCGAAGCAGGCGCGGCGCAGCGCGATCAGTTCGCGCTCCGTGTCGGGATCAATCACGCCCCGGGCATTCAAAACCGCGGCGATCACCCGCTTGTTCCCCTGCTGGGCGAGCGGCGCGTTCGCGGCGATCTCCTTGGCCAGCTCGAGCGCCTCCTCGGCTAGGCGGCCCTGTTCGGCGATCGCATTGACGAGCCCCCACTCGCGCGCGGTGCGCGCATCGATCCGCCGGCCGACGAGGAACAGCTCGCGGGTGCGGGGCGCCCCGATCGTGTCGATGAACTTGCGGATTCCCGTGTGCGAATACACGAGCCCGAGCTTCGCCGGCGGCATGCCGACGAGGATCGTCGAGGCGGCGATCCGCAAATCGCAGGCCAGTGCGAGCTCGAGCCCGCCGCCGATCGCATGTCCGTTCAGCGCGGCTAGGGTCGGATACCGATACGCCTCGAGCGCGTCCAGCGCGGCGGCGAACGGGTTGGCGACCAGCCGGTCGGCTTCATCGGCGAACTGCCCGCCGCTGCGCAGATCGCCGATGTCATAGCCGGCCGAGAACGTGGTCTGCTCACCGGTGACGACCAGGCACCGGGCGTCGAGTTCGGCCAGCGTCGATGTGAACGCATCGAGGATCCTGTGATCAAGCGCGCCCCGCTTGCCGGGATTGGAGATCGTCAGCCGTGTGACGCCGGGCGCCGGCTCGTCGACAAGCAGCCGCCCCCCCGGCGACGGGTCGCTGTCGCCAGGACGACTACTCGAGGACAACGAGGGCGTCCCCCTCGGAGACCGACTGACCCTCCTCGACCAGAACCTCCTTCACCACTCCCGGGTCCTCGGCTTCGACGGGCATCTCCATCTTCATCGACTCGAGGATCACCACCGTGTCGCCCTCCTCCACGCTATCGCCGACCTCGACCTCAATCTTCCACACGGTTCCCGTGATGTGGGCCTCGACCTCGGGCAACGCTGGAGCTCCCTTCTGTACAGGGTTGGGGGACGCGCGGGAGGATAGGCGACGCGGCGCCGAACTCGGGCTCAGTACTCCCCGGGCAGCATCGGGCAGCGGAACGTCAACTTCCCCACGCCGTGGCCAGGCGGGCGCGTGCCCGTGAAGGTTAGAGCCGCCTGCTTGAACGCCAACTGCGTCTGCCCCGAGCAACTCTTGGGCTTAGACAACGTCACGTCCACCGGATAGGACTTGATCTTGCCGTCGGCGCAGTCGGGCGTGCAGTCGTTCTGGTTGTAGGTGCCGGCGCCCTTGGCGTTCGCGCTTCCCCAGCTCGACCACTTGAGCTTGCTCAACCAGATCCCCGCGTCGCCGCAAGCGATCGTGATTCGCTTGGGCTTGAACTGCTCCTTGTAGCAGTTGATCGCGAACGGCTTGCCCGAGCTGGTGGCAGTGGTCGCTAGGGCCACCGACGGCACGGCCGCCACACAGGCGATCGCGACGATGATCTTGAGTGCATTTCGCATGGGAGCAAGACTACGAGAATGTGTCCGGATCGGGGCCCGGCCGCTCGCCGCGGTCGAGCTCCGAGAGCCGCTCCATCTCAGCGTCGGTGAGCTCGAAGTCGAACAACTGGAAGTTCTCCTCGATCCGCGACGGCGTGACCGACTTGGGAATCACGACGTTGCACACGCCGAACCCGAGCTGGGGCATACGATTTCCGTCATTCAGGTCCACGTAGGGGACCGATGTGATCTGAGTG
Organism: uncultured Solirubrobacterales bacterium; assembly: GCA_963824295.1. GTDB lineage: Bacteria > Actinomycetota > Thermoleophilia > Solirubrobacterales > Solirubrobacteraceae > Palsa-465. The sequence goes on along the minus strand of CAWGOQ010000011.1, from coordinate 301,161 downwards.
GTCATAGCGAGAGGCTTTCCACGGGTGACGGCGCGAAACACGTCGAGTAGCCTGAGCTCCGTGTCATCCAACGACAGCGCAGTCGATCTCGAGTTGCTGGCCGCCTCACTGCGGGCCGACACGAGTGACCTGACCGCGTTCGTTGAGAGTCTGGCCGCCAAGCTCGAGGAGGCCGTACCCGCCCGAACCAAGGTGGAACGGCGCCGCAGCGGCATGTTCGGCCCCAAGGCGGTACGCCGGATCACCGTCGATCTCGGCGATCGCCGGCTCGACCTTCGGTACGACGGAGGGAGCGTGCAGACGCAGGGCTCGAAGCTGTCGGGCGGCATCGTCCTGAAGAACGAACCCCTGGACGCCGACGCGTGGCTGGCCGCGCTCAGCGAGGCCCTAGCGACGGAGGCAAGGCGCAGCGAAACGACCCGGAAGGCGCTGGAGCGGCTCCTGACCGGCTAAGCGAGGAGGCTCGATGGGATTCCTTAGACGTGACGACGACGCGCAGGCGCCGCAGTCCGCATCACCGGCCACGGTCGGCCCAGAAGAGGGGCCGCACCAAGCCACTTATGAAGCCGGATCGCTAGCCGGCATCCCCGACTCGGGCCGAGAGCGGATCGAGCGGATGAAGCAAGAGGTCGCCCGGGGCTTCTTCACCAGCGACCTGTCGATCAACGAGTTCCTGCTGGTCAAGCAGTCGGGCTTCGAGCCGCTTGGGCTGGTGCTCGGCAGCTCGATCTACCACATTGGCTTCCAGCAGGCGATGTGGAACCAGAGCCAGGAGCTGGGCGTGCTCACCCAGGCGATGTATCACGCACGCGAGCTCGCGATGACGCGCATGGAGGAGGAGGCCGACCAGCTCGGGGCCGACGGGATCGTGGGCGTCCGGCTCGACATCGGCCGCTATGACTGGGGCGCCGATCTGGCCGAATTCATCGCGGTCGGCACCGCCGTCAAGCACCGCGGCGGCGTGCTGCATCGCGCGCCCAATGGGCGCCCGTTCACCTCTGACCTGAGCGGGCAGGACTTCGCCACCCTACTGCGTGCCGGTTACCGTCCGGTCGGGCTGGTGATGGGCAACTGCGTGTATCACGTCGGTCGCCAGGGCATGCTGGCCTCGCTGAAGCAGGTGGGGCGGAACGTGGAGATGGTGAACTACACCCAGGCGCTGTACCAGGCTCGAGAGCTCGCGATGGAGCGCATGCAGCGGGAGACCGACGAGCTTCAGGCCGGAGGCATCGTCGGGGCCCGGATCGTCGAGCGCAGCCACGGGTGGGGCTCGCACGTGATCGAGTTCTTCGCGATCGGGACCGCGGTTATCTCGACCACCGACGATCACGAGATCGAGAAGCCGACGATGGTGCTTCCGCTCACGGGCTAGCCGGCACTGAGTTCCATGCCCGACGTCGAGATCAAGCCGCAGGTCTACAAGGACCCCAGGCCCAAGGAGCACTTCGACCGCTACCACCAGATGGTCCGGGATCACCCACCCGAGGCCAAGGTGTATGAGCCGACCCGGGTGCTGACCGTGATGTGGGCCCTGATCGCCTACCGCGCCCGCGGCTTCGGGAGCGAGAGGGTGCCCAACGGCCCGATCATCCTCGCGCCCAACCACGCCTCATTCATGGACCACTTCTTCACCGGCGCGTTCATCCGCCGGCGGGTTCAGTTCATGGGCAAGTCGCAGCTGTTCAAGGGTGTCGGTGCCTGGATCTTCAGTCACGGGGGGGTGTTCCCGGTCCGGCGCGGCCAACAGGACGAGGAGGCGTTCATCACCGCCTTCCGCATCCTGGAGCGGGGCGGAGCCGTCGTGATGTACTGCGAGGGGGGCCGGTCACGCACCGGGCAGATCGCCGACGAGGCCCGTCCGGGAATCGGGCGGCTCGCCCTCGAATCGGGCGCGCCGGTCATTCCAGTGGCCGTCCTCGGCTCCTACCAGGTGCGCAACTGGAAACGACTGCAATTCCCCAAGGTGACGGTTCAGTACGGCGAGCCGTTCCGGTTCGAGGTGGTTGAGCAGTCCAGCCGCGAGCAGCAGCAGGCGGTGGCGGATTACGTCCTGGAGCGCATCCAGGAACTGCACGCGGAGCTGGCGAGCCACGGGCGGCGGGGTGCCCGCCGGGCGGCGCGAGCGCGCCGCCGGGCACGGACGCCCGGTTGATTGGGGTTCCCGCCTCCCACCCCCGCCGCCCCAGGGACGCCGCGAAGCGGGTGGGCGGGATCCAAGTCCTAGGCCGTCACGATCGCGGCGGCTTGGCCCAGCCCGAGCTCCTCGATCGCCACCTCGCGCATCTTGAACTTCTGCACCTTGCCAGTGACGGTCATGGGGAACGAGTCGACGAGCTTGACGTAGCGGGGGATCTTGAAGTGGGCGATCTGCCCCTTGCAGAACTCGCGGATCTCCTCCTCGCTGGCGGTTGACCCGGTCCGGAGGATCACGCACGCCATCAGCTCTTCGCCGTAGCGCTCGTCGGGCACTCCGATCACCTGGACGTCGGCCACCGCCGGGTGGGTGTAGAGGAACTCCTCGATCTCGCGCGGGTAGACGTTCTCGCCTCCCCGGATGACCATGTCCTTGATCCGGCCGACGATTCGCACGTAGCCCCCCTCGTCGATCGTCGCCAGGTCACCGGTGCGCATCCAGCGGTGCACGTCGATCGCCTCGGCGGTGCGCTCGGGGTCGTTCCAGTAGCCCTGCATGACCACGTAGCCCCGTGCGCAGAACTCGCCGGGCTCCCCGCGTGGGACCGTCCGTCCGGTCACGGGATCGATGATCTTGATCTCGACGTGCGGCAAGGCTTGGCCTACGGTGCCGCAGCGGTTCTCGAGCGTGTCGTCGCAGCGCACCTGGGTGGTGACCGGCGAGGTCTCCGTCATCCCGAACGCGATGCTCATCTCATCGATGCCCATCTCGGCGCTGACGCGCTTCATCACCTCGATCGGGCACGGCGAGCCCGCCATGATCCCGGTCCGCAACGAGCCGAGGTCGAACTCGGAGAAGCGCTCGTGGGCGAGTTCGGCGATGAACATCGTGGGCACCCCGTACAGACTGGTGCAGCGCTCCTGCGCGCACGCCTCGAGTGTCGCTCCGGGCTCGAAGGTCTCAGCGGGAAACACCATGCACGCGCCGTGCGAGGTCGCGGCCAGGTTCCCCAGCACCATGCCGAAGCAGTGATACAGCGGCACCGGGATGCACACCCGGTCGCGCTCGCTGTATTCGAGCGTCAGGCCGACGAAGTACCCGTTGTTGAGGATGTTGTGGTGGGTGAGCGTCGCCCCCTTGGGGAAGCCGGTGGTGCCGCTCGTGTACTGGATGTTGATCGGATCGTCGAAGTCGAGCTCGTGCGCATGGGCGTGGAGATCGCCGGTGAAGCCGGAGCCCGAGGCGACCTCTTCCCAATCCGGCGTGTCGAAGAAGATCGCTCGCTCGAGCGCCGGCAGTCGGGGCCGGACGTGGTCGACCATGGCCACGAAGTCGGCGTCCTTGAGCTGCTGGGTGGCGAAGATCCAGCGGCAGCCGGATTGCGCGAGGGCATACTCGAGCTCGCTGGTTCGATAGGCCGGGTTGATGTTGACCAGGATCACGCCGGCCCTGGCAGTCGCGTACTGGATCAGGGCCCACTCGGCCCGGTTCGGGCTCCACACCCCGACCCGCTCACCCTTGCTCAAGCCGGCCGCCAGCAGGCCCCCGGCGAGCCGGTCCACTGCCTCGCCGAACTCGGCGTAGGTGTAGCGCGCCCCCTGGCGATAGGACACGAGCGCTTCGGCGTCGGGCACGCGCGCGATCGTCCGGTGCAGGTTGTCGCCGATCGTCTCGCCAAGCAGTGGCTGGGGACTGACGCCCTGAGCGTAGGACAGCATCGTGGTTGGCTCCTTCCTCGCTGGTCGCGCCGATGCTACTGCGCGACCGTGGACGCGTCACCGGGTACGGTCCGCACGGAATGACCGTCCTGCGTCAGCGTCTCCTGTCCGCGCGCGCGGTAGCGCTGGCGGGCGGTCCGCCCCGTGTCTTGATCGACGGGCTGAGCGGGGCGGGCGCGCGGCTGCTTGACCTCGATGTGACGCTCGACGAGGACCGCGCGAGGGAGTGGGCGGCCGCGCAGGCGCCGATCCACGCCGTCGTCTACGACGCTGGACCCGCCTTTGCGGCCGGCGGCGAGTCGGCGTTGCGCGAGGCGAGCGAGCGCGCGTGGGTGGCGACGCGCGCGGTGGCCACCGGGGCGCTCATCCCGGCGGGCGCCGGCAAGGTGCTGTTGATCGCCCCGCGGCCGGATAGCGGCCCGTTCGCCGCAGCGGCCCGGGCGGCGCTAGAGAACCTGGCCCGCACCCTCTCGGTCGAGTGGGCGCGCTACGGCGTGACGGCGGTGGCTATCGCCCCGGGTGCTGTAACGAGCCACGACGACCTCGCCGAGCTCGTCTGCTACCTGGTGTCACCGGCCGGGGATTATTTTGACGGATGCCTGTTCGAGCTCGGCACAGAGCTCGGGCTCGCCTCACGCTCATAGGAACCTCTTAGTCCTCGCTCACGCTGCTGCTACGGGCGACGTCGAAGCTGACCGGGCATGTTCGACGCGTTTCCCGATCACGACTCCGAGGTGCAACACCGATGACTGATAACGACCGCGCTGCCGCGCGCGCCCGCGGCCGGGCGATGAGGCAGACGCGGCTGGCCCGTGCCCGGGCGCTGCGCCGGCGCATCATCGCCGGCGCGCTGGCCCTGTTCGTCGCGAGCTGGCTGCTGATCACGATCGTGCTCGTCTCGGGCCACGACCCAGCGCTGGCCAAGAAATCGTCGGCGAGCACCACCGCTGCGACCACGAGCGCGGGCACCTCTTCGACCTCGAGCAACACGTCCTCGAGCTCGAGCGACACGTCGTCGAGCTCGCAGAACGGCGGCTCGAGCAGCGGCGTGAGCAGCGTCACGACGAGCCAGTCATGAGCGCCACCCTCGCCCCATCGACCGAGCAGCGCGAGACATTCGCGTGCTTCGGGTCTCAGTGCACGGTGATCGTGGCCGATGCCCTGACCCATGAGGCGGCCGCTGCGGTGTTCGTGGCGCGCCGGCGACTGCTCGAGTGGCACGACCAGTTCTCGCGTTTTACACCAGACAGCGAGCTGGCTCGGTTGAACGACGACCCGGCCGAGACCGTGCCCGTCAGTCCGATAATGCGGCGCGTCGTCGAGGCCGCGATCCGGGCTGCGGAGGCGACGGGCGGCCTGGTCGATCCGACTCTGCTCGATCAGATCGAACGCGCCGGATACGACGCGCACTTCGACCAGCCCGGCCTCCCGCTGCTCGACGCGCTCGCGCAAGCGCCGGCGCGCCGTCCGGGCCGACCGTCGCCGCGGGAGAGCTGGCGGCACGTGCGGACGGACCGCCGGACGAGCTCCGTGACTCGCCCGCCGGGAGTGCGGATCGATCCGGGCGGAATCGCCAAGGGCGTGTTCGCCGACGAGCTGGCGGCCGTTCTGTCGAAGCACGAGGCGTTCGTCGTCGAATGCGCCGGCGATCTGCGGCTGGGCGGAAGGCTCGCGCCCGTGCGCGAGGTGCACGTGGCGAGCCCGTTCGACGACGGGGTCCTCCACACGTTTCAGCGGCGCACCGGCGGCGTCGCTACGAGTGGCATCGGCAAGCGCAGCTGGTTCGGGCCCGACGGAACGGTTGCCCACCACCTGCTCGATCCCGCCACCGGGTTGCCTGCCTACACGGGCATCGTCCAGGTCACGGCGCTCGCGCCGACTGCGATGGCGGCGGAGGCGCTCAGCAAGGCGGCGCTCCTAGCCGGGCCGGCCGAGGCCGACCGAGTGCTGGTACACGGCGGCGTGATCGTGCTCGACGATGGGAACTACATCGTGCTCGATCCGGGCTGCTAGTGGCCCGGGACGATCGCTAGCTGGGAAGGCTCGTCTCGGGCGCCTCAGCCCAGGGGACGATCACGGCGTCCTCGAGCGGTGAGTCGCGCGCGACGACGTACTCGGCCGGCTCTGTGTCCGAGACGTTCTCGAGGACGTGGGTCTCCCGGGGCGGCACGTAGACCAGATCGCGGGGCTCGAGCATCAGCTCCTCCTCCAGTCGATCGCCCCACTTGACGCGCAGGCTGCCCGACAGCATGTACACGGCGCTCTCGCACCCCTCGTGGTAGTGAGGCCGGGACTGCGCCCCGGGAGGGACGCGGAACACCGCCATGTAAATGTTCTGGGCGCCGGTGGTGGCCTGCGAAATCTCGCTACCGCCGACCACCCCGCGTGGGACGTCGTGATCTGCTCCCGGCTTGACGACCTTCATGCCCGCCGAGTCTAGTGCGGACGGGTCCACGAGTCAGCGGGTGCCGGACCGGGGCGTGACCTCGATCTGCAGCGGCGCCGCCTCGTGGTCGACCTGGAGCGTCGTGTGGTGGATGTGGAAGCGTTCGTCGAGCAGGCTCTCGAGCGACCGGCGGAGCTCGTGGCAGTCGTCGCCGGCCCGGACCACGACGTGCGCCGAGAGCGCCGCGAAACCCGAGGTGACCTCCCACACATGCAGATCGTGGACCTCGACGACCCCGGGGTAAGCGGCCAGCGTGTGCCCGATCTCAACTGGATTCAGCCCGGCCGGCGCGGCCTCCATGAACACTCGACCGGAGGCCCTGAGCAGGTCGTAGGCGGCGCGCAGCATCAGCCCCGCGATGAGCAGCGAGGCGATTGCGTCCGCACGGTCGAACCCGGTGGCGAGGATCACCGCACCGGCGATCGCCGTCGCGATGAAGCCGTACAGGTCGGTGAGGATGTGCCGGTATGAGCCCTCTACGTTCAGGCTGCGTCCGTGGTCGTGGCCGTGGTCGCCTCCCAGGATCCGCGCCGCGAGCAGGTTGACCACGACGCCGGCCAGCGCGACGGCCAGTACCACGCCGCCGTGAACCGCCGGAGGCGAGACGAGGCGCACGATCGCGCCGTACACGATCAGGCAGGCGAGGACGAGCAGCGTGAGTCCGTTGGCCTGGGCGCTCAGGATCTCGGCCCGCCCCAGGCCGTACGTCATCGACCCGTAGGCGGGTCGGGTAGCCAGACGCGCCGCCGCGAGCGAGATCGCGAGCGCCGCGGCGTCGGTCAGCATGTGGCCGGCGTCCGAGAGGAGCGCCAGCGACGAGGACAGGATCCCGGCGACGATCTCGATCGCCATGAACGCGAGGATCAAGACCAGCGCCACCGCCAGTGAGCGCCGGTCGGCATCGCGGCCAGGGACGTGGTCGTGCCCGTGCGAATGGTCGTGCACGATGGCTTTGATCGTAGATGCCCGGTCGGTGGGCCGCCGAGATGAGTGATGCCGCGGGCCGCACCGACGAGGCCTTCGGCCTCGCGGCCCGCATCAGTTCATCGACGGATCGGCGGGCATGCGCGCCACGAGCGCATAGCTCCCGCCCTTGCGCGTCAGCACTTCCGACCAAAGCTCCTTGGCCTCCTCGGCGAACGCATCCCCAAGGCGCGCCGGGTCGAGGATCCAGTCACCTCGCTCGAGCTCGCTGTCCAGCTGTCCTGGGCCCCAGCCGGCGTGGCCCAAGAAGGCCCGGCCCACCCGGACCCCGACCGACAGATCCTCGGACGAGGGCCCGGTCCCGAGCACGCCGACGTCGTCGAACGCGAGCAGCGCGGCGTCGGTCGGATCCTCGAACTGAGCTAGGACGATCACCGCGGACGGTTGGACCGGTCCGCCGATGAACAACCGCTCTCCCGCGTCCAGCATCTCCCCGAGTTGGGGCACCGCTTCCCCGACGCTGGTCTCCGAGGGTCGGTTGAGCACCAGACCCAGCGCACCTTCCTCGGTGTGCTCGACGACGAGCACGACCGTCCGCCAGAAGTTCGGATCCAGTAATGCCGGCCCAGCCACCAGGAGCTGACCTCGAACGGATTCCATCACCAGCGGGGACTACCCGGATTCGGTCCACTGCCGGCGTAGAGTCTGTCCCTGCCGGACCGGTGGGGAGCCGTTCGGGGCTCCGTCCGCTCGCCTACAGGCGCCGGTGGCTTGGCATGGACGACAGGCGCTGGCGAGCGTCGTCGGCCAGTCGGGTCGCCTCGTCCGATTGCTCGGTGTCGTCGAGATCGAGCCCGGCAAGCTCGGCTACCACCTCGAACAGGTCGATTCCCAGACAGACCTGGGCTTCTTCGGAAGCACCGGCCCGCAATGCGGCGAACATGTCGTTCTCGCGCCACACGAGGATCTTCGCACCGGTACTTGCTGTCAGGGTCACGGTCATGTTCTCACCCACCCGAGATTGTTCTCGGATACTTGCCGTGCGGGCGCCGCTCGCGCAAGCGGCCGCTCCTCGGCGGAGCGGAGGTGGACCCTCCGGAACGGGGGCAGACCTCCGGAGCAGGACGCAGATTACCAGAAATTACACCGTAAAACGGTGCGTCAGCAATGGCCAGCAATTATTAAAGATAGAGAGGTCTGTCCTGGGCCGCGCCGCCGGGCTCTATCCGTCGGCAGCCGAGGGAATCAGGCCGGCCGGCGTCCGGGTCGGTGAAGTCGGGGCGGCGTGGATCTGAGCATGGCTCTGGGCTCCCTGTGGCCGCTCGCTGGGCGCCGTCAACGCCAGGAACCTCTCGACCACCATCGGGTCGAACTGCTTGCCCGCGTTCGAGGCGAGCTCGGCGACGGCGACTTCGTAGGCAAGTGCCTGGCGGTACGGGCGGTCGGTCCGCATCGCGTTCCAGCTATCGCAGCACGAGATGATGCGGGCCTCGAGCGGGATCGCTTCGCCGGCGAGACCGTCGGGGTAGCCGCCGCCATCCCAGCGTTCGTGGTGGGAGCGGACGATCAGCCCCACCTGGCGCATGAAGCCACCGACCCGCTCCAGCATCTTCTGGCCTTCGAGCGTGTGGGTCTTGATGATCGTCCACTCGTGAGGATCGAGCTTGCCGGGCTTGTTGATGATCTCCTTGGGGATGGCGATCTTGCCGACGTCGTGCAGGAGCGCGGCGAACTCGAGGTTGCGCTGGCGCTCGGGGCTCAGGCCGAGGTGTCCGGCCATTTCGAGGGCCAGGGTGACCACGCTCTTGCAGTGTTCGCCCGTGTAGCCGTCGTCGGCCTCGATCACGTCGCCCAGCACAAGTGCGGTGCCGCGGTAGGCGCTCGAGAGCTCGAGCATGCTCTCGAATCGGCGGTGGCGCTCGTGCGCGAACATCGCGAGCAGGCCAAGCAACGGAACCAGCGACAAGGCGGCGAGTGGGGCGGTGTGGATGTCCTCGGCGACGACGAGCGCGACGCACGAGAGCGCCGCGTCGACGACGTAAACCCAGCTCGCGCGCAGCACCGACGCGAAGGTCGTGCCGCGAACGATCGAGTAGCGCAGCGCCGAGACCCCCAGATCGACGGCGAATTGGGCGGCCAGCGCCACGAGCAGGAGCGCCGCGCCGGCGTCGCGCGGCTCGACGTGGGCGATCGCGAGGACGGCGACGGGGCCGACCGCCAGGAACGAGTTGCCCGGGATCTGCAGGAGACGAATGGGTCGCAGCTCGCCGGCTCTCAGGGACGGCACGGCGGCGATCGCCAGTCCGAGGACGACGGCGATCGGCACGACCGCGAGCGGCATCGCGAACAGCAGCGGTACGAATGCCAGCTGGGTTGCGTCCGTGAAGCCCACCGGGGTGTCGAAGCGCACGAGCGTCGCCAGCACCAGGATGAGCAGGCACACGACCGCCGGCACGATCGCGAAGGCGTGCGGGGGCGCAAGCGCCCAGACGCCGGCCACCGCGGCCACGAACGTCGCGGCGATGAGCAGGCTCACCAGGAGCTCGCGCTCGCTCATGCGCGATCCCTCGCGCTCGAATGTGTCTGCCAGGAGCTCCTGCTCCTCGAAGCTCGGCTCAAAAGACATGTCGGTCGGGGTATCGATCCAAGCGGCCTGGAGCCTTAGCGCGCGAGTACAAAACCTCCCTATTCCTCGTACAAGCGTCCAGATTCGTCGGGGTCGCTGTCGGGCAAGGTCCGTCCGCCCGATGTCCCTGGCGTAACCCAACTGAAAAGGGCAAACCTGGCGCGAGCCGGGGACGCAAAGCCAGAGGTCTCACGCGGTGTGAGATGGCTCGGCTGCCAGTACAGCCATGGAGGGCTATACGTGTCAGTTCTGCTTGCGTCTCTACTTCCGTCTCGCCGGCGCCTGTTTCTCATGGGGGTGCTCGGCGCTCTGGCGATGGTCTGCGTCTCCGCCACGTCTGCCCGGGCCGCGGGTCTGATCAACACCGATCCGTGCGACAACGCCACGCTCACGCAGCCGTTCGCTCCTTGGGGCGACTCGAACTACTACAAGCTCGTCCCCGGTGGCTCCTTCGAGGGCAGCCTGGCGGGTTGGACGTTCAGCGGCGGCGCCGCGAGAGTGAGCGGCAGTGAGCCGTTCGGGGTTACGGGATCGGTTGGGAAATACTCCGTCGAGTTGCCCGCGGGCGGCAGCGTCCAGTCGCCGTACACGTGCGTCGACTGGGCCGACCCCACGTTCCGCTTGTTCGCCCGCAACAACGGCCTGCTCTCGACCGTGCTCGTCTCCGTCGTCTACAAGGAGCCGCTGCTCGGCCCGGTGGCGATCCCGATCGGCGCTGTGGCGCTGAGCTCGACCTGGCAGCCGACGCTGCTGCCGATGCTCACCGCCTCTCAGGTTCAGAGTGTGGTCAACGGCCTGCTCGGACTGGGCACGCCGCAGGTCGCCCTGCGCTTCACCGCCCTCACCGGGAACTCGCAGATCGACGACGTGTACGTCGACCCCATGCGCAGCTGGTAGCGATAAGGCCCGCCTCGCGCCACCTGTGCGGGGCGGGCCTAGCGCTTGGACCTACAGGCCGTAGGAGCGGCCGATCACCTCGAGCATGATCTCGTCGCTGCCGGCGCCGATCCGGTTCAGGCGCAGATCCCGCCACGACCGCTCGATGCCGTATTCCTTCATGTAGCCGTTGCCGCCGTGGATCTGGATGCACTCGTCCGCGACCTCGACGGCGATCCGCGCGGCGTACAGCTTGGCCATGGTGATCTCGCGGACCGGGTACTCGCCGTTCTCGAACCGCCAGGCGGTCGTGTAGACCATCTGACGGGCGGTCTCGATCTTGGTCGCCATCTCGGCGAACTTGTGGCGGATTGCCTGGAAGCGGCCGATCGGCCGCCCGAAGGCCGTGCGCTCCTTGGCGTAGGCCAGCGTGCGGTCGAACACGTGCTGGGCGCCGGCGACGGAGCCGGCGGCGCCGATCAGGCGCTCACCCTGGAGCTCCCACATGATGTGGTAGAAGCCCTTGCCGATCTGCCCGAGGACCGCCGAGGACGGAACGCGCACGTCCTGGAAGGCGAGCAGCGCGGTGTCCGAGGCGTGCATGCCGAGCTTCTGCAGGCGCTTCTCCCGGATCACGCCCGGCGCGTCCATCGGGACGAGGAGGAGTGTGAAGCCGTCATAGCCGGCGTCGGCATCGGTCTTGGTTACGAGCACGATGCAGTGGGCGCGGTGGCCGTTGGTGATGAACGTCTTGGAGCCGTTGATGACGTACTCGTCGCCGTCGCGCACGGCGCGCGTCTTGATACCGGCCACGTCCGAGCCGGCGTCGGGCTCGGTGATGCCCAGACAGAGGATCGTCTTGCCGGCGATGGCCGGTACGGCCCACGCCTGCTTCTGCTCCTCGGTGCCGAACTTGAGGATCGGCGGGATCGTCATGTCAGTCTGGACCGCGACGCCCATGCCGAGCCCGCCGCAGTGCGCGTGCACGAGCTCCTCGGCCAGCACCAGCGAGGTGTAGTAGTCACCGCCCTGCCCGCCGTACGCCACCGGCTTGTCGAGGCCCAGGAAGCCGAGCTCGCCCATCCGCTCGAAGACCCAATCCGGGAACGTCGTCTCCTCCCACTCATCGGCGTGGGGCTGGAGCTCCTTGATCGCGAATCGGCGGATCGACTCGCGCAACTGGTCGTGGTCGTCGGTGAAGATGAAGTGACTGCGCCGGGTGGCGAAGTCGGGCTTGAGGACGTCTGCGGTGGCCATGGCGCTGGACGCTACCGAAGCCGTGGCATGCACGTGACCAGTGGGCAAAGCTGTGTAAGAAGCTGGCCATGTCTTCCGGCGACCCCGCGTGCCGTTGCCAGCGGAGCTTCAGGACTTCGAAGATCCGCCCGCCCCGCGCGCGCCTGCAAAAGCGCTCATCACGCGCGGCTCGCCGGCGTCGTGTGCGGTTCTGCATGTAGTGGATGGATAACCGCGCGTGCGCCGCGGAGAGGGCGGGGAATGCGCGGATTTGCAGTTGTGGGAAAGGCGACAGTCGCGCCGACGATCACGCCGGCGAGCGTCATCTCGAGTCCGGCCGACCACCAGCTCCCCAGCGTGACCAGCGATTTGGCCGCGCCGACGAGGGCTGGTGGCGTAGGTCGTAGCCTTCCCGGGCATGCCCTACGCCACGCTCCGCTACGAGACCTCCGACGCCGGCGTCACGACGATCGCGCTCGATCAGCCCGAGACGCGCAACGCGCTGTCGGATGAGCTGCTCGACGAGCTGATCGCGGGGTTCTCGGAGGCGCGGGACGATCCGGGCGTGCGGTGCGTGGTCCTCACCTCGACGCACGAGCGGATCTTCTCGGCCGGGGCCAACCTGGCGGGGTTCGCGGCCGAGGTGCCGCTTGCGCACAAGCACTTCGGGACCGAGCGCTTCCCACGCCTGTTCCGGCTGATCGGCGAGCTCGGCAAGCCGACCATCTGCGCCGCCAACGGGCACGTGCTCGCCGGCGCGCTCGGGATCGCGCTGGCCTGCGACCTGATCCTGGCCCGTGAAGGCGCGCGATTCGGCACCCCGGAGATCAATGTCGGCGTATTCCCGTTCATGATCATGGCCCTGATCTACCGCAACGTGCCACGCAAGAAGACCAACGAGCTGCTGCTGCTCGGCGAGCAGATCTCCGCCGCCGAGGCCGAGCGGATCGGGATCGTCAACAAGGTGTTCGCGCCCGAGGAATTCGACGCCGGTGTGCGCGAGTGGGCCGAGAAGCTGGCCGCGAAGTCGCCGGTGCTCATGAAGCTCGGCAAGGACGCGATGTTTCGCCAGCAGGACATGGCGTTCCTCGACGCGCTGGACTTCCTGCGCGCCCAGCTGACCATCGCCTTCTCGACCGAGGACATCCAGGAGGGCGTGCGCGCGTTCTTCGAGAAACGCGAGCCGGAGTGGAAGGGCCGATGACCTCGAAGGGCGAGGCGCGGCTCGAGCAGACGGCGTACGGCCTGACGGCGGCAACCGACGGGTGGTTCGTGGTCAACGTCCGCGAGGCGGCGTGGATGACCAACAAGCATTTCGGCGACGCCTGCGTGTTCGAGGGCGACGCGGTGGCGTTCCCGGACGTCGGCTACACGATCCATGTCCTGCGGCCGGGCCAGCCGAATGGTCTCTACCACCACGAGCGCGACCAGGAGGATTTCCTCGTGCTGGCCGGGGAGTGCATCGCGATCGTCGAGGGAGAGGAGCGGCGCATGAAGCGCTGGGACTTCCTGCACTGCCCGCCCGGTACCGAGCACATCTTCGTCGGCGCCGGCGAGGGGCCGTGCGTGATCTTCATGGCGGGCGGACGCGAGCATCGGGGCAGTGCCGTCTACATCCGCTCAGAGCTGGCGCTCGGCCACGGAGCGAGCGTGGAGTCCGAGGCCAGGCCATCCGACCGCCCGTACATGCCGTTTCCCAAATGGCAGCCCGGGCCGCCGGCCAGCTTCGACGGCCTCCCGTTCGGTTAGGGACACTTGGACCGATGGCCACCGACGCGGCTTCTGAAACCAGCCTCCTGCGCCCTCTGGCCGAGGATCTGCGAGAGCGGCGCGAGCAGATCAAGCTGGGCGGCGGGCCCGAGAAGATCGCCGCGCAGCACGCCGCCGAGAAGCTGACCGCGCGCGAGCGGGTCGCGCTGCTGATCGACCAAGGCACGTTCGTCGAACTGGGCATCCATGGCCGACCCCACTCTTCCCAGCGGGCGATGGACGGTCGCGAAGCGCCCGCCGACGGGGTGATCACCGGGTACGGCAAGATCGACGGTCGGCTGGCCGCGGTCGCCGCCTACGACTTCACGGTGATGGCCGGCTCGATGGGCATGACCGGGGAGCTGAAGGTCGCCCGGCTCCGCGAGCTGGCGCTGACCAAGCGCATCCCGATGATCTGGCTGCTCGACTCCGCCGGTGCGCGCATCCAGGAGGCTGTCGGATCGCTGTTCGCCGGTACCGGGCAGCTGTTCCGCGAGGAGGTGATCAACTCGGGAGTGATCCCGCAGGTCGCCGCGCTGATGGGACCGTGCGCCGCCGGAACCGCCTACATCCCCGGGCTCGCCGACTTCGTGCCGATGGTGGCCGGGCGGGGATCGATGGCGCTCGCCGGCCCGCATCTAGTGCGCGCCGCGGTCGGCGAGGACGTCACCCAGGAGGAGCTCGGCGGCTCGCGGGTGCACTGCCGCAAGTCGGGGGTCGGCGACCTGGAGGTCGAATCGGACCCGGCGTGCATCGACGCCATCAAGCAGTACCTCAGCTTCTTCCCACAGAACTGCGAGGAGCCGCCGCCGATCGTGCCCACGGCCGATCCCGTCGATCGCGGCGACGAGGAGCTGCTCGACGTGCTGCCGGAATCGAACCGCAAGCCCTACGACATGTACGAGGTAATCCGCCGGATCGTCGACGACGGCGTCTACTTCGACCTAAAGCCCCAGTGGGCCAAGACGATCATCACCTGCCTGGCCCGGTTCGGGGGCCGCCCGGCCGGGATCGTGGCCAACCAACCGCGCCAGCTGGGCGGGATCCTCGACAACGACTCGGCCGACAAGGCGGCCCGGTTCATCAACCTGTGCAACGCCTACGGCCTGCCGCTCGTCTACCTGATGGACGTTCCCGGCTTCATGGTCGGCACCAAGGTCGAGGAGGCCGGCATCATCCGCCACGGCGCGAAGATGCTGTACGCCACCGCCAACGCCACCGTGCCCAAGATCACGGTTGTGCTGCGCAAGGCCTACGGCGCCGGCTACTACGTGATGTGCGGCCGGGCCTACGAGCCCGATCTGATCGTGGCCTGGCCCTCGGCCGAGATCAGCGTGATGGGCGCCGAGGGCGCGGTCGAGATCATCTTCCGCAAGCAGGTCCAGGAGGCCGAGGACCCGGTGGCCAAGAAACGGGAGCTGATCGAGAACTTCCGCCAGATCATCGACGTCTACATCGCCGCCGGCAACGACATGATCGACGACGTGATCGACCCGCGGGAGACACGGGCCACGATTTGCCGGGCGCTCGAGATGGCCGCCGGCAAGCGGGTCGAACGGCCGTTCAAGCGAAACGGGGTCGTCCCGGTATGAGCCTCGAGGACCCGGTCGTCATCACGTGCGCGATCAGCGGCGCGATCGCCAACCGCGAGCAGTGCCCGGCGATCCCCTACACGCCCGAGGAATACGGGGCCGAGGCGCGGCGGATCGTCGAGGAGGGCGGCGTGCATATCCACATCCACGCCCGGCGACCGGACGGGACGCCTTCGTATGAAATCGAGGACTTCGTGGCGATCCGCGACGCGATCCGCGCCGAGGTGGGCGACCGCGTCATCGTGAATTTTTCGACCGGGACGGTGGGCGTGCCCGTGGCGAAACGCATCGCGTATCTCGAGGCGGGGCGGCCGGAGGTCGCGGCCCTGAATATGGGTTCGATGAACTACGCGAAGTACTCGCGCAGCCGCAAGGACTTCGTGTTCAAGTTCGTGTTCGCGAATCCGTTCGACGAGATCATCGAGCTGCTCGAGGCGATGCGGCGACTCGAGATCAAGCCCGAGCACGAGTGCTTCGATCTCGGCCACGTGGGCTCGCTCGCGCCGCTCGTCGACATGGGGTTGCTGGAGGCGCCGCTCCATGCCGACTTCGTGATGGGCGTGGTGGGGGGTGTACCGGCGAGTGCGCGCAACGTGGCTGCGATGGCCGACAACATGCCTCGGGGCCGTCACCACTGGGGCGTCATTGGCATCGGGCGCGAGCAGTGGATGCTGGTGGCGGCGGCGCTGACGCTGGGCGGTTCGGTCCGGGTCGGCCTCGAGGACAACTTCTATCTGCCGAACGGAGAGATGGCGCGCTCGAACGGCGATCTGATCGCGGCGGCGCGGCGGCTGACCGAGGAGCTCGGTCGGCGCCCGGCCACCGTGGAAGAGGCGCGTGCGCTCCTCGGGATTGGCGTTCATGAACCTGCCGCTTGACGGCCTCAAGGTCCTCGACCTGACCCGGCTCCTGCCCGGCGGTTTCTGCTCGCTGCTGTTGGCCGACTTCGGCGCCGACGTGATCAAGGTCGAGGACGCCGGACTGGGGGACTACGTCCGCTGGGCGCCCCCGTTCTACGAGGGGGTCGAGCCGAGCGCCCGGAGCGCTCTGTTCCTGTCGCTCAACCGCGGCAAGCGTTCTATCCGGATCGATCTGAAAACGCAGGCAGGCAAGGAGGTGCTCCTACGGCTGGTCCGCGACGCGGACGTGCTACTCGAATCGTTCCGGCCGGGAGTGCTCGACCGCCTCGGCGTCGGATACGAGCGGCTGCGCGAGGAGAATCCGGGGCTCGTCTACTGCGCGATCACGGGCTACGGCCAGGATGGCCCGGCGCGCGATCGCTCGGGACATGACCTCAACTACCTGGGCCTGAACGGGATCCTCGGGCTGAGCGGGGAAGCCGATGGTCCGCCCGTATCCTCGGCGACCCAGATCGCCGACCTCGGGGGCGGCGCGCTGATGGCGGCGGTCGGGATCCTGACCGCGCTGCGCGAGCGCGATCGCTCCGGTCAGGGGCAACTCGTCGACTGCTCCATGTTCGACGGCTCGCTCTCGTTCCTGGCCATGCTCGCCGGCGAGTTCCTGGCCGGCGGGCCAACGCCGCGCCGGGGCGAGCTCCGGCTGGCCGGTGGGATCGTGTGCTACCGGCCGTACCGGTGCGCCGACGGCTACGTGACCCTGGGGGCGCTCGAGCCCAAGTTCTGGGAGACATTCTGCGTTGGGGTGGGGCGGGAGGATCTGCTCGGACGCGCCTTCGATCCGCCCGGGTCAGATACGCATCGCGCACTCTGCGAGGTGTTTGCCGCGCGCACGCGCGAGGAGTGGCGGGCCTTCGCCGCCGAGCACGACTGCTGCCTCGAGCCGGTCATGGACCTCGACCAGGCGCTGGACTCCGAGCTCGTCGCGTCACGGGAGATGGTGGTGGAGCTCGACCAGCCGGGCGCTGAACGGTCGGTCCGTCTCCTCGGCGTGCCGGTAAAGCTGAGCCGAACGCCGGGCGACCCCAGGCGCGCGCCAGGTCCGGGGCTCGGGGAGCACACGGCCGCGGTGCTGGCCGAGGCCGGGTTCAGCGACGCGGAGATCGAGGCGCTGCTCGCGTCCGGGGCCGTGGCGGGGCTGGCCGACGCTGGCGAGGCTTCGTTCATGGCATGACGCTGCGGAGGGTTGTGGCATGAAGTGTGGAGACTCGTGGCATGAGGCGTGGACGGGCGGGGTAAACTCGGCTGACTGACTGGTCAATCGACCGGAATCTCGCCGCTCATCCCGACCCACACCGCAGTGCGCGCTGGCGCCGTTCAGCTTAACTCCACCGAGGACACCGACCGCAACCTCGAGACTGCCAATCGGCTCGTCCGTGAGGCGGCCGCGATGGGCGCCGATCTCGTCGTCCTACCCGAGAAATGGACCGTGCTCGGCACCCCCGAGCAGATGAACGCCGGCGCCGAGTCGCTGGACGGGCGAGCGCTCAGCTGGGCGCGCTCGACCGCGCGCGAGCTCGGAATCGATCTGGTGGCGGGATCGATGGTCGAGCGGGTCGAAGGCCAGGAGAAGACTGCCAACACGAGCGTGCACGTCGGGCCCGACGGCGAGCTACATGCCGTGTATCGCAAGATGCACATGTTCGACGTCGAGGTCGACGGCGATATCTACGCCGAATCGGCCACCGAACAGGCCGGCGACGAGGTAGTCGCGACCGAGCTGGCCGGAGGTGTCCGGCTCGGCATGACAATTTGCTACGACGTCCGCTTCCCCGAGCTGTACCGGATCCTCGCCGCGCGCGGCGCCGAGGTGATCACGGTGCCGGCCGCCTTCACGCTCGCCACCACGCGCGACCACTGGGAGGTACTGCTACGCGCGCGGGCGATCGAGAACCAATGCTTCGTGGTCGCGCCGAACCAGATCGGTGCCCATCCACCGGGACCGCGCTGCGGCGGCCGCTCGATGATCGTCGATCCGTGGGGCCTGGTGCTCGCGCAGGCGCCCGATGCGGAAACGGCGATCGTGGCCGACCTCAGCTTCGAAATCCTCGAGCGCGTGCGACGCCGGATCCCGGCGCTCACGCACCGGCGGCCCGAAGCCTACGGCTGGAGGATCTGATGGCCGCCTCGGGCACCGCCGCCGCCGACAAGCGCCGGGTGATCCTCGACGCGGCCATGCGGGTGTTCGCCCGCCAGGGCTTCCACACCTGCCGAGTGTCGGACATCGCCGACGAGGCCGGGGTCGCCTATGGGCTCGTCTACCACTACTTCTCCTCCAAGGACGAGATCCTCGACACCCTGTTCCTGGAGCGGTGGAACGTGATGCTCCAAGCCATCGCCGAGGCGGACCGCACCCAGCCCTCGCCGCGAGAGAAGCTTGGGGCGATCGCCGGCTTCATCGTCGAGTCCTATCGCCACGAGCCCGAGCTCATGAAGGTGATCGTCGTCGAGGTGACTCGGGCGGCGAATACGTTCGGCCGGACCCATCTGGCCAAGATCCGCGAGGCCTACGAGCAGATCGCGGGGATCGTCGCAAGGGCTCAGGCCGACGGGCTCTTCCGGCCCGAGATCACGCCCGAGTTCGGGGCGCTCGCCTTCTATGGCTCGATCGAGCAGGTCCTGACCCGGTGGATCTTCGACCGCGACGCCGTCGACGAGGACGAGCTCGAGGGGGCCAAGACGATGATCGTTGAGACGATCTGCCGCGGGCTGGAGCGGGACTAGTGCCCGCCCATCAGGCCGCCGGCAATCCAGTGTTCGGCGGTCGCTGTCTCGGCGGCCCCTGAGGGCGACGCCCCGTTGTCTGATTGAATCCCCTCGATGACTGAGAGTCCCCTGCTCAAGCGACTGCTCTGGTCGGGCTTGCTCGCCGGAACTGGCGCGTTGGCGACGCTCGCGTCGACGCGTCTCGCAGCCATGATCTGGGTGCGCGTGTTCGGCGAAGAGCCGCCCGAGTGACCCCAGAAGCGGATTCCCCCGAGTCCACCGAGACCTCGGCCTCGCAGCCGGCGGACTCGGATTCCCGCCCGCCCACCCCCGCCTCCACCGAGGGAGGAACCTACCCGCCCACCCCCGCTACCGGTACCGCTTCGCCCCAGGAGCGGCTGGCCGCAATCGCCAACGAACGTCCCGAGGCGGCGGCCGGGGCTGCCTTCGCCGGCGGCCTGCTGCTCGCCCTGATCCTCAAGCGCCTTGCCCGCTGATAACGGAAGACCCGAGAACCTGGTCCAGACCGTGACCGACATCTCGGACCGGATGACCGATCTGGTCCGGGACGAGATCGAGCTGGCCAAGACCGAGGTGACCCTGAAGGCGATGAGCCTGCTCAGGGGCACGGTGGCGGTCGCTGCCGGCGCCGTGTTCGGGGTGTTTGCCGTGCTGTTCTTGCTGGTCACAATCGCTTGGGCGCTCGATGCGATCTTCATCGAGGGTGCCGGTGACATCTGGCTCGGGTTCCTGATCGTGTTTGGCGTGCTGGCCATCCTCACCGTGGCGGCGTTCACGTTCGCGTGGCGGAAGTTCAAGGTCGGCGCGCCGGCTCCGACGATGGCGATCGACGAGGCCAAGCTGATCCGCGATACGGTGGCTACCAAAAGCGACGTGCTTCCCTAATGGCGACCCGCAGCCCGGACGAGATCCGCGCCTCGATCGAGCAGAACCGCGAGCAGCTCGGCACCTCGCTGGAAAGGCTGCGCGTCGAGGTTGCCCAGCTCACCGACTGGCGCACCCAGATCCGCGCCCATCAGCGCGAGGTGCTGATCGGTGCCGGCGTTGCCGGGTTCGTGCTCGGTGGCGGGATCGCCGCCCTCGGGGCGCTTGCCTTCGGTGGGCGTCGGCGCCGGCGGGACGCCCGCTGAGCCCGTCAGGTTTTCGCCCGTCCACCAAAGCTCCGACCGCCGGCTCCCCGTCTACCTACGCCGACCCGCGGCTTCACCCTCTAGCTTCACGGCACGACCAGACCAGGACGAGAGACTTGCCCCGTACGCTCGTGACCGGCGCCACCGGCTTCCTCGGCTCGCACCTGACGGGGTTGCTTGTTCGCCGCGGCGACGAGGTCCGGGCTCTGGTCCGCCCGGCGTCGGATCCGACGTCGCTTGCCGGCCTCGACGTCGCCACCGCCCAGGGCAACGTCCTCGATCGACAGGCGGTCAGACGCGCGCTGCGCGGCGTCGACCGGGTGTTTCACGCCGCCGGCACCACGAATCTGAGGCTCTCCCGCGAACAATCGGTCGCGCTGAACGTCGAGGGGACGCGGATCGTGCTGGAGGAGGCGCTCCGCGCTGGGGTCGCGCGTGTCGTCTGCACGTCGTCGGTGGCGGCGGTGGGTCCGGCGCGCAAGGGAGCCGTGGCGACCGAATCCAACGCCTGGAATGCGGCGCGGTATCGCATCGCGTACGTCGATTCCAAGCACGCGGCGGAGGCCGTGGCGCTGGCGATGTTCGAGCGCGGGCTGCCGGTGGTGATCGTCAATCCGGCGACAGTGCTGGGGCCGGGCGACTGCGGCCGCTCCTCGACCGTGCTCGTGCGCCGTTTCATGCGCCGCCAGATCCCCGCCTACGTGGACGGCACGTTGAACATCGTCGGCGTGCAGGACGTGGCCCGGGGCCATCTGCTCGCCGACGAGCGCGGCGTGCCCGGCCAGCGTTACATCCTCGGCAACCGCAACTTCACGATGGATCGGCTGTTCGCCGACCTGGGCCGCCTGTCCGGGATCGATCCGCCGGCCGTGAAGCTCCCGGTACGCGTGGCGCTCGCGCTCGCCGAAGGCGGGCAGTGGATGGCCGGCGGTGTGGCACCCTCGCCGCAGGAGGTCCGCGTCTTCTCGCTGAACTGGGCCTGCTCGAGCGCGAAGGCCAAGCGCGAGCTGGGCTGGCGGACCTCGCCCCACGAGGACTGCCTGGAGGAGACGATCGCCTGGTACCGGCAACGCGACGGTGCCCACTTGTCGCCGCCCGGCGCCCGCCAGCCGGTGGCTCTCCGCGTGGCCGGCACCTTTGTCCGCCGCTCCCCGCTCGGCTGGCTATAGGCGTGCCTACGCTCTACCGCTGCGCGACGCCGACCAACTGGCTGTGTCCCTGTGGGAAGGTTGCCCGGGCGCTGACCCGGGACGGGATCAGGTTCGAGGAGGTGAGGGTGCCTCAACGCCGCTCGCGCCGACCCGAGGTCGAGGCCCTGACCGGGCAGCGAAGAGTGCCGGTGCTGGTGATCGACGGCGAGGCGATCTGCGACTCGCGCCGGATCGTCGAGCACCTTGAGCACCGGCGCGGCTAGCTACTTGACCGGGCCGGCGCCTTGGCGAGATAACTCTGGCCGGCGTGCAGGAGGATCGTCTTGTGGCGGGTGAAGTCGTCGACCAGGACGGTGTCACGGATGGCGTGCGTGAGGGTGCCGTCGCAGCGGTCGGAGATGGTCCAGATAGTGCCGCGGACGGTGGCCGAGGCGTAGCGGCCCGTCGTCTTGAACTTGCCGTGGCCGCTGACCTTGAGTAGCTGCAGGGTCTTGCGGGAGAGGCTCGCGATCGTGGCGTCGCTCGCCTTGTGCTTGGTGGTGCAGGTGGCGTAGGTGGGCGCGCCTTGGAAGGCGCTCTCGACTAGCTTGAAGTTGGTCAGGCCTTTGCTGATGCCGGTGCGGGTCTGGGTCACCTTGAAGATCCCGCCGGCGAGGGTGGCGGTCTGCGTCTTGCCGACCTTGCCGGTGGCGGTGACCATTTTCAGCGAGCCGTGCAGGGCGTCGATTTCTGAGCCGGTGGGGATCTGACGGGCCTCGGTGAGGGGCACGAACCCTTGGCCCTTGCTGACCGCCGCGGCGTCGCCCGCCACGCCGAGCGATTTACCGGGCGGCGGCTTGATGAGCACCACGCCGGAGATCGGCGAGGCGTCCACGCTCTGACCCAAAACGGGCGCCGGGAGTGTCGCCGGAGGCGGAGGGGCGGACGCGGTGCCGTAGATGAACGCGTTGCCGCCGCCGTCTAGCGCGGCACAGAACGACGAGGAGGCGCATGCGACTCCCGGATGGAGGGAAGCGCCGGTCTCGAGCTGCTGCGGAGTGGTCCAGGTCGTTCCGTTGAACATGAAGACGTTCTCGAAGCCGTCCATCGCGGCGCAGAACGAGGAGGATGGACACGAGACCGAGTCCAGTGAGCCACCATCGAACTGCCCGTTCGTGGTGTCGATCGGATCGGCGGTGCTCCAGGTGCCGTCGTTGTACGTGTAGGCGTTGCCGGCGGTGTCGACCGCGACGCAGAACGTCGTCGAGGGACACGACACCGACGTCAGGTCGTTCGAGCCGATGATCTGCGGACTTGTCCAGCTGGTGCCACCGTTTGTCGAGGTCTCGACCGAGCCCGCCTGACCGACGGCCACGCAAAATGACGTCGACGGGCAGGCGATGTCCCCGATGCCCTCCTCGTTGGACGTGTGGTTGATCGGGATCAGTCCCGACCAGGAGCTGCCGTTGTAGACGAACCCGTTGCCGCCGACGTCGCCGGCGACGCAGAACGACGCCGACGCGCATCCCACCGCACTGACGCTGTTGCCGGTGGTGTCGATCTGGGTGCGTGGGGTCCACGTGCTGCCGTTGAACGTGAGCGCGTAGCCGGCCAAGTCGACCGCGGCGCAGAACGAGGTCGACGGGCAAGAGATCCCGGTGAGCGGGCTGCCGCTCAGGTTCAGACTCGGATCGATGAACTGCGGCGTTCCCCAGGAACTGCCGTTGTACGTCTGTGCGTAGCCGTTCGTCCCGACCGCTACGCAGAACGTCGACGATGGACATGAGATGTACTGCGGCGGGTTGGGATTGTCGATCGTCGTGGGTCCCGACCATCCGTTGGTCGCCCATGCTGACGAGGAGAGAGCCAGCGCGCACCCCACGCCCGCGACCGTTGCCGCCGCGCGCGTCCACCGCCGCCAAACCGCGCCACGCTGCCTCATGTCGACCCCGGTTCGACGCTACTAGAGTCGCTGAACCGAAGTCAACGATCCCTCCGCATCCCTACACTTTCAGGTGGGCAGAGGGGGTCAGCATGTCCCTGACCGAGCCGCGGACGAGCTCGACCAGCACCGCGCCGTCGACGTCACCGAAGCGGTTATCGGCGTCGATCAGCCCGGCGATCGCCGCGCCGATCGAGCAGGTCATCCGGACACGATCGGCCAGCGGGATCTCCGGGTTGGCGAACAGCCGTCCGAACCGCTCGAGCATGTCCTGGTTTTCGGCCTGGTGGCGCTCGTCGGAGCCGATCTGTTCGAGCGCGCGCGCGTTGCGTAGGTGGAGCAGGACCAGCTCGCGGTTCTGGGCCACCCGGTCGATCAGCTCGTCCATCAGTTGCGGCCACGCCTCGACATAGGCTTGGCCTCCCTCCAGCTCGTCGAGCTTGACCAGCACGCCGCGGCCGATCTCGTGCAGGCGCAGGTGCAGGGCCAGCAGGATGTCCTCCTTGCGCTCGAAGTGGTAGTAGAGCGCGGCCTTGGTCGTGCCCAGCCGCTCCGCGATATCGCGGAGCGATGTCTTGTCGTAGCCCTGCTCGCTGAACAGCTCGAGCGCGATGTCAAGGATCCGCTCGCGGGTCGAGGGCTTGGGGGAAGTCGGCTTGGGGGAAGTCGGCATCACGGGTGAGTCTAATCGAGAGTGCTTACTTGACGACCGGTAAGTTCGTGGGTATCGTCGAGCACCGCGACGTATTTTACTTGTCGACCGGTAAGGAAAGTCAACATGACACCAGACCCGATGATCGAATCGAGCGGGCTCACCAAGCGGTTCGGGGAAACCGTGGCGCTGGCGGGGCTCGACCTGGCCGCTGCGCGCGGAACGGCCCTCGGTGTGCTCGGCCCGAACGGCGCCGGCAAGACCACCGCGGTGCGGATCCTGACCACGCTGGCCGTCCCAGACGGCGGCGCCGCCCACGTGGCCGGGTTCGACGTCGTGCGCGAGCCGGCCCAGGTGCAGCGCCGGATTGGCGTGACCGGCCAGGACGCGACGCTCGACGAGCTGCTCACCGGGCGCCAGAACCTGGTCATGATCGGCCGCCTGGGCGGCCTCGGCCGGCGTCAGGCGCGTGCCCGGGCCGCGGCGCTGCTCGACCAGTTCGAGCTGAGCGACGCCGCCGACCGGATGATGAAGACCTACTCGGGCGGGATGCGCCGGCGCCTCGATCTGGCCGCCGGTGTCCTCACCCGCCCGCCGGTTCTGTTTCTCGACGAGCCGACCACCGGCCTGGATCCGACCAGCCGGGCCCGCATGTGGGAGGTGATCCGCCGGCTGGTGGCCGACGGCACGACGCTCCTGCTCACGACTCAATACCTCGACGAGGCCGACGAGCTGGCCGACCGGATCGTGGTGATCGACCACGGTCGGGCCATCGCCGAGGGAACGCCTCGGGAGCTGAAGGCGCAGGTAGGCGGCGCGCGCCTCGAGGTCACGCTGTCCGACGCCCACCCCGAGGCCGAAGTCGCCCTGCAGCCGCTGGTCGACGGCTCGATCGCCATCACCCACGACGGCCGCCATCTCCGGGCGCCCGTCGACAGCGCCCCGGGCCTGGCCACCAGGGTGGTCCGGGCGCTCGATCAGGCGCGGGTAGCGGTCGACGACGTCCAGGTGCGCCCGCCGTCGCTCGACGACGTGTTCTTCGCCCTCACGGGTCAAGGGGTACGGCCATGAGTACGGAAACGTTCAACGCTCCGGAGGCCCTCTCGATCTCGACTGCGCCGGCGGACGCCGGCGGCCGCTTTCGAGGAGCCGTCCGTGACGTTGCCGTGCTGACCGCGCGGAACTTCGTCCACCTGGCGCGCGAGCCGCTCCGCCTGTCCGACGTGACGATCCAGCCGGTCTTGTTCACGCTGCTGTTCGTATACGTGTTCGGCGCCGGAGTCGTGGTCTCCCACGGCACCTACACGGACTTCGCGATCGCGGGATTGCTCGCCATGAACCTGACGACGTCAGCGATCGGAACCGCAGTCGGTCTGAGCACCGATCTCGGGACGGGCGTAATCGACCGATTCCGGACGCTGCCGATCTGGAAGCCGTCGGTGCTCGTTGGGCGGTCGCTGACCGACCTGCTGAGCGCGGCCCTGTGCGCTGCGATCGTGATCGCGACCGGATTCGTGGTCGGCTGGCGTCCCGATGCCTCGCTCGGCTCGACCCTCGCCGGCGTCGGGATCTTCCTGCTTTTCAGCTACGCCGTGTCTTGGGGCTGCGCCTGCCTCGGGCTGGTCAGCCAGGATGCCGAGTCGGCACAGGGCCTCGGGCTGATCATCCTGTTCCCGCTGGCCTTCGTCTCCAACGCCCTGGTCCCGACCGCGCACATGCCCGCGGTCCTGCGGACGATCGCCAATTGGAACCCGGTCAGCGCGGTGACCACGGCGGGGCGTCAGCTGTTCGGCAATCCGAACCCGTCGGCGGCGATCCACGCCTGGCCGATGCAGCATCCCGTGCTCGCATCGCTGCTGTGGTCGGTGGCCCTGCTCGCGGCGTTCGCGCCGCTGGCCAGCGCGCTCTACCGCCGGCGCACGACCGATTGAGTTAGGAGCGGGGGTCGACGACCCACTTCTTGGCCCGGCCGCCGCTCGGCGCTTCGAGCGCGGCCGGCAGCTCGTCCAGCGAGATCGTGTCGCCCATCAGCGTCCGCCAGAGCGTCTCGTCGCCCGCCAGCACGTGCAGCGCCCGGTCGACGTCCGCCCGCGAGTGGTGGAACGTGCCGCGCAGCTCGAGCTCGTCGTAGTGGAGAGGCCCGGGGTCGAGGGTTACCTCGCTCCCGCTCGGGCAGCCGCCGACCAGCACGACCACGCCGCCGGGTGCGGCGGCGCCGGCGGCAATCCGCCAGGTGTCCGGCCGGCCGACCGCTTCGAATACGAGCTCGTGCCGTTGGTCGAGGCTCCCCACGCCCCGGGCGCCCAGCTCGGCTGCCTGGTCGCGCCGCTCCGGGTGCCGGTCGGCGACGATCACCGAACGGCCCTCGGCGATCAGCAGCGCGGCGAGCATCAGCCCCATCGGCCCTCCGCCCACGATCCCGATGTCGGTGGCGTCGCCGCCGCGCTCGACGGCGTGAACGGCGGCGGCGAGCGGCTCGGCCATCGCCGCCGCGGCCGCGGGCAGTCCGTCCGGGACGCGATGGAGCGCCGCCTCGGGAGCGGCGATCCGCTCGGCGAAGCCGCCGAGCACCCAGGTCGGGCTTCGGCATATCTGGGCCCGCCCGCGGCGGCAGGGCTCGCACGAGCCACAGGCGACCGAATCGGACACGAGCACCCGCTCGCCCGTGTCGGCGCGCACGCCGGCGGTCTCGTGGCCGAACGGGCACGGGTAGGGCGGCAGGATTCGGTGGCCGTAGCGCCACATCTTGACGTCGGTGCCGCATGTGGTGGCGGCCTCGACCTCGACGATCATCTCGCCCCTTGGCTCGCCCACCTCCTCCACGCGGAGGTCCTGGGGACCGTAGAGGACGGCGGCCCTCACGGCTCGACGACAACCTTCAGGGCGTTGGCGCTGCGCTGGAGCTCGAGCGCACGAGAGGTCTCCTCGAGCGGGAGGCGGTGGGAGACCAGCGGCGCCGGATCGATCCTGCCCGCGACGATCAGCTCCAGCGCGCTCTGCATGTCCTTGGGGCCGGCCGAGTAGCTGGCGGTCACGATCAGCTCCCTCAGAAACAGCTCGCTGCCGTCGACAGGCACCGGGGCACCGGGCGCGGGTGGCGCGTACAGGCAGAGCGTCCCGCCAGGCGCCAGCGCCGAGGCGGCGGCGGCGATCGCCTCGGGCTTGGGCGTGCACACGATGGCGACGTCGACCTGCTCGTTGCCGTGAAGCTCGGCGCCGAGCGCGACGGCTCGCTCGAGCCGCTCCAGGCGCGGCTCGCGCACCCACACCGCGTCGACCCCGTGCGCGTGCGCCGCCGCGATCTGGAGCAGACCGTTGACGCCCGCGCCCACGACGAGTAGCGCGTCGCCGGGATGCAGCCCGGCCCTGTCCTGGGCCCGCAGCACGCAGGCGAGCGGCTCGACGAACGTGCCCGCAACCGGATCAACGCTTGCCGGGAGCTCGAGGAGCTCCGGGGTCAGCTCGACCGGGACCCGCACGCGCTCCGCGAACCCGCCGGGGTCAAGCCGGGTGGCGCGGAAGCCCTCGCACAGCGTCTCGTGGCCGCGCCGGCAACGCCGGCACTCGCCGCACGGGGTGTGGTGGTGGATCGCCACCGTGGTCCCGGGCGCGGGGGCGGTCGCGCCCGGCCCGACCGCCCGGACGATCCCGGTCAGCTCGTGCCCGAGTACGGCCGGCAGCCGGGGAGCGATGTACCAGTCAGTCACGTCCGAGGCGCACACCCCACAGGCGAGGACCTCGCACACCACCTCGCCGGGACCGGGCTCGGGATCGGGATCCTCCTCGAGCCGCACGTCGCCCGGGGCGAACGACCGCGCGACCCTCATGGGGTGAACGGCGGGCGCATGACGCCTCGCTCGGTGACCAGCGCGGTGACCAGCGACGCCGGGGTGACGTCGAAGGCGGGGTTTCGGCACGGCGTCTGCTCAAGCGTGAGGCGCCGGCCGGCGGCCGAGCGGACCTCGTCCGGGTCGCGCTCCTCGATCACGATGTCCGCCCCGGTGGCGGTTCCGAGGTCGATCGTCGAGGTGGGGCCGGCGACCACGAACGG
The DNA here is from genome assembly GCA_963824295.1 of uncultured Solirubrobacterales bacterium. Taxonomy (GTDB): domain Bacteria; phylum Actinomycetota; class Thermoleophilia; order Solirubrobacterales; family Solirubrobacteraceae; genus Palsa-465. Next base: position 273,311 of record CAWGOQ010000011.1, on the reverse strand, counting down.
AATTGTCGCCGCCCGGGCGGCCAGAGCCAGGCCGTAGGTGCCGACCTTGTTGGCCACGTCGCCGTTGGCCGCAACCCGATCACAGCCGACGATCACGGCATCGACAGCGCCTCCGGCGATCAGCCCGGCCGCGGCGCTGTCGACGATCAGCTCGTGCGCGATCCCGAGCTTCGCGAGCTCGTAGACGGTCAGGCGCGCGCCCTGGAGCAGCGGCCGCGACTCGGTCGCGATTGCCTTTTCGAGCGTTCCCCGGTCGGCTAGCTCGGCGATCACGGCGAGCGCGGTCCCGCGTCCGGGCGCGGCGAGCGCGCCCGTGTTGCAGTGGGTGAGGATTCGCCGCGCGCCGGCGAGCAGCTCAGCCCCATGGGCGGCGATCGCGTCGCTCGACGCCCGCTCTTCGGCCTCGATCGCGCGCGCCTCGGCCAGCGCCGCTGCGTACGGATCTGTCGCTCCTCGGGCGGAGCGAGCGACGCGATCCACCGCGTAGGACAGGTTGACCGCGGTCGGTCGCGCACTGCGCAGGAGCTCCGCGGCCCGGTCGAGAGTGTCCGGCGTCGGCTCGCTGGCCAGTTCGATCGCGACCCCGTAGGCCGCGGCAACCCCGATCAGCGGCGCCCCTCGGATGGCCAGGCGACCGATCGCCCCGGCGACGTCCTCGGCGGTGTGGAGCTCGAGCTCGACTTCCCGCCACGGAAGCTGGGTCTGGTCGATCGCCCGTAGCGCGCCGTCCTCGTAGCGGAGAGCGACGACAGCCCGAGTCGCGGCCATGGCGCCGATCCTATCCGGGCACGCGCATCCCCTGTCCGGACGGGGTCGACAGCCCCAAGGACGCCGAGCGGAGCGAGGCCCCTACAAACGATTCTCGATACTGAGCGGCGCCGCTTCGCGCGTCTCCGGCTCGGGTGCCGGCTCGGTCGGGGCGTCGTTCTCGAGCCCGAGCGCCTGCTGCAGCTCGCCCGACTCGTACATCTCGGTAACGATGTCGCAGCCCCCGACGAGCTCTCCGTCGATGAACAGCTGCGGGATCGTCGGCCAGTTCGAGAGGGCCGAGAGCTCCTGGCGGATGCGGGGATCGGGCAGAACGTTGACGGCCGCGAACGGCTGACCAACCGACTGGAGGATCGCCACCGTACGGGCCGAGAAGCCGCACATCGGTTGTTCGGGAGTTCCCTTCATGAACAGGAGCACGGGGTTCTCGTCGATCGCGGTCTGGATCTGCTCGCGCAGCGGGTGGGTCGTCTCGTCGCTCATACGATGCTCTCCGTGGTTGAAGCCTTGGTCTGGATGGACAGCGCGTGGATGCGGTCCCCGACCTCGGCACCAAACACGTCGTAGACGAGACGGTGCTGGGCGATCCGGGACAGGCCGGCGAATGCAGGTGCCGAGACCACCGCGTTGAAGTGGTGGCCGTCGCCGGTCACCTCCGCGCTGGCGCCCGGGATGCCCGCCTCGATGCGCTGCTTGAGCTCGTCGGGGGTGGCCGGTGATCCACTGACTGCCATGCCCGTAGCGTAGCGAGCCCGGGGCCATCGCTATACTTCATGAAGCAAGGAGCCGATAATGGATGCGATGATCACATTGACTGACAAGGGCGCCGAGAAGGTTCGCGAGTTCCTCGCCGCGCAGAACGCGGTGGCCGACACCGCCGGCCTGCGGGTTGGCGTGCGGGGCGGAGGCTGCTCGGGCTTTCAGTATGCGCTCGCTTTCGACGAGCAGCGCGACACCGACGAGGTCTTCGAGGACAAGGGCATCCGTCTCCTGGTCGACCGGCCGAGCCTTCCGTACGTGAAGGGCTCGGTGATCGACTTCGTCGACGGACTCCAGGGCGCCGGCTTCAAGGTCGAGAACCCGAACGTGATCGCGGCGTGTGGCTGCGGGTCGTCGTTCCGGGTCGCCGAAGAAGAAGAAGTCTCCGCCGTATAGCGGCCTGGGGTCGGTCCTCGTCGGAGGTGCGGTCCGCCGTTTCGCGCGGGCTTGGGCTCGGTCGCTGGTCGTCGCCCAGCTCTGGCTGTCCCCGGCGCCAGCCAGAGCACCAACCTCCTGTCGTTGATCCACGGCTCGTAATCGAGGCGCAAGCTCACACGGGGGTCGTGTGCAGCGACCGCCACAGGTACATCGACGCAACCGACCGATAGGGCCGCCATCGCTCGCCGATCTCGTCGACCTCGGCCGGCTTGGGCATCGCCGGCAACGCGTAGCGGATCATGACCGCCCGCCGGATCCCGAGATCCCCCGAGGGGAGGACATCCGGGCGCCGTAGGTGGATGAGCAGGAACAGCTGGGCGCTCCACAGACCGATCCCCTTGACAGACACGAGCTCGGCGATCACCTGCTCGTCCGAGAGGTCGTGCAGGCGGTCGAGCTGCAAGGACCCGTTGAGGATGTGCTCGGCCAGCGAGCGCAGGTACTTAACCTTGGCGTGGCTGAGGCCGGCTGCGGTGCGCAGCTCTTCTGGGTCGTCAGCCAGGACCTCCTCGGGCGTAGGCACGTGGCCTCCGAACCGGTCGATCAGGCGTCCCCAGATGGCTGCGGCGGCCCGGGTCGAGAGCTGCTGTCCGACGATCGAGCGCACCAGCGTGCTGTAGTGCTCGGTCGGGCGTCCCTCGAAGAAGTCTCCGAGCGGCCCGACCTCGTCGATCACCTGGCGCAGGACGGGGTCGGCTTTCCGCAGCGCCTTCACCGCCTTTGCTTCGTAGACCGCGCCTGACGGCGGCGGCCTGGGAGGGTCGGCGGCGTTCGAGGGCGGCGCCTTAGGGCTGGCCAACGACGGCCCCCGGGACACCGGTGTTGGTCGAGTATCCGGGCTGGAGCTTGATCTCGGGCCGGATCTCGTGGACGGCCTGCGCCACCGCGATCGCGGACTCGGCGAACCCGCTCGCGATCAGCTTGAGCTTGCCGTCGAAGGTGGCGACGTCGCCACACGCCCAGACGCGCTCCAACGACGTCTTCATCACCTGGTCGACCACGATGGCGCCCTTTACCACCTCGAAGCCCCAGTCCTTCAGCGGCCCGAGGGCCGTCTTGAAGCCGAGCTGGAGGAGGATGGCGTCGACCTCGACCTCGATCTCGTGCGCCTCGTCCTCGGAGTCGACCAAGCGCACACGCTCAACGTTCCCGTTGCCGGAGACCTCGCGGATCTGGAAGGGCACGTGGACCGCGACGTCCCCACGGTCGGCCGCCTCCAACACCTGGCCCACGGTTAGCTCATGGGCGCGGAACCCCGAGCGCCGGTGGACCAGGCTGATCGATTGAGCCGTGTCGAGCAGGTTGATCACCCAGTCCATCGCCGAGTCGCCCCCGCCCACGATCATCACGCGCTTGCCCTCAAACACGGACTTGTCGCCGACGATGTAGTGCACACCGCGGCCGTCCCAGGGCGTCATGTCATAACCCGGCAGCCTCTTGGGCTCAAGGGCCCCGTGACCGCCGGCCACGATCACCGTCCGCGAGCGCAGCTCGCCGTGGTCGGTGTGCAGTACGACGACCCGGTTCTCGCCGGTGCCCTCCCAGGAGATCGTCTGGGCCGTGCATCCCAGATGGACCGGAACGTCGAACTGCCCGAGCGACTGGGCCCGCAATAGCTCGACGAGCTCCCGGGCCAGCACCCGCGGATGGCCGGGCACGTCGAAGATCCACTTCTCGGGGTACAGCGTCGTCAGCTGGCCGCCGAGCTCGGGCAGCGAGTCGATCAGCCGCGAGGAGGCCTGGCGCATTCCGGCCCAGAACGCAGTGCACATCCCGACCGGCCCGGCGCCGATCACGGTCACGTCGCGTACCTCGTCGAAGTCGAGCGCGAGCGTGGCCCCTGAGGCGCCGCCGGCGGGCGCCGCCGACCACCCCCCAGTCGACGTCACGTCTGCGCCCCCACCGCCTCCTCCAACGTGGGATGCGGGCGCTCTGCTATCAGCGGGTCGCCGTCGATGGCCGCGAGCGCCCGCTCGACAGAGCACGAGATGCAGGTGAAGGTGGGCGTGTCACGCAGCGTGTAGGAACTCGACTCGGTGGTGCGCAGCCGCTGCACCAGATCGAGGAAGTCGGCGGGATTGTCGGTCTCGAAGGCCACCACGAACTCCTGGTCGTCGAGGCCGAACGAGTAGCTCGTGTTGAGGTCGACCGACGGATACTCGCGCCCGACCTTGATGTGGTCCTGCATGATCCGCCAGCGTTCGTCGGCCGGCAGCGTGTACCAGGCCCGCGTCTTCACGAACGGGTAGACGAACAGGTACTTGCCGTGAGCGGGCCGGACCTCCAGGCGCGACTCCTCGGAGTACTCGGAGGGCTTGGTCATGGCCAGGAACGAGTAGGGGATCTCGCACCACTTCATCAGCCCGCTCTGAGCCAGGACGACGTGGAATTCGTGTATCCGCTCGAGGTTCTGCGCCTGGCTGAGGAGCATCAGGTCCGCGTCCCCGCGCGTGCCGACCAGCGAGAACGCTCGCAGGAGGTGGCCGTCGGCGAAGTCCTCGCAGGCGGCGAGGAACTGTCGCTTATCGTCGGCGCGCTCGTCGCCGTCAAGCCGGCGCCAGGCAGGATCAACCTTCAAGAAGGTGTACTTGACGAAATGGCGAACGGGCATGCTTTGATGATACGCAGGCCCCTGCGACCTACCCCGAACGGTAAGTACTCCGTCAACCGCAACGTCTACCATATGTGGGCATGCGAGTAGCGATCCTGTCGCCGTACTCGTGGACGTATCCGGGGGGTGTCACGAGGCACATCGAGGCGCTCGCGGAGAGGTTCATCGCTGACGGCCATCACGTCCGGGTCTTGGCGCCGTTCGACCCGCCCGACCGGTTCGGCTCGGTCCTTCACCGGGGTGCCGGTCCCCAGCCGATGGAGCGTCCCGAGTATCTCGTCTCGCTGGGTCGCAGCTTCTCGCTCAAGGCCAACCAGGCCGTCTCGAACATCGCGATCACCGGATACGCGCTGGCTATGGCCAACCAGGAGCTCCGCACCGGGGGCTACGACGTGGTCCATGTGCACGAGCCGCTGGCCCCGCTGGCGCCGTGGTGCGTGACCGATGGGACCTCGCTACCGGTCGTGGGAACGTTCCACACCTACAACGAGAACTGGGTCTCGAACGGGATCGCCAACGTGCTCGGGGCGCGCCGCATGCTCAACCACCTGCACGTCCGGATCGCCGTCTCGGAGGCGGCCGCTTGGACCGCTCAGCGTTTCTTCGGTGGTCACTACCGGGTGATCCCCAACGGCGTGCACTTCGACCCGCAGCGCGCGGCGCTCGCTGCCCTGCGCCCACAAGGCGACAAGCTCCGGATCGTGTTCGTCGGGCAGGCCGTCGAGCGCAAGGGCCTACCGCTGCTGCTGCGCGCCTTCGAGGCGCTGCGCGAGCACATCCCGACCGAGCTGACCGTGATCGGTCCCTCGATGAACGAGCTCTCGCCGCTCATGCTCGATATGCGCGACGTTCGCGTGCTCGGCAAGGTCGACGACGAGACCAAGCATCGTGAGCTCGAGTCGAGCGACGTGCTGTGTGCGCCGTCGCTGGGGGGAGAGAGCTTTGGCATGGTCCTGACCGAGGCGTTCGCGGCGGGCACGCCGGTCGTGGCGGCCGACATCGCCGGCTACCGGGACGTGGTGCGCGACGGCGTCGACGGCGTGCTCGTCCCCCGCGGTGATGCTCAGGCGCTCGCCGAGGCGCTGCGGGACCTGTGGGAGGAGCCCGTTCGGCGGGCCGCGATGGCGCGCGCCGCGGCGCTCGGCGCCGAGCGGTTCGCCTGGCCGAGCGTCGCTGGACAGGTGATGGAGGCCTACGAGGATGCGGTCGCGACGCCCGAGCCGGTCGGAGCGCTCCAGCGTGCCGCGGTCCGGGTGGGCGTTCGCGCAGCCGACTTAAAGCCGCACGTTCCGGCCCGGCGCCTCCCCAGCCTGGAACCGAAGCTCACCGGTCCGCAGCGACACAGCAAGGCATTCGGGGTGGCGCGGCGAATCGGTGTCGTCGGCGTCTCGCTGGGTGGCGCCGCGCTCGCTGTGCTGGCGCTGCAGAAGATCGGGCTGGCCAACATCGCCTCGGCCTTGATCACCGCGAGTCCGACGCTTGTGCTGCTCGGCCTGGCCGTCATGTGCAGCGCGATGGCGGTCCGCGCCATCTCGTGGTACGCGATCTTGAAGGCAGCGCTGCCCCACGCCCGCGTGCGGTTCGCCGACGCCGCCCAGGGCACCTTCATCGGCGTGCTCATGTCCTCGACGCTGCCGGCCCGCCTGGGCGAGCCGTCGCGTGCGCTGGTCGTGGCGCGAAGAACCGGACGCCCGCGCGAGAACCTGCCGATCGTGCTGGGCACGGTCGTGTCCCAGACGCTGCTCAACATCGTCGCCCTGATCGTGCTCGGCGCGATCATGTTCTCCTCGATCGATCTGTTCAACGGCCATCAGGACGCGTTGCTCGTGGCGGCGATCGCGCCACTCGTGCTGCTGATCGTCGTCCTGCTCGCCCCGGTGGCACTACGCGCCGCACCCGACAGCTCGCGCTACTCGCGCCTGCATCTCGTCGCGGCCCAGATCCGCGGCGCGCTGGCCCGGGTGCGCGCCGGCTTGATCGTGTTCCGCCGGCCCCGCCTGGGCACCGCCGCGGCGGTCGCGCAGCTGTCCGCCTGGGCGCTCCAGTGCCTGTCCTGCTGGATCCTGCTCGTGGCGCTGGGGCTCGACAAGCACGCCGGCATCGGGGCTGCGGCCGCCGTGCTGTTTGCGGTCAACATCACCGCCGTCCTGCCGGCCACCCCGGCCAACCTCGGCGTGTTCCAGGCCGCCTGTGCCGCGGTGCTGCACACGGGCTGGCACGTGAGCTACGGGGACGGCGTCGCCTACGGCGTGATCCTCCAGGCAGTCGAGGTCACGACGGCGATCGTGATGGGCATGCCGGCCCTGCTCAAGGAAGGCATGTCGTGGCGCGAGGTCCGGCTGCGCGCGATGCACACCACGCCGGTCAAGCTCCCGGCGCGCCCGAGCACCCGCGGCGGGACCGACCCTGCAAGCGTCGCGGCCGGCAGCGCCGTCCGCGCCAGGGGCTAAGCCTGGGCCATCGCCGGCGAGGGCGAGCCGGCGCCCTGATCCGCGGCCTCGGGATCGGCGTCGCTCAACTCGGCCAGCCGCGTGGGGTCCTTGTCGGTGCCGGCGATCAGCTCGTCGGCCGCCTGTCGGTCGGTCTTGGGCAGGAACCCGGACTTCATCCCGAAGTAGACCGCCTGAGGATGGTGGGCCACGATGGCCAGCGTGGACTGCTCGGGCTCGACCGCGTAGCCGCCCGACAGGCGCAGGCCGATCGACGGCGCGTCAAGCAGGTCGAACACCTTCTCGTGCTCTGACTGCTCCGGGCACGCCGGGTAGCCCCACGAGTAGCGACGGCCCTGGGTCGGCTCGATGCCCAGGTCGGCGCGGACGCGCGAGTGCACCCACTCGGCCATCCCCTCGGCGGTCTGCACGCCCAGGCCGTGGACGAACAGTTGCTCGGCGAACTCCCCGTCGGCCTCGAGCTTCGCCATCAGCTCGGTGACCTCGTCGCCGGCGGTCACGGCTTGCAAAGCAACCACGTCGACCTCGCCCGACCCGACGGGGCGGTAGAAGTCGGCCAGGCAGATCCGGTCGTGACGCGGCTGTCTTGGGAAAACCAGCCGGTGTAGTTCGGTCTCGCCGGGGGCTGATGGATCCCACACGATCAGCTCGTTGCCGTCGGAGTTGCAGGGGAAGTAGCCGAGCAGGGCGCGCGGGTGCAGGTAGGTCTGCTCGCGCCACATGCGCTCGAGGCGAGGCTTGAAGTCCTCGCCCACGAGCCGCTTCCACTCCTCGCCCTTGACGCCCCTACCACCCCAGTGGAGCTTGAACAGGACGTGCGTGTCGAGATGGTGGTAGATCGCGTCCAGGTCGACGTCGATCTCACGCACGCCCCAGAACGGGGGCTCGGGAATCGGGTTGTCGACCGGCACCGGGGCGCGGACCGAGGCGTCGGTCACCGGCGGCGCGTCGTCGTCGGTCTCCTGCGGCCGCTCGCGCAACCGCTTGGCGTCGTCCCGGACCTTGGCGATCAAGGCGGCGCGCGCATCGGCGTCGACCAGCTGGTCCATCTTCGAGAGCCCCTCGAACGCATCGCGGCAGTAGAACACGCCCGGCTCGTAGACCTCGTCGGACTCCGTGCCGTTCGGGTAGAGGATGCGCAGGCCGAAGTTGCGGTTGATCGCCGCGCCGCCGATCAGGAGGGGGAACTCGAGCCCCTGCGAGTGGAGCTCCTGGACGCACGCCGGCATCTGCTTGGAGGTCGATACCAGCAGCGCGCTCAGGCCGATCGCCGTGGCCTTGTGCTCGACGGCGGCGTCGATCACGGTCTGGATCGGCACCTGCTTGCCCAGGTCCACGACGGTGTAGCCGTTGTTGGTGAGGATCGTGTTGACGAGCGACTTGCCGATGTCGTGGACGTCACCAAACACGGTCGCGAGCACGACCGTGCCCTTGGTGTAGCCCTCGATCTTGTCCAAGTACTGCTCGAGCTGCTTGACCGCGCGCTTCATCACCTCGGCCGACTGGAGCACGAAGGGCAGGATCAACTCGCCGGCGCCGAACTTGTCCCCGACTTCCTTCATCGCCGGGAGCAGCACCTCGTTGAGCGTCGGCACCGCGCCGATCTTCTCGACGCTGCGGTCGATCCAGTCCTCGACGCCCTCCTTCTTGCGGCGCAGGATCTGGTAGTGGAGCGCTTCCTCGGGTTGCATGCCGGCCGTCGGGTCGGCTTTCTCGGCCTCGGCCTCGGATTCGCCCTTTGACTCGAAGTGGGCGATGAACCGCTCGAGCGCGTCGTCGCGGCGGTTGAACACCAGGTCGTCGGCCAGCTCCCGCTCCTCGGGCGAGATCTCGGCGTACGGCGTGATGTGGTTGGGGTTGACCATGGCGAGGTCGAGCCCGGCCTCGACGCAGTGGTGAAGGAACACGCTGTTGAGAACCGACCGCGCGGGCAGGCCGACCCCGAAGGAGACATTGCTGACGCCCAGCGACGTCTTCACCCCCGGGATCTCCTGCTTGATCCTGCGGATGCCCTCGATCGTCGCCACGGCGCTCGGCCGCCACTCCTCGTCTCCCGTGGTGAGGGTGAACGTGAGGCAGTCGAAGATGAGTAGCTCGGGGTCGAGGCCGTGCTCGTCGCAGCAGAGCTCCTTGAGCCGCTGCGCGATCTCGAACTTGCGCTCCGCCGTCTTGGCCATCCCGACCTCGTCGATGGTCAACGCGATCAGCGCGGCGCCGTGCGCCTTGGCCAGCGGCACCACGCGGTCGAGCTTGGCCCGGCCGGCCTCCAGGTTGATCGAGTTGACGATCGCGCGGCCCGGGATCTGCTGAAGCGCGGTCTCGATCACCTCGGGCTCGGTCGAGTCGATCTGGATCGGCGCGGGTTGGGTGAGCGAGATCCGCTTGACCACCTGGCGCATCTGCTCGTCCTCGTCCTGGCGCTCGGTCAGCGCCACGCACACGTCGAGCACGTGCGCGCCGCCGGTGACCTGGTCCTCGGCCACGGTGAGCAGGCCGTCGTAGTCGTCGGCCAGGAGCATCTCCTTGGCCTTGCGCGATCCCTGCGAGTTGACCCGCTCGCCGACCAGCGTCGGGTGGGGGTCCTGGACCAGCGGCGTGGCCGCGATCATGCTCGAGACGTGGGGCGGGCGCTTGGCCGGCCGCTCGCCGGGGGTGCGGCCGCGGGCGCGCTCGGCGATCGCCGCGATGTGCGCAGGCGTGGTGCCGCAGCAGCCGCCGACGATCGACACGCCGTAGCGCTCGATGAACTCGCCCAGCACGTTGGCCAAAGGCTCGGGCTCCTCGGGGAAGATCGTCTCGCCGTTCGGTCCCTGGAGCGGCAGGCCGGCGTTCGGGATGCAGTGAACCGGGACCGGGGAGGTCTCGCCCAGGAAGCGGATCGCGTCACGCATGTCCTCGGGGCCGGTCGAGCAGTTCAGCCCGATCACGTCGACCTCGAGTGCCTCGAGCGTTGTCAGCACCGCGCTGATGTCGGTGCCGAGCAGCATCTTGCCGCCCTGGGGGAGGAGCGAAACGCTGCACTGGATCGGGACGGCGCGGCCGACCTCCTTGAACGCCGCGCGGGCGCCGAGGACCGCCGCCTTGACCTCGAGGATGTCCTGCGCGGTCTCGATGATGATCAGGTCCGCGCCGCCCTTGACGAGTGCGTGGGCCTGCTCCTGGAAGACGGCGAGCAGCTCGGGAAACTGGATCTGACCGAGCGTGGGATCGTCACTCGCGGGGAGGAAGCCGGTGGGGCCGATCGAGCCGGCCACGAACCGGTGCTCGCCGGCCGCCTTGCGCGCGATCTCGGCCGCCTTCTGGTTGATCTCGACCGTGTGGTCCTCGAGGCCCCATTCGGACAACTTCAGCCGCGAGGCCTGGAACGTGTCGGTCTCGAGCACCTCGGCACCGGCGTCGAGCATCGCTGTGTGCACGCCCTCGATCACGTCGGGACGGTTGAGGACGAGCGCCTCGTGGCAGCGGCCGGGGAGCCGGTAGTCCTTCTCGAGGCTCAGGTCGAACTGCTCGAGGGTGGCGCCCATTCCGCCGTCGTAGACGATGACTCGTTCCCGCGTGGCGGCGAGGAAGTCGCGCATCGGGGCGATGCTAGCAAACCTTGACATGACTCTGTCAAGGTTAACGGTGGCAGGGGTGCGCAGCTTGCGGGGGCTTCGGATCAGCTACCCGCGCGCGAGACGAGGCGCGACATCACCACTTGGGAGCGGGTGCGCTGGACCAGCCCGTCACGCTGGAGGTCCATGATCAGCCGCTCGAGTCCGGCGTTGTCCTCGGTGCGCACGCGGGCGATCGCGTCCGCCTCGCCCGTCACGCTCCACGCCTCGACGACCTCGGGATGGTCCCCGAGCGTGGCGGCGACCTGGTCAAGCAGGGTGCCGGGGGCGTAGAAGAGCTCGATCAGCGCCTCGGTGTGGTCGCCGAGCGCGTCGTGGTCGACGACCGCCGTGAAGCCTTGCAGCGCTCCTCGCGCGCGCAGCCGGTCGACACGGCGCTTGACCGCCGGCGCGGACAGCGATACCCGGCGGGCGATGTCGTCGTAGGTGCGCCGGCCGTCCTCGACGAGCAGCGCAAGAATCTGACGATCTTGGTCATCCAAACGGCGATCTGTTGCAGAGATTACATGGGTTTCGGCATCGACAACCGCCGGATGGCTCGGTAGCCTGCTTTTATGCCCGAGTCAGGAACGCTTGCCCGTGTCGTCTTCGACGAGGCGCACAGCGAGGCGTGGACGATCCGTCCCGAGCTCGCGCGCCAGATGCAGCCCGCTCACCCCGGCGACTCCTCGTACGCTCGCGCGGCCGGCGCGCTGGCCGAGCGCGAGTTCGTGGTCGCGCCGAACGCGGATCAGCCGCTCACTGCGGACACCCTGCGCGAGTGCGAGGTGCTCGTCATCGCGCATCCGTCCGACCCGACCTGGGAGCGGACCACCGGCACCGGATCGCCGCGGCTGAGCGGCGACGAGCTCGACGCCATCGAGGCGTTCGTATCCGCCGGTGGCGGACTGATCGTGCTCGGCGAGACCGAGCAGGAGAAGTACGGCAACAACCTCAACGAGCTGCTCGCGCGCTTTGACGTGCACCTGGAGAACGACACCGTCCAGGACTACGAGCACTACCGGGACGCGCCGAGCTGGATTCTTCCCGACCTGCGGCCGGGCGCCCGGGGACGCGCCGGCGATCTGCTCGCGCGGGTGAGCCAGGCCTGTCTGTACCGCGCGACGACCATCTCGGCGTCGAACGGCGCGGCCGTGCTCGCGCGTACACACGCCACTGCGTCGGTCCCGAGCCGGCCGGTGATGGTGGCGACGGCGCACGGCGAGGGCCGGGTGGTCGTCCTCGCCGACTCCGATCTGTTTGGCGATGACTGCATCGACGAGCTCGATCACCGCACGCTGTGGCTGAACCTTTTTTATTGGGTGTCCCTCCCACCCGCCCGCTCCGACGGCGGGACGTGGCCCGTCCAGGTGGCGCGCGACGAGGCCGGACCCGAGCACGACCCGGCCTGGATCGCGCTGCGCGAGGAGACGAACGCGCTGGCCCTGCTCCAGGCCCCGGACGGTTCGCTCGATGGGGATCCCGATACGGCCCACGGCCACCGAGAAAAAATCATCAAATCAATCGAGGCGCTCAAGCCGCGGTTCCCGCACGACGTCGAGTACCTGAGCGCGGTCGTCGAGGACCTGAACGCCTGGAATTTCGGCAAGCCCGACTTCACCCGCTCGCTCGAGCTGTTCCGCCCCGAGCTGCAGCGGGCCGACGGGATCGAGCACCTCGTCGTGTTCCCGATGTACAAGCAGAACGGCTCGCGCGACACCTGCTTCGAGGCGCTGATCATCCGCGTCCCGTGGCCGGAGTGGATCGCGTCGCTCGAGCGCACACGCTTCGACAACGCCAAGTATGTCGCCGTCGAGCTGATCGACGCGACCGCGGGCTACGACAGCGAGTGCGCGGTTCTGTTCCCGGAAACGGTGAGCGTTCGGGATCCCGCCGCCCACCCCCCACGCCCCCGCCCCGTCAGCAACTTCGGCGCGATCTTCTGCGACCGCGAGTCCGAGCGGTTGCGCCGGGTCGCCGGCGAGGCCGCCGATCTGCTGCGGCTGAACCTGCCCCCCGACGCGGCGTGCATGCTGGCCAGTCCGGCCATCTCGCAGCAGGCCTACATCATGTGGGACCTGATCCACGACCGGAATCACAGCCACGGCGACTTGCCGTTCGACCCGTTCATGATCCGCCAGCGCGCGCCGTACTGGATGTACTCGCTCGAGGAGCTGCGCTGCGATTTGACCACGTTCGGTCAGGCGGTGGAGCTCGAGTCCGAGGGCGTGTCGTTCGCGCGCTACGTCCAGTACGCGATCCTGCTCGACCGGCTGCTGCGCTTCCCGATCACCGGCGACCGGGTGCGCAATTACGACGGGTTGGGCGGGCAGCTGCTGTTCGCCTATCTGCACCGCAACGGCTACCTGCACTGGACCGACAACCAGCTGACGATCGAGTGGGACCGGGTGGCCGACGGCGTGGCCGCCTTGCGTCATCAGGTCGAGGAGCTCTATCGCGAGGGGATCGATCGGACCAAGCTCCAGCACTGGGCCGCGGCCCACGACCTGGTCGCGGCGAGCGTGCCGCCGGCCGGGGGCTCGAAGTGGACCGCATCGGTCCGCGAGTTCACCGACGTGGAGGATCCGCGTCCATACGTCGACCTCGTCCGCGACGACGAGTTCCCGCTGTCGATCTTCTACAGCTCGCTAAAGGCTAAGCTCGCCGCGTGAACTCAGGGCGCGGCTTCGCCTCGGACAACTCGGCCACGATCCATCCCGACGTTCTCGCCGCGATCGCCCGGGTGAACGTCGGCCACACGTTCGGCTACGGGCACGACGACTACACGCTGGGGGTCGAGGCGCGGGTCGCGCACACGTTCGCCCCCGACGCGAGCGCGTTCTTTGTGTTCAACGGCACGGGCGCGAACGTCGTCTCGCTGCGCACAGCGTGCCGGCGGTTCGAGGGCGTGATCTGTGCCGAGACCGCCCACCTGAACGTCGACGAGTGCGGCGCGCCCGAGGTGATCGCCGGCGTCAAGCTGCTGACCGTGGCCGGCGTCGACGGGAAGCTGACCCCGGAGGCCGTCGAGAGCCGGATCGCGCGGATCGGCGATGAGCACGCGGTGCAACCGCGGGCGGTGTCGATCTCGCAGTGCACCGAGCTCGGGACGCTGTACTCGCCGGCGCAGACGCGGGCGCTGGCAGATCTCGCGCACGAGCACGACATGGTGCTGCACGTCGACGGGGCGCGGCTTTCGAACGCGGCGGCGGCGCTCGGCGTGTCGCTCGCGGAGGTGGCGGACGGGGCGGACGTGCTCTCGTTCGGCGGGACAAAGAACGGGCTGCTCGGCGCCGAGGCGGTCGTGGTCCTGAACCCCGAGCTGGTTCCCGATTTCCTGTACATCCGCAAGCAGTCGATGCAGCTCGCCTCGAAGATGCGCTTCCTCGCGGCGCAGTTCGAGGCCCTGCTCGACGATGATCTGTGGCTCCGGTGCGCGGGCAACGCGAACGCGATGGCCGCGCGACTCGCCGGCGCGGTCTCAGGCGGGCCGGGGCTCACGATCACGCGGCCGGTCGAGACCAACGCCGTGTTCGCGGCGCTCCCGCTGGCCGTGACCGAGTCGCTCCAGCGCGACTTCCCGTTTTACACGTGGGACGAGTCCGCCGGCGAGGTCAGATGGATGTGCTCGTGGGACACCACCGAGGAGGACGTGGACGGGTTCGCGACGGCGGTGCGGGACGCGCTGGCCGGCGCGGCGGCCTAGCGAGAGCGCCTAGTGCCGCTCGGCGACACAGCGGTTCTCGATCCGCCCGACGCCGTCGACCTCGACGACCACCACGTCGCCGTCCTTCAGCAACAGCTGGGGCTCGCGCCGGTAGCCGACGCCGCCCGGCGTCCCGGTCAGGATCAGGTCCCCGGGTTGGACGGCGGCGAACTCCGACACCGTGCTGACCAGCGTCGCGACGTCGAAGATCAGCAGGTCGGTGGTGGCGTCCTGGGTCTTCTCGCCGTTGACGAACGTGCGGAGGGTGAGCGGTTCGGTTATCTGATCGAGCGTTACCAGGTCGGGGCCGACCGGGGTCGAGGCATCCCACGCCTTGCCCTGGAGCCACTGGTGGCTCTTGTACTGGTAGTCGCGCATCGACACGTCGTTGGCCACCGCGTAGCCCGCGACGTGCTTGAGCGCGCGCTCGGGTGGGATCCGCCGGCCGGGCTCGCCGATCACCACGACCAGCTCCCCCTCGTAGTCGATCGCCTCGCTCTCGGGCGGGAGCGGGATGTCGGCGTACGGTCCGGTCAGGGTTGTGGCGAACTTCGTGAACAGCACCGGGTAGTCCGAGTGCTCGCGTTGGGTCTCCTCGATGTGCGCCGCGTAGTTGAGACCGACGCAGATGACCTTGCCGGGATGGGGGACGACGGCGCGCCGTTGGAGCTCCGCGGCCGGGAACGCCGAGTCGGGCTCGAGCGGCGGGTCGAGCAGCAGCGACCTCGGGGTGTGGGGGCCGAGCTCCTGGATGCCGCGCAGCGGCACTGCCTGGTCGCCGTCGAGGAACACGGCCATCGGCATGCCCTCGTGCAGGGCGGACGCGAAGCGCATGGCGCGGAACGATACGGACACCTCGCCCGACCTGACCGTAAGCGTACGGACCGCAAGGTACGCTGCGCGGCGCAACGTTTGCCGTCCAGTCGGGTTCTGATCTAAGGTTGCAGGGATTTTCGAGACAATTGACGGCCCGGAGGTCTGGGATTAGCAGGGGGCTTGTGGTCGCGCTGGCCGTGGCGTCGGCGTGGCTCGCCTGGGCCGGCAGCGCGCTCGCGCAGCCGGCGGTGAGCGTGTTCCCGAGCCCCGGCACGAACTGGAACCTGCCCCAGCAGCAGATCACGTTCCGGGGGATCCCGGCGTCGCAGATCGGGCAGATCCAGGTCACCGGGTCGAGTTCGGGCGCCCATAGCGGAAAGATCGAGGCCGACTCCGACGGCGACGGCGGGAGCTTCATTCCCAACACGCCGCTCACCGCCGGCGAAACGGTGACCGTCACCACCGGGCTGAACATCGTCGGCGGCACGAACGGGTCGTTCTCGTTCAAGGTTGCCACCCCGTTCGGGACGTTCACCCCGTTGAAGCTGCCGATGGTTCCGGCGGGGTCGAACGGCGTCCAGCACTTCCACACGCAGCCGGGCCTCGAGCCGGCGTCGATCACGGTCAATCAGCGCTCCTCCGCCGCCTACAACGGCGACATCTTCCTGACCCCGCAATACGGCCCGCTCCAGAACGGGCCGATGATCCTCGACCCCTCGGGCAACCTGATCTGGTTCCAGCCGCTGCCCTCGAATGAGCTGGCCGCCGATTTCCGGGTCCAGCAGTACCAGGGACAGCCGGTGCTGACCTGGTTTCAGGGCTACACCAACAACGGCTCGGGCGACGGCGAGGGCGTGATCTACAACACGAGCTACCAGCAGATCGCGACCGTGGAGGCGGCCAACGGGGTCCGGGGCATGGACCTGCACGAGTTTCTGCTCACGCCACAGGGGGACGCGTGGATCGTGGGCATCTCACCGGTCACCTACCCGGTGGAGAAGACCCGGCCGCTGATGGACGCCGTCGTCCAGGAGATAGACGTCAAGACCGGCCTCGTGCTGTTCGAGTGGCACGCGCTCGATCACATCCCGATCAGCGAGTCGTACTTCAAGACCAACGCGCCCGGACTGGTCTACGACCCCTATCACCTGAACTCGATCTCGCTCGACACCGACGGCAACCTGATCATCTCGATGCGCAACACCTGGGGGGTCTACAAGGTCAACACCCAGACGGGCGCGGTGATGTGGACGCTCGGCACGAACGAGAACCAGTTCAAGCGGGGTCCCGGCACGAGCACGGTGTTCCAGCATGACGTCCTGGTGCAGCCCAACGGGGTCTTCACGATGTTCGACGACGGCGGCGGGCCGCCCACGGTCCGGGCCGGGCGGGCGATCAGCGTCGCCGTCAACGAGTCCGCGAAGACGGTGACCCTGGTCAAGCAGTACCAGCACAATCCGCCCTTGGACACCAACTTCGAGGGCAACGCGCAGGAGCTGCCGAACGGCGACATGTTCGTGGGCTGGGGCCAGCAGCCGTACTTCACCGAGTTCTCCGCGGCCGGCAACCAGATCTTCGACGCGCGGTTCACGTCGAACACCTCGAGCTACCGCGCGTACCGCTTCCAGTGGACGGGGCAGCCGACCACGCCGCCGAGCATCGCGGCGGGCGCCAACAACGACACGACGAGCGAGGTGTGGGCGAGCTGGAACGGGGCGACCACGGTGTCGTCCTGGCGGGTGCTGGCGGGGCCGAGCGCGGGCTCCCTGACGCCGCTCCAGACGATTGGAAGGAGCGGATTCGAGACGGGGATCTCGGCCTCGACCGGCATGCCTTACTTCGCCGTCCAGGCGCTCGGGTCCAGCGGTCAGGTACTCGGCACGTCGAGCACGACGAGTGTTGGGCCGCACATTGGTGTCGCGGGGCGTAGCGCGTTCGTGTCCTCTGCGAGCGGAACCGGCGGGCTCCCGGCGCTGTGCGTCAACTCGAAGGCCTGCCACATCGCGGTCACGCTCAAGGTCGGACGCACGGTGGTCGCCAGCACCGGGCGCGAGGACATCCCGGCCGAGGGCGGCGGGCTCATCTACTTCACGCTCAACGGCGCCGGCCGTTCGCTGCTCGCCCACGCCAAGGGTCGCCGCCTGCTCGTGTACATGACGGGGCAGGACATCTCGAAGCTGAGCTTCGCCCGGTTCATCACGCTGGTCCCGTTCTCGACCCGCGGATCAGCGCCGGCGCGGGGCGCGAGCCAGTCGTCGACGCTGCGCATCCTGGGTCTGACGGATTTCGTGTCCTCGGGTGGGGTGGGCGGACTGCTGGCCGAGTGCCTGGGGACGGCGCCCTGCCACGCGAGCACGAGCCTATCGGTGGGCGGGAAGACGATCGGCTCCACCGGGACCGAGCTGATCGGCGCGCGCGGCGTGGGCTATCTGATCTTCTCGCTGAACTCGACCGGGCGCTCGCTGCTCGCCCACGCGCATGGCAATCAGCTGGGCGCCGCGGTGACGGTCACCGACGGCGGTGCCACCGCGCACGGTTCGGTCGCGCTCGTCGACTTCCGCTGAGTCCGGCGCTCCCCGTCATACTCTCGCGCCATGGCGCAGCTGATGATCGTTATCGCCAGTACCCGCCCGGGCCGCGGTGGCTCGGCCGTCGCGACGTGGTTCATCGAGCGCGCGAACGAGCACGGCGGGTTCGAGATCAGGGTGGTCGATCTGGCCGAGTTCACGCTGCCGCTGCTCGATGAGCCCAACCACCCGCGGCTGCGCAAGTACGTGAACCGGCACACCCACGAGTGGAGCGCGATGGTGGACGCGGCCGACGCGTTCGCGTTCGTCACGCCCGAGTACAACCACGGCTACCCGGCCTCACTGAAGAACGCGATCGACTACCTGCACCACGAGTGGCGCTACAAGCCCGTCGGGTTCGTCTCCTACGGGGGCGTGGCGGCGGGAACGCGCTCGGTCGAGCAGCTGCAGCAGGTGGTGACGGCGGTCAAGCTGACGCCCGTGATCGAGCAGGTCAACGTCCCCTTCTACCAGCAGTTCCTCGACGACGAGGGGGTTCTCCAGGCCAACGAGGTGATGGAGACGGCGGCTGTGGCGCTGCTCGATCAGCTTGCCCGCCTGGAGGAAGCCCTGAGGCCCTTGCGAGAGGAAGCGGCGCAGGCCGCGGGATAGCGTCGCCGGCGCCTTGGTCGCCGGCGCTTTAGCGCGCGGTCCAGCCCTGATCGAGCGTCACCGGCGCGCCGGTGAACATCTTGCCGGCCGGGCTGACTAGGAAGGCCACCACGCCGGCGACCTCGGAGGGCTCGATCAGTTCCTTGACCGCGTGAGGCTGGAGGATCACCTTCTCGATCACCTCGTCCTCGGGCAGGCCGTGGGCGCGCGCCTGATCGGCGATCTGCTTCTCGACGAGCGGTGTACGGACGTAGCCCGGGCAGACGGCGTTGGCGGTGATCCCGTGCTCGGCCCCCTCCAGCGCCAGGGTTTTGCACAGCCCGAGCACGCCGTGCTTGGCCGAGACGTAGGCGATCTTGTAGGGCGAGGCGACCAGCCCGTGGACCGACGCGATCGCCACGAACCGGCCGGCGCCCGAGTCCTTCAGCGCGGGCCAGGCGTACCTGGCCAGAAGGAACGGGCTGGTCAGCATCAGCGCGACGATCGTGTTCCACTTATCGACCGGGAAGTCCTCGATGGGGGACACGTGCTGGATGCCGGCGTTGGCGACGACCACGTCCAGGCGGCCGAAGCGGTCCAGGGCCGTGTGCACGGCGTGTTCGTTGGCCTGCGCGTTGGTCAGGTCGGCCTCGAAGGGGGTGCCCGGACCATCGGGATCGGGCCTGAGGTCGACCGCGAGAACGTCCATCCCGTCGGCCTGCAGCCGCTCGGCGACCGCGCGGCCGATCCCGCTCGCGGCGCCGGTGACCAGTGCCGCCTTACCCGCTGACGCTCCGGAGCTCACGCGGAGTTCCGCCTGCCAGTGGGCGAGGACGCGACGAACGACTCGTAGATCTCGGCGAGCGCCTTGCGCTGGCGGGCGGTCAGCCGCGGATCGGTGGCGATCGCTTCGAGGGCCGCGTTGTCCTCGGGCTCGGTGCCGGGCGGCGCCATGCCGGCCTGCTCATACAGGGCGTCGGAGGAGAGGCTGAGCGCCTTGGCGATCCCCTCGAGCACCTGCTGCGAGGGCGCGCGGAGACCGCGCTCGATCTGCGACAGGTACGGATTAGAGATTCCGGCCAGGTCGGCGAACTGGCGCATCGAGAGCTCAGCCAACTCGCGCTGCTGACGGATGATCTCGCCTAATGCCGCGGTGGCGCGTGGGGCCATCCATCCAGCATAACCGCAGCCCTGGGAGAGCTCCATCGCGCCCGCTGACCGGCCCAGAGGCGCACGACATTTATTAACAACTGACGCCGCGTTAGCGCTAACATCGCGCCGCAACGAAAGCGCCCGGCGGCCGCGCGCAGCCAACGACCAAGAGGGAGTACGCACCATGCTGCATCTTTCTCGCGGCGGCAGGAGGCTGCTTGCGTTCTCATCGGCCACGCTCGTGGCCGTAGTCCTGCTGGCCGTGGCCAGCGCAGGAAGCTCGGCTCATCAGCGCTCGGCACATCACGGCGGGAAGGCCGCGCACTGGAAGTCGGGTGGTGGCGCCATCAGCAGCGTCCCATGGGGCACTGCCGACAACACGCCGGTCAACCTATACACGCTCACCAACGGTCGCGGGATGACCGTGAACATCACCAACTACGGCGGCGTCGTCCAGTCGATCTGGGTTCGGGATCGCTGGGGGACGGCGCGCGACGTCGCGCTCGGTTTCCCGAGCCTGTCGGACTACGTGAACGACTTCACCCAGGGCGCCAACCAGACCTCCTGGCCGCTATCCGGCGGGTCGGGAGACACCTACTTCGGCGCGATCATCGGCCGCTACGCGAACCGGATCGCAAATGCGTCGTTCACGATGTCGTGCACGGGATGCGACAACAACGGCACGACGTACACGCTGGATGCGAACAACGGGACGAACACGCTCCACGGCGGATATCTCGGGTGGAACACGGTGGTCTGGTCGGCCAGCACCGCGTCGAACTCCCAAGGGGTGTCGTTGATCCTGACCCACAGCTTCCCGGCGGGTGAGGGCTGCACGATCCCGCCGAGCACGAGCTGCACCGGTTTTCCGGCTCCGGTGACGGCGACGGTGACCTACACCCTCACGAAGGGCAACGCGCTGAAGATCTCCTACGACGCTGTCAACACGGCGCCCGCGGGCGGCGATGCGACGGTCATCAACCTCACCAACCACACGTACTTCAACCTGGGCGGTGAGGGCAGCGGGTCCGTCGACGGCCAGCTGCTTCAGATCAACGCGAACGAGTACACCCCGATCAACACGAGCGAAATCCCGGAGTCTCCGTACTTCGTGCCTGTCGCGGGAACGGCGTTCGACTTCACTCACATGAAGCCGATCGGCCAGGACATCACCAACCTGAACTTGCCCGACGGCGTGGGCGGCACCCCGTTCGGGCCGACGTTCAACCAGCTCGTGATCGCCCACGGCTATGACCACAACTTCGTGCTCAACGGGTCCGGCTACCGACTGGCGGCCGTGGCCCAGGATCCGAAGGACGGCATCGCCATGTGGACCTACACCGACCAGCCCGGCGTGCAGCTCTACACCGGGAACTTCCTGGTCGGCGACTTGAGCGGACCGAGCGCTCACGCCTACCGGCAGACCGCCGCGTTCACGCTCGAGACGCAGCACTACCCGGATTCGCCGCACCACATCGGGGTGTCCGGGTGGCCATCGGTGGTGCTGAATGCCGGCAGCACGTTTACCTCGACGACGTCGTATCAGTTCGCGACCGTCGGCCGCGGCCATTACGCGCATGACCGCAGCTTCCGGTAGCTGATCGCCTTCGGGGGTAGCCGGCCTGGATGGCGGCTACCCCTCGGGGTCAGCGCAGCGTCACCACGCGGTGGTCGTCTGCGGCCTGGTACAGCGCCTCGATCGTCCGGGCCTGACCGAGCGCGTCGGCTCGACCGAGCAGCGGCTCGGCCTCGCCCCGGATCGCGGCCGAGAGGTTCTCGGCCTCGAGCTGGTACGAGTTGGCGTGGTCGATCTCGATCGGCTCTCTGCTGCCGTCCCCGCGTATGAGCTCGATCCCGGGCCTCCGGCAGTGCCACGGATCCTCTAGACGCAGGGTTCCCTGATCGCCGACGACCTCCAGTAGATCGCGGCTGGCCAGCGCCAGGCCGGCGTCGAAGTGGCTCAGAACGTCGTCCGCGTGGCGCATGGTGGCGGCGAACGCCACGTCGACACCGTCGCCGCCGAGCGCCTGCTCGGCACTCACCCGCTCGGGCTCGCCGGCAATCAGGCGGGCGGCGCTCACGCAGTAGCACCCGACGTCCATCAGGGCGCCGCCGTCGAGCGTTTTGCTCAGGCGGACGTTTCTCGGGTCGCCGGCCACGAACCCGAACACCGCGCGGATCATGCGGGCCTTGCCAACCGCGCCCTGGGTCACGAGCTCGGTGAGGCGGCGCGTCTGCGGATGGTGGCGCCACATGAACGCCTCCATGAAAAGTCTTTGGCTGCTTTGAGCGATATCGAATGCGCGCTCGACCTCGTGTGGCCGGCGGCTGAGCGGCTTCTCACACAGGACGTGCTTCCCGGCCTCGAGCGCGCGGACGCTCCATTCGATGTGCAGCGAATTTGGCAGCGAGATGTAGACGGCCTCGACGTCGGGATCCTCGATCAGGGCCTCGTAGCTGCCGTGCGCGCGCGGAATCTCGTTGACCTGGGCGTACTCGTCGGCGCGCGCTTGGCTGCGGCTGGCCACGGCGACGAGGTGCACGTTGTCCGCCTGGCGGGCGCCCGCCACGAACAGACGGTTGATGTGCGCAGTCGACAGAATGCCCCAGTTCACGGCTGTCATGGCCCGGGACACTAACTCTTGGCGACTCGCTTCACCTCATTCGGGCCCGGACGGGTCAACCTGATCGGCGAGCACACCGACTACAACCAGGGTCTTGCCCTGCCGTTTGCGATCGAGGCGGGCGTGACGGTGCGGGCGAGCGCGCTGCGCGATCGCCGGATCGAGGCGATCGCCGCGGATCTGGATGAGCGCGACGCGTTCGATTTGAAGCGCGTCGACCGAGCCGACGGCTGGCGCGGGTTCGTGCGCGGCGCGGCGGCGGAGCTGGCCAGGTTCGGGGTCGAGCTCGTCGGAGCGGACCTCGAGATCAGCGGCACGGTTCCCCGGGGCGCGGGGCTGTCGTCCTCGGCCGCGCTCGAGGTGGCGCTCGTGCTCGCGCTGCTCGCGCTCGCCGGCGCCGGTGAGCCCGACCGGATGGAGCTGGCGCGTCTCTGCTCGCGGATCGAGAACGACTGGGTCGGCGCCCAGACGGGCCTCCTCGACCAGATCGCCTCGCTGTTCGGTGAGCCCGACCGGGCGCTGCGGATCGACTTCCGCTCGCTCGAGGTGCGGCCGGTGACTCTCTCGCTCGGGGATTTCCTGCTGGTCACGGTCGACTCGGGCGAGCAGCACACGCACGCCGGCTCCGGTTACAACGAGCGGCGCGCCGAGTGCGTCGAGGCGTGCAAACTGCTCGGCGTCGACAGCCTGCGAGACGCCGAACTCTCCGACGTCGAGTCGTTGCCCACCCCGCTCGACGCACGCGTCCGCCACGTCATCACCGAGAACGCCCGGGTTGACGAGGCGGTGGCCGCGCTGGCGTCCGGCGAGATGGGGCAGCTCGGCCGACTGCTCGACGCCTCGCACGCCAGCCTGCGCGACGACTACGAGATCTCGACGCCGGCCGTCGAGGAGACGGTGGCGCGGTGCAAGCGAGCGGGCGCGCTGGGGGCGCGGATCATGGGCGGCGGGTTCGGCGGTAGCGTGCTGGCCCTGATACCGCCGGGTTCGAGGCAATTAGACGGGGCTGTGACGGTGCGACCGGGTCCCGGCGCTGCGGTGTCGGGGTCGTGACGCCGGGGGTTGAACTCGGGCCAATGGGTGTCTCGGCCGACGAGGTGGTGGCGGTGGCGCGGGCGGATGCCGCGGTGGTGCTGGGGCCGGCGGCGCGGGCCGAGATGGAGCGCAGCGCGGCGGTGGTGGCCGCCCGGGCCGCGGCCGAGGAGCCGGCCTACGGCATCTCGACCGGGTTCGGCTCGCTGGCGCTCGTGCGCATTCCCCCGGAGGCGCGAATCGCGCTCCAGCACTCGCTGGTCCGCTCGCACGCGGCCGGCATGGGACCGCCGATCGAGCGCGAGGTCGTGCGGGCGATGATGTTTCTGCGCGCGCGTTCGCTGGCTATGGGTTTTTCCGGGGCGCGGCCGGTCGTGGCCGAGCGGATCCTGGCCTTGTTGGAAGCGGGCCTCACGCCGTTTGTCCCCGAGTACGGATCGCTCGGCGCCAGCGGCGACCTCGCCCCACTCGCCCACTGCGCGCTCGTGTTGACCGGCGAGGGGTCGGTGGTGGCGGACGACGGTGCGTCGCGGCCGGCTTCCGAGGCGCTCGCTTCTGCGGGGATCGAGCCGCTCGAGCTGACCGCCAAGGAGGGGCTGGCCCTGATCAACGGCACGGACGGGATGCTTGGGATGCTCGTCCTGGCGGTGTCGGACCTCGAGCGCGTATTGCGCGCCGCCGAGGTGGCGGCGGCGATGTCGGTCGAGGCGCTGCTCGGCACCGACCGTGCGTTCGACGAGGACCTGATCGCGCTGCGGCCCCAGCCCGGGCAGGTTGACAGCGCTTGGAATTTGCGGGCACTGCTCGCCGGGTCGGAGATCGTCGCCTCGCACCGCCACGGCGATCCCCGGGTCCAGGACGCGTACTCGCTGCGGTGCGCGCCGCAGGTGGTCGGGGCGGCGCGCGACGTGCTGGCCTTCGCCCGCGGCGTGGCGTCGGTGGAGCTGCGGTCGGCGATCGATAACCCGATGGTGCTGCCCGACGGGCGGGTGGAGTCGTGCGGCAACTTCCACGGCGCGCCGGTCGGTATGGCCTGCGACTACCTGGCGATCGGCGCGGCGGAGGTCGGGGCGATCGCCGAGCGGCGCACCGACCGGCTGCTCGACGCTTCTCGGTCTCACGGCCTGCCCGCGTTCCTTGCCGCTGAGCCCGGTGTCGACTCGGGCATGATGATCGCTCAGTACACCCAAGCCGCGATGGTCGCCGAGAACCGCCGGCTGGCCGCGCCGGCCAGCGTCGACTCGCTACCGACTTCGGCCATGCAGGAGGACCACGTCTCGATGGGGTGGGGCGCGGCGCGCAAGCTCCGCCTCGTCGTGGCCAACCTGTCGCGGGTGGTCGCGGTCGAGCTGTGCTGCGCCGCGCGGGGGTTGGACCTGCGTGCGCCGCTCGCGCCCGCCGCCGGAACCGCCGCGGCGCTTTCTGTATTGCGCTCGCGCGTCCCGGGTCCTGGCCCGGACCGTTACCTGGCGCCGGAGCTGGCGGCGGTGGAGGCGCTGGTGCGCTCGGGCGCGGTTGTCGATGCGGTCGAGGCCGCGATCGGCCCGCTCAGGTAGCCTCAGACAATTAGGTGGCGGAGCTGGCGCGTGGCTGCGCGTTCAGACGCGGCCAGAACGCCAGATAATTGTTTGACGCTGCCTCAGGTGAGCGCGCTCTTTATGGCGGGGTACAGCGCCTGGAACTTGGGTCGCTGGTTTTTGTAGATCTCGACCCACTCGCGGTCCGGCTCGATCCGCCCCCCGGGCCGTGGCCGCACGGTCACCGCTACCGCATCGTGAACGTCAGGCCAGACGCCGGCGGCAACGCCGCCGAGAATCGCCGCGCCGAACGCCGCGCCCTCGTCCACGGCCACGCGTTCGAGCGGCAGCTCGAGGACGCTCGCTGTGATCTTCGCCCAGAGATCGCTGCGAGCGCCACCGCCGGAGATTCGCCCGAGCTCCGGCTTTCCGCCCAGCTGCGCGATCAGGTCGAGTGAGTCTCGGAGCCCGAACGCCACGCCCTCGAGGACCGCTCTCGTCAGCGCGCCCCGGTCGTGGCGAAGGCTCAGGCCGGCGAACGCGCCCCGGGCGTCCGGGTCGGCATGGGGCGTGCGCTCGCCCGCGAGGTAGGGGAGAAAGATGAGATTTTCGGTTCCCGCCGGCCACGCATCCGCCATTGCCAGAAGCTCGTCGTAGCTGATGTCGGGGGCGGCGACGTTGCGCAGCCAGGTGAGCGAGCCCGCGGCGGACAGCATCACGCCCATGGCGTGCCAGGCGTCCGGCACCGCGTGACAGAAAGCGTGCACGCGCGCCTGTGGATCCGCGGCGAATTGCTTTAGCGCTGCGAAGACCACGCCCGAGGTGCCGAGCGCGATCGACAGCGGGCCGGGTCGGTCGACCCCGACGCCGAGCGCGCCCGCGGCCTGGTCGCCGGCACCGGCGGCGACCGGGATTTCGTCTCGTGTGTGCCCGGAGACGGTTGGGCTTTCGAGCGCTTCGGGGAGCCAGTCTCGGTCGATATTCAGCGCGGTCAGGACCTCCTCGCTCCAGCGGCGCTTGGCGACGTCGAGGAGCAGCGTCCCCGAGGCGTCCGAGACGTCGGTGGCGTGCTCGCCGGTTAGCTTGAGGCGGACGTAGTCCTTGGGAAGCGCGATGTGTCTGATGCGGGCGTAAACGTCCGGCTCGTTGTGGCGGAGCCAGAGGATCTTGGGCGCGGTGAAGCCGGTGAGCGCGCGGTTGCCCGTGAGCTCGATCAGGCGATCGAGGCCGATCGTCGACTCGATCTCGTCGCACTCGGCCTGGGTGCGCTGGTCGTTCCAGAGGATCGCGGGGCGGAGCACGTTGTCGTTCTCGTCCAGCGCGACGAGGCCGTGCATCTGTCCGGATAGCCCGATGCCTTGCGGTTCGCCGGTCTGTTCCTTGAGTGCCGCGAGTACGGTCTCGGTGGCGTGCCACCAGTCCTCGGGGTCCTGCTCGGCCCAGCCGGGCTTGGGTGTCGAGAGCGGCGTACTCGGCTTCGGCTCGGGCCAGCACCGTGCCATCGGGGTCGATCGCGATGCCCTTTGTGGCCGTGGTCCCGACATCGATTCCAACCAGAGCGCTCATGGCCTGGGGGGGAGGGAATCGGGCGGCGGGGGCTCTTGTTGTACGTGACGCTCCCTCCCCCCAGGCCCTCGGGAGATAACTCGCGCTATACGCGAGTTATCTCCCAAACGCTCGATGCGGCGATCGCGGCGGTGGCCGCGAAACAGCACGGGAACGTCACGCGCGGGCAACTGCTCGAGCTCGGGTTGGATGACGATGCCATCCGCCGGCGCGTCAAGGCGGGCCGACTGTTCCGGGTCTTCCCAGGTGTCTATGCCGTTGGTCGGCCTCCGGCCACCCCTTTGGAGCGCGCGTCCGCGGCGGTGCTCGCCTGCGGGTCCGGCGCTGCGCTCAGCCACAGCTCGGCGATGGTGCTCTGGGGGTACTGGCGCCAATGGGAGACGCCCTTTGAAGTAACCCTGGTCGGTGATCGGCGGCCGAAGGGGATTCGCGTCCATCGGTCCACAACGCTGACGTGGCGCGACACGACCAAGCAACTCGGGATTCGCGTCACCACCCCGGGACAGACGTTGCTGGACATGTGCCCGCGCTGGAACGACAAGTCGCTCAAGCGCAACGTCAACAAAGCCCTGCACTCGCTGTGGCTGACCGAGGGTCACCTCGTCGATACGCTCGCGCGCCATCCGCACGCGCCCGGGGCAAACCGGGTCGCAAAGCTCCTCGGCTTGCCCGGCACCCCGACCCGGTCGGGCTGGGAGGACGACTTCCCGGCGTTCTGCGACAAGTACGGGTTGCCGGCGCCGGTTATGGGCCAGCCGCTCCTCGGCTACGTCGCCGACGCCCTGTTCGCCGCCGAGCGCGTGATCGTCGAGCTCGACAGTCGGGAGTTCCACATGGGAGCGATCCCGTTCGAAGACGATCGTGACCGCGACGCGGACATGCTCGCCCACGGCTTCGTCACCGTCCGCATGACGTGGGAGCGAATCGAAGAACGACCGCAAAGGGAGGCTCGGCGGTTGCACAAGATCCTCGCGAACCAACGAGCGATTCACGCCCCCAGCGCGGCGTAGACGATCTCGTAGGCGCGCACCGCGTCCTTGGCGTGCTGCGCCTCGCGCAACGCGGGCTCGTCGATCCGCGCGGCCACCGAGTCGATGAACCGCCAGTTCAGGACCGACTGCCGCACCGCCCCGACCTGGTCCTCGGTGTACGGGTACAGATCGAACCCGAGCCGCTCGCCACCAGAC
This sequence comes from uncultured Solirubrobacterales bacterium, assembly GCA_963824295.1. GTDB lineage: Bacteria > Actinomycetota > Thermoleophilia > Solirubrobacterales > Solirubrobacteraceae > Palsa-465. The sequence continues at coordinate 245,934 of CAWGOQ010000011.1, read as the reverse complement.
CCGTAGCCACAACGTCGGAGCTCCAAAGCCAACTCAAGCGTCTCCATGAACGCGGTGGCGCCGACCATGTTGTCGTCGTCGGTGATGCCCCAGCCGGAGTTCGCGTGCAGGTGTCCGAGCAGTCCCTCGGAGGCGAGCAGCGCCGCGTATTCAGGCAGGTGCTCGCCGTTCATGATCAGGTGCTGCCAGTCCATGTTGATCTGCACGTTGTCGAGCCCCTGCTCGTGCAGCTTGTTGACCACGAACAGGCACATCCCGATGTTGCGCATCAGGATCTTCATGGCCGGCTCGGAGTTCTTGTGCTCGAGCAGGAGCTTGATCCCGTGCTCGCGGCACACCGAGGCCGCCTCGCCCATGCCCTCGATCAGCCAGCGCCACGAATCGACGTAAGGGGTCTGGAATGGGTAGTTGTAGCCCTCGCCGCCCGGCCAGATGATCAGCTGGGCGCCGAGCGTGCCGGCGAACTCGGCTGCCTCGTGGATGATCCGGCGCGCCTCGGCTCGCACCGCCGGATCCGGGTTAACCAGGCCGCCCTTGCCGAAGCGCGGATCGAGGTGCAGTCCGCCGGCGATGCAGTAGATGTCGTGGTCGGAGCCGAGCGCGGCGCGAACCTCGTGGAGATTGTCGGGCGACAGCTCTTGGGGATAGTGGAATTCGTACCCGTCGATCAACTCGCCGAGGCCCTCGACGGCGCGGTGCACCTTATCTGCGACCGGTTCGGCGTGGTAGTCGTGCGCCGGCTGATAGCCGCCCGGCACGAACCGGGTGATCATCGGCCCGAATGCCCAGATGCCGAGGCTAGTCTTCATCACCGCTCCTTAGTAGGTCGAGGCGTGCCGCGCGATCTTAGTCCGGCGGGTGCGTGAGCGCTAACATCCCGCGACGATCGAGGAAATGTGGGGGGCGCACAGGAGCAATGGACTCCGGTGAGGAAATAGCCTCAGATGGCGAGGCATTGGTGAGGGAGCGCCACCGAGCGCCCGTGATGTCCGACGTCGGCCGGCTGGCCGGGGTCTCGCATCAAACGGTCTCCCGGGTCATCAACGGCAGCCCGCACGTACGGCCCGAGACCCGGGCCCGGGTGACGGCGGCGATGGAGGAGCTCGGCTATCGCCCGAACCCGGTGGCCCGCGCGCTGGTCACGGGCCGCTCGAAGACGCTCGGCGTGGTCAGCTTCGACACGACGCTGTACGGGCCGGCCTCGACCTTGTTCGGCATCGAGCGCGCGGCCCACGAGGCGGGCTACTTCATCATCGTGGCCAGCCTCGAGACGCTCAACCGCTCCTCGGTCATCGACGCGGTCGAGCGCCTGCACCGACAGGGCGTTGAGGGGATCCTGGTCATCGCCCCGTATCGGGAGGCGGGCGAGGCGCTCCTCCACGCGCCGACCGACATACCGCTCGTCGCCGCCGAGGCGGGTCCCGACCAAGGCTTGCCCGTGGTCGCGGTCGACCAGGCGGCGGGTGCGATAAGCGCCACTCGGCATCTGCTCGACCTGGGGCACCGGTCCGTCTGGCACATCACCGGACCGCCGAACTTCACGGAGTCGCGCCAGCGCTCGGAGGGTTGGCGTTCAGCGCTCCAGGCAGCCGGCGCCGAGGTGCCGGAACCTCTGGTCGGCGACTGGAGCCCGCGCGCCGGTTACGAACTCGGGCGAGCGCTGAGCGCCGATCCGGCCGTCACCGCGGTGTTTGTGGCCAACGACCAGATGGCGCTCGGGGTGCTGCGGGCAACGCACGAGGCCGGCCGCGCGGTGCCCGGGGATCTCAGCGTGGTTGGGTTCGACGACATCCCCGAAGCGGCGTACTTCCTCCCGCCCCTGACGACGGTCCGCCAGGACTTCATCGAGATGGGGCGACGCAGTCTGCAAACGCTTCTGCGCACGATCGAGACGGGTCAGCGGAGCGGTTCGGGGTCGCTCGTCCCGCCCGAGCTGATCGTGCGTGCGAGCACGGGCCCGGCTCGGCGCGGTGATGAAAAGCGGTTATGAGGCGGTTAGGCGATGGCCCGGCGGCATTGACACTCGGCCGTTGTGATCGCTAACATCGCGCCGCCTGGGACACGAGAGAGGAGCGCAGCGAGGAGCCCAGCCCGAACGGGGCGCCGCATGCAAACGCTGGGACGGGTGCCATCCGTGGTAACTACGTTCTATAGGGGTGGTGTGTGCGCATGATGGCGGTCCCATGGGGATGGGAGGCTCGAGTCGATATGGCTAGCGGTGGACAGAGGCGACCAGCTCTGAACAGTGCGAGTCGCCACCGACGAGTGAGGAGGACGAGATGGCTGACGAGGACATCGTTAACGACGCAATCGAACGGCTCGAATGGGGTGAGCGCAAGGAAGAGGAATCACCTCTCAAGAATTTCCGGCAGATGACGCGACGGACCGCGCTGACCGGCAGTGCGGCCGCGATCGCGGCGATCGCGCTCGAGGCTTGCGGCTCGAGCAGCAGTTCGACCTCGCAAGCGGCGTCGACGTCGAGCGGGTCCGGGCCCTACGGCAGCAGCGGGGGCCACAAGTTCGTGATGGTCAACCACGTGACGACGAACTCGTTTTTCACCGCGACGATCTACGGCTGCCAGGACGCATGTGCGCTGACGGGCTCATCGTTCCAGTGGACCGGCTCGAACAACTCGATCGTCAGCGACATGGTCTCGGCATTCAACACCGCGATCGCGGCCAAGGCGAACGGGATCGGGTGCGCCCTGATCGACAACACCGCGTTCAACGCACCCACCGCCCAGGCGCTGAGCTCTGGCATTCCAGTGATCGCGTACAACGCGGACGTGTCGGCGGGTACGAAGAACGACCGGATGGCCTATATCGGCCAGAACAACCTCACCGCGGGCGCCGCGGTCGGGCAGGCGATCCTCGCACACGGCATCAAGTCGGGCGACAAGGTCGCCGGGATCATCGCGACCCCGGGGACGGGAAACATCCAGCCGCGGATCGACGGCGCGAAGCCCATCCTGACGGGCGCGGGCGTCAACTTCGTGGAGGTCGGGACCTCGGCTACCGAGGGCGCGCCGGAGTACGACAAGATCTCCTCGTGGTACGCCGGCAACAAGGACGTGAAGTGGATGATGGCCGTCGACAGCGGTGACAGCAACGCGGTCGCGCAGTTCATCAAGGCTCAGGGCCTGTCGGGCAAGGTCGGCGCGTCCGTGTGGGACGTCGGATTGCCGGTCGTCCAGGCCATCCAGGCCGGCTACGTAACCGCCACGATCGACCAGCAGGCCTATCTGCAGGGCTTCGACACGATCATGCAGTTGTTCCTGTGGAACGTCTCGGGCGGACTGATGCGACCGACCGACACCGACACGGGTATCGGCATCGTCACCAAGGCGAACGTCACGCCGTACCTCACGCCGAGCCGGTTCGAGGGAACGTCCGCGACGAAGAAGTCGATCGCGCCGCCGTCCACGATCGCCGTTTAGTTAGTCTCCGCGAGCGTGCCGTCAGCCGCTCCAACGCCTGCTGCTGCCCCGGAGGCCAGCCCGCCGGGGCAGCAGCGCGAGGCCGTGTCGCCGGCACGTCGGGTCCTGCGCCTGTTTCTTTACCAGCGCGAGCTGACCCCGATCGTCATCACGGTCCTGCTGTTCGTGTACTTCACGATCAAGGCAGGGTCGACGTTCACGGGCTCGCTCAGCCTGAGCTCCGCCGCCGGCTACGCGGGTCCGATCGCCGCGATCGCCGTCGGCGAGGTGATGCTGCTCGTGCTCGCCGAGATCGACCTGTCCGCCGGTCAGGTCTTCCTGTTCTCCCCGTGGGTGATGTACTGGATGCACAACGACGGCCTGCCGCTGTTCGTTGCGATCGTGATCGCGCTTTTCGCCTGCTGCATCGTCGGCGCGATCAACGGGCTGATCACCGTGCGTCTGAATGTTCCCTCGTTCGTCACGACGCTGGCCACGAACTTCATCCTCTACGGGATCGTGCTCGTGTACTCGAACGACGCCGAGGCGTCGCCGATCCCGCTGAGCGGACAGACGAGCTTCATCAGCCAGCTCATGGGATCGTGGAAGTGGGCCGAGATCCTCTGGGTGGTGGCGATCACGATTGTGCTCACGATCCTTCTCAACCGGACGCGTTTCGGCGTTCGCGTCATCGCCACAGGCGGCAACCTCACCGGGGCGGCCGAGGCCGGTGTGCCCATCCGGCGCGTCAAGGTGTGGTGCTTCGTGCTGTGTTCGTTCGTCGCCGGTCTCGTCGGAATCGTCGACTCGGTCAAGTACGGGAGCCTCGACCCGGGCAACTTCGGCGTCGACTACATCCTGTACGCCGTCGGTGCGTGCGTGATCGGCGGCACGGCACTCACGGGCGGGCGAGGCACGGTGGTGGGCGCGTTGATCGGCGCGATCCTGATCGGCGTGCTCGAGGACGGGCTGACGCTGACCGGGGTGAGCACCAACGAGTTCTTCATCTGGGTTGGCGTGGTGATCATCATCGCGATGGCGCTGAACGTCCAGTTCGATCGGATCATCGCGCGCTCGAGGTCGAGATGAGTATCTCCGCCCAGCCGACAGAGCCCACGCCGCCCGCTGCGAACGGCACGCCCCCGCTCGAGGTGCGCGGCGTGACGAAGAGCTTCGGTGTGCTCAATGTCCTCCGCGGCATCGACCTGACTCTGCGCCAGGGCGAGGTGCTCGGGCTCGTCGGGGACAACGGAGCCGGCAAGAGCACGCTCGTCAAGATCTTGAGCGGCTTCTACCAGCAGGATGGGGGAGAGATTCTGCTCGGTGGAGAGCGGGTGAGTTTCGGCTCCGTCCAGAGCGCTCGATCTCAGGGGATCGAAACGGTGTACCAGGATCTCGCGCTGATTCCGCAGCTGCCCGTTTACCAGAACCTGTTCCTGGGCCACGAAATCACGACGCTCGGACCAATCCGCCTCCTGAACAAGCGCGAGATGCGCAAGCTCGCGCGTCAGTATCTCGACGACATCAACGTCCATGTGCCGAGCGTGGACGCCGATGCCGAGCTGCTCTCCGGTGGCCAGCGCCAGGCGGTCGCGGTCGCCAGGTCGGTTCGTGCCGCCAGCAAGATCCTGCTGCTCGACGAGCCGCTCGCGGCCATGGGGGCGCGCGAGTCGCGTCTCATCATCAATCTTGTCAAGGACCTCGCCTCGAGCGGCCGAGTCTCGATTATCGTGATCGACCACAACTACGCTCACCTCTTCGAGCTGTGCGACCGCCTCAATGTCATGCAAGGTGGTCGCATCACCATCGACCAGCAGGTGCACGAGACGTCGCTGGAGGAGCTCACGGAGCTGATGGTCTCGAGCTACCGGCGTCAAATCGAGGAGGTGCAGAGCGCCGGTGCCTGAACCCGGTTCGCAGTGAGTTACGCGATCGGGGTCGACTTCGGCACGGAATCCGGCCGCGCCGCGCTGGTCGATCTGGACAGCGGCGACGTGCTGGCCACCAGCGTGGTCCGCTACCCGAGCGCGGTGATCGACGAGACGCTGCCCTCCACCGGCGAGCGGCTGCCGCACGACTACGCGCTGCAGGACCCGGACGACTGGGTGAAGGTGATCGAGGAGGGGTTACCCGAGGTGATCGCTACCGCGGGCGTATCCGTCGATCAGGTGGTCGGGCTCGGCATCGACTTCACCTCGTGCACCGTGCTGCCGGTCACCGAAGACGGCACTCCGTTGTGCACGCTTGAACAGTGGCGGGGGCGCCGGCAAGCCTGGCCCAAACTGTGGAAGCATCACGCCGCCCAACCGATCGCCGACCGGCTCAACGAGGTGGCGCTCGAGCGCGAGGAAGACTTCCTGTCCCGCTACGGCGGGCGCATCTCCTCGGAGTGGTACTTCCCCAAGCTGATCGAGCTGTGGCAGGACGACCGCGAGGTGTATGACGCGTCCGACGGGTTCCTCGAGGCGACCGACTGGACCGTGTGGTGGCTGACCGGGCGCGAGTGCCGTCAGACCGCGACCGCAGGGTTCAAGGCGATGTGGTCACCGGAGTACGGCCTGCCACCCACCGAGTACTTCACCGCCGCCTATCCGGGCTTCGATCACCCCGGCGAGAAGCTCGGCGACAAGTTCGTGCCCCTGGGGACGAAGGCCGGCACCCTGCGCAAGGAGGTGGCAGAGAAGGTCGGCCTGCCCGAATCCGTCGCGGTGGCGGTCGGTAACGTCGACGCCTGGGTCTCGGTGCCCGGCGTCGGGGTCCAGGAGCCGGGCACGTTCGTGATCGTGATCGGCACCTCGATCTGCGACATGATCGTGCACCCCGACGAGGTCCGGCTCCCGGGCATCACCGGCGTGGTCAAGGACGGGATCCTCCCCGGCCTGTACGGCTACGAAGCCGGACAGGCGGCGGTGGGCGACATGCTCGCCTGGTTCGTCGAGCGCCTCGTGATGGACTCCGGGAGCTACGGCGCGCTCGAGGAAGCCGCGACGCGGTTTGGGCCGGGCGAGACCGGACTGGTGGCGCTCGACTGGTGGAATGGCAACCGCACGATCCTGGCCGACGCCGATCTGACCGGCGCGATTTTCGGCCTCGGACTGCACACGACGCGCGAGCAGATTTACCGCGCGCTGCTGGAGTCGATCGCGTTCGGGAGCCGCCGGATCATGGACAACTTCGAGGAGCATGGCCTCGCGCTCGAGCGCGTGGTCGCCTGCGGCGGGATCGCCGAGCGCAGTCCGCTGATGATGCAGCTGTTGGCCGACACGAGCGGGCGTGAGGTGCACGTCCCGGAGGTGGCCGAGATCCCGGCGCGTGGCGCGGCGCTATTCGGCGCGGTGGCGGCCGGTGTGTACCCCGACATCGGTTCGGCGATCGATGCGACCCGCCCGCGGACCGTTCGCACCTACCACCCAGATGCCGGGGCGAAGCGTACCTACGACCGCGTGTACGACATATACCGGACCTTGTACGACATGCTCGGTCGCTCCGAGGTCGGGCTGATGCACGAGCTAAAGCGAATCCGCACCGAAAGGACAGGCGAATGAGCACGAGGAGGCAACCTCGCATCGGCCTGCTGGGGATCATGCAGGAGCTCTACGACGACATGATCCCCGGCATCACCGAGCGTCAGGCGCGCTACGCCGAGTCGGTGGCGCAGCGACTGTCCGGGGTCGCCGACGTGCGCTTCCTGCGGCCGGCCCGCAACCGCGAGGACATCGAGACGATCTGCTACGAGTTCGTCGCGCAGGACGTGGACGGGATCGTGATCGTGATGCTCACCTACGGGCCCGCGATGCGCAGCGTCCGGGCGATGCTCGAGCTCCCGGTGCCGCTGGCGCTCGCGAACATCCAGCCCGAGCGCAGCGTTACGCCCGAGTGGGACATGGCCGACCTCACGTACAACCAGGGGATCCACGGCGCGCAGGACCAGGCCAACGCGCTGCTGCGTGCCGGCGTGCCGTTCTCGGTCATGACCGGCGACTGGCAGTCGGACGAGTTCGAGCGCGCGTTCGAGGATTGGGCCCGCGCGGCGCAGGCGATCACCGCGCTCAAGCGCACCCAGATCGGGCTCTTCGGCTACCCGATGAACGGCATGGGCGACATCCGCTACGACCCCCCGGCGATGCTGCGGCGGATCGGGCCCACCATCGTCAACGAGGACCTCGGGCCGCTAATCGAACGCATCGATGCCGTCTCCGACGCCGAGGTAGGCGCGGTGCTCGAACGCCACCGCGACCTGTTCGAGATCGCCAACGACTTGCCGCACGAACGACACGCGTATGCCGCGCGGTTCGAGGTAGCCCTGCGCGGGGTGCTCGAGGACAAGGGCTACGCCGGATTCTCCTTCCACTTCGACTCGATCGGCGGCGACGGGCGGTTCGAGCAACTGCCGCTGCTCGCCGCCTCGGATCTGATGGCCGACGGTTACGGCTTCGGCGCCGAAGGTGACACCAACACCACAACGCTGATGTGTGCTGCCCAGACGATGATCGGCGACGCGCACTTCTCCGAGATGTACGCGATGGACTGGGAGCTCGACGCGTTGCTGATCAGTCACATGGGGGAGGGCAACTGGAGGATCGCCCGCCGTGACCGGCCGGTCAAGCTGATCGACCGCGAGCTGGGTATTGGCCGGCTGGACAATCCGCCCACCCCGGTGTTCTCGGCCGAGCCGGGACCGGCCACCACGGCGGCACTGGTCCCGCTGGAGGGCGAGCTCTACCGGCTGGTGGTCGGGCGCGGCGAGGTACTCGACACCCCGGAGCTGCCGAAGGTCGAGATGCACTATTTCCACTTCCGCCCCGAGCGCGGCGTGCGCGCGTTCATGGACGACTGGCTCGGCCTCGGTGGCCCGCATCACTTCGTGACCAACCTCGGCGAGCACGCCGATCGCTGGCGCCGGCTGGCGGAGCTGCTCGAGCTCGACTACGTCGAGATCTAGCGCCCGGTGGCAGTCGACAGGCTGGTCGAGGAGGTTTTGGCGGCGAACTGTGCGCTGCCGGCGCATGGGTTGGCGCCGCTGACGTGGGGTAACGCCAGCGGGATCGATCGCGAGCGCGGATTGGTCGCGATAAAGCCGAGCGGGGTTGCGTATGACGCGCTGACCGCGCAGGACATCGTGCTGCTCGACCTCGACGGGAACGTCGTCGCCGGCGAGCGTCGCCCGTCCACCGATACGCCGACGCACCTGGTGCTGTACCGGGCCTTCGACGAGATTGGGGGGATCGTGCACACGCACTCGACCTGGAGCGTGGCCTGGGCCCAGGCTCAGCGCGAGATACCGCTGCTCGGCACCACCCACGCCGACCTGTGCGCGTTCCCGATCCCGCTGACCCGGGCGCTCACCGACCGTGAGGTGGCCGAGGACTACGAAGGGGCAACTGGTACGGTGCTGGTCGAGGTGATCTCGGAGCATGGACCGTCACAGCTTCCCTGCGCACTGGTCAGGGGACACGCGCCGTTCTGCTGGGCCGCCACTGCGGCCAAGGCGGTTGAGGTTGCCGTGACGCTCGAAGAAGCAGCCCGGATGGCCACGCTCACGACGCTGCTCGCCCCGGACGCCCCGCCGCTCCAGGCGGCCGTGCGGGACAAGCACTTCGAGCGAAAGCACGGCCCCGGCGCCTACTACGGCCAGTCGTAGCCGGCGATCCACTAGATCGATGAGCGCGGACGCACTCAAAGTGGCGGAGGCGAAGATGCGCGAGGCGGGTCAGTCCGAGGAAGCGATCCTGAGCTTCGCCAGCGCTTACGAGCGCCTCGAGAGCGGTGAGTCGGCGATGCTGCCGACGGCGGAGCTCGAGGCCGCGGGCGAGATCGACACGCTCGAACAGCTGGCGGACGCCGACGCGACCGACGTCCTCGACCGCGTCGCGGTAATCAAGCTGAATGGCGGCCTGGCCACGTCGATGGGCCTGCGGAGCCCGAAGTCGCTCGTCGAGGCACGCGATGGTCACTCGTTCCTGGACATCATCGTCGGCCAGACGCTGGCGCTCCGCAGCCGCTACGGCGCGCGCCTGCCGCTCGTGTTGATGAACAGCGAGGCCACGCGCGAGGAGACGATGCGCGCGCTCGAGGCGTATCCCGAGCTCGGCGTCGGGTTGCCGCTCGACTTTCTTCAGAGCATGGTGCCCAAGCTCGACGCCGAGACGCTCGAGCCGATCACGTGGGCAAGCAACCCCTCGCTCGAGTGGAATCCGCCCGGACACGGCGACGTCTACTCGGCGCTGCGCGGCTCGGGCATGCTCGACGCGATGCTCGACCAGGGCTATCGGTACGCGATGATCTCCAACGCCGACAACCTCGGCTCCACCACCGACGCGCGCATCCCGGCGCACATGGAGCGTGGTGACATCCCGTTCCTGATGGAGGTAGTGCTCGGCACCGAGGCCGACCGCAAGGGCGGGCATATCGCTCGCCGCACCGCGGACAAGCAGTTGGTCCTGCGCGAGACCGCGCAGACGCCGCCTGAAGACGAGGAGTCCTTCCGCGATTACCGTCGCTGGCGCTACTACAACACGAACAGCCTGTGGGTGGACCTCCGCGCGCTGAAGGAGACGCTTGATGCTACGGGCGGAGTGCTCGAGCTACCGCTGATCGTCAACCGCAAGACGGTGGACCCCCGCGACTCGAGCTCGCCCGCGGTCATTCAGCTCGAGAGCGCGATGGGCGCGGCAATCGGCGCCGTGAAGGGCGCGCAGCTGTTGCTCGTGCCGCGAACGCGATTCGCTCCGGTCAAAACCACCGACGATCTGCTGGTGCTCCGCTCCGACGTCTACACGCTTTCGCCGCGGGACATGGTCGTGGCGCCGATTCCCGAACGCAGAGACGACCTTCCCTACGTCGCGCTCGACTCGAAGTTCTACAAGCTGCTCGACGACTTTGAGCAGCGTTTCCCGGACGGGGCACCGTCACTGCGCGACGCCACCCGACTCCTCGTGCGCGGTGATGTCACCTTCGGCGCGGGCGTGGTTGTGCGCGGAGCGGTTGAGCTCGAGGCGCCGGAGCCGATGCGAATCGACGCCGGCGCCACGCTTGAAGGGTGAGGCGCTAGCTCTTCTTCGCGCGCGAGCGCGACGCGGTCGAGCGCGGCGCGGTGGAGCGCGACGAAGTCGACCGTGATGACGTCGAACCCGAGCCCGAGGAACGCGAGCCCGTCGAGCGGGCGCTGGTCGAGCCCGCACCGCTGCGCGAGGAGCGCGAGGAAGAAGCGCTCGACTTCGTGATCGCGCCGCGGACCTTGTCGAAGTCCTCGAGCGCCTGCTTATTGGTCTTTGCCGCTTCGCGGCGTAGCGCCCGCAGCGCCGCGGTCACTTCCTTGTAGCTCGAGGTCGCACCGCGACCCAGATGCTTACCGAGCGTCGAGAGTGCGTCGTTGGCGTCCTCGAGGCGCTTCTCGAAGCGGGCGATCGACTGCTCCACCTCGCGGCGGGTGGCAGCCGACGTTGAGGCGGCGCGGGCACGAACGCTTCTCGTGGCTCGCGTAGCCGTTCCACCCGCGCTGCGCGCGCTGGACTTACCTGTGCTGCGCGCGGTGGATCTACCTGTGCTGCGCGTGGTGGACTTGGTCGTAGATGACCGTCGGGCTGGTGGCATCGCGTCTCCTGTTGGGATGGAGGAGTGGGTGGACTGAACTAGTGCGGCAAAGCTTTGCGTACTACGCGCGTACGTGCCACCTAGAACCAGTTCTTGCGTCAGGTTATCTATACCTACGGCACGAGGTCGAGCCCGTCCGCTTTGCGTAGATACCCGGACGCGCTTCCGGCGACGTGATCGTGTCCGAGCGTGTTGCCGTCGGGCAGCGGTGTATCACCGTTGGCCACACGATTCGGCCGTTCGGGTTGACGATGATGATGCGGTTGTTGTCGCGGGCGCGTGCAGGAGCGAGGGTTAGGCGGTGATGAGAGCCCGTTAACCTGCTCCGAGCTATCGTGAGCGCGATGGAGGAGCCAGCGAGCGGTGAGCAGATCACGATCGTCCTGGCCGACGATCATCAGGTGGTGCGCGCCGGGCTGCGTTTGCTCCTGCAGGCGGAGGACGGGTTCGATGTCGTGGCTGAGGCGGGCGACGTCGCGACCGCCGAGCGCCGCGTCGCCGCATACCACCCGCGCGTGCTGATCCTCGATCTGAACATGCCCGGGGGAGCGAGCCTGCCTGGACATGTCCAGGACATGTCCAGGGTCGGGAGCCTCCCGGCCATTCCGCGGTTACGCGAGACAGCGCCCGGGACTCAGATCGTCGTGCTCACCATGCAGAACGACCCCGCGTTCGCGCGTGAGGCACTGCGCGCCGGCGCGATCGGGTACGTGCTCAAAGAAGCGGCCGACTCGGAGCTGGTGCAGGCGGTACGGCTCGCGGCGCAGGGTCGCACGTACCTCAACCCCGAACTGGGAGCGCGTCTGGCCGCTGCACCGCAGGCGGAGGGGCCGCCCGACGACCTCTCAGCGCGCGAGCTGGAAGTGCTCAGGTTGATCGCGCTCGGCTACACCAACGGCGAGATCGCCACGCGGCTGTTCCTAAGCGTGCGGACGGTCGAGTCACACCGCTCGCACATCCAGCAGAAGACCGGTCGCACGACGCGAGCGGCGCTCGTCGCCTACGCGCGCGAGCACGAACTGGTGTGATTGATTGATTGATTTCGCGGGCCGCACCGACGAGGCCTTCGGCCTCGCGGCCCGCTAGCCCGCCCCGCCGGCGCCGGCGAGCTCATCGCGCACGGCGCGCGCGTGCGCGGACTTCGGAACGGCGAGCACCAGCACTCGATGCCCGTCTCGGGCGCTGCGCACCGCCGCCGCCGAAGCCACGGTCGCGCCGGAGTGAGCGGTCCACACGACGTCGGCAGGCGAGTAGTGAAGCAGCGCGGCCCAGGTGGCCGGCCCGACGATTCCGTCGGCGGTGAGCCCCTCGGCGGTCTGGAAGCTCTCGACCGCGGACTGGGTACTCGACCCGTAGTCGCCGTCGATCGCCGTCGTGTAGCCGGCCGAGGCGAGATGCTCCTGCGCCCAAACGACCACGTCGCCGACAGAGCCGAGCTTGAGGATCGGCGTGGCGGTCGTGGGGGTTACGCCGACGAGGTTGCCGGCGCCGACCGAGATCGAGCCCCATCCCGAGGCGCTGGCCTGCTGCCAATCCCACCAGCTAACGCCGGCGGCGCCGTAGGTGCGCGATAGCTGGCGAAAGCGGATGATCTGACCGGGCGGCGGGTTCTGCCAAACCTGCCCGAGGGGATCGATCTGGCGCTGGTACACGCTGTTGTACGCGTAGGTGTGCGCGTACACGGCGTTGACGCTCGTGCCGATGTCCATCCAGTACATCTGCGGCGTGTTGTACTGGGCGCCGCCGGGACCGAGGAACACCGAATAAGGAAACCCGGGGTGGTAGTCGATGTAGGGAAAGCCCGCCAGGGCGACCGGGTAGCTCGGCCCGATCAGCTTGCGCAACTGAGTTATGTAGCTCTGCGCCTGGACGTACTTGCCTTCATATTCACCCTCGGCGTCGATCACCAGGCAGTCGGCGCCGTCCTGCACGGCCTCGGCTCCCACATCCGCCTCGGCGATCGGGTGATTGCCGTACACGTATTGCCACGCGCACACGTGCAGTCCGCTGGCGTGCAGCTCGCGGACCAGAGTCGGATTGAACTGCGACCACATCGTGGGGCCGTCCGAGCTCTTGATGGTTAGCGTGCTGACGCCGTATCGGCGGGCGGTCGCGACGATCCCCGAGACCGTGCCGCCGCTCGAGCGAGAGACGTACCAGATCCACATCCCTCGATTGGCGAGTGCCACCGCATCGCCGGACTCGTGCACCGTGTGCGGGACGGCCTTACGCGCCGCGCCCGCGGCGGGTGCCAACAGGAGTCCGGTGCACAACACCCCTACGATCAGGGCCAACCAGCACCCACGGTGTTCCGTCATAGGGCCTGCCACCAAAGCCACCGTAGCGTAGAACCCGTTGCGGTTCTACAAGTTGCGTTGCCACGAGGAGGAGTTAAGAACCGCATGCCGGAGAAGATTGGGAGCCCGCCCAACCCCGGCATGCGGCCGGTGTCGCTTTAGTACTGAATCACTACTTGATGAACAGGATCTCGGAGTACTTCGGCAGTGGCCACAACTCGTCGGCCACCACCTTCTCGAGCTTGTCCGCGGCCTGACGGACGCTGGCCATCGCCGGGATCACCTCGTCGCGCATGTACTCGGCGTGTGCCTCGAGCTCCTCCGGCTGGTTCTCGGCCAGATTGGCCGACTCGAGGGCCCTGATCGCGTCCGTGAGCTCGGTAGCCAGATCCGAGGTCTCCGAGGCGAGCTCGCCGAGCTGAGCCTCGAGCAGCAGCGCCAGATGGCGAGCCGCTGCGGGGAGCAGCATCGTGCGCGCGATCGACGCCGCGGTCTCGGCCTCGATGTTGAGCTTGGTCACGTACTGCTCAAGGAACACCTCGTGCCGTGACTCGAGCTCGCGGCGGGACAGAACGTTGTGGCTCTCGAACAGCGTCACGGTCTCGTCGGACACGAGATAGGGCAGCGCGTCAGGCGTCGCGCGCAAGTTGAGCAGGCCCCGACGCTCCGCCTCGGCGTGCCACTCCTCGTCGTAGTTGTCGCCGTCGAACACGATTCGCTTGTTGAGGGCGTAGCTGCGCTGCAGGATCGGCCGCAGCGCGTCCGCGAGGGCGGCGTCGCGAGCGGGGCCTTCCTCGGACGGAGCGTCCTTCACCGCCGTCTCGAGCTCGGCCGCCAGCTCGTCGATGGCCTCGGCCACGATCGTGTTGAGCACGGTATTGGGCAGCGAGGGTGACTGGCTTGAGCCGAGGGCGCGGAACTCGAACTTATTGCCGGTGAACGCGAACGGGCTCGTGCGGTTGCGGTCGCCGCCGTGCATGGGCAGCTGCGGCAGCACCGGCGTGCCGAGGCCGAGGAACGACTGTTCCTGGCTCTCCGACGTCTCGCCTCGCTCGATGGCGCCGAACACACGGGTGAGCTCGGCGCCGAGGAAGATCGAGATGATCGCCGGTGGCGCCTCGTTGGCGCCGAGGCGATGATCCTGACCAGGCGAGGCGATCGATGCCCGCAAGAGTCCCTGGTACTGGTTGACCGCTTGTATCACGGCGGCGCAGAAGAACAGAAACTCGAGGTTGCGGTGCGGCGTGTCGCCGGGCTCCAGCAGGTTCTTGCCCGTGTCGGTGCCCATCGACCAGTTGTTGTGCTTGCCCGACCCGTTTACGCCGGCGAACGGCTTCTCGTGCAGCAGGCACACCAGCCCGTAGCGGCGCGCCACGTTCTGCATGATCTGCATCGTCAGCTGTTGGTGGTCTGAGCCGACGTTCGAGTTCTCGAAGATCGGCGCGATCTCGTATTGGTTGGGCGCGACCTCGTTGTGGCGGGTCTTGACCGGGACGCCGAGCTTGGCCAGCTCGCGCTCGGTGTCGAGCATGTAGGCAAGGATTCGCTCGGGGATCGACCCGAAGTAGTGGTCGTCGAGCTCGTGCCCCTTAGGCGGCTTTGCTCCGAATAGCGTGCGGCCAGTGGTGTACAGGTCGGGGCGCTCGAAGTAGAACTGCTCGTCGATCAGGAAGTACTCCTGCTCGGGACCGATCGTGGTGAACACGCGCGCGGCGCGGTCGTCGCCGAACAGCCGAAGAGCGCGGATCGCCGACTTCGAGAGCGCGTCCATGGAGCGCAGCAGCGGGATCTTGTGGTCGAGTGCCTCGCCGGTCCACGAAGCGAACGCTGTCGGGATGCACAGCAGGGTGCCGTTGGGGTTCTCGAGGATGAAGGCCGGAGAGGTGGGATCCCACGCGGTGTACCCGCGGGCCTCGAACGTCGCGCGAATTCCGCCCGTCGGGAACGAAGACGCATCGGGCTCGCCCTGGATCAGTTCCTTGCCCGAGAATTCGGCCAGCGCGGTACCCTCGGTGGTAGGTGCGTAGAAGCTGTCGTGCTTCTCGGCCGTCGAGCCGGTCAGCGGTTGAAACCAGTGGGTGTAATGGGTGGCGCCCCGCTCGAGCGCCCACTCCTTCATGGCCAGCGCCACCGCGTCGGCGAGCGAGGTGTCGAGCGCCTCCCCACGGGCGAGTGTGACCTGCAGCCGGTTGAACACCTCCGTCGGAAGCCGCTGGCGCTGCACGTGCGGGCTGAACACATTGGCCCCGAAAACCTGGTTGTCGGGGACGGTCAGGTCGGGGGCGCCCAGGGCGCCTCCGTTCGGCGCCCACTGGGCGGCGAAGACGTTCTGCTGGCGGATTCGAGGCATGGCTAATCGGTTCCTTTTTCGGAGTCGTCCCGAGCGTAACGCGGGCCCCCGGAGGCGTCATTATCCGGATGGCCAAACCGGGCAATCCATCTGACCAAAGTGCGGCATGGAATACTCCCCGTCGTGCCGTTCAACCCAGAGCTCGGCTGGCAGGGCTATGTTCCCGACGCGAACCGCTACGACAGGATGCCGTACCGGCGATGCGGCCGCAGCGGCCTCAAGCTGCCGGCGATCACGCTCGGACTCTGGCAGAACTTCGGCGACGACCGGCCCCTGGCGAACAGCCGGGCGATGATCCGCCGCGCGTTTGACCTGGGCATCACCCACTTCGACCTGGCCAACAACTACGGGCCTCCGTACGGCAGCGCCGAGATCAACTTCGGGCGGATCTTCAGCGAGGACCTGCGGCCATACCGCGACGAGATCGTCATCTCGACCAAGGCCGGCTACGACATGTGGCCGGGACCGTACGGCGAGTGGGGCTCGCGCAAGTACCTGCTGGCGAGCCTCGACCAGAGCCTGCAGCGGATGCGCCTTGATTACGTCGACATCTTCTATTCGCACCGCTTCGACCCCGACACGCCGCTCGAGGAGACGATGGGCGCGCTGGACACGGCGGTCCGCCAGGGCAAGGCACGGTACGTGGGGATCTCCTCCTACGGTCCCCGCCGGACCGAGGAGGCGGCGACGATCCTGCGCGAGTTGGGCACGCCGCTGGAGATCCACCAGCCGTCGTACTCGATGCTCAACCGGTGGATCGAGCCGGAGCTGCTCGAGGTGCTCGACCGCGAGGGCGTCGGCGCGATCGTCTTCTCGCCGCTCGCCCAGGGGCTCCTCACCGACCGCTACCTGAACGGCGTGCCCGCGGACTCACGCCTGCGCAGCGGTAACTACATGTCCGAGGACATGATCAGCGAGGAAAACCTCGCGCGCGTGCGCGGGCTCAACGAGATCGCGCAGGCGCGCGGCCAGTCGCTGGCCCAGATGGCGATCGCCTGGGTGCTACGCGATCCGCGCGTCACGAGCGCGCTGCTCGGCGCGAGCAGCGTCGCGCAGCTCGAGCAGAACGTCGCCGCGCTCGACCGTCTGGATTTCGATCCAGGCGAGCTCGAGGAGATCGACGGGTACGCGGTCGACAGCGGCATCAACCTCTGGGCGACGTCGTCCCAGGAGTAGTGCGGGCCTCGCTTCGCTCGGCGTCCGTGGGGCCGCGTGCCCCGTCCGGACGGGGTGGATGGTCCCAGGGACGCCGCCGCAGGCGGCCCATCCCACCCCTACGGATTGTTGGCCGGCGTGGTGACGATCTGGCCGTTGTTGTTCACGTAGGTCTGCGCCGGCGCGGTGGAGATGTTGACCGTGAAGGTGCCGTGGGGCAGCGACCCGCCGGATGTCACCGCCTTGGCCTTGCCGTTCAGCCCGGCGGCCACCTCCCAGGCGACCACGTGGCGGCCCTGGGCCACCGCGGTCACGGCCCAGTCGAACTTGGCAGTCTGGCCGGGGGCCAGTCGGCCGAGGGCCCAGGTGTTGGAGTACGCCGTGACGGCGCCGCCGGGGCCGCCCTCGCCGCCGGGTGAGTTCGGCTGGCACCCATAGTTACACGCGCCCGGCGGTCGGTCGACGACCCACACCGGCCGGGACGGGTTGGCCAGCCCCTGCATCTGCAGATCCTGGGCGAAGGCCGCCGCCGACGTCCCCTCGCCGGGCGGCGCGGGATAGGCGCAGGTGACGTTGCAGATCGTGACGGCGATGTTCGGAATCGCCTTGCTGCCGGCGTTGCGGATAGCCAGCACCAGGTGAGCGTGCTCGGACAGGCGCTGGTTGGCGGGGAAGGAAGCCGTCGTGACCGTGACGGGGAACTTGCCGCTCGGCTCGCTGGCGTCCTGGCGCTGGCCACCGCCGCATCCGGCCAGCGCGACCGCCGCCAATGCACCAAAGATCGCAGCACCGCTCCCTGATCTCACCGCGGCCCGAACATAGCAATTGGATCCGCCCCCGGCGACGGTTCCCATTTGTCATCTGCGCGCGCCGACCCGTAGGCTTAGCCGGGTCCAGCGGCAGGGCTAGACCCGGGAGGTCAGAGGAGTTTGATCAAAGCGGTAGCCGATCGAGGGTACGCGCCCATCAAGGGGCTACTCGAAGAGGTCGGCAACATGATGATCCTGACCGGCAAGACACTCGTGTCTGCCGTCCGCCCGCCGTACCCGTACGGCAGCGAGTTCGTCGGGCAGTTCATGTTCGCGCTCCGGTTGTGCTGGTTCCCGCTGCTGATCTCGACGATCGCGTTCGGCTACGAGGCGCCGGGACTTCAGGCCGCCAACTTCCTCGTGCTGTTCGGGGCGCTCGACCGGCTGGGCGGCTTCTTCGTGCTGTCCTCGATCCGCGAGTTCGCCCCGTTTGTGGACGCGATCGTGCTCGCCGGTGTGGCCGGCACGGCGATTACCGCCGACCTGGGCGCGCGCAAGATCCGCGAGGAGCTCGACGCGCTGCAGGTGCTCGGCGTCGACCCGATCAAGAACCTGGTCGTGCCGCGCTTCCTGGCCCTGATGCTCGTGACCGGCCTGTTCGACGTCTACGCGGTGATCTTCGGCATCTTCGGCGGGATCCTCGCGACGCTCGTCAACCACGCCTCGCTCGGCCCGTTCTTCGCCACGTTCTTCAACAACGCCGAGACGACCGACCTGTGGGGCTCGGTCGTCAAGACCACGCTGTTCGGCGCGATCATCGCGGTGGTCTGCTGTTACAAGGGAATGACGGCCTCGGGCGGGGCCGAGGGGGTCGGGCGCGCAGTCAACCAGGCCGTCGTGATCGCGTTCCTGGGAATCTTCGCGTTCAACTACGCGTTCACCCAGACGCTGCTCGCGACCCATCCGGAAATCACCACGATCCCGAGATAAGTGGGCGGACACCGATGAACGACCTGATCGTCACTCCCAAGGGCTGGATCGAGAGCTTCGGCGAGATCGCCAAGTTCAGCGCTCAGGTGGTCGGCGAGGTGCTGCGCCTGCGCGTGTTCAAGTTCTTCGGCGAGGCTCTGCGGCAGGCGGGCATCCTGATCGTCGGCTCGGCGCTCGTGATCTGCATGCTGGTGTTCATCGTCGGCCTCACGTGCGGGATCGAGGGTGCGTACCTGCTGCGCTCGCAGGGGGCGCCCGCGTTCTCGGGCGTGTTCTCGGCGTGGTGCGACCTGCGCGAACTCGCGCCGCTCGCCTTCGGCTACATGATGGCGGCCAAGGTCGGGACGGGAATCGTGGCCGAGCTGGGATCGATGCGGATCTCCGACGAGATCGACGCGCTCGAGGTGATGGGCATCAGCGGCATGACGTTCCTGTGCGGCACCAAGCTGCTCGCCTCCTGGATGGTGCTGCCGTTCGTGTACCTGATCTCGATCGGGGCCGGATTCCTGGCCAGCTACATCGCGGTGGTGCAACAGATCGGCGATGTCTCCTCGGGTGGCTACTTCCTGATCTTCTGGGAGTTCCAGAACCCACCCGACCTCTTATTCAGTCTGATCAAGGCGATGGCGATGGCTACGCTGATCGTGCTCGTCGGTTGCTACTACGGCTACAACGCAAGCGGTGGGCCTGTAGGGGTGGGTACCGCCACCGCGAAGTCGATGGTGCTTAACCTGGTGGGTGTGCACCTGATCGGAATGCTGGGCACGCAGTTGTTCTGGGGAGCCAATCCCCGGGCGCCAATCGGAGGCTGATCATGCGGTTTGACACTGACGACGAAGACGAGATGGACGCGGAGTTCGACGACGACGACCAGGACGAGGCCGAGTCGGCGAACGGCCAGCACGCGGACGCCGAGCGCGAACCGGCGCGCGCGGCGGCCGAGTCGGGCTCGCGCGTGTCCGTGGTCGACGAGCAGCCCCCACGCCCGGGCCCGCCCCCGGGCGCGGGAGAGGACGACTACCAGTGGCACACCTACCGCGTGTACCCGTCGGGTCGCCCGGACGCCGTCGAGTTCATCGACTGCTACAAGTCGTTCGGACGCTCTCACATCCTGCGCGGGCTGAACATGGGGCTGCCCGAGGGGATGGTGTCGATGATCCTCGGGCCGTCGGGCACCGGTAAGTCGGTGTGCATCAAGCACATGGTCGGGCTGCTCTATCCCGACGAGGGCGACGTCATCGTCCACGGTGAGTCGGTCCCGAACATGCCCGATGACCAGCTGTTCGACATGCGCAAGAAGTTCGGGCTGCTGTTCCAGGACGGCGCGCTGTTCGGGTCGATGAACGTGTACGACAACGTCGCGTTCCCGCTTCGCCAGCACACCGAGAAGGGCGAGGGTGAGATCGAGGACATCGTCATGCGTCGGCTCACGGAGGTCGGCCTGGCCGACGCGCGCTTCAAGGCGCCCAACGAGCTATCGGGCGGGATGCGCAAGCGCGCCGGATTCGCACGCGCCCTGGTGCTCGAGCCGGACATCGTGCTCTTCGACGAGCCCGACTCGGGCCTCGATCCCGTGCGCACGGCGCTACTCGGCGAGCTCATCCTGGAGATCCACCGCGACATGATGGAAGAGGCCAAGCAGAAGCAGAAGGAGCACCTACCGACCTTCTGCGTGATCACCCACGACATCATGAGTGCGCGGCGCGTCGCCGACTACATCAACGTGCTGTGGAAGGGCCGGATCGTCGAGGCGGGGCCGGCCGAGGACATGCTCAACTCCGAGAACCCGTTCATCCGACAGTTCCTGAGCGGAGAGTCGCAGGGTCCACTCTCGATGGATTGATCGGCCACCGGCGCGCCACTGACATGCGCGGCGGTAGCCTCAGCGAGGCCATGGTGGTGAGGATGTTGGAGCGGCTGGCGCGGGCTGCGACGGGAAGGCCCGCGGTGACGCTTGGGATCGTCCTGGCGCTCGCGCTGGGCGGCGGCGCGCTGGCGCTTCGCCTGCAGCCGAACACGGCGACCGATACGTTCGTCAACTCCTCCGCGTCGAGCTATAAAGCCAGCCAGGACGACGATCAGCACTTCGGCGGCGACCCGGTGGTGATCCTGATCCGCGAGTCGCTACCCAACCTGGTCGAGACCAAGGACCTCGGCACGGTAACCGAGCTCGAGGCGTGCCTGGCCGGGCAGGTGGCGGTGCCCAACCAGCAGCTCCAGGCGTTCACGCCGGCGCCGGCCGGATCGCAGACTCCTTACGGCGGATGGAACAGCCCGTGCGGCAAGCTGATGAAGGCGCGGCCGGCGCAGGTCGTGTACGGACCGGGAACGTTCCTCAACCGCGCCGTGGCGGCGGTCAACCAGGAGATCACGTCGATCGAGGGCTCGGCGGAGCAGGCGGTGACGAGCGCGCGCCAGAGCGCCTACAAGCTGGCGCTGGCCGAGCACATGTCGAAGAGCAAAGCGGTCGCCGAGGAGAACGCGGCGGGTCAGCTGGCCTCAGAGCAGCAGGAGGACCAGCTCATCCAGATGTACCTCGACTCCGGGATCTCCGGCAGTCCGAGCATCGACAGTCCGCAGTTCATTCCCCAGATCGTGTTCGACCCCACGCGCGGGGTGAACCAGCCCAAGGCCCGCTTCGCCTACCTGTTTCCGACCGCCAACTCGGCGCTGATCCAGGTTCGGCTAAAGGCGTCGCTCAGCGCGAGCCAGCAGGCCAAGGCGATCTCGTGGATCCGCCAGGCGGTGCGGATGCCGATGTTCCGCTCGGCCTATGGCGGCACGTACACGGTCTCGGGTGTGCCGGTGGTCACCAACGACTTGGCCAACACGATCACCAGCTCGATCACCGTTCTGCTCATCGCGGCGTTGCTGGTGATGGCGGCGACCCTGCTGCTGGTATTCCGCAGCCGTCTGCGGCTGCTCCCGCTGGCCATCGCGCTGGCCGCGGTCGGGATCACGTTCGGCGTCGCCTCGCTGTTCGGCGGGTCGCTGACGATGGCCTCGATCGCCGTGCTCCCCATCCTGATCGGCCTGGCCGTCGACTATGCCGTGCAGTTCCAGGCCCGTGCCGAGGAGGCGGCGGGCAGCTCAGTGCCGGTCGCCGACGCGACGATCGCGGCGGCGCCGACGATCGCCACCGCCGCCCTGGCCACGGCGGTCGGGTTCCTGGCGCTGCTGCTCTCGCCGGTGCCGATGGTGCGCGGCTTCGGCGAGCTGTTGATCGTCGGGATCGCGGTGGCGCTCGGTTGCGCGCTGACCGCCGGGTCGGCCGCGATGGTGCTGAGCCGGCGTCGCACGGCTGCGCGGGCAAGTCAACCTCGCCGGAGGCGCGCGCCATCCTTCGGCGTCGTGGGCGCGTCCGCGCGCGGGGCGGGGGAGATCGTGGCCGACGCCGGCGCCCGGGTCGCCTCACCACTCGGTTCGTTGAGCCGCCGGGCGGTCGCCGGCGCGGCGCGGCGGCCGGGACGCGTGCTGCTCGTCGGCCTGTTGCTAGCCGTGATCGGCTGGGTGGCCGGTACGCAGACGCCGGTTCAGTCCGACATCACCAAGCTCGTGCCGAGCAACATGCCGGCGCTGCGCGACCTGCGCACGCTCGAGCGCGTGACCGGCGTGTCGGGCGAGATCGATGTCGTCGTGCACTCACGCAACGTGGCCACGCCGAGCACGATCGCCTGGATGACGAAGTACGAGAACTCGCTGCTCTCGCACTTCGGCTACGTCGAGGCGAAGGGCTGCGCGCGCGCCGCGATGTGCCCGGCGCTGTCGCTGCCCGACCTGTTCTGCTCGGGCACCGAGACGTCGAGCGGCTCCTGCGCCGGGCTCACCACGAGCGCGATCTCCGGCCTGCTCAAAGCGGTCCCCAGCTATTTCTCCCAGGCCGTGATCACGAGCGATCATCGCGAGGCAACGCTCGCGTTCGGGATCCGGCTGATGCCCCTCTCGCGCCAGCAGCGAGTGGTCGACTACATGCGCGCGCACCTGCATCCGCCGCCGGGCGTCACCGCGGCACTGGCCGGACTGCCGGTACTGGCCGCCCAGGCCGACGCGTCGCTGTCCTCCTCGGCGCGACGACTCGAGATGCTGCTGGTCGGCCTGCTCGCCGTCGCAGCGGTGCTGCTGCTCGTTCTGCGCAACGTCGAGCGCGCGCTCGTCCCACTCGTGCCGATCGCGCTTGCCACCGGCTGGTCATCGCTCATCCTCTTCGCGACCGGGATCCCGCTCAACCCCATGTCGGCCACCCTGGGGGCGCTGGTGATCGCGATCTCAACCGAGTTCAGCGTGCTGCTGTCCGAGCGTTTCCGGCAGGAGCGCCGCGCCGGGCGGGCCCCGGCCGAGGCGCTGGCCCGCACGTACCGGTTCACCGGTTCCGCGGTACTTGCGTCGGGGATCACCGCGATCGCCGGTTTCGGGGTGCTGACCTTGTCGAGTATCACGATGCTGCGCGACTTCGGCCTGGTGACGCTGATCGACCTGTCGGTGTCGCTGGTCGGCGTACTGCTTGTGCTCCCCGCAGTGCTCGCGCTGTCCGAGCGCGATGACGTGTTGGCCAGCGTCCGCGAGCGCGCCGGTCGGATCGCGGGGCTACTGCCGCGCCGGCGTCGGGCCACGGTGGCGTGAGCGCTACAGGCCCTACGCCCCCGAAGCCAGCGACCCCGGAGCCACTCGACACCCGCCGCTACGGATGGATGGTGGGCGCCTTCGCCGCCGTGCTAGTCGTCGCGTTCGCGGTCTACAGCTTCACCACGCACGCGCCGTCGAGCGCGGGCGTGCCGGCCGGCCGCCAGCTGCACTTCTTCGCCGCGCCGCTGGCCGCGTCGACCCTCAACGGCGACGCCAATCTCAACCCGCCCTGCACGCTGGCCCGTCACGATCGGCGCGCGCTCAACGTGTGCCTGTTGGTCAAGCGCGGGCCACTCGTGCTGGACTTCTTCGTGACTGACTCGTCGGCCTGTGAGCGCGAGGTCTCGACGCTGCAGGGACTCGCGCGCATGCCGTCGCTGCGCGGCGTTCAGTTCGCGGCCGTGGCGATCAACGCCTCGCACGCCGCGACCGACAGGCTGGTGCGCAGGCACGGGTGGACGATCCCGGTCGCGTATGACGCCGACGGCAGCGTGGGCGCCGTTTACGGCGTCACCGCGTGTCCGATGCTCGAGCTGTCGCAGCGGGGTGGGACGGTGGCCGACCGGCTGATCGGCGAGCACTGGCTGAACGAGAGCGCCCTCGCGGCTCGGGTGCGGCCGCTGCTCGGGGGCGGGGTTTCGGGTTGAGCGTTTCGGTCGGCCTGGTTGAGCCCGCAGTACGCGTGGAGTTTCCGGGCCTTCGGCTCCACTGGATCGTGCTCGAAGCGAGGGTCCGCGCCAGTCCGCATGAGGTGGAGCGACGGCTGAGGGAGCTGTCGGACCGTTATCTCGGTGCCGGCGTCGTGGCGATGCGGACTAAGCCGATCCCGCACGCGTACCGCTCGTTCTTTCGCCAGGTTGGTCTCGATCCGGATGCGTCGCGGATCCCAAGCGAGGAGGCTGCGGTTCGGCGGCTGCTCCACGGCGGCTTTCGCTCCCGCGACCTGTTGGAGGATGCCCGGTTGATCGCGCTGGTCGAGACCGGTGTGCCGGTGTGGGCGCTGGACGCCTCGCTGGTTGACCAAGACAGCCTTGGCATCCGGACCACGGCAGGGCGACTCGTCGTCGCCGATTCGGCGTGCGTGCACGCGACGCTGTTCGACGAGCCCCAGCCCGGGCACGTTCCCGGCCGTGGTACCCGGCGGATCCTGCTATTCGCGGTGGGTGTGGAGGGCGTGCCGGCCATCCACCTCGAGGAGTCGCTATGGATGGCTTGCGACGTAATTGGGTCTGGGTACGCGCCCTAAATGGGGGTATGGTTTCCTGCCATGGAGGTCCTGCAGCGCGACACACCGAGCGAGTCCCTCCAGGCTCTCACCGCGCCGGAGCAGGGCGAGCGGGCGGCACGCCGATCGCTGCGCATGCAGATCGCCAAGCTTGAGCGCGAGCTCGCCGCGGCCTTCGTCACCGCCTATCCACTCGGCGGTCTCGATGCCGAGCCCGCGCGCGGCGGCGCCGCGCCCCGGCTGCTCGACCTGGGCGAGCTGGAGCGGGTGCGAGACGACCTGGCGGCGCGCGTGAGATCCGCCCGCGCCACCATCACCGAGCGGGCCGATCTTCAGGCGGCCAACCGCGTGGCGCTCGAGCGCATGCTGCTCGATCCGGGTCGCCACCGGTTCATGCGCATCTCCAACCGCGACATCGGCGAGCCCGGGTGCGGCGTGTGGCAGGTTCGTCCCCGGCTCGGGCTGGTCGGGATGCTGATGGGCTGGTGGCAGGTCAAGCTCTCCTCCGGCTGTCCGTTAGCCACCGGCCGCGGCGCTGCCGCGGCCCGCTCAAGGAAACTTCTCCCGGGAGATGCCCGTGCGCGAGAAGCTGAGGACGGGCGTGGGAGCGACCCTGGTGCTGATGATCATGGTCATCGGCAGCCTCGTGCTGTGGATCGGCACACCGCTGCTGTGGCTGTGGGTCGGCTCCCAGGTCCAGGGCGCGACCTCGTCGCTCGGAACCGCGCTCGGGGTGAGCTTCATCGGCGTGATCGCGACGATCGCGCTGCTCGCCGCGCTGCTGGCCAAGCTGAGCGACGTGTATCAGGCCAACCGCCGCTCGCGAGGACTCGCGGACACCGGGCATTACGTGCTCGAGGCGGTACTCGTCGTGAGCGCCGGCCTGACCCTGGCTGCGTTCGTGATCTGGTTCCTTTTCTTCGCCGGGGCTAGTCCCGTGCCGGTCGGAATCCAGGTTTAGCTACATGTAGCGGCCGATCGCAGGGCCGTCTCCGATTGGACGGGCGGCCAGAAAGCACACGCCAGGCTGAAGCGCCGTCGGCCCCCCGGACGATAGATCCGGGAATAATGGTCGCACGCGTACCCTGGGAAGGGGGAGGTGAGAGGGCGGTCGCCCGTTCACGGAGAGCTCCGCAGTGGAAAGCGCCTCGGGTCAGCCGGGTCACGGTTGCGCTGGTCCTGGCCGTCGCCCTGATAGGTTCGCTGGGTGCGATTGCCAGTGGCGCCCTGGCGGGCGTCACCGCCCGGGACACGGGCGGCGGCAACCGAGCTGCTTCGCGTCCCGAGACGGTCAGCGCGTCCGCGGCCAACTCCAGCGACCGCGGCCCGAATGTGACGTTCGGCATCTACCCAGGTGGCGCCGCCGGCGCCGTCGGCCCGAGTGGTCCGCCCAAGCCGGAGAACCCCGCCATGCGCCTCGCCGCGCTCGACCAGCTACGGCCCGCGGGCCGGCCGTTCGTCCTGCACCTGTACGTCGGGTATACGGGTCCGGGGGGATACTCGGCCCAGGAGCAGATCGGGCAGGATCTCGCCGCATATGGCCGGGCGGGGTTTCAAACCGAGGTGGCGCTCTGCTATCGACCGGCCGACGGCGGGTCCAAGGCCGACGTCGCCGGGTTCGTGGCGTTCGTCCGCGCGGCCATCCGGTCGTTCGCGCGGGAGCCCGGGTTCGTGTCCGCTCAGGTAACCAACGAGGCGAACGTTGGCGGCGCCCCCAACACCTCTGACGGGTACTACAAAGACGCCGAGGACGCTCTGATCCGTGGAGTGATCGCGGCGCACGAGCTGGTGCGCGCCGAGCGCTCCAGGCGCGTGGAGGTCGGGTTCAACTGGGCCTACTCGACCGACCAGCGCGAGGACGCGTTCTGGAGCTATCTTCGAAGAGTCGGTGGGCGGCGGTTCCTCGACTCGCTGGACTGGGTCGGCCTCGATGCCTATCCGTTCACTTGGAACTCGCCACCGGCGCCCGCGTCGTCGGGCGAACTCGCCGCGGCCACCACGAGCTTCATGGACGGCGCTCTCAGGCGCCTGCGCTCGACCTACCTGCCGCTCGCCGGAATCCCCCGCTCGGTGCCGCTGCGGATCACCGAGAACGGCTACCCAACCGGACCCGGCCGCACCGAGGCGACGCAGGTGGCGGTCATGCGGGCCGCGGTCGAGGCCGTCTACCGGGCCCGCAGCACGTACAACGTCACCGGATACCGGTGGTTCGACCTGCGCGATGCCGACTCGTCCAGCTCGAGCTTCGAGAGTCAATACGGGATCACCCGCGACGACTACTCACCGAAGCCCGCGTTCGCGGTCTATCGACAGCTGATTGCCGAGTTCGACGCGCGCTGATACAGCCCAGGCGCTACTTGTAGCGCGCCGGCTGCGCCCCTTCCCTGAATGCCCGCTCGGCGGCGGGGGAGCTCTGGATCGGAAAGTCCGTCTGCTTGTTGAGGTTGAACCAGATGATCGACTTCACCTCGGGGTGGTCGGCGAGGTAAGCGAACATGCCGGTGATCCACGCGGCCTTACTGCCTCCGGCGTCGCTGCTCCCAACCTCGGAGAGGTCGATCGGCAGCCCCGGCGAAAGCGCGTGAAGCTGCTGAATCGACTCACCACAGATCGCGGAGAAGCTCCGCCATCCCTTGTTGAACGCGGCCGTACCACCGTTTAGGCAGGTAACGCCAAGCCTGTTGACGTATTTCACTCCGGGGAAATACTGCTTCGGCGCGCCGGACACGGGGCTCCAGACCCACTGCACATTCTTTGCCCCGGCGGCGGTGAAGATGTCGTGGACGTGGCGCCAGGCCTGAACGAATTCCGCAGGGGTGTTGCCGTTCGTTCCAGCGCCCCACGGGTACCAGTTGCCGTTCATCTCCTGCGCGAAGCGCAGCCGAACCGGCTTGCCGTACGTCGCCAGCGTGCGGGCCCAGGTGCGGATGTAGGCGTCGAACTCCCCGTCGACGATGTTGCGCAGCGCGTAACGCGGCTGTGACTTGTAAGGGCCCTGGGTCGAATCCCACGGCTCCCACGTGATTTCGGGGATGCTGCCCCGCTGCTCGATCATCCGCAATTGGGCGAGCGACGGCGCGGTGTGCTGCCAGTCGGCGTACCACATCACGACGCTCGCGTGCTTGTCGATGTCGCGCTCGAAGGCGTTGACGGTCGAGAGGTCCGCCGCGGTCCAGGGTTGCGTTGCGTTACTCGCGAGCGGCAGCGTGGTGACGCCGATGTCAACGCTCGCGCCGGCCGGAGCGGCAAGTCTGGCATCGGTGACGAAGGCCGTCGGGGTCGCGGGTCCAAGCGACGGTCAAGTCAGGCCGTCAAGACCGTCGCGGCCGTGGAGGACCGCGCCGAACGCGAGCACACCGCCGACGGCCGAGATCGCCATTGCCCGCGCGCCGGCCAGGCGGAGCATCGACCGGCGCGGTGCCTGTGCCCGGTTCTCGGCAATGTGGAGGGCGACGACTGCCACCGACACGAGCAGGTAGGAGGCGCCGTTCATCAGCGCCCAGAAGTAGTAGCCGCGCGCGGCTCCCGGGTTGGAGATCAGCAGCACCGGGAGGATCGATACGGCGGCGAGGAAGAGATAGGGCAGGATCACCCGCACCGGCAGTGGGCGCTCCCCGGCTGCGCCCTTGGGCGTCACCTTCAAGCCGTTCTCGCGGCCCGTGACGGTGCTCCAGACCGCACTTGCGCAGCCGATCAACGCCCACGGCCAGCGCACGAACTGAAACAGGATCGCCTCCCAGCTGATCACCGGTGCGTTCGCCGGCCGGAGCAGCCCGTGCGCTCGCACCCACAGGACCGCCAGTAACAGAACAAGTCCGACCGGTAGGAAGTGCAGGTAGAAGTCGCCGACGTTGACGGGGACCAGTGGCGCGTGCTCGATCAGTGCCCACGCCGGGAGCAGCACCATCGTCAGCATCACGAGGGTGTGGAGCGGGTACCAGGCCAGACATCCTCCGAGCTTGATCTTCGCGCGGCGGCTGAGGCCCTTCCAATACTTCGGGACGACCGTGAGCAGAACGCGGATCATGCTGCGCGCCCACTGGAAGTCCTGCGTGACACAGTCGGTGATGGAGTCAGGGCCGTCGCCATGCGCTTCGGCGTCGATCGCGAACACGCCCTCCCACCCGTTCGAACTGAGAATCAGCGTCGTCGAGAAGTCCTCGGCGAGCTCGGGCCCGAGGCCTCCGGCTCCCTCGAGCGCGGCTGTCCGAACTGCGTAGTGCGACCCGATGCAGCTCGGGGCATAGCCGGCGTTAGCGCCGGACTGGGTCGACCCGTGTAGGACCGCCTCGGCGTACAGCCTCCCGCGAGCGGACCAAGAGGAGTCGGCGTTTCGGTCGCAGATGCTCGGCGCGGCCACGTATCCGACCCGCGAGTTCGAGAACGGCGCCACCATCCGTCGCAGGTAATCGGCCTCGGGAACGTGATCGGCGTCGAGCTGGGCGACGACGTCGTAGTCGCGGTAGCCCCAGTTGTCGTAGAAGAACGCGAGGTTGCCCTCCTTGCACTTGGTCCGCCGCGGCCAGGTTGTGTTGTGGTACTCGGCCACACCCTCCCGGCTCGACATGTGCACGCCATGGGCCGCACACCAGTCGATCACCTCATCGGTCAGCTTCTCGTCGGCCAGCCACACGTCGTAGGGGTGAGGGAAGTCCTGCCGCAGCATCGCCTCGAGGGTCGTGCGGACCAGCGGCCACGGCTCGGATGGCGCCTTGGTGACGACCATCGCGGTGCGCAGCTCGGGGACCTCGAGCGCCGACGCGGGCCGGCGCATGCGCAGTAGGAAAAAGAAGAACCACACTGGCACGAGCACCAGGTCGAACCCAAGTACGACGCTGTTGACTAACAAGCCGGCAAGCGTCTCCACGTGCGTGGGCGACAGCCACCACGACCAGAAGAACACGGTGAAAGCCAGCCACAGGAAGGCGATCGCGATCAGCCCGAGGCGATCGCGGCGCGGCAACGCGGCCACGAGCCCGGAGCGCAAGTTGCGGCGCCCGGATGACTTCCTATTCGAGAAATTTGCATTAGGGCGGTTCGCCCCGAGCCGGGACGTGCGCCCATGCGGGCGCAGGCCCCCGCTGGCCTGCGAGCCGTCACGGCTCGCAGCGCCACTCGCGTGCGCGTTCATTGGTCCCTATGTGTCGTCGTGGCGCCCGAGCGGGCGCGTAGATGCCGGTCCGTCTCGCCCCCGGACGGACTCAAGAGACGGAGGTTGCCGCCTCGCCGTTTATCTCTTCACCGAAGGCGCCTACTTACGAATACGAGCGCTTTTGAAGAGATGAGGAAGAGTTCCCAAGGATGGGAACGGTGCGTGACGACACTCACACAGTGGCGCCGCCGGGTGACTGTCTAGCGGGCCTGGGACCCGTGCGGCTGCCGGGACAGCCGCACGGGGCCGGTCACGTCTCTATACGCGAGCTCTGCTTACACGAACGCCAGGGCGCGTGTGCAGGAGGATTCAAGCTCTTCCGCGAGCAATTGGCGTTGCCTATCGGTGAGCGCGCCCAGCATCTTGGTCTCGCTGATGTGGTGTCGCGCAAGGAACTTCCTGCACCTTGTGGTGCCCCAACGACGCTGGCTCATCAGCAGCTCCCCAATCGCCCACGTGAGCGCCTCGTCGGGTGGGTCCAGGATGACTTCCGCGGCGGCAGCTTCTCCCTCAGCGATCCTTCGCTTCAGCTCCGCGCGGGCCAACCTGACCGCGTTCGCTCGTTCCAGCGCTCGCAGTCGTTGCGGCGCCGGGCTCACTGTGGCGGTCTCAGACATTTGGTGCTCCGGTTCCTCCCATTCCTCCGCCTGGGCGGATCTCGATTTTTTTTTACGAACGGGCAGGGGTCAACTGGGCCCCCTCCCGTGGGTCCTGTACTGCGCACTGCTTATCCGCACGCCGAAGCGCACGGCTTAGTGTTCACCCCGTTTCCGGCCTTCCCTACTCTTCCGGCGACCTGCCCTGCTCGGCCGTCTCGGTAGGGGGAGAAGCTACGCCATCCGCGCGGATAACAGCAACGTCACAAGTGCAGGCCATGCGCTCAGAGCGTGTTTTTTTTGTGAGCGAACGTCTTGTGCGAGTGTGGACAAGGCGGCGCCGCAACGGCTGATTCACATTTGCCGGCGGCGCGTGACGGCGGCGCCTCACCCACGACCGGGGAGCGGTCCGTGCTCGGACTCGAAACTCCGTTTCGCTTGGGCGAAGAGCTCGAGGGCGCGGTCGAGCGTGTCGGGGCCGTGCGTGGCCATCACGCTCGTTCGCAGCAGCGCTCCAGCCGGCGGTACGGCGGGGTGCAGCGCGACGTTCACATACACGCCGAGGTCGTAGAGCGCCTTCCAGAGAAACGCCGCCTTCCAATCGTCGCCGACGACGACGGGCACGACCGGCGTGATGACCTCGGTGCCGTCGGCGAGCTTGGTCGGCTGCACCACCTGGAAGCCGAGCTGGGCCAGGCCGGCGTGGAGGTAGGCGGCGTTCTCGAGGACCTGGGCGAACAGCTCGCGACCCTCGTCCGAGCGGCAGATGCGCACGGCGGCCAACGCGGCGCCGAGCGCCGCCGGGACGGCCGAGGCGGTGAACATGAATGGCCGCGAGGAGACCCGGAGGTACTCGATCACGTCTGCGGGTCCGGCGATCACACCCCCGCAGGAGGCGAGCGACTTCGAAAAGGTGGCCATGCGGAGATCGACCTGGTCCTCGACCCCGAACAGCTCCGAAGCCCCCGCCCCACGGGCGCCGAGCACGCCGACGGCGTGCGCCTCGTCGACCATCACCCGGGCGCCGTAGCGGTGGCTCAGCTCGGTGATCTCGGGCAGCGGGGCGACGTCTCCCTCCATCGAGAACACGCCGTCGACCACGACGAGCACCCCGCCATCGTCGGCCGCCGCCTTCTCGAGCGTTTTCTCGAGACGGTCGAGGCGGTTGTGCCGGAACGGGCGCAGCTTGGCCCGGGAGAGGATGCAGCCGTCGAGGATCGAGGCGTGATCACCCGAGTCGACCACCACCGTGTCCGCCGGGCCGAGGATCGTCCCAAGGGCGCCGAGGTTGGCCTGGTGACCGGTCGTGAAGACGAGCGCCCCCTCGGTCCCGAACCAGTCCGCGAGCTCTCGCTCGAGCTCGAGGTGCAGGTCGGTGGTGCCGTTCAAGAAACGTGAGCCGGTGAGCCCGGTGCCGTACCGGTTGAGCGCGTCGAGCGCGCCCTGCTTGACCCGCTCATCGCCGGTGAGCCCCAGATAGTTGTTGGAGCCGAGCATGATCCGGGCCTTGCCCTCCATCTCCACGACCGGGAGGGTCGGGCCCTCCAGCACGCGGAAATAGGGCACCAGGTCGAGCTCGCGGGCGGCGCGTAGCTGCTCGAGGCGCTCGTGCTCCCGAGCCTTGGCGAAGACGTCAATCGAGGTGGACATATAGCCTTTCCGGCCTGATGGCGCTAGAAGTGGCGGTTCCGGCTCGTGAGGCCCTTGAAGTGCGTCCGGTCGCCGACAAGCGCGAGCTGAACGTGTTCATAAAACTGCCGTGGCGGCTGTATCGTAACGAGCCCCGCTGGGTCCCGCCGCTCCTGCTGGATCGCAAGCGGTTCCTGGACCGGCAGCGCAATCCCTTCTTCAAGCACGCCGAGGCCGAGTTCTTCCTCGCGTGGCGAAACGGCCGACCCGTCGGCCGCATCTCGGCGCAGATCGACCGGAACTTCAACGCGTACCAGCATCACGACTGGGGGATGTTCGGCTTCTTCGAGTGCGAGCAGGATTCCGAGGCGGCCCAGGCGCTGCTCGCCGCGGCCGAGGACTGGTTGCGGGCCCGCGGGCGGGACCGGATGGTGGGACCGATGAGCTTCACCACCA
Source organism: uncultured Solirubrobacterales bacterium (assembly GCA_963824295.1). Taxonomy (GTDB): domain Bacteria; phylum Actinomycetota; class Thermoleophilia; order Solirubrobacterales; family Solirubrobacteraceae; genus Palsa-465. The sequence goes on along the minus strand of CAWGOQ010000011.1, from coordinate 213,703 downwards.
ACGACGAGAGCGGAATCCTGATCGACGGTTATGACCTGCCGCCTACGGTGCTGACCGAGTGGCACCACCCGTATTACCCGGGGCTGATGGAGGGCGCCGGCCTGACCAAGGCCATGGACCTCTACATGTGGTCGCTGTCAGTCGAGGACCGGGGCTCGGTGCACCCGGCGATCTGGCGGGCGGCGGCCGAGGTCGAGAAGTACGGCATCACCGTCCGGAACATGCGCAAGAAGGACATGGAGGCGGAGATCGGGCGCTTCCTCGAGGTCTATAACGCGGCGTGGGAGCGCAACTGGGGCTTTGTCCCCCTTACTGAGGAGGAGGTCCGCCACTACGCCAAGGACCTGAAGCCCGTCTTGGACGAGAACTGGGCGTTCATCGCCGAGAAGGATGGGGAGCCGATCGCCGCCGCGCTGACCCTGCCCGACTACAACCAGGTGCTGCGGCATCTAAACGGCCGCCTCCTCCCGTTCGGGTGGGTCAAGGCGCTCTGGTACCGGCGCAAGATCGATCGGGTGCGGGTGTTCGCGCTCGGGGCCAAGCCCGAGTGGCAGCACACCGGCGTCGGGGCCAAGCTCTACGAACTGCACTGGGACGCCGGCGAGCGAACCGGGCAGGGCCGCGGCGAAACCGGCTGGACGCTGGAGAGCAATAAGCGGATGAACCGCGCCATGGAGCGCATGGGCGGCAAGATCATCCGGACCTACAGGGTCTACGAGAAGATCCTTTGAACTTGACCGGTGGCGCTGTCACCATGTCGCGATGGCCGACGAGGCATCTGTGAACGGCGACGGCCTGCACGAGGGCACGGACGCGGACGTAGAGGTCGAGGTCGAGGTCGAGGTCGTCGACGGATATCCGGTCGTGGCCGAGGTCCGGACGATCGAGCGCGTGTCGTCCGCCTCGCTGCCGGCCGTCCAGGCGGCCGCGGCGGCCGCCACCGGGTTCGTCGCCGGCGCCGCCACCGTGGCGCTGGTCAGGCGCCGGGCCGCCCGCAAGACGGTTCGGAACGGAAAGGGCGCCCGCCGGGCGGTCGACATGCTTCCGATCGTGGGCTCGCGGTCGTTCCTCGTCGACGTGCACGTGATCGGCAAGCAGGGGGATTGAGCGCGCCCAGCGGCCCGACGCTCGAGGTCCGCGTCGAGGTTCGCCCGCGGTGGTGCTTTGTGTTGCCCCGCCGGAACGGGCTCGATGGGTTGACCAGGGTCCGCTCGGGGGTGGTCCACCGCCTGCTCCACGCCGGCGAGCTTCCGGTGCTCGTCCGGGTCGCCCAGCTGTCGCCCGATCGGGTGCTGTTCGGGGCACGCGCGTCCGAGCGGGACGCGGCAGAGTGGGGGATCGAACGCATGCGCGCTGCGCTGGGCATCGATCACGACGTCGAGCCCTTCTACGAGCGGTTCCGGTTCGATCCCCTGATCGGGACCTCGGTGCGCGCGAATCCGGGGTTGCGAGTGGCGGCCAAGCCCGACCCGTTTGAGGCGCTGGCCTGGGCGATCTGCGAGCAGCTGATCGAGTTCGAGCGAGCCTCCGCGATCCAGCGGCGGCTGATCTCAGCGTTCGGCCGGCGCTGTGGCTGGGCAGGGATGCGCGACTCTCCGACTGCCTCGGTGATCGCCGCTCAGGCCCCGGCGCGGCTCGAATCGATGGACCTGTCGGCGTCTCGCGCGGCGGCGCTCGTGCGGGCCGCGCGGGAGGTGGCGAGCGGCCGGGTCGATCTGCACGACCCCGACCACGAGTGCGGCTGGCGGCGCCTGCGCGCGATCCGGGGCATCGGTACCTGGACGATCCAGATGCTCGCCACGACCGGTCAGGGCCGGCTCGACCAGCTGCCCGCCGGCGATCTGGCCTACCTGAAGCTGGTCGGGCGGCTGCAGTCGGGCAATCCCTACGGCCGCGCCACCGAGGAGGAAGCGGCCGAGTTCTTCGCCCCGTACGACCCCTGGGCGGCATTGGCCGGGATGCATGCGCTGCGCGCAGCGGGGAGCTCGGCTCTGACGCGCGTGGCCGCGTAACCGGTCTCAGGCGCGGGCGGGTGCGAACCCGTAAATTGGCGACCGTGAGGAGAGGCGACACAGGCGGAGCGTCCCGGGGTACGCGCCGGGCGGCGAAGAATCCGACGATCCTCGATGTGGCGGCGGCGGCCGGCGTCTCCAAGTCGACCGTCTCGAACGTGGTGCGAGGCGTCGACGACGTGGCCGACGCCACCCGCGAGCGGGTGCTCCAGGTGATGAGGCGGCTCAACTACAAGCCGAACGCGATCGCGCGGCAGTTCGCCCAGCAGCGCACGACAATGCTCGGCGTGCTCGTGGGCGATCTCGACAATCCGTACTACGCCCAGATGGCGCGGGTAGTCGAGCGGCAGGCCTTCCGCCGCGGCTACACGGCGATGTTCTGCAACATCGAGGGCGAGGAGGACATCGCGGTGGCCGGCGTCGAGGCGTTGCTCGAGCACCGGATCGCCGGCGTGGTGTTCCTGGCCTTCATCGCGCGCACCCCGCAGCTCGAGGAGTCGCTGCGCCGGGCGGATGTCCCGATTGTGTTCCTCGGCCTGAGCGAGGACTGGGGCGATTCGGTCGGGCCGCAGGATGCCGAGGGCGCGAAGCTGGCGGTGCAGCATCTGCTCGGGCTGGGCCACCGCCGCATCGGCTACGTGCGCACGCCACTGGTCGAGCGCAGCGGCGACGGCGCGAGATATGCCGGGTACCGCTCGGCCATGCGCCAGGCTGGCGCGCCTGCGACCCCCGCGATTCAGTGGGAGCCGGGGGCCCAGCACGTGCGCTTGGGCCGGCGCGCGATGCCGCTGGCCGAGCTGCTGGGCGCCGACGGCGATCAGCCCGCACCCACCGCCCTGTTCGTCTCCAACGACATCGGCGCGATCGCGATGATGGAAGCGTGCGAGGCCGCCGGCGTGCGCGTCCCGGGCGAGCTGTCGATCGTCGGTTTCGACGACATCGCGATCGCCGGTCTGGGCCGGATTTCGCTCACCACGGTGGCCCAGCCGCTCGAGTTCCAGGCCGAGACCGCCGTGCACCTTCTGCTCGACCGCATCGCGCAGCCCAGGCTGCGTCCCCGCCACGTGAGCGTGCCGGTCGAGCTGCGGGTCCGGTCCTCCACAGCGCCGCCGAAGTCCGCCGCGGCGGGGCGCCGGCGGAGCAGCCGCTCGCGCGGCTGAATGGTGCGGATGCTCGGGTCTGCGCCGGCGAGGAAATCCGGGACGAGCTAGGCGCCCATCGAGGCGGCCCACTCGGCCGGGCGGCCGGCCACGCCGAGCGTCTCCGGCTGGACCTCGACGATCGAGTCCGCGGGGATGTCCCCCCGTCGCGCCGCAGCCCGGATCGCCTCCGGGGAGGGTGCCTCGTACAGGCAGTAGGTCCGCCGGCGGTCGGCGCTCAGGAATGAGAACAGCCAGCGCACGCCCTCGTCCGCGTTGATCTCCTCGATGAGCTTGACGTCGTCGCCGGTGAGCTCCAGCTGCTCGGCGAACGTCCGCTCGATGACATAGAGAGGCATAACAAGCTGATCCTAACCGCGGGAATCGGTCGCGGCAAGCCCACGCCGATGGGCGTAGGAGGCAGCTTCGGTGCGGTTGGCGCAGCCGGTCTTGCGCAGGATGCTCCGGATGTGGTTGGCCGCGGTGTGTTCGCTGATGAACAGCGCCGAGCCGATCTCGCGGTTGCTGAGACCGCGAGCAACGAGCCGGAGAACCTCCACCTCTCGTTCCGAGAGCTCGTCCGGCAACCCGGCCGGGACGACGGGTGCGCCCAACGCGGTGATTCGGCTCGAGAGGGTGCTCAGGCCGATGTCGCCGGCCAGCTCAGCGGCACGGCCCAGGCGCGACGTCGCTTTGCCGCGTTCGGCCGGTCCCTGCGCGAGCAGCATCCGCGCGTACTCGTACTCCGTGTGGGCAAGCCACGTCCGCATCTCCATCTTCCGGTTCAGCGCGATCGCGGTCTCGAAGTGCTCGTCCGCGCGCTCCCACTCTCCGAGGATCGCCGCCAGCTTCCCGAGATACCGGTCGGCGGCGCCATAGCAGACGACGAGGTGCCCGATCATCACGTTCGTGCCGGTCAGGGGTGCCAGCTCGGTATAGAGCTCGGCCGCCAGCGCCTCATCGCGCAGGACGGCGCACGCGTCGGTCAGGTAGGTGAGCGACGCCAGCCAGAGATCGCGAAACGCCTCCAGGCCCTCGCCGCGGATGCGGTCGAGCTCGCGGCGGGCCTCGGCCTCCATCCCAAGCTCGACGAGTAGGCAGACGAGCCCGGGCTGCCACGCCCCGCGCTTTCGGTTCCCGCCTGAGAGGATCCTGATCACCGGCGCGAGCTCGGCCAGGCGCCCCTGTTCGCGGCGAATGCTGAACATCTGGATCCCATACGTCCCGGAGGCGTCGCGCCCGGTGAGCATGCGTCCGGCCTCGTGGGACCGGGCGGCCATCGCATCGGCGGCCTCCAGGCGCCCTTCGCAGAGCGCCAGAGCCGCTTCGTAGTGGGCGGCGACGTGGGAGTAGAACGGCTGCCCGGTGATGTGGGCCATTTCGCCCAGCTCCGCGGTCGCCGCCTTCGCCGGAGGGATATCGCCCATGGCGACGTATGCCGGCACGGCCCAGGAGAGCGAGTCGGCCTCGATCTCGGGATTCCCGAGCTCGTGGCCGAGGACTCTCGCCTCGGCCAGCATGTCCACGATCTGCTCGATCGGCGCCGATCCGCGGGACCAATACGAGCGCACGAGCAGACTGGCCAACCCGGCGCGATCGTCCGAGCTCCGAGCGAGCTCGATCGCGTTCGAGCGGACGATCGCCGCTCGCGCGTGCTCGCCCTGCATGTCGAGCGCGCGGCTGAGCCCGGCCAGCAGTTGGACGCGCAGCTCCGAGGGACGGTCGCCCAGCGCTGCCACCGCCTCCTCGAGCAGGTCCACCGGACGGTGTTCGGGTCCGGGTCGCCAGCCGGCGTCCTCATAGCCGATCGCGGCTCGGGCCAGGAGCTCGGCATCGTTCAACTCACGGGCAATTTCGGCCGCCGATCGGAGGGCGTCGAGGGCGTCGAACGCCTCGCCCGCCCGATGTCGGATCGTGCCCAGCTCGAGCAGGACCTCGGCCCGACTTGCCGCGTCCTCGATGCCAAGATCGAGCGCGGTGACGAGCAACGCGGCCGCCTCGTCGAACGCAAGCGCGTCGGTGGCCGCGCGTGCGGCGAGGACGCTGTAGTCGATCGCCCGGCGTACGTCGCCGAACGGCACCGCCGCCGCGAAGTGGTAGGCCAGGTCCGGCAGCGCGCGGGGCGAGGTACCCGCGGCGGCTTCCCAGGCCTCGCCGACCCGCAGGTGGAGCTCGGCCCGGCGGATCCGCGTGAGCCGGTCGTAGACGGCGCGGCGGACCAGTTCGTGGGTGAACCGGTAGGCGAGCGCAGGGCGCTGTAACTCCTCGACGAACCCGCTGCGCACCGCGTCGTCGAGCGCCGTCAGGAGCTCGCGCTCCGCCAGCCCCGAGCCTTGACGGATGATCTCGAGCTCGAACGCCGGACCGGCGGCCGCGGCCAGCTCGAGCAGCTCGGTCGTTGTGGGCGCAAGCCGCGCCAGCCGTTGGCTGACGACCTCCCGGACGCTTTCGGGTGTATCCAGTTCGGCCAGCGGCGCGTTGACCCGCGCGACTGCATCCTGCGCCTCGACCGCCCCGGTTTCGACGAGCGCTCGCCACAGTTCACAGACGAGGAACGCGTTGCCGGCGGTGAGATCGGTGATCGCTCGCGCCATCTGGGCGAGGTCGGCGCTGGCCGCGGCGGGAACCGAGCGCGCGACGAACTCGCCCACCTCCTCATCCGACAGCCCGCCCAGCCTCAGGCGCACCACATCGTCGGCGCGGCGGAGATCGGCGAGCGTCTCGGCGAGCGCCTCGGGGACGTCTGCTTCGGTGTCGCGGAAGGTGGCGAACAGCAGAACCCGGCCGCTCCACGCCGATCGTGCCAGATGGCGTAGGAGCAGGAGCGTCGTCGCGTCCGCCCAGTGCCCATCCTCGATCGCCAGCAGTACGGGTCGCCGCCGGCTGACCGCCTCGAGCAGCTCGGTCACCGTGGTGTGCAGACGGTGGCGCTCGGTGTTGGGGTCCGCCCTCACGGGTGGCGGGAGCACGCCGATCCGAGTCGGGAGATCGGGTAGGAACCGGGTGAGCTCGCCGCCCCCGCTCCCCAGCGCCGCCCGCAGCTCCGCCGGGTCGAGCGCCCGCACGAGGCCGCGGAGCGCCTGCGCAAACGCCCCATAGGGTGTGCGTACGACCGCGTCGCACGCGCCATACAGGACGAGCGCGCCGTCCCGTGCCGCCTCCCCGGCGAATTCCCGCACCAGACGGCTTTTGCCCGACCCCGGCTCCCCGCCCAGCAGCACCACGCGCCGTCCCTCCCCCTCGGCGGTCGGAAGTAGGGTGCGGAGCGTCTCGAGCTCCGCCTCGCGTCCGACGAACGGGAACGGCGAGGAGATCCGAAGCGATGCGGGTAGGTCGTGCACTGCGTGCTGCCCCCGTGAGCACGATAGTCAGATCTGATCACCGGCGCAATGTCTGGCGGCCGGGACCGTCGTGACGAAGTCGGTCAGCCTGGGTCATGACAGCTCCGCAATCCGCACTTACGCTGCCCAAAGCTTCATTCGGGAGTCCAACGCAAGGAGAAGGGGCATGAGCACCACCGCCACACCGGCAACGACCGCACGTCGGGAGCTATCCGATTTCCAGGGCAGCCTGATCGGACCAGACGACGGCGACTACGAGCAGGCGCGCAGCGTTTATAACGGGATGATCGACAAGCGTCCCGCGCTGATCGCCCGCCCAGTCGACCGGGACGACGTCGCGAACGCGGTCCGGTTTGCGCGTGATCACGGGCTGCTGCTCGCTGTGCGCGGCGGGAGCCACAACGGAGCCGGGTTGGGGACGTGCGACGGCGGGGTCGTGATCGACCTGTCGTCATTCAAGGACATCGAGGTCGACCCGGACGCACGGACGGTCCGAGTCGGGGGCGGATGCACATGGGGCGAGGTCGACGCAGCCACCGGCGAGTTCGGCCTCGCCACCCCGAGCGGGATCATCTCTTCGACCGGGGTGGGTGGGCTCACCCTGGGCGGTGGTCTCGGTCACCTCACGCGGGGGTGCGGGCTGACGATCGACAACCTGCTCGAGGCCGAGATGGTGCTCGCGAACGGCGAGTCGGTCCGGGTCAACGCCGAGGAGCACCCCGACCTGTACTGGGCGATCCGGGGCGGCGGGGGCAACTTCGGTGTGGTCACCTCGTTCCTGTTCCGCCTGCACGAGGTCGGGACGGTGGTGGGCGGGCCGACCTTCTGGCCGGCCGACGCCGGCGCCGAGGTCATGTCGGCGTATCGGGAGTTCCTGCCGAGCGCTCCGCGAGAGCTGGGCGCCTTCTTCGCCTACCACATCGTTCCGCCCGCCCCGCCGTTCCCGGAGGCGATCCACCTCCAGCCGGTTTGCGGCGTCGTGTGGTGCTATGTGGGCTCCGAGGAGGACGCCGCCAAGGCGATGGCGCCGCTGCTCGACAACGTCGCTGAACCCCTGATGCACGGCGTCCAGCCGATGCCTCACGCCGTCCTCCAGGGCGCGTTCGACGGCCTCTATCCAGCGGGCGACCAGTGGTACTGGCGCGCGGACTTCGTCAACGAGATCCCGGACGAGGCGGTGGCGATCCACGCCCGCTTCGGGTCCTCGCTGCCGACCTGGAAGTCGACGATGCACATGTATCCGATCGATGGCGCCGCGCACGACGTCGACCCCGGCGAGACGGCCTGGGCGTATCGAGACGCCACGTACGCCTCTGTGTTCGCGGGGGTCGACGCCGACCCGACGAATGCCGGGACGATCCGGGACTGGAGCGTCGGCTACCACGAGGCCCTGCATCCGTTCTCCGCCGGCGGCGCCTACGTGAACATGATGATGGACGAGGGCGAGGAACGGGTTCGCGCCAGCTATCGCGACAACTACGACCGGCTGGCTGCCGTCAAGCGGACCTACGACCCGGACAACCTGTTCCGCGTCAACCAGAACATCCGTCCGGCACGGAGCTGATGTAGAACGTCCGGCCGGCAAGGGGCGCAGGCCGGCTGGCGCTCGGGCTCGTCCCGCGCCCTAGGATGGGGGCGCGGGATGAGCTTCGATCTGCGATACACCACGATCCACGGTCATCGGGTCGCCTACCGGCTGGCCGGCGACGGGCCGCCGATCATCCTGATCCACGGGATCACGGCGTCCTCGCAGGTGTGGGAGCCCGTGGCCGAGCGGCTGGCGGCGAATCACACCGTGCTCGCGCCCGATCTCCTCGGCCACGGGCAGAGCGCCAAGCCCAGAGGTGACTACTCGATGGGGGCGTTCGCCTCGGGCATCCGCGACCTGGCCCTATGGCTGGAGCTCGAGCCCGCGACCGTGGTCGGGCACTCGCTGGGAGGCGGGGTCGCGATGCAATTCACCTACCAGTTCCCGGAGCGGACCGCGCGGCTAGCGCTGGTCTCGAGCGGCGGTCTGGGGCGCCGCGTCCACGTCTTCCTGCGCGCGGCGACGCTGCCCGGCTCCGAGCTCGTGATACCGGTGATGGCCGGGCGTCAGGTGCTGTCCGCCGGTCGCGCGGTGGGCAGGGCGCTCGGATGGGCCGGGCTGAAGCTCGGTAACGACGCCGTCGAGATGGCTCGAGGCCACGCTTCGCTGGCCGATCCGGAGAGCCGCGCCGCGTTCGTCCACACGCTGCGTGCGAGCGTCGACGTCACCGGCCAGCGCGTCCAGGCGACCGACCGGCTGTACCTGGCCGAAGAGCTGGCCCGGTTCACCACCACGGTGGAGGACTGGATCGACTCGACTGAGCCGGCTCGGCCCGACGACACCCGTCTGCGCGCTGCGATCCGGCGCTCGCGCTGAGGCGCCCACGCCGATGAGTTTCGAAGCTGAACACAGTCATTGTCCAGATGGCCGCCTCGACGCCCGGCACAATCACCTTCACCGTGTGGGGCCCGATCGCGCGCGGCGACCTGCCGGGGCTGTCTGACCGTATCTGCACGATGCTTAGAGAAAGCGGCGCCACCGTGGCCATCTGCGATGTAGCGGGTGTCCCGGTGGACGCGGTCACGGTGGATGCCCTCGCCCGCCTCCAACTCGTGGCGCGTCGTCAGAACTGCCGCATCCAGCTCCGTCACACGTCCGAGCAGCTCCGCGACCTGGTGGCCTTCATGGGCCTGGAGCAGGTTCTGCTGAGCTAGGCGTCCAGCCGGGGGGGAAGGCCGAACAGCGGGAACAATCGCTCGGTGGACAGGAAGAACGTGAACTCCGCGACCTGGCCGTCGGCGAACTCGAGGACCTGAACCGCCCACGGGTCATAGCCGCTGCCCGACTCGCTTGGCTTGTACTGGCCAAAGGCCACGCACCCGTTGGCCATCTCGACCGGGATCAGCCGCGAGCCGGCGCAGCCGATGCCCGGGCCGTAGAACCAGGTGAGGATGTTCTCGCGTCCGGACAGCCACAGGTCGTATGGCGGCATCGACTGGCTGGCGTCCTCGCGGATCACCTCGGTGAGCGCGTCGACGTCGTAGCGCTGGAAAGCGTCGACGTAGCGGGCCAGCATCTCCCGCTGCTCGGCGTCCATGGGCGAGACGGCGTCGGTGGCGGCGATCTCTCGCTCGTCGAGTGTGGCTCGGGCGCGCTGGAGCGCGCTGTTGACCGAGGCGACGCTCGTGTCGAGCAGGTCCGCCACCTCGCTCGCCTTCCAGCGAAGTACCTCGCAAAGAATCAGGACGGCGCGCTGGCGGGCCGGAAGATGCTGGAGTGCGGCGACGAACGCCAGGCGGATTGTGTCGCGCGTGGCCACCACCTCGGCCGGGTCGTCCTCGGTGCTGATCAGGCTCATCGGGATCGGTTCGATCCACGTCACCTCGGGGAGCACGTTCAGGTTCGCCGGATCGGGCGTCGCCGCGGGGCCGAAATCCATCGGCCGGGCGCGGCGCGAACGGCTGTTCAGCATGTCGAGGCAGACGTTGGTGGCGATCCGGTAGAGCCAAGAGCGCAGCGCGGCCCGGCCCTCGAACCGGTCAAACCCCCGCCAGGCCCGCAGGAAGGTGTCCTGGACCGCGTCCTCGGCTTCGAACGGCGAGCCCAGCATCCGGTAGCAGTAGCCGGTGAGCTCGGAGCGGTGCTCCTCGAGGCGCTCCTCGAGTGCAGCCGGCGCCACCGATTGCTCCATGAGACTCATCGTATGGGATCAGACCGACGAGCCCGCGGAAACTCATCGCTGCGCGCCGATGAATTGTCTTAGAGACGCCCTCTTAGATGCCTTGGCCGGCCAGAAGCTCGTTGGTCGACGCGTCGAGGACCGCGTTTGGATCGGAGATCAGGTGGTTCTTGAGCATCCACTCCCCGTAGGCGTTCCACTGGGTGGGGTCCTGCCAGCCCCAGGGCAGGCGGGAGTTGCTCGGGAAGTAGTACGGGAGGGTGGCCTCGACACTGGCCAGCTGGAGCTTCGGGTCCAGTCCCGGGCTGGCCTTGACCAGGTTCGCCACGGCCGCCTGCGGGTTCCGCCGGACGGATTCATAGCCGCGCGCCAGCGCTTGGACGAACCGGCGGACCACGTCCGGGTGGTTGACGATCTCGTTCTTGGTCACGACTACGACCAGCTCGTTGTAGGTCGGAACGCCCACCTGGTCCATGTGGATCACGTTTGGGTGCTTGTGCAGCATGGCCAGCTGGATGGCCTCGTAATTCCAGTAGGCCCCGAGCGTGGCGTCGACCCGGCCCGAGAGCATGGCCGGGACCAGGTCGGCGCCCACGTTGATCTCCTTGACCGAGCTCAGCGGTACGCCGGAGCGGGCCAGGATCGTGGTCAGGTAGGCGTGCTGGTAGGGGATCCCGGCGTCTCCGACCCGCTTACCCCGCAAGTCGGCCGGCGTCTTGATGTGCTTGGAGCCGATCGACACAATCGAGGTCAGCGGCTCCTGCACGATCGCCGCGACCGAGACCAGGGGCTGCCCCTGGTTGCGCGCGAGCATCACCTCGGGCTCGTAGGAGATCGCGGCGTCCACCTTGCCGGCGGCGAGCAGCGCGAGGGGCGAAGCGGGGTCGGCGGGGACCTCGACGTGGACGTCGAGTCCGGCCCGGGTGAAGTCTCCCTCGGCCAGCGCCTGGTATATGCCGGCGTGGTCGGCGTTGGGAGTCCAGTCGAGCATCAGCGTGAACTGCTGTGTGCTGCCGGCCGCCCCGGTCACGGCCTCCGTCCTCTCACCGCAGCCGGAGAGCGCGAGTGCCAGTACGGCGATGATCGGGATCAGGCGCTTCATGTAGCGATATCTCCTCTCGGCCGGTAGGCCCACGGCAGCACCAGCCGCTCGGCCAGCGCGAGCAACCCGAACAATGCGATTGCGAACAAGGACAGGATCACCGTGGCCGCCACTCCGCGCGCAGCGAGCAGTTGCGGCGTCGAGATCAGGATCACGTAGCCGAGGCCCGCGTTTGAGCCGGTGTATTCGGCGAACACCGCGCCGATCACCGACACCGCGACCGCGATCTTGGCTCCGGTGAAGACCGACGGCAGCGCCGAGGGCAGCTCGACGTGCCAGAACGTCCGCACGCGCGAGGCGTCGAACGTGCGCATGAGCTTGATCAGATCGGGATCGACGGCGGCGAGGCCGGCGGTCGTGGCCACCACGATCGAGAAGAACGACACCAGCGCCACCACGACCAGCTTGGGCAGGATGCCGAAGCCGAGCCAGAACGCGAGGACCGGAGCGAACACGACGACCGGCACCGCTTGGGAGGCGATGATCAGTGGATAGGTGGCGCGGCGCAGCGTCGGCGAGAAGTGAATCCCAACCGACAGCACCGCTCCGACGGCGGTCGCGACCAGGATCCCGAGCAGCACCTCCTGCGCGGTGACCAGGAAGCTGCTCCACAGCAGCGAGCGGTCGGTGTAGAGCGACTTCGCGACCTGATGGGGCGGGGGAAGGATCAGCGTGAAGGTCGACCCCTTCAGGTCGACGTAGAGCTCCCAGATGCCGATCAGCGCGAGGAGCAGGAGGGCCGCGGGCAGGGCTTGCAGGACCCGTTTCACGTCTGGACCCCCAGCATGGCCAAGGCCCGCTCGCGCAGCTCAACCACGGCGGAATCGGTGCGTTTGCGGGGTCGGGGCACGGTGACGTCGATCTCGCCGACCACGTGGCCGGGCCGCGGCGACATCACGACGACGCGATCTCCGACCATCACAGCCTCCTCGACGTCGTGGGTGATCAGGATCACGGTCCGCGGCTCACCCGCGAGCACGTGCGAGAGCCAGCCCTGCATCTCGTGGCGCGTGATCGCGTCGAGCGCAGCAAACGGCTCGTCGAGCGCTAGCACGGGCTTGCCGGCCAGCAGCGTGCGGAGAAATGAGACCCGCTGGCGCATGCCACCCGACAGCTCCGCTGGTCGCGTGCGCTCGAACTGCGCCAGCCCGAACCGCTCGAGCCAGGGCGCCGCGGCCTTGCGCGCCTCTGCGCGTGAGATCCCGCGGGCTCGTAGCGCCAAGCAGGCATTGTCGATCGCGCTCAGCCAGGGGAGCAGCAGGTCGCGTTGGGGCATGAGCGCGGCCGGCGCGGCCTGCACCGTGCCTGAATCAGGCCGCTGGAGCCCGCAGATCAGCTCGAGCAGCGTGGTCTTGCCACATCCGCTCGGGCCCACCACCGCGACCACCTCATTCCGCGTCGCGCGCAGCGACACGCCAGCGAGGGCCTGGATCGGGCCTCGCTTGGTAGGAAATGTTCGGCTCACGAGCTCGAGGCGGACCGCATCGGCCACATTAAGCTCGCGAGGCTCCTCGGGGGGAGCCTCGACCATCTGCGTTGCTGCTCCCTTCGCGGGCATTACCCCACAGGTTCTAAGGGTCAGCGCCGGTCGCACGGTGCGCAGGGCGCTATCTCAGCCGGCCTTTCCCGCCAGCCCCCCTGGTTGTCAAGTTCGTGCGTGGATGTTAACGCGGAGGCGAGCGCGTGGGTCTTCGGGGCGGCTTCAGTGGGAGATCACGCGCCGGACTTTCCCCGACACCCGACCGACCGTGCCGGGCTGGCCCTTCACGAGTCCCGTCACTCCGAGCGCCGTCACGAACACGCCGGCGACCAGCGCGAGGACGGCGAGCAGGGCCGGCCAGCGGCGCTCGAGCCAGGCCCGGGCGCCCCGGAGGATCGACTCGGCCCGGTCCGGCGCGACCATCAGGATCACGATCATGAGGATGAGCGGAAAGACGAACGCCACGTTGTAGATCCCGAGCGCGACCAGATGGCTTATCGGCCCTAACCCCGAGTCGACGATCGCCGCGATCGCGGCGAAATAGGGAAACGCGGTCGGCAGCTCGACCACGGCGATCGTCGCCCCGAGGAGCAGGGACGACTTGCCCTCGGACGGCGGCGCCGGGAGGTGGTGACGCTCGGCCAAGCTGTGGCGCCTGCGCCACAGCACGAACGCCCCGATCAGCATCACGACGCCGGCGACGGTTTCGCCGATGTACCGCGCCGTATGGTCAGGCTTGGGCACGAGTGCCAGCAGCGCCTCACCTGGACCCAGCACGATCACCACCCCGCCCAGGAAATTGACCGCCACGACTCCCAGCGTGAACTGGATCAGGTCGCCCGTAGCTCGTTTGCCCAGCGCGAGGTACATACCCGGCGCGATCGTGCTCGGGTTCATCGAGTCGGCGAGCCCGATCGAGAGGACCAGGCCGATCAGGCTGAGCATCGTCTATGCCCTTCCTTCATCGACGGAACGATCGTTGTGAGCCTGACATGGCCCCAGTTATACTCGAAGTATGACTCAGCGTGTGGGAGCGAAGGGGCAGGTCGTGATCCCGAAGGAGCTGCGCGACGAGCTTGGCCTGGCGCCGGGTTCGGAGGTTGACTTCGAGCGGGACGGCGAAGCCGTGCGGGTTCTTCCGGCGGGCGCTGCGGCTACGCGAGGGCTGCGCGGCCGATATTCCTCGAGCGGGTTGGCCGCTGCGCTGCTCGAAGATAGGGCGCACGAGCCCAGGTGAGCATCTGCCTGGATTCCTGGGCAGTGCTGGCGTGGCTAGACGGTGACGAGCCGGCATCGGCTGAGGTGCAGGCGGCATTCGATTTCGATCGTCCCTGGATGAGCTGGCTCAACCTCGGCGAAGTGGCCTGCCAGGTTGAACGCCGCCACGGTATCGATGAAGCCAACCTGGTCGTCGGCCGTCTGCGGGCGGCCGCGGCTCTGGATGAGGTCGCGCCGGCTCGGATTCTCGCTGCGGCGCGCATCAAGGCTGCGCATCCGATCGCGTTTGGCGACTGCTTCGCGGTCGCGACGGCGCAGTTCCACGGCGCGACTTTATTGACCGGGGACCCTGAGATCCTGGACCGAGATCTCGGCTGCTCCGTCCGCGATCTTCGGCCTGTTGGATTGCGCTGAGCCTACGGTTTCTTGGCCAGGTAGCTCTGGCCGGCGTGGAGGAGGATCGTCTTGTGGCGGACGAAGTCGTCGACGAGGACGGTGTCGCGGATGACGTGGGTGAGGGTGCCGTCGCAGCGGTCGGCAACGGTGTAGATCGTGCCGCGGACGGTGGCGGAGGCGTAGCGGCCGGTCGTCTTGAACTTGCCGTGGCCGCTGACCTTGAGTAGTTGCAGGGTTTTGCTGGACAGGCTGGCGGCGGTCGCGTCCCCGGCCTTGTAGTTGGCCTTGCACGTGGTGTACGTGGGGGCGCCTTGGAAGGCGCTCTCGACGAGGTTGAAGTCGGTCTGGCCCTTGCTGATCCCCGTGCGGGTCTGGGTCACCGTGAACACCCCGCCGGCGAGGGTGGCGGTCTGGGTCTTGCCGATCTTGCCGGTGTTGCTGACGATCATTAGGGAGCCGTGCAGCGCGTCGACCTCCGATCCGGTGGGGACCTGGCGCGCCTCGGTGAGCGGCACGAACCCTTGGCCTTTGCTGAGCGCGGCGTTGTCGCCGGCGGGGCCGAGCGACTTGCCCGGCGGTGGCTTGATCCAGACGTGCCCGGAGACCAGTGTGACATTGACCTGCTTACCGAGCACCGGGGGTGGCGGCGGCTCGTTGAGCGCCGTGGTGAATGTCTCCACCGGTCCGTACGTCGTGCCGGCGCTGTTCGTCGCGACCAGCCGTACGTCGTACAGCTCGTTGGGCACCAGCCCAGAGACGGATGCCGAGACTGCGTGGCTCGAGAAATCCGAGCCGATCGCCTGCGTCGACGTGAACTGAGTGAAGGTAGGTCCCGCGCCTTCGGGCCCTTGGGCGTTCGGCGGGATGCCGTACTGGAAGTATGCGGTGGCTGCCAGGCCATCTGGATTCACCGATCCCGAGAACGCGGCACCGTTCGGTCCGGTGACTGCGGGTGCTCCCGTGATCACTGGCGACGGCGGACCGGATTGAGTCGTGACGGTCTGGCCTGTGCCCGACCCGGACACCGTCGAACCGGGTTGGGTCGAGAAGGTTTGGTCTGTGCCGTAGGTGGTGCCGCCGGGGTTGGTGGCGAGGATCCGGTAGTGGTAGGCGGTGTCGGGGGAGAGGCCGGTGAGGTTCGCGGACACGGCGACGGGCGCTGGTACCGGAGCCGATGGTTTGGGCGCAGGCTGTGGTGTTGCCGTAGTCGGTGTTGGTGCCCCATTGGAACTGACAGCTGCTGATCGTGGCGCCGTTCGGGGTTGACGGTGCCGTTCAGGGTCGCGCCAGTTGGGGAGACCGGCGGAGGCCGGGCTGGTCGAGGCGCCCGGGGAAGGGATCGCCCCGGTGGAGAAGGTTTGGTCTGCGCCGTAGGTGGTGCCGCCGGGGTTGGTGGCGAGGATGCGGTAGTGGTAGGTGGTGTTGGGGGAGAGGCCGGTGAGGTTGGCGGACACAGCGACCGGGCTGGTGCCGGACCCGACGGTTTGGTGTACACGAGGCGGTGTTGCCGTAGTCGGTGCTGGTGCCCCATTGGAACTGACAGCTGCTGATCGTGGCGCCGTTCGGGTTCACCGTGCCGTTCAGCGTCGCCGCCGTCTGCGACACCTCGCGACCAGCTTCGGTCACGACAGTCGGCGCGTTCGGGAGCGTGGTGAACGACATCTCCGCGCTGCCGACACCGCATGGAGATGCCTCGCAGTTGTAGTTGGACCTCGAGATAGAAGGTGTATGTCGATCTCGAGGACAGACCGGTCAGGCTCGCCGAGACTGGCACCTCGCTGGTGCCCGAGCCGACCGTCTGCGCGCAGGACGTGGTGTTACTAAACGACGTCGCCCCGTTGACTGTGATGCCCCAGTAGAACTCGCACGAGCTGATCGTCGCGCCCTCGGGGTTGGCTGCGCCGTTCAGCGTGGCGGCGGTCTGCGAGACACTGGATGCCGCCGCAATCGAGGCCGACGGCGTAATCGTCATGAACGACTCGTCACCACCGTAGACCGGTACCGCCGCGCCAGCCGCGTTGGCGTAGACGATCTCTAACTCGAAATGATACGGCGCCCCCGGCGACAGGCCCGACACCACAGCGGACACATCGGTCGTCCCTGTCCCCGGCAGCGTTGTGCACGCCACGTCGCTGCCGTACTTGGTCGTTGGGCCGTAAAGGAACTGGCAGCCTGAGACCGTGTACCCGTTCGCGTTGACGGTGCCGTTCAGCGTCGCCTCCGTCGCGGTGATGTTGGTCGCCGCGGTGGTCGTGGCCGTTGCGCCCTCCTCCTGCGCGCTCGCTGTCCCAGCCCCCGACGCCATGAGCAACATGACGAGCGCCGTGGCGAGTGCGCCAATGCTGAGCGCACACCAACCTGGATGGCAGTGCCTTCGACCGGCGCCTGGCGCTTTGCAATGCCCCATCTGTCGCGCTCCCCGGGAAGGTCCCAAAGTCCAGAACCTTCCCTTTGCTCCTCAAACCTACTCCTCCGCGTCGGAGGGCGCAACTCGGCTTTACCGACGACCCCGATATCAGCGGACCCGGGGCCGATGCGAGCCGAGGTGACCGCGCTACTTGCGGCTCGGGATCGTTTTTTTTTTTTTTTTTTTTTTTTTTTTTTTTTTTTTTTTTTTTTTTTTTTTATATTTTTTTTTTTTTAATATATTCTTTGGCGAGGTAGCTTTGCCCGGCGTGGAGGAGGATGGTCTTGTGTCGGACGAAGTCGCCGACCAAGACGGTGTTGGGGTAAGCCATCGTTTCCGCCCCACGTGACGGCCGGCTCGCCCCGCCGGCCCCGGAACCACAGGCCAAATCGCGAGAGTCAGGCCGGCGTCACGGCACGATCTCCTGCACTGTGTTCGAGCCCCGGTTGGTGACCCAAACAGCCTGACCGATGACTGCGATGCCGGTCGGATCCTGCCCGACCGCGATCGGGCCTCCCACGGGATCTCCGGTTGTCGCGTCCAGTCTGGTGACCGTGTCGTCGCCGCTGTTCGTGACCCACGCGGAGCCCAGACCGAAGGCGATCGAGAACGGGGCCTTGCCCACCCTGATCGTCTTCGCCGTATCCTGGGGCAGGTCGATACGCGAAACCGTGTTGTCGAGTTTATTCGCGACCCAGACTGCGTTTGCGCCGAAGGCCACGCCGATCGGCTCGCGACCGACCCGAATCGTCTTGGTGACCTGACCGTTGGCGATCCGGTCGACGTTGTCGTCCCCCGAATCGGCGACCCACACGGCGCTGCCGCTGTACGCGATGCCCCGCGGGACCCTCCCGACCTTGATCGGCGCACCGATCAGCGTGTCGGTGCCAGGGTTGATGGTGCTAACGGTGTCAGATGTCGCGTTCGAGACCCATAGCCCATCGTCATCGCCGGCCATCCACTCGGGCTTGTCTCCGACCGCGACCGGCTTCCCTGGCAAGCCGGTGGAAACGCTGATCGGTGTGACCGTTCCCGCGTCGGCGCTCGAGACCCAGAACGTGCCGCCGATCCTGAGGACCGCAAACGGTGCAGGTTGAAGCTGTATGTCGGTGCGGACCTTCCCGTTTGGGGTGACGCGCGTGACCGTTGAGACACCAAAGTTGGCAACCCACAGGAAGCTGGAGTTGCCGTCGATCCCTGTGGGCTCGCTCCCGACTTGGATCGGGGCGCCGACGACATGGGCGGCGGTCGAGCGCACCGCTGTTGCCGCCGTCGGTGTGTGCCCCTGAGTCGGTGGGTGCCCCTCCGTCGGTGTATGCCCCTTGTGGGTAGCGGTCCCGCCAGAGGCGACCAGCACGACGGCAACGGCGATCGCGGCCGCGCACAGCAGAACCACGCCGGCGACCACGGGTCGCCTGCGCAGTCGCCGGTCGGGGCTTCGGGACGCGAGGACGGTTCGCGTGCCCCCCGCGCCCCGGCTCGCCTCCACCGTGACCTCGGGCGTTGCGCGGTCACGGGAAACCGTCGCTGAACGAGCGCCGGGCTGTGCCGCGCTCGCTCCCGCCGCTCCGAGCGCTTCGCGCGCCGCCGCCATCAGCTCCGAGCACGTCGGGTATCTGTCCGCAGCAGATTTCGCCATCCCCTTCGCCACTACGGCATCTATCGCCTCCGGAAGCTCCGGCCGCGAATCGGTGGGTCGAGGGGGTGGATCCCACAGATGCGCGCTGATGACCGCCAGTTCCGAGTCCTTGGGGAACGGGCGAGAGCCGGTGAGACACTCGTAGAGGATGCAGGTCAGCGCGTAGATGTCGGCGCGGCCGTCAACTTCCCGGCCCTCGATCTGCTCGGGTGCAACATAGCCGATGGTTCCCAGGAACTGTCCGGTCTTGGTCAGTGCCGCGGAAGACTCCGTCGCGCCTGTTCGCTTCGTGATGCCGAAATCGGTCAGGTAGCAGTTGCCGGAAGCGAGCAACACATTGCCGGGCTTCACATCCCGGTGGATGAGGCCAAGCTGATGTGCAGCGTCGAGCGCCGCGCCCACTTGATCGAGCATCGATAGCGCCGTAGCGGACTCGAGGGGCGCGTTCTCCTTCAGGAACCTGGCGAGGTCGGTGCCCGGCACGTACCGCATCGCGATGTACAGCGTCCCGTCGGCCTCGCCGGCGTCGTAAACCGCGACTGCGTTCGGGTGGTCGAGCGACGCCGCCAGTCGCGACTCGCGCAGGAATCGCTTCCGGAAGTCTTCGGAGCGGGTCAGCTCAGGGGCGAGGATCTTGAGCGCCACCTCGCGCCCGAGGTGGACATGCGTGGCACGGTAAACGACGCCCATCCCTCCGCGTCCGATCTGATCGCTGAGGACGTAGTTGCCCAGTCGAGTCCCGGTCCCGACGTCGATGCCCACCAACACACAGTACTCCTCGAGGCCCCAACGGGAAACCTTGGGCTGGAACCGTTAACCCGAGCTTCAGGAACATCCACCCGCCCGATTTGGAGCGTCTTCTGCGCCGCTTGACCGCCGCCGCCTGCCGCGGTTTGGCATCTAGGTGGGGCGCCGGGAGCGCCCCAGTCCGGGCTTGAGTAGGGCGCACGCCGTCGTGCTCTCACGGTTCCGGCTTGTCGAAGGCTTGGAAGCTATGGAAAGGGCGGTGGAGGCGTGCGCCAGGGAAGGTATTGGCTCCGCGGTTGGGATCGAGTCGGCGGTCGAGGAGAGGGTCGAGATCGCGAGGGCCAGGCCTGCCGAGGACAAAGTCTGGAGGATCGCTCGCATGTCGCTGTCCCGGCCGCGTGGTAACTACGGTTTCTTCGCCAAGTAGCTTTGCCCGGCGTGGAGGAGGATCGTCGTGTGGCGGACGAAGTCGTCGACGAGGACGGTGTCGCGGATGACGTGGGTGAGGGTGCCGTCGCAGCGGTCGGCGACGGTGTAGATCGTGCCGCGGACGGTGGCTGAGCTGTAGCGGCCGGTGGTGCGGAATTTGCCGTGGCCGCTGACCTTGAGCAGTTGCAGGGTCTTGCTGGACAGGCTTGCGATCGTGGCGTCACCTGCCTTCTTGTACTTCGGCTTTGCACGTGGTGTAGCTGGGTGCGCCCTGGAAGGCGCTCTCGACCAGGTTGAAGGTGGTCAAGCCCTTGTTGATCCCCTTACGAACCTGGCCCACGTTGAACAGCCCGCCGGCGAGGGTGGCGGTCTGGGTCTTGCCGACCTTGCCCGTGTTGCTGACGATCCTCAGGGAGCCGTGGAGTGCGTCGACCTCCGATCCGGTGGGGATCTGGCGCGCCTCGGTCAGCGGCACGAACCCCTGGCCCTTGCTGAGCGCGGCGCTGTCGCCGGCGGGGCCGAGCGACTTGCCCGGCGGCGGCTTGATCCAGACGTGCCCGGAGACCAGTGTGACGTTGACCTGCTTACCGAGCACGGGCGCGGGCGGCGGCGCGTTCTGCGCGGTGGTGAAGGTCTCGACCGGTCCGTATGTGGTGCCGGCGCTGTTCGTCGCGACCAGCTGCACGTCGTAGAGCTCGTTGGGAACCAGCCCAGAGACGGACGCCGACACCGCGTGGTTGGAGAAATCCGAGCCGATCGTCTGCGTCGGCGTGAACTGGGTGAAGGTCGGTCCCGCGCCCTCGGGTCCTTGGGCGTTCGGCGGGATCCCGTACTGGAAGTATGCGGTGGTCGCCAGGCCATCCGGATTCACCGATCCCGAGAAAGCGGCACCGTTCGGGCCGGTGACTGTGGGTGCGCCCGTGATCACGGGCGACGGGGGGCGGTGATCGTCGCCGAGTCGGCCACGGTCGAGCTGCCCTGGCTCGTGCCGACTGACGTGATCGTGACCGAGACGGGGTAAGTGCCGACGGTCGAATAGGCTGTGGTTCGCCGGCGACGTTGAAGCTGCCGTTGCCGCCGGTGATCGTGCCGGCGACGTCGTCCCGTCACCCCAGTTGATCGAGGCGGAGTACGTGCTCGCCGTGGCGCTGGTGTTCGGGTCGGTGAGGGTGGCGACGGTCCCGCCGACGGCGTTGCCTGTGCTCCCGGTGAACGAGAAGCCGCCGGTCGGGACCGTGTCGACGATTACTCGTGTCGAATGAGATCGTGTGACGACGATTGACCAGGGGCGAGATCGTGGCACGGCCATCTCGATCCCCGTCGGCGTTGTCCACGGCTCACGCTGCAGTCGTTCGCATTGTTGGTGAGCGGCTGCCCGTCGAGGTCGCCCAGATGGCGGTACGGTTGTTTCGGCCCCAGTGGCGCCGGTGTGATCGGGGTGAACTCTTCGAGGCAGAGGTTGGCGTTGTTCGCGACCGTTCGGCGCACATGCAGCCGTGGAGGGCGACTGGGAATTCGGCCGAATGCGCCCAACCCGGTGTCGAGCCCCGCAGCTGGCAGTCCGCGGCGTGGATAGAGCTCGGCGCCCTCAGCCAGGCGGCTCGTTCGGGCCGCCGATGTTCTTGACCGTCACGTCGGTCTCGGTAGAAATTGTCGCCAACGACGTAGCTGTCGACCTCGGTGATCTGTAGCGCGACTGGCCCGCCATTTGGTTCTGCACGGCGCCAGTGACGACGGTCGTCACCTGATATGGGCTTCCGGCGGTTCCGGACCGGTCAACGATTGGTTGCCGGCGACGCCGTCAACGGCATCTCCGGTAATGGGGAAATTGCCGGTCGTGTGGGTGCCGCCGGCGTGGCTGGCGAAATCAGGTCCCGAACAGCGTATTGGGGATGTTGTCGCTGCGAGCCAGTGTCACGAACGTGCCGCAATCCCCGGGGCCGCTCGCGTTCGGGTAGAACTCGGTGCTCGAGAAGCCGCCGCTGCGCACCTGGCAGCTGAGGTCGTTGCCAATGTAGATGTCGGTAAGCGGCCCAGCCGAGTGGATGTCGACGAACGGCGTGGATGCAGCAGCCGCCGGCGCCGCGAACCAGGCGGCAATCGACAACGCAGTCACTCACCCGACAATCGGCCTTATCCCGAAAAACGCCCCCAATCTGACCCGGTCCTTCTACTTCATCCTGGCTGCTCGCGGAACGCTAAAGCGCCCCTTATCGAAATTGCGTATCGCTCGCCGGCCCCGAGCCTGCCCGACCCTACACCAACCGGGAGACCCACGCAAGGCGCTCATCGGGTACGCGAGTGCCGGTTATGGCTTCTTGGCGAGATAGCTCTGGCCGGCGTGCAGGAGGATCGTCTTGTGCCGGACAAAGTCGTCGACGAGAACCGTGTCGCGGATGACGTGGGTGAGGGTTCCATCGCACTTGTCGGCGACGGTGTAGATGGTGCCGCGGACGGTGGCCGAAGCGTAGCGGCCGGTCGTCTTGAACTTGCCGTGGCCGCTGACCTTGAGTAGCTGCAGGGTCTTGCTGGACAGGCTCGCGATCGTGGCGTCGGTCGCCTTGTGCTTGGCCTTGCAGGTGCCGTAGCTCGGGGCGCCCTGGAATGCGCTCTCGACCAGGTTGAAGTCGGTCATGCCTTTTGTGATTCCCTTGCGGACCTGGGTGAGCTTGAACACGCCACCCGCGAGGGTGGCGGTCTGGGTCTTGCCGACCTGGCCGGTGTTGCTGACCATCTTTAGCGAGCCGTGCAACGCGTCGATCTCGGAGCCGGTAGGGATCTGGCGGGCTTCGGTCAGCGGTACGAAGCCCGTGCCCTTGCTCAACGCGGCAGTGTCGCCAGCCCCGCCGAGCGACTTGCCGGGCGGCGGCAATATGAACACGTGCCCCGACACGACCGAGACGTTCACGCTCTTGCCCAGCACCGGCGGCGGGGGTGGTGCGTTCTTCGCCGTGGTGAACGTCTGATCCGGCCCGGTGCCGGTCCCGGCGCTGTTATTCGCGACGAGCCGGACGTGATAGGTGATGTTCGGGACGAGTCCCGACAGTGTGGTGGAGATCGCGTGCTGGGTAAAGTCTGACCCGACCTGCTGGACGGGGGTGGTCTGGTTATACAACGTGGTCGAGGAACCCGGCCCGCGATCGCTCAGATCGATGCCGTACTCGAAGTAGGCCGTGGTCGGGAGACCCTCCGGGTTCACCGACCCTGACAGGCCGGCGCCGTTGGGGCCACTCACGACCGGCGCGCCTGGGCTCACTCCCGGCGCGCCCGAAGCGACGGCGAACGTGGCCGTCACGGCCGTGTCGGCATCCATGACCACCTGGCAAGGGGCGGTGCCGGAGCAGCCGCCACCGCTCCAGCCGGAAAACGCCGAGCCGAACGCGGGGGTCGCCGTCAGCGTGACGACCTGATTGATCCCGTAGGCATGCGAGCAGCTTGGGCTGGCACGAGATCCCACCGGTCCCGTCCGACACGCCCCCGCTCCCCGGTCCGGCCAGCGACACGGTGAGCGTGGGAATCGCCCGCGCGAACTCGGCGACGCCGTCTTCGCCCGTGACGTAGACGCTCGCGTTGTCGGGTGAGATGGCGATCCCGGCTCCCCCCAGTCCGGTGCCGTTCTCGTTCGGGCACTCGCTGCCCCCCTCAAGGTTGGTGTCCTGGATGCAGGTGTTGGGGCTGGGAAGCTCGCTCAGCGCTCCTCCCTCGGACGTGTTGCGCGCGAACTCCGCCACGTCCGAGCACTCGCCGTCCGAGAAGCAGGGGGTGACGGGGGCCGCGGCGTATACGTCGGCTCCGTCCGGGCTGATCGCGAGCTCATAGCCGTCTCCGATTCCGACGCCGGTCTGGGTGCCACAGGTGAAGCCGTACTCGACGTCTTGTTCCGAGACGCAGTCGTTAGGAGGGGCCAGCTGTTGGAGCACACCCCAGCCCCCCGGGAAAACTCCGAGATCGGCCCGCCCTGCTCCTCCGAGGCGGTGTACATGTTGTCGCCGTCCGGGCTGACGACCAGTCCGCTGATTCCGGTCAGGCCTGTTGCCGTGCCGCCGCCGCACGTGTCGCCGTCTTCGGGCGAGCCGACGCAGCCGATCGGAGTCAGCGCGCCACCGGCACCACGGGAGAACTCGGCGATCGACCCGTTCGTGTCGTCGTTTGGCGAACCCGAGGTGTAGACGTCGTCGCCGTCCGGGCTGACCACAACGCCGGTTACATCCGACAAGCCGTCTGCCGGTACGTCAGCCACGCTCGAGGGGCACTCGTCATTGTTGTCCTCTTCCGGGTCCTGGAGGCAGTCGGCGCTCCCACCCGGCTGGCTCAGCGAGCCATCAGTGGAACTGCGCGTGAGCGTGGTGATCGTCTCATCGTCCTCGGAGCCGACGTACACGTTGTCGCCGTCTGGGCTGACCGCCAGGGCGTCCGGGAAGTCGAAGCCGACAGCGTTCTTGACGGGGCACACATCGTCACCGGTCTCGGCAATGCAGGCGTTGTCGGAGATCGGTGTGAGTGAGCCATTCGCACTGCGGGTGAACTCGGAGACGTCGCCTGACTCTTCGGAGGTCTCGGCCGCGACGTAGACGTCGTTGCCGTCCGGGCTGATCGCGATCGCCTCGGGATCGGTCGGCCCGGTCGCGGACTGATTCGTGCAGGTGCTCTCGCTATCGCTGTCCGCAATGCAGCCCATCTCGACGAGCGAGCCGTCGCTATTTGCGCGTGAACTCGGCGATTGAGGCGTCGTCGGTGGATATGACGTAGACGTTCTTCCCGTCGGGACTCACGGCGACGTCGTTGGTGCCGTCGTCGAGGCCGGGGGCCGTGGTCGTGCATTCGTTCGACTCACTCTCGGTCGACTCGATGCAGTTGTTCGGGCTCTGGAGCTGAGCCAGAGACCCGAACACCTGTGCATGCGCCACACCGGGCAACACGGCGCCGGCCAACGCCACCGCCGCGACGGCGATGATCCGGCGCACTCGCCCTAGGGCTTCTTCGCGAGGTAGCCCTGGCCGGCGTGCAGGAGGATCGTCTTGTGTCGTGCAGCAGATCGTCTTGTGCCGCACGAAGTCGTCGACGAGGACGGTGTCGCGGATCACGTGTGTGAGCGTTCCGTCGCACTTATCCGCAACCGTGTAGATCGTGCCGCGGACGGTGGCTGAGCTGTAGCGGCCGGTCGTCTTGAACTTGCCGTGGCCGCTGACCTTGAGTAGCTGCAGGGTCTTGCTGGAGAGCGCGGCGACGGTGGCCTCGTCGGCGCTCTTCTTGGCTTTACACAGGCTGTAGCTGGGGGCGCCCTGGAAGGCGCTCTCGACCAGATTGAAGTTGGTCAGGCCCTTGCTGATGCCCGAGCGGTCCTGGCTGAGTTTGAAGATGCCGCCGGTGAGGCTGGCGGTCTGGGTCTTGCCTATCTTGCCGGTGTTGCTGACGACCCTCAGGGAGCCGTGCAGCGCGTCGATCTCCGATCCGGTGGGGATCTGGCGCGCCTCGGTCAGGGGCACAAATCCCTGGCCCTTGCTGAGCGCGGCGGTGTCGGCGGCACCGCCGAGCGACTTGCCAGGCGGCGGCTTGATGAACACCACGCCGGAGATCGGCGTCACGTCCACCGACTTACCCAGCACCGGCGGCGGCGGCGGGGGATCCGTCAGCGTCGTGAACGACTGATTCGGTCCGTACGTCGTGCCGGCCGGATTGGTCGCGACGAGCTCGACGTTGTAGACCGCGTTCGGAACCAGCCCCGTCACCGAGGCGGTCACGATGTGCGCGGAGAAGTCAGACCCGACGGCCTGCACCGGAGTGGTCTGGTAGTAGGTCGTAGTCGGCTCGCCCGGGGCCCGATCGCTCAGCGACGATTCCGTACTGGAAATAGGCGGTCGTCGCGGATCCGTTCGGATAGACCGTGCCGGAGAAGCTGGCACCGGTGCTGCTCGTGACCGTCGGCGGCTGTCCGCCCGGGGAGTACGGGCGCGGTTCCACCGACGCCGATGCTGGATCCGGTTGGTGGCTCCTCAAGACTGAAGTAGGTCGACTGGCCCGGCTGAAGCGGCGGCGAGAAGTTGACCACTCCCGAGCTCGTGTCGGGCGAGATGTTCGAGAACCAGCTGGTCGGGCCCTCGTAGCCGGTCGGCACGTACCCCGGTGGCGGCGGCGTTCGTGCCGCGTCGGCGTCGGGAACGCACAACCCTCATCCCCGCCTCCGTCGCAGACTTGCCCGGCCGGCGACTGGGAGGACGGAGCGCATCCCGAGGGGAACGGCGTCGAGCCGGGGTCGCAGATGCCCGTCGCCGTCGAATCCGAATAGATCCGAATTCGGCACCGATAGTGGCAGTTCGTAGATCGGCGAGGAGGAGTTGTTCACCACACCCGATGAGCGAGTCGTCGGAGCCCTCGTACGGTCCCTCGTTCGGATCCGGGACGACCGTCTCGCCGCCGTTCGAGACCGTGATCAGGAATTGGCAACCGCTGTTCTAGTAGACCGGTGGGCACTCTGTGAACTGGCCGGTGTGGGCTCACAGTGGCGGTGAAGGTGTCCGTGGCGCCATCGCCACCGTTGCAGCCCGAACCACCGCTGAAGGTCACTGTGCCGTTGTAGGCGCCTCGCTGCGGTGTACGTGTGGGTCCCGTGACGACCGGCCGTTGGTCGTGCCGGAGGTGCCGCGTCGTGTGCGTCCATCCCCCAGTCGATCGTCGCGTCGTTCCGGTGCCGCTGACGTCACAGGACGCGGGGCTATCGACCGCGCCCGAGAACTGGACGTCCAGCCTGCGCGGTGATCGTCGCTGCTCGACTGCGCCACGCCGCCGGCACCGCGATCAGCGCCAGCGCCAGCGACAGCACCGACCAGCACCGCCGCCAAGCGACGAAAGCAACGACTCAACACGCTCATGTAACGCACCCCCGATTGGTGTACCCGGTTTGTCCCAATGTCCCGCCCGCCGGCCCCGAGCGCGCCGCCACCCTACACGAGGAATGAGGAGCTTGCAACTTGCCCACGCGCCCGGACGGCTCGGGGGAATGAGCAGGTGTATATCGGCCCGGCGAAGCGCCGGCTAGCCGAGCGAGGTCATGCCCAGGCTCGTGAACGAGCCCGGCGTCACGTCTAGGGCCTTGACCGCCAGGTCCGCGAACAGCGTCGGCGGGCTCGAGATCCTCTTGGCGGTAGGCTCGGCCGTCGCGGCGATCGAGGATCGCCAGCGCGCCGATCGGCCGCCCGGCTCGGCGCAGCGGGACGACGAGCTGGGTGTACGGCACGTATCCGGTTCCGGCGGCGATCCTGGCGGCGAAACGCGGATCGGTGCGGCAATCGGGTACCGCCTCGGCGAGCCCACTGGCGACCACCTGACCGGCGATGCCTGTCCTGGGCGGGAGGCGCACGCCGACAATCTCGCGGGCGCCGGAGCCCCAGGCCGACTGGTAGACCAACTCACCGGTGGTCTCGTCGACGAGCGCGATCGACGCCGCCGCAGCGCCGAACACGCCCGCAGCGGTGTGGACCACCGCCTCCATCAGGCTGCGAGAGGCGTCGGGGCTGTCGATCGAGACCGCGAGCGAGATGCCGGTCTCGGTCCGCAGCGGCGCGCCGAGCGCCTTGGCGAACGCGGCCATCGACGCCACCCGCCGCTCGGGGATCATCTCGAGGCCGGCGGCAATCGTCCGCTCGAGCTCGGGGGTGACGTCCGGGGCGATACTCGAAAGCTTGGTTGGATCGGCATACACCGGGGTCCGGCCGGCGATCAGCGTCCACAGGGTGGCGGCGACCCCGAACACGTCGGTGCGCGGCGAGATGCTGCCCCCCGCCAGCACCTCCGGGGCCATGAAGCGCGGGGTGCCGATCCCGATCGTGCCGGACTCGGCGTCGTCGAGTAGACGGGCGATCCCGAAGTCGACCACCGTGATCCCGGACTCGCTGAGGATCAGGTTCTGGGGCTTGATGTCCCGGTGGACGATCTGCTGGTCGTGGACGTACTGGAGGGCCTCGCACGTCTGGCGGATGTACTCCACTGCCTGATCGACTGGAAGGCCCGGCTGGCCGCGCTGCTTGAGCAGCGCTCCAAGATCGAGCCCGCGGATCAGCTCCATCACCAGGTACTGACCGGTGGGGACGGCGAAGTGGTCGAGGATCCGCACCACGCGAGGGTGCTGGAGGGCGCTCAACAGTCGCGCTTCGACCTCGAACCGCTGGTCGTGATGGGGGTTGGTCGACTGCTTGAGCGCGACCTCGCCGTCGGTTTCGGTGTCGACAGCGCGATACACGGCGCCCATCGCGCCGGCAGAAATCGGCTCGACTACACGGTAACGGCCGCGCAGCGTGCGGCCCATCACCTGGGATGCGGTACGTGGTTCAGCCAGCCGACTGAGCGTACCGACGTTTCCAACCATCTCCTGCCCCATCCATGCAACCCCCTGGCACTGTTGGCTACCCCGCCGTCAAAGTGTAGCCCAGCCCGCGGAGGCTGCGCAAGGCTCCGCTGAGGGTTGCCGAGGCGCTATCGACGGCCTGTCCGGCCCGGTTATAGGCAGTTGTCGAGCTCGATTTCGCGGCGGCCGCGGCCTGCGTGTAGGCCCCCGAAAGCCGGGTGAGGGAGGCGACGATAGCGCTTTGCGCGTCTCGCAGGAGCGGCGAGACGGTGGTGCCGCGGAGACTGTGGGCTGCGGC
The DNA here is from genome assembly GCA_963824295.1 of uncultured Solirubrobacterales bacterium. Taxonomy (GTDB): domain Bacteria; phylum Actinomycetota; class Thermoleophilia; order Solirubrobacterales; family Solirubrobacteraceae; genus Palsa-465. The sequence goes on along the minus strand of CAWGOQ010000011.1, from coordinate 185,447 downwards.
CGCGTATGCGGCGGCGAGCTGCCGGGCGGCCGTGGCCTGAGCCGCGGGAGTTTTCGCGGCGCCCAGCGCGGCCAGCGGTCCGGTCGTGTCGGTCCGCAGCCGATCTAGGGTCGCCGAGAGCTGATGGCCGTAGGCCGCGCTCGGACCCAGCGGATACGCGGTGGCTCCCAGCAGGCGGAGCGTTGCCGCGACCTCGCCACAGTCGGTCTGGAAGGTGCTGGCTGCGGCGCTCGAGGACCAGCAGGCGAGCGTCACGGTGCCCGCCGAGGTCGGCGCTGCGTACAGGGTGACCGTGCCCGGCAGGCCGGCAACCTGGAGGCCGCTGTAGCGGTAGGCCTCGACGGCGCCGAGCTTGACCGGGGCGGGCGTCGGCAACGCCCCCGTGACCTTGGAACGGAACGCTGGCGCGAGTAGCGTCGGGCCGGCGGCCGCGGCGACCACGCCTGCCGTCAGCCCCGCGCCGCCTGGGCTCCGGCCGAGCACCACCGGGGTCGTGAAGCTGATGCCCGGAATTGCCGGCAGCGCCGCGCCGACCTGCCAGCCGGCGGGATAGCGCAGTTGAATCGGGCCGACGGTGGCCGAGTTGGTAAAGGAGGGCGCGTTCGAGCTGCTGCCCGAGTTACCGACCAGGAATCCGACGACGATCGCGGCGACGGCGAGCACGGCGACGAGTGCGATCGGCCCGAGCCGACTCGGTCGGGTGGCTCGGCGCTCGACCGTGACCGAGGACGCCGCCGCGCCGTCGGCGGTCGCCGGCTCGGCCAACGGGGAGGGCGAAGCCGCCGGCTTGGTCGCGACGGCAGCCGGAACCGTCGAGGCGTCGGGTGCGGCGAGGGCGTTCTCGCCCGGCGCCCCGGCAGAAGCCACGGTGGCGATGGCGCCCTCCCCGCGGGACGCGTCGCCCGTGTCTGGCATCTCGGGGAGAGGGGTCAGCCGGGTGACCTGCGCGCCGCCCGCGGTCTGCGGCCCGAGGGCCAACGCCAGCACGGCTTGACGGATCATTGCGACCGCCGAGGCGGGACGCGCGGGGGGGTCCTTGGCCATCCCAGCCCCGATCACCTCGTCGATCGCCGGCGGGAGGTCGGGGCATAGCTCGGTCACGCGGGGTGGGGGCTGGACCACGTGCGCGTGTATCACGGCGGCCTCGTTCGCGCGGAGGAACGGGACCTGGCCGGTCAGGCATTCGTAGAGGACGGCGGCCAGGGCGTAGGTGTCGCTGGCAGCCGTCGCCGGCTCGCCTTGGATCTGCTCGGGCGAGACGTAGTCGATCGTGCCGATGAACTGTCCGGTGTCGGTCAGGCGGGCCTCGTCGGGAGCCTTGATCAGGCCAAAGTCGGCCAGGTAGACGCGATCGCCCTGCTCGATCAGGATGTTCTGCGGCTTGATGTCACGATGGATCAGCCCGGCGTCATGCGCCGCGTCGAGCGCCTGGGCCACCTGGGCGAGGATCCGGAGGCTGCGCCGAGGATCGAGCTGGCCCTCGAGGATCAGATCCTTCAGGGTGGGACCGTCGATCAGCCGCATGGCCATGAACAGGCCATCGTCAGTCTGGCCAGCCTCGTACACCGGAACGATGTGCTCGTGCTCGAGTGCGGCCTGGAGCTTTGCCTCGCGCTGGAAGCGCGCCCGGAAGCCCGGGTCCTCGCTCAGCTCGGCGGCCAGGAGCTTGAGTGCGACCACCCGACCCAGCGACAGCTGAGTCGCGCGATAGACGACTCCCATCCCCCCTCGGCCGAGCACCCCATCGATGCGGTACCCGGCTACGATCGTACCCCGGTCTACCAAAGCTCGACGATTCTACTGCCCGGTCAGCCCCGCGCCGACGCGATTAAGTCGACCCGTCGCCGGTGTAAGCACGGTCATCGAACCGGCCGAGCCGCGGCTGCAGTCAGCCGCCGACGATCCCGCCGGTGCCGCCGCCGGCACCGCCTGAGCCGCCGCTGCTGCTGGGCGGTGGCGAGCTAGAAGCCGGCGGGGAGCTCGATGCGGGCGGGGAGCTCGATGCGGGCGGGGAGCTCGATACCGGTGGCGCGCTCGAGGTGGACGAGCTTGACGCGGACGACCCGCTGTTCGATGTCGGGGTGCTCGCCGTGTGCTTCGGCTTCGGCGGCTGCGGCTGGGGGCGAAGTGCGGGCAACGCGGAAGTGGCCGGCAGTGCCGTCACCGCGACCGATGAGGCCGGAGCCGACAGCCCGACCGGACCGGGGGCACTGGTACTCGTGCCGCTCGCCTGGGCGACGAGCAGCGCGGCGGCGAACAGCACGCCAAGCAGCAGCGCGAGCAGCCCAACCCGAACCGGGGAGGAAACCGTCATTGACATTTCGACCTCGGCTTGCTCGAGCCCGGCTCGGTGCAGAAGGTCTGCTTGCTGAAGTTGCCGGGCAGGATCGTGTACTGGACCAGCGCGCCGATCGAGTGAGGGGCGGTGACGTGGATCAGGAGCTTGGATCCGGACGGCATCCGGACGCCGCTCACGCTGGGGAATTGCAGCATGTTCGAGCCGAAGCGAGGCACGCTTTTCGAGACCGACCGACACAGGCCTCCGCAGCTCACCGATACCTTGGCCCCGCGCGCGGTGCTGACGGTCAGCGACGACAGGTCGAGTCCGTTGCTGAGCGTGCTCGCCTTCAGGAACGTGGTCGCGCTCAGCCGCTTGGGCGGGGTCTTGAAGAAGTCGAACAGGACGTGGATCGGGCCCGGGTTGCTGATGGCACCGACTTGCACGGTGTAGTCGGCGCCCTTCTTGACGGACGCGACGAGCTGGCCCGACCCGAGGCTCGAGACCGCGCACTTAGCCGTGCCGAGCTCGGGCGCCAGGGACTGCTGGTTGTATTGATAGACCGTGATGACGTTGTCGAACAGGGCCTGCGTGCGGATGCTCACGAGGCCCTTCGCGTTCGGATAGAAGTCGTACCAGATGGTGTTGCCGTAACTGGTGTTGTCGCAGGAGGTCACCTCGGCACCGCCCGACGGACAGTTCGTCAGCCCACAGGGGCTGAAGATGTTGTTCTGGGTCGTCGCGGTCGCCATGTTCTCGGTGTCCTCGAGCGTGTCGGTGCTGTTCAACGGCTTGCCTGGCGCGTTGAAGTTCAACGAGCACAGGTAGTTGTCGTTGATCGGGTTGGTGCCGGCGCAGAAGCTCGTGGACCCGCTCGCCCCGCCGGCAACGCCCAGCATCAGCATCGCGACCATCGCCCCCGAGGCGATCCACCGGCCGATCTTTATTTGCAAGACCGAATCTCCTATCCTCAGTGAATCGACCACCATCATACTTCGATCTCCGGCCTCCGCAACCGGAGCGCCGGTTTCGCCGCGAAGGTGCGCCGGTGGGACGACTCGAGGAGAGCATGAGCGAGCGATGAACGACTCTCGCGTCGGAACGAAGATCGACGGCTACCAAATCGACAGCCTGCTCGGCGAGGGCGGGATGGGCAGGGTCTACATCGCCACCGGCCCCGACGGGGGGCGCGTGGCCCTGAAGCTGGTCAAGGAGGACTACGCGCGGGACGAGACCTTTCGGCGCCGGTTCAACCGCGAAGCGCGCATCGCCTCGACGGTCAAGCATCCGAACGTGGTGCCGGTGATCGCGACGGGCGAGGTCGAGGGCGTGCCGTACATGGCGCAGGTCTTCATCGAGGGACAGTCGCTCGACGAGAAGCTCAAGCAGGACGGCCCACTCGACCTGGACACTGCGCTGCGGGTGTGCGCCGACGTCGCCGCCGGGCTCGAGGCGCTGTGGGCGGCGGGTATGGTGCACCGCGACGTCAAGCCGGCGAACATCCTGCTCGACAACGAGGGCCAGGGATACATAACCGACTTCGGGCTGGCCAAGGACACCCAGGGCAGCCTCTTGACGCTGCCGGGCCAGGCGCTCGGATCGATGGACTACATGGCTCCGGAGCAGATCCGGGGCGAGCCGGTCACCGCCGCCACCGACGTGTACGCGCTCGGCTGCGTGATGTACGAATCGCTGTGCGGGCAGGCGCCGTTCGCCGAGGCGCAGGGCATGCGGATCCTGTGGGCCCACCTTCAGGACCAGCCTGCGGATCCGTGCACGAACCGCCGAGACCTCTCCCCGGAGTTCGGGCGGGCGCTGCTCACGGCGATGGCCAAAGCTCCCGAGCAGCGGCCGCAGAGCGCCGGCGAGTACGCCCGGAATCTCGCGGCGGCTGCGGGCAAGGCCGCGTAGACAGGCTCCAGGTCGGTCCGATCAGCGTCCGATCAGCCGCACCCGGGGCTTACCCCCGGTCGCTCAACGCCAGGGCACGGCGTACACGGTGTGCTCTCCGTGCAGACCCTTGAAGTGGTACTCGCCGTGGAGCTCGAAATGGAAGCTGGGATCGGTCTCGGTGTACTGCTTGACGTTGGAGGAAACGAGGATCTCACCGCCCCGCGCCTGCCCGGCGATGCGGCTGGCCAGGACCACGTTTCGGCCCATGAGCTGCTCAGGGTTGACGATCACGAAGCCCGAGTGCAGTCCCGCCCGGACCTGGATGGCCGGCGCTCCGGCCTCGCCCGCGGGCCCGGTAAAGGTCCGCTGCAGCTCGACCGCGGCGTGCAGCCCGGCGTGGGCGCTGTTGAACGAGGCGAGGAACCCGTCGTGCTCGAACCTGACGACCTGCCCGTCGTGCCGGCTGACCAGCTGCTCGACCAGCAGCCGGTGATCGGCGAGCAACCGTTGCCAGCGCTCGGGACCGAGCTGCTCGGCCACGGTGCTCGCGTCGGCGATGTCGCTCAGCATCAAGGTGACCGCGCCGTCGGGCGAGCTGACCGTCCCGAGCATCGGAATGACCGGCTCGAGCGCCGAAGCGATCACGTCGATCGAGGTGAGCTGGATCTGAGGTTCCACCGAGAGCTTCCTTGCGCCACCACGGTCAGGGCGCCGGTGCCACGCGGCGAGCATACCTTGACAGGTGTCGGCCACCTGAGCAGAATCGCTCGCCGATGATGGGGGCTTCTGATCACGCGTTTCACGCGGCGTCGGATCATGGGATCCGGATCAGTGCCTTCCCGCCGATCGGGGACTATGCGTTCCTGTCCGACTGCGAAACGGCGGCGCTCATCGCGCCGAGCGGCAACGTCGAGTGGATGTGCCTGCCGCGGATGGACTCGCCGAGCGTGTTCGGGGCGATCCTGGACCGAGACGCAGGCACCTTTCGGGTCGCTCCCGCCGATGTGAGCGTCCCCGCGGGCCGGCGCTACATCCCGGGGACGATGGTGCTCGAGACCAGCTGGGAAACCCGCATGGGGTGGGTAATCGTGCGTGACGCGCTGAGCATCGGCCCTTGGCACCACCAGGACGAGCGCTCGCACAGCCACCGGCGCTCGCCGACCGACCACGACGCGGATCATGTGCTGCTGCGGCTGGTCGAGTGCGTGCAGGGCTCGGCCGAGATCAAGTTCGAGTGCGAGCCGGCGTTCGACTACGGCGGCTTGGCCGCTGATTGGGCCTATACCGGCCCGGGGTACCACGAGGCGGTGGCCGCCTCGGAAGGGATCGACCTGCGGCTGCGCCTCACGACCGATCTGCGACTCGGCTTCGAAGGTCCGCGGGCGCGCGCGCGAACGACGCTGCGCGAAGGCGAGCGGGCGTTCGTCGCGCTCGCCTGGTCCTCCCATCCGCTGCCGACAGATTACGAGGAGGCGGCCGCGTGGTTGGCACGCACCGGTCGCTTCTGGCAGGAGTGGCTCAAGCATGGAACGTTCCCTGACCACCCCTGGCGCTCGCACCTGCAGCGCAGCGCGCTGACCCTCAAGGGGCTCACCTACGCCCCCTCGGGAGCGATGGTCGCGGCCTCCACCACGTCGCTGCCCGAGGCTCCGGGCGGAGATCGCAACTGGGATTACCGCTACAGCTGGGTGCGCGACTCGACCTTCATGCTGTGGGCGCTGTACACGCTTGGCTTCGACGAGGAAGCCAACGACTTCTTCTACTTCATCGCCGACATGGCCGAGGCCGAGCAGGGCCAGCTCCAGATCATGTACGGGATCGGCGGCGAGAGCCGGCTCGAGGAGCAGGTGCTCGAGCATCTATCGGGCTACGACCAGTCGCGGCCGGTGCGGATCGGCAACGGCGCCTACAACCAGGATCAGCACGACGTGTGGGGGGCGGTGCTCGATTCGATCTATCTCCACACGCGATCGCGTGACCAGCTTCCCGACCGGCTGTGGCCGATCATCAAGCGGCAGGTGGAGAAGGCGCTCGAGCGCTGGCGCGAGCCCGATCGTGGGATCTGGGAGGTGCGGGGCGATCCCAAGCACTTCACGTCCTCGAAGATGATGTGCTGGGTCGCCGCAGACCGCGGCGCGCGCCTGGCCGAGATCCGCAACGACGAAGCCGTCGCATCGCGCTGGCAAGCGGCCGCGGACGAGATCCACGCCGACATCTGCGCCCACGGCGTCGATGAGCGCGGCGTGTTCGTCCAGCACTACGACACCACCGCGCTCGACGCCTCGCTGTTGCTGATGCCGCTGGTGCGGTTCCTGCCGCCGGACGATCCGAGGATCCGCGCCACCGTGCTGGCGATCGCCGACGAGCTGACCGAGAACGGGCTGGTGCTGCGCTACCGCGTCGAGGAGACCGACGACGGCTTCGCCAGCGAGGAGGGGACGTTCACGATCTGCTCGTTCTGGCTGGTGTCCGCGCTGGCCGAGATCGGCGAGATCAGCCGCGCCCGTGGCCTGTGCGAGAAGCTGCTGTCGTTCGCCAGCCCGCTGCTGCTGTACGCCGAGGAGATCGACCGTGTCACCGGCCGGCACCTGGGTAACTTCCCGCAGGCGTTTACCCACCTGGCGTTGATCAACGCGGTCTTGCACATCATCCGCGCCGAGCAGCAGCTCGAGCTACAGGGCCTGGCGCGCGAGCCGGAGCTCGACCGGCTCAGAGTCGAACGCTGACAGGGATGCCGTGGGTCCAGATCTTCGCCGTGTTCGTCGTCTCGCACGCGGTCGGCGATTACTTCCTCCAGACCGACTGGCAGGCGGTCAACAAGCACGGCGGGCTCACCGGCACTCGCACCCAGCGCATTGCGCTCGCGTCGCACGCCACGACCTACACGCTGGCGTTCGTGCCGGCCTTCATTTGGCTGTGGAGCAGCCTGCACGCGTGGGTGTTCGTGCTCGCCGTGGGAATCTTCATCCCGCACTACGTCCAGGACGACGGCAGGCTACTGGCCGACTATGCGCGGGGGGTCAAGAAGGCCGATATCAAGACCAATGTTTCGCTGGGTCTGGCGCTTGACCAGAGCTTCCACCTGCTCGCCCTGTTCGTGACCGCGATCATCGTCGGGAAGTGAGCCTCACGCCGCCGGTGGCGGGCTGTCCTGGGCTTGAATCGCCGTGATCGCGACGGTGTTCACGATGTCGGGCACCGTGCAACCCCGCGACAGGTCGTTGATCGGCCTTCGCAGCCCCTGGAGGACGGGGCCGATCGCGAGTGTGCCGGCCGAGCGCTGAACCGCCTTGTAGGCGATGTTCCCGGTGTCGAGGTCGGGGAAGATGAACACCGTCGCGCGGCCGGCGACCTCGCTGCCGGGCAGCTTCAATTGCGCGACGTGCGCGTCGACGGCGGCGTCGTACTGGATCGGTCCCTCGACGCTCAGGTCGGGGCGGCGCTCGCGCACGAGCTCGGTCGCCTCTCGGACTGCGGTCACCTGCGGCCCCTTGCCCGACTCGCCGGTCGAGTAAGAGAGCATCGCGATCCTCGGTTCGACCCCAAAGCCGGCCGCGGTGTCCGCCGAGCTGATCGCGATGTCGGCGAGCTGCTGGGCGTCCGGGGTCGGATTGACCGCGCAGTCGCCGTACACGAGCACGCGGTCGGCCATGCACATGAAGAAGACGCTCGAGACGACGGACACCCCCGGCTGGGCGCGAATGATCTCGAACGCGGGGCGGATCGTGTCGGCGGTGGTGTGGGCCGCGCCCGAGACCATTCCGTCGGCCGCGCCCGTGTGGATCATCAAGGTCCCGAAGTAGCTACCTTCGCTGACCGCGTCGAGCGCCAGTTCCGGCGTCATCCCCTTGTGCTTGCGCAGCTCGTGGTAGACCGCGGCGTACTCGCTCCGAAGCGGGGAGGCGATGGGGTCCACGATCTCGGCTGCCGCCAGATCCAGGCCGCGGGACGCCGCCTCGCGCTTGACCGCTTCCTCGTCGCCGAGGATCACCAGGTCGACCGCCCCCCGGCGCAGCAGGATGTCCGCCGCGCGAAGGATCCGCTCATCCTCTCCCTCGGGTAGGACGATCCTGCGCCGGCGCCCCTTGGCGCGTTCGAGCAGCTCGTACTGGAACATCAGCGGCGTCCTGATGGAAGGACGCGGGAGCGCGATCCGCTCCGCCAGCTCGCGTGGATCGACGCCCGCCTCGAACACGCTGACCGCGCTGGCGATCTTCGGCTCATCCTCGGCGGTGATCACTGGGTTGATCGACTCCACTGAGGCGGCCGTCTGGAAGGTGCGCTCCGCGACCTCCATCACGGCGAACGGGGCGCGTCTGAGCAGCGGCATGATCGACGGCGGGACCCCGTAGCCGGCGGTCAGCACCATGCCGGCCACCGCCGGGAGCGCCGGGGACTGGCTGGCCGCGAGGCTCGCGAGCATGATGTCCGCGCGGTCTCCGGGAACCACCACGAGCGTTCCGTCGGTCAGGTCGTCGAGGAAGTGCTCGACGCTCATCGCCGCGACGCGAACCTCGCGCACTTCCCGTGCCAGCCGCCCGTCGCCGCCGACGAGTACGCGGGCGCCCAGCTCCCTGGCCACCTGCGCCACCGTAGCGTGCGCGAGCGCGGGGTCCTCCCGAAGCACGTACAGGGGCTCGTTGGGGTCGTACATCACCGAGTGAGCGCGCATCTGGGCCAGCAGGTCGGCCGGAACCCGGTTGACGATCACTCCGAAGAGCGAGCAGTTCCGGCGGGTCAGCGCGGCGCGTGCGACCCGCACGGCCGAGGCGATTCCAGGAACCGAGGAGCCCCGGATCACCACCAGGACGGGACAGCCGAGCTGGTTGGCGAGCGTCGCGTTGAGGTCGAAGTCCAGTGCCGGGAGCACGCCAACGAAGTCGGTTCCCTCGCAGACGATCACCTCGAAGCGCTGCTCGAGTCGCTTGTAGGCGTCGAATACCTGCTGCTCGAGTTCGCTGTGCCGTCCCGCGGCGATCAGCGCATGCGCCTCCTCGGCGGACAGCGCATGCATCTCCTCGTAGGTGCTGGAGAGCCGGTAGCGGCTGCGGATCAGCTCGAGCTGAGCGTCAGGGATCTCGCGGGACGGAACGATCGGGCGAAAGAACCCCGCCTTCTGCGAGCGGCCGGCGAGCGTTTCCATCAGGCCCAGGGCGACGACCGACTTGCCACTTCCCGATTCCGTCCCGGTGATGTAGAGATTGCGCACCATGTCACCCCCATCTTGGTCAATCGGCAAGGGAGGCGTCAAGCCAATGAATGCGACGGCCCAACTGCTGGATAACAATCACGCCTACACACTGAGCTTCGCGCACGCCGCGCTGCCCGCCCCCCCGGAGCTGAAGGTGGCGATCCTCACCTGCATGGACGCGCGGATCGACCCTGCACGAGTGCTTGGACTCGAGCCCGGCGATGCGCACGTAATCCGCAATGCCGGCGGGATCGTGACCGACGACGTCCTCCGATCGCTATCGATCTCCCAGCATCAACTCGGGACCGAGGAGATCGTCGTCATTCAGCACACTCAGTGCGGACTGCTCACGTTCTCCGACGAAGCGTTTGCGAGCGATCTCGAGCGCTCCACGGGCCAGCGGCCGTCGTGGACCGCGGGCACGTTTGACGATCTCGACGCCTCGGTGCGCGAAGGGGTGCGGCGAATCCAGCAGGATCCGTTCATCCCGCGTACCGAGAATGTCAAGGGGTTCGTGTACGAGGTCGCGAACGGAGGGCTTCGCGAGATCGCGTGATGGGTTGAAGCTGCTGGCCGGGGGGACCCTTGATCGACACCAGACGCGGGCGTCAGATCGCGCCCCCCAGGGATCTCCGGCGAGGGCCACGACGCTCCGGAGGGACCCGCCCGTGTGCGGTCGTGCGACGGACGTAAGGATCGAGTTGTGATCCCCCTCGGGGCGCTGGTAGGGTTGCATTCTCGCTGATGTGGCTGGTGGTGCGGCCATCCAATCGGAGGTGTTCATTGATGCCGTCGGGGAGATATCTGTTGCTGGTCGAGTCGAGACGGACCGGTGACGCCGGCGTCGCGTTGCGCACGGTGGCCTGATGCGACGGGCGGCTATCACGGGGGTAAGCGTCGTGTCGGCGGGGGGAGTCGGCCGGGAGCGCTTCTGGGACCTGATCACGTCGGGACGGACTGCCACCCGGCGGATCTCGTTCTTTGACGCCTCCTCCTATCGCTCGCAGGTCGCGGCCGAATCGGACTTCACGCCTGAGGTGGCCGGAATTTCGCCCGATGAGGCGGCGCGGATGGACCGCGCGGCCCAGTTCGCGGTGTTCTGCACGAAGGAGGCGATCGCCGACAGCGGCCTCGAAGCTTCCAACCCGCTGCCTGAGCGCGTGGGCGTCTCGATCGGAAGCGCCCTCGGGTCGATCACCCGCATGGAAGAGGAGTTCGTGGCGGTGAGCAACAGCGGCCAGGACCACCTGGTCGACCACACAGCCGCCTCGCCGAACCTGTACAGCTACTTTCATCCCAGTCAGATCGCCGCTGAGGTTGCCTGGGTCGCCGGCGCCGAAGGCCCGGCGACCGTCGTGTCCACGGGGTGCACCTCGGGGCTCGACGCGGTGGGCTACGCGTCGGAATTGATCCGCGACGGCGTTGCCGACGTCATGATCGCGGGCGCGACCGAGGCGCCGATCACGCCGATCTGCCTGGCCTGCTTCGACGTGATCAAAGCCACGACGAACCGCAACGACACGCCGGAGACGGCGTCGCGGCCGTTTGATGCAAGCCGAAACGGCTTCGTTCTCGGCGAGGGAGCTGCGGTATTCGTGCTCGAGGAGGCGGAGCGAGCGAAGGCGCGCGGCGCGCACGTGTACGCGGAGGTCGGCGGCTATGCGACCAGGTCCAACGCCTATCACATGACCGGCCTCAAACCCGACGGCCGTGAAATGGCCGAGGCGATTCGCGTGGCACTCGAACAGGCCGAGCTCGAGCCGACGACCGTCGCGTACATCAACGCTCACGGCTCCGGCACCAAGCAGAACGACCGCCACGAGACGGCCGCGTTCAAGCTGACCCTCGGCGATCACGCCTATCGCATCCCAGTCAGCTCGATCAAATCTATGATCGGGCACTCGCTCGGGGCCATTGGATCGATCGAGATCGCCGCGTGTGCACTGGCGATCGACCGTGGCGTGGTTCCGCCCACAGCCAACCTGCATGACCCCGACCCGGAGTGCGACCTGGACTATGTGCCACTCGTCGCGCGCGAGCACAAGACCGATGTCGCTCTCACCGTCGGTAGCGGGTTTGGTGGTTTCCAGAGCGCGATGATCCTCGCCCGACAGGGGATGCTGTCATGACCAGAGCAATGGTCACCGGGCTCGGCGTGATTGCTCCCGGCGGAAACGGAACCGAGGCGTACTGGTCTGCGACTCTGGGTGGGAAGAACGCGATTGCCGAAATCTCGAGGTTCGACGCGTCGTCGTATCCGGTCAGCCTGGCTGGTGAGGTGCGCGACTTCGACGCAGCCGAGCACATCGAAAGCCGGCTGTTGCCACAGACCGACCAAATGACCCGGATGGCCCTCGTGGCGTCCGACCTGGCGCTGGCGGACGCCGGCGTCGATCCCGCTCAGCGCAACGAGTACGACGTCGGGATCGTGTCCACCAACTGCTACGGCGGATGGGAGTTCGGCCAGCGCGAGATGGAACATCTGTGGGCGACGGGCCCACGGACGGTCAGCGTCTACGAGTCGTTTGCGTGGTTCTATGCGGTGAACACGGGCCAGATCTCGATCCGGCACCGGATGCGCGGCCACTGCGGAGTGCTCGTCAGCGAAGGGGCGGGTGGGCTGGACGCGATCGCCACGGCGCGGCGCCAGCTTCGGAACGGCACACCACTCATGCTCGCCGGCGGGATGGAGGCTCCGGTCAATCCCTGGACCTTGTGCGCGCAGATCGCCAGCGGGCGCCTGAGCACCTCGGCCGCCCCCGACGAGGCCTACCGACCCTTCGACGGTGCCGCCTCTGGTCACGTGATAGCCGAGGGAGGAGCGGTTCTCGTCGTCGAGGCGCCCGATTCGGCCCGCCGGCGCGGTCGCAAGCCGTACGGCGAGATCGCGGGATACGCCGCCACGTTCGACCCGGCTCCCGGGTCCGATCGTCCGCCGGGTCTGCGCCGGGCAGCCGAGCTCGCGCTTGGGGACGCGCGCGTCAGCCCGCAGGACGTCGATGTCGTATTCGCGGACGCGAGTGGCACGCCGGAGCTCGATCGGGCCGAGGCCGAGGCCATCGCCGGTCTGTTCGGATCCGAAGGCGTCCCGGTTACCGCTCCCAAGACGATGACGGGACGGATGTACGGTGCCGGCGCGCCGGTCGATGTCGCCGCTGCGCTGCTGTCGCTGCGCGATCAGGTGATCCCGCCGACGATCAACGTCTCGAACCTCGCACCCGGCTGCGAGCTCGCGCTCGTTATGGATCAGCCTAAGGAGGCGAAGCTGCAAACCGCGTTGATACTCGCGCGCGGCTACGGCGGGTTCAACTCGGCGCTCGTCTTGCGCGCGGCGTGATCGGATCGACTAGGGCTATTTGATCAGGAGGGGTATGGATGTCTGAGAACGGCAAACGGGTTGCGGTGGTGACCGGAGCCACCAGCGGCATCGGCTTGGCCGTCGCGAAGAGCCTGGCCGCTGACGGCATGAGCGTCTACATCTGCGGACGCGACCAGGGCAGGCTGGACGCCACGGTGAAGGAGCTCCAGGATGCCGGCTACGACGTCGACGGCTCGACGTGCGACGTGACGAAGATTGATGACATCAAGAAGTTCATCCGGGCTGCCGTCGACCGCTACGGACGCGTCGACGTTCTCGTTAACAACGCCGGGCGTAGCGGTGGAGGAACGGTTGCGGAGCACTCCGACGAGCTGTGGTTCGACATCATCAACACGAACCTGAACAGCGTCTACCTGATGACGAAGGAGGTTCTGAACGCCGGGGGGATGCTCGAGCGCAAGCAGGGTCATGTGATCAATATCGCCTCGACCTCGGGGAAGCAGGGGATCGCGGCCGGCTCCGCCTACTCGGCGTCGAAGCACGGCGTTGTCGGGTTCTCGAAGTCGCTTGGCTTCGAGCTGGCCAGGTCCGGCATCACGGTCAATGCCGTCTGTCCGGGCTTCGTGGAGACGCCGCTCGCCGAGCACGTCCGCGAATTCTTCGCGCAGCAGCGCGGGACGACGCCGCAGGAGGTCCTGGACTCGTTCAATGCACGCATCCCATTGGGCAGATACACCACGCCAGACGAGGTGGCTGGGCTCGTCCACTATCTGACGACGCCCACGGCCGCCTCGATCACCGCGCAGGCGATCAACGTGTGCGGTGGCCTGGGCAATTACTGACGGCGGCGGGTGACCGGTAGGCAACCAGCAGAGGAGCGCTAGTCGTGGAATCGCCAGTTACTCACCTTGAACACAGCATTGCGGTCTCGGCCCCTCCGTCGGCGGCGTTTCGCGTCATCGCCGACGCTGTCAACTGGCCCATTGTCTTCCTGCCTACGATCCATCTCGATCGCGAGGACCTCGGCGGTGGTGAGGAGCGCATACACGTGTGGGCGCTCGCAAACGACGAGGTCAAGGCTTGGACTTCGATCCGCAACCTCGACCCCGATCGCCTGACGGTGCAGTTCCGGCAGGAGAAATCGAGCCCGCCGATCGGTGCGATGAGCGGTCAGTGGATCGTCGAGGAGCAACCCGATGGCGGAGCGCTGGTCAGGCTCCTGCATGATTTCAGCGCGATCGACGACGATCCCGCCGCCCTGCAATGGATTGCCGAGGCGACCGACCGCAACAGCCAGACCGAGCTCGCCACACTGAAGGCCGCGGCCGAGCAGGCCGACGAGCGCGACTCCCTGACCGTCCAATGGGACGACTCCGTGCCGAGCACCGGCGCCCCAGACGACGCCTACGAGTTCGTCTGGAACGCCCGCGAATGGCCTGCGCGGCTACCACACGTCGACAAGATGAGGCTTGAGGAGCCCGAGCCGAACGTCCAGGTGATGGAAATGGATACCGTTACCAAGGATGGCTCGGCGCACACGACCAGGTCGATCCGGGTCGGCTTCCCGAGGCGGAGGATCATCTACAAGCAGACGACGCCGCCGACCCTGCTGTCCGTACACACCGGCCACTTTCTGATCGACGAGACCCCGGGCGGCTTCACGCTCACCTCGCGTCACACCGCGGTCATCAAGCCGGAGAAGATCGCGGAGGTGCTCGGCGCCGATGCCACCCTGCAGGACGCGCGCGAGTTCATCGAGTCGGCGCTGACCGCCAACAGCCGGGTGACGATGGAGCACGCAGGTGCCTTCGCAGAGGGAGCCAAGGTCGGCTGATGGCTTGCGCGGCCGCCCGAGACTAGGCCGCGCTACGCCATGCAGTGAAGAGGCCTGCCGCCGCGGTACTGCACCATGCCGTCGAGGGCGGCGCCGTAGTCGACCGGCGCGCCCGGCTCCGCGCCGTGGTGCTCGGCCATGGCGCGCACGAGGTTGCCGACCAGCCGCTCGGGATCGTGCAACGGCGAGAACTCACCGAGGTCGGCCTGCAACGCCGCCTCCAATGGGCTCAGCTCGGCCGCCACTGCCTCGGCGGCGACGCGCTGCAAGAACCGCAGGTACGCCGCTTGGCGGTCCAACAGCTCCGGGCCGCCGACCGCGCCGTGTCCGGGCACGACGACCTCCGCACCGAGATGCTCGAGCCGCGCGAGCGCGGCCAGACTGCCGCTGACGGATCCGAACAGCACGAACGGGGTGCCGCCGTTGAACACCAGATCGGCCGCAAGCAGCACTTTCCGTGCGGGCAGCCAAAGCACCACGTCGCTGCTCGAATGGGCCGGCCCGACGTGCCACGCCTGGATCT
This sequence comes from uncultured Solirubrobacterales bacterium, assembly GCA_963824295.1. GTDB lineage: Bacteria > Actinomycetota > Thermoleophilia > Solirubrobacterales > Solirubrobacteraceae > Palsa-465. Next base: position 170,409 of record CAWGOQ010000011.1, on the reverse strand, counting down.
CCAGCTCGTCCACCCATAGCGTCAGGCGGTCGCGGAACGTGACCGTCGGCGGCCGCAGCGCGATGTCGCCCCATTCGACTCCCGGGAAGATCGCCTGGGCCCCGAACCCGGCCGCCATCATGCCCGCGCCGCAGCGTTCGTGCCCGATGATCGTCGTCGTCGGCGGCAGCATGAAGTTGCCCCACGTGTGGTCGCCGTGCTCGTGAGTGTTGAGGAGCGTGCTGATCGGCAGTTCGGTCACCTCGCGTATCGCGTTCAGCAGCGCACGGGTCCGGCGCTCGGTGTAACACGTATCGATCAACGTGACGGCGTCCCCGCCGACAAGGAAGGCGCAGTTGTTCAGCCCCCACTGGCCGTCGAGCTGGACGTACGCGTAGACGCCCTCGCTGACCTGTTGGACCGTCGGCGTAAGCGCTGGTCCGCGGCCCTCGTCGACGAACGGTCCGGGCGCGGATGTCAAGTCGCGGCGCCCGCGGGCGCGCCGAACAGCCATTCGAGCCCGCCGATCTGCTCGAGCGCCTCGCGACTCGTGAGCCCGGGTCCCTCGAACAGTCCCTCGACCTCCCAACGCTCCGGCTTGAGCCCCACGGCGTAGGGATTGAGCGGCTTGTCCTCTGGGGGCGGCTCGTCGAGCGCCTGGGCGGCACGCGAAAAGAGGGCCACGGCCATCGCCTCGGCGATTGAGACCTGCGTGCGCAAGGCATCGCGGAGCCCGTCATCGTCCACGTCGGCATTGAGCCGGGCGATGGCGTCGCGCAGGAGTTGGTTAACCCCGCTGGGTGGGCCGGTGAGCGGGCGTTGCTCGATCTCGTTCCACTCGCGGAACAGACGCTGCATATTCAGGTTCAGACGATGGAGCCGGAACACATCCTCCTCGACGGAGTCCATGAACTCGGTGTCGGTGAGCTTGTCCTTCACCATCAGCATGACGATGCCAGAGTGATTGAGCTGACCGTCCCAGACGATCTTGGCGGCGGTGACCCAGGCGTTGCCAAACGCGGGGTAGAGATTCTCGGTGCGAGCCATGACCCCGCCCCAAGTGCGCAGGTAGAAGTCGTTGTGGCGCTCGACCAGCGCGTCGATGTCCTCGCCGTCGAGGTCGCGAGTTATCAGATCGGTGGTGAAGACGTTGCTGTAGCCGATGAAGTCCGATCCCGGGCTGTACAGCGGATCCGCGAACGCTCCCGCCTCGCCAACCAAGCACCAGCGATCCGGGGAGAACACGCGCTCGACCCCGTAGGCGAAGTCCTCGACGCGAAGGAAGTCCTCGATGTCGTCGGTCCTGGCCTCGATTACGGCCGCCACCTGCGGCTCATTCCGACGCAGCCAATCCAGGAACGCTTCGAACGTCGAGATCTCCTCGAACGGATGGATGTCGCCGTCGGCGCACACGCCGATGCTGATCGGGCCCGACGACAGCGGAATCAGCCACATCCAGTAGCCGTCCCCGAACAGGTGATTGGTGCTGAACATGCGCTGCCCGGGCTCCGACATGCGCGCCATGAACCCCGCATCGTGCCGGCCCCAATCCTCGATGTCGAAACCGCCGGCCAGACGCAGCCAGGCCGAGTTGACGACGTGGCCGACCTTCGTCCCCATGCCGAGCTTGCGCTTCAGGAAGCTCGCGCGCCCGCACGCATCGACGACCCAGCGCGCCTTCACGGTGATCTCCTCGCCGAGTTGCGAGAACGTCACCGAGTGGCCGGTCGGAGCGAGCGTCACGTCGAGCACGCGCGCGCCCTGCAGCAGGTCAACGCCGGCGCGCCTGGCGCGCCTGGCCAGCTCATTCTCGAACAAGCCCCGGTCGATCTGCACGTCCGAGTGTGGAGGAAACGCCGACGGGCCAAGCTCGCGTCGTTGGACGAGATCGGTGTTGTCGCCGGCTCTCATCCAGAACCGCAGCCCGCACTTCAGCAGGTGCTTGTCCGCGAGATGGTCCCTCATGCCGGCGACGTCCCTCATGTAGTGCGCCCCGGACGCCACCGTCGATTCGCCGACCTTGAACGCCGCCAGCGGCGCAGGCCCCTCTCGCTTCTCCAGAACGAGCACGCTGGTGTCAGGACGAGTCCGCTTGAGCTGGATCGCCAGCGTCAACCCGGCGAGGCCCCCACCGAGGATCGCGACGTCGTACTCCTCGGCGGCGCGGTTCAAGGCCACGCTCTCGACCATCGACTTGGAGCGGTCAGCCGTCATCTATCCACCCCCGGGATCACAGGCATTGCCACCAGGATTCCTACCACATACGAGCCGCGACGACAGAAAAGTTTGCCGACGCTACCGACGTGCGAACCACGCCTCGTCACCGGCCCGCGCCGGCGACGCTCGGAGCCGTCGTCATTGGCGCTGCCGCTCGCGTGACGCCGCGTCGAGCAATTCACTCGTCCAGGTCAGTACGCCGTCGCCTGTCCCCGCGTCGCCGGTCGTATCGCTGTAGAGCCAACCGAGTCCTCTGAGCGCCGCGAGCGCATCGTGGTTGGAGAGACCGGGGGCGTCGAACACTCCCTCGGACTCCCAACGCTCGGGTTTCAAGCCGACGGCGTAGGGATTGATCGGCAGGTCGTCTGCAGGGCGCTCGTCGAGCCCGCGGGCGGCACGGTGAAAGAGGGCCACGGCCAGAGCCTCGGCGGTAGCAACCTCGCGTCGCATAGTGTCGCGAAAGCCGTCGTCGTCCAGATCGAGGTTGTAGATGAAGACGGCCTCTTGCGAGTACGGGTAGGGCCCTGGGGGCGGGCCGACGAGCTCACCCTGCTCGATCTCATTCCACTCACGGAACAGGCGGTGCATGTTGATCTGCAGACGATAGAGCCGGTCGATGTCGTCCTCGACAGTGTCCATGAACTCAGTGTCGGTGAGCTTCTGGTGGATCATCAGCACGTTGACGCCGGAGTGACCGATGTGGTAGTTCCACGCGAGAAAGGCTACGTTGACCATTGTGTTGCCGAACATCGAATACAGGTTCTCGGTCCGACACATGATGCTGGCCCACATGCGCAGGAAGAAGGCGTTGTGGCGTTCGATCAGCGCGCCGATGTCCTGGCCGTCGAGATCGCGCGTGATCAGATCGTTGGCGAACGTGTTGCCGTAGCCGATGAAGTCCGATCCGGGGCTCCACAGCGGGTCTGTGAACGCTCCCGCCTCGCCGACCAGACACCAGCGATCCGGAGAGAAGACGCGCTCGACCCCGTAGGCGAAGTCCTCGACCCGAAGGAAGTCCTCGATCTGATCGGTCCGCGCCGCGATGACCTCTCCCAGCTGTGGCTCGTGCTTCTGCATCCAAGCGAGAAACGCGTCGAACGTCGAGATCTCTTCGAATGGGTGGATGCTCGCATCGGTGCACACGCCGATGCTGATCGGCCCCGTCGACAGCGGGATCAGCCAGACCCAGTAGCCGTGGCCGAACAGGTGGTTGGTGCTGAACTTGCGCATCCCCGGCTCCGCCACGCGCGCCATGAACGCCGGATCGTGTCGACCCATGTCCTCGATGTCGAAACCGCCGTCGAGGCGCAGCCAGGCGGAGTTGACGACATGGCCGACCTTCGTCCCCATGCCGAGCTTGCGCTTCAGAAAGAACGCACGCCCGCACGCATCGACGACCCACCGCGCCTTCACCGTGATCTCCTCGTCGAGCTGCGAGAACTGGACCGAATGCCCAGCCTGATCGAGCGTGACATCGAGCACGCGCGCGCCCTGCAGGAAGTCCACCCCGGCGGCCCTGGCGCGCCTGGCCAGCTCGTTCTCGAACAAACCGCGGTCGATCTGAAAATCGGTGAAGGGGGGCCATGCGGGCGGCCCAAGCTCCCGTCGCTGCGCAAGATCGCTGTTGTCGCCGGCTCTGCACCAGAACCGCACCCCGCACTTGTCCAGGTGCTTCGCCTCGAGGTGATCTCTGAGGCCGACGTAGTCCGCCAAATAATGCGACCCGCTGGCGACCGTCGACTCGCCGACTTTGAACGCCGCCAGCGGCGCAGGCCCCTCACGTTTCTCCAGAACGAGCACGCTCGTCTGAGGACGAGTGCGCTTGAGCTGGAGCGCGAGCGTCAGACCGGCGAGACCCCCACCGAGGATCGCGACGTCGTACTCGTCGGCGGCTCTCGCCAGCGACACCGTCTCGACCACCGACTTGGAACGGTCGGCCGTCACCTATCCACCCCCGGGATCACAGGCATTGCCACCAGAAATTCCTACCACATGCTAGCCGCGCCGACAGAAAAGTTTGCCCCCGGCCCGGGCGCGGCTGTCAAGTCGCGGCGCCCGCGGGCGATCCGAACAGCCACTCGAACCCGCCGATCTGCTCGAGCGCCTCGTGACCCGTGAGCCCGGGTCCCTCGAACAGTCCCTCGGCCTCCCAACGCTCCGGCTTGAGCCCCACGGCGTAGGGATTGACCGGCTTGTCCTCTGCCGGCGGCTCGTCGAGCGCCTGCGCGGCACGGTAAAAGAAGACCACGGACATCGCCTCGGCGGTTGAGACCTGCCAGCGCAGAGCATCGCGGATGCCCTCGTCGTCGAGTTCGGCCATGAGCACGCCGAGTGCTTCGAGCACCAATGGGTTATTTCCGCCGGGACCGGTGAGCGGACGTTGCTCGATCTCGTTCCACTCGCGGAACAGACGCTGCATGTTCAGTTCCAGACGATGCAGACGAAGCAGATCGTCCTCGACCGAGTCGACGAACTCGGTGTCGGCGAGCTTGTCCTTCACCATCAGCATCGTGGCGCCGAAGTTATTGAAGGGGATGTCCCATGCGACCTTGGCTCCGGTGACCCAGGCGTTGCCGAACGTGGGGTAGAGGTTCTCGGTGCGAGACATGACGCCGGCCCAGGTGCGCAGGTAGAGGTCGTTGTGGCGCTCGACGCGCGCGGCGATGTCCTCGCCGTCGAGGTCGCGCGTGATCAGATCGGTCGTGAGGACGTTCCCGTAGCCGATGAAGTCCGATCCCGGGCTATACAGGGGATCCGCGAACGCCCCCGCCTCGCCGACCAGGGACCAGCGATCGGGGGAGAACACGCGCTCGACCCCGTAGGCGAAGTCCTCGACGCGGAGAAAGTCCTCGATCTCGTCGGTCCTCGGCTCGATCACGGCCGCGAGCTGCGGCTCGTGGCGGCGCAGCCAGTCCAGGAACGCGTCGAAGGTCGAGATCTCCTCGAACGGGTGGATGCTGGCGGCGGTACACACGCCGATGCTGATCGGGCCCGACGACAGCGGGATCAGCCACATCCAGTAGCCGTCCCCGAACAGGTGGTTGGTGCTGAACTTGCGCAGCCCGGGCTCCGTCATGCGGGCCATGAATGCTGCGTCGTGTCGACCCCAATCCTCGAGGTCGAAGCCGCCGCCGAGCCGTACCCAGGCCGAGTTCACGACATGGCCGACCTTCGTGCCCATGCCCAGCTTGCGCTTCAGAAAGCTCGCGCGTCCGGCCGCATCGACGACCCAACGAGCCTTCACGGTGAACTCCTCGCCGAGTTGCGTGAACGTCACCGAATGGCCGGTCGGGGCGAGCGTTACGTCCTGCACGCGCGCGCCCTGCAGCAGGTCAACTCCGGCGCGCCTCGCCCGCCTGGCCAGTTCGTTCTCGAACAGCCCCCGATCGATCTGCACGTCCGAGTCCGGAGGAAACGCCGGTGACCCCATCTCGCGTCGCTGGAGGAGATCGCTGTTATCGCCGGCTCTCATCCAGAACCGCAGCCCGCACTTCAGCAGGTGCTTTTCCGCGAGGTGGTCACTCATGCCGACGACGTCCCTGAAGTAGTAGGCCCCGGAGGCCACCGTCGACTCGCCGACTTTAAACGCCGCGAGTGGCGCCGGCCCCTCGCGCTTCTCCAGAACCAGCACGCTTGTCTCAGGACGAACCCGCTTGAGCTGGATCGACAGCGTCAACCCGGCCAGGCCGCCACCCAGGATCGCGACGTCATACTCCTCGGCCGCGCGGTTCAGCGCCACGCTCTCGACAACCGACTTGGACCGGTCAGCCGTCATCCATCCGCCCCCCCGAGATCACCCACATCGTCACCGGAAATTCGTACCACATACGAACCGCCACGACAGAAAAGTTTGGCGACGCGGCGTAGGGGCCTGGCTCGGGCGTCGGTAGGCTGTTGAAGGCGGCGTCCGTGGCAACTCTCGGTCAGATCATGGCGACTCGAGCGCAGGAGTCTGGGGATGCGCTGGCCTTCCGCTTCTCGCGGGACGGTGTCCACGCCGTGGAGGATCTGAGCTACGCGGAGGTGCACGCTCGAGCGCAGCGGATCGCTGGGCATCTTCTCGACGAGGTCCCTGTCGGCTCTCACGCCCTGCTGCTGTTCGGACCCGGGCTCGATTTCGTCTCGGCCCTGTTCGCCTGCCTGCAGGTAGGAGTGGTCGCGGTCTCGGCGCTGGCGCCCCAGCCAGGCCGACTACATCGGGTCCTGCCGCGACTCGAGCGCATCTCGCGCGACGGAGAAGTCAGCGTGGTCCTTACGACCTCGGACAGCATGCAGACAGACCAGTCGCTGCTCGAGCCGGGCTCGAGGCTGGCCGGGGCGCGGTGGCTCGCGGTCGACCAACTGCCGGCCCGTGACGGCCCGGGTGTGCTCGCGCAGGACATCGAGCAGCTTGCGTTCCTTCAGTACACCTCGGGCTCGACCGCCGACCCACGCGGGGTGATGCTGAGCCACGCGAACTTCCTGGCCAACTCCGCTGTGCTCGCCGCCGGGCTGCGCCTGTCATCCGAGAGCCGCGGCTTCTGCTGGCTGCCGGCGTCGCACGATATGGGCCTCATCACCGGGATCCTGCAGCCGGTCATCCTCGGGTTTCCGACCGTTCTGATGCCGCCGCTGGCGGTGCTCAGGGAACCGCTCCGATGGCTGGCCGGAATCTCCCGCTTCGGCGCGACCGTCACTGGAGCGCCGAACTTCGCGTACGAGCTTGCGGTCGCCCGCACCACTCCGGACCAGCGGGAGCAGCTATCACTCGGTTCCTGGGACGTCGCGTTCTGCGGCGCCGAACCCGTCCGCGCCGACGCGATCGAAGCGTTCTGTGACGCCTTTGCGGGATGCGGTTTTCGCCGGTCGAGCTTCTACCCGTGCTACGGCCTGGCCGAGGCGACGCTGATGGTTACCGGCCCGCGCCGGCGACGCGAACCGACGTTGCTCGCACTCGATGCGGAGGGCCTCGAGTCTGGCCTGGCCCAGCCGCCGCATGCAGGCAGCCGGGTCCAGGTCGTCGTCGGCGTCGGCGAGGTGGGCGACGGCCATGAGCTCGCCATCGTCGACGAGCACACACGGCGCCGCTGCGCCGGCGGCGAGGTGGGCGAGATCTGGGTCAGCGGCCCGAGCGTGGCGTCGGGCTACTGGCCCGGCGATCGCGGGGCCGACGCCGAGTTCGCGGCCGGGATCGAGGGCGAGGACCCGTCTCAGGCCTACCTCCGCACCGGAGACCTCGGGTTCCTGTTGGACGAGGAGCTGTTCATCGTCGGCAGGATCAAGGATCTGCTGATCATCCGGGGGCGCAACGTCCACCCCCACGATCTGGAGCACGCCGCCGAGTCGGCGCACCCCAAGCTCAGACGCAATTGCAGCGCCGCGTTCTCGGTTGCCGGTGACAGCGGCACAGAGATCACGACGATCGTGATGGAGGTCGCCCCGGATTCGGCTGACGAGTTCGGCGAGGTGATGCGCGCGGTCCGGCGCGAGGTTATGACCGCGGTCGACGTCGGGCTGCAATGGGTGGTGCTCGTCGCTCCCGGCGCGGTGCCGAAGACGACCAGCGGAAAGGTGCAACGCCGTCTGTGCCGCGCGCAATTGTTGGCGGGTGAACTCGAGCCGTGCGCGGAGTGGCGCATGCTGGCGCCAACTCGCAGCTAGGGGTCCGCGACTTACGAGCCGGAACTGGTCAGAGCCGCCGGCCGCGTGGTTTCCTGCTGCTCCGTCGGAGCCAGGAGCTCGGCCACCCAGTCGGCGGTCTGCTGCGTGTAGACGTTGATCACGTTCAAGCAGACGTGCACCTCACGCGCGTGGACCTCGAGTCGATGCTGTGGTCCCCAGGCTCGGTCGAGTTCTTCAAGCGCCGCCACCGGAAAGATGTCGTCGAGTGCACCGTGGATGCTGAGGACCTGGGTGGCCGGAGGTTCACCTGGTTCGAGGGCGAGCGCGTCGAACCGGTCCTGAATGTCATCGGTGCCCTCCGCTAGGAAGGCGAACCGGAAGTCATCCTTGAGCCGCCGTGGCAGGTTGGCGAAGTCGGCAACGCGCGGACCGCCGCCGAAGTTGACCACGCACCGGAAAACGTCCCCGAGGTTGACTGCGACCCTGAGGGCGAGGTAGCCGCCAAAGCTGATGCCCTCGAACGCCAGCCGGCTGGTGTCGATTTGCGGATGCTCGGCCCCCAGCCGTCGCACCAGCTCGGCAACCACTGTTTCCATCTCGATCAGGACGGGTCCCTGCCCGGCTTGGATGCCCTGGCCTGGCCCGTCGAACAGCACCGCGGCGATGCCGCGCTCCAGGTACGCCTCGGCGAGTGACAGCACCTCGACCTCAGTCACCGAGTCGAGGCCGTTTGACAGTATGACTGCAGGCAGAGCACCGTCCGGACGCAGCCGCTCTGGCGGCAGCACGATCCAGTAGGGCACCCCGGGCCTGTCCGCCCTGGCCGGCAGCTCATTCTGGATAAGCTCGATGTCGGCACCCTCGAGACTCGCCAAGAAGGCGCCGCGCAGCTGCTGACGAAGCTGGAGCTTCAGCTCTGCGTCGTCGAAGTACATGAACTCGGCCCAGTGGTAACAGGCGGCCGCTGAGCGCAGCGCGTGGCTCCGGCCGGCGACCGTGTTCGATCGATCGGCGATGGTGATGTAGCCGTCCGCCCGCGCCGACCACCGCAACCGCCACTCGTCCCAGAACCCGCTCGCGCTCAGGTCCAAATTGTCGGTCGGGAACCCATCCAGCGCGAGCGCGATGTCACCCCATTGTGCCTGCGGGGCATAGCGAGCGTTGAGGAATAGCAGCCGGGTGCCCAGATAACCGAGCCTGTCGTAGATCTCGGGTGCGAGTCGAACAGGTTTAACCGACTCTGTCATGACCCTCCCACGTGGATCGGATGAGGCTCCGGATGGCGGTTTCTAGGCTACCTTGAGGTCCCTCCGCTTGCAAGCTCAGCGGCCCGGTCGGGTCAGCTCCGCCACCCGCGTCGCCGCGTTTGACGGTGCCTTACCTCTCCTGTAGGCTGGCTCCGCCAGTGCGACACCGGGGGCGGGAAGACGCGTGAGCGAGTTCCAGAACCGAGCTCTTCCGCCATCACGAGCGGACCGAGCGCGGCAAATCGACGCAGTACGTCATCGAGGGCCTCTGCCTAGATGACTGAAGGGACCGAGACAACCCCTCCCGCGAAGCGGCGCCAGCTGATCGGCGAGGCCTACGTAGCCCGCGGCACCGACGTCGGGTTGACGATCGCGCTGGCGGACGGGACCGTCATCGGCCGCGAGGGCGCCGATGTCGTGCTCTCCGACGCCACGGGCGAGCTGTCGCGCCAGCATGCGCGCTTCGCGCTCAAGGACGGGGACCCCGTCGTCGAGGACCTCGGCTCCACCAACGGCACCTACGTCAACGATCAGCGAATCGTCGGCGCGCACAGGCTGCAGGCCGGTGACCGGATCCGGCTCGGGCGGACGACGCTCGAGTTCTCGCCCGCGGCGGGGCTTGGCTCGGTGGCACCGCTACAGGTCACGCGCGCCCTCGAGATCCCGGGTGATCTCACGAAGGCGAGGCCCGTGCCGCTTGAGGCGACCCAGGCGCGGGCGATCCCGGACGAGCTCCGAAAGGCAACGAGCGATGCGCCGCAAGTCCCCTCCAGGACGGAGCCACTTGTCCCCACCGGGCCAACCTTTGCCCCACCCGGCAGCGATGGTGAGCTGATCATCCTGTCAGGCCCGGGAGCCGGCACCGCCACCGCGGTGACTGGCAGCGCGACGATCGGGCGCGAGCCCGAATGCGACCTCCAGGTGCTCGACCCCGAGGTCTCTCGCCGCCACGCGAAGGTCGCGATCCGCGACGGCAGGGCCTCCGTCGACGACCTTCACTCAGCAAACGGGACCTACGTCAACGGCGGGCGGATCCTTGCGCCGTACACACTCGCACCCGGTGACCAGATCCAGATCGGCGAGGCAACGATCCAGTTGACCTCGCCGGTGTTTGCGGGAGTCGCGGAGCACAAAGCCCCGCTCCAGCTCACGAGCGTAAGGCAGGCGCTGACCGAGGCGCCCGAGCTGCTGATATCGCAGGCGGGCACCCGCAAGTGGTGGACGCTCGCGGTCGTGCTCAGCTCGACCTTCATGCTGCTGCTCGACGTGACGATCGTCGCCGTCGCGCTGCCGACGATCTCGACCGCGCTGCACGCGAGCTTCTCGACGGTGCAGTGGGTTGTCGACGCCTACACGATCATGCTCACCGCGGTGCTGCTCACCGCCGGGTCGATGGCCGACATCTTCGGCCGCAAGGTCGTGCTGAGGATTGGGCTGGTCGTGTTCACGCTGTCATCGGTGGCCTGCGGCCTGTCGTCCAGTGGGACGTTCCTCGATTTCGCCCGGGGCGTCCAGGGCATCGGCGGAGCGATGATGTTCGCCTGCTCGCTGGCGCTGATCGTCCAGGAGTTTCCCGCCAACGAACGGGCGGTCGCCTTCGGCGCCTACGGAGTCACGACCGGCGTCTCGATCGCGCTTGGCCCGATCGTCGGCGGCATCCTCGTGCAGGCGATCGGCTGGCAGGCGATCTTCTTCGTCAACGTCCCGATCGGCATCGCGGCGTTGATCGTGCTCGAGCGCAAGGTGGTGAATCTGCCTGGCCCGGAGACGACCATCGACTGGGGCGGACTGGTCACGTTCACCGGAGGCATGTTCCTGGTGATCTACGCGACGATCCGGGGCAATATCGACGGCTGGACCAGCCCGACGATCCTCGGCTGTTACGGCGCCGCGATCGCGCTCTTCGCCGTGTTCGTGCCGCTCGAGCTGCGCCGGAAGTTCCCGATGTTCGACCTGAGGCTGTTCAAGAATCCGACCTTCATCGGCTCGTCGGTCTCGGCATTCACCGTCGCGTTCTCGGTGCTGTCGCTGATCTTCTTCATGACGACCTGGTTCCAGTCGATCCTCGGTTACTCGGCGTTGGGAGCCGGGTTGCGGCTGCTCGTGTTCACCTCGGTCGCGTTCGCGCTCGGCCCCGTGGGCGGCAAGATGACCAACGCGGTGGACCCCCGGATCGTGCTGACGCTCAGCCTCGTGCTCGGGGCCGTCGGAGCGTTGCTCATGACCGGGGTCAACGGCAGCTCACACTGGACCGTCCTGATCCCCGGCATGCTGCTGACCGGGGCCGGCTTCGGCCTCATCGGACCCACACTCGCTTCGACCGCGGTCGGCGTGGTGCCGCCGTATCGAGGCGGGATGGCAGGCGGCATCAGCGCCGTGTGCCGCAGCCTTGGGACAGCCGCTGGGTTTGCGGTCCTCGGCGCGGTGCTGGCGCACAAGGTCCTCACCCACGTCACAAGCGCAGTCGCAGGCACTCCGCTCGCCCCTGCCGCCAAGGGGCTGGCGAACGGGATATCCGCCGGTGCCACGCCACAGATCGTGCAGAAGCTTCCGGCGGTGTTCCGCCCCGGCGTGGAGCAAATCGCGCGCGATGCCTACGCAGCCGGCCTCGACACGGTCTTCACCATCGCCGCGGCAGTCGCCTTCGCTGGCGCGATCGTGGCCTTCGCGCTCGTCCGCAAGAGGCATCTGCGAGCCGGGGGCCCGCCCCCCGGCGGCCCCCCGACCGGGAGCCCGCCCCCCGGGAGCCAGCCCATCCACAGCACACCGCCGCTGCAGTCAGCTCGACCAGCTGGACGATGACCATCACGATGCTAAATCAAGCCCAGCCCGCGGCCTTGTAACCGTGCAGGCGAGGAGATATAACGTTCTAATCGCCTGTTAGGGGGCCCGACATGGCTGAACTTAAGCTTCAAGTTCTGAGTGGCAACGCAGCTGGGACGTTCATTCAGCTCGATCGCGAGTTGGTCTTTGGTCGAGCGGCGGAGGCTCCCGCTGATCTGGCCGGTGACCCGGCGGTGTCGCGAAATCACGCACGCGTCCGCCGAACCAGCGACGGTCGGTTCCTGATCGAGGACCTCGGCTCCGCCAACGGCACCTACGTCAACGGAACCAGGATCGCGGCGCCGCAGCTGCTCTCGCCCGGAGACCGGATCAAGCTCGGCGACTCTGTGCTCGAGGTCGTCACCACCAGCGGCGAGAGGACGCAGGTCAGTCCGATTGCGCCCGGCGCGGGCGCGACGCGGATCGCGCCACGCGCGCCGGTTGAGCCATCGGTCCCGCCGGTCCCGCCGATCCCGCCGAGCCCGCCGCGTGAGCCCGTCGCCGCGGGCGCACCCGCGCAAGCGGGCGGCCCGCTCCTCCCCCCGGGGGTTCAGAGCGCGCCGCTCTCCCCACCCAAAAGCAAACGAGGACTGCTCGTCCCGGTCCTCGCGACCGTTGCGGTCCTCGGCATCGCCGGGACGATCGTCGGATTTGCGACCCGCACGACGAACACGAAGACCGTGGAAGCGACGTCCACCCAACCGCCGGCAGGTGCAACGGCCGCTGCCTTCGTCAAGCCGACCACGCCGCCGGTGGGCTTCGTCTACACGGAGACCAACGCTTCGCCGAACAACCAGGTTCTGATCTTCGACCGGTACTCGAACGGCTCGCTCAAGCAGGCCGGTGCCGTGTCCACGGGTGGGAGCGGTGGCCATGAGCAGCAGGGGCCGTGCAACCCTCCCGGGGGGTGTCCGTTCCTGGACACGCAGAATGAGGTCGTGCTGTCGCCGAACAAAAGCCTGCTGTTCGTAGTCAACGCCGGCAGCAACGACGTCACCTCGTTCCAGGTGACCAAGACTGGTCTGCGCGAGGTCAGTGTGGTTGGCTCCGGTGGCGCGTTCCCCAACAGCCTGGCGGTTCACGGGAACGTGCTCTACGTGCTGAACTCGAACAGCGACAACATCGCGGGCTTCAACTTCTCCCCGGCAGGAATGCTGACCCCGATTCCGGGCGCGGCGCAGCCGCTCGTCGGCGGAGCCCTTCCCGGGGCTCCGAGGCAGATCGACTTCAACCCGGCTGGCAATCTCCTGGTGGTCACGTTGCTGGCGAACATGGCCGGACCGCCGCCCGCCGGCGGATTGGCGGATACGATCGACACGTTCCCGGTAGCCCACGGCGTGGCGGGTGCGGGAACCGCGCACAACTCGACTTCGAGGTTCCCGTTCGCGTTCGCCTTCGACTCGAGCGGCAGCGTCGTCGTGGCGCAGGTCGACAGCTTCGCGCCGGGTTCGGGCACCGCCCAGACCTACAGTGTGTCGAATTCCGGGAAGCTGACGCCGATCAGCGGCCTGGCGACGAACGGTTTCGGCTCCTGCTGGGTTGTGATCAGCAACGACCAGCACTACGCCTATGTGGTCAACACGGGCAACGGCGCGATCCATACGCCGATGCCGGGAGCGAGCATCGCCGAATACAAGCTGTCGGCGCTCGGCACGCTGACGCTGATCGCCAACAGCACGCCCCTGTCTCAATTCCTCGAGACAGACCCGGCGCTGACGCCGGACGGCAAGTACCTCTACGTCGCCGCTCCTCTGGAGGCCAGCAAACCGAGCCAGACCGCGGGGGGCACCGACAGCTTGATCGACTTGTACGCGGTCCATCCCGACGGGACCCTGAGCTTCGTCGCGTCGACTCCCGACATCCCGACCCCAGGACTGACCGGCCTGGCGGTCAACTAGGAGACAAACCGAGGCTAGTCGTAGTCGACGCGTCGATATTGAGTTAGCAACTCGCCATCGACTCGGACGAGAACGTCGTTAACCACACAGCTCACAAAATCCGGCTTTTGCCCGGGCCGGTTCTTGACGACTAGGCAGTACACGGTCGATTTGATGCTGCCGTCATCCGACGGCTCTAGATTCACCATGTTGAACCAATGTCGCCGCTGCTGCGGATCGGTTTTGAACTGTTCGGCAACCTTATAGACGTCACGGATGATGCCGTCCCGTGTGCGGGAACCGGGCTGCCCTGGTGAGTGGATGAACTCGGCATCGTCGGTGAACGTGGCGGCGTAGCCCTCCACGTCGATGCTGTCGAGTCGCTGCATCTGCCTCGCGTAAAACTGCTGAACCTCCGCGTACAGGTTCGTCGAGCTGATCACATCACTGCTCATCGAATTCAGTGCCTCCTGTGAGGAGTCGCCCGTCGTCGCCCGCGCCGCTCGCCTGATCCTCTAAGTTTCGGTCCGACGCAAGCAGCGGCTGCAGATTGTAGATTATTATAGGTAAGAGGGCGAGTGATACAAACACCCAGGCCAGGCTCGAGCGCGCCCCCTAGCCAGTAGCTAGGCTCGGTAGCCGTGGTCGCAGATCACAGTCACCTTGCTCACACGCCCCTGTTCGCGGGGCTGTCCACGGCTCGCCTGAGTGAGATCGCCGCCGGCACGACGCCGCGGCTGTTCGAGCGCGGGGATCACCTCTACCGAGGTGGCGATCCGAGTGATCGCATGTGGGTGATCACAGGTGGCCTGGTGCATGTGATCGCGGCCGGCGCTCGCCACGGAGCCGGTGACGTCGTCGGTCGGCTGCGCCGAGGCGATACCTGCGGCGAGGTCGGCCTGATCGTCGGCGAGCCACGCACCGAGTCGGCGGTCGCCCGGACATCGACATCGGCGGTGGAACTCGGCGGAGCAAAGTTTGCGGAACTGGCGAGCCGCGAGCCGCAAATCCTGACCAACATGATCCGCCTGATGCGGTCGCACCTGACGCGCGCACACGAGCAGGCAAACGGCCGGCGCGGTGAGCAGGTTGCGCTGGCCTTTGCGGATTCGGTCGCGGCGCTGCGTCTCCCGCTGGTTGCGGCAGCGACCAGGGCAAGTCCGAGGCCGGTGCAGGCGCTGGATCGAGAGCTGTCGTTCGCGGGCTCGGTGGTCACCGCCGACCGCGTCGCCGCCGATGGTGTGACCGTAATTCTGAACTCCGACTTCGATCCTCGGTCGCTTTCCGCCGTGGCCGGGGAGGTAGACCGTGTCATCGTGTTCGCGGGCACGGCCTCGGAGACCGCCCGGCTCGGTGAGCTCCCCGGCCATGCCGGAGCCCACGGAGATCCGATTGAGGTGGTGCTAGTTGGCGGCGAGACCGTGACGGCATCGCAGGCGTGGCGGGCCGATTCGCCGTTACGGGTCATCCGGTGCTGCCAGCGAGCCGGCGTGGAGCAGATTTCGGCTGCCGACCTCGGCTGGCTGGCGCGGCACATCACGCGCACGAAACTGGGCCTCGCCCTCGGGGCGGGAGGTGCCAAGGGCTTTGCCCACCTCGGTGTGCTCGACGTGCTCGAGCGCGCCGGTTACGCGATCGACTACGTATCGGGAAGCAGCATCGGTGCGATCGTCGGCACGTGCATCGCGCTCGGCATGCGCGCCGATGCGATCGACGGTGTGCTGCGGCGCGCATTCGACGAGGCGACCGTGGAGGCGATCTTCAAACGGTCGCTTGGCGGCGCCACCGGGTTCTCCCTGCTCGAGCAGCGTTTGCGCGAGACGACTGAAGATCGGACCTTCGACGACACGCTGATCCCCCTGAGCGTCATGGCGGTCGATCTGTCGGCGCGCGCCCCGGCCCCGCTCCGCGAGGGTCCGCTGTGGCAGGCGTTGTTGGCCGCGACCGCGTTGGCGGGGGTGTTTCGGCCGTACGAGCGCGACGGCCGCAGATTCGTGGACGGTATGGCGCTCATACCGGTTCCAACCGGTGCCGTGCTGGACGACGGCGCAGACGTGACCGTCGCGGTCAACCTGCTGTCCGACAACGTGCTCGATCGCTGGCCAGGTGGCGCGCTGCCCGCGCCCCTCTCCGGGTCCCGTCGCCGGCCCGGGATGCTCGACACGCTGCTGGAGGTCATGGACCTCAGCCAGCACGACGACAGCGCCCGCCAAGCGGCGCTCGCAGATGTCGTAGTATCGCCTTGTTTTGGCCCCTGTGATTGGCGAGACTTCCACCTGGCCGATCTATTCCGGGCCGCCGGCCGGCAAGCCGCGGAGGCCGAGCTGCCGCAGCTCCGGGCGTTGGCCCGACCCGTGGCCTGAGTGTGCACACCGATCGAGGGGGAGGACATGAACGAGTCTAGGAAAGTTGGGTTGGACGATCTGAAGCGGATCCTGGTCGACCGCGTGGGCCTGCCCGCAGAGGACATACCGGACGACCTCTCGACGACCTTCGACGAGCTCGGCCTGGACTCCCTGGCCTTCATGGAGATCGCGCTCGCGGTCGAGCAGGAATACGGCCTGCAGGTCGACGAAGAGGACGCGGAGAGCATCTTGACCCTCGGTGAGGCACTCGACTACGTGAACAGCCGTCTCGCCGAAGAGGCGTCCGCGTAAGCGCTCGCATCTTTATTACCGATGGGTGATGGAGCTGGCCGGCGGCTGAGACGCCGTCGCGCTTGCGAGAGGCCATGGGTTTGCGTTAGCGTCCGGTCATGGACAAGACCGCGTTCGTTTTTCCTGGGCAAGGATCACAAAAGGTCGGGATGGGAGCCGACCTACGTGAAGCCCGCCCCGAGCTGTTCGATCGCTACATGGGCCTCGCCGACAGGACGTCTGGGCTGGAGATCTCAAGGCTGGCGCTGGAGGGACCGATTGAGGAGCTCACTCGGACCGATGTGGCTCAGCCGGCGCTGTTCGCGTTATCGCTCGCGGTGGCGGAGCTGGCGAGCGAGGCCGGGCTGCGGCCGGCCGTGGTCGCGGGTCATAGCCTGGGCGAATACACGGCGGCGGTCGCCTCGGGCGCGCTTGCTCTGGAGGACGGGATGCAGCTGGTTTCGCAACGCGGCCGTTTGATGGCAAGTATCCAGAACGAGCGGCCCGGAGGGATGGCGGCGATCATTGGGCTGGGTCAGGACGCTGTCGAGCGTCTCTGTGGCGAGGCGGCGAGCCTAGGTGTGGTCGCCCCAGCCAAT
The DNA here is from genome assembly GCA_963824295.1 of uncultured Solirubrobacterales bacterium. Classification (GTDB taxonomy): domain Bacteria; phylum Actinomycetota; class Thermoleophilia; order Solirubrobacterales; family Solirubrobacteraceae; genus Palsa-465. The sequence continues at coordinate 153,430 of CAWGOQ010000011.1, read as the reverse complement.
CTGAACACCCCCGAGCAGATCGTCGTCTCGGGTGAAGAGCGGGCCGTTGAGCGCGTCGTGGAACTCGCGCCGGGCGCCGGCGCCAAGCGGGCGGTACGGCTTCAGGTCGGGGCAGCGTTCCACAGCCAGATGATGAAGCCAGTCCAGGAGAAGCTGGCGGTGGCGATGGAGGCGATCTCATGGAGCGATCCCGCCGTGCCGATGGCCAGCAATGCCAGCGGTGATCTCGCCTCGAACGCGGAGCAGGTGCGTCAGGCGCTGATCGACCAGATCGCGAGCCCGGTCCTCTGGGTGCAGTGCGTGAAGACGATGATCGCCTACGGGTGCCGGACCTTCTTGGAGCTCGGACCCGGCCGTGTGCTTGGCGGGCTCGTGCGCCAGATCGATCCCACCGTGGAAGTGTTCGCCGCTGACTCCCCGGTCAAGCTCGAGCAGTTCAGCGCAGGCCGAGCCGCGGTGAGTTGACAACAACAGGAGGCAGTCCGTGGCATCAGACGTACCACAGCAGGTACTTGACTACTTACAGGGAGAGAAGACGGTCACGCTGGCGACCGCGTCATCCGACGGTGTCCCTCACGCCAGCACGTTCATGTATGTGAACCACGGCCCGGAGCTCTACATCTGGGCTCGTCCGACGTCGACGACCGCCAAGCACATCCAGGCGAATCCCCGTGTCTCGTTTGCGATCGACGAGTATGTCGAGGACTGGAACAAGGCCAAGGGGATCCAGGGCGACGGCCAGTGCCAGCTCGTCTCCTCCGGAGACGACATCGCGCGGGCGGTCGGCCTGTTTGCCGAGAAGTTCCCAACGCCCTCGTCCGGTGCTTCCACCACGAATATCTCCTTCTTCAAGATCACTCCGGCTTCGCTTCAGTTCATCGACAACTCCGGTGCCACGGTCGACGTGTCCCCGGATGAGTTCGGCATGGACTTTCACAGTCAGCAGGTGCTTTCCGAGTGAGGACGCCGCGCCTCGGCATATGAGTTGCCGAGGCAGGAGGGAGTGAGGTCGAGCTGAGGCTCTACTCAGGACACTAGGCCGGCGCGGTCCTGTATCGCCCGCCGTGGAAGATCAGGGGCGAGCCGTCGGCCTCGAACCCCAGCTCCAGCACCTCGCCGATGAAGATCTCGTGGTCGCCCGCCGCGTGGGTTGCGTGGAGCCGGCAGTCGAGGTAACCGATCGCCCCCTCGAGGACCGGCGAACCACTAGTGGCGAGGCGGTGCGAAACCTCACGGAAAGCGTCGCGCCCGCGGGGGCGATCGCGCGATGCGAAGTAGCGAGAGATCGGTTCCTGCTCCTCGGCCAGGATGTTGACCGCGAAGCAGCCGTTGCGCTGAATGTGCTCGCTGCCCTCCGACGGGCTGATCACGCACACCAGAACCAGCGGGGGGTCGAGCGACACCGAGGAGAAGGCGTTGGCGGTCATGCCGTAAGCGTGTTCCTCGCCGCGGGTGGTGACAACGGTCACGCCGGTCGCGAAAGCGCCGACGGCGGACCTGAAGTCCTTGCTGGTGAACTCGGGCATGTTCGAGGGTCCGGGCTACTCGCTGCTCCGGGCGTCCAGGCGAGCACGGATCACCTGATCGAAATCTGGGGTGATCTGCATCGCCTCGGCGATGAGGTCGCGAAAGCCGTCACGCCCCAGGGCCAGCAGCCTTGCGTCGGTCGTCGCCCGCAGGGTGGCGGAACGTGGCTGGTCGAGCATGATCGACACCTCACCGAACAGCTGCCCCGCCTTCAGCGACGCGATCCGCCGCGTGCTGCCGTCCTCCTCGCGCAGGGCCTCCGCCTCGCCGTCCACGAGGATGAAGAACTTGTCCGCCGGCGCTCCCTGCCGAACGATTGTGTCGCCGGCCGCAACCTCGATGCTCTGCAGGGTCGCGATGATGCTCTCGACGCGTTGCACGGGCAGGTCCGTGATCACGCTGTAGGAGCGCTCGCGATGAAAGTCGACGCCGAACGTCCCCGAAGCGGTCTCGGCATGCCCGGACGACACGTTGTCGATGAACTGCAGCTCGGTGGGAGTGATGCGGAAGAACGAGATGCTCATCGTCGAGCCGGGGGACAGCTCCGGGAACTTCTGACCGAACAGGTCGGCGACGCGAGCGATCTGCTCGCCGCTCAGCAGCACGGAGCACTCGCCCATTCCTTGGACACCGCGGGTCTGGCTCAGGTCCTCGGTGTAGTCGTCGACCGTGAATGAGACCACGGGATTTTGGGTGAGCTGGCGCGCCGTCATGGTGGTGGCCCGGCTCCAAAAGTAGAGCGTGGGACCGTCGCTGACGTAGAGGAACGTGCTCGCGCGCGGAATCGCCGCCGGCGAGGCGGTCGCGAGCGTCAGCGTCTTGTGTTGCTGCAGGTACTCGAGTACCTGCGGCGGCACGTCAAGCGTCGCCTGGCCTGCGCTCATCGGTGGATCCTTTCTCTGGCGCCAGGTGGGTTCATGGGCGGACTCTATCGAGAGCCGGGCGCGCCAAAGGAGCTCCGCGTCTGCTCGGCATCACGACCCTCGGTCATCGGCGCGCCATCGCCCGTGCTCGAGCACCAGCTGGATGGGTTCACCCGTCCCGTCGACCGAAAGCCAGGCGGTCTCCCGCTCAAAGTCGACCGTCAGGCGGACGGTCAAGAGCGGCCCTCTCACTGGGGATTCCGGCTCGGTTCGGACCGGCGCCGTTTCGGCCGGATCGCGGATCGTCTCGAGGAGGCCTCCGACCGCCGTCACCGCGCGAGCATCGACGTCGGGCAGCGCCGGCGTCGCCGCGACGGGGGCTGAGCTGACGACCAGCTTGGAGGCGCCGACGCCGATCTCATCACCGACCGTGAGCACGGCGGGCGTGTTCAACCGGTTCCCGTTGACGAATGTGCCATTTGTCGACGACAGGTCGTTGATCGTGAACTCACCGTTTGGCGCGCGCACGATCTCGGCATGGTGGCGTGAGAGCTCGGGATCGCCTGCGAGCCGTCCGGGACCTTCCGAGTTGCGGCCGATGACGAGTCGCTCGTCGACCACCAAGCTGAACCCTTGTGCCCTGCCCGCCGCGACTTCGAGGCGCAACTCGTTCTCGGCTGTCACGCTGTGGCTGACCCCCGTGAGCCTAATGCCAGGGCCCCTTGTGTCACTCTACACGATCCTCCGACTGACGTGCGATGCACAGGTTCAATCGGCGAAGACCCCGGGAACGCTGGGGCCTTCGCCTTGCTGGGCCGGGGCACGTCCCCGGCCGCAGGTGTCGTGCGACGTCCTAGTTGGCCGCCACCCCGCTTAGTCCCGGGCTCGCGATGTCGGGAGTCGAGGTGACGAGGCTCAGGGTCCCGTTGCGATGGACCGCGTAGACATCGATCAGGCTGTTGGTCCCCCCAGCGGTCTGGCTCGCTGGGCTGGCCTCCAGAGGAGCGACGACGTACAGGTACCTGTTGTCAGGCGACAGCGCCTCGTCGGTCTCGAGGAATTGAGACACGGGCGGGGTGTTGCCGATTTGCGTCAGCGTGCCGCTCCTCGACAGCCTGTACTCCGTGATGCTCGCCCCCGGCGTTGGCGTATTGGTCGCGCCGTTGCCGGTATTCACCACATAGGCGTAGCGCTGGTCGCCGGTGACCACGACCCAACAGGCGCCGAACCCGTTCGTCGACAGGCCGCTGATCGGGGTCACCGTCCCGGAATTCGTCACGCTGTAGGTCTGTGCGGTGCCCGTACCCGGCGCGAAGCTGTTGACCTGCGCCACGACGGCGTCGCCACGCGCGTCGAAGGCGAACGCGAACGGGAAGTTCGAGGTCGAGTCGTACGCGGTCCCCGCACCCGCCATGCCGTTCTGTACCGGGAACGTGTCGATCGTGTCCGCCGTCCCGCCGGCGGGCGGCGGCCCGGCCATGTTCGCGAGCAACGTGACCATCAGAATCTTGCCGCTCGCGTTGAAGCCGACCTGCCTCGGAGCCCCGGGAAGAGCTCCGCCGACGAGCGGCTGTGTCGAGCCCGCAATCGGAGTCAGCCTCCCCGTGTGGGAGAAGTTGAAGCCCGCGATGTTGTCGCTGTTGGAGTTCAGCACGTAGAGCACGTTTCCGTGGACGGTCAGGCTGTTCGGGAATGCGCCGTCGGAGGCGATCAGGCTGACCTCGCGCAGACCCGTCCTGGTCACCCGGAACGAGGTGATGTTGTTGCTGCCGGCGTTGACCACGAACAGCAGGTGCCCGTTCGGCGACAACACGACCTCATCCTGCGTGTCCAGGAACGGACACCCTCCAGGGGGATTGCACGGCCCCTGCGCCTCATGCCCGCCGCTCCCACCCGTGGACACGGCACCCGCCTGCTTGAGCGCGCCGTTCGCGTAGCGGTCGAAGATCAGAACCTGGTTGTTCGGCGAAGCGTTGGTCTCCGTGTAGACGAAGCCGACCGGCTTGCCCCAATGCCTTACGCCGTTGTCTCGATGATGCTTGGCGGCAAGAGCAGTGGATGCTCCGAAGGTCAGCGCAATGACGCCGAGGAGACCCAGCGGTACCAATCCCGTCAGGGGGTGAGAACGCCTGAGCAGTCTCATCTAGTGCCCTCCAGTCAGATGCCCAATCGGCCGACTCTAGCCGATCCGCTGGCGCCGGAGGATTGGATTCATTTTTTGTTCACAGGGGATCGCCCGCGGCGATCTCTGACTAGACAGGACACAGATCGGCGGCCTGAAGTTGCGGCGCGCCGATCTGTTTGGTGTCAATGCGCGGCAGCTTATGACGACCAACGATGGAAAGCGTCAGGGAGGTGCGGGTCAGGCCCCTGGCTCCTCTGCCGGGCCGGAGGGCGCGGTACGCCATTGCCCGGCCTCGAGCAGGAATCGCAGAGGCTCGGATTCGCCATCGAGAAACAGGCGCGCCTCCTGGACATCGAAATCGACCTCCAGTTTCAGCGACAGGAGTGATGGTGGCGCTTTGCGGGCCTCCTCGGTCGGCGGTCCAGGCGGAGCAGGGGTGGGGACCACCCGGGGCGGTGGAGTCGGCGGTGGCGCCTCGCGGGCCTCCTCGGTCGGCGGTCCAGGCGGAGCAGGGGTGGGGACCACCGGGGGCGACGGCGGAACTCCCGGCACGATCGTGGGTTGCTGCACGGCTGAGCGGTCGGGCTGTTCGGAAACCGGCGACGGCACCTCCCGAACGACCAGAGCCGTGCCCCCGATCTCGATCGTGTCTCCTTCCCTCAGGGTCTGGGGGGTGGAGATTCGCAAACCGTTCACGAACGTACCGTTGGTCGAGCCGAGATCTTCAATCGCGAATGAGCCGCTTGAGTCCACGCTCACGCGGGCGTGCGATCGCGACATCTCCTCGTCCTCACCGAGTCGCCCGGCGCCCTCGGCGTGGCGCCCGATCAGCAGCTCCTCCTCGACGAGGATCGACATTCCTACCGCCTTGCCGGCGACGACCTCGAGGCGCCCTGTCGGTGAGCTCATGGGCGAACTCTATCCCAGCCCAGGGGCCAGATAGGCGGCCGCTCGGCCTGGCCGGCTGACACCGATCAGTGACAGGAGTGTGGTTGCAGGCGACCAACCACGACTGTACGCTGCGCCTCGTGGCTAGTCTGGTGATCAGGAGCGGCCCACGCGCGGGGGAAACGATCGAACTCACGGACGAGGTCGTGATCGGCCGTGAGAACGCCGATCTGGCGATCGACGACGCGGAGATGTCACGGCGGCATGCGGTGGTGCGCAGCGTCGTCGGCGCGGTCGAGGTCGAGGATCTCGGCTCCTCGAACGGGACGTTCGTCGACGAGCAACGGATCGAGGGTCCTACGCGCGTTGGCGGCGGTTCCAAGATTCGGATCGGGGCGACCGTGCTCGAGGTGAGCGGCGTGCTCCGGGTCCAGGCAACACGGGTCAGCGGGATCCCCGATCCGGAGCTGACCAGAGCCCGGCCGATCGTCGACCCACAGGCGACCCGAGCCCGGGCGATCCCCGAGTCACAGACAGCCGACCCCGGGAGGGCACCCGCCGCGGTCGCGGGGACTGCGTCCGTCGCGGCGCCTGCCGCGCTCGCGTCGCCGGGTGCGCCAACGTTCGCGCCCGGCTCCGCACGCTCCGGCTCTCTGGTCGTCGGCGAGTTCGTCCCACCGACCGCGCGGCGTAGCCGCGGCCTCGCGTCGCGTTCCTGGGTCCCAGTGGTGCTCTCGTTCGGCAGCGTCGTGCTCACCGCGATTGCGCTGGTGATCTACTTCGCGTCGCAGTGAGACGACGGGCCGCGCGTTGTCGCGCGCGCGGACGCAGTCAAGCGCCCCGGGTTGTGGCGGCGCGCCTAGCTACCGAGTCGCGAAATAGATGATCAAGGCGAGCGCCACCAGCACGAACAGCGCGAGCGGCGCCAGCTGCGCCCGGCGCCGAACGCGGACATCGAGGTACTTGTCCAGCTCGGGTGTGGTCGTCTTCGAGTTGCTTGGCTCGATCTCGGCCTTGATCACCTCGGGGTTGACGTACGCGGGAGCCAGGGGGGCGGCGACGAGTCCGGCCGGGACCGCGCGAATCGCCGAGGGCTGAGCCGCAACTTGCGCGGCATTGCGCAGCTCGATCACTGTTACGCCGACGAGCAACTCATCCCCCGGATCGAGGCGAGCCGGCCCATACAACTCGTTCTGGTTGACGAACGTGCCGTTGGCCGACCCCAGGTCTTCGACGACCGCCGAGCCGTCGGTGGCCGGGCTGACCCTGGCATGGTGACGCGACACCTCGCCATCCTCGAGAACCAAACCCGTGTCCGGTGCTCGGCCGATCACGATCGGCCGATCCAGCGCCACTCGCCGACCCGCGTCGGGTCCCTCGACGATCTCCAGCGTAAGCGGCTCGCTCATCGCGGGTGAGAATAACCTCCGCGGCACGTCCACATCAATGCTCGGAGCCCCGATTTTCTCGCATTGAGGCCGCCAGCGAATTATGATCTGCGCGAATGGGGGCATCGGTACCACGAGACTCGGTGATCGCGGTCGTCGGGGATGGCTTCGGCTCGCTGATTGTGCACGGCACCGCGCGCTACCTCGGCTTCACGAACGAGGAGCTGACCATCTTCGGGCCGAGCGACAACCCGGTCGGCACCTACCAGCAGTTCGCCTACAACCTCGGCCAGACCGTGCTGAGATCGGAGTCGGAGTCGCATTTCCTGGCCCCCGACTGGCCCACGTTCGCTCAGCTCGACGCGTGGGCGCACAGGTCCCTCAAGCCGTTGTGGCGCACGACCACGCGCAAATACAACCCCGGCGTGCCGGAGATCCTGACCGAGGCCACGGTCGTCAAGGAGCGCATGGGCTGGGAACAGTCGCGCGTGCCCCTGCGCGTCGGTTGGTTGCAGCGGGAGCTGCAGCCGATGCCGCACTTCGTCATCTACGACGAGCAGGCGAACTTCATCGGCCGCGCCAAGCACGTCATGCTCGCGCCGGGGCACGGGCCGCTGTCGTTCCCACCGGTGCTGGCCAAGGCGCGGCAAGACCCACTCGTGGCGGACCGGATCGTTCAGGCATACGAGCCAAAGCAGTACGCGCCGGACGGGCGCTACATCGTGCTCGGGGCAGGCATCGCCTCCGTCAACGAGTGGGCGAACATTCTCGACACCGGCGCCTCGGTGCTCGCGCTGACCCGCAACCCCCAGCCTGACACGCAGGATCTCAACGTCCCCCGCTGCCTGTTCGAGTCGGTTGGGATCGACGCGTACGTCTCGCTCACGTTCGAGGAGCGGGTTCAGTTTCTCGGGAAGGTGCTGGCGGGGACCCGGCCCAAGCGCAAGCAGTGGCTTGCCAGGATCGAGGCGGGCCAGCAGGACGGCCGGTTCGGTGCCCTGGTCGGGGAGATCGACCAGGTCGAGCCAGGGCGGGCCGGGCTGCGTGTCCATGTCACCAGCCGCCACGGCGAGGATCCGGGGTGGCTGGACGTGACCGGCGTCGTTGCCGGCACGGGCTTCAATAAGTCGGTCCTGACGATCCCGTTGCTGAGGCGGCTGATCGAGTTCTACAAGGTTCCCGTCGTCGAAGGGAAGATGAGGCTCCAGACCAACTGCGGCGTGCCCGGTCTGGACCGCCCCGATTCGCGGCTCTGCTGCATGGGTCTGATCGCCAACAACGTGATCCCTCACGGCGACACGATCGCCGGCCTCAAGTTCATCGGTCGGCGTTTCGTCGCCGACTGCGCCCGAGCCGAGCGGCTGCGCAAGCGTCCGTTCGGATCGCGACTCGCGCTCCAGGTCTCGATGGGACGTGACGTCTCGCACGCGCTGCGTAACGTGTCCCCGACCCAGCAGCTCGCCTAGGCAGGGTCTGGATGTGCCCCACCGTTCTCGGCCGCGTCGAAACGCGATGGGCGATCCTGATCATCCCCGCCATCATCGCCGCCGTAATCTCGCTGGTCACCGGCAACCCGAGCTGGATCGTGCTGATCGGCCTGTACTTCGTGATCGGCGTCGCGCTCGACACCGCCTTTTACCCGTTCATCATCCGCTGGCAGCCTCCGTGGCTTACGTTCACGCTCGCGGTCGGCGAGTTCATCCTGGTTTACATCGCCGCGAAGACGCTGAAGGGGATCCACTTCAAGTCCGACCTCGAGCCGATCCTCGCGTTCTGGATCGCCTGGTGGATCGCGATCTGGACGAAGGTGGTGATCCTGCCGCTGCTGTCGCTGAGCTGGATCGAGAACGCGGGCGAGTTCCGCTCCACTGGCTGGTCGGTTGCGCCCGAGTACCTGCCCCTCCCGGTGACCGCGTTCACCCCTCAGCAGGTAGGAAGCGGGCCGCCGGCGCTGGCCCGGAAGTTCTCCGCCGCCGTGATCGAGATCCCCGAGGAGCTGCGCCGCGCTCCGAGCCCGTCAGGTGTGCACCGGGTGCCGACGGGCCCGCCGCCTTCGAGCGGAGTTCCCACGTAGCAGACGCGTTGCGCGCCGCGTCGTCGCTGGGCCGATTCGGTGCGCTTTCCGGGTTGCGGCCGCGCGCCGGCCGCTAGACGGCGGCCGCCGCCGCCTCGGTGGCCAGGAATTGCTCGACGAAGTCCGTCGAGACGTCGCCGGAGCGGAATCGCTCGTCGGCCAGCACGCGACGGTGGAAGGGGATCGTGGTCTTCACCCCGCGCCCATCGATCTGGAACTCACTCAACGCGCGGTCCATGCGCTCGATCGCCTCCGGTCGGGTCGGCGCCCAGACGATCAGCTTCGCGATCAGCGAGTCGTAGAACGGCGCGATCACCCAGCCCGGGTAGCAGTGTGAGTCGACGCGGGTCCACGGGCCGCCGGGCGGCACGTAGACGTCGAGGCGACCGGCGGCGGGAGCGAAATCGCGATCCGGGTCCTCGGCGTTCACGCGGCATTCCATCGCGTGGCCGCGCAGCTTGACGTCGTCCTGGGTGACCGACAGCGGCTCGCCGGCCGCCACCCGGATCTGCTCTTGGATCAGGTCGACGCTCGTGATCATCTCGCTCACCGGATGCTCGACCTGGATGCGCGCGTTCATCTCCATGAAGCTCAGGTTGCCGTCGTGGTCGAGCAGGAACTCCATCGTTCCCGCGCCGGTGTAGCCGACGGACAGCGCGCCCCGGACCGCCCGCTCGCCGATGTCGCGGCGCTGCTCATCGGACAGGTGGATCGAGGGTGCCTCCTCGATCAGCTTCTGATGGCGGCGCTGAACCGAACAGTCGCGCTCGAAGAAATACACGCCGTTCCCGTGAGAGTCGCAGACGAGTTGGATCTCGGTGTGACGCGGCGCATCCAGGTAGCGCTCGATGTACACCGCGCTGTCCTTGAACACAGCCTGCGCCGTGGCGCGAGTCGTCTGGTAGAGCCGGGCCAGGTCCTCCTCGCGACGGACCACGTTCATGCCGCGGCCGCCGCCGCCGGCGACCGCCTTGATGATCAGCGGATAGCCGATCTCGGCGGCGATGTCGAACGCGTCGTCGACGGTACCGACCGGCTCGATCGTCCCGGGCAGCAGGGGTAGCCCGGCCTTCTGCATCAGGTCACGGGCGACCGCCTTGTCGCCGACCTTTTCCATCACCTCTGGCTCGGGGCCGATGAACGTGATCCCGTTGTTGGCGCAGATCTCGGCGAAGAACGGGTCCTCGGAGAGGAACCCGTAGCCGGGATGCAGGGCGTCGGCTCCGGTCTTCAGCGCGGCGCCGATCACGTTCGGGATGTGCAGGTAGCTCTTACCGGGATGGTTTGGACCCACGTGCACCGCCTCGTCGGCGAACTTCACCACGGCGGACTCGGCATCGCAGGTCGAGTACAGCGCGACTGACTTGATTCCGAGTTCGCGGCAGGCGCGGGCCACGCGCAGGGCGATCTCCCCGCGGTTTGCGATCACGACCTTCTCGAACATCGCCGCCCCCCTATGCGTCGCCAGGCTCGAGGTACATCAGGACCTGCTCGAACTCGACCCATTCGCCGTTCTCGACGGCGATCTCGGCCACCTTGCCCGCCTCCCCGGCGACGACCTCGTTCATCATCTTCATCGCCTCGACGATGCAGACCGGCTTGCCGGCTTCGACTACCTCGCCCACCTCGGCGAACGGCTTGGCGCCGGGCTGAGCGGAGCGGTAGAAGGTCCCCACGAGCGGCGCGAGCACCGGGATCCGGTTGTCGGCTGCGGGTGCGTCGCCGAGCGTGAACACCCCGGAGGCCATCCGCGCCCCGGGAGCGACGCCCAATCCGGGTCCCGCACTGGTGGCGACGGGCTGCGCGCTTGAGATCGCCGCGTCCCCGTCGGCGGCCGCTGCTGCCGGCAACGACACCGTGACCGGCGCGCCGCGCTCGATCTCGATGCTGTACTCCCCGGCGGCGACCGCGAAGCGTTGCACGGTCGTGCCCTCGAGCTTTTTGACCAGGTCGCGCGCCTCGGCCCAAACCGACTCGATCATGTCCCGGTCGGGGTGCTTCTCATGTGATTTGTTATCGCTCATGTGTTGTCACCTGTGATCGGCGGCAGCACCGGCTGTCTGCCCGGCGCACCGAACTTGCGGAAGCGGTCATAGCGCTGCGTGAGCAGCTCGTCGATGTTCAACGGCAGAAGCTCGGCGAGGCTGGCGACGAGCGCGGCGCGCAGGTTCGCCGCGGCGGCGTTCGGATCCGTCTGAGCGCCGCCGGCGGGCTCGGGCACGACCGCGTCCATCACCCCCAGGCGGAGTAGCTCGGGGCTCGTGATCCGGAGCGCCTTGGCGGCGCGGGGCGCCGCACTCGCGTCCTTGAACAGGATCGTCGAACAGCCTTCAGGGCTGATCACCGAGTAGTAGGCGTTTTCCATCATCAGCACGCGGTCGGCGGTAGCGAGCGCCAGCGCGCCGCCGCTGCCGCCCTCGCCGGTCACGACGGTCACGGTCGGGATCGGCAGGCGGGACATCAGCAGGATCGACTCGGCGATGGCGACCGACTGACCACGCTCCTCGGCGCCGATCCCCGGGTAGGCGCCGGGTGTGTCGACGATCGTCACCAGCGGCAGGCCGAAGCGAGCCGCATAGCGCATCAGCCGCATCCCCTTGCGATAGCCCTCGGGCTCGGGCATGCCGAAGTTGTGCTCGACGAGCTCGCTCGTCGCGTGGCCCTTCTGCTGACCGATCACCATGATCGGCAGCTCCCCGATGCGACCGAGGCCGCCGATGATCGCCCGATCCTCACCGAACAGGCGGTCGCCGCGGAGCTCGTGGAACTCGTCGAGCGCGAGCGCGACGATGTCGAGCATCCGCGGACGGTCGATGTGGCGGGCCAGCTGCACCACCTCCCACGGGTCGGTGGCGGCGAGCTGGTCGGGGTCGGCGACCGGTGCGGCGCCGTCCGTGCTGGGAAGCCGCGCCAAGCGGGCCTCCGTGTCCTCGCTGCGCGCCTGTTCGGCCAGGGCGTGAAGCGCCAGCAGGTTGCGGAGCGTTCGCCGCAGGTTCTCCCGCGGCTCGACCATGTCAAGCATCCCGTGGTCGACCAGGAAAGACGCGGTCTGGAAGCCGTCAGGAAGCTTCTGGTGGATCGTCTGTTCGATCACCGAGGGACCTGCAAAGCCGATGTGCGCGCCCGGCTCGGAAATCAGTACGTCCCCGAGCGTGGCGTAGGAGGCGCTCACACCGCCGTACGTCGGGTCGGTCAGCAGTGAGAAGAACGGCACGCCTTCCTCGTTCATACGCGCGACCGCCTGGCTCGTCTTGGCCATCTGCATCAGCGACACGCAGCCCTCCTGCATGCGCGCCCCGCCGGACGCGGAGATCACCAACAGCGGGATGCGACGCTCGAGCGCCAGCTCGGCGGCGCGCGTGATCGCTTCGCCGACGGCGCCGCTCATGCTGCCGCCGACGAACCCGAAGTCGATGGCGGCGACGACCAGCGGCAGCTCCTCGATCGTGCCCGTGCCATACAGCGCGCCCGACTTCAACCCGGTCTTGCGCTGGGCGTCACGGATCCGATCGGCGTAGGGCTTGGAGTCGAAGAACGAGAGCGCGTCGAGCGGCTCGAGATCGCCGCCCAGCTCCTCGAAGCTGCCCGGATCCAGCAGCTGGGGCAGCCGCTCGGAGAGGCGAAGGCGGAAGTGGTGGTTGCACTCCGGGCACACCCCAAGGTTGCGCTTCAGGCGCTTGTGGTACACGAACGCCTCGCAGTTGGGGCACCGGAACCACTCTGCCGACACCGCTCGGGTGGGCGTGGCAACGTCAGCCAACCAGATCACCTCCCCTTAGCAAACGGTCGTCGGCAAGCATTCGGCGGTAGTCGGCCAGCGACCCGGCCAGCACCGCGTCCACCTCTTCGCGGGTTGGCGCGGGCGTCGACTCGTCCGCGTCCTCGTCGGCCGCCTCTCCGGTCTGCTCGCGCAGGAACACGACCAGGACGGTACTCAGGCCATGCGGGTCGATCGCGCCGGCCTGAGCCACGAGGTCGCCGGCCGGCTCCCAGCGTTGCCGCGCCAGCTCGACCTGGATCATCCCGTGCAGCGGATAGGCCTCGTGACCGGGTACCTCATCCAACTCACGGAGACGATCGAACGCGGCGCGGGCCTCGTCGAGCTGACCGGTCTGGAGACTGAGCTCCGCGACGTCGAGCCAGGCGAGCCTGTCCTCGGGCGCGGACTCGGCGATCCGGCGCGCTTGCACGAGCGCATCGTCGTACTGCCCAAACGAGCGGTACATGTCGACCAAGCTGATCGAGGCGCTGGAAGCGGCGTGGGCGAGGTCCGCCGCTTGCGCGAGATAACCCACGCCCTCGTCCCGGCGACCGGCCGCCAGCGCGGTGTGTCCGAGATGTGTGAGCGCCAGCTGATCTTCGGGGTCGAGCTCGACCGCGCGCCGGAACGCCCCCTCGGCTTCGCCCATCGCGCCCTCGGCCGCGAGTGCCTCGCCCAGGTGATGCCAGGCGCCGGCGTTATCGGGAGCCAGCTCGGTCGCTCGCCGCAAGTGCTCGACCGCGTCGTCGGAGTCCAGCTCCACGCCGGCCCGACCGGCCAGCACCAGCAGCTCCACGTCGTCCGGCGCCGAGCTCAGGCCCTCCCGGGCGGCGCTCAGACTCGCGTCGAAGTCGGCCCCGTCCAGGTAACCACGCGCCCGGTCACGTGCGTCGTCTACGGTCGATCCCATGAGCCCCCTTTGTCAACCCGTCGATTGTCTCTGCCGCCGGTCCTTGGAGTCAAGCTCCGCCGATCAAGCCGGGACCGGTTCGCCGCTCGGCCACACCCACTCCTTGATCTCGGGCGGATCGTCGCCCAGCTCGCGGATCGTGCGGCGAATCTCCTCGCGGCGGCCGGTGAGCTTGGCGATCGCCTCGCGCGCCCCGGTGACGGTGCGCACCGCGAAGTCGCCGGACATTCCACGGACGAGCTCTGAGACCGCGATGTCCGCGCGGCTCAGAGCCTGGACGGCGAGGTTGAAGCGGTCGACGCCGTTCATCGCCAGCAGCTCGAACGGAGTCGTGGTCGTGCCCTCCTCGACATACCCGCTCACGTGGAAGCGCTCCTGGTTGGGACGGCGATGGATCAGCTGGTGCACCGCCGACGGGTAACCGTGGAAGTTGAACAGCACCGGACGGTCGTCGGTGAACAGCTCGCGGAAGTCCGCCGGCGAGAGGCCATCGGGATGCGCGTCCGGGCGGGCCAGCGCGAACAGGTTGGTGACGTTCACGAACCTCACCTTGAGCTCGGGGACCTCGGCGCGGAGCAGGCTCGTCGCGGCCAGCAGTTCGACGGTGGGAATCGTTCCGCAGCCGGCCATGATGACGTCGGGCTGGCCGTCCTCGGTGCTGGCCCATGCCCAGCGCGATGCGCCCTTGCGGACGTGCTCGATCGCGTCATCCATCGGCAGCCACGTGGGCAGCGGCAGCTTCGAGGCGATCACCAGGTTGATGCACCCGGTCGCCTCCAGGCAGTGCGCGATCGTGGCCAGGAGTGTGTTCGAGTCCGGCGGCAGGTAGACCCGCGCGCTCTCTTCTCGGCGGTTCAGCATCGAGTTGATGAAGCCGGGCATCTGGTGCGAGTAACCGTTGTGGTCCTGACGCCATCCCTCCGAGGTCAGCAGGTAGTTGAGCGAGGCCACCGGCTCGCGCCACTTGGCCTCCTCGCGCGACATCTTCAGGAACTTCCCGTACTGGTTGACCATCCCGTCGACGATCGGGATGAACGCCTCGTAGCAGGGGAAGATCCCGTGACGCCCGGTGAGCACGTAACCCTGCAGCCACCCCTGGCAGTTGTGCTCCGAGAGCACCTCCATGATCCGCCCGTCCGGGACGTAGTCGGGACTGATATCGCGGTCCACGGGCCACTCGTAGGCGTGGTTCTCGGCTTCGAAGACGGCGTTCAGCCGGTTGGAGGCCACCTCGTCCGGGCACATGATCCGGAAGTTGCGCTGCTCGTCGTTGAGGCGGAACACGTCCCTGAGGTACGCGCCGAGCGTTCCCAGAGCGCTGTCGGCGGCAGCCCCGGGGGCGTTTACCGCGACTCCATGCTCCTCGAGCGAGGGCAGCGACAGCGGCACGCGCAGGCGCCCGCCGTTGACGTGGGGATTGGCGCCCATCCGCCTCTCCCCGGTCGGGCACATGGCCAGGACCTCGGGGCGCGGGCCGCCGTTCTCGTCGAACAGCTCCTCGGGGCGGTAGGACCGCAGCCACTCCTCCAGCGCCTGGAGGTGAACGGGATTCGTGCGCGCCTGCATCGCCGGAACCTGGTGCGCCTTGGATGTGCCCTCGATCCGGATCCCATCGAGCTCGCGGATGCCGGTCCAGCCCTTCAGTGAGCGCAGCACGATCATCGGCCAGGCGGGACGCTCGGGTCGCCGGCCGGCGCGTGCCTCCGACTGGATCTCGCGAATCTCGCCGTGCGATTGATCGAGAGCGGCGGCGAGCGAGGCGTCGAGGTCGTCTCCGGAGACGATCAGGGGACGCCAGCCGAAGCCCTCGAACAGCTTGGTCAGCTCCACGTCGCTCATCGTCCCGTAGATCGTCGGGTTCGCGATCTTGTAGCCGTTGACGTGCAGGATCGGCAGCACGGCGCCGCTGCCCGCCGGATCGAGGAACTTGTTCGAGTGCCATGCGCCCGCCGTGGGACCGGTCTCCGCCTCGCCGTCGCCGATGACGGCGGCGACGATCAAATCGGGGTTGTCGAGCGCGGCGCCGAACGCGGTGGCCAGGGCGTAGCCGAGCTCCCCGCCCTCGTGAATCGTGCCCGGCACGATCGGCGCGATGTGGCTCGGGAACCCGCCCGGCCAGGAGAACTCACGGACCAGCCGGGCCAGCCCGTCGCGATCGCGCGAGAGCTCGGGCTTGACGTCCTCCAGGCAGCCGTCGATCCACAGGTTGGCCAGATTGGCCGGCGCCCCGTGGCCGGGGCCGGTGACGAGCAGCATGCTGGCGTCGGTGTCGAGGATCAGCCGGTTCAGGCCGGCGTAGATCAGGTTCAGGCCGGGGACCGTGCCCCAGTGACCGAGCAGCCGGTGCTTGACGTGCTCGGGCTCGAGCGGCTCCTCGAGCATGTGATTGCCCTGCAGGTAGATCATCGCCGCCGCGATGTAGTTGGTGGCACGGCGGTAGAGGGCAAGCCTCTCGCCGGTGGCGGTTGGCGCTTCGGTAGGCAAGTTGCCCTCCTGATTCCGATCCTGTTGTGGCGAACCTACATCGCCGGCCCCGGCGCTGGCAAGGGCTCGGGTCCGGCGACCTTCGCAGCCTCCATCGGCTCTGGCTCTTCGTTGATCGACCACAGCTTGATGTGGCCCTGGCGTCCGCGGATCTCGGTTTCACCGACCTCGACGAGGTCGTCCGGGGGCGCTAGCAGCGCTTCCCTGGTCGAGTCAGACAGGAGCAGCTGGTGCGGGGTGCCCTTGGTAAGCGACTCGATCCGGGAGGCGGTGTTGGTCGTATCGCCCACGGCGGCGTACTCCACCCGCCGCTCGGAACCGACGTGGCCGGACATGACATGTCCGCTGTTCAGGCCGATTCCCATCCGCACCCCTTCGCTCATCCCTTCCTCGCGGAGCCACGAGTTGAAGCGCGGCAGGCGCACGTCGAGCATCTCGCGGGCCGCGGCCACCGCCCGGTCGGCGTGATCGGGCAGCTCGAGCGGCGCCCCGAACACGGCAAAGATCCCGTCTCCCATGTAGGAGACGAGCGTCCCGCCGTGGTTGAGGATCGCGTCGCTCATCTCGCTCAGGTAGTGATTGAGGACGTCGATCACCTGCGGCGGGGTGAGCGTCTCGGCTAGGGTGGTGAAGCCGCGCACGTCCGAGAACAGGACCGTGGCCTCGCGCTGCACGCCGCCGAGCCGCAGTCCATCGGCGCTCGCGAGCACCTGGTCGACCACGTTCTCCGGGACGAACCGTCCGAACAGGTCGCGCGTCCGGATGCGCTCAAACGCCTCGGTCACGAGCTGCACAGACAGGGCGCCGGCCGAACTCAATATCAGCGTCCCGAGCGGATAGACGAACGAGTTGATGCGGCCGGCGTTGAACGCGACCTGGGTGCCGACGATGAACAGCCCCGCCAGCCCGACCGCGAGCGCGAGCGACGGAAGCGGCCCGAAGCGGAGGCTGGCGAGGGGTAGGGCAGCCGCGAACAGCAGGATCAGGGCAACGTTGATCCAGCCCGGAGCGGATTTCAGCGGGAAGTGCTGAAGGATCGTGGCGGTCGCGTCGGCCTCGATCTCGACTCCGGCCATCTGGCCGTCGGTCGACGTGGCGTGGAAATCCTCGAGGGACAACTGCGTCGCGCCGACGAACACGATCTTCCCGCGGAAATAGTCCGTCGGCAGTGGGTGGCTCCAGCCGGTCGGCGGCCCGTACTTCTTTGGGTTGTAGACGCTCGAGAACGAGATCCACGGGATCGTATGCTGGGCTCCTGGGTAGTCGATCCATTGGTCCCCGGGAAACTCGGCCTCGGTGATACGCCGATGCGTCGCCGTCTCCGCCGCGGCCACGTACAACGTCGGCAAGCCCTCAGCGGAACGGACCATCTGGCGATAGACGTTCCCCGGCTGATTGCTCGGGAACAGCGGAGCCGCGAGTTGCGAGCCGACCGACTGGGCGATAGCGGCTCCATTGTGGAAGCCAAGGAAGTAACCCTGGCCGTCTCCAGTCGGCTGCGTCGAACCGAACACCGTTAGGCCGGGGTGGTTGTTGATCCCGTTCAGGAGCGCGTAGTCGTCGCACGCAAGCGTCAGGCCCGAGACGTGACAGGTGTTGCCGATCGTGCTCTTGGTCTCGAGGTCGAGGTCGAAGACGATCGCGGCGGGGTGCTCGGCAGCGAGATTATTGATCAGCGTGACGTAGTAGCTCCGCGGGAACGGAAACGCGTTGAGATCGTCGTACGTCTTGTTATCGATCGCGACGATGACGATGTTCTTGGGCGGGGGCTGGGTGCCGCGCACCGAGAAGCGGCCGTTGATCGTGCTGCCCTCGAGCGAGCCCAGCAGGCTTGTGGCGTACAGCGTGATGCCGATCGCCGCGGATCCGATCGCGACTAACGCCAGCAGAAGCACGCGCAGGCGCCTGTCGCTGCCTATGCCGAACCGCCGCCTGCCCCGCATATCACCTCACCACTTCAGAGTCCCCGTTGGTGCCCGGTCCGCCAACGCAACCCCGCCCGTCGCAGGTCGGCTGGCTGGGCCAGTCTACGCCCAAACTTCCGGACCGGCAAGGGGCCGAGTCGGCCTGCGGCGGCCCTGCGGATGGTTCCCCGGCGCCCGAGATGTGTCGGCTGACGGACCAATCTCGGATGGTCTGCGTTGCAATCGGTTTCCCTTGCTGGTACGTTCGAAGCCGAGCCAGTTTTTGGGTCTAATGCGTATGCGCGGTAGCGTCCATGCGGCGCGCAAACGGGCAAGATGGGGCAGTGCCGAGTCCGTAACGCGCGGCGTGTTTTGTTGGCGCTGCTGGCGGTTGCGGTGCCGATGACTTTCGCGGCCGACGCTGGCGCCTACGACGCGACCTATCACGTCAAGGGCGGTAGCGGCCAGGCCCCCGGCATCACGAGTGCGAACCACACGACCTTCACGGTCGGAAGCGCGGGTTCGTTTACGGTGACGAGCTGTGGTTATCCGAAGCCGAGTTTGTCGGAGTCGGGGGCGTTGCCGTCCGGGGTCACGTTCACTGACGACGGGGACGGGACGGCGAGCCTGTCGGGGACGCCGGCGGCGGGAACCGGCGGTACGTACCCGTTCACGATCACGGCGTCGAACGGGGTGGGTTCGGTTGCGACTCAGCTCTTCACGCTGACCGTGAACAATTCAGCGGCGATCACGAGCCCGGGCCTGACGACGTTCGTTGCCGGCACGGCGGGGTCGTTCACGATCGTTGCCGCCGGCGCGCCGACGCCGAGCTTGTCGCAGTCGGGTGCGTTGCCGCCGGGAGTGGCCTTCCAGGACAACGGAAACGGCACGGGGACTTTGTCGGGGACGCCGGCGGCGGGATCGGGCGGCGTCTATGACTTCACGGTCACGGCCTCGAATGGGGTGGGACCGAACGCGTCTCAGTCGTTCGCGCTGACCGTCGACGGAACGCCGGGCGTCCAGCCGAGCGCGCCGGCGGTGCAGAGCACCGGCGGGGTTGCGTTCGCCGGATCCGTGAATCCGGAGGGATTGCCGACGACGGCGTACTTCGAGTACGGAATCGACTTGTCGGAGAGGGGGCCGGGGTCGTCGACAGTGCCATACGACGAGACAACGCCGGTTGAGCCCGTGGGGTCTGATTCGTTTAGCCATGCTGTGTCTTCGTCTGCGGCGGATTTGCAACCGAACGCGCTCTATCACGTGCGGTTGGTGGCCACTAACAGCGCGGGCACGACGGTCGGTCCGGATCAGACGTTCATCACAGCGGCGAGTCCGTCGGCGCCCCCGCCGCCGGTGCTAGGTAAGGCGGTGAATGTGTCGCCGGTATCCGGGCACGTCTTCATCTTGCTGCCGCCGGGCAAGTCGCTGGGGGTCGGCGACCGGAGCGCACTGGCCAAGGGCCAGGGTTTCGTGCCGCTGACCGAGGCGCGACAGATCCCCACTGGGGCGCTACAGCTCCGCCACCGTTCGCGGCACTATCTACACCGTCGCCGACAAGTGCAATGGCACCCTCACCCACGTCATCCGCGACACGGTCCTCGTCGACGACTTCGTCCGACACAAAACCGTCCTGCTGCGCTCTGGCCAGAGCTACCTGGCGACGGCGATCGTTTCCCGCAAATAGCCCGGGCGGACGAGGTCGCGATGCTAGGCGGCGAGGCGTCCGATGACCGCGTCGCGGTCGGTCCCGTGTGCCTTAAGGACGACGTCGAAGTCGGGGCTGTAGAACTGAATCACGGCGACGAGAATGTCACCGGTGCCGACCGAGGTGGCCTCGCGACTGCGCGCGATCGACACGGCCAGGTTGGTGATCGCGGCCACGGGGTCTGCGTCGTTCCGATCCCCCTGGGGGGTGGACGGTCGTGCTTCGCTCTCTTCCCCGTCCCCGACGGGGATCTCGCCGATGCCGATTGCGTCGAGCACGCGGGCGGCCTCGCCGTTGAGGCGGAGGACCCGCAGCCAGCGGAGCGCCTCGGCGCGACGTGAGGTGGCGAATGGCATTGCGGTCGACGCCAGGCCGAGGGCCATCGCCGCATCCCTGCTCAGCGGCAGGCTCCTCTGCGTGCCTGCCCCCAGCGCCTCGTCGACACTGGTGAAGGTGTCAAACGACGTGTCGAGTCCGGTCACCTCGAACAGCTTGTTGAGCCGCGCCGGCACGCAGGCCAGGGCCAGCTGCGCGTCCGCGTGCAGCCGCTTGCGGAAAGCGACCAGGACGCCGAGTCCCATCGAGTCCATGTGCGTGACCGCCGACAGGTCGAGGACGTAATGGCCGTAGCCCTGGTGCAGGAGTTCGACCAGCGTCCACTTCAGCTCGGGCGCGGAGGCCAAATCGAGATCTCCCGCGACCGCGACCACGCAGGTGCGATCGTCGATTGTCCTGTGGCTGATCTCGAACTCGCTCGGGGCCGGCTCCGGCTGGCGCAAGGTGCTGTAGGGATCATGCATCGTGAAGTCTGTTTCGACAGATCCAGCGGTTAGTTGTGAGCACGCCGGGTCGCTCGACAAACGTCTAAGCGGCCAGGGTTGACGAGCGGCGCTGGGGCGGTCTACCGTCCGTGCCCACCGCCGGAGGCGGCAAACACGTGTCGGACAGCACGCCCATCACGATCGTGATCGCCGATGACCATGCCGTGGTGCGGCAGGGGCTGAGGCTGCTGCTCGAGGCCGAGGAGGATCTGGCGGTGGTCGGCGAATCGAGCGACATTCCGCAGACGTGCGCGCTCCTGCGGCATCACGCGCCTAGGGTGGTCCTGCTCGATCTGCACCTGGGCCGCGAGCTGAGTCTGAGTGCGCTGTTCGAGCTTCGCTCGGCCTCGTCGTCGACTGCTGTGGTGATCCTCACGATGGAGGACGATCCAGCCTTTGTCGCGCCGGCCTGGAATGCGGGGGCCGCGGGCTATGTGCTCAAGGAAGCCTCACGCGTCGACCTCGTCCGCGCGATACGCACGGTCGCCAGGGGCGGCCGTTATCTCGACCCCGCTATCGGCGGCTGGGCGTTGACGAGCGCCGAGGACGCGGCCCTGACCGAGCGGGAGCTCGAGGTGCTGCGGCTCGTGGCCCTCGGTCACACCAACAGCGAGATCGCAACTCGCCTGTACATCAGCCCCCGCACGGTCGAGACTCATCGCGCCAACCTGCAGGCAAAGCTCGGCATCGCCGGCCGGCCCGAGCTCGTGCGTTACGCGCTCGAACACGGGGTGATCCACCGGTGAGCACGACCAGCCGGGCACATCGGATTGAGCTCGAGGCCGCCGAGCGTCGCGTCATCGAGCGACTCAAGGCGACCGCGCCACGATCTACGTCTAACACGAAGCGGTTCGGGATCGTGGCGCTCGCGGTCGTCCTGTTTGCCGCCGCGTTCAGCGCGCGGCTCGCCGTCAACGACCCGAACGCGCTGCTGGCCAACTTCTACATCGTGCCGATCGCCGTCCTGGCGATCGAGTTCGGCATGCGGGCGGGGCTGATTGCCGCCGCAGTGGCGTTGGCGTTGGTTCCCGCGTGGAGCGTCATCAACTCCGTCCATGTCGACGCCCTCGGGTATGTCTCGCGCGGAGCGGCGTTCGTGGTCACCGGGGCAATCGTGGGCGGGTTCTCCGACCGGCTTCGTCGGGATATGGCCGAGCGTCAGGAGGCGCAGCGCGACCTGGCCATGTATGCCGATCAGCTCGAGGGCTCAAACCGCGTCCTTGCGCGCAGCGTCGAGCGGCTCGAGGCGTTCGCCGAGATCG
Organism: uncultured Solirubrobacterales bacterium; assembly: GCA_963824295.1. Classification (GTDB taxonomy): domain Bacteria; phylum Actinomycetota; class Thermoleophilia; order Solirubrobacterales; family Solirubrobacteraceae; genus Palsa-465. The sequence continues at coordinate 131,719 of CAWGOQ010000011.1, read as the reverse complement.
CTCGCGCCGTCGGCGGCGAGACCGACCTCGAGCGCATCCTCTCGCTCATCCTCAGCCACGGCAGGGGGATCGTGTCGGCGCGGACGTTGGTCGCGTACCTGCCGAACGGGGACGAGCTCGCCGCCGTCAGCGGCAGTGCCGCGCGCTCGGACTCCCAGCCCCGGCTGCCGGTGCGCGGCTCCGTCGCCGGCGAGGTGATGCTGACCGGGATGCCGCAGCGGCTCGGCGCGGATGCGGACCCCGCCCAGCTGACGCAGTTGGCGCCCGACGCGAGGGCGGCGATCCTCGTCCCGATCATGTTCCGCGGCGAGATGCTCGGCGTCCTGGCCGGTATCAACGGCGCCAACGAGGGGCCGTTCGACGAGGAGGACGAGCAGCTTCTGAGCTCCGTCGCGGCGAGCGCGGCGACCGCCCTCACCACCGCCAGGTCGGTCGCTGCTGCGCGCGTGCGCCTGACCCTCGAGGCCGCCGACCAGGCCCGGGCTCGCTGGGCCCGCGAACTGCACGACGAGACGCTGCAGGGTCTCACCGGGCTGCGGATGGTCCTATCAGCGGGACTCGCGCGGGCGGACCCCGAAGCCCTGCGCCGCGCCGCCGAGGCCGCGGATAACCACCTCAGCGAGGAGATGCGCAAGCTCCGCGATCTGATCGCCGAGCTGCGTCCCGCTGCGCTCGATGACCTCGGCCTCGGCCCCGCGATCGAGTCACTGGCCAAGCGGCAGGCGGCCATCGGAGGGTTCGCGGTCGCGGTCGAGATCGATCTCGAGTCGGACGGGAGACTCGCCCGCGACACCGAGACCGCCGTCTATCGGATCGTTCAGGAGGCGCTCACCAACGCGGTCAAGCACGCCGGCGCCGAAAAGGTGAGCCTGTCCGTCCACCAGCGCCCCGATCGGGTGGAGGTCAACGTCCAGGACGACGGGTGTGGCTTCGACCCCCACGGCGTGCGGGCCGGGTTCGGTCTGACCGGGATGCGGGAGCGCGCGCTGCTTGCGGGCGGTCGCCTGTCGGTGACCGCGGGCGACGGCCGGCCGACCCGCGTGGCCGCGGTCCTTCCGCTGCCCGCGGGCCACTAATTCACGTCTGAATCCGTGGCGACCGGAGGCCCCACCGGCGCGCTCCGGGAGGACCCGAGCATCCCGGACGGCCCCCCGGCCATCGACCAGCGGAACTGCGTGACGTTCTCCCTGGGGGCGAACAGCCCGGGCCGAGTGCCCCGCTTGACGAACAGGACCGGGGCCGGAGCCGACTTGGCGATCGCCGATCGCGTCGTCCCGAGGCCCTCGTGCCGCCAGCGGTCCGACAGTCCGAGCACCAGCAGGCCGGCGCCCGTGGCCGCCTCGACGATCCCGTCGCGTCCACCCGCCACGACCAACGGTTCGGTGGCGATCCCGGTCCCCTGCTGCACCAGCAGTCCGGCATCGGCCAGCATCCGTGTGACCGACTTTCCCTCGTCGGTCTGCCCGGCGGCCCCGAGCAGCTTCAGTGGTGCGCCCGATGCGGACGCCAGCCACGAGCCGATCTCGAGCGCCGCCCAGTCGTGCTCGGCGCCCCCGAACGGGACGACGACCGGAGCGTGGGGACCGAGCTCGATGGCATCGTCCTCCTTGGCCACCAGCACCGCCACGTCGGACGCTGCGTGCTCCATCAGCTCACCGACGTCGCCCAGCGGGACGCCCTCGCCGATCAGGCGACGGCGTCCGTCCGTGAGCACGAGGTCGATCGGCTCGCGCGCCACGATGTGCGCGAGGTCAGAGCCCGGATTGCTCGAGGTGAGCGCCACGCCACGGGCGACGACATGGTCGGCGGCGAGCCGCTCGCGCATGTCGTTGATCGCGCGGGTCGCTCGTTCGAGCGCGAGGTTCTCGGACTGCAGCCCGCCGCGGACGCCCGCGCCGGCGCCACGTGGCGGGCGCACGAGGCGAGCGATGATCAGCTCGCGCGGCGGCACCGACCGGGCCAGCGGCTCGGCCAGCGCCACGAGCTGGGGCAGCGCCGCGTCGGTCTGCGGAGCGACCAGGATCGAGCGATCCGGCACCGGCAGCTCGGGATGGGCCTGGACGGCCGCGAGCGCCGCGTCTGCGAACTCGTCCTCGACCCCACGGCCGTACTCGTTCTTGGGATCGAGTAGCTTGAGCAGCGGCCCGGTCATCAGCGTGGTGACGACGGCCATGATCACGAGCATTGCGAACAGCGTGTTGGAGATCGCGCCGGCGTCCAGGGCCAGGTTGAGCACGATCAGCTCGGTCAGCCCGCGCGTGTTCATGAGCGTCCCGATCACCGCCGAGGCTCTCCAGTCGTAACCGGCCACCCGGGCCGCGATGGCCGCACCGGCGAGCTTGCCCACGATCGCGATCGCGACCAGGGCGAGCGTGATCAGCCACAGCTCCGGCCGGTCGAGCAGCCCGACGTTGGTCCGCAGGCCGGTGTAGACGAAGAAGATCGGTAGCAGCAGCGTGACGACGAAGTCATCGATGCGGCGCGTTATCTCCTCGCTCAGCCGCGCGTGCCGCGGCATGACGATGCCCATGATGAAGGCGCCGAAGATGAACGCGATGTTGATCTCCTGGGTGATGTAGGCGGATAGGAGCACGCCGACGATGATCGCGGCGAACCACCCGCTCGGGATCCGCCCGACCTCGTCGAACGCCGTCGCCATGCGGGCTAGGACGCGGCGCACGACTAACACCATGAACAGGGTGAAGGCGGCCGCCTCGGCGATCGTCTTGACCACGTCCCCGAACGTGCCCGACGCCGCGACCGCGGTGGCGAGCGCGATGAGGAACCAGGCCGTGACGTCGTCGATCGCCGCGCAGGCGATCGCCAGCGCCCCGACCGGACGCTTGATCATCCGCCGCTCGGCGAGGATGCGAGCGAGCACCGGGAACGCGGTGATCGACATCGAGACGCCGATGAACAGCGCGAACGCGACGAACTTCTTGTCCGGCCCGAGCACCTTGTACAGCGGCAGCGCGATCGCGAGGCCGAGCAGCATTGGGAGCGTGACGCTCGCGTTCGAGATCGCGGTGGCCGCGGCGACCTTGCCCTTGAGCTGCCCGCGGTCGACCTCGAGCCCGATCAGGAACATGTAGAAGATCAGGCCGAGGTTCGCGATCGTGCCGATCGCGGCCAGCGTGTCGGTGGGAAAGAACGTGGCCTGCCAGTTGGCCGAGATCGCGCCGAGCAGCGAGGGGCCGAGCACGAGTCCCGCGATCACCTCGCCCATCACCCGTGGCTGGCCGACCTTGGTGGCGACGTACCCGAAGATCCGGCAGACGATCAGCACGACCGCGAGGGCTAGGAAGACCGCGGCCACGAGGTTGTTGAAGTCACTGCGCTGCTTGGTGGCGGTGAACTTCTCACCGGCCGGACCGAGGCCTGACGGCGTGGTCAGCACCGGCCTGGCCGTCGGCACCGCGGACGGCGCGGCAGTGGCCACCTGGAGGGGGATCACGGTGACGTTCTGCAACAGGATGTCGTTGGCGGTGGCGGTCATCCGCGCGGTCCCGCCCTTCACGCACTTGACATCTCCGAACACTCCGCCCGTCTTGTTCGAGTAGGTGAGCGGGCCGAGGTTCTTGCCCGAAGCGGAGTACAGCGTGGCTACCGCGCCGGTGCCATGAATCGAGAACGAGCTGCCGAAGCATGTCGACGCCGGGGACAGCGCGAACGTGCCCTGGATGTTGCTCGGGGTTCGCGGCGCGGCGGCGCCTGGACCGGGCGGCGCGGACTTCAGCGCGGCCGCGAAGGGGACCCCGCCGAGGGTGCCCTTGATCACGCCCTTGGCTCCGGGCACCGCGATCGCGTCGAGGCTCAGCGACTTGCCGTTGACGCAGCCGACATTCCCGGTGAGGCGGTGCGCGTTGCCGGGCAGCGCCTTCTCGTTCAGCCGCAGCTTTCCGCCGAGCGTGCCCTGGTTGTTCGTGAAGTTGACGAACTGTCCGGACTGGAGCACGTTGAACGACGGTCCCGTCGCCGCGGCCTGCGCGGGCGCGGTCGCTGGCAGGGGGGTGCCGCCCACCGGCTTGGGCACGGGTCCGATGCAGGGGCTGGGCGTGCTGGCGGTGTAGCCGCCGGCGATCGCGGGCTGGGCCTTCTCCGAACCGCCCTTGTCGACCACGAAGATCACCACCGCGACCGCGATCACCGCGAGGATCGCGTAGAACGTGATCAGGCGCTGCACCAGCCGACCGCGCGACATCTCTCCCGGCATCCAAGGCCCCTTAGTGCTCGCCGTCGATGAGTTGTGACCGGCTCGGCGCAGGCCCCGCCTGCCCCGGTCGCGCGCAAGGTAGCTCATCGGCCGGAAGTGCGCATCCGGCAGGTGCCTGGAACTGCATCCGTATAGGACCGCAATCTTGCTCCGGGTGGTGGCGCAGGTTAAGGTGGTGGGGCATGCCGGACGAGTCGAACAACCCGCCGGCGGTGAAGCCGCGCATTCACGTCATCACGCTCGGCGTCAGCGACCTGGAACGTTCTCTGCGGTTCTATCGAGACGGGCTCGGCCTCCCGACCTCAGGAATCACCGGCACCCAGTACCCGGGGGACGAGGAAAATCCGGCCGGGGACGTCGTCATTTTCACGCTCGAGGATGGGCTGATCCTCTCGCTCTATCCGCGCACGGAGCTGGCCAAGGACGCCGGGGTGGATCGGGTTGATGGATCGGGATTTAGCATCGGGCACCTGGTCGACAGCCGCGAGGAGGTCGATCGCCTTCTCGAGCTCGCCGCCCGGGCCGGAGGGCGGGTGCTCGGACCGGCTCACGAGCGGCCGTGGGGTATCTACTCCGGCTACTTCAGCGACCCGGACGGTCACCTGTGGGAGATCGTGTACTTCTTCGCTACGTCGAGTCCGGGCGAGTCAGCGCCTTGACGAACTCCTCCAGCTGATCGGTGCGCCAGCACTCGAACGCCGTGCAGTGTTTCTCGTAGGTGGCGATCACGCTGTCGCCGTAATTCCAATACAGCCGGGGCTCGGGATTGAGCCAGAAGGTACGGCCGGCCTTCTGGGTGATCGCCGCGAACACGTCGTCCCGCGGCGGGCGGCCGTTGGTGCGGGCGTCGCCGAGCACGATCACCGTGGCCCGTGGGTGAAGCTCGTCCTCGATCGTCGTGAGGAACTCGAGCCATACGCGACCGTAGTCGGTGTAGCCCGAGACGTCGGCCACGCCGGCGTCTCTCGAGATGGCCTCGCTGGCGGCGCGGAAGTCGCGCTCTTTTTCGAACACGTCCGTCACCTCTGAGATGCGCTCGATGAACACGAAGCTGCGCAGCTTCCGGAATGCGTCGTGCAGGGCGTGGAGGACGGACAGGAAGAACGTGGATGCGCTGGTGACGCTGGTCGAGACGTCGCACAGCACGAAGATCTCCGGTCTTCGAGGTCTCTTTGGGCGGTACTTGAGGTCGATCGGGACGCCGCCGGTCTGGAGGCTGGCGCGCATGGTCCTTCTGAAATCGACGTGAGCGTGCCGGTTATGGCCCTTGAGCTCATGTCCCTGGGTGGCGAGTCTTCTCTTTAGCTGCGCCACCACCCTGTGGACCGCCGCGAGGTCCTGGATCGGACCGGACGGGAGGGCGCGGTCGAGCTCGTTCAGCGGACGCTTAGGCGGGAGGCTGGCCGTGCGCTCGATCAGGTTTCGTTCGAGTTCGCGCCTGAGGTGCTGCTCGAATTTTCTGAGCTGATCTCGTGGTACCCCGTCGTGTCTCGGGTCGTCTTCTGGTAGGTCCGGCTGAGGCTCGGTCCTGAGGCCGAGAGCTCTGCGGATTCTTTGCACGTCGACGCCGAGGACGCCCGAGCCCTCGCCGCGGCCGAAGGCGGCGATGGCCAGGCGGGCGAGGTCTCTGAGCGCGTCATCGGACCCGTCCCTGAGGGCGGCCGCGATCTGCTGTCGGAGCGTGTCGAGGTTGATGTCGCTGTTGCCGGGTGCGTTGTTGGCGCCCGGGGACTCGGTGATGTTCGCCCGGGCGGCCTGGGCCTCGGCGGCGCGGAAGAAGAAGCGGTCGAAGACCAGATCGAACACCCGCCGGTCGTCGCTCGACTTGGCCAGCGTGGCCGACAGTGCCTCCTTGAAATCGCGCTGCTCGTTCCAGGCGACGTGTTCCAGTGCCTCGAACGCGTCGAGGATCTCGGAGGTCCCGATGGCCACCCCTTCGCCCCGGAGATCCTCGGCGAAGGACAGGAGCTGGCCGTCGAGGTTGCCGGGCGGCCGCTCGGGGATGCCGCCGTAGATGGCCTTGGTTGGATTTGGGCTACGCGGCGGAGGCATCGGCCGGCTGGAGCGTCACGCCGACTCTCGCCGCGACCGTGTCCAGATCGGTGCGGTGCTTGACGATCACGCTCATCGTCTCCTTGAACGTGGCCTGATCGATGTCGTTGGCGCCGAGCAGTAGCAGCGTGCGCGCCCAGTCGATCGACTCCGCGATCGACGGCGGCTTCTTGAGGTCGAGTTGGCGGACCTGGTGGACGATCTCGACGAGTTTGTGGGCGATGGTCTGGTCGAGCTCGGGCGCGTGGAGGTGGACGATCTCGAGCTCGTGCTCGAGGCCGGGGTAGTCGAGCCACAGGTACAGGCAGCGGCGCTTGAGCGCCTCGGTCAGCTCTCTGGTGTTGTTCGAGGTCAGAAGGACGACGGGCTGGGTCCTGGCCTCGATCCGGCCGAGCTCGGGGATGCTGATCTGGAAGTCGCTGAGCAGCTCGAGCAGCATCGCCTCGAACTCCTGGTCGGTCTTGTCGATCTCGTCGATCAGCAGGACCACGGGTTCGGTCGATGCGATCGCGGTCATCAGCGGTCGTGGCAGCAGGAACTCCTCGCCGAAGATGTCGTCTTGCACGTCCTGCCATCCGGCCTGTTGGGATTCGGTCTGGATGCGGAGCAGTTGCTTGCGGTAGTTCCACTCGTACAGCGCCTTGGCCTCGTCCAGCCCCTCGTAGCACTGCAGTCTCACGAGGGTTCTCTTGAGGTGGGCCGCCAGCGCCTTGGCGAGTTCGGTCTTGCCGACCCCGGCGGGGCCTTCGACGAGGACCGGCTTGCCGAGCTTGATCGCCAGGAACGAGACCAGCGCGGTCGAGTCGCCGGGCAGGTAGCCCGCCTGTTTGAGGCCGGCGGCCAGTTCCTGCGGGCTGTGTGGCGCGGTTGTCTCGGTCTGCATCGGCGCCGTTCAAATATAGGCGCAGGGCTGCTTCAAGTCGCGGTCGGCAGGCGGCGGCGGGTGCACACTCGGTGTCGTGGCCCCGGATCGTTCGCGGATTGCACTCGAGTGTCGACCGCGGCCGAGTGAGCCGCTAACCGCCGTGGAGGGGTCCTCGGATCGCCAGATTGCGCGCATTGCGGCGCGACAGCGGACGCTTGTCAGCTGGGATCAGCTACTCGCGTCCGGACTCGGGCCCGACGCGATCGACGAGAAGGATCTGGTTTTCAGGGGCGCTGGCCTTGACGTCTTGCGCTTCACCGGCGACCACGTGGAGAAGCAGTTGACGATGGTGCTGGCTCGGATCGCCGGCGAGCTGGCGCGCCGCGCCGTCGCGGACTAGCGCTCGGGCCGGCGGCGGCGGGTGAGGGGGAGGGTGTCGTCCGCGCCGAGCGGGAGCGTGTCGTCTGCTCCGAGCGCCACGGTCTCGTCTACTCCGAGGGGCATCGTGTCGTCTGCGCCCAGCGGGAGGGTGTCGTCCGCACCGAGCGGGAGGGTTTTGTCCTCGCCCAGACGTGTCGTCTCGTCGTCGCGGAACGGCATCGTCACCGGGTCGTCGTCCGAAGTCGGCTCAGGTGACGGTCGGAATGAGGGTCGGCTCGACGGCGTTATGCGCCCGAAGCGCATGACCGGCGGATCCTCGGGGACGACGCGCTCGAATAGCTCGTCGGCGGTGACGCGGTGGCGGGGCCGATCCGCTGGCGCAGCTGGTCTCCGATCGGCCGGCACGGACGGCCTGCGGTCCGCCACCGACACCGGTCGATCAGCCGACACGGGCCGCGGCGCCCGCGCCCGGCGGCGCGGTTCGCTTCTGCGCTCACGGGGGCGCCGAGGCTCGGTTGTCGTGTCTGCCGCGGCGTTCGACCCTGCCGGTGCGTGGTCCTCGCCCGGGAGGGGCGGCTCTGGTCGGTGGGCGGCGCGGATTCGCGAGCCGCTGTAGGTCAGGAACGCCCCGGCCGCCAGGGCGATGAAGATGCCCCATTCGACGCCCGAGCTCGTGGCGGACGGCCCGTTGGTGGTGGCGACCTGCTTGTCGAAGATCCGCCAGATGATCAGCACGCAGGTCCACACGCCGGCCGCGGTGATCACCCCGCCATCCCCGCCCGGGAGGTGGAACGCCCGGCCCTCGGCCCTCTGGAACAGCAACGTGAGAACGGAGGCGGCCACGAGCAGGACGGCGGCTTCGACGAACGAGAAGGCGCCCCAGCCGGTGATCGTGACGCTGGCTGACTGGAGCTTCGCGCTCTGGGCCCGGGCGATCAGGGTCACCTGGTACCAGGGCAGAAACAGCGTCAGAAACAGCCCGATCGACGCGAACGCCGCGAGCTGCGACTCGTGCGGTAGCGCCCGCCAGGCGCGGACGAGGCGGGTCGTCCCCGACCCGACGCGCCGCGCCGCGGCGGTCGGTGCGTCGCTCATGCCCCGATTGTAAGCGTCGGGGCAGCGGCCTCCCGAGGGGTGGGGGCGGAGGCCGGCGCCGCTAGAAGATCGGGATGTCCTGGACCTCCACGGCCTGCTCGCGGCGGCGCTCGAGGCGTTCCAGGTACCAGTCGATCAGGGCGCGCAGGGCGAGCAGCAACTCGCGCAGGGCGGCGGCCAGCCGGCGCTGGAGCTCCGCTGGGATCAGGTCGCGCAGGGCCCGGACGAGAGTCACGAACGGGTCGAGGTCGGACGCTGCGGAGTCCTCAGGGATCTGCCAGCCCGATGCCGGGGGTGCGGGCGGCTCTTCCGCATCCGGTTCCCCGCTGGCCGGCCCGGGATTTCCGGAGGGGTCGCCGCCGCCCGCGGCACCCGCACCGACCGCAGCTCCGCCGCCGCCCGTGCCGCCCGTGCCGCCCGTGCCGCCCGCTGCCCCGCCACGCGCCGCCGCCTCGGCCGCCTCGGCGATCAGCCGCTCGGCCGCCCGCGAGGCCCGATCGAGGCGCTCCTCCAGTCGTTGCAGCGCCTCCTCCGTCGAGCCCGGTCGCGCCGGGCTGCGCCGGCGGGCAGGCTTCTCGGGCGAGGGGAATTCGGGCGGATCGGGCATCGCTCAGAGAGGGCCGGGCATGGCTCAGGTGGCCTCGGGATCTTTCGCCCCGCGGAACGTGACCTCGAGTGTCCCGTCCTCGAACGTGGCACCCGTGGGCTGGAACGCGGCCAACGCCGAGGGCAGGATGATCGTGCGGCGGAGGCCGTCCACGCCGACGACCAGCTCGAGCCCGATCTTCTTCAGCGAAATGTTGCCCTTCTGGGCGAATGGGAGCATCAGGCGAAGGGAGGCACCTTGTTCGGACAGGCTCAACTCCTGGGTTAGACGGTCGTGCAGAACGGCTGCCGGGTCCAGCCCATCGGAGCCGAACAGGGCGCCGGCGAGACGGTCGAGCATCTCGGCCCCGAGAACCTCCTGATCGAAGTAGGGCGCGCACAGAACGGGCACCGGCGCGAAGGCGGATTGGACGAGCTCGAGATGCTCCTCCTGCACCTGCCGCCACCCGGCGAAGTAGTCACCGACCTCGGCGGGGAAGATCCGGTTCACGACCACCGCGTCGGTCAGATAGCCGTACAGGTTCAGGTACGTGAATGTCCGCATCGCTTCCCCGATCACCATCTTGTCCGGGTTCATCACCAGTCGCACGGTGCAGCGCTCACGGTCGCGGAGGATCTCGTTCATCGCGATCAGGTTCGTCGACAGGCGCTGGATGTCGGCAAACACCGCCGAGCTCGGCAGCTGGATGTCGAGTAGTGAGCGTGCCAGTGGACGCGCCGCGGCCAGGATCTGACGCTCGAGCGGGAACACCTTCTCGATCCACCAGCGGGCGACTTCCGGGAAGGAGAGCAGGCGCAGGGTCTCGCCCGTGGGCGCGCAGTCGACGATGATCGCGTCCCAGTCGGGCGACTCGTGGGCCGCTTGGAGGCGCAGGAGCGAGAACAGCTCGTCCATCCCGGGCGGTACGGTCAGCTCCTGGGCCGAGATCCGGTCCAGCCCACGTTCGACGAACACCTCGCCGAGCCACGCCTGCACTCCCGACCATTGACGCTCCATCTCCTCCTGGGCGTTGACCTCCTGCCCCCATAGGCGGTCCGCCACCGGGGACGGCTCGGCCCCGAGCGAGGCGCCCATCGACTCGGACAGGCTGTGCGCCGGGTCGGTCGAGATGATCAGCGTGCGCAGTCCCGCCGCCGCGCAGGCGCGCGCGGTGCAGGCCGCCACCGAGGTCTTGCCGACGCCGCCCTTGCCGGTGTAGAGGATCGTCCGCGGGGCCATGATCGGGGCGAGTCTAAGCGCTCGGGAGCCCTCGCGGACCTGGCGCTCGCGGCAGGATTGGCTGCTAGATTCGGCCAGGCCATTCCCGGGTCTGACAAGGAGGGGGCGACCGCAATGCATCACCGACGAACCGCGCTCATCACGTTGCTCGCGCTCGTGGCGGCGGTTGCGGTGGCGGCCTGCGGCAGCGCCACGAGCGGGAGCTCGGGCAACCCCAACACGCTCCTCAAGGAGACCTTCAGCGGCACCCACAAGGTCTCCAGCGGAAACCTCAATCTGAGTCTGACGATCGATCCCGCCGGGTCCTCGACGCTGAGCGGTCCGATCACGCTCAGTTTCGGTGGGCCGTTCCAGACCCGGGGAAGCGGCAAGCTGCCCGAATCGAACTTCACCATCAGCGGGAGCGCGGTCGGCGAGAGCGTGTCGCTCGGGATCATCTCGACCGGCACCGCCGGCTACGTGACACTTGAGGGCGCGAGCTATCAGTTGCCGCAGGCGACGTTTCAGAAGCTCGAGTCGAGCTTCTCGCAGCTGGGGTCCACGGGCGGCTCGAGCTCGGGGTCTGGGACCCTGTCCAAGCTCGGGATCCAACCGCTGCACTGGCTGACGAACCCGACCATCGTCGGCACCGAGAACGTAGCCGGTGCACAGACGACCCATATCCACGCCGGCGTGAACGTGCCCGCGCTGCTGAGCGACCTGAACACGGTGCTCGAGCGCAGCTCCTCGCTCGGCGTCTCGGCGACCAACAGCCTGAGGTCGGGGCTGTCCGCGGCCACCCGGCAGAAGCTCGCGGCCGCGGTCAAGAACCCGAGCGTCGACGTGTGGACCGGGAACAGCGACCACACCATCCGCCGGCTCACGATCGCACTCACGCTCCCGGTCACGGGCAAGACCTCGTCCGAGCTCGGGGGGATGACCTCCGCGGATATCAACCTGACCCTGCAGTACGCCGACCTCAACCAGCCCCAGACGATCACCGCTCCCACCAGCTTGCAGCCGTTCAATCAGTTCCAAGCCAAGGTCGACGCGTTCCTCCAGGGACTCGAGGGCGCGGCGGGCGGCTTGATCAGCGGCGGGTCGAGCGCTGGCGCGACCGCCGGCGGGACGACCACCACCACCGGCTCGTCCGGCAACGTTCAGAAGTACAGCCAGTGCATCCAGAAGGCCGCGGGCGACGTGGCCAAGATGCAGAAGTGCTCGTCGCTGCTCGGCAGCGGCGGCTAGCGGGCCGCGAGGCCGAAGGCCTCGTCGGTGCGGCCCGCGGAATCAATCCTCCCGGCCGAGCTCCTCGACTTCTTCTTCGTACTCCTCGGGCTCTTCGTCGGGGTCCGCGTCGAGGTCTGACCCGGCGTGCCGTGTCTGGAACGCCTCCAGCAGTTCGTCGCGGCGCTGCTCGTCGACGGGAACCTCGTCGGCCACGAGGACCCAGTCCGCGCCCTCAAACTCCTCGAGGTTGAAGATCTCGGTGTCGAGCTCGGGTGAGTCGTCGACGACAACGACCACCTCGGTCTGGGGATTGAAGTAGGTCCCCGGACGGTTCACGAGCTCCTCGAGCTCGAATCGGCGCGGATCGGGCACAGGGCCGGAGACTACCGGTTTTGGACTGGTCGGCGGCGCCTAGCGGCGGCGCCTGGGTGGATGGTGGGCGCTCTGACGGCGGCGCGTTAGATGTCTCTCAGCGCCGAGATCTCGCGTTCGACTTCGGACTCGACGTCGAGCGGCGGCTTACCGCTGCGGACCCGGCGGGCGTTGCGGGCGACCACGAGCTGGCGGATCTCCTCGCGCAGTTCGGGATCGACGGCCGGCGCGGTCAGCCGGGCCAGCTCCTGCTCGACGTCGATCGGCGTCTCGCCCCGCCGCTCCCGGCGTGTGTTGCGCGCCTCGAGCAGTTGCCGGATCTCGGTGTCGCGTTCGACCGCACCCGATGAAGCGCGAGCCTGGTCGCGGTCCATCACGAACTGCCCCTTGCCGTAGTCCTCCCACGTCTTGCGGGTGGCGATCAGGGCGACGAACGCGATCACCAGGGCGAGGACGCAGACGACCCAGATGACGATGTTGAACGTCGAGTGGATGTAGGGAAGTCTGGCGCATGTTGGGCGGTCGCTTCGGCTGATCGACCGCCCTCCGGCACCGCTGCCCGACGGCTGCCGCGGCGCGAGCGGTTTCGAACGCGACTGCCGCTGGCCGGCCGTCTCAGCCTCGCTCCTAGCCAGGTCGAGGGTCGGCGGTCCCTGGCAGGACGGGCTCCCCGGCCCCAGGGACGCCGCCGAAGGCGGCCCAAAAGCACGAACGCGGCTCTTTGCCCGGGGTCGAGGCTGCGAAATCGGGTTGGAGACGCCCGTTGTTCGGGTAACATTAGGCCCATTGACTGACTAGTCAATCTACGCTTCCGAAGGAGAAACCCACGTGGTTGATTTCACGCTCACCGACGAGCAGAGGAGCATGCGCGAGATGGCGCATGACTTCGCCGAGAAGGAGATCCGACCGGTCGCCTGGGACTACGACCGGGACGGCACCTGGCCGCAGGAGATCATCGACAAGGCCTGGGAGCTCGGCCTGATGAACACCCACCTCCCGGAGCAGTACGGTGGGCCCGGCCTCGGCTACCTGGAGGGCTGCATCATCGAGGAAGAGCTGAGCTGGGGCTGCTCGGGCATCACGACGTCGCTGTCGTGTAACGGCCTGGCCACCGCCCCGATTGCCTTGGCCGCCTCCGAGGAGCTCAAGAAGGATTACCTGGGCCGCCTGGCCGAGGCGCCGCTGCTGGCCTCGTTCTGCCTGACCGAGCCCGACGCCGGGTCGGACGTCTCCGGGATGAAGACCACCGCCACGCGCAAGGGCGACAAGTGGGTGATCAAGGGCTCCAAGTGCTTCATCACCAACGGCGAGTACGCCAACTGGTACACGGTGTACGCCAAAACCGACAAGGACGCCGGCCACCGGGGGATCTCCTGCTTCATCGTGCCGCGCGACGCTGGCGTGGTCGTCGACAAGCACGAGGACAAAATGGGTCAGCGCGCCTCGAACACCGCCACGATCACGTTCCCGGAGGTCGAGATCCCGCTCAACCACCTGGTGGGCGAGGAGAACAAGGGCTTCAAGATCGCGATGATGACGCTCGATCGGACACGTCCGGGTGTCGCCGCGATGGCTACCGGGGTGTCGCGCGCGGCGATGGAGTTCGCGATCGATTACTCCAAGGAGCGCGTCCAGTTCGGCGTGCCGATCGCAATGCACCAGGCGATCCAGTTCATCATCGCCGACATGGCGACCAAGGTTCACCTCTCCCGGCTCGCGACGTGGCAGTCCGCCGCGTTGCTCGACCAGGGCAAGCGCAACACGATCGAGTCATCGCACGCCAAGCGGTTCGCCGCCGACAGCGCGATGGAAGTGACAACTGACGCGGTTCAGGTGTTCGGCGGGTACGGTTTCATCAAGGAGTACAAGGTCGAGAAGCTGATGCGCGACGCCAAGATCCTTCAGCTCTATGAGGGCACGGCGCAGATTCAGCGACTCGTCATCGCGCGGGAGACGCTGCTGCCGCGTAAGGTGGAGCAGCCGGCGTCCGCACACGCATAAGCTCTGTCAAAGCCAGTGGGGCTGGGCGGGAGGCGCTGGGACGGCCAAGCAGGGGCGTCGCAGCGCCTCGCTACATCCAGCGCCGACGCTGTGCTCACGGCGACACCATCGACTGACGCGGCCTGAGGACGCTATCCGCGCCCGTCCTGGTCGCCGGCGCCGGACGCCGGCGCGTCATTCGCTGGTCGAGAACTCCCAGATCGCGACGCCGAGGCAGATGAGGCCGATGGCGAGGACGACGGCAACCTCAACGAGCACGGGCACGTGCCAGCCGAACCAGGTGACACCCGGGTCGAGCACGTGGCGCGCCGCGGCCGGGACCTTGATGTTGCTGAACACGAGCTTCTTCATCGGGTCGACTGCGTAGGTCAGCGGGTCGATGCGGTTCAGAAAGGTGAGCCAGCCGGGCAGGTTCGCCACGGGGAACAGCGCGCCCGAGATGAAGAACATCGGCATCACGATCATCTGCATGACGCCGAAGAACGCCTGCATCTGCTTGATCCGCACCGCGATCATCACGCCGAAGGCGGTGATCGTGAAGGCCAGCAGCAGCTGCAAGGCAAAGATCCCCACGATCAGCTGGAGGCTGTAGGGAACGCCGACGAGCGGAGCGAGCAGGATCATGATCACTCCCTGCGTGCAGGCGACGGTGGCCCCGCCGAAGCACTTGCCGATGACGATCGAACTCCGCCGAATGGGCGCGACCAGCATCTCCCGAAGGAATCCGAACTCCCGGTCCCAGACGATCGAGGCGGCCGAGAACATCGCGGTGAACATCACCGAGATGCACAGGATGCCCGGATAGATGAACGTCTTGAGGTTGACGCCGTGCGTGCTCGCGCTCGAGAGCTGCTGAAGTCCGGTACCGAGCACGAACAGAAACAGCAGCGGCTGCACCAGCGTGGCCATCATGCGGACGCGGTCGTTGACGAACCGGATCAGGTCGCGTCGCCACACGATCCTCATCGCCCGCAGCTCGGAGAAGATGCTGTGCGGGGGAACGTGGACCTGGATGGTCGGAGCCGCCGGGGGCGCCTGGCCCGGGATCTGAGCCCGGTCCGTGGTCGTGCTCATCGCCGACCTCCGTGCATCATCTGCATCATCATCCGGTTGCGGTTCTTACCGGCGTCCTCCTCCGCGTCACGGATCGTGGTCCCCGTGTAGGACATGAACACGTCGTCCAGCGTCGGACGCGAGACGCTCACCGCCTTGATCGGCGGGAGCGCCGGGTCCCATTCGGCGAACAGGCGCGGCACGAACTCCTCGCCTCCGGGCACGCCGAACAAGACGGCGCCCTCGGCCATGCGCGCCTCGATGCCGAATCGCTCCCCCAGCGCCGCGATGGCGGCCTCGTTGTCGTCGGTGTGGATCACCACCCGGTCGGTGCCTACCTGCGCCTTGAGCGTGTCGGGCGCATCGAGCGCGACGATCTCCCCGTTGTCCATGATCGCGATCCGGTCACACCACTCGGCTTCGTCCATGTAGTGGGTGGTCATGAAGATCGTGATGTCCTCGCGCTCCTTGAGCTCGGCGATGTAGCTCCAGATCGACCGGCGGGTCTGGGGATCGAGACCGATGGTCGGCTCGTCCAGGAACAGGACGCGGGGCGAGTGGAGCATGCCGCGGGCGATCTCGAGCCGGCGACGCATTCCCCCCGAGTAGGTTCCGACCGGGGAGTCCTTACGCTCCCACAGCCCGACCATCTCAAGCACCTGCCGCATCCGCGGCGCGACCAGGTCGCGCTGCAGGCCGTAGAGCTCGGCGTGCAGGCGTAGGTTCTGGACCGCGGTGAGGTAGTTGTCGAGGGTCGGATCCTGAAACACCAGGCCGATGTTGCGCCGGACGTCGTCGCGCTCGTGCACAACGTCGTGGCCGGCGACCTTCGCCGAGCCGGCGGTGGGCGTCACCAGCGTGCACAGCATGCTGATCGTGGTCGTCTTGCCGGCGCCGTTCGGGCCCAGGAACCCGAACACCTCGCCAGTGGCGACCTCGAATTCGACGCCCTTGACCGCCTCAACTTCCCCGTAGTTCTTGACCAGGCCGCAGACCTCGATGGCCGCGGCTGGCCGGCTTCCGTTCCCGTCCGTCATATCACCCACAAGCTTAGGGGCTCAGACATTCGTGTCCGGCTGGTCGGTGTCCGGCTGGTCGGGCGTCCGGCTCGTCGGTTTCCTCGGCATCTGGATCGTCGGTGTCCTGGGCCAGGATCCCGTAGAGGGCGCGCCGAGCCTCTGCGAGCGTCTGGCTGGCCTTCTCCACCTGGCGCTCGTCGCCCTCCTGGGCCACCTGCCAGGCCGCCTTGGCGATCTGGAACATCTGGGTGCCGATCGCCGAGAACCCGTGCGGACCGGGATCGTCTTCCTCCTCCCATGGGGCGGGGTCGACCTTCGACTGAGCGAGCCGCTCGTGGCCCGCGTCGGTGATCTCGAACAGCTTGGTGCCCTCCTGGTCGACGGCCCGGATCAGGCCCTCGTCCTCGAGCTGGGCCAGGGTCGGGTACACCGATCCGGGGCTCGGGCGCCAGCGACCGCCGCTGCGCTCCTCGATCGTCTGCATCAGCTGGTAGCCGTTGCGCGGCTCCTCGGCCAGCAGCATGAGAAGCGCCAGCCGGACGTCGCCGCGGCGCCGGCGGCCGCGACCGCCGCCGAACGGGCCTCCGCCTCCGAATGGTCCGCCTCGGCCTGCGCCGAACGGTCCGCCTCGGCCTCCGCCGAACATCGGGCCTTCTCCGAACGGACCGCCGCGGAAGCCGGAGAGTGCCGCGAGCCTCTCGAGGTGATCGATGTGCGAGTGGCGCCCGCCGGGCCCGCGGCCTTCGCCCTTCATCATCGCCAGACGGGCCAGCAGGGGCGGCCAGTCGGCGGCAAATTCATCACGACTCATGGTTCCTCCAAGGTGTGGTCGTGTTCTACCGATGTATTAACGATATATCGGAGACAGTCGTTCTGTCAACAGTTCGTCGCCGCCTCGCTCACAGCTATTCGCGGGCCTCGCGGTGGGTTCGCGGTGCGCGCGGCCCAGGGGGGCGAAGGGGTTTAGTCCTCGCCGTCGCGGGGGCCGCTGCGGGTGCGGATCCAGTCGGCGACCTGCTCGGCGACGCCACCCATCTGGTTGCCGAGGGTGGTGATGTTCTCGCCCATCTCGCGGAAGATCGCCCGGAAGCGCTCGGCGTAGAAGTCGACCGCGTCGCTCGCTTCCTCGCGGAGGTTGGCCTGTTGGTCGCGCGTGCGGTACTCGCCCCGCTGGATGCGGTCGTAGTCACCGCTCTGGACCCACTTCATGACCTCGGAGACGCGGCGGACGGCGTACGGGTGGGTACGGCCGATCTCGGCGAAGAACCGGCGCACCCGGTCGCTCGGGTCATCCCAGGCCTCGTACTCCATCGCCTGGGTCATGAAGGCATCGAGGTTGAGCTTGTCCGCGGGCAGGCCCGCGCCGAGCACCATCAGCGTGCGGCAGACGATCTTCGGGTCGCGCACGGCGAGCGTGGCGGCGCGGTCGGCGCTGAGCTCGGCGGCCCGGAACCACTCGAGGAGCACGGCGCGCACCGCGCGCAGCGGCAGTCCGACCGGAAACGGAACGCTCATGGGCACGGCGAGCAGGATGAGCAACCCGGTCCGGTAGAGCATGTGGTCGGACAGGATGTGGCCGATCTCGTGGGCGAGGACGACGCGCTGCTCGCCGGGGCCGAGCTTCTCGAGCAGGCCCGCGTCCATGACCACCATCGGCGTGCCCGAGCCCACGGCCTGAGCGCCACCCGTCACGCCCCAGGTCACGTATAGGTCATAGACCTGCGGCATGTCGAGGATCTTGCATACGCCGGTCTGCGAGGCCCACAGGTCGGGCAGTTGGTTCTCGCCCACCCGTACGGCATTGCCGAGAAACGACTGCCGGAGCGCGCGCTCGTAGCCCCACTCGATCAGCTTGCGGACGACCGTGTCGAGCATCGGGACGGCTTTGAGGGCGGCGGTGGCGGCGCGATCAGCCGGATGCTCGTAGGCCTTGGAGGAGATCCCGGGGTACGGCTCGATGTTCTCGGGAAGCGTCTCGGCCATGCCAGAGGAGCGTACTCCCGCGCACACGCATAGACTCGCGCGGATGCTGAGGGGAGTGAGCAGCTCGCGGCGAGGCAGCCCGTTCGGATGAGCGCTACCGAGACGGCCGCCGAGCGCCTGGCTCAACTGATCGGCCAGGCCGACTCGGTGATTGCGTTGACCGGCGCCGGAGTCTCGGTCCCCTCGGGGATACCCGACTTCCGCTCACCCGGCAGGGGGCTGTGGGCCAACGTCGACCCGATGGAGGTCGCCCACATCGACGTGTTCCGGCGCGACCCGGTGCGCTTCTGGGGCTTCTACGGCCAGCGCTTCCAGACGCTCGGGGACAAGCGCCCCAACCGCGCTCACGCGGCGCTGGTCGAACTGGAGCGAGCTGGTCTGCTCGACGCGGTGATCACTCAGAACATCGATCGCCTACACGCGCGCGCGGGGACGCAGAACTTGGTCGAAGTGCACGGGTCGATCGCGCATTCGTCGTGTCTTGTCTGCGGTCTACGCTACGAATTGGAAGACGTGCGCGCGCGGCATGAGGGGGCCGGGGACGGGTTGCCGCGCTGCGAGTGCGGGCAGCCGCTCAAACCCGACGTGGTGCTGTTCGGCGAGCTGCTCCCCTTCGAGGCGATGGCGCGGGCCGAACGGCTGGCCGCGGGCGCCGATCTGATGCTCTGCATTGGATCCTCACTCGAGGTCTATCCGGTGGCGGCGCTGCCGGATATCACCCTGGACGCGGGCGGACAGATCGCGATCCTGACCCAGGGCCCGACCCCGCTGGACCGGCGGGCGGCGGTGCGGATGCGCGGCGACGTCGTGGAGGAGCTCGAGGCGGTCCTGGCGGCGCTGGACCTCGTCGGCGGCTAGGCGGTCCCGCCGCGGGCCGGCTGGTCGGGTCAGCCCGAGGTTTACGGGAATTAATTGCCGGTTTTCTCAGGCGGATCGGATCGAGCGGGTCGGCGCTACTCGGGGGTGGCGGCCAGGCGCGCTCTGAGGGCGGCCTCGAGGCGGGCGAGCGCGAGCGCCACCGCCTGGCGCTCGGACGCTTCCAGCGGTCCGGCCAGCGCCGCCTGCGCGGCCGCCGCGACCCCCTCGCGGAGGCCGCGTAGTTCCTCAAGGCGCTCGACCAGCGCCGGCGCGGCCGGATCGGCGGGCAGCTCGGCCAGCGCGGCATCGAGCGCGATCTGCACCTGGAGGGCCGCCGTGCGGTCGCGCCCGGCGTCCAGATCCAGCCGGGCGCGCAGAGTGAGTTCCTCGCACGCGAGGGTGGCCTGGCGACCGGTGAGGAGTGCTGCGAAGCGCGCCTGAGTGGCCGGGATCCGGCGCCGGCGACGGAGCCCGCGCGCTCCTGAATCGCCGAGCTGGCGCGCGTCTGTCCACAGTCCGTCGGCCACCTGCTCGCCGGCGCCGTAGCCGAGGCGGGCGACCAGCGGGTCGTTGCGGCCGACACCGTGGGCGTGCGGATCGGCGGCGGCGAGGCGGTGGGCCTGGAGCGCCCGGTTGAGCACGGCTAGTCCGGCCCCCAGCTCGGCTTCGCCGGCGGCGTCGAGCCACGCCCGAGCCTGGTCGGCGTCGGGCAGGGGGTCGCCGACGTCGATAACGGTCGCGCGCGCGGTTACGACCGGGCTAGGCTCAGGCTCAGGTTGAGCCTTACGCTGCCTCCGCGCAGACAGCAAATGGCGCCGTTCTTGCGCTCCGAGCGTCGCCAGCACGAGCACATGGGACGGCGCGCCGTCGGGACCCTCGCCGTCGCGCCGGATCAGGTAGCGACCGTCGGGCGGCCCGAGCGACCAGGGCAGCTCGACCTGGGCAAAACGAAAGAACGGAGCGATGGAGCGGAGGCTATTGCTACGAGCCGGTCTTGATGGCGTACTGGCTCGGCGCGACCGGGACGATCGGCTCGCTGATCTGACTCAGGTGGTTGATCAGCTGCGTCCACTGGTTCGGCTGGAGGATGTTCGCGACCTGTGCCGAGAGCTGCTTATTGGCTCCGTAGGCCGTCGCGAACGAGATCTGGATCCGGTTGGCGTGATTGGGCATGTCGACCGCCGCGGGCTGGCCCTTGTAGCTCATCAGCGAGATGATCTGGTTGGGCTCGTTGGCGCCCTGGAGCGTGAGCAGGCGACGGACCGCTATGTCGGTGACCGAGCCCGCGCCCTGGTGGCCCTGGATCGGGATCCCGTTGATGGCCGAGATGTCGGCGCTCTCGCCGGTGGCGCCGGCGGCATCGATGCCGTTGGAGGCGTTCGGGGTGGCTCCGCACTTCAACCCCGACACGGTGGGCTTCAGACCCGAGGCGGAGAGGAACTCGATTACCGCGAGGACGCGGCGATCGATCGCGCCATCCTGGATGTCGCGCCGTCCGCAGGGGTAGATCTGGACGTTTGGGTCCTCAAGCACACGGTTCTGGAGCTGCAGCTTGGACATCAGCAGGATCTGGCCGACCGTGGGGTTCTTGGCGTGGGTACCGACGAACGGGTTGACGCCGGCAGCGCGGTAGACGGCGGTCGCCTCGAGCAGCTTCCAGCCGTCGAGGATCGGCTTGGGATCGATGTAGGGGGAGTCCTTGCCGGCCGGCTGGATCATGAACTGCAGATGGGAGGCGTTAGTGGGCGTGCCCTGACCCAGCCGTCCCAGGATCGTGCCCGCGACCACGACCGACCCGACCTTGAGCGGCTCGAGCGTGTACTGATTCTTGGACAGGTGCAGGACGTCGGAGAAGTACTCCTGGAAGTTGGAGATCTGTGACCCACCGGCCGCGCTCGGAGCGATCTGAAGCTTGCCGCCGGCGGCGTAGGAGTTGGGCCGGCTCGGATTGGCGAACAGCCGCTCCTTGACCATCGGGGTGCTGATCGTCGGGGTGGCCGCCGGGGGCGAGCTGGCGGCGGCCGCCGGCGTGGTCGCGGGTTGAGTGGTCGTGGCCGGCGTGACCGGGAGCGAGGTGGCCGAGCTCTTCTTGGCCTCCTTGCCCGCCTTGGCGACGCTCGGGACGCTCGGCGCCTGCTGGGAGCCGGCGGTGGCCGGACCGCTCGGCGCCGGCGAGGAGGGGGCCAGGAGCGCCTTGGCCACCTGCGAGGCGCTCTCGTGCACGGGCTTGGGGACCGGGTAGAGCTTGGGGATCGAGCCCAGGTTCGCGTACGTGTAGGTGTTGCCGGTGGCGTCCTGGAGCTCGATGTAGCGCCCGAGCTGCTTGCTCTGTCCGATCTTGACGATCTTGCCGTCGTTGACGGCGATCACCGGCGAGCCGGCGTTGGCGTAGACATTCGTGCCGTTGCTGTTGGGGTTCGACTGGACGGTGACGGCGGCGTTGGAGCCCTTGACCCGGGTCTTGGCCAGCTTCAGCACGGAGTCGTCGGCGTACTTGGCCGGCGCCGCGACGGGGAAGTCGCCCTCGACCAGGCCGGTCAGCGCGTTGATGAACGACTTGGGCATGCCGCCGATCAGCTCGGCTCGCAGCATCACCGACTGGACGTACCACCCGGCGTGGTTGTAGGCGAAGATCGCGCCCTGGATGCTCTTGGAGGCGCCGGCCGCGTGCAGATAGCGGGCGGCGGTGAAGATGGCGTCGGCCGGGTTGTAGGGATCGGCGATGCCGTCCCCGTTCGCGTCGACGCCCCACTCCTTCCAGGTCGAGGGGAGGAACTGCATCCAGCCCACCGCGCCGGCGGAGGACACCGACAGGTTGCGGCCGTAGTCGGTCTCGATCTCGTTGATCGCGGCCAGGATCTGCCACGGCACGTCGTACTCGCTGCCGGCCGCCTGGTAGATCGGAAGCAGGAAGGGCGGGATCTGGAAGCTGTCGATGAAGAAGTTCGGGACGCCGATCGGCGCAGGGCCGGGGACGGCGTAGGAGTAGGTCGGGTTGGACGGCGTCGGTACGCCGCTCGGGGTGACCGGCGGCGGCGGCTTCGGAGCCGACTTGTGCGGCTTGGTCTTCGACTTGGGCGCGGCCGGCTGCTTGAGGTTGCTTCCGGCGGTCCCGAGGCCGGCCAGCCCGGACGCCAGTCCCTTCCCCTTCCCCTTCCCCTTCCCCTTGCCCTTGCCCGAGCCGCCGGTGTTGGTCGGGGTCCGGGTGGTGGTCGTCGGTGTCGAGCTCGTGGACGAAGTAGACGAGCCGTGCGACGGCTTCGCCTTGGGCGTCGTCGAGGTCGACGGGGAAGTTGAGGTCGAGGTTGTCGTCGGCGTCGTAGTCGTCGTGACGGTGACGGCCGGCGTCGTCGCGGTGAGCGGCGGGCACGACTGGACGACGTTGGTGATCGGGAGGTTCACCGGGAGCGGCAGCGACGTTGGCGCCGTGCCGGGCGCCACGTTCTGGAAGGTGAACTGCTGGCCGCCGGCGACGGTGATCGTGACCGTGCATCCGTCCGCCGAGGCGCTGGGGATCGAGGCCAGGCCAAGCACGACGACGGCAGCGCCGACGGCCAGGGCAGCGAACCTCAGTTTGCGCCTTTTCAACACGATGGCTTACTCCCCCCGCAAGGTGCCACCACGCACAAAATCGTTACAGCAGTGATCACAGATAGGCTTGGCTGGAAGCTACTGAGTGACGCCGAGCTTTGCAATTTGGAACCGTCGGGTGTTCTGGGTGTCTGTCGGGATATGAGCGCGTGGCGGCGCCACGAGGAGCTCAGGCAACCCTTGAATCGGCACGAACCCGCGGGCACTGTAGCGACGGCCAACTATCGTCCGCGTCAACTAACCCTCAAGTTGAGGGTTAGAGTAGTCAATAAGAGGAGACTTTGCGCAGGTGGCAGCGGCGGCCAACGCCGAACCGATCGACCAACCAAATGAGAGGCGCGAGATGACCAACGAGAAAGGCCTGCGGGGCCGGGTTACGCGGCAGGGCGAAGAGGCTATCGGCAAGGTCGCGCATGGGCTGCTCGACAACCCGGTGGTCACCCGAACGCTCTCGGCCACGTTCGAGGCTCGCGGACGCGCCACCCGCGCCCAGGAGCTCGCGATGAGTGCGCTCAACCTCCCGTCGGCCGGCGACCTGGAACGGCTGACGCGCAGACTGCGCAGCGTCTCACAGCGACTCGAGACGATCGAGGACGGCCTCGACCGGGTTGAGCAGCGGATCGACCAGCTGGGGGCGGCCAGCCCGATCGAGCACCGCCTGACCGCGATCGAGGAGGCAGTGGAACGGATCGAGGCGGCGATCGCCGAGCGGGCGCCTCAGAGCTGAGCGCCCGGAGCCCGGGACTCGAGGCTGAGCGCCCGTAGGGCGGCCTGGCCCATCCGGCGCTCGGCGCTCTGGAGTTCCTCCGGTCCGATCCGCACGCGCTCCGGCAGGACGAGGTCTGACACGGTGAGGAGCGCCGCCGCCTCGATCCCGTGGGCGGCGGCCAGGGCGAACAGCGTGGCGGCCTCCATCTCGACGGCCAGCATGCCGGCCGCGTGCCAACCCGACTCGAGGCCGCGCCGGTCGTAGAACAGGTCGGTCGAGACCACCGGTCCCCGGTGCACGGTGACGGGGGCTGCGCCCGCCGTGGCGCTGTCCTGCACCGCCGCGAGCAGCCCGGGGGTGGCCGGGACCCGTTCGCCCGCGCCGAGGGCCCGGCTGGTGCCGTCGGCGGCTACTGCCTCGGTGGCGATCACCATCTCGCCCAGGTGCAGGGTCGGCTGGAGCGCGCCGCAGGTCCCGATGCGCAGCAGACGCCGCGCGCCCAGCTCGATCAGCTCGTGGATCACGATCGCCGCGCTCGGGCCGCCCATACCGGTGCTCTGAATCGTGAGCGGCTCGCCGTCGAGCGCTCGGCCGCTGTATCCCCACAGGCCGCGGTGATGGTTGAACATCCTGGCCCCGTCGATCAGCGACTCCGCCAGTAGCAACGCACGCGCCGGATCGCCCGGGAGCAGGACACGCTCGGCGAGCTCGGCGGTCGGCTGCAGTCCGATCGGCGCGGCCATGCACCACCTATTGTCATTTATCGCTGGGCAGGTGGTGAGTGGGGGGTGGATTTCCGAAGTGGGGTTCCCCAATTTCCAGCGTTGGCATTGACAGATCGGGCGGGGGCGAGTAGACCTAGAACCCACCCCAAAACAGGCAATAGGCCGGAGCGTGACGAGCTGCCCAGGCCAGCTGGGGAGCACGTTCGCGAGGCGCCGCCGGAAACGTGACGAGCGCCAACGGCCGACGCAGCGGGCCGTCAGTCCCGCGGGCGGCGGGGCTTCGTACTCGTCGAGGCCCCGCCGCCGACTATGACTCCTCGGGGTGTGCAATCGGCCCCGCGCCGGCGGGTAGCACACTCTTGTCCAGAGATGTCCAGTGCAATCCTGAACAGACGCGGCGGGGCGGCTCCGGGAGGCCTGTCACTCCAGGAGGCGGCCGAGCGCGTCGGGGTGGCCCCGAGCACGCTCAGGCGCTGGGCGCGGGAGGGACTGATTCCGCGCTATGACGGCAGCTGGTCCCCGGCCTCGGTCAGCCAGGCGAGAATCGTCGCCCGCCTGCGGGAGCGCGGTCACTCCCTGCGGGAGATCCGTCGGGCCAGCGACGAGGGGCGGCTTGCGTTCGGCTATGTCGAGGAGCTGTTCGACACCGGCGAGGAGTCCTACACGCTCGCGGAGGTCGCGCGCGAGACCGGGCTCGAGCCGGCGCTGATCGTGCGGGTGGTGACGGCGCTCGGCACGACCCAGGCACAGGTCGACCAGCTATCGGCATCGGACGTGCAGCTCTTGCGGGTCGTGGCGAGGGTGCTCGAGGCGGGGCTTCCGCTGGTGGCCCTGCTGCAGCTCATCCGCGTCTACGGTCAGGCGATGGCGCGGGTGGCCGACGCCGAAGTCAGGCTGTTTCACCTGTACGTGCACGAGCCGTTGATGCGGTCGGGCGCAACGGGAGTCGAGACCGCCGATGAGATGTTCGAGCTGACCCGCCAGCTCCTGCCGCTGTCAGCGCCGGTTATGGACCAGATCCACCACCGCTACCTCCAGCACTTCGTCGAGCAGGACGTGGTCGGCCACATGGAGTCAGACCTCGAAAGCGACACCGTCGACCTCGGCCGGATGCGCGTGGCGATCGCCTTTGCCGACCTCGCGGGCTACACCCGGCTGACCGAGGAGGCGGGGGAGGTCGAGGCGGTCGACGTCGTGGAGCGGTTCGTCGACGCGGTCGAGGGGTCGCTGCCCGGGGACGCGCGCGTGATCAAGACGATCGGCGACGAGGCGATGATCGTCGGCTCGGACCCGGCGGCGCTCACCGAGTGGGCTGTCGCCTTCCAGGGCCTCGAGCCCGGGCGCACCCTCCCGAGGATCGCCATCCACTACGGCAGCGCGCTGTACCGCGACGGTGATTACTACGGCCGGGACGTGAACATCGCCTCGCGGGTGGCCGCGCGCGCGGCGGGTGGGGAGGTACTGGTAACCCGTCCGGTGGTGGCGCGGGCGCGGGGCGGGATCGAGTTCGACCGGATCGCGGAGGTGCGCCTGAAGGGCTTCACCGAGTCGACCGAGGTGTTCATCGCGCGCGCGAGGAATGAGTCCCACCCACTCCGCCCGCCCGCCCCCAACCGCCCCCGCACCGATGACCGAGGGTGAGATGGTCGCGCGCGTGCGGGATGACGAGTCCCGCCCACCGCTGCTGTCCAACGCCCGGGAAGTGGTGGTGCTGCTCTCTGGCGGCCGCGACTCGACCTGCCTGCTCGACCTCGCGGTGCGGATCGCTGGCGCGGACGCGGTCACCGCGCTGCACGTCAACTACGGGCTGCGCGGTGTGGCGTCGGACGAGGATGAGCGGCACTGCATCAAGTTGTGCGAGGGGCTCGGGGTCGCCCTTGAGGTGCGCCGGACGGGCGAGC
Organism: uncultured Solirubrobacterales bacterium; assembly: GCA_963824295.1. Taxonomy (GTDB): domain Bacteria; phylum Actinomycetota; class Thermoleophilia; order Solirubrobacterales; family Solirubrobacteraceae; genus Palsa-465. The sequence continues at coordinate 105,867 of CAWGOQ010000011.1, read as the reverse complement.
CCGCGGCCGGTAACCGGCAGGCCTGGGCGCGCGAGGTGCGCTACCGCGAGGCGGGCGCGCTGGCGGGTGGGGCGGACGTGGCCACAGGGCATACCGCGAGCGACCAGGTCGAGACGATCGTCTACCGGCTGGCGTCCTCGCCCAGCCGGCGGGCGTTGCTCGGGATGCGGCCCCGCGAGGGAGCGCTGGTCCGCCCCCTGCTCCGTTTCACGCGCGAGGACACCGCCACCTACTGCCGGGCGCGCGGGCTGCCCTGGCGCGAGGACGAGAGCAACGCGTCCGGCGCATACGCCCGCAACCGGATTCGCAACGACCTGTTACCGGCGCTGCGGGGAATCCACCCCGCGGCGGAGCAGAATGTGCTCGCCGTGGCCGGGATCCTGCGCGACGAGGCCGACGTGCTCGACGCGCTGGTCGATCAGGTACTGGGGGCGGGCGTCTCCGTAGACACGCTCTGGGACCTGCCGGCCGCGCTGCGCCGGCTCGTCGTCCAGCGCATGGCCGACCACGCGGCCGGCGGCTTCGCACCCGGGGCAGCCGGCCGAGCCGACGAGCTGGCCGCCCTGAGTCAGCGGGGCACGGCGATGCTCGACATCGGGTGCGGGCTGCGGGCGGTGGCGGAGTACGGGGCGCTCCGGATCGAACGGCTGGCGGACGGGACCGAGCCGGAGACGCCCACGCCCCAGCCGGTGGCCCTGGCGATCCCGGGGAGCGTCGCGTTCGGTCCCGTCGAGGTGCGGTGCGAGCTCGCCTCGCCGGCGCTCGAGCCCGGCGTGCTCGACCGCGCCGCGCTCGGGTCCGGGCTGGTGGTCCGCTCGTGGCGGCCGGGCGATCGCATGACGCCGCTCGGGCTCGGGGGCACCAAGCTCCTTGGAGACCTGTTCACGGCAAGCAAGGTGCCCCGATTGGAGCGCGCCGGCGTGCCCGTGGTCGAGTCCGGGGGCGAGATCGTGTGGGTGGCCGGGGTGGCCACTTCCGAGCGCTTCAAGGTCACCACCACGACGCGGCAGGCGGTGCGGCTCAGCGCCCGCAGCTGAGCGGCGAGCGGCTCGATGGCGATCCCGGTCGCTGCACCGGAGCGAAACCCACATAAAATCCTCAACCAGTGGAAGGCGACGACGCGATCGGGGAGATCCTCGTGCCCGCCGAGGATCTCCGGCGGCGCGTGCGCGAGCTGGCGGCCGAGGTCTCGCGCGACTACGCGGGGAAGGATCTGGTGCTCGTCGGCGTGCTGAAGGGTGCCGTGTTCTTCCTGTCGGACCTGATGCGCGACCTGGATGTGCCGTGCGAGGTCGACTTCATGGCCGTCGCCTCCTACGGCTCGGCCACCAAGTCCTCGGGCGTGGTCCGCATCCTCAAGGACCTCGACACGGTGATCGAGGGCCGGGACGTCCTGATCGTCGAGGACATCGTCGATTCGGGCCTCACCCTGCAATACCTATTGCGCAACTTGGCCGGGCGAAACCCCCGCTCACTGGAGGTCTGCGCGCTGTTAGTCAAGCCGGACCGGCAAAAGGTCGATTTACGGACGAAGTATGTGGGCTTCGAGATTCCCAACCGGTTCGCGATCGGCTACGGGCTGGACCACGACGAGCGCTACCGCAACTTGCCCTACGTGGCCGCGTTGAAGGAGTGAATGCACGATGAATGCTGGGGTGCATGCCTGTTCGGCGGGCTCTGACCAGATGCTACGCTTGACAGCTCAAGACTCCGAGTGCAGGCGCGCGGAGCGCCCCATTTTTTCCTCATGAGCAGGTTTTTCAAGAGCGCAGCGTTCCCGATCCTCATCGTGGTCGTGCTCGCGTTCTTCGCGCAGAAGCTGATCGGCAGTTCGAGTAAGTCCGAGAAGCAGACCTTCGGCGACCTCATCTACCAGCTGGACCACGGCCAGGTCCAGAGCATGTCGCTGCACGAGAAGGACAACACGGCCAACGTCACGACCACGAGCGGGATCAAGTACACGGTCGGCTACCCGGACGCCTACGCGCCCGAGCTGATCGAGATGTCCCAGAAGGACCTGAACCCGGGCGACTTCGACATCCAGGGCAAGGCATCGAGCGGCTGGCTGTCGCTGCTGACCTACATCCTGCCCTTCGTGATCTTCATCGGGTTCTGGATCTTCCTCATGAACCAGGTCCAGGGCGGCGGCTCGAAGGTCATGTCGTTCGGCAAGTCGCGTGCCAAGCGAATGTCGGTGGACTCGCCCAAGATCACGTTCAGGGACGTCGCGGGGGTCGACGAGGCCGTTGAGGAGTTGCACGAGATCAAGGAGTTCTTAGAGAACCCCAAGAAATTCCAGGCCCTGGGGGCGCGAATCCCCAAGGGCGTGCTCCTGTACGGGCCGCCCGGGACCGGTAAGACGCTGCTCGCCCGCGCCGTCGCGGGAGAGGCCGGCGTGCCGTTCTTCAGCATCAGCGGCTCGGACTTCGTCGAGATGTTCGTCGGCGTCGGCGCCTCGCGCGTGCGTGACCTGTTCGAGCAGGCCAAGCAGAACTCGCCCTGCATCATCTTCATGGACGAGATCGACGCCGTCGGTCGCCACCGCGGCGCCGGTCTGGGCGGTGGTCACGACGAGCGCGAGCAGACCCTGAACCAGCTGCTGGTCGAGATGGACGGCTTTGAGATGAAGGACAACATCATCTTGATCGCTGCCACCAACCGCCCCGACATCCTCGACCCGGCGCTGCTGCGCCCGGGCCGGTTCGACCGCCAGATCGTGGTCGACCGCCCGGATCGCCTCGGGCGCAGGAAGATCCTCGACGTCCACACGCGCGGCAAGCCGCTCGCGCGCGAGATCGACGTCGACGCGCTGGCGGGCCAGACGCCCGGCTTCACCGGTGCGGACCTTTCCAACCTGGTCAACGAGGCGGCGCTGCTCGCTGCCCGCAACGGCAAGCGCGAGATCACCCAGGTCGAGCTCGAGGAAGGGATCATGCGGGTGATCGCGGGTCCCGAGAAGAAGACCCGCGTGATGTCGGACAAGGAGCGGCGGATCACGGCCTATCACGAGATGGGCCACGCGATGGTCGGCCACTACCTCCCGAACGCCGATCCCGTGCACAAGATCTCGGTGATCTCACGCGGACAGGCGCTCGGCTACACGATCTCGCTGCCGGCCGAGGACAAGTTCCTGACCACGCGGGCGGAGCTCCAGGACACGATGGCGATGACGCTCGGCGGCCGGGCCGCCGAGGAGATCGTGTTCGGCGAGGTCACCACCGGCGCGTCCAACGACCTCGAGAAGGTCACCGCCACCGCCAAGCAGATGGTCATGCGCTTCGGCATGTCCGAGAAGCTCGGCCCCCGCGTGTTCGGCCACGACCACGGCATGCCGTTCCTCGGGCGCGAGTTCTCAGCCGAGCCCGACTACTCGGACGAGATCGCCCGCGAGATCGACGACGAGATCCGGCGGATCGTCGAGCAAGCGCACGTGCAGGCCAAGGACATCCTGAGCTCGCACCGCGACAACCTCGAGAAGCTGTCCGAGATCTTGATCAAGCGCGAGACGATCGAGAAGGAGCAGTTCGAAGCGCTCCTCGACGGTCGGACCGAGGCCGACGTCTTCGGCGCCGAGGCTCCGCCGCCGCCCGAAGTGCCGATTCCCGGCACGCCTGCTGGCGAGCGCCGCGAGAGCCCCCGCCCGCTACCGCGGCCTGGGCTCGCCGGCGGCACCGCCGAGTAGCCCGACCGGCTCGGGACTCAGCTTGGCCCGGCCGAGCCGCTTAGCGGCGGGTGCAGGCCCGCGGCGAGGGCGATGAGGTCGCTTGCGACCTCCAGGCAGTATTCCGTCCCGCGATGAGACGGGCACGCTCGGGGACACTACTCTCGCGGAATGCGCAACCGCCGTGATCAGCCGCACCTAGGCGTGCGCATCATCCTGGGCGCCACGCGCGTCTGGTTGCCTGCGGTGATCGCGGTCGCTGGGGTGGTCGGGATCGTCATCGGCCACGGCAAGACGGCGGCGGCCGGGGCAGGCCTAGGACTCGTGATCGTGGCCATCATCGTGTGGATGATCAACTGGCTGTACCGGATGAGCGTCGACTCAAACCGAGATCGCGAGCGCGAGGAGGAGGCCCGCGAGTACTTCGACCGGCACGGGCGGTGGCCGGATGAGTAATGCGGATTTCACGATCATGGGCGTGGTCAACGTCACGCCCGATTCGTTCTCGGACGGCGGTCGCTACCTGGATGCCGGGGCCGCGATCGAACACGGGCTCGAGCTCGAAGCCGACGGCGCGGGGATCCTCGACGTGGGCGGAGAATCGACCCGTCCGGGCGCTCCGTCGGTGCCCGAGGACGAGGAGCTGCGCCGGGTTATCCCCGTGATCGAGGGGCTGATCGCCGCGGGATGCCGGGCCCGGATCTCGATTGACACCTCGAAGCGAGGGGTGGCCGCGCGCGCTCTGGAGGCCGGCGCCACCCTGGTCAACGACGTGACCGCGTTGCGCGGCGATCCAGGGATGGCAGGTGTGATCGCGGCCGCCGACGCAGACTGCTGTCTGACGCACATGCTGGGCGACCCGCGCACCATGCAGGACGACCCGCGCTACGACGACGTGGTGGGTGACATCAAGGCGTTCCTCGCGGAGCGCATGGCGTTCGCCGTCGAGTCCGGGATCGCGCTCGAGCGGATCCTGATCGACCCCGGCATCGGCTTTGGCAAGACGGTCGCGCACAACCTGGAGCTGCTCGCGCGACTCCGCGAGTTCCTCGACCTGGGTCGGCCACTGCTGATCGGGACCTCCCGCAAGAGCTTTCTCGGGCAGTTGACCGGCCGCGAGGTCGACGACCGGGTCGCCGCCACGATCGCCACGCAGGTGCTGGCCTACGAGCGCGGCGCCCGCATCTTTCGCGTTCACGACGTCGGGCCGGTTCGCGACGCCCTGACGGTCACGGCTGCTACGGTCAGCGCGCCATGGACGACCCAGACGAGTACGACGAGGTAGAGGAGGACGACGAGGAGGAGGGTCATCCCGAGCCCGAGGTGACGATCGAGGTCAGCGGCCTGTCGTTGTTCACCCACGTGGGGGTGACGGCCGCCGAGCGCGAGGTGGGCCAGCGTCTGCTAATCGATCTGCGGCTGGACGTGGGGGAGTGCGATGCCACGGTGACCGACCGGATCGAGGACACGGTCGACTATGCCGAGGTCTGCGAGACGGCGAACCTGGTCGCCCAGCAGCGTTCCTACAAGACGCTCGAGCGCCTGTGCGCGGCGATCGCCGACCGCCTGCTCGAGCGCTACGACGTCGGGGCGGTGTGGATCAAGGCCGCCAAGCCCGAGCCGCCGATGGCCCTGCCGGTGAGCGAGGTCTCGGTCGAGGTGTGGCGCGAGGCGGAATGAGGGCCCACGTGACTCCGGGCTATCTCGGCCTGGGGTCGAATGTCGGCGACCGGCGGGGGCACTTGGTCGATGCCGTGGCGGCGCTCCCGTCGCAGGGTGTCACCGTGGTGGCTTCCTCGTCCGTCTACGAGACCGAGCCGGTCGGCCTGGTGCGCGACCAGCGGAACTTCTTCAACGCGTGCCTGCGCGTGGAGACCGCGCACGGCCCGGAGGAGCTGCTCGATGCCTGCAAGGCCGTCGAGCGGAAGCTCGGGCGTGAGCCCGGGGGCGTGCGTCACGGCCCCCGGCCGATCGACGTGGATGTGCTGCTGCTGGACTCGTTGGAGTATTCGTCCGAGCGCCTGACCCTGCCGCACCCCGAAGTCACCTCGCGGCGGTTCGTGCTCGTGCCGTTGCTCGAGCTGGACCCGTCGTTGACCCTTCCAGACGGGAGGCGGGTCGCCGACGCGCTGGAAGCCTTGGATCCCGCCCACCCCGGCCAGGAGGTGCGGCGAGTGGGTGACCCGCTCCTCTAGGGTTCGCGCATGCTGCTCGTCGTCGACGTCGGCAACACCCAGACCCACTTCGGGCTGTTCCGCGACGGCGAGGCCACGGTGACGGAGCACTGGCGCTTCGCCACCGTGCGCGAGTCGACCGGCGACGAGCTCGGGGCCGCGCTCCAGAACCTGCTCGGTCTGCGCGGGCTGTCGTTCGCCGACGTCGACGGCTCGATCGTCTCGACGACGGTGCCGCAGCTGTCCGAGCAGTGGACCCTGATGGCCCGGCACTACCTGCGAGCGCCGATGCTGGTGGTCGGTCCGACGCTGAAGACGGGCATGCCGATCCGCTACGACAACCCGCACGAGGTCGGCGCGGACCGGCTGGCTAACGCGGTGGCGGCGTACGAGCGCGTCCACGACACGTGCGTCGTCGTCGACTTCGGGACGGCGATCACCTACGACGTCGTCTCGTCGGCCGGCGAGTACCTGGGCGGGATCATCACCCCGGGGGCCGAGATCTCGATCGACGCCCTGTACGACCGTGCGGCCAGGCTGCCCAAGGTCGAGCTCGCCCCGCCGCGCTCGCTGATCGGCAAGAACACCGTCGACGCGATCCGGAGCGGGATTGTGTACGGCTTCGCGAGTCAGGTCGAGGGAATCGTGCGCCGGCTGCGCGCCGAGCTCGGCCCGACCACCTACGTGATCGCCACCGGCGGACTGGCCGGGGCGCTCGTGCCGTTCATCCGGGAGACGATCGACGACGTCGACGACCTGCTCACGCTGACCGGGCTGCGGCTGATCTGGGAGCGGAATCAGGATCCCGCTCCAGCGCGCCCGGTGGGATCGGAACGTCAGGCGTCCGCGCCACCGTCGCGGCCAGGATCAGGAACGTGATCCGCCGGCGCTCGTCCGGGTGCTCCGCGGCGTAGACCTCGTAGTCGTCAATCAGGCGGCGGATCGCGGCGAACACCGGGGCGTCGTCGATCTCCTCAGGAACGTCACAGGCCAGCCGGGCCAGCGCGAGCATCTCGGTGGGGTCGACGCCGCGCATCGCGCCCATCGCGCTGAAGAGCAGGAAGAAGGCGACCCGGTCGAGCAGCAGGTGGGCGGCCCTGTCCCTTTCTCCGAGGGCCGGGCCGACCGGCAGGAGCGGCTCGCCGGCGGCGATCCGCAGCGACTGTCCGGCCGCGATCGAGCGGATCTGCTCAGCGCTCAGACCGAGCTGGAGGGCCCAACGCAGCTGGAACGCCGCGGAGATGAAGGTGTTGCCGTAAGGGGCGTCTGAGGCGAACACGATCTGCCCCGGCGGCACGAGCGAGAACAGCGCCTCGAGGTCGGCTGGGATCCACCAGGCGGTGTCGAACAGCAGGTTGGGGAGGTCGGCGGCGGCGCGCCAGATCCACGACAGATCGCTGGTTCCGGCGTGAGCCAGGATCAGGCGGGCGTTTGGGAAGTCCTCGGCCAGCTGGACGGCGTGCAGGCCGAGCGCCGGAATCCCCCGGCCGGCGTGGATCAGAACGGGGAGCGAGCGCTCGTCGGCGAGCGCGACCAGTGGCTCGACGCCCGGGTTATCGAGCGTGAACTGCTCGGCGCGGGGGTGGAGCTTGATCCCGCGCGCGCCGTTGTCGAGGCTCCGCTCGGCCTCCGGCAACGGGTTCTCGTGCGGGTTGACGCGGCAGAACGGGACGAGCAGTCCGTCCGATTGCTTTGCCGCCTCGATCACCTCGTCGTTGGCCTCGCGATAGCCGTCGGGCTCGTGGAACGGGAACGCGAACGCTCCGCGTGCCCCCGCGATCTGGAGCGCCGCTATGAGCTCCTCGGGCGTCTGCTTCATCCCATCGGGATCGTTCTGGCCCAGGTGCGTGTGGGCGTCGAACAGCTCGAGATCCGGCACCTGCTCGAACACGACCTCGGCCCACGGGCGCAGCGCTTCGAACAGGTTCATGCCTGGATTCGTACCATGAAACAGCGATGTCCCGGTCGCTTGCCGAACCGTGGCGCCTGGGTGGCGTCGAGATCGCCAACCGTGTGGTGCTGGCGCCGCTGGCCGGCATCGGCAACTGGTTCGTGCGCCTGCAGGCCAAGCGCCACGGGGCCGGGCTGGTGGTTTCGGAAATGGTCTCGAGCTTTGCGGTGCATTACCGCAACGAGCGTACCTGCCGCGAGCTCTTGCGGATTCACCCGGACGAGCACCCTGTCTCCGTGCAGCTGTTCGGCCACGATCCGGACGTGATGGCCTCAGCGGCCGAACGGGTGGCGGCCGCCGGGGCCGACCTGATCGACATCAACATGGGCTGCCCCGTGCCCAAGGTATGCAAGACCGGTGCCGGCGCGGCGCTGCTCGAGGAGCCTTCTCGGGCCGTGGCCGTGGCGCGGGCGGCCGCTTCTGCGAGTGGGCTGCCGGTCACCGTGAAGCTTCGCTCGGGGCAGGGTCCCGGCGATCTGAGCGGGCTGGAGGTCGCGCGACGGCTGGTGTTCGACGGCGGCGTTGCCGGGATCTCGATCCACCCCCGGCACGCCTCGCAGCGCCACAGCGGCGCGCCGCGGTATGAGTTGGTTCGCGGCTTGGTCTCGGAGCTCCCGGTGCCCGTGCTCGTCTCCGGCGGGCTGCAGAGCCCTGAGGCGGTGCGTTTTGCGTTCGAGGAGACCGGCGCGGCGGGCGTGCTGCTGGCGCGCGGGTCGCTCGGCAACCCGTGGCTGTTTGAGCAGGTCCTGGGTTGGCGGGTGGACGAGCCTGGTCGTGACGAGGTCGTGGACGAGCTCGATTGGGTGATCGAGTGCGCGGTCGAGCATCTGGGCGCCGAGCGCGCCACTCGCTACCTGCGCAAGTTCTATCCCTGGTACGTCGAGCGGCTGGGCGGCGGCAAGGCCCTCCAGGCCGCGCTCCAGACCGCGCCCTCGCTGGCGGCAGCCCGAGAGCTGCTGCACGCCGGCGCGCTGCCGACCGCGGCGTAGATCGGGCGGGGCAAGGGGCGTCTCGCGGGATCCAGGGCCACGGCCCCGGCCCGAATCCGCGGGTGTCTATACTCATCCGCCCACGCACCCCAGTCGTGTGCGAATTCCCCGCTTAGCAGGCGGGTTTTTTCTCGCCCGGACCGCTGGCCGCTCGGCCGGCGGCGCCCTCGAATACAGGTTTATGTCATGCCTAAGGACGTCATCATCACACCCGAAGGGCTCGCCAATCTGAAGGCGGAGCTCGACCACCTGACCACCACCCGCCGCCGCGAGGTCGCCGCCCGGATCAAGGAAGCGCGCGAGTTCGGCGACATCTCCGAGAACGCCGAGTATGACGACGCCAAGAACGAGCAGGCCATGCTCGAGGCGCGGATCGCCAGCCTGGAGGAGAAGTTGCGCTCGGCGACGGTGATCGACCAGTCGGATCTGAGCACCGATGAGGTGCGGGTCGGCTCGGTGGTCCACGTCAAGGACGATGGCGGCAAGTCCACGAAGTACACGATCGTCGGGTCGGCCGAGGCCAGCCCGGCTGAGGCCAAGCTGTCCAACGAGTCACCGGTGGGCAAGGCGCTGCTCGGCCGCAAGCGCGGCGACGAGGTCGTGATCACCACGCCAAAGGGCGAGCGGCACCTCAAGATCACCAAGATCGACGTCGTTACATAGGGCCCCGCCAACCCCTCCGGCGATGAGCACCGATCGAACCGAGGGCTCCGACGAGCTGCTCGCGGTGCGTCGGCGCAAGCTCGAGTCGCTGCGCGCGGCCGGGATCGACCCGTTCCCCCACGAGTTCGCCGGGGTCGAGCCGATCGCGGCCGTGCGCGCGGCCCACGCGGGGTTGCCCACCGGTGAGGAGACCACGGTCCGCCACCGGGTCGCTGGACGCCTGGCGGCGCGCCGCGGGCAGGGCAAGATGGCTTTCCTGGATCTGGTCGACCGCTCGGGGCGGATCCAGCTCCAGGCGCGCGTCGATGAGCTCGGTGTCGATGGGATGGACCGGCTGTTGGGGTTGGATCTCGGGGACCTTGTTGGGATCGACGGGGTGGCGTTCATGTCCCGGCGGGGCGAGCTCACGCTGCGGGTGATGACGTTCACGATCTTGGCCAAGTCCCTGCGGCCGCCGCCCGAGAAGCACCACGGCCTGACCGACGTGGAGACACGGTTCCGGCGGCGGGAGCTCGATCTGATCGCCAACGAGGAGGCGCGCGAGCTGTTCGTCGTCCGCGCGCGGGTGGTTTCCGCCGTGCGGCGGTTCCTCGATGCCGAGGGGTTCGTCGAGGTCGAAACGCCGGTTTTGCAGCCGCTTTATGGCGGCGCGCTGGCCCGGCCGTTCACGACCCACCACAACGCTCTAGATAGAACGTTCTATTTGCGGATCGCGACCGAGCTGTACTTGAAACGGCTGATCGTCGGCGGGCTCGAGCGCGTCTACGAGCTCGGCAAGGACTTCCGCAACGAGGGCGTCGACTCGACCCACAACCCCGAGTTCACGATGCTCGAGTGGTATGAGGCGTACGCCGACTATCTCGACGTTGCTTCGCGCTGTGAGCGGCTTGTGGCCTACGTCGCGTCGGAGGCGGGTTATGCGGGCGGCATCGATCTCTCGCCGCCGTGGCGGCGGGAGAAGCTGGTCGACGCGATCCGCGACCGGACCGGCATCGACATCCTCGAGGCCCACGATCGGGATGCGTTGGCGGGCGCGATGTCCGCGCGTGGCCTCGTCGTCCCAGAGGGCGACACGTGGGCGCGGCTGGTCGACGAGCTGCTGTCCAAGCACGTCGAGCCGACGCTGGTCCAGCCCACGTTCCTGATGGACTATCCGGTCGAGCTCTCGCCGTTCGCCAAGCGTCACCGCTCGGTGCCCGGGCTGGTCGAGCGGTTCGAGGCCTACATCGGCGGGCTGGAGGTCGCCAACGCGTTCACCGAGCTCAACGACCCCGACGAGCAGCGCCGCCGGTTCGAGGACCAGCGGGCCGCGGCCGGTGCCGGTGACGAGGAGGCCCAGCCCTATGACGAGGCGTTTCTTGAGGCGCTCGAGCAGGGGATGCCGCCGACCGGCGGGATCGGCATCGGCATCGACCGGCTGGTGATGGTTATCACCGGGCGGCCGTCGATTCGCGAGGTCGTGCTGTTTCCTGCGATGAGGGATTAGGGGTTTTAAGGTCGCCCGTGACCGGGAGGGCCCTCCGGACCCCGGCGCTTCATTGTTCGTTCGGGGTTTGTTGGCGATCTCGACGCGAGGCGGGCGCGTTTGGGGTGCAAAACGTGACATTTCGCCCCTCGATTGGACCCGGTCAGGGCGGGGGTCCGGGCGGTCACCGTCCTGCAAAAAGCGACCCATGAACGCCTCGTGAACTTCGCGGAGGAAGCGAAAGCTGCGTCAGGCGCGTGTATGGCCGTTGGTAAACTGGCCTATGGCCCGAGAAAACGCGAACCGTTTCGCTCATCAAAGTGCGGCTAGCAGCCGACAAGGTGGGTAAACGGAACCGTCGTTGTCCCCTCAGAGCCGAACTACCATGTGTCGCAGCAGGTAGCGGAGGAGAGACCGGAACACACCTCAACCGAGCAGCTAGAGGCCCACCGCACGCAGAGAGAAGAACATGTTCGAGCGATTCACAGAGCGAGCCCGTCAGGTAGTAGTCCTGGCTCAAGAAGAAGCCCGGACGCTCAAGCACAACTACATCGGGACCGAGCACATCTTGCTCGGCCTGTTGCGCGAGGAGGAGGGTTTGGCGGCGCGTGTGCTGGAGTCGCTGGACATCACGGTTGAGCGCGTCCGTGCCCAGGTCGTCCGGATCGTTGGATCCGGAGAAGAGGTCACCTCCGGCCAGATCCCGTTCACGCCCCGCGCCAAGAAGGTGCTCGAGCTTGCGCTGCGCGAAGCGCTGAGCCTGGGCCACAACTACATCGGCACCGAGCACATCCTGCTCGGCCTGGTGCGCGAGAACGAGGGGGTTGCGGCCCGCATCCTGCTCGACTTCGACGCTGACTCCGAGAAGATTCGCAACGAGGTGATCCGGATGCTCTCCGGTCCCGGCAGCCGTCAGCGCGGCGCCGCCGGTTCTGGTGCGGCCGCGGCCGCCCAGGGCGAGAGCAAGAAGTCTTCCAAGCTGTTGGACCAGTTCGGGCGCAACCTGACCAAGCTCGCCGCCGAGTCCAAGCTCGACCCGGTGGTCGGGCGCGAGACCGAGATCGAGCGGATCATGCAGATCCTCTCGCGCCGGACCAAGAACAACCCGGTCCTGGTCGGCGAGCCCGGCGTCGGCAAGACCGCCGTGGTCGAGGGCCTGGCCCAGCGCATCACCCACGGCGACGTCCCCGAGCTGCTCAAGGGCAAGCAGATCTACACGCTTGACCTGGCCGCCCTGGTCGCGGGCTCCAAGTACCGCGGCGAGTTCGAGGAGCGCCTGAAGAAGGTGATGAAGGAGATCACCCAGCGCGGCGACATCATCCTGTTCATCGACGAGCTGCACAACCTCGTCGGCGCGGGTGCGGCCGAGGGCGCGATCGACGCGGCTTCGATCCTCAAGCCGGCGCTGGCTCGCGGCGAGCTGCAGACGATCGGCGCGACCACGCTCGAGGAGTACCGCAAGTACCTCGAGCGCGATTCCGCACTGGAGCGCCGCTTCCAGAAGATCACCGTCGATCAGCCCTCCACCGAGGAGACGGTCCAGATCCTCAAGGGCCTGCGCGATCGGTACGAGCAGCATCACAAGGTGAACATCACCGACGAGGCGCTCGAGGCGGCAGCCGAGCTGGCCGACCGCTACATCTCCGACCGGTTCCTGCCCGACAAGGCGATCGACCTGATCGACGAGGCGGCATCCCGGATGCGGATCAAGTCGATGACCTCGCCGCCCGTGTACCGGGAGCTCGAGGACGAGATCGAGGAGACCCGCCGCGCCAAGGAAGAGGCGATCGAGAACCAGGAGTTCGAGAAGGCGGCAAACCTGCGCGACAAGGAGCGCCGGCTGACCCAGCGCAAGCGCGAGCTTGCCGAGCAGTGGGAGGCCGGTGAGTCGACCGAGCGTCCGTCGATCGGCGAGGAGGAAATCGCCGACATCGTCTCGATGTGGACGGGCATCCCGGTGTTCAAGCTGACCGAGGCCGAGACGGCCAAGCTGATGCGCATGGAGGAGGAGCTCCACAAGCGCGTCATCGGCCAGCACCCGGCGATCGAGGTCGTCTCCAAGGCGATCCGGCGCTCGCGCGCCGGGCTCAAGGATCCGAAGCGCCCGACCGGCTCGTTCATCTTCCTCGGTCCGAGCGGCGTCGGTAAGACCGAGCTCGCCCGGACGCTCGCCGAGTTCCTGTTCGGCGACGAGGACACGATGATCCGGATCGACATGTCCGAGTACATGGAGAAGCACGCGGTCTCCCGTCTCGTCGGTTCGCCTCCGGGCTACATCGGCTACGACGAGGGCGGCCAGCTCACCGAGGCGGTGCGGCGCAAGCCGTACAGCGTGTTGCTGCTGGACGAGATCGAGAAGGCCCACCCCGACGTGTTCAACATCCTGCTCCAGATCCTGGAGGACGGCAGGCTCACGGACGCGCAGGGCCGGACGGTCGACTTCCGTCACTGCATCGTGATCATGACCTCGAACATCGGCGCCTCCGAGATCGCACGCAACACCCCGCTCGGGTTCGCGGTGTCCGACGACGAGACCGGCATCACGTACGACGACATGAAGACCCGCATCACGGGCGAGCTCAAGAAGGTGTTCCGGCCCGAGTTCCTGAACCGGATCGACGAGGTCATCGTCTTCCACAAGCTCACCAAGGACGAGATCAAGGAGATCGTCGACCTGCTGCTCCGGCGGATCCGCGAGTCGATGGCCGAGCGGGAGCTCCAGCTGGAGCTGTCCGAGCCGGCCAAGGACATGCTCGTCGACAAGGGTTGGGACCCGGCGATGGGCGCCCGGCCGTTGCGCCGCGCGATCCAGCGCTATGTCGAGGATCCGCTGGCGGACTTCGTGTTGCGCTCCCAGGTCCCGTCGGGCTCGACCGTGATGGTCGAAAGGTTCGACGGGGACGGCTCGGGCGAGGGCGACCCTGAGGTGCGGCTGACCGTGATCGAGCCCGCGCCGAAGCCGACCCCCGTCGCGGTCGGTGCCGAGGGCGACGGCGGCGAGGGCGGCGAGGACGCGCCCGCCGCCGAGGAACCCACGGGCACCGACGGTCCCGGCGAGAGCGAGTAACTGAGTTCGACTACGTTGCCGGCGGCGGCGAGCACCGTCGCCGGGAGCGTGGGCGGGCCAAATTTTCTGACCAGCGCTCGCGCAGCGTGGTTGCCGCGCAGCATCGATACGTGGAAACGGCGGATGCCGGCCGCCCGTGCCCGATCGCTGAGCGCGGCCATGAGCGCGGTGCCAACGCCGCGGTGCTGCCAATCGTCGACGACCTCGATCGCCACCTCGGCGGCCTCGAAGTCGTCGAGGCGCACGTAGCGGGCAATCCCGATCGGCGCCCGCGGCGGCGGCGAGAAGGCGATCATCGCCTCGTGGTGCCAATGGTCGACGTCGACGAGGCGGGCCAGCTCGCGCGGCGCCAGCTCGGGTTTGGCGGTGAAGAAGCGCTGGTAGCGCGACTGCGTGCTCAGGTGTCGAAACGCGAACGCCACGGCGGCTCGATCCGAGGGCAGCAGTTCGCGGACCGTAATCATGAGGGCGCGTAGGTCAGAACGAGCGCACGTGCGGCCGTTCGCCCGGCCTCGAACAGGTAGGGCGCGTCGACCGGGAACGACGTGTAGTCGCCAGTCGAAAGCTCGGTGACCCGCTCGACGGGGCCGGCGATCAGTTTGCCCTCGAGGACATAGACGCCGGCGCGGCTTCCAGCCGGCCCCGGCTCGGGCTCCTCGACCTGCCGGGGCTCCCAGGTGCGCGCGTTGAGACCAATGCCTTCCTCCTCGATGCGGTCGAGGCGGCGCACGGTTCGCACCTCGCCCAGCGGCGGCTCCTCCAGCAGTTCGCTGAGTGACACCCGCAGGGCCGCAGCGAGCGACGCGAGCGTCTCGACCGTCGGGTTGGAGCGCCCGCTCTCGACGCTTGAGAGGGTCGCCTTGCTCATCCCGGTCGCGCGGGCAAGTTCCGACAGCGAAAGCCGCCGGGCAATGCGCATCCGCCGGAGGTTCGCGGCCAGCACATCCTGTGGTCGGGGCGCTAGCATAGAGAACGTATCGTTCAGTTTATCGAACGGCTCCATGATCATCTTCTACTTCGACGTCGGTTCGCCTTATGCGTATCTCGCGGCGGAACGGCTGGAACGAGTCATGCCGACGCCGGTCCGCTGGCAGCCGGTACTCCTCGGCGGGCTGTTCAAGCTGACCGGACGCAAGTCCTGGGCGCTCGGCGACTACCGCCACCGGCAGACGGGCATGGCCGAGATCGAGCGTCGCGCCCGCACGTACGGACTGCCGCCGATCGTGTGGCCCGACCCGTGGCCAACCGATTACCTCTTCGCGATGCGCGCCGTGACGTGGGCGTTCCAGATCGGGCGGGGTCACGAGCTCGCGCGGCAGCTGTTCCGCGACGGCTTTCAGCGTGGCCACGAGCTGAGCATCGACGCGCATGTGCTGCGCGCTGCGTCCGAGGTCGGCCTCGACCGGCGCGAGGCACACGACGCGGCACGCGACCCGGAGGTCAAGCGCGCGCTTCGCGAGGCCACCGAAGCGGCTCACGCGCTCGGGGCGTTCGGCGTCCCGACGCTGGATGTGGCCGGCGAGCTGTTCTGGGGCGACGATCGCCTCGAGGATGCGGCCGAGTACGCACGTTCCGTCGGGCACGCGGCGTAGCCTCGGACGGGCCGTGCCCCGTCCCACCTCGATTCACGTCTGTTCGGCCTGCGGGCACGAAACGTCCCGGTGGGCCGGGCGGTGCCCCGGCTGCGGAGAATGGAACACGCTGGTCGAGGAGGTCCGGGCCTCGGCCGGCCCGGGTCGGCGTCAGGGTCTCGGTGGCGCTCGGTCCAAAGGCTCCGCGGCGGTCAAGCCGGTCGCGCTGCGCGACGTAGACGCGGTCGAACAGGTGCGTCTGCCGACCGGCATCGGTGAGCTCGACAACGTGCTCGGCGGCGGGATCGTGCCCGGGTCGCTGGTGCTGATCGGTGGCTCTCCCGGCATCGGGAAGTCGACGCTCACGACGATGGTGCTGGCGAATCTGCACGAGGCCGGACGGCGGACGCTGTACGTGTCCGCCGAGGAGTCCGCCGCGCAGATCCGGCTGCGCGCGGAGCGGCTGCACTCGTGCGCGCTGGGAGTCCCCGTGATCGCCGAGACGGATCTGGAGCGTGTCCTCGCGACACTCGAGCACGAGCGGCCCGAGGTGTGCGTGATCGACTCGGTGCAGACGCTCCACGCGGCCGAGCTGTCGAGCGCCGCCGGTTCGGTGGCGCAGGTCCGCGAGGTGGCGGGCGAGCTGATGCGCGTGGCCAAGGCGCTGCGGATCGCCGTCCTGCTCGTAGGACACGTGACCAAGGACGGCGCGCTGGCGGGACCGCGCGTGCTCGAGCACCTGGTCGACTGTGTGCTCCAGTTCGAGGGCGAGCGCGAGCGGACCTATCGCACGGTGCGCGCGATCAAGAACCGCTTCGGGTCGACCAACGAGGCCGGCGTGTTCGAGATGCGCGACGACGGACTGGTCGAGGTACTGGACGCCTCGGCGCGGTTTGTCGGCGAGGCCACCCGCGCCCCCGGAAGCGTCGTGCTGTGCGCCATCGAGGGATCCCGACCGCTGCTCGTGGAGGTGCAGGCGCTCGTGTCGAGCTCGGAGCTCGTCCCGCCCCGACGGGTCGTGTCGGGGCTTGACCGCAACCGTCTCGCGCTGGTGCTGGCCGTCCTGGGTCGCCACGCCGGAATCGGCGCCGGGACCTCTGACGTGTTCGTCAACGTGGTCGGCGGCGTGCGGGTCGACGAGCCGGGTGCGGACCTCGCGGTGGCCCTGGCCGTGGCCAGTGCAGTCAAGGGGGTGGCGCTCGGCGGCTCTGACGGGCAGCCACTCGCCTGCTTCGGCGAGCTCGGGCTGACCGGCGAGCTGCGCTCGGTCGCCCATGCCGACCGGCGCTTGGCCGAGGCGGCCAAGTTCGGGCTCGAGCCCGTACTCGAACCCAACGCGCACCGGACCCTGCGGGCGGCACTTGCGGGGGCTTTCCAGCGCGTGCGGCCCGGGGCGCTCGCGGCCTGAGCCCCGCCCGGGCTGGGTCGTAGGCCGTGAAGAAGCGGTAAAATCGGCCTTGATGCCGCCGCGTTCCGGGGAAGAGCTCAAGGGAGAGCTCGAATCTCGACAGGATTCCCGGCTGGTAAGGGCACTGGAGATGGTCGCCCCCGGAACGGCGCTCCGCGAGGGGATCGACAACATCCTCCACGCCCGTACCGGCGGGCTGATCGTGATCGGCGACCCCGACGAGCTCGCCTTCCTGTTCTCGGGCGGGATCAAGCTCGACCTTGAGTACTCGCCGGCGCTCCTGTACGAGCTGGCCAAGATGGACGGCGCGATCGTGCTGAGCTCCAACGCCACCAAGATCGTGCACGTCAATGTCCAGCTGACGCCCGACCCGACCATCCTGACCTTCGAGACCGGCACCCGGCATCGCACCGCTGAGCGCGTCTCCAAGCAGACCGACGCGCTCGTGGTGGCGATCTCCGAGCGCCGCGAGGTCGTGTCCCTGTACGTGGACGGGATCAAGTACATCCTCGCGGACATCCCCGTGGTGCTGGCCAAGGCCAATCAGGCGCTGGCCACCCTCGACAAGTACCGCAGCCGGCTCGACCAGGTCTCCACTCGCCTGACCGCGCTCGAGTTCGAAGGCGGCGCAACGCTGCACGATGTCCTCACCGTGCTCCAGCGGGCCGAGCTGGTCACGCGAATGGCGGTGGAGATCGAGCGTTACATAGTCGAATTGGGAACCGAGGGCCGCCTCATCGAGATGCAACTCGACGAGACGATGGTGGGCGTGTCGGCCGACAAGGCCGCGCTCGTTCACGACTACCTGATGGAGGACAGCGACGACACGTTCGCGACGGCGTTCGACCACCTCGTGCGCTTGCCCAATCAAGACCTCTTGGACTTCGGTCGCCTGGCGGAGCTGCTCGGCTACGACCGCAAACTGAACACCCTCGACTACCCGACCTCGCCCCGCGGTTTCCGCATCCTGGGGCGGATCCCTCGCCTGCCCAAGATGGTGGTGCAGCGGATCGTCGGGGAGTTCAGAGGACTCGAGGAGCTGCTCGCCGCTACCGATGGCGAGCTCGAGACCGTCGACGGAGTCGGCGAGATCAGGGCGAAGGACATCCGCGAAGGTCTTCGCCGACAGCAGGAGATCAACCTGGTCGACAGGTACCTGCAAACGTAGTTGCTAAGGGAGAAGGTCGGGCGCGGGTGCTTGCGCCCCGTCCGTCCCGGAAAGAGGAGGACACCATCACAGAGCTAATGGAAGAGCCACTGGAGGACCTCGAGATCGTCGAGGAAGTCGTGCACATCGAGTTCGAGATCGGCGACAACGTCGTCTATCCCCACCACGGTGCGGGCAAGGTCATCCGCAAGGAGCAAAAGGAGATCCTCGGCGAGCGGCGCGAGTACTTGACGATCAAGATCCTGCACAACGACATGACCGTAATGGTCCCGACCGAGAACGCGGCGCTGGCCGGACTGCGGCGCGTGATCGACGAGGAGACCGTCCAGAAGGTGCTCGGCGTACTCCAGGACGAGTGCTCCGAGATGCCCAAGAACTGGAACCGTCGCTTCAAGTACAACCGCGACAAGATCAAGACCGGCGACATCTACGAGCTTGCGGAAGTGGTCCGCAACCTGGCCCTCCGCGAGGCCGAGAAGGGCCTGTCGACCGGTGAGAAACAGATGTTCACGCGGGCGAAGAAGATCCTCGCCTCCGAGCTCATGTACGCGCTCGAGATGGACGAGGACGGGGTCGAGGAGTATCTCCAGGGCCTCCTGTTGGAGTCCTACCACGGTAAGAACGGCAAGAACGGGAAGGTCACCGTCGCCGCCAAGTAATCCTGCGCCACGAAGCGCATGGCGGTCGCACTGATCGTGGCCGCCGGACGTGGCGAGCGCCTTGGGTCCAGGAGGCCCAAGGCGCTCGTCACGCTGGGAGGCAGACCGATGCTGGAGTGGAGCGTCGAGGCGCTTCGCTCGGTGGCGGGGATCGAGCGGATCGTTGTGGCCCTGCCGGTTGACTCGCTGGACGCGGCTCCGGAGGGAACGATCGCGGTGGCCGGCGGTGCGGTGCGCTCGGCGTCCGTGCGCGAGGCCCTGCGGGCGTGTCCGGCCGGCGATCCCATCGTCGTCCACGACGCCGCGCGCCCACTGGCGCCGGCGCGCTTGTTCGAGCGTGCCCTGGCGCAGTTGGAACGTTCCGGGGCCGACGCCGTGGTCGCCGCCGCTCCGGTGTCGGACACGATCAAGGAGGTCGATGTGGCTGACGGACGCACGGTGACCCGCACGCTGGATCGCGCCCGGCTATGGGCCGTGCAGACCCCACAGGTGTTCCGG
The DNA here is from genome assembly GCA_963824295.1 of uncultured Solirubrobacterales bacterium. Lineage (GTDB taxonomy): Bacteria > Actinomycetota > Thermoleophilia > Solirubrobacterales > Solirubrobacteraceae > Palsa-465. Next base: position 86,593 of record CAWGOQ010000011.1, on the reverse strand, counting down.
CGAGCAGCGCTCGAACAGGCCCTGCTGGACGCCGGTGCGGAGACCCTGGCCGCGGCCACCGACGACGCGTGGCTGATCGAGCGGGCCGGCGGAAGGGTCGAGGTGGTCGAGTCCTCGCCCGCCAACCTAAAGATCACCACGCCGATCGATCTGACGCTGGCCGAGCTCCTGCTGGCGGAGGCGCGGGTGTGAGCCGGGGCGCGATCACCGGGCGGCTGGCGGAGGCGCGGGCGTGACCCTGGCCCTTCCCGATGACGGGCGCGGCACGGTCACGACCGGCCTCGGCTACGACTGCCACCCCTTTGCCCCGGGCCGGCGGCTCGTGCTCGGCGGCGTTGAGCTTGCGCATGATCGCGGGCTGGCCGGGCACTCGGACGCCGACGTGCTCACCCACGCGATCATCGACGCGCTGCTCGGCGCCGCGGCACTCGGCGACATCGGCGAGCACTTCCCCGACAGCGACGAGCGCTACCGCGACGCCCACTCGCTCGAGCTGCTGCAGACCACCGTCGCGATGCTCACGCACCGCGGCATGACGATCCTGCACGTCGACGCCACGGTGGTCATCGAGCGCCCGCACATCGCGCCGGTGCGGGAGGAGATCCGGGCGTCCCTGGCCCAGGCGCTCGGGATCTCGACCGAACACGTCAACGTGAAGGCGACGCGTGGGGAAGGCATGGGGTTCGTGGGTCGCGAGGAGGGCGCGGTCGCGATGGCGATCGCCACGGTCGAGCGATGACACCTCGCGCCACCGCCGGCCCGTGAACCGCATCCACAACCTGCTCTGCTCCTCGGGCTGGTGGGCGCGCCGGGCCGAGAACGAGCTCGTCCCGTTCGGTATCAAGGGGGTCGAGCTCGGCGAGGAAGTGCTGGAGATCGGGCCCGGATTCGGCGCCACCACCCGGGTCCTGGCGGGACAGTTGCCCCGCCTCAGCGTGCTCGAGCTCGATCCCGGCTACTGCGAACGACTGCGCCGGGAGCTGGGCACGGGCGGCGGGATCACGGTGACGGAAGGCGACGCCACCGAGTTGCCGTATCCCGACGGGCGCTTCTCGGCCGTGCTGTGCTTCACGATGCTGCACCACATCCCCTCGGTGCCGCTCCAGGACCGAGCGTTCGCGGAGATCGCTCGCGTGCTGCGCTCGGGAGGAATATTCGCCGGTACCGACAGCATCGGCGTCGGACAGAGACACTCTGGAGTGAGTACGGTAGCCAATACTGAGTAGAGGCATCCTCTAATCAAATATTGGAGATCTCGAGCAAAGCCGGAGCTTGCGTGTCCAGCTCGCAGTGGCACAAGTTCTACGTCGCGACGGTCGGCGCCCCGCCAGCGACGCTCTTCAAGTTGCTCTCCGACATGCCGCGTTACGGCGAATGGCTCCCCGGATCCGACGCGTTCCAAGGGACGACTGAGGTCGAGCCGTACCCGGTGCGGCTCGGCAGTCGATACCACGACGGCAAGCCCGGACAAGCGGCCAAGAGCTGGTGGGGGACCGTCACCGGCTTCCAGCCGCCGGGATCGATGGACTTTCACCACACGATCGCCGTCAGGCAACTGAAGGCAACGGTCGACGTGCACATCCATTACTCCTTCGAGCCGGAGGACGGTGACGAGCGCCAGACCCGTGTGACTCGATGGCTCGTGCTGGACATCGCGATGCCGATCGCGATGCGTCCGCTCCGGCGGTTCATCGTCTCGTCGTTCGACCGGGAAAATGTCCGGACGATCGCGGCGGCCAAGCGGTACGCTGACGCCCACTCCGACCTGGTCGGGAGCTGAAGTGGCAAAGGCATTCAAGGCGCCGAGCGTGTGGGTCCCGCCGCTGGTCCTCGTGGCCGTGCTCGTCTTCGTGATGACGCTGGTCTACCTCGGCTCGGTCATCGATCCGGCTGGACACCTGCATGGCCTGCCGGTGGGGATCGTGAACGAGGACGCCGGTGCGAACGTGGGCACGCGGCATGTCGATCTCGGCCAGATGGTCGCCTCGGGCCTGGGCAGCTCGCGGGCGGTGACGAGCCGGTTGGCGCTGCGCACCGGCGATCTGGCCGCCATCGAGACCCGGATGGACGTGGCCCAGGAGTACGCCGCCGTGGTCATCCCCGCCGGTTTCACGGCGTCGCTGCTCGCCATCGAAAGCCGAGTCGCGCCCCCGGGCGATGAAGGGTCCAGGGCCACCATTGAGGTGCTCACCAATCCGCGCGCGGGAACGCTCGCCGTCAGCCTGGCCACAGGGGTTCTACAGCCAGCGCTGGCGAAGGTATCGGCCGAGATCGGCCAGCAGCTTCGGGCAGAGATCCATGGGCCTCCGAGCGGCGCGCAGGCAGCACTGCTCAGCGATCCGGTGATCGCTTCCCAGGTCCCCTACCGTCCCCTTCCGCGCCACACCGCGCTCGGCCTCAGCGCGTTCTACATCGCGCTGCTGACGACGTTTTGCGGATTCCTCGGCGGGACGGTCGTGCATGTGGCCATCGATTCCGGACTCGGTTACGCCAGCACGGAGATCGGGCCCCGGTGGAACCAGCGTCAGCCTGTGCAGATCAGCCGCTGGCATACGTTGCTGGCCAAGTGGGCGATCGCGGTCCCGCTTATGGTGGTCCTGACCGGATTGATGCTGCTCGCCGCGACCTGGATCCTTCACATGCATACGCCGCACTTCGGTCAGCTTTGGCTGCTTACGTGGTTCGCTGCCACCGTCGTCAGCATCGGCACCCTCGTCCTATTCGCGGCGCTGGGCACCCTTGGACAGTTGCTCGGCCTACTGATCTTCGTCTACCTGGCGCTGGCCTCCTCAGGCGGCACGGTCCCGCTCCAGGCGCTGCCTGGCGTCCTCAAGTTCCTCGCCGAGTTCGAGCCGCTCCGCCAGATCGTCGGCGGAACCCGGTCGATCCTGTACTTCGACGCCCGCGGTGCGGCGGGTTTGACACGCGCGTTCATACTCACCGCGATCGGCCTGGGCTTTTGGCTGGCGCTCGGAGCGGCGGTCACGAACTGGTATGACCGCAAGGGATTTCACCGCGTCGCGCCGGCAAAGCTGGACTACATCGACGACGCGGTCCGCGGATACCGCGACCAAACCGCCCCGGCGCTTCGGGCCGAGCAGGCGGCCGACGACGCGTGATCTGAGGGTTGGAGAGGCGGCTCAGCCTCGGGCGACGCTCCGCCGCCGCGCGGCTCGGGCCCGTAGCTGTTCGTGCTCGACCAGGCGCTCGAGTTGCTGCAGGGTGCGCTTGACGTGGCCCGCGACGGTGGGGGCGGCGATCCGCTCGGCCAGCCAGCCGCTCAGGGCGGCGCCGGCTACCACGTAGGCCAGGCGGAACTCGACCCGGGTGCGGCCACCGGGCGCCTCGCGCAGACGCCAGCGACCCCGGTGGTCGAGGCCGGTTACCGATGTCCACGCGAGGTCGTACGGCGCGTCGAACTCGACCACCTCGACCAGCCCGCCGACCTCGGCCGCGCCGACTCGGAACAGGATGCGGTACCGGGCGCCGAGACCGGTGCGCAGATCGCCGGCGAGTTCCCATCGGGTGACGCCGGACATGTAGCCAAGCACGCGCTCGGGGTCGGTGACGATCGACCACACGTCCTCGATCGGAGCCGCCAGGAGCCTGCTTGCGTTGACTCTCATCCGATGACCGGGAAGCGACGTTCGGCGGCCAGCGCGTCGAGCGCGTCCTGCATCAGACGGATGAGGTGGTCGTACACCTCATCCACGTCGGGCTCGGGGCCAAACTCGGCCCGCAGGTCGATGGCCGGCAGAGTCTCGATCGTGATCTTGGCCGGCAGTGGTATGTGCCCGAAGTCGCCCACGTTCACGATCCAGGGCAACGAGATCGAGATCGGTAGGACCTTGAGGCGCAGCACTCGGTCGAGCGCGAGCAGGCGAGCCAGCCGCTCCCCGCGGGTGAGGAACAGCGCCGTCTCCTGGCCCCCGATCGCCACCACCGGCACGATCGGTACGTCCTGCTCGAGCGCGAGGCGCAGGAACCCCTTGCGGCCGCCGAAATCGACCCGGCCGCCCTCCCAGCTGGGACGGTGCACCTCATAATCGCCGCCCGGATAGACGAGCAGCGCTGCACCCGAGGAGAGCGCCTTGCGGGCGTTCTCGTGCGAAGCCGCGACCGTCCCGAACCGGCGCAGCCAGCTCAAGCCCGGCAGCGACAGCACCAGGTTGTGGGCCAGCTGGTAGAAGGGTCGCTCGACGCCGAAGTAGGTGCTGAACGCGACCGTGAACACCATCGTGTCCGGGATCATGTTCCCGCCCGAGTGATTGCCGACGAGCAGGACGGGGCCTTCGTCGGGGATGTTTCCGAGGCCGCGCACCTCGCCCCGGAACCACAAGCTCGAGAACAGCCAGAACAGCGGCAGCTGCTCGCGGATGTAGTCGGGATCCCGGTCGCCGAGGTCGGCCCGGGGGATGCGTCGCTGGACCGAGCCGGCGAGCTCGCGCCAGGCCCGCGTCAGCAGCGAGTCGGGCCCGGGCGGGGCGGATGGCTCGGTCGGGACGTCGGGCTCGTGACCGTTGCGGCCGGCGGAAGTGGTCGTGCGGGCCTCGGCCATCAAGGCTTGAAGGTAGTGATCAGGCCGCCTCGGCGCGCCGCGTCCAGCCCGACGGTGCGCGCCGCGGCTCGGACTGCTCGACCCGCTTGAAGAAATCGGCGAGCAGCGCGTTCGTCTCCTCCGGCCGCTCGACCTGTGGCACGTGGCCACACCGATCGATGATCACCTGCTCGGCGCTCGGCAGCGTCTTGCGCACGTGGCGCGAGAACGCCGGGGGCACGAGCCAATCGTGGCTTCCCCAGACAAACAGCGCGGGCGGCTCCAGATCGGCCAGCCGGCGGTAGAAGCCGTGTCGGCCGAACGGCGCCTCGAGGTAGATGTTGCGAGCGCTGGCCAGCAGCGCATAGCGCGCTCCGGCGGCGTGGTAGATGCGCTGGAACTCGTCCACGACCAGGTCGGCCAGGGCGGGGTCCATCGAGTCGCGGTCGTAGAACAGGCGCCAGAACTGCGCCGCCACCATCGAGCGGCGGATGGCGTGCGGGAGCAGACCGAATTCGGGACGCATCACCCGGACGATCGGATGAAGCCCGCGCTTGAGCCAGGCCACGGCGGGACAGAGCAGCCCGAGGGAGCGGATCCGCTCGGGCTGGAGGAGACCAAGCTCGATCGCGACTCGGCCGCCCATCGAGTTGCCGACGACATGTGCTTGCTCGATCTCGAACTGGTCCATCAGCCCGAGCATGATGTCGGCGAACCAGCGGGCGTTGTAGCCGCCGAGGGCCGGCTTGCACGACGAGCCGAACCCGGGGAGGTCGGGCACGTGTACGCGATATGCACGGCTCAGCGCGGCAGCCGTCTCGAACAGCGACGCGCGGGTGCCGCCGAGGCCGTGCAGCAGCAAGACATCGGGCCCGTGTCCCATGGTCAGGGTCGAGATCCGGTGGCGACCGACCGGGATGGCGTGGATCTGAAGCAGCGGCGGACGACCGCCCACCAACCTGAACATGCCCTCGAAGGCGATCGCATGGTCAAGGTTGCCGCGCACGGACAGCAGCCGGCGCTGAAACGCCTCCACGCCCGAGAACTCGCCGCAGCGGAGCCGCATCCAAGTATCGGAGTCGGTGGTGAGCGTCACGTCAGGAGGCCGGCGCGTCCCTCCGGGGCGGACGAGGGCGGAGCGGCTCGTGCAGCGCACTTCCCAGGCGTGCCCGAGATCGCACAGGGTGATCAGGTAGGTGGCGTCGAAGCCCGGATCGGCGCCCAGGAAGCGATCTGGCAGGGATCGGAAGGCCTCCTCGACGACGCTCAGTCGGCTTTGCTCTGGCCTCCCAGCCACGGCGGCCACCCTACCGGCCGCTCCGGCCAGAAGTGTCGGCTGGCGCTACTGTGCGCGCAACGTGGGAAGAGTCATCCGCCTGCACGACACGCGCACCGGTCAGGTGCTGCCAGTCCAGCCCCGCGACGGAAACCGGGTCGGGATCTACACGTGCGGCCCGACCGTGTACGGCCGGATCCACGTCGGCAATGCTCGCCCCTTCGTCGTCTTTTCGCTTCTGAAGCGCCTGTTCGTCCATGAGGGCTACAACGTCACATTCGTTACGAACATAACGGACGTCAACGACAAGATTTACGCGGCGGCCCAAACGGCGCGTCCACCGACTCCCAGCGACGAGCTGGCGCTGGAGATGGCGGATGCGTACATCGCGGATACCGACCGGCTCGGGCTCGGCCGGCCCGACCATGAGCCGCGCGCGAGCGCCACGATCGAGGAGATCGTCGAGCTGATTGGAAAGCTGATCGAGCGGGGGCATGCCTACGCCGTGGATGGCGACGTCTACTTCTCGGTGCGCAGTTACCCGGAATATGGCGAGTTGTCCCACCGCCACCTCGACGAGATGGACCAGGGCGAAGGGGTGGAGGGGGCCGAGCGCAAGCGCGATCCGGCCGACTTCGCGCTGTGGAAGGCGCAGAAGGAAGGCGAGGACACCGCCTGGGACGCGCCCTGGGGGCGAGGCCGGCCCGGTTGGCACATCGAATGCTCGGCGATGGCCGAGGCCCTGCTCGGCGTGGGGTTCGAGATCCACGGCGGCGGGTCTGACCTCATCTTCCCCCACCACGAAAACGAGGCCGCGCAGACGCGCGCCGCGCACGGGGTTCCGCTCACCAAGCTGTGGGTCCACAACGGCATGATCCGGCTGGATCAGACGAAGATGTCCAAGTCCGTCGGCAACATCTTCCTTCTGCATCAGGCGCTCGACGCCTTCGGGCGCGACGCGCTGATCATGTACTTCGTCTCGAGCGACTACCGCAAGCCGGTCGAGTTCGACGACGAGCGCCTGACCGAGGCCCAGGCGCGGGTCAAGCGGATCCGGGAAGCCGGGCGCCGACTGGCGCCGGGTCCCTCGCCGGAGTGGTCGGCGCCGCTGCACGAGCGGTTCTTCGACGCGCTCGCCAACGATTTCAACACCCCTGAAGCGCTCGCCGCGGTGTTCGACTGGGTAGCCGAGGCGAACCGAGCCGAGCCCGGCAGCGGCGATGCCGACCTACGCGACATGCTCTCCGTGCTCGGGCTCGAGGACCTGCTCGAGGTGGACGACGTCCCGGCACCGGCCGAGGTGGCAGAACTCGCCGACGCGCGCGAGCAGGCCCGGAAGGCACGGGATTACGCCGAGGCCGACCGTCTGCGCGAGGCGATCCGCGCGCAGGGCTGGGAGGTTCGCGACGGGCCGGACGGTCCCGAGCTGCTCCCCGCTGCGTAGAACCGGCGTACGACCCGCTGGTCCCGCGCCGGCACGCCCGCAACCTGCAAAACCGCTCATCGGAGCGACCGCCCCCAGGCCGTGCGCGGAAGTGCATGCCCCAGCTGGATAAACGCGCACGCTCCCGGCGGGGGAAGCCTAATGCACGCTTTTGCAGGTCTGGCGGTCCCGAAGGCTCGGCGGGGGCGATCTCGGTACGCGCCGCGAGCCGAGGGGTCCCGCCGCCACCGACGACCGTTGCCGCTTGACATCGGGGCGGTGCTATGTAACTCTCCCGCGCGGGAGATTAACGGTAGAGTAAAGCTTGAGGTTTACCGCTCAGAGGGTGCGCTCCGATCAGCGATCGCGCTCGAATTTCATGGAAACAGGCGCCAGGGGAGGTAAGTGCGCCACGATCGGACCGATCCTGGTCGCTTCTGGCAGGGGTCGAGAAGGGATACTCGTGGCTCGGCTTTCGCCGTACTCCAACCCTCAACTTCAGGTTGAGGATGGTTATCTAATCGCCTTGGCGAAGCAGGGAAACCCGGTGGCGTACGACGCGATCGTGCGGCGCTACTACGGATTCGTCCGTCTGAAGGCCTCTTCGTACTTCCTGGCCGGCGGCGACGCCGACGACCTCATCCAGGAAGGGCTTGTCGGGCTCTACAAGGCGGTCCGGGACTACCGGACCGACCGCGAGTCAAGCTTCCGCAACTTCGCCGAGCTCTGCATCACGCGGCAGATCATCACGGCGGTCAAGACCGCTACGCGCAACAAGCACACGCCGCTCAACCAGTACGTCTCGTTCTCGAGCTCGGCCAGCGCCTCGGCCGAGGGGGAGCCGACGCTCGACGAGGTCATCCCCGGCTCGCCGGTCCACGACCCGGTCAACCAGGTGATCAGCTCCGAGGAGCTACGGGCGCTGGTGGCGTGCATCTCCACTGCGCTGTCCGAGCTCGAGTCGCGCGTGCTGGCCCTGTACCTGGACGGCTACTCCTACGAGGAGGTGGGGCGACGGATCGGCTGCGACTGCAAGACGGTCGACAACGCCCTGCAGCGCGTCAAGCGAAAGGTCGGAGCGCATCTCGCGGAACGGAGCGCGCCGGCGCAGGCGGTAGCCGGATAGTGAACTGCGCCCCGCCGCCGGGCGGGATCGAGGCCTCGACGCTCCCGCCCATCGCGGTGACGAGCTCGCGCACGATGGCCAGGCCCAGACCGGATCCGACCGGCCGCTCGCTCTGGTAGCGGCCATGCAGGTAGAAGCGCTCGAAGGCCCGGGGGATGTCCTGGGCCTGGAGGCCCGGCCCGGTGTCGCGAACGGTGATCTGCCCCGGCTCGGCGCGAACCTCGACGGTGCCTCCCGCCGGAGTCAGGCGGAGCGCGTTCTCGATCAAGTTCGACACCGCCTGGAGGATCCGGTCCTCGTCCCCTTGGACCAAGCTGTCCGCCGCCGCCCCGCCCGCTAGATCGACCGACAGTTCCCGGGCCTGGGGAAGATGGCGCTCCACGGCGTGGCGCACCACGTCGGCCAGGTCGACCGGCTCGTGCCGGACCGCGAAATCGGCGCGACCGACGCGGGCGAGCTCGAGCAGGTCGGCGACCAGCCGCTCGAGTCGGCCAGCCTCGGTCTCGATCACGCGAGCGGCCTCGGCCGGCGCGATCGCCTCCTCCTCGAGCGCCTCCGCATACCCGCGGATCGAGGTCAGTGGGGTGCGGAGTTCGTGGCTCACCGACTCGAGGAAGCGCGTCTGGGCCTGGCGAGCGCGCGCCAGCTCGCCCGACATGTCGTTGAAGGCCGAGCCCAGCTCGGCGAGCTCGTCGTCGCCTCGGATCGGCACGGCGACCTCGTCGTCGCCCGCCGCCAGCCGGCGGGTCGCGGCTGCGAGCTCGCCGATCGGGTGGGTGAGGCGTCGCGCCAAGAGGTAGGAGAGCGCGACGGCGAGCAGCGTTCCACCCAGGCCGGCTAGCAACAGGCTCCCGATGAACGGCCGCCACTCCGCGAACGCGATCGACGCGGACCGGACCAGGACGATCCGCCCGGTCACGCTCGGCCGCGACGCGTATTGAAGCGAGCGGCCGCCGACGTCGATCGTGCCCTGGTCGGACGCGGAGGGGGGAATCGCCGCGACTACGGCCGCGGCCGCGAGGCGCTTGACCCGCCGGGCCCGGCCGGTCCCAACCGCGTAGACGTGATCGCCCGGCTGGAGTGCGCCCGCCGGTCCCCCGACGGCCGCGACAAGGTCCGCCTGGGCCTCGAGGGCGGTCAGCCGCTGCGAGGCGATCTGCCGCCTGACGAGGACCACGCCGACCACGACGGTCAGCGCGCACGAGGCGATCGCGACGAGCGCGAGATAGGCGAGGACCCGGCGCTGCAGCCTCATCCGGCCTCCGGCACCTTGTAGCCCACACCGCGGACCGTCTCGATCAGGTCGGGATGGCCGAGCTTCTTGCGCAGCTGGGCGATATGCACCTCGACCGTGCGCGTCTCGCCCGGTGACACGAAGCCCCACACCGACTCGAGCAATTCGTCGCGCGTGACCACGCGCCCGGCGCACCGGGCGAGGTACTCGAGCAGGTCGAACTCGCGCTGGGTGAGCGCCACCTCGCGACCGTCGACGCGGACCTCGCGGGCACCCCGGGCCACCGTCACCGGGCCGAGCCGCGAGACGTCGCCCACGAGTGGCTGCGACCCGGTCCGCCTCAGTACCGCCTTCACTCGCGCCATCACCTCGCGCGGCGAGAACGGCTTGGTCACGTAGTCATCGGCGCCCAGCTCGAGGCCGGCGACACGGTCGGCCTCCTCATCGCGCGCCGTGAGCATGATCACCGGCACGGCGCCTCCGATCCGCCGGCACACCTCGAAGCCGTCGATCCCGGGAAGCCGGACGTCGAGCAGCACGAGCTTGACCGGATGGCGGCGCAGCTCCACCAGCGCGTCCTCGCCCCGGCGCACCCACACCACCTGGTGTCCCTCACGGCGTAGATAGGTGCGCAGGAGCTCGCCGATGTTCGGCTCGTCCTCGACCACCAAGATCGTGGCTGCCATGCCGGAAAGCGTAGGCGTGGCTTCGCGCGGGCGAGCCAGACTTTTTACACGCAGCTGACCTTCACCTGACCCTCCCCTTGCACGCGATTGCCAAGCTCGTACCTAACGAAGAGCAAAACCAAGGGAGGCTCTGATGACGTTCATGCGCAAACACCTCAAGTTGCTGACCATCGGCGCGGTGTGCGCCGGGGCCGGCGCGGGCGCCGGCGCGATCGCCACCGCCGGCGCCGCGGGCCCGAGCACGACCACCACGAACACCGCGGCTGCGTCGGCAACGCCGACCGCGGCCAAGGCGCGCGTCCGGCGCGGACTCGCGCGCCGCTCGGTCCAGGGCGACATCGTGGTGGCAACCCGGAACGGGTTCGCCACCGTCACGTTCAACCGCGGCTTCGTGCAGTCGGTGAACGGCCAGCAGCTGACGATCCGGGAAGGAACCAAGGCCGCGACCTATAAGGTCGTGACGCTCACGATCCCGGCCAATGCCAAGGTCCGCGACAACGGCCAAAGCGCGACCCTCTCCCAGTTGACCGCCGGCCAGCGGGTCGGCGTGCTGCAGGGGCCGAAGGTCACGCACGTAATAGCGCGCAACTCGGCTTCCTGAGCGGATTGAATTGTCGGCGGCGCCTCACGGCGGCGCCTTAGCGGGTCCCGGCCCCCGCCGGTCGCCCGCCCGCGGTTGCGCGCGCCGCGGGCGGGCTGGCTGGGGTTTCGTTTCCCCGGGCGTTCACGGCGAAGGTCGGCGAAAACAATCCCTATAAAGTTTGTGGTGATCGGCAGAGTCTTAAGCTGACCTCGTCAACCAGGCACCGAACAGAAGGAGCCCGCCGCATGAGCGCTCACGGCCATGATGATCACGAGCACAACGGGCCCGGGTACGCGTCGCCGGCGGTGGCGCGTGAGCAGCCCGCGGAGAAGTTTGTGTATGTCGCTTCGTTGTATGAGGGCACGGGGATCGATCGTCCCGATTTCGTTGCGGTGGTGGATGTCGATCCGGACTCCGGGAGCTATGGGGAGATCGTGCATCGGACCGAGATGCCCAATGTGGGTGATGAGTTGCATCACTTCGGGTGGAACGCGTGCTCCTCGGCGTGCCATTCCCAGCTGCGCCGGGACACGATGATCGTTCCGGGGATGCGCTCTTCGCGGCTCCACATCGTGGATATCTCCGAGCCGCGGGCGCCGCGGATCAAGGATGTGATCGAGGGTGAGGAGGTCAAGGAGAAGCTGGGGTTGAGCGCGCCGCATACGGTTCATTGCATGCCGGGCGACATCGTCACGATCTCGATGTTGGGCGACGCGGAGGGCAATACGCCGGGTGGGTTCGCGGTGCTCGACGCGCGGGATTTCTCGATCGCGGAGCGGTGGGAGCGCGACGCGGGCGACATCGAGTTCATGTACGACTTTTGGTATCAGCCGCGGCAGAACACGCTGGTCACGAGCGAGTGGGCGGCGCCGAACACGTTCCTGGACGGGTTTGACCCGGCCGATGTGGCCGCCGGCAAGTACGGCCGCAGGCTGCATTTCTGGGATCTGGAGAAGCGCAAGAAGGTGCAGACGATCGATCTTGGTAACGATGGTCTGGATCCCGTTGGAGATTCGCTGGCAGCACGACCCCGATTCCGCGCAGGGGTTCGTCGGCGCGACGCTGTCGAGCAACATCATCCACTTCGGGCGCGAGAACGGCAGCTGGGGCGTGTCAAAGGCGATCGACGTAGCCAACGAGGAGCTCGCGGGCTGGCCCTTGGAGGGGGGCGTGCCCGGCCTGATCACCGACCTCGTGCTCTCCCTCGATGATAAGGACCTGTTCTTCTCTAACTGGCTGCACGGCGACGTGCGCCACTACGACGTCTCAGACCCGGCCAATCCACAACTGAAGTCGCAGGTGTGGCTCGGCGGGCTGCTCGGCCGCGACGGCGGTCACCCCAAGGCGCCCGGGCCGCTGAACGGCGGCCCGCAGATGATCCAGAACTCGCTCGACGGCGACCGCGTATACGTCACCAACTCGCTGTTCTCGACCTGGGATAACCAGTTCTATCCCGAAATCAAGGGATGGCTCACCAAGCTGGACCGCCAGCCCGACGGGACCTACGCACTCGACCCCGACTTCTTCGTCGACTTCCACGAACAAGCCGACGGCGCCCGCCCCCACGAAATCCACCTCCCCGGCGGCGACTGCACCACCGAAATCTTCCAGTAAGCCGACGCCGACAATCCGAGGGCCCGTGAGCGGCACGCTGCGCTCCGAGCGGGTGCTGCGGGTGCTCGCGGAGCTGCGACGGCAGGCCGAGATGGAGGACGCGCCGGCGAAGGCTCGCGTGCGGGCGCGCACCGTCGTCGAGTTTGGCGCCTCGCTGGGGTTCTCGACCATCCATCTCGCCGCGGCGGTGTGTGACCTGGCCGTGCTTGACCTGCTCGAGCCGGCGCGAGCTGATCGCCGGGACGCACGCGGCAGCGGCCCACGTACTTTCCGTTCAGTCGCGTGCCGTTGGTCGACGGCGGCTGATCCGTGACCGTCAGGATGCGAGTGTGTCCCTGAGCGCGTCGAGCGCGGTGTGGCGTGGACTCCAGCCGAGCTCGCGCTTGGCCTTGCTCGTGTCCATGATCGCCGGTTGAGTGGCGGCCTCTATCCACTCGCTGGCCGGCGGGACGAAGGACGGGAGCGGGATCTGCGCGGCGGCACGGGCGGCGCTCTGCGCCAGGTCGGCGGGAACCGTGATCGGGGTGAAGCCGAGCTCGCGCACGACGTCGGCCGCGGTCACGATCCCGTCGCCCGCGATGTTGTACGCGCCGGGAGGGCCGTCCGCCAGAACGCACGCGAGCAGTGCCCGTCCGACGTCCTCCTCGTGGATGAGCTGCAGGGGCAGGTTAGGGACGGGTACGGGGATCGGGACCGGAAGGCGCCGTGCCATGTCCAACGCGCGCTGAGCTAACTCGGCGAGGGGCGCGGGGAGAGCGCCCTTGGCGCCCATCGCGTGCGGTCCGAGCACGATCGGCGGGCGGAGCAGATACAGGGCAACGTCGGAATGTGCTTGCGCCTCATCGTGCAGCAGCTGCTCGACCTCGGCCTTCTCCTGGGCGTAGAACAGCCGCGCGGCCGGGCGGGTCGGCCAGTCCTCGGTCATCCCGATCGGGTTGTCGGAGTGGAAGCCGTACGCTGCCACCGACGACGCGTAGACGAAGCGCTCGACGCCGCAGGCCGCGGCAGCGCGGAACGCGTTCAGGGTGCCCTCGACGTTAATCTCGCGGATTGTGTGCCGCGACGCGGTGCCGGTAATCATGAAGGCGAGGTGGACGACCACGTTGGCATTCGCGAACGCCTCCTGGAGCGTTCCCGCCTCGCGAACGTCTCCCTGCCGGTAGGTCATCTTGCTCCAGCCGTGCTCGGATGGATCGAACGGGCGCCGAGCCAGGCCGACGACTCGCTCGATCCGCTCCTCGGCCTCGAGCAGCGGAATCAATCCGAAGCCGAACGTCCCGGTCGGCCCGGTGACCGCGACGGTGAGTCCCGGCTCAGCCATCGCCGCCGTCCAGGCCGAACCGGCCGGCGATCAGCTCCTCTACCTCGCCCTCCTGGACCGGGCGAACCGACGCGCCTGCCGGCGTCTCCTCGGTCAGCGACAGCCCCTCCCAGTCGCTCAGGGTGAGCCGAGTGCCGTCCGGACGCTGGGCGGCGACGATCAGGCCGGTGACGAACGGGGACCGCGGATGCGTGCAGGTGAACCAGTTGCTGGTTTCGACGTCGATGAACGGGGCCGGCTCGGGAACGAACCCGTAGAGGTCGACCCACTCGGCGTCCTGCCCGGTCTGGAGGACGAGCTCAGGGCCGTCCTGTATGACCCGGTAGCGCCAGCCGGACTGCTCGTACGGGCCGCCCGTGCCGAACGGGATCGGCTCGAGCGGGGTGCCGCGGCCGAAGCCGACGTCGGCATGCCAGTCGCGTCCGTCGGCTCGCACCCGCAGGACCAGGTGGGTTCGCGGCCGGGGAGTCCCGGCCGGTCGGCCGAGGCGAACCCGGGCCAGGAACAGGTCGACCTCTGCGCCTTGTGCATCGAGCGCCGCCTTCAGCAGCAGATTCTGTTCGAAGCAGTAGCCGCCGCGCCGGCGTCGCACGAGCTTGTCCTCGAGGTCGTCGGGCTCGAGCGAGACGGGGACGCCGCGCCGGGGATCGAGGTTCTCGAACGGGATCGCGGCGACGTGCGCGCGATGCAGCTCGGCCAATCCCGGCTGCTCCGGGGGCGAGCCCAGTCCAATCCGGGCGAGGTATGCGTCGAGGTCGAGCATGCCGCGACTTTAGTGCCCTCCTCCCTGTCGCATAGCGGTGTGATGCTTGCTATGCGGCACGCCGGTTCTCCGGCGAGTCCTGCGAAGTGCGGTTCGTAGCGGTCGCCTGGCTCCCGCGCCGCGAGCGGCGCTTCTCCAGGTCGGTGGCTCCCCGCCCCACTCGGGCAGTGGGTGGTCCAACGATTACGAGTCCCGTCCGTCCCTGCGCCTTCGCTTCAGTCTTGGCGATGTGCGCGAGGTTGACGCCGGCGTTCACGTCCCGGTCTTGGACGTGCCCGCAGGCCTCGCAGGTGAAGACGCGCTCTGCCAGGTCCAGCTTGGCTTTCACCGAACCACAGCAGGAGCAGGTCTTCGAGGACGGATAAAACCGGTCAGCGAGCGCCAGGATGGAGCCCTCTGACCAGTTCGTCTTGTACTTCAGTTGCTTGAGGATGAGGCCCCAGCCCACATCCGCGATGTGCCGAGCGAGCTGCTTGTTAGCGAGCATCCCCTTCACGTTCAGAGTCTCAGCGCCGATGACGCCATAGCGTCGGGTGAGGAAGGTCGTGAGGTGATGCGCGGCGTGCCGACGCTGATTAGCGATGCGCTCATGCAAACGGGCGATGAGTCGCTCCGTCTCAAGCATCCGCCGGGACTTCGCCCAGTCTCGGGCGCCGGGCTTGACGCGGCCATCAGGTAAGTAGTTACCGGGATTGTTCGCCCGGCGCTGACGGTCGAGATGACGCTGCAGACGGCGCAGACGCTTAAGATTGGCCTGCAACGGGCGGAGGTTCGCAAACACCTGACCAGTGGACAGGGTCGCCTGACGCGCGAGCCCCACATCAGCACCGACGACGTGATTCGGTTGCGTGGGACGCTGGAGTTTCAGCCTGCGCGAGCGCTTGACTGTGAAGCTCACGTAGTAGTGGCGGCCGCGGCGGGTGACGGTCGCGCGCGTGACGCGAGCTCGCTCATCACGTTCCAGCAGACGCAGAAGCTTCGTCATCCGCTCCTTGGTCCGGACTGGGCCGAGAGCGTGCGTGAACTCGACCCGACGGGCGTCCAGTAGACGGGGGTGCTGGAAGATGACTGACTCCGAGCACTGGCCCTTACGCTTGAAGTCCGGGAACCCGACGCCGCGCCCGTCGTGCCGGCCCTTACTGAAGTTCTGCAACGCTGCTCCGAGCGCGTCGAACCCAGCCATGTACGTGCCGCACGGCAGTTCGGACTGCCAGGGCGCCCGCTCGTTACGCCACCCGGCGCTCAGCACACTGCACAGCCCTTTATAGGACCAGGGGAGGTCCACGCCCTCTTCGCCGGCTGCTCGTCGGTCAAGCCGGTCCTTCACTTCGCCCAGACCAGCGTTGAACCAGTAGCGCGACGCGCCCAGCCAGCAATCGAGCGCGGGAGCTTGTTCGCTCACTGGCGCGAGCGCGAAGCGGAAGGACTGCTCGACCAACTCGGCGTTGTCAGCGGAACTCACGCGCCTACGATGCCACGCGCACCGGACCCCATCACACCGGTATGCGACACCCGGGTGCCTGCCCTCTAGTGCCCGCGCACGCCCAGCCGTGGTGCCCCGGCGGCGGAGCGTCTCAGCCCAAGCCGCCGGGCCAAGCACCACAGCTGAGCGTCTGGCTTTTTGAGAAGCCGACCCATCAGGGGTTGTCGGCTCGAGCGCTGCCGCTCTTGAGCCGGATTGTTCGCGATACGAACAATGTGTTCTGTATACGAACATTGTAAAAGCTAATCCTCGGGCCGGCGGAATGTCAAGAGCAGGTAAACGGCATCGTGGGAAGCCATGATCGGCGCGGGAGCGGTCCCGATCGGATTGGCACGGGAGCGCTCCCGATCGGATTGGCACGGGAGCGCCCCCGATCGCGGCGACCGGCTACAGTCGCCGCCTCTCACCATGACCGCGGCCGACCCCGACACGATGCTCGCCGAGACCCGCAAGTTCAACGCCGAACTCGAGCGGCTGCTGGCCACGATGCCGCCGGTCTATGCCGTCCCGGTCGAGGAGACCCGCCGGGCCCGCCGTGAGGGTCGGAGCATCTTTCCCCCGCCCGTGTTCGTCCCCGAGGCGCGGGATGTGGAGATTGTCGGCCCTCGGGGCCCGATCTCGCTGCGGGTGATCGCACCCGAGGGCGAGCCGACCGGCACGTTTTTGCACCTCCACGGCGGAGGTTGGACGCTCGGGGAGAGCGACGGACAGGACGTTCGCCTCCAGGGCCTGGCGCGCGACACGGGGCTGACGGTGGTGAGCGTGAACTATCGCCTCGCGCCCGAGAACCCGTACCCGGCCGGCCCCGACGACTGCGAGGCGGCCGCGCTGTGGCTGCTCGGCGACGAGGGCCAGGCGGCGATCGGAGCCTCGGGGCCGCGCGCGATCGGCGGCGATTCGGCGGGGGGTCAGCTGACCGCGGCCACGCTCCTGCGACTGCGCGACCGTCACGGCATCACCGGCGCGTTCGGCGCCGCGGTGCTCCAGTACGGCGCCTTCGACCTGTCGATGACCCCGAGCCAGCGGCTGTGGGGCGAGCGCATCCTCGTGCTGTCCGGGCCGATCATCGCCTGGTTCGCGGATCAGTTCGTGCCCGATCGCGACCGCGAGGCGCGCCGCGACCCGGACATCTCGCCGCTGTTCGCGGACCTGTCGGGCATGCCGCCGGCGATCTTCACGTGCGGCACACAGGATCCGCTGCTCGACGACACCCTGTTCATGGAGGCGCGCTGGCGCCAGGCGGGGCACCCGACCGAGCTTCGGATCTGGCCCGAGGCCCCGCACGGGTTTGTGTCGCTCGGAATGAGCGTGTCGGAGGTGGCGCTGGCCGCCGAGCATGACTTCCTGCGCCGCACCCTCGGCGTCCGCCCGTTCGCGTCCTGACGCTCCGAGCGTCGCGATTCCGGCGGTCAGTCCTCGATCGCCAGCCAGTCCGCGAGCCCGACCAGCGCGAACACGCGCTCGAGCTGTTCGGTCGGCCGGCGGAGGACGAGCGTTTGCCCGCGCGTCGTCGCCGCCTGCTTGGCCTTGATCAGCACGCTCACGCCCGCGCTGTCCACAAAGCTCAGGCCGTTGAGGTCGAGCATCACGCGCGCGTGGGGGTGGGCGAGCACGTCCTCCAGCGTGACCGCCAGGTCGGGGGCTGAGATCATGTCGAGCTCGCCCGACAGGACGAGCACCACACCCCGGGCGTCATCCCTGCGTTCGATCGTGAGCTCCGTCGCGACGGCTGCAGTCTAATCGGGTCCCGGGCGACGCGTGTGGGGGGCGGCGTTCACGGGATCGTCACATCCAGATAGGATCACTCGCGAATCGGGCGCGCGCGGCCGGCGTGCGCGAACTCGTAGCGTGGGGAGAAGGAACCCGAATGAAGTCAGTTGTACGCATGCCCGCGAACGCAAAGCGGGTCATTAGGGCAGCGCTCGTGCTGGTCTGTGCCGCCGCGATGCTCGCGGCCTTGACCGGCCAGGCCCTCGCCAAGAAGCCGACGGCGAGCAATTCCAAGATCACGCCGACCACGCCGATCACCAAGGGGTCGACGTATCTCGCGCTTGGCGACTCGGTCACGTTCGGCTACGAGGAGCCGACGGTCACGCCGGCTCCGAACTATCCGGATGCCGCGAGCTTCCTGGGCTATCCAGAGCTGTACGGATCCGTGCTGCATATGAACGTCGTGAACGCGGCCTGCCCCGGCGAGACCTCGACGAGCCTGATCGACAACACGGCTCAAAGCAACGGATGCGAGAACACGCCGGGCAAGGGGAACGTCGGCTACCGGACGCTGTACCCGCTGCACGCCAGCTACAGCGGATCGCAGCTGGCGTTCGCGGTCAGCTACCTGAAGAAGCATCAAGAACGTCCGGCTCGTGTCGCTGATGATCGGCGCGAATGATTACTTCGATCTGTCAGGAGACCACCGCAGACCAGTGCGCCAGTCTCCCCGAGCAGTCGGCCGTCCTCGAGACGCTCGGCAAGAACGTCCACACGATCCTGTCGGCGATTCGCAACAAGGCCCACTACAACGGCCAGCTGGCGATCGAGAACTACTACTCGGTCGACGCGGCATCAGCCACCGCCAATGGGCAGTCCGCGCTGCTCAATTCGACGGTGGACGGCGCGGCCAAGCCGTTCCACGTCGAAGTCGCGGACGGGTTCGGCGCGTTCGCGGTGGGCCGGCGCACTCGACCGGCGACAGCACCTGCACCGCCGGCCTGCTCACGCAGCTCAGCGGGGGCGGGTGCGGCATCCATCCGAGCTACGCCGGGGCCTCGCTCCTGGCGCTGGCGCTGGAGAAGGCGACCCGCTTCCAGTAACGGTTCTCCGGAGGCGAGCCGGCTCACCAACAAGTGAGCCGGCTCGCTGAGGAGCCGGCTCGGGGAGAGGAGAGAGAGGGATCAGGAGGCGGACGGTGAGGCGCCGAAGCTCACCCCGCGAGGGCCCTTCCGGCCTGGACGCCCGCCAGCGATCACTTTCCTTCTCGGCAGCGGCGAGCCGGGCCTTGAGTGCCCTGGTCAGAAAGCGAACACCGGAGTAGCCTTCGCCGGGCGATGAAGTTGTGGATGCTCCCGTGGCTGTTCCCGGTAGGGCTGCTCGCCACGGTGGTATCCGTGACCGTCTTCCGCGGGAATGAAGGACTACTCCTGCTCGCCGGGGGATTACTGCTCGCAGTGTTGCTGGGGTCGATCGTCTTTCCGCCGCGCGACGACGAGGACCGCGATCCCGACACGCACTACTGGCGCTTGCGCGACTGGACAGACCGCCGCGGCTGAGACCCGGCGCTGGCGGTCGACGCAACCTTTTCGCGCCGGCCGGCGCTTAACGCTGTAGATGGATCGCCGCCGAGCCGACTTCGACCGCTTCGTCGCGGACAGCAGCGAGACGCTGGTGCGAACCGCGTTCCTGATCGTGTGGGACCTCCACGAGGCCGAGGACATCGTGCAGGAGACGCTGCTCGAGGTGGCGCGCCGGTGGCCCCGAGTCCGGCGCATGTCGCATCCGGTCGCGTACGCGCGCCGGATCCTCGTCAACCGCGCGGTGAGCGGCGCCGGCAAGCGCGCCCGCACGCGGAGCGAGCTGGGCGGCGAAGCGCCGCCCGAGCGCGCTGACGACACCGCCGCTGCCGACGCGATCGGAATCCACGACGAGCTCATGCAGGCGCTCGCGGATCTGCCGCCACGCCAGCGCGCCGTGCTCGTGCTGCGCTACTTCCTGGACCTTCCCGAAGCCGAGGTCGCGGCCGCCCTGAAGTGCTCCCTCGGCACCGTCAAGAGCACCGCCTCTCGTGGACTCGCGCGACTCGAGCAGGCGATGCGATCGACCAACGACAACACAAGGAGCATCGCGACATGAACGATCAACTCGAATCCGAGCTGCGTACTTCGCTGCGGGATCGCGCGAGCCTGGTGCCGGCTGCGAGCGTCGAGCGCCTGACCCGCGTCGATTACCACCCACGCGGGAGTCGGTTCAGACCCCCGGTAGCGATTGGTGCGACCGCGATCGCCGCGGCCGCGTCGGGCGCGGCGGTGCTGGTCATCTCGCTCGGTGCCGGCGCCAGCAATGCGTTCGCCGGCTGGACCCCCAAGCCCACTCCGCCGGCGCCCGGGCAAGTCCAAGCCGCGGAGGCCAGCTGTGAGTCGGGTCAATCGCCGATCGCCGGCCTGCCGCTGATGCTCGCCGACACCCGCGGGCCGTTCACGTTCTCGGTCTACGGCGACAACGAGACGAGCTCGACATGCATCAAGGGCCCCTCCTTCACCGCGGTAGCCACGAGCGAGTCCAGCATGCCGGTGAGCGTGCCGGCTGGACAGATCCTGTTGTCGAGCGCCCATCCGCCGAGCCACGCCAGCCAGCCGTACTCGTTCGCCGACGGGCGAACCGGCCACGGCGTGAGCGGGGTCACGCTGGTACTCAGCGACGGCAGGGCGGTGCAGGCGACAGTGGGCAACGGCTGGTTCGTGGCCTGGTGGCCCGGCGATCAGGGCGTCAAGTCCGCCCAGCTCACCACGCCGGCTGGTGTGAGGACCCAGACGTTCAACATGCCGCCCGGCCTGCCGGGGCCCGCCGGCAGCGAGAGTAGTGGCGGAAGCGCGAGCAGCATCGGACCCGGCGCCCGCGGGGGCGGCGAGTCGATGCAGAGCTTCGGCGGCAGCAGCGTCTCGCCGTAAAGGAGGATTGCGTGCAACCCGATCGGAGCCGACGCCTCGATCGGGTTGTGCTTTGCTTGCACCCGTGCGCAAGGCACTCCCGATCCTCGTCCTCGTGCTCACGATCGCCGGGTGCGGAAGCAGCTCGAGCTCGTCGACCAGCAGCACGGCCGCCAGTTCGGCCACGAGCACGGCGGCCGCCTCCTCGTCGTCGAGCACGACCACCTCGAGCGCGTCCACGCCGTGCCAGAGTGCCGCAGTCCCGGCGCCCAAGGGTCCGCAGCACATCCCGCCGCCCCACCTGACGCTCGATCCGCGCCGGACCTACACGGTCACGGTGGTCACCAATTGCGGCACGTTCGCCTTCACGCTCGACGTCAAGCAGCAGCCGAAGACCTCGGCCTCGGTCTACTACCTGGTCAAGCGCGGCTTCTACAACGGACTGACCTTCCACCGGGTGGCGGCGGGCTTCGTCATCCAGGGCGGCGACCCGGCCGGCAACGGCACCGGCGGTCCCGGCTACACGGTCGTGGAAGCTCCACCGGCAAACACCCAATACGTCCTCGGCGACGTCGCGATGGCCAAGACCGAGGCCCAGCCGGCCGGCGCCTCGGGCAGCCAGTTCTTCATCGTCACCGCGCCCAACGTGACCCAGTCGGCCGGCCTGACGCCCGACTATGCGCTCGCGGGCAAGGTCGTGTCGGGCATCAACGTGGTCGAGAAGATCGGCAAGCTCCCGACCAACCCGCCGCAGGACGGGGCGCCGACGACGCCGGTGGTGATGACGAGCGTGACCGTGTCGAGCAGCTAGAACGCCTCGACGCCGAGCTCCCGGCGCACGAACCGGATCGTGCCACCTGGCCCGGCGCCCTCGATGTCCTCCACATTCAAGACGGAGTAGCCCACGGGCGCGACACTATCGCTACTTTCCCGCCCCGTGTTCGCAAGCCTGCGCGTCGAGGACCCCGAGCAACGATTAGCCGCGGTTCGCCTGTGCTGCGATCTCCCGCTCGCCGACCCGGAGTTTGTTCGCGATAGCGGCGGATGGGTGCTCGAGCTGCCGCCGACCGGGCTGGCGCGCCTTGAGTACAAGCTCGAGCTCTCAGGGCACGACGGCGACACCGTGGTCGTATGCGATCCCGGCAATCCGCAGCGCGCGCCGGGCGCGTTCGGGGAGAAGTCGGTGCTCATGGCCCCCGGCTATCGCGCTCCGGGTTGGCTCGACGCGACCGGGCCGCCGGCAACCTTCGACGAGCTCGGCGTCCGCGTGCTCGGCCGCGAGCTCGCGATTCGGGTGTGGTCGCCCGCGGGCGGACGGCTCCCGCTTCTGGTCGCCCACGACGGCCCCGAGTACGACGAACTGGCTGCGCTGACCCGCTACGCAGGTGCGATGATCGCGAGCGATGCCCTGCCTCCGTTTCGCGTCGCGCTGCTGCCGCCCGGCGATCGCGACGAGTGGTACTCGGCCTCGGCCGCCTACGGTCGGGCGCTCTGCCGGCGGATCCTGCCGGCGATCGCCGTTCACGTCGAGGTCGCCGGGCGCCCCGTCGGCATGGGCACGAGCCTCGGCGCGCTGGCGATGCTCCAGGCGCAGCGAACATGGTCGGGTACGTTCGCGGGGCTGTTCCTTCAGTCGGGCAGCTTCTTCATCCCGCGCTTCGACCGAAACGAATCCGCCTTCCCGCGCTACCGGCGCATCGTCCGCTTCGTGGGCGGCGTGCTGCGCGCGACCGCCTGCTCCGAGCCGGTGCCGGCGAGCATGACCTGCGGGATCGAGGAGGAGAACATCCACAACAACCGGCTGATGGTCGCCGCGCTTGGGGCCCAGGGCTACGCCGCGACGCTGGCCGAGGTACCCGACCTGCACAACTACACCGGCTGGCGCGACGCGCTGCATCCCCACCTGACCCGCCTGCTCGCCGGCGTGTGGGCGCGGCGGTGAACGGGGTGGCTGTCTACGGTCACTGGGGCCGACCGGTCCTTGCCTTTCCGGCCGAGGGCGGAGACGCGGGCGAGTTCGAGCGCCACGGGATGGTCGCCGCCGTGGGGGACCTGCTCGCCGACGGGCGGCTGAAGCTCTACTGCGTGGACTCCTTCGATCGCGAGAGCTGGTCCAACCGGGGCGTCCCGCTCGAGGAGCGGGCTCGGCGCCACGGCGTGTACGAGTCCTGGATCCTGGGCGAGGTGGTTCCGTTCATCCGCCACGACTGCGGCGGCGCGAGCGAGATGATCACGTGCGGTGTCAGCCTCGGCGCGTTCCACGCCGCCAACTTCGCGCTCAAGCGTGCCGACCTGTTTCCGCTGGCGATCTGCATGTCCGGCAACTACGACCCCGCCGCCTGGGACGGGTGGGGCGAGCGCGGTGAGGCTACGTACTTCAACAACCCGATGGACTACGTCGGCCACCTCGGCGGCGATCACCTCGACTGGCTGCGGGGACAACTCAGCATGCTGGTGGTGTGCGGGCAGGGTCAGTGGGAGGACACCACCGGGGCGCTCGAGTCGAGCCGCAGGTTCGCCTCGCTGCTCCAGTCCAAGGGGATCCGGTGCGAGCTCGACCTGTGGGGCTATGACGTCGCGCACGACTGGCCGTCGTGGCGCGCCCAACTCGCGCATCATCTGCCGCGGTTCTGCTGATGAGCTCGGACGAGACCACCCACCTGATCGGTCTGCTGCTCGGTACCGAGGAGGACTGGCCCCGGGCGTTCGAGACACTGGTCGGACGGCTCGGCGCGATCACCGACGGCTCCGGCCAGCGCCACCGAATCGCCACCGAGCGGATCACGATCGAGCCGTTCGACCTCCGCGATCGGCCGACGTACGAGCTGGTCATCGACCGGCTGGCCTACTGGTATTACGTCCCGCGCGAGTGGCTCAAGAAGATCGCGCTGATGGACGACGTGTATTTACTCAACAGCCCGTTCACCTTCCAGTCGATGGAGAAGCACGCCGCCTACTGCGCGATGATTCGCCTCGGTCTCAAGGTGCCGCCGACAGTGCTCGTGCCGCACAAGGACCCGCCTGACAACTCGCGCTTTCAGTACACCGCGGACAAGTACAACCAGCCGTTCGACCTGGTCGCGATCGCCGAGCAGATCGGCTACCCGCTGTTCATGAAGCCCTACGACGGCGGGCAGTGGATCGGGGTCAGCCGCATCGTTAATCGCACGGAGCTTGAGCGCGCGTACGACGCGTCGGGGCAGCGAATCATGCACCTACAGGCGTCGGTCGAGGGGTTCGACGTGTTCGCGCGCTCGCTATCGATCGGGCCGGAGACGATGATCATGAAGTTCCAGCCCGAGCGGCCCATGCACGACCGCTACGCGGTGGCGCACGACTTTCTCTCACCCGAGGTGGGGGAGGAGGTACTCACCATCAGTCGCCTGATCAACGCGTTCTTTCGCTGGGAGTTCAACTCGTGTGAGTGCCTGGTGCGCGGCGATCAGGTGCACCCGATCGACTACGCGAACGCGTCACCCGACGTCGCGCTCACCAGTCTGCACTATTACTTCCCCCGGGCGATCAAGACACTCCTGGCCTGGTGCACGTTCTGCCTGGTCACCCACCGGCGCCCGCGCCTGGACCTCGACACCCGGCGTTACTTCGAGATCGCCGACCGCGACGACCTCGACTACGGCGAGAAGCTCGCGGCCTACCGCCGGCTGGCCGACGAGCACTTCGAGGTCGACCGCTACCGGGACTTCTGCGCCAGCCGCCTGGCCAATCTCGACGAGCTCGTCCTCGACTGGGTCGCCTCGGCCGACTTCGACCGACTGCTGGTGGACACAGTGCGCGCGACCTATCCGCCTCACGAGCACGACCGCTTCGTGGCCCACCTGCGCGGGCTGGTCGGGCAGTGGGTGCGCGAGCAGGGCGCGTCGCCGGCCTGGTCGGCGTGTCCGGGCGGATAACCCACCCGTCCGCGGACCTGCCTAACGCGACACGCCGCGGGGTCCTCGCCGGTCGGTGCCGACCCTGACCGCGCGTCAGCTACCCCATCCCAGTCCGGCTCGACCCCGTGGGACCTGTAAAAGCGTTCACGGCGGCGGCCCTGCCCGGCCCGTGCGCGGTAATGCATCCCCCACCTGCATAAACGCGCGCGCTCCAGAGAGAAGCCGCGGAATGCGCGGTTTTCCAGGGGTCTCCTAGGCGAGGCACGGATGCCGAGCGCGCCGCAGCCGCGACGCCGTTCCCCCGGGCGTCCGTGCCCAGGGGCGTGACCGCGACCACGGACAGGACGGGCCTTCCGGCCCCACGGACGTCGAGCTTGGGGAATCCGGCGCCGCGACGTCTCGTCCATTCAGCGGATCGCGCCGGATTCCCAAGCGAGACCCCTAGGCGTGAGCCGGCGCGGCTGCGGCCAGCTCGGGGAGGTCGCGTTCGATCTCGTGCTCGCGGACCAGCCATGCCGCTGCCACCGCGCCAGCGAGCGCGAGCAGCCCGCCGGCCAGCAGGATCGTGTGCAGCCCGCTCAGGAATCCCTGGCGGGCCGCCTCCGCGACGACGCCGTGGGCGTTGTGGGCGAGCAGGCCGGACGACGCGGCCTCGATCAGCCGGTGGGCGGGCGCGCCCGGCACCAGCGAGCTGATCTTGTCGGCGCCGCGGGCGAGAAAGATCGCGCCCCAGGCGGCCACGCCGACCGCGATCGCCACCTGGCGGAACGTGTCGTTGATCCCGGCGGCCATGCCGCTGCGGTCCTTGGAGACGACGCTCACCGCGACGTCGGCGATCACCGGGTTGAGCAGACCGACGCCGACTCCGGCGACGATGAACCCGGGCAGCAGTGCCGTCCAGCTCGAGTGGGCGCCGATCCCCGACATGAGCAGCAGCCCGCCGCCGACGCCGGCCAGCCCGATCGCCATCAGGGCGCGGGCGGGCAGGCGTCCCATCAGCGCGACGGCCAGCGGCGCGACCAGGAACGGCGCCAGCGTAATCGGTAGGTAGCGCAGCCCGGCCTGGAGCGGCGAGTAGCCGAGGTAGTTCTGCAGGTACAGCGTCAGGTACAGAAACAGCGCGAACAGCGAGGCCGACACCGCGGCCGCCGCGAGCTGGACGCCGGTGAAGGCGCCGCGGCGGAAGAGGTGAAGCGGGAGCATCGGCTCAGCTACCCGCTGCTCGATCGCGGCGAAGGCCGCCAGCATCAGACCAGCGCCGGCGAGCAGGCCGACGATCAGCGGGCTGCCCCAACCGTTGTCGTTGCCGCGCAGCAGCGCCAGCACGAGCATGAGGAGCGCGCTTGAGAAGCTGACCAGCCCCAGCCAGTCGACGCGCGTGGCGTTCGGGTTCCGGGACTCGCGAACCCGCGCGAAGGTGAGGGCGAGCGCAGCCACACCGACCGGGACGTTCAGGAAGAACACCCAGCGCCAGCCGAGTCCGGTCGTGATCGCGCCGCCGACGAGCGGCCCGATCGCCACCGAGATGCCGATCGTCGCGCCGTAGATGCCCATCGCGGTGGCGCGCTCGCGCCCGGCGGCGAACTCCTGCGCGACCAGCGCGAGCGAGACCGCGAACATCGCCGCGCCGCCGATCCCCTGAATGGCGCGGGCGACATTGAGGAACGTCGCGTCAGGGGCGAGCCCGGCCGCGAGCGAGGCAGCCGAGAAGATGGCCAGCCCGACTGCGAACACGGCGCGCCGGCCGAGCCGGTCGGCCAGTGAGCCGGCGGTCAGCACGATCGCCGCGAGCGACAGCGTGTACGCGTCGATGACCCACTGCACGTCGGTGAACGACGCCGAGAGGTCCTTCTGGATCGACGGGAGCGCCGTGTTCACGACCGTGATGTCGAGCAGGAGCATGAATGTCCCGACGCTCACCGTAAGTAGGGTCCACCACTTCCTAGTCATTCGAGTCCTCCGGGTGCTAGAATGGTCAGGCAACCTTGTAAGGCTTCCGAATCGTCTGGTGACCTTATCAGGAGTCCGAACTAAATGTCAACGCACTTTGAGAACCCCGGTCGTCATCCGATGATTCGTCTGCTCGATGTGGGCCTCGGCGCATTCGAGGAAGAGCTGACGAGGCGCGTGGCCGAGACCCCCTACAGCGACATCCGGATCACGCACGGGTGCGTGTTCGGCAACATCGATCCCAGAGGGCACGCGCCTGACCGACCTAGCCGAACGGGCGTTCATGACCAAGCAGTCGGTCGGCGAGGTCGTGAGCGATCTGGAGAAGCTCGGCTACGCCGAGCGCGTGCCGGATCCGAGCGACGGGCGGGCCAAGATCATCCGCCTCACCGAGCGCGGCCACGTGGCTCGAGCGGTCGGCATGGAGCTGATAAACGAGCTCGAGCAGGAGTGGGCCGAGCGCTTCGGGGCCGATCGGGTCGCGGCTCTGCGCGACGCACTCGAGGCGATCACCGCCGAGCGGCTCGAGGGCGTGCCCGTAGCCTAGAAACCAGCTGTCACAGGCACGCCGGCTCCCTCGTCTTGGGGTGTGCAAACCAACTTGACGAAGGAGCCGGAAATGAAAATCTTCGTGGCAGGCGCCACCGGCGCCATCGGCCGGCAACTCGTCCCGCAGCTGATCGCGGCGGGGCACCAGGTGGTCGGCATGACCCGCAGTGACTCAAAGCAGGCGGCGCTCTGGAAGAGTGGCGCCGAGTCGGTGGTGGCCGACGCGCTGAATCCCGACCAGGTCGCCGATGCGGTCGCCATGGCCAAGCCCGACGTGATCGTGCACGAGCTGACCGCGATCTCCGCGCTGAACCTGCGTCACTTCGACCGATCCTTCGCGGCCACCAACCGGCTGCGCACCGAGGGGACAGATCATCTGCTGTCGGCCGGGCGCGCGGTCGGCGTCAAGCGATTCGTCGCCCAGAGCTACGCGGGCTGGCCGCAGGGTCGTACCGGACCGGCGGTCAAGAGCGAGGACGAGCCGTTGGACCCGGCGCAGCCACGCGAGATGCGCGAGTCGTGGGAAGCGATCCGCCACCTCGAGGCGGCGGTGACCGGCGCCGACTGGACCGAGGGGATCGTCCTCCGCTACGGCGGGCTCTATGGTCCCGGAACATCCTTGGCTCCCGGCAGCGAGCAATTTGAGATGGTGCGTAAGCGCAAGTTCCCGGTCGTGGGGAACGGCGGCGGGATCTGGTCGTTCGTGCACGTGGCCGACGCCGCCGAGGCGACGGTGGCGGCGATCGACCGTGGCCGGCGCGGGATCTACAACGTGGTCGACGACGAGCCGGCGCCGGTTGCCGAGTGGCTGCCGGGCCTGGCCGCGGCGATCGGCGCGCCCAAGCCGCGGCGGATTCCGCGTTGGCTCGGCCAACTGGTGGTCGGGGAGGCCGGCATCGCGATGATGACCGAGATCCGCGGCGCTTCGAATGCAAAGGCCAAGCGCGAGCTGGGCTGGCAGCCCCGCCACGCCAGCTGGCGCCACGGGTTCGCGCAATGAGCGCCCCGGCCGACAAGGAGCTGCTCGACGAGCTGCGCCCGGTGGCGTTCGCGATCGCCTACCGGATGCTCGGCAGCGTTGCCGAGGCCGAGGACGTCGTGCAGGAGGCGCTGCTGCGCCTACACCGCACGCTCGAGGCCGGCCAGCGGATCGAGTCGCCGCGCGCCTTCCTGGCCACGGTGACCACGAGGCTGGCGATCGACGAGTTGCGCTCGGCCCGGTCGCGGCGGGAGCGGTACGTCGGCGACTGGCTGCCCGAGCCGATCGTGACCGACGGCGCGGATGATCCGGAGCGGCGCGCCGAGATGGCCGACTCGCTGTCGCTGGCGCTGCTCGTGCTGCTCGAGAG
Source organism: uncultured Solirubrobacterales bacterium (assembly GCA_963824295.1). Lineage (GTDB taxonomy): Bacteria > Actinomycetota > Thermoleophilia > Solirubrobacterales > Solirubrobacteraceae > Palsa-465. The sequence goes on along the minus strand of CAWGOQ010000011.1, from coordinate 58,163 downwards.
CCTTTCGCCCGAGCAGCGCGCGGTACTCCTGCTGCGCGACGTGTTCGACTACGGCTACGACGAGATCGCGGCGATCGTGGATAAGAGCGAGCCCGCCGTGCGCCAGCTGGCGGTGCGGGCGCGGTCGCACGTGGAGCAGAGCCGGCCGCGCTTTCAGACCTCGCGCGAGCAGCGCGAGGAGCTCGCGCGGCGGTTCTTCGCCGCGGTTCAGGACGGAGACGTCGCCGGCCTGGAGGCGCTGCTCGCGCACGATGTCGTTCTGACCGGCGACGGCGGCGGCAAGGTGCCGGCGCTGGCGCGGGCGCTCCACGGGCGCACTCGCGTTGCCCGCGCGCTCGTGAACTGGATCCAGTGGGGTTCGCGCGTCCCGGGAGCGTCGCTGCGGCCGGTCGAGGTCAACGGCGGGCCGGGTGCGTTGCTGCTCGACGGCGAGGACCGCCTGGTGGCGGTGTGGGCGCTCGAGGTTTCGGGCGGGCAGATCACCGGCGTGAGCTCGATCATCAATCCGGAAAAGCTCGGGCACCTGGGGCCGGTGGCGGACGTGCGGGCGCTGCTCGAGGTGGCGACGCGGGCGCGGGGTCGGTCCTCCTCCGACGCTTAACCGGCGGCCCGCTCTGCGTGTAGTAGGGTCGGCGCAGGGGATTCGTGGCCGAGCGGAGGAGGAGAGGCGGATGCGAAAGATGATGGTCGTGCGGATCGCGACGGTGCTCGCGGTGCTCGGGTTGGTCGGAGCGGTCGCGCCCGCGGTGGCGTCCGCATCAGGCGGGCCGGCGCCGGCGCCGTTTGGTCCCAACGTCTACGTGTTCACCCCGTCGATGTCGCAGTCGTCGATCCAGTCGACGCTCAATACGATCGCCGCGCAGCAGGTTCCCGCCTCGAGTCAGTTCGACACTCAGCGCTACGCGATCTTCTTCGAGCCGGGGACCTATGGCAGCTCGAGCAACCCGCTCATCTTCCAGGTCGGCTACTACACACAGGTGGCGGGTCTGGGCGCGTCCCCTGGCGACGTTGTGATTAACGGGGAGATCGACGTCTTCAACCAGTGCTCGGCGGGCGTGTGCAACGGTCTCGACAACTTCTGGCGGTCGCTCTCGAACTTGACGGTCGACTTCGTCACGCCGAGCTCAGCGCCCACCTACGTGCCGGCGAACGGTGAGGCGGCCACCTGCCAGGACACCAACGACATGTGGGCGGTCTCCCAGGCCGCCCCAATGCGGCGCGTGGTCATGAACGGAGGCTTGACGCTGTTCGACTACTGCTCGGGCAACCCGTTCGTGAGCGGCGGCTTCTTCGCCGACGACGAGTTCAACGGCAGCGCGGTGATCAACGGCAGCCAGCAGCAGTTCTTCACCCGCAACAGCGATATCGACAGCTGGACCAACGGCGTCTGGAACCAGGTGTTCATGGGTGACAACGGCGCCCCGGCGACGAGCTTCGGCGCGGGCACCAACCAGTACACGACACTCACGACCTCACCCGTGTCTGAATCGGAGCCTTTCCTCTACACGGATTCGCACGGCGACGACAACGTGTTCGTGCCGGCGGTCCAGCGCAACTCGGTCGGGCCGTCGTATGCCAGCGGCACCGAGGCAGGCGCGTCGATCCCGCTCCGGCGCTTCTTCATAGCCGACCCCGACACACCGGTATGGGAGATCAACGCCGCCCTCGCGTTCGGGCAGAACCTGATCCTGACCCCGGGTGTCTACAACGTGTCCCAGCCGATCGAGGTGACGCGGCCCGGCACGGTCGTGATGGGCCTCGGCTTCGCCACGCTCATTCCGCAGCACGGTAACGTCGCGATGGAGACCGCGAACGTCCCCGGGATCAAGCTCTCGGGGATGATCTTCGACGCGGGGCCCGGCAACTCGCCGGCGCTGCTTGTGGTGGGGCTGCACGGCGGGCGGTTCGCGCGTTTCGGGGCCGGCGGTGGGTCGGCCGGCGCGAGCGCGCCGACGCTCGTACAGGACGTCTTCTTCCGGATCGGCGGCGCCGAGCCCGGACGGGCGACGACCAGCCTCGTGGTCAACACCGACCACACGATCCTCGACGATGTGTGGGCCTGGCGCGCCGACCACGGCGCCGGCGTCGGCTGGAGCGACAACACGGCCGACACCGGCGTGATCGTCAACGGCGACGACGTCGACGCGTACGGACTGGCCGTCGAGCACTACCAGAAGTACGAGGTGATCTGGAACGGCCGGAACGGCGAGGACGTGTTCTTCCAGAACGAGATGCCCTACGACCCGCCGAGCCAGGCGGCGTGGATGTCGAGCCCGACGACCGACGGCTACGCCGCCTTCCTGGTGACGCCGCGGGCGAAGAACTTCCAGGGGTACGGGATGGGGAGCTACTCGTTCTTCGACCTGGGCGTCCCGATCTACGCCGCCCAGGCGTTCCAGTCACCACCTTCCGGTGTCCAGTTCAACGACATATTCACGATCTTCCTCAACGCCAACGGAGGAAGCGGCGGGATCCTGAACGTGATCAACGGGGTTGGCGGCTCGTCAACAGCGGCGAATCCGAGCACGGCGGTGGACGTGCTCAGCTATCCGTGAGTCTGGTCGCGGTGACGGACCACGCGGCCGAGCGCTACCGGCAGCGGGTGCGCGGCTCGCTCGATCCGAAGCTCGACATCGCCTCGGCGGTGGCGCAGGCGTATGCGGCCGGCCGGACTGAGCCCGGCGAGAACGGGACGGTGCTGGTTCGCGACCTTGGCCGGCGCGAGATCACCTACGTGTGCCGGCCGGACCGGGACGAGCTCGTGGTCATCACGCTGTGGGAAGAGGGCGAGGACGCGGCCGTGCCGAAACGGTTCACCGACGCTCTGCGCCGCGATGACCACCGGGTTGGGTGACCGCGACGTAGCGGGCGCCGAGGGCATTCGCGAGCGTGCGATGCGCCGGCGAGACTCCGATGACGATCGACCGCGCGGGGTCGACGTCGTGCGTACTCGCGAAGGCCAGGGGTAGTCCCGGCAGCGGCGGGCGGCACCAGCACCGCGGCGGGCCGGCGTCGTGAGGGCAGACGGCCGCCTCGACGGTCGTGTCCGGCACCACCGCGCTGCGCACCAGCTCGACCAGAGGCGCAAGCTCGTCGGGTGTGCGGCCAGGGCGCCAGTCGAACACCAGGTGCGGCGCGCTGGGGTCGGCCTGTTCGACTGCTCGCTGCCAGCTCGAGTCTTGCAAGGCCGAAGCCGCGACAAACACACCAGCCCGCGTTCCTTCCGATTCACGCGCGCGCGCGAACGGTTGGATCTCGACGGTCGCAAACCCCTCGTCGGGAGATGGTGGCTCGAGCTCTCGCACCGCGCGCATCTGCTGCGTAGGCGCGAGCACGCCGGGCTCGCGCCGCGCCAGCGTCCGCAGCTCCTCGGGCGTGGGTAGCGCACCGAAGCGGTCGAGCAGCCGCTGCACGAGATTGATCTGAGCCTGGGCCAGCGGCGTGTCGAGCCACAGGCACCGCGCCGGGATTCCGTGGCGGCCCGCTACCTCAAGCACGTAGCTCCGGGCGGCGCGGGTGAGATAGGTGTTGTCGAGCACCACCCGGGGGGCGCCGTCGGCGAGCGCTTGCTCGAGCGCGGCGGCGAGTTCGCGGAGCGCGCCGCCCCGCTCATCGCGGTTGAGCCGCAGGTAGTCGCGGGAGATGAAGGACTCGGCCAGGCGCGTCTTGCCCGCGCCGGGGATACCCATGACGACCACGACCTCGGCGCCGGTCTGATGCCGCGGTGGCGTCTTGGTCCGGGTCGGCCTGGAGACCGCGAATGAATGTTCGAGCAGCGCGACGTCGTCTGGGGTGAGACTCAGGGTGGCGGCATGCGCGGCCGAGCGGACCGTCTCCGGGCGGCGCGCGCCTGGGATCGCCACGACGTTCGGTGAGAGCTCGAGCAGCCACGCGAGCGCGAGCTCAGCGAGCCGCTGGCTGCGTGCGAGCGATCTGGCACGGCGCGGGCCGCCCAGCGGCGAGTGCGAGATCAGCGCGATGTTTTCCTCGGCGCAACGCTTGAGGACCCCGCCGCGCAGTGCTTTGTCGTCGTACACGCTGAGCGCGACTTGGACGGCTGCGACGGGGACGAGGGCGAGCGCCTCATCGAGCTGGGGCAGGTTGACGTTTGAGAGGCCGACGCGCTTGACGAGCCCATCGTCGAGGAGCTTTTGCAGCGCGCGGAGCGAGGTGCGCCAAGGAGTGCGCGGGTCGGGCGCGTGGATCAGGTACAGATCGATGGGGAGACCATCGAGTGCGTTCAGGCTCGCCTCGCAGTCGGCCAGGATCGCCTTGGCCCGCCCGTCCGGCACCCAGGCGCCGCCGGCGCGGGTCATGCCTCCCTTGGTGACGACGCGGGCCTTTGCCTGGTCGGGGAGGTGGGTGAGGGCGCGCGCCAGTAAGCGCTCGTTGTGTCCGAGGTCGTGCTCGCCGAGGCCGTATGCGTGCGCGGTGTCGAACACGGTGATGCCGGCGGCGAGCGCGGCGGCGATCGTCTGTTCGGCTCGTGCCGGGTCGCGGTCGGGCTCGGTCGAGAGGCGCATGCAGCCCAATCCGATGCGCATCTCCGTGGGGTCAAGCCAGGCGTCCCGGTTCAGGTGAGAGAGCCTATGTCACCCTTGACTTTGACCCTTGGGCAAGCCGCACACTGACCGGGCGTCGTGCCGCTGGCCGCTTAGGCCCGGGCGTCGCCGACCGGCCGGCCGAACAGGGCGAGCACGCGTGCCCAGACTCGTGCGAACAGGCCGGGGCGCGGACGGGGCACCTGGAGGACGGGCGCCGCCTCCTGGTCAAACAGGGGCGGGGGCGTGCTGGCCGAACCGGCCGGAGCGCGGGTCGACCGCCGGGCGGAAGCGTCGGCGCGGGTTCGGGACTCCCCGGCGCGCGCCGGCGCGCCGGCGGGCGCCCCGAACAGCGACTCGGCGACACCGTTGGCCCACATGAGCGCGTCGAGGTAGATCTCGCCCGCCTTGGGGAGGGCGCCGTCATCCTCGCCGTTCTCGAGCGAGACGACCGAATCAAGCAGCCGACCCATCGGCCCCGCGCGCTGGACGAGCGCCTCGCGGATGTCCTCGGCCAGCGGCAGCGAGGAGACCACGTCGTGCATGGGCGCGTCCATCATGCCGTCGATGACCGAGAACAGGCCGAGGGTGAACAGCTCCGAGGAGCTGCCGATCCCCAGTTTGGCGCCGGCCAGCTCGCAGAAGCGGGCGCGAATCAGAGCGGTCAGCGTCAGCTCGGTGGGCTTGTTGTCGATGCTGGCCATGGTGCTGAGCGTCGCCCACCGCCGGACGTTCTCCAGCCCGAGCAGGGCGAGCGCCTGCCCGATCGAGCGGACCTCGCCCCGCAGGCCGTAGTAGGCCGAGTTGACGTAGCGAAGGAGGCGGAAGCTGAGCGCGACGTCGCGTTTGACCAGCTGCTCGATGTCCGAGAACTGGATCCCGGGATCGTTGAGCGCGGCGACCACCTGGAGGAGCGCCAGCCGGTTGGCCGCGATCCCGCGGGTGCCGACCAGGGCGGGCCGGCAGAAGAAGTAGCCCTGGAACAGGTCGCAGCCGACGGCGATGCAGACCTCGTGATCGGGCTGGGTGCCCACCTTGTCGGCCAGCACTTTGCCCGGGAACGCCTTCAGACGGTTGGTCAGCTCGCGCAGCCCCTGGCGGCCGAGGTCGGGCATGCTCAGCTTGACCACGTCGAAGAGCTCGAGCACTGCCTCCGAGCCCTCGCGGTCCCGGAAGTCGTCAAGCGCCAGCTGGTAGCCCGCGTCCTTGAGCTCGCGCAGCGCCTCGATCATCTCCTTGTCGAAGGTCTCGCTCTCGGGGATCTCCAGGCCGACCACACTGGGCGGCACCGCCATGATCAGGCCGTCGAGGAGGAACTCCCGCGACACGTTGATCCAGGCCGTCTTGTTGGCCACGATCCGGTGCATGTCAAGCTCGGTGAGGGCGTTGAGCACGACCGTCGCGGTGGCCCGCTGGGCGTCCTCGATCAGCGCCCCGGCGGCATAGCCCTGGCCGCGAAACAGCAGCTCATAGCCCACAACCTCGAGCTTGGGGTTGAAGATCGGCTGGCGGGCGATGAATGCGGGTGATGGCATCGGTGCGGCGGCGACGGTCCTCTCCGCCGGTAATCGGCACATCCCCCGTCCAGATGTAGTCGCGAAGCCGGAGTTCGACGACCGATGGGGACGCCTCGACGCGCGGCCCAACCCAGACCAGAGGCCGGGTTTCGCGCCACTCGCCACGCCGCGCGTGGTGAATGGCGGTCCACCCGGCCCTGGGGCGGGTTTCGCGTCAGTCGCCGGCTGGCGAAGGGCGAGTGGTGAGAAACCCGGGATCGCCCTTGAACGGGACGACCACGGCCTCGCCGCCACCGAAGCGCACCTGGGTCACGAACTTCTCCCCGCCGGCGCGACGCGGGGCGCGCCGGCGAGTGATCTGGAGACGTAGCGGCTTGCGGTGATCGGAGCGATCGAGCGAGCGCCGGACCTTGGCGGTTCCTGCGGTACCCATCACGCTGCCTCCAGCTGAAGCTCGGCCGTGTCGCGCTCGTCCACCTGGTTGACCACCTCGGCCGGACGCGTCCGGGGCCGGAGCCAGATGAGCGTGATCAGCGCACCGACGGCGACCGCGCCCGCGCCGATTGCCCAGGCGAGATGGAATCCGCCGGTCAGCGCCTGAAGCTGATGCTGCCCGAGGCTGCTCAGCACCTTGGTCCGCTCGGCCGCGATGGTTCCGAGCACGGCGATCCCGATCGCGGCCGAGATCTGCAGCGAGGCGTTGACGATTCCCGAGGCCAGACCGGCATCCGCCGCCGGCACCTCGGCCATGGCGATCGTCGTCAGCGGCAGGAAGGCCAGTCCGGCGCCGAGTCCGAGCAACACGAACGGCACGAAGATGTCCGGGAAGTAGCTCGTGTGGGCGGGCAGCTGAGACAGCAGCACGAGCGAGCCGGTGATCGCGCCAGGCCGGCGAGCAGCACGGGCGTCGGCCCGAAGCGTCCCATCAGCCGGGCGGTGACGCCGAGCGACAGCAGGCCCAGGACCAGCGTCATCGGCAGGAAGGCCAGACCGGTTGTCAGCGGGCCGTACCCGTGCACATGCTGGAGATAGAGCACTCCGAGAAGGAACGTCGAGAACATCCCCGTCACCAGGAAGCCGCGTACGACGCTTGAGGCGGCCAGGCCCGGGACGCGCAGGATCCGCAGTGGGAACATCGGGTTGGCCAGCCGCGACTCGACCGCGACGAACACGCCGAGCAGCGCCAAACCGGCGGCGCCGAATCCGATCGTGTGCGCCGAGACCCAGCCGTACTCGGTCGCCTTGACGATCGCGTAGACGCCGAGCATCAGCGCCACCGTGACCAGCACCGCGCCGACCACGTCGACGCCCTGCCCGAGCCCCAGGCGCTTGGTCTCGTTGATGAGGGCCCGGCCGAGGGTGAAGGTCACGATCCCGATCGGGACGTTGATGAAGAAGATCCAGTGCCAGTTCACCGACTGTGTGAGCACGCCGCCCGCGAGCAGGCCAATCGAGCCGCCGCTGGAGATGATGAACGTGTAGACGCTCAGCGCAATCGCGCGCTCTGATGGTTTGGTGAATTCGGTGACCAGCAGCGCCAGCACGGCGGCCGACGCGACCGCGCCGCCGAGACCCTGGACGAACCGGGCCGCGATCAGCTCGACCTGGCTGGTCGAGAGTCCGCACACGATCGATGCCAGGGTGAACACGACCAGCCCGATCAGGAACAACCGCTTTCGTCCCAGCAGGTCGCCGAGGCGGCCGGCCACGAGCAGGAAGCTGCCGAACGCGATCATGTAGGCGTCGAGCACCCAGGCGAGGTTGGCCTGGGAGAAGTGCAGGTCGCGCTGGAGGGAGGGGAGCGCGACATTGACGATGGTTGAGTCGAGCACCATCATCAGCTGGCCCATGCATACGACTGCGAGCGCGACCCAGCGTCGCCGCTCTCCACTGATTAAGCTTTTGATAGTGATCATCCCTTCTGAATAGCTCGTCGTCTAGCAGTTGATGATCACTGTATCATGGACTATCATCATGGTCAAGATGATAATCCTGATACCCTGCAAATTGCTATGACCGTAGACACTTCGCCCGGGACCGTCCTGATGCTCCTGCGGCTGTCCAAGGTCATTCAGAAGCGGAGCACGGAGGAGCTGCTTGGGATCACGCTGCGCCAGCTGATGTTGCTCAGCTATCTGCGCTGGGGCGGCGCGTCTCTCCAGCAGCAGCTGTGCGAGTACCTGTGGATGGACCCGAACAACTGCGTCCTGTTGCTCAACGAGCTCGAGGAGCGAGGCTTCGTCGAGCGCCGGCGCGACCCCACCGACCGGCGGCGCCACGTCGTCGACATCACCGACGCGGGCCTAGGCGCGCTCGAGCAGGCCGAGCGAGCCCAAGAGAGCATCGGCGACCAGCTGTTCGTCGGGCTGAGCGACGAGGAGCGGGCGACGCTCCGCTCGCTGCTCAGCCGCGCGCTCGAGCCGGCCCAGTCGTAAGCCAGATCAGGCGCGCGCTTGCGAGCAGGGGGTGATCGAGCCCTCGAGTAGAGCTGGGCCGAGCGCGACCCAGGCGTCGCCGTAGTAGGTCGGATCCTGGCGGGCGAGCGTGGTGGCGCGGGTGCGTAGCTCGCCGGCCGCGCTGCTGTCGCCGGCGGCCGCCGCGGCGGCGGACCCAGCCATGAGCGGAAGCGGAGAGGGGGCCGCGTTGATCGTGGCACCGTCGAGGCTCAGCGCCTGCGGTCCGCTCCGACCGTCGGCTCCCAGTGTCATCTGGTTCTCCTGATGATTGAGTCCCCGCCCACCCCCGCGACCGCCGGGCAGCAAGGAACGCCAGTGCCGGCGCAGGATCTGGATGCCCCCGAAGCACCAGCGGAAGCGCTGGCCCTTCAGCCCCTCGAAGGTGAGCGGCATGATCCCCTTGCCGAACGACTGGTCCACGTGGAGGCCCGACCATCCGTTTCGCAGGATGCGCAGCGACAGCTCCGCGTCCTCGGTGATGCACCACTCGTCCCACCCGCCGGCCTGCTCGAGCGCGTGGCGGCGGATGAGGCCCATCGTGCCGGCGAAGATCGCCCCGTCTCGCTCGTTGCGCGACGGCTGCGAGACCGCGAAGAAGTAGTGGTAGGAGTAGTAGAGGCGCCGGTAAAACGGCGCGCCCTGCCAATCCCGGTAGTCCTGCGGCGCCTGGATGAATCCCACCTTCGGGTCGCCGAACAACGGGGCACAGCGCCTGAGGAACTGCGGATCGATCTGGTAGTCGGAATCGACCACCCTGGATCTCGTAGCTCGGGTAGTCGAGCGAGCGCAACGACTCAAGCGTCTGGATGACCATGTCGGGTGGCTCGTTGTAACAAGGGACTTGGAGGCAGACCGACGGATAAGGACCGTCGGGCATCTCCGCGAGCTCCTGGGTGCCGACCCGTCGGACCCAGCTCGCGCGGCCGAGCGTGTCGCACAGCTCCCACAGGTAGGCGCAGCCGAGCACGGCGGCCAACAGCTCGAGCAGCCACAGCAGCATTCCGCCGACGTCGCCGGTGATACCGAGGTGGCTTGCGAAGGTCCACCAGGCCATGAACGCGAGGTAGACGACGAACACGTATGTCGTGCTGGCCCACGAGAGGTGCGCGCGCGCGTTCCAGCGCCGCGTGACCGGCAGCCACAGCAGGCAGGCCAGGGCGAGGCCGACGACGGCCGCCTCGAGATGTCCCGTGGTCACGCCGATCAGCGCCAGGATTGCGGCGACGATTGCGATCAGGAGCACCGAGCCGACGAGCGCGGCCGTCAGTCGCGCCGCCCGCTGAGCGGGCTGCTCGGCCCGCCGTGCGCGCCGGCCGGCGGGCAGGAACAGGGCGACCGTCGCGAGCGGCGCGGCGATCAATCCGGCGAGTAGTAGAGCGGAAAGCATGTTCGTGGGAGGCTCGGCCGGGCGCGTTGCACCCTGGCTCGGTGTGTTGGACGTACCCGCAGCCGCGGGCCACCACACGTCGCCCGGCAGCCTGGGTTGACGTCCTCGTCTACGGCGAGTCGAGACGCCCGGCGATCATCACCACGGCGCGCTCGTGCGCGGCGTAGGTGGCGCGCAGCGCCGACACGGCTTCGGACCAGTCATCTCCGGCGCTCGCCCCGGACGGTGGCGGGTCGGCCACCAGTACCTCTCGGACCTCCCGGCCGAGGGTCTCGCCGCCGACCACATCCGCCAGGGCGAGCAGCGCATCCGCGCGGACCCGAGCTCCCTCCACGAACGACGCGAGCACGGTCTCCCGCGTCAGCGACGTCGGTCCGAAGACGCGGGCGTGCAACACCGCCGGGTTGGTGGCGTGAGGCCGAATCAGCGCTCGCCGCTCGCTCTCGCTCAGACCGGCCGCGGTGGCGAGGTGGTCGATCGCGTGGGTGACGCCCTGGGCATCCACCGGGAGCGACTCGCGCAGCTCCGGGGGGAGCCGCTCGAGCAGGCTGGCGTGCTCGGCGGCGGCCTCCGACAGAAGCGCCTCGACGTGTCCGCGGTGGGTGACCTCCACGCCCTTCAAGGTAGCTGCCGGGTGTGCGAACATCGGCCAAGCAGATGCCGCAGACCGGAATCCGAGAAGTTCTGCCCGACCGCAATAGCTACGCCGGGTACAGCATTGGGTGCGCCGTCGTATGGGCGGCCATCCTCGCCGCCGCCCAGCGCCGGCTCGATCCTGAGTCCCGGAAGAGGCTGCGGCAGGCGTGTGCCGCTTGGTGGGGTGGATGGACCTCGGCCACCATCGCCCGCGCCGGCTATCCGCCGCCGAAGGCACTCGGACCGCGGGCGAAGAAGAGGCTCGAACACGTGTCGCTTGTGCTGGTCGCTGCCGGTCTGCTCAATGTCATCCGCGTGCTGGTCGCAGGCAAGCTGCCGGGACGGGCCACGGGTAGCTCCTGACCCATCGGGCGCTGGTTTGCGCGTGTGGCCTATCCGAAGTGTCGTGGTCAGCGGCGCGATCCTGGCGCTCGGTGTAGGCGGCGGTGCGGCCGCGGCGTCCTCCACCCCGACCAGTCGTGTGAGCGCTCGCGCCGGGCGCCCCGACCGTCCGCTGCTGGCGGTCTCGTGCTCGTCGGCGCGGGACTGCACGGCGGTCGGGGGTCTGTTTGCGGCGCACTTGAACGGCCGGCGGTGGTCGATCCAGCGGATCGCCGTTCCTTCCTTCTCAACCGGCGTGTTGGACTTCCTGGCCGGCGTCTCGTGTCCCACCCGGAGCGCCTGTCTCGCGGTGGGTCTCGAGTACCCGCCGGTCGGGGCCGATGTCAACTACGACTACCTGGCGCTGGCCGAGGGCCGGCACGGCAGCTCGTGGTCTGATCAGAGTCCGGCGCTCAGCCTGACCCGCGACGGCTACCTGCTGGCAGCGTCGTGCCCGGAGGTGGCTCGCTGCGTCGCGGTCGGGCAGAACGTGGCCTCGGCGCTGGCGATGGGCTGGGACGGCAGCAGCTGGACGGTCCAACTGGCCCCGGTCGCGCCGCCGGTCATGTCGGTCCTCAACGGCGTCTCGTGCACCTCGCCCGTGCGCTGCATCGCGGTTGGCTCCCTCACCCCGAATCAGTTCTCGCTCCCACACGCCCTGGTTGAGCGCTGGAACGGCGCCGCCTGGTCGATCGTGCCCACGCCGAGGACGACCCCGTTGCAGCCCGCGGGTCTGAACGCCGTCTCGTGCACGGGACGCTCCTGCACGGCGGTTGGGGCGATCGGCTACCGCCAGCTGGTGGAGCGCTGGAACGGACGTAAGTGGTCGATCCAGCCGGCCCCGAGCGGGGCCCCCGAGGCCACCCTGAACGGGGTGTCGTGCGTGTCGAGGACCGACTGCGTTGCCGTCGGGGCGCTCACGGACGGTTCGGGTAAATCGCTCGCCGAGGGCTGGAACGGCAGTCGCTGGTCGATCGAGGCCACGCCCACCGTCGCCGGCGGCTCGCTGTTGAACGGCGTGTCGTGTGTCTCACGGGCCGACTGCGTCGCGGTGGGCGCGCACCAGCGCTTGCCGCTCGTCGAGCGATGGGACGGCACCACCTGGTCGGTCCAGTCGACGGCCTAGCCGCGGGTTCGCGCATCCTGCATGATTTCGGCGTCAGGAAGTCCACGAGTGGAGGAGCGCGCACATGCTTCGAAGCATCACCCTCCGGCGCCGGTCGACCGGGTCCGAAGTCACGGGAGCGTCGGTCAAGGGAGCGTCGGCCACGGGCGCCGTCGCGGTCGGTGCTCGCATCCTGGGACCCTCGGCAATGGCGCCGATCGCGCTCGCCGCGACCGCCGTTGGGGCGGTCGCGATCGGGCGGATCGTCATCGCCAATGCCGTGATCCGCAGGTTGCAAGCCGGAGAAGTCGAGATCAGGTCCCTGAAGGTGCACGAGCTCGAGGTCGCGGGCCGTCGCTGGCCCGAGGCGGCGGCAGGGGGCTAACGCGTCCGGCCAGACGCCAGCGTGAGCGCACGCGCGACGCCGTGGGGCCCCAGCTCGTAGTCCCAGACGGCTTGGCCCACACCCTGGGGGCGCGATCGCGACGCTCCATCCCAGGGAGGAGAGGACTCGGGTGAGGAGCTGGGGGCCAATAGTCCTCTCGCTTAACCCCTCAGAAGTGCAGAAACCGAGCCATAGCTAACTATGGCTGGCTAGCGGTTGGGCAATTTTTCTGAGAAGATGGCTGCGGGGCCGTTAGCGGCGGAAACATCGGGTTGTTCGCCGTGGGAGCTGGGAGAGAAGACCGAAATTGGTCAAGCGCGCCGTATCTCGCGATTGGGTCAATCGATCAGGAGCGCGGCACTTATGACGCGTTACTCTCGCGCGAGGCTGCTGAAAGGCTCGCTTGCGGTAGTGGGCGCGATGGGCGGTCGCGCCGATCGCCAGATCCTCACTTTCGGACTACTGATCGAGCGAGTTCAGGCCGCGTTCTATGCCGACGCGCTGCGGGCTCGCCGGCTCACAGGAGAGGCTCGGCAGTTCGCTCAGGTGGTTGGCCCGGAGGAGCAGGCGCACGTCCGATAAAGCCATGCCACCTTCGACACCTGAACGCGAGGCAAGAGAGCCTGAGGACCTGCCCTACGGTCCGCTTCCGGAGCGTGCCGGACAGCCGCCAGACCGACCGTCCGAGTCGATACCGCTGGATCAGCTCGTGGATTTGTCGTGGCTGACGCCCGAGGCACCATCCGGTCCGGCCGAAACGGTCGACGAGATGGATTCGACCGCCGAAGAGGCGGACGCACCCGGGTCGGCCACGGGCATGTCGCTGACCAGTCCCCGGCATGAGACCGACGATGACGTCCACTTCGGCGTGGCGGCAAGTGCGCTCGGCGTCTCGCGTAAGACGGTGGAGAGAATGGTCAAGCGCGGACAGCTCGAGCGCGGACCATCCAACGCGGCGGCAACCGTTTCAAAGCGCGCGCTGGTAGCCGTGCTCGAGGAGCGGAGGCGGAACGTCAGCCACCTGACGCGAGCGAGCGAAATCGAGAAAGCCAGGTCGGGACGCGAGCGGATCAGCGGGGACTCCCCGCAGGATCCAGCCGCGGCGCTCCGGGAGCTGCTCGTCCCCGTCCTGGCGCCGTTACTGGATGAGTTCGTCGCCGCGCGTACCCGAGCGGCGGTCCTTGAGAATCGACTAGAGAGCATCCGGGCCGATGCCGAGCGCGAACGAACGCGCGACGAGCTGCGGGTTGCCCTGGCCACCAGGGGATGGTTGGGCAGGAGGAAGATCCGCAAAGCGCTACTACATCACTACGCGCCCGGAGACGATCATCCGCATCCGGGGTCCAATCGGGACTGACCGACCCTCAGATTCGGCTTCCCAGGCGGGGGTGCGGTTGGCATGATCAGAAGCGTCGCGAACCCGGGCCAGATGCTGTTCGGTGACCATCCTCGTGCCGGATGCCTCCGGACCGATCACCAGGCCGGGTCAGACGTCTCCATGCAGGCCCGACGGAGCGGCGCGCACCTGGTCGGCTAACTCGGGGTGCCCCCGCTCGTACGCGCGGCGGTAGGCGGCCTCCGCCTCGTCGAGATTGCCTTGGTCGGCGAGCAGCCCGCCCAGGTTGAACGCGCCGCTGGCGTCGCCGCGCTGATCGGCGCGGCGGTACGCGGCCTCGGCGCCGGCTAGGTCGCCGCGCTGTTCGAGCAACATGCCGAGGCTGGCCGCGCCTCCCGCGTCGCCTCGCTGATCTGCGCGGCCGAAGGCTTCTTCCGCACCGGCGATATCGCCTCGGTCGGCGAGCAACGCCCCAAGGTTGAACGCGCCGCTGGCGTCGCCGCGCTGATCAGCGCGGCGGTACGCGGCCTCGGCGCCGGCTAGGTCGCCGCGCTGTTCGAGCAGCACGCCGAGGTTCGACGCGCCGGTTTGATGGCCGAGCTCGTCTGCGCGGGCGTAGGCGGCTTCCGCGCCGTGCAGATCGTCCTTATCTGCCAGCAGCCCGCCGAGATTGAACGCAGCGCCGGTGTCGCCGCGCTCGGCCGCTCGACGGTACGCCGCTTCTGCGCCGGCCAGATCGCCTTGGTCCGCGAGCAGTCCACCGAGGTTTGCGGCTCCGGCTGCGTCGCCGCGTTCGTCGGCGCGCCGGTATGCTGCCGCGGCGTCGGCGAAGTTGCCGCGCTGCTCGAGGAGAACGCCGAGGTTCGAGGCGCCGGCGGCATGACCGCGTGCGTCAGCGTTGCGGAAGGCCGCTTCTGCGCCGGCGAAATCGTTGTGCTCCACCAGCAGTCCGCCCAGATTGAACCCGCCTTCGGCGTGGCCGCGTTCGTCGGCCCGGCGGAAGGCCGCCTCCGCGCCGGCGAGATCGTTCTTCGACACGAGCAGCTCGCCGAGGTTGTAGGCACCGGCGGCGTCGCCCCTCTCGTCGGCTCGGCGGTACGCCGCCTCGGCCTCGGCCAGCGCCCCTTGCTCTTCGAGCAAATGGCCGAGGTTCGAGGCGGCGGTGCCGTGGCCCCCTTGGTCGGCCCGCTGGTATGCCGCTTGGGCCTTGCGCACGCTGCCCTGGGCCTCGAACAACAGGCCCAGGCCGAACTGATACGCGGCCTCGGGCGATTCGGCGAGCTCCTCCGGCCTGCCCCCAGTCGGCCGGCCATGCGCGCCGTCGGCGGTTTCATCCGTGCTGTACGGCGCGCGAGGTTCGTTGATCTGAAGCCCCGCGCCGCTGGTACGGGTGGGGCCGTTCTGGTGTCCGTTCGTTGTCGCGAGCGCTGTCGGCTCCAGCGCCGCCGAATTCACGTCGCCATTCACCGTGGCGATCGGCGGCGCTGTCGGCTCCGGCGCCGCCGAATTCACGTCGCCATCCACCGTGGCGATCGAAGACCGATCCCTCCTGCGCGACGACCGCAGCCCGACGGCAGCGAGCAACGGCGGGGCAGTAAAGACGAGCGCCAGCACGAGCGCCAGTACGCCAAGGATGAGCATCCACGGCACGGCTCCCGAGCCCGGCCGGCGGGCTGAAGGTCGCTGTGTCCTCGGCACCGCACTTCCGCGACGCTGTCGCGACGCGGGCGCGACCGTCGAGACCGGCGAGCCCGGTCGGCGGGCTGAAGGTCGCCGTGTCCTCGGCACCGCACGTCCGCGACGCTGTCGCGACGCAGGCGCGACCGTCGAGACCGGCGACCCCGGCTGGCGGGCTGAAGGTCGCCGTGTCCTCGGCACCGCACGCCCGCGACGCTGTCGCGACGCGGGCGCGACCGTCGAGACCGTTCGCTGATGCGGCTTCGGACGCAGCGGCCGGTTTGACCCCCGGGCCGATCGCACGGGCCTGGCCAGGAGGGCAAGAACCTTGAGGCCGGCCACCCCGTTGCTTTGCAAGCCGTGCGCGAGCTGGAACCGTCGAACCGCCGTTTCGGTCAGGACGCCGTAACGCCCGTCGATGGGTCCGGGCGAGTCGCCCGCGGACGCCAAGCGGCGTTGCAGCAGGCGCACGTCGTCCGAGCCGCCGGGTTCGCCCGCACCCGGCCCCAGGGCGAGGGCAGGCGAGTTGAGCGCGGTCCAGGTATGCGGACCGACCACGCCGTCCACTTCCAAGCCATGCGCAGCCTGAAACGCAACCACCGCCTGCCGCGTGCGCGGCCCGTAGAGCCCGTCGATAGGCCCGGGCGGGTATCCCACGAGCCCGAGATGACGCTGGAGGACTCGGACCAGCGGCGAGCCGTGCGGGCTGCTGTAGCCGCTGCCCAGCGCGAGCACCGTGTGGCCGAGGCGAACGTCGCCCGGCGGTTCCCCGTTGGCACGAGCCGTGGCGGGCTTCGCGGCGCCCTGGGCCGCGACGGCCGTCGCGGGAAAGCTCAGCGCGAGCGCACTGAGCGTGAGCGCCCACCAAGCTACGTGGTGTTGATTTTTCAGGCGGCGATGGCCGCCCCGGATGACTTGCATGGTTGCCCCGGCGCGGCGCGACGGTGTCGCGAGCGCGAGCGCGAGGGCGATAGCGAGGGCGATAGCGGCGAACGCGGCTGCGACCGGCGCGACCCCGGGAATCCGCGGCGGCTCGGATGGCGGCGCAGGTTGACGCGGCCGCGACGGCGTATTGGTCACGCCTGTCGCGACAGGTTCTGTCGCGACAGATGCTGTCGGGACATGGGTCGCGCCTGTCCCGACCGGCTGGGGCGCGGCGGCGGACTGTGTCGCAGCAGGAGCGGCCGCTGTGGCCGGACCCGTCGTGGCTGGTGCGGCCGCAAGGAGTCCAGCCCCGACTGGTCCGCTCTCACCACGTTGTGACGGGACGGGCTTCGTCGTCGGTGCTGCGCCGTCGTGACGGGTCGCCACCGGTTGGGCTGCGATCGAATTCCCGGGGACTGGATTGGGAGCGACCGGATGGGACCCGACTCGATGGGAGCCGTCCGGGTTGCCGTCAACCTGATTGGGGGCCGGCCGCTGCGTCCGGGCTGTCGCGGGTGGGATGCCTCGCCTGGTGACGCCCGTCGGGGAAACGATGACGGTGGGTTGGCGGCCGCGGCGTGTGCGTGCTCGGAGGCGGCACCGCTGCGCCCCCGGTGTGACGGCCGCTTGGTCTCCGGGGGAGGGTTCGGTGGTGGTCAGCGACGTTGTCCCGACCAGCGCCGCGGACGGTTTCGCGGGGGCGGCCGGCTGGCCGGCGGTGGCGGAGTCGTTCGCCGGTGCGTCACTCGTCGAGCTCGGCGACTCGCCCACGGCGTCCTGCACCCCTCGCGAAGTCCGGTAATGCTGGACGGGTGTCACCGTCACGTCGACGCGACCGGCGCCTTGTGTCGCCACCGAGGCTTGATGGCCCTCGGGTCGACTCGGCGAGGCAGCGACACCCGCCCCGGCGCCGAGACGGTCAACCGATTGGATGCCGCCGGTAGCAGGCAATGGTGACCCTGACGTATTCGGCGACGTGGTCGTGGACCACACCGTCTGTGCTGCGGCAGCCCCCGCGCAGAACACATTGAGCAACGCGGTGCCGATCGCGATCGCGCCGAGTGAATGTAGACGTGACTTACCCCCACGCATAGCGAGCAGCTTCGACTTGCCCCTTGAGTAACTTGCCGCTGGTCGATCGATCCGCCTGAGACCGACTCGGACGACCGCAACCTAATGGCTAATCAGGGTTCCAGCAACTACGCGCCGAGTATTAATGCCGCAATTTGCGCACTTTTTGCTCGCTGATTCATTGAAATAGCATGAGAAAGCTGGTATCGCGACATGTCGCGACACCCTTTATCTTGGCTTTAGAAAACATTCGCCGTTCCGCCAAAATCCGGTCGAGTCGTCAGTCGCGCCGCCCGCCGGCGGTGAGTGGAGGTTCACCGAAAGCGCCGGGATAACCGAAATGGAGCAGAGCGGAAGAAGTTCTACATCGAAACGGCAGATGCTCGACCGCAGCAGCGTGTGCGGCCGTGACCGCATCGGACCGAACCCGCGTCGCGCAAGCGCCGTTGCCCAGCAGTCAAGGAGCGTCACCTTCACCAGACGACCGTTCATCGCGATGTCCCACACGGTGGCCACGCTGAGCGCGACTTCGTCATTCGTGTCCTCGAGGCAGCTCGACGCCTGGACGAAACCTGTCCTCGGTCCCCAAGGAGCAGCTCCACGCCGACGTTGGTGTGGAGCGGAAGCCGCTTCACGTGTAAGGCGTAAAGTCGTCCGGGGCGTCGTCGAAGTCGTCGGCCATCGAGCCCTCGAGATCGTCCCCAATTCGCGCTTCGGACCGCCTGCCGCCACCCGGGCGAGCATCGCGACACGCTCGCGTCCGCAGCGAATCATCACCTTCTCGCCGGGCTCGTCGACGCAACAGTCGCGACAGCTGTATCTTCGCCTCCTGGACGGTGACCTCCTAGTGTTCAACCCGGATGGGGAGCGCATCGCCACCGCGGGTCGGGATGGGTCGTCGCGGGTGTGGTCGGCGGCTACCGGTGCCGAGGGTGGCGCGCCGCGACCCACGAGGGTAGCGGTGGCGTTGAGTGCGGGTGGGGAGCGCATCGCCACCGCGGGCGCGGATGGGTCGGGGCGGGTTTGGTCGGCGGCTAACCGTGGAGATAGTGTGGTTGCCAGCAGGGAGTGGAGTGCTGCCCAGCCAACGTAGCGGTGTGTGATCAACTCTGACGGCGCTAGACATCCTGGAGACTGGCTGGTTAGGGGCGTACCCAGCGCTCCTCGGGTGCCAGGTGCGTCTCCCTCTGACTCGTCCGGTGTAGGATCTCGTTGTCCACATTTCGTCGACACTGGAGGTGGCGCGTGGCCAAGCCAGAACATGCGGGCGACCCATCGCCGGACGGAGATTTGCTGGCCGTTGCGGAGGCGGCAGGTGCGCGACTGCGTGCGGAGACCGACCAGGATGCGGAGGCGACCAGCGTGGCAGCCAATGCGCTCATGCAGGCCGCATCCTCAGCCATGGTGGCTGGACGTTCACTCACGGAAATTGCTCAGGCCGAAGCACGCGGCAAGGAAACTGTTCGGCACGCGCTCCGAGCCGATGCGCTGAAGCTGGTAGAGCGCACCGGCAATCGCGTGCGCGAAATGCAGGCCGAGCACTATCGAGCCATCGCTGGAGCGACACGCTTAGGACTGCCAATGAGAGAGATCGCCCAGGCCGCCGGGGTCACGCACGGCACGATCAGGGCAATCAACAACCGGCTCGCCATCCAGGCGGCAGAATCGGACATCCCATCGCCTGACGAACGTCACGAGTTGGGGCCATGGGGCGAGCCCACAAATGAGTAAACCATCGACACCCAGCTCGCATCCGTTCCCCTAGCTCTGGGATCTGACCACACGCCGGGCGAAACCCCAACGAATCCTGGCGCGCCAGCCTACCCGCCGAACAGGATTCGGACCACCTCGTCCGCCGAGCTGCCGAAACATCCAGACCGCGAACTGCGGCGGCTTCATCCCCACCAGCAGCTCTGGTTACTCGGTCTTCTCGTCGACCCTCCGCCAACGCAAGACGCCACCGACGAGGACGACCGCGATCGCCGCGATGAGGAGAGCGATCGATCCCGTCTGGCGCAGATTGCCTTCTCCGCTCGATAGAGCTTGGAGCTCCTCCCGAAGCACTTTCCGGCGACTCGCTTGAACCTTGGGAGGGTCGCTCAGCTGAGTCGCTTGCATCACTTGGGCAAGATCTGAGATGGCAGGTTTCGGACCCGCCCCTTGTGCGGCGGTGGAGTCCGGGTACTGCGCAGCGACCGCCGTCGAACCGTTGGCGTACCCAGAGATTGCCCAGGCCGTTCCCGGAAACGCCAGAAGCAGCCCGGTGCCGAGGCAAGTCAGCCCGAGAGCCCAGCACGAGAGAACCAGGCAGGCGGTTCTGCCCGGACGAAAGACGATCACCTGCGTGCGAGACAACCCATCACCCCGGTCCGTATTGTAGATCGCCGGGCGCAGTTGTTGGGAGGTATCGGGAGGGTTTACGCTACCCGCGCCATGCCGGCTACGCAGCCTCGAGCCGTCGCGACCGCGGTAGCGCGTACGGATGTCGACCGAATCCGGCGGATCGATGTCGACCGAATCCGGCGGATCGCCGTGATCGGCGTCCTCCTCGTGCCGTCCGGGCTCCTCCTGGGGTTGGCCCCGGCATCTGGCGGATTCTTTCCAGATGCGATCAGCGTTGCCGCCGTCGGCGTGCTCGTGATCTTCAGCGCGAGGGTGGTGCTGTCGCGGACCGCGATCACGGGAGTGAGTCGCGGCGTCGCGGTGGTCGCCGCGGCGCTCATCGCATTCACCGTCTGGGCGCTGATGTCGGGTTCGTGGTCGGGCTCGCCTTCTCGCGCCGTGTTCGAGTACGACCGAGCCCTTCTGTACACGGTGGTGTTCGTGCTGATCGGGAGCGTTCGCCGCTCGACCGCGCGCGCCCGCGTCCTGCTCCTCAGCCTGGCCGCCGTGAGCGTCGGGATCAGCATCGCCGCGGTGGCGACGTGGCTCCTGCCCGATCTGCTCCCGGTCGCGCGGGACATCCCGCGTGACCGGCTGTCGTGGCCGACGAGTTATTGGAACGCAACGGGACTGATCGGTGCGCTCGGACTCGTCTGGGTATATAGCCTGAGCGCCAGCTCGAGCGAGCCGAGATTCGTGCGCGTCGCCGGGGCGATGGCCGCGCCATGGGCGGCCGCCATGGTGATCTTCACGGCCTCGCGTGGCGCCACAGCCGTCGCGCTGCTTGGCCTGGTCGTGGCCACCGCGATCATACGATCGCCGGCCACCCCGGGGGCCATCGTGGCGTTCGGCTTCGCCGTCGCCGTCTCGGTGGCGATATCCCTCTCGGTCACCGGGCTCAACGTCGTCGCGCCGGCGGCCCACGCCGTCCACACCGGGCATCGGACGATGATCCTGCTCTTCGTCGTCGCGCTCGCGGCGGGCGCGATCCGGATGCTGTTGCTCCGACTCGATGCGCGGATCGCCGCCGCCCGCGCTCCGTGGACACGTGCGCAGGTGCTACGAGCGCTCGGCGTCGCCGGGGTGGCTGTCCTGATTGCCTTCCTTGTCCTCGGCGGCCCGAGAGCGGTTCGCACCGCGGCGCACAAGTTCGCCGCGGGGCAGGTGGTTACCGGTACCCTCGCCCGGCAGCGGCTGACGCAGTTCGGGAATAACGAGCGACTCGAGGCGTGGCGGGTCGCCTTTGATGACGGGTTTCTCCGCCACCCCATCGACGGAACCGGAGCGGGGACGTACGCGACGCTGTGGACGCGCTACGGGCAATCGTCCGACCGGATCTTAAACGCCCACTCCCTCTACCTCGAGGAGCTCGCAGAGCTTGGGATCGTTGGAGGTGGCCTCGTAATCGCGGTCGTCGTCTCGATACTCGTCGTGCTCGGGCGACGAGTGCGAGGCCCGGGTCGCGCCGTGTGGGCGGCGCTCTTCGCCGGGGCCCTCATGTGGGCCGTCCACGCCGGCGTCGATTGGGACTGGCAGATGCCGGCGGTCACAGCCTGGTTCTTCGGCGCGGGAGGGCTCGCCCTGGCGGGGCCGGTTGAGCGGCCCGAGCGCGCGACGTGGCCATGGGCTCGCTTTGCCCTCGGGCTGGGGTGCCTGCTTCTCGTCATCACGCCGGCGGCCGTCTGGCGATCCCAGACCCAGATCAATAAGGCTGTCGATGACTTCGGGCGCGGCAACTGCCTGGCCGCCCAGCGCGCCGCCCTGGCCTCGGAAGCGGCTCTGCGCTCACGCCCGGATCCGTTCGAGGTGATCAGTTTCTGCGACGCCGGGGAACAGCAGTACTCGCTCGCGCTGGACGCCATAGCCGCCGCCGAGCATCGCGATCCGGAGAACTGGGAGCTGCCGTACTCCGCGGCCCTGATCAGAGCAACCGCGGGGCGTGACCCGCGCCCGGCGGCCAGGGCCGCACTGGTGCTGTATCCGAACTCTCCTCTGACGCGCGCCGCAGTAACCGCGTTCAGCCGCGGCGGGCCTCGCCAGTGGCGACGCTTCGCCCTGTCGGCGCCGCTGCCGCTGCCGTGGACGGAGCAATAGCAGCGCTGGCGCAGATCACGGATCCGCGGACCCCAAGTTGACCGATTCGGACGGTGTGGCATCCGCCCACTGCTCGGCGGCTGCATATGCGGCGCGTGCTCCGTCGAGGTCCCCGCGGCGTTCGAGGAGGAAGCCGAGGTTGGACGCCGCCTGGACGTGGTGATGGGTCAGGCACCGCCGCCACGCGGCCTCGGCGCCATCGAGGTCTCCCACCTCGTAGAGAAGGACCCCGAGGTTGAACGCGGCATCGTGATCCCCCCGCTGCTCCGCGCGCTCGTACGCCGCCGCCGCGGCAGCGAACTCGCGCCGCTGGTGAAGCAGCACGCCCAGGTCGAACGCACCCTCGGGTTCCCCTACCGCGTCGGCCAGCCGATAGGTCAGCTCGGCGCGGGCGGAGACGGATGCCGGCGTCTCGACGGTGCTGGGCAGTGTCTCCGTCGCCCACCGTTCGGCCGCCGCTTTCGCCACGTGCGCTCCCTCGAGGTCCCCACGACGTTGCAGGAGGAAGCCGAGGTTGGCCGCCGCCTGGACGTGTTGATGCCTCAGACACCGCCGCCATGCCGCCTCGGCGCCATCGAGGTCGCCCTGCTCGTAGAGCAGAACCCCGAGGTTGAACGCGGCATCGCGATCCCCCCGCTGCTCCGCGCGCTCGTACGCCGCCGCGGCAGCAGCGAACTCGCGCTGCTGATGCAGCAGCACGCCCAGGTTGAAGGCGCCCCCGGCCTCCCCGGCCGCGTCGGCACGGCGATACGTCGCCTCCGCGCGCTCGGTTCCCTCAGCATCAGGCGTCTCGCGATCCGAAACCCATCCCGGTGTCCCGAGACGATCCAACAGCGCGGTGCCTTCGGGCCCAGCCAGTCGTGCGCTCACCGCGGATGCCGCGTGCAGCATCTGCGAAGTGGTGACCTCGCGCGTGAAGACCAGCATCGCGACGTAGGCGAGGAGCCCACCGACACCGCCTCTGACCCAGTCAACCACGGTGAGATCCTTCGTCCCGACTACCGTCAGCACGATTCCCATCGCTCCGGCCGCCGTCACCGCGCTGGCCACCGCCCACACCACCGCCCGGGTCCGAAGGTTGAACCGCCGACGGCACGCCCACAGGTGCGCAAGGGTGTAAAAGCCGATCGCGACGTCGGCGGCGATCGCGCCCCCAACCACCCCGCGGCGCGGGATGAGGATGACACCGCCCGCGACTGCGATGGCCAGCGTTCCGGCGTAGATCAAAAGTCGACGCGAAACGTCGGCGCCGTCGACGCCGCGTGCCGCCAAGGGCGCGAGCCCCGCGAAGAACACGAAGGGGGCCAGAGCCCTAAGGACGTCGGCCGATTGTGCATAGCGCGTTCCGAGCAGCAATTCGGTGATCGGCCGTGCCCACACGACGACCGGCGCGAGCAGGAGGCACTGAAAGGCGATCAGGGCCCGTAGCGTGGCGCTCATCGGCTGCGGAACCCCCTTCGCGAGCCGGGGCGTGACCCGGTTTGCCGTCACGCAGCCGACGTAATGGCCGACGCCGGCGAGCGCCGCCGGCGCCATGAAGATGCCGCTCGCGAAGGGTCCCGAGTAGGCCGCCAGCAAGAGGACGCTGACCGATCGGGTGAGCGCAGGGGAACGATCGGTCGCAAACACCGACGCGACGTGGCCATATGCGGCGCCGGCCGGCATGCCTCGCGGACCGGGCCGGAACGCCAGCCCTCCGGATCGTGCGGCGATCAGGACGACCAATGCCGAGATCACGGCTCCGAGCCCGAAGCCGATCGCCCGGCCGAAGACCGCGCCCGCCGCCCCCGCACCCGCAAGGACGAGCGCGACGCTGGCCGAAACCTCGACCAGGCGCTCGGCCGTCTCGAGCCGGACGGCGACGATCGTTCGCCCGAGAGCGGTGGAGATTCCGAGCCCGGTCAGGTAGACCGTCTCCGCAAACGTCGCGGCAGCCGCCGCGCGAAGCGGCCAGACGAGGCCTTCCTGACCGTACGCCCTGGCGATCATCGATGCCAGCGCCGCGAGCAGCGCGCACATCAGCCCGGTGATGAGGACCCTGATTCTCAGAGTTCTGGCGATGCGTCCTTGCAGCTCGCTGTCTGGGCCGCCGGGAGCCGCGAAGCGCCCGGGCGGGGTTCCGGCGTCGGCGAGGACAAAGACGAGTGTTGCGATGCCGATCGCGAGCGCGAACAGGCCATACTCCCTCGGCCCTAGCCGGCGAATGAGGAATATGGTCAAGAAGGCGCTCAGCGCGGCGGGCGTGAGCCGGAGGAGGGAAGGCAGGAGGACGCTCGCGACACGCACGGTTCCATGTCGACTTCCCCCTGTCGCCCGCCGGGGCCGCCGTCGCTCACTCATGCGGCGACTGGGGCGTCGAGTGGAGCTACGCCATGCGTCATGCGTTCCGCATCGCGGTCCTCGCCGGCGGCGAGCCGTCGGCCACCAGCGGCCACGTCACGACTCCACGTGCGCGAAACGCGCGACGACAACAACGCCTCGAGGACCCTCTGCGACCGCACCGGTACCGGTGAAACGTACCCGAGGAAGCGGTTACCGGGCAAGCAAGGGATGGCGTTCGGGTCACTCGAGCCGGGCCGCCGGACCCAACGGCAGTCGTTTGACGGCGTGCCCCGCAGGTCCGTTCCAGTCTGTTCGCGCGGCATGGTCGCCTAATTTGCCGCATCCCAGACGCGCGCGACCGATGACCCCGAGCGCTGAAAACGCCTCGGCCCGGGTCGGACCGTACCCGTGGAACCTCGAGGGGTAAGCCGGATCGAGGGCACCGAGCGGTGGAGCTACGTCCCCGCTTCGTCAACGACCCACGGACCTTCGGCAGATCGCGATCGTAGTGATCGGAGCACTCGAGAAGTGGGAGGACGTCCAGGGTCTGGGCGGCTGACCGCGACGCGGCTCGCTGCTCGCCAGGCAACGTCGACCGTCAAGAGCGAGGCCGCCGGCTTGCGCCGGCGGCCGCTCTACTGCGACGACTCGGGATTGGTTGGTCCTAGTGAACGCGCAGCTTCTGGCTGTAGCGTTGCTGTCCGCAACTGAGCTTGGCGATCACCGCGAGGGTGTAGTTCCCGGCGCGGAAGGGCGCCGTGATCGTCTTCTTGTGCCTGCCTGCCGAAAGCGTGCCGTAGTTGTATGTGACGACGGTGCGGCCAAACCTCCGCACGATCGCAATCTTCACCTTGGCGGCGTAGCTGAGCGTGAACTTGACTTGGAACCGACGCCCGGCCCGGACACTGCGCGGCGCTGACACGAATGCGATCGGAGGGGCGAAACCCGTCTTGAATTTCTGGTCGCCGCCTTTGGCCGTCCCGTCAGAATTGGTTGCGACGAGCTGGAAGTGGTAGGCGGTGCAAGGCGTCAAATTGGAGATGCGCGCCGACACGGGCTCGGTCTTGGGCACGTTGCAGTACGGACTCGGCGGGCTGATGCCGGAGGGGCAGGACCCGATCGTGCCAGGCGGCGTCGTGGAGCCGTAGTTGGTGGTTCGCCCGTACTCGAAGTAGTACTGCGTGATGTCGCCGCCGCTGACGTTCGGTCCAGCCACGCCGTTCAGCGTCGCGCTCGTGCCCTTCACCTCGGTGGCCCTACCCGTGGTTGCGGTGGGCGGGACGTTCGTGCAGTAAGGACTCGGTGGTTTTATTCCGGTCGGACAAACTATCGTCGCGCTCGACGGCGCGGCCGACAGAACCAGGACGCCGGCTGCCACGAGACCCCCGAGGGCGGGCAGCCACCTCAGGTGCGAGTACCTCGTCATGTAAGTCCCTCCTGATCGGGAATACCCCCCAAGGGGGTCCCCTCTTACTACGCGGCGGCTGCCAGATGGCTGACACGGCCCACGGCGACGATCTCCCGAACGAGCACCGCCGCGAGGTGCCGGCCGGAGTCACGCAGCTCCTCGGGCGTCCGCGGCCTGGTTGGACGAGGCGTCAGGGCCGCGATCTGCTCGGCGCGGGTGAGGCGCCTCAGCATGCCGCGCCGTTCAAGCCACCGGTCGACCGCGGGGGTCTTCCCGGCGAACATGGTCCACGTCGGAATCCCCATCAACGTCGCCTCCCGGGTCATCGTTCCCCCGGCTCCGATCATCACGTCGGCCGCGTACATGAGCGATCGAGAGTCGATCGCGGTGCGGGGCACGATGCAATTGCCCAGACCGAGGCCGTCTATCGCGGCGATCTGCTCGGGGTGACGCGTGAGCACGATGCAGACGACGCCCGGTTGCCGACAGAGCGTGCGGAGGGTCTCCTCGAATAGCGGGTTCGACGACGCGTGATACACGGCTCGAGTCGGCGGGGTGCGCAGCACGGCGACGATGCGCGGACGGGGGTCGATCCCGAGCCTGGTCAGGATCTCGGTGTCGGGTTCGAAATCGCCGACATAGAGCTCTTCCTTGAGGCCCGGATAGCGCACGAGCTTCGCCTGGACGGCCCCTTGCCGGCGAATCGCGCGCACAGGGAGCATCTCCGGTACCAGCACGGTAGTGGCGAGGCGGAAGGCCAGATGGTTCGCCGGCTGGTGCTCGAAGTCCATCGCGGTGACGGCCGGGATCCCCAACGTGCGCGCGGCGGCGATCTGCGCGTAGGAGTTGTGCGAGAGCGCGACGTCCGGACCGATCCGGACCGCCCACCGGCGCAGCTCGACGATGCGCTCGTAGATGCTGGCCACCTTGGACGATCTTCCTCTGGGGCTCGGGCCCCCGATCACCTCGACCTTGGGCCATCGCTCGCGCGCGAGCTCGACCGTCTGTGCGTTGTCGCGGGCCGTGACGAGGACCTCATGCCCCGCTTCCCGGAGGCTTCGCGCGACGGGTGCGAAGAGAAGCGGATGCGGCGAATTCGAGAGGTCGAGCCAGATGTTCATGCGACAGGCTCTGCGGCCCCAACGAGCTCGGAGGCAGGCTCTGCGCAGATCACCGCGGCGAGCCGCTCGGCGGCATGGCCATCCCAGCCGGGCGGAGGCGGGTGAGCCGCGCGGGCCGATTGGGAGAGCGCAGACGGGATGTCCGCGATGCGACCGGGATTTAGTCCCAGCAGGGTGTTGGTGCCGGCCCGCAGGGTGACCGGACGTTCGGTGTTCTCGCGCAAGGTGAAGCACGGGACGCCCAAGTACGTGGTCTCCTCCTGCACGCCGCCCGAGTCCGTGAGCACCCCCGCGGCGTCGGCCTCCAGCGACAAGAACTCGAGATAGCCCAGGGGCTCGAGCAGCCGCACCGACGCGTCGAGCGTTACGCCTTCGACCATCTTGCGAGTCCGCGGGTGCATGGGGAACACGACCGGCAGCTCGTGAGCGATCCCAACCAGTTGGGTGAGCACCTCGTGCAGCATCGGTCCGTCCACGAGCGCGGGGCGATGCAGCGTGACGAGCAGGTAGTCGCCCGAGTTGAC
Source organism: uncultured Solirubrobacterales bacterium (assembly GCA_963824295.1). GTDB lineage: Bacteria > Actinomycetota > Thermoleophilia > Solirubrobacterales > Solirubrobacteraceae > Palsa-465. The sequence continues at coordinate 30,896 of CAWGOQ010000011.1, read as the reverse complement.
GCCGTGCCGCGCCGCGGCCCCCAGCGCTCGGAAGCGCTCCTCCATCGCCACGAGGGAGTCGATCATCGTGTTGCCGACGAAGTGGATGCGCTCGAGCGCTATTCCCTCGGCCTGAAGGTTCTCGCGTGCCTCGTCGGAGTGGATGAACAGATAGTCACTGAATTCGTCGGCGACGATCCGATTGATCTCCTCGGGCATGGTGCGGTCGAAGCTCCGTAGCCCGGCTTCGACATGGCCCAGCGGCACGCCGAGCTTAGCCGCCACGAGCGTGGCAGCCAGCGTCGAATTGACGTCTCCGGGAACGAGCACCAGGTCTGGACGCTCGGCGTCGATGACGGCTTCGATCCGCTCCATCACCCGGGCGGTCTGTACGGCATGCGTCGCCGACCCGACTTGAAGGACGTAGTCCGGCGCAGGCACCCGGAGCTCGTCGATGAACGCCGACGACATCATCCGGTCATAGTGCTGGCCGGTATGCACCACAACGTGCTGACCGTCGGGAAGCGCACGCCGAACCTCGGAGATGACCGGCGCCATCTTGACGAAGTTGGGCCGAGCCCCCACCACATACATGACCTTCAAGCCGGCGGCACTGTACCAGTCATTCGCAGTGATCGCACAACATCTGCTCACGTATCGGTGTCGCCGTGACGGCGACACCGCAGGCAGGCCGAGCGGGCCGTAATGTGCGCCGGCCGACACTGACATTGTCGCTCGACCTTCGATGATGAAGAGCAAAACGACGCCGCCAAACGTGTCGGGACCTGACCTTTCCTCACCGTCGTCGTAGGAGCTTGTGCATCCCCCGGCGGATTCGGAGAGTCGGCGCGTCGGGCAGGTCGGCTCCGGCGATGATGGCCGCCGGCGCGGTCTGCGTCATCCAGCGCGTCCGGTCGGGGCCGATGAGGGTCGCCGCCACTCCCACTGCGTCCGCGAGGCAGGTAACCGGTCGCCAAGCGCTCGCGCGGTGCCCGTCCGACGCCAAGGCGTGGGCCAGGCCCTCGAGGCACAGGTAGCGTCCCAAACGTTGCGCGTCTGACCGCCGCCCCCCCTTAAGCAGCGTTTCAGCGTTCACCTGAAGCAGCACCCCCTGCCGGACCAGCTCGACGAGGCGCGCGGGATCGCGCTGGAAGTCGGCACTGCGCTCCGGGTGGGCGAGCGTCACCCGAAGCCCCTTCGCGCGCAGCCGGTAGAGGAGGCTCTCGAGGCCAATCACGTTGAATGTCGGCGTCTCGATCAGCAGGTCGGTGCCCCCCTGGTCGTACGTCGCGAGCGCCAGTTGTTCGTCGCTGGCCTCCAGCGCCCACAACAGCGAGACCTCGGCTCCCGAGATGATGCGGATGTCGATTCCGGCCATCTCGCCGGCCTCGCGAAGCTGCTGAGCGCGGGGTGCGAGCTCGGTGACGCGCACATCGGGAAAGTCCGAGCGGAGATGGGGCGTGACGGCGATCGTCCCGATTCCCGCTGCGGCGGCGGCGCGGAGCATGGCCAGCGCCCCGTCCGTATCGGCTGGACCGTCGTCGATTCCCGGGAGCACGTGCGCGTGCAGGTCGACGTAACCCCGCACCGTGGCTCTCATGCTGTCGCGGCCTGGCTCATTTGTCGATTTCTCACCGAAGTTGATCGAGGCTATCCCCAACGATGGCCGCTATGTCCAGATGTGTACGGGTTTCGTCGAATACTGGCCGGTTTGTGCTGTGTTGGGCGCGCAATTGCTCGCCGCTGCCGCCGTGCTGCCAGGCTCCGCAGCCGCCGCCACGCCGATCTCGCCCGACAGCCTAGGCGTCAACTTCGACGGGCTCGCCTCCTGATCTCGCAACCGCCTCGGCGGCCGGGGTCGGCCTGGCTCGCGATCAGGTTATAGAGGGCACGAACACCGACGCGGTGGTCGAGTTGACGGCCGCCGCGGATCTGCGGCTCTATCCGATGTTGGGCCTGCCCAAGAGCCAGGGTGCCGCCGCCGACGCCACCGCGATGGCCGCGTTCGTCACCTCGTTCGCACAGCGTTATGGGCCGGGCGGGTCATTCTGGGCACAGCACCCAGAGCTTCCCTACCTGCCCGTGGAAAGCTACGAGATCGGCAACGAGCCCGATATCACGCCGACGGAGCCGGCTGACGAGACATCGCTTCATTACGCGAACCCGGCCGATTACGCCGAGGTGTACGAGGCGGCGCGCACAGCGCTTCATCAGGTCGATCCGACCGCCCAGGCGGTCGTCGGCGGAATGCTCGACTCGGGCGCCATCACACTCGACACAGCCGAGCAGTACCTGGCGGCGATCGGCCCGATGGATGCGGTCGGCTTCCACCCGTATCTGTATGACGTGACGACGATGGAGCAGGACACGACCCAGTTGCGGCAGTGGCTCGATGCAAACGGCGACAGCAACGTCCCGCTCGACATCAACGAGTTCGGCGCGGCGGACGGTGTGACTCCCGGCATCGCGGCGTGGGGCGCCGAGGTCGCGCAATACACCCAATGGGCGCTCTGCACGCCGGGCCTCAACGTCGAGAACGTCCAGGCGTTCTGGTGGGGCGGCATCCCGATCGCCGATACCGACCCCTGGTTCTCGATGGTCGACAGCGAGCTCTCCGAGACTCCCCTCGGCGCCGATTACCTCGGAGAGGTCCAGGCGCTGACCACGCAGGGCTGCCCGGCCGCTCCGGCTTCGACCCCGCCGGCGGCGACGCAGCCGGCGACCAACCCGGCGGCGCCCACCACCGAAGCGAAAGAAAAAAGTCCACCAGCGCCGGCAAGGCGCGTCAAGGCGTCTTCCCACCACAAGCCCCGTCGCCAGCGTCGGCACAAGGCCGCATCTCGGCGCAAAGCTCCGAGCCGCTTCGGCAAGCGGCGGTGATCGAGCAGCAATTGCGAAGGCCGGGCAAGCTGTCAGCCGGCGCGGCCGCCGAACGTATCCCTATGCATGAGGCGCGTTGCGATTGCGCTGGCAATTCTGCTCGCTCTCCCGGCGGTGGCTGAGGCCTCGAGTCGCACCCTTGCCCCGCCGGGAAACTCCGGCGTGGGCCAGTACGTCGAGACGGTCCCGACCGCCGGCGGGGGCCGGCCGACCAGCACCGTACACCCCGGGGGCGGAGCCGTCGGCCGCCCGGGCGGTCCGGGCGGGACGTCCAGCGGCGGCGGTGCCGGTGGAGGCAGCGCGATCACGCCTTCAACCCAGCACGCGCTCGCGGCGCAGGGGCCGGCCGGGGTCGCCGCGGCGGCCCTCGCGGAGGCCACCGCTCCGCAGCGACCGCGGTCATCGGTTCGATCGAGCTCCACCGGACCGGCTTCGTCGGTCTCGGCGGCCTCGGCGAGCCAAGGATCGTCGCCGGCAGCGAGCGTCGTCAAGGCCCTGACTGGTTCGACGAGCGGGGGCGGCCTCGGACCCCTGTTGCCCATCGTCCTGATCGGCAGCGCCCTCGCCGCCGCGGTGCTCGCGCTCGTGCGTCGCCGCCGCGCGAGCTGATTACGCCCGCCGCGTGCGTCTTCGTCTGCTTGTTGTCCTGGTCGTGCTGCTCGGTCTGGGCGCCCCCGCTGGGGAAGCTCGCGCCCTCGGTCTCACGCTCGGGTTCAGCGCCGACCCCGCCCTCACCGGCGGGCACTCCGGCCGCGACCGCGGTCTGGATTCCGAGGGCGGTGCAGGCGGGCGCGACGATCGTTCGGGTCAACCTCGTCTGGTCTGAGGTGGCTCCTCTCGATCGCCCTTCGGCGTTCAACCCCGCCGATCCAGCCAGCTCCGGATACAACTGGAGCGCGGTCGACGCCAGCATCCGCAACCTGACCAGCCAGGGCCTGCAGGTGCTGCTCAACATCACCGGCGCCCCGACTTGGGCCGAGGGTCCGGGCGCGCCGCCCGATGTACAGCCCGGTACCTGGCGGCCGAACCCCGCGCAGTTTGCCAGCTTCGCGACGGCGGCCGCGCTTCGCTACGACGGTCGCTTCCCGGACCCGCTGCACCCCGGCGCGTTCCTGCCGCGCGTCCGCTACTGGCAGCCGTGGAACGAGCCGAATCTCGCCATCTACCTGTCGCCCCAGTGGACGCGCGTCGGGAGCGGCTGGGCTCCCGCGAGCCCGACGATCTACCGCCAGTTGCTGAACGCGTTCTATGCGGCGGTGAAGCGCGTCTCACCCTCGAACTTCGTCGTCACGGCCGGCACCGCGCCCTACGGGGACCCGCCCGGTGGCCAGCGGATGCCCCCGGTCGAGTTCGATCGCGACCTGTTCTGCCTGCGCGACGACGCGCGCCTGGAACCGATGAGCTGTCCCGGACCCGCCGCACCTGGACGCGCTCTCGCACCACCCGTACGGGATCGGCGGTCCGCTGTGGCACGCCCTGAACCCGGACGATGCTGCCGTGCCCGACATGTACAAGATCGCGCGCGTCTTGCACGCAGCCGAGCGCGTGGGCCACGTGCTACCCGCCGGACCCAAGCAGCTGTGGGTCACGGAGATCTCATGGGACAGCTCGCCGCCGGACCCGGACGGGGTCCCCATCCTCGAGCAAGCGCACTGGCTGGAGCAGTCGTTTTACGTACTCTGGCGACAGGGCGTGGATACCGTGCTCTGGCTGCAGATCGTCGACTCGCCGCCGATCCCGAACTACGGCAGCACGTATCAGGCCGGCCTGTACTACCTCGACGGCACAGCCAAGCCGGCGGCCCAGGCGTTCCGCTTTCCGTTCGTCACCCGGCGCTTGAACGCGAGCCAGATTCAGGCGTGGGGTCGCTCGCCCGCCAAAGGGAAGGTGGCCATCGAGGAGCTGCGCGGGACCCGCTGGGTGCTCCTACGCCGGCTGTCAGCGCTGGCTGACCAGGTGTTCACGACCACCCTGCGCGTTCCGGGCAGCGCGACCCTGCGCGCTCAGCTTGGCGCGCAGACCAGCCTTCCCTGGACGCAGCGCGGCTGAGGAACAGCTCGAGATCGGGCTCCACGCGTCAGCGATCTGACTACACCTGCGTATTGAAGACAGATGGAAGCGGTAGTTAGCCGCTCTGCCACGTGGTGGCCGGACACCCTGCGTCGGTTCGAGCCCGACGCCGTGCGGACGTGGGCGCTCACCGGCACGATCGTGCTCTACCTCGCGATCGACGGGGGCGGCTATGACCAGGTCGTGTGGAGCCAGGTGGCGATCGTCGTCTGGTGGATCGTCCTCGTCGGAGCCGCCTGGGGGCTGCTGCCGGCCGGTCGGTGGACGCGCACGGCCTGGATCGCGTTGGCCCTGTTCGCGAGCTTCGTCGCGTGGACCGCACTTTCCACCATCTGGTCGCTGAGCTCGGAGCGCAGCCTGCAGGATCTCTCGCGGGTCGCGTGCTATCTCGGCGTGCTCCTGCTCGGCATCTCGATCCATCGCGATCGCGCGCGGGCCGTGAAGCACACGGTCCACGCGATCGCCGCCGCCGTGGTGGTGGTCGCCTGCCTGGCCCTCGCCTCGCGGCTGCGCCCTGACCTGTTCCCGGCCGCGTATCTGACCGCCTCCTTTCTCCCCGGCGCCGCCGGACGGCTCGGCTGGCCGCTGAACTACTGGAATGCGCTCGCGGCGCTGATGGCGCTGGGCCTGCCGCTGCTGCTGGCGATCGCCACCTCGGCTCGAACCCTCTGGGCTCAGGCCGCGGCGGCGGCGGCCATCCCGGTCGTGACCCTGTGTGGCTACCTCACCTTCTCGCGTGGCGGCGCGGTGTCGGCCGCCGCCGGGCTGCTCGCATTCCTTCTCCTCAGCCCGGAGCGGGTGGGAAAGCTCGCCACGGTCGTGGTGACGGCTGCCGGCAGCGCCACCCTGATCCTGGCGAGTGTCCACCGCCCGGCGATCGAGCAGGGGCTTACGAACGCCGCCGCGCACCATCAGGGCGACACCTTGATGGTCGCGATCCTCCTGGTTTGCGCCGGCGTGGCGCTGGCCCAGACCGGCGTCGGGCTCGCCGTTCGTCACGGAACGCCGCCGCGGTGGCTCACGCCCACGCCCGCTCGCGCCCGGGCGCTGCTCGCGGCAGGTCTCGCAGTCTGCGTGGTGGCGGCACTGCTCGCCGGAGCCCCGGCGCGGATCAGTCATGCCTGGCAGGACTTCAAGCACACGGGCGCGACAGCAGCGCTCCACGACGACTCGATCGCCCGCTTCGGGACCGTGAGCGGGAACGGGCGTTACACGTACTGGAAAGTGGCGATCGACGCCACCAGTGGCCACCTGCTCGCGGGCAATGGCGGTGGCACATTCCAGCTGCTGTGGGACCCTCGGGCCCCGTACTACAGCCCCGTGGAAAACGCGCACTCGCTGTACGTGGAAACGCTCGCGGAAACCGGCGTCGTCGGGCTGGCACTCCTGGGGTCATTCTTCCTCTTGGTGCTTGGGGCTGCGGTCATGCTGTGCCGGCGGTCTCGCTACGAGGCGAGGGTGCGGGCGGCTGGTTTGACCGGAGCGCTGATCGCATTCACGGTCGGGGCGGCGGCGGACTGGCTCTGGCAAGTCCCCGTGTTGCCCGCGGCGTTCCTGCTCTTGGCCGCCGCGCTACTAGCGCCCGCGGCGCGCCCCGGCACCGAGGCGCGTACGCCGGCCGCTCCGACTCGGCGCGATCGCCGTCGCGATCGCGGCGCTGGTTGCCGTCGCGGTTCCCCTCGCGACCGTCAACACGGTGCGCGCAAGCCAGGCGGCGGTTTTGAAGCGGCGATCCGGCCGGCGCTCTCGCCGACGCGCGCGCCGCGGTGCGCCTCGAGCCGGACGCCGCCTCGCCGCGGATCCAGCTCGCGCTCGTGCTCGAGCTCGAGGGCGATGTGCCCGGTGCCCTGGCGGCTGCCCAGGCGGCCGCGTCAAACGAACCGGACAACTGGAGCACGTGGCTCATCGTCTCGCGTCTGGAGGCCGAGGCTGGCCACCCGGACGCCTCGGTCGCGGCCTACCTTCGAAGCCGCTCGCTCAACCCCCAATCGCCCCTGTTCCGTCAATGACCCACGAGCTTCCGAATACTCCCGCTCCGGAATCTGACGAGCCCGACCTGGCCGAGCAGCTCAGGATGGCGCGGCCGGTTCCCGCCGTCGGATTCCGGGGGAGGCTCCACCGCCACCTGGCCGGGCAGGATCCCGGCTACGGACCTCGCCCTGAGCGCCTGCGACTGCTCGTCGCCTGCTACATCGGGGCCGGCGGGGTGCTCATCGCCCTGGCCGCGTTGGGCGTTTCGTAGCCGGCCTCCTCGAGCAGGCCACGCAGCCTCCGGAGCGACCTGGAGAGGATCTGCTGCACGTTCGCCAGCGTGAGGCCCAGCACCTCCGCGATCTCAGGGCCGCTCATGTCGCCCCCGAAGCGCAGCGCGACAACCTCGCGATCACGCTCACTCAGCCGCGCGAGCGCCGTGACCAGCTCCGGGCAGCTCGAAAGTTGCTCCTCCGGTCCCGGCACCAGCGGTGCCAGGCGTTCTTCGATCGGCTCGGTCAGGTGAGACCGGTCGCGGCGATGGTGGTCGATCAGCAAGTTACGGGCTATGGCAAGCAGCCACGTGCTTTCGGACGCCCGCCGAGGATCGAACCTGCTCCATGCTCGCAACGCCCGCTCAAAGGTCGCCTGCGTCAGGTCCTCCGCCGCATTCCGATCACCGAGGCGGTAGGCGATGAAGCCGTAGACCCGCCACACGTGCTCGTCGTACACACGGGAGAACTCCGATTCTGGACTCTTAGTGCGCGCGGCGATAGTCCCCCATAAGCATGCGGCCACCAGTCTCAGAGGTCGCGCGGTCGCATTCCACTCCCGCGGCGTCGGTCGTTGGTTTCGCCGGGAGCATTTGTCACACCTCCGGCGAGGAATCGGCTCGATGGTGCGCGACAAGCTACTTGCTCACGCCATCCGTGATGGGCCCGCATGCTCATACAAAACCTATATACTCCTCGTAGGAGTTGTCAAAAACTCCCTCGCTGGCCCCGGGACGCGGGGGCTCGAGCGGGACATGGGGCCACGCACGCGTACCGCAACTCGTGCACTTTCTTCATAGCTGCTTCCCATCCGCTCAACCAGGCCATAGGTTGTCGCCGGCGCCGCGGTCTAAGGGGGGCGTCAAGTGGGGATCCGACTTTAGGTAGGAGAGGGTCATGCCTGGGGTACCATTCGTCGACCTGGCGCGACAGCACGCGGGCGTCGTCGATGAGCTCAAGACGGCGTTCGACCGAGTGATGGTCTCGAGTGCGTTCGTACTCGGCGAAGAGGTTGAGCAGTTCGAGGTCGAATTCGCCGCGTACTGTGGGGTCCGCCACTGCGTCGGCGTTGGGTCGGGGACGGCGGCGCTGGCCATCATGCTGAGGGCGGCGGGCATCGGCCCCGGCGACGAGGTGATCGTTCCTGCGCACACGTTCATCGCGAGCGCGCTTGCTGTGCACCACGTCGGCGCCGTGCCGGTGTACGTGGACGTCGAGCACGGCAGCGGGCTGATCGATCCCGAGATGGCCGAGGCGGCGATCGGTCCCCGGACGGCCGCGATTCTGGCCGTCCATCTCTATGGACAGGCCTGTGCAATCGAACCGCTCCGATGCGCTGGTGCGCCGTCGGGGCCTCCTGCTGCTGGAGGACGCGGCGCAGGCACACGGAGCGACCTACCGTGATGCCCGGGTGGGCACCCTCGGACATGCAGCGGCATTCAGCTTCTATCCGAGTAAGAACCTAGGTGCGCTGGGAGACGGCGGTGCAATCTGCACCGACGACGACGGCCTTGCTGCCCAGGCGCGCCGACTCCGGGATCTGGGGCGTGACGGGGACGGCGCCCACCGCGTGCGCGGTTACAACGAGCGGCTGGACGGGCTTCAAGCGGCTTTCCTGCGCACCAAGCTTCCGCATCTTGAAGCGTGGACGGCCGCGCGCCGCGCGATCGCCGCGGAGTATGTAGCGCGCCTGGAAGGAGAGGTGGAGGTGCTGGAGGAGTCGCCGGATTCGCCGTGCACCTACCACGTGTTCCCGGTCCGGGTGAGCCGACGGGACGATCTGATGCGCGAGCTGACCCGGGCGGGAATCTCGACTCGGATCCACTATCCGCTCGCACTTCCCGACCAGCCGGCGCTAGACGATCCCGACCCACCCCGGCCGGTAGCGACGGCGCGAGACTGGGCGAGACGCGAACTGTCGCTGCCAATCTTTCCCGGAATGACGCAAGATGAGCTGGACAGCGTCGTCCGGGTGGTAAACGAACACACGTGGGAGCGTCACGCCAACCGTCATCTCGGACGCGATAGGATCCCCGCCGGGCCGGTCCCCGATGGGGTCTGAGGGGATACCAGGGAGGAAGAAGCCTGTGAACGGAAACCGCGTGGGGCATCAAGTCCGACGTCTGCGTCTGGAACCAGCGGTTGCTGTGGTGGGCCTGGGGTACTGGGGCCCGAACCTGGTCAGAGTGCTGATCGAGCGCTCCGACGTCGAGGTGCGCTGGATCTGCGACAGCGACGTGTCACGGCTGGAGCATTTTGGCCGGCGCTACCCGAGTGTGCAGCTGACCCAAGAGGTCGATGAGATCCTCGACGACCCGAGTGTGGACGGCGTGCTGCTCGCCACGCCCGTCTTCACCCACTATGAGCTGGCCCGTCGCTGTCTGGAGGCTGACAAGCACACGTTCGTGGAAAAGCCGCTCGCACCGTCCACCGCCCAGGCCGAGGAACTGATCGCCCTCTCGGAGGAGCGTGGGCTTTCCCTCATGTGCGGCCACACGTTCCTTTACAGCCCACCCGTCCGAGCCGTTCGTGACCTGATCGACTCAGGCGAGCTCGGGAAGCTGTATTTCGTGTCGGCCAGCCGCGTCAACCTCGGCCTTCATCAACGCGACGTGAGCGTGATCTGGGATCTGGGCCCGCACGACTTCTCGATTCTCCTCTACTGGCTCGGCGGCCCGCCGAAGTCGATCCGGGCGACTGGGCGGGACTCGATCGTCCCGGGCATCGCGGACGTCGCGTTCATGACGATGGAGTTCGGATCGGGTTTGATCGCGAGCGTAGAGCTCAGCTGGCTTGCGCCCAGCAAGCTCAGGCGAACCGTGATCGTCGGGTCGAAGCGCATGGTGGTCTACGAGGACGGCGGGGCGGAGGCGATCAAGATCTACGACCGCGGCGTGGACTACAAGGATCCCGAGACCTTCGGCGAATACCAGCTCTCCTATCGAAGTGGGGACATCCTCTCGCCGAAGCTTTCGACCGAGGAGCCGCTTGCGCTGCAGCTCGCGGATTTCCTGCGGGCGATCCGCGCCCGCGAACGCCCCCAATGCGACCTGGGCCTAGCCCGCGATGTGGTTCGTCTGGCGGAGGCGGCGCATGCGTCCCTGGCCAGCGGCGGTGAGCGCGTGGCACTGGAGGAGGACACCGTCATGTCACCGGTCGCGTGATGGGTGCTGCGGACACCTCTCTGCGCGTTGCCGAGCCCGATGGGTTCCGGGTTGAGCACGCGGGCCTTCCGGCCCGACCCCGAGGCGTCGGCAGGGATTCGGCCCTGAGGCGGCTTCTGGCCGGGGGGGACGCGCTGGCTGTGATGCTCGCCCTGACCATTGCCCTTGTCGTCCCGGGCCTGCCGGCGGGCGGGCACCGGATCCTGTGGGGCGTCGTCGGCAGTTCCGCTGACCATGGTGCTGTTCAAGCTCTACGGCCTGTACGACCGCGATGTCAAGCGGATCAGCTACTCGACCGTCGATGACCTTCCACGGCTCTTCCACGCGACCGTGATCGGTGGCTTGATCCTTCTGGGTCTACGCCCGTTACTCGCCGATGCGGAGGCTCGACTTCGCCGAGATCCTGCTGTTCGGCGTCAACGTGATCGTGCTGGTGACGGTCACTCGGTTTGCCATTCGATCCATCGCGGGGCGGGTGATCGGCGTCGAGAACGCGCTGCTGGTCGGGACGGGCGAGATGGGACAGACACTCGTCGGCAAGCTCGCGGCTCACCCGGAATACCGGCTCAACGTAATCGGTTCCCTTTCGCCGACCGAGGCATCGTCGGGACAGGAGAATGGACGTGTCCCGACTCTGGGCACGCTCGAACAGCTCGAGCAGGTCGCCGATCGGCATGCGGTGTCGCGTGTCGTGTTCTCTGCCCGCGATATCGAGGAGGGCGAGCTCGAGCGGATGCTCCGCGATTGCCGTGCGCTGTCGCTCAAGGTCTCCGTGCTCCCCCGTCTCGCGGACGTGCTCGGACCCGCAGTCGAGATCGACGACGTCGAGGGTGTTACCGTGCTCGGGATCAATCCGCCGTGGCTGCCGCGCTCCTCCCGGACGATCAAGCGGGGCATGGATCTCCTGATCGCCACCCCTCTGCTGATCGCTCGTCGCTCCGCTCCTAGCACTCCTCGCCGTCGCCATCAAGCTCGATTCGCGGGGGCCGGTGTTCTTCGCTCAGGAGCGGGTGGGTCGGGGAGGCCGTCACTTTCGCCTGTTCAAGCTGCGCACGATGGTCGCCGATGCCGAGCAGCGCCGCGCGGAGCTGATCGCGCAGAGCACCGACGCCGGCTGGCTGAAGCTCGACCATGATCCGCGGATCACTCGCATCGGCCGCTGGCTGCGGCGACTCAGCCTGGACGAGCTCCCGCAGCTCTGGAATGTCGTGCGCGGCGAGATGAGCCTGGTCGGACCGCGCCCGCTGATCCCGGCCGAGGACGAGCACGTGCGAGGCGTGGGCACGAGGACGCCTGGACCTCACACCTGGGATCACCGGCTACTGGCAGGTTCTGGGTAGGACGCGAATTCCGTTTGAGGAGATGGTGAAGCTGGACTACCTATACGTCATGAACTGGTCGCTGTGGGAGGACGTGCGGCTGATGCTGCGGACGCTGCCGGTCGTCCTCGGCGGACGGGGAGCAAACTGAAGGCGTGACGAATTGAAGGAGCTACGCGTATCGGGCCGCAGACAATCGCTTGCCGGTCACGCGCTACCAGGGCGCCGGAAGTGGCCGCTGTCGGAGTGGGGGGCCATACGTGAGCGAGCGGCAGGAGTGTCGTGAAGGTGCGCGAACTCGGGAGGGAACGTGGAAACGGAAGCTGAACACCTCGATCTCGAGCGCGTCCTCGTGGTGTTGCGACGGCGCTGGTGGGTGATCGTGCTCGTGACCGTCCTTGTGACGGGTGCGACCTTCGCGTTCTCTGAGCGGCAGCACAAGCAGTACACCGCCACGGCGTCTGCCCTGTTGTTCTCGGGCACTCAAATCGACCCGCAGACGGGGCTGCCGACAACCTCCTCCTCGACGACCGTCGATCCGGCAGCGCAGGCGACGGCGGTCCAGCAGATCTCCCACCAGCCGGGCATCGCTCAAGCGACAGCACGGATCGTGGGCCATCGGCTCTCGCCAGGCGCGGTCTCGACGATCGATCAGCGTTACCCAACAGGGCCAGGCCAACATCGCCAACGTTTCCGCAACGAGTCCAAGCCCAACGCTGGCGGCAGCAATTGCAAACACATACGCCTCGCAGTACATAAAGAGCCAGGGACTTCAGGCGCAGGCCGCCGTACTGCAGGCCCTTCACGCTGGTCGAACTGCAAATTGCGGCGCTCTCACGGCAGCAGCTAGCGGGAACCAGTGGACAGGCTTTGTTGGACCGCGCGGAGTCGCTTCGAATCGACGCTAATCTCGAGAATGGCGGCGTCCAGCTGCTCTCGCCCGCCCAGGTTCCCAGCTCGCCATCCTCACCAAAGGTGACGCGCAATACCGCACTCGGTCTGCTGCTCGGACTCCTGTTCGGGCTGCTCGCCGCGTTCCTGCTCGAGCGCTTCGACCGCAGGATCAAGAACGTGGAGGAGCTCGAGGCGACCTACCGGGTACCGCTCCTTGGCGCGGTCCCGCACAACAAGGCGTACGCACTTCCGCCCGAGGCGAATGGCGGCAACCATCAGGGTGACAAGGAAGTGTTCAAGCTGCTCCGGGCATACCTGCGCTACTTCAACGTCGATCGGGACGTGCGTCTGCTGATGGTGGCATCAGCTGCGCCGGGCGATGGCAAAACGACGATTGCACACAATCTCGCTGAGGCTGCCCAGGAGATGGGGACAAGAACGCTTCTTCTGGAAGCTGATCTTCGTCGGTCCAACGTGGCTGGCGCACTACCGGCTATCGACAGAACCAGGGCTGTCAGAGCTATTGACCGGCGGCACGACGCTCTCCGAGGCTGTTCGATCGGTTCCTATCGCATCTCGGCTGAACGGCTCGCGGAGCGAAGTCTTGCTCGACGTCCTCGTCGCAGGTCATGCACCCCCCAATCCGACCGAGCTCGTGCAAAGCCACGCGATGGCGGACGTCCTTGCGTGGGCGCGCGAGCAATACGATCTAGTAGTCATCGACACACCGCCACTCACGGTCGTAGCTGACGCAATTGCCCTGCTGAAGGCGGTGGATGGCGTTGTCCTCGTCGCCCAGCTGGGTAAGAACACACGCGACGCTGCGGCGTTCTTGCGCGAGCGGCTCGTGGGGGTAAACGCTCCGCTGCTTGGCGTGGTTGCCAATGGCGTGAAAGCAAGAAAGGGCGGCAGCTACGGCTACGGCTACGGCTACGGCTATTACGCTGCAGACGGAGGACACGTCCCGCCTGTACAAAGTGCTGTCAAAGTAGCGGCGGCCGACCAGTCGGATCAATAGCGTGACCGCCTCAGGTCTATATCGGACGCCGAATCGCCGCTTCTCCTCGGCACTCGGAGCGCTTCACCGCGATCGAGGATGGGCGTCGGATCCGCAGACCGAGGCACGTCTACTCGTGCTCTTGGCCGGTCTAGCAGTATCTGCGATCGGCGCAGGTTGGCTCATTGCTCATGGCCACACAATCTACGTTGCAGCGGCCGGGATCATTGCGGTACTGCTTATCCTCGCCTTCCAAGCGCCCGGTCCGCTTGCGGCGTTGCTCCTGCTTGCTGCCCTGAACGGCATCCCGATCGTGAGTCTCGGACATCCGCTGCCAGGAGGGCTCAAAGTTGACGATGCGGCCGCATTCGGGCTAGCTGCGTTGCTCGTCGCATATCAGGACCGCCACCCGAGCAAAGAGCGTGCGCGGATCATGCGCATCGCGACCATATGGAGCGCATGTTTCATCGCGTGGTGGATGTATGAGTTCGCTCGAAGCTCGCTGCTCGACGGGATTCCGTGGCTGAAGGCGGCGCTGTTTGGCCGCGACTTCCTTTATTTCGCGATCCTGCTGCCGCTGGCGTTGCGGGCACGACTGCCGGCTCGGTCGCTGCGGGCGGGTGGGGTGTTGCTACTCGCGGGGGTGACGGTATGCGCGATCGGCCAGGACGTGCAGAGCACCACTGGCGCGTCGCTCAGCTGGCTCGTCCACCCCGCGATCGTCGACACCAACGTCCGCATCTGGGTTGACGCAGACTCTATTCGAGCATGTCGCTCCTAATCAACTCCGGCTTGATCTTCGCCGCTGCACTGTTGCTGTCGAAGGAATCGCGAGGAAGACGGTGGCCGATCACCGCGTTGGTCGTGCTGTATTTCATCGGCGCCGCGGTTCAGTTGACGCGCGCCAATTACTTCGCGCTTGGCGTCGCCCTGCTTGTAGCTGTCGGCTTGTACGCGCTGAGGTACGGCTCCCTCACGAGCGTTTTCGTGCGGGTCAGCGACCACGCTCGCGGTCCTGAGCGTTGCGGTGCTTGCGGTCAGCACAATCGCAGGAAGCGGGAACGTTCCGGTAGTCCACAGCGTGATAGCGCGCGCAAGCAGCGGTGTGTCCGCGCTGGTTCACTCAACGGGGACCGTCGGGTATCGCGAGCAGGTCGATGGGGCCATGCTGCGCGTCCTGGGGCACAAATGGCCGGTCGGACTTGGGTTTCTTCATCCCGCGGCGCGCTACGTGGCCGGCCTCCCTGAGGGGATCGATCCGTAATAGCGACACGGGCGTATTCAATGCCCTGATGACGATGGGCATCATTGGCGTGTTGCTGATCTACGCGCCTCTCGCGTACGGACTGCGTCAGCTTGTGCGCGCGAGTCACCGGGTGGAGCAAGCGGCACGCCGTTTCCGCCGTGGGTCGTCTATGGAGGGGCGCATGGATTGCATGGGCCCTCGCCGGGTCACCAACGCTAATCGTCCTCTTCAGCGTTCCAAGGCTCGTCATGTCCGCGCTGATGCTAGCTGCGCTCGCACACGTGACAACCGAGCCGAACCTCCCGATCGCTGCCGAGGGAAGCAACAAATCCGCACTACGCTTCGCCGTCGATGCCAGCTAGCGCAACGCCACTCGAGAAGCGAACGGCACCGATGTCAGGCGAGCGAGAGCTCAAGCGGATCAGCGTGCTGATCCCGACGAGCCGGCACATATACCGCACGGTCAGCTACGGCATGGTCGTTGACTTCGAGGACGCCGTCGCGCGGGCGAGCGATGTCGACGTTGTGCCAGTGCCCCTACGCTCGCGCCGCGCGCAGGCGAAGGCGCTCCTGCGTGGCCGACCGGGAGCTCTGTTATCGGGGGCGTTGACGCGAGTGGGACACCTCAACGACCGGTCAGGCCCCCCGCTCGTCATACGACATATGCCTATTGGTAGCGATGGCGGTCGACTGGCTACCGGGCCTGCTCTACCTCCGGGATCTGAGGCGTTCGTGTGCGCGCGTCGCCGTGTACCTGTTCGACTCGTGGCTGAGCGATCTGGCGCGGCTTACCAGGCTGCGCCGCGTCTTGGTCGTTCGTCGACGACTTATTCGTCTCATTCCCCCATACAGTCGAGCCTTACGCCGAGCAACTGCCGTGCCGCGTGCATTACTTGCCACAGGCGATCGAGCCCCGTTGGTTTCATCCTCATCGCAGCGATCGCCCCATCGACGTCCTCTCCATCGGGCGGCGGCAGGCGGAGGCCCACCGTTATCTGATGGAACTCTCCCGGCGCCGCGACCTGTTCTACTACTACCAGACCCATGTCGCCCCGGGTCGGGAACCCCGCAGGCGATCGACCTGCTCGAAAACCAGGAGCTGCTCGGGCGGCTGTGCCAGTCCTCGCGCGTGCATGTCAGCTGGTCGGTGGACCGCACGAACCCCGCACGAGCCGGCGAAGGCGCGGCGATCACCGCACGATGGTTCGAGTCGGCGGCGTGTGGCGCGGCGGTGATCGGAAGCGCTCCCCGCACCGAGGAGTTCGCGCCGCCTGTTCCCGTATGCGGGTTTCGTGCGGGAGCTCGATCCCGTAGGCGCCCGGGCGGTGGAGACCGTCCTCGATGCGGCGCTCAGCGACTCGGGCGACGCGGACCGGTGCGGGCTCGCTGAGCACGTGCGCCAGGTGCACACTTGGGATGTGCGCTGGCGGGAGATCGTGGAGGCGTGCGGTGTCTAGGGGTGGTCGAGAATGAATGGGAGGGGAGGTCTAAGCACATCGCAGCACGGCGCGCAGGATGCTGGTGTGGCTCAAGCCTCGGCCCTCGGTCTCCTGAAGCTCGCTCCTCGGCGATCACCGCGGACGGGTGACGGTTCTTGCGATCGGCTCGATCCTCTGGGCTTACGGAGTCGGGAATTCTCGCTATCCTCGCGCAATCCGCGACGGCGCTCGTGAATCGGGCGTCCAGTGCTCAGGTCGACCTTGGCGTGGTCCATGTCAACGAGGGGCTGGGCGTCGTCCTTGCACTCGGCTTGGGTCTTGCATTCGTGCGCCTGGGACTGCAGGTGGTCATCTCGGTGGTGCCGGCGCAGATCGTCGCTGACGTGCAGGCCCGGCTACGCAGAGTCGGTCTTCGACGCGTTCACGCGCGCCTCCTGGTCGCGAGCAGTCGAGCGATCGCGAAGGACATCTGCAAGAAGCCGTCACAAATCAGGTCACCCAGGCGACGATCGCGGTGGTTCAGGCTTCGACGTTGATCGTCGGGTTGCTTGCGTTCCTTGTCATGTTGTTGGCTGCGCTGGCGCTCAACGTTGTGGCGGCATTGCTCGTGCTCGTCGCAGCCACTGGGCTCTTTGGCCTCCTGCGCCCCCTAAACCGCCTCGGTGACCGCGCCTGCGCACCAGTGGCGCTGGCGTCCCTCGGGTTCGCCGGTGGCGTCAGCGAATCCGTTCGAGTCGCCGAAGAGGCCCAGGTGTTCGGAACCGGCGCAGCGCTCAGGACGGCGGTCAGACGACGCTCGTCGCACAGTTGACTCCCGCTTACTTCCGCATCGAACCTGATCGCCCGTCTCGTCCCCGGGATCTACCAGTGTCTCATCTACCTGCTCGTGGTGACAGCCCTCGGTGCGTTGTACCTCTCGCACAGCGGTCAGGTGGCGTCGCTAACGGCAGTTGTGCTGCTGCTGGTGCGAGCCGGTATGTACGGGCAGCAGGCACAGACCGCGTACCTAGGCGTCAGCCAGACGCTGCCATACGTCGAGCGGCTGGATGAGGCGCAACGCAGGTATACGGCGAGCATCGCGCCAGCCGGCGACCGCCCGCTGACCGGGGTGCGCTCCATTGCCTTCGAACGATGTCTCCTTCGCGTACCAGTCCGGGCGACCGGTCCTATCCGACGTCACCTTCGAGGTTATGGGTGGCGAGGCCGTCGGCATCATCGGCCCGATCCGGGGCCGGGAAATCGACCTTGGTGCAACTGCTTCTGCGCTTGCGAGAACCGGGATCCGGTCGCTTCCTGATCAACGGAGTTGCCGCGAAGGAGCTTCAGACCTGATGATTGGCACGCTCGGTTTGCCTACGTTCCGCAGGAGCCGCGTTTGCTCCACGCTTCGGTGGCCGACAACATCCGCTTCTTCCGTCCGATCGACGACGCCGCGGTCGAGACGGCCGCTCGGCTGGCCGGAATCCACGACGAGGTGGTGCAGTGGTCGGCGGGCTACGAGACCCTGGTGGGGCCGCGAGCCGATGCTGTCTCCGGCGGCCAGCAACAGCGAATCTGCCTTGCCCGCGCCCTCGCGCCAAGCCTGAGGTGTTGGTGCTCGACGAGCCGACCAGCGCGCTAGATCCACGCACGGAATCTCGCATTCAGGAGTCGCTCGCTCGACTGAGGGGCGAGCTCACGGTGCTCGTCGTGGCGCACCGGATGTCCACCCTCGACATCTGCGAGCGAGTGATGGTGATCGTCGACGGCCGCCTGCAGGCGTTCGACCGCGTTGAGGAACTCGTCGCTATCAGTACCTATTATCGGTCGGTGTCGGGTGGGCGAGTTCCGCGCACCGAGCCGACACCGCTTCGAGCCGCGCTTCGCCCATGAGCACGACCTGGCCTGGCGGTAATCAGCAGCGGCGGGGGTCTCGCTGATGCGCCTGTCGGTAGCGATGGCGACGTGGAACGGCGAGCGCTTCCTGGCTGAGCAGCTCGATAGCATTGCCAAGCAGTCACGTTTGCCGGACGAGCTTGTCATATCCGACGACTGCTCGTCTGATCGAACCCCTGAAATCGCGCAACGCTTCGCGGCTCGCGCACCGTTCGAAGTCAGGCTCCTGGAAAATGATCGGCGGTTGGATTGGATGGACAATTTCTTTCGTGCGATGAGTGCTTGTACGGGAGACCTGATCGCGCTGTGCGATCAAGACGATGTTTGGCATGCAGACAAGCTGGCGCGGTGCGAGCAAGAGCTGCGCGCGGATCCACAAGTGTCGGTTGTGAACCACTCGGCGCGGGTAGTCGATGAGTACCTTCAGCCGATCTGGTCGGATCCGCGCAATCACATCAGGAGACGGCGTCGACTTTCTGCTGGGTGCGTTCAGCCTTTTCATTTTCCGCGCTGCGGCTTCGCGATGACGTTCCGCGCTGATTTCTTCCGGGCAGTGGGCATCGATAACCGCCCAGACCAGTCTCCCGGTGTCGATGGCAGAATGTTCCATGACACCTGGATCCAGTTTGTCGGGGGCGCGGTGGGTGCGACAGTCCTGCTCCCCGACGAGCTAGTGCTGTACAGGCGACATGCGGAATCTGCCACGCCCGCATGGTCGGACCATCTCACGGGGTCTGTGGCGCGAACCAGGTGGGAGCGCATCACCGCAAGGACGCGGAATGTACGTGGGCGTCTCGAGAAGTCGCTTGCCCACGGGAGCGAAGAACAGGTGTACCGCACAAGGAGTCGAGATGCTCGTGAAAGGCAAACGTACCTTGAGAGCCTGCGGCCGGCGATAAAGACTCTTGGGCAGCCGGCCTGCCTTGGCCTTGAGAGATCCATCCGTTCTCACCGCCGCTACGCGGAGGTTCTGGAGCGGAGAGCAAATGCCTACGTGGATCACCGTGCGTACGCAAGAGTCGCATCGGTCGCGCGGGGCGCGTTTGGCGGCGACTACGGGCCCCGGTCGCGGGGAGGCATAGGCCTGCAATCGTTGGCGCGAGACGCCCTGGTGGCCGGACTCCCTCGCGCGAAGCAAGATGGCGCGACCGACAAAGGTGGTAGCGCGGCCGAAGAAGAAATCGGCGACGCGACCGAGTGGACTCCAACTTGAGCATCAGCTCGCCATCTCACACAAGGGGTCTCTGCTACCAGTGCACGAAACTATGCTGCGCGTATGACCGTAGTAGGTGAGTGTCGCGTACGAAGACGCGTCTCTTCCGATGGGCGGCGACCAAAGTGTCGCGTGTGAAGACGCGTGCCTTCCGATGGGCCGCGACCAAGCAGGGAAGCGCGCGTCTGAGGCGATTGGGAGCCGCGTACGGGCGGGCGTTCCCAGTGCTGAGCGGCGGCGAGGACGCGCCGCCGGGTGACCTTGAACGTTATTTCGACGCCCACGTCGAAGGGAGGGGCATCTGGAGGTGGCGCCATTACTTTCCCATCTATGAGCGTCATTTGGGCCGCTTGCGCGGCAAGCGCCCGCATCTCGTGGAGGTGGGCGTGTTCAGCGGTGGGAGTTTGGAGATGTGGCGCGACTACCTTGGAGACGGTGCGCGGATCACGGGCATCGACATCGAGCCGGCTTGCAAGGCTTACGAAACCGTCGGCGTCTCAATCGTGATCGGAGACCAGGGCGATCCTCAATTCTGGGAGGAGTTCGCGCGGACGTCCGGACCCATCGACGCGTTGATCGACGACGGCAGCCACAGGGTCGACGACCAGATCCTGACGGTCAAAGCCGTCCTGCCCCGACTCAGGCCGGGCGCGGTGTATATCTGCGAGGACACCGAGGGGACCGACAACGGATTCTCCAGGTTCATCGACGGTCTGATTGGGAACTTGGACGCAGGGTCATCGCGCCGGCAGGCTGACGGCGCCAACCTGAGCAGGACCACGCCGTTCCAGCAGGCATTGCCTCCATTCACCGCTACCCGTTTGTAACGGTCATCGAGCGCCCATTTACCGCGACATCAGAGTTCGTGGCACCTCGGCATGGCACCGAGTGGCAGCCCTACCTGTAATCGCCACCTGACCGACTGCGGAGAGGACGCTGAATAGGCGACCCGACCAGCCACGCCAGCTCGTCGGCAACCTGCCCAGCCACCGCGCTCGTTTCGTTGCGCGCGAGCACGACAGCACGGGCGGCTGCTCCAAGACGGTCGCGTCTCTCCTCGGAGACAGCCAGCTCTACGACCGTACGCGCCATCGCGTCGGCATCGAGGTAGGGGACGGCGAGCGCCGCTTCGAGATCCGCAAGCTCCTCCGCCCCACCGGCGCCGCCAAAGCAGACGACCGGACCCCCGCCGCGGCAGCTTCGAGCACGACAAGTGAAGTGGGTTGGGATCCTCCCTCGACGTGCAGATGAAGATGTCGACGGCCGCCAGGAGGCGGTGCGCGTCGGGGACTTGTTCGATGACGCGCACCGAACCGTCCAATCCGAGCTGGGCGACGTCGTCCTCGAGTGTGGTGAGCCACTCGTTGGGACGATGGCCGCCAATCCACCGAAAGGCGATCCGGTTGTCAGCGCGCTCGTTTCCCAACGCGGCCTGGGCGACACGGAGGAACAAATCCGTGCCCTTCCGCCATCCGGGGTGTCCGCAGGCGGCGACCACGATTGCACTCCCGTCAACGCCGAGGACGTCGCGCCTGAGCCTCGCTTGCCCATCGGGCGGCAGCGTGGACGGAGCGTCGATCGGCTCCTGCACGAGGGCTAGCTGCTCCTCACGTGTGCCGTTTCGTACGAGCATGTCCTTCACGGCACGAGACACTGCGAACAGCCGCTCGCTGCGTCCGATGAGCGTGCGCAGGTCGTTCAGGCCCACGGCCCCGAGGCCTCGCTCCAGCTCCTGCACATGAGTGACCAACGGAAGCTCGAGCGGAGCGGACGTGGAGAGAATTCGACCGTCGATCGCAGTGTTGAGGTAGATCAGGTCAGCGTTGTGGCTCCGGCACAAGTGCCTCAGACGGAGCGCGGAGACCGACACGAACACCTTCGTGCCTGCGGTCCCCCCTACTACGCGCCTTAGGTGGCGCTCGGCGCGCCTCTGTTGGTACCTTGAGTGAACGAACGTCGGGCCGAGTTCACGGAACTGGTCGACGAGTGCGCCTTCCGAACCGAGGACGAACACGGGCTCAACGCGTCGGTTGTGCACACACCATCGCATGATTCGGAGCAGAGCGATCGCGGCGCAGGTTGCCTCACCGGCGTGGCTGACGACCAGCGGCCGCGGAATCTCGTCATTGCCTTGATGCATATACGTTCACCCGCATGTCCATCTTCCCAGGCGCACCCGCGTGCATGAACGGCGATGGCGGAACGGAATCAGGGACAAGCGAGAGCCTGAATCCAGCGCTCGAAAGGATCTCGAGCATCGAGCCGACGCGCTACGGCAGATCCGTGAATGAGTGGTACTCGACAAACACACGATCCACCCAGTCAAGGCGGGCGGCGCAGTCTTCGAGCACCGGCACCTCCGCCCCCTCGATGTCGATCTTGAGAAGGTCGATGCGATCACCGATCAGGTAATCCGCTAGCCGCACCGTCCGGACCATGACGTCTCAAGGACCAAGGCGACCCACGTCGGCTCCGAGACTCTCGAATGGACAATTGCCGTTCTCTGTCCACACGGCGGCTTCGATGACTTCGACCCCTGAAATGTTGAGGAACGACAAATTGGTGCGCAAGACTTGGGCACCCGAAGAGTCGGGCTCGAACGCGAGCACGCGCGCCTCGGGAAACAGGTGCTTCCAGTAGATCGTCGCTAGGCCGATGTTTGCTCCACAGTCGAGAATCAGCGGGGTCGAGCGGGTTGGCGCGGCGTGAAACTGGTAACACCCCTGCTGAAAGATCGCCCGGAACTGCGAAGCGAAGGACAGCGGATCCACGTATTGGAGCCGCAGGCCCCGCAACGTCGCAACGCCAGGGTGGAGGCGCGGGTTACGAGCAATCCGAGCAAGAGCCGCCTCCTCCTGCCAGTCATCGGTCGAGCGGGCAATATCGACCAGCCTTCGGAACCCCAGCCAAATGCGCATCGGGAGGTAGCGCAGCGCGAGTGTGAGGAGCGCCTGGGCCATGAAGGACGCGTGCGGGCGCAGCTTAACTGAATGTCGCGAGCCGGAGGTTCATGCTGGTTCGGTGATAGCCTCGCGTCACGGATGGGGCTCACGGCCAATGGGATCGCCTTCTCGCTGCGGCGATTCAGCGAGGTTTCAGCGTTGAGCGCACGCTGACGATCGGGCATCAGGCTTTGATGGCGAACCCGGCCGCGTTGTGTGCCGCCGTCCGGGAGGGCGGCATGGGCCTCGACCGGTACGAGGCACGGGCACTCGCTGCGAGCTGCGGAGGTTACGCTGAGGGACTGCTCGAGCATCTGGCCGCGAGCGTGGTCGATTCTCTGGACGCGTCGCGGTACGAGGGCTGCACGATCGTCCATGACCTGAACCGACCGGTGCAGCGCGCACAGCTTCCAACCTATTCTGCCGTGCTCGAGCTCGGCACGCTCGAGCACGTGTTCAACTTCCCGGCGGCACTGAAGAGCTGCCTCGAACGGGTTGAGCTCGGGGGGCATTACATCGCCGTCAGCCCAGTGAACAATTATGTAGGCCACGGCTTCTACCAGCTCTCGCCGGAGCTGTACTTCCGCGCGCTCGGCGAGCAGAACGGTTTTCACGTTCGCTGTGCCCTCTGGCGCTCCGACTATCCGCTGAGCCGATGGCGCCAGGTTCCCGACCCGGAGACGGTGGCGCATCGGGGTCGAGCGACGGGGGAGAGCGCCCGCATTGCTGTACATCGTGGGGAAACGAGTCGCGATGGGGGAGGTCCTGGCCGAGTTCCCGCAGCAGGCAGATTACGTCGCTGCATGGCACATGAGCGGGAGGAGTCCCGGCCGAACCGACAAGCGGGATATGGCTTCGCCGCTACGGAAGCTCGCCCGTCGGGGCCGTGGCCGGCTTCGGGCGCGCGAGCCGCGAATCGTGGACGAGATCCGTAGGTTGCGAGCGATGCTCGAGAATGCAAGGCGGCACTCGGGTGACTTCCCTGCGGTGAGGCTGGCAGACGTCGCATTCAGTTGACAGCCCAGCGGTCAGCAAGTCCCATTTTACCAGTAGACTTACATTCGTTGACACGGAGGCAACGCCAGGGCATGCGCTTCCTTCCGGAGGGGCACCAACGCCATCCAAGGATATCGCCGAGCGCCGGACGTTCGCTTTTACGCCAGGGCTCATCCACTTGATCCTGTGAACCGCTGACGTCGATCTGCATTGCCACTCTGCTCAGTCTTCATCCCCACTCTCGGCCGCGAGCAGGAACTGCGCCGCGCCTTGCGATCTGTCGCCGAGCAGACGCTCACGGATCTCGAATGCGTAGTCGTGGACGATGCCTCTCCCGAACCACTTGAGCATGTGGTTTCCGAATTTGACGAGCGGTTCTCATACGTCAGACGCGACACAACCGGCGGGCCCAGCGCAGCGCGACTCACGGCCCTCGAGCGCGTCAAAGGAGAGTTCGCCGCCAACCTCGACAGCGACAACGAGCTATTTCCATGGGCGCTCGACCGTGGCGTACGCTACCTCCGCGACCATCCGAAAGCGGACGGCGCCGTCGGCCTCTTCGTGTTTCCAGATGGTCTCAGGGTGCGAGTCGCGGGCGGGGTGAAGCTCATCGGATGGGCGGAGTTTGCCGCGCTGAGGTCTACACGATCGGGAGCCGACGGGGTCGGTATCTTTCGCCGGAACGTGGTCGACGAGTGGCTTCGCCTGCGCCGTGATTACTTCGCGACGGAGGTCGTGTTCACGCTTCGTCAATTCCTCTCGCACTCTGTCGTGTACGTGGATGAGCCTTGGGGCAGATACCACACGGCCGCCAGCGACAGGGTTTCGTCACGCCCTCGTGATCCCAGGCGGCTCGACGACATCGGCAAGTTCGTCGCCGAGTTTCGGCCGTTGATCGGGGTGGATCCCTGTGGACCGCTCGACATCACGCTGATCAGCATGTGGGTGCTGCTCGTTCGAGCCCGCCGGAATGCGGAGGCCGCAATAATCGCTGAATGGATGGATGAGCGAGGAATCTCGCTGCCGGCAGCCCTCTCCCTCAAGCTCCGTTGGAGCCTGAGGAGCCGGCTCCCGGCGATGCGAGAAACGCCGTGGGTGTATTGAAGGACGCTCGCTTGATCACGCCCAGGTCGCGGCGCGACACTGTCGCCGACATTGAGAACCAACAGTGGGTCATCGCCCGCCTTACTCTGGAGCGCTCGGACGGCAGCCACCTCCTTGGCGGGCATGGAAGCCTAGTCCACGCCTTGCCCTGGCCGAGCCGGCGACCCGAGCTGGCTGAGCCGGCGGCTACCAACACGTGCCACCAAGGGGATTTCCTCGAAACAGCAGCCTCCCCGCCTCATCGGAGAGACCGGAGCCTCCTCGCAGCTCTGATCAGCCTGGGCTTGCGGTGCCAGGGATCCTCGTTCGGATCGTAGAAGCCGCGCGCTGCGTAGTCGACGCTGATGTGGTGGTCGGCAAAGAGCTTCTCGACCCGTTCGCGGACCCAACGGCCATGCTCGATGCCTGTCGGACGGTAGGGGATGATCCACCGACCCTGAAGTCGCTCATAGTCTTGGTTGACCAAGAAAAAGGAGTCTCTCTTCCGGCGTGCCCTCAGGGTCCCGTACCACTCGAACTCCCATACTGTCTCGTGGCGACGGAGATAGGAGCGTAGAGCTGATTTGTTCCATAGGCCTGCCTGAGCCGAAATTCGATACTTGGCGTCTTGCGGGATGTGGCTGAGGAACGGGCATGTTGACCTGATGCCAGGCCTGCTGCATTGCGCCAGACTGATGTGACTGATGCTCTCGCGCCGCATCAGGTCCACCAGCTTGTCGATTACCGCGACATCCACCGAGTCGTAGATGAAATAGTCCTCCTGGAGGTAGAGTACGATCTCGTACGGGATGCTGTCAAGCGTTCGGATCAGGCGCTCACTCCACGCAAGCTCGCCATCGATCTCACGACCGACTCGCGGGCAATGGATGTCCAGGCCCGGGAAAGCGAATGCCTGCGTTTCCGTGTTGAGATAGACAGTAGGTGGCGCTGGCTTCCAGTAGAGGGAAAGCAATGTGAAGAATGGTGTCCAGCAGTCAGAGTATGCGTCGCAGCTGCTGACAACGATGCAGTAGGGCGCACTGGGGGGTTCGCCTGCGGTACGCACTTTCTCGCCACCCAATCGTAAGTGCCGATGACGTGGAACCAAGGGCATCGTGCGCAGGATACGCGATACGGCCCCGTGCCGCTTCGACCACGGCCATCATCCAGCTCGAGCGAGTCCCGCAATTTGCCACGGCAAGTATCGAGTTGAGTCGGTAGCAGTGGTGCAGCTCGTTGCGGTTGCCGCAATGCGTTCGGCCACCGCGGCGCTCATGATCGCCGGACCGACCAAGGTTCGACGTTGAAGAGACACCACGATGGCCGATGGTCGGAGATTGACTACCCGCGAAGCGGTTGAGCAGGTTCTGGTTTCCGAGCACGCCGATGTGTCGCGGGAGTCGGTGGCGGTGATGGTGCGGGAGTTGATGGAGCTCGAGATATCGCGGCTGAGTCTCGGTGCGCCATCTGGCTGTCCTGAAAAGCTCGCTGCTCCTGCTCGCGATCGAGACCGGCCTGCGCGCAGCCGAGCTCACCGCCCTCAACGTCGCTGACATCCCCTTCGGCGAGCAATATGCGACTTGGAAGGCCGACAGGGCAAACGCGACTGACCGGAGCACCACGGGGAGCGGCCACGAGATCGCATACTGCGGTTCCCCGCAGGGCGCAGACTGAGCTGCTCCTGGTCGATCATTCCGGTAGCGCCCTTGGTGGTCAGAGCGCAGCTCCATAATGCAGGCGTGACCGAGCCGCGGTTTTGCCTGCACGTCGAGGAGCTTTCGCCACGCAGTTCGGACTTCGAGCGGGTGGTCCAGCTTCGCCTAGGCGGGGCCCAAGAGGACGCTGAAGCCCGTGAGCTGCGACTTCGCGCCTGGCGCATCCTCGCAGAATGGCTCACCCAGTTCACCGGCTATACCGGCCAGATGCCAGGTCCCGACGGCTGCCGCTACGACGTCTCGCTAGAGGCCTGGCGCGACGCCGATCCCGACAACACCTACATCAAGATCCTTCTACACGCGTCGCTACCAGATTGGGGCTTAGCGGCGGCTGTCGCTTAGGGCTTACTGGCAAGCCTGCTGAGTTTCGATCAAATGGGGAGCCTGAGCCGTCTGACGCGTGCCTTGTGCGAACGGCGCCATTCACTCGCCACGCGACGGCCGCAGGAGCGCGGCAGGGCTCTCAGCGCCAACGGTAGACGTCGAACGCAGGATGACCTTTGAGGCCGTCGATCGTCTTTATGAGCAACAGTCGGCTGCCAGCTGCGGTGAGCAGATTCGTACGTGCCTTGTTGAAGATCACCTCTCCGGGTGCGCGCGTAACGAACAACTTGTGGCCCGGAGTGTTTGCGATCTCGTTGCGGATTAGAAGCGCCGGAGTCCTTGTCTGATTCCAGGCGGCGAAGACGTCCTGATAACGGGTCGAAGGAGCCACAGTCAGGAGCGGATTTACGATTCCAAAATCGGTGGCGAAGACCGTGCCGGGTTGGTGCTCGAGATAACCGCCGAGCGCATAGATGCCCGGGGTCCACGCACTAGATCGAGGCTCATCGTGCAAGGCTCGGGAATATTTGGCGAACAGGAGCCCGTCGTAGACAAGCGCAGTAAGTCCCACCAGCGCTAAGGCTGTGGCGATACGTACAGGACTGCGGAACAAAGCAGCCGCGATCACCCACGCCCCGTAAGCGGCCACGATGGTGACGAACGGGTAGATCGCGATGTAATGCCAACCATCTACCGCCGCGTAGGTCAACAGGCATTGGAGCGCGATCAAGAGAGTGGCGACCGCAATACCTGCCACTGCAGGCGAGCGCCCCCGCCATCGCACGACGCTCGCGACAGCGCCGATCATGAACAGTGCGAGCATCATTGCGCCCACCAGTTCACGCGGCCCGATCGGTCCGAGCGCGTAGCCGAAAAACGACGTTCCCGACAGGATGCCCGCGCTCCCGTGCACGAACTGCGACCACCTCGCGGTGAAGGAATTGACTTCGGCCGCCCCGTGCGTGATGCCGCCTAGACCATAGTGAAGGTAAACAGCGCCAAAGCCCGCATAGACCACTGCAAGTGCGCCAAACCACACAAAAAGGGTCTGTCGTGCCGCCCGGAGCGAGGTTCGGTGCCTGATGACAACGACCACCGAGATCAACACCACGGCGTTGACAAACCAGATGAAGTTCAGCTTGTTAAACAGTCCGGCGCCGAGAACGACCAGCAGCAGCACGATCCAGCGGAGCGTCCTGCGCTCCCAGTACCGGGCGACGCAGAACAGCGCTGCGCATTTCAATGCGAACTCAAGCGCCGATGGCCCGACGTCGTTGCGCGTAAACCAAAAAACACTCTGGTCGAAGGCGAGAAGCACGACCGCGAGCAGCGCGACCGGACGGTTCACGAGGTCGCGGACCGCGAGATACACGAGCAGCAGCGACCCAGACACGATGAGTACTACCGGAATACGGACCGTTGCTGCGGAGGTGCCAAATACGGAGAAGATCGGTGCGTATATCCACGACTTCAGGCCCCCGACATACGAGATGATGTTTATCGGGATGCCGAGCAGATAGTGCCCGGGATTGCCTGGCACGGGAGCTTGGAGGGTCGCGGCGTTGACAAACAGCGTTTCGTCGGAGTCGAGGCCCGGGCGGGCGATCATGTGGAGCGACAGCAGGATGCGGGCAAGCAGAGCGGTCCCGAGCACAAGAACGACGACGGAGCGCCATCGGGCGGTTGTCGTCCAACCAGATATCAGCGCGGAGCGGTCCTCCGTGCGACGAACGCCGCCGATGTGGGGCGCCTTCAAAGCCATCCTGTCCTTCAGGAATGTAACCCACACAGTCAGCACCGGTCAAGGGCGGCCGACCGCTCAGAATAAAGATCAATCAGGGCCGCAACTTCGGTTGGTGGCTGCCGTACCTCGCCGCGATTAAGGTGCGGCTAGGCCGACGGTCCCGATAACGCCGGGCGCGCCGTTCGCCCTCCATGGCGATGCCGACCCGCAGCCGAGACACCACCGCCCGGCTTCCGGTTTGGGCTTAGAAGCGGCTGACGTCGTACGGCGACACATTACGGCATCGGCCCGCGAGAAACTCTCACACGGGTCGGACCGATCCTCCGGGGTCAGGCCACAGCCAGCCGACCTTCGATTTTCGCACCGTCCGGCGCTCACCAGATGCCCACGGTAAGGACACCATCAACGATGGCCCACATAGCTCCTGCGCCGGCCTGGCATGTCGCCCAGGGACGCCGCGCATACGGTTCGTGGACCCTATGCAGTTGCGCCGCCTGCGGGGCTCGCGGCGCGGCTCCCGCGCCACCGATCGAGGTTCTGGTCGTGAATCTCGACCAGAATGTCATCGACATCGTAGGTGATGCGCCACCCCGGGTAATCTCGCTTGAAAGGCTCGAGATCGCTTATCCACCAGCGATGGTCGCCGACTCGGTTGTCCTCGGCGAGAGACCAATTGAGCTGCTCGCCGGCGATCCGCTCGCACGCATTGATCGCCTCGAGCATTGAACAATTGCTCTGGCGTCCACCACCGATGTTGTAGACCGCGGCGGCGCGCGGCGCGCACCGAAAAGCGTCAAACGCCGACACCAAATCCCGCGAGTGGATGTTGTCCCGCACCTGTAAGCCGCCATAGCCGTACACGATGTAATCCTCACCGGTGATCGTGCAGCGCATGAGGTACGAGAGAAACCCGTGTAGCCGGGTGCCCGCGTGATTTGGTCCTGTTAGGCAGCCACCACGGAAGCAGACTGTCGGCATGTCGAAGTAACGCCCGTACTCTTGAACAAGAAGATCCGCCGCTGCCTTCGACACGCCAAAGAGCGAATGGGTTGAGCAATCGATCGACATCGTCGTGTCGATGCCGCCCCAGTAACGGTGATCTGGAGGAAGCTCGAGCCGATTAGCTACTACCTCCAAAGGCAGCCCGTTCGGCCTATCGCCGTACACCTTGTTCGTCGAGCAGAACACAAACGTCGCGTCCGGACAATGCGTCCGCGTCGCCTCAAGCAGGTTCAACGTCCCGTTTGCGTTGACAGCGAAGTCGGTCTGAGGGTCTGATGCGGCCCAGTCATGGGAAGGCTGACCAGCGGTGTGGATCACCAGTTCAATGCGGCTTCCCTCTGCCGCGAACACACGGTCAACGCCGTCTCGGTCACGGATGTCCAGCTCGACAGAGCGAAACGATCCAGCATATGCATCCAGCAGCCTTTTGGTCGTGTTCGCAGTGGACGCGTTCGGCCCGAAGAAGCGTGAGCGCATGTCATTCTCGAGTCCGATGACATCGAAACCCACCTCTACGAAATGCCTGGCAGAGTCGGAACCGATCAGACCACCCGAGCCAGTGATGATCGCTACAGGCATGATTGCCTCCTCTCATTCTCGCTAGACGAAGCCGTCCACCCCCACGGCTGCCCGAATCGTAGCCGAATCCGACCTATTGACAGGACACCCGCTGCGCCACGCTGGCGATGGGATGCTTCGAGCTCTTCCGAGATGTGAGCCACCGGCCTGATCGGGACGGCATCTGACGGTCCCTAACCCGGAACGTGCTGAGGTGTTTCTGTTCGTGGTGGAGCGGCCGACTTTTTCAACCACACGCTGAGCGTTGAGGCGAGGCCGGTTCGTGGTTGTGGTGCGAGGGTCCTCCGTGCCCATTCCGCTGGCCATCCATGGCCGGCGGCCCCCTCAAAAGCGCCCCTCTTCCCCAGAGGGAGCAGGGCGCGATCGGTGTCGGGGAGGCTGGTCATATCTTGCATACTCGATTCTGCTTGATCCGCTCGGAGCGGGCGCGGCGCATGCCGGCGGCGCGGGCGCGACGGATCGCGGACCCGCGGCCGTGGTGCTCGTCGTCGCGGCCGACGTACCCGATCGAAGCGTGCAACCGGACCGTGTTGTAGTCGCCGCGGATGCGGGCGATCTCGGCATCGAGCACGACCGGATCGGTGATGCCGGTGAGGTGCGGCCAGTCTCCCTTGGGATGGCTGAAGAAGCTCTCGATGGAAAGCGCCGGACAACCGGCATGAAGAAGGGAATGAAAGAGTCCTACGTCGAAGATTTAGCGAAGTCGCGACGGCCCCGAGTCATGCGTTGGCGACCCGTGAGGGCGCAGCGAAGCGTTGGCAGGGGCGCACGTGGGCCGGGGGTTGAGCCCCGAAATGTTCTTGTCTGGGATGCCGACGCGCTCATCGACGCGGAAGGCAACATCGTCGGGCGCGGTATCGCGAGCGGCCGACGGGTCCCGCGGGGTCAGAGAGCCCGTGCACGTGTGCGATCTTTTCATGCCGAGAACCGGGAGATCTTGTGGCCGCCCGTCGCGGTGATGGCTGGGCGGGCCGCTCAGGGAAGGCTGAGGCCGTACGCCTGAGGTGCACGGTCATGAGAAGTCGGAGAAAGCGCCGGGATAAACCGGCATGGTTGAAGGAGATGCAAGTTCTCTACATCGAAGTGTTAGCGACACGCGATGGCCCCGAGCCGTGCGTCGGCTGCTCGTGAGGGCAGCGGCGAAGCGTCGGACAGGGGTCGTGCAGGCTGGGCTATTGAGCCGCGAAATCTC
>CAWGOQ010000010.1:0-336216 GCA_963824295.1 uncultured Solirubrobacterales bacterium | reverse complement strand
CCGGGCATGACGGGCCGCAATGCTGGGATCCGCGCCGCGAGGAGACGGTTCGCGAGCGTGCGCTCGAGTTCGAGCAGCCGCCGCAACGCGGTAGCGCCGCCCAGAAGCGCAGTTGGCAACGCAATCAGGTAGAGAACGCCGAGCGCGAGTTCGGCGAGTAGATAGGCGAGACTTAGCATCGCCTGTCGAGCGCGACGCCGGAGCGCGAGCGGTTCGGGCCGCGCGAGAGCGAGTGTGCTCATGTGTCGGCGGCCACCGTGACGTTGCCGCTGTTTGAGAGGGCCTGGATGTTCCAGGGGGCGTCGGCGTCGTTGACGAGTCCGCTGATGCGGGAATTGCCGCTCTGCGAGGCTGCGTCGATCCGGTAGTTCCCGGCCGGGACAGTCACGGCGACACTGCCGCTGTCGCTGAAAAGCGCGAGTCGCGCCGGCGAGCAGGAGGTCCCGACGCTGATGCTGCCGCTGGCCGCTGTGGCAGCGAGCACCAACCCGCAATAGCCCTCAACGGTGATCGAGCCCGCGTTGGTCGTGATATCTGCCGAGCCTTGATAGCCCTCCAAACGGACAGCGCCGTGCTCGGCGCGCACGTTGATCGAGACGTTATCGGGCACCTCGATCAGGTAGTTCGAAACGCAAGAGCCGAGGACGAGCGCCGGACAGCTCGAGACGAGATGCAGAATCCCAAGCCGAACGAGGCGCTGCTCACGCGGGCCGTGCCCAAAGACCGAGTGGTCGGTACGGCTAACCGAAACACCCGCCCGGCTGCCGCCAACGATCGTGACATTGCCGGATTGCACGCGCAACTCGATCCCAAGCAGCGTTCTCGGCACTGCGTAGACGACAGTTGTGGTGCGGGAGCTGGCGAGCCACAAAGCGGCGAGCACCGCCGCCCCGGCGATCACCGCCATCAGCGAACCAACGACGAGGAGCGCCCACGGCGAAAAGCGCCGCAGCGTGCGGCGCGTGGTACGCGGCTCAGACGCAGCGGAAACGAGCTCAACGCTCATCGGCCCTTCAGCTTACGACGGCGAGGCAGCACTCGTACAACCGATCGTACAGATCTCCCCGCCGCTCCCCCGACCGCACAGGTAAGGCAGCGCCCGCGGCGTACGTTGGTGAGCGGTGCACCGTGGGGTCAGGCGTACCCCCGAACGCTGGGCTGCACCATGCAACGCCAGGCCTTAGCGGCGAAGCTGGCGGGTCACCTCCACCAACGAAACGAACGTCATGATCGTCGCCGTCGCCTGATCGCGCTGCCGGCTCGATTGCCGCCGCGTTCCCAGGACGCTACGCCCGGCGCCGCGATCGAACCGTTCGTCCAGCTCGCAGACGCGGCGGGCATCGCCCGCCTGATCGCAGGCCCTCGTGCCGTTGGCCCGTCTACAAACGCAGTCGGTACGGTGGCCCTCGTCGTGCTGGGCCTCGTCGGCGGCAAGCGGGCCTCCGGCCGCATCGCGACCCGCGCCTGGGACGCCCGGCTGAAGCTCGACCCGCTCCGCGGCCTCGCGTCGGATCGGCTTGGCGGAGCGATCTGCGCCTCGGTCAAACAGGGGTGGTAGCCGTACTGTCGTTCGGAAGGTCGTCTGGCATGATCGGCGTGATGCCAGACGCTCTGATCATCGACGACAGCGCAGGTTTTCGCGCCAGCGCTCGCTCGCTGCTTGAGACGGAAGGCTTCGCGGTTATTGAGGCCGCTACTGGGGTCGAAGGCATCGACGCAGTGCGTCAGCGCCGCCCCGAGCTGGTCCTGCTCGACATTCAGCTTCCCGACATCGACGGCTTCGAGGTGGCCGAGCAGCTCGCGCAGCTCGAGCGCCCGCCCACGGTGATCCTTACCTCGAGCCGCGACGGCGCGGACTTCGGGTCGCTCGTCTCGACCAAGGCTGCGCGCGGGTTCATCCCGAAAAGCGACCTTTCCGGTGCCGTCGTCCGCTCGATGCTCGGCGTGTAGCGCGGGCGCAAAGCGAAGAGCGCACTTCCAGGTAAGAATCCAGCGCCTCGCTGCATCCGAGACGGGCTCTGCGCGCACTCGGGTCATTGATCATCAAGACGGTCCTCGCCATGCCGGGAGTTATTCGGCAACCGCGGCCATGAACAGTGCGGCTAACCGAACCCCCTGTCGGGGCGATCCGAACGCCAAGACGCCTGGCCGCAACACCGAAACGCGCCCGGCTAGGTGGAACTCTGCCGCTGTGCTTCAACCCAGTCTCAGCGGAGGAAACGCCATGCACGAGATGCCAGACCGATTCGATGAACGTGACCTAGATGCCATGCTCGACGGACGCGAGCCTAGCGGGCTCGACAATCGATGGATCCGGCAGGCCTCGGCAGAATCGAGGCCACCTTAGCTCGCCTCAGACGTTCTGGCCGATGAGGTGAGGGAATCCCATGATGCTCCGCAGGAGATGAGCGGAGGTGAGGCTACCGGAGATAAGGTGATTGTGCCGATATTCATCCTCGCTAACGCACAATGGGGGATCGAGTATCGCCTCGTGATGAATTGACTATGTGTCGCGCGCCCGGAGCGGCGCAAACAAAGAAACCCCGATGGGCGCCGCTTCGGCACATGGCTGGCCCGCGACGATGCGCTGAGACTCGCTGACATCCCGGATGCGGCCGCTAAAGCAGGCGGGTCTAGGCGTTCAAGAACGCCCGCACTGCGAGCACGCGCCGGTGATCGTCGGCAGTTGAGGAGAGGTCGAGCTTGGCGAAGATGCTGCTCACATGCTTCTCAACGGCGCGGTCGCTGATCACGAGCTCTGCGGCGATCGCATGGTTAGATCGTCCCTCGGCCATCAACGCGAGGACCTCACGCTCGCGCCGGGTGAGCTCGTCCAGGCGTCCGGCGGCGCGTCCTCGGCCGAGCATCTGTGAGACCACCTCGGGGTCGAGCGCCGAGCCGCCAGCGGCAACGCGGCGGATCGCGTCGATGAACCGCTCCACGTCCGCAACGCGGTCCTTGAGGAGATAGCCAACGCCCCCGGCGCTGTCGCCGAGCAGTTCAACCGCGTAGTCCTTCTCCACGTAACCGGAGAGAACGACCACCGCAGTGTTCGGCAGTTCGCGGCGGATCGTCAACGCGGCCCGCAGCCCCTCATCGGTATGCGTCGGCGGCATTCGGATGTCGACGATCGCGACATCAGGCTTGTGCGCCCGCACCTTGCGCATGAGGTCCTCGGCGTCGCCAGCTTGGGCGACGACCTCGAAGCCGGCGTCCCCGAGCAGGCGGGCGATGCCTTCCCGCAGGAGTACAGAATCTTCGCCCAGGACTATGCGCATGCAATTCGCGCCGTGATCGTCGTGCGGCGTCCAGCGCCGATCAGCCCCCGGCGCAGACCGATCATCCGAGCAGCGCCTCCAGCGCGGGCCCCGACAGCTCGTCCTTGGGTACAAACCCTCGGGCCCC
This sequence comes from uncultured Solirubrobacterales bacterium, assembly GCA_963824295.1. Lineage (GTDB taxonomy): Bacteria > Actinomycetota > Thermoleophilia > Solirubrobacterales > Solirubrobacteraceae > Palsa-465. Next base: position 332,811 of record CAWGOQ010000010.1, on the reverse strand, counting down.
CGCTACTCGCGACCATTCCGCCGAACTCGCTGCCGTCGCGGCCGGATGTCAGCACCACGGCCGGTCCGTCGTCCCGACCGGTGAGGCAGGCGGCCACGTCGAAGCCATCGAAGTGCGGGAGTTGAACGTCGAGCAACACGACCGCCGGACGCATCTCGGTTGCCGCGGCCAGCCCTGAAGCGCCGTCCTGAGCCTCGCCGATCACAACGAACCCGGCGTCCTCGAGAACGTGTCGTGCGCTGGCCCGACAGCTGGGGTGGTCATCGATGATCAAAGACGGTCCTCGCGGTGGCCGGGAATGTCTGGGCAACCCCGGCCACGAACAGTACGGCTAACCGTACCCCCTGTGTGGGCGATCCGAACGCCAAGACGCCTGGCCGCCCCACCGAAACGCGTCCGGCTGGGTGGAACTCTGCGGCTGTGCTTCAACCCACTCTCAGGAGTCTCGAAGGAGGAACGGAAATGACCGCATCACCAGCCACCGAGCGGCGGGAGCTCGCTCAGCGGAGGAGCAACGGAATCGAGGTCACGTTGCTCTGGACCAAGTCGACGAACGTGGTCACGATCGCCGTCATCGACTCCAACTCGGCGCAGCAGCTCGAGTTCGAGGTCGATGGCAGCTCCGCCCTCGACGCGTTCAACCATCCCTACGCGTACGCCGCTACTCATCGCGTTCGCAGCGGCAACGGAACGCCGCTGACCGCAAGTCGGTGACGTCAGCGGTCACAGCTTCGAAGCCGGCCACGCCATTGCTACCCCACTCTTCCGGACCGAGGTACTGACATGTACAACCCAGCATTCCACACGGTGCTGATCGATTCTCGAATCGAGGACCTTCGCCGCGCCAGCCAGAAATCAACCCAGCCCGGACCGGGCCGTGTGGATCGCGACCTTCGCGCGACGCGGCCGTCGACATGGCTCCGGCGCGCAACGTGGAGCCGGCGGTCATGACCACCCCGATCGTGACCGAGATTTGCCGGAACGGGAATCCCGTCGGAGCGGGCTTGCAGAAGGCCGCTACGGCAGCTACATCGCCTGACGCCCCCAAGCACCACGGTCGCGCCGACAGGCGCGCCCCAAAGGCACAACCGCCAGAACGGTATCGCTGACCACATCCTGAAAGGAACGTCATGCAAGCCACTACCAACAGCATCGCCACCCACGCCCCCCCGAGCACCGGACGACACTTGCCCTCGGTCAAACGCAGGCCATCGACCGCCGGCGCAGATCAGCGTCCCCGACCCGTCGACGAGCGTGCTCTGCCCCAGCTGGGACTCCGCGGCATCATCGCCGTCTGGGCCGCGGCCGCCCTGCCGATGGGACTGCTCGCCTGGGTCGTCGCGCCGCTGCTCGCCGATCAACTCAGCGGGCCGGGCGCTCTGAGCCGCGCCCTGATCATCGCGCTGACCGCCGGGCTGGTCTGGCAGTTCGTGCTGGTCATGGGCCTCGTCGCGCGTGAGCAGGGAACGCTCCGCTGGTCAGTGCTGAAGGACGCGCTCTGGCTCCGCGCCCCAAGCGCTCCACGCACCGGACGGCGCGGAGGCCGCGCCTGGCTCATCGTTCTGCCGCTGGTCGTCGCGTTGGCGGCCGAGCAGCTCGTGCCCGGCCCGGCGCATCCCGCGGCCCGCGATCTCGGAGATTTCCTCGGATCGCACGTCGGACACGTGCTCTTGGCCGGATCGTGGGGCTGGTTCGCGCTCCTCGCCGCGCTGTTAGTGTTCAACACCGTGCTGGGCGAGGAGCTGCTGTTCCGCGGGTTCCTGCTGCCCCGGATGAACGGCGTGTTCGGGCGGCGTGACTGGCTCGCAAACGGCGTGCTCTTCGCCGTCTACCACCTGCACGAGCCGTGGGTCATCCCGGCCGGGCTGCTGGACACCTTCATCATCGCCTATCCCTCCAAGCGCTACCGCAGTGCACTCATCGGTATCGCAGTGCACAGCGCACAGAGCGTCTTCTTCCTACTGCTGGTGCTCTCCCTGGTCCTCAAAGGCTGAGCCACGCCGGGATCGCGTCCCCAGCTCTGCCCTCAGAGCTGGGGAGCCGCGCTTCCAACGGGCCGCCAAAATCTGCGGCCCACTGCCGGTCATCACACAACTCGCGTACCTGCGGTTCGCGCCTGGCGCCAAGGCAGTCTCCATAGCGCCAGGCGCGAGTGCCGCCAGTTGATCCTGAAGCCGTGCACCTACGCCACAGACCGCGGTAGCTACCGCGCCGGGCATAGCAGCAGGGACATCGCGCAGGCGCTCTTCGTCACCATCAAGACGGTCGAGATGTACTTGACGAGGATCTATCGCAAGCTCGACATGAGCTCACGCAGGCACCTCGCAGGCGCTCGGCGAGGCGGTCGCAGCCGCTACCCGGACGGGCTGACCCGACCGAAAGACTAGGGTCGACATTGGGGTCGCCTCAGACGCGACAGCGTGGCCGCGGCGTCACAGTCGGGGCATGCTTACTCCCGACGCCCTCACAGCTCACACCATCCTCGAGCACCTACGAGAGCTGTACCTCGAGCGTGCTCTGGCCAAGGTCAACGGCCTTGACTCCGACCGTCCGTACATGGCCGATCTGGAGCGCGACATCGTCGACCACCGGCGCGCCGCCGTAGGCGCGGCAGTCACTGAGATCGCGACGCTGCGCGCCGAGCTCTCCGGGCCGCTGCACGGCTGAGACCCCCCGGGTCATAAACCCGCCACCCGCGAAAGGACTGCTCATGCAAGCGCTCACGAACAGCATCGCCACCCCCGCCCCCTCGACCACGAGGAAAGGCCAGCTCATCGAAGCCGCCAAGGACGTCGCCGCAGCTGCTGTCGCCCCTCCCGCAATCGCTCTCCGCGACGTTCGCAAGGTCCATGGCCAGGGCGATGCGGCGGTCGTCGCACTCGACGGGATCAACATCGACCTTCCGCGCGGGTCGTTCACCGCGATCATGGGCCGTCGGGGTCGGGCAAGAGCACGTTCCTGAACATCGCGGCGGGACTTGACCGGCCCACCTCCGGCACCGTCGCGCTCGGGGACACCGACCTGGCGAAGCTCAGCGAGCGGCGGCGGACCATCCTGAGGCGCGAGCGGATCGGGTTCGTCTTTCAGGCCTTCAATCTGATGCCGTCGCTCACGGTCACTCAGAACATCGCGTTGCCGCTGCGCTTGGGCGGTCGTCGACCTCGGTGCTCGGAGGTGCGCGAGGTCGCGGCGCGCGTTGAGCTGGACAAGCGCCTGCGACATCGTCCCTCCCAGCTCTCTGGCGGTCAGCAGCAGCGGGTTGCGACCGCCCGAGCGCTCGTCAGCCGGCCCGAGGTGGTGTTCGCCGACGAGCCGACCGGAGCGCTGGACACCGAGACCGGGCGTGGCGTGCTCGCGCTCCTTCGCGAGGTTGTGGACGGAGAGGGCCACACGGTCGTGATGGTCACACATGACCCTCAGGCCGCCGCGTATGCCGACCGCGTGATCCTGCTCGCAGACGGACGGCTCGCCGGGATGCTAGAGGCTCCCAGCGCCGTCAGGTCATCCTCATAGCTGGAGCTCTGATCGCGCCCGCTGCTGCTGCCGAGGCTGAGCGCGTACGGTTCGTGCTGCGCGACCCGGCTTGGGGTGAGCTTGTCGTCGCGTGTCCTGTCGATATGTATTTGGCCGCGGCGCGGCGGACGGAGTCTCGGGGGCTGACGTTCGAGAAGGCCGTGACGGCGGAGCTGTTGGCGCCCTATTGTGGAACTCGAGCTGGCAGCGGAGGCCGCCTGCTTGGGCCAGTTCCGACGTGGGCCCGCTCGGGCAGGCGCGCAGTGGGATGCTGCTCTTTTGGGGAACGTGCCACCACAGCGGCCGGTGCATTCGAAGGCCGAGTGGCGAGCGCCGGGCGCGATTAGTCGATTGGCAGCCGCGCTCGCAGGACCGTGCCGGCGCCGGGCTGGCTGTCGATGGTCAGTGTTCCGTTTACCGCTGCGATGCGGTCGCGAAGCCCTTGAAGGCCAGAGCCGGCGCCGGAGGTCAGCGCCACCTGCGCCGTCGTCGCCTACTTCGACGCCGAGATGGCCGTCGAGCGGCTCGACGTTGACCCAGGCGTGAGTCGCACGCGCGTGCTTGGCGATGTTCGTGAGCGCCTCGCAGACCGTGAAGTACGCGGCGGCCTCCACCGGCATGGCGAGTGGCGGGTTGGGAAGCGCGACCCGAAGCTCGACGGGCACGGTGGCGTGGTCAGCGAGGGTCGTCAACGCCCGCTCAAGGCCGCGGTCGGTCAGGATGGCCGGATGCAGGCCACGGGCGAGGTCGCGCAGTTCGGCGAGCCCCGTGCGCAGTTCGGTGAGCACGCCGTCGAGCTCCCCGCGCGCGTGATCGGATAGTTCGCGCTGGGGCGCCAACCACCGCTGCAGTTCCAGTGCCACTGACACGAAGCGCTGCTGCGCACCGTCGTGGAGGTTGCGCTCGATCTCGTGGCGGGCTCGGTCGGCGGCGTCCAGGATGCGAGCGCGCGACGCGCGGACCTCGGCGAGCTGCGCCTCGACGACCTCCTTCTCCCGCAGCGCCTGTTCGGCGGCGCGGCGGACGGTAATGTCGAATATCGCTCCGTCGAGCCAGCGCCGGCCATCACCAGATTCCTGGGACTGACCGCGTTCGAGCACCCAGCGCACGTCACCGTCGCGCCGGTTGATCCGTTATTCCAAGCTGAACGGCCGGTCGGCGTTCACGGCCTCCCTGACCGACCGGTCGATCTGCTCGCGATCATCGAGATGGATCACGCTCGCAAACGTCCGCCGCGAGCTGTCGATGAAGTCGGTGGCCGGATACCCGGAGATCTCCTCGATTTCCGGGCTCATCCACGCCATCGTCCAGTCCGGATCGCAGGCGCAGCGATACGGCGCGCCGGGGATGTTGGCTACCAACGACCGCAACAGCGCCTCGTCGGCGCGCAAACGCGCTGCGCGCAGTCCAGCCGCCACGCGCGCCGATTTCGCACCGCGGTCGTCAGCTCGCAAGCCAAACGCGCGCCGGCAATCACGACCGGAACACGACGATCGGTCAGGGCGCGTAGCGCATCGGCGACATCCAAAACGCGCTCAAGCAGAACCCCCGCCTCGAGCAGTACCGCCCAACACGCGTCGTCGAGTTCCTCCAAGCCGAGCACCAGCACGCTGGCGCCCTCGGCTCCCAAGCCCTCAAGCGCACCTGCGCGATGCCCGCTCGCGGCGGCGGCACGACGACCCGGGCCGCTGGGTCGCCGGACCTTGCCCTCGGTGTCCGACATTGCCAATCCACCGTACAGGCCGCCTGACCGCACAGCGACTCCTGCGCTCTACGCGTTTAAGAACGCCAGCACGGCGAGCACGCGCCGGTGATCGTCGGCAGTTGAGGAGAGGTTGAGCTTGCCGAAGATGCTGGTCACATGCTTCTTAACGGCGCGGTCGCTGATCACGAGCTCGGCGGCGATCGCATGGTTAGATCGTCCTTCGGCCATCAGCACGAGGACCTCACGCTCGCGCGGGGTGAGCTCGTCCAGCGGCGCGGCGGCGCGGTGCCGGCCGAGCATCTGTGAGACGACCTCGGGGTCGAGCGCCGAGCCGCCACTCGCCACGCGACGAATCGAGTCGATGAACCGCTCCACGTCCGCAACCCGGTCCTTGAGGAGATAGCCAACACCCGCGGCGCTCTCGCCGAGCAGCTCAACTGCGTAGTCCGCCTGCACGTAACTGGACAGAACAAGCACCGCGGTGTCCGGCAGTTCGCGGCGGATCGTCAACGCGGCCCGCAGCCCGTCATCGGTATGCGTCGGCGGCATTCGGATGTCGACGATCGCGACATCAGGCTTGTGCGCCCGCACCTTGCGCATGAGGTCCTCGGCGTCGCCAGCTTGGGCGACGACCTCAAAGCCGGCGTCCCCGAGCAGGCGCGCGATCCCCTCCCGCAGGAGCACAGAATCCTCGGCCAGGACTATGCGCATGCAATTCGCGCCGCGATCGTCGTGCGGCGACCAGCGGCGATCAGCACTTGGCGCAGACCAATCATCCGAGGAGCGCCTCAAGCGCAGGCCCCGACAGCTCGTCCTTCGGTACAAAACCGCGGGCGCCACTGCGCGCCACCATCCCGCCGAACTCGCTGGCGTCACGGCTGGACGTCAGCACCACGGCCGGTCCGTCGTCCCGACCGGTGAGGCAGGCGGCCACGTCGAAGCCATCGAAGTGCGGGAGTTAAACGTCGAGCAGCACGACGGCCGGGCGCATCGCGTATGCCGCGGCCAGTCCTGAAGCGCCGTCTTCCGCTTCGCCGATCACCACGAACCCGGCGTCCTCGAGAACGTGTCGAGCGCTGGCACGAAAGCTGGGGTGGTCATCGACGATCAAGACGGTCCTCGCCATGCCGGGATTGTCTCGGCAACCCCCGCTACAAGCAGTACGGCTAACCGTACCCCCTGTGCGGGGCGATCCGAACCCAGAGACGCCTGGCCGCCCCACCGAAACGCCTCCGGCTGGATGGAAAGCTGCCGCTCTGCGCAGTCCACCTAAGCGAAGGGAGCAGGTCATGATCGAGGTGCAGCACCTGACGAAGCGCTACGGAGAGACGGTTGCGGTCGACGAGGTCTCGTTCGTCGTCGAGCCGGGACGCGTGACGGGCTTCCTGGGGCCCAACGGGGCCGGAAAGTCGACGACGATGCGGATGATCCTCGGGCTGGACACGCCGAGCTCCGGGTCTGTGCTGGTCAACGGCACGTCATATCGCGAGCTGAGCGACCCGCTCACATCGGTTGGGGCGCTGCTCGACGCCAAGGCGATAGTGGGTGGCCGTAGCGCTGCCAACCATCTCATGTGGTTGGCCGCCAGTAACGGTATCGACCGCGCCCGGGTCAGCGAAGTGCTCGACGTCGTCGGGCTCGGCGACGTGGCGGGCAAGCGCGTGGGGACCTTTTCCCTCGGCATGAGTCAGCGGCTCGGGATCGCCGCGGCGCTGCTCGGCGATCCCGACACGCTGATCTTCGATGAGCCGATCAACGGTCTCGATCCCGACGGCATCGTCTGGATCCGCAACCTGATGAAGAGCCTGGCCTGCGAGGGGCGCACGGTGTTCCTTTCCAGCCACCTGATGAGCGAGATGGCCCAGACCGCCGATCACCTGCTCGTCATCGCCCAGGGTCGCATCATCGCCGATGCCGGCACCGAGGAATTCATCAACCAAAACGCTGCCCCGAGCGTCCGCGTCCGGGCGGTGCAGCAGACCGACCTGGCCGACGCCCTGATCCTGCGCGGCGGCGTGGTCGAGCGCTCGGCTGACGGCGCGCTGCTGGTGACCGGCCTGGACTGCCTGGCGATCGGCGGCGTCGCGCGCGCCCACGACATCACCCTGTTCGAGCTCGAGGCGTCCCGAGCGTCACTGGAGCAGGCGTTCTTCGAGCTGACCCGAGATGCAACCGACTACCGCGCCGGCGAGCTCGCCGGCGCCACCCAAGGAGCCTGACATGAGCACGACTACCTACTCCACCCCGCTGCCCGCTGGACCGGCGACCACGATCAACCGGCACCTCAAAGGAGAATGGACGAAGCTTCGCACCCTGCCCTCGACCTGGCGCACGGCCGCGTTCGCCGGGGCCCTGGCCATCGGCTTCACCGCCGCCGTCGACCTCTCACAGGCCAGCTTGACCGCCCAGCAGCGCGGAACGTTCGACGCGACAAGCGCTTCGCTATTCGGGGTCATCATCGCCGCCACCCTGCTCGGAGCGCTCGCCGTGCGAACGGTCACCGCGGAGTACGCCACCGGCATGATCCGCTCCACCTTCAGCGCAATGCCGGCCAGGCGACTCGTGATCGCGGCCAAGGCCGCGACCGTCGCGGCGTTCGTGCTCCCAATCGCGCTGCTGGTCGATCTCGCCGGGTTCGAGCTCGGCCAGCGGATCTTTGCCGCCAAGCACCTCCAGGTGGCCCTCAGCCATCCCGGCGTACCGCGGGCGATCGTCTTCGGTGCCGTGGCGGCAAGCCTTGTCGCGATCATCGGCGTCGGCCTCGGCGGCCTCATCCGCCACACCGCGGCGGCGACCACGACGCTCACGATGATCATCGTCGGAGACGTCATCCTCGGCCAGCTGCTCCCGGCCGGACTACGTCAATACCTGCCCGGAACCGCCGCCCAAGCGGCGATCACGGTGCACCGCTCCGCCGGGCTGCTCACCCCCGACGCCGCGATCGCGGTCCTCGGCGCGTACGCCGCCATCGCCCTCGCCGCGGCACTGATTCGCGTGGCGCACCGCGACGCCTGACCAACCCAACCAACGGCCTCGAGGAGGCTCGCACGCATGAACTCCACCCTGAACACTCCAGCGCAGACAACCACCGTCTACCTGGCTCGCCCCGAAGGTCGTATCGGCTACGACATCGCCGGCAGCGGCCCGCTGGTAGTGCTTGTTCCCGGCATGGGCGACCTGCGAGCCGCGTATCGCTTCCTCGCCCCGGCGTTGCGCGAAGCGGGCTACCGGGTCGCCTGCACCGATCTGCGCGGCCACGGCGACAGCGACCACACGTTCAGCTGCTATGGCGATGTCGAAACCGCCGGCGACATCCTTGCCCTGATCGAGGAGCTCGGTGGCCCGGCCGTCGTCGCGGGCAACTCGATGGGCGCCGGAGCCGCCGCGCTCTCCGCGGCGCTGCAGCCCGAGCTGGTCAGCGGACTGGTGCTGATCGGCCCCTTCGTGCGTAACGGCGAGATCGGCGCGATCCAGCGTCTGCTGCTCCGGGTCGCGATGGCGCGTCCGTGGGCGGCGACCGCATGGAAGGCGTACATGCCCAAGCTCTACGCGGGCCAGCGGCCGGTCGATTTCGCCGAGTACCGCGACCGCGTCGTGGCCAGCCTGCGCCGGCCGGGATACGCGAAAGCGTTCTCCCTGACCACGCGAACCGATCATGGGCCAGCGCAGGCGCGGCTCGTTGACGTCGCTACACCGACGTTGGTCGTGATGGGGGAAGTGGACCCCGACTTCCCCAACCCGAGAGCGGAAGCCGCCTGGATCGCCGAGACCCTGCGTGGGGATGTGGTCATGGTGCCCGACGCCGGGCACTACCCCCAGTCACAGCGCCCTGACGTCACCGCCGCTGCTGTCATCCGTTTCCTGACGACGGTCAACGGCCGTGGCTAGGGCCGGCCCGACCGCCTCGCGGGTCGTCGGAGAGGGCGAACGAATGGCCGACGAGGTCGACCGAGGACCAGCTCGTTTGCGGAAGTCGAACGTGACCGCAGGCAGCCATCACGAGCCAGCCTTCACGCCCGGAGCCGGCACGGTGGTGGGAGCACCACGCCACTGGCTGCGTCTGGAAGGAGCCACGCTGCTCGCCGGCGCGCTGATCGCGTACACGACCACCAATCAGCCTTGGTGGCTGATCCCGCTCACGCTTCTCATCCCCGACATATCAGCGGTCGGCTACCTCGCTGGCGCTCGTCTCGGAGCACGCCTCTACAACGTCGCCCACGTCACCCTCTGCCAGCCGCAGCGATCGCCCTTGGGTGGTGGCAACACGTACCGCTGGTCGCGGCGCTCGGGCTCGTGTGGCTGGCGCACATCGGCATGGATCGTCTGCTGGGCTACGGCTTGAAATACAACGACAGCTCCCAACACACTCACCTCAGCTGGAAGAGCAGCCGCCCGCTAGTGCCAGCCGCGCCCACGGCGGGCAACACACCGAAACGGGTCGCAACCGTGGGCGGAGTCTCGGAGGACCTCCACGCGCACCTGCTTGAGGAGCGCGGCGACGAGGTCGCCGAGCTTCACCGTCGAGCCACCGCCTGGTTCGAGGCCAACGGCGACACGTCGCAGGCCATCATCGGCACAACAGAGTCCGCGCGACTGCCTGACCACGACGGAGATTCGATCGCCCATGCGCGAGCCTCTGACACTCGGGCGACACGATCGGTCCGGCCGCGGTGACCGGCCTCACAATCTTGTTCGTCGTCCTGGGCGTTGTACTGATCGTGCCCTTGTATGCGTTTGGTGTGCGCCGCCTGCTCGGCCTGCGCCTCTCGCCGCTGCGGGCGTTGATCGGCGGGATCGTCGCGCTGGCGTGCGCCTCGCCGATCATCACGGCGATCGGCGGCTCGATCGCCAAGCACAACGGCAGGTGGCCGTTCCTGCCGGCTCTGTGGTTTGTGATCTCGGGGTGGCGATCGCGCTGCTGGTCGGGATGCTGGTGGTGGTGATCTTCGAGGCGCTGGTGCCGAGCGGAACGATGCCCGGGCCGCTGTACCTGATCCGGGCGCTGCGCAAGCGGACCGGCGGGTGCGACGCTACTCCCAGATCAGCAGGATCCTGCTTCGCCGCGGCATGCTTCCGTACTTGCGGGGCGCTCGCCGCGCCGAGTTGCAGACCCGCGACGGCCGCGTGGCGCTCGCTCGGTCGCTGCGACTCGCGCTTGAGGACGGGGGCGTCACGTTCATCAAACTCGGGCAGGTCCTCGCGACCCGTCGTGACCTGCTTCCGGCCGAGTTCGTTGACGAGCTCAGCGGCCTGCAGGACAACGCACCGTAGGTTCCGTGGCCAGAGGTCGAGCAGGTGCTGCGGGTCGGGCTGGGCGCTGAGGTAGACCACGTGTTTCAGAGCTTTGACCGCACCCCGCTCGCCGCCGCTTCGATCGCTCAGGTGCACGCGGCGACGCTCGGCTCAGGGGAGTGGGTCGTCGTCAAGGTTCGGCGACCGGGGATCGAGACGGTCGTCGCCTGGGATCTGGACACCGTCGATCGACTGGCGAGGCGTCTGCAGCGCTCGACGCGCTGGGGTCGGGGAGTGGGGGCGGTTGACCTCTCCAATGGGTTCGCCGAAGCGCTCCGCGAGGAGCTTGACTTGAGGATCGAGGCGCAGAACATGACCGCAGTGGCCGCTGCCGCAGCCGTGCGTGGCGTCCCCGGAGCAGTCCGGATCCCGAAAACGCATGCGTCGCTGTGCACCGCCAATGTGCTTGTGATGGAGCGCCTCGACGGCCGCGCGCTCGGCGCGATTGACCCTGACGAGCAGATCGGCGACCGCCACGCGCTCGCCCGCACGCTGTTCGACACCCTGCTCGGCGAGGTGATGATCGACGGCATCTTTCACGCCGACCCGCGGCCGGGCAACGTGCTGCTACTCGCCGACGGGCAACTCGGCTTACTCGACTTCGGTTCCGTCGGGCGAATTGACGCCGGGCTCCGCTCCGCGCTGCAGCGACTGCTGCTGGCTGTCGATCGTGGCGATCCAACGGCGCTTCACGACGCCCTGCTCGAGGTCATGCAGCGCCCCGAGGAACTCGACGAGCCGGCTCTTGAGCGGGCATTCGGCCGATTCATGGCCCGTCACGTCGGAGCCGGGATCCCCCCCGACGTACGCATGTTCACCGACCTTTTCCGGATCGTGGCCGAACACGGCCTGTCGGTACCGCCCGAGATCGCAAGCGCGTTCCGCGCACTGGCGACAATCGAGGGCACGCTCACACAGCTCGCGCCCGGCTTCGACATCCTGATCGGGGCCCGCCGGTTCACGACCGCCTATCTCGCCGAGCAACTCAGCGCCGCCGCGCTGCGCAAGAGCGCCACCGACGAGCTGATCTCGCTCGTGCCGATGCTGCGCCGCCTACCGCGGCGCCTGGACCGGATCACCGGCTCGCTCGAGCACGGGCGTCTCGGGCTCAACATCCGGCTGCTCGCCGATCAGAGCGACCGCCGCTACCTGACCGGGCTCGTGCACCAACTCGTGCTCACCTTCCTGGCCGCAACCCTCGGCGTTATGTCCGTGCTCATGCTCGGCCTGCACGGCGGCCCGCGCGTCACCCACACGATCACCCTGTACGCGTTCATCGGCTACTGCCTGCTCGTCTTCGCCGGCATCCTCGCGCTCCGTGTGCTCGTACTCGTGTTCCGGCCAGCCGCAGACTGACGGAGCCGACGCCGCCCGAACCGCCACCCTCAACAAGCGCGCCGCTACACACACACCAGATCCACACACGTCAGCCAACCGAGCGAGGATGCAGACCCACTGCCAACTCGATGCCCGAGCGCGCCAGGGATCGCTCAGCGAATCCTTGTGCTAGCAGAATCCGCTGGGCTGGCAAGGACGAGGTGGAAAGCGGCCACGTCAACCTGGCGGTCGATATCGCTGCAATGCCGCTGAAGCGGCTACCAGACACTCGCCCGGCAGACTGCCGGTGTCGGACAACAGCGGCCGCCCGCGCCGAGCCCGAGGCGCTTCTCATTGTCGCCCTCGCGGCACTGTCGCCCAGGTGGCTGGTCTCCGCTGGTTGCGGCTGTGTCGAGTTACACAGAGATCGCCGCATGGCCAGCCGGGCGTAAAGTGTCCGAGAACGTTCGGTCGTGAGACGCATTCGCCGCCTCGGCCGTTCGCCCGCCGCTGCTGGGGTCGGTTTGTAACGCTTGCCGTGTACGCGGCAATGTCACGCCATCGGGGGTTGGCGTTACGCTGCCTGGGATGAGAGTCGGGTATGGACGGGTCTCTACGCGCGATCAGCATCCTGAATCTCAACATGATGCCCTCGCGGCTGCCGGATGTGAGGAGATCTTCATTGAGACGGCGTCGGGGAAGCTCGCGCATCGCCCGCAGTTAGAGCTTTGCTGTCTGCGAACCGCGCCGGCGATCAGCTCGTGGTGACGAAGCTCGATCGGCTCGGTCGCTCGCTGGAGCATCTGATCGAGCTCTCCCGCAAGCTGTGGGAGCGCCGCGTCGACCTCGTTGCCCTCGATCAGGGAATCGACACCTCGACCGCGGTCGGCCGGCTGTTCTTTCAGATCATCGGGGCGATCGCCGAGTTCGAGCACGCGTTGATGTCCGAGCGGACGATCGACGGTCTGGCCGCCGCCCGGCGCGCGGCCGCACCGGCGGACAGAAGCCGAAGCTCAGACCACGGCAGGTGGAACTCGCGCGAGAGATGTATGACGAAACGGGGTCGGACGGCAAGCGTCGGTACACCGTCGCGCAGATCGCCGCCGAGTTCGGTGTGAGCCGCCCGACGATCTACCGCCACCTCGACAAGAAGCACGGCTGATCGCCTACAACGAACCCACGTTCTCGATTGCCTCAAGTCAGATCGCGACGATCGCGTCACGACAGGCGCCTCTTCCCCTTGTCGCGATTGCGATCGTCAGCCTCAGGACTGTCGGACGAGGAAAGCAGTCGTGAGCGGGGGCGTCCGGCGGCGCCTGCTTGACGCCTTAAGCGGCAGTGCTGGTGTCGACCCCGCCGTGACTGCTTACCTGCTTTCAGCTGCCCGACCTTGAGTTAGCGCTCTCGAGCAGCGGAGCAGCGGTGGGACCGAGCCGGTTGCGATGCGCAGCGTGCGCGGTTGTGGCGAACAGCGAAACAGAGGCGGACCGCTCGGTCGCGTCCCAGCTTTTGTCTGCTGGCGTGACGGAGCACGGTGCGTTATTCGAACGCCGTCGCGGATAGGTAGCCGCTTGCGAGCGGTCGCGCAGGTCCCGGCCGACGCCCGTCGACATGCAGCCCGCGAAGTACATGGCGGTGATGCTGCAGACGACCTGTCGACCACGAGCGTCAGGGCGCCGGTTCGGATGATGTAGGAGGTGTCGCCCTTGGCAACGCCGTTGTTGATGATGTGGGCGTTCAGGGTCGGCTGGTACAGCGCCGCGATCGTGCCGACGACTTGCAGCAGCACGATCAGTCCCAGCTAGGTGCGGTATCGCCTCAAATGATCTCCGAGCAGATCTAGTAGCCCAGATCGCTTACGCGCCGTCGAGCTCACGGCCACCGTGCTCCGCGTTTGGCCTGAAGTCGTGTGCGCGTCCCCTCGAACGAACATCCGTCTCTTGCCACCCGTCAGCTACCGAGGATCTGCGGATACTGGTCGAGGGTTTGCGCGGATGACGAGGGGCCGAGGGCGGCGCAGACTGGGTTCATGCCCGCGACCCAGCTAACGCGTTGACCGCAACGAGGCGCCCTCGTCTGCTGTGTCGTCCGTCGCGGACCGGGCCGGTCGGGCCGGGCTACCGCTGGGTCGTGCTGTCGAACACGACAGTGGCGATGCTGCTGGCGACGCTGAACATGTCGAGTGTGTTGATCGCCATGCCGGCGATCTTCCGGGGCATACATCTCGATCCGCTGCAGGAGGGGAATTTCAACTACCTGCTGTGGATGCTGATGGGCTACATGCTGGTGACGGCGGTCTTCGTCGTGAACTTCGGCCGGCTCGGGGACATGTACGGCCGGGTCCGGATGTACAACTTGGGGTTCCTGGTGTTCACACTGGCGTCGGTCGGGCTCTCGCTGGTGCCGGGGTACGGTCCGCGGGCCGCTTTGACGTTGATCGTGCTGCGGATGGTGCAGGCGCTCGGTGGCGCCCTCTTGATGGCCAACACGGCGGCGCTGTTGACCGACGCGTTTCCGCCCGAGCATCGCGGGCTCGCGCTGGGGCTCAACCAGGTGGTCGGTCTGGCCGGGACATTCTTCGGCCTGCTCGCCGGTGGGCTGCTGGCGACCGTCGACTGGCGGCTGGTGTTTCTGATCAACGTCCCGGTCGGGATTTTCGGGACGATCTGGTCCTACTGGAAGTTGCGCGAGTTGGGGGAGCGCGTGCCGGCGTCGATCGACTGGGTGGGCAACGTCGCGTTCGCGGTCGGTCTTAGCGCGCTGCTGGTCGGGGTTACCTACGGGATCCGCCCCTACGGCGGTCACACGATGGGCTGGACCAACCCGTTCGTGCTGACGATGATCGGCGCCGGCCTGACGTGCCTGACCGTGTTCGTGCTGGTGGAACGGCGGGTCAAGCAGCCGATGTTCGAGCTTCACCTGTTCCGGATCCGGCCGTTCGCCGCCGGGAATGTGGCCGGGCTGCTCAGCTCGATCGGCCGCGGCGGCCTGATGTTCATGCTGATCATCTGGCTACAGGGCATCTGGCTGCCGCTGCACGGCTACAGCTTCGAGAAGACGCCGTTGTGGGCGGGGATCTACATGCTGCCGCTCAACGCCGGCTTCCTCGCCGCCGGCCCAGTCTCAGGCTGGCTGTCTGACAAGTTCGGCGCACGGCCGTTCTCCACCGGCGGAATGCTGCTCGCCGCCGGCACGTTCGCAGGCCTCATGTCGCTGCCGGTCGACTTCGGCTACGTCGCTTTCGCGCTGCTGATCTTCCTCAACGGGGTTGCGTTCGGGCTGTTCGCCGCACCGAACACAACCTCGATCATGAACAGCGTCCCGGCGCGCTATCGCGGCGTCGCGTCCGGAATGCGCGTCACCTTCCAGAACACCGGCATGCCGATCTCAATCGCGATCTTCTTCTCGCTGATGATCGTCGGCCTCACGAGCCAGGTCCCCGGGGCGATGCTCCACGGCCTGACCACCAACGGCGTGCCCTCCGGCACCGCGCACGCGCTCGCGCGTGTACCCGCAGTCAGCTACCTGTTCGCCGCGTTCCTCGGCTACAGCCCGATCAAGAGCCTCCTCGGAGCGAAAGTGCTCGCCTCGCTGAGCCCGGCCCATCGTGCGACGCTGATCAGCCACACCTTCTTCCCCCAACTCATCTCGGGGCCGTTCAAGCACGGCCTCGTCATCATCCTCAGCTTCTCGATCGTGATGTGCCTGCTCGCCGCCTGGGCATCCTGGCTACGGGGCGGCAAGTACATCCACCAAGAGCAGCCCGAGCCGCCCGTCCCGCCAGTCCCGCTGGCGATGACACCTTCATCAAGTACGTGATCCTGATCTGCTACGACGGCTCCGAAGACTCACAAGCCGCGATACGGCGCGCCGGGCAGCTGATGCCGAACGAGCCCGCGATCGTGCTAACGGTCTGGGAGTCTGTGATCGACGTGATCGCGCGCACCGGGGGGCTGACCTTCTGGCCGGACGGTGTCGACATCGAGGAGGCCGACACCGGTGCCGAGCAACAGGCGCGCGAGCGGGCCGAGCAAGCCCAACGCGCCGGACTGCGCGCGCAACCCCGCACGTGCGAGCGCGGCACCACGATCGCGGAAACGATCCTCTCCGTAGCCGACGACATCGACGCGAACGCGATCGTGCTCGGCACGCGCGGCCTGACCGGGGACTCAAGTCGCTCCTGCTAGGCAGCGTCTCGCACGCCGTAGTCCAGCATGCAGACCGAGCCGTGATCATCGTCCCCTCGCCCGAGCTCACCGCCCGGCGCGCTGACCACCCGCACTCCTGAAGATCGAATCGGTCGTGACCTCCCTGTGCCAGCGACTGGGTGTCGTGCCATGACTCGACGACTCTCGCGCTGCCGACGAACTCCCCCTCTGGACACGAGAGCTGTCCTCAGCGGGCCCGCTCTGGTCGTCCGAGGCGCAGTTCAATCGTAACCGCGAGAGTCTCGACATGCGCGGGAAGCGCGCAAGGCGACCGCGAGCATTCCACGGCGGAGCTGGACGCCGTGGACGCGCCTGGTGTTAGCCAGGCGACCGAATCCTGCAAGCAGCGGAGCAGCAGCGGCGCCAGCGGCGCTGTTAGTGCTGGTATCGGACATAGGCAGCCACGCCCACGACGTCAGCGGCGAATACCCGCGCGAGCACAAAGGCAGGTGTCGACCCGGCCTTCACCGGCGACGTGGTTGTCGCCGGGAGCGCGACTCGCGACTTGACGACGGCATCGCATCACGGCCGCGGGCCCGCCATCCGCCGCGCCCGCGCCGCCGGGATGCGACGAGCAAGGGCCGAGCGGATCAAGCAGAATCGAGCGACCAAGCGATGACCAGGCACGCGGACACCGATCGCGCCCAGCTCCCTCTGGGGAAGAGGGGCGCTTTTGAGGGGGTCGCCCGCCGGCACGGACGCCGGCGGAACCCGGCATGGATGACGCCTCGGAGCTCGCTCCGAACACCCACCCACCAGCCCCGCCACAGCCCTCAGCGTTGGGTTGAAAAATGCGGCCGCTCTATCAAAGGCTCAGATACACCGCAGATCGAACAAGGCGCTGCAGGAACAACCACGCCTGTGCCACCGCCACATCGCGACGCTGACACACGCGCGACGGCCAAGCTGACCGGCTTCAAGGTGATCACGTTGACCGCTATTGCGTATGCGATGGCGATCGCCGCCTGCGGCTCGTCGGTCCACCTGGGAGGCGCCTCATCGGGTGGCCCGTCCCTCTCCAACGCTGAGCTGAAGGTCTCCGAGTGCATGCGCTCGCACGGGGTGCCGAACTTCCCCGACCCGAGCGGCGGCGGCGGGTTCAACCTGAACGGCACCGGCATCAACCCCCAGTCGCCCTCGTTCGAGTCGGCCCAGCAGAGGTGCTTCAAGCTGTTGCCCGGCGGCGGCCCCGGCGCGCATCCCACGCAGGCGATGGCGCAGGCTCTTCAGATATCCGAGTGCATGCGGCGACACGGTGTTTCCGGCTTTCCCGATCCGACGCTGAAGCTGCCGTCCATTTCCAACCGGGCCCAATACAGCATCGTGGACGACCGTGATGGGGCCGTGCTCGCTGTCCCGAGCACGATCAACCCAAGCTCGCCGGTGTTCAAGCAGGCTGCGACAGCATGCGGATTCAACTGAAATGTGGGCGCACGCGACCCGACAGGACACCTGGTTCAGCGCATAGCCCTTATTCGTTCGGTATTTGACCGCACGAGGCTCGCGGTCGCTTCCCGATGAGACGCACGGGGGGCGAGCGTACGGTAGCCGCACGATGCAAGTAACGGCTTCGCTCGCGGTCGCTGTACCGGGGGTGGGCGCTGCTCGTCGTCCCGGTCGGGGGTGCTGATCATGGCCGTGGACACGACGATCGTGGTGGTGGCCCTCTCCAATATCCAGCGGTGTTTGCACGTCGAGCCAGCGATGCTGATCTGGTTGATCGTGGGCTATCTGCTCGTGATCACCGTGCTCTTGACGCACGTCGGTCGCTTCGGGGACATGTTCTGCCGCGTGCGCTTATACGAGGCCGGCTGGAGCGCGTGCACAAGGGCGCGCGGCAACGCAGAGCGCCGGCTGTGGCTCGAGCGCCGGTTGCGGCTTGAGACGTCCGACGCCTGAGCGGCGCACTCTGGTAAGGCCGTGCTGACCCGCCTGCTTCGCACGTATCTGCGGCGCTACCGACGTCAGGTCGCGGTCGTGGTGGCGCTGCTCGTCGTGCAGACGGTCGGGAACCTGTACCTCCCCAACCTCAATGCCGACATCATCAACAACGGGGTGGTGAAGGGGAACATCGGCTACATCGTGCGGACCGGTGTGGTGATGCTGGCCATCGCGCTGCTGGTGGGGGTCGTCGCGATCGTGGCGGTGTACTGGGCCTCGCGCGTGGCGATGGGGACGGGCGCGGACATTCGGGAAGCGGTGTTCACCCGGGTGCAGGGGTTCTCGGCCGCTGAGATCAACCGCTTCGGGACGCCGTCGCTGATCACGCGCAACACGAACGACATCCAGCAGATCCAGCTGTTCCTGCAGATGGCGCTGACGATGATGGTGATCGCCCCGATCATGTGCGTCGGGGGCATCATCCTCGCGGTGCACGAGGGCGCGGCGCTGTCGCCGCTGCTCGCGGTGGCGGTGCCAGTGATGACGGCGTTCATCATCGTCGTGCTGATCCTGGTGGTGCCGCAGTTCCGCTCGATGCAGGTGAAGATCGACCGCATCAACCAGGTGCTGCGCGAGCAGATCACCGGGGTCCGGGTGATCCGCGCGTTCGTCCGCGGCCGCTCCGAAGAGCGGCGCTTCGGCGACGCGAACGCCAGCCTGACCGCGACGACGCTGCGAGTGAACAGGATCTTCGCCCTGACGCTGCCGGCGATGATGGTGATCCTGAACCTCTCGAGCGTCGCCGTCTTGTGGTTCGGCGGGCGCCTGGTGAGCGAAGGGTCGCTGCCGATCGGCAACCTCACCGCCTTCCTTGCCTACATCCTGCAGATCCTGATCTCGGTGATGATCGCGGTGATGCTGGTGATCCTGCTCCCGCGTGCACTGGCCAGCGCGGAGCGCGTCGAGCAGGTGCTCGACACCGTACCCACGATCGCCGACCCGCCGCGCCCGGTCAGACCGGCGCGGGTGACCGGCCTCGTGGAGTTCGATCACGTCACCTTCGGGTACCCCGGGAGCGAACGTCCCGTGCTCGAGAACCTTTCGCTCGCGCTCCCACCGGACGAGACCAGCGCGATCATCGGGGGGACAGGAAGCGGCAAGACGACGCTGCTCGACCTCATCCCGCGGTTCTTCGACGCGACCAGCGGCACTGTGCTCGTCAACGGCGTCGACGTCCGCGACCAGCCGCTGGAAGGGCTGTGGGACTCGATCGGGCTCGTACCGCAGGCGGCCTTCCTGTTCAGCGGCACGGTCGCGAGCAACCTGCGGTTCGGGAGGCCGGAGG
Organism: uncultured Solirubrobacterales bacterium; assembly: GCA_963824295.1. Lineage (GTDB taxonomy): Bacteria > Actinomycetota > Thermoleophilia > Solirubrobacterales > Solirubrobacteraceae > Palsa-465. Next base: position 313,550 of record CAWGOQ010000010.1, on the reverse strand, counting down.
CCAGCGACGCCGAACTGTGGCGTGCCCTCGAGATCGCGCAGGCGCGCGACTTCGTGGCGGCGATGCCCGGGGGTCTCGACGCCCCGATCGACCAGGGTGGCACCAACGTCTCCGGGGGCCAGCGCCAGCGCCTGTCGATCGCCCGGGCACTGGTGAAACAGCCCCGCCTGTACCTGTTCGACGACTGCTTCTCGGCGATCGATGCCGCGACCGACGCGCGCCTGCGCGCCGCGCTCAGACTGGCGACGCGCGACGCCGCGGTGGTGATCGTGGCGCAGCGGGTGAGCACGATCATGCACGCCGACCGGATCATCGTGCTGGACCGCGGGCGGATCGCAGGGATGGGGACGCATGCCGAGCTGCTCGCGAGCTGCGATCCCTACCGCGAGATCGTCGTCTCCCAGCTCGGCGAGGAGGCCGCCGCATGAGCTTCGGCGGGCCACGGGGCATGATGCGCCGGGGCGGTGGGGCACCGGCCGAGCGCGCCAAGGACTTCCGGGCGACGCTACGGCGGCTGCTCGCCCGGCTGCGTCCCGAACGCATCAAGCTCGCGATCGCGGTCACGTTCGGCGTGATCTCGGTCGCCTTCACGGTGAGCGGCCCGAAGATCCTCGGCGACGCGACGAACGTCCTCTTCGACGGCGTCGTGGGCAAGCAGCTGCCGGCCGGGACGACAAAGGCGCAGGCGATCGCGATGCTGCGGGCCCACGGCCACGGCCAGGTCGCGACCATGCTGTCCGGGATGAAGATCACCCCCGGGAAGGGGGTCGACCTCGCCGAGTTCGGCCGACTGCTCGGGCTGGCGGCCATCGTTTACCTGCTCGCCGCGGCCTTCAACTACGGCCAGGGCTACACGATGGCGGGGATCACCCAGCGCACGATGTTCGGCCTGCGCCGCGAGGTCGAGGAGAAGCTCGGCCGGCTGCCGCTGCGCTACTTCGACAGCCATCCCCACGGCGACATCCTCAGCCGGGTCACCAACGACATCGACAATCTCTCCACGACCCTGCAACAGGGACTCAGTCAGCTCCTCACCTCCGTGCTGACGATCGTCGGGGTGCTGGGCGTGATGTTCTGGATCTCGCCGTTGCTGGCGGCGGTGTCCGCAGTCACGATCCCGCTCGCGGTGCTGGTCACCTTTCTGATCGCGAGACGCTCGCAGGTCCAATTCGCGGCCCAGTGGGACCAGACCGGCTCGCTGAACGGATTGGTCGAGGAGACCCACACCGGACATGCGCTGGTGCAGCTCTTCGGCCGGCGCACGGCCACGGTCGATGAGTTCGACCGCCAGAACCGGAGCCTGTACGAAGCGAGCTTCCGGGCCCAGTTCCTGTCCGGCGTCATCCAGCCGACCATGCAGTTCCTGTCCAACATCAACTACGTCGTGGTCGCGGTGCTGGGTGGTTACATGGTTGCCTCCGGCTCCCTCTCGCTCGGCGACGTGCAGGCGTTCATCCAATACTCGCGCCAGTTCACGATGCCCCTGACCCAGATCGCCTCTCAGATGAACATGCTGCAGTCGGGCATGGCCTCGGCCGAGCGGGTGTTCGAGTTCCTTGACGCCGACGAGGAGGCACCCGATCATCTCCCGGCGGCGCGGCCGGCACGGGCGGCGCAGGCCGCCGGAGCGGTGAAGCTCGAGCACGTCTACTTCCGCTACGAGCCGGACAAGCCGCTGATCGAGGACTTCAACCTTGACGTGTCACCGGGCCAGACTGTCGCGATCGTCGGCCCCACCGGTGCAGGCAAGACGACGATGGTGAACCTGCTCGTGCGTTTCTACGAGATCGACTCCGGGAACATCGTCCTCGACGGCATCGATTACCGCGACCTGACCCGCGACGAGGTGCGCGGATCGTTCGGCATGGTGCTGCAGGACACGTGGCTGTTCGCGGGGACGATCCGCAGCAACATTGCTTACGGGCGACCGGAAGCGACCGGCGAGGACATCATCGCGGCGTCGGAGGCGGCGTACGTCGACGACTTCGTGCGAACCCTGCCCGACGGCTATGACACCCTGCTCGATGAGGACGCCTCCAACCTGTCCTCGGGGCAGAAGCAGCTGCTCACGATCGCTCGCGCCTTCCTCGCCAATCCGAGCATCCTCATCCTCGACGAGGCGACGAGCAACGTCGACACCCGCACCGAGGTCCTGATCCAGGACGCTATGTCACGGCTACGGCAGGGACGAACCAGCTTCGTGATCGCGCACCGGCTCTCGACGATTCGAGACGCGGACACGATCGTGGTCATGGACCAAGGGCTGATCGTGGAACAGGGCAGCCACGCCAACCTGCTCGCGCACCAAGGCCTGTACTACGACCTCTACCACAGCCAGTTCACTGAGATGCATCTGGCGGCGAGCTGAGTCGGCGGCGAGCCTCACGTGCTCCAGATCGGCCACCCCGCCGGCATAAGGGTCGAGTCGGGCGTAGACGTTATGAGCGATTTGTGTGACCGTCGCTGCGATCAGGTCGATCACGGTCTCGCGGCGTGATTCGACCGGGCGCGCGGATCGCCGCGCCGCCCGCGAGAGCCCGCTTCCGCTATGCCGGTAAGGCAGCTACGTCGCGCGACTAAACGAGACTCCTCGTCCTGGTGCTACGCAGAACCTGACCGCCCGCCCGTCGGACGAACCGCCGCTTTTCCGGCTGAAGGCTCGGCCGCTGTCGCTGCCATCTCGCCCGGTCCGCCCGGCTCGCTTGCGCAAACGCGTGATACCGGCGCCCCGCCACCGCCCGCCGCACGGACGACCGCGCTTGTGCATTGCCACGATCGCGATCGCACGTTCGCGATCGACGACGCGACCGCTCGGCGAGAGAAGCGGTCACCGCGTGGGCATGACCCCCTCCGGGGGTGAAGCAGCCTCGGTGGCTGGATCGAGCCGGGCTGACGCTGCTGCTGCGGAACGCCAACAGCCACGCCGACCGACACGGCCACGGCTGCCCGTCCGCCCCGGCGATGCAGCACACCGGCGGCGCCGACGTGACGGTCGTCCTCCACCGTTAGCCACGAACTCCTGAGTAGCAAGCACAAGAGCAGCAGCCTCGCGGGCACCGCCCGGACTGCTGCCTTCGGACAGGAGCACGCGCCGGCGGTTGCCCGCACCGACGGCTGCTTCCATCTTCTGACGGCCGGTCTGCGCGTACTTTCGCTCTTTGGGGACAAGCCGATCGCGGCGGCTGCTCGCGCCTGTTGTGTCTAGCGGCGCTGCGAAGCCAGCCACGGACGGCCGTCTATCGGAAGAGCCAGCGTTCAGAGAACCGCCGGGTTCGCGGATAGCCCGGCCGAATAGGTCAACTCTCCGCGACACTTCCCACTGTCCGCGTGCGAGCCGGCCGGCGTCTCCTAGTCCAATGGGTTAGGGAAATACAGTTCCCTAAGGGCTAGTACGACGCAGATGGCGTCGCCTAATCCTCCTGTCTGCTGGCGCCTCCCTCGTAGCCGAGAGAGTCGTCCGCCAGGAGCGCGGGTTCAAGATCGACTGAGTGGCGAAGGACTCACGCTGGTTCTGGTTGCCTGGTCACCTCAAAGCACCCGTGCCTTGGCGCGCGTTGGAGGAAGAAGAACCGGATCGTCAGCGTGACGGCCGGCCGCGCGTGAATGCGGCCGTGCGACTCGCCGAGGGCGGGTTGTTGGATCACGCCGATAGCGGTCGCGGCGCCCGCGCGACCCCTTTGGTCGGCGAACGGTAGTGCGGCTGCCCCGAGCGGACCGGTGCCGCGCCGAGCGGGCCGGTTCCGCATCGCCAGGATCCGACAGTCCCGACCCGCGCTGCCGCGTGTCGTCCAACCGGGAAGAGATCGGAGCGCTCGAGCTGGCGCCTGCTCGGTCACGAGAGCGGCAGCGCCGCGGTGCTTGCTGCCCGGCAGAGTCAGGCGATCGGCAAGCGCCTCAGCGGCCGCCTCAATGGCACCAGCCTCGCACCCGAGTTCACGCCGAAGCACAACTCCGAGCTGAGCGACAACCGCGGCCGGAGACCCCACGACGCGGGGTGCGTCTCGAGATTGGCGAGATGCGAGACGGACGTCGTCCACGGGGTCGGACCTGCATTCGTGTCTGGGCGTGTACGGGAGCCAGCGCGGGCGTCGTGACTCCCTTTGTCCCGAAAGCGGCAGCGTCGCGGGCCGGCGAAGGCGGTCGTAGGAGTGCTGTCGGACCCGCCGATCCTCGTGTTCAGCTTGAGCATCGGCAAAGGACTTATGACGATCTCGATGCCAGATCGATTCCGGCTCGCGGCCCCGAGGGGACGTCGACGACGGATTGGCATGGCCATGGGGCTGCTTGAGGAGTCTCGGCGGGCGTCATGCCGTCGGCCGGGGCGCACGAAGTCCACGCTGCTGACTCGGAGGCGGATCGCTGTATGGTGGTTGGAGTGGCCGCCGCGCGTGGCTCGTGCGCGGCGCGATGGGCGAGACGGATCGTGTGCCAGCGGGCGGCCGCGCGATGTAGGTCATCGATGTGAGCGGTGGCGAGCGCTCGAGCGAGAGCGGGGTGCAGCATTTGAGCCTCCTCTAGCGAGTCAGGTCCTGCTCGGCATCAAGCAGCTCGAGCCGAACGGCCAGGTGCTCCTGCGCCGACCCGATTGCGTACGCGGTCATTCCGGTCCTCCTGGTGTCGGGGGGTTTGCCATCCGCGTATTGAGACGCCGGCGGGGCCGAAGAAGGGTCAGTGCCTGTTGCGCGGTCGCCGGGGCGACCCTTTCTCGGCGCGCGCGACGTCATAGCTGTTAATGCCGGCGAAATCGAAGTCGAGATGCGAGGATCAGAAGATGGGCCAATCGCTGCTGACGCGCGCTGCGCAAGGCGAGCAGGAGGCATTCCGCGAGCTAACCGACCCCTACCGGCGGGAGCTCCAGTTCCACTGCTACCGGATCCTCGGCTCGATGCAAGACGCTGAGGACGCGCTCCAGGAGACGTTGCTGAGCGCCTGGCGCGGTCTGTCGGGTTATGAGGGCACGGCATCGCTGCGCGCGTGGCTCTACCGGATCGCCACCAATCGATGTCTCGATGCCCTGCGCGCGCTCGGCCGCCGGTCGCCGCCGGCACCCGAGCCGCCATTCGCCCCGCCGGAGCCGACGAGGCTCGGCGAGGTGACTTGGCTCCAGCCCTACCCCGACGCCCTGCTCGAGGGGATCATCGATACGGCGCCGGGTCCAGATGCTCGATACCAGACCCGGGAGACCGTCGAGCTCGCGTTCGTCGCAGCCCTGCAGCATCTCCCCCCACGCCAACGCGCCGTCCTGCTTCTCCGCGACGTCCTCGGCTTCCACGCCGCCGAGGTAGCCGACACGCTCGAGACAAGCGAGGACTCGGTCAAAAGCGCCCTCAGGCGCGCGCGGGTAACGACCGAACGCCTATTTCCCGCGTCAGACCGGGGCCGAGCGCCAGAGCCCAACTCACCGACAGAACACGAGCTCGTTCGCCGTTTCGCCGATGCCTGGATGGCCGACGACATCGACGGCGTCGTCGCGCTACTCACCGAAGACGCGTGGTTCACGATGCCGCCGCCCCCGCTCGAATACCAGGGCCGCTCGGCGATCTACGAATACCTAAATTGGCGGGGCGGGCGCCGCCACGAGCTGATCCCAACCCGAGCCAACGGCCAGCCAGCATTCGGCTGCTATCGCACCGACTCGCAAACACCGATCGCGCACGCCGTCGGAGTGCTCGTGCTGACACTCGCGGGCGACCGCATCGCTGCGATTACCCACTTTGTCGACAGCAGCGTTCTCGGCCGCTTCGGGCTGCCTCGCACCCTTCGTAGCTGATCCCATCACCAGCGTCGGTGAGGCGCACATTGCGACTGTTGCGCTCCAGCAGCGTAACTCCGAATTGTGCCCGAGTCGGCGGATCTGCTGGCACCGAGCGCAACTCCGCGGCGGCGCGGTGCTAGCCGCCGCCGGGCAAGCGGACGCTCCCGGGAGCAATCGGCGAGCGCGTCCGCTTCGTCGCCTCTGCGGCAGTCGGGCTCAGACTTCCCCTCATCGACCGAAGGGGCCACGACGGCGCCGTGGCTGCAATAGGCGTTTATGTGAGGTCGCTTTCCGGCCGTAATCGACGTCCACGAGCAGGGTCTGGCGGCGGCCCCGCGAAGCGTTATGTGAGGTCGTCCACGACGTCCACGACGTCCACGACGTCAAGACGTCGATCATCCTGCCCGGGCCCCAAGACGGACCGGGAACGCACCGTCGACGCCGCCGCCGTAGCCGCTCACGCGAGCTCGTGCCGGCTCGCGGAGGTATGGTCAGCCATCGAGCGGGCCCCTCGGATCTCAGCTGTCGTCGGCGCGCGAGACTCCACGGCCTGCCGAGCTCGCCGAAGGACGCCCGAGCGGCCGACTTCCTCGCTCCAGTCGCGCCGTTGACGTTCCATCCGCGCTGCAGCCGACCTATGTCGTTTCTGTCGTACGTCGCGGGCGCGTCAACGTGGCGGGCTCAGCCGCCACGTCGACTACATGTCAATCACGTCGGAGCCCAGCAACCACGGGCTTCGACACCTCGAGCCTCACATAAAGGCGTGAACCAGCCGTGCCTGACGCTGCTCGCGGCGACCGACCGAGACCTGCTCTCGCTCCTCGACGCGCATCTCGTGCGTGTTACCGACTCCCCTCCTTTTATGCCGACCTTCTGGTTATGCCGACTGGGGCGATGATTCACCAGGTTTCCCCTGCTCAGCGGCGACTCCGCACGACGAGTAGTCGGCATAATTTTCGTGCCACGAGGAAGGCGGCCAACCGGTCGGGTGACTGATGGCAGCGGGACCCGGATGTGCGTCAACGTGGGCGCCGCGGGGTCGTGCCGCGTGAAACCCCGCTGGAATCAGGCCTGCACGGTCTCGACGCCGTCGGACACAGTCTGCTTGTGGTCGGCGGATCGTCCTTGCCGGCCACCGAGATCCTCGGCTCGGCGTCGGCGATTATGCCGACCAGCTCGCGATCCAACGTGCGTCAAAGCAGGCAAAGCACGCACCGCCAAGCCTCAAGTCGGCATAACCGGAAAGTCGGCATAAGAGCGGTTAAGTCCCCCCAGAAATTGGGTGTCCATGACGTCAACGAACAGGGCCTTTGGGCGTCTCGGCGGGCCAATATGTTCACCATGTCTTCCACGTCAACGACGTCAGCGAAGACGCCGGCGCCATCCCTGCGTTCGGAGCGCGCTGAGTGCCGCACGACGACCCGACGGCTCACGTGTTGGTGGGACCTGCAGCTGGGGCCGCGTTGTCCCGCCGCGTTCCCTCGTTGATGCTTCACGGAGGACGGCGCCTGTTTCCCCCAGCCGCGCCGTTGACGTTCGATTGGGCTATCGGTCAGTTTTGTCGTTTCGGTCCCCGCCTATGGCGTCACGTTCGGGCGCTGCGATTCGCGTCGTCATGTACATGTCAACGACAGCAATCGTCAGCGTTCGCTAGTCGTTGACACTGAGGGGGGGACTTAATGGTGTTTATTCCGACATCGGAATAACTCCTTCGCGCGGATACGGGGGCGCCCTCGTTCCGCCTCGCTCCGACGATCGGCGCGCGACGCGAGTTTGGCGAGAAGGAGGTCTCGTCCCGCGAACCCCTTTAGACCCGAATTGAGCGCGACAGGAGGTGCCCGCCTGCGCGTCGGTCAAGACTCGCCTTCGTTCCCGTGCCGGCATCAGCCCTACGACCTTCGTAGCTAGTTGTCTCCCGGAAGCAGCAGCCTTGACGCTGCTGTTCCAGCCGACGGGACTGCTGGTACGTCGCACAAGCAGGCCTGCCCACGGGAACGGTCCAGGGCGGCTTATGCTGGGAGGAAGGCGATAGTGCGTCAGCGCGGGACGGCTCGGATCGGCGCGGTCCCTTGCCGCGCAGATCGAGGGCTAAAGCGACCGCGTCGATCGCGCCCGACGTTACTGGCACGCGTGAGCGACGAAGCCCGTCGTCGGAAGCGTTCGGGATTGACGATGACCGGACTCTCCCCACGGTGGGCGAGACGCCTTCGGGAGTGTGCTGGGTCACTTACGGCGCTGAGGGGCGACACCGGATAGATCCGTAGTTTCTGCTGACGACGCCGCGGGGGAACCCCGATGCTGGTGAATAGGCGCCGAAGATAGGTTGGCTAACAGTGCGGCGCCGTTGCGCGCTGGCACAAGATAGGGGAGTCTTGCTACTTTCGCGCACCAAAGGTATGTCTCCAGTCGGATTGCGTGTCCGCCCGGAGGAGTCGCCTTCTGACTGCGGGATAACCCGCAGGCTGCGACTCACTCCCCGACCGGTGAGGAAGTGATCGTGGTGACTGTTCCCTCGCCGGGATCTTCGTCAGCCACAGAACCAGAGCGGCCAACCGATCATGTACCTGAGGCGCACGAACTGCGGCCGGAGTTCGCGTCGCAACTTCACGCGGCGCTGGAACCTTTCGCCTCCGTGAAGAAGTTCTATCTGGCGCCGGACATAGACGAGCGCAAGCTGGCTAAGGCCCGTGCCTCGGCGGCGGTGCCTGACACCGAGGAAGTCGTTGCGCTCATCGACTGCACCGTCTTTAGAAGCGCCAAGGACGCGCTCATATTCGGTAAGGAACGTATCTACCATCACACGCTCGGGGACCCGCCCCGAGCATGGAGATATCCGGACTTCGTCCGGCACTTGGTCGCACTTAAAGGGCTCTCACTCGAGTTCGATGATGGGACGAAGGTGTCGCTGGCGGGCACCTCGGCACCGAGTGCCAAGGTCGAGGCGATCCTCGCCGCGGTAAAGGAGACGGTGCGCGACTGCGCAGACCAGCAGCTCTTCGATACCGTGGTCGAGCAGCTGGATCGCGCGATCTCACGTGAGGATGGTGTGCGCTTTCTGAACTCCCAGGGTGAGGCGCTGACTGAGCAGGACGCCGACGCGATCGGCGCTCGAGCGAAGGAGCTCGCGGCGGCTATGGATCCGAGGGGTGCGCAGGAGTTTCAGTACTGGGCGCGTGTGGCGCGGACCATTGTGATCTTACGCGCCCTGTTGGAGTCGGATGCGAATTCTCGCGACGAGCTGAGGGAGCTTTTCGAGGCGCAGAGAGAGCGATTCGATGACGCGTTCGTGGAGTACTGCTGCAACACCGCGCTCGTCTGCATCCGCCGTCTCCACGCGGTGGGCTCCGAGGTCAGCACGGCAGAAGCGCTCCCGCAAGAAGTCGTCGACGCTATGGAGAACGCCCAAATGTGGGTAAACCTCACCGTTACAGTTGCCCGCATAGCCGGCCGGGCACTGTGTCTCGCTCAGGCCACGGCGGTGCAAGGCGGGCTCGCTCTGACCCTGTTGGATCTCGAGGAGCGCGCCGGCAATGATGAGGCGGCAGTCGCGTCCCGAGCCCAGGCTCAGGAGGCCCTCACGAGCTGCGCATCGGACGGCTCCGCTCCAGCCGGCCTGCGAGCCAAGGCGGAGATGGGTCTCGCGGGTCTCGCCGGGGAGGACTACCCCGACCAGGTGCGCAAGCACGAAGCGGCCGCGCAGCGTTGGGCCGAGGCGGCCGGTGACACGGCCATCCTGGCGAGGATCCGGAGCGACCGGGCTTACGGGAACGAGGAGGCGGCAGACTGGTCGGCGGCCTACGACCTCTACAAAGCAAACATCGACGGCGTCGAGGAGGCGTTGTTGGAGACGTGGTCGCCCAGCCGTGCCGCCGAGCTCGTCGCCGGTGCGAAGCAGGATTACAAGGGGATCGTGGCGGTGTGCCTCGAGAGGGCTAAGGCCGATCCTTCGTTCTACGAAAGGGCACTCGAGTTCGCAGACATGGGCAAGGCGCGAGCGTTCCTGCGTTCCCTGGCGACGTTCGCGACACCCGGGCCTACGCCTGTGCGGCTCCTTAAACGGCGCGAGTTCATCCTCGACCAGATGCGGTCACTCGGTCCTAAGCTGGCCGAGCTTCCGGCAGACATCGTGATGCGCCATCGTGCAGATGCAAACCGCCTGACTAGCGCGCTCGCTTCCGTGGAGGAGGAGATCGAGGCATACGCGACCGCCCGCGGCACCGACCTGAGCTGTGTCCCATCGACGTTCGATGAGATGGTCGCGGCCGTCCCGGACCACGGCGTGGTCCTGTCCTACTTCGTCGTTGAAGATCGCCTCGTTTTGTTCGTCCTTGAGAAAGGTGGCCTCGCCGGACCTCCCATTGAAATAAGCACGGACGGAGATGACCTCGGACGCGTTCTGGTCAATGTCATGCTGACGATCAGCTTCCGGGGGGAACCCGGCAAACTGGATGAGGCTCAGCGAGAACTCGACATGAAGATCGACGACGTCGACCCCAGCCAGAACTTGCGCTTTCTGTACAGCAAACTCATCCAGCCGGCAGAGAACTGGCTCAGAGAGAAACAGCAGGTCTATATAGTTCCCCCCGCGGGCCTCTGCGGCTTTCCATTCCACGCCATGCTCAACCAGGCGGGCGATCCGGTGATTGATGTGGCCCCGATTGCCTACGCGCCCAGCCTTGCGGTGCTGCGACACTGCCTGAAAGCTCAGAGGTCGCCTGGCAGTCAGTGCTTCGCCGGAGGGGTGAAGCACCAGGGACCAAAGTCCGCGGTGGACGAGGCTCAGACCGTCGCGAAGATCTATGGGACCACGGACCGGCCCGCGGACCGCGCCTCGGTCATTGCAGGCGCAGGTGAGAGCGACCTGTTGCACCTCGCGTGCCACAGCGACTTTGGTCATGGCTACACGTCCTTCGACGGGCTCCTTCTCGAGGACGGGCCCCTGCTGCCGTCGGAGATCTCGGCCCTCCAATGCAAGGCGTCGCTCGTCACGCTGAGCGCATGTCAGAGCGCTCTGGCCGACATGATGCCTGGTGCCGAGCTCAGCGGCTTGGTGGGCGCATTTTTCAGGGCAGGCTGCCCTTCGGTGGTGGCGAGCCTGTGGCCGTTGGCCGACAGAGTCGCCTTGCCCATGATGCGGCCCTTCTATCACTCGCTCAGACGAGGAGACAGCTGTGCCGCTGCGCTGCGGAATGCCCAGCGCGAGGTCCGAGCCGACCCGCAATTCACTCACCCCTACTTCTGGGCTCCGTTCTGCCTTTGGGGCGTCGCATAGAGCCGGGGGATTGGAGACAAATGTCAGACCAAGGACAGGACCAACCCACGGCTGAGTACGAGCGGATAGTCATGCTTCCCGGCCGCACCAAAGAAGCGACCGAGGAGCTGTTGCGCAAGCTGCCGGATATCAAAGTGTTTGGGCTCCTTCTCGTATCTGACCCAAGTCATCCGATCAACAACGTGATCCGTAATCGATGGTCCGAGCTGCACCACCTCACGGGCAACAACATCGCGCTCGTGGCCTTCCAGCCACCCGCGCAGTGGGCACCCAGCCTCGAGGACTACTGGCGGGAACAGCTCGGATCGTCGTTCCAGCAAACGTGGGCCGACTGGCAAAGCGGGCGCGGTCTCGAAGCAGGTGTAGCGCTCGATTACCTCGATCTGGTTAGAGAGCCGAAGCTCAAGCCGTCAGACCTACCGTGCCTCGCATTGTTCACCAGCCTCGACGACACGACAGCGGTGATTCGGTCGGTGCCACGCTGGGACGAGGACAGCCTCTTCAACTTGATAACCACAATCCTTGAAACTGTCCGCGAGTGCGCTGCCGCGACAGACAACGAGCGACTGGAATGCCTGAGGAAGCGGCTCACGTCCCCGGAGGTACTTGCATTGACCACGGTGGGCCACGCCGGCCAGAAGATCTCTGACTACCTGCGCCAGCATCCCGCGTTGGTCGTGACGACCAGCGTCAACTTCGTCTTGGCCCTTGCCACCGGCAACGTGCTGCCCCTGAGCGTGACCGTGGTCGCAGTCCTGAAGGTCGTCAAAAATACCTTCGCCAAGAGCTAAGCCAGCAGCACGCTGCGCCTCGGGCGCTCTCTGGGTGCATGGGCGTCACCAGCTTGGGAAGTCGCGGGAGGTCGTACGGCGGCGTACCGTGTCGGACCAACGCGGTTGGTTAGCGGGCAAGGGGGCGAGCAGTCCGTAATGAATTTGGCCGAACCGCGGCGTCCGAGCGATGACCGCGTGATCATTTCCGCAGAGCCTCCACGCGTCGCTGATGGTCAGCGGTTACTCAGCGTGGTGGAAGAGCAGCTGTCGCTTCGACGCCAGCAGATACGACGGCACCCCTTTTCAAGCGGAGGGGGCGGGCTTCGCACGATCCCGGCGGAGCCCCGCTTCTGCGAAGGCACGAGCATCTCCGACCTGCGCCGCTCGCGTGCCTGCCTTGCGCGGATACCGGGGCGCTCCGCCAACCGGCTCCGCCGGGCCCGCGGGCGCCCGACAAAAGGCGCCCTATCCGCGCAAGGCAGGGCGCTTGCGGGTGGCGAGGAGATTCTCGTCGCGATACGAATGCAGGACCGGGGAGCATTGCGCTTGTCTGGATGATCTTCTCGGGCTCGTGCGCGACTACCCGAGAGCTTTCCGGGAGCGTGCCGAGGATGACCCACCGCCCTGGTGGATAAGGTCGGTGAGAACTTCGAGTGTGCGGTCGACGTCTTCTTCATTGTTGTAGAGGTGGCAGCTGAGCCGTACGCGGTTTGTCCGGACCGCGGCCGTCACCCCGGCGCCTGCCAGCCGCTTGGTCGCATCGTCAAGGGCGTCGAGCGAAACGATCGCCGATTCGCCCGGCTCGAGCCCGAGGCCTGTTCGGAGCCGGTTGGCCAGCGCCAGGTTGTGTTCGTGGATGCGTCCGATCCCAGCGGCTTCGAAGAGTTCCAGCGTGGCGGCGGCGGCGTGCCAGCTCAGCCAAGCGGGCGAGACGTCGAAGCGGCGGGCGTCGCTGGCGAGTCGCAGGGGGGTTCCGTAGCAGGTGTCCCAGGGATGCTCGCCGGCGTACCAGCTGGCGGCTAGCGGGACGATCCGGTCGCGCAGCTCGGGCGCGATCGTCATGAACGCGGTCCCGCGCGGGTGGCATAGCCATTTGTACCCGGCCGTCACCACGACTGAGAACCGCCCGGCGTCGAGCGGGAGCCACCCGCACGCCTGGGTGGCGTCGACCAGCGTCAGCGCGTCGTAAGTGGCTGCTGCGCTGGAGATGGCGTCCAGATCGGCGAGTCGTCCGTCTGCGGATTGGACGGCGGAGACGGCCACCAGGTCGGTGCGGCGGTCGACCGTGTCGGCGAGCCGCTCGAGCGGGATCGTGCGCACGTCGCAGCCGGCGGCGAGCAGCGGGAACAGCAGCGAGGTGAAGTCGCCCTCGGCCGCCAGCACGCGTGCTCGCGAGGGCAGGGACGCGGCTATCAGGCCGACCATCGGTGAGACCTGGTGGCCGATCGCGACATCCGCCGCCGAGACGCTGTGCAGTCGCGCGAATGTGCTGCGTGCGCGGCCGACTGCCTGATCGCAGCTGACCGGGTCATAGCGTCCGCTCGCCCAGGCGGCGGTCACCGCCGAGAGCGCCTGGAGCGCCACCTTGGGCGGCACGCCGTAGGTGGCGGAGTCTAGGTAGACGCCCGTCGGCTGGAACTCGTGGCGTAGCACGAGGGTCCCGTCGCCGGTGTCGTCGTAGGCCAGGCGCCCGTCGGGCAGGTCAAGGAACTCCGTTGTGCTCGTGGGAGTGGGGTTCATCGTCGTCCCTTCTGATTGCTCTTGGGGTTTGATTGCTTCGCGCCCGCGCCCCGCCGCCCGGCTGTGGCTACGGACGGGGGAGTCGAATCAGGCGCGTCGGTGCTACGCAGTCAGCGGAGTGACGACCAACTTATCCGCGACTCGGTCGGCCGCGCGATCTGAAAAGAGGACGCGCAGCGAGGTGAGGTGCATCGCCAGGAGCAACGGCACACCGACGGTGGGGATGAGTGCGAGCGGCAGGTCAGCGTTCAGAGTCGCGGGCGGGTTCACGTGGACGATCTGGAGGAAGCCTGTCAGCGCTCCCAGGGTCAGCGCCGAGACGAGGTCTGCGATCCCGAGCAGGGTGAACCAAATGAGCGGGTTGGCCTGCGATCCCTCGCGTACCTTGCGCGCGACCCATAGCGCTGCTATGCCAACGGCAATGTCACCAAACCCGGCGGGCACAGCGAACAGCGCTGGGAGTTTCCCGAGCAGCATCGCTATCACGAACACGATCCCTGCTGCCCGGAATGAGTGCGGCGCCAGCAGCCGCTGTTGAGCACCTGGGGCGGTCAGGGCTCGCCTGATCAACGGCACGCGGGTCAGCGCGAGCAGCAAGCCGAAGAAGCCGAGCACTGCCAGTGGCAGCCAAGGCACGCCGTGCCCGAGGCGTGAGCGGTAGCTGCCCCCGCCTGCGACCAGACTACTTACGGCAAGCCAGCCGCCGAACAGAAGGGCGGCGCCCAACCCCATCCTCGTCGAGACTCGACGGCCGAGACCGGCGGCGCGAGCGCCGCGATATAGCGCGTATGCGGTCGCCGCGGCGATGCCCGTGATCTCTGCGTACGTCAGGGCCCACAGATATGCAGGTAGATGATTCATGTTGTGCTCTTTTGGGTGTGAAGTGACTGTTCGGAAGCGATCGCTGTGCCGATCGCCGCGACCAGGAGCACCCGGCGCCCGTGTGTGTGAAGAAACGTGGCGAGGTTGTCGCGCATTTGTCTACTCCCTCTCTAGCGAGCTCTCGTGGGGTCGTCGTAGGGGTCGGATCCGAGTTTGCGTCCCTGGGTGGGGTCGTCGTAGGGGTCGGATCCGAGTTTGCGTCCCTGGGTGGGGTCGTCGTACGGGTCGGATCCGAGTTTGCGTCCCTGGGTGGGGTCGTCGTAGGGGTCGGATCCGAGTTTGCGTCCCTGGGTGGGGTCGTCGTAGGGGTCGGATCCGAGTTTGCGTCCCTGCGTGGGGTCGTCGTACGGGTCGGATCCGAGTTTGCGTCCCTGGGTGGGGTCGTCGTAGGGGTCGGATCCGAGTTTGCGTCCCTGCGTCGGATCGAACCCATCCGCGCGGTCTTCGCGCGTCGTATCAGGGAGGTCCGGACCAAGGATCGGCCACTCCTGGCTCTCGGGGTGGTCTTGCTTGATCTCGGGAGTAACGATGGTTGTCATGGTGTTTCGTCTCCTTGCGGGGATTGGGTTTGTTCAACGGTTCGAGCTGCTGAGCTGTGGGCGGGAAGGACCGTCTCCACCAAGCCGGTGACGACGTCGTAGACATGCCCGGACACGACCACGCGCTCCGGGATCGCGCGAGCGGCGTGGAGGCGCTCGATATCGCGCTTTACGGTCGCTGCAGGGTCGAGAATCGCGTGCTCCCGCAGGGTCGTCTCGTCAGCGCCGATGCGCTCGGCGTAGCGGCGACGGAACGTAGCGTCGGCGAGCGCTCCGCTTCCGCACTGCGTGTGGTGGATGACCGCGACCTCGAACAGCGGGCCGTCCGGCACGACGTTCTCGGCGATCTGGCCGATGAACGCTACGTCGTTGACCACCTCCGGACTCACCCGACCGCCGACGTTGCGGACAACGAGGGCGTCGCCGAGGGAGAGGCCGAGAAAGTGGGCAGGGTCGACGCGCGGGTCGAGGCACGTGATCACGAACAGGCGCAACCTCGGAAACACGACCGCGCCTTCCTGCCGGCCTTCGGCGGCGAAAACGCGGTTGCGCTCGAGCGCAGGACCCAGATTGGTGGACATTTCCAGGCGGTCATTGGCTTGCATGGCTCAGTTCGACTCCTTCGAGCGTCGCGTTCGCGTCGGGTCATGAGGATGTGGCCGCCTGGGGGTAGCTGACATCACCCCGACCACAGTCACCCCGGTGTGAGGGCGTGGCGCGACTGGAGCAGCGGTCCCTCACGCGGCGGCAGGAATCGGCTCACGCGGAGCGTGGCGTCGGCTGAGGCGAACGGCGGTGATCCACCTCACGAGGCTGAGGCCGCGACAGAGACCCACGGAGTCGGCCACGATGAGCGGCAGATCCGCGATCCCGATGCTGAGCCAGCCAGATTGCGCGACCGCCGGTCAGCGTGGCGATGAAAGGGATCGAGATCTCCCGTGCCGAGCCCGCGCGCACAAGAGCGGCAGCCTGGAGAAGGGACGAGGAGGACCCAGCGATGCCGCGCAACGTCGCGCAGGCCGCCAGGACCGTCACGCCGCCAGACGCGCGCTTCTTGGCCGGAGGGCCCCGACCCGGTCGGCCGAGATGACACCAAGCTTCGATGACGGGCTTGCCATGCCACGAGGATGCGACCGCCTCGGGTGAGCCCCCATCACCCCGACCACGGTCAGCTCGAGGCGATGCGCGGCTAGTGTGCCGCGCCGTTAATTCGTTTCAGAAGTCGTGAGATCGACTCCAGGATCTGCTGTGCGGTCTTGACCCAGATGAACGGCCGGGGGTTCTCGTTCCACGCGTCCACCCAGTTACGGATGTCTTTCTCCAGCGCCTGGACTGAGCGGTGATCGGAGCGGCGCAGCAGATCGTCGGTGAGGTAGGCAAACCACCGCTCGACCTGGTTGATCCAGCTCGAGTAGGTCGGCGTGTAGTGCATATGGAAGCGAGGATGGGCCTCGAGCCAGCGGTGAATCGCGGGACTCTTGTGGGTGCCGTAGTTGTCACAGACGAGGTGCACGTCGAGGTGCTCAGGGACCTGGCTGTCGATCTTGACCAGGAACTTCTTGAACTCGATCGCGCGGTGACGGCGGTGCGTCGAGCTGATCACCGTCCCGTCTGCAATGTCGAACGCGGCAAACAGGCTCGTGGTCCCGTGCCGTAGATAGTCGTGGGTGCGCTTCTCCGGCATCCCGGGCATCATCGGGAACGCCGGCTGGGAGCGCGCCAACGCTTGCACCTGGCTCTTCTCATCCACGCTGAGCACAACCGCCGCCTCGGGCGGGTTCAGATACAGACCGCAGATGTCATAGACCTTCTCCACAAACAGCGGGTCGTTGGAGAGCTTGAACGTGTCGGCCCGATGCGGCTTGAGATCAAACGCCCGCCAGATCCTGCCGATCGTCGACGCCGACAGACCGGTGCGCTCGGCCATCTTCGCTCGCGACCAGTGCGTCGCGTTCTCCGGCGTGGACTCAAGCGTCGTCACGACCACGTCCTCAACCTGCTCAGCGGTCACCGACGGCGGACGCCCCGGCCGCGGATCATCCGACAGGCCGTCCAGCCGCAGCTCACAGAACCGCCGGCGCCACTTCCCGACCGTCGCCGCAGACACCCCACACGCCGCCGCCACATCCGCGTTCGAGCGCCCCTCAGAGCATCCCAGCACGATCCGCGAGCGCAACGCCAACGCCTGCGAAGACTTCCGACGACGCTCCCACCGAACCAACTGATCCCGCTCGCTGTCAGTCAGCGCCACCACCTGCTTGGGACGTCCAGTTCTTGCCATGCCACAGCATACAACACTTAAGCCACGAACTTAAGGCGCAAGACGCTAGATCAGTCCCAACTCTCGCCCGCGCGCGACCGCGCTGCGCCTGCTTGACACACCCAGCTTCTGGTAGATGCGCTTGCTGTGTGTCTTGACCGTGTCGCGAGAGATGCCCAGCTCGTCCCCGATCTCCCTAGCCGACAGGCCCGTTGGGAGCAGGCCGAGCACCGTCTGTTCCCGGGCTGTCAGCTCGTCGATGACGACTGGCCTCGCGCCGGATACATCGACCACAAGTCGCAGCGCGCTTTCCACCTGCTCCAGCAGTCGCGGCGCGAGCGTGCCGGGCTCAGGACAGCGTGAGAGCAGCTCACGCGCTTCGAGCACAAGCTCGCGTGCTCCGCGGCGATCGCCCAGCTCGCGCAGCAGCTCGGCAAGTGTCGTCAGTGCGTACAACCACTCGACCAGGCCGGCGCCTCGCCTAGCAAGGCTGACCGCGCGCTCCAGCTCGGCCCGTGCCTCGGTCGGCCGCCTGTCGTGACGGAGCAGCCGCCCGCGTGCGACGTGGGCCGAGGTGCAGATCCAGTATTCCTCCAGACCATTTGCGCGGGCCACAGCGAACCCGGCCTCGATCTTGGCGCGGCATCCCCGCCAGTCCCCGCGATCGGCGGCGATCAGCGCGAGCCGGCCGAGCGAGAGCATCGACACGATGAAGTTCCTGGAGCCGCCAAGCTTCAACGCCGTGTCGAACAGCACCTGGGCGTCGTCGTTGGCGTCGAAGAATCGCGCTGAGGTGCCCAACACACACGCCGCGAGCGAGTGCCAAATGGAACTCCCATCCAAAGGTGCGAGTCGTCCGGCCAGATGCTCAGCCTGACGCAGGTCCCCGAGCAACTGCCATGCCGCGGCACGAACGACGGTCACTTCCTCCCCCAACTCCGCATCATCACCCGGGTTGTTTGTCGGCGCCTGCGCAGCCAGGTCAACCCACCGCAGGACCTCATCACGCTCCCCCACCGTTAGCGCGGTCCTCGCCTGGACCAGACACAAGCGGCCGTCGCTCACGATGTAGCCGCGGGGGAGCTGGTCCATCCACCGCGCGACGGACTCCCGCTGGCCGGCGTTCGTGAACGCCAGCCAGTGAGCGTCGATCAGCTCGGAAGCCGCGTCGAGCTCCCCAGCCGCCGTCAGGTGTCCGATCGCCTCGGACACCATCCCGGCATCAAGAAACCAACGCCCGGCCAGACGATGGAGATCAGTCGCGCGGCCCGGCTGTCTGCGCTCGAGCTCGTGCCGCAGCAACCCGCCGAAAAGGTGGTGGTAGCGGTACCACTCACGCCTTGGGTCGAGCGGAATCAGGAAGTAATTCACGCGCTCGATCCGGTCAAGCATCGCCCGACTGTCGGACGCGCCCGTGACCGCGTCGCAGAGTGGGGCGCAGAACCTGTCGAGGACGCTCGTGCGAAGCAGGAAGTCCACCTCCAGCTCGCCTTGCCCACCGAGCACCTCCGCTGCGAGGTAGTCGACCACCCGTCGATCGCTGCCAGTGAAGGACGCGACGAAGCTGCTCGCATCATCCCGCCCGCGCATCGATAGAACGGCCAGATACAGGCCGGCTGCCCAGCCCTCGGTGCGCTCGTGCAAGCGTTTGACAGTCTCGGGGGTCAGGCCGAGCCCATGCACGTCGTTGAGCATCGACTCCGCCTCTGAAAGTGAGAAGCGCAGCCGCCCAGCGTCGATCTCACTGAGCTGGGCCTGCGCGCGAAGCGTCGCGATCCGGAGCGGCGGCTCAACACGCGACGTCATCACGATACGCAGCGTGGTCGGCAAATGTTCGATGAGCGAAGCCATGCCTTCGTGGATCCGCTCGTCATCGATCGCGTGATAGTCGTCCATCACAAGGACGAGCCGCTCCGAAACGTCGGCCAGCTCGTTGATCAGCGCCGGGAGAGCCTCCGCAGCGAGGTTGACGCCCGGCGCACGCAGCATCGCCAAAGAGGCTTCTCCGATCCCGGGCACTACGGAGCGCAGGGCTTCGATGACGTACATCCAGAACCTCGCGGGATCGTTATCGGCCGCCTCCAACCAGAGCCAGGCCACCGGACGATCTTCTCTGGCGGATGCGGCCCACTGCGCCACAAGCATCGTCTTTCCGCTACCTGCGGGACCGTAGACCAGCGTAAGCGGGTGCGACAGGCCTCCAGAGAGTGCGTCGATCAGGCTTTCACGGACTACGAGGCGAGGAGAGCTGGGGACAACGAGCTTCGTCCGCAGAAGCGGAGCACCCAGGTCATCGTCGGCGACCGCCACAGGCTCAAAGTATTCCGTCTGGAAGGCCTTGCGACTGCCCGGGCGCGAGGGCTGCGAGGCATCTGCTCAAACAGTGGACGGTGGCCGAGCATCACGACAGGGCCAGACGCAACCCCGTTCGGGGTAGAGCGACACCCTTACCGCGCCGATAGCGAAGCAGGTCTTGGGCGGGGCAGCTCGCCAGCCCTGAGTTTCGCCAATCTCGAGACGCACCGCGTCGTGGGGTCTCCGGCCGCGGTTGTCGCTCAGCTCGGAGTTGTGCTTCGGCGTGAACTCGGGTGCGAGGCTGGTGCCATTGAGGCGGCCGCTGAGGCGCTTGCCGATCGCCTGACTCTGCCGGGCAGCAAGCACCGCGGCGCTGCCGCTCTCGTGACCGAGCAGGCGCCAGCTCGAGCGCTCCGATCTCTTCCCGGTTGGACGACTCGGAACAGCTACAAACCGGCCGCTGTATGCGCCCGCCGCTTCCGATTCGACCCGACGGAGCAGGAGCCAACCTCAGGCTTGAAATCTTTGATCGTGAGCGAACGGCAGTTCGCCGACGCGCTGCTGCTCTGTGACCAAACGAGCCATCCGCCCGCAGTGGTCGCCTAGGTCAAGACCGACCGCTTTCGGGGCACGACCGGTCACGCCGGACCCGCCGGCGACGCCATCGACGATTACCTCGCCCAAGTCCCCCGGCTAGGGCTACTCCTTGACGCCTGGAGCAGCAGTCCGGGCGGTGCCGGCGGGGCTGCCGCTCCGATGCTTGCTGTTCAGGAGTTCGTGGCTAACGATGGGGGCGGCCCCCAGGCTGCTGCGTTTCCGGAGCGGAGGGACAGCCGTGGGTGTGCAGGCGGCGTGGTTGGTGCGGTTCCAAGCCAGCAGTCCCGACGGCTCAAATCTTTTCACTCATCGCTGCTGGCTCTACCCCCAAGGGGAAGAGGGAAGCTGTACCTAGTATTGGCGAGGACGAGGGAAGCCGGCGCGCGGGGCCAGACGCTTGCGTTGTCGCCGAACGCGATACTCGGCGGATCAAGCTGGCGGCGCTGCGGCTGGCGTTCCGTGCCGGTTGCCCGCTCCGATTCGGTCGATGCTGGCCTGCATTCTCCGGAAGGATCGGTCTGGAGCTGAGCGTCGCGTGTGGCCGGGAGTGCTGGCAATCGAGCTGCGACCGGGTTAGAGTCTGCCTAGGAGCTAACAGTGGGCGACGGGGATTCACCGAACCTAGTTACGTCGAGGGACGGTACTCGGATCGCGGTTTGGATTTACGGAACTGGACCGCCGCTGGTGCTCGTGCATGGTACGTTCGTTGATCACACGAGCTGGCGACTCGTTGTGCCGTTCCTGATCGAGCGCTGCACGGTTTACGCAGTCGATCGGCGCGGGCGCGAAGCGAGCGGTGACAGTGGTCAGTACTCGGTCGAGGCGGAAGCGCAGGATGTCGTCGCCGTGGTCGATTCGGTCGGTTCGCCCGTGAGCCTGTTCGGTCATTCGCTGGGCGGCCTAGTCGCGTTGGAGGCGGCATTGGACACCGACGAGGTCGAGCGGCTGATTCTGTACGAGCCTTCTACCGGTGGCAACGCCAGGCCCGGGATCATCGAGCGGCTGGAGGAAATGCTGCGCAAGGACGACCGCGAAGGGTTGTTGATTAGCGCCATGCGAGAAGTCGCGGGCATGTCCGGCGATCAGATCGAAGAGCTGCGTAGCCTTCCTACGTGGCCGGCGCGGCTAGCGGCGGCGCACACGGTCCCGCGAGAGCTCCGCGCGCTGGCCGGATACCGATTCAACGCCGACCGGTTCGCGCGCCTCGACACGCCTACGCTATTGCTCAGGGGCGAGTTCGACCCGGCCGGTTGGGTCGAGGGGTCGATCGCCGCAGTCGGCAACGCGCTTCCCAATTCGCGCTTGACGACACTCGCTGGGCAGGCACACGTAGCTCAGATGACGGCGCCGAGCCTATTAGCGGACGAAGTCTTGGGATTCATGGCGGTCTGACCGGCGACGCCACGGCTGACGACAAGCTTCTAGACCGCTTCGCCGCACCCGAATAGCGCTCCACAGGACGCGCCGTTCGGCGCTTCGCTTGGCGACGACTGGGAGGGCAGGCTGGACGTCTGCTTCGCCGTATCTCTCACCGACTATGTTCTCGCGCGTGTCGATGAGTTCAGTGGCAAGCCCGCTTTCATCGATGCCTTGAGCGGCCAGACGATCATGTATGCGCAGCTGCGGGAGTTGGTGACGGAGGTCGCCGCGGGCCTCGCACAGCGCGGCTTCGGGAAGGGAGACGTATTCGCTCACTACGCTCCGAACCTCCCCGAATATGCGGTCGCCTTTCACGCAGTCGCGACGGTTGGTGGGGTCAACACGACCGCCAATCCGCTGCTCACCGTGGATGAGCTCGCGGCGCAGCTCAACGACTCCAGCGCACGTCTGCTGGTTACCGTGCCTGAGCTGCTGGAGAAGGCGACCGCGGCGAGCGCGCGAGCCGGCGTTGAGGAAATTTTCGTCTACGGCGAGGGCGAGGGCGCGACGCCGTTTGCCGCGCTGCGACTAGCGGGCGTCGAGCCGCCCGAGGTCATGATCGATCCGGCCCAGGATCTCGTCACGCTCCCGTACTCGAGCGGTACCACTGGGCTGGCGAAGGGGGTGATGCTCACCCATCGAAACCTAGTCGCGAACATCTGCCAGTCCATTTCCTGCGAGCGGTGGGAGGAAGAGGATCGGGATGAGCGCGTCGTCGCGGTGCTGCCGTTCTTTCACATTTACGGGCTCGTCTGGTGCATGAACATACCGATCTACTTCGGCAACACAGTGGTGACGATGCCACGGTTTGAGTTCCGCGAGTTCCTGCGCGTAATCCAGGACTTCCGGATTACTCGTGCCGCGTTAGTACCGCCGATCATCCTCGCGCTGGCCAAGCATCCGATCGTCGATGAGTTTGACCTCTCGAGCCTCGAGTTCATCGGCTCCGGCGCTGCGCCCCTGTCGGCCGAGGTGGAGGAGGCATGTGCCAAGCGGCTGGGCTGCCGCATACAACAGGGGTACGGGCTGACCGAGACGAGCCCGACAACCCACCGGGTGACCGACGACCTGGCCGGGCAGATGCAGGGGGAGGTCGGGCCTCCACTGCCCAACACCGAATGCCGGATCGTTGACCTCGCGACCGGCGAGGACATCGCCGCCGGCGAGCCGGGTGAACTACTCATCCGCGGCCCGCAGGTGATGAAGGGCTACCTCAACAACCCCCAAGCGACCGCACTGGCGATCAGTCCCGACGGCTGGCTGCACACCGGCGACATCGCCCGCATCGAGGAAAACGGCTCGCTGCGAATCGTCGACCGGATCAAGGAGCTGATCAAGTACAAGGGCTACCAGATCGCCCCTGCGGAACTGGAGGCACTCCTGCTTACGCACCCCGCGATCACCGATGCGGCCGTGATCCCGATCCCGGACGAGGAGGCCGGCGAGGTGCCGAAAGCGTTCGTCGTCGCGAGCCAGTCGATCACGCCCGAGGAGGTGGCGCGGTTCGTCGCTGAGCGCGTGGCGCCGTACAAGAAGGTGCGGGCGGTCGAGATCGTCGAGGAGATCCCCAAGTCGCCCGCCGGCAAGATCCTACGCCGCGTGCTGATCGAGCGCGAGCGCACGGCGGCGATCGCTGGATAGGGACCAACCCTGAGTCGAGGCGCTCAAGCCTTGCAGACAAGCGTTGCCGGACCGCTGCGACGACGAAGGCAGTTCGCTGTCGCTTAGGGACTACTTGCGGCGGTCTCGGTCGACGTAATAGGGCTGGACACTGCTGCTCTGGAACGCTATGGCCACGCCGACCGACACGGCCACGACTGGCCGTCCGCCCCGGCGATGCAGCAGTCCGACGGCGCCGACGTGACGGTCGTCCTCCACCGTTAGCCACGAACCCCTGACTAGCAAGCACAAGAGCAGCAGCCTCGCGGGCACGGCCCGGACTGCTGCGTCCGGACAGATCCAGTCGTGCCGCCACATCTTCGAGGCGTGACTGCTCCATTGCCATTGCGCGCGTTCGTGGCGGTGGGCTTGATGGAGCGCATGCACATTGAGGAGGGCCTGCCTATCGAGTTCGAGAAACAGGGTTCCCTGACCCATTCCGTCCGCAGTCGGCGCCATTCTTGTCGGGATGGATATGGACACGCGCCGCTCGCGCACTTCAACCTCGGCCTCCCGGCACCGGCTCGCGGCGTGACCGAGCCGCCCGACGCCTCGGTCGCGCTGCCGAGCACCGCGATCCTGGGCTGGCGATCACGCGACCAATTGAAAGGGCGGCCGTGATGCGCCTTGACCGAGTGCAACCGGGTGACGTGGTGCGCTGTTCGATCAAGGGCCGGACGGGGGTCTGGGGTGAGGTCACCGAGATCAAGGACGGCGTCGTGTACTTCCACCCGCTGTGCCCCGCGACCGGCTGGCGGCACGCCACCGCGCGTGAGATCACCGGACACTGGCGAAAGACCGGGCGGCGGCCGCAGGGGTCAGGTGAGGATCCCGACGGTTCTGAGCTGCCGGCCGTGTCGCGCTCGCAACTGTCGCTGCGGGTCAGTCCGTGAGTGTCCAAGCGGTGGTGCCGGCCCCGGTGACCAGCGCGCCGGCGCTGACGTTCGAGGCGATGCGAGCCGCGCAGGTGATGATGCGCAAGAGCCCGGAGACGCAGCGGACCTACCGGGGCATCTACGGCCGGTTCGCGGGCTGGCTCGCTGACCGGGACGGTGTCGCCGAGGCCGGCGTCGACGCGTTCACCAGCGAGGCGCTGATCGAGTACCTGGAGCAGCTCGAGGAGCGATGCTCACCGTCGACGATCAAGAAGGAGCGCGCCGCGCTGCGAAAGCTGGCGCGCTATCTGCACCAGCTGCAATTGCTCGACGCGACTGTGATCCTCATGATCGAGATCCCGACCGTGAGCGACTATGCCCTCGCTCGCCAAGGCCTCGACCGCGAGAGCTGGAAGCGAGTCCTGACCGTCGCGCGTGCCCGTCTGACCCCGACCGCTGAGGAGCGCTGCTCACGTCAGGTAGCCGCCCGGGACCTCGCGCTGATCCAGACGCTCGGTGGCGCCGGGCTGCGGTCGCAGGAGGCGCGCACGCTTCCGACCGATCCGTTTGACCAGGGGCGCTCTGACAACCGTGGCGGCGGGGTGTATCTCCGCGTTCAGGGCAAGGGCCGCAAGGTCCGGGCGGTACCGCTGTTCACCGACGTGGTCGACGCGCTCGAGCTGTGGCGCGAGCAGCGCGACCGGATCCCGGAACTGGCCGACGACCCCTCGCTGTTTCCGCGACTGGGGCGCCAGCGCCGCGACGGTTCGTTCCCCAACGCCGGCGGCCGACTCTCAACGACGGCTGTGATCCGGATCGTCCGGCCGATCATGCTCGCTGCCGGCGTGCCCGCCGAGCAGGCCCACCCGCACACGCTCCGACACACTTTCGGCAGGTTGTACATGTCCGCCCGCGGCGCCGAGCTTTCCCGGCTGCAACGCATCATGGGACACGCGTCGCCGGAGACAACGAGCCGCTACGTCTTCTACGACGACGTCGAGCTGGCCGCCGAGCATCGCCGCATAGAACGACTGCAGGGCGATCCGCTTGCCCGTCGCCAGGACCATCGGCGGACACGGGCGGCGGCTCGAGGCGGCGGCTCCGCCGGCCACGATTAGCGGAGCGTCAGTCCCAGATCTCGTTGCGAGCGAGCTCGTCAGCGATCATCCGGGCCATCGCGACCGGCTCGGGCCGTCGCTGACAGCGGTAGCTCACGTGGACGCGAACGGCGGGGAACTCGCACAGTTGCGCGAGCTCGGCCATCACGATCGCGCTGTAGCTATCGGGGACGGGCTGTCGGTTGATCTGCAGGTGCAGACCGTGGCCGCGGCCGACCTCCAGATCGATGTGCGGGTTGTACGGGGCGCTCATCCTTAGTTCTCGATGTGCGCAAGGTAGCGACCGAGGGGAACGTGCATGGGAATGACGCCGTGGCGCTCCGCCTGTTCGACGTAATCGGCGACGAGTGCCTGCAGCGCGCCGTTCCCGTCTTGCTCGAGCTCGCGCTCGACGAGGTAGGCGCGGCCGCGGCCGCCGGCTGGGTTGTCGGTGACGCGGACGACGCCGTTGATGCGCTGGCCGTGAAGGACGCGTTCGCCGGCGGGGATGTTGTAGCGGGCGAGCTCGACGCGTTTGCCGACCTGGTTGCCGTTGCGGACGAGCTCGGTGACGGTCGGGGTGGTCATGAGCGCTCCTTCCAGGTGGCGGTAGACCCGAAGCCGGCGACCTCATCCGGCCGCACGGCGGCGGCTCTTCGGGGCCTCGGGCGATCGCGTCCGCGATGTCCTTGCGCTCGATCGAGCGCTCGGCGCGCGTGCTCGACGTCGCCTGTTCGAGTCGTTGGATCTCACGGCTAGCTTCGCGGCGGGTGCGGGGGTAGGCGAATGTCTGACCGGTCCGGGTGGCGAGCGATCGCAGGTATGCGAGCTGCCGGCGGGCGGGTCGGTCGACCAGCTTGGGCGTGCTGGTCATCGAGGCCTCCTGGTGGTGGGGGGTGGGCATGCCCCCGCCAGGCCTCGCTCGGTGCAGGCGGTCAAGCCGATGATCCGGTCTCTCGTCGTACCGCCGGCCGCAGGCCGGTGGGGCTGTCATCGGCTTTGACGGCAGGCGCCGGGCGTGGCAGGCGTTGCGGGGGCTGGCCCGCTCCCCCGCCCTGAGGAAGCGTCGGTCCTACAGCACCTCCGATGCGTCGTCCTTGGACTGCCCGGGGGGCGCCTGGAGCACGGCATCCTCGATCCGGGAGGCGAGCCGGTCGATCAGCGCGGCGGTCTGCTCGAGCACGCCCAGGTCCGCTTGTTCGGCCCAGGACGCCAGGTAGGGCACCGAGTAGCCGTCGGTCGTGATCCCCAGCGCACCGACGCAGGTGAACGCGACCGATTCGACCACGAGCTCCTCGCTGGCCCGGTCAAGCTCCGGGTCACCGTCTTGGCGCTCGCGGCGGATCAGCGCGTGCGCGAGCTCGTGGCAGCGGGTCTTGACCTTGCCGTTGGCTGACAGGCTGGTGTCGATCGCGATTCGGCCGGTTGCGATCTCGTAGTAGCCGTGGCAGCCGTCGCTCATCGGCTCTTCCTCGACGGGGCAGCCAAGCTCGTGTGCGAGCGCGTCGAGCTTGGGGATGATCGGCGCGAGCTCGTCGCCGGCGACGTCGTGGATCGGAAGCTCAAGCGGCGCGGGCTCGGCGGGCGGCGGGAGCGGCGCGACC
Organism: uncultured Solirubrobacterales bacterium; assembly: GCA_963824295.1. Taxonomy (GTDB): domain Bacteria; phylum Actinomycetota; class Thermoleophilia; order Solirubrobacterales; family Solirubrobacteraceae; genus Palsa-465. The sequence goes on along the minus strand of CAWGOQ010000010.1, from coordinate 286,783 downwards.
TGGTCCTGGGCGAACACCGGCGCCAGGCGGAAGTAGGTTCGCGGACGCTGGTCCGGATCGCCGCCGTGTTGCCGCCAGCGCTCGAGTTGCTTGCGGCTGGGTGGGCAGGGCGCCCACACCTTGATCGCGCGCTCGCCGCGTTGCACGGCGTATCCGAGCGTCAGCCAGGCGCGGAACCCGGCGACTCTGGTCGCGGTCGGCCGGGCCATCGCGATCAGCAGCTGGTTGCCGAAGCTGTAGGCGTGGAAGTGACGCCGGGTTCGGAGCCAGCGCTGCCAGCCTTCCGAGCTTCGGAGCTGCTCGACGGCCTGGCGGGCGTATTCGCGGTCGGCGCGGCGGCGCTCAGCGCGCTCCTCGTCGGTCAACTCTTGCTTTCTCGTTCCGGGCACGGCCGGACTCCTTTCGGTGTGCGCTCCGCCGGGTGCGGAGCCGATCCCGACCACCCACGCGCGCGTGCGCGCGACACTGGGGAGGGCTCGGCCCGCGCTCCCGGCGAGATCCGGGCTCGCGTAAGGCCATCTGCGGACCTCGGCGAGGCGTCCGCGACCAGCAACACGCTGGGAAAACGCCTACTGCGGCCGCCCGGTCACAGCCCGCTCGGACGGCCGCAGCCCCGGTTGCTAATCGTCGTGGGCGAGCTCGAGTTCGTCGTCGACGGCGCCGTCCTCACCATCGTTGACGGGTTCCTCGCCGACGTCGACGTGTTCCTCAGGCGTTCCTGTCTGTTCGGAGCGCTCCTGCGCTGCGCGGCGAGCGGCGTGCTGGTGCACAGCCGTGTCGTACTCGCGATGGGCGCGGGCGATCGCCTGCTCGAGTTGCTTGAGTGATGCCGGCAGGTGCGGTCCGGCCAGCTTCCGCAGCGCCTTGGCCGCTAAGTCCTTATGCGATGCCCACCGGGTTGGGTGCGTGCGCTGGCTCTGGGGCACGACGAGTCGGCTGGTGTGCTGCTCGGCGGCGATGACGACCAGCGCGCGGCCGTAGATCTCGTTTTTCTGTGGGTCGGAGGGCGGCACCGATCGGGACGAAACCCGGCCGTGGGGCGGTGGCGGTGCGAGTTCTGTGGTGCGGGGTTCCGTCCGAACCGGGTGGGATCGTCGTGGACCGTGCTCTCCTCATGACGCTCTCCGTGTCGGTGTCGGTTCCGGGCTGTGCCGCGATTCGTGTTCGACCGCCCGGCGATCTGGGGTATTGGAGTGTTCGGGACGGTGCGTACGAGCTCGTTCCAGCGGCGGACACGTATCTACGTCATCTGCGGTATAGCCGGGGGCGGGCGCTGGGGACGACCGAGAAGTACGCGGGGAACCTGGCCGTCTTCTTCGATTGGTGCGCCCATCGGAAGCTGGGCCTGACGGAGGCCGCGCGGCGGATGGACGACTTCGTGCTGGTGTTGCGCAACCAGCTCGTGACTCGCCCGGGGCGGGGTGTGGGACAGCCGCGCGGGAACGGGCGGATCAATCACATCCTGGTGGCGGTGCGAGAGATGTACAAGTCGGCACTGGCGCACGGTGATGTCGGCGAGGACACGATGACGTCGCTGTTCGTGATGGGCCAGGTGCACGACCCGGGAATCTCGGAGCGGCGGGTGCGGCGGTTCGCGGTACGGCCCCGGCATGTGCTTCGGGCGGAGCAGCCGGGCGAGGTCAGCCCGGTGAGCCGCGAGGAGTTCAATGCGCTGATGTGCGTCACGAGGACGTGGCGCGATCGGCTGCTGTTGGTGTTGATGCGCCATGCCGGGTTGCGGCGCGGCGAGGCGGTGCTGTTGTGCGAGGAGGATGTGCATTTCATGCGCGACGCTCGCGAGCTGGGGTGCGCGCGGTCGGGCGCGCACCTTCACGTTCGGCGTCGCACGACGGAGCAGGGGTCGTCGGCGAAGTCCAGTCGCGAGCGGATCGTCCCGGTCGACGCCGTGACCGTGTTCTGCTCAGACCGCTGGCATTACGAGCGCGAGCGGATCCCTGGCGCGGATCGCTCGCCGACCATGCTGGTCAACATCGCGGGGGAGAACGCGGGCGGGCGGATGCGGGTCGACCAGGTCAACTCGATCGTGTCGGATCTGAGCCGCCGTGCCGGGCTTGAGCGGCAGGTCACGCCGCACATGCTGCGACATGCGTGGGCCACGAACCTAGCCGGCGTCACCGACTTGGCGGTGGTGAAGGATCTCCTCGGTCACCGGCATCTGGCCACGACTGCCCGTTACTTGCACCCGGGGTGGGAGCAGATGCGCGCCGCGATTGACTTGGCGTATATCGAGACGGTGACGCTCGACGCGGCGACGGACCGCTGATGGCTGTTGAGCTTGCCACCGTCCGGCCGGCGCGGGTTGAGGCTGATCCGATCCTCGCCCGGCTGCATGCCGCGCTCGATGTTGAGGCGCTGATGAAGGTGGGCTACGACCCCGCGGGACAGGTGTTCGCCCCGTCGCCGAAGCATCCGATCTTCGGCTTTGACGAGTGCGCGGTGCAGGATTGTGAGTCGGTCGCGGTGCAGGCGGGCATGTGCAGCCCGTGCGCCCGGCGGTGGCGTCGGGCGCCGTCGGCCGGGATGTCGCGTGAGGAGTTCATCGCCTCGCCGCGGCTGCAGAACGTGTTGGGGCGCAAGCGGCAGGTGCTGTGCCGGGTGTGTTGCGTGCCGGGATTCGAGCGGCCGGCGAGTAGTGCGCTCGGGCTGTGCCTGTTGTGCACGCGGTCGTTCCTTCGCTCGCTGGTGCCCTCGGTTGACGAGTGGATCGCCGGCGGGCAGCCACGGAAGGGCAGACGCACGCCGCGGCCGCCGGCAAAGCCCAGAGCGACCTACGGTCGCTGTGATCGGTGCGGTCGCTGGGCAGCACATCCCCGACCGCGGTCCTGCCAGCCGTGCCGGTTCAGGTGGCGGGAACTCGGCAAGCCAGACTGGATGGTGTGGTGCCAAGAGCACCCGATGCGAGCCGCGGTCGACACTCGCGTGCTCACGTTCGCCGCGGGCGTGCCGGAGCGGCTGCGGCTCGAGTTCCTTATCGGGGTGCAAGACGCGATCGACGGCGAGGTGAAGTTCAACGCGTGGCGCGACCTGACGTGTCTGGCTGCGCGCCTTGGCCGGATTGGCGTCGAGTCGGTGCTGGAGCTGGACCACGCGCCGGCGGGCTCGACCGGTGCGGAGATGCTGTTGAAGCGGATTCAGTGGTCGGTCGAGAAGGCGCTCGTCGACGTTGATGCCGAGCTCGCGAGGGACGTGTGGCGGCTGGGGTTGCTGCGCCGCGACGGCGCGCGGCAGAACCTCGACATGACGACGCTGACGCAGCCATGGCTGCGCGAGCTGTTCCGTGACTGGGCGCGCGAGGCGCTCGGGACCACACGGAACGCCTTCTATCTGAACGCCACGCTGTGCCAGATGCGGCGGCTCAGCGAATCGCTGCGGACCCGAGCCGACGGCGGGAACGACATGACGGCCGTCGGTCGACGGGATATCGAACAGTTCCTGATGCGTCTGGCGGGCCTTACGTCAACGGGCCGGATCGCGAACGTCACCCACTGCGACTGCGTCATCATGGTCCGCTCTGTGCTGCGCCGCGCCCGCGACCGCGGGTTGACCGCCCCCGGCGGTCCGCTGCACGGCCTTCCTGACACGTTCGCGGTCTACGAGAGCGATAACCCGCACAGGGAGGAGCGCGACCCCGATGACGAGGTCGGTCGCAGCCTCCCGAACTTAGTGATCAAGCAGCTCGCGTCCGGCCAGGCGCTCGCGTTCCTGACCGAGCTCTCAAACGAGGACGTCGCCGACGCGGTCGAGTTGCTGATCCGCACCGGCCGCCGGCCGACCGAGATCTGCCATTTGACCGAGACGTGCCTGCAGTGGGACGAGCGCGTCCGTGAGGACGGGAGCCTGGATCGCCAGCCGGTGCTGGTCTACCGGCCGGAGAAGACGCCGAAGCGGTCAAAGCGCCTGCCCGTGCACGCGCGCGAGGCGCTGATCATCAAACGCGCCCGCGAGCGCACCCGGGCCCGCTTCCCAGAGATGGCCGCCGGCAAGCTGCCGTTGTTCCCACAGCAGACGCAGAACCGCTCGGGGAAGGTGCCGTTGGGCTCGTCGAAGATCTCCCACGCGGTGCGCGCGTGGGCACGAGGCATGCCGGAGCTGCTCGACAGCGACGGCACCCCATATGACCGCGAGCGCGTCTACGCCTACGCGTTCCGTCACTCCTACGCGCAGCGGCTCGCGGACAAGGGCTGCTCGCCGCACCTGCTGATGGACATCATGGACCACCGGTCGTTCGCGACGACTGAGGGGTACTGCCGGATCCGCCAGGCTCGCCGTCGCCAGGCGGTCGACCTCGAGCACCGCTGGCAGTGGGATGCCGAGGGCAACGAGCTCGAGCAGATCATCGAGCGGTTCGCCGAGTCCGAGGACGTCAGGGCCGCGCTCGGGTCAACCGCGATCCCCTACGGCTCGTGCGTGGAACCGTCCAATGTCGCCGCGCTCGGTTCCGCGTGTCCGTATCGGATGCGGTGCATCGGTTGCAAGCACTTCCGCACCGACCTGACCCATCTCGCCGCGCTGGAGAAGTACCTCACCGACCTGCTCGCCGCGCGTGAGCGGATCCTCGCGGTCTCCGACGAGCTCGCTGACTGGGCAAGGCGCGACGCGATGCCGTCCGATGAGCACATCGACCGTGTCCGCTACCTGATCCGCCGGATGCGCGAGAAGATCGATGGTCTTTCCGAGCAGGACGCCCGGGAGGTCCATCGGATCCTCGGCAGCCAGGCGAACGACCGGCGCGAGCTCGGCGATCTCACCCCGGCCGCGTTCCAGCTGAATGTGATCGCGATCAACCCGTCATTCGACCCGGAGCTCGCCGGTGCCTGAGCATCTGACCGAGCACCATCGGCTGGTCTCGCAGCAGAAGCGCGCGGCGGTGTTGCATGCCGCCGGTTTGATGATCGATCAGGGCGTCGCGTTTCACTGGACGACGCTCGCGCGGCGGGCGAGGGTGAGCGTGAAGTTCATCAACGATCCCAAGCACGCGGACCTCAAGGAGCATGTCAAGGAGAGGCTCGCGGCCGCCTACGGCCAGCAGGCGGCGCATACCGTCGCGGCGAGCAGCGCGACCGCTGCGCAGCTCCGCGTGAAGGTCGCCAACCACGCGGCGCAGTTGCGCCGCCAAGATCACGTGATCAAGATGCTCGAGCGCAGGCTCGGCGAACAGTTCGGCAGCGAGATCGCCGCCGAGCTGCCCGCGATCACCGGCGCTGCGCTCGCCTTCAAGCCGGACGTCGAGCGGATCGCGGAGCTCGAGCGGCGCGTCGTCGAGCTCGAAGATCAGCTGCTTGATCGTGAGGAGACGATCGACGGGCTGCGGACGGCGCTACGCCGTGGGATCCGCAAAGGAGAGTTCGAGTGACCGGCTGGCCGGCCGCGGCAGCCGAGTCCGCGTTCCACGGGCCGGCGGGCGAGTTCGTGCTGCGCACCGAGCCGCATTCAGAGGCACACCCGATGGCGTTGCTGGCGCAGTTCCTCGTCGCGTTCGGGACGGCGTGCGGACGCGGCGCGCACTACACGATCGAAGCCGACGATCACTATCCAAACGAGTTCTGCGTGCTCGTGGGACCTTCAGGGAAGGGACGCAAAGGCTCGTCGTGGGGTCACGTCCGCCGCGCGCTCGCCGAGGCCGACCCCGACTTCGTGCACGGCTGCCTGGCCAGCGGACTCAGTTCCGGGGAGGGGTTGATCGCCCAGGTCCGCGACGCGGTCGATGATGCCGACGCTGACGCGCCGGCAGAAAAGCGTCGGCTCGTGCTCGAGCAGGAGTTCGCGCAGGTCCTGAAGGTCCTCTCGCGCGAGGGGAACACGCTCTCGCCGATCGTCCGCCAAGCCTGGGACGGTGACGCTCTGCAGACGATGGTCCGCAACAACCCGATGCGCGCGAGCGCCGCGCACGTCGGGATCGTCGGGCACATCACCAAGGACGAGCTGTTGCGATACCTGACCGCGACCGAGCTCGCCAACGGGTTCCAGAATCGCTTCTTGCTGATCGCGGTCGACCGCTCCAAGCTGCTGCCGTTCGGCAGCGCTCTCGACGCCGGCCAGCTCGCCGAGGTCCGCGACGCCGTCCGCCTCGGCCTGCGGTTCGCCGGTGAGTCCCGCGCGTTGGCACTCGACCCGGCTGCTCGCGAGCGATGGATCGAGATCTACCCGCACCTATCGGCCAGCGGGGCTGGACTGGCCGGCGCGGCCACCGCGCGCGCGGAGGCGCACGTCGTTCGCCTCGCGCTGATCTACGCGCTGCTGGACTGCTCGGGCACTATCGGGCTCGAACACCTCGACGCTGGTCTTGCGGTGTGGCGCTACAGAACAGACTCCGCGGCCTGGATCTTCGGCGACAGCCTCGGCGACCCGACCGCCGATGAGATCTGGGCAGCCAGCAAGGAGCGCCTCGCTGGCGTGACGCGCACCGAGGTCTCGGACATGTTCAGCCGTTATGTGGCGCGCCACATAACGGCTGTTCTGTTCCCGGACCCGTTATGTGGCCGTGGGGGGGCGGAGGCCGGTGATGACGGGGGCGGACGGCTCGGTGGCGGCGTTTTCGGGCACATAACGCTCAGAGCGACATAAGCCAGTTGAGGAGGGACTCGTCCGAGCGCCAGCTCGGCAGGGTGCGGGGTCCGATCGAGTTATCCTCCGGCTCTGCAACTCGCAGCGCGGCCGTTTTGGTCTTCGTGTTGATCTGGGCGTAGCGGTTGGTCGTGGTCAGGTCGACGTGGCCGAGCCACTCGCGGATGACGTTGACCTCGACGCCGGCCTCTAGGAGGTGCATGGCGGACGTGTGCCGGTTACGTGGAATTCCACGTAACCGGCATTACGTGGACGGCTGGGTTATGTGGCCGGCAGGGGTGTTTCCCTTGCTGGGCCTGTCGCCGGGGCCGGTTCCGGCCACATAACGTGGGGGTCGTGTGTGTGGGAGGCCGCCCGCTGACGCCTTGAGCGCGGCGAAGAATCGCGCCCCTGTTCACCACGATCAGGGAGGCGATTCTCATGCAGGCAACAGTGGTCCGCGACGCGTCGGGGCGGGTGATCGTCGCGTTGATGACGGCGGGTCGATCGAGAGCGACGATCAAACGTCACCAGGCGGAGTTCAATGCGTTCGCTGGGTTTCTCGAGGCTCGCGGCCGGGCGCTCCCGACCGAGGTGGACTGCCTCGATTTCATCGCTGAGCGGTCCGGGTGCAGGCTCGCGGGTTTGCGCGAGCCGACCAGTGCCAGACGGGCCCAGCTCGCACGCCGGCCGTTGATCCTGCTGATGGAGACCTTGGCTGGAGGCGTCCCGGTGGTGGGGCAGGCGACAACGCCGCCGGTTGAGCGCTGTCCAGCGCGTTTCCGGGCGGCCAGGGACGAGTACCTGGGGGCGTGCCGGCGGCGGGGTAACGCCGAAGCCACCGTCGTGACGAAGCAGCGCGCTGCGGACCAGTTCCTCGCCTATCTCGAGGAGGTTGGTCGGGAAACCCTCGAGCAGGCGCAGGCCCGGGACTTGGCCGGGTTTTGGGCTCGGCGCCAACGCCAGCGCTACGCCCCGAAGACGACCGGGTTGCTGCGTACGGGGTTGGCTGACTTTCTGCGCTACCTGCACCGGAACGGGCAGATCCGGGAGGACCTGGCCCGGCGGCTCCCGCCGCAGCGCTATCCCCGACGCGGCCAATCGGCCCCGCACCCGTGGACGGTTGACGAGGTCCGCTTGGTGTTGGAGCAGATCGATCGGCAATCCGCGATCGGGAAACGCGACTACGCGATGGTGTTGCTGACCGTCAGGCTCGGTTTGCGGGTCGGGGACCTGCGCCGGTTGGAGCTCGGGTGGTTCGACTGGCGCGCCAAGACGCTGGCGTTCACGCAACACAAGACCGGTGTGCCGTTGACGCTGGCGCTGCCGGGCGACGTCGGATGGGCGGTGATCGACTACATCCGCCACGGCCGGCCTGAGGCGGCCTGCCGGCAGGTGTTCGTCAAACATCGCTATCCGTTCACCGCGTTCGGCTCGTCCACGTCGGCGGGGTGCCGGCTTGGCTATTACGCGCGGCGCGCCGGGATCGTGTTCGGGTCCGGGCGGTCGCACGGCCTGCACTCGCTACGCGGAGCGCTGGCGGTCGCGATGCTCCAGACCGACACGCCGCCGCCGGTCGTGACCGCGGTCCTGGGTCACGCGGCGGGCGCCACGACCGCCGCGCATTACCTCAGACTCGACACCGAGCACCTGCGTCGCTGCGCGCTCGATGTCGAAGATGTCCTCGACGCAGGGGCGCGGTCATGACCGCGTCGACGCTGCCCGAACTGATCGACACGCTCGTCGCGGTGCGCCGCGCCGGCGGGTTCCGGTACGACCGCCAAGCACGGGTGCTGGCGCAGTTCGCCGAGCACTGCCGCCGTGAGGGGTACGCGGACGGGTCAATCATCCAAGAAGCGGTCGAGGGGTTCCTCTACGGCCGCCACCTCAAGGCGTCGACGATCCGGCGCGAGGAGATTGTCCTGCGCGACCTGGCCGAACACGCCCGCCAGTTCGGCTGGCCGGCGTGGGCGCCGCCGACGCTGACCCGAGTGAAGACGCGGCACCGGCCGCCGCCTTATGTGTTCAGCGACGAGGAGATCTGTCGCCTGTTTGACGCGATCGATACCCAGCCGCTCTCAGAGATGTCCAACCGGCCGCTGGTGGACCCGGTGCTGTTCCGGGTCCTCTACGCCACCGGGCTGCGGATCTCAGAAGCGCTCAACCTGCAACTGCGCGATCTCGACGCTGCCCGCGCGACGCTCGAGGTCCGCGACGGCAAGAACCGTGAGAACCGGATCGTGCCCGTCACCCGGCGCCTCGCCGACACGCTGGAGGCATATATCGCGGCCGCGCACCCCGACCCGGAACCCGCCCACCATCTGTTCCACACCGGCGATCCGGCCAGACCGGTCGACAAGTCCACGATCTACAACCGGTTGCGCCGCTACCTCGCCGACGCGGACATTCCCCATTTCGCCCCGGGCGGCCCGCACATCCATTCGCTGCGTCACGCCTTCGCCGTCCAGAACCTGCGCCGCTGGGCGGCCGACGGCACCGACCTAGCGGTGATGCTGCCCTACCTGTCGGCATACATGGGCCACAGCGACCTGCGGGGAACCCAGTACTACCTGCAGTTGACCGCCGACGCGTACCCAGATGTCGCCGAGATGGTCCAAGCCAGGTTCGGGTACGTCATCCCGGACCCGGTCGCGCGGGAAGGAGCCGAGCAGTGAGCCGCGTTAGCCCTGTCGGCGGGGATCTGGCCGGCCGCTGGCTGTCGAAGTTCCTCACCGAGCACCTCGCCGGCGAGCGGGACCTGTCCCCCCAGACGATCGCGTCTTACCGAGACGCGATCAAACTGCTGCTCACCTGGTTTCGCGACGTGCAGGCAACCCCACCCGAAAAGCTGCGCCTCGCCGACCTCGACCGGACCAGGGTGCTCGCGTTCCTGGACTGGCTCGAGGCCGAACGCGGTAACTCGCCGGCGACCCGCAACCAGCGCCTCGCCGTGATCAAGTCGTTCGCCCGGTACACCGCGATCGAGCAGCCAGAGTTCCTCGACCACGCCACCCAGATCATCGCCGTCAAACAGAAGAAGACCCCGGCCACCGACATGGGCTACCTCACCGGCGACGAGGTCAAAGCCCTCCTCGCCCAGCCAGACCCGGCCACCCGGCGCGGACTGCGGGACACCGTCCTGCTCTCCACGCTCTACGACACCGCCGCCCGCGTCCAAGAGATCTGCGACCTGAACACCGCCGACGTCCGCGCGGCCCGCCCGATGCTCCTCACGCTGCACGGCAAAGGCTCCAAAACCAGGCGCGTCCCGCTGATGGACCCCACCGCCCGACTGCTGCAGGACTACCTGCACCGGCGCACCCGTCATCCCGGCGTCGGCGCAGACGCCGACCCGCTGTTCCAAGGCCCCCACCAGACCCGATTGACCCGCTGGGCCGTCACCAAGACTCCTCGCCACGCACGTCCAATCCCTACGCGGCCGCGACCCCGGCTACGCGCCCGGGCTGAACATCACCCCGCACGTGATCAGAAGGACCCGAGCGATGCACCTGCTGAAAGCCGGAGTGAACGTGATCTACATCCGCGACCTGCTCGGCCACGCCGACATCTCAACCACCGAGATCTACGCCCGCGCCGACCCGGAGACCAAACGCAAAGCCATCGAGAACGCCTACGAGTCACTCACCCCCGAACCCCTGCCCAGCTGGACAGCCGACCGAGATCTCCTCGAATGGCTCGACCAGATCTGCCGATAACCGCCCGGATTATGTGGCCGGAACCGGCCCCGGCGACAGGCCCAGCAAGGGAAACACCCCTGCCGGCCACATAACCCAGCCGTCCACGTAATGCCGGAACGTGTGCGGGGTGACCCTGCGATCGGTCCGCGGATCATCGAACTTCGATGCGTGCCGGCGCACGATCTTGTAGATGCCGGATCGAGTGAGCGGTTGCCCATGCGCGGTGAACACCGCGGACGGCGGTGTCGCTGGCGGATCGTGCGACGCGATCAGCGCTTCTAGGGTCCGCGCTGTCTGCTGCCAGAGCGGGCAGGTCCTCCACTTGTCGCCTTTGCCGTGGAGGCGCACGATCGGGTGCTCACCGAGATCGAGGTGCTCGACGTGCAGGTCGGAGGCTTCTTGCGCGCGTGCTCCGGTGTTGTAGAGGAACAGCAGCAGCGCCCGGTCCCGCAGTGCCAGGCGTCCGTCGCTGGGTAGGTGACGGAGCAGTGCTTGGATCTCATCGCGCTCGAGGAAGTGCGTCTCGGGTGGGGCCACGCGTTTCATCGGGATCGCGGCCACCTGTTGGCAGACATCGAGCATCTCTGGCGTGCGTGCGGCGATGTACTCGAAGAAGCTGTGCAGCGCGGCGAGTCGCTGGTTGCGTGTGCGGATGTGGTTGCCGCGCTCCTCTTCGAGGTGTCGCAGGAACGCGATCACCCGCTCGCAGGTCAGATCATCGAGCGTCATGCGCGTGATCTTGCAGCGCTTCTGTGCGGCGATGAACACGAGCAGGAGCCGGATCGTGTCGCGGTAGCTGCGTACTGAGCCGGGGCGCAGGCCCTTCACAGCGATCAGGTGATCGATGAAGTAGCCGTGCAGGATCGCTCCGAGCGTCTGGCTTTTCATCGCGCGATCTCCGCCCAGGCGGGTTCGGCGAAGGTCTCGTATCGGCGGTTGGCCTCCTGCATCAGTGCCGGCGTGATCGTGAGATAGATCGCCGTTGAGACGGGGTCGACGTGGCCCATGAACGTCGAGAGCCGCTGAAGCCGCGCGGCTGGGTCAAGGCCCTGTCGATAGAAACGCAGCAGACACCCGACCGCGAACGAGTGACGCAGGCTGTGCACCACGGGTGGGGAGACGCCGGGCGGCGCCGTGAACCCGAGGGCGAGCACGAGGCGATGGAACGTCAGGCTGACGCTGCGCGGATGCACGGATCTGTGCCCGTCGAAGGTGAACAGCGGTGCGTCATCGTGAAGCCGCACGCCGTCACGTCGGCGCTGCAGCTGCTGGGCGACGAGTTCGCCGATGCGCGGGCCGTGCGGAACGAGTCGACTCTTGCCGAACTTGCCGCGCTTGACGAAGAGCAGGCCGCGGGTGCGGTCGACGTCACCGACACGCAGGGCGCTCGCCTCACCGACGCGCAGTCCGAGCCCGTAGCAGAGCGCGAAGATCGTGCGGTAGGTCGCTCCGCGTTGGGGGGCTTGTGTGTAATCGGGGAGCGCGGCGGCTGCATCGAGCAGCCGTCGCGCTTGGGTGATGTCGAAGAGGAACGGGATCCGCGTCGCCGTTTCCCGACGCGGGCGAGTCTGCAGCGGCGAGGCTTCCAGCAGCTCATACGCGACGGCCCAGTCGAGCAGGCGGCGCACGACACCCAGCAGATGATTGAACCCACGCGGGCGCGGGCGTGACCGCGACGCCAGGAAGTCATCCAGCAGCACTGGCGTGAGCTCCTCAAGCAGGCTGGCGCCGTGCTCCTCGGCGTAGCGCACAAGGAGCCGCAGCGTGGCCTCCTCGCTTTCGTACTTGCGGGCGACCGCGCGTTTGTGCTCCACGAAGCGGCTGACCGTGAGCTCGAGCGTTGTCATGCGAGCACCTCCTCGCCGTCACCAAGGGCGATCTCGCGCAAGGACTCGACGGCCACCTTGGTGTAGATCTCGGTCGTCTTCGGGGAGCGGTGCCCCACGAAGTCGCCGATCGTCTTCAGCGGGAAGTCGGCGTCGACGAGTCGTTGCACACAACTGTGGCGCAGGGTGTGAGAGCCGGGGCGGGGGACTTGCATCCCGGCCTGCCGCAGGTACTTCGTGGCGAGTTTGGAGACTGCCGTGTGGCTGATCGGCCGCACCGGTGCGAACGCCATGAAGAACACCTGTCGCTCCGCGCTCTGTGGGCGGCCATGCTGCAGGTAATCCACGAGCGCCTCACCGACCGAGCTCGACAGCGGGAACGCGGTCGAGTGCCCGCCCTTGCGTCCAGGGACGGACAACTGCTCGCGCGTCCAGTCGATGTGGTCAAGCGTCATGGCCGCGATCTCGCGGCTGCGAAGACCGTAGGTCGCGAGCAGTAGTAGGGCGGCGTAGTCGCGCTTGCCGCGGGTCGAGCTCCGGTCCACGCACGCGAGCACCTGGCTCACTTCCGCGGGCGTGATCGATCGCGGGATGTCGGAGAGCCGGTAGGTCCGCGGGCGATCCACCGTTTTGCTCAGGTCGCTCGCGAGCGCGCCCTGGCGATGCGCGTACCGCAGGAACTCGCGCAGCGCTCCACATAGCAGCCCGACGCTCGTCGTCGCCAGGCCGGCGGACCGCTCCGCGACGAACGCGCTGATCAGCGCCGGCGAGAGCTCGACCAGCTGCTTGACCCCGACTCGTCGCAGGTAGCCCTCGAAGCTCCTCAAATAGCACCCGTACCCTTGGAGCGTGGTGCGGCGAAGCCCGCGCTCGCACAGCAAGTACTCGAAGAACCCCGGGAGCTCGTCGATGAACGGAACCTCAAGCAGCGGGCGGCGGCTTCCCGTGAACCCGGGAACAACAAGGCGAAGCATCTGCTCGATCGGACCACGGACGTTCTTGACGCGCTCGCGCGCGGCGACGGCACCGAGCTGAGCAAGCTCGGGGACGCGCTCCGCTACGAACGCCTCGACATGCGCTGGTAGATCGCCGATGGACCTGGCACCGCCAGCGCGTGCGAACTCGCCGAAGGCGACCAGCACCGGCACACGACGGCGCACACTCGCACGGCTATAGCGCTGCTCGGCCAGCCAGACGACGTAGCACTCGATCTCCGAGCCGATCCACGACGCCCGGACGCGACCGACCGCCTGAGGCCTGACGTAGTAGCTCTCCAGCATGAGGGACAAGCTCCTCTCCGGTAGATGGGTAGAGGACCCACCCTCAATCCCACGCCCCAGCGTTATGTGGCCGGCACCGGCACGACACACGCGCCGATCGCCGTAATTGCGGGAACTACTTCACCCGCGGGCACATAACGGGTCCGGGAACAGAACAGCCGCAACAAGAAGCGCCGCGAGATCGACCGCGCCCTGTCCGTGCTCGAGGACGCCGGCCGGCTGCGGCGCGAGACCCGCCAGCCCGAACGCGGCCGCCAAGCCGAGGTGTGGATTCCGGTCACCGCCCACGCAGCCTGACCGACCCGGTCAGGCCCGTGCAGGTGTCGTCGAGTGCTTCCCCATCCACGACCGGCGGATCAACATCGAGCCGGACATAGATCCGGGCCGAGCATCGCGAGCACATCGCGATGCTCTCCTCGTCGTGAGCCACCCAGCGGACGATCTCGTGCCCCAGCGCCCGCGCCCGCTCGGCAACGCCCCGGAGAACCTCGGTGCGCTCGAGCGCAGCGGTCAGTTCGGCAAGCTCCTGATCCTTCGGGATCCTGCGATGGCGGGCAGCGATCGCCCGATCACCGGAACGGATAGTGATCACCCGCACCTTGTCCGCACGCGCCTTCGCCCGGATCTCCGCCCGCTACTGCTCCGGATCGACCCCCTCTGGAGAGCTGACCCGGCCACGGCGCAGCAGCTCCGCATAATCGCCGCCGGGTCGCTCGAGATAGTCCTCGGCGATCCGCCGAAACCGCTCGTCGTGCTCAGGCGTCACGCTGAGTCTCGATCATCACCCGACACCGAGCCGGAGCCTACGCCGACAGCGAGACGATCGACCCGCGGAGCCGTCCCCCGACCGGCACGAGGCCGCCCGGGATCGTCGTCCGCGAGCGTCTCTACGCTCGCGACCGATGCTGAGGTTCGGCGATGAGGCGTTCGAGGAGCTTCTGGCGATCGACGATGCCGAAGAGCTGTGCCGACGGCTGTTGGCATCCCCGTGGGGTTGGGGCTCCAGCACCCGCCACGCGGAGGCCGTCGAGCTGCTCGCAGGCGTGCACGGCACTGGCGAGCTGCCGATGTCGTTCGTGACGCTGATGCTATGCACCTGCCGGCGGTGGGATCGCGTCACGAGCAGGCTGATCGCCGCGGTCGAGGACAGCGGGCTGCTCGACAGCACGGGGCTCGACGAGCTGGCCCAGTCGTTCCTGTCCCATGAGCAGGTGATCGCCTACCCGCTGGCGTGGGTCTCCCCGCAATGGCTCGAGATCGACCTGGACGACGGACAGGGACGGACCGTGACCGTCGACGAGGACACGCTCGGTCACCATCGCGTGACCGTCGAGCCGCCGCTGCGCCGGTGGGCAGCCGGGCGCACGCTGCGCGGCGCTCCGGCACGGCTGCAGAAGCTGTCGCGCGCCGCTGAGCTGTTCAAGCCGCGCGACCGCGCAGCGGTGATCCATGGGCTGCTCGACGCTGCCGAGGTGCTCGACGAACCCCGCCGGCGACGCCTGATCGACCGCGGTCTGAGCGCCTCCGGGGCGAGCGTGCGCCGGACAGCGCTTGACCGCTTGTGCGAGCTCGACGGCCCCGAGCCGGCCCGACGCAGGGCGCTGAGCGATCCAAACGCGGCGGTGCGGCAGTGGCGACCGCCCAAGCCGGAGCTGCGAGCGCCCGAGCCGGGGCTCCGAGCGGAGGCGTTGTTCGAGGTGTGATGAGCTCGCCCCGACCGGCGATCACCACGGCTCAGCTCGACGCGCTGATCGAGGAGGCGACCGTTGACTGCTACAACGAGGCCGAGCAGATCACCGGCCTGTTCACGATGATCGAGGACCACCTCGCGCTCCCGTTCCAGGCCACGGTGCTCGGGATGACCGTCACGGTCGCGAAGGTCGACCTCACCGTCAACGACGAGATCGTCGCGATCTGCCGCCGCGACGGCCACAAGCAGGCGATCCCGATCCTCGAGCTGCCGCTACCGGCACCCGCGCCCGATGGCGCGGAATGGATCGAGGCCTACCGCCACTGGCGCCGCTGAACCCCCCGGGGTCTCACCAGCCGTCACGATCCAGGATCTGCTGCACACGCACGCGCGAGATCCCGAACCGCCGCGCGATCACAGCCACGCGGGCACCCTGCTGGCGCATCCGCACAAGCTCACTGTCGCGCTCGGAGATCGCCCGCGCCGGCGGGAGCGCGAGCACTTCGATCGGATCCGTCGAGCGCACCGACCGGTCGCGGAGCGCCTGCGCGATGTCTGCCACCGCCTTCGGGCCGATCATCGGGATCTCCAAGAGCCGCTTCTCCGGCGTCACCCGGAGATCTCCGACGGTCGCGATCCCCGTGCGATGCAGCGCGTTCAGCCACCGCCGGCGAAGGATCGACCGCTCGAATGCCTCCTGGTCGATCGACAGCGCGCGCATCCCAGCAATGATGACCGACATCCCGGCCCCCGGCGGCGCCCGGCCCGGCCCCCGGGCGATAGCCTTGACCACGTGGCCGCCCGGCAACACGTGAGCATCGATCTCGACGCGGACGTCGCCGCGATCCTCCGCGCGCACGCCGAACAGGCGCACGTCAGCGAGGGCGAGATCGTCGACCGCGCGATCCGCGCTTACGACCTCCGCTCGCTCCTCGCGCAGATCCGCGAACGCTCAGACCTCGACGAGGACGAAGCCATCGCGCTCGCGCGCGAAGAACTCAAAGCCGCCCGCGCCGAGCGCGACGCGGCTGCCTGAATGCTGCGCGTCGTCGCGGACGCGAACGTGCTGATCTCCGCGGCACTCGCCCGCTCCCCGAACGCACCCTCGGTCATGATCCTCGAAGCGGCGCTCGATGGGCGACTCGAACTCGTCACGTCACCGCAACTGCTGGGTGAGATCACGAGCGTGCTCAACGCCCCCGCCTGCGAAAGTACCTCTCGACAGATGAGGCGCTGCGATTCGTCGCTGACCTCGCCGCCCAGACCATCCTGCTCACCGATCCGCCGGGGCCACACGCCGCCGTGTGCCGCGACCCCAACGACGACTACCTGGTCGCGCTCGCGACCGCCCGCCACGCGGGCGCGATCGTCACCGGTGATCCCGACCTCCACGCAATCGACCCCGACCAACTGGGCATCGAGATCCTCACACCACGCCAGCTCGTCGACCGCCTCGCCTGACCGGCCCTTTGTTCGTTTCTTTCGTACCGCGTCACCCCGTCACCCAATCCGCCTGGCCCGCCGTGACGGTGCAGGCCTGAACCGTCGCCAACTGCCCGCACTCAAAGCAAAACTGGTCGCGACCGCCTGAAAATCTCGCCCGCGGTCTTGGCGCCGTCGACGTACTTCCACAGCCAGCGCACCGGCTCCTGCGGCTCGCGGCCGTTGCCGTAGTCGATCCGCAACGCGCCCTTGGACCCGTCCTTCCGGGTCTTGGTGACGTCGGCGCGAAACTCCTCGATCACGAGTCGGATTCCAGAGACGGCCAGCCGCGCGACCCGCTCGCCCTGCTGGGTGTACGGCGAGTCGTCGTAATCGGCGCCTAGGAGGCTGTAGACGAAGAACTTGGCGACGTTGACGTCCGTGGGGTCCACGGTCGAACGGCGGTGAGGAGCCCGGCGCCGACGTCGAGGTTGACACCGTGCGCCTGGTCTGAGAGCTCCCGCATCCGACGGCGGTGCTCACGCTCGACCTCGGCGGCCGCGTCCGCCGCCGCGTCGCCGGTTTTCTGGCTCTGGCGAGCGGTCTTGCGCTCCTCCTGGCGCGCGGCGACCCTGGCCTCAAGCTCGGCCACGGTGCGGGTGATCGCTGCCTTGACCAGCTCGCGGTAGAGCGAGCGGTCGACGATGATCGGCGCCGAGCGCTCGAACTCGATCACTACGCCGGCGGCGCGGGCCTGGTCCACGTCGCTCTCATCGAACCGCACGTCGACGTAGTAGGCGTAGCGATCGAGGACGTGGGTCAGCTCGCCGGCGCGCTCGTACGCCGCCTCGGCCTTCTTGCCCAGCCGCAGCGCCGCGATCTCGTTCCTGTCGACGCGACCGCCCAGGTGGGCGGCGAACACCTTGGTGTTGCTGCTGCGTAACGCGCTGTCGAGCACCCAGCCCGGCTCGCGGGTCAGCCGCTCGGCCGCCCACTCGTTGCCGTCGGCCAGGTAGCCGATCAGCGCTTCGAGCAGCGCCGGCGAGACGGCGCCGACGGCGCGCAGCTGCTCCACGCTCGACAGCGGCAGGCGACCGTCACCGAACATCTGCTGCGCGAGCTCGGGCAGCTCGAGCAGCTTGACGCGAGCGGTCACGCGCGCCCGGTTCCAGCCGAGCGCCTGGGCGGCCCCGTCGACTGTGAGACCGCGGTCCAGCATCGCGCGGACCGCGACGGCCTCCTCATAGGGGTTCAAGCCGGAGCGCACGATGTTCTCAGCGGCGCGCTCTGACTCCTCCTGGCTGTCGTCGGCCCGGATCTCCGCGCGGACGTGAGTCTCCCCGAGCGACGCGAGCGCGGCGCACCGCTTGTGCCCCGCGATCAAAACATAGCCGCCATCCTCGGAGGGACGCACGCTCACCGGGGTCAGCTGCCCGAGCAGCTTGATCGACTGCGCGAGCGCGTCGACCTCCTCGGCGAGAAGCTGCTGGCGGACGTTGCCGTCGGTGCGGATCTCCTGCAGCGCGATCATCTGTACGCCGGCCGGAGCCGTAGTGGTGGCCATCAGGCCCTCGGGTGGCCCTCGCCGGGTGCGAGAGCCGATCCCCGGCCCCCGGCACGCCCGGACGGCGTGCCAACTTGGGAGGGGTCGGACTCGCCGCCGGCGCTACTCGACTCGCTCGAGTTCAGCGAACGTTCGCTCATCGAGCTGCACCCCGATCTCATGACCGAGGCCGCCGACTGCGTCGATCAGCTCGTGTGCGTGGTCGTACGCGCACTCACGCGCCCCGTCGATCGGATCCAGATCCTCGTGCGGGCGCTCGATACTTCGGATCTGCGCCGTCCGACCCGGCGGTCCGAGCATCAAGTGCGTCACGATGGTCCGGGTGTGAGGATGGCCCACGTACGTCGAGATCAACTCGACCGCGAGATCTCGCTCCGGAAGCACGGTCGAGATCGTCAGCACCATGCCCCCGCCCGCCCAGGTGTAGGTACTGTGCGCCTCGCACGCCCGGTCGTTGACCAGGACCTCAAGACGCAGATCGCCGCGCATGTTCGCCACCAGCTAGTGACCGTAGCGCCGCCACCGGCAGCTATGTGGCGACGATCTCGAGCTCGTGTTGCCGGTCAGGCTGCTTTCCAATCCGAGATCTACTGTCCAGGCGCCCCGCAGCCACAAGCACGGTTTCCGCGCAACTCAGGTCCGCAGTTCGGACGGCCGGGATTAACGCGCCCAACGAAGGCAGGTCTTTGGCGCAGCCAGCTTCCGCATCGTCCCGAGGCTGCAGAAGCCTGGGTTCGGCGTCGGCGCGCACTCGCGTCTCGTCCGATCCGGAAGCCTTGAGCGCCACGAATCCGCGATCGTCGGCTACCGCATTGATGCGGAGGCGGCAAGGCGCGTGCTTGCAGTCTGATTCGGTTACGGCAAATGGGCCGCGGCTGGTGAACTGTCGTTCGCCCATTGCGGAGCGGAAGTGACGGAGACCGCCTCTGCCGGATTAGTGGATTTCGTCCGCAGCGGGAGCCAAGTCCGGGGCGGGTGCGGCTCTTCTGAAGGGACCCTCGAGGACGAGCTGACCTGACGGTGAATGACCCGTAGATACGGGGGTTTGGGCTGTCACGCAGGACGGCGGGTTGCCGTTTGGCGACGGTCGGCTGGTGGTGAGTGGCTGGGTTGCGGGGGTTGGGCGTGTTCAGGCCGGGTTTTTGAGGGGATTCGATGGCCTGGACGGGGCTGCCGGGGTCGCCGGGCGGGCTCGAGGACTTCGGATGAGGGGTGTCGAAGTCGGCGTTGTTCATGTCCTACGTCGACCACGGAGGTGGCCAACGTGACCGCCGATCTCGACACCCTTGGTGGCGAACTTTACGCCTTTGGCGCTGAAGTCCTGCCTTCCGGGCGGGCTGGTAGTGATGATGCAGTGGGCGGTGGGGAAGGCTGCGCCGGCGGACGGGGCGATGGGGCCGCGCGGGCGGGCTTCAGCGCGAGCCGGGAGCAGTTCGAGTCGCTGGTGAGCTTCTTGGATGGGACGGACGCCGCTGGGCTCTCGCACGCTGAGCTAGAGGAGCGTCTTGACCGGGACGGGCGGGAGCTGTTGCGGCGGCTGCTTGATGATCATCTGGCGTTGCGCGCGGTCCGCGAGCCGCGCCTTGAGCAGGTAGTCGGCGATGAGGGGGTGGCGCGCGGCCGAGTGGAGCCAGGTCACGCCCGCATACTTGAGACGGTGTTCGGCGCGGTGACGGTGGAGCGGCTCGCTTACCGGGCGCCGGGCCTGGGGACAAGCCATGCCTACGAGAACTCACAGCAGGATCGATCAAGAAGATGTTGTCAGCGAGGAGCGAAGCGACCTTGGATCCGCCGGGCGGAGAGAGGTGTTTCCCGGGTTGCCGGGCGGTCCTGGACTCGATGAGGAGCCGTTGGAGCTCAGCGACGAGTTGTTGGACGCGTTGCTTTCGGGCGCGAGGACGGCTGAGGAGATCGCGGGCCCGGACGGGCTGTTGGGGCAGCTCACGCGCCGGCTGTTGAACCGGGCGCTCGAGGCCGAGCTGACCGCGCATCTGGGCTATGAGGCCGGTGAGGCGCCGCCCGGTGGCGCGGGGAACGCCCGCAACGGGAAGCCGGGCAAGACGATCCTGACCGATCAGGGGCCGCTGCGGATCCGCTCCCCGCGCGATCGCAAGGGCGCGTTTGAGCCGCAGATCGTCCGCAAGCGCCAGACCCGGTGGGTCGGGTTCGACGATCGCGTGATCAGCCTGTATGCCCGCGGGCTGACGGTCCGCGAGATTCAGGGGCACCTGGCCGAGATCTACGGCACCGAGGTCTCGCCGGACCTGATCTCGAAGATCACCGACACGGTGATCGAGGACGCCAAGGCGTGGCAGAACCGCCCGCTTGAGCGCGTCTACCCGATCGTCTACCTCGATGCGCTGGTCGTGAAGATCCGCGACGGGCACACGGTCAAGAACCAGGCGTGCTACGTCGCGCTGGGCGTCAACCTCGACGGCGAGCGCGACGTGCTCGGCCTGTGGTTCCAGCAGACCGAGGGCGCGAAGTTCTGGCTGCACGTCCTCACCGACCTGAAGACCCGCGGCGTGGCTGACATCCTGTTCGTCTGCGTCGACGGGCTCACCGGCTTCCCGGAGGCGATCGAAGCGACGTTCCCGCACGCGACCGTCCAAACCTGCCTGGTGCACCAGGTTCGCTCCAGCATGCGGTTCGTGTCCTACAAGGACCGTAAGCCGCTCGCCGCCGACCTGCGCAAGATCTACACCGCCGTCGACGCCGACCACGCCGCCGACGAGCTCCAGGCGTTCGCGGAGAAATGGGATCATCGCTACCCGATGATCTCAGCCAGCTGGCTGGAGCACTGGGAGCAGATCACCCCGTTCCTGGCCTATCCCGCCGAGGTCCGCCGCGTGATCTACACGACGAACTCGATCGAAGCCTTGCACCGCCAGCTGCGCAAGATCATCAAGACCGTGCGTCACGAACGCCGAAGGAGGAGCCGTGTAGAAGGCCCTGTACATAGGCGGAACTGTGCGAGAGATGGAGGATCGATGGCCCTCCGGCGTCGGCCCTGTGGGGGTAGGCGTCAAACCGCCCTGGAGTTGCGTTAGCTGAAGACTGTCGTGGTGAGCGTCCAGGGAAAGGGCTGGGCTTGACCCGGTCAGGTGGGGACCAGGAAGACGTTCCAGAATCGCCCGGCTGGGGAGACTCGGTGGGGCGTCGTCGTTGAGGCGTCGAAAATGATCTAGATGGCATCGAAATCGGGGGGCCTGGTTTTTCCCTCGAGATGAGCTTGGCGGGTGCCCACGTTCCTGGCCAGGCGGTGTCCGGCGTAGAGGCGGCGTGATCCTGGTCTGCGGCTCTTGCACGGAACGTGAGAAGGCGAGCGTCGATACGGCGACCGGGGTCGCAGGCCCCGAAGCTCGCGAGAGGGAGCGTGCCAAGGCGGAAACCGAAGGCACTGAGTACCGATGCGACGCTCGCTGGCGGACCGGCCCGTACTAGCTGAGAAGTCCCTGCTTGCTGGGGTGGGGGTGGAGCGAAGGGGCCGGCTCACCAGGAATGTTGTTTCGATCAACCGGGGCCTTGAGGTCCTGGGAGGAAGCGAGAAGACATGCCAAAGCCCGAAGACAAGCCGTTTGTGATTCCCAAGCCGATGGTGTGGGAGGCATGGCGGGAGGTCAAGGCGAACAAGGGCGCCCCCGGAGTGGATGGGCAGGACCTGGACGAGTTCGAAGCCGATCTGAAGGGAAACCTCTACAAGATCTGGAACAGGATGAGCTCGGGTTCCTACTTTCCACCTCCGGTGAGGGCGGTCGAGGTCCCCAAGCCGCATGGTGGTGGGGTCCGTTTGCTCGGTGTGCCGACGATCGCGGACAGGGTCGCCCAA
Organism: uncultured Solirubrobacterales bacterium; assembly: GCA_963824295.1. Classification (GTDB taxonomy): domain Bacteria; phylum Actinomycetota; class Thermoleophilia; order Solirubrobacterales; family Solirubrobacteraceae; genus Palsa-465. The sequence goes on along the minus strand of CAWGOQ010000010.1, from coordinate 264,910 downwards.
ACGGTGGTGGCCACGTATTTGGGGGACAGGGCGGAACCGCGGTTTCACCCCGACTCCTATGGCTACCGGCCGGGACGGTCGGCCCATGACGCGCTCGAGGTGTGCCGGCAGCGGTGCTGGAAGTTCGACTGGACGATCGATCTCGACGTGCGGAAGTTCTTCGACGAAGTGCCGTGGGACCTTATCGTCAAGGCGGTCGAGGCGGTCACCGACTGCCGCTGGGTGCTGCTGTATGTGAAGCGGTGGCTCGCTGCCCCGCTTCAGTACCCGGACGGCATCCTTGTAGAGCGGGACAAAGGAACTCCGCAAGGGTCGGCGGTCTCGCCGATCCTGGTGAACCTGTTCATGCACTACGCGTTCGATTCCTGGATGTCCCGGAACTATCCGGGATGTCCGTTCGAGCGCTATGCCGACGATGTTGTCGTGCATTGCAAGAGCAGGCGGCAAGCCGAGTACGTGCTTGCAGGGATCACCGCGCGGATGGGGCAGGTGGGCCTACGGCTTCACCCCGACAAGACGCACGTCGTCTACTGCAAGGACGACAACCGTCGGGGAGAGCACGAGCACACCAGCTTCACCTTCCTCGGGTTCGCCTTCCGGCCCCGGAAGGCGCGCAACAAGCGCGGGGTGAGCTTCACCTCGTTCTTGCCTGCGATCAGCTCCGAGGCGCTCAAAGCCAAAGGCGACCGGCTCCACGGACTGCGGATCCACCGGCGCACCGACCTGACGCTGGACGACCTGGCGGAATGGCTGAACCCCATCATCGCCGGGTGGATGCACTATTACGGCCGGTACTACCGGACCGTGCTGCATCCCCTCTTGCGGCGCGTCAATCTCTACGTGAGGCGCTGGGCTGGGAAGAAGTATCGACGGTTGCGGACCTACGAACGGTTCAAGCGGTGGTGGACCGGGATCCTCGAACGAGAGCCCGATCTGTTCGCCCAATGGCAGTGGGTCCGCTCGCCCTGAGACGCTGGTGAGAAGAGCCCGGTGACGCGAGAGTGTCACGCCGGGATCCGTGGGAGCCGGGGGCTGCGATGCCCCCGGCGACCCGACCGCGGGCACTTCCCCACCGAGGACGCCGCCCGCAAGCTCATCTACCTCGCCATCCAGAAGGCCGAGGCGAAGTGGCAGCGCGTGTTTCACTGGCCGGCGGCACTCGCCGCGTTCAAGATCGAGTTCGGGGACCGCATTCCTGACAGTGCAATGTGACTGTCACTACTTGACACAACAGGAGTAACTGTTACCATAGAGTAGTCAGAATCTACCTGCATCCCGCCGACGCGGCGCTGAACTTGCCGGTCGAGCGTCACTCCCACGGGCTGCGCAAGCTGGCCGCCCTGGAGGCCGCGCGCGGCAGCTTCCAGGACGCCGTCGACGCGATCGGGCGCCAGACCGGGCTGGGGCTCGGAAAGCGCCAGGTCGAGGAGCTCGCCGGGCTCGCCGCGATCGACTTCGAGGACTTCTATGAGGCCAGGCGCCGGAAGCGATCAAAGTCCGATCAACTGTTGGTGCTCTCGGCCGACGGCAAGGGGATCGTGATGCGCCCCGACGCGCTACGCGCCGGCACCGCCACCAGGCGTGCCCGCGCGAGCCCCAAGCCCAAAGCGAGGCTGGCAGGCGGCGAGAAGCTCAACTGCAAGCGGATGGCGGAGATCGGCGCGGTCTATGACGCGGCCCCGGCGCCCCGCACCCCGGCCGACATCCTCGCCCGCGACGACGGCCACGAGCCCGCCGGCGGCCCGGTCGCCGCCAACAAATGGCTGACCGCCAGCATCGTCAAGAACACCGGCACCGTCATCAAACACGTCTTCGGAGAGGCAGACCGACGCGACCCCAAACACCGCCGCACTTGGGTCGCGCTCGTGGACGGCAACAACCACCAGATCCAACGGATCAAAGCCGAGGCCAAGGCCCGCAACGTCAAGGTGACGATCATCGTTGACTTCATCCACGTCCTCGAATACCTGTGGACCGCCGCCGGCTGCCTGTTCCCCAACCTGAACCCCGCCGAGTGGGTTCACCTCCAAGCGACCAGAGTGCTCGAAGGACACGCCACCAAGGTCGCCGGCACGATCCGCCGCACCGCCACCAACCGCCGCCTGGACCCAGCAAGCCGCAAGCTCGCCGACGATGCCGCCAACTACCTCACCAGCAAGGCCCCCTACCTCGATTACCCCACCGCCCTGGCCAACGGCTGGCCGATCGCGACCGGGATCATCGAAGGCGCCTGCAGACATTTGCTCAAGGACCGGATGGACATCACCGGCGCCCGCTGGGGACTCGCCGGCGCCGAAGCCATCCTCAAACTCCGCGCCATCAAAGCCAACGGTGACTTCGACACGTACTGGGACTACCACCTCGCCCAAGAACGACACCACGTCCACGAAGCCCGCTACCACGATCACGTCATCCCGAGCGTCACATGACCGCCACCCCCGGGTCCCTTCAGAAGAGCCACACCCGTCCGGGGCGCCGCGCGTTTGTGCAATGCCTGCGCAAGCAACAGTCGAGCGTCTGAACGCCACGACCGTGGAGATTGTGATGGCCTCACAAGGCGATGCCGACCCGGGACGCCGGCGTCCAGTTGGCGAAGCGGATCTCGTGCCCGCTGACGGAACCTCGAGCGCACGCGCCCCCGTGTGACCGAGGAGGCGCGGCGTGTCGGCTACTTCACGCTGTAGCCGCGTGATGCTTTTCGGATCTGGCCTGTCTTGGCGAGCTGGGTCAACCGGGTGGACACACTCCCCGGATTGAGATTCAGAGCCTTGGCGATATCACCAGCGGTACTCCCCGGGTGCTTGGCGAGAAACTCGATGATGCTCGCCTTGATGTCACCCTGACGGCTGCGCGCAGTAGCCCGCCGAGTGCTCGCACGCCGCGCCGTCGAGCGGCGCACGGACCGAGCCGGAGCGGCGGTCGCGGTGCTGCCATTGTGGGCTTCGAACTCATTGATCTGCCGATCAAGCCACGCCAAACGCTCCCGGACATCAGCACGTTCAGCCTCAAGGGTGTCGATGACTTGCTGAATACGAGACAACGCCGCCTCCTCACAGTGGGGGGACTGGTGGTCGAGCATCACGCCCGACGAAACCCACCCTGTCGAGCGAGTCTAGTCGCCTGACCGCGATCAGCCTGGGAACGCTGACCGAACACGGCGTGGAGCGGGGATACGCCGGCTGCTGCGTTTAGCCCGTTGCAACACTCTTGGCTAAAGCGGACCACGAGCGGTCGCCGGTCACAATTCTTGGTGCTGAACCGTATTCGGGATGCTATGCGTGGTGAGGTTGCAGACGCGGAGTTGCTGAGCAGCGGGCTAGCGTCTGATTTCGGCTGCTTCTATGACCGCCACGTCAGGGCGGTCACGGCGTTCGTCGGCAGCTGGATTGGCCAGCCGGACGTGGTGTTCGATCTTGTGGCCGAGACGTTTGCGCGAGCGCTCGAGCATCGCCTGCAATACGACCCGTCGAAGGGGCCGACGGTTGCCTGGCTTTTGGGGATCGCGCGTAACTTGATGATCGATTCCGCGCGCCGGGGTCAGGTGGAGTCCGAAAGTCGCGAGCGGCTTGGCATGGGACGGGTTGAGCTTGACGACGAACAGGTGGAGGTGATCGCCGACCGAGCGGACGTCAAGTTGCGGGACGCGCTGGCGTCGTTGGAGGCTGTCCAGCGGGAGGCGGTGATCCGCCGAGTCGTGCTCGAGGAGAGTTATCGCGCGATCGCCGCTGATCTGCGTTGTTCTGAGCAGGTCGTGAGAAAGCGTGTCTCGCGCGGGCTTGCGCGGTTGCGGGAAAGTCTGGAGGGACGATGAAGGATCCGTTTGTCATCCTGCGCGGCGAGCTGGTAGAGGCCGCCGAACGTGCGGCGCTACCAGCGCCGCGTAAACGGTGGGGCTGGCTTCGCCGCCCGTCGCGCCCGGTGGCTATCTTGCTGGTCGCGCTGGTGATCACGGGGTCGGCTGCGGCCGCGGTCCTCTCGCTCACTGGGAGCGCCTCACAGCCGGTTATGGGGAGGGTGCCGGGAGCGATTACCTCAGCCTCGCTGGCGGGCTATGGCTACACGATCTCAGTGTCCCCCAGTCTGGCCGCCGGAACGGCGGGATGGCAGCCGTGGATCGTCTACAGCAGGACGGGCAGCAGCGGCTATGGTCAGATGGGAGGGGGGGTTTGGTATCCAGCGGCCACGGACCCCGTCTTCGGCGGCGGTAGCGCCCCCGGTGGCTGCATCCCCTGCTTCGCGCGCGGCAACCCCGTCGAGTACGTCCTTACCAGCCCACAGGTGTGGGCCGTCCGGGTTGGGAGCCGGACGATCCGCACCGTCGGTTCACGCGCGCTGCCGACGGGCGATCGAGCCGCCGTGTTCTTCATTCCGGCCAAAGGACCCGTGTTCGTCATCCCCGCCAACGGACCCGTCCCGGTCGGTGAGCATCCGCCGGGGATGAAGAACGTCCCCACCATCGCCGTCCTGCCGCTCGCCCGCTCCGGGCAGGTGATCGGCACCCGGCTCACGACCCCTCCGGACGAACCGCCGACCTTGACCTGGATGGCACCTGACGCTGTGACGCGCTGGTGGCCGTTGCCCGGCTTCACGGTGCCCTACCACCACCCGGGCTACCACGGACGGACCCATCCGAGTCCGGGCGTGTGCGAGCTCGCACAACACGGCCTCCCCGCACTTCACGCCCAGTTCGGCCACACCATCGCCACAATCTCGCCGGTCCACGACGCGCTCGGCGAAGTGTTCCTATCTTGCATCGATACCGAGTACTACCTGCACGGGTGGCCGCTCCAGGCCGCCGTACTGCTCGATGGCCACCGGCCGGGGCAGATTCTGGGGCCCATTCCCGGCGCTCGGCCGGTACCCGGCCAGCCGGGAATAGTCAACCTCGCCACCGGGCAATTCCCCAGCTCGTTGTTCAGCCGCAACTTCGGTGTGACAGCCAAACGAGTTGGTAAAGCTTGGCTGGTCATCCAGGGCGGCTCGGGACTAGCGCAGCGAGTGCAGGTGCTCAACTCCCTGCGTATCAGCAAACTCGACCTGCATCACCTCACCTCCGGACCCGCGCCTCATTAAGAGGCCGCCCGACCAGCGCACCCGCTGAGCGCTGCTGGGTTGATCGAGGACGAGCAGCCAGCGGACGTCGCCGCGTGGAGAAAGCCCGCGCCGCTCATCCGAAGTCTGGACAGGCGGTGACGTCGCCGGGAGACTTCCACCGTGCTCGGCCCGGGAGAATCACGGAGGCGTAGCGCGCGCGTGTTGAACGCCGCGTACGGCGATGGGCTGCTGGCGCCAGATGCCGTCCCGTTAGGATGCGGCCCCGCCTCGCCGTGACCCGCGGTTGAGCTCTCCGCCCTAGATACTCAGCTCGGCTACCGGTCGGTCGTGCGGTGCGTTGGCGCGCGTGTGTGGCCGGGGCGTCCTCTGCCGCCCCCGCCCCCACCGCGCGCTGCATCATGGGCTGGCGACGCTGTCCGACCGAGGAGAAGACGCAACGCCGGATCGTCCGGACCCTCCGCCGCTCGCTCGGTCAAGGCCGCAGGATGAACCGTGCGGAACGTCGGCCCTCGGCCGGGTTCAACCACGGCCACCACCACCTTTGAGTGGCTCGGCACGTCGAACACGATCCCATCCAGATCCGGGCCGCGACCCGCGACCCTTACGAGCTCACCTGGACCGATCGTTTCCACCGGGGAAAGGTACCGCGCCCGAGCCCCCAACGGAGCACTGGCCGCCCTCAACGGGAACCGCGCCGGCATTCACCTTCGAGCAGCGTCGACGCGGCTACCGGTCCTCGATCAAAGGGGCACTCTGGAAGGAAGGCGTGCAGATGCACCACGTACGCGAAGCACTCAAGGTGTACCGGCGCGGGTTCGGGACTCGCCTGCGTCGCCGTAAAGGATTGGCCCGCCTCTCACGGTGGCCGCTGGCGCAGTTTCCGGTGGGGCGTCGACCCGTTCGGCTGATTGCCGGTGCCGCCCAGCGGTTCGCCTACGAGGTTCTTCGGATGCTCCCCGCAGCGCCACCCGGAGTGGTTGCGCACTCCGATGTTTGCCGATTTGACAACGCGTGATCGTGCGGGGAGTATTGGCGCGCGCGCTGGGCAGCGCGTGACGTGGGGTCTCAGGAGCGGAGTTGGGTGTTGAGAAAGCGGGTCTTTGTGCTAGCGGTGCTGTTGGTGCTAGCCGTTCCCGCGGTGGCGGACGGGAGGATCGTGGTCGGGCGCGGGATGTTTGGCGTGACTCTGGGCGCGACGATGAAGCAGGTTCGGCACACGCTGGGTGTGCGGATAGGGGCGCATCACCTCAGCCGCGGGGTCGTTTGGGATTACTCCCGCTTACGTCTTAAGGTTGACTTCGAACACGGAGTGGTGCGCGATCTCTCCACGCAGGATCCCAAGCAGCGAACTGTGTATGGGGTGGGGGTCGGTTCGAGCGAGCTGGAGGTGAGGCGGCTCGTGCCGGATGTAGTTTGCTCTCCGACGCGGGACCATCGGGGGACGGATTGCGTGGCCACGGTGGTCAGAGACGATTATCGCTCCCGCCGGACCGATTTTCAGATCGCCAACGGCGTCGTCGATTCCGTCGTCATGAGCTCGGCTGTGGTGGCGTCGGCTGGCTGCTCTCAGTCGGGCAGCACCACCACGTGTACGTACCTGTTCACCGGGACGGATCAAACCTTCGTTGTTCCTCAGGGTGTGGCGAGCCTTCAGATCGTGCTGATCGGCGGACACGGTGGCAGCGCGGAACCCGGGGGACCCCACACTGGCCCGGGGGGTAGCGGCGCTATGGTCGCGGGCACGCTGCCGGTCGCCGGGGGCACCACTCTGTATGTCGACGTGGGCGGCAACGGCGGCAACGGCTCCCAGCCCATTCACCCTATGTGTCTCTACAACCCTCCCCCGTGTTCACCCCCTTGTCACTACAGCACTTTCCCCCCTTGTTACGTTGTCCCGTCCTCCCCAGGCGCGCCGGGCGGGTTCAACGGCGGTGGAGCGGGGGGAGGAGGCGATCCCATGGGCTCTGCGAGCGGGTCGGGGGGCGGCGGCTTTTCTGACATCGGGTGGGTGCCCGCGACCGACGGTTACGGCGCGCTGTCCAGCATGCTGGTTGTCGCGGCCGGTGGCGGGGGCGCCCCTGGCATCGGCTCGCAGGAGGAGGCGGCCGGGGGCGACGCGGGACAGCCCGGAACCGGCTTCTACACCCCCGCAGCAGTCGGCGGAGGCGCGGGGACCGCGACGGCCGGCGGGGCAGGTGGGCACGCCCCCCCAACGTGCCCACTATGCGTATGTCCGTCTGGCCCGTCATACGCGACGGGATCTTGTTATGGGTCGCCGGGTACCCGGAGATCACGATCAGCTATTGACTCGCGCCTCTGCTCGGCGGCTAGCCCCTTCGGCGGCTAGCCCGAGCGCTCCATGCTGAAACGCCTGGGGCCTGGCCACCGCATTGCCGCCATGCCTGTTAGCGACTGCTGCTCCGGGCTAAACGCGAAAAGCGTGGGCCTCCTAGCCTTTGTGAGCGGCGTCCGCTTGGCGATCGACAACCGCACGGTCGACGCGTGCGAAAACGACCCTGGGCGCCAACGACCTGCGTCGCACATGCCAACCCTCAGCGGGCGAAGTGAGCCCACCGAGCCGAGGGACGCTGCCTGATCCCTCCCGGCTTGACATTTGCCGATATCGGAAAATATGATTCGCCCGTGGCACGAGCAGCAACGACGTCGGACGTCTTCAACGCTATCGCTGAGGAGCAGCGTCGGGAGATCCTGGTGCTGCTGCGGGCGGGTGAGGGGCCGGTGACCGAGTTGGCCCGGGAGCTGGGGATGACCCTGCCGGGGGCGTCCAAACACTTGCGGGTGCTCCGGGAGGTCGGACTGGTGCGGGTCCGCAAGGTAGGCCAGCAACGCCTGTACGGCCTTGACGCCAGCGGGCTGCGACCGGTGCACGAGTGGACTGGCGGGTTCGAGCGGTTCTGGAACGAGACCTTCGACCGGCTGGACGAGTACGTGCAGGCCCTCACGCAGGCAAGGCAGGAGGAGTAGCTGATGGGCGCCACGGGACGAGGAGCGCCGGCGCAGTCCGCGACGGCCGACCGCGAGATCGTGATCTCCCGGGTCATCGGTGCCCCGCCGGAGCTGGTGTTCGAGGCGTTCACCGAGGTGCGGCACCTGTCGCGGTGGTGGGGACCGGAGGGGTTCACCACCACCACGCGGGCGTTCGAGTTCCGCGTCGGTGGGGTGTGGGACTTCGTGATGCACGGACCGGGCGGGACGGACTACCAGGAGTGGATCTCCTGGACCGAGATCGCCCCGCCGGACCGGATCGCGCTGCTGCACGGTGAGTCCCGCGGCGACCCGAACGCGTTCGAGTCGGTCTTGACGTTCGCGCCCGACGGCGCGGCGACCCGGATCGAGATGCGGACGCTGTTCCCCACCAAGGAGCTACGCGACCAGGCGGTCGAGAAGTACCACGCAATCGAGGGCGGCCAGCAGACCCTGAGCAACCTGGCTGCCTACGTCACCGAGATCATTCGGAGGGGAGTTGAGGACTGATGGCCGCGAAGGTGTTCTTCAGCGTGACGATGTCGCTGGACGGGTTCATCGCGCCCGAGTCCATGGAGGACTTGGTGGGGCCGCAGTGGATGGAACTGCAGCAGTGGATCTTCCCGCAGCGGTTCTTCCGGGAGAACCTGAAGCTCGGCGAGGGCGGCGAGGAAGGGCGCGAGAACGACATCGTGCGGGAGACGTTCGAGCGCACCGGCGCGAGTGTCATGGGCAAGCGCATGTTCGAAGCCGGTGAGCAGGCATGGCCGCAGGAAGCACCCTTCCACACGCCGGTGTTCGTCGTGACCCACGAGAAGCGTGATCCCTGGGAGCGGCCGGGCGGGACCACCTTCTACTTTGTCAACGACGGCATCGAGTCCACGCTTGACCAGGCCCGCGAGGCCGCCGGCGACCGGGACGTCCGCATCGCGGGCGGCGGCGCAACGATCCTGGAGTACGTGAACGCGGGCCTGATCGACGAGTTCACGATCGCGCTCTCACCCGTGCTGTTCGACTCCGGAATCCGCCTGTTCGACGGCGTGGACGCGGGCCGCGTGGCCTTGGAGCCGGTCCGCGCGGAGCCGACGCAGCGGGTGACCCACCTGACCTACGCAGTCCGGAAGCGGTACCTGTCTCGACCTCAGCGCTCGCCCGCCGAGGTCAGCAGCGCGGTGAGATCCTCGACGCTCTGAGGTCAGGAAGGGCGAGCGTTCCGGCTGCGAGCTCGGCCGCGCGCTCCTCCGGGAGGGACCTCACGGCGTTGTCGTGGAACTTCCTCGCCAGCTCCCAGAAGGTCTTGACTATTCCTCCAGGCTGGCGCCATCCGCTGCCGGCGTCTCAGTTTGGAACGTCTTCTGCAACAGGGCGCGGCTCGTCTGAGGCCGAGCTCGGGTCAGTTGAGTCGTGCCTGGATGGCCCGGAGCTGGGCATGCAACATGTCGCGGTGCGATGCTTCGGTAGGGAGCGCCAGACGCAACCTGGCGGCTTGGATCGCAGCGCCCACGTCGCCACGCCGGTCGTAGGCCAGCACGAGGTTATTGAGTATCCGCATCGCGACTTCATGCGCTCGCCAGGGCCTCACGAGCTCGGGTGCGGCATCGGGTTGTATTCGGCTGCCGCCAGCGAAGGGATCCAATAGCACCGGTGGATCTGTGCCGAAGTGACCGACGATGAAGTGGCCCGGCAAACCGACGCCGGCGATCTTGATCCCGGCTCTGCGAGCGACTTCGACGTACACGACCGACAGCAGGATCGGTAGACCGCGACGCCGCGTGAGCACCAGGTCGAGCATGGAGTTGCCGGGATCGTCGTAGTGCTCTCGATCGCCCACGAACCCGTGAGCGGCGCCGATGATCTGTCCGCAGGCGAGCGCGTGCGCCTCCGGTGTCCCGTTCGTCTGCTCAGCGGCGCGCGAGAGCTTGGCACCGAGGACGTCGAGCCTGGCCATCGCGCCAGCCGCGTCGACGTCGCGGAACTCGGCTGCCAGAGCGAGCGCCAGGACGTCCAGCGTCACATCCGGGTCCCTGGCAACGACAGCGAAAGGACGCGTCTTCGGCACAAAGGGATTGTGCCGCCGCGCGCGAGCTTGGAGGCAAACGGCCCGGGTGGAGTCCCGGACAATTCAGAACCCGCGCTCAGGGCGCCGGGATAGCCGGGCCGCGAGGTCGCAGAACGGGAACGCTGAGCGGACGCCCCGAACCGACGCCGGCGTGTTGCGCATACCCTCTCCTCGTACGGAGAGCTCGGGTCAGAGCAACCGCCTCCGGTCAAACCGGAGCGCTCGTGCCCGGCCCGAAGCCATCCCGGCAGAGCCGTGCGTCTGCGCAGCTACATCAACTTGGTCCGCCAGTAGTCCGCTTCGCCCTCGCGGAAGCCATTCCCGTTGGTACCGCTCCCGTCGGCCCGCGAATGAGCGCGGATGTACACGGCGACATACGGAAACACAAGCCAGCCCCAAATCCCCACGAGAAGGTACGCCCACACGCCTGACAGCGAGATCAGCGCGACTGTCCCGAGCAAGCCCGCCGGGAGCAACCAGGGCAGCATCCACGTGCACACATTCCGTCGGTCGACCCGCCCGGCAAGCCTTCCGCGAAACTGGCCTCTGCCTGACCCAGCAGGGCTCATCAATTGGATCATCCCACCGAACTCAGGCCAAGCCAAGGGCCGCCTTGCCTAGACAATATGGATTGAGCGTCCGTCCGGTGTCCGGTGTAGAAGAGGCCGGTCCCCCCGCGCTGTTGGTGGGGTGACGTTCGTGCCGCGCGGCGGCTACCGCGCGGCGGCCCACAACCGCATATTGGAGGAACCAGCCATGGCGAAGGCTAGATCCCTCGTTGGCTTGGACGTGCACGCGACGAAGATCGTCGCGGCGGTGCTGGATGCTGAGACGGGCGAGTTGCAGTTCTTCGCGATGACCGCGGATATCGGCCGGACGGCCGCGTTCTGCGCGGCGCTGCCGAGGCCGGTCAGGGTCGCGTATGAGGCCGGTCCGACGGGGTACGGGCTCGCGCGCGAGCTGGTCAAGCGGCGCGTGGAGTGTGTCGTCGCGGCGCCGTCGAAGATCCCGCGCGCGTCGGGGGATCGCGTGAAGACCGATCGCCGCGACGCGGAGCTGATCGTCCGGCTGCTGCTCGCGGGGAAGCTTCATGCGGTCCGGGTGCCGGGGCCGGAGGAGGAAGCGTTGCGGGACCTGGTCCGTGCCCGGGAACAGGTACGGGTCGATCTGATGCGCTGCCGTCACCGCCTCTCGAAGCTCCTTCTGCGCCACGGGATCCGGTTCGATGACGGAGACGCATGGACTGACCGGCACCGCCAGTGGCTGAACGAGATCGTGTTGGGGTGGCCGGCGGCGCAGGCGACCCTGCTGGACGTCCGAGGCGCTATCGACGCGCTCACACATCGTCGTGACGGACTGGAACGACAGATCGTGTCGATGCTCCCGAGCTCGCCGTGGCGCTCGCAGGTCGGCGTTATGCGCTGCCTGCGCGGGATCGACACGCTCTCGGCGGTCGGGTTGTGCGCGGAGGTCGGCGACTTTGCCCGGTTCGCCCGCGCGGAGCAGCTGACCTATGAGCTACCTCGGGCTGGTCCCATCAGAGTCGACGACCGGTCAGCAGCGGCGGCTTGGGTCGATCACCAAGACCGGGTCCGCCCACGCGCGGCGGCTGCTCATCGAGGCGGCATGGCATTACCGCGCCCGGCCGAACCTCGGCAAAGCGCTCATCGAGCGCCAGGCCGATCAGCCCCAGGAAGCGATCGCGGTCGCGTGGACGGCGCAGAAGCGACTGCACCGCACCTGGGCCCGCCTCGAAGCCCGCGGCAAGCGCCGCACGCTGATCGCGGTCGCGGCCGCCCGAGAGCTCGCCGGGTTCGTGTGGGCGATCACCCAGATCGAGTAGCCGACGGCCCCCGAGACAACCTCATCCCGTCGGCTGGGTCGGTGGCGGCCCGGCACGCGCGGGGAACCCGCGACTGAACTATGAGCAACCCGCCCCCCCAGGCCGGCCACGCTCGATCCTAGACAGCGGCTCCCCACGACGAACCATGGTCCTGCGGCACACCCAAACCCGCGCATATCAGTCTGACCGCGCGTCGCGCACAGCAACCCGGACCGCCACCCACCCAGCCAACCCCCACACAACCCGACACACCCAACGCCAAATGCGAGAAATCCCCAACCCCGCTTGACAAACGACTCTCCATATCAGTGACTCGTGCGCCCCTGGCGGGGCGTGCCCGGAACGCATGAAAATGTTCGTGCAGGACTGGCCGGGGCAGGCCGGGTGGGCTGAGATGTTCGACGACCGCCTTGGTCGACGTCGGCTCTACCTGGCGCCATAGAACCCGATTATCAGTGGGACGCGAGAGCCTCGGGCGCCCCGAACTGTTGCCCTGAGCACGTGATTCAGACTCCACCGCATGAGGCTCTCCCGGGCGGTCGTCCTTGTTCTCTGACCCTTGGGAGGTCTCATGAATCGGTTGATCGAGCGCTGCGCGATGCTCGACATCCACAAGTCGCAGATCACCGCGTGCGTGCGCGTGCCCGATGATGTTGGCGGCCGCCGGCAGGAGATCCGCGAGTTCGCTACGACTACTCGGGGCCTGCTCACCTTGGCCGACTGGTTGCGCAGCTGGGCGGTGACCGTGGTCGGGATGGAGTCCACCGGCGTGTACTGGCGGGCGGTGTTCTACCTGCTCGAGGACGAGTTCGAGTGCCGGCTCTACAACGCTCGTCATTTGCGTCACGTCCCCGGTCGCAAAAGTGACGTCCAGGACGCCGAGTGGGGCTGTCAGCTGCTCGAGCACGGGCTCGTCCGGCCGAGCTTCGTCCCGCCTCGGTCGCTGCGCGAGCTGCGCGACCTGGTCCGCTACCGCAAGGCCAAGATCCAGGAACGCACCCGCGAGGTCCAACGGGTCGAGAAGACCCTCCAAGACGCCGGGATCAAGCTCTCCTCCGTCGCCTCGGAGGTGCTCGGCGTGTCCGCCCGCAAGATGCTCGACGCGCTCATCTCCGGCACCCACGACCCCGAGATCCTCGCCGAGCTCGCCAGGGGCGCGCTGCGCAAGAAGATCCCCGCGCTCAGAGAAGCGCTCCAGGGGCGCTTCACCGGCCACCACGCGCTGCTCACCGGGCAGATGCTCGCGCAGATCGACTTCCTCGACGAGACGATCCAGACGCTGTCTGAGCGGATCGAGGAGCTCACCCGCCCTTTCTCCCGTGAGCTGGAACTGCTGGACACGATCCCGGGCGTCGACAAGCGCGCCGCCGAGATGCTCCTGGCCGAGATCGGCCCCGACATGACCCGCTTCCCCACCGAGCACCACCTCGCCTCCTGGGCCGGCATGTGCCCCGGGCAACGCGAATCCGGTGGCAAGAAACACTCCGCCGCCACCCGCAACGGCTCGAAGTGGCTCCGCGGAACCCTGACCGAATGCGCCAAAGGCATCGTGCGCACAAGGGGCACCTACCTCTCAGCTCGCTACCACCGCATCAAGAGCCGCCGCGGACACGCCAAAGCCACGATCGCCACCGGCCACAAAATCCTCACCGCCGCCTACCACGTCCTCAACCAGGACGTCCCCTACCATGAACTCGGCGAAGAGTTCTTCTACCACCGCGACACCGAGAACACCGAACGCTACCGCCGCCGCCTCATCCACCAACTCGAGCGCCTCGGCCACAAAGTCACCCTCCAACCACTTCCGGAGGCCGCCTAACCATCGCGCGCTCCCGCGACCCGAAACGGCCGAGAAGCCGGTCGAACCACAATCGTTGGCGCCACCCCGACGGCTATTTTCGATTCAGTTCATCATCAAGCAGTCCGCGAGCGGCGTAGCCGATATCGATGTGACGAGCGCCGACCACTGGGCGCGGTCCACCAGACCCGACGACGTGGCCCTTGCGGCTGACGTCGATCGCCAACTCGCGGGACACGTGTTGCGGAAGTCGATCGCCGTCCGACCGCCGGCCGGGATCCGAACCGGCGGGTACTCTCGTCACCGGCCCGCGGCAAGTGAGCCCCCGAACTCGCGGCACGGCTGGCGTCCGTGGACCAAGGCTCAGCGGACGTCCTCCGGTCGGATCAGAACTCCGGAACGGGCGCCGGCATGAGCCCTACGGAGAGCTCCAGGAAACGACTCTCGCGAGCTCAGCTGCTCGCCACTTCGAATCAAGGCATGTCGCCGGCTCAACAAAAGCCGAGGACGCGCGCGCCCGGAACGGGCGGTTCGGGACAATTACTGCATGTCCGGCTACTTCACCGACGAGTCGATGATCCGTCGCATCCACCGCCAGCATGTGGTCGCGCTCTCGGGAGCCCGGGCGCTGCTGATGCAGGCCGCGCATCCTGTCGCGTTCGCCGGCTTCTTCATGTCGACCGGCGCTCTCGATCGGCCCTACGAGCGCCTGCAGCGCACGGCGCGCGTGCTCGACACGGTCTTCTTCGGTGAGCGGGCGGCCGCGGACCGGGCCACCGCCGCCGTGCGCCGCGTGCACGCCGAGATGCGTGGGACTCTGCCCGAGGCGGTCGGGAAGTTCCCCGCCAGCACGCCGTGGGCGGCCGACGATCCGGCACTGCTGCTCTGGATCCTCGCCACGCTCGCCGACTCCGGCGCGCTTGTCTACGGGCGCTACGTGGGCGCGCTGCGTCGCGCCGACCGCGACGCCTACTGGGCCGACTACCGCGTCGTCGGCTCGCTGTTCGGCCTGTCCGGCGCGGACATGCCGGCCGACAGCCGAGAGCTCGAGGTCTACATGCACGACATGCTGAGCAGCGATGTCCTGCACGTCTCTGAGCAGGCGCGCGAGCTCGGTGTCGAGATCGTGCTGCGGCCGCCCGTTGCGCTCACCCACCGTCCGTTGCTCGAGCTGGCGAACTTCATCATCGTTGGCCTCCTGCCGGGGCAGATCCGCCGCCAGTACCAGCTCGGTTGGGACCCTGTCCGGGCCGTCGCGCTCCGGGTCGGGGCCGAGTACGCCAAGCGTCTGCTGATGCCGGTGCTGCCGCAGCGGGTCCGCTTGCGCCCCGCGCGCATGCTCGCCGCGTGACAGGAGCCCGGGTCAGTGGAGACCCGGTCGAGCTCGAGGCCCCACGGTGCTCCTCTGCCCGCCGTCGAAGCAGAAGTCGCCCCCCGAGTTCGCACGCCAAGCCGCCATCGTTTGCTCGATCGAATCAGGAGCGAAGCTGGGCAATGCGCTGCCCAACCGGTTCGCCACGGGATGCCGCCAACCCGATACCAGTCCGACCCCGAGGGCGTGCCCACTGGTCCTGAAGTCCGCTACCGCAGGTGTCTCACTTGGAACCTGGATCGGACGCCCGCTTGCCAGCCGACACGGGGTGCCGCGAGGTTCGGAGCCACCCCCCGTTCGTAGGCCCGTCATGGCCAGGAGGGCTCACCAGCGCGATCAGCTTGCGGCGGGGCGGGTCCCCTTAGGTACGTAATCAAAGAAGCGGTGCGTCACGCCAGCGGAGGTCCACTCGGACCTTAGCCGGGTCTTTCGATGCGCGACTCGCAGCGCTGAGAGGAGCATCCGATTGAGTTCTCGTGCACTTGAGCCGTGCATCTCGGCTTCGACGTGAAAGCCGTCGGCGAGCCGTGTGATCTGGCCTTGCACGTGATTGCGCAGCACTTGCTCGATCGCGGCTGGATCGTCGGAGCTTACATCGGCCACCAGGTAGAAGGATTGCTCGGTCATCGATTTCCCAGATTGTCACGGTCGGCGACCTATAGACAGGCGAGGGACGGGTGATTTCCGTCAATCCCATGGCGTGCGACCCGGCGTGCGCCATGGAACGACGCCCGGACGCTGCCGGGCGGAGGACTCGGCGCTGGCGGTCCGCGTCCCTCCCGGAGCTCGTCTCATTCTCGAAGGTTGAGCGAACGCCTCCGGCACGGCGACCGGCTGGGCAGAGTGTCGTCACGACCTCGCAGACACCCCTGCTTCCAGCTCGTCATCACCACCCAGCCGCGAACCACGGCCGCAGGGGCGTTCGCGGCTTCTCGAAGATCGTCCCAGCTGCGGACGACGCGTAACCGCAGGCGCCACACCGCCAGCCACCACCGAGCCGACCAGCCGACTGGACGCTCCAGGCGTTTCCCGACGGTGATACGCACTCGGAGCTGGCGCTGGACCGAAGCTACGCGGCGCTTGAAGAGCCAGCGCGGCGATAGCCCGCGATCGACTTTCTCCACCTCGCCGCTCTCAGCGAGCTCAGGAGGACGACGGTGGGCCGTCTGGCAGCCCCGAGATCGGCCGCCAGTAATCGCCGGCGCTGGGCATCGTCACCGGCTCGACGACGGCGGCCCCGTGGCGGACGATCCGCCCGTGCTTGAGCTTCACCGCCTCGGCGGTGGTCGAGTATGTGCGTCCGGGAGCGAGTGGGCCGGACGCCCAGCCGTGGCCGGCGCCGCACGAGATTCGCGTGCGGCGCCCGTTGACCGTGAGCACGACCGCGTTGGCGCCGTCGTCGCAGCTCATGCCCTGGATGTAGAAGTAGTAGCGGTAGCCGGCGCCGGTCGGCACGCCGATCGCCTGCCAGTTGAAGAACGCGGTCGGGCCGGGCGCCGGCGGCTGGGTCAGCCGGGGTGCCGGCGTGTCGGTCGAGCTCGATCAGCAGCGTGGCCGGGCTGTCTAACCGCCGCGGGGATACGACTCATCAGGACCGAGACGCGAGCCAGCGCTCGGATCGTCAAGGAGCTGCCGCGCCAGCTTGGCATGAGCCACCGCGATCCCGCGATTGATCGCGATCGCTACCGGTGCCAGGGCCAAGCCGAGTCCAGTCGTGATCAGCGCCCAACCCGTCGAGGTGACGGTGTAGATGCCGAGGTTGAGCGTTGCGTACTGGTGGTGCGGGTCGTTCAGCGCCCACCACCAGAGCGGCGTCGTGATCAGGCTGATCACCTCCACGGTGGCTGTGAGCGCCACCGTCGCGGCCACGAAACCGAACACCGAGTTGAGCATCAGCCAGCGCAGATCGGACCATGTGCGGGGGTCGATGGTCACGGTCCGAAGGCGGTCAGCCAGGCCGCTGCTGGCCGACCGGCGGTAGCGAGCATGAACTGGTCGGCCGAGGTACCAACCGACGAGGTCACGATCCAGCTCGGCGATAGCTCGCAGCCCCGCGGTGACCGGCAGCCAGACGAGCGCGCCCAGGATAAGCACGATCAGACTGAGCGTGATCGACACGCCGGCTGTCCACACGACAAACCCGGCGATGCTCATTCCGAGCACTCCGGTCAGGTAGGCGAGGTCGCGGCCGGCCGCCGTCCAGCGGCTGGCGCGGCGCGAGCGGGTTCCGTAGGACGATGCGCGTGGTTGGGCGCAAGGAGCGCTCGTCGCGCCGGTGTGAGTGATCATCGGGGAGGGCTTCATCGAGATTGTCTTTCAATGGGAATGGTCTGGATCGCGTCCGAGTCTCCTCAGGAATCGCCGCGTCGTTGTCGTTGCGGGCTCGCGTGCGCTCGGAATGGCGCTCGCTCCTGCTCGCGGCTTAGACTGGGAGGGCATTCGTTATGCGGCGCGCTTGTTCGCTGCGGGCTGGGCGAAGTCGGCGATAAGGCCGGCGAGCCGGTCGGGTTGGTCGAGCATCGAGAACGTTCTCGCGTTCTCGATCACTTCGAGCCGACTATTGGGTAGGGCCTCGGCCAGCCGCTGGCCATCCTCGCGCGGGAAGAAGACGTCGTCGGCGGACCACGCGACCAGCGCCGGCTTGGTGAACCGTGGCAGCCGCGCCGCCGCTCGGACCGTCGTCTCGCGATTCAGCGAGGCCGTGAAACGCCGCAGGTCGCTCCGGACCCGGCGGTTGGTGAGCGCAGGCTCGACCCAGTCCGCGACGAGGTCATCGATGTCGGCATGAGCCAGAGCTCCAAACCCGCTCTTGCGTCCGAACCGGGTGCGCATCGGCAGAAGCGCGGCGTGGAATGCCGGCGGGAACTTCGCGGCGGCGATGAACGGCTTCAGGATCGGCGGCGGGAACTGCTCGAAGGCATCGCAGCTGGTCAGCACCAGCGCGCCCACCCGCTCGGGCGCGCTGGTGGCAACGAGCTGGGCGATTGCGCCACCGGTGTCGTTGCCGACCAGCACGACGTCCTCAAGCGCGAGCGCGTCGAGCAGCTCTCCGACCCTCGCCGCAATGCCCTCCATCGTCAGCTCGGCACCCTCGCGCATCGGCTCGGTGTGCGCCCCCAGCGGCCACGTTGGCGCCAGAGAGGAAAAGCCGCGCGCCGCCAATCGCTCGCTCAGCGGCCGCCACAGCGATGATCCCATCGAGAAGCCGTGGATGGACACGACCGGACGGCCATCGGGCGGTCCCGCCTTCTCATAATGGATAAGTTCCTGCGTTGAGCGTGACGGTGGGCATCAATCCTCCGAGTCGTTGTGATTTGCATGCGTGGGTTATGGCTGCGATGAGCCCTGTTCCGGGCACGCCGTACGAGTACAGCGCGGCGGCGCGAGGATTTGTGTTCACCGCGGGGGCCTGTCCGCTCGGCGCGGAGGGGCGGGTTGTGGCGCCGGGCGACTTGAGGGCAGGCGGCTCGAGCCGTCGAGAACCTCCTCACCGCCGTTCATGCGGCCGCCTGCTCTGTCGGCTCGAGCTCTGCGGTCGCTTCGAGGCCGAGTTCCGCGGGCTTGGGCAGCGCGCGCGCGGCCGACCCCTCGATGTTGATGGGCGGCAGCCGCGCGTCGAGCCAGCGCGGCAGTCGCCAGGTGACGGGTCCGAGCAGTTCGAGCACGGCTGGTAGCAGCATGCAGCGCACGACGAGCGCGTCGAGGAACACGGCCGCGGCGAGTCCGAGACCGAACTCCTTGAGCGTGCGCTGGTTGCCGAAGGTGAATGACAAAAAGACGCACACCATGATCGCCGCGGCGGCCGTGATTACGCGGCCGGTGAACGCGATCCCATCGGCGACGGCCGCGGAGGCGTCCCGACGGCGTGCCCATTCCTCGTGCACGCGCGAGATCAGGAACACCTCGTAGTCCATCGAGAGTCCGAACACGACCGCGAACATCAGCACCGGTATCCACGGTTCGATCGGGCCCTTCTGCACCCCGAGCACGCTTCCGAGCCATCCCCATTGGAACACGGCGACGAGCACGCCGAGCGCGCCGCCGATGCTGAGCAGGTTCATCAACGCCGCCTGGAGGGGGATCACCAGCGAGCGGAAGATCACCAGTAGCAGCAGCGCAGAGAGCAGCACCACGATCGCGATGAACAGCGGCAGCTTGCTCGCGAGCACGTGGGAGAAGTCGATCGCCCCGGCGGTGAACCCTCCGACCAGCACCCGGACCCCGCTCCGATGCTCGAGCGGAGGCAGCACGTCGTCGCGCAGATCGTTGACGAGGTTGGTGGTCGCCGACGCCTGCGGGGCCGAGCCGGGATACACCTGGATCACGGCGACCGTGCCCGACGGCGCGATCCGAGGCGCCGTGACGGCGACCACGTCAGGCGCGGCGCTCACCGCGGCGCGCAGCGCCGGCAGCGCCGCCTCCTGGTCGCGGCGAGGGAGCTCGGCGACGAGCTGCAGCGGACCGTTGAATCCTGCCCCGAAGCCTTGGGCCAGAAGGTCGAACGCATGGCGTGAGCTGACGTTGGCCGGATCGTTCCCGGCGTCACTGGTGTCCAGGCGCATCGCGAACGCGGGCGTCAGCAGTGCGATCATCACCGCCACCGACACGATCGCCAGCGGCCACGGCCGCGCCTGCACGGTCTCGCTCCAGCGCCGCCACGCCGAGCGGCCAGACACGGGGACAGCTGCGCGCGCGCCGTTGGCGCCGGCTACTGCCGCGCGGCGGCGCCCGAGCAACCCCCGGCGAGCGCCGCGCGGGCGCACGAGCCGGGGGCCGAACCGCGACAGCAGCGCCGGCAGCAGCGTCAGCGACGCCGCGAGCACTAGCAGCACCGCAATCACGGACGCGATCGCGAGCCCGTACAAGAAGCTGACCCCGGTGGCGAACATACCGAGCAACGCGATCACCACGGTCGCGCCGGCGAGCAGGATCGCCCGGCCCGAGGTATCCATCGCATGAACCACCGAGCGCTCCACGTCGCCGAACGCGATGTAGTTCTCACGAAAGCGCATGACGATGAACAACGCGTAGTCGATCCCGACGCCGAGACCGATCATCAGCGCCAACTGGGGACCCACGCTCGACATGCTCATGACGTGGGTCGCCAGCCCGATCAGCCCCACCCCCGTGATCAGCCCGAGGCCCGCAGTGATCAGCGGCATCCCGGCCGCGGTCAGCGAGCCGAACGTCAGCAGCAGGATCAGCAGCGCCGCGATCGCTCCGATCGCCGTGGACGGTCCCAGGTTGAACCCCTCGGCATTCTCGATCACCTGACCGCCCGCCGCGACCCGCAGGCCCGGCACGCGCACCGCTCTGATCTGATCCAGCAGCGCCTTACCGGCGCTGTTCGGCAGCAGGTTGGCGGTCTTTTCGTAGTCGATCGTCGCGAACGCGGTCATCCGGTTCGGCGAAACCTGGACCGCTCCGCTCGCGGTGTAGGGACTGATCACGCCCGCGACGAGCGGGAACTTGCTCACCCGCGCCAGCAGCGGTGTGATCGCGCCACGCACCGCCGGCGAGGCGATCGTGCCGCGCGAGACGTGAAACACGATCGTGTCAACGTCGCCGCTCTGAGCCCTGAACTCCCGCGTGAGCAGATCCCACGCCCGCTGCGACTCCGTCCCCGGCAGGGTGAAGTTGGTGGCGTATTGACGCCCCACCGACCCCGCCACGACAGTGGTCAGGACCGCGACCGCCACCCACACCACCACGACCCGCCGACGGTGAGCGATGCACCAACGCACGATACCCAGCAGCGTTCCCCGCCTCGTCGGCGGCCCGTTCGACAACCCCGATCGCAACTGGCTGTCCGGGGTGCTGCCTGAGTTCGTCTTGGGGTTCATCTGCTGTTCCTCTCGATGTTGCCCGCGCCCGCCCGCGGCGTGGAGCCGAAGCCCCGGGGCGCGGAACGGTCATCGGTTGAAGCGGTGCGGTGCAAGCATGTAAGGGATCGCTCCCTATCGCTCTTGCAGTGTAGGGGAACGTTCCCTATCATGTCAAGGATGAGTTTTCCCGCTAACCCAGTTTCGAGCCCCAGAGCACCGTCTCGGCGAACTTCAGCCGAGACGCGGGAGCACATCCTCACCGTCGCAGAGAAGCTCTTCTACACCGAAGGCATCCGAGCCACCGGCGTCGACACGGTCGCCTCGCGGGCCGAGGTGGCCCCCACCACGCTGTATCGCCTGTTCGACTCGAAGGACGGTTTGGTAGCCGCATACGTCGAGCGGTGCAGTGAGCGCTACAAGGCGGTTCTCTCAGCAGCGATGTCATCCGCAGCGCCCTCGCCGCCCGGCAAGATTCTCGCGATCATCGACGCGTTCGCGGACGAGGTTCAATCCCCATCGTGTCGAGGCTGCCCTTTCCTGATGGTGCTAGCCGAGTATCCCGACCCCGACAGCGCTGCGCACGCCAAAGCCGTCGCGCATAAGGCCTGGCTACGCGATCTCCTCCACGAGCTAGTCGGCGAGCTTGCCCAGACGACCGAGCTGCGCGATGCCGAATCGCTCGCCGATGGGCTCGCGCTGCTGGCCGAGGGCATGTACGGCTCCGTACAGGCGCTCGGCCCCTCGGGGCCAGCCGCGTACGGACCTACCTGCGCCGAAGCGCTGATCGACGCTGCTCAGCGAGAGGTGAACTGTGAGGCGCCTGAGGAGAGCCGATAGCGGCTGACGGCGACCCATCTGAGTCTCGACCATAACCCGCGATCGATCATGCGGCCACCGCCCGCTCGATCACAAGCGCAACCGCGACCACGACCACGACCATCGCGACGCCGGATACACGGCCTACGATGCATGCGGCTCGCGGTCGCGATCCCAGCACGCGGCGAGCGCCCACGGCAACACAGAAGTAGATCAACCCGCAGGCGACGATGTGGACCACGCCGAGCACGGCCAGCTGCACAGTTACGGGCCAAGGAGCCGTGCGAGCCACGAACTGCGGCAGAACAGCGAAGAACAGCAGCAGACCCTTCGGGTTCAACCCGCTCGTCGCGGCCCCACGCAGGGCGGACACCGGCCCTCGGTTCTCGGCGGCGAACGGTGCCGGATCGCGGGCGACCCGGACACCCAGCCACAGTAGATAGGCCGCGCCGAGGTAGGTAAGGAACTGCATGGAGCTTTGGCTCTCGGCGAGCACCGCTCCGACGCCGGCGACGACGAGCGTGGCCTGGACAACGAAGCCGCCCGCCAGGCCCGCGATCGCGGGCAACAGCCTTCCGCCGCGCACACCGGCACTGATCGCGTACGCCCAATCCGCGCCCGGGGTCATCACCAGCAGCAGGTCCACGACGACGAACGCGGCGAAGCGACTCGGATCCATATCGGCAACGTATGCGCATTCGCCGACAAAGTGGTTTGCCTCTTCGTGACAAACAGCGTCGATCTGCGCAGAGATATGCGTGATGGACGCCACCGAGCGCAAGATCCTTGCCCTCCTGCAGGACGAAGGGCGGCTCACCGTGACCGAGCTCGCCGCCCGGATACCCCTCAGCGTCTCACGCTGCCAGCGCCGCCTGCGCGAACTCGAGAGCAACCGTGTCGTGCGTGGGCACCGCGCCGAGGTCGACCCCGCGATCGTGGGTCTTGGGTTCCGCGCGATCGTGTTCGTGACCATGCGTCAAGGGGACAGCGAGACCATCGCCGACTTCGAAAAGGCCGCGTCAGCCGTCCCCGCCGTCGTCTCCGCACAACGGCTGTTCGGCGACCCCGACTACCTCCTCCACGTCGTCGCCACCGACCTTGACGCCTACCAGCGCATCTACGACGAGCACCTCGGCGCGCTCCCCGGCGTGCAGCGCCTGACCTCGACGCTCATCATGAAGGAGGTCGTGCCCGACCGCGGGCTCCCACTCGCCGTGCGGTAGGTCCCGCTTCGGGTTCGCCCGCCACGTTCGCTGCTCACGGGACGGCGAGGGCGACAGCTCAATCGCCGCCCCCGAAACTCGCACGAGATGAGCCGGCCGCAGTCGGTCCGCACCCGCATTTCTCACCCAACACGCAGCGCGACGCCGTCAGCGATTGCCCTCCAAAGCGCGGAGTGCGGGTTCGCGTCGCAGACGCCCATCCACTACCGGACATCCCGGGCCTTCAGTTCGCAAGGGCGAACGCCACAGCGGACGCCGTCTCACTTTAGGTGTGCGATGTCTTTCGCAATGAGCCCCGGCTGTACGAACGCAACGGTCGGCCGCAGAGCGGGCTCGCTCCTGGGTTCAGCGTCGGCCTGTGAGGCTGTCACGACCTCCGTTGTCGAGAGGTCAGAGCGCTGGACTGCTGCTCGCTCAGGCATTGCACAAACGCGCGGCGCCCCGGAGTTGGCTGCCGCTGCGGACGAAAGGGAGGCGTCTCGCGCGAGCCACGGCGCGCTGCCCCTAAGCCTTCTGCGTTTCGTCCGAACCGACAGCGCGGACCGGCCGTGCCGTCACTTCCGCTCTTCGACGGGTCGTGCTTGCTCGTCGTGTGACGCCTGGCAAACGACGCCGACGAGGTGGTCGGAGCGGGGTTCTGGTAGGTCGCGCGTCGCGGGAGCAGATCGGTCCCGTCTCGGCCGCTCTCGCTTCGTGATCGCCGAGCAGTAGCGCTGCCTCGGCTGCCTCGGCGGACACGGGCTCATCGTCCCCTCCGGCTGAGTCGCGGCGTGCTCGACCGGGTGCTCGTCCCAGTACGCGGCTTCGCCGGAGGCGGGGTCAGATCAGAGCGGCGGATCCTCAGCGTGTAGGCCGGCATCAGTATGTCCTTTCCTCCGGCTGCCAGCGAGTGATGGTGACGGGCGAGTAGCTGACCCTCGGCGCTTCGGCGCCGTTGACGCTGATGTCGATGTGCTTGAGCCACTCGGCGTCGTTGCGATGCGGGAAGTCGGTGCGGAACTGCGCGCCGCGCGACTCTTTGCGCTCCTGCGCGGCGACCACGATCGCTTCCGCCACGTCGAGCAGGTACCCGAGCTCGATCGCGGCGATCACATCCTGGTTGAATACCGACCCGCGGTCGTCGATCGCCGCCTTCGATGCCTGCTCCTTGAGTTGACGCACGACCTCGTGCGCCCTCGTCAGACCGTCGCCATCGCGGAACACCGCGACGTGCTGGTTCATGGTCGCGCCCAGCTCCCGCTTGATCGCGCCGAGGCGACGGCCGCCGGGCTCGCGGGCGATGATCGCGGCGATCCTGCGCTCCACGTCGGCTACGCGCGTCGGCGGCGTCGAGGGCATCGTCGTTTCCCCCGCGCGGCTCGCGGCGTGCTCGCCGGCGCGGCGGCCGAAGATCAGCGTGTCCAGCAGCGAGTTGGCGCCCAGACGATTCCCGCCGTGGACCGACACGCACGCCACCTCGCCGGCCGCATACAGCCCGGGAACCGTGGTCCGTCCATACGAGTCGGTCTTGACGCCGCCCATCATGTAGTGGTTGCCGGGCCGGATGTGGATCGGCTCGCGGGTGATGTCGGTGCCGGCGAAGTCGCGGCCAATGTTGACGATCTCCCTGAGCGCCTCGAGCGTGCGGCGGCGCGGGACTTTCGTGACGTCGAGCGCGACCGTACCGTCGGGGAATCCGCGGCCCTCGTTGATCTCGGTCTGCTCGGCTCTCGAGACCACGTCGCGCGAGGCGAGCTCGACCTTGTTGGGCGCGTAGCGCTCCATGAACCGCTCGCCCTTGGCGTTCAGCAACCACGCGCCCTCGCCCCGAGCGCCCTCGGTGATCAGGATCCCATTCCCGGCAAGACACGTCGGGTGATATTGGACCATCTCCATGTCCATCAACTTCGCGCCGAGCCGGAACGCCTGCGCCATCCCGTCGCCGGTCACGATCAGCCCGTTCGTCGTCGGCTCGTACGCCTGGCCGGCACCACCAGAGGCGAGGATCGTCGACTTCGCGTTGAACACCTCCAGGCGGCCGTCGCGGAGGTTGCGACAGATCGCGCCGACGCAGCCGCCACCGTCGTCCTGAAGCAGATCGGTCGTGAACCACTCCTCGTAACGATCGACCGTCGCGTGGTGCTTCATCAGCTGCTCATAGAGCACGTGCAGCAGCGCGTGCCCGGTGATGTCCGCGACGTAGTACGTCCGCGCCGCCGACGCGCCGCCAAACGCGCGGGTGCCGAGATGGCCGGTCTCGTCGCGGTGGAACGTCACGCCCGCGTGCTCGAGCCACAGGAGCTCGTCCGGCGCTTCGCGGCACATGATCTCGATCGCGTCCTGGTCACCCAGGTAGTCCGACCCCTTGACCGTGTCGAACGCGTGCGATTCCCAGCTGTCCTCCGGATTCAGCGCCGCGTTGATCCCGCCGGCGGCGGCGACCGAATGGGAGCGAACCGGGTGGACCTTCGAGACGATCGACACCGATGCTCCTGCCTGCGCCGCCGCAAGCGCGGCTCGCTGGCCGGCAAGCCCGGCACCGATGATCAGAACGTCGTGAGACGGCATGGCGGCCCTCCTCCTGAACGGATTACGGCGACGAGCGAGTCTGACGAGCGGAGCGTCGGGCCGCAGCGCAGGCACCGGCTCCGCTCGACCTGCGGCCGGTCGGGAACCATGGTTGCGCTGCGGATCACGGCATCGCTCCTCAGTGCTCGCCGTCGGGCTGTTCGTCTTGGACGGTGATGGCCAACGCGTGCGCGACGCGCATTTCGCCGTCGTGCTCGTATCGCACGTCGACAGTGTCGTCCTGGCGGTAGGTGCCGACGCCCCAGGCGCCGAGCAGCCATCGCCAGCCGGAGACGTGGTCCTTGCGCAGCGGGCGCTCGAAGAGCAGCGCGCGGCGATCGACGTAGAAGTCGAGGTCGGGCTGCTGCAGAACGCCGTTGACGTAGACCTCGAACTCCTCGCCGACGTCGCGGGGGAGTTTGACGATCGAGCGGGTCATAGGGCGAGGCGTTGGGCAGGGTCGTGAGTTCGTCGCGTGGTGTGCGTTGGGGTGGTTCAGTCGGCGTGCAGGCGCTCGTCCAGTTGCGCGAGCAGCGCGTGCAGTGCGGCCGGGAGCTTGTCGCCGAACTCCGCGTAGTGCTCGTGCATCTGGGGCAGCTGGTGCTTCCAGCCCTTGATGTCGACCTCCAGCAGCTTGGTCATCGCCTCGTCACTGATGTCCAGCCCGTCGGTGTCGATGCCGCCCTCGCCGAGGGGCGGCACGAGCCCGATCGGCGTCTCGACGGCCGCCGCATTGCCCTCGCAGCGACGAAATACCCACGCCAGCACACGCGAGTTGTCGCCGTAGCCGGGCCAGAGGAACTTACCGTCCTCATCTTTGCGGAACCAGTTGACGTAGAAGATCCGCGGCAGCTTCGCGCCGTCGCGCTGGCCGATGTTCAGCCAGTGGCCGAAGTAGTCGGCCATGTGGTAGCCGCAGAACGGAAGCATCGCCATCGGGTCCCAGCGCAGCCGGCCGACCTTGCCGGCCGCGGCGGCGGTCGTCTCGGAGGACATCGTCGAGCCGAGGAACACTCCGTGCTCCCAGTCGCGCGCCTCGTGCACGAGCGGCACGACGCTGGAGCGCCGTCCGCCGAACAGCATCGCCTCGATCGGCACGCCGCTGGGGTCCTCCCACTCGGGGGCGATCGACGGGCACTGTGCAGCGGGTGTGGTGAAGCGGGCGTTCGGGTGCGCTGCCGAGGGCTCGGATTCGGGCGTCCAGTCGTTGCCGCGCCAGTCGATCGCGTGCGCGGGCGGCTCGGCGGTCAGCGCTTCCCACCAGACGTCGCCGTCGTCGGTCTGCGCGCAGTTCGTGAAGATCGAGTTTGAGCCGATCGTGTCGATCGCGTTGGGGTTGGTGATCACGCCGGTCCCGGGGGCGACGCCGAAGAAGCCCGCTTCAGGGTTGACCGCGTACAGCCGACCGTCGGAGCCGAACTTCATCCACGCGATGTCATCGCCGATCGTCTCGACCTTCCAGCCCGGAAGCGTCGGGATCAGCATCGCGAGGTTGGTCTTGCCGCACGCGCTCGGAAACGCTCCGGTTACGTACTTGACCTCGCCTTCGGGCGAGGTCACTTTCAGGATCAGCATGTGCTCGGCGAGCCAGCCTTCGTCGCGGGCCATGACCGAGGCGATCCGCAGCGCGAAGCACTTCTTGCCCAGCAGCGCGTTGCCGCCGTACCCCGAGCCGTAGGACCAGATCTCGCGCGTCTCGGGGAAGTGGACGATGTACTTGTTCTCAGCGTCGCACGGCCACGGGACGTCCTCGCGGCCATGCACGAGGGGGTAGCCGACCGAGTGCAGACACGGCACGAAGTCCCCGTCGTCGCCGAGTACTTCCAGCGCCGGCTGGCCCATGCGCGTCATGATCCGCATCGAGCAGGCGACGTACGCCGAGTCGGTCAGCTGCACCCCGATGTAGGAGATCGGCGAGCCGAGTGGGCCCATCGAGAACGGCACCACGTACAGCGTGCGGCCCAGCATCGACCCGTCGAACAGCTCCCTCAGCCCTGTCCGCATCTCCACCGGCTCGCGCCAATTATTCGTGGGCCCGACGTCGGATTCGTGCTCAGAGCAGATGAAAGTTCGATCCTCGACCCGCGCGACATCGTCGGGGTCTGACAGCGCCAGGTAGGAATTTGGTCGCTTGGCGTCTGAGAGACGCTGGAACGTGCCCGCGTCGACGAGCGTCTGCGCGAGCTGGTCGTACTCCTCCGCGGAGCCGTCGCACCAGTGGATGTCGTTGGGCTGGGTCAGCGCGGCGATCTCCTCCACCCACGCGATCAGCCGCTTGTGCGTGGTGGGCGGCGCGACGGAACCGACGGTGGCGGGCTGGCTCATGACTTCTCCCGAGGCTCGATTGACAGGCATCGAACCTCATCTTACGAGGTCATAAGTCAATAAGAATCTGGGGGAAACTACGGAGCGAGGTTCGTAGTCTTCCCGTTGTGCGGGCGCGGAGGCGGCCGGATGATGTTGTTGTGGATCGCCTGCGCTGCGAGCACTGCGGCGAGATCGTCGTGTATGAGCCCATGCGGCTGCTGCTGCCCGACGGCCGTGACCGCCACGGTTCTCCGTTGAGTTTGGGCGACCAGCTCGATGTGCCCGGCCGCACCGTGGTGCACGAGCGCTGCTACGAGCTCTTCAACGAGGGGCGTCCGAAGGGTCGCGCCGAGGCAGGCTGAGAGGCAGCTCTTCGCGCCAGCCGGCCCGCGGCCGTCCGACTGCGATCGTCTGGCCTACCGGCGGGTGTGGGCGGGCGGTACCTCGGCCAGGTCGCTCAGCAGCGTCTGCGAGTCAGACAGCGCGGAGGTCAGGATCTGCTTCGCGACCGCGAGCAGCTGCGAGACGCGCGGATCTCGGATCCGGTAGTAAACGCTGGTCCCGGCACGCCGGCTCTCCAGCACGCCCTGCTGGCGCAGCGCGGCGAGGTGTTGAGAGGTGCCGCTCGAGTCGAGGCTCAGCGCGGCTTGCAGGTCCCCGACGGTGCGCTCGCCGTCGGTCAGGAGCTCGAGGATCCGGATCCGGACAGGATGGCCAAGCACCCGGAACAGCTGCGCCTTGAGCACGTACACGGGGTCTGAGCGCACGTGCGTCGCGCTGCCGTCAAGCGGCGTCACGGGTGGTTCGGATCGCTGGCGGCGCGGTGCCATCTCGGTGTGAGCGTAGACGTTCTCGCGGTCATCCAGCAAAAGTCTACTTACGTCAATGCTTATAAGACGCTAAGGTTCCCGAGCGCCGCGGGTAACGCCCGCTGGCGGTCGTTAACCCGGAGGGAGGATCAATGTCGAACAATGCATCCGGCCTGCCACCGCGTCGGGACCGCGGGCGACGCGTCGCAGCCCGCGATCGCCACGGGAGGCATTTGGAGCTGGTGACCGAGGCTTGGATCGCTGAGCTCGCCGATCTGGCCGTGCTGCGCCAGCACGCGAGCCGCCGGGCTGACGGACCATCTGCGTCGGTCGTGCGAATCGTCGATCGCGGCCCGCGGCCGGGCTCGGCCATCGAGCCTGCCTAAACGGGGGATCGTGCATCGCCTCGACGAGGCGCCCCGGCCGAATCGGTAGGACTAGAACGGATGGGTGATCGCGGTCGGCCCGCCGATCGCCTTGCCCTTCCAGGGCCGGAGTCCGCTTCGGCGATCGTCGACGCTCAATACTGGCGAGCGCTGGCGCGTGCTAGGACCGGCGAGCCGCCGGACCGCGCTGGCGCGTTCGCAGAGGCGCGGCGGCTCCTCGCAATCGCCGTCGCGCTCCGACGCGGGAGACCTCGCCGAACGCCACGCGGTCGCAACCCGGTGCCGGCCGCGAGAGCGGACCTGCGCCAACCCCAACGCCCCGCGGATCTTATGAGCACATACGCGTCTAAGATCGTGCGAGTGCCTGCGGCGACATCGAGCGAGCAGTCCCGACTCCGGCTGTCCCAGTCACCGCTCTGGACCGAGCTCCTCGATCGCGTCGAAACGCAGATCTCGGGTCCAGCGCGGATCAAAGGATCGGGCCCTTCGTCGCTTCAAGGGGCGGGAAGCGCGTTCGCTCGCGCTCACTCCCAGCTGCTCGTGGCGCTCCAGAACCGCTCGACCATCGGCGAGGACGTGGTCTCGCAATTGGCCAGCGAGGCGGTTGAGCTGCTCCTCGCGGTCGCGAGGGTGTGGGCCACGTTCGGGGGGCGCGTGGAGGACCGGGGGCGCGATGGTGGATCTCCTGCGCCGCCGACTCAGCACCCACGAGGACGCCGTGCTCGCGGGGGAGATCACCTACAGCGTGTGGCGCGAACAGGCCGAAGAACCTGCCGTCCGGATGCGGCAGGCGATCACCCGCCTGTCCCGCAGAGCGAGCGAGCCCGAACCTGACTTGCTGGCGCTCAGGATCGCCAGCGCGGACTTCGCCTCGCTGCTTGTTCAGCTGGCAGCAAACGCGGCCGCCAGTGGGCAAGCCGGCGGGGCGCCCGAGGAGCCATCGGCCGAACTCGCCGCGAAACTCAGCTCGGTCATCGGCGAGCTGGCTTCCCACGCACACGAGGTCGAGCGGCCAGTGAGTGACCGCGCAGACGTCGTCGCGCACCACCTCGCGGCTGGGCTGCGGGTTCGCTTTTCGCAGGAGACACTGCAGAGATTGGGCGCAAGCTCGCCGGGACGAATCGCTGACTGGACCCTGCTGGATCGTTTGCGAGACCCGTGGCTGCGTCTCGCGACCCACCAGTACACGGCCACGGCGGCACTCGACGCTCAACTCGCCACCCCGACGTACGAACGCTCCGAACACCTCGCCAACGCGATCGCCGACGCCGCCGCGAACCTGATCTACGGCGCCCGCCTGGCTGGCTGGCCGCGTTTCGACACCGCCGGGCGTGGCGCCACCAAGCGATCGTGTTGACCTACGCGCTCGAGGCGTACGTCGCAGGACTCCGCGGCCACGCCCCCAGCCTCGCCCAGGCCCAGCGGATCACGCTCACGCGACTCGTGCGCGCCACGGTCGCGATCGCGCTTATCGACCTCGGCCGCGATCACCCCGGCGCGGATCAGTAGCACTCGCCGCAGCGACGATCGCCCGCACGACTGCCTTTTGCCTATCGCTGGGCGAGCGCGTCGTTCAGCGCCACCTGGTCGACTCCTTCAACGCGGATCAGCTTGTCACGCGCACGCTCACCGCTCACGATCGTCACCATCGACGGGGAGACGCCCGCCTGGCGAGCGATCAGGCGACGCAACGCGCGATTCGCGCGGCCGTCGACCGGCGGTGCGGACACTCGTGCGAGCAGCACGCCGTCGCGGACACCGATCAGCTCGTCTCTGCGGGCACGGGCCTTCAGACGAACCTTGATCCGCGCCTCGGCCACGGCGTCGGATGATGACGCACGGGCTCAGCTTGGTCCACTGCCTCAACCCCGACTCGTCGCAGCACTCGGCAATTGCGCTCTCGGCTGCAACATCATCGGAGGCCGCGGCACACACGCCGGCGGCCTCAAGACTGTGCTACCAGCACCCATCTAGATCCCCGGCTGTCACCGACACCCGGCGCCGTCGCCAAACACGTCCTCGCCAGCGGCGCAGCAACAGGCTGAACCACGAGGCAACCAGCCGCGTGCATGCGCATCGGGGCTTCGCGCGGTGACCCCGATCGCGCCGGAGTCAGCCTTCGCCGCGATGGTCAAGTCCTGCAAGGACCGAAACAGGCTCCCGACCCCGCTTGATGGACAGCCGGAGCATGCGCTTCGGGCGCTGTCTCCAGGGACAGCCGCGAGCGGGCGTTGCTCGTCACGTCTGGCAGAGCTACGCTGTGGGGCTCATCTCGGAAGTTCCGGTGACCTAGCAGTACCTCATCGGTGAGTTCTCGGCGTTGCTCGAGGAGCTGCAGCCTTCCCCCGGTGATTGTCTGGCCGAGGCTGTGCCCGACCTGTCCGACGGTGACTCTTAAATGACCTCCTGAGCAGGCAGAAAGCTGTCGTGTACGGCGACGGCGGGCCTGCAACAGGAGGTCACCCATATGGTGCATGACGGTGCGGACGTTCCGGCGGGGCCGGGAGGCTTGGATTCGGTGCGGGTCGCGTTCGATGAGCCGCGCCTGGTCAGTGACGCTGGGCTGTTGTTGACCGCCACGCTCGCGGAGCGGTTGGGGATCGAGGCGCTGGTGAACGAGTCGGTGTGGCTCGGATATCGGGTGCCAGGGGCGGCGTTGCCGGGCCGGAAGGTGATGTCGCTGGTGCACGGGATGCTCGCCGGGGCGGACAGCATCGATGAGATGAACGTGCTGCGGGCCGGGAGCACCGGGCTGGTGTTGGGGCACAGGGTGATGGCGCCCTCGACGCTCGGGACGTTTCTGCGCGCGTTCACGTTCGGGCATGTTCGCCAGCTCGACCGGGTTCTCGATATCGGGCTGGCGCGCGCGTGGGACGCGGGCGCGGGCCCGGGCGAGCTGCCGTTGGTGATCGACCTGGACAGCTTCATCGGCGAGGTCCACGGCGAGCAGAAGCAGGGCGCCTGCTATGGGTACACCCGCCAGCTCGGGTATCACCCGATCACGGCGGTCCGGGCCGATACCGGCGAGGTGCTGCACATCCGCAACCGCATGGGGAAGGCGAACACGCAGCGCGGCGCCGGCCGGTTCGTCGATGAGCTGCTCGCCCGCGTCCGTCGCGCCGGGCACACCGGCCAGATCATCATCCGTGCCGACAGCGGGTTTGAGAATCACAAGCAGTTCACGACCCTCGACCGCCAAGGCGTCGAGTTCTCGATCGCCGTCGAGCAGAGCACGCAGGTCCGGGCGCTGATCGACGAGATCCCCGAGAACGATTGGGTCACGATCACCGACTACCCCGACAGCGGCGAGGCGCAGATCGCGGAGACCAAGCTCAAGGGCTTCAGGCTGATCGTGCGACGCACCCGGCTGATCGGAGCCCAAGCCGAGCTGTTTCCCGACTGGCGTCACCACTGCTTCGCGACCAACCGCACCGTCCCGACCCTGATCGCCGACATCGATCACCGCGACCACGCGACGATCGAGCTGGTGATCCGCGATCTCAAGGACCAGGCCCTCGCGCACTTCCCCTCCGGCCGGTTCAACGCCAACAGCGCCTGGACCGTGATCGCCGCCCTCTCGCACAACCTCGGACGCTGGATAACCCAGATCGGCCTCCCCAACCAACCCGTCCAGACCGCCCGATCCCGCCGCCGGCACCTACTTCAGATCCCCGGCCGCCTGACCCGCACCAGCCGCACCTGGACACTCCGCATGCCCGCCCGCTGGCCCTGGCAACGCCAGTTCGCCACCGTGCTGAGCGCGATCCGGGCGCTCCCCGCGCTCACCTGAACACACCCACACGCCGCGAGAACGACCACCAGCACCACCGCCCGACCGCCAGCAATCACCGCTGCCCGAAAACCCATCCAAACGAACCTGCGCACAACGTCCGGGACCGACACACCCGACAAACCCAGCGACACGACCAGCGAACAGAAGCCGTCACCCGGAAATCCCCGAAACCCGCGTCACCCACCCAGCCGATCGGTGGTTTCAGGCTCAGCGGGGTACGCAACATAGTCCTGCGCGCAACATAGGTCGCCGAAGCGGTGGCGCGCTCCTCGCGGCGGCAAGTGTGAAAGCGATAGCGCGCGAGCCGCGTGGTTTCCGCGTGCACTGGGAACCTCGGCGTCCGCCGGCTCGTCAGGACCGCGGAGTTGCCGTCGCCGCCCAACGTTGGGCTACGGCCCGGGCTCTTGGTTGGTCGCGCCGAGAATCGCATCGAGGACGTATTCCGGATATTCGACGCTCAATAGCGTGACGCTCGTTGATCCCGGTGCATCGCCCGGTTGATACGCGTGACCAACGAATGTGGGCAACTCGTAGCGAGCCGCGGCTTCCTCACGGCTCATGGCCGGCGGTTTGTCGCTCGCCTTTGTCTCGAACGTGAACCGCCCTTCCGTCACGGTAGCAAGCGCTATCCCGTGCGTCTTCGTATATTCCAGCGCACCGCTCTGATACGGAGCGGTGGCGATCATCGCCGCCTTTTGAGCGCCCACGCTCTGCAGCTTGGCGTGAAGGACCTGTACGAGGTCACGCTTGATCGGATTCCTGTGGCGCTTCGCCTCTACGAGGACCAGAAACTGCAATCCACCAAGGCTGAACCGAACGGTGGCGTCGAAGTCATAGGCTCCACCCACACCCGATATCCGATCGTGAAGCGTGACCTCGAGCCCTTCAACCAGGGGACTCACTGAGCCGAGCAACTCCGTGACGAACAGCTCGAACTCAGCCGGACTGATTTCGGCCGGCGGATAATGCGCAGTCGCGCGAGCAACCTCTCGTTCGTCTTTCCACGTCAGGAGCCTCGCAGATTGAGCTATTCGGAGGCGCTCACGTTTAGTCGCCAAAGGAATGGCGCGACCCGCCCCAGCCGGAGCACGAAAGGAGTCGTTCGGCGCTGGGGCTGCCGGGCGAACGCATGCGGGACGATTCCGGGCGCCCGCTACCGGCTGTCCGGGGCAGGGGCCGGGACGATCGGAATCGTGCAAGCGATGGTGAGCCGCAACGCTGTGGCACGGTTGGCCACGTGAGCGAGCGCGACACCCCAGCTCAGCGCGGGGCAAGCTCGGGGCGAGATGGGCAGCCGCTCTTTGGCAGCTCTCACAAGCCGACGTAAGCGTGCGATCCGCGCAGTCCGACACCGGCGCCCAAGCCATGGCTGCGCCGGCGAACAGGCATGTGGCGTGGCTAATTTAATTCAGCTCGTGACGGGTGTGTTCCCATTCCTCAGCCGGATCGGCTCGCGACCCAGTGGCATCCGGTTCGTACTTGAAGGAGACGTCCAGGCGGACGCGGTAGCTCTTCACGGTGCCGTTCTCGATCGTGACGTCGAAGCGGTGAGCCTCGGCAATACGCAGGTCTCTCAGGGTCGTCGCGGCGGTCTCGATCGCGCTGCGGGCAGCTGCCTCCCACGATTCGGTACTGACGCCGATCAACTCCGTCACGCGATACACACTTTCAGCCATTCTCATCCTCCTCCTGGTTGGCAGCCAGACTATTGCAAGCCGCTTCGGGTACGTGTGCTGTGCGGGTGCGAGGAAGTCAAGGGGTCGTGCCGAAGCGGTT
Organism: uncultured Solirubrobacterales bacterium; assembly: GCA_963824295.1. Lineage (GTDB taxonomy): Bacteria > Actinomycetota > Thermoleophilia > Solirubrobacterales > Solirubrobacteraceae > Palsa-465. The sequence goes on along the minus strand of CAWGOQ010000010.1, from coordinate 230,316 downwards.
GCTATGCGTCCTGCCGGTCGGCCGGTCGGTCGCCGATGCTGAGACCGACCTCAGACGGGCAGGCCGCCTCTCCCCGGGCGATGACTGCCGCCGCGACGCGCGACGGCAAGGGAGGATCACCACGGACTGGCCGGTGTCGCTCCGCGGTGATCGTGCAGATCGTCACCACCGACTGGTTCGGGGCCAGGGCGTACGGCGCGCGGTAGGCGGATCTGCGGGTCGTCCACAGAGAGTCCGCATGCGGCGGCCGTCGGCATCGGTCGCATCGGTAGATGCCGACCGCGGCTGTGGGAATTCCCGGATGACCCGACCACCACGAGCCGCTAAAAGGTGAACGTGGACGGAAACAAGCGGTTGCAGACGAAGCGCGAGGCATCGGTCCGCCGGTCCGCCCTATCGGTTCCAGGCTCCTCGGCGCGCATGCTCGAGAAGACGCTCCAGCTCAGCGCAGACGAGGTCGTGATCGATTTAGAGGACTCGGTCGCGGCCGATGCGAAGGACGATGCTCGCGATCGCGTTGTTGGCTTTCTGGCCGGGGGGCACCAACAGGCGGCACTCATTGCGGTGCGGATCAACGCGCTCGCCGGCCCCTGGGGGGAACGCGACGTCGTGGAGCTCGCGCGCCGCTCCGGCACGAGGATCGACTCGTTGATCGTGCCAAAGGTTGAGCGCACGCAAGACATCCTGAAAGTCCAACGGCTGCTCGAGTCCGCGGGAGAACGCGCCAGACACGTGCGGCTACAGGCCCTGATCGAGACTGCCGCAGGACTCGTGCATGCGGCGGAGATCGCCGCCGCCACGCCGCGGCTTGATGCGCTCATCCTCGGCTATGCGGATCTGGCTGCGTCGCTCGGCCGCGCGCCCGGCGCCACGTCTCCAGGGAGCTGGCTGTACGCACAAGAGACGCTGCTGGTGGCGGCGCGGGCAGCCGGGCTGCAGGCAATCGACGGGCCGTATCTGGATATCCGCGACGGTGCGGGGTTGCGGGTGCGCGCCGAGCACGTCCGCTCGCTTGGATTCGACGGCAAATGGGCCGTGCACCCCGACCAGCTGAAGGTCATCAACACGGTCTTCACCCCGACGGTCGAAGAGGTCGCTCGTGCGTGCGCGGTCCTCAGCGCGCTCGACGCCGCTCAGGGACGTGGTGCAGTTGCGCTGGACGGCGAGATGATCGACGAGGCAAGCCGGAAGCTCGCCGCACAGATCGTCGCGCGCGGTCGCGCCGCGGGCGTCGAAGGGGCGTCGCAATGAGTGGGTTGGCGCGTCAGCCAGTCGTGGTCGGCGGCCCTTGGTTCGAGGAGCTCGACCGCGGTCAGATCTTCGAGGACGCGCCCGGATTGACGGTGACCTCCGGGCATGCGGCGCTTCATCAAGCGCTAGTCGGCGATCGGTTACGACTCGCACTCGACACCGCTCTGTGCCGAGAGGTGACGGGCCGCGATCGTCCGCTCGTCCATCCCAACCTGGTGTGCGACGTCGCCATCGGCCAGTCGACGGGCCCATCGCAGCGCGTCCGCGGCAACCTGTTCTATCGTGGCCTGGTCCTGGCGCGTACAGTGTTCGTGGGGGACACGCTGCGTACGCGGACTGAGATTGTCGGGCTCAAGCAGAACCGGCGTCGCTCCGGGGCTCCGGCCTCGGGGCTCGTGGCGATGCGCGTGCGTACCACCGACGAGCACGGCGAACCGGTGCTCGACTTCTGGCGCTGTCCGATGATTCCACTCCACGACCCCGAGGCCGAAACGGGGCACGCCGACGACTTCACCCAGATTCCGCAGGAGCTCGATCAAAAGCGGCTCGCCGACGCGACACCCCACGACTGGCGACTGGACCGGCTACGCGCGGCGGTGCCGGGCCCCTATCACGACGAGCTCGAGGTCGGCCAAACGTTCCTGGTCGAGGCCGGCGAGACCGTGACCGGCGCGCCCGAACTCGCGCGCCTGACGCTGAACGTTGCCACAGCTCACACGGATGCGACCCTGAGCCTGCACGGCCGCCGTCTCGTCTATGGCGGGCACACGATCTCGATCGCCGCGGCTCACGCCACGCGCGCGATCCCCGCCATCGCGACGATCGTCGCCTGGAGGAGCTGCGAGCACATCGCCCCGGTGTTCGAGGGAGATGTCCTCCGAACCGAGGTAGACGTGGTCGACAGCTCACCGGACGGGCTGGTGGAGCTCCGGGCGCGCGTCAGCAGCGTCCGGCCCGGGGCCGAGGATGGGCTCGTCCTCGACTGGAGCTTCGTGGCGGTGGTGGCCTAATGCCAGGCATTCTCGATGGCCTGCGGATTGTCGAGGGCTCCGCCTTCGTCGCCGCCCCACTGGGCGGGATGACGCTGGCGCAGCTCGGCGCCCAGGTGATCCGCTTCGACCCGATCGGCGGCGGCCTCGATCGGGGGCGCTGGCCGGTGACGACGGAGGGACGTAGCCTGTTCTGGGCCGGGCTAAACAAGGGCAAGCGCTCGATCCAGATCGATCTCGCCTGCGAGGCCGGGCGCGAGCTTGTGGCGGCGTTGATCACCGCTCCCGGTCCAGACGCCGGGCTGTTCCTGACGAACTTCCCCGCCCGTGGTTTTCTCGACTACGACCGGCTAGCCGAAAGGCGCCCCGACCTGATCATGGTCAACATCGTCGGCAACCACGACGGGACGTCGGCGGTCGACTACACCGTCAACCCGGCCACGGGTTTCCCTTGGGCAACCGGCCCGCGCCACCTGTCGGTCCCGTTCAACCATCTGCTTCCTGCCTGGGACGCGATCACCGGTGCGCTCGCGACCGCCGGTCTCCTGGCGGCCGAACGGGCGCGCGCTCGAACCGGCGCCGGACAGTACGTGCAGATCGCGCTGTCGGATACCGCCTTCTGGATGGTCGGCAACCTAGGCAAGATCGCCGAGGTGCAGATCAACCGCCACGAGCGCGTGAAAGACGGCAACTACCTGTACGGCGCCTTCGGACGGGATTTCAGCACCAAGGACGGCCACCGGGTGATGATCGTCGCCTTGACCCTCCGGCAGTGGCGAAACCTCGTCACCGCCACCGGCCTGCGGGACTCCTTCGACGCCATCGCGCGCCTGATGAACGTCGATCTCGACGAGGAAGGCGGACGCTTTGCCGCTCGCGAACTGCTCGGAGCGACGCTCAAGCCATGGGTCCTGTCACGCACCCTGCAGGAGCTGCGCGAGACCTTCGACGAGCACGGTGTGTCGTGGGGCCCCTACCAGACCTTCACTGAGCTGGTCGAGCACGACCCGCGCTGCTCGGTGGCGAACCCGATGTTCGCCGAAGTCAACCAGCCCGGCATCGGGACGTACTTGATGCCCGGGTCGCCGCTTGCCTTCACCGGCGCGGACCGCCTACGCCCGGCTCGCGCGCCGGTGTTGGGTGAGCACACCGACGAGGTCCTGGCCGGCGTGCTCGGCCTGAGCGAAGCCGAGATCGGGCGCCTGCACGACAAAGGCGTGGTCGCAGGTCCGACGGCTGTTGGCGTCCCGGCGTAGAGAGTCACTCGCTTTCGTCGAGCCCCGCCAGCGTCATATTCAGCAATGCGCGTATGTCTCGGTGAAGGCGCATGCGCAGGTCCGTATACAGATTCGGGTCAACCAGCACGGCCGTGAGCAAGTCCGGCAGGCGTTCGCCGTCGGTATCGAGCGCGTGCTCATATGCGTCGTCCGCGGACGCGCCGCAGAGATTGCGGCGCGCTGAGCGCAGGACGGCGCTGATCTCGCGGTGCAGGCGCATCCGCCGGTCGGTGTAGAGGTTTGGGTCGACGAGAACGGCTCGAAGCAGGTCGACGAGCTCCCGGTCTTCTGCGGCCAGATTCGGAGTCGTTCCCTGCTCGTTCATGCGGCAGCTCGCTTGGAGCCCGAGGTCTCCGAATCCGGTCGAGCGGCGACGGGTGCCTGCGAGAAGAACGCCGCGATCGCCTCATTGGCGGGACCCGGGCGCTCGATTTGCGGCACGTGTCCGCAGTCCAGCTCGAGATGCTGCGCGCGCGGGAGCGCATCGGCGACGTGCCGCTTGAAGCCGATCGGCACGAGCTTATCCTCGCGTCCCCAGATGAAGAGCGCATCCGGCTCGAGGGCCTCCAGCCGCGGCCAGAAACCTTCGACCCCATGCGGCTCGTCCAGATAGATGTGCCGGGCGGCGGCGTAGAACGCGGCCCGGCCGGAAGGTGTGAGGTAGGCGCGTAGGAATTCGTCCACTCCGGCGGCGGCCCACCCCCCGTTCGCGCCTGGGAGTAGCCGCCGGACGATCCCGTCGACCACAGAGCGCGGCGCCAGGTGGACCAGCCCCAGCTCGGGTCTGGTGAGACGGACGAGCGGCGCCCACGGGCGCGGCCGCCGCCACGCCAGCGAGCAGGCGAGCAGCGCCAGCCGCTGGACCCGGGCGGATTGGCGCAACCCGACTTCGAGCGCGACGCGTCCGCCGAGGCTGTTGCCGATCACGTGAACGCGGTCGAGCTCGAGCGCATCGAGCAGATCGACGCAGGCGGAAGCGAAGAATCGCGCGTCGTAGCCCGCGCCGATCGGCTTGTCGGAGTCGCCGAAGCCTGGCAGGTCGAGCGCGATAACTCGGAACCGGTCTGAGAGCGCGGCGACGGTCGGGAGGAACGACCCCTTGGTGCCGCCGAGCCCGTGGACGGCAAGAACCGCGGGCCCCTCACCGGCCTCGACCGTGGACAGGCGCGCCTTGGGAGTGGCGACGTCGCGAAACCGCATTCGCGCCGCCTCGGTCGCGCCGCTCGTCGCGGCGAGGAAGCCCACGCCGACGTGTAGGTTGCGGCGCACAGACAGGCGTCCGGCGAGGTAGGCCGCCAGCGCCCGGCCGGCGCTCGTGGCGATCCGCTCCCACGTGGCCCGGTCGGCGGCGATCGTCGCATCGGGGCGGCCGCTCGACGGGGCGACGGTCGCCGCCGCGTCGTCGAGCACGACCTCCCAAGCGCCCTGCTCCAGCGCCCTCAACTCAACCCGGAGTCTCCGTCCCGGCTCCGACAACACGTCCGGGTCATAGCGATTGACGAGCACCCGCACCCAATCTGGCGCCCCGGACACGATCCCCTCACTCCACGTGGTCCGTGGGTCCGGGCGTGGCCTCCTTCAGTTCGCCATCCGGCGACGGTCGCGCGTTGATCTCAGCCATCGTGACAGCCTAGTTCCGACCATCATCGCCAAGCATCAGGGACGAGGCCGAATCCACATGTGGAAATCTACTGACGTGATGTGGCCGGGTGGCACGCCGAGCCGGATCTCAAGCTGGGAACGCCACTGAACGTCACCGAGGTCGCTCGGCCGAACCCTACCCTGGTCGGGCCGCAACGTGCTGCGGCTGGTGACAGCGGTCTCTCGAAACGCGGAAGGCGCTCGTCACACGGCACGACCGCTTTCACGTTTGGTGCTCGACGATGTCGGGCGATCGCTTTGGCGACGTGCGACGCGAGGTCGCACGTATTGAGTGAACTATCGGATTGGAGATCGACGGAAATGTGAGTTGAGCGGTAGTTCCAGGTCCGTGCTGACGGTGCCATCAAACTACACCTCTTGCAGTAGTGGTTTTGGTTTGCGGATGCGACTGGAGTCCGCGATGCGCTCGCGGCATTGTTGCTCGACCTTCGGCGAGAACGGGATGTGGAGCCGGCTGTCGGGTCCGCGGCGGGCGGCGAGCTTGCCGGTGCTGATCCAGTCGTAGATGATCGCCGCTGGGATGCCGAGCGTTTCGGCGACCTGGCGGACGCTCAGCTCGCCTTCCCGCGCCTGTGTGGGCGGGGAGGGCATTTTGTGGGCCCAGCGGACCCAGTGCACGCTCCTGGGGGTGAACGGGTGCCCATGGCCGGTGCGCAGACCGGCGGCGTTGAGCTGCTCTGCGATCTGCGCGTTGGTGTGCTGGGCGGCCAGCTGTCGGATCCGTTCGACGGCGTGCGGGGGCGTGCGTGTGACCTCGGCGCGCGTCTTGGGCCGCTTGATCGTGTGCTTCTCGGTGGCGCCCGATTGCCAGCGAATGCCGACGTGCACCTCGGGCTCGTGCGGGGCGCTTGTGAGCGTGACGTCGGCGATCATCGTTCTCAGCAGGCGCTTGCGGTCACGCTGGGCGGTGCTGTTCGCGACCCACAGCGCGGGCAGGTCGCGGGCGAGCGCCTCGATCTGTTCACGCGAGGGGTCTGAGGCGGGCACGACGTGCTCGGCGAGCTCGGCCTCGGCGTCCTTTAGCTCCCTGAGCTTCTGCTCCCAGCGCTCCTCGAGGCTGCGGGCGACCAAGCGGTTGTCGGGCTCGCAGGCGTGGAACGCGCGCTCGGCGCGGATCGCCTCGAAGCGGGCGCGCTCGACGCGCAGCTCAAGCGCGCGGTTGGAGCGCGCCTGACGGTCTTGGTGCTCGTCGGCGGCGGCGAGCGCGAGCGCGATCTCCTCGGGCGCGAGCGCCTCAAGCAGCCGGCTGGTCACGAGCTCATCGACCGTGGCGGCCATGACCGAGCGGCAGCTCGCGGTCTTGGTCCAGTTCATCTTGCCGCGATAGCAGTCGTATCGCGCACCGACGCGTTGGTAGTAGGTGGACATCAAGTGCCCGCACCCCCCGCAGCGCACGATCCCCTGGCACAGCGCTGAGCCCTCGCGCGGGTTGGGTCGACGGCATGGAAGCCTGATGGAAGCCTCTTCCGCCGTGATTGCACCTTCACACGATCTACAGGTTTAAGGTAAATCTAGCGTTTACCGGCAGATTCGGCATCTGAGCGGCAGCCAAATCGGCCCGCGCGGACTTTGCAAGCAGGAGGTCACGGGTTCGAATCCCGTTGGCTCCATCCCGAGGTCTTCACGTTTGACCTCGTCTCATGTTCACGTTTGCGTGGGACGGATCCGGCGTGGGTGGTTGTTCGGGTGTGGTGTGGCTGGTAGCGGTCTGGTGGGGGTGGTTGTTGCTGGTGTTGTGTGCCGGTGCGCGTGGTGTTCTGGCAGCGTGGGGTGTGTGGGTGCTGGTTGTTGGGCGATGTTCGGTGGCTGCGTGTTCGGGTTAGGGGGCGTGCGCGGCGGCGATTAGGTCGTGGGTTGTGGTGCGCCGTCTTTTGCGTCGTTTGGGTGGGAGCCCGCGGGCGGTGCGGCGCTGGTTGGCGGCTTGGCGGGCGGCGTGGGCGTCGGCCACGCGGATATTGCGGGCGATCGGCGCGGTGGCGGTGAACAGGGCGATCGCGGTGAGGCCGATTAGTCGGCACCAGCCGCGTGAGATGTCGGTGGTGGCGGGGTCTTTGAGGGTTGCGAAGGTGCGTTCGGCGGCGGTGCGGTGGTTGTAGCTGGTGCGGTGCGCCGGGGAGGGGTAGTCGTGTTTCTGCGCTGTTTTGGCGTTGATTGACGGCGGCACGGTGATCGTGGTTTGGGTGCAGCAGAGGGGCGGATGCTCGGGCGGGATGAGCACGGTCGGGCGGTCGTGCGGGAGGGTGAGCGAGCCGGGCCGCAGCGGGCAGCGGATCTTGTTCTGCGCAGCGGGGCAGCTGGCGCGGTGGTAGCCGTCGGTGTCGGGGCGGGTGATCGACGCGAGTTTGTAACGGGCCAGCTCGGCGCTTTGCTGGTCGTGGAGGATGGTCTGCTGGTCTGTGGCGGCGGGTGGGAGCGGTGAGAGTTGGAGCAACGCTGTGGGGGTGGCGGGGCAGTAGAGCCGCCCGTTGGTGATGGTCGCGCCGTGGTCGGTGCCTTTGGGGCCGCGGTCGTTGGGGTGCAGATCGACGATCAGTTGGGCGCCGAGTGCTCGGGCGGGGAGCGCGAAGGTCTCAGGCTGGCGGTAGGAGTAGCCGGAGTCGGCGAGCAGATCGCCGATCGGGATCCCGCTGGCGACCATGCGCTTTAGGACGGGGACGATCTGCGCGGGCGGGTCATGCTGGGGGGAGGCGAGGTGGATGCGGCGCACGAGCTCGGGCACCTCGGGGCCGTGTTCGTCATGGACGCTGGTGATCGCTTGGAGGTAGTAGCCGTAGAACAGCTCTGCCTGGGCGGGGTGGGTGCTGGTGCGGTGCCCCCAGCCGGCCTCGGGGTCCGCGCAGCGATCGGTGCCATCTTTGCGGGGTGGGCGCTCCCAGGCCTCGAGATCGGTCCAGTCGACGGCGTAGCTGCTGGACGCGGGCGCGCCGAGTTCTTGGACGCTGGCTTCCAGCAGCCGGTCCAGCGTGTCGGGGAGCAGCTGTGAGGGGTCACCGTCCCCGATTGGCTTTTTGAGCACGCGAACCACGCGAGTGAGGGTGTATTCGATCTGGCGGTAGGTCAGCCGGTGCCAGCCGTCGCGCCAGCGCGCGAGGATCCCGAGCCTGCGCTGGTCGGCTTCTGCGAGCGCGAGCAGCGCTGAGTGCATGCGCCGCAGATGCGCCGGGCGGCCATCGAGGGCGACCAGCAGCATCCCGATCAGCAGCGTGCGCACCGAGAGCTGGCGGGGTCGGACACCGACGGGGAGCAGCGTCTCGATCGGCTCGCACACACCGGCGCTATCAAGGATCCGCTCCAACCGCGGCAGCTCGACCGCCGCGCTCATGCGGTGCCTCCCAGCAGCGCGATCAGCTCCTGCTCTGAGGCCTCGGGAAGTCGGGTGGCGAGGTCCCCGAGCCGCTGGCTGCAGGTGATCCCGGCCGCCTGCATGAACGCGTCGAGCCCGATCGTCTGGGCGCAGTGCACCAGCCAGCTGGACCGCAACCGGCCGCTGTGAAGCCTGGGCAGCGAACTGTCGGCCGAGAGCGCGCGGCAGAGCTCGTCGGTGATGTTCCGTCGCCCCGGCTCACGCCCGCCCACGATCAGCCGCTGACCGGCGAACTCGGCGGCGTGCAACAGCGGCTGCTGGTAGCGGCCAAGGACCGGCACTGAGCGCGCCCGGCGGCCCGAGACGGTCACGATCACGCCGCCTGCGCGCACGACCACGTCTGAGCCGCGCACGTGGCGCAGCTCGCCCGCGATGATCCCCGCTCCGGCGCCCAAGCACACCAACGCGCTCGCGCGCATCCGCCGCCGCTCGGTGCTCTGCGCGGCGGCCAGCCGCAGATACCCATCGATCTCCGCCTCCGTATACGGCGCCTTCGCGCGCTCGCGAACAAGCGGTACCGGCGCCGGGTGCGGGTAGCGCTCGATCAAGCGCGCCAGCGCCCGGAGGTTGGTCCGCAACGTCCGCCGGGTCGCCGGCGACACACCGGCGCACCCCTCGAGGATGAACCGCTCGATCACCGCCTCCGACAGCAGCGGCTCCTCCAGGCAGAGCCCGACCTGCTCGGCGAACGCGGCCAACCTCGATGCCGCGAACAACAGCGCCTTCGCGCGCGCCGCCGTTCCCGGCCGCGCCTGCGCCACCACAGCGCGCGCGAACGCGGCCGCCTCACACGACACCGAGCTCGGGGCGTAAGCGGCGATCGCCCGAGCCGCGGTCGCGGCCGGGACGGTACGGCTGGTGATCACGCTCCGATCGCCGATCATCACCAAACCTGTCTGCCCGTATATCTACGGTACGCTGCGGACGGAATGACCTGGCGCCCTGCCAGACTCAGCCGATGAGGCTCGATCCCGACCGCCGCCAAGAGGTCCGTCGGATCGCCACAGAGCTCGCTCAGATCGCCCGCACCGGCGAGGTGCTACCCGGCTCGATCATCGAGCGCCACACCCGCTGCGGACACGCTGGCTGCGCCTGCCAAGCCGACCCGCCCCGCCGCCACGGCCCATACTGGCAGTGGACACGCAAACTCGCCAACAAAACCGTCGGCGGCTACCTCAGCCAAGAACAGGCCAACGACTGCCAACGCTGGATCGACAACGACCGCCGCCTGCGCGAGCTTATCTCCCGCCTCGAGGCGATCGGGATCGAGTGCCTCGAAGCCGAACAACACCGGCCCTGAACCAAAACCGTGTGGCCCCGCCACGCCAAACCTGTGATCACCCCACCGCCACCCACCCAAAACCCCCGCAAACACCCAAACGTGAAGACCTCATCCCGAAAAGCCGTAAGCGTTCAGTCCCCGGGGCTCAGGTGAGCGCGGGGAACGGGTCGCCGCGGTTGTGCGCGGCGAGTAGTTCGCTGAGGTCGGTGAACAGCGAGCGGTGTTGCATGCGGCAGGTGACGGCGGCGGAGAGGGCGCGTTCGGCGAATCGTTCTCCGGTCGCCGAGGAGATCGGCGCACTCCGAGTCGCTATGCACCACGGCGCGCAGTAGGTCTCACGATGAGTAGGTCACGATCACTGCCGAGCGGGTGAATGCCTGAGCCCGCACTTCGCAGAGCGCAGTCAATCCTCGGGTTAGACGGCGTCAGAGTCCTGGCGGAGCTCGCCGTGATCGTCTATCACCTTCCTGGACGGGATCGACTACTACTCGCCGTGGTACAGCGCGCGTGCTCACCTGAGCGCCGACTCTGGCAAAGGCATTCCCGGACCATGGCTCTGTCGCCGGCCGGCCGCATCGTCCAAAGCTCCGTCGGGTGTCGGTGTTTGATCCCCGAGCGGTGCATCGGTGCTCTGAGCAAGCAGCACCGAGACAGGTAGCCACGCGGCCAAGCTAGGCGCTTCGCTCCTGATGGACCTCGGTCCCCTGGACCACGACATCGCGATAGGTCGAAGCCAGGAGCCACAGCCGTTCCAGGTCGCGCGCCGCCGCCTCTTCCCGCTCAAGCGCCGCTCGATAGGCGAGATACGCGACCTTTCGCCGCTCGCCCGTGGCTTGGAACCATCCGCGAAGCATCGTCTCGGCTTCACTTTCAGCGTAGAACCAGGCCAGGTAGGCATCGTCGATGAGCCGAACGCCGATCATGGCGACTTCGGCCTCGGTGCTCTCAAGCATCCCGTCCGCCTCCGTTTAGTCCTGCATGAGGGTGAGCGGTCACCTGGGTGAGCTGCATCGTCCAGCGCGAGAGCTGGGCGCGCTGGCAGCATCCACAGCACCCGACGTGTCGAACGTGCCCGCAGGCCTTGGCCAGCGTCGCCGCTTTCGCTGCGTTGTTGATGCCGGTGCTTCTCGAGTTGATCATCGGTCTACTCCCCTCTGTTTGGATTTCTGACCGATGACGAGCAGCTTCGCGGCAATAGGCCTCCGCGTCTTCAGTACCCGGGCACTGAATCGCGGTCCGTCTGCTACTGAGAGGCGCGGACCATGGGGAGACGTCCGAGGGTCGATCCTGGCAATCCCGCCTGGGAGCGACGGACGAGAGTGGTTACATACCTGCCGCGTCGCGAACCTTGTCGTCCATGGCGGCGCGGCCCGTCAGACTCCCGGCGGCGTCAGGCTGGACCATCAGGGGGGACGGGCAGACTCCGACCGGAGGCTCGGATGCCCGCTCATCAATCGTCGCGCAGATCGCGGACCGACTGGTGCCTGTCGGTGCGCACCGTCGAGTCGCATTTGTATCGGGCGATGCAGAAGCTCGCCGTGTGCGACGGCGGCAACTGTCCGGCGCACGCTTCTGAGGTGCTGAGCGCTGAATCTACTTAGGTCGGTCCACCGGCCGATTGCAGTAGCCCCGTACTGACGATCTCGGGGGCCCTAGAAGCCAACCTTCCTCCCACCAATCGGCAAAGGTCGCAGGAGAAGGAGCTGACATGTGGAGAATCGGCCGTGCGCGCTGGACGGGTTTGGGAGCAGCGGCAGCGCTGGGGTTGGTCCTGGCGACCCCGTGCCTCGCGGTCCCGTCGGCGAGAGCCGCCCACCGGGCGGCATCCCCCCGGATCACTTTCTATTTCGGTTTGCGACGGCCGGAAGCCCAGGCTCGCCGCGCGTTCTTCGCCGTACAGCAGCCCGGCTCGTCGAGCTATCGCCGCTTCCTCACGCCTCGCCGGGTGGCGACGCGCTACGGCCCGAGCGCCTCGGTGCGGTCGCGGTTCGTCCGGGACATCCGTCGCTACGGGTTCTCGGTGCGCGTCGACCCGAGTGACGTATTCGCGCGCGTGACCGGTTCCGTGGCTTTGTTCGAGCGTGTCTTCAAGGTTCGGATCACCCAGGGAATGGGCGACGAACCCCCGGTGATGACGTACGGGACGACCAAGCCGCTGCGTCTCCCGTCCGACCTGCGCCCGCTCGTGCAGGATGTTGTTACGAGTTATCTGCGCCAGGTCAAGGTGAGCGCTGCCCACGCTGTGGCCGCTCACACCGTGCCCGCCGGCGGCCTCGCCGCGCCCGCGGCTTCCGGCGGTCCTGCCCGGACCGGGACGTGGACCGGTGGCTGCGCGCAGGCGGAGGCGACCGGCGCCTTCAGCTACGACCAGGTTCGTGACGCCTACGGCATCGACCAGCTCGGGACCGGCGCCGGCGCCTCGATCGCGATCCTCGGGCTGACCGAGGTTCCGTCGGCGCGCGACATCGCCGACAACGCCCGCTGCTTCGCTTATCAGAAGCTCAAGTCACGCACGCTGCTGACCGACGGCGAGACGCTTCCCGTTCCGACCGGCCTATTCGAGCCCCAGGAGGACCTGGCGCTCGCCCGCGGGATGGCGCCGGACGCATCGCTCATCTTCACCCAGGCGTGGTCCGGCTCGGACATGTGGTTCCTGGGTGCCGCGCAGGTCCTCGACGGCCGGCGGCTGCCGGAGAGCTTCTCGATCTCCTATGGCATCTGCGAGAACGACGTTCGCGGCAACGGCCCCGATGTGACGCCGTCGACCCGCGCGGGGGCGAACCTGCTCGACTCTGTCCTGATCCGCCTCGGGCTGGCCGGCGTGGGCTCCTACGCCTCCGCCGGCGATTCGGGCTCGAGCTGCAATGGGCTGCCCTACAGCGGCGTCGCCTGGCCGGCCTCGTCTCCGTACCTGACCGCGGTCGGAGGGACGCGCCTGACCCTCACCGCCTCCAACCAGCGTGCCGACGAGGTCGTCTGGAACGACCTGCAATGGATGCCCGCATCCGACGGCGGCGGCGCCGGCGGCGGCGGATTCTCGCTGAAGTCGTCGCGTCCGCCCTTCCAGACCGGGCTGGGCCTGGCCGGCAACCGCCGCGCGGTTCCCGACGTGTCCGCCGCCGCATCGTCGTTCCCGGGGTGGCCGGTCGTGCTCGGGGGCCACTGGACCGTCGACGCTGGCACGAGCGCGGCCGCTCCGCTCGTCGCGGCGGCTATGGCCGTGGTGAGCGTCGATCTCCAGCGCCAGCATCTTCCCCCGGTCGGACCGGCCGACGGGCTCTTCTACTACCTGGCCCGATGCCGGCCGAGCGCGTTCTACGACGTCGTCAGCGGCAACAACGGGTTCTTCCGCAAGGTTCCCGCCCGCTACGCCGACCCCGGGTACGACCTCGCGAGTGGGCTGGGCGTTCCCCAGTTTGCGCAGGTGGCGCAACTGATCCCGTCTCCGGGCGGCGCCGTTTCCGGCGGGTGTCCGGTCACCGCAACCGGATGACTGCCGACGTGGCAGTGATCTCGAGTCCGCCGTCATCGCGGTGGCGTCGCCTGCTGGCCCGGGTCTCGGGCTGGCAGGCGCCGCCGCGCAATCTCCTGCTCAGCGCGCTCGTCCTGCTCGTTTTTCCCTGGGACGACATCCTGATCGACGCGCTGTACGGCGGTAACCCGAGGCTGCCCACGCTCGTCGTCTACGGCGCGTGGAGTCTGTTCGACTTCTCAGTCATCTGGGTCCTGCTAGCCAGCGGTCGGCTGGTACGGCCGGCCTTCGTCTACGGCGCCATCACCGTGGCGCTGGACGCCATGCTGGCGGCGGTCTACCTCGGGCTGACCCAGTACACCGGCGCATACATCATCGCCACCGCGGCCCTGAGGGTCGCCTACCTGGTGCTGATCACGACCGTCATGTGGGTCCGCCTGAGCCACGGCCCCAGCCGGACCGGCTGGTTCGGACGGTGGTTCGGGCTGGACAAGCGCGCGCGAACGGCACCGCCCCTGTTCACGTTCGTCGCTCCGCTACTCGTCTCGATCGCGGTCGCCTACGCCGCCACGTTCTTCGCGTCGCTCACCTGCGTGGCACGCGCACCGCAGCACGTCTGCGGCGGCTACGGCCCGCCGATCGGCCATACGTTTTTTGCCGAGGCGGCGCACATCGTCGCCATCCTGCTCGTCGCGCTCGCCATCGAGGCCCGATTGCTGGTCGATCGATCGGGTCCCGAGGAGCGCGCCCTGGTGGGCGTCACGATGCTGGGACTCGCGGTCGGGATCGCGACCTCGCTGACCGCCGGTGCGGCGGACTCCGAGACGCTACCGCTCGTGTTTCCACTCACCGTTCAGGCGCTGGCGATCGGTGTCACAACGACGCTCATGCTCCCGTTCCTCCGATTCTCGCGCGACGGCCAGTAGTCGCTCAGGCCGCGGTTCAGTAGTCACCTACTGACGACATCGACAGGGCGCGGAGTGATCTTGTACAGGCGCGAGTGACGCGCGGCAAACGACGACGAAAGGAATGCCAATGAGCGATCTAATCGCTATCGCCTATCCCGACCAGTACACCGCAGAGACGGTGCGAGAGACACTGACCGACCTGATATCGCAGCGCGTCATCGAACTCGAGGATGCGGTGGTGGTCACCCGCGACGAGGAGGGCAAAGTCAAGCTGCATCAGGCCCACCAACCCGCCGCCACGGGTGCGGCGGGTGGCCTGCTGTGGGGCGGCGTGATCGGTCTGCTGTTCCTCGCCCCCCTGATCGGGATGGCGATCGGCGCCGCGGCCGGCGGCGCCGCCGGCGCGCTCACCGATGTCGGAATCGATGACAAGTTCATGAAGAAGCTCGGAGCGACCCTCAAGCCCGGCGGCGCGGCACTGATCCTGCTCGTGCGCAAGATCACACCCGACAAGGTGCTCCCTCACGTCCAGCGCTACGGCGGCGAGGTCATCCAGACCTCGCTGGACGCGGAGACGGAGGCGCAGTTGCGCGAGGCGATGCAGCCTGAAACTGCCGCGGTCGCTTGAGCGGCAGCATGACGTAGTCCACCCGGCACCCGCGACCGGTCACCGACCGGTCGCGGGCAAGCCGGGGCGAGGGTGTTCTTTGACGACCGAGACCAGTCGGGAAAGTGCGATGTTGGAATCCGATGTGCGCGAACTCCCGCCGACATGGCCTGTGATCGGGCGTGAGCCGGAGCTCGCGCGGATCGCGGAGGCTCGTGCGGCCGGGGCTAAAGCAGTTGTGATTCAGGCCGAGGCGGGGGTCGGGAAGACTCGCCTGGCGCGCGAGGCACTGGCGCGAGCCGAGCGCCATGGTGCCCACGCCGAGTGGGCACAGGCGACACGAAGTGCGGCAACGGTGCCGCTCGGCCCGTTCGCCTGCGTGATTCCGGCGGACGTGCGCTCCGACGATCAGTTCGAGTTGTTGCGAGGTAGCACCCAAGCGATGCGTGAGCTCGCGGGCGAGCGCCAGTTGGTGATCGGGGTCGATGACGTGCAGCTACTCGACTCGACCTCCGCGGCTCTGGTCTTCCACCTGGCCGCCACGGCCGCCGCGTTCGTCGTGGCAACCGTGCGGAGCGACGAGCCGTGCGAGGACGCGGTCGTGTCGCTGTGGAAGGATCTCGAGGCGCCGCGGCTCGAGCTGAGTCATCTCGATGAAGGGGACACGGAGAGACTGCTGGCAGCGATGCTAGATGGGCCGTTTGAGCAGCGGGTCGGGAGCTGGATCTGGGGGGCCAGCCGCGGCAACCCACTGTATGTACGCGAGCTCGTGCAGAGCGGGCTCGGAGGCGGCGCCCTGGAACGGCGAGATGGGCTGTGGCGGATGCGGGCGCCGCTCCCGATCAGCAATTCGCTGACGGATATGGTCTCCGCGTGCCTGGCGGGAATCAGAGACCGTGAGCGCGAGACCCTTGAGCTGCTGGCGTTGGGTGAGCCGCTGCAGCTGTCAGAGCTCCTCGAGCTCGTCGGGGACGGACCGCTCGCGGGAGTTGAAGAGCGCGGGGTGATCGCGATCGAAGGCTCCGGAGGCCAGGCTGAGGTGCGGCTCGCGCACCCACTGTACGGCGAGACGGTCCGTGCCACGCTCGGGACGGTGCGCGGGCGTGGCACCCGTTTGCGGCTGGCCAAGACAGTGCAGTCTCGAGGGAAGCTCGCCCCCGACCTCGCGCTGCGAGTGGCGCGGTGGCTGTTGGACGCCGGCGAGCAGGTTCCGACGGCGTCTCTGCTGGATGCCGCACGAGCGGCGAACCTGAGCGGGGATCCGGACCTCGGGGGGCGGCTTGCCCAACAGGCCGTCGACGCCGGGATGGGGCTGGATGCCGCGCTGGTGCTCGCGCGTTCGCACACGATTCGCAACCAGGCCGCGCGAGCCGACGGCGTTCTAGCCGCTGCAGAAAGCAGCGTCGAAACCCAGGATGGCGCCATTGCGTATCTGGTGCAGCGAACCTCGACGCTGCATTCCGGTCTGATGAAGGTCGACGAGCTGAGCGAGCTGCTGAGTCGTTGGCAGAGTCGGTGGCCCGACGACGAGCGATTGCGGGCGCGGCTCGCGGCCTGGCAGATGTGGGTTCCCGCGCGGGACTCGTTCGAAGCTCGGAACGACCTCGTGTCGAAGGTCTCAGAGTTGATCCGCGATCGGGAGCTGGGCGATGGCGAGCGCCGCCGGCTGGAGGCGATACAGCTGGCCGCGCTCTACTACAACGGCCGGGGGCGGGAGGCCCACGAGCTGGCGTGCCGCATCCGGCGTGGACCGCCGTTGCGAGACACAACCGACGAGGCGATCCTGTCCGCCTACGTCTGTGCGACGATCGACACGGGCGAAGGCTTGGACGAGCTCGAGCGTTGGGCGACCGTGACCCTCAGGGACGCGGTCGCGCTCGGGGATCGCGGCGCGGCAGGTCTGGCGTCGCTTGCGCTGGCCCAGCGACGCCTGATCGAGGGCCGGTTCAGGGATGCCGGCCGCTGGCTGACGGAGGCGCAGCTACATCAGGAGCAACACGATCCCCTTGGTCTGCTCGCGACGACATCGTCGTTGCAGGCATGGAGGGCGGCCTCGATGCGGGACGGAGCCGCCGCGGACGCTGCGCTGGCGCGCTGCCGCGGCGCGTCGCGGGGCGCCGATCCGCACGGGATCCAGGCGCGCGCCGTGCAGGCCGCCAGAGCCTGGGCGGCGATCGCCCATGGCCTGACTGCGTGGGGGCGCCGCATCCTGATCGATGCCGCCGCCGAGCAGCAGCAGCTCCCGCTATTCGCGGGTCGCCTCCTCTACGAGGCGATGCGCGCGGGCGAGCCCGCCGGCGACGTCGCACCGGCGCTGACCGAGCTCAGCAACCGGTCCGACGCGCGAATGCTGGAGGCCAAGGCCGCACATGCAAAGCATCGCGCCGATCACGACGCCCCCGCGCTGCTCGAGACCGCCGACCGGTTCGAAGTGATCGGTGCGCTGCTGTACGCGTCGGAGGCCGCCGCCCAGGCCGCCCAATGCTTCGTCGATGCGGGCCGGCGCGACTCCGGGCGGCGCGCCGCAGCACGAAGCCGCGAGCTGTTCATCGAAGGGCAGGCCAGATCGATGCCGGTGATCGACGGTCTAGACCGTGACGCGATCGAGCTGACCCGGCGCGAGTCGGAGCTCGTCGATCTCGCCCGCGTCGGGCTGTCCAACGGTGACATCGCCGAGCGCCTGGTGCTGTCGAAGCGAACGGTGGAGTCGCACATGTACCGCGCGATGCAGAAGCTCGGGATCGGCGACCGGCGAGAGCTCCTGGCGTGATCACCGAGTACGCAGGCGGCTCAGATTGCAGTAGCCGGCCACTGAGGACAGCGCACCGCCCATGCGAAAGCCCCCCCGAACGTGCCCGTCCGAGGGTGGCCGCCAGGACGGGCAGCGGTCCGCGTGTCCGCGTCACTGCTCGCCGTGGTCGCGCTGATGGTGGCAGTGACCATCACTTCGCTGTGGAGCGAAGTCCGTGCCGTCGCCGCCCACCCCCTGACTACTGGAACCAGCCGGCGAGCCTCCCGTTCCAGGTTGTGCTGGCTGTCATCGCCGGCCTGCTCGATCTGATCCCGCAGGTGGGGGGTGACGATCGCCGGGTTGATCCTGGTCCTCGCCGGGCTCACGGTCACTTGGCGGATACTCAGCCACAACGCATCCGTCAAGTGGGTACACGCTTTCAGCGGGGCCACCGGGCTGTTTTCAGTAGCCCACTATTGCACCCTTTGTCCCGGCCGTACCTAGGCCTGGAGGAGGAGGGCGAGGCCGTCGAGCGGGAATGCCAATCCCGCCCCCCGTGTTGCTAGGGTGCTCGCGATTTGACACCGGGCGCGCGAGACGAGGGACGATTGCGCGGGAGGGTGCGGGTAGCGCTCATGCTGCTCGTCCTCGCCGGGGCGTGCGCGCAGGCATCGTCGGCGAGCGCCAGGGTAGCGACAGGCTCGTTTCCGTTACGGCTGGTGAACGGGACCCATGGCCGTTGGTCTGATCGGCGGATCTACGTGACCGTGCTCGGCATCGGGAGCTCGGGTCGCTGGTCGTATCTGCTGCCTGACGGGTCGCTGGCGCCGCTCGATCACAGGATGGCGAGCGCGCCGGGTCATCTCGAGAAGAACGGGCGCACGTATCCGAACATGTCGTTCACGCTGGCCCGGGCGAGCACCGTGATGCTGCCGGCGACGATCGTGGGTGCCCGGGTCTACGTGTCGGTGGGCTCCCCGATGTTCCTCGCCGTCAACGCGGACGAAAGCGGTTGGGCCGGTCCGAACCTGCTCGATCCCTCCGACCCGAATTACGACGTTTACTTCGACTGGTATGAGTTCACCTACCGCTACGGCGTGATCCCGTTCGGGGGCAACACCACCCAGGTGGACATGTTCGGGCTGCCCCTGGTCATCCGCCTGCGGCAGCGCTCCAGCCGTTATAACCGCGTGACCGGCATCCCGCTGACGCGCCGAGAGGTCTACGCCCGCTACCGAGCGGAGGTCGGACCGGCGTTTCGATCGCTGGCCGGCCGCCACCGGATTCTGGCCCCGCACATCGCGCCGCGGTTCGGCCCGGGCGGGGCCGACAGCGCCTTCCTGGATTCGGAGATCGACGCAGCGTGGGGCAAGTGGGCCGAGGACGGATTCACCGTCAGGCACCTGGGCCAGACGCTCTCGGGCCGAGTGACTGGAGACGTGCTGAGCGGCACGATGGACGGGACCGAGCCGTTCTCGATGGACAAGCCCACCAGCAGCGACGTGCTCGGCTGCTCGGGAACGCTCGCTTCCCCTGGCATGTCGACCGCGGATCTGGCGCTGGGGGCGGTCCTCTGCGCGGCGCTGAACCGCGGCGTCGCCGCTCAGCCCACCACGCTGTGGTACCGCCGTTCTGCCTACTACACGGCTCCGCCTGACAACGAGTACGCGGGGTTTTTTCAGAATCTCCTGCAGGTTCCGTGGGTGGTGTCACCGTCCGGGTAGGGGTGGGCACAGGCCGGTGAGTGAGAGCATCGCGAGGGCGATGATCGCCCACGGTGAGTGGTAGCCGAAACCGCGCCGGGTGATCAGGCGGATCTGGGTGTTGACCTGCTCGACGGCGGCGTTGGAGAGCTTGTTCGTGATCGCCGCCTCGACCATTTGATGCTGCTCGCTGATCCGGCGGGCGACCTTGACGAACGGCTCGAGCCGGCAGCGGCGCGCCCATTTCAGCCACGCGTCGAGGAGCACGAGCGCGTGGTCAGCGGGAACGCGGTAGATCTGGCGCAGCTGCTGGCAGAGCAGGTAGGCGCGGTAGAGCGTGTGGTTGAGCTTCTGGATCCGCGCCAGCTTGAGTTGTTGGCGCTCGGTCAGGTTCTCGGGGTTCTTCCACAGCGCGAACCGCGCGCCTTTGAGCTCGCGCGCGAGCTGCGTCTGACCTTGGCGGCGGGCCTCGTTCCAGACCTCGCGGCGGACCTTGTCCAGCGCGTCGGTGGCGGCCTTGACGATGTGAAACGGGTCCAAACAGACGATCGCGTTCGGGCGCCGCTCGGTCACCGGGCGGGTGATCCAGTCCGCGTCATCGCAGGACACCAGCTTGATCAGCTTGGAGCGCTCGTCTCCGAGGAGATCAAGGAACTTCTCGGTCGTTTTGCGGTCGCGACCTGGGTGCGCCCAGACCAGCTTGCCGGTGTCGTGGTCGACCACGACGGTGAGGTATCTCTGACCCTTGCGAATCGCGATCTCGTCGAACCCGATCCGCTCAAGGCCTGAGAGCAGATCGCGCTGGGCTTGGGCCTCGACCGCGACACGCTGGCAGATCCAGCCGACCGACCGCCACGCGATCCGCATCAAGTCCGACACCGCGGTCTTGTTGGTGTGGACCGTTAGCCATGCGTGAGAGTCGAGCCGGGGCGCGTCGCCGCCCTCTCGGGCGACTGTTTCCCCGACCCGCTCTCCCGAACCGGACGTGCGAGTCCCCCCGCATCCGGCTCTCCACGAGCTCATTCAGTCGTGGTTTGCGGCGTCCGTCTCCGTCTGTTTGGCCCATGGCGAGGGGATCCTGTCGCCCCGGTATCGGTACCGGGTGACCGGTACCGAGCTGGGGTTGAACAGGGTCTTCTCGCCCTCCGTCGGCCACCATTCGGGTAGGTAGAGCCGTCGGAGCTGTTTCCAACTGGCACGTGGGTGCTTCTTGCGAAGCCAGCGGACCGTGCGCTTCCAGAGGAAGGCGTTCAGGTAGCTGAAGTTCGCTTTGGACACGTCGTGCCGGAAGTGCGTCGTCCACCCCCGCAGTGCGGGGTTGAGGCGATCGCACAGGTCGGCCAGGGACTGGTTCGTTGAGGTCCGTTGTGTGCCAGCGCGCACCTTGTCCTTGATCGACGCCAAGGCATCTTTCGAGGGGTAGGTGTAGACGTGCTGGCGCTTCGTTCCTCGTTTGGTGTGACGCTGAATGTGGCGTCCGAGGAAGTCAAAGCCCTCGTCGATGTGCGCGATTCTCGTCTTCTCCAGCGATAGGCGCAGGCCCATCGTGGTGAGGACTGCCGCCGCCTGATCGCGCAGCGCTTCGGCGTGGGCGCGGTTGCCGGCCACGAGCACCACCCAGTCGTCCGCGTAGCGGACGAGGCGGTAGTTGGCCAGCCCCTTGCTCCGACGCGATCGGCGCGCCCAATCAGTAGCGAAGCTCTCCCAGGCCGCGGCGAAATGCTCGTCGAGGACCGAGAGCGCCAGGTTACTGAGCAGCGGCGAGAGAATCCCGCCTTGGGGCGTGCCGGTGATCGGGTGCCGCTCGACGCCCTCGCGGCTGAGGATGCCAGCCTTGAGGAACGCCTTGACCAGGAGCAGGATGCGCTTGTCCGCGACTCTGGCCCGCAGCCGGTCTTGAACACCGACATGCGAGATTTCGTCGAAGCACGCCTTGATGTCGCCCTCCACGATCCACTCGTATGAGTGGGAGGTGAAGAAGTGGATCTCGGCGATCGCGTCCTGTACCCGGCGTCCGGGACGGAAGCCGTAGCTGCACGGCTTGAAGTCCGCCTCTAGGATCGGCTCGAGCACCGTCTTGAGGGCGGCTTGTACGACCCGGTCGCGTACGGTCGCGATGCCCAGCCGGCGATATTTGCCGCCGCGCTTGGGGATCATCACCTCCCGTACCGCCTCCGGGCTGAACCTGCGGGCCTTGAGGTCCTCTCGCAGCTCCGACAGGAAGCCGTGCTCGCCCACGACGGTCGTGATGTGGCGGGCGGTGCGCCCGTCCACCCCGGCCGAGCGAGCCCCTCGGTTGCTCCTGACCCGCGCCCAGGCATCCACCAGGACCGCCGGGTCATAGACGAGGTTGTACAGATCATCGAACCGACGGTTGGGATCGTCGGTCGCCCACTGATGCAGCTTGGTCTGGATTCGCAGTACTCGCGCCTTGGCCAGCTCGGCCGTCGGCCACGAAGCGTCGGTATTCACCGGCGACCTCCTGCCATGCCAATCCCTCCCTGCGAACTCGCTGCCCCCCTTCGCCATGTGGACGGCTTTCCCGTCCTCGGACTACTACGGGGGCTCCGCCCCACCACCACGCCATCGGCTGACGACGAGCGTTCCCTAGGCCGAACTACCCGAATGGCCGCAGGGAGCGTGATGGCGGTTCCCATGTTCACCGTGAACCGCTTGACAGGATCGGCGTCCAGCTGTGCCCCGGCAGCATCGCCACGAGTACGCCGCAGGCTTTCCTCGTGGCCTCCTTGGCGACCAAGTCCATCGCCGACGGAGTCACCAGCCGCATGAAACGACGGCGGGCGCGCGCTGCTGCCCGGCCCGGATCCACCAGATTTCGAGCCGGTTCGAGTCTTACGGGGGTTCAACCACTGGTTCACTTGCGTTACGCCTCTCTGTCTCGCTTGCCGGACCCAAGCCATCTGGCGGTACTGGCCCGTCCCGGCGTTGTCGGGGCTGCTCCCACCCGACCCTGCGTCTCCAGGGTCAGGCTGCCCCCCGCTTCACCGAACTGCTGCGACAGCCCGGAGGTGGGGACCTACACCCCACACGGTTCAACAGCGCCTCATGGCGCACGACCTGGTCCTCGAAGGTGCGGGTGAAGCCGGCATCGTGCCGCGCCCACGGGACCGCCGCGACGACCACCCCGTGGCGGCGGCAGCGCACCCGCGGCGCCCACGCCTCCAAGAAGCAGAACGTCGTCCCGAGATCCAACGCCCGCCACCGCCGGCGTCCCTCTCCCTGGTCATAGCCGGGACACCTTCGTCGGCAGGGCGGACAGCGGTCCCGCTCCCGGGCTCGTGGTCTCACCGATACCACCACCACTCCACCAGGCTCGAGCTCGACCTCCTCGATCACCACTCGATGCAGTCCGAGCAGCGACTTCCATACCCTCAATGGGCGCACGTCGCCCCTCCTTTGACGGGGTTCCAGAACTGAGAAGCCGGAAACCCTAGGAGCGCCGCGACGTGCGCACCTTCCCCACCCCGGTCGGGGCGCCCCGCGCCCCGACATAGATGACCCAAAGCGCGGCAGGCGGCGGCTGTCAAGCAACACAAACACGCCGCAAATCACGACCACGTCCCGCGCAGCACGGTCGCGACCGAGTGCTGCTTGACAGACGACGACCGGCCGCGCCACTTCACCGCCGGTCTCACCTCACCCACGGAAGGTGCAGGAGCGCCCTTTTTCACACGATCGCGATCGGTCACCGCGCTTACGGCTTCCCCTACGACGACGTCAACGATCAGAGCTCGGTCGCGATCCTTCCCGACGCCAATCCCCCGTCGAGCCTCACAATCACCGTCGGCTGGTGAGCCCGAGCAACCTGGGACCGGCGTCGGTGATACGCCGTACTGATTAGCGTCTAGTAGAGACGCACTCATACTTAGGTAAGCCGACGTCACGCTTAGGTAAGGCGTGCTCACCGGTTGAGTGTGGCTTACTGACGACGGCCTCGGTGGCAACCGGCAGATTCGGAGTCGTTACAAACCTGCCGGCGCAAGGAAGCTGGACCGGCTCTACCAAAGGAGCATTCATGTTCAAATCAGACACATCCGCGGAGCGGGCTTTTGCAGAGAGCCAGCCGCCGCTCGATCACTCCGGCGTGGCGGTGGCGGGCCGGAGCAGCCGGCTTCGCCGCGCGGCAGCGGCCCTGGCGGTTGGCAGCACCTTGCTGGTGGCCGGAGTTCAGGCCGGTGTGGCGCACGCCGACCAGTACCCGCCCGGAAGCATCTACGGGACACAGTATGGCGTTGTCTCGAACGACAGCGTTCCTCAGGGGCAGGTCGACACCCTGACCAATCTCATCACCGGCATGGTTGCCGACGATGACAACAACAGCGGGTCCCCAGGCACTCAGATGATCCAGTGGCCGGCCAACGATGGCTACAACCAGAACTGGGTGTTTGTCCCCTCCACCGGCGCGAACGCCGGCTACGACGAGATCGAGAACCGCCAGAGCGGCCTGTGCCTCGACGTCTCGGGCGCCTCGACCGCCAACGACGCGCCGGTGATCCAGTGGACCTGCACCGGCAACGCCAACCAGCAGTGGCAGGTGAAGAGCATCGGGACGAACGCTGTCGTGCTCATTAACGAGAACTCGGGAGGCTACCTGGGAGTGGCCGGCGGGGACAACGACGGCACTACCGTTCAGGGCGCGGGCCTGGTCCAGAATGTCGGCGAGTACAGCGGCAGCAACCTCACCGATACGTGGATGGTGACGCCCGTGAGCTACCGGATCCTCACGGACAAGGAACTGGCAGCGGGCCACGGCGCCAACGACCCGCCCGAGCTCTACTACTACAGCACGATAGGCGACGACACGACGTGGACGTGCCAGAGCGGCTATCACTTCCGGATGGCCTCGGCCGGGGCGTATTCCGGCGGTCACTGGACCACGTTCCCGCAGGCCGCGGTCGATCAGGCCGAGTCGCCCCAGACCGCTGTCTCCGCGCAGAACAATCAGATCAGCACCCAGCAGGGGCCGGACGGCGGCTACTTCCCGTTTGCGGCTTTCGGTCAAGGCATCGACGAGAACGGCCTTCAGCAGCCGATCTCGTGGACCGACGCCGAGGTCAGCTCTCCGGGCAGCAGCGGCGTGACGGATTCCGATCCGGCCGGCGCGAGTGCAGGCTACGGCTCGGTCTCGATCGGCTACGGCTACACCACCGCCTTCCAGGGACAGGACCTGGAGGCACAGGTGATCCTGCATTGCGATCCGAACTGATCCCGCAGTGATCGCCGCGCCCGCGCGGCGTTGACAGAACCGTGGGTCGACCCGGCTCCGCCCACCGCGGGCCGGGTCGATCACCACGGACTAGGGACGAGACCAGGCAAGCACCCGATACGAAGTCAGTCACGTCTCCCTAATCACAACAACATCCTGGTCCTCCGCACAATCATCGTCGCGCTGGTGGCGAGTGCTGTCATGGCGATGGTTCTCGCCGCCAGCGCTTCCGCGGTCGCGGCCCCGGGGCCGGTCGCCGACGGTGCTGGTCTATGAGATCAGCAAACATGCCGGCCGGGAGCTCGTTCGATGTCGTCTACACCAGCGGGGTGACGTCCAATTCGAATGGGTTTGCCCAGTCGAGACACGGCGGGTTCGGACGGTCGCGTTCCAGACCAACTATTCGGTATCGGTGGACGCCGCCGCCAGCGTGGGCGCGCTGTATGGGAACGTGTCGGAGGAGGTGGGTGTCTCGGGTTCGGCGATCACGGGCGTCGCGGATGTGCCGGCCGGCGCGACGGTGAAGCTGGTGAACGCCACCTCCGATCAGACGATCGACCTCCCCAGTGGCCGTTTACGATCGACACCGGCCAGACGACCTCCGGTGAGGGGCTCAACACAGGCGAGGAGAGCGTCCGGTGGCACGCTCGAGGCGGAACCGCCCGGGACGCATCTAGTCCACCGCTGCCCCGGTGGCTTCGGCGAGGGCCGGGCCGAGTGGCGAAGCCTGCACGCCCGCGGCCAGACCTTGACGGCAGCCGGAATCCTATGCGCGGCTCGTCACTGCGGCCACCGTGCCGGCGATCGCCGCCGCGGCCATGATCTACAGGAAGGTCTCGGGCGAGAGCGTGTTGCTGACCGCGTGCATCACCTGTCTCCTGGGGCGACGGCGCCGGTGGTTGGGCGTCCTCCGATGCCGAGCCGATCGGGAGTGCGCGCGAATGCGCGCTCCACCGGATCCGCGTAGACCGAAGCCAGATGCTCCTCGAGGAGCATCCGGTGACGTCTGATGGCGCCGCGACGCGCCGGCGCGACGCTCGGCTCGAGGCCGTCGAGCAGTGCGGCGAGGCGGCGGGTGACCTGGGGGGTTCCGGCTCCGTACCAGCGGATCTCGGTGAGCGCGAGATCGAGAAGCCCGTCCCAGTCCGGGGTCGGCACGACGAGCCGGACGGTGCCGTCGTCGTCGAGGATCGCGGCCGAGTGGAGCGGGCGCCGGCCGAGGGGCCGGAGAACTCCCTCCAGTGCGTCCAGTCCTTCGACCGCGCTGGTCGGATCGTTGATCGCGGCCGACAGCGCGCGGACAACCACGTCGACGATGCACCGAATCGCGAACGACGGATCCTGAAGCAGGCTGCGGCCGTCGGCGAACATAAGCGCTCGACGGGCCTCGCGCTCATCGATCCCGCGCCCGCCGCGGACAATCAGGATTGGCTCGTCCTCGGCCACATAGGAGCCGATCTGCGCGACGACTTCGATCACCGCGTCCGCGCGACGCGCGACCCGGACCAAGCGGTCTCGATCAACGGCGGCAAGGACCTCACCGTGGCGCGGGTGGGTCACGACCGCCCTGATCGGCGTCTGGCTGACAGGCCTGCGCTCGAGCTCCCGAGAGCTCGACGACGGATACAAGGAGTTCAGCGCCGGCTGCACCTGATCAGCCAGACGCGCGTACAGCTGGCGAGGGCGCATCAGATCGAGGAGGCGACCGATGAAGCGAAACAGCGCCGCCAGCGCGAGGACCATAAGCGCCAGCGCGACCGAGACGGTGAGCGTCTCTGGGCCATCATGAGTCGTGCCGCCGATGTCGGCGGCCGCGACGAGCGCGTATACGCCGGGAGCGACGAACAGCCCGATTGCGTTCTTGATCACCGGATCGCGCCGGAATACATGCACGAGCCGCGGCGAGTACTGCCCGGCGCCGAACTGCACGACGAGCACCGCGACCGACACCACCAGTCCAGCGAATGCGATCATGCCGGCTGCGACAGCCTGGAGGATCGACTGCGCCTCGGCGGCGTCGATTCCGAGCAGCTTGCCGCCGTGGCCGCGATCGAGAGCGGGCAGCACAAGCCCCAGTACGATCGCTCCGGCCAGATACAGGCTCGGGATCAGAACGAAACTGCGCGAGACGCGCTCCCCGAACAGCACCCGGGCGCGCCACCACGGCGCTCGCTCGCCGGACGAGAGTCGCCGCACAGCGAGCATGGTTAAGCATGCGGACCGTGTCTCCTCCTCGTCATCTTCGGCGCACGGGCTGAGCTGGCCCATCGACATCATTTGCGGCTGCTCCTCGGTCCAGATTGGCGGCGGGCTTGCACCCTGGTCGAACGATCGCGCAGGCACAGGGATCGGTCCTCCGTAGGCGATTACGGAACGTTCGGCGGCCTATTACTTAAGGAGCTCGGGCTCCCGAGTGCAGTAGCGGCTCACTGAGGACGTGGCCCTCTGGTTGCGCGAGGCTCTGGACCCCACGAGATCGACCGCGAAGGAGCCGAACAGCATGAGCACAACCACCCTCGAAACTCTCCCGGACTCATCCTCAGGTCAGGCGGTCGTAGCAGGTCAGGCCCCGCGGCTGCGGGTTCTCGTAGTGGACGATGACGATTGGCTGCGCAATCGGGTCTGTCATCTGGTGGAGGTCGAGTCCGGATTTCGGCTGGTAGGAGTGGCGGAGAGCGCGGAGAAGGCGATGTGGATGGCGGAGCACCAGCCGGTCGACATGGCGGTCATCGCCAATAGTGCGCGGTCGCGCAGCGGTGTGTGGTTGTGTCGCGAGCTCAAACGGAGTCCCACGCCGCCGGCGGTGGTGATCTGCTCGGCGTATCCCGACGCGGTGCTCACGGCGTGTTGTGTGGTCGCCGAGGCCGACGCGCTGGTGAGCATCTACGACTGCGACGATGAGCTCGCCGGCGTGTTTGACCGGGTTGCACGTGGCGTGCGCGTCTTGCCGGCTGTGTCGCCCCGCGTGGGGGCGATGCTCCACGAACGTCTCGATCCCGCCGAGCACGCGATCTTCAGCATGCTGCTCGCCGGCCTGCCGGCGTCCGACGTAGCGCGGGGGTTGAGGATGTCCCGTGCGGAGCTCGAGTCGCGCCGCTCCACGCTGCTGGGCAAGCTCGAGACGCTTCCCCCGGCCAGCGGGATGCGGTACTGACTGTCCCGGCCGTCCTGACCGCGCGGCATTTCGCATTGAGGAAAGGAGCGCTAATGTGTTGATATGACGGTCACGGGGGCCCGGACCGGTTCGGGGCCGGCACACAGCTGGCCGCTGATCGGGCGCGACGAGGAGCTCGAGCAGATCGCCGCCGTCCGAGCGCACGAGACTTCACCGGCGGTGGCGGTGATCGCTCCCGCGGGGGTGGGGAAATCACGTCTGGCTCGAGAGGCGGTCGCAGCCGCCGCCGAGGCCGGGGCCATGGTCTGTTGGGTCCAGGGCACGCGGAGTGCCGCCGCGGTGCCGCTGGCAGCCTGCGCGGAGCTCCTCCCACCCGAGGCCCGGGCCGATGACCCTCTGTTGCAGCTGCAGCGCACCTCCAAGACGCTCCGCGAAGAGGCCGCAGGTCGGCCGATCGTGATCGGCGTGGACGACGCCCAGCGGCTCGACCCGGCGTCGGCCGCGCTGATTCTTCAGCTCACGATCACTGGCACCGCGTTCATCTTGGCCACGGTCCGTTCCTCGGAACCCTGTCCGGACGCGGTGCAGTCGCTATGGAAGGATGCCGGCGCGGAACGCGTGGAGCTGCGGCCCCTGTCCGAAGCGCACACCGCGGAGCTGGTCGAAACGGTGCTCGGTGGTCCGGTCGAGCAACGTGCTCGCCAGTGGATCTCCGACAGCTCACAGGGGAATGTGCTCTACGTGCACGAGTTGCTGCGCTCCGCACTGGCGGTCGAGGCGTTCGTCAGCGTCGACGGATACTGGCGGCTCACGCAGCGTCCCGGCCCGAGCGCCTCCCTGTCGGAGCTGATCGGCGGCCGCTTGTCGGAGCTCGATGGCGCCGAGCGGCGGGTGGTCGAGCTGCTGGCCTTCGGCGAACCGCTGCGACTGCACGAGCTCGTCTCGCTGGCCAGCCTTGACGCGATCTCGGCGGTCGAGGCACAGGAAATCATCCGGGTCGACGGCGCGGGCGCTGACGGCACGGTTCGGCTGGCGCACCCCCTGTACGGCGACGTGGTCCGATCCTCGATGCCGCTGATCCGAGCGGCCCAGGTGCGGCGCGATCTGGCCCGAACGGTCCAGCAAAGGGCGGAGCGTTCGCGCGAGGACGCGCTGCTGATCGCGCGATGGCTGCTCGACGCCGGCGACCCCGTTCCCGCCGAGTTCTCGGTGGAGGGCGCCGCGGCGGCGATCGCCGCCGGCGATCCCGAGCTCGGGGAGCGGCTCGGCCGGTTGGCGCTTCAGGCCGGCGCCGGAGCCGGCGCCGCGCTACTGGTGGCCCGGGCGTGCGCCGTGCGCCAACGCTACGAGGACGCCGAGGAGCTGCTGGCGACGCTGGAGGGAGCGTTCGGGTCGCAGGACGCGGCAATCGCTTACGTGCAGCAGCGGACGATCGGGCTGGGCTGGGGTCTGCATCGACCGCGTGACGCGTTGGCCTTCGTGACCCGCGCCCTGGAGTGGTGGGAAGACGCCGCCTGGCACCGCAGGTTGGCGCCTATCAGGCTGCGGGCGCTCTCGATGAACACTGACTTCCGCAGCGCAGCAGAACTCTCAGGGAAGGCGCTCTCGGATGAAGCGCTTGAGCCTGCGGAGCGGCGCCAGATAGAGGTCATCCATGCCGCCCACTTGTTCCATAGCGGCCGTGTGCAACAGGCCTGCGAGTGGATTGCTCGGCTGCGCCCACCCATACCGCTATGCGACGAGGCGGACGAGCTGGCGATGATGATGTCCTCGATTGCGAGCACCGCGTCCGGCCGGGTGATGGAGCAGACCGAGCAGTGGATGAGCCAGGCACTGAGGGAGGCGATTCGCACGTACGACGAAGCCGCGGCGGGGATCAGTGCCTGCACGCTGGGCTCTCTCGCCCTGTTGCGAGGAAGGTATGTCGACGCCGACCGATGGCTGCGGGAGGCTGCGGTGCATCTGGAATACCACGATCCGTTCTGGACGCTAAAGACCGTCCACGCGCTGCGCGCGGGAGTCGCTTATTACACGGGTGATCGCGAGGGCGTGGCGGCGGCGATGGAGCGCTCCCGGGCGGCGGCGGCGACAGGGGAGATGGTGGTGAGGACCGAGCGGGTGTCCGTGGTTCGGGGTGAGGCGTGGTTAGCGCTGGCGGAGGACGATACCTCCCGCGCCCAGCGATTGCTCTTGGAGTGCGCAGATCGCGTCGGCAAGATTCCCGTGTACGCCGCGCTGTTGTATCACGAGGCGATGCGGGCTGGCGCACCGCCGCGACGGGTCCACCCGGCGCTCGCCGCGCTGCGCGAGGAGTGCGACGCGCAGCTGGTCCTGGCTTACGCGGACGACGCGCTGGCGCGAGCGGCCGAGGACGGTGCGGCCGTATTGGCCTGCGCTGACGAGTTCGAAGCGATCGGGGCGCTCCCCCACGCGTCCGAGTGCGCCGCCGCCGCAGCGGAGATCTTCGCCCAAGAGGGGCGTCAGGACTCCGCGCGGCGGGCCGCCGCGCGGAGTCGCGAGCTGCACGGGCGGTGTCAGGGAGGATTAGCACCGCCGGTGCACGGGATCGAGCCCGATGCGTTCACCCTCACCGACAGAGAGAGGCAGTTCGTCGAATTGGCGGCGCAGGGACTGTCGAACGCCGAGATCGCCGACCGGTTCGTGCTCTCAGTCCGTACGGTCGAGTCCCACCTGTACCGCGCCATGCAGAAACTAGGGGTCAAGGACCGTCGCGAGCTGAAGGCCAGATCGGGACCTCACTTGTAGGTCAGCTTGTAGCCGAGCATCTGGGTAACGGTCACGAACTTGTAGCCGCGTGCCTTCAGCGTCGTGATCTCGGTGGGCAGGGCGTTCAGGGTCTGGTAACGGGGACCGCCGGCGAAGTGCTGTAGCACGATCGATCCGGGGCGGACGCCTGATAGGACTCTGCTGATGATGGTGCTGGTTCCTGGGAGTGACCAGTCTCGTGGGTCGACGTCCCATTGGATCGTGGAGAAGCCCAAGGAGCTGGCTACGTTGATCAGGGATGAGTTCACGGATCCGTAGGGGGCGCGGAACAGACAGGGCTGAAAGCCGGTGGACTTCTTGATGGCGGCGGCGGTCATCGCGATCTGGGATCGCTGCGCGGACGCGGACAGCTTGGCCAGATCCGCGTGGCTCCAGCTGTGATCGCCGATCATGTCCCCGTCGGCCAGCATCGCGCGCTGGACCTTGCCGGTCGGGTCGTACTGGCTGATCTGGTTGCCGACCTCGAAGAAGGTGGCCGGAACGTTGTAGCGGGCCAGCAGGTTGACGAAGTCCATCGTCGGTGGCGAGCCCCCGGGACCGTCGTCGAATGTCAGCGCGACCTGTCGGACGTTGCTCGGCCCCGCTGATACGTACCCGCGTCGGATCGGAACGCACCCGGCGAGCTGTGGCGTGCGGACGTTCAACAACGCGGCCCGGGCCGGCGAAAGGGTCTGGCAGCTGCCGGCGGGGGGAAGCCCAGTGTCAGAGGCGCTGCAGGCGGGCGCTCCGAGCGTGCTGATCACCTGCCAGCGCAGCGGCTGGTAAGAGGCCGCGATCGCGGACGGGGTGAAGCTTGCGGTCAGATCACTGTTGCTCCCGCGCGTGACGGTCGCCGCGATCGCGCTGGCCCGGCCGCTCAGACCCTTGTTGATCGGGGCGTAGAGGACCTGAGGAGCGCGCTGTCCGTCGCGGGGTCCGGCCAGGCACAGCTGCCCGGTGGCCGTCCCGCTGTCGGCGCGTGCGATCAGCAGGCACAGCGTGCGCCGGTCACGCGCGAGCGCGCCCGGGGAGAACGGCTGGGCCATCTTCAGTTGCCAGACGAGTTGCTGGCCGTTCTGGGTCAGCGATGCGCTCTGCACCGCCAGCGGCTGGCTCTGCGCCGCCGCCGGTTGGCTGGTGACTCCGGTGGCACTTGCGATGTGTGCGACAAGCAACGCCAGTGCGACGATCATGGTCCCGACACTCACAACGACGGGTAGGACCGAGGGGCGCGGCGTCGGGCGCCGGGTGTGTCGACTTCCCGGATTGATCATTGCTCCATCCTCTTGTCTGATTTTCGCTCCGGGTGTCACCGGGCGTTAATGCTCGCCACGGTATGCGCCGACTGCGGAGGGGTCGTCAGTAGGTAACTACTGCATTTCGCCAGACCTGGTACTGATACCCGCGAGCCGGGTGCGCTCGTCGGTCAGCGAGGCAGTGCGGCGATCGACGCCAGGAGCGACGCCGCCGCAGGATCCTCGCGCGCGTCCCAGTCCATGTCGCCCGAGGCTGGATTGCGTGCCTCCTGCCGGCTCGGGGCCTGACTCCAGATGAACCCCTGGTTGTAAGGCAGTTGGGACAATCCGGCGCGGAGTTGGGTCAGCCAGGGGATGCTCAGTCCGTAGGCGACGTTGGCCTCACTGATCATCGTGGGACGGTGGAACAGCCCGTGCGCGAGCGCAAGCTGAGCGAGGTAGAACGACACGGAGTTGCCCTGCACGAACCGCAGCAGGCTCATGCCGAGCACGTCGACGTACCGGCCGCCGGGCCAATACTGTTCGATGTCGTCTTCCCATGGCCCCGGCTGGGCGTTGGAATTGACCTGGAAGGACCACACCCAAGTGACGTTGTCGGCGCCGACTGCACGGAACACATTCCACATGTGCCGCCAGGCGCGGACGAACTGGTGGGGGTCGTGGCTCCAGGGGTACCAGAACCCGTTGAACTCGGCCATCGGCCGAAGGATGACCGGATGCCCGTAGGCCTTGATCGCGAGCGCCCATCGCCGCAGATACCCATCCCATCTTCCGTCGGCGATGGCCGCGTTGGAGTACGCGCGCTGGGGTGCGCCCTGCCGGCCGATCGGCGTGCCGAGCCGAGGTGGCCGCCACGGCTCCCACGAGATCACGGGAATCCCGGGGCCAGCCAGGACGGCGGTCGGGTCGACGTCGAAGGACCACGCCTGAAACACCATGCGCAGGCGCAGACGGTGACCGAAGGCGCTGTTCCAGCTGGGGAACTGTTTGGCCGAGCTAACAGTGCCGGCGAGCAGCGTGCGCGACGCCGGCAGCGGTTGCGCCCCGGCGGCTGCGGTCCCGATCAGCGACGCGCTACACGCTGCGCTCAGCGCCATCAAGCGCAAACCCAGCCACCACCGGCGGCGCGTGGCCACCCGGCTGCCGGATGCGATTCGTCTCATGGAACACCTTCGTTTGATCGTTTGCCGAGATCGCCTCTGACGGTGAGGAGGAAGTCGCGGACGCCGACGGGAAGACCAGGCGGACGTTCGTGGCGAGATACAGAAGCGAGAGCGCCACCATCGGCGCGAACTGGACGACGGAGTGACGGTTATGAAGCACCTGCCACAGACTGGCGCCGACGAGCACGGTGCCGGTTCCAATCCCCCACACCATCGCGACCAGACGAAACCAGAAGACGCGGCGGTCTCGGGCCCGCTCGCCGGTCGCCTTCCACGCCATCGGCCGTCGCCGGAGCAAATCCAGGATCGCGAATACGTGCGCCCAGCCGTAGGTGAGCTTGACCGACAGCGTCTCCCAGCGGAACCGGGAGCGATGCCACAGCGGCAGCACCACGTAGAGCCACAGCAGCGCGGGCAGGAGGATGAGATAGTTCACCACGCGTACCCGGGCGGGAAAGAAAACGGTCAGCGTCAGCGGTATCAGTGGGGTCGTGACCGCCGCGAGTGCTGTGAGGACGTAGTAGGCAAACCCCGCCAGGTAGCACATACGGGTGCGGATCGGAAGCCTCGTCTGCCAGAACTTTCGCGACGTGCACAAGCCCAGCGAACCCATGCACCACCGGTACTGCTGACGGAAGAAGGCGGCGAGGTTGTCGGGGCACAGACCCGCGGCAAGATTGATCGGGATGTAGCGCAACCGCCAGCCGAGACGGCGTAGGTCAAACCCGGTATGGATGTCCTCGGAGTGCTCGATCAAGGTGGTGCCGCCGTTCGCGTCGAGCGCGGCTCGCCGATACACGGCGCACGTACCGACGCAGATCGCCGCATCCCGGTCGCCACGCGAAACCTGCACGACGCGGTAGAACAGCTCCTGCACCGCGCCGGCGCCGCGCTCGAGCCAGTTCTGCCGGCTCGTCGTGGCGAAGAACTGAGGCGTCTGCACGATCCCCAGGTCGGGCTCGGCGGAGAAGTAAGGCAGCGTCTCGCGCAGGAAGTCGGGGCGCGGGGCGAAGTCGGCGTCCAGGATCAGGATGAACTCGCCGCAGGAGTTCTCGTAGGCGAACTGGAGGTTCCCCGCCTTCTTGAACCAGCCGGGGTTCTCGCGCCGCAGATACCGGAAACCGAGCTCCTCGGCAACGGACCGCATGGTCTCATCGCCCCCATCGTCGAGGCAGTAGACGGTCAGGCGCGGATAGTCGAGGGCGAGCACGTGGCGCCACGTGTTCAGCAGCACGCCCCGGTCCTCGCCGCAGATCGGCAGGAACACGTCGACGCTCGGATAATCGCGGGACCCGCGCCACCAGGCGGCGACGCGTCGCCGGTGTTTCTCGTCATCGAAGTCCCGGCTGAACAGGTCGGCCTGGATCGACAGCAGGAATCCGGCCGCGGCCGGACCGAGAATCGCGAAGAACGGCCACAGGGCATCGTCGAGCTGCGAGAACAGGACCGTGCTGTAAGCCACCGCCGCGAAGCTGCTCACGGCAAAGAAATTGAGCAACCACACGCGGCGCTTGACGTAGCTGAACTTCTGCTCGTCGCTCGGGGGGAGGGGAAGGACGCTGTGGGAGAACCGCATGACGCGCTCAACGATCCACCAGCGCCCCCGCCGCGTCGTCAGTAAGGCTCTACGGAAGCGCCCCAGCCGGGCTACTGAGGTCGGACACCCGGGGTCAGGAAAGCCCTCGTGCTCAGCTTTTGGCAGCGATTACTTAAGCGGCTCCGGGGCCCAAGTGCAGTAGCGCCCCACTGAGGATGCGGCGCCCCGCCTGCGCCACGCTCTGGACACCAACCAGACCCACCGCGATAGGAGCTATTCAACTATGAGCACAAGCACCAGCCCAGACCCGGTCTCAGAGCCGTCGCGCCGGACGGCCACTGCCCCGGCACCCGCGGTCTTGGTGGTCGAAAGCGACGGATGGCTGGCCTCCCGACTCTGCGATCGGCTCCAGACGGAACCGGGGTTTCGGCTGGCCGGGGCGGCCGCAGGGACCGAGGAGGCCATGTCGATGGCGCAGCGCGATCGGTTCGACATCGCGGTGGTCGGTCATCAGCCGCCGGCGGAGAGCGGCTTCAGGTTGTGCCGCGAGTTGAAGCGGACGCCGGACCCGCCCTCGGTCGTGATCTGCTGCGCCGACCCCGACGGAGTGCTCGCGGCATGCTCCGCCCTCGCGGACGCGGACGCCCTGATCAGCAGGTATCACGCCGGAGCGGAATTCCCCGGCGTCCTTGACCGGGTGGCCCGCGGCGTGCGCTTCCTGCCGTCGGTCCCGCCAGGTGTCGGAGCGGCTCTCCGCGACCGCGTCGGCGCCCCGGAGTACGCCGTCTATGCCCTACTCCTCGCCGGCCTGCCGGCGAGCGAGGTCGCATCGGCGCTGAGGATGTCCGAGACAGAACTCGAGTTGCGGCGACTTGCGTTGCTCGACGAACTCGAGACGCTGTCCGCTGCCAGGGGGACGGGTTACTGATCGCCGCGGGCGCGTCGGTAACGGAGGACCGAGATGATTGCTTTTCAAGACACAGAGTTCCAGTTCGCGTTCGAGCGAGCGCTCGGCGCTGCCTACCGGCAGGGCGCGGACATCGGCGAGGTGCTTTCCACCGCCCGGCGCGTCGTCGATGGCGACGCCGACTCGTGGCTGAACGAATGGACGGCAACGGCCGGCGCGGCGTGGGCCTCGGCGGTGCGGGCCCGCCGAGACGCTCGGCGGGTCAGCGCGCTGGCCTATTTTCGGCGCGCGGCCACCTATTACGCCGCCGCGCTCTACCAGATTTCGCATTCCACCGAACCGGATCGCCGGCTCGACATGTGGCGACGTCAACGCGAGTGCTGGGAACAGATCCTCGACCTGAGCCCGGTGCCCGGTGAGCGGGTTGCTATCGCATACGAAGACCGCACCCTGCCAGCGTTCTTCTTCCCCACCGGGGGCGCGGCGGAGAAGCGTCGGCCGCTTGTGATCGTCAACAACGGCTCCTATCAGGCCACATCCGAGATGTGGGCGCAGGCGGGCGCAGCCGCCGCCGAGCGTGGATATCACTGGGTCACCTTCGACGGTCCCGGGCAGCAGGCGATGCTGTTCGAGCACGGGATCCCTTTTCGCCCCGACTGGGAGGCCGTCCTGACTCCCGTAATCGACAGGATGCTGGCCCGGAGCGACGTCGACCCGGACCGGGTGGCGGTGATCGGTGTTGGGCAGGGCGGCTATTGGGTCACCCGTGCCCTGGCCTTCGAGCATCGATTTGCCGCGGCGGTCGTGGACCCGGGGATCGTCGACGTCTCCACCGCATGGACCGATCGACTGCCGACCGAGATGCGCCGGCAACTGGAGGACCGGCGTCAGTCCGCGTTCGATCGCGAGATGCATCTCACGGAGCTGTTCGCCCCGAACACCACTGCCACGCTCCGCTTTCACGGCGAACCGTACGGCCACAACGGCGGCTCGACGTTCCGACTCTTCATGGACATCGCCGCCTACCACCTCGGCGACGAGGTGCAGCAGATCGACACTCCCATCCTGATCACCGAGTCCCAAGGCGAGCAGCTCTGGCCGGGCCAGTCCCGCCAGCTGTACGAGCGCCTCCCAGGTCCTAAGGCGATCGTGACCTTCACCGCGGACGAGGGCGCCGGCGGACACTGCGAGCCGCTCGCCCAAGCGTTGCGCGAAGCACGGATCTTCGACTGGCTCGAGGAGCACCTCAAGTAACCACATCAACCCAACGGAGAGGCACCAATGACACCACCAACCCCCATCACACCCGTCCCCGCACCCGACACGACCAAGACTCGCGCGCCCGACGTCTACACCGTGGCGCCTGGCTACCACGTGTCCTTCCTCGCCGGCGCCGCAGATCCGCCGGCGCCGTTTGACCTGATCGAGGTGGTCGCGACGCATCGCGGCGGACCGCCCCCGCAGCGGCATGCCGGTACCACTTGGTTCCACGTGCTCGAAGGCCACCTGCAGATCTTCGAGGCGCAGGCCGATCGGCTGCAGCCATCGATCCGGCTTTCACCCGGGCAAACGCATGCGGTCCCGGTCGACGTGGCACACGCCGCCCACAACGCGGGGGAGGGGGCGGTCAGATTCCTGATCGGCGGCCAGCCGGGGACGATCGCGAGTTACCTCGTTCAGTTCGACGAGATGCGGCCGGTTCCACGCGCGCACGGGCGAATCGCCTAGGTACTTAAGACGTTCCGAGCGCGCAGTGCAGTAGTCGGCCACTGACGACCTGGGCGCCCGCCTGCGAGATGCTCACCGCTACCAAAACGAGGTCGATTCGCAAGCGATCAGGAGATCAGATGACCACCCCGACTCACGACCCCCATCAACTGCAGAGGCTGGTGAGCCGTCGCGGCTTCCTCGGCATCTCCGGCCTTGGAGCCGCCGCCGCGCTCGGAATCTCGCTCGAGTCGGCCACCGCAAGGCCCCGCACGTACCGCGGGACTTCCGCCGGCGTGACGGGAGCGGGCGCGGACTCCGGGTATCATCCGCCGTTCGCGCTCGACTCGAGCTGCGTCCTGAGCGAGGACCACTTCCTGGTCAGGGTCGGGAAGATCGATCCCGCCAAGGACAAGGTCGTCGCCTACAGCCGCACCGACGGTCAGGTGGAGGCGGTCCTGCTCCAGGGCGGGATCATCTCGCAGGTGTACCGCGACCCGGCCGCCGCGGGCGGCTGGAACAGCCGGGAGATCGCCGCCGGCGCCACCGACATGGTGGCCGGCGTGGCCGACAACAAGCAGGGGTGGCCGACGCTGCAGGTCTTCTACCGCACGTCGTCCGGGGACATCAAGCACCTGATCGAGGACCTGGCGGGCAGCAACGGGATCTCGAGTGGCAAGTTCACACCGATCGACGACGTGAATTGGGGTGCCCAGGTCAAGGGGCCGCTCCAGGTCACGAACGATCTGTACCGCAATCTGTTGGTCTTCTGCATCACTCCAGCGTCCTCGCGGAACGCAACCGACTCCAAGCTCGGCTTCCACTGGACGGGGTGGGGACACCCGGGCGGGCAGACCCAGTCCGGCGTCCTGACCGGGTTCGGCATGTACCAATCTCAGGGAGGCCTGACAACTGGTTCGGCCGTGATCAGCTATGCGTTCTCCACGTTCCTGAGCTATCCGGCGTTGTTGCTGTACGTGCCAACCGCCGACGGCTTCCACGTCTACCAGCACGCGTTTCAGACCGACTTCCAGACGGAGCACCTGAGCATGAGCGCGAAGGTCGACGACTTCTCCGTGCAGCCGCCCGCGTTCGCGCCGCCGCTCACTCCCGATCACGTGACTGTGGAGTCGATCGACTACCTGTTCAGCCCGAACGTGAACTATCTGCCGACGGCGATCGTGCGCGGAGTCAATCAGGAGCTCTACGCACTTACCGTCGATTATCTGAACAAGAAGTGGTACGCCCAGCAGCTGCAGCTACCCCGGGACGTCAAGCGGGAGGCGGGGAAGTGGGACTGGGAGCCGAGCAACCTCAACCTGGGCGAGGACAACTACCTCAAGACCAACACCCTGCTCAACCTGTTCCTCGTCAACGGCGGCACGCTGAGCGTCGTGCGCCAGGTCGATTTGAACAACGCCAACAAGAACTCGATCAACCCGGTTTACAACCCCGCGGTCCCGCTGCAGGGCGGCCTGGCCGGGGTGAGCAGCCAAACCCGAGCGTCCGCGAGCGACGAATTGGTCGTGGTCGACCGGGACGGCGACCTGGAAGTGCTGACCAAGCGGTCCGACGGTGGCTGGAACGCCAACCAGATCCACCTACCGGCGACCGAGCCAGCGGAAGTAAGCACCTATCGGGTACAGCTCACCCTGTCTGACGACTGGGGAACACGAGTGGCGGCCAAGCCGCTCCAGGTCACCTCGTCGGCTCCGGCGATCGCGCTGCTGAACGGCCAGAGTGTCACGTTGTCGAACACGCCAGTCACGTTCACGACCGACCGCTCTGGGCAGGTGACGATCCCAATCGTGGCCGACGCGCTGTCGGCGCCCAGGCTGACGGTCAGCGGGGGTGGGCTGACCACGCCGGTGACGGTCTCACCGAGCGATCCCATCAACGCCTACATGACCGGCACGGTCACGCTCAACTACCTCCCGGTGATGACGGCCGGCACCCTGGCCGACGCCTCGACGCTCAGCGGTGCCACCCTCTTCCCGCTCGCCAAGCAAGACAAGGACATCGCCAGCCAGGCGGCCAAGGTGTTCGCCGGCGCGGCCGCGGCGGGCGCCAACCCCACGGTCAACGGTCAGGTTGCTCCGGAGGCGCGCGCCGAGGGGCTCGACGGTATCGGGGAACACGGGCATACGGCGCACACGCCTCGGGGTCCGGTCACCCTCGGCGAGCGGGTTGCGCTCGGCGTCGCGACCTTCACGGTCGATGGCGTCGAGCTGTCGTTCAGCGATCTGGCCAATGACGCCTTGTACGCGATCAAGAAGGGCGCGGCCAAGGTCAGCGAGGTGGTGCTGACGTGGGATAAGAGTCTGAACCGGTGGGTGAGCACGATCACCGCCGACTTCGACGCGTGGGCCCACCAGGTGCTCTCGGTGACGATCCAGGGCCTCGACGACGCGGCGCACATCTTCCACGGCGTCGTCAACAAGCTCGGCGGGCTGCTCACCGACGTGATCGACTGGCTGAAGGCGCACGTGCTCAAGCTGCTGGCCGACACGGTGACCCTGGCCGCCCGTTACGACGGATGGGTGCTCCAGCTGAGCGACGAGCTGTACACGCTGACCCAGAAGGCCAAGAGCGGCGCCGACCACTGGCTAC
Source organism: uncultured Solirubrobacterales bacterium (assembly GCA_963824295.1). Lineage (GTDB taxonomy): Bacteria > Actinomycetota > Thermoleophilia > Solirubrobacterales > Solirubrobacteraceae > Palsa-465. The sequence goes on along the minus strand of CAWGOQ010000010.1, from coordinate 190,782 downwards.
AAGGCCAGGAACCGGAGATCCGCGCGGCGCTCGAGAAGCTCAAGGCGCATGTCGGGTCGAGATCGATCTCCTCCTTCACTCAGACGTCTAAGTCCAGCACGGTGCTGAACGCGGGCCCGCCGCCGGCGGCTCAGCAACCGACCAGCGCCAACGCGAGCTGGCTGCTCGAGAAGGTCACGCAGTCCGGCCCCGGCCTCGCCAAGACACCAGCCGCCGACGACGCCCTGAGCACACTGGTCAACCAGGCCAAGAGCAGCATCGGCTCGGTCGGCCAGGACTTCATCAAGGCCGCCAACGACTTCCGAGACTCGCTGGCGAGCCTCGTATCGAACCCGAAGAACTTCGGCACCGTCGGGATCGACAAGCTGATCGACGCACTCGGCAACGTGATCAAGGCGGCTCTAGACGCGGCCCAGGGGATGATCGACCTGGTGCTCAACCTGATCGCCGCGGCGATCTCGGTCTTCAAGGCAATCCTCGGCACGCCGGTGACCGACCTACCGGTGCTCGGGCCGCTGCTCAAGGCTGCCGGCATGAGCAAGGCCCCGACGGTCGGTGGCCTGGTCACCCTGCTCGTCGCTTTCCCCACGGTCCTCGGCTACAAACTGGCCCACCTCGACGCCAACGCGCTGCCGTTCCAGAACGACAAGTCGCAGTCGGTCCTCCGTGTCGCGGACACGGCTGACGATCTCAGCTACACCACGTTCGCGGCCGCGTGCTTCTGGGGGTTGATGGACACGATCGCGGCGTACTACGTTGCCGGCGGCAGCGAGCCGCCGGCTCTGTTCGCCTGGATCGACATCGCGACCCCGGCGGTGATCAGCGCGCTCACCATTCCCGCTCACGACGACGGCCTGCCGTTCACCTCGGCGATCCAACTCGACGACAAGGCGGACGTGTACACCGCCGTGGCGTGGGGCGCAGGCGCCCTGCCCGCCGTGTTCGCCGCGGTCAGCTACTGGGGCGGGGAGGCAGCCACCGAGTCCATGCTGTGTCTGACGTCGATGACCGGGTTGTTGGCCGCCGCCTTTGGGGTCGTCTCGGCCCTGGACACGAGTTCGAGCCCCGCCGACGCGGCGGAACCAGCCGTCCTGGCCGTGTTGGCAAACGTGGCCCCCGGCCTCGCCTACGGCCTTGAGAAGAGCGTGGTGGCGTCTAGCGAAGGCCTCTCGGCCATCCTGGCCGGGACGATCGGCGGCATCTGCACGTTCGTTGCCTCGGCGATGGACGGCTTCGGCGTCGAGTGACCTCGAGACAAACAAGCACATACAAACGACAAAGGAGAGACCCATGCTGTCCGGCTTCGAAAATCCGTTCCACCTCCTGATCATCGCCGGGGTGATCCTGCTCCTGTTCGGCGCCAAGCGCCTGCCTGAGATGGGTCGCTCGCTCGGTAGCGGCATGCGCGAGTTCAAGGACGGCGTGATGGGCCGCGAGCCCAGCGCGCCTGCCCAAGGCGCCGTCGAGGCCTCGGCCGAGTTCGCTCCTCACGCCCGACAAGGCGGTCCGGTGGCCTGAGCAGGGCGCTCGGGCCCCTTTCGGGCCTACGGGCCGGCCGGTACTCTGGTCCCATGACCGTCGCCGGGGCGCGGGTCGGTTCGGGTGCGTCGCATGCCTGGCCGCTAACCGGGCGTGACCAAGAGCTCGAACGGATCGCCAGCGTCCGGACGAGTGGCGCCTGCCCCGCGGTGGTGGTGACCGCGCCCGCCGGCATCGGGAAGTCACGGCTGGCCCGGGAGGCGGTCGCAGCCGCCGCCGACGCGGGCGCCATGGTGTGCTGGGTGCAGGGCACGCGGAGCGCGGCCGCCGTGCCGCTGGCGGCGTGCGCGGAGATGCTGCCGCCCGACGCTCGCGCGGATGACCCCTGCTCCAGCGCCACTGGATCTATGACAGCTCGCAAGGCAACGTGCTCTAGACGCGCGAGCTGGTCCTGGCGGCGTTGAGCGGCGGCGCGTTCGTCAACGTCGACGGATACTGGGGCTTGTCCAGCGGCCGGCGGCCAGCGCTTCGTTGACCGAGCTGATCGGTGGCCGGTAGTTGACGACATCCCCTACCAACAGTGTAGGATAACAGTGGTTGGACGTGGTTAATCGATATCGACAGGGAAGATGATGGCGGACACGGAGGATCGGCTGCTCAGCGTCGCGGACGTCGCGAGGCTGCTGAGCGTGACGGAGCCGACGGTGCGTGAGTGGATCAAGGAAGGCAAGCTGAAGGCCCACCGTGCTGGCGCGCGGTTCTGGCGGATCAGGCAGAGCGAGGTTGACTGGATGCTGGGCCAGCAGGCCAGCACCAAGCCGACAACGACCGGCGGCAGGCGGCCGGCCGCCGCTGAGCAGGCGCGCGATCTGCTCTCGTCGTTGATCACGAATCCGGATCGGGCGAGCGATGCCGGTTGAGGTCGCGAAGATCGTCGAGCGGATGATGTCCGCGGGGCAGAGTTGGGAGTCGGCGCTTGATGCGCACGCGCTCGCACCGCCGGACGCAGGATTCCCTGTTCGCTTGAGAGCGCTTTCCGATGCGGCGGCTGAGCAGGCCGACGCCTTTGAGCTGGCCGCGGAGGGCGGTTTGGGCTGGCGATCGCGGACGATCGAGGGTGAGTTCGCGCTGGCACCGGAGCTCACACCCGGGATGACACGCCCTGGACCCTCTGAGTTGTGGGAGCGCTTTGACAGCGCAACCGGCGGATTGGGCGCGGCCCTGTCGGGGACGTCGCCGGCCGCGCTCGCGGCCGCGTTTCGCGAGCTGGCTGACGTCTCCGGGCTGCTGGCGGCGGAGCTGCAGCGCACGTACCGCGCGGCCCGGGCCGCCGGATAGTCAGATGCGCACCGCCGTCCGCTTGTACCTCGGATGGCGTTTGATTCGGCTCCTCCGGCCTCTCGTCGGCGTCGCCGTTCTGACAGGAGTCCTTCTCGCGTTTCACGGCCCGGGCGTTCAGTTGAATAGACCCGCTGCGAGGGCGTTGCAGGGTGGGGCCGCTGCGGCATCGCGTGACCTCGCTCGGGCATTCGAGCGCGGCTTTGCCGCGCCTCATCGATAAGGCGCCGAGCGGACCTCCGCGCATCGCAGCCGTGAGGACCTGATCGGTTCGGCCCAAACGCAGAGGCGCGCCTCATAGTCCCGTTCCACTTACGGGATCGGGGCCCATCTCGCCGTCCGCGTCGCTGCCGCTGGAGCCTGTCGCTGGCAAGCTTCGTTCAGGGTGCACCAGTACCTCGCAGGGGTGGCGCAGTCCCGTGCCGATCCGCTCTGGCTCATGCTCGTCGAACTCGACCGGGATGATCGTTGCCCGCCGCGGGTCGGGCCCCAAAAGTTGTGTAGATGACTGCCTCGCCCCGCCCGAGCTCGGCGAATGTGTCCGATCCGATCCGGAACTCCCGAACGCGTCTGGCCGACCCGCGCCCTGAGTGCTGGGAGCCGTGGCCAGTCGTCTGGTTTGTTGATTGCCACAGCGCTTTCGTTCCCATGGGCTTCGCGAGCCAGTCACGGGATTCGGGAGCGGTCTGCCTGTGTGCGACGACGCCTGAGAAGTTGTCGGTAAGACTTGGCAGCAGGCCAGGTTGACCTAACAGTGCCTCCGGGTCTGCGACTGACTGCGTTACGACGATCACCTGACCGCCGTGGCTTCGACCGCGCCGGAGGATGGCGACGGCACGACTACTAGCCATCTTAATCACGGCACCAAACTCGTCGAGCATCAGTGTCCATTGACGCTGGCCTGAGCAGCGGCGTCATGGAGATCGGCGAGCGCCAAAACTGTCATCGCCGCAGCCTCGTCGGGCATTACATCTGCGTGCATCCTCCACATCACGACGGCCCGCGCCTTGAGCGCGTCAACCAATCCGACGGCGACTGTCTCACCTTCCGGGGTGATCCTTGGTGTCACGATCTCGCGGCTCGCGAGCGCGAGGGCAACCTGGCGAGTGCGGCTTCGCCCCGAGCATTGGCAGCTGGAGCCGACGACCTACGCGTGAGACCGGTCGATGCGCATCTCGACCTCTTCGGTGTGACTGCTCTCGCTGATCGAGCGCACCGCGACCGAAAGCGGACGGGACCGAACCATCGCAGCCGGCGGCCGCATACCAACCGCGTCAGTTGCGCTGAACGCGGAGGATGCCAATCAGGGCAGCCACGGCCAAGGCTGCCAGTATCAGGCCAGCACTCCCGAGCCGCACTTCGGTCGACGAGGATGAACGCAATCTGCTAACGCCGTACGCAGTAACCGCCAGGACGAAAAAGCACAACGGCCACGACCCCCATTCGTCGAGGTATCGATCTCGTCGCAGTAGCGAATAATTCGGGTGCTCCCGGCATCGATGTGGTCAAGGTGACCGCGGGATTCGGCGCCTGAGCAGGTCTTTCGCGGCCTGAGGAAGTTCTTGGTAGTTGCGCGTTGGTTGGCGACGCGCCGCCGCCCGCCCGTGCAGGCTGCTGGCTGCTTGAAGGTCAACGGCTTGCGAGGAGGACAGCGTGCGCGTCACCACGGCATTTTCCAGGCTTCTGCGCCTGCCGGGAGTGTGGGTCAGGAACGTTCGGTTCGAGCCCGATCGGGTCGTAGTCGAGGTCGCGCTGCGCCGCCGGCTGCTGGTCTGCCCCGAGTGCGGGTACTCGACGCGCGCTCGGAAGGACAAGCGGCCGGTGGACTCGGTCTGGCGGCACTTGGATCTCGGGATCTGGCGGCTCGAGGTCCGTTGCCGCCGTCGACGGGTGTGGTGCCGGGTGCACGGGGCGCGGACCGAGAGCGTGCCGTTCGCGCGGCCGGGGTCGGAGTTCACGCGTGACTTCGAATGCCTCGTCGTGCGCCATGAGGCGCTGTTGAACCGTGTGGGGTGTAGGTCCCCACCTCCGGGCTGTCGCAGCAGTTCGGTGAAGCGGGGGGCAGCCTGACCCTGGAGACGCAGGGTCGGGTGGGAGCAGCCCCGACAACGCCGGGACGGGCCAGTACCGCCAGATGGCTTGGGTCCGGCAAGCGAGACAGAGAGGCGTAACGCAAGTGAACCAGTGGTTGAACCCCCGTAAGACTCGAACCGGCTCGAAATCTGGTGGATCCGGGCCGGGCAGCAGCGCGCGCCCGCCGTCGTTTCATGCGGCTGGTGACTCCGTCGGCGATGGACTTGGTCGCCAAGGAGGCCACGAGGAAAGCCTGCGGCGTACTCGTGGCGATGCTGCCGGGGCACAGCTGGACGCCGATCCTGTCAAGCGGTTCACGGTGAACATGGGAACCGCCATCACGCTCCCTGCGGCCATTCGGGTAGTTCGGCCTAGGGAACGCTCGTCGTCAGCCGATGGCGTGGTGGTGGGGCGGAGCCCCCGTAGTAGTCCGAGGACGGGAAAGCCGTCCACATGGCGAAGGGGGGCAGCGAGTTCGCAGGGAGGGATTGGCATGGCAGGAGGTCGCCGGTGAATACCGACGCTTCGTGGCCGACGGCCGAGCTGGCCAAGGCGCGAGTACTGCGAATCCAGACCAAGCTGCATCAGTGGGCGACCGACGATCCCAACCGTCGGTTCGATGATCTGTACAACCTCGTCTATGACCCGGCGGTCCTGGTGGATGCCTGGGCGCGGGTCAGGAGCAACCGAGGGGCTCGCTCGGCCGGGGTGGACGGGCGCACCGCCCGCCACATCACGACCGTCGTGGGCGAGCACGGCTTCCTGTCGGAGCTGCGAGAGGACCTCAAGGCCCGCAGGTTCAGCCCGGAGGCGGTACGGGAGGTGATGATCCCCAAGCGCGGCGGCAAATATCGCCGGCTGGGCATCGCGACCGTACGCGACCGGGTCGTACAAGCCGCCCTCAAGACGGTGCTCGAGCCGATCCTAGAGGCGGACTTCAAGCCGTGCAGCTACGGCTTCCGTCCCGGACGCCGGGTACAGGACGCGATCGCCGAGATCCACTTCTTCACCTCCCACTCATACGAGTGGATCGTGGAGGGCGACATCAAGGCGTGCTTCGACGAAATCTCGCATGTCGGTGTTCAAGACCGGCTGCGGGCCAGAGTCGCGGACAAGCGCATCCTGCTCCTGGTCAAGGCGTTCCTCAAGGCTGGCATCCTCAGCCGCGAGGGCGTCGAGCGGCACCCGATCACCGGCACGCCCCAAGGCGGGATTCTCTCGCCGCTGCTCAGTAACCTGGCGCTCTCGGTCCTCGACGAGCATTTCGCCGCGGCCTGGGAGAGCTTCGCTACTGATTGGGCGCGCCGATCGCGTCGGAGCAAGGGGCTGGCCAACTACCGCCTCGTCCGCTACGCGGACGACTGGGTGGTGCTCGTGGCCGGCAACCGCGCCCACGCCGAAGCGCTGCGCGATCAGGCGGCGGCAGTCCTCACCACGATGGGCCTGCGCCTATCGCTGGAGAAGACGAGAATCGCGCACATCGACGAGGGCTTTGACTTCCTCGGACGCCACATTCAGCGTCACACCAAACGAGGAACGAAGCGCCAGCACGTCTACACCTACCCCTCGAAAGATGCCTTGGCGTCGATCAAGGACAAGGTGCGCGCTGGCACACAACGGACCTCAACGAACCAGTCCCTGGCCGACCTGTGCGATCGCCTCAACCCCGCACTGCGGGGGTGGACGACGCACTTCCGGCACGACGTGTCCAAAGCGAACTTCAGCTACCTGAACGCCTTCCTCTGGAAGCGCACGGTCCGCTGGCTTCGCAAGAAGCACCCACGTGCCAGTTGGAAACAGCTCCGACGGCTCTACCTACCCGAATGGTGGCCGACGGAGGGCGAGAAGACCCTGTTCAACCCCAGCTCGGTACCGGTCACCCGGTACCGATACCGGGGCGACAGGATCCCCTCGCCATGGGCCAAACAGACGGAGACGGACGCCGCAAACCACGACTGAATGAGCTCGTGGAGAGCCGGATGCGGGGGGACTCGCACGTCCGGTTCGGGAGAGCGGGTCGGGGAAACAGTCGCCCGAGAGGGCGGCGACGCGCCCCGGCTCGACTCTCACGCGTGGCTGGCGACGCGCACCGACAAGTCGACGATCAAGCGGATGCTGCGGATCGACTGGGACACGGTCGGGCGGATCGTCAAGCGCGTATGCGACGCCGAGCTCGATCCCAGCCGGCTGCGAGATCTCTACGACATCGGCATCGACGAGGTCAGCTGGAAGCGCCAGCACAAGTACCTCACACTCGTGGTCGACCATCAGCGCCGCCAGGTGGTGTGGGGGTGCGAAGGGTCCGGCCAAGCCGCCGCGGACGCGTTCTTCTCAGAGCTCGACCCGCCGCCCCAGAACGTCGCCGCGCCCGAGCATGCCAAGCAGCCGCCCGAGCTGCCAGAGCCGGCGATCATGGTCCCGTTCGGCCCGTGCCCGACAGTCCCCGCCGGCCTCGGCATCCCGGACGCGTGGCTGGCGCCCGGCCTGGAGCTCGAGCCCGTGATCTTCGCGCGCGCCGGACTGCTGCGCGCCGTCTCGATGGACATGGCTCCCGGCTACGCCAAGTCGGTCCGCGAGCACGCTCCCCAAGCGATCGTGTGCATCGACCCCTATCACGTGGTGCAGCTCGCCAACCAGGCGCTCGACGAAGTTCGCCGCGCCTACTGGAACGAGCTCCGCTCGCTCGGCGACCAGGACGCCGCCAAGCGCTTCAAGGACTCCCGCTGGTGCCTGCTCAAGAAACCCGACAAGCTCACCGACGAGCAGGCCACCACACTCACCCCGATCAAGGCCGCAGGCGGCGAGGTCTGGCGCGCGTACACACTCAAGGAGGCCGTCCGTGGCATCTTCGAACCCGGCCTCTCGATCGAGGACGTCGAGGTGCTGATCAAGCGGCTGCTCAGCCGCCTGGCCCGCAACCGGCTTGAACCGTTCATCCGGCTCGGCAAAACGATCCGCAAGCACCACGACGGGATCCTCGCCGCGATCCGCCTCGGCATCAACCAAGGCCGCACCGAGGCGCTCAACAACAAGGCACGCCTGATCACCCGCCGCGCCTACGGCTTTCACTCAGCCAAAGCCGCGCTCGCGCTGGTGCTGCTCACCTGCGGCCCGATCACCCTTCACCTCCCACACGAGCTACACGCCCTCGGGATCGGGTGACACTGACCACATCGATGCCGAGAGAGCCCTAATTCGCGAGCTGATAAACGCCGAAGGCGACTGCGGAGATACCGACCGATCCCCAGGCGAGCGCGTTGCTGTTCGTGACGGCCGCCACGGCAAGGGGTACGGCGAGGACGAGTGGACACACACCGAGGGCCTCGGAAACAATGTTTCCACAGTCCATTTGGCGCTCGAACTTATCCGGGGCGTCAATATTTAGGTACGAGTTCGCGTAGATCAAGGTGCCGTACAGAAAGCCGAGACCACTAACGACGAGCAGCAGCAATGCCGAGCCGTAGCGGTGTGTGCTCGCGTTGCGCGCAGCTAGTAGACCCCCGATTAGGAAGACGTCAACCGCCGTCATCAGCGCCGTCGTCGAGACTCCGGCAGCGATCCGCGCGGTGAACAGCCCCGTATCTACCGTCGCTGCGATGTTCTGCTCGAAGTCGTGGCCGCAATAACGACACACACAGGCACCGTACTTGACAGACTCTTTGCAGTCCGGACAAGTCTTGGTATCGGGAGCGTTTGCCATCTGCCGTTTGCAGTTGCAGAAGGGCAGAAGTCTACGAGAGTGAACCCAGGCAGCCAGACTGGCCGAGCCCTACACCACTGTGCGCTCGGGCTGCCGACTGACTGCGGCGACGAGGTTCTCGCGGTATTCGAGGGCATCGGCTTAGTCGTCGCCTAGCGGGCCGAGTCGGCTGATAGCGTCTCGGAGAGTGGAGTTTGAACTCGTCCGCGTCAGTCGGCCCGCTGCCGATGACGGTGCTCACATGAGCTCCGCCTTCGGCTCGTGCGGATGATCCGTTTCGGCATCATGGAAGCCGACAGCAAGACAGCTCTTTGGCGACCGAGGAATCGTCCGGCCGCTCGCAGCGGCGCTATCGGAATGCCACGAAATGATCAGCTCGCCATCCGCGCAAGGCCCGTCGGGCGCGACCGGGGTCGGGCAGGCTCAGCAGCGCTTGAGCGCGGCGACGACGACACCGACGGTCTCCGGGAGCAGGTCGGCGACGGCGCGCCACTTCTCAACCCATGAACCAGGCACGCTGCCCCGGCTGCTGCTCGTCGACCGTGCCGGATGATCGCGTCCGCTGACGGCTGCGGGCTGTCGGGCGGCGGTATTGTCGCGTTCTCGGCTGCGGGTAGTTGATGGAGAAAGGTCCTTATGCTCACGCGCGAGACGGTCACGTTCCGGGATGCCGATGGGTGGAGCTGGGAGTTCGACCTGACGTTCATGCTGTCCAACTACCGGTGCATCTGGGGACGCGGGTGCCCTGATACCAGGCTGCAGGGCACCGCCCGCGGATGTTGCGTGCACGGCGTCGAGATCTACCAAGGCGACGGCGACACGCCAGGCCGTGACGATCTCAAGAAGATCCGCGGCCGCGTCAGGGAGCTGACCGACGAGGACTGGCAGAACCGCCGGGTGGCGCTGGCGCGCGGCGGGCGCGACCCGTGGGGTAAGGCGAGGTTCAATCGCGATAGCGTCCACACCCGCCTTTACCGCGGTGCGTGCATCTTCCACAACCGCGTGGACCATCCCGGCGGGCCTGGCTGTGCACTTCACGTCGCGGCGCTGCGCCGTGGCGAGAACCCGATGGACTGGAAGCCGCGGATCTGCTGGCAGGTCCCGCTGTTCTTCGATATCGACGACAAGACCAAGACCACCACGGTGCGTGCATGCGCGAGTGTCGATTGGGGCGGGGAGGGAAGCGTTGATTGGTGGTGCACCGAGCATCCGGACGCGTTCAGTGCCGATCAACCGGTGTACGTCACCATGGAGGCGGAACTCCGGCGCGTGTGCGGCGCCGCTGTCTACGACGAGCTGGTCGCCTACTGCCGGGCGCGCCAGAACGGCGAGCCGCGCAGCCTGACGCTGCTCCCGATGATCCCCTAGCGCTGGCAGTCTCGGCACCGGACCAGCGGAACACCGGGACGTGGCGGTTGCCGATTGGAGCTGGGCCCACCAGTGGCGGCGCGCGAAGCGTTGACAGGCACGGCCGGCTCGGCCTCGGCTCCTGGCCAGCACCTCGGCTCGCTGCCGCAATCGGGCGCTTGGATCCGTGCTTGCGGTGGAGTGCGCTGAATCGCGTTCAGTAGATATCCCGGAGGGGAATCAGCCGATCGCACCGTTGCGCTGCGCGCCGGGGACTAGTTAGAAAGGAAGGATTCGACGACCTCGGAGGTGAGGACATGAGAAATGCGCGAATGACCGGCACGGCGGGGGTGGGGGATCAGATTGAAGCGCGCGGACTGCATGGTCGGCCGTCGCGGCGCGGGAAGGTAGTCGAGCTGCTGGGCAGCGCGGGCCACCAGCGCTATCGTGTTCGGTGGGACGACCAGCACGAGTCGATCGTCCACCCAAGCGACGGCGTGATCATCACTGCGCGGGCGACTGGCCGAGGTGCGCTTGCCGAAGAGAGTGACTAGCTGACAGCCCCAGGTATGCCGGGGATCCAGGCTGATAGCCAATCCCGGGCGTCCCGTGGTCTTGCGCCCCCGGCCGGGATCGGGAACAAGCCCTGGACTTGTTGTCGAGGTGGCCAACGAGGTGTGGGACTCATCCGGCTGGCGCAGCGCGCTGCGGCATGTCCTTCACAGAACGTTTATGCGGATCGCCCGTCTTTGCGCGCGGTCTGAAGGCCATGTGTGCGATCGTGAGTGGTGTGAGGTGATCAACGGCGAGCGGAGCGGCGCATGAGTGCGGGCAAGATTGGCCAGGTGGAGCAACAATCGGGCGACAGGCCCGACGGATTGGCGAGCCGGAGCACGCTGACCGTGATCGACAACCGCACGGGGGAGCGGTTCGAGTTGCCGATCGACGACGGCGCAGTCCGCAGCTCGGAGCTCGGACGGCGGGCGGGAGGGCTCGCGCTATACGACCCGGGCCTTTCGAGCACGGCCGTGTGTCGCAGCGCGATCACGCACATCGATGGGGAGGCCGGAATCCTCCAGCACCGCGGCTACCGGATCGAGGCGCTGTGCGAGCGCTCGAACTTCCTTGAGCTGGCGTATCTGCTGATCAACGGGGAGTTGCCCACCGCGGGGCAGTTCGAGTCGTGGCTGCACGAGATCGGCACCCGCAACTTCGTCCACGAGAACGTCAAGGGCTTCATCGAGGGATTCAGGTATGACGCGCGCCCCATCGCGATGGTTGCCGCGTCCGTCGGTGCGCTCTCCAGCTTCTACACCGACGCCGACCAGGTCTACGACGAGGATGCCCGTGAGCTGCAGGTGGTCCGCCTGCTGGCGAAGTTGCCGACCCTGGCGGCCTTCTCCTACCGCCACCTGCAGGGGCTGCCGTACGTGCACCCCGAGGACCACCTCAGCTACACCGGGAACCTGCTGTCGATGATGTTCCGGATGAGCGAGCTTCGCTACACCCCGGACCCGGTCGTCGAGCGCGCGCTGGACGTGCTGCTGATGCTGCATGCCGACCACGAGCAAAACGCTTCCACGACCGCAGTGCGCGCGGTCGGGTCCACGCATGTGAATCCATACGCGGCCGTCGCCGCCGGTGTCACCGCGCTGTCGGGGCCGATGCGGGGGGGAGCCGCCCAGGACGTGCTGACGATGCTGAGGCGGATCGGATCGCCCAGCCACGTAACCGAGTTCCTCGCGCGCGTCAAGTCAGCGCACGAACGGTTGCTCGGCTTCGGCCATTGGGTCTACACGACCTACGACCCGAGGGCGCGTGTGCTCCGCCGGCAGCTCGAGCAGCTCTACGAGCGCCGCCGGCGCAACCCGTTGTTTGCGATCGCCGACGAACTCGAACAACAAGTGCTGGCCGACGAGTACTTCACCTCGCGCCAGCTTTACCCAAACCTCGATCTGTACTCCGGCCTCACATACGAGGCGCTCGGCATCGCGCCGCCGATGTTCCCGGTGATGTTCGCGCTCGCCCGCAGCGCCGGATGGATCGCGCAGTGGGTCGAGATGGTCAAGGACCCCGAGCAGACGACGTTCAGGCCGCTTCAGCTGTACACAGGCGCGCTCGACCGCGAGTACGTGGGCGTCCGCGAGCGCGGCTGAGCGCTGGCCGCGCCTGGCGGCAATCTAGCGGGCGGTTGCACCACGAGCCTGGCGGCGGTGCCCCTGCAGTCACCAGCGCCGTCCGCTCCCAGCCGAATCGGGCGGTCGTGGCCGAGTCCGCCGCCTGCTTGCTCGCCCCGCGCCGACGTACGCTGCCGCCAGTCGTCGATACCTCGTAGTCAGCTTGCCGGCTGGCCGGTGGACCGGACGACAACGAACAGCTACGGACCGGACGTTCGGATCCTCGCGATCCGGAGTACGACCGCTAGCCCAGGCTGTCCACCGAGCTTGAGCAAAGCTTCGCGACGGGTCGCCGCGCTGACGCTCGCGACGTGCTCCTCGACGGCGATTGTGCGGTGGTCGTTTTCGCCAGTAGACATTTGGCGGTTCCTTTCGCTGAGTTGGGTCCCAGGGACGGCACTGCGCTTACGTGAACCTCTTTTGGTGGACCCGCACGTCATGATCTATTCGCGGCATCCGTCTTCGCACCGTGGCAACCCCCGGCAAGGCCCCTGACTTTTGAGCAGCGTCCCGGCCCCGCGAGTTAGACGCGGTAGTAGGTGTCGATGTGACATCGGCGCGCGGACGGCAAACGCGATCGTCCTAGCCGCTGGGGCGCAGGCGTTCCTTCGACGGCGTTGTCGGACGAATTCGAACCCGTCGAGACGGAGGAGCTCGACAGCGGAGACCGCTGTAGCCCGACCGGGGCTATAAGCGCCCGGTAGGGACTTGCTCGCCGCTCGGCAGCGTCAGGATCTGCATCGCGTCGTCAGGCCGCTCGCCGTCAGGTAAGACGATGACCTGGAGATCATCGGACTCAACCTGGCCGCTGATCCGGAGGTGCCGGGCCATCTCTTGCCCGGTCATCGCCGCCGCTCGGATTCGGAACTGCTGGGCAGTGGCCTCAGCATCCTGCCTACTCTCCCAACTACCGCCGCCGCCGTCAGAATCCATCACGGGTCGTACCACGGCCGGTCGGGCCGATCGCGTATCCAGATTCGCCAGCGATTGACCACTGGCCGAAAACATAGACCCGGTCCTGGCGAACGCAAGGGCGATGCCGGGGTCAAACGAGAACCCAACAATCGGGAACCGGTGCTCGCAAATCCCCGCGCGCCGGGTCCGGCCAGATCGGGCTGATCCGTTGTCGCCAAGGCAATCACCGCCTGTCAGGTCTGCGGAAGGTCAAAGCAATCGTTCGGGAGGCCCGGCTGGGGGTGCTCTCACGGCCGTCGCCTTGAGGTCCGTTGCATCCCCGTGCGGATGGCGGCGAGTGGCCGGATCGTCGGGCCGGCTGTGTTAGGACGGTGGTTGCAAGTGGTCGGTGCGAAGGAGGCGGAACTCGTTGCGGCCGGCCGCTTTGAGAACGAGTCTGAACGGGCCCGCGTAGGCACTACGCCCACGCTCAGCGCTGCACGGCTCAATGGTGGTGACGCGATACTCGACGCGATGGTGCACGACCACGCACCCGCCGGCGGCGACGACGTTGCGGTACCAGTTCGCGTTTTCGCCGTAAGTGAGCTCGGCGATGAAGCCCTCGGGGGCCTTGGCCAGGATCACCGGCGTCTCATAGGTGCGGCCAGATTTTCGTCCGACGTGGCGGATGAGCGAGAACGGCCCACGCCCAGAGCGAGCTATCTGGCTCGTCACCCGATTCAGTGTGTTGTTCAGTAGCCAGAGGAAGCGGCGGCGGGCTGTGCGCTGGGCCATCTTGTGATCCTCGGCGGTCGACTCCGAGTGATCAGCATACGAGCCGCTGGGGCGTCTCAACGGCAGGCCAGCTCTCGCCCTGGGCCAGCGCCCCGGCCAGTCGTCCGTGACCCTGGCTCGAGCCGAGATCTCCGCACCGGGAGCCGCCCACGTCGGCGCTGTTGCACGCGTCCTCCGTCGCCAATGTACTCGCGCGGCGTCGACCGGCCCGACGACGAAAGAGAGATCGCCACGGCCACGGACCCGGGTGCTGAGCGGCAGGACCGGTTAGCGGGTCGAAGCCGCTCTGCTCCCTTGCATGCGTAGGGGCACTCTGCTGGTGACGAGCGGCCGACCACCTGCCGGAGCGTCGGCAGGTGGGTGGTCGGCGAAGGGTCGCTGCGCCGAGAGCGCTGCCGGGAGCAGCAGGCTCGTACCAACCTCCAGCCCGCAAGATCAATCGTCTTGCTGGCGGTCGGGCTGGTGCTGTGGGTCGCTCTCAGGGTGCGGGTCAGGCCGCGGGCCCCGATGGGCCGATGAGCGAGGGACCCTGGATGGCCGGCGGCGTCGTAAAGGCCGCCTGGTTGGCGTCGAGGAAGTCCATGACGGTGGCGGCGTTGGCGTCGCGGTAGGTGAGCGCGGGCAGATTCCACTTAGCCTCGATGGTGGCCAGGACCGATGTGTGGTCATGGACGACGTCGGTGACGGCGTGCGGCTTGGCGTAGGGCGAGGCGACGACAGCGGGCACCCGCGGGCCGTAGATGTCGTAGGCACCGGGCACATCGCCGGCGGTGAGCTGCGGCGGGATCGAGTCGGGCGGGATCGCCGCCGGGGGCGGCACGTGGTCGTAGTAGCCGCCGTGCTCGTCATAGGTGTAGATCAGCAGCGTGCGCGGCCAGGCCGGTGAGCGCAAGACGGCCTCGACCACGCGGTGAGCCCATACCTCGCCGTAGAACATGTCCTGCGGCGCCTCCTCGTCTCCGCCGACCGTGCCCAGCGTGCCGAGGAGGGAGCCGACGACCGGCAGCGAGGCGAGCGTCTTGCCCACCAGCGAGACCGCGCCGACCTCCGGATCGACGAAACTGACCGACGGGAGCGTTCCCTTGGCGCAATCGTCGAAGAAGTCGTCCAGAGTGGCCAGGTTGCCGGGGTACTTCTCGAGGATCGACGGGATGATGGCCGTATAGGGCAGGTCGGTGAAGTAATCGCGCCAGCTGATCCCGTGCGCGTGGAGGCGGTCGAAGATGGTGCCGTTGGGAGGCGGTGGATCGCCAAGGCTCTTCACGTCGGTGGCGATGTCGCCGTAGGCGGTTCCGGCCAGCAAAAAGCGCCGGTTGGGGAACGTCTGGCAGGGCGCCGAGCAGAACCAGCGGTTGGCCAGCGTGAAGGTGGCCGCGAGGTCGTAGGCGAACGGCAGAACCTCACGCGGGTAGTAGCCCATCGGCTGGGTGGCGTTGACCGACCGGACAAACCCGTCCATCCTGCCGCCGTCGATCTGCTCGTGGGTCGCGTTCCAGGTTTGCGAGACGTCCGGGCCCTGGGCGGTGCTCGAGAAGGCAAACGCCGTGACCATCGCGGCCGTGCTGGCCCCGCCCGGATTGGCATTGGTCGGCCGGCCGGTGCTGTCGAAGGTCAATCCATCGGCCGCCGGCTGTCCCGAGCGCGCCAACCCGCCGAGCAGGTTGTCAAACGAATGGTTCTCCATCATGACCACGACGATGTGATCGAACGGCATCGCGTCATCGACCGTCCCAGCCGGCTGGTCGGGACGCGGCAAGCTGTCAGGGTCACGCGCGGGAGCCACCACGGGCCGACCAAAGCCTACGGACCGCCGGCGGGCCGTGCCGACGGGTCGCGTGAAAGCCTCGCTCGCCGCCACAAGCCGCCGCGATCGCTTTCGGTCTCCCGCCGCCGCGCAGCAATGCCATCGCTCTTCGGCGACCAAACGCAGCCTGGGCCCCTGCCTTGCTGGTCCGCGGCTAGCACCGCGTCCTTGCGGAGCTGCGGTTGGTCGCCGAAGCGCTCGCCCGCCCTCGGCCGGCCGGACGACGAATGCGATTGTCCAGTGCCATTGTCACGGGCGCGTGCCTGTGGGCGAAAGGGACAGCGGCGCGCCTTTGCGGCTCGGCCGCTCGGGAGCGTTTTCATCACCCCGGGACCGGTCGCCTGGCGGCCGGTTACACCGCGCGAGCCTCGCTCACCACGTTCTGGATTTTCGGCGCGGATAGCCTGGCCCTGGAGCAGCGGTCCAGGGGGTCTCGGGTGCCGCCGCTAGGCACCAGGTGGCCAGAGCCTCTGGCTGCTAGCCCTGCCTTCGGCTCTAGGTCAGTCCTCACTCTTGAGAGCTTCTTGAAGCTCGCTGACGAGCTCGTCGGTCGTAGCGTCCACCGAGCGCTTCACGATTCGGGAAGTGCGAGTAATCGCCTTGTCGAATCCCTTTTCGAGCGTCGGCTCGCCGACCACGATCAGCCCCGCTTGGTCAGAAGTAAGCTCTTGCGCCGCTTCCTTGAGCTCCTTGCGCGGCAACGTTCCACCTCCGAACATCTCAGGAATGGCGCGGATGCGCGGGCGATCGACCCTCTTGGCGATGTGCGGCTTGCCGTTCTCCTTATCGATTACGGCCGCGTCGTATTTCCCGATCAGTTCATCCTCGTGCAGTTGCTCGAGCGCGTCGAGGTCGTCCAGCGCGGCAGTGATGTTCTCGTACACCGCCGTGTAAAGCACCATATTCTCAGCCATGGTTCCTCCCTGGCGTCGCGCTACTTCAGAGACCAACAAGTATCTCAGCCTGCCAGCGCCCGTTGTGATCATTTTGTGGGCGCGCCGGCGACCCGCGCATGCGGCGTACCCAGCGAGCCCCTGAGGGTATAACTGTGGGCGCGGATTGTCCTTCTGCTCCGGGAGCACGCTGCCTGTAGGCGGACGCTACTCGCGGTCCGGCTGGAGAGTTCTGGCGCTCGAGCCGACGGTGCTGCTGAGGTCCTCTTCCTTTCGCGGCCTTGACCGCGGCTCAGCCCAGGCTCGGCTTACGCTCAGGACATTCGGCGACAAACGGCGCGATTTGGCGAGTGCTCGTCGCACGCGACGGCGGGAGCGAGGCGAATCCGACCCTCATCACCCTCACGATCGCGTTCGTGTTTTCGCGGCCGTGGAGCTCGCCAAGTCGTTTGGCGACGAGGCAGTTCGCCTCCGCGCTGACTGGCGGACGAGTCTTCCTCCGGTAAAGCTAACGCCTCGTCGCTTGTGAAGCGAAGCGCTTCCCTGAGTGCTCGGATCACGCGGGTGGCTCGGGTGTCTCGCTGACAGCAGGCATCGAGTGGGCGAGCTTTTCGCCCCACGCCCGCGCGCGCTCCAGCTCGCCTGGCTTGAGCGGTCCCTCGGTGCCCTTGACGAGGAAGCTCTCGGTGGCGAGCACGTCAAAGCCGTGGTGCCGCAGGCGTCTCGCGATGCCCCGCGCGGCCGAACCGGTGAGTAGCGGCACGCCGTCGGCCCGAGTGTCGAAGGCTGCGGCGGGGCTGCCCGTGGTGGAGCGAAGATCACCGAGCCAGGAGCGCAGACCGGGCTCGTCGGTGGCGTCGGGCTCGACATCGGCACCTTCGTGCGCATGGTCGACGGCGACGTGACGGCTTCGGTCCGTCGCCAGCCCGTGCGCGTGAGTGGGCCCGCCGACGACCAGGAGGTCGGGGTCTCCGTCGCGCTCGACCGCCTCGCGCACTGACAGGACGGGCACGCCACCCAGGCCCTCGGCCACTGCCTCGGCAATCGCGTGCGTGTTTCCGAACACCGACTCATAGACGACGATTGCCTTCATTTCATGCTCCCGGGGTCGTGGCTGTGCCGGGCGAGCGTGACGGAGCGGACGATCGGGAGCATCCGGGGTGTCGCCCCAGACGAGTTGGGCGAACTACTGAACGGCGGCGCCGGACAGCGTGGCCGCTTGCTGGTGCTCGTGGATCTGCCGGAACCAGGACAGGAGCGTCCGCAGGAGCTCGGGCGCCTCCGGGGGTTCCACTTCCGGAAGCTCAGACGCGAGCAGCGTTCTTCCGACGGACAGCAGGCTGCGGAGGCTCATCCCAGACCGGCGGCACCGCCGCCGGCTGGCGTTGATCGCTTGTTTGTTGAGAGCGGCTGGCGCAGGCCACCCTTCTCGAGCGATCGCCTAGCGACTGCTTTGGCAAGCTCGGCGGCGTCAGCCTCGGAGGCTAGGCGCTCTTGCGGCTTGACGGGCGTGCCATGCCCGAGATCCGAACCGCCGTCCCGGTTCGAGGGGGACGGCGGTTGTGCTACACGGCCGTCGATGCGGCACGTACTGGCGCTGGCATGAGCCAGGCCGCCGCGATGACGAGCACGAAGGCGAGGCACTCGACGGCCAGCAGCAGCGGGTTCCCCGCGAGCGGGTCGCGGAACACGATGATTCCGCCGACGATGCCGGCGACGTTCGCGGCGGTTCCGGTCACCGCGATCACAGGGACGGCTTCGCCTTCCTGCAGACTCTTGGCGGAGGCGTAGAAGGCAGCCACCGACGCGACCAGGCAGAAGAGCGTCCACGGCGTCAACAGTCCGCTGATGCCGTCGCTGCCGATCAGCCCCGAGATTGCTTTGATTGCGATGTCCGAGACGCCGAAGAGGATGCCCGCGGCGGCGCCCAGCATCAACCCGTGATGCTCTCGTGGCGCCCCGATCCGTGGTCCCATGATGAGCAGCGTCCCCGCGGCGATCAGGCCGGCCTCGAACGAGAACATGCCCGGAATCGAGAACCGCGAGTGGGCGCCATGAACGACCGGAAGGGTCACACCGAGGAGCATCAGCCCGAGGGCGGTGAGCCCCAGTCCGATCCACTGACGACGGCCGATCCGCATCCCGAAGAGCCGTTCGGCCATCACGGCAAGCAGGACCATGCCGCCGGCCAGCACCGACTGCACGAGCGACATCGGGGCGACCGACAGCGCGGCGACGTGGAAAACCCACGCACTCGAAGCGATCACCATCCCGATCGTGAACAGCCGTGAGCCGAACAGCGACTGGGCGGTGCGCAATGGCCTGCGCATGTCAACCGGAGGCGCTGCGCACGCACCCCGATACTTGAACAGGAAGCCAATGTTTGTGGTCAGCGCGCAGGCAAGCGCGAGCGGGATGCCGAAAGAGGTCATAACCAAGCCAGAGGGGGAGCCGGCGTGCTTGCGCGCCTCACACTGCTATACCTATAACAGCACTGGCACGATTCTTAACCCGCTCACAGGAAATACACCACATTTCTGAAGTGGTTACGCGAGCTTGGTGGCATCGGCGACAATTGAGGTGCATAGAGTGGTGCCAACAGGAGCTTGCTTCTGGCCGAGGTTGACGGCGTGATTTGGCCGCTGCCGCGGTCAGCTCCGCGCAAATCGCAGGAGAGGAATCCGACCCGCGGCGAGCGGCCCGTTCCGGAGCGGCGCGGTCGGAAGCTTCGCTATGACCGAAGGAGGGCGTCTCCCAATACGACGCGCACTCTGCCGGTGACGTCATGTCCGCGAGCCTGGTGAGTGGTTTATCTACGGTCGACCTTTTCCTTGAGGTCCTTGAGTGCGTCTTGTGTCTTGGCGATGGTTGAGTCAACTTTGCGCTTGACCTTGCCTTTGTCCTCTTGATTCTGCCCTTCGCGCTTCATCGTCTCGTTGCCGGTAATCGCGCCGAGGGCCTGCTTCGCGCGGCCGAAGATTTTGTCGGTTTTCGCGCCCATAGCGACCTCCTGGGTCGTTGTGGCCCGCCTAGGACCCTAGACCCGAATCGCGACACGATCATCCGTAGCGGCCACTGAGGAATGGTCGGGGAACCCGTCAGAGCCACGGGAGGGCCTGGGCCGAGCGAGGAAGGGTCCGGACCAATAGTGAACTGGCTGCCCCGAAACGGGCCGGCGCCGGTCCTCCTCGGACGCGCCGACGGGACGCCCAAGCTCAAAGTTCTGCTCCGGCCGGCCCGCCGCCAAGGCCTCGGCGACGCATCTTTGTCGAATGAACGTCAGCTTCGCCCCGTCGGCTCGCGCTCGACGGCGATCCGCGGGGCGGGCGATCACTCGCGATTCGAGATCTTCGCGCGCTTGCGTAACTCCCACATCGACGTGGGTGGCAATTACGGATGCGGGCGGCGTCGGCGACTGGGACTATGGCTGCAGACGGAAGGTCGTCACGAAGGTTCTTTCCTAAAAGCAGAGGGTCGACGAGGCGGCCTTTCGCCGTGTCTTGGGAGCGAGATGCAGGAAGCACGCCACCAGTTCCGAGAATCGCTCAACGAGCTCGAGCAGGACACGCTCGGCGGTCTGGACATGGTCGCGCAGCAGCTGGAGCGCGCGCTCGAGGCGGTCAGCCTCCAGGACGTTGAGCTGGCCGCAACGGTCATCACCGACGACGACCGGATCGACCTGTCCTACCTGCAGATACACCAGGGTGCGCTGTGGCTGCTCGCGCGCCAGGCGCCGGTCGCGGGTGATCTGCGGATCGTCGCGGCGCTGCTGCACATCATCCGCTGCGTCGAGCGGATGGGCGACCAGTGCGTGAATATCGCCAAACTCGTGCGGCTGGCGGGTCACGAGGCGCCCAAGGACAACGACATCCTCGACACGATCGAACGGATGGGTCAGCTGGCACGCGCACAGGTGTCCCAAGCCAAACAGGCGTTCGCCACGCGCAACGTCGCCCTCGCGCAGGAACTCGTCGGCCTGGACGGGAAGATCGATCGCCTAAACCGCGACGTCATCGCGCGCGCGGTCGACATCGGCGACCAGCTCGAGGTCCGCGAGTGGGCGATGTACATGATCCTGGTTGCGCGCTGCCTGGAGCGGGTCGCTAGCAACACCGTCGATATCGCCGAGCAGACGGTGTTCGTTGTGACCGGGCTGTTCCGCGAGTTCGCGGACGAACTACAGCCCAGCCAGTAAGGAAGAGAACGGAAGGGAAGCCGCTCGCCGTAGGCCACAAGCGTGGCCGCCCGCGAGGCGGCCCAGACCTTTCACTCTTCCGGCTTCCAGCTGAGGACCCGCAGCGAGGACCCGAGCGGGTGACGACCATGCCCAGGGCGCGACTGGTAGCTGGAAGCCGCATTCGGCTAGCCGCGCCGGGGCCCCGAAAGAGCAACAACGCCGTGCCGGAGTGCCGCCCTCGCCTTGGAGTTGCGATTTCGCCCAACCTCGAGCGTCCGGCCGCCGCGATCCGCACTATCGCTTCCACTCTCCCGCCGCCTCGCGTTGCGCGATCACATTGGCGACGTTCCGCACGTCCGACGAGGCCGGTCCGGAATAGCGGTTTGCCTATAGGCAATCGCCAGCTCGCTCACCCGGCGGACGACTCCTCTTGGCGGGACCGGCCATGGCCGGTCAGGGCATGGCGAGGAGCGTCGCGCGTGATCTCGAATGTCGTCTGCTGCAGTTGGCCAGAGATCCCGTCGGTGGTCCGGGTCGCCGGCACGGAGGATCGGAACGTCACGGTCGCGCCCACGCCTAGCGTGAAGCGGACCGTGAGCGCGATCCGCCGGGTGCACGGACGCGCGCCGCGGCCCGAGCGGCTCGACGGCTGACACCGCCCCCCGACCCGGCGCCCTGTAAGCGTGAACATCCGGGGCGTGGTGTCCAGCGCCGAGAGCGCCGGCGTCGGGGGTGGGAGCGGGGCGGGCTGGACGGTGATCGCGGCACCGGTTGCGGTCGCGGTGACCGAAAACGGGAGCGGGTAGGTGACGGTCAGCCGGTAGGCGAGTCGGTGGCCGACGTCGCCGGCCGTCGGGACGTAGGTCGG
Source organism: uncultured Solirubrobacterales bacterium (assembly GCA_963824295.1). Classification (GTDB taxonomy): domain Bacteria; phylum Actinomycetota; class Thermoleophilia; order Solirubrobacterales; family Solirubrobacteraceae; genus Palsa-465. The sequence continues at coordinate 169,237 of CAWGOQ010000010.1, read as the reverse complement.
CGCCGTCTGACCCGCGATCGGCATCCCGTCGCGCAACCACGCGTAACCGTCAAAGAGGTACAGCCGCGGGAATGGGGCGTACCCAGCCCCGGAAGACCACAGAGTTTGGCAGGCCTCGGCACTTCCCTCCACCCGTGCGCCGGAGACGCTCGCCGGCGCGTCGAGCGCGGGCGGGGCGCCCGACCCGATCCGCCCAATCGCGCCTTCCGCGTCGGCGAACCACAGGTCGCCGGGCCGCAAGAAAAGCAATCACGAGCGACACCGACTCGAACCCGAGATCGGAGCGCTGCCACCCGCTCGCCGACGGTCTCGACACAGAGGACCTGATTCGAGAGTTCCGACCCGCGGTCGTAGGGGCCACCGTGAAGGCGGCCCCGAGACCCTGCCGGCCGCCAGGCAGCGACGGCCGTTCAGAGCTTCGCGTTGAACGTCACCCTGCCGCTGTGGCACGTCGTCGGATGGATCCCGCCCGTGGTGACCGTAGAGGTGAGCGCGCCGCTGACCCGCTGATCGGTGAAGGTGCCGCTGAGCTTGTCGACCGTCTCGGAGTTCGGGTGGACGGTCGCGTTGAACTTGTTCCCCTTGATCGCGATCTTCACCGTATCGGACCCGTCGAACTCTCCGCATGAGCCGTACTCAGCCACATAGCTGACCTTTCTCACGTGCCCATTGCTGACCTTGACGGAGATCTCCAGCTTCTGGCTGGTCTTGCCCGTGTATAGCCCCGACGGGGCTGCTGACGCGATCGCAGCCATCGTGACCGCCAGCACCGCCCCGAGTACCCCGATTCGTCGCAGCACTGCCCCTCCTTGCTGTTAGCGTCCCCGGACCGGCGCCAAGGACAATAGCCGCGCAGCTTAGCGGAGCACCTCGCACACAACGAGTTCGTCGGTTGGGCGTCCCAGCCGCGTTTCTCCGAGTGCACCGCCTCCGGCCGGATGCCGCTCGACGCGAGGCGTGGGGTACGGCGCTCTTGAGCCACCGCGCGTCTGGCGGTCTTCAGGGGCAGTCCGTGGAGCGCGCTAATTTCGGGGTCGATGCCCGCTAGCCTCAACGGCTCACACGGATGAGACTCGACCGCGTTCAGCCAGGCGATGTGATCAAGGCGGCGATCAAGGGCCGGACGGGGATCTGGGGTGAGGTGACCGAGGTTAAAGACGGCACCGTCTACTTCCAGCCGCTATGTCCGGCAACCGGCTGGCGGCACGCAGGCGCCCACGAGGTAGTCGGCCACTGGCGCAGGGCGCCCCGTCGCGGGAGCACGAGCGACGGGGATGCGCCGCCGACGTCGGCCGAGCAGCTCTCGCTCCCGGACGTTCATGCGTAGCCGCTGGTTGTGTTGAGGGCGAAGCGGGGCGCGGGAACCTGACGGGCCGCGCCCGAGGCTGGGCCGCAGCGACGAAGCAACGGGGACGGCGTGAATCCCGCTCTCGCCAGGACGGACTCGCCTGCCGCGCCGCCGGCGGAGACGCAAACCCCATCGGGTGGGTGCCTAGCTAGGGGCCGCGCGCCGGGGTGGGCAATGGGACAAGGGCTCGGCCCTGGTCCCTGTCAGAAAGCGCGGCGCGCGAGGCGCTGCGGGTCGCCCGGGACGGCGTCGTCCAACTCGAGGGTGGTGCGTCCACGGCTGTGGCCGTGGGTTGGTCTCTCGGTATGGTGGGATGCCGCTCGTGCTAGCGATCCAGCACGCATTCAGAACGAGTCATGCGCGGCGAGGTGAAGCGTGCCGGCGGTGAGCGTTCGTGGACTGGTTAGGTCGTACGGGCCGGTCCGCGCCGTCGATGGGGTTAGTTTCGAGGTCGGGGCGGGTGAGGTGTTCGCGCTCCTGGGTCCCAACGGGGCGGGCAAGACGACGACGATCGAGATCCTGGAGGGATTCCGCGACCGCGACGCGGGGGAGGTGCGGGTGTTGGGGATCGACCCGGGTGATCGCCGGTCGGGGCGGCGACTGCGCAGCCAACTGGGGGTCGTGTTGCAGGAGCTTGCCGTGGAGCCGTTCTTGTCCGTGCGCCAGGTGCTCGAGCGCAACGCCGGGTATTACCCGGCGCCGCGGCCGGTGGGCGACGTGATCGAGCTGATCGGCCTGGCGGAGAAGGCCGACGCGAAGGTCAAGACGCTCTCGGGAGGTCAGCAGCGACGACTGGATGTTGGCCTTGGGATTGTGGGCAATCCCGCGCTGTTGTTCCTTGATGAGCCGACCACCGGGCTTGATCCGGCGGGACGGCGAACCTCGTGGGAGCTGGTGCGCAGGCTCGCCGGGGAGGGCACGACGGTGATCCTCACCACGCACTACATGGAAGAGGCCGAGGCGCTGGCCGACCAAGTGGCGATCATCGCGTCGGGCAAGATCGTGGCCCACGGCCCGCCGGCGTCGCTAGGGGGCCGCGATCATGGTGCGGCGACGATCCGCTTCCAGTTACCCGCGGGCGTCACGCCCGCCGATCTGCCCGTGGCGGTCGTCGGCGATGGGCCGTCCGTCGAGCTGCGGACCGACCGCGAGCTCGAGGCACTGTACGAGCTGACCCGGTGGGCGCTTGAGTATGACGTCCGGGTGACCGGCCTGACCGTCAGTCGTCACACGCTCGAGGACGTCTATCTGCAGTTGACCGGCGCCGGCCCCGACCGATTCCAGACCGACTCGGCGCCAGGAGCGCCGGCTCGAAGTTGAGCGCGCACGGCGAATCGATCCTGCCGCGGCGTTCGGCGCTGGCCGAGCTGCGGCTCGTGCTCAGGCAGGTCGGCTACGAGCAGCTGTCCTTCTGGCTGAACCCGGTCGGGGCGATCTTCACAGTCGGGTTCTCGCTCCTGTTCCTGTTGCTGCTGGGTGCCAGCGCCGGGTCATCGCGCGTCAGCTACCTAAACAACATCAAGCTTGTCCAGTACTACGTCCCGGGCTTCATCGCTTACGGCGTGATGTCCGCGTCGTTCAACAGCCTGGCGATCAGTCTGGTCATCCGCCGCGAGACCGGGCTGCTCAAACGTCTGCGGCTGAGCCCGCTACCCACCTGGACGCTTTTGACCTCGATCCTGATCAGCACGCTGTTGATCGCGTTCTCGCAGGTCGTGCTGATGCTCGCGGTCGGACGCTGGGCGTTTGGAGTCCACCTCCCATCGGACGCATCCGGAATCGGTGCCTTGATCGTCGTGCTCGTACTCGGTGGGCTCAGCTTCGCCGCGCTCGGGATCGCGATGAGCACATTCATCCCCAACCAGCAGGCCGCCGGTCCGGTGACCAGCACCGTGTTCTTCGTCCTGCTGTTCCTATCCGGCCTGTGGTTCCCGCTCAAATCCGGCTCGGCGCTCGCCAAGATCTCGACCTTCTTCCCGATCCGCCACTTCATCACCGCCGTGTTCAAGACCTTCATCCATCCCGAGAGCTCAGCCTGGTCCGGACACGACCTGCTGATCGTCGTAATCTGGGGTGTGGTGGGCGCCGCGGTCGCGCTTCGCCGTTTTCAATGGGCGCCGCACCGCACCTGACCACATCCGCCGTTCACCTGGGCTCTCGTGCCGGTAACAAAGGGCCGAGAGCCGCTCGGATCGCGCCGATCGCCGGATAAGTAAGCGGGGCTCGCGAGAACGGGCTGCGGAGGCGGCCCGTCACCTGTGCAGCGCTACCGGCGTCCGTCGGCCGACCCGGCGGTCGCGTAGTGCGGATCGCGGCCAATGGGGTCGCCCGCCCACAGGCTTCAGACGTCGCGGCATTGAGATGTTGCCATCGCAATCGCGGCGCTCGCGATGCTCCACGAACAAATGCAATAGCGGGAGGACCCTCCCTCGCACCCGGAACAGGCCAGACGCTCTCTATGTGCGTCGCCGGGGTCGGGAGGACAAACGCGGCCCCGCCACCTCCTCCTCCTCGTGCATCATGCGGCGTCCTGGACCGACGAGTCGCCGCGGTGGACGGCACCTCAGATGGCTATGGCGCCTGCCTGGTCGATGCGGCCAATCAGATCGCTGCTTGCGCCCCACTTCCTGAGTGTGTTCGCTGTCGCCTGCGCGTATTCCGTGATCGTCTTTTGATCCCACCCTGAGGTGGGCGGCGGTCGCAGCGGACGCGAGAAGCGGACAATCCACAGTGTCGCCCGCGCCGCCTCGGCCGCCCACGCTTCGATTGCGATCGCGGTAATGCGGTGAAACTCCCGCTTGCAGGGCTCGAAGGCGGCAGAGACGGCGACCGGGTTCCGGCCGACCGCGCCGAGATCCCGCAGCGGGCCGCTGGCCCACACGTTGAGCGCCGATCGAACCGCAGCGCCGGGCGCGAGCCCGACCAGCTTGTCCGCCGCGGCAACGAGTCGCTGCTTCGATCGCCGGGGGTCGGAGGCCTGGCGAATCCGCAACGTGATCGGGCTCTCGTGTGCTGGGGTCCACTGTTCGTGGAAGGACTGCCCGGGCTCGGGCCCGTACATCTTGAAGTGCCACAACTCGGAATCGGCGACCATCAGTCCTTCGCTGCGTTGCTCAACGGCAAGCAGTGCGCGACGCGCTTCGCTCTCGGCGTCGTGGGCTGAGGCCGCGATGGCGGCGAGCCTTCCCCGTTGCTGCCTGAACCATCGCGCTCGGAGGCTGCCGACGGCGGGGATCGACTCGGCTTGTCGTACGAACCTGTGCAGCGCTGCAACGTCGTGGACGGCCCGGCTGTAGAGGCGATCGAGTATCAGCCCCCTGGCGGTGTCTCGGTTGTAGTTCTCCAACGTCACCTGGTCGGCGCCCACGCGTGCCACGACACCCGCATAGTGATATTCCCATCGGTTCCGGAACCAGGCCTGTTCCCGCACGCTGAGCTCCAATCCTTCGAGCCGTTTGTCCACGGCCGCCAAGTACTCCTCGGACGGGACACTGCCGGCTTCGTCACCTGGCATCCGGCCATATGACACGATCACGTAGCCTTCGCCGACTTCTGCCAAGGCGCTGGCATTGATGCCGAGCGTCCGGTCGCGTTCTTGGTCGCCCGCGACCGGCGGGGTATCGCGAATCATCTCCGGTTCAAGGATCTCCGGCAGGACCAGAGGCTCGACCGTGGGGAGCGCCGCGATTGCCTGGCCAGGTTCGTGGGTTGCCCGCACGCCGATCTCATGAGGGTTATCGCGTCCGACGACCGCCACGCGCTCGCCGAGGGCTCCGATGATGTTGATGACGAACGCGTCGCACTGGGCGATGTCCCCGAAGCGCCCACGCTCGTCGACGGTGTGCGGCTTCACCATTTCCAGAATGAGCTGACCTTCCCCATCTTCCCTGGGCACGCGGAGCGAGCCCCCGAGGATCTCGAGCTGTGTCTTGGATCCCGTGGCTTGTAGCTTGTTGTTGCTGTCAAGCACGACGTTAGGCGTGGCGTAGAACACCTTGGCTTCGGTGTCGGCATCCGTGTCTTCGATTGCCATCGCTCGGTCGCCCGCCCACGCGCACCTGAGGCGCGGTAAGCGAACGCTGGACGGACGCTGCTCCGGCGCGGACCAAGCGCGGTCGCTCAAGCGACGCTCCTCCGTTTCGGTCACTCCTTCGCTTTCTTGTGCGAGCGTACGGCGGACGAAATAGGCCGAGGTGACATCATCCACGGCGCGTTGGGCTTCAAACCTCGCACCTCGATCAAGCGCATACTCAGAGGGCTCCAAGATCGCGTAGCGCTGAACTGCTAGCCCGGCGTCGCGCGCTCGGGAATCGTGATCCTCCTGCCGTCGATCACTTGTCGGAGGTTGCGGCCGTCTGCCGAGGAGTCCCGAGATGGCGGCATTGCCGACCGTGCGCTGCAGCGCCAGGACGTCGCTCGGTGAGAGGTCAGCGATGGAATTCGGCCGGCGCGCCGGCACCGGATACGGCTGCCGCTGCTTCAAGCGGCTGGCGGGAGAGAGGGGGTCACCCCAATCCCCCCGGCGATCATCGGGAAGTCGCATCGACGCGCTGACGCTCGACGATCAGCGCCTTCGTCGCTCCGTGACTCCTGCCACCCAGCCGCCCTGGGTCGATCCGAGCTCTTGCTTCGACAACGCGGACTGGCCCTCAGGGGTCCTCGCCCACATACGAAAGACGCCCCACGTGCTTCGAACCCGAGCTTCCAGCACGTCGTAAAACTTCAAGACCGCCCGCTTCTGGCCGTCACCACCCTGCTCAAGCAACACCCTGACGTCTTCCACCGACAACGAGGCTCCCTCCTGACCCAGCCTGCTTCCGGTGATCCTCAAGAGCGTGTGCAACGCAAGGGCGTCCGACTCGGAGGCGATAATCTTTCTGGCAAACTCCCCGTAGTCGGGCGCCTCATATTCGCTGGCGAGCTGAAGCTGCAGATACAGGTCCAGAAGCTTCGGGTCCAGTCCAACTTCGGGCCAATCGCCGACGCTGAGAACCCACTTGACGAAGACTGCCCGCCATCGTGGATCGACCAGGCATTTCGCCGACTCAGGCGGCTCGAATTCGACGGGCTGATAGCCGCCGATCGTAGTCACCGTCGGGCCGGTGTCATGCTCCTTCTCCTTCTCCTTCTCCTTCTCCTTCTCTTTTTCCTTCTCCCCGTCAGCGCTCTTCTTCTTTTTCTTGCCTCGCTGAACGTTCACCATTGACGCCGCATGGGGGACGTGGGTGTGTCGCTCCACGTTTGGCGGGGTGAGTGGCGCGCCCCCAGACATCACACGAGCAATAAGCGGTGTCAGTTCGCGTGCGTTCGCGTCCGCTTCGCGCTCAAACCGATCCGATGGATCGGAAATCCGAATGCCGCCCGGCGCCGGCGTGCCCGCCACAGGGCCCGACCGCTGCTGCGCCACATGGCTGAGCTCATGCGCAAGCAAGCGGTCTGTCGCGACGGTCCCGACGGCGAAGTGATCGGGATGGATCACGATGTCCTCGCCAACGGTGAAGGCCGCAGCTTCAACAGATTCCGTTGACCGAGCATCGCTGTGCAGACGGACGGATCCGAGGTTCTGCCCGAGGAACGCCTCGGCGGTCGCACGGATGCGAGGATCGAGTTCGCGACCCCCGCCTCGACCGATAGCGTCATAGACCGGCGAGCGCTTCTCCGGAACTGGCTCCGCGGAGCGGCGGACGCGCGCCAGCGCTCGTTGCGGGCTCATCGCACCGCCGCCGCCAGCCATCAGGTTGGACACAACGCGATTGCCGAGTAGGCGCTGAAGACGAAGCAGCTGGCCTCGTTCGAGCATCGCGCCGCCGGGAGAAACAGGCCGAGCCGACCGACGCTCGTTTCCCGGGCGATGGACGAACGCTCTGCCCGCTCTTGCGAGACCCTCTTCTGTGTCTCTGCGCATGGCCACCAGGACCCGCGACCAGGATAACATCGCAGGCAGCTGGCGTGGGCGCGAGGCCCGCCAAGTCACCGGCGCGGCCGGCCCACTTAAGCGTGGCGGGCGCGGAAAGCGCCGCGGCGCTGGCGAGCGCTTTACGGCCGAACTCGACGCCCCGAACCGAGGGCGGCCTTCCGGGTCGAGTACGGTGGAGGGATCGATGATCAAGGACGCAGGCCGCGGCGGACCGCCCGGGAGCTCGCCAGGGCGGTCGAGGGCGGCCGGGAGGTGGGTGCCGCGCTGCGGCACCTGGACGGTCACGGGTCTGAGCCCGGAGCTGTGGGGGTAGCCGAGGCGCTGGCCCGATTCCTCGTTGCGCGTTGCGATTCGCACCATGCTGGTTGGCGAGTCGTGCGTCAGGTTGTCGTCGACTCGTCGGCTGACGCGCCGTGGGAGAGGTGCGCGCGGCGCGCCGTACCGCTCGTGTCGGAGGATCTCCTCAGGCTTGCCGGCGACCGTGGCAGGACGCCGCTGGCACGCGCCCAACATATTGCCGCCCAGCGCCGCGCCGAGCAGATCGCGGTTCACGTTGATCAAGCCGCGGTACTCGCGGACCTGGGGCTGGACTGCGCCGCACGGAGTCCGGAACGCTGGCGCGTGGCGCTCACGTGCGCGGTCAGAGCCCGCTCGCGCGAGCAGGTCGCCCGCGCGGTCGATCGCTCGCTTCGCGCGTAAGCAAGCTGATTTGCGCCGTGACGCTCACGGCGAGCAGGCCGACCTGTTGAGACGCAGGCCAGACTTCGGGAGCGGCCTCGGGAAGCTCGTCCTCGGCGAGTGCACGAGGGCGCGATATGGACTTGACCGGTTTTCGACGACACTCGGACGCTTGCGGTCGTAAGCCGGGGAGAGTGAGGCTCACGTGCCGAGGTAGGTGAGGAACCATCGGCAGGATGGCCGGCACTCTGGGCGGCACGATAAGCGGCTGGGCTATCCATCCAACCTCCTCGGAGCCATTGCGGGTCACTGACGAGGATGCCCGCCCGAGCGTCGCGTCCGGGGGCGGACACCGGTATTACCGGCGCCGTTGGAAAGCGCTCGCGACTGCTTGTGTGTGCGGTCGGTTTCAGCAACCTACGCGCGGTGGCATATCGCCCGGGACCTCGGCAAGATCGGTGAATCGCGAGGCAAAAGCCATGAAACGCTGAACGTCTTGGAAGTTTGACACGAGACCGAGCGATGCCCGGATCGCCCCACCGGAAGGCAGACCGATCGCGTCTACGTAGTCGTCGAGGCTCATGCCTTCGCCGAACTCGCCCCCGAGGAGCGTCTCGCGCGAGATCGTGAACGCCACCTCACCCGCCCCAGGGTTGCAGAAGCAACCAGTGCGAAGGGACACGTTGTGCTGCGAAGCGATTCGGTCAACGTATCGCTCGTCCACAATCCTCCCGTCGGGATGAAGAAAGTTGAATGCGATCGTGGCGCCGCGCCGCTCCGACGACCGCGGTCCGTAAATCGTCGTGGCCGGAGCACCGTTCTCGTGCCGCATCGCTCCGAGCTGGTCGATCAACCACTCGCTGAGCGCGGCAACGCGGTGATGGATCGTCTCGATGCCAACGCGGTCGAGATAGCGCAGCCCGATCTCCACGGCCGGCATATTCAAGTAGTTAACGGTGCCGTCCTCAAACTGCGCAGCGCCGGGAGCGGAGTGATAGTACTCGCGCTGCACGAAGGCCGCGACGATCGTCCCTCCCGAAAACCACGGCCGCTCCAGTTTCGTGAGCGCGTCGCGACGGGCCAACAAACAACCGACCCCGGTCGGCCAGCCGAACATCTTGTAGAACGAGATCGCCACAAAATCCGGATGGCAGACGCCTAAGTCCAGGGTGTTGGTCGGCACATACGCCGCCGCGTCCAGGAGCACGTCCCAGCCGTGTGCGTGCGCCTGCTCAATCCACTCGAGCGGATGCTGCACGCCTGAAAAGTTCGACTGTGCCGGGTACGCGAACAAGTTGTGGTGATCGCCGATGGTGTCCGTCAGGTACCGCGGGAGCAAGCTTTCGTCGACGCGCAGGTCGGGCGCGACGCTAGGTATGTATGTGGTTTCGGCTCCGCGCGCGCGCGCGAACTCGCGGATGCCGTTGACCGAGTTGTGATTGTCGACCGTGAGCAGGAATCGGTCACCCGAGCGGAACGGATATGCCTCGCCGACCAACCGCAGCGCCCCAGTTGCGTTAGGCGTGAAGATCGCCACGTACTCTTGTGGCGAGGCGCTGAAGAAGTCGAGCACGACGCTTCGCGCGCGCTCGACGAGTTCGCTGCTGGCGGCCGATGTCGGGTTAATCGAGTGAGGATTGCCGAACACGCCTGACTCGAGCAGCTCCGTGTGCTGTGCGACCTGAGAGCTGGCAAACATGCCCCCTCCGGTGTAGTCGAGATACACATGACCGTCGCGATCGAGCCGCGCGAAGTCAGCGGCGCGAAGGTCATCGAGAGCCGCAGTATCCGCGTAACCGGGATGCCTGCGGCGGAATGACGCTTCCGCTTCGTCGACTCCCTCGACCGAGAGCCTGCTGTACCTCCCTCGCTGCTGCGCTCGATACTCGGGATCCGGCGGAAGCGCGAAATCAGTCACGGCGGTGCTCGGCTTCGACTGCTCGCGGAAGCGGACCCAGCTCGTCTACCAGCATGTGGTCGGCAAGGGAGGACCCGCGGAAGCCAGACCGCTCGCCGTCGTCACTCCTCGACGACGCGTTGCTCATCTTGACGGTCGGGAAGAGTGTCGAGAGTCGCCGTATCTCCGCGGCACGCTGGTTCACCTCGCTTGCATCCAGTAGCCGGTGACCGGCAAGCGACGCATCGCGGATGTCGGCTTCGGTCGCGAGCTCGGGGATGGCTGGCAGCGGCACGTCGGGCGTCCGTGTCACATTCGCGGCGAGCATCACCAAGCCAGCACCAGGCGACGCAAACCCCTCGCCCTGGCGGGCGCTGGATTCCTGCAACTTCAACAACGAGAGCACGCTCCGGCACACTTGCGTCTCAGGCGCATCGTCAACGCCGACGTCACAGGCGAGGCGTGCAAGCGCGAGCGGCTCGTATCCCGTGTCCCCAAGCAGCATCCGGCTGACACCCAATAACAACATCGCGTTCACCCGCTCAAGCAGGATGGACGGCGCTGATCTACCACCGGCGACCGGCGGTCCGAGATCGAGCGGATCTCTCCCGTCGAGCAGGCGCTCGAACTGCCCGCCGGCGATCGCGCGCAGGCGGTCGGCGTCGACGCGAGCCTGGAGCGCTGTCCGGATCACGCAGGTGGCGATGAGCATGGGAGTGAAGTACGGAGGGTCGCTGCCGTACAGAATCTGACCCGGCGGGATCAGCGCAAACAACGCGGCGAGATCCGTCGAGTGCCACCACGCTGTATCGAAGAACAGATTGGGCCGATCTTGCGCCTCTCGCCAGATCCAGTTGAGATCGCAGATCGCTCCGTGAGCGAGGATCAACGCCGCCGACGGGAACCGCTCGGCAAGCGCGAGCGCATCGCGCCCGATGGTCGGAATCCCGCGACCCGCATGGATCAACACGGGAAGCCGACGTTCGTGGGCGAGCGCGAAGACTCCCTCAAGCTCCGGGTCGCTCAGCTCGAACCTCTCCGCGCGAGGATGGAGCTTGATCCCACGCGCGCCGGCTTCCACGCAGCGACGGGCCTCGCCGCTCGCATCGTTGTGCGGGTCGACCCGGCAGAAGGGAACCAGCCGCCCATCCGATCGTTCGCACTCCTCGAGGACGCGGTCGTTCGCGGCGGAGTAGCCATCGGGTTCCTGCAAGGGAGTGACGACCGACCGGGCGTCGACCGCTTCCATCGTCTCGATCAGCTCGCGCGCCGACAGCCGGAGCCCGTCCGGATCGTTGCACCCGATGTGCGCGTGGGCGTCGAACAACGATAACCCCGGCACGCACTCGACGGCGGATTCGAACCACGGCCGAATCAACGCGTCGTCATACACGAACCCGATCCCACTTCAGCCCTCACCACCGCCAGGCCAACGCCAAAACCTCCACCGCGGGATGCCCCAAGATGCCCGGTGCCCACCGTCTCGTCCATATGCTACCGGCCTGGCGTCACGGCCCCAACCTCGGAGGGCTTGGGCGTGGTGGTTTGCGGCGGCCAGCACGTCCGTCCGCATCGAAACTCATGATGCGGCCGCGGGGCCAGGTCCGACCTGCGGAAACGGCGCACGCCGACGACAATCGCCGTCGCCCCGCGAGCGGCCGGCGGCGGGCGACTGGTTTGCGACGTAGCGTCGCCTGGGTCCGGGACGCAAGCGCGCGAGTTCGCGCGGTCGCGCTGGGATCGTTACCCCCAGCGGGCGCGTCATCGAGCGTTGCCAGGATCGGGACGAGTGCGGGATCACTGCTGCCACGATCAGTGCATCGCGGTGGCGGGAACGCCGTCGAGGAGTCCGACGGCGCGGGGCGGCCGGTCGTTCTCCAAGATCACGGCCCCGCCAGGCCAGTACGGGTGCGGCGCGGTCGCGTTGTGGACGAGTAGCGGCTCGTAGACCCAGGAGCCAGTGTTCATGAGGCAAGGCCCACCCTGCGCCCCCCGCCAACGTGTGTCGAGGTCGCCCGGGAGGGGACCAAGCCGATGCACGTGACCGAACAGCACCCACTCCGCGCCCACGCCGAGGCGCCCGACCACGTGCGAGATCGCGGGGAGGCTCGCCAGTTTCATCTGCGTCCCCAGGACACGTGCGGTCAGGCGCGCCATCCCGGGGCGCAGCAGCCGGCGGGGGGCCAGCGGCATGGTCGACGCCCGAATCAGCTCAGCGACATCCTCTGCCAACGCAGCGAGCGGGCGCGGGAGCGCCTCGATCACGCGCGCTTCGAGGCGGGTGAGCGACGGCCCTCCGGCCTGCTCGTAGTCAATCGGTGCCGCGCCGGGTCGGGGCACGCGCCCGAGGAGGCCGCGCGTAACGCCGAACGCGGCCTCAGGCAGCAGGTGGCGATCGAGGTAATGCCCGTGTGTCGCCCACACCCCAGGGCCGAGCCACACGCCCGGGTAGTGCACCCGGACGCGCGCCGGCGCAAGACATGCGGCGACGCGGGCCAACTCCGGCGTCGCTTCGAGGGGAACTCGGCTGTCAGGAGCAAGGCCAGTGCCGACTCGCTCGATCCAGCCGGCGACCAACGGTCGATCGTGGTTGCCCGGCACAAAGATCACCTCCCCGTCGACCCCCAGCGTCCCGCCGATCAGCCGCAGGATCGGCTCGGCGATATCCATCGCGCGCTCGGCCCGCTTCTCCAGCAGCTCGACGACATCACCGAGCAGCACGAGGCGCTCGATACCCTCAAGCGCCCCGAGCAGCCGGTGCAGCGGCTCCGGCTGCGTGAGGACGTCGTGCCGTAGACGCGACCCCAGGTGAAGGTCCGAGACCACGAGCGTAGACACGCCAGCTCACGATAGACGCCCCTCGCCGCACGGCAGCCGCGAAGCGGCGAGCTTGCTTGGCTGCGAGCCCCTCGCGATCCGCGTGCCGTCCACGGAAGGCAGCGAGCTGCGTGCCTGGTTGAACGTGATCGCGAGCGTGCCAGTATCGCTGCCATGACCGACCCCCGCACCGCACCCTACGGTTCCGTCCGCCTAGCCGACGTGGAGACCCTAGCCCAAGTCGACCCCGAAAACGTGGACATCAACGACTGCGCGTTTCATCTCGTCCGTCGTCATTTCGACGTCCGGGCGTTCGGTGTCAACGCCGCGACCGGGAACGCCGGCGACGAGATGATCGAGGAGCATCACGAAGCCGACGACGAGGAGAACCAGACGAACGGCCACGAAGAGCTCTTCGCCGTCATGACCGGACACGCGATCTTCACGGTCGACGGCGAGGAGATCGACGCGCCCGCTGGGACGATCGTGTTCGTGCGCGATCCGGCATTGCTTCGTCACGCCCGGGCAACCGCCGACGGAACGGCGATCTTCATGGTCGGAGGACCCGTCGGCATTCCGTACACGGTCTCGCGCTGGGAAGCAGCGCTCCCATAGCCCAGCAACGCTCGGGATCAGCGGCACTGCGCAAACCGAGACTGTCGCCGGGGCCGCGCCCGTTGCCTCCCCGATCCCGGAGGCGTCGGAGGACGATCGGGCTATGCGTTCGCCGAGACGACGTTGACGGCGGCAAGCCGCACTTCAGTGCCGCGGCGGACAGAGTTGGGAATCTCCGCAATCGCATCAACGTGCGCAACGAGCCGCTCGAGCTCCTCGGCGGTCGCGGCTCCCGCCAGCTCCACTTCGTAGATCACAGCCTCCGAGACGGCCGGCTCCCCGCTGAAGTCCCCCCGCACGATCACTCGGACGGTCGTCAATGCGATGCCGCTCGCCGCGGCCTCCCTGAAGAGGTCGTTGGAGACGCATCCGCCGATCGCTAGGTAGAGCAGCTGTCCGCCGTTGAAGCCGAGACCTCCTCCTCCACCGTCGAGTGGCCGGTCCACGACAAGCGTGTACGGCCCGGCGCTTCCGATCGCTGCCGCTGCTCCCGCGACGTTCCGGAACTCCACCTCCACAGGCACGCAGCGATCTTCGTCCACGGGACTCCGCGCGTCAAGACAACTCACACCCGCGAACGCCGTCGGTAGCACACGCCCACACCAGCACGAATGCGGAACCGTCTTCTGGGCCCTGCTCTCGGCGACTGCGGGTCAATGAACTGGCGCGTGGTTCGTGTTCGGGCGGGCATTGCCGCCGACAGCTGCCGGTGACCCCAATACCGGCCGCAGGCCGCTGGATGACTACCTCAGGCATCGCGGTCGGAGCTGAGGCAGCGGATCGGACGTCGGGGTGGTTCGTTGTCGGGGCTATCCCGCGGTCTCGAGTTGCGCGGGCGGGGCTGGCCCGTTGCGTATTTGGCGGCGATCCGCCGCGACCTGATCGCCGACGATGACGGCGACCAGGACCCAGAAGACAGAGTCCGACGACGACCAGCGCGGGCGCGAACGTCCCAATCGCGCCGATCGCGAGTCAAGCGAGCGCACCCGCAAGGTGGCTGCCGCTGACCGTCCCGGCCATCCGGAGCCGCAGCGCGACGTGCGCGAGCAGGTAGAGCGCCGGACCGCAGACCACGGCAACCAGCTCCGCGTGCTCTAGCTCCTGGGTCGGGTGCGCGATCACGAGTTCGTCGCCGACAGCGGTGAGGAGGATCCCAGCAACGATGACCACGTGCAAATAGGTGTAGGCGTCGCGCGCGAGCAGGGTGCGGTTCTTGGCCTTCGCCAGCTGACGCTCGGCAGTCGTCGCGACGAGGTTGAAGTAGAGCCACCACAGCGCCGCCGTGGTGAGGAACGCGAGCGCGAAGGCGGCCACCCTCGCGGTGGTCAGCTTGAGCTGAGCGGTAGTCGCGCCCGTGATCACGATCGTCTCGCCGAGCGCGATGATGATGAAGAGCTGAAACCGCTCGGCGAAGTGCTCGGTGCCGACGTCCCACGCCTCGGGGCTCAGTGCCGGCTGACCCGGCAGCCAGAAAGTCACCAGGGGCGCCCCGTAGTCGAGCGCGAGCGCTGCGAGCCAAAGCAAGGTCCGAGCCAAACCGTCCGCGAGCGCTCCGGCGATCCAAAGCACGCCCGCGGCAACGAACCAGGTCAGGATACGCCCAGCCCGCTGGCGCTCGATCGTGGCGCGATCCGCGGTGGCGAACGTCAGGAACGAGTGGCGCCCGACCTGAATCGCGACGTACGAGGCGACGAACAGTAGCGCCCTGTCGCCGAACGCTTCGGGGATCGCGATCGCCATCAAGAGACTGGCGAGCATCAACGCGATCAGCAGCAGACGGACGACGATCGACTCCGGATCGAGCTCGTTCGTGACCCACGTCGTGTAGTTCCACGACCACCAGACGACGAGCAGCACGAGCGCCGACTGGCCCGCCCCCTCCCAAGTCAGGCGGTGCAGTAAAAGGTGCGACACCTGCGTGATCGCAAACACGAAGACGAGGTCGTAGAACAGCTCGAGCGTGCTCGCGTGCTGCTCCACGCCTCCGTGGCGACGCAGCGAGGCTCTCGCCACCCGTGGCATGCCGGCCTCCCGGCTACGCCGTGATCGTCATCGACCGCAACGCCTCGCCCTCGACCTCGAAAGCGAAGCGGCTGTAGCCGTTGAAGCCGTCCGAGGCGACCTCGATATCGACGTCGGCGCCGCGATCGGTCGCTTCACTCCCCGTGACAGCAAAGCGGCTATTGGCGCCGATCAACTCGCGATCGCTCCAACCGCGGATCTCGTCGTGCCCGACAAAGCGCCAGCCGTTGTCATCGATCCAGCCATCACTCGCGAACTCGAAAAGGAACGCGTCGGTATCGCTGGCGTTTACCGCGTCGATGGCTCGCGCGACGGCCGCCGGCAGAGGCTCGGTCACTGCGGTACTCCTCTCAGCCGGCGAATCCCACCCCTCACTCTCCACACGGAAATCAGAGCCGCGATAGTACTGCCGTCAGGTGAAGGAGAACCGGCACCATCGAAGGCCCCATCTTCCCACCAGTGACCCGGCTGGCACGAGGATGGAGACACGGCCCGCCTGCGAGTGGCCCGCTTCGGCGGGATCCTCGGGCCCGGCTCGCCGTGGACAGCTCGACCTCGCATCGTGCTCGCCCTATGGCGGAGCCTGCTCGCGCTGCGGATCGCGTTCGCTGCGTACGTTGCCGCGAATGCTCCCGAAGCGTGGGTGCTCTACCGCGAACTCGACTACTTCGAGCAGCTGGCCGCGCTCGAGCGTTGCGAGGGCCACCCAACGTGAAGGGGCCCTTCAAATATATTGACTAGCACCGTTATCTAACGGTGCTAGTCTATGGTTCATGTCCCCTAGACCCGCTCCAGATCTCGACGTGAGACGCGACCAGGTCATCCACGCCGCCCGAGGCCTCGCCGAGTCCGACGGCTGGGTTGCCGTCACGATGCGCCGCCTCGCCGGAGAGCTCGGCGTCACCCAGCCGGTGCTTTACTCGGCCTTCGCCAGCCGCCAGGCGCTCATAGACGCGGTAGCGCTAGGCGGCTTCAGTGACCTCGCCGCCGCGCTAGAAGCGGTGGACGCCTCGCCCATGGCGCGGATGCGTGCGTACCTCGACTTCGCCGCCGCACACCCCCGGATCTATGAGGCGATGTTCTCGCTGCCCTCGGGGTTGGCCTTCGCGGCCGACGACACCCCCGAACCGCTCCACCGTGCGTTCTCGGACATCCGCGACGCATTCCCCGATGCAGACGGCACCCGGGCCGAGGTCGCCTGGTCGGTGCTGCACGGCCTGGCCACCCTCCAGGCCAGCGGACGCCTACGCGCGAGCCACGCCCAGGCCCGCCTCGACCTCGCCCACCGCATGCTCACCCAACAGGAGACCCACTGATGCGCACCCTCATCGAAATCCTCGCCGGCCTCGCCATCCTCGCCAACGCCGTCATCTACGGCACCGACGTCTTCGGCGCGATTGTCCTGCGGCCCGCCATCGCCGCAGTCGATGATCGCACCCTCACCCAACTGCTCGGCCATATCCACCGCATCGCCGACCGCCGTTTCGCGGCGATCGGCATCGGCGGCCTGATCGCCACCGTAGCGACGGTCGCGCTCGCCGCCGCGGGCGGGCACTGGGTCAGCACCGTAGCCGGAGCCATCGCCACACTCGCCCTGATCATCTTCCTCGCGATCTACAACCGGGTCAGCAAACCCGTGAACACAGCGCTGACCGCGGCGGCGCTCGCCGACCGGGTGCCGGGCGACGCTCGCCAACTCCAGGCCCGCTGGGACTCAGTCATAGACGGCCGCGTCGCGCTCCAAACCCTCGCACTCGCCGCACTATGCATCGGACTCGCCGCGGCGTGACCCCACAACGCGTTCGCGACCCCGCGCTGAACGCTCGTTCGACGATGGAGACCTGGAAAACGGCTTCGGAACGGACGATTCACTTGGCGACGGAGCAGTGCACCGAGCGTGTCCGCGCGAAATCGGCCTCTGACCGACTCGCTGGGTGTATGAGGCTGGCGAGCGCCTAGCAGTTGTTGTAGTTGGCCTGCTCGATGAGGGAGTCATATGGGCTCTGGCCGCGCCCCAGATGGTTCACGTCGGCACTTGACACGTCCTCGTAATCCGCCGTGCTTCCCGTGCTGCACCCATGCCATTGAGCTCCGAACGCCGGATTTTCGGTGCCGTGAGCCCAGTTGGGCCCGTAGGAGGAATGCGAGCCCAAGGTCCACGTCTCGTTGAAGCCGAAGCCTCCGTCGCTCAGCGACACGCCAACAGTCCGCGAGCTATTCGACGTGTAGGTCGTGCCGGTCGGCGAGTTGGACACGATGACGTCTCCGTGCTCGCCTGGCCATTTGCTAAACGCCGACGCGTAGGAGGTTTTCGCGTTCTTAATCGGGCCGTCCGGACCGCCTCCATACCCCGACGCGGAGATGTAGCTCCCGATGAACCACTGGCCAGGTTGCTCCTGGATCGTGTACTGCCGTCCGCTGGCCTTCGTGCACGCGAGGCCATAGCAGAACGTGGAAGACTGTGAATTGAACCAGCTGTGGTCCGGCGGGTTTGGGCGCCGGCTGGCAGCGCGTGCCCTCCCGCTTGCCATTGCATCGCTCATGGCTCCGGGAGGGACGATCATGAGCGTGCCGACGTACGACAGGCCGGTGCTCGCAGCGGCATCCCGCTCCGCGGCGGTCGCGCTAGCGATGAACCGCGTCAGATAGCTCCGCTCCCGCGGGGTCGCCAGTGCGGGTCCGGCGCTGGCTTGCCACCACGCTGGGACCTCGTACACCCATGTCCCGGCGGGCGCCACGATGTCGGCGCTGGAGTCGGCGCCGCGCCAGCGAGTCTCATAATCGCCGTCGGGAAGCCGCTTACTCGTGACCAGTGTCAGCTCAGCGCTTCCTGGCATGATCCGCGCCGCCATGCTCACAGCATCGGCATCTGCGGGTGAGATAGCGGCGAGCACGGCGGTGGGGGTGAGCGCGAGAAGTGTCAGAAGACCTCTGATTGACCGTCGGGACATCCGCAGACCTCCGTGTTCGAATTATGTTCGGGCAGGTTGGACGCCAACCCTCAACGCGCGTGCCGCCGCCGCGGCGGTTTGACCCTCTGATGCCCGGCAGCGTATTGGGACAAACCATTCCCAACGCCGGCAGTCTCCCGACCGACCTGTCTCGCGCGACGGTCTTCATGCCGATGCCAGCCGAGATCGCGTGCTCCCTTGACCGTTCTGGGTCGAGCCAGGGCTCGGCCACACAGCGCCGGGAGACGACTGGATCCTCGCCATCGCACCGCGCGGGGGACCCCTGTCGTGGCAAAAGGGCTCGCGGCCGGTTCCCGTCGCCTGGTCACACCGAAGCACTCGTGTTCTCGGTGCTGGCGGGACGCCGAAAGGGATCGTCAGCGTCGTTAACTACCCGCGCGTGAACGAGAGCATGGAAACGCACAACGTCGGATCAGGCGCGGGCCTCGCTCCGTGAGAAGCGGGCAGCTGCAGCGGCCAGTAGCTCTCGTTAGCGACCTGTCCGAGCGGCGGCCACGGAGTGCGCGGGTGTCGAAGAGCAGGCGAAAGTAGACGCCGCCGACCTTCGTTGGTTAGTTTGGAACCGACGGAACGGTACATGGCAGGAGGTAGTTGACTATGGGTAGGATTGCACCGCGGCTGTTGGCGGCTGCGATGACAATTGCGGCCCTGCTGGGCGTGGATGCGGGCGTCGCGTCGGCGACGGCATCGGCGCCGTACTTCAATGGGGCCACGGCGTCGGGCACCACCGAGCTTCAGACCCCGCGTGCGGGGGCGGTGGCGGCTACCCTGCCTGACGGGCAGGTGCTGATCGCCGGCGGGTACAACTTCACCAGCGGCGACCTGCAGAGTGCGGAGCTGTTCAACCCGACGAGCGACACCTTCACCGCGCTTCCTGCCTCAGGCGATTCCGAGCTGCAGAGCTCACGCTTCGAGGCCGCGGCGGCTACTCTTCCCGATGGGCAGGTGCTGATCGCCGGCGGGTACAACTTCACCAGCGGTGACCTGCAGAGTGCGGAGCTGTTCAACCCGACGAGCGACACGTTCACCGCGCTTCCGGCGTCAGGTAATACCGAGCTACAGACCCCGCGCGAGGATGCGGTGGCGGCGACGCTACCCGACGGGAAGGTGCTGATCGCCGGCGGCTACAACGCCAGCGGGACTCTCCAGAGCGCGGAGCTGTTCAACCCGACGACCGACACGTTCACCGCGCTCCCGGCATCCGGCAACACCGAGCTTCAGACCGCGCGCGGCCTGGCGGTGGCGGCAGTTCTGCACGATGGGCAGGTGCTGATCGCCGGCGGTGGCGATAGCAGCGGCGACGACTTCCAAAGTGCCGAGCTGTTCAACCCGACGAGCGACACGTTCAGCGAGCTTCCGGCGTCGGGCAACACCGAGCTTCAGACCGCGCGCGCCGGAGCGGTGGCGGCGACCCTGCCCGATGGGCAGGTGCTGATCGCCGGCGGCGGCGATAGCAGCGGCGATGCTTTCCAAAGCGCTGAGCTGTTCAATCCGACCAGTGACACGTTCAGCGCGCTTCCGGCATCGGGCAACACCGAACTTCAGACCGCTCGTGCTGAGGCTGTTGCGGCTCCATTGCCCGACGGGCAAGTGCTGATCACCGGCGGTTTCAACCTCGCCGGCATGCTCCAGAGCGCCGAGCTGTACAACTCGGCTCCGGAGGTCGCCACCGCCGGCGGTGACTTCGGCGTTCAAACGGTCGGTCAGTCCTCTGCCGTTCAGTCTCTGGTGCTGACCAATATCGGAGCCCAGGCCCTGACGGTGTCCAGTGCTGCGCTGGATGCCGCCGGGGATCCGGGCGACTTCGCGATCACCGGTGACGCGTGCGCCGGCAGGACGCTCGCCCTGAAGCAGAGCTGCACGATTACCGCCCGTTTCACCCCGAGCGCCGCAGGGCCGCGGCAAGCGACGATAGACCTGAGTGACAACGAGCCCACGGACGGTACGATCGGCCTCTCCGGCACTGGGGTGGCGCCGAGCACCGGCCCCACCGGTCCCCCTGGGGTCAGCGCGGTTACCGTGGTCACCGTGCCAACCGGCCCGCGGGGGGATCCGGGCAACCCGCACCAGCTCGAACTCGTTCTCTGCCGGACGGTCACTCACACCGTCAGACTGCACGGCAAGACGCACACCGTGACCCGGCAGAAGTGTACCGCGACGCTGGTTGCTGGCATCGCATTCACCGCGACGGCTGCGGAAGCCACGCTGGTCCGACACGGGGTGATCTACGCGACCGGGACGGCTCGGCTTACACGCCTGACACTCCATGTCGGGAGGAGGCTCGTGCGCCCCGGAGAGTACATGCTCACTCTCACCCGACAAATGGGTCACCGCCGCCTCCAGACGCACCAAGAGATCACGATCGGGTGAAACCGGCAGTGGGGTACGGCAGGCATATGTGGACGAACATCTGGGCCCGGTCGAATGGCTGTACCCGATCGGCAGGACCAGATCGACAAGTGACCTGATCCCGCTCGACGATCTCATCTATGAGCAGGCGCGGCGACGGCTCGCTCTTGGCGGCTCCCGGCGGCACCACCGGTCAACTCACCGTCAGGTCCGCGGGAACCGGGCTGGAGATTGCCCATGACGAAGTCAAAGCTCCGGTCGGCGGGCCGGTCGTGCAACCTCACGGTTCTGGGCTCGCCCGATTCGCTGCGCGACATCTACGACTTCTACGCCGGTGAGCTCGAGCGCGCTGGCCGGATCGCGACTTCAAACCTGGTCAGTGAGGCAAGTGCGACGATCGTCGCGCGCCATGGTCCGTACGGCATCACGATCTCGATCAACGAGACGGGTATGGGCACCGCCGTCTCGATCGGTGCTATTGAGGTGGGCGATGGATGCTCGAGGACAAACCGCGGAGCCGATCAGGCATGACCAACCGCCCGGAGGGCTGCCTCGGCGTGTCCGCCGGGCAAGCGGCGGGCGGCCCTGTCCTCTCGAGCGCGCGGCTGGAGACCTTCAGCGACGGCGTGTTCGCGATCGCGATCACCCTGCTCGTGCTCGATCTCACGATCAGCGCCGCGGGCGGCAAGCATCTGCTCCGCGCCCTGATCGACCTGTGGCCGTCCTATCTGGCCTACCTCACCAGCTTCTCGATCATCGGACTGGTGTGGATGGGCCACCACGTGATCGTCTCGCTCACCCCTGCATCTGGCGCTACATCAGCGCAAGCCACCGGTTGTTGCCGGACGACGTGAGCCAGTCCCAGAATCGACCACATCACCCGCATCTTCCGGCCAAACATCGCGCTCTATGTATTCGCGATCGCGCTCGCCTCGCCCTCGTCGTGCCGCAGATCGCTCCCGTCCTGTATCTCATCATCGCCATTGTCGGTTTCATCCGCACCGCATAGCGAAGGTGTGAGAGCTCGGGATGGTGCATAGCCGGACGCCATCACATCGTTTTTCGGCATATCGATCTGCTGGCTAGGTCACGCGGCGGGAGGTTAGTATCGGCTTGTTAGGGGCGCCGAGCAGAGTCGTGGCGGAGCCACGAGAGAGGATGGACAGATGAAGCGGAAGACGAGCGCGAGCGGGTGCGCCGCGCTGATAGTTTCGATTGCGGCGGTCTTTGCGTTGGCGACCGGGAGCGCGAGCGCCAACGTCACGGCCGGTGCTGTGAGCAAGACGTTCTCGTTCATCGGAAAGCCGAACTCGAGCACGACCACGTTGGTCAACGTGGACTCGCTGCTGATCAATGCCCGGTGCGACGCAACCGGAAAGCCGGTGATCTTCGCGTTCACGTCAGCGAGCAGCGCAGATCTGTTCGGCCGGATCTTCGACGGGCTCGGCCGGTTGCACATCGTGAAGAACAGCGCGTTCACTAAGACGAGCAAGGGTGTGCAGCTATCGACCAACAGCGGCGATTTCGATGGAACGGGGATCGTGCTGTTCGAAACGTCGACCGGGAAGGTCGTGACCGTCAATTACGCGTTTGACAACAGCACAACGCTGTCGAAACAGAACGTTTGCACGGTGTACGGATCGCTGATAGCCAGTTAACACGCACGTAGCGACGGGAAGTCGGGGGCACTGGCGGATCGTTGCCGGCGCCAGCTGACACGATGAACGGCGAGCCCGCCGGGCTCGTGGGAGCACCGACCCCCCGTCGCGAATTCCGGAGCGATTCGTCTCATGATCGCCGGCGCGATCACGGTCTCGCCTGACCCGTTTCTGGCGATCGTGGCCGCGTCCGCGGTCGCGGGCACAATTGCCGCCGTGGTCAGGGTCGGTTCCGCCGCGATCCCCGCGGTCGTGCTCGAGCTGGTGTTCGGGGTCCTGGATGGGCGATGTCGCTCGTGATCGCCTAAGCCGTCGGCGCGATCCTGGCGGCCACCGGAGTCGTCCTTTCGCTGCTGTCCACGGGTTCGGCGCTCGTGACCACCGCGATTGGCACGCTACTGGCGATCTTGTCCGACGCGGACGAGCTGCGCGCCCAGTTAGGCACCTACCTCCTAGGCCTTGACACCTCCTTCGACGATGCATAGGCTGTCGAGGTATGCAAGGCTTCCAAGGACAGCTCGAGGGTCTGTTGTTGGCGATCCTTCAGCAAGGCCCCATGCACGGCTACGCCATCGCGTCCGAGCTGCGTGCTCGCTCGGAGGGCGCGCTGGAGGTCCCCGAGGGGACCTTGTATCCGGTCCTACACAAGCTGGAGAAGGAGGGCCTGGTACGCAGCCACTGGGAGAAGGTCAGCGGCCGGCGCAGACGCGTGTACGCCGCGTCACCGAAGAGCCAGACCGCGCTCCGCGAGCGAGTTGAGAGCTGGGAGCGGCTGAGTCGCGCGATCGATGCTGTACTTGCACCCGCACCTGAGGGGGCGGCAGATTAGCGGCGACCCCAGACCCGAGTTCCTGGCCAGACTGGCGGGCTCGCTCGGCGGCGGGTGGCTGGAGCGCCGCCGCTTCGTGAGGGAGCTTGGGCAGCACCTCGAGGACTGCGTGGCTGAGCTCAGGGAAGCCGGTGTGCCCGAGGACGCGGCGGTCCGCGATGCGATGGCGCGGCTCGGCGATGTGGACGCGATCGTCGAGGCTGTGCGAGCCACCCGTTCGAACCGGTCTCTGTCATGGCGAAGGGTGGGGCGCGTTCCAGTTGCCTGGATCGCCGTCGGCGCGATGTCGATCGTCACCTTCGCAGCCGCGGAGCTTCCTCAGGCGTCCGGCGCGAAGGTCCCAGGACCCCAGTTCGCGCCCGCGACTCATGCTGAAGCTAAAAAGGCCAATCCGCTGCGTCGTGAGTACACCTCGACCCCCCGCCACGCCAAGAGCCGAAGCCAGCAGAACCGCACATGCCGGTGCTCACGAGACGTCGCGCGCGGTCGCTCGCGGAGCTGATCGCAACCGTACTGGTTGCGCTCGGACTGGCAATCGCGATCCAGGCCTGGGTCGTCAAGCCGTACAAGATTCCCACCGGTTCGATGGAGCCGACGCTCGTACCGCACCAGCGAGTACTCGTTGACCGCATCTTCAAGTCGCTGAGCATCGGCCAGATCGTCGTGTTCCACCCGCCGAAGGGTGCCGACAACGAACAATGCGGGCGACCGCATCCGGCGACGGCGGCTTGCGACTGGCCGAACCCCGAATCGAGCGAGACCTTCGTCAAACGAATCGTTGCCGGGCCCGGTGACGTCATCACGATCCAAGACGGGCACGTGATCAGGAACGGGCACCGAGAAGCCGACGGCTATACCAGCCCCTGTTTCCCCGGGGAGGCGGACTGCACGTATCCAACCCCGATCCGCGTACCAAGCGGTATGTGGTTCGTGATGGGTGACAACCGAGGCGACTCGGACGACAGCCGATTCTGGGGCCCAGTCCCGGCGAGCTGGATCATCGGGGACGCTTTCTTCACGTACTGGCCGCCCGACCGGATCGGCACCCTCTAACCGGAGAACATAGGCTCGAACCGGGCCCTTAGGCGGACGCGCTGGTCGCCCGCCAGATCTCCTCCGTGGCGTCAACCTCCTTGGAGGTCCTTCCGAGGATCAGCCGCAAGGAAATGGGAAAGAGCGGCAGGTGGGAACCGGGCCACGTGTGCCCGGCTCCTCGCGATACGAATAAGGTGACAGCCGCCGCCTCTCGTGGATCGCCGAAGTCCACTCGCGTCAGGTGATCGGTCAGCTCTCGCCGGGTCGGCTCAGTTGGCAGCCCGAGCGCTCGGGCCCAAGCCTCGGCCGCGTCGGACACGCTTTCGTTCCACCGCTCGCTACCGCTGCCAACAAGCGGGTTGATGCGGTCCGCCGTGCCATGAAAGGCGAGCACCCGCAGCGGATGCTCGAGCCGGGCTTGGGCGGGGGCCCGTAACCCAGCGACTGCCCCGAGGACCTGCACGGCCTCGGGATGGAGCGAGGCGAAGCGGCTGGACATCCGGGCCCCACCCGACATCCCCGCGATGCAAACCCGTCGATCCGCCTCCGGGTAGCGGGTCACGAGCCAGCCGATCAGGACCAGGAGGTACTCGACGTCCCCATCAAGATCCCATTGGAACCCGAATCCAAGCGGCGACCCGCCCTGCGGGAAGGCCACGACCGCGCCCGACGAACAGAGCCTCTCCATCGCGCTCAGCCGGGCCTGCCTCTCGGGTGAGGAGCGGCTCCCGTGGAGGCTGAGCACGATGACCGACGGAGCGCCCGAGGGCTCCGCCCAGAGGAACCGTCGCGCGACACCCGCGATGTCGACGACCTCTGCTCGGAGTGTCACTTCGCTGATTATCGCCAAGGTGACCGCGTTCGGCCATTTCGACCCGACCGCAGCGGGGTCTCAGCGGTCGGGTGGAGGTCGCGAAGGTTCACCAGCGAGCCGCTCGAAAGGTCCTCGAGGCGCTCGCCCCCGACCCAGACGCAGTCTGGCGCCCCTGGGCGAGCAGCTCCGGTCTGAGCAGCCAGACGGTGAACGGCGATCCCGCCGTCGCAGCCGTGGTGTGGCGCTGCGGGATGCGAACCTCGATCGCATCCCGCCGCCGCAGGCAGGCCGTCGATGGTTGGTCGGGAGCCAAGAGCTCGTCGAGGTAGGTCAGCTCGTCGCCGGAGGAGCAGAACAAGGCCTCCAGCTGGCCTGCGCTTCTCCGCGAGGCAGTCCACCGGCCGAGGTAGTAGGAGGTGTCGCCTCCGTTGAAGTTGGTGACGACCGGCGCGATATCCGCCGTGCGGACGACGGCGGCGATGAGCTTGTCGTTTTCATACGGGGCGGCCTGCAAAACCCGGAGCATGTCGTCCGTCCGCACGAACATGAACCCAGCGAAGCCAGCCGCAACGAGCCCGGCGAGGACCGGCGCCGCCGCCCGCGTCGAGACAACCCATCGGGCCATGGTCACGACACCGATCGCGGACAACGCCAGCAGCGGCAGCAGGAGAAAGCTGGCAAACCGGTTGACGGTGTGGATTCGCCCCAGATCAAGCACCGCGTAGGTGAAAACCGCCGGCACGAGGCACGCCATGGCGAGGAATCGCTCGCGGCGGACGCGGACGGTTACGGCAAAGGCAACGAGGACGAGCGCCGCGGCGATCCAGGTGGCCCACCCCGAGGTCCCTGGGATGGGTGCGCTGGCACCCGGAGCCAAAGTGAGTGCGCTCGTCGGGTTGATCCCGTGCACCGCCACGAGCAGCTCAGGAGCGATCAGGTCCGTGAACGGCCCGGAGGCAAACCCGTACCACGGGAGCGGCTGCCCGAAGCTCTGCCGGGATGCCCCCAGAACCTGAGCAAGGACCGGGGCATACAAGGCAACGGACGCCACGGCCACCAGCCCGGCGGTGATAAGGACTAGCCGCAACCGGTCGCGCCTATCAAGAGCAATCAAGCCAAGAACGGCCCCGACCGGTAGCGCGAACACCGGCAGCGTCCAGATCCCGCCCACCGCAGCAACTCCGAGCAGTCCGAGCGCGCGCCTCGAGCCGGTGCGCACGTACGTGTCGGCGCCGATCAGCACGCACGACGTGGCGAGGAATCCCAGACCGTAGCCACGCGCGTCGACGCACAGGGTGTAGTAGATCGGTGACGCCGTCGCGAACAGAGCAAACAGCGCAGCCACCCAAGGATCAATCCGTCGCCACAGCCACCGGGTCAGGATCACCGCCGCGGCGATGCCGGGCACGACGCCCCAGAACCGATATGCCGCCGCGCTCCGAGCACCGGTCAGCGCGGTGCTGGCCCATGTCAGTAACTCGAACAGGATGTGGTCGTTGGCCACGTAATGGCCGTAGATGGCCGCCGGCCCGGGACGGATATACGCCGTGACCGACTTGATCTCATCTGCCCACAGGCTCTGTCCCAGTGGGACCAGTCGGGACCACACCAGGGCGAAGGCGGCCACGGTAACGATCGCGACCGGAGCGACACGCCGGGCCGAAGGCGTCACGGTCAGGCTCGTCGACGTCGGGATGTGGGTGTGAGGGTGCTCAGCAGGTGCGCCGACGCGAACGCGGCCAGGACCATGAACACGTTCACGGTCCGGCTCATGCTCCTCGGAATCAGGTACGAGAGGTTGATCGGCGTGGTGCCATATAGCCACAGCATCGCCACCGCGATCGCCACGAAGCTGATCAGGTAGAACGCGGTGAGCCTTCGGGCGGTGCGGGTCGTGATGCTGAACACGCAAAGCGTTACGAAGATCGCCGCGGCCCACCCCCACTCGCCTGCGGTGTGACTCACCATCGCCATCCCCACCCTTCGAAGCTCAGGCGCGCGGTCGAGCAAGAACCTCGGCGTCAAGGCGCCGGGCAGGGGAGGAGTCACGTTGTCCCTCAAGTGGTGCGTCGCGGTCCAGATTCGCCACGGAAGGATCAGCGCCGCACAGACACCGACCCCAGCGAGCCATAAGCGGAGCCGCGCGCGGTGGCTGCGACCCCCGAGCACCGCACCCGCGGCGAGGAGCACGACGATGGCGCCGATCATGTCTTCGTCCTTGGTGTTGGCGGCCGCCCCGAGGAGGATCGCCGCCAGCCAGAGATGTCCGTTAGCGGCACCGTCGATCCACAGACCGAGCGCCACGGCCCCGGCCGCCAGCAGGACCGCGCCGGTCGCGTCGGCATGTCCGGTCCAGATGTTCGACACCATCGCCGGGGTGAGCGCCACGAGTGCCAGGAGCACCACGCCGGCCTGTTCTCTCATCGGCCGCTCGCGCCGCCACCAGATCAGATAGGCCGCCGTCCAGATCGATGCGATCAGGATCAGCCATAACTCGGTATGGAACAGGCGCAGTTCGGGTTGACCCATCGCCCGGCCGAGCGCCGCCTCGAGCACGGGTTGCAGCAGCGGATATACGTGATGGGACACAGCCGTCGCCGGACCCAGAAAGATCTCCGGCCGCAGGCTGTCGTAGTAGGTGAGGGCCAGGCCCTTGAGCGACCAGATCCGAGCATCGTCGGCCTGGATCGGTGCCCGGGCGACCGCATACGCCCCGAAGCCAACGTACGCCGCAGCCGTCGCGACCGCGATCCGAACGAGCCAAACCCGGCTCGGTCGTACGGCCGCCGCGTCGACGACCCGCTCTGTCATCACCCCACGATGCCATGCGACCACGAACGCGACGCCCGCGCCGGTGACGCTGACCAGCGCGATGGTCGTGAGTGTGAACGGCACGCTCAGCACCAGCAGCAACACCAGTCCGAGCCCAACGAGCGTCGTCCCCACGAGCCACGCCGGCCCCAGCCCGAGCACGGCCGGACGCACCCCGGCGCTCAGCAGCCCGACGGCGCGAAGCGAACCGACACCGATCAGCGCCAGCACGCCCTGCAGTACCGCAAAGCCGGCGAGGCCTCTCATTGGCGTCCGTTGAACTGCAGTGCGAACCCGGGCGCGAAGACCTCGACCGCCGGGTCGTGCCGGCCGATCAGCGCGCGCATCTCGGCCGGGACCGACCCAAACGCGATCGTCCATTCGGCCCGCTCTCCCGGACGGGCGGGGAGCGCCGGCAGCAGCCCCAAGGTAAGACAGCCCGTGTCAGGCGGTGGCGTGTAGTCCAGCGCGTACACGGCATGAGCACCCATCCGAGACTTGAGCCAGCGCACGAACGGAAGGCGCGCCATGCCGGCGCCATGCGGGTTATCGGGCCACGGTTCGCCAAAGCAGTAATCGACGCCCGTAGTTGCCGACACCGGCTCGCGAGCTGCCTGCGACAAGAGCGACAGCGTCGCGGGAATTCCGCCCCCCGCCAGTGCGAGAACCACCGCGCCGATGATTACCCATGGCGCCAGTCGCAGCGCGACGCGCGCGCTCCGCGGAGCATCCACCTCACGCGACCTTTCGATCGTGAGCCCTCCAGTCGATGGATCGTCGAGCGGCACCGTATCCCCCACGGGATAACAGGGCGATAACGACGTTATACCGGCGTTAGACGTCAGCGTCCCATGCCGGCTCGGGCGCACGCCGGCGCTGACGGCGATATAGGTGCCAAATCTCGTAATAAATGTCTTGCGCATCGATGAACGGCGTGAGCTCCTGCGCCTCCCCCAGCCGTAGGTGTCGAGGAATCGCCGGACAGCACGCCCGTCCGCGCCGTGCGCTTGAAGGTCGGACACAAGGCTGGCCAAGTCCCAGTGCACCGGTCCCCGGAAGGTGTCTTCGAAGTCGTTCCAGATGAGGCCTTGCGGCGTGCGCGGGAGATTGGTGATCGACGCGTCACCGTGCAGCGCCTGCGTCGGCAGGGACGCCCGGAACACGACGTCGTCGAGCGCGCCGAGCCGTTCGCCGAGCGACTCGATCGTCTGGGCGCTCACCTCGGCCGTCGGCCGCAACAGCCCATACAGACGCCCAATGTCCTCCCGGACATCGTTCAGGCCGCCGAGCTCGCCTAAGAAACCAATCAGCTCGTCGTGGAGGCGTCTGAGGCATCGACCGAGCTCCACGGGATCACAACGTCCGGCGGCTTGCTCGCACCGCAGACCACCAGCTGACGCGACCGTGCACGCCGCCGTCAGCGCGCGTCGCTCGGCACCGCTAGCCGTCACGGCCGGTGGGTGTGCTCACACCGAGAATGTCGAGGTCTCGTAGTGCTGCGCCCGCTCGTCGTGGTGCGAGAGCCAGGCCTGCGCGGCCGGCTCGATCACCGGCGCCTCGGAATCCAGCGATGTCGCGCATGGTCGGAAAGAACTCCGAGAGGAGGAATTGCTCGTAGGCGCCGGCGTTCTCGCGAGCCGTCCACCCACGCCACGCACGCGTGATCATGTCCGAAGGAATACCACGGCGCATCGGGGCCGACCGATAACAACGAGCGCTTCGATGACTAGAAGTTCCAGCCCGCGGGTATTCGGTGTGCTGCGTCATGCGGGTGATGCAGCGACTTCGCGGCCTGTCCGGCAGGGACGGGCGAACGTTCGCGACGGCCTTCGCCGTCGGGCTCGGCCTACTGTGCTGCGGTCCGGCCGCCGCGCCGGCCGGAGCGGTCGAGCCATCGCCACCGCCCGGCGCGCCGGCGGTCGAGTCGGCGCCCTCGAGCCTGGTCGGGCTCGATCCCGAGCTGCCGGCGGGCGTCGTCGCGGCGAGCGCCGCCCCCGGCAGCCACTGGACGCCGGAGCCGGCCGTCTACGGGACGGCGTCAACCAACGACATAGCCATCAAGGGCGCCGGCGGCACGACGATCCGCGTCGACGAGATCTACCCGACGACCGCGTCGGGAGCGGCGGCCAAGGGACCGTTCCCGGTGCTGCTGACGATGACCCCGTACGGGAAGGGCCAGGGCGGCTCGACCAGCCCAGGCTCGGCAGCGTCGCCGGGTGGCGCGAGCGCCACCGGCGGCGCGGATAACTACCTGGCCCA
Source organism: uncultured Solirubrobacterales bacterium (assembly GCA_963824295.1). Classification (GTDB taxonomy): domain Bacteria; phylum Actinomycetota; class Thermoleophilia; order Solirubrobacterales; family Solirubrobacteraceae; genus Palsa-465. The sequence continues at coordinate 139,216 of CAWGOQ010000010.1, read as the reverse complement.
GCGGGGATACATCGAGGTCGTCGAGGACGTTCGTGGTACCGGCGACTCCAACGGCAGCTGGGGTCTGTTCGACCCCGTCCAGCAGCAGGACGCGATCAAGGTCCTGAACTGGGCGGCCCACCTGCCGGACTCCGACGGGCGCGTCGGCACCTACGGGCCGTCGTACCTGGGGATCGACCAGCTGCTGCTCGCCGGCGCGGTCGGCCCGCACTCGCCGCTCAAGGCGATCTTCCCCATGGTCAGCGCGAACGACATCTACCGGGACACGTCGTTCATGGGTGGCCTGCTCGACTTCGAGTTCAGCGAGACCTACCTCGGACTCACCGGCGCGCTGAACACGACCAACCCGATCACCGACACCGCCAGCGACACAAGCCTCATATCAGACTTGGCGACCATCGAGGCCGACCACGCGAACGGCCTGGCGACCTACCACGCGGCGACCACCGAGAACATCCTGACCGGTGGCGACGAGGCGTACGACGGCTCGTATTGGCAGGCCCGTAACCCGCAGAACATCCTCGCGCGCGTGGTGGCCAACCACATCCCGGCGTACCTCATTGGCGGGGAGTTCGACATCTTCCAGAACGGCGAGCCGCTCAACTACGCCGAGTTGCAGAACGCCTGGGACGGGCGCAGCGTCACCGCTCCGATGCAGCCCGGACAGCGCACGACCGGTCGCTATCAGCTGATCGTCGGTCCCTGGGAGCACCTCAACGGCTCCTCGGTCGACGTCGACCCGCTCGAGCTCGAGTGGTTCGATACCTGGCTCAAGCACGAGCAGACTGGCATGGCCGGGACCCCGACGCCGCTGCACTACTACGACCTCGGTAGTGGGCAGTTCGACGAGGCCTCGACGTACCCGTTCACCGGCACCACGCCGACCCGTTTGTACTTCGGCCCGAGCGGGACCCTGACCAGCACGGCGCCGCCCACCAACGCCAGCGGCACGAGCCCGGCGCTGCCGGTCTCGACACCCACACCCGTCAGTGGCGTGCTCGGAACGATCCTCGGCTCGGCGCTCATCAGAGCGCTCACTCGATCCGACTCGGTCGCACGCAGTGCGCTACCAACGGGCGACACGCTCGTCTGGAGTCCAGCCGGCGCCGCGTGCGGACGGTCGATCGATCAGTGGTCGATGGGCGGGATCTCCGTGCCCGCCGGCGAGGCCGGGCTGCTCGCACCCTGCGCCGACGACGACCAAGCCACTCAAATCGGGCCGTGGGCGATCACCTATACGACCGCTCCGCTGACGCACGCCGAGACGGTCGCCGGGCCGATCGACGCCACTGTCTATGCGAGCGCGACGACGGCGCAGACCGAGCTGGTCGCCGAACTCGAGGACGTCACCCCGGATGGCTCGTCCTATCCGCTCACCGAGGGCGCCCTGCTCGGGTCACTGAGAACCGTGAACAAGAGCCGGTCGTGGACCGCTGCCGGCGTGACCATCCTCCCCTACCACCCGTACACGGAGTCCTCAGCGCAACCGGTCACCCCGGGCGCCGTGACCGAGTATCAGATCCAGCTGTTCCCGACGCTGGCGACGATCGCGGCCGGGAACAGCCTGCGGCTCACGTTGTCCACCACCGACACTCCGCACCTGACGCCGCTGCCCCGAGACCTCCCGAAGCTGGCCGGCGGCGTCTACACGATCTCGCGGACGCCGTCCGCGCCCTCGTCGCTCAACGTCGAGCTCCTCAAATAAGCGTCAGCGGCACTCGCCGCGCCGAGGGAGCGGGCGGGACCCCACCGTGCGGTTGGCGGTCAGCATGCGGATGAACGCGGCGTACGCGCCGCAGGCCGACTCCTCGCGGTCGAGTGCCGCCATATACGCGGCGTAGGCCGCCGGCCGGTCGGAGGGCTCGGCGCGCGATAGCCGCTCGTACGCCGCCTGCACCTCCTTGCACTCGGTCCGCCACTCGCAATAGATGTCCATCATCGTGTCGATTAGATCCGGACGGATCTCGTTGTCCACTGCTCTCATGGTCCTCACCGTAGGCGGGTGTTGGTCCTGCGACAAGATCCAATCCCCCCCGCGATTCGAGGACCAATACCCCGCCTCGCTCCAGTTGGGCCTCCGCGCCGCCCGGGTAGCATCGGGCTCCGCGAGGGCCAATGGACATCCTCCTCACCCTGGATAGAACTGAGCCGCTCCGCGCGCAGCTCGAGCGAGAGCTCCGCGACGCGATCCGCGCCGGTCGGTTGCGGGCCGGCTCGAGGCTGCCCCCGAGCCGGCTGCTCGCCGAGGAGCTCGAGATCTCACGTGGCGTCGTGGTCGAGGCCTACTCGCAGCTGGTCGCCGAGGGCTACCTGGTGGCGCGTGCAGGAGACGGAACTCGGATCGCCGGCGGCCTCGCTCAGCAGCCCCCGGCGGCGCCTGCCTCCTCGGCCGTCGCCTCGCGGATTCGCTACGACTTGCGCAGTGGCATCCCGGATCTGGCCTTCTTCCCACGTCGCGAATGGCAGTCGGCCTTATCGAGCGCGCTGCGAGAGCTGCCTGACCCTGCCCTCGGGTACGGATCGCGACGAGGGCTGCGCCAGCTACGGATCGGGCTCAGCAGCTATCTCGGGCGGGTCCGAGCCGCCGTCGCCGAGCCCGACCGCGTGTTCATCACCGCTGGCGCCACGCACGCGATGGGGCTGGTGTGGCAGACGCTCGGGCAGCGCGGGGCCAAGCGGGTAGCCGTCGAAGATCCCGCCTGGACTCCAATTCCCCAGACGGTGGCTCAGGCCGGTCTCGAGCCGGTGCCCGTCCGCGTCGATCGTCACGGTCTCGAAGTCGACGAACTCGAGCGCGCCAATGTCGATGCGGTCGTCCTCTCCCCGGCGCATCAGTACCCGACCGGCACCGTCCTCGCGCCCGAGCGCCGAGCCCGGTTGATCGCCTGGGCCCGGCGGCGCGGCGCACTTGTCGTCGAGGACGACTACGACTCGGAATATCGCTACGACCGGGAGCCGATCGCGTCGCTCCAGGGTCTGGCGCCGGACTGCGTTGCGTACGTGGGAACCGTGAGCAAGACGCTCGCGCCGGCACTTCGGCTGGGGTGGGTGGTGGTGCCGAGCCACCTGGTCGGTGAGACGGCGGCCCAACACGGAGTGGCCCGCGCCGTGCCGAGCGTCCTCGTGCAGGCCGCCTACGCGGTGCTGCTCGAGCGGGGCGAGATCGATCGGCACCTGCGACGCACGCGCCGTCGCTATCACGCGCGGCGGAATGTCCTGATCGAGGCGCTAGCAAAATGGCTGCCAGACGCATCGGTCGGTGGCACCGCCGCCGGGCTTCACCTGATCGCTTGGTTGCCGGCCGGGACCGAGGAGAGTGCCATCGCCAATGCGGCCGCCGGCCGCGGCGTAGCGATTCATACGCTGCATCAAGACTGTGCCGTGGCCGGGTCATTTCCACCTGCTCTGCTACTGGGCTACGGATTGATCGTCGAGTCCGCGATCCCCCGCGCGGTCGAGGAACTCGGCCGCGCCGCGGCCGCCCAGTGACCGCCCATCGGCACAACGGATTGGTCCACGGATTGGGAGGGCGATTGGTCCTCGCCAATCACCCGGGCGCCCCTTAGCATCGCTCCCCTCCTCAGAACCCCGGTGGCGGCCTGCGCGAGGCCCCCACGCGGTGCGCCGCCTCCGGGTTCAGATCGCGACTCGTGGCGATCGCTCAACCCGAGGGACGCGCAGAACGGACGCCAGCAGCTTCATGGACGGGGGATCGACCAAGCGAGCACTGATCGTCGAGGGTCGTGGCGTGCTCGGGGAGCTCACGGTACGAGCCTTCGCCGAGGCCGGTTGGGAGGTGCGCTCCGGGGTTCGCGGCGCGGGCGCCGGTCAGGTCGAGCTCGACCTGGACCGGCCCGAGTCAGTCCGGCGCGCCCGACAACGCGGCGAGCTGCTCGTCAACACGGTTCCGCAGCGTGACCTGATCGCCGAACGCCTCGTCCTCGAGCACGGCGGCACGCTCATCAACATCTCGACCCTCCCCGCGGCCGCCACGCGCGAGCTGAGAGCGCAGGCCGGCGGCGCCCAGGGCACGGTCCTCATGAACGCCGGTCTGGCGCCGGGTGTGAGCACCCTCGCCGCCGCGGACCTGCTACGCCGCCATCCCGAAGCCGAGGAGCTCGAGATGGTCTTCACCCTCTCGGCCGCGGCGCCCCGCGGGCCGGCGAGCGTCGAGGCCGTCCACCGCGGTCTCACCACCGTCGCCCGTCATCGGACGGTTCTCGTCCCGCTCCCTGAGCCGTTCGGCGAGCGGATCTGCGTGGGCTTCGGCGAGGATGACGCCGGTTGGCTGGGCGGGATCGCCGAAGGACGACTCGTGCGTCCGTACATTTGCCTGCTCGAGCCGGCCCTGCACGAGTGGCTGCTGACGCTCAACGACGTCGGCGCCCTGAGCCGGGTGTCCAAATCGGTGATCCGCGCGCGTCTCCCGGACGGCGACGAGACAGCGAACCCCGAGCCGGTCGCCCACTGGATCGCGGCCACCCGCGGCGATCGCCGGCTGGGCGTCTCGATCGTGCGCTGCCAGGGCGAGCTGGTGCACACGGCGCGCAGCGCGGTCGCGTTCGCGCAGTCGCTGCTGGAGCGCCCGCCGGGTGGCGGCTGCTTCGATCCGGAGGAGGTCTGCACGCTCGAGGAGGCGGGGCCGAGGCTACGGGCCGCTGGCATCAGCATCATCCCCGGGCAAGTGCCCCTTCGATCGAGGACCGGTTCGGTTCAGGAGTGATGCGCGATGTCAGACGCTGAGCGTGTTCGTACCGTTGTCATCACCGGCGCCGGGAGCGGCATCGGTCGCGCCGCCGCCATCCGGATTGGCGCGGAGGGCGGGAAGATCGTCGCGCTGGATCGTGACGGCCAATCAGCGCAGGAGACGGCGAGTGCCGTGCAGGCAAGCGGCGCAGAAGCCCGAGCGGCGGCGGCAGACGTAACCGACAAGGGAGCGGTCGAGGCAGCACTCGGAGAGGTCGATCGCATCGATGTGCTGATCAACAGCGCCGGGATCTTCGGCGAGAAGCGCGTTGAGGAGATCACGGCCGACGATCTGCGCAGCATGTACGAGGTCAACGCGATCGGGCTGTTCAACGCCACCACGGTTGCCCTTCAACGCATGCCCGACGGGGGCCGAATCATCAACCTCGCCTCCCGCGCCTATCTCGGATCGCGCGACCATGCGCACTACGTCGCGTCCAAGGCCGCCGTGGTCGGCCTCACGCGGACGCTGGCGATCGACCTCGCGCCCCGCCAGATCATGGTCAACGCAATCGCCCCCGGCCCGGTCCGAACGCCGATGCTGTCGACCCTCAGTGACGAGCGCCTCGAGCAGCTCGCCGCGGGCTATCCGGGAGGACGGCTGATCGAGGCCGAGGACGTGGCCCACGCGATTGCGTTCTTTGCCGACCCTGCCACCCGCTCGATCACCGGCCAGGTCCTGATCATCGACGGCGGCCGGTCGCTCGGACTGAGCGGCGCATAGCGATCGTGACATGATGCCGCCATACCCATGCGGCCGCATCCGGTAAGCCTGTTCGACGTCGCCAAGCGAGCGGTGGAGATCGCCGACCCGGACGCGGCCGACGCGCGGCTGTCGGACCTGCTGGTCCAGTTCGAGGATGACGACGAGCCGGTGACGTCGATCGACAACCTCGAGGAGCGAGTCGCGATCGCGCTCGAGGGCATCGACGTCGAGATCGGCGATCCGGCGGTGTCGATGGCCGCCGCGATGATCCTCTACCTGGCCCACCGCCGCGACGAGCTGCACGACGATCCCCACAAGATCCTGCGTATGACCGCGCGCGCGGAGTGGAAGGGCGATCCGCCGGACGGCGTGCGCGACTGGCTGGCCGATCGCGGCGTCGAGCTCTAGAGCCTCCGGCGCGCCGATGACGGCGGTCATCCTCGACTGCGACCCCGGCCACGACGACGCGATCGCGCTGCTGCTCGCACTCGCTAGTCCGGAGATCGAGCTGCTCGGCGTGACGACCGTCTCGGGCAACCAGACGCTCGAGAAGACGACCGCCAACGCGATCCGCGTGCTCGACCACGTCGGCCGCCAGGACGTCCCGGTCGCCGCCGGCGCGCCCCGCCCGCTGGTCCGCGAGCGTCACGCCGCCGCCGACGTGCACGGCGAGACCGGACTCGACGGGCCGAATCTCCCGCCTCCCTCGCGCCCGCCCGGGCCGGCTCACGCGGTCGACTGGATCGCCGACACCCTCGAGCGCAGCGCGGAGCCGGTCACGCTGATCCCGGTCGGGCCTCTGACCAACGTCGCGTTGCTCCTGGCCCGGTATCCAGGCATCGAGTCGAGGCTCGAGCGGATCGTGCTGATGGGCGGCGCGATCGGCGAGGGCAACGTCACCCCGGCGGCCGAGTTCAACATCTGGGCTGACCCCGAGGCGGCGCACCGGGTATTCGAAAGCGGTCTCGAGAAGACCATGGTCGGGCTCGACGTCACCCACCAGGCGTTGATCACCCCGGCCCACATCGAGCGGCTGGCAGCCGCCGGGCGGGCCGGCAAGTTGGTGGCCGACCTATACGCGTTCTACGCCCGCTACCACGAAAGCCGCTACGGCTGGGACGGGGCCCCGGTTCATGACGCCGTCGCGGTGGCTCACGTGATCGACGGGACGCTGCTCACGACCCGTCACCGCGGCGTCGTGGTCGACACCGGCCCGGAGCTATCCCGCGGTCGCACCAACGTCGATCTGCGCGACAGCATGGGGTGGACCCCCAACTGCCACGCCGCGGTGGGCATCGACGCCCCGCGCTTTCTCGAGCTCCTGGTCGAGCGGATCAGCGCCCTTGGGTAGCAGAACGCACTCCGCCGTTATCTTGAGCGGCGGTGACCGATTCGACCGTAACCGTCCCCGCCGCCCCCTTCCAGGGGCGTACCGCCTGGATCCGGAGCCTTGCGCCGCCGGTCCGCGACTTCCTGCGCACCGAGACGGGCGGGGCGGCGGTGCTCGTCGCCGCCACCGTGCTCGCGCTGCTGTGGGCCAACATCGACTCCTCCTCCTACGAGAAGGTGTGGACGACCACCCTCAGCATTCGCTTGGGCGGCGGCGGCATCTCGATGGACCTCCGCGAGTGGGTCAACTCGGGGCTGATGACGTTCTTCTTCCTCGTGGTCGGGCTGGAGGCCCGGCGCGAGTTCGACCTCGGTGAGCTGCGCGACCGGCGCCGCCTGGCCCTCCCGGTGGCGGCCGCGGTCGGCGGCATGGTCATACCGATCGCCATCTACCTGGCGATCAACGCCGGTCACAGCTCCGTCAGCGGCTGGGGTGCGGCCATGTCGACCGACACCGCGTTCGCGCTCGGCATGCTCGCGCTGGTCGGCCGGCGGTTCCCGGCCACGGTGCGCACCTTCATCCTGACCGTGGCGGTGGCCGACGACCTGGTCGCGTTCGCCGTCATCGTGATCGCCTACACGACCAACCTGAGGGTCATCCCGCTGATCATCGGACTCACCGCGATCGCGCTCATAGTGATGGCCCGGATGCGGAGCGTCCGCAACGGCTTCGTGTACTTCGCCTTCGCCGCCGTCGCTTGGGTGGCGTTCCTGAAGTCGGGCGTGGACCCCGTGATCGTGGGCGTGATCGCCGGCCTGACGTCGATCGCCTATCCGGCCAACCGCGCCGACCTCGAGCGGGCCACCGACCTGTTCCGGCTGTTCCGCGAGCAGCCAACCATCGAGTACGCCCAGACCGTGCGCGAGGGCGTCCGCACCGCGATCTCGCCGAACGAGCGCCTCCAGCAGATCTACCACCCGATCTCGAGTTACGTGGTGGTGCCCGTGTTCGGGCTCGCCAACGCGGGCATCGTGATCAGCGGCCATTTCCTCTCGATCGCCTACGCCTCGCCGATCACGCTCGGGATCGCGATCGCCTACGTGGTCGGCAAGCCCGTGGGCGTCACCGGCGGCACGTGGCTAGTGACTCGCCTCAGCCACGGCCGGGTCCGGCCGCCGGTCGGCTGGGCCTCCGTGCTGGGCGGCGGGGCGATCGCCGGGATCGGGTTCACGGTCTCGATCCTGATCGCCACGCTCGCCTTCCACGGCGTCGAGCTCGAGGAGGCCAAGCTCGGTGTGCTGACCGCGGCGCTGTGCGCCTCCTGTCTCACCTGGATCGTGCTGCACGCGACAAAGCTGCTGCCCAAGCCGCTGCGGCTACGGGCGATTCTCGGGACGGCCCAGACGCTTGTCGACCTGGCCGTCCCGGTGGACCCCGAGCGCGATCACATCCGGGGGCCCGAGGACGCCCCGGTCACGCTCGTCGAGTACGGCGACTTCGAGTGTCCCTACTGCGGTCAGGCGGAGCCGATCATCCGCGAGCTGCTGGCCGAAATCGGCGACCTCCGCTACGTGTGGCGTCACCTCCCGCTGAGCGACGTCCATCCGCACGCGCAGGTGGCGGCCGAGGCGTCCGAGGCCGCCGCCACGCACGGCAAGTTCTGGGAGATCTCCGAGGTGTTGCTCTCCCACCAGGATGCGCTCACGGTCAGGGACCTGATCGGTTACGCCGCCGATCTCGGGCTCGACCAGGAGCGATTCAAGGAGGCCCTGCGCAAGCAGAAGTACGCGCCCCGGATCGCCGAGGATCTCGAGTCGGCGGACATGAGCGGCGTGTCCGGAACCCCGACGTTCTTCATCAACGGCCGCCGGCACTACGGCGCCTACGACATCTCGACGCTGTCAGCCGAGGTCAAAGCAGCGCGCGCCCGGGCCGCGGTCCTCTCGTAGTCAGGGGCCTCGCTGCGCTCGGCGTCCGTGGGGCCATCCCGGCCCGTCCGGTCAGGGGCCGCGCTGCGCGTGGGTCCTTCGCGGCTCCCGATGCGCATAGCCCGTTCGCGGTATGCCCGCAACACGCGCCGGTGCGTCAACCAGCCGACCATCCGGTCGTCCGGGTCGACCACCGGAATGCCCTCATCGTCGCCGGCGGCCAGCACCGCGACGGCGTCCTCGAGCGACTCGTCGGCGCGGACCTTGGGCGCCTCACGCATGAGGTCGCCGGCCAGCCGGATCTCGGTCGAGTCGGTGACCGGCAGCGAATCGGACCGCTCGGTGGCGAACCGGGCGATGATCTCCGACGCCGCCCGATCCGCCGATCCACATCGTCAGGCTGGTCGCCAGCAGCTTGGCCGCGAGCAGGCCGAGCAGCGCCAGCAGCACGTAATGCCCGCCGACGGCCCGCTCGAGCACCGGGTAGCCGACGCCATACATCTGCGGCACCGCGAGCAGCAGCAGCCCGAGCAGGATGCCGCCCACCCCGGGGCGCAGCCACTCGGGTCCGCGCCATAAGCGGTCGGCTAGGTCCTCGCCCCGGTACAGGACCCGGATGAAGATGACGCCGACGGCAGTGGCGAGCACGCCCAGCCCGGCATATAGGACGAGCTCGAGCGGCGAGCTGAAGGTGAAGGCGGGCAGGGACAGGAAGGCGTGGTCGCCGCACACAGCCCGGCCGATCGCGTCGGCCAGCACCGGTCGAGCCGCGCGCCAGTGAGCGCCGGAGCTATTCGCGCCAGCGCTGGGGCAGCTCGGCTGACAGGAATGCGGATCCGTGGTCCACGGTTCGAGCGTAGGAATCGCACGCGCCCGCGGACCCTCCCGCGCGGAGTCCAGGCCCAAACCGGTAAGGCGTCTGACAGAAACCGCCTCGACGCCCAGGGCGCACCGGTTTCGCCCCGACTCCTGAGCGGTAAAAAACCAGTACGACTCCCAATGCGTCTTCGTTGAAACCCGCGGCAGCGCGCGCGGCACGGTCCTCGACGGCCCGCTCTCCGCGGTCGGGGGTCTGTCACGTCCTCGAAGAGGATTCCGAGCTGGCCGAGGCAATCGCTCCCGACGAGCGTCCGGCCGCGATCGAGCACTGCGTCGCCCGACTGAGCGTCCTACCGCGCGGGAGCTGGAGCGGGGAGCAGGCAGGTATGGTCCCGGACGGGATCGGGTTGCTCGTGCTGAGTGGGCTGCTGATCCGCCGCGTCGGTATCGAGGGCGGATTCGGGGCAGAACTGCTCGGCCAGGGCGACCTGCTGCGTCCGTGGCAGGGCGAGGGTACCGAGAGCTCCCTGTCCCGGACCACGGGCTGGCGGGTGCTCGAGCCTGCGCGCCTCGCCGTCCTCGACCGGGACGCCGCCACACGCTTCGCGCGCTACCCGGAGCTGACTGGGCGGCTGGTGGCGCGCACGCTCGAGCGGGCGCGGAACCTCGCCACGACCACCGCGATCGTCCACCACACGCGCGTCGAGGTGCGCCTGCACATGCTGTTCTGGCACCTGGCAGACCGCTGGGGGCGGGTTCGGCCCGATGGTGTGATCGTCCCGCTGCGCCTCACGCACTCGATGCTCGCCGACCTCGTGCCGCACGCCGGCCGAGCGTCAGCACGGGCCTGGCGGAGCTGGCCCGGCGCGGGCTGGTACGGCGGGACGGATCGGCCTGGCTCCTGTCGGGCGAGCCGCCCGGTGAGCTCCTCCAGCTCCAGCCGATCGACGTGCCGCCGGTCGCCCGTGAGAAGCTTGAGCCGTGAACGTCCTCATCTGGGGGAGCACCGAGACCTCGCCGGAGCTGCGCCACGAGGTGCCGCTCGCCATCGGCGATCCCTTCCTATACCTGGAGACCAACGGCCGTCGCGCCGTGATAACAACCGCGCTTGAGGATCTGAAACTGGCCCAGGCCCTGCCCGAGCTGGAGCGTCTGCTAGTCGATGACCTCGGCCGCGACGAGCTGGTGGCGACGGGTCGCTCACGGTTTGAGATCGAGCAGGAAGTGTGCCTGCGCGCAGCGCGTGCACTCGGGATAGGCGACGCCACCGTTCCGCTCGACTTCCCACTCGCGCTGGGCGACGGGCTGCGGGCGGCGGGGCTTTCGCTCACGCCCGATGAAGATCTGTTCACCGAACGCCGGCGCCACAAGACCGATGCCGAGATGGCGGGCATTCGCCGGGCGGCGAACGCCGCCGTGGAGGCCGTACACGATGCGATGGCCGTGCTGCGGGTGGCCGAGATCCGGGGCGACGAGCTGTGGCAGGGCGACGAGCGGCTCACCTCGGAAGCCGTGCGGACCCGCATCCGCGATGTGTGCGCTCGCGCCGGCGCGCCGGCGCCGCCGAGCATCATGGTCAAGCCGATGGGTCCCGATCCGCGGATCGGCCACTATCCGGGGGCGGGGCCGCTCCCGGCCGACACGCCGATCCTGATCGACCTGTGGCCTCGGGACGAGGCGTCGGGCTGCTGGGCGGACATGACCCGCACGTTCGTGCGCGGCGAGGTCAGCGATCACATAGCCGAGCTCCACGGGCTCGTCCTGGACGCCCATCGCCGGGCGTGCCGGGCGATCAAGCCAGGCATTCCCGGAGTCGAGCTGTACGGCATCGTGTGCGACGCCTTCGAGGCGGCCGGACATCCGACCGCGCGCACCAAGGCGCCCGGCCAGCCGCTGCGCGAGGGCTTCTACGCGGCGCTCGGGCACGGCGTCGGCCTCGAGATTCACGAGGCCCCGAACCTCGGTCGGACCGGCACCGAGCCGCTGATCGCCGGGGACGTGGTGGCGGTCGAGCCCGGCCTCGTGGTCAGGGCGGTGGGCGGCACGCGGGTCGAGGATCTCCTGGTCGTGACCGACCGAGGAAGCGAGAACCTGACCGCTGCGGTCCCCTACGACCTGGCGCTGTAGCTCATTCCGTCGCCGGGCGCAGTACGTCCGCCCTCATCGGCTGCCGGAAGCACCGCTCGCCGGGCCGTTTGCCGGCCTCGCCCAGCCGCGCGAACGCGTCGGCCAGCTCGGCTTCCCGCGCGTCGAACCACGCTGCCCGGGCCGGATCGACACTCACCAGTCGCGCGCGCAAAGCGGCCAGGTCGGCCAGGCAAAGCCGCACGTCGTACTCGAACGTGTGCGCGCGCTCGAGTCCCGCGTCGCCCGCGCGAGCCAGCGCGTCCTGCGCGGCCCCGCGCACGTCGAGCTCGTCCTCGACGAGCCGCGTGAGCTCGAAGTAGTCACCCTCGGTCAGCGGCTCGGCCACGTACACGATCCCGTCCGCCCGGAGCACGCGACGGGCCTCGCGCAGCCCGTCGAGGAGCTCGTCCGGCGGCACGTGGTGCAGCGTGCGCATGAACACGGCGGCGTCGACCGACCCGTCGTCCAGCGGTAGCCGTTGTGCCCGGCCGATCAGGTACCTCGCGCCGCTTCCGTCGTCACCTGAGACCGCGGGCGCGAGCTGCTCCTCGGATATCTCGACCCCGGTCACCCGCGCCCCGCGTCCCGTGAGCGCGCGAACCAGCGCGCCGCCCCCGCACCCGACATCCACCACGTCCTTACCGGCCGGGTTCACCAGGCGGTCCAGCACCTCCAGGTCGGTGAGGACGTCGCGGCTCAAGTCGGGCTCATCGTAAAGGGCGCCTTGTAGGCTCGGATGCATGCTGGCGAAGTATCGCCCCGTCTTGGCGACCCCTGGCGCCCTGCGCCTGATCGTGAGCGCGCTGGTGGCTCGCCTTCCGCAGGGGATGGCGCCGCTCGCGGTCCTGCTCCTGGTGCGCGGTGCGACTCACTCCTACGCGATCGCCGGTCTTGCCGTCGGCGCCGAGGCGTTCGCTACGGCTGGCTGCGCACCGGTGTTCGGACGGCTCGTCGACCGGGTCGGGCGCCGGCGCGTCATCGCCCCCCTGGCCGGCATGCAGGCCGTCGTGTACCTGCTGCTCGTCGTGGCCGCCGACGCGCATGCGGGCGCGCCGGTGCTGGTCCTGCTCGCAGCGCTCAGTGGTGCGCTGCTTCCCCCGATCGCGCCGGTCGTGCGGGTCCTGTTGCGCGAGCTGTTCGCCGACGTCACCGTGCGCGACACCGCCTACTCGCTCGAAGCAGTGCTGCAGGAGCTGATCTGGATGACCGGCCCACTCGTCGTCGCGCTGCTGATCGCCTTCACCTCCGCCTCGTTTGCCGTGGGGCTGCTGGGCGCCGTCTGCGTGACCGGGGTCGCCGTGTTCCTGAGTTCGCCTCTCCTGCGCTCGGGCGAGGTCGGGCCTGCGCGCGGCACCAAGCGCCGCTCCGCGCTGGCCAGTCCCGAGCTGCGGGCTCTTCTCCGACCGATCGCGCTGACCGGTTGCGGTCTGGGCGCGATCGAGGTCGGGCTGCCGTCGCTCGCGCTGCACGCCGGCTCGCGGCCGGCGTCGGGTCTGCTGCTGGCGCTGTGGAGCCTCGGCAGCATGATCGGCGGGCTTTGGTACGGCTCCCGCGTGTGGAGCTTGCCGCTCCAGCGCCGCTATCAGACGCTGCTCGTGCTGGCGGTGCTGTGCACGGCGCCGCTGATCGCGGCCCGCTCGATCGCCGCCGGAGGGATCTGCAGCCTGATCGCCGGGCTGACCATCGCGCCGATGTTTTCCTGCCAGTACGCGCTCGTCGGCCGGTCGGTGAGCGACGGCAGCGAGACCGAGGCGTTCACCTGGGTGTCCGCCGCGCTGATCGGTGGTTTCTCGGCCGGTTCGGCGATCGGCGGCGCCGTGATCGCGGCCGCGGGGGTCAGCGCGCCGTTCGTGGTCGCGTGCCTGGCCACGATCCTGGCCGTGCTCGTCACAGGACTGTCACGGCTCGCGTCCGCGCCGGAGGCGTCAGGTGCTCAAGCCGCGCCGGATGTCTGCCGCTGATCGACGAGGTCAGGAACACCTCGTCGGCCTCCGCTAGCCGCTCCAGCTCGAACGCCTCCTCGCGTGCGCTGCCGTTCCCGTCCATGGTCAGCATCCCGGCGCGGACCGTTCCCGGCAGGATCCGGCCGTCGGCCGGCGGCGTGATCAACTCGTCGCCCTCGACGATCCAGACGTTCGCGTAGGCCGCCTCGAGCACGCACCCGTCGGTGTCGAGGAGCAGCGGCGTGGCCCCGCGAGCCAACCCGGCCAGCGACTCGAGCAGCCGACGGTCGCGCCACTTATGGGCGCCCAGCCCGCCGGGCAGGGTGAACGCCTGGAGACGTGCGGGATACCGAAGCGCGTCCGGCGGTCCCGCGGCCGACACGGTGATCCGGACCGCACCCGTGGGGTCGGACAGCACGCGCAACCGTGCGCGCTCGCGCGTTTGTGCGGCTGCCGCCCAGGCGCCCGCGAGCACCGTCGACGGCAGCGTGGCACCGTACAGCTCCCGCAGCGACGCGGCCAGGCGCTCGAGATGCTGCTCGAGAGCGATCGGGAGGCCGTCCAGCACCAGCACGGTCTCAAACACGCCGAGCGCCGGATCCGGGCGGTTCCCGTTGGGCAGTGCGCGCCGGGGGAGGGGGCGGGGCGACTCCGGCGGCGCCCCGGAGCGAACTAACCGCCCACCGATCGCCGCGATCGGCCCGGCCGCCTTGTCGAACGCCTCGGCCAGCTCCCGCTCGGGTTCGGAGTCGGCCACGATGGCGCCACCGGCGCCGAGCCAGATCGCATCGCCGCTCACCTCGAAGGTCCGGATGACGACGCTCAGGTCGAGCCCGGCGAGCGGGCTGGCGATCCCGATCGCGCCCGTGTAGAGCTCCCGCCGCGTCGCCTCGAGCTCGGCGATCACCTTCATCGCCTGGACCTTTGGCGCGCCGGTCACCGACCCGGGCGGGAAGCTCGCGCGCAGCAGCTCGCCGTCGCTCACGCCGTCGCGCAGCCGCCCGCGGACTGTCGACACGAGGTGCCAGACACCGGCATGGGGCTCGATGCGCGGCGCCTCGGCGCGCACGGTCCCGTACGCGCACACCCGCCCCAGGTCGTTGCGCATCAGGTCGACGATCATCACATGCTCGGCCGCATCCTTCTCGGAGCCGGCGAGCTCCTTTCGCGCCGCCTCGCGCGAGGCGGTCAGGCCTACACGCGGCCGCGTCCCCTTGATCGGCTCGGTCCACACCTCGCGTCCGCGCCGGCGCAGGAAACGCTCGGGCGACAGACTCACCGCCCCGTCCACGAACGCGCCGAAGCGCGGCTGGGCGACGGGTAGCGCCCGCGCGAACAGCCCCAGCGGATCGCCGTCGAGCCGCGCCTCGAGGCGGACGCACAGGTTGGCCTCGTACAGTTCCCCGGCCGCGATCCGCCGCCGGCAGTCGGCGACGGCCTCGAGGTGACCGGCGGCGCCGTTGCCGGCCAGTTGGAACGGAGTGGTCATCGCCCGCGCCCCGACGTTTCCCGGAACCATCCGCAGCCGCGACCGCCACAGCTCGATCCGCTCCCGCAGGAACTCCTCGCGCTCCGGGCTCCACAGCGCCTCGAACCACCACCGCCCCTCGTGGAACAGCACCACGTGGTCGTAGAAGGCGAGCGAGAACGCCGGCCGCGGGACCGGCGCCGGCGGTGCCGGCGGCAGCACCTCGACGCGCCCGCCGAGCCCGTAGCCGAGCCACCCGACCCAGCCGCCGCCGACGAGCACATCCTCCTCGCCGGACACCTCGGCCTGCGACGACGAGCCCAGCAACGCGAACGGGTCATCGCCGGGCGCCGCCACCCGTGCGGGCGCCGACCCGAGCAGCGCCGCGTCACCGAGCAGCCATTCGCCGACCAGCGCGAACGGCCGCTCGTCCTCGCGCAGCCAGCTGACCGCCGCGGCCGGATCGAGGTTGCCGTCCAACGCCACCCGGTACGCCCGCATACCGAGAACCTACCCCTCCGTGAAGCGCTGCTCGAGCGCGCGGATCTCGTCGAGCCCGACGAGCCCCAGGAACTCGTCGAATCCCACCAGTGAGGGCAGGAGCTCGATCGGGCTGCCATCGGATTTCAGCCGCGCCAGGGCCGCCCGCATCGCCCCGGTCGCCGACAGCAGCAGGGTTAGCGGGAAGATGACCAGCGAGAAGCCGAGCTCGCGCAGGAAGTCGCACGTGACGGCGGGCGTCTTGCCGCCCTCGGCGTAGTTGAACAGCAGCGGCACGTCCGGGAACGCCTGTGCCACCGCCTCGATCTCCTCAATCGACTGCGGCGCCTCCACGAACAGCGCGTCGGCGCCCGCCTCGCGGTAGCGCCGCGCCCTCGCCAGGGCGCCGTCCAGTCCCTCCACCGCGCGGGCATCCGTGCGAGCGATGATCAGGAAGTCCGGCGAGCGCCGGGCGGCGACCGCCGCGGCAATCTTCGCGGCCATCTCCTCAGCCCCCACGACCTGCTTGCCCTCCATGTGGCCGCACTTCTTGGGCATGACCTGGTCCTCGAGGTGGATCGCGGCCACGCCGGCGGACTCGTACTCGCGGACGGTGCGGATCACGTTGATCGAGTTCCCGTAGCCCGTGTCCGCATCCGCCACCACCGGAATGTCTACGGCCTCGACGATCCGCCGGGCGTTATCGACCATCTCGGTCATCGACATCAGGCCGACGTCGGGGCGTCCTAAGCGCGACGCGGCGCTGCCGAAGCCGGTCATGTAGGCCGCCGAAAAACCCGCCTCCTCGATCAGCCGGGCACCAAGCGCGTCATAGCACCCCGGCGCGAGCACCATCTCGCCGGCGTCGAAGCGCGCACGGAGCGAACGACGGCGACCGTTCGCTGTGCCCAGCAGCCCGGCCACGAGAACCCCCGCTCAGTCCCCGATCGGCTGGACGGTCAAGGCGACTCCGAGAAGCTCACTGCGCGACGGCTCCGAGCATGGAGTACAGCTCGTCGAGATCGCCGGCCTTCGGCCGCCAGCGCCCCGCCGCGGCGTTCGTCCGCACCTGGTCGGGCTTGGTCGCCCCGGCGATCACCGTCGAGACCGCCGGCTGGGCGAGCAGCGCCCCGATCGCCACGTCGAGCATCGATACGCCGTGATCGGCGGCGAACCTGGCGACGGCTTCGACGACGGCGAACTGCTCGTCGGTGGCCACCTGTTCGCGCCCGGCGAGCCGTGTTCCGACCGGGGCCGGCTCCCCGCGGCGGTACTTACCGGTCAGCAGTCCCGAGGCCAGCGGGAAGAACGGGACGAAGCCGATCCCAAGCCGCTCGCACGTCGGCAGCAGCTCGCGCTCGGCCTCGCGGTGCACCAGGCTGTAGTTGTTCTGGATCGCGGTGAACCGGGCGAAGCCCCGGTCGCGCGCCACCGCGTCCGCCTCCTCGATCTGCTCGGCGCTGAAGTTGGACGCGCCGATGTACCGCACCGCGCCCGCCTGCACGAGGCCGTTGAGTGTCTCGAGCGTCTCGGCGATCGGGGTGACGCCGTCCGGCTGGTGGTACCAGTAGTAGTCGATCACGTTTGTGCGCAGCCGCCGCAGCGATGCCTCGATCGCCTGGAGGATGTACTCGCGCGACCCGCGGGGGCCAAGACCGTCGCCCATATCCATTCCGAACTTGGTTGCAAGCACCACCTGATCGCGCCGGCCCTCGAGCACCTCGCCGAGGAACTCCTCGCTTCGGCCGTGGGGGTCTCCGTACGTGTTGGACGTGTCGAAGAAGGTGACCCCCTCCTCGAGCGCCGCGTCCACCACCGCACGCGTGCCTTCGAGATCGACTCGCCGGCCGAAGTTGTTGCAGCCGAGGCCGATCACCGGCACCTCGGGCCCGAGCACGCCGAGCGGGCGAGTTTCGAGACGGTCCGCCATGTACCCCCGTCTATAGCAGACGGCTACGCAGTGCCTTTCGATCGAGCTTGCCGACGGCGGTGAGCGGGATCGTGTCGAGGATGTGCACCTCGCGCGGGTACTTGTAGCCGCCGATCCGGTTTCGGGCCCACGCGACGAGCTCGTCCTCGCTGACCGCCCCGGGGTCGGTCAGCGACACGAACGCGACCACCTCCTCGCCGCGGCGCTCATCCGGACGGCCGACGACCCCGGCCGCGGCAACGAAGGGGTGCTCGAGCAGCGCGTCCTCGACGTCGCGCGGGTAGACGTTGAAGCCGCCGCGGATGATCAGGTCCTTCTTGCGGTCGACGATGAACAGGTAGCCCTCGTCGTCGAGGTAGCCGATGTCGCCGGTGTGCAGCCAGCCGTCGCGGATGGCCTCCGCCGTCGCCTCCGGCGCGCGCCAGTAGCCGTGCATGACCGCGGGCGAGCGGACGCACACCTCGCCAGGCTCGCCGGTTGGGACGGGGCGGTCATCAATGTCGAGGATCCGCACCTCGGCGCCTGGGATCGGCAGCCCGACCGAGCCCGGCTTTTCGCGCCCGGCCGGGTTGGTCGAGACCAGCGCCGCCGTTTCGCTCAGCCCGTAGCCCTCGCGGATCGACACCCAGGGCACGCGGCGCCGGAGCTCCTCCACCAGCTCCGGTGCGAGCGGTGCCGCACCGGATCCGAGGTAACGCAGCGACGTCAGGTCGAGCTCCTCGAGCGGCTGCGCCAGCAGCAGCTGGATCATCGACGGCACCAGCGGGGAGCTCTGTACCCCGTGCTCCTGGACCATCGACAGGAACGTGGCCGGGTCAAACCAGCGCAGCAGCACGGTGACTGGGCGCTCGGGGGTGTGTAGACCCGAGATCGTGATCAGGATCCCGTAGGCGTGGGCGAGCGGGAGCGTCATCAAATGGCGAGTCACCCCGTCCACGTGGGCCGCCTTCTGCACGGCCTCGCCGGTGAAGTTGAGGCTGGCGTGCGAGATCATCACGCCCTTGGCCCGGCCGGTCGTGCCGCCGGTATAAAGGAGCACCGCCAGGTCGCCGTCGTCGCGAGGGACGATCGGCACCGGATCGGACTCCTCGAGCGCGCCCAGCGCGAGCACGCCATCTGGTAGGTCGTCTCCGGGGCCGGTCGAGATCACGTGGCGAACGTGGTGCAGCGGCGCGACCGCGTCCCGCACCTTGTCGAGGAACTCCGGTGTGGTGATGACCGCCGATGCCTCGGAGTGAGCGATGACGTGGCGCAGGTCCTCCGTCGAGAGCAGGAACATGGCCGGCGTCACCACGGCGCCGGCCCGCCACAGCGCGTGGTAGGAGACGGTCACCTCGGGGCAGTTGGCCATGCACACCACGACCCGTTCGCCGGGCTCGATCCCGAGTCCGAGCAACCCGCCGGCCAGGCGCCGCGAGCGCTCGAACTGCTCGCCCGAGCCGTGCCAGCGCCCCTCGAAGAACACCGACGGGTAGTCGCCGTGCCGCTCGAACGCGTCCTCGTTGAGCTGGGCGAGGTTCTTGGGCGACACCACGGTCACCGAGTCAGCGCCTCGCGCGCGGCATCGAGGGCCGCCTGCGCGATCGCGTCACCCGCGCCGCCGACCGGCAGGAAACTCGGCACGAATGACGCGGCGGCGTCGAACTCCAGCTCGAGCCGCGTCGTCTCCTTGCCCTGCACCCGCCAGCTGAGCTGCAGGCGGTCCGGATCGTGCGGCCCCTCGGGCATGCGGGTCAGGGTCACCGCCACCGGCGCCTCGGTCCGCACGGCCAGGAACAGCTCGAAGTGGGCCCCGAACGGGCTCTGGGGGACGTACAGCGCCGCCCGCGCCATGCCGGGCGTCCGGTTGTCCTCGACCTCGAGGATCTCGACCTCCTGCACCACGTCGAACCAGGCCGGATAGCGCTCGAACGCGGCGAGCAGCTCGAAGCACTCCTCGGGCGCGATCCCGAGCTCGGCGCTGGCCCGGCCGTGCAGCTCCTTCATGGGATCAGCAGGAGCTTCCCGGTCGTCTTTCTCGACGCGAGGTCCTCGTGGGCCTGACGGGCCTCCTCGAGTGGGTAGCGGGCACCGATCCGCACCGTCAGATCACCCCGCTCGATGTGGGCGAACAGGTCCGCGCCCCGGTCGCGCAACTGCACGGGCGTGCGCGTGTAGGTCCCGAGGGTCGGGCGCTGGACGTACCAAGAGCCGGCGACCAGCATCCCGGGATCGATCGGGTCCGGCCGCCCGCTGGCCGCCCCGTAGAGGATCATGCGGCCGGCCGGGCCGAGCGCCTTGAAGCCGTCCAGGAACGTCGCCTTGCCGACGCCGTCATAGATCGCCGCGACGCCCTGGCCGCCCGTGATCTCCTTGACCCGCTCGGCGAAGCCGTCGTAGCCGATCGCCTCGTCGGCTCCCGCCTCGCGCGCCAGCTTGCCCTTCTCGTCGGTCGACGTGGTGGCGATCACGCGTCCGCCGCGCGCCTTGGCAATCTGGGTGAGCAGCAGCCCGACGCCGCCGGCCGCGGCGTGCACGAGCACCCAATCGCCTGGTGCGATCGGGTAGGAGTCGAAGGCCAGATAGTGGGCGGTCATGCCCTGGAGCAGCGCGGCCGCCGCCGCGTCGGTGGGCACGTCGTCCGGGACCGGCACGAGCATCTCTCGTGACGCGGCCACCTGCTCGGCGTAGCTGCCGGCGACGTGGGCCCACGCGACTCGCTCGCCCGTGTCATGGATCCGGCCGGCGCCCTCGACGCCGATGATGGCCGGGGGCGGCGAGCCGTAGCCCCCGCCTTCGCGCTCGTATACGTCGCGGTAGTTGATGCCGATTGCCTCGACATCGACCAGTACCTGGCCCTCACCGGGCGTCGGCGCGGGCCGCTCGGTCAGCTCTAGGACCTCGGGGCCGCCGTTTCGCTCGAAGTAGATCGCGCGCATGTGAAGGCGGCGAACGCTAGCGAACGGCCCGGTGTCAGGGGCCGCGTGCGATGGTCAGCCGGCCGGGGACGCCGCCAAGCGCTCGGGTGATCGCCGCCACCGCGAGCAGCATCGCCAGGCCCACCGCCGCCGCCTCCGCGATGTACCAGGGCCACCGCGCCATCACGCTGAGCAGCGAGGCGTGCGCGGGCTTATCGCGCAGGTACATGTAGTTGCCGCCCGTGATCACGTCGGCGGCGCCGGCGATCGCCGCCCACACGAGGGTGATCCCGAATGCGCTCCACGCCGCACCCGGACGCGGGTACTGCCGGCAGCCGACGACCAGGTACGCCGCGGCCACGATCGCCCCTACGTGGTAGATGAAGTAAGTGAAGTAGTAGACGCTCGGGAACGCTTGGCCGAGGTCCGGTGTGATCACTGCCTGTAGCGAAGCGGTGAACGTCCAGAAGAAGGTCAGCTCGACCAGCAGCTGGCGACGGGTGAGCAGGGCGAAGATCGAGACCACCGAGACGGCGTCGGTTAGCTGGAACGGGAGGGTGTATTGGACGCTCCAGTTGCCCAAGATGACGTCGGCCAGGTATTCGCCTGCCCACGCGGCGAAGATCCATGCCGCGAGTCCGATCTCGAACGGCCTCATCCACCGTCCCGGGTGCCGGCGCGCTCCCCACACACTGCCCACGACTCCGAGCACCAGCACCGCGAGCGCGACGTCGTGCTGAAACGAGAACTGCCTCACGCGGAACCGCTGCTTTCTGTGCCGTTGCTCAGCCCCGTGGGCGGGCTGCTCAACTCACGCTAGCCGTAGCGCATGTCCGGCACAAGCCCTGCTCAAGGCTGCTCGCCGAGGAGCGCCGCTGGCTCGGCGCCCTCGTCTGCGCCCGCCGCACCGGAGCTGGTCGCCTGCACGTACGGTCCGCCGGCCGGTGATCCCGCCTGCGCGTAGTCCCACGTCGGGTCGCCCGTGGAGGGCTGCGGCCACAGCCACCAGCCCGGCCAAGTGCGCGTCGGGTTAGGCACCACGTAGACGTCCTCGACGTTCCAGGTGAGGATCGCGCCGCTTGCGTCGTTCGACGGCGAGCCCGTGACGTCGCCGAGCCACAGCGCGTAGGCGCCCTCCGAGTCATCGATGTCGATGTGGCGCAGGTCGATGACGGTCGGCGGTAGACCGGTGTAGTACTGATTCGGGAGCAGGAACAGGCCCTGGTAGGTGGTCGAACCGGTCAGCCCGTCGATCAGCAGCCGGGCCGGACCGGCCCAGGTCTGGATCAGCTCGGCGTGGTTGGTCGACTGGCTGCCGTGGACGGTGTCGAACAGGACGTCGCGCAACACGACGGTGGCGCCCGGCTCCTGGAACTGGATGCCGCCGGTCAGCTGCGAGCCCCCGAAGTGCACCCCCTCGATCCACAGCGTGCCGCTCTGGTCGCTGAACTTGGCGGCCCAGTCGGGGTTGGACAGCTCGACGTCGCAGTTCTCAAGGACGACGTTATGCCCGCCGGCGATGTTGAGCGCATTCGGCACCGTCAGGCCGCCCGATGGGCACTGCAGGATGTAGTCCTGGCTCTGGTTGAGCGACATGACGTAGTTGGTCGGGCTGAGCTGGATCGTGATCGGGTCGTCGAGCGCCGGCTCGTCCCAGGCCGAGGGCGCCGTGACGGGCAGGGGCGGCGGGTTCGAGCTGCTCGGTCCGAGGCCGGTTGGCGCCGTCGGCGCGGCGGCTGCGGAGACCGGTGGCGCGGTGCTCGACGCGGTCGACATGGATCCGCCCTGCCCGGCGGCGGGTTCGCCCGCGGTCGACTTGGTGGAGTGCGTCTTGGTCGGCCTTCGGCATTTCGTCGCCTTCCGCTTCTTGCGTTGGCGCCGCTTGGGCGCGGCTCGGCACGGCGCCGCATGGCGACGTGCGGCCCCGGTGGTGCGTGCGGCCGACTGGAGTGGAGCCGTCGGCATCGCGCCGGCTGGGCCGGCGGAGGCGAACATGATCGCGATCGCCGTACCGAGCCCAAGGACTGAAGCGAGCAGCGAGCGGTTCACGGTCGAGGTCTCCGGCGCCGAGATACCACTGATTCGGCGCGGCCAGGCGCGCATTGGAGCGCCCGTTCGATGCGGGAGAGGTTCGAGCCCTAAAGCTGCAGGGGGTCTTCAGCGGCCGCCGGCGTGATGGGCCTTTGCCGGCGGCGCGTCAGCCGGCGACGTTGCGCGCAGCCTGGATCGCGCGCCACACGTTCTCGCCGTTGACCGGCATGTCGATGTGCCGCACGCGGTACGGCGAGAGCGCGTCGATCACCGCGTTGTGGACGGCGGGCGTCGCGCCGATCGTGCCGGACTCGCCGATCCCTTTGACACCGAGTGGGTTGACCGGCGTCGGGGTCTCCATCCCCACAACCTCGATTGGGGGAAGCTCGCTGGCCGCGGGGATGTAGTAGGTGACGAGGTTGGCGTTCTTGGGGTTGCCCTCGCTGTCGTAGGTCTGCTCCTCGTACAGAGCCTGCGCGATGCCCGCCACGACGCCGCCGTGCACCTGTCCCTCGGCGACCAGCGGGTTGATGATCCGCCCGGCGTCGTCGACGGCGACCATGCGCTTGAGCGCCACCGCGCCCGTTTCGATGTCGACGTCGACGACCGCGACGTGCGCCCCGAACGGGAACGTCGGCTGCGACGCCTTGAAATCGACCTCGGCGCTCAGCTCGGCCAGCTGCCCCTCGGCATCCAGCCGCGACGCCAACTCGCCCCAGCTGAGCGACGGCTGCGGCGCGCCGGTCACGTGGAAGCGACCCTCCTGAACGTCGAGCACCATGTCCTCGGGGTTGGCCTCGAGCTGGGCGGCGGCCAGCCGCTTGCCCTTCTCGACGACCTCGTCGCCGGCCTGCCCGGCGGCAACGCCGCCGATCTGGGTCGACTTCGACCCGTACGTGCCGGTGCCGCGGGGGACGACGTCGGTGTCGCCCTTGACCACGGTGACCTTCTCGATCGGGAGGCCAAGCCGCTCGGCCACGATCTGGGCAAAAGTCGTCTCGTGCCCCTGGCCCTGCGAGAACGAGCCGGTGCGCACGATCGCCTCGCCGGCGGCCGTGATGTCGACCGCGCCGTACTCCTCCTCGGAGATGCCGTTGGTCACCTCGACGTAGGCGCTCAGGCCGATTCCGAGCTGATGGGACGAGCCGTTCTGGCGCCGGCTCGCCTGCTCGCGGCGCAGCTCGTCGTAGCCGGCGCTCTCCAGGGCCAGCTCGAGTGCTCCACCGTAGTCGCCGATGTCGTATTGAGTGCCCGCGGCGGTCGTGTACGGGAAGGAGTCGTTGGGGATGAAGTTGCGCCGGCGCACCTCGGCCGGATCCAGCGAGAGCTCGGCGGCGAGCATGTCGATCGCACGCTCGAGCGTCTGGGTGGCCTCGGGTCGGCCGGCACCGCGCACCGGGCCGGTCTGGGTGGTGTTCGTCACGACCGACCTGATCTCGATCTCGATCTTCGGGATTCGGTAGACGCCGCTCGACATCATCGCGGTCAGATTCGGGAGGAATGCTCCGAGGCCGGGATAGGCGCCGGAGTCGGCCACGATGTCGAGCCTCAGCGCCTGTACCACGCCGTCGCGCGTGGCGCCGAGCTCGAAGCCGATCACCATCGCCCGGCCGTGGTGCATCGCCACCATGTTCTCGCTGCGCGTCTCGGTCCACCGAACGGGTTTACCGGTGTGGCGCGCCATCCATCCGACCAGCACGTCCTCGACGTCGAGCCCCTTGGCGCCGAACCCGCCGCCGACGTCGGGCGCCACCACGCGGACGTTCTCGGCGTCCAAGCCCAGCAGCATTCCGAGCACCATCTTGTCCTGGTGCGGCGTCTGGGAGGAGATCCACAGCGTGAGCCGCCCGTCCTCGCCGAACTGGGCGGATGAGGAGCGGGGCTCGATCGGCAGCCCGTTCAGGCGCTGGCTGATCACCTGGCCCTCGACGACCACGTCGCTCGCGGCGAACAGCTCCGGATCGGGCTCGAGCGGCCGGTGGAAGCAGATATTGGTGCCGACGTCGGGATACAGCAGGATCTCGTCCTTCGCCGCCTCGACCGGGTCGGTCACCGCCGGCAACGGCTCGTAATCGACCGAGACGAGCTCGGCGGCGTCGACGCTCGCCTCCCGCGTCTCGGCCAGCACGACCGCCACGATGTCGCCGACGAACCGAACCGTGTCGCTCACGATCAGCGGCCTGAACATGCTGGGGCTGACCTGGAGCATCGGCGGCGCCGGGTTCACGGTTAGGTCGGTGTCCGCGGCGACGAACACCTGGGCGCCGGCCGCCTCGGCAGCCGACTTGTCGATCCCGGTTATGCGTGCGTGGGCCATGTAGGAGCGCACGAACGTCAGATGGAGCGCGCCCGGCAGCTGCAGGTCGTCCACGTAGTGCCCCTCGCCCCTGATGAAGCGCGGATCCTCCCGGCGGCGTATGCGCTGTCCGACGACGTTGGCCAAAGCGGGCGGAAGCTTTGCACACCCGCCGACCGGTTCGCGGCTACGTGAGGCTGGCGATGGTCAGTGAGCCGACGTCGTCGAGCTCGTCCGGCGGCTCGCCGGGGAGCAGCCAGTCGCTCCCGGTCCAGATCACGGCCGAGCGCTGCGCCAGCTCCCCCAGCGCCTTGGTGACGGTGGGGCGCCGCGCCGCGACGAGGTCCGACAGCGTGGCGTGGGTCAGGTGCAGCGGGACGTGCACCCCGTCCTGGCGGACGATTCCCCAACGATCCGCCAGCTCCCAAAACAGCATGTGCAGCCGCAGGTCGATCCGCGGCTGCTGGACGATCGCCATGTTCGTAGCGATGTGCCGGGAGCGCCGCAGCGCGCGCGCGACCAGCGCGGATACGACCTCGGGGTGGCGGCTGGCCCGGAGCACGAACTCGGAGTCGAGGATCGCCATGTGGGAGTCGCGCAGCGCCCGCCACTTGCCGGTGCGGGGCAGGGAGGTCCCCATGTCGTGGGGATGGAACGGGTTCAGCAGATCGCC
The DNA here is from genome assembly GCA_963824295.1 of uncultured Solirubrobacterales bacterium. Classification (GTDB taxonomy): domain Bacteria; phylum Actinomycetota; class Thermoleophilia; order Solirubrobacterales; family Solirubrobacteraceae; genus Palsa-465. The sequence goes on along the minus strand of CAWGOQ010000010.1, from coordinate 113,842 downwards.
ATCGCCGAGCAGCTCGGCGCCGAAGCGTCCTGCGACACCAACCCGCCGAACGATCAAACCGTCGAGGATCAGCAGGCCCAGGCCGAAGCGCATGTCGCCCATCTGATCGGGCGGGGTCCAGGACCCGGCCGCAAAGTGGACCGTCCCCGCCACGCAATCCCGGATTGCCTCGTCCAGGCGCCCGCCGGTCAACCCGTCGCTCAGGTCGGGGTCGTGCGCGAGGATCCGGATGACGTTGTTCGTCACCGGTTGGGTGCTGGCGCGTTGTCTCATGGCGAACTGATCCCCCTGTCGTTGCCGGGCCGGGGTCGTGGAAGCCTGATCAGGCGGCCGCGTCGAGCGTGCGCGAGCGCGCCGCTATGACGCGGGCCGACACGCGGTCGTCGCACACACCGATCGCGAGTAGCTCGTCGATCAGCGCGAGCACCGAGGCATGCGTGCGATCGGTGTGCTTCGTGATTGAGTGGACGGCGTAGCTGCCGACGGCGTCGATGGAATATTCGTACAGCGCCTGGCGCCGGCTGTCGTCGATCGTGTCGTTGTAGGAGCGAAGGAAGGACCCGATCACTGGGCACACGGACGCGGGATGGTCGGTGAACGGCTCACCCGCGAGCAAGGAGGCGAGCTCCATAACGCACGCGCCCTCCTCGGGGGTCGAGTGCTTGCCTTTGCCGAGCTTGATCGTCTGATAGCTGACCGGGGACATCTGCCTTCCTTCGTCGTGCCGCGTTTGCGCTCCTGGGCCTGCGTGCTTGGTTTACCCCCGGCAGGCCGGGTTCACGCACCCCTATTTGCGCCGCCGGGCGCGCTCGGTCAGCCTCGCCCCAGCTTGGCGAAGCCTGCGTTCAGCAGCTGCTCCGCCTGAGCCTCGGTGTTGCCCGAGTGGAGCAGCACCACGCCCAGCCAGGTCCGTCCGCGCCGCGCGGTTGCCACCAGGCACACGCCGGCCGCGTCCGTAAATCCGGTTTTGACCCCGTCCGTGCCCGGATAGCCGACCACGAGCAGCGGGTTGTTGTTGTAAAGGAACAGCTTCCCGCCCTTTATCGGGAACGGGACGATCGCGCTCCGCGAGGCCACGATCCTCGCCAGCAGCGGCTGGTCGAGCACCAGGTGGGCGATCAGCGCGAGGTCCTCGGCGCACGAGTGGTTGCCCCGATCGACGATCCCGGACACGGTCGTGTAATGGGTGCACTTGAGCGCCAGGGCGTGCGCCTTGGCGTTCATGAGCGAGATGAATCGCGGCTGGGTTCCGGCGACGTCGTCGGCCAGCGCGATCGCCGCGTCATTGCCCGACGGGAGCAGCAGCCCGTAGAGCAGGGCGACCAGCGGCACCCGTTTGCCCAGCGGGAGCAGGCCGACGCCCGAACCGGTGTAGTTGAGCGCGTCGTGGGTGATCAGGACCGTGTCGCTCGGCCTCGTGTGCGTCGCCACCAGGAGCGCGGTCATCATCTTGGTCAGGCTGGCGATCGGAACGACGTTGGTCGGGTTCTTGGACCACAGCACCTGGCCGGTGTTGACGTCGAACAGCAGCCCGCTCTTGAGCGGGAGATTCAGCTTCACGCTCACCTGCTCGGCCGCTGGCGCCGGGGTGATCCCGTAGCCGCTGCGGATCGGTGCCGCGGGTTTGGCCGGGTGGTGGACGGGCGGCGGCTTGAGCGCGAGCGTGGCTGGTCCCTGGGCCTGAGAACTCATCACCGCGAGCAGCCCGATCACCGCCAGAAACGCGATCGCCGCCGTTTGCTCTACGCGGCGGCGCGTGTCTTGCGCCCGCCGCCCGGATCGCCGGCCTCTGACGGGCCTGCGCCGGCCGCGGCGGCGGCGCGCACGTCCCTCTTGGAGAACGCTCATTGCCGGGGAGGATGAAGCAGGGCCCCGACGATGCCGGTCGTGAACAGGACCAGCACCACGATCGCGAGCACGTCGACCGGCGTGGCCCCGTGCACCTGAATGTCGCGCACCGTGAGCACCCCGAGCACGACGATGAACAGCACCACGACGATCAAGATCACGAACCGCATGCCGTCAGTAGACCGGGCGGCCCGGCGCGATCTCTCTGCGCCGGGTTGCCAGCAGCTTGACCGTCGTCAGCCCAAAGGCAAAGCCTCCGACGTGGGCGAAGTAGGCGACCCCGCCGCTCGTGCCCGGGGTGGTGAGACCCACGGCGGCGAACACCGCCTGCTCGATGAACCACAACCCGAGCACGATGATGGCCGGCAGCTCGATCACCGTGAACAGGAAGATGATGAAAACCAGCGTGAGCACACGGGCCCGCGGATACAGCACGATGTAGCCGCCGAGCACCGCGGCGATCGCCCCGGACGCGCCCAACGTGGGCGCGGTCGAGTTAGGGGCGATCGCCACCTGGAGGGCCAGCGCTGCGACCCCGCCCAAGATGTAGAAGAGGAAGTACTTGACCCGGCCCATCGCTTCCTCGACGTTGTTGCCGAAGATCCACAAGAACAGCATGTTGCCGGCGATATGGATGAGCGAGGCGTGCATGAACATCGCCGTAAAAACGGTCTGCCAGCTCGGGATCGTGTTCGGCGGGGTCCCGTGCACGTGGGGCTGCCCCTGGCAGGCGACGGCACCGCTCTGAATGAACCCGCAGTGATCGCCGGGGTGCGTCAGTGCGTAGGGGATCGCACCGTACTTGAGCTCCACCGTGGCGCTCGGACCGCTGATGAAAGAGCCGCCATGGCGGATGGCGAGGATGTAGATGACGAAGTTCGCGACGATCAGGGAGAACGTGACGTACGCGAACCGGCCCGTCGGAATGTTGTCCTTGAGCGGGATCACGCGGGGGCGAGCTTACGCCCCGGCGCGCCGGTTTAAGCCTGCGGGACCGGCCTGCCCACCGCGGCGAGTAGCCACGGCTGCCGGGCGTCGCCGTCGAGCGCGAACGTCCAGTCCTCGGTGAACGTAGTGGCACGCGATTGGCTGCCCGCGAGGATGGCCGTGGTGTCGCGGTCTTCGAGGTAACGCCGACCTTCGAGCTCGACCTCGATCGACATCGTGGGCGGCTGGGCCGCCGCGTCGAGCCCCGTGATGCTGATCTTGCGGACCTTGGGCCCCCGGACCACGAGCCGGGTCCGACCACTCGGGTCGCCCGGGTGCAGCAGGTCGCGAACCGCCTGGCCGTGGGCGATAGAGCGCAGCCGCGCGTCGTCGCCGTCCACGGCTTCTGCCCATGCCGTGGCGGCGCGGCGCGCGGTCACCTCGAGCACGTCGGGGGCGAAGCGGCCGTCGGCCAGGCTCAGATCGAGCGCCGCGGCGCGAGCGTCACCGGCGAAGTCGAGGTCCGCGACCTCGGCGACCTGCACGTTCTCGGGCACCGCGTCGGCGACGGCGCCCTCGATCAGCGCCTCGTCGTGCATGCTCTTCTCGTCGTAGTCGGCGCTGGCGACGATGTCCTCGTTCAGGACGTGAGCGCCCTCGGCGCCCTGCTCGACGGAGGCCAGCATCCAGCGCCCGTTCGGACCGCGCTTGAGCGTCCAGAACTCGCGCAGGTGGACGGTCTCGCCGAGCCGGCCGGTGCGCTTGAGGTGGTTGCCGAACCGGTCGACGACGTAGTCGCGGAGCTTGGCCTCGACGCGGCAGGTGACGCAGTCGCTTTGATCGCCCCGCCGGTTGAGGCCCACGTATTCGATGCTCGGCTCGCCCAGCACCTCGACGTGGTTGCGCCATCCGCGGCGGTCCATGTCGTCCAGCCGGCGCTCCCATTCGACCAGCAGGTCGGGCGTCACCAGGCGGCCCAGTTTCGCGCGGTCACCCGCCGTCCAGGCGGTCTGGATCTGCTTGAAGAGCGCGCTGGTGTTGGCCTTGACCGCGTCGGGTGCGAACGCGGCATCCTCGTCGGCCGCCACCGCGGCGGCCGTCTCGACGCGCCGCTGGCGCTGCGCGGTGCGGCGACGGGCCCTCGGACCGGCGCCGTTCCGAGCCGCCCAGAAGCGCGGCGCCTGGGGAACGACCCGGGTGAAGATGAAGTAGACGATCGCCAGCGCGATCAGCACCAGCGCTCCCAGACCGTGGCCCAGGACCGCGATCCGGATCAGGAGCTGGATGAGGATGAACACGCCGACCCCGCCGCCGCCACCACCGCCGCCCTCTCCGCCGCCACCGCCAAATCCGGCCGAGCCGCTGCCGCCCGCGGCCAGCGCGGCGGGTGCGAGCACCAGGGCCGCGAGCGCCACGACGGCGAGCGCGATCAGGAGGCGCTTGCGGTTCATGCTGTTGCCTCCGCGAGTGGCCCGGTTCCGGGCTCGTCCTGGGCGATGTGCTGATCGGCGTGGTAGCTGCTCCGGACGAGCGGTCCGGCTGCTACGTGCTCGAACCCGAGCGCGTACGCGGCCTTTTCCAGTTCTTTGAACTCGTCCGGGTGCCAGTAGCGGACGATCGGGAGGTGGTTTTCGGTGGGCCGCAGATACTGGCCCACGGTCAGGACCTGGACGTCGTTCTCGCGGAGCGTTCCGAGTGCGTCGACCATCTCGTCAAAGCTTTCGCCCAAACCGACCATCAGGCCGGATTTTGTCGTCACCTCGTCGCCGCCGAGGTCCTTCGCATTCTTAAGAACGCGGCATGAGCGCTCGAACTTCGACCCCCTCCGCGCCACCGGATAGAGCCGGGGCACGACCTCCACGTTGTGGTTGAACACGTCGGGTCTTTCAGCGATCACCTTGGCTAGCGGCATTTCCTCGCCCCGGAAGTCGGGAGTCAACACCTCTATTTTGCACCTCGGGGCCTGGCGCCTCGTCTGCCTGATCACGCCGACGAAGGCGGAGGCTCCATAGTCCGGGAGGTCGTCGCGGTCGACGCTCGTGATCACGGCGTGCCGCAGTCCCATCTTGGCGACGCTGCGCGCCACTCGTGCCGGCTCCAGGGGGTCGTTCCAGGTGGGCTTGCCGGTCTTGACGTTGCAGAAGCCGCAGCGGCGGGTGCAGGTGTCCCCGAGGATCATGAACGTGGCCGTCCCCCGCGTCCAGCACTCGCCGATGTTGGGGCAAGCCGCCTCCTGGCAGACCGTGTGGAGGTTCTCGGCCTTGATCAGGCGGTTCAGCTCGCGGTATCCGGGGCCTCCGGGCGCCGGCACCTTGAACCACGGGGGTTTCCTGGCCCGGAATGGCTGTACGTCCGCGCCGAGCACCTCCAGGACGTTGGATATGCCACCCGGGTTGGCCCTTGATCTCGTTACGTGTTCGCGCGCCGACACGGATTTAAGGCTAGCGCCCCGGGTCGAATTGCAACACACCGTGTCACACACGTAACGTTTTCTTGGAGAACATCTGGGTCGTGCCCGAGCCTGGCCGAGAAACGCCACTCCACGTCACGTTTCTCGGCCAGGCCTTCCTTGACGCGGCGCTGGCCGAGCTCGCGAGCCAACAGCACGGGGTCTTCAGCCTCGACCAGCTGATCGCGCTCGGTCTCGGTGCCTCGGCGGTCCGTCGGCGAGTCAGCACCGGTCGCTTCCACCGGATTCACCGCGGCGTCTATTCCCTCGTCCCCAGGGAGCTCCTCAAGCGCGAGGGGCTCTATATGGCCGCCGTCCTGGCGTGCGGCCCGGGTGCCGTGCTCTCGCATCGCTCGGCCGCCGCGCTTCATCACCTCCGCGACTGGGGCCACACGCGCATCGAGGTCACCGTCCCGGCGCGTTCCCACCGCACCCACCCAGGAGTAGCCGTTCATCGCTCGACGACCCTCACGGAAGCGGACACAACCGTCGTCAACAACATCCCCGTGACCACGATCGCCCGCACCCTGTTCGACCTGGCCGAACTCGTCGACCAGCGCCAGCTCGAGCGCGCCTTCGACCAGGCCGAGATCGTCGAGGGCCTCGACCTCAACAAGATCAACGACCAGCTCGCCCGCAACCCCACCCGCCGGGGCGCCAAGAAGGTCCGCCGAGTCCTGACCGAGCACTACATCGGAAGCACGCCGACCGAAAACGACTTCGAGGAAGCCCTCCTCACCCTCACCCGCACCCTCGGCCTCCCTGACCCTGAGGTCCAGTTCTGGATCGACCCCGGCGACGGCGAGCCCCCGATCAAGGCCGACTTCGCCTGGCCCGACCGGCGGATCGTGGTCGAGACCGACGGCCGGCGGACCCACGGCACGAAACAGGCGTTCGAAGCCGATCGCCGCCGCGATCAGAGACTGATCGCCGCAGGTTGGACCGTCATCCGGACCACGTGGCGACAGCTCAAACAACGCCCGCACGAGCTGCGGCCGGTGCTGCTCAGGCTACTGGGACCCGCGTCTCCAAACGGGACGGCGAAACCAGCCTCTGCCGCCGCCCCAGCCCTCGCGCGACCTCGTAGGCAACTCGCCGGCGGAAGCACTTCATGACGCTCGGCGTCCGGGGGTGGGCGGGTCGGCATTCCCGAATCAGCGACGTCATCTGCACCCCGTCCAGCCCACAGGGGACGATCCACGAAAACGGCTGCAGGTCGTTCTCGACGTTGACCGCAAATCCGTGCGTGCTCACGCCCCGCGACAGGTGGACCCCGATCGAGGCGATCTTCCGGTCCTCGACCCAGACGCCGGTGAACCGGTGCCCCTCGGTCGGCCGAGACCGCGCGGCCAAGACGCCCTCGTCGACCAAAGCCGAGACCAGGGCGTTCTCGAGGGTCCGCACATAACCGACCACGTCGTCGACCCGCACAATCGGATACCCCACGAGCTGCCCCGGACCGTGGTAGGTGACCCGCCCGCCCCGGTCGGTCTCCAGCGTCTCGATTCCCTGGGCCAGATACCACTCCTCACCCATCGGCAACTCGCCCGCCACGGAGCGGCGCCCCCGGGTGTAGACGGGCGGGTGCTCCAAGGTCAGCAGGACATCCGGAAGCTCCTCGGCCTGCCGAGCCTCCCGGATCCGCTCCTGCAGCGACAGCGCCTCGCCGTACCCCACCATCCCCAGGTGACACACCCAGATCTCTTCCATCACACGCTCTCCAGGTTTCTCTTTACGGTGGCCAGGAACTGGGCAGACAGCGCGCCATCCAAGGCCCGGTGATCCCAGCTGAGCCCGAGGATCGTCATCGGCCGGATCGCGATCGAGTCGTTGCCGTCGGCGTCGGTCACCACCACCGCCCGCTTGATCACCGCCTCGAAGTCGAGGATCCCTACCTGCGGCAGGTTGATGATCGGCGTGGCCATGATCGAGCCGTACTGCCCGGGGTTGGTGATCGTGAACGTGCCGCCCTGGACATCGTCGGGCCTCAATTCCCGCGCCCGCGCGCGCCGGGCGAGATCGCGAATCCGCGCCGCCAGCCCCTCGACGGACAACTCCTGTGCCCGCGGGATCACCGGCACGATCAGTCCGTCGTCGCCGAGGGACACCGCGATCCCCAGGTTGACATCGGTGTGGCGCGTGTAGCGCTCGCCCTCGAGCCACGCGTTCAGCGCCGGGTGTTCCCGCAGCGCGTCAATGCAGGCCTGGGCGACGAACGACAGGCCGGTCACCCCGAGGCGCGCCCGGGCCGCCTCGACCCGGCTCATGTCGACCTCGATCCACGTCGTGCACGTGGCCGTCGTGTCCAGGGATCGCTTCATGTGCTCGCCGATCTGCCGGCGCATCCGCGACAGCTCGCCGCCGTCGCTCACCGCCGCGACCGCGGGCGCCGGCGGAGCGACCGGCTCGGGCCGGTACGGGCTCTCGATGTGCAGTGGCGGCTCCTCGACCGGCGCCGACTCGACGACCGCGAGCACGTCCTGCTTGCGCACCCGGCCATCGCGCCCCGTGCCCTCGACCTGTGAGAGGTCGATCCCGTGCTCGGCGGCGATGCGCTGGACGACCGGTGAATAGCGCCGGTGCCCGTTTCCGGACCGGGGGATTTTGGGAGATGGAGTTTCGGTGGTCGGGGCGCCGCCGGGCCCGCCATCGAGCGGGGGGGACGACGGGGGCGCTGGTGCGCCGCCACCGGCCGGCGCGATCCGCGCCAGCACCGTCCCGACGTCGACCGTCTCGCCGATCGGGACGAGAATCTCGGCCACCACGCCGGAGGCCGGCGACGGCACCTCGGTGTCGATCTTGTCGGTCGAGATCTCGGCGATCGTGGCGTCGGCCTCGATCCGGTCGCCGACCTCGACCCGCCACGCGACGATCGTCCCTTCGGCGACCGAGACCCCCATCTGGGGCATCGTCACATCGACCAGAACGTCAGTACGCGAGGAGCTCACGGCACGCCTCCCTCACTCGCTCGACACCAGGCAATACGGCCGACTCGAGCGGTGGCGAGAACGGGATCGGTACGTCGGGCGTGGCGACCCGGACCACCGGGCCGTCGAGCGACTCGAATCCCTTCTCGGCGATCAGCGCTGCCACCTGGGCGCCGGCGGCGCAGGTCGAATTCGCCTCGTCGACGATCACCACCTTCGAGCAGCGCTCGACCGAGTCGAGGATCGCCTCCTCATCCAAAGGCACCAGCGACCTCAAATCGAGCACCTCGATCGACGCGCCATCTACGTCCTCGGTGGCCTCCAAGGCGACCGGCACCATCGCGCCGTACGCGATCACAACCATGTCGGACCCGGACCGCGCGACCCGAGCGGAAAACGGGGTCTCGAACACGCCCGATGGCACCTCGCCCTTGACCCGCCGGTAGAGGTGCTTGTGCTCCATGTAACAGACCGGGTTCGGATCGCGGATGGCCGCGTGCAGCAGGCCCTTGGCATCCTCCGCCGTTGACGGCGCCACCACCTTGATCCCGGGGGAGTGCATGAACCACGCTTCCGGGTTCTGAGAGTGGAACGGCCCGCCCGAGAAGCCGCCACCCGAGGGCAGGCGCACCGTGATGGGCACGGCCAGCCCTTGGCGGTAGTGCATCTTGCCGGCCACGTTGACGAGCTGGTCAAAGCCGCAGGAGATGAAATCCGAGAACTGCATCTCGCAGACCGGGCGCATCCCGACGACGGCGGCGCCGATCGCGGTGCCGATGATCCCCGACTCGGCCAGCGGTGTGTCCATCACCCGGTCGGGACCAAACTCGTCGATGAACCCGTCGGTGACCTTGAACGCGCCCCCGAACACGCCGATGTCCTCGCCCATCAGGAGCACACGCTCGTCGGCCCGCAGCTCGTCGCGCAGCGCCGACGAGATCGCTTGGAGGTAAGTCAACGTAGCCATCAGTGAAACCCGCTCCAGGGCGCGTGGCCGTCACCCAGTGGCTCAGCCTCGCCCTCGCAGAACACCCCGTCGGTCGCGGTCGATGGGTCGGGCATCGGCGCGGTCAGCGCCTCCTCGGCCGCGGCGTCGATTGTCGCCTTGACCTCCGCGCGCACGCCATCGACGTCGACGCCAAGCGAGCGCAGCCGCGCCTCCTGGCCTTCGATTGGGTCGCGCTTGCGCCACTCCTCGACTTGCTCCTTGGGCACGTACTTCATGTCGTCGTGCGCGGCGTGACCGTGCATGCGCATGGTCAGGGCCTCGATCAGCGTCGGACCCTCGCCGGCCAGCGCGCGCTCGCGCGCGGCCCGCGTGGCCTCGAACATCGCCTCCGCGTTGTTGCCGTCGACGGTCACGCCAACGAACCCGTAAGCGGCGGCGCGCTCGACCGGGTCAACCGCGTACTGCTTGTCGACAGGCGTCGAATACGCGTACTGGTTGTTCTCCAACACGAAGATCACCGGCAGCTTCTGCACGCCGGCCCAGTTCATCGCCTCGTGGAAATCCCCGCGTGAGGTCGAACCGTCGCCGAACCAGGTCATGGCGCAGCGGCGCTCGCCGCGCAGTTTGAACGCCATCGCCATCCCGGTGGCGACCATCATCATGTCGGGCAGCATCGAGACCATCCCGACGCAGCCGAGGTGGCGGTCGCCGAAGTGGACATTGCCGTCGCGCCCGCCGGTGATCCCGGTGGCGCGCCCCATGTACTGCGCGAGGATCCGCGCCGGGGTGACGCCCCGGATCAGGTGGGCAGCCAGGTCGCGGTGCAGGATGCACAGCCGGTCTTCGGGGCCCATCGCGAAGGCCGCACCGGCCGACACCGCCTCCTGCCCGTATCCGTCGTAGAAGGAGCCCGGGACCTTGCCCTGCCGGTACAGGGTCATCGCGCGCTCCTCGAGACCGCGCATCAGCAGCATCGCGCGGAGCAGCCAGATCCGGTCCTCGGTGGTGAGGTGCTCTACCGCCGCCCCGTCGGCAGCAGGCTCAGCCGTATGAGTGGCCATGTGTTGAAGTCTTCCCTTTCTCCGTGGGCCGGAGCGGGATCTCCGCGTCCGGACCCGGTTAACCGAACCGTCCGGGATCGCCGGCCGAGCTCCGATTGGGTTGGTTCGAGTTTATTCCACGGTCCGCCTGATGACGGCCGACCGCCATTAGTCTTGGACGCATGGACGGCGCTCTGTCGCACGCGCGCGCTCGCCTCGTGCGGATGCGCTGGCGGCGCGCGGGGGCTTGGCTGTGGCCGTCGTTCGTCGTCCTGATCCTCGCGGACGCCTTCATCGGGCACGAGCTCCCACCCGCGGGGACAACGGAATCTCTGGTGGCGGCCGGGCTGCTGGCGCTGGTGGCCAACCTGCTCGCCGTCCTGCTCCTGTCGCGGCCGATCGGGGCGCTCCTGCGCCGGCTGCGTCCCGACCTGCCCAGCGTCGTCGCCCGCGACTACGCCGGCACCGTCCTGGTGCTGGCGGTGACCGCGGTCATCACGATCGCTGGGCTGACCCACCGCGGCGCGATCGACGCCTCCCGGCGCGCCACGCAGGACGCAATCGCGCGCGCGCAGGCCTGGATCGGAGACCGGGCGCCCGACGAGTTTCGCCGCAACCTCCAGTTCGTCAGCCTGCTGGTGATCCAGCCGGGCACGATCTACCGCGCCTGCGTCCCGAACGTGGCGGGGACGAAGAGCTACTGCGTGATCGTCAACCGCAGCCTCCCGTTCGCGCAGAGCGTGACGTTCTCGGGCTCCGAACCGAACTCGGTGCTCGCCGCGGGCACCGGTTGATGGATCCGCGGACCGCACCGACGAGGCCTTCGGCCTCGCGGTCCGCGTTGCGCAACCAGGACATCAAGCGAACGGTGCTCATCGCGAGCATCGTCGGGTCGGGCATCGTGTTCCTCGACACGACGGTCATCAATGTCGCGCTGCCGGCGATTCGCTCGAGCCTGCACGGCAGCCTGGCCGATCAGCAGTGGGTCGTCGAGGCGTACCTGCTGACGCTCTCCTCTCTGCTGCTACTCGGCGGATCGCTCGGTGACGTGCTTGGCCGCCGGCGCGTGTTCACGGCCGGACTGCTCGCCTTCGGTGCGTGCTCGCTGGCGTGCGCGCTCGCGCCCAGTGCCCCGTTTCTGATCGGGGCTCGGGCACTGCAGGGGATCGGCGGCGCGTTACTCGTGCCGAGCACGTTGGCCCTGATCGTGGACCACTTCGAGCCCGGTGAGCGCGCGGCCGCGATCGGGACATGGACGGCGTGGACCGGCGTCGCCACGGTGGTCGGGCCTCTGGGGGGCGGGGCGCTCGTCCAGGCCGCCTCGTGGCGGTGGATCTTCTTAATCAACATCGTCCCGGTGCTCTTCACCGTGGCGCTGCTGCGCCGACTGCCACCCGACGAGCGGGCAGCCCGACACGTCGACTGGGTCGGCGGGGTCCTCTGCGTGGTCGGCCTAGCCGGTCCCGTGTTCGGCCTGATCGAGCAGCCGCGCTACGGCTTCGGGGATCCGCGAGTAGCGGTTCCGATCGTTGCCGGCCTGGTGATCCTGGTGGCGTTCGTGGTCTGGGAGCGTCGCGCGCCCGAGCCGATGCTGCCCCTCCGGCTGTTCGCGGTGCGCAACTTCGCGGTGGGCAACCTGACCACGCTCGCCATGTACGGTGGCCTTGGCGTGTCGACGTTCTTCGTCGTCGTCTTCCTCCAGCAGGTCGGCGGCTACACGCCGATCGCCGCCGGGCTGTCGCTGCTGCCGATCACGCTCATGATCTTCACCCTGTCGCGGCGCTTCGGTGCGCTGGCCGATCGGCTCGGGCCGCGCCTGTTCATGACCGCCGGCCCGATCGTGGCCGGAGCCGGCCTGCTCCTGTTCACGCGCGTTGGGGCTGATCCGAGCTATCCCACGGTCATCCTGCCGGCGGCGCTCGTGTTCGGTCTGGGGCTCGCGGCCACGGTGGCGCCGCTCACCGCGACCGTGCTCGGGTCGGTGCCGGCGGGATATTCGGGGCTGGCCAGCGGCACCAACAACGCCGTGTCCCGGATCGCCAGCCTGCTCGCGATCGCGGCGGTCGGCGCGGCAGTTTCGGCGGCCTTCGTCGCACGGCTCGAGCACGACCTCGGTCGCGCGCCCGGAGCACACGCGGTGATCGAGACGGCGCGCACGCGCCCGTTGGTGACGACCGGGGCGCCCGCCGCTCACACGGCGCTCGTCGACGCCTCGGTCCACGCCTTCCGGAACGGGATGGAGCTGGCGGCCGCGCTCGCAGTGCTGGGTGGGCTCATCTCACTGGTCGGGATCGAAAATCCACAGATTAGGACCCGCCCACCCAGTAGCCTTCCCGCGCCTTGACTTCTCTCGGGCCATATGTAGCGGTCATCACGGGTGCGTCGAGCGGCATCGGCGAGGCGACCGCGCGCCGGCTGGCCCGTGAGCCGGGGACGAAGCTCGTGCTCGTCGCCCGCCGGCAGGACCGACTCGATGCGCTGGCTCACGCTCTCGGCGGCGCCGCTGTCGTCGCGGTTGACCTGACCGACCCGGACGCGCCGGCCACGGTGCTCGAGGCGGTGGGCCGCGCCCACGGTGAGCTGCACCTGCTGGTCAATGACGCCGGCGCGCGCTGGGCGGGCACGTTCGGCGAGACGGGGTGGGAGAACGTCGAGCGCCACATGAGGATCGACTTCGACGCGCAGGTCAGGCTGACCGAGGCGCTGCTCCCGCTGCTGCGCGCGACGGCGCCCCGATCCGGTAGGCCCGTCGCCATCGTGAATGTCTCGAGCACGTCGGCCCGGGTCGCCCGGCCCAACGGCGGCGGCTACTCGGCCGCCAAGTTCGCGCTCGCCGGCTGGTCTGACGCCCTGGCCGCCGAAGAGCGCGAACACGGCGTCCACGTCGGGCTGGTGCTCCCCGGGTTCATCGCCACCGAGGGCTTTCCCGCCTCCGAGCTGCTCGCCCACCCGCTCAGGCGGCTGATCGTCTCCAAGCCCGAGGTGGTGGCGGAAGCGATCGCCGACTGCGCGCTCCACGGCAAGGCCGAGCGCTACGCCCCGCGCTACTACTGGCTGGCGGCTGCGGCGCGGATCCTGGCTCCCAGGCTGGTGGCCAGGGCGGTCGCCGGCGGCGCGTTCACGACTGCGACCAACCCAGACCTGCTGGATTAAGCTACACAGGTGTAGCTAACGAATCCGCAGGGGAGTATCGAGACATGAACGCAAGCGTCCGCCGAGCCGCGGTGCTCGGCGGCATCCGAATTCCCTTCGCCCGCCAGAACGGCCCTTACGCACGGGCGTCCAACCAGGACATGATGACCGCGACGCTCGAGGCCCTGATCTCGAGGTTCTCGCTCGAGGACGAGACGCTGGGCGAGGTAGCCGCGGGCGGCGTGCTCAAGCACAGCCGCGACTTCAACCTGACTCGCGAGTGCGTTCTGGGCTCGCGCCTGAACCCGCACACGCCGGCCTATGACGTCCAGCAGGCCTGCGCCACAGGGCTTGAGGCGGCGATCCTGGTCGCCAACAAGATCGCGCTCGGGCAGATCGATTCCGCGATCGCCGGCGGCTTCGATACCACCTCGGACGCGCCTATCGCGATCAACGAGGACCTCCGTCAGGTGCTGCTTGCCGCCAATCGGGCCAAGAGCACCACGGGGCGGCTGACGACGCTGACCAAGCTCCGCCCGCAGCAGATCGTCCCGGTGCTGCCTCGTAACGCCGAGCCACGCACCGGGCTGTCGATGGGCGAGCACGCGGCGATCATGGCCGCCGAGTGGGGCGTCACGCGCGAGGAGCAGGACGAGCTCACTGTGGCCAGCCACCGCAACCTTGCGGCAGCGTATGACACCGGCTTCCTCGATGACCTGGTCATACCGTTCCTCGGTCTCGAGCGCGACCAGAACCTCCGCCCGGACTCGAGCGTCGAGAAGCTGGCCAAGCTGAAGCCGGTGTTCGGCGGCGAGAACGGCACGATGACCGCAGGCAACTCGACCCCTCTGTCCGACGGCGCCTCGGCTGTGCTGCTGGCCAGTGAGGAGTGGGCGGCCGCGCACGAGCTGCCGGTCCAGGCCTACATCATCGATGCTCAGACCGCGGCAGTCGACCACGTGCACGCGCGCGAGGGCCTGCTGATGGCGCCCACCTATGCCGTGCCGAAGTTGCTCGAGCGCAACAACCTCACGCTCCAGGACTTCGACTTCTACGAGATCCACGAAGCGTTCGCGGCTCAGGTGCTGTGCACGCTCAAGGCCTGGGAGGACCCCGTCTACTGTCGCGAGCGACTGGGCCTCGACGCCCCGCTCGGGTCGATCGACCGCGACAAGCTGAACACCCGAGGGGGCTCCCTGGCCGCCGGCCATCCGTTCGGCGCCACCGGCGGGCGAATCGTCGCCAGTCTGGCCAAGGCGCTCGCCGAGAAAGGCTCGCCCAGCCGCGGCCTGATCTCGATCTGCGCCGCCGGCGGACTCGGAGTCACCGCGATCATGGAGGCAGCATGAGCGACCGCTACCAGCAACTGGTGAACACCCCGATCGGAAAGATCGTCTCCAAGCAGATCGGCCTGCCCGCGCCGGTCAAGCTCGAGCGCTACGAGCCCGGGCAGCCGGTGGTGAGCGGCCCCGTGTTGCTCGGCGGGGCGCCGGGCGGGCGCCTGACTGGGGCCGTGGCCAGGGTCCTCAAGGCGATCGAGGCCGAGGTCCACACCCCGCTTGAGCAGGACGTGCGCACCGCGGCGGCCGACGCTGGGATCGAGGCGCGAGTATGGAACGCGGAGGCCGCGCCCGAGGACGAGACGTTCAAGGCGCTCGTGTTCGACGCCAGCGGGATCGCTGATTCCACCCAGCTGCACGAGGTGTGGGCGTTCCTTCATCCCACGATCCGGCGAGTCCGGCGCTCCGGACGGGTGCTCGTGCTCGGGACCCCGCCCGACGATTGCTCCAAGCCCCGTCAGGCGACCGCGCAGCAGGCGCTCGAGGGGTTCGTGCGCTCGGTCGGCAAGGAGGCCCGCGGGGGCGCCACCGCGCAGCTGATCTACGTGGGCCGCAAGGCGGAGGATCAGATCGAGTCGACGCTTCGCTTCTACCTCTCGCCCAAGTCGGCCTACGTCTCGGGTCAGGTCGTCCGGATCGGGGCAAGCGTCCTGAGCGCCCACGGGATCGACTGGGAGCGCCCGCTGGCCGGCAAGCACGCGCTGGTCACCGGCGCCTCGCGCGGGATCGGCCGGGCCATTTCGCAAGTACTCGCGCGCGATGGCGCGCACGTGATCGGGCTCGACGTGCCGGCCCTGGAACGCGAGCTCGACGAGACGATCGGCGGGCTGGGCGGATCGACGTTCGTGCTCGACATCACCGACGACGACGCTCCGGCCCGCATCGCGACCTACCTGCTCGAGAACCACGGCGGGGTCGACGTCGTGGTGCACAATGCAGGTGTGACCCGCGACAAGACGCTCCGGCGGATGAGCGACGAGCAGTGGGACAAGGTCATCGCGATCAACCTGACTGCGCAGGAGCGGATCAACGAGGAGCTGCTCGGGCGCGAGGTGTTCCACGAGAACGGCCGGATCGTGTCGGTCTCCTCGATGAGCGGGATCGCGGGCAACGCGGGCCAGACCAACTACGCCGCGTCGAAGGCCGGCGTGATCGGGATGGTGCACGCGATGGCGCGTGAGGTCGGCAAGAAGCAGTTGACCATCAACGCGGTGGCTCCCGGCTTCATCGAGACCCAGATGACCGCCGCCATGCCGATCGCCACGCGCGAGGCGGGCCGGCGAATGAACAGCCTCGCGCAGGGTGGCCTGCCGGTCGACGTGGCCGAGGCGATCGCCTGGTACGCCAGCCCGGGGTCGGGCGGCGTCAACGGGACCGTGGTGCGCGTGTGCGGGCAGAGCCTGGTGGGCGCCTGATGGCGACCCGCGAGCTGAACAGCGCGCCGTCGATGCTGCCGCTGTTCGCACGCGCCGGGGCGGCGATGATTCCGGGCGCCTCGCACCTGCCCTTCGTGGGCGGCGGCGGCCGCGACGTGCCGGATACCACGCTGCGCCTCACCGACGTCGCCATCGACGGCGACCGTCTCGCGGCGTACGACCGCGTGTGTGCCTTCGACCTGCGGGACACCGTGCCGCCCACGTATCCCCACATCCTGGCCTTCCCGCTCCAGCTGTCGCTGATGACCAACCCGAGCTTTCCGTTCCCGGCCATCGGCCTCGTCCACATCCACAACCGGATCACCCAGCATCGCCCGATCCGCTCCTCGGAGAAGCTCCAGATCGACGTGTGGGCCACCCCGGTCGAGGACCACCCGCGCGGCAAGCAGTTCTCGCTGCGCTCCGAGGTTCGGGCGGGGGATGAGCTGGTCTGGGAGGAGGTCTCGACGAACCTCAAGCGGGGATCGGCGGGCTCTCGTGAGGATGCGCCCGCGCCCGGGGCTGAGCTGCCAAGCGCTCAGGACCTACCGGCGACGGCGACCTGGAGCCTGCCCGGGGCCCTGGGTCGCCGCTACGGATCGGTGTCGGGCGACCTGAACCCGATCCACATGCACCCGTTGAGTGCCCGCGTGTTCGGCTTCCCGTCGGCGATCGCCCACGGCATGTGGACCAAGGCTCGCTGTCTGGCCGCGCTCGAGCCGCGCCTGCCCGACGCGTTCACGGTCGAGGTGGCGTTCAAGAAGCCGATCCTGCTCCCGGGCACGGTCGAGTTCTGCGAGGCCGACCGATCCGGCGCCGGACACAACGTCGACTTCGGTGTGCGCGACCCGCGGAAGGGCAGCTCGCACCTGGACGGGCGGGTGTCTGCCTAACCCGAGCGGGACCTGTGTGTCGCGATGATCTGCCAGCTGGTGATCGGCTCATGCTCGAAGCTGTCGATGACTCGCCGGTTTGCGCAGACCACGCTCGCCGACGAGCTGTCGCTCGGTGAGGTCACCGAGACCGAGCTGCTCGCCGCGATGGACTGGCTGCTTGCCCGTCAGGAGCGGGTCGAGAACGCGCTCGCGCGACGGCACCTCGCGGACGGCGGGTTCGTGTTGTATGACCTGTCTTCGTCCTATGTGGAGGGGCGCTGCTGTGAGCTGGCGGCGCTGGGGCACAGCCGTGATGGCAAGAGCGGCAAGCTGCAGGTCAACTGGGGGCTGGTGTGCTCGCCAGAGGGCCGGCCGATCTCGGTGCAGGTCCATCCGGGGAATACCGCCGACCCGAGCACCGTGCCGGGCGTGATCGACACCGTCAAGGAGCGGTTCGGGATCGAGCGGGTGATCCTGGTCGGCGACCGGGCGATGATCACCGACGCGCACGCCGCCACGCTCAAAGAGCTCGGCGCCGGGTTCGTGTCGGCGCTGAAGACCGCCCAGATCCGCAAGCTGATCGGCGCCGGCGATCTGCAGCTGTCACTGTTCGATCAGGCCAACCTCGCCGAGATCTCAAGCGAGGAGTTCCCCTCAGAGCGGCTCGTCGTCTGCCGCAACCCGCACCTCGCCGCCGAGCGAGCGAGAAAGCGTGAGGACCTGCTGGCCTCAACCGAACGCGAGCTCGCCAAGGTCTGCCAGATGGTCTCAGGGCCGCGCGGCACGCTGCGCAACGCCGACGCCGGGAAGATCGGCGAGCGCGCCGGGCGCGTGATCAACAAGTACAAGGTCGCCAAGCACTTCGACCTCCAGATCGCCGACGGCTCGTTCAGCTACCAGCGCAAGACCGAGCAGATCAACGGCGAGGCCGCGCTCGACGGGCTCTACGTGCTCAGGACCACCTGCCCCACCCAGCAGCTCACCACCCAAGCGGTCGTGCGCGTCTACAAGCAGCTGAAGATGCCATTAAACCAGATCTTCCCCTAACCCTCGCGTGCCCCCGGTCGATAACCGGGGGCAATGGCCATTTCGCACCAGACGGTTCGCCTGGGTCCGGGTCGCCATCCTCGCCCGGGCAAGGTCGTGTGCGTCATGGAGCTCGCGTCGATGCTCGCCGGGGAGCGGTTCGGGGATCGACCAACGTCGGTCTGTCCGGTGATCGGCTCGATCCTGCGCGCCTACAACGACAACGTCGACGACCACCGCCGCCAGGATCTGTATCGCTTCGCGACCGACGCGGTCGACACCCGGCGTGACTATCGCGTGCAGCGTCGACGCGCCGACGCGGCGCTCGGCTGGGCGGCGGCTCGCTACGAGAGCGGCGGCGGAACACTTCTCGCGCCTCCCGATCCCGAGGGTCCGCGGGACGAGATCGCCTACTACGTGGTCGGGGCGCTTGGTCGCCGAGCGCACTGGTCAGACCAGCAGCACCGGGCGATGATGGCGCTCGTCGAAGAACTGATCGAGATCGAGAGCGAGCTCGATCCCTCAGGCGCCCCGCTCGTCGGCGATCTCCTCGAACAGATCGCGCAGCCGCTCGAGCACAGCGGCGGCCACCACGAGTTCGTTCTCGCTGAAGGGCTCCAAAGCGGCGCGGAGACGCGGCTCGAACCGAGCGCGCCGCTCCTCGACCAGCCCGCGTCCACTATCGGTCAGCGAGGTATGCACCACGCGCCGGTCGCGGTCGGAGCGCTGGCGGTCGACCAGTCCGGCCGCCGCGAGCCCGTCCAGCATCTCGGTCACGCTCGCCGGGCTCAGGTCGGCGGCGTACGCGAGGTCGCGGGCCGACATCTGAGCTGGGTCGCGAAGGCAGAAGAGCAGGCCGTATTGCGCGTCGGTGAGTTCGCCCGGTCGGTGGGTCTCGCGTCCGCGCAGCCGCCGCACCGCAGCCATCGCGCGCTTGAACGATCGCGCGACCTGCTCGGCGGCGTTGCCCTCCTCGCGCTCGCTTACCACGTCGCTAGGCGCATGTAGCCGGCGCCCCGCGCTCATGCTGCGATCGCCTCGGCGAGCGCCTCGGGGGAGGCCTCGGCCTGCGCACCCTTGGCTGCCCGGGCGGCGCGCTCGGCGCGCAGCAGGACGAACGCGGGCACGATGCCCAGCGCAGCCAGGATCGCCGAGGCCCAGAAGGCGGTGCCGTAGGCGTGGGCCGCGCCGCTCAGGGTGTGGACGCCGGCGAGAGAGCGCGTCAGCACGACCGCCAGTACGGCGGTGCCGATTGAGCCCCCCACCCGCTGGAGCACGTTGAGCTGCGGCGTGGCACTCGCCAGTTCGGACCGATCGAGCGAGGCGAACGCGGCCGCCATCGTCGGCATGAAGCCGAAGCCGATGCCGATCCCGCGGATGAACATCGCGCCGCTCAGCCAGACGATCGAGGTGTGGGCGCCGATCAGCCCGAATGGAATGGTGGCCACCGCGCACAGCGTCACGCCGAACAGTGCGGGCACGCCGCCTCCGATGCGGTCGGTCAGCTTGCCGGCGAGCGGCATGGCGAGCGCAGCGCCGAGTCCCTGAGGCGCGGTCAAGAGCCCGGTGTCGACCACGCTCTCAAGACGTACGTCCTGCCAGTACAGCGGCAGCAGGATCATCCCGCCGAACAGGGCAGCGGCCAGGCAGAACATGGCGATCGAGGCCGAGGAGAAGGTGGGGCGGCGGTAAAGGCGCAGGTCGAGCAGCGGCTTGGGCACCCGCAGCGCGTGGACCACGAACAGCGCCACGAGCACGATCCCGGTTAGGCACGGCACGATCACCTTGGGCGAGCCGAAACTGCCCGTGATGCCAACCTCGGCCAGGCCGTAGGTGAACAGGGGCAGGCCGGTGGCCATCAATAGCAGGCCACGGACATCGAGCGGATCGACCTTTCCGCGCTGCACCCAGGGCAGCATCCGCAGCGCGGTGATGAACGCGATGAAGCCGATCGGGACGTTGACGTAGAAAATCCAGCGCCAGCTGGCGTTCTGGATGATCAAACCGCCGAGGGTGGGGCCGAGGATCGGGGCGAGCATGGCGGGGATCGCGATGATGCTCATCACGCGGCCCATCCGCTTGGGTCCGGCCGCGTCGGCCATGATCAGCTGAGCGACCGGCAGGATCATCCCGCCGCCGACGCCCTGCAGCACGCGGAAGACGATCAGCTCGGTGGATGAGGTCGCCAGGCCGCACAGCGCCGATCCGGCCGTGAACAGGACGAGCGAGAGCAGGTAGATCTGCTTGGCGCCGAAGCGGCGGGCGGCCCAGCCGCTGACGGGAATTACCGCGGCGAGCGACAGCAGGTACCCGGTCACAACCCACTGGATCTCGGCGATCGAGGCGTCGAGCTTGTGGGACAGGGTGGCGAGCGCCACGTTCACGATCGTGGTGTCGAGGATCGACATGATCGATCCGATCACCACGACTGCGCTGACGCGCCAGACGTGGGCGCTGATGCCGGTGTCCTCTTCGGTCATAGACATTCCTTCTCCGGGTTCACCTCTCGTATCGGACGATCCGTTCGGTCCCTAAAGGTTAGGTTCCGAACGATCTTCCGTCAAGGCTTGCCCGGGCCGAGTCACGAGGCCGATACGCGCCGATCCCGCTCCGCCGTCTATCTTCGAGAGTAATGACCACGTTTGCCGATCTCGGGCTCGACCCGGACATCCTGCAAGCCGTCCACGATGTCGGCTACGAGTCGCCCAGCCCGATCCAGGAGCAGGCGATCCCGCTGTTGCTCCAAGGGCTGGATGTGATCGGTCAGGCGCAGACCGGCTCGGGCAAGACGGCGGCGTTCGGGTTGCCGATGCTCCAGTACGTCAACCCCGGCGACCACGAGGTCCAGGGGCTGGTGCTCACCCCCACGCGGGAGCTGTGCATCCAGGTGACCCAGGCGCTGCGGGCCTACGGCCGGCGCAAAGGGGTGGACGTGGTGGCCGTGTTCGGCGGCGCGCCGATCCGCTCCCAGTCGGCCCAGCTGCGCGCCGGCGGCCACGTAGTGGTGGGGACGGTCGGCCGGGTCAAGGACCTGATCTCGCGCCACATGTTGATGCTGCACGGCGCCCGCTTCGTCGTGCTCGACGAAGCCGACGAGATGCTCGACCTCGGCTTCCTCGAGGACGTTGAGCGGATCCTCGCGCTGACCCCGTCGAGCCGCCAGACCGCGCTCTTCTCGGCCACCATGCCGGCCGAGATCAGGCGGCTGGCCGACCAGTACCTGTACAACCCGGTGACGGTCAAGGTGCAGGCCGCGACACTCACCGTCGAGACCGTCGAGCAGTTCTACCTCGAGGTGCGCTCGCGCGAGAAGCCCGACCGGTTGGTCGATGTGCTCCGGGCGGAGCGGCCCGACCAGGCCCTCGTGTTCGTGCGGACCAAGGTGCGCACCGAGCAGCTGTACCGCACGCTGCGCGACCGCGGGATGAACGTGAAGGCGATCCACGGCGACATGACCCAGGGCGCCCGCGACGGGGTGATGATCTCGTTCAAGGACGGGCGGCTGCCGCTACTCGTCGCCACCGACGTGGCCGCGCGCGGTCTTGACATCTCGGGCGTCTCGCACGTGATCAACTACGACATCCCGACCTCGCCGGACGTGTACGTGCACCGGATCGGCCGGACCGGCCGCGTCGGCCGCAGCGGCCGGGCGATTACCTTCGTCGAACCTCAGCAGCGTCGCGAGCTGCGCGCGATCGAGAACAACGCCGGTGTCACGCTCGCTCCCTGGGTGGAGTATGCCCACGTGGCGCCTCTCCCCGTCGTGGCCAAGCCGCGCCGCCACTCCAAGCCCCACGTGTCGGGCGACGGCGACGGCCCGGCGCGCAAGTTGATCGTTTCGATGGGGCGGGCCGCCGGCCTCGAGCCTTCGGACATCATCCACGCGATCACCGCCGCCACGGGACTCGACGGCGAGTCGGTGCGCAACGTCCGCGTGCTCGAGCGGTTCACGCTGCTCGATGTGCCCGAGCAGGACGCCGACCGCGTCGTCGAGGAGGTCAGCGGGACCGAGGTGTGCGGCCAGCCGGTGAGGCTCGAGCCGGCCGCGCTCTGACGCCGTCAGGTCTCTGTCAGCTCTGAATTCCCCGGCCGCGACTCGCGCGCGTGCCATGTGTTCCGGTGGGTGGCACAGCAAGCGGTTGTTAGGTCTGCAACCAAACACTTCGGAGGTATCGATTTGCGGCTCAAATCGCTCGTCCGCCGGCGCCCCTCGGCGCCATTGATCGTCTCGTTCGCCGCGTTGTTCGTGGCGCTCGGCGGCGTCGGCTACGCGGCCACCCAGCTGCCGCCGAACAGCGTCGGATCCGCGCAGCTCCAGAACGGCAGCGTCGGCAACTGGAAGCTCAAGTTCAACTCGGTCGGCACGCGCAAGATCATCAACGGAGCCGTCGGCGGCCAGCAGGTCAACGCGAGCCAGGTGCAGCTGAGGCTCTCGTCGAGTTGCTCCACCGGCGCGGTCAGCGCCGTGGCGCAGTCCGGGAACGTGACCTGCACGCCGACGCTGCCCAACGAGTTTGGGACCAGCTCGAGCGCGGTGATCATCCCCGGCGGCTCGACCTCGACTCAGGTGGCGACGAAGTCGCTGCCCGCCGGCTCGTCGTATCTGGTCCTGGCCTACCCGCACGCGGTGATCAGCGGCGCCACTGGGCAACACGTCGAGGTCGACTGCACGCTATCGGTGCCGAGCTCGAGCACGACGGGCGGGGCGGGAGGGACCCAAACTAACACCATCACCAAGAGCCTGGCCGTCGACCTCGTGTCGAGCTCGCAGTTCGCCGGGACGATCTCGCTCGTTCTCCCGGTCGCGTCGGCGACGAGCGCCCAGGCGGCCACCGTCGGCTGCACGGACACCGCGAGCCCGAGCGGGCCCACCGTGGCGGTCGACAGCACGCTCAACGCGATCCAAACCGCTTCCAACAACTGAGGTAGCTCAGTTTGGGAAGGCGGCCGGCCCCGGGGGGCGGGGGCCGGCCGCGGAGGCGCTTGGAGTCGTGGGGCCGGGCACCCGGCGGAGTCCGCGGCGGCCATGGGCAGTAGGCTGCCCGCCATGTCAACTGCGAAAATGAATACGAGCCACGGCACGATCACCATCGAGCTGTTCGACGAGGACGCGCCGGAGACGGTCGCCAACTTCCGCAAGCTGGCCGCCGAGAACTTCTACGACGGGATCATCTTCCACCGCGTGATCCCCGACTTCATGGTCCAGGGCGGCGACCCCGAGGGCACGGGCACGGGTGGACCCGGCTACACGTTCAAGGACGAGTTCAACGAGCACAAGGTCGTGCGCGGCGCACTCGCCATGGCCAACGCGGGACCCAACACGAACGGGTCTCAGTTCTTCATCGTCACGACGCAGAGCGCGCCCTGGCTCGACGGCAAGCACACCGTGTTTGGTGAGGTGACCGACGGGATGGATGCGGTCGACGCAATCGAGGCCGTCCCGACCGGCGCCGGCGATCGGCCGGTGGACCCGCCGGTCATCGAGTCGATCGAGCTCGACTAGCCGTTGTAGTTGTTGAACACGCTCACCGCGCCCACTCCGAACACGGGGAGCCCGGTGGCACCGGCGTAGCCGAGCGTGTGCAGTCCGAACAGCTTCTCGATCGAGGCCAGCAGCGAGAAGTGGTTGAAGTAGTCGAGCGCGTCGATGCTGCCCGGCTTGACGTACTGGGAGATCAGCAGTAGGCCGACTTGACCGCCGCCGCCGGTGGGGGTGGTCTGGCCGCCGCCGACCCCGGTGGGCGTGGTGCTGGTGGGCGTGGTCGTAGAGGTCGAACCGGTCGTCGACGTCGCACCGGTCGTGGTGGCGCCGGTTGCGGTCGTATCGGTCGTGCTCGTGTCGGTGGTGCCGGTCGTCGTACTCGTGTCGGTCCCGCTCGTGGTCGTGTCGGTCGCGGTGGTGCTCGTATCCGCCCCGGTCGTCGTCGTGTCGGTCCCGGTCGTCGTCGTGGCGGTCGAGCTTGTGCCGCCGGCTCCCATCGCCGCCGGCGGCACTGCCGGCGGCGTCGTCAGCTTGGCGAGGTTCGGGTAGGAGGACGGGCCGCAGCACGCCGTCGAGTCGGCGTCCGGGCCGGTCTGGGGCGCCTGGTCGAACGTGATCGCGATCAGCCCGTCGTCCTTGTAGGCGGCCGAGCGCTTGATCTCGGGCACGACTGTCTTCAGGAACCGGTTGGCGCCAGCGAGACTGGGAGCGGCGTGCGGTTTGCACGGCGCCTCGCTGCCGTCGTCACACGGCGAAGGGACGATGTAGGAGAGCGAGGGGGTGGTGCTTTCGCTCTTCAGATCTCCGGCCAGTTGGCCGAGGCCGACCTCGTCACTGTGGCAGGCACCTCCCGCCGTCAGCGAGCGGAAGTAGATGAACGGATTGCGCCACGCGAGGTAGCTGGAGCTCGTGCGGGCGGTCTGTGGTTCTTTGCTGCCGGTCTTCGGAACCTTGCACGCGGTCGCCGAGCCCGTGGCGACGCCCTGAATGTAGGCCTTCCAGGTGTCGCCGGCGCTGGTCAGCTGACCGGGAAGGGTGCGAGTGGCGGGGGGATAGATGCATCCGGTGCCCAGGATCTGGCTGCGAGCGCCCTTGTGGCCGGGCTTGATGCGGGAGAACACCGGGCAGTCCGAGGCTGTCTGGGCGGTCGGGCCCTGACCGCTGATCATCGCGATCTCGTTGGCCAAGGGCGCCCCAGCGACGGCGTAATAGTTGAGGACTAGCTCCCCCTCCCGGAGCAGGGCGCCGCCGAGATAGCCGGCGCTCGTGCCGCCGTCGAACGATTTCGTGATGCCGCGGTCCGAGAGCACGATCAGGAACACGTGCTTGACGGGCGGAAGCCCGTTGTACCCGGTCGCGGATGACGTGCCCGTGTCCGTGCCGGTGTCGCTCGCCGAGGTGGGCGAGGTGCTGGGGGACGCAGAGGCCTGCACGACGTCTTGGCCGCCCCCGCCCCCGCCCCCGCTCACGCCTCCACCGCCGCCGGAGTCGCCGCCGCCCGACGCATTTGACCCCGCGGCCTGCACAGTGACCGCGCTCGGAGACGTGTGCGCGAGGCCGACCACGATCAGCGGTGCGCTGGCCAGGGTGGCGACGCTGGTCCCGCCGACGAGCGAGCCCACGATCACGCCGAACCCGAGCATTCCGATGACCGCGGCCGCCGCCGCGCGCGGCCCCGGCAGCGCGAACTGCAGCCCGCGGGGAGAGGGGGACCCACCCACCGCGTCGCTAACCGAGTCGGCGAGAGGGGTCCCCGGTGGGAGCGTCGCGCCGGGTCCTTGCTCGCGGAAGGCCCCGATCAGTCCCGCGACGTGCTCAGGCAACGGCCCGCGCCGAGTCCCGCACTCAACGCAGTAGCGCTGGTCGTGAGTCAACCGCGCGTTGCACTCCGCGCAGCGATCGGCGGCCGGCGACGTCGTCGAAGCGGCGGTGTCAGGAGTCATCGCGGGCGATCAGTCTCGCCGCTGTGAGGCGCGAAGCTGTGCACGTCTGGAGTCTAGTTCTGCACAATCTCGAGACCGGCGTCAGCCTGGGCCAAGACACCGTTTCGTCGCGTCTCGGTCACGCCATGTTCACAATTGCCCCCCGACGGCGCCGGATACTAGGCGGCGGGGAGCGCTGTGGCGCGCCCGTAACCGAGAACACAGCAAAGACGGAGAGCAGGCGCTGTCGATCAACCCGCAGGACCGCGAGGGCGAGGCGAGACCAAACCCGCCGACGCGGGAGCTGGCACCCGCGCCGGCGCCAACCCGTGAGCTTCCCGCCGTTCCCGCTGCCGGGTCCGGTGACAAGTGCAGCAATTGCGGAGCGACGCTCGCACACGATCAGCGCTACTGCGTCCAGTGCGGCGAGCGTCGCGGCCAGTCGACCTTCCCGCAGGCCGAGCCCGCCACCGAGGTGCGGTCGACTCGCGCACGCTCGACCCGGGCTCCGCGCACGCCGCGCCTGTCATCGGGGGCGACGCTGGTGTCCTTTGTGGGTGTGCTGCTGCTGGCCGTCGGGCTCGGCGTGCTCATCGGGCACAGCGGCAAGAGCACGCCGACGCCGAAAGCTGCCGCCGCTCCCGAGGTGATTACCGTTCAGGGCGGTGGCGCGAACGCCGCGGCGGCTACCACCGCGTCGACCCCGACGAACGCCCCCGCGCACGTCAACAGCAACAGCCTCACCAAGAAGTCCCAGGCCAAGTTGAAAGCCACGGCCGCGTCCAAGGCCGTTCAGAAGAAGGCCGTCCAGGCCGCCGGCAAGGTGCTCGGCAGCTCGAACAACCTGGCGCCGCCCACCGTCACCACCGGCAGCAAATGCAGCAACAGCCAGGCCGGGTGCCAGGGCGGGAAATTCACTGGGAACTTCTTCGGGGGCGGCTGAGAGGACCTTGATGATGCGGCTACCTGGACGAGGGAAGCAACAACAGCGTCAACCGCAGACCGGCTCGACTGCGGCGGCCAACGCGGCCGGCTCGACTCCGGCGCCCAACACCGCCGGGGGGGGCGGCGCACCCCCCACCGCGCCGACCGAGAGTCAGGTGATCGACCTCGAGCGACGGCGAGACGTCCTCAAGGCGCGGGTGGCCGAGCTTCAGTGGGACCTGGGTGGTCTGGTCTACGAGATGGCGATCCGGGATCGCATCCGGGTCGAGGTCCTGATCAAGCGCGCGGCTCTGCTCCAGGACGCCGACTCAGAGCTCGGCGAAATCGAGCGGATCCTGCGCCTGGAGCACAACGCCACGGCCGGCACGTGCCCCTCGTGCGGAGCGCCGCACAGCACCGGGGCGTCGTTCTGCTGGCAGTGCGGGCAGCCGATCCTCCAGCAAGTCCCGAGCGAGTCGATCTTCTAGCCGACCGGCTCAGCCGAAGCGGCCCGCGACGTAGTCGCGGGTGCGAAGGTCGGATGCGTTGCGGAAGATCGTCTCGGTGTCGCCGTACTCGATCAGGGTGCCCGTTCGTTCGGCACCGGTCGAGTCGAGGCTGAAGAACGCGGTGCGGTCCGCAACGCGGGCGGCCTGCTGCATGTTGTGGGTAACGATCACGATCGTGAACCGGTGCTTGAGGTTGTGCATGAGGCCCTCGATCGCAGCCGTCGACACCGGATCGAGCGCCGACGCCGGCTCGTCGAGCAGCAGCACATCCGGCTCGATCGCGATCGCTCGGGCGATGCACAGGCGCTGCTGCTGGCCCCCGGACAGACTGAGCGCGCTGTCGCGCAGCCGGTCCTTGACCTCCTCCCACAGCGCCGCCTGGCGTAGTGCCTCCTCGACCCGATCGTCGAGCCTCTGCTTCATGCCGAGGTTCCGTGCCGCCCAGGCGACGTTGTCGTAGATCGACTTCGGGAACGGATTGGGCTTCTGGAACACCATCCCGATCCGGCGGCGCACCTCGACCCGGTTGGCGCCGCTGCCGTAGACGTCGTTGCCGTGATACCGGACCTGACCCTCGAGCCGGAACCCCGGAATGGAGTCGTTCATCCGGTTGAGGCTGCGGATGAAAGTCGACTTCCCGCACCCGGAGGGGCCGATCACCGCGGTCACCAGGTGGCGGTAGATCTTCAGCGTGGTACCGACCAGGGCACGGTTGCTCCCGTAGTACACCGCCATATCCCGAATGTCGAACACCGCGGGACGGGTCTCGGTGCCGCCGCCGTTGACCTCGGGACGAATGACCGGAAGCACCGGCTCGGTCCGGATCCGGACGCGGCCCGCGGGCACATCGCCGCGGATGATCTGGCTCGCGGTCCGGCTGTCCTGATCGCTCATTGGCCCATCTTCGCACGGCTGTGCGCGAGCACCACGCGCGCGCCGATGTTGGCGAGCAGGATGAACACCATCAGCACCAGCGCGGCGGCCCACACCCGGTCCACGGCTTGGGCTAGCGGCAGGTCATACGACTGATAGATGAACATCGGGACGCTGGGGACGCCGCCGAACAGGTTGAACGAGGTGGCGGTCGGATTGAAGATCCCATCGCAGATCAAGAGCGGCGCGGTCTCGCCGACGGCGCGCGCGATCGCCAGGATCGCGCCGGTCACAAGCCCTCCAACTGCCGCCGGCAGGATCACGGTGAGCACGGTGCGCCAGCGGTTCACGCCGAGCGCGTCGGCGGCCTCGCGCAAGCTGCTGGGGACCAGCAACAACACCTCCTGGCTGGCCCGCGCGATCAACGGAAGCATCACGATCGACAGAGCGACCGCGCCGGCAAAGCCCGACTCCTTGTGCTGTGGGATCACTATGAGCCCGTAGACGAACAGCCCGACCACGATCGTCGGGATGCCTTGCATCATGTCGAGCGCGAGCTTGAGGATCCGCCCCGTTCGCGACCGCGCGCCGGCGAACTCGGTCAGGTAGAGCCCGGTCAGGATCCCCAACGGGACGGCGATCACCGCCCCCGCCAGGGCGATTTCGAGCGTCCCGAGCAGGTCGTTGGCGATCCCTCCACCGGCCAGGCCTTGTGAGTTGTGGATGACGAAGCCGAGGCTGAGCGCCGCCGCGCCGCGGACTGCCACCCCGACCACGACGATCATCAGCACCGCCACCGCGGCCAGCGCGGCGGCGGTTGCGGTGAGCTGGACGAACCGGTTGACCCCGGAACGGCGGCGGAGGTTCCCGGACGGCGTCAGCGGCGCCGAGGGGTCGAACGGCGCGCTCTCGCCCAGCGTGATCGGAGTCGCCGCGCTCATGTCGCCTTGGCCAGCATCCCCGCACTGACGTCGAACCGGCCGGCGATGGTTCGGGCCGCGACGCTGCAGAGCATCGCGATCACCACCAGCACGAGCCCGGCATAGAACATCGCGGCCGTGTGCAGGGGATTCACTGCAGACTCGAACTGAGTGGCGATCTCCGCGGCGATGGTGGAGGCGGGCTCGAACGCTGAAACGTGGATTTGGGTCACGTCGCCGATCACGAACGACACCGCGATCGCCTCGCCGAGCGCGCGCCCAAGCCCCAGCACCACGGCCGCGCCGACGCCGGACGCGGTGCTTGGCAGCACGATGCCCCGGATCACCTCCCACTGGGTGGCGCCGAGCGCCGCGGCACCGTCCTTGAGTTCCGTGGGGACGGTCAGGAACAGGTCGCGGCTGAGCGCCGAGATGATCGGCAGGATCATCACGGTTAGAACGATCCCGGCGCTCATGAGACTGATTCCGGTCGTCGAGGGCGTACCGAATAGGGGAATGAACCCGAGCACGCCGTGCAGACCGGGCTCAAGGTGGTTGATGAAAGGGACGAGCACGACCAGGCCCCAGAAGCCGTAGATGATGCTCGGGACCGCCGCGAGCATCTCGACCAGCGGGCCGACCACCGCGCGCACTCGCGCCGGCGCCATCATGCTCAGGTACAGGCCGATCGCGATTCCGAGCGGTGTCGCCAGCACCAGCGCGATCAGCGAGGCGACCACCGTCCCGTAGATCAGCGCGCCGGCTCCTTCGATTTTGAAGTTGGGCGCCCACCTCGTGTGCCACAGGAACGGCAGACCGAACTGGTTGATCGCCGGGGTCGCGTTGTTCGCCAGCTGGTAGATGACGTCGGCCAGGGTCGCGACAACGAGCAGGCCGGCCAGCGCGCACAGGCCGAACAGGACCCGGTCGCCGACCTTGCCTGCGCCGCGAGCGCGCCTGCGCCTGCGGGCGCGGAAGCCCCGCCGCCCCGGTGCCAACCTTGCCGTCGAGGACACGGCGCGAGAGCGTAAGGAAAACGTCTCCGGGACGCCCGGCGAGGGGCTGGCGTTTACAGGTTTTCTACAACACGGTCACAATCTGGCCACAGTTGACCAATTTTGCATCGGGATGCTTAGCGCCGCTCGGGCTGGGGCGGCCGGAACCACGCCGAGCTATCGGGATTCCCAAACAGGAAGGAAGTTCTGCATTGCTCTCCAAGAGATTGGTCAGCATGACGTGCGCCGCGTTGCTCGCTGGCTGCGTCTATGGCCTGAGCGCCGTTGCGGCATCCGCCGCCACGCCCACGCTCAACGGCGCTGGCTCGACACTGGTCGCCCCGATCGAGGCCGAATGGGCCGCGGTGTGGGACACGGCCAATAAGACCTTGGTCAATTACTCGCCGGTGGGCTCGGGAACCGGAGAGAAGGACATCGCCGGTGGCCTGGTGGACTTCGGCGCCTCTGACGCGCCGCTGTCCGTGTATCCGACCGCCCCGTCCAACCTGGTCCAGATCCCGTGGGCGCTGACCGCGACCGGGGTGAGCTATCACCTCAACGGCCTGAAGCCAAAGGGCGCCACCCTCCGTCTGACCGGGTCCGTGATCGCCCAGATCTATCTGGGCCAGATCACCAACTGGAACAGCAAGGCGATCAAGGCCCTGAACAAGGGGGTGAAGATCCCCAGCAAGCGGATCACTGTGTTCTGGCGCAGCGACGGATCGGGCGACACGTTCGCGTTCACCCGGTACCTGTCGGATGTCAGCGGTGCCTTCAACTCCAAGGTCGGCAGCTCCACGACCGTGACCTTCCCGACCGGCTTGGGCGAGGACGGCAACCAAGGCATGGCGACGGCAGTGAAGGCGACTAACGGCGGAATCGGCTACATCGCGGTCTCGTACCTGATCGCCAACAAGCTGCCGGCCATGGCGATCAAGAACGGCGCGGGCAACTACGTCGTTCCGAACCTGAGCGCGATCGCGGCCGCGGCGACCGGGATCAGCATTCCCGGCAATCTCCAGCTGACGATCGTCGACCCCGGCAGGGCCAAGAAGAAGGCGTACCCGATCTCGACGTTCACCTACGCGTTCGTCCCGACGAATGCCCCGCAGGGAGCGCTGATCCGGTCGTTCATCGGCTACGCGATCACGCAGGGCCAGGACTTCGGGCCCTCGCTCGACTTCTCGCCGCTGCCCAGGGCGGTGGTCAACGCGGACGAGGGGGCACTCAACTCGATCAACTGACGAGTTAGAGCCCGACAGATGTCTCACGGGCCCGGGCGCAGATGCGCCCGGGCCCGTGGTCTTTGTGCGGCGCCGGTAGCGGGCGGTCCGCTACCGCAGTTCTAGGCCCAGTAGGCGCTCGAGCTCAGGGATGGTCTCCTCGGCCCGCTGGTGGTGCACGGCGGCCATGCCGAGTTCGGTCGCCGGGTCGAGGTTGAACGGCAGGTCGTCCACGAATACGCACGCCTGCGGCTCCAGTCCAATGCGCTCGGCGCCGAGTGCGTAGATCTCGGGCGAGGGCTTGCGGATCCCGACCTCGGCGGAGATGACCACGCCGTCGAACAGCTCGCCGAGGAGATCGCGCGGGTAGCGCCGAGTTCCCCACGAGTTCGACACCAGCCCGGTCTTGATGCCGGCAGAGCGGGCCCGGCGCACGGCCTCGATCATCTCCTCGTCGGGGGCTGAGCCGGCGAACAGCCGGTCGATCAGCTCGGGCGCGCCAACGCCCAGGAACGGGGCGAACTGCACCTCGAACTCCTCTTCGGGGAGCTCACCGGTCTCGAACGCGAGCAGGAGATTCCGGCAGTCGACGTCATTGCGGAACGCGCTTGCGATCGCATCCGGCGCGAGCCCCTCCAGCTCGCAGAAGGCGCGAAACGAATCGAACACGTCGGTAGTCAGGACGCCGCCCCAATCCACGAGCAGCCCCCGGTAGCGCCCGTCCTCAGAGGCCATGCCGCGACACCGCCACGGCGCGGTCGGCTATTTCGACCACGCCCTCCTCGAACGTTCTCAGATACGGGTCGTCGGTGGACCCGGCGGTGGCCCGCTTGTAGTTGCCTTCCATGAACACGACCGCCTTCCACAGTGCGAGCGTCACGTACCAGTCGAGCGCCTGCATCGAGCGGCCGGACTGCTGCTCATAGCGCGTCACCAGCTCGGCGCGAGTGGGAAAGCCGATCTGCAGCGTCACGTTGTTCAGATTGAACTTGCCCAGGCGGTCGCCGGGTTCGGTCCAGTGCATCAGCAGGTAACCGATGTCGGCGAGCGGGTCGCCGATCGTCGCCATCTCCCAGTCGAAGATTGCGATCAGATGGGCGGGGGCGCTCGGCGCGAACATCGTGTTGCCGAGGCGGTAGTCGCCATGGACGATCGTCGCCGGGGGCGAGTCGGGCATGTTGGCGGCGAGCCACGCGCCGACCTCCTCGACCTGAGGCAGCCCGCGCGTGCGGTTGTGCTCCCACAGACCAGTGAATCGGCGGAGCTGGCGCTCCAGGTAGCCGGTCGGCCTGCCGAAGCCCTCCAGGTCGAGCCGGGTCCAATCCACGGCGTGCAGCTCGACCAGCGCGTCGATCAGCTCGTCTGCGATCTGAGCGCGCTGCTCCGGGTTGTCCAGTTGGTCGGGAACCGAGTCGGCGATCACCTCGCCGGCGACCTGTTCCATCACGTAGAACGGCGCGCCGATCAGACTCGGGTCCTCGCACGCCGCCAGCACCTTGGGCACGCGCACGGGAGTGCCGCTCAGCGCGCGCAACAGCCGGGCCTCGCGGAGCACGTCGTGGGCGCTCGGCGGCAGCGGACCGCGCGGCGGGCGACGGAGCACCACACCGGTCGACAGTTCGAACGTCACGTTCGAATGTCCTTCGCCGATGGGCACGACGGTGAGGTCCTCGGGCGCCCCGAGCCCGGTGGCCGCGAGCCATTCGACCAGCGGCTCGAGCACGATCAGCGGCTCGCGTGCGTTGGCCTTGGCGTCGGCGTGCGTGCGCACGATGTCGTCGGGAGCGAGCGTGCTGGCCATCGAGTCCGTGAGCCTATCGACGCCAGCTACTCTCGAAGGCCCACGTCATGCCCGAGCTACCCGAGGTCGAAATCACCGCGCGCCTGATCGGGGCTGCCGTCGCCGGCGCCGAGATCGAGTCTGCGCTCGCTCCCGGGATCAACGCGCTGAAGACGTTCGATCCGCCGTTGACGGCGCTGTCGGGACGGCGGTTCGAAAAGATCCGTCGGCGCGGCAAGCTGTTCTTGGTCGAGCTCGACGACGATCTCGTGATCGAGATCCACCTGATGTCGGCGGGGCGCCTGCAGCTGTTTGACTCGCGCGCGTCGCTGCGCGACCGGACCTCGCGTTTCCTGGTACGGCTGACTGACGGGCGCGAGCTGCGCTTGCGCGAATTCGGCACCCGCCAGCGCGCCTGGGTCAAGCTGCTGCGCGCCCAGGACGTCGCTGAAGAGGAGACCATCGCCGAGCTCGGCCCCGAGGCGTGGCCCGACCCGCCACCGTTCGACGAGCTCCTCGACCAACCGCGGCCCCTCTACGCCCTGATGCGCGACCAGCACGTGATCGCCGGCATCGGCCGCTCGTGGGTCGATGAGATCCTCCACACCGCGATGATCTCGCCGTTCAAGCGGGGGTCGGATCTGCAGCCCGACGAAGCTGCCCTCTTGCGCGACACGACCGTGCGCGTGCTCGGGGACGCGATCGCCGATTACGAGCAGACCCTGTCGCTGCCGATCCCCGACAAGCTGCCGATGCCGCTCACCGTCCACCGCCGTAACGGCGAACCCTGCCCGCGCTGCGGCGACCAGCTCGAGGCCGTCTTCTACGAGGACTACGTGATGTGCTACTGCCCGACGTGTCAGACCGAGGGCAAGCTGCTCAAGGACCGCCGCCTGTCGCGGCTCCTGAAGTAGTCACGGTTTCATCCAAACCGGGTGATGGCCGGCATCCGCCGGCTGCCTACGGTGGCGAGCACGGTGGCGACCCCGGAACCTCCTGTCCCTGACGTCCCTCCGATTGCCCAGGCGGCGGCCGGACTCACCCGCATCCGGCCCCAGGGATACTTCGGGGGCGCCCGTCTGCTCGCGGCCGACGCGCAAGTCGCCGCCATGCTCGCCAATGAGGCTCGTCGCCGGGCGCTGCGGAGATTCTTCGGGATTCCAGTCGACACCAACTCGCGGATCGCCACCCTGATCGCGCTTGGCGCCCTCGTGGCGGGGATCCGCCGTCAGAGGGAGCGCCTCCCGTCCAAGCCGAGTCCGGACTACGGACTGATCGGTCTCGGCGTCCTCCGGGAGACGGCGTATGAGATCGCCGGCCCCGGGTCCCGCAGCTCGAGGTATTTCGGGACGCTGTTGGGGGTCGCCCTGATCGGGGGCGCGACTCGGATCGCGGTCAGGAAGTCGGGCCACGGCGCCCGGGTCGTCACACATCGCGCCACCGCCGAGTTCCACCACCGTTACGGGCGCCTGATCCGCACCAACCGGCGTCGAACGGACGATGCAGTCCCGTCGCCCCCGGTAACGCCCCCGGCGTGATGCAGGTCAGGATGGATCGCGGGCGGACGTGCATAAGTGCGCGACTCGCCGATCTCGCGGGACGCGTGCGCGCTTCTGCATCTGGGGCGTGAAGAATCGCGCACGGCTCGCGTGGGCGGTGCGGGATGCGCGGTTTTGCAGGTCGGGCCGGGCCCCGGCGGGGTTCCGGCGACCGCACCGCTCAGTTAGGATCGGCGCGCGATGGGACTCGAGCCCGGCGATCAGGCCCCCGACTTCACCCTCCCCGACCAGCACGGCGATCCCGTGTCGCTGTCCGGGCTGCGGGGCCAGAACGTCGTCCTCTACTTCTATCCGAAGGCGGACACCCCGGGCTGCACGACCCAGGCGTGCAGCGTGCGCGACCACCGCGCCGATTACGCCCAGTCGGACACCGTCGTGCTGGGGGTCTCGCCCGATCCGGTCAAGCCGATCGCCAAGTTCGACGAGAAATACGGGCTCGGGTTCCCCCTCCTGTCGGACGAGGACCATTCGGTAGCCGAGGCCTATGGGGTGTGGGTCGAGAAGCACCGCTATGGCCGCACGTACATGGGCAACGAGCGGACCACGTTCGTGATCGGGCCGGACGGCACGATCCGCGAGGTGTTCCGCAACGTCAAGCTGGCCGAGCACGACGAGCTCGTGCTCGGGGCGCTCGCGCAGTCCTAGTCAGCCGCCGCGAGGGGCTATTGCAGGCCCTCGCGGGCCTCGCGCACCAGGGTGACGGCCTCGGGGAAGATGTGCGCCATCACCGTGCGCAGCTGCTCGGCCTGCTGCTCGGTCGTGCCCTGGATGTTGATGCGGTTCATCGCGGCCACAGTCAGGTCGACCGCGAGCTTGATCGCGTTATCCGCCCAGGCCAGACGCTGAGCGCCCTGCATCTGCTCGGCGAACTCGCCCAGCCGGCGCTGCAGCTCATCCGGGTCGCCGAACAGGCCTCCGAATCCACTTCCTTCCATATGCCCAATGGTAGCCGCCCCGCCGCTCCGCGCGGACCGGATCCCACCTAGACTGCGCATCATGCAGCCCGAGGAGCGACTCGAATACGAGAACCGCGTGCGTATGCGGCAGGTCGTGCTGGCCGGAGCCGCTGGCGTCTTGGTCATGTTGGCCGTGCTCGTCCAGCTGCCCGGCGCGCACGTCAAGGTCAACGAGGAAACCCTCGGGCTGATCACCGAGCACAAGCGGATCGCGCAGGACATTGCGGGCTCGCTCATCAGCGCGCTCGGCTCCCTCGCACTCGGATGGACACTGTGGTGGCTGTTCGAGGCGGCGCGCTTCCGTGACCCGCGCGTGCGGCCGGCCTTCATGGGTCCGGTGGCGTTTGCCGCCGGAGTCATCTCCGCGGTGGCCGTGGTTGCGACGGCGATCGCCAGCGCCCACGCGGCCGACGAGTTCGTCAGCCACGGCAATCAGACCTGGGTCGAGGCCCACGCGTTGATCTCCAAGGCCTGGTTCGTGATCCCCGAGGTCGCCGGATACCTCGGCGCGTTCATGGTCGCCATCTCGCTTGTGCTCGTGTCGCTGGCTGCGATGCGAGTCGGGCTCCTGCCCCGGTTCATGGGCTATCTGGGGATCGTCGCCGGCGTCTTGACGATCCTGCCGTTCCTCCCGATCCCGATCGTCGAGGCCTACTGGCTGCTCGCGCTTGCCTACCTCCTGAGCGGGCGCTGGCCGAGCGGCGTGCCGCCGGCCTGGACGAGCGGTGTTGCGGTGCCCTGGCCCCGCCAGCCCCGCGCGGAGCGCACCCAGAGCTCCGGCCGGGCGCCCCGCGGTCGGGGGCCGAAGCCGGTGCCGCAACCGGCCGGAGCGGCGGGTGGGCCGGCATCCAATTCAACGCGCGCGACGACCCCCAAGCGCAAGCGCAAGCGGAGAAAATAGGCCCCGGGCCCGTCCGGACCCGCATCGCACATTCGTCCGGTGCGCTAAGCCCCCCAACGCCGGGTGCCGATCCTCCCGTTAGCTGTCCCGGCTCCTGTCCACGCCGGGGGCCGGGGCAGGTTCGCTTCGCCAGGCGACTGGAGAGCGAAACTGACGCGGCTGCCTGACCGGTCTTGGGCCACTCGCCTGGGGCGCAGATCGGAACGGCGCTGTGCGGGCTCGACTCGGCGACCGTCGGACGGCAAAACGCCGTTCGGCGGTCGCCGTTCATCGTGCGCCTGGGACCGTTCGACGTAAACGGCTCGCCGCTCAACGATCCGCTCTTGTGAACCGCTGCGGTCGGGTGCACCTTACGCGCTGACTGTCAACCTCTCACAGGAGGAATAGATGGAAGCCGCAAACATCGGGGCGCGTGAGGCCGACGTGGCTCCGGCGCCTGAAAGCCGGGTGATGGGGTGGACCCCGGCAGACCCGGGCCCCTTGGGTCTCGCCGCGTTCGCGGGCACCACGTTCGTGCTCAGCCTGGTCAACGCCGGCCTGGTCGGCTCCAGCAAAGCCGTCGGCGGTGGCCTGCTGCCGATGGTGGCCGCGCTGGCGCTGGCCTACGGCGGCGTTGCCCAGTTCACCGCAGGGATCTGGGAGTTCCGCACCGGGAACACGTTCGGAGCCGTGGCCTTCTGCTCCTACGGAGCGTTCTGGATCTCGTTCTACTTCATCGTCCAGTCCGTGGGCAAGAACGTGCCAACCGAGGTATTCAGCGGCCTCGGGCTCTACCTCTGGATGTGGGGCATCTTCACCGCCTACATGTTCATCGCCTCGCTGAGAACGACCGGTGCCGTCGCCTTGGTTTTCCTATTGCTGGCGATCACGTTCATCATCCTCGGCATCGGCAACTCCTCGCTGGCGGGCACTCTGTCCCCCACCAACAGCACGATCAAGCTCGGTGGCTGGGTCGGGATCATCACGGCGCTCGCCGCCTGGTACGCGTCGTTCGCCGGCGTGATCAACTCGACCTTCGGCCGGGTGATCGCTCCGGTGGTGCCGCTCCGACGCTGACGCGCGGCGAGAAAAGCCACACACAGGTTCGCCTAGTAGTAGAACTACGACAAAATCGTCGTAAACCTGAATGACTTGGAGCGCCGGCTGAGACGCTGGCGCTCCAGGCTGGCCAGCCGTCGGATGCCCGCCCGCCTGGTCGTGGGGGCACAAGAGAGAAGGAGAGCTGAAGTGGCCGATGTGACACAGGAACCCGCCGCAGAGGAGACCGACGAGGCGTCCGAGGCGCAGATCGCCGTCCACTGGCGCGAGGAGGACTACTACCCGCCGCCGGAGAGCTTTGTCGAGCAGGCCAACGCCAACGAGCCGGCGATACTCCAGCGCTTCAGCGCCGAGAACTTCCCGGAGTGCTTCAGTGATTACGCCGATCTGCTCACGTGGGAGCGCAGGTGGGACACGATCGTCGACACCAGCAATCCGCCGTTCTTCAAGTGGTACGTGGGCGGCCGCCTGAACGCGTGCGTCAACTGCGTCGACCGGCACCTCGTGACGCGCGCTGACAAGAACGCGCTGATCTGGGTACCCGAGTCCGAGGACGACGAGACCCAGGAGATCACCTACGCCGAGCTGCACCGGCGGGTCAACGAGTTCGCCGCGCTGGTGCGGGACTTCGCCGGCCTCAAGAAGGCCGACCGGATCACCTTCCACCTGCCGATGGTGCCGGAGCTACCCGTCTCGATGCTGGCTGCCGCCCGCCTGGGCGTTATCCACTCCGAGGTCTTCGGCGGCTTCAGCGGCGCGGCCTGCGGCCAGCGGATGGCCGATGCCCACAGCACGGTGCTGGTCACGATGGATGCCTACTATCGCAACGGCAGCCTGATCGACCACAAGGTCAAGGCCGACGAGGCGATCGAGGAGGCCCGCAAGGAGGGGATCGAGGTCGAGAAGGTGCTCGTGTGGCGGCGCATCCCGGGCGAGTATCACTCGGAGAGCCCGATGGTCGAGGGCCGCGACTACTTCGTCGACGACCTGCTCGGGCAGTACAGCGGTCAGCAGGTCGAGCCGGAGTCGCTGGACGCGGACGACACCCTGTTCCTGATGTACACGAGCGGCACGACCGGCCGGCCGAAGGGCGCTCAGCATGTCGTCGGTGGCTACATGGCCTACGTGGCCGGTACATCCAAGTACTACCAGGACATCCATCCCGACGACACGTACTGGTGCTTCGCCGATATCGGCTGGATCACGGGTCACTCCTACATCGTCTACGGGCCGCTGGCGCTCGGCACCACGAGCGTGATGTACGAGGGCGTGCCCACATATCCGGACCCGGGGCGGCCGTGGCGGATCGCCGAGAAGCTCGGCGTCAACATCTTCCACACCGCGCCGACCACGATCCGGATGCTCCGGAAGGTAGGCCCGGACGAGCCGGCCAAGTACGACTACCACTTCAAGACGATGACGACGGTCGGCGAGCCGATCGAGCCGGACGTCTGGCGGTGGTACTACGACTTCGTCGGGAAGGGCAAGGCCGCCATCACCGACACATGGTGGATGACCGAGACCGGTGGCTTCCTCGGCTCGACGCTGCCGGGGTTGCAGCCCATGAAGCCCGGCAGTTGCGGTCCGGCGGCGCTCGGCATCCAGCTCGTGATCTACGACGAAAACGGGCAGGAGATCCCGCGCGGCTCGGGCAAGGCCGGCTACATCTGCGTGCGCAACCCGTGGCCCGGCCGGATGCTGACCGTGTGGGGACAGGATCAGCGGTTCATCGATACCTACTACGCCCGCTTCAACAAGGACAAGGACTCGAAGGACTGGCGCGACTGGCCGTTCATGTGTGGCGACGGCGCGGTCGAGGCCGAGGACGGCTACTTCCGGATCCTTGGTCGGATCGATGACGTGATCAACGTCGCCGGGCACCGGCTCGGGACCAAGGAGCTCGAGTCGGCCGCGATCACCGTCAACGAGGTCGCCGAGGCCGCCGCCGTCCCCGTGATCGACGAGATCCGCGGCAAGATCGTCGAGATGTACGTCTCGCTCAAGCCCGGCGTCTCGCCCGAAGGAGTCGACCGCAAGGTGTCCGATGCAATCGTCAAGGAGATCGGCTCGATCGCCCGCCCCAAGAACGTCTGGGTCGTCGCCGACATGCCAAAGACGCGCTCCGGAAAGATCATGCGCCGCGTGATCGCCGCCGTGTCGAACTTCGCCGAGGTCGGTGACGTATCGACGCTGGCCAATCCGGAGATCGTCGACGACATTCGCCACCACGTGCAGAGCGAGAAAGCCGCGCGCGGCGAGGTCCCGCGCGAGCTGTCCGAGGCCGAGAAGCAGGAGATCGCCGCGTACGGACACGCGGAGTAGCCGCGTCTTACATCAGCCGATTCGCGTCCGCTCGCGGGGCTCAGCGAGCGGACGCGAACGTATGTCCGCGTAGTCGCCGGCGTCACAGGGGGTAGAGACCTTCTAAAGAGCGTTCTCTTTGAAGGAGAGGTGGTTGGCAATGGCACACACTGAAACGGTCTCTGCCGAGGGGCTCGAGGGCAAGCTCGAGCAGCTACTCGACGTCGAGACGTTCGATGCGCCGGATGAGTTCCGCGAGCAGGCGTTGCTGTCCGACGCGTCGGTCTACGAGAAGGCCGAGGAGGACTGGAGGGGCTGGTGGTCAGAGCAGGCCAGGGAGCTGCACTGGTTCAAGGAGCCCGGCGAGGATCTCGATGACTCCGACCCGCCGTTCTATAAGTGGTTCAAGGACGGCAAGCTCAACGCCTCCTACAACTGCGTGGACCGCCATGTCGAGGCGGGCAACGGCGACCGAGTGGCCTTCCACTGGCGCGGTGAGGAGGGTGAGGAGCGCGACATCACCTATGCCGAGCTCCATAAGGATGTGCAGAAGCTCGCCAACGCCCTGAAGGACCTAGGCGTCAAGAAAGGCGACATCGTCGGGATCTACCTGCCCATGATCCCCGAGGTCGTCGTCTCGATGCTGGCCTGCGCCCGGATCGGCGCGCCGCACAACGTGGTCTTCGGCGGGTTCTCGGCCGACTCGGTCAAGGAGCGCATGGAGTTCTCGCAGGCCAAGACGCTGATCACCGTCGACGGTGCCCGGCGCAAGGG
Organism: uncultured Solirubrobacterales bacterium; assembly: GCA_963824295.1. Taxonomy (GTDB): domain Bacteria; phylum Actinomycetota; class Thermoleophilia; order Solirubrobacterales; family Solirubrobacteraceae; genus Palsa-465. The sequence continues at coordinate 73,757 of CAWGOQ010000010.1, read as the reverse complement.
CAAGACGGCGCCGATCAAGCAGCAAGTCGATGAGTGCATGGAGAAGCTCGGCGGGCTCGAGCACATCGTCGTTGTCAAGTCGACCGGCGCGGAGTGCGAGATGAAGGACGGCCGCGACGTCTGGTATCACGAGATCGTCGAGCAGGCCGACGACGAGTGTCCCGCCGAGGAGCTCGACGCCGAGCATCCCCTGTTCGTGCTCTACACGAGCGGCTCGACGGCTAAGCCCAAGGGCGTGTTGCACACGACCGGCGGCTACCTCACCGGCGTGTCGGCCACGCACCGTTACGTGTTCGACCTCAAGGCCGACGAGGACGTCTACTGGTGCGCCGCCGACGTGGGCTGGATCACCGGGCACTCTTACATCGTCTACGGCCCGCTCTGCAACGGGGCGACGAGCGTGATGTGGGAGGGCGCGCCCGACTATCCGCATCAGGGAATCTGGTGGGAGCTCGCCGAGCGCTACGGCGTGACGATCCTCTACACCGCGCCGACGGCGATCCGGGCCTGCATGAAGTGGGGCCTGGAGCACGTCGAGAAGCACGATCTCTCGAAGCTGCGTCTGCTCGGGACGGTGGGCGAGCCGATCAACCCGAAGGCGTGGCTCTGGTACTACACGGTCATCGGCGGGGAGCGCTGCCCGATCGTCGACACCTGGTGGCAGACCGAGACCGGCGCGATCATGATCACCCCGCTTCCGGGGATCGTGGCCACCAAGCCGGGTTCGGCCACGCGACCGTTCCCGGGCGTGGCGGCCGACGTGGTCGACGAGCGCGAGGGCAAGCCCCTCGACGAGGGCCAGGGCCTGCTGGTCCTACAGCGTCCCTGGCCGTCGATGCTGCGAACGCTCTACAAGGAGGACGAGCGGTTCGTCGAGACGTACTTCGACAAGTTCGGCAAGGAGACCTACCTGGTCGGCGACGCCGCCCGCAAGGACGAGGACGGCTACTTCTGGATCATCGGTCGCATCGATGACGTGGTGAACGTGTCCGGTCATCGGCTGTCCACCGCCGAGGTCGAGTCCGCGATCGTCTCCCATCGCAGAGTCGCGGAGGCGGCCGTCATCGGCCAGGCCGACGAGGACTCAGGCCAGGCGATCTGCGCGTTCGTCACGCTCGAGGGCGACGACGGCGAGGGCTCGGACGAGCTGGTCGAGGAGATCCGTTCTCAGGTGGCGGACCGGATCGGCAAGTTCGCGCGTCCCAAGCGGATCATCTGGGCCGACGACCTCCCCAAGACCCGCTCAGGGAAGATCATGCGCCGGCTCCTGCGCGACATCGCCGACGGCCGGGCGCTCGGCGACGTCACGACGCTACGCGATCCCGACGTGATGAAGCGGCTCGAGGGGAAGGTCCAGGAAGAGCAGAAGGCCGAAGAGCAGTAGGCACGCAGGCGCGCCGACCGCGGAGTGCTGGCGATCGGCAGTGGGGGGTGTGGGCGAGGCGCCCTACACCCCCAGCCGCCGGCTCAGATCGGCCACGTGGCGGCGCGCGACCGGAATCACCTGGCCGTCGCCGAAGCCGAGCTCGGCCGTGCCTCCGAGCAGCGGCTGTAGCTCGATGGCGCGGGCGAGGTTGGCGACGTACTGGCGGTGCACGCGGACGAAGCCGAACTGCTCCCAGCGGCGCTCGATCTCGTTCAGCGTGTTGCGCAGCAGGTAGCGCCCGTCCTCGGTCACGATCCGGACGAAGTCGCCGTGGGACTGCACGTAGAGGATCGAGCCGCGGTTGATCAGCCGGGTGGACCCGCCGCGGGCGGCCGAGACGGCCACCATCTCGGTGTCCCCGCTTGCCGCGGGGTGTGAACGGTGCCCGTTGCCGTTGCCGTGTGTCTCGCCGGCCTCGACCGCCGCCGCGACTCGCTCGAGCGCCTCCTCGAGCCGCCGGCGGCTGACCGGCTTGCGCAGGTAGTCGAGCGCGCGCAGCTCGAACGCGTCGACCGCGGCGCCGTCGTAGGCGCTCACGAACACGAGCTGGGGCGGGGAGGCGAAGCGCCTGAGCACCCGGCCCAACTCGACGCCGTCGAGGTCGGGCATGCGGACGTCGAGGAAGATCGCGTCGTACGCCTGGCTCGAGGCCTTGAGCAGTGCGTCGTGGCCGCCGAACGCGCACTCGACCCCGTGCACCGCCGGGCAGCTGCGCAGCAGCCGCGCCAGATCCTCGAGCGGGGTGTGCTCGTCATCGACGGCCAGGATCGTCAGCCCGTCCGCGCTCATACCGACCCGGCCAGCTGGGGCTGGGCGACCTCGCCGCGGAGGTGGGGCACGGTCATAAGCGCGGTCGTCCCCTGTCCGATATCTGACTTGATCCGGAGCGCGTAGCGCTCGCCGAACGTGGCCCGGAGCCGGGCGTCGACGTTGGAGACGCCGATGCCGCCGCCGGCACCCGCCAGCACGGCCTCGAGCCGCTCGGGCTCGATCCCGACTCCGTCGTCGGACACCCGCAGCTCGACGTCACCGCGCACGATCCGCGCCGAGATCACGACCCGTCCGCTGCCCGCCTGCCGCTCGACTCCATGGCGCACCGCGTTCTCGACCAGCGGCTGGACGGACATGGCCGGCACGACGGTGCCGCGTGTCTCCTCGGGGACGTCGATCGTGACGTGCAGGATGTTGCGGAAGCGAGCCTGCTCCAGGCGCAGGTAGCGCTCGACGTGGTCGATCTCCTCGCCGAGGGTCACGTAGGAGCGTCCGTCCCGGAACAGGTACCGGGTGAATTCGGCGAAGTCGATCAGGAGGTCGCGCGCCTCCTCTGGCCGGGCGTGGATGTCGCCGGCGACCGCGGCCAGCGCGTTGTAGATGAAGTGGGGCGAGATCTGGGCTCGCAGCGCGCGCAGCTCGGCCTGCGCGACGCGCTCTTCCTGCGCGGCGACAAGCGACAGCTCCACCTGGGCCGAGACGAGACTTGCCGCCTCCTTAACCACCCGCAGCTCGTGGTGGCTGGGGCGGCCCACCGATCGGTAGAAGGCGATCAGCGTGCCGATCCGCCGGTCCTGGGCGATCAGCGGCACGAGCACGGCCGAACGCAGCGGACAGGCGGGATCGGAGGAGATGAGGCGCGGCACGATGTGCATGTGGTCGTCCCGAGCGCGCTCGAGCAGACGCGAGAGCAGGTCGCCGGGGCGGACCTGCTCGCGACCCTCGCCGTCGATCGCCAGCACCGCCCGCGGGTCGGCCAGGGCGATCGCGGCCGCGCCGGTGAGCGCGCGCAGGTGGGGGACGGCCCGCTCGGCGTTACGGCCTGTCAAACCCTTGCGCAGATCGGGAAGCGTCGCGGTGGCTGCATGCAGAGCCGCCTGCATCGCGGCCTCGGGCGCTCCCGCGGCGCGCGGACTGCGCATGGCGCGCCATACCGCTACAACGATCGCGGCCAGTCCTATGCCAAGTCCTACGCCCAGCGCCAGATCCATGGTGAGCCTCACAAAGGTTACTCAAGCTTGTGGCGGTTGTTACTCAAGTCTTCGTGAGGGGCGGCCGCACCCCTTCACGAGGCGCCGGACGAGTCGCCGCCACAGCTCATCAAGTCCGCGATGATGCCGGGATGAGCTCCACAACCACCTTCACCTCCTACGAGCAGGCCCGCGAGCAGCACCGCTGGGAGGTCCCCGAGCGGTACAACATCGCCGTCGACGTGTGCGACCGCCATCCCCGCGAGAAGCTCGCCATGATCCACGGGACTTCCAGGGCCGGATCCGCGAGGTCGGCTGGGGCTCGCTGCAGGACGACTCCAATCGGTTCGCCAACGTGCTGCGGAGCCGCGGCGTCGAGCCGGGGGACCGGGTGGCCATGCTGTTGCCGCCGACGCCCGAGACGGCGGCGGCGTTTTTCGGTGTGTGGAAAGCCGGCGCGATCCTCCTGTCGATGTCGGTGCTCTACGGCGATGAGGGCATTCGCCATCGCGTCAACGACTCGCGGCCGAAGGTGCTGCTCACCAACGCCGCCAACGCCGGCCGGATCGAGCGCGACCTGGTGGAGCATCTGCTCGTGCTCGACGACGAGCTCCTGGGCCACGGCTCGACCGCGTTCGAGCCCGTCGACACCGCGGCCGAGGACCCGGCACAGCTCTACTACTCCTCGGGCACGACCGGCCTGGCCAAGGGCATCCTCCACGCCCACCGCTACATCCTGGCCCACGAGGAATTCATCTACTGCCACGACCTGCGCGAGGGCGAGGTGTTCCACGGCATGGGCGAGTGGGCGTGGGCGGCCGGGATCTGCCCGCTGCTCGGCCCCTGGCGCATGGGGGCCGTGCAGGCCGTCTATCAGCGCGAGGGCGGCTTCGATCCCCACAAGCAGCTCGATTTCCTGAGTCGCCACGGCGTCACCAACGTGTTCGGGACGCCCACCGCGATCCGGTCGATGATGTCGATCTCCGACGCCGGCACCCGCTACCCCCAGAAGTTCCGCATCGTGTGCTCGGCCGGCGAGCCCCTCAACCCCGAGGCGATCCGCTGGGTCCGTGAGCAGTACGGGGTCACCGTGCTCGACTACTACGGCCTCACCGAGTCCTATCCCCTGTGCGCCAATTACCCGTTCATGGAGGTCCGCGAGGGCTCGATGGGCAAGCCCATGCCGGGGTGGGAGGTGGCGATCCTGGACGAGGACGAGCGACCCGTCGCCTCCGGCGAGCGCGGCGAGATCTGTCTGAAGGCGCGCTCCAACCCGCACTACCCGCTCGGCTACTGGAACCGTCCCGCCGAGGACACCGAGGAGGCGTTCGGCGGCGACTGGTTCCACACCAAGGACGCGGCGCGCGCCGACGAGGACGGCTACTTCTGGTACGAGGGCCGAGCCGACGACGTGATCATCTCGGCCGGCTACCGGATCGGCCCGTTCGAGGTCGAGTCGGCCTGCCTGGAGCACCCCGCTGTGGCGGAGGCGGCCGCGGTCGCCTCGCCCGATGACCGGCGTGGCTACGTGGTCAAGGCGTTCGTGGTGCTGGCCGCGGGCCACGACCCGTCTCCCGAGCTCGCCGACGAGATCAAGTCGTTCGTCCGCGAGCGCTATTCCGCCTACTCCTACCCGCGGGTGATCGAGTTCGTCCCCGACCTGCCCAAGACGCTGACCGGCAAGATCCGGCGGATCGAGCTGCGCCAGGCCGAGCAGGAGCGCGTGAGCGGCGGGCGGGGCCGAACGCCGGACCGGATCAGAAGTGACGATTGTTCACGAGCCCTGCCCATGAACCTCAGCTAGAGGTCCAACCTGGAAACGTCCGAATTCGAACAAGCGGACTGGGCGTGGTTGACACCGTCGGGGGGATCTGAAAGCTTGGCGCCCGCCGGCTGGGGGGCAGCCGACACGTTGGAGCGCTTGGAGCGCTAGGAGGTAGGCCGAAGGAGGGGGCAAGGGGAGGGTCGTGCAGTTGTTTGGGGTGATGATTCGGTCGTCGGCTTGTAAGCGGCGCCCGAGCGGAGGATTAGGGAACTTGCTCCCGCGTTCTCGCTCGGTACTTGTGAACGATTGAGAACTAGGCCTGCATATGCCGGCCCCTCGTACGGGGGCTTTCGTCGTTCGGCCGGTTGGGGCGTGTTCGGTTCGCGCCGCAACCGGTTCTGGTTTGGCGTGCTCGGGCTGGTGGCGCTGGCGCTGCCGTACGGCAGCCTGTTAGTGGCCTCGGTCAAGGCGATCGTCAACCCGCCGGCGACGGTCGTGACGGTGCCGGAGGTTGTGGTTCCGGCCGTACGGTTCCCGGTTCTTGAGGTTCCCAAGCTCGTTGCTCCCGCAGTCGTTCACGCTCCGGCCGCGGCCGCCTCGCCGGCGGCCGGTTCAACTCGGGCCGTTCGGACGACAGGGAGCCGGATGGTCCCGCAGCGGACGGTTCGCCGGCAGGTGGTCAGCCGCCCTGGCGCCGCGACCGCCGGTGGCACCCAGGTCCCAGTCATGCGCCACACGTACTCCCTGGTCCCACCGGCGCCGAAGAAGAAGACTCACTCTTATCCGAGCTCGGGCACGATCAGCGCCCTCGCCCAGGCCCTCGCCGCGGCGCCCGTCGTGACGAACACCGCGCCGCCGCCACCGGTGCTGATCACCCCACCGCCGGTCGCGGTCACGCTGCCCACGGACACGTCGCCGACTACGCCGACGGACGCCGCGCCGACGGTCAGCGTGACGACCGGGACCGGTGACTCGAGCGACATTCGCAGGCTCCCCAGCATCTCCCATGCCGACGGCCAGACGGCGGGGGCCTCGCTGGCGTCGAGCGCACGAGCGCTGGCAGACGTGAGCAGGGCGACGGTTCGCGCGGCGAGCCGCGTGGCGGCGCACGACGCGCGCACCGCGGCGGCTTCCGATACGAGCAGCGCGGCGGCCCCCGCGGCGGCCACGGCGACGCCCGCCGATACGACGTCCACGGCGACGCCGGCCGATACGACGGCCTCCGCGGCGCCGGCCGACACAACGAGCACCCCGGCCCTCACTGACACGACGAGCAGCGCGGCCCTCGCTGACGCGACGAGCACCGCGGTCCCCGCTGACACAACGACCACGGCGACCACCGACACCACCACCCCGGCGCCCACCGACACCACCACGACCGCACCCGACCCGCAGCCCGCTCAGCTCGCCCCACCGTCGACTGACGGCACTCAGACCCCGTCGTCTTCGTCGGTTGCTCCGCAGCCCGCGAGCCTCGGCTCCAGCAGCGTCACGCCGTCGTCACCATCCACCGCCGACACGACGAGCACGGCGCCGGCATCCACCGATCCCACCGAATCCACCCCCTCGACTCAGGACAGCGGCACCTCGGCCCCCGCCCCCGTCGCTCCCCAGCCGGTGGGCGGCGTCGACTCGGCCAGCGCCCCCGGCTCGCTGCAGTCGGCGCCTACACAGTCCGAGATCGCCGCCTCGGCGGTCCAGGATCTCCAGAGCGCCGAAGGCAACATCGCTGCTCCGCAGACGATCGCCAGCGAGACGATCGCGGTCCAGTCGCCGGTCGTCGCCCCGGCCCTGTCGGTCGTCAGCGCCCCAACCGTGGCGCTCGCCGATCCGGTGGCGGTCACCGCGCCCGCAACGGGCGCCGACTCGCCCGCGGGCGGCTCCGGGGCCATCTCGCTCGGCGCCGCCGAGACGGCCACGGGCACGGTCACGCTGACTGACTCCTCGCAGAGCAGCACGCCGCAGTTCGTTGCGGGCTCCGACTCGACCAGCGCCGTCGCCGCGACCAACCAGAGCGCCACGGGCGCGACCACGTCGTCGGACGGCGCGCCGAGCAGCGACTCCTCTTCGCTCGCCAGCCCGTCGGATACGACTCCAGTGGCACTCGCCGCACCGCAAGCTGACACCTCCACGGTTACCGGAACCCTGGGTGCGCGAGGACCCCCGTCCACCTATGGACCCGTACTGATTCTCGCCGCATCAGGCGGTTCGATCAGCGCGGGTGACGCAACGTTGACGTTCGCGCCGGGCAGCCTGCCCCACGACGCCTACGTCACCGTGACCGTGACGACCGCCCCGGCGGACGGCCTGGTCGACTATTCCGCCGCATACAACCTGACGGCCGTCAACACGGCAACCGGCGAGCTGATAGAGCAGTTCGCCTCGCCACCACAGCTCACGATCAACGTCGGAACAGCTGGGGCGCAGGCGCCCACGATCTACTACCTGGCTCCGACCGGCAATCCGGTGCCGATCTCGTCCAGCTTCGACGCCGCTACGGGCACGGTGTCGGCGGGCCTGCCGCACTTCTCGACATACGTCGCCGCATCACAGACGAGCGACTTCCTCGCGACGGTCGAGTCGGTGCTCGCGTCGTTCGTCGGCCAGACCGGGTCGATCGGCGAGACGATGTCGCCGGGCAGCCTTCGCATCGGCGGCGTCGCGGAGATCGACTCCCCGACACTGTCGTTCAGCATCACCTCGATCACAGGGACCGGCAGCTCAGCGCAGTTCACGGGCTCCGTGACGATCAGCGCGGCCTCCGGAGGGATCGCGGTAGGTGACTTCAACGCCAGCTTCGGGACAGTGAGCGGCTGGTACACGCTCACCGGCCAGACCGCGGGTGCCGGCACGGTCAGCGTGACGATCGCCAACCCGCAGATCACGGTCGCAAACCTCGTCACGCTGGGCGCCACCTCGATCGCGGTCACTTCGCAGGACAACGGCACCTCGACCCAGACCGAGTTGGGGGGAGTGGGCGTCACCGCCACCGTCACCGCTGGAACCGGACCGACCCTGACCATCAGCGGCGCGACGCTGGGCCTGGTCGCTCAGTTGGCCGACTCCGGCGGCACCGCACCTGCGTTCGCGCTGCTGAGCACCGGCAACGTGGGTCTCAGCGGCGCGGGACCGGTCACGCTGACCGGAACGAACTGGCAGGTGGAGTACGACGCGCTCGGGGACCTGTCGACGACGCCCATCAGCGTCCCGACCGGATCCGGCACGCCGCCCGTCATCATCAACTTCGCTCAGCCGAGCGGCGTGTCCGGGAAGTGGACGTCGATCCAGGGCACCGCCAGCCTGACGGTCGATGGCACCTCGCTGAACGGCCAGTTCGTCACCTCGGCAAGCGCCTCCCAGCTCAGCGTCGCGGCCAGCAACCTCGCGCTGTCGCTGGGCAACTACGTGACCGTGAGCGGCGGTCACGGAACGGTCGTCGTCAGCAGCGCCGGAACGGTTGCCGACCTCGGCGCGAGCTCCGTGACCCTCACCCTCCCGGACCTCAGCCCGGCGAGCCTCACGAACCTCGCCATCGAGGTGAACACGGAGTCGACGGCGGTCGTCGATCCGACCACTGGCTCCCCATTGCCCGCCGGTCCGTACGTGCAGGTCGCGGCGACGATTCCGCAGACGCCGGTGATCGTCGGCACCACCACCCTCGGCCAGCTCCAGGGGAACCTGCTCGTGCAGCAGGAGACGATGGGTGGAGCGACGACCGCGGTCGTCGCGCTGAGCGGCGCCTCTGTCTGGCTCGGATCGGCCACGACGGCGTCGGTTTTCAACGGCCAGGGCGTGCTCGTCGTCAGCCCCGCCGGTCTTGCCGGCTACGTCTCGGGGACGGCCCAGGTGAGTGGGGGCGGCGCCTCCGGAAGCGGCGACGTGCTCCTGCAGATCAACACGACCGGCGGGGCGGTGAACGCATCCGTAATGCTCGGCGGTCAACCGGTGACAATCAGCTACAGCGCGACTCAGGGGAACCTGTTTGCGCTCTCGATCTCCAACCTGATGCTCAGCATCGACAACATCGTCACCGTCGAGGGCACGATCACCACATCGACGTTCACCGATCCGACGAACAACATCGCCGGGTCTGACTTCGCCGGCACCGGGTTGACGCTGTTCTTCGGCGACGGCCCCGCGGTGCTCGCCAACGGCTCACCGAATCCGCTTGCGGTCGGCGTCGAGATCACCAACGCGACGCTCGCCCTGTTCACCGACGGCAACGGCAACTACGCGTTGAGCGCCAACGGCACCGTCCAGCTCGTCGGCACCGGCTCGGTGACCGCGTCGGGCCAGGGCACGATCCTCGTCAATACGTTCCAGGACCAGTTCAACGACACGATCGCGATCCCCGGCTCCTCGCAACCCGTTCCGCTCGTCCTCGGTCCCGGCCAGGCTGCTTCGGCGACCGCGCCGTTCTTCTCGGTGGGTGGAACGGGCATCAACTTCAACATCTTCGGTCAGACCCTGAGCGGGAACATTACGGTCGCCGACCCGAGCGGGACGATCGAGGTCAACGTCTCCATGGCGCAGGTGTCGCTGTCGGACGGAAACGGCTCGGTTAGCTCGCGCGGACCCCCGATCGCCCAGCTCACCAATGGCTCCGGCGAGATCGACATCTCGAGCGCCGGCGTCACCGGTGGCCTCGCCGGCACGGTCACCATCACGCCCCCGGGCGCGACTCTCATCGGCACCTTCCAGCTGCTGGTCAACACGACCGCGCAAGCATCGTCGGTGACTCTCTCAGGCCAGAGCACCCCGCTTCCGGCCGGCCCCTACTTCGAGTTCTCCGCGCCCGGCCAGGGGACGACCCCGGGTGCGACGCTGACGATTGGCTCGCAGACGCTGACCGGCGACTTCACCCTGCAGCAGTCGAGCACCGGCGGCGTCACGACGACGATCGTGACCGTGTCGAACGCGTCGCTCAGCATCGTCAGCGGCACCACGACGCTCCTCGCCGTCTCGGGCGGTCAGGGCACGCTGACCGTCAGCACGGCCGGCGTCGTCGGGTCGCTCACCGCCAGCGTGAGCACCGCACCGGCGGGTCCGCTCAGCGGCCTGAGCGTCAACGCGCTGACGATCGCGGTCAACACAACGTCGACCGCGGCGCAGGGCATTCCGGCCGCCCCGTTCTTCGGCATCGAGGCCAACGGAGCGACGCTCACCGTCGCCAGCCAGACGGTCACGGGCAACTTTGGCGTCGAGGTCAGCACGGCGGCGGGCAGCCCCGTCGTGATCGCGGCGGTGTCGAACGCGACCGCGTCGCTCGGCGGGGGCATCGCCGTGCTCTCCAACGGGAGCGGCGCACTGCTGGTGTCCGGGAGCGGCGTCGCCGCCAGCTTTACGGGGACGTTCGCGATCAACGTCCCGGGAGTGTCGATCAGCGGCACGCTCGCGATCCAGGTCAACTCGACGAGCGCGAACGTCAGCGCGACCTTCGCGGTCGGCGCGACCACGACGACTCTCACGCTGTCCGGCGCGCCGGCGGGATCGTCGACTGCTGCCCCGTACGTGCAGGTATCGGGCACCGGCCTAACCCTGTCGGCGGATGGCCAGACGCTCGCCGGCGACTTCACGTTCACATCGGGCTCGGGAGCGGTGACGATCACGCTCGCGAACGTCACGCTCGGGCTCGGCAACGGGAACACGAACTTCGTCAACGTGTCGAACGGAGGCGGGTCGCTCACGCTCGTCGGAAGCTCGTCCAGCAACGGCAACCAGGGCGGCATCTACGGGGAATTCGGCGCGAGCGTCGCCATCGACGTCCCGGGAGTCTCCTTCTCCGGAACCCTCCAGGTCGAGTTCAACACCACCGGGGCTGGGCAGCCGGTCGGCACCAACCCGTCACTTCCGTCCGGGACCGTCGAGATCTCCGGCACGGGAGTCCAGCTGAAGGTCGCGGGCGTGCAGATGGGCGCCGACAACTTCACGATCACGGTCACGCACGCGACCGCAGCAGGTGGCGGCACCGCAGCCGAGACCGCCGTCGAGATCTCCGTCACGAACCTCACGCTCAGCTTCGGAGCGTTCGTCAACATCACGAAGTCCAACGCTCTGAGCGGCGCGATCATCGTCGATGCCAACGGCATCGCCGCCGAGCTCTCGGCCACCAACATCGGCTCGATCTTCACGGGGCTCCCGAGCGGGGTCACGATCGGTTCGGCGGCTGCCCCGCCGGCGCCGCAGATGACCGTCGCGCTTGAGATCAACACCGGCGCGAACGCGGTCGACGAGACGATCGGCGGTCAGACGATCAACGTGCCCGCCGGCCCGTACCTCGAGGTACAGGTGCTGAACGCCGCGGTCACGATCAACTCGAACGCGGTGAGCGGGAGCTTCGCGTTCGAGCAGCAGGGCGGCGGCGCCACCGCGGAGACGGTCCTCGCCGCGACGGGCGTCTCGGCGACGCTCGGCACCGCATCGCTGTCCAATGGGCAAGGCGTGCTCGTGCTGACCTCGACCGGGGTCGCGGGCTACGTGTCGGGGATGGGTGCCGGTTCCTCGGGCGGCGTGAGCATCAGCGGCACGGTGCTGCTCCAGATCAACACGACGGGCGGAGCGGTGAACGCGTCGGTCATGCTCGGCGGCCAGCCGGTGACGATCGACTACAGCGCCAGCCAGGGGAGCCTCTTCAGCCTCTCGATCTCGAATCTGTCGCTCAACATCGACAACGTCGTCACGATCGGGGGCACGATCAGCTACTCGACGATCATGCTGGGCGGCATCTCCGGCAAGGACTTCGCCGGGACCGGGCTCACCCTGTTCTTCGGCAACGGTCCCGCGCAGCTGTCCAACGGCGATCCGAACCCGCTCGCCGTCGGCGTAGAGATCACGAACGCGACGATCGCGCTGTTCACCGATGGCAACGGCAATTACGCGCTGAACGCCACGGGCACCGTCCAGCTCGTCGGTACCGGCTCGGTGACCGCGTCGGGCCAGGGGACGATCCAGGTCAACACGTTCACCAGCGCCTTCACCAACATCACGATCGCGCTGCCCGGGAGCGGCGGTCAGTCGCTGCCACTCGACTTGCCGGGTGCCCCGACTGCCACCACTCCGTTCTACTCGGTCGGCGCGCTCGGCCTCAACCTCAACATCTTCGGACAGACGCTGAGCGGCGACGTGACCGTCACCGATCCCAACGGGACGATCGAGGTGAACGTCTCGAATGCGCAGGTGTCGCTCTCGGACGGGAACGGTTCTGTGAACTCCCGCGGACCGCCGTTCGCGCAGCTGACCAACGGCTCCGGCGAGATCGACATCTCGAGCGCCGGCGTCGCCGCCTCCGTGAGCGGCTCCGTCGCCTTCACGCTGCCGAGCGTGTCGCTGATCGGGACGTTCAGCCTCCAGGTGAACACGACCGCGCAGGCGATGACGCTCGTCGGTACCCCGGCAACCACGCTCTCCGCCGGCCCTTACTTCCAGCTTGCCGCGATCGGATCAGGCACCACCCCGGGCGCGACGCTGACGGTCGGCGGCCAGTCGCTTAGCGGCAACTTCACTATCACCCAGTCGACCGTCGCGGGCGCCACGACCACGACGGTGACGATCTCGAACGGGGCGCTCACCATCGCGGCGGGCGGCACGACCTACCTCAGCCTGACGGACGGCCAGGGCACGCTGACGATCAGCCCGGCCGGCATCGTCGGCTCGCTCAGCGCGACCGTCAAGACGATCGCGATTCCCGGCGTGACGCTCTCCAGCGTCGCGATCGCCCTCAACACGACCTCGACGGCCGCCCAGGGCATTCCGGCCGGCCCGTTCTTCGGCGTTGAGGCGGACGGCGCCTCGGTGTCGATCTCGGGGCAGTCGGTCAGCGCCAATCTCGCCATCCAGGTGACCACCGGGTCCGGCGGCGGTTCGCTCGTCGCGATCGCGGTGACCAACGCATTTGCGTCGTTCGGCGGCGGGCTGGCGACGCTCTCGGGGGGCAGCGGCGCGCTGCTGGTCTCCAGCGGGGGCGTGGCCGGCACGTTCACGGGCACGATCGCCCTCAACGTTCCGGGCGTCTCGATTAGCGGCACGCTCTCGGTGCAGGTGAATACGAGCACTCAGGCGGTGCCCTCGACGCAGTTCACCGTCGGCGGGCAGAGCGTCGTCGTCAACCTGCCGGCCGGGCAGTTCATCCAGGTGTCCGGGACCGGGGTGCAGATCTCCGTGCTGGGACAGACGCTGTCGGGTAATTTCACGCTGAGCTCGGCGTCCGGCACGACGACGCTGGTGGTGTCGAACGCCTCACTGGTGCTGGCGGGCGGCGCGGTATCGGTGACCGGCGTCGGCGGCAATGTCACGCTCGACGCGGGCGGCGCCAAGGGGAACATCACCGGCTCGCTCAGCATCGCGGTGCCGAATGTGAGCGTCTCGGTCGCGAGCGTCACGGTGAACTTCGACACCCACACCCCGTCGTCGTTCAGCGTGCTGGCGAGCGACGCGACCGTGACGATCGCCGATCAGCAGCTCGTCGGCAACCTGTCGATCGCCCAGGGGACGGACTCCAGCGGTAACCCGGCGGTGCTGATCGCCTTCGAGAATGAGCCCTCGGACAACCTGGGCAACCTGCTCACGCTCGGACCGACGGGCGGACCGGCCTTCCTGACCATCGCCAACGGCAGCGGCGAGCTGTTGATCACCTCGCAGGGAGTCGCGGGTGACCTGCACCTGACCGGGGTCACCGTCGCGCTGCCGGGCGGCCTGACCCTCGGCACCGGCGCGTTCGAGCTGCAGGTGAGCACGCTGCCGACCGCCGTGAGCGAGCAGTTCACGGTCCCGGCGTCGCCGGGACCGGGCACGACGACGGAGACGCTGTCGCTGCCGGCGGGTCCGTACGTGAGCGTGAGCATCCAGGGCGTCGTCCTGACGATCAGCTCGAGCACGTCGCTAACGGGCAACTTCCTGTTCCAGGAGCAGGGCAGTGGCAGCTCGGCCATGACCGTGATCGCGGTCTCCAACATCGGCGCGTCGGCGGGCGGCTTCACGCTGAGTCAAGGCCAGGGGGCCCTCGTCATCACCTCCGACGGCGTCGCCGGGATCCTCTCCGGCCAGGTGTCGGGCGGTAGCGGCGGTGTCTCGGGCAGCGCGCAGGGGATCCTCCAGCTCGACACCAACGGCGCCGCCGTCGATCAGACGGTGACGGTGGGCGGCCAGTCGATCGAGATCAAGTTCGGGGCCTCGGCGGAGCCCGTCTTCAACATCTCGCTCTCGAACGCGTCGCTCAACATCGACAACTTCGTGTCGATCTCCGGGAACGTCAGCTTCGGCTCCGACCCGACCGACGGAACGGGGGCGTTGTCGTTTGCGGGCAACGGCCTGCAGGTGTTCCTCGGCCAGGGCCCGGCGATGTTGCCCGACGGGTCGATCAATCCGCTGGCCACTGGCGTACTGCTGTCAAACGCACAGATCGGCATCGTCGAGCTCCCCAACGGGTCGACGAACACGTACGCGCTCGTCGCGTCCGGCACCGCGACGCTCGTCGGGGTGAACGGAATCACCGTGACCGGCACCGTCACCGTCCTGTTCAACAACACGGGCAAGGACCTCAGCGAGACGCTCACGATCCCCGGCAGCACCAATCCGGGCGTCCAGCTCGATGTCGCCAACGGCGCCGAGTCGTTCGGTATCACCGGCGGCCAGCTCGGCGTTCTGGGCCAGACCCTGAGTGGGGACTTCGCCTTCTCGGACACGACCGGCACCGTCGTCGTGGCCGCCAGCAACGTCAGCCTGTCGCTCGGCGGCGGAGTGCTGTCGATCACGAACGGCACCGGGGCGCTACAGATCACCTCAGGCGGCGTGGCCGCGTCGATCTCCGGGACGCTTGCGGTAACGCTGCCCGGCGCCAGCTTCGGCGGCGGCTTCGCGATCGGGATCAACACCGGCACGGCGGCGGTGTCCACGACGCTCTCGGTCGGCGGCCAGAACGTCGCGCTCGATCTTCCGGCCGGACCGTTCGTGCAGGTGGCGGCAACGAACACGACGCTGACGGTCGCCGGCCAGATGCTCACGGGGAGCTTCTCCGTGCAGAGCTCGACCCTGGCCGATGGCACGAGCGCGGTCAGCATCGTCGCCTCAGGCGTGTCGCTCTCGCTCGCCGGCGGCGCGGTCACGCTGAGCGGCGGTCAGGGCGCGCTGCTCGTCACCTCGACCGGGATCGCGGGCCAGCTGAGCGGCGCCGTCGCCGTCTCGCTGGGCTCGAGCGTGGCGGTGAGCGGCGCGTTCAGCGTGGCGATCAACACGGGCACGAGCGCGGTCAACCAGACCTTCACGCTCGGCTCGAGCACCGTGACGCTCAACGTCCCCGGCGGGCCGTACCTGGAGGTGCAGGCCACCGGAGCGACGGTCACCGTCCTCGGCCAGACGCTGACGGGGAATCTCGCGATCGTCCAGGACGCGTCGGGCACCAAGCTCCAGGTCGGCGTCTCGAACGGCGCGCTGTCGCTCGGCGGCGCCAACCCGCTGCTGTCGATGACGCAGATCACGGGGGCACTGTTCCTGGAGCCGGGCGGACTTGCCGGCTCACTGTCGGGCACGATCGCATTCAACGTTCCCGGTGTCTCGATCGCGGGCAACCTGGCGCTCGAGATCAACACGAGCACCACCGCCGTGAACGACTCCATCACCGTCGGCGGGGTGGCCGTGGCGGTCAACGTGCCAGCGGGACCGTTCGTGCAGGTGGCCGGCATCGGCGTGAAGGTGAGCGTGCTCGGGCAGACCGTCGGCGGCGACGTGACGATCACCAGTCAGCCCGGCTCGCTGCAGGTCCAGCTCGCGAACCTGACTGCGGCCTTCGGCGGCACCACCGCCTCGCCGATCCTCACCGCCACCCAGGTCGGCACGGGCGGCTTCGTGATCACCTCGGCCGGGATCGCCGGCTCGATTGCCGTCAACGTGGCGGTCGCCAACGTGCCAGGGATCGCGCTGTCGGGGACGTTCGCGCTTGCCATCAACACGACGAACGCCGCGGCGCAGGGCCTCCCGGCAGGGCCGTACGTCGAGATCCAGGCGACGAACGCGACGCTCACGATCCTCGGCCAGACGTTGAGCGGCAACATCGCCGTCCAGCAGGCGACCAACGCGTCGGGCGCGACGGTCATCAGCGTTGGCGTGTCGAACGGCTCGCTGAGCCTGGCGGACGGCGTGGTGAGCGCGACGAACATCTCGGGGCTGCTCGAGATCGCCGGCGGCGGCGTCGCCGGCACCCTCACCGCGACGATCGCGCTGGACTCCACCCTCAGCTCCACCGTCTCGCTCGGCGGCACCTTCACGGTCTCGGTCAACACGGGCTCGAAGGCCGTCAGCGACAGCCTCGTCGTCGGCGGCACGACCGTCTCGCTGAACGTGCCGGCGGGACCGTTCCTGAGCATCGTGGCGGTCGGGGCGACGCTCACGGTCGCCAACCAGACGCTGTCGGGCAACTTCGCGCTGCAGGCGAGCACGACCGGGACCGGCGCCACCGGGGTCCCGGGAGCGCCCGGCACCCCGGTCGCGGTCAAGCTCTCGATCACGAACGGCTACCTCGGACTGGGAGACGGCCAGGTCAAGTTCGTGACGCTCACGAACGTCACCGGCGACGTGCTCCTGATGGACGGGCCGCAAGGGTCGAGCACGACCGCGACGACCGGCGTCGCCGCGCAGCTCAGCGCGACGGTCGCGATCCAGGGCATCTCGGGCGTATCGCTCTCCGGCACGCTCGCCCTCCAGATCAACACGACTAACACGGCAATCGACGCCGTGTTCCAGGATCCGGGCGCGCCGACGCAGACCAACCTCGTGCTGCCCCAGGCGCCCGCCGGCTCGACCGTCCCCTGCACGACTACGAACCCGTGCAGCTACCTTCAGGTAACCGGGACCGGCGTGAGCTTCACGATCGGCGGTCAGACGCTGACCGGCAACTTCGCCTTCACCTCCGGCGCCGGCGTCGTGAACCTCAATCTCTCGAACGTGACGCTCGGACTGGGCGACGGGACGACGAACTTCGTCAACGTCTCCAACGGGAACGGCACCCTGTCGATCGTCTCAAGCTCGTCGGCCAACAACAACCAGGGTGGCGTGTACGGCCAGTTCGGCGGCAACGTCGCGATCGATGTCCCGGGGGTGTCGTTCGCGGGGACGCTCCAGGTGCAGTTCAACACCACCGGCGTCACGCAGGGCAGTCTGGCGGCAGGGACCACTCAGATCTCCGGCAGCGGCGTCCATCTGACCGTCGCCGGCGTCCAGATGGGCGCCGACAGCTTCACGATCACGGTCACGCAGGGGACGGCCAGCGGCAGTTCAACGACCGAGACCGCCGTCGAGATCTACGTGAAGAACCTCACGCTCAGCCTCGGAACGTTCGTCAACGTCACCTCAGCCAACCAGCTGACCGGCCCGATCATCATTGACTCAGGCGGTGTCGCCGCCATGTTCTCCGCGACGAACATTGGCTCGATCTTCACCATCCCCGGCGTCACGATCGGACCGGCGACCGGGACGATGAGCGCCGCGTTTGAACTCAACACCGGCACTCAGCCTGTCAACGAGACGGTCACCGATCCGACGAACGGCAACCAGACGATCGATGTGGCGGCCGGCCCGTTCCTCAAGGTCGTCCTCAACAACGCCGCACTGCAGTTCGGCGGCAGCGGCGGGCCGTCGATCAGCGGAAGCTTCGCGTTCGACCAGAGCACCGAGGCCGGGTTCGGATCCGGGGTCGCCACCGCCGGCGGCTCCGGCAGCGGGCCGACGATCCCGAACGTGTCGGCCGCGGACGTGACCTCGGTGGCGGTCGCCGACGTCAACGGCGACGGCTTCCCCGACATCGTGTTCGGCATCTCCGGCGGCGCCGACCAGCTGTGGCTGAACGCCGGCAAGGACTCGAGCGGCAACTGGCTCGGGTTCACGCTGGCGCCGTCGGGCGCAAACGGACTGGTCCCGGCGACGAACGGCGTGACCGCCGTGTCGCTGACCGACGTCAACAACGACGGACTACCCGACCTGATCGTCAGCACCGGCGGCTCCCTCGGGACGACGAGCGTCTACCTCAACCTGGGCAAGCCCTCCACGACGCTCACCGCCGCGCTGCTGTCGGGCACGAGCACCGTCCAGGTCACCTCGACCGCGGGCTTTGAGCCGAGCGGGACGCTCAGCATCGGGGGGCAGACGCTCGCCTACTCCTCGCTCACCGCCACGACCTTCACGCTCACGACGGCGGCCACCACCACGTTCGCCAACGGCGCGGCGGTGACGCCGTCGGCGTGGCAGGGCTTCGCGAGCACGGCGGCGGCTTCGTGGAACACCCCGTATGCGAGCGCACTGGCGACGGGCAACGTCAGAGGCACCGGCTTCAACGACATCGTGGTCGGCGCCAACGGCACGGGCGCGACCCCGAGCAACACCGCGCAGGATGAGCTGTTCGCCAACAACGGCGACACGTCGGGCGTCTGGCAAGGCTTTGCGAGCACCGGCACGCCAATCGGATCCGTGGGCGCCGTCACGACCTCGGTCGCGCTGGGCGACGTCAACGGCTCGGGCGATCTCAGCCTCGTCGTCGGCAACGCGTCGGGCGGCGATCAGCTGTACCTCGGAAACGGCACCACCACCGGCACGCTCACGCTCGACTCGTCCGTGACGATCGGGAGTGCCGGCACGGACACGACCGCCGTCGCGCTGGTCGACCTCGCCAACACCAACCTGGCGGGCGACACCGTCCTCGACCTGATCGTCGCCAACGCGGGGACGACGAGCGACGTCTACCTCAACCTGGGCCTCCCCGCCGGGTCGACCTCGGCGAACTGGCAGGGATTCGGGCCGCCGATCGCCGTGACGACGACGGCGGGCGCGACCTCGATCGCGCTCGGCGACGTCAACGGCGACGGCTACACCGACGTCGTGTTCGGGGAGACGGGCGCCGCGCCGCAGCTGTTCGAGAACCTCGGCGCGGCCGGCTCGGCGACCGCGATCTTCAAGCCCGGCGTCGCGGTCGGCAGCGCCTCGGCGGCGACGAGCGTCGCGCTCGCGAGCTTCTCCGGTGGCAGCGGGCTCGACCTGCTCGTCGGCGCCAACACCGGCTCGGCGCTGTACCCGGGCACCGCCACCCCGGTTACGCGGATCGGCTTCAGCAACGTCAGCGTGTCGCTGACGCCCACCGGCAGCAGCACCGGGCTGCAGCTGACGGGCGGTGAGGGCGCGTTCATCATCCTTCCGACCGGAATCGCCGGCACGTTCTCGGGCGCGATCTCCGTCGGCGGGGGAGGCTTCAACGCCGGCGCCACCGCATCCGTGGCGTTCAACTCGACGCCGTCCGCCATCGACGACACGGTCGTCGTCAACGGCGTCTCGATCCCGGTCGTGTTCGACTCGACCCAGTGCGAGAAGCCATCGTCGGGCTCGTCGTCGTGCACGGCGACCAACGGATCGCCGTATATCTCGGTCTCGGGCTCCGGCTCCATCAACCTCGGCAACTCGATCGAGGTCGAGGGGTCGGTCAGCGCGGGCACGGGCTCCCCCGTCACCCTCACGAACGTCATCGTGTTCGTCGGCCAGGGACCCGCGCTGGAGAGCAACGGCACGACGATCAACCCGACGGCCATCGGCCTCTTGCTGAGCGGCGTATCGGGCCAGATCCAGAGCGGCAGCACCAGCACCTACGCGGTGTACGGCTCCGGCACGGCGAGCCTCGTCGGGATCAGCGGCGTGACCCTCACCGGCTCCGTCACGGTGGAGACGAACAACACCGGCGGCTCGGTGTCGCTCACGAACGGCAACACGGTGAGCATCCCCAACAACACGTTCGACGTCACGGTGACGGGCGCGACGCTCAGCGTCGACGGCGTCACGCTGACCGGCAGCTTCGGCGTCAGCTACAGCAGCGCCACCCAGAGCCTCACGGTGACGATCACCAGCTTGACGCTCGACCTCGGCCCGGGCACGACGACGAGCGGCACGACGACCTACCCGGTGTCGGTGTCGATCCCGTCGGGCTCGTTCACCGTCGGCAGCGCCGGCATCTACGGCGAGATAACCGGAGCCTCGGTGACGGTGAACCTGACCGGGGTCTCGAACGTCTCGATCACGAGCGTCGAGGTGACGATCAATACGACGAGCACCGCCCAGACCGTCGGCACCGACACGATCGCGCCCGACTCGGTGACGGCGACCGGTGCCGGCTCGGTCACGGTCGCCGGCCAGTCGATCTCGGGCAACTTCGGCTTCCAGCAGGCCACCTTGCCGGTCAGCTCGCAGGCCCCGGCCGGGTCGGCCCCGACGCCGCTGGTCGAGGTCGCCATCAGCAACCTGAGCGTCACGCTCGGAACGCCGAGCGTCGGCGTCTCGATCACGAAGGGCAGCGGGCTGCTGCTGTCGACGGGCGGCGGCATCGCCGGCCAGTTCGCGGGCACCGTCACCTTCAACGGCCTGCCGTCCGGATCGGTCTTCACCGGCACCTTCGCGGTACAGGTGAACACGACCAGCGCCGCGGTCTCGCAGCAGTTCCAGGTTGGCGGGACGAGCGCCAGCCTGACGCTCCCGGCTGGCCCGTACTTCCAGGTGACGGGGACCGGCGTGCAGCTGACGATCGCGGGCCAGAGCCTGAGCGGCAACTTCTCGGTGACCGAGCAAGGCACCACTGTCAGCGTGGCGGCCAGCAACGTGAGCGCGTCGTTTGGTGATGGCGCCAGCGCGCTGCTCACCGGCTCGGGCGGCAACGGAACGCTCACATTCGGGACCACCGGCGGTCTGACGGGGAACCTCAACGCCAACGTGTCGGTCTCCATCCCCGGCGTGACGCTGGTCGGCACGCTGGGCCTGTCGGTGACCACGACGAGCACCAGCTCCCAGGTGAGCGTCACCGGAAACAGCATCGCGCTGAGCTTCCTCGGCCAGACGCTGACCGGGAGCTTCAGCTTCCAGGAGACGACCATGGGGGCCAGCACGGTGGTGGAAGTGACCGTGACGAGCGCGACGATCCCGCTCGGCGGCTTCGGCAACGTGTCGATCTCCAACGGGTCGCTGCTGCTCGCGGGCGGCGGCGTCGCCGGTGCGCTCGCGCTGAGCGCCAGCCTGACGGCCGGGCCGCTCACTCTGGCGGGCAACCTCCAGCTGCAGATCAACACCACGACGATGCCCGCGAACGTGCCCACCGGCACGACGACGACTACGGAGATCCCCGCCGGCCCGTACATGGAGGTCTCGGGCACGAACGAGTCGATCACGGTCGCGGGGGTCACCCTCCAGGGCTCGTTCGCGGTGCAGCAGAGCACCGCGGCCGGCCAGACCGAGGTGACGATTGCCGCCAGCGGCGTCCAGCTCAGCATCGGCACGAGCCTGCCGAACGTCCTCACCGGTGGCCAGGGTCTGTTCGTGGTGTTGCCGAGCGGGGTCGCCGGTCAGCTCCAGGGCACCGTCAACGCGAGCGGCCTCGTCCCCGGCCTGCAGTTCTCCGGCACGTTCGGCTTCGCCATCAACCAAACCGGATCCGCGGTCACGCAATCGCTGTCGGTCGGCGGCCAGACGGTCAGCCTCAACCTGTCCGCGGGCAACTACGCCCAGGTCTCGGGCACCGGGGTGGTGCTCAGCGTGCTCGGTCAGACGCTCACCGGCAACTTCGGGTTCCAGAGCTCGAACGGCACCGTCCAGCTGACGGCGAGCGACGTCAGCATGAGCCTCGGCGACGGCACGACCAACTACCTGTCGCTGACCAACGGCCAGGGGAGCTTCACGGTCAACTCGGGCACCAACCCCGGCGTGTTCGGCACGTTGAGCGGCACGGTCGGGGTCAACGTCCCCGGCATCGCCTCGGTCTCGGCGAACATGTCGCTCCAGCTCAACACGACCGGCGTCAGCCAGACGGTGAACCTGTCCGGCGGCTCGACGCTCACAGTCGCGCCCGGGGTCGCGATCAGCGCCACCAACATCAGCCTGACAATCCTCGGCCAGTCGATCTCGGGCAACTTCAGCTTCTCCGACAGCGCCGGGGTCATCTCGCTGACGATCACCAACCTCAGCATGTTCCTCGGCTCCGCGGGCTCGAGCACAGCCCCGTGCCCGGCCGGCACGCCGGCCGCGAGCGGCGCGATCGGCCTGTGCATCACGCAGGGAACCACGGTCACCCCGTTGACGATCTCCAAGGCGGGCATCAGCGGCGACATCGCCGCCACGGTCGGCTTCGACCTGCCGAGCTCCGACATCAACTTCGGCAGCGGGATCGCGATCGACGTCCAGTTCTCGCCCGGATCGCTGCTCGCGCAGATCGGCACCGTCGCGAATCCCGTCACCGTCAGCGTCCTCGGGCAGTCGCTGACCGGCATCTTCTCGTTCCAGCGGGCGACGACCACCGGCGCGGCGAACACGTCGAGCAGCAGCACCGTGATCAAGATCGCCGCCTCCGACGTCAACCTGACCCTCGGTGAGGGCGGCATCGGCGTGCAGGTGACGGGCGGCTCGGGTCTGCTGCTGATCGAGTCCGACGGTGTCGCCGGACAGATAAGCGCCGGGGTCACGATCAACCTCGGCAGCGCCGCGACTGCGTCCGCCCAGTTGGTCACCGTCACCTTCAACACGCTGGCCAGCGCCGGAGCGCCGGAGGCGGTCGACGCGCAGTTCACCGTCGGCGGCGCCACCCAGACGCTCGCGCTCCCCGCCGGCCACTACCTGAACGCCGCCGTGCAGGGAGCGACGATCACGATCGCCGGCCAGACCCTGAGCGCGGACGTGACCGTGTCCGACAGCGCGAACCTCAACCCCGACGGCACGATCGGGACCGGCGACACGATCACGATCACGATCGCGAACGGCTCGGTGAAGCTCGGCACGACCAGCCGCACCTTCGTCGCGGTGACGAACATCGCCGGCACGCTCACGATCGTGTCGGGCACCAACGCGGGCGTGTACGGGAGCGTGACCGCGAACGTGGTCGTCAACATCCCGGACATCACGCTGAGCGGCGCGTTTACGGTGTCGCTCAACACGACCGGCACGGGCCAGACCCTGACGCTTCCCGGTGGCGGGACGCTCGCGGTCGCCCCGGGAGTCGTCGTCGGCGGCAGCGGGATCTCACTCGGGATCCTCGGCCAGACACTCACCGGGAACGTCTCGTTCGGGTATGACCCGGTGAGCGACACCACTTACATCGCCGTCTCGAACCTGTCGCTGAGCCTCGGCGACGGCACGAACACGTTCGTCACCGCGACCGCGAGCGGCGCGATCATCCTTACGAACAACGGCGTCGCGGCGCAGCTGACGGCGACCGTCACGCTCGGGCCGGCGCTCTCCACCTCCGAGTTCTCGCTCACCAACGCATCGGTGACGATCGCCTTCAACAGCACGAACGCGGCGGTCGACCAGACGTTCGCGGTCGGCGCGAACGGCAGCACGACTAACGCCACGGTCAACGTCCCCGCCGGCCCGTTCCTGCTCGTCGAAGCGGGCCACGAGGGCAGCCCGGTCTCGGTCTCGCTGTACGGTCAGACGCTCACCGCGCACGTGTGGTTCGAGCAGGTGACCTCGAGCTCTGGAGCGAAGGTCGTGACGATCGGCTTCGACGACGCGAGCATGACGCTCGGGACCAGCTCCGTCGGCGTCTCCGTCACGGCCGCGTCCGGTCTGCTCGTCGTCTCGCCAGGCGTGGTCGCCGGCCAGCTGACCGGCACGCCGTCGATCTCGATCCCGAACCTGTCGCTGACATCGAACCTGACGGTCGAGTTCAACGACAGCGCGATGGCGGTGAACGACACCTACAGCTACACCGACACGAGCGGCACCGCCGTCACCCAGACGCTCAATCTCCAGGCCGGACCGTACCTGCGCATCTCCGCCTACGGCACGCAGCTGACGATCGACAACTCGATCACGCTCGGCGGCGACTTCTTCTTCCAGGACTCGACGCAGACGTCGAGCGGGACGACGACGCACGAGATCGAGATCGGCTTCGCCAACATCACCTACGACGGCTCGTCCTCGTTCGGCTCGATCTCGAACGCGCGGGGCGCGCTGATCATCACGGGCAGCGGCTTCGCCGGCGTCCTGCTCGGCACGGTCTCGGCCGCCGGCAGCGGGCTGTCGCTGAGCGCGAGCGCTGGCCTCGAGATCAACACCACCGGTGCGGCCATCGACCAGACGGTCACCGTCAACGGGACCCCGGTCACCGTCAACGTCCCGATGCTGGCGTCGCCGTACATCGCGCTCATCGCCCAGGACGTGAACATCAACCTCGACAACCTCGTCGAGATCGACGGCAACTTCACCCTCACGGCCGGCAGCTTCAGCGGCACCGGGCTGCAGCTGTTCGTCGGCAGCGGACCGTATGAGAACAGCGACGGAAGCATCAACGCGAACGCGATCGGCGTGCTCGTCAGCGGGGCCACCCTGTCGTTCATGGAGGCTCCGGGCGCGAGCGCGAGCGCCGGCCAGTACGGGCTGACGGCGAGCGGAACCCTCCAGCTCGTTGGGCTCGACGGGCTGAACGTATCGGGCGACGTGAGCTTCCAGATTAACACGACCTCGTCGACGCTCGACGGAGTCAGCCCGAACACATTCGAGCTCACGGTCGCCGGCGCCGATGTCAACGTGGCCGGCGTCGTCGATCTCAGCGGCACCCTCGGGATCACGCGGGCGCCCGACGGCACGCTGACGCTCGCGATCGCGGACGCCAACCTAGCGATCACCGTCTCAGGCCAGCAGGTGTTCGCCATCGGCGGCAGCGCGACGTTCACGATCAGCCCCACGACCGGCTTCCACATGCAGTCCTTCTCGGTCGGCAGCTTCACCCTGTTCGGCACGGTCGGCATCCCGGCGCCGGGCTCAGGGAGCAGCAGTCCGGTCGTCGCGCTGTTCCCCACGGCCGACATCGCGAGCCCGATCTCCGGTGCCGCCGTCACCGTTGGAACGCAGATCAGCACGATCGACGTGACGTTCAACGACGTCAACAACGACGGTCTGAACACGAGCCGGATCCTCAGCTCGAACCAGAAGTTCCAGGTCGAGGTCAACGGGCAGGTCGATCAGAACGTCACGGTCAACCCGACGCCCACGCTCGTCTCGGGCAACACGTATGCCTTCGCGGTCACCGGCCTCCCGACCAACACGCCCGCCGTCATCACGATCGTGTTCCTGCCCGGCACCTTCTCCGACGGCACCGGCGCGAACGCCGTCGAGAACCTCGGCTCGAGCGAGCAGTTCTACATCGTGCCGGCCGGCCAGACCCAGCCCGGCCCGACGGCGACGCTGGCCAATCCCGCGCCAGGTCAGCCGGTGACGGCGGCGACGCTCAACGCCGACGGCTACATCGACGTGACGTACACGAGCCACGACGGCAACGCGATCGACAAGACGACGTTGGGCAACGTCACGGTGGCGCCGTTCACGCTGAGCGGAACCGGGCTGGGGAACGTCGAGCTTCAGAACGGCGCACCCGTCCTGCTCGGCACTCCGCAGCTGATGTCGGGGACCGAGGCGAATGCGACCTCCGTGACTTACCGGTACTACCTCCAGGCAACCCCGTCGAGTGGCTCGAGCACGACCAGCTCGACCGGCCTGTTCCAGAACGGGACCGTGACGCTCACCTTCGCGGCCGGCGCCTTCTCGGAGACGAACGGCACGACCGACGTGGCGTCCAACGTGGGCGGGCTCACGCAGACGTTCATGGTCAGCGCCTCCGCGTCGGGCGGCGCGACGACGGCGAAGACGATCTCGCTCGGCCCGCTCAGCCTCCAGGGGCCGACGATCAGCGTCGGCAACTTCGGCTTCAAGGACGGCCTGCTCGACATGACGGTCACGGTCGGCGCCAATCAGGCCGGCCTGAACTTCGGTGGCGGCTCTAGTGGTGGGAGCTCGAGCGGGGGGACGCAGTCCAGCAGCGGGATCAGCGTCAACCTCACCGGGATCGTCGGCACGCTCGAGGTCCAGGTCGACGCGCTCGGCCTGCTGAGCGGCAAGTTCCGCGTCAACGTCCCGGGCAACTTCAGCTTCCGCGTCGCCTCGCTCACCGTCACGGTGCCGAACGTCGTCAACGTGTTCGCCACGGGGATCGCGGTCACGTACAACCCCGCGGGCCCGAGCAATCAGACGCTCGTCGTGATCGACAGCGCCACGATCAGCTTCCCCGAGCTCAACCTGACCGGCACGATCCAGCCGGTCACCACCGCCAAGGGCCTGATCCCGGGCCTGACCGTCTACGAGAACGGTTTCACCCTCGGCGAGGCCGAGCTGATCTACGGCGTCGGCGGACAGACGAGCAGCCTCTCCACGATGAGCAGCTCGCCGACCATCTCGCTCGGTGGCCTCGTCACGTTCAACGACATCCGCATCGGCGTCCAGGACTTCTCGGTCACGTTCAGCCCGACCGTGTCCTTCAGCGGATCGATCATCATCGGCACCGGCGGGGCGACCTTCCTGCCGGGCAAGCCGGTGTCGGCGACGATCAGCCCCGCACCGGGCGCGCAGGCCCAGAACGGCATCCCACCCGTCGCGATGCAGGCGACGGTGAGCTTCGACTCCACCGGTCAGTTCAGCTCGTTCCAGTTCTTCGTCGGGCAGATGACCGTACAGCTGAGCTCGTACGTGACGCTGACGGCGACCAAGTTCAACCTCAACACGGGCGCCGGGGCCAACCAGCCGATTGTGTCGTTCAGCTCCGTCGGCGCGACCGTGAAGATCGGGTCGCTGTCGATCACCGGCACGGCGAACAACTTCGCGTTCCTCGGCGACGGGAGCTTCGAGACCCTGCCCGGCTTCGGCGTCGCACTCAGCGTTGGCTCCTCGACCGGGGGGTCGTTCCAGTGGCCGAGCTTCCTGCCGATCCAGATCCAGTCGATCGGCATCACGTGGCCCGACATCCAGGACGACCCCGCCAACTTCACGCTGACGCTGTCGGCGAGCGTGACGAGCATCGGTGGACTTGCCGGCGTCAACATCACAGGCGCGATCCAGGGCATCCAGATCGATCCGTCCCTGCTCGCGCAGGGCGAGTTCCCGATCATCGGGATCAGCTCGATCGCGGTCACCGTCCAGGGCGACCTGTTCGGCGGCCAGATCGACGCGGGCCTCGTCGGCGGCATCCTCGACCTCGACAGCGGCTTCAACATCATCGCCCCCAGCGACACGACGACGCCCGTCGCCCACCGCGTGTTTTACCTCGGGCTCGAGGGCGGCTTCACGATCGACGGCATGGCCGGGTTCCAGATCCAGCTCGGCCTGAGCCAGCTGGGCCCGCTCGACGCGTTCGTGTCGGTTGACGTTCCGGGTGGGATCCTGCTCGATCCCGACACCGGCCTGACCATCAACAACTTTGCCGGCGGCGTCGAGTTCTACAAGACGCTCCCGTCGATCACCGACCCGATGGCGCTCAACGGCCCGCAGTTCGCGGTGCCGACGCAGCTGACCGCCGCTCAGTGGCTGAGCAGCCTGCAGTCGCAGGTGGCGGCGCAGGCGCGGGCCACCAACGGGCAGGCGAACTTCCTGTCGGCGTTCACCTCGCCGATGACGATCATCGGCTCGGCCGACATCTACTCGATCTACACCTCGCAGGCCCTGTTCAACGGGCAGGTGACGGTGGAGATCTCGACGGACGGGAAGTTCCTGATCGCCGGCCAGCTCAACTTCTTCAACAACAACGTCAGTATCAGCGGCAAGCTGTACGTCGATCTCTCCCAGGTCACGAGTGGGAGTGTCACGGTGCTGTTCCTCGCCAACGTCCCAACCCAGGTGCAGTTGCTGACGCTCTACGGCAAGCTGCAGATGGGCTTCGAGAACGCTCAGGGTGAACCGGTCACCTTCTCCGTCGCGGCCCCGCCGGTGTCGCCGACGGCCGCCAGCACGGCGCCGACCTCGACGGTCACCGATCCCGCGCCTCCCGGAGGATCGGCCGACGTCAATGCCGCCAACGGCGATACCGCCGACTCCAACTCCGGCAGCGCGACGTACGGCGCGGGTCTGAGCAACGTCGTCACCACCGACCCGGGGCAGGCGTACATAGACATCACGTACACCGCGGCCACGGGCGCGAACCTCGACTACACCGCGATCATAAACGACGCCGGCACGATCAGCCTGAGCGGCAGCGGGATCAGCGGGACGGTCACGATCAGCGGGCCGATCCCGGTCCAAACGATCACGCTCGCGAACGGGGTGGTCACCGTGCCGCTCGAGTACGACTCGACGGCCAACAGCATCTTCACCTTCGGGCCGACCACCGAGACCGTGCTGACGGTCAGCGCTACCTCAAACGCCTCGCTCGCGGGCGATACCGACGCTCAGCTCATCCAATACATCCAGGCGAACGCCAGCCAGTTCTCGCAGTTCACGCTGTTCGACCTCACCGTGCAGAGCCAGACCGTCAACAACCAGACCGTGCGCACCGTCACCGACCTCGCGCGCCAGACGGTCCTCGCCGGGTCCTCGTTCTCGGGTGGGATCACCGAGAGCCAGCTGTGGGCCGACGCGCTCAGCGACGTCGGCGTCACCGAGTTCCGCTACCTGCTCGGGCCGGGTGTCACCTTCACGCCGGGCAGCGTCATCGTCACGGTCGCCGCGGGGGCGGTGAAGAACGCCGACACGACCGACTCGCAGGGCAACGTGACCACCGGCGCGTCGAATGTCGCGAGCACGAGCACCTTGACGATCGAAGGGCCGACCGCCGTCGTCGTCAACCCGAGCCAGGGCGGCACGATCGACGTCAACCTCCTGGGCGGCCGCAACTGGATCGACATCGTGTTCGACCAGCCCGATTCGAGCACGGGGCTGACGATCGACCAGGCCTCGATCACGAACGGCATGCCGAAGTTCACCCTGGGCGGTCCCGGCGTCGGCACGCTCGCGGTCGACACCTCGCAGACGCCGGTGCTGATGTCGACCGCCGCCGGCTCGCTGACCTACCGCTTCTGGCTCACCGGCGCGCCGGGGGCCAGCGGCAACATCACGCTCACCTTCATCCCCAACAGCTGGACCTACACCAACGCGCCGGCACCGACGATCGCCTCGCAGCCGGTGACGTTCACTCCGATCACCGGCGGCGGCAGCGTGCAGAGCACGATCACCGTCACGGCCCCGAACATCACTGCGACCGGCGCCACCGGGTCCTACACACCCGCGTCGCTCGATTTGACCACGATCACGGCGTTCACCGTGACGGGCACAAATGGCGCGATCGCGATGTGCGGGAGCCAAGGCGCGAGCGCGAGCACCTGTGTGACGATTGTCATCCAGGCCGGCGCCGCCGCGACCCAGACGTCGCCGGGGACGTTCTCCATCCCGATTGTGATCGAGACCCTGAGCGGCTACACCGGCCCGACGACGCTCAACGTCGCGCCGCTGTTCACGGCGCAGACGGTGGCGTACTTCGCGCCGGCCGGCTCGGCGCCCGCTGCTCAGGCGTCCTCCGAGTACGGCGGCCAGCTGACCGCCGCGAACTTCGCCAACCAGACATACGTCGATGTCCAGTTCGCTCCGGTCGCGGGCGGTCAGCTCATCTCGGGTTCGATCACGAACAACACGATCTCGCTCGCCGGCGCCGGCGCGGCCGGCATCACGGGCTTCGCAAGCGGCCAGAACCCGATCTCGCTCGGCAACGGCGTGTACCGATTCCTGCTCCAGGGCTCGTTCGCGCTCGGTCAGGTCACCGTCACCTTCGCCGCGAACAGCTTCTACTCGACGTCGGCCCGCGGCCCGCCATGCCCGGCGTCGACCAG
Source organism: uncultured Solirubrobacterales bacterium (assembly GCA_963824295.1). GTDB lineage: Bacteria > Actinomycetota > Thermoleophilia > Solirubrobacterales > Solirubrobacteraceae > Palsa-465. Next base: position 43,955 of record CAWGOQ010000010.1, on the reverse strand, counting down.
CACGACAGGCGACTGCTATGGCAACCTCGCGGCGAGCCAGAGCTTCTCAGTCATCGGACCGACTGCCGACCTGGTGCAGACGGCCCCGGGCACCAACGGTTCGCCCACCACAGTCGTGTCGCTCGCGGGCAGTTCGATCGGCGTCGACGCGATCAACGCCCAGGGCTACATCGAGATCTCGTTCACTCCGACCTACCGAAACCAGATCGACCCGGCGACGATCAACGGCAACGAGATCCAGATCACCAACTCCGCCGGCACGATCATCGCGCTCAGCGGCGCTCCCGTCCGGGAGGGCACGAGCAACATCTGGCAGTACGGGTTCAGTGGCCAGCTGGCCGTCGGGACCTACACGGTCACCTTCCTGCCCGGCTCGTTCGCCGACACCGGTGGCATCGTCGACCAGGGTTCGAGCGAGCAGTTCACGGTCGTCGCGGCGACCGCCTCGCTCTCCAACCCCTCGGGCGGCACCGTCCAGAACCAGGCCACCTTGAACGGCGGGATCTGGGTCGACGTCACCTTCCCCAACATCGGCGGCCTGCCGGTCGATCCGGCGACCCTGGCCTCCGGCACTCAGATCACGATCGCCGACACCGCCAACGACACGCTCGTCCTCGTCGGCACCCCGGTGGAGCTCCCCGCTCCGGCAAACAGCTCGGGCCCCGCCACCTTCCGCTACTTCTTCAGCGGCTACTCGGGTGCGACCACGACGAGCGGCGCGACCAACGCGATCACGGTCACGTTCAACCCCGGCACATGGGGCAACAGCGGCGGCACCCTGTCGACGGCGGCCGATGCGCCGACCGACTGCGGCAGCGCCTCGGCCACCGACTGTGTGATCAGCACCGGCAGCTGGGTCGACGCGACGCTCACCCCGGCGCCAGGCCAGCAGGTCAACGCGGCGAGCGTCAACTCCCAGACGATGACGCTCAGCGGTGCCGGGCTCTCGAGCGGCTTCGCGGCGTTCACCGGCACCGATCCGATCATCCAGGTCGGCCCGACGACCTTCCGCTTCCTGTACACCGGCGGCTTTGCCCCCGGCCAGGTCACGGCTACGTTCGCCGCCGGCGGCTGGTCGGACACCGCCGGCAACGAGGGCCTGGCGTCGTCTCAGAGCTTCACGGTCGTGCAGCCGGCGAAGAACTTCTTCATCGAACTCTCGGGCGGGCTGATCCTCAACGCCGCGGGCTTCACGAGTTCGCCGGTGCTGCAGATAACCGCCGACGTGAAGCTCACGGTCGACACGACGAGCGATCCCGGTCACACCGTCTTCTCGCTGAGCTTCGCCGGCCAGATGAGCATCTACGGCCTCGGCACCGTTGGCGCGACGTCCGGGATCTTCGTGCTCGACCTGAGCAACAACCTCTCGAGCGTGCCGCAGCTGTGGGGCGCCGCGACCCTCGCGACCAACTTCAGCGGGCTGCAGAAGTACGGGATCACGATCGACGCGACGGGCACGCTCGAGATCAACACGACCGAGCAGGAGCACGTCGAAACGCTGACGCTGCCCGGACTCGGACCGAACGGCAGCACCGCGACGCAGACGTTCGACCTCCAGCCACTCAGCTTCGAGCTCGCGCTCGGCGGCATCCTGGCGATCCAGCCACCCGGCAGCCCGTCGCCGCTGCTGTCGCTCAACGGGGCCCTGTTCATCAGCATCAACCCGTACACGTTCGAGATCTATGCGACCGCGTCGCTCTCCTACGGCGTCGGCGCGGCGACCATCAACTACGGGACCGCCACCGGCCTGCTGATCGTCCAGACCGGGTTGGCACCGGGAACCAACGCGGGCGTCGCGGGCTACCTCAGCGTCGGCGCCGGCGCCAGCATCGGGATTCCCGACGTCGGGAGTCTGTTCAGCATCAGCGGCACCGTCACCGTGGTGTTCAACACGACGCTCCAGCAGCAGCAGTTCACGGTGCCGAACGCGTTCCTGCCGCTGCTGACCGCCGGGCAGCCGAGCACGATCACGATCTACGCTTCGGCTCCCGGGCCGAACGGCGCTCCCAACCCGAACGCCCCCGCCGGCGGGCAGGTGTACGTCGCCGCGAACATCAACGCCCAGATCACGATCGGCGGAGTGATCACCCTCACCGGCTTCATCCAGATCGAGGTCGCGGCGGGCGCGAGCGGCGGCCAGCTGTCGATCACGGGCGCGGTCGGGACGTCGATTGCCGATCTCGGCTCGCTCACCGGCCAGCTCAGCCTCACCGTGTTCATCGACCCGAACAACGCGGCCAACAACGGCGTCGTGGGGGACGTGTTCCTGACGCTCAGCTCCAGCGGGATACCGGGTGTGGCGCTCAACGGCGACTTCCTGGTGCAGCTCAACACGTTCAGCTCGGTGATGACGATTGACACGTTCGCGGTCAACGGCGTCACCGCCTCCGGGGCGTCGTGCACGCCCGATGGGACGAATACGAGTACCTGCTTCTTCGGAGGCTTCCAGCGCGACTCGGCGGGCAATCTCGTCACGACGCCGACGCCGATCCCGGTCGGGTTCACCCTTCAGATGTTCGGGGTCGTGACGGTTGGCGGCATCGTCTCGATCAACGCCAACGTCCAGTTCACGATCGGTACGACCGGGCTGAGCCTGCAGGTCACCGGCACGATGGCGCTGGGGCCGCTCGGCACCCTCAACGTGGCCGGCCTCTTCCAGGTCAACGCCCAGGGGCTCGTCGCCTACGCGAGCATCAGCTTCGACAGCACGTTCGGCCAGGGCGTGGGGCTCAGCTTCGGCGGCTCCGCCATGCTCGCGATCAACACCACGGGGCAATCGGTCCAGTTCAACGGCAGCATGGTCGCGCCCGGCTTCGCGCTCGACATCACCGGCACCGTCGACTTCCTCGGGTTCGCCCAGGCGAGCGGCTTCGCGGACATCACGATCGGGCCGAGCGGCTTCCAGATCATGTTCGGGCTGAGCTTCTCGATCGGCTCGCTGAACTTCACCGCCAACGGCGGAGCAGGCGTCTACTCCGACGGCATCGCGCTCGACCTGCAGGTCAGCCTGAACGCCAACGCCGAGGTGTTCAGCATCACCGCCTCGGGCACGCTCCAGATCAACACGACGAATCAGACCGAGCTCGGTATAGCGCCGGGATCGTTCTACCTCGCCGTCAGCGGGTCGGTCGACATCCTCAAGGTATTCGACTTCAACGCCAGCATGACGATCTACGTCGGGCCCGACCCCAATACCGGAGCGGAGGGCTACTGGTCGTTCAACGCGAACGCGAACATCAGCTTCTTCGGGCTCGCGACCCTGGGCGGCACAATCTTCCTCGACTCCGACGGGAACTTCCAGATCAGCCTCAGCGGCCAGATCGTGCTCGGCTCCAGCGACTTTGGGCTGGTCGGCCAGTTCAACATCTTCGTCCAATCGACGGGGCCGAAGCCCGGCGCGGAGTACTACACGTTCGAGCTCAGCGGCAGCGCGAGCGTGAGCCTCAACGTGTTCGGGATCTCGCTTGCCGGCCTCGGCGTCGGCTTCGACTTCAAGGCACAGGGCTCGGGCTCGGTGCCGATCACGCTCAGCTTCGACATCAGCATCCACTTCCTGTTCTGGACGATCCACAAGACCGCCAGCTTCACGATCGGCTACCTGCAGCTCCCGACCATCGTGTTCCTCGCCGGCGCCGGGGGCAGTTGCCCGGGTGGTGCCAACATGGCCAATTGCCAGCCGCAGACGTGGAACGGAGTGGCCGGCAGCCCACAGCCGCTGTACCTGAACGTCGGCAATCTCGCGCAGTACCGCAACATCGGCGGCGACGGGACGCAGGACAGCTACGAGATCTCGCAGGTCGGCGGCACGAGCGGCGACGCCACCATCCAGGTGAACGCGTTCGGCCGCCAGGAGACCTTCCAGCACGTCTCGAGCATCGTCGGCGACTGGTCGTCGCAGGGCTGCAGCGCGAGCGATCCCTGCAGCGAGACCGTCCAGGTCGACCCCAGCGTCACCGTGCCCGTAAACATCACCGGCGCCACCGGAGAATTCAGCGACAACACGATCGAGTACGAGGGCAACAACAACGCGACGACGCTCACCGGCGGCAGCGAGAGCAACGACATCGTCGCCTCGGGCCCGTCGAACGTCACGATCGTCGGCAACCCCGGCGGCCAGCCTGACGCAAACGCCGTCGACATCATCCGGCACACGAGTAGCACCGGCACGGCGAACATCACCTCCGGCGCCGGGAACTGGTTCGTCGTCGGCGGCAGCTCGAGCGACCAGATCACGGTCGGCAACGGCGACAACCAGATCGCCGGGCCGGCCGGCACGATCACGCTGGGGACCGGGTCAAACGTCGTCTACCTGACCGAGGGCCAGGGGTCGACCACGATTGGTGGCGGTGGAGGTGGGCCGAACACGCTGATCGTGATGGCGACCCCGGGCAACGACACGCTGTCGGGTTCGGGCGGCTCGGGCAACGTCGGCATCAGCATCGGCGCGACCGGCTCGAGCTCGACGAGCACCTACACCGTCGAGGACGGCACCATCCAGCACCTCGTGTTCCAGGGCAGCACCGGGACCGACACGTTCAACGCGTTCAACGTCTCGACCGGCTTCTCGATGTATCTGAGCGGGCCGGGCGCGATAGCGATCACGAACTCAACGTTCAGTACCGGCGGCGCTGACACCCCCGGCAGCTCGACGCCGCCCGTGTGGTGCCCCTCGACGAGTGGCTGTGCGAACCTGACGATCAGCGCGAGCGGGGCACTGACGCTGACCAGCTCTTCGTTGACGTCTTCCGCGTCGGCGGCGCTCAGCTCCGGCGCCGGCCTGACGGTGACCGACTCCAGCGTGTCCGCGGCCTCCGGTCTGGGCGTCAGCGCCGGCGGCAACCTGCTCGTCCAATTTGTCTCCTCGGGCTCTTCGCTGAGCTCGAGCGCGGGCGCGGTCAGCCTCGGCGCCGGCGGCTCGTTCACGATCGCCGGCTCGTCGGTGACCGCTTCGGGCGGGAGCATCTCGGTCAGCGCTCCGGGCAATATCAGCATCACCGCGGTCGTCGACTCGGGCGGCACGACGCACGGCTCGACGCTGCAGGCGAGCGGGACCGGCGGCAACGTGACGGTCTCCGGCAGCGGCAGCGTCGTGCTCGTGTCCGGCTCCTCGCTCATCTCGGGCAATGCGGCGGTGAGCGTGACCGCGACGCAGGGGACGCTCACGCTGGCCGGGGCGACGCTGCAGGCGGCGAGCAACCTGTCGGTCGATGCGGTCGCGGGTGCGCTGGTCATCGACAGCGCGACCGGTCCCTCCGTGCTCACCGTCAGCGGCGGCAACATCGGACTCACGGGCGGCACAACCGTCAGCTTCACGAAGTCGACCGCGAGCGCGAGCGCCGGCCAGATTACGGTGACCGCCGGCGGTGGCGCGGTGACGATCGGCGGCTCGACGCTCTCGGCGGGCACCACGCTGAGCGCGAACGGGACCGGCAACGTCGTCGTCGAGACCAGCACGCTGGGCGTCGCCGCCGGTGGCACGATCACGCTGGACGCCGGGCAGAACCTCACGCTCTCGGCGGCGACCGTCACCGGTGGTGCGCTGACGCTGACCGCCACCAGCGGCGCGGTGCTCGCGAGCGGCTCGACGCTCGGCACTGCGACATCGTCGCTCTCCTCGCTGACGGCGACGGCCAACACCACCCTGTCGCTCGTGGCGACGTCGGTGATGTCGACCGGCCCAGTCTCTCTCACGGCGACCGGGACCGGCGTCGCCTCCGGCACGCCGGCGCTTATGCTGACCGAGGCCAAGGTGTCGGGCTCCTCGGTATCGGCGAGCGCGACGGGCGCGTTGCTCGTGTCCCAGACGAGCTCGCTGACCGGGCAGAGCGTCACCCTCACCGCGACGACGTTCGAGACCGTGTGGCAGTCGTCGGTCGGTGCGACCGCCGGCGGCGTCACGCTCACCGCCCAGGGTGGGGACCTCACGCTGCTGATCGCGACGGTGACCGCGACGGGAACCACGACCGGCACGTCGCCCGATCAGGTGCTCGTCCAGAATGGCGCCGACGTCTCAGGCAACCAGGGCCTGGGCCTGACCGCGGGCACCAACCTGTCGGTCACGGCTTCGACGCTTGTCTCGTCGGCTGGGGCGGTGACGCTCACCGCGAATGGTGGCTTGGAGCAGATCAACTCAGTCTCGAGCGTGACCGGGGACACCGGCGTGAGCGGTTCGGCGACCGGCGCGGTGAGCGTCGCATCGTCGACCATCGAGGCGAAGACCGGGAATCTCACCCTCACCTCCGACACGGCGGGGACGCCGGGCGGCGGTGGGATCATGGTGTCGGGCTCGACACTCACCGCCGGCCAGGGCAACGTGACCCTGTCCTCGAACGGCGGCTCGGAGACGATCGACCCGTCGACGGTGTCGGCCGGCGGGTCGGTGACGGGGACCTCGCCCGACGACATCTCGATCTCTGGAAGCTCAAGCGTCGCCACGAAGATCACCGCGGGTCAAAACGTGAGCTTCACCGCCGGCGGCGCGTTGTCGGTCTCCAGCTCGTCGGTGACGGCGACGGCGGGCGAGGTGACGTTGAACGCCAACGGCAATTTGCTCGTCGACGCGGCCAGCAGCGTCAACGCTGCGACCACGATCACGCTCGAGGGCGGTCAGGGCGGCGCTGCCGCCGACTCCATCACCCTGGATGGGTCGTTCGGGGCGCCGGCTGGGTCGTCCACGACGGCGCTGATCGAGGTCTACGGCGGCAACGGCGGCGACACGATTCTGCTTTCCCCGGTCGCGATCGACGGCTACACGCAGGTGTGGGGCGGCACCGGGGCCGACACGATCACGCTGCACCTGCCGTCGATCGACGTCGCCGACAAGTTCGACCCAGCCGCGTGCACCAGTGGCGCCACCACGTGTCCGCAGGCGCTGGTCAACGGCACCGCCGAGCAGGACGCCCTCCCCGGCATGAGCCGCACGGTGCAGGGCGTCAGCGGCCTGCCGCTGCGCAACATGGTCGACGTCGACGGCGGCGGAGGCGGCGATGCCTACATCGTCGACATGTCCGGCACCAGCGTGAACCCGAACGGCACCGACTACATCATCAGGATTCACGACGACGGGCCGCCGACGGACTTCAACACGCTGACCATCAACGGCGCGGCCAACATCCCCAACGACTTCCTGCTCGAGCAGAACTACGTCGCGGACCTGCAGCCGGGAACGAACGGGACGTACCTGCCCGACTACGAGCGCGTCAACTACGACACCACGATCAACCTGCTGCACGTCTTGGGCGGCACGGCGGCCGACGCGTTCAACGTCGACGGCAACAGCGCCATCACCGTCCTGGATGGTGTCGCCGGCGCCGACACGTTCCAGTTCGGGCAGCTGTTCGGGTCACAGCCGACCGCGGCGCAGGACGTTGCGCTCGGAGACGAGATCGCCACCGTCGACACGACCTCGGGCTTCCTCAGCGCCGGCGTGAATTACGCGACGACCGCGTACGCCGGAACCGGGAACGCCACGTTCACCGTCTACAGCAACAAGGCCACCCTGAAGCTGTTCGGCGAGGGCGGCAACAACACGTTCATCGTGCAGGCGTTCCAGATCGTCAACACCAGCTCGGTGGCGACCTCCAACACGCAGATCAACACCGGTAACGGGAACAATCTCGTCGAGTACAACATCAACGCGCCGGTCGCGATCGACGGCGGCAGCGGCTACAACACGCTCGTCGTCATCGGCACCGAGGGCAACGACACGTTCGTGATCACCAAGGACGGGATCATCGGCGCCGGCCTGAACGTCTCGTACACCAACATTTCCAAGATCGAGGTTGACGGCCTCGGCGGTAATGACACCTTCGACGTGCTCAGCACCGAGCCGAACGTCGTCACCGTGCTGGAGGGTGGCTCCGGCAGCGACACGTTCAACGTCGGTGGCGACGTGACCACGCCGGTGATCGCCCTCAACGCCAACGGCACGAGCGGGTTCATCAACCACGACGTGTCGAGCTCCGACCCCGAGTACAACGGGATCTTCGCCCCCGGCATCTCTCTCAGTGTCGCCAGTCAGACCGCAGGCCAGGTGATCGTCAACCAGAATGCCGGCGGCACCACCGTGACCCAGGACGGGACCGGTACCACCGACGAGACGTCGTACACGATGGCAATGGGGATCGCACCACCCACACCGACGACGATCTGGTACGTGTCGGTGGCGGCCGCGCCCGATCCCAGCGCGGACGGCGGCTCGTCGGTTCAGCTGTCCACCGATGGGGTCAACTGGTCCTCGGCGCTGGTCCTGACGTTCGACGCGTCGGCGGCCGCCGGCAGCGCCACCGATTGGAACCGCACGCAGACGATCTACGTGCGCGCCACGTCGACGACCGTGCTCAAGGGCGATCAGACGATCGAGATCATGAGTTCGGTCTTCAGCACCACGCCGATCACCACGGGCATCGCCGGCTTCAACGACATCGCCATCTCCGACGTGGACGTCGACGTGGTCGACGGCGGGCTGCCCGGGCTAATCGTGAACCTGCCGCCGTCCGGCCTGAACGTCATCGAGGGCAGCTCGACGGTCGTGGGGACCTACACGACCGAGCTCACCGAAGCGCCCGCGGCCGGCGAGACGGTCACGGTGACGCTCACCGGTGACGACTCGCGCCTGGAGTTCTCGGGACCGCTGAAGTTCACCTCGGCCAACTGGAACATCCCGCAGACCGTTACCGTCACCGCAGTCGACGACGGCGTCGTCGAGGGCGAGGTGCTGGCGACGATCACGGCCGCCGTGAGCAGCTCGATGGCGAGCGGCGGCGTTTACTCGGATGGCGTCGTCGACAACCCGACGGTCCACATCAACATCATCGACGGCGACTCCGGCGGCGTCCTCGTGCTCCAGCCGACCGGCTCGACGATCGTCGGCCCCAACCAGACCGCGACGTACACGATCCAGCTGACCAAGGCCCCGACGGCCCCGGTGACCGTCACGATCCTGACCGACGGGAAGACGCTCGTCTCCTCGGCTGATCCGCGGTTCGAGGCCACCGGTGGCGCTGATGGGGCCCCGGCGGTCGTGTTCGACTCCAGCAACTGGAACCAGCCGATCACGATCACGGTCAGCGTCAACCCGAACGCGCCCGCCGTCGTCGGAGACCAGCCGGTGCAGGTGTTCCCGGCCCAGCCGCACACCGCCTCGCAGATCTATGGCCCGCTGATCATCGAGGGCAACGAGACGACCCCGCGGACGCTCGTGGAGGCCGTGATGTTGCCGTCCGAGCTCGACACCCCACTGCCGGCACCGCCCCCGTCCCAGAGCGACACCAACAAGGTCGACACCCTGAACATCTTCGACGACGGCAGCGCGCCGAGCTACACGGGCCACCTCGGCTCCATCTCCACGCAGGAGTTCGCATCGCTGCAGACGCTCTACGCGCCGTCACTGGCCGCCGGCCTGACCCAGAGTCAGTTCGGCGAGATCGATGGCCTTGGGATGGGCGGTGCGGTCACGATCAGCAAGGGCGTGACGTCGCCACTGACGTTCGCCGGCGGCATCACCTACCACGACGTCGACGTCATCAACGTGATGCTCGGCTCCAGCTCGAACAGCGTCTCCACTGAGGGCACGTTCACTGTCACCTCGACGGTCCTCAACACGATCACGGTCGTGCAGGGCGGCGGCGGTTACAAGAAGCTGGTCGCCACCGGCGGCGGCGGCCCCAACTCGCCGCTGATCCTGCTCGGCAACACGACTCAAGACGGGAGCTTCTACAACTCCACCACCGCCGAGGAGACCGGCGAGGCCCGGGTGTACCTCAACCCCGGCAAGAGCGTGATCGACGCCAGCCTCGATCCCAACGGCGTGATCATCTACGGCGGCGTCGGAAACTCAACGATCCTTGGCGGCGGCGGCGGCGACCAGATCTTCGGCGGATCGGGCGACGACATCATCACCGCCGGTAGCGGCAACGACCTGATCCACGCCGATGACGGCATCAACCTGAACCTCAGTCACACGCTGGCTCAGGACGTCGCCCAGAACCTGGCGGCGCTGATCGTCGCCAACGGCGGCACCGGCTCCTCGTCGCCGACCGCGGATCCGCTGAACGCGACCTCCGACCAGATCTTCGCGGGCGTCGGGCACGACATCATCATCATGGACCACGGCGTCATCGATCAGCTCTCGAACCCGATCATGGGCACCAGCGGCGTGATCGACGCCTACACGGTGAACCCGACCTCGTTCGGCCTCAGCACCGTGACCGGGGCCAACAACGGCTCGGCGATCGTGCTCGCCGGCACGGGCCAGCAGACGATCAATCTGGGCCACACGACGCAGGCCAACCTGATCCTCAAGAACGGCTACGTCTACTTCACCGGCCCCGATGGCTGGATCCAGCACCTGTCGAAGGTCGGCAGCACCAGTCCCGGTGCCGGGGGCAACGACACGATCGTCACCGGCGACGGCAACGACGTGATCGTGGCGGGGACCGGCTTCGACAAGATCACCGGCGGCAACGGCAACAAGATCGTGCTCGCTGATGACGGCGAGATCACCTGGAGCGGCGGCGTCCTCGCGGAGGTCGTCAGCCAGGACCCGACGCTGTCGCTCAACAGTGCCGCGGCCAACACGATCACGCTGGGCAACGGCAACGACATCGTGTTCGGCGGCTCCGGCGCCAACACGATCACGCTCGGCAGCGGCAACGACATCGTCGCCGGCGCCAACGCGGAGCTGGACTTCGTCGGCGGCGTCCCGAGCACGTTCGAGTCGATCTTCCCCGCCGACGGCGGCGCCAACAAGCTGAGTCTGGGCTCCGGCAAGGGCGTGGTCATCGCCGGCCCCGGCGGGGCCACCATCACCGGCGGCGCCAACGACCTGGTGCTCGCGGGACTCGGACAGGCGCTCTACGCCGCCGGAACCTGGTCGCTGCCGCTGCCGCCGCCCCCACCGCCGCCACCGCCCGCGCCGCCCGCGCCTCCGGTGGTCACGCCTCCGACCCCGACTCCGACTCCCACCCCGACTCCGATCCCGCCCAAGCCGAAGCCGAAGCCCAAGCCCAAGCCCAAGCACCACCCAAAGCCGAAGCCCAAGCACCACCCAAAGCCGAAGCCCAAGCCGAAGCCCAAGCCGAAGCCGAAGCCCAAGCCGAAGCCGAAGCCCAAGCCGAAGCCGAAGCCGAAGCCGAAGCCAAAGCCGAAGCTCAAGCGCGAGCTCCAAACAAGACAACGTCCAAGCCAAACCTGATCAGTCCATGGGGACGGCCGGCCCTGTTCCCTTACACGGAGGTTCGATGAAGTTCAAACGTCTCATCCGCATCCTTGCCTTCGGCGCCGCATGCGCGGCGGTGGGAGCCCTGACGGGTCTCCCATGGGCCGATGCCAACTCCACCCCCGCCCACACCGCTGCTGCGTCGGACACGGGCAAGCCGCTGATCAAGTGCCTGACCTTCGACGCTGACGACCCGATGGTGTGCGGGATCCTGCGCCAAGGCCCGCGAGGACCGCGGGGTCCGAAGGGGAAGACCGGTCCTCAGGGCGCGGTCGGTCCTCAGGGTGTGACCGGGCCCCAGGGCCCGCAGGGTCCGACCGGCCCGGTGGGCGCGACGGGGCCCCAGGGTCCGCAGGGCATCCAGGGCGTTCAGGGGGCGCCGGGCCCGACGGTGGTCGTGGCCGGCACCCCTGAAGTGGAGACCGGCCTAGCGGCCTTCACGGCGTCGGAAATCACGGAAGGAGAGGGCGCGACGGTCGCCCCTAGCGTCGCCACTTGTCAGCCGGTGGCGTCGACAGACCCAGAGGCATATGGGGGCGGCGCGACGATCCAGAAGACCGGGACGGAGGCCAGCGGCGACGTCGTGACGCTCGAGCAGCACTACGTCGGGACGTTCGACAGCGGGACCGGCCTCGTCGACGCCACCCCGCCGCTGGGCAGCGCCGCCGGAACGGTCTACCAGCCGTCCACCACCGCGCCGGTTGTCCCACCGCCCAACGCGTACGAGGCCGAGGCGGTGGTCACCGAGCTGGCCATCGGCGACACCGCCACCGTGCAGGCGTTCGTCGTCTGCGGGCCGTAGGACGGCGAGCATGGGCTCAAACCGTCTGATCCGCATCGCCACGCTAGCGTGCGCCTGTCTTGCCGTGGCAGTGTTTGCCGGGCTTTCGTTGGCGCAGGCCGCGTCCGAGCGCAAGGCCCACGCCGCGTCGAGCTCCGGGGTGCTGTGCGGCATCCGCTACGACAGCGACGACACGCCGGGGTGCCTTCCGAGCGGTCCGCGCGGACGCCACGGGCTGCGCGGTCCGACCGGCCGTCGCGGTCCGCAGGGTGCTGTCGGCCCGGTGGGCGCGACCGGGCCGGTGGGCGCGGTCGGTCTGCAGGGGGCCACCGGCGCCCAGGGCATCCAGGGCATCCAGGGCATGACCGGAGGGGTCGGGGTGTTCGCCCCCGGTGGATTCAAGCCTGGCGGCAGCATCGAGACCGTGATCGGCACCCAGATCACGGCGTCGTTCCCCAACGGGCCGGCGACCGGGACCGAGCTGCCCCCGAGCGTCGCCCGGTGCCCGAGCTCCGGCGTTGACCGCGAGGCCTACGACGGCGGCGCCATCATCAAGACCACCAACCCGAACAACCCCGGTGCCACGACCAACGACGACGTCGTGGGGCTGGAGAGCAGCTTCCCCGGCCTGTATGTCAGCCAGACGGAGGTCGATCCGCTGCCGATCGGCGCTCAGCCGGGCGCCGTCTACATCCAGGGTGCCAACGCCTACGAGGCCCAGGCCGTCATCTCTCTGATGCAGAGCGGTGACAACGTCACCGTTCAGGCCTACGTGATCTGCGGTCCCTAGCGAGACCGCGTACGAGCCGGCCGGCTGCCAGATCCCTTGTGGCGGCCGGCCGGCTTCGGATCGCGGCTGGACCACCCGCGCGCCACGCGGGTGGTCCCGCGCGTCCGAAAGCTGACGCCCCGACGCCGGGCCACCCATTGTTCGGTAATCTGGCTGTTGCTTTGGGTAGGGCGAGGATCACCTTGCTGGGGGCCTTTTGCCTGGCTGCTGTTGTCTGTGGCGTCGGGGCGTCCGCCGCGCTGGGCGACGCCTGGTTCCCGCACCCCGCCAACGCCACGTGGACCTATTACTGGTCCGACACGAACTACAACCCGAACGGGACCACCGACACCGTCACGGTCGACACCACCGACCAGGTCACCTGCGGCTGGCAGCTGGAATGGAGCGGGACCATCCTGGTGCCGCTTGGTTCCAGCGGGGGCTCCGGTCCCGAGCCCACCATCAGTCAGCCGGATGACGGCACGATCTGTTTCGAGGACCAGGACTACGGCCTGATCAACACCGACTGGTCCGGCAACGCGCCGCCGATCGACGAGCCACCTCTGTGCGCCGCCAGTGTGAGCCAGTGCGCCAACAGCCTTGGCAGCGTTCTCTACAACGTGATCTGGGGGAGCCGCTCGCCGGTCATCTCCGAGCCGCTGCTGCAGGGGACCAGCTGGGCGTCCACCGGCGGCGGGGACGGCAGCGTCAGCAGCGAGAACCAGTTCCTCGGCCTGCAGAAGATCTACGTTCCGGCATTTCCGAAGGGGATTCTGGCCGCGGCGGTCCGCTCTCAGATCGCGCTCGCGGGCACGCCAGGTGACGACTACGGCAGCGGCACCCGCACCGTCTGGTGGGGATACGGGGTGGGTCCGGTCAAGGTGCTGTTCGATCACGTCGACGGCAGCGTCACGAGCGCCGTGATCACGTCCACCAACCTCGTGTCGCCAGCGCCTCCGCCGGATCGGAACTACTTCCCGATGACCGTGGGGGTGACCGGCACTTACGAGTGGACGAACAAGAAGCACCTGCCCCAGCCCGAGATCGAGAAGATCTCGGTCGCCGCGGCCGCGAACCGCTCCGCGCGACTGACCGCCAACAGCGTCTCCGGGCCGATCCGCGCCGCCGGCGACTATGTGTTCTCGCTGCGGCTCGATGGGCTGCGCAACACGTACGGCTCCACAGAAGGAGCCACCCTGGCCAAGTTCCCGAAACTGGGTCACGGCGTGCGCTTCTTCACGCCGCTGGACCTCATGACCTACGGCTTCAACCCGGTTCTGCCGGCGTATCCGGTCACGGGGAGCACCTGGAGTAGCGGCAATCCGCGTGACCTGCAGGTCTACGGTGTCCGGGGCACCACCCGCGTGGTCGGCGTGCGCAACGTCCGTGTGCCGGCCGGCCGCTTTCAGGCGCTGGAGGTCCGCAGCGTCTTGACCCAGCCCGGTCATCCGTTCGGCAGCGGCGTCCGGACGATGTGGTTCGCCTCCGGTGTCGGGCTCGTCAAGCTCGTGTTCCGTCACGGCGATGGCAGCGTCTCGACGGTCCAGTTGATCCGCAGGTGATCCGGCGCCGGGGTCTGGCCGCGCTGGCTGTGCGGCCCTGATGCCCGCCGATCACGGCGTTCAGTGCAGCGTGTTCGATAGGCGCAACCGCTCGAGCGCGACCTTCTGGGACAGATCGTCGAGCGCCGTGGAGCGGGAATCGTAGGCGCGGATGGCCGCGATCTCGGCCTTCTGTACGGCCACCGAGCTGCTGCGCGCGGCGGCGCGGTCGAACTGCACCAGCAGAGGCTGGACGTTCGAGGGCGCGCCCGAGTCGAGCACTGCCGCCAGCCGGCCGGCGCTGAGGCCCATGCCCTTGACCGCGGCCAGCTGCGCGGCGTAGCCCGGCTCGGACACCGCGGGTGGCGCAAGACGGCGCAGCTCGTGGAGCACCGTACCGGTCTCGCCCTGGAACCGGCGTAGTGCGGCCGCCTTGTCGTGATACACGGCTTGTACGGCGGCGGCGCCGTAGGCGCTCCGCCGCGAGAGGGCGCGCTCGAGTCGTCTGATCGCCGGTCCGAGCGACGCCAGCGCGGCGTTGTATTGGGGCAGGAAGGCAACCAGCTCGCCCACTTCGTGCGTCATCGCAGCCTGCCCGTCGATCAGCTCGAGCAGCAACGTCCGCAGATGCTGGACCGCGGGAGGAGCTTTGATCGCGGCCAGGCGCGCGCGGAGCGCCAGGATCCGGGTCCAGGCCTGTTCCAGGGTCCGCTCCGGTGAGGAGCTGGGCAACCCCGCGGTCGTGCTCTTACTCGGGCTCTGCTCCGAGGAGAACTGGCTCGCGGCGCTCGTGACCGCCCCCAGCGGCTTGATCAGCGCCGATTCGATCGTGTTCACCTGCTTCACGTAGCTCGCGACGGCTGGGCGCTGACTGGAGTGCTGGCTGCCGCACCCGGCGACCAGCGCCGTCACCAGGACGGCGGTCAGCGCCAGGCCCCTCCGGGTGCTCACTTCAACCGCTGCACGACGCAAACTCCAGCTCACCTGCTCAGCCGGCTGCGATCCGACCCGCCACCGTTCTCGCCAGCCGCCGCTCGAGCGCGCTCGAGGGCGGTTCGAAGAAGCTCGAGATGCTCAGTTCGGTGACGGTGTCGCCGCCGCCGAGCAGCAGCACGTCGAGGTACACGTTCACGGTCTGGTAGGGCACCGTTGCGGTGCCGCTGACCCTGTAGCCTGCCGCCCGCACCGAGACGTTCGGCGGCGTTAGCAGGTGCTTGCCGGTCACCGCGAAGTGGACGCCGCCGGTGGAGCCCCCAGCGAGGCTCTGGGCCACGCACCTGAGCAGGTGGGGCTGGGCTAGTGCCTTCCAAACCGCACCAGCTTCCGCGCCGGTCGCGTAGGAATACGCGGTCTGGGACGCGAACGGCCCGGTCGAGCCCTGCTGGAAGGTGGGCGAGATGGCCGCTCCGGTCTGCACCGCGCCGGTCAGCGGGGGGCTGAACCCGGAGCAGGTCAGGCCGGGAACCTTCTTGGGCGCCGGCATGCCGGTCCAGCCTCGGCCGAGGTCGGCGCGACGCAGGAGGGCATGCTGCGCGACCGCCGTGCCGGCCGGCGTTGAGTGGGTAGCCCCCGCGCCGCTGGCGGTACTGGCAAGCACGGTGGCGAGCACGACGGTGGCCACGCAGGTCCTGATGATGCCCCCAATCGCCGCCACGTTGGGAATGGTTATACCGATCGTGAGCCCACGGGGCGGCCCCTTACCGCGTGGCCGGCTTCCGCTCAGGCGCCGGCGCCGGCCCGGGCGTGACTGCGCATCTCGGACAGGATGCGCTCGAGCCGGGGCTCGGTCTCGCGGTCCACATGGGTCATCAGCGCCCCAACGGCCGGATGGACCGAGCTGATCTGGACGTGCATCTCGTGGGCCACGGCCCGATAGCTCGGATGGCCTTCCCGTCCCGAGCGCAGCTCGATCAGCTGCATCGCCTCGCGAGCGTTGAGGTCGAGGATGAAGCGGATCCGGTAGCCCAGGCAGAGCGCGTACGGCGCCGCGGTGGCGAGCCCGGCGTCGACGAGGCGGTGGTACTCGCCGGCCGAGAGCTCGAGCCCGCGGCGGTACTCGTCGCCGCAGCCGGCCAGCTCGACCTGGTCGGGAACGCCGGCGCCCAGATCGGGGGTGAGCGACTGCCACTGGACGGTCAGCATCCGGTGGCGCTGTAGATCGCGGAAGGCACCGTAGTCGGCGACGATCTCGAAGCGGTAGCGAAGCGCCTCGAGGCCGCGCCCGGGGCGGTGGCGCCGGTTCGCCCGATCGCCCGCGAGATCGGCCAGCAACGCGGCGCGCGTGTCGGCGTCGAGCGCCGCGACGGTCTCGCGGATCCGCTCCTCGCTGCTCGCCCCGGCCTCGAACAGAAGCGCGGAAAGCAGATCGTCCTCGTCGCCCTCGGCGCGCAGGAGGTTGACCGAGGGGCCTGCGGGGCCCTCAGCGGCGTCGAGTCCGAGCCGCCGTGCCCACCGATCGCCGGCGCGTTCGCGCGCCGCCAGGTATTCGATCCACTGGCCACCGCGGTCGGGTCGCTCGACGCGGGTGAGAAAGCTCGGGATCACCGATTGCAGCTCCTCGAGGATCATCCGGCCGTAGTCGCGCGCCTCGGGCAGCGGATGCGCGAGCAGGTGAAGGATGAGCTGCTCGTAGGTCTGGCCCGTGGCGAAGATGCCCATATGGGAGAGCGAGCTGGCCGGAAGTAGCCCGCGGAGCAGGTCGAGCGCCTTGGCCCTGATCGCCCGCGCGTGGGCGGCCGGCGCCTCGTCACCGGTGTGGGGGAACTCGCTCTCGGCCCAGGCGCAGACGCGGGGTAGCGCCCGCGAGTAGATCGTGAACAGCTCGTCCATGGCCCGTTCGTAGTCCGGTCCGAGCGACGGGTCTCGGTAGTAGCGGTACGTCGGGCGGGCCGGGTCCGATCCGGGCATCGCGCTGTCGTAGGCGATATAGCGGGTCGACTGCTCGAGGTAGGCGCCGAGCCGGGGCCGTTGCAGGATCTTCGTGAGCACGTTGGAGACCCATTCGCAGGCCACGTGGGCGCCGCCGAGCTGCGCCACAGAGTCATCGCCGTAGCCGAGGAAGATGCGCTCGTAGAGCTGCGCGGCCCGCTTGCCCTCGGCGGCGTCGCCGATGCCGCCTGCGCCGGCCGTGTCCGGCTCGGGCAGGTCGTCGGCGAACTCGTCCAGGAACAGCCGTCTCAGGGTTCCCGGATACCGGGAATAGCGAGCGAAGAGCGCCGCCTTGGCCGTCTCTGGCAGGTTGACGAGCGCGAACACGGGCCGGTCGAGGTTCGTGAAGTGGGGGCGGAGCCGCTCACGCTCGGCCTCGCTGAAGGTCTCGACCGGATACTGCACGGGCGGACCAGGGTAGCGGCCCGTCCGGCCGGCACGCCGGTCGGCCCATGCATAACGTGCAAAACCTGTTGCCCAGGCGCCCTCCCGGGCCGCATAAGCGCTGCCGCCGGCGCCTTAGAACAGACCGGGAAGCGCGTTCGCCGCGTGAGAAGCCAGATGGAACAGCGGCGAGGGGAAGATGCCGAAGAAGATCGTGGCGGCAGCGAACACTACGGCCACGAATATGAGCTCGGGGTAGGCGAGCCCGGCGCCGGCCGCGCCGGCTCCTTCCGCCCACTCGTCGGCCTCGAGCGAGCCGCCGGCGATCGGCGCCAGCTCGCCCGGTCCGGCGGCGCTGGGCGCCGGGACCGGAACCGCCACCGGTGGTCGCATCCAGATCGTGGCGACCACGCGCAGGTAGTAGCCGAGCGAGATCATCGAGCCGATCACGAGCACGATGGCCAGCCAGGTGTAGTCGCCGGACACGAGTGCGTCGATCAGCTGGAACTTGCCGATGAATCCGACCGTGCCGGGAATCCCGGCCAGGGCGAGCATGCCGATCGTCATCGGCCAGGCCAGCCACGGGCGGTGCGCGCCGAGGCCGGCCAGGCCGCTCAGATAGTCGCCGTCGGGCCGCTCGTGCTCCTCGGCCACGATCACCGCGAACACCGCCATGTTCATGAACAGGTAGAACATCAGGTAGAGCACGGTCGCCTGGACCCCGAGGCGGGTGCCGACGACCACCCCAGCGAGCATGTACCCGGCCTGCGCGACGCCGGAATAGCCCATGATCCGCTTCAGGGACGACTGGCCGAGGGCACCGGCGTTGCCGACGATGATCGTGATCGCCGCGACGGTGGCCAGTAGGGGTGCCCAGGTGTCCTGGGCGCCGATCGCGGCCACGTCGAAGAAGCGCAGGAACGCCCCCAGCGCCGCCGCCTTGGTGGCCGTGGCCATGAACGCGGTGATTGGGGTGGGGGCGCCCTCGTACACGTCAGGCGTCCACTGGTGGAACGGGGCCACCGACGCCTTGAAGGCGAACCCGACGATGGTCAGTCCAAGACCGGTGTAGACCATCGGGCTGCCGAGCGCGCCGCCGGCGAGCTTGCTCGCCGACAGCGCGGTCCCGATCCCGGCGAAGTCGGTCGAGCCGGTGGCGCCGTAGACCAGCGCGAGCCCGTAGACGAGGGTGGCCGAACCCACCGATCCGACCACGAGGTACTTCAGGCCCGACTCGAGCGAGGCCTCGCGCCGGGTCTCCGACGCGCACAGGATGTAGAGCGGGATCGACAGCAGTTCGATCCCGAGGAACAGCGTGACGAGGTTCTGGGCCGAGACGAACACGCCCATGCCGAGCACGCTGAAGATGAGCAGCCCGCCGTACTCGCCGTGCCCCGATTCGCGCGGCGCGTGCGCGCGCCAGGACATCAGCACGGTGGCCATGCCCGCGATCGCAAAGAGCATTTGAAGCTCGAGCGCGAGACGGTCCATGACCAGCGGCGCCGAGGTGCAACCAGGGGCGGCGATCAGGCAGAAGCTCCCGTGGCCGTGGTGGGGGTGGTGGTGGAAAACCCAGATCTCGGCGGCCAGCGCGAACAGGAAGGTGAGGAGCGTGAGGGCCGGGACGATGCGCTCGCGGATCAGGGCCGGGCGTAGCAGGCCGACGAGCAGCACGACCAGCCCGCCGGCGGTAAGCACCACGAAGGGCGACAATGCCCGCCAGTCGACGTACGGGCCGGCGATGTGCTGGGTGGCGGCGATTACGTTCATCGCAGCGCCACCGTGGAAGACGACGCGGACGAGGAAGACTGCGCCTGTGCCGGCGCGATGGCAGCCCGCACCGAGGGCTCCGAGCGCCGCAACCCGAACTGCGGATAGAAGGCGAGCACGAGGATGATCAGGACGAGCGGGGCGATCGCGATCGCGTCGACCAGCCCGATCTCGCGTGAGGCCACCTTGACTCCCACGCGGTTGTGGAAGGCCGTGATGAACAGCCGCAGCGCGTACACCGCGGCGCCGACGACGCCGGCGAACGCGATCACCGAGATCGCGAGCTTGGATTGGAAGACGCCGAGCAGGATCATGAATTCGCCGATGAAGTTCGAGGAGCCGGGCATGGCCAGGGTGGCCAGCGTCACGATCAGCGCCAGCGCGGCCAGGATCGGCGCCCGGAAGGCGATCCCGCCCATGTCGGCGAGCAGCTCCGACCCGCCGGCGCGGGCGGCTGCGGCGGCGACGATGAAGAACAGCGGCGCGGTGACCAGGCCGTGGTTGAGCATCTGGAGCAGCGCGCCCTGATCCCCGGTCGGGCGCAGGGAGAAGATTCCGAGCGTGATGAAGCTGAGCTGGGCGACGCTGGAGTAGGCCACGACCATCCGCGCGTCGGGGGTGGTGAAGGCCACGAGTGTGGCCCAGATGATCGAGACCAGCGCGAGGAGCAGCATCAGCGTCTGGAAGTGCACCGCGGCGTAGGGGAACAGCGGCAGCACGATTCGCAGGAACCCGTACGCGGCGACCTTGGAGACGACGCCCGAGAACACCGCCACCGCGGGGATCGGCATCGCCTTGTAACCGTCGGCGAGCCAGCCGTGGAACGGGACGAGCGGCATCTTGACCAGAAACGCGAAGGCGAAGCAGAGGAAGATCCACTCCTGGGAGGCGTGCGGCAGCGGCAGGGCGCGCAGCGAGCTGAGCACGAACGTGATCGACGTCCCGTGGTCGTTTGAGGCCAGCACGCCGGTGGCGACCGCGGCGGCGAGCATGAAGAACGACCCGACCAGCGTGTAGACGACAAGCTTGGTGGTGGCGCGCACCCGGTCGGGGCCTGTGCCCCACATGCCGGTCAGGAAGTAGAACGGGATGAGCATCAGGTCGAAGAAGCCCACGAATAGCGCGAGGTCCTGGGCGCAGAAGGCGCCAAGCACGGCGCTCTCGGCCAGGCCGAAGTGGAAGTAGAAGCTGCGTGGGCGCTCCCACTCCTTAAAGCTCGCCCACGCCACCGAGGCGCTGAAGAGCACGGTTGTGAGCACGACCAGAGCGACGTTCAGGCCGTCCAGCCCAAGTTTGTAGTGGATGCCCAGCGCCGAGATCCACACCTTGTCGGTGACGAACTGAAGCCCCGCGTGCCCGAGCTTGAAGCGGGCCAGGAACGAGATCGCGATCCCGAGTGTGACCAGGCTCCCGACCGCGGCGACCCGACCGACCAGGTCTCGGGGGAACACGGCCGCGACCAACGAGATCACGAGCGGCAGCCAGATCAGGATCGAGAGAGTCACGCCGCTACGAGCTCGAGATCAGGAAGTAGAGGGCCACGCCGCCGAGGCAGACGATCATCAGCGCGGCGTAGTAGCGCACAAAGCCGGTCTGGGCGCGGCGCACCGCGGCCGAGCCGGCGCGGACCACGCCGGTGGCGCCGCCGGTGAACACGCCCTGGATGAGCGAACGCTCGCCCACGGTGTCGACCAGGCGACCGGTCCAGAGCACAGGCCGGACGATGAGGAAGTCGATCAGCTCATCGAAGTACCACTTGTGCGACAGGAACACGTACGCGGCGCTGAACCGCTCGCGCAGCTGGGTTGCGGTCCCACGCCGAGCGATGTAGATGCGGAAGGCGATCGCGGCCCCGGCGATCGCGATCAGCGCGCCGATAACCAGCCCGACCCAGGCCGGCCCGGCCTTGACGTCCACGTGGTAGTACTTGGAGTCGGCGAAGGTCGGGTCGAGGAACTTGGTGACGCCGTCGTCGACGCCGGGGATCTGGATCAGGCCGCCGATCACGGCGAGCACAGCGAGCGCGCCCATCGCGATCTTCATGGGCCACTCGCGCTCGGCGATGAAGTGATCCGGGCCCGGGAAGCCGACGTCTGTGTCCTCCGCCTCGCCGGTCATCGGGTTGCGCGGGACCTCCGCGTGCGCGAGGTGTCCGTGCTCTAGCTCAACCGCCTCCGGGACTGGGTCGCCGAAGAACGTACGGAAGATCATCCGGAACGTGTAGATGCCGGTCAGCAGCGCACCGACGTAGGCCGCGATCCCGAGGATCACAAAGGCGCCGCCACGATGGTTGGCGAAGGCGATGATGTCGTCCTTGGACAGCCACCCGGAGAACGGGGGCATCCCGCTCAGGGCGAGGCCTCCGACCAGGAAGCAGATGAAGGTGAACGGCAGCGCGCGCCGGAACCCACCCATCTTGTCGAGCGACTGCTCGCCGGCCATCGCGCCGATCACCGAGCCCGCGGACATGAACAGGAGCGCCTTGAAGAAGGCGTGGGTCATCAGGTGAAACAGGCCGGCCGAATAGGCCCCGAGCGAGACGCCCATGATCATGTACCCAATCTGGGACATCGTCGAGTAGGCGATCACCCGCTTGAGGTCGGTCATCACGAGGGCGATCGTGCCCGCGATTAGCAGCGTCGCGCAGCCCACGATCGCGCCGACGTCGGCGCCGGTCTGGCCCCACTCGAACAGCACGTGCATCCGCGCGATCAGGTAGACGCCGGCCGTCACCATCGTCGCGGCGTGGATCAGCGCGGACACGGGAGTCGGGCCCTCCATGGCGTCCGGGAGCCAGGTGTGCAGCGGGACCTGGGCGGACTTGGCGAACGCGCCGACCAGTAACAGCAGGCAGGCCGCCACGATCGGCGTGCCGTTCTGGGCGAAGCTGGTGTGGACCGACTTGAAGACCGGCAGGAACTGGACCGTGTGGGTGTGCTGGAAAATGATGAAGGTGGCGATCACCAGCCCCACGTCGCCGACCACGTTGATCACGAACGCCTTGATGCCGGCGCGGGTCGCGGTCGTCCGCCGGTACCAGAACGAGATCAGCAGGTAGGAGGCGGCGCCGACGAATGCCCAGCCGACGATCAGCAGGATGAAGTTGCCGGCGAGGACGAGCAGCAGCATCGAGAACACGAAGTAATTCAGGTAGCTGAAGTACCGCGTGAACCCCCGGTCGCGGGTCATGTAGGTAACCGAGTACAGGTGGATCAGGGTCGAGACCCCGGAGACGATCAGGATCATGAACACCGACAGCGGGTCGACCAGGATCTGGACCTGGGCGTTGACGCCGGCCGACACGTCGTAGTTCCACAGCGTGGAGGTGAGCTGGCGGTGGTCGGGGCTGAAGCTGAGCAGCTTGGCCAACGCGATCACGGCGAACACGAACGACAGCCCGATCGCCAGCGTGCCGATCCAGCCCGCGGCGCGCCCGGGCCACACGCGCCACCCGAGTGCGATCACGATCGTCCCGACGAGCGGGCACAGCAACACGAGCCAGCCGGCAGTCGTGGCGCTCATCAGGCGAGTCGGTCCCGACGAATGACGATCCGCTGACGACGTGCGTAGCACGACAAGGCAGGCGCAACCCGAGGACCGTGACATGTCGCGCATGCCCCACATGCGTTACACGTCATGCCCGGCGATGGCGCCGCGAAATGTCGTCTTATGCATGTCGCCGTGGCCGCGGGGCGGCGGAGCGGACGCGCGAGAAGGGTGGAGCTCTCTCGGTAAGGGCAATGGGGGCTACCGTCGCCCGCGGCAACCGAAAACAAAATCCTCATCCCTGCAGCTCGCTGAGCTCGTCCACGTCAATCGGCATGCGCAGCCGGTAGATCGCCACCACCATGCCGAGGCCGACAGTCACCTCGGCGGCGGCGACCACCATCACGATCAGGGCGAAGATCTGCCCGTCCTCACCGCCCCACAACCGCGAGAAGGCCACGAGCGCGAGGTTGGCGCCGTTGAGCATCAGCTCCAGGCAGAGCAGGATCACCAGCGGATTGCGGCGGACCAGTACACCGCCGGCGCCGATACAGAAGATGATCGCGGAGACGACCAGGTACCACCCGATATTCACTACCAGCCGCCCTCTGGGTTCGAACCCGTTCCCTCGCCGGCGCTCGACCCCACCTGCTCCGCCTCGCGCACGTACGGCTCCTCTGGGACCGCCTGCCGGGTGCCGGCACCCTCCGCCATCGTCCCCGTGTAGGCCGGGCGTCGGGTTGCGAGCAGGAACCGATCGATGCTCTCCTCCTGGGACTCGAGCCCGCGCCGGCGACGGGCGAGCACGACGGCGCCGATCGCCGCGACGAGCAACAGGATCGAAGCGAGCTCGAACGGGAACAGGTATTGGGTGAGGAACAGGCGACCAAGGTGTTGCGGGGTGCCGAAACCGGAGATGTACGGTGCACCCTTGGAGGAGACGCCCTTCAGGCCGGCGCCCAGCAGCGCGATGCACAGCTCGATCGCGAGCGCGAGGGCGAACAGGGGGCCGAGCACGCGCAGCACCCCGCCGCTGGCCAGCTGCTCGCCGCCGCCGACGTAGGCGACCACGAACACGTACAGAACCATCACCGCGCCCGCGTACACCACGACCTGCCCGGCGGCGACGAACTCGGCGCGCAGGAGCAGGAACAACGCCGCGAGCGAGACCAGGTGGATCGCCAGCGCGAGAACGCTGTAGAACGGGTTGCGGAGCATGACCACTCCGATTGCGCCGGAGATCGCGCCGATCGCGGCGATGAAGAAGATGATCGCGGTGAACACCATCGCTACTCGCCCTCCCGGCGCAGCGGTGCGCGCTCGATCGCCTCGGCCAGCAGCATCTCCTTGGTGAAGATCAGGTCCGAGCGCGTGTAGTCCGAGAGCTCGTAGTCGTGGCCCATCGTGATCGCGTCAAACGGGCAGGCCACCTCGCAGTAACCGCAGAAGATGCAGCGGCTCAGGTTGATCTCGTAGACGGCGGCGTAACGCTCGCCGGCCGAGACGCGGTTCTCCGGCGTGTTCTCGGCCGCGACCACCCGGATGCAGTCGGCAGGACAGGCCGCCGCGCACAGCGAGCAGCCGACGCACTTCTCAAGGCCCGAGTCCTCGAAGCGGTGCAGCTTGTGGCGGCCCCGGAAGCGGGGATAGACGGGCGTCTTCTCCTCGGGGTACTGGATCGTGGTCGGCCCCTCGATGATCCGGGCGAACGTCGTCTTGAGACCGCGAAGCGTCTCCCCGAAGGCCCGGTAGGTACCCGCGACCGGTCCGGGGGCCGGGGAGCGCACCACCTGGATCACGTCGGCACTGATGTCGTATGGGCTCACGAGGCCACCACGATCGCGGTCACCAGCAGGTTCAGGGTCGCCAGCGGCAGCAGGATCTTCCAGCCGAGTGACATGAGCTGGTCGTAGCGCAACCGGGGCAGGGTCGCGCGGACCCAGATGAAGAAGGTGAAGACGAGAATGATCTTGACCAGCACCACGATTGGATCGACCCAGCCGGGAGGATGGATTCCGAACGGCATCAGCCAGCCGCCGAAGAAGACCGTCACCCCGAGCGCGGAGACGACGATCATGTTGGCGTACTCGGCAAACAGATAGGCCACGAACGGCGTGCCGCCGTACTCGGTGAAGTAGCCGATGATCTCCGAGTCGGCCTCGATCAGGTCAAACGGCGCCCGGTTGGTCTCGGCGAACGACGCCACCAGATAGACCAAGAAGCCGGCGAACTGCGGGATGAAGAACCACAGCCGGGCCTGGGCGTGGACGATCCCGGTCAGGGACAGGGTCTGCGCGGTGATGATCACGCCGACCAACGCCAGCGCCTGCGACACCTCATAGGAGATCAGCTGCGCCGCGCCGCGCATCGCGCCCAGAAACGCGTACTTCGAGCCCGAGGCCCATCCGCCAAGCATCACCCCGTAGAAAGAGATGCCGGCGAGTGCGAACACGTACAGCGGGCCGATCGAGACGTCGATCCCGTACAGCCCGACCTCCTGGCCGAAGACGTGCTGCACGTCGCCGAACGGGATGATCGCCATCGCGGCGACCGCGGTGACGATCGAGATCATGGGCGCGATGCGGTACAGCGCGCCGATCGACGTCGCGGTTCGGAAGGGCTCCTTCATCGCGAACTTGACGATCTCGGCCAGCGGCTGGAGCAGCCCGAACGGCCCCACGCGGTTCGGTCCGTACCGCGCCTGGAAGCGGCCGAGGAGCTTGCGCTCGTAGACGATCAGGATCGGCAGGATCGCGAAGATCACCGCGAAGATGACGATCGACTTGATGATCTGAACCCACCACGGCTCGAAATAGTTGACCTCCGCGAAGCTGATCACGGCTTGCGCACCTCGACCGTCGCCTCGGTGAATGCGTTAGCCGAGCCGTCATGGATGCCGTCGGCCATGAACACAGTGCCCGCGGGGACGCCGGTGCGGACGTGAACAGTCCCGCGCAGCCGCGTGCCGTTCTGCGCGATCACGACCGCGTCCCCAGGGGCGAGGCTGAGGCGCTCGGCATCCTCGGGAGAGAGCTCGATCTGCTGGCGGGCGATGGTGAACTTGAGGGCAGGGGAGATCTCGACCTCGGGCGCGGCCCAGATCGGGCGGTAGGTGCCGAGACGCAGCGCGCCATTGGCCGGGGCCGAAGGCGCGATCCCGCCGGCCTCGGGCCCGTCGGACGCAATCCCGCCCGGCGAGGACGTGGACACCGCCGGAATCGTCTCGGACCCGGCCGGGAACTCGGACGCGGCCGGGCGCTCCTGCCAGCGCACGCCTCGCCCGCCGATCTCCTCGAGCGTCAGGCCGCCATAGAAGGGCACGGCCTCGACGAGCTGGGCGAAGGCCATGGGGGAGGTCAGCACGCCGGTGTCGAGGCCGGCGCGCTTGGTCAGCTCGGCCACCACCCACCAGCCCGAGCGCACCTGTCCTGGGTGAGCGATCGCCCTGCGCAGGCGTTGGATCCGGCCGTCCGGGTGCACGACCGTGCCCTCCTTCTCGGCGTAGGAGTCGGCCGGGAAGATCACGTTGGCGTGCTCGGCCAGGCCCTCGGTGAGGACGCTCGCGTGGGCGACGACCAGGCCGGCGCGGTGCAGGGCCCGCTCCCACAGCGCGCGGTCGGGCTGATCTCGGATCGGGTCGGTTTGGAACAGATACAGGGCGCCGATGTCGCTGTCCGCGGCCGCCTGGGCGATATCTCGCGCGCCTCGCCCGGACCGCGCGGCGCCGTCGGCCAGCTCCGAATAACCCGGCCCGCTGTCCGGGAGCACGCCGGCCTCGCGCAGCCCGCGGCCGTTGCCGCCGGCCGGGAGCTCGAGCAGCCCGGCGCCCTCGTGGTCGGCCAGGCCGAGGCGGTGGGCGACGCTCAGCAGCGCGCGCAGCGCGGGCGGGTCGAGCCGGCGCTCGCCCCAGACGATCACGACGTCCTCGCCGCCGGCGCGCAGATAGTCGGCGAAGGCAGCCATGTCTGCGGTCTCCGGATCCCCCGCCGCCGCGTCGCCGGCCAACGCAGCATCCAGCGCGGTCAGGAATGCGGCCTCGTCACCGGGGGCGTAGCGCCTGATCAGACCCGCGTTGGGATCCAGGGCGCTCGGCCGATCGGTGGCGATCGCCAGGCGGACGCCGCGACGGCGCACGCCCTTCCGGATGCGCAGGTCGAGGATCGGCGCGTCGTCGAGCGGCTCGCAGCCGACGATCAGCACCGTATGGGCGAACTCGAGGTCAGGCACAGTGGCCTGCAAACCCGGGGTCGCCAAGGCGCGCGCGAGCTCGGCGGGCACCGGCTCGCCTGACCGCGAGTCGAGATCCCCCGAGCGCAAAGCCTCGCGCATGAAGCGCTGGATCAGGAAACCCTCCTCGTTGGTGGCCTGCCCACCGACGAGCGCGCCGACCGCGCCCTTGTGACGGGCCAGGCCGGCGGCGTCGCCCAGAGCGCGCTCCCAGGAGACCGGTCGGAGCGTCCCGCCATCGCGCACGAGCGGCTGGGTGATGCGCTCATCGACGTGGATGGCCTGGTAGGCGAAGCGGCCCTTGTCGCACATCCAGCCGTCGTCGACGTCGTCATTGCCGTTGGGGCCGCCGCCGGTGGCTGCGCCGGTGGCGTCACGGCTGCGCACCCGCTCCACCTTCTCGTCGCGGACGGTGAACTCGACGTTGCACTGCGACGGGCACAGCGTGCAGATGCCGCCGGCGCCCTCGATGTCCCACGGTCGGGCGCGGAACCGGTAGGTCCGGGCGGTGAGCGCGCCCACCGGACACAGCTCGACGATGTTGCCGCTGAACGGGGCCACGTAGGGGTGGCCGTCGTAGGTGCCGACGAAGGTGTGGGCGGCGCGCTCGGTGAAGATCAGCTGGTAGTCCTCGGAGATCTCCTGCGAGAAGCGCACGCAGCGGTAGCAAAGGATGCACCGCTCGCGGTCGATCGCAATCAAGGGTGACAACGCCAGCGGCTTCTCGAAGTGGCGCTTGGGCTCGATGAACCGGGAGCGCCCGAGCCCCCACCCGAAGGTGATGTCCTGGAGCGGGCACTCACCGCCCTTGTCGCACACCGGGCAGTCGAGCGGGTGGTTCACGAGCAGGAACTCGACGATCGCATTCTGCGCGTGGTGGACCCGCTCGGTCTGGGTGTGGACGACCATTCCGTCCTTGACCGCCGTCGAGCACGAGGTCTGGAGCTTGGGGATGCCCTCGATCTCGACCAGGCACATCCGGCACGCTCCGACCGGCTGGCCGAGCTTGGGCTCGTAGCAGAAGTAGGGGATCTCGATGTCGCCCTGCTTGGCGGCGTCGACCAGCATCATGCCCTCGGGCGCGCGCACCTCGCGGCCGTCGATCGTCAGCTGGATGATGTTCTCTGGGGGGCGGGGCATTCGGAGGGGATTTCTAGTGCACCGGGAAAGGCCCCGCGTGCTCGTCCGCGACCCCGACCGGGATCACGTCCGCCACATCCGCCCCCTCGGCACGTTCCCGCGCCGCTTCGATCTCGGCCTCGAGCTCGGACCGGAACTTCTCAACCAACGAGCCGATCGGCATCGCCATGGCGTCGCCCAGAACGCACAGGCAGTTGCCGATGATCTGCTCCTGCACCGAGGCCATGATGTCGAGATCCATCGGGGTGGCCTCGCCCGACTCGATCCGGTCGAGCATCTTTACCGTCCAGTTGGTGCCCTCGCGGCACGGCACGCACTTGCCGCACGATTCGTGGGCGTAAAACTTGGCCACCTTCTTGGCGACCTCGAGCACCGAGTGCGAGTCGTCGACGATGATGATCGAGGCAGTGCCAAGCATGCTGCCAGCCTTGGCGAGGCTGTCGTAGTCGAACGAAATGTCGAGGTCAGCCGGGGTCAGGACCGGAGAGCTCGAGCCGCCCGGGAACCAGAACTTGATCTCGCGCCCCTCCGGCGGCCCGCCGCCGAGCCCGTAGATGATCTCTCGGGCCGGGATCCCGAGCTCGATCTCGTAGTTGCCGGGCCGCTGCACGTCGCCTGATATCGACACGAGCTTGGTGCCGGTCGAGGTCTCGGTCCCGAGCTTGGCGTACTCCTTGCCGCCCATCCGGATGATCGCCGGCACAGTGGCTAGCGTCTCGACGTTGTTGATCAGGGTCGGCCCGTGGTACAGACCCTCGATCGCGGGGAACGGCGGCTTCAGTCGCGGGTTGCCGCGCTTTCCCTCGAGCGAGTCGAGCAGGCCGGTCTCCTCGCCGCAGATGTACGCGCCGGCGCCGCGGTGGAGTACGAGCGAGACGGTGTGGTCGGACCCAAGGATCTTCTCGCCGATGTAGCCCGCGTCGCGCGCCTCGGCGATCGCGGCCTCGAGGATGTCGGCCTGGTAGGAATACTCGCCGCGGATGTAGATGAACGTCCGGGTCGTCCCCGCTGCCCACGATGCGATCAGGATGCCTTCGATCAGCATGTGCGGGTTCTTCTGCATGAGCTCGCGGTCCTTGAACGTCCCGGGTTCGGATTCGTCCGCGTTGCACACGAGGTACTTGTCCATATCGCCGTGGGGCAGGAACGAGATCTTGCGCCCCGTCGGGAAGCCGGCGCCGCCGCGCCCGCGGATGCCCGAGTCCATCAGGTCGCTCGTGACCTCCTCCGGTGTCATGGCCAGCGCCTTGCGCAGCGACTGGTAGCCGCCTCGGCGCTCATAGACCGCGAGCGTGTTCAGGCCCGGCTCATCGATGCGGTCGAACAGGATCTTCATTCAGGGTCCTCCTGTCCGGCCGGGTGCTCGTCCTGGTCGGTGACCTGGTCGGGCTCGGGGTGCTCGGACCGTTGGGCTTCGGTCATCTCGATCGGCGCGGTCGGGCCGGGCCGGTCGACATTGTCCCCATCCGGGCCGAGGCCGGCGGTGTCGGCCATCTCGGTCGTTGCCGGGTCGGGTGGGCTGAAGTCGGCCGCCTCCTCCGCCACGCGCGAGTCGGCGGAGCGCCGGTAGCGCAGCTGCTTGTGCTCGAGCACGGCCCGGCCGGCAAGCACGTCTTCGACGATCCGCTGCGCGTCATCGGGGACGAGCGGACCGATGTACTCGCCGTCGACCGACGCCATCGGCGCGATGTCGCACGCGCCGAGGCACTCGAACGACTGCACGTTGAGGTTGGGATCGTCTCCAGCTGCCGCCAGCATGCTCTCGAAGAACTCGTCCGCGCCGAGCAGCGAGCACGAGATGTTCGTGCACACGAACACGTCGTGGCGGCCCGTGGGTTCGGTCTTGAACATGTCGTAGAACGTCGCCACCGAGGTCAGGTAGGCAGGCGTCAGTCGCATCACGGCGGCGACCTGCTCGATCGCCTCCGGTGAGCACCAGCCGTGCTCGTCCTGGGCGGCGTGCAGCGCCGGGATCGCGGCCGACCGGCGATCCGGGTACTTGGCCATGGCCTGAACGATCTCTTCCCTGAGCTGCGGCGGCACCGGCGTCGTGGCGGGGTCGGGGATCGTCGCCGGGTCCTTGGTCAGGTCGACCGCGGTGTCCCAGCCGGGCACGCGCGAGCCATGGCCGAAGCGGGCGACGACCGGACGGTTTGTCGCGCTCACCGGTCGATGCCTCCGAGGATCGGGTCGAGCATCGCCAGCGTCGCGATCAGGTCGGCGATGTAGGAGTCCTTGACCATCGGGGCCAGCGCCTGCAGGTTGCTGAAGCTGGGGTCGCGCATGTGCACGCGCGCGGGCTTGGCCGAGCCGTCGGACCGCACGAAGCAGCCGAGCTCGCCGCGCGGGCCCTCGATCGGGTAGTAGGCCTCGCCCGGCGGCACCCGGAAGCCCTCGGTCACGAGCTTGAAGTGGTGGATCAGCGCCTCCATGCTGGTGGCCAGCTCGTGGCGCGGCGGGAGCGCGACCTTTCGGTCGGTGGTGATGTGCTCGCCCTCGGGCAGGCCATCGATGGCCTGTTGGATGATGTTGACCGACTGGTAGATCTCGGCGTGCCGAACCCGGAAGCGGTCGTAGTTGTCGCCGACCGTGCCGACCGGGATCTTGAAGTCGAAGTGGTCGTAGCTCGAGTAGGGCGCTGCCTTGCGCAGGTCCCAGGGCTCGCCCGACGCGCGCAGCAACGGTCCGGTTACGTTCAGCTCGAGGAGCGTCTCCCGGTCGACGATGCCGGTGCCGCGCAGCCGCTCGAGCAGGATCTGGTTCTTCTCGAACAGGTCGGCGTACTGGTCCGCGCGCGGGGGCATGATCTTGAGGAACTGGCGCAGCTTCTGCTCGAAGCCGCGGGGGATGTCCTCCATCACGCCGCCGACCTGGAAATACCGGGTGTGCATCCGCTGGCCGGAGGACATCTCGAACAGGTCGAGGATCAGCTCCCGCTCGCGATAGCAGTACCAGAACATCGAGATCGCGCCGAGGTCGAGCGCGCTCGTGCCCAGCCAGACCAGATGCGAGGCGATCCGGTTGAGCTCGAGGTGGATCACGCGCAGGTACTGGGCGCGCGCCGGCACCTCGGTCCCGAGCAGCGTCTCGACCGCGCCGCAGTACGCCATCGCGTTGAAGTAGTAGCCGAGGTAGTCCATCCGCTCGACTACCGGGATCACCTTCCAGTACGCCTTGTCCTCGGCGGTCTTCTCGATCCCGGTGTGGACGTAGCCGATGATCGGCTTGATGTCGCGTACCACCTCGCCCTCGAGCGTCGCGAGCAGCCGCAGGACGCCGTGGGTCGACGGGTGGTGGGGTCCGATGTTGAGCGTGAGCAGCTCGTGTGTCTCGCCCGTGCCCGCGGGTTCGCTAGAGAACGTGATCGATTCTTCGCGCTTGCGGTAGTCCTCGGTCAGCGTGGTGGACCCGCTCTGCTCGCTGTCTCCCCGTCCAGTGAGGGTCACATGTACTTCCCGTAGCTCTGTTCTTCGTTGTAGGTGAACAGCACCGGCTCGCCGCCGACGGGGAAGTCCCGGCGTTGGGGATGGCCCTCGTAGTCCTCGGGCATCAGGATGCGGCGCATGTCAGGGTGCCCGTCGAACACCACGCCGAACATGTCGTAGACCTCTCGCTCGGGGAAATTGGCGCCCGGGAACATGTCGACGACGGAATCGATCCGGGGGGCGTCGGTGCTGACCCTCGCCTTGACCGAGATGCGATCGACGGTGCTGCGATCGAGCATCTCGTAGAGCACACCAAGGCGCGGCTCGTGTGGGTAGTAGTCGACGCCGTGAAGACTGGCGAGGAATTTGTAACCCTTGGACCTCAGGTGCTCCAGGACGAGCCGGACCTTTTCCGGGTTCGCGACCAGCACGGCGCGGCCACGGTGAAACTCGGTGTCGCGGATCGAGTCGCTATCGGCGTCGCGGAGCTCTTGGGCGGTCAGCTCGAGCCCCGTCGCGTCAGGCACCGGCGGTGTCCCCCGGCTTGAACACGCTGATGTCGGCGCTGTCCTGAGTGCCCGCCTCGGGCAAGACCTCCTCGGTGCCCTCCGCCTCGTAGCGATCGCGCCAGCCGGCCGGGGCGTTCCCCTGGATCTGGTCACGCAGCTTGAGGATTCCGTGCATGAGCGCCTCGGGGCGAGGCGGACAACCGGGCACGTGCACGGCGATCGGCATGAACTTGTCCGACGGCACGAGTGCGTAGTTGTTGAAGACGCCCATCGAGGTGCAGCACGCTCCCATCGAGATCGCCCACTTGGGCTCGAGCATCTGGTCCCAGATCCGGCGGATGACCGGGGCCATCTTGATCGAGACGCGTCCGGACAGGATGATCAGGTCGGCCTGCCGCGGCGAGGCGCGGAACGCCTCGAAGCCGAAGCGGGCGATATCGACCCGGGCCGCGACGATATGGATCTGCTCCATCGCGCAACAGGCGAGTCCGAACGTGAGCGGGTAGAGCGAGTTGCCCTGGGCCCACCCGACGGCGCGCTCCACGGTGGTCGTCATCACCCGCTCGGTCACGTACCGCTCGAGCTCCTTATCGTCCATGTCCCCGCGCAGCAGGTCAGGCGCTATGTGCCGCCGAACCCGCAGGTCATTGGGGTCGCTGATGCGCTGGCGCTTCACTTCCATTCGAGCGCTCCCCTCCGCCACACGTACACGAACGCGATCATGAGCAGCACGACGAACGTCACGGTCTCGAACATCGCGAACTTCCCGAACGCGCGGAGCTGGACGGCAATCGGATACAGGAAGATCACCTCGATATCAAACAGGATGAACAGCATTGCGATGAGGTAGAAGCTGATCCCGAAGCGGAAGCCGTGCCGGACCTCGGACGGAAGACCGCATTCGTAGGGCTCCTCCTTGGAGCGGTTCGGCGCTCGCCGACCCGTGATGAGGTTGAGCGTCCCGAACAGCACCCCGATCAGCGACCCCAGAATCAGGAAGACAAGCGCGGGCAGGTAATCGCGCAGCACGGCAGACCGTTATATCACCGCTTAGGGGTACCTTGTAACACTGTGTTACTTAGTGCGTCCCGCCACAAGTATGTCGGCTCTCTTATGGGACATTTGACGCGAGGCCCTCGTGCGATTCTGATGCGAGCCTGCCGGGCGATCGTGGCGCCGCGCCGGAGACCCGGTACCCGCACATGAAGCAGGTTCACCTCGTCGCCGCCGTTGTCGTGATCGCCGTCTCGGGAGTCGCCGGCGTTTGGGGGGCGTGGTGCTGGTGGCGGGTGCGGACGAGCGCCTGGTTCTGGTGGCTGCTCCGGACCTCCCAGGCCTTGATCGTGCTGGAGATGGCGATCGGCGGCGTGCTTGTCCTGCTCGGGCACAAGCCGCCCCACCTTCACCTGATCTACGGGGTCCTGCCGATCCTCGTCTCGTTCATCGCCGAGCAGCTGCGCGTGTCGGCGACCCAGATGGTTCTCGACGCGCGCGGGTTCGAGTCCGCGCAAGCGGTGGGGGAGTTGCCGGCGGCTGAGCAGCAAGCTGTGGTCGTGGCCATCGTGCGCCGCGAGATCGGCGTGATGGCGCTCGCGGCGCTCGTGAACTTCGTGCTGCTCTCGCGGGCGGCCATGACGGGCTGACGCCCGTTCTTAATCCTGAGATAACACAAATTTGTGTTATCTCAGGCATTTATGTATGCTGGTCGGCGTGCCAACCGACGCAGAGATCACCTTCGCCGACCACGTCGGCCGGTTCTACGCCCGCCGGTATGGGATGGCCCCGATGGTGGGCCGCCTGCTGGGGTACCTGACGGTCTGCGACCCCCGCGAGCAGAGCATCGCGGAGCTGGCCGACGCCCTGCTGGCAAGCCGCAGCGCCATCGCCGGTGCCGTCAACACGCTTGAGTCGCTCCGGCTTCTCCGGCGATCCCGGGCCGCGGGCGACCGGATGGACCGGGTGCGTATCGATATGTCCTCGCCCAATGCGACCGGGTTTGACATGTCCGAGTACCTGGAGCAGGGCGAGCTGGCCCGCGAGGGTCTTCGCGTCCTGGAGGACGCCCCGCCGGAACGGCGAGCGATCTTGTTGGAGTGGGCCGCGTTCGCGGACTTCCTGGTCGAGCGGCTTCCCCTGCTGGAGCAGGAGTGGAAGAAGCGGCGGGAGGCGCTGCAGGCCGCCGGCCAGCTCCCCGAGGCGACGGGTCCGGGTCGAGAGGGAGGAACACGATGACCGCAAATGCCAGGACGCCGGGGATCGCGGCCAGCCACGTATGCAAGTCGTTCGGCGGCCATCTGGTGCTCGACGACGTCAACCTGACCGCGGATGAAGGCTCGATCTTCGCGCTGCTGGGTCCGAATGGGGCCGGCAAGACGACGATGGTCCGGATCCTCTCCACCCTGATCCCGGCCGACTCGGGCTCCGTGCACATCGCCGGCCACGACGTGGTCAGCGACCCCAACGGGGTGCGGGCGCTGATCGGGGTCACCGGCCAGTTCTCGGCCGTCGACAACCTGCTCACCGGGCGCGAGAACCTGCGGTTGATGACCGACCTACGGCACCTCGGCCGTGAGGCCGGGCAACGGCGCATAACTGAGCTGTTGGAGCAGTTCGACCTCGCCGATGCGGCGGACAAGCCGCTGTCGGTCTACTCGGGCGGGATGCGGCGGCGTCTCGATCTCGCCATGACCCTCGTCGGTGAGCCCGGTGTGATCTTCCTCGACGAGCCCACCACCGGCTTGGACCCGGTCAGCCGCCTGACGATGTGGCAGATCGTCCGCCGGCTCTCGCGGGACGGCGTGACCATCCTGTTGACCACGCAGTACCTCGACGAGGCCGATCAGCTGGCCGACCGGATCGCGGTGCTCGACCAGGGCCGGATCGTCGCCGAAGGAACCCCGGACGAGCTCAAGAGCCGAATCCCCGGCGGGCACATCCGGCTCCACTTCGCCGGTCCCGACTCGTTGCGCTCGGCCGCAGAGTTGCTTCCGGCGGCCGCCCCGGACCAGGAGCAGTTGGTCCTGCAAGTGCCTGCAGATGGCACCGTCGATTCCCTCCGCGGCCTGCTCGATGAGCTGCACCACGCCCGCATCGACGTGGAGCGTCTGTCGATCCACACCCCGGATCTCGACGACGTGTTCTTCGCCGTCACCGGCGGTCACGTCGCTGGCCGTCCCCACGAGAACCCCACACCGGAAGGAGCGGCCGCGCGATGACCGCGCTCCCCTACACCCTCAGCGACTCGCGGGTCATGCTGCGACGAAACCTCAAGCACCAGCTGCGGTACCCGTCAATGACGCTGATGCTGGTGGGGACGCCGATCGTGTTGCTGCTGCTCTTCGTCTACGTCTTCGGGGGCCAGCTCGGCGCCGGCCTCGGCGCGCACCTGGGACGCCACGCCTACCTGGACTACGTGGTCCCCGGGCTGCTGCTGATCACCGTGGCCTCGGCGGTCCAGGGCACCTCGATCATGGTCGCGATGGACATGACCGGCGGCATCATCGACCGGTTCCGCACGATGGACATCGCCCGCGGCTCGGTCCTCACCGGGCACGTGTTCGGCAGCCTGATCCAAACCCTGGCCGCGATCGGCGTCCTCATCGGCGTCGCGTTCGGTCTCGGGTTCGACGCCAGCGCCGGGCCACTCGACTGGCTCGCCGCGATCGGGATCCTGGCCCTGTTCGCGTTCGCGCTGATCTGGCTGGCGGTGGCGCTCGGGCTTGCCGCCAAGAGCGTCGAGACCGCCAGCAACACCCCGATGATCCTGATCCTGCTGCCCTTCTTCGGCAGCGGGTTCGTGGCCACGGCGACGATGCCGGCCGGGCTACGCCAGTTCGCGGAGTACCAGCCCTTTACGCCCGTCACCGACACCGTGCGCGGACTGCTCACCGGCGCCGCCGTCGGGCACCACGCGATCGCGGCGATCGCCTGGAGTCTGGGTATCGCGGCCGTGTCCTACCTGTGGGCGCTTCGCCTCTACAACCGGCGTCGAGCCGCCGAACCACATTGAGCGGACGGGTCGTTCAGCGCTCCACCCGGAGCCGGACGTCGTGGTACTGGCCGGCGTACCAGAGCAGCGGGTCCCCCTCGCCGAGGCCCATCGCGACGACCTGGCCGATCGCGATCGTGTGATCGCCGCCCGCGATCAGCTCGCGCAGATCGCACGCCACCCACGACAGTGCGCCGTTGACGATCGGGACCCCGGCCTGGAGCTGATGGGGCACTCCGTCGAGCTTCTCCGACTCCGGCATCTTGGAGGCGAACACCCGGGCAACGTCCTCCTGGTGGGCCGCCAGCACGTTGACTCCGAACCGTTCCGCATCCCGAACGATCGGAAGCGTGCGCGCGCGGTTCTCGAAGCACACCAGCGCGAGCAGCGGTTCGAGCGACAGCGAGCACACCGCGTTCGCGGTCATCCCACCCGAGCCGGTCGCGGCTGCTGCGGTCACGACCGCGACGCCGGTGGCGAAGCGCCCGAACACCTCGCGGAACAGCTCGGGGTCGGGCTCGAACGCGGGCGCCATCGCTCGGGTCGTTATAGCGTGGTTGTACGGGGGTGGGGCCCCGGCGCTCCAGGGAGCGGGCCCCGGGCGAATCGAAAGGGTGGGGCCCCGGCGCCGGCCCTCTGGTTGCCGCCGGGAGGACGATCGCGACTGGGGGGTGCGCTGAAGCGAACGTCGTGCCGGCGCCGGGAACGAATGAGAGCTTCGGCGGCGCATCCGCGGCTCCTGCCGGATCTGGCGTGATTTGCCGCCGATTATGTGCACCTGATGCGTCGGGGGATCGCCGGGCGGTCCTTCCGTATGATCCCGCCCCGAATGAGCCGACCCGCCAAGGTCCTCCTATCGGGTGCGTTGCTCGCGGTGGCGGCCCTGGCCAGCGCGTGCGGAACCGAGACGATCAACGTCCCGAAATCGCAGCCGGCCCTGTACGAGGGGGCGACTCTGTTCAACCAGCGGTGCTCGGGCTGTCACACGCTGTCCTTCGCCGCCACGCACGGCTCCGGCGCAAACGTGCGCACGAATCAGATCAACACCGGCCCCAACTTCGATATCCGCTGTGAGCGGCCGGTGGCGCGCGTTCTGTACGCGATCGAGAACGGCGGCTTCTCCGGCGAGATCATGCCCCAGAACATTGTCGTGGGCCAGCAGGCGAGGGACGTGGCCGAGTTCGTCGCCACCTACTCGGGACGCAAGGCGCCCAAGATTCCGGGGGTGGTGCCGTGCGAGCAGGTCCCGATCGGGACGATCGAAGAGGCACTTGCCCCGACGACGACCACCACGACAACCACCCCGTCGACCAGCACTACCACGCCCCTGGTGCCGAGCCACAGCACCAAGTCCCGCACCGCGCACGGCAAGACCCTGACGATCTCGTCCAGGACGGTTCCCAGCCTGGGCACGATCCTCGTCAACAGCGCCGGGCACACGCTCTACGTGTTCGCGCCCGACAACGCCTCGAGGGTGACCTGCACAGGCGCCTGCACCGCCGTGTGGCCACCCGAGTACCTGCCAACCGGCGGGAGCGCCGTGGGCACCGGCGGCGTGAAGACGTCATTGCTGGGTAGCCTGCCGGCGCAAAACGGAGGCAAGGTCGTCACCTACGCCGGTTGGCCCCTCTATACCTATGTCGCCGACACGACGCCCGGCAGCACGGCCGGGCAGGATGTCAACCTCAACGGAGGTTATTGGTGGGTGATTACGACCTCCGGGAAGGTCGTCAAGACGAAGCCGTGATCGCCGGGGACGGCTGTGGTCCACGAGCTAGGAGGGGCCCGTCCTCGACATCCAGTTGATCCGTCGCGAGCCCGACGTGGTGCGGGCGGCGCTGGCCCGTCGCGGGGAGTACGCCGCGGCGGCGGTCGATCGAGTGCTCGAGCTCGATCAGCGCTGGCGTGAGATCCGCACCGCGTTGGAGGAACTACAGGCCGAGCAGAACCGCGCCAGCCGTGGTCGCAAGGGTCCGCCTACGCCCGAGGAGCGCGAGCAGCTGGCGGCGCTCGCCGCGCGCGGCCGGGAGCTGAGCGATTCGGAGACCGCGGTCCGCGTCGAGCGCGACACCGCCCTGGCGTCGCTGCCCAACCTGCCGGCGCCCGACGCGCCCGACGAGGACACCGAGATCCGCACCGTCGGCGAGGCCGGCGCCACGGGTCGCGACCATTTGGAGCTGGCCGGCCCGCGGATCGACATGGAGCGGGGCGCGCGGCTCTCCGGATCTCGCTTCGCCTACCTGCGCGGCGACCTCGTGATGCTCGAGTTCGCGCTGGTCCGATACGCGCTCGAGACGCTGCGCGGACAAGGCTTTGAGCCGGTGGTGCCACCGGTGCTCGTCCGCGAACGGGCCCTGTACGGGACCGGCTTCCTGCCCGACACCGAGCAGCAGATTTACACCCTGCCGGACGACGACCTCTACCTGGTGGGCACCTCGGAGGTCGCGCTCGCCTCGTTGCACGACGACGAGATCCTCGCCGGAGAGGACCTGCCGCTCCGCTACGCGGGGTTCTCGACCTGCTTCCGGCGCGAGGCCGGTGCCGCCGGCAAGGACACCCGCGGCATCTTCCGCGTGCACCAGTTCGACAAGGTCGAGATGTTCTCGTTCGTAGCACCCGATGAGGGTCCCGCCGAGCACGAGCGCCTACTTGCGATCGAGGAGTCGATCCTGTCCGAACTGGCGATTCCGTACCGCGTGGTTGCGATCGCGGTCGACGACCTGGGCGCCTCGGCGGCCAAGAAGTACGACTGCGAGGCCTGGCTGCCCGGCCAGGGTCGTTACCGCGAGCTGACCTCGACCTCAAACACCACCGATTACCAGGCCCGGCGGCTCGGGATCCGCTTCCGCCCGGGCGAGGGCCGGCCCGAGCACGTCCACACGCTGAACGGTACCGCGGTGGCCGTGGGGCGGACGATCATCGCGCTGCTCGAGAACGGGCAGCGCGACGACGGCTCGGTGGCGCTACCCGACGTGCTGGTCGGTTATGGCGCGCCGGCGGTCCTCCCGCCCGCGAGCAGTCTCTAGCGAGCGAAGCGAGTTTCTAGCGGACGACGCGGAGCGGGCGCGCCTGATGGTCCTCGAGGACCACGAGCGCCGCGCGGGGCGGGCCGCACGAGGCGATCTTCGCGCGAAGCCGCACACCGAAGGTGTTCCAGGGCCGCACGAACGCGTTCGCCGGTTCGTCGGCGCCGGCGGCCGCCTCGACCAGCGCCGCCGCGAAGCGGGCACTCCGCCCGGCCTCGGCGTCGGCCGGGACGAGCAACTGGACTACGGGTCGATTGACCGCGCTGTCCTCGGTCACTCCGAGCAGCGCCTCGGCGCGCCGCGACATCGCCTGGACGAGCAGCGAGCTGTCGATGACGAGGAAGGCGTCACGAGGGCTCGGGACGGTGTCCGTCCGCGCCTCGAGCATCACCCCGAGGCCGCACGAACGGCACACGCGAGCCATCGGCGACGGCGGTTGCTCGCCGCCCGAAGGAGCGGCGCAGTGGCCGCAGAACCAGGTGAACTCGATCGGGTTGGCATCCGCCGACCGGACGAGTCTCAGTGCTGGACGAAGTTCGCTTGTTCCCCTCATTGCCCCTGATCGGATGCTAGCTCTTACCTAGACACAACGGAAGCTTCCGCCGAATAATTGTGCAACTTGTAGACCCCGTCGGCCGTCCTTGGGCCGCGCGTGATTGCACAGCGTAGCGCTGGACGAATAGCCGGTCCAGCGGTGACGTCGATGGCGCGCATGCGCGCACCCAAAACCCTCCTCCCACGTCTCTGAAATTGCACAAACCGACCTAAATCTCTTCCGCAGGGACTGCTTTTCCGACCATTACCCAAATCGGCTTGAGAGCGCTCACGGAATTTCACCCCATCCCCCAATTGCGGGGTATACCTCCGCTCCGTGCGGGAAAACTTGAGCCTCGGTCCGTCCGAAATGCTGGGGCGCCGGATAGTCCAATTGGGGGAGACGCCTCCCGCCCAAACGGACGAAACCTGAGCCCGGGGCGGTGCGAAATGGTGGGGCCCGAGAGCCGAGAAGCGAGGCCGAACTGCCCAAGCGGGGAAGCAGTGAAAGCTGCAGCACAAGCAGCAAATACGGAACGAACTCGGAGCCCGAGCCGAGCAAAGCTGCGATGAACGCAGCGGAGAGGGGGGGATTCGAACCCCGCACCTATCGGTCTGGACCGTCCCCGAGCGTCCCCAATCTCCGCAAATTGCGGGGTGGGCGGCCCGCAGCGTCCCCCATCGATAGCCCGAGAGGGGTCACGCAAAGGGTCACGCGGGCGCCGTCCAAGAGGGCTATGAGGTCTCGGATCCAGGAGGCGCGGCCGTGTCCGAGCCCCCTGCGAGCTTGTGTCGGTGTTCGGGTTGAGCTTTCCGCGCCGTCAGCAGGCCCGGCGACTGCGCCGGGCCGCCGCGAGCGGCTCGGCAGCGATCGCCGCCGGCGCGCTGGCGGCGACCGCCGCGGGCGTCGGCGCGACCGCTCTGGCCGGGCTGCTGGCGCTTGTCATGGCCGCGCTGGTGCTCGACGCTCGTCGCTGGGTGCGCCTGGCCGCCCGCAGCCGCGTCGGCGCCCGGTCCGAGGGTGAGGTTCGTCGAGCGCTTGCCGGGCTGGAGGCGGAGGGGTGGCGGCTGCGGCACTCGCTCCCGTGTGGCGGGCGCGGGGATATCGACAGCGTCGCGATCGCCCCGACCGGGATCGCGTTCGCGATCGTTTTCTGCCCCCATCTTCCTCGTCGCTAGTGCCCTCCGTTGTGCGATTTTGCTCCGGCGAGTAGGCGTTCTCTGCCCGGGTGTCCGTCCGCCTGGCTTGCTGCACTCGCGGGGTGGCGTTCAGTCGTCAGCAGGTGGTGTTGCCGGGCGGTCAGGGGTACTGGACGGTGCTCGACGAGGCCTTCGAGGTCGCCGAGTTGTTCGATGGGTTCTTGCGGTGGCTGCGCCTGGTGAACGGGCGTGCGGAGAGCACGACGCGGCAGTACGCGTCGGCGCTCGCGGAGTGGGCTAACTGGCTTGCATCGGTCGGCGAGCGCAACGACCTGGTCCGATGGGCTGAGCGGCTCGGGGCGTTCCGCTTTCATTTGATGACGAGTCCGGTGTCGAGGCCGGGCAGTGGCTGCGGTCGGGTCCGCTCGCCGGAGCGGGTCGACGCCGTGTTGGCGGCGATCCGCAGCTTTTATCGTTACGCGGTCGCCCGGCGCTTGGTCGCGGGGTCGGTCAACGATCTTCTGTACGAGGTTGTCGAGGCTGGCGGGCCGCGGGTGGCGTGGATGGAGGATCCGCCCGCGCGGATCGCACGTCCGCTGCATAGGAGACGCGGGGCGGCGCAGAGCGAGGTCTCGTATGTCTCGTTGAGTGAGTTCGAGGCGATGCTCGCCGCGCCCGGGGCGCTGCGTGACAAGCTGTTGATCTGTTTGCTGGGGCTTGGGGGCATCCGCGTGGAGGAGGCGGTGACGCTGCGGCGAGGCCAGATGCACCTGATGGAGAGCTCACGCGAGCTTGGGTGTCCGGTGCCTGGACCGCACCTGCATGTTCGTGGGAAGGGCGATCGCATGCGCTGGGTGCCGGCGAACCCGTATCTGGTGGCTGTCTACGGCGCTTACATGGTGGAGCGCTGCGCGATCGCGGCGGCTGACCGGTCCGACTTCGTGCTTGTCAACTTGTGGGGTGGCGAGATCGGCGCGGCGATGACGACTGGTCGTGCTCGCCGGGTCGTCGCAGGGCTCGCGCGTCGGGCGCATATCGCCCGCCATGTGACACCGCATCAGTTCCGTCATGGCCTGGCGACACAGCTGGTTGAGCGTGGCCGCCCGCTTGACGAGGTGCAACGGATACTGGGCCACGCGCAGTACGAGACGACGCGACGGTACGTGACGACGACGCCGGCGAGACTGCGGGAGGCGATCGAGAGCGTCCCGCTCCCCGGAGTTGTCCGGTGACGGTCGTGCAGCTTCGACCCGTGGTCGAGGTTGACGATCGTCTTGAGAGAGCGCGGAGCGCGCTCGACCTAGTCGCGCTGGTTGGCCGTGGCTGGGATGCGGAGCGTCACGTCTTCGCTCCGAGCCCGGATGATTCGCTGTTCGGCTGGGCGCCGTGCGAGCGGTCTGGTTGCGGGCGCGGCGCTCGTGGGCCGACTGGCCGACGGCTCGGCCTGTGTGAGCTCTGCCTTTCCAACTATCGCTCGCGTTATGAAGGGCAGCTCTCGGTTGTCGAGTACAAGCGCAAGCCGGTGGTGCGCGAAGGCCACAGCGTCCTTTGTCTGGTGTGTCGCACGCCCGGTCACCAACGTCCCGCGCAGCGGGAGGGTTTGTGCAGTGCGTGCTCGAGACTGCGGCGACTTCGTGGCGTGTCGGTGGCTGCGTTGGTGGCCGGGGATGATCGGCATCCACCGGCGACCCCGCGCGCGTCTCTGCGGCTGTGCGACGTTGCGGACTGCTCCCGACGGGTTGAGTACGGGCGGCTCGGCCTGTGCGGACGCTGCTATCGGCGATGGTCCCGGGAGAGGCCGTCGCTCGATGGGTTCAAGCGCGCTGGGGTGCCGGCTCCGAGCCCGATCTTCGATGGGCGCCGCGCTTGCTTTGCTGATTTGCCGCCGTTGGTGGAAGCGCAGTTGCTTCTCGGGATTCAACGGGTTATCAAGTTGGGGCTTCGCGTGGGCGCGGATTCTTTTGAGCGGGTCGCGCGGCGAGTGCGTGATGAGCGGGTTGAGGACATCGCCGTCTTATCCGACGCGTCGGTGCTGGCACCCCGCGACTCTGAGATGTTCACCACGTTGCGGGTGATCTTGGAAGCGGCTAGGGACGCTATGACCGATGTCGAGTCTGAGTTTCAGCGCGACGTGTGGCACTTGCGCGTCCTGTACCCGACGACGCGATACCAGACCCGGGTGATCTCGTTTCTCGATATTTCGCAGCGGTGGCTTCGGGAGTTGACGAAGCTGTGGTGCCAGCGGCGGTCGGCGTCGATCGCCGAGGAGACGCTATACCAGAGCGCGTGTTGTACTCGTGGCCTGTCGCGGTTTCTGGGGACGTTGCCGCACCGGGGTGAGCGGCCGGAGTTGCTCACGCGGGATGAGCTCGAGCGCTTCCTGCAGTGGCGATCCGCTGGTTCGACGCCGGAGTATTCCCTTACGAACGTCCGGCACCTGCGGGAGCTGCTTCGTTTTGCCCGACGGTACGGGCACACGGCCGCCGGTGGCATAGCCGCTGGGTTGCCCGAGGAGTTCAGCCTTCTCGACGAGGACGTGCGACTCTTGAATCGCAGAGCGGGCGAGAACGGTGACTACGAGCCGGGGAAGGCGATCCCTGAGTATGTGTTGCACCAACTGCTTGAGCCGGCAACGCTTGAGCTGCTGACAAACGAGGATGCCCGGGTGATCTTCCAACTACTCGCGCACACCGGGCGGCGTCCGGTCGAG
This sequence comes from uncultured Solirubrobacterales bacterium, assembly GCA_963824295.1. Classification (GTDB taxonomy): domain Bacteria; phylum Actinomycetota; class Thermoleophilia; order Solirubrobacterales; family Solirubrobacteraceae; genus Palsa-465. The sequence continues at coordinate 379 of CAWGOQ010000010.1, read as the reverse complement.
ATCTGCGCGCTTAACGCGGACTGCCTGGAGTGGGCCGAGCAAGGTGCCACCGGACCACGCCGACCTCTGCTGCGGTACAAGCGCGAGAAGCCACCGAAGAAGCGGATTACGCTACCGATTACCGCTGAGGCCGCGGAGCTGATCGAGCGCCAGCAGGCCGCGGTCCTTGACCGTTACCCGGGTCGCCCGTTGAGGGATCTGAAGCTTTTCCCGAGCGCGAAGAAGAACACTGACGGCCGTCGGCCGGTCATGACTTACTCGTTCGGGGTGATGCTGCGCCGTTGGGTCGACGGACTGTCGCTGGTTAGCGCCGATGGCGAGGCTTTCCCCTCGGCCGCTGTTCACGCATATGCGCTGCGCCACTCGTACGCACAGCGTC
>CAWGOQ010000009.1:0-1075309 GCA_963824295.1 uncultured Solirubrobacterales bacterium | reverse complement strand
CAAGGTCCTGGGGGTCCATCCTGGCTCCTTTCTGGGCTCATGGGTCTACCGAGAACGCTCCCGGCCAGTAGGGTTTGAGAGCCGACAGCGCCTGCGCCAGCACCGCCGATACGCTGCCCCCATCGTCGGGGAGATACGCCAGCGGGTCTTCGATTCCGGCCGGCCGGCCCAGCACGCCGGCCAAAGTCGCGTGCAGGCAGAACGCGGCATAAGTGACGGCATAACCACCCTCCTGGATCAATGCCAGCCGGCCGCCCGAGCAGCGCTCGGCAAGCGACCCGAGTCGCTCGCCGATGACGTGAAACCCATCCATGCTCAACGTCTGACGGCCGTTGGGATCAAACTGGTTCGCGTCCTGGCCGATCGCGGCAATCAAAACATCGGGCTGGTAACGCGCGATGAGCGGTCCCACAACCTCGCGCATCGCCCGTCCATAACCAGCGTCCCCGCTGCCATAAGGCAGGGGCAGATTGAGGTTAAAGCCCTCACCCGCTCCGTCCCCTAGCTCCGACACAGCGCCAGTCTGTGGGTGAGACGAGCCCCAGGGACCATGGTCCATGTGCAGCGAGATGGTGAGCACGTCCGCTCGGCTCCAGAAGCACTCCTGCGTCCCGTTTCCATGGTGGACGTCGATATCGATGATCGCGACCCGCTCAGCTCCGCCGCGCAGGGCCGTCTCAGCGGCCAAGGCAGCGTTGTTCAAAAAGCAGTAACCATCGGCGCATCCAGGCTGCGCGTGGTGTCCCGGGGGTCGCACCAGCGCGTACGCTGGAACGCCCGGCCGTGCTGACGCTGCCCTCGCAGCCTCCATCGCCGCGCTGGCCGCGGCGAGAAGCGCAGGCCAAGACTGGCGCCCGAGGACGGTAGTGGCGGTGAACCGGCGACCGCCGGCGGCCGCGGAGCGGCGCAGCTCATCGATATACGCCGGCGTATGAACAAGCTCTAGCTCATCCTCGCCGTGCAACGGCACCGGCGCCCACTCGAGCGCTGATGCCAGCGGCCCCCGCTCGAGGATTGACTTCATATTGAGAATCCGGGGTGCCGATTCCGGATGTGTCTCGGCGGCCGTAACCAGCGGCGACGGAGGCGCCTCGAACACCCCCTCACCAGTGTCGTGCAACAGCACGTCAGGGTGCCAGAAGACCGTCAGCGAACGTTCTGCGCCCGTCATCTCATGACCACCGGTCTACTGTATCCTCGCGGGTGAAGGTCAGCGCTCGGCGCTCGCAGATGTCGTCTAGGGCCCGCTCCAGCTCGCCGGACATGCGATCACCAGCCGCAGGCGGTGTCACGCATCTGGTCGATCGGCGTAGTCCTCACGCCGAGTCGCGCCGCAGCGGCTGACACATGCAGTGCACCCCGCCACCGGCGAGCTGGAACTGGCTCATGTCCGGGTCGTACACCGTGAATCCGAGCGCCTTGAGCTTGTCGTTCAGCTCCGGAGCGGCCTGGGTCGAGAGCACGCGGTCGTTGCCGAGCGCCACGACGTTGCACCCGAGCGCCATGGTCTCCCGAAAGCTCACCGGGACGACCTCGATCCGGCGCTGCTCGAGCCAGGAGACGATGTCCGGGTCGGTGGTATCGAGGCACACGGCACAGAGCTTCTCGGCCAGCATGCAGACCATCAGGTCGATGTGAACGTAGTACTCGTCGATCGGCGCGTAGCGGACCTCGAAGCCCTCGCGCTCCATCCAGCCGCCGACCTGGTGGGCGGACACTTCCTCGCCCCGCAGTCCGGTGTATCCGATCAGCACGCAGCCCGGCTCGATCAGGTTGAAGTCCCCGCCCTCGAAGTTGCCGGCGCTGACCAGGTCATAGATCGGGATCTCGTGCTCGAGGCAGAAGCGCAGCACGTTCGCGTACTCGCCTCGCCGGCGCGGGTTGGCCAGCTGGGTGACGACCGCGCCGAACGGGGTCATGAAGTTCGAATCGCGGGCGTAGACCGAGTACGGCAGCTCCTCGCGCGCGTCGAGCAGGTGCACGGCGACCCCGGCCTGGCGGTAGACGTCGACCATCTCGGCGTGCTGGCGAAGCGCCAGGTCGCGGTCGAAGCGATAGCCGCGGCGCAGGGTCTCGCGCACCAGCGCGCTGTATTGGGCGTTCTCCTCGCCCAGCCACCGGAAGTGCTCCGGCGAGCCGAGCAACACGTCGCGCAACACGCCGTACTCGGAGTCGATTCCCCACCCCTCCAGCACCGCGGTGCCGCCTTCGTCGTCGCGCGCCCGCAGCGCGGGCCCCGTGTCTGTCACACCGTTCATGGTCAAGCTCCTTTCGCTGCCCGTCGGCGGGGACCGTAACATCCGAGTCCGCGGCGTACCAGCCGTCTCACGATGAACAACGTCGACCGTGCCCGCATCCGCAGGCTGAGCGGCAGCGTCGATCTTGTCGCGCTGCGCTGTCGCAATGGACGAAAGGGAGCAGCCCTGGCGGCGGCCTTCCGCAGTCGGCGCTAGACGCCTCGTTTTCGTCCGTTCCAGGAGGCAGCTCGAGACCGGCGCACACTTCTGCTTTGGCCGGGTCGTTAGCAGCGATCTTTCAAGCAGTGTGAGGGTCGGCGGGCGCACAATTGGCGACGAGCAGGGCGCTCGTCGCCCTTTTGCGCGGTCCTCCTTTCCCGACGGCACAGGCATCGTTCAGACCAGTTGTCGCCGCCGGATCGTGCGGAGAAGCAGCGGCCTCGCCGAGAGTGCCGCCTCGGCGACGAAGCGGGAGCGCAGTCGGAGAGCGGGGAGCTGCTGAGCAGTGGATCTGCCGAGGGCGTCAGCCACGTCCTTTATGAGCGTTCCAGTGTCGGCGGTGAATGACCTCTTCTTCGGGGCGGCGATGAGCGCTGATGTCCTTCGCAGGTTCTGCCGGGTAGCCGACCGAGATCGCGCGGATGGGCCGGAACTCCTTCGGCACGCCGAACGCCTCGCGGAACGCGCGTACGTCGAGAGCTTCGGCGGACGCGTCCGCGACGAGCTCCTCTCGGTGGAGCTGTTCTCCTGCCTCGCCGGGGCGCAGGTCCTGATCGAGGACTGGCGCCAGGACTACAACCACCGCCGACCGCACAGCGCGCTCGGGATGATGACCCCCGCCGCGTTCGCCGTCGGCTAGCGGACGGCCCACCTTGCTGCCGCGCCCGCCAGCGCCGAACTCCGCGATCGCTCCGCGCTCGCTCCGTTCGGCGCTGGCGGCACCCATACCCTGCAGTCACCCACCAACCACCAGCTCTCACAGCAGGTGGACCGATGAGCGGGGTCCGGTCAGCACGCCGTCGCCGGCATCACCTTCACCAGCTGGCGGGCGTGAGGAGCTCGGTGCGGTGGGCCTGGGCCCAGTCGGTGAAGCTGCGTGCCGGGCGGCTCGTGACTGTGGTGGTGTCGTCTGTTGGCTCGGAGTTGTACGGTTTTAGGGTGGAGCGGAACATCTCGATGATGGCGTGCGCTAGCTCTTCGGGCATGCCGTAGGACACCATCTGCGCGAGTCGTGTCGGCGGGGTCGGTTTCGGCGTAGTGCAGGTCGCGGTCGAGCACGTGGCTGAGGATTGCGACCTGGTCGGTGGGGCTGAGCGGTTCGGGGCCGGTGAGCTCGTAGGCCCGGTGGTTGTGGCCGTCTTGGGTGAGGCTGGCCGCGGCGACCGCTGCGATGTCGGCCGGGTCGACGACGGCGGCCTGGCCAGCGGCGAAGGGGGCGTGCACGACCTGATCGGTCGCGATCATCGGCGCCCAGTTGAGCGCGTTGGACATGAGCGCGGTCGGTCGCAGGAACGTCCACCCGATGCCGCTGTCGCGGATTGCCTCCTCGCCGGCCCGGTGCCAGGTGGTGATCGGGTCGGTGGCGTCGTGTGCGACGCTGCGGACGGACAGCTTGACGATCCGCTCCACGCCCGCTTGCTGCGCCGCGGCTATGAGCCGGTGATCGTGTGCGGCGATGTTGAGCCCGTCGGTTAGCAAGAACACGGCGTGTACACCGTCGAGCACGGGTGCCAGGTCGCTGTCACCGAGATCGGCCACGACCTTCTGGGTGCCGTCGGGGAAAACCGCGTCAGGATTGCGGGTGAGGACCCGTGTGTGGCCTGCCTGGGCGGGGAGGAGTGCTGCGATGAGTTCCGACCCGATGTGGCCGGTGGCTCCGGTGATCAAAATCATGAGTTCTGGTCCTTTGCTTGTGATTGGTTTTTGGGGTGAGGTTGGGTGGGCGCAGCTCCGGCGGGAGGGAGCTGCGCCCCGTGAGGACGCGGTGGGCCTAGGTGAGGTCGTCGCGGGAGAAGTGCAGGTGGGCGCCGATCGACGGCGGCGCGGCGTTGACGATCGAGGCGTCGATCACGATCACGATCTGCGTCATCGCCAGCAGGAGCGCGAGATTCTTGGAGCGGGGCTGTGCGCGATCATCGGCGCATGCCTAGCATCCGGCCCAGGCCCGACAGGGCCGCGAAGGCAAATCGCTGGGGGCGCGAGGTTCGGATCGCGGTCGGGTGGGCTTTGAATAGCATCGCTGCGTAGATCGCTTGACGCGGACTGTGAGGTGTTCCGGCGCCCATCCGGCCGGTTGATGTCAGCGCCGCGATGTCGCGAAAGAACGCCTCGTAGTCGGCGGCGGGGCGGTGGCGATTGATGAAGTTGACCGGCTGATCGTGGGTGTTTCGCAGGGTGTGCCGGTGACCGGGTGCCGCTGCGGCGCGCTCTCCGGGACCGTAGGTACGCCAGGTGCCGTCGAGCTTGACGTCGAGTCGGCCCTCGACGATCTCAAAGCTGTCTTCAGCGTTGTCGTGCACGTGCACCGGGGGGCTGGGTTGGTGGGGACCGAGCCAGGCATTTACCTCGAGAAGTTCACCATCGGTGTCCGCGCCGTTGCGCAGGATCTCCCACCACATATCCTGGCCGGGGCGAAAGTCGATGCGCCGAGTCGCGGTAGGGCGGTTTGCCGGGTCATGAGAAGCAGTAATCACAGGGGCTCCTTTAGGTCATTGGTTCTTTATTGGTTATGTCCGGTCTAACGCTGGTCGCCAGACAGCGGATCTCCAGCAGCTGCAGGCCGAGTGCCTCGAGCTGGTGGATGACGCCGTACAGGGCGGATTGGTCCGGGAGCGAGCCGCACAGCAGCGTGTCGTGTCCGCGGCTCGCCGCGGCCAGCGTCGGGAACGCTTGCATCATCGTCGGGCCGATCGGCCCGCGGACGCGGATCTCGTAGCGCCGCGGTTCGCGACCGCCGGTCGCTCTCTTCGTTGCTGGCATGCGATCAGGTTCGCCGTCCGGACGATGAGCGCGCATCGTCTCGTTCGGCTGATTTAGATGGTCGGGTTGAGCGCCCCGGGGGTGCAACCATGTGTGTGTCGTGGCCGAGTCGGGAGTAGCCGTCGAACACGCCGCCTCCCCTATGAGGAGGTGGTTGGTTCCGCGGCCGGGCTTGTTCGAGCGGCTGGGCGCGGCGGGGCGGGTGGTGCATGTGTCGGCGCCGGCGGGGAGCGGGAAGACGTTTCTGTTGCGCTCGTGGATCGCGGCGGAGGGTCTGGAGGAGCGCGTTGCGTGGGTGTCGGTGGGGCGTCAGGAGCACGATGCGCAGGCGTTTTGGCTGTCTGTCCTGGACTCGCTGCGGGGGACGCGGATCGGATCGGAGCGGGTGCGGGAGCTGACGGCCGCCCCTCATTTGGACGGGGCGAACGTCGTCGGACGGCTGGTGGAGGATCTGAGCTCGCTCCGGGAGCCGTTGTGGCTGGTGATCGACGACCTGCACGAGCTGCAGGCCGAGGAGGCCATCCGCCAGGTTGAGGTGTTGCTCGGGTCCGCGCCGGCGGCGCTGCGGTTCGTGTTGGTGACCCGGCGGGATCTGCGGCTGGGGCTGCACCGGTTGCGGGTGGAGGGGGAGCTGACCGAGATCCGGGGCGAGGATCTTCGCTTCACGCTCGAGGAGTCGCGCGCGCTGCTGGAGGCGGCGGGGGTGCGGCTGTCCGACGGTGCGCTCGAGTCGCTGGTCGCGAGGACCGAAGGCTGGGCGGCGGGGCTGCGACTGGTGGCGTTGTCGCTTGCCCGCCACCCGGATCCCGAGCGCTTCGCGGTCAGCTTCTCGGGGCGTGAGCGTGCGGTGGCCGACTTCCTGCTGGCGGAGGTGCTCGAGCGCCAGTCGGCGGAGGTGAGGCAGCTGCTGTTGCGAACCTCGCTGCCCGAGCGGGTCAGCGGACCGCTCGCGGACCGGCTGACGGGAAGCTCGGGCTCTGAGCGAATCCTGATGGAGCTTGAGGACGCGGGCGCGTTCGTGGTCGCTGTGGATCCGGAGCGAAGCTGGTTTCGCTACCACCACCTGTTTGGGGATCTGCTCGCGCTCGAGCTGCGGCGGACCGCGCCCGCAGGAGGTGCCCGGCTTGCACACGATCGCGGCCGAGTGGTGGGCCGAGCACGGGCATCCGGTCGAGGCGATTCGCCACGCGCAGGCGGGCGAGAACTGGGGCTTGGCGGCGCGGCTGCTCGCGGACAACTGGATCGGGTTGCACTTGGATGGGCGGCTCGCCACCCGCCGCGAGCTTCTGTCTGGGTTTCCCACCGACAGGATCGCGACCGATCCCGAGCTGGTGGTGCTCGCCGCGAGCGACAAGCGGGCGGCGGGGTCCTTGCGTGAGTCTGAGTGGTACCTGAAGCGCGCGACGGGGATGGCGGCGTCGGTGCCCGAAGACCGTCGCGGGCGCTTTACGATCGTGCTTGCGGATCCAGCGACTGGCGCTCGCTCGGGCCCGCAACGACCTTGGGGCCGTTGCCGAGGAGGCGCAGCGACTGCTCGCCTCAACCGAGGCCACGGAATTTGCCCTTGGCGAGGAGGTGCGGACAAGGGTGTTGACCGACCTCGGGATCGCCGAGATGTGGGCCGGTCGACTGGAGGACGCCGAGCGCCACCTCGAGCAGGGGCTGGAGGAGGCCCGGCGGATCTCCCGACCGATGCTCGAACTCCAAGCGCTGGCACACCGGGCGCTCCTGAGCGTCTTTCGCTCTCTGGAGCCGGTGGAGCAGCGCGCTATGCAGGCGATCGAGCTGGCCCGCAAGCACGGTTGGGAGGAGACCGCACCAGCGGCCGCGGCCGCGTACGTGGCGCTCGGCGGGACGACGGTCTGGCGCGGGCGGCTCCGAGAGGCAGAGTCGTGGCTGGACCTGGCCGAACGCGTCCTCGGGCACGACACCCAACCGACCGCGGCGATCCTGTACGCGACACGGGGGTTGTTGGCGTTCGCGCGTGGCCGGCACGCGGAGGCGGCCGCAGCCTATCGGGATGCCGAGCGGATGGAGAGGCTGCTCGTCATGCCGCACATGTTCACGGCGCGCGTGCAAGCGCTCAAGCTCCGGATGCTCGTCCGCGTGGGCGAGACCGAACGGGTGGAGCGAGCCCTCGCGGAGATGGACGAGGAGGTTCGCGAAACGAGCCAGATGCGGGCCGTACTCGCGGCTCTGAGACTAGCCCGCGACGATCCCGAGGCCGCCGTGGACGCCCTCGCACCCCTCCTCGACGACTCGACCCCGGTCATGGCGTCGGTGGTTCCTGAGGCTCGCGGACCGCGCCAGAGCAGAGCGTGGGAAATCGAGGCGTTGGTGCTGGAGGCGATCGCGCGCGACGCGCTTGGCGATCCCGGAGCGGCGTCGCGCGCGCTCGAGCGCGCGCTCGAGGTCGCCGAGCCCGGCGGGCTGCTGCTTCCGTTCCTGCTCTACCCGACCGCGGAGCTGCTGGAGCGCCAGGCGCGACTTCGGACCACTCACGCCTCGCTGATCGCCGAGATCCTGAACCTGCTCTCCGGACACACTCCCGCGGCCCGGGCCAAGGACGCCGCGCCGCTCCAGGAACCCCTCTCCGAGAGCGAGCTGCGCGTGCTGCGCTACCTGCCGACCAACCTCCGGGGCCCCGAGATCGCAGCGGAGCTGTTCGTGTCGCTGAGCACGATCAGGACCCACATGCGCAACGTGTACGCCAAGCTCGGCGTGCACAGCCGCGCCGACGCGGTGAAGCGAGCCCGCGAGCTCGGCCTGCTCTCGCCCTCCTCGCTCAAGCGCTGACCCGGGCCGCCGTCGCTCGAGCTCGCTGATCGATTCGGCGTACCTCGCCGCGCTTGACAGGAGCAGGCCGCAACGAGCGAGCACGCGGACACGGTCACCGAGTTACGGGCCCGAATCGTCTGAACGATCCGATGCGGGCTCATCCGGGCGACGACGAGGATGAGCGGCACGTGAAGGTCTCACTAGATCAACCCGAGGAGGAAGCGATGCGCACACCAACCCATATCCGGGCAACCACCGACGGAATCGGCGCCAGCGATTCGGGCGTCACCGAGAGGAGCATGACATGACAACCACGAAGAATTACATCGACCGCCGATGGACCGCCCTGATCTTGCTTTGCGTGGCGGAGTTCGTCGTGGTCCTCGACGCATCCATCGTCAACGTCGCCCTTCCGAGCATCGGCAAGGCTCTCCACTTCTCCAATCAGAACCTCCCCTGGGTGGTCAACGCATACTTGATCGCCTTCGGCGGCTTCTTGCTGCTCGGAGGCCGCGCCGCCGACCTGCTCGGCAGGCGGCGCGTGTTCATGGGCGGGCTGATCGTTGTTGCGGTCGCCTCGCTGCTCGCGGGGTTCGCCACCAGCCAAGGCGAGCTGATCGCTGCCCGTGCCGCGCAGGGCTTGGGCGCTGCGATCCTCTCACCGGCCGCGCTGTCGATCGTGACCAACCTCTTCCGTGATGGAGCCGAGCGCAACAAGGCCCTCGGCGCTTGGGGTGCTGTCGCCGGTTCCGCCGGGGCAGTGGGCGTGCTCCTCGGTGGCGTCCTCACGAGCGGGCTCAGCTGGAACTGGGTGCTGTGGGTCAACGTACCCGTGTCACTGATCGCGCTCGCACTGACGCCCGGTCTGATCCCCGAGAGCCGCTCGGAGTCAAAGACGCGGCACTTCGACGCTGCCGGCGCGGTCACCATCACGGCCGGCCTGTCGCTGCTCGCGTACGCGATGCTGGACGCGAGCAGCGCGGGGTGGGGTTCCACCAAGATCGTCGGCCTGCTCGCGGCTGCGGTCGCACTGATCGCGGTGTTCATCGCGATCGAGCTTCGCTCGCGGTCGCCGCTCGTCCCGTTCCGGATCTTCAAGCTCCGGACGCTGACCGGCGCGAACGTCGTCGGGATCCTGCTCGGCGCCTCGCTGTTCTCGATGTTCTACTTCATCTCGCTGTACATGCAGCAGGTGCTCCACTACAGCCCGATCCACGCCGGACTCTCATACCTGCCGCTCGCCGTGACGATCGTCATCGCGGCCGGCTTCGGCGGCCAGCTGGTCACGCGGTTCGGCTTCAAGCCGATCCTGGCGGCTGGAATGCTGTTCACGGCGGGAGGGCTCGTGTACTTCAGCCGGATCGCCACGGGAGGGAGCTTCCTGGCCGACATCCTCGGCCCCTCGCTGCTGGCGGCGATCGGCCTCGGATTCAGCTTCGTAACCTCGACCATCGCCGCTGTCTCCGGGGTCGAGGGACGCGAGCAGGGAGTTGCGAGCGGCCTCATCAACGCCTCCCAGCAGATCGGCGGAGCCCTCGGCCTGGCCGTGCTCTCTACGCTCGCGACCACCAAGACCCATCACGTGCTCGCGAGCGGCGGTTCGAACCTCCCGCATGCGCTGACCGCCGGCTTCCAGCACGCCTTCATCGGTGGCTCGGTGATCGCGGCACTCGGGTTCCTCGCCGCACTGATCCTGATCCGCACGCGTGACAGCCGTGCGCACCTGGAAATAGCGAACTCAGAAGCCGCCCTCGCCCCCGCCTAAGTGCTCCACCGGTCGCCGAGCCGCCGATACAGGACGTGCTCGGCGACCGTGTAGCCCCTCGCCTCTTAGAACGCCTGCGCGGGCGCATTGACCGATGCCGACGGCAATCCGCTCGCAGGTGCCAACCTCGACATCTGGCAAGCCGACGCCGAGGGGCGCTACGCGAGCTTCATGCCCGGCCCCCCGGACGGGAACCTCCGGGGCCAGGTCCGCGCCGGCGCCGACGGCGGCTACGAGTTCACGACCGTGATCCCGGGCCCGTACACGATCCCGCTCGACGGGCCGACGGGCAAGATGACCGCTGCCGCCGACTGGAGCCCGTGGCGCCCCGCGCACATCCACCTGATCGTCTCAGCGCGGACGGGTACGAGCCGCTGGTCACACAGCTGTTCATCGACACCAGCGACTACCTTGACAACGATGTCGCCAGCGCGGTCAAGCCCGAGCTGATCGTGCATCCCGAACCAGCCAGCGACGGCGTACGCGATCTCCTACGACTTCGCGCTGGCGCCGGCGCGGACGCCCGCGATCGCATAGGCGATGTCCGACCTGAAGGTGGCCGTCGTTGGCGGCGGGATCGGCGGGCTGGTCCTCGCGCTCGCCCTGCGCGAGCGCGGGATCAGCTTCGAGCTCTACGAGCAGGCGGGCGAGCTGCGCGAGATCGGCGCCGCGGTCGCGCTGTCGGGTAACGGCACGCGTGAGCTGCGCCGGCTCGGGCTCGGGGACCAGGTCGAGGCAGTGTCGGTCATCCCGTCGGCGCTCGTCATCCGGCGGTGGGACACCGGCGAGATCATCGCCGAGAACCCGATCGGCCGGGACGGCGCGTACGAAGCGACGTTTGGCGCGCCCTACTACGGCGTGCACCGCGTCGCGCTCCTGCAAGCGCTCGCCGACCGGCTGGGCGGCGAGGGACTGCACCTCGGCCAGCGGTGCGTGGCCATCGAGGAGCGGCGCGGTAGATCCGAGGTGCATTTCGCCGGCGGTGCGAGTGCGTCGGCCGACGTGGTCGTCGGCGCCGACGGCGTTCACTCGGTAATCCGCCCACACGTGGCCGGCGAGGTCCGGGGCAGGTTCTCCGGCACCGTCGGCTACCGCGGACTCGTGCCGATCGAGCACATGCCGTCGCTTCCCGACCCCACGCCGCTGCAGTTCTGGGCCGGGCCGGGACGTCACCTGCTCCACTACGCGATCGACGGTGGCCGGACGGTCAACTTCCTCGCCGTCGTTCGGGTCCCGGAGTGGCGTAACCGAGCGTGGATGGAGGAATGCGCGGTCACCGACGCCGTCGACGCGTTCGCCGGCTGGCACCCCGCGGTGACAGAGATGGTCGGCGCGACCGATGTCGGCGCCCGCTGGGCGCTGCACGATCTCGCGCCACTGCACCGCTGGCACACCGACCGCGTCGTCCTGATGGGCGACGCCGCACACGCGATGGTGCCCCACCAAGGACAGGGCGCCAACCAGACAATCGAGGACGCGATCGTGCTCGCCGACTGCCTCGCCGACGATGACGACGACGACGCGGGCGGTTTCACGGCTGCGCTGCGTCGCTACACCGAACGCCGGCGCAAGCGCACCCTCGCCGTGCAATGGCTGTCGCGCCGCACCGCCGATCTGATGCACCTCCCGGACGGGCCGGCGATCGCGCGCCGCGACGCCTCCTTCGCGGACCTCTACTCAGACCTCGCCTGGATCCACTCCCACGACGCCCACGCTGATCACACCAAACGGCGTCCGGCGGTCAGCGCGACCCACGGACGCGCCTAGCCGCACGAATTTCATCGAGAGCTGGGCCGGACTCAATCTGTTCGGCGGAAGCCGCCCGGACGGGAGTCCAACCCTCCACCGCGACGGCCAAGGCCTCCACGGACACTTCTTCGGCCAATCCTCACTCGCCACCCTCGCGCTCGCATCGGCCAGCAGCGCGATCAAAGTCCCCCGAGAAGCCCCGCTCGAACTGCTGGGCCCGCTCGCATGTGGCATACAGACCGGAGCCCAGTCCGTGCTCAACGTGCTGCGCCCCGAACCGGGCAGCACGCTCGCCGTCTTCGGAGCGGGCGGCGTCGGACTCAGCGCCCTGATCGCCGCGGTACACCTCACCGGGGCAACCGTCGCCGTCGTGGACGTCAATCCGTCTCGACTGGAACTAGCGACCCGCCTCGGCGCTGCCCACGTCATCAACGCGCGCACGGAAGATGCCGTAGAGGCTCTCCGGGGGATCACGGAGGGAAAGGGAATCGATCGCACACTGGAAGCCACCGGTGTCCCCGCCGTGCTGCGACAGGCAATCGATGTGCTCGCGCCACTCGGCGTGTGTGGCATCGTCGGCGCACCAGCGCCGGATGCCGAGGTATCGATGAACATCCTCGGCGCGATCGTCAACGGAAGCAGCGTCGTCGGCATCAACCAGGGCGACGCCATCCCCCGAGAATCGATCCCCGCCCTGATCGAGCTGCACCGCCAAGGTCGCTTCCCCTTCGACGAGCTCACCCGCGTCTATCGGTTCGACGACATCCAACAAGCGGCCCAGGACGCCGCCGCCGGAACGGTCGTCAAGCCCGTGTTGAGAATGCCCCAAAGCAGCTAAACGAAGCACGCGCCGACCGCGCTCCACCGAAAGAGGTCACTTCGACCGCCGGCGAGCAACGCCGTCGTCGGGCACCAGGGCAGCACATCGCCGATCCTCCCAGGACACGCGCGATGCGCATAAGCCCCGACGCGGCGGTGTAGCGGTGCGCTAACCACACGCGCACAGAGCCACCTCATACCGCCTCCCGGCCTCTCCGCCAAAACAAAGCAGGACCACCACGCCTGCTCCGCCTCGGCCAGCGGTAGGCAGAGTCGCCATCGATCGCCTACCTGCTTCGGACGACAGGCAGCAGTAACACTGCACTGCCGCTCGTCCGCGAAGCAGAAGCGTCCGACCGCGAACGCGCTCAGCGACCGAACAACTGCGTGGCACCGCGTACTCCGCGAACGACTGCTTTGCATCCTGAGCCTTTCCCGAGCCGACGATTCCTATCGCAATAGGGAATGCGTCAGGCGGCTCCCACGGCTACGAGTGGTTTGCCTATAGGTCCCGGGTTGTTGCCTCGACCGCCGCCGGGAGAGGGCTTTGGTTTGCCTGCCCCCGTTGTGGAGGGCCTTGCGTGGATTAGCCCCTCTCGGCGGTGGTGAGGTGCCGCAAGCGGCAACAGGACGTAGCCCCGGTTTGAGGGCCTGTCTATAGGCATCCGCAACGGTACCTCTCGGTCTGGGCCTGTGTAGACCTGACCTAGAGATGGAGTTGAAGTTCTGATGAGAAGTACCTATGCGGGCGTTGACTGGGCGTCGGAGAAGCACGATGTGTTGATTGCTGATGAGACGGGCGAGGAGATCCTGGCGGCGACGTTCGTGCATGACGAGGCCGGGGTGCGGGGCTTGTGTCGCGCCCTTGTGCGTCACGGGGTGAGGCTGGTTGCGATTGAGCGGCCCGACGGGCTGCTGGTCGAGCGGCTGCTGGACGCGGGGCTGCGGATCTTGCCGTTGCATCCCAACCAGGTCGCGGCGACGCGTGACCGGTTCAGGGCCTCGGGCGGGAAGTCCGATCGATTCGACGCGTTCGTGCTCTGCGAGCTGGCGCGGACCGACCGGCACCGCTTCCGGGTGCTCGAGCCCGATTCGGATCAGACCAAGGCGCTCAGAGCGCTGACCCGGGCACGAGAGGATCTGGTCGGCACCAGGACCGCGCTGGTCAACCAGCTGCGCGCTGAGCTTGCCCGGTTCTGGCCCGGTCCGCTGGGGCTGTTCACGAGCCTGCACAGCCCGATCTCGCTCGCGTTCCTTGAGCGCTACCCCAGCCCCGCCGACGCGCGCGGACTAGGACCGGCGCGTCTGCAGGCGTTTCTCGCCCGGGAGCACTACACCGGCCGGCAGAAGCCCGGGCAGCTTTTGGGCAAGCTTCGCCGCGCCCCTGTCGCCCGGGTCGGCGAGCTCGAGCTGGGCACCCGCCGAGAACTCGTGCGCACCATGGTCACGACGATCAAGACGCTCAACGCACAGATCCGCCAGCTCGAGCGTCAGATCGCGACCGCCGTCCGCGAGCACCCCGACGGCGCGATCTTCCTCTCGCTGTTCAGGAAGCCCGACAGCGTGATCACCGCCGCCGAGCTGTTAGCCGAGATCGGCGACTGCCGCGGGCGCTACCCCACCCGCGACACGCTCGCCGCCGACGCCGGCCAAGCCGCTGTCGCGATCGAGTCCGGCAAACGCAGAGCCGCCTGCTTCCGCTGGGCCTGCAACAAGCGCCTGCGCCAGGCGTTCGTCACGCTGGCGGACACCAGCCGCCACCACAACCCCTGGGCGCAGGACCTCTACGCCGCCGCGCGCGCCCGCGGGCACGACCACCCGCGCGCAATCCGTACCCTCGGCCGTGGCTGGTGCCGAATCCTATGGCGCTGCTGGCAGGACCGCGTGCCCTACGACCCCGCCCGCCACCGCGCCCTGCAACGACACATCACAGTCACTATCCCCACCACGTCGGGCCCCCGGCCCGACACAGCCGCCACCCAGCGGATGACCGGCGCCGCTGTCACCCGACGGGCGGCCCGCAGGGCCGAGCGCGCAGCGCTTATAGGTCCCGGTGTTGAAATGTGCTTTGCCCGCGCTGGCGACGGTCGGCGTTAGGGTCGAAGACCGGACCGGGGTCTGACCCGTCATAGGTCTGGACCCGTTGGTGTCCTTTGGATGAAGTGTCGGCCTCGGTCCGTGTCTTCGAGGAGCCGGTCTGACCTGATAGGAGCGTCGATCGCGTTGAGTGCCGATCCCAACCGGGACGTTGTCGACCGGGTCCGCAATCAACCGTAGTGGAGGTTCAGCATCGTGTCTAGGAGGAGAGGGCCGGGTCCGTCGAGCGTCTTGCTGACGCCTGATCACGCGGGTAACGTGGTCGGGGTCGATCCGCATAAGCGGAGCTTGTCGGCGACCGTCGTGGATCCCCGCGGTGGGCTGCTCGCCGGCGAGCATTTCCGTGTGTCGGGCGATGGGCATCGTGCGCTTGAGGCGTGGGCGCGGCAGTTCGGGCCGATCGCGCGGTGGGGGGTCGAGGGCGCCTCGAGCTGGGGTCGGCACACGGCGGTGTTCCTCGTCCGCCGCGGGTATGACGTTCGGGATGTGTGCGCGAATCGCACGCCCCGGTCTGACCGTGCCCGCCAGCGCGGCAAGTCCGACACGCTGGACTCGGAGCGGATCGCGCGGGAGACGCTCGCGCACGCGCTGCTGCCCAGGGCGTTCAAGCGCGCCGGGCAAGACAGCGGCCCGGACGAGTGCCACGAGCTGCTGGCGCTGTGGCATAACCAGCGCCGGTCGATCCTGGCAAGCCGCCAGCACCTGGTAAACGAGGCCGAGAACATGCTGTGCGAGCTCCCGTTGGAGCTGCGCGAGCAGCTGCCCGACAGCAAGGCGGTCAGGCCCAGGCTCGCGGCGCTCGCTGACCGTAACCGCCGCCGGCGGTATGACCGCCCGACCGCGCTGCGGCTGCGGCTGCTGGACGAGTACCGAGTCCGGATCGCCAAGCTCGACGCGGACGAGAAGGCCGTCTGCCGCGAGCTGAGCGGGCTCGTGCGAGCGAGCGGCTCAACTCTGGATCAGCTCTGCGGCCTCTCGACCCGGTCGGTCGCCGAGCTGCTGATCGAGGTCGGCGACCCCCGCCGGTTCACCGAGGGCGGATTCGCGCGCTTCAACGCATCAGCGCCGCTGGCGGCCTCGACCGCGGAGGGACCCGGCGAGCCGGTCCGCCACCGCTATAACCCCGGCGGCAACCGGCGGATCAACCGGATCCTGCACGTGATGGCGATCACCCAGCTTCGCTGCGAGCCGCGCGCCCAGGCGATCTACTCCAACGCGCGCGCTAATGGCCACACCAAGAAGGAGGCCCGCCGGATCCTCAAGCGCCACCTCTCCGACGTGATCTACCGCCGGATGATCCGCGACCTCGCCGCGCACGCCCAGCCCCTCCTAGCTGCATGACCGTGCGCGGCCGCCGCGCAGTCAAAGAGCTGGCCCGTCAGGACCGAGCGCAGCGAAGCCGCGCAGCGGCGCTCTTGACGGCAATCGGTGGGCCCCGCGCCACCGATCTCGCAAGGAGGGGCTTGACATAGAAGCTTCATCATGGTTGTTGCCTCGACCACCGCCGGGAGAAGGCCTACAGCGCTTGCCCCCGTTTGGAGGGCCTCGTCAAGACCAGCCTCTCCCGGCGGGTGGTGAGGTGCCGACTTAGCGGCAACAGGACGTAGCCCCTGTGTGAGGGCCTGTCTATAAGCACCCGCAACGGTACCTCGTGGTCGAGGCGCTGTGAAGTGACCTGACCAAAGAGGAGTACCGAGATGGGCAATTACGCCGGCGTTGATTGGGCGTCGGAGAAGCACGACGTGGTCGTGCAGGACGAGGCGGGCGAGGAGCTGTTGGCGGCCTCGTTCGCGCACGATGAGAAGGGGCTGCGGTCGCTGTGCCGCACGCTGGTGCGGATGAAAGTGACGTTGGTCGCGATCGAGCGTCCGGACGGGCTGCTGGTCGAGCGTCTGTTGGACGCCGGGCTGCGGCTTTTGCCGCTGCATCCCAACCAGGTCGCCGCCACCCGCGCCAGGTTCCGCGCCGCGGGCGGCAAGTCGGACCGCTTCGACGCGTTCGTGTTGTGCGAGCTGGCGCGCACCGACCACCATCGCTTCCGGGTGTTGGAGCCCGACAGCGATCAGACCAAGGCGCTGCGGACACTGACTCGTGCGCGAGAGGATCTCGTGCAGACCAGGGTGGCGCTGACCAACCAGCTGCGCGCCGAGCTCGAGCGGTTCTGGCCGGGGCCGATCGGGCTGTTCAGCGATCTCGACAACCTGACCTCGCTCGCGTTCCTCAGGCGCTACCCCAGCCCCGCCGACGCGCAAGGGCTGGGCGAGCAACGCCTCCAAGCGTTCTTGACCCGCCACCGCTACAGCGGCCACAAGCCAGCCAGCGAGCTGCTGGCCAAGCTCCGGCGTGCGCCGGAAGGCCGAGCCGGGGAGCTCGAAGGCCAAGCCCATCGCGCGGTCGTGGTCTCGCTGGTCGCGGCGCTTGAACCGATCGTCGCCCAGATCAAGCAGCTCGAGCGGCAGATCGCCACCGCGATCCGCGAGCATCCCGACGGCGAGATCTTCCTCTCGCTGTTCCGCAGCCGGCGAAGCGTCATCACCGCAGCCACGATGCTGGCCGAGATCGGCGACTGCCGCGCGCGCTACCCCACGCGCGACGCACTCGCCGGCGACGCCGGCCAGGCCGCGGTCGCGCTCGAGTCCGGCAAACGCAAGATCGCCTGCTTTCGTTGGGCATGCAACAAGCGGCTGCGCGACGCCTTCGACACGCTCGCCGACAGCAGCCGCCACCACAACCCCTGGGCCGCCGACCACTACGCCCGCGCCATCGGACGCGGCCACGACCACCCCCGCGCCGCCCGCACTCTCGGCCGCGCTTGGTGCCGCGTGGTATGGAGCTGCTGGCAGACCCGCACCCCCTACGACCCGGCCCGCCACCGCGCCCTGCAACAGCACGTCCTGGTGACGATCACTGGAACGTCGGGCCCCGTGCCCGACACAGCCGCCACCCAGCGGATGCTCGGCGTCGCCGTCACCCGAAGGGCGGACCGCAAGGTCCGAGCGCAACGCGCTTGACGGCACGCCGACATCCGCTACTTCGCTCGCGAGGTTGACACAGGACGTCTTGACGGCGAGCCGCCATCCGCTATCGCAGTCGGCACTTGACACAGGACGTCCACGAATGGGATCACGCCGGCGGAGCGATCGGGGCGATCATCTTTGACCCGCATGCGCGCTCGCCACCTGCCGTTGCAATGGAGACAGAGGAGCCACGCCCCGACCGCCGGTTCGCGTGGGCGCGTTTGTCCGCAAAGAGCAGCGGCTCCCCCGCACGCAGGGTGGCTGCTCCGTTACGGATGGAGCAGTTCGTCGAGGTGACGGCGGACCGTCGCAACTCGTCCAGAACGGCAAGGCTTCCGGCGACACTCCCATTCCCGAAGGAGCGGAAGCCTTGGGCCGCATCGGTGGGAGGGTCCTGACCGTCGCTATCGCGGAGGGCGCGGCGGTCCGCTCATGAGCGCCGAGCTGAGTGTTGTTTGTCTTAGATTCAGATCGCCTGGGCGGCTGGTGGACGACCGCGCAGTCTCGCGCTACGTCGATGCGCCAAGCACGCGGGCGACGGCTTCGGCGCGATTCGACGAGCGTGTGTTGGTCAGGATCTGCTTGATGTGCCACTTGACGGTTGCCTCGCTCACGAACAGCCGTCGTGCGATCTCCGCGCTGGTGAGGCCTTCCGCGACCAGGCGCAGGACCTGTAGCTGGCGGTTGGTGAGTGGGGCGTGCCGTTGTGGCTCGGGGCCGCCGCCGGTTCGAAGCGCGAGCTCTTGAAGCTCGGCGGCACGGCGCTCGAGCTCGGACGATGTGCTCTGAAGTGCTTCCTGAGCAAGCTTGGCGTCCGTGATGTCCTGGGCGATCCCGACCACGCGGATCGGCTCACCGAGGTCATCGACGATGACCTCGCCGCGGTCGCGCAGCGTGCGGACCCTGCCGTCGCTGCGGACGCCCCGGTACTCGAGCGTGAAGGCGGACCGCTCCGAAACCGCCCGGTGCAGAGTTTCGAGGACCCGACCGCGGTCGTCGGGAAAGACGCGTTCCTCGACACCTGCCGTGGCGATGGGATTGAAGTCATCCCGAGTGATTCCGTAGAGGGTGAGCAGCCCGTCGGACCAGGTGATCCGGTCGTTGGCGATGTCCCATTCCCAGCTCCCGATCCCCGCGACGCGCTCGGCCTCTGCCAGCCTCTCCCGGCTGCGGCGCAGTTCGCGTTCCATGCGCACGCGATCGGTGACGTCCCGGATGATCGTGCACGTACGCTTCTCGCCCGCGGCATCGTTGAAGATCTTCGCGCTCATCTCGACCTCGATTGGCGTGCCGTCGGCGCGGAGCATTCGCGCGACGCCGCGGGCGTGGCCAGCGCGCGTGCGCGCGGCCAGGATGCGCGGCCAGCGCTCATCGGTGAGGTCGGCCAACCCCTGCCGGCCGAGCGAGCAGATCTCGGCTTCGGTTCTGCCGAGAATTTGACAAGCCGCGGGGTTCGCGGCAAGCACCCTCCCGTCGGGGACGGTGAACAGGACCCCGTCGGGGCTGTTCTCGTACAAGGCCCGGTACGCAGCGGGGCCGGGCACCTCGGCCGCCCCCCGGGCTTTCTTGTCGCGCCTCACTCAACGCCCGGCGCTGCGGCGTCGGGATGCAGGGCCCTCGCGCAGATCTCGCTCGGCTGTCCGCTGCGGACCATCACGACGGATAGTATCGACCATCCTTTTTGGGGGGCCCGCGGCCGATTCAATACGCGCATGAACCATTCCAATCACCAAGCGTCGGCCACCTCGGCTGGCGATTCGGGTCTCGTCGCCGTGATCGACCGCACGCCCCTGGGAGCGGAGCAGGATGATCGGTGCCGGCCTAGTGAAGACCACGCCACCGACGGCGGCCTAGCCCTTCTCGAGGACGAGCTCCTCAAGCTCCGGAAGCGATATCGAGCCCGCGAACTGGCGCTCGCCCGCATGGCCAGCGCGGTAAGCACCTTGCGGCGCGCGAACCGCGCGCTGAACGACGAAAACGTGCTCCTGCGACAGCACGTGGCCGAACTAGGAGAACGAGCATCCCGCACAACGATGGCCCAACGTCCGGGGCCGCAGACGTCCGGTGGCAAGTGATCGGCAAGCGCCGGGACCCGCGGCCGATTCGCGTGGCGGTAGCTCATGACTCATACCTCGTTCGCGAGTTCCTGACCTTGCTGTTGAATAGATCGACGGACGTGGAACAGACCGCCGTGTGCTCGAACGGCAACGACCTAGAGAGCGCGATCGCCAGCTCGCAACCAGACGTTGTGCTGACCGGCGTCCGACTGCCGCCCTCGGGAGCGCAAGAGGGAATACGCATCGCGGCCCGTCTGCGTGAGAAGAGTCCCGAGATCGGCGTCGTCGTGCTAGGCGACTATGTCGAGCCCTCGTCGGTCCTTGCCCTCCTGGACAAGGGAACCGCTCGACGCGCCTACCTGTTGACCGAGCGCATTCGCAGCCATGACGAGCTGATCGCGGCGATCGAGGCCGTCGCCGGGGGTGGTTCCGTCCTCGATCCACTGATCGTCGACGCGCTCATCGAGGCCAGGGTGCGGACGGCATCCTCCCGGCTGTCCGAGCTCACCCCGCGTGAGCGGCAGGTGCTGTCAAGGATTGCGCTCGGCGACAGCAACAGCGCGATCGCGAAATCGCTATCTCTGACCAAGCGCGCGGTCGAGAAACACATCAACTCGATCTTTTCAAAGCTTGGGCTCCGCGACCCAGAGAACCTGAGCCGTCGCGTGACGGCAACGCGCATCTTCCTAGCGGAGTCGGCAAGCGGCGCCGCCGCGCGTACGCCAGCAGCCGGCCACCAATCCTCCGCGTCCTAGGGCAGTGGTTGCGCTGGCCTGACGGGATGCGATGCCCTCGGTGCGTGAGCCGGGAGGGGTGGCGTCTGGGGAGCGGGAGGTGGGAGTGCGCGGTCTGTGGGCGTCAGGCATCGGTGACGGCGGGGACGATCTTTCATCGCACCCGGACCCCGCTGCGGCTGTGGTTCGCGGCCGCGTGGCTGATGACCAGTCAGAAGCACGGGGTGTCGGCGGTCTCCGTGCAGCGCTCGCTTGGGCTGGGGTCCTACCAGACCGCGTGGGCGATGCTGCACCGTTATCGCGTGGCGATGGTTCGTCCCGGCCGTGAGCGGCTGGCGGGTCACGTCGAGGTCGACGAGGCGTATGTCGGCGGGGTCGAGGGCAACGCTCAGGGACGCAGGACCGAGACCAAGGCGATCGTCGCGATCGCTGTGGAGATCGAGAATCCCAAGGGATTCGGGCGGATCCGGCTCAAGCACGTACCGGATGTCTCGGCCGAGAGCTTGCTCCCGTTCATCGATGAGGCAGGATCGAGGAAGCGTTTTCTTTCTTGGGGCCACCCAAGGTGACCGCTATGCCCCTGGAGCGGCCACCCGCGACCCCGAGCGACGTTGCGCTGCTGCAATAGGCGTTGAGCGCCAGCGGACGACCCTGCCTGGGGCTGCCGACCGACTTGAGCTCAGTCGCGCTACCGGTCGCCGAGCAAAGCAGCTGCGCGGACGCGGTGACCGGTGTAGGCGTACTCCAACAGCGGCACCAAAGCGACCTCACGTGGCTGCGTTCGTGCGCCGCCGGTCGTCCCGGCTGACGATGGTATCCGCCCCAAACCGGGTTCGAGCTTGCTTTCGCTTCGTCGCCTTATGTGCAGGTGATTTGTGAACGTGCCGCAGTTGCCGGGGATTGACGTCGTTCGCATGTGATCGACGTGGGCGGAGGTCCGGCTTGCTTGAGGGTTGACGAGGTACGAAAGAAACGAACAACACGGCTGCCGAGACCGCCAGCTGGGCGCGCCCTCCCCGGACGGGGGGTTGGACGGTTCGGTGAGGTTGGGAACCCGGCCCGCGCCGGCACGTGCTGGGCAGTTGCCGGTAGGCTGGCGTGATATGAGCGGATCGCGGGATGGACTGCGTGCTCGCCTTGTGGCCCGTGCACGCGGGGTGCCGACGGAGCGTCACTGGGAGCGGTCGGCCGTGCTCGAGCCGCGTTACGCGCCACGAGTTCCGGAGCTGATCAGCGATGCGGGTGGGTTGTCGTTCCCTCCAGGTGCTCTGGACAGGCCATTCAAGCCGCTGGACCTGAGAGACCCTGCCGTGGAAATGCTGGCGGCGTGGCTGGAAGGCCGCGTCGAGTCGAGTCCGCTGCGCAAGAACCAGCAGCAACTCGAGCCGCGCGCGTCGTCATCCGCTCTGGAAGGGTGGCGGCTGATCGCGCGGACCGGGGAGGAGGCTCTGTTCGGACTCCGGATGCCGCCGGAACTGGTGATGGTCGCGGTGCGAAGGGATGCCCGCCGCGGCACCTGGTCGCGCGTTGATAAGACGGCGGGGCGGCCGCTGCGCGTGACCCGCGATGGGATCCGCGCCTCCTCCTGGCGACTGGACCCGACCTACGAGCTGCGGCCAGATGACACGGTCCTGCGAATACTGGTGACCGAGCAGACGTACGCGGGCGGCAAACGCGCCGACGGACGGGTGCTTGACCCTGACCTCTATGAAGATGAGTGCGAGCTGATCCTGACCACGTTCGTCACGCCGATTGAGGGCTTCGTAATGCGCGCGCCGAATCCGGAGACGCCAGTCCGAGTCGCGCTTTCGCAGCCCGTCGGCAGCCGCGAGCTGATCGACGGCGCCGTGTACGAGCACGCCCGATAGGGAGATCGGGGTAGACCGTCTGCGCCCACCCAGCCGTAACGATCGGAACGACCGTCCAGCTAATGGACCGATTGCTGACGATAACCGCCTTCTCGGCCCGTCGCGGCAGGATGTCGCGCCCTAGCAGGCTGGGGTCGACGTCCTCCATCAAGTGCGGCTCAGTGTCGCCGTACAGTCAGATATTCGCGCGCCATGCAGCTCGCCGAGGTCGAGCAGCCGCTGACCGATCCACGACGGCACGTAACTGAGCGTCTCGCGGTCGGCGTGCTTGAGCCGCGAATGCTTGACGTGCGGGTCGAAGTACCAGACATCAACGAACTTCGCGCCCCGCTCGTACGCGGCGTCGGCGACCGCTCGGGCGTACGGCTCAAGCCCCGTCTCGGCGTCGATACCCACGACCTGCCCCGGCTGCACATTGGCGCCAAACCCGACCGTCAGCTCGACGAGCGCTTCGAGGTACTGCTGCGGCGCCCACATCGCGGCTGCCGCCCTTTATCCGGATAGAAGGTATGCCACTGCCGGCCCGCCCAGGCATATCCCGGGGGACAAACGACACGCAGCAGCGTCCGCGCGCGGCACCGACGCCCACCTCTGCGTATGCATCCGTGCACGCGATCGATGGCAAGGGCCATACGCGCGCGACTTCCGGATTCACGAAAGAGCACTCTCGACGGCTCTGATCTGCAATGCGGAGCTTCTGCTTTCGGGCGCGAGCATCCGTCGGAAGATCAGACTTCGCACGTCGCGTCGGACAGCCGCTCTGCCGATCCGGTGCTTGCTACCGGCTCGGCAACAAGCTAGCGCCGCCAGGAGGGACAACACAGGGTCGAGCGCTTGCAGCAGCCGGATCTACCTGGTCCGTTCTCTGCCGCGAGCGCGCATTCCGCCCCCAGGGATCCGGTCGACCGGAAGGACCGGATGGAAGGCTTCAGTGTTGAGTTGTTCGAGACCACCTTCTGGCCGGCATCCGGCCCCAGCTTGCGCCGGTCCACTGCTCAAAGGCGCGAACGCCAGTCGACTCCCACCATGATCGCGACGCTTACATGCCGGCAGCGTCGTGACTGAGAGCAAGCGAGTCAGCCGCGCGCGCTCTCGACCCCCCTAAATCCGGTCCCGGCCGTCTAATCTCGGGCGCTGAACAGACGGTCGGGTCTCGCACGCTGGGTTCCCCCGCATGGCGTCCTCATCCCTTGATTCGGGAGGCTTGCCCGGCCCACTCGCGCTCCCGGAGCTCGAACTTTTGGACCTTGCCCGTCGAGGTCATTGGGAGCTCGTCCAGGAAGGCGATTGCCTTCGGCGCCTTGTAGTGGGCGATGGTGGACCTGACGTGGTCGATGAGCTCCTGCTCGCTGACCTGCTCGCCGGGCTTGAGGATGACGAAGGCCTTGGGGCGCTCGCCCCACTTTTCGTCTGGCATCCCGATAACCGCCGCGTCCAGCACGGCCGGGTGCTTGAAGAGCGCCTGCTCGACCTCCACGGTGGAAATGTTCTCCCCGCCGGATATCACAACATCCTTGGCTCGGTCTAGGAGTTGGACGTAGCCGTCGGAGTGTACGACCCCGAGGTCGCCGGAGTGAAACCAGCCGTCTCTGAACGCCTCGGCCGTCGCTTCCTCGTCCTCGAAATAGCCCTTCATGACGTTGTTGCCGCGCATCACGATCTCGCCCATCGTCGTGCCGTCGGCGGGCACGTCATTCGTGTCGCCGTCGACCACCCGAAGCCGTTCCGCCTGAATCATCCCCACGCCCTGGCGGGAGAGGAGCGCCGCGCGTTCCTCCACCTCAATGTCCTCCCAGCCCTCCTGCCACTGGCAAACCGAGTAAGGACCGTAGGTCTCGGTCAACCCGTAGACATGCACCACCCGCGCGTTGATGTCCTCACACTGCGCGATCGTTTTCGGGTTCGGCGGCGCGCCGGCCGTTGTGATCACCAATGGCCGGTCCAGCGGGTGAGCCTCCTCCGCGCTCACCAGCGCGGCGAGCACGGGCGGAGCGCCGTTGAGGTGCGTGACGTTCTCCCGCTCTATGAGCTGCCATATCCGGTCGCCGCGCACCGCGCGAAGGCACACGTGTCGCCCGCCGATGGCGGTCACGCCCCAAGCCGTGCACCACCCGTTGCAGTGGAACATCGGCAGCGTCCACAGGTAGACGCTATCGGCGCCGTGCTCGGAGTGAAGCAGCTCCCCGAGGCTGTTCAAATAGGCGCCTCGATGGCTGTACATGACGCCCTTGGGCTTTCCCGTCGTGCCCGACGTGTAGTTGATCGTGATCGTGGCCAGCTCGTGCTCGACCGTCCAGCTCAACGGCTCGTCAGATCCACGCTCGAGCAGATCCGGGTAGTCGGGGCCGTCGTACGCCTCGGAAAGGCCCCCTTCCGATTCAGGGTCGAAGACCGTGACGATCTCAGCGATCGTCTTAAGCTCGTTCTCGATCGGAGCGACGTTCGAGCGTAGCTCCGAGTCAACCACCAGCAGCTTGGCGCCGGAGTGGTCGCAGATGTAGCGCACCTCCTCACCCGATAACCGCGAGTTGATGGCTACCAGCACGGCGCCTGCCAACGGGACGGCAAAGTGGGCGATCAGCAGCTCGGGAATGTTCGGGCACAGGTATGCGACGCGGTCGCCCGCATCGATCCCAGACGCCTGCAGGGCCCGGGCGAGACGAGTGGCCTCGCCGGCAAACTCGCGATAGGTGGTGCGCCGGTCACCGTGGACAATCGCCACCTTATCGGGGTATACCTCGGCGGAACGCTCCAGGAAACGCAACGGCGTCAAGTCGCTGTGCGACACGGTGGACATGTAGGACTCCTCTCTTCTGCGCGCTTGAACGCGCAGCCTTTGGTTCCGTCTGCGCGCCCCCCGGTCGGGCCATAGCCCGGCCCGGCGGGCGTGGAGTGCCGGATGAGGGCACGACGCGGGTGGCTGGACCGGGCTCCCAACACGCTAATCGTCCTGGTTCGAGGCTGGGCGCCTGCGGGCCGCGTGCGCGGCTAGCGCGTCGGTGCCCTCCTCGAAGCTCCGGTAGATCGTCTGCGGGAGTCCGGCGTCCGCGAACGCCCGGGCGAGCTTGCGGCGGACGAAGGCGTCGGTCGAGTAGCGCGCACAAGACAGGAAATGGGACCGCTCGTGCTGCCGAACCATTTCGAAAAAGCGCAGCGCCGCCGCGCGCCCCGGTTCGAAGTTGCCGTAGTTGACGATGAGGTTCACCCGCGTGCCCATATCGTGCAGCCGCCGGCTCAGCAGGGCGGCGAGCACCTCGGCCTCCTCGAGGGTGTCCACGGCCAGGCCTTCGAGGTTGATGAATACGAGGCCATCGTCCGCGCGGTAATCGACGCGTTCGTCGAGCGTCAGCGCTGAACGTTGACCTAGTCCAAGCGGCGCGTCGCTGAAGATCGCGGCGTCCATCTTGCGGAGCTCGGCCGCGACCTTGGCCCGAAAGCCCATCCGGGCCAGCACGTCGCGCTCGAGATCCACTCCGGGGGCGAGCTCGATCACCTCGAGGCCGCCGTCGCCGAGCCGCAGCACGCAGCGTTCCGTGATGTAAAGGACGGACTGGCCGGTCGCGAGGGCGCGGTCGCCGTTGAACGTAATCTGCGCGACCGCCTCGACGAACTTCGGGACCGTGCCGTCGCGTTGAATGCGCAGCCTCCCGTCGCTCACGGTCATTACGGCGCCGGCGGTGAACGTCCCGAGGAAGATGACGTTACGCGCGGACTGGCTGATGTTGATGAATCCTCCGGCGCCGACAAGCTTCCGGCCGAAGCGGCTGACGTTTACGTGGCCATGGCGGTCGGCCTCCGCCATCCCGAGGAATGCTTGGTCCAGCCCACCGCCGTCGTAGAAGTCGAACTGGTACGGCTGGTCGACGATCGCCTGAGCATTCGTGGCCGCGCCGAAGCTCAGACCGCCGGCGGGCACGCCGCCGATGGCGCCCGCCTCGACGGTGAGTGTGATCCGGTCCAGGATCCCCTCCTCGCTGGCAACCGTGGCTATGCCCTCGGGTATCCCGATGCCGAGGTTCACGACGGAGCCCGTCTTCAGCAGCATCGCGGCGCGGCGAACAATCACCTTACGCGCGTCGACCGCCGTCGCCTCCGGCGCCTCGCACACCACGCGCACCTCCCCGGTGTACGCGGGGTTGTAGGCCTCGGCGAACGTCTGCATGTGCACCGCGCTGCTCGCGACCACGACGCCGTCGACCAGCATGCCGGGAAGGCGGACCTCGCGCGGCGCGGACGCGGGACGGGTGGTGACCCGCTCGACCTGCACGATCACGATCCCACCCGAGTTCTTCGTCGCCTGCGCGATCGACAGCGTGTCCAACGTGGCGGCCTCGCGCTCGATCGTCACGTTGCCCTGCTCGTCGGCTGTCGTGCCACGCACGAGCGCCACGTCGATCGGGCGGCAGGGATAGAAGAGGAACTCTTCGCCGTCGAGCTCGATGACCCGCACCACCTCCTCCGTCGACGCCGCGTTCATCCGACCGCCCTCGAGGCGCGGATCGACGAACGTTCCCAGCCCGACCCGTGTGATCAGGCCGGGCCGGCCGGCGGCCGTCTCGCGATAGAGATGGCAGATCACGCCCTGCGGGAGGCAGTAGGCCTCGATCCGGCCGTCAAGGGCGAGAGCGCCGAGCGAAGGGACGAGCCCCCAGTGCGCCCCGATCGCGCGCCGGATCAGCCCCTCGTGGGCGAGGCGGTTGAGCCCCCGGTCGCCGCCGTCCCCCTGTCCCGCCGCGAAGATGAGCGTCAGGTCGCGCGGACCGCCAGTTTCGCCGAAGCGCTTCGCGAGCGCGTCGATGAGCGCCTCGGGAACCCCGATCCCGACGAATCCACCGATCGCCAACGTGTCACCATCGACGATCAACCGAGCGGCCACCTCGGGCGGAATGATCTTCGTGCGCCGCGCGCCTGTTAGAGCTCGCAGCTCGCCAGCGTGCGGTTCAACGGGCGGACCTTGCCTTCCCGGGTGGCGGTCCTGACCGCTCACCAGGTCTTCACCCGGTCGACCGGCCACCGCCGCTCGATTCGCATTCGCATGTCGAGCACGACACAGCCATTCCTTGTGCATCGGACAGGGTTAAGGTCCGTCTCGACCACCTCCGGCACCTCTCGGAGCAGGAGGGCAAAGCGCAGCATCAGCTCGCGCAGCGCCTGCCGATCGAGCACAGCGCTGCCGCGGAATCCGTCCAGCTGGGTGGCGACTCCCGGAGCCGAGTCGATTAGCTCGTCGGCTTCCGCGTCCGTCTCCGGAAGCGGGCCGAACGCGGTCGATCCATCAAGGCCGGCCCGGCGCCCGCCGAAGCCAACCGCCAGCACCGGGCCGAGATCGGGATCGGCAATCGCCCCCAACAGCAGGTCCGCCCCACCCGGCCCGACCATACGCTGGACGATCGCTCCAATCCATTCCCGCCCGGCGGCGTCCACCCGTCGTTCGAGCTCGCGCCAACAGGATCGTACCGCCGCCTCACCCTTCGCCCCGAGCAGCACGGCGTCGATGTCGCTGGCATGCGCGGGAGCGGCAAAGTCCGCTTTCAGCGCGACCGGGGCGCCGATCTCCGCTGCCACGGCGACGGCGCGCTCGATGTCGCGGCAGCGATGCGAGCCGACAATCGGGATCCCGTGCGTGGCCAACAGGGCCTCGGAGTCGGCGGACGTGAGCCACCCACCCGAGGGTTCCCGATCGAGAAATGAAGAGATCAGCTCGCGCGCCGCAGCCCGGTCCAGGCCGGGATAGCGCGGAGGCTCGCCGAGCGGTCGTGACAGCCATTCGCGACGTTCGGCCGCGCGTGCGAGCACGGCGGCACACGACTCCGGAAACAGGAAGTTGGGCACGCCCACGCCGGTCCGCGCGGGCAGCCGGCCGTCGGCCCGCAGCACCGACGCCACAACCGGCTTGGGCCGCCCCTCCGCAGCCGCGGAGATCGCATCCAGCACCGCCTCCGGGTCGCCGTCGTAATACTCGACGTAGTAGACCATCACCGCATCGACGCCGGGATCGCCAAGCAGCTCGTCGATGCTGGCAGCGTATTCGTCCGGACCGGCGCTGATCCTCAACACGACGGGGTTCTGCGCGTCGGTTGACTCGCTCACGTCTAGTCCGCGGGTCGCGGCGGCGTCAGCGGCGAGCGTCGCCACGCCGGCGGAGTTGCTCACGATCCCGATCTGACGTCCGAGGGGCAGCGGCTGACTCTCGAAGAACTCGGCGGCATCGAACAGCTCCTCGCCACCGCGGAACCGCAGTACCCCGGCTCGATGCAAGAGCGCGTCAAGTGCGGCGTCGCTGCGGAGTGCGGCCGCCGTGTATGAGCGGGCTTCGCTGAGGGTGCGCTCGGCCCGTCGACGCCCCTTGACCGCCAAGATTGGCTTGGTGCGCGACACCCGACGCGCGATCCGCGCAAAGCGCTCAGGATTGCCGAACGACTCGACATGCAACATCATCGCTGCCGTCCGGTCGTCAGCCTCCCAGCACTCGAGCAGGTCGTTGGTCGACACATCAGCGCGGTTACCGAGCGAGGCGAACATCGAGACCCCGAGCTGCCGAGCAGCCGCGTGACCAAGCAGCGCCATCCCGATGGCGCCGGATGGCGAGCAGATCGCCAGGCGCCCCGCCCGGACGCTCGCGCCCGTGAACGTGGCGTTCAAGCTGACGTTGGCGGCGGTGTTCAGCACCCCCAAAGAGTTCGGCCCGACCATCCGCATGCCCGTTCCCCGAACGATCTCAAGCAGCCGCTCCCGTCGCGCCAGGGATGCCTCGCCTCCTACCTGCTCACGACCAGCGGGGAGCACTAGCAGCGCTCGTGCTCCCTCCGCCATCGCCTCGGCGGCAAACTCGAGCACCGCGTCGCCCGCGACAGAGATGATCACCAACTCCGGAGCGACATCCAGCTCACCCAGGCTGCGAGCGGCTCTCAGCGAGCACACGATTCCCCCGGCCCGGTTGACCGGCGTCGCCACGCCCTGAAAGCCACCGCCGATGATGTTCGCCAGCACCGCACGGCCGACATTGCCCGGCGTCGCCGCGGCGCCCACAACTGCTATCGACGACGGCGCAAGGAGCGGTCGTAGCGATGCGACCGCAGCGACATGGTCGCGCTCGTCGATCCGCTCCAGCACCGCCGCCGTGGGCGTGATATCGAGCGACACCGTTACCTCGCCAAGGGAACCCCGACGTCGCACGGCGTAGCCGGCGTGCTCGAACACAGCCAGCATTGCCGCGTTGTTGGCCATCACCTCCGCATCGAAACGGTGGATTCCACGGTCCGCCGCGATCTCCGCCAACTGCTCGAGCATCCGCATCCCGATCCAGCGACCCTGATCATCGTCAGCCACGGCAAACGAGACCTCGGCGACGCCGGGCTCGCGCAACCCGGCATAACTGGCGACCGCCGACACCTGGCCGTTATGCCGGCTGATCAGCACCATGCGATCAAGGCCAGTCGCGTCAGCCTCTGCGCGCGCGACGAGATCGGTGCGCGCGAACCCGTGGAAGCGGAAGCTGCGGCTCTCCTCGGAGAGCCGGTCATAGAACGCCTGGATGTCGGCAAAATCCGCTGACGTCGGAGCTCGCAGGCGCAGTGTCGACCCATCACGCAGGAGCACGTCCCTGACCAGCGGCCGCGGCTCGGTCGCCGAAGCGCCCATCACATTTGCTGGCTAGCGTTCAGCGTGGCCCCCATCAGCCCTTGGCCAGCGACCAGACAGGAAGCACATGTCGGCCATAGGAGAACTCGCAGAGCTCCACCAAGGCCAGGTAGAACGCGCATGCGGCCGCCGCGAGGCCGAGGTAGCCGCCCCACGAACATCAGTGCGACGCCGGACACCACCGGGGTCGTCCCCACCGAGACGGCTTTCGCGTTGATCATGCTCAAAATAAACATCGTGACGGCGAACGCCAACAGCGCAAGCGGGGCCGAGTTGCCCCAATCGAGAGTTGCGGCGACTGGCGCGCCTTCGAGCTGAGCCTCCTGACGGACCGATCGTCCAGGTGCAGAGATGGTTGCCATGATGCAAACGTCCTCGGAGTGCATAAAAACCTCGCACGCCACTCTCGCGACCAGCGTCAGTCCGGCACTCATTTGGGTAATCCCCGGTCGTCCGGGGACCACGACAGGGTCCCGCTTTCGCCGCCAAGTGACATCGGTCTCACCTACGGTGTCTGTGCAGGTAGCGGTCTGCGCTTGGAGCGTGGTTTCTACGGTTTACGACGCACGGTTCGACCTTCAAGCTGCGCATTTGCCGAGGCGCCTGACCCGCGCGGCCATCGACCGGCCGAGGAGGGCTTGGTCCAGTTTCCGTGCTTCCGCCATCCCGTGATGCGAGCCAGGGGCGGTCGGGCCCCAACAGGTCTACCCGCGATCGTTGGACGGACCAGAGCAAGTTCTGGGCGCAGGCGGCCGCTGAGATCAACTGGGTCCAGATCTGGGAAAGGGTCCTTCACGACTCCCGCGCCCGTGTCTCGCTGGTTCGCCGGCGCCCGGCTAAACACCCGCCACAACGCGCTTGACGTGACGTCGACCCGCGCTGCGCCGATCGGCTCGCGTCGTTCTATGACTCGCCGGTAACCGATACGGCCGCGGCGTTGGCCTAGCGCGAGCAGCGCGACCGGTGGCGCGGTTCGCAAGTGTGCTGGCATCACAGGGCGTCGGGCGCGGCGATCGTGTTGTCATCTACCTGCCGACGGTTCCCGAGGCAGCGACCCGATGCTGGCCTGCGCGCGGATCGAAGCGATTCGCTCGGTCGTGTTCGCGGCGCCGAATTGTTGTCGAGGATCGTCTCTGGGGTGCGGATGGTCGCCGGCTGGATCGTGCGCAAACCAGTTCAAAGGTGCCGTGTGGGGTCACGCACGGCTGCTGGTTCGCATCCTGCGCTCGATGCTTTCCGGCAAGCACGCGTTACCGAAGCACAGGTCCGCCGCACGTGAGCGGAGGCTCGGAGCGGCATTCGTCAGCTCGCGCGTTCGCTGGTTCCGCGTTCCCGGTTGAGGGCACGGGGCTTCCTGCAGCACCGGAGCGATGGGTTGGCGAACCTCGAAATGGAACTCGCATCCGCCGGCGAGCCCTAGCTCGGCCTGTACGGTGTTTCCTCCTCGGGGGTGCGCTGTGGACCATGGTGCGTGAGGATTGCGCGTCGTCGAGCCGATCGTCTCGACCGTCTAGTCCGTATTTCCCCAGTTCTCTCTGCGGGTTTGAGCCGATGACTGCGCCGCGAGGCGCTCGAACAATTCCTTTGTGCTTGAAGGACTGGCCACCGCCGCATCGGCTCGGACCGTGAGTCGCGCGCTATCGCTAATAACGGCGGTGTCGCCATGAGCTTGATCGAGCCCAGGACAATCATGCTTCACGGCCGGCCGTTGACCTATGTACAGGCCGGTAGCGGACCGGTACTGCTGCTGATCCATGGGATCGCCGGCAGCCTGGAGAACTGGCAAGCGGTGATCGAGCCACTGGCGCGTGGGAACACGGTGGTTGCTCCAGACTTGCCAGGGCATGGCGGGTCGGCGCCGGGGGGCGGGGACTATTCGCTCGGGGCGCTGGCGGCGGCCCTTCGCGACCTGCTGGTCGCGCTCGGCCACGAGCATGCGACGCTGGTAGGGCATTCACTCGGCGGTGGGGTCGCGATGCAGTTCGCCTACCAGTTCCCCGAGCTCACCGAACGCTTGGTACTCGTTGCCAGTGGCGGACTTGGTCCGGAGGTGAGCGTGATCCTGCGGGCCGCGGCGCTGCCAGGCGCCGACAGGTTCATCGCGGCGACCGCCGCACTGGGGAACACCGTCGGAACCAAGGTTGCGCGCGGCTTGGGAGCTGTCGGGTTGCGGCCCAGCACTGACGTCGCAGAGGTCGCACGCGGGTACGCGTCGCTCGTGGACCGCGACCGTCGGGCTGCCTTTCTCGCGACGCTCCGTGGCGTCGTCGGCACTGGCGGCCAGCGCGTCCACGCCGGCGACCGGTTCTACCTTGCCGAGGGCATGCCCGTCCTAATCATCTGGGGCGCACGCGACTCGATCATCCCCGCTCAACACGGCCAGAACGCGCACGAAGCGATTGTCGGCAGCCGCCTCGAAATCTTCGAGGGCGTCGGCCACCTACCGCAACTGGAGGCGCCCGGGCTCTTCATCGCGGCGCTCGAGCGATTCATCGCCGAGACCGAGCCAGCGCGGATCGACCCCGAACGCTGGCGCGGCCGCCTCCGCATCGCCAGCGGCCAACGGACCTGCCGCGGACCAATACCCTAGTAGCAAGCCAGAACGCAACGGTCGTACGCGTCTGGCGGCCGCTTCCGCTTCCGGCCGCACGAGCTGCGAGCCCCGACCTCCAAGACGAGTGCGTCGCCTACGAACGCATTCGCCCGGGCTCCGGCGGCGGTGCGCTCGCTATCGCCCAACAGGAGACGCCGGCCGCCGACGGGCCGGCACGGCTGCTTTGCCAGGCATTGCGAGCGCGCAGCTCGTCGGTGTCGGCGTTGCCGCGTTGGACGAGTTGGGAGAGCACGGTCTCGGCGACCGCAGACAGTTGCTCCGCCTGGCCAAGGAGAAACGCCGCCGATGGATACGAGAGTGCCCCTTTCCATGCCAAGGGGGCAGAGCAGGAGCACACGGGCTCCCGCCGGTGGAGGCCGACCGTACAGCTCGACCGGCTTCGTCGTGTTGCGTGCCAGAACCTGCACCGGCGCGTCAAACCGAAGCAGCTCGTCGACCGCATCCTTGAACCGGTCTGGATGGGCGACCAGCCAGGCTCGCTGCTCGGGATGTTCGGCGAGATGCAGCACCGAGGTGGAGAGCAGATTCGCCGTCGTCTCGTAACCGGCGATGTAGAGGACGATCGCGACTCGGCGAGCACGTCGATCTCGAGCTCCTCAGCGGCTTGCGCCCCGGCGATCGTCGAAAGCACGTCGGCGGTGGGATCGCGTTCGCGCTCAAGCAGCCGGGCGGCGAAGTATTCGTGGATACGGGCGGCCGCCACCCGGGACGGCGCGTCTTGGGCGGGCTCGATCCACAGTCGGTTGTCCTGCCAGAGCAACTCGAAGGTGTCGCGCTGGAAGGAGACGTCCTCCGGCGGCAGGCCGAGCAGCGCCATCGTGACCTTCAGCGGCAGACCCCAGGCGAAATCCCGAGCGAGATCGGTCTCGCCGGCGGCGACGAACGTCCCGACGAGCTCCCCGGCGATTGCGCCGGTTGTTACTTCCAACTCTTTGATGGCATTGGGCGTGAAGTGGGCCTTCACGATCCGCCGGAGGAGGTCGTGCATCGGCGGGTCGAGGTCCAGGAAGCTGTTGAGACGCAGCCGACCCCCGACGTAGTCAGGGTCAACGCAGGGCTCGCTCGAGAAGGTCTCCCAGTCGCGCGCGGCGGCCTGGACATCCTCGAACCGCGACAAGGCCCAGAAGTCCCGGTCCGGGTTGTAGTAGGCGGGGGCCTCGTCGCGAAGACGCGCGTAGAGCGGGTAGGGATCCTCGACTCCGAGCTCGGCGAACGGGTCGTAGCGAAGCTCGGCGGTTAGGAAGCTCACAGTCCGGGACGGGTCAGGAACTCGCGGCTGCGTTCCTGGTCGAGTCGCACCTTGTCAGCCAGCGGGCCGCGCTGGGGGAAGATGTCCTGCTCGACCACGATCCGGCCCCGGTAGGCGATCTTCCCCAGCGCACTCAGGAACCGCCCGCATTCGAGATCGCCGTCGCCGGCTGCGCCCCGAATCGGGCCTAACTACTGACGGCGGATGCGCGGCTCCTCGGATGTGGCACCGGGCCGGGCGCATATACGGTGCGCGTGGAAGCAGTGCGTAGAAGCAGCGCGCTCATCGCTCGGTGCCACGGTTGGAGTGATAGATGATTTCCCTCGCCAAGCTGTCAATTCGCAGTCCCTCGGCCGGAGCTTGGATCGTCGTCGGCATCGTGCTGAGCGTGCGCGCGCCCGTCAACGTCAATTACGCCGATGTGTTCGACCGGCTCTACAGGTCTGCGCGAGAGGAGAGCCGGTAATGAGCAATCGTTTCGCCGGCGTGGACGCCGCGTGGCTCCACATGGACCGTCTGACGAACCTGATGGTGATCACCTCGGTGTCGCTGTTCGATCGTCCGGTCGACTGGGAGCGGGTCAAGAAGATCCACGAAAAGCGGGTGCTGGAACGCTATCCGCGCTTCCATCAGCGTGTGGTGGAGAGCCGGCTGCCGCTGCGCGCGCCGAAGTGGGAGGAGGATCCGGACTTCGCCCTCGAGCACCACCTGCACCACATCGCGCTGCCGGCGCCGGGCGACGAGCGCGCGTTGCAGGAGCTGCTCGGCGATCTGATGACGATGCCGCTCGACCACAGCCGTCCGCTGTGGCACACCTACATGGTCGATGGGCTCGGCGATGGCGCGGCGATGATCAGCCGGATCCACCACTGCATCGGCGACGGCGTGTCGCTGGCCCGAGTGATGCTCTCGTTGACCGATTCCGAGCCGGACGCAGGCATCGAGCTGCCGGAGGCCGAGCACCGAGCGCCGGCGGCCGAGGTGGGGGTGCCCGGTCTCGCCGCCTTCGGGGTGCGGTTCCTGACCGGGGCCGGACGGGTCGGCTCGGCGGCCGTTCGCCAGGGGTTGCAGGTGGTCGTATCGCCCTCACACGCTGCGCGCCTGGCGGGCGCGGTCGTGCGCGACGGCAGCACCGCGCTGCGGTTGTTGATGACGCCCGCTGACGCGGCCACGGCGCTCAAGGGCGACCCGGGTCTGAGCCGGCGGGTGGCGTGGACCCATCCGCTCGCGTTGGCGGACGTGCAACGGGTCGCGCACGCCAACGATGCGACCGTGAACGACGTGCTGCTGGCCGCGGTCAGCGGCGCGCTGCGCCACTACCTCCAGGAGCGAGGCAGCCGGGTGGGCGAGATCCAGGCGATGGTGCCGTTCAACCTGCGGCCGCTCGACCAGCCTGTCCCCGGGGAGCTCGGAAACAAGTTTGGCCTGGTGTTTCTCCCCCTTCCGGTCGGCGTCAGCGGCAGCTACCGCCGGCTGATCGAGGTGCACAAGCGGATGGACGAGATCAAGCTCTCGCGCGAGGGCACGGTCTCCTACCGGGTCCTCAGCCTGACCGGGCACACGCCCGAGCCCGTCGAGCGCCGCATCATCGACGTTTTCTCTGGCAAGGGCACCGCGGTCATGACCAACGTGGTCGGGCCGAGCGAGCCGGTGTACATGGCCGGCACACCGATCAAGAGGTCGATGTTCTGGGCCCCCACCTCGGGCCACATCGGCATGAGCATCTCGATCTTCAGCTACTGCGGCGAGATCACGATCGGGCTGATGGTCGACGCCGGTCTGGTCCCCGATCCGGGCGCGATCATCGACCAGCTCGAACGCGAGCTCCAGTTCATGCACGGACTGTCGGTCGCCAGGGTGCGCCGGCGGCGCCGCCCTCGATCCCAGAACGGTTCGAGGAGACGCAGGACGCGCACTCATCCCCAGGAGGAGCACACCAATGCGTAAATCGATCGTCGGCCTGGGCGTCGCGGCGCTCTCGCTCTTGGGATTCCAGAGCGCAGCGCAGCTTCGTCCTCGGGTTGGGTTGCCGCGGCAGAGTCCCAAGCACGCACGAGGCCGGCGCGCCGCTTCCCTGCAGCGGTGTTCGCTCGACGCCCCCTCGCACCCGGGGGTCGTCGTCACGACACGGGCGTCTTGAGTTCCTTTTTCAGGACCTTGCCGGTCGGTCCGATTGGAAGATCGGCCCAGAACTCCACGATCCGTGGGTACTTGTATGCCGCGATCCGCTCCTTGACGTATTCGATGATCTCGTCTTCGCTGGCGGTGGCGCCGGCCTTGGGTTGTACGAAGGCCTTGATCTCCTCACCCACAAGGTCGTCCGGGACGCCGATCACGGCCGCGTTGGCCACGGCTGGGTGGGTGTAGAGGACCTCCTCGACCTCGCGCGGATACACGTTGTAGCCGGCTCGGATGATCAGGTCTTTCTTCCGATCGACGATGAAATAGAAGCCCTCCTCGTCGACGTATCCAAGGTCCCCAGAGTGAAACCAGCCGCCCGCGAATGCCTCGGCGGTCTCCTTCGGCTTTCGGAAGTATCCGCGCATGAGGTTGACGCCGCGGATCACAATCTCTCCGATGTGCTCGGGGCCGGCCGGTAGCGGTCGATTCGCGTTGTCCCAAATCTGCAGCTCTACGCCCCAGATTGGCTTTCCGACGCTGTAGATCTTGCGCTCGTCAGCGCTGACGTTGAACGTGGTGGTGGACGCCGTTTCGGTTAGCCCGTACCCCTCGAGGATTACGATGCCGAATTTCTCCTCGAAGGCGTCCAGGACCTCGGCCGGGAGGGGTGCACCGCCAGAGATCCCGATGCGCAACGTCGACACGTCATAGGCTCGGAGGTTCGGGTGGCGGAGCACGGCGATGTACATCGTCGGGACGCCCTCGAAGATGGTCACGCCATCGCGCTGTATTACCTCGAGCGCATTGGTGGCGTCGAACCGCGGCACCAGCGACATGGTCGCGCCGAAGCGCACGCAGACGTCGAGTTGACTGCTCAGGCCGAAGACGTGGAACAGCGGCAGCGCCACCATGACGACGTCGTCGTCGCGGATGCCGAACACCCGACCCGGCGTATCGGCATTCATGAACAACTGAAAGTGCGTCAGCTCGGCGCCCTTAGGGATTCCCGTCGTTCCGGAGGTGTAGACGATCACCGCCGTGTCGCCCGGGTCAGTCTGCGCCATCGGGGGCGTCTCGGGCTCGGTGGCCAGCAGCTCCTCGAACCGGCGACCAACTGGAGACTCGGAAACGCCCGGCGTATTCACGACGTATACCGCCGGGACCGCGGCCTCGCTGGCGCCCTTAATTGCCTGATCCGCAAGGCCCGCCCACGTGACCAGCATCCGGGCCTGGGCATCGCTGAGGCAGTAGGCAAGCTCGGGCGCCTTCAGAAGAACGTTCAGCGGCACTGCAATACACCCCGCCTTGAGCATGCCGAAGTAGGCGATGAGGAACTGGGGGATATTGGGCAGCTGCAGCCCGACCCTGTCCCCCGGGGCCAGGCCAGACGCGCGCAGGCCGGCGGCGAACCGGTCCGACAGCGCGTCGAGTTCGGCGTAGCTAAGACGGCCGCCATCGTAGAGCGCGACCGGCTTGTTTGGGTGCGCCACCGCCGACTCACGCAGCATGGTGGCAAGGTTCAGACTCATCTTCCGTTCCACCTCTCTAGGCCAGCGGGTAATTGGCAGCACGCCGCTCGACATCTCCCCACGGCCACACGCGCCGCTTTCGAAGGACACGAGACGCACAGGAGATCCCTGCAAATGTCACCCGAGGTCGCTGAGGCGTTCATCGCCGCCCCGCACAACGACAAGGCAAACCGACCGGGGCACACACTACGAAGACGACCACGTTCGTTGCACCGACGGACTTCCACCAACATCGACGTCGACGCGTCATGCGTCTCACAAGGCGGAACATGCCACGTCGACCAATCCACGCGCATCCCAAGGCATCACCGAGACACGTACGTAGTTATCACGCTTCTGCGACGCGACCGGACCAGCGCACACGCCACCTGCTCTTCTAGGTAGGCAGCGTGGCGCACTGCTCACCGACAAGCGCTGCACCTAGGCGTGCCGCGGCGAGCGCTGAGCGAGAGTCGCGGTGGTGCTAATCGAGCGTTCCGCGCTTGCGTACGTCCCTCGTGATACGGGAACTCGAGCCGACGCCAACCGACGGCTCCCCCAACGAGATGCGCTCAGGCTGCCGCAGGACTGCATCGTCGACGGGTGACTGGGCGTTTGACACTGCTCCACGAAGCGATCACGGAGGCTGGCGTCCGCAACGGGCTACCGCATCCGCGACAAGCGCTCGCTGGCGCAGCGGAGGACCTGGCACTAACTGGTCGCACCGCACAACCTCGCGTCTCGTGGCGGGTCACGCCCATGGCGATATCCGTCATTCGATGAACGGTCGGCCGTCAAGCTGGTCGAGGAGTTGCCTGGATGCGTGAGCGAGTCCTGCAGATTCATCAGGCGTTGCTGGGACGCGGCCGGCCGCTGATCGCGGCAGTCACCCACCGAGGCCACCTTGAGTCGGTTGACCCGATAGGTCACTGACGCGAATGCCCGACCGCCTTTACGTCGGCCGCAGAATCAGAGCGACGGCGGTCTGACGATGACCGGGCAACGGCTTTGCGCTGGCGCTTCCGGAGACAGCAGGTGTGGTGCCGCGCGCGCGCGCGGACCAGTGAACCGGAGTCGAAGCAGGATTGAGCAACGCCCGAGAGTTGACGCCGGCGGACGCTAGCGCGGGTTGAACACGGTCTGTTTAGCCGGCGTGCGGCTTGAGACACCGCTCGGAGGCGGCGGCGCGGAAGTCGGGCCAGCTCGAGGGCGGTCCCGCCGGGCGGCTGACGAGCCGCGGATCACCTGCCGGCAGCTTGCCCAGCCGCGCGCCGAGGGGGGAGTTCCGGAGGTGCTCGGTCACTGTGCGCGCAGCGGTTTCGATGACCTGATGGCGCCGCCGGCCGCTCATCAGGTTGCTGCCCATCGCGTCCAGGTCGTGCACACTGGGCTGGATCAGGACCACGTCGATCCCGGCGGCGCGCAGGTGCTTGGCTTCTGAGCCCAATCGCCGCCCGGAGGCCTGGCGCAGTTCGAACGCGACGCGCTCGGCGATGGTCCGTGGCGCGTCGACGTGCAGCGAGGAGGTCGGGTTGAGCGCCACCACCAGGTCGAGCCGCTCGCGGCGAAGCACATCGAGGTTCG
Organism: uncultured Solirubrobacterales bacterium; assembly: GCA_963824295.1. GTDB lineage: Bacteria > Actinomycetota > Thermoleophilia > Solirubrobacterales > Solirubrobacteraceae > Palsa-465. The sequence continues at coordinate 1,036,492 of CAWGOQ010000009.1, read as the reverse complement.
AGGTCGAGCGCACGCCGCCGTCGACGTACGGGCGGCCGTCTATCTCGACGCAGCGGTAGAAGCCGGGGATCGCGCACGACGCGGCGACCGCGTCGGGAAGCTGGGCCGGTGGCGAGCCGGCCCGGCCGAATGCCACCCGCCGTCCGGTCGTGTAGTCGACGGCCATTGCCCAGAAGTTGGGATGCGGCGCCCAATACCCAGCGCAAGCGCGGCGGACGGTGTCCTTGAGCGGCTCGGTGGACACGATTCCCCGCGGCACCCAGCCCGCTATGACCGCCGCGGGCGAATAGCGGTAGGGCCGCGCCAGCGACGCAAGCGCCAGCCGCCAAGATCCCGGTCCAAGCGCCAACCCGCTGCGATCGAGGCGAAACGTCGCGCCCGCCGAGCCGTCGGCCGCCGCGGTCGCCTCGCCGCGAGCGTCGGTCAGCCCCTCCAGTCGCTCCCCGGCAGAGTGGGCGACCATGAACCACGGTGGCACGCCGCAGGCCAAGAGCGCACCAACCATCGATCCGGCCGACGTGCCGACGATGTAGTCGGCACTACCCGGGTCCCAGCCCGTCTCGGACGCGATCGCGTGGAGCGTGCCCACCAGCCACGCACCGCCCAGGATCCCACCGGCGCCGAGCACCAATCCGACTCTCAGCCGCTCGCTACCGTTCCTGTCCCTCGGTTCACCAGACATCGGCGTGCGCGCACCGTACGGCGGACCCCGTCGTCTGACTTCCGTGACTTCCCCGCGCGCCCATCCGTGGTTTACCGCAGAGGCCGACTGTTGACGATCATGAACTCGGCTACACAGATGTCCGCACTCCCTGCCTTGCGGCAGCCAATCGGTATGGAATACCGACACAGATCGGGTGATCGACCCGATGGTGCGCCCGGCGCCGACAGGTAGCCTGGCTCAATGGCCGACGTATTGAGCGCGCTCGACGAGACCTTTCTCGAGCTGGAGGAGTTAGAGCCGGGTGCGCTGATGAACATCGGCGCGATCCTGGTATTCGACCCACTGCCGGAGGGCGGCGCTCCCACGTTGTCGGAGCTGCGAGCCAGCCGTCTGGAGAGTCTGGGTCAGCTACCGCGCTACGCGCAGCGTCTGTCTACTACGCGGACCGGTCGCTTCGCCCGGCCCTGCTGGGAGCCCGCCGAGCGGTTCGAGATCGCGGACCACGTTTACCACGCGGCGCTGCCCGCGCCCGGCGGCGACCGGGAGCTGTTCGACTGGACGGGCGCGTTCTTCTCCCATCCGCTCGATCGGACCAAGCCGCTGTGGGAGCTCGTGCTGATTGAGGGCCTGAAGGGTGGGCGCTGGGCGCTAGCGTCGAAGATTCATCACTGTCTGGTCGACGGCGTTGGGTCGGCGGGCATGATGGATGTCACGATGAGCCGGTCCCCGGAGCGCGCGGCGCCCGTCGTCGAGGCGCCATGGGTCGCACCGAACGGCGAGCGGTCGCACCATAGGGTCGACCCGGTGGTGCAGGCGGCGACGGCGGGCGCGCACGCGGGCTCAGCCGTCGTGCACGCCGCGCTGCATCCGCGGGACGCGCTCGCGCGCTCGCGTTCGCTCGCGTCGCTGCTCATCCGGGAAGGCCTGTCCGGCGCGGCGCGCACTTCTCTGAACGTCCCAATTGGCCAGGACCGCCGGTTCGCCCTGGTCCGGGTGCCGCTGGCCGATCTGAAGGAGATCGGCCGCCGGCTCGGTGGAACCGTCAACGACGTCGCGCTCGCCGCCTGCGCGAGCGGGCTGCGGCGCCTGCTGATCGAGCGCGACGAACAGCTGCCCGCGCGGGGTCTGCGGGCGATGGTGCCGGTCAACGTGCGTGACGCCTCGGACCGCTCGAGGCTCGGCAACCGCGTGAGCTCGGTGTTCGTGGAGCTGCCGGTGGCCGAGCCGCTGGCCGCGGTTCGCCTGCGCCGGATCCACGAGGCCACCTCGCAACTGGGCGCCTCACAGGCCGCCACCGGACCGACCGCGCTGCTCGACCTGGCCGAGCTGGCACCGCCGGTGGTCGTCCGCGCCGCGCTGGCCAGAGCCGCGTTCTCGACACGTCTGTTCGCGATCACGATCACCAACGTCCCCGGCCCGCGAGAGACTCTCTACGCGCTTGGTGCGCCGCTGCGCGAGATTCATCCGATCGTGCCGCTCGCGGCCGAGCACGCCGTCGGCATCGCCATCTTCTCCTACGACGGGCTCGTCACGATCGGCATCAACGCCGACGCGCGGTCGATGCACGATCTCGATGTCCTGGTCCGCGGCATCGAACACGGAATCGACGAGCTTCGCTCTCCGGTCAAACGTCCAGCGCGGCGGCGTCCGGCGGCGAAGGCGAAGAGCGAAACAGCGGGTAGCTGACGGTCACGCCCGCCGCCACCTGGTTGAGCGTGCGGTCAGCCTCGGCCGCCGCACGCAACGCCGCACGCTGCGAGCCGACCGTGCCAGGCTCCTGCCGGCGTTGCTGCTGCTGGCCTGGCGGCGCAGCCGAGCGAACGCCTCCTCGGCACTGATGCCGTGGCGCTCCGTCAAGATCCCCTTTGCTGCCCGATCAGCGCGCGACGGCTGAGCGCACCCCGAGCACGGCTGAACTCGCCGTAATGCGGCGGCGCTATGTCGATCCCGCCGCGCATCTGGTCGGTTCCACCGTGCCTGAACGAAGCGAAGATTCCGCGCCTGCGGGCGCTACTGGTGCTGGGCAAGAGGAGGCGTCTGCCCACGGCCCGGAGCCTGTTAAGCTCGATGAGACGCTTCGTCGCCGTATTTAGTCGGAAGCCTTTGGTGTCTCAAAAACTTCCGTTTGGTGAACGATTTCCTTCGTTTCGGCCTTGTTGATCCACGCGGCTGTTGGCAGCTCGGGCGGGACGGGCGCCTGGTGGACGAACCGCTCCGGCATCGCCGCGTAAGCGGCCTCGAGGACGCGGGCGCGGGCGGCGTGCAGTCCTTGCGCCTGTCCGTGGTTGACGGCGCTCGGCGTCGTTCGCTCGGCGGGCGGACGAATTCGCTCGACGGTCGACTCTCACCAGCCACAGACGGGGAGCCGTTTGCACCGACAAACTGTCGCGCTGCCGTCGTCAGCAGCGCGTTGCCTGCCCAAGGATTAGTGACTTCTTGCGGCCGGCGAGGTCGGGATCGAGCCGCTTATCGAGCGGCTTGGCTGCCGGCGCGGCCGCGCCAAAGCGGCGGTTGTGCGCTCATAGCCGGTGCGGATCAGCTCTGGCCAGTGGGTGCGGTCGATGAACAGGTCCATTAGCCAGCCGCCACGGCACAGCCTGGGATCGGCGGCGTCGATGAGCGTCAGCGCGTCGCCGAGCTCGCGTTTCGCGCGTCGCGCGAACTCGACGTGATAGGCCTGCTGCAGCTCGCGGCTGGCCAGCACGATCCCCATCGGCTTTCTGTGCCAGCCGGTGATGTCGTCTGGTGTGAGCCGCTCGGGCAGCATGAAGTTGATGCCGAAAACATGATCGAAGGGACCGTGGTCGAGGACCGGCTGGATCGGCAGCAACTCCACGACGCCGCCGTCGATGTAAAGGTGACCGCGCACCTCGACGGCTTCGATGAAGGGAGGCAGCGCGATCGTGATCCGCACGAGGCGTCCGATCGGAACCTCAGGCGTCGTGAGCGTGCCGAGATAATCGATAACTCCGAGATCGGCGTTGTAGACGATCGTCGCCAGCGGGATCGGAAGCTCGCCGACGGCGAGGCTGCCGAACCGATCATTGAACAGGCGCTCCATCGCCTCGCCCTTCATTACCCCCGAGAACCCGCGCAAGGCGGTCAGTACGAAGCGCGGAAAGCGCAGCCACTGCGGATCCAGGTAGCGCTCCGGCTCCCAGGACAGAACAAAGTCGGCCATCTCCTGCGCCGACAGCCCGGCCGCCCACAGCGAGCTAAACAGCCCGCCGCCTGAGCAGCCGCAGATCAGCTCCGGCTCGATGCCCGCCTCCTCGAACGCCCGCGCCGCACCGATCACAGCGACAGCGGCGCCACCACCACCAGACGCCACCACCGCCACCCGCTTGCCCACCATCGCCGGGGTCGGACGTTTACGGAACGGCGCAAAGACATCGCTCGAGGGCCGCTGCCTTCGGTCGATCACCGGTAGCGGCAGCAGGGCACGTCGCGCGTGCCGCAGCAACTCAAGGTCCACCGAGTTGCGTAGCTGCTGCCCGAGCAGGTCCAGGCGCTCAAATCCACGCTTGATGTTGTAGATGTCCGGGTCCGGACCCATCTCGCCAGAGTCGCAGACCAACGGGCACCCGCCATCACAGCAAACCCCTCTCCCAGTTGCGGCGAAATACGGCGACCAGCCGAGCCTGCACCGAGTCCGCGCTGCACGCGAGGCGGCGCGAGCATGAAGAGCGACCCTAGGCCCGGCGGTCTGACGCGGTTTGGCATCCACGCGATCACGTCCGGCACCTCTCCGCTGAAGTTGCGCGCCGTCTTGACACGGCTGTGGAAGGAGATCACCCGGCGCAGCCGATACTTGCGCACCGCCTTGACCAGGCCGATCTGACCAGCGAGTCTGCGCGCGTCGGTCAGCGTCGTGCCGTCGCGCGTCACGAGCTCGCCGCGGTCGGCCCACACACGGTAGGTCTCGTCGTCGACACCCACACCACCACTTGGTAGTCGGATAAGAGGCCGCGCGTGATCGCATCGCCGAAAGTGAGGCGGTGCAGCACCGGCCCGAAGCCCGCCTCATCGTCCATCGACGCGACCTCAACGTCGCGCAGGCCCGCCTCGTCGCGTAGCCGCCTTGTGTAGTAGCGAGGCGTGGCGGTCATGAACAGCCGCCGACGCGCGCGTATGGGCTGCGCGTCAAGGATCGTGGCGAACTCACTCGTCACGCGCCCGGCGCAGCGATGAGCCTCGTCCGCGATCGCAAGATCGAACGCCAGCGGCCTCGAGCGATAAGCGGCGGCGATTTGCGGCGAGGACTGGTACGTCGCGAACACGACCCGCCGGCCACGGTGCGAAAGGAAGGCCGCGATCGCCTCGGGACTGGTGGTCACCGCGAGGCCCAGCTCCGATGTGTGCTGGACGAGCTCATCCTCGCCGACCACAGTCTCGTCCGAGCATACGGCGAGCGACTCGAAGGCTCCCGAGGCGTTGGCGTTCCACTCGCGAAGCGTCTGCCCAAGCAGCGACAGCGAGGGCACCAACACGAGCGTACGGGTGCTTCTGAGCCGCTCGGAGATCCACAACCCGGCCAGGGTCTTCCCGGGTGCCGCAGGCCATGATCAACTGTCCGCGCTCCTGGTCCGCGAAGCCGTTGGCGGTTTCGTCGATCGCTCGGCGGGCTGGGAGAGAGTCGCCTGCTCGGCCGACCACCGTCTGCTCGTCCCGCTGTGGCGCACCGATCCGCTCTACCACGAGCTCAGGGAGTCCCACAGCTCGTACGAGGCGCAGCACGACTGGTGGCGCGATCGGTACAAAGTCGCGGCCGATGATCTCGGCGTCCGCCCGAAGATCCGCGACATCGGCTGGCATCGCCTGCGCGCCAATGTCGCCGCTCTCGTCGACTGGCTTCGCATCTGCTACCGCGAAGGTTGGCTCGGCAAGGCGCGGCGCAACCACCTCGGCACCGAGCGCAAGTTCAGAGACCGTGCCGGGGGCATCAGTGCCAAGCTGGCGAAGATGCGAGTCCGCATGGGGATCATGGGCGCGTACGGTGAGAAGGCCGAGCAGCTCGGCCTGGGCCAGCGAACGCCGCCCTCGCGGCGGGACCGCGGCGCACCGGCCGCGTAGCCATCCCGTTCAGCGCAGAGAACCGACCAGCCGCCCGGGATCACCCCTGAGCGGCTGCGGGCGTCTCCCGGCAGGTACTTACCGCGAGAGCCTCGATGCGGCCCGAACCCAGCGCAAACGAGCCCGGAAGCGGCGTCTTAAAGCTGAAAGACGCTCCAGCCTCCTATTCGGAAACTGAAGCGTCTAACTGTCGAGGTGGAGACGCCGGGAATTGAACCCGGGTCCGCAATCGCGTGATGAGTGGCGTCTACGAGCGTAGCCGGCGCTCTGTTCTTACCCTCGACTCGCCTCGCCGGCGGGGTTATCGAGGGCCAGCTCCAAAAATGTCCCCGGCGGGGCTGGAGCGGGCCTCACCGGGTGAGCCTGCTGTTTGAACCCGCCACCGCCGCAGGCAAACGGTGGCCGGCCGAAACTAGCTGTGGTTAGACAGCGAGCTCGTAAGTGTGGAAATCAGCCTGTGACTTCGCACTTATTTGTTTCCGGGTTTTTAACGAGGCCTCCCGGACCTCGACTCGCAACCACCCCCACGAGCCGACCACGTCGAAGCCTGTCGTCCCCGGGGATGAACTCAAGATTATAGCCGCGCACGCGCTCCGCCCCGGGCCGGGCAGAGAACGCTGAGCAGCCAACCCGAAGGACATCCTAAGAGTCCTCGTCCCTCGCGCTCGTCCATTCCTACAATCGAGAGCAATGGAAACGAATACGCCATGGCTGCCGGCGGCCGTGCCGTCACCAGGGCCGACGCCCGACTCAGCGCCGCTGGCGCACACGCCGACCAGCGAGCCGCCGCCGCGCAACCAGTCCTGGATCAGGCGGCGCCTCTCCGCCCTCGGCGCGGCGATTGTCGCGCTGCTGGCGAAGCTCAAGGCGATCCTGCTGCTTCTCCCCAAGCTCAAGCTGCTCGCCTCGACGGGGACGATCCTCGTCTCGCTCGCCGCCTACGCACTGCTGTGGGGATGGCCGTTCGCCGCCGGCTTCATCGCCCTTCTGTTCGTCCATGAGATGGGCCACGTGATCGCGCTCCGGCGCGAGGGGCTCAAGGCGAGCGCACCGATGTTCATACCATTCCTGGGCGCGGTGATCGCGGCGCGTTCGCTCGGTGACAACGCCCTGGCCGAAGCACGGGTCGGCTTGGCCGGTCCGATCCTCGGCAGCATCGGTTCCGCGGCATGCATCCTGGTCTGGCACGCCACCGGAAACTCGCTCTGGGAGGCGCTCGCGTTCACCGGCTTCTTCCTGAACCTGTTCAACCTGCTCCCGGTCGTCCCGCTCGACGGCGGCCGCGCGATGGCAGCGATGGCGCCGTGGATGTGGGTCGTCGGACTCGCCGCGCTGATCCCGCTCGCGTTGATCTTCCCGAACCCGATCATCTTCCTGATCCTGATCTTCGCCGGGTTCGAGACCTACAAGCGCTGGAAGCTCCGCCGCTCGGGTAGCCCCCAGCAGCGCGCCTACTACCGCGTGCGCCCGATCGACCGGGCGCTCGTGGCAGCGGTGTACTTGAGCCTGATCGCGCTCCTGGTCGTCGGCATGCACGCCACGCTGGTGGCGAGAACCATCAGCTAGACCTGCCCGTGGCCCGGTCGCGGCCGGCCCGCTCAGGCGGCTACGAGTGACGCCCCAGCTCAGGCGGCCGGCGGCTGGCGCCGAACCACGCGGGTCTCGTCGTACGCGGCGGCGTCTCGGCGAGTCCACCAGAAGGTGTAAATAAGCGCGAGCACGAGCCCGGCGAGGCCGACCACGAAGAGCACGGTTCCAGCCGTCTGGATGTCGAAACCGTTGACGTGCGCGGTCACAGCCCACTTCAGGATCGCGCCAGCGGCGATCAACACAATGCTTGTTCCAATCGTCATGGGACCTACCTACCCGGGTCGCCGCTCGTCAACCCTAGGCGGGAGGTCGGCCGCCCGAACCGGACGACGGCTAAACCGCTTGCGTGGTCAACTACCGCCGGGCCTCGCGCAACTCCCGCTGGACTTCACGGGCCGTCTCACGCCGACGGATCGTCTCACGCTTGTCGAAGATGTCCTTGCCGCGGGCCAGTGCCAGTTCGACCTTGGCGCGCGATCGCGGCCCCGAGAAGTAGATCCGGGTCGGCACGAGCGTCAACCCACGCTCACGCGTCCGGGCGATCAACCGCTCGATCTCGTACCGATGAAGCAGGAGCTTGCGGGGGCGCTCGGGGTCGTGGTTCTCGCGCGAGGCCGGCCCGTAGGGCGCGATGTAGAGCCCTATCAGCCACACCTCGCCGTCGCGCACCGCGGCGTAGGCATCCTTGAGCTGAACGTTGCCCTGGCGCAGGGACTTGACCTCCGTCCCGGTGAGCACGATCCCGCACTCGAATCGCTCGAGCAGGTTGTATCGGTAGGACGCTTGCCGGTTGGTAGCCACGTCACCGGCGCCGACCTTGCGTTTACGGGACTTCGCCATGACCCGTCAATCCTGCCAGCCCGGCAGCAGATCCACCCTCCCGCGGGCCACGTCGATCCCGCCGACCCGCACCTGCACCGGATCGCCGAGCCGGAGCGAAGAGCCCGATCGCGTCCCCACCAGCATCGTCCCCTGCTCGTTCAACTCCCACCAGTCGCCCCGCAGCCGGCGCACCGGAAGGAGCCCCTCGAACTCGCCCCCCACCCCGAACGCCACGAACGCACCGGCGCCGGCCAGCCCGACAATCTCGCCTTCGAAGACCTCGTCGGGATCCCCATTCGACCGCACCCGACGCTCGAGCAGGAAGCAGCGCACGATGTCATCCGCGTCGCGCTCGATCGACATCGCCTCGCGCTCTCGCGCCGAGCACCACGGCCCCGCCGCACCGACCCAGCTGACCTCGGGCGCCGGCTCCTCCCCACCCAGTGCGGACAGCAGCGCGCGGTGGCAGATCAGGTCGGGGTAGCGCCGGATCGGCGAGGTGAAGTGGCAGTAGCTGGCCAGCTGAAGGCCGGCGTGGCCGCGGTTGCGCTGGTCGTAGTAGGCCTGTTTTAAGGAGCGCAGCACCAGGCTCGTCAGCGCTCGGCGCCCGCGCCCACCGTGGGCTCCAACCCATTGCTCGACGAGCTGGGAGGCTTGGCCGATCAGATCCGCGGCCTGTTGGGGCGTCAGGTTCCCCTTGGGAACCGGGGGCGTAGGCACCTCGAGTGAGGCCAGCTGATCGATCAGCCGCTCCGCCGAGGCGCCGTCTGGACGCTCGTGCACGCGGTAGAGCGTGGGCACGCGGTGCGTGGTCAAGAACCGCGCCACCTGCTCGTTGGCGGCGATCATCAGGTGCTCGATCATGCGGTGGGACTCGGTCTGCGCGACCGGCTCGACGGCAATCACGTCGCCGCGGTCGTCGAACGAGAACTCGGGCTCGGAGGAGTCGAGCTCGAGTGCACCCCGCGAGGCACGCCGTGCCTCAAGCGCCGCGGCAGCCGCCCGCGCGCTCGCCAGGCCCGGCCCCCACGCGCCATCGGCTCCCTCCACCCCGGCGAAGATCCGGTCGACGCGCTCGTAGTCCAGGCGCTCGTCTGAGCGAATCACCGAGCGGTAAAACGAGCTGTGGCGCACGCGGTCGTTCTCGAGCACGAGCTCGACCGTGACGGCCAGGCGATCCTGGCCGGGAACCAACGAGCACGCCTGGTTTGACAGCGCCTCCGGGAGCATCGGCTCGACGGCGTCCGGGACGTAGACGCTGGTCCCACGCCGGTAAGCCTCGCGGTCGATCAGTGATTTCGGCCGCACGTAGGCGGAGACGTCCGCAATGTGCACCCATATCCGCCGTGTTCCATCGAGCTCCTCAGAGGCCGAGATTGCGTCGTCGAAGTCGCGCGCGCTCACCGGGTCAACCGTGAACGTGGGCAGCGTTCGCAGGTCGCGACGATCGGCCGGGTGGGCGGGTGGGTGGGCGGGTGCTCTATTCCCCGAGCCGTCCCGCGAGCCCGCCGACGCCGCTGCTGACACCTCCCGCGCTTCGTGCTCAACCGCGGGGTCGAACGAGCGCCGCAGGCCGCGGTCGACCATCAGGCCCTCAAGCACGTCGCGTGCCACGTCGGACCGGCCGAGCCGGCGCGTCACCGTCGCCCGCCCGCCCGCCCGGCCGTTGCGGCCGGTCCCGGGGCGCACGACGATCAGGTCTCCGATTGCCACCTGCCGGTCCCGGCTGACGACCATCCGCGGACCCGGCCCGAAGAACGGTTCGGCGACCAGGAACTTGCCGCGCCGTTCGAGTACCGCGACCCGCGGGCTGGAGCCCGCGGATCGGTTTGCCGGGCTCACCGCACCTCAGCCGCCACCGTCTTCTCGGCGGTCTGCAGCGCCGTGTCGACGGTGGAAGTAGGACTGGTGTACGCGTAGACGTTGGGCAAGATGCCCTTGCCCCTCTTCACCCCACCACCCCCGAGGTTCTGCCCGTTCGGCGTGAAGTACTCGCCGACGGTGAAGTCGAGCGCGCCTCCGTTGGGCAGCGGGTCGATCTCCTGGAACACACCCTTGCCGTACGTATGGGTTCCCACCACCAGCGCCCGGCCGCGGTCCTTCAGCGCTCCGGTGACGATCTCCGCCGCCGAGGCGGTCATGTCGTCGACCAGCACGACCATCGGGATACTGGTCGAGATCGCCCCACCCCGGGCTACGTACACCTGGCGGGGCTGCGCCCGGCCGGCGGTGGAGACGATCGTGCCGTCCGGGATGAAGATGCTGGCGACGTTGACCGCCTCGTTGAGGAGTCCGCCCGGGTTGCCACGCAGGTCGAGGATCAGCCCGCGCGCGCCCTCGTGCAACACGTCCTCCACCTGCGTGCGCAGCTCGGCCCCGGCGCCCTGGACGAACTGCTGCAGGACGAGGACGCCGAGCTTGATCCCGTGGTAGGTGACGACCGTCCCGCTCGCTACGGGGACGACGATCTCCTCCCTGACCAGCGTGCGCGTGAGCGTGCGCTTTCCGCGCTGGATAGTGATCGTCACCCGCGTGCCCGCGGTTCCCTTGATCAATGCCGAGCCGAAGCTCGAAGGATGGTGGGCCAGCGAGGTGGAGCCGACCGCGATGATCAGGTCCCCGCGCTGCAAGCCGGCCTGTGCGGCGGGCGACCCCGGGAACACGTCCTGCACCAACAGCCCCTTCGTCTCGCCGAGAACATCGACGCCGATCCCACTCAGGTGCGGGTCGTCCTCGTTCAAGAACCCCTGGTAGGCGGACGGGTTGTAGTAGTGGGAGTAGGGATCGTCGAGGCTCGCCACCATCCCGGACAGGCCTTTGTTGACGAGCTGGCCGCGGTTGAGCGGCCGGTAGTAGTCCTGTTGGAGCAGGTTGAGGACCTGGTTGACCAGCGGGTCCTCACCCTGGTCGACGAACGCGCTGCGCAGCGGCGAGGGCAGCCAGCTGGGATGTCCGCCGAGCCAGATGCCGGCCAGCAGCACGAGCAGCCCTACGAGCAGGCTGGCGAGAATCCTAGGACGGCGCGACCGGCGCGAGACCATGTCCGGAGGTTAGCCGGGCAGCGAATTGTCGGGCTCAGAGCATGCTTCACCGCCACGCCACGACCTCACTCGATCCGGGCGGCGAACCCCGTTCGGTCCGCGGGCGTGTCCCGTCCCCGCGCGGCCGGGCCACTGGCCCAGTGGCCCGGCGTTGCGGGAGAGGCTTCTAAAAGCTGTGCCGGAACCCCGGACCAGCGGTCGTGAACTTGTAGGTCGTCTTCGAGTTGAACGCTTGCCCCGGGTTCAGCACCACGGACGGCCAACCTGCTTGGCCGATGTGGTGCGGGGTGTCCGGGTAGTGCTGGGTCTCGAGCGTGAACGCGTCGCCCTGTCGGTAGGCGTGACCGCTCGTCCCGACCAGATCGCCGACCAGGAAGTTCCCGGTGTAGAGCTGCACACCGGGCTGGTTGGTGTAGGTCCACAGCACGATGCCGTCACCGGGGTCCTGGGCGACGGCGGCCAGCCGGTAACCCGACCCGCGCAACACCCAGTTGTGGTCGTAGCCGTGAGCGACGACCAGCTGGTTGCCTTCGGGCGCGCTGGCGTCCTCGATGTCCCGGCCGATCGGCTTCATGGTCAGGAAGTCAAACGGTGTGCCGCGCACCGACGCGAACCCGGTCGGGATCTGCACGTCGTTGGTGGGCTGGAACGTGTCAGAGTTAATGGCCAGCTTCTGGGCGTACACGTTCCCCGATCCCTCGCCGGCCAGGTTGAAATAGGTGTGGTTGGTGTAGTTGACGACCGTCGGCGCGGTCGTGGTCGCGTGGTAGGTAATCGCAAACGCGTTGTCTTGCGTGAGCGTGTAGGTGACCACGGTGCTGACCGCTCCCGGGAATCCGTTCTTGCCGTTGGGGTCGGTGTAGGTCAGCTTCAGCGCGACGGCGTTCGCGAGTTTCTCGGGCGTCGCCGCCCAAACCTGCGTGTTGTAGGCGTCCGGCCCGCCGTGCAGCGTGTTGACGTTGTTCGGACCGTTGTTGCCCGGCAGCTGGTAGGTCGTGCCGTCGAGCGTGAACGAGTGGTTGGCGATCCGGTTGGCGTACCGGCCGATGATCCCGCCGAAGTACGTGTCGCCGGAGCCTCCGGCCGCCGGCCAGGGCTGGTTCTGGAAGTCGTTGACGTAGTCGCTCAGCTTGGGGAAACCGAGCGCGACGTTCTTGAGCGCGCCGGTGCTGTCCGGCACCCAGATCGACTGGACCACGCCGCCGTAGTTGGTGATCTTCACGATCATCCCGTGGCCATTGCGCAGCGTGTAGAGGTCGACCGCCTTCCCGTTGGCCGTGCCCCACGGGGCCTTGCTGACGCTCAGGCCGCCGTGCCCCGCCGTCGGGTGCTTGCCCGACTTGTGAGATTGCTTGGCAGCGACTGCGATCCCGCCGGTCCCCAGCGACAGGACGGCCGTTACGAGTACGACACGAGCCCAAACAGGAGCACGCAGACTCCTCGGGCTACAGAACCCGATCTGCATAGATCCTCCCTTCAGTTGTGCGCTTGCCCGGCCGCGAATCCGCAAGCGGTTGGCGTACGCGGGCAACTTATACCAGAATTGTGAGCGCTCACACGGATGTTGCCATTCTGTGACCGACCGCGTCGCGGCGACAACGGACCCGACTCCGGCGCGCAGAATCAGAGTCGCCTGGCGGCTCGATCCCGAGCTCAGAACCGGAGTCGCGTAGGGGGTCCGGTCCCGAGCTCAGAACCGGATGCGCTCGGCCAGTTCGGCGCCCGCGACCGTGAACCGGTAGGTGGTGCGCGATACCAGCAGCCGGCCCGGGCGGAGCACCGGATCGGACCAGCTGGGTTCCCCAAGGTGGTTGGGCGCGTCCGGATGCATCTGGGTCTCGAGCGCGAACGCATCGCCCTTGCGGTAAGCCCGGCCGCTCGTGCCGACCAGGTCGCCGACCAGGTAGTTGCTCGTGTAGAGCTGCACGCCCGGTGACGCTCACACCTCGCCGCCGGGGGTGCCCGAGCTCAGACGCGCAGAAAGCGCCGCAGCGAGAGCCCGGAGCCGACCGCCGACACGATCGCGCCCGCGCCCAGCAGCACCACGACGAGCAGGCTGAAGGCGATCGTGCGCGGCGCCGCGATCAGCGTCCAGTTGCTGGCCAGCGGGTCGAGCAGCGCGACCTTGGTGATGCCGAGCACGATGATCGCGAGCAGCGCGCCGAACGAACCGACAATCATGCCCTCGATCACGAACGGCCAGCGGATGAACCAATCGGTGGCGCCGACCAGCTTCATGACCTCGACCTCGCGCCGTCGCGAGTACAGCGACAGCCGGATCGTGTTGGCGATCAGCAGGACCGAGGCGAGCACCAGCAGGACGGTGAGCACCGCCGCCGTGATCGTCACCAGGTTGGTGACCTCGAGGATCTGCTTGGTCTGTGTCTGCTTATTGGACACTTGGTTGATCGCCGGGTCGATCGGGCTCCCGCCCGTCCCCGAACCGGCGATCTCGGTGTGCACGAGCAGGACGTTGCTCGGGTTGTCGGGAATCACGTGGAAGGTGTCTGGCAGCGGGTTTGATCCGAGCAACGCGTAGGCCTGAGGATCCGCCTTCGCCTGCTGCTGGTAGGCCTGCTGCTTTGAGACGAACTGCACTTGCTTGACGTGCGGCAGGCGCGAAATTTCGCCCTGCACCCTGGTGTCATCCGCCGCGGTCGCGTTCGTGTTCATGTAGACGTCGACCTCGACGCGTCCGCGCACGCTGTCGGCCGCCCCGTGGGTGGCCTGCACGATCGGGATGAACACTCCCAGCACGAGCATCGTCACCAGCACGGTGGCGAGCGCGGCGAAGCTCGGAGCAGCACTGCGGCGCATGGAGCGAATCGCCTCCCGCAGGAAGAAACCGAACCGCATCGCTTAGGAAACCCCGGGCGGGGGTGACGCGGGGGCGCGCAGGCGCCGGGCAAATTCCCGGGTGGTCTCGTCCCGCGTGTATAGGCCGGTGGCCTCGTCACGGACGATCCGACCCTGGGAGAGCTCGAGCACGCGGCGGCGCATCTTGTCGACCATCGTCTTATCGTGGGTGGCGACCAGCACCGTAGTGCCGGTCCGGTTGATCCGGTAGAGCAGCCGCATGATGTCGACGCTCGTCTCTGGGTCGAGGTTTCCGGTCGGCTCGTCGGCCAGCAGCAGGGGCGGGTGGTTGACGAACGCGCGCGCGATCGACACGCGCTGCTGCTCCCCGCCCGAGAGCTGGTCGGGAGTGTTGTGCAGCTTGGTCGACAGCCCGGTCAGGCGCAGGATGTCCGGGACCTTGTCGCGGATGTCCCGGCGCGAGCCGCCGGTGACCTGCAGCGCGTAGGCCACGTTGTCGTACACGGTGCGGCTGGGCAGAAGCTTGAAGTCCTGGAAGACCACGCCGAGGTTGCGGCGGTAATAGGCGATGCGCTTGCGCGTGATCTCGTTCAGGGCGCGCCCGGCTACGCGAATGTTCCCGCCGGTCGGGTCGAGCTCCTTGATCAATAGGCGCATGACGGTCGACTTTCCCGACCCGGTCGCGCCGACCAGGAACACGAACTCGCCGCGCCCAATCGAGAAGCTGACCTCGTCAAGGCCGACGTCGCCGCCGGAGTAACGCTTCGAAACACCCCGGAATTCGATCACCGGCGCAGCCGGCTGGCCGGCTCCGAGGGGCCGGGCCTCTCGCGAGGCAGGGACGGCGGACGCGGATTCCCGGCGCCGCCTACTGATTCTGTTTTGTGACTGAATGCTGGCCATAAGCTCCGGGCAGCCTATCGGGGTCCGTCCGCGAACGGCTCCCCAAACCTCCCTCTGCAACGCGATTTGCAGCTCTCGCTACCTTTACCCAGGTGCCGTCGATCACTCGCAAGTTGCTTTCTAACGGGTTGCCGCTGTATCGGATCGCGGTCGAGGGAGCGCGATCGGCGACGATCCTGGTCGCATTCGATGCCGGCGCGCGCACCGAGCGCGAGGACGAGAACGGCATGGCTCACTTCCTCGAGCACCTGGTCTTCAAGGGCGGCGAGAAGTACCCCACCTACCGGGACGTGAACGAGGCGGCCGAGCGGATCGGAGCAGTCCTCAACGCGTACACGAGCCACGATCTTGTCGCCTTCCACATCACCGCGCGCGCCACCAAGGCGCTCGAAGCGGCGGATCTGCTGACCGACTTCGTGGGCCGACCAAGAATCGAGGGCGACGAGCTCAACCGCGAGCGGGGCGTGGTCGTGCAGGAGATCGCACGCGCCAACGATCAGCCCTCGGTCATGGCCGAGCATCTGATCGACGAGGCGGCGTTCGGCGACCATCCGCTCGGGCGCCCGGTCCTGGGCTCGACCGAGCACATCCGCGAGACCTTCACGCGCGATGGGATCATCGCCTTCCGTGACCGGCGTTGGTCGCCGAGCCGGGGCGGCGCGTTCCTGGTGGGCAACCTCGAGGGGCTGCCCGACAACGGCGCGGTGGAGGAGCTGTTCACCCGCTTTCCGGAGCGGCCCGCGCCGGCGCCGTTCGAGCCGGCGCCGCCCGCACACGCGCGCGTCCTGGTGCGCGAACGCGAGTCCAGCCAGTCGCACCTGCGGATGTCCTACCGGCCGGAGATCGAGATCTCGCACGCCAAGCAGCGCGCGGCACTGACGATCTACTCGACCCTGCTCGGGGGGTCGATGGGCTCGCGGCTGTTCGACGAGATCCGCGAGCAGCGCGGCCTGGCCTACTCGGTCCACTCGATCGCGCACTCCTACGCCGACGTGCCCGTACTCCAGCTCTCGGCCGGTCTGGAATCGGACAAGATGCTCGAGGCGTACCGCAGGATGCGAGACATCGTCACCGAGCTGCGCGAGGACGGACCGAACGAGGCGGAGGTCGAACGCGCCCGTGCCTACGCCGCCGGCGCTCGGGCGATCGCATTCGAGAACACCGGCGCGATTGCGCGCCACGCTGCCCAGCAGACGATCGTGTACGGTGAGGACGTCGATCCCGACCGCACGATCGCGCTGCTCGACGAGGTGACGTTCGACGAGGTGAGAGAGGTGGCAGCGCGGGTCGCCGACCGACTGTCGATCGCATGCGTGGGACCTCACACCGTGGAGGAGCTCGAGTCAGCCTGAATCGCTGGATTGGGGGCGCGCTCGCCACGTTGGCGATTGCTGGATGCGGCGGAGGGGGTCACGTCGCCAAGCCGAGCTCGGATGCTTCGGTCGGCTCGCCGATCGCGGTGAAGACCACGACCACGACCACGACCACGCAGCCTGCCCAACCGGCTAAGCCGAAAGCACCACCGGCGACGCCGGCGATGCTCCGCCTCGGCGCCGCGATCACGAACACTCTGAACCGGGCGGGGCCGCAGACCGGTGCGATGGTGTACGACCTGACCGCCGGCGAGCCCCTGCTCTCGATGCGGGCCAACGTCGGCAGGCCGCCCGCCTCGGTGGAGAAGCTCTACACGACGGTGGCGGTTCTGCACCAGCTGGGCCCCAATGCGACGCTGAAGACGACCGTGGTCGGGAAGGGCCACCTCGGCCCCGGTGGGGTGTGGCACGGGAACCTCTACCTGGTTGGAGGCGGCGATCCCACGTTGGGCGACGGAGCCTTCAACAAGGAATGGGAACAGGGCTACGGCCCGACGGCGAACCAGATCGTCGCTCAACTGCAGCACGACGGCATCCACCGGGTCACGGGTTGGGTGATCGGGGACGCCGCGCTGTTCGACGACCTCCGCGGCGGGCCGGCAACCGGTTACGCGCCGGACACACCCGACTTCGGCGGGCAGCTCTCCGCGCTCACCTACGACCACGGGTCGACCTTCAAGAAGCTCAACCCGGGCGCGTTCGCAGCCAAGGAACTCGTGCTCACCATGAACGGTGCCGGCATCGGGGCTCGGCCGCTGAACCGCACGCGGCCGGCGCCTCCCGGCACCCAGCTACTCGCCTCCGTGTCCTCCCCCCCGTTGTCGGTAATGCTGAGGCTGATGGACGTGCCCTCCGATGACTTCTTCGCCGAGATGCTGACCAAGCAACTGGGCATCCGCTTCGGCGGCGGAGGAAGCATCACCGGCGGGGCCGAGGTGATCTCGGACTTGATGGCGACTGCCTACGACCTTCACCCGGCGATCGTCGACGGCTCAGGGCTTTCGCGCTCCGACTCCTCCTCCCCGGGTCAGGTGGTCGATCTCCTGCACGTGATCTGGCACACCCCGATCGGCCGCGAGCTCTCGGCCGCACTGCCCACGGTCGGGGTCAACGGCACGGTCCAGAGCATCGGAACGGGAACGCCGGCGCAGGGACACTGCATTGCCAAGACGGGCACGCTCAACAACGTCACCAACCTCGCCGGCTACTGCACCGCCCGCGATCATCACATGCTCGCGTTCGCCGTGATGATCGACGGGCCGGTCAACTGGGCCGCCTACCCGATGCTCAGCCAGGTCGTCGGCGCGGTCGCTAAGTATTGATAAGCGGGCCCAACGTCGCCACAATCGGCGCCGTGGAGGTGACCGCCGCCGTCAACAGGCGCGAGCTTCAGCGGTATCTGGCGCGCGTCGACGACCGTTGGCAGATCGAGCGCGCCGTGCTGGGCGGCGCCCGCGTGGCCGACGAGCGAGGCGCGCCGCCCCAGCGCGAGCGCGGCCCCGAGTTCGTGATGATCCTCGTCTCGCCGGCATTCGAGGGGATGCCGTGGCTCGAGCGCGTCTATCACGCCGCGTCGCTCTGGGACGCGCTGGAGATGGGTTCGCCGGCCGACGTGCACTGCTACACGCCGGATGAGTTCGAGCGCAGGCTGACGACGCTGCCGCGAGTGATCGAGGCCGTCGGCTCCGGAATCGACCTGCTGGCCGAGCCGGTTTGATTAGGCCGCCTTCGGCGGCGTCCATGGGGCCTGGCGACCCCGTCCGGTCAGTGGTCGCATCGCCTCCAAACCCGGGGGCGGGATCGTCAGCTGATCGCGACCATCCGCTCGATCGGCAGCCGGGCCCGGTCGGCCACCTCGGACGGCACCTTGACTTCGTGCACATCGTCACGCAGGGCGTCACGCAGCTTGGGCAGGGTGATCATCTTCATGAAGCGACAGTGCGCCGCTTCGTTGGCGGCGATGAACTCCGTATCGGGGGCGGCCCGACGCAGCGGGTGGAGCATCCCCGTCTCGGTGGCCACGATCGCCTTTCTTGGGGGCCCACCCACCCGGCCGTCAATCCCGCGAGCGTAGGCGAGCATTCCGCCCGTAGAGAGCATGTGGACACCCGCGCTGGAGATATCGCCGGCCGCGACGTACTCCATCACGCTGGTCGAGCAGCCGCACTCGGGGTGGATCAGGAAGTCGGCCCCCGGATGTGCCGCGCGCACGGACGCGATGTCGTCGGGCCTGATACCGGCGTGCACGTGGCACTCGCCGTCCCACACGTGCATCGAGCGCCCGGTCGACTTCTCGACGTACGCCCCCAGGAACATGTCGGGCCCGAACAGGATTTCGGTACCCGAACCGTGCTCCGCGTAGATGTGCTCGACAACCTTGACGGCGTTGGCCGAGGTGCAGCAGTAATCGGTGAGCGCCTTGACCTCGGCGGTGGTGTTGACGTACATGACCACGATCGCGTCGGGATGACGAGCCTTCCACTCGCCCAACTGCGAAGCGGTGATCGAATCGGCCAGCGAGCAGCCCGCGTCCACGTCAGGGATCAGCACCCGCTTGTCGGGACACAGGATCGAGGCGGTCTCGGCCATGAAGTGCACGCCGCAGAACACGATCGTGTCCGCGTCGGCCGCGGCCGCCTGCTGGGAGAGGCCCAGCGAGTCGCCGACGTAATCCGCGACGTCCTGGACTTCCGGCAGTTGGTAGTTGTGGGCGAGGATCACCGCGCCGCGCTCGCGGGCGAGCGCGCGGACCTCGTCCTGGAGGGCGGGGATGTTCTCGAGGAGCAGGGGTGCGTCGGACGCACCGAGCATCGGCAAGTTCATGAAATCGGCTCGAGGAGGAGGGACAGGTCTAGCGCCGGGGCGCTGTGAGTGAGCGCCCCCACAGACACAAAGTCTACTCCCGTGCTCGCGATGCCCCGGAGCGTGTCCAGCGTGACGCCGCCGCTGGCTTCGAGCCGAGCCCGCCCGCCCACATGCAGCACGGCCTCGGTCAACTGCTCGACCGACATGTTGTCCAGCAGGATCCACGGCGCCCCGGCATCGAGCGCCTCGTCGACCTCGGCCAGCGTCCGGCACTCGACCTCGAGCGTCAGCTCGGGGGCGGAGGCGCGAGCCTTGCGAACCGCCTCTCCCACGCCGCCGGCGAGGGCGGCGTGGTTTTCCTTGATCAGGATCGCGTCGAACAGGCCGAAGCGGTGGTTGGTGGCGCCGCCGGCCGCCACCGCCGCCTTCTCGAGCGCCCGCAAACCGGGCGTTGTCTTTCGTGTGTCAAGGATCGTGGCGCCGGTCCCCTCCACCGCGCGGACAGCGCGCGCCGCCATCGTCGCCACGCCGGACAACCGCGCCAGGAAGTTCAGCGAGGTTCGCTCGGCGGTCAAGATCGACCGTGCCCTCCCCTCGAGCTCGAGCACGGGGCCGTGCTCACGCCATTCGCCCTCGCGCGTGAGCGGCTGGACAGCCAGCTCCGGGTCGACGAGGCGGAACACCTCGGCGGCGACGTCCAGCCCGAAGAGAACGCCGGGGGCCTTCTGGGTGACGATCGCGTGGGCCATCGCCCGCTCCGGGACCGTTACGGCCGTCGTGACGTCGCCGTCGCCGATGTCCTCGGCGAGCGCGCGCACGACTATCTCGGTGAGCGTTGCGTCGGCCACTGATTCCGAGGATAAGGGCCTAAAGTCCAATGCGGCATGCACGCTCCCGCGTTCGACCGCCGAGCGCTCGCGTGGCGGCTCGCGCGGTTCGCCATCGTCGTACTGGTCGTCGTGCTCGTGATCGCGACGGTCCCGGGCCTGGGCTCGCTGCGCTCCCGGTTCGACCGCGCCCAGCCCAGCTGGATCATCGCCGCGTGCGCGCTCCAGATCGGCTCGGTGCTGTGCTTCGCGCTGGCCTTTCAGCGGACGTTCGCCGATCGCCTCGCGGCCAAAAGCTCGGTCTGGCTCGCGCTGACGGCACAGGGCGTGAACGTGCTCGTGCCGGCGGGTGGCACCGGCGGCCTCGCCGTGGCCGGTGTCCTCATGAGCCGGGCGGGAATGTCGCCGGCGCTCGCGGCCCGCCGCATGATCGCGCTCTTCCTCATCACCAGCGTGGCCACGAACTTCCTGCTGCTAATCGTCGGCGGCCTCGGGGTGGGGACCGGCGCCCTCCCGGGTCGGGCCTCCGAGGCGGGATCGCTGCTGCCCGCGTTGGTCGCCGGCGGTCTCGCGGCGGCCGTGATCTACGTGGCGAAAAGACCCGCGACCCGATCCGCGAGGCCCACCGAGAGCCGCCCGTCGAGACTCGTCCGCCGCGGCGCGGGCTATCTCCGCGACGGGGTCATGTGCAGCGGAGAGCTACTCCGCACCCGCGATCCGCTGCTGATCCTCGGCGCGCTCGGCTACATCGTGCTCGACCTGGGTGCCCTTGCAGTGGCCTTTCGCGCGCTCAGCTCGAGCGGCTTGCCGCTCGGCACGCTGTTGCTCGCCTACACCCTGGGACAGGCCGGCTCGGTCATCTCGCTGCCCGGCACGACCGAGGGAGGCCTGGTCGGCGTCTTCGTCCTCTACGGGGCGCCGCTCGCGCTCGCCACCTCGGCGATCCTGGTCTACCGGGCGTTGGAGTCGCTGGTGCCCCTCGCCCTGGGGTTGGTCGGGCTCGCCGGGCTCCGGCACGGCCCGCGACTGCTCTGACCGTCGTTACTCGATCAACACGCGCACGGTGCGGAACGACGGGTCCGAGGCTCCGTGCAGTCGGGCGCCCTCGGCGGTCAGCTCGCGCAGGTAGGCCACGACCTCGTCGGTGATCCGCTCGCCGGGCAGCAGCGAGGGCACGCCCGGCGGGTAGCCGGCGATCGACTCGCACGAGATCCGCCCCACCGCCTCGCCTACCGGCACGGTCTCGCCCCGCCCGAGGAACGCATCGCGAGGGGAGACGACGGTCTCGTGGGAGAGCGCCGAGGGAGGCCGGCTGATCGCGTGGCGCGCCTCCGGGCGGGCGATCAGCCGGACCGTCTCCGCGAAGTCGTGCGAGAGGCGCTCGAGCGCCTCGACCGGCTGTGCGATCCCGAGCACCAGCACGAGCGTGGCGTGCGTGGCCAACTCCACGTAGATGTCGTAGGCGTTGCGCAGCGCCCCGGCGACCTCGTAGCCCGTACAGCCGGTGCCGCGCACGTCGATCACGATCCTCAGCGGATCCCATCCCGCGATCCCGGGTCGACCAACGAACTCCTCGTCGAGCACGGCGCACCCGGGAACCGCATCGATCGCCGCGCGGGTGCGCTCGGCGGCGCGGATGGTGCGGTCGAGCAGCGCCTCGCCGTGCACCGCGAGCTGGCGCCGGGCGGCGTCGAGCGAGGCCATCAGCAGCGCGCTCGGGCTGGTCGAGCGGATCAGCCGCACCGCGCGGTCGACGGCGTCGGGGTCGACGCGCCCGGTGTCGGCGACAAGCAGCATCGCCGACTGGGTCAGGCTGCCCACGATCTTGTGGGTCGAGGCGAGCATCGCGTCGGCCCCCAGGGCCAGCGGCGAGGCGGGCAGGCGGGCGTGAAAGCCGAAGTGCGACCCCCAGGCGCCGTCGACGATCAGGGCCGCGCCGGCGGCATGCGCCACCTCGGCGCACCCCTCCACGTCGGCGGCCATCCCGTAGTAGGTGGGCGAGACGATGAACGCGGCAGGGGCGTCGGGGACACGCGTGAACGCCTCGGCCAGCGCTTCGGGGGTCACGCCGTGGGCCATCCCGAGCTCGACGTCGTACTCGGGCGCCACGAACCGAGCGGTTCCGCCGCTCAGGACCAGGCCGTCGATCAAGCTGGCGTGCGAGTTGCGCTGCAGGATCACGCGCCGGCCGGGTGGCGCTAGGGCCAGGCACAGGGCGTGGTTGCCCTGGGTGGCGCCGTTGGTTAGAAACCAGGCGCGCGCCGCCCCGTAGGCCTCGGCAGCGAGTCGCTCGGCCCGCTCGTACGGCGTCGGCGACGGACCCACGTCGATGCCCTCGATGTCCTGCGGGACGTCGAGCAGAAGCGCGCGTTCGCCGAGCGCCGTGCGCAAGCCCGGGTCGGCGCCGTCGCCGCCCTTGTGGCCGGGGACGTGGAAGCGCAGCGAGCCGCGAAACCCGTACGCGGTTATTGCCTCCAGATACGGAGCGGTCGGCTGGGCCGCCGGCTCGCGAATCCCCCGATCGGCTGTCACTTGGCCGATTTCAGCAGGTACGAGCGCGCGAAGCCGTCGAGGTCGCCGTCCAGCACCCGGGCGGTGTCCCCCATCTCGTGGTCGGTCCGGTGGTCCTTGACCAGCGAGTACGGGTGCAGCACATAGGAGCGGATCTGCGAGCCGAAGTTGACGTCCTGCGCCTCGCCGCGCTCGCGCGCGATCTCCTCGCGGCGCTTGCGCTCCTCGAGCTCGATCAGCTTCGAGCGCAGCATCGTCATGGCCTCGGCCTTGTTGGAGGACTGGGAGCGCTCGTTCTGGCACTGCACGACGACGCCGGTCGGCTTGTGGGTGATCCGCACGGCGGAGTCGGTCTTGTTCACGTGCTGACCGCCGGCGCCGCTGGCCCGGTAGGTGTCGATCTGCAGATCGTCGTCGTCGATCGCGAAGTCCTCGATGTCGGGCACCACGGGCGACACCTCGACGCCGGCGAAGCTCGTCTGGCGCCGGTGGGCGGCGTCGAACGGCGACAGGCGTACCAGCCGGTGAACGCCCTTCTCGCTGGCGAACACGCCGTACGCGTTCTCGCCCTTGGCCATGAAGGTCGCCGACTTGATACCGGCCTCCTCCCCCGGGGAGGCCTCGAGCAGCTCCACGCCGTAGCCCCGCCGCTCGGCCCAGCGCATCTCCATCCGCAGGACCATCTCGGCCCAGTCCTGGGCATCGGTTCCGCCGGCACCGGCGTTGACCGTGACCAGCGCATCGCCCGAGTCGTAGCGACCGGAGAACAGCCGCTCCTCCTCGAGCCGGTCCAGGCGTGCCTGCACGCTCTGGATCTGCTCCTCGAGTTCCTGCGCCATCTCGGGGTCCTCCTCGGCCAGCTCGGCCAGCGGCTCGAGGTCCTCGACGTCGCGCTCGAGCTCCCGGTAGGCGACCAGGCGCCGGCTCGTGCGCGCGTGCTCGCCGCTCACGCTGGCCGCCCGCTCCTGGTCCTCCCAGAACGCGGGAGCGCCCATCTCATCCTCGAGCGCGCTGACGCGCTCGCTCAGCGCAGCGGGGTCAAAGGTAGTCCGCGAGCAGCTTCAACTGCTCGCGGATCGACGCGAGGCGCTGGGAGAGCGGCTCTGAGGGGGCGGTGGCCATCTGTTTCTAAGGTAGCAACGCGAGCGTCGGTAGTGTCCTATGCATGGCAACCCTCAACGATCCGGAAGTGCACAAGCTCCTGACGGAGCCAAACTACGCAGTCGTTTCGACACTCCGAGCGCCCGGCGAGGTCCGGGTGAAGTTCGAGATCGCGCCGGAGCACATCCGGCACCAGAAGCAGGGCTAACGCGCCGCCGCCGTCAGAACCGCCCGCCGTGCCGGCCCGAGTGCCGGCCGGCACGGCGCTGATCGCGCTGGTTGTGCCTACCCTGGCGCGAGTCCAGCTCGCGCTCGACGCGGTCGAACTCCGGCGCTGGACCGTACAGCCGCCACCCGTTGCGCAGCAGCGGGATCAACGTGACCAGCGCGACCCAGATCGGCCAGAACTGGCCGCTGGCGCCCGAGCTAATCCAGATCACCGTGCAGATGACGAACAGCGCCGCCCCGCCACCGGTCTCCTGGAGCAACCGTCGTTGGAGGTGGCGCCGGCGCTGCACGAGCTGGGCCTTCTGCTGGGCCGGGCTGGCCGGGAGCTTAGGCAGGTCGGCCATCAGCTTGTCGAGCTGCTGCTGGGTCTTCGCGCTGTAGGCGGCCTGGACCCGCTCGTCGAGCTCGTCCTCGCTCAGGCGACCGGCGGCGAAGTGCTCCCGGATGTCCTGGGCAACCTGTTCGCGCTGCTCGTCGGACGCGCGCAGGCCGGTGTCGTCGGGCATGACGGTGAATTTACCGCCCTTGACAAAGTGCCCCTGTCGCTCGCGCTGGGCGCTACTTCGACACGACCGTGGAGGAGATCGTCAGTGAGAGCGGGCGTGTAGCCTGGACCATCGCGGAAACGCAACCCACCGGTTGCGGTCGGGTGGCCCGGGGGGATCGCACCCCCAAGCCGACCTGATCGCATCCGGCCGGGCGGGTAACGCAACACTCGCCCTCCGTTCCGGACGTGAATGGCCGTTCACCCGCCTATAGCAGGGGTTTCTCACCGCTCGCGCCGCGCCGAACGGTGAGTGGCGAGTTGTCCGGCCCCGCCCGAGTGCGGACGGTGACCGGTGGCTAGCTCTGCTTCAGAGGGGGCGCGAGATCGGCGCCTACGCGCCGTGGCACTTCTTGAACTTCTTGCCCGACCCGCACCAGCACGGGTCGTTGCGCCCGATCTGGTCTCCGGGCGCCACCCGCCGCTGCTCGACCGGGGCCGGTACCGGCTCCTCGACCGCACCGCCGTCAACCACTCCCGCACCACCGGCCGCGGCGGCAATCGCCATCGCACCCTGGGGCGCACCGCCGCCACCTGAGTAGGTGACCCGGCCCGCGCCACCCGTGGCTGAGCTCGCGGCACTCGAGGGGCTCCGACGTTGGGGCGGCGCCGGCGGCGTTCCGCCGTTCGGAGCACCGTCCACAGGCGTGACCTGGACGTGGAAGATCAGCCGCGCGAAGTCGTCCCAGATGCTGTTCATCAGGTCGCGGAACAGTTCGAACGACTCGTTCTTGTACGCCACCAGCGGCTCGATCTGAGCGAACCCGCGCAGGTGGATGCCCTCGCGCAGGTAGTCCATGTCGTACAGGTGCTCGCGCCAGCGCTGGTCGATGATCTGCAGGAGCAGGAAGCGCTCGATGTCGCGCATCAGCTCGTCGCCGAACTCCTCCTCGCGACCGTCGTACTGCTCGACGACCATCTCGTCGAACGCCGCCTTGAGCTCCTCGCGATCGGCACGGTCGGGGTCGATGTCCGGAAGCTCGGCACCGGCCGGGAAGATCTCGCTCATCCGCCGGAACAGGCCCTCGACGTCCCAGTCCTCGACGAACTCGCCGGCCGTGTACTCCTCGACCAGGCGATCGATCATGCTCGCGATCTCCTGGCGGGCGGCGTCGCTCATGTCGCGTCCCTCGAGGATCTCGTCGCGATAGGTGTAGATCACCTCGCGCTGCTGGTTGAGCACGTCGTCGTATTCGAGCGTGTGCTTACGGGTGAGGAAGTGCTGCTCCTCGACCTTGCGCTGGGCCTTCTCGATCTGCTTGGAGAGCATGCCGTGCTCGATCGGCTCCTCGTTGCCCTCCTCGTCGGTGCTGCCCAGGCGGTCGAGGATCTTGTAGATGCGCTCGCCGGCGAACAGCCGGACCAGGTCGTCCTGGGCGGACAGGAAGAAGCGAGACTCGCCGGGGTCGCCCTGGCGTCCGGAGCGGCCGCGCAGCTGGTTGTCGATCCGTCGCGATTCGTGGCGCTCGGTACCGAGGATGAACAGCCCTCCGGCCTCGAGCACCTGGTCGCGCAAGCCATCGACGCGCTCCTCGATCGTCGGGAGCACCTTCGCGTAGTGCTCGTCGTAGTCGGGCATGCCGGGCTGCAGGCCGAGCTTGGCCACCTCGAGGTGCGTCAGGTGCTCGGCGTTGCCGCCGAGCTTGATGTCGACGCCGCGGCCGGCCATGTTGGTGGCGATCGTGACCGCGCCGGGGGCACCGGCTTCGGCGATCGTCTCGCCCTCGCGCTCGGCGTGCTCCGGCTTCGCGTTCAAGACGCTGTGGGCGATCCCCTTGCGCGTGAGCGCGTCGGACAGAAGCTCTGAGACCTCGACCGAGATCGTTCCCACCAGCACGGGCTGCCCGGCGGCGTGGCGCTGCTCGATCTCGCGGGCCACCGCGCTCCACTTGCCGTCCTTGGTCTTGTAGACCTGGTCGTTGCGGTCGGCGCGGACCATCGGGCGGTTGGTCGGGATCTCGACCACCGGCAGCTCGTAGATCTTCATGAACTCGGTCGCCTCGGTCAGCGCCGTGCCGGTCATGCCCGCGAGCTTGTCGTACATGCGGAAGTAGTTCTGCAGGGTGATCGTCGCGAGGGTCTGGTTCTCCTCCTGGACGCGGACGCCCTCCTTGGCCTCGACCGCCTGGTGCAGGCCCTCCGACCAGCGCCGGCCCTCGAGGATGCGGCCCGTGAACTCGTCGATGATCTTGACCTCGCCGTCGATCACCGCGTAGTCGACGTCGCGCTTATAGAGCGACTCCGCCTTCAAGGACTGGATCAGGTGGTTGACCAGGTGGCCGTTCTCGGCCCGGTAGAGGTGGTCGATTCCGAGGAAGCGTTCGGCCTTGGCCACGCCCTGCTCGGTGACCGCGACCGTCTTGTGCTTCTCCTCGAACTCGTAGTCGAAGTCGGCGACGAACTCCTTCTTTGTGCGCGGATCCAATCCCTCTGGCGTCTTGCCGGGCGTCAGGCGCGGCGCGAGCTGGGCGAACTTCGCGTACAGATCGGCGGCCTGTTCCGGGGCGCCCGAGATGATCAGCGGCGTGCGGGCCTCGTCGATCAGGATGTTGTCGACCTCGTCGACGATCGCGAAGGCGTGGTAATAGGACTTGCCCTCGTCGGGCTTCTCCCGCCCACCGTGCTGGACCTTCTCCTCGAGCGAGGTCGCCATGTTGTCGCGCAGGTAGTCAAAGCCGAACTCGGAGTTCGTGCCGTAGGTGACGTCGGCGGCGTACGCGGCCCGTTTCTCCTCGTAGGGCTGCATGTTCTGCAGCACCCCGACCGACACGCCGAGCAGGTCGTAGATCGGCTTCATCCACATGGCGTCGCGGCGGGCCAGGTAATCGTTGACCGTGACCACGTGCACCCCGCGCCCGCCTAGCGAATTCAAAACGACCGCCGACGTGGCGGTCAGCGTCTTGCCCTCGCCAGTGCGCATCTCGGCGATCGCCCCGTCGTGCAGCACCATGCCGCCGATCAGCTGGACGTCAAAGTGACGCATCCCCATGCTGCGCTTGCCGGCCTCGCGCACGAGCGCGAAGCACTCGAACATCAGATCGTCGAGGCTCTCGCCGTTTGCCGCCCGCTCGCGCAGCTCGTCGGCGGCCTCCCTCAGCTCCGCGTCGGTGTAGTGCTCAAGCTCCGGCTCGTAGCCGTTGATCCGTCCGACGCGCTGCTCATAGGCCTTGAACTTCTTGCCTTCGCCCATGCGAAGAGCGCGGTCCAGAATGGACATATGGCTAGCGTAGCAGTGGGATCCTGGCCGTTCCGCCCTCTTTCAGGCGGCCGAGCTGACTCCGGCCTGCGCCCCAGAATCATCGGCCGCGCCGGCCTCCTCGACCGCCTCCACCGCGGGCTCGGCGGCCGCGTTCTGGGCGGCGGCGGCGCGCTGCTCCCGCCGCTTACGTCGCTTGTCCCGATGGCGCTTGACCTGGACCTGCAGCTCATCAGCGCACAGGTTGATCGAGTGCATGATGTCGGGCGAGGCATCTCGGGCGCGGAGCGTCACTCCTTTCAGGTGGAGCGTGGCCTCGGCCACCTGGCTGTCGGCGATCGCGGGATTTCGCTCCTCGAACACCTCCACCTCGAGCTCGGCCAGCTCCGACACCTGCCGTTCGACCTTGCGAAATCGCTTGGCGACGTGCTCACGAAGGTCTTCGGAGACGGGCAGATTGCGGCCCTTAACCTCGATGCGCATCTCGACCTACCTCCTCGCTGGGAAGGATGGATGTGCGACTGTTGTGAACGGGTTAGCCTAGCCCTCCGCCGGACGTTTGTCGACGGCCTTCGGCCCCGCGGCGCATAATCCGCGTCGGTGTCTCCGCAGGCCACGTGGTCGTTCGAACCTTCCGTCCTGATCGGGGTGCTGGCGCTGGTTCTGCTGTACGCGGCCGGTTGGCGCCGGGCGCGCCGGCGCGGCGAGCGCCACCCGCCCAGTTTCTGGCGCGCGCTCCTGTTCGCGGGCGGGATCCTGACCATCCTGGTCGCGCTCGTCTCGCCCCTGGACTCGCTCGGCGATCAGCTGATGGTCATGCACATGGTCCAGCACATGCTCCTGCTCGACCTCGCGCCGATCCTGCTCATCCTCGGGCTGACCAAGACGCTGCTGCGCCCGGCGACCCGGCGCGTCCAGGCGGTCGAGCGCCGCGCCGGGTTCATCGCCCACCCCGTGTTCGCCGTGATCCTCTACGCCGGGGTCCTCTGGCTGTGGCACGTGCCGGCGCTCTACGACAAGGCCCAGGGCAACAGCGTGCTGCACGTCTTCGAGCACCTGTGCTTCTTTGCCGCCGGGTCGCTGTACTGGTGGCACGTCCTGTCCCCGATCCGCCCGCGCGTCCGCCTGACCGGCCTGGGTCAGGTCGGTTACATGGCCGGAGGCAAACTGCTGGTCGGGCTCCTGGGGATCGCGCTCGCCTTCGCGCCGACCGTGATCTATCCCTTCTACGCCCACCAGCCGCACTACTGGGGGCTCAGCCCGCTCGAGGATCAGATGATGGCCGGGCTGGTGATGGCGCTCGAGCAGTCGCTGGTGATGGGGGTCGCGCTCGTGTGGCTGTTCGTGCAGATGCTCACCGAGTCCGAGCGCGCCGCCCAACGCGCCGAGCGGTTCGAGATCGCTTAGGTTGGGCCGCTGCGCGGCGTCCGTGGGACCAGGCAACCCCGTCCGGACGGGGTGGATGGTCCCAGGGACGCCGAGCGCAGCGAGGCCCTGACTAACCAGCTAGCTGGTCAGCTGCACTTCGAGGTGCCCGTCACCGTCTGCGTGACCCCAGCGGCGCCCGCTGAGGGCTCCGCCGTGAACGCCACGCTGTACGGACGCTTGCCGCTCTTGCAGGCGACCGAAGCGTTGTACATGACGGTCTTGCCCTTGACCGTCTTGACCAGCTTCTTGTAGGTGAGGGTCTCGCTGGTCAGCGAGCCTTCGATGCCGGGAAGCGGGAACGACACCGCGCTCGGGATCGGCGTGTCCAGGACCATGTTCTTGCCGACCGTCTTGACGGTCCCGGCGAACGGCGTGACGCTGCCCGTCTGGATCGGACCACAGGTGTGGGTCGCGGACTCGACGAAGAAGAACACGACCTTGCCCTGACCCGCGTTCCAGACGTGGAGCAGAGGATCGCACGGGATCTGGTCCGGGTCCGATGTGCTCGGATCCGCCTCCGGGCCGAGAATCGCGGTGATCTCACCGCTCGCGACCAGCGCGCCCTTCGGGCACCCCGCGTCGGACTTGGCGTTGGAGATCTTCGCGAAGCTACACGTCGCGAAGTCCTTGCCGTCCGACTTCAGACCGTAGATCGTGGTCTTGATGTCGGTCAGCGGCGCGGTCCGGTCCGCGCTGTTGGCGTTGAGGGCGCTGTACTTCTGGGTCCAGCCGATGGCCGAGGGAGCCGCGCCGCTCCCCGCCTTATTGGGCGAGAACTTCAGCGTGGCGGTGTAGCTATTGAGGCCGCCAGTGGCCGCGAAAGCGGACGCGGCGGCAATGAGCACGGCAAGCGCCGTGGCTATTACGACTAGTCGTCGCAACAGACTCCTCCTTTTGGGTTGTTGCAAGCAGAGCCGGCCAATGCTCATGGGGTTGGTTGTAGTTGGGGGAATGCTTCTAACTGTCCGGTGGTTGCTGCGCCGAGGGGCGGCTGCGCCTTACAAGGCGGGCCGCTGGGGTCCGACGTGTAGTAGTCGGCACTCAGCACAGCAGCCAGCGAGGCGGAAATAGTAGGGCCAATCGCCGGCGGAGG
Source organism: uncultured Solirubrobacterales bacterium (assembly GCA_963824295.1). Taxonomy (GTDB): domain Bacteria; phylum Actinomycetota; class Thermoleophilia; order Solirubrobacterales; family Solirubrobacteraceae; genus Palsa-465. The sequence goes on along the minus strand of CAWGOQ010000009.1, from coordinate 1,006,476 downwards.
ATTGTTGGTGCACAGGTAGCTCCCAAACACGGGAAGCCCCCCAGAAAGAGCGGTGTAGCCGCCGGGGACGAGATACGGGTTGCCGCGATTGCTCGAAAGGCGGTCCGAATAGTCGGTCAGGGTCTCGGGGTTGATCGGGTTCGCGATGCGCACGTAGTGGAGTAGCCCGTGACCGCTGTTCGCCGGCAGGGTCGCCCCCGAGGCGCCGGTTCCGTTGGCGAAGAAGCCGGCGACCTCGCGCCGGTAGTCGTTTATGTAGTCGATCACCGGGATCAGGCCACCGAGATATGGCGTGGCCCGCGTGAGCAGCGGGACGCTGTCGTTGAGGAAGTTCTCGAGCGCGGGCACGCCTGCCTTGGAGGCGTGCGTCAGCGGTCCGACATTGACGAGCAGGCTCTTCAGCTGTGGGGCGAGGACGGCGAGCGACTGAAGCGCCGGCGACAGCTGGACGGCGGCGGGACGGAGCTCGTCGACGAGCGGCTTGGTCGTCCGCGCGAAGCGCGCCACCCGGTCGACCGTCGTCTTGGTGGCGAGCAGGAAGGGTGGGAAGGCCTGAATCGTCTGGGCCAGGGCGGTGCTCTGCGCGGCCGTGGCCGAGAACGCGCCGTCGGCGTTGACGATCAGCTGCTGGAGCGCCGCCGGGGAGTGGGCGATGGCGGAGAAGACCTGGCCGCCGTCGTTCAGCAGCGTGCTCGTCGCCGCGCTGTCGCGGTTGAGAACGGCCAGGACCGAGTCGACGTTGGTCGCGAACGGGTAGAGCTCGGCCAGCGCGGCGTTCAGGTCCTGGCCGCGGTTCGTGAGCGCGATCCCGTCCTGCTGCATCCAGGTCTCAAACGCCCGGCGGGTGGCGGGGTCGAAGGTCGAGAGGATCTGATCGAGCTGGACGGTCGGCGCGATCTGTCCCCGCGGGAGCGTCGCGCCGTCGGGGAGCTTGCGCGCGCTCGCCGATCCAGGCGAAAGCTCGATGTAGGTCTCCCCCAGCAGCGTCTTCTGGCGCAGGATCGCGCGGGTGTCGACCGGGCGCGGGGCGAACTGCGGATCGATCTCCATGACCGCGCGGGTCAGCCCGGTGCGGCGGTCGAGGGAGACGCTGATGACCTTGCCGACGTCGACGCCCGAGATTCGCACGTCGGCCTGGCTGCCGAGCTCGGTCGCCTGGTTGAACTCCGCGCTGATCTCGTAACCGCGCGGGCTGAGCGACGTGCTGCCGCCGAACGAGATCCACAGGAACAGGAGCAGCCCGAGACACGAGGCCGCGAACGCGACCATCGTCAGGAGCCGGCCGGTGCTCGGCGCCTGTTTGTTCATCGGCTCGCTCCCGTGGTGCTGGGCTCCTGCCGGGTCAGCGAGCCCAGCGAGGCCGGGCAGTAGGGCGACTTGATCTGGCTCCAGTCGGGCGCGTTCAGCAGATCGAGCAGCGGTCCGATCGATGGGCTGCCGGCCTGGATCGTCGTCTCGAGCAGATTGAGCTGCTGGCAGGTGGCCATGAAGATCCCGCGCACGGTCGGTCCTTGGGCATCCTGCACGTCGGTGAGGCTGTTGGCGATGTGGGCCAGCCAGGAGCCCCAGAACAGGTAGCCCTGCTCGCCGCCCGACGGCTGGTAGGCAAGCGTGTTGAACAGCGCGTTCACGACGTTGACCGAGCGCGTGAGCGGCGGCGTTGTCCGTGCCAGCTTCGTCGCCGCCGGGCGCAGGGCGCTCGCCAGCGGCTGCACGGCGGTCGAGAACGGGCGCAGCTGGGTCTGGATCACCGGCGTGGTGTCGTGGAACAGCGGCCGGGAGGCTTTCAGCGCCGGGGCGAGGGCGTGCGCGAACGGGACGAGCTGACTGAGCGCCGGGCCGAGCTGGGCGGTGAACGCTCCGACCTTGCCCAGCGTGGTGTTGGTCTGGGCAAGGGTGCTGGGCAGGAGCGAGAGCCCCGCCTCGAGGCTGGCGTCCTGCGAGGAGATGGCGGCGAAGTTGGTGTTGGAGGAGACGATCAGCGAGGCCAGCTGCCCATCAACGCCACCGAGGGCAGTGGCCACCCGCTGGAGGTTGTGGATGGCCAGCCGCAGGTTGGCGCTGCGCTGCGCGAGCAGCGTGGCGAAGGTCTGGGTGTCACGGTCGAGCGGCGCGAAGCGCTTGAACGTGCCGCGCAGGTCGGACACCGCCGCCTGGCTCGGCGTCGCGGTCGCGGTGGGCCCGTCGGCGAAGTCCGGAGCTGGGTCCGAAGCCGCGGTTTGATCCCGGAACGCTTGCGCGCCGCCCGACAGGAGCAGCAGCAGGTAGTTGCGGCTGTCGGCGTCGAGCGAAGCGAGGATCTGGTCGAGATCGATGTCCGGCGAGGTGGCCGACGCGGCCAGCATCCCGCCGTTGGGCACCGCGCCGGCCTGCTTGTCGCCGGGATCAAGCGCCAGGTACATGTCCTTGAGCGGCGTGCGCGGGCGCAGCAGCACCGTGCCGTTCTGGTAAATGGGCGCGTACTGGCGGTAGATGTTCATGGTCACCACCGCGCGGCCGTTCTGGAGCTCGACCCCGCCGACCTGCCCGACCTGGACGCCGGCGATCGTCACCGCCTGCCCCTGACCCGGAGTCACCGCCGCGCTATTGGCGAACTCGGCGCGGACGCTGTAGTAGCTCTGGCCGAAGGTGAAGGCGGGCTGGTGATCGAGGATGTAGCCGGCGATGAGGACCGCGAGGACGACGAGTCCGACGATGGCCACGAAGTCACGGCGATGGGCTTTCAGAGCGCGTCTCACGGTCCGGCCCCCGTGCTCACGTTGTTCAGGTCGGGCGCCGTGTTCTCGTCGCACGGCTTGGTGCTCCTGACCGGCGGCGCCTGACCGGGCCAGGCCGGGCGGGTCCCCAGGGGCTGCAGCACCGCGTTTCCGTACAGCGGTCCCTGCGTGCCGAGGTTTCCGGTCTGCACCGGAATCGAGCCGCCGGCCGGCGAGGAGCGCAGGTACCGACCGTTGCCGTCGAAGTTCTGGCCGGCGCCGGCGATGCCCACGGCGGACTCGAACAGCTCCTGGTAGACGGGGGTCGTGCTCGGGAGCGGCGGATCCTGAATCACCTCGTTGCCTGTCGGGACCAGGTTGTGGGAGACGCAGCGGGCCAGCGCGTCGCTGGCCGAGAGCAGCGCCGTCGTCGACTTGATCGTGCTCGCGGTTTCCTGCACCGCCGGCGTGAGGTCCTTGACCAGGCCGCCGAGCTCGCTCGGCGCGACCAGCGCCGTAGCCTGGGCGAGCCAGGGCAGCGCCTGCCCGATCGTGGGATCGAGCTGCTCGACCCCGGGCAGGATCGTCTTCGCGAACGTCTGCGTCGGGCCGAACGAGGCGTTCAGCGAGGTCAGCGCGCTGTTCGTGGTGCGCAGCAGCAGCGGGAGTGTGGCGATCGAGTTGCTCAGGTCTTGCTGGCGCGACGCGAGCGCCGACATCGTGGCGTCGAACGTGGTGACGAGGCTGGCCAGCTGGGTCTGGCGCGAGGCCAGGGCCCGGAACACCTCCTCGTTGCCGGTTACTGCGTTGCTCAGATCGTGGGGTTGGCTGCCCAGCAGCGCCTGGTTGACGATCGCCGATGCCTCGAAGGCGCCGGCCGAGTATTTGAGCGACTGGTTCAACGCCTGGGCGCCGGTAAGCCCGCGCACGCTCGGGTCTTGGTTTTCGGCGGCATCCTGAGCCGCGGTCGGCGGCTGATTGAGCGAGGCGCCGAACCCCTGAACCAGCGTCTGGAGGCTGGCCCGGGCGCTCGAGTTAAGCGCCGCCAGCACCCGGTCGAGCTGCACCGGCCCCGCGGTGTTCGCCGCCGGCAGCGTCGCCCCGCTGGCCAGGGTCGGCGCGTTCGGCGAGCCGGGGTGCAGGTCGACGTAGAAGTTGCCCTCGAGGAAGATCCGGGTGAGGATCTGCGCCGTCGCGTCGCGGTGGATGGGCAGACCGTTGTTATTGATCTGCATCGTGACCACCGCGTCTTGGGTGTTGTTGCCGAGGGACTTCACCGAGGTGACCTGCCCCACGTCGACGCCGGCGATCCGCACTGGCGAGGGAATGTGGAGCTCGGTCTCGGTGGTGAACACCGCCTTGAGCACGAACGGCGAGCCGGCCCACGGCGTCGGTCCGCCGAACACGAGGTACACGACGGCGACGATCACGACGGCGGCGGTGATGCCAGCGGCGAAGTCCGAGATACGCGGCCGGTGGCGCCTCACTTCTTGCTCCCCGTCGTCGTCTCCGTCTTCAGTCCAACGTTGCCCGGCGGGTTTCCGATCGCCGCTGCCGCGCCCGAGTACGGCTCGTTCCCGGCCGCGCACTCGGCCGTCTCACCGGGCGAGTCTGTGTTCGGATACGGGTTGACGTGGAGCGGCCCGTGCTCGGCGGTCGGGACGGTCACCGGCGTGGTGTAGGGCTGGCTCGACGGATTCGCCTCCCCTCCCAGCACGTCGTCGATCGCCACCAGTGAGAACCGCAGCGAGGTGCCCGACGTGGTGCTCTCCGACAGCACGCTCGCGAGGTTGCGCAGGAACAGCGTGACGTAGTTGCACGAGGACTGGACCGGGGTCAGGAAGTCAAGCGGCGCGCGCAGGCTCGAGGCGGTGAGCGTCAGGCGGTCGAGGCCCTGCTGCACCGCCGGGGTCTGCCCGTAGCTGTCCAGGTGCTGGGACAGGCTCAAAAGCCGGTGGTCGAGTGCCTTGGTCCCCGGCAGGTTGCGGACGCCGGCCGCGAACGCGTCGGCCAGGACGGGCGCGCTCGATGGCAGCGTCGCGATACCGGGGCGAAGCTCGGCGAACAGCGCCGCGCTGTCGGTCAGGAACGGCCGGGTGGTCGGACTGTCGGCGATCACCGCGTTGAAGGCCGGCGGCGTGTCCGAGATGAACTGCTGCAGCGAGGGGATCGACACGCTGGCCAGCGCCCGGAAGGTCCCATCGAGGGCGACGAACAGTTGAGCCTGCGCGTTCGCGACCGGGGCTAGTGCGCCGGTGAGGTTCTCGAGCCCGTGCAGGAAGCCGGCGAGATTCGTGTGGGACGAGGCCAGGTTGCGCGCCACCGGCTGAAGGTCGGTGAGCAGCGGCACGAAGGCCCCGATCGCGTTGTTGACATCGACCCCGCGTCCGGCCAGCCCGTCGCTGAATCCTGTGGTCGATGCGACCACGCCGGCTCGGGTCGGCGGGGTGAACATGTCGAGCACCTGGTCGAGGTCGACGGTCGCGCTGGTCTGCCGCATCGGCACGGTCGCGCCGCTGGGGTAGGTGCGGTTCGACCGCCCGAGCCCGATCGCCAGGTACTTCTGCCCGATCGCTCCCTTCAGCGCGATCGTGAACGTGGAGTCGACCGGCAGCTTGCCGATGCCCTTGTCGAGCTTGAGATCGAGCACGGCGATCGGCTGGCCCGACGGCAGGCGGGCCGGCTCGACGTTGTCCACGAACCCGACGAGCGCGCCGCCCATATGTACCTCGGCTCCGTGCGTGAGCTCGCTCGCGTCGGAGACCTGGACGTGCAGGTTGTAGCTGGGGACGAACGGGAGGCCGTTGTTGGCGTTGTAGGCGAGGAACACCGCGACGATCACCGCGAGCACGGTGATCGCGCCGATCAGGACCGGGTTGGCCAGGGTCGGCGGGCGTCCTTTTCTGCGCTCGCCCATCAGGCGGGTCCGATCAGGTAGTTGAGAAGTCGCTCGAGGGGGGCCCCGGTGCTTGCCAGACCGCTCTTGTTCGCTTTGCCGCTGTTCGCGGCGTTTGCTTCGCTCGCCTGTTGTGTGTCGCTCGCGGCTTGCGCGTCTGCCGCGGCTGAGCTGCCTTTCGTGAAGTTGGCCGAGCAGCCCGAGACGGGCGTGGTCGCGTACCCGGTGCAGTCGCTGACGAGCAACTCGTCACGCACGTAATGCCCGAGGCTGTCGAAGCCATTGGTGGCGGTCGTGCCGTAGAACAGGAGCGCCATCAGCTGGCCGATGGCGCCGGTCTTGCTCAGGCTCGCGGTCAGGCGGTCCAGCGAGACGGCGGCCGGCTCGGCCTGCGTCCCCAGCCGGTTCAGGCGCTGGGCCAGCGGGATCGTCCCAACGAGCGGTTCCTGCGATTGGGCCGCCGCGGCTCCGAGCTGAGTGAGTGAGGTTCGAGCGGCGTTCGCGAACGGCGTGAGCTCGGTGAACTCGCGGCCGAGCGCCGAGGCGCTCGTCTTCAGATCCGACGCGAGCGGCGTCCCCTGATCGGCCAGCGTCCCGAGGTCGGCCATCAGCGGCTTGAGCTGGCTCAGGAACCCCGGCAGCAGATGGATCGAGCGCGAGATGTCGGCTGCGCGGGCGGCGCTCGCGGTGGCGGTGGTATTGGCCTGGACGATGAAGTCGGCCAGGGCTTTTCGTTGCTGCGCGAGCGGCCCGAGCACGGCCGCGGAGTCCGTCGCCAGCTTGGCCAGGGCGTGGTTCTGGCTGGCCAGGATCTTTAGGACCTGATCGGTGTTGCCGAGCGCCGGGTCGGCCCGGTGGATCACCGCATTCAGGTCGGAGCCCCGGGCCGCCAGCCCCGTGCCCAGCTCGTCGAGGATGATGGCCAGGCGCTGGGCCACCGGCTCCTGGTAGATGTCCTGGACGATGTCGAAGTCGACGGGCGAGCTGGTCCGCGTGACCGGCAGGTAGTAGCTGCCCGCGCCCGGCCCTTTGCTGATGCGTTGCAGGGTTGGCGTCGCCGCCGTGCCCGGACTGCAGTCGACGTACATCTCGCCGATCAGCGACTGGGGCCGGATCGCGCACGTCGCGTTGGCGTGGAAGGGCGCGAAGCGCGAGTCGTCGATCTCGAGCGTGACGGCGGCCTGCTTGTTCGCCGTGACGCCGAGCCCGACGATCGAGCCGACCGGCGCGCCCGCCACCCTGACCTGCTCGCCCTGGACGGCGAACGAGGCGTCGTCGAAGATCGCCCGGATTTGATAGGGGTCCCCGCCCACCCCGCCGCTCGAGTTGGTCGCGATCGCCACCACGATGATCGCGACGATGGCCGCGAGCGCTATGAGCGCGAGACGCCTCATGGGCCGGGCGGGGTCGAGCTTGGCTGGCAGCCCGCGACCGGGTTGGGCGACGAGCCGTCCGGCGAGGGCTGGACGGCGCCGCCGGGGCAACGGTTGTGCGCGACCTGGAGCCCGTCGTAGCGCTCCGACGGGGGTCGCGCGGTGAGCTCGCCTTGGCTGTCGGTGCCGAACGCGAAGAAGGTCGGCTGGACTCGGACGTAGTGGCCGTTGGCGTCGTAGTAGCCGCTGGCCTGGCCCACGTTCGTGAGCGCCGAGACCACATCCGGCGTGTACTCACGCAGCGTGTCAAGCTGGGTCTGCGAATCGTTCATCGCGGTGACCAGGTCCGGGAACGCGCTACCGGCCAGGCGCGCCAGCTCCGGCGTGTCTTTGAGCAGCGTCGTCAGGTCGCCGGTGCCGGCCGGATTGTGGATCAGGTCGCTGAGCGCCGTCACTGTGGGGATCGCCGCTTGCGTGAAGGCTCGGAGGCTGGCGGCGAACGGCTCGAGCCGGCGGGAGGCAATCTTCGACTGCGCCACGAGCGGATCGAGTGCGTCGAGCGTCGTCCGCAGTCCGGCGAAGGTCCCGGTGGCGCGGGTCAGCGTGCCCGGGAACAGAACGAGCGCCTGCTCGAGCGCCTGGCTCTGGCGGGCGATCGCCCCGGTCGCCGTGCTCGCCTGGGTGATCAGATCCGACAGCTGCGAACTGCGCGAGGCCAGCGCCTGCATCGCCTGAGCTCCCTGTACCAGGAGGCCGTCGAACGCGGGCTCGTTGCGGTCGAGTTCGGCGGTCACGTTGCTCGTGCTGGCCAGGCCGGGCGCGAGGTATTGCAGGGTCCTGGATGCCTCGGCCGCCTTGCCGTCGATGCTCGTTGCCTCGCCCTGGATGAAGCCGCGCAGGCCGGCACGGGTCAGCGGATCGAGCGAGTCGAAGACCTGGTCGAGGCTGACGAACGAGTACGTGTCCTGCTCGGTGATCGTGCCGCCGCTCGGGATCGCCGGCGCCTGAGTGGAGGCGGGCTCGAGCACAACGTACTTGTCGGCGATTCCAGACAGCGAGTTTTCGTAGATCCGCGCCACCGTGCCCTCGTGCAGCGGCGCCGCGCCCGAGTCGATCGACATCGTGATCTGCGCCTGGCCGTTCCCGGTCAGCGAGATCGACTGCACCGACCCGACCTTGGCCGGGCCCATGAGCACGTCGTTGCCCGTCACCAGTCCGCCGGCGTCCGCGAAGTCCGCCTTCAGGGTGTACGACCCTGAACCGCCGAGCAGCACGATCACGATCACGACGATCGCGGCCGCCAGCGAAGCGACCGCGGCGATGCGCGCGATCATGAAGCCTTCAGCATCCGTGCTCTTATCCCGTAAAGCATCGCTGGGATCCTCTCTCCCCTACTGCCGCGATAGCGGCTCGCGGCGCGTCCATCCTGCCAAAGAGCGCGATCTGCCGCCAGGTCGGGATGTTCAGGGGATGTTCAGGCGGTGTTAAGCGCGGTCACGCCGTGGCGCGTTTTCCAGCTGCGGCTAGGGGCTAGCGGGCGTCTCAGATGCGGTAGCCGACGCCTCGGACCCGTCCGCGGGCGCGGCCGAAGCGATGGCGGGGGCAGGAGCCGGCACCGCTCGCCGGCTGACCAGCAGCGCCGCTCCCAGCGCCCCACCGAGGTCGCCCAGGCCCGCGAGCAGGACATCCGGGGGATGCTTGTCGTTGAACAGGTGGGGGCCCATCTCCGTGCGGATCCGCTCGACGAACGGCTCTCCGAGGCGGACGCCGAGACCGCCACCGATCACGATCGCCTCGACGTCGAGCAGGTTCTGCGCGGAAGCGATGCCGGCGCCGAGCGCCTCGACCGCCTCATCGATCAGCTCGGTCGCGAGCTTGTCCTCATTCTCGAGCGCACGGGCCCAGACCGAGCTCGTCAGTTTGGTGCGACCGCGCTCCTTCATCAGCTTGAACAGATCGGTGCTCGTGCCCTTCTCGTGCTGCTTGCGCGCCCTGGCTTCCATCGCCGCGCGTCCGGCATACGCCTCCATGCATCCTCGGCGCCCGCACGGGCAGCGGCGGCCGTTGATCCTGACCACCATGTGCCCGATCTCGCCCGCGCCACCACGGCCGAGCCAGGGCTCGCCTTTCAGGATGAGGCCGCCTCCAACGCCCGTCCCCCACATAACCCCCAGGAGAGAGGCGTAGGGCCGGCCGGCGCCCAGCGCAAACTCGCCGTCGGTCGCCACCTGGACGTCGTTGCCCACGAACGCCGGCGTGCCGAGCTCGCGACTGAGCGTCGCTCCCAGCTCGAAGGTGCCGTCCCAGTCCGAAAGGTTTCGGGCCGACGAGACCGCGCCGGTCGCATCGTCGACCACGCCGGGAGACCCCACGCCGACGCCTGCCAGCTGCTTGGGCTCGATCCCGGCCGCCTTGGACGCCCCGGTCATCACTGCGACCATCTCGGCGGCTACCGCCGAAGGCCCGCCGGTGGCGGGTGTCGGGTGCCGCGCCGAGCCCAAAACGGTGTTGTCGGCATCGACGACGATCGCCTCGATCTTGGTGCCACCGAGATCGATGCCGCCGCGCAACGGGGATCTACCGACCGCCTCCATTAGTCGGATCTTAACCCGCGCGACTGCGAAGCAACGCGCGGCAGCACCCAATCCAACCGCGCGATCCAGCCAGGCTTAGGTCCACGACTCGCGGTAGTGCCGCTGCTCATCGGTCGGGTGGTCGATCGCCACCCCGAGTGCGGCCAACTTGAGCGTCGCCACCTCCTGATCGATCCACTCCGGTACGGGCTGAACTCCGGGGTCGACCTCGTCCCGCCGGCGCACCAGGTGCTCGATGCACAGCGCCTGGAGCGCGAACGACACGTCCATGACGGCGGATGGATGGCCCTCCCCGGCGGCGAGATTCACCACCCGGCCGCGGGCGAGAAGGTTGAGCCGGCGCCCGTCCGCCAGCGAGTACTGCTCGATCAGCGGCCGCACCTCTCGCACGTCGACGGCGAGCCCTCGCAACTCGTCGAGGTCGAGCTCGACGTCAAAATGGCCCGCGTTGGCCAGGATGGCTCCGTCCTTCATGCGCTCGAAGTGCTCTCCGCGCAGCACCCGACGCGAGCCGGTGACGGTTACGAACACGTTCCCTCGCTCCGCCGCCTCGAGCGCCGGCATGACCTCGTAGCCCGCCATGCGCGCCTCGAGCGCCCGCAGCGGATCGATCTCGCAGACGACCACCGCCGCGCCGGCACCGCGTGCTCGCTCGGCGATGCCCTGCCCCGCCCAGCCATAGCCGAGCACGACGAGCGTGTGGCCTGCCAGCAGCACGTGACTGGCCCGGACGATCCCGTCGAGCGCGGATTGCCCGGTGCCGTGGCGATCGTTCAGAGCGCGTTCGGTGCGAGCCTCGTTGACCGCCAGAACGGCGCAGGTCAGATTGCCCTCGGCCTCGAGCCGGCGCAGCCGGACGAGGCCGGTGGTCGTCTCCTCGGTACCTCCGATCAGCTCCTCGAGCGCTTCGCCCCCGCGGGCGTGGGCGGTCATCAGCAGATCGGCGCCGTCGTCCACGGTCACCTGGGGCCGTCGGTCTAGGACCGCGCGCACGTGGCGTACGTAGGTGTCGAGGTCCTCGCCGCGCAGCGCCCGCACCTCGATGCCATGCTCGTACACGAGCCCCGCCGCCACGTCGTCCTGGGCCGAGAGCGGATTCGCCGAGCACAGCGCTACGTGGGCGCCGCCGTCCGCCAGAGCCAGGACGAGATTCGCGGTCTCAGCCGTGACGTGGAGGCAGGCGCCCAGACGAACCCCGTCTAGAGGTCGCTCGGCGCGGAAGCGGTCCCGGATGCGGCCGAGGACCGGCATCTGCCCGCCCGCCCAGGCGATCCGCGACTCGCCGACCTCGGCGAGCCCAAGGTCGGCGATCTCGTGCGCCGGGAGCCGCGTCTTCGCCACGGCGCCTCCCCGGTGCGCTCAGTACCGGTAGTGGTTGGACTTGTAAGGCCCGTCGGTCGGGATCCCGAGGTACGCAGCCTGACCGGCAGTGAGCGTGGTCAGCTTCGCCCCCAGCGCGGGCAGGTGCAGCCGCGCCACCTTCTCGTCGAGGTGCTTGGGGAGGGTGTAGACCTGGAGCTCGTAGCGGTCGGGGTGGGCGAACAGCTCGATCTGCGCGATCACCTGGTTGGTGAACGAGTTCGACATGACGAAGCTCGGGTGCCCGGTCGCGTTGCCGAGGTTCAAGAGGCGTCCCTCGGACAGCAGGATGATCGAGTGCCCGTCCGGGAACACCCACTCATCAACTTGCGGCTTGATGTCGATCTTGGTGATGCCCGGAACCCTCGACAGCCCGGCCATGTCGATCTCGTTGTCGAAGTGGCCGATGTTTCCGACGATTGCCTGATGCTTCATCCGCGCCATGTGCTCCGCCGTGATCACGTCCTTGTTGCCTGTCGCCGTGACGAAGATGTCCGCGGTCTCGACCACGTCATCGAGCGTCAGCACCTGGTAGCCGTCCATTGCAGCCTGGAGGGCGCAGATCGGGTCGATCTCGGTGATCACCACCCGGGCCCGCTGTCCCCGCAGCGACTCCGCGCAGCCCTTGCCGACGTCGCCGTAGCCGCAGATCACGGCCAGCTTGCCGCCGATCAGCACGTCGGTGGCGCGGTTGATCCCGTCGATCAGCGAGTGCCGGCAGCCGTACTTGTTGTCGAACTTGCTCTTGGTCACCGAGTCATTGACGTTGATCGCCGGGAACAGCAGCTGGCCCTGCTCGGCGAACTGGTACAGCCGGTGCACGCCGGTCGTGGTCTCCTCGGTGACGCCCTTGATCTCCGCGGCGATCCGCGTGAACCGCTGCGAATCCTCTTCGAAGGAGCGCTGAAGCAGGCCGAGCACGATCGCGAATTCCTCGGACTCCGCGGTCGACGGGTCGGGCACGGCGCCCGCCCGCTCGTACTCCACGCCCCTGTGGACGAGCAGGGTGGCGTCGCCGCCGTCGTCGAGGATCATGTTCGGGCCGGTGGGGGTGGGCGGGCGGGAATCCAAATCCCCGTCATTGCCGGGCCAGGTGAGCGCCTGCTGGGTGCACCACCAGTACTCCTCGAGCGTCTCCCCCTTCCACGCGTAGACAGGCACCCCGCGGGGGTCCTCAGGAGTCCCGTCGGGTCCGACCACGATCGCCGCCGCGGCGTGATCCTGGGTCGAGAAGATGTTGCAGGAGGCCCAGCGGACCTCCGCCCCGAGCGCGACCAACGTCTCGATCAGCACCGCGGTCTGGACCGTCATGTGCAGAGATCCGGTGATCCGGGCGCCGGCCAGCGGCTGGCTATCGGCGAACTCCCGCCGCGTCGTCATCAATCCGGGCATCTCGTGCTCGGCCAGCCGGATCTCCTTACGGCCGAACTCGGCCAATCCAAGATCGGCCACCTTGAAATCTGCCTTGGCAGCGGTCGTGCTCATCGTGCCTCCACGGTCGGGGTAGTCAGGCGGCCCGGATCAGGCCGCGGCCAGCAATCTCTGGTGTTTCTCCTGCTCAAACCGCAGCCAGTCCTCCGCTCCGACGTCCTCTGGCCTGCGTGCCTCGGCTTCGAGCCAGGCCTGGATCGCGCCGCGCAGCTCGGGGCTGTTGGCCATGCGAGCGGCGAACGCGACGTCCGAGAGTCCAACGTCGAAGCGCGCCAGGAGCTCTTTGAGCGTGTGCAGGCGCTGAAGCTGGGGGGGCCCATAGAGGCGGTAGCCGGACGCCGACCGGGCCGGGGATACCAGGCCGGTCTGCTCCACATAACGCAGCATTCGCGCCGACCAGCCGGTCGTTCGCGCCGCCTCGTTGATCGTCAATCCTTCCATCGCTCACAACCTTACCACGATGTTGTCAAGGTTCTGCCGGCTCGAACTTTTTCCCCCGAAGGCCTCAAGTTCGCTCGGACATTTGTCGAAATACGTCCTGTGAGCTGGAGTCACGCCTAGCATGCGGACCAACCTCGAACCAGGAAGCTGGAGGCCGGGCATGGAGCGGTCCTCGGACAGGACGCTAATTTCCAGACGCACCAAGGGGGCCTGCTCGATCGCGTTGGTCGTCGGGTTTGGCTGCGCAGTCTTCGGAGTGGGCGGAGCCGCTGCGGGCGATGGCTCGTACGCCCGACACGTGCGTGAGGCCCGCCTCGAGGCGAAGGTCGCCGGCGCTGCGCTGGCGCACCGGACTCCAGAGCAGCTCCTGCTCGCCGTGACGCCGAAGCCGCACACCGCGACCGCGACCGCGCCAGCGTCGACCCCGACCGTCACCACGCCGGCGCCGACCGTCACCACGCCCGCGCCGACCGTCACCGCTCCGGCCACGACGTCGACCACGCCGACCGCGACCGTGACCACGCCAGCGGCCCCCGCGCCCGCCCCGACTCCCTCAAATACGACTTCAACCCCGGTCGGCCCGACCCAGAACAACGGCGGAACGACGAACGTGCCGACCGGTAGCGGCAACACCCTGACCGACACTACGGCCGACAACGGCAACTCGGACAACGGCAACACCGGGACGACCACCACCGGCACGACCACAACCGGGACGACGACCACGCCCGGTAACGCCGACGGCGTCAGCGGCAACGGTAACCCATACAACGGCTACCCCTACGGGAACGGCAACGGCAATGGGAACGCCGACGGCAATGGGAGCGGCAGCGCGTCCGCCGTCACCGGGTCCGGCTCCGGAGCCTTCGGGAACGGGTCGAGCACGTCCGAGTGCCACGGCCGTTGCTCCGGATTCGGCCAGAGCGGAACCAGTGGCGTCGTGCCGTCCGCCACGCCGTCGACCACCTCATCGTCGACGGGCACGGGCTTCACGCTAGGCGTCTCGCCGATCACGAGCACTCCGGCCACCGCGACGTCGACCCCGTCGGTCACGCCGACCACGCCGGTCAACGATGCTTCGACCGGCGCACTCAACCCGACCGCGTCCTCGACCCCGTCTAGCGCTACGTCGGGTTCCTCCAGCGTGAACGCGCTCGCCGTAGGCGACTTGACCGGCAGCCTCACCTCGACCTCGGCGCTCCGCAAGGTGACCAAGGGCGCGGCGCAGCCCCGCAGCACGCTGCTCGCGAGCGCCGGCACCGGTGGCGCCACGGCGGGGGCGCTGGCGGGCGGCGCGACGGCACCGACCGCGGGTGGCGGCGCCCTGACCGGCGCGGGCACGACGCACGGGACCGCCGGCGCCGCGACGACGAAGGGCTCGCACCACGGCGACAAGCGTCACGCGAGCGGCGGAGCTGGCCTGCTGGCAAATCTGACCGCGACCCCCGCCTCGGTGGTCAACCACTTCATCAAGGTGATCCCGACCGCGATTTGGATCGCCCTCGCCGCGGCCTTCGCACTTGCGCTGGCGTTCGCCGCGCTGGCGCTTCGCTCCGGCCGCCGCGCGCGCAAGCGTGAGAAGGAGTTCGTCGCGATCTCGGCCGCCGCCCAGACCGATGCGCTGACCGGGATCCTCAACCGTCGCGGGTTCATGGACGCCTCTGAGCGCGAGCTGGCCCGTGCCAGCCGCTACAACCGCCCGTTCGTGCTCGCCTACGTCGACGTGCGCGGCCTGAAGGCGGTCAACGACACCGAGGGCCACCTGGTGGGCGACGAGCTGATCAAGACTGTCGCCGGCCTGATGAAGGAATCGGCCCGAGCGGACGATGTGGTCGGACGCATCGGCGGCGATGAGTTCGCCCTGCTGCTCGGCGAGCAGACCGTGGAGAGCGCCGAGCCGGTGATTCGCCGGATCCGGGCCCGGGTCGCGGAGCGCCGGGCGGCGATGGAGATTGGGATGCCGTGGGAGCTGACGATCGGAATCGCAGCCTTCCCGCAGGATGGCTCCACGCTGGAGGAACTGCTCGGAGTCGCCGACCGGCGCCTCTACGAGCAGCGTGGTATCGCCTTGAGATAGGTATGGGCTGGGGAAAGCCGGGGGCTTGGGGGTTGGGCGAAGTGTTCGGGGCCCTCGCCGGAGCGCGGCGAGGGCCACGAGCGCCCCATCTCATGCGGAGGACCCGGGCTTCAGCCGCGCGCGAGCGCGCTCTTCAGCCGCTCGATCGGCGCCACGGGCGTCGGATCGATCTCGCGTAGCACCGCGAGGTAAAGCGACACCAGATCGCCCAGGAGCACGAGCGAGACGAGCCGCTCGGTTCGGTTCTGGCCAATGCTCTCCACCCGGTAGGTGCCGGCCGCGTCCGCCTCGATCAGGCCGCGCGTCAGCTCGATCCGCTGGCGGATGCGGGGATGAAGGTCGGAGTCATCGAGGAACACCGCGCTGAAGCGGCCGAGCTCCCTGGCTCCCTCCCACCCCACGATCTCGTTGTGATCGAGCTCGGGCAGCTCGTGGGCGAAGCAGGGCATCTTCGCGTTCTCGTTGATCTGCGTCTTCCAGCGATACGCGATCGGCGAGGTCAGCCCGGAGCCGGCGATCTGCGGGATCGTGCCGTGTAGCCCCCGGGCCAGCTCCTTTGACAGCGAATCTCCGGAGGCGTCGGGGCCCCACATCTCGACGATCTGCTCGAGGTGCGCCGCGGCCACGTCGATCTCGGCGTGGAGCCGCTCGCCGGCGCCACATAGCCACGCCACTTCGAGCGCCACCACCAGCGAGTAGGCGACCGCCGCGCGAGGCTGGAAGCCGCCCGGCAGCGGGATCACCGGCACGCCCTCGGCGCGCGCGGCGTCGGCCAGCTTGCCGCCCGTGGTGGCGACAACCCGCCGCGCACCGAGTGCGCCGGCGGCCTCGTACACCGCGAGCGTCTCCTCGGTATTGCCGGAATAGCTGGCGCACAGGACCATCGAATCAGGCGTCGTCCAGGGCGGAAGGCCGTAGCTGCGGGCGATCACGATCGAGCGCGAGGCACGATCTCCGAGCGCCGCCCGGGCCAGCGCTCCGCCGATCGCCGAGCCACCCATGCCGGCGACGACCAGTCCCCCGGGAGCGTCATAGGGCTCGAGGTTGGCCGACTCGACCCGCCACAGCGCGTCGCGCAACTGGTCGGGCATGCCGAGGATGTCGTCAACCTGACGGAACTTGTCGACCGACTCGATCGCGTCCCGAGTGAGATCGAGGGTCGTGCTCAAAACCTGATCGCTCCTGCGGGTAGCTCCACGTCCGGGAAGATACGCGCGCCGGCCGCAAGCATGTTCCCTGACCCGATCGTGACGCCCTCGCCGATCACGACGCCGCCCTCGATGTGACAGTGGTCGCCGATCGTGACCCCGCGGCCGACAATGGACGAGCTGATCGTCGTGTCGGCGCCGACTGTGACCCCGTCGAGCAGGACCGAGGACTCGATGCGCGCGCCCTCCGACACGATCACGCCCTCGCCGAGCACGCTCCGATCCCCGACCAGGGCCCTCGGCGCGACCTTACAGCCGGCGGCGAGCAGCACCGGGGCCACCACCCGGCCCTCGATCGCCCCCCCGTCGACCAGCGACATGCCGTTGTCGCTCAGCTGGCGACCGAGCTCGGTCCTCACCGTGCCCTCGAGGATGTCGTAGGTCGCTTTCAGGTAGCGGTCAGGGGTGCCGATGTCAAGCCAGTACCCGCTTGCCGCGTACCCATACAGCCCGTTGCCGACCAGCCGGGGAAACACCTCGCGCTCGATCGAGACGTTGGTTCCGGCCGGCGGCATGCCATCGAGGACCTCGCGCTCGATGATGTAGGCGCCTGCGCTGATCAGGTTCGTGTCGAGCTCCTCGAGCCCCGGCTTCTCGATGAACTCCCGCACCGAGCTATCCGAATTGGTGCGGACCAGCCCGTACGCCGAGGGGTCCTCGACCGGGTACAGCGCCAGCGTCAGCCGCGCACCCGTCCGCTCGTGCTGCTCGAGCTGGGCGGTGAGGTCGATGTCGGTGAGGACGTCTCCGTTGAGCATGAAGAACCTGTCCTCAAGCAACTCCTCGGCGAACTTCAGCGCCCCGCCCGTGCCGAGTGGCTTGGGCTCCTCGAGGTAGCGCAACCGGATGCCGAGGGACGAACCGTCGCCCAGCACGGCACGCACCCCATCCGCCATGAATCCGCAGCCGAGGATGACGTCGTCCACGCCGTGGCCACGCAGCCACTCCAGCATGTAGGAGATGAACGGCCGGTCGACCAGGGGGACGACCGGCTTGGGGATGGTCGAGGTCAGCGGGCGCAGGCGGGTGCCCTCGCCGCCGGCCAGGATCAGGGCTTGCAATCGAGTTACACCCGCTCTGAGCCGCTCAGCGGCCGATCCCCTCGTAAATGAACCCGGCCGCCCGGACGGTGTCCGGATCGACGAAGTTGCGCCCGTCGATCACGAGATTGCCGGACATCCGCCCAGCCACTTCCTGCCAGTCGAGCTCGGCGAACTCCGGCCACTCGGTCACGATCACGCACGCGTCGGCGCCACCGACCGCGTCCAGCGCGTCGTCGGCGAATTCGACGCCGCCCATGAGCTTGCGCGCCTGTTCCTCCGCCACCGGGTCATACGCGCGGACCTTGGCTCCATCCGCCTGCAGCCGCGCCGACAGAACGAGCGAGGAGGCCTCGCGCATGTCGTCGGTGTTCGACTTAAAGGCGAGGCCGAGCAGCGCGATCCGCTTGCCCACCAGCGACCCCAGGTACTTCTGAAGCTTCCCAACTACACGCCGCTTCTGAAGCTCGTTGACCTCGATCACCGCGGTCAGCAGCTGGAAGTGGTAGCCGGAGTTGCCGGCGAGCTGCTTCAAAGCTGAAACATCCTTGGGAAAACAACTTCCGCCGAAGCCAATGCCTGGCTTCAGGAAGTGCGTGCCGATGCGCCGGTCGAGTCCCATCCCGCGCGCCACCTCGAGCACGTCGGCCCCCGTCTCCTCGCACACGTTGGCGATCTCGTTGATGAACGAGATCTTGGTGGCGAGGAAGGCGTTGGCGGCAAGCTTGATCATCTCGGCGCTCGGCACGTCGGTCCGCACGAGCGGGGCGTCGAGCGGTGCGTAGAGCTCGATCACGGCATCGCCGGCCCAGTCGCCGTCGTCGCCGACGACCACCCGGTCGGGATGTAGGAAGTCCTCGAGCGCCGATCCCTCCTTGAGGAACTCAGGGCAGGACACGTAGGCGAAGCCCTCCTTGCCTCGCTCGGCGAAGCTGCGCTTGATCGCCGCCCCGGTGCCGACGGGCACGGTCGACTTCATCACCAGCGCGTGCTTGTCGGAGCGGGGCATGGCATCGACCACCGCGTTGACGGCGGACAGATCGGCGTCGCCGGAGTAGGTGGGCGGCGTGCCGACGGCGACGAACAGCAGCCGAGCGTGCTCAAGCGCCGGCGCGAGCTCGGTCGAGAAATGCATCCGCTCGCGGTTCGCGAGCACGCATTCGGCCAGGCCTGGTTCATAGATCGGGATCTCGCTGCGCTCGAGCCGCGCGATCTTCTCGGCGTCGATGTCGACGCACCAGACCTCGCTGCCGAGCTCGGCGAACCCGGCGGCGGTGACCAGCCCTACATAACCGGTACCGATCACCGCGATCGGTTCTCTCGCTGAGCCCATCGGATCCCTGAGGGTAGCGATCTAGCCCCCACCGGCGTCCTCGCGGGAACGCCCGCTAAGGGGTAAGCCCTAAGCGCCGCCGGCCCGCGTCAGCGAGGCGGCCATCGCGACCATCTGCCGGTTGCCGATGCTGTCGGTGAGCGTGTTGGAGATCCAGTACACGCCCTGCGCGGTGTGCCACGCCACCAGGCTCAGCTTGCCCCCGTTGGCGTAGAGGTCCAGCACCTTGCCGTTGACCGTCTTGGTAGCCGTAGGGTCGTTCAGGATCGGCGGGTTCTGCCACGTGGTGCCCTGCACGCCGTAGTACTCGCCGAGCACGGAGTTGATCTCGATCGTCATGTAGTAGGAGTAGTGGGCAATGCCGGTCCGGTCGTGGAGGAGGTAGGCCCGGGGGTAGCCGGCGGCGATGCCGTCCTGGGCAGCCGCGTTCCCATCCCCCAACGGGCAGTTCCCGTTGCTGGGGGTGCAGTACTGCGCACCGCTCACGATCAGCTTGGGGTAGTAGATCGGGATCCCGATCGGCCCCAGAGCCTTGGCCTGAGAGACGCCGTCGCCCACGTCGGCGGAAAGGCCGGGAGCCCCCGCGCCGCCACCCTTCCCCTTGCCGGCGCCGGCCGGGGTCGCCGACGAGCTGGTGCTCGTAGTTGAGGTGCTGCTGCTCGAGGGAGGCGGACTCGTGGTCGGCGTCATGAAGGCGTGATAGGCCTGCTGCTCGGCGCCGGACTGCGCGGTGACATAGCACGGCGTCTGCTGGGTGGCGCTGTTGGCGTTCGCGGGAGCCGGGGCGCACGGCAGCAGGATGGCCGGGAACTGGATCTGCTTGATCGTGTGCCCGGCCGAGAACGCCACCAGGTTGAACAGATTGATCAAGCCGTCGGTGGTGTGCAGGTTCTGGTCGGTCTGGGCGTGCGCGCCGAAGATCTTCAGCAGCGAGTCCCGGTCCTCGATGATCTGGTCCTGGGTGAACTGTTCCTTGGCCCAGCGCAGGAAGTCCTGCTGGCGGGCGTTGCGGACGAGGTCGTCGTCGGTGTGGCGGAAGCGCACGAACGCCAGCGCGTCCGACCCGCACAGCTTCTGGTAGCCGGGCTGGATGTCGATGCTCGAGTAGTCGGTGACCGCGGTGTTGTTGTAGTAGCGGTGGTCGACGTCGGTGTACACGCACCCGATGGCGTTAACCAGGTCCTCGAAGCCACTGAAGTTGACGTCGATGATGTGGTTGACCTGCAGTCCGGGGAACACCTCCTGCTGGAGGATCTTGACCAGCAGGTTGTCGCCGCCGATCGAGTAGGCGGCGTTCAGCTTGTCCGTCGCCATCCCGCCGCCCTCCGGTATCTGGACCTCCAGGTCACGGGGCACGGACAGGAGGTTGATCGTCGAGGAGCTCGGGTCCATGCGCACGAGCATCATCGTGTCGGTGTTGGCGTCCGCGAACGGCTCCCCGGCGCGATGGTCAGAGCCGATCAGCAAGATCGTCTGCGGGCTGCCCGGATTGGGGATTGTGACGCGCGCGTGCGGCAGCGCCGGCGTCACCGACAAGTAGGTGGCGATCTGCTTGAACTGCAGCAGTCCGCCGACCGCCGTGGTAGCACTCACCGCACCGATCACGAGGAATGCGGCCAGTGCGAACCGGACCAGCATTCCGGCGCGCGAGCGCGGGATCAGCTTCATCCTCGTCCTCCCTCGAGGGCGGTTCGTCCGCCATCGATTGCGGTCAGCCCGCTGCGGGTCTCCTCCACCTCCGAAGCAGCGTCTTCGGCCGCTACCCCCTCGGGGACCTGGCGCTCGAGCCACATCGGGAGGATTCGGACGAAGCTGACCAGGGAGCGGCGGTAGCGCGCGAGTGAGGACACCGACACCCACTCCTCTGGGCCGTGGTGACCGGCGCCGTCGGGGCCGAACTCGACCGCCGGGATACCGGCAGCCATGAACGAAACCGCATCGGAGGCGCCGTCCCGGCCGACGCTCATCACCTCCTTGTCGGGGACCGAGCGCACGACCGCGTCCCGGAGCGCCCGCACATACGGGTTGGTGCGCGGGACCCGCACAGGCGGGAAGACGAATGACTTGGTCACCTCGCACTCGGGGATCCGAGCGATCTGACTCCGGATGTCCTCGGGGTCCTGTCCGGGCAGGAAGCGGATGTCGACCGCCATCCGGCACCGGTCGGGAACCTTGTTCAGCGCGTCTCCGCCCTCGATTCGTCCCAGGTTGATCGAGGGTCGGTCGAACGTCTCAGAGGACTGGCGCGAGAACGGGAGCGACTCGATCGCGCGGAAGACATCAACCGCCTTAAGCACCGCGTTGTCGCCCAGCCAGGGCGTCGAGCTGTGCGCCGCACGGCCGCGCACCTCGATCAGCATCGCGAGCACCCCCTTGGCCTCCACCCCGATGTGCAGGTTCGTGGGCTCGCCCGTGATGGCAAAGTCACCGCCGAGACCGCGACGCACCACCGCATCGCTGGAGCGATCGTCGATCTCCTCGGACTCCTCGTCGGGCACGCAGATGAGCCTGACCCGGACCGCGGATTGACGCTCGACGTCCTTGAGCGCGCACATCATCGCGGCGAGGCCACCCTTCATGTCGTAGGCGCCGCGGCCGATTAGCCGGTCCCCCTCGACCCGGGGATAGAACTGCTCGGGCTCGGCGGGCACCACGTCAAGATGCCCGTGGAACACCACGCACGGGGTCTCCTCGGCGCGGTCGGAAGGCCCGACCTCCGCCACCAGCACGGGCAGCCCGTTGTGGTCGTGGTGACGCACCTCGATGTCGCGGGATTCGAGCCATCCCTTCACGAATCCTGCCGCCGCGACGATCTCCTCGGGGCGTGAGGTCTCGTACGAGATAAGCCGCTCTGCGAGCGTCAGTTCGTCAACCACGAGGTTTCGGTCAGCCGCTCTCCGCGATGGCTAGAAACGTCTCGAGACGGTGTTTGTCACGCTCCGCGACCCGCCTCTTCTCGGTGTCGTCGCCGGCGGACTCGATCTCTCGCTCCGCCTGCTGGAGGCGCTCACGCAAGCTCGAGACGTCGAGATCACCCGGGGCGTGGGCCTCCTCGACCAGCAGCAGGGCCCGATTCTCGCCCACCTGCATGTAGCCCTCGGCCTGGGCGAAGCGCACGACCTCCGAGTCGCTTCTGTACAGCCGTAACTCGGTCGGATCGAGCATGGCCAGCACCGGCTCGTGATGAGCCAGCACGCCGATCGACCCGACCGCCGTCCGGGTCGAGACCATCTCGACCTCGTCGTTGAACACCTCGCCCTCGGGGGTGAGGACCTCGACCCGGAACTTCTCGTGCGCCACCGGGCGTTACTCCGAGTCGCCCGAGTCGCCCGCGACGTCGCCCGAGGCGCCGTCGCCGTCGCCCGAGCCGTCCTCGGAGCCGTCGGCGTCGCCGGAGGCCTCGGGCCCGCGGGCGGCCTCGTCCTCGGCCTTGGCCTCCTCGTCGTGCTCCTCGTCGGCCTTCTCCTCGCCGCGCGCGTCGCGGACGACGTCGTCGATCGTGCCCTTCAGGAAGAACGCCCGCTCGGGCAGGTCGTCGTGCTTGCCCTCGAGGATCTCCTTGAACCCGCGGATCGACTCGGCGATCGGGACGTACACGCCCGGGGTGCCGGTGAACTGCTCGGCCACGAAGAACGGCTGGGACAGGAAGCGCTCGATCTTACGGGCGCGGTTCACGGTCAAGCGGTCCTCGTCTGAGAGCTCGTCGATGCCGAGGATCGCGATGATGTCCTGGAGCTCGCGGTAGCGCTGGAGCACCTGCTTGACCTGGTTGGCCACCTGGAAGTGCTCCTCGCCCACGATCTCCGGCTTGAGGATCGTCGAGGTCGAGTCGAGGGGATCGACGGCCGGATAGATCCCCTTCTCGGCGATCGACCGCGACAGCGTCGTGGTCGCGTTGAGGTGGGCGAACACCGACGCCGGCGCCGGGTCGGTGAGGTCGTCGGCCGGTACGTAGATGGCCTGGATCGAGGTGACCGACCCTTCCTTGGTCGAGGTGATCCGCTCCTGCAGCTCGCCCATCTCGGACTCGAGCGTCGGCTGATACCCGACCTGGGAGGGCATCCGCCCGAGGAGCGCCGAGACCTCGGAGCCGGCCTGTACGAACCGGAAGATGTTGTCGATGAACAGGAGCACGTCCTGGTGCTCGTGATCGCGGAAGTACTCGGCCATGGTGAGGCCGGACAGCGCCACGCGCATGCGGGCGCCCGGCGGCTCGTTCATCTGGCCGAACACGAGCATGGTCTTCGAGAGCACGCCGGATTCCTTCATCTCGAGCCACAGGTCGTTGCCCTCGCGCGAGCGCTCGCCCACGCCGCAGAACGCCGACAGCCCCTGGTGCTCCTCGGCCAGGTTGCGGATCAGCTCCTGGATGATCACTGTCTTGCCCACGCCGGCGCCGCCGAACAGGCCGACCTTGCCGCCCTTGGCGTAAGGCGCCAGCAGGTCGATCACCTTGATGCCGGTTTCGAACATCTCGTAGGTCGGCGTGAGGTCCTCGACGCTCGGCGCCTCGCGGTGAATGGGCCAGCGCGGGGTGTCGGCCGGCAGCTCGTCGCCCAGATCGATCGGCTCGCCGAGCAGGTTGAAGATCCGCCCGAGCGTGACGTCACCGACCGGCACCGTGATCGGGGCGCCGGTATCGATCACCTCGAGCCCGCGAGCCAGCCCGTCCGTCGTGTCCATCGCGACCGCGCGGACGCGGTCGTCGCCGAGGAGTTGCTGCACCTCGAGCACGAGCCATTCCTCGGCCTCGGCGGGCGAGGCCTCGGCGACGACCGCCTCCTCCTCCCTCGCCGCTTCGGGGCGGCGGACCTTGATCGCGTGGTAGATCTCGGGCAGCTTGTCGGGGAACACGACCTCGACTACGACGCCCTGGACCTCCTCAATCCGGCCGGTGTTCGGCTTGTCGGGCTCGTTCCGTGCGGCCTCGCTGCGCTGTTCTTCTGCGACTGACATTGCTTCTCCAGTGTAGGTCTACCCGGACAGCCCTTCTGCTCCCGCCACCACTTCCAGGATCTCCTGGGTGATCTCCGCCTGACGCGCCCGGTTCATCTCCAGGGTCAGACTCTTGATCAAGTCCCCGGCGTTGTCCGAGGCGTTGTGCATGGCGGTCATGCGCGCGCCGTGCTCTGACGCCGTCGACTCGAGCAGGGCCCGAAAGATCGAGACCTCGACGTAGTCGGGCACGAGCCGCTTGAGGATCTCCTCCGGGTCGGGCTCGTAGTCGACGAGTGCACGGGGATCAGATTTTCGGTCCTCGCGGGCCTCGCGCTCGCCATTGCCCGAACCCTCCTCCAGAATGGTGGCTTGCTGGAGGGGCAGCAAGGTCTCCCTTCGGACCTCCTGTGCGACCGGCGAGATGTAGCCGTTGTAGAAGATCTCCACCCGGTCGACCTCATCGTCGATGTACGCGGCCATGAGCCGATCGGCGATGCGCCGGGCGTCCGCGTAAGCGGGACGATCGGTGAATCCGGTGAAGCTCTCCGCCGGCTCGAGCCCGCGGAACGTCAGCGAGGTCGCCGGCCGTCGCCCGGAGGCGAAGAAGACCGGCGTGACGCCGTCGCCGTCATACGAGCGCCCGGCAGCTACTCCCGCCCGCACGATGTTCGAGTTGAACGCCCCGGCGAGACCCCGGTCTCCCGCGACCAGCAACAGGCCCACCCGAGAGACCTGATCGTGCTCCAGCAGGATCGGCAGCCGCGGCAGAGTGCCCGCGGCCTCGGATGCCTGGCGGGTCATTCGGCGGATGGCGTCGGCGTACGGGCGTAGCGCCTCGATCCGCTGCTCGGCCCGCCGCAGCCGCGCCGCGGCGACAAGCTCGAGCGCGCGCGCGATCTTCTGGATGTTCTTGACCGCGCTGATGCGGTTGCGAACGTCGCGCTGGGATTGCGGCATGGTTCATTCAGGTCAGGCCTCCGGCTCACGCCGCCTGCGCCTGATCCTCCTGTTCGCGGCTTGCGCGCGGAGGCGCTGCGTCGGCGTCCTCGAGGGGATGACCCTCCTCATCCAGATCGAAGCCGAAGTCCTCGGCGAACGTCGAGGCGGCCCGCTCGACCGCCTGCTGGGTCTCGTCGCTCCAGTCACCGCCGGCGATCTTTGCCAGCAGCTCGGCTTCGTTGGCGCGGAAGTAGTCGGTCAGGTCGGCGAGAAACCGGTCGACTCTGTCGACCGCGATCCGATCCAGATACCCGTTGGTGGCGGCGTACACCTGGATCACCTGGTCCTCAACCGGCATCGGCTGCCGCTCTGACTGATTGAGGGTCTTGACCAGCCGCTCGCCCCGCGCCAGCGTCCGCTGGGTGGCCGGGTCGAGCTCGGAGCCGAACTGAGAGAAAGCTTCGAGCTCGCGGTACTGGGAGAGCTCGAGCTTCAGGCGCCCGGCGACCTTCCGCATGGGCGCGATCTGGGCGTTGCCGCCCACCCGGGAGACCGAGATGCCCACATTGATGGCGGGGCGGACGCCGGAGTTGAAGAGCCCGGGCTCGAGGTAGATCTGGCCGTCGGTGATCGAGATGACGTTGGTGGGCACGTACGCCGACACGTCTCCGGCCTGGGTCTCGATCACCGGCAGGGCGGTGAGCGAACCGGCTCCAAGGTCGTCGTTCAGCTTGACCGCGCGCTCCAGCAGGCGCGAGTGCAGATAGAAGACGTCACCCGGATACGCCTCGCGACCCGGCGGCCGGCGCAGCAGCAGTGACATCTGCCGATACGCCACCGCGTGCTTCGAGAGGTCGTCGTAGACGACGAGCGCGGCCTGGCCGTTGTAGAGGAAGTGCTCCCCCATCGCGCAGCCGGCGTACGGGGCGAGGAACTTGATCGGGGCGGCCTCGTCGGCGGCCGCCATCACGATGATCGTGTTTTCGAGCGCGCCGGCGTCCTCGAGCGTCTTGGCCAGCGCCACCACGGTCGCCTTGCGCTGCCCGATGGCGACGTAGATGCATCGCAGGTCGCGATCCTTGTTGTTGATGATCGCGTCGATCGCGATCGCGGTCTTGCCCGTCTGGCGATCGCCGATGATCAGCTCTCGCTGGCCACGGCCGATCGGGATCATCGAGTCGATTGCCTTCAGGCCGGTCAGCATCGGCTCCTTGACCGGCTGGCGTTGGACCACGCCCGGCGCCTTGAACTCAGACGGCCTGGTCGCGGACGTGGTGATCTCGCCCTTGCCGTCGAGCGGATTGCCGAGCGGATCGACGATCCGCCCGAGCAACTCGTCGCCGACCGGGACATCGAGCAGGTGCTTGGTTCGCTTGACCGTGTCGCCCTCGACGATCTTGTCCCACTCGCCGAAGAGCACCGCGCCGACGTTGTCGGACTCCAGGTTCAGAGCCAGTCCGGTGACGCCGTGCGGTAGTTCGAGCATCTCGAACGACATGCAGTTCTCGAGCCCGTGCACGCGGGAGATTCCGTCCGCTACCGACAGGACCGTCCCGACCTCGGTCAGGTCCGCGCTCGAGGCGTCGAGGCCTTCGATCCGGCTTTTGAGGATTGAGGTGATCTCGTCGGGCTTGATCTGCATTCGTGACTCCTTGAGCAGGCGAGGGTAGCTACGCCTGCGCGACTTGCTTACGAAGTTGTTCCAGCCGGTTGCGGATCGACGCGTCGAGGATCACGTTGCCCACACGCAACACGATCCCGCCGAGGATGTCCGGATCGACCCTGCTCGAGAGTTCGACGGTGCGCTTGGTCTGCGCCCCGATCCGCTCCCCGATGCTGCTTACGGTGGACTTGTCGAGCGGGATGGCGCTCGTCAACTCCACCGGCAGCAGGTCGCGCTCATCCTCCCACAGCTCTTCGTAGCGCGTCCTGATCCGGAAGATGACCGGCATGCGGTTGCGCTCGATCAGGGCCTCGAGGAAGTTCATGAAGGTGGGCTCCGCGCCAGTCACGGCCCGCTTCAGGCCGCTCTTCTTCTCCTCGGTCGAGAAGTACGGCGAGAAGAAGAACACGCTGAGGCCGCGGTCCTCGTTCAGCGCGTCGACGAACTGGCCCAGCTGCTCGCGCGTCTCGTCGAGAAGGTTGTCCTGCTTGGCGACGTCGAACAGCGCCCGCGCCCAGACCTGAGCGATCTCTTCCACTAGCTCCGATCTCCACCGTCTGGCGCGAGGGCGCTGAAATCGAGATCGGCGAGCGCGTCCTCCACCAGCCGACGCTGGTCGTCCTCGTCGAGCACCTTGCGGGTGATCTTCTCGGTCGCGAGTACGGTCAGGTCGGCCACCTCGCGACGGATCTCCTGAATCGCGCGGCGGGTCTCGGACTCGATGTCCTTCCGGGTCTGCTCCATCAGCTGCTCGCGCCGCTCCTGGGCCTCCGCCTGGACCTCACGCTCACGCGCTTCGGCCGTCTTGCGCGAGCGCTCGACGATCTGCTCGGCCTGCTCACGCGCGTCGCGCAGCCGCTGCTGGTACTCGGCGAGCAACTCGTCGGCTTGCTTGCGCACCTGGTCGGCGTGGTCGATCGACTCCTCAATCGCATGCTGGCGGCGGTCCAACGCCTCGGAGATCCGCGGGAAGGCAAGCTTCCACAGGATGTACAGCGAGATCCCGAACAGGAGCAGGGTCCAGATCATCAGTCCGACGTTCGGGGTGATCAGGAACGAGCCGCTCGAAGACGCGACCGGGAGGTGAGACACGGCGGCCATCTACTTGAGCACGTAGGAGAGCAGGCCGGCGACGAGGCCGTAGAAGAACACCGCCTCGGTCAGCGCGAAGCCAAGCCATTGGATGCTGGTGATTTCATCGCGCATCTCGGGCTGGCGGGTTACCGCCTCGATCACCTTGCCGAAGATGATTCCGATGCCAACGCCGGCGCCGACCGCGCCGAGACCGCCGCCGACCGCGATTCCGAAGCCGGCCGTGATCCCGGACGATGCCGCGATGGGGATGAAGTGGAAAACAGCAAGCATCAGGGCTCCTTCTCGTGTTAGTGGTGAGTCGCCGCGCCGCCGATATAGATGGCGGCGAGGGTCGCGAAGATGAACGCCTGCAGCGTGGCCACCAGGCCCAATTCGAACAGGTAGATGAGGACCCCGGCCGGGAGCGCGAACCAACCGAGCGCCTGCAGCCCGAGGATCACCGCCAGCCCGCCGGCCAAGAACAGGAGGATGATGTGCCCGGCGAAGATATTGGCCCAGAGCCGGATGGTCAGCGACAGCAGCCGCATCAGGGTGGAGATCACCTCGATCGGGAAGATCAGCAGCAGCATCGGGCCGTGCACGCCCGCCGGAATCAGGCTCTTCAGATAGCCGATCGGCCCCTGCATGCGCACGCCGACCCAGTTGAAGGCGATGAATACGATCAGCGCGAAGACAAGCGGGATCGAGATGTTCGCGGTTGCCGCGTACAGCGCGAAGTCGGGGATGTGAGCGCCGAACACGGTGAACTTCTCCTCCGAGTTCGTCGGCAGCGGCAGATAACCGATCAGGTTGCAGTACCAGATGAACAGGAACAGCGTGCCCAGGAACGGGAACCACTTGGCCGCCATCGAGTCGGGCATGTTCCCTCGCGTGATGTTGTCGCGCATCAGCGAGTAGATGACCTCCACGCCGGTCTGGATCTTGTTCGGTCGCTGCTGCATCCGCCGGGAGATCCAGAGCATCGTGCCGATCGTCAGGATCGTCGCGATGAACAGGTAGAGCACCGCGCGGTTGATGCTGAACACGCCGAGGTGGACCCACTGGACGATTTTGAACTCGTTCTGGATCTGAAACTCGTTGTTCTTGTGCTGCGTGAAGCCATAGATCAGGACCAGCAGCACGAACACGCCCAGGTAGACGCCGGCCCCGATCAGCAGGACTTTCCGGGTCTTGCTCATCGTCGCGACCCCGGCCGGTTCAGGAACGACAGGAGCAGCTGCATCGTGAACGCGAACACGATCACCAGCAGTGCCGTCAGCCCGGCATCGCGCCCCGACGCGTTGCGGACGAGAATCACCGCGATCGCCAGCAGAAACAGCCGGCCGAGCAGGTAGGCCAGCCGGAGCGTGATCTCGCTTCTGGGGTCCTTGAGGGCACCGGCGGCGCGGTCGACAGCCACGCCGGCGGCACGCAGCACGATCCAGGCGCCGGCGCCGGCCAGGTAGCCGACCGGCGAGACGCCGATCAGCAGCATGATCGGGGTCGCCACGGCCAGCACGACCACGTCCAGGTAAACCAGGACGGGCGCGGGAGCCTCGGAGGGAGCGGGCGCGCTCAAGTAATTTGGCCCGGAATGAGGCCCGGAAGTAGGCCCGGAATTTGGCCCACCCACCCGGGGCGAGATTTCGGAAGCGGGAATCAGTTGTCCGTCTCTGTGTCGATGGGAGCTCTGCAAGCTGAGGGCCAGATATCGGTGGGACGCCGACCGAGCGGCGCCGCGGGACAGTCAAGTCAACGGGAACTGACCCGCGGACCATTTACCGTCCATCCCGAGGATGGGCCCCCAAGGGTAGCGTGGTAGGCGCGAGGTTAGCGCGCCGACGTGGCGGCTTCCCGCCGCAACGACGGCTTGGGTAGCTGCCCCTCGGCCCACAGCGCCGCGATTCCGGCCCGCGGCAGCCCCAGCGCGCCCTGGTAGACGAGATAGCGCGGCTCCCAGCGAGGGAAGAACTTGGCGTTGAACCGGTACAGGCTCTCGATCTGGAAGAACGGGTTGCCGAGCGCGATCAGCTTGCCGAGCACCCGCTCCAGGCGCTTCTCCGGGCTGTGCATCCACTTGGCAAACGCGGCGAAGTTGAGGGACAGCTCCTCCAGGCCGCGCTCGCGCAGCAGCTCGATCGCCTGAACGACCAGGAACTCGGTCAGCCCGTTCGGCGTGGTCGGGTCGCGGCGCATGAAGGACAGCGACACCGCCGGGCGCCCGTAGCAGGGGACGAAGTGCAGCACGCCGCGGATCGCGTCCCCGGCATCGCGCGCAATCACTACGAGCGTGTCGTCGTTGTGCTGGCCCTGTAGGGAATCCATCGCCATCGAGAACCCTCGCTCCGGCGCACCCTGGCGGCCGCGCTCGAGCACCGCCTCGACCTCCTCGAGGGTGGCCTCGTCGAGTGCCGGCAGCTCGCACAGCTCCGCGCTGAAGCCGGCCTTGCTGAGTCTCGTAACCGACTGGCGCACCTTGCGGATCGGGCGACCCTCGAGCGAGAAGCGGCCCAACTCGACGACGGCTTCGTCGCCCAGGTAGATCGTCCGCAGCCCCAGCTCCTCGTATAGCGGGCACACCGCGGCGCTCGCCCCGAGCGCGCCCAGCTTGAGCCCGCGCGCCTCGGCGAACTCGCGTACATCGCGAAGCAACTCCGGGAACGCGCCGACGGGCCCGACGGGATCGCCGGAGAGGAGCAGTACGCCGTTCTCGATTGTGTAGCCGACGAACGCCTCGCGGTCCTCGCTGAATAGATAGTGCTCATCGGCACGCAGCTTGAAGAACGCCAGCGTGTCGGTCCCGTGCTCGCGCACGAGCTCGGAGGCCACCTCGCGCACGGCCTCGCTCGGGAGCGCACGAGGTGCGGTCAGCGGCCGGAAGATCACGTAGGCGATCGCGATCAGCATCGGCAGCTCGAACAGGTGGATCGCCAGCGGCAGCCACGCCAGGTGATGGTGCTGATACGTGATCGGCCCCTGTTCCCAGCTGAGCAGATGGCCCGTCTCCAGCGTGATCGTGCGGACCGACGGATGACCCTGCGTCGCCCAAGTGGCCACCGCCGCGGCGATGATGCCTGCCGCGCCGAGTGCAGGAACCCGCCAGATCGCCGAGCGCAGCGTGATCGCATCGTGGCGTACGCGGAAGGAGTCCCTCCCCAAGATCAGAACGACGGCGACGATCCAGGTGACGATCGTCGCCTCGAAGTCGAGGCCCTTAAGGAGATCGAACACCCCGAGCGCAAGCATCAGCACGACCGCCGACTGGAAGGCCCGGCGCCGGCGCTTGGCCAGATACGGCGCGACCAGCAGCAGGGCGACGCCGGCCGGGAAGGAAAGGGCGTGGAACACGCGCATCGCCTCGACCGGCTCGAACTCGAGCAGCAGGTGCCCGCGCCACCGGATGTTCGGTGTCAGCGCCGAGGCGATGTTGATCGCGCCGACGAGCGCGGCGGCCACCGCGGCAAAGCCGGGCAGACGGCGGGTCAGACTTTGTAGCGAAACGCTCATCGGATTCAAGAACGGCGGAGCCGAGGGAAACCTCGCGGCTCGCGAGGGAGTATGTGGCGACTCTCACGGGCCGCCGTCAGGGGTCGTACGAGACGCCCTCATGGGGCCGCAGACACGTCTCCCGAGGCAAGTATCCCCCGGGTGCCCGTTGGTTACGCCGTCGCTGCCCGCGATCCTGCCTGTGGCTGGGGTTCGGTGGTTGCGCTCAGTCGCCGAGTTCGGCCAAGCGCTGGTTAACCTTGCGCCGCTTCGCGACCAGCTCGCCCTCGAGCTGCTCAAGGGCCTGGCGGCGACCTCTCACCAGCTCGAGCTGGGTGCCGATATGTCCGAGTGCCCGCTCGAGTAGCAACGT
This sequence comes from uncultured Solirubrobacterales bacterium, assembly GCA_963824295.1. Taxonomy (GTDB): domain Bacteria; phylum Actinomycetota; class Thermoleophilia; order Solirubrobacterales; family Solirubrobacteraceae; genus Palsa-465. The sequence continues at coordinate 975,555 of CAWGOQ010000009.1, read as the reverse complement.
GATCTCGGCCGGGTCCTCGGTCTCCTGGAGCTCGCGCCTCAGCTCAGCCCGGGCAGTCTCGGCCTCCAGCAGCACGGCCAGCTGGTCGAGCGAGAGGCCGAGCAGGTCACGCAGGCGGATGATCTCGCGGACGCGCTCGACGTCACTCTCGGTGTAGACGCGATGCTTTCCTTGCGCGCGATCGGCGGCGCCCGGCATCAGACCGATTTCCTCGTAGTAGCGGATCGTTCGCGGGGTGGTCCCGGTCAGCTCGGCCACCTCGCCGATCCGCAGGGGCTTGACATCGGTGGCACTCACGCTGCTGCGCGCTCCTGGGACGCGCTCGCCGTGGGCGTCACGGCAACCTCACTCTTGACATGCGCCGGCCGCGCGGCGGAGATCGCCGCGCCGAGGAGGGAGATCCCGGCCAGGCACCACAGCGCCGTGTGCATGTTCGAAATGAACGGGACGAGCTGCGCGTTCGTGATGTGGTTGGCGAGCCCCGAGAACACCGCAAACAGGACGCTTCTTGGAACCGACGAGGTCACGACCGCGAGCACGAACGCAATCGAGATCACCGCGCCGGTGTTCTGGACGAGCACCCGGGCGCCGGCGGCGATGCCGCGGCGATGCGGGGGAACCGTGCCCATCATCGCGGCCGTGTTGGGGGAGTTGAACATCCCCGAGCCGATCCCGACGATGAACATGAACGCGCCGCTCGCCAAGTACGCCGTATCGCGCTCGAGCGTGGTCATCAGCGCGAGCCCCGCGGCCTGGACGAGCATCCCGGCCACAGCCATCCCGCGCGATCCGCGCCGATCAGCCCAGATGCCGGCAAGCGGTGAAGCGATCAGCATCCCGATCGCCAGCGGCGCGAGCTTGATCCCGGCGAGGAGCGGTGAGTTCCCCTGAACACCCTGGAAGTAGAAGACGAACACGAACATCAGCGCGAATCGCGCCAGCCCATTCATGAACGCGGCGGCGGACGCCGCCGAGAACAGGCGGTTCTTGAAGATCGAGAGGTCGAGCATCGGCGACTTGACGCGGCTCTCGATCAGCACGAAGCCGGGGAGAAATACCGCCGCGGCGATCAGGCTCCCGACCACCGACGAGCTGCTCCAGCCCGAGATGCCGCCCTTGGAGATGCCGTACACAAGCCCGGTCAGCCCGATCAGAAACGTGATCGTCCCGAGCGCATCGAACGAGCGGTCCTCCGCGCGGCCGGTTACCTCGTGCAGGATGAGCCACGCCCAGATGCTCCCGCCGAGCGCGACCGGGACGTTGAACCAGAACACCCAGTGCCACGAGATCAGCACCAGCGCGCCACCCAGCACGGGACCGATCACCAGCCCGATTGCCGCCACCATCGTGTTGGTCCCCATCGCCATGCCTAGCTGCTCGCGCGGGAATGCGTCCGTCACGATCGCGGCTGAGTTGGCGAACAGGAACGAGCCGGCGATGCCCTGGAGGATCCGCCACAGGATCAGCTGGGTGCCGCTGTCCGCGAAGCCGGCGCCCAGCGACGCCACCGCGAACAGCACGAACCCACCGATATACGCCTTCTTGCGTCCGAACTGATCAGACAGCCGGCCGGCGCTCAGCACCAGGACGGTCGACGCGATCATGTAGACGAGGATCACCCAGACGAGCTCGAGCAGGCTGGTGTGCAGGCTCCGCTCGAGGTCGGGCAGCGCGATGATCAGCGTTCCCGAGTTGATCGTCGCCAGCAGCATTCCGAGGCTGGTACACGACAGCGCCCACCATTTGTAGGAGTCGTGTCCGGCGTGGACGCCGATCCGCCGGGCGCCCGTGGCCCCGTCGCCTGGCTTGGCGTGGCGGATGGCGTTTAGCAAAGCTGGCATCATCCTCCGAATCTGATTCTTACGTTAACGTCAGAATAGCACTCCGTTCTGGTCATCGGCGGACCCCTCGGTGCTCTTGAGCCGCCCGCCCCTGTGACCCCGGAGCCATGTGCCAGCGGGTGGCCGCGAAACGCCGCCGACACCCGCGGCGCATGCGCCAGCGTGTGGCCGCGAAACGCTGCCGACACCCGCGGCCCGCCGCATCCGGACCGTCCTGAAACAGAAAGTCCTGCCCTGCTGCCATGCTTCCCCCACGGCATGCACTACTGGCACGCCCTTTTTGCCTTCCTCGTGGCGACGGTCGTCGCCGCGCTGCTCACTCCTTTGTCTTCACGGTTGGCCCGCCGCGTCGGGGCGGTCGTCATGCCCTCCGAGCGCGGACTGGCCGAGCGGCCGACTCCCGCTCTGGGCGGCGTCGCGATCCTGGCCGGCGTGCTCGTCGCCTCGCTGTGGTGGCTGCCGGCAACGATCAGCCTGCGCCACACGGCCGGTACCGCTCCCGGCTCCAGCGGCACGGTCCACACCTGGGCGATCATCACCGGCGCCTGCCTGATCACCCTCGTCGGCGCGATCGACGACGTGCGTCCGCTCGTGCCGCTCGTGAAGTTGATCGGGCAGGTCGCGGCGGCGGTGATCGCGGTGGTGGCCGGTCACGCCCTGGTGACCGACGTGACGATCCCCTTCGTCGGCACCCTCCAACTCCCGAACACCGGCGGCGTGCTGACCGTGATCTGGCTGGTCGGGCTGATGAACATCGTGAACTTCTCCGACGGCGTCGACGGTCTGGCCGCCGGCCTGTGCACGATCGACGGGATTGCCTTCGCGATCATTGCCTTCACCCTGCACGTCGACGGCGCCGGGGTGCTCGCCGCGCTCACGGCCGGCGCCGCGCTCGGCTTCCTGTTTCACAACTTCTATCCCGCCTCGGCGTTCATGGGCGACTCCGGAGCCAACCTGCTCGGCTACCTCCTCGGCGTGGTGGCGGTGATCGGCTCGATCAAGACGGGCGCCGTGGTCACCCTGGTCGTGCCGCTGATCGTGCTCGCCGTTCCGTTCCTCGACACGGGCTTCGTCGTGGCCAAGCGCCTGAAGTACCGGCGCAAGCCGTGGTCGCATGACCTCAACCATTTCCACCACCGGATGGCGCGGATGGGCTTCAGCCCGCGCCGGACCGTCGCCTACCTGTACGGCTGGACGCTGATGCTGGCCGGCGTGGCCGTCGCCCTGCGCTTTGTCCCCTACTCAAACCACCGCGGCACCTACCATCTCGGGTGGCTGCTCGTGATGGCCGCGATCGTGCTGATCGCGCTGGCGGCCAGCATCTACCTCATCTACGTGCTCGAGATCCTGAAGTTCAAGAGCTGGCGAGCGCGGGAGATCCGAACCTCCGATCCGGCGACCACCGATCACGAGATCGCTGAGCGCGTGCAGCGCGAGGTCGAGACCGGGGAGTTCGAGCGGGTGGGTTAGCTGGCGGCGACGACTCGATCCAGCAACGAGGGGCTCACCGGGCTGACCCGGCTGGAACGAGTGCTGCTCGGCGTCGTCGGAGCGCTGATCGTCGCCGCCGGCGTGACGCGATACGACCACGGCGTCTCGCGGATCGTCGCGTTCGTGTTCGCCATGCTCGCGCTCGCCGGCGTGGCCTGGGTCGTGTCGCTGTCGATCGAGCAGGTGGGCCGTCGCCTCGGACCAGCCGTCACCGGCGTGTTGCAGGCAACGCTCGCGAACCTGCCGGAGTTCTTCGTCGTCATCTTCGCGCTAGGGGCCGGGGAGACGGTGATCGCCCAGACCGCGATCCTGGGCTCGATCCTCGTCAACGCCCTGCTGGTGCTCGGCTTGGTGATCGTCGCCGGTGCCGTACGCGCGGACAAAGGCGTCATGCGCTTCAGCCCGAGACTCCCCAACGACACCGCCACGCTGCTGCTGGTCTCGTCTTTCATCATCGTCCTGATCGGACTCACGCACTCCTCGTCCGACACGGCCAGCCGCCACTCCGAGACGATCTCGATCATCGGCGCCTGCGTGATCCTGGCCGTGTACGGGACCTGGCTGCGTCAATACCTGACCACGTCTGGGACCGCGGCGGTTCAGGAGGGGGCGGAACCTCCCCGGATCAGCATGACCACGAGCCTCGTGTTGCTGGGCCTCGCGGGCGTGGCCGCCGCGTTCGTCTCGGACTGGTTTGTGAACGCGCTCCATCCAACGATCGAGACGCTCCATATCTCACAGGCCTTCGCTGGCCTCGTGATCGTCGCGATCGCGGGCAACGCCGTCGAGAACGTGGCCGGGATCGTGCTCGCTGCCAGGGGCCAGTCCGAGCTCGCGATCTCCGTGGTCAAGAACTCGGTGGCGCAGATCGCCGCCTTCCTGTACCCGCTGCTCGTGCTGGTCTCGCTCCTGACCGCCACGCGACTGACGTTCACCCTGGCTCCCGTCTACATCGGCGCGCTCATCGGAACCGCGATCATCGTGTGGCAGATCACCGGCGACGGCGAGGCGACGGTGTTCGAGGGAGTCGCGCTGGTGGCGGCCTTCGTGATCCTGGCCACGGTGGCCGCGTTCGAGTAGTCCGAGTTACGCGCGGAGCGCCTGTGCGATGCGTGCGATCACCGCCAGCGGCTCGTCCAGGAGCTGACGGTCGGTTACGCGGATGACGCGGTATCCGGCGGCCACCAGTATCTGGTCGCGCTTGCGGTCCTTCTCGAACGCGAGCCGGTGGCCGTGTGCACCCCACCCGTCGAACTCGACGATCAGCTTCTCTGCGGGCCATAGCACGTCGACCGGAATGCCCTGAGTCCGCACGTTGGTCAGCGGGCGCGGCAGCTGGGCCTGATCGATCAGCTTCAGGAGGAGTCGTTCGCGTTGCGAGCGCGTCATGCGGGGGTCGTCGATGAGGGCGTGGATGACAGGCGCACCCTTGCGTTTCGGCTCACGCTCCAAGACGGCGGCCAGGGCGCGAGGCGTGACAGCGCACCGATAAAGCCCCTCCTGGAAGGCGTGCATGACGTCATCGCGCGACTCGGTGGCGGCCAGGTCACAGATCGTGCGGGCAATCGAGGTGACCGGCATCCCGCGCACGGTCACGACGTCCTCCGCCGCCATATCCGCGGCCCGGTGAATCCGAATGCCTTCCTGCCGATGGGGATTCCGGCCCACCACGGTCACGTCGACCTCCTCACCGAGTTCCGGGAGCAGCCGATAAAGGCAGGCGGCTGAGCGATGGCTGACGACCGCGCTCACACCGCAGGCCATATGCGCGGCACGCGCCCGGGCCACGGCCGTCGGCGGAGCGGCGCCGATCAGGTAGACGCCTTGGTGGATCCGCTGCATCCAGTGCAGCCGGACCCTGTGATCGATCGCCCCCCGACCCAATCCCGCCGCGACCAGTTGTTCACGGGCGATCACATTGTCCTGGCGCGCCGCGATGCGGGCCACCGCCCGTTCCACCTCCTGCATTTCCGCTCACACCTCGCGCCCCGTCTGGACGGCGCGCGCTTTTTCACGCACCGGATGCAGAAACGCGCGCGCACCATGCCGGCCGATCGAAATGCGCGCTTTTGCAGGTGATCTCGGCGTCACGCCGGCCAGTATCACCCCGCCGGCGCCCCAGACGGCCGGCTGTGCCTGAATTGGCACAGAGGCTTTACAGAGTTGTGACGGCTGATCGCAAGCGATCCCGCGAGCGACCCGGGAGAAACTGTCCGGGGAGGACGACCCCCCGCAGTCGGCCGGCTAGACGATCGCGGCGGCGCCGACCCGCGTGTACAGCGGGTAGCGCTCGGCGATGGCCGCGGCCCGCTCGGACAACTCGGCCCGCCGGTCCTCGAACCCGTCCTGCCCGAGCGCCTCGGCCAGGATCATCCCGACCTCGACGAAGTCCTCGTCCTGGAGTCCACGGGTCGCCAGCGCCGGCGTCCCGATCCGCAGCCCGCTGGACACGGCCGGCGGCCGCGGGTCGAACGGGACCGCGTTCCTATTCACCGTGATCCCAATCGAGTGCAGCCGATCCTCCGCCTGTCGCCCATCCAATAACGACTCGCGCAGATCGCACAAAACCAGATGCACGTCGGTCCCGCCGGTCAACACACTCACCCCGCCGCCGGCGCGCAAGAGCTCGGCCGCCACGGCGCGAGCGCCGGTCACGGTGCGCTCCTGCCGTTCGCGGAAAGTCTCGCTCGCAGCGATCCGCAGGGCCACCGCCTTGCCGGCGATGATGTGCTCAAGCGGCCCACCCTGCTGGCCCGGGAACACGGCGGAGTCGATCCGCTTGGCCAGGTCCTCGGTGGACAGGATCAGCCCGCCGCGGCCGCCGCCGATCGTCTTGTGGATCGTGGTCGTGACGACGTCGGCGTACGGCACCGGATTCGGATGCAGCCCGGCTGCGACCAACCCGGCGAAGTGCGCCATGTCGACCACGAGGTACGCGCCCACCGCATCCGCAATTGCGCGGAACCGCTCGAAGTCCAGGAACCGGGGGTATGCCGACCACCCGGCGAGGATCAACCGCGGCCGCCGCTCCAAAGCGATCCGCTCCACCTCGTCCATGTCGATCCGGCCCGTCTCACGACTCACGTGATACGGCGCGATGTCGTAGAGCCGGCCGGACACGTTGATCCGCATGCCGTGTGTTAAGTGGCCACCGTGCGAGAGCTCCAGACCCATCACGGTGTCGCCCGGGTCGAGTAACGCGTGGTAGACGGCGATGTTCGCCTGCGCGCCCGAGTGGGGCTGCACGTTGGCGTGCTCGGAGCCGAACAGCGCCTTGGCGCGATCGATCGCCAGCCGCTCGGCCACGTCGACGTGCTCGCAACCGCCGTAGTAGCGCTTGCCCGGGTACCCCTCGGCGTACTTGTTGTTGAGCACCGAGCCCTGGCACTCGAGTACCGCCATCGGGGCGAAGTTCTCCGAGGCGATCATCTCGAGCGTGCGCTGCTGGCGCTCTAGCTCGTTGGCGAGGACCTCGGCGATCTCCGGATCGACCTCGGACAGAGGCCGGTTGAAGAAATCGGGCGGGAGATCGGAGGCGGCCACTCGGCTACGAGCCTAGCAATGGAACCGGTCGCCGGAGTTATCGTCCAGGGGCCAGTTGGGCCTTAGATTTCGGGCGCAGCGGAGGGCTCGAGCGCGCCGGGCCGCGGGCTCAGACGACCCGGGCCGCGACGACCGCCAGGTCGCCGTTCTCCCAGGTCACCGAGGGTGAGAATCCCGCCTCGCTCAACCATCCCAGCAGATCAGCCAACGGGCTGGGTCGGTCATAGCCCGGGGTGAGCGGCGTCGTAGCCGCCGCCGGGTCGATCGGCACGACCACGTCGCCGAGAACGAACAGACCGCCCGGCGCCAACACCCCGCGCACCCGGCCGAACAGCTCGGCCTTGTCCACGTCGTGCAGGTGATGGACGGCCAGGGCGCTTGCCACCAGGTCGAACGGGCCGTCCGGTAACGGCTCCTCGATCCGCCCCGCCCGCAATGAGACCCGCGAGGCCGGCAGCCGATCCAGCGCCAGCGCGAGCATCTCCTCGTTCTCGTCGATCCCCACGAGTGACGCATTGGGGTGGCGGTCAAGAAGCAGACGCGCGGTCTCCCCCGTCCCCGTCCCCAGGTCGAGGATGCGCCGGGCACTCCCGTCGCTTGCCGCCGCAACCGCATCCTGTAACAAGTCGTAGGCCGGCAGCTCAGCCCTGATCTCGTTCGCGTATGAGTCGGCATCGAAGTGGTACTGGGAGTGGAGCGCCTCGATCAGCTCGCGCTCGGGGACGGCGCCGGCCCGGACCACGCTCCACTGGCCGTCCTCCTCGTAGCGCCGCAGATCGACCACGGTCGAAGGCGTGCCGGGCAGCTCACCACCGTCGATCGTCAAATCGACCGCCGCCCGCAGCAGGGGCTGAACATCGGCAAGACGCCGCGGATCGAGGCCTCCGGCGCTGTTGGCGCTCGACTGAAGAACCGGCCGTCGCATGCCGGCGAAGCGAGGCACATCGACCACCCGCACGCCAAGCGTCGAAACATCGCTGCCACACGCCAGCGCAAAGCGACCCGCCGGATTCAAGACGAGCACGCTCACGCCCCCAGGGAGCAGCCGCGTCATCGCTTCGCGGGTATTCGAGCCGAGCTCGGGCAGCGCCATCAGCGCCGCCTCTAGATCGAAGAACATGACCGCCGAAGGCTTCTCGAGACTCCGGCGCTTGAGCAGATATAGCCGCTCGACGGCGAACCGGTTGTTCGGATCGCAGGCCAGGCCGTACACGGTGTCGGCGGGGAAGAGCGCGACCCCCCCGTCCGCGATGCACTGCTCGAGCGCGGCGGCGTCGCTCAACGGCGTGCCACCACGACCCGCTCGTGCCCGGCCAGGTCGTACAGGATCTCGGCGGAGCTGAAACCGGCCTCTCGAGCCATCGACGCCACGCACTCGGCCAGCCCGACCTCGAGCGCCAGAAGCGGCACCTCAGCCACCATCGGCAGCAGGCGCCGGACCGGGTCCAGGCCGTCAGGGCCGCCGAACAGCGCTCCCGCCGGCTCATACGCGATCTCCGGCTGAAGCTCAACGGCACTGGCCACGTAGGGCAGGTTGGAAAGGACGGCATCGAACCGACGATCGATCCCGTCCAGCAGATCCGCCTGCACGAACTCCACGTCCAGCCCCAGGCGCCTGCCGTTCTCGCGCGCGACCGCCAGCGCATCCGCACTCACGTCGGTCGCCACAATCGAGAGATCCGGGCGCTCGTCCGCCAGCGCCAGGGCTACCGCTCCGCTCCCCGTCCCGACGTCGACCACCGACGCGCCGGATGCGAGCCCGAGACCCACCTCGACCAGCAGCTCGGTCTCCGGGCGCGGAATCAACACCCGGCGATCGACCACCAGCTCAATTCGCCGGAACTCCTTGCGCCCCAGCATGTACGCCACCGGCTCGCGCGCCTCGCGCCGCGCCACGAGCGCCTCGAACCGCGTCAAATCCGCAGCCTCGAGCCCCGAGTGGGCATCCAGCACGAGCCGAGAACGATCCACGCCGAGGACGTGCGCCAACAACACCTCGGCATCGAGCCGAGGGGTATCGCACCCCGCGCCAGCCAGCCGCGCCGTGGCATCCACCAGGGCCTGCGAGACCGTGCGACCGGCGGCCACGGCCTCAGACACCCGCGGCTTTCTCCTCCAGGCGCTGGCGCTTCTCGTCGTCCTGCAGCGCAGCCGTGAGCTCGTCGAGTTCTCCGATCAGGACCTCGTCCAGGTTGTGCACGCGCATCCCGATCCGGTGGTCGGTCACCCGGCGCTCGGGGAAGTTGTACGTGCGGATCTTCTCGGCCCGCTCGCCCGTCCCAACCTGCGCGGCACGTGAGGCCGCCACGGCAGCCTGCTGCTCGGCCAGCGCGCGCTCGTACAACCGCGCCCGCAGGACGCGCATGGCGCGCTCGCGGTTCTGCAGCTGGGACTTCTCGTCCTGCATCGAGACGACGATGCCACTCGGCTTGTGAGTGATCCGGACCGCCGAGTCGGTCGTATTCACCGACTGACCTCCGGGCCCCGAGCTCCGGTACACGTCGATCTGCAAGTCCCCCGGATCGATCTCGACCTCCACGTCCTCGGCCTCGGGCAGCACCGCCACGGTCGCCGTCGAAGTGTGGATTCGGCCCTGGGACTCGGTCTCCGGGACGCGCTGCACACGATGGGTGCCGCCCTCGAACTTGAACACCGAGTAGGCGCCATCCCCCTTGATCGCAAAGGTATATGTGCCTTCTCCAAGAGACAGCGGTTCGACCGTAAATCCCCGCCGCTCGGCGTAGCGGGTGAGCATCCGGTACAGGTCGCCCGCCCACAGCGCCGCCTCGTCGCCGCCGGCGCCCGGACGGATCTCGACGATCACGTTCTTGTCGTCGTTCGGGTCGCGCTCGACCATGGCAAGCCGGATCTCGTCCTCGAGCTCACCCATCCGCGACCGCGAAGACTCCGCCAGGGCTCGCAGCTCGGGATCGTCGCCGTCCTCGGCGAGCAGCTCGCGTGCGCCTTCCAGATCATCTACGGTGCGCCGGTACTCGGCCGCCAGCCGAGCCGCCGGCTCGAGCTCGCGGTAGGCACGGCTGGCCGCGGTGAACCGTTGCCGATCCCCGATCACGGCGGGGTCGGACAGGTCTTGCTCGAGCTCGCCGAAGCGGGCGTCGATCTGGGAGACGAGTTCATCGATCACAGCGATGACCCGAGTTTAGGTCGCGCGCTAAGGCGCCGCCGGACGCGCCGCCGACTAATTTCAACTATGCCACGACTTCGAGACCGACGAGGTCCGCGGCGGACACGCCCAGGCCCTCCTGGCGCGCGAGTACGGCCTTCAGCGACGCGATCGCCACCGCCAGCTGGTCGTGATCGGGCTCGCGCGTGGTCAAGCGCTGCAGCTGCAAGCCCGGGTACATGATCGCCCGGACCCAGCCCCGCCCGCGGTTTCGACCCGCCCACTTGATCACCTCAAAGGACAGGCCGGCGATCACCGGCACGCCCACGATCCGAGTCAACACGAGGATCCACCAGGCGGGCAGTCCGACCGGCGCGAACACGAAGATCGCCATGATCATCACGACGAGCAGAAAGCTCGTGCCGCAGCGAGGGTGCAGACGTGAATACAAAGCGGCCCGCTGCGGGGTCAGCTCGTCCGACGCCTCGTAGCAGGAGATCGCCTTGTGCTCGGCCCCGTGGTACTCGAACACCCGGCGCAGGTCGCGCAGGCGCGAGAGCAGCACGAGATAGCCGAGGAAGATCGAGGTGCGGACCACACCCTCCACGGCCCAGAAGGTCACCGAGGAACCGAGCTGGTCCTTGATCAGGCTGGTCAGGCCGACCGGCGCCACGAAGAACAGTCCGATCGCGAACAGGGAGGCCACCGTGATCGTGCCGATCCAGGCGCCGCTTGAGATCTCCTGCTGCTCTTCGGGCAGCTGGGCGTTGGCCGACAGCCCGAGCGCGCGCATGCCGATCGCCAGGGACTCGACGAGCGCGACCACGCCGCGGATAACGGGCAGGCGATAGATCCGCTTGCGCTTGGCCCACGACTCCAACGGAAACGCCTGCACGTCGATGTCCCCGAGCGAGGTCTCCTCCTCTGAAGTAGGAGGCTTGCGGACGGCGAGCGCCCACGAATTGACGCCACGCATCATCACGCCCTCGAGCACGGCCTGCCCCCCGACGGGGGCGTCGCGCGTCGCGGTCAAGCGCCCCTCCTCGACCGCGGCGCTCATCGTCCCGGCTCCGGGCTAAGAAGAAGTGCCCGCGCTGGTCCGCGCGGCGCGCCGGCCCTTGGCCACCCGCCGCTGGAAGCGCTCGACGCGACCACCCGTGTCGACCAGCTTCTGCCGGCCCGTGTAGAAGGGGTGGCAGGCAGAGCAGATCTCAACATGAATTTCGGGCTTGGTCGAGCGTGTCGTGAATTCGTTGCCGCACGTGCAGCGCACGTGAGCCTCGACGTAATCAGGATGTACACCGGTCTTCATAGTGTTATCGAGTGTAGCGGCCAGGAGTTGAGCCCCTGGCGGTGAAAAATGCCGCCGCCGGCTAACTCACCTGACCCGAGGAGGCACCAACCGCCGGGCATGCCGTCGCCAGCGTGTTGTTGGCGAAGTCGTACTCGTCGATCGTGTGCGTCGGATCGACGGTCACGGTCAGATTCGTTCCGGCGGTGCAGGCCGGGGCCACGAACTGCTCGCGGACGGTCGAGCGCGGCGGTAGCCAGGCGACGGTCGCGATCTGCGGCGTGCTCCCGGCGCCCGCGAGCGCGACCTGGAACGGTCCGGCACCGGTCTGGCCCCGGTTCGCAACCACGGCCGTGTACGTCTCCTGCCCGGACGACCCAGACGACCCAGCGCTAGACGCACCGACGTTCAGCGAGCGCACGAGCAGGTCCGCCCGCATCTCGGGCTGGTAGCAGCCGGCGGTCGTCTGCTCGGCGGTAGCCAGCCGCTGACCCTGCGCCCCGATCCAGCGGAATCTGACCCGGAAGCGATAGGTCGCCGGGGCGGCGAGGTCAACGACCGGGTGGTTGAGGATCCACACGTCGTCGGGGCGCTGGCCGAGCGTCGGGTCCTGCGGCGAGATCCAGCTGTCGAGCTGCCGCCCGCGCACCATCGTGAAAGACGTTCCCGGAGCGGTCTTGCGCATCAGGTCAAAGCGCATCTGCATCCTCGACGTGCCCGTCACCGGCCGCATCACGGCCTGGACCGAAATCGCTCGCGCCGGCGGGTCGAGCGCCTTCTGGCAGACGAACGAACGCAACTGGTCGAGCGGCTGCGTGCTCGACGCCGCCGATGCCGTTCCGGCCGTGCACAGGATCGCGATCGCGCCGGCCGCGATCAGGAATCGCATCCGAGACATTCACTTCTACCAAACAGCTCGCGCAGTGAAAAGTCTCGGAAGAAGCGGAGTTCCGAGAAAGCTCTCAGGTAACGGTGTAGAGCGGCCCGTCGCCGCCCTCAGGCGGCGTCAGCCGTCCGCCCTTGGCGGTGATCGCCCCGCACTGCACGCAGTTGGTGTAGTTGACGATCACGTCGACCGGACCGTCGGCCGGCGCGTCATCGGGGATCTCGTACACCCCGGCCGGGCACATCGACACCCACGTCTGGGCAATCTCGCGCGGGACCGTCTTGCGCACGCGGATGTGGTTGGGAGCGTCGTCGCGAGTGGCGTTGCCCGACACGTACACCGAGGACAGCTTGTCGAAGATGTACTTGCCGTCCGGCTTCGGGTACTCATCGCGCTTCGCATCGATCGTCATCGGCGACTCGGCGTCGCGGTGGTTGGGCCAGCGGCCCCCGGGGAACCGGCCCTTCGACACCACCATCGCGTTGGTGATCGCTCCACCGACGAAGAAGCCGCGAGCAAACGGCTGCTTCATGTTCCGCGACTGGTAGAGCTCCTTGCCGATGAGCGAGTCCTCGACGAGCTTGTCGTACTGCGAGAAATCCGTGCTGCCGTCCTTCAACCGCGCGAGGATCGTCTCGGCGGCGAGAATCCCCGAGTGGATTGCGTAGTGGATGCCCTTGAGGATCGGCACGTTGACCATGCCGGCGCTGTCGCCGCAGATCACCATCCCCGGCGCCGACGGCTTCGGCATCGCCCAGTAGCCGCCCTCGGGGATCGCCTTGGCGCCCCAGGCCACCCGCTTGCCGCCCTCCAAGATCCCGCGCACGAGCTTGGACGTCTTGAACTGCTGCAACAGATCGTGGGGCGAGACGGTGGCATCCGTGTAATCGAGTCCGACCACGAACCCGATCGACACGCGGTCCTCACCCATCGGGTAGATCCACGACCCCCCGAACTCGTGCCACTTCGAGCCGTAGCGCAGCGGCCAGCCGAGTGTGTGGATCACGCGGTCCAGAGGCTTCTCAACCTGCCAGACCTCCTTCACGCCCAGGGCCCACACCTGCGGCTCGCGATTACGCGCCAGGCCGAACTCACGAATCGCCGCTCCGGTCAGGTGGCCCCAGGTTCCGTCGGCCAAGACCGTCGCCCGGGCGGTCACGTCCGACCCCGGCTCGAAGTTGCCGAGCTCCTGCCCGTCCTTGCCGCGACCCTTGTCGCCCGAGCGAATGCCGCGCACGACGCCGTCGGTGACCAGCAGCTGATTGGCCGCCGTCTCGGTCAGGATGTACGCGCCGGCCTCCTCGGCCCGGGACGCCAGCCACCGTGAGAGCTCGGCCACGCTGACCATGTGGTTGCCGTGGTTTCGAAACGGCGGCGGTGTCGGCTTCAGCGGCAGCGCCGACCCCGAGGAGAGCATCCAGTAGACGCTGTCCTTGGCCACCGTCCCGTACGTCGGCCAGTCGGACTCGGGCACGTCGGGCAGCAGCGCCTTCAACCCCGACGGCCGCATCATCGCGCCCGAGAGGTTGTGGGCCCCGCACGCCTTGCCCTTCTCGATCAACGCCACCGGTACCTCGCCCAGACGCTCCATCAGCTCGGGTTCGCCCTCGAGCAGCTGTAGCAGCCGGATCGCGCACGCCAGCCCAGCCGGGCCGCCGCCGACGATCACCACGCCGACGTCGATCCGGTCGTCTTCAGGGTCGAGCTCGCGCTTGACGAACTCGCCCACCGAATCGACCGGGGGCGGGAACTCGCTCGGGGCGACGGGCCCGCGGCCGTTCGTCGAGGCCATGCCTGCGATCAGCCCTTCTTCGCCTTGATCGCGTCGATCAGCTTGGGAACGATCTTGTTCAGGTCGCCGACCACACCGAGGTCGGAGAACTCGAAGATCGGCGCGCCCGCGTCCTTGTTGATCGCGACGATGTTCTCCGAGGACTGCATCCCGACCTTGTGCTGGATCGCGCCCGAGATGCCCGCGGCGAGGTACAGCTTCGGCGACACCGTCTTGCCGGTCTGCCCGATCTGGGCCGCGTACGGATACCAGCCGGCGTCGACCACGGCCCGGGTGGCCGCCACCGCCGAGCTGCCGCCGAACGCGCCGGCCAGCTGCTCGAGCAGCTCGAAGCCCTCGGGCTTGCCGAGCCCGCGCCCCCCGGCGACCAGGATGTCGGCGCCCTCGATGTCGACGTCCGCGCCGCGCTGCTCGCCACGCTGGACCATCTCGGCCTGGTTTGACCACGGCGAGTACTCGATGTCGACGTCGATTACCTCCGCCGAGCCGCCGTCGACCGTGCGCACCTCGAATGAGTTGATCCGGCCGATGATGATCCCGAGGTCGCCCTTGTAGCGCGACACCGAGATCTGCGAGTCCTGCAGGATCGGGCGCTCGGCCACGAGCTTGCCTTCCTCGGCCCGCACAGCGATGACTTCCATGGTCACTCCGGCGTGCTTGCGCGCGGCGAGACCGGCGCCGATCTCGAACCCGAGCAGGCCGCCGCCAAACAGCGCGTACGACTGACCGTTCTCGTCGATCACCTTCGCCATCACGTCGATGACCGGCTGCGCGAGACCCTCCGAACCCTTGGCCCGGAACACCTTGGTCGCGCCGTAGGCGCCGAGCGAGGAACACAGCTCGTCCGTCAGATCGTCGCCGCCGACGACGACCGCGTGGCACTCGCCACCGATCTCCTTGGCCCGCGCGGTGCCTTCCGACACGGCGCCGAGCGAGTTCTTGTTGAACTCGCCCTCGTAGTGCAGGACGTATGTGAGGACGTCGGGCATCTAGATCAGCTTCCTTTCCTCGAGCCACGCCACGATTTGCTCGACGGTCTCGTTCGTGTCCTCGTCCTCGATCACCTTGCCCGCCGCCTTGGCCTCGGGCGCGTGGAAATCGCCACAGTCAACCCGCGAGCCCTCGGCGCCCACCAGCGATGAGTCGATCCCGACGTCGCCCGACGCGACCTTCTCGAGCGGCTTCTTGCGCGCGCCCATGATCGCCTTCAGCGACGGATAGCGCGGCTCGTTGATCGCGTCGCCGACCGAGATGACCGCCGGCAGTTTGATCTGCACGGTGTCGTAGCCGTATTCGGCCTGGCGCTCGCAGCGGAGACCGGCATCCGAGACGTCCATCTTGATCACCTGGGTCAGGGACGGCATCTTCAGGTGGTCGGCCACCACGGCGCCGATCGTGTAGCACTCGCCGTCGTCGGACTGCTGGCCGAGCAGCACCAGGTCCGGCGACTCTTTCTCGAGCACCTTGGCCAGCGCGTAGCCGGTCGCGGCCACGTCGGATCCGGCCAGCCCGTCGTCGGTCAACTGCACCGAGCGATCGGCGCCCAGCGACACCGCCTTGTGGAGCGCGCGGGTCGCCGACTCGGGGCCCATCGTGACGGCGACGATCTCGTCGACCTCGACGGCGCCGCCCTCGCGGATCTGCATGGCCGCCTCGATGGCGTGCGTGTCATACGGGTTCAGGTTCTTCTCGCCGGAGCGATCCAGCCGGCCCGTCGACGGGTCGATGCGCTTCTCAACGGCCGCGTCTGGCACCTCTTTGACGAGGACGCAAATCTTCAAGTCAGGCCTCCTAGAAGTTCAAACGGTGTCGCATATTACCCGGTTGACTGACGAGTCAATCGGTCGCTACCCACCGTGGTTCGGGAGCAACGCGGCGTGTGACGAACGTCACGCCCGGACCGCGCCGCGGATGAATTCGACCGCCTGCTCGGTCGAGGCGCCGGGCGTGAACACCTCGGCGACCCCGAGCTCCTTGAGCTCCTTGACGTCGTCGGACGGGATCGTTCCGCCCAGCGTGACCAGCACGTCGTCGGCGCCCTGCTCACGCAGCAACTCGAGCACCCGCGGCACGAGCGTCATGTGCGCGCCGGACAGAATCGACAGCCCGACCGCGTCGGCGTCCTCCTGGATCACGGTCTCGACGATCTGCTCGGGCGTCTGGTGCAGGCCCGTGTAGATCACCTCCATCCCGGCGTCGCGCAGCGCGCGGGCGATGATCTTGGCGCCGCGGTCGTGCCCGTCGAGGCCGGGCTTGGCGACGACGACGCGGATCTTCTTCTCGGTGGAGGGCATCGAGGCGGCGGGGATTTTATTGATGAGGCGGGTACGGGGGTCGCGGTGCCGGCCGGGCCGCCATCGAGCGGGGGCGAACCTAGAAGACCGGAGCCTCGCGGTAGCTGCCGAACACCGTTTGCAGCTGGGCGACGATTTCGCCCTCGGTGCACTCGGCCCGCGCCGCTTCGAGCAGCGGCGGCATGAGGTTCTCGCCCGGGTCGCGCGCGGCCTCGATCAACGCCTCGAGTGCGCGCTCCGCTCGCTCGGGATCGCGCCGCTCCCTGACCGCCTGGATCCGCTGCACCTGCTCGACCTCGAACGCCGGGTCGATGCGCAGGATCTCGGGCCCCAGATCGTCGCCCTCGGTGTAGGCGTTGACGCCGACCATCTTGCGCACGCCGGCCTCGAGCTCCCGTTGGTAGCGGAAGGCGGCGTCGGCGATCTCGCGTTGCGGAAAGCCCTGCTTGACCGCCTGGACCATGCCGCCGAGCTGATCGATCTTGGCGAAGTACTCGTAGGCCTGCTCCTCCATCCGGTCGGTCAGGGCCTCGATGAAGTAAGACCCGCCGAGCGGATCGATCGTGTTGGCCACCCCCGTCTCCTCGGCGATGATCTGCTGTGTGCGCAAGGCCACGCGCACGGCAGCCTCGGTCGGCAGCGCGAGTGCCTCGTCGAAGCTGTTGGTGTGCAGCGACTGGGTCCCGCCCAGCACACCCGCCAGTGCCTCGATCGCCGTGCGCACGATGTTGTTCAGCGGCTGCTGAGCGGTGAGCGACACGCCGGCGGTCTGGGTGTGGAAGCGCATCCGCCACGACTCGGGCTTGCGCGCCCCGAATCTCTCGCGCAGCTCGCGAGCCCAGATCCGCCGGGCCGCCCGGTACTTGGCGATCTCCTCGAAGAAGTCGATATGGGCGTTAAAGAAGAACGACAGGCGCGGCGCGAAGTCATCGACGTCAAGCCCCCGGGCCACCGCCTGCTCGACGTAGGTGAGCCCATCCTTCAGCGTGAAGGCGAGCTCCTGGGCGGCGGTCGAGCCAGCCTCCCGGATGTGGTAGCCGCTGATCGACACCGGATGCCAGCGCGGCATGCTCTGAGAGCACCACTCGATCATGTCCCCGACCAGGCGCATGGCCGGATCGACCGGGAAGCACCACTCCTTCTGGGCGATGTACTCCTTCAGGATGTCGGTCTGGATCGTCCCGCCCAGCCGCTCGGCGGGGACGCCCTGCCGCTCGGCCGCGACCACGTAGAAGGCGAGCATGATCGCCGCCGGCGCGTTGATCGTCATCGACACCGTGACCTCGTCGAGCGGGATTCCGGAGAACAGCGTTTCCATGTCCTGCAGCGAGTCGACCGCCACGCCCTCGCGCCCAACCTCGCCCAAAGACCGGGGGTGATCGGAGTCGTAACCCATGAGCGACGGCATGTCGAACGCGGTCGACAGCCCCGTCTGGCCGTGGTCGAGCAGGTAGCGGAAGCGGCGGTTGGTCTCGGCCGCCGTCCCGAACCCGGCGAACTGGCGCATCGTCCACAGCCGCCCCCGATACATCGAGCCGTACACCCCGCGGGTGAAGGGATACTCACCCGGGAAGCCGATCGCGGCATCTGCATCGGCCCGCAGATCGGCCTCGGTGTAGAGCGGCTTGATCGGCTCGCCCGACATCGTCGAGAACGGCGCGTCGCGCTCCGGCGCGGCGCGGAACGTCTCGCGCTCCCACCGGTCGGAGTCGGCCGAGCGGTGATCAGTGGCGGCCATACGGGAAGTCTAGGCCCCGTGGAGGGACCTCACCGCAGCTTGGCCACCAGCCCGCGACGACGGCGATTGTGCGCGGCCACCGCCGCGGAGCCGACGCCGCCCGCGACCGCGGCCCCCGCCAGGCCGACGGCCGCCTTCAGCCGTCGGCCAAGCCGGTCGAAGCGCAGGATCTCCCAGCCGTCCTCCCGGGCGGCCTTGGCCAGCGTCGCGTCGGGGTTGACCGCCACCGGGTGGCCGACCACCCGCAGCATCGGCAGATCCGAGGCCGAGTCCGAGTAGGCGTAGGAACCGGACAGGTCGAGGCCCTCGCGCTCGGCGAGCTGCTCGATCGCGCGCGCCTTGTCGCCGCCGTAAGCGAACAGCGCGCCGGGGCGACCGGTGTAGACGCCGTCGATGACCTCGGAGAATTGCGAGCCGATCGCGCCGTCGAAGGCGAGGACGCGGGCCAGCATCTCGGCCAGCTCCTGCGAGGCGGCGGTGACGATGTACACCAGCCGCCCATCGTCCTGATGCCGGTAGGCGAGCTCGAGGACCTGCGGATAGATGCGCGGCAACACCCCGGCCAGCACGTCGGCGCCGAGGCGCTCCATGTCGCGCACCCGGGTCCCTTCGAGCGAGCGCGAGATGCGATCGCGCAGCTCGTGCGAGTCCTCGTCAGACGCCCCGCGCAGGCGGAATTTCAGGTTCGCCCAACCGTCGGACATCAGCTGCCGGCGGCTGAGCAGCCCAGCACGATACGCCGCACGACCGAACTGGAAGGCCGAGGAGCCCTCCATCAGCGTGCGGTCGAGGTCGAAGAAGGCTGCGGTTGGCGAGCCGCCGGCCGCGGTGGGCGCGCCGTCAGCCGCCATTGACCTCCACGATCACCGCGTCGCCCTGGCCGCCGCCCGAGCAGATCGCGGCGCAGCCGAGCCCGCCGCCGCGGCGGCGGAGCTCGAGCACGAGCGAGCCGAGGATCCGGGCGCCCGAGGCGCCGATCGGGTGTCCGAGGGCAACGGCGCCACCGTTGACGTTGACCTTGTCCTCGTCGATCCCGAGCATCCGGATCGAGTTGAGCGTGACCGAGGCGAACGCCTCGTTGATCTCCCACAGGTCGATCTGATCGACCTCCAGGCCGGCCTTGGCCAGCGCCTTCTTGGCCGCATTGCCCGGGGTGCGGGCCAGGTAGGCGAAGTCGTCGGCCACCTGGGCGTGGGCGACGATCCGGGCCAGCGCGGTCTTGCCGTTGCGCTTGGCCCACTCGTCGCTCGCCACGACGAGCGCGCCGGCGCCGTCGTTGACGCCCGGCGAGTTGCCGGCCGTGTGGGACCCGTCCTTCATGAAGATCGGGGGCAGCTTGGCCAGCGTCTCGAGGCTGGTCTCGCGCCGAGGCGCCTCGTCGATCTCGACGACGGTGTCGCCCTTCTTGCCCTTGATCGTCACCGGAACGATCTCCTCGGGCAGGCGGCCCTCGTCGGTCGCCTTCACCGCGAGCTGGTGGGAGCGGAGCGCCCAGCGATCGAGGTCCGGGCGGGTCAGCTCGAGCTCGGCGGCGACCTCGCTCGCCTCCTGGGCCATGTGCTTGCCGCTGAACGGGTTGGTCAGCCCGTCGTTGATCATCGCGTCGATCGCCTTGCCGTCGCCCATCCGGAAGCCGAACCGCGCCTCCTTGAGCAGGTACGGCGACTTCGACATCGACTCCATCCCGCCGGCGAGGCCGACCTCCAGGTCGCCGACGCGGATCGCATTGTCGAGCAGGCAGGCCGAGCGGATGCCCGACGCGCAAACCTTGTTGATCGTCTCCGAGGAGATCTCCTTGGGGATGCCGCCCTTGATCTGGGCCTGGCGCGAGGGGATCTGACCCTGCCCGGCCTGGAGCACCTGGCCCATGACGACGTGCTGGATCTGATCGGGGGCGACGTCGGCGCGCTCGAGCGCGGCTTGGATCGCGGTGCCGCCGAGCTCGGTGGCGTCGACGCTGGCCAGGCCGCCGCCGAGCTTGCCGATCGGCGTTCGGGCGGCTGAGAGGATCACGGTGTTGGGCATTTCGTTCTCTCTCCTCGGGGATCTGGGGTCTCAATGTCAATCCTAGAGGCACTTGTATGCTCCTCCGGTGCAAGTCGAGGCGACCACTCAGAGTCCACTCGACACGGGCGCAGACACGATCGTGGTTGGCGTGTTCGAGGGCGAGGGCATCGCTCACGATGTTCCCGGTGGCGCGCTCAACGCACTCCTCGAGTCGGGCGAGGCGCAGCGGAAGTTCAAGCGCCTGGCGGTAACCCACGCCGAGGGCAGGCGCTTCGTGCTCGTCGGGCTGGGCGCCCGCGACGAGTTCGAGCCAGAGCGGGCGCGCGTGGCGGCCGGCGTCGCGCACGGTCGCGCCCGCGAGCTGGGCGCCGCCACGGTGTGCTGGGAGGTTCCGCATCACGTCGACGACGAGGTCGTCGAGGCGCTGGTCAACGGCACGCTGTTGCACGCGTACCGATTCGAGCGCTACAAGGCCCACGAGGACTCGCGCCAGGTGCAGCGGCTACTGGTCAGCGCCCACCACGACGTAGCCGAGCCGGTGCGCGTGGCGACGATCCTGGCCGGCGCTCAGAACCGCGCCCGCGACCTGGGCAACACGCCGGCCAACGACCTGCCCCCGTCCGCGCTGGCAACGTACTCCGAGGAGCTCGCCAACCGCCTCGGCCTCCGGCACACGGTGCTCGGTGAGGGGGCGATCCGCGAGGAGGGCATGGGCGCATTCGCCGCCGTGGCCCAGGGATCGGACGAGCCGGCCCGGCTGATCCGCCTCGACTACGACGGCGTCGGCGACGGCGACAGAGGCGTTTCGCCCCTGCTCGCGCTGATCGGCAAGGCGGTGACCTTTGACACGGGCGGCATCTCGCTCAAGCCGGCCGCGACCATGCACGAGATGAAGTTCGACATGTGCGGCGGCGCCGCGGTGATCGAAGCGATGGGCGCGCTGGCCGAGCTCAAGGCCCCCGTCCGCGCGATGGGGTTGATCGGCGCCACCGAGAACATGCCGAGCGGTCACGCGGTGAAGCCGGGCGACATCGTCCGTGCGCTCGACGGCACCACGGTCGAGGTCAACAACACCGACGCCGAGGGCAGGCTGGTGCTGGCCGACTGCATCTCCTACGCGCGGCGCGAGGGGGCGGGGCGGCTCGTCGACGTGGCCACGCTGACCGGCGGGATCGTGGTCGCGCTCGGCTCCGTCTACGCCGGTCTGATGAGCAACGACGAGGCCTGGGCATCCGATGTCCTGGCCGCGTCCAGCCGGACCGGCGAGCTCGTGTGGAGGATGCCGCTGCACCCCGAGTACGCCGACATGATCAAGGGCCGCTACGGCCAGATCGTCAACAACACCGCGAAGCGCAACGCGACCGCGCTGACCGCCGGAGAATTCCTTCACCACTTCGCCGGCGAGGTGCCCTGGGCGCACCTCGACATCGCCGGCACCGCCTACGACGTGCGCCGCCCCTATTTCGCCGACCGGGGCGCCACCGGGTTCGGCGTCCGGCTGCTGACCGACCTTGCGCGCCACAGCGCCGGCTAACGCGCCGGCTCCCGCCCGCACCGTCCCCAAGCCTGCAACAACGCTCATCCCTCCGGCTCCGCGAGCGCCGTGCGCGGAAATCCACGCCCCACCTGCATAAACGCTCACAGCCCCGCCGGACCAGACGGAATGCGCGCTTTTGCAGGATCCAGGCCCGATCGCGGCGTGAAGCCCCCCACCGCGCGGCGCGAGGGCGCCGGTGAGGCCTGAGTCCCGTATGCCGTGTCGCGTTACGCACGTGGGACATGCGCAAGTCGTCACGCCCAAGAGCCGCGGCTCGGCGGGACGGGCTACGCAGGTTCCAGCGCCGACTACAGCCTGATGACCCCCAGAAAGCTGCGCATCCGCCCAAGGCCGCCCTGGATCCGGACCCGCCGCGAGGCAAACATGCCCAGTGCCGCGCGGCCCCGGGCGTCGATCGGGCTCGGCATCCCACCGAGCAGCGGCGCCACTGGGAGCGCGACCAGGTCGGCCAGCGCGCCGCTGATCCGCAGGCCCGGCGCCTGAGCCGGACCGTCCTCCACCAGCACGACGTCCTCGGCAAACCAGATGCGCACCGGCGGATAGCTCTCCTCCATCCGCAGCTCGACCTCGATCCGCAGCGCCCGCGCCTGCTCGGGGCGCCGGATCACGCCGCGCTCGACGATCGCCATGATCGCCGGCGCGAGACCGCCCTCGGCGAGCGTCCCGAGCCGCACCTCGGGACGCCTTCACGGTCTGGCTGTGAGAATCCGGGCATGGACTTCGATCTACCCGACCAGCACCGCCTGCTGCAGCGCACCGTCCGTGAGTTCGCCGAGCAGGAGATCGGCCCGGTCGCAGAGGAACTCGACCGCACCCACGCCTTCCCCTACGAGATCGTCCGCCGCCTGGGCGAGCTCGACCTGATGGGGATCCCGTTTCCCGAGCAGTACGGCGGCGCCGGGAGCGACTCGCTCGCCTACGCGCTCGCGGTCGAGGAGCTGGCGCGCGTGGACTCCTCGGTGGCGATCACGCTCTGCGCCCACACCTCGCTCGGAACCCAGCCGATCTACCTGTTCGGATCCGAGGAGCAGAAGCAGGAGTGGATGCCCCGGCTGTGCAGCGGCGAGCAACTGGGCGCCTTCGGACTGACCGAGCCCGAAGCCGGCTCGGACGCCGGCAACACGCGCACTCGCGCGGCGCTCGAGAACGGCGAATGGGTCATCAACGGCGCCAAGCAGTTCATCACCAACGCCGGCACGGATATCTCGGGCGTGGTCGTGATCACCGCGGTGACCGGCACGGGTCGCGGCGAGGACGGCCGCGGCGGCGAGCGCACGGCACACGAGCGTGAGATCTCCAACCTGATCGTCCCCAACGGCACCCCCGGCTACGAGCCCGGAGAGCCGTACCGGAAGATGGGCTGGAATGCCTCGGATACGCGCCCGCTCACCTTCGCGGACTGTCGCGTGCCGGCGGAGAACCTGCTCGGCCCGCGCGGAGGCGGGTTTCGCCAGTTCCTGCACGTGCTCGACATCGGCCGGATCGGTGTCGCCGCGATGGGCGTGGGTCTGGCCCAGGGAGCGCTCGACCAAGCGCTCGCCTACGCCAAGGAGCGACGCGCGTTCGGTCGGCCGATCGCGAAGTTCCAGGCGATCCAGAGCAAGCTCGCGAACATGGCGACCGAGATCGAGGCCACCCGGCTGCTCGTCTACAAGTCCGCCTATCTCAAGGACCAGGGCGCCAACTTCACTCTGACCGCCGCCCAGGCCAAGCTCAAGAGCGGGCGCCTCGCGGTCAAGGCCGCCGACGAGGCCGTCCAGATCCACGGCGGCTACGGCTACATCGAGGAGTACCCGGTGTGCCGGTTCTACCGCGACGCCAAGATCCTGACCATCGGCGAGGGAACCGACGAGGTGCAGGAGATGGTGATCGCCCGCGCCCTCGGCGCCTGAACGCCGCCGCCGACCGCCTGACGAGCCGGAGCGTGACTAGCGGGCCAGCTCTTCGGCCCGGCGCTCGAGCACGGTGGCCGCCGCGCTCG
The DNA here is from genome assembly GCA_963824295.1 of uncultured Solirubrobacterales bacterium. Classification (GTDB taxonomy): domain Bacteria; phylum Actinomycetota; class Thermoleophilia; order Solirubrobacterales; family Solirubrobacteraceae; genus Palsa-465. The sequence goes on along the minus strand of CAWGOQ010000009.1, from coordinate 952,009 downwards.
CCGGGTCGATCTCCCGCGCCACAACCTTGTCGAGCAGCTCCTGGACATCCGGATCCTCGCGCACCGAAGCCTCGAGCTCGCGGCGCATGCGATACGCGGCGATTCCGATCACCTCGTTCATCAGGTTGCGCCGCCGCCGCTCGGACAGCGTGCCTTCGGCCGCGATGTAGGCCTGGTGCTCGGCCAGCTTGGCGGCCAGCTCCTCGACCCCTTCGCCGCGCACGGCCTCGGTTTTGAGGATCGGCACCCTCCACCCCTTCTGCGGACCGAGCGACAGCACGTTCTTGATCTCGCGCACCATCGTGTCGGTCAGCGGGTGGTCGGCCTTGTTGACCACGATCACGTCGGGGATCTCCATGACACCCGCCTTCAAGGCCTGGATCGAGTCGCCCGACCCGGGCATCAAGACGAGCACGACCGTGTCGGCGTGGTCGATGATGTCGACCTCGGCCTGGCCGACCCCGACCGTCTCGAGCAGGATCACATCGCGCCCAGCCGCGTCCATCAGCAGCGCCGCCTGGAGCGCGGCCTCGCTCAGCCCGCCCAACGCGCCTCGGCTGGCCATCGAGCGGATGTAGACGCCGGGGTCGAGAAAGTGGTCGGAGAGGCGGATTCGATCGCCGAGCAGGGCGCCCTGCGTGAACGGCGAGGTGGGGTCGATCGACAGCACGGCAACCGTGCGCCCGTGCGCGCGCTCGTACTTGGTCAGGGAGGCCAGCAGGGTCGACTTGCCCGCTCCGGGCGGACCGGTGAAGCCGAGCACGGCGGCCCGTCCGGTGCGCGGATAGATCTCCTTGACCAGCGCCCACCCCTCGGGATCGTCGTTCTCGACCAGCGAGATGCCGCGGGCCAGCGCGCGACGGTCGCCGGCGAGCAGCCGTTGTGCGAGCGATTCGTCGGCGCCGGGCATCCCTGGGGCATCATGCCAGCCACGCCGCGTCGATCGCCCCAGCGACGCCACGCCGACCGTCGAGTTCGTAGGATCACCCCCGTGCAGTCAGCGAGCACCGAGCAGCTCAAGCGCATCGCGGGCGGGCGGGCTCCCCAATCAACGCCGGCGATCGTGCGCGCCGGACCGCCCCCGCTGCACGGCGGCCCGCTGACCTTCCTGCGCTTCGCGCGCGCCCATCACATGCTGCGACCCGGCTACGCGCGGCTGATCGCCCGCTGGGCCTGGCTCAAGCTCCGCTGGCGCGGCCGTCTTCAGACCGACGGGCTGTGCTTCGTGTGCCCGGGGGTGAAGTTCGAAATCGGGCGAAACGCGACAGTGAAACTCGGCCGCTGGTCGTGGATCGGCCACCGGTGCAAGATCCGGGTGCACGAGGGCGAGTTCTCACTCGGCGCGAAGTCGGTGATGGGTCAGGAGTGCACCATCTCTGCCTACGAGCGCGTCTCGATCGGCCGCGAGTGCATCATCGCCGACCGCGTGATGATGATCGACTTCGACCACGGGATGGTCGAGGTCGAGCGCCCGATCCGCGAACAGGGGATCTACAAACGCAGCGTCGACGTCGGGCACAACGTGTGGATCGGTTATGGGGCGTGCCTGCTGCGCGGCGTGTCGGTGGGCGACAACTCGGTGATCGGCACGAGCTCCGTGGTCACCGCGGACGTCGCCGACAACGCCGTGGTCGCGGGCATCCCCGCCCGCCTCATCCGCATGCGGAAAGCTCCGCGGACGTTCCGCTGGGGCTGACCCCGCTCAGTGAACCGGGTCGGTACGGCAGACCGCGAGAAAGTCGAGCGCGCGATCCAGGCGATCGGGCCGCAGCGCGAAATCGCGCGAGGAGATCGCAGGCGTGAACCGGTCGTAGAACCTCTCGGTGATCCCCAGGCGCCGATGCACATGGTCCCAGCCGAGCTTCAGGGCGAGCGCGTGTGTGCGGAGCTTGCCGGCGTGGAACAGCCCAAGCATCTCGACGCGCGGGAACGTACCCCGGCACAGCTCGGTGAACTCCTGCGCACGGTACTCCCGCAGGTGCCACGGGTTATCGGACTTCGCGGCGCCCGCCGGCGCGAGCGTGAGCAGATTGGGGGTCGACACGTACGCCACCCCACCCGGACGCAGGATCCGCACGAAGTGCGACAGCACGGCCGCCGGGTCGCCTACGTGCTCGATCGTCTGGAGGAACACCACCGCGTCGAACGAGCCGGGTTCGCCGTACGTCTCGACCGCGCCCAGCGCGAACGAGAGCCCCGGCCGCGTGTACCTCAGCCGAGCGTGCTCGTAGGCCTCGGGATTGCCGTCCACCCCGATGACCGAGGCGGCCGAGCCCGCCAGCACGGCCGAGCCGTACCCCTCTCCACAGGCCATATCGAGCACGGTCGCGCCCGCCACCCGGGCCGCGATCCACTCGTATACGGCGAGGTGCCGGCGGTACCAGTAGTTCTCGGCCGGGACGTCGGGCAGGGTCCGCTCACCGGTGAGCTCGAGCGGAGGGACTCCGGGGGGTTGGTTCTGCTGAACGTACGCGGCCACCGGCGGCGACAGGGTAATGTGCCGCCGCCATGGAGGCCCTGCGGACGGCGGACGAGATCCGCGATGTCAACACCCGCTATCACGACGTCGCGGCCGACAGCTATGACTCGAAGTGGGGCATCGACTTCGGCGCGGTCGGCCAGGCTCAGGTGGTCGGCAAGCTGCGCAAGATATTGGAGCCCGCCCAGGCATCCGTCCTCGAGCGAGGTTTCGACCACGCACTCGAGGTCGGCGCCGGCACCGGATACTTCAGCCTCAATCTGCTGCGGGCCGGGATCGTGCGCGATGCCACCTGCACCGACATCTCCCCCGGCATGGTCAGAGCGCTGGGCGACAACGCCCGGCGGCTCGGCCTGACCGTCAAGAGCGCTCAGGCCGACGCCGAGTCGCTGCCCTTCCCCGGGGGCAGCTTCGACCTGGTGCTGGGCCATGCGGTTCTGCACCACCTCCCGGACCTCGACCGCGCGTTCGCCGAGTTTCACCGGGTTCTCAAGCCGCGGGGATGGATCGTGTTCGCCGGCGAGCCCTCCCGCTTCGGCGACCGGCTCGCCGCGATTCCCAAGCGCGGCGCGGTCGCGCTCGCCCCGGCGTGGCGCCGGGCCCTGCGCGCGGCGCCACCTCCCCCACCCCCGTCCGAGAGTGGGTCGGCAAACGGCACCGACGACGACCACAGTCTCGAGCGGGTGGTCGACATTCACGCCTTCGCCCCCGACGACCTCGCCCGCTACGCCCGCGCCGCCGGGTTCGCCGACGTCCGCGTCCGCGGCGAGGAGCTCCTGGCCAGCTGGTTCGGCTGGTTCAACCGGGCGCTCGAGGCGACCGCCGACCCCGCCGACGTGCCGATGCTCTGGCGCCAGTACGCGTTTCGCGGCTACCTGCTGCTGCAGCGCCTAGACGAGCACCTGCTCGAGCCCCGGCTGCCACCCGCCATCTTCTACAACCTGCTGCTCGGGGCGTGCCGCCCCTAGGGCGCCGCCGACCACCCCCGCCCCCGAGGCGGCGCGTAGACTGGACGGGCGCATGCCCGAAGGCCCGTCGCGCGATTTTCCGCTGTTCCCGCTGGGGATCGTGGCCCTCCCAGGAGAGCTGATTCCGCTCCACATCTTCGAGGAGCGCTACAAGACGATGATCAGCGAGTGCCTGGAGGGCGAGCGCGAGTTCGGCATCGTCTGGCTCTCCGACGACGGTCTACGAGAGGTCGGCTGCGCCTGCGCCATCGATCGCGTCCTCGAGGAGATGGAAGACGGACGGATCAAGCTGCTGGTGCGCGGCACCCGCCCGTTTCGCGTGATCGAGCGCCAGGGGCATCTTCCCTACCCGGCGGGCGTCATCGAGTTCGTCCAGGACCGGGAGGACGCGGTCGACCCGGAGCTCGCGAAGGCCGCGCACGGCGCCTATGCCGAGCTGGTCCGGCGCGCGACTGATCGCGAGCCCGAGCCCGACGAGCTGGCCGACATGAGCGCCTACGCGATGGCCGCGACCGTCGACTTTGGCCTCGACGCCAAGCAGGGGCTGCTTGACATGCGCTCCGAGAACGCCCGGCTGCGGCTCGTCACCCGACTGTTCCGCGCAGCCATCAAACGTCTGGAGCTCGTCGACCGCGTGCAGGAGCGCGCCCGGTCCAACGGCAAAGTGCGATTCGGGGCCAGCTAGGCGTTGTAGATGACCATCGCGAGGCCGAACACCACGCAGTAGATCCCGAACGGCGTCAACGTCCGGGTCTTGAACCAGCGGGTCAGGAAGTGAACCGAGAATATCGCGGTGATCGCCGCGGCGATCGCGGCGATGATCGCATCCCCGCGGATTCCTGCCCCGAGGGACCCGGTCAGGTCGCCGACCTTGAGCACGCCGGCTGCCAGGATCGGCGGGGTCGCCAGCAGGAAGGCAAAGCGAGCCGCGTCCTCGTTGTCGAGGCCGCGCAGCAACCCGCCGCACATGCACAGGCCGTCGCGGCTCAACCCAGCGATCAGGGCGAAGCTCTGCGCGAACCCGATGACCCCCGCCTCCCGATACTCGAGGGTGTCCAGGCGCCGGCCCCCATCGCGTTTCGCCCCCTCCCGGACGGCTAGCGCGCGGACGGCGGAGCGTCGGCGCAGGCGCTCGGCACCGAGCAGGATGACTCCGTTGACGACCAGGAAGATCGACGCTGCCAGCGGCTTGGCCAGTGCCACCCGCACCGGGTGCTCGAGCAACAGCCCCAGGATGCCCACCGGGATCGTCGCCACGATGATCAGCCACGCGAGGCGTTCGGTCGAGGTCTCGACCCGCCGCTTGCGCAGCGTCGCGAAAAACGCGCCGATGACGTCGAGCCAGGTGCGCCAGAAGTAAATGAGCAGCCCGACAGCACTTCCGACGTGGAGCATCACGACAAACGCGAGCCAGGGCGACTCCGGCTCCGACTGCCACGCGACGATGTTGTCCCAGCCGAACAGGTTCGGGAAGATCACAGTGTGGCCCAGGCTTGAGATCGGGAAGAGCTCGGTGACACCCTGGAGCACACCCAGGACAATCGCCTGGAAAGTCGTCATGTGAGCGGCGGTCATGGCTGCATTGAGCATGAGCGAAACGGACGGTAGCGAGGCTGATAACCAGGCGGTAAGGCTAAGAGCTTCCTCAAGTACTGAGGCCGCACGGATCGGCCCCTGCCTGTACTACAAACAACTCCAGTTGCGCAAGTTCCTTCCGCGTGGATGCTGCTGTGTCGGGGAAGGTGAATGTGCCGTTCGGCACTTTCACCGTGTAGCTGAACACACTGTGCGCGCTCCTCGCGAAGTGCAGCTTTACGTCGTTATTGAGGCTGTCTGACAGGGCGCGGGCCTGGAGCAGGAGGGGATCGGGGAGCTGCTTGGCCTTGCCTCCGTTGCACGAGATCGTTCCGGAGCCGTTGACGAGCATGGTCAGGCCCGGCCCCGGCCCCGAGCGAGTCACCTGAAAAAGGTCAGGCGATTCGACGTCCAGTCCACAGCCGGCGAGTGGCACAGCCGCGGCGAGCACCCCCATCGCGGCACGCAGCCTCATCGGTCCTGCACCACGATCGCGGCCCCGCCGCGTCGCGGATCACCGCCACCCGAGAATTGACCGTGCTCGTCGCGCGCGGCCGCCTGCACGCCGCCAAAGAACAGGTTGAGCTCCCGGAAGCGCGCGATCGCCCGGCCGGCGCGCTCGAGCTCGCGGGTGTCGATGCCCGGCTCGGCGTACACCACGCCGTCCTCGAAATGAACGCGCGGCGCGCGCACCGCCTCGCCCGCCTCGAGGCCGTCGTCTACCACGCGCAGGATCGTCTGGAGGATCGCCGAGCGGATGCGGTTCGAGCCCGCGCTGCCGAGCACGAGTTCCGGCGCACCCTCCCGCAGCACGGCCGTCGGCGACATCATGCTCGGCATTCTGCGGCCCGGCGGATGGCGGTGGAAACCGACCGGGTTAAGGTCCTGTTCGCCGAGCATGTTGTTCAGGTGAATCCCGGTCCCGGGCACGATCACGCCCGCGCCTTCGCCGTTCGAGCTCGTGACCGAGCACGCCCAGCCGTCGCGGTCGAGCACCGCGACGTGGGTGGTCGAGCCCAGCGGCGAGCGCCGGGTCAGGAAGCGATCGACGAACTCCGGGTCATCCAGCCCCTCCAGGAACGCGGGCGTGCGGAGCGCCTGCGTCTGCTCCATCGTGTCGACGACCTGGGCCAGGTCCGGGGGATGGGCTGCGTCGGTTTCCACGTCGAGCCGTGCGAGCGCGTGCGCGATCAGGATCCCGCCGGCCGACGGGGGCGGATTGGTCAGCACCGCGCGCCTCCGGTAGTTCGCCTGGATCGGCTCGCGGCCGACGACGGCGTAGCTCGCCAGGTCCTCCGCGGTGACGATCCCGCCTCGCGTCCCGAGCCAGTCGACGATCGCCGCCGCGATGTCGCCCGTGTAGAACGGCGCCGGGCCCTCCTCCCCCAACCGCTCCAGCGCGCTGGCCAATTCCGGCTGGCGCAGCACCTCGCCGGGACCGAGCACCCGCCCATCGGGTGCATACAGCGCGGCACACTCCGGCGTAGAGGTCACGATCCCGGCCAGGATCTCGACCACGTAGGCCTGCGGAGCGTTGAGCTCCACACCCTCGCGGGCCAGCCGGGCCGCCGGCGCGATCAGCTCCGCCAGCGGGATGCGGCCGAACCGGCTCGCCGCCTCCCACAGGCCGGCCGGCATGCCGTAGGTCCCGACCGACGCCGGCCCGATGTTGAACAGCTGGTCGGCGTCACCGAATGACACGCTCACCGGCACGAGCTCCGCCCGCGCGGCGATGTCCGCCCCGCGCCCGGGCGCCTCGATGAAAAAGTCGAGGAGTTGGACTCCACCCGGCCCTCCGCCGCGCTCATCGGCCGGCTCGGGCTCGACCACGAGCATGTATCCGCCGGCGCCGAGGCTGGTCAGCAGCGGCTCGCACGAGAACGCGGTGAGCATCGCCGCGATCGCCGCGTCGACGGCGTTACCGCCCTGGCGCAGGACGTCGGCGCCGGCCTGCGCGCTGCGCGGATGGCCGGCGGCGACTACGCCGAGCGGCTGGGCCACGGCCTATCTACGCGGGATGAATTCCGGGACGTCCAAATCCAGCACGGCGGAGCGCGGGCGCACGCGGCTCACCCGCGGCTCGCCCGACGGCTCGCGCAGCGACGGGCCTGGGCCGGAATCCCGATCCTCGACCCGGTCCCTGACCCGCTCGCGCCGGCGCGGCCGCTCATCGCCGTAGCCGGTCGCGATCACCGTGACCCAGATCTGGTCGGTGAGCTTCTCGTCGACCATCGCGCCGAAGATGATGTTGGCGTCGGGGTGCGCCGCCTCGGCCACCGCCTTGGCGGCCTCGTTGACCTCCCACAGCGAGATGTCCGGTCCGCCGGTGATCGAGAGCAGAATCGAGCGGGCGCCCTCCATGCTGGTCTCGAGCAGCGGTGAAGCCACGGCATGCTCGGCCGCCTCGACGGCACGGCGCTCGCCCGTGCCCATCCCGATCCCGAGCAGGGCGTTGCCGGCACCGGCCATGATCGTGCGCACGTCGGCGAAGTCGAGGTTGATCAGCCCAGGCAGGGTGACCAGGTCCGAGATCCCTTGGACGCCCTGGCGCAGCACGTCGTCCGCGACCCGGAAGGCTTCGACCATGGAAACGTTGCGCTCGAGCACCGACAGGAGCCGGTTGTTCGGCACGACGATCAGCGTGTCAACCTCGTCGCCCAGCTCGGCGATCCCGGCCTCGGCCTGATCCCGGCGCCGCGACCCCTCGAACTGGAAGGGACGCGTGACGATGCCGACCGTCAGGGCGCCGAGCTCGCGCGCGATCTGAGCCACGATCGGCGCCGCGCCGGTCCCCGTGCCGCCGCCGGCACCGGCCGCGATGAAGACCATGTCCGAGCCGCGCAGCATCGCCTTGATCCGGTCGTACTCCTCGCGTGCCGCGGCCCGACCCAGCTCGGGGTTGGAGCCCGACCCGAGTCCGTGGGTGATCGAGTCGCCGATGTGGAGCGTCTCGTGGGCGGCTGACTGCTGGAGCGATTGCAGGTCGGTGTTGACGGCCAGAAACTCGACGCCCTCGATCTCGGCCTCCACCATCCGGTTGATCGCGTTGACGCCGGCGCCGCCGACGCCCACCACCCGCAGCACCGGTCCGAGGCTCCCCCGCGGTGGGGCGGGCTCCTCGCCGGCGCGCAGAGCATGCGCGTACACGTCGGGCCCTGGCTCGCGCGGGCGCGCAGGCTCGCGCGGGCGCTCAGGCTCGCGCGGGCGCTCAGGCTCGCGCGGGCGCTCAGGCGCTTCCTCGGCGCGAGCGGGACGGTCGAGCACGTTCTCGGGGATGTCGGCCGAGAAGGCGTGGCGCAGGCGCTCGTGGGGCAGCGGGATACGCGGCTCTTCAAACTCGGGCTCGGGCGGCCTGGCCGGGACGGTCGACTCGACGGGCCGACCAGGGGCGACGGTCGGCTCGGCGGGAGCGGATGCCTCGGTCTCCTCGGGCGCTGATGTGCGCGCGTCCGATTCGGGCGCGGTGGAGGACGACGGGCGGTCGTCCGCCTGCGGCTTCTCGTCGACGTCCTGGGCGGTCTTGCGGAACAGAGCGGCCAGTGGTCCCTCACGCATACTCGCGCGCTTAGCGGTTGGCATTGGACAGGACCTCCTTCGCGAGCTGCCGATACGCGTGTGCGGCCAAACCGTCCGGATCGTACTTCAGCACCGACATGCCTTTCACAGGTGCTTCGGCGAAGCGGATCGTTTTACGGATACGCGACGCGAAGACGCGGTCGCCGAAGTTCTCCTCCAGCAGCTCGATCGCCTCCTTGGCGTGCAGCGTGCGGGTGTCCACGAGCGTGGGCAGGATGCCCTCGATCTCGACGTCCGGGTTGAGGTTCTCGCGGATCATCGCAAGCGTGTTCTGCAGCTGGATCAGGCCGCGCATCGAGAGATATTCGCATTGGACGGGGACGATTACCTTCTGCGCGGCGGTCAGCGCGTTGATCGTCAGCAGGCCGAGGCTGGGCGGCGTGTCGATGAACACGTAGTCGTAGTCCTCGTCGACGGCTTTCAGCGCCTTCTGCAGATTGCGCTCCCGGCCGATCATCGTCGACATCGCGATCTCGGCACCGGCCAGGTCGATCGATGAACAGGCCACGTCGACCTCTCGCTTGCGGATCACCTCGCGGATAGACAGGTGGTGCACGAGAACGTCGTACATCGACTTCTCCAGCGTGTCCGGGTCGATGCCCTGAGACATCGTCAGGTTGCCCTGCGGGTCCATGTCTACGCACAACACGCGGTGGCCCGACTCGGCGAACGCCACCGCGAGGTTCAACGTGGTCGTCGTCTTGGCGACGCCACCCTTCTGATTGGCGAACGCGATCACCTTGCTCATATCGACGGCTGTATTCGTAGCCGCCCAGCGGAATCCTCCGCGATCCAGTGCGGCGAGCCCACCTGCCCCGCTATTTTCGGTGCGATGGCCCCGCTGCTCGACAAACGCCTGCTGTTCGTGACCGGAAAGGGAGGCGTCGGCAAGTCCACCGTATCGATCGCGCTGGGACTGCTGGCGGCTCGTCGGGGGCTGCGCACGATCGTGGCCGAGCTGGCCAGCCAGGAGCGGGTCCAGGGGCTGTTTTCCGACGGCGGAGGGGGGCAGTTTCGCGAGCTCGAGATCGCGCCCCGGCTGTTCACGATCTCGATCGATCCCCAGCAGGCGATGGAGGAGTACCTGCGCGTCAAGGGCGGGACGATCGGCCAGGCGCTCGGGTCAAGCCGGCTGTTTCAGGCATTCGCCATGGCCACTCCGGGCATGCGCGAGCTCCTCAGCATCGGCAAGGTGTGGGAGCTGGCCCAGCTCGACCGCCGCACGCGCGGCGCCGCGCCCTACGACCTGGTGATCGTCGACGCGCCGGCGACCGGCCACGGGATGGGCCTGTTGCGCACGCCGCGGACGTTCGCAGACATCGCCCGGGTCGGGCCGATCGCCCACCAGGGCCACACGATTGCCGAGACGATCGCCGACGCCGAGTTCACCGGGGTGATCGCGGTGTCCACTCCGGAGGAGATGCCGGTCAACGAGACGATCGTCCTCGTGAACGAACTGGCCCGAGACGCGCTCGCCCTCGACCTCGTGGTGGTCAACGCGCTCTACCCGGCGCGCTTCGAGCCCGCCGAGATCGACGAGCTGAACGGTGCGCTGGGCCGGACGCGGTCGGCGCTGGCGCGCTCGGCGCTGCGCGCGGCGCTCTCCGAGCACGCGCGCGCCGGCACCCAGCGCGAGCAGCGTGACCGTCTTGCCGCACACGTCAGCGCCCGCCTGGTCGAGCTTCCCTACGTATTCGCCGATCACGTCGGGCAGCCCGAGATCGAGCTCATGGCCGACGCGCTCGAGGCGGCGCTCGGCGTTCCGGAGGGCGTCTCGTGAGCGTCTCCGAGATGCTCGAGGGCAAGCGCGTATGCGTCTGCGCCGGCTCGGGCGGGGTAGGCAAGACCACCACTTCTGCGGCGATCGCGCTCGGGATGGCGGCGCAGGGAGCCAAGGTCGCGGTGGTGACGATCGACCCGGCCAACCGGCTGGCCGACGCGCTCGGGCTGGAGGAGCTCGAGAACGAGCCCCGTCGCGTCGAGCCCGCCCGGCTGGCCAGCGAGGATCTCGAGGTCAAGGGCGAGCTTTGGGCCATGATGCTCGACCCCAAGCGGACGTTCGATGAGCTGATCGACCGGATCGCCCCCGATCCCGCGCGGGCGCAGGAGATCAAGGCCAACCGGGTCTATCGCGAGCTGTCGACCGCCGTCTCGGGCTCGCAGGAGCTCACCGCGATCGCCAAGCTCTACGAGCTAGATCAGGAGGGGAAGTTCGACGTGCTCGTGCTCGACACGCCGCCCTCGCGCAACGCGCTCGAGTTCCTCGACGCGCCGGGCCGGCTCAACGCGTTCCTCGAGGGCCGGGCGCTCAAGGCCTTCCTGCGCCCAACCGGCCTGGGGATGCGCGTGCTCGGTCGGGGCGCGCTCCCGTTGCTGCTCGGCCTTCGGCGGATCACCGGCATCGACCTCATCAGCGACCTGTCGACGTTCTTCCAGCTGCTCGGGGACATGACCAACGACTTCAGCCAGCGCGCCGCCCAGGTCGAGACGCTGCTCCGCGCCGACACCACCGCATTCCTGCTCGTCACCTCGGCCGCGCGCGAGCCGATCGACGAGGCGATCTGGTTCGCCGAGCGCCTCCAGACCGACGGGCTGCCGTTCGCCGGCGTGGTGGTCAACCGCGTCCATCACGATCTGCTCGGCAATCGCGCGCCGCACGAGGTCAGGCGCTCGCTGACCCGGGTCCTGCCGCCCGGCCTCGCCGTCCGCGTGACCGAGAACTTCCGCGACTACCACGTGCTGGCCCAGCGCGATGACCACAACCTCGCGCGGCTGGCCCGCCAGCTCGACGAGAGCCGGCTGCTGCTCGTCCCCCAACTCGACGACGACGTGCACGACGTCGCCGGCCTGCTGCGCATCCACCGCTACCTGTTTGCGACGCAATCCGAACGAGACCGCTTGGTGGCGGACATGGTGGCCTGACGTCCGGCCGATGGCGATAGAGGTGGCATATACGCACCTTCATCGCCATTCGTTGACAACCCGAGCGCTGGCGTGATCACGCCCTCACGATCGTGGTCTCATCCCCAGTCCATGTCGCCCAGCTGAGCAACACGGCCTGCCACTCGTCCCGCGCCACCGGCGCGCCGTCGCGCGTGAGCTCGACGGCGCCCTCGTGCAGCAGCTCCCACACCGCCTGCTCGGACAGCGCGACTCGCTCGCTCACGCGTGACTGCGGGTAGCGCTCCCCGGCCAGCTCGACGACCGCGCCGAACGCGATCGGCCCGTCGGCGGAGCGCTCCACCAGCTCGCGCTTGAGCTCAGCGACGGGTGGCGGGTGCGCCGCCTCGGCGAGCAGCCGCTGGGTCACATCTTCGCCCTCGCGGGTCACGTTCGCCCAGCCGCGCCCCAGCCCGAGCTGGTCCCCGGTCAGGACCGGCCCCTCGTAGATCGTCAGCCGGGCGCGGTCGGTGCTCCAGCGACGGTCGTCGAGCTCGACCCCGCCGGCCGACACCCACGGCCCCAGGATGCGCGCGTCGAGCTCCTCGCGGGTCAGGTTGAAGGCCCGCGTCTGATGCGGGAACTGGCGCAACTCGACGTGGAACACGACCGGTAGTGTGCCTCGCTCATGACCGACCGGCCGCTGTGGGCGCCGTGGCGCATCGAATACATCACGGGCCCCAAGGACGGCGAGTGCATCTTCTGCGCCGCCGCCGCCTCCACGAACACCGACCCCGCACACCAGCCGATCGATCGCACCGCGCACTGCCTGACGATCCTCAACGCCTACCCCTACGCGCCCGGCCACGTGATGGTGGCCCCGGTCCGCCATATCGCCACGATCGAGGACCTGAACGAGGACGAGATGCTCGACACGATGCGCCTCGCCCGGCGCGCGATCCTGGCCATCCGCAAGGGCATGTCGCCCGACGGCTTCAACCTCGGCTGGAACCAGGGCAAGGTCGCCGGGGCCGGAATCGCCGATCACCTGCACCTGCACGTCGTGCCCCGCTGGAGCGGCGATACCAACTTCATGCCGCTGCTGGCCGACACCGACGTCATCCCGCAGGCGCTCGAGGCCACGCGGAATGTCCTGGTGCAGGCGCTGGCCGACGACTAGGATCGAGGCCGTGCCCACCGACATCGACCTCGGACGACTCCGCGAGTTGCTCGCCGGCGGCGCGCAGCTGGTCGAGGTACTGCCGACCGACGAGTACACCAAGGCTCACCTTCCGGAGGCGATCAGTCTCCCCCTGGGGACGCTCGACGAACGCGGGGTGTCGGTCCTCGATCGCGGCCGACCGGTCGTCGTCTACTGCTGGGACGCCCTCTGAGATCTGAGCGCACGAGCCGCGTGCCGGCTCGAAGTTCTCGGCTTCACCGAGGTCTACGACTACGTGTTCGGCAAGGTCGACTGGCTGGCGCACCGGTTGCCCGTCGAGGGAGAGCGCGCCGACCCGCCGACGGTCGGCCGCGTCATGCGCGACGACGTCGTCCGCTGTGACCCGGAGGACCGCGCGGACCAGGCGCTCGAGCGAGTAGAACGTTCTATCTATCCGTTCGGGCTGGTCGTTGGGCCCGAGGATCAACTATTCGGGCGGGTCCGCTGCAGCGTCCTGCGACAGGCGCCGGCCAACGCCCTCGTCGGCGAGATCATGGACCTCGACCCAGCGACGAACCGCCCGCACCGCGCCGCCGACGCCATTGCCAAGCGCCTGGCCGAGAAGGATCTCCGCTGGACGATCGTCACCACGCCCGAGGGGCGGCTCCTCGGCGTCGCCTCCCGCGCGGACCTCGAGCAGCTCGTCGCCGACGAGGGCCCATAGGCCTCGCTTCGCTCGGCGTCCGTGGGGCGGTGGGGTGGTGGGCGGGATCCAATTCCCCGTCCAGTCCGTGGTCGCGATCACGCCGCCGGGCACGGACGCCCGGCGTAAGGGCCCCACGGACGCCGCCGAAGGCGGCCTAATCCATCACACCACGCTGATCGTGCCCGGCTCACCCTCGAGCAGCCGGCCGATGACCGTCCCCGGCACCTCGCCGGCGCGGTCCGGGTCGAGGGCGACGAGCAGCCCGCCCGAGGTCATCGCGTCGGTTACGAGCCGCCGGCGCACCTCCTCGACGCCGCCGGCGAACGTCGCGAACTCCTCCGCGTAGGCGCGGTTGTTGCGGCTGCCACCGGCGAGCGCGCGGTCGTCGGCCAGCAGCTCGACGACGCCCTCGATCGCGGGCACCGCCGCCGCCTCGACCTCCGCGGCCACGCCACTCGCCAGTGCGAGTTCGTGCAGATGGCCGAGCAGCCCGAAGCCGGTTACGTCGGTCATCCCGTGCGCTCCGGCCGCCTGCGCCGCCGCTGCCCCGGCCTCGTTCAGCTCGGTCATCACCTCGACGGCGCGCGCCAGCACCTCGTCGTCGGCGAGACCCTTCTTGAGCGCGGTGGTGACCGCGCCGGCGCCGAGCGGCTTGGTCAGCACGAGCGCATCACCGGGCCGGCCACCGGCGTTGGTGAGCACGTCGGCCGGGTCGACCACGCCGGTGACGGCGAGGCCGTACTTGGGCTCGGGATCGTCGATCGTGTGCCCGCCTACGATCGAGGCGCCGGCCGCGCTGACGACGTCGTGGCCCCCGCGCAGGACCTCGGCGAGCATCTCGGCTCCGAGCTCCTGAACCGACCACGCGACGAGGTTCAACGCGGTGAGCGGCCGCCCGCCCATCGCGTACACGTCCGAGAGCGCGTTGGTAGCCGCGATCCGCCCGAAGTCGTAGGGGTCATCGACGATCGGCGTGAAGAAGTCGGCGGTCTGGACAATGGCCAGGTCCTCGCGCAGGCGGTACACGGCGGCGTCATCGCTGGTCGCGGCGCCGACGAGGAGGTCGGGGTCGGTCGGCTGCGGGAGGGCCTGAACGATCGGGGCGAGCAGCGCCGCGGGCACCTTGCACGCGCAGCCCGCGCCGTGGGACAGGGAGGTGAGCTTGACGGCGGTCATTCACCCGATCATGACAAACCGCCCGGGTAGGGTCCCTACCGTGCCCGACTTGCTGTTAGCGGCCGCCGCCGCGCCGGCGCACCTTCCCGGCGTTCTCCACAGCCTGGAGCCGACGCTCGACCGCTTCGGCTATCTCGCGCTCGGGCTGATCTTCCTCGAGGACTTCGGCGTTCCTGTCCCGGGCGAGACCGTCCTGATCATCGCCGCGGTGTACGCCGGGACCGGGCGGTTCAACGTCTGGCTTGTCGCCCTGCTGGGCTTCGTCGCGGCCATCCTCGGGGACAACGTCGGCTTCGGTATCGGGCATTTCGGCGGCCGACCGCTGGCTGAGCGCTACGGCAAGTACATCCTGCTCACGCCCGAGCGCCTCGACAAGACGGCGGCGTTCTTCGACCGGCACGGCGGGAAGGTGATCGTGATCGCGCGGTTCGTCGAGGGCCTGCGCCAGGCCAACGGGATCATCGCCGGCATCACCGGCATGCACTGGGCGAAATTCGCTGTGTTCAACGCCCTCGGCGCGGCGCTATGGGTCGGCGTGTGGGTGTCGATCGGCTACTTCTCGGGTGACCACATCGACAGCATCTACCACACGGCCACGCGCTACGAGGCGTACTTCGGGATCCTGGTCGGCCTGGTCATCCTCGCGTTCATCGCGCGGCGGGTGTTCAAATGGCAGAAGCGGCGCAGAGAACGGGCCGCGCGTGAGGCCGAGACGGGACCCTAGGGACTCTCACGCTCGCGGAACGCGCGCCGCGCCTTCTCGATCGCCTCGACTGCGGCGTCGCGTCCGGCCCAGCCCTCGACCTCGGAATGGCGGTCCGGATCGAGGTCCTTGTAGACCGTGAAGAAGTGGCCGATCTCGGCGCGCAACTGCGGCGGCAGGTCGTTGACGTCCTCGAGGTAGTTCCAGCCCGGGTCGGCGAACGGCACACACACGACGTGGTCGTCGGGGCCCTTCTCATCGGCCATCTTGAACAGCCCGACCGTCTTGGCCTCGACGATGCAGCCCGGGAAGGTGGGCTCGGACACGCAGACCAGAACGTCGAGCGGGTCGCCGTCGGGCCCAAGCGTCTCCGGGATATAGCCGTAGTCGGTCGGATAGACGACCGACGCCGAGATGAACCGGTCGAGTTTGATCCCCCCAAGCTCCGGGTCGTACTCGTACTTGTTGCGGCTGCCCTTCGGGATCTCCACGATGCAGCGCAGCTCGTAGGCACTCAACGCGGCCGGCCGCCGAGCGTCAATTCATCTCCCCCCGCGCCACCGCCAGGCACGCCTCGCAGCGCGGCCAGGGGGGATCCCACGGGTAGCCCGACACGTCCTTGCCGCACAGCGCCGTGTCTGGATCCTGCTCGGTGACGAGGTGGCACAACTCCTCAAACCCGTCGTCATTGATCCGCGGCGTGTTCCGGCATTGCGGGTGGACGTTGGGCGCGACGGTCGGGCGGGCGGCCAGCGGAAGCACGGCCTGAGCATAACTCGCCCCCATTAACAGCACGAGCGGGCTCGGTGGCCCGCTCGAAACTGCAGGTCGCGCTCCCCTTTCCTTCATAGGAGCCCCAGGACTTACATGTCAGGCCTGGCAGGCAAGACACTCCCGGCCCCGCGATGCAGGACCGAGTGGGGAGCGGCCTGGATTCAAGCCTAGCGGGTCCAGTCGCCGCGTTAGGAAGTGAAGGCGCCGCGGCCGGATTCCCGGCCGGGTGATCGACCCGCGTTGACCTGGGCCGCCTCGGCCAGCAGGTCATCGGCGACAGCGCACAGGTGCGACCCGAGGTGGCCGCACAGCACGTCCCTGAGCAGTGCCCGCAGCTGCTCGGCCAGCTCGTCGACCAGCGCGTCCACGCCCGGGTGCGCCGGCGCCAGGCCGCCGATCACGGCGCGCTCGAGTGAGATCGCGTGCGCGACCCGCTCGGTCATCGCCGCACGATCCTCCGGCGTGGCACAGATCGCCGCGATGCGTCCGGCCAGCCGGCCGCTCGCCGGCCCCTCGGGCTCGAGCAGCGCCCGCAGCGCGAGCAGGTAGTCGGTGAGTGCCTCGAACGGGGCCAGCCGTTCGCAACCCATCTCGAATCGCGCCAGCGCCCATGAGATCTCACCGTTGCGCGGCGCCCGTCGCGCGACCAGGTTGCAGAACGCTCGCAGCTCGTCCTCGTGCGCCGCGGCGATACGCCGGATCATCCGCGGCCGCCCGCTACCGCCGAGCGGAACCGGGCGCCATGCCCCCGCGTCGATCCGCGTCCACGCGATCGGCCCGAGCGCGTAGCCGCCGCGCTCGAACAGCCGCAGCGCGGTCAGCGTGCGGCGGAAGCGGACCCGCGCCACCGACACGGGCGCGGGCGCGTCGCGGTCCTGCGCCGCCCTCAGGACGATGAGAACGTTGGGCTCCTCGCCGTCTCCCCACACTGCCTCGGACGGCAGATCGTCGAGCACGTCGCCGGACACGAGCGAGAGGCCCTCGCCGATCGCCATCTCGGGCGTCTCGGGGTCCAGGGCGAGCCCCAGGAGCGGCGCCACGACGGTCGTGACGGCGCGGCCGTCGTAGAGCGCCCGCTCGAGCTCGCCGTAGGCCGCTTCGAAGCGATCGCCGTCGAAGCCGAACTCGCTCCGCTCGGCAAACACCGTGGTCAGGAAGGCTCGTAGCGCCACGTCGGCGGACTCGCGCGGGTCGGCCGGGACTCGGGCCTCGCCCCGCTGCCTGACGTACGTCTCGACGCCGTCGAGACCGCTGAGTGCGCGGACGGCCGCCGCATAGGAGGGGAGCGCCGAGAGCAGCCCCAGGCGCTCGCGGATGAATGTGCCCGTGAGCGGCCGGTAGCAATAGAGAGGAACCCTCCCACCCCGCCCACCCGGTCGCCCGGGCCCACCCGCGGTGTCGACCAGCTCGAACGGAACCTCGGCCCCCGCGGCGGTCTCGGCCTCGAGCTGGCCGGCCGCCTCGGCGGTGAAGGCCTCGATCACCCCGTGAAGCGTGGTATTGCGCACAGCGGCCGGTTCGCGCCGGCGGCCGGTGATCCTGCCTGGCGAACGCGCCCTTGCAGCAATCAGAGGCCGCGCTGGAGCGCGAGCACGAGCAGCACGACCGCCGCGACTGCGGCCAGCACGACTACCACCAGGTTCGTCGCCACCGCCAGCTTGAGCTTGCGGGCGGTGCTTGAAGCCGGCCCTTCGGCAGGGTCGACCGAGTCCGATCCGTCCGCGTGAACGGAGGTCGTCTCGGCCGGGTTGACCGAGGTCGTGAGTGCCTGCGTCACGAACCGGTTCAGGCTGATCTCGTCGCGCTCGGCCGCCTGGGCCAGCTGCTCGTGCAGCTCGCTCGGCATGCGCACGAGGATGCGGCCGCTGTAGCCGGTCGCGGCCTTGGAGCGGCCCGACCGGCGCCTCGAGCCATCGTTCTCGCCGGCCTCGGGCCGATCGTCCGGCGTTGGCTGCCCGGCCTTTGCCGGACCCTCTGCGGCCTGCGCCGTCGCGCCGTCGCGCTGCCCTCGCGCCCTCACCGGCTCGATTTTACGGCCAGTATCCGGTGATATCGGGGGAGTTTCGGTGGTATCACCCGGATCAGCGACCTCACCGGAGGTCGTGAACTCCCCCCGCAGCTTGGCAAGCGCCCCCTCGAGCAGGCGCGACACGTGGGCCTGGGAGATGCCGATCGAGCTCGCGATCTGGCGCTCGGTCATGTCAGCGTGAAAGCGCAGGAAGACGATTCGACGCTCTCGCTCGTCGAGCACGCGTAGCCCATCGGCCAGCAGGAGACGGAACTCGCTCTCGTCCGTGGCGTCGAGCTCGCCGGTCGGCGCGTCGGCGAGGTCCCCGGCGCCGGGGGGGTCCGAGGCGACCCGGGTCGCGCGCCCGCTGCGGTCGCGAAGATGACGGCGGATCCCACCCTCCACCGCGGGCGTGGCGAACGAGGCGAACGCGACGCCCCGGTCGGGATCGAAGCGCCCGGATGCCTTGACCAGCGCGAGCGACCCGACTTGGACGAGTTCCTCGAGGTCCTCGCCGCGGTCGCCGTAGCGACGCGCGACCGCGCGAACAAGGGGTAGGTGCGAGCGCACCAGCTCCTGCCGTGCCAGATCGGCGTCGCCCGTCGAACCGGATTGTCCCGGCGCCGCTACCGCCGGTCTCGTGCGCCTATCGCCACCCATGTCGCCACGTCCCCTATGCGACCGATATCACAGGTGAAAGTACCAGAGATAGCACGAGTTTGGGCCCTTTTTTGGATCAGATCGGACCCTCGCGGCGACATAAAGGGACAGGAAACTGATCATGGTTGATCTTTCGTTCCGAAAGTTGTTGGGGCATCGAATTGCGTGGGCACTAGCGCCCGCGTTCCTCGCGGCGGCCCTGTGGATCCCGGCCGGCGCACAGGCTGCGACCGGGGTGCCTGGCGTGCCGTCCGCGGTCACGGCGCTGCCGGACGTCCCCGCGACCGCCCAGGCCGCCGTCGGCGCCGCGCTCGCCCAGGCGGGCGGCGGAGACGTCGACCGGGCCTCGGTCGCGGCGGTCCCGGCCCCCGTACCGAGTGTGTCTTCGTCCCCGCCCCCGGCCCCCGCGCCGTCGGCTTCACCGCCTCCTGCGCCGGCTGCGACGCCGGCCATCACGATCCCGATCGCGCACGTCGACGTCCCCGCGTCGGCTTCGCCGGCAGGCTCTTTGCCGATTCCCGAAGCGGAGCCCGTGGTGGAGAGCGGAGCTGGTCTGGCGCTTTCCGCCCCCAGGCCGGACCCGGCCGCGTCGGCGGCGCGGGAGCCCACGGGCGGCGTCAGCGACAGCGATGTGCGCCGAGCGCAACCGTTCGGCCGCCGTGGTCCGGTCAGCGCTGCGCATCGAAGCTTCGGCCACGGCGAGCCGCTCGTGGCGGCGCGCCCGATCGAGCTCGTCGGCGCAGTCCGGGCGCCAGCCGCTGGCGCCGGATGGCCCAGGCTCGCCAGGGGCCGTCGCGTCGCCTCGCCGCCGGTCGTCGTGGTCGCCCCCCATCGCGCACACAAGCGATTCGCGAACGCAACCGCGGCGAGCACCGCAGCCGCGGCAACGGCCGTTGAACCGATCAGTCCGTCGACGCCCGCTTCGCTGCCCCCGGGCGGGACCGGGGGTGCCGGTGCCGGCGCGGGCGCCGGCCCAGCCGGTGCGGCTGCCGTCGCGCTGCTCGTGCTCGCCGGCGTAGCTCTCTTGCGATCCATCTTGCCGGGACTCATGACGCTCGACCTTTTGCCCTGGAGGTCGGCGGTCCCGGCGTTGCCACCCGAGCGCCCTGGTTAGCCGCGGCCGGAAGTCCGCGAATCCTCGCCGTGCGTCAGACAGCGCGGCGATCCAGCTAACCAAGGAGACAGCATGAGATCGAAGTTGATTGCTGCCGCCGTCACAGTCGCCGCGCTCGCATTGCCGGCGACGGCGATGGCCGGTGGCGCACCAGGCGGCGGCGGGGGCGGTGGCCTCGGCCAGCTGCAGCTCGCGGGTCAGTCCGCGGTCACGCTGCAGGGGGCGCTCTCGAGCGCCAACGCCAACCAGACCGCGACCAACACCAACGCGCCGGTCACCGTCGGCGGCGCGCCGTCGGGCGGCGGCCAGTCGTGTGGCTGTGGCCAGCCGGCGGGTAACCAGCCGATGGGCAACAAGCCGATGGGCAACATGCCGACGGGCAACCAGCCGTCGGGCGGCTCCAACAGCGCAAACCAGGGCGCGTTCAACGGAGCGGCCAGCGGCGCCGGGAACAACAGCAACACCCAGCAGAGCAACAACCAAAGCCAGAACGCCTCAAGCGGCGGTGCTGGCATCGGTTCCGGTGGCGCCGGCCAGGCGCAGGGCAGCGGACAGAAGTCCGTCACCGGCCAGCTCGCGGGGTCCTCGGCGAACGCCAATCAGACCGCTACCAACAGCAACTCGCCCGTGAGCAGCGCGGGCGGCGCCATGTCCGGTGGTCCGGGCGGCGACCCCAGCGCCAACCAGCTCGCCGTCAACGGCGCGCTCAGCGGTGCCGGGAACAACAGCAGCACGACCCAGAACAACACTCAGACCCAGACGGCCGGCTCGAGCTGCGTCGTCGGGTGTGGCGGCGCCGGACAGGCGCAAGGGTCGAGCCAGAGCGCGGCGACGCTTCAGGGAGCGTCCTCGCAGGCGAACGCCGACCAGACCGCGGTGAACGCCAACGTCCCGGTCAGCGTCGCGGGCGGGAGCATCTCGGGTGGCTCGAACAGCGCCAACCAGGGTGCCCTCAACGGCGCGGGCAGCCTCGCCGGCAACAACAGCAACACCAGCCAGACCAACAACCAAAGCCAGACGGCCAGCTCCAGCTGCCTGATCGGCTGCGGCGGCGCCGGGCAGGCGCAGCTGAGCGGACAGAACTCTGTCACCGGTCAGCTCGCGGCGTCGAACGCGAACGCCAACCAGACCGCGGTCAACGCCAACGTCCCGGTGAACATCTCGGCCGGCAACATCTCGACCGGCCCCAACAGCGCCAACCAAGCCGCCGTCAACGGGGCGATCAGCGGCGCCGGCAACAACAGCAGTACCGACCAGAGCAACACCCAGACCCAGGGGGCCAGCTCTAGCTGCCTCTTTGGGTGTGGCGGCGCCGGCCAGGCGCAGATCTCGGGTCAGAGCGCGACCACGCTCCAGGGGGCGTTCTCCTCAGCGAACGCCAACCAGACCGCGGTCAACGCCAACGTCCCGGTGAACATCTCGGCCGGCAACATCTCGACTGGTCCCAACAGCGCCAACCAAGGCGCCGTCAACGGGGCGGTCAGCGGCGCCGGCAACAACAGCGGCACCGACCAGAGCAACAACCAAAGCCAGACGGCCGGCTCCAGCTGTCTGGTCGGCTGTGGCGGTTCCGGACAAGCGCAGTTGAACAGTCAGCAGGCCCTTACAGGCCAGCTGGCCGCTTCATCGGCTTGTGCGAACCAGACTGCGGTCAACGCAAACGTCCCGGTCAGCATCGGCGCTGGCAACGTCACGGGAGGTTCGAATAGCGCGAACCAGTTTGCGGTCAATGGGGCGCTCAGTGGCGCCGGCAACAACTCCGACACCACACAGACTGGAGGGCAGACCCAGTCGACCACCTGATCGGCCTCCCGGTCGACCCGCCAGTGCGGGCTGACCGGGACCCTTAGCCGACCCGCACCCGGCCGGTGCCCACGGGCGCCGGCCGGGGAGGCCGGCCCGGCCTTTCCCCTCTGTCCGGGGAGCCACTCGCATGAGATTCGTCTACCGCACAAAACTCGGACTGGTCCTCGTCACGATCGTCTTGGCGCTCGTGGTCGTGGCGCAGGCTCGAGCCGACCAGCCGGCGGCGACGTCGGGTCTGCCGTCGGTCGCTACGGCGTCTGGGTCCGCGGCGACCACGTCCCCATCCGCGGCCGCGACGAACTCGAGCCTCACGACGTCGACCCCTGCCGGCCCAAGCCCGACGGTGGCGGCCTCGGGTCCGCAAACCCCCGTCACTGCAGGCGATCCGGGCGGTAGTAGCACCGGTGGTAGCGGTAGTAGCACCCAGCCTTCGCCGCCCAGCACCACTACCACGCCACCTTCGGCCAGTGGCACTCCGGGTCCTCCGAGCGGGAGCGGCAGCACGGACGCGCCCGGCGACACGGGCACCCCGGCTCCACCGAGCGGCACGAGCACGCCGGCGCCGCCGAGCGGCACCAGCAGTCCAGTGTCGCCGCCGACGTCGTCGTCGCCGAATCCGCTGGGCGACGCGACGCCCCCGGCGGGTCCGGGAACCGGGACGGATCCGGGAACCGGGACGGATCCGGGAACCGGGACGGATCCAGGAACGGGGACGGATCCAGGAACGGGGACGGGGACGGCCCCCCAGCCGACCCCTCCGCCCACGGCATCCCAGCCACCGAGCACACCGTCAAGTCCGATCCCGGTCGTCTCCCAGACGACGACGCAGACGATCACCCAGGTTGAGATCTCGGGCTGCCTGACGGCCTGCCAGGGCGTGAGCCAGGTCCAGACCGCGCAGCAGCAGACGGTGTCGGTCCAGATCCTCCAGACCGGCGCCCAGCTCGCCGGGGTATCCGTTCCGACCGGACCGGGCGTGGCGCTGCAATCCGCCGGCACGATCACGCAGATCCAGATCGGGTGTGTTGCCCAGTGCTTCGACGTCAGCTCGAGCAACCCGACCCCGCTGGCGACCGCCCAGCAGCTCCTGGCCGAGCTCGACTCGCTCCTCGAGCCTCCCGATCCGCCGAGCGCGACACCCGCCCCAGGAACCGAGCAGAGCGTGACGAACCAAACGTCCTGCCAGGAGCAGACCGGGCAGCCCTCGAGCCTCGCTCAGGTGCAGAGCGCGTCGGAGAGCAGCACGACCGTGCAGCTCGTCGAGGAGGCGCTGCCATCGCTGCTCGAGTCGAGCTTGGGCGATTCGGACCCGAACGTGCAAGCGGTGAGCCAGACGGTGCAGAGCACGTGGCAGCTCCAGATCGGATGCCTGCTCAACTGCGTCGGCTCCACCCAGACACAGGACGCAAACGAGTCGAGCACCACCTTGGTGAGCGTGACCGGGCAGCCGATCGGATCGGGCGGCGGGCTGGAGGCGACCGTGACCCAGGTGATCTGGCAGGTCCAGATCGGGTGCCTCGTCTGGTGCTACGGCTCCACGCAGATCCAGCAGGAGAGCACGCAGAACACGGTTGTCCTGATCTCCGCTCCCGCACCCGACCCCAGCCCGCCCGACCCGGCGCCGGTTTCCGAACCGGGGACGAACGATCCCCCGCCGGCGGCGAGCGGCGCGGATTCACCGCCGGCACCGGCGGACCCGCCACCTTCAAGCCCGCCATCGAGCACGACGCCGGCTCTGCCCGAACGGCTGAGCTTTCCGACCGTGGTCGGCCGGTCGGCGCTCGTCATGGTCGGGGTGCTGCAGAGCCCGCGCGCGGCCACCCGCGCCACCGTCGTGACGAGCGACGCGGCCTCGAGTCCTGCTCGGTCATCGGCGCGGCCCTCGGAGTGGTGGCGCGCGTCGCTCACGATCGTGCGCGGAGTGAGCTCGCACCAGGCCACCAGGCCCCATCACGAGCTCTCGGTCGACCGGGCGGCGCACGTCGCAAGCCGGCCGCGTGTCGCTCGCCCCCGGGTGCTCGAGGCGCGGACCGACGCTGGTCCGGGATTCGCGAACCTAGCCCTTCTGCTCGTTCTGCTCGCGGCGGCTTTGGCATACGCAACCTTCCGCGCGCGAGGGAACGCCCACTCGGACCGTTGATCTGTCGGGACGGCAAGCGTATGGTTCGCTCGACATAGCTAGAAAGTAGGAAGAACCGTTGCGGATTGCACGCGTGGACGTAACGCAGCGGTACGGGGGGCAGACGGACGCTGGTTCTTGGACCGCTCGCACCCTCGCCAGAATCGGCGGGGCGGCAGTGGTCGCCGTTCTGGCCCTCAACTGCCTCGGACTACCTGCGGCGCAAGCAGCTGCAGTGCACAGGCATGCGGGCGATCCGTCGCCCCAGGCGGCACCCGGGTCGAGCGCGAGCACGCCGGCACCCGATCCCGCCCCACAGGCGGCTCCACGATCGACGCCGGCACGCACTTCGACGCCGACGACCCGACAGACCACCTCGCCGGTATCGACCGAGCACCCAACCACGGTGACCAGCTCGCCGGTCGTACCGGCGCGGACATCGTCAGTCACGCCCGCATCTATCGGCGTCCCGTCCCACGCCGCATCGGCGCCCGCGCATCCGGCGTCGCACCACACGGTTCGGCATGTGCCGCCGACACGAACGACCTCGACTCGAGTCGGTCCGCTGTCCTTCCCGCTCGCGCTACCGAGGGACCTGCTGCTCCTGCCACGCGACGCGCTCCGTGTCGGGGTCCCGGGTCATCGGAACGGCGTGCTGTTGCTGTTGAGTGCGGCGGCGATGGCGGTGGTGGCGGGGGCGAGCTTTACGCTGCTGCGGAGGCTGCGGAGGCTGGAGACGGCATGAGGCGGCTCGCGCTCGTCGCCGTGTTGGTGGCCGTCGGGGTGTCGCTGGCGATGGCGTCGGCGCCGCCTGGGGCGACACCCTCAGCGTGTCCTGCGGTCCGTCCAACGGCCCGTGCGATCAATCCGGAGACTGGCAGTCGGGCCCGTTATCGGTGACTTGGAACGCGAATCCCGTGCCGAGCAACATCGCCGGCTGTGTCTCGACGACGTACACCGACGTTGCGACCACCGTCTCCTGTCGAGGCTGTGGTGGGGGGCAACCACGCAACTCATCAGCTTCCCGTTGGACGTCGAGCCCTCCTCTCCCACCGCCACTGTCACGCCGTCCCGACCCGCCGACTCGGACGGCTGGTACAACCACGCCGTCACGCTCACGACGCAAGGCAGCTCGTTCTCAGGCATCGCCTCGTGCACGCCTACGACCACCTACGCCGGACCGAGCACAGCCGACGCCACCGTCAGCGGCACCTGCACCGACAACGCCGGCAAGACCGTGACGGTCACGAGCGCGCCGTTCCACTACGACGCCACCTCCCCCACGCTCAATGTCGCCGCCACCCCGGGCGACGAGAGCATCGCGCTCAGCTGGCAGACCGGCGGCGACATCGCCCCGATCGTCTCGATGACCGTCGCCCGTACCTCCAGCTCAGACTCAACCGACCCCGTCGTCTACAGCGGTACCGCGAGCGGATTCGATGACACGCACCTGGAGAACGGCGTCCATTACACGTACACGATCACCGCCGTAGACGCGGCGGGCAACACGGCGACGCGGACCGTCCAGGCCACGCCCGGAGCGCGGTTGCTGTCCCCGGCGGCGAACGCACACGTCACCGCACCCCCGGCGTTGAACTGGACCGCCGTCCCGGGCGCGACTTACTACAACGTCCAGCTCTACCGGGGCGACCCGACCAAGCTACTCAGCCTGTGGCCGGTGCGGGCCAGCTTGCAACTCCACCGCACGTGGCGCTTCGACGGGCGCCGCTACCACCTGAAGCCGGGCCGGTACAAGTGGTACGTGTGGCCTGGGTTTGGGAAGCGCAAGGCCGCCCGTTACGGGCACATGGTCGGGTCGGGCACGTTCATCGTCGTGCGCTGACCGGAGACGGTCAAGAGGACCGCTCCATCTCGCCTAGGTGGGCGATGTTCTCGACGTCGTCGGGCTCCACGCTCGCGCCACCGCCAAACCAGGCGTCGAGGATCTCCCCCAGCTCGGCCTCGGAGGTGGCCCGCAAGCTAAGCGCGAACACGTTGGCGTCGTTCCACCGGCGCGCGCCGTTGGCCGTCGCCGCGTCGCCGCACAGGGCTGCCCGCCGCTACGCCGGTCAGCTCGTCGGCCGAAACCGCTACCCGCATCGCAGAAGGGTCAGACGGCCGCGATCGCCGGCTCGGGCTCCACGACCATCTCGCTCTCCTCGAGCGAGTCGGCGCAGTCGCCCAGCAGCCACCGTAAGCCGTATGCGCGCATGTCCTCGATCAGCGGGACCAGCGCGAGGCCCTTGTCGGTGAGCGCGTACTCGACGCGCGGCGGGACCTCGGGGAAGGTCTGACGCTCGACGATCCCCTCATCCTCCAGGGCGCGCAACCGCAGCGACAACGTGCGGGGGCTTATCCCCCGGAGCGAGCGCTCGAGCTCGCAGAACCGCGACCGGCCCTCGGCCAGGTCCCGGATCACCAGAAGAGTCCACTTCCCGCACACGATCTCCGCCGTGCGACACACCGGACATGTGTCATTTGAAGCCATCTCTACACGATGTTAGCGCAATGCTTCACGAACTGAAGCTTTGGCTGCCGCCCGGCGAGAGGCGGCAGCCAAGTCGCTTCGCTACTTCACCGTGTAGCCGTATGGGAACGCCGCGGCCTCGTTCTAGCCGAACGTGCCCGGCGGGGGCGACGAGACCCGGCCGTTGCTCGGCGCCGGGGTGTGGGCGGCCGACGGCGACCCGCCAACCGGCGCGGCTGAGCCAGAACCGACGGGAGCGGGAGCGACCGGAGCCGGGGCGGCAGGAGGATGGGTCTCCGCCGGCGGCGCCACGTCGTGATGCTCGCGATTGTGCAGATCCGCCATCGAGGTCGCCATCCGGCCCTCGCCGGCCACCAGCAGCTTGAAGTCGTGCGGGCTCGAGGCGGCGGCCATGGCGTCCTCGATCGCGATCCGACCGGCCTGGTAATGCTTGAGCAGCGCCTGGTCGAAGGTCTGCATGCCGTAGTACTCGCCCTCGGCGATGACCTCGCGCAGGCGGTCGGTCTGGTCGGGGTCGAGGATCATGTCGTGTGCGCGACCGGTCATCCGGAGGATTTCGCACACCGCGACACGGCCCTTGCGGTCGGCCGTGCGGACGAGTCGCTGTGAGACGACCGCCTTCAGCGTCCCGGCCAGCATCGCGCGGGCCTGGCCCTGCTCGTGCGGCTGGAAGAAGTCGATGATGCGGTTGACGCTCTCGGCGGCGTCCAGCGTGTGCACGGTCGAGAGCACGAGGTGGCCGGTCTCGGCGGCCGACAGGGCGGTCCGGACCGTCTCCTCGTCACGCATCTCGCCGATCAGGATCACGTCGGGGTCCTGGCGCAGGACGCGGCGCATGGCGCGGCCGAACGATTCGGTGTCCATCCCGACCTCGCGCTGGTTGATGATCGACTGGCGGTCGCGGTGCAGATACTCGATCGGATCCTCGATCGTGACGATGTGCCGGGCCTTGTTCTCGTTGATCCAGTTGATGATCGCCGCCAGCGTCGTCGACTTGCCGGAGCCCGTGGTGCCGGTGAGCAGGATCAAGCCGCGCTCCTCTTCCGCGATCTGCTCGATCGCCTGCGGGAGCCCGAGCTCCTGGACCGTCCGCACCGTGAAGGGGATCACACGGGCCACGATCGAAACCGAGCCGCGCTGGCGGAACGCGTTGACGCGGAAGCGCGCCAGGTCGGGCACCGTGTAGGAGAAGTCGATCTCGTTGTCGGAGTCGAACGCCGCCATTTTGTCGGCGTGGTTGGCGAGCATCTCGCGCAGGACTCGCTCCGTGTCGGCCGGCGTCAGCGGGTCCGGATACTGCTCGAGCGGCTCGAGCTGGCCGCGGAACCGCGCCATCGGCCGCGCCGGCACCTTCACGTGAAGGTCCGAGCCCTCGTTGTCGACGACGTACTGGAGCGCCTCATGGAGATCGAACATCTCTAACGAAATCGACCCACGAGCCGCTCGGCTTGAGCGACTGGAAGCGACGATGGACACGCGGCGACTCCGCGCGCCCATCGCTGCCTCGAATATCTACGCGACGTCGCGGAGCTTCTGCGCCTCAGCCAGCGACTGAAGCTTCTTGAGCGACTGGTTCTCGATCTGCCGGATCCGCTCGCGCGTGACGTTGAACGTCCGGCCGACCTCGTCGAGCGTCCGCGGGTGCTCGCCGCCAAGCCCGTACCGGAGCTCGAGCACGCGGCGCTCGCGATAGCTGAGGTTCTCCAGCGCCTCGCGGAGGGCTTCCTTGGTGAGGATTTCGGCCGCCCGCTCGTACGGCGACTCGGCCCGCTCGTCGGCGATGAACTGCCCGAACTCGGACTCCTCCTCGTCTCCGACCGGCTTCTCGAGAGACACCGGCGCCTGAGCCGAGCGCTTGATCGACTCGACCTCCTCGGGCTCGATCCCCGTCACTTCGGCGATCTCCTCGGCGGTCGGCTCGCGCCCGAGCTCGGTGACCAGCTTGCGCTCGGCACGCCCGATCTTGTTGAGCTTCTCGACCACGTGCACGGGGATGCGGATGGTCCGTGCCTTGTCGGCGAGCGCGCGAGCGATCGCCTGGCGGATCCACCACGTCGCGTAGGTGGAGAACTTGAAGCCCTTGCGGTAGTCGAATTTCTCGGCCGCGCGCACGAGCCCGAGCGTTCCCTCCTGGATCAGGTCCAGGAACGGCAGGCCCTGGTTGCGGTAGTTCTTGGCGATCGAGACGACCAGCCGGAGGTTCGACTCGACCATCTTCTGCTTGGCGTCGAGGTCGCCGCGCTCGATCCGCTTGGCGAGGTCGACCTCCTCCTGGGCGGTGAGCAGCCGAACCTTGCCGATGTCCTTCAGGAACAGCTGAAGGGAGTCGGTGGTCATGTCCGGCTTGAGGTCCAGCGCTGTCTTGGGCTTGCGCCGGCCACGCTTGTCCGGCGCGCGCTCGAGATCGGCCGCCGCGATCGCGGGGTCGAGCTCCTCGACGAGCTCGATCTCGGCGCGCTCGAGGAAGCCATGCAGCTCCTCGACGTCCGCCTCATCGAGATCGAGTTCCGCAACTGCACCGGAGATCTCGGCAAAGGTCAGCACGCCCAGCTGCTGGCCGCGGGTGACGAGGCCCTTGATCTCTTCGAGTTCCTGCAGATCCGCTACTGACATCTGATTCCGTTTCCCGTCGTACCCGCCGGCGCCTGGACACGGCCGGCCTGAGAGTGAGAGAGGATGGCTAACGAGCGAGGGCCCCCAGGGCGCACGCCCGCTATCTAAACATGCGACGAAAGTCTAGTCGCTATACTTTTTGAAGTCAACGATCCGTGGTTTGCGATGGGATGCGGCATGGTCGTTTTTGGTGGGGCCGTCGGGTCGGGGCTTCGATGCCCGCGCCGAACGATGGCCCTCGTGCGCCGCTTCCCGATACGTATACGCGCATCGGTCAGCTCGGTTTCAACCGTAGTTCGGATTTTCCTAAGACCGGCGGCAGTCCGACATGATCGGCCACCTCGTACTACGGCGACGGCCCGGGTGCGCCATGATGTAGCCCTTGAGCGACGACCGCCCGTCAGACGTTCTCGGCGCACTGCCGCGCCGGCGGCCGCAGCGTCGTAGCGACAAGCGCGCCGCCCCCGCGCCGGCCGACAACTCCTCCGCCCAGCAGGCCGCGGCGCCGGCTGGCCCCCGGTCCGCGGCTGCGCCCAAGCGGGCCTCGGCGTCGACCAAGCAAGGGTCGGGGTCAGGCAAGCGAACCGCGGCACGTACCCGCGGAGCGACGAGCAAGGCATCCGCAGCCTCGACCAAGCCTGGGCGGCGCAAGCAGCCGGTGCCGGCCGCTCCGATTCGGGCCGCAGACGACACGGCGCACCCCGTAGCGCCGCCGACCCGCGCCACCCGGCGCCGGCCCGACCGTCTGCCCCAGCCCGCCCAGCCTCCGGGCGTCCCGCCCACGCCGGCCGCACCCCGGCCCGAGGCGACGCAGGGCCAGCACGTCCTCGGCACCGCCGCCCAGGCGGCGGCCGAGCTCGCCGAGATCGGGCTGACCGTGAGCACGCGGGCGCTGCGCAACGCGGTGGCGCGGCTGCCGCGCCCCTGACCGCGGCGCCCGCAACCGCATCCTGACCCGCCGCGCCGTGAGATCGAGTGCGGCGCGTTCGTCCGGCCAGCCTGGTTAGAATCCCCGCCGTTCACGCCGAGCGATCGTCCGTCCGCGGGCGATCGGCGGGGGAACCACTTGCGGATCCCAGGGTCCGCAGGGGCGAATCGGCCCATCCAGGAGCCGTAGCGCCGCCAAGGCGCGAGCCCGTCAGCTCACCCCGTAGGCACAGAAGTCGAAACCGGACCGGAGAGGATCGAGACCTGCTCGTGAGAGCTCGCGCTAACCGTTATGTAGCCTCGCTGCTGGCCGCCGGCGCCGGCGCACTCGCGCTCCCGGCGCTTGCCGCGGCGGGCTCCGGGGGAGCCCCCTCCGGGTCGGGTGGATCCGCGGCGGGAGCGACGGCGAGCACCAATCCCCCGGTGGAGCCGGGCAACACAACGGTCAGCGCCACCGGGAACGGGATCACACTTCAGACCAGTGCCTCCGCGTTCGTGCGCACCGGGGTCTCGGTGACCGGCACGGTGCCGGCCGGCAACGCCGGCAGCGCGGTGGAGATCGACCAGCTCCCCTCCACGGCGGGGGCGAGTTGGACGGAGGTCGCGGTCGTCCAAGCGCGGTCGAACGGCTCGTTCGCGGCGACGTTCCGCACGACCCGCGCCGGACCGTTGACGATCCGCGCCGAGATCCAGGGCAGTCAGGCCTCCAGCGCCACGGCCGCGCCCCCAGCGGTCGCGGTCACCGTGTACCGGCGCTCGATCGCGACGCTCTACGGCCCCGGCTTCTGGGGACACCGGACCGCGTGCGGCGTGATCCTGAGGCGGCGCACCATCGGCGTCGCCAACCGGACACTCCCGTGCGGCACCGAGATACAGGTGTATTGGAAGGGCAGCGTGATCACCGTCCCGGTGATCGATCGGGGACCCTACGCCCACAACGCCAACTGGGACCTGACGATGGCCACGGCGCGCGCGCTCGGGATGGAGGGCACCGGGGTGGTCGGCGCCGCGGCGCTCCCATCGACGACCACCCCGCCGGGCACGACGACGCCCTCGCCCGGCACGACGACCAGCTCGTCCGGCAGCACCACCGGCGCCGCCGGGATGCCCACCGCGCAGTAGCCAGACCGCGGGGCCCGGAGCAGCCAGCGTCAGCCGGCCACGTCCGGCCCGCCCGGAGCAGGCAGCGTCAGCCGGCCAGGTCCGGTCCGCCCGGAGCCGGCGGCCCGCCGTCACCGGCGTCCGGCTCGCCACCGACGATCCCGATCCCGCTCGCCTCGGCCGCGAACCGCGTCTGCTCGGCGGCCTCGATCAGAGTTGACGCGTTGTGCCCGTCCTCGCCCAGCACCGCAAGCCCGACGCTGACCGTCAGGGGCGCCCCGCGCCACGACCCCTGACCGGGCACCGTCACCGCGATCCGCGAACCAAGCGCCTGCGCCCCGGCCCGTCCGGTGTCACGGGCGATGATCCAGGCCCGGCTGTCGGTCTCGCACGCGAGCACGTCTCGCCGGCGAACCGAGCCGCGCACCGCCTGAGCGAAGCGGCCGAAGGTGGCGCTGACCTCGGCCTGAGGCTCGATCGCGAGCATCTTCTCGGCCTCCTCGAGCTCGACCAGCAGCAGCGACAGCGGCACTCGGGCACGCCCGGCTCGGACGATCTCGTCGCGCAGCGCGCCAACCCACAGAGCGTCACGCTCCGACTCCGTCGCCCGCTCGCCATTGCCCGCCCGACCCGCCCCGAAACTTCCCCCCTGCGCCACGCCACCGGCGACCCCAACTGATCCCTGCGTTTCCTCAAGCCCCGGCACGCCCGTCCTTTCCAGGGGAACGCGCGCGCGATCCGGCGGATCCGCCGCCACGCGCAGAGGCGCGCGCCGCTCCGGCCGGTCAACCGGACCGTGCCCGGCTGCCCCGTGCCGCAGAACGGCCGACCGGACCAGTTCGGTCACAAGCGACAGGCGCTCCGCCGTCTCGACCAGCAGCTCGGGGTCGTCCGGCCCGAGCTCGCGGCGCAGCGCACCCCAGACGACGTCCTTGAGCGTCTCGACGGCATGGGCCGCCGCCACCACGTCGCCCGCACCGGCCAGCTCGCCGACCCGCGACGCGAGTGGCTCGAGCACCCCGTCGCGTTCGATCCGCCGCAGGTCGGCCTCGTCGTAGATCGCTCGGACGACCGCGTCGCAGATCCGCGGCCCGTCGCGCGCGACGTCGCCGGCCAGGATCGCCGCAGCCGCCTCGAGTGGCGCGTCCTCGATCAGCGCGAGAAGCCAGCCCTTGGCCAGCTCCTCACTCCGCGGGAGCAGCGACTCGAAGCCCGCGCTTACGACCGGCCTTGGCCGTCTCCGGCGTGGCACTCCCCGCTCCATCGAGCCACTTTTACCATCTATCGCCTCCGTGCATTCTCGATCGAGATCATCCGGATCTCTCTCTTTCGCGAGAATGAAACGAGATGCCACGTCCGTTACTCCCGATCGCGGCCGCACGCGACCTGGTGCTGTCAGCATGCAGACCTCTCGGCAGCGAGTCGGTGCCGATCGCCGCGGCCCGGGATCGGGTGCTCGCCGTCGCCTTGGACGCCGCCGGCGACGTCCCGCCGTTTCCCTGCTCGGCGATGGACGGCTACGCGCTGATGCCCGGCCCCGCCGGGCGCACCCTGACCATCGTCGCCGAGTCCCGCGCCGGCCTGCCGACCACCCACACGCTGAACGACCATGAGGCGATTCGCATCTCCACCGGCGGCGCGATTCCCGCCGGCGCCACCGCGGTCATCCCCCAGGAGAACGTCGACGCCCAGGACGGCACCATTACCACGCGCACCGCGACAAACCTCGGCGACCACATACGCGGCCGCGGCGAGGACATGCGCGCGGGCAGCACGGTGCTCAAAGCCGGCACCGTGCTGGGCGCCGCCGAACTGGGCGCGGCGGTGTCGGCCGGCGTCGCCGAGCTGACCGTCGCCCGCCGGCCCAACGTCCAGGTGCTGTCCACGGGCGATGAGCTCAAGGCCCCGGGCGAGCCGCTGGGCCCGGGCGAGATCCACAACTCCAACGGACCGATGCTGGTCGCCCTCGCCGAGCACCAGGGCGCCGTGTGCCCGCCGCCCGGCCTGCTCCCCGACGACCCCGCGGCCACGGAGAAGGGCCTCCAGGCCGCTCTTGAGAGCGCCGACGTGGTAATCGTCTCCGGCGGCGTCTCGGTCGGACCCCACGACCACGTCAAGCCGGCCCTGGCCAGCCTTGGCGTCGAGGAGATCTTCTGGCGGGTCGCGCTCCAGCCGGGCAAACCCACCTGGTTCGGCCGCCGCGACGACACGCTCGTGTTCGGCCTGCCCGGCAACCCCGTCTCGGCGGTCGTCACCTTCGCCCTGTTCGTCATGCCGGCACTCGCAAGACTTCAGGGCAAGACCGCGGAGCGCCCCCTGTACGACGAGGCCACCCTGGCCATCGCCGTCCCCCGCAACCCCGACCGCGAGCAGGCGGTTCGCGTGCGACTCGAGCGCCGGAACGGGCGGCTCGCGGCGATCCCCAACGGGCCCCAGGGATCCCACATCGTCACCTCGCTGCTCGGTGCCGACGCGCTGGCCATCATTCCCGCCGGCGCGGGCGAGCTCGAGGCGGGCACGGTGGTGGCGCTGGAGCCCCTGGCCCGCTGAAGCCTGAGACAATCCGGTCGTGGCGGCGTTCGTCGCACTGCTTGCCGCGCTGACCGCGTTCGTGGCTTCCCGCCGCCGGCGCCGGCGCGGCACCCCCGCTCAGGCGGTGATCATCTCGCCGCCCAAGTCGACCGTGGTGGCGCGCGACGGGGCGGTCCGGTCCGTGCAACTTGCCGAGCTCACGCTCGCCGATGCGGACTGGCGGCGGATGTGGAACGCCACCAACCTCGAGAACCTGGCGCGCACCTACTGGCGGTTCCTCTCGCGTGTGACCCTGGGCACGATCCGCGTGATCTACGGCGAGGACGAACGCTCGGTGGTATTCCTCTGGCGGCCGTTCACCCTGCTGCGCTTCGACGCTCCCGAGTACGACCTCGCGCCCGACCACGGGAGCGTGCGCTGGCGGATCCGCGACGGGCTGCTGGTCGCCCGCGCCGGCCGCGGCTGCGGCTTCCTGGCCCTCGGGGTCACCCACCTCCCGGGTGGCGAGGAGAGCGGGCGGGTGCGGCTGCTCATCGAGGTCGAGGTCGCGAACTTTTACCCGGCGATCGCCGCCGGCTTCAGCGTGCCGGTCTACGAGGTCACCCAGTCGGCCATCCACGTGTTGGTCACCCACGCATTCCTGCGCTCGCTGGCGCGCCTGAACCTGGCGACCTCGAAGGTGGGCCGCTTCGCGACGGCGGACGTGCGCGCGGCCGGCCGCGCCGCTCTCGCTCGGGCCCGCTCAGCCCGCGACCAGGTCACGAAATAGGGGCTGGCTTCGCCAGCATCCGTGGGACCATGCGACCCCGTCCGGACGGGAATTGGGTCCCCACCCCCGCCACCCACCTCCACCGCCCCGCGGACGTCGAGCGCAGCGAGACCTGAACTCAGCCGTACCGGACGCCCGTAAGC
Source organism: uncultured Solirubrobacterales bacterium (assembly GCA_963824295.1). Classification (GTDB taxonomy): domain Bacteria; phylum Actinomycetota; class Thermoleophilia; order Solirubrobacterales; family Solirubrobacteraceae; genus Palsa-465. The sequence goes on along the minus strand of CAWGOQ010000009.1, from coordinate 917,730 downwards.
GTCCGCAGCTTGGCGCGATCGTGCCGCGCCGACACCCGCCGCACCGTCCCCGACCGCGATCGCATCACGAGCGACTCGGTGGTGGCGCCCCGGTCGCCCTGGTAGCGGACGCCCTGGAGCACGTCGCCGTCGGTCACCCCGGTGGCCGAGAAGAACACGTCCTCGCTGCGGACCAGGTCGTCGCAGCTCAACACCCTCGAGAGGTCGTACCCCGCCGCCTCAGCGGCCGCCCGCTCCTCGTCGTTGCGCGGCCACAACCGGCCCTTGAGCTCGCCCCCGATGCACTTGATCGCCGACGCGGTGATCACGCCCTCGGGGGTGCCGCCGATTCCCCACAGGATGTCGACCGGCGAGTTGTCCGAGACAGCAAGCAACGCCGCCGACACGTCGCCGTCGAGGATCAGGCGAACCCGGGCACCCGCGTCGCGGACCTCGGCCATCGCCTCGCGGTGGCGCTCGCGGTCGAGCATCACCACCATCACGTCGCGGATGTCGATCTTCTTGCGTTCGGCGATCAGCCCCAGCGTCTCGGGCAGCGGGCGGTCGAGGTCGAGCAGGTCGGCGATCTCGGGACCGCCGGCGATCTTCTCCATGTAGACGATCGGGCCGGGGTTGAACATCGTGCCCCGCTCGGCCAGCGCGATCACCGAGAGCGCGCTCGGCATACCGAGCGCGGTCAGGCGCGTCCCCTCGAGCGGATCGACCGCGATGTCGACCTGGGGCGGCGACCCGTCCCCGATGTGCTCGCCGTTGTAGAGCATCGGCGCCTCGTCCTTCTCGCCCTCGCCGATCACCACGACGCCGTCCATCGACACCGACTCGAGCACGTGGCGCATCGCGTCGACGGCGGCCTGGTCGGCTCCCTCCTTGTCGCCGCGGCCGACCATCCGAGCCGCGGCCAGCGCCGCCGCCTCGGTCACCCGGACGAGCTCCAGAGCCAGGTTACGATCAACCCGCGCGGGTCCGTGATCGAGGCTCACAGCAGCCCCGGGGGCTTGCGGGTGGTCGCGCTCTTCTGCGCCCGCCAGACCGATCCGATCAGGATCAGCACGCCACCGGCCAGCCCGATCCACCAGCCGTAGCTGATGCTGATCTCACCGGACGGCGTCCCCGGCCGGTCGAGCAGCCCGCGGAACAGCGTGAAGGTGAGCGCGGCGATTGCGATGATCGCGGTCATCTCGCCCCGCGGCCAGGACAGGGCGTGGCCGCGCACGATGATCCACGCCAGTACGGCGGGCGCGATCGCCGCGACCAGGAGCAGGAAGCGGAGGACCATCAGCGACTTCCAGGCGGTGCACGTGCCGTTCGGTCCTCGGCAAGTGTTCAAGACCGCGAACCGGTCGCCGAGCTTGTACCACTCGAGGAACAGCGACACGCCGAGGCTAAGCCCGCCCAGAACCGCGATGAGCTCACCGTGATCGAGCTGCCTGAAGTGCATCACCGGTCAGCCTACCCACTTGAGCGCAATGGTGGCGCGGTCGATCCGGGGGAGCGCGGTGCTCGATGCGGCGCGGTCGGGCCGAGCGCTCTTGCTCGTCGTGGCGGCAGTCCTGACCGCGTCGGCGACGGCATCGTGGACGGCCTGATCGAGGGCGTTGGGGACCAGCTCGCCGGCCGGGGCGAGCTCGGCGATGGCGTGGGCGGCGGCCAGCTTCATCTCGACGTTGATACTGGCGGCACCGGCCTGCAGCGCTCCCCGGAAGATGCCCGGATAGCCTACCACGTTGTTGACGCTCCGCCCGTCGGCGGCGAACGCGGCGCCCGCGGCGAGCGCGACCTCAGGCTCAATCTCAGGGTCAGGGTTGGTCAGCGAGAGGATGACCTGCCCGGGCCGGACCATGGCCGCGTCGATCAGGCCGGCCCGCCCCGTCGTGGCCACCACCACGTCGGCCTCGGCCAACACCTGCTCCATCGTCACGATCTCCACCCCGTCGGCCCGCGCTCGCGCGTGCGAGGCCTCGAGAGGATCGAACGCGATCACGCGCTTGACGCCGGCTTCGACCATCAACGCCGCGATCCCGTACCCCGCCGCGCCGAGCCCGAGCTGACCCACGGTGGCGGCCTGCAGCTCGACGCCGGCATACCGGCAGGCGACCATCGCCGCGGCCAGCGACACCACCGCGGTGCCGTGCACATCGTCGTGCATGACCGGCTGGGCCAGCCGTTCGATCAGCCGGCGCTCGATCTCGAAGCACTCCGGCGCCGAGATGTCCTCCAGGTGGATGCCCCCGAAGGTCGGCGCGATCCGGACTACGGTCTCGACGAACGTGTCGACGTCGTCGGTGTCGATCAGGATCGGCATCGCCGAGATTCCGACGAACTGGTCGTAGAAAACGGCCTTGCCCTCCATCACCGGCATCGAGGCGACGGGCCCGATGTTGCCCAGTCCGAGCACGCGGGTGCCGTTCGTGCAGATGGCGACGCTGCGCGAGATCATCGTGTAGCGCGCCGCCAGCTCGGGCTGGGCGGCGATCGCCGTGCACACCCGGGCCACCCCCGGCGTGTACACGTCGCGCATCTCCTGGACCGTCCGGACCGGTGAGCGGGCCACGATCTTCAGCTTGCCGTCGATGTGGCGCAAGAGCGCCCGGTCCTGGTGCCAGAGCACGCTCACGCCGTCGAGCTCGTTGATCAAATCGGCGATGTGGGCGGCCTGCGCGCTGTCCCGTACCTCGATCGTGATGTCCCTCACCGAATGCTCGCGCCCGAGCGAGAAGGTGACCACGTCCCCGATCAGCCCTTCGCCGTCGGCGATCGCCTGCGCGACTCGGGCCAGCTGTCCGGCGCTGTGGGGTATCTGGACGCGATAGGTGCAGTCGAGCATCTCCTCTCCCTCTCCCTCTTCCAGCGCGGTTCCCGCCGGGGGTGTATTTATCACGTCGTGACCCCCGGCCCTCCCAGCCCCGAACCCGTACCGCCCTTGCACCAGCTCTACCCCGAGCAAAGGCTGATCGCAGTCCGCGCCCTGCTCGAGGAGCTGAACCTGGCCGCGAAGGCTCCGACCGAGCGACCGTACACGATCGTCAACTTCGTGGCCAGCGCCGACGGGCACGCCGCCTACCGGGGCCGTTCGCGCTGGCTGAGCGACGACGCGGACCGCGAACTCTTTCACGGGCTGCGGGAGCACGTCGACGCGATCCTCATCGGAACCGGGACGCTGCGCACCGAGCGCTACGGACGACTCGTCCGCGACCCGGAGCGCCGGCACCGCCGGGCTGCCTCGGGCCTCGCGCCCGATCCGCTGGCCTGCATCTTCAGCCGCAGCGGCGACGTTCCCACCGACATCCCACTGTTCGCCGATCCGGAGTCGCGGATCGTGGTGTTCTCGCCCACGCGCCTTGACACATCCGGGCTCTCGGCCCGCGTGGAAGTCGTCCGCCTCGATCCCGGCCAGCTCACGCTGACCACGATGATGCGCCGGCTTCGTTCCACCTACGACGTGCACACGTTGCTGTGCGAGGGCGGGCCGACGCTGTTCGGCGCATTGCTGCAGGAAGACCTGGCGGATGAGCTCTTCGTCTCGCAGGCGCCGAAGCTCACCGGCGGCGGCAACGCCCCCTCGATCACCAGCGGCCCCGAGCTGGCCGACCTGCGTTCTCTGGATCTCGTGTGGGTACTCGAGCTCGCGAGCGCGCTGTATCTGCGGTACGCGATTAGGTGAATCGGTTCACCTAAAATGGTTAACCGCTTCACCTTGAGGTGAAGCGGTTAACTCAGAAGTCACTGTCAGAACCTGACCGATAATTCACGCTGGGTTAAGGAAGTGACCTGCCACAATGGCAGTAATGACCGGGTCAACTGCGGCAGCCACCACTTCCCCGGCCGCGGTGCGGATGGTCCGGGCGCTCGAGGAAGGACGGCGCCGCACGCTGGCGCTGGTGGCGTCTGTGTCCGACGCCGATCTCGAGCGCGTTCACAACCCGCTTATGAGTCCGCTGGTGTGGGACCTGGCGCACATCGCTGCCTACGAGGATTTGTGGCTCGTGCACCGCTACGGAGAGCGACCGCTCCTGCACGAGGACCTCGCGGCCACCTACGACGCGTTCGAGACGCCGCGCGCGTTGCGCGGTGACATCGAGCTGCTCGGGCCAGACGCGGCGCGGCGCTATCTGAGCGACGTACGGGCACGAGTGCTCGAGGTAATCGACGATCGCGGTGTGGGCGACGGGCTGCTGCACGAGATGGTCCTGCGCCATGAGCACCAGCACAACGAGACGATGTTCCAGACGCTCCAGCTCGCGAGCCTGCCTGACTACGAGTTGGCCGGTCGCCGGCCCGAACCGGACTCACCGAGCGAAACGCATACCGGCCTGGAGCTGGTCGAGGTGCCGCGCGGCCCGTGCACGATCGGCGCGCCGGCCGACGGCTTCGCCTACGACAACGAGCGCTCGCGCCACCGTGTCGAATTGGACGCGTTCCGGATCGGGCGCACGCCAGTCACCAACGGTGCGTACCTGCGCTTTATCCGGGACGGCGGCTATGAGCGACGCGAGTGGTGGTGCGATGAGGGCTGGGCCTGGAAGGAAGAGTTCGCCATCACCGGGCCGGGCGGCTGGACAGCCGACCACACGGCCGAGTCCCGGCTCGGACGCGTCGAGCCACTCCACCCGAACCGTCCGGTCGTCCACGTCACCTGGTACGAGGCCAACGCGTTCGCGCGCGCCCACGGCGTCCGTCTGCCGACCGAGTTCGAATGGGAGAAGGCGGCGAGTTGGGACGAGCAGGCGCAGGCGGCGCAGCCCTACCCGTGGGGTCGCCGGCGTCCTGGGTGGGCGGGTCCAAATTACGCGAACCTCGACCAGCGCGGCTGCGGCACCGTGCCGGTCGGCGCCTACCCCGCCGGCGCCTCGCCGTACGGCTGCCTGGACATGATCGGCAACGTGTGGGAGTGGACGACGAGCACCTTCGGTGGATATCCGGGGTTCGTGGCCCACCCGTACCGCGAGTACTCGGAGGTGTTCTTTGGCGAGGAGTACCGCGTCCTGCGCGGCGGATCGTGGGCCACCCGGACGCAAGTCGCGACCACGACGTTCCGCAACTGGGACTACCCGCAGCGACGCCAGATCTTCGCGGGCTTCCGGATCGCGCGGGACGCGTGAAGACCGTCACTCGCAGCCCCGAGATCAGGATCGACTCCTATCTGTCAGACGGGGATGAGCGATCGCTCGCCTACGACGTGCTCGACGGGCTGACCCGTCCGTTCAAGGAGATCCCGCCCAAGCACTTCTACGACGCGCGCGGCTCGGAGCTGTTCGAGCGCATCTGCGAGCTCCCGGAGTATTACCCGACGCGGACCGAGCGCGAGATCCTGATCGCCAACGCGGAGCAGATTGTGCGGTCGACCGGCGCCGGCGAGCTCGTCGAGCTCGGCTCGGGGTCGGCCGAGAAGGCGCGAATCCTGCTGGGCGCGATGTCGAGCGTCGGGACCCTGCGGCGGTACGTCCCGCTCGATGTGTCCGAGACTGCGCTCGAGGCGGCGTCGACCGAGCTCGTCGACGAGTTCGACGCGCTCACCGTGCACGGCGTGGTCGGCGACTTCGAGCGACATCTGGACCGGATCCCGCCGGCCGCTCGCGGCAGGAATCGAATAGTCGCTCTGCTCGGCGGCACGATCGGAAACTTCCTGCCCGGGACGCGACGCCGTCTACTGCGCTCGATCGGCACGCTGCTCGGCCCCGAGGATCACCTGCTGCTCGGCACCGACCTGGTCAAGGACCCAGCCGTGCTCGAGGCCGCCTACGACGACTCGGCCGGAGTCACCGCCGAGTTCAACCGCAACGTCCTGCACGTACTCAATCGGGAGCTCGACGCGGACTTCGCGCCCGATGGGTTCGAGCACATCGCCTTCTTCGATCGCCAACACGAATGGATCGAGATGCGGCTGCGCGCGCGGCGCCCGTGCACGGTGTTGGTGGCCGCGCTCGGGCTACGGGTCGAATTCGCCGCCGGCGAGGAGCTGCGGACCGAGATCAGCGCCAAGTTCACGCGCGCCCGCGTGCAGGACGACCTGCGCGCCGCCGGCCTGCGCCTCGAGCAGTGGTTCACCGACCGCGACAGCCGCTTTGCACTGTCGCTGGCGGGGCGGCCGTAGGCGCCGCCGCTAGGCGCCGCCGAAAATTCCCATTAGCCTTAGCGTCTGCATGCAGATTGCGCAAAGCGGGGCGATCGTCGGAGGCGGTGCGTCGGGGCTGGGTGCCGCGACGGCCCGGCGGCTGCATGCGCACGGCGCCCACGTCGTAATCGCCGATCAGAACGTTGAGCGCGGCTCGATCCTGGCCGATGAGCTGGGCGAGCGCGCGACGTTCGTCGCGGCCGACGTCACAGATCCCGACGCGGTCCAGGCGGCGGTGGACGTGGCCCGCGCACACCCGGTCCCGCTGCGGATCGCCGTCTCGTGCGCCGGGATCGGGGGGGCCGGCCGGATCGTGGGCAGCAAAGGGCCGCACTCGTTCGATCGCTTTGAGACCGTGATCCGGGTGAATCTGATCGGGACCTTCAACGTGATGCGACTGGCGGCCGCGGCCATGGTCGAGAATGAGCCGACCGACTCCGGCGAGCGGGGGGTGTGCGTCAACACCGCGTCGATCGCGGCGTTCGACGGCCAGATCGGCCAGATCGCCTACTCGGCCTCGAAGGGGGCGATCGTCAGCATGACCCTCCCGGCCGCGCGCGACCTGGCCCCGATGGGCATCCGCGTGTGCGCAATCGCGCCCGGTGTGTTCGAGACCCCTCTGCTCGGGAATCTGCCCGAGGACGCCGTTGGGGCACTCGGAACGGGACTGCAATATCCATCCCGCTTCGGCCGCCCGGACGAGTTCGCCACGCTCGTGCAGCACATCGTCGAGAACGAGATGCTCAACGGCGAGGTGATCCGACTCGACGGCGCGCTGCGTATGCCTCCTCGTTAGTGATCAACCCTACACATTTGTTCTACCACTGGAATCGGCTCGCAATTTGCGGGGTAACATCGCGCCATCCAGGAAGGGAGACCGAGTTGGCGCTCACCAGGTTGGGTGGTGAACGGCGACTAGCGTCCGCCTTTGCGACGCCGCCAGGCCGACCATGACGGAGCGGCCACCTAAACACAACGAATACGAGCACGGTGGGGGGTTCGGAAGCTTCGAGCTGGACCTCGCGACCGGGGAGGCCCGCTATTCGCCCGGGCTGCGCCGGATCCTCGCCGCGCCCGACCACGTGGCGCTGACCTCCGGACTCGTGCTCGAGCGCGTCCACCCGGAGGACCGCGAGGTGGTCGAGCGCGCGCTCGAGCGCAGCGGTCACGGGGACGAGCCGCTGCGCTTCGAAGTGCGCGTGCGGCGTTTCGACGACGTCGAGCGCGTCGTGCGCGCCCGGGGCGAGGCCGTAAGGACGCCCGGCGGCGAGCCGATCCGGGTGGTGGGCACGCTGCAGGACGTGACCCAGGAGGCCGAGGCGCGTGCGGCCCGTGACCTACTGAGCTACGTCGTCCAGTCGACCGGAGACGCGATCATCACCAAAGCGCCAGACGGCACGATCACCAGCTGGAACCGGGGCGCCGAGCAGCTCTACGGCTACAGCGCCGAGGAGGCGATCGGGCGGGCCAGCGGCATGACCGAGGCCCCCGAGCGCGCCGGCGAGTGGCAGAAGCTCCTCCAGACCGTGTTCGCCGGCGAGTCGATCGACAACTTCGAGACCGAGCGGGTGCGCAAGGACGGAAGCCGGATCGCCGTGTCGCTCACGGTCTCCCCCGTGACCGACGCGAACGGGCGCATCGTGTCGGCGGCGATCATCGCGCGCGACATGACCGCGCGCGTTCGCTACGAGGAGCGCCTGCGCCACATGGCCGACCACGACCAGCTGAGCGGACTGTTCAACCGCCGGCGCTTCGAGGAGGAGCTAAAGCGCGAGCTGGCGCGCGCCGGTCGCTACGCCGCCGACCACAGCGCGGTGCTGAGCATCGACATCGACAATTTCAAAGGGATCAACGATTCGGCCGGCCACGCGGCGGGCGACGCCGTGCTCGCCCACGTCGCGGGCGTGCTCGCCCACCGCTCGCGCGCCAGCGACGTGGTCGCTCGGCTCGGCGGCGACGAGTTCGCCGTCCTGCTCTCCTCTGTCGGCCCGGATGACGCCCGCACCGCTGCCGAGCAGCTGGTCGGGGAGATCCGCAGTTCACCGGCCATGTACGGCGCCAAGCCATTCCGGGTGACCGCGAGCATCGGCGTGGCCGCGTTCGAGTCAGACGACGCCACCGCCGGCGAGGTGATGGTCAACGCCGACCTGGCCATGTACGCCGCCAAGACCGCCGGGCGCGACCGCGTCGTCGTCTACACGGCGAGCGAGGCGCGGCGGGCGCGGGCGGTGGCCAAGCTGACCTGGGCGCAGCGGATCCAGGACGCGCTCGATAACGACCGCTTCGTGCTTCACCTCCAGCCGATCCTCGAGCTCGCGACCGGCCAGATCAAGCACGGCGAGCTGCTGCTGCGGATGAAGGGCGAGCGCGGCAAGCTGATCGCACCCGGTGCCTTCCTGCCCGCGGCCGAGCGCTTCGGCCTGATCCACGCCATCGATCGCTGGGTGGTCGGACAGGCGATCCAGCTCGTGGCCACAGCGATGGACCGGGTGCCCCGCGTCGGCATCAACCTGAGCGGCGAGTCGATCGTCGGCGATCCGCACCTGCTGTCGATGATCGAGCAGGAGCTCGAGCACTCCTCGGTCGACCCCTCGAAGCTGATCTTCGAGGTCACCGAGACCGCCGCGATCGCCAACATGCCCGAGGCCACGCGCTTTGCCCGCGGGCTGACGAGCCTCGGGTGCAGCCTCGCGCTAGACGACTTCGGGACCGGCTTCGGCTCCTTCTACTACCTCAAGCACCTGCCCGTGAGCTACGTCAAGCTCGACGGCGAGTTCATCCAGAACCTGCCCCGCTCAGAGGTCGACGAGCACATGGTCGAGGCGATCGTCGGCGTCTCCCAGGCCCTCGGGATCAAGACCGTCGCCGAGTCGGTCGCCGACGAGGAGACGATCGGCATGCTCCAGAAGCACCACGTCGACTACGCCCAGGGCTTCTACGTTGGCAAGCCCGCCCCCCTCAACGTGGCCCTGTCCCAGCCCGGCTGGATCAGCCAGTCACAGTCGAGCAGCCAGGTCCTCTAGCGCTCCCAACCGCCTAGACGAGGCGCTCGATCAGCATCGCCTGGCCCATGCCGCCGGCGACGCACATCGACTCGATCCCGAGCGTGCCGTCGAGCGCGCGCAGGCCGTTCAGCAGCGTGGTCATGATGCGCGCGCCGGTCATCCCGAACGGGTGGCCGAGGGCGATCGCGCCACCGAACGGGTTGAGCTTCTCGTCGGGGATCCCGAGCTCGTCCTTGCACGGAACGATCTGCGCCGCGAACGCCTCGTTGATCTCCACCACATCGACGTCGTCGATCTTCACGCCGGCCTCCTTGAGCAGGGCCTGGATCGCGGGGATCGGGCCGAGGCCCATGATTTCGGGGCGGATCGCCGCCACGCTCGAGGCGAGGATCCGCGCCTTGGGTTGGAGGCCAAGCCGCTGTGCCTTCTCCTCGGACATCATCAGCACGGCCGCGGCGCCGTCGTTGAGCGGGCAGGCATTGCCGGCGGTGACCGTGCCGTTCTCGCGAAACGCGGGCTTGAGCTTGCCCAGCACCTCCATCGTGGTGCCCGGACGGGGGCCGTCGTCCTTGGTTACGACCGCGTCGGGGACGTCGACCTCGTTGCCCTCCTTGTCGGTCTCCTTGTGCGCCGCCACCGGCACCGGCACGATCTCGGCGTCGAAGTGCCCCGAGTCGCGCGCCTCAACGGCGCGGTTCTGCGAGGTCACCGCCCACTCGTCCTGCTGCTCGCGGGTCACGTGGCATCGCTCGGCCACGTTCTCGGCGGTCATTCCCATCGGGATGTAGACGTCGTAGGCGGACCCGTTCGAGCCGTTCAGGTAATGGTTCTTGGCCTCCTCCATCATGCCCGCGCCGAGACCCGCCCGGGACACCGCCTCGACCCCGGCGGCGATGTACTGGTCGCCCTCGCCGGCCTTGATCGCGTGGAACGCCATCCGAATCGTCTGCAGCGACGAGGCGCAGAAGCGGTTGACCGTGCACGCCGGCACGTGGTGGTCGATCCCCGCCAGCAGTGACGCGTTGCGGCCGACGTTGTACCCCTGCTCGCCGATCGACGAGGCGGCTCCCATCATCACGTCATTGGTCTGGCCGAAGTCGACCCCGGGATTGCGCTCGATCAGTGCCCGGAGCGGGATCGCGGCCAGGTCATCGGCACGCACGGTCTTGAGCGATCCCTTACCGGCACGGCCGATCGGGGTTCTGATGGCGTCGACGATGACTGCTTCTGGCATGGGCGGTGCTCTCCGGTGCTCGAGGTTCAGTGGTGGCGGGTTAGCCGACGTGCCCGGCGCTCATCCGCCCAGCTCGGCGATCCGCTCCGCGATGACGATCCGCCCGGCGGCCTCGACCGCGGCCAGGTGCGAGAACGCCTGGGGGAAATTCCCCAGGTGCCTACCCGTTTCGCCGTCCCACTCCTCGGCGTACAGCCCAAGCGGCGACGCGATCTTCACAAGACGGGTCATCAGGTCGCGCGCGCGCTGCATCTCGCCGATGATCGCCAGCGCCGAGACGAGCCAGAACGAGCAGATCACGAACGTTCCTTCCTTGCCCGACAGACCGTCGTCCGTCTCGTCAGTTCGATAGCGCAGGACGAAACCGTTATCGGTGAGCTCGTCGGCGATCGCCAGCACGCTCGCGCGCAATCGCTCGTCATCGCCTCCGAGGAAGCCAAAGATCGCCGCCAGTAGCGTCGACGCATCCAGCGCCTCGGTCCCGTAGTGCTGGACGAGCACGCCGCGCTTGTCGACCCCGTGCTCGAGGATGTCGGCCTTGATCTCGGCGGCAGCCTTGCTCCAATCCGCGGCGCTGGACGGCTCGACGCGGATCTCCGCGAGCTTGGCCGCGCGGTCCATCGCCACCCAGCACATCAACTTCGAGGAGACATAGTGCTGCGGCTTGCCCCGCGCCTCCCAGATGCCCTGGTCCGGCTGGCGCCACACCGCCGAGGCGCACTCCGCCTGCGCCTGGATCAACGGCCACAGCCGTCGCGGCAACCGCTGACTGCGCCGGGTATGCAAGAGAACCGAGTCGAGCGCGGCGCCGAACACATCGTTCTGGCGCTGGTCGAACGCTCCGTTGCCGATCCGGACCGGCCGGGCGCCTCCGTACCCCGAGAGCTCCGCTCGCACGGTCTCGGTGAGATCCCGGCGACCGTCGATGCCATACATGATCTGCAGCCCACCGTCGTCGTTGCGCTCCAGATCGGCGATGAACTGCATGAACTCGTCGGCCTCCCAATCGAGGTCGAGGTAGTGCAGCGCCTGCAACGTGAACGTCGAGTCGCGAATCCAGGTGTAGCGGTAATCCCAGTTGCGCTCGCCACCCGGCGTCTCGGGAAGCGATGTCGTCAGCGCCGCGACCGTCGCGCCAGTGGGCATGTAAGTCAACCCCTTGATGGCCAGCGCCGAACGCTGGATCAACGGGCGGAATGCGTGATCCGGGATCCGGGCGCGCGACAGCCAGTGCCGCCAGAACCGGGTCGTGGCTTGCAGTTGGGCATTGGCTTCTTCCACGGTGCTCGGCACCTTCGCATCGTCGTCCCACGACAGCGCACAGAAGAGCTCCTCTCCCTCGTGGAGCACGTGCCGGGCACGGACCTGGTTGGCCTCGATCCCGAGCAGCATGCCCGTCTGCAAACGCATCGTCTGCCCGGCCCCGGTCGCCGTGGCCCGATGGCGATCCGGCTCGAGCGTCCACTCGGCCAGGGCACGGCCGTAGTCGAAGCCCGGCTCGCACACGAGCTCGATCTCGACGCTGCCCTGCACGCACTTGACGGTCCGCACGAGCACGTGATCGGCGTCCTCGTCGGTCGGCGGTCGCGTATGGGGCGTGATCGTATCCTCCCCCCGACGCGGACCCATCGACAACCCCTCGTGCACCGTCGCCCACCCCGACGGCGTCTTCCAGGATGTGACCAGCGAGTTGGTTCCCGGCTCATAGGCGCGCCCGCTTGGCACGTTGATCCCGAACGGACCGAGCCTGAACGTGCCCGCGCCGCGATCGAGTAGCGCCCCGAACACGCTCGGCGAGTCGAACCGCGGGATGCACAGCCAGTCGATCGACCCGTCCGGCGCCACCAGCGCGCCCGTGTGGCAATCGGACAGGAACGCGTAGTCCTCAATCGGCGTGAACGGCGAGGAAGCGACACTCGGTGGCATCGAGACGACGGGTTCGACGACGGCGGCGGCTGAACGACCGTCGCGCTCGGCGTTCTTCTTGACTTTGCTGGTACTCACGAGCGTCCGGTTCCCATGCGCCTCTACAACCCCAGCCCGCGCACGCCCTTCTCGTCCCATCCCAGGTGATGGGCGAGCTCGTGGCGCACGGTCCGCGTCACCTGGGCCCGCAGCAAGTCCGGGTCGTGGCCGAAATCGCGCACCAGGGTGTCGCGGAAGATCACGATCCTGTCGTGGAAATAGTCCTGGGCCACCGTGTCGCCCTGGTAGAGCCCGTAGGCCCGCCGGCGTGACCCGCCGTCGGAGACCACGATCGCCACGTGCTCGAGGGCCCGGTGGAACTCGAGCGGGAGGTCGTCGATGGCCGAGCGCACGAGCGCCCGGAAGTCGTCCTCGTCATGGGGATCGAGCCAGGTCTCCTCGTCCTCATCCACGTCCTCCCAGGAGGCCCACGATCCTTCGGCGGCCAAGCGCTCGGTCCGCTGCACCAGCGCCTCGAAGTCGAACTCTGACTCCGGGTCGCGCCATCCCGCCAGGCGAAGCATGGCCAGTCCCACGGCGCAGCCGACGATCACCGCGCCGGCGGCGAACACGGCGATCCCCTGGAGCAGGCGGACCGGGAATGACTCGCTGAAGCCGGCGATCAGGCTGATTGCGCCCAGTCCGATGGTCAGAGCCGCCAGGGACGAGAGCAGGATGCGGCGGATGGTGGGGGGCTGTGACTGCATGTGCTTAGAGCTACCGCATGGTCCGCGCGATGACCAGTCGCTGAATCTCGTTCGTGCCCTCGTAGATCTGGGTGATCTTGGCGTCGCGCATCATTCGCTCGACGGGATACTCCTTGACGTATCCGTATCCCCCGAGAACCTGGACGGCCTCGACGGTCACCCGCATCGCGACGTCGGAGCAGAAGAGCTTGGCCATCGCCGAGAACTTGCCCAGGTCGGCGTCGCCGCGATCGACCTTGGCGCACGCCTGATACAGAAGCTCGCGCGCCGCGGCGCACTGCGTCTCCATGTCGGCGAGCTTGAACTGGATCCCCTGGAAGGAGTTGATCGGCGCCCCGAACTGCCGCCGCTCGCCGGCGTAGGACGCGGCGTAGTCGGTGGCGCCCTGGGCGATCCCGAGCGCCTGGGAAGCCACGCCCAGGCGGGAGCGATCGAGCGTCGCCATCGCCACCTTGAATCCCTGGTTGACCTCCCCGATCAGGTTCGCGTCCGGCACCCACACGTCGTCGAAGATCGGCTGGCCGGTCGGGGAACCGCGGATCCCCAGCTTGTGCTCGAGCTTGCCGACGCTGAAGCCGGGGCGGTCCGCTTCGACCACGAACGCGCTGATCCCGCGCGAGCGGCCCGCGTTCGGGTCTGTGACCGCGAACACGGCGTAGAAGTCCGCCACCCCGAGGTTCGTGATCCAGTTCTTGGTGCCGCTGATCACCCAGCCGTCGCCATCCTTGACCGCGCGCGTGATCATCCCGCCCGGGTCCGACCCGGCGTCCGGCTCGGACAGCGCAAACGCGGGCGACCACTCGCCGGTGGCGCACCGCGGCAAGAATCGTTCCTTGAGCTCCTCGCGCCCGAACAGCTTGATCGGGAGCGTGCCCAGCTCCTGGATCATCAGGATGAGCGCAGTCGAGGCGCACGCCTTGGCGATCTCCTCGACCGCCATATTCAGCATCAGCGTGCCGGTACCCGTGCCTCCGTGCTCGGTCTCGAACGGCAGCGCCAGGACGTCGTGCTCGGCGAGCAGCCGGCGCAGGTCGTGCGGGTATTCCGCCTTCTCGTCGATCTCGGCCGCGCGGGGGGCGATGCGCTCCCGCGCGATCTGGCGGATCGTGTCGCGGAAGTCCAGGTGCTCGCGCGGAATCGTGTAAAGCTCGGCCAGCGCGGACATGCTTTGCATGCTACGCCAGAGCGCCGGGAGCCCGGCGGCTGCAGCCACCGGGCGTCCCGTGCAGATCTCTCCTGGCTCCCGTGCCTGGCCGGGTTAGGCCCTACAGACCAGCCGGATGGCGCACGACATAGTCGCCCCCGTCGGCGAGGTTGCCCAGCGGGTTACTGCGCCAGCGCGGTCCCGTCCCGGCGGGGATGTTCGGCCCGCCGTAGTCGGCCGTGTCGAACGCCCTTCCACCGATCACGATGAAGGCATGGCTGGGGTCGGTGTAGATGGTGACCCACTTGCCGGGCCCGGGGAGGCCGTAGGACTCGAACCCGGTGGAATCCTCGGACTGGGAGAGCAGGCCCGCGGCGTGGAGCACGAAGCTGACCGACCCGGAGCAGTCGTAGCAGCTCGAGTTCCATGTCCCGTGGCCGCCACCCACGCAGTAGGAGGTGTCGAGGATCGAGTTGGCACCCGAGACCATCGCCTGAACCACGGCGGGCGCGCCGGCCGGCGCGGTCGCGGTTCCGTCGGCATTGATGCGCGTCGTGCCCGTCGGGACGGCGCTCTCCTGGGCACTGATCGCGGCCTTGAGCGCGGTGTCGAACGACGGGCCAGCCACATCGTTGGCGGGCGCGATGTTGTGAGCCTGCTTGAAGGCAGCCACGCTGTTGCCGGTGTCGGGTCCGAAGTCGCCGTCGACCGAGGTCGGAAAGCCGGCGATCGTCAAATAGCCCTGTAGAACGGTCACGTCGTTGCCGTGAAGCCCCGGCCGGAGGATACGGCGGCCCAACTGGTTGATGGTGCTGGGCCTGGTCAGTGTGCCCGCCGTCTTGACCGTGGCCTGCATGGCGGCGCCACCCGAGGCGGGCTGGGTGGTCGTCGCCGCGGCGGCTGAGGTGGCGCCGATCGCCGCCGTGGCTATGAGTATCGACGTACCTGCCCTACAGGCGATCCGTCGAAAGTCCAAATACGACAAGCACAACCCCTTCTCTTTCTGCGCCTACGGGGTTAGCTGTCGGGCTCGCGCTGAAAGAGTGCGCTACGCCGGAGATCCGGCGATTCGCCCCCCGGAGCCTCTCGGCTCCATTGGGTTCCCCGCTCCCCGGCGCCGTGGCGACCGGGGACTCGGCTGGGCTTCTATGTCGGCGCGGCAGCCTACACCAAGCGCCCGACAAATGTCACAGGACCGTTATCGGCCTCGTTTCGCCGAAGGCTTAGCGCGACCTCCCGGTGACCGAAAAATTGCATCCGGCGCCCGCTTGACGGACCCCTACCTAACGGTTAGTCTGCTGCTAGCTAACCGTTAGGCACTGGTTCCGAAACCCCCCGCTAAAGCCCTAAAAGACCGTGCCAGAACCCGCCGCACTGCCTGATCGGGAGCCACTCCAGGGCTACCAGCTGGGTGTCGTCCGCGAAGTCCTGCTCGCCCTCCTGGCCGGCGAGGCCTCGCACGGCTATCGGTTACGCGCGCGTCTGACCTTGGCGCTCGGTCCCCTGGCCGGCGCCCTCAACGAGGGTCACGTATACGTCACGTTGAACCGCCTCGAGAAAGCCGGGCTGCTCACGGCCACGCGCGTGGGCCAGACCGACCGCCCCGACCGCAAGGTGTACGAGCTCACCCCCGCCGGCCGCGAGCGGGTCGACGCATGGCTGCGTGACACGAGCTGGCCCAAGCCGGCACCGGCCGAGTTTCACCTCAAGCTGGTGGCGGCCGCGGCGGCGGGCCTGGCCGATCCAGTCGGGATCGTCGACCGGCAGCGGCGCGAACTGCTGGTCGGGCTCGCCCAGGCCCAGCGGGCCGCGCTGGCCGAGCCGGAGCGGTCGGTGGCGGCCCTGCTGCTCGAGGGCGTGGTCTTGCGGCTCCAGGCGGACCTGCGCTGGCTCGAGGCCTGCGCCCGGTACTGGAACTCGGTAAAGGAACGGTGATGGCCGCGCGCTCGGCGGCCTCGAGCGGCCGAGCGCCGGCACCCTCGCGCTTGAGGGCCGGCAGCTCGAGCAGATGCCCGAGACCGGAGCTCTTACTGCTTGCCCTGATTCCGGTCACCCTGATCGCGGTCGCCGTCCTGACCGCGACCGGAAACGGACCCGACAACAGGGGCAATTTCCGCCATTTAGGGGCCGGGCCCGGGCGCTAGTTCCGGGTTTCAACTGTTACAGAGCAAAATCCGACGCCAGGACAACCCACGCGGCCGAATGGCGGAAATTGCCCCCGTTTCGCGCGCCCTAGCGCGGATCGTTGAGGTCGAGCACGGTTACCGGCGGCTCGATCTTGCCCCCGCCGCCGGTGGAAACAATCGCGGTGCCGAGCGAGAAGAACTCGATCACATGGCTGCCCCACCCGTGGTTGCGCTCGGACAGCGAGACGCCGACGATCCCCTCCGCCCCCAGCTCCTGCGCCTCGGTCTGCATCCGCTGCATGGCGAGCTCGCGCGCCTCATAAAGGGCCTGGGTGTAGTTCGGCAGCTCGACGTTGCGACCCGACTGGGTAATCGTCCGCAGCGGGCCACGCCGTCCCACGTGGAACACGCAGCTGCCCATCACCATTCCCACCGGCCGGTGTCCGGTGCGCAGCAGCGTCCAGAACTCCTGGCCTGAGAGATCGCTCTGGAATGGCCGGCCGTTCGGGGCCCGGTGCAACACCCCGTCACGGTGCTTGACCGCGGTCCCGATCGCGATGAACTCGGCCATGTTCGGCCCCCAGTCGTAGCGGCCGATGTCGAGGCGGACCCCGACGATCCCGTCCGCGCCGAGCTGATCGGCCTCCTCCTCCATGCGCGTCATCGCGAGGTGCCGCGCGCTGTACATGGCCTGCGAGAGCGTGTCCAGCTCGCGGCTCTTGGTCGGCCCGGCGACCTGGATCCCGATGTGGAAGATCGAGCTGCCGACCACCAGCCCGACGGGATCGAACCCGGCCTCGGCGATCGGCATGAACTCGTTCACGCTCAGATCCGACGTGTAGAGCCCCTGCCGGTTCTGCTCGAGGCGCTCAACTCCGGACTCGGGTATTCCCTCGACCGATTTTGGATCGTAATCGCTCATTTACAGATGCATCTGCGTCCGGGGCGGCGGCGGCGGCGCGCCCGAGCTCTGCCGGATCGCCGTGCCCGCGGCGTGCATGGTGATCACCCAGCCGGGGCGCTCGATATCAGTGCGGCCGGTTATCCGGTAGGGGATCCCCAGCCGACCGATATGCCACCCGAGGCGCGTTTCGGTGAAGGCGGAGGCGACGGCGAGCTTGTCCTCGTGCACGAGATGCGAGAACTCGACCCCGACCGCGCCGACCGCATGGGCATCGCGCACCTGCCCGAGCAGCCGGGCGCGGGCCGTATCCCGCACGGCGTTGAACGCGCGGCTCATCTCCTCGAGCTCCTGGTTCTGGGCCATCTGGCGCTTTCGCCGCAGCCGGGTCGCCCGGGGAGGGGAGGCGAACCACACCGATGTCGTGGCCAGCAATCCGGCGGGTTCGTGGCCGCCGCTGCGCAGCCGCCAGTAGTCCTGCACGGAGACGTCGGTGAGGGTCGGCCACGATGCGCCGTCTGACCCGGGGAGCCGGATTGCAGTCCCGGTCACCACGTACTCGATCGTGCCCTTGCCGAGGTCGTGATCCGAGCGGTGCAGGTGGACGCCGACCACCCCGTCGGCGCCGACCTGCAGGGCCTCTTCCGTCAACCGGTCGAGCGCCCGGCGCCGGGCGAGATTCCAGGCGTCGCCCAGCACGTGCAGTTCGCAGACGACGGTCCAATGCCACTGGTAGTCCCGGACCTGTCCCGGCGTCGGGTCCATGTAGACACCACCTGGACCCCAATCGCTCGAGGCTGGAGTCCGCGACGCCAACCGCATCGAGCTCGGAAGGGCACCCCTCCGCGGGTCGAGCGCCGGCAGGTACTGCCACCCGGTCCTGACCACGCTCGCCCCCATCACCTGGGCGAGCGGCTGGGGACCGAGACGGTCGAGCAGGGCGAACTTCGTTGACCGACAGGCCGGTCGTGAACAGCGGGCCACCCGCGGCGGTTTGGGGGTGGGCGGGCGGGCGCAAATCTTTCAGCCGCTCCTGCGCCCGGCTCGGGATGCCGCCGCCCTCGATCCGCGCGAGCTCCTCCGCCTGCTCTCCGTCCAGCTCCTCGCCGCGCCCAAAGAAGCCCATCTCGCGCGCCAGCCTATAGCCTCAAGCCATGGACGATTACACCCCGCAGCAGGTGGCTGAGCTCCTGGCGGAGGGCGAGATCCAACTGATCGACGTGCGCCAGCCCGAGGAGCGCGAGGCGGGCCGGATCGCCGGCGACCGGTTCATCGAACTGGCCCAGCTAAACGCCCTCCTCGACACGATCGACCGCGACCGGCCGGTCGTCTTCTACTGTCGCAGCGGCAGCCGCTCGGCGATGGCCACCGATGCCTTCCGCGGCGCCGGCTTCGACGCGCACAACATGATCGGTGGCCTGCTCGATTGGGACGCGGCGGGTCTTCCACTCGACCCGCCCGGCGGCTACGTCGCCTGAGCTCTAAGGCGCCGGGTCAGCCGCCGCCGACCCAGTTCCGACTAAAAAGCCGCTTCCCTACGACTTCCACTTGATAGAACAGCCGACCGGCTTGGTCTCCGACCGCTCCAAGGTCGACCCATCCAGCACGGCGTCTAGGGCCTCGCGCAGCCATTCCGCCTGCTCGCGCGGGTTGTCGTAGTCGGCGTCGGGCGCGCCGCGATAGCGCAGTCTCCCCTCGGCGTCGAGCACGAACACGTCCGGCGTCACCTTGGCGCCGTATTCGCGTGCCACCTCTTGGGTGTCGTCGCGCAGGTAGGGGATCGTCCACTGCTCGCGCGCGACCCGGTCGCGCATCGCCTCGAGCGAGTCGCGTGGGTAGCGGTCGGCGTCATTGGAGTTGATGGCCAAGACGCGTACGCCGCGTGCCGCGTAGTCATTCGCCACCTGGGCGATTCGGTCCTGCCAGGCGAGGGCGTACGGGCAGTGGTTGCATGTGAACACGACGACGGTCGCCGGCGCGCCGTCGTACTTGGCCACCGACCACCTGCGCCCCTCCGTGTCTTCGAGCGCGAAGTCGGGCGCCACCTGGCCAATGGAAACACTCATCGCGTCACCTCCGCGCGCTCGGCCGCCGCTCGCAGCGCCTCGCGCAGGTCGTCGGGGTCGGGAAGCGGGCTGATCCTGCCGTCACGCCGGCGATACACCCGGCAGCTGAGTCCGATCGGCTCCTCGCCGGCGGCCGGGACGAGGTCGATGCCGTCGATCAGGATCGTGGGCGACCCGACAAAGCCGGCCTCCTCGGCATCCTGGTCGGTTCGAATCTCGCGCATCTGCACCTCGACCCCGTCCAGCTTCAGGTCGGCGAGGGCCTCACGCACGGTCTCGAGGGCCCGCTCGGTGGAGGGGCAGCCCTCCCACCACAGCAGTTCTACGTTCACGAACCGAGCGTAGCGAGCGGCTTGATTCGCCCTTTGACCACCTGGATAACCGCTCAGGGCACGCGCGCCCGAGAGCCGGCGCGCGTTTTTACAGCTGTGACGTGTAGAAACGCGCCGCGCGCAGGAGGTTGCGACGCCATGCGCGCTTTTGCAGGTGGCTCCTTGCTGCCGCTAGCCGACGGTCCAGCTGTCGGCCCCGAGCAGCAGGTCGGCCAGCTCGACCTCGGTCGCCGGTTGTGAGCGCACGGCGCCACCGCGCCCGTAGACGTGGCGCTGCACCTCGCGGAAGATCCCGATCGGCGTCGGCACCGTCGGGTTGTCGGCCAGGCGGGCCAGCGAGAAGGCGAGGCCCGGGTCCATCCGCGTCGGGTCGTGGACGATCAGCGCATCCTCGCCCACGTCGGCAACATCCACGATCGCGAGGCCCCCGTCGGGTCCCCGCGACACGCCGCGCTCGTTCTCGACCCCGAAGCGGACCGGCTGTCCGGCGACCAGCCGGATCTGGTTGGCGTCCTTGGTCTCCTTCTCGGTCAGCGCCGAGAACGCACCGTCGTTGAACACCGGGCAGTTCTGGTAGATCTCGACCAGCGCCGCGCCCTCATGGACCGCCGCGGCGCGCAGCACCTCGGTCAGATGGCGCTTGTCGCGGTCGATCGTCCGCGCCACAAACGATGCCTCGGCGCCGAGCGCCAAAGACACCGGGTTGAACGGATGATCGGCCACCCCAAACGGGGTCGACTTGGTGACCTTGCCCACCTCGGAGGTCGGCGAGGCCTGGCCCTTGGTCAGGCCGTAGATCTGGTTGTTGAACAGCAGGATCTTGATCGGCACGTTGCGGCGCAGCGCGTGGATCAGGTGGTTGCCGCCGATCGACAGCGAGTCGCCGTCGCCGGTCACGATCCAGATCGACAGGTCATCGCGCGCGGACGCGAGCCCGGTGGCGAGCGCCGGCGCCCGCCCGTGAATGCCGTGCATCCCATAGGTATTCATGTAGTAGGCAAACCGGCCGGCGCACCCGATCCCGGTAATGAACACGATCTTCTCGGGTGGGATCCCAAGCTCGGGCATGAACTGCTGCACCGCCGCCAGCACCGCGTAGTCGCCGCACCCCGGGCACCAGCGCGTCTCCTGATCGGACTGGAAGTCCGCCTTGGTCAGCTCGGGACCGGCTCCATGACCGTTGGTGACGACCGCGCTCATTGCCGGGCCTCGATCTGTTCCTCGATCTCGGAGGCGAACAGCGGCTGCCCCTGCACCTTGCAGAACGACTCGACCTCGACCAGGTACTTCGCCCGCAGCAGTGTCGCGAGCTGCCCGCTGTTCAGCTCGGGCACCAGCACCCGGTCAAACGAGCGCAGCACGTCGCCCGTGTTGGCCGGGAACGGATTGAGGTGGTGCAGGTGGGCGGAAGCCGCCTTGTGGCCCGCCTCGCGCGCTCGGCGCACGCCGGCGCGGATCGCGCCCTCGCTCGACCCCCACCCGAGCACCAACAGCGTGGTGGGGTGGGCGGGATCCCTATCAAAATCGACGGTCAGCGGCGGAATCTCGGAAGCGATCCCGTCGACCTTGGCCTGACGCAGCTCGGTCATCCGCTCGTGGTTGGCCGCGTCGTAGGAGATGTTCCCGGTCAGATCGGCCTTCTCCAGACCGCCGATCCGGTGCGCCAGCCCCGGCGTCCCCGGCACCGCCCACGGCCGCGCCAGATGCTCATCGCGAGCGTAGGGCAGGAACTCCTCACCTTCCCGCGCCACGGCAAAGGCCGGATCGATCGTCGGCAGGTCGTTGACCACGGGCACCTTCCACGGCTCCGACGAGGAGGCCAGGAACGAATCGGACAGAAGAATCACGGGCGTCCGGTAGCGCACCGCGATCCGGGCCGCCTCGAACGCGGCCTCGAAGCACCCGCCCGACGTGCTTGGCGCGATCACCGGCAGCGGCGACTCGCCGTGGCGCCCGAAGATCGCCATCAGCAGATCCGACTGCTCGGTCTTGGTCGGCATGCCCGTCGAAGGACCCGCCCGCTGCACGTCCACCACGATCAGGGGCAGCTCGAGCATCACGGCCAAACCGATCGTCTCCGCCTTCAAGTCCATCCCCGGCCCGCTCGTCGCCGTCACGCCGAGACGGCCGCCGAACGCCGCCCCGAGCGCCATCCCGGCCGCGGCGATCTCGTCCTCGGCCTGGATCGTGGTCACGCCCAGCTCGGCGTAGCGCGAAAGCTCGTGCAGCAGCTCCGAGGCCGGCGTGATCGGATAGCTCGCCAGCAGCAGCGGCAGGCCGCTGCGCACCGAAGCCGCGATCAGCCCGAGCGAGAGCGCGGTCGTCCCGTTCACGTTGCGATACGTGCCCGGCGGGACGTCGGTGGCCGGCTTGACCTTGTACTGGACGTCGAGCAACTCGGTCGTCTCGCCGAACGACCAGCCCGCGTTGAATGCGGCCAGGTTCGCCTGAAGCACAGCCGGCCGCTTCGCGAACTTCTGCTCGATCCATCGCTTGGTCCCATCGACCGGGCGCCCGTACAGCCACGACAGCACGCCGAGCGCGAACAGGTTCTTGGCCCGGCCGGCGTCGCGCGTGGAGGCGTCCTCGACCCCCTCGACCGCCGCCACGGTCAAGGACGTCATCGGGATCCGATGCACCCGGTAGGCGCTCAGCGAACCATCCTCGAGCGGATTGGACGCATAGCCAGCCTTTTCCAGGTTGCGTTTGCTGAACGCGTCCTCGTTGAGGATCAGCGTCGCCCCGCGATCCACCTCTGCGAGGTTCGCCTTCAGCGCGGCCGGGTTCATCGCCACCAGCACGTTCGGCTTGTCCCCGGGGGTGAGGATGTCCTGCGAAGCAAAGTGGATCTGGAAGGCGGACACCCCGGCGAGCGTGCCAGCTGGGGCGCGGATCTCTGCCGGGAAGTTCGGCAGCGTCGCCAGGTCGTTGCCCAGCATCGCGGTCGCATCCGTGAACCGGCTTCCCGCCAGCTGCATCCCATCCCCCGAGTCCCCCGCGAAACGAATTACAACCCGCTCGCGCTCCTCGACCGTCTTATTCATATGCGTGTGCGCACTCGAACCGCCTACCTATAGTACGCGCGCGGGGTGACGAAGTTTCGCGGTCGCCTCCCCGTCCCGTTACCGGGCACCCATTTGGGGGGTGGGGCCGCCTTCGGCGGCATCCATGGGCGGTGGGGGTGGGTGGGCGGGATCCAAATCCCCGTCCGGACAGGAGTCGCTGAACTGCGATCCGGTCCGGATGAGCCCTCTCCGGCGTCGCGGCTACGGCGCGCTCGGCATCCTTGCCTCCCTAACGCGCCTGCCGCGACATCGTCCGGAGGACGCCGAGCGAAGCGAGGCCCTGAACTAGACCTTCACGACGTTGACGGCCTTGGGGCCCTTCGGTGAGGGCTCCTCCTCGTAGGAGACCTTGAGACCCTCGGACAGGGAGCGGTAGCCGTCGGCGGTGATGCTCGAGTGGTGAACGAACAGGTCGCGACCGCCGTCATCCGGCGTGATGAAGCCGAAGCCCTTCTCGTCGCTGAACCATTTGACCGTGCCAGTTGGCATTGTGGAGAGATCCTCCGTGGATAGGAAGTGCTGCTACCGCGGAGGGTGTGCCGCCCGGAGCCTGCACCTACTTACACCGCCCATCATGGACGGCCTTACAGATCGGTAAAGCTACAGCACATGGAGGACCCGATGCCACTCCGGCGCGGCCTTGCGCTGCCTCTGCGCGAGGTACTGGTGCGGACGTCCCGGTCGTCCGGACCCGGGGGTCAGCACGCGAACGTCACCGCCTCGCGAGTGGAGGCGATCTTCGACGTCGAGGCGTCGGAAACGCTCACCGACACACAGAAGCGCCGGGTCATCTCGCGCCTGGGACCGCGCGTCACCGCGGTGGCGCAGGACGCCCGCAGCCAGGCCCGCAATCGCGAGCTCGCGCTGGAGCGCCTCCAGCGCCGCCTAGCCGACGCAATCGCGCCCGAGCGCCCGCGCCACGCCACCCGCCCGACGGCCTCATCGGTCGAGCGGCGCCTGGACGAAAAGCGCCGACAGGCGAGCCGCAAGCGGCGCCGTCAGCCGCCGAGTCCGGACGACAGCTGACGCCTTTTCGCACCCACCTCTCGCCGTCCGCCTGATATGCGCGAGAACCACCCGAAAAGATGGGTAGGTTTTTGCGGTTCCGGGGAAGACTTACTACACACGTGGGAGAGGTTTGTAGGTTCAGAATTCGTTGGATCACGGCCGTGGCTCTGCTACTGGCCGTTCTCGCGGTGCCAAGCGGCGCCGCCGCGGCGGTAACTCTGACGTCCGGGCTTGCCCCGGGCGCCCCGTCCGTTCCGGCGTCCTCGCCACCCGCTGGCAATCCCGTCGGCTCGATTTCGACGGTGCTGTCTTCCGTGCCGGCGACGGGCTCAACTGCCGCCGCCAGCGCGGCGAGCGTGGTCACGACCGCCACGAGCCCCGCCCCGCCTGCGAGCACCGCGACGAAGCCCGCGACCGCCGCCCTCGACACCGTCGCGACAGCAGCCAAGCCAGCTGTCACGAGCACTGCGACCAAGCCCGTCGCCACCGCCACCAGCACGGTCACGGCGACCACCAAGCCGGCGATCACGAGCACCGCGCCGGAACCGGCCACGACCGTGACCGCTGTCCTCAAGACCGCCACGGGCACCTTCGGGACCGCAGGCCAGCCGGCAGCGCCCGCGCTCGCCCCGGCTACGCACGTCGTCTCGACGCTAACCGCCCCCGCCACCCACGTCGTTTCGACGCTGACCGCGCCGGTCGCGCAGGTGGTGTCGAGCACAGCTCCGGTCGAGACGAACCCGACTAGCCAGGCAGCAGCTGTCGTGAGGACCGCCGCGGCGCCGTTGACCAACGTGGTCACCACGGCCAGCCGGACGCTCGCCCCCGTCATCGCTCCCGTCACGAACCTGGTCACGACCGCCACCCGGACCCTCGCCCCCGTCACCAACCTGGTCACGACCGCCACCCGCACGCTCGCCCCCGTCACCAACCTGGTCACGACCGCCACCCGCACCCTCGCCCCCGTCACCGCCCCCCTGACCGACATCGTCGCCACCGCGACGCGGACCCTCGCCCCCCTGACTCGCGTCGTCGCCACGGCGCCCGCGCGCCCGGCGCAGGCGCGACCGGATCAGCCGAGCACACAGTCGAGCACGCATCTCCGTGGCGCGGCGGCGACGATCACCTCACGTCCCCCGACCAGCGGCGGACGGCAACCCGCCCCCGTGGCGCGGACGACACCGGCGGCGCCGCGCGCGGCCCTCACTTCGGCCGCGGCGGCCACCGGTTCAACCGCGCCCGTCGCCGCTCCCGGGACAACCCGGTCCGCCCGTCCCGGGAGCGCGGTGCCTGCGGGCATCCCATCTAGTTCGGCCCCGGCCACGAATCGGCTCGAGATCTCGCAGACGGATTTCCCCGGGCTCACCGGGAGCAGCGAGGCAGCACGCTGGCCGGCGATCGCTCTCACGAGCGGGCCGGCATGGACCCAAAGCCCGATCAGCGGCCCCGGAGGACGTGCCGGCATGCATGCCCGGGTCCCGGCTGTGAAGCCGCTCGTCGCTCCCACCGCCCCCTTGACGCCGGTTCCCTCTGTGCCCCTGGTGGCCGGAGGCGCAAGCGGCGGTTCTGGATTCTTCTTCTTCTTTGTTGCGGCACTGCTGTCGCTGGCCGGCCTGCTCGTCCCACGCGTGATCGCGACGGTGCGGACGACCACCGACGGGCCCCCGCCGCAACCGTTTCTCTGGTTGCTAGAGCGACCTGGCTGAGACCCGAGTCGGTCTCCAGGTTCCTGCACGCGGGCTCCCTGAGCCCGGATGCACCATCTAGCAACTAACAGGAGAACAGACTCGTGTCACGCTCATCACGGGCGTGGGCGAAGGGCTGTGAGCTGGTCGGCGCCGCTGTGCGCGGTGTCCGGAGGCTCGGCAAACTCGAGGTGCGGGAGAGCCTCGAAGCCGAGCGGCTGGTTCGCACTGGTTCTTCGCTCGCGACCCTGACCTGGGTGGCGACGGCAGTGATGCTGATGCTGGCTCTTACCCCGGCGCTGGCGCTGGGCAAGTCCGCCAGCCGGAGTAGCAGGGCTCCGGCGGCGCGGGCTGCACAAGCCACATCACACGCCCGCGTCACCCGGACGGAGCAAAGTTCAGACCCGCCGCAGTCGGGTACCCGCAGACCTACCGCGCGCGTGAACGTACTCGCGTTCGGCAGCGGCTACGCAAGCGCTCACGGCTCCCGGGCCGTCCGGGCACTGCAGCGACGCCTGACGGGGTTGGGCTACTCGCCCGGGCCAATCGATGGCCGCTACGGCCCGTTGACCGATGCAGCCGTAATCCGCTTCCAGGCCGCGCATGGCCTGGTCGCCGACGGGATCGATGGACCATCGACGACGGCAGCTCTGGCCTCGGCCAAGTTGCTCCTATACCCCGGGGACGGCTACGTGCCGGGTGGATCGGGCCCGGTGCGGGCGTTGCAGCGCCACCTGGCCGCGGCCGGATTCCGACCGGGGCCGATCGACGGACGGTACGGCCCGTTGACCGAGCGAGCGGTGATTCGGTTCCAGACCGCTCACCACCTCCACGTCGACGGCATCGCCGGCCCACAAACGCTGGGCCAGCTTCGACGCGGAACGCAACCGCAGGTTCACGGGCGGCCGCATCCACGGAGTTCGCCGCGTCAGGTCCACCGCCGCCCGCGTCCGTCGCGACCGAGCACCAAACCCGTGTCGCCGCACGAACCCGCGCCGGTGCGCAAGCCGGGGTCGACGCACAAGCTCGCGTCCTCGCCGCCCAAGGCCGGACACCACGCGAGACCGACGTCCGGCCCTTCGCTCATCCCGTGGCTGATCGTCATCGCCTGCCTGATCCTGGCGGCGCTGGCGGGACTGCTGTGGCATAGGGGCCGGCGCCGCGAAAGTCGACCGCCTCAAGCACCGAGCGAGCCTGTCCCGCCCCCAATCCCGGTCGAGGCGCAAGAGGTGACGCGAGATCAGGAAGACTGGGGGTTTCCTCATCCCGGGGCCGCCGCGTTCAGGTTCGGACGCCTGCTCGCGGAGGCGGGCAATCGCGCCCGTGCCGAGGATGCGTTCCGTCGGGCTGAGGCGTGCGGCCATCCCATGGCCGCTTTCGAGCTCGGTTCCCTCCTGCTCGAAGCGGGAGATGTGGCCGGCGCCGAGGAGGCATTCGGTCGGGCCGACCAGCGTGGCGATCCCGGCGCCGCATGCAATCTCGGGGTGCTGCTCGAGCAGCGAGGTGATGCGGCCGGGGCCAAGCTCGCGTACGAGCGGGCCGACACACGTGGTCACGCCGTCGGCGCTTGGAACCTGGGCTCCCTTCTCGAGCAGGAGGGCGACCGCGCCGGCGCCAGGGCCGCCTATCAGCGAGCCACCGTGCGGGGCGAGCCGAATGCCGCGAACGACCTCGGCGTGCTGCTCGAGCGAGACGGTGACCGTCCCGGCGCCGAAGCTGCGTACCGGCACGCCGCCGCGGCAGGACATGCCGGTGCGGCGTTCAACCTCGGTGCGCTGCTACTGGAGGCAGGCGACCTGGCCGGCGCCGAGGCGGCGTTCGGTCTAGCCGATGAGCGTGGTCACCCCGACGCGGCGTGCAACCTCGGGGTCCTGCTCGAGCAGCGAGGTGACGTGGCCGGCGCGAGGCTGGCCTACCAGCGGGCAGACGAGCGCGGTCACGCCGTCGGCGCCTGGAACCTCGGCTCCCTGCTGGAGCAGCAAAGCGACCGCACCGGCGCCAAGGCCGCCTACGAGCGGGCCGACCAGCGGGGCTATGCGGCTGGGGCCTGCAACCTCGGCCTCCTGCTCCAACAGGAGGGCGACCGCGTCGGCGCGCTTCGGGCCTTCGAACGGGCCGGTGAGCTCGGGCCGCCGGAGGTTGCGGAGCTGGCATACGCCGCGATGCGGGAGCTCCGTCCCGATGAACACGACGAAGGATGACCACGGCCTGACGACGTCTCCCACGACTGACACGAGTCAACAAGCCTGGTAGGGCAACTGCCAGGGCCAAGGGGGCTGAGCCCGATCGGAGGGGCGGCAGGGACGCCGCCCCCCATCGGCCGCCACGACACGCGGATGGCCCATCGCCGGCGAGACTAGCCTTGCCCCATGCGCTGGCTCGTCGATGGAATGAACGTGATCGGCACGCGTCCGGACGGCTGGTGGAGGGACCGCGACGCGGCGATGCTCCGCTTGGTCGACCTGCTCGAGCGGTGGGCCGCCGACAGCGGGGAGGACGTCACGGTGGTGTTCGAGCGCCCGCCGCGCCCCCCGATCCGATCGACCGTGATCGAGGTGGCGCACGCCCCGAGGCCCAAGCCCAACTCGGCCGACGACGAGATCGTGCGGCGCCTGCGGGCCGACCCGGACCCCGCGGCGGTGCGGGTCGTGACCTCGGACCGCTGGCTGGCCGACCGTGCCTGGGCGGCCGGGGCGAGCGTCGAGGGAGCCGACTCGTTCCGGACCCGGATCGAGTGAGTCCGGCGCTGAACTCTTAGCTCAGTCTCATCAGAAACCCGACCACCCTTGCCACAATCAACGGATGGCCGAGCAGCCAAGCCGGCGCGACTCAATACCCGGACTGCGGCGGGGCAGTCCGACGCGGCCCGGCGGGCTGCCCCCGCCGCAGCAGCCCGGCTGGCGGGTGACGCCGGCCCCCGACGGCCGCGGGCGACCGCCCGACAAGCCGACGGGGCGCCCGACTCCGCGCTGGCCGCTGCTGATCGTCCTGATCCTCGCGCTGCTGGCGCTGAACTTCTGGGTCTCCTCGCAGGTTCTGCAGCCGAACCCGCGGGTCTCTATCCCGTACACCCCGACGTTCCTCTCCCAGGTCGAATCGGGCAACGTCAGCTCGATCTCCGCCACCGGCGCGTCGATCCAGGGCACGTTCAAGAAGGCGGTCAAGTATCCGGCCGACAGCACCACCGCGCCGACCACCGTCTACTTCTCGACTCAGATCCCGTCGTTCGCGCCGAACAATGAACTGTTCGCGCTCGTCGAGAAGTACAACATCACCACCACTGCCCACCCCGCCAACGCGGGCGCGTCGTTCCTGACCAGCCTGATCTTCGGCTTCGGCCCGACGCTGTTGTTCCTGCTGCTGCTCGTGTGGATCTTCCGGCGCGCTGCCGCCGGAGGGGGCGGCGCCGGCGGCCTGATGTCGTTCGGCCGCTCGCGCGCGCGCCGCGTGGAGGCCGCCGATCAGCGCGTCACGTTCGACGACGTCGCCGGGATTGACGAGGCCAAGGAGGAGCTCACGGAGATTGTCGACTTCCTCAAGAACCCCGACAAGTACATCCGTCTCGGCGGCCGCATCCCGCGCGGCGTCCTGCTCAGCGGACAGCCGGGCACGGGCAAGACGCTTCTCGCCCGGGCGGTCGCTGGCGAGGCGGGCGTGCCGTTCTTCCAGATGTCCGCCTCGGAGTTCGTTGAGATGATCGTCGGGGTCGGCGCTTCTCGCGTCCGCGACCTGTTCGCGCAGGCCAAGGCGGCGGCGCCGGCGATCATCTTCATCGACGAGCTCGACGCGATTGGCCGCTCGCGCTCGGCGGGCGGAGCCAACATCTCCGGGGGGCACGACGAGCGTGAGCAGACGCTCAACCAGATCCTTACCGAGATGGACGGCTTCGACCCGCGCATCGGGGTGATCGTGCTCGGCGCGACCAACCGGCCGGAAATCCTCGATCCGGCCCTGTTGCGCCCCGGGCGCTTCGATCGCCGGGTGGTCGTCTCACCTCCGGATCGCGTCGGGCGCGAGGCGATCCTCCGCGTACACACCCGGGGCGTCCCGCTCGACGACGAGGTCGACCTGGGCGGCATCGCCTCCACCACCCCGGGCATGGTCGGCGCCGACCTCGAGAACCTGGTCAACGAGGCCGCGCTGCTGGCCGCCCGGCGCAACCACGAG
This sequence comes from uncultured Solirubrobacterales bacterium, assembly GCA_963824295.1. Lineage (GTDB taxonomy): Bacteria > Actinomycetota > Thermoleophilia > Solirubrobacterales > Solirubrobacteraceae > Palsa-465. The sequence continues at coordinate 888,213 of CAWGOQ010000009.1, read as the reverse complement.
AAGGTGAACCGGCAGGACCTGACCGACGCGCTCGAGCGGATCGTGCTCGGCGCCGAGCGCAAGGTGATGATCTCCGAGGACGACCGCCGACGCACCGCCTACCACGAGGCCGGTCATGCCATCGTCGGAATGCTGACACCGGGCGCCGATCCCGTGCGCAAGGTGTCGATCATCCCGCGCGGGCAGTCGCTGGGAGTGACCTTCTCGGCCCCCGACGCCGATCGGTTCAACTTCGAGCAGCAGCATCTGATCGCCCAGATCAAGGTCGCGCTGGGCGGGCGAAGCGCCGAGGAGATCGTGTTCTCTGACATCACCACCGGCGCCGAGTCAGACATCCAGCAACTCACGCGGATCGCGCGCGGCATGGTCGGCCGATGGGGCATGAGCCGGGCGATTGGCCCGATCGCGGTCATCCCCCAGGACGGCATGAGCCTCCTCCTCCCGGGAGTGTCGGAGACCTCCGAGGCGACCCAGCGGCTGGTTGACGAGGAGGTGCGGCGGATCGTCGAGTCGGCGCACGCCGAGGTCAGCTCCCTGCTCCGCGACCACCGCTCGAACCTCGACGCGCTCGTCGCCGCGTTGCTCGAGCACGAGACGCTCGACGAGGCAGACGCCTACGCCGCGGCCGGTTTGATCAGTCGCCGAGACGGGTCAACCGAGCCAGCGCCTCGTGGCACTCCACCACTCGGCGCTTAACCGGGTCGCTGTCGGGCCGGTCGTGCACGAGGTCCCAGGTGCGGTCCGCAACCTCGCGCGCGGTATCGGCCGTGGCGCTCTGCCACAGCCGATCGACGAGCTGGATCTCGAAGCTCGCGATCTGGTCGGCGGGATCGCCTGGCGCCATGCGGGGCAGCGGTTCGGCGATCGTCTCACGCCACATCGCGGTGGCGACCAGTAGTCGGTTTCGCAGCGTGATCTGATCGATCGGCATTTCGTCGCCGCCAGCGTAACGGATCGGCGTGGCCGTCTCAGATGTTCGGAAGCTGCTGCGTGGCGCTGAGCGCGGGCGCGAACAGATCCCCTTGTTCATCCACGCGCGCGAGCACCTCGTCGTACTCAAAAGTCAGAAGCGCCTCCTCGCCCCGATCGTGGCACGCGGCCACCTCCTCCCAGCTGACGGGCGTGGAAACGGTCGGTCGCTCGCGCGCGCGTAGCGAGTACACGTTGACCGTCGTCTTGTGCTCATCGTTCTGGCTCCAGTCGACCAGCACCTTGCCGGGCCGCAGTCGCTTGGTCATCCGCGACACGACGATCTCGGGCATGCGCTGCTCGAGGAGCTCGGCCACGCGCTTGCTGAACGGCTTCGTGGTGCGGTAGTCGGTCGGCGCGTTCAGCGGCACGTACATCTGAAGGCCCTTGGAGCCTGACGTCTTGGCCACGCTCCGCAGGCCTAGCTGCTCGAACAGGCCGCGCAGGACCAGCGCGACCTCACAGCACTCGACGAGGCCCGCTGGCGCGCCGGGGTCGAGGTCGAACACCATCATGGTCGGGCGATCGACTCGATCCTGGAGCGACAGCGAGGTGTGCAGCTCGACGTCGGCCAGGTTGGCCAGCCAAATCAGCGTCGGGCGGTCCTGGGCCAGTGTGTAGTTGATGTCGCCGATCCTGACCGTCTGGATCCATTCCGGTCGGTGCGAGGGCGACTGCTTCTCGTAGAAGTACGGCTGGTCGACCCCGTTCGGGTAGCGCTTGAGCGTGAGCGGCCGGTCGTGGAGGTGGGGTAGAACGGCCGGAGCGACGCGCGCGTAGTAGGCGACCAGATCGCCCTTGGTGAAGCCGGTCTCGGGGTAGAGCACCTTGTCCCAGTTGGTGATCTTGAGCTCGCGGCCTTCGGTCCTGGCGAGCAGCGCCCCCTCGGGTAGGCGCTCGACCTCGTCGAACAGCGCCTCCGGGGAGCTCGGATCGACTTCTGCCTCACCCGACGCCTCGGGGGCGTCCTCGCCGATGACCTCGATCCGCACTTCGCGCGGCGGCTTGTCCTCGCGCAGGCCCTTGAACGACGGTGCGCGCATGATCCGCTCGGCCGTCCATTCGCGCAGCTCGATCTCCGCCACCAGCTTCGGCTCTACGAACACGGCTTCCCGAGGCAGCTTGGGCGCGACCGCGAACGGGCTCGTCTCGCGGCGCAGCGGGTCCAGGCGTTTCTGCAGGTCGGCCAGCGTCTTCTCGGTGAAGCCGGTGCCGACGCGGCCCGCGTAGCGGAGCTTTCCGTCCTCGTAATAGCCCATCAGCAGGGCCCCGATCCGCTTCGTCCGCCGCCCCTCCCCCGGCATCCACCCGCCGATCACGAGCTCCTGGCGCATCGTGTGCTTGATCTTCAGCCAGTTGCCGCCGCGCCGGCCGGGCTCGTAGCGAGAATCGAGGCGCTTGGCCACGATCCCCTCGAGTCCCTGCTTGGCGGTCGCGTCGAGCAGCAGCTTGCCCTCGCCGGGGTGGTTGGCCGGGACGCGCCACGCCGGGCCCTTGAGCTCGAGCGACTCGAGCCTGGCGCGGCGCTCGCGGTAGGGCAGCTCCATCAGCGAGTGGCCGTCGAGGTAGAGCAGGTCGAAGATCGCGTAGACGACCGGCATGCTGCTCTGGTAGCGCCGGATGGCCGACGGCGAGGTCACGTGCATCCGGCGCTGCAGGCGCTCGAAGCTCGGCCGGCCGCTGTCGTCGAAGGCGACGATCTCGCCGTCGAGTACCGCCTCGTGCATGCCGAGCGCCCCGACCACGCCGCGCACTTCGGGATATGCGTCGGTGATGTCGTTGAGGTTGCGACTCTCCAGGCGGAGGCGACCGGGCTTCACGTACGCGATCGCGCGCACTCCGTCCCATTTGACCTCGAACGACCAGTTCTTCGGATCGCGCGGAAGCGCGCTGGCCGGCTGCGCCATCATCGGAACGATCCGCTCGGGCATCGGCTGCCGATCGGGATCCGCCGGCGGATCCATCCGGTGGATCATCCAGTCGTCTTTGGTGTCGCCCGGCTTCCCGATCGGGAACAGCCCGTAGCGGCCGTTCAGCCGCTCGCCGTGGAAGGTGACCTCGACCTTGCGGTCCTCCCACTTGTGCACCTCGTAGGTGCCGTGGTCCCAGATCGTCATCGTGCCGGCGCCGTATTGGCCCTTGGGGATCTTCCCGTGGAACTCGAGGTACTCGAGCGGATGGTCCTCGGTGCGGACGGCCAGCCGGTTGTCGGCCGGATCGGACGGGATGCCGTTGGGGATCGCCCACGAGGCGAGCACGCCGTCGTGCTCGAGACGCAGATCCCAATGCAACCGCGTGGCGTGGTGCTCCTGGACGACAAACCGGTGGTCGTCGGCCGCCCGGTCGGATTGACCCGCGGGCTCGGATGTCGCCTCGAAGTCGCGCTTGCGGCGGTAGGTCTCGAGCTTCGTCGTGTCCTTGGTCCGCGCCACCGTGCCCTGATGATGGCCGATGGCGGGAAGATCATGGCCGCAACATGTGCGGTAATGACCGCGGGGCCTTCCTGGCCGCTCCGCGGGAAGGGTCATAACTCCGAACTCGGCGTCGGCCGTTCGCCGAATCCGCACTTAGACCCCGGATATGGCGCTGAATCGGGATTCACGACAGGGAAATGGCGGAGTTGCAAGTTATGACCCACCCCGTCCGTCGGGTCGAGGTCTTCACAAACGCTTAGCCGGGCGCGCCACAATTGCCGACATGGCGCGCGTACTGGTGGTAGATGACGAACCCGCGGTCCGGAGGGCGCTCGAGCGGGCCCTGAGGCTTGATCGCTACGACGTGGAGCTGGCGGGCGATGGCGAGGAGGCCCTCGACTCGCTGGCCAAGTCTCCCCCCGACGCGGTGATTCTCGACATCGGGATGCCGCGGCTGGACGGCCTTGAGGTGTGCCGGCGCATGCGCCAGGCGGGCGACCGCACCCCGATCCTGATGCTCACTGCCCGCGATGCAATCGACGACCGGGTGGAGGGCCTCGATGTGGGCGCCGACGACTACCTGGTCAAGCCGTTTGCTCTGCGCGAGCTCCAGGCGCGCCTACGCGCCCTGCTGCGCCGCTCGGGCGACGGCGACGATGGCGAGATCCTTCGCTACGCCGACATGGTGCTCGACCCGATCGCGCACGAGGTTCGCCGGGGCGATCGACTCATCGAGCTGTCTAAGACCGAGTTCCTACTCCTGGAGCTTTTCATGCGCCACCCCCGGCAGGTGCTGACCCGGTCTACGATCTTCGAGAACGTGTGGGGATACGACTTCGGCCCGACCTCGAACGCGCTCGGCGTGTACATGGGATACCTGCGGCGCAAGACCGAGTCCGGCGGTGAGGCCCGCCTGCTCCACACGGTCAGGGGAGTCGGCTACGTGCTGCGCGACTAACCGCGGAGGCGGCTAGTGCCTCTTCGCAAGAGACTGGCCTGGGTGTCGGCGACCGCGGTGGCGTTCGCGGTCGTGATCGCCGCGATCGTCTGCTACCTGGTCGTGCGGAGCCAGCTGCTGGGCCAGGTTGACAACGAGCTGAGCCAGCAGGCCTCGCTCGCCCAGCACGACCCGCAGGCGTTCAGCGGCGAGAACGCCGGACCGCCGAGCCCGTCGGCCAGCGCCGGCGGTGGCGCGCCGGTTTGGCAGGTCGCGACGGCGAATGGATCGGTCGTGCTGAGCAGTCAGTCGAACGTGTCGCTGGTCGTCGGCAGCCAGGTGGAGGCGGTCGCCACCGGGAGCGCCCCGGCGTACTTCCAGACGGTGACCGTCGGGGGAGCCCCGTTCCGCGAGTTGACGATTCCCGTCGGAGTGCAACAAGGCGTATTTCAGGAGAACGCGGCGCTCCAGCTCGCCCGACCGCTCGGGGGTGTGAACAACATCTTGCGCAACCTGCGCCTCGTGCTGCTGCTTGTGTGCGCCGGCGGGATCGCCCTCGCGGCCGCCCTGGGACGGCTGGCGGCGCGGCAGGTGCTCTCCCCGCTGGCCGAGGTCGCCGCGACGGCCCAGCACATCGAGGAGACCGAGGATCTGAGCAGCCGGATCCGAGTCCACGCCGATGACGAGGTGGGACTTCTGGCCCGGCGCTTCAACGCGATGATCGAGCGGCTGCAGATCTCGCGCGACGCGCTCGATCAGTCGGTCCGCGCCCAACGCCAGCTCGTGGCCGACGCGTCGCACGAACTGCGAACGCCGATCACGAGCCTACGCACGAACATCGAAGTGCTGCTCGAGCAGGGGGACGAGCTTACCGGGGAGGATCGCCGGCGCCTGTTGGCCGACGTGCTCGAGCAGAGCGAGGAGCTCAGCACGCTGATCGGCGACGTCATCGAGCTGGCCCGCGGCGATCTGCCGATCAGCTCGGCCGAGGACGTCCGCCTGGACCGGGTCCTCGATGAATCGTTGATTCGCGCCCGGCGCGACTTCCCGCACGTCCACTATGAGAGCTCGCTCGAACCCGTGATCGTCGAGGGCATCCCGGAACGCCTTCACCGGGCGGTCAACAACCTGCTCGACAACGCCGCGCACCACTCCCCGCAGGACGGGGTCATCGAGGTCGTGGTCAACCGGGAGGGCGTGCGCGTGCGCGACCATGGCGGCGGGATCGATGAGGCGGATCTCCCGTACGTGTTCGACCGGTTCTTCCGCGGAGCCAACTCGCGCAACCGGCAGGGCAGCGGCCTGGGCTTGGCCATCGTCCGTCAGGTCGCCACCCAGCACGGCGGCTCGATCGAAGCCGCCAACGCCCCCGACGGCGGCGCCGTGTTCATGTTGCGGCTGCCGACGGTTGCATCCGACGCGCCCGATCGGGATGCCCCACCCCGGCCGGTGGCCGGCGACGCGCTCCCGACGCGCTAGTCGAGCCCGCTAGCCCCCGCAACCGTTAGCGAATGGTTAGCCGTCTAAGAGACTGCTTAACGCTTCAGTGGGCGGGCGAGCCGGGCCTGGCGTGCGACCAGGAACCGCCGGCGCAGGAACCACGCACACACGGCGAAGACCGCCGCGACCGGGACGAGCAGCAGCAACTTGAGGGCCGGCGGCCCCACGGTGAAGGCGATCAACGCCTCGACCAGCACAGCGGGCACCGCGGCGAGCATCACGGTGTGCGAGCGAAAGCCAGAGAAGTGCTCCCGGGCGGTCACCTCGATCACCCCGAGCACACACAGGACCAGGCCCCCGACCAGCGCCGGCCCCCCATGCCGGATGAACCCAACCACGAGCGCGACCGCGCCGGCCAGGATCGCGATCTCCGACACGGGAACACCGCCGAACGGGCTGGGCGGGCGCTCGCCGTACGCGCTCAGCGCATTCGTGCGCCGGCGGAACCGCGGCGGCAGATTCTGATCGGGGTCGCTCGCATCGGTCGGGCGGTTGCCGCCGTGATCGACGCCGCGGCGAGGCGCGGCAACCGGCGCGGCCGTGGCCGCGCGGCCATGTCTGCGCTTGCGTGAACGGCGGCTGGGCTTCTGCGTAGCCACTCGCCGCGAGGATAACCCCTACGTGGTGCGCGCCGCCTCGGGTGGGGTCGAGGCGTCGGCGAACTCGCGGAACAGCCCGGTGACCACGAACACGGTCTGCTCGGCGATGTCGACCGTGTTGTCGCCGATCCGCTCCAGGCAGCGCGCCACGAGGATCATGAACATCGCCCACTCGCGCATGTCCAGGTTGTCCCCGACGTCAACCGCGCGCCTGAAGATCTCCCGGTTCAGCCGGTTGATCTCGGTGTCCTGGCGCACCAGATCCTGCGCCAGCTCGGTGTTGCGCTCGGCGAAGGCCTGCTTGGCCTGGGACACCTGCGAGCGGGCCAGGCGACCCATCCGCTCGATCGCATCGAGGATGTCCTTGTCCTTCGGGGCCTCGTAGCCGGACAGCGGCACGAGCTTCGCGATGTTCACGCACTGATCGCCCATCCGCTCGACGCAGCGGATCACGTGCAGCAGGGCCGCGACGATCCGCAGATCGCCCGCCACCGGCGCTTGGCGCGCCAGCAGCGACAGGATGCCTTGGTGCACCTCCAGGTAGCGGCCGTCGATCCGGTCATCGTCGGCGACGACCATGCCGGCCAGCTCGACGTCTTGGTAGGAGATCGACTCGAGCGCGCGGTCAAGCTGCTGGATGACGAGTTCGAGCCCATCCAGCGCCTGCGCCTCAAGCGCGCGCAGGCTCTCGTGGAACTGATGGCGAGTCTCGTGCATAGGCGAGTCCTTACCCAAACTTTCCGGTCACGTAGCGTTCGGTGCGCTCGTCGCTTGGATTCGTGAAGATCTTGTTCGTCTCGTCGTGCTCGATCACTTCGCCTTCGAGCATGAATACGGTCGAGTTCGCCACCCGCGCAGCCTGCTGCATGTTGTGGGTGACGATGACGATGGTGTAGCGCTCCTTGAGCTCGTCGACAAGCTCCTCGATCTTGAGCGTCGAGATCGGGTCGAGCGCCGAGGCGGGCTCATCCATCAGGATCACCTCTGGCTCGATCGCCACCGTCCGGGCAATGCAGAGCCGTTGCTGCTGACCACCGGACAATCCGATCCCCGGGGCGTTCAGGCGGTCCTTGACCTCTTCCCACAGGCCGACCGACTGCAGCGAGCGGTGAACGAGGTCCTTCAGATCCTTGCTCTTCGTCCCGGTCAGGCGCAGACCCGCCGCGACGTTGTCGAAGATCGACATGGTCGGGAATGGGTTGGGCTTCTGAAACACCATGCCGATCAGGCGCCGCACCGCCGTCACGTCGACGCCTGGCGCGTAGACGTCGAGCTCGTCCAGGCTGACCTTCCCCTCGGCGCGCGCGCCCGGAATCTCCTCGTGCATCCGGTTGATGCAGCGGACGACGGTCGACTTGCCCGACCCAGACGGTCCGATGAGCGCGGTGACCTCGTTCGGCGGGAAATCGATCGTGACGTCCTTGAGCGCGTGCTGATCGCCGTAATACGCGTTCAGTTTGTCGAGCTTGACCGCGTGACCGGCCTTCGCTTCCGCGGCGCCCGGCCGCGGGGTTCGCGGCACCGCCTGCGCCTGATCGGGCGATTCGCCCGCACCGCTGGACATATCCGTCTGTGCCTTGCTCGTGGTGTCAGGAGGGATCATGCCATTCGACTCCTTGAAGCAATAAGTCGGGCGATTAGGTTCATCAGCAGGACGATGACGACCAACGTTAGCGCCGCGCCCCACGCGATGTTTTCGATCGACGTGCGGGGCGACGTGATGTCGGTGTAGATCAGAAACGGCATCGTGTTCATCTGCTGGCCAAGGCTGAAGGTCAAGCCAAAGGCCGTCGACACGGTGAAGAGCAAGGGGGCAGTCTCGCCCATGGCGCGGGCCACGGCCAGCAGGCAGCCGGTGACGAGGCCGGACGCCGAGGTCGGCAGCACAACCTGGAATATCACACGCCACCGTGGGGCCCCCAGGGCCAGCGCCGCCTCGCGGAGGCTGCTCGGCACGAGCAGCAGCACGACCTCCGCTGACCGAATGACGATCGGAAGCATCAGCAGCGCCAGCGCGACCGCGCCCTTCCAGGCCGCGTACCCGCTACCCCCGAAGTCGCTGACCACCAGCACGATGTAGATGAAGAGGCCGAACATGATCGACGGCACACCGGTCATGACATCGACGAAGTAGCGGACGGTATTGGCGAACCACGAGTCCTTCCCATACTCCGTCAGGTAGAGGGCCACGCCGATCCCCATGGGGATCGAGATCACCGTCGCGAGCGCGACGATCTCGAGCGAGCCGAGGATCGCGCTGCGGATCCCACCCGGGTTACCGAAGAAGCTCCCGGTGGGATCGCTGGTGAAGAAGCCGCTCGTGAACCACAGGCTCAGCCCCTTGTGCAGCAGGTAGTAGATGACGAGCACCAGCGGGACCAAGGCGACGATCGTCGCGGCCAGCACCGAGCCCCGCATGACCTTGTCCGTGCGCCGCCGCCGGGCCGATGTCCGCGGCAGTGTCATGGCGCTCAGCGGGGCTGTGGCGCTCATTGTTCAGTCACCGGGCCGGAAGAGATCGTCATACCCGTCGCGCCCGTTCCGCGCGTGCCGTGCGAGCCGCGGGAAATGAACCAGCGCGCGATGATGTTCACGATCAGGGTGAGCACGAACAGCACGAGGCCGGACGCAAACAGCGCGGACGTGTGTATCCCGGTGGCCTCACCAAATTCGTTGGCAATCACGGCGGCGAGCGTGTAGCCCTGGCTGAAGAGATGGCTGCCGATCTTCGGCGCGCTGCCGATCACGAGCACGACGGCGATCGTCTCGCCAATAGCTCGCCCCATGCCGAGCATCGCACCGCCCGTGATGCCCGGACGCGAGTACGGAATCACCGCCATCCGGATCATCTCCCACCGGGTGGCCCCCAGGGCGAGCGCTGCCTCCTTGTTCTCGCGCGGGACGGTCGCGATGACCTCCCGCGAGATCGCCGACACGATCGGGAGGATCATGATCGCGAGGATCAGGCCGGCGATGAAGTAGTTGTAGAGGACCGGGACGCCGCCGCCGATCCAGGGGATGAACGAGAACGTGCTCGCGAACCACTTCTCGGCTGGCAACAGCCGGGGAGCGAGGACGAACACGCCCCACAGTCCGTACACGACCGACGGAACCGCGGCGAGCAGGTCGACGAGAATCGAAAGCGGATTGCGCAGTCGTCGCGGGCACAACTCGTTGATGAACAGCGCACTTGCCACGGCGACCGGCACGCCGATGACGAGCGCGATGGTCGACGTGACGATCGTCCCGAACAGCAGCGCACCACCGTGGTAGATGTTGCGCGAGACGTCCCAGTCATTGCCGAACACGAATTTCAGCCCGTACGTGCTGAACACGTGGCCGGACTGGCCGACCAGGCGGATGAAGAAGTAGACGATCAGGATGAGGATGAGCGCGGCGAGCGCGCTCAGCCCCCACTTCAGGACCCGATCGGGAAGCCGCCCGGCCGACGACCGCTCGAGAACCGAGCGGCCGCCGGTGACGGTTGGGGCGCTTGCTTCCACCGATGACCTACGAGATAGGCGATCCGTTGCAGACCATCGTGGCCAGCTGCGTGTTGTCCTTGTCGGCCAGCGACGAGGGCAGCGGCGCGTACGGCAACTGGTTGGAGCCGGCGCCGAGGGTCTGCTGACCCGCCCCGAACGCGTAGCTCAAGAAGCTCTTGAGCGCCGCGGCAGTCGACGCGCTGGCCCCGCCGTCCTTGCACGGGTCCTTGTAGGCGTCGAGGAACGTCTGCGAGACGATCGGGTACGCCCCGGGATTTGGCGAGTTGATCGTCGAGATCCCCAGGTCGGCCGGAATCGCAATCCCGAGGAACGCCGCCGAGGTGTTGGGGATCGTCGGCAGAACATACGAGCCCGCCGAGTTCTTGATCGCGGCGTACGTGAAGTTGTTTTCGAGCGCGTAGGCCTGCTCGACGTAGCCGATCGCGCCGGCGGTCTGCTTCACGACCGCGGCGACGCCGGAATTACCCTTGCCGCCCGTTCCTGTCGGCCAGTTGACGTCCTTGCCCTCGCCGACCGCGGACTTCCAGGCCGGATCCACGTCGGACAGCCACGTCGTGAAGCCCTCAGTGGTGCCCGAGGAATCGGAGCGATGGACGACGGTGATGGTGGTGCTGGGCAGGCTGATGCCCGGGTTCAGCGCCTTGATCGCCGGATCGTTCCAGGTCTTGATCTGGCCCTGGAAGATCTTTGCCACAGTCGGCCCGTCCAACTTCAGCCCGCTCTTGACTCCGGAGAGGTTGTAGGACACGGTGATCCCGCCGGCGGCAACCGGGAACTGGAGCACCGGGCCCTTCATCTTGGCCAGGTCGGCCGGCTTCAGGGACGGGTCGCTGCCGGCGAAGTCAACCGTCGCCGATTCCAGCGAGGTCTGGCCGGCGCCCGACCCGACGGGATTGAAGTTCACGGTTAGCCCCTGGCCCTTGAGCGTCGACCCCCACTGCTGGTAGATCGGGGCGGCCAGCGTCGAGCCGGCGCCGTTGACCGTGCCCTTGGCCACGCTCGAGCTGCTCGAGCCCGATGACGACCCGCTGGAGCTGGTACTGCTACTGGTACTGCTGCTGCTGCTGGAGCCGCAGGCGGCGATGCCCAGCGACGAGGCGGCCACGGCGGCAAGCGCGGCAATGCGTCTGGGTTTCACGATTATCTCCTTCGCTTGATGTCCGCCAGAGTCTGCGTCCAGCGATCCGCGGGGGTGTTATCCAGTTGTGAACCGTTCGTTGGCGTTTTGTGCCGACTCGGCGGCCAGTCGGTAACCGAAGCCGAAGTGCGTGTGGATGAACCGCCACTCCGGAAGCGCCTCCTCGAGCTTGACCCGCAGCTTTCGCACGTACACGTCGACCGATCGATCCCCGGCCCGCATCTCGCGGCCCCAGACGAGACGGAACAGCTCCTCGCGCGGCATGATCCGGTCGGCGCGCCGTCCCAGCTCGGTTAGCAGGCGCAGCTCCCGGATCGAGAGCACGAGGGCGCGGCCATCCGCCCGCGCCAGATGCTCCTCGGGGAGTATCTGCAGTGGCCCTACCTCGATCACCTCGCTGCCCGGCCTTGCCGTTGCCGACATGACCCCGCATGCTCTCCCTAGAGGTAGGTGCAGGCGTTATCGACTCGTAACGAAGATGTGAACAACCTGTGACCGACCGCTCAGTGAGACCGGCGGCAAGGCCGGGCCACGGGGCGAAATCGAACGGGTGCAGGCGGCCGGCGAACTCGGGTTGGCCGCCGAGTCGAGCTCAGCGACTGAGCGCCGGTCGGAGCTCTGGGGCCGACTCCGCCACCGGGGTCCCCTCCTCCATACGATCCGCTTCGAACTCGGGAGCGAACCGGTAACCGACGCCGAAGTGCGTGTGGATGTAGCTCCACGCCGGGGACATCGCCCGCAGCTTCTGGCGAAGCTTTCGGACGAACACATCCACCGAGCGGTCGCCATGGGCCATGGCATAGCCCCATACGCGCTCGTAGATCTCCTCGCGGCGCAGCACGCGGTCGGACTGAGCCAGCAGCTGCAGGATCTCGAATTCGCGCGCCGTCAGCTCGAGGCTCTGCTCGCCCACGTACGCCTGGTACAGGTCGGGTCGAACGGTAATCTCCCCGACCGTGGCCGACAGGTCGATTTGCGGCAATTCGTGGCGCCGGTGACGGCGCACAGCCGCTTCGATGACGCAGATCAGCTCCTCGGGATGGCACGGCTTGGTCATCCACGCATCCGCGCCGAGGCGCAGTCCCCGCACACGCTGCGCAACCGAGGACGGTCCGGTGCACACGATCACGGCGAGACCCGGCAGGCGCGCACAGCATCGCTCGAGGTAGTCCCAGCTATCAGGACCGATCACCGCGAGATCGAGCACCAGCGCGTTCAACCTCATCGCCACCAGCGTCTCGATGGTGGCGGGGGTGCTGAGCGGCCGGTGTTCACAGCCGAGCGCGCCCAGGCGATTGGCCAGCACCTGCGTGAATCCGGGATCGCGGTCGATCACGGCAACCCTCAGTCTGGCTTGCGCACGCTGGGGGGCACCTTGGGCCCCTGGCTGCGCTTCGCTGCGCTCACGCGACATGGGACGCACTGTAATGGACGCGCCCAACCCCCACCTGGAGGCCCGCCGGCCGGTCACAGGATGTTAACACGCAATTAGCGGCGAGAGCGCCGTCTTGCCAGCAGCCCCTGGTGGCCGGGACCCGAGTCTCGCAGCTTCCCGGGGCCCCAGATGAAGACCTCTTGAAGAGTCGCTGTGAGCGGTGCAGGCCTGGGCATGCTGTCGCTATCCTCAATGCCCGCGCACGTTGATGCGCGATCCTCAGGACGACCTCCCCAATGGCATCCCGCACCAAGCAGAAAGAAGAGGCCCGCGCGCGCCGGCTGGCCGAGGAACAGGCACGGGCCGAGCGGGCCCGCCGCCAGCGGCGCATGCAGATGATCGGCGGGGTGGTTCTGGCCGCGATCGTCGTGGTCGTCGCGGCGATCGTCATCTCGACCGGCAGCGCCAAGAAGGAGACCGGCCTTCAGAAGGCCGGGACCCAGCAGTCGAACGCCACGATGGCCAGTATCAACAAGCTGCTGGACGGGATCCCGCAGTCGGGCAACGTGCTCGGCAGCCCCAAGGCGCCGGTGACGATGACCTACTACGGCGACTACGAGTGCCCGATATGCCAGGAGTTCACGCTCGAGGGCGGCTTCTCGCAGCTGGTCTCCAACGACGTCCGCGCCGGGAAGGTGAAGGTCGTGTACCGGTCGTTCTGTACCGCCACGTGCGGCAGCCCCGACCCGGGGGTGTTCAACACTCAGCAGGTGGCGGGGCTCGCGGCCGGCAAGCAGAACCTGTTCTGGCAGTACACGGAGCTCTTCTACCACGAGCAGGGCACGGAGGACTCGGGCTACGTGACCGAGTCGTACCTGCAAGGGTTAGCCAAGCAGATACCCGCGCTCGCCTTCGCGAGCTGGATGACCGCGCGTAACGATCCCAATCTGACCGCCCAGGTCGGCTCCGATCAGGCGTCCGCCCGCCAGCTCGGCGTCAGCGGCACGCCGACGCTGATCTTCGCCGGCCCCAAGGGCCAGGCGGCGGCGAGCGAGGCGGTTCCCACCTACGCCCAGCTCGAGTCGGTCATCAAACAGGTGACATGAGCGTTTCGGGCGAGCAGCGAGTTGGCGTGACCGCGGTGGCGACCAACGGGGCGTCGCCGCGCACCAGCAACGTCGACCGCCGGCTCCGGATCGCCATCGGCGTGCTCTGCCTGATCGGAATCGGCGTCGCCGGTTACCTGACCTACACCCATTACGCCAAGATCAAGGTCATCTGCGGGTCAAACGGCGGCTGCGAGACCGTCCAGAGCTCGGTCTACTCCAAGCTCGCCGGCCTGCCGGTGGCCGTGCTTGGCCTCGCCGGATACGTCGGCATGCTGTTCACGCTGTTCATCCGCAACGAGGTCGGCCGGGTCGCAACCTTCGGCATCGCGCTCATCGGTTTTCTCTTCAGCATGTACCTGACGTACCGCGAGGCGTTCACGATCCACGCCTATTGCTACTGGTGCCTGTCCAGCGCCACGCTGATGACGATCCTGGTGATCCTGACCGCCATCCGGGTGATCAGGGCCGACCCGATCGTGTCGGGGCCCAAGACCGTGCCTCGCGCCGAGCGCCGGCGGATCGAGCGCCGGCGAGCCGCCCGGCACTGAGCGGTCGACCGGTCGGTCTATCGCGGGCGGCGTCTCGCCGCGGCGTCTCGCCGCGGGCGTCTCGCCGCGGCGTCTCGCGACGGCGCCCGGGGCGTGTCCGCGGAGCGCCGGCTGAGAGCGCCTGCAAAACCGCGCATACCTCCGGTCTCGTCCGAGTCCTGAGCGCATATTCATGCACCGGATGCAGAACCGCGCGCGGTACCGGCGGCGGGTGTGGAATGCGCGGTTTCGCAGGCCGCCGCGCGTCTAGGCGAACGGCGCCCCCCTGGCCGCCCATGCCCGCGTTGCCACGTGTGGCATCCATCTGATATATCAGGACGCCGTGGGCACAAACGGAGGACATAACCAGCGCGTGGTCGTGATTGGCGCCGGCATCGTCGGCAACAGCGTGGCCTATCACCTGACCCAGCTCGGGGTCACTGACATCACGCTGATCGACAAGGGGCCGCTCCCCAACCCGGGCGGGTCGACCGGGCACGCCTCGAACTTCATCTTTCCGGTCGACCACTCCAAGGAGATGACGTCGCTCACGCTCGAGAGCATGCGCCAGTACAAGAACCTCGACGTATTCGTCGAGAGCGGCGGGATCGAGGTCGCGCGGACGCCGGAGCGGATGCAGGAGCTGACCCGGCGAATGGCCTCGGCCAAGTCCTGGGGGATCGAGCCGGTCCAGCTAGTCACGCCCGACGAAATCAAGGAGCTCGTGCCCTTTATCAACGAGCAGCTGATCATCGGCGGGTTCTTCACCCCCGGCGCCGGCGTGGTCGACTCGCTGCGCGCCGGCACGCTCATGCGGGAACGGGCCGTGGAGGCCGGCATGACGGTCCAGGCCAACACCGAGGTCCTCGGGATAGACGTCGAGGGCGGTGCGGTCAAACGTGTCCGGACCACGCGGGGCGATCTCGATACGGACCTCCTGGTGATCGCCTGCGGCTGCTGGAGCCCGCGCATCGCCCGCATGGCCGGCGCCTCGATCCCGCTCACGCCGATGGTGCACCAGATGATCGACATCGGGCCGGCGCCGCGGTTCGCCAACACCACGAAGCTGATCGAGTACCCGATCGTCCGCGACATGGACACCAACATGTACGAGCGCCAGGAGGGGACGGGCCTCGAGATCGGTTCCTACGCACACCGCCCGATCACCCTGCACCCTGACGATATCCCGAGCATCGAGGAGTCGGCCCTCAGCCCGACCGAGCTGCCCTTCACGCAGAACGACTTCGACCCCCAGATGGAGCAGGCGCTCGAGCTCATGCCCGAGATCGTCGGCGACGAGTCCGTCGGGATGAAGTACGCGATCAACGGCGTCCTGTCGGTCACCTACGACGGCATGCCGCTGCTCGGCGAGACTCCCGAGGTCAAGGGCCTGTGGTCGGCCGCGGCGATCTGGATCAAGGAGGGGCCGGGCGCCGGCAAGACCCTCGCCGAGCTGATCGTGCACGGCGAGTCGGAGATCGACGTGTTCGAGTCGAACATCGCGCGCGCGTACTCGTGCCAGCGGACGCGGACCCATGTCGTGGCCCGGGCCAGCGAGGGCTTCAACAAGATGTACGGGATCGTCCACCCGGGCGAGCAGTGGGCCTCGGATCGCAACGTCAGGCTGGCTCCGTTCCACGGCCGGGAGCGGGACCTAAAGGCGGTCTTCTACGAAGGTGCCGGCTGGGAGCGCCCGCAGTGGTACGAGTCGAACGCCGGCCTGCTCGAGGAGTACGGCGACCGTATCAACCGGCGCGAGGCGGAATGGGATTCCCGCTGGTGGTCGCCGATCATCAACGCCGAGCACCTGGCCATGCGCGACCGGGTGGCCATGATCGACCTGAGCGCGTTTGCGATCTTCGACGTCACCGGCCCGGGCGCGTTGGACGTCGTTCAGAACGTGGCCATGAGGCAGATGAACGTCGAGGCCGGCCGGGTTGTCTATACACCGCTGCTCACGCCCGGCGGCGGCTTCAAGCAGGACCTGACGATCATGCGCCTCGGCGACGACGTCTTCCGCGTGGTAACCGGTGGTGCGTACGGGATGTCTGACCTCAAGTGGTTCGCCGACCACCTCCCGGACGACGGGTCGGCGCAGGTCCACGACGAGACCAACGCCTGGACGACGCTTGGCCTGTGGGGTCCGCGCGCGCGTGACGTCCTTCAGAGCGTCACGAGCGACGACGTCTCGCACGAAGGGATGCCGTTCGCGCGCTGCAAGACGATAGAGGTCGGCCCGGTTCAGGTCCTCGCCTCACGGATCTCCTATGTCGGCGACCTGGGTTGGGAGCTGTACGTGCCGATCGAGCAGGGCGCGCGGCTGTGGGACATCGTGGCCGAGGCGGGCGCCCCTCACGGCATCATCCCCGCCGGGATCGGCGTGTATGGCACCACCGGGCGCCTGGAGAAGTGCTACCGCGCCTACGGCGCCGAGCTCGAGGGCGACTTCAACGTGGTCGAGGCCGGCATGGCCTGGGGCAAGGTCAAGGACGCGGACTTCATCGGTAAGGAGGCGCACGTGCGCCACCGCGAGGAGGAGCCAGCGGCGATCATGTGCACGCTGACCGTCGACGATCACACCTCGGCGTCCGGAGTCAAGCGCTACATGCTCGGCAAGGAGCCGGTGCTGACGAGGGACGGTCGATCACTTGTCGACCGAAAAGGACGACACTCATATATCACCAGCGCGGGCGCCGGACCGTCGATCGGCAAGCACATCCTGATGAGCTACCTGCCCCCCGAACACGCGGTCGTGGGTGAGCAGCTGTCAGTCGAGTACATGGGCGAGCGCTATCCGGTCACGGTCGAGACCAACGACTCGACCCCGGTGTTCGACCCGGACAACTCCCGCGTGCGCAGCTGAGATGAACATCCTCGTGTGCGTCAAGCGG
The DNA here is from genome assembly GCA_963824295.1 of uncultured Solirubrobacterales bacterium. Classification (GTDB taxonomy): domain Bacteria; phylum Actinomycetota; class Thermoleophilia; order Solirubrobacterales; family Solirubrobacteraceae; genus Palsa-465. The sequence continues at coordinate 871,248 of CAWGOQ010000009.1, read as the reverse complement.
GTGCCTTTGACCGGCGGCAGGATCGTGCTGACGGACGACGAGCGCGCGATCTCCACCCGCCACCTCGGCTTCACGATCAGCCCGCACGAGGAGTGCGGCTGCGAGGAGGCGGTCCGGTTGATCGAGCAGCACGGCGGCTCGTCGACCGTGCTCACGCTAGGCCCGCCCGAGGCCGAGGAGCAACTGCGGGACATGATGGCGATCGGGATCGACCGCGCCGTACATCTCGTGACCGACGGCGCTGACGAATGGGATCCGCAAGCAACCGCGCAAGCAATCGTCGAAGCGATCCAGCATGAGGCCGAGCCCTACGACCTGCTCCTGTTCGGCAACGAGTCCGCTGACGCCGGCAACTATCAGGTGGCGATCCGGGTGGCTCACAAGCTCGGCCTCCCGGTCGTGACCGGCATCAAGGCGATAACCGCCGAGAACGGAAGACTCCGCTGCGAGCAGGAGGTCCCCGGCGGCCGCGACGTTTACATGGTGCCGATGCCGGCCGTGGTAACTGTCAAAGAAGGGATCAACCTTCCGCGCTACCCGTCGGTCCCCGGGCGACTCCGGGCCAAGCGCAAACCGCTCGAGGCCACCTCGCCCGCGCGTCCGGAACCGAGGCTCGAGATGGTCAAGCTGACGCTGCCGCCGGGCTCGGGCAAGCGGGCCGAGGTCCTCGGCAACGGCGCCGAGGCGGCCGCGCCGGTGGTCGACATGCTGCGCGAGCTGGGGCTGGTCTGATGAGCGTCCTGGTCTTCGTCGAGGACCCGGGGGATGAGCTCTCCCAGCAGGCGCTCACGTTCGCGCGGCATCTGGGCGACGATGTCCACGCGGTCGCGATCGACGACCGCGACGGCTACGCCCCGGCCGCCTGGGGGCAGGCGCTCACCGCCGCCACCCGGGAGCGCGGCCCCTCGACGGTCATCGCCCCCGGCACCGAGCGAGGCAACGAGGTGCTGGCGCACGTGGCGGCGGAGCTCGACCTCCCGATGGCCGCCAACTGCACGTCGCTCACCCCGGGTGACCCGCCGATCGTCACCCGCGTCCGCTGGGGCGGGAGTCTGCTCGAGGAGGCCCGGGTGCACGGCTCGCCCGCGCTCCTCACCGTCGCGCCCCACGCCGTGGCGGCGGACCCGGATGGCGCCGTCGCCGACCCCGAGACGATCGAGCCCGCCGCCGAGGCGGTGGTCCGGGTGTCCGAGCGCGTCCAGGCCGAGGCTGCCGGCGTGTCGCTGGCCGACGCCGACGTGGTCGTATCGGGCGGCCGCGGTGTCGGATCGGCCGAGGGTTTCGTGGTGATCGAGGAGCTCGCGTCGCTGCTCGGCGGCGCCGTGGGTTGCTCGCGCGCGGTGACCAGCGCGGGCTGGCGGCCCCACACCGACCAGGTCGGGCAGACCGGCACGAAGGTCTCGCCCTCGCTGTACATCGCGTGCGGGATCAGCGGCGCCACCCAGCATATGGCCGGCTGCAAGGGCGCCAAGAAGCTGCTGGCCATCAACCCCGACGCCGAGGCGTCGATCTTCGCCAGCGCCGACTACGCGGTGTTCGGCGACCTGCACGAGGTGGTGCCCGCGATCTCGGCCGAGATCAGAAAGGTGAGGGGCGGATAGCCTCCCCGATCGCCGCCGTGGCGCTCGCTGCAGCGCTGATCGTGAGCGGCACGCTGTTCATCACGCGGGTCCGTCTCCTCGTGGGACTCGTGCAGAACGCCGCGCCGACCCGGCGCTCGGGGGACTTGCCCCGCCGCGCTCGCAACGAGGCGACGATCGTGCTGGGTCAGCGCAAGCTGCTCCAGCGCCTCGTCCCCGGTCTGATGCACGCTTTCATCTTCTGGGGCTTCCTGGTGCTCGTCCCAACGATCCTGATCGCGATGATCGGGATCGTCGACAGGCACTCGACGCTCCCGTGGCTCGGCGACCAGGGCTGGTACGCGCTGCTCGTCGACGTCTTCTGCGTGCTCGTACTCGCCGGAGTAATCGCGGCCTTCTACATCCGCAAGGTCCAGCGCCCGAAGCGCTTCCAGGGGAGCCATCTGGGCGAGGCCGACCTGATCCTGGCCCTGATCGCGACGATCGTGATCAGCCTCCTGCTCTGGCACGCGACCCGGATCGCGTTGCACCTGAACGAGTGGCCCGCGTCGTGGTCGCCGGTATCGAACGCGCTCTCAAAAGTCTTCGCCGACAACCAGACAACCAGGGTTCTCGAGCGGGTGTTCGTGTGGGTGCACGTCCTGACCATCCTGACCTTCCTCGCCTACCTGCCGCGCTCCAAGCACCTGCACATCTTCGTGGCGGCGATCAACGTGTGGTTCGGGCGCACCCGCGCCGGGGGCCGGCTAGAGCCGCTCAAGTTCGACGACCCCGACGTCCCCGAGGAAGAGCTGCGCTTCGGCGCCGGCCAACCGAACGACCTCACCTGGAAGCAAGTGCTCGACACCTTCTCGTGCACCGAGTGCGGCCGCTGCCAGGACGCCTGCCCGGCCTACGCCACCGGCAAGATCCTCTCGCCCAAGCTGCTGATCATGGGGTTGCGGGACGCCGTATTCGCCGAAGGCGAGGATGCGGACACCCAGCTGGTCCCGAACGCCGTCCCGGCTGACAGCGTGTGGGACTGCGTGACCTGCGGCGCGTGCATCCAGGCCTGTCCGGTCTCGATCGAGCATGTCGACCACATCGTCGACCTGCGCCGCCATCTCGTAATGGTGGAGTCGAGCTTCCCGAGCGAGGCCGAGCCGATGCTGCGCGACGTCGAGCGCGCCTCGAACCCGTGGGGCAAGCCGCAGTCGGAGCGGGCCGACTGGGCGGCCGAGCTGGGGGTCAGGATCCTCGAGCCGGGCGACCCGGCACCCGAGTACCTCTACTGGGTGGGCTGCGCCTCCTCGTTCGACGAGCGGGCACGCCGCACCGCCCAGGCGACGGCACGCGTGCTGACCAAGGCGGGCGTCGACTTTGCGATCCTCGGCCCGCGCGAGAGTTGCACCGGCGACCCGGCGCGGCGCATCGGCAACGAGTACGTGTTCCAGGCCTTCGCCGAGCAGAACGTCGAGACCTTGAACGAAGCCGGGGTCACGAAGGTCGTCACCGGCTGCCCGCATTGCTTTAACACGCTCGCCAACGAATACCCGGACTTCGGCGGTAACTACGAGGTGATTCACCATTCGGAGCTGCTCTCCGAGCTCGTGCGCGACGGGCGCCTGACGCCAACCCGCGCCGATGCGGCCGACGGCACGATCACCTACCACGACTCTTGCTACCTGGCCCGCCACAACGACGTGGTGGATGCTCCACGAGAGATCGTCTCCGCCGTCGGCGCCCCGGTCGAGATGCGCCGCTCGCGCAAGCAGACGTTCTGTTGCGGCGCCGGCGGCGCGCACATGTGGATGGAGGAGCGAGCCAAGCCGATCAACCAGGAGCGCGTGCGTGAGGCCGCCGCAACCGGCGCCGGGACGCTGGCGGTCGCGTGCCCGTTCTGCACCGTGATGCTCGATGATGGCGTCCAGAGCGCCGGCACCGATCTGCGCGTGGTCGACGTGGCCACCCTACTCGACCACGCTACGAGCGACGGACCGGCGATCTGAACCGCGTCTCAGCCGGTGGGAGGCGGGACCGTCAGCAGCGCCGCGCTGCCCCCGGGCAGCCGGAACACGTACTGACCGCCGCCGCCGGCGACCGACTCCGTGTGCGCCTTCCCCGCGAGCAGACCGGTCGTCGTGCTCCCGCCGAACGACTGCCCGCCCAGCGCGACCCCGCCCCGCGAGGTCAGTCGCGGCGCCTCGAGGCGCTCGAGCGTCGCAGCACCGCCCACCTTCCCCAACCGGACGGCGACGGTGCGCGGGCCGGCGCCGTCGTTGATGGCCACGACGCGGAACGTCCCGTCGGCGCTCCGCGTGGCCCACGCCTTCACCGGTCCGGTGTTGGTCGCGGTCACGTTCAACAGATGTGAGTCGGGGGGCGCCGCTTGGGCGAACATCAGCAGGCCGTAGTACTCGGGCGAGACGGTGCCCCGCCACCGCCCGTGTGAGTGGATGAAGGTGAACAGCTCGTACGTCGCCCCGGGATAGGTGTGGATGTTCACGCCGTCGACGCCCACACGGGCCATCTGGAACACCGCGTCGAGCGCCCACAGCGCCGAGGCGAACGACTGGGCGACGCCGTTGTCGACGCCGCACGAGATCGTGTTCATCTCGTCGATCCGCAGCGGAATCCCGTGCGCGTGGGCGGTCTTGACCGACGGTATGACGCTGTTGGCCTCCGTCGCCGACGACCGGGTCGACAGGAGGTTGGCGATCGTCGGATAGTTCGGCTCGCTCGGCCTCACGTAGCAGAGCTGAAGCGGATAGCGGTGCAGCGTGGCGAGGGCAACGCGTGGGTGGCTGGAGAGGAACTGTCCCAGATACGGGAACCACTTGGGCGCGCCGGTCGCCGGCCCGGCCAGCGGCGCCATCGTCAGCGGGTCGCCGATCCGGGCGATGTCCTGGTTGTAGTCGGCGAAGTCGTACCCGTGCGGGCGCCCCGTCCGCCCCGACCGGCCCCAGGTGAAGGCGCCGTACAGCTCTGGCTCGTTGCCGAGCTCGAGCTCCTCGACCTGAGCCGGGCCGATGCCGTTGACGAGCGCCTTCGCCTCAGCCGCCGCCACGCTCGTGCTGTCGGCCTCCAGATTGATGCCGAGGATCAGCTTCGCGCCGAGCGTCGTCGCCAGGCTGTGCAGCACCGAGACGTAATCCGGAGTCAGCGTGTAGTTGACGCCGGCCGGCTGGCTCATCCCCGCTACCGGCCACCACGTCCAGTCGGTGCTGTCGCCGCCGATGCGCAGGACGGGCGGCTGTCCGGGGTTGAGATTCCGGATCAGCTGGAGGAGGACAGGATTCACCGCCGACGGATCGGTGCCGGCGTAGGCGGCCACCGCGGGGTACTCGAGCGAGAGGCCGACGAACCCGCCGGGAATGGCCTGACGGCGAACCGCACCTCGGATCCGCAGGATCACGTCTCCGGCCGGCGCCCGCACCGACCCGGCCGACCCCTCCGTCCCGGCCGCCTGGTTCGCCTGCGTCGGTGCCTGCGTCTCAGCCGTGGCCTGCGCCTTGGAGCCACCCGCGCACCCCGAGAGCAGGCCGGCCACGAGAACTACGACGGCCAAGACCGCGGCCGCCAATCCGAGCGCGGCCCCCCTTCGCCATCCTCCCCTCTGCATCAACGTATGCTCGCACCACTCGAAGACGGGTGTCGCGTCGGCTCCGTAATGTGACGCCCATGACGGGGCCGGCCGAGAACATCGCGTGATCGCGATCCTCGGCGGCCTGGGCGCCGCCGTCGCGTGGGCAATCTCCACGCTGTGCTCCTCGCGCTCGAGTCGGCTGATCGACCCACCCTCCGTGGTGGCCTGGATGATGGTGGTCGGCCTGGTGATCACCGCCCCTCTCGCGGCACTGAGCGGGGTACCGGCCCGCCTCGATCCAGGTTCGGCCGCATGGCTGGCCACGTCAGGCATCGGCAACGTATGCGGCCTCGTTTTGGTCTACCGCGCCCTACGGGTTGGTCAGGTTGCCCTCGTGGCTCCGCTGGTATCGACCGAGGGCGCCATCGCCGCAGTGATCGCCGTGATCGCCGGCGAATCGGTGGCGCCGGGGGTCGCCCTGACGTTGTTGGCCATCCTGGTCGGCGTGTGGCTGGCATCGGTCGAGGAGGAGCCGCGTCCGGGGGACGAGCTCAGCCCCCCGGGGCGGCTTCGTCCCGCAGCCGAGCCCGATGCCTCGGGGGCGCCGAATCCGTACTACGCGATCCTGTTCGCCATCGCCGGCGCGCTCACCTTCGGCGTCAGCCTGTACGCCACCGGGCGCGCCGGAACCGAGCTTCCCGTGTCCTGGGTCGTCCTGTCGGCGCGCGTGATCGGGACCGTGGCCCTCGCCTTGCCGCTGGCCGTTACCCATCGCCTCGAGATCACCCGGCGCGCCGCCCCGCTGGTAGTCACCTCAGGCGTGTGCGAGGTGATCGGGTTCTACTGCTATACGACGGGCGCCCGTCACGGCATCGCGGTGGCCGCCGTGCTCTCCTCCCAGTTCGGGGGCCTGGCGGCGCTGGCCGCCTATTTCCTGTTCGGTGAACGGCTCAGCCGCAAGCGCACACTCGGCGTGTGCACCATGCTCGCCGGGGTCGCCGTGCTCAGCGCGCTGCGGGCGTGAGCAGTTCCGGCGATGGGGTGTGTGGCCGTGGGTCGACCAGCCGCTCGAGTTCCAGCTCCAAGCCCTTGTTCCCGACCTCGCGCACAACGAGCGGCAGCCCGAGCCGCGCCGCGGCCTCTTCGGCGGCCGCGCGCGTGGCCGGCGTGGGCCGCTGCGCCAGCCACATGACCCGGGTGTAGTTCCCGAAGTAGTCGTCGCGCAGCTCGGGGTAGCGGTCCAGCCCAAGCTCGCGCCACACCGTGTGCTTGAAGGTCCGAGCCAGGAAGTCGGTGAGGAAGTACGTCCCCGGCTCCTCGTCCAGAGCGGCGGCCACCTCCGCGCGAGCGAACAGGTCGTAGCAGTGCTCCCCAGCAAGCCGGGGCAACCCGTCCAGCGCGCCAAGCGTCCCACAGTCCCCGTAGGCCACGGCCACGACCTCGTGTCCGGCGGACAGCTCGGCCACGGCCGGGGCGATGCGCTCGGGATGGTTGTGCAACAGTGCCGGGACTGGGATCACGTCGAGGTCCCACCCTCGCCGCCGCGCGATCCGGCGCACATCAAGAGACAGGGCCCCGCAGGCGAGGACCGCGGCCCGGCTCATCCCGGAAAGGCCAGCTGGTCGACGAACATGTCGTTGAAGTCCGACCGGCCGGACAGCTCGACGTACTCGACCTCCCGTAGGATCGAATACGCCTCGGCCCGCTCACGCACCGACAGCGCGGCGATCTTGGCTCCCTCGCCGGCCACGTTGCCCGCCGACACGATCCGGGGCAGGGCGATCTTTGGAACCAGCCCGATCCGAACTGCGCTCAAGGGCGTCAGATAGGCGCCGAAGCTGCCGGCCAGCAGCACCTGGCTGATGTCCCCGGCCTCGAGGCCGAGCTCCCCGAGCAGGATGTTCCAGCCGGTGGCGATCGAGGCTTTGGCGAACTGGAGCTCACGGACGTCACGCTGGGACAGGAACACCGATCGCTCCGGATCGCTGCCGCCGCGCCAATCGAGCACGAACACCCGCTCCTGGCCGATCTTCGTCAGCCGCGGGGCGAGCGCCGGATGCGACACGGCCGCCGCCTCGTCGGGGATGAACCGGCCCGAGTGGTCGAGTAGTCCGCAGTGCACGAGCTCCGCCACCGCATCGACGAGGCCCGAGCCGCACATCCCCTCGGGCGGCACGTCGCCGATCACGTCGAGCGTCACGCCGTCGTCGGCCGAAATCTTGACCCCCTCGATCGCTCCGGCCGCGGCGCGCATCCCACACTTGATCTGGGCCGCCTCGAACGCCGGGCCCGCCGGTGCGGCCGTCGCCACCACGCGGTCGACCGACCCGAGCGCGATCTCGCTGTTGGTGCCCACGTCGATGAACAGCCGCACCCGGCGATCGCGCGTGATGCCGGTGGCCAGCATCCCGGCCACGATGTCGCCGCCCACGTACGCGCCGAGGGACGGGAACACGAAGGCCGGCGCCCGCAGGTGCACGTCTACACCGAAATCACGGGCACGGACATCCGGGAAAGAATGGGCCGAGACCACGAACGGGGCCATCGACAGCGGCTCGGGATCGATTCCCAGCGCCAGGTGCATCATCGTGACGTTGCCGCACACGGTGATCTCGTAGACCTCGCGCGCCTCGACGGCACCCTCGACGCATACCTCGGACACCAACTCGGCCAGCGTCTCGTGGGCCCGCGTGCGTAGCGCCGCCAAGGCCTGATCGTCCATCATCGTCGCCGAGATGCGCGTGATCACGTCGGCGCCGAACGGCTGCTGGCGGTTCAGCATCGACCGCACCGCCACCGGCTGGCCGCTCTCGAGATCCAGGAGCGTGGCCACCACGGTCGTCGTGCCGAGGTCGAACGCGATCGCAAACCGTCTCGTAGTCGTATCCCCGGGCTCGAGTCCGATCAGCTCCTGATCGGCGACCACCGCGGTAACGTCGAACCCCGAGGCCCGCAACACCGAGCCCAGCGAGCGCAGCACCTCCACCGAGGTCTCCGGCTCGAGATCATCGAGCGCGTCGAGGACGCGTTGGAGGTCGGAGCGCTGGTCCTCCATCGAGGGCTCGGCCAGCACCAGGTGCCGCTTCTGCACCGCCGGGCGCAGGATGACGTGACGCCCGACCCCGGCGAGCGCCGCCTTCGGCCGGGTCTGGAGCGGCGGTACCTCCACGACCAACTCGCCGCGGGCGGACGCCCGGCAGGCCAGCCGCCAGCCGTCCCGCAACTCGTCCGGGGAGAACGCCCGCGGATCGAGCGGCCCGACCGGTACCTCGCCCGACACGATCCGCACGCGGCACTTCTTGCACGTGCCGTGCCCGCCGCAAGTGGAGTCGATCGCGATCCCGTTCCAGCTCGCCGCGTCGAACACGGGCGTGCCACTCGGGACGCGCACCTCCGCGCCGTCGGGGAGGAATCTGAGGCGGACCCGGCCGGATCCGTCGTCGAGAGCCGCTGCATCGACCGAGCCCGGAACCGCCGCCGGATCGAGGGAGTCCGGCTCCTTGCCCGCGAGCTCCAGTCTGCGCCGCTGCGGCGATACCCCGCTCACGACACCGGCGCCCCCGCGGCCACGGCGGCCTGCCGCGCCCGGTGCGCGGCGATCCAGTTGGCGCCCCACTCGTCGTGTCCGAGCAGCAGGTCGCTGGCCCGGACGGCGTCGACGACCGGCCGGGCAGTGGACATGATCGCGCTGGTCAGACCGGCCGCCATCGCCATCGGCAGGAACCCGGCGTTGAGCGCGTGGCGATCGGGCAGTCCGAACGAGACGTTGGAGGCGCCCAGGGACATGTTCACGCCGAGCTCGTCGCGGATCAAGCTGATGGTCGTCAGCGTCGTGTTGACCGCGGTCGGGTCTGCGCCTACGGTCATGGCCAGCGGATCGATCACGACGTCGTCGCGCGCGATCCCGAAATCTGCGGCCGCCGAGACGATCTTGCGCGCGCACTCCAGGCGCTTCTCGGGCGTCTCGGGAATGCCGGTCTCGTCGTTGGCAAGCCCGATGACGGCGGCGTCGTAGCGGGCGACCAGGGGAAGGATTTCCGAAAGGCGATCGTCCTCGGCAGTCACCGAGTTGACCAGCGCGCGCCCCTCGTAGACGGCCAGGCCGGCCTCCAGTGCCTCGATCACCGAGGAGTCGATGCAGATCGGTGCGTCGACCGCCTCCTGGACCGTTCGCAGCATCGTGGCCAGCAGTTCGGCCTCGTCGACGAGCGGGATGCCGGCGTTGACGTCGAGCATGTCGGCGCCGGCCTCCACCTGCGCCAACGCGTCCGCGGTCACCGTCGCTAGATCGCCCCCACGCAGCTCCTCGGCGAACTTCTTGCGCCCGGTCGGGTTGATCCGCTCGCCGATGATGCAGAACGGCCGGCTCGCGCCGATCGTGATCTCCTTGGTCGCCGACCGCAGGACCGTCTCAGCGGGTTTGATGGCCGCGCCGGTCATACCAGCACCTTCTCGCGCCTCAGCTCCATCAACTCCTTGGCCTTCTTGACCGCCGACGACGCGTCGGCCGAGTAGCCGTCGGCGCCGACCGCATCGGCGTACTCCTGGGTGACCGGCGCGCCACCCACCATCACAATCACCTGATCACGCAGGCCGGCCTTCTCGAGCGCGTTGATGTTGGCCTTGAACATCGGCATCGTCGTGGTGAGGAAGGCCGAGAAGCCGACGATGTCCGGGCTGTGCTCCTCGATCTGCTCGATGAACTTCTCGGGCGGCACGTTCACGCCGAGGTCGATCACACGGAAGCCGGCGCCCTCGAGCATGATGTTGCAGAGGTTCTTCCCGATGTCGTGCACGTCCCCCTTGACCGTCCCCATCAGGAACGTGCCGACGTCGGCTATCCCGGTCTCGGCCAGGAGCGGACGCAGGATGTCGAGCGCGCCCTGCATGGCCCGCGCCGCGATCAGCATCTCGGGCACGAAGAAGTCGCCGCGCTCGAACCGGGCGCCGACCTCCTCGAGCGAGGGAATCAGCGCGTCGTAGAGCATCCGCTCGGGCTCGAGCCCCTGTTCCAGCCCATCCTCGACACCCTGCCGTACCGCCGGCGCGTTGCCGACCAGCGTCTCGTCGTACAGCAGCTGGAGGATCTCTTCATTGGTCACGCCGCCCGTTCTCCTTGATCGTCGTGATGTCCGAGGCGACGGCTCAAGCTCGCCGCCTCACTGGTCAGAATTGGTCGCAGCTCTTCGATTCGCTCCGGGGTCATCCGCAGCGTCGGCCCCGAGATGCTGAGTGCGGCGATCACCTCGCCATGGGCACCCCGCACCGGCGCCGCCATCGCGGACAGGCCAACCTCGAGCTCGTCGATCGAGGTGGCAAAGCCGCTGCGGCGAACGCTTTCGAGCTCGCGGCTCGTTGCCGCCTCCGCCGTCACCGCCCCGGTAGGCGTCGCCCCGGCAGTCGCTATCCCTGCCGGCGGAACCGGGGCGCGCCCGAACGCCGCGAACACCTTCCCGTTGGCGGAATGCTCGTAGCCGACCGAGCGCCCGAGCCACTGGCCGGCGCCGAGGAAGTGCCGGCTGTCGACCTGGGCGATGTGCTCGACTCCGTCGTGGGCGGGAACCGCGAGGTTGATGGTTTCCTCCGAGGCCTTCGACAGCTCGTCGAGCGAAGGGCGCGCCAGCTCGACCAGGTTTCGCTCGAGCATGCCGCGCTCGGCCACCCTCAGGATCGCCGGCCCCGGCCGGAGCCGTCCGCGCTCGCCGTCCTGCTCGATCAGTCCGCGGCGCTCGAGCGCGCTGACCAGCCGCGAAGCCGTGCTCTTGGGCAGCCCGGCGGCGGAAGCCAGGTCGGTCAACGCCACGGGCTGCTCGCTCTCGAGCACCCGTACAAGCAGGTCGGCGCCGCGGTCGATCGCCGCGGTCCCTTGTGCGGTGGCTTGGAACTGTTGTTCCACGCGGTATAGATTACGCATTCACGCCGCCAGGTCAACCCACGAACCAGGAGCCAGCCGTGTTCGTCAACTCGATGCCCCGCTACGAGATCCTCAGCGAAGACGCGATGGACGTCATCGACCGCGGCTGGCGCCGCCTGGTGTCCGAGATCGGGGTCGAGTTCCTGCTCCCGGAGGCGGTCGACCTGCTCGTCAAAGCGGGCCAGACACTCGAGGACGAGAACCGAATCCGCTTCGACCCGGAGTTCATCCTCGAGCAGGTCGCCAAGGCGCCGCACGAGTTTGAGCTCCAGGCGCGCAACCCGGAGCACAGCGCCCACATCGGCGGCAACCACATGGTGTTCGCGCCGGTCTACGGCCCTCCGTTCATCCGCGAGGGCGACACCCGGCGGGACGCCAAGATGGCCGACTTCCAGAACCTGGTCAAGCTCTGCCAGGTGTTCGAGCAGCTTGACTCGCCCGGCGGGACGATCTGTGAGCCCGAGGACCGGCCGTTGGACTCCCGCCACCTCGACATGGTGTTCGCCCTCCAGACGCTGTCGGACAAGCCGTACATGGGATCGGTCACGTCCGGCCCGAACGCCGCGGACACGATTCGCATGGGCGAGATCCTGTTCGGCGGGCGGGAAGTGATCGAGCGCGCGCCGGTCTCGATCAGCCTCATCAACGTCAACTCCCCGCTCCGCTACGACGACCGGATGCTCGCCGCCATGTTCGAGTACGTGAAGGCAAACCAGGCGGTGGTGATCAGCCCCTTCCTACTCATGGGCGCGATGTCGCCGGTGTCGCTGCCGGCCACCCTCGTTCAGCAGGTGGCCGAGGCGCTGGCCGGTATCGCCCTCGCGCAGTTGCTTCGCCCCGGAGCCCCCGTGGTGTTCGGGTCGTTTTTGAGCAACACCGACATGCAGTCGGGCTCGCCTTCGTTCGGCACCCCGGAGTCGGGACTGGGCGTGTTGTGCACCGGCCAGATCGCGCGCCGGTTCGGTTTGCCCTGGCGAGGCGGCGGCGGCCTCAACGCCTCGCAGACCGTCGATGCCCAGGCCGCCTACGAATCGCTCATGACGCTCCTCCCGACCTTCCTGGCCGGAACCAACTTCGTCATGCACTCGGCCGGCTGGCTCGAGGGCGGCCTTGTCTCCTGCTACGAGAAGTTCATCGTGGACGTCGAGCTGCTGCGCGAGCTCCGATATGAGTTCACCCCGCTCGAGATCGACGAGGCGTCGCTCGCGTTTGACGCGCACACCGAGGTCGGACCCGGTGGTCACTTCCTCGGCGCTGCCCATACCCTGGAGCGGTTCCGCGAATGCTTCTACCGTCCGCTCCTCTCCTCCACCGAGAACTTCGATCGCTGGTCCAAGCGGGGGGCCAAGGACACCACGGCCCGCGCCGGCGAGATCTGGCGGGACATGATCGAGGCCTACGAGGAGCCCCCGCTCGATGACGCGATCCGGGCGGAGCTCGAGGAGTTCGTGGTGCGCCGGCGGGCCGAGCTCGGCGACTAGCGGTTGGCCGCCGCGACTCGGGCGGACCCCCCGGCCGCGGGCATGAACGCCCGCGAGCTACGGCTGCTGTTCGTCGTCGCCGGCGCGGTCGTCTTCTTCGACACGGTGTTCTACGCGGCGGTCGTGCCGCTGCTCCCGTCGCTGACCCGTGAGTTGCACCTCTCGAAGGCGTCCGCCGGCGTGCTGACCGCCGGCTACGCGGCCGGGACGCTGGTCGGGTCCCTGCCTGGCGGGAAGCTCGCCGAGCGCTACGGCCCGCGCGTGACCATCTACGCCGGCCTGACGATGATGGGCGGGGCAAGCCTCGCCTTCGGGCTGCTCAACAACATCGCGCTGCTCGACGCGGCGCGTTTCGTGCAGGGCCTCGGCGGAGCGTGCACATGGGCCGGCAGCATGGTCTGGGTGATCCTGGTCGCCCCGCCCGAGCGGCGCGGGAGCGCGATCGGGGGTGCGCTCGCGGCCGGCATAGCCGGTGCGCTGGTCGGTCCCGTGGTCGGCACGCTCGCGCACGCGCTGGGCCGCGGCCCCGTGTTCTCGGCCGTCTTACTCGTCGCTGCCGGCCTCGCGATGGCGCTGACGATCCTCCCCGCCCCGCCGCCCCCTCAGCCCCGGAGCGCCGGCCCGAGCCTAGCCCGCCAGCTCCGCCGCCCGGCGATCGCCCTCGGCATGTGGCTGGTGGCGCTCCCGGCCGTGGCATCCGGCGTGATCAACGTCCTCGGTCCTCTGCGACTGGGCCAGCTCGGGGCGAGCGCGGCCGCGATCGGCGCCACCTTCCTGGTCGCGGCGGCCGCCGAGGCCTCGATCAGCCCGATGGTCGGGCGGGTGTCGGATCGTCGCGGGCGGATCTTCCCGCTGCGTATCGGACTGACCGCAGCCGCGATCGCTCTGCTGCTCTTCACGCTCCCGCAGACCGGCTTGCTGCTCGCAGTCGTCATCATGTTCGAGACGGTGGCGCTGGGGGCGTTTTGGGCGCCGGCCATGGCGATGCTGTCCGACGCCGCCGACGCGCACGGAATGAGCCAGGCCTACGCGCTCGCGCTGATTAACTTCGCCTGGGCGGCGGGGCAGATATTGGGCGCCGGCGGCGGCGGCGCGCTCGCCAAGGCCGCGGGCGACGCGGTGCCGTTCGCACTGGCCTCGGCGTTGTGTGTGGCCACGCTCGGGGTGATCCTGGTACGGGGGGAGATGAATACGCGCCGGGCCACACAGCGCGTGGTGTAACCGGCCCGCGACGCGGTATCGCCGGCCCGCGACGCGGTATCGCCAGATCCGCGACGCGCGGGGCGGATAGGAGACATCCGCTGCTAGACGTAGGCCCCGCCGAGCCTTAGACTCCTAAACGATGACTGATATATCAGTCGTCCCCGAGGGGGCTCGAACTGGCGCCTCGCGCGGGTTGTTGGCTGACCGCGCCTATCGAGCGCTGCGCGACCGTTTGGTGACGTTGCAGATCCCGCCCGGTTCGCCGATCGACGAGGACGCCATCGGCCGCGAGCTCAAGATGGGCCGCACCCCCGTACGCGAGGCGATCAAGCGCCTGGCCCTCGAGAACCTGGTCACGGTGTACCCCCGGCGCGGCACGTTCGCCTCGGAGATCAACATCACCGACCTCGCTCACATTTCGGACGTGCGCGCCCAGCTCGAGGGTCATGCCGCCTACCGGGCCGCAGAGCGGATCACCGACGGGCAACGGGCCGAGCTGGCCGGTCTACTCGAAGAGCTCCGGCTCAGTCGCGGCAGTGACGACCTCGAGGCGCTGATGGAGCTCGACGCCACCGTGCATCGGTTCGTCTTCCGCTGCGCCGGGAATCCGTTCCTCGAAGAAACCCTGGGGCGGTATCTCAACCTCTCACTGCGGATCTGGTACCTGGTGATCGACCGGCTGCCGCACCTGTTCGTGCGGGTGCACGAACACCAGGAGGCGCTTGAGGCGATCTCAGCCGGGGACGCCGACCGAGCGCGGGACATCATCGGCAGCCACATCGCGACCTTCGAGCAGGAAATCCGCGCGGTTCTCTGAACGTGACCCCCGCGCGGCCCGCACGGACGGCCCCATATATCGGCGCAGGTGCCACGCCAGCATGGCCGTCCACCACACGCTTGTGATCAGGTGGATGTAGGAAAGGAACGATCCGCCCGCGGGCGCGAACAACAGAGCGGCGCCGGTAAGCGCGAGCGGAACCGAGACAGAAGCGAGCCCGACCGAGACCAGGTCGCATAGGCGGTCGCGCCCGAAGGCCCGCCGGACGCGGAGCATGCCCACGTCGCCGATCTTGTAGGCGACGAGCAGCAATGCCAGCGTGGAGATGCCGGCGTGCACCCAGATGACCGCCCACGGCAGCGAACGGCCGCCGACGTTAATGCCATAGAGGACCGCGCCCGTGGCCATCGCGCCGAGCAGCGGAGCCAGCGCGAGCAGGCCGCGCCGCGCCGCCGACCGCCGCACGGTCCCGGCGGGCCGCGCCGGCGCCGGCTCCGGCGAAGGAGCCGAAGCCTCCCGAGCGGCGGCAGCAAGGGCGAGAACGCCGGGCGGTGCCGGGTCGTACCCCTCCCCACCACGCGCCACCGGACCGTAACCGTCCCCACCACGTGGCGCCAGACCGTAACCGTCCCCACCACGCGGCGCCGGATCGTAACCATCCCGTCCCGGGCGATAGGCGGTCCACAGGAACGCGACCACGCCGATGGCGACGAAGATCAGGTGCGGCCAGTGCTCGGCGAGCAGCTTGCCCATGGCAGCCGTCGTCGGCGCCTCAGCGCGAGGTGCGCTGCACGTCGCGCAGCGCCAGCCCCATCAGCACCCCGCCGGCGAAGATGAAGCCATGCTGGGTGAAGTGGATCGTGGGGTTGGCCGCCAGCTGTTCGACGAACGGCATCACGAGCACGACCTCGAGCAGGGCGGCGAACATGACCAGGCACAGCGCGCGCCGCCGCCTCGCGCGTCGCACGTCGACCGGTGTCGGCAGGTGATTCGCTTCCACACCCGCTTGATCGGCCACGCCGGCGCGCCCTTGATTCATGCCGGGCTGTCCCCGCTGACTTGGTCGCCGTCCCCGCTCGTCCATGTGTGGGCCATCGCCCTGAGGCCGGCGACGAGCGAGCTCCGGGCCAGCCGCCGCCGACGGCCGGGAACGCCCGCCCGCGGAATCAGCCGGCGCGGCGCGCGAGCAACCGGAGCAGCCGCCGCGACCCCGAGATCCGCGGAGGCATCACTCGAAACCGAAGCCGAAGCCGAAATCGAAGCCGAAGGCGACGCCGAAGCCGAAATCGGAGCCGAAACCCGACCCGAAGCACCGGCGAACAGCTACTCGACCACCTCAGGCGGCTCGGGCCGGTAGAACAGGAAACCCTGCGCGGTGTCGCAGCCAGCGTTCTGGAGTCGACCGAGCTGCTCGGCCGTCTCGACCCCCTCGGCCGTCACCGACAGCTTGAGCGCGTGCCCGAGCTCGATAACCGCGTTGACGATCGCCACGTCTTCCTCGTTGTCGGGGACGCCGCGTACGAACGAGCGGTCGACCTTGACGCAGTCGACTGGCAGGCGGCGCAGGTACTCGAGTGAGGAGTAGCCGGTGCCGAAGTCGTCGATGGCGATCTTGACGCCGAGCTCCTTGAGCCGGGTCAGCGTCTTGATCGACGATTCGGGATCCTCGATCAGCACGCTCTCGGTCACCTCGAGACACAGCTCCGATGGTTCGATCCCGGTCTCCGCGATCACTTCGGCCACCGTGTCACTCAGGGAATCCTGGGCGAGCTGGCGGGCGGAGACGTTGACCCGGAGGATCAGCGGCCGGTCGCTCGGGCGGGAGCGCTGCCATACGACGGCACGCTGGCAGGCATCGCGCAGGACCCAGGTGCCGAGGGGGACGATCAGGCCGGTCTCCTCGCACAACGAGATGAACTCACCGGGCCCGAGCAACCCGCGCTCCGGGTGCTCCCAGCGGACCAGCGCCTCCAGCCCGGCGATGTGCTCGCCGTCGATCGACACCTCGGGCTGGAAGAAGACCCGGAACTCCTCGCGCTCGATGGCCCTGCGGATCGCGGTCTCGTTGTGCAGCCGCGCCAGCGCGCGCTCCCGCGTCACCTCGTCGAACAGCACGACGCGCGCACCACCCGCGGCCTTGGCGCGATACATGGCGGCGTCGGCATCGCGGATCAGGTCGTCGGGATCCTGGTTCGGATTACTGGTGACCGAGATGCCGATGCTGGCCGCAGCGGTCGTCTCGCCATGAGCGAGCTGGAAGGGCAGGCTGAACGCCTTGAGCACGCGCTCGGCCACCGCGACGGCGTCCTCGTCATCGAAGATGTCCTCGCACAGGATCACGAACTCATCGCCGCCGAACCGAGCGAGCGTCTCATGCCGGCGTAGCGAGTGGCTGATCCGCTCGGCCACGGCGACCAGCAGTTCGTCGCCCTCGCCGTGGCCGAGGCTGTCGTTGATCACCTTGAAGCGGTCGAGGTCGAGGAATAGCACCGCCACGCCGCGGGCCGGGCCGCGGCCCAGCCGTTCGAGTCCAAGCTTCAAGTTGTTCAGGTAGAGCAACCGGCTGGGCAGGCCGGTGAGCGGATCGCGCAGCAGCTGGTTCTCGTTGGTGCGCCACGCGACGATGTGGGCGACGCTGGCGGCGAGCACGAACCCACCGTGGATGCAGGCCCACAGCCACGGGCGCTTGATCGCCTCCGGGTTGTCGCCGAACACCGCGCGGGGATCCAGCATCCCACCCACGCCGTGATGCACGACCACGAACACGATCGCGACCAGGAACGGCGTCCAGTCCTGATACAGGGTCAGCACGCCGATCATCACGAAGAAGTGGAAGTGCGCCTCGGTGATCCCGCCCCACAGGTCGACCAGCACGGCCGAGCAGGTGACCAAGCCGAACGAGGCGGCGATGATCCGGGCCTTGAGGCGGAAGCGCTCGAGGCTCGCCCCCAGCCCGCAGAGCGCCACCATGGACACGTCGATCGCCGTGTGCTGCACCGAGTTCCCCATCAGCACCCCGAACACGAACAGCGCCGGCACGTGCAGCCAGAGCAGGATTTCGATCGACCGGTGGCGCCGGCGGAGCACGTACTCCGGCAGCAGCTGCCCCTTCGGAAGCCAGTGCTTCAGCGCGATCCAGCGACCGATGATCCAGGCGCCTGGGCCGCCCGTCTGGCGTCCACGTGCGCGCTCGAAGTGACCCTGGACGGCTTCTCCCAGGCCGGCGCTCCGCACGTCATCGGCGGCGGGAGCGCCGGTCAGCGCGCTCATGGCGCGACGGACTGCTTCGCTCTACGGACCTTGCTCGGCCCCTCGTCCGGCGTCACTTGCTCCTGGCTCCGATCGCCAGCCGCCACGGGTACCTGGACGGTGCACGGAGCGCCGGTCTTGTAAACGAACAGGCTGCGCGCCACGTGGTAGCTGCGGTCCTCGCCGAAGAAGCACTCGTGCGAGGAGGCATCTCCTCGGTGCGGTACGCGACCAGCGGCTTGACCTGCTCGTCGCGGGCGCGCTCGCGGCGCTTTTGCTCGAGCCAGTGGCTGACGTCGGGGTGACGCGCCAGGCGCTCGGCAAGCCCCTGCACCTGGGCGCGGAAGCTGGCCATGGTGTCGCCGAAGGTCGCGTCGAGGAGCCCGATCTCGACCACATGGCTGGTCCCGATCGGGGTGAACGGGGCGCTGGTCAGCTCCGCGGCGAGCTCGTGTCCGACCCGGCGCGGGAGCAGGTAGGTCCAGTACTCCGAGCCGTACAGGCCGCCCATGTGCTCCTCGCCCTGATCGGCGGCTGCCTCGATCACATTCAGGTGGATGCCGTTGGAGAAGAAGTCGGCGCCGCCGGCGAGCACGATCACCTTGGTGGTGCGGCGGTTGCGCGCGTACAGGTACGCCTCACGCAGGCGCCGGCACTGGTCGGTTGACATCGCTCCGTTGTAGAAGTCAAAGTTGAGGTAGCCGACGCCCCCCTTCTCCTCGTAGGAGATCTCGCGGTACGTGTAGCCCGGCGGGATCGGGGCGTGCAGGGCAACCGGGATCTCCGGCGCGTCCGGCACGATGCCGACTACCTCGAGCGCGCGAGCGGCGGGAAGCTTGTACGGCGCGGGACCTTCCTTCGCCTTCAGATGCGTGATCCACACGGCGCCGTCCACGGTGGCGCGGCAGATCGCGCCGTTGCGGGTCGCGATGATCTCGCCGGGACGGCCACGTAGGCCGCGCTCGACGTGCACGTTGAACAGGAAGAACTCGCTGCCGCCGATCGTGTCGAGCACGCCTGGGTGACCCTCGGCGACGCGGATCTTGCGCACGACCGAGGCGGCCGGGTCGCAGCGCCAGTCGATCGCGCGGTCGGACTGCTTGATCAGCGGACGCAGCCGGCCGGTCACGTTCGGATCGTCGTAGTTCAGGGGCAGCGGCTTGAAGTCCCCGCGCGCGAAGTTGTGGACCGCGAACACCAGCATCTCGACCGCGGCGCGGCGGACCTCGTGGCGGTAGATGCTGCTCTTGCCGACCGGGCGGAGCTTGAACTTACGCGTCTCCCAGATGTCGCCGGCGTCGGCCTCCTCGACTGCCTCGATCACGGTCACGCCCCACTCGTCGAAGCCGAGCTCGATCGCCCAGTCCAGCGAGGACGGACCGCGGTCGCCGAGGGGCCCGGGGTGGACCACCAGGCAGGTGAAGTTGCGCCACACGGACTCCGGGATGAACTGCTTGAGCATCGGGCACACCACCAGGTCGGGCTGGTGGGCGTTCACCGCCGCCTCGATGATCGCGGGCGAGTCGACGACTCGAACGGTCACGTAGTGACCCATCTCGGTAAGCGCGATGTACGCGCGCTGGCTCAGGCTGTTGTGTGCGGACGTCACGAACAGGATCCGCAGGGGCTTCTCCGCGACCGCGGGCGACAGCTCTCCACGCAAGCGGCTCGGACTCCGCCGCAGAACATCCCGGAAGTTGGTCGGGGCGTCCATGCTCCGCACCATCGACCCAGCGACGGGCGCTCTGAAGCGGCCCTGGACGGATTACGGAGTTGCTTTCAACCCGGCCGCTGCCGTGGTCAGCAAACGGACTGATTCAGCTGATGACGACCGTCTGCAGCTCGGTGAACGAGTGCATGACGTGGGCCCCGCCCACCCGGCCGATACCGCTGTCAGTGCCGGCGCGGCCTCCGAAGGGAAGGTGCGCCTCCCAGTAGTTGCTGGACTCGTTGATGTTCACCCAACCGGTCCGCACCCGGTCGGCAAACTCGAGACCCCGGCGCAGGTCGGCCGTGTAGATCGCCGAAAGCAGTCCGTACGGCGAGGCGTTGGTGAGCGAGATCGCCTCTTCCAGAGACCCGATCGCCACGACCGGGGCGATCGGCCCGAATGTCTCCTCGACCGCCACCCGCGCGTCCGACGGCACGTCGGTGAGCACGGTCGGCTGCCAATACAGGGAGGTGGCAAAGCCCGTGGCGCGGGCCCCGCCGCTGATCACGCTCGCGCCTCGCTCGAGCGCATCGCCGACGTGCTCGTCCATCTTCGAGGCGACCGGCTCGTTGTTCAGCGGTCCCATCGTCGTGGCATCGTCGAACGGGTCGCCAAGCAGGATCCGCTCCGCGACCCGGCGGCCCAGGAGCTCGACGAACTCGTCCCGGACGGCGCGGTGCACGAGGATGCGCTCGCCCGCCGTGCAGCTCTGGCCGGCGCACAGGAAGCAGGCGGTCAGCGTCGCGTCGACGGCCGCCGAAAGGTCCGCGTCATCGAGAACCACAAGTGGCCCGTTGCCTCCCATCTCGAGCAGTGCGGCCTTTCCGGCCGCGGCCTGGGCGACGAGCCGGCCGGTAGCGGTCGACCCAATGAACGCAACCCCGTCGGTTCCCGGATTTCGCGCCAGTTCATCCCCGACCACGGGCCCGGGTCCAGTGACCAGGTTGAACACGCCCGGCGGGAGGTCGGCATCGGCGATGCAGCCAGCCAGGGCGATCGCGCATATCGCGGTTGACGGCGCCGGCGTCCACACGACCGCGTTGCCGCACGCGAGTGCCGGCGCAATCAGCTCCGCGGGCATCGTGTACGGCCAGTTCCAAGGACTTATGACGCTGACGACCCCGCGCGGGCGGCGCACCAACATCACCCGCTTGCCGGGCGAGAACGAGTTCGGCAGCTCGCCCGAGAGCCGCTTGGCGTCCTCGGCCGCCATCCGCCAGTACTCGATCAGCTCGTCGACCTCATCGAACGCCTCGGCCCGCAACGGCTTGCCCTGGTCGAGCGTGAGCGTGTGGGCGAGTTCGTCTCGGCGCGCCTCGATCAGATCGCCGACCGCGTGCATCTTGGCCGCGCGCTCGAACGCGGTCAGACGCGCCCAGCCATCGGCCGCCTCACGCGCGGCGGCGATCGCCCGCTGGGCGTCGCCCCGGTCTCCTTGCGGAATCGTCCCGATCAGCTCACCGGTGGCCGGACTGGTGGCGTCGGACGTCTCGCCACTCGCACTCGGCTGCCAGCTTCCGCCGACGAACATATGCTGCGCGGTCCCAGTGGCCATCAAAAACCTCGCCCCAGTTGCGTCGTTGACACCATTCGACAACTGATATATAACAGCCCGATCAGGCGTGGGTCAATGGATTCGAGGGTGCAACCCCGCCCCAGATGCGGGTCAGGCGTTGGCGTTCTATGGACCGCGCCACAGCGCGCGGACCGGGGAGGTTGAAGATGGCAACCGTTGAGGCTCCCAAACCGGGAGCTACAGGGTCCGACTCGAGTGAGCTCGCGGGCTTCGGGTACAAGCAGGAGCTCGACCGCTCGCTGGGGAGTTTCTCTGCGTTCGCAGCCGGCTTCAGCTACATCTCGATCCTGACCGGCGTCACCGCGCTGTACGGGTTCGGCTACCTGAACGCGGGGCCGGGCGTGTGGTGGACGTGGCCGGCGGTGGTGTTCGGGCAGATCCTGGTCGCACTCTGCTTCATGGAGATGGCCGGTCAGTACCCGATCGCTGGGTCGGTGTACCAGTGGTCCAAGCAGATTTCGAGCGGTTTCACGTCGTGGATGACCGGCTGGATCTACATCGTCGGCGCGATCGTCACGATTGCCGCGGTGGCGGTCGACTGGCAGATCGTCCTGCCCCAGGTCACGACCAAGCTCCAGTTCTTCGGTACGTCGGCCGACGCCGGCACTTACCTGACCAAGCACGGAGCCCAGAACGCACTGCTGCTCGGTGCGATCCTGGTCGCGATCACGACCACGATCAACATGCTCGGCGTCAAGCTGATGTCACGGATCAACAACGTCGGCGTGTTGTGCGAGCTGATCGGCTCGAGCATCCTCGTGATCCTGCTGCTGTTCAACGCCCACCACGGGCCGCAGATCATCTTCCACTCCTACCACTTCGGCGCCGGCCATCCGTGGGGCTACTTCGGAGCGCTGCTCGTCGGCGGCCTGCTGAGCGCGTACGTGATGTATGGGTTCGACACCGCCGGGACGCTCGCCGAGGAGACCAACAACCCGCGCAAGCACGCCCCGCCGGCGATCATCCGCGCGATCGCCGCGGCGGCGGTCATCGGCGGCCTCGTGATCCTGCTCGCGTCGATGGCCAACAAGCACATCCTCGACAAGAACATCGGGCTCCTCGGCCTTCCCTACGTCATGAAGCAGGCCTTCGGGAACACCGTCGGGAACATCTTCCTGATCGACTGCGCGATCGCGATCTTCGTCTGCTGCCTGGCCGTGCAGACGGCGACGATCCGGATGCTGTTCTCGATGGCGCGCGACAACCGCCTGCCGGCCGGCTCCGCGGTCGCGCGCGTCTCCGGTCACCGCAAGGTGCCGATCGTGCCGGCGCTGGTGACGGGCGGCCTGACACTGGTGCTGCTGCTGATCAACATCGGCAACCAGAGCGCATTCCTCGTGCTCACCTCGCTCGCGATCATCATGTTCTACATCGCATATCTCGGGGTGACCGGCCCGATGCTCGTCAAGCGCCTGCGAGGCCAGTGGCCGAGACCCGATCACGGCCCGTACTTCTCGCTCGGGCGGTGGGGGCTTCCGGTCAACATCGCGGCCGTGGCCTACGGCGCGCTGATCACGATCAACATCGCCTGGCCGCGCAACGCGATCTACAACTCGCTCGGCACGCCGCATTGGTACTGGCAGTGGTCGCCATTGCTCTTCATCGGCGGGGTCGTGATCATCGGCACGATCTACTACTTCACGGTGCAGGTGAAGAAGGGCGGCGACGTGCTGGAGGAACACCGGGCCAACGTCCCCGACCTCGAGCACCTGCCCGCGATGGGGGAGATGGCGCCATGATCGAAGCAGGCGAATTCGACTACGTGATCGCGGGCGGCGGTACGGCGGGCTGCGTCGTCGCGGCGCGGCTGACCGAGGACCCTACCGTCACCGTGTGCGTACTCGAGGCCGGACCGTCGGACGTCGATGACCCGCGCATCCTCCGCCTCGAGGACTGGATGTACCTGCTCGACTCCGGCTACGACTGGGACTACCCGATCGAACCGCAGGAGAGAGGTAACAGCTTCATGCGTCACGCTCGAGCCAAGGTTCTCGGCGGCTGCTCGTCGCACAACTCGTGCATCGCGTTCTGGACGCCGAAGGAGGACCTTGACGAGTGGGCGGCGATGGGAAACGAGGGCTGGAGCTCGGCCGACTGCTGGCCGCTGATCCGCCGCCTGGAGACCAATGACGGGCCCGGCGACCACCACGGGCGTGACGGTCCGGTCAATATCCGCACCGTGCCGCCCGAGGACCCGTGCGGCGTCGCGCTGCTCGAGGCCGCAGCCGAGGCCGGCTTGCCCACGAGCCGCTACAACGAGGGCCACACGGTGACCAACGGAGCCGGCTGGTTCCAGATCAACTCATCGGCGGACAACACGCGGATGTCGTCCTCGCACGCGTACCTGCACCCGATCCTGGGCTCGCGGCCGAACCTCGAGATCCGGACCGCGTGCTGGGTCAAGCGGGTGGCTCTCGAGGATGGCCGGGCGACCGCGGTCGAGTACCTCACTCCCGATCTGCTCACCCAGGCGTCGGTCAAGGCTCGGCGCGAGGTGATCCTCAGTGCCGGCGCGATCGACACGCCGAAGCTGCTGATGCTGTCCGGCGTCGGGCCCGGCGAGCACCTGCACGAGTTCGGAATCGAGACGCACGTCCACTCACCGGGCGTCGGCGCAAACCTTGATGACCACGTCGAGGGGATCGTGCAATGGGACGCCAAGCGGCCGATGATCCGCCACTCGACCCAGTGGTGGGAGATCGGTCTGTTCTCGACCTCCGAGCCCGGGCTCGACCGGCCCGACCTGATGATGCATTACGGCTCGGTCCCGTTCGACATGAACACCGCGCGTTGGGGCTATCCGACCACCGAGAACGGCTTCTGCCTGACCCCGAACGTGTGCCGTGGCCGGTCCCGCGGAACGGTGCGGCTGCGCTCCTCGGATTACCGCGACCGCGCGCGCGTCGACCCGCGCTATTTCACCGACCCCGAGGGCCACGACGAGCGCGTCATGGCCTACGGCATGCGGCTGGCCCGGAAGATCGTCTCCCAGCCGGCGATGGCCGAGTGGGCGGGCGCCGAGCTCGCTCCCGGTCCCGACGCACAGACCGACGACGAGCTGGTCGAGTACATGCACAAAACTCACAACACGGTCTATCACCCGGCGTGCAGCTGCCACATGGGCCCGGATTCGGACCCGCTCGCGGTGGTCGATCCGCGGCTGCGGGTGCGCGGTGTGCGTTCGTTGCGGATCGCCGACGGCTCGATCTTGCCGTTCCTCCCGGCGATCAACCCGTGCATCACCACGATGATGGTCGGAGAGAAGTGCGCCGACATGCTGAAGGAGGATGCTCGGCGCGGCGCCGAGCAGGCAGCGCCGGCAGCCGTCGCATAAGGTCCACGCCATGAGCGCCGCTGGGGCGCCCGAGATCAGTCGCTTCCTGCGCCGCTACCCCCCGTTTGACGCGCTCGACGACGCCGACGTCGAGCGCGTGGCCGTGGCGGCCGAGGAGGAGTTCCACGCCGCCGGCGCAACGATCTTCTCCCAGGGCGCCGGGCCGGTCGAGCACCTACGTGTGGTGCGCTGGGGCGCAGTCGAGATCGTGTTGGGCGGGCGCATGCTCGATCTACTCGGCGAGGGAGAGTTGTTCGGCCACGCCTCGATGCTGTCCGGGCTTCCGACCGGCTTCGAGGCACGCGCGGCCGAGGACACCCTTTGCTACCGGATTCCCGCCGAGGTTGCCCAGGGGCCGCTTTCGCGCCCGGCCGGCCTGCGCTTCGTGGCGCGCTCGCTGCTCGAGTTGTGGGCCGAAGGCGCCGGCGTACTCACCGCCGAGCTCCCGGTCGATCCGTCGCTCCAGCCCGTGTGCGCCCTGATCCGGGGCGAACCGGTCATCTGTCCGCCGCACACTCCGATCCGCGAGGCGGCCAAGATGATGTCCGCGGCGCAGAGTACGTCGGCGATCATTGACCTGGGGAACGGCGCTCTGGGCATCCTCACCGACCACGACCTGCGCACGCGCGTGGTCGCCACCGGCCTGACCGGCGAGGAGCCGGTGTCGACGGCGATGTCGGCGCCCGTCTACACCTGCCCCCCGGACCGGGTCGGGAGCGAGGTGCTGCTCGACATGCTCGACCGCGGCCTGCGTCACTTCCCGGTCGTGTCCGCGACCGGGAAGGTGCTCGGAGTGGTCGAGGAGCTCGACCTCGTCGCCGCGCAGACCCGCTCCTCCTTCTACCTGCGCCGCAGGATTGGGCGGGCCCAGAGCGTCGCGGAGCTCGCCGACGCGGCCCGGGACCTCCGTCCGACCGTGATTGCGCTGCACGATGCGCGCGTCGCCCCGGTCGACATCGCCGCGGTGTATTCGATCGTCGTCGATGCGCTCACTCGCCGGCTGCTCGAGCTCGCGGTCAGAGACGGCGCCGACCCCGGCGTCGAGTTCGCGTGGCTGGCGCTCGGCAGCCAGGCCCGGCGAGAGGCGATGCCGAGCTCTGACGTTGACAGCGCGATCGTGTGGTTCGGCGCCGACGCGGACGACCAGGTCAGATCGCGGCTGCACGCGCTCGGGCGTGCCGTGGTCGAGGGGCTGGAGGTGTGCGGGCTGCAGCCGGACCCGCACCGCGTCAGCGCCTCGGACGAGCTGTTCGTCCGCTCGCTCGCTTCCTGGCAGCGAGCCGTCCGCAGCTGGATCGACGACCCGACCCAGGACAAGGCCCTGGTGCTCGTTTCAGTGCTGGTCGACAGTCGGCCGGTCTGGGGCGTCCACACCGGGACCCCGGTGGCCGACAGCTTCCGCCTGGCGCCGAGCAACCCGGCGCTGCTACGGCTGCTCGCCCGCTTCGCGCTCTCGCACCGCCCGCCCACGGGCTTCTTCCGGGGGCTCGTGGTCGAGCCGACCGGCGAGCACCGGGGCCGGCTCGACCTCAAGCAGCGCGGCGTGACGCCGATCGTCGACCTCGCGCGCTGGGCGGGCATTTCGGCCGGCGTGACCAGCGCATCGACGACCGAGCGGCTGCACGCGGCCGCAGCCGCCGGAACCCTGTCCGAGGCCGAGGCGCGCACCCTGGAGGACGCGCTCGCGCTGATCACCGGCCTGCGCCTCGAGCACCAGGTGCAGCAACTGCGGCTCGGTGTCCAGCCCGACGACTATGTCAACCCGGCTAGCCTCAGCGGGCTCACGCGGACCTATCTGAGGGAGGCGTTTCGCGCCGTGGCGTCGATCCAGAAGCATGTGGCGGCCGAGCTCAGCGTCGGGTTCAGGTAACGCGGCACAATGGGTGATCGATGAGGGGCGACTGGCGTGACTGGCGACCGGCGATCTGGCTGACGATGCTCGGCATCGCGGTGGTCCTGCTCGTCAGCCCGTTCTGGATCGGGGCGCTCTTCTTCGGCGCCGCGATCGGCGCCGCGATCAGGATCCGTCAGCGGCGACTCCGGGCCGCGGCCGCCGCGTCTGCGAAGCCGGCGCGACAATCCGGATCTCGGCGCCGACGCTGAGCCTCAGGCGGTCCGCCTCGGGGTGACGCGCGCCACGTCGCAGCGGTCGCCGGCGCGCCGGCAGTAGCACCAGATCGAAACCGCCGCTCTCGGCGAGCTGCTCGAGCGTCTGATCGGCGCCGTCGATCAGGAGCACGAATGAGGCCCGCTCGGCGGCCTGGCCGAGCCGCTCCCGCGCCTTGTCGAGATCGCCCAGGACCGAGTCGGCGACCGCCTCGTTGTACTCGATCGCCGAGTTGCCACAGCGCGGCCCGGAGGGCGCCCGGGGCGCGACGCCGACGACGGTGAGGTTCGCCTTCTCTCGCTCGGCGAGCTCGCGGGCGAGGTCGATGGCCGCGATACCGCCGCGACCCTGCTCGTACAGCACCAGCACCCGCTCAGGCGATTTCACGGACCACCCAGCACGGATTGATAGTAGAGGTGGCGAGCAGCATCCGCTCTTTTTCGACGACATTGCGACCATCCGGGCGCGTGGCCCGACGTTTCGTCCGCCCCTGCGCCGATCATTCCTAACGCGTGAGCTGGCGATCGACCCGAGCGACCGGGGGTGCGGACAACGGCGTCCGCCGGGTTGGCGTTATCGACCTCGGGTCGAACTCCTGGCGTGTGGTCGTCTACATGTTCTCGCGGGATTGGCATCCTCCCCACGCTCAAGCGACCTACGGGGCGCCTCCGGAGGGCGAAGGGCGCACGGGCTACCAGTGGTGGAAGCTGACCGACGAGATCTTCGAGACCGTCCGGATCGGCGCCGGTCTGGCCGAGACCGGCCGCCTGAGCCCTGAGGCGATGGGGCGCGGGCTCGAGACGCTCGCCGTGTTCGGGCGATTCTGCGCCGCCCACGGGCTCGGACCCGACGACGTTCACGCGGTCGCCACCAGCGCGATCCGGGATGCGAGCAACGGCGAGTACTTCCTGACCGCCGCCCGCGCTGCCAGCGAGCTGCCGATCGAGATCATCTCTGACGAGGACGAGGCCCGCTTCGGCTACGTCGCCGCGGTCAACACCTCGACCCTGACCGACGGCCTCGTGCTCGAGATCGGCGGCGGCTCGATCCAGCTGATCGAGGTGGCCGACCGGCGGGCCAAGACGCTGCGCTCCTTCCCCCTCGGCGCGGTCCGCCTCACCGAGCAGTTCCTCCCCGGATCCGGCCCGGCCAGAAAGAGGGACCTCCAGCGCCTGCGCGCCCACGTTCGCGCCACGCTGTCCGATTTCCCGGCGCTCGCCACCGCCGGGGACCGCATGGTCGGCATCGGCGGCGCGGCGCGCAACCTGGCCGCCGCCGCCCAGCGCATGCTCGACCAGCCGGATATCGGCGTCCAGGGCTTCGTGATCACGCGCGAGATGCTCGGTGATCTGGTCAGTACGCTCGCCGCCCTTCCAGTCGACGAGCGCGGCGAGGTCCCCGGGATCAAGGTCGGGCGCGGCGACATCATCCTGGCAGCCGCGGTGGCGATCGAGACCGTCGTCGAGATGGGCCCGTTCGCCGGAATCGAGGTGACCGAGGCCAGCCTCCGCGACGGCGTCTTCCTCGCCCGCGAGCTGCTCGCCGATCAGCCCGAGCCACTCTTCCCCAACGTCCGCGAGGCCGCGGTGCAGAACCTAGCCGTCCAATACGAATCGGACCTGCCTCACGTGGCGCACGTGGCCGCCCTGTCGCTCCAGATGTTCGACTCGCTGGCTGGACAAGGCCTGTTCGAGCCCAAGCCGGGCGAGCGCGAGCTCCTGTGGGCCGCCGCCATGCTCCACGACGTCGGCATGACGATCTCCTACGACGACCACCACAAGCACTCGCACTACCTGATCGTGAGCGCCGAGCTACCCGGCTTCGACCCGCGCGAGCGCGCCCTGATCGCGCAGATCAGCCGCTATCACCGCAAGGGCGCTCCCAAGCTCGGCGAGGTCGCCGCGCTTACCCAGAAGGGCGACGAGCAGCTGCTCGAGCGTTGCTCGGTGATCTTGCGCCTGGCCGAGCACCTCGAGCGCGGCCGCGACCAGTCGGTCCGTGAGGCGCGGCTACGCGCCAATGGGCACGGCGTCGACCTGCACCTCGAGGCTGCCGGCGATCTGACGCTGCCCCGCTGGAGCGTCGAGCGCTACGGCGACGGCGAGGCGTTCCAGCGCGTGTTCGGTCGTCGGCTGCTCATCGGCTAACCGGCGTATCCCTCCCAACACGATCTACAGCAATGCGGTCGATCGCCTGCGCCGCCACGAGCCGCCTACGACGGCGTCGGTCATCTCGGTGACTATCCGTTAACGCAACTCTCCAGCTGCCTGGGCGATGCCACTAGAGTTTGAGCAATGCTCTGGCTTCTGCGTCACGCCGAGGCTGAGGATGGCCTCCCGGACGATGAGCGACCACTGACTGCGCGCGGCACCATGCAAGCCGACGCGGCGGGTCGTGCGCTGGCCGTGCTCGGCGTACAGCTCGAGGCCTGCCTCAGCTCTCCCAAACTCCGCGCGCTGCAGACGGCCGAGCGGGCGTGTGAGCCGCTCGCGGTGCCGGTCACCGTCGAGCCGGCCCTGGCCGGCGAGCCGTTCGACGTTCACGCGCTCGTCGCCGGTATCACCGATGTGCTGCTGGTCGGCCACGACCCCTCGTTCTCGCTATTGCTGCACGACCTAACGGGAACCCAGGCCCGGATGAAGAAGGGTGGCCTGGCGGCCATCTCGAAAGGAGAGCTGGTCGCGCTGCTCCGTCCCTCCGAGCTCGCCGCTATCGCCAGGGCGAATGTACCGGTGACATTCGATGACTGAACCCGCATTAGAAACCGAACACACCACGAACGGCCAGACAGACGGACAGGCGCCCCCGGCCACGACCGTCGCGGACCTGACCGACTCCGCGCTCTACCTGAACCGTGAACTGTCCTGGCTCGACTTCAACGACCGCGTGCTCCAGCTGGCCGAGGACGAGACGCTGCCGCTGATGGAACGGGTCAAGTTCCTGGCCATCTTCACCACCAACCTGGACGAGTTCTTCATGGTCCGGGTTGCCGGGGTGCACGACCAGATCGACGCCCGGATCGACGCCCGTGGCGCCGACGGCCTGTCTCCGAATCAGGTCTTGGCGAGCATCGCCGAGCGGGTAACCGAGCTCGACCGCCGCCAGGCCCGTCAGTTCAGCGACGTGATCCTTCCCGACCTGGCCAAGCACGGCATCAAGATCATCACCTGCGAGCAGTCGACCGCCCCCGGCGAGCTGATGGACCGCCAGTTCCGCGAGCAGATCTTCCCGGTGCTGACGCCGCTGGCCATTGGCCCGGGCCGGCCCTTCCCCTACATCTCGAACCTGTCGCTCAGCCTGATCGTCCGCCTGCACGATCCCGACCTCGATCACGAAGTCTACGCGCGGGTCAAGGTCCCCAAGGAAGTCCTGCCCCGGTTCGTCGAGATCACCCCCGACACGTTCATCCCCCTCGAGCAGATCATCGCCCGCCACCTCGACGCGCTATTCCCGGGCCTGGACGTGCTCAGCTACGACATGTTCCGGGTCACCCGCGACGCGGATTTCGAGATCTCCGACGAGGCCGACGACCTTCTGGAAGCGGTCGAGGACGAGCTACGCCGCCGGCGCTTCGGCGAGGTCGTGCGACTTGAGGTTGGGGCCAGCATGGACCCGGCGCTGCGCACCCGGCTGATCGACTGGCTCGGCGTCGACGACGTCCAGGTCTACGACGTCGAGGGAATGCTCGACCTCAGCGACCTGTGGCAGATCGCCGGCCTCGACGGCCATCCCGACATCCGCCAGACGCCGTGGACCCCGCTCACCCACCCGGCGTTCGTCCCGCGCCCTGGCGCCGGCGATGACCAGCCCGACGTGTTCGCCCCGATGCGCACCCGCGACGTGCTCGTGCACTACCCGTATCAGTCGTTCGCGACCAGCGTCGAGCGGTTCGTCAAACAGGCGGTCGACGACCCGAACGTGCTAGCGATCAAGATGACCGTGTACCGGACCTCGGATGACTCGGCCCTCATCCCGTCGCTGATCGAGGCGGCCGAGAAGGGCAAGCAGGCCGTGGCGATGGTGGAGCTCAAGGCGCGCTTCGACGAGCGCCAGAACATCGGCTGGTCGCGAGCCCTGGAAGAGGTGGGCGCCCATGTGGTGCACGGCATCCCCGGTCTCAAGACCCACGCCAAGGCGATCCTCGTTGTCCGCCGCGAGCGGGGCGGCGTGCGCCATTACGTGATGATCGGCACCGGCAACTTCCACGCCAAGAACGCCCGCCTTTACGAAGACTTCGGCCTGTTCACGACCGACCGGGTGATCGGCGAGGAGGTCGCGAACCTGTTCAACACGCTGACCGGCTACGGCCACGCCGCCCGCGAGCGCAAGATCCTGGTCGCGCCGCTCTGGCTGCGCGAGCCGCTGATCGAGGAGATCGATCGGACCATCGCCGCGCACCAGGCGGGCGAACCCGCTCGGATCACGATGAAGATGAACGCGCTGGTCGATCAGCGCTGCATCGAGGCCTTGTATCGCGCGTCGCAGGCCGGCGTCCCGATCCAGTTGAACGTGCGCGGCATCTGCTGCCTGACCCCGGGGATCCCGGGGGTGAGCGAGACGATTGAGGTCGTGTCCGTGGTCGGGCGCTTCCTCGAGCACTCGCGCATCTACTCGTTCCACCGGGGCGATGAGCACATCTACTACATCGGCTCGGCCGACCTGATGCCGCGCAACCTGGACACCCGCGTGGAGCTGCTCGTGCCCGTCGAGGATCCCGAGCTCAAGGCCGAGATCGAGGACACGCTCGACCGGTGCCTGGCCGACGACACGTTCTCCTGGACGCTCGGCTCGGACTCGGTCTGGACCCGGCGGACGGGCCGGACGCGCTCGGTCCACCGCGAACTGATGGAGCGCACGCTGGCCCAGGCCTCGACGGCTGCTTCTTAGGGGCCTCGCTTCGCTCGGCGTCCGTGGGGCCGTTCCGGCCGGCATCCTTGCCGGCCGGTCGTGTCCACGTTCCCTATTTGCTTACGGGGTTCCGAAGCCGTTGCCGCCGCCCGAGCCGCCCTGTGAAGACGACGTCGTGGGCGCGGCGCTGGCGGGCTGGGCGCCCAGCGTCAGCTTGATGTTCTTGGTCGAACCGCCCCGGTTGATGGTCAGTGTGACCGTGTCGCCCGGCGCGTAGTTGGCGATCGTGGCCACGAACTGGTTGACCGAGGCGACCTTCTGGCCGTTCACGGCGGTGATGATGTCGCCCGCCTGGAGACCGGCCTTGGCGGCCGGCGAGCCCGACGCGATCGGCGGCTCGCTATTAGTGCTCGAGGACTTGGCGATCCCGGCGCCACCGGAGACCGTCGGATCGAGGCTGACGCCGACGTAGGCGTTGTGGGCCTGCCCGGTGGAGATGATCTCCCTGGCCAACCTGGCGTCGCTGTTGGACGGAGTGGCAAACCCGACGCCCGAGCTCGAGCCTTCGCCCTGGCCATTGGTGTTGTTGGTCTCGATCTGGTCGTTGAGCCCGATCACCTGGCCGGCGGCGTTGATCAGCGGCCCGCCCGAGTTGCCCGGGTTGATAGCGGCGTCGGTCTGCACGGCGTTCGAGATCGTGAACTCGTTCGGGGCCTGGATCGTGCGCTGAAGGGCGCTGACGATGCCGGCCGTGAGCGTGTTGGGGAGGCCGAACGGACTGCCGATCGCAACCACGCTGTCGCCGACCTGCAGCGCCGAGGAGTCGCCGAAGGTCAGCGGGTGCAGCTCGGAGGAGTCGACGTTCTTGACCCGGATGACGGCCAGGTCGGCACCGGTGTCAGAGCCGATCAAAGTGGCCGGCGCCTTCACCCCGTCGGGGAAGGTGACGGTGATGCTGCTTGCGCCCGACACGACGTGCTCGTCGGTGACGATGTCGCCCTTCTTGTCGAACACCACGCCGGCGCCCTCGCCCTCGGTCTGTTGAGACTGTCCGAAGCCGAAGATGCCCCCGGTGCTGTTCTGGGTCGAGGAGGTGGTTATGTCGACCACGCCGGGATCATCCTGCTGGTAGATCTGGCTGATCGTCAGGGCCTTGGCCGTGCCGCTGAAGCTGGTGGGCAGGGCCGGCGAGCTGCTCGGTTGCACGACGGTCGTCGTCGTGACCGAGTGCGTTGTCGTGCTCCCGCTGGCTACGGCCAGGGCGATCGCCCCGCCGGCCACGGCGCCGCCGATGATCGGAAGCACGCGGGTCAGAAGTTTCATTGTTAGGTGTCTCCTCGCAAGCGCGGTTCTGTGACTTCGATCCTCCCAGTACAGCAGCTAGCTATGAGAAACCCGTCAGAACTAGGTGAGAGGCCGGTAAGAACTACCGGAGCTCAGGCGCTGGGCCCTTGCGGCATGAACAGCTGCGACGCCGGCCCGAGCGGCGTGGCCGGGCCGCCCTTCTGGGGTGGCGAGGGCACGCCCTGGAAACGCAGCCCCGGGCCGCGGAACCGCGGGAATGGGAGGCCCTTCTGGTTGACCTCGCCGGCGATCCGGGCCGACAGCTTGCTGAGGATCTGCTTCTCCTGGGCCGCCGTGAGCATCTTGTTGGCGACGAGCTTGTCGAACCGGGCCTTCATCGCCGCGTTGATCGTCTGCTCCAACCCGCTCACCGACTTGCCCTTGGCGCTGGCGATCTGAGCTAGCGACTTGCCGCTCGATAGCTGCCGGAGCAGCTGAGCGTCGGTCAGACCGAGGTACGTGGCGGCCGGGCCGATCCCGCCGGCAATCGCGAACGGGGCTGCAAAGTGTCGCAGTTGCGGAGCCGTGCCACCCGGCCCAGCCGGACCGCCCTTGCCTAACCCCGGCGGGCCGAAGCCCGGCCCGCCGCCCGGTCCGAAGAAGCCAAAGGGCACGGCCGGATTGGTGCCGTTCTGCTTGAGGCGCTGTTCGAGCGCGTTCGCCTGGGACTGGGTCAATGCCCCGGCCTTGACCTCGGCCTGGAGCTGATCGATCGAGGCGCCGTTCAGCGCGGCGGTCAGCTGCTCCGGGGTGACATGCAGCCGCTTGGCGACGTCGTTCAGGAAGGCCTGGCGCGTATTCGGCCCCGAGGTCTGCGTGGCCGCGTACGCGCCGCCCGCGAACGCCGCAACCGCGAGCGCCGCCAAGCCGATCACGAGCTTTCCTCTGAGACTGCGCTCCAACTCCTGAACTCCTCAGCTGGCCGGGCGCTCCGGAATCGGTGCGCCCGTGGCCGTGATCCTTCCAGTGGAGTTTGAGAGAAGCGTAAGAACTTCGTCAGTTTTCCGCGGGCCTCGAGGATCTTGTGGAGCCGGCGCGCCTCTCGGTCCGGATTCCCGTGGAACCGGCGGCCGTCGAGCTCGACGATCACCCGCTCGACGGGGAACAGCGCGTCGACCTCGTAGCCGAATAGGTAGGTGTTCGTCACCGGCGTCGGCAGTCCGTAGCGCTTGCAGAACACGGCGAAGTCGTCCTCGAGCCCGGGCGGCTGCCCGTTCGAGGTGACAACGCGGTCGAAGCGAACCCGCAAGGCCATCAAGGGCCACCGCAGCCGAACCCTGGCCCGCCGCGACATCACGCGCCAGCTCGGCGTCCAGTCGCCACCCGATACTGGATCGCTCGGCGACCTAGCCCAGCCGCAAGCAACTGGGCGCGCGTGATGTAGCCGTATTGCTTCGCAGCCACCGCCGCGATTGCGCTTTCGAGTGCGTCCACCATTCAGGGTGTGGTCGATCTGGCCCCAATACAGGGCCATTTCGATCACACCCTTAAGAGCCCGAGGGCCCGCGCGTTTCTCCCCTTAGGCGAACAAAGAAATCCAGGGCCTCCGGGTTAGCCAAGCTTTCTCGGGAGGCGGCCTGTTCGGGTGGGGTCCCCATAAGGATTCGCTTCACCGGGACCTCGAGAACCTTCCCGGACAGCGTCCGAGGCACCTCGGAAATCTGCGTGATCTCGTCCGGGACGTGGCGCGGCGAGCAGTCCTCCCGGATCCGGCGGCGGATCTGAGACACCAGCGAGTCGTCGAGCGATGCGCCCTCGCGGAGAACGACGAACAGCGGCATCCACCCGTCGCTCCCGGGTCGCGGGACATCGACCACCAGCGCATCCACCACCTCGTCGACCGCCAGCACTGCCCGGTAGATCTCGCTCGTGCCCATCCGGACCCCGCCCCGGTTGATCGTCGCGTCCGAGCGGCCGTAGATGACCGCCGTCTCTCGCGACGTGATCTCGATCCAGTCGCCGTGGCGCCAGATCCCCGGGTACACGCTGAAGTAGCTGTCGAGGTAACGCGACCCATCGGAGTCGCCCCAGAAGAACACGGGCATCGAAGGCATTGGCCGGGTGATGACGAGCTCGCCGACCTCGTCTATCAGCGGCCGCCCCTCGGGGTCCCAGGACTCCACCGACGCGCCGAGCGAGCGCGCCTGCAGCTCGCCCAGGTAGACCGGAAGCGTCGGCGCGCCACCCACGAACGCCGTGCACAGATCGGTCCCGCCCGAGGTCGAGAACAGCCACGTGTCGGATCCGAGCTGGTCGTAGATCCACTGAAAGCCTTCGGGCGAAAGCGGCGAGCCGGTCGACCCGACCGCCCGCAACGCGCTCAGGTCCCGGCCCTCGGAGCGCAGAGTCAAATCGTCCTTCATGCACGCCGCGACGAACGCAGCGCTCGTGCCGAAGGTGGTCATCCCCGTGTCCGCCGCCAGGTCCCACAGCCGGCCAAGCGACGGATAGCCGGGGTTGCCGTCGTACAGGATGATCGAGGCGTCGCTCAGCAGCATCCCGACGACGAAGTTCCACATCATCCAACCGGTCGTGGTGAACCAGAACAGCCGGTCGCCGGACTGGGCGTCCAGGTGCAGATAAGCCTTCTTCAGATGCTCGAGGAGGATCCCGCCCTGCCCGTGGACGATCGGCTTGGGCAGCCCCGTCGTCCCTGACGAGTAGAGCACCCATAGCGGGTGCTCGAAGGGCAGAGGCGTGAACTCGAGCTCGGCGCCCGAGACCAGGAAGCCGTCCTCCCACCCCGATCCGTCCAAATATCCGAGCCGGACCACCTTCGACAGCGACGGGATCTCGCCCGCGATCCGCTCGACGATCTCAGACCGGTCGAAGTCTTTGCCCCCGTATCGGTAGCCGTCCACAGCCAGCAGCACCTTCGGCTCGATCTGCGCGAAGCGGTCGATCACGCTCCGAGCGCCGAACTCCGGCGCCGCCGAGGACCAAACAGCGCCGATCGAGGCACAGGCGAGAAAGGCCGCCACGGTCTCGGGGATGTTCGGCATGTACGCGGCAACCCGGTCGCCCTCCCCCGCCCCCAAAGCCTTCAGCCCGGCAGCGATCGAAGCCGTCTGAGACCGCAGCTCACCCCAGGTGAGCCGATCCAGCTCGCGACTCTCCGACGCATGTTGGATGGCCAAGGCAGAAGGATCCTTGCCGGCGAAAACATGCTCGGCATACGACACCCGCGACCCGGGGAACCACGACGCGCCCGGCATCGCCTCGCTGCCCAGCACCCGGTCGCCGCCTTCATCGAAGCGAACGCCGCAAAACTCCACCATCGAGCCCCAGAACGCCTCGAGGTCGAACACCGACCAGCGCCACAGGTCGTGGTAGCCCTCGAATTCGAGTCCGTGCTTCTCGCCGAGCCAGCGCTGATAGCGCGTCAGCGTGGCGCGCTCGACCCGCTCCGCACTCGGAGTCCAAAGGAGCTTGGGCTCGGCGACCGCCACCTCCTCAGTATCGCGTAGTAGCGTTGGCCTCGCATGCCTGCCGGTCGCAAACCGAGCGCGCCGTCACGCGCGGACGGGCTCGCTGACATCGTGCTCCCCGATCAGGACTGCCACGACGTGCGCCTGGGCGATCTGTGGAGCGATCGTCCCGTCGCGCTCGTCTGGCTGCGCCACTACGGCTGAATCTTCTGCAAGGAGCACGCGGTCCAGTTGGACCGCGCACGTGGCGACTTCAAGGCGGCGGGCGTCAACCTCGTGCTCATCGGCCAGGGCACCCCGCGCCAGGCAGCCGAGTTCCGCCGGCGCCAGGGGATCCAGCTGCCCGTGCTCGCCGACCACGACCGGGTCAGCTACAAGGCGGCGGGGACGAAGGTCGGCGGCGTGACGGACCTGTTCAGTCCGCAGACCGTCGCCAAGGGCCTCCTGGCCAGCGCCCGCACCAGGAGGACCCAGACCCGCACGATCGGCCACCCCGCACAGCTGGGTGGCGCGCTCGTCGTCGCGCCCGACGGACGCGTCACGTGGTCGCACATGGCCGTGGACGCCAGCGACAACGCGCCGCCCGAGGACATTCTCGCGGCGATCCGCGTAGCGGCGGCCTAACCCCTCTCGTCAACACCCCGCAGGCCGAAGCCCGCAGCCGCGGACCGGCTGGCGGCCCCGGGCGGGAGTCACGACCCGGGACCGCCGCCGGTCCCCAGCTGCGGGATTCGGGGAGTCCTTCCGCATTTGCGACGAGGCGCACTGTCGTCGCGGCGATGACCCTACGGCCCCTTCCGTCAGATTTCCGTAAGCGGCCAATCGAACTGTCCGCGATGTAACAGGATTCACACACGCACCGGCTCAGGGGAGCACCTGGACCGTGCCCGGCGCGCTCCCCTGTCCGATCCGACCGACCCCGCCACCCGGGTAGTAACCGCCCGGGTTGTACTGGTAATACGGCGTCCCGCCGCCGCCGGCGCCGCCCACCGCACCGTCGGCGGAGTCCGGCACGGGCACCGCTGCGGCGAACAGCCGCGAAAGAACGAGCAGCAGCACGGCGCTCCCGGCCACGATCCACAGCACTACCACTGCGCGCCGGAGCCACAGCGCGGCGGAGGTCGAGTTCGCAACGGCGACCGCGCGCGACACTGCGGGACGAGCGACCGCGGATGGCGGCGCAACGCGGGGCGTCGGCGAAGTCAATCGCACCACCGGCGCCGGGGCCGAGACTCCAGTGGGCGCCACGACGGAGGCAGAAACCACAGGTGTGATCCGCGGCGCGGGCGCCGGCCCTGGGTAGCGCTCGTTCAGCCGCCCATCCGCGAGCAACCCGCGTAGCGCTCCTTGCCACTCTCCGGCCGCCGGCCGGTTCACGGGGCTGTCCCCGAGTGCCCGATACAAGAGGTCTCTCAGTTCAACCGGGACGTAGCGCAGGTTGGGAGCCAGCGCTCGCGCGTCGTGCGAGCGCGCGAACAGCCGCAGGATCACCAGGCCAAGCTTGTACGCGTCGGCCGCACGTGTCTCCGACGACTCGCCGAACTGCGCCGGTATGTCCCAATCGCCGGTCTGGACCGTCTCGAGCGCGGTTCGACCCTGGAAGGCCATCGAGTCACAATCGATGAAGCAGATCGCCGCGCCGCCGCCCTCCCCAAACGCGACCAACAGGTTGTTCGGAGCGATGTCGCTCGCGGCGATTCCCTGGCGGTGCAGGAGGTCGAGGCCGCCGCTCATTCGCTCGGCCACCCGCGCCCGGCGCGCCGTGTCCAAGCGAACGCCGAGACCGCGCAGCTCGAGGTACCCATCTGCGCCGAGCAGGTGCTCTAGCGTCAACAGCACGTGCTCGCGCCGGCCGCTCGGCATCACGAACGGCACCGCGAACCGCGAGCTGACATCCCGCATGACAATGCCGACGGCCTGGGGACCGGCGTGGATCACGGCCAGCGGCCACGCGGCGATGGCATGCAGCCACGCGTCGCGCGGCAGCGACCGGCCCCACGCCACCATGTCGGCCAGCACGCTTGCCGCGCCCGGTGGGGGCGCCCGGCGGTAGCGCTTGACCACGAGCGGACCGGGACCGAGCGAGGCGGGCACGAACTGGGGGCGGTAGACCCGGCCCTGGCCGCCCACGCGGGAGATCGGCACGAGCTCGCCGAGGTCCTCGAGCCGCACCGCGCGCGGCCGGGCCTCCACCTCGAACAGACCGGCGAGCGCGGTCATCGCTTCCTTGGCGCCCCCATCGTAATCACGAGTGCGTCGGCGCCCACACCGCGACGAGGGTGCGATCGTCGTCGTACGTGCTGCGGCTGAAGTCGAGCAGCCGCGCGAAGTCGATCACGTCGGGGGGCGTCGCCAGTTCGCGGGCGAAGGCCCGTCCGAGGTCGCCCGTCCCGCCGCCCAGCGGCAGCGCCAGCCCGTCGGTGCAGAGCAGCAGCGCGTCACCCGGCCCGAGCGCGCAGTCGCCTACCTCGGCCGCGCCCGCGTCGCGGGGCAGCGCCTGAACGCCTCCACCGATCAGATCGTCCTCGTGCACCGGCTGGCCCACGATGGGATGGTATTGCCTGGAGTGCAGGCGAAACGCCGGCGAGTCGCCGACCGCCGCGGCCTGGACGGCGACCGCACCTTCCTCTCCCACCGTAACGGCCGCGACCAGCAACGTGGTCGCGAGTGAGCCCGATTGATCCGAACCGGAGCGGCGCTCCTCAGACACGAGCGCCCAGGCCGCCTGCTCGAACACGTTGGGCCAGTCGATCGAGCCCTCGTCGAGGTGGCGCACCACCGCGGCGGTCGCGTAACGCACGGCCAGCGCCGCGCCTAGATCCGACCGCGCCGCCCCCGACACACCGTCGGCGACCGCCGCGATCAGAGTCCCAGAATCCGCGTGCAGCCTCAGGCACAGATCATCCTGCCGCGGACCTCCCACGAACCGTTTGTGCAGGCCGCGGACCGAGGCCGCCCGGACCGTCAGGCCGAACGCGCTGCCGCCGTCGGCAATCGTGTCCGGCCGGTAGGGCTCGCCGCCCGCCAGCCGCGGCTCGATCGCGGGCGCCGGCTCTCCGATCGTGACCGGACCGCGAGCCAGGCGCACACGCCGGCGCGCGGCCCGCGGCGGCGCGCCGGACCCGGCCGCGGCAGACTCCCCCGGGACCACTGCCGTCGCCGCTACACGAGCGGCGCGTCGAGCTGCACGAATCCCTCCGGCTTCTCGAACTCGATCGTCTGCTCACCCCGGTCGAGGCGCTCAGCTGAGGCGACCATGGAGTTCAGCATCGAGGTGGCGAACTCCGCAATCGCCCCCGCGGTCGACGCGCCCGTGGTCATCATGAACCCGTACCGCGGAGAGGTGGCGAGCTCCCGGATCACCTCCGGATCGGCGTCGCCGACGCCGAAGGCCAGGACATTCGGCCGCTCCCTGAAGCCCGGATCCTTGAGCTCCTCGAGCCGCTTGCGCCACTTGTCCGCCTTCTCGGTCGGCTGGCCGTCGCTCAGGAAGAACACCGAGGGCCGGTGGACCTGGTAGCCGCTGCCCTTCAGCAGCGCGACGTCGGCCGGGATCGTCTGGCGCAGTGCCTCGAGCGCGCTCGCGTAGCTGGTGCCACGACCCCGTGGCGCCAGCGTGGGCAGCACGAGATCCTCGGACAACTCGGACAGCTGCAACCGGGTTTCGGCGGTATCGGCGAACGTGATGATCCCGAACCGGACCTTCTTGCCGATCAGCGGGTGCTTAGCCACCTCATCACGCAGGTCGATGAGCCCCTGGTTGACCGCCCCGATCGGGTCGCCCGCCATCGAGTGCGACTCATCGCCGACGAAGTACATGGGCAGCACCTGGCCGACGACCACACCGGGCGCGACTGCCGGCGGCGCCGGCACGGGGGACGGCACGGTGGGCTCGTCGCCCACCAGCACCGTCGTCACGGGCTCAGGCTCGCCGCCACCCATGCTCGATGGCGACGCGCCTGCGCTCGAATTCCCCGGAAACTTCATCTTCATCATCGCCTCACGCCCCGGAGTTGGTACTCGTTCCGCCTGACGGTCGGGCCGGGATCAGGATGCTCTGACACGCCTTGCTCGCGGCCACGAACTTGGGGTTGGTGCGGATGTTCGACGGGAACACCGAGCCCTTGCCCGAGAAGTTCGGGTTCGGCAGGTTGTAGCCGTGCTGGCGCACGCAGTCCACGTACTTGGTGATCGTCGTGTGCGAGATCCGTCCGGCGAAGTTCCCCCGGCGGAAGCCGAAGTTCGCGCCGCACGCCTTGAACGCGGCCTGCAGCTTCGGGTTGTTGGCGAAACGGGCACCGCCGGCGCCGCCGCCGCCGAAGAACCCGCCGCCCGGGGGCCCGCCGGCGCCGGTGGTGCCGGTCCCGGTCCCGGTGCCGCCGGCGGGAGGAGCCCCGGCCGGACGATTCGGCAGCGTGACGCCGTGCGACTTCAGACAGGCGACCAGGGCCGTGCGGCCGGCACTCGTGCCTCCGGCCGCGCCGGACGAGGCCGACGTGGTGGTGCTCGAGCTGCTCGCACCGGCACTGCCGGTCGTGCTCGAGCTGCTGCTGGCGCTGCCGCAGGCCGCTATCAGGCAGCCCAGAGCCAGCGCGAGGATCGTGAAAAGCGCCCCCCGGGGTGCTTTACGCATGACTTTCAAAACCTCTAGTCCTTTCGTGAATCGATACTGCTCAGCCGCCGCCGAACAACGAGCCGACGGCGGAAGATGCGCTACTTCCCGAGCTTGAGCTCGAGCTAGTTGAACTGCTGCTAGAGCCGAAGGGGCTGGCACCGGTGTCGTTGACGGTAGTCGCGCTGATCGTGCCATTCGAGCCCTTGGCTCCCGCGACCGTGACGAGATCGCCCGGTCGCACGGCGTTCTTACCCACGCCGACGTTCTTGGTGACCTTGGTCGCGCTCGACAACGTGACCTTAACCGTGTTACCCGAAGTCTCTGTTATGTAGAGCGAGTCTCCGCTGATGCTCGAGACCGTCCCTACCGAGGCGCTTCCACCGGCCCCGCCGCCGAACAGGCCCCGGAAGGCGCTGCCGCCGGCGCCGGCGCCGCGCGTGGACCCGGTGGCACCCGACCCGGTGGCACCCGACCCGGTGGCACCCGCTCGCGTCGAGGCGCCGGTCCCGGTGCCAGTCGCACCAGTACCGGTGTCTGCGCCGGCGAGAGCCGCCGCAAACCCGCTGGTCGAGCTCGAGTTGGCGAGCTGGTGCTTCTCGACGCGCACGCCGACGTAGAAGCCGACCAGGCCGAGGAGCACGGCGAACAGCCCGGCGCTCCACCAGGTCAAGACCTTGCGCCGTGGGCGCCCCGGGAGCGCGACCTCCTGCTCATCCTCGTAGCTGTCCCACTCCTCCTCGGGCCCGTCGTAAGGGATGGCGTTCATGTCGATTCCTCTGGGTCGTTGTTCAGACTGCTCACTCAAAGCGAAGCGCCTCGATTGGCCGGAGCGACGCGGCGCGCCCGGCGGGATAGGTTCCGAAGAAGAGTCCGATCAGCACGGCGGCGCCGAACGCCAAGGCGATCGAGTAGGGGGCGATCACCGGCTGGACGCCCGCGATCTTGAACTGGCTGCCGATGATCCCGGCGATCACGCCGGCGATGCCGCCGAAGAACGAGACCAGCACGGCCTCGACCAGGAACTGGGTCAGGATGTCGCTGCGGCGGGCGCCCACGGCCTTGCGGATCCCGATTTCGCGGGTGCGCTCGGTGACCGACACGAGCATGATGTTCATCACCCCGATCCCGCCGACCAGCAGGGAGATCGCCGCGACCTCGCCCAGCAGGGTGGTGAACACCTTGCTGCTCGCGGTCGAGGTCTGGATGATCGAGCTCTGGTTGACCACCTCGAAGTTGGCGGTGCCGTCCGATGCCGCGCTCGGCGGATCAAGCTGGTTGAGGATGCTCGTTACCTCGGTCTGCGCGGCGTTCAGCTGACCCTGCGACTTCGCCTGGACGACGATCTGGCTGATGTTCCCGTACCCGGTCAGGGTGTCCTGTACCGCGGTCAAGGGCGCGATCGCGACGTCGTCCTGGTTGGTGCTCCCGTTCGAGCCCTTCGAGTTGGTCACGCCGATGACCTGGAAGTTGGTGCCGTTGACCTGGACCGTCTGGCCGACCGGATCCGCTCCGTTGAACAGCTCGCTGACCACGGTGGGTCCGACCACGAGCACCCGGCTGTGGTTCTGCACATCAGCGCTCGTGAACCACGAGCCCTCAGCCATCGTGTAGCTTCGCGCCGCCTGGTAGGAGGGTGTTGTCCCGACGAACGAGGACGGCGAGTAGGTCGTCTCGCCAGAGGTCAGCGTCACGCTGTTGGCGGTCACCACGGGCGAGGCGCTGAGAACGTCGGGCGCCTGGAACGGCTTCACGAGCGCGTTGGCGTCGGCCACGGTCAGGCCGGTGCTCGCGCTCGCGCTCGCGCTCGCGCCGGCGCCGCCGCCACGAAAGAACAGTCCTCCGAGCGAGGGCGCGCCGCTCACCAGCAGCACGTTGCTGCCCAGAGCATCGATCTGGTTCGTGACCGCCGCCGATGATCCGGTGCCGACGGCGATCAACACGATCACCGACCCGACCCCGATCATGAGCCCGAGGATGGTCAGGCCCGACCGAAGCTTGTTCGCCGACAAGCCGCCGAGCGCCACGCGCACGGTCTCGATCATGTGACTCCCTCTGCCGCGCGCTCGCCTCGCTCGTCGGAAATGATCGTCCCGTCGCTGATCCGGACCACCCGACGGGCGTGGTCGGCGATGGCCTGCTC
This sequence comes from uncultured Solirubrobacterales bacterium, assembly GCA_963824295.1. Classification (GTDB taxonomy): domain Bacteria; phylum Actinomycetota; class Thermoleophilia; order Solirubrobacterales; family Solirubrobacteraceae; genus Palsa-465. Next base: position 828,375 of record CAWGOQ010000009.1, on the reverse strand, counting down.
ATGCGTGATCAGGATGATCGTGCGGCCCTGCTCGTTGAGCCGATCGAAGATGCCCAGCACCTCGGCCGAGGACACCGTGTCAAGCGCTCCGGTCGGTTCGTCGGCCAGGATCATGGCCGGGTTGGTGACCAGGGCGCGGGCGATCGCCACGCGCTGCTGCTGGCCGCCCGAAAGCTCCGAGGGCATGTGATGCGTCCGATTACCCAGACCCACCTGGCGCAGGGCGGCAACCGCGCGCTCGTGCCGCGCGCTGCGATGCACCCCGGCGTAGGCGAGCGGAAGCTCGACGTTGGCCTGGGCGCGCGTGCGGGGGATCAGGTTGAAGCTCTGGAACACGAACCCGATCTCGCGGTTGCGAACGTCGGCCAGCGAGTCCTCGTCGATTCGGCGCACGTCGAGCCCATTCAGCCGGTAGATCCCGCTGGTCGGCATGTCCAGGCAGCCGACGATGTTCATCAGCGTCGTCTTGCCGCTCCCCGACGCTCCCACGATCGCGACATACTCACCGCGCTCGATCCGCAGGCTCACCCCGCGCAGGGCGTGCACGGCGATGTCACCGACGCTATAGGTCTTGTGCACGTCCTGGAGGTCGATTACCGGCACGCCTGGACGGCTCGCACGCGGGCGCGGTCGGCCGACCGGCTTCGGCGCCTCGCGCTGCGCAACCTGCTCGCGTTTGGTCCGCAGGAATCGCTGCGCCCGGGCGACGGCCGGCCGCTCGTCGGAGGGCCGCCGGCGTGGCATCAGCCGCCTCCGGCCGCGCGCCGGAATGCGCCGCCGCCGGCGCCACCGAACCCGCCACCGCCACCGAACCCGCCACCACCGAGCCCTCCGCCCAGCGTGCCGGTGCTCGAGCCGGTCGTCGAGGTCGAGCTCAGCGACGGCAGTGTGATCGTGATCTCGACCTGGTCGCCCGCGGCCAGGCCGCTGATGATCTGCGTGCGGCTATCGCCACGGAGCCCGACCACCACCTGGGTTGGAACCGTCTTGCCGTTCTTGAGCACGTTGACGGTGGCCAGCGAGCCGGTGCCCGTGACCGCCGCGTTGGGGAGCGTGACGCCGGATGCCTGGCCGGTGATCACCGACGCCGAGGCGCTCATACCCGGCTTGACCTGCGAGTCGTTCTGGTCGAGCTGGAGGGTCGCGTCGTAGGAGACGACGCCCGAGCTGGTCGAGCCCACCGGCGAGATCTGGCTCACATGGGCGGCGAGCTCGACGCCGGCCAGCGCGTCGAGGCTGACCGTGGCCGATTGCCCGACCGCGATCTTGCTGATGTCCGACTCGCTGAACGCGACGGTCATCATCAGCGTGTTCGTGTTGATGATCTCGGCGAAGCCAGAGCTCGACGAGCTCGAGGAGCTCGAGGAGCCGCCCAGGCTCCCGGCCGTGACGCCGCTGCCGCTACTGCCCGAGGAGCTCGACGAGGACCCGGTCGAAGAGGAAGAGCTGCCCGACCCGCCGGTCACCGACTGGCCGGGGGTAAGGCTGGACAGCGAGGCGATCGTGCCGCTGACCGGGGCGTAGAGCTTGGTGGCGTTGAGCGCGACCTCGGCGTTGTGGACGCTGGCCTGCGCGGAGTAGACCGACGCCTGCGCCGAGGCGATGCTGCCCGGGGAGGGGGTGCTGGTGGTCGTCGTGGTGGGCGTCGAGCTGCTCTTCGCGCCCGAGGATCCGCTCCCGCCCGACGTAGAGGAACCCGACTTGGACGGCGAGGTGCTGGGGACGACCACGGTCACGGTCACGCTCGGCGTGGTCTTGGTCGCGACCACAGTCGTCCCGGATCCGCCCTTCGTCTTGCCCTTGCCATTGCCTGTACCGGCGGACGGCTTGGTGCCGGCGGGTGGCGTGAACGACGCGTACTCGATCGTGCCGGCGGTGGAGGGTGAGTAGCTCGTCGTCGAGCTCGACCCAGAGCCGGTGGAGCCAGAGCCGGTCGATCCGGAGCCACCGGACCCGCAGTAGCTGGTCTCGCCCTCCACGCAGTTCAGGTTGTCCTGTGCGGCGGTCAGGCTCGCATTGGCCTGATTGAGCGTCAGCTGGGCCGAGGTGGGATCGAGGTCGGCGAGCAGTTGCCCGGAGTTGACGTGCTGACCGACGTGGACATAGACGTCCTGGAGGGTCCCGCTGGTGGTGAAGTTCACGGTGTCGTCGGTGCCGGCGGCGATGTTCCCGGTGCCGGACACGCTTGACTGCACCACGCCCTGCGCGGCCGTGACGATCTCCTTGGAGGTGCGCGCCGAGCTCGTCGGCGGCCCGATCTCGGTGATGGCCAGCACGGCCACCACGATCGCCACCACCGCCAGCGCGTACAGAAGGAGACGCCCGCCCGCCCTAGGTGATCGATCCCGGCGAGATCTCATCGGACCGGCAGTCCGTTGCTACAAGGGAGGAGGGCAGGCGGTACGCAGCGTTTGCGGACGCAGACATCACGATTTGCGGTTTTAGCGCCGCGAGCATCAGCTCTGCGTAAGCGCTCTTGCGCTCTTCTTAGGAATGATCGTAACCCGCTGCAGCGCGGGCAGCACGACGTGGATTTCGAGGCCCCCCGAGGCGGGGGCGTTGACCTCGAGCGTCCCGCCGTGGGCGTCGACGACGGAGCGCACAATCGACAGGCCCAGGCCGAATCCGCCGCCACCCCGGCCCAGCCGGCGGAACGGCTCGGTCAGCGTCGCGGCCTCGGCCGGGTCGATCCGCGGGCCGCTGTTGGCAACCAGCACGTGCACGCACGGCCCCTCGGTGCGCGTGGATACGCGCAGGTAGCCGCCGCTCTCGTTGTGGCGGATGCCGTTGTCGATCAGGTTGGCGATCATTCGCTCGAGCAGCGCCGGCTCGCCCCGGGTCCAGGCGGGCTGGAGATCGTCGCGGATGCGCACGTGGGCCTCCTCGGCCCGGGCCCATAGGTCGGTCACGCAATCGGCGGCCAGGGCGGCCAGGTCGGAAGGCTCCTCGCGCCCGGTCGCGGCCTCGCTGCGGGCCAGCATCAGGAGTCCCTCGATCAGCCGCTCGCAGCGGTCGACGGTCTCACGGACGGCGTCGCCCATCCGCCGCAGCTCCTCGACACTTGAGTCCGGATCGGCCAGCGATACGTCGACCTCGGTTCGCATGATGGCCAGCGGGGTGCGGAGCTCATGCGAGGCGTTGGCGACGAAGTGCCGCTGGCTGGCAAACGCCCCGTCGAGTCGCCCGAGCATGCCGTCGAACGTGTCGGCCAGCTCCTTGAGCTCGTCGGCCGGCCCCTTCAGGCCGATCCGCTCGCCCAGGTTCTCGCCCGAGACACGCCGTGCGGTGGCGGTAATCGCGCGCAGCGGACGCAGCGCCCGGCCGGCGAGCAGCCATCCGGCCACAACCGAGACGATCGTCATGGCGCCCAGCGCCACGGCGTACTCGACGAGCAAGCGATGCAAGGCGTCCGCCCGCAGCTGGGCTCGAATGGCCGCGAAGAGCCGCGTGCCGGTCGAGCCGGGTGCCGCCCCCGGCGGCCGGCCGAAGAAGTTCGGCGGCGCGAGCCCGAGCTTCTCCAGCTCCTGCCGGTAGTTCGGGGGTGAGTTCAGGTTGTGGCGGACCAGCTCGTAGCCGATCGTCAGCAGCACCGCACCCGTGATCAAGAACACCAGGCCGTACAGCGCTGTCATGCGCAGACGGATGGTGGGGGCCGGTAGGCGGAACGCGGCCCGGCCCAGGCGCATCAGCTCATCCGATAGCCGACGCCGATCACCGTCTCCACGACCGCCGGTTCGCCCAGCTTGCGTCGAAGCGTCATGATCGTCATGCGCACCACGTTGGTGAACGGATCGGTGTGCTCGTCCCATACGCGCTCGAGCAATTCCTCGGCGGATACGGTAGCCCCCTCGGCGCTCATCAGCACCTCGAGGACCCCGAATTCCTTGCGCGTCAGCTCGATGTCAGAGCTGCCCCGGGTCACCCTGCGGCGAGCCGGATCGAGCTCGATGCCGTCGTGTTCGAGCACGGGAGGACGGCTGGGCGTCGCCCGGCGAGCCAGCGCGTGGATGCGCGCCACCAGCTCGGCGAACCGGAACGGCTTGGGCAGGTAATCGTCGGCGCCGAGCGAGAGGCCCTCGACCAGGTCTTCGAGCGCGCCGGCGGCGGTCAGCATCAGGATCCCGGTCTCGGGGCGCTCGCCGCGGACCGTCCGGCACACATCGTCGCCGTGGAGCCCGGGCAGATCCCGGTCGAGCACGAGCACGTCGTAGCGCACGACGCGCGCCTTGACCAGCGCGTCGGTCCCGTCGGGGGCCACGTCAACGGCCATGCCCTCGCGCCGGAGGCCCCGCGCGATCGCCTCGGCCAGTCGTTGCTCGTCCTCGGCGATCAATACACGCATAACTGGAACTGAGGATGACGAGCGGCGCGTAAGAAGTCCATAAGCGGCAAGATTTCCGCCCGCGGGCCGTGGATTTCGCACCCTCGATTCGGGGTACCTGCCCACCCAGATGCACGATTACATCAACCGACGTAACATCAATTCGTGTTAGGATCGCCGCATGCCTGATTTAGCCGAACGAGGCATGGCCGTCGGGCTCCGGGCGCTCAACCGGCTGGCCAGCAACCCGCTGATCGACCGCTTCGGGCTGCGCGACTCGGCCGAGCGCGTGCTCCACGAGGCGTCGAAGGCCACCGTGCGTACCGCCACCCGCGCCGGCCGGACGTTTGCCGCCACCCAGAGGCTGTCGAAGCCGGCCCGCCAGCCGCGGGCGGGTCGCAGCGGCCTGTTCGATCTGACCCCCGATGACGAGCAGCAGATGCTGCGCGAGTCGGTCCGCGACTTCGCGCTGGCCAAGCTCCGCCCGGCGGCCGAGGCGGCCGATGACGCGTGCGCCGCCCCCGATGAACTGCTCGCCCAGGCGAACGAGCTCGGGCTGACGATGGTCGGGGTGCCCGAGGAGCTGGGCGGCGCAGTCGCCGAGCGCTCCGCGGTCACCACCGTGCTGATGTCCGAGGCGCTCGCCCAGGGAGACATGGGCATGGCCCTCGCCTGCCTGGCGCCGGCCGCCGTGTCGACAGCGCTCAGCCTGTGGGGCGACGCCGACCAGCAGGCCACCTACCTGCCCGAGTTCGTCGGCGAGAACGTCCCCGCCGCCGCGCTCGCCGTGCTGGAGCCGCGCCCGCTGTTCAACCCGTTCGATCTGAAGACCCGAGCGCGGCGGGTCGACGGCGGGTTCGTCCTCGACGGCGTCAAGTCGCTGGTCCCGCGCGCATCCGCCTCCGAGCTGTTCGTGATCGCGGCCTCACTGGAGGGGACCCCGGCGTTGTTTGTGGTCGAGCCGGGGGGCGAGGGGCTGAGCGTCGAGCCCGAGCCGGCGATGGGGGTGCGCGCCGCCGCCACCGGGCGCCTGGTCCTGGAGCAGGTAAAGCTTCCCGCCGGCGCGCTCCTCGGAGAACCCGGCCAGGACACGGTGTCCGAGTGCATTCAGCTCGGCCGGCTCGGCTGGTGCGCGCTGGCGGTGGGGACCGGACAGGCCGTGCTCGACTACGTAATCCCGTATGTCAACGAGCGCACGGCGTTCGGCGAGCCGATCTCGTCGCGACAGTCCGTGGCCTTCACGGTCGCGAACATCGCGATCGAGCTCGACGGAATGCGCCTGGCCACCTACCGTGCGGCCAGCCGCGTCGATCAGGGGATGCCGTTCGCGCGCGAGGTCGCGCTGGCCCGGCGGCTGTGCGCCGAGCGCGGTTCGGCGATCGGCTCCGACGGCGTGCAGTTGCTCGGCGGACACGGCTACGTCAAGGAGCATCCGGTCGAGCGCTGGTACCGCGACCTGCGCGCGGCCGGCGTGATGGAGGGAGGGCTGCTGGTGTGATCAACCTCGAGACACCTCGCAAATTCGAGTTCCTGGTCAACCAGGCCCACCAGGTCGCCACCGAGATCTTCCGCCCCAACTCGCGCAAGTACGACCACGCCGAGCACTCCTATCCGAAGGAGCTCGACATGCTCGCCGCCGTGATCGACGGGATGAACGAGGGTGGCGCGCTGAGCGGGGCCGGCGCCGGCGGCGTCGGTTCGTCTTCTGGGAACGGCGCGAAGGCGGATCGCGACGGAAACCGCAACGGCTCGAACATGGCCAGCCTGCTCGGGCTGATGGAGCTGTCCTGGGGCGACGTCGGCCTGCTCCTGACCATGCCCCGCCAGGGCCTCGGCCAGGCCGCGATCGCCGCGGTGGCCAACGAGGAACAGCTCGAGCGCTTCGGCGGCAAGTGGGCCGCGATGGCGATCACCGAGCCGGAGGCCGGCTCGGACTCGGCGGCGATCCGCACGACGGCTCGGCTAGACGAGGCGAGCGGCGAATACGTGCTGAACGGCGAGAAGATCTTCGTCACCTCGGGCGACCGGGCCGAGCTGATCGTGGTGTGGGGGACGCTCGACAGGAGACAAGGCCACCCTGCGATCAAGTCCTTCGTCGTCGAGCGCGACAACCCCGGGCTGAAGCTCGACCGCCTCGAGCACAAGCTCGGAATCCGGGCCTCGGACACCGCCAACTTCGTGCTCGATGACTGCCGCGTCCCCGCGGCGAATCTGCTCGGCAGCCCCGAAATCGAGGCCAAGCGCGGGTTCTCCGGGGTGATGCAGACGTTCGACAACACCCGGCCGCTGGTCGCCGGCATGGCCATCGGCGTCGCGCGGGCGTGCCTCGAGCGCACCCGCGAGCTTCTGTCGGAGGCCGGCGTCGAGATCGACTACGACGCCCCGCCCCACTCACAGTCCGCCGCCGCGTCGGAGTTCATCGCAATGGAATCCGATTGGGAGGCGGCCCGGCTGTTGACGTTGCAGGCGGCCTGGATGGCCGACAACAAGAAGCCCAACTCGCTCCAGGCCTCGATGGCCAAGGCCAAGGCGGGCCGCACCGGCACCGACATCGCGCTGCGCTGCGTGGCGCTGTGCGGCTCGATCGGCTACGCGGAGGGCGACCTGCTCGAGAAGTGGGCCCGCGACGTCAAGATCCTCGACCTGTTCGAGGGCACCCAGCAGATCCAGCTGCTGATCGTGGCGCGCCAGCTGCTCGGCAAGACGTCGTCTGAGCTGAAGTAGCTGTTTTGGGGCCGCGCCCGGACCTTCATCCCGATGCACCTCTTTTCGGTGACGGATAACGCGACACTCGCCGGTCCCCTCGTGGTGAATGGCGGTCCGCCCGGCCATAGCACGGGTTTCGCGCCATTGGCGCCGTGGCGGGAAGCGAGTGGCGAGTCATCCGCCCTCGCCCTCAGTGCGCCGCGGTGCTGACCGAGAACGGCGCGCCAAACGGATCCGAGAGCAGGGCCTGGCGGCTCGGGATCGAGTCGAACGGCGCTATCACCACGCCGCCTCCCAGACCGGTGACCATGTCCGCGAGCGCGTCCGCGTCCGTCACCCAGAAGCCGACGGCCCAGACCGCGGGCGCGGTCTCGCTCGCCGGCGGCGCCATCACGGCGACCACGTCGCGCGGCACCGGCTGCTGCGGCTCGCCGCCCACGAAGCCTGGCAGGCGAAGCAGGCTCAGCCCGGGCGCTCCGAACGCCTCGGCCTCCCAGCCAAACAGCTCGCCGTAGAACTCCATCGCCCGTTCCGGGTCCGGCACCAGGTTGTCCACCCAGCACGGCACTCCGGCCGGATAACCATCTCGCTCGCTCACGCCTTCACCTCGCAAGATCGTTAGTTGGAAAAACCAACTCTATAGTTGGTCTCTCGTACTGTCAAGTGGTAGAATCCGACCATGTCCGGAAGGCGGACCTACGGAGACGCCTGCGGCATCGCCCGCGGGCTCGACGTCATCGGTGAGCGGTGGGCGATCCTGGTCGTCCGCGAGTTGCTGCTCGGCCCGAAGCGATTCACCGATCTGCGCGCAGGCCTGCCTCGTCTAGGCCCCGACATCCTGTCCCAGCGGCTGCGCGAGCTCGAGGAGGCCGGCGTCGTGCGCAGGGACCAGCTCCCCCCACCCGCCGGCTCGCGCGTCTACCGGTTGACCGACTGGGGCCGCGAGCTCGAGCCCGTCGTGCTCGGCCTCGGTCGCTGGGGCAGCCGCGCTCCGTTCCCGAACGGCCATGAGACGCTCGGCGTCGACGCGTTCATGCTCGCGCTCAAGACGCTGTACGACCCGGCCCGGGCGGACGGGCTGATCGGCGCGACTTACGAGGTCGTGTTGGCCGGCCAGCCGTTCGAGGTGCGGCCCACCGACAGGCAGCTCGACATCTCGCACGGGACGCCCTCGGACCCGGTAGCCACGATCGAGGCCAGTCCCGAGACCCTTCAAGCGATCCTCTGGCATGGGAGTTCGCTCCACGGCGCGCTCGACTCCGGCGAGCTCACCATCGAGGGCGACCGCGCCGCCGCGGAGCGCCTGCTCGAGCTGTTCCCTATTCCAGCGCGAACGTAATGTGGATGGAGGCGGCTACCTCCTGCTCGCCTGGCTCGACCGGAACGGGATCGCTGGCGGACAACCGCTGCGCCGCGGCCCGGGCGCGGATCGGCATATGCTGCGAGTCGGGCTCGGAGAGCTCCAGCGGCGGGCCCAGCTTGCCTCCTATCCCATCTGCGTAGGCGCGCGCCTTTCGCTGCGCGTCGGCGGCGGCCTCGCGCGCCGCTTTTAGCCGGGCGGGATTGTCCGGCGCGATCTGCCAGTGCGGTCCGTCGATCCGCGCCGCCAGCTCCTCGACCGCCCGCTCGATCAGGCCGCCGATCAACTCGTGATCGTTCAGGCGCACGGACACCCGCGTCGCCGCCCGATAGCCAAGCGACCGGCGCCCCTCGGCGCCGTGCTCGAACTCCTCATGCACGGTGACCCCCGTGGTCGAACGCTCGGCCTTGGCGATCCCGAGGCCGTCGAGCATCTCGACCAGTGCGTTAGCGCGCGCCGAGACACCTCGGAGCGCGGCGCTCGGCGAGTCCTCGAGCGCGGTGAGGGTGATCCACAGCATCGCCTCGTCGGGCTCGGCACGGATGACGGCGTCGCCGCGGACCTTCACTGTGGCAGGCATCAGCTCGCCTCTCGGACGAGCACCTCCCAGGCGCGGCGCACGTCGTCTTCGGTCGTGCTCATCTGGCCGACGGCCAACCGCAGGACGTAGCGCCCGTTCAGGACGCAGTGCGAGATGAAGATCTCCCCGCTCGCGTTGACCCGCTCGAGCAGTGCCCGGTTCCGGGCGTCATCGCCCTCGAGTCGGAAGCACACGACCGAGAAGTGACGGGGTGCGCACAGCTCCCAGCCGTCGGCCTCGGCCACCCAGCGCTCGAACCTCGCGGCGAGCTCGACGCCGTTGCGGATGTGGCGCTGCAAGCCGCTTCGCCCGTGGCAGCGGAGCACCGCCCACAGCTTGAGCGACCGGAAGCGGCGTCCGAGCGCCGGCCCGTACTCGCTCAGGCTGAGCGCGTCCTCGGCGTCGGGCGTGCGCAGGTACTCGGGGATCAGGCTGAAGGCAGCGCGGAAGTCGTCCGGACGGGTGGTCCACAGCAGCGAGCAGTCCATCGGCGTGAGCATCCACTTGTGAGCGTTGACCACGAGCGAGTCGGCCCGCTCCACCCCCGCGAACGCCCACCTGAGCTCCGGGCACACCATCGCGGCGCCCGCGTAGGCCGCGTCGACGTGCAGCCACGTCCCGCTCGCCGCGCACGCGTCAGCCAGTGCCGGAACCGGATCGACCGCCGTGACCGCGGTGGTGCCGACGGTGGCGACCAGAACAGCGGCTTCATCCAAGCTTTCTCCCAGCGCGTCCGGGCGCATGCGGAACTCGGCGTCGACCGGCACCTTGCGTAACCGCATCCCGAGCATGCGCGCCGCCTTGTCGACCGAGGAGTGGGCCTGCTCGGAGCAGAGGATCAGATCGCGGCCGGTGGTCTCGCGCGCGGCGATGATCGCGGCGAAGGTCGAGGTCGAGGCGGTGTCCTCGATGTGCCCGTGCCAGCTGCTCGGTAGCCCGAGCAGCTCGCCCGTCCAGTCGAGCACCACCCCCTCGAGCTCGGTCGACGCCGGCGAGGTCCGCCACAGGATCGCGATCGTGTTCAGCGTCGCCGACAGCAGCTCGGCCAGGATCCCCGGCTCGGACGCGCTCGTCGCGAAGTACGCGAAATAGCGCGGGTGCTGCCAGTGCGTGACGCCGGGCAGCAGAATCTCGTCGAGATCGTTGAGCACGGCGGAGAACGGCTCGGGGTCCTCCGGTGCGGTCGGTGGCAGCTTCGCGCGGATCTCGCCCGGCGCAACCTGGGCCAGCACGGGCAGCTCCCCGACGCGCTCGAGATAGCGGGCCGCCCATTCGAGCGCGGCGGCGCCGTCGGCCCGCAGGTCGGTCTGTTCGGCGCGAGCCGCCTCGGGACGGACGTCGGTCACGCCGCCCTCCCGACGGCGGCGAACGCGTAGCGGACGCCGGTCAGCTGCTCGGAGACCTCCCACAGCCGCCGCCAGTCCTGCTCCTCGTACGCCTTTCGCGCCGCGGTCACCACCTTCGGGTATCCGCGCTGCTCGGCGCGCCCACCGGGACCGACGAACGTTCCGCCGGGCAGGTCGGGGACCGTGGCGGCGTACAACGTCGGCAGCGCGCCCATGTCCGCGCTCTGCGCGAGCAGCCGGTTCCCGATCCACCCGAAGACCTTTTCGTAGGACCGGTCGGTCGCGGCGAACTGCAGGTTGGTGCTCGCGTAGCCGGGGTGAGCCGCCAGGCTCAGGAACGGAGCGCCCGCCCGCCCGCCCGCCCGCCCCTCCGCCTCGGTGGCGCGGCGCTGAAGCTCGAAGCAGAACATCAGGTTGGCCAGCTTGGACTGGCCGTAGGCGCCCCACCGGTCGTACTTGCGCTCGCCCTGGAGGTCGTCGAACCGCATCGTGCCGCGGCGATGAAGCGCGCTCGAGACCGTCACCACCCTCGGTGCCGGCGCCTTGAGCAGCACGGGCAGCAGCAGGCCGGTGAGCGCGAAGTGGCCGAGGTGGTTGGTACCGAACTGGCTCTCGAACCCGTCCTTGGTCAGCTGGCGCGGCGCGGCCATGATCCCAGCGTTGTTGATCAGCAGGTCGAGCTGAGACCCCGCTCCCACGTAGCCCTCGGCAAACGCCCGCACCGAGCTCAGATCGGCCAGGTCGAGCGGCGCGACCTCGAGCGCGGCATCGGGGACGCTTCCTCGGATGCTCGCGGCGGCCTGATCTCCCTTGGCCGCGCTCCGGCTCGCGATCACGACCTGCGCGCCGGCGCGGGCCAGCTCCCGCGCGGTGGCGAGGCCGAGGCCGCTGTTGGCGCCGGTCACGATCGCCACGCGCCCGCTCTGGTCGGGAATGTCAGCCGCTGTCCACTTGGAGTCAGCCATCGAGCACCTCGAACTTGATTCCGGCCCGCCGGAGCCGGCCAAGCAAAGCATCCCCCATCGCCACCGCCGGCGTCAGCTGGCCGGCGCGCTCAGGGAGCTCGTCAAAGGCCAGGCAGAGGGCCGACTCGGCCAGCATCTTCGAGGTCTCGCCGTAACCGGGATCGCCGCCCGAGACCTGGGCGTGAACCGTCCGCCCGTCCGCTCGCGCCCGGAACCGCACCCGGAACCACGATTTCGCGCGCTGCTCGGGCGACGGACCCTCCCCCGAGCTCTTGAGCTTGAGCAGCGCGTTGCGGGTCGGCGGCAGCTGCGCCAGCGCGATCAGGCCGGCCGCGCCGCCGGCCAGCCCGACCAGCACGGGCAGTCGCTTGACCGCCAGATAGTGGCTATAGGCGAAATCGGGGCCGTAGCGCTCGAGCGCCCGAGCCGAGCGAAGGACGGTCTGTGGGTCGATCGTGGGGATTGGGAGGACCCAGCCCCCGCCGAACTCGTCGTGGTGGGGCGCGCCGGATACCCCACGCACGCGCCGATCGAATGGCCGGGCCTCCTGCCGGCGGCGCTCGCGCGCCACCGATGCGCCTTGCCGGAGCCGACTTAGGATCTCGATCGTCGACTGGTACGTACCTCCCGAGAAGGTTCCGCCGACTCGCACGAACCCTTCAAGCGCGATCGGCACGCCCTCGGGCAGCTGCTCGACCGTAAACAGCGCCCCGAGGTCGTACGGGATCGAGTCGAACCCGCACGAGTGGACGATGCGCGCCCCGGAGCGCGATGCCTGCTCGTGGTAGCCCAGCCACATCCGGTCGACGAACTCGGGCTCCCCGGTCAGGTCGACGTAGTCGGTCCCCGCCGCAGCACACGCCGCCACCAGCGGCTCGCCGTACCGGATGTACGGCCCGACCGTCGTGATCACGACCCGGGCAGCCTCCGCCGCGGCGCGGACGGACCCCCCGTCTGTTACGTCGGCCCACAGCAGTGGGAGCTCCGCCGACCCGGCGCCCAGGCGCGAGCGCACCTGCTCGAGCTTGCTCATGTTCCGCCCGGCGAGCGCCCATCGCGTCTCGGGCGGCGCATGGTCAGCCAGGTACTCCGCGGCCAGGGCGCCCGTAAATCCGGTCGCACCGAACACCACGATGTCGTAGGGCCGCGAGGCCATCCAATTAATCTGAAGTGGCGGATTCGACCTCGCGGGCCAGCTCCACCGCCTGGTCGGGGTCGACCCCGGCCATGGCCACGAGCCAGCACGCTACCGGCGCGGCCACCCGCTCTGACGAGTGGGCCGCCTCGGCGGCGACATCCAGCAGCTTCTTGAACTCCTCGGGAGTCGGCGGCTCCGTGCCGAGCTTCTCGGCATACGCGGCCAGCCATTCGCGCGCGTTCATCGTCGCAGTGTATGTTGCTCCGACCGTGAGGGCCGAGACGAATTGAGAGCGCTGCGCCTGGTCGAGTTCGGCGATCCGCCGCGCTTCGAGTTGGACCAGGTGCCGGACCCCGAGCCCGGTCCCGGCGAGGTGGTGATCGCGCTCCACGCCGCGATCAACCGCCGTGACCCCTGGGTTTGGACGACCCCGGCTTACTGCTCGCTGCCCGTGACACTCAGGTCCGACGGCGCCGGCGTGGTCGCCGCGGTCGGACCCGGCGTTTCTCACCCCGCTGTCGGCGACGAGGTGATCTTCGACCCCACGCTGGCGTGGGGGGACAGCGACGAGCACCCTACGGACGCGTTCGACATCGTCGGCGCCCCGCTCGACGTGTCGACGTTCGCCGTGCAGATCGCAGTGGCGCTCGGCGCACGCGTGTACGTCACCTCGTCTACGACGGAAAAACTCGACCGGGCGCTCGCGCTGGGGGCCGTCGGCGGCGTCAGCTACCTCGATTCCGATTGGTCCGAGCAAGTGCGCGAGCTGGCCGGCGGCGGCCTCGACGCGGCAATCGACAGCTACGGGGGCCCCTCCTGGGACAGGGCGCTGCGTTCGCTGCGCGGCGGCGGCACACTGGTGTCGTTCGGCGACACGTCGGGACCCGCGACCACCCTGACCACGGCCGAGGTCTACTGGCAGTGGCGGCGCATCGTCGGCACCTCGATGGGAAGCCCGCGCGAGTACCGCGCGATGGTGCAGCACGTGTCCGAGGCGCGCTGGGACCCGGTAATCGACAGCGTGTTCAGGCTCGAGGACTACGCCGCGGCAATCGCGCGGCTGCTCGACCCGGCGCGCTTCGGCAAGGTCGTCTTCACCGTATGAGCCCGTACGCGGCACTGCTCTCGCCCGTAGCGCTGGGACCCGTGCCGCTCCGCAACCGCGTCGTCTCCGCCTCGCATCAGACGGGGCTGGTCCACGAGTACCTGCCGACCGACGACCTGCTCGCCTATCACGAGGCACGGGCGCGCGGTGGGGTCGGAGCCATCTTCATCGAGGCCACCGCGGTTCATCCCACCGGACTGTTGACCGCCCACACGTTGGGGGGCTACCTGCCCGAGATCGTGCCCGCTTACGGCCGGCTTGCCGAGGCCGTGCACGGCGAGGGCGCGCGCCTGTTCGTACAGCTGTTCCACGGCGGGCGGGAGCTGATCGCCTCCTCCCCCAAGCCTCCGGCCGTCGCTCCCTCGGCCGTCCCCAGCCTGCGCTTCAAATCGGAGCCGCGTGCGCTGAGCGCCGCCGAGATCGCAGAGCTGATCGAGGGCTACGCGACGGCGGCCCGTCACGCCGCCGACGGAGGGCTTGACGGCGTCGAGGTGTCGATGGCCCACGGCTACCTGCCGGCGCAGTTCTTCTCAGCCCTCAGTAACCGCCGCGCCGACCGCTACGGCCTCGGCGCGCGGACGCGCTTCGCGGTCGAGGTGATGGCCGCGATCCGCGAGGCAACCGAGGGCCGGATCGCGGTCGGCGCACGCCTGTCCGCGGATGAGCTCGTGCCGGGCGGTCTCGGCCCCAAGGACGCGGCCGAGGTGGCCGGCGAGTTGCACGGCGCGGGGCTGGTCGACTTCGTCTCGCTTGCGCTTGGTCACTCCGCCTTCCCCGCGGCGTCGACGTGGATCGCCCCTCCGCCGCCGGTCGAGCTCGACGCGATCGCCGATCCGGCGGCCGCCGTCCGCCAGGCCGTACCGGAGATCACGCTGATCGCCACGACGCGCGTGGTCGACCTGGAGCACGCCGACCGGATGATCGCCGGCGGCGTATGCGATCTCGTCGGGCTGACCCGCGCCCACATCGCCGACCCGGACCTGATCGCCAAGACGACGGCGGGTCGCGCCGACACCGTGATCGAGTGCGTGGGCTGTAACCAGTCATGTATCGGCCACTATCACGCGGGCGTGCCGATCGGCTGCGCCGTCAACCCGCGCACCGGCCACGAGCGCACGCTGCCCCACCCCGCCCGGAGCGCCCTCGGACGGCGGGTCCTCGTCATTGGCGCCGGACCGGCCGGCGTGGCGGCCGCACTGCAAGCCGCGGCGGCGGGCGACGACGTGACGCTCATGGAGCGCGAGCGCGACATCGGCGGGCAGCTCCGGCTGGCCGGTCTGGCGCCGGCCCACATGGAGCTGTGGGAGCGCTACCGCCGCTCGACGCTGGCCCGGCTGCATGCCGCCGGGGTCGTCGCGCAGCTCGGGGTCGCGGCCGACGGGGACGTGGCGGCCGACTTCGACGTGGTCGTGCTCGCCTCCGGCGCTCGCCCGTACCGGCCGCCGATGCCGGAGGACACGCCGTTCGCCGTGCGCGAGGCCTGGGACGCGATCCGCGCCCCCGCCGACGTCGCCGGCCCCGTCCTCGTAGCGGACTGGGGCGGCGGGTGGGACGGACTTGACGCGGCCGAGCAGCTGTCCCGCGCCGGCCTCAAGGTGACGCTCGCCTGCGCGGCCCCAGTTCCCGGCGAGACCGTCCACCAGTATCAGCGCAACCTCTACCTGGCCCGCCTCGACCGGCTCGGGATCCCGATCGTCCACCACACCGAGCTGGCCATCGACGATGGCGAGCTGACGCTTCGCCACGTCTTCTCGATGCGCTCGCAACCACTCCCGGACGCGACGGCGACCATCGTCCTGGCCCAGGGCCGCGTGCCGGCCGATGAGCTGTGGCCGGAACTCGAGCACCACCCCGGGGCAGTCCGCGCCGGCGACGTGCTCGGTCCCCGCACGCTCGAGGAGGCGGTCCTCGAGGGAACCCTGGCCGTGCACAATCGGACCGCCGTGCCGGTGACGGAGCGCGTGTGACGGCGACGCCTGCGACCGCGCAGAGGCTCGGCGGCCACACCGTGATCGAGACGCTGGCCGCGCTGGGCGCGCGCGTCGCGTTCGGCGTGCCGGGCGTCCACGCGCTCGCCATGTGGGAAGCGCTGCGCACCAGCGAGCTGCGCGCGTTCGGCACGCGCACCGAGCTGTGCGCCGCCTTCGCCGCCGACGGCTATGCCCGGAGCTCGGGCCGCCCGGCGCCGCTGCTGCTCTCGACCGGGCCGGGCGCGCTCAACTCGCTGACCGGGTTGATGGAGGCGGCGCGTGCCCATGTCCCGGTGGTGGCTATCTCGAGCCAGATTCCGCGCGAGCTGCTCGGGACTCATCGCGGCTATCTGCACAAGCTGGACGGTCAGCTCGCGTCGTTCGCTCCGATCGTCAAGCACACGGCCCGCGCCGAAAGCGTCGAGGCGATCCCCGAATTGGTGGCCGAGGCCTGGTTGGCCGCGCAGACCCCGCCGAGCGGCCCCGTCTACCTGGAGATCCCGGTCGACGTGCTGCGCGCCGAAGCCGGCGGGGCGCCGATCGGCCCGCTGGAGCCGCAGCCTCCGGAGCGCCGCCCGGTATCAGCAGCCGCGCTGACCGAGGCCACAACGCTGCTGGCCGGCGCGCAGAGCCCGGTCATATGGGCCGGCGGCGGCGTTCTGCGATCGGGCGCCCAGGCGCAGCTGCGCGCGCTCGCCGAACGCCTCGACGCCCCCGTCGTCACCACGTTCATGGGCAAGGGGGCGATCGACGAGACCCACCCGCTCGCGGTCGGGTCGGGTTGCGACGAGGCGGCGGTGCTCGAGCTGCTCAGCGAGGCCGACGTGGTTCTCGCCGTCGGCACCGAGCTCGGCGCCGACACCACCAACCAGTACGGGCTGCGCTTGGAAGGCAGCCTGATCCACCTGGATGCCGCGCCCGAGCGCATCGGCGTCAGTTACCCCGCCCTGCCGTTGGTCGGTGATGCCCGGGCAACGCTCGCCGCCCTGTTACCGGCGCTGCCTCAAGCGGGCGGCGCCGGCGCGGAGCGCACCGCGAAGGCTCGCGAGCGCATCGCCGCCGGTCTCACGGCTCAGTCGCTCGAGAGCGAGCGCGAGCTCCTGGCGGCGGTCGAGCGCGCCCTCGGACCCGACGCCGTGACCACCTGGGATATGACGATCCTCGCCTATTGGGCCGCGGCGCACCTGCGCCTCCGCGCCGGGCAGCAGTTCCACTATCCGCTCGGCTCGGGGACGCTCGGCTACGCGTGGCCGGCCGCGCTCGGCGCGGCCGCAGCGGAGAGCGCGGGCTCACGCAGAAAGGTTCTGGCCGTGTCCGGAGACGGCGGGCTCGCCTACGGACTCGCCGAGATGGCCACGGCCCGCCAGCAGAGCGTCGACGCGACGCTGCTCGTGGTCGACGACGGCGGCTACGGCATCCTGCGCGAATACCAGCGGGCGGACTACGACGAGACCATGGCCGTGGATCTGGTTCAACCGGACCTGGTCCGGACGGCCGAGGCGTTCGGCCTCCCGGTCCGCGGTGGCGGCATCGACGCGGCCGAGGAGAACCTCCGCTGGGCACTCGAGCTGGACGGCCCGGCGGTCGTCGTCGTAAAGGCCCGGCTGGCCTCGGCCCTGCCCACGCCGTGAGTCGCGTCGTCCTACTCGATCCCGCTGGGGGCCTCAAGACGGTTCAGGCGGCGCTGCGCGAGTGCCCGGACGTGTCCGTGGAGCGGGCGGAAGAGCTCCCACGGGGGCCTGGGGTGGTTGGCTTACTGGTGCCGCCCGAGATCCCCGTCGACGCCCGCGCGATGAGCGGGCTCCCCGATCTGCGCGTCGTCGCGGCGACCGCCACCGGCTATGACCATCTCGACCTGGAGGCGATATCGGCCGCCGGGGCGTGGGCCACACACTGCGCCGGCTACTGCACCGAGGAGGTGGCCGAGCACGCGATCGCATTCGCATTCGACTTGTTGCGCGGCGTGACGCTGCTCGACCGCTCCGTGCGCGGCGGCGGGGGCTGGGAGTTGGACGAAGCGCCACCACGGCGGGTGGCCGGAGCGGTGATGGGGATCGTCGGCCTAGGCCGGATCGGCCGAGCGGTGGCCTGGCGGGCGCGAGCGCTCGACATGCGCGTGCTCGGCTTCGATCCAGCGCTCGCGGCCCACAGCGGGGACGGCGCGGACAAACTGGACGGCGTCGAGGTGACCTCGCTCCACGCGCTTCTGGCCCAGGCCGAGGTCGTCACTCTGCACGCCCTGCTCGTCCCCGGCCAGCCGCCGGTACTCGGCGCCGCTGAGCTGGCGATGATGCGCCGGGGCGCCTTCCTGATCAACTGCGCCCGCGCCGGCCTCGTCGACGGCGACGCGTTGGGCGCGGCGCTGCGAGACGGGCGGCTGGCCGGGTGCGCCCTCGACGTCCTGTCCCACGAGCCGCCCACCGGTCAGGAGCCCGAGCTCACCTGGCCCCGCACGCTGATCAACCCGCACGCGGCGTGGTACTCACCCGCCGCCGCGACCGAGCCGTATCGGCGCGCCGGCGAAGCGGTGGCCGCCGTGCTCAGTGGCCGCGAGCCGGCCGACGCCCTCGCGCGACCGGCCTAGACCTCGGCGAGCGCCTCCGAGAACGACTCCCACACCATCCGGTGGAAGCGTGCAATCGCGCTCTCGCTGGCCGGCATGAGGCGTCCGTGCGGAACCATCTGGGAACGGAGTCCTGGCTGCTGGAGGAGCACCGCCTCGGTGTCCTCGATGATCGTCTGGTTCCACATCTCGACCCACTCGCCGGCCCGCTCGGACGAGACGTCCGGATGCACGAACATGTCGGCGATGAACCGGCACGTCTCAGGTCCAGTCGGGATGACCACCCCCGGGAACGCGACCCAGTCGTCCTGCACGAGCGTCGTAAACGGCCACACGAAGATGTAGCGGAACTGGCGATCGCCCTCGCGCGCGGGATGCGCGTACGTCTTGGCCCGCGGGTTGTAGACGGTGAACTGCCCCAGCACCCGATTGCCGTCGATGTATTCGTAGACGTCGGCGTGGTCGTCGAAGGCGTCGCTGAAGCTGTTCTTGTGAATCGTCGGGCAGTGGTAGCACTCGCTGGCGTTCTCAACCCAGACCTTCCAGTTGGCCGGGATCTCGTACGTGAAACGGTCGTGGTAGCGGTAATCGTGGAAATCGAGGGCCCGCTCCTCGGCGAGCGGGGAGAACTCGGGGTAGACCTCGCGCATCGGCGGGGCGTCCGGGTCGGGATTGACGAACACGAGCCCGTTCCACGTCTCTACCGCCGCCGGTAGCAGCGAGAACTCCTCGTTGTTGAAGCAGCGCTCGCGCTCGCTGCGGGGCGCGGCGCGCAGGCTGCCGTCGAGGTTGTAGGTCCACGCGTGATATGCGCACTGCAACGTCGAGCGGTTTCCGTCTTCGACGGCGACCGGGAAGGCGCGATGGCGGCAAACGTTGATGAACGCATGCACCTCGTCGTTCTTGTCCCTGGTCACGAGGATCGGCACGTGGGCGGCGTGGCAGACAATGTGGTCGCCCGGGCGCGCCAGCTTGGCGAGCGGGCCCACGTAGGCCCAGGAGCGACTGAAGATGTGGTCCAGCTCGAACGCGTAAATGGCGGGATCGGAGTACCACCGCGCGGGAAAAGTCATGTCCCGCGACAGCGCTTCCTCCACCGCGTCGGCGTCGATGCCGAGATCGTCGAGCGTCTTGGTCCCCATCTGCTCCTCGCTTTCCGCACCCGCTTGGGCAGCAAACCGCGCAATCCGCAAGCTTGCCGGGAATATTTTGCGCAATCATATCTCAGATGACCCCGCGCGAACTTGATCAGCTGGATCGGGCGATCATCTCCCAGCTCCAGGAGGACGGCCGCCGCCCCTACCGCGCGATCGCACGCTCGCTGGGCGTCGCCGAGGCAACCGTGCGCTTCCGGGCCACCCGCCTCCAGGAAGAGGGGTTCCTGCGCATCCTCGCCCTCGCCGACCCGTTCGCGCTGGGTTATGCGGTTCAGGCGGCGGTCCTGCTCCGAGTCACGCCGGCCGCCCGCACGCGAGTGGCCGAGACGCTCAGCGAGTGGCCGGAGGTCATGTACGTCTCATCGTGCGCCGGCTCGGCCGACCTGTATATGCAGATCATCTGCCGCGACCACGACGATCTGTGGCAGCTGCTCTCCGAGCGGCTCGGCTCGGTCGAGGGCGTGCTCGGCACCGAGACGTTCATGGAGCTGCGCGTGCACAAGGCGCGCTACGTCTATCCCGGGCTCACCGACACGATCGTGAACGGCGACTCCTGACCGGGTGCGAGCGCCGAAAAATATCGGTTGACACTCGCCCCTCCAGCGAATAGAAACCGTCATTCAAAATGGTCATTTCGGCGGTGCCTGACGGCGGCGCCTTGGCGGTCGTTCAAAGGATGAGAGACGAGTACGAGAACCGGGCCCGCGTCGACGACGTGCCATCACGCCGTCCGCTCGCCAAGGTGCGCCAGCCGCAGATCCTCGCCGCCGCGGTCGAGCTATTGCGCGAGCGCGGCCTGTGGAGCGTCCGCGTGTCCGATGTCGCCGAGCGCGCGGGCACCAGCGCCACCGGCGTCATCTATTACTTCGGAACCAAGCACGACCTGTTCCGGGCCGCCATCTCCGACGCCGATGCCGAGTTCTACGCGACGGTGTGGCCCGAACTCGAGCAACTCGATACCGGGGTGGAGCGCCTGGCCTGGCTCGTCGTGCGCTCGAGCCGCAGCGAGTGGGTGCTGTGGATGGACCTGTGGGTTTACGCCCGCCGCCATCCCGACTTGCTCCCGACCCACCGAGGGTTCAGCGAGCGGTGGTGCGCCACGATCGCGGGTGTCCTGCGTCACGGGCAGACGCGCGGCGAATTCGCCGATGTCGACGCCGACGCGGTGGCCGGACGACTCGCCGCGCTGATGGACGGGCTGGCCATTCACATGGTCAACGAAGACCCGGGACGCACGCCCGAGCACTACGTCGAGATGGCGCTGACGGCCGCGGCCGCCGAGTTGGGCTGCGACCTGAAGTCGCTGCTGGCCGCCGCGGCGGCGGTCCCCGAGCCCTGAACCGGAAACCGCCGCCGTGAGCCGGGACCTCCAGCCGCTGTTCGCCCCCACCTCGGTCGCCGTGGTCGGGGCGTCGGGCGACCCGCGGAAGTGGGGCAACTGGCTGGCCAGGCGGGCGCTCCGGGGAGAGCACCGGCGCGCCGTCCATCTGATCAACCGCCGCGGCGGCGAGATCCTCGGGCGCAGCGCCCGTCGCTCGCTGCTCGAGCTGGACGCCACCGTCGACCTCGTGCTGGTCACCGTCCCGGAGGCGCTGCTCGAGCCGACGGTCGAGGAGGCGCTGAGCGCAGGCGCCAAGGCGATCGTGGTCATCAGCGCCGGCACCGAGGGCAGCGGGCGCGACGAAGCGCTCGGGACCGCGGTGCGCGACGCGGGCGCGGTCCTTGTCGGACCCAACTGCCTCGGGATCTTCGACGCGGATACCGAGCTCGAGCTCGCCTCCAACGACCTGCCGGCGGGGACGATCGCGATGATCTCCCAGAGCGGCAACCTCGCACTCGAGATCAGCGTGCTGATGCGAGAGACCGGACTCGGCTTCTCGCGCTTCGTGTCGCTGGGCAACCAGGCCGACCTGACGGCCGCCGAGCTGATCGAGGCGACGACGGCCCACGATCGGACAGCGGGGATCGCCCTCTACGTCGAGGACTTCCGCGATGGCCGGGCCTTCGTGCGCGCTGCAAGCGAAGCCCGGGCCGCAGGCAAGCCGGTCGTTCTGCTCACCGCATCCGGACACGAGGCAGCCGCGCGTGCGGTCCGCTCGCACACCGGAGCACTGGCCAGCGACGACGCCGCGATCGAAGCCGCCTGCCTCGCCGCGGGCATCGAACGGGTGAGCTCACCCCGGCAGCTCGTCGACGTAGTGCAGGGGCTGATCCGCTGTCCCCCCAGCCGCGGGCGCCGGGTGGGGATCATGGGTGACGGCGGCGGTCACGGCGGAATCGCAGCATCGCTCGCCGCCAAGGCGGGGCTGGAGGTGCCCGAGCTGACGGCCTCCACGGTGGCGCGGTTACGCGCCCAGCTCCCGCCGACGGCGTCGTGCTCGAACCCCGTCGACCTGGCCGGCGGCGGCGAGGCGGATATCCGCAACTTCGAACGAACGGCGCGCACGCTGCTCGAGTCAGACGAGGTCGATGCGGTCCTGCTCACCGGGTACTTCGGCGGGTACGGCGAGTACGCCGAGGTGTTCGCCGACCCCGAGTTGGCCGCGGGTGTGGCGCTCGCCGAGGCGAGCGCAACCGCCGGCCGGCCCCTGATCGTGCAGACGATGTACTCGAGCTCGGGACCGGCCGACGCTCTGCGACGCGGGGGCGTGCCCGTGTATCAGGCGGTGGAGCACGCGATCGACGCGATGGCCCGGCTGGCTGGATCGGCCGAGCGCAATTCACGCGAGGTCCCGGCGCTGCCCACCCCGGCCGCTCCGGTCATCCATTCCGGCTACGAGGCGGCACGGTCGCTCCTGATGCGAGGTGGCGTGTCGTTCGTCGCCCAGCAAACCGTCGACTCGGCTGCGGCCGCACAGGACGCGGCGGCGGCGATCGGCTATCCCGTGGCGCTGAAGGCACTCGGGGCAGTGCACAAGTCTGACGCGGGCGGGGTGAAGCTCGGCATCGCCGACTCGCACACCCTCGCCGCGGCCTACTCCGACCTCGACGCCCGCTTGCGAACCAAGGGGTTCTCGGTCGAGGCGATGGCGCCACTCGCCGACGGCGTCGAGATCCTGATCGGCGCACGCTGGGATCCCCGATTCGGCCCGGTCGCGCTCGCCGGGCTGGGCGGCGTCTACGCCGAGGTCATGCGCGACGTGGCGGTGTCGCTTGCGCCGGTGACCGCCGCGCAGGCGGAAGCGATGCTGCGATCACTAAACGCCTTCCCGCTGCTCGACGGAGCCCGAGGCCGGCCCCCGCTGGATCTCGCGGCCGCCGCACATGCCCTCGCTGCTCTCTCCCACGTAGCCGCCGAGCACCCCGAAATCGCCGAGCTCGAGGTCAATCCGCTGCTCGTACTGCCCGACCGGGCGGTCGGACTCGACGCCCGCATCATCCTCAACGACTGACAGGAGACGCCCGTGAACTTCCGGTACACCGACGAGCAGCTCGAGCTGCGCGACCGTGCGGCCGCCCTGGCCGACGACATCATGGCCTACGAGGAAGAGTGCGAGGAGCACCGCGGCCTGTCGGCGCAGTCGCTGGCCGAGATCCGCGAGCTCACCCTCAAGGCGTCGCTGAACGCGATCAACATGCCGCTCGAGTGGGGTGGCCAGGGCCTGTCGATCCTCGACCAGGTCATCGTGCAGGAGCGTCTCGGCCAGCTGACCAACGCGCTGTGGGATGCCGTCTGGCGCCCGGCCAACGCGCTGCGCCACTGCACTCCCGAGCAGCGCGAGCGCTACCTGGTGCCGGCGATCGCCGGCGAGCGACGCGACTGCTTCGCGGTGACCGAGGAGAAGGCGGGCTCGGATCCGTCGCTGATCGAGACCGTCGCGGTCCGCGACGGGGAGAAGAACTACAAGCTCACCGGTGAGAAGTGGTTCGTGACCGTCGGCGACGTCGCCGACTTCCTGATCGTGCAGGCGCTGGTCGGGCCCGAGCGCGCCCCCACGCTGTTCCTGGTCGACAAGGAGCTTCCGGGCGTGTCGGTGAAGCGAACGCCGGCCTACATGCACACGTTCGTGTTCGAGCACCCCGAGTTCGTGTTCGACGAGGTCGGGCTCGGTCCCGAGCAGATCCTGGGCGACATCGGGGGCGGCTACGAGCTGACCCGCGACTGGTTCGTCGAGGAGCGGCTGATGATCGCCGCGCGGGCCACCGGGGCCGCCGAGCGCGCGCTCACCCTGGCGAGCGACTGGGCAAACGAGCGCGTGCAGTGCGGCGGCGTGCTCGCCTCCCACCAGCTGATCGGCGCGATGCTTGCCGACAGCACGTGCGACATCGCGCTGTGCCGCGCGCTCACCCATCAGGTTGCCTGGGAGGCGGACAACGGGATGCCGCGCAAGCTGGTGCACGCCAAGGCAGCGATGGTCAAGCTGACCGCATCGGAAGCGGCCGGGCGGGTGATCGACCGCGCCGTGCAGATCTTCGGCGGGCGCGGCTACATGCGCGAGAACCCGGTCGAGCGGCTCTACCGCGACATCCGGGTGGACCGGATCTGGGAGGGCACCTCGGAGATCCAGCGGATGATCATCGCCGGCGAGGCCCGCAAGCGCGGCCTGGACGGGATGCTCCAGTACGGCGCCGGCCTGCCCGCCGAGGAGGCCCTCCATGCCTGAGGTGGTGACGCTCGAACCGCACGAGCACGCGTGCGTGATTCGGCTCCAGCGGCCGGCGAAGCTCAACGCGATCTCCGAGCAGGTCGAGCGCGAGCTGTGCAACGCCCTCGAAAGACCCGACGTGCGCGAGGCGCCGT
The DNA here is from genome assembly GCA_963824295.1 of uncultured Solirubrobacterales bacterium. Lineage (GTDB taxonomy): Bacteria > Actinomycetota > Thermoleophilia > Solirubrobacterales > Solirubrobacteraceae > Palsa-465. The sequence continues at coordinate 804,423 of CAWGOQ010000009.1, read as the reverse complement.
GCGTCGTCTTCACCGGCGGGGAGAAGGTGTTCTCGGCCGGGGCCGACCTCAGCGAGACGCGTGGCTACACCCCCGGCGAGGTCCTCGCCACCTACCGCGGCACCGGCGACTTCGCCGAGCGGGTCGCCGACCTGGCGCAGCCGACGCTGAGCGCGATCACCGGCTACTGCATCGGCGGCGGACTTGAGCTGGCGCTGGCGACGGACTTCCGGATCGCCGAGGAAGGCTCCGATTTCCGCTTCCCCGAGGTCGCGCTCGGCATTCTCCCGAGCTGGGGCGGGACCCAGCGCGCGGTGCGCCTGCTCGGTCCGGCTCGGGCCAAGGAGCTGATCCTCCTGCGCGAGCGCGTCGACGCGCAAGCAGCGCTGTCGCTCGGCCTGGTTACCGAGGTCGTCCCGAGCGGCGGATCGCTGCCCAGGGCGCTCGAGCTGGCCGAGCGGCTCAGCGAACTGCCACGCCTGGCAGTCAGTGTCACCAAGCAGGTCATTGATGCGCTCCCGGAGACCTCGCGAACCGCCGGGCTCGGTCTCGAGCGGGTGGCTTACGGACTGCTGGCCCAGACGGGCGACGCCACGCAGGCGCTGACGGCTCGCGTCGCGCGATGACCGCGTACAAGACACCCGCGCCGCTTGCCGACGAACAGCTGGCGATTCAGGCGCTGTGTCGCGAGTTCGCGGCGCGGGAGATCCGCCCGATCTCGCTGGCCGTCGATGAGGCCGACACCGAGGTGCCGTGGGACGTGTGGCGCAGGGCAGCCGGAGTGGGCCTGACCTCGTTCATGCTGCCCGAGGAGTACGGCGGCGCCGGCATGACCGACTGCCTGACCTCGTGCATCGTGCAGGAGGAGCTCTCGCACGGCTGCAGCGGGATCGGCAACCTGATCACCTCGAACGGGTTCTTCGCCGAACCGGTGCTGGTGCTGGGCTCAGAGGAGCAGAAGCGCCGCTGGCTCGAGCCGCTCGCCGGCGATGATCCGCCGATGACTGCGCTGGCCACGACCGAGCCCCAGAGCGGCTCGGACGCCGCATCGATCCGGACGCGAGCCCGCCCCGTGGACGGCGGCTACGTGCTGTCCGGCCAGAAGGCGTGGATCTCAAATGGGGGCGTGGCCTCGTTCTACGTGATCTTCGCCACCGTCAACCCCGACCGCGGCTACCGCGGGATCACCGCGTTCCTGGTCGAGGCGACCGACGAGGGCCTCAGCTGCGGTCCGACGATCCGCAAGATGGGCCAGCGGGCGATCCCCAACACCGAGCTGTTCCTCGACGACGTGTTCGTGCCCGTGGATCGCCGTCTCGGTACCGAGGGAGAGGGCTTTTCGGGCCTGATGCAGACCTTCGACCGCAGCCGGGTGACACTGGCCGCGTCGGCCACCGGGCTGGCTCGCGCCGCGCTCGAGTACGCGGTCGACTATGCGCGGGATCGGGTCCAGTTCGGCAAGCCGATCGCCGAGCACCAGGCGGTCGCGTTTCGCCTGGCCGATATGGCGCTCCGGGTCGATGCGTCTCGCCTGCTCACCTGGCGGGCGGCCCAGATGCTCGACCGCGGGGAGCGCGCGAGCACCGAGGCGGCCATGGCCAAGCTGCACGCCTCCGAGACTGCGATGTGGTGTACCTGGGCTGCGGTCCAGACGCTCGGCGGCTGGGGCTACAGCCGCGAGTACCCGGTCGAGAAGTGGATGCGTGACGCCAAGCTCGAGGAGATCGAGGAGGGCACATCCGACATCCAGCGGATGATCATCTCGCGCGCGTTGATCCGATGAAACGTCAGCCGTGCGAGGCGACCGACAGCGTCGGTACGTCCGCCAGCAGCTGCACGGCGTACTCCGACTGCGGGTTGTCAAGCACGGTCTGGCCCTGCTCGACCACGCGCCCATCGCGCAGGATCACGACATCGTCGGCAATGCTTCGCACGAGCGCGAGGTTGTGCGTGATCAGCACCAGGGTCAGCCCCCGGGTCACCTGCAGCCGGTGCAGGAGCTCGACGATCGCCGCCTGCACGGAGACGTCGAGGGCCGAGGTCACCTCGTCGCAGATCAAGAGCTCCGGCTCTACCACCAGGGCTCGCGCGATAGCCACCCGCTGACGCTCGCCCCCCGAGAGCTGATCCGGATAGCGGTCGCCGTAGGTCGCATTCAGTGCGGCCTCCTCGAGCGCCGTGACGACGCGCTCGCGCCGCTGCGCCCCGCTGATGTTGAGCAGCTCGCGCAGCGGCTGCTCGACGAGTTGCCCCACCGTCTTGCGCGGGTTCAGCGACGTGTACGGGTTCTGGAAGACGTACTGCATCCGGCGGATCTGCTCGCGGCTGCGCTTGCGCCGGTCGTTGGAAAGCGCCTCGCCGCCGAACGCGATCTCGCCCGTCCAGCGCGAGTGCAGGCCGACCAGGCAGCGCGCGAAGGTCGTCTTGCCGGCGCCCGACTCGCCCACGACCGCCAGGCAGCGATGGGGCCGCACGTCCAGCGACACGTCATAGAGGACCGGCTTCTCGCCGTACTGAGCGTCGAGGCCCTTGACCTCGAGCAGGGGCGCGGTGCCCTGGCGCTTGCCGCTGTGATCGCGTTCGGGCAGCTCCCCGAGGGGCGGGAGCACGGTGATCTCCTCGGCGCGGCGACACCGGGCCCAATGCCCGGCTCCGATCGCCACCGGCAGCGGAAAGCCCTCGCGGCACGATGGTTGCGAGAACGAACACCGCGGAGCGAAGAAGCATCCGGCGGGCCGCGACCCGGGACGCGGCGGCTGACCCTCCATCCCCTCGAGCACGTGGGCACGGGACGGGTCGGGAATCGCCCGCAGGAGGCCGCGCGTGTACGGATGCGCGGGCGCGCGGAACGCCGCATCGACCGTCCCGTATTCGATCAACCGCCCGGCGTACATGATCCCGATCGTTGCCGCGATGTCGGCGACGACCGCCAGGTCGTGGCTCACGTACACCGCCCCGACCTGGTAGCGGCCGCACAGCGTCCGGATCGTCTCGAGGATGTGGCGCTGGGTGGTCACGTCGAGCCCGGTGGTCGGCTCGTCGAGGACGATCAGCTTCGGGCGGCAGGCAAATGCCATGGCCAGCATCACGCGCTGCTGCTGCCCGCCGGAGAGCTGGTGCGGATAGCTCTCGAGCACCCGGTCGACCGAGTCGAGCCGGACGTCGGCCAGCACGTCCGCGATCCGCCCCTCGACGCCGCCCTCGGGCGGTCGCGCATCGGGATGGGCGTCGAAGATCTCGCGCAGCTGCGTGCCGACCTTGAGCGCCGGATTCAGGGCGCTGACCGGGTCCTGGGCAACGTAGGACACCGACGCCCCGCGCAGCTCCCGCAGATCGGTCTTCGAGGCGAGGATGTCTTTGCCGGCGAGCAGCACCTTCCCTGAGTCGATCGTCAGCCCGCGGCGGGTGTGTCCCATCAGGGCGAGCGCGACCGTGGTCTTGCCCGATCCCGATTCGCCCACGAGTCCCATCACCTCCCCGGCGCGCACCGAGAACGAGACCTCGTCGACGACGTCGTTCCCGATGCCGGTCACCACCACCCGGAGCGACTCGACCGAGAGCAGCGGCGCGCCAGCGGTGGCGGCGGGCTCGCGAACGTCGGTCATCTACTCGAGCCCCAACTGCACCGGGGTCAGCAACACCGCCTCCTCGGCCGGCCGGTCGACGCCGAGCGAGGCGCGGGCGATGGCGTCGGTGAACGTGTTCAAGCCGACGGTCAGGACCGCGATCAGCCCCGCCGGCACGATCACGGCCCACGGGTTGACGACGAGTCCGATCCGGTTCTCGTTGATCATCAGCCCCCAGTTGGGCGCCGGCGGCGTCACGCCGAATCCGAGGAAAGCCATGCTGGCGATGATCAAGATCGAGTAGGTGAAGCGCAAACCCAGCTCGACCATCACCACCGAGAGGATGTTCGGCAGCACCTCCCCCGCCATCACCCGGAACGACGGTGTGTCGTAGAGCTCTACCGCCTTGACGAAGTCGCGCTCGCACACGTCGAGCGCCGCCGCCCGCACCACGCGAGCGACCTGCGGAGCGTGCGAGATGCCCACGGCCAGAATCACCAGCCAGGCGTGCGAGCCGGCCACGCTCACCAGCAGCAGCGCGAACACGATCTGCGGGAAGGCGAGGAAGACGTCGACCACCCGCATGATCAACCCGTCCCTCCACTTGCCCAGGTACGCGGCCGTGACGCCGAGCACGACCCCGAGGCCCACGCCCAGCACGGTGGCCGCCGCGGCCATGCCGAGCAAGGTGCGGCCGCCGGCCAGCACGCGACTGAACACATCGCGGCCGAGCACGTCGCCGCCGAGTAGCCCGTTGCCGCCACCCGGAGTGCCGAACGTCTCGGTCACGGTCAGAGTCGGATTGTGAGGGGCGAGCCACGGACCGACGATCGCGAGCAGCACGACGAGCCCGGCGACGGTGAGGCCGATCGCCCCCCGCGGCGTGCGCACGGCGCGCTTGAGGATGACCAGCCACTCTCGGCGGGAGCTCATCGCGCCACCCTCCGTCGCGGGGTGGCCATCAACGCGATCACGTCGGTGACGATGTTGACCAGCACGTAGAAGGCGGCCAGGATGAGCACGATGAACTGGATCACCGGGATGTCCCGGTTATCGACGGCATCGACCAGCGCGGCCCCGATCCCGGGATAGTTGAACACGTACTCCACGACGACGATGCCTCCCGCGAGGTACAGGAGGTTGAGCCCAACCACCTGGATGATCGGGGGCAGCGAGTTCGGCAGGGCGTGCACGAGCATCACGCGCCAGCGCTTGAGCCCCTTGAGCTCGGCCATCTCGACGTAGTCGCTCTCCATCGCCTCGATCATCGCCCCGCGGACCATCCGGAAGATGTACGGAGTGATCACGATGGCGAGCGTCGCGACGGGCAGGATGAGCGCCTTGGCGTTGTTCCACGGATGCGACCCGGGTGGAATCGTCGACGTCGCCGGGAGCGCATGGAACACCACGACCGCGAACACGATCACCAGCGCGATCGCCACGACGAACTCGGGGAGCGCAGTAATGGCGAGCAGGGTCACCGAGGTAATGTGATCGAACCAGCTGTCGCGCTTGGCGGCCGCGATCAGCCCGAGGATCCCGGCGATGAGCGTCCCGATCACGCCGGCGAGGATGACGAGTACGGCCGAGTTGACGATGCGGGGGCCGATCAGCGTCGAGACCTTCTCGCCGTTGGCCAGCGAGGTGCCGAAGTCGCCGTGCAGCACCCCTCCGATCCAGGAGCCGTACTGACTGACGAGCGAGCGGTTCAAGTGCAGTTGCGCCTCAAGGGCGTGCAAGCGCTGCGGGGTGGCGCTGTGGCCGAGCACGGCGTAGGCGGCGTTGCCCGGCAAGGCCTCCGTGGCGAGGAAAATGACCACCGTGACCGCAAACAGCGTTACCACGCCGAGAGCCAGGCGCACCGCGATCAGGCGGGCAATCGGGTGATTGCCTGCTCGACTCAGCCACCAGGGAGCATTTCCGCCTGCCTGAAATTCGGCGGCGGTACTCACGGTTCACCTACGTCGCTCATGACAGCCACACGTGCTCGAAGTCCCAGTTGTTGAACGAGGAACCCGTCTTCGACTGCAGGATCCCGTTGACGTTCGGCGCGAAACCATCGATCACGGCCGGGAAGAACGGGATGATGTAACCACCCTCGTTGTAGTCGATCATCTGCATCTCGTGGGCGATCTCGGTCCGCATGCCCACATCGAGAGTGGCCAGCGCCTGGTTGTACAGGCTGATGTACTTCGGGTTGTTGAAGTGAGTCTCGTTGAATGGTGAGCCCGGCAGGGTGGCTTGGTTGACCTGCGGGAAGTAGGGCGAGTAGTACCAGTAGTCCTGGGCGAATACCCACTTCAGGTAGTTCGGCCCGTAGAAGTCAGTGACCGTGACCTGCTTTAGTTTGGCGTTGATGCCGGCGGGAGCGGCCTGCTGGGCATAGACCTCGGCCATGTTGATCACTCCCTGCGCGATGTCGCCGGTGACCAGCGTGATGGCGAGGTTCTCCTGCCCCGCGGCCTTGAGCAGCGATTTGGCCTGCTCGGGGTCGTACTGGCGCTGCGGAATGCTCGAGTCGTACTCGGGAGCCCAGATCCCGAAGACGTCGTTGCCGAGCGTGCCGTGACCGCCGAACACGGTCTTCAGCATCGCCTCGCGGTCGACGGCCAGCCGGAACGCCTGCCTGACCCGCACATCGGTGAACGGCGCCTGGTCGACGCGCATCGTGAACGGGTTCCAGCCCCCGCCGTCAGAGATGACCACCTTCTTGCCCGACCCGGTGACCGTCCCGATCGTGTCCTGCGAGAGCAGGTTGACCACGTCCACTTGGCCCGAGAGCAGCGCGTTGACCTGGCTGGTCTCGTCGGAGTAGTCGGTCATGATGATCTCGTTGAGATACGGCAGCGGCGCGTTCCAGTAGTTCTCGAAGCGCGTGAGGACGGTCTGCTGACCCGGCGTGAACTGGCTCATCTTGAACGGACCGGTGCCGATCGGGTTCTTGGGGTCGAAGCCGACCGGAAGCACGTACACCGTGATGTTGTTGGCCAGGCTCTCGGGAAACGTCGAGTACGGCTTGGCGAACGGCACCGTGATCGTGCGGTTGTCGAGTTTCTTCATCCCGGCCGCGTTGATCCCGCTGAGCGCGTTGGCGGCTTCACCCGGAGACTTGGGGTTGATGACCCGGTTGATCGAGAAGATCAGGTCGTCGGCCGTGACGTCCTGGCCGTTGTGGAAGGTGACACCCTGGCGCAGGCGGATCGTCCACACGGTGGCGTCCTTGTTGGGCGTCATCTCCTCGGCCAGCCGGTTGTACTGCTGAGCGTCGGCGTTGAGCCACACCAGGCTCTCGTACAGGAGCGCCGCCCGGGCATAGTCGGTGTTGTTGACGATGGTGTTGGGGTCGGCGGTGTCAGAGCTCGAGCCGCCGGTCAATCCGGCCCGCAGGGTGCCGCCGTGCTTGGGCGTCCCGGCGGCCGCCGTCGACGAGCCGGTGGTCGCGGCCGTCGACGAGGAGGAGCCCGAGGAACCACAGGCCGCGATCAGCCCTCCGGCTCCGAGGGCGAGACCTCCCTTCGCGGCGTTCTCGAGCAGCCTTCGGCGAGTGATGGGGGTCATTGCGCTCCTTCGGGGTTCGATGATTCGGCCACGAGCGGCACGCGCGCCGCGGCCTCCTGCAGGTCTGACTCCCGGCAGCCGAGCTCGACCGCGGCCGCCTTCAACAACATCGAGACGTAGTGCGCGGGGGTGCGCCCGGGCTGCTCGAGAACCATGTGCACGGCGAGGCCCTCGCTCAGCGCGGCGAGGCGAATCGCCACTTCGTCGGCGTCGACGGGACCGAACTCGCCCCGGAGTTGACCGTGGCGAATCGTCTCCGCGATCACCCCACACCAGCTCGATTCAAAGCCCCAATCGGCAACCCGCATCTCGGCGCTCTGGCGCGCCAGCAGCCACGTGTCGATCCAGAGCGGCCACTCGCTCAGACTCGATCGGACAATCAGACAGGCCAGGCGGTCGATGCCGCTCTCCAGTCGCTCGAGTTGCGGCCGAAGCTCCGCATAGAACGCCGCGTCCGCGTCGGCCACCGCGCGCCCGAACAGCTGATCCTTGCTCGCGAAGTAGTAGATGACACTCGTCGGGCTCGTGCCCGCGCGTTCCGCGACGTCGACCACCCGCACGTTCGACAGCCCGTGCTCGCGCACCAGCTCGACCGTGGTGGCCAGGATCTCGGGTCCGCGCACGCGCGCAGCCGGCTCTTCTCGCCGTTTGGGTACGGCTTGCTTCCGCGTCATCGGTCCTCTCCAACCCTCATTCCAAACGGTGATTTGGAACGGCGTTTAAATACCGCTCGGCCGCGCGCGCTGTCAAGCGGTTCAGAGCAAATTTGTACAAAGGGCCAAGCGGCTTAACGGTTCGCGAACGTGGCGGCGCCGCCACAGGCCGCTCGAATGTCGCAGGACGTGCGGACGGGTCCACTAGGCTGCCCCGGATGCCTCGGCCGCTGCAAATAGACGAGATTGTTCAGGCGGGGCTGTGCATCGGCTGCGGCCTGTGCGAGAGCATCGCCGGCCCCGAGCGGGTGGCCCTCGTGACCACGGCCGACGGCCGCGAACGCCCCCTGGCACGGACGCGCCTCGACGCAAGGACGACTCGCGCGATCAACGCCGTATGCCCGGGCACGCGGATCGACGGTGCCGACCCGAGCCGCATGGCCCCCGGGACTCGCATTGACCCCGTGTGGGGTCCGCTGGGGACACTGGTGCTCGGTCACGCCACCGACGCCGCCCTCCGCCACCGCGCCGCGTCCGGCGGGGTGCTGAGCGCGCTGGCGCAGTTCATGCTGTCCTCTGGCCGCGTCGAGCTGGTACTGCATGTCGCGCCATCGCGCCAGGCGCCGATGCGCAGCACGCGCCATCTGAGCTTCGACCGGGTTGACGTGCTCGAGGCCTGCGGCTCTCGATACGGCCCGGCCGCACCGCTGCGCGACTTCGGGTCCGTGCTCGCGCGCGGCCGCCCGTTCGCGTTGATCGGCAAGCCGTGTGACGTGGGCGCCGTGCGCAACCTGGCCCGCGTCGATCCGCGGGTCGACGAGCTGATGCGCTACGCGCTCAGCATGATCTGCGGTGGCGCGTCGGAGCTCGGCAAGTCACAGGAGGTCCTCGACCGCTTCGGCGTGGCCGAGCGCGACCTCGTGCTGTTCCGCTACCGCGGCCACGGCAATCCCGGCCGGACCCGCATCGAGACGCGCCATGGACGCGTCCACGAGCTGACCTACGACGAGATGTGGGAGGACGAGGCAACGTGGCGGATCCAGTCCCGGTGCAAGATCTGTCCCGACGCGATCGGCGAGGCCGCCGACATCGTCGCCGGCGACACGTGGCCGGACGCCACTCCCCGGGGCGAGGATGCCGGGTTCAACTCGATCCTCGCGCGCACCGCGGCGGGCGCCGAGCTGCTCGAGGCGGCGGTGGCAGCCGGAGCGATCACGCTCTGCGGGCCGCTCACGGCGCGCCAGCTCGACGACTTCAATCCGCACCAGGTGGACAAGAAGCGCGCGGTCGGGGCACGCCTCGCCGCCCTGCGCGCCGTCGGCGCTCCGGTCCCGCGCGTCCGGCGGCTGCGGATCGGCCGTCTGGCTCTCTCGAACGGCGTCCGGCCGGCCGTGCGCGAGTTCCGGGGGACGATGCGGCGGCGGCGGATCGGGCGGCTCGGCGAGCGAGCCGTCGTCGAGGTCGGACCGGCCCCGAATCCCGCGTCCGATGCCACCCCCGACCCGGCCAGGATGACGCCGTGACCCAGGTCCCGATCGTGTTCGAGAAGCGGATCGAGATCCGCTGGCGTGACCTCGACGCGTTCAACCACGTCAACAACGCCGTGTACCTCACCTACCTCGAGGAGGCCCGGGACAGCTGGCTCGCCGGGATGGTGCCCGAGGGCCGCTCGACCTGGGACTACGTGCTGGCTCGGGTCGCGATCGATTTCCGGCGTGAACTGCGCGAGGACGACGACTTCATCATCGCCTCGTGCCGCCTGTCGCGACTCGGCCGCTCGAGCCTCGTCACGCACGAGGAGGTCCGCATGCTCGACGGCGAACTGTCCGCCGAAGCCGAGTCGGTGATGGTGGCGCGCGACGCCGACACCGGACGCTCCCGCCCGCTTACGCCGGCCGAGATCGAGTCCTTCGGGCGGGTCACCGACTCTTAAGCGGTCGGCTGCGGGCAATCGGTACATTTGTACCACTATGCTCGCAAACCCTGTCAGCGGCGGTCGACCGCGGGGAGCGGCCCGCCGTGAGGCGCTGCTCGACGCGGTGCTGCGGATCGTCGCCGAGGCAGGCGTCGATGCCGTCACGCACCGGCGCGTCGCCGAGGTGGCGGCGCTGCCGCTCGCCTCGACGACCTACTGGTTCGACTCCAAGGAGCACCTGCTGACCGCGGCGCTCGAGCGCGCCGCCGACCGGGACATCGAGCGCCTGCGCGTGCTGCTGCGCGATGTGCCGGAGCCGGCCCCCGACCCGCTCGACCTGGTGGTCGAGGCCATTCTCGACCCGACCGATGACTCGATTCAGGCCAGCCGCGGCTGGCTGCTCGCGACGTTCGCTCTGGTGCTCGAAGCCGCGCGCCGCCCGGCACTACGCGAAGTGACCATGCGCTGGACCGACGCCTACTACGAGGTGCTCCCCCCACTGCTGGCCGCGGCCGGCTCCCGCCACCCGCGGTCCGATACGCAACTCTTGCTCGCGGCGGGCGACGGCCTGCTGCTCGAGCAGCTGGCATCGGGCGATGAGTCCGAGGCGCCACCGACGGGCCCCGCCGACCTGCCGGCTCTCGCTCCGCAACTGCGCAGGCTCGCGGACGCGCTGGTGAAAGCGTGACCGCGCTCCGGTCGCGCCGGGAGCGCCCTGAAGCGGCGACGCTCGACCCCGAGCGGGGCACGATCGTCCTGATCCGCTTCCTGCTCGGCTTCGAGGCCGTCCTGTACTCCGCTGTCACCCCGATCTTGCCGCACTACGAGCACGTCTTCGGCGTCTCCAAGCCCGCCATCGGGGTGCTCGCGGCCGCCTACCCGGCGGGGATGCTCCCGGGGTCACTGCTTGGCGGTTGGATCGCGACCCGCGCGGGGGTGCGGCGCACCACGGTGGTCGGTCTGCTGCTGTTCACAGGCGCGACCGTCGCCTTCGGGTTCGGCTCCGACATAGCCGCTCTCGACGGCCTGCGGTTCATCCAGGGAATCGCCTGTGGCTGCATCTGGGGTGGCGGGCTGGCCTGGGTGATCGCGATCTCGCCCCGCGAACGCCGGGGCGAGATGCTCGGATCGGTGTTCGCCTCGGCGATTTTCGGAACCGTCATCGGCCCGGTGCTGGGCACGGTGGCGGTCGCCGCCGGAACCTCGGTCGTCTTCACCTGTGTCGGCGGTGTGTCGCTCGTGTTGATGGCCTGGACGCTCCAGCACCCGGAGCCCCCCCGGGCCGCGCTCGGCGTCGGCGCGCCGCTTCGCGCGCTGGCGCGAGACCCGAGGATCGTGCTCGGGTTCTGGGTGATCATGCTTGAGGCCTGCGTCATCGGGGCAACCGGCACGCTGCTGCCGTTGCGCCTGTCGCGGTTTGGCGCCTCGAACGTCGCGATCGGCATCACGTTCGTGCTCGCGTCGGTGCTCGCCCTGGTCGTGAACCCCGCGGTGGGACGCCTGGTCGATCGGCGCGGAGTCGTGCTCCCACTGACCGCGGGCCTCGGCCTGACCGCCGTCGTTCTCGTCCTGCTGCCGGTGCCGCAATCGGCGCTGGTGCTGGCAGCGCTGACCGTACTCGCGCTGGGCGGGCCGCTGACCGGCTGCGGGCTCCCCGCGATCTCGATCATGACCGACGCGATCGAGCGGGCTGGCGCCGCGCTCGCGTTCGGCTCGATGCTCTTCAACCTGGCGTGGGCCTCAGGGGAGACGATCGGCGCCCCGGCGGCGGCGAGCTTGTCCCGAGCCACCAGCGATGCCGTGCCGCTGGCGGCACTCGCTGCGGTGCTGCTGGCGACGCTCGCGATCAGCCTGAGGCTGGCACCGCGTTGGTCACGTCCAGCGGCGGATCACCGAGCGTCTCATCCCGAATCTCCTCCACGCTGACGCCCGGGTCGGGCAGCACGCGCAGCGCGTCGGCCGGTAGGTCGACGCTGACGGGCGTACCCTGGCTGTAAGGGACCGCTCCGCCGTCGTTGCGCAAAAGCGCTTGAAGCGCTGAGCCGGTGGCGAGGCGGACGTAGACGTGCGTCGTCGAGCCGAGGAACACCAGGCGTTCGACCATCCCCGGCAAGCAGTTCGCACCACCGGCCTCGTGCGGGCGAAGGTGGACGCGCTCCGGCCGGATTGCGAGCTTGACGGCGCCGGTCGCATCGAGCTGGCCCGCCTTCGCCTGGAGTGTGAAATCGCCCATACGCAATTCACAGGATCCCCGCCCACCCTGCCCGTTGCCGGCGCGCTCGACGTGGGCATCCATCAGGTTTGAGACGCCCAGGAAGTCGGCCACGTAGGCATCCGCCGGCTCGTTGTAGACCTCTTCCGGGGTGCCGAGCTGGGCGATGCGTCCCTGGTGCATGACGGCCAGGCGATCGGACATCGTGAGCGCCTCTTCCTGGTCATGGGTGACGTACAGGAAGGTGATTCCCACCTGCTTCTGCAGCGCCCCCAACTCGACCTGGAGCGCGCGGCGGAGCTTGGCGTCCAGCGCCCCGAGGGGTTCGTCGAGAAGCAGGACCGACGGACGCAGCACGAGTGCCCGGGCCAGCGCAACGCGCTGTTGCTGGCCCCCCGAGAGCTGGTTGGGGCGTCGCTTCTCATACCCGGACAGCTGGACCATCGCGAGCGCCTCGGCCACCCGGCTTTCGCGCTCGGACTTGGGCACCGACTTGTACTTCATGCCAAAGGCGACGTTCTCGGCGACGGTCAGGAACGGAAACAGCGCATAGCTCTGGAAGACCGTGTTGACGTTGCGGCGGTGCGGTGCCCAGTTTCCGACGTCGGTGCCGTCGAGCATGATCTTTCCGCCGCTGGGCGGCTCGAAGCCGGCAACCATGCGCAGCGTGGTCGTCTTGCCGCAGCCGCTGGGCCCGAGCAGCGAGAAGAACTCGCCGGCCTGGATCTCGACCGAGATCCCGTCGACCGCGGTGACACCGTCGAACCGCTTGGTCAGTGACTCGAGCTTGACATGTCCTCCACTCATTGTTCAGTTCCTCTCAGATGCCAGCGATGCTGGTTAGTGCCTCGGCGCTGCTCTTGGTGCGTTCGCCTCGGGTCATCCACCGATAGCCGACGAACCCGATCAGCGCGGCGAGCAGCGAGACGACCAGCATGATCGTCGCCAGAGCGTTGAGCGCCGGCCCGCTGAGCCCGCCATGGACGTTGGAATAGATCAGCACCGACATCGGTTGCGTGTTCGAGGTCGAGGACAGCTGCTCGACGATCACGAAGTCGTCCACCGTGCTCGCGAACACGAGCACCGCGCTCGCGAAGATCGCCGGGGCCAGCATCGGAAGCAACACCCGACGGATCGCCGCGAGCCGCGAGGCTCCGAGATCGGCGGCCGCCTCTTCGTAGGTCCGTCCGATCGATATCAGCCGAGCGCGGACGATGATCGCGGGCCAGCTGATGTTCCACACCACCAGGCCGGCCACCTCGGCCGGGGTTCCGAGCTTGATGAACGTCAGTGCCTGAGTGACGAGCAGGAACAGCGCCACCGCGAGCAGCAGCTCCGGGAGCACGAACGAGAAGATCATCACGAAATTCAGTCCGGTCGAGGTCCGGCTGCGCCAGCGATCGATGCCGATGGCGAAGCCAACTCCGATCGGGACGCAGATTACCGTGGTCAGGACCGCTAGCACGAGCGTCTGGGTCACGGCGTGATGCAGGCTCGGGTTGTGGAGAACCGAGGTGACCCCGCTACCGAAGTACCACTTGGTTGAAAAACCCTGCCAGGTGGCCTGTGACGCGCCCTTGTTGAACGAGAACAGCACGGCGATCGCGATCGGCACGATCGACCAGATGATGTAGAGCCAGGTGAAGCCCTCCATCAGCCATGGCCGCCGCCACGGGTTGCCGAGGGCGCGTCCGCGCCCGGTGAGTTCCTCCCTGCCTGGCGGGGAGGAGGTGGCCACGGGCTCGCCGACGACGCTAGCCATCAGGCGTTCTCCAGTGAGGCGCGGGCGGTGCTGGCCACGTAATAGATCATCGGGATCAGCAGGACTACGAGCAGCATCAGCGCGAGCACGGCACCCTGGCCGACCTCGCCCGGCGAGTCGAGCTGTCCCTCGATCGCGTTGCCGATCATCGTCGTCCCGGGTGCTCCGGAGAGCAGCTGATTGGTGAAGTAGTCGCCGAGCATCGGCAGCGCCGTGATGAACGTCCCGGCGATCAGCGCCGGCTTGCTCAAGGGAAGCGTCACGTGCCAGAAAGTCCGCCACTTGCTCAGCCCGAGATCGCGAGCGGCCTCCAGCAGGCTCTGGTCGATGCGGTCAAGGAACGCGTACAGGACCAAAATCACGTACGGGATGTATCCGTACACGAGCCCCAGGATCACGGTGACCGATTTGCCGCCGAGCCAGTCGGTGTTGCCCGGTAGGCCGATCGCCGACAACGCGCTGTTGAACCAGCCGCCCTGCTGCAGGAGATCGATCCAGGCGAGCATACGCATCATGTAGCTGACCCAGAACGGCGCGATCAACAGGACCAGGAACAGCGTCTTGCGCCGGCCGGCGTAGCGGGAGACGAAATAGGCCACCGGATAGGCGATCGCCAGGGAGAGCACGGTGGCGATCGCGGTGTAGACGAGCGTCCGGAGCGCCGGCGGACCGATGAACGCCCCGCGTCCGAAGATGTCATGCCAGACCGCGCTCAGGTTCCAGCTCGACCAGTGCAGCGGGTTCCAGATCGGTACCACGGTCTGGAAGAACTCGTTGACGCCGCCGCCCGCCACCGCCAGCATCACGTAGAAGGGCGCCACCAACAGAACGAGCAGCCAGATCGCTCCGGGCAGGGCGAGCCCGATCCACAGTGCGCGGTTGCGCCGGTCGCGGGTGTCCTTGAGCGCACTCATTTGCCTCGCCTACAGCCCCTTGGAGAACGTGTTCCAGGTTGACTCCCAGACCGCGTCGGCCGCGGGAGGCAGTTCGAGCTGGAACAGGCCGTTGCGGAAGTAATCCGGTAGCACCACCGTCGATGCCAGCTGGGGAGGTAGCAGCTGCTCCTTTGTCAGCTTGGCCGGGGTGACCTCGGTCAGGGGCTGCATATAACCGACGTAGCTGTAATTCTCGAGCGCGTTGTTCACATCGAGCATGTAGTCGATGAACAGATGAGACAGCACGGGATTTGCCCCGCCGGTGAGATCCACCATCAGGTCGTTCGCGACCGGGCCCTTCCGGTTAGCTGGGAACCAGTACCCGATCGTGTCGATCGAGGTGCCCTTGGATAGGTAATCGGCCGCGGTGGCCATGTCACCCGACCACGCATGGTGAATCCAGGTCTTGCCGTCGGGGACGTCGGTGTAGTCGTTGTTGTCGATCCGTACATTGGTGAGGCTGGAGAGCTGCTGCAGCGCCCTGCCGGCGGCATTGATCTGGGCCGTGCTCGTCGTGTTGAGATCGAGGTTGCCGGCCCGGAGCAGCGCCAGGCTGATCGTCTCCCGGTAGTCGTCCAGGACGGCCACCTTGCCCTTGTACGCCGACCCCTGCCAGGGCATGTCCCACGACGGGGCGAGGTTGACCTTGTCCTTGCGCCAGGCGATCCCGGTGGTGTAGATCGAGTACGGCGTCGTGTACTGCCAATCCTGGTCGTAGAACGGATGCCCCGGATCGCGGTAGTCGGCCCAAACGTTGGCGATGTTGGGGATGTAGCTGTGGTTGAGGGGCCGGATCAGCTTCTGGGCGATCATCTGACCGAGCACGGGGACGGTCGGAAAGAACACGTCGAATTTGAGCTCGCCGGTGGTGAGCTTGGCGAGCGCCTCTTCAATCGTGTTGAAGGTGGTAATCGCGTACTTGCAGTCGTACTTCTTGCAGAAGCTCTTGACCACTGCCTCGTTGATGTACGCGACCCAGTTGTAGAGCTGGAGCGTCGCCCCCCTCTCGGGCTGCAGGCCCGAGGCGATCGGCTTGTTATCGGCGTACACCGGCCACTTGACCGCGCCACCGGGGGCATTGCGTGGCAGCGGGGGGACGCTGCTCGCGGCAGCGGGGTTCGTCGTGCTGCAGCCGGCGAGCAGCGGCGCGAGCGCGAGCCCGGCGGCGCCGGCGAGCAGCGAGCGGCGAGAGATTGCGGCTTCCTCCCAATTCGGCCGGCGGCGGATCCCGCCTTCCGACCATCCCTCACGTGGATGCATCGACGCGCTCCGCTTCTCGCAACTGCCCGCGCCCACCAAGGTCACTCCCGAGCTCGCTGCAGGCGAGCGCCAGACAGCGCTCCACCATCCGTTCCGCCGTCACATCCGGCTGGCCCAGGGTGACCTGGACGCCGAGTCCGTCCATCAGGCCACTGAGCGCGAGCGCGAACTCGTCAGGGTCGGCGTCGCGGTCGAACTGCCCCTCCTGCTGCCCCTCGCGCACGATGTCGGCGATCAGCTTGCGCTGCCGGCGGTCGAGCCTGAAGTACGCGTCGCGCACGGCTGGATCGCGACGGGCCCGCACCCACATCTCCATCCAGAGCGTCCAGTCGCTGAGCCCGCCGGGACCGAGGCTCGTCTCCTCGATCAGGTGCACGAGCTTGTCGGCCGCGCCCTCCTGCCGCGCCTGGCCCTTGGTCATGCGCTCGTAGAACTCGCGATCGGTCTGGTCGACCGCCTCCTCGAGCAGGCGATCCTTGGACTCGAAGTAGTAGAGGATCGTCGGCGCGCTCGTCCCCGCCCGCGCGGCGATGTCGCCAATCCGCGTGTCGAATAAACCGCGCTCGTAGAGCACCTCGGCGGCGGCGGAAACGATCTGCGGCTTGCGCAGATGCTCGACCTTTGGTCGCGGACTCACCCTCTTCTCAACCCTCGCACTAACACGTAAACTGAACGGCGATTCAGGAAACTACTGCGATCGGGTCATCGCTGTCAAGAGGGAGTCACCGAAATGTTCGATGTGGCGGTGTTGGGGGCAGGGCTGGCGGGATTGAGCGCCGCGCGCGACCTCGAGCGGTCGGGAGCGGACGTGATCGTGCTCGAGGCGCGGGACCGGGTCGGCGGCCGCGTCGAGGCGGTGACGCTGCCGGACGGACGCTCGGTGCAGGCCGGCGGCGAGGTGTTCGGACCGGGCCACACGGCGTACGGCGAGCTGGTCGAGGAGCTCGGCCTGGCCGTCGAGGCGAGCTACGTCGCCGATCCAGGCGAGATCAGCTGGGGGCTCGTCGATGGCGTCTACGTCGGCGACGACACTCCCTGGATGAGCGAGGCCGAGCGGCGCGACGAGGAGCGCCTGGAGACGGCGTTCATCACGCTGGCCGCGAGCGTCGACCCCGATGATCCGTGGTCCCACCCCGACGCCGCGACGCTCGACGGTATGAGCCTGGCCGAGTGGCTGCGGGCGCAGGGCGCGCTCCCCGCCGTCCTGCGCCGACACGAACTCGCGTCGCTGTCGCTCGCCTGCGACAGCCCCGAACGCACTTCGCTGCTGGCCGAGCTGCGCAAGCACGCGGCGCTCGGCGGCGATCACTTCTACGACCTCGAGCGGTGGGAGAGCCTGCGGGTGGCCGGGGGGTCGGCCGTCGTCCCGGCGACGATCGCCGCCTCGCTCGGTCCCGAGACCGTCCGGCTCGGAGCCGCTGTGAGCCGGATCGAGATCCGCGCCGGCCGGGCGCGCGTGACCTTGTCCGACGGCGAGACGGTCGACGCCGAGGCGGTCGTGTGCGCGCTTCCGGCCGGGCCTTTGCGGGCGATCGAAATCGTCGGCCTCAGCGACGCCCGGCTGCGTTCACTGCGCTCATACCGCCAGGCACTCGCGGCCAAGGTCGTCGCGGCCTACGACACATCGTTCTGGCAGGAGGCGGGGCAGAACGGCCTCGCCGAGTGCGAGTGGCTGTTCGGCTCGACCTGGCCACAGAGCGACGGGATCCTGTCGATGCTGGTTCCTCCGGAACGGCTATCCGCCTTCCTGGCGGCGCCCGAAGCGGTTCGCTCGAGCACTATGGTCGACGGGCTGGTTTCGCTCTACGGCGAACGGGCCCGCTTCCCGGGGGCGATCCTCGAGCGCGCGTGGGGCGTCGATCCATTCACGCAGGGCTACATCACGAGCTGGGCGCCGGGAGACCTGACCCGGGTCGGCCCGTTGCACGGGACGCACGAGCCGCCGTTCTACGTCGCCGGCTCGGACCACTGGGTGGCCGGCTATATGGAGGGCGCGGTCCGCACGGGCCGCGACGCGGCGCGCGCGGCGCTCGGGGCCGGCTCGCCCGCCTGAACCGACTTCGCGGTCAGCGCCTCCCCCAGTCCGAGGTCGCGCGCCAACGCGCCGGCCACCGCTCCTCGCGCGCGATCCAGCGAAATCGCGCTGTCACCGATCAGCGTCCGGGTCCCGTAACCGTCGAGCAGCGCGAGCGTCCGGTCGGCCACGTCGTCGGGGTCGCAGCGGGTGAAGTCACCGTCCTTCACGCCGGCCGCGATCTCCTCGGCGAACCACGCGTGCAGCCGTGCGTACAACTCCTCGGCGATCGGCCTCATCTCCGCGTGGCGGGCGGCGCGCAGCCACAGCTCGATCCACAGCACCCAGTCCTCGGCGAGGGCGGCCGTCGTCGGCAGGCACTGCTCGATCATCGACGCCAGGCGCTCGGCGTGCGATGCCGCCGGCAGCTCGCCACTCGAGATGCGAGCGTCGCCGGCGTGCACGTAGGAGTACTCGAGCGCCTCGGCGAGCAGGGCGTCGCGCGTTTCGAAGTGGTAGTGGATTAGCGCGCTCGACACCCGCGCCTCCATCGCGATCCGGGCGATCCGCACGCCGTCTATCCCTTCGCGGGCGATCTGCCCGGCGGCCGCAGCCAGGATCCGCTCGCGTGCGCTCGGCTTGCTCACGCGGTGGTTGCGTCCTGCGCGAGGTCGCGGCGGATCCGGTCGGCGAACCACGCCACCGCACTCTCCCGACGCGAGAGCGGACCGCACCTGTATCCGCGCGTCTTGAGCCCGAGCTGGACGTTTTCGACGAGGTCGATGTCCTCCTTGAGGACCACGGCGTTCAGCCAGTTGTTGAGCCGCTGCACAGCGCGGGTGCGCGGGCCGCTGTGCGGGGAGCGGTAGCCGGCGAACACGTCACGGGTTTGCCCCACCCCGTCGGGGTTCATCTGCCAGGTGTTGACCTGGTCGGGATACAGATCGATCGTCGTGTTCGGATAGATGAACACGTAGCGCCAGGTCTGGCGGTCCGCCCCGGTGAGGCCCGGCATCGGGGTCACGAGTTGCGCGTACAGGCGCTCGAGGCGGTTGCTGCTCGGCTTCTCCCGCAGCGGCGCCTCGATCCACGCGTAATGCTCGTGCAACTCGGTCTCGTAGTGCTTGTAGTCGAGCATCCGCATCAAGGCCGGATGGGCGATCGGGATGTGGTAGCCCTCGAGGTAGTTCTCGGCCACCACCTTCCAGTTCGCGGGCTGGGTGCCGCCGGAGGGCGCGAACGACTCGAGCTCCGGGATCCGGTAGCGCGCCAGGCGCTGCGGCAAGTCGCCGACGAGGTCGGCCAGAGGCGCGGCGTCATGATCGAGGTTGACGAACACGAGCCCGCACATCTCCTCGACCCGCGCCGGCATCAGGCCGAGCGCGGACTTCTCCAGCCGTTTGCCGAACTGGAGCGCCTCGGGTGCGCCGATCAGCGTCCCGTCGAACTTGTACGTCCAGCCGTGGTAGCGGCAGCGGATCGCGCCCTTGCACTGGCCCGAGCCGCTGAGCAGGCACGAGCCGCGGTGGCGGCACACGTTCCGGTACGCGCGCAGGCCGCCCGACTCGTCGCGGAGCACCAGCACCGGCTGCGAGCCGGCGAACCCGGTGATGTAGCTGCCCGACTGCGGCAGCCCCGAGACGTGGCCGATCAACTGCCAGGTCCGTTCGAAGATCCGCTCCTGCTCAACCTCGATCAAGTCCGGGTCGAGGTACAGCCTGGGGTCAAGTGCCTCGGCGAGTGGGGCTTGAACGTCGGTGACAGCGGTCATGAGCAAACCTTCCTGACTTTGTGATCAGTTTGCGTTAGTCTACCGCCCATGGTCAAGCGCGTGCCCTGGCTGTCGATCACGCCCGAGCCCGAACGCGAGCTGCCGGCCGCGGTCGCGACGCTCCGCTGCGGTGCAGCCGCCACGGCGGCGGCGACCGCCGAGGAGGCGGCCGCGATCGAGCAGCTGGTCCTGCACGGCACCGAGCGGCGCTGGGATAGCTACCTGCACGACGTCGTCTCGCTGATCGATCAGCGAGCCGGCGACGACGACCCCGACGTGGCGCAAGCCCGGGAGGTCGCGATCGCCGTGATCTCGAACCACCACAACCTGCTGCTCGCGCTCCCCGGGCGCGGCGCATCACGAACCGAATCAGACCGGCGACGGCTCTCCGAGCTGCTCGCCATGATCAACGAGGAGCAAGCATGAGTACCGCCGTCATCCCCACGTCCGCCGGTCAAGAGCTGACATCCGACCAGCTCGAGCTCCAGCAGCGGGCGCGGACGTTCGTCGAGACGGTGCTGATGCCGCTCGAGGTCGAGGCCGAGGAGTTGGGCGGCCGTCTCGCGCCCGAGACGATCGAGATGATCAAACGCGAGGCGATCGCGGCTCGGCTGAACGGCGGCCGGTTCGCAGCCGAGCTCGGCGGCCAGGGCTGGTCGATGCTCGAGTGGTTCCTGGTCAACGAGCAGTTCGGCCGGGTGACGGGCGGGCTGCACTGGCACGTGCCGAGCGCCTACAACGTGCTGATGCAGGGCTCGCCCGAGCAGATCGAGCGCTACGTGTTGCCGGCGCTGCGAGGCGAGGGCGGCGACGCGTACGCGGTGACGGAGGCTGAGGCCGGGTCGGATCCGAACGGGATCGCCACCACCGCGGTCCCCAGCAACGGCGGCTGGCGAATCAACGGCGAGAAGTGGTTCGTGACCTCGGGCGACGTCGCCCGCGTGCTGATCGTGATGGCCAACGCCGTCGATGGGCCCGAACGGCTGCCGACGCTCTTCCTGATCGAGCCCGATGCCCGCGGCGTCGAGTTCGTGGACGACCCGAAGTTCACCCACAACTACCCGCACGGGCACCCGACGATCCGGTTCCTCGACGTGGAGGTGGCGGCCGACGCGGTGATCGGCGGCGTCGGCAACGGCGACGCTTTGCAGCGCGCGTGGTTCACCGAAGAGCGCCTTGGGATCGCCACCCACGGGCTCGGCGCGATGTGGCGGCTGCTCGAGGAGACGACCGACTGGGCCCTGAATCGAGTCCAGGGCGGGCAGCGGATCATGGACTATCAGGGGGTCTCGTTCCCGCTCGCCGACTCGGCCACCGACGCCGCGCTCGGCCGGCTGCTGGCCCTGCAGGTCGCCGGCATGGTCGACGCCGGCGCCGAGGAGAAGCTGATCCACGCGAAAGCGTCGATGGCCAAGCTGTTCGTCTCGGAAGCCGCCGGCCGGTGTGCCGACCGCGCGGTCCAGATCTTCGGCGGGCGCGGCTACCTGCGCAGCAACGTCGCCGAGCGGTTCCTGCGCGAGCTGCGGGTCGACCGCATCTGGGAGGGCACCAGCGAGGTCCAGCGGCTGATCATCGCCCGCGCGCTCGAGCGCCGCGGAGTCGAGGCGACGATCCACTGAGTCGCTCCATGGACCTGGGCCATCTGATCTCGCCGCGATCGATTGCGGTCGTCGGCGCCACCGACCGGCCGGGGAGCTACGGCGCGCAGGCGTTGCTGAACCTCGACACGATCGGTTTCACCGGCCCGGTGTGGGGCGTGAACCCCGGCCGAACCGAGGTGCTGGGCCGCCCATGCGTTCCGTCACTCTTGGATCTCCCCGAGCCAGCCGACGCGGTGGTCGTCGCGATCCCCGCTGCCGGGGTGCCGGCGGCCCTCGAGCAGGCGAGCGAGCGCGGCTGCGGTGGCGCTGTGGTATTCAGCGCCGGCTTCGCCGAGGTGCCCGACGGTGTTTCTTTGCAGCGCGAGTTGGTCGCGGTTTCCGAGCGGTTCGGCCTGCCGGTGTGTGGGCCCAACTGCAACGGGGTCGTCGCTATGCACTCGCGGGCGGCGCTGTGGGGCGATGCGCTCACGCCGCGCGAACCGGGCGCGGTGGCGCTCGTCTCCCAGAGCGGCAACGTGGCAGTAAACGCGCTGGCCACGCGCCGCGGCCTGCGCTTCCACACGGTGGTGGCGAGCGGCAACCAGGCCGTGCTCGGCGCGGCTGACTACCTGTCGTGCCTGGCGGGCTTGGCTGGGGTCGGGGCGATCGCCCTGTACCTGGAGGATGATGGCGGGCCCGGGCTGTGCGACGGCCTCGCGGCATGCGCGCAGGCTGGCGTGCGGGTTGTCGTCCTGAAGGTCGGGAGCTCGCCGGCGGGAGCGCGCGCGGCCGCCGCCCACAGCGCCGCGCTGGCCGGCGACCAGCGGATCTTCCGGGCCCTCATCGAGGAGGCGGGTGCGGTGTGGGCGGACGACGTGCACGAGCTGCTCGAGCTCGCCAAGAGCCTCGCGGTCCGCAGCCGCCGCGCGCGAACACGCGCCGGCGACGGTCTGGCGATCATGACGTGCTCGGGCGGCGACTCCGCCCAGGGAGCCGACGAGGCCGCGCGGCTCGGGCTCGAGCTGCCCGCGTTCGCGCCGGCGACCGAGTCGCGGCTGGCTTCGCTCCTGCCCTCGGCCGCCACCGTGGCCAACCCGCTCGACTACACCGCGATGATCTGGGGCGACACGGCCGCGCTGTCCGGGCTGGTCTCCGCGACCGGGGCGGATCTCGCGATCGGCCGCGTGCTCGTGTTCTACGACCAGTTCCCGGACGTTGACGGCGCAATGAAGGAGTCGTGGGATGCCGTGCGCGACGGGGTGATCGCCGGCGCCGCACTTAGCGAGGCCGACACGATCGTCTCCTCGACGCTGCCCGAGCTGCTCGACGACGAAGCCGCCTGGCGGTTCATCCAGGCGGGCATCCCCGCGGTCGCCGGGCTGCGCACCGGCCTGGCGTGCGCGGCCGCGCTCGACCGTCCGCCCGGCGATCCGGACCGCCTGCGGGAGATCGCCGCGGTGGCTCGCACCGGCCCGAGCGCCAGCGGCGAATGGGTGTCCGAGTTCGAGGCCAAAAGACTCCTGCGCGCAGCCGGGGTCAGCGTGGTCGAGGGCCGACTCGTCGAGGACGAGGACGATGCGGTGCTCGCACTGGCCGAGCTCGGCGGAAACGTGGCCGTCAAGCTGAGCGACCCTGCTGTCCAGCACAAGTCGGAGCTCGGAGCCGTGTGCTTGGCCCTGCGAGACGAAGCGCAGGTACGGTCCGCCTACCGGCGGCTGTCTCAGCTCGGCCTGAGTGTGCTCGTCGAGCGGATGGCGGCGCCCGGTGTGGAGCTGATCGTTGCCGCCCGCACGGACGCGGTCGTGCCCGCGCTGGTAATCGGGCTCGGAGGCATCTGGACCGAGGTACTAGGCGACGTGGCGGTCCTGCCATTGCCGGCGAGCGCCGCCCGGATCGAGCGGGCGCTCCGGTCGCTGCGCGGGGCGCCGCTGCTCACGGGCGGGCGCGGCAGTGTGCCGGTAGACCTCGGCGCTGCGGCCCGGGTCGCCGAGCGGGTGGGCGGGGTGCTGATCGAAGAGGCACTCGAGCTGATCGAGCTCAACCCGGTGCTGGTCAGCCCCGAAGGGGCGGTCGCGGTCGACGCCACCATGCGCCGGCGCATCCCGCTCCCGACTCCCACTCCGGCAACCCCGTCCACAGCCCTCACCCCCGCACCCCTGTCCTCAACCCCCGTGGGGATCGCGCCATGTACGACGTGATCGTGATCGGAGGCGGGTTTGCCGGCGTGACCGCTGCGCGCGAGGCGGCGCTGCGCGGCCGCAGCGTGCTGCTGCTCGAGGCGCGCGAGCGCCTGGGCGGACGCACCTGGAGGGACGAGTGGCACGGTTGGCCGGTCGAGTACGGCGGCGCCTGGGTGCACTGGCACCAGCCCCACACCTGGTCCGAGCTCACCCGTGCCGGCCTGCCCGTGGAGGTCAGCGGCGACGCGAAAATGGCCGGCTGGTATGTCGGCTCCGAGCGCCGGTCGGGCTCGATCGAACAGCGGGACGAGATCGCGCGGCGCGGCTGGGACCGGTTCGTCGACGGCGTGCGGGATGCGTTGCCGGTGCCACACGATCCGACTCGGGCCCTCGACTCCCTGGCGCGCTTCGACCGGTTGACCATTGGGGACCGGGTGGGTGAGCTCGTGCTCTCGGATGAGGAGCGTGATGTCCTGACCGCCGAGCTCGAGTCGCTCGCGCACGCGCCGCTCGATCAGGCCGGCGCGGTATCGGTCCTGCGCTGGCATGCCCTATCGGGTTACAGCCTCGAACTGACCCAGTTCACCGGCGGTCGCGTGACGATCGTCGGCGGCACGCGAGCGCTGCTCGACGCGATCGCGTCCGGGGCCCCGTTCGAGCGGCTGCTGGGTGCTTTCGTTTCCGCGGTGCGTTCCGACGGGGACCGGGTGGAGGTCGAAACGCGCGACGGCACGGTCTTTGCCGCCCATGCGGTCGTGGTGGCTGTGCCGCTGAACGCACTCGGTGAGGTCGAGTTCTCGCCGGCGCTGCCGGAGGACAAGCAGCGGGCGGTCGCGCTCGGCCAGGCGTCGCGCGGGATCAAGATCTTCATCCACGCTCGGGGCGAGCCGCAGCTCCAGAACAGCATCCGACCGGGGCACCCGTTCGGCTACCTGGCGACGGATACGCTCGACGGCGACGGCTCGCAGCTGCTGATCGGCTTCGGAATCGACGCTCGGTGCTGCGACGCGGGTGATCTGGCGGCGATCCAGCGCCAACTCGACGCCATCCTGCCCGGCTACGAGGCGGTGGGCGCCACCGCGCACGACTGGCTCGCTGACGAGCACTCCCGGGGGACCTGGGCGATTCATCGGCCCGGTTGGTATGAGCACCACCACGCCGCCATGCAGCGGGCCGACGGCCTGATCGTGCTCGCCGGCTCGGACATCGCCAACGGCTGGTCCGGGTTCATCGACGGGGCGATCGAGTCCGGTCTCCGGGCCGGCGCACGCGCCGCCGCCCTCGCCGGCTGACGCCCCGACCCGGGCAACTCGCCATACACGTTGATCGACAAGTCAATCACCGCGACGCCCGTGCGCCGGCACTGGCATGATGGCCTGCTTCACCAAGCGAGAACATGGAGGCGGACCGAATGGCAATCCTCGAGGACAAGGTCGCGATCGTCACCGGCTCGGCGCGCGGGATCGGGCGCGCCACCGCTGAGCTGCTGGTCGAGCAGGGCGCGAAGGTCCTGATCAACGATCTCGACGCCGACGTCGCCGAACAGACCGCGGGCGAGATCGATGGCGAGACCGCGGTGTTCGCCGGCGACCTGACCAAGGAAGGCGTCCCCGACCAGCTTGTCCAGGAGGTCATCGACCGGTGGGGCAAGGTCGACATCCTCATCAACAACGCCGGCTACACGCTCGACGCTCCGATCCACAAGATGAGCGACGACTGGTTCCAGAAGATGCTCGACATCCACAGCGTCGTCCCCTTCCGGATGTGCCGCGCGGTCGCCCCCCACATGCGCGAGCCGGCCAAGAAGGAACGCGAGGAAGGTCGCGAGGTCTTCCGCAAGATCGTCAACGTGTCCTCGATCTCCGGCACGATGGGCAACGCCGGCCAGGCCAACTACGCCTCGGGCAAGTCGGCCGTGGTCGGGCTGACCAAAACGCTGGCCAAGGAGTGGGGTCAGTTCAAGATCAACGTCAACGCGGTGGCGTTCGGGTTCATCGAGACCCGCCTGACCGCGGTCAAGGACGACTCGAACGTCGTCGACATCGGCGGCGAGAAGGTCCAGCTCGGCATCCCCGAGCAGATGCGGGCGCTTGGGCCCGCGATCATCCCGCTCGGCCGCTCCGGCGCCCCGCAGGAGGCCGCCGGCGGCGTGTTCCTGCTCTGCACCCCGTGGGCCAACTACATCACCGGCCAGGTGCTGACGATCAGCGGCGGCCAGTTCGGCGGCATGATTTCCTGACGGCCCTGGCGCCGCAGACGAACGCCGCCCGGCCTCGTCACGGTGTACAAGGCGACGGCACGGTGCACAAGGCCCGAAACCGACCCGGCGCGACGCGCTCCCGGGACATAAGCGCCTCGGAGGCACTTATCTCCCAGGAACCGCGCCCAGGAGGCGACTTTCGGGCGTTTTGCACCCCGGCCGTGGCCAGCGACTACGCCTCGACCGCATCGACGAGCTGCGGCAGCTCGACGGGGAGCCAGCCGCCATCGAGCACCGGCCAGTGCACACCGACCCCGCCGTAATCTCCTAAGTCGTGCATGCTGGCCGACACGCCGATCAGCCGACGGCCGCCAGAACTGAGAGCTCTAGACACCGATCAACCTCTCAGGTAGAACTGTATTGAACATATTTGTGCAAGACGAGAGTGGAGGGTCCTAGATGGCCGAGAAGACATGGGGTGGCGAGCCCTTCTGGGGATTGGGTTACGAGTGGGACCCGGAATGGGTGCTGACCGACCGCCAAAAGGAGCTCCGCGACCTGCTCATCGAGCTGTGCGAGAAGGAGATGCGCGCCAACGCCAAGATCTCCGACGATGAGCTGAAATTCCCCCGCCGCAATCTCGAGCTGCTGGGCGAGCACGGCTTCCTGGCCCTCACCGTCCCCACCGAATACGGCGGCCTGGGCCAAGATCACGTCGCCTTCGTGATGACCTGCGAGACGATCGCGCGCTACGGCTGCGCCTCGACCGCGATGTGTTACGTGATGCACATGGGCGCGGTCAACACGATCATGCTGCGCCCCACCGAGGCCCTGATCGAGAAGTACATAAAGCCCTTGAACAGCGGCAAGATCGGGACGCTGTCGTACAGCGACCCCGAGACCGGCTCGCACTTCTGGTATCCGATCTCCTCGGGCGCCGAGCGCCGGAACGGCGGCTACAACGTCCGCAAGAAGGCATCGTGGACCACCTCCGGCGGGTTCGCCGACTTCTACGTCGTGCAGACCACCAGCCCCGACTTCACCGGCTACGACGACCTATCCGTCTTCGTCATCGACGGCGAGCACGTGAAGTCGCAGCCCTCGACCTGGGACGCGCTCGGGCTGCGCGGCAACCAGTCGGGACCGATTCAGGTTGACGGCGTCGACATCCCCGGCGACCAGATCGTCGGGCCCGAGGGCGACGGCGCCGCCTCCAACGACGAGGCGGTCGACCCCTGGTTCCTCATCGGATCGAGTTCCGTTTGGAACGGGCTGGCCATGGGCGCCATCGACATCGGCAAGCGGCAGACGACGCGCAAGCGCCACGTCGACGTCGGCCTGCGCGTCGCCGACTATCCGACGATCCAGGACTACGTGGGCGAGGCCGTGATGGACACGAACGCCGCCCGCCTGTTCGTCTACTCGGTCGCCCAGGCGATGGACAACGTGACCCAGCACAACACGGTCCAGCCGCCCCCGGGCGAGTTCGCCCGCGCCAACTTCCTGCATTGGGCGTGGCAGATCAAATTCAACGCGGCCAAGAACACCGCCCACGTGGTCGACAAGATGCTCCACGCCTGCGGCGGCACCGGCTACAAACGCGACATGGAGCTCGAGCGCTACCTGCGCGACGCCAAGGCCGGCTGGGTGATGGGCCCGACCAACGAGGTGCTCCGGCAGTTCGTCGGCAAGGCCGTGCTCCTCGGGTTCGAGAGCCTCGATTACTGGAACCAGCACTACAACCGTCGGGCGGTCGAGAACGAGCTCAAGAAGCTCGACGCCGACGGCAAACGCGAGCTGGCCGAGCAGCTGCTCGCGGAGGTCGAGCAGGCCTCGGCCCCGGCCGCGTCCTAGCGAAGCGACTAAAAGATGGCGACGATCGCCGAACAGACAAGCGCGCCCCTCCTCGTCAACGGCCTGCTCCCGCGCGAGCCCGGGCTCGAGTTCTACCGCGTCGCGCCGGGCGGAGCGACCGCCGTCCAGCTCGAGGGCGATGACCAGATCAAGCTCATCGATCGCAACGGCGGACAGCGAGCCGAACTCACGACAAAAGGCGGCGAGGGGCTGGCCGCGCTCGGACTCGCCGCCGACGCCGACAACGACGGTGTGGTCGTATTCGGCAGCGAATCCAAGCCGAACAGCGAACTCGCGCTCGTCGCCCAGAGCGCGACCACACTGATCGTGGCGGCCCCCGGCGGGAGGATCGTCGACGGCGACGCCCCCGCGTCCGAGCTGTTCATCGAAATAAGACGCGCCGCGCCCCGGACCCGCGGCGAAGTCGAGCTCCCGCCGCCCCTGGCCGAGCCGCGCCTCGACTTCCGGGTCGAGGAGGCCACAGCCCGGTCCTACGAGGTCAAGCAGGGCGAGTACATCCAGGTGATCGACGTCCAGGGCCGCCAGTGCTCGGACTTCCTCGCCTTCCATGCCGCCAAGCTCCAACAGGGGATCGAACGTGGCCTCGACGGCACCGTGACCCGGACCCTGATGGGGCAGGCGTACCCGTCCCCGGGGCTGAACGGCAAGTTCTACGACCTCGACATGGACCCGCTGGTCGAGGTCATCAGAGACACCGTCGGCCGGCACGACACGTTCGCGCTCGCCTGCCAGGCCAAGTACTACGAGGACTTCGGCTATCCCGGCCACATCAATTGCACCGACAACTTCAACGGCGCCCTGACCCCGTTCACGATCGCGCCGCGCAAGGGCTGGGAGGCGCTCAACTTCTTCTACAACACCGCGTTCGACTCCAGCATGCAGCTGGTGTTCGACGAGCCCTGGTCGCGCCCTGGCGACTACGTGATGCTGCGCGCGATGACCGACCTGGTCTGCGCATCTTCCGCCTGCCCCGACGACGTCGACCCTTCAAATGCCTGGGAGGTGACAGATGTCCACATCCGCGTCTATTCGCCGCAGAATCGCTTCTCGGTGGCCATCGCCCGCCGAGTGACCGCCGACGCCCCGCCGGTCCTCACGCAGGAGACCGCATTCCACCCGCGCACCAGCGCGCTCACCAAGTCCTTCCTCGAGTACCGCGGCTACTGGCTGCCCCACTGCTTCAACAACGAGGGCGGGATCGCCGAGTACTGGGCCTGCCGCGAGAAGCTCGCCGTGATGGACCTCTCCCCCCTGCGCAAATGGGAGGTGCTCGGTCCTGATGCAGAGACCCTCATTCAGAAGACCATCACGCGCGACGCGCGCAAGCTCGCGGTCGGGCAGGTCGTCTACACCGCGATCTGCAACGAGACCGGGGGCATGATCGACGACGCCACCGTGTTCCGCCTCGCCGATAACAACTTCCGCTTCATCGGCGGCGACGAGTACGACGGCGTATGGCTGCGCGAGATCGCCGACCGCTACGGCCTGAAGACCTGGATCAAGCCGACCACCGACCAGCTCCACAACCTCGCCGTCCAGGGGCCCAACAGCCGCGACGCGCTCAAGCAGATCGTCTGGACCCCGCCAACGCAGCCGGCGCTGGAGGAGCTCAAGTGGTTCCGCTTCCTCGTGGGCCGTATCAAAACCCACGACGGGATCCCGATCATCGTCTCGCGCACCGGCTACACCGGCGAGCTCGGCTACGAGGTGTTCTGCCATCCGTCAGATGCAGAAGCGGTGTGGGACGCCATCTGGGCAGCCGGCGAGCCGCTCGGCATCAAGCCGCTCGGGCTCGAGGCGCTCGACATCCTGCGCATCGAGTCGGGACTGATCTTCGCCGGCTACGAGTTCGACGACCAGGTCGACCCGTTCGAGGCCGGGATCGGATTCGCCGTGGCTCTTGCCAACGACGAGGACTTCATCGGGCGCGATGCTCTACTTGAACGCAAGGAGCATCCGCAGCGCAGGCTCGTCGGGCTCGAGCTGGAGGGCAACGAAACGGCCGGTCACGGCGATCCCATCTACGTCGGCCGGCAAAGAGTAGGCGTCGTGACCAGCGGGACCCGCAGCCCCACCCTCAGGCGATCGATCGCGCTGGCCCGAAACACCGTCCAATACGCAGAGATCGGGACCGAGGTCGAGGTCGGAAAGCTCGACGGGCTCCAGAAGCGGATCCGCGCGCGGGTCGTCCGGTTCCCGTTCTACGACCCGGACAAGACCCGCCCGCGGTCGTAGGCCGCTCGAACAACGCCATCAGGAGAGCTATCGTGACGACCGTGACTGACCGGGAGGGAGTTGCGCGGCTCACGCGGGTGGCCCGCCCCACCGAGAGCAACGGCTTGATGCCGCCGCTGCCGCGCAGGAGCGAGCGCGAGCGGGTTCCCTCGGGCGCGGACCTGGTCCCCCCGACCGGCGTCGCCCGGCTCACACCCAAGGCGCGGGCGGTGATCGAGGCGGCCAACGAGTTCCGGCAGGTGATGGGGCGCTTCGCGACCGGCGTCACCGTCGTCACGACTGTCGAGCGCGGCGCCGCACACGGGATGACCGCCAACGGCTTCCTATCGGTTTCGCTGCGCCCGCCGCTCGTGCTCGTGTCGCTGGGGCGCTGCAAGATGAACGAGCTGCTGCCCCGCAGCGGTCGTTACGGCGTGAGCGTCCTGTCCCACGACCAGCACCACTTTGCTGCCCACTTTGCCGCCCAGAAGGCCGCCCCCGTGGAACCCACCTTCTCCTGGCAGGATGGGGTGCCCCTGCTCGAGGACGCTCTCGCCCACCTCGTGTGCCGCGTCGTCGACGTGCACCGCGCCGGCGACCACGTCCTCTGGATCGGCGAGGTCGAGTACCTGGCCCATCGCGACGCCGAGCCCCTGCTGTTCTACACCGGCCGGTTCGGCACGATGGCCGACCTTCAGGACCGAGGCTAAGAGGGCATCTCTAACACGCTTCAGTCGTCGGCGATCCAGACCAGGCACGGCGCGTCGCGCCGCACCGCCTTGGCCGCCGAGCGGAACCGCCGGCGCGAGATTCGCGAGCGATCCGGCCCGAACACGAGCAGCCCCGCCTCGCGGTCTTGTGCCAATTCGATCAGCGCCGTGACCGGCCGCGGGCTCGAGACCCGCAGCAGCTCTGTCGGGATCCCGAGCTCGGCGGCGCGCTGGGCGGTGGCGCGCACGGCCTCGAGGTCCTCCTCGTGGGGGAGGACGGCGCAGTCACGCGCCAGGACCACCGTGCACGGATAGGGGGGCAGCACGAGCATGTTGGCCAGGATCAGCTTGGCGCCGAGCTCCAACGCGGTCTCGGTCGCCATTCGCTCGGCCGCCGGGTCCACCCGCACCGACAGCGTCCCCAGCAGCACCGGCCGGGACGGCTTGCGTCCGGTCCCGACCGCCACACTCGGCGACGAGTGGTCAACCAACTGCGACATCCCAGTTTGCAGTCTACGAGCCCCTCCAAGCCCCCGTCTCGGTTGACCAACTTTGTACAAACTGGTATAAGCCGCACCCGAGAGGAGGCATAACTCAATAGGAGGGTTGTAGATGGCGACAGCCGTTGTCGAGGAGCGTCAGTTACTGAAGTCGCTCCGCTGGTGGGATGGATTCACAATCGCCATGTGCAACCCGGGCTTCCTGTTCGGGTCGCTGGGCTTCACGCTGAACATCTTCGGGGTGTGGGGCTCCGTGATCCTCTGGAGCATCTCCGCGATCATCGGCTGGATCCTGACCTGGATCTATGTCGAGCCCGCGATGATGTTCCCGGAGAAGTCGGGCGGGATCTCGGTCTACGCCAACGAGGCGTGGCGCAAGTACACGACCTTCGTCGGTCCGATCGCCGCCTTCGGCTACTGGATCGGTTGGTCCGTCGTCCTTTCGATCTTCGGGAACCTGATCGGCGTCCTGATCCAGGCTCGCTGGTTCCCGCACACGACGTTCACGGTGTACGACGGGATCGTCCACCTGACGCTCGGGAACTTCATCGCGGTGGGCGTGATCATCGCCGTGTGGGCGTTCAACATCTTCGGCATCCGGCCGTTCAAGGGATTCACGTACGTGACGGCCGGCCTGCTCACGGTCGCGCTGGTCGGGTTGGTGATCCTGCCGTTCGTGACCGGACACTGGCACGCGAGCAACGTCCACGCGACGTTCACCGGACCGTGGGGCGGGACCAAGCAGGCGTTCGTCTACCTATTCATCCTCGCCTGGTCGGCCTGGGCGGCGGAGGTGTGCGCCACGTTCGCGCCCGAGTACAAGACCCGGCAGGACGCCAAGATCGCGCTGCGCTCTTCGGCGGCGTTCGTGGTCGGCGTGTTCACCCTGCTGCCGTTCACGCTCGGTGGCGTGACCGGATCGGTGTCGGCGGCGACCGCCACGGGTCAGTTCTACTCGGCAGCCTTCGAGAAGATCGCCGGGAACACGGTGGGGACATTCTTCCTGATCTGCCTGCTCGCGAGCCTGATCCTGTCGATGTCCTCCTCGACGGCCGACGGCGGCCGCGCGCTGTACGGGATCTCCAAGGCGGGCATGACGGTCAAGCAGCTCGGCCAGCTCAACCGCTACCACGTGCCCGGCCGCGCCATGACCGTCGACCTCGTCGTGAACTGCCTGCTCGTGCTGTTCATCTCGAGCAATCTGGCCATCCTCTACATGAGCAACATCGGGTACGTGCTCGCCCACCTGTTCGCGGTCAGCGGCTTCCTGCTGTTGCGAAAAGACCGGCCGCATTGGCCGAGACCCGTGAAGTTGAGCAACCTCTGGGTCGGGATAGCCGGCTTCATGACGCTCCTGGTCGCGTTCCTGCTCGTGGTCGGCGCCCTCGCTCCGCACCTGAACGGCTACGGCACCTGGACCGACTTCGGAATCGGCGTCGGCGTCCTGTTCGCCTCGGTCCTGCTGTTCATCTTCCGCCGGGTGGTCCAGGACCACGAGCACGTGCACTTCCGTGAGGAGGTTCCCGGCACGCCGGAGGAGGAAGCGGAGATCGCCGCCCGTACCACGCCCCCGGCCGCCGTGACCGTCTAGCGCCAAGGAGAAGACATGAGCACGATCGTTGTCGGCTACGACCAGAGCCCAGGATCCCAGCGCGCACTTGAGCGGGCCGCGACGCTGGCTAAGGCGCTGGGCTCAAAGCTCGTCGTCACCAGCGTCACGCCGCTGATGGTGAGCGTCGGGCGTTCGGGGGGTCCGATCGACCCGACCGACCCGCCCGAGAAGCACGCCGCGGAGCTAGCGGCAGCGCGCGAGTATCTCGAGGCGCAGGGGATCGCTGATGCCGAGTATCAGGGTGCCGTCGGAGAGCCGGCCGACGGCATCGTCCAGCTCGCGCAGGAGCGGAGCGCGGACCTGATCGTCGTCGGTCGCGACCACGGGTATGTGCATCGCCTGCTTCACGCCAGCGTCAGCGAGGCCGTCTCCCACCACGCGCACACCGACGTGCTGATCGTGCACTCGCCGGAGGAGTAGAGAAGCGTCTTTGGGGCCGCTTCGCGGCCCCTAACTACTCGCCGTCGTCGCGCGCCGCCCACTCGAGCAGCGGCTCGAGCGAGAACACCGCGTCGTCGATGCCGGCGTGCGGATCGCCGATCGCGGCGAACCGCGCCGGCACCGTCGCGATCGTGAACTCGTGCGGATCGACGTCGTCGAGCTCGTCCCAGACGATCGGCGTGGACACCGTCCCGTACTTGTTCCCTCGCACCGAATAGGCGGAAGCGATCGTGTGGTCGCGGGCATTCTGGTTGAAGTCGACGAACACCTTGCGTGGATCGCGATCCTTGCGCCACCAGGTCGTCGTGGCGTCCTGCGGGATCCGCCGCTCCACCTCGCGGGCGAAGGCGAGCGCGGCTTCGCGGACCTCGTTGAAGCCCCAGCGCGGCTCGATTCGCACGTAGATGTGCAGGCCGTTCCCGCCTGAGGTCTTGGGCCAGCCGACCGCGCCGATCTCGTCGAGCACCTCGCGCGCGACCTTCGCGACCCTGCGCACGGAGTCAAAGGACGCCTCCGGCATCGGGTCCAGGTCGATCCGCCACTCGTCGGGCCGCTCGACGTCGGCGCAGCGCGAGTTCCACGGATGGAACTCGACCGTCGACATCTGCACGGCCCAGATCACGCTGCCGAGCTCGGTGACGCACAGCTCGTCGGCCGTGCGCCCGAAGCGCGGGAAGAAGATGTTCACCGTCTGGATCCAGTCCGGGGCGCCCTTGGGCAGGCGCTTCTGGTGGACCTTCTGGCCGTCCACGCCGTCGGGGAAGCGGTGCAGCATGCACGGCCGCTCGCGCAGGGCGCGGACGATTCCCTCCCCGACGCTCAGGTAATAACGGGCGAGGTCGAGCTTGGTCTCACCGCGCGCGGAGAAGTACACGCGGTCGGGACTGGAGATCCGAACGGTCCTCCCGTCGACCTCGAGCTCCACCGCGGGGCTGGTTTGCTTGGCGGGCACGCCCACGCCAGGTTAGACCTGGACAAGCTCAAGATCTCATCGCCCGACGGTCTGCAGCAACTGTTGCGCGGCGCGCTCCCCGCTCCGCAGCGCACCCTCCATCTGGGCGTGCCACTCACCGGCGGTGTGCTCGCCGGCGAACGCGAGCGGCCCAACCGGGCGGGTCAGCGCCTCGGTGTCGATCGGCGAGCTCACGGACTCGGCCGAGTAAGCCGCGCGGGCCCAGGGATCGTCCTGCCAGGTGCAGATGAGCACGTCGCCAGAGTCGAGCTGAAGGTCGGGGCGCAGCGACCCCAGGGCCGCGAGCCACTCCGTCGGGCCGGCTCGTACCGACAGCCGCTCGAGCGCCCGGACGGTGCCTGCGAACGCTCCTACGAACGGTGCCGGCGCGCCGTCGGCGCCCAGCTGCGTCCAGCACCAAAAACGCCCGGGGACCGACAGCGTCGCGCTTGGCGGCACCGGCGCGCCGAGCCGGACGAACAGCTTGGCCGCGTGGCCGTAACGCACGCCGAGCATCGCCGCCGCCGTGTCGTCCGGGAGCGGGGGCTCGAAGCTGATGGCTCCCGCCGTTGACGCGGGAACGGCGACGACGGCGGCGTCGGCCACCACGACGTGGGACCCGGCGCGAATGCGCACTCCGCCCGCGTCCCAGACGACGCGGCGGACCGGGCTCGCCAGGTGGACACTGTCCCCAAGCCCGGCCGCGAGCTCGCGCGCGATCCGGTCGTTGCCGCCCTCGACGGTGAAGGTGTCGAACGGCCCGAACGCGGCACCCGTCTCGCGCAGGACCGAGGGTTCGAGATCGTCCGCCGGATAGCCGCAGCTCACCTCGACCCGGGACCGGATCGCCTCGGCGACAGCCGGATCGAGGCGATAGGTCTCGAGTGCGTCGGCCAACGTCCCGCCCGGCACGAAGGCTGGCCGCGCCTCGGAGGCGATCCGGGCAGCCGCGGCGGCCACCTGCTCCCGAGAGACGGTGCGCGCGTCTCCCCTGGGCTCACGGTCGCCGTACTGCGTCCCCTTGCGGACCAGCGGCAGGCCGAGCCGTTGCGCCGTCGCGATGACCGTCTCGTTGCCCGGCAGGATGAACTCGGCGCCTAGCTCGACCACCCCGCCGGCGAACGGCACGGACCAAACCCTCCCGCCGACGCGGTCACGCGCCTCGAACACGTCGACCTCTGCCCCCGCACCGGCGAGCCTGGCGGCCGCGGCCAGCCCGGCAAACCCGGCGCCGACGACGACCGCCTTCATCGGCCTACTCTGGCTCGATCGTCCAGCTGGGTCGGTTCTCGATCGCCTTCACGTAGCGACGCTTCCACTGCGGTCGGCCGAACGTGCTCCACACCATCACCGCCAGCGCCACGATTAGAATGCCGCCGAAGGCGCGTCCCAGCACGATCAGCGCGATCAGCGACGCCACCACGACAGCGGCCATCGCCAGCGGGATCCACCGGTAGCGGAGCTGGGTGCGACGCAATCTCGCGTATTCCTCCAGCGGTATCCGTCGCGTGTTCCAGGTCCGCCCGCATGTCTCGCAGGTCCAATGCTCGCCGTAATGCAGGTCGCGGCGCTCGCCGCACTCACAGGCGATCGTGATCGGCGGGCCGCGGCGAATCGATCGGGGGAGATCCGCCTCGCTGGTCATGCTCAATGGGCGGGCGGCTCCCAGCCCTCGAGCACCGGTGGCGTCCACTCCGTGCCGACCGTCCGCGAGCCCTCCACCCACGGCCCCAGCTCCGGCTGGGGGAACTTGCAGTGGCGCTCCTTGAGCGCAATCCCGTAGGAGTTGCCCGACTGCAGGTGCGTGATCAGCACCTTGCGCGCGATCTCGTTCTCGCGGCCGGCGGGAATCGCGAAGTAGATCTTCAGGAACGAGTTCGAGTAGCGGTCGAACACAGCCGGAACGTCGTCCTCCTCGAGCAACTCCACGTCCTCGAGCCAGTTGATGTCCTCGCCCGGAGTGGCGGCGAGCAGGTCGACGTCCTCGACGAGCGAGATGTCCTCCTGATACGGGAACCGCCTCCCGGCGAGGTACTCCGCGTCGATCGAGATCGTGTACTCGGTCTCGCTCATGCGAGCTCGCCTCCATTCTCGGCCACGCCCTGCGGGACTCGCTCGGCCTCGAGGAAGTCGATCGGGTTCTCGATGTGGCGCTTGAGCAGGGTCTTGATCTCGTTCAGGGTCCGCTCCTCGGACACGCCGGGAATGTAGTCGGTCCCGGCCAGCGGCACCCGCGCCATCGCTGATGCCTCGACGGTCAGCGCGGCCAGATCCTCGGGCTCGAGGTTGTGGACGTTGGTCTTTCCGCATGCTCGGGCCAGCATCTGGCACTCGAGCGTCATCGTGTGCAGGAAGTTGTAGACCCGGTTTGCGGCCTCGTCGACGACCAGACGCTTGCGCAGCTCGGGATCCTGCGTGGCCACACCGACGGGGCAGCGTCCGGTGTGGCAGTGGTAGCACTGGCCCGCAGGCACGCCCACGGTGCCCTCGTAGTCGGTGACGCCCGGGATCTCCTTGTTGCAGTTCAGGGCCATCAGCGACGAGTGGCCGATCGCGATCGCAGTCGCGCCCAGCGCGAGCGCCTTGGCCACGTCGGCCCCGTTCCGGATGCCGCCGGCCACGACCAGGTCGACCTCGTCCGCCATGCCCACGTCCTCGAGCGCACGGCGGGCCTCGGGGATCGCCGCCATCAGCGGGATCCCGGTTTCCTCGGTGGCGATGTGGGGTCCTGCCCCGGTCGAACCCTCGGCACCATCGAGATAGATGATGTCCGGGCCGCACTTGGCCGCCATCCGCACGTCGTCGTAGACGCGCGCGGCGCCCAGCTTGAGCTGGATCGGGATCTCGTAGTTGGTCGCCTCGCGGATCTCCTGGATCTTCAGCGACAGATCGTCGGGTCCGAGCCAGTCAGGATGCCGGGCCGGAGAGCGCTGATCGATCCCCACCGGCAGCGAGCGCATCTCGGCCACCTGCTCGGTGACCTTCTGGCCCATCAGGTGCCCGCCGAGGCCGACCTTGCAGCCCTGTCCGATGAAGAACTCACACGCATCGGCCAGCATCAGGTGATGTGGGTTGAACCCGTAGCGGCTCTGGATCACCTGGTAGTACCACTTGGTCGAGAGGTCGCGCTCGGGCGGGATCATCCCGCCCTCGCCCGAGCAGGTCGCCGTGCCGGCCATGGAGGCGCCCTTGGCCAGGGCCATCTTGGCCTCGAGCGACAGCGCTCCGAAGCTCATCCCGGTGATGTAGATCGGGATGTCGAGCTCAATCGGCTTCTTGGCAAAGCGCGCGCCGAGCACGGTCTTCGTCACGCACTTCTCGCGGTAGCCCTCGATCACGAAGCGGGTCAGGGTGCCGGGCAGGAACATCAGCTCGTCCCAATGCGGGATCGGCTTGAACATCGAGAAGCCGCGCATCCGATAGCGGCCGAGCTCGGCCTTGACGTGGATGTCGTCGATCACCTCGGGGGTGAAGATCCGGCTCTGGCCAAGCCGGTTGCGGCGCAGAGGGGCGTTCTCGTCGGTGGCAGCCATCAGAGCACCAGCTTCCTTTCCGAGGGCTCGAGCGAGTCGTAGTTGTAGAGCTTCTTGCCGCACACGAACTTCTGCAACGGCGGCGGGTCGCCGAGCCCGTAGATCGAGAACTTCCGCTTGACGAACTCGGTGTCGGCGTCGGTCCACTCGCCGGGGACGCAGTCGATCCCCAGCGACGCGACCTTGCCGCCGACGTACAGCGTGCCGTCGTACATCGAGTCGCCCAGGCCGTGGCCGGCGTCGCCGACGATGATCTGACGCCCGCGCTGCATCATGAAGCCGGTCATCGAGCCGGCGTGACCGAGAATGATCACGGTCCCGCCCTTCTGGTCGATGCCGGTGCGCGCGCCGACCTGGCCTTTGATGACGACGTCGCCACCGCGCAGCGCGGCCGCCGTGAGCGACCCCGCGTTGCCGTCGATCACGCACACGCCGGACATCATGTTCTCGCAGGCCGACCAGCCGACGCGGCCGGTGATGTGCACCTCAGGTCCGTCGATCAGGCCGCACGCGAAGTAGCCGATGCTGCCCTCGAAGGTGATCTTGCAGCGCGCGAGGATGCCGACGCCAAGCGAGTGCTTGGCGCCGGGGTTCTTGACCGTCACCTCGTGGACACCGAGGTCGTAGACGAGCCGGCGCAACTCGAGATTGATCTGCCGCGTGGTCAGCTCGCGCGCGTCGAACGTGGCCTTGTCGCCGTCGATCTCGGCGGTACCCGGAACGCGCTCGTCGAGCTCGACCAGCCCCCGCGGATCGAAGCGTGCGGGCGGGGCTACCGTGTCCATACCATCACCTCGCTCTCGTACGGGTCGTAGGTCTCGATCTCATGGTCGATCACCGCCCGGATGGCCATCTCTTCCGAGGCCAGCACGACCATGTCGTCGCCCTCGTAGAGCACGAGCGGCTTGGCCGCCAGCTCGTCCTTGGCCATCCCGAGCGCATCGTCGGAGACGCAGATGTAGGTGAACACGCCGTCGAGGTCCTCGAGGCTCTGGCGCATGGCGTGCTCGAGCGAGGACCCGTCCTGCATCTTCTGCGCCAGGTACACGGCGATGATCTCCGAGTCGCAGTCCGAGGCGAAGCGGTGGCCCATGCGCTCCAGGCGCCGACGCCACTGGTGGTAGTTGGTCAGCTGGCCGTTGTGCACCACGGCCACGTCCGAGAACGGATAGGCCCAGTACGGGTGCGCGTTGGAGATGTCGACGTCGGACTCGGTGGCCATCCGGACGTGCCCGATCCCGTGCGTGCCCACGTAGCCGTCGAGCTTGTAGGCGGCGCCCACCGACTGGGCGTCACCGAGGTCCTTGATGATCTCGAGCGCCGAGCCGGCCGATAGCACCTCGGCACCCGACACCGACTCGACGTAGTCGGCTACGTGCTTGAGCTCACCGTCGTAGTCGAGCGTGGCCGCGATCGTGTAGTCGTTGATCTCCTCGATCACGTGGACCCGCGCGCCGGCCGCGCGCAGTCGCGCCTCCACCTCGCGCCGGCGGTGGCGCAGCCGGTCGGCGTACTCGATGTCGCCGTTGGCCGCGCCGTCGGCGAGCTTGATCCGCATGATCAACTCGCTGCTCGGCCGGCGGTACAGCGCATACCCGGTCGAGTCGGGGCCGCGGTGCTTCATCGACTGAAGCATCCGGGTCATGTCGGCCCCTATCCGGTGGGCGCCGTTCCCGTTGCGGTAGATGATCCCGGCGATCCCGCACACTAGGGGAGCACCTCCAGGTACTCGTTGCGCTCCCAGTCGGTCACCGCCGCCAGGTAGCGCTCCCACTCGTCGCGCTTGTACCAGTCGAACACCTTGTACAGGCGTCCGGGGATCGCGGCCTGGATCAGCTCGTCCTGGGCCAGCGCGTCAAGGGCCGCCCCGAGGCTCTCGGGCACGCGCTCGATCTCAACGCCCTGCTGGAGCAGGTCGTAGGTATTGCCCTGCTGGGGCGGCCCTGGGTCGAGCTTGCGCCGGACTCCGTCGAGTCCAGCCTGGAGCAGCGCGGCGGTCGTCATGTACGGATTGCACGAGGAGTCGACGCCGCGGTACTCGAACCGCCCGCCGGTGGCGACGCGCACGGTTGTGGTGCGGTTCTGCCAGCCCCAGTTCTTGTAGATCGGGGCCCAGAAGCCGGTGTCCCACATCCGGCAGTAGGAGTTCACGGTCGGGTTGCCGATGCACATCAGGGCGCCGAAATGCTCGAGCATCCCGCCGAGGAAGTTGCGCGCGATCTCCGACAGCTGCGCCGGCCCTTCGGGATCGTGGAACACGTTCACACCGTTCTCGTCGACGAGCGTGAAGTGGTGATGGTGACCGTTGGCCGAGACGCCCGTGAACGGTTTGGGCATCCACGTCGGCAGCACGTCGTGCTTGCGCCCCACCGCGGCACACACCTGGCGGTAGGTCGTGAGGTTATCGGCGGTTCGGACCGGGCGGTCGAAGCGGAAGTTCAGCTCGAGCTGGCCGGGCGCGTCCTCGTGGTCGCCGTAGCTCATGTCGAGGCCGAGTCGCTGGCCCCAGTCGACCACGTCGAGCAGCACCGGACGGAGCTCCTCGAACTGGTGGATGTGGTAGCAGTAGGGCTTGGTGATCCCCTCGGGCAGCTTGCCCTCCTCGGGCTTCTTCAGCCACATCGTCTCGGGCTCGATCCCGATCAGGAACTGGTAGCCGAGCTCCTGCTCGAACTCGTGCGCCACCCGCTTGAGGTTCTGGCGGCAGTCGGCGTCGAGGAGCTCGCCCGTCTCGGTGTCGTAGCAATCGCAGTACACGCGGGCCACGCGCTCGTCCCAGGGCAGGACCGCGAACGTGTCGAGGTCCGCCACGGCGGCCAGCTCTGACTCCTCCGGGCCGAACCCGATGTAGTTGCCCAGGCGGTCGGTGAACAGGTTGGCGGTGGCGCCGTAGACGAGCTGGTAGCCCTTCTCGGCGACCTGGGGAAAGAAGGTCGAAACGACGCCCTTGCCCATCACCCGGCCGGTGACCGAGACCTGCTGGAAGAACACGTACTTGATGCCCTGGGCCTCGATCCGGCGTGTGATCTGCTCGATCTTCTCGCGCCGCCCGGGCGCATTACGCGCCTCCTCGAGCGTCGCGGGCGCCGGCGCGATCCGCGGGCTCTCCAGCACCGTCTCGACGGTCCCACCCAGCGGAACCGTCACTGCACTCGGGTCGCCGCCGTCGACTGCTACCGCCATGTCCACTCCTTTCTGCACCCTCGCCGGCCGCGCGACGCGACGGGACGGACGCCTTCACGCTCCCATGCAGCTGCCGGCACACGGCAACCGTTGTACAAATTCGTACACCGGCGTTATATCAGTTGCCGAAGGCGCTCGCAAGGCCGCCGGGCTCCCCACGAGGCGGTTCCTCCGCGCGTTCACCGGTCGCCCTTCCCCCTGCTTGACGGCGCACCGCTGGGCCTCTATCTTTGTGCACATAGCGCATGGTCGTTGCGCTATACGCAATGCCCTCCACCTCCCTCCCCTCCACCGTCCCCGTCCTGGTCATCGGCGCCGGCGTTCACGGCCTGTCGACCGCCTGGCACCTGGCTCAGCAGGGCCAAGACGTGCTCGTGCTCGACAAGACCGACGTGGCCGCCGGCGCCTCCGGGATCGCCTGCGGCGTCATCCGCAACAACTACTTCCAGCCGGCCATGTCCGAGCTCATGGCCGCCTGCGTCGAGGTCTGGGAATCGGACCCCGAGACCCTCCACTACCACGGCAGCGGCTACATCGCCCTCGGCCCGCCGGCGCAGGAAAGCGACCTGATCGCCGTCCACGAGCGCCAGCAGCGGATCGGCTACCCGTCGGAGCTGATCGTCGGCGAGGAGGAGGTCGCTTCCCACATGCGCTCGCTATACGGAGACTGGCGGGCGCCCGGCCTCACCGTCTGCCTGCACGAGCGCGCCGGCGGCTACGCCTTCAACAAGGAATCGATGCTCGGCCTCGCCAGCAAGGCGCAGCAGGCGGGCGCCCAGATCCAGACCGGCGTCGAGGTCACCGGCTTCGAGCTCGGCAACGACGGCGCCGTCGCGACCGTGCATACCAACGCCGGCGACGTCACCCCCGAACAGGTCGTGATCGCCGTCGGACCGTGGGTCCCGCAGCTCTGGGCGATGCTCGAGTTGCCGGCCCGGATAGACGTCCGCCAGCCGGACGGCTCGACAGCGCCCGACCTGCCGATGTGGACCTACTGGTACCTCCAAGAGGGCGAGATCGACTTCGACCCCGCGCGCTTCATCACCGACGACGGCCGCTCCTCCCCCGTCCTGCACGTCGACTCCGACCAGACCTTGCGCGACGACGAGGCCCGGCTGATCACCAGTGACCCCTGGGGTGTCTACTTCAAGCCCGACCGCCACAGCGTTCAGGGCGGCGCTCAGCCGCTCACCGTCGGGCCCGAGTTCGAGGTCGATCCGTACCCCACCGGCACGGTCGAGCCCGGCTTCCCTGACATGTGGTGCGCTGCGCTCTCGCACTGTCTCGGCCGCTTCGAGGGCTACCGCCCGAAATACCGCCAGACGCGCTCTGGCGGCGCCGGGGCGTTCACGGTCGACAACTTCCCGGTGTTCGACTACATGCGCCCGAATGTGTTCGTGGCCGCCGACTCCAACCACGGCTACAAGATGATCGCGGTCGGCCGCGAGATCGCGCGCGTCCTCACCGGCGAGCACTCCTCGCTGCTGCACCCATTCCGCTTCGAGCGCTTCGCCACCGGCGACCTTCACCCGGTCTCCAACAGCCCGTACCCCTGGTCCTAGCGCTCAGGTCAGCCGGGCGACGATCAGGGCCGGCCGGGTCGGGACGCGGCTCCCTCCGGCGGGCTCTGAGGTGACCAGCACCTCGCTAACCCCGTTCAGGCTGCCGGCGACACCGACATCCCCGGCCCCGGCCGAGCTCACGCTGAACAGCGTGTTGGTCGGTGCCGGCGCGGTCTGTCCGCGCTCGAGCCACACCTCGTAGATCCGCCCCGCCCCGGGCGCCGGGAGATCACGCACGATCAACTCGCCCCGCCCGTGAGCGATCCGGAGCTGCGCACTTCCGGGCGCCCCGACCACCGCGGCTTGGATCACACGACTGCCACTCCCGCTCCCCGATGAGCCAACCACGACCCCAATGACTGCGGCACCCGCCACGGCCGCCGCGGCGCCGAGGGCGGCGAGCGTACGGCGGGGGAACAGGAGCGGGCGGCGGACGCGACGCGAAGCTACGCCCGGCGAGGCGGCGCCGTGAGCGGGAACGTCTTGTGGCGTACCGCGCACCTCGCGCATCACGCGCCGGCGCAGGCCCTTGGGCGTCGCGTACTGAACGCTCGCCGACGGCAGTCCCCGCGTCACCCCCTCGAAGGCGGATACGTCCTCGCGGCATGCGGCACAGCTCTCCATGTGCGCGCGGAAGTCCCGCGCCTCGTCGAGCTCGAGCGCACCGAGGGCATAGGCCGCCGCGTCGCCGCTCCGGGCGCAGCCACCCGCCATCTGATCGCCGGCGCTCACAGCGCCATCCTCGCCGCGTCGCCGAGCGCGAAACGCATCTTGCTCAGGCCGAGGCGCATCCGGCCCTTCACGGTACCGGCCGGGAGTTTCAGCATCTCGGCGATCTGGCTGTGGCTGAAGCCGCCGAAGAAGGCGAGCTCGATGACCTGGCGCTGATCGGCGGGAAGCCCCTTGAGCGCGTCACGCACCTGCCGCGCGTCATCGCGCCGCTCGACCTCGCGATCGGTCAGCTCGGGCGCGGGCATTCGCTCGGCCACTCGCTGCTCGTCGAGTTCGGTCGTCGCCTTGGCCGCCTCGCGCCGGAACGCGTCGATCGCGCGGTTGCGTACGACGCTCAGCACCCACGTGCGAACGCTCCCGCGCGCGGGGTCGTAGGCCGCGCTCGAGCGCCACAGCGACACGAACGACTCCTGCACGATGTCCTCGGCCATCACCGGGCGGCCGCACATGCGGTAGGCGAGCGAGAAGGCCGCGCTCGCGTGTCGGTCGAAGATCACCTCGAACGCACGCACCTCGCCGTCCTGGACGAGCTCCATCAACTCCTCGTCGGCGAGGGTGCGCACATCGACAATACGTACGCGCCGCGCCGATCGGATCATCCGGCCCTCCTAGACCCGCGCCGATCGGATCACTCAAGGCCCCTAGCGCGGCCCACTCGAGCCGGGGCCCCCGAGCGAGCGCCCGAGCTCGGCGGCGGCCGAGCGCAACGGATCGCGCAGGGCACGCCGCTTGCCCGCCGGCAGCCGCGCCGCCGGTCCCTGAAGCCCGAGGATCGCCTCCAGCGCGCCGCCGCGGCCGAACACCGGCGCCGCCAGCGCGTTCAGGTCGGGCTCCCGCTCCCCGACCGCCTCGGCGAGGCCATCGGCGCGCACCCGATCGAGCTCGCGCACGAGCTCGCCCGGGTCGGTGATCGTCCGGTCGGTGAACGCGGTCAGCCCCGCACCGGAGTCGAGCGGAACGGCCGGGTCGGCGCCGCCATAGGCCAGCATCACCTTGCCAACCGCGGTGGCGTGCGCCACGTTCGGCCGCCCCAGCCTGGCCAGGCTGACCACGCTCGACGGGGAAGGCACGAAGTCGACGGTGATCGCGGCGCCTGCGCCGGGCACCGAGAGCGTCGCTGTCTCCCCCGTCTCCTGCACGAGCCAGGTGAGCCGGGGCCGGGCTAGGTCGCGCACATCGAGCTGGCCGAGCACGCGATCGGACATCGCCACGAGCTTTAACCCGAGCCGGTAGGGACCGTCGGGCGAGCGCTCCACGAGACCGCCCGCCTCGAGTGTCCCCAGGAGCCGCGAGGCGGTGCTCGGGTTGACCCCGATCCGGCGCGCCAGCTCGCCTACGCGCGCGCCGCCGTCACTCTCGGCCAGCGCGTCGAGCAGCGCGATCGCCCGCGCGACCGAGCCGACCATCTGGCCGTTCACGCGCCGTTGTCCCTCGAGCGGCGCCGGCCGGCGCTGTTGCGGACGCCACGAACGTTCGCGATCGGAGTGGGGCGCGTCGACTCAAACGACCGCATCACGGTCACCTCGAGACCGCCCGGGGCGAACAGGTCGCGCGAGTAGGCCACGCGCTCCTCGCGCCCCGCGTAGTACAGCTCCTCGAGCTCGAGTACTGCGGTCGTGCGCTTGACCCCCAGGAGCTTGCCCGCGCGCTCGCGCGGGCTCAGCAGCGACGGGATCACCCGCGTGCGGGCAAACGTCACCGGGACGCCGATGGCGATCAGGACATCGAGGACCATCTGCCCCCCCGCGAGCTGATCGCGCAGGTCG
The DNA here is from genome assembly GCA_963824295.1 of uncultured Solirubrobacterales bacterium. Taxonomy (GTDB): domain Bacteria; phylum Actinomycetota; class Thermoleophilia; order Solirubrobacterales; family Solirubrobacteraceae; genus Palsa-465. The sequence continues at coordinate 759,758 of CAWGOQ010000009.1, read as the reverse complement.
TCGTCGTCGGGGAGGGACACCTTCGGGTGCACGACGTCGAACATGACGGCGACCGGCGCTTCGTTGGCCTCCAACGTCCGAGCGATCGTGGTGGCCTGCGCGATCGGGGCCAGTCCCAGCGCCTCACCCACCTCCGCGCCGACGGCGCGGCGCTCGATGTGCAGGTCGTCGCTCGAGAGCGCGAGGCCGCGGCGCTCGGCCAGCGAGGAGTAAGGCTCCAGGCGCTCGAGCCGCTCACCGAGTGCGGCCGGCGTCGTGTTGCGCCCCACGAACGTGCCGCTTCCCTGCCGGCGGACGATCTCGCCGCGCTCCTCCAGACGATGCAGCGCGCTGCGCAGCGTCCCGCGCGAGACGCCCAGCATCGTGGCGACCTCGTGCTCGGGCGGGAGCCGGTCGCCCTGCCGGTAGCGGCCACCCGCCAACCAGATGTGCAGGGCCTCCTCGGCGCTGTCGACCAGGGACGGGGCGCGCTGGTCCGCCGGGCGGCTCTCGCCCGTCGGCCCTGCCCGTCGCCATCGTGGCGCCACATCTTCGCGGGCCACCTAGTCGCCCTCCTCCCCACGCTGTTTGGACATATTGTGCCAAGAGGTGCAAACGGCAGCGGCGGCGGGACCAGCCCGCTCTCGACGGCGGCCGTGGATGGCCTACCGAACGGCCCGGACCTTCAGCCGAGCGCGCGCTCGCGGGCGGCGAGCGCTCGTTGTGCCAGTTGGCTCGATTCCTCGACCGCCGGCCCCTCGGTCAGGTTGATCGCTACCAGACGAGCGGCCGCCTGCGCGGCCGCTTCCGCGAGCAGTGCCGCGGCGAGGGCGTCGCCCGAGAGGTTGGGGTTGCCGGTGTGGGCGAGCTCCCCGGCCAGCTCGGTCAGTTCGGCGCCGATCCGGGTGATCTCGAGCGGGGAGCGCGAGGCCTCGGTTTGCGCCGCGTCGACGCGCGCAGCCCGCTCGGGGTCATCGCGCGGGAGCCGCAGCGCCTCGAGCACCGGCTCATAGGCATGCAGCTCGACCTCGGCCAGCTCGAGCGCACGGGTGCGAAGCCGCCCGGCGCGTTCGAACGACGCATCGGCACCATCGCTGAAGTTCGCCGCCATCTCGACCAGCGAGGCGGCCAGCGCGGTCGCCCACGCCGCCGCCGTCCCGCCGCCCGGCGCCGGCGTCCGCGCCGCGACGGCGTCCAGCAACTCTTTCAGGCTGCTCTCAGAAGAGACCGACGGTCCGACCTTCGGAGTCGATGTCGATGTTCAGCGCGGCCGGCGTCTTGCCCAGGCCCGGCATCTGCATGACGTCCCCACACAGCGGGACGAGCCAGCCCGCGCCCGTGTAGGCGCGGATGTCCCTGACCGGGAGCGTGAAGTTCTCGGGCGCGTTCAGCAGGGACGGGTCGGCCGACAGCGAGAGGTGGGTCTTGGCCATACACACCGGGAAGTGGCCGTGACCCTCGCGGGTGAACTGGGTGAGCTTCGCCTCGGCTTCGGGGTAGAAGTAGACGTCCTTGGCTCCGTAGACCTGCTTGGCCACGGCCTCGATCTTGTCTTGGAGCGGCTCGTCGTCCTGGTAGATCTGGTGGAAGGTGTTCGGCTGCTCGCACGCCTCAACGACCGCCGAGGCGAGGTCGGCGACGCCGGCGCCGCCCTTGGTGAAGCCCTCGTTGGCCTCGGCCGCGAACGCCCCCGCCTGCAGCGCGAGCCGCTTGACCAGCTCGATCTCCTCGTTGGTGTCGCCCGGCCGCCGATTGACCGCGACCACCGCGGGCACGCCGAAGGTGGCGATCGTGTTCAGGTGGCGCCGGACGTTGGCGAAGCCGGTCTCGATGGCCTGGAGGGCCGCCGAGCGCTCGGCCCGGGGATCGTCCTCGAGTCCGGCGTGGTGCTTGATCGCGCGGACGGTGGTCACGAGCACGGCCGCCGACGGCGTTAGCTTGCCGAACCGGCAGACGATGTCGAAGAACTTCTCCATGCCCATGTCGGCGCCGAAGCCGGACTCGGTGACGACGTAGTCGCCGAGCTTCATCCCGATCAGGTCGGCGATCAGCGAGTTGTTGCCGTGAGCGATGTTGGCGAACGGCCCGCAGTGCATGAGTACGGGCTGACCCTCGAGCGTCTGCACCAGGTTCGGCTTGATCGCGTCCTTGAGCAGCACGGTCATCGCGCCGGCGGCGCCGAGGTCCTCGGCGGTGATCGGCTTGCCGCCATCGAACGAGTACGCGGCGGTGATCCGCCCGACCCGCTGGCGCAGGTCCTGGAGGTCGCGAGCGACGGCCATGATGGCCATCACCTCCGACGCCGCGGTAATGTCAAAGCCGGTCTCTCGCGGGTAGCCGTTGGCCCGGCCACCGAGCCCGACCGCGATGTCGCGCAGCGCGCGGTCGTTCATGTCGACCGCGCGGCGCCACGGGATCCGCAGCGCGTCGATCTGGTGGGGGTTCCCGTGCAGGATCGACGCGTCGATCATCGCCGCGAGCAGATTGTTCGCCGCTCCAATCGCGTGGATGTCGCCGGTGAAGTGCAGGTTGAGGTCCTCCATCGGGACGACCTGGGTCAGGCCGCCCCCCGCCGCGCCGCCCTTGATCCCGAACACCGGACCCAACGAGGCCTCGCGCAGGCACGCCACGGGGTTCTTGCCGATCACGCCGAGCCCCTGGGTCAGGCCGACCAGCGTGGTCGTCTTCCCCTCGCCGGCGCGGGTCGGGGTCATGCCGGTGACGCACACGACCTTGCCGTCGGGTCGGTCCTTGAGGCGATCGAGCACCGACAGGGCGACCTTCGCCTTGTAGCGCCCGTACGGCTCGATCTCGTCGGCCTCGAGGCCGGCGCGCTCGGCGATCCGGTCGATTGGGACGAGTTCAGCTTCCTGGGCGATCTCGAGGCTGGTCTTCATGGTCGTCTCTCCAGTGCTCGTGCTCGATGACACTTCGTTTCACTCCTTCTAGTGGCTCACGGCCGCTGCCGCAAGCTCGGAGACCAGCTTGTCCTCGTAGAACCGCTCCACTGCGAATGGTGCGATCAGGTCGGGCGTGCGGCCGGTGGCCACCAGCTCGGCGAGTGTCTTGCCGACGATCGGGGCGGCCTTGAAGCCGTAGGTGCCCCACCCGGCGCTGACGTGGAAGTTCTCGACCTCGGTCTTGCCGAGGATCGGGCTGTAGTCAGGGCTGAGGTCGCACAGCCCGGCCCAGCTCCTCAGGAGTCGCGCGCGCTCGAGCTGGGGGAACAGCTCGATCGTGTGGCGGGTGACCTCCTGGAGGAAGTTGAGCGTGCCCTGCATGCGGTAGGTCGTCCAGGGCTCGATCTCCGCTCCCATCAGGAACTCGCCCCGGTCGGTCTGGCTGATGTAGACGTGCATCTGCGAGGAGACGATCACCACGTCGAGTAGCGGCTTCATCGGCTCGGTCACGCACGCCTGGAGGATGTGGGTGGTGATCGGGAGCGGAACCGAGACCATGTCGCAGATCAGCGTGCTCCAGCCGGCGGTGCAGTTGAGGACCGCGCCCGCGCTGATCGTGCCGCGGCTGGTCTTGACCTTGGTCACGCGTCCGTTGGAGCGCTCCATGCCCAGGACCTCGGTGTTCTGGTGGATCTCCACCCCGCCGTGATCGGCCGCCCGCGCCAAGCCCCACACCACCGCGTCGTGGCGGATGATTCCGCCCGGTGGGTGATATAGGGCACCCATGATCGGATAGGTGGCGTGCGGGTTGTCGACCTGCATGGCCGGCGCGAGCTGTTTGATCTCGTCGGGATAGATGACGCGCGAGTCGATCCCGTTAATCCGGTTGACCTCGGCGCGGTTGGCCATCACGAACATCGCGCGGTCGGAATGCGCGAGCGTGAGGTGTCCGCACTGGGAGAAGAGCAGGTTGAAGTTGAGCTCCTGGGAGAGACCCTCGTAGAGCTTGACGCTGGCGTCGTAGAACTTGGCGCCCTCGGGCGTCTTGTAGTTCGAGCGCAGGATCGTCGTGTTGCGCCCCGCCGCGCCCGAGCCGATGTAGCGCTTCTCGAGCACGGCGACGCTGCGGATGCCGTGCTCCTTCTGGAGGTAGTAAGCGGCGGCCAGCCCATGCGAGCCGCCCCCGACGATCACGACGTCATATGAAGGCTTCAGCTCGCCCTGCCGGCGCCACATGCGCCGGCGACGGAAGATGTCAAGCACTCGCGCCCACCTCGCTGGCCCGGGCGAGCGTCTCGACCCCGACCGGGCTGCCGCCGAGCGAGTGGGCAGCATCGTCGACGACGGTCCACATGTACTCCGCGACCGCCCAGCCGAACAGGAGCAGAAACCGGTTCTCGGCTTCGACGATGAGCATGCCCGGCTGGCGCGCGATCGAGCCGGGGCGAAAGCTGTGGGGCGGCGCCTGGTTTGGGCGCAGATCGAGGGCGCAGAAGCGTGAGATCGTCTCGCGCGCAAGCGGCCCGAGAATGGTGAGCGCGGCGAAGCAGGTAGTGACGTCGACGGCGTCGGGCGGCGCGGCGTGGTCGCCTCCGAGCAGCAGCGCTCGCGTTCCAGTCAGCTGACATATCCACGCGTCGCCTTCGCGCTTGGCCTCGCCGAGCTCGCCGGGGACGCCATCGCTCTGGAGCTCGAGCTTGCGCAGGTGCGAGAGGTCGGCCCACGCCACGGTCTCGCCGACCCGGTCCTCGCCTGGATAATCGACCGCGACGTTCCACCCGTCGCGGATCTCAAACCGGGCGCCGGCCGCCTGGGCCTTGCCCTCCATCGGGCTACGCGCGACCGGCGTGTGGCCATTGAGGGGCGCCGCGGTGGGGCTCAGGAAGTCGAGGGCGCTCATGAGCGGAGCACCTCCCCGTCCGGGTCGTAGAACGGCCGAGTCTGGATGTGGGCGGAGAACGTCTGCCCCTCGTCGGAGATCGTGACCTGCGCGCCCTCACGGGCCAGCGGACTCGGCACCCAGGCCATCCCGATCACCCGGTCGAGTACGGGTGAGAAGCGCGCGCTGGTCACCTGTCCGGCCGGGGCGCCGGCCGCGTCGACGATCACCGCGCCCTCGGTGGGCACGTGTCCGTTGCCCAGCGTGAAGCCGACCAGGCGGGTGGCGGGCTCTTCGTTCGCGTAGTGCTCGAGGGCCCACTTGCCGATGAAGTCCTGCTCCTTGTCGAGCTTGACGATCCACGGCATGGCGGCGGCGAACGGCGTCGACTCCGAGTCGGTGTCCTGGCCGACCAGGATGTGCATCTTCTGCAGGCGCAGGATTCTCTGCGGCTCGAGGCCGAACGGCTTCATGCCGTGTTTTTGGCCCGCCTCCATAATCGCGTCCCAGACGTGCTCACCGTAGGCGGCGACGAAGTGGATCTCGTAGCCGACCTCGCCCACGAATCCGATGCGCAGGATCAGGCTCGACACGCCGGCGACGCGGGCCTGCTTGGCGTCGAGGTACTTGAAGCCCTCGGGCGAGCAGTCGAGGTCGGTCAGCTCGACCAGGATCTCGCGGGCCTTTGGCCCGGCCAGGTTGACGGCGGCGATGCCCTGGGTCAGATCGGTGAGCTTCACGTTCATGCGCCAATCGGCCAGCCACCACGAGAACCACTCCTCCACGGCGCCGGCGCCGCTCGAGGTGGTGGTGACGTAGAACGTCTCTTCGTCGATCCGGCCGATCGTGCCGTCGTCGACGATCCGCCCGGCATCGGAGCTGATCACGCCGTAGCGGATGCGGCCCGGCTTCAGGTCGCTGAACCGGTTCGGGTAGAGGCGGTCGAGGAACTCGCCCGCCTCGGGGCCGCGCACCAGCAGCTTGCCTAGCGTCGAGACGTCGATCAGACCGGCCGCCCGGTGCACCGCAAGGGCCTCGCCCTGCGGATCGCCGTAGTCATAGGCGCGGCGCCAGTCGCCCGCCCACTTGATGTTGGCTTTGAGGTCGCGGTGGCGGCGTTGGATCGCCGAGCGCTTGGCCGGCTCGATCGGCCGGCCGGCGAGCACGCCCATCGGGACCGAGATCCAGGGCGGTCGCGCGGTCGTCGTCCCGACGTCCTCGAGGCTCATCCCGGTCTCCTGCGCCATCAGGCGGATCGAGGCGAGCTGGCACATTCGCCCCTGGCAGGGGCCCATCGTCACGGTCGTGTAGCGCTTGGAAAGCTCGATCGAGTCGTAGCCCTCCTCGATGCTCAGCTTGATGTCCTTGGCGGTGACGTCCTCGCAGAAGCAGGCGAAGCACTTGCCCTTGCCGGCGCCGGCGACAGCGGGTGGGATGGCAGCCCCGTCGGGACTGGGACGTACCAGTTCGCTATCGGCACGTACCGCCGTTCCCTCGGCGGCCGCTCGTCCGGCCTGCTCACCCGAGCGCTGCGCCGCCTCAGCGTCGTCGAATCCGGCCACCTGTCCGGCCGCGTACACGTTCGGCGGGAGCTCGGCGATGACGAACTGGCCACGTTCCGTGTCGTAGCGCGTGCGGGCGCCGGTCTGGGAGAGCAGCGAGGTCGCGGGCATGAAGCCACCCGAGACGACGACGAGGTCGCAGGCGAAGTTCCGGACGCTGTCCTCGCTCCCGACGGGCGCGAGCGCGGCCTGGGATACCTGCTTGCCACCCCTGGCCTCGACGATCGTGTGGTTGGTGAGCATCAGGATCCCGCGAGCCCTCAGCGCCTCGGCGGCGTTGCCGACGGCCGCTGCGGAACGCAGGTCGGCCACCGCGAGGACGTGTACGCCGGCGTCGTGGAGCTTGGCCGCCGCCTCGAGGCCGCGGTCACCGGTCGTGGCGATTACCGCACGGCTGCCCGGGCTCACCGCGTAGCGCTCGAGCAGGCGCAGCGCGCCGCCGGAAAGCATCACCCCGGGCAAGTCATTGCCCGCGAACACGAGCGGCTGCTCGATCGCGCCGGTGGCGAACACATGCGCCCGCGCCCTGATCTGGTGCAGGGTGTCGCCCTGCCAAACCGGAACCATTCCGTCGAAGTAGCCGAGTGCGGAGGCGCGGCTGAGGGTCTCGACACCGCCGATCGGCTCGATCGGGGGGGCCGTGTTCTCATCTACCAGCACCACGTCGGCGCCCGCGTCGGCCGCCGCCGTGGCGGCGCTCACGCCGGCGATCCCGCCCCCGATCACCAGGACGTCGGCGTGCCGGCGCCGGTACTCGGTGCGCCACTCGCGCTCGGGCTGTTCCTTGCGGAGCACCCCGAGGCCCGCGGCGTGTCGGAGGACCTTCTCGTATACCGGCCACAGCTTGCGCGGTCGGATGAATGTCTTGTAGTAGAAGCCCGGCGGCGTGAACTTGGTTCCCACCACGTCGGTGGCGCGCATCACGTCGAGTTCGAGCCCGGGGGAGGCGTTCAGGTGCTCGACCTTCATGCCCTCCTTGACGGGTTCCACGCAGGCACGCACACCGGGCGCGCCGTCGACCGCGACGATGCAGTTCGGGCACTGGCCGGCGCAACACAGCAGACCACGCCGGCGGTGGTACTTGAAGCTCCGCGAGAACGTGCGCCGGCCGGCCGCGTACAGAGCGGAGCCGATCGTGTCGCCTTCGAACGCCTCCACCGGCTTGCCATCGAAGGTGAAACGCAGGACGTTGAGTCGGTTGACGACCTCGCCCGGCTGTTCGGGTAGCCGGCTCATGCCGCCCCGCCGTTATGTGCGGACCCATCCATCGCGGCGGGCCCGCCCGGGAGCTCGACCAGCAGGACCTCATTCGTGGTGGTGTCCCGCTCGGCGATGAACCAGGCCCGGCAGCCCGAGCGGTGAAACCACCACTCGCGCTGGACGCCCGCGGTGTTCCGACGGAAGTAGTTGTATTCGCCGAGCTGGCGCAGGGTCGGATGGTCGGTCGGGCGCGGGGAGATCTCGCCGCCGTAGCCGAAGTCGGTCACCTCGCGGATTCCGCAGTTGGGGCAGGTGAGCAAAAAGGACATGTCTACGTTCGCGCCGGCTAGTGCGAGCCGCGAACGCCAACCGTACGCCCGACTCTGTGATCGTGTCCAATATCTTGTTAAGCTCGATTGAGTCGCATAGCGAATCAATCGCATGGAGCTTCGTCAGCTGCGTTATTTCGTCGCCGTCGCGGAGGAGCTGCACTTCCGCCGCGCTGCCGAGCGCCTGCACATCTCACAGCCTCCCTTGAGCCAGCAGATCCGGGCACTCGAGGAAGAGCTCGGGTTTGCGCTGCTCATCCGGACGCGCCGGCGGGTCGAGCTCACGCCGGCCGGCGCCGCGTTCCTGCGGGACGCGCGGACGATTCTGGCCGAGCTCGAGGGCGCGGTCGCCACCGCGCGCCGGATCGACGCCGGCCAGACCGGGCGGCTGCGAATCAGCTTCGTCGGGTCGGCCCTGTTCTCGATCGTGCCAAGCATGGTGGAACGCTTCCGGCACTCCAGGCCGGGCGTCGAGATCGAGCTGCACGAAAGAGCCACGATCGACCAGCTACGCGCGGTCCGGGCCGGCATGGCCGACGTCGGGATTGTTCGCCCGCCGATCGAGGATGAGGCCGGATTGCGGGTGCAGACGGTGCTGCGCGAGCGCACCGTAGCGGCGCTCCCCGCCGGTCACCCGCTGGCCTCGCTCAGCCGCGTGCCGCTGAGCCGGCTGGCCGCCGAGCCGCTCGTTCTCTTCCCCCGCGACCAGGCGCCCGGCTTCCACGACCTGCTGATCGACTCACTAGCCGGAGCCAGCGCCACGCCGCGCGTGATCCAGTACGCCCCGGAGATGCTGACCATCATCGGGCTGGTGGCCGCCGGCACCGGCGTGTCGCTCGTGCCGGCGTCCGTCAACCGTCTCGCGCTGGACGGCGTCACCTACCGCCCGGTCAGTGGCGCACCGCTGTCCGAGCTGGTCGCGATCACCCGCGCCGGCGAAGAGTCAGCGCTGGTTCAGGCGTTCGTGTCCGAGGCCAGCGCAAGCGCCGCGGCCAACTGAGTCAGCACGACAAGCGGGCATTCCTCCAGCTGGCGGGCGGTGAACCGGATGACTCGGTAGCCGGCGGCGACGAGCGCGGCATCGCGCGCCCGATCGCTGGCGAACGAGCGGGGATCGCCGTGGAATTGGTGACTGTCGACCTCGACGACAAGCTTGTGGTCCGGCCACAGCGCGTCGACCTGAAACCCGAGGAGCTGCCGGTTAGTCAATGGCACCGGCAGGCCTGCTTGCCGGATCAGGGCAAGTAGCCGCCGCTCGCCCCATGACCGCGTCCGCCGCGGGCCGCCGTCCTGGTTCAGGAACTTCCGCAGCCGCCGAACGCCGCGCCGCGTCGGACACCGCGCGATCGCTTCCTCGATCTGGCGCTCGGTCACGCGGCCCTTGGCGAACGCGGCGCCGATGAGCTCTTCCAGGTCCGGGTGTCGCGCGTTATCGACTACGGTCCGCGCCGGCGAGGTGACCCTGATGCCCTTGCGGGTGCAAACATCGGCCGCGTCCAGCTCGGGGACGCGGTGGCGGCGGATGTCCGGACGATCGCCGGCGCATCGCGTCACTACGGTGACCTCGATGTGCCCGGCGTGCGCAGGCAGGAGCTCCCATACCTCGGCCGCCGAACAATGGCTGGCCACTGCGGTCGGTCCGCACGCTTCCACCGCCGCGGTCATCAGCGTGATCCGACTCGCCGTTTGTGGCGGATCGAGACGGTAAACCCCCTGGTGGCGGCGGAAGAGATGCCCGCTCGCGACCCGGCTCGTGATCGCGTTCGTCCCCACCCCGGCGGCGTCGAGCGTTTGACGTGTGACGACGCGGTTGTTTGCCGACGCCAACCGTTGGATAAGCAGATCCGTCTCCGACCCGCGCCTCACCGCGATGCCCCTCGTACGGGGCAATTTCCAGCATTCCAGCGGCCGGTCGCCGTTCCTGCAGGATCTTGCCCCGTCACGAGGCGAAATCCTGCGCGGCGGGAAGGCGCTGACCGTAATGCTGGAATTTGCCCCGTGGCGGCAACCATCGCGCACAAGAATTGCGCGCCGCCGCCCGACCGTCGTGGATTTCGACAGAGTTGTTACAAACCGAGCGAGCGGGCGATGATCTCGCGCTGGATCTCGCTCGTGCCGCCGTAGATCGTCGTCACCAGCGTGTGGCGCACGTGCGCTTCCATGTCGTACTCGGTGGCGTAGCCGTACCCGCCCATCATCTGCATCCCCTCGAGCGCGGTCCGCTTGGCGAGCTCGGTCGCCTTGAGCTTGGCCATCGAGGCCTCGCGCGGGAACATCTTGCCCGGGTTTGCCTCCACCGCTCGCGCCACGCCGTAGACCAAATCCCGCGTGGCCTGAATCTCAGTAGCGAGATCGGCCAACCGGTGCGCGATCGTCTGGAAGCTGCCGATGGTCCGGCCGAACTGCCGGCGCTCCTTCACATACGCCAAAGCATCGTCGAACGCACGTTCAGCCATCCCCAGCGCCTGGGCGGCGATGATCAGCCGCTCGTTATTCAAGCCGGCCATCAGCTGCATCCAGGCCTGGTCGACTTGGCCGACGACGCGCTCCTCGGGCACGAAGCAGTCGGTGAAGTACATGTCGTTGACCTCGCGTCCGCCCAGCGTCTCGATCCCGCGGACCTCGAGGCCGTCAACCGAACCCGGCACGGAGATCATGGTCAGGCCATGGTGCTTGTCCTCGCCCCGCGTCGTCCGGCACACGAGCACGATCTGGTCGGCGAAGTGCGCCCCCGTGATCCAGGTCTTCTGGCCGTTGATCACGAACCCGCCGTCGGAGCGAACCGCGCGGCAGGACAGGTTGCCGACATCTGAGCCGGCCTCGGGCTCGGACATCGCGATCGCGCCCGTCCGGCCCCGCACCAGTCCCCCGAGGATCTCCTCTTTCAACTCATCCGTCCCGAACAGCTCGACCGGACGCGCCGCCATCATCGTGACCGGGAAGAAGCCCATCGGGATCAGCCCCCGCGCGAACTCCTCGCAAAGCAGGCACATGTCGACCGCGCTCCCGCCCGCGCCACCGTACGCCTCGGGGATCGCCACCCCCAGCCAGCCGAGCGAAGCGATCTGCTCGTACAGAGCCTGGTTGTGCGGTTCGCGTCCGCCCTCGGTGAGTGCGTCGCGCTGCTCGCGCGTCCCGCACTCGCGCCGGGCAAAGTCTCGAATCGCCTCGACGAAGGCGTTCTGCTCGTCGGTCAGGTTCTGAATGGTCATCCCTCCGGAGTCCAGGTATCTGATTCGAGACTACCCGCCTCAGTAGAGATCGCTCGCGCGGCCGCCCCGGTCATCCCGACCAATCTCAAGGTGATCGGCCCCGGCCATGTGGCCAGATCGCGTCAGCTCGGCATGGCCGGTGGGCCGAGTGGCTGAACCGCGCCCCGGGCTACATTGCGATCCATGCTGATCCGCGACGCCAGCGCGGAGCGCGACGCCGCCCCATGCGCCGCGATCTACGCGCCCTACGTCAGCGACACGGTCATCTCACTCGAGGAACAACCGCCCAGCGCGGAGGACCTGGCAGACCGGATCCGGGAGACCACGAAGACCCATCCCTGGCTCGTCGCGCAGGACGGTGCCCACGTGATCGGCTACGCCTACGCCGGTAGCCACCGCACGCGCGCCTGCTATCGATGGGCGACCGACGTCGCCGTGTACGTCTCGCCCGCGAGCCAGCGCCGAGGCGTCGGGCGAGCGCTTTACGAGACACTCTTCCCGCTTCTGGTCGCGCAGGGTCTGCGCATCGCCTGCGCCGGCGTGACGCTGCCCAACGACGCGAGCGTGGGACTGCACGAGGCGCTTGGATTCCGCCCCGTCGGGATCTACAGGAACATCGGTTTCAAGCACGGGGCGTGGCGAGACGTCGGCTGGTGGCAGCTAGAGCTGGGCGGCCCCGACGGGCACCCGCCCGAACCCGGACCGCCACCCCGGCTGGCCAACCAACGGATTTAGTCCTCGTCCAGCAGCAGCGCCAGCGTCGGGCAGGCGTCCACCGCGCGCCGCGCCAATCCCACCAGCTCGGGGGGGACCTCGGACTGGTCGAGGATCGGATAGCCCCAGTCGTCGAGGCGGATCAGCTCGGGCAGGAGCTCCGCGCACAGGCCGTGCGCCTCGCACGCGATCGGGTTGACGCGCAGTTTGTGGCTCATGCCGAAACCCTCACACCGGAGCTCTCATGCCGGAACCCTCGCCCCGCCGCGCTTCCGGAGCTCGGCGAGCCGACCGCCGGGAACCCGCACGGCCCCGGCGCCCAGCGGCAGCCCGGCCGGCCGGGCTTGGCAACGCCCTCGGCGGTGACGCTCGATGTCGTCCTCGAATACCCGCAGTGCGCTCTCGACGAACCGGACGGCGCCGTCAGGGTGGTGGCAGGCGCCCCGCCCTCGGATCTCTGAGGCCCAGCGCAGGACGCGCTCGCGTTCGCGCGGTCCCGCGACACCGTCGGCCATCGCCGCGACCGCGTCCGCGATCGCCCGCAGTCCGAACACGCACGGTCCGCACTGACCGGCGGACTGCTCGGCCAGATAGGCGATCACCCCGGCGCTCTCGTGCAGGCCGCACGCGCTCTCGCCGAGCGCGATCAACACGCCTGAGCCGAGCGAGCAGCCCACCGAACGAAGATCCTCACGTGCGAGGCGCAAGCGGCCCGCGGCCGACGCCTCGACCCAAGTGCCGAAATACCCGCCGACGAGCAACGCCTGCAGCGGCTCGGTCGCTCCGCCGGCAGCGTCCAGCAGATCGTCCATCGCGGTCCCGAACGCGAGCTCGTAGACGCCGGGGGCGGAAACGGCGCCGGTGATCGTGACCAGCGCCGAGCCGGGATCGGCCGCCGTCCCGAGCTCGCGGTACCAGCGTGAGCCGAAGCGGGCGACGAGCGCCAGCTGCGCCAACGTCTCGGGGTTCTGGATCAGGGTGGGCTTGCCCCGGAAGCCGCGCTCGAACGGCCGCGGAGGCACGAACGTCGGCAGCGGCGCGCCGCCGTTGAGGTAATGCACAACCGCGCTCTCCTCGCCCATCACGTATCCCTCGGGGCCGGTCACCACCTGCACCGACACGGACTCGTGCTCGCGCACCGAGGTCGCGCTCTCGAGTGCCCGCACCACGTCGGGCGAACCGGCGCCAACCCTGACGATGACCTCAGACGAGCCGACCGCTCCGGCCGCGAGCACGGCACCGTCGAGCACCAGATGCGGAAGGCGGGCCAGCAGCAGGCGATCCTTGGCGCTGGCCGGCTCGGTCTCCGACCCGTTGACGATCACCGGCCCGACGCGCCGGCGCCCGGCCACCGCCCGTAGCTTGCGGGCGGTCGGGAAGTCCGCGCCGCCCCGACCGCGCAGGCCGCTCTGCTCGACCTCCACGATCAGCTGTGCAGGGGCGATGCGGGGCAGCGGACCATGGATCCGCAGGTGCGCGGCCAGCGTCATCGGTTCGCTCCCGGGTTCCAGGCTGGCGAGTAGCCGGGGCAGGCCGGCGTGACCGCCGCTGATCATCCGCTGCTCCCCACGGGCGAGCCGGACAGCGTCCCGGTCACGGTGTTGGCCGAGTTGTCGATCTGGAGCTGGCTGCGCAGGTCGAGGATCGTGCCCGACCCGTCGGTCACGCGCGCGAGGAACTGCTCTCCCTGGAGCGACACGATCCGGCCCTGAAGCGCCGCAGGCGCGCCGGCAGGCGCGAAGTCGACTTGGCTACCGGTCATCGAGAGACCGCTGCCGCCCACGGGAACGCCGCCGAGCCTGACCCGCAGCAGGCCGTGGACGCGACCCGACACCTGCAGTGACAGGTCGACGACCGCTCCGCCCGGCGCGGCCTGCTCGTTCACCGTGCCGGACAGGCTCGAGGTGAAGGGGTGCGCGAGGAGAGCAGAGCCGGCCCGGGACGAAGACGACGACGCCGACGACGAAGACGAGGACGACGAATGCGGGCTGCCCAGCAGCGACTTCGGCGTCCCGGCGCGACGCGCCCAACCGTTCTGGAGCGGACCGGCGAGCGTGAAGATGGCCAGCCCGACCGGGGTGATGACCGCGAGCGCCGTGGCCGGCGCCCGCAGCCCCGCGTGCTCGCCCGACACGTGGGCGATGCGAGTCCAGACGGCGACGAGGACGGCGACGATGCACCCCACGGTCAGGCCCAGCATCCACCACTGCTTGACGTCGCTGCCCGTGCCCAGCCCGTGCAGGACCGCGACCGGCCAACTCGCATAGGCCAGCCAGTGCACCGCCCGCCAGGTGCGGTAGCCGAGCCGGCGGCGAACCAGGCTCGTGATCGCGATCGCCAGCAGCAGGTCGAAGGCCAGCGTGCCGAGACCCATCCACAGCGGTCGGTACGGCGTCAGGAACGGAATCACCCCGTCGAGCAGCGTGATCGGCGCGAAGCCGTCGAGCACGCTGGTGATGATGTGGATGGCCAGCACCACGATGACCAGCAGCGAGATGTCACGGTGGACGGCGTCGACGGCGAAGCGCGGCCAGCGCGCGGCCGCGAAGCGCACCGAGCCGAGGATCCCGAGGACCACGCTCGCAGTCAGCAATACCAGCGCCACCGCACCGGTCCCGCGCGCGAGGTACCAGTACCAGCTGGGGCTGAGGGTGGATGCGAACGCCGGACTCATGAACGAGCCGCCCGTCTAGACACGATCCGGTTCCGCAGCAACGCGCGCGAGCGCCGGCAACTCGTCACCTTCAGATGGCCATCCCGCGACGTGCCGGACGCACCCATCGACCCCGACCAGGCGGCTTGGCAGGCCGAGCTGCTCGAGCCAGCTCGCGGCCTCGGCACCGCGCACGATCGCCGCGGTGCTCGCGATGTTCGCGTCCAGGCACGAGCGCGCGGTCACGCTGGCCGTCCGCCACACGCTGTCGGCGGACCGTCCGGTCGAAGGGTCGACCACGTGGTGCGCCTCGCCCGAAGAAGTGCGCCACCGCCGCACGAACGTACTCGACGTCGCGAGTCCACCGGAGGGCAGCGAGATCCACTGGCCGGGCGCGTCGAGCCCGGCGCGGTGATCATCGGTCACCCGCACGCGCCACCCATCCGCCGGCGCCGGGCCCGCGATGGCCAGGTCGCCGCTGAACGAGACGAGCACTCCGCATCCCGCTTTCGAATGCGCCAGATCCGCAGCGCGGTCCGCGGCGAGCGCCTTCGCGGTGGCGCCGAGATCCAAACTGACCCCCGGGGCCACCCGGATCGTGCTCCGCTCCAAGTCCACCACGACCGTCCGCCATCCCGGGACGGCGGCGATGGGCCGAGGAGCCGGAGCCGCGACGTCGGCGCCCGACGACGAGAGCGAGGCGAAGTCGCGGTTGTACCCGAGCGCGATCAGCGCCTCGCCGACGGTGGGGTCGACGTCACCGGCGGTTAGCCGCGCCGCACGGAGTGCGGCCGCGACCGCGTCGAGCAACACCGGCCCGACCCGGACCGCCGACCCAGCCGCGGCGTTGAGCGCCGACAGCTCCGAATCGGGACGAAAGCGCGAGCAGGCCCGATCGAACTCCGCAACCACCTCCGAGACGGCGTCGACCGCACGCGAGAGCGCCGGGGGATCGGTCACCGCGACCACGGCGATGCCGCCGAACGCCTCGAGGCGCCTCAGGTCCAGGTTGTCGGACGCCATGGCCGCGCGAGGCTTGGACTACGACCCGCCCGAGACGACTCCGCCGCCGCCTCCGGAGGGCTGCGGAGCGCTCTGAGGCTGCGTGGGTTGCGGATCGCTCTGAGGAGGTGACGGCTGCGTTTGCTGCGGCGCCGGCGAGGGCGCCTGGTTGGGGCCCTGCAGCCCGAGCTCGCTCGCGCTCGCCGGCGCGGGCATGCTGGGAACGACCGAGCCCGCCCCGCCCGTCGAGGCGACCGTGCTCGTCCCGGCTCGAGCAGAAGATGACTTGGCCGAGAGCGTGCGCCCGGGCGCCACCGACGCCACCAGCGCAGCGATGCCGGCTGTCAACCCAGCCGCGCCCACGATGACCCTGCGCCGCGTCCGGCGCACGCGTGCCAGCGCCGCATCGCGAGCCAGCGCGGCCCGCGACCGATCCGAACCGGTGAAAGGAGTGCTCAGCCGACTACCCATCGGGACATCACTATGGGGCGAGACTGTCAGCGCTCAGTAAGACCAATATGAGAATTTCCGGAGTTTGCTGCTCCGCCTGGCGCGAGCCTACTCCGGCGGGGTTTCCGAGTCATCCAGCGCCGGCAGGTCGATCGTGAACGCGGGTCCGTCCACCCGCACCGTCCCACCGTGTCGTGCCGCGATCGCCGAGACGATCGAGAGCCCCAGGCCGGACCCCGGTCGGCCCGAGGCGCCCGCCCCCCGCCAGAACCGCTCGAACAGCCGCTCGCGGTCCGCAACATCCGGCCCGGGCCCGGAATCCCGGACGCTCAGAAGCGCTCGCCGGTCCGCCTCCCGCAAAGAGATCGTCACCTCCCCCTCGGCCGGCCCATGCACAAGCGCGTTCTCGACCAGGTTCTCAACCGCCCGCATCAACTCGGTCGCGTCACCCCGCACGAACACGGTCTCGACTCCGGCGCACACGACCCGCCCATCCAAGCCGGCGTGAGCGCCACAGACCTCCGCCGCCACATCCGCCAGGTCAACCGGAACGCCCTGGTCAACTGAGGCACCGGCGCGCTCCAGGACGAGCAGGTCGTCGACCAGCCGAGCCAGCCGCCGGGCATCGCGCTGGAGTTCCTCGAGAACCTCAGGGTCCGCCCCGTGCCGTGCCGCGAACTCGACGTTGCCGAGCAGCGTGGTCACCGGCGTGCGCAGCTCGTGCGACGCATCCGCCAGGAAGCGGCGCTCGCCGGCTCGAGCCGCCTCGAGCGAGGCGAGCATGTGATTCAAAACCCCGGTCAGCTGCCCGATCTCGTCCGCCGTGCCGCTCTCCGGCAGACGCCGCGACGGGTCGGCGGTCCGCTCGATCTCGCCCGCGGCCACCGCCAAGCGACGCAATGGGCGCAGCCCCCGACGGGTCAACGCGAAAGCCACCAGCGCGGCCAACAACGCAACCCCCACTCCGATGAGAACGACCAGGACGGCTAGGTGGTTGCTCGTCTGAGTGATGTCGGTCGTGTCCGAGGCAACCAGCACCGCGCCCCCGCTCGCCGGGCCGGTCAGCGGGATCGGCGCGACGAACATGCGGAACACGGTGTTCTGGAGCTGGATGTCCTCGAACCCGGTGGCACCCGACGCCAGCGCGGCGTGGGTCAGGCTGTCCTCGGGGAGGACGCTCGCGCCCAGCGTGAGCGACCGCGCGAGGATCCGACCGCGGGAATCGAGCACTTCGACGACGATCTGATGCCCGGACACCGGGCTTTCGAGCGCACCGGGGCTTGAGAGCAGGGCGGGGGCCGAGACGGCGAGCTGGGCAACCTGTACCGCGCGCTGGCGCAGGGCGTTGTCGAGCGAGGAGCGCAGCTCGTGCCGGACCACCACGACGGTCGCCACCCCAAACAGAAGGAGCGCGACCACGATCGAGCCGGCGGCGGCCAGCACCAGCCTGACGCGCAGGGTCTGCGGCCTGCGCACCACTAGCCCTCCGCCCGCGCTCGCACCCGAAGCCCTCGCACCCGAAGCGCTCGCACACCGAGCGCTAGGACCGGGAGCGGATCCGGTCCTGGACGCATTGACAAGCCGAACATCCTCCGCGACCGCAAAATTTTTGCCTGATCCACAAGTTTCTTGGGTAAAGCCCCCTTCTGCACGGTGGGCACCTTTGAACAAGGATGTGAAGGTTTTGCCTGCTGATCAGGGTTCATTTCTGGCCGGCTCGGCCCCAGCAGGGCCGGTTCGGGTGCTGCTGGTCTCGTCGGATTACCGCACGGCGCGGCTGATAGAGGAGCTGCTCGGGGCGGGGACCCAGCGCGCACACCTCGTCACATACGCCACTTGGGATGCGGCGGCCGCGCAGGCGGTGCTCGACCATCCGGGCTGCTGCGTGCTCCTCGACTTCACCTCGCAGGACACGATGGCGCTGCTCGAGTACGTGCGCATGTCGGCTCCCGAGGTCCCGATCGTCCTGCTGTCCACTCACGATGACGAGCAGCTGGCCCTGGACACCGTAAAAGCTGGCGCGCAGGATTACCTGGTCAAGCCAACGCTGGACGCGACCATGCTGCGACGCGCGCTCGCGCACGCGACGGTGCGCAAGCGTGCGGAGGCCCAGCTGGCCCACCAAGCGCTGCACGACCAGCTCACCGGGCTGCCCAATCGCGCGCTGTTCCTGGATCGCCTCGGCGTGGCGCTCGAGCGCGCGCGCCGATCCGGGGCACAGCTCGCCGTGCTGTTTCTCGACTTCGACAACTTCAAGCAGATCAATGACTCGCGCGGCCACGCCGCGGGCGACCGGCTGCTCGCCATCGTCGGCGAGCGGTTGAGCGGCCTCTTGCGCCCGATGGACACGGTGGCGCGATTCGGCGGGGACGAGTTCACCTTCCTGTTCGAGGACCTCACCTCCGAGCGCGAGGTCGTGCTGATCGCCGACCGCATCTGCCAGGCCGCGCGCCAACCGATCGAGATCGACGGCGTGCAGCTGTCGGTCACGGTCAGCGTGGGAATCGCGATGGTCGCCGACCCGACGGTCTCGTCCGAGACGGTTCTCCGGGAAGCCGACGCCGCCATGTACCGCGCCAAGGCGCAGGGTCGCTCGCGCTACGAACTCTTCGACGAGGACTCCCGCCGCCGAGCGGTCGAGCGGATCGAGCTCGAGGCGGCCGTCCGCCAGGCGATCGAGGGACGCGAGTTGCGCGTCCACTACCGACCCACCCTGGACCTGGACGATTCCCGCGAACCCTCCGGGGTGGAGGCGCTGGTGCGCTGGCAGCATCCCAGCCGGGGACTGATCGCCGCGCGCGAGTTCATGTCGGTCGCCGAGGACGTCGGCCTGGTCATTCCGATCGGCCGGTTCGTGCTCGAGCACGCGCTCGAGCGGCTCGCCCACTGGCGCGCCCGGCGGCCTGACATGACGCTGTCGCTGAACATCTCCCCGTGCCAGCTTCACGATCCCGCGCTGCCGGCCGCACTGCAAGCCGCGCTCGATGCGCGCGAGCTCGAGCCGTCGGCGATCTGCCTCGAGATCCCCGAGCACGCCGTGGCCGAGGACCCCGAGACCGCGATCGGCGCACTTGAACGGCTCAAGGCCATCGGGGTGCGGATCGCGCTCGACGATTTCGGCTCGGGGGCGTCGTCCCTATCGCGGCTGCGGGAGCTCCCGGTCGACGAGCTCAAGCTCCACGAGAGCTTCATTGCCCCGGTCGGATCCGCGCCGGAGGACGCCTCGATCGTGGGTGCGCTGATCGAGCTCGGGCATTCGCTCGGCCTGACCGTGGTCGCCGAGGGAGTCGAGCACGAGTCGCAAATCGAGCAGCTGCGCGAGCTGGGCTGTGATGCCGCCCAGGGGTACGCCATCGGCCGGCCGGTCCCCGAGGAGCAACTCGAAGCGGCAATCTTCGGCGGGCTCACACCCGCAGCGTGAACCCGCTTCCACGGACCGTCCTGATCAGTGGCGGCGATCCGAGCTTGCGGCGCAGTCGCGTCACGTAGCGGTCGACCACGTTCGCCTCGGCGCCGGAATCCCAGATTTCGTCGACCGCGCGTTCCCGCGTGATCACGCGCCCGGGCTCCCGCAGCAGCAGCTCCAGCAAATCCACTTCGCGCGCGGTCAGCTCGATCGAACGAGCGCCACGTACGGCGCGCCGGCTGGCCACGTCGAGCGTCAGGTCCGCGTAGGACCGCAGCGCCGCGCCGGAACCGGCATCGGACGTCCGCCGGGTCAAGGCACGCAGCCGCGCCACGAGCTCCTCGACCGCGAACGGCTTGACCAGGTAGTCGTCCGCCCCTGCCTCCAGCCCCACGACGCGATCCGGCACGGCGTCGCGCGCGGTCAGCATCAGGATCGGCGTGGGATCACCCTTGTCGCGCAGGCGTCGCGCCACGGCGAGGCCGTCGACCGCCGGCATCGCCACGTCGAGCACGATCACGTCGGGCGCCGACCGCTCGGCCTCGACCAGCGCCGCGCCTCCATCGGCGGCCACGCTGACCTCGTAGCCCTCCGCGGCCAGCGTCCGCTCGAGCATCCGGCGCAGCGGCGGGTCGTCGTCGACGACCAGGACGCGATCAGCCACCTGCGACGTCGCGGCGCAGGAACACTAGGAACGCCGTTCCCAGCGCTGGCAGGCCGTACAGCGCGCACACCCACGCCGCCCGGACGATCGGCGACCAGTCGATCGGCTGACGCAGTAGGCCCTGCCACGCGTTGAACTGGGTGCTGAGCAGGTAGGGCTGGGTGGCGCTCAACCCGGGCAGGACCCCGATCAGCTGGAACAGCAGCGAGATCATCAACGTCCCCACCACCGCGGCCGCGCTGTTGCGCGTGATCGTCGACAGCAGCAGGCCGATGCACACCACCGTGGCGATCGGGATCAGGTAGACGAGCAAGCTCAGGTAGACGAGTTCGAGTCCCTTCGAAGCCGACACGATCGTCCCCGACAGTGTCTGCACTGAGTTGAAGCCCGATTCGATCGAGCCGGCGATGACTGCCACCGTGCCTGTGATCGCGATCGCCACGATCGCATATGTCAAAGCCGTGAGCGCCTTGCCGGCGAAGATCTGCCAGCGCTCGAGCGACCGCGTCAAGACCGTCTTCAAGGTCCCGTTGTGGTCCTCGGAGGCGAAGATGTCGCCGGCCACCAACGCGGTGATGAGCGGGAACAGCCAGATCGCGCCGAACAGCAGGATGACCAGCGGGAAGACCAGCCCGCTCTTGTCCAGGTAGGAGGCGAAGGCAAAGCCGTCGTTGCCGGCGTTTCGGTGGTGGCGGAAGTGGACGGCCACCACGAACAGGATCGGGACGATGATCGCCGCGCCCAGTCCGAGGTAGGTGCGCTTCTGGTAGCGAAGCTTGCGCATCTCCCACCGGTACACGGTGCCGACGCCGGGCCGCTTGCGCGCGCGACCGACCCCGCCGGCGCCGGCACGAACCCCCGGAGCGGTGCCGCTGATCGAGCTCACGACGACGCCTCCGCCGAGGCACCGATCGCCGCACGGTCGCCGTCGCCCGGATGCGCCGGGATCCCATCCCCCTCAGTCAGCGAGAAGAACAGGTCCTCGAGCGTGACCGTCTGCGGCGCGAGCATGTGGATCAGAGCACCCGCTTCGACCAGCGCCTGGGAAAGCTCGGCGACCGCTGCGTCATCCGCGGTAAACGAGATGCGTCCGTGCACCTCCTGCACGTCGCCCACGCCGGGCTGGGCGCGACACACCGACAGCGCCCGCTCGTCGTTGGTGGTCGAGAGCCAGTAGGTCGTCCCGGCGCCGCGCTTGAGATCGGCGATCGCCCCCTCGTAGACGATCTCGCCCTTACGCACGATCGCCACGCGGTTGCACAGCTCCTCGACCTCCGCCAGCAGGTGGCTCGAGAGCAGCACGGTCATCCCCTGGTCGGCCAGGCGGCGGATCAGCAGGCGCATGTCGCGCATGCCGGCGGGATCCAGTCCGGTGGCCGGCTCGTCGAGTAGCAGCAGCTTGGGGTCGCGCAGCAGCGCCGCTGCGATCCCGAGCCGCTGGCGCATACCGTGGGAGTAGCCGCCTACCCGATCCCGCGCCCGATCAGACAGCTCGACGGTCGCGAGCGCCTGCTCGATCCGATCGCCCGCGTCGCCGCCGTCGAACGCGGCCAGCAGCTCGAGGTTGCGCCGGCCGTTCATGTACGGATAGAAAGTCGGCGCCTCGACGAACCCGGCCACGTCGTCGAGCGCCCGCACCGTCTCGAGCGGGTCGCGCCCGAACAGCCGGACCGTCCCCTCGGTGGGGCGGATCAGCCCGAGCATCATCCGCAGACAGGTGGTCTTGCCGGCGCCGTTGGGACCCAGATAGCCGTACACGTCGCCGGCGTGGACCGTGAGATCCACGCCGGCGACCGCGGTCAACTCGCCGTAGCGCTTGACCAGTCCCCGTATCTCGACCGGGGGCGCGTCCGTCATGTCAGGAGGTGAGCGCCTTCGCGGCGGCGTTCGCGGCCACCGCCGGCACCGATCCGAGCACCGTGTAGTCGACGCCACCCGTCGAGAAGGTCAGCACCGTGCCGAGCGGGGTGGACAGCTCCTGACCGGAGATGTTCTTGGCGCTGTTGATCGTGACCGTCGGCAGGCTGAGCCCCGACCCTCCGCCGCTGGTCTGCGAGGAGGACTGACCGCTGGCGGTCTGCTCGATCACGGCGATCCCGCCGAGGCCCTCACCGTAGGTGACGAGTGCCGCCGGGCTTCCGCTCCAGTTGAGCAGCGAAACCGACTGGCGAGAAAGACCGACGACGTTGTCGGGTGCGGCCAGCGTGAACGGAAGCTTGGCCTGGACCTGCGCCGGGGTGGTGGCCTGCGCGTGGGCCTTGCCCGCCTTCCCCTTGCCGGCCTTGTGAGCGCGCATCGCACCGGTCGCGCCCGCGCCACTACCTAGCGAGCCAATCGAGACCACGTGGGCGCCCGCCGGCGCCTTGATCGAGAACACGTGACTCGAGACCGCGCCGTACGAGATGCTCGTCGCCTTCAGCTCCAGCACCGGAGTGCTCGAGCTGTTGGAGTAGATCGCGATTCCGAGCGGGATGCCGCGAGCGGCGTCCCAGGCGAGCTGGACGCTGCCGAGCAGACCGCCGTCGTGCTTGGGCGTGACCCTGATCTTGTAGGCGGGCTGACCGGCCACGTTGCGCGGGGTCGGGCCGACCAGGTTCCAGTCCTGCGCGAACTGGTTGATGTCGTTCTGGATCTGCGACACGGTCGGGATCACGTCGTCCTTCGAGGAGGACGACGTCCCGCTGTGCTGCGGCAGGGTCCCCTTGTAATCGGTGTTCGACATCGGGTCATAGATCGAGAACGTCCCGTTGTTGACGACCACCTGCGCGTCGCCGTTATCGCCCTGGAGCTCGAGCCGGAGCTGACCGTTGTTCGAGATCCACAGGCGGCCGGTGGCGCCGTTCAGGATCGGGTCGGTTCCCTGGAGGTCCGATGAGTCGATCAGGTTGTTCGTGAACTGGATCCGGGCCGTGATCCCATCGACCGCGGGGGCGCTGGCCGCCTGGTAGAGCGCGGTGGCGAGCGACTCCTTCGGCGGGGTCGGCCCACCGTTGGAGGCGGCGACGGCGATCGCCGTGCCGCCGACGACCGCGATGATCAGACCGGCAACGATCGCCAGCAGACGTTGCGTTGAGACTGTGCGCAGAAACTTCATAACCACTGCCTTTCTCGTGTCCTGCGGTCACGATAGGGCACGATTTTGAAATTAGTTTGACAGTGGTCGCCGGCCCAACCTGATCCCCATCGAGCGTACTCGCCCGCCCAGCAAGACCCCGCGCTAAGGTCGCACCTATGTGTCGGCTGTTCGGCATGTCCGGCGGACGCGAACCGGTCCGCGCCACCTTCTGGCTGCTCGAGGCGCCCGACTCGCTGTCCCAGCAGAGCCGCCGCGAGCCCGACGGGACCGGGCTGGGCGCGTTCGGCGCCGACGGCCACCCCGAGGTCTTCAAGCAGCCGATCGCCGCCTACGAGGACCACGCGTTCGCCCAGGAGGCGCGCGAGATCACCTCGCGCACGTTCGTCGCCCACGTCCGCTACGCCTCGACCGGCGCCGTCAGTGCTCGGAACACCCACCCGTTCGAGCAGCGCGGTCGGCTGTTCGCCCACAACGGGGTCATCGGCGATCCCGAGCGGATCGAGCCTGAGCTCGGCGACGCCGCGTCGCTGGTGAAGGGCGAGACCGACTCCGAGCGCTATTTCGCGCTGATCACCAAGGAGATCGAGCGCGACGGCGATATCGGCGGCGCGATCGTCCGGGCCACGCGCTGGATCGCCGAGAACCTGCCCGTGTTCGCGCTGAACATCGTGCTGATCACCCCAACCGATCTCTGGGCCCTGCGCTACCCGGACGTCCACGAGCTGTTCGTGCTCGAGCGTGCCGCGGGCGGGCCCACGGGGGCGCGCCACCTCGAGCACGCCAGCGCCCGCGGGTCGGTGCGTGTGCGCTCCGGCGATCTGGCCTCCCGGCCGGCCGTGATCATCGCCAGCGAGCGGATGGACGAGGACGCCGGCTGGCGCCTGCTCGACCCCGGCGAGCTGGTGCACGTCGATCCCGATCTGAAGGTGACGAGCACCAATGCGCTCGACCAACCCCCGGCCCACCCGCTCACGCTCGCCGACCTCGGCGTCAAGGCCGCTGCCTCGCAGGCGCCAGCCAAGTAGCCATGGCGACCGTCACCCGCCAGCCGTCTGTAGCCCCGCCCGCGCCGGTCGAGCCGCGCCTCCCGCCCGGCCCGCCGCTGCCGCGGATCCTGCAGACGTTCGGATTCATGCTGGCGGGACCGCGTTTCCTCGAGGCCTGTCGCCGGCGCTACGGGAACGTGGTCACGTTCGGCACCGTGTTCGACCACGGCTTCGTGATGCTGTTCGACCCGGCGGGGGTCAAGGAGCTCTTCCAGGGGCCGCACGAGCAGCTGCGCGCCGGCGAGGCCAACGCGATGCTCGGACCGGTTCTGGGCGAGCGCTCGGTCCTGCTGCTCGACGGCGCCGAGCACCTGCGTCACCGCCGGCTGATGCTGCCCCCGTTCCACGGCCAGCGGATGCACGCGTTCGTCGAGGCGATGCGGCGCTCGACCGATGTGGAGATCGACTCCTGGCCGGTGGGCGAGCCGTTCTCGCTGCTGCCGAGCATGCAGGCCCTGACCCTGCGCGTGATCGTCCAGGCGGTATTCGGCTATGAGCCCGGCGCCGAGGAGGAGGAGCTCCGCCGGCGCCTGCGCGCGATGGTCGCCCCGCTGGCCCGCCCCCGGTCGATGGCCCTGCTCGCCGCGCTGCCAATGCTGCTCGGCCGCCAGGCCCGGATGGACGACGCCTTCGCGGCGGCGCGCCGGGCCGTCGACGAGGTCCTGTATCCGGAGATCGCGCGCCGGCGGGCCCTAGGGGACGAGGCGCTTTCGGAATCCGACGACGTGTTCTCGGCGCTGCTGCTCGCCGAGGACGAAGACGGCCGGCGCCTGTCCGACGCCGAGGTGCGCGACGAGCTCGTCACGCTGCTGCTCGCCGGGCACGAGACGACCGCGACCGGCCTGGCCTGGTGCCTCGACCTACTCCTGCACGCGCCGGCCGTGTATGCCCGGGCGCTCGAACAGGACGATCGTTATCTGGACGCGGTGGTCAAGGAGTCGCTCCGCATCCGGCCGGTGATCCCGGGCGTGGGCCGGGTCGTGCGCGGCGAGCCGTTCCGGGTCGAGGGGTACGCGATCCCACCGGGCATGGAGATCAACCCGTCGATCCGCGTCATCCACCGGCGCGAGGACCTCTACCCCCAAGCCGGCGAGTTCAGGCCCGAGCGCTTCCTGGTCGAGGACCCGCCCGACACCTACACGTGGATCCCGTTCGGCGGCGGCACCCGCCGCTGCCTGGGCGCGAGCTTCGCCCTGATGGAGATGCGGATCGTGCTCGCCCGCGTGCTCCAGCGGGCGCCTGGCCTGCGCGCGGCCGATCCCAAGCCGGCGAAGGTTCAGTTCCGCGCGATCACGCTCGCGCCGCGCGGCGGCACGCGGGTGATTCTCGATCGCCCGCCGAGCCCAGGCTAATCGGTGGGGCGGGCGGGGGCCTGATCTACTCGCACCAGGTTGCCGGACGGGTCACGCACGGCGAAGTCCCTGACGCCCCAGAACTGGTCGGTCGGCTCCTGGACGATCTCTGCGCCCGAGGCGCGCACCCGCTCAAAAGCGGCGTCGATGTCGTCCGTGCGGAAGTGGACGCCGTTGAGCGCGCCCTTGGCGAGCAGCGCCGCGACCGCGTCGCGGTCGGCCGGGCCGCCGTTCACATAGTCGCTGAGAACGATCGCGATCTCGGGCTGGGTGGCGGCGCCGACGGTGATCCAGCGGAAGCCTTCGTTCGCGACGTCGTCGCGCACCTCGAGGCCGAGCGCGTCCCGGTAGAAGGCCAGGGCAACGTCGGGGTCGTGGACCTGGACGAAGCAGCGGGAAACGGTGAGCTCCACGCTGCCAACGCTAACGGGCCGGCGCCCCGGCCGCTTCTCCAACTCTGCTCGGCCGGCGGCTCGGCCGGGTGAGGTTCCTGGCCACGCAGCCCGGCACGCTGGCCAGTCCCGCGTGGTCCCGCGCCCGGTAGGCCGTCGGCGTCTCGCCCACCAGCTCGGTGAAGCGGGCGCTGAACGAGCCGAGCGAGGTACACCCGACCTCGAGGCAGACCTCGGTGACCGACAGATCCCCGCGGCGCAGAAGCGCCTTGGCCCGCTCGATTCGCCGCGTCATCAGGTACGCGTAGGGCGTCTCGCCGTACGTCGCGCGGAACTGCCGCGAGAAGTGTGCGGTCGACATCAACGCGGCCCGCGCGAGCGCAGCCACATCGAGCGGACGAGCGTACTCGCGGTCCATCAAGTCGCGGGCGCGGCGCAGATGGGCGAGGTTCGCGAGCTCCTCCGGCGTCACGGTCGGAGCGTACTCAACCGCCCTCGCCACCGGCCAGCTCCGATCGCGGCTGCCGGGCGCGCCCGTGGTGTGAAGTTGAGCTTCACGACCCGCTGGGTCTTCGCTGCCTGTCCGATGGCGTCGGTGGCGGTTACCGTGGCGCGAGCTCTGATGGACCTGTTCGCTGCCAGTTGCGCTAGTGCCTTCCGTCTCAGTTTGACGACAAGGAGCTTGCTGGAGGCGACAGCAATCTGGAACCGCGCGATCCCGAGCAGGACGGGTCGACGGCTTCCGGCGTGGAGACCACGGGTGATCGCATCAAGCTCGAGCGTCCCTGTACAGGAAGACTGTGCACTTGGGCAGGACAGTCTGATGGCCACCTCGCCGCGCTTGACAGTTGCGCTGCCGGACCGTATTCGGACTTGCGGCGGACCGCTGACCGTTCCGGGAGCCGAGGCGGCGATCGGAGGTCCCGGCAGGCTCGGGCCGAAACATGGCTCGTACACGCTTCCATCGAGCGCGAGCGCGTACAGAGCACCCATGATTCCGGCGGTCTGGTCCGCTGCGCAGAAGGATGGATAGAGCGACGCCTCGTACTCAGCATTGAGGACCGGTTTCCCCGCGTTCACATACGGCTGATAGGAGGAGCACTCCGAGTATTGATTGCATTGCTCGTCAATGACCCCGTCGAAATAGGGCTCCAACTGGCTGGCCTGATCGGGATCATTTTTTTGAAAGACCGCCATCCCGAGTGAATGCACCTCTTGCGCAACCCATGTGTCATAGGCGAGTTGCTGAGCCGCCGTGATCGGGAATCCCGTGTCGTTTTCGTAACCGTCCATGTTGTCCGGCTCAACGGCGTCAAAGCCCTTCTGTTGACACATTTGAAACCGAGCGGTCATGATCGGCTCCAGCACCGACAGTTGGCGGATATCCAGCCACCGCTCGCCCGGCCAGCCGTTATTGTTTCCCAACACGGAACTGGGAAACTGACTGGCGTCTGACCGCCAGTTTTCCCACGTCCCGACGTCGATGTAGCAGATAGCGCGCTGGCCAAGGGAGTGGAAATAGGCGACCGTGCCGGCCGTGTTGTCGAAGCCGTCCATGTCGGTGGCTTGCACCGGCTCGGTCTTGACCGTACCGGTCAACTGCCAGTACCACGTCAGCCGCTGCGGCGGTACCCACCAAGACGTGGCCCTCGCCTTCGCGGCGAGCAACCCGCAGACGATTACCGCCAAGCTGCAAACGATCGCCAGCAGTCCGCCAATCCCGGTCCGAGGCGCCGGCATGCGCCGAAGTCTAATGACTCGTTGGGTTTCGAGCCGGGAAGTGGCACGGAGAGTTCGCCTGCCAATCCGT
Source organism: uncultured Solirubrobacterales bacterium (assembly GCA_963824295.1). Lineage (GTDB taxonomy): Bacteria > Actinomycetota > Thermoleophilia > Solirubrobacterales > Solirubrobacteraceae > Palsa-465. The sequence continues at coordinate 732,132 of CAWGOQ010000009.1, read as the reverse complement.
GTCCGAACCGGTAAAAAACGCCCCAAATCTAGCTAGTTTGCTTTACAATTGCTTCATCGAGTCATCGCTCAGCAAATCTGAGAGCTTGCGGCGAATGGCGAGGGGCGCGTTTAGGGCGGTGGATCAGCGTCCGGACCCTGTCAGCAGGTTCAACCTTGGCGTTCTGATGGAGGCGCGCGGCGATCTGGCCGCGGCCGAACAGGCCTACCGGACCGCGGACTCCCGCGGCCATGCGGCCGCGGCGGTAAACCTTGGAGTGCTGCTGGAGAGCCACGGCGACATCCAAGGCGCCGAGGCGTCCTATCGCCGTGCCCAGAAGCGCGGGGAGCCGAACGGTGCGTTCAACCTCGGGGTGTTGCTCGAGGAGCGCGGTGACGGCGCCGGCGCCGAACGCGCGTACCGATTCGCGGATCAGCACGGCCACGCGGCCGCCGCCTGCAATCTCGGTGCGATGCTCGCGGAACGCGGCGATATCTCCGATGCCGAGGCGGCGTTCAAGCGCGCGGATGAGCGCGGCGAGCCCAACGCTGCCGTCAACCTCGCGATGCTGCGGGGCATAGCGGCGGCCACAGATCGGACTTCACCGGCGGTGCAAGAAAGCGAGACGGCGATACCAGCCGATCGTGTGGAACGGGGCAAGACCAACACGCATCGGCGCCCGGAGCGGAGTCACGCGCAGCAAGATCTCGCCGACCGGCGAAGGGTCACGCCGCGCCGAGCGGCGCTCGTGCTGGTGCCGGCCGCGTTCGCGGTCGCCGCCGTGCTTGCGTTCAACTCGACGTCGATGAAGGCGCCCAAGCGCACAGTGAGCACCGCGGCAATCACCGCCAACGCCAACCTCCGGTCGCTGACGGCAGCCGGCAGCGCACCCCCGCACCTGGTCCCCGCTCGCAGTTCGGTTCGTCCCGCTGGCGAGCGCGCTCCCAGGCAGGGCGTCGCCCACAGCTCGCGCGCGAGGCCGACCGCGCATCCGCGACACGCCTCGTCTCCACCGGCTCACGTCCTGGCGCCGTCGCCCGCTCCCTCCCACAGCGCGCCGACGTACATCGCGAGCGGCGGCGGCAGCGCGAGCACCGGCGCGACCTCCGGTACGCGCAGCTCCGGTGTGCCGAGCAGTCCGGCGCCGAGCAATTCGCTGCCCAGCCGGCCATCTGGAGGTGGCTCGGGTCATGCACCCGCGAGTGGGACGGGACGGACCGGGTCCTCCTCGAACGGGACCGGGACGTCCTCGAACGGGACCGGAAGCTCCTCGAATCGAACCGGGAGCTCCTCGAGCGGGACCGGAAGTTCCTCGAACGCACCTTCAACCGCATCAAGCCCAACCGGACCCGCCTTGACGACAGCCTCCTCGAACGGGACCGGAACGGCTAGCGGCGGCGGCTGATTCGCGACCTCAGCCGCGAACAGCATCCTTCGCGCTTGAGGCGATCATCTCGTCGAGGACCGCGCCGAGCTTGGTGGGATCGTGAAGCGAGCTGTCGGCCCTGCTGCGAAGGCTCCGCGTTATCGACTGAATGCCGTAGGCCTCGAGGGCAGCTGCGTCGAACTTGAGCGTCGCCGAGGGGTCATGGAGGACGACATCTGCCCTGACCGCGTGTCTGCGAAGCGCACAGAGATGATCGATGCCGCTCGTGCGTGCCGTCTCGCATGAGGTGGGCTCAAGGTTGGCGATCCACAGCACCCGCGCGCGGGTGCGTGTCAAGGCGGCGGTCAGGTCGGGAACCGCCGCAGCGGATAGGAGGCTTCGGTAAAGCGACCCCGGAGCTAGCAGTACCCAGCCCGCTTTATCGATCGCCTCGACCGCAGCCGCTGGGGCCTCGAGCCGCTCGGAGACGAAGCTCAGCCGTTTGGCCGCGTCACCAGACCTGCGTCCGGATGCGCTGGGCGACTTCTCTACCGTCTTGACCTCACGCGGCACCGGCTCAGTGGTGGCGGGCAGTACAGCCCCGGTGATGCCGAGCTGTTCTCCCAGCCATCTGCTAGCCGTCTCGTAATCGCCGAATGCCGAGGCCACGGAAGCGATCACCAGATTCCCCAGCGGCTGCTTTCCGAGCCGTTCGATGGTCAGGGGTCGTCTGATGGCGCGTACGAGGGCTCCCTCTTCGCCGCTCAGCGACTCGAGCGAGCGACGCAGATCTTCCATGCTCCGACCAGCCGGGGGTGCTGGAGCCTGAGGGTCTTGGCCCTGGTCATACGCGATGCTCACGACCACAGTCAGATCACCGCTGTGGTTTCGGAGCGCCCGCAACACCGATACGAGGCCGCGGCCACCGCCGAGTATGACGATCGCGCTATTCGACTGTGACTGTCTTGGCAAGGTTGCGCGGCTGGTCGACGTTGCGCCCGCGAGCGCGGGCGATGTGGTATGCGAACAGCTGCAGCGGGACTACGCCGAGTACAACCTGCAGTTGCGGATCGGTGTCAGGGATGTAGACGACCTGCTCGGCGTGTTCCGCGACTTCCTTGCATCCCTCACTCGCGATCACGAGCACCCGGGCCCCGCGAGCTCGGACCTCGGAGAGGTTCGAAAGCAGCTTGGGGAGGACACGCCGATCGTCAATGGGATCAAAGAGCCATCCGGCGTTCATGCCCTGATCGGTCGGAGTGCCTAGCACTGAGGGAACTGCTCGTGGAGCGCGGCAATGATTCTGCGAAACGCGCTGATCTCCTCGGCGATCTCGGCACGCTCCCGGACGAGCGCCCGTCGTTCCGCCGCCGAGGATTCCTGGTCGGTCAGTTCGTCGAAGCGCGTATCCAGACGATGGCATTCGATGTCCAGCCTCAACGCGTAGGCGCTCAGGTCGGTGAGGGCGTCGTTGACACGCTCGTCGAGACCGGCGCCCCCTTGCGGACGATCACGCTGAGAGCGATGTGTCGTCCTGGTCCTGGGTGCGGACTTCATCCGGTGCGCCGATCTCGATCTTCACCCCGAGCGTACTAAGCCTCTCACGCACGGAGGTCATCGCGGCCTGGATTTCGATGCACGCGCGGTCGAGTCCTTCGCGCAGCGCCAGGCATTCTGCAAGCAAGCTCCAGGTTTCGTCGAGCAACTCGTTCACCGGACTCGACGCGGCAAGCGTCCTGACCTCTTCGATCAATGTCCCCGGATCCGCCGGCTTGTGGCGGGCGGCTTTCAGGCGAGCGTTCTCCTCTTGAAGCAGCATCACCTGTAACCGAAGATTGTCCTCCTGGTCGACGGAATTGGAGAACTGTTGCTCCTCGACCAGCCCGCGGGCGCGCTCGAGCCTCCGCTTGAACCCCTGGAACGGCTCCGTGTCGAGCCGCGCGACCGTTTGCGGCCGCGGCTGCTCGGACCCGGCCGGACCGGCCTTCGCGATCTCTACCACGAGATGGCTGTCCTTGGAGTTGCTTCCAACAGATGACTTGAACACCATGTGAATTCCGTTCTCTTCCGGGTCGGACCGGTTGTCAGCAGGGGTCAGTCGCCCAGCCCACGCTTGGCTCTTCGACCTACTCCCTACTTTGACCGTTCCGAGCAGCGTGGTGTATGGGTCACCTCGTGCACATATCGTTCAACCCCTTGAACTGTTGGTGCTCCGCCCGCCAGGGCGCCGCCGCCCGGGCGCCGCCGACCAACCGCATAAACCGGAGGAGCTACTGGATCCAAAGCGTCGTGGCGAGCACTCCGCCGGATCGCGCCAGCCGAACCAGCAGTATCGGCAGCGCCAACATCACGCCGACGGCCGCCCCCGCGACCAGTGCCCCGCCGGACACGTGTATATGGATCGAACCGCGCAGCAGCAGCTCGGTCGCCAGGGCGAGGGCCGTCGCGATCAGCGCCGCCCGATGAAGCGCGAACGCCTCCAGTAGACCTACCAGCAGCGTCAGGAGGCCGACCAGCCCGAACGCCACGAACACGCTCCACTCGTCGGTGCCGTGCGTCCAGTGCCCCAGCGCGACCACGATCGCAGACAGCACGAACGTCGCGCCCAGCAGCCTGGCGATTCCGCCGAGGAAGATCGACATCGCGGGGTCTGACATCGCGATGCGGCTAGCCCCTCTCAGCGGGACGCCCCGCAGGCCACGTGGAACCGCGTCGTAGAAGTTCCACAGGTAGTAACCGCCCCAGAAGCTCCCGATCGCGGACGGAAGCAGGGCGATCGACGGATGAAGGCCGTGCACGCCCCAGCCGAGGCTTGGATCCGACACGAGCAGGGCGCCGATCAGGCCGCCGATCAATCCTGCCAGCGCCGCGCGGCGCATGGAGCCGGCGCGCAAATCCGTCCGGGCCGTCACCGATCCCACTGCCGCCACGCATAGCAGCAGCGTGATCCCCGTAAGGGAGCCGAGCACGACGTAGGCATCCACGGCGACCTCCATCGCGATCGTGCCGACCACCAGCACCCCCGCATACAGCAGACCCCATCCCCGCATCGTGATCACGGTTCCTCCGACCCACACCGGTACGAGCATCGCGGCGACCGGCCCCCATGGGTCCATGAACAGCAGCGGCACGTCGAATAGCAGCAGGCACCACACCAGGACGGGCACGCCGTCGCGCGCGAGGCACTCCAGCCCTTCCGGCCGGCTCAGGTACCGGCTTCGTAGTCCCCATTGCAGAGCGACGGCGATCGGCAGCGATACCCGAATGGCCGTCGACAGCACCGTCGGGCCGAGCTGCCTGCGAATCGGGGTCGCCCAGGCGGCCACAGACAGAATCAGCAACACCAGAGCGACTCCCTCGGCCAGTACGCTGTGGTGGCTCGCGTCGTCGAAGGGGTCGAGGTCGCCGATGGCGTGAAGACTCGGACCGTCGAGTCTGACCAGGCGTCGCGCCGCGGTCATGGCGCCGCGAGCAGGGCGCCCCGTCCACGCCTCGAGCACGACGGCCGCTTCCAGCACGTCACGTGCCTCACGTCCGAGGCGAGCGTCCAGCACCGCCGCGGCATGAGCGTCCCTCGAGTCCGGAGACGGGATCGCCGGGCTCAGCTCACCCAGCTCACGCGCCCCCCCGTTCGCCGAGCTCATGCGGTCACCGTGCCGGAAAGCTCGTGTATCAAGTCTTCATAGGCACCAAGGCAGCGCGACAGCGTGTAATTTCGATGTACTCTCTCGTATCCGCGCCGGCCCAGGCGTGCTCCGAGTGCGGGGTTGCGCAGCACGGTGATGACCGCCGTCGCCAGCTCGTGTACATCACCCGGAGGGGCGATCAGACCGCAGCCGCGGATGACCGCTGGGACACCGCCGACGCTCGTGGCGACGATCGGACGAGCCTGCCCCATCGCCTCGAGCAGCGTCATCGGCATCGCCTCCGAGATGCTCGTCATTAACACGAGATCGCCGCTCCGGATCGCGCCGGTCGGATTGCTGGTGCCGCCCATAAAGCGGAACCGGTCACCCAACCCCATCTGGCGGTGCATGACCATGCACGCCTCGGCGTACATCTCCTGACCGAGAACCGGCGGGCCCCAACATTCGAAGCGTGCTTCGGGCACGCGGCTTGTCACCTCACGGGCGACGAGCAACATTGTCTGCACATCCTTGAGCGGGTCCAGTCGCCCCAGCGTGATCACCTTCTGGATGTTGGGGGGAGCCGTCCATCCCTTCGGTGGCTCAATCCCGTTGGGAATCACCCGAATCTTGGCCGGGTTCACGCCAAGACCGCGCTCCCAGTCGGCGTTCGCGTCGGTCACCGGTGCGATCACGTCGGCCGCGGCGTAGACAGCACGCGTCATCCCGAGCGCAAGCCTTGGCGAGATGTGCCCGTGACCTGGCCTGGCGGCAGCCTCGCGAACTGAGGCCAGATAGGCCTCGCGGACATAGACGCCGTGTTCGGTAAGAAGTAGCGGAGTGCCGTAAAGGGCCTTGTGGATGATCGCCGGAATCCCTGCCCAGCCTGCCGCGGTGACGTGAAGCAGGTCACACGGGGGTGTCGGTATGGCAGCCGTTCGAGCCACCCAGTACAGCGCCTGATACAGCCTGGCGGCCTCGATCGCGTCGTAGATCGGCGCCGGTGCGGAATCCCGGTGGCTTTCCAGCAGCAGCCGCTCCAGTTCTGCAACGAACGTCCGCCAGCTTTCTCGGCCGCGGAAATCAGGCCTGATCGACTCCGGGCTGCGCCGGCAGCGAACGAGTGCGGCCGTGAGGCCGGCGAGATCGCCCTCCCATGGCATCAGGCCGCGCAACAGCTGCGCGGGCAGCGAGCCCCGGTCGCTGACGCGCTGGCTACGCAGCCGGCGCCGAGGATGCCCCTCGGACCACAAGTCGATCGGGCGCAGTAAGTTCGCGTTTGCCGGCGGCTTGAGGGTCGGCCGTTGGTGCTTGCGCCCCGCCAGTATCGGTAGCACTTCCCAGTCGATGCCAGGTAGGCCGGTGAGAAGAGCATGACACCAGGAGGTCACGCCCCCGACCACGTATGGATAGGTCCCCTCCGTAATCAGCAGTACGCGGGGGCGCCTTCGGAAAGCCACGGAAGGCTCCGCCAGTCCCCCGCCTTGCACAACCGTTTGCGGCAAGACCGGAGCGTGAAGGGCAATCGGCTCGCGCTGCACGAACTGGCGCGTCAGCACCAGGCGGTGGCTCGGCTGAAATGGATCAGCGGCCTGCCTTTCTCCCGCGTCCGCATCTGAATGCGCATCTCGTCCAGCCCACACGACCGGACATTGTGTAGTCGCTCGGCGACCTCGCCAATAGCCCATTGAGCCGGAATTACGTTCATGGTGTGAACTCTCCCCGGAAAGCAGCTCTATAAGTCTGTGTAATGTCCCGAGCTGTTGTGCTCAAGCAGCAACGGAGCTTCGCTCAACGACGCACCCAGATGCGGATCCTGCTCCTCGGGGAAACGGGACGTGAGCCTGGGTACGAGGCCTGGAAGGTATCGCTGGCACGGGCGGGCACACCGTTTCATGCGATCGCGCTGGCCCACGGGGATTCCCCGCTGAGAATCATCAGCCCGTCCGGGACGGTCTGCTACCAGGCGCTGATCCTTGCCAAGGACGGGCTGATCGATCTCGCGTTCGACGATGATGAGCGCGCCACCCTTGACCGCGTCCAGCGCGAACTCGGCGTCCGGGAGCTCACGGCTTACGCGTATCCCGGGCCGCGGTGCGGTCTCGGGTCGCCCACGCGGGCCGGGAAGCTGGACGGCCTGACCGGGTCTCTGACGGAGCGCGGACACGAGGTGTTTCCGTATCTGGTGGGTTCGGTACCGATCGATGTCGGCACCTGGGGCTATCTCGCGAGGCCGGATCCCAGTCAGTGCTTCGAGACGTTGCTGGTCGCACCGGACGGCTCCAGCATGCTCGGAGTACATCGCGACGAGGGGCGCGAGCGGATGGTGCAGACCTTTGACTCCAACCGCGGCCAGCTGCACGGGCAGCTACTCCGTCCGGGCCTGCTTTCGTGGCTGACCCGAGGGACCTTCCTTGGGTACGAACGCAATTACCTCACGCTGCAAGTCGACGATGTCCTGCTCCCCAACCACAGCTGGGACCCCGAGCGGCACATGACCGCAACCGGTAGCGACCAACTGCTTCGAATGGGCACCGAGGACGCCGCCCGGACGGCTCGCTGGTCGAGATCACGTGGGATCCGGCTCGACCTCGCTTGTAACGGAGCCGGGAGCGGGCGGTACGTCGAGGAGCACAGCGCCGACGAAGATCCCCTGCTGACGGCGCTGTTGGCCGACCAGGACGCCTTCGGCTGGATCAATCACACCTTTGAGCACCAGAACCTGGATCAGGCGACCCAGGCCGCGATCGAGCAGGAGATCGAGCAGAACCTGACTTGGGCTTCACGGTATGGCATCGAGTTCGAGCCCCACGTGCTGATCACGGGCGAGCACACCGGGCTCGCCAATCTCGCCGCTGCCCCGCCACGCAGCGAGAACCCAAACCTTGCGCCTGCGCTCGCTGCGCGGAAGATCCATTTCCTGGCGTGCGATGCGTCACGCCCTTACCCGGCCAGCTCCTCGGCAGACGCCCCCCAGGTTGCGGCGGGAGAGCCATTCCTCACCGGAGGCGCGTTCGCGATCCCGCGCTATCCGACCGCCCTGGCACACGACGTTGCGACTCCGGAACAGTTGCTCGATCGGCTTTTGTCAACAGGCCATTCGGCTGCTCAGTCCTGGCCGGAGGTCGTGGCGAGCGAAGCGCGAAGGATGCTCACCAAAGTTCTTGGGAATGACCCGCGCCCGCATTTCTTCCACCAGAGCAACCTGATCGAGAACCGAGCCGATGACGAGCCCTCGTGCTCGAGCCTCCTGTGTGAGTTGATCGATGCGGTGCTCGATCTCTACCACAGCCTGATCCGCCCCTCCACGGCCATCGTTCAGCCCACGCTGGCCGAAATCGGCCGCTGTCTCCTGGGCCTGGAGGCTTGGCGTCAGGCTTCGGCGCGCGGACGAGTCATGGCTTACCTCGAAGGCGACGGGATCACGATCAGTAATCGTGGGGACGCCACGCTCGAGCTCCCACTGACCGGCACGCTTTTCGGGGAGGACTATGGTGGCTGGGGCCGGTCGGGCTGGCTCTTAGTGCCGCCCGGAACCAGCGTACTCGAGCGCGCGCACTGCCGGATAGCTCCGGTCAGCGCCCGTTGAAACTCTCAGATGTAAGTTCCTCTTCGCACTCGAGCATCTCGATCGCGCTGCGACGGTTTGGCGTTCCAAGCTTCCGCAACACCGAGGCCGCATGCCGACGGACGGTCACCTCCGAGATGCCCAGGCGGGCGGCGATCTTAGCCGTCGGCTCGCGCCTTCGTAGTCGATCGAGGACCTCCGCCTCGCGGGCAGTTAGCTCGACCTCACGATTGGACTTCGGCAGGACCAGGCGACGCCTCGTGCCCCTCTCCCGGAACTCGAGGATGAGCCGCGCCGTCATCGCTCGGGGCAACGCCGCCTCACCGTGCATCACGCCCAAGATCGCGTGTGGGAGACGGCTGGCCGGCGTGCTCATCAGAAGGTAGCCGTCCGCACCCGCTCGAAGGGCTCCAAGCATGTCCTCGTCGCGCGGCGCGCCGGTCATCATCACGATCTTCGCCGTCGGGACCGCGTGCTTGATCTGGCGTGCTGCGTCGAGGCCGTTGCCGTCGAGCGCAACCGAGATGACGCATACGTCCGGTCGCACCGCCGCCGCCATCATCACGGCCTCCTGGGCGTTGGACGCCTCGGCGACAACCCGGAGCCCGTGAGGCTCAATCGCGCGCTTGATCCCGCTGCGCGTTGGAACCTGACCGTCGGCCAGTAGCACGGTCGGCCCGTTCGGTCCCAGCTGATTCGCGCTCGAACTCACGCCCTCAGTCACGTCGCCCTCCCTAGCGCTGCCCCCGGTTGCCCCCTGAGATAACGCCGCTGTTCCGATCCTCGCGTGAACGCTAGCACCTCGTGAGTCCCATCCGGCCAAACCGTTCAAGTCTGAACGCAGGAAGGCCGAGGAAGCCCATTGGCGAAGCGCTCTCGCCGCAACACACTGCTTGCCTGAATAGGGGCGCGAGGGTCCGCACGGGGCTGATGTGTCAGTGCTTGTCCGCTCGCTCAAACCACGCACGAACGAGAGCTTCGGATGAAACGGTTCTTTGGTCTGCCCTGGGCGGCGGCATTTGTGGTCACAGTCATTCTCGCGCTGTTCGGAGTTACGCGACTGTTCGGAGGAGCGACTTCGCCTGCCTCCGCTGCGTCGGTTTCGCAGCAAATCGGGATGAAGGTCCTGCTGATCACCGACAGCGCAAACGGCAACGCTGCGATCGCTGAAGCGGACTGGGAAAACACCCTTCAGCGCGAGGGCGTCCCGTACGACACCCTTGTCACGAATTCCACCAGCCCTGGGAGCGTGGCGCTTCCAGCCCTCTCATCGACATTGAGCGACGGCACCCAGGTCGCCAACTACGAGGGTGTCGTGGCAGCGGTCTCCGGCGACATGGGCCTGACAGACGCTCAGTGGGATCAGCTGCAGACCTACGAGCACCAGTTCTCGGTTCGCCAGGTCACGGCTTATGCCGTCCCGAGCAGCGACTACGGTCTCAACACCGATCCTACTGGCGGCTGCTCCACGATCGCGGCTACCGGCGTGCCGACGTGCGCGACGGCTGTGAGCACCCCGACCCTGACGGCCGATGGGAAATCGGTGTTCCCATACCTCAACTCGGTCTCGCTCGACCCGACGCAGTCGACATGGGTGTACCAGGCAACGCCGATTGCATCGCTGCCCGCAGGCGCAAGCGTCGACACGTTGATCTCCGGTCCGAACGGCAGCTCACTGGTGGGCATCTACACGAGCCCCGACGGTCGCCAGACGATGTACCAGACCTTCAACGAGAACCAGTACTACCTCCAGAGCGAGCTTCTCCGGCACGGGGAGCTCGACTGGCTTGCGCGCAACACCTACTTCGGCGACCAGCGTAACTACGTCGAGACGGACATCGACGACACGTTCACGCCTGACGACGCCTGGGACGCGACGACGACCCCCGGCTCGCTCGACTACAGCGAAACCGACGACCTCCGGATGAACGCCGGGGACGTTGCTACCGCGAGCACATGGGAGGCCAACAACGACTTCCGGATGGATCAGCTGTTCAACATGGGCGGCACCGCCGCCTATCAGTCGGACAACAGTGGCCCGGATCCGCTGCTCGCGGCATTCCAGGCTTCCTGCACATCGGACCCGAACGCCTCGGACGGTTGTGGCCCAGGCAACGCGGGCGCCGGCAAGTCATACGCGAATTCGTTCGGCTGGATCAGCCACACCTACGACACGCCCTACCTGGACGTCGGCTGCGCGACTCAGAACTACATCGAGGCGGAGCTGAACGAGAACAGTGACGTGGCCGCAGAGAGCGGCTCCGGGGGAACCGGCGGTCTCGGCCTGACGGAGGACAACACGGGCACGACCGCCCTGGGTGCCGAGGACCCGCACGTGTTCGTCCCGGGCAACCACTCGGGATTCGCGGATCTGGTGCCGGGGAACCCGGCCACGGTCGATCCCCCGATCCTCGATGCCGCGACCGCTGGGGCCGCCAGCAGCGGGACCCTAGCTGCGGGCTACTACGAGTACGCGGTCAGTGATCAGTTCGTGAACTCGTCGACGGCGGGTCAATCCTCGGCGGATGTGGTTGCCGTGCCGACGGAGGTTCCCGCCGACGGGTCAGTCACCCTCACCTGGCAGGATATCTGCCACGCGGCGGATTATGTGATCTACCGCGGCTACAACGCGACGACTGCGGCCGGGCCCTTCACCTGGACGCAGTTGGCCCCGGCGGCAGACTCGACCACCGGAGAGATTGGAGCGGTGTCGACCCCGTTCGATCCGACCTCGGCCGACACCAACAATCCGACCTCGACCACCAACGTCACCAACGGCGGCGAGCCTGAGGAGACGTTTACTGACACGGGTACGACAGCGGCGTGCGCGACCACCTGCCCGACGCCGCCAACCACGCAGAACGCGACTGAGTCGCCGTGGGAGCAGAACGAATGGTTCGGCCCGGCGCTAGCGGAAGTCGGAATCACCGCGGTCGGCGACGACGGCTCAAAGCCGTACCCCGACCCCGCGAATGTTGAGTTCGGCATCGGGACCAGCTACACCGGTGCCGAATACCCGGCGGACTCCACCTTCGTCGTGCCGGGGACCTCGGCGCAGGTCGTCCCGCGTCACCCGATAAACATCTACTACAACGCCTCGACCGACTATCAGGAGCTCAACGAGTACCAGTCGATCTACGGCTCCAACGGCAGCACTCCGGACACATCGGTCTGCCCAACCGGGACCTGCACTTGGTCCAACGTGGTCAATCAGGTCGTCTCAGGAATGTTCGGCTTCATGATGGACAACGATCCACGGCCGAGCTACGTCCACCAGACGAACATCATGGGCTCACCGCCGGCTGGATCGGAGGGGACAGACGACCTCCCGCCGTCGACCTACACGCCGCAGCCCGGCGGGGGTGCCGACGAGCCGGCGGGGACAGGCAATCTGACCACAACCGGCGACGGGATCTTGTACCAGGTGCTCGACCCGCTGCTGTTCGAGTACCACGAGTACTTCAACTCGACCGCCCCGTTCGTGCAGCTGACCGAGCAGGCGGTTGCCAACCTGCTCGCCGAGCAGCAGACCTGGGCAAACAGCACCGCGGTCAGCGGCTACGTCGAGGGCAACACCGTGAGCGTCAACAACACGGGATCGGCGATCGAGACTCCACTGACCGGCATTCAGAACGTCGGTAGCGCGTACGCAGGTACCCAGTCGGGGTGGGTCGACGCGCCGTCGGGCACGAGCACGTACACGGCATTCGCCGCCTGGCCGGCCGAGCCGACCAACCCGGTCGTTCCGACCCCGCCCACTGGCCCCGCGCCTGGCGGCACTTCCGCCAGTGGTGGAAACCCGATCCCGCCCTCGGCCCCTCCCGCGCAGAGCAAGCCCAAGCTCTTCTACGAGGCGGTCCAGGTTGCTCCGAAGACCGTGTCAATGAAGGCCGGCACGGCGACCGTCTCCCTCAAGTGCGAGGCGAAGAACGGGAAGGCGGCCAAGGACCACTTCTGCACCGGTTCGTTCACGCTCAAGCTGATGGGCAAGAAGGTCACCGACTCGTTCAAGATCAAGGCGACCAAGACCGCCAGGATCGCGGTGAAGTTGCCGAAGAACGTGGTGGCGGTATCAACAAGCGGGAAGCACCGCACGTTGCACGGTGCGCTGACGGTCTCGACGAAGCAGCCCAAGGGAGCACCGAAGGTGACCCGCGGGACGTTGAACATCAAGACCTGAGGTGGCACCGAGGCGAGATCAAGGCGTGAGGTGGTAACGGTGTCTCGCCGTAAACGTCTGGGGCTGTGTCTCCTGGCAGCGACTATCAGCTTGTGGCTGCTGGCTGGCACCGCCCAGGCAGCTGGAACGGGAACGGCGATCGCTGTGTCGCTGTCCCCGACCAGCATCGCGGCCAACGGTACCTCGACCACCACCGCGACCGCGACCGTGACCAACGACACGACGGGCGGAGACACAGTCGCGTTCTCGGCCACCGACGGCGACGCGGTGAGCGGCACGACCGACAATATGAACGGCACCTACGCCGCGACTATCACGAGCTCCACCACCGCCGGCAACCCCGTAACGATCACCGCGACCGATAGCAGTGAAACCCCAAACCTAGTGGCCACTGCGGCTCTGACCCAGACCGGTCCAGCGGCCACCGTGACGGTGGCGCTCAACCCGACCTCGATCGTGGCAAACGGGACCACCACCACCACCGCGACCGCGACCGTCAAGGATGCCGCAGGGAATCTCCTGCCCAACGAAACCGTCGCCTTCAAGTCCAGCGACACAAGCGACAAGGTCAGCACCACGACGAACGCCGGCAGCGGCACCTACACCGCGACGATCACGAGCTCCACCACTGCCGGAAGTCCAATAATCACCGCGACCGACGGCACCGTGTCCGGGACGGCGACTCTAACCCAGACTGTAGATCCTCCGGCGACCGTGACGGTGGCGCTGAGCCCGACCTCGATCATCGCTAACGGGACCTCCACCACCACCGCAACCGCAACCGTCAAAGACGCCGGAGGGCTTCTCTTGCCCAACGAAACCGTCACCTTCAAGTCCAGTGACGCAGGCGACAAGGTCAGCACCACGACGAACGCCGGCAGCGGCACCTACACCGCGACGATCACGAGCTCCACCACCGTCGGAACCCCGACGATCACCGCAACCGACGGCACCGTGTCCGGAACAGCGACCCTGACCCAGACCGTGGGGTCCGCTGCAACCGTCCAGGTTGCCGTAAGCCCGGCAGTGATCCTCGCCAACGGCACCTCGACGGCCACTGTTACGGCTACCGTCGAAGACGCGCAAGGACATCTCCTCACCGGCCAAAGCGTCAGCTTCAAATCTACTGATTCAGGGCAGTTCTTCGGGCAGGTGTCCGACAACGGTAACGGCACCTACAGTGGCCAGGTCAGAAGCTCGACGACGGTGGGTTCGGCAACCATCACCGCGACCGACAGCTCCGTGTCGCCCGCAATCTCCGGTCAGGGGACGCTCGTCCAGGCCGCCGGCCCGAGCACCACCTCGATGGTGGCCTCCTCCTCCGCGCTCGTCACCAACGAAAGCGTGACGCTGTTCGCGACTGTCAATGGTGGGTCCGGCTCGCCGGCAGGAGCCATCACGTTCAACGACGGCGGCATTCCCATAGCGAACTGTGTCGCGGAACCGATCACGCCGTCAAATCCCGGCGCCACGTGCCAGACATCGTTTGCTGCCTCCACGTCCCCTGAGCAGCTCACGGCCGTCTTCATACCGAACACGAAATCGACAGCCCCGGGATCGACTGGCGCCACGACCATCACGGTCACGCCGGACTCGACCTCGGTCTCCCTGAATGTGTCGACGACGGTCGACGTGGGCCAGAGTACGACCTACACGGCCGCGGTCGCGCCTCCGGCAAGTCGTTCCGGCCCCGTCGAGCCGTCGGGCTCGGTGGAGTTCTTCGACAATGGCAGCCCGATCGCTTCATGCCTCAATCAGGCGCTGGTGAACCTGAGCGCAACGTGCACGCTCACCTACAACGCGGTCGGTACGCACAGCATCACCGCCCGCTACGGTGGCGACTCCAACTTCACGGGCTCCACCGCACCGGCGCAGCCCGTGACTGTTGTGCGAGCGCCCGTGCAGGTAATCGGTCTCATCGGCGCCACGATGCAGTGGACGTTCGACTTCGCCCCTGACTCCACGAAGGTAGCCATGCTCTTGGTCAACTGGGTGTCCTCGGACGCGACCGTGCTCGTCAAATGCCACGGTCGAGGCTGCCCGTTCGCCACGCACACCAGCAGGGTCGCGAAACCCAAACGGTGTGGGAAGAAGGGGCAGCCCAAGTGTCCGGCCGGTGGCAGCATCAACCTGGGCGGCCCTTTCCGGAAGGACCCTCTGCACCCCGGGGCCACGGTCATCGTGATGATCAGGCGTCCAGGATGGGTGGGCAAGTACTACAAGTTCACGATCCGCTCCGGACGGGCGCCCGCAGTCGTCGTGTCCTGTCTAGCCCCCGGCGGTACTCGTCCGGGCGTGGGTTGCTGAGCGAGGTGCCCTCCCCTCGGAGGATGTCGAGTCGCCAAGCCGCTTCGCGCTTACATCGACCGCGTATTGCCTGCGCCGTCGCGCTGCTGCTCGCCTCCACGGCGTTCGCGCCCGACGTCGGCTCGGCCCGGGCGGCCGGCCCGCCGCCCGGGCTTCCCGGGCCGCCGCCGGGGGCAGGAACGGGGTTTCCGCTGCCGCCGCCCCCAGGGCAGGATCCTCCACCTCAGCCATCTGGTTCGCCTGCAACTCTCCCGCTGAATCCG
This sequence comes from uncultured Solirubrobacterales bacterium, assembly GCA_963824295.1. Lineage (GTDB taxonomy): Bacteria > Actinomycetota > Thermoleophilia > Solirubrobacterales > Solirubrobacteraceae > Palsa-465. The sequence goes on along the minus strand of CAWGOQ010000009.1, from coordinate 716,843 downwards.
TCGGGACCCGGGATGTTGTCGGGGTCGGCCGGCCTGGCGGGCAGGCGTCTCAGGCTGCAGATCGCGTGCGGTGCCGGCGGGCGCGCGGCCTTGAGCGTGCCCGAGCTCGCCAACGGAGTGGTCGCTCGAGCGCGTTACAAGTGTGCGGGGGGACGTGGCACGGTGTCGTTCACGCTCGGCAAGGACATCGCGCACCAGATCAACGGCATGGGGAGTGCGTTGGCGCGGGTCGCGTTCAACCAGAGCGGCGCCACCGAAACGCTTTCGGTGATGGTTGGGCCAAATACCGCAGTTCCGGAGTTCTGGACAAGCGTCTTCGGCCTTCAGTGCGGCGCATCGGGCGCCAATCAGGCGACCCTGCTAGCTCCGAACTTCACCGTCACGCCGACCACCACCATCGACGTGAGACCGTGGCTGGCCTGGTATACCCCCGCGACCGGGTGGCAGTGGCTGGGTACCGAAGGACCAAACGCAAGTCGCTGGTTCCGCTGGACGGGGACGCCGGACGGCGTTGCCGAATGGCACACGGCTTCGGGGGCGGTGAACCCCTGGACGTGGGGCCCGATCGCCGTCACTCCGGGACATGGAACATACGTGATTGCCGTGCTCGAGGCGATCTACTGGTACAGCCACCCTGTGTACGTCTGGCGGTACGCGCACTCCTACCCATCCTCCCCGTACTGTGCTTACAGTTAGCGCGATCCCTGTTGCCGCCCCGCGCAGGCTGAGGCAGGCCCTGGCTCTGGCCGCTGCCGGCGGGATGATGCTGGTCCTGCTGGCGGCGCCTGTCCGGGCCTCCGCGAGCGTGAGCCCACCCCTCCCCGGACCTCCACCCACGGCCGGACTCGATTTCCCGGCCGCTCCTGCACCGGGTACAGTGCCGGCACCCGGGCCGCTGGGTCCTGCCGCGTCGCTCCCGACGAAGATCGGGGGGGCCGGGTTGAGGAGTGGGTTCGTACTCGTCCACGGGCGACAGCTAACGCTGGCCATCGCCTGTCGCACGGGCGGCCGGGTGAGCTTGAGCGCGTCTGCGCTGGGCTCCGGCGTCCTGGCCCGTGGGAGCTACTCGTGTAGCGATCGCCAGGGCTCGACTCAGATTTCACTGGCGCCTGCCGCCGCCCGCCGACTGGCGGCGCTGAAGTCAACGATCGGCCGCGTCGCGCTCGGATTCGGCAACGGGGAGCAGTTCTCGGTCACGCTTGAAACGAGGCCGACGGCACCGATCGACTGGAGCAGCGGAGGTATGGAATGCAGCCTCCTCGCCCCCTACGACGCGTACCTCGTGGCGCCCAATTTTACCGTGACGCCGCCGGCGATCATCGACGTCAGGCCGTGGGTTGCGTGGTACACCTCGGCAAACGGTTGGCGCTGGCTCGGCACGATTGGCGTCAACCGAAGCAGCTGGTATCGCTGGTACGCGACCCCCGGGGGAGTGGCTACGTGGGTGACGCCGACCGGCGCCCTCAACCCATGGACCTGGGCCCCTGTCGGCTTCCCTGCTGGTCAGCAGATCCACGCGATCGCGGTATTCGAATTGATCTACTGGTACGCGCATCCCCGGTACATCTGGGGCTACACCCCGTCGCAGCTGACCGCATCGGCGCCTACCAGCACGTACTGCCGGTTCCCGTAGGTCTTCATCAGACTGGGAGGGTTTGCCCCGTCTTAACAAGGGATTGACAAGAGCACCCTGGTTTTGGTACCTTTTGCTAGGCGCTAAGCGTTAGCGTCGGGCCTGTTGGGGGCAATAAATTGGATGTCGTGCCCGGGGGCGGGGCGGCTTGAGTTGGCACACTTGTTGTGCTGGTTTGACGGCGCGCTTACCGACCCTGGCGTTGCGCTGGGGTGAAACGATGAGCATCGGGGTAACGGTGTCGCCGGTCAGGCTCGTTAGGGTCGGCCTGCGGCCGGCTTGGTTCACACGCCTTGCCGTTTCGACCGGGGTTCTGTCAGTGGCCGTCCTCGGCCTCGAGCTCGCCCGGCCGATTCATACGACCAATCCGAGTGGCCGCGCCGCGATCGAGACAATCATCGCGATTGCGGCGATCTGCACCGCCCGCCTACTCGTAGCGAATTTCCAGCGCAGCGGCCGGCTGCCTGATCTCCTGCTCCTGTGCGCCCTAGTCAGCGTTTCGCTCGTTGATTTTGTCTACTGTGCCGCGCCCGCTCTGCTCGGCGGGACTAGGGCCGAATCCGGCGGGGGCGCCAGACTCGCCTGCGAGCTGATCGTCTCGGCTGCGTTTGCTGCCGCGGCGTTCGCACCGGGCAGGCTGGTCAGGTATCCCAACCGCCGACTGATCGGAGTCGCCGCGCTGGTCGGTGGCGCCATCGTCATGCTGGCCGAGTTGCTCGAGCAAGCCATAGGCTCGCACTGGAGCGCAAGCCTTCAGGAGGTGGGCATTCGGGGAGCCGTCGATCACCCCGTGGAGCTTGCCGTCAACGTTGTCGCGGCGACCGTACTGCTCGTCTCGGCGCTCGCGTTCCTGCGCCGCGCCCGGCGCGGAGACATCCGGTGTGCGCTCCTGGCCGGAGCATCGTTGCTGCTGGCCGGCGCTCGGTTGCAGTACCTGGCGGTGCCCGCGGTGGCTACGGACTGGATTACGCCGCGCGAAGGACTTCGGTTGGCGGCTTACGCCATGCTGCTCGGAAGCGCATACTGGGAGTACGCCAGGGCGCACCGGGCAGAGGCGCTTGCGGCGATCAGCTCGGAGCGTGAACGGATCGCCCGTGACCTCCACGACGGTTTGGCGCAGGATCTCGCCTGTATCGCCGCCCAGGGCCAGCGCCTCGGGATCGAACTAAAGCCTGAGCACCCGCTCATGGTCGCCGCTCGAAACGCGCTCGCCACCTCGCGCGGCATGATCGCGGATCTGTCCGCATCGACTGCTCCGACAACCGAAGCGGCGCTCCGCCTGATCGCTGACGACCTCCATCATCGCCATGGCTTGCAGATCGAGGTTCGGGTCGAGATGACCTGGACGCTTGGGGAACGCAACGACCTGGACCTCGTGGACCGAGAGCACATCGTGCGGATCGCTCGCGAGGCCATCGTGAACGCGGCGCTCCACGGCCGGGCCCGGCGTGTCGAGGTGGTCTTGTCGCGTAATGGCGGAGACATCGTGATGCGCATCACCGATGACGGATGGGGGATCGCCGACGCTCATGGTTCCGGTATGGGGCTCAGGACGATGCGGGCGCGTGCCGCAGCGCTCGGTGGCCACCTGAGCGCCCATTCTGGTCCCGCCGGCGGGACCCAGCTCGAGCTCACCGTTCCCTGATCCATTCCGGCGGCGAGCCACCCGGGGGCAGCTGGAGATGCCTCACCGACGCGGGCCGCCGCCACCGCCAGAGCTCCCGATGTCGGCTAGCTCGTCGGACCAGTAGAGCCCCGCGGGCAGTAGGTCATAGGGGTTTGGGAGAGTTGCCGGGGTGACGTAAACATATCCGGCGTTACGTTGCTTGCTGAGCTGAATGGCCGTTGCCATCGCCGACACCGTCGAGGTCGCGTAGATCACATGCCAGAAATGCGATGCTGGATACTGAGTTACCCATGAAGGCGCGGAGTAGTGACTTACGTATTGCGCGTCTGAACCCTCAAAGGTGAGGAGAATGTCGACCGCGGGTTCGTAGCACTGATTGGTCTGAGTTCCCGGGTTGAGAACCGTCAGCCCGATCCCGCCCTTGCTCTTGACGTAACTGTTGAGTGCGGCGTAATACGGTTCTTCCGCGCAGCTGGTGCTGGCCTCGTCCAAGAAGATGCCATCCAACTGGGGATACCAGCTGTAATAGGCGTTGATGTCGGACTCGACCGCTGCCAGCGAGCGGCTGCCGTAACTCGTGTAGACGTACCCCACCACGCGGATCCCGGCGCTCTCCGCTGAGCGAATCGCGCTGACGTAGTTCGGATCGGGTCCCGACCCCGGGCCGCTGTCCGGATTCATCACGGCCACACCGACGCCTGATCCGGCTTGATCAAGCTGCGTCCAGTACTGGCCCGGATAGAAGTAGGCAGGCACCGCCAAGCTCTGGGCGCTGGCCGCACGGGCCGTCGCGCCAACGATGAGTAGGACGGCGAGCACGAAGCCCAGACGGACCAGAGCCGCCGCCAGGGAGAAACGTCGCACGTAAACCATTGAACCCTCCTCGAGCCTGGCGTCGAACCCCGATGGCTCGCGGCCGCGCCCAGGCTCAACGCCGAGACGGAGGCCTGAGACTAGCTCGGATCTCAGCTCCGAGGGACTTTTCGCCCCAAAGCTACGGAATGCTGCGCCTGGCCCAACCTCGCCGTCGGGAAAACGATCCCCTCGCTCGGAAGGACATAGCCCCTCGATCACAAATTGGTGTTTGAACCCGCTTCGGCGGTGGTAATAGGCGCGTTCGGAGGCGCCGTACCGAGCGGCGCGTGACTCTCACGAGAGGGACCGGATCATGAAGAGCTGTTTGGCGGTCGCGATCGCCGCGCTGGGCGTCTTTGCCCCAGCCGCGTCGGCAGCAACCTACAAGCTGCCCCCGACTGGGCAAGATCAGTGGTACTGGGAGATCGATCCCCCGGCGACCGGGTTGGCAGGTCTCCCGAGCGTAACCGGGGCGTATCCGTCGCCCGGATCGGCCAACATCTGGGACACGGACATGTTCGCCGACTCGAATACGGACGGCGGCGTTCCCACGGCCCCCTCGCCGGTCGTGCAGGCACTCCACGCGTCCGGGAAGTACAGCATCTGCTACATCGAGGCGGGCGCGCAACAACCTGAGCCCGACAGCTCGAACTTCGCGCCGGCCGACTACACCAACGGATCCAACCCCGAGATCACCGAGATGCAAGGGTGGCCGGGCGAGTACTGGTACGACATTCGCGGTTTTGCCAACTACGTTGCCGGCGATCCTTCGACGCTGACGGGGGCGGCGGTGAACATCGCGGCCGGACTGGCCCAACGGATCGAGGATTGCGCGGTAGAGGGCCAGGACGGGCTCGAGCCCGACGACCTCGACGGCTACGACAACTCTTCTGCGACGGGCGCAGCCGGCGGAGGATGGGGCTTGACGCAAGCCGACAGCGCGGGCTTCGAACGCTGGCTTGCCTATACGGCGCATTCGGACGGACTCGCGATCTTCCAGAAGAACGACCCCGCCAACGCAGCCGTTGATGAGCCGCTGTTCGACGGAATGATCATCGAGGAGTGCAACTACTACGACGATCCGTGCGCGGGGTCCGGCGGTGACGCCACCCCCTACCTCGATGTGGGAAAGCCCGTGCTCAACGCCGAATACACGCAGGACGGCGAGACGACCGCCAAGTTCTGCCCCAGCGACACAGCGGCCGGCATCACCGGTGCGCTGTTCGACGTCAACCTGGACGGACAGACCTACGACCCATGCGTGCCCGTTGGCCAGACCAGTCCCGGGGGCACCGGGACGGGCGGCGGTTCGGCCGGCGGCGGCGCCCCCACGATTGGTGGCTCTCCCGGCGTCGTCGCCTCCTCCAGCGTCGGCGCGCAGACCGCCGGCAAGAGTGGCTCGCACGGGAAGAAGAAGAAGAAGAAGAAAAAGAAAAGAAAGCACGCCCGGCGCGCGGTCCGCGAGGTCCATCGGCACGGTCGAACGCGCCCGAAACCCAAGAAACAGGTAAAACGCCGCAGCTCCAAGAGCGCCGGCTAGGCTGCTGCGCGCGCCCCGGCGCCGCCGGCATGCGCGCGCACAGCCGCCATCGACGACTCCTTCCCCCGCTCCGACCTCCGGCCGGATCGCCGCCGGAGGTCGCGGACATCTCACGGCTGCACTCGCGCTTCTGGGCCGACCAGATAACCTCGCAATGGTGAGGGGCACTGACCTTAAGGTCATCGTGGTCGACGACCACGAGCTATTCCGTCGCGGGCTGATCGGTCTCCTCGAGGAACGAGGGATTCGGGTCGTCGGCGAGGCGGCGCTCGCCGCGGACGCTATCCGGCAAGCGGCCGAGATGGGGCCCGGGGTGGTGTTGATGGATCTGGTTATGCCCGGCATGTCCGGGATCGAGGCGACGCAGCGATTGACCGCGGTGGCACCGCTGGCGCGCGTGCTGGTACTGACGGTCGCCTCCGATGATCAGCACGTAATGGATGCACTGCTCGCAGGAGCGTGTGGCTACGTGCTCAAGGATGCCCCGGTCGATCAGATCGTGGAGGGAATCCGCGCGGCTGAACGAGGGGAATCATTCATCTCGCCGCGGATCGCCCGCCACCTGATACGCCGCCTACGCGAGCCGCAGGAGGTCGAGCCCACGCTTACCGGGGCCGACTTGACGCCACGCGAGCTCGAAGTCTTGGATTTGCTCGCCCGCGGTCTTGACAATTCTGAAATCGCGAACGCGCTGTTCCTGAGCCAGCATACGATCAAGAACCACGTCTCGAGCATCCTCATCAAGTTGCAGGTCGAGAACCGCATTCAGGCCGCCGTGCGGGCGGTTCGCGGCGGCCTGGTCTGAGTCCGCTGTCAGGCGAGCAGCCTAGATCCGCTGCTAGATTGCGGGTGTGCCCAACCGCAGAATCGCGGTTTACGGTTCGACGGCTGTCGCATTAGCGGCGGTTGTAACGCTGATATTCACCGTCCCCTCCGCGTTCGCACGGTGGACGCCCCCGCAGCGCCTGTCGTGGTACTGGCAGCTGACGGGGACGGTCAACAACTCCTATCCGGCGGCGGCGTACGACATCGACGGCTTCGACAACAGCCGGTCCGAGGTGGCGACCCTGCACACGGCCGGGAAGCATGTGATCTGCTACATCGACGTGGGGACGTGGGAGAACTGGCGTCCGGACGCAAGCGAGTTTCCAAGCTCGGTGCTCGGTAAGCCCAACGGCTGGCCCGGTGAGCGGTGGCTCGACATCCGGCAGCTATCCGTGCTCGAGCCGCTCATGACAGCTCGCTTCCAGATGTGCAAGCGCAAAGGCTTTGATGCGATCGAGCCGGACAACATGGATGGCTATGAGAACGACACCGGGTTCGACATCTCCGCTCAAGACCAGCTCGCCTACGACGAGTGGGTCGCCCGGGAGGCACACTCGCTGGACCTGGCCGTCCTGCAGAAGAACGACCCCGACCAAGCGAAGGCCCTGGAGCCATATTTCGACGGCGTGCTCGACGAGCAATGCAACGAGTACTCCGAGTGCTCCGCGTTCCAGCCGTACCTCAGCGCGGGCAAGCCGGTGCTCAACGCCGAATACAACCTCTCGACGAACCAGTTCTGCGCGGCGGATAACCGCGCGGCGATCATGGGCGCGCTCTACAACGTCAACCTCGACGGCACCACGTACGTGCCGTGCTGGAGCGGCTCGCCCGGCTTCGGTTCGGGAAGTCACCGTGGCTGGAGCGTCGGAATCGCGAGCGCAGTGTTGACCGACAGCCGTGGCGCCACCGCCGTGCGACTGGCCTGCCCGCCAAGCCAGTCGTACTGTGATGGCACCGTCCAGATCGCCTCGGCGGCCCCGGATCGGCCGGAAGTGCTGGGGCGGCAACATTTCCACATCGTCGGTGGTCACACGGCTTCGGTGAGGGTGACGCTTTCCCGTGCGCCACTGGCAAAGTTGGGCAGCGTCTCGTCGGCCCGAGTATCGATCACGGTTGACGCCCGCGGCCGGACCGCTGGTCAAGCCAAATCGCATCGCGCGGCCACGCTTCGGCTGCCGCGCGGACGTGTTCGCTTTTGAACGCTTGCCACGACGCCTGGGTTCCGTCCCACGCCGCTGAAAACCGACGGGCGGTCAACCGCCGACGGCCACGGGCCGCTCAGGATCTCTGATCCACTCGCTCCAGGACCCGACGTACAGCGCCGCCGGGTAACCGGCCAGCGCCAGCGCGAGCACCTCGTGCGCCGCGCTCACCCCCGACCCGCAGTACGCGCCGACCTCGGCGCCCTCGCGCACCCCCGCCGTCGCCAAGCGGTCGCGGAGCGCGTCCCGGTCGAGCAAGCGACCGCTCGCGTCCATGAGCGAGGAGCCCGGCAGGTTGACCGCGCCGGGGATGTGGCCGGCGACCGGATCGATCGGCTCGTGCTCGCCGCGGAAGCGCTCGGGCGCGCGGGCGTCCAGCAGCACGCCGGAGCCCGCGGCAAGTCCTGCGGCGCCGACCGCGTCGAGCAGCGGCATCCCACCGGGCCGCGCCACGAAGTCGCCCAACTCGGCCGCGACCTCCCCCCGCTCGATGGGGAGCCCGGCGGCCACCCAGCCACCGAAACCCCCATCCAAAACACTCACCCGGGGATGCCCGAAGTACCGCAGCAGCCACCACGCCCGAGCCGCCGCCACCGACGTGCCGGCGTCGTGGACGACCACGGGCCGCTCGCCGGACACGCCCGCGACGCGCATCGCGGCCTGGAAATCGTCCGCGGCCGGGAGCGGGTGGCGCCCGCCCTCCCCGGGCGGCCCGGCCAGGGCCGTGTCGAGGTCGACGAAGACAGCCCCCGGGATGTGCCCTTCGAGGTAGTCGGAGGGGCGGGGCCCGCTCAGCTCCCAGCGAACGTCCAGGAGGGCGGCGTCGGGCGGGATTTCATCAGTCGAGATCAGCGTGTCGGTAAGCGTAATGACGTTCCTGGGGTTCAGATTCCGGCCCGTTTCGTCGATTAGGCAGTAAACGGGGTACCGCCAGCCGCCCTCTCGTATGCCTGAAGTCTTCGTCGCCCGCCAGCCGATCTTCAACCGAGACCTGCAGGTCGCCGGTTACGAGCTGCTGTTCCGGGGCGGCGACGCGAGCGAGGCGCTCGTGGCCGACTCCGAGGGAGCGACCGCGTCGGTGGTCCTCAACTCCTTCACCGAGATTGGACTCGAGCGCATCGTCGGCTGCAAGCCGGCGTGGGTGAACGTCTCACGCGAGTTCGTCCTCAGCGGCCTGGCCGCGACGATGCCGCCCTCGGTGGTCGGCCTCGAGATCCTCGAGGACGAGTTGCTCGACGAGCGGTTCGTCCACGCGCTGATCGATCTCAAGCGCCAGGGCTACCGGCTCGCCCTCGACGACTTCCAGTACAGCGTGAGCGCCGAACGCGTCCTCGCCCTCGTCGACGTGGTGAAGCTCGACGTGCTCGAGCTCGGACGCGACGGCCTCGCGCGAGAGGTAGCCCGGCTGAAGTCCTACGGGATGACCCTCCTGGCCGAGAAGGTCGAGTCGCACGAAGATCACGCCTATTGCGCCGAGCTCGGTCTCGACCTGTTCCAGGGCTTCTTCTTCTGCCGCCCCGAGCTCGTGCACAACCGCGGCATCTTCGCCAACCGCACCTCGCTGCTCCAGGTGCTGGCGGCGCTCCAGGACCCGACCGTCCAGCTCGGCCAGCTCGAGCACATGATCGGCCGCGACGTCGGACTCAGCTACCGGTTGCTGCGCTACATCAACTCCGCCTTCTTCGGCCTGCGGTTCGAGATCAGCTCGATCCGCCAGGCGCTCGCCCTCCTCGGCGTCCAGAACCTCAGGCGCTGGGCCACGCTGACCGTGCTGGCAAGCGTCGACGGCAAGCCGCCCGAGCTGACCGTGACCGCCCTCACCCGCGCCCGCTTCTGCGAGCGCGCGGGTGAGCAACTGCCGGGACCGCGGCCGGGCGAGCTGTTCACGCTCGGGCTGTTCTCGGTGATCGACGCGCTGATGGACGCCCCCATCGAGGACGTGATCGCACTGATCCCCTTCCCGACCGACATGCGCGACGCGCTGACCCAGCGCAAGGGCGACAAGGGAGCCCTGCTCGAGTGCGTGACCGCGCTCGAGGGGGGCGACTTCGACCGCGCCCAGAAGCTCGTCCGCCGCGCCGGCGAGCTGTACGTCGACGCACTGATGTGGGCCGACGAAGCGGCCCGGCCGCTCTTCGAGCCCGTCGAGGCCGCGGCCGCCTGATAAAAGTCCCTGACCGTGCTGCTCTACGACTCGCGCGTCTCGGGCAACTGTTACAAGGTCAGGCAGCTGTTCGCCCATCTCGGGATCGAGTACGAGCGGCGCGAGGTCGACGTGATCGATCGCTCGGGGCGCCTCAAACTGCTCGGCGCACTCAACCCCGCGCTCCGGGTCCCGACGCTGGTGATGGACGACGGGCGAACGCTCGGAGAATCCAACGCGATCACGTTCTACTTCGCCGAGGGGACGCCCTACCTGCCCGAGGATCGCTATGAGCGGGCGCAGGTCCTCCAGTGGCAGTTCTTCGAGCAATACAGCCACGAGCCGTACATCGCGGTGGCGCGCTTCTGGGCGCACGCCGGCATCACCCCGTCCGAGAGCGACGCGGAGGCCAAGCGGCGGGGCGGCACAGCCGCGTTGCGCGCGATGGAGGGCCATCTCGCCGAGCGCGACTTCCTGGTCGCCGACCGCTACTCGATCGCCGACATCGCTCTGTACGCCTACACCCACGTGGCCCCGGAGGGGGGATTCGACCTCGAGCCCTACCCGGCCATCAACCGGTGGCTGGCGCGCGTCGAGGCCCAGCCGGGCCACATCGCGATAACCGACTGAGGGCCGGCCGGCGCGGTCAGCGCTTTCCGCGAACGACCCGGCGCGGGAGCGGCACGGGCGAGAACCGCTGCGCCACGAGGCCGGCGAATAGACGCGGGTCGGCCTTGGCGATCAGCCGCGCCAGCTCGGCCCGCTCGGCGACCGACAGTCCGCGCCCGTGGGTGGGCGGGATCCCCATCATCCGGACCAATGAGAGCAACCGCCGGCGCTCGTGGGGCGCGAGCCGCTGCCAGTGACTGCGCGCCAGCATCAGGACCTGGGCCGCGACCAGCAGGCGCGCCAGCGGCACAGCGCGCGACATCTTGCGGATCGCTCCGGCCATGAGATCGAGTCTACGAGCCAGCGCCGACTACGCTCCCGCTCGATGCCCCTCGCCTTCGCCGAGCGCCCAGCGTGCGCCCAGCCGCACGGACTGCTGGTCCTCCATCACGGCCGCGGCAGCGACGAGCAGGACCTGATCGGGCTGGCCGATGTGCTCGACCCCAACCAGCGCCTCCATGTCGTGGCACCGCGGGCGCCGCTTCAGCTCCAGGGCTCGCCCGGCTACCACTGGTACCTCGTGCCGCGCGTCGGCTACCCGGACCCGGACAGCTTCCACGCCGCCTACGCCGAGCTCGCGGCGTTCCACGACGGACTCTGGGAACGGACCGGGCTTGGCCCCGAACGCACCGTGCTCGGCGGCTTCTCGATGGGGACCGTGATGAGCTACGCGTTAGGGCTGGGCGCCGATCGTCCGGCGCCGGCCGGCATCCTCGCGCTCTCGGGATTCATCCCGACGACCGAAGGCTGGGAGCCCTCGCTCGCGGACCGCGCCGACACGACGAGCGTTCTGATTGCGCACGGGCGGGGCGACATGGTGATCCCGGTCACCTTCGCCCGCCGCGCCCACGAGTTGCTCGACCAGGCCGGGTTCACCGTCGACTATCGCGAGTTCGACGGGGCGCACCACGTCGACCCGGGAGACATCCCGCGGGAAGCGGCCTGGCTCAGGCGGCGTTGGCTCGACTAGCCGAGCTTCGCCGCGCTTATACAAGAACTTCACAGCATGGCCACACGGCGGCCGTGTGACTGCTGGAAGACTCCCCGCGGGGCCTTTTGGCAAAGAGTGCAAGGAAAGGATCGTGATGGTCACTCGGTTCGTCCGGTTGTGCGCAGGCGCGCGCGACGACTCCGGTGCTGCGCGGGGTGTCCGGCGCCGGATGCTGGGCGTTGGAGCCGCCGCCGTGGCGGTGCTCGGCGCGGGGATTCCGCTGCTTCTGTCTGGGTCGGCGGGCGCGAATGGATCATCGCACCGGGGTGGAGAGATCCGGCAGCCCTTTTCGATCGCGGGCCCGTCCGGGCACAAGTATTTCGACGGCCTCGGCGTCCAGCCTGGGCGGGTCAAGCACGTCTGGCTGATCATCCTCGAGAACAAGTCCTACGACGCATCGTTCACGGGACTCAACAACAACACGTATCTGTGGCAGACGCTGCCGAAGCAGGGCGCCCTGCTGAAGGACTACTTCGCCACCGGCCACTCGAGCCAGGACAACTACACCACGCTGGTGTCCGGACAGGCGCCGCAGCCCGACGTCCAAGACGACTGCACGTACTACAACAATGATGCCAATGCCGCCTTCGCGGGCGGTGCGGCCACTAACAACGGGGTCGACGTGGCCGGCGGGAGCCTGACCGTTAACCCGAATTTCGGCCAGTGGACGGCAGCGGCGGGCCCCAACGGCTACATCGGCAATTCCTCGACCCACAGTCCCACCACGCTCGGATGCGTGTATCCGTCGAGCGTGCAGACGCTGTTCAACCAGTTCGACGCCGCGGGGATCACTTGGAAGGGCTACGCCCAGGACCTGGGCGACACGAGCAACAGCGGCCCAACCGCGAGCGCGAGCGCGAGCAACCTCACTTTGGACGAGGATGCGTGTGGCGCGCCGTATGACAACACCAGCGCGACCACCTGGCCGTATGCGAACCCCTTGGCGACGAGCTCGACGACGGACCCGAACCCGGGCTCGGCCAGCGCCGGCGGGGCCTATGTGCCCAAGCACTTCCCGTTCCCGTGGTTCTCGTCACTGATCGACAACCCGAAGGACTGCAACAGCTCACGCATCGAGCCGTTCTTCGACAATCCCGGCCACGACTTCTACAGCGACCTGCAGGCCGACGCCAGCCACCCGAACGCGTACCCCAACTTCGTGTGGATCACGCCCGACAACTGCTCGGACGCCCACGACGCGGAGTGCGTGAACGGTTCCGCCGCTGCCTCAACGGAGCTGAACGGCTACCCCGAGGGCGGCAACCTGTCGGGCGGCTTCTCCAAGCCGGATGTTCCGAACGCCCCGACGAACGGCACCGGCGGACTGTATGCCGCCGACCTGTTCCTGCAGCACGTGATCCCGGAGATCGAGAGCTCGAGCGAGTTCAAGGACGGCGGTCTGATCGACGTCACGTTCGACGAGGGATACCCGCCGTACACGTACAGCAACTCGTTCTACAACGACTCTGGCAAGTACGACAGCCTGCACATCCAGCCGGGCGCGTCGGCCGCGCTCGCTACCGACGAGGCGGGCGAGACGCTCAATGAGCACGGCCACCTCACCGAGGTGAACACCGAGCCAACTGGCCCGAACACGCCGCTCATTCAGGATCCGACGACGGGCGAGCAGCTCTCGCCGGGCCCGGGCGACGCAGCCGGCCTTGACCGACCGGATAACTGCGTCGCGCAGACGCCGACCAACACGGTGCAGCCGGTCCCGTACAACTCGGCAACCGGGACAGTGGGAACGTGCGTGCTCGGGCCTCAGGCATCGACGACCGCGACCGACTCGTTGACCAAGGCCCGGACGGACTCGGCCACGGGTACGTCCAGCTCGTCGACGATCGAGGACAACTCGATCAAGGTCACCGACGAGGGGCGTCCGGTCAGCGGCACGAACATCCCGAGCGGTGCGTTTATCGGGACGGTCACCGACGGTCCGAGCGGTAGCTGCACCAGCACCTCCAGCTGCAGTCCGACCGGGCTGAACGCGTCCGCGGTCACGGTCGGCGCCGGGGGCTCGACCGGCTTCGAGGAGGAGGGCTTCTTCACGCTGGTCAACTCCTCGGGCGCACCGATCTCCCCGACCGGTGCGGTGACGAGCGTCACGCTCGCCGCCGATTGTGATCCGACGCCGGCGAACATGGGCGGATCGTCCTCGTCCTGCTCGGGGTTGACCGATCCGTACTACGACGCCACGACACCAACTCCGGGTGGCGGTGACACCGGCACCGTGCTGATTAGCCCATACATCAGGCCAGGCACGGTCAGCACCGTCTACTACAACCACTACAGCTGGCTGCGGACAATGGAGGACTTGTTCGGCGTGGCCTGGGCCTCGCCCGGTCTCGACGGGCTCGGTCACCTCGGTTATGCCGCGCAGCCGAGCCTCGCTCCGTTCGGGCCCGACGTGTTCACCGACGCATCGGGACGAAGCCGGGGCTGGTAGACCGTTAGAGCGACGTGCAGCACCGCATACCTGACGTCAGCGCCGTTCGTGAGCCGGGCCTGAGGGCCCGGCTCACGCCTTTGCTCCTCCTCGCCGGGCTCGTGGTGGCGGGGTGTGGGACGAGCAACTCGGCGACGACGTCCGCACCGCACCAGGCCCCGAAGCCGGCCAAGGTATCGGCGTCGGTTCGGGCTCAGGAGCGGGCGCTTCACGCTCAGGTGATGGCCGCTCTCCACGCACCCGCACCCAACGGAGTCAAGCCGGGAATCCCGAGCTTCATCCCTCGCGACACGATCGCCGTCAACCGGATCGTGACCGCGACCCCGTCGCACCCCCAGCTGGCCATTCAGGGGGACAGCGTCCTGCTCGACCTGGCGAGCGGCCGCACGCTGGCCACGATGAACGGCCCGCTCTACAACAACAAATACGTCGGGACGAACGATCCCACTGTCCCCGCCTCGTTCGTCCTTACCTTCTCCAAGACGCACGGGACGATCCCGCTTGCTCCAGACGACTTCACGATCCTCGACCAGCTCGGCAACAACATCGTCCCGACGATCCGGGTCCAGGGCGGCGGGCCGCTTCCCAAGCAGCTCGATTCCGGCCGGCATCTGACGCTCGTGATGAGCACGATCATCTCCGCCGGCGACGGATCGATCGTGTACAACCCGACGGGCATCACGAAGTCGGGCCATGACCCGCTGGTCGGCTGGGACTTCATCGTCGAGGACGACTGAGGGGCCGCGCAACTATGCTCGCGCGGTGCCGCTCGCCGCCGAGCTCGATCTCATCAGCTTCGACCACACGGACGCCTCGTTGCGGGGAGCGCGCTATCGGCAGGCGATGGCCGAGCTCCACGGCCACGACGGCTGGCTGGCCGCCAGCCCGTTCGGCTTCATCGTGCTCGACCGCGAGGCGGGCGAGTTCTTCCTGCGGACCAAGGCCGCCGTCTTCCCCGGGCTGACCATCGCCGACCTGTTCGGGATCACGGACGGTCCGCTGCGCGAGGAGATCGTCCACAACATCATCAATGTCAACGGCGACGATCACCGCCGGCTGCGCAACCTGGTCAACCCGGCGCTGTCGCCGCGGGCCGTGGATCGCTACCGGCTGGCCATGCGCCGCTTCCTGGAGCAGTTGTTCGACGGCGTACCGGCGAACGGCCGCTTGGAGTTCATCGCCGACTTCGCCAAGCCGTACCCATCGCTCGTGATCGCGGAGGTGATGGGCGTTCCGCTCGACGACGCCCCGCGCCTTCACCACTGGTCCAACGTGATCCAGCGTCAGTTCGATCCGACGAGCCTGATGGCCGACCGCGAGCAGATCGAGCAGGCGGTGGCCGAGTTCTACGAGTACGAGGATCGCTTTATCGCCGCTCGACGTCGTGCTCCCGGCGACGATCTGATCTCCGCGCTGATCAAGGCCGAGGAGGCGGGCGACCGGCTCTCCGATGACGAGTTGCGCAACCTCGTGCTGAACATCCTGGTCGGCGGGGTCGACACGAGCCAGAGCCAGCTCGCCCACGCGGTCCGGCTGCTGGCCGAGCATCCTTCTCAATGGGAGGCTTTGCGCAGCGATCCTCGCGGGCTGGCCTCGGTGGCGGTCGAGGAGGCGCTCCGCTTCGAGCCGATCACACCGTTCACCGCCCGCATCATGGTCGACGAGGTGGAGTACCGCGGCGTGGGGTTCCCGGCCGGATCGATCGTGCTCGTGTCGGCCTGGCACGGCCATCGCGACGGTGAGCGGGGGGCGGGCGCCGATAAATTCGACATCACGGATTCGCGCACACGCGACCGCCTGCTCACCTTCGGCGCCGGCATCCACTATTGCGTCGGCGCCAACCTGGCCCGCGCCGAGATGCAGGAGGGGTTGGCCTTGCTGGCCGAGCGGGTGAGCTCGCTCGCCCTCGACGGCGAGCCCGAGTTCGGGACGCCGTCAGGGATCTACGGCCTCGAGACACTGCCACTGAAGCTGGAGCTCGCCTGAGCCCAGAAGCGCCCCCGCCCCCCGAGAAAGGAGCAACCAAGTTGGCTTATGAGACCGTCATCTGGGAGCAGTCCGGCGGCGTCGGCCGCCTGACCCTCAACCGGCCCGAGACGCTAAACGCCTGGACCCCCCAGTTCGGCCTCGAGCTGCGAACGCTGATCGAGCGCGACGCCGCCGACCCGGCCGTGCGCGCGGTACTGATCACCGGCGCCGGGCGCGGCTTCTCCTCGGGAGCCGACCTGAAGGCCGGGTTCGAGCCCGCCGACGACGGCAGGCCCAACCTCCGCCACGAGCTCAAGGACATCTATCACCCGATCATCGCCGGGATCCGCCGGCTGGAGAAGCCGGTGGTGGCCGCGGTCAACGGCCCGGCAGCCGGGATCGGGTGCTCGCTGGCGCTCTCCTGCGATCTGATCATGGCGGCCGAGTCGGCGTTCTTCGGACTGGCCTTCGTCAACGTCGGGCTGATGCCCGACGGCGGCTCGACCGCGCTGGTGCCGCCCTCGGTCGGCCGGGCGCGTGCTTTCCAGATGGCCTTCCTCGGTGAGCGCATCCCGGCCCCGCGGGCGCTCGAGTGGGGCCTGGTCAACTGGGTCTATCCCGACGATCGCCTGATGGAGGAGGCCAACGCGTTGGTGGCGCGGCTTGCGGCCGGGCCCACGCGTTCGTACGCCGCCTCCAAGCGCGCGCTCAACCAGTTCATCTACGGGGATCTCGACGCGCAGCTCGACCTCGAGGCCGAGCTCCAGCACGCGCTCGGTCGCACCCACGACTTCATCGAGGGCGCGACCGCGTTCGTCGAGAAGCGCGCGCCCGCGTTCACCGGGGGCTGATGGCCAACTGGGAGACGATCTCCTCGCTGGCCACCGGGGCCGGCACGCTGGTGCTCGCCGTGGCCACGTTCGCCGCCGTGCGTTCGTCGAATCGCGCGGCGCGGATCGCCGAGTTGGCCCTCCAGGAGCAGCGGCGGCCGCTGCTGGTCCAGTCGCGGCTCGGCGTCGACCCAGAGCAGAAGATCATGTTCGTCGACGAGCACTGGGCCAACGTGGGCGGCGGCTACGCCACCGCCGAGGACGTGGACGGGGTGATCTACCTGGGTGATGAGCCTGCGCAATGTCGGCGCGGGGATCGCGGTGTGCCAGGGCTGGGGCGTGCGCGTCGGCATGGTCCGCGCCGCCGCCGACCACTTTGCCGAGGACGAGTTCCGGCCGCAGACGCGCGATCTCTACATTCCGGCCGGCGACGTCGGCCTGTGGCAGGGCGCAATTCGCGAGCGAAGCGACCCGGCTCACGACGAGATCGCGCACGCGATCTCCCAACACGACCCGATCGCCGTCGAGCTCATCTACTCAGACCAGGTCGGCGCCCAGCGCACGATCACCCGCTACACGCTGGTCCCGCGCCGCGATGAGGATGCAGACCACGCGCTGCGCCTGCTCAGCGGCGGCCGGCATTGGTATCTGGATCGCGCAGGGCCGCGCTGACCCGATCGAGCACCGCGCCCGCCTCGGCCGCCATGCTTTGCACGATCTCGCCGGCCGGACGCGGTTGCGCCAGCTCGTGTGCCTGACCGGCCCACAGGTTGAACGCATCCGCATCGCCACGCTTGCGCGCCGCCGCGCGCAGCGGGCTGGTCACATGATGGATCTCGGGGTAGCCGAGCGGAGCGGCGTCGTCGTGCTCGGCCATGAACCGGTTGACGATCCCGCGCGCCGGGCGGCCGGTGAACGCCCGGGTCACGCGCGTCGGGCCCGGCTCGGCCGTCCGCGCGCGCTGGGCGTCGGATGTGCCGGCCTCGGGCGCGAGCATCAGCGCGGTCCCGATCTGGCCCGCGCTCGCGCCGGCGCACAGCACCGCCGCCAGCGCGGCGCCGTCTGCTATCCCACCGGTGGCGATCAGCGGGAGTGGCGTCGCGCGCGCCACCGTCCGCAACAGCGCGAGCAGCCCGATGCCGCCGTCGTCGGAGCCGTCGTCGATGAACCCGCCGCGGTGGCCGCCGGCCTCGGTGCCCTGCACGATCAGCCCGTCCGCGCCTGCCTCCTCAGCGGCCAGCGCCTCTTCGCGGTTGGTGACCGTCACCCACACGGCCACGTCGGCGCCGTGCAGGCGGTCGACCACGGACGCCTCCGGGCAGCCGAACGTGAACGACGCCACCGCCGGGCGCTCGGCGGACAGGACATCGAGCTTGGCCGCCCAGTCGTCGTCCTCGAACCGGGGCTCGCCGAGCGCGGCACCCTGCCGGGCGGCCTCGGGTTCCAACCGGACGAGGTAGTCGGTCAGCGTGTCGGGCTGCGCCGGCTCGGTGCCCGGGACGAACACGTTGACCCCGGACGGCTTGTCTGTCGCCGCGCGCACCGCTCGGATCTCCTCGGCGACCGCATCGGCGCGCTTATACCCGGCGGCGAGGAACCCGAGGCCACCCGCCTCGCATACCGCGATCGCCAGCTCCGGCGTCGACGGACCGCCGGCCATCGGAGCCTGGACGATCGGCAGCGGGAGGGCGGCGAGCTCGAACGTCACTTCAGCCTACCCCCCTCCTCGCGGCCGATCCGCCTGAGAAAACCGGGAAGTGTTCCCGGAAAGCTCAGTCGGCCCGGATGGGCCCACCGATCTAGCTCACCGCGACCGCTTGCTCAGCACCGGGGACGATGGCGGGACGGTCGGCGTACACCGCCGAGCGCCACAGCGCGTCGTCGCCGAGGGGATCGCGCACGGCCGCGCCGGCCCCGAGGAGCTCGAGCAGTGCCGCCTCGGCCGCGGCGCGGTCGGGCTTGTCGTTGCCCTGGGCGAGCAGCGCCGCGACCTCTTGGGTGGTCAGGCCGTCGGGGAAGCGCTCGAGCAGCGGCGCCGGCTCCTCAGGCGCGGGCTCCCGGTGAAGCGTCGGGTCGATGTTGGCGACCAGCACGTCATAGGCCTCGACCGGCTGAAAGCCGCCGGCCACGAGCCGCGTCCCGTTCAGCTCGAACACGGCCGAGGGAGCGGTGAAGCGGACCGGGCCGTCCGTGGTCGCCGTCTTGCCCTGGAGCTCGGCGGCCGACCCGGCGGCCTGGCGGGTCTCCTCGCGATCGGCCCCGTAGGCCTCGACCACGTCGGGAGCGTCGATCCGGCCGACGATCTGCTCGGCGTCGATGCCGGGCACGTTGCGCAGCGCGCTCACCAGGTCCTGATCGTCGTCGAGCAGCATCGCCGAGTTGAAGTTGTGGAGCTGGATCGCGCGGAAGACGCGCCACTCGCTGCCGGGGTCGCTCATCCGCGCGGCCACCACCGCCCGGCACGCGCGCGAGGTCGCGCTCAGCCGCGCCTTCGGCGCCGGCGCGAACGGCATCCCGTACCGGCGCCGGAACATCGCCTGGCCCAGCGCGCCGCGGATCGGGGTGTACCCGCGTCGCTCGTACTGCGATGCGTCCTCGGTGAGCCCGACGAGCACGAGGCGCCAGTCGAGCTGGTCGCCGTAGCGCCATTCGATCACGCGGAGCGCGGGGCTCTCGGAGTAGGCCCAGGGGCAGGCCGGATCGCTGTACAGGGTGGCCGAAATCATGTCGTGGACGCCTCCGGAGGTAAGGTGGTTGACGCCTCAAGGATATTAGCTAACCGGCTTCCTCGGCCAGGAGCTCGGCGAGCCGATCCAGCAGCGCGACCTGGGCGGGATTGATCTTCGTACGGGCGGGGTCGAGGGCGAACCACTGCGCCCGGTCGACCTCGGGGACCTCGATCCGCTGTCCCGACCCGGGCGGCCACTCGAGCTCGAACGTGTTGCTGACGGCCGTGGCCGGGTCGAAATCGCCGGCGATCGCCCAGGCGCGCACGAGCTTTCCGCTCTTCTGACGAACCTCCCCCAGGTCGGCCGCCTCGGTATCCGGCGGTGCGCTGCCGAGCTCCTCTTCGAACTCGCGGCGCGCCGCCGCGAGGGGCTCCTCCGCCTCGTCGTACTCGCCCTTCGGGATCGACCAGGCGCCCTCGTCGCGGCGCGCCCAAAGCGGGCCGCCGGGGTGGACGAGCAGCACCTCGAGCTGATCGCCGCGCCGGCGGTGCAGGAGGATGCCGGCGCTCCGGCGCGAGCCTCGCGGGCTCATCTTGCCGGTCAGCTCCTGCGCGAGGTGACGGCCAGGCCGAACCCAAGCGCGATCAGCATCGCGCCGCCGGCGGCGGTCATCCGCTCCAGGCGACGCGGAGAGCGTCCAAACCACTGGCGAGCCGACCCGGCCGCGAGTGCCCATGCACCGTCGGATAGGAACCCGATTACGACGCAGATCGCCCCGAGGAATGCAAGCTGGAGGCTGACATGGCCCTGTGAGCGGTCGATGAACTGGGGCAGGATCGCCGTGAATATGAGCACCCCCTTGGGGTTGGTCGCTCCGACGAAAAAGCCCTCGCGCACGGTGCGGCGAAGCGGCTTGGGCTCGGCCGCCGCGGTCGGCGTAAACGCCGACGCGAGCGACTTGCGCTGGCGGATGTTGCGCGCGCCCAGGTACACCAGGTAGGCCGCGCCGAGCAGCTTGACCACGGTGAACACGGTGTCGGAGCTGGCCACGATCGAGCCGATTCCGATCGCCACCAGGACCAGCTGGAGAACCAGGCCGCCGGCGTTGCCGAGGACCGAGATCAGCGCGGCCCGGCGCCCGAGCGCGACGCCGCGACTGATCGCGAACAGCACACTCGGGCCCGGGATCAGGATCAGGACATAGATCGTGAGAA
Organism: uncultured Solirubrobacterales bacterium; assembly: GCA_963824295.1. GTDB lineage: Bacteria > Actinomycetota > Thermoleophilia > Solirubrobacterales > Solirubrobacteraceae > Palsa-465. The sequence goes on along the minus strand of CAWGOQ010000009.1, from coordinate 696,228 downwards.
GGAACTCGAGGAGATGGCGCGTGGGGAGCATCCGGAGTCACGCATCATCGCATTCCGGCTCCGCCCCCACGGCCGCTGATCGAGCGCCCGCACCGGGGCCTGCGGTTCCTCGGTTACCTCGCGGATCACGACGGGTCGAGCTGTCATATCAAGCAGCCAGCGCCTCATGCTCAGCCTCCTCACTGGTTGGGAGCTCCATTACCTGGGACGCGGCCGGCTCGCGGAGCAGGAAGCCGGCGATCGCCGCACCGGCCAGGGCGATCACGGCCGCGACGTGGAACGCGAGCTCGAATCCGTTGGTCACGGCCAGGGCGCTCCCGCCCGCGGCGCCCGTCTGCCCGGCCGCGATCGTGCTCAGCACTGCGAGCCCGAGGGCGCCGCCGACCAGCCGCGAGGTGTTGAGCAGGCCCGAGGCGACGCCGCTCTCGCGACCCTCGACGCCCTGCATCGCGACGATCGTCGCCGGGACGAGCGTGAAGCCCATGCCGAGCGCCGACAGAAACGCCCCGGCCAGGACGTCGCTCACGTAGGTGCCGCCTGGGGCCACGTCACTCAGCAGCATCAGACCGACGGCCGCGGTCAACATTCCGGCGGTGATCACGCGCCGCGGACCGAAGCGGGCAACCACCCGCGGCGCCAGAGTGGAGGCGGCGAAGATCGACAGCGTCATCGGCAGGAAGCCCAGCCCGGCCTCGATCGCGCTGTAGTGCAACACCTGCTGGAGATACAGCGTCAGGAAGAACCAGCTTGGGAACTGGGATGCGTAAAGCAGCAGGACGACCGAGTTGGCCGCGCGCAGGTGCCCGATCCGGAAGATCGACAGCGGCACGAGCGGCTCTTGGGCGAAGCGCGCCTCGACGAGCAGGAATGCGGCGAGGAGCACCAACCCTCCGATCAGCGGCAGGAGCACCCCGGGGCTGCCCCAGCCGAGCGTGTCGGTCCGAACGATTCCGAAGGTCACGCTGACGAGCGCGGCGGTGACGAGCACCGCTCCGGTGACGTCGAAGTGGCGCCGTCCCGCCGCCGGCAGATGGGCCGGGATCACCCGGAGGCCGAACACCACCACGAGCGCGCCGAGCGGCACGTTGACGGCGAAGATGGCCGGCCAGCCGAACGCCTGGGTGAGCACGCCACCGAGCAGCGCGCCGGAGGACGCGCCGAGGCCGCCCACGGCGCCCCATGCGGCCAGGCCGCGGTTGCGCTCGCGGCCTTCGGGCAGCGACGAGGTGATGATCGACAGGGTGGCCGGCGAGAGGACGGCGCCGGCGAATCCCTGGAGAGCGCGCGCGCCGATGAGCAGACCGCGCGAGTCGGCCAGCGCGCACAAGAGCGAGGACAGGGAGAACAGTGCGACGCCAGCCAGGAACACCCGGCGGCGGCCCAGAAGGTCGGCCGAGCGCCCGCCCAGCATCAGGAAGCCCGCGAAGGTCAGCGTGTAGGCGTTGACGACCCACTGCAGGCCGGTGGTCGAGAAGTGGAGCCCGGCGCGCATCGAGGGCAGTGCTACGTTGACGATCGCGACGTCCAAGATGACCATGAACTGGGCCAAGCAGACGACGATGAGAAGCGCGTTCGTCGAGCGGTCGGGCTTGGAGCTGGTGGCGTTGGTTGAGTTCACGAGGGATACTGTGCAACAATCCCTATCCAGGTACAAGAGAGGGGTTTATCCTGGTAGTAGAGCTTCCACCCAGTTCTAAGAACGGCAACGGCGCCGCATCCGTGAGGTCCGCCAACGGCGATCGTCCGCGCGGAACCAACGGTGATCGCCGGCGCGCCGAGCTGGCCGATTTCCTACGCACCAAGCGGGCCAGCCTGCAGCCCGACGACGTCGGGCTGCCCGACGGCGGCCGGCGGCGGACACCCGGTCTGCGCCGCGAGGAGGTCTCCCTGCTGGCCGGGGTGGGCACAACCTGGTACACGTGGCTCGAGCAGGGGCGCGACGTGCGCGCGTCGCTCGACGTCCTCGAGGCGGTTTCGCGGGCACTGCAGCTGACACCGGCCGAGCGCGCGCACGTGATTCTGCTGGGGCGCGGTGAGGAGGCCCCGCCCTGCAAGCCGCCGGTCGAGGAGGTCTCGCCGACGCTCCGCCAGCTGGTCGAGAACACCGGCCCCGGTCCGGTGTATCTCCTCGGCCGGCGCTGGGACTACCTGGCCTGGAACACATCGTTCGAGCGCGTATTCGGCTGGGAGCCCGGTCCCGAGCCGCTGTCGCGCAACCACGTGTGGGCGTGGTTCATGGACCCGGCCCGACGCAAACTATGCGCGAACGACTGGGGGAACAGCGCCCGCCTGCTGGTGGCGAAGTTCCGCGCTGACAGCGCCCGGCACATCGGCGATCCGGCCTTCGAGGAGTTGATCTCGGCGCTCGAGTCCTCCAGTCCCGAGTTCCGCAAGCTGTGGAAGCGCCACGAGGTAGCGGGCAGCGGCGAGGGACGCAAAGAGCTCAACCATTCGCTCGTCGGTCGGCTCTCGTTCGCCCACGCGGTCTTTCACCACGGCGAACGAACCGAGCAGCGCCTGGTCGTGTACTCGCCGATGTGCGAGAACGACACGCAGGCCAAGCTGGCCCAGCTTTTGGAACAGGACGAACTGGCGCTCGCCTGACAGGCCCGCGGTTACCAACGTCACGGCCGCGTAACGACCATCTTCATGACCTCTTATGAGAGGTTGACGTTGCTCTGCCGGACGCCTGGTGTGATTCACCCCATGACGACCCAAGCGCCCCCCGAGATCCCAGAGCCCCAAGTCGCGACGACCCTCGACCAGGAGACTGCTCCGCTTCAGGCGCCAGACACCGAGCCGGTCCTGGATTCGTTCCCGCTGCTGGACCATCGCACCCGCAGCCGGGCGATCAGCCGGCGGCTGGCCCCCTTCGGCCACTACCTGGCGTTCGCGGACAATGGCACCGAGTGGCTGGTGCCGCTGGCCTCGAAGGTCATGCACATCGGTCGCGGCCTCACCTCCGACGTGCGCATCGAGGAGCAACGTGTCTCTCGCAGCCACGCGATCCTCGTCCGGCACGGCCACGGCACGCGCTTGCTCGACAACCGCAGCGCGAACGGCACGTTCGTGAACGGCCGTCCGATCATCGCCACCAACATCGCGGATGGCGACGTCATCCGTATCGGGCCGGTGGTGATGACCTACTTGCAGGTCTCCTAGAGCCCGCACCGCGTCGCTGCCCCTCGGCAGCGACGCGGCGCGAGGCGCGGAACTCGCTTTCGCTACGGAGTGCCGGGCGATGTCGAGTGCCGCCGGGGCCGGACACCTGCCGCCGCGGAGCCGGCTCTGTGCGCGCTCGTCCGCACCGCGCCACCGACCGCGGTAAGCGGCTTGGCGATGCCCTCGAGCCGCCGGCCCTCGGCCTTGACGCCGAACACGATCTCGATCACACCGCCCACGATCATCAGCATCGCGCCGATGGCAAGGGCTACGAACACGTCCGACGTGTTGCCCGTGGGCACCAGACGTCCGAACAGCTGCGGCCCGATGATCCCGCCGAGCCCGGTGCCGATCGCGTAGAACATGGCGATCGCCAGCGCCCGGGTTTCCATCGGAAAGATCTCGCTGACGGTCAGATAAGCCGCGCTGACGCCGGCCGAAGCGAAGAAGAAGACGACCGACCAAGAGATCGTCAGGGTCGTCGCGTTCAGCTGGTGCTGGTCGAACAGGTAGCCGGTGATCAGCAGGAGCACGCCCGACAGGATGTACGTGCCCGCGATCATCGGCTTGCGCCCGACGGTGTCGAACAGCGGCGCGAGCAGGATCGGCCCCAGCAGGTTTCCGGCGGCGAACGCGACCAGGTAGTACGGGGCGTCGGCCGTGGCCACGTGGAAGAACGTGCTCAGCAGCGTCGCGTAGCCGAACAGGATCGAGTTGTAGAGAAACGCCTGTCCGATGAACAGGCCGAGGCCGAGCACGAACCGCTTGGGGTAGTTGCGGACGATCGCGCTCGTGATCTCCCACAGGCCGATCGAGGAGCGCTGCCTGACCGTGATCGGGTCCTCATCCGGCTCGGGCAGCTCGGCGCCGGTCGACTCCATCACCTGGCGCTCGATGTCCAGGGTGACCTCCTCGGCCTCGTCTTCGTGGCCGTGGATGAACAGCCAGCGCGGGCTCTCCGGGACGTGCCGGCGGACGATCAGGATGGCCGTGCCGAGGATGAAGCCGAGCCCGAAGCACACGCGCCAACTGAGCAGCGGCGAGAAGATGTGCAGCGCGGCGACCGACAGCAAGGCGCCCGCGGCCGCGCCGGCCCAGTACGTGCCGTTGATGACGACGTCGATTCGGCCCCGGTGCTTGGCCGGGATCAGCTCATCGATCGCCGAGTTGATCGCGCTGTACTCGCCGCCGATGCCCATCCCGGTCACGAACCGGCAGGCGAGGAAGAACAGGGGCGTCCAGGCGAACGCGGTGGCGACCGTCGCCGCCAGGTACACGCCGAGCGTGATCATGAACAGCCTCTTGCGGCCGAAGATGTCCGTCAGGCGACCAAACAGCAGCGCCCCGACGCATGCGCCGGCGACGTACATCGACGCCGCCCATCCCGCGACTTCGGCCGACGAGATGTTGATCCCGCTGCCCTTGGCCGAGATCGCGCCGGCGATCGAGCCGACAATCGTGACCTCGAGCCCATCGAGGATCCATACCGTCCCCAGTCCAACCAGAATCCGCCAGTGCCAGCGAGACCACGGCAGCCGGTCGAGCCGAGCCGGGATGTTGGTCTCGATGGTGCCGAGTTGCTTCTCGGCGGTGCCTGAAACTATGGCCATTTGCAGGACCTCCTTGCGGGCCGTTCCTCTCCACCACGGGTACTACCCGGTCGATGAGCGGGTATGCCGCAAAATCGACAGCGCGATGACGAACCCTGTGACGCCCGCAACCAGCGCGATCGCCTTCGCCGGCGGCACCCTCGACCGCGCGGAGCAGCTGCGCTCCAACGACGAGGCCGAGCGCCTGCGCCGACTCGACACCTCCCGCGCAGTGCTCGTCGGTCCCGGCCAGGAGGTCGCGATCGGCGCCGATCAAGCCCTGTTGCGGGTGCCGCTCGGCGAGCTGCCAGACGAGGCCGAACTCACGTTCCTGGGGCTCGACCGGTCGGGTGCCGCCGTGTTCGCCTACGACGCAGGCGTCGAGGGCCCCAAGGAAGGGCAATTCGTCGGGTTGCGCGGACTGGCCGCCGAGCTGGAGGCGGCCGAGGGCGCACTGGCCGCCTACGCCGTCGCCATGGTGGGCTGGCATCGCGTCAACCGGTTTTGCGGGCGCTCGGGCGATGCCACGGTGGTCGAGGCGGCCGGGCACCGCCGGCGCTGCCCCGGGTGCGGCCTGGTCGTGTTCCCGCGGACCGATCCGGCGATCACCATGCTCGTCAGCGCCGGCGAGCGCTGCCTGCTCAGCCAGCGCCACGGCGCCCCCGAGCACCGCTGGTCGGCTCTGGCCGGCTTCGTCGAGCCGGGCGAGACGCTCGAGGAGGCGGTGGCTCGTGAGACCTGCGAAGAGACCGGCATCGAGATTGCCGGCGTCGAGTACGTCGCCGCCCAGCCCTGGCCCTTCCCAGCCGCGCTGATGATCGGCTTCTGGGCGTTCGTCGACCCCGACCGCCCCGGGGTGCCCGAGCCGCAACCCGGCGAGCTGGTCGACGCCCGGTGGTGGGAGCGCGGCGAGCTGCGCGCCGCCCTGGCGGAGGACCGGATCGCGATCCCGCCCGCCGGCACCATCGGCAACTACCTCATCACGACCTGGCTAGGGACCGCGTAGAGAGCGCACCACTCGCTGGTGCTCGCGCATCGTCTCCATGCCGTCGGCGCCCGGCTGGCGCCCGAAGCCGCAGTACATGGCGACGCCGAAGTCGCTCAAGTACCGCGACGCGGTGGCGTACCGCCGGCGCAGACCGGCGACGCCGTCGATCGGCAGCACGATCCCCAGGAAGACGCGGGTGTCCCCGACCTCGAGATCGACCAGCGGCCGGAAAAAGCTCCGATCCTCGCTGCGCAGGTAGCGCGGACCGGCCATGTGCACCCAGTCGACCTGACGGCCCGAGTTGGCTACCGCGTAATTGGCCATCCGAACGAGCAACCCCATGTCGCGCGCCTCGTACATCGGCCACTCGGGGAACGTGCCGTAGCAGAAGTGGTAGCCGACCATCACCTCTTCGGGGATCTGCGGGGTGAGGCGCGACACCGGGCCGGCGAAGCGCTCCCACGCGCCCTCCGCGGTCCAGGCCAGCACGGCCTCGATGTCCTGCGTCTCGTAGGCCATGTCCCACTGGATGGCTAGCTGAGCGGGCGGAATCTCCGACATCAACCGCACGAGCTCGCGCCCGACAAGCTCCTCATAGGCTCGCTCCGCGACGGGATAGTCGGTAGCGAAGTCGGCTTTGAACCCGTTCAAAGCGCTGGAGGGGAACGGCAGTCCGACCTGAAACCGCATCGCCTCCGGGATCACGCCATCCGAGCGCAGCGCCCGGAACAACTGATACGACTCGATCGCGTCGTCGATCCGTGGCCATGAGTCCCAGTGCAACTCGCCGGCGCCGGCGCGGATCTTGAACACGGGCGTCTCGTAGGCGTGGCGTGGGATCCCGGTCGGGGACTCGGTCTCCTCGACCACCTCGACGTCGGGATTGGGTCGGACCAGCTGCTCGCGCTCGTAGCCGACCCAGGCCCGGCGCGGGCCGGTCTCGCCGTCGGGCAGCGCGAACACCATGTCGCCGAACAGCTCGGCGCCGGCCCGCAGTGCCTGATCGGTCGAATCTGCCGGCAGGCTCCCAACCAGCAGCAGCTCGCTGGCGGCCCGCCCGCTCACTCCATCCGCCTCAACACGCCTCGCTCACGAAGCCTCGCCGACCACTCCGTCGGTCCCGAAGACCTCGTCGGTAACGTCGCGCGCCACCAGCGCAGCGTACGCGCCACCGCGTTCCATCAGCTCCTCGTGCGTGCCGCGCTCAACGATCCTCCCGTGGTCGAGCACCACGATCTGGTCGGCGTCGCGCACGGTCGAGAGGCGGTGGGCGATCGTGAGCGTGGTCCGCCCCTGCGCCAGTCGCTCGAGCTCGGCCTGGACGGCGGCCTCGGTCTGGGTATCCAGCGAACTCGTCGCCTCATCCAACACGAGCACCGGCGGGTTGCGCAGGACGGTGCGCGCGATCGCCATCCGCTGCTTCTCGCCACCCGAGAAGCGGTAGCCGCGCTCGCCGACGACCGTGTCGTAGCCATCGGGGAGCGAGGCGATGAGGTCATGGATTCGCGCCGTGCGCGCCGCCTCCTCGACCTCCTCGTCGGTGGCGTCCGGACGGGCGAAGCGGAGGTTCTCGCGCACGCTCGCGTGGAACAGGTACGTCTCCTGGGAGACCACGCCGACCGTCGCGGCGAGGGACTCGAGCGATGCGTCGCGCACGTCGACACCGTCGATCGTCACCCGCCCTTGCTGTGGCTCGTACAGACGCGCCACCAGGTAGCCGAGGGTGGTCTTTCCGGCGCCGGTCTCGCCCACCACTGCGGTCCGCGTGCCTGCGGGGATGTCCAGGTCGATGTCACGCAGCGTCCAGCCATCCTCCGAACCGACCGCGCCGTAGCGGAACGAGACGTTTTCGAACCGCACCTCTCCGAGCAGTTCGTCGGGGCGCAGCGCCACCGGGTGGTCGGCCTCGACGATGTCGACGGGCAGGTCGAGGTACTCGAAGATCCGGTCGAACAGCGCCAGCGAGCTCTGCATGTCGGCCTGGACCCCGAGCAGGGACTGGATCGGGAAGAGCAGCCGGGTCTGCAGGGTGGTGAAGGCGACGACGGTCCCGATCGTGATCGAGTGCCCGACGAAGCTCTGGCCGGCGAGCCAGTAGATGAGCGCCGGCTGGACCGCGAACGTGAACTGGATCGTCGCCATCATCCAGCGGCCGGCCATCCGCGAGCGGACCTCGAGGTCGGCGATGTCCTTGGACTCCCCGGTGAAGCGGCCCGCCAGATCGGCGCCGCGGCCCATCGTCTTGCCGAGCATGATCCCCGAGACCGACAGTGACTCGGCGACCAGCGCCGACATATTTGCCAGCTGGCGCTGCTGCTCGGTCGTGATCCGGCGGCGCATCTGGCCCACCCGCCGGGTCATCCATACCGACGGCGGCACGAACACCAGCGAGATGATCGCCAGCCGCCAGTCGAGCAGGCACATGGCGATCAGTGAGGCGATAACCGTCGTCGCGTTCTGGGCGATTGTCGTCGCGGTCGTGGTGACGACGCTGTCCAGGCCGCCGATGTCGTTGCCGATCCGCGACTGCACCTCCCCGGTGCGGGTCCGGGTGAAGAAGGCCAGCGACATCTTCTGCAGGTGCTGGTAGACGGCGGCGCGCAGGTCGTGCATCACCCGCTGGCCGACGACGTTCGACATGTACGTCTGCCAGACGCTCGTCGCGTTGGTGAAGATGGCGATCGCGATCATCGCCAGCACGGTCGTGGTCAGCACGGTCTCGTCGTGCTGGAGGATTCCGACGTCGAGCGCCTGCCTGAGCAGGAACGGCTGAAGGATCGCGATGCCGGAAGAGACGATGATCAGCGCGAGCACCGCGCTCAGGCGGAGGCGGTAGGGCCTGAACAGGGCCAGGATCCGGCGGGTGTCGCGCTCCCGGCTCGGGTCCATCAGCGGCGGCGGCTTGTTGTCCGGCCCACCCCCCCGGCGCAGCGAGCGCATCGCGCCGGAGCCACCGGCGCCCATCGATGCTGCGAATCCATGATTTCCCGAGCTCATCCTCGGATTCATGATGACAGCCAGGCGACGTTTCGCCCGAGAACGAAATATCGCCGCGCTACGCTCAGTGGCATGCACGGCGATGCCGACATCGCGAGCATCGGCGCCCTCGTCGCCGATCCGGGCCGCGCCCGCATCCTGCTCGCGCTCGGCGACGGCCGTGCGCTGCCGGCCAGCGTCCTCGCCGACGAAGCCGGCGTCGCCGCCTCGACCGCATCGGCCCACCTGGCGAGGCTGGTCAAGGGCGGGATGCTCCGAGCCGAGCGCCACGGCCGCCACCGCTATTACCGTCTGGCCGGCCCCGAGGTGGGCGAGCTGATCGAAGCACTCGCGCGGCTCTCTCCCCCGGCGGTCCGCTCGCTAAAGCAGGGCAGTAAGGCGCACGCGGTTCGATTCGCGCGCACTTGCTATGACCACCTGGCCGGGATGCTCGGGACACAGCTGATGCACTCGCTGCTCGAGCAAGACCTGATGACCGGCGGCGACGGCGTGTTCGACCCAGAATCCGCACGGGAGGACCGGCTGGCCGCGTTCGGCTCGGACCATGACTACCGGCTGACCCACTCCGGCCTCCGCGAGCTGAAGGCGTTCGGGATCGACTTCGACTCGCTGCCCTCACGCCGGCCGCTGATCCGCTACTGCGTGGACTGGAGCGAGCAGCGCCACCACCTCGCGGGTTCGCTGGGTGCGGCGATGGCGACGCGGATGCTGGACCTCGGTTGGGTGCGGCGCGCCGATCGCAGTCGCGCCGTGCACATCAGCGACGCCGGATACGACGGGTTGCGGGAGCAGTTCGGGCTCGAGCTGGGCTCGACGAACGGCCACTGAGCCCATTCTCACGGACGCCCACGGGCGCTGACGGCATACTCAAAGCGTGTCCGGTCCGGAGCTCGGTCTTGCCATCTCGGTGTTTCTGGCCTGTACGGTCGAGGCGGTCGAGGCGCTTACGATCGTCCTCGCGGTCGGCGTCACCCGCAGCTGGCGCTGGGCGATGACCGGCGTGGCCGCTGCGGCCGCAGCGCTGGCCGTGATCGTCGCGGCGCTCGGACCGGCGCTGACGTCGCTGCCGATCAACGCCCTGCGCGTGGTCGTCGGCGCGCTGCTCCTCGTGTTCGGGCTGCAGTGGCTGCGCAAGGCGGTGCTCCGCGCCTCGGGGCTGAAGGCCCTGCACGACGAGACCAAAGCCTTCGCCGCCGAGACCGACGCCGCCCGGGCCGCCGCGGGCGCCGGGGCCGGCTTCGATGGCTACGCGTTCACGGTCTCCTTCAAGGGCGTACTGCTCGAGGGCCTCGAGGTCGCCTTCATCGTGCTCACGTTCGGAGCCAACCAGCACGACATCCGACTCGCCGCAATCGCGGCCGCCATCGCCGTGGCGGCAGTCACCGCGGCCGGCTTCGCGGTGCGTGCCCCGTTGGCCCGCGTGCCCGAGAACGCGATGAAGTTCTGTGTCGGCGTGATGCTCACCTCGTTTGGGATTTTCTGGGGGACGGAGGGCGCCGGCGCGACGTGGCCCGGCGGCGACGCGGCGCTGCTCGCGATCATCCCCGGCGTGGCGCTTGCCTCGCTCGGGCTGGTGCAGTGGCTGCGAAGCCGCGCGGTTACGCCCGCGGTCGGAAGATTGGGTGCTGCCGATCGAGGCTGACGCCTCGATCGGGAGAGCGGCGTGAGCTGGCTGATCCGCGCAGCTTCAGCGGTATGGGAGTTCGTCGTGGGCGATGACCCGTTGACGGCCCTCGGCGTGGTGGTGGCGCTCGGGGCGACGGCGCTGATCGCGAGCGCCGGCGCACCGGCCTGGTGGGTCATGCCGCTGGCCGTGCTGGTCCTGTTGGCGCTCTCCCTGCGCCGCGCGGCCCGCTAACCCGCCTGGCCCGGCCCGCCCATCGCGGGGCGGCCGGTAACGCGTGCCTACCGACGGCCGTTGGTGAAGGCCGGCGGGAGCAGCAGCGACCACATCCGCGACGCCGGCTCAGCGGGGGTCGGTCGGGGCGCCGGCTTGGCCGCCACCGGCTTGGATCCGGGCGAAGCACCAGCGGGTGCCTGGCGACGTGATGACCGCAGCTTCATGGCGTGACCCCTTCCCGCGGACAAGTCCGCTATTTGCGGGAAACCCTCTACCCGACGCTGTATAGCCGAAACCTAGTGCAACACGAGTGAACATGTTGCAAACGAATCTCGCCGCCCCCGTGCGCGTGCCCGTCAGTAGCCGGGGCTGGCGACGTCTTGCACAGGGATCCCGCCACGCAGGATCTCGTACGGGACGAGGCTCACCTGGCCAATCCCGCCGGCGCCACCCGCCAGGCTCCATTCGGCGATCGCGAGCGTGTTCTGGCCGTCGGTGCGCAACAGTCCCTGCGGCAGGTAGAACGTGTTCTGCGGGCCCAGGTTGTTGATGTAGCGCCCGATCAGCCAGCCGATTCACGTAGATCAGCGCCTGGAAGGCAGCCTTGCCCGGCTCGGGAGCGCCGCCGCCCGGTGGCGTCAGCCGCAGCCCGAGCGGCGCCCACACATCGCGCGGGATGTGCAGCGAGAAGGCCGTGCGGTACCAGCCGACCCCGGGAGGCAGTTCCGAGCGGCCCACGAATCGGGGAGGCCCACGCTCGTCCACGAAGCGTCGGGGTAACCCGGGAGCGCCCAGCCGGCGTTCGACTCTCCGAGCCCGGCCGGGTTGGTCGGGCCGCGGACCGGGTCGCGCTCGGCCTGCGCGGCGTCGGCGCCCATCAGGCGCCAGGTGACGGCGGGTGCGGAGCCGGTCGAGACGGTCAGATCCGCGCTTTCCAGGCCCCGCGGTGTCTTGTCGGAGTCGAGCTGGAGCGAGTTCGCGAACGACTCGTCCTGCCCCATATTCTCGGCCAGCACCGCGATTACGTTGTCCTGTCCGGCCTTGACCGCGCCGGCGGGGAAGGTGAACGTCTGGGTCACCGGGGTGTCGTCCATGTTCGCGAATGGATGGGTCGAGGTTGGAGTGCTGGCCGAGCCGGTGTAAACCCCGTTGATCCAGACGGCCAACGACCCGAACGGACCGGTGTCGGCGCTCAGCGTCACGCCGGTCTCGTTCCCGGTGGCGGTGAAGTGACCGCGGTACCACACGAAGCCGTGGTCGAACCCGTAGTCCTGCGCGTACAACACAGGCGAGCTCGAGGGTTGGATCGGGTTGTCGGTGAGGAGGTGGTCGGCCACCGGCCAGTTCGAGTCATTGAAGCCGGGGAGCCGCTCGGGCGAGCCGAATTGGAAGCGCCAGCCGCGACCCAGGGAGGGCAGCACCACGGAGCCGGGCGCCCCGGGCAGTTCCGCGTTCAACGACCCGTCAGGACCGCGATGGCTCGAGAGCCCGACACCGTCCCAGCTCAGCGAACGGACGCCCACCGGACCCCACACCCGCAGCGGACCCGCCGCGCTGGTGTCGCCGGTCAGGAGCGCCCGGTCCCCGTGGACGGCCGCGGTGCGGAGCAACTGAGCGCCCTCGACCAGGAGCGACCCACCCGCCGTGTGCTCGACCCAGAAGCGCCCTGCCGTGTCGGTGTCGGCGAGCAGCAGGAGGAGCCGAGCGTGCCCCGAGCCGATCGCGACCTCGCTCAGCCCGTCGTGCACGTAGTTCAGCCGCAGCACATGCCCGCTCGGAGTCCACGAAACGTGGATCGGCGCGCCGGAGCCGTTTCCCAGCACCCGAACCGACGGTCGGTGGGCAAACGACAGGCTGGTCTCGCCACTCGCCCCTGCGTTCCCGTCCAGCAGGGCGACGGTGCGCCCGCGGGAAGACATCTGCGCGACCAATTCGGAGGTGGTCGAGGCGAGCTGCAGCCCACCGAAGCGCGCGTCGCTGACCAGGAACTTGGCCTCGTGCGCCGGCACGGTCACGGTCGCGCTCGAGTCGTAGGGCAGCGACGTCGTGACCGGCGATGTCCCATCGTTGCCCAGGTACAGGAAGGTCGCCCCGGTGCTCGGATTGCGCTCCTCGAACGTGGTCAGACCCGGGATCGACGGCGGCGTGAGCTGGTCGGTCTCGGTCAGGTCGGGCAGCGCCTGCGACATCTCGCCAACCAGCTTCAGCTCGGGGTACTTGAACGACAGCGTCCCCGGCTCAGAGATCGGCGAGCCGTAGTCGTACGAGGTGTACATGAACGGCGCCGGGTTGAACCCCCAGTTCGTCCCACCCACCGCCATGTAGATGCTCTGCATCGTCGCGCCCTGGGCGATTTAGTACTTGTAGAACGCGTTCTCGAAGTCGGTTCCGGTCAGCTGGGCACAGGCCGGGTAGCCGGCGCCGCCCCAGGAGTCAAACGAGCCGCCCTGGTATTCGGGGACCATCAGCGGAATGCCCGGCTCGTGGTAACTGGTCAGCACCGGAGGGCTGTTGAAGACGTTGGTGTCGGTGCAGTCGAAGCCCTCGGGGTACTGGTCTGAGCCCATCAGGTCGGGCGCGTCGGGGGTGCCGGGCGCCCACCCGTTGGCGTACGAGCCGACGTCGTTGATGTAGGTGGGCACGTTGATCCCGTCGGCCTTGGCCTGGGCCTCGAGGTTGCCGAAGTACGCCTCCCCGGTCGGATCGGTGTAGCCGTACTCGTTCTCGATCTGGTACAGGATCACGTCGCCGCCGCGGGTGATCTGGTGGGCGGCGATGATCGGGTCGACCTCGGATAGCCACTGGTCGGCGGCGGCCAGATACTGCGGGTCGTTCGTCCGCGATCCGGCCGGCTCGGACGCCAGCCAACCGGCGAGCCCGCCGGCGTCGGTCTCGGCGTTGATGTAGGGCCCGGGCCGGGCGATCACGTACAGCCCGACCCGCTGCGCGTCGTTGAGCAGCCGGTTGATGTCCCGAACGCCGCTGAAGTCGTAGACGCCGGGTGCCGGCGAGTGGTAGTCCCAGTCGAAGTAAATGCTGACCGCGTTGAACCCCGCGGCCTTCATCTCCTGAAGGCGATCGATCCACAGTGACGGCGACGGCAGTCGGTAGTAGTCGAACTCACCGGCCCAGATGAGGACGCGGCGGCCGCCGACGATCACCGAGTATTGGTCGTAACGGACCGACTGCGGAGCTCCGCGCACCACGTTGGAAGGCGGTGCCACCGGCTCGGGGGTGACGGCGTTTGACGGCGGCGACGGCGCGCTGCTCCCGGCGGTGCTGGTCGCGGAAACCGTGAAGCTCACCGGCTGGCCGTCGGTCAGCTCCGGGACGATCGCCCACGTGTTGGGCTCGTCGGCGGTCATGGTCTGACCGGTCGAGGCGGTCACGGTGAACGACTTGGTCGGCGCCGCGTCAACCGTGGCCGGGGCGCTCCAGCGCACCGTGGCCGACGAGGATCCGGCCATCGCGGTGACTCCGATCGGGGTCTGCACCGGCGCCGCCGTGGCACTCGTGGCCGCAAGCCAGGTGAGCAACACCGCGGCCGCGAAGCAGAGCGGCGCGAGATGGACGTTGAGCCTGCGTTTGCGGCCTCCCTCAGCCATCACTCCGAGGCCAGCGATACCCACCAGTCGCCAGATCAAACATCTACTTTCCTGCGCCCCCGCCTTATCTACCTATGAGTTCTCCCATCTTTCTGGGCCCACCGATGGGGTCTTTAGACTGTTGCCCGCGGGTGCGTTCCTTGGGGCACCGACGCTCGACGCCACGACGACGAAGAGGTACCTCTACTGATCGAGGAAACCGAGACTCGCGCTCAGATGAAGTGCCCGCCCGCCCGCCCCCAGCCACCAAGGCATGGGGATCCCCTGGCCGGCAACGTGCCGGTTCAGCTCACCCGGCTGGTGGGCCGGGATTCTGCCCTGGCTGAGCTCCGCTCCCTCGTCTGGCGTACGCGCGTGCTGACGCTGGCCGGCCCAGGTGGCGCCGGCAAGACGCGCTTGGGCATGGCGCTCGCCGACGCGATGCGGCCTGACTTCATCGGCGGGGCCTGGTGGGTCGACCTGTCGACGACGCTCGAGTCGGAGCTGGTCGCCCAGGTCGTCGCGGCGAGCGTGTTGGACGGTGAGCTGAGCGGCGACCCGACTCCGGCGACGCTCGCCCGCCAGCTCCCCGAGTCGATGCTGCTGGCCCTGGACAACTGCGAACAGGTCGTCGGCGGATGCGCCGAGCTGATCGTCGCGCTGCTCGGGCGCTCCCCGTCGCTGCGGGTGATCGCGACGAGCCGCCAGCCTCTTGGCGTCCCGGGCGAGCAGGTGTGGCGCGTGCCGGGCCTCGCGACCGGCGACACGGCCGAGCCCGGCGTGCGCCGGCCCGACGACCCGGACGACGGCGCGGTCGCGCTGTTCATGCAGCGGGCCGGCGAGGCGTCGACCGCGTTCGACCCCGACGCTCCCGGGGTCAGGGAGAACGTGCGGCGTATCTGCGAGTGGCTCGACGGGATGCCGCTGGCCATCGAGCTCGCGGCGGCGCGCGTCCCGGTCCTGTCGGTCACCCAGATCGCCCAGCGGCTCGAGGTCGATCCGAGCCTCCTGCGCCACACGGCGCGGACGGCGGCGGAGCGCCACCGCACGATGGATGGAATGCTCGAGTGGAGCCACCGGATGCTCGAGCCCGACGAGCAGCGCCTGTTCCGCCGGCTCAGTGTCTTCCGTGGTTCGTTTTCCCTGGCGGCGGCGGAGAGCGTCTGCGCCGGCTACCTCCTCGAGCTCACCGAAGTGCTCGACCTGCTCGCGGTGCTGATCGATCGGTCGCTCGTCCAGGTCGTCGACCATCCGGAGGAGCCCCGCTACCGGCTACTGGCCACGGTCCGCCAGTACGCGGCCGCCAAGCTGTGGGACGGACCCGAGGGCCCGACCGTCCACTCGCGCCACGCGCATTACTTCCTCGGCCTCGCGCTGGCGGCCCGGGACGGACTCGCCGGCCCCGATCAGCCCGGCTGGATCGAGCGCCTCGAGCTCGAGCACGACAACCTCGAGGCCGCGCTGCACTGGCTCTCCGAGGAGTCGATCGACGACGGGGCGCGGCTCTCCCGGCTGCTGTGGCCGTTCTGGTACCAGCGCGGCTACTACCACGAGGCCCGAAGCCGCTTCGAGCACCTGCTTGCCCGGGCGGGCGAGATCTCCCCTGCCCGCCGCGCCCGCGTCCTGGTCAGCGCGGGAGAGGTCGCCTTCCTCCAATGCGACTACGCGACCGCCGTGGCGCATCTCAGCGCCGCCCTGGATCTGGTCAGCGAGCTCGGCGATCAGCGCGCCGTCGCGACCGCGCTTCAGCGACTCGGTTCGATCGCCCGCGAGCAGGGCCGCTACGACGAGGCCCGCGACCTGCACCAGCGCAGCCTGGCGATCTGGCGGGAGCTCGGAGATGAGGCCGGCATCGCCTCCTCGCATGACTACCTCGGGTTCGTCGCCTGGCTAAGCGGCGAGACGCAAACGAGCGAAGAGGAATGCGCGGTGGCGCTGGCGACGTTCAAGGGCGCCGGCGACCTGAGGGCCACGGCCAGCACGCTGGTCAACCTCGGCGCCAGTGCCCAATACCGCGGCGATCTTCCACTCGCTCGCCAGCGCCTCGACGAGGCCCTGTCGATCGCCCGTGATCTCGGCTTCCAGGAGGCCATCGCCTGGGCGCTGCACGAGCAGGCGATCACTGAACGGCGCGCCCGCCGGCCGCCGCGCGACGTGGTGCCGATGCTGCGCGAGGCACTGCTCGTGCACCGGGCCCTGGGCGACCGTTGGCGGGTTGCCAGCGTGCTCGAGGAGATCGTCGGCTCGGTACTCGTGCGCCACGACCCTCAGCGCGGCGCCGAGGTTCTCGCCGCCGCCGACGCCCTGCGCGAGCAGCTCGGCACCCCGATTCCACCGGTGGAGGGACCCGATCGTGACGCGGCCCGCGCGGCGCTCGAGCGCCGCCTGAACGCCGGCGCGTTCGCCTCGGCCTGGTCGGACGGCTCCCATGACGAGCTCGACACCGCCGTCGACCTCGCGCTCGACGCACTCGAGGGACTCGACGCTCCGGCCGCCCGCCGATCCCCGGCCGCCGCTCCGGTGCTGACGCAGCGGGAGCTCGCCGTGCTCGAGCTGCTGAGCGAGGGACACACCAACCGCGAGATCGCGGCCGCGCTCTACATCAGCCCGAGCACCGCGGGCGTGCACGTGTCGAACATCCTGCGCAAGCTCGGCGCCAACCGGCGCGTCGACGCCGCTGGAATCGCCCACAAACTCGGCTTGCTATCGACCCGCTGAGGGCGCGCCGAGGGTAACCGGCAGTGTCTTGAGTTGGCTGACGAACGACGAGACGACCCACGTCGGCTCGCCCGCCAGCTCCATGCTCGGATAGCGCGCGAGCGTCTCGTCGAACAGCACGCGGAGCTCGAGCCGGGCCAGCGCGGTGCCCAGGCAGAAGTGACGGCCGCCCGCCCCAAACGCCTGGTGCTCGGGATTGCGGCGCACGTCGAAGCAATCCGCATCCGGGTACTGAGTCTCGTCCCGACCCGAGGACGCGTACCACATGACCACCCTCTCGCCCTCGCGAATCGGCTGCCCGGCGAGCTCGGTGTCGTGCGTCGCCGTCCGGGCGAAGTGGGCGAAGGCCGGGAACATGCGCAACGACTCCTCGACCGCGGCGGGGATCAGCGATGGGTTCTCGAGCAGCAGCCGGCGCTGGTCGGGCTGCGCGAGCAGCGCCCCCATGCCGCTCGAGTAGGTCGCCTTCGTGCTGTCGTTGCCGGCGGCCATGAGTAGGAAGAAGCCCATCACGATCTCCTGCTCCTCGAGCTTCTCTCCCTCCACCTCGGCGTGGACGAGCAGGCTGGTGAGATCGTCGGTCGGCCGCTCGCGCCGCTCGGCGATCAGCCGGCGGCAGCGCTCGAACAGCTGCGGGATTGAGTCGTCGAGCAGCGTGTTGACGCCGCGCGGGCTCATGTCCGGGTCGGCGACGGCAAGCGCCGCGTTCATCAGCCGCGCCCACTCGGCGTCATCCTCGGGCGGGACGCCCATGAAGCTCCCGATCACGCGCGAGACGACCGGCTGGGCCACCTCGGTGACCAGGTCACACCGCTCGCGACCCTCGAGGGCGGCCAGCACGTCGACCACAATCTGCCTGATCGCGGGCTCGTGATCCGCGATCCGACGCGGAGTGAACCCTGCCTGGAAGAGCATCTTCAGGCGGTCGTGCCGGGGCGGATCCATCCCGATGAACATCGAGCGGATCAGCTTGAGCGGGAACACCCCCACCGACGTGATGCCGCCAAGCTCGGAGGAATACGTCCGCCAGTCGCGGCTGACCGTGTGGATGTCCTCCGGCCGCGTCACCGACCAGAACCCAGGCTCCCCCGGGTAGGCGGAGATGCTGTCGGTCCAGTGCACCGGGCGCTCCGCCCGGAGCCGGCGGAACAACTCGTGGGGCGGGCCGTCCCGCCAGAGCTCGAGCTCGCTGACGAGCACGTCGTCGAGGCTGTCGCGCGTCGATGTCACGACGGGCCGATCCTACTTGGCTGGCCGACCAACCGAGAAGAATTGGACCCCGCCCGTCCCCGGGCCTGCGCGGCGTCCCTGCCGGCGGTCGGGGTGGGTCACCGGGCGGCCAGACCTCCAGCTAGACCTCGACCGCCGCCGGGAAGTCATCCACAGCGGGCAGCGGCGCATGCGTGCCGGCGTCGACGTACCGCTCACCCCGCGACCACGACGCCACCGCCGCCACCAGGCACGCGATGATCGCGAACGCGAAGGCCTCGTGCAGTCCGTCGCGAAACGGCGAGGAGATCAGGTGCGGGAAGAACGACCGCCCCGTGATGATCGCCTGGGTGTGGGCCGGCAGGCCGGCCAGCACTGACCCGCCCAGCAGGTGCTGGATCGGGTTGTAACCGAGGAAGGCCGCGAACAGGATCGACACCGGCGGCAGGTGCGCGGCGTGCTGCGCCGCCGCGGCGGGCACGCCGTGGGCCTCGAGCCCGGCCGCCATCGTGTGCGGCAGGTTCGCGGCCAGGCCGAGGATCATCAGCGTGAAGAACACGCCGACCGACAGCACCTGGGCGGAGTTCTGGAACGTCTGGTTCATGCCGCCCCCGGCGCCGCGGTCGCCCGGCGGGAGGCTGTTCATGACGCCGGCCCGGTTCGGCGAGGCGAACATCCCCATCGAGGCGCCCATCAGGAACAGGACCGCGCCGAACATCGGGTAGGAGAAGTCGGTCGGCAGCAACGCGAGCAGCACAAAGCTCACCGCGGTGGCGATCATCCCGCCGGTCGCGAACGGCCGGGCCCCGAACCGGTCCGACAGGATGCCGGAGGCTGGGCCGGCGATCAGCAGCCCGATCGTCAGCGGCAGCATGTAGATCCCGGCATAAAGAGGCGTCTTGGTGAAGTCGTAGCCGTGCTGGGGCAGCCAGATGCCCTGAAGCCAGATGATCAGCATGAACATCAGGCCGCCGCGCGCGACTGCCGAGAGGAACGTCGACAGGGTCCCGAACGTGAACGCGCGGATCTTGAACAGCGGCAGCCGGAACATCGGATCGGCGACACGGCTCTCGATTACCGCGAACGCGGCCAACGTGGCAAAGCCGCACGCCATCAGCACGAGCACGCGAGGGCTCCCCCACCCGGTCGTCGAGCTCCCATAGGGTCGGATCCCGTAGGTGATCGCGATCATGACCAGGATCAGCCCGACCGCGAACGTGATGTTGCCGCCCCAGTCGATCCGCGCGCGCCTCGGCGTCGAGATCTCCTGGAGCTTGAGGTAGGCCCACACCGTCCCGAACAGACCGACCGGCACGGAGATGAGGAACACGAGCCGCCAGTTGATCGGGGCCAGGATCCCGCCGAGCACGAGGCCGACGAACATGCCGCTGACGGCGACGATGTTGTTGATGCCCAGCGCCATCCCGCGCTGATTGGTGGGGAACGCGTCGGTGATGATCGCCGCCGAGTTGGCCAGCAGGCACGCGGCGCCGACTCCCTGCACGATCCGGAAGGCGATCAGGAACGTCGCCCCCGCGCGTCCGTTCAGCCAGTCCACGGTCAGCACCAGCGAGGCCGCTGTGTAGATCACGAACCCGAGGTTGTAGATCCGGACCCGGCCGAACATGTCCCCCAGCCGGCCCAAGCTGACGATCAGCACGCTGGTGACGATCAGGAACCCGAAGATCATCCACAGCAGGTAGAAGCTGTTGGCGGGGACCAGCGGATCGAGATGGATGCCCCGAAAGATGTCGGGCATCGCAATCAGCGTGATCGACGCGTCGAGGGTGGCCAGCAGCACGCCGAGCGTGCAGTTGGAGAGCGCGATCCACTTGTAGTTCTCGCCCCGCGGGTCGGGCCGGCGCAGAGCCCTGTTGCTCGCGCGCCGTCCGTTGCCAGCCGGGGCCATGGACCTAATGTACGCGGGAGGGTTCGCCGCGCCGCGGTCCGAAATCGGACATGCGCCATGCCGAGGCGGGAACGGCCCGGCCGGTGGCCCGGCCGGGCCGTATGAATGGGGTCCTCCAGCCACCCCCACCCACCCGCGCACCGGCTATGTGGGGGTTAGCTCACATGTTGGGACAGTTGTGCGAGCCGCTCCCGCCGCGCCCGGGCGGGGCGTGACTGCCCTGCCCCGGCGTCGTCGGGGTCCGCGCCGGCGTGGTCGAGGACGCGGTTGTGCCACTGCCGGTCGTCGAGGTCGACGTGGCCGCATTCGCGATTGCGGCGCCGCCGCCCGCGAGCGCCGCCGTGGCGGCGACCGTGATCAACAGGGGTTTGAGTCTGCGCATCGTTCACCTCCTTTCGGTGATGCCACGGACGTTCCTCGCCCCGCGTCGGCCCTCGGTAGGAGGTGCGTAAGAGTTGACTAGGAGTGTCGGTCCCGCGCTGCGACCGGAAGGTCGGTGGTCAGCGGCGGGCACTCGCCGAGGGCGATATCCAGCGCCTCCCCGACCGATGAGCGAGTGGCGGCCTCAACGACCCGCTGGGCCAGCATCCGCGCAGGCAGCACTGCGCCCACCCAGCGGGGCGCCACCACCCGCCGCGAGCGCCGGGCGATCCCTCGCTCAATTGCGTCTACACCCGCCTCGAGCGGCGCGACCCGCATTGCGCTCCACCGGCTTTCCCGCATGCGCTGAGAGGCGGCGGTGCCGAATCCCTGGCGAACCATGTCGGTGTCGAGCTCGGCGAAATACGCGACCCCGACGCGGGCCCCACTCGGCGCGAGCTCGATTCGCAGCGAGTCGGCGAGCGCCTCGACGCCGGCCTTGGATGCGCAGTAGGCGCCGAGCAGCGGCGGGTGAAGCGCCGCCGCGAGCGAGGAGATCGCGAGCGCGTAGCCGCCCGGGTGGGCGATGTGGGGCCCGGCGGCGCGCAGCGTGTAATAGACACCGAGCAGGTTGACCTCGATCGTGCGCTCGAACACCTCAGGGTCGCCGCCGACGAGCGGCAGCTGCGCGGCCACCCCGGCGTTCGCCACGACCACATCCAGCCCGCGCAGCCTCTCGGAGGCCGCCTCGACGGCGCCCTCGACCTGCTCGCGGTCGCGCACGTCGCACACCACGGCCAGCGCGTCGCCACACTCGGCGGCGGTGCGGGCCAGGCGCTCGGGCTCGATGCCGGCGAGCACGACCTTGGCCCCGCGGGCGTGCAGCCGCTTCGCGGTGGCCGCGCCGATGCCGCGCGCCGCGCCGGTGATGAGGACCCTCCGCCCGGCGAGATCGCCGCTCACAGGATCTCCCCCGGGCGCTGAAACACGATCTCGCCGACCAGGCACTGGGGCGAGACGCGCAACACGAACCGCAGCGCCTCGGCAAGGTCGCTGGGGCGGAGCATCTCGTCGGCCGGGATCCTGTCCTTGACGTAGTCGGCCATGTCGGTGTCGACGAAACCGGGCGCGAACGCCACCGACTTCACGCCGTGCTTGGCTAACTCCTTGTTCATCGACACGGTGTACGCGGCGATCGCGGCCTTGGTCGCCGAGTACACCGACAGCCACGCCTGGGGCGATACGCCCGCCAGCGAGGCCAGGTTGACCACGAGCGCGTTCCCATGCTCGGCGCCGGCGGCGCGGAGCATGTCGGCACACTCGCGGTAGAACAGGACCGGCGCGCGCAGGTTCACGGCGAGTTGCATATCGATGAATTTGGTCTGGTGCTCATCGACCTTGGCGCCTACGCCCACGCCTGCGTTGTTGACGAGCACGTCGAGCCGCCCGTAGCGCTCGCCGTGCCGGCGGACAACTTCGCGCACGGCTTCCTCGTCGGTCAGGTTCGCGGCGACGGCCTGCACCTCGAACCCGCGCTCGCGCAACTCGGAGGCCGCGCGCTCGAGCGACTCGGGCTTGCGCGCGGTGATCGTCAGGCCGTAGCCCTCCTCCCCGAGCGCCTCCGCGAGCGCGAATCCGATCCCGCGCGAGGCTCCGGTAACGAGTGCGGCGCGTTCTGGCATGGGCGCACCTTATTGGGTAACGCGCGCTCAAGGGCCAGAACCCTTGGTCGATCAACTGTTCAAGGGGTTCTCCACACCGCTAGGTGGGGTACACCCCGAGTGGACAGTTACACAGCGTGGCCCGCACCTGCCGGCCACGTCCTCGAATTCTCTCGAACCAACCCTCAGCTTCCCTGCAAAGGAGGAAGCATGCTCGATCGTTGCCCAACGTGCGGAAAGACCACCGGCACCCTGATGGAGTCGCATCCTGATCGACCCGGCCTGATCCAGATCCTCACCGGCGAGAGCACCGAAGCACATCGAATCTTCGTGACGATTGCGCTTTGCGTGCTGGTCACGCTGGCGATCGTCGGCGCTGAAGCCGTCTTCATGCACTGATCCGCCATCGTCACGACGCGTAAGCTCCGGCGCGTGCCCCGCTAGGGGGCGCGACCAGCATTGCAACTAAAGGAGCGACATGCGCGTCGATTGGTATGGCCAGGCCGCGTTCCGGTTGAGCGGGCCTGAAGGGACCGTGTTCATCGACCCATTCGGCGACCCCGCGCCGATGGCCGCCCGCGGCATCAAGTTCGAATACCCGGTTCCGGTCGGCGTCGACGCGGATCTGTTGCTCGTGACCCACGAGCATTTCGATCACAACGGGGTTGAGACCATCGAGGGCGATCCGGTGATCCTGCGCTCGACCGCCGGCCGCCTCGAGTCGCCCATCGGCGAAGTGGTCGCGGTCGCCTCCGAGCACGACGAGGCCGCGGGCACCGAGCGCGGCCCCAACACGATCTTCGTGTTCACGCTGGACGGAGTGCGGGTCGCTCACTTCGGGGACTTCGGCCAGACCTCGTTGCGTGACGAACAGGCCGCCGCGATCGGCCAGGTCGACCTGGTGTTCCTACCGGTGGGAGACGGTCCGACGATCGGAGCCGAGCAGGCGGCGGCGATCGCCGAGCGCGTGGGCGCGCGCTGGGTCGTGCCGATGCACTACCGCACGCACCGCATCAGCTTCCTCGAGCCTCACGATGCCTTCGTCGAGCGGATGCCGCACGTTCACACGCTCGAGGAGGCCGGCTTCGACACCGACGCCCTCCCAACGGAGGACGGACCGGTCGTGGTCGTCCCAGCGGTTCCGTAGGGATTGCCGTCAGGCGGGTGGGCCGGCGGTCGGGCCGGCCGGCAGTCAAGCGGTTAGCCGGCGGTCAGCTAGCGCCGCGGGCGAGCGCCTCGCGTCCGACGCGCTGCAGGTCCCGCAGATAGTCGAGATGCGCGGCCCACGCGGGTTCTGCATCCAGACCATCAGCCAGCCGCATCGTGTCGACGTGAGCGTCCAGCAGCTCGTACAGGAGCTCCGTGACGTAGCCCTCGGCGATGACCGCACTCTTGTCGGCGTCCAACACCGTTCGATCCTCCTTGTCCACAGAATGAACGCTGCGTCGGACGCCACGCTTTCGGAGGCGCGTCCGAGCTTCGAACAGCTGTGCGGTCAGCGTCTGCGGCGCGCGTCGGGCTCCAGGGCCGGGTTCTGCCAGCCGCCATCGGCCGGGTTGATGGTCAGGCCGGGCGAAACGATCTCGTCGATCCGATCGAGCACGTCGTCCGACAGCGTGATCTCGGCGGCGCCGAGCTGCGACTCGAGCTGCTCCATCGTCCGCGGGCCGATGATCGGGGCGGTCACCGCCGGGTGCGAGAGGACGAAGGCGAGCGCCAGCTCGATCAGGCTCATCCCCGCCTCCTCGGCCAGCCGGGCGAGCGCGTCGGCGGCTTCGAGCTTGCGCTGGTTGGCGGGCAGCGACATGTCGAAGCGAGCCGGGATCCGCTCGGCCCGATGTGACTTGGGCGGGTCGGCGTCCTTGCGGTAACGACCGGTCAGCCACCCACCCGCGAGCGGGCTCCACGGGATCACGCCCATGCCGTGGCGCAGAGTCGTGGGCAGCACGTCCTGCTCGATCCCTCGGACCAGGATCGAGTACGGCGGCTGCTCGCACACGAACCGCTCGCACCCGCGCCTCTCGGCCACCCACTGCGCCTCGACGATCATGCTGGCCGGAAACGTCGAGGAGCCGATGTAGCGGACCTTGCCGGCGCGCACCAGGTCGGTTAGGGCGCCGAGCGTCTCGTCGAGGTCGGTGTCGAACTCGGGGCGATGGATCTGGTAGAGGTCGATCCAATCGGTCCCCAGGCGCCGAAGCGAGTTCTCGACCTCGCGAATGATCCAGCGGCGCGAGTTGCCGAACTCATTGGGATCGTCGCCCATCGTCCCGTGCACCTTGGTCGCGAGCACGACGTTGTCGCGCCGGCCGCCCGCCAGTGCCTTGCCGACGATCTCCTCCGATTCCCCGCGTGTGTAGACATCGGCCGTGTCGATGAAGTTGATGCCCGCGTCGAGCGCCCGGTGGATGATGCGGATGCAGTCGTCGTGGTCCGGATTTCCCCAGCCCCCGAGCATCATCGCGCCGAGGCAGAGCGGGCTGACCTTAACCCCGGTGCGTGCGAATTGTCGATAGTTCATGCCCGGGAACCTAGCGATCCCGGCGTCACTGCTCGCGCCGGCGCTCCCGCTCCTCGTCCTCGAACGTCCGCACGCCCGGCGCCAGCCGCCACTTCCGTCCGGTCTGCGGGGTCAGGTCGTCTGTCATACCCTGACGGTGTGAGTCCGTACGACGACGACGACGACGATTGGGTCGGTACCCCGCCCGAGGGTCACTACACGCGCGACCGCGCCGATCCCGAGTTCTGGTGGCGCCAGCGTCCGGTCAGTATCGCCGCGGCCGGGCTCGTGGTCGTGGTGATCGTTGTGATCATCCTTGCGCTAGTTCACTGAGCCGCGCCTTCGCCTCGCGCAGCTCGTCCTCGGCCTCGGCCAGCTCCCCTTCGGCCGCCTCGAGCGCCTGGGCAGCTCGGTCCCGGCGCTCATGCGCTAGCTCCGCGCCCCGCTCGGCACGCTCAAGGCGCCGGCGGGCCTCGCGCTCCAGGGCGCGCTCCTCGGCGCGGGCCTTCGCCTCGGCCTGCGCCCGTTCTCGCATGGCGCGCTCGGTCGCCCTTAGATCGGCGGAGGACTTCTCGGCCGTGAGCTTCTCCCCCGGCTCGGCCGCCTTCCGAGGCGCGGTTGGGGTCGGCCGCCGGGTGGGCGTAGTCGCCGGTGTGGCACCGGCGGCCGCCATACCCAGTCCGACGTGGCGCAGCTCGCGTTCGAGCCGGCCATCGCGCAGGAGCGCGCGCGCATCGTCGTCGAGTGCGGCCGCGTGCAGCGTGTCGGCGACCCGGTCGATGATCGTCGGGCTGAGCTCGTGCCCATCGGTGCTCAGCAGACCAC
The DNA here is from genome assembly GCA_963824295.1 of uncultured Solirubrobacterales bacterium. Lineage (GTDB taxonomy): Bacteria > Actinomycetota > Thermoleophilia > Solirubrobacterales > Solirubrobacteraceae > Palsa-465. Next base: position 670,886 of record CAWGOQ010000009.1, on the reverse strand, counting down.
CAGCGGATTGGATCAGCGACTCCACGGCCTGGCGCTCGCGGTCCACCGCGAGCCGCAGCGAGCCTCCGTCGCCGCGCCCGGCCAGCACCTCATCATGGGCGTGGCGCAACCCGTCGCCGGCCTCGAACAGCTCGCCGATCGCGCTCTTTTGCGTGCGCACCAGCTGGTTGACCGCCCAAGCTGCCACCGAAGGTTTGCGCAGCGCCGCCACCTCGGCCCCTCGGTCGCGCTCGCCGGCGTTGCGGAGCTCACGCGCGAGCGCGTTGCGCTCCGGGGTGAAGCGGTCGAGCGGGAGGCCGTATAGCTCGTCCACGTCCACGCCCCCATGGTGCCACCCTGCCCGAGCGCGCGTGCGGCAAAACTCGCGCTCGCTCGCCGCGACAATCGCCGGTGCCTACGACTGAGCGACCAGGCCCGGAATCCAGCTCGTCCCGGCCAGCGGCACGCGCGCCATCGCGGCCGCCTCGATCGTCAGCGCGACCAGATCCTCGGGCTCGAGGTTGTGCAGGTGCGACTTGCCGCACGCCCGGGCCAACGTCTGAGCCTCGAGCGTCATCGTGCGCAGGTAGTTGGCCAAGCGCCGGCCGCCCTCGACCGGATCCAGCCTCGCCGCGAGCTTCGGATCCTGGGTCGAGATCCCGGCGGGGTCGAGGCCGGCCTGGTAGTCGTCGTAGTAGCCGGCGGCCGATCCGATCGTGCGGTATTCCGAATCGTGCTCGGGCGCGTTGTCGCCGAGGGCGATCAGCGCCGCGGTGCCGATCGACACGGCATCCGCTCCCAGCGCCAGCGCCTTGGCGACATCCGCGCCCGATCGCAGTCCCCCGGACACAATCAGTTGGACCTCACGGTGCATGCCGAGCTCGACCAGCGATTCCACCGCCTGCGGGATGGCGGCGAGGATCGGGATGCCGACGTGCTCGATGAACACGTCCTGCGTGGCTGCCGTGCCGCCTTGCATGCCGTCGAGCACGACGGCGTCGGCGCCGGCCTTGACGGCCAGGGCCACGTCGAAGTAGGTGCGTGACGCGCCGACCTTGACGTAGATCGGGATCCGCCAGTCGGTGATCTCGCGCAGCTCCTCGATCTTGATCTCCAAGTCGTCCGGCCCCGTCCAGTCGGGGTGCCGGCAGGCGCTGCGCTGATCGATGCCCTTCGGCAGGTCGCGCATCTCGGCCACCCGATCGGAGATCTTGTGGCCGAGCAGCATGCCCCCGCCGCCCGGCTTGGCGCCCTGCCCCACTACGACCTCTATGGCATCCGCGCGCCTCAAATCGTCGGGATTCATCCCGTAACGGGAGGGCAGCAGCTGATACACGAGAACGGAAGAGTGCTCGCGCTCCTCGGGCGTCATCCCTCCATCGCCGGTCGTGGTCGAGGTCCCGACCTCGGTGGCGCCGCGCCCGAGGGCCTCCTTGGCCGGCCCGGACAGGGCACCGAAGCTCATGCCGGCGATCGTGATCGGGATGTCCAGGTGCACGGGCTCGCGCGCGAAGCGAGTACCGATCACCACGTCGGTGGCGCACTTCTCGCGGTAGCCCTCGAGCGGGTAGCGCGACACCGAAGCGCCCAGGAACAGCAAGTCGTCGAAGTGCGGGACGGGCCGCTTGGCCCCAAAACCGCGGATGTCGTACATCCCCTCGCGCGCCGCCCGCTGGATCTCGGCGATCGAGTTGCGGTCGAACGTGGCCGACTCGCGCAGCCCCGGATGCCAGCCGTTCATGCTCGCCGAAGCAGACATCTCAGTACGCCCCCAGGTTGTCGACGTGGAAGTTGTAGAGCCGGCGCGCCGATCCGTAGCGCCGGAAGTCGGCCGGATCCACGTCGTCGACCCCGGCGGCCTCGAGCAACGAGCGCACCTGATCGGAGTGCTCGGGGCGCATCTCTTTCTCCACGCAGTCAGCGCCGAGCGCGTCGACGCTGCCCCGAACGTACAGCCGCGCCTCGTACAGCGAATCCCCGAGCGACTCGCCGGCGTCGCCGCACACGACCAAGCTCCCCTTCTGGGCCATGAACGCGGCCATGTGCCCGACCGATCCGCGCACCACGATGTCGGCGCCCTTCAACGAGATCCCGCACCGAGCCGAAGCGTCACCATGGATCACCAGCAGCCCGCCGCGCGCCGTGGCGCCCGCCGACTGCGAGGCGCTCCCCTCAACGATGACTAGGCCCGACATCATGTTCTCGGCCACGCCCACGCCGCAGTTGCCGCGCACGCGCACGGTGGCGTGCTTGTTCATGCCGGCGCAGTAGTAGCCGACGTGGCCGTCGATCTCGACTTCGTAGGGCGCGTCGATGCCGACCGCCAGCGCATGCCGCCCGCCCGGGTTGCGCACCACCACGCGCGCGGCGGCGCCGTTCAGAGCCGGGTCCGCGTGCAGTGCCTGGTTCAGTTCACGGACGGTGTCGATCGACAGGTCGAACGTGCGCACTGCTTCCTGGGTTACCTCGGGCGTGGCCATCCGAACCTCACGCCACCAGCGACGCGGTGCCCCAGCTGTACACGTGCCCCGGAGCGGGCTCCCAGGTGACGGCATCCTCCGCCCCCGGCAGGACGGCGATCGCCCGGTACTCGGACGCCATCGCCACCCATTCGTCGGTCTCGGCCATCACGGCCGGCTTGCAGGCGATCGGGTCGCGCAGCACCGCGAACCCGTCGGCGGTACCGACGGCGAACGTGTAGAACCCATCCAGATCCGAAAGGCAGCCTTCGAGCGCCTCCTCCAGGGAAGCACCCTCGCGCAGCCGCCACGTCAGGTAGCCGGCCGCGACCTCGCTGTCGTTCTCGGTCCGGAACACCATGCCTTCGCGCTGCAGCGTGCGGCGCAGGCGGTTGTGGTTCGAGAGCGAGCCGTTGTGGACGAGGCACAGATCGAGGCCGGTCGAAAACGGGTGCGATCCCGCGGTCGTGACCCGGCTCTCGGTCGCCATCCGGGTGTGACCGAGCGCGTGGCTACCGGCGATCTCGTGCAGGGCGAACTTCTCGACGAAGCGCGTCGGCAGATCCGCCTCCTTGTAGATCTCGATCGAGCGCCCGGCGCTCATCAGCGTGAGCTCGGGATGGTTCTCCAGCAGCCACGCCTGGGCGTCCTCAGCCTCGGCGGTGACGACGAACACGGCGTGAGTCGCGCGTACGCGCGGGGGCAAACACTCGCCGAACTCGACCTCGAGCTCGGCGGTCAGCGCCTCCCACTCGGGCGTCGGCGACGGCGAGTGCAGCGACACCTTGCACCAGCCAGACGGAGCCGGATCGCGGTAGAACGCGACGCCCGCGCTGTCCGGGCCACGGTCCGAGAGCTGCTCGAGCATGTCCGCGAGATGCGCACCCAGCTGCTCACGAAGCGTGGCCGACTTCGTGTAAAGACCCGCAATACCACACATGGCGAGCCAGGCTAGAGCCTGTTGGACATCGGGCCAATGGCACGGGCGCGCACACTTTCGCCCGCAAATGTGGCTGCGCCCACTACTGTCTCACGAGCCGTTAGTGGCGAATGTCATGGCGGTGACCATGCGCCGACTCGACGCTGGGCGCGGCGCACCACCTGGAGCGCCTCGCGCAGCTCGGCTCGCGCGATCGGATCCAGCTCGTCCGGATCGATCAGGTTGTCGGGCGGCATGTCGGCCTGCACCTGGGCCGCGTGGTGCTCCAGACGGATGCCGTTGATGGCCATGAACGCTTCGCGCAGCCCGTTCGCGACGTCGCGCTCCAGACCGCCCAGCCCGGCCACGGCCTCGATTCGGTCGAGCGTTGCGGAGATCGTGACCCCGTGCGCCAGCGCGTGAAAGCGCACCAGGTTGACGAGCGGGATGACGCCGCCGCGCTTCAAATCCAATCGGCCGGGCGGATCCCCGTGCTGCCCCACCGCCAGCTGACCGCGGAAGCCCAGCGCGACCGGGAAGCCCGTCGCCGTCCGTGCCATCAAGCGCATGAACTGGGCGTGGGTCCGGGCGGCTCGCATCCGCTCGGTCAGCTCGGGTGCGATGATCAACCCGCCGGCGCTCGAGCGGAAGTCGAACGCCACGGTGGCGCGGATCAGGTGCGACTCGTCGGGTTCTCGCAGGACGTCGTCGAACGTCTTCAGCCAGGCCTCGGAGGACATGCGCCACTGCCGGTTGCGGGCGAGCACACCGTTGTCATCCACGCCGATGCCGCAGCGCACCAGCCCGTCGTTGACGTCCGCTCCCAACCGGGCGAAGTAGTCATCGACGTCCTGAGCCGAGCCCCCGTCCGAAACGGAGGCGTAGGCCAGCGCGTTGTCCTGGTCGGAGGCCAGCGTGAGCTCGCGCCGAGCCGCGCTGCCGAGATCGAGCCAGCTCCACGCCGCCGGCGCCGGCCCGTGCCGGGCAATCGAGAACTCGATCAGCCCCGCCACGAGCGTGTCGAGCTGGAGGCTGAGCACGCGGCCGAGGTCGGGCGGGGGGACGCCCGCCCGGGACAGAACCAGGAACAGCCCCGGGATGCGGCCCGCAGCCCGTACCAGCGCCTCCTCGTCCGGAGCGCCGAGCAGCACGTGACGCAGGGCGATCGGACTGCGCGTCTCCAGGCTGAGCAGGTCGGTGGCCGACACCAGCCCGCACACGCGATCGCCCTCGAGCACCGCCAGATGCTCCGCCCCCGCGGCGAGCATCTCCACGGTCGCCTCGATGGCGAGCTGATCCAACGGCACGGTCGGAACCGGACAGCGCGCCGCGCGGCGCACCGGCGCGTCGAGCGAGACCCCATCGACCGCCACCGCCGCGCGGACGCTGGCGTCGGTGAGGATCCCCAGCCGGTCGTCCTCCAGGCGAATCAGTAGCGCCGAGACCCCTTCCCGACCCAGACGCGACGCGGCTTCCCGCAGCGGCTCCTCGGGCCCGCAGAAGACCGGCCGGCTCATGACCGCCGAGACGGGCGCGGTGCCGACGTCGAGGAGTCCGTGCACGGTGTGGCCCGTGTAGGTCAGCCGCTTTCGCATCGACTCGGCGACGTAGGTCGCGCCGGCTTCGGTCCCGAGCACCCGGCGTCCGGCCTGCGCGCTGAGCAGGGCGCACCGTGATGCCTCGCGCGCGCGCACGGTAAAAGTGGGCGCCATACCGGTCAGCATCGAGGCCTGGCCGAAGCATTCGCCCGGTTCGAGCACCTGGACCGGCTCCCCCTCGTGCACGAGCTCCAGCGAGCCGGCCAGAATCACCCACAGCCCGGGGGACGGCGGTCCGTCCTCGACGAGCACCACCTGGCCCCCCTCGAACGTTTGCTCCTGGGCGCCGAGAGCGAGCTCGGCCAGCTCGTCGGGGCTCAGCCCGTCGAACGGCGGGTGGCGCGCGAGGAATGTGTTCAGCTGCTCCATGTGAAGCGATGCAATTGTGTGCGCATCGCGCCTGGGACGTGCACCGGCCACGTGGGAGCCTAATCGTGGTCATTGCCAACGTGGGTCTTTGGAGGAGCTACATGACGGACGTGTCCGGGACGGAGTACGACGAGCTCAGCTACGAAGGCGGCGGGCTCCCCAAGACCGGCAACTGGTGGAGCGCCTTCGTGATCGGCTTGGCGGGCACGATCCTCGTCACCGGAATCGCGCCGACGATGGTCACCTCGCTCGGCGCGGCGGCGATTCCGATCACCTTCCTGGTCACGCTAAGCGGCTGGCTGCTGTGTCTGTTCCTGGCCGAGCTCGCCGCGATGATGCCCGATCGCTCGGGCGGCTCGCCCACGTACGCCTACGTCGCCTTCAAGGACCGCTGGCCGACGTTCGCCGGGCACGTCAACGGGATCACCGCCTGGGGCTACTGGCTCGGCTGGTTCCCGGTGGCGCCGCTGAACATGATCCTGGCGTCGTTCTACATCGCGGAGCTGTTCAAGCTCAACACCACGAGCGGGATCAACCTGCTCGGGACGAACATCGCCTGGTGGACGATCGCGATCTCGGTGATCGGGATCCTGCTCCTTTTCATCCCGTCATACCGCGGTCTGCGCTTCGGAACGTTCTTTGCGACCGCGCTCGCGCTGCTGTCGATGATCCCGCTGACGTTCCTGGCGATCTCGTGGATCTTTAACCCGTCGGTCGTCGACTTCAGCCAGCTCACCCATTTCCAGCACACGAACGGCACCGGCTTCTTCTCCCCACTGTTCGGGCACGGCTGGCTGACGATCTCGGTCGCGTTCTCCTTCCTGTTAACGTGGAATGTGATCGCGATGGAGGCGGCCGCGTGCTACATCGGCGAGACGCGCGACCCCGACCGCGACGCCAAGATCGCGATGAACCTCGAGGGCGGCTACGGCGTGTTCATCTACACGATGATCCCGATCGCGTTCGTGATCGTCCTTGGCGTCCACGCGCTCGGCACCACGGCACTCGTCGACCCCAAGACGATGTTCGTGACTTTCGCCTCGGCGGTGTTCGGGACCAGCAAGGCCTCGACCGTGCTCGACGACCTGATCGCGATCATGCTGATCCTGGCGCTGATCCTGTCCGCGCTGAACGCGATCACGGGCACCGCGCGCTCGCTGCACCAGATGTCCGCCGACGGGCACTTCCCGAAGTTCTTCTCGCGGACGAACTCCCACGGCGTCCCCGGCCACTCGATGGCGTTCAACGTGGTCTGCGCGATCATCGTCGTGTTCATGGGCGGCGCGGTCCAGATCTACACGTTCTCGAACGTCGGCTACCTGTTCTCGTTCATCCCGGTGCTGATCGGCTACTACTGCCTGCGCCAGTGGCGCCCGAATGTCCGGCGGCCCTACCGGCTGCCCGAGTGGATGAAGTACGCGGCCCTGGCCCTGGCATTCGTGTACGCGGTGATCTACGTCTGGGGCGGCCCGATGTACGCCTCCTGTACGTGCTCCCAGGCCGGTAAGTCGACGCTGCCCTACTACTTCATCGGGATCGGCGTGCTGCTGGCCTACCTGCCGCTGTACTGGTATCGCAAGCGCGTCGAGGACAAGCGCGACGCGCCGCCGGCGCCCGAGCAGGCGAGCATGATGGCGGCCACGGGCACCGGCCCGTGAGGGCAACCCAAGCGGCGGTGCGCGAGCAGGATCCTTCGGATACGGACGCCGGGCCGATCGAGCGGATCCTGCTCGCGTCGGAGGGACGAGACATCCCCGACGCCGCGGTCGCGCGGGTGCTCGAGCTGGCCAGGCGGTCGAATGCGAGCGTCTACGTGCTGTCGATCGCGCGCGTCCACGGCGTGGCCTTCGGCCTACCCAACCCGGGTCTGCTGCCGACCAAGCGCGAGTGGGACGAGCAGCGGGAAATGGTCGGGAAAGTCGTCAAGCGCATCAAGCGCAAGGGGATCGAGGCCGACGGTCGCGTGGTCGGCACGCGCAAGGCGACCAAGGTGATCCTCCAAGAAGCCCAGCTGTCGGGCTGTGACGCGATCGTGATGGCGGCCGACCCGGACCGCAACCGCGTCGCGGGGGACTTCATGTGGACGCAGGAGCCCCAGCGCGTGCGCCGGCGCGCCAAGGTCCCGGTCTTCCTCGTCCCCGACGACGGTCACGAATGATTGTCGGCGGCGCCTGACGGCGGCGCCCTTAGGGCTAGCTTCTCGGCCGGTGCGGCCTGAACGGGCCGCCTGCGGCGAGCACGATCCAGAACAGGAGCGCCTCGCCGTGCCCCACGTTGCGCCACCGTTCGATTCGTTCGCTGTCGGCGACCAGGACCTCGCCCCGGCGCACGGCCGGGGTCTGACCCGCCACCTCAATCTGGACGAGCCCACTGGCGACGGCGACGATGCCGCTGCCCTTGCGCGGCGCCGCCGGGGCGCCGTCCTGGCGCGGCGCCAGCTGCACGAGGTCGATCTGGACCTCTGTGTCGGGGCTGCCGAGCAGGGTCGTGGCGTCCTCGGCGTGGTGTTGGGGATCCTCGGGCCGGCGTCCGATCCGGTACACGTCGGGGTTTTCTCCCCGGAGGAGATCGTCGATGGTGATCCCGAGACTCGCGCTCAGCCGCGCCAGCGTCGAGAGCGAGAGTCCGCGCTCGGCGCGCTCGGCCTGTGACACCGCGCTGGCCGTTACTCCCGCCAGACCGGCCAGGTCCTGCTGGCTGAGCCCCCGGACGCGACGCAGCGAACGCAGCGAGGCGGCCACGCGCCCCGTGACGTTCGCCTCGTCGAGGATCGGCCGCCCGTCCTCCAGGTGCCAGTGCAGCATCGAGCCGGTGACCCCCTGCTCTCGACCCTCCGCCTTCGCCACACGCACGCTGCGGTCATCGACGCGCAGGATGCATTGGGTCACCGCATAGACGGTGTCCCGCACCACGGCAGGCGTCTGTTGCACGCTCATGTTCCAGTAGGCGATGGCGCCTGCGTCCAGGAGGAAGGGGCAGCAGCGACTAAAAAACGCGCGCGCGCCGCCCACACCCCAGGCGCGCACCATCTGATCGAGCGAGTCGAACATGAGCAATCGTCGGCTTGGGGCGTGGCACAGACGCTGAATCTCCCGCAGGAGGTCGGCCGGCTGAGGCAGCGCCGTGCCGGGCCCGGCCTCGATCAGTGTCAGGTCGGGGGTCCCGCGGACGGGCATCGACCCGCCGATCGAGACGAACGCGCGCATGTCGAATTCCTCCGCGAGGGACCCGATCGCGGCGTAGAACGGATCAGCTTGCGCCCCGTCGACCTCCCACACGACGTTGTCGCCCCAGTAAAGCTCGCCGAGCACCGTGTCGAGCTCGTCGATACCGGTGCTCACCTTCAGCTTGGAAGAAGATTGGCCGTCAAGCATTGCTGTTGTTTTGGGTACTGCTGGTCTGATGCGGTGCCCGCGGATCCTGTCAGAAAAGGGTGCCGCGGAGGCGTGCCTTCGTCAAGTTCGGTCTCGCCACGGGTGCTCTCGCGCCGGCTGGCCCCGAACAGCGCTCAGCAGCAACGCTGTAGCCGGCTAACACCTGGCCCTGGAGCCGTACTAAAACCACGCTCCCAGGCTTCCTCCCTAGACAGGCTCCCGGAAGGGGTCGATGACCACACTGCTGCTCACGCGCGGATCGGATCCGCGCGTCGTTCAAGTCCGCCGTTCTGGCATGTGCGCGCGTCTTCTCGTCCGGGCGCGGGCGCTCGCGCTCGATCGGGCGCTGGCCACCGGGGCCAGCCCGGATTCGAGGGCGACACTGTCCCTCCGCGCCCAATCGCTCATCAGCCCCCGCCATCGCGTCGACCTCGCCCACCGCTTCCGCGCTCTCCTGCGGGCGGCGGGGCGCCCCGTCCACCCGTTCGATCCCAGCCTCCCGGTGCCGACCCACGTGCTCCTCGTCCGTGAGTTGATCGACGAGGTGTTAGAGGTGCTCGAGGGCGTGGAAGCGATCGATGCGCGCGGCGTCGCCCGTCTCGAGCTCCTCCTGCGCGACGGCGGCGGCCCTCTATACGGCGCCACCGCCGCCAGCCGACTCGAGCTTCGCCGGTCGCTGGAACAGATCCTCGACGCGCTTGCCTTCTCGCCAGCGATCCCGGCGGACGCATGACCATGGTCCTCCTCGATTCGCGGGAGGTGCATCCGGGCTAGCTCGAGACGACGTTCCTCACACACACGCCAAATCGACGCCGGCGAGCCCAGGCGCGTTAACGGGTACGTGCCTGGTTTGTGCTGCCGCCGTCACTGTGTCACTAGTTTTCGTGTTGACTGAGTGACACAGCGAAATGTGGTCATGTCACACATAGTCCGTCACTGACTCCCGGCCTACACTGGCCCTCGCAAAACCCGTGTCACTCGAGGAAGTGACCCGGTGCGGTGTCAATCCCGGAGAGCGGTCGAGGCGTGGAGGATGCGATGGAGAGCATGAGCGAAGCCGACGGGTTCGAAGAGCTCGAGTACGAAGCCTCGGGCCTGCCTAAGACGACGAACTGGCTGGGACCGTTCGTAATCGGCCTGGCTGGGACCATCCTCGTCACGGGAATCGCCCCGACCATCGTCACCACGCTGGGCCCAGCGGGGATCCCGTGGATGTTCTTCTTCACCATCACCGGGTATCTGCTGTGCCTGTTCCTGGCCGAGCTCTCGGCGATGATGCCCGATCGTGCCGGAGGCTCACCGGCTTACGCGTATGTTGCCTACCGGCAGCGCTGGCCACGCTTTGCCGAGCACGTCAACGGCTTCTGCGCATGGGGCTACTGGTTCGGCTGGTTCCCGGTGGCCCCACTCAACATGATCCTGGCCTCGTTCTACCTGGTGGGGCTGTTTCAGCTCTCGCAGGCCGGGTTCACGCCCATCGACACCCCGATCGCCTGGTGGACGCTCGGCATCTCGGTGTTCGGCATCCTCGCGCTGTTCATCCCGGCCTACCGCGGGCTGCGCTTCAGTCAGGTCTTCGCCGGGATTCTCGCCGTCCTATCGATGATCCCGATGACGTTCCTGGCCATCTCGTGGGTCTTCAACCTGGGAGTGGTCCACTTCGACCAGCTGTTCGGCTTCCAGCACACCAACGGCGCCGGCTTCTTCGGAAGCCAGTACGGGCACAGCTGGTTCGTCCTCGGCATTGCCTTCTCATTCCTGATCACCTGGAACGTGATCGCGATGGAGGCCGCGGCGTGCTACATCGGGGAGACCCGCGACCCCGACCGCGACGCGAAGATCGCCATGAACCTCGAGGGCGGGTACGGGGTGTTCATCTACACCATGATTCCGGTCGCGTTCGTCATCGTGCTCGGCGTCCACGCGCTCGGAAACCCCACCCTGGTCGATCCGAAGACCATGTTCGTCGATTTCAGCGCAAAGGTATTCGGCACCGGCGCGGGTTCGACGGTGCTTAGGTGGCTGATCGCATGGATGCTGATCATCGCCCTCATCCTGTCGGCGCTTAACGCGATCACCGGCTGCGCGGGCTCGCTACACCAGATGTCGACCGACGGTCACTTTCCGCGGTTCTTCGATCACCTCAACGCCCACGGTGTTCCCGACCGGGCCATGATCTTTAACGTGATCTGTTCGATCATCGTCGTGTTCATGGGCGGCGCGGTCGACGTCGCGATCGCGCTGGCATTGATCTACGCCGTGGTGTTCTTCTGGGGCGGCCCGGTCTACGCGTCCTGCTCGTGCTCGCAAGCGGGCCATTCCACGCTCCCGTACTACTTCATCGGTTTGGCGACGCTGGTCGCCTACCTACCGCTCTACTGGTACCGCAAGTGGGATGACAAGCGCAGGCTGAGGCCGGCGGAGAGCGACGGGAAGAAGATCTCGTCCGAGGTGGCGATCGGCGGCCCGTGATCCTGGTGGAGGCGGCGCCGGACCGGAGTGCCAGAATGACCACTTGCGCACGGCCAGAATGGCCCCCGCGCGAGAGCGATGGGCTCGCAGTCGACCCAGATCCAGCGTGCGGCCGCCGCGCCGTCTGCACCTTTGCCACTGGCAGAGGCGCGGGAGGGCGCGCCTACGCCCGCCGCCGGCCCGCGGCCCTGGAGCAGGCTGTCGCTCCTGTGGCGCGTTTTCCTGGGCAACGCCGCGGTGTTCGTCGTGGCGTTCGCGATCGTGGCCTGGACGCCGGTGACCGTTCATCGGGTCGCCACCCCGAGCGAGGTCCTGGTCCTGTCGATCATCTTGATCCTGATGCTGCTGATCGACCTCGTGCTGCTCCGTCGCGCGCTCGGCCCGCTTCGCCGGTTGGCGGTGACCATGAGTGCGGTCGACCCGACCGAGCCGGGTCGCCGATCTGAGTCGTTCGACACGGCTGGTCCGGAGGTCCATGCGCTCGCCCACGCGCTGAACGAGATGCTCGACCGACTCGAGGGCGAGCGGCGCGAGAGCGGCCGGCGCGTGCTGGCCGCCCAGGAGCAGGAGCGCATCCGAATCGCGCGCGAACTGCACGATGAGGTCGGTCAAACCTTGACCGCGATCGCGTTGCGGGCCGAGCGCGCGGCGGGTGAGCCGGCCTCGCAAGGGGAGGCGCTGGTGGACATCGGCGAAACGGCGCTCTCAAGCCTCGAGGACGTGCGGCGGATCGGGCGCGAGCTCCGACCCGAGGCGCTCGACGACCTCGGGCTCGTGAATGCGCTGATCGCGCTGTGCGGGCGGATGAACCGTCAGGAGGGTCTACGCGTCCACCGCGAGCTCGATTGGCACCTCTCGGAGCTCTCGCCCGAGGTTGAGCTGGTCATCTACAGGACCGCCCAGGAGGCGCTGACCAACGTGCTGCGTCACGCTCACGCCAGCGAGGTCTACGTCGCCCTGAGGCGCGAGGAAGGACAGGTCGTTCTCATGGTGAGCGACAACGGCCGCGGCCTGCCGGCGGGCGCCGACAGACGCGGATTTCGGGGACTGCGCGAACGTGCGATGGTGATCAGCGCGGAACTCGAGATCGGCGAAGGCGCGGGCGGTGGGACCGACGTCGTCCTCCGCGTTCCCGTTCCGGCCTAGCTATGGCGACGCCGCTGAAGACACGCGTGCTGCTGGCCGACGATCACGCGGTCGTGCGCAGCGGGTTGCGCGCGGTGCTGGACGGCGAACCGGACATCGAGGTGGTCGCCGAGGCGCAGGACGGGATGGAGGCCGTCGAAAAGACCCTCGCCGGCGACGTCGACCTCGCGATCCTCGACGTGTCGATGCCACGGCTCACGGGGCTGCAGGCCACCGTGGAGCTGCGGCGCCGGCGCCGTGAGGTGCGGGTACTGATCCTGTCGGTCCACGACCACGAGCAGTACTTCTTCGAGGCGTTGAAGGCGGGAGCAAGCGGCTACGTCCTCAAATCGTCCGCCAACCGGGATCTCATCGGGGCATGCCGGGCCGCGATGCGCGGTGAGTCCTTTCTCTATCCGAACGCGGTCACAACGCTAGTCCGCGAATATCTCGAGCAGGCACGGCGAGGAGAGGCGGCGCCGGAGGATCCGCTCACGCCGCGGGAGCTCCAGGTCGTCAAGCTGATCGCGGAGGGGCACTCGAGCGATCAGATCGCCGACGAGCTGGTGATCAGCCGCAAGACCGTCGACCACCACCGGGCGAACATCCTCGGAAAGCTCGGCATGCGCAACGTCGCAGATCTGACCCGGTACGCCATCCGGCGCGGGCTGATCGAGCCCTAACGCTGCCCTAAGGCGCCGCTGCCAGGCACCGGCTTATACCCCGAGCCGGCGACTCATAAATAGGGACTTGCACCCATAGAGTTGCGACCGTCCGGTTGCCAGCCTCCGCACGATGCCGGAGGTACTCATTCGCCTCGAGCGACCGGCTCTGGTGACGCCTGAGCTCCGCGCCTGGCTCGCCGACCGCATGGACGGCGGGCGAGCCATCCTCGCGCGGGAACGAACGAATGGCTCCGATCGCGGCGCCCTGCTCCTCCGCGTGGAGATGGGGACCCACCCACCCGGCGCCCACCCACCCGGGACCCACCCACCCGACTCGGACGGTGAGGTGCAGGACGAGGTCGGGGACCTGATGACCGACCTGCGGCTGCTGGGGTTGCGACCGGCGTTGGTCTCAGAGCAGCTGGCCTAGGCAGAGACTCGCCATGTCGTCGCCCACGCGCCGGAGCCTCAACGAAGCGGCTCACAAGGCTGCTGCCGTGACATCGGCGTCGAGCAACGGGAACGGGAACGGGAACGGGAACGGGAACGGCAAGAGCAACGGCCAGATGCCAACCGCCGTCCGCCGCAGCTTCAACGAGGCGGCGCACAAGCTCGGCTACTGGCCGGTGACACCGGTCAAGGCGATCGAGCGCAACGGCAAGGTTCCGATCGCGGCGGACGACGACGACCGCGATGTCGTCGCCCACGCCACCAAGATCGTGCTCGCGCTGGGAGCCCTCGGCGTCGTTTTCGGCGATCTCGGCACGAGCCCGCTCTACACCGAGCAGGTGATCTTCACCCAGCACGCGGATGCCGCCCACGCCACGGTGGCCGGGGTCTACGGCGTCACCTCGCTGATTTTCTGGGCCCTGACGATCATCGTGTCGATCAAGTACGCGGGGTTCTTGATGCGCGCGCACAACCGCGGGGACGGCGGCGGTATGGCCCTCGCTGCGCTCATCCAACGCCGGCGGGTGGGCCGCACCATGCTGCTCGTGACGCTCGGCATCTTCGGTGCCGGCCTGTTCTTCGGCGACGGCATGGTCACGCCGGCGATTTCGGTCACGTCCGCGGTCGAGGGGCTGAAGGTCGACTCACCCGGCCTCGCCCACCTCGTCGTTCCCATCTCGATCGCGATCCTCGTCGGGCTGTTCGCGCTGCAGCGCCACGGGACGGGCGCCGTCGGATGGCTGTTCGGGCCGATGATGCTGCTCTGGTTCTCGGTCATCGCGGTGCTCGGCGGCCGCGAGGTCGTCGCTCATCCGGCCGTGCTCGAATCCCTGTCTCCGACCTGGGCCGCCCGCTTCATGATCGATCACGGTGTCGCGGCCTTCTTCACGCTCGGTGGCGTGGTTCTGGCGTTGACCGGTGCTGAGGCCCTGTACGCCGACCGCGGCCACTTTGGCGCCAGCCCGATCCGCAGGACGTGGTTCGCCGTCGTCTTTCCCGCCGTGCTTCTTTGCTACCTCGGCCAGAGCGCGCTGATCCTCGCCCACCCCGACGCGATCAGCAATCCGTTCTACCTGCTGGTACCTGCCGGCGGCCGGATCGTGATGGTGTTCCTGGCGACGATCGCGACGATCATCGCCTCGCAGGCGGCGATCACCGGGTCGTTCTCGATCGCGCGCCAAGCCGTCCAGCTCGGTTTCCTGCCGCGTCTGAAGATCAAGCACACATCGGAGCTCGAGGGCCAGATCTACGTGCCGCTGATCAATTTCACGCTGGCGATCGGGGTGATCGCCCTGATCATGATCTTCCAGAGCTCAGGCGCGCTGGCCAACATCTACGGTGTCGCGGTGACCGGCACGTTCGTGCTCGACACCATCCTGTCCCTGGCCGTCGCCCACGCGATCTGGCACATGGCCAAGTGGAAGCTGGCGCTCGTCGGGATGGTGTTCTTGACCCTCGAGCTGTCGTTCTTCACGTCAAACGTGAGCAAGGTCAGCCACGGCGCGTGGATCCCGCTCACCCTGGGTCTGATCACCGCGATCCTGATGGTCACCTGGCGCAAGGGACGCGAGATCGTCACCCGCAACCGCACCAAGGAGGAAGGCCCGCTCGACGACTTCCTCTATCAGGTCCGGATGAGCGACCCTCCGATCCACCGCTGCCGCACCGTCGCGATCTACCTCAACCCGAGCAAGGACACGACGCCGCTCGCCCTCAAGGCCGACGTCGAGCATCACGGAATCTTCCACGACAAGGTCTTGATCGTGTCCGTAGAGCCGGTCAGCGTGCCGCACGTAGACGGAGACCAGACACTGGTCGCCGAGACGCTCGGGAGTGGCCTGTTCAAGATCAGGCACATCACGCTCCGCGCCGGCTACCACGACACCACCGACGTTCCCGCGGCGTTGGCGCTGGCGCGCAAACGCGGGCTGCTCGAGCGCAACCTGGACCTCGAGCATGCCTCCTATTTCGTCTCTCGGATCACGATCACGCCGACGAGCGCCCCCGGCATGAGCCGCTGGCGCAAGCTGTTGTTCATGCTGATGGCCCGTAACTCCGCGAGCCCGATCGACGCTTTCCGGCTTCCGGTCGAGCGCACGGCCACGGTCGGCGGGATGATCCCCATCTAACCGGGCGCAGCTCCCTCGAGCCGCGCGGGATGTTCGAACCCCGCGCGGCTCAGGGGCGACCGTGCAGGCGCGCCAGCTTGATCGCGAGCTCGAGCGACAGCAGGTCGTCCTGGTCGAGACTGAGGCCGGTGAGCTCCTCGATCCGTCCCAGACGCTGGCGCAGGGTGTTGGGATGGATGAACAGCGCGCGGGCGCTTTCGATCACGCTGCGCCGCTCGGTCAGATAGCGCTCCAGCGTGTCCAGCAGCGCGGTCCGCCGCTTGCGGTCGTACGCGATCAGGCAATCGACGGCGGCCCGCATCCGGTCGTGCGGCGCGTCCTCCGCCCCGATGTGCACCAGGTACCGATACGCGCCCACCTCCGAGTAGGCAACCGCGCCACCGCTCGCGAGCAGCGCGGCGCCGATCTTGGCCGCGTCGACCGCCTCCCGGTATGCCCGGGCCGCGTCGCGCGGGGCGGAGTGCAGCTCGCTGATCCCGATCGCCGCGTCCGACTGCTGGCCGAGCTCGCGGCAGAGGCGAAGCACCTCGTCGAGCTTGCGCGAGGTCCGCGCGTCGAGGGCCAGCAACGCGCGCACCGGACCCGGCCCCGCCTCGACCGCGGTACTCGTGGCGAGCTCCGCGAATCCTTGGCCCAGCGCCTGCGCTGTCGCCCGCCACCTGCCCGAGCCCTGCTCGCGACCATCCGTAGGCACGGCGCACAGCATCACGTAGGGCTTCGTCAGGTCGCAGCGAACCTCGGTCGCCTTGGCGACGGCGAACGTCGTCGCTCCCGCCGCCAGCGCCTCAAAGAGATCCTTGACGATGTTCGCGTTGGTGAGACCCTCGATCAGCTCCGCGCGTTTGATCGCGACCGCGGCCAGATGCGCGATTGCCCGCGCCATCTCTGTCTCCTCGTCGCTGAACGGACGGCGCGGCGAGGCGCCCGCGCACAGCAATCCCATCCGCTCGCCGCCCGACACCAGCGGCGTGACCAGCAGGTCCGCCACGTCGAGCTGCGGCCACAGCGTCCGCGCCGGCGGCCGCGAGGCACCGGCGTCGAATGCGGCAAGCAGCAACTCGGGCGTCGAGAGCACCTCCGGCTCGGGCGCTGAGTCGGGAGAGGAGGACAGCAGCTGGAGCGCGATGCCCTCGCGGCCGAGGCGGTAGACCTGGCAGACCTCGGCGTCGAGCAGCAGGCGGGCGCCGCGGGTCACCGCGCGCCCGATCTCGGCCGCGTCGTTGGCGGCCGCAACCTCCTGCGCCAACCCCGAGAGCTTCGTCAGGGCATCGACCCGGCGCCGCTGCTGGTCGTACAGCTGTGCGTTCTCGATCGCGCCCGACACCAGCGAGGCGATGTGGACCAGGAGCTTGAGCGTGTCCTCGGTGAACTCGCGCGGCGCCTCGGTGTGCAGCACGATCACGCCGATCGAGTCGCTCGCCCGCGAGAGGATGGGCACGGCCACCATCGACTGGAAGCGCTCCTCCTCGAGTAGCGGCACGTACTTCATCCGTGGATCGGCCATCGCCTTCTCGCGGATGAACTCGGGCGTGCCGTGGCGCGCTACCCACCCGGCGAGCCCCTCATCGAGCCGCATCTGGACCTCCCCGACCGCTGAGGCGTACACCGGGGACGCGGCGCGGATCGTGAGCAGGCCGTCTTCGACGAGATAGATGAAGCAGGCGTGGCAGTCCGTGGCCTCGGTCGCCAGATCGACGATTCCCTGGAGCATCGGGCCGAGCTCGATCGACGAGGCGACGAGGTTGATGACCCGGTAGAGGGTGCGGTTCTCTTCGCGAAGACCGCGAGCGTCAGACGTAGTTGCCATATGTGCGAAGCGCACATGGTAGCCCCCACCAACCGGTGGCCAGCGCCACTACCGCCCGCCGTCGCAGCCGGTTATACATCGCATATGGCTATCTCTACCGAGCATCTCGACGAAATCGCGCCGCAGCCGCGGGACGCGGACGACGTCAAACGCATCATCCGCGACAAACACATCGAATTTCTGTTCGCCCAGTTCGTCGACATGCACGGGAAGCCGAGCGCGAAGCTCGTGCCGGCCCACCACATCGACGACCTGCTAACCGAGGGCGCCGGGTTCGCTGGGTTCGCGGCCGGCGACGTCGGACAGGGGCCGCACGATCCCGACATGATCGCCATGCCGGACCCGACGACGCTCACGATCCTGCCCTGGCAGCCCAACGTGGCCAGGTTCGCCTGCGATATCACGGTCGAGGGCGAGCCGTGGCCGTACTGCCCGCGCACGATCCTTCGGAACGCTCTCGCCCGGGCACAGGCGCTCGGCTACGAGCCGATGATGGGGGCCGAGCTCGAGTACTTCCTCGTTCGTCGAACCGAGGACGGGGGCATCGAGGTCGCCGACAAGCAGGACACGCTCGAGCTGCCCTGCTACGACATGCGAGCGCTCACGCGCAACCTCGACTTTGTCTCCCAGGTCTCGCAGTCGGTCACTGGCCTCGGCTGGGACAACTACGCGACCGACCACGAGGATGCCAACGGGCAGTTCGAGCAGAATTTTCAGTTCGCCGACGTTCTGACCACGTGCGATCGTGCGGTGTTCTTCCGCTATATGGTCGAGACGCTCGCCCAGCAGCGGGGGCTGATCGCCACGTTCATGCCCAAGCCGTTCGCGCACCTGACCGGCAACGGGTGCCACTTCCACTTCAGCCTGTGGCATGACGGCGAGAACGTGTTCGAGCGCGACGTCGATGAGGATCCGCGCGGGCTCGGCCTCTCCGAGGTCGCCTACCAGTTCATCGGTGGGCTGAAGACCCACGCCAAGGCGTACATCGCGGTCACGGCGCCGACGGTGAATTCCTACAAGCGCCTGGTCGTAGGCGCACCGACGAGCGGGGCGACATGGGCGCCGGCGTACGTCAGCTACGGCTATAACAACCGCACGCAGATGCTGCGCATTCCGGCGCCGGGACGGATCGAGGACCGCACCGTCGACGGCTCGTGCAACCCGTACCTGGGCGCGACCGCGATGCTGTCCGCCGGACTGGACGGGATCGAGCGCGGGCTCGACCCCGGCGACCCGAACTCGGCCAACCTGTATGTGCTGAGCGACGCCGAACGCGAGGAGTTGGGCATCGAGCTGCTTCCGGCCAACCTGCTCGACGCGGTGCGCGAGCTCGAGAAATGCGACGTGCTGCGCGCCGGACTCGGCAAGGTCCGCGATGGGGACTACGTCGATTACTTCGCGAACGTCAAGCGCAAGGAGTGGCGAGCGGCGCACGAGCAGATCACGCAGTGGGAGCTCGACCGCTACCTGCAGCTGTTCTGATTAGTAGTTGCGGTGGCGCGCTCGCGCCACCGCGAGGAGGGCAAGCTGGTCGTAGACGATCGCGGCGGCGTTCAGTGCGGTGATCTGGCCCGGGCTGTCGTAGGCGGGCGCGACCTCGACCAGGTCGAACCCGGTGAACGGAATCCCGGCCAGCGCGCGCAGGAAGCCGAGCGCCTCGCGCGGTTGGAGGCCGGCCACCTCGGGCGTGCCGGTTCCCGGCGCCGAGGCCGGGTCGAGCACGTCGATGTCGAACGACAAAAATATGGGTCCCGCCCGCCTTCCCCCGGCCGCCCCATCGCCGATCCGCGATCGCACCCGCTCGCCGTAGGCGTCCGGGCTCAGCGTGACGAGCTCTGAGCCCGGGATCACCTCGAAGCCGAGCTCGAGTGGCACCTCGAGGTCCGCGGCCCCGTACAGCGGTCCGCGCATTCCGGCCAGGAGCGATCGCGAGGGATCGAGCAGCCCTTCCTCGACGGCGCGCCGGAACGGCGTGCCGTGGAAGTAGCGCTCGCCGTAGTACTGATCCCACGTGTCGGCGTGCGCGTCGAGGAGCACCAGCCCGACGGGGCCGTGCACCGCCGCCTGGGCGCGCAGCTCGCCGAGCACGATCGAGTGGTCGCCGCCGAGGATGAGAGGGACCGTCCCGGCGCGGAGGATCGGCTGTAGCGCCGCGTCGATCTGCTCGGTCGTGCGCAGCGCGTTGCCGGGCGTGACCTCCACATCGCCGCCGTCGACCACGCCCAGGGTGGCGAACACGTCGACGTCGAGGTCCGGGTGGTAGGGGCGCAGCAACGCCGAGGCGGAACGGATCGCCTCGGGCCCGAACCGCGCGCCCGCGCGAAAGCTCGTCGCGGTGTCGAACGGAACCCCGATTACCGCCGCGTCGACTCCCTCGTGGGGCAGCACGATGTGCGGAAGGCGGGCGAAGGTGCGGACGCCGGTGTAGCGGGGCGCCACGCTGGCGTCCGGAGGTTGGAAGCGTGGCCGATCGGAGCTCATGGCGACATACCCTATGCGCCGGAGGCGCCTGGCTATACCCGGTTCGTGTCCCGACGGTAGGCCCAGACGGCCAGCGCC
Organism: uncultured Solirubrobacterales bacterium; assembly: GCA_963824295.1. Taxonomy (GTDB): domain Bacteria; phylum Actinomycetota; class Thermoleophilia; order Solirubrobacterales; family Solirubrobacteraceae; genus Palsa-465. The sequence continues at coordinate 650,981 of CAWGOQ010000009.1, read as the reverse complement.
GCCAGAACCGCGGTCCAGCTTGCCATCACGAGCCAGCCAGCCGGTCCCCAGGGCGCCCCGCCCGTGCCCACGTGTCCGGCTCGGGCCAGCCAATACGACGGCAGGTACTGACCGACGTCGTGGAGAAACCCGTGAGTCACCGGAAACCAGGTGCCTCCGACGAACGCCAGCAGCGCGGTCAAGCCGCCCATGGCCGGGCCGATCGAATCGACGTTGAGCATGTGTCCCAGCGCGATCCCGAGCGCCGCGAACGGCAGCAGCCCGACGAGGATGAGTCCCGTCATCTCGAGCCACAGGTTCGCCGGCAGGCTGACGCCGAGGATCGCACCGGCGATGTACAGCGAGGCGATGGTGAGGCCCGCCATGGCGTAGGCGGTCAGGACCTTGGCCCGGAAGTAGGCCCCCGATGAGAGCGGCGTGATCCGCAGCTGGCGGGTCCAGCCCGCCTGGCGCTCGCCGGCGATCCGCGCCCCGGTCGAGACCATCGAGCTCATCGTGCCGAACGAGACGAGCCCGGCCATGTAGAACAGCGCCGCCGAGACCCCAGAGCCACCGAAGTTCCGATCGCCCGCCTGCGGTGCGGCGATCACGAAGTACAGGACGAACGGAAACCCGAGCGAGAAGACGAAGAACCGACGGTTGCGAAATGCGCGCACGATTTCGTAGCGCGTGTATATCCGGCCGTTCATGAGGCCACCTCCATCAGTTCCTCGGACCGCGCGGCGGCGCCCGGGTCACGCGTCAGTTCGAGGAACGCGTCCTCCAGCGCCGCCCCGGTGATCTCGATATCCCGCGCCACCGGATGGTGCGCGAGCAGGGCGCGGATGGCACGGTCAGAATCCGGGCAGCGCAGGATGATCGCGTCCCCGTGGCGCTCGGCGGCACTCACGCCGTCGAGGCTGGCCAACTCATCGCGGTCGACTCCGGCCAGAGTGGCACAAATCGTGCGGTGTCCGATCCGCGCCTTGATCTCGGTCGTCGGACCGTCGGCGACGATCCGCCCCTGGGCCATCATCACCGCCCGGTCGGCGTTGGCGTCGGCCTCCTCCAGATAGTGGGTGGCGAACAGAACGGTCTTGCCGCGCGCGGCGTAGCGGCGCATCGACAGCCAGAAATCACGCCGGCCGTCGACATCCATCGCCACCGTCGGCTCATCCAGCACCAGCAGCGCTGGATTGGCCACCAGCGCCATCGCGAAGTGAACCCGCTGGGTCTGCCCGCCCGAGAGCTTGTGGGTGCGCTGGTTGGCGGCGCCGGACAGACCGGTGAGCGCGATCACCTCGTCGACGTCGAGCGGGTCCGGATACAGCGAGGCCGTCACCGCGATGAGCTCCCGCACCGCGAGGTCGCGGATCAGCGCCCCGATCTGAAGCATGCCGCCCACCAGACCGGCGTCAACGGCCTCGCGTGGCGCATGGCCGAACACCGTGACCGAGCCGGCGTCGGGCCGGGTCAGTCCGAGCAGCATGTCGATCGTCGTCGACTTCCCGGCCCCGTTGGGGCCAAGCAGCGCGACGGTCTCTCCCGGCGCGACCGTGAGGTCGATCCCTCGGACGGCGGGCACCGGGCCGCCGGCCCCGCGATATGTCTTCGTCAGTCCCTGAATGTCGATTCCCGCGCTCGTGGTGACGCAGAATAACATACTCAGTCAAAGTTTTGACTCAGTGTATTATTCGTTGATATGAGCGGCCTGCGAGAGGCCAAGAAGCGCCGCACGCGCGAGACGATCGCCCAGGCGGCCGCCGACCTGTTCCGTGAGCGCGGCTTCGCGGCGGTGACCATCGATGACGTCGCTAGCGCCGCCAATGTCTCGCGCCAGACGGTCTTCAACTACTTTCCGACCAAGGAGCAGATGCTGTTCGACCGCGAGGACGAGATCGCGGCGGCGCTGCTGGCGCTCGTCCACGGGCGCCCCGACGGCGCCTCCCTGGTGGCGGCGTTCCGCGGTCACACGCGCGGCTTCTGGGAACGATTCGGCCGGATCCTGCGCGGAGGGGGCGAGGCCCATGGCTTCTGGGAGATCGTGCAGGCGAGCCCGGCGCTGCGCGACTACGCCGAGGCGTCGTTCGCGCGCCAGGCCGATGACGTCGGCACGGAGCTGGCCCGGGAATGGCGCCGGTCGCCCGACGACCCGATCTGCCACGCGCTCGCACGAGCGCTGTGCGGCGTCAACATGGCCATCCTCGTCTGCGGCCTGGAGCGGCTTACGGCCGGCGAGGACTCCGCGACGGTCGTCGCCGACATGCTCACGCAGGCCGATGCGGCCTATGACCTCCTCGAGCACGGGGTGGGGCAGTACGCGGCGACGTGATTCAGGTGAGGAGCTCGGAGTCGTGCTCCTCGAAGATCCGAGCGAAGTCGTCGCGGTCGCCGGCGTGGAGCACCTCGATCAAGTGGTGGAGCCGCGGCGTCATGACCAGCAGGTACCGCGTCGGCTCGGAGACCGCGTTCCAGAACGAGTGGGGCGTGCCACGCGGGACGAGGATCGACTCGCCGGCGGCCACCTCGCGTTGTTCGTCGCCGACCTGGAACCCGAGGCGCCCCGTGAGCACGAACCACGCCTCATCGTCCGAGCGGTGCAGGTGCAAGCCGGCGATCGGCCGTCCGGGATGGGTGCCGGGATCGGTCCAATCCGCGACCACGAACGACTCGCAGATAAGCACGCGTCAACCCTAAGCCTCCTGGACTCCCAGGGGGTCATATCCGCGTGATCGACGCCGGCGTTGAGATCGAAAATCAGCCCGGGCCGAGCCGCCGCGCCCCTCCGGTAGCCCGCGCGCCCCGGCCACCGGCCGCCCCGGCGCGAAGCAGCGAGCCGACCGTCTGCGGCGCCACCGTGTCGAGCAGGCTGGCCAGCGCGATGAACACCTGGGCGGTGGTCAGCGCATCGCCAAGGGCATGGTGGGGCGCTTCCCCCGGCTGACCCAGCGTCTCCGCTAGCCGACCCAGAGCGATCCCTCGTGGGTACGCGTCCTCGGAGCCGTCGCGATGGCGCAGCCAAGCCCGTCCCAGCACCTCCGTGTCCGCCGCCGGCGGCAGTCGCGCATGCCGGCGGGTGAACTGGCGCCCGAGGAAGGCCGTCTCGATCGCCGCCGTGTGGAACACCGGCACGCGACCGGCCAGAGCCTCGAACAGCAGATCGATTCCTTGGTCGAGCGTGGGGGCGTCGGCCACGTCGGCCAGCCGGAGCTTGTGCACGAGCACGGCGCCGACCTGGGAGCGCTTGGACGCCCGCACCAGCGTGTACATCCCTCCTCCCAGGACCACGCGCCCATCGGAAATCGGGACCGCACCGATGGCCACGATCTCGTCGGTGCGCGGATTGAGACCGGTCATCTCGAGGTCGATCGCGCACCACGGCACCTCCCGCCAGCCCGCGCCGTCGGCCGGCCGAGGTGCCGCGTCGAACGCGGCAGCTGCGGTCCCCTGAGCCGGCCGCCGGAGCCTCACGAAGTCGGCCTCACCCGCGCAGGCCCCGCTGCACGGAAGCCACCGCGCGGAACACGTCGCGCAAGTGGTCGCGCATCAGCGGGCTGATCCGGGCGCAGTCGATCCGGTCGTCCGGCGCCCCACCTTCGGCGAGCTGCTCCATGTGGTGGGCGACGCGCAGCTCGAGCCCCAGCTCGAACGCGTCTGACAGCGTCCGCGCGTCCTCGTCCCGCAGTGCCCCGCCGGCAGCCGCCGCGCGCAGGCGCTCGGGCGTGGACCCCTCGACCACCCCCGAGATCGCCGACGCCCAGCGGGCCAGCTCGACGATCGGCGCGATCGTGGCGCGCCGGATGTCGAGCCGGTCGCTCCGCGAGCCGTCGGCCTCGAGCACCTCGTCGCCGTCGAACCCCGTCGGCGGCACGGCCGCCCGCGCCCGCGCCGCCAACGCCTCGACCACCCCGTCACGAACGCGGTCCGAGACCGCCGGCAGCGGATCGAGCGGCGTCCCCCACAGCGCCCGGCGCTCGACCAGCACCGACAGCCCGAGCTCGTCAGAGGAGCCGTGCACGGACGATGACCATTCGGCCGCCGTCCGCGCCACCACCTCCCGATCCGGGAAGCCGCACGCCGCCAGCGCCGCGCCGACCGACCCCGCCCACTCAGGCGGCACCGGACCACTCGCGACCACCGCCCCCCGCGGGATCGACACCGGGGTTAGCTCGCGCCGGGCCTGGCTGCCGAGGGCCACCCACACGACTCCCTCCGCGGCCGGCGCCGGCCCGACCAGCTCGAGCGCGCGCGTGGTCAGGGCGTCCATCAGTGCCGAGAGCACACGCACGACCTCGAGCGCGCGCAGCCGCGCGGCGTGCAGGTCGGCCACCACGCCCGTCAGCCGCTGCGCCACCACGGCCAGGTCATCGACGGTCGCAGCGCGCGAGATCGACCGTCGCACCCCGAACCACGAACGTGACTGGGCCGCGAACAGGTCGGCGTCATCGATCACGCCGATCAGCTGCCCGTCCTCGCCCACCACCGGGGCATGGCGGATGCCGCGCTCGAGCAACTCGAACAGCACCTCGCCTCCCGGTCGTTCGGGCGGCACGGTGAACACCGGTGTGGTCATCACGGTCGCCACCGGCGCGCTCAGCGGCAGGCCGGCGCCGACGATCTTGGTCCGGATGTCACGGTCGGTGACGATCCCGAAGCCTTGGTTGCGCAGGTCGACGATCGCCGAGGTGGCGCCGGATTCGGTCATCCGCCGGGCGACCTCACGGATCCGCTCCATCGGCTGGCACAGCACCGTGGCTGACCGGATCAGCCGCACGACGGCCTGGTGGCTCGGCGTTCCCACGCCCACCTCGAGCTCGCGCTGCTTGACCCGATCCAACAGCGGGCGCGCCACCGAAACCGGGATCCGGTAGCACAGCGTGTCCTCGGCGGCGCGTGCCTCGAAGCCGGGCGGTAGCCCCGACAGCATCGCGGCGTGGCCGAATGTGTCGCCCACGCCCAGCAGATCCAGCATGCGGCCGTCGTGGACGATGTCGACCGCCCCCGAATGGATCACGCGCAGGAACGTAACCGGCCCGCCGTCCTCGGTGAGGATCGCCGCACCGGCCAGGAAGAACTCGATCTCGGTCTGCGCGGCCAGCTCCCCGAGCTCCTCGGGGCCGAGCGCGTCGAACGGCGCCCGCGCGGCCAGGAAGCGCGCGATCTCACTCAGCGCCGCGTCCAGCGGGACCTCCGCACCCCCTGGAGGTCGCCTGCGACCTCCAGGCAGTAGTCCAATCCTGGAGGTCGCTTGCGACCTCCAGGCAGTCGCCCATCGCAATTCATCCAATGATGAGACTACGCCAGCAGGCCTAGGCGCTGCCCGCGCTGCACGGCCTCGGTCCGGTTGCGAACGCCCAGCTTGCGGTACACCGCGCTGGTGTGCTCCTTGACCGTGTGCTTGGACAAATGCAGCTTCTCGGCGATCTCCGGGTTGGTCGCCCCCGAGGCCATCAAATTCAAGACGTCGCGTTCGCGCTCTGACAGCCCGAGGGCCGAGGGAGACTCCTGGTGGTCGAACACCGTCTTGCCCAGGCCGACCATGCGCACGGCGCTGGCGATCTTGCGCGCCGGCCAATCCTTGTAGGCGAACCCGGACGCGCCGGCGGCCCGGGCGGCCGGCGGGGAGATCTCGCCCGCGCCCGAGAACAGGAGCACCCGGGTCATCGGCTGGGACTCGCGCAGCTTCTCGCAGATCTCGGCCCCCGACTCCTCGCCGATGAACAGGTCGACGAGCGCCACGTGCGGGCGATAGCGGACCGCCAGCTCGATAGCCTCAGCACCTGAGTGCGCGCTCAGGCACCGGTCGACCCAGGGCTGCTGGGTGAGCATGAGGCGGATCCCCCAGTGGACAACGTCGTGATCGTCCACCACGAGCACGCTCAGGCGCTCTGGGCTTCGCATGGTCGCCTCACTGGTCAACCGGCACCACCAGCCTGACCTGCCAGGTTCCCGGCTCGCGCTCGCCGAACTCGACCACGCCCCCGCTCTGGAGCGCCTCGAGCGCGGCCAGCCGCAGGCCCATGCCCGCGCGATGCCGCGCCCCGGTCACCCCGTCGTTGGCCACCTCGAGCACGAGTGCGCCGTCGATGCGGCCGATCCGGACGCTGACCCGGTTGGGGTCCGCGTGCTTGTGGGCGTTACGCACGGCCTCGGCCAGGACCGACTGCGCGAGCGGCTCGAGCGCCGGCGGGACGTCGCCCTCGTCGCCGGCCTCGAGGGTCACCCCGAGGTCGGGGTGCTCGCGGGCAAGGCGCTCGACCTCGGCCACGAACGTCGTCTGGGTCGACCGCGGCGCGCGTCCGAGCGGGCGCTGGAGCGCCGTGCGCAGGTCCGACAGCGCCTCCTGGGCCTCGACCGCGCAGCGCTGCCGCGCTGCGGCGGGCAGGTCGCCCTCGCCGTCCAGCGCCATCGAGATCCCGAACAGGCGCTGGATCACGCCCTCGTGGATCTCGCGGGCCAGGTCGATCCGATGCTCGAGCTGCCGTGCCCGTTCCCCCTGGGTGGCGACTGTGCGCGCTACCGAAGCCAGCGCCGCTGCCTTGCCGAGCGTCCACAGCAGGTGCCGCTCGGCATCATCGAGCGGCGGCTCCGACAGCAGCCGGTCGGCCAAGATCACGCCCAAGGCGCGACCCGCTGCCGCCATCGGCGCGCACACCAGCCGGACCGGCTCGGGAAACAGGCTGATGTACTCGGTGGGGAACTGGCCCGTCATCTCGCCCGCGATCTCGATCACGCGGTCCTCGCGCAGAGACTGGGCGGCGATCGGCGCCGACTCGACGGTCACGTGCGCGTCGGCGAACTGTTCGAGGTTCAACCCGTACGTCCCCGCCGCACGCACCCGCCGCCGCCCGTTGTCGTAGCGGAAGATCAGCGCGCGGCGCATGTGGCCGAGCCGGCACACCGCCTCGCACAGCCGGTCGTAGAACGACTCGTCCGACGCGGCCGGCCCACCCTCGGACTGCGACAGGACCTCGACGAACAGCTCGAGCGCGTCCACACCTACTTGCGACCTCGCGGTCGTGGTCATAGCCCCGTTGCCAGGCAGCTCAGTCCGCGCCCATGAACGAGAGGCGCAGCGCCTGCTGCGGCTCCAGGTACACCCGCCAGGACTCCCTGCACCGTGGGCATCTGCATTCCACCGACGGATCGTATCCGTCGAGGGCAGCGTGCCACTCGAGATCGTCGCTACGCAAGCACATCGGACAGGCGAGGGAGGCGCGGACAAGCGCATCCGGGTCGTCGGTCCGGAACCTGGCCGTGTCGGCTAGCAGGACCATTGATCCGAGGATGCTCGCCGTGCATCCCGCGTGCAACACGCCGATCCGGACAACCCCCCGGCTGGGGGAGGTTGTGGCACGCTTCATCGAACGTGCAACCCGACGTCCTGGGCAACCTGATCGAAGTGTGCATCGTGACCGGAGACCACCACCGCACGATGGAGGGCCTGGCCCGCCTGGGCATCGGTCCGTGGCGGGTCTACACATTCGACGCCGACACGGTCGCCGACCGCACGTATCGCGGCGCGCCGGCCGATTGGGCGATCAAGGTGTGCTTCGCCGCCGGGGCGAACGTCACCTGGGAAATCATGCAGCCGCTGCGCGGCCCCACCATCTTTCAGGAGTACCTCGATCGCCACGGGGAGGGCATCCATCATCTCGCCTTCGACTGCGCCGGACGCCCCTGGGAGAGCCGCATCGAAGACTTCCTCGAGCGTGGCTTCGCACCGGTTCAGTCCGGCCGGTTCGCGGCCCAGAATCCGTTCGTGTTCTTCGACACCGAAGCCGCCACCGGCACGACGTTCGAGACCTACGACTTCGAAGCGGAGTTCAGCTGGCCGGAGCCGGACGAGTGGTTTCCGGCGCCGCCGGCGCCAGAGCCTCGGCCCTAGGCGACCGCGGCCGCCGCGTCGACCCGCGCGATCGGGTGCTTGCCCCAGCGGCTCCAGGTCGCGTAGTCGAGCAGGCGGTTCATGTACTGGCGCAGCGGCGCGACACTGATCCCGGCCGGCTGGAGGTGTGCGCGCGTGAACGTGTCATCGAAGGTCGTCGCCACCGAGAAGTACGGAAAGTACATCGCCCCTTCCTCGAGCATCGAGCGAGCGACTCCGTGGTCGGCTGACATGAACTCGACCGGCGAGAGGAGCTTGGGTGGCGGTCGCTGGAAATAGTCGCTCGCGAGCTCCGCGATCTCGGCGATCGTGCTCGCCTCGGTGCCAGCAGTGAGGTGATAGGTCTGGCGGACCCCGCCGGCGGACTCGCACAGCTCGTGGATGCCATCGGCGACGTAGTCGATCGAGACCACGTCGACCGGCGCCGACGCGGTCGCGGGCACCGCCGGGAACAGGCCGCGGGCGAGCGCCCGCAGCGGCCAGTAGAGGACATTGAAGGCGGAGGTCCAGCCGCTGTTGCGGTCGCCGACGACGATGCTCGGGCGCAGAATCGTGAACGGCAGGTCCGGACGCGAGCGCACGAGGCGCTCGGACTCGAACTTCGACTGCTCGTAGGAGTTGTTGAAGCTCTGTCCGACGTCGAGGTCGCTCTCGCAGAACCGGCCCGCGTGGGTGCCGGCCACGTACGCCGTCGAAACCTGGGCGTAGCGCTGGAGCACACCGAGTTCCCGTGCCCGGCTGGCGAGCTCGAGCATCCGGCGGGTCCCCTCGACGTTGATCGCGCGCGCCTCTTCGAGCGACATACCGAACGACACCGAGGCGGCGCAGTGCACGATCATCGTCGACTCCGCGGCCAGCCAATCCCAGTGCGGGCGGCATACGCCGAGGCGCGGCGCCGTCAGGTCGCCCGCGACCGCGGTCACGCGGTCTGAATACCATGCCGCGCGATCGCCGAAGAGGTTCGCGAGCACCGCGTCGATCCGTTCGCGCGCGCCCTCGTCGTCGTCGGCGCGGACGATTGTGAGCACCGGCCGGTCGGTGCGCTCGAGGTAGCGCGCCAGGAGCTCCATCCCGACGAACCCGGTGGCGCCGGTGAGCAGGACCGCACCATCCGCGCGCGTCATGCCACGCTCCCCGCGAACGACCCGAACGCCCACACCATGCGCTTGCGCGTGTCCCGCGGGGCGATCAGCTCGTCGACGTAGCCGGTGGCTGCCGCGTCGCGCGGGCACAGCTTGGTCTCGGCGTAGCTCCGGGCCAGCTCCTCGCGTGCCGCGGCCGGGTCCTCGGCGCCGGCGAGCTCACGCCGGTGGATGATCCCCACGGCGGAGGAGGCGGCCATCACCCCGATCTGCGCGTCGGGCCAAGCGAACACGTAGTCGGCGCCCAGATCCTTGGAGTTCATCGTGATGTAGGCGCCGCCGAATGCCTTGCGCAGGATCAGCGTGACGCGCGGCACCTCGGCGGCGGCGAACGCGTGGACGAAGTCCGCCCCGAAGCGGATCACGCCGGCCGATTCCTGCTTGGTCCCCGGCATGTAGCCGGGCGTGTCAACCAATACGAGTAGCGGAATTCCAAACGCGTCACACTTGGAGACGAAGCGAGCGCCCTTCTGCGCGGCGTCGGCGTCGATGATCCCGCCCAGGTAATGGGGCTGGTTGGCGACCACGCCGACGGTGCGCCCGTCGATCCGCGCAAAGCCGGTAACCAGGTTGCGCGCCCACCCCGCCGAGACCTCGAGCATTTCGCCGCCGTCGACCACGGCGCGGATCACCTCGCGTACGTCGTAGACGCAGCGAGGGTCGGCGGGGACCGGGTCGGACGGGTCGTAGCCCAGCGGCTCGCGGACCGGAACGACCGGCGGCGCCGCACCGCGGTGGCGTGGGAGATAGCCGAGCAGCTCGCGCGCCAGGTAGGCGGCGTTCGCATCCGTCGGCGTGACGAAGTGACAGACGCCGTTGCGTTCGTGGACGCGTGTGCCTCCAAGCTGCTCGGCGGTGACGTCCTCGCCGAGCGCCTCGCGCACGATGCCGGGCCCGGTCAGGAACATGCTCGACTGCTCGCTCATCACGACCCAGTCGGTCAGCGCCGGCGAGTAGGCGCCGCCGCCGGCCGAGGAGCCGGTGACGATCGACACCTGCGGCACGCGCCCGGACAGCTTCACGATGCGGTGGAAGATGCGGCCGTAGCCGCCGAGCGCGGCGACACCCTCCTGCATCCGGGCGCCACCGGAGGAGATGAACCCGACCACCGGCGAGCGCGCCTTGTCGGCCAGCTCGAGCACGCGTACGATCGTGTTCGCGTGCTGCTCACCGAGCGAGCCGCCGGCGAACGTCGGGTCTTGCGCGTAGCAGAACACCGGGTGACCGTCGATCAGGCCGGCGCCGCCCAGCACGCCGTCGCCCGGGCGGACCTTGTCGCCCATCGCAGGCGAGAGGACGTCGGTGCGGATGAGCTCGAGCGAGCCCGGATCGCACAGGGTCTCGAGCCGGCCGAGCGCGTCGAGCTGGCATTCCGACGCGGTCTCCGGTCGCGTCTTCGGAGAAACGACGGTGGCGCTCACGCGGGCGCTCCCAGGCAAAGTACGGCGTTGTGGCCGCCGAACCCGAACGAGTTCGAGAGCGCAATCGCGCGTCCGTGTCCGTTTCCGTTCACGACCAACGGCCGCGGTCCGTCGGCCACGTAGTCGAGGTCGAGGCCCTCGTCCGGCTCCTCGTAGCCCAGGGTGGGGGGTGCGATCCGCTCAGACAGCGCGAACACGGTGGCGATCGCTTCGACCGCGCCCGCGGCCCCGAGCAGATGCCCGATGGCGGACTTGGTCGAGGACACCGGGATGTCGTAGGCGCGCTCGCCCAGCGCGAGCTTGATCGCCTCGGTCTCCGAGCGGTCGTTGAGCGGCGTCGAGGTGCCGTGCGCGTTGATGTAGTTGACGTCCTCGGGCGTGAGGCCGGCGTCCCGCAGCGCGCGGGTGATCGCCGTGGCGGCCGGGCGGCCGGTCGGCTCGGGGGCGGTCAGGTGGTGGGCGTCGGCGGTGGCGGCGTAGCCGAGGACCTCGCCGAGCACGCGCGCCCCGCGCTCCTGGGCCAGCTCCTCGGATTCGAGCACGAGGACGCCGGCTCCCTCGCCCATGACGAAACCGTCGCGACGCGCGTCGAACGGGCGCGAGATGCCGGTCGGCGAGGTGGCCTCCATCTTGGCGAAGGCGGCCTTCGCGAGCGGGGTAAGCGTCGCCTCCGCCCCACCCGCGACGACGGCCTGTGCCTCTCCAGTTCTGATCATCCGCGCGGCCTCGCCGATCGCGTGCGCGCCCGAGGCGCAGGCGGACATCACCCCGAACGCGGGGCCCTGGAGCCGGTGGCGCATGGCCACCAGACCGGCCGCGGCGTTGCCCATGATCAGCGGGATGGCGAGCGCAGAGACCCGTTCCGGGCCGCGCTCGCGCAGCGTGTCGCACTGTGCTTCGAAGGTGGCCATCCCACCGATGCCCGAGCCGATAACGCAACCGACCTCGGCCGGATCGACGGGCGGCGCCTCGGCGTCCCACCCGGCGTCCGCCACCGCCTGGGCGCCGGCCGCGACCGCCAGCTGAGCGAAGCGATCCGAACGGCGCGCCTCCTTGGTGCTCATGAACTCGGCCGGGTCGAACTCGCCGCAGGCGCCGAGGCCGTCCTCGATGCCGGTACGGCGGGCGATCCATCCCTCGTAGAGCTCCCGAGCGCCGACGCCGAGCGGCGTCACCGCGCCGACGCCGGTGATGAGGACGCGGCGGCTCATGCCGGGATGGACCGGGTGGATTGGGTGGGCGGGGTGGGCGGGGTGGGCGGGGTGGGCGGGCCCCAATTAATCACGGTGGCGCCCCACGTGAAGCCGGAGCCGAACGCGCCGAGAAGGACAAGCTGGCCCGGCTCCAAGCGCCCGGCTTCCTCCACGTGCGCAAGTGCGAGCGGCAGCGTCGCGGCCGACGTGTTGCCGTACTGCGAGATGCAGTCGACGACGCGGTCGGAGGGCAGGTCGAGTCGCTCTCCCACGGCGGTGAGGATCCGGCCGTTGGCCTGGTGGTAGACGAACAGGTCGATGTCGTCCAAGCGGGCGCCGGCCGCGCGGACCGCCTGCATGGTGGCGAGCGAAAGCCGGGCGACCGCCTCGCGGAAGGTCTCGTGGCCGCGCATGCGGATCGTCCCCTCGGCGCGCGGGACGATGATGTGGTCGGCGCCGGCTCCGTCCGAGCCGAGCACGATCGGTCCGACGCGAGTCTCCTGAGTCGTCGCCTGTAGTACCACCGCACCGGCGCCGTCGGCGAACACGGCGGCGGTTGTGCGATCGTCGGGATCGGTGATCCGCGACATGAAGTCGGCGCCGATCACCACCGCGCACTGGGCTCGGCCGGCCTCGATCTGGCCGGTGCCGACAGCCAGCGCCGACAGGAAGCCGGTGCAGGCCGCGCCGATGTCGAACGCGCCGGCGCCCACCGCGCCGAGCTCGTGGGCAACCTGGGGTGCGGCGTTTGGCATTACCTCATCGGGCGTGGTGGTGGCCACGAGCACGAGGTCGACCTGCGCGGGCGCGACGCCGGCGCGCCGGAGTGCCGCCGTCGCCGCGTTCGTCGCGTGCGTGGCGAGCCGCTCGCTCGGGTCCGCCACGTGGCGGGAGTGAATGCCGGTACGGCGGACGATCCACTCGTCGGTGACCCCGATGCGCCGGGCAATGTCGGCGTTCGGCACCACGGTCTGCGGCAGGCTCACGCCCACGGATGCGATCGCGGCGCCGGACGATCCGACCGGCAAAATCGGGGCCAGCTCGTCGCTGGTCTCGGGCAGGGTCACGCTCACATAGTGAACGGTTCCGCCTGACCGGCCCGATGCCAACGGCCGCGGGGCCTAAACCCGACACGCGGGGGGTCGGTCGAATTGACCCCTTGGCCAGCCCTACCGACCCCCGCAGCGGTCGTTACGCGCGGGCCCGCAGTTCCTCGCGCGAGCTGAGGGGCGGTCCCGTCCGGTCCCACACGGGACGCACCTCGACCGAGCCGTACGGGATGTTCGGCATGCGCGATGCGTGGTCCAGGGCGACGTCGAGATCTGGGCAATCGAGCAGGTAGTAGCCGGCCAGGTATTCCTTGGTCTCGGCGAACGGCCCGTCGGTGACCTGCACCTCGCCGTCGCGCTCGCGCAGCGTCGTGGCGATCTCGACGCCTTCCAGGGCATCGCCGGCCACAAGCACCCCGGCCTCCTGGAGGCCCTGTGTGTAGGCGTCGAAGCTCGGTCCGACTTCGGCCATCTGCTCCGGGCTGAGCGGGTTCTCGACCGGGTTGTAGATCAACAGCATGTACTGCGGCATCACGCCTCCTGAGGTTGGTTGGCCGCTCGCTCTCGGCGGCTTTCAACCCTATGACGGACGAGCGTGTCACGTTTCGACACGCTCGTCCGTCGAATTCAGAGGGTGCTAGCCCGATCGAGGCGTCAGCCTCGATCGGCAGTATCTATTACCGTGGAGCTACCAGCCGCGCTGCTCCCCGATGCCCGGGAGCACCTGGGTGCCCTCGCGCTGGACTGCCTGCAGGTCGTTCGGGTTGAGCCCGAGCAACCGCAGGACCGTGGGCGCCACCTGCGTGGTCTCGACCCACTGGTCCGATGAACGGGGCCGGACGGTGCCCGGCGCGTAAACGACGAGCGGCACGTCCCGGTCGCCCGCGTTGTCTCCGCCGTGCTCGGCGATCTTCGAGCCGGTCGTGTAGATCGTGCCGACCTGCGCGATCGCGAACACGTCCGGATGGTGCGGGTCTGAGTTCGCGACTCCGAAGAACCGCGCCGACTCGTCACCGGCGAAGATCCTCTTCAGGCCCGAGTGCTGGACGGTGATCGTCTGGCCGGCGTAGTTGACGGCCGGAGCGCTGTGCGTCCAGAGGTAGTTCTTGACGAAGTCGGCCGCGGCCTGCGAGCGATCCGACAGCCACCACAGCAGCCCGTCGTCGTCGGCCTCCTGCACCACGAGCGTCTGGTTGCTCGGGTGCGTTGCCGCCCAGGCAGCGTTGACGCCGGAGATGATCGGACCGTCGTCGATCCGCTGCAGCTGGTTGTTGTTCAGCGGTGACTGGCCGTGCTTGGCCGTCAGGATGATCGCCGTCGAGTTGGCCTCGTGGTCGGCCTGGATCGTGTCGGCCATCTGCTGCAGGGCGTTGTTCACGTAGTCGAGCGCGATCTGGAGCAGCGGGCCCGGGACCTGCTGGCCGTTCACGGTCATGTAACCGCCCGGCAGCGACGGGCCCTCGATGAGGTTGCCCGACGCGTCGTGGCCGATCACCGTTCCCGGCGAGTGCTTCAGCTTCTCGGCGGTCGAGACGGTCTGGAAGTTCATCCCGTAGATCGCCGGGGTGCCGACCCTCGGCCCGTTGCCGGAGTGGTCGTAGCCGTTGATCCAGTTGATGACCGCCTGGACCTTGTAGCCGTCGTACTGCTGGGTCGCGACGTTGTCGGCCGTCCACGCGCCGTCGACCGGATACGGCGTGCCGTTCGGCTCGACCGCCTGTGAGTCGATCTCCGGCCCGAAGAAGTCGTCGATGCTCATGCCGTTCGAGCCAGGGCCGTTGAACGACGTGTAGACCGCGTGCTTCTCCGCGTACGCGGTCCGCAGGCCGGCGTTGTGGATCACCTGGAAGATCGTGTTGACCCCCAGGAAGTCCCACGGCTGGATCGGCTTGCAGGTCTTCGGGTCGACCGGGTACGTCGCCGGGTTCAGACCCGACTGCGGGTGGTCACTCAGGTTCATGATCAGGGCCGGGTTCGTGTCATCGCCGGGGAACGCGCCGGTCGAACCGCCGTTACCCGAGTAGATCGAGCCGCCCTCATCGAACGACGGGAAGGTGTTGCCGCTCCCGTTGTTCAGCAGGTCCGGCACGTTCGCCAGGATGTCGTCCGGCGAGTCGTAGATCACATCGCCGCCCGGGACCGGCCCAGAGCAGTTCGTCGTTCCCGCGGGGAAGACACCGTGGCTGTACTCGTCGTCGTAGTAGATGCCGGTGACCTTCGGGTCGCCGCCGGTCATGATCGCCGTACCACCCGGATCGGAGTCCGACGGATCGGAGGTGTGGGCGTTGGTGTATTCCGCGCCGCCCGTCGCTAGCCGGGCGAGCTCCGACCCCGGATGGCTGGCGACATACCAGTCAAGGTCCGACTGATGCATGCCGTCGACCGAGATCAGCAACACGTGCTTGATCTGATCGCCGGATCGATCGTGGTCCGCCCTCGTTTGATGGGCGGACACTGCGGCTGCCGAACCTCCGATGGCTCCGGCCGCGACCACCACGGCCGCCGTTGCGAGCCTCGTGACTCTTCGCATACGCAAAATGGCTCCTTGTCGTTTGCCGTTAGATGCGAGGGCCCGTTATATGGACGGCGACGGAGGGGGCGAGTTGCCCAGCCGTGTACGGGATGTAAGCGTGTTGTTAATCAACGGCCCGGATCGGTGAGCCTTAAGGCTCCTGATCCGGCCCTAAGGTTCCTGATCCGGCCCTAAGGTTCCTGATCCGGCCCGGCAGCGAGCTCGTCGATCAGCGCCGCGAGCTGGAACAGCAGGTCCGGCGCGAGCTCCTGCTCTGCCCCCGGGAGGGCGGCGTAGAACGTGCGCTGGCGGCCGCGCAGCCACTCCTGCTCGGCGTGTACGACTTGTCGGCCCGCCTCGGTCAGGCTGACCGCCACCGCGCGCCGATCCTCGTCCGATCGGGTTCGCTCCACGACCCCGCGGCGCTGGAGCGCATCGAGGATGCGTGTGGCGGTTGACGGCGTGATGCCGGCGTGCGCGGCCAGCTCCTGCACGCGGGCGCTCTGCCGATCGACGAGCAACTCGAGCAGGCCGTACTGGGAGAGCGTCAGGCCGGCGTCCGGCCTGGCCCCGTTGGCGCCCGACCCGGTGCCGTTGGCGCCCAGCGCGCCGCCGTTGCCACCGCCCCCACGGCCGTTGGCACCGCGGGCGCGACCGTTGGCGCCGCGGGCGCGGCGGACAGCCTGGGCCAGCGCATCGAAGCCGGCGAGGAAATCGGAGGTCCCGGCGGACTCCATCTCTCTTGCCACTATACGCACTTGCAATGCTAATATTTGGCATGCCAATCTTTCTCGAGGTTCTGGAGGGA
The DNA here is from genome assembly GCA_963824295.1 of uncultured Solirubrobacterales bacterium. Classification (GTDB taxonomy): domain Bacteria; phylum Actinomycetota; class Thermoleophilia; order Solirubrobacterales; family Solirubrobacteraceae; genus Palsa-465. The sequence continues at coordinate 634,989 of CAWGOQ010000009.1, read as the reverse complement.
ACGGTCATGTTCCGAAACATCCTCGTTAGCGTCGATTGCTCCGACCACGCCCAGCGTGCCCTCGACGAAGCGATCGACATCGCACGGGTCGGCAACGCGCGGATCACGATCCTGACCGCCGTCAATCAGCCGCCGGCCTGGTGTGCCTCTTCGATCGCCGTCAGCGCCGCTGCCGTCTCCGCGGCTGAGCTCGAGCGCGAAGCCGTCCAGGTCATGGAGCGGGCGGTTGCGCGCGTTCCAAATGACGTGCCGGTGACCACCGTCGTGAGCCGCCGGCCGATCCGGTCGGCTCTGATGCGCGCGGTCAAGTCCGGCGACTACGACCTGCTCGTGATGGGCTCACGCGGCCGGCGCGCACTGGCGGCTTCACTCCTCGGCAGCGTCAGCCGCTACGCGCTCAACCACAGCCCGATTCCCGTGCTGATCGTCCACGCCGACGGCGCCGATGCTCGCCAGCGGTCCACCGCCGAGCTAGCCGCGCGAGAGCGCCCGGCCGAGGGCAACGGCGGCGGTCCGGCGATCGTGCCCGCGTAACGCCCCGCCCCCGAGCTAGAACACCGCGCGCCACAGCGCCGCCACCACCGCCGCACCCAGCACGGCGACGACCACCGGCACTCCTCGCCGCAGCGCGATCGCGGCGAACGCCACGCCCGGCACACGCGCGTCGATAACCAGCGACCGCCCCTGGCCGAACGTCTCGACGATCACGAGCGCGGCCAGCAGGGCCGCGGCGAGCAGCTCGACCGCGCTCATCGCCCGCGGTGGCAACGCGCGGCCGCCGAGCACGAGCGGCCCCACCAGCTTGAGCGCCGCGGTGGCCAGCGCGAGCGCGATGACCGTGATCCACACGGCGCGCATGGGCGCAGCCTCGAGGCCACGATCGCCGCCGCGGCCGCGGCCAGGATCGGCAGCCCCGCCGGGGCAATCGGCGTCAGCGCGAGCGCGATAGCGGCGCCACCGGCGGCGGCAGCCCGCTTGCGCCGCCCGCGCGCCTCCTCGAACAGGAGCGCGAGGAAGAAGGCCGGGAACAGCGCGTCAAGGCCGAACTTCTCGGGGTTGCCGAGCGCGCTCCCGGCCAGCACCCCGATGACCGTCCCAAACACCCACCCCGGATACTGGGGCACGGTCACTCCGACCAGGTACCACGGGTCGAACGTGCCGTCGCCGGCGCTTGCCGCCGCCCATGACGCGTCCACCACCGTCATCGCGAACGCCGCTCGCGACAGGGCGCGCCCGCGCAGCGAGGGCGCCAGGGCGAGGCCCATCGCGAGATAGCGCGCGTTCAGGAGGATGCCCGCGACGATCGCGGCGCCGGCGCCTCCGCCGGCCGCCAGGATGGCCAGCGACCCGAGCTGCGCCGATCCGGAGAACACCACGATCGACATCACGATCGGTGCCACCGTGCCCATCACCGGCCGCGCCAGGACGCCGTAGGAGACGGCGATCAGGAACACGGCGAGGCCGAACGGCAGCCCACGCCTGATCCCCGCGCGCAGCCGCACCTGCGCGGGTTCGGTGCGGTCGGGCAAGCGGGATGCGGTCACGGGCGGAGGGCAAGGCTACGTGACCGGACCATGGGCGTCTAAACGACGCAAAGGCACACGTACAACCGAGGCGGTGCACGCGCACCGCCACCCAACCGCTCGGGCTCAGGGGCAGCCGAGTATCCGCGGTGCGCTTGGTTCTAACGTCAACCGGGCACAGCACGATCATAAATCCGCGCGCAAGCCCGGATCGCACGCCAGACGGTCGGCCGGCCTCTAGTGCCCTACTCGCCTCGCAACAGCTGCTCGGTGGCGGCGACGATGTCCTGGAGCGAAGGCAGCTCCACGGCGTGCATCGCCAGCTGGCGTTGCGAGGCGCGCGTGTAGCACGCGCCCACGAACATCATCGCCACCGCACGCGGATCAGCGCCGGCGCGCACACGGCCCGCGGCCTGCTCCGCGGCCAGGTAGTCGCCCAGCGCCCCCACCCCGCGGTGCGGGCCGAGATCGTGCTCGCTCATGTAGGCGGCGAGCGAATCGCGCAGCGCGGCGTCCGACTGGGCGGCTGCCATGACCGGCAGCGCCTGGTCAAGGAACCGCTCGAGCGTGGTGCCGAGCCTCGTCAGCACGTCGTGCAGGTCGGCGCCGCTCAGCATCCCACGCTTGGCCAGGTCGCTAAGTGGCTGAAGGCCCTGCTCGAACACGGCCTGGAGCAGCCCGGCGCGGTCCTTGTAGTGGTAGAAGACGCTCGCCTCGGACACGCCGGCGATCGCCGCCACCTCGCGCGAGGTCACCCGGGCGATGCCGCGCTCGCGCAGCAGCGTCAGCGCCGCCTCGAGGATCGCCTCCCGCCCGCCGGCGGACGGTCGCCCGCGGCGGCGCGGCGCCTCAGACGGCTCGCCCGATGGCAGCCCGGTGTCGGCCTTCAACTCCCCAACGTCGGGCGATGGCGGTCGCGAGGCCGGCGAATTACTGATCATACACTCAGTATATATGCTACGGTGACCGTCCCGCGAGGATCAGGAGGTAGCCGATGGACCGCAAGTGGTGGACCCTGCTCGCCGTCTGCACCGGCGTGTTCATGCTGTTGCTGGACATCACGATCGTCAACGTCGCGCTGCCGTACATCCAGCAGGCCTTCCACGCGACGCTCGCGGACCTCCAGTGGGTGATCGACGCCTACGCGCTGACGCTCGCCGCCTTTCTCCTCACGGCCGGGTCGGTGGGAGACCTCGTCGGGCGTCGGCTGGTGTTCGCCGTCGGAATCGTCGTCTTCACCCTGGGGTCCGCGCTGTGCGGAGTCGCGCCCGACGCGACCTTCCTGGCCCTCGCCCGCGCGTTCCAGGGCATCGGCGGCGCGATCATGTTCGCCACCTCGCTCGCCCTGCTCGCCGACGCGTTCGCACCGCAGGAGCGCGGCGTGGCATTCGGCGTGTTCGGCGCCGTCACCGGCGTTGCCGTGGCCATCGGTCCGGTGCTGGGCGGCGCGTTGACCAGCGGTCTGTCGTGGCGGTGGATCTTCTTCGTGAACCTGCCGATCGGGGTCGTCGCGCTGGCGGTCACGCTGCGGGAGGTCCGGGAGTCCAAGGCACCCGTGGCCAGCCGTCCGGACTGGCTCGGCTTCGTCACCTTCACGCTCGGCCTGACCGCGCTCGTCTACGGGCTGATCCGAAGCCATCCCGACGGTTGGGGCTCGACCACCGTGGCCGGGTCGCTGATCGCCGCCGTCGTCCTCATCGGGCTGTTCCTGGTCGTCGAGGCGCGATCGAGCGCGCCCATGTTCGATCTCCACCTGCTCCGCGTCCCCACCTTCAACGGCGGATTGATCGCGGCCTGGTCGATCTCCGCCTCGCTGTTCTCGCTACTCACCTATCTCGTGCTGTATCTGCAGAACGTGCTCGGGTCATCGGCGATCGACACCGGGCTGCGCCTGCTCCCGATGACCGGCGGCATCTTCCTCACCGCGGGATTGGCAGGGCGGCTCACCGGACACGTGGCCACGCGGTTGCTGATCGCTCCCGGATTCGTGCTGATCGGCATCGGCCTGCTGCTCATGCACGGCATCACGCCGAGCGACAACTGGACGCATCTGCTGCCCGGGATGATCGTGGGCGGGATCGGCGCCGGCCTCGTCAACGTTCCGCTGGCCTCGACCGCCGTCGGCGTGGTCGAGCCGGCCCGAGCCGGGATGGCTTCGGGGATCAACTCGACCTTCCGGCAGGTCGGGATCGCCACCGGCGTGGCCGCTCTGGGGAGCATCCTGGCGAGCCAGGCCGACAGCACGGTGGTGTCGCATCTCGCCAACACGCCGCTCGCCGGACAGGCCCACGCGCTCGCGGCGTCGGTTAGCAACGGCAGCGTTCTTCAGGCCATCGCTACCGTGCCCGCGCACCTGCGCGGGGTGGCCGCCGGCGCGGCCAAGGCCGGGTTCGTCGACGGGATCAACGTCGTGCTCCTGATCGGCGCGCTGGTCTCGTTCGTCGCCGCCGTGCTCACGTTTGTCCTGATCCGCCAGCGCGACTTCGTTGGGCTACAGACGCAACGTTCCGAGGCCGAGTCCGGGCGTCTTGCCGCAGCCGCTTAGGCCTAGGCGCAGTGGTGATGAGCATGCGCCCGCGCGGCGCGGCGCAGTTACTAACATCGGGTAAGTGCTTCTCTCCGTCCTCGATCAGTCGCCGGTCTCCGAGGGGTTCACGGGCGTCGACGCGCTGCACAACACGATCGACCTCGCGCGGCTCGCCGGCGAGCTCGGCTACCACCGCTACTGGGTGGCCGAGCACCACGGCGGCCCGATGCTGGCCGGCCCCAGCCCCGAGGCGCTGATCGGCCCGATCGCCGCCGCCACCGACGGGATCCGGGTCGGGAGCGGTGGGGTAATGCTGCCTCACTACAGCCCGCTCAAGGTGGCCGAGACGTTCACGGTGCTCGCCGGGCTGTTTCCGGGCCGGATCGATCTCGGGATCGGTCGGGCGGCGGGCACCGACCCGCTGACCACTTTCGCCCTCCAGCGCGACCGCCGCCAAGCCTCCCCCGACGACTTCCCCCAGCAGCTGGCCGAGCTGCTCGCCTACCTCGACGACTCGCTTCCGACCGATCACCCCTTCCACCGCCTCGCGGCCACCCTCCCCGGCCGCCCCGAGCTTCCCGTCCCCTGGCTGCTCGGCTCCTCGCCGCAGAGCGCGATCTGGGCCGCTCAGCTCGGGCTCCCGTACGCCTTCGCCGACTTCATCAACGCCGAAGGCTCGGACATCGCCAGGCACTACCGCGAGCACTTCGAGCCGAGCCGCGACCTGCAGGCGCCCCGGACTGCCGTCGCCGTGTGGGCACTCGCGGCGCCCACCGAGGACGAGGCCGTCTACCTGTCCACTAGCAGCCGCATGTCGTTCACCCTGCTGCGCCGGGGCGAGCTGATTCCGGTGCCGCCTCCGGAGAAGGCGGTCGAGTTCCTCAAGCGCGAAGGAAAGATGAATGGGAACCCGCCCGCCCGGCCCGGACGGCGCTCGATCGTCGGATCGCCCGAGAAGGTGCGGGCCGAGATCGAGACCGTCGCGTCCGAGTACGGCGCCGAGGAGGTGATCGTGGTCACGATCACCCACGACCACCAGGCGCGCCGGCGCTCCTACGAGCTGATCGCTGAGGCGTTCGGCCTCGAGCCGCGCGAGGTCAAGCCGACGGCTGAAGCGCTCGCGTCGCCGCGCTGACCAACTGCTGAGCCAGGGCGTCGCCCACATCTCCGAGCGGGATGAACCGCGGCACGTGTAGGTTCGCGGCCAGGTCGAGCGCGATCCGGGTGCTCTGTCCTCTGTCGACGCGCCAGGTCACTTCGAAGTGCTCCCTGTCGGTCGGCTCGTGCGGGATTCGCCGCAGCTCGATCCTCCCGGCTGGATCGACCTTCACCTCGAGCACCAGGTTGAAGTCATGCGTCAAAGGCCCGCGCTCGACGTGGAGCTTCGTGTGGGCTTTGACGGGATGACCACCGGCGTCGCGCTCGAGCACCTGCGCCTCCTTGACGATGTCCGGAGCCCACGTGGGGTAGCGGTCGATGTCCTCGAGCAGCGTCATGCAGTCGGCCGGCGACGCCGAGGTGGTGGCGGATCCGCTCCCGGCCAGCTCCTTCACTGAATGCGCAGCCTACTCGGCGGTGGTGGTCTCCAGCGAGCGCCCCGTGGCGTTGATGCCGAACAGGATCAACCCACCGGCGAGTACCCCGGTGATCGCCATGACCAGGAACGAGGCCGAGAAGCCCCAGGCCGAGTTCGCCCCGAGCACGATCAGCGGCGCCAGCGCGCCACCGATGTGACCGAGTCCGTCACTTAGGGCAACGCCGGTCGCCCGCGCATTGGTCGGGAAGTGCTCGGCCGTGTACGTGTACAGCATCGGGACGAGCAGGCCGATCGTGGCCGACGCGATGAAGCCGAACACGATGATGACGGCCGGCGAGACGAAGTAACCGATTACGAACAGCGAGATCGCCCACGCCAGCGCGAACAGCGCGGTCGAGTACTTGCGCTCGAACCGGTCGCTGAAGTGGGTGGTGGTGTAGGCGCCGATCAGGAAGCCGATGCCTGACACGACCAGGTAGGTGGTGCTGTCGGCCAGGCTGTAGCCCTTGTCCGTGAACAGCGTCGGCGCCAGGGTCAACCAGCCGTAGTTGCCGATGTAGTAGACGAACCAGATGGCCACGAACAGCGCCATGCGCCCGGCCATCGGACGGCGCAGCAGCGCCTTGATCGGGACCCGCTCGGCCGGCGCCTCGTCGGGCACCGGCTCGGGCTCGGGCAGCCGCTCTGAGTCGATGTTCTCAAGCGCGGTCTGCTCGGCCGTCTCGATCACCTCGCGCGCCTCGTCGGTGCGTCCCTGCGTGACCAGCCAGCGCGGCGAGGGCGGCAATCCGCGGCGCATGAACAGGATCGTCACGCCACCCAGCGCGCCGATCAAGAACATGATCCGCCATCCCGAGGCGAAGTTGGGAACCAGACCCCGCGCGACGAACGGCACACGCGCCGATGATGTAGCCGATCAGGCTGCTGGTGACCGACAGGGTCACCGTCGCCTTGGAGACGTGGAACTGCGTCGCGATGACCGGCGCCGCGAACGAGATCGTGACGATGTCGAAGAAGGCGAAGAAGTAGCCCGCACCGACGACCCACAGGAGCTTTCGCTCATACGGCCAGACCGGAATCCGATCGAGCCGGGCCGTCAGACTGGCCCTTCCGCGGCGGCCCTCCGCGGCTGACGTTCCGGTCCTTGTCGCGGTCCCGCGCGGGGCTACCTGTGACATTTATCCAACCTCCCTTCACTAAACGCCTACCCCCCACCCGCGGGCCAAAACGTGGAGAACAAACCCGCGGACGTCGCCCGCAGCCGCGTCAGGGAGTCAGGACGCGCGCGCCCGGACCGTGCTATCAGCCAATCCGGTCCGCACTTCGACCAGATAGCGCCCCCGCTGCCGGCCGTAGACCTCGCCGTAACCCAGGCGGCTCAGCGAGCCCCGGGTCATCCCTCCTGTGAGGTCTCCCCCGCGGTCAGGAGCTCTTCGGGCGCGTCGACGACTGTCAGTAGATCCCGCACCCCGGTCAGCGTCAGCACTCGCTCGACCTGGTCGGCGCCACGCACGAGCGCAAACCGCCGGCCCGTCTCCTTCGCGCGCTGGTGCGCCGCGAGGAGCACCCGCAGACCGGTCGAGTCCATGAACTCGATCATCCTCAGATCGAGGATCACGAGCTCAGCTCCGGCGCGGAACGCGCCGTTCAGGCGCTCCTCGAGCTCTGGGCTCGTCCGCAGGTCCAGCTCGCCGCTGACCGTGAAGATTGCGGCGTCGCCCTGCCGGCGCTCTTCTACGCTGAAATCGGTGTTCACGACCCCTTCGCTTTCCACCCGATCGCCCGCCAACCGAATCGAACAGACAACCTAGCACCGTGGGAAGCGCGGCCGCTCAAGTCCGACCCGGCCATTCGGTGCCCAGGATCCTCTGACCGCTGGTCTGCGCCAGCGCCAGGTGCAGGGCGGGCGCCACCACGATCTCGGGTGCGAGCAGCTTGAGTTGCGGCGGCGCGCCCTCGGGGACCATCCCGGTGGCTGTCGCGCCGCCGGGGGCCAAAAGGTTGATGTGGACGCCGCTCCCTTCGAGCTCCTGGGCCCAGACCTGCGTCATCGCCTCGAGCGCCGCCTTGGACGGGCCGTAGGGCGAGAACCCGCGCCGCACCATCGTCTCGTGGTTGATCGTCACGTTGATGATGCTGCCGTGTTCCGCGCTGAGCATGTGCGGCACAACCGCGCGGGACATCAGAAAGACCCCCACAATGTTGGTCTCGATCACCATCCGCCACGCCTCTGGATCCGCGTCCCAGAACGGCGCCGGGTTGGTCATGAACCGCTGGTTGACGAACCGCATCCCGCGCGCCGCGTTGTTGACCAGGACGTCGATCCGTCCGTCGATCGCGAGCGCGCTCTCGACCAGGCGATCGACCTCGGTCTGGCTCGTCACGTCGGCCCGGACGGCCTGGATGCTGCCCGGCAGCGTCTCGGCGGCGGCGACGACGTCCTCGGCCTCGGCGGGATTGCGTGCCACGCCGATCACGACGTCGGCGCCTGCGGCCGCGTAGCCGAGCGCGATCGCGCGGCCGATCCCGCGCCCCCCGCCGGTCACGATCGCCACCCGCCCGTGCAGGTCGACGCTCGGGTGGCTGGCGGCCGCGTCCGTCACTCAGTTACACAGTACGCAACGCCAGTCGAGCACGAGCACCGCGGAATCTCGGCCGCGCCGGCGTCCGGATCCCATTGGCGCAGCGATTCGCGCGCCGTGTGGTCGGTGCGATCCTCCAGACCGCCGGGCCAGCACACACCGATGATCAGCAAGGCGAGCCGCTCGGCGCTGAGTCCGTCGCCGGGCGCGACAGCGTCGATGTGGTGACGAAGCTCTTCGCGATCCATCGTGTCCGGTCCTCATCGCGCAGATACCCGTTTTTGCGCGGGTATCAACTGTTACGTGCGACACGTGCCTTATTTGCACGCGCGTATGCCATCCGGAACAGCTCCACCGCGTTTTCCGTCTCGGAGGGCGATCGGATCGACACCGTGATCCACCCCGAGTCGGGCAGGACGTGATGTGGCCGCGCTCGGCCCTCGGCGATCAGCTCATCGCGCACGCGACGAGGGAACGGCAGATCGGCGATCCGGTCGCCGTGCAGGTGACCGAGCTCGCGGCGGCCGACGCGGAACTCGACGCCGCCGAAGCGGTGCGGTGCGGACTCGACGCCGGGCCACGAGCCGACGGTGGCCGCGATTTGCTCTCCGGTTGACTGGCTCATGGTCCTCAGGCTAAGGCGGTCGCGTCCGGCTCGCCAGAGGCAATTGGTCGTAGGACCTATGGTCTCACTGGTCTGATGGCCGAGCGCAATAACTTCGACGTCGTCATCGTCGGCGGCGGGCACAACGCCCTCGTCGCCGCGACCATGCTGGCGCATGCCGGCCAATCGGTGCTCGTGCTCGAGCGCCGCGACGAGCTCGGCGGCGCGGCCGTGTCGGCCTCGCCGTTCCCGGGTGTGGACGCGCGCCTCTCGCGCTACTCCTACCTGGTCAGTCTCTGCCCGCCAGCGCTACTACGCAGCCTAGGCGTGAGGATCGAACTGCGCCGCCGGCGTGTCGCCGCCTACCCGCCGGTCGAATACCCACCGGAGTGGAGCGGCTGGATCGCGCGAGTGGCCGGGCGCGTCTTTCCCACGCTGACCGAACCGCTTCGCTCCCGAGAGGAGATGCGACGGCTGATCGACGACGATCGAGCCTGGTCGGCACTGTTCGATACGCCGCTGTCCGAGGCGCTCGAGCGGATGTTCGACTCTGATCTCGACCGCGGGACGGTTCTGACCGACGCCCTCATCGGCACGTTCGCGCCGGCCGACGATCCCCTGCTGCGCCAGAACCGCTGCTTGCTCTACCACGTGATCGGCGGCAGCTGGGACGTGCCGGTGGGTGGCATGGGCGCGCTGTCTGGCGCGCTCGCACAAGCCGCACGCAGCGCTGGCGTTCAGACCGTGACCCGCTCCGCGGTCGTCGAGATCTCGACCGACGAGCGATGCGCCGAGGTCACCTGCGCGGACGGGCGGCGCTACGGCGCCCGGTATGTCGTGGCCGGCGTCGCCCCGTACGTCCTGAGCGAGCTGCTGGGCGAGCCGGCGCCGGACGACAAGCCCGAGGGTGCGCAGCTCAAGATCAACATGCTGCTGAGTCGGTTGCCCCGCCTCCCGGACGCGGTCGTCCGTCCCGAGGACGCGTTCACCGGCACCTTCCACGTCAACGAGGGCTACGGGCAGCTCGCCGCCGCCTACCTGGAGGCGGCGTCGGGCGAGATCCCTGCGCTCCCGCCCTGCGAGGTCTACTGCCACTCGCTGACCGACCCGAGCATCCTGTCCGCCGAGCTGCGCGCGCAGGGCGTGCAGACGATGACGCTGTTCGGTCTGCACATGCGCGCGAACCTGTTCGCCGATCGCGCCGCCAAGGACCGCGCCGTGGCGGCCACGCTCCGCTCGCTGAACTCGGTTCTCGCCGAGCCGATCGAAGAATGTCTGATCGGGCTCGAGGCGCTCACCCCGCCCGAGCTCGAGGCCGAGCTCGGGATGCCGGGCGGCCACATCTTCCACCGTGACCTGGCGTGGCCGTTTGCCGAGTCCGAGGAGGACGTCGGCCGTTGGGGTGTCGAAACCGCGCACGCCAACGTGTGGGTGTGCGGCGCCGGCGCCCGGCGCGGCGGCGGCGTGAGCGGGATACCCGGCCACAACGCGGCGCGCGCGCTGCTCGAGGCCGCCGCGCGCTGAGGCTCCGATCTGCGCCCAATCAGAAAACGATCACGGCCCGGCCGCGCAGACCGCCCGCGGCCATCAGGCGGTGCGCTTCGGCCACCTGCTCGGGCGGGAATTCGCGCGCCACGCGCAGTTTGATCCGCCCGTCCGACGCGAGCCCACGGAGCTCATCGAGCCAGTCGGTCCGCTCGAGCACTTGGCCGACGATGACCGGATGCACCCGGATCCCGCGATCCTCGACCTCGTTGCCGTCCCAGCCTCGCACGAACACGACTCCCCCGCCGTCGCGAATGGCGGCGAACGCGTCGCGATAGATGAGCGCGGTGTCGTACACCGCATCGACGCCGTCCGGCGCCACCGCGCGGACCGCGTCGCCGAAGTTGTCGCTGCGCGGCACGACCACGTCGGCGCCGAAGCCCTTGACGAGCTCCTCGTCCTCGGGCTTGGCGTCGGCGATCACCCGTAGCCCGCGCTCCTTGGCGAGCACGATCACGTAGGAGGCGAGCAGCCCGGCTCCGCCGGCGACCGCGAGCGTCTGCCCGTCGCTCAGGCCCAGCATGTCGAGGCCACTTTCCGCCGTCAGCCCGTTCATCGGCAGCGTCGCCGCTTCCGGCAGGCTCGCGCCCTCGGGAATCGACACAACCGAGGCCGCCGGCGCGACCAGCAGCTCCTGCTGCGCGCCACCCTCGGGCCGGCGCGGACTTACCGCCGCCATCACCTCCTGGCCAACCTCGAGCCGGTCGACGCCGGCCCCGAGCGATTCGACCACGCCGGCCGCGTCCATGCCCGGAATCCACGGCCTCGGCAGATCGCCGGCGCCGCGCTGGCGCAAGCCGATGTCGGTGGGATTGACCGTCGCGGCCTTAACCGCGATCCGGACCTCACCCGCCTCGGGGTCGCGCGGATCCAGGTCGGCGACGGCGAGGACGTCGACGTCGCCCGGCTCGGTGATGACAACGGCACGCAAGATTCAGACCTCCTGATTAACCCGCTCTAGGCGTCAGCTTCGAGCGGCGGCATTCAATGTCTTTCGCTCCCGATTGACGACGATCAGCGACGCGTGCGTCTCGCCGTCCGGGCTGATGATCCAGCGACGGGCTCCGTGGCGGAGCAGGGTCTTCTCCCCCGGCTGGGCCGGGGACCGGTATTCGATCTCGACGTCCATGGAGGCGGGGTCGTCGTCCTGCATGAGCTCCTCCTCGAGCGGCAGGAAGTACGCCGCGTTGTTGATGTGGCCGGCGAGGTCGCACTCGGTGCCGCGAAAGCGCCACTCGAAGCTGTCCTGCGCCCCGTCGGGACCGGGGTGGTGGAGTCGGGCGGTGACCTTCCTCCCCCGCGCGGTTTCGCCCCACATGGCCAGCTCGTCTTCGCGCAGCGGCGTCGGACGCCCGGTGAGCGGATCCAGGTGTACCCATAGCGAGACGACCTCGACGCGGCCGCCGTCGTCGCTGGCGATGCTGGTCCGCCGCTCGGCCCACATGCGGCCCAGGCCGCTGCAGAACGTGGCCAGCTCGAGCGGCCGCCCGAAGCGCGGGAAGGACTCGACCCGCATCCGGGTACGGCGCACCACCCACTGCGCCGTCTCCGACAGCCCCGCCTCGACCGCGTCCGCGTAGGCGATGTCCTGGCTGAAACGGGCCAAGGCGTCGAGCCGAACCCGCCCGCTCGGCGCGCAGTCGGCCAGGCCCGGGCGCGCCGACTCAGTGAACACGCGGCCACTCTCGGGCCGCTCGACCAGCTCGCTCAGTTTGGCCGACCGCACGGCCTTCAATGTACGAAGTCAGGCGAACAACCGCGGGTCGGCGGTGGTGATCCCGTGCACGCCGAGCTCGCGGAACCGGCCGATCGCCGCGCGTTCGTTGACCGTCCACGCGTACAGCCGGCCTCCGCGCTCGCTCACGTCGTCGAGCAGCGCGTGGTCGATCAGCCGGTACTGGGCCATCACCGCGTCCCACCGGCCGGCCTGGACGCCTGCCAGGGCCGTCGAGCGCCAGTCACGCCAGCGGCGGCTGAGCCGGGCCAGACGCCCACCGATCGAGATGCCGACGCGAGCCCGCGGCTCGAGCGCCCGCACCCGGTCGACGACCTCCGGGACCTGGGAGGAGACCAGCGTCCGCTCGAGCAGCCCGGTGTGCCGCAAGCGATCGAGCAACGCCGGCTCGCACCCGACGTGCTTGACGTCCACGTTGAGCTCGAGGTCGGCGAAGCGCCGGCTCGCGAGGTGGCGGAGCGCCTCGACCAGGCACACGTTGCCGCCCCGCCGGGCGTGGAAGATCGTGTGGGCGAGGACGAGCTCGCCGTCCCAGGCGCGCACGTCGAACTCGACCATGTCCACGCCGACCTCGCGGGCGGCGTCGAACGAGGCCAGCGTGTTTGCCGGCGCGAGCGCGCTGGCGCCGCCGTGGCCGATCCGCTTGCACACGCCGCTCAGAGTAGCCGGGCGAGCCACTGAGATACGGCGGTTCTGATCGCTTCGAGATCGCTCCGCAGGCTGTGGTCCCCCTTCACGGTCGCCACGGTCCGGTTGGTCCCCGGCGCCGGCATCCCGAATGGGTCTTTCTCTCCCTGGACCACGAGCACGGGGACCTGCACCGCGTCGAGCTCGTCCTGGCGGCTGGGAGCGTCTGGGCGTCCCGGCGGCCGCACCGGAAAGGCGAGGCACAGCACGCCGGTGGCGCCCGTCTCGGCCGCCGTGCGGCAGGCGACCCGAGCACCGGAGGACCGCCCGCCGGTGACGAGCGGCAGACCTCGCAGCGTCTTGGCGCTCAGGTGTGCGACCACCGCGGTCCAGGCGGCGTCGAGCTGGCGGGCGGGCGCCGGCGAGCGGCGCCCGGCCACCCGGTAGGGCTGCTCGACCAGGGCCACGCCGAACCCGTTCGCGACAGCTGCCTCGCCAGCGGCCACCAGATCGCGCGCTCCGACGCCGCCGCCGGCGCCGTGCCCCAGCACAACGGCACCCTTGGAACCGCGAACCTTGGTCACGTGCGCCCGGGCCGGGCCGTGCGGGGTGTCGATCTCGACGATGGTCGGTGGCACGGTGGCACGATTGTCCCGCGTCCGCGGCCACTTGGGTCTGCGCGGTCGCGTCACGCAGCTGGCCCAAAGACCAGCCGTGTAAGGTCAGCGAACCCAATGTCGACCATCACGGGAAGCTCGACTGCCGAGATCCATGCCCCGCTCGACCAGGTGTGGGCGCTGGTCGAGGACGTGGAAAGCGCGCCAGAGTGGCAGGGCGGCCTCAAGGGCATGCACCCGCTCGACCGCGACGACCAGGGCCGCGCGATCCGCTGCGAGGCCGAGACCGACGCCAAGGTGAGAACGGTCAAGTCGACCGTCCGCTTCACCTACGAAGGCCCGACCAGGCTGAGCTGGACCCAGGAGAAGGGCGAGCTGAAGTCAGTCGAGGGCAGCTGGACGCTCGAGGACCTGGGCGCCGATCGCACCCGGGCCACCTACAAGCTCGAGGTCGACCTCGGCCGGATGCTCAGCCTGGTCATCCGCGGACCGCTCGTCGACCTCCTCCGCGACATGCTGGTCGGAGCCCGCGCCGGCGAGCTCAAGCAGCGAATCGAATCCGAGTCCTGAGCAGCCGAAGAATCAGGCCGACACGGCGGCGGCGAGCTTGTCCAGCATCTCGCCGTAGATCCGCCTGAGCCCCATCGGCGCGAACGTCCGCTCGAACACGCCGCCAATCCCACCCGCGCCCTGCCACGAGGCCTCGAGCGTCACCTGCGCGCCCGCACCCTCGGGAGCCACGGTCCACCGGCTCACGAACGAGGACAGCTGGTCGCGCTCGGAAAGTCCGCCACTGTCCTCCTCAACGCTCAGCCGGTAGTCCCGCTCGCGCCCGCCGGCCGCGAAGTGGTAGCCGATCACCGTGCCCGCCCCGTGCCCACCTTGCTCGACCCGGTAGGCCGTGTAGTTGTCGGTCAGGATGCGCGGACGGCGGTCGCGATAGTCGCGCAAGAACTCCAGGACGCGCTCAGGCTGAGCGTCGACCGCCTTGGTGGCGCGTGCGGTCACGGTGGCCATGCGCACCCGATTGTCGCACCCCGGACCGCCCGACTCCTGCCAGGTCAGGCATGATTGGGCCCCAGTGCTCGCCGTCTACGCCGCCACCATCGACCGCGACGACCCGCTCAGCGGGCTCAAGATCGACGAGCGCCCCGAGCCGGAGATCCCCGAGGGCTGGACCACAGTCACGGTCAAGGCGGCCTCGCTCAACCACCACGACCTGTGGTCCCTGCGGGGGGTCGGATTGCCCGAGGATCGCCTCCCGATGATCCTCGGCTGCGACGCCGCCGGGCTCGACGAGGACGGCAACGAGGTCCTCGTGCATGCCGTCATCAGCGACCCGGCCTGGCACGGCGACGAGACGCTAGACCCGCGTCGCTCGCTCCTCTCCGAGCGCTACCAGGGCAGCTTCGCCGAGAGGGTCGCCGTCCCGCGTTGGAACCTGCTCCCCAAGCCCAAGGAGCTGTCGTTCGAGGAGGCGGCCTGCCTGCCCACCGCCTGGCTGACCGCTTACCGCATGCTCTTCACCCGCGGCGACATAAAACCCGGCGCCACCATCCTGGTACAGGGCGCCACGGGCGGCGTCGCCACCGCGCTGACCCTCCTCGCCAGCACCGCCGGCATCCGGGTTTGGGTCACCGGGCGAAGCGAAGAGAAACGGGCGCGGGCGCTCGAGCTCGGCGCCGAGCAGGCGTTCGAGTCCGGGGCGCGGCTACCCGAGCGCGTCGACGCGGTGATGGAGACCATCGGCCAGGCGACATGGGCCCACTCGGTGCGGGCGCTCAAGCCGGGCGGCACGATCGTCATCTCCGGCGCTACCACCGGCGATGCCCCGCCGGCCGAACTCACCCGGATCTTCTTCCTTCAGCTGTCGGTGGTCGGCTCGACGATGGGTACGCGCGAGGAGCTCGAGCGCCTGATGCGGCTGTGCGTGGACAAGGGCGTGCGCCCCGTGATCCACTCGACGCTGCCGTTGCCAGACGCGCGCCAGGGGTTCGAGGCGATGCTCCAGGGCGAGACGGTCGGCAAGATCGTCTTTACGAACTAAGGACGACCCCGGCCGACGCGCACGTGACGAGCGCGAGCGGCAGGTCCATCGGGTCGATCCCCAGCAGGTCGGCGTGCTCCAGGTCGATCGCGAGCACGCGCTGCGCCGCCAGCCCTGGATCGAGACCCAGGCTCGCATAGCCGTTCCGGCACAGCTCGGCCCACAGGTCCTCCACCGCCGCCAGCAGGCCGGTGCGCAGTTGGCGCTCCCGGCGCGAACCGGTCTCCAGCTCGCGCGCCTCCTCGAACGGGTCGATCCGCACCTGCGAGTCGCTGCCGATGGCCAGGGGGACGCCTGCCTGCGCGTAGGCCATCGCCGGCAGGTAGCCGTCGCCGAGGTTCCCCTCGGTGGTCGGACATGAGACGACCGTGGTCCCCGAGCTGCTCAGGAACTCCACGTCGTCGGCAGACACGTGGATGCCGTGGATCACGCTCGCCCGCCGCCCGAGGAACCCCGTGTCCGCGAGCAGCTCGATCGGCGAGCAGCCGTGCTCGGCCTGGCACTCCTCGAGCTCGCGCCGCTGCTCACAGGCGTGCACGTGGCGCGCTATCCCGTGCCGATCGGAATAAGCCGCGATCTCCTCGAGCCAGCTCCGCGGGACCGCGCGCACGCTGTGGGCGGCGACTCCGACCTCGACCCCCGGCACCGAGGCCGCCCACGCCCGCAGTGAGTCCACCCGGCTCAGGAACGCGGGAACGTCCGGGTCGCAGAAGCGCCGCTGACCCGATGTCGGCGGGAGATCCGAGCCGTCAGACCAGCCACCGCGGTGGTAGGCGGCGGGCAGGAGCACGATCGGCAGCCCGGCCTCGACCGCTGCCTCGGCGACCGCGAGCGCCATCGCGTTGGGCTCGGCGTAGGGGGTGCCGTCCGGCTGGTGGTGCACGTAGTGAAACTCGCCCACGACGCCGTAGCCCGCGCCGCGCATCTCCGAATAGGTCTCGAACGCGACCTGGCGCATCGTGGTCGGGTCGAGCGCCTCGGCCAGGCGGAACATCTCGGTCCGCCACGTCCAGAAGTCGTCCTGATCAGCGCCGCCCGGACGCTCGGCACGCCCCCGGAGCGCCCGCTGGAACGCGTGCGAGTGGGCGTTCGGCATGGCCGGGATCGTCGCCCGGGCGCCCGGATCGCCGAATTCCGCCGCGGCGCTCACGAGAGGAGCTCCAGCGCCCGCTCGACCACTCGGGCGCCGATCGCCGCATCGTCCAGCGACACCGATTCCTCGGGCGAGTGGCTGATCCCCGTCGGATTGCGGACCAGCAGCATCGCGGCCGGCACACGCTCGGCGAGCACCCCCGCGTCGTGGCCGGCGAAGCACACCAGCTCGGGCGCGACGTGACCGAGGACCGCTTCGCTGGCGCGCAACAGCGCGGCGCGCAGCTCGCCGGAGAACTCGCGGGGGTCAGAGCGCGAGGCCACGGTCACGTGGATCTCAACCTTGGACCGCTCCTGAAGGTCCACCACCAGCGACTCCAAGCACGCCCGCCACGCATCGATCGTCGCGAAGCTGGGCGCCCGCGCATCGATCCACAGACGCACCTCCGCGGCAATCGTCGTCGGTGCGTTGGGTTTGGCGATGATTCTTGATGCGGTGACCGTGAGCGGCCCGTGATCCCCATCGAGCGAACTGGGGTCGCTGGCCAAGTCCTCGGCGCCCACGATCAGCCGGGCCGCCGCCGCCAGAGCGTCCCGGCGCTCGGACCGCGGCGTCGTACCGGCATGATCGGCGCGGCCTTTCAGAACCACCTCCAGGCGCATCCGCGCGGCCAGCGAGGTGACCACTCCGACCGGCTCGGCGGCCCTGGCGAGCTCGGTGGTCTGATCGATGTGGATCTCGAGGAAGCCGGCCAGCTTCTGCACCCAGCCCGGCGCCAGCGCCACCCCATCCGGATCGACGCCGGCAGCCGCCATCGCCTCGCGCAACGACACGCCGTCGTCGTCGGAGCGCTCGAGCACGGCGGGGAGATCGAGCCGGCCCGCCAGCGCCTTGCTCCCGAACGTGGGCGTGTTGAAGCGCGCGCCCTCCTCGTCGGCCAGCGACACCACCGCCACCGGTCCCGAGGCGTCGGCCGCGAGCTCGAATCCGCACGCCATGCCGAGCGGGCCATCGAACCGACCGCCCCCGCGCACGCTGTCAAGATGCGACCCGACCGCCCACCAGGGCGCGTCCGCGTCCGGGCACGCCCACAGGTTGCCGGCCGGATCGCGCTCCACGCGCAGGCCCGTCCCGGCCGCCTGCTCGGCAAACCAGCTCCGCGCCGCGGCGTCTTCCTCGGTCCATGCCAGCCGCCACACGCCATCTGGGCGAATCCCGATCTCGCCCATCCCGTCCAGCCGCGTCGCCAACCCCTCCGAAGTGATCATCGCGTCATCATGCCGAACATGACGATCGAAAGCCGGAGTCACCCCTCCTTCCTGTTTGACCTCGATGGAACCTTGATCGACAGCGTCTACCAGCACGTGCTCGGCTGGCGCGAGGCGCTAGCCGGTGTGGGAATCAATCTGTCGGTGTGGAAGATCCACCGCCGCATCGGCATGAGCGGCGGCCTGTTCGTGTCCGCACTGGCCCGCGAGCTCGAGACACCGCTCGATCCTGAGACCCTGCGCGAGCTTCCGAAACTCCACGAGGACGCCTTCATCCGCCACTACGACACCGTCCAACCCCTGCCCGGCGCCACCGAGTTGCTCTCGACGCTGACCGAGCACGGAGTCCCGTGGGCGATCGCCACCAGCGGCGTGGAGCGCTACGCGCACCTCGCGCGCGAGATGCTCCAGCTGCCGGACGACACGGTGTTCATCACCCGCGACCAGGTGCGCTACGCCAAGCCCGACCCAGACCTGTTCCTGACCGCCGCCGAGCGTCTCGGCGTCGACATCCGCGACAGTACCGTGCTCGGCGACAGCGTCTGGGATTTGCTCGCGGCGCGGCGCGCGCGGGCGCTCGGCGTCGGGTTCCTCTCCGGCGGCTACGGCCGCGAGGAGCTCATCTACTCGGGCGCGTACCGGGTATACGAAGACCCGCTCGACCTGCTCGCCCATCTGGACGAGGTCGGGGTGCGGCGCCCTCTGTAGCCACGTCGTTGTGGGCCGCCACCGCGGCCACGACCAGACACACACCGACGAGCTCGCGCGCTGTTGGAACCTGGCCGAGCACCACGAGCCCCACCACCGTGGCGGTGGCGGGCAGCAGCGAGACCATCAGAGAGTAGGTCTCGCGGCGCAGTCGGGCCATGGCCAGCTGGTCGCACACGTAAGGGATCACCGACGAGCTGATCCCGACCCCGATGCCGGCGGCGACCGCGACCGGGTCGAGCAGATGGGGGGCGACCACCGGGCCGCCGAGTGGCGTGATGGCCAGCGCGGCGATCAGCATCGCGGCGCCCAGGCCGTCGATGCCGCGCATGGTGGCCGCGCGCGAGATGCGGTGGGCGCGCACGATGTACAGCGCGAAGCACGCCGCGTTCGCGAACGCCAGGCCGAAGCCGAGCCAGACGCCACGCAGCTGGACGCGCGTCAGCACGTACACCCCGGCCGCCGCCAGCCCCAGCGCGGCGCAGTTGCGCGCCGAGCGCAGGCCCACCGCGGCGAGCAGGATCACCGGGAGGAACTCGATCGCGGACACCGTGCCGAGCGGCAGCCGCGCGATCGCCTCGTAGAAGCAGACGTTCATCACGGCCAGCACAACGCCCAGCGCGATGACCAGGCGGATCGTTTCCCGGTCGGCCGCCCGCAGCGCTCGCCAGGGCCGGCGCCAGGCCGCGAACACGATCGCGGCGCTCACGATCCGAAGCCAGGCCACCCCAGCCGGCGCGACGCGGGCGAACAGCAGCACGGCGAACGCCGGGCCCAGGTAGTGAAAGACCGCGCTGCCGGTGAAGTAGGCCTGCGGCGGGACGGTCCTCGAGCGCATGGTCCGATTCTGCTCGCCACCGCGCTCCACGCACATGACCATTCGAAGGCGTTAGGATCGTTTCGCCTATGAAAGACATGCCGCTAGATGCGACAGACAGGCAAATCATTGGCGAACTAACCCGCGAAGGCCGTATTTCGTTCGCGGAGCTTGGTCGCCGCACGCATCTGAGCGGCCCGGCGGTGACGGAGCGCGTCCGGCGCCTGGAGGAAACGGGGGTCATCACCGGCTACCGGGCCGAGATCGACCCCCGTGCGCTCGGCTACCCCCTGACCGCGATCGTCCGGGTAAAGCCGGCGATCCGCCAGCTGAGCAAGGTCGCCGAGCTCGCGGCCGAGATTCCCGAGGTCGTGGAGTGCCTGCGGATCACGGGTGAGGACTGCTTCTACATCAAGCTCCATTTGGGCTCGATCGAGGAGCTCCCCACCGTGCTAGACCGCTTCCTGCTCTATGGCGAGACCACCACTTCGATCGTCAACGCCACGCCGGTCGCACGGCGCGATCCCCCGCTACGCCCCTAGGCGCTGACGCGCCCGCGGCCCCGCTGACGCTGGGCTTACGTCCGCATCGGTAAGAAAATACTTTGTTGTGATCGCGCGACCGTTCACCCGTGGCCGTCTCTGAGTCCGCGCCCCGCGAGGGTGTGACCAGGCGCCAGCTTTTGAGGGGAGCGGGGGGCCTGGCGACGCTTGCCATTGCCGGCGCCGGCGTCACTGAGCTCACGCACCGGTCAAAGCCCCTGCCGCTGCCCCTAATGAGCTCGTTTGCCGCCGGCACGGAGGGCAGCGCACATGCCTTCCACTCCCAGCCGTACCTGCGCCCGCCGACCGTCACGACCACCTACGCCGCGGGCACCGACGGCGCAAGCGCCCACACGGCGGCGGCGCACGCCGTGCCGCCCGCCGATCCCAAGCTCCTGTTCCTCGGACCGGGGCCGGTCTCCCTGGCGACCGGATCAACCCAGTATGGGCCGCTGATCGTCGACCGAGCCGGGACGCCCGTCTGGTTCCGACCGCTGGCGTCCGGCTTGCAGGTGACGAACTTCACGGCCTCCGAGTATCGAGGCAAACCGGTCCTGGTCTGGTGGGAGGGAAAGATCCTCGAGTCGGGCTACGGGCAGGGCGAGGCCGTCCTGGTCGACCGCAGCTACCGGGAGATCGCCCGGGTGCGGGCCGCGGGCGGCCGGTCGATGGACCTGCACGCCTTGACGCTGACCCCACACGGGACGGCCCTGTTCACCTGCTACCCGGAGACGGTGACGATGGATCTATCCTCGATGGGCGGCCCCAAGAACAACCAGGTCCTCGGGTCCATCATCCAGGAGGTGGACATCGCCAGCGGGCGGCTGTTGTTCGAGTGGCACGGCCTCCAGCACATACCCGTGAGCGCTTCCGAGGAGCCGATGGCGGAGCCCTACGACTACCTCCACATCAACTCCATCCAGCCGCTCTCGGACGGGAGCCTGTTCGTGTCGGCGCGCCACACGTGGGCGCTGTACAAGCTCGACCGCGCCACCGGCAACGTGATTTGGACGCTCGGCGGCAAGCGGAGCGGCTTTCGGATGGGCCCGGGCGCGCAGTTTGCCTGGCAGCACGACGCCGTGCGGGTCTCAGACCAGGTGCTGACCGTGTTCGACAACGGCACGAACGGTCCGATCAAAACCGAGCCGCAAGCGCGAGGATTGGAACTCGCAATCGACGAGTCGCGCCGGACGGCGACGGTCCGCCACGCCTACACGACCGCCGATCGTCTGCTCCCGGGGGCGATGGGCTCGGTCCAGATCCTCCCCTCGGGCCACGTAATGGTCGGCTGGGGCGTCGACTCGCTGACCAGTGAGTTCACCGCCGACGGCACGCTGCTGTTCGGCGCATCGCTCCCCGAGGGCATGTATTCCTACCGCGGGCTCCGGCTCCCCTGGACGGCCGCCCCCCATCACGCTCCCGCCGTTGCCGCGGAACGAGACAAGCAGAGCGGAGCGAGCGTCCTCTACGCGAGCTGGAACGGCGCCACCGACGTCGCGGGCTGGGAGGTCAACGCCGGGTCCGAACACACCCACCTCCGCCCGCTCGGCATCGCCAGACGCCACGGGTTCGAGACCGTTATCCCGCTCAAGCGCCAGCCACGATTCGCGTCGGTGACCCCGGTCGACCACAAGGGCAAGCGGCTGCGACGCAGCCCGGTCATCCCGCTCTGAGCGCGGGGATCCTGCCATCCATCAAACGGCCCGCCGAGCGAACAGCGCGCCGGAGGCCGCGATCGAGACGATCAGGATCCCTGCGCACCACGCCAGCGCCACCCACGCGCTCGAGCCGACCGGAGTGCCCAGCAGCAGGCCGCGGAGCGTTTGGGTGATCGGTGTGATCGGCTGATGGCCGGCGAACCCCCGCAGCCAGGCCGGCATCGTGTCCACCGGGACGAAGGCGCTCGAGGCGTAGGGCAGGAACATGATCATGAACGTGAAGCCGTTGGCCGCCTCCGGCGAGCGCGCCAGCAATCCGATCGCAGCCGACAGCCACGAGACGGCGAGGATGAACGCGAACAGGACGCCCACGGCCTCTAGCCACCCGAGCGCGCCGGCGTGTGGATGGAAGCCGAGCGCCAGCGCCACCGCCAGTACCAGCACGCCGGAGGCGAGGTTGCGCGCCACGCTGGCCGCGACGTGGCCGGCCACCAGGGCCGCGCCGCGTACGTTCATCGAGCGCAGCCGGTCGATGCAACCACCGGTCACGTCCTGGCAGACCGCCACCGCGGTCAGCCCGGAGCTGAAGCCCGCGCACAGAAGCAGCACCCCCGGCACGACATAGCTGGCGTAGCTGGCGCCGGTGCCGGTGTGGATCGCGCCCCCGAACAGCTCGACGAACAGGATCATCAGCAGTACCGGCAGCAGCAGCGCCGTGAGCAGCGCGTCCACCTGCCGGCGCGAGAGGCGCAGGCAGCGGGCGGTGAGGATCAGCGATTCAGACATTGGTCAGCTCCAGGAAGACGTCGTCGAGGGTGGCGTCGCGAATGGCGAAGTCGTCGATGGCCGAGCGGTCCGGATCGATCTCGTCGAGCAGCGCGCGCACCTGCCGGGCGTTGCCCCCGCACCGCGCGACGATGGTGAGCTCGCTCTCGTCGACCTCGATCGCCCGCTCACCGAGCGCCCATGCGATCTCGGCGAGGGCGTTCGGACCGGCGAGCGTGAGCACGAGCCGCTGCTCGGCGACGCGGCGCTTGAGCTCGGCCGCCGTGCCCTGGGCCACGATCCGGCCCCGGTCGAGCATGACGATGTGGTCGGCCAGCCGGTCGGCCTCCTCCAGGTACTGGGTGGTCAGGAACACGCTGACCTCACGCTGGGCGAGCTCGCTCACGACCTGCCACATGGCCTGGCGGCTGCGAGGGTCAAGGCCAGTGGTGGGCTCGTCCAGGAACAGGACGTCCGGCTCGGTCACCAGGCTCATCGCCAGGTCCAGACGGCGGCGCATCCCGCCGGAGTAGGTGCCGACCCGCCGCCGTGCGGCCTGGACCAGGTCGAATCGCTCGAGCAGCTCGCCGGCTCGCCTGGCCGCCTGCGCGCGATCGAGGCCGCGCAGCCGTCCGACCATGCGCAGGTTCTCCTCTCCGGTCTGGAGCTCGTCCACCGCCGCGTACTGACCGGTCAGGCTGATCCGCCGTCGGACCTGAGCGCGCTCGCGGACCACGTCGAACCCGGCCACGCGCGCGGTACCCGCGTCGGGCCGGCTCAAGGTCGAGAGGATCCTCACCGACGTCGTCTTCCCGGCGCCGTTCGGCCCGAGTAGCGCGAGCACGCGGCCGCGCGGCAGCCTCAAGTCGACTCCGCACAGCACCTGCATCCCGCCGTAGGACTTCTCGAGTCCCGTCGCGTCCACCGCCAGCTCCTCGCACAGCCGTGCGTTGGACGACACCGGGCCGCCGCGACCGGTCTCACCCTCCATGGCCTCCGTCTCCATTCGATTTATTGTGTATCTCGTACGCATAATTGCGTATGCTATACACGGTTATCGTGGAAAGTCAAGAGGGGCCACCGATCCCGGCCAGCGTCGCGGCCGCCTGGGGTCGGCGCGAGCGGCCAACCCGCGGGCCTAAGCCCGGCCTCAGCCTGGAGCGGATCGTGAAGGCCGGGGTGGCGGTCGCCTCGCGGGAGGGGCTGGCGGCGGTGTCCATGGCTCGGGTCGCCCAGGAGCTCGGCACCTCGACGATGTCGCTCTACCGCTATGTGAAAGCCAAGGACGAACTGCTCATCCTGATGGTCGACGCCGCGGTCGGACCGCCGCCTCCGATCGCACCCGACGAGGGCTGGCGCGACGCACTGTCTCGCTGGGCCTGGAGCCAACACGAGCGGATGCGCCGACATCCGTGGGCGGTGCGCGTGCCGATCGCCGGGCCACCGACGACGCCAAATCAGGTGGCGTGGATGGAGAGCGTGCTGTGGGCCCTGCGCGGCACGGGCCTGGCCGAGGACGAGAAGGCCTCGGTCCTCTTGCTCCTGAGCGGATATGTCCGCAACGAGGCCACCCTCACGGCCGAGCTGATGGCCGCGGGGTTCATCTCAGACGAGCAGATGCTGGGCTACTCGCGACTGCTCGCGACGCTGACCGATTCTGACCGCTTCCCCGCGCTTCACGCGCTGCTCGAGGCCGGCGTGTTCGACCGGGCCGACCCGCCGGAGAAGGAGTTCGGCTTCGGCCTCGAGCGCATTCTCGACGGGATCGAGGCGCTGATCTCCTCGCGCGGCCCCGGTCGGGACGGCGCTGACTCAGGGCATTAGACCCGTATCCGGCGGCGGGCAGCGGCCGTGGCCGGCGGCGGCGTCCCGGCCGCCGGGCCTGCGGGCGTCCCGGCTGCTGCACCCGCGGGCGGACGGGTGGGCGCCGCCACGGGCGGGCGCGCCGCAACGCCCGGCGGCGGGTACACGGGCGGCCCCGGCGGCGGGTACACGGGCCGCCTAGCCGGCGGACGCGCCGCGACACCCGGGGGCGGGTACACGCGCGGCCGCGCAGGCGGCGGGCCGACTATCTCGGCCCACGAATCCCGGGTCGCCGCGGCTGCTGCCAGCAGGTACGCCTGCCGGTCGTCGAGCTCGCGCAATTCGGCTCGCAGCCGGCCCAGCTGGCGGCGGCGCCGCAGCACTCCGAACAGCAGCAGCGGCAGCGCCGCAAGCGCCACCACCCCGCCAATCGACCCGACCGTCTCGATCGTCGAGAGCTTCGAGGTGGGCGTGGTCAAGGTCGGCACGGCGACGGCTCGTAGGTTCGGTGTCGCCTTGCCGCCCTTCTTGCCGTGCGCGGCCCCGCCGGTGCTCACCACACCGGAGATCGGCGTCGTCTGCTCGGCTATGGCCAGCAACTCGCCGTTGTCGACCGCGTCGGTCAGCGTGTTGTGGACCCAGTACATGGCGCCGTACTCGCTCCACGCCACCGTCGAGAGCTGGGAGCCGTCGTAGTAGAGGAAATAGGTGCGCTTGCCCACATGCACCGTCTGATTGGGGTCCGCGAACAACGGCGCGTTGACCCAGGTCGTGCCCTGCACGTCGTAGAACTGGCCCAGCTGCCCGTTTGAGAACACCTCGGTGTAGATCGGATACGCCTTCCCGCCGGGCGCGTGGATCAGGTAATCCCGGATGCACGCCTGGACCTGGGTGGTGCACTGCGGGGAGACGGTGTAGGCGCCGCTGCCGGCCAGGTCCTGCACCGTCGGGAACTCGGCGGTGAACGGGATCCCGGCCGTCGCGGCCTTCTCGGCGGCCACATTCGTTGCCAGCGTCGGGGTCAGCGGGAGTCCCGCTAGCGCCCCACGGCGCCCGACCCTATGGGCAGTCGCGGCCGTCTGTTTCGTCGGCGGCGGCGACGCCCCGTTGAGGAAGCTGTTCACGCTCTGTTGGATCTGCTGCGGCGACGCCGTCAGGTCGCCGCTCGGGAGCGGGCTGGTCTGGAATGGAACCTGGCGCACGCGCAGCCCGGCAGCGGTGATCAGCAGGTTCGCCAGGTTGAGGATCTCGGTCTGGCTGCGCAGCCCGGGGTCGGTCTGCACCGTCCGGCCGAAGATCTGCTCGAACTTGCCGACGTTGCCGGCGAGTTGCGGACCGTACTGCTTCTTGACGGCGAGCAGGAAGCTCTGGTCGCGAGCATCGCGGATCTGGGAGGTGTCGGTGTGGCGATAGGAAACGAACTGCTCGGCTTCGCTGCCGGTGAGGCATTGGTAGCCGGGCTGGAGATTGATGCTCTGGTAGTCGGTCCCCGGGGCGCCGTTATTAAGGTTGTAATAGCGCTCGTCGATCGTGTCGTAGACACAACCGAGCGAGTTGATCGCCTTCTCGAATTGGGTGAACGTCGTCGCGATCACGTGGTTTACGGACAGTCCCGTGACCTGCTTGATCGTCTCCAGCAGCGTCGTCGTCCCGTAGGTGTAGGCCGAGTTGAGGCGGTTCGTGATCGTCACGCCGTTCGGCTCGGTGATCGGGACCCACAGCTCGCGCGGAAGCGACATCATCGAGATGTACGGCTTGCTCGGGTCGATCCGGACGAGCAGCATCTCGTTGGCCAGGTTGGGAACGTAGGCGTTGTAGTACTTGAACACCGAACGGGTGTCGTCCCCGACGAACAGCAGCGTCTCCGGGCCCCCGTAGTAATCGTGCGCAAGAACCTTGCGATTGACCTGGAGGGGCACGCTCACCTTCAGGTCCTGCACCACGGTGTGAACCTGCTCGAGGACGAACACCGCGGTCGCGCCGGCACTCGCCAGCAACACGAGCAGGCACCCGAGCGCGAGCTTGACCGGCGTGCCGAACCACCGCCGGCGGGGGGCGTGCGGCTCAGTCGGCGGTGGAACTGACGTGGATCTGACGCTCATATGAACGGCTCAACATATGATACGGCGGTGACCGGCTCAATCCTGCCGCCACCGCCACGATGACCCCGTCCGATCCGGGCGCCACCGGGGGCTTTCCCCCGCTCTCGCGAGACGCCGCCGAGCGGCTCGCCGACACGATGTTCGCGCTGGCGACGCCCAGCCGGTTGCTGATACTAGCCGCCCTGCGCGACGGCGCCCGGTCCGTGTCGGAGATCATCGCGGTGGTCGGGATGGAGCAATCCGCCGTCTCCCACCAGCTGCGGGTGCTCCGCGACCATGGGGTCGTGAGCGTCGAGCGCCGGGGACGCGAGCGCCTTTACGGCCTGCGCGACGAGCACATCGGCGCGCTGCTCGATCACGCGCGGCGCCACGTGCTCGAGCTCGACATGCCACGCGAAAAGCGCCGACGCCTGGGTCGCGCGGGCTGATGGCCTCGCCCGTCCCCTCGATCGCCCCCCTCGCGGACCGCCGAGCGGCGCTCGATCGGGCGCACCTGGGCGATATCGAGGGCGCGATCGGAACGGTCCGGTCGCACGACACGGCTCCCCGCCGAACCATCCATCGCCGGCTGATGACCCTGCTGGCGGTGGCCGGGCCGGGGCTGATCGTGATGGCGGCCGACAACGATGCCGGGACCATGACCGTGTTCGGCCAGGCGGGCCACGGCTACGGAACCCGGTTGCTGTGGGTGCTCGTGCTGATCGCTCCCGCCCTCTTCGTGGTGCAGGAGATGGCGGCTCGTCTGGGTGCGGTAACCGGCGCTGGCCACGCCCGCCTAATCCTGGAGCGCTTCGGCCGCCTCTGGTGCGCGTTCTCGCTGGGCGACCTGATCGTCCTCAACTTCGCCCTGCTGGTCACCGAGTTCATTGGGGTCACGGTGTCGCTCGGCTATTTCGGAGTGAGCCGCTACGTCGCCGTGCCCGTGGCCGCGGCGTGTCTGATCGGCGTGACCGCCGGCGGCAGCTTTCGCCGGTGGGAACGGGCTATGTACGTGCTGGTCGTGGCCGACCTGAGCGTGATCGCACTCGCCGTCGTGCACCACCCGTCGGCAGCGAGCATCGGCGCCGGGCTGCTGCCCCGGCTGGCCGGTCACCCCGGCAGCCCCGCCCTGCTGCTGCTGATCGCGCTGATCGGCACGACGATCTCGCCCTGGCAGATCTTCTTCCAACAGTCCAACGTGATCGACAAGCGGATCACGCCACGCTGGCTGCGCTACGCACGGATCGACACGGCGCTGGGCACGATCGCGTTCGTCGCCGCGGCGGGAGCGATCATGGTCGCCTGCGCCGGGATGCTCGGCTCCGGCGGAGCGGATCCGGGCCGTCTGATCGACGCCGGCGCGCTCGCCCACCTCCTGGCGCTGCGAGCCGGCCGCTTCGCCGGCGGACTGTTTGCCTTTGCCCTGCTGAACGCCTCGCTTCTGGGCGCCGGCGCGGTCTCGCTGTCCAGCGCCTACTCCGCCGGCGAGGTGCTTGGCGTCAAGCACTCGTTGCACCGCCGCTTTCGCGACGCGCGGGTCTTCCACGGCTGCTTTGCCGCCTTCGTGACCGTCGCCGCGGCCACGGTACTGATTCCGGGCGCGCCGCTGGGCGCGATCACCACGCTCGTGCAGGCGCTGGCCGGCATCCTGCTCCCCGTCGCGCTCGTGCTCCTGCTGATGCTGTGCAACGACCGCGAGCTCGTCGGACCGCTCACCAATTCACGCTGGCTCAACGCGATCGCCGTGGCCGCGGTGACCCTGATTCTCGCACTGGTGACGATGCTCACGATCACGACGGTCGTGCACGGCGTGAGCGTGCTCGATGCTGGACTGCTCACCGCCGCGGCGTTTGCGCTCTGCGGGGTTGCGCTGGGCGCGACGTTCGCGGGCGCCCGGCCACCACGGTCGCTATCGGGGGCGATGACGCGCTGGCAGCGGCGGACCTGGAGCTCGCCGATGCTCGAACGGGTGCCGGCCGCGCCCGCCACCCGCGCTCGGCTGCTCGCGCTGGCCCTGCTGCGCGCCTACACGCTGATCATGATCGCGCTCCTCGCCGCCCGGTTGGGCACGCTGATCGCCGGCTGATCTGCCCGGCGCTCGAGCTGCTCGAGCGTCCGACTTGGTCTCGCGCCCGCACGATCGGGATGTACGCGCTGCGTGGCTACCTCGTGATCGCCGTACTGATGCTGATCGTCAAGGCGACCGAGGCATCGGGCACTGGACCCGGCGCCGGAAGGTGTCGGTGATCGGCTCGCGCGTTAGCCAAACCAGCGCGAGGCGCCGGCGTACTCGCGCTGGGCAAATCGTCCGCCCGTGATTCGCGGCGCGCGCTGCGCCAAGTCCACGTCATCCCCCATCGAGGCCAGCATCAGCTCGGCCTCGCTGAAACGGCCGGCGATCGCCGCGTGGACCCGGTACAGCAGCGACTGCACGCGCACGCCGTCCGACGGATTCGCCCGGACTAGCTCGTCGAGGGGCTCGAGGATCGCATCATGGTCGGCCGAGCCGACCAACGCATCCGTCATCGCGGCAACGCTCACCATGCCGCCCCCGTCGTCGAGCAGCGCCTCACGACCCGCGCGGTCGCGGTCTGACTGCGGCAGCACCCGGTCGCGGACCAGCTCCACCACGCTTGCCACCACCTCGGCGCGCTGCCCGGTCGTGAGCGTGCGCGACTGGCGGGCCACGATTGGAATCTGCTCAATCTCGTCGAGCAGCGTCACGTACTGCGAGAACACATCGGTCACTTCGAGCTCCTGAGGTCGCGGGGCCGCCTCCGCTCAAAAGTGTGTCAGGCCCCGCGCCACAGTCAACCGATTAACAGGATCCGCACAGGGATGGGACCGCGAATAGCTTCCGCCAATCCCGGCTCGAGCACATTCAGCCCGAGGGGCCGGTGCTGCTGGTCGGCAACCACTCGGGCGGCACGTGGATCGCCGACACGTTCATTCTCGCCCAGCACTTCTAACGACAAATTCGGCGCGCAGCGCCGCTTCCATCAACTCGCCCACGACCTCCTGTTCAAGATCCCGGGCCTCCGGATCCTGGCCGAGCGCTACGGGACCGTCCCAGCCTCGCGGGCCAACATGTCCCGCGCGCTCAGACGCGGCGCCGCGCTGCTCGTCTACCCGGGCGGCGACCACGAGACGTTCCGACCGAGCTGGGAGTCCGACCGGGTCGACTTCGCGAACCGGACCAGGTTCGTCGAGCTCGCGCTCGAGCACGAGGTCCCGATCGTGCCGGTGATCTCGATCGGCGGGCAGGAGACCGCGCTGTTCCTCGGTCAGGGTCGGCGGCTCGCCCGCGCGCTGAAGCTCGACGAGCGATTTCGCCTCAAGGTGCTCCCCGCCGCGCTCGGGCCGCCGTTCGGCGTCACGGTCATGGACCTGCCGGCGCGCTTCCCCCTGCCCGCCAAGATCTCTATCCGGATCGGCCGGCCCATCGACCTGCGCGAGCGCCTGGGCCGCCAGCCCGATCTCGAGGAGGGCTACGCGCTTGTCACCTCGACCCTGCAGCGCACGCTCACCCGGCTCTCGAACGAACGGTCGCTGCCGATCATCGGTTGATCGGTCAGGCGGTGACCGTTTCGCCGCGCTCGGCCAGCACGAGCCGGTCGGTGACGCTGTTGCCGGCGAACGCCGAGCGCAGCTCGGGAGCTCCCTGCGTGAAGTGGGTCCACCCCTCGAAGTGCACCGGAAGGGCAGCGCGCACACCGAGCACCTTCGTCGCTTCGGCCGCCCAATCGCTCGACAGCGTCAGGTACGCCCCATCCCAACGCTGGGGCCGCTGGACCGCGCCCGCGAACAGCACCGCGACGTCGAGCCCGCCGATGCGCTCGGCGATCGTTCGCACCACGTCGATCGACGCGTTGTCGCCGGAGACGTAGACGGTGTCCTCACCACCCGCCCTCAGGACGAAGCCGATCACGGGCCCGTTGGGATCCTCGGGCCCTATCGGGCCATGCTGGGCCGGGACCGCCATGACCGTGACTGGATCGCCGTCCGGGCGTTCGACCTCGACCGATGACCACGGCTTCAGGCCAGTCGCGTTGCCGCCGAGGCGCTCGGCGCCCTGCACGGTCGTGAGCACGCGGCCGGCCCGGGGCAGAAACCCGCGGCCGGCCGGGTCGAGGTTGTCGCTGTGATGCTCGTGGGAGAGCAGCACCACGTCGATCGGTAGCAGCGCCTCCGGCTCGATCGCCGGCCCGGTGGTCTTGATGAGTCCACCGGCGTACTCGCCCGGCGGGGACAGCGCCGGGTCGGTGAGCCAGCGCAGTCCCGCGTACTCGAGCACGGCGGTCGGGCCACCGACGAGTGTGAGCGTAATCATTAGTGTCAGCGCTCGACGAAGTAAGCGCCGCTCCCCTGCCCGCTCGAGAACCAGCGGCTGGTGACGGTCTTCTTGCGCGTGTAGAACTCGACCGCGTCGGTCCCGTGGGCGTGCAGGTCGCCCAGGAACGAGTCCTTCCAGCCGCTGAACGGGAAGAACGCCACCGGCGCGGCCACGCCGATGTTCACCCCGACCATCCCGGCCTGGACCTCGTGGCGGTAGCGCCGGACCGACGAGCCCGACTCGGTGAAGATCGAGGTGCCGTTCCCGAACCGGCTCGAGTTGACGATTCCAATCGCCTCATCCAGCGTGGGCGCGCTGATCACGCACAGCACCGGGCCGAAGACCTCCTGCTGGGCGATGTCCATCTCGGGCGTCACGTCGTCCAGGATCGTCGGCCCCACATACGACCCGCTCGGGTCTCCAGCAGCGTCCCGGCCGTCCAACACCACCTTCGCGCCCGCGGCCTCGCCCCGCTCGATCCACCCACGGATGCGATCGCGCGCGGCACACGAGACGACCGGCCCGACGTCGCTCGACTCCTCCAGTCCGTCGCCCACCCGCAGCGCGCGCGACGCCTCTACGAGCGGGCCCATGAGCTGCTCGTGCGCGTCGCCGACGGTGACCACCACCGACCCCGCCATGCACCGCTGGCCCGCGGCGCCGAAGGCCGAGCCGATGATCCCCTCGACCGTTTTGTCGATCACCGCGTCGGGCATGACAACCATATGGTTCTTGGCCCCGCCGAGCGCCTGCACCCGCTTTCCCGCCTTGGCCGCGCCCTCGTAGACGATCCGCGCCACCGGCGCCGAGCCCACGAACGACACCGCGTCGATCCCGGGGTGCTCCAGGATCCCCTCGACCACCTCGCGCCCGCCGTTCACCAGGTTCACGACGCCCGGCGGCAACTCGAGCGCGTGCAGCTCCTCGAACGCGATCTGCTGGGTCAGCGGCACCTGCTCCGAGGGCTTGAGCACGAACGTATTCCCGCACGCGATCGCGAACGGCAAGAACCAGAACGGCACCATCGCCGGGAAGTTGAACGGCACGATCGCCGCGCACACCCCGACCGGCTGGCGGACCGTCTCGGCGTCGATGTTGCGCGCGACGTCCTCGAGGATCCGGCCCTGCATCGTCGTCGGAACCGCGGTCGCGGCCTCGACCATCTCGATCATCCGCGCCACCTCGGCCCGGGCGTCGATGATCGTCTTGCCCATCTCGGCGGTCACCGATCGGGCCAGGTCCTCCTGGCGCAGGATCAGTCTCTCGCGCAGTTCAAAGAGCTTGCGGGCCCGCGCGATCGTCGACACCGCGCGCCACTCGGGCAGCGCCTCGCGCGCGGCACGCACCGCAATGTCCAGGTCCGAGGCGCCCGACAACGGCACGCGCGCGAGCACCTCCCCATTGGCCGGATTCACGACATCGAGTTCGCCGGTGGCGGCCTGCGCCGGCGTCCACTCGCCGTCGATGTAGTTGTCAAGAAGGCGGGTTGCGGTGACTGCCATCAAGGATCCATTCGTGGTCGGGGTCGTTGACGAAGGCCCAGAAGCGACTGGGTCCCGCCATCACGTTCAGGTAGTAGAGGTCGTAGCCGGGCGGGGCGGAAACGGTGTGGTAGCCGCGTGGCACCAGCACACAGTCGCGGTCGCGGAAGGTCATCGTCTCGTCCAGCGCGGAGTCATGCGCGTACACGCGCTGCAGCCCGAAGCCGCGCTCGGGCTTGATCCGGTGGTAGTAGATCTCCTCCAGGTGCGACTGGCGCGGAGGATCGTCATGGTCGTGCTTGTGGGGCGGGTAGCTCGACCAGTGCCCGGCCGGGGTGAGCACCTCGACCACGAGCAGCGACTCCGCCCCCTGGTCATCCATCAGGATCGGGTGGATCGAGCGCTCGTGATCGCCCCGCCCGCGCGTCTCGACCTCGATCGCGGCGCCGGGCAGGACGCGCGGGTCGGCGCCGCCCTTGTGCGCCGGCCCCCAGCACAGGGCAACCTCGGCGCCGTCGTCGGCGGCGCGGAGGTCGACATGCGATTCGGGCGGCAGATAGGCGGCGTCGGGCAGGCCCGACCACGGGTCCGGACGGCCCCCGAGGTCGAACCATTCGCCGTGCTCGGAGGCCACGTGCACGACGCCGGAGATCACGACGATGCACAGCTCGCGCGGACCACAGAGACGCTCGGCGGTCCCGCCAGGGGAGAGGACCAGGACCTCGAACCCGACGTGCTCCCATCCCGCGGACTCCGGGGTCACGCTGAGGATGGTTCCGTCCACTTCAGAAGGGGTCGAGGACCCGGAGATGAGAAGCTCAGTCATCGGAGGAGCGTAGATACTGGCGCTGGTGGGCGTGGTCTCGCTCGTAGGCCTCGCGCGCCGCGCGCACGCTCTCCTCCTCGGATACCTCGGCCACCGGCACGTCCCACCAGCTCTCGTAGCTCGGCACGCCCTGGTAGCGGTCGGCCTCGATGTGGATCACCACTGGACCGGCCGCCCCCCGCGCGCCGGCCAGCCCCTCGCGCAGATCCTCGATCGTCCGCGCCCGAATCACCCAGGCACCGAGGCTCTCGGCGTTCGCGGCCAGGTCGAGCGGGAGCACCTCGGTCGAGGCCGGGTCGAGCGGGACCGAGCCGTTCTCGGAAAAGCGGTAGAGGGTGCCGAAGCCGGATGATCCGACCGACCGAGACAGCGCGCCGATCGAGGCGTAGCCGTGGTTATCGACGAGCACGACGACGATCGGGACGCGCTGCGCCACCGCGGTGACCAGCTCGCCCGGGAGCATCAGGTAGGAGCCGTCGCCGATCAGTACGTAGACCTCGCGCTCGGGCGCGGCCAGCTTGACCCCGATCCCCCCCGGGATCTCATAGCCCATGCACGAGAAGCCGTATTCGACGTGGTAGGACTTGCCCTGCGGATCTCGGGCCCGCCACAGCTTGTGCAGGTCGCCGGGCGCCGAGCCCGCCGCGCACACGACCACGCCGGTCTCGCCGGCCGCGTCGTTGATTTCTTTGATGATTTGGGCCTGGGTTGGGAGGTCACCGTGATCCCCATCGAGCGAGACGACCCGAGCGACCTCGTCCCCCCACGCCGCCGCCTCCTGGGGGGCCCGCTGCTCCCACGCCTCGTCCGCCCGCCAGCCGGCCAGCGCGACCCGCAGCTGCTCGAGCGCCACCCGAGCGTCGGCCAGCACCGGCAGCCCGCTCTGCTTGCCCGCGTCAAACGCGGCCACGTTGACGTTGACGAATCGCAGGCCGGGATCCTGGAAGGCCGAATGCGACGCGGTCGTGAAATCGCTCCACCGCGTGCCGATCCCGATAACCACGTCGGCGTCGCGCGCCAGCCGGTTGGCCGCGCTCCCGCCGGTGGCCCCCAACGCTCCCAGACTGAGCGGATGGTCGGACACCAATGCCCCGCGCCCGGCCATCGTCTCGCCCACCGGGATCCCGGTGGCGTCGACGAACGCGCGCAGCGCCTCCACCGCCTCGCTGTAGATCACCCCGCCCCCGGCCACGATCAGCGGTCGCCTGGCCGCGCGGATCAGCTCGGCCGCCCTTGCCAGCGCCTCGGGCGCCGGCGGCTGGCGGTAGATCGTCCACACGCGAGACTCCAAAAACGCGTCGGGCACCTCGAATGCCTCGGCCTGGACGTCCTCGGGTAGCGCGAGTACGACCGCGCCGGTCTGCGCCGGATCGCTCAGTACCCGCATCGCCTCGAGCGCGGCCGGAATCAGCTGCTCTGGCCGCTCGACCCGCTCGTAGAAGCGCGACACGGGGCGGAAGCAATCGTTGACCGACACGGTGGCGTCGCCCGGAGCCTCGAGCATCTGGAGCACCGGATGCGGCGTGCGCGTGGCGAACGTGTCGCCGGGGAGCAGCAGCACCGGCAAGCGGTTGATCGTGGCCAGCGCCGCGCCGGTGACCATGTTCGTCGCTCCGGGCCCGATCGAGGTCGTGCATGCGAGCGTCCCCAGGCGGTTGCGCGCTCGCGCGTAGCCGGCGGCGATGTGCACCATCCCCTGCTCATTACGCGCCGGGTGGAACGGCAAGAGCTCCTGATATTGGTGCAGCGCCTGCCCCAGCCCGGCTACGTTCCCGTGCCCGAAGATCCCGAAGCAGCCGGCGATCAGCCGCTCGCGCCGCCCGTCGCGCTCGGTCTCCTGGACGGCCAGGAAGCGGACCAGCGCCTGGGCCACCGTGAGCCGGCTCATGCCGTGATCTCGGCTATGCGCACGGAACGACCTTCTCGCAACGACCGTCCCGCCGCAAGTCCGATCACGAGCGGCGCGCGCGCATCGGTCGTCGAGACGGGAGGATCCTCCCCGCGTCTGACCGCATCGACAAAGGCCTCCCACTCGCGCACGTAACTCGGCAGGTAGCGCTCGAGGAAGAAGTAGGGGTTCGGCGGGCGCTGCTCGCCTTCGGCGGTGAGGAGCGTTCCCGAGTGTGTGCGCGGGTTCTCAGAGAGGGCCATGCCTCGGGAGCCGAACACCTCGACGCGCTGGTCGTGACCGTAGGCGGCGCGGCGCGAGTTGTCGATCGCGGTCAGGCACCCGTCGTCGTGCACGAGCGTGGCCAAGGCCGTGTCGATGTCGCCCACCTCGGCCAAAGACGGCTCCACGCGCACCGCCCCTCGCGCGAACACCTCGACCACCTCGCTCCCGGTCACGTACCGGGCCATGTCGAAGTCGTGGATCATCATGTCGAGGAACAGCCCGCCCGAGCTTTTGACGTACTCGAGCGGGGGCGGGGTCGGGTCCCGGCTCGAGATCCGGACCAGATGCGGCTCGCCGACCGCCCCCGACGCCACCGCGTCGCGCACCGACGCGTGGGCGGGATCGAAGCGGCGGTTGAAGCCGATCTGGAACGGGACCCCAGCCCTATCGACGGCGCCGAGCGCGCGGTCGACCTCGGCCAGATCGAGGGACACCGGCTTCTCGCAGAACACGGCCTTGCCCGCCCGGGCGGCGTCGACGATCAGCTCGACGTGCGTGTCCGAGCTCGAGCAAATCGCCACCGCGTCGAGCGTCGAGTCGAACATCTCCTGCACCGCGGCGGCCGCCGGAACGCCCAACTCGGCCGCCACGTCGCGGCCAAGCGGCTCGTGCGCGTCGAACACCGCCCCAAGCGCTGCGCCCCGCACCCGGTGGGCGATCAGTCCAGCGTGCATACGGCCGATCCGCCCGACGCCGATCACGCCGATCTGCAGGGGGGCGACGGCCGTCACGGTCATGAACCTACCTCCTCCCAGCCACCGCTCTGCACCGAGCGCAACAGGGCGTCCTGCACGGCCGCCCAGACCAGCGCCGCCTCGAAGCTCGGCTCGTACGGACGGCCCTCGGCGACCGCCGAGCAGAACTCGTAGTCCTCGATCGCCACCAGGTCCTCGAACCCGATTGCGTTGCCGCTGCCGGGCACGAACGCGCCGTGGTGGCCGAAGCGATCGCCGCCGAGCACCGTCGTGTAACCGGACGCGCGGTCCTCGGTCACGCGATAAAGGCGCAGTTCGTTCAAACGCTCGAGGTTCCAGCCGACTGCTCCGCGCGTGCCATAGATGTCAAACGCGTTCTCGCTTTCGGGCCCGACGAGCGTCCGGCTAGCCTCGAACGTGCCCCGGGCACCCGACGCGAACTCGCACAGCATGGCCGCGTAGTCCTCGTTGGTCACCGGCGTGCGCGGGTCCTCCGGCCGGCCGCGCCCGTAGTGACTCGCGCCATCGCCGGGGGAGGGGCGCTCACGGATGAACGTCTCGAGCGTGCCCGTCACCCTGGTGATCGGGCCGAGCAGCATGTGAGCCAGGTCGACGGAGTGGCTCATCAGGTCACTCGTGACGCCGTAGCCGGCCTGGTCGAGCTGGAAGCGCCAGGAGTTCACGCCGAGTGGGTCGGCTCCGTACATCGAGAAGAACCGGCCGCGGTAGTTGGTGATCTCGCCGAGCTCACCGCCGGCGATCAGTTCGCGCGTATAGCGCACGAGCGGGGCCCATCGGTAGTTGAAGCCGACGCCGCTGATCACGCCCGCCTTGCGCGCCGCGCCGGCCGCGCGCGCCACCTGCTCGGGTGTGCCGCCGACCGGCTTCTCGCAGAACACCGCCTTCCCGGCCTGCGCGACCGCTTCGACCAGCTGTACGTGCACCATGTTCGGCGCCGCGATGTAGACGACCTCGACGTCCGGGTCCTCGATCACCGACTCCCACGCAGCGGAGGCGCGCTTGAACCCGAACGAGTTGATCGCCTGATCGAGCCGGTCCGGCAGCGTGTCGCTGCACGCGACGAGGGTCGTGTTGAAGCCGCGGCGCTCGAACAGGGTCGGTATCCGCAGCAGCGACCGCGTGTGCGCCTGGCCGAGCCAGCCGAAGCCGATGACCCCGACGCCGATCCGCCGCCGGGCCGAACTCACGCCGGCGACCCCTCCAGCAGCTCGGTTACCTCGTGCTCGTACGGCATCGCCTGCGAGCACAGCAGCCGCGAGGCGACGATCCCACCCGCCGCGTTGGCGAACGCCACCGTGCGCTCGTGCGGCCAGCCATTCAGCAGGCCGTGACAGACGGCGCCGCCGAACGCGTCGCCCGCCCCGAGGCCGCACAGCACCTTGATCGGCGGAGGCGCGATCAGTCGCTCGCTCTCCTCACTTGACACGAGCACGCCGTCACCGCCGAGCTTGACGATCGCGAGCTCTACGCCCTTTGCCCGGAGTCGGCGCGCGGCCTCGTGCGGGTCGTCTGAACCGACCGCGACCGCGCACTCCTCGCGGTTGCCCACGGCGATCGTGGCGTACGCCACCGCCGCCCCGATCCGCCCCGAGGCCTCCTCGCGCGAGCGCCAGAAGGTGGGGCGGTAGTCGAGGTCAAGGACGGTATGGCCGCGTCGGGCGCGCCTTCGCAGCATGCCCTCGGCGGTCGCGGCGCTCGGCTCCTGTGATAAGGCACCGCCGGTGATCCACAGGATCGGCACCGCGCTGACCGTTGCCGCGTCGACGTCGCCGGGCCGGAGCTGAAAGTCCGGTACGGGCGAGTCGCGGCGGAACAGCAGCTGCGGATCCTCGGGCGGATCCAGCACCGCGAACGCGAGCGGTGTGACGGTCGCCGGCTCGACCGACACGAACCGGGTGTCGACGCCGAACTCACGCAGCTCCTCGATAGCCACTGCCCCGAACGGATCGGCGCCCACCTTGGTGAACACCGCGGCCCGGTGTCCCAGGCGGGCGGCGGCGATCGCGACGTTGGTCGGGCTGCCGCCAACCGCCTTGCTGAAGCTCCGCGCCGCGTGCCAATCGGCCCCGACCTGATCGCAGTAGAGGTCGATGCTGATCCGCCCAACAGTAAGCACCTCGAGGTCGCCCGGCATCGACCCCACATCGTAATTTGAGCCTGGCCGAGAAACGTGAAAATACATCACGTTTCTCGGCCACCCTCCACGAAATCCGGGTCGAACGCCGCGCGGCGCAACGGCCGGTTGTGCGCTCCGCAGACGTCCCCAGCTTTGTGGGACGGGCTCATAGCGGGTTAGTCCATCACGCCCTATGTGGCCGAGATCCGAGGCCGAACTACTTCTCGCGCAGCGTACGCTTGCGCACGCCACACCCGAACCCTGGGAACCACAATCCGCTCCGGTCGCGACGGGCGCCGCCGTCGTCGTCTTCCCGCGCCACCAAACCGGACGTGGCGCGCGCGGCGACCCCGCGTGGGCGGCGGCGGCCGTGGTGCGCGACGGGCGCGTCCTCGCCGAGTCGACGGTCACGACTGTGGCTGCGGCCCCGTACGAACCCGGACTCCTCGCGCTGCGTGAGGGACCGTGTCTCGAGGCGGTCGTGCGTGCGCTGCCACTCGCTCCTGACGTGCTGCTCGTCGACGCCACCGGGCGCGACCATCCCCGCCGCGCCGGCCTGGCGCTTCACCTCGGCGCGGTGACCGGCGTCCCCACCGTCGGCGTCACGCACCGGCCGCTGCTCGCGGACGGCCCATGGCCGCCGGACGAGCGGGGTGCGTACACGCCGCTGCGACTGAACGGCGAGCGCGTCGGCGCCTGGCTACGAACTCGGGCCGGAGCGCGGCCGATCGCGGTCCATTCCGGGTGGCGCACGACGCTCGAAACCGCGATCGAGCTGGTGCTTGGAGCGGCCCACGGCTACCGGACGCCCGAGCCATTGCGGCGCGCTCGTCACCTCGCGCGCGTCACGCGTGCCACAAATGGGAAGCAGGAAGCAACCAGCACACCCGAGAAATAGTGTGCGCGCGTTTATCGACACACAGGAGGAAGGCATGCCGCAGGCTAGGAGCAGTGGTTCGGGGTCAGGGTCGGGGTCGAGCTCGGGCGGCTCGTCAGGAAGCGGTCAAACGAGGCGCTCGACGGGAAGCCGCGCCACCGGCAGCCGCTCGACGGGCAGCCGCTCCACGGGAGCAAAGCGTACGACGCGGAGCAGTAGCAGCGGCGGGAGCCGGGCTGGCACGAGCGCGCGGAGCACGAGCGCGAAGAGCACGAGCGCGAAGAGCACGAGCGGGCGCAGCACGCGCTCGCGTTCCTCCGCGGGTGGCGCCTCGCGGGGCGGCGCCTCCGCGCGCAGCAGCGCCGCCAGCGGCGCCAAGGCAGCTCAGTCCGCAGTCGCCTCCGATCCGCGGGTCGAGGCGGTGGCGCAGCGCATCCGCAAGCTCAACGAGCGGATCATCGAAGCGAGCAAGGACGCGGGCGAGACGACGTTGTCCAGCTACGAGAAGGCCCTCAAGGCAATCGCCGGCTCGATCGAGCGTGGACCGGGCCGCAGCGATATCGAGTGGGTCTCCACGCTCGCCACGACCCAGGCCAAGTTCATCCGCGACGTGACCAACGCCTGGACGTCGGCCGCGCGCGGAATGCTGAAGTAGTCAGGTAAGCGCATCGCAGCGGGATGCGGCGCCGCGCTGCCCGCGCCGCGCGAATGCTCCGGCGCGGGCGCGGGTGAGCAACGCCACCGGTACCGTGGCGAGCACGGCTGCGGCGGCGGCGAACAGCGCTCCGCTCGGATCCGCGGCGCGCGCCGCGAGGCCCACCGCCGGGCCGCCCAGGCCCACGCCGGCGTCGAAGTAGGCGAAGAAAGCGCCGGCCGTCCGGCCGTGCCGGCTGGGCGGCACCGAGGCCAGCGCCAGCAGCCCGAGCGACGGGACCGCGAGCCCCTGGCCCACCGCCATCACGACCAGCGCGGCGAGCGTGGCCGGCGCATCCGTCGCGACGGCCAGCCCGACCAGCCCGACCAGCCCGGCGGCCTCGAGCGTCACCGCCGCCGACAGCGTGCGCGCGGGACCGAGGCGATCCGGCATCCCGGCGAGGATCGTGCGACTGGCGATCACGCCGGCGCCGAACACCGGGATCACGAACGCCGCGATCCCGCTCTTCTGCTCGATCGCTGCGGCCGCCCCGAAGGACAGAATCGCGACGTAGCCGAAGTTGACGAGCATCAGCCCGAGCCCGGGGCGGAAGGTCGCGCGGAAGGCACTGGGCGCCGCGGCGCCGCGCTGCTCGCCGCCGGCCCGCTCAGCGCCGGCCCGCGCAGCGTCCTCGTCATCGTCGGCGATCGCGTGCGCGGCCTCGTCCTTCCCGCGCGCCATCACGAACGCGAGCGCCGCCCCGAGCAGCGGCAGGATCGCGGCGGCGATCCACACCCGCGTGGGATGGGACTGGCCGACGAGCGCCTGCGACAGCGGCGGTCCCACGGTCAGGCCGGCGTAGTTGGCCAGGCCGATGTGACCCATCGCGCGGCCGAGCCGGGCCGGCCCGGCCAGTCGCAGCAGCCACAGGACCGTCGCCGCCATCATCGCGGCCTCGCCCGCACCGAGCACCAGACGGCTCACGATCAGTACCGGCAAGGCGCTGACGTAGGCCGGGATCGTCCCCACCGCCATCACCAGGGCGCCGGCGACCACCACCTGGGCGGGGCCGACCCGATCGGCGATCCGGCCTCCCAGGGGACGTCCGGCCGCGCCGGTCAGCGCCGGCGCACCGACCGCAAAGCCGACCAGCACCGCGCCGCCACCCAGCGAGTGGACGTAGTCGGGCAGGATGCCGAGGACCGTCCCAAGCGCCGCGTAGCACAGGATCGCGGTGGCCAGGACGGTCAGATATCTGGTACCGGCGCCGTTCTCCCGCGCGCGCCGGCGCTTCATCACGGGCGTCTTGATCGAAAAGGGCATGGCTAGATGTTGGCCCCGGGACGCTTCGATCAGAACCGAAATGTCGGCTACGGGGTCTGCCCAGCTCAGCTGACGTCCGCGACCGCGCCACCGGGAATGGCCGCGATCAGCGCGTCCGTGTCAGCCTCGAACACGGCGTGTGGCGTGCCCGCCGCGCACCACACGGTGTCGAACCGTCGCAGCGACTCGTCGATCAGCGTCTCCAGCGGCCGGTCGTGGCCGAGCGGGGGTATCCCGCCGATCGCGAATCCGGTGCCGGCACGAGCCTCCTCGGCGCTCGCCGCCCGTAGCCCGAGCCGGTCGGCCGCCACCCGACGGTCGCCGGCGCACAGCACCATCACGGGTTGCCCCTCGCGCACGAACACCAGTGACTTGACGATCTGCCCGACCTCGCAGCCGACGGCGGCCGCGGCCTCGGGTGCCGTGCGCGTGGAGGCCGGCAGCATCTGGACGGCGACGTCCAGCCCGCGCTCGCGCAACCGGTCCCGGAGCTTCGCGGCGGTGGGATGCAGGCCGCTAGGTTCGGAACTCACCTGCGTTCGGGGCCCCGCCGGCGGCTAGGTCCGGAGCTCACCGGGTTCGAGGTCAGGGGGCATCGGGAGCTCCTGGGGCGAGGTTGGCCGCTCGTCGGTCCAGGCCCCGAACGCCTCGCCATCGCGGCCTTGATGTTCGAGCGCGCCACCGAACGCAAGCAGGACCACGCGGCCGGGACCAAAATTCACCAACTGGCGCCGGACCTGCGGCGCCACCCTCATCAGCTCGCCCTCGTCGAGCTCGGCGGGCTCGCCCTCGAGCACGATCGTGAGGCTTCCCTCCAGCACCAGGTAGACCTCCTCCTGGCGCTCGTGGCGGTGGATCCGCCCGCGTTGGCCGGGCTCGAGCACGATCTGGTTCATCCCGAACGAGCTCACGCCGAGTTGGCGACGCAGCGGCAGGAAGCGCTCGCCGACATCCGGGTTCAGCCGCGTCGTTGCCGTGCCCTCCTCCATCGTGCGCGACATCTTCGCACCGATGGCGAGCGTCAGGTAGCCGCGCTGATCGACACCGGGGCCGTCGACTCGCGGACGACCAGCTTGGTCTCGAGCTGGACGTGCAGCGCCTCGATCCGCTGGTTCTGGAGCTGGCGGACGAGCAGGTTCACGGCCATCCGCCCCATCTCGGCCAGCGGCTGGCGCACCGTGGTCAGCGCCGGGGTGACGATCGAGGCCTCGAACGTGTCGTCGAACCCGACCACCGACAAATCGCCCGGGATATTCACGCCGCGTTCGCGAGCCGCCTGCATCACCCCGATCGCGAGCATGTCGTTGAAGGCGAAGATCGCGGTCGGCGGGTCGGCCCGGTCGAGCAGCGACAGTGCCGCCTGGGCGCCCCCCTCGGCGCGGAAGTCCGACTCGACCACGAGCTCCGGCGAAGGCATGACTCCGGCCGCCGCGAGCGCGCCGCGATAACCCCGCAGCCGCTCCTCGGTGGCGATCCACCCTCGCGGCCCCGTGATCGCGGCGATCCGCCGGTGTCCGAGCGAGAGCAGGTGCTCGACCGCCTCGCTCGCCCCCGACGAGTGCGCGGCCGAAACCGTGGGGACGCGTTCGTCAAGAGGCCGCAAGGGGTCGGCGATGACGAACCGGTAGCCGTGGTCGTGGAGCGCCGCGAGCTCGTCGGGCGACTCTTCGGGGAGGATCAGCAGCGCGCCATCGGTCGTGCCCTGCATAAGCCGCTCGAGCAGCGACACCTCGCGGTCGTGCTCGTGATGGGTTGGGCACAGGACCATGCGCATGTCCTGCTCGTACAGCGCCTCGCCGGCCCCGTCGAGGATCACGGCGAAGTAGGAGTGGTGAAGCACCGGCGTGGTCACGCCGACCAGCCCGGTGCGCCCCGCCGACAGCCCACGGGCGGTCCGGTTGGTGCTGTAGCCGTGCTCCCGGACGACCCGGAGCACCGCTTCACGCGCACGATCCGACACGTCGGCGCGACCGTTGATCACGCGCGAGACGGTCGCCGTCGAGACGCCGGCGAGATCGGCGACCTGGCGGATCGTCAGCCGGGTGCTGCGGCTGTTTTCGGGGCGTGTCGTGGAACTCATACGGAGAATTGAATCACAGTTTCTGAAACGTTACGGGCAATGGCGGCCCGCTGCGCCCGCAAGCTACTCAAAAAATTCATGAAAATCAACCTTGACAGCTACGAAACTTTACCGGTAGCGTTTTCAGAGTAGAGATCGCGAAGAGGGAAGAGGGACAGAGCAACATGTGGTTCATCGGGCGACGGCTGGCGTTCTATGCCGTCGCGGCCTGGGTGGCGATCACCATCAACTTCGCGATCCCGCGCGTCATGCCGGGCAACGCGGTCGACACGCTGCTCGCCAAGTACCCGACCCTCGACGCCAACTCGCTCAAGGCGCTGGAGGCCGAGTTCGGAACCCACACCCACGGCAGCCTGATCAGCCAGTACTTCACCTACCTCGGAGACCTGGCGCACGGGAACCTCGGGACGTCGGTCAACCTCTACCCCGCCAAGGTCACGACGGTGATCGCGCAGACGCTCCCGTGGACCGTGATCCTCGTCGGCACCGCAACGATCATCAGCTTCACCGTCGGCACGCTGCTCGGGATCTTTGCCGCGTGGCGGCGCGGCGGCTGGCTCGACCGCACGCTCCCTGCGTTCACGTTCCTCCAGGCGACCCCGTACTTCTTCCTGGCGCTGATCGTGATCGAGCTGTTCGCGGTCAGCTGGGGCCTGTTCCCGTTCGGCCAGGGCTACAGCCTCGGCCTCGCCCCCGGGTGGGACTGGTCGTTCATCTCGAGCGCGATCTACCACTCGATCCTGCCGGCGCTCACGATCATCGTGACGTCGATGGCGGGGTGGATGCTCCAGATGCGCAACGTGATGATCACGACCGTCGGCGAGGACTACGTGCTCGTCGCGCAGGCTAAGGGGCTCTCGCCACGCCGGGTGATGTTCCGCTACGCGGCCCGCAACGCAATCCTCCCCAATCTCGCCGGGTTCGCCCTCTCGATCGGCTTCGTCGTCGCGGGCGCACTCGTGATGGAGATCGTGTTCTCCTATCCCGGGATCGGTCTGACCCTGTACAACGCGGTCACCTCCGACGACTTCCCGCTGCTGCAGGGGATCTTCCTGGTGATCTCGCTGTCGGTGCTGCTGGCCTGCCTGCTGGCCGACATCGTCTACTACTTCGCCGACCCGCGCACCCGCACGAGGAACTCGTACTGATGCAGGCCCTTCGCCGCCTACCCGGCAAGGCCAAGGTCGGCGCGGCGATCCTCGCCGTGTTCGTCCTGGTCGCGATCGTCGGCCCGACGATCGCCCCGTTCGACCCGACCGCGACCACCGCCGGTCAGGCGCTCCCGCTCGGCCCCAACGCGACCCACCTGCTCGGCACCACGGCGACCGGCCAGGACGTGCTCTCCCAGCTGCTCGTGGGCACGCGCGCGACGGTCGTGCTGGGGTTGCTCACCGGGGTGATCGCGACGATCCTGTCGGTCGTGATCGGGATGTCGGCGGGCTTCCTCGGCGGAATGTCCGACGAGGGGCTCTCGCTCCTCGCCAACGTGTTCCTGGTACTGCCGGCGCTGCCGCTGCTCGTGGTGATCCTCGGCTACCTACCGCATTCGGGCGAACTACCGACGGCGATCGTCCTGAGCGCGCTGGGTTGGCCGTGGGGCGCGCGAGTCATCCGTGCCCAGACCCTCTCGCTGCGCAACCGCGATTACGTCGCCGCTGCCCGCGAGTCGGGCGAGCCGAGCTGGCGGATCATCCTGTTCGAGATCCTACCCAACGAGATCGGGCTGATCGCCGCGAGCTTCGTGGGGACGGTCCTGTACGCGATCCTGACCTCGGTCGCGCTCGCGTTCCTCGGCGTGGCCGACCTCTCGCAGTGGAGCTACGGGACGATGCTCTACTGGGCCCAGAACGGCAACGCCGTGCAGCTGAACGCGTGGTGGTGGTACGCGCCGCCGGGGATCTGCGTGGCGCTGCTCGGGATGAGCATGGTCCTGCTCAACTTCGGGCTCGACGAGCTCGGCAACCCGCGGCTGCGGGCGGCGGGGCGAATCCGCGTCGGGCGCCGCACGTGGCGGCCGTCGGACCCGACGCCGGTGCTACCTGACACCCAGCGGGAGCCGGCGTGAGCGCGGTGACCGAGCCGGGCGCCGACCGCACCCGCGAGACGGCTGTCCAGACGCAGAAGCCGGTGCTCGACATCCGCGACCTCTCGATCGCGTATCGGTCGCAGTCCGGCGACGTCCGGGCCGTCCGGGACGTGTCGCTGGCGCTGCGCCCGGGCGAGGTCGTCGGCCTGGCCGGCGAGAGCGGATGCGGCAAGTCGACGCTCGCGTACGGATCGGTCCGGCTCCTGCGCCCGCCGGCGGTGATCACCGGCGGGAGCGTCAC
This sequence comes from uncultured Solirubrobacterales bacterium, assembly GCA_963824295.1. Lineage (GTDB taxonomy): Bacteria > Actinomycetota > Thermoleophilia > Solirubrobacterales > Solirubrobacteraceae > Palsa-465. The sequence continues at coordinate 590,024 of CAWGOQ010000009.1, read as the reverse complement.
CTACCACGGACGCCGGGTCGCAGAGAACGGCGTAGACATCCTCGCGGCCACGGCCAACCAGCTCCGCAAACTCCGCTGGCGCGAGATCGCGATCGTCTTCCAGAGCGCGATGAACTCGCTGAACCCGGTGATGCGCGTCTCAGACCAGCTGCTCGACGCCGTCGGCGCCCACCTCCCCCTCACCGACGAGCAGCGCCAAGCGCGGATCGTCGAGCTGATCGAGATGGTCGGAATCCCCCGCGCCCGCCTGGCGAGCTACCCCCACGAGCTCTCGGGCGGCATGCGCCAGCGCGTGATGATCGCGATGGCGCTCGCGGCCGAGCCCGCGGTGGTGATCATGGACGAGCCGACGACCGCGCTCGACGTCGTCGTCCAGCGCGAGATCCTGTCCGAGATCTTCGAGCTCAAGGACCGTCTCGGGTTCTCGGTCCTGTTCATCACTCACGACCTGTCGCTGCTGCTCGAGATCGCCGACCGCGTGGTGATCATGTACGCGGGGCAGATAGTCGAGTCCGGCACGCGCGAGCAGATCCACCGGCGCGCGGCGCACCCGTACACGCGCGGGCTGCTCACCTCGTTCCCGAAGCTGCACGGACCCCGGATAAAGCTCTCGGGAATCCCGGGCTCGCCGCCCGACCTGCGCACAACGCTCACGGGCTGTCCGTTCATCCCGCGCTGCGGCTTCGCCGCCGACGCCTGCGCGACCGTCGACATGGCGCTCGCTGCGATCGCGCCGGAGCCCGATCACCTGACCGCTTGCCCGTTCGTGAACGCCGGCAACATGGCGCAGGCGGCCCCGGTGCCGTCGCGGGAGCGAAGCACGACTACCGGGACGGTCGTGCTCGAGGCAGTCGAGCTCGACAAGCGGTTCCGCCTCGGCCGGGGCCGCAAGGCGACGGACGTCGCGGCGGTCAGTCAGGTCTCGCTAAAACTCCGACGCGGAACCGTGACCGCGCTGGTGGGCGAGAGCGGCTCGGGCAAGACCACGGTGGCGCGGCTTCTGGCCGGACAGGAGGGCCGCTCGGGCGGGCAGATCCTGCTCGACGGGGAACCGATCGAGCCGTCGAGCAAGCGCGGTTTCCGCGCCTACAAGGGCGTTGTCCAGATGGTCTTCCAGGATCCGTTCGCCTCGCTCAACCCGCTCCACACGGTCAGCTACCACCTCACCCGCGCGCTGCGACTGCACGCATCGCAGAGCGGCCGCGAACCGAGCCAGGACGAGCTCGACAAGCTGCTCGAGCAGGTCCGCCTCACGCCGGCCGGCCATTTCCGCGACGCCTACCCGCACGAGCTGTCGGGCGGCCAGCGTCAGCGCGTCGCGATCGCCCGGTCGCTGGCGGCGGCGCCGCGCGTGCTGCTCGCCGACGAGCCGGTGTCGATGCTCGACGTCTCGATCCGGCTCGAGATGCTCGACCTGATCGATCAGCTGCGCCGGAACCTTGACCTCGCCGTGCTCTACATCACCCACGACATCGCCTCCGCCCGCTACTTCGCGGACGAGATCCTTGTGATGTACGCCGGCGAGATCGTCGAGCGCGGCCCCGCCGAGCTCCTCACGCAGGCGCCGAGCCACGAATACACGCGACTTCTGATCGCGTCGGCACCCGATCCCGACGCGTTCGGCTGTCCGACGAAATCCGGCCCCGAAAGCGACGGTCCCTCCAGACCGTCCGACGCCGGATTTCGCACGGAATCCGGCCCCGAAAGCGACGGTCCCTCCAGACCGTCCGACGCCGGATTTCGCACGCCCGAAGGGAGGATCGAGCGATGAGGTGATCGCAGGGTCGCCGCGGGCGGGCCACGTGGGTCTCAACGTCCCACCGGTCCTTAAAGCCCGCGCCCCCGGCCTCACCCGGGGGCACGTGACCGTCTACATACGCGACACGACCCTGGCCAGAACCAGGGGACGTGAATGTCTACATACGCGACATGGCTCTTTTATCAGAGAGAAGGTGTACCCCTCCATGAAACGATGGATCAAGCAACGTAGTTGGCTAGCGGCGTGCGCGGCGCTCGGCGCCGCCGCACTGATCGCCGGCTGCGGCGGCAGCTCGAACAAGAGCTCGACCGTCAACGCCACCAATGCCGCGAGCTCGAGCGGCGGCTCCTCCGTGCTGACGGTCGAGTCGAGCCAGCAGAACGCGATCACCCAGAACTTCAACCCGTACATCCAGTCCTCAGCGGCCACGCTGCTCGGGGCCACCTCGCTCGTGTACGAGCCGCTGCTGCAGGCCAATGCGATCAAGCCCGGCCAGTACTACGACTGGCTGGCCACCGGATACAGCTGGTCCAACGGCGGCAAGTCGATCACCTTCACGATCCGTCCCGGGGTGAAGTGGTCAAACGGCACGCCGCTGACCGCGGCCGACGTCGCCTTCACCTTCAACATGCTCAAGCAGTACCCCGACGTGAACAACACCGGGCTCGCCGTCCAGAGCGTGAGCTCGAGCGGCAATCAGGCGACGCTCAACTTCGCCTCGCCGCAATACGCCAACCTGCAGAACATCGCCGCCCAGACGTACATCGTCCCGGCCGCGGTCTGGAGCAAGGTCGGCGACCCCGGAAAGTACACCGACCCGAACCCGGTCGGCACCGGCCCCTACACGGTCTCGCAGTTCACGACGCAGGGGATCACGTTGAAGGCCAACCCCGGCTACTGGGGCGGCAAGCCGTCGGTCTCCGAGGTGCAGTTCCCGACCTACGCGTCGGCCAACACCGCGCTGGCGGCGCTACAGACCGATCAGCTGCACTGGGCGGGCAACTTCATCCCGGGCGTCAACCAGATATTCGTCGCCGGTCACTCCGACCACCAGGTGTGGTTCCCACCGGTGCAGACCAACAGCCTCGAGCCGAACCTGAACAAGTTCCCGACCAATCAGCTCGCCGTGCGCAAGGCGATCAGCCTGGCGATTGACCGGACCGCGATCAGTCAGCAGGCCGAAGGCGGACTCGAGCCGCCGGTGTCAAACGCCAGCGGCCTGACGCTGCCGATCTTCCAGCAGTTCCTGTCGCCCTCGGTGGCGAGCGCGACCCTGCCGGCGCATTCGGACATCGCCGCCGCCAAGCAGGTGCTGGAGCAGGCGGGCTACGTGATGGGGTCGAACGGCTTCTTCCACACCAAGTCCGGTCAGGAGCTGTCACTCGACATCACGAACCCGTCGTCGTTCGCCGACTACGCGACCGGCGACCAGATGGTCGCCGGCTGGCTGCGCAAGGCGGGCATCAACGCCACGTTCGTCGGCCAGTCGGTAACGGGGTGGTCCTCGGACGTCGCCACCGGGAACTACCAGCTCACCGCGCACTGGTCACAGACGAGTGTCTCGCCCTACCAGCTGTACAACGACTGGTTGAACAGCGCCCAGGCGACGAACAACGCCGCCGGCGACTATGAGCGGCTGAACGACCCGGCCGTCGACGCCGACCTGGCCAAGCTCGCGGCCGACAACACGGTGGCGGCACAGCAGGCGGACCTGGCTCCGATCGAGCAGTACGTCGCCCAGAACCTGCCGATCATCCCCACGGTCTACGGCGTGGTGTTCGACGAGTACAACACCGGCAAGTTCACCGGATGGCCGACGCAGGCCAACCCGTATGAGTCGGGAAGCCCAAACACGCCAACCAACGAGGTCGTGATCCTGAGGCTGCGGCCCGTCAGCTAGCCCCCGAAGCACGCGCCCGCTTCCCGTCTTTCCTCTCATCCCGGGAGGCGGGCGCGTCGTTTTACGCGAATTCGAAATTGAGCAAGGAGAAGACATGAACGCGACGTCAGACGATGGCGCGGCGGGCGCGCGACCGTTCCCGCCCGGCTTTCTGTGGGGCGCCTCGACGTCCGCCTATCAGGTCGAAGGCGCCGTGCACGAGGACGGCCGCGGCCCCTCCATCTGGGACACCTTCGCCCACACCCCCGGCAAGATCAACCGGGATGACACCGGCGACATCGCCTGCGACTCCTACCACCGCCTCGACGAGGACCTTGACCTACTCAGCGAGCTCGGCGTCGGCGCGTACCGCTTCTCAGTGGCTTGGTCGCGGGTGCAGCCAACCGGGAGCGGAGCCATCAATCAGCGCGGACTCGACTACTACCGGTCGCTAGTCGAGGGACTGCGTGCGCGCGGCATCATTCCCGTCGCCACCGCCTACCACTGGGAGCTGCCCCAGGCGCTCGAGGACGTCGGTGGATGGGCCAACCGCGACACCGCCTTCCGCTTCGCCGAGTACGCGGAGGTGCTGGCCCGGGCGCTCGGCGACCAGGTGGGCATGTGGCTCACGATGAACGAGCCCATGCAGACGGCCAACCAGGGGTACCGCACCGGCACCCATGCCCCGGGCAAGATAGACCTCGGCCTGGCGGCGGCCGCGACCCACCATCTGCTGGTTGCCCACGGCCTGGCCGTGGAGACGATTCGCGACTCGCTGCCGGGACGCGTACCCGTCGGGATCGCGATCGATGTCCATCCCGTGCGGGCCGCGAGCCCGGACGTGGCCGAGGCGGCCGCCGCGGCGGACGCCGAGGACCGCATCTTCCTGGAGGCGGTGCTGCACGCTGCCTACCCGGCCGCCGCCCGCCCCGAGCTACTGCCTGGACAGGAGCTGATCGCGCCGGGTGACATGGCGTGCATCGCCACGCCGATCGACTTCCTGGGACTCAATTACTACCGGCCGGACTACGTGCGTCTCGGCGACTGGGACGATCTGCGCCACGGCGAGAGTCCCCTACCCGGACATCCAGGCGTGGTCAACTATGTCCCGCCCGAGCTGGGCCAGACCAACATGGGCTGGCTGATCGAGCCGGACGGCCTGTACGACGCGCTCCAGGCGGTCGATCGCGAGGCCCCGCAGCTCCCGATCTACATCACCGAGAACGGATGCGCCGTCGACGACTACGTCAATCCCGAGGGCACGATCGACGACTATGAGCGGATCGCCTACCTCGAGGGTCACCTGGACGCGGCCTGGCGGGCGATCCGGGACGGCGTCAACCTGGCCGGGTACTTCCAGTGGTCGCTGATGGACAACTTCGAGTGGGCGCGCGGATACGCGCGTCGATTCGGCCTTTACTTCGTCGACTTCGGGACCCAACGCCGGCTGCCCAAGCGAAGCGCGCGCTTCTACTCCGAGGTGGCGCGAACCAACGTCCTGCCCGCCGGCCACGTTATGCGGCAAGCTTCCACCCGTGAGCTCGCCCATCGGCCCAACTCACGAGCACCGTCCCCGTCGAGGGCTGTTCCTGGCGCCGTTCGATGAGCTGTCGGACCCGTTGGTCCTGGTCGACGTGGCCGTGCAGGCCGAGGCTGGCGGCTGGGACGGGGTGTTCCTCTGGGATCACATCGTCCATCGCCCGCCCGTGCGCGCCGTGAGCGATCCCTGGGTATCGATGAGCGCGATCGCCGCGCACACCGAGCGCCTGCGTCTCGGCCCGATGGTCACGCCGCTCTCGCGCCGGCGCGTGCAGAAGGTGGCCCGCGAGACCGTCACGCTCGATCGCCTGAGCCGCGGGCGCCTGATCCTCGGGGTCGGCCTCGGCAGCAGCAACACGCGCGAGCTCGAGCCGTTCGGCGAGGTCACCGACCCTCGCGAGCGCGCTCGGCTGCTCGATGAGGGCCTGGCCCGCCTGACCTCGCTCTGGGACGGCGAGTTCGAGCCGCCCCCGGTGCAGCGGCCCCGGATCCCGGTGTGGGTCGCGGCTCGGTGGCCGAACCGCCGGCCGGTCCGGCGCGCCCTGGCCTGGGACGGGATCTTCCCAATCGAGCTGCCCGGCCCAGAGGCGGTCGCCGACCTGGCCGCCGAGATCGCCGCGCAACGGCCGGCGGACGCCGGGCCGTTCGATCTCGTGGTGGAGATCGACCCGGGCGATGACCCCGGGCCATGGCACGAAGCCGGCGCCACTTGGGTCCTCACCGGGTTCGGGCGCGAGCCGCGGGTCGACGACGTGCGCGCGGCGATCGCGGCCGGCCCGGCCTAGGCTGGGCGCGCCACCGGTTCCGCGGCGAGCCCCTCGTCAGCCACCTCGAGCGCCGCCAGGAACGCCTCGACGACGACCGGGTCGAACTGCGTTCCGGCGCAGCGGATGAGCTCCTCGCGCGCGGACTCGGCCGGCAGCCCGTCGCGGTACGGGCGGTCGGCGATCATCGCCTCGTACGCGTCGGCGACGGCGAGGATCCGGGCTTCGAGCGGGATCTCCTCGCCCGCGATCCGCTTGGGATAGCCACAGCCGTCGATCCGCTCGTGGTGGGCGATGACCCACGCGGCGATGTCGGGAAGTCCGGCGTGCTCAAGGATGAGGGCGCCGATCTCGGGGTGACGCTGGATCTCCTTCCACTCGCCCGCATCGAGCGCGCCCGGCTTGTGCAGAGTCGCGTCGGCGATCCCGAGCTTGCCGAGATCGTGCAGCACGCCGGCGGCGTGGATCCGCTGCACCCGGTCGGGATCGAAGCCGAGCGCCATCGCGGTGTGACGGGCATAGGCGCCCACGGTGCGCGAGTGTTGCGCGGTGCCTGCGTCGCGCAGGTCGAGCGTCTCGGCCAGCACCATCACCGCGGCCAGGCGCAGCTCGCTGGACTGCCCGCCGGCTCCGGCGCCGCCCGCGGCCTCGCGCTGGGTCTGCTCGACCGCAAGTCCGGCCTGATCGGCCACCGCCATCAGTACGGCCAGCTCACCGTCGTCGGGCCGCCGGCCGTGCAGCGGCTGGTCGACTGACACCATCCCGAGCGGCTCGCCGGACGCCCCGCGCAACGGCAGCAGCAGCATGTCCATCGGGTGCCAGGCATCCGCGTCGGGCGCGGCCGCCGCCGGGGGCGTCCACATCGTGCTCTCATCCTCCCACTGGTAGGACCCCTCGGGCAGCCACACCGCGCCCTGCCGAACGTGCTCGGATTCGAGCAGCCGCTCGTATTCGGCCCACCCGGTGGAGGTCCCGAGCAGCGTCTGGCGCGCATCCTCGTCGCCCTCGACCACGACTGCGCGCAGATCCGCTCCAGCGTCGTCGAGCAGGTTGATCGCCACGACCTGGAAGGACAGCTCGGCGCGAATCAGCTGGGCAAGCGCCTCGAGCACGGGCAGCACGCCGTGTCCCAGCGCCGCCGCGCGCGAGAGAGTGAGCATGCTGCGCAGATGGCGCGGCGTCGCCTCGCGTCCGTGGATGCGGCGTCCGGCGTTCTCGCCGTGCGCACCATCGGTCTTGACGAGCGCCGAGACGACGCGATTGCGCCCGCCGCGCTTGGCGTCATACAGGGCGGCGTCGGCCCGGGCGAGCAGCTCTCCGTAGCCGCCCTTGCCCGAGGCCACACCGATCGAGACGGTCACAACGCCCCCGTTGCCGGCCGGATGGGGCATGGCCACCGCCTCGACCGCGGCGCGGACCCGCTCGGCCGCCGCCCGCGCCTCGGCCGCCGTGGCGCCCGGCAGTACGAGCAGCAGCTCCTCGCCCCCGAACCGGTAGGCGCGGTCGTGGGTCCGCAGCGTCCCGCGGATGGTCCCGGCGATCGCCCGCAGCGCCTGATCGCCGGCCAGGTGGCCCATCTCGTCGTTGTAGGCCTTGAAGTGATCGACGTCGCACAGCGCCACCGCCAAGGGAGTCCCCAGCTCCCGGTGGCCGGCCTCGATCTTCGGCAGCTCGTCGGCCAGGGCGCGCCGGTTGCGCATGCCGGTCAGGGGGTCGCGGCGGGAGTCCTCGAGCAGCTGCTCGTTGAGCCGGGCCAGCTCCACCTCGCGATCGGCCAGCCTGGCCAGCGCCGAGCGCTCGCGCCCGAGCAGCCCGCGCAGCCGGCTCTCGAGCAGGCTGCCCCGAAGCGACAGCGACAGCCCCGTGAACAGGAGACCCAGGAAGAGCGCGAAGCGGGTCGTCTGCGACTGATCGAGCAGATAGGCGCGCACGAGGGCGGTCAGGAGCACAAGGAACAGGACGGTCGGCAGGATCCCGCCCCTCAGACCCGGCTCCTCGGTGGAGGTGTCTGGCTCGGGCACCCGTGCCGCCAGCGCGCCACCGATGCCGACGGCGAGCAGCCCGAGCGCCCATATCGGATCGACTGCGGTCTGGCCCGGGTGGTAGCGCTCCTCGAGGAGCTGCTCGCTCCACATGATGAACGCGCACGCCTGGGCGATGACGCCACCCACGACGAGCCGTGACGGCGTCGAGCGCACGGTGATCACGGCGCCGCCGAGCAGCGCCTGGAGCGCGACGACGGCGGCGGAGACGTACAGGACCGGATAGACGAGCGCGGATATGCGCGGCGCCACGGCGAGCGTCGACACGTGACCGCTTTGCCAAAGCTCGGCGTAGACGAGTGCCGACGCGCCGAGGATCACCGGCAGGATCTCTACGGCGGCCACGAGCCGCAGACTCCCCGACCCGCCGCGCATGCGGACGATGCTGAGCGTGACCAGCACCGCAAACGCCCACCAGCCGAAGTCGGCGAGGTTAGGGCTGTTCGGCGCCCCGACGATCCCGAACAGGTCCCAGGCCAGCTGCCCGAACAGCCATGCCGCGACGGCGGCGGCCCACAGCGTCCAGCGCGCGCGGTTGGGACCGGTGGCCGTCCGGCGCGCCATCAGCGTCCCGGCCAGCGCGGCGATCGCCGCGGACGTCCAGGCGACATCCCACCACAGGGCAACGTCCGAGGTGAGCTCGGTCAGCAGCATCGCCACCACGCTCAGGCCAGCCGGTATCGCCACCGGCCAGGACAGCCGTGGGGTCTTGAACCCATGAAGCTTTTTCATCGCTTCGATAATCGACCCGGAAGGTCACGAGCCTGAATTTGGGAGTGGTGCGGGTCAACGCGGGGATGGGCCGCCTGCGGCGGCGTCCGTGGGACCATCCACCCCGTCCGGACGGGGAAATTGGATCCCACGCACCCACCCCCACCGCCCCATGGACGCCGAGCGAAGCGAGGCCCCGACTAATCGGCGGGCCCGATCGCCGCCTGGGCGGCCGCGATCCGGGCGATCGGGACGCGGAACGGCGAGCAGGACACGTAGTCGAGCCCCGCCTTGTGGAAGAACGCGATCGAGTCCGGGTCCCCCCCGTGCTCGCCGCAGATCCCGAGCTCCAGCCCCGGGTGCGCCTCGCGCCCGACCCAGGCCGCCAGCCGGACCAGCCAGCCCACCCCGGGGGCGTCGATCGTCTCGAACGGCGAGCGATCCAAGATCTTGTCCTCGATGTAGATGGGAACGAACTTCGACTCGACGTCGTCGCGGGAGAACCCGAGCGCGGTCTGGGTCAGGTCGTTGGTCCCGAACGAGAAGAAGTCGGCGTGGCGCGCGATCAGGTTGGCGATGAAGCACGCCCGGGGCAGCTCGATCATCGTCCCCACCGTGTAGTCCTCGCGCTCGCGCATGTCGTGCTCGTTGCCCACGGACACGACCAGCGCCCGCGCGATCTCGAGCTCGTGCTCGTAGGCGACCAGCGGGATCATGATCTCGGGATGGGGCGGCTCGTCGACCGCCTTGGCCGCGCGCATGATCGCGTGGACCTGCATCTCATAGATCTCGGGATAGAGGATGCCGAGGCGGACTCCGCGCGTGCCCAGCATCGGGTTGCCCTCGTGGATCTCCTCCACCCGCGCGAGGAGTTTCTCGAGCTCGTCGAGGTCGTCGGTCACCTCGATCCGCGCGCGCTCGACCTGGGCGCGCAGATCGGGAAGGTTGGGCAGGAACTCGTGCAGCGGCGGGTCGAGCAGGCGGATCGTCACCGGCAGCCCCTTCATCGCATCGAAGATTCCGATGAAGTCCTCCTCCTGGAGCGGCAGCAGCTCGCGCAGCGCCGCGCGCCGGCCCTCGCGGTCATCGGCCATGATCATCGCGCGCATCTTGGGCTGGCGGTCCTCGGCCATGAACATGTGCTCGGTCCGGCACAGCCCGATCCCCTCGGCCCCGAGCTCGCGGGCGCGCACGGCATCCTGCGGCGTGTCGGCGTTGACGCGCACGCGCAGTCGCCGGAGCTCATCGGCCCACTCCAGCACCGTGTCGAAACGCTCGTCGATCTCGGGCTGGATCAGCCGGGCGCCGGGCTCCAGCACAGCCCCCTCCGAACCGTCGATGGCGATCTCATCCCCCTCCTTGAACACCCGGCCGTCGATCGTCACCTCGCCCGCCTCGAGGTCGATCGTCACGGCCGCGCCGGTCACCGCGGGCACCCCCATCCCGCGCGCTACAAGCGCCGCGTGAGAGGCCTTGCCCCCCTCGGAGGTGAGGATGCCCTTGGCGGCGTGAAAGCCCGCGACGTCGTCGGCCTCGGTGAACGGCCTGACCAGGATCACGTCCTGGCCGGCGTGCGCCTGCGAGACTGCGTCGGCCGCGCTGAACACGATCGCGCCCACGGCGGCCCCGGGCGACGCCGCCACGCCCCGGGCCAGCACCTCGTAGCCGTCGCTCCGATCGAAGGTGGGATGCAGCAGCGCGTCGAGTGAGTAAGCGTCGATCGTGCGCAACGCCTCCTCGCGGGTCAGCAATCCCTCGTTCACCGCGTCGACCGCGAAGCGCACCGCGGCCTGCGCCGGCCGCTTGGCGTTGCGCGTCTGGAGCATGTACAGCTGCCCGTCTTCGATCGTGAACTCGACGTCCTGCATGTCCTTGTACTGGGCCTCGAGCTTGCGCATGATCTCCATCAGCTGGGCGTGGGCCTCGGGCATCACCTCGGCGAGCTCGGAGATGTCGCGTGGGGTGCGGACGCCGGACACGACGTCCTCGCCCTGCGCGTTGACCAGGAAATCGCCGCTCGGTTCGGGCGCGCCCGTGACCTCGTCGCGGCTGAAGGCGACCCCGGTGGCGGACGTGTCGCCCTTGTTGCCGAACACCATCTGCTGGACGTTGACCGCCGTGCCCCAGTCGTCGGGAATCCGGTTGATCCTCCGGTAAGAGACTGCGCGCTCGCCGGTCCAGGAGTCGAACACCGCCCGGATGGCCTGGCGGAGCTGGTCCTGCGGATCCTGAGGGAACTCGTAGAACCCCTTGAACTCCTTGACCAGAGCCTTCAGCGAGTCCACCGGCAGCTCTGAGTCCGACTGCACCCCGGCCTCGCGCTTGGACTGCGCGATCGCGTCCTCGAAGCGCTCGCCCTTGACCCCCTGAACGACGTTGCCGAACATCTGTATCAGCCGGCGGTATGAGTCCCAGGCGAAGCGCTCGTTGTCGGTCGCCCTGGTCAGGCCCTGCACCGAGGTGTCGTTCAAGCCCACGTTGAGGATGGTGTCGAGCATCCCGGGCATCGACTCGCGCCCGCCGCTGCGGACCGACACGAGCAGCGGGTCCTCGTCGTCGCCGAACTTCTTCCCGGCGGTGCGCTCGAGGCGCTGCATCGCCGCTGCCACCTGCTCGTCGAGTCCCTCGGGCTCGTGACGCTCGCGCATGTAGGCGACGCACGCCTCGGTGGTGATCGTGAACCCGGCGGGCACCCGCTCGGTGCCGAGCACACGAGTCATCTCGGCGACGTTCGCGCCCTTGCCGCCGAGCAGCTCGCGCATGTCCTTCGAGCCCTCGGCGAAGTCATAAACCCACTTGTGTTCGGACATCGCTCGCGATTGCAACCTATCGCTCTGGTCTCGGCGATGACAACTCAGGGGCGCTTGATAGGTTGGGGTCATGGCCGCTACCGATGCTCCCGCGGCCGGTCGTCAGTCGGCGATCGGCGCCTCCACTCCCCGTCGCGACTCCGAGCCGAAGGTTCGCGGCGACACCCGTTTCGCTGCCGACATACCCGTCAACGGGCTCCTGCACGCTCGCCTCCTGCTCGCCCACGACGCCCACGCGTTGATCAAGTCGATCGACATGACCGCCGCCCGTGAGCTGCCCGGCGTCGTCGCCGTGCTCGCCGCCGACGACCTCCCGATCGTCGCCACCGGCTCGGGCCGGTCCAAGAATCCGCTCGCCCGCGAGGAGATCATGTACGCCGGGCAGCCGGTCGCGATCGCGGTCGCGGAGACCGAAGCGCTGGCCGCGGACGCGATCGAGCTGATCGAGCTCGAGCTCGAGCGCGTCGAGGCCGTCGTCGATGTGGAGGGCGCCGTCCGGCCCAGCGCGCCGCGCGCCCGGCTCCATGCCGCCGACGAGGGTGACGACGGCGACCTCGGCGACGCCCACGCCGCGGTTGCCGCCGGCGGGGTCGGCGACGAGGAGGAGCTGTCCGAGAACGTGCTCGGCACCGCCCGCCTGGCGGGCGGCGATGTCGACGCCGCGTTCGCCGCCAGCGAGGTCGTCGTCCGCGGCCGCTTCCACACGCCGTGGGTCTACCAGGGCTACCTCGAGCCTCAGACCGCCACCGCTTGGTTCGACGTCGAGGGCGAGCTGATCGTGAGCACCTCGACGCAGGCCCCGTTCATGACCCGCGACGAGGTGGCGTCTCTGTTCGGCCTGCCCGTCGACCGCGTACGCGTCCGCTGCGCCCCGATCGGTGGCGGGTTCGGGGGAAAGATGATGATCCCCGAGCCTCTGGTGGTCTCGGCGGCGCTCGCCACTCGCCGGCCGGTCCGGCTGGCGATGACCCGCAGCGAGGACTTCGCGGCCTCCAATCCGGCGGGCGCCGAGGTGCTCGAGGTCGAGCTCGGCGCCGATCGCGAGGGGAACCTCACCGGGATCCGCACCCGCATCTGGTGCGATCGCGGCTCGACCGACAGCATGGGGGTCGAGTCGATCGCCGCGATGCTCAGCGCCGGCCCGTACCGCTGGCAAGCCCATCACCTCACCTGCTACGGGGTCATGACCAATCGCGTTACGTTCGGCGCCTACCGGGCCCCAACCGCACCGCCGGCGGCGTTCGCCGTTGAGTCGTTGATCGATGAGCTGGCGGGACGACTCGGGATCGACCCGCTCGAGCTGCGGCTGCGCAACGTGCTGATCGCGGGCGACAAGACCGTGGCGGGCCAGGAGATGGCCGTATTTGGAGCCCGCGAGTGCCTCGAACGCATCGGCGAGCAGCCGTTGTGGACTTCTCGCCACTCGCTGCCCGAGAACGAAGGCGTCGGTCTCGCGATCGGCTGGTGGCCGGGAGGCTACGAACCGGCGGCGGCCGCGTGCCGGCTCGACTCCGACGGGCACCTCACGGTTATCACCGGCGTGTCTGACATGACCGGAGTCCAGACGACCTTCGCGGCGATCGCGGCCGAGGCGTTCGGCGTCAGCCCGGACCGTGTCCGCGTCGTGCACGCGGATACGGCGAGCGCGCCGTACGCCGGGGTGAGCGGCGGTAGCAAGATCACCTACACGGTCGGCCGCGCGGTCGAGAAGGCCGCGCTCCAGACGCGAGAGCGGCTGCTCGACGTCGCCGCCGAGGAGCTCGAGATCGCGCCCGAAGACCTCGAGATCGTCGACGGCGCCGTGCAGCCGGTGGGAGTTCCGGCCAAGGCCATGGCGATCGAGAAGCTCGCCCAGAAGGTGCTCACGTTCGGGAGCCCGTATCCGCCGGTCGAAGGACAGGGCCTGGTCTCGCTGCCGCAGGTCCCGCAGTCCGCGGCCCATCTCTCGCATGTCAGGGTCGATCGCGAGACGGGCGCCGTGACCGTGCTCGGGCACGTGGTGGCCCAGGACGTCGGCCGCGCGCTCAACCCGGCGCTCGTCAAGGGGCAGATGCATGGCGGGACGACCCAAGGCCTCGGCTGGGCCCTGCTCGAGGAGATCGGCTATGACGAGCACGGCCAGCCGATCGCGGGCTCGTTCGTCGAGTACGCGATGCCGACCTCTGGCGTCGTCCCGGCGATCGACACCGAGATCGTCGAGGTGCCCGCACCCGAGGGGCCGTACGGCGCCAAGGGCGTCGGCGAAGCGCCGGTGATCGGCGTAGCCGGCGCGGTGGCCAACGCGATCGCGGCGGCGGCCGGGGGCGTGCGCCTGCGCCGGCTGCCGATGACCCCCGAGCGGGTGTGGCGGGCGATCGCCGATGGCAACGGGCACGTCGGCTGAGGAGCGGCGGGCCGCCGGGGCGGCTGACGCGCTCGCGCGCTGGGCCACCTCGTTAGAGCCGTCCGAGGAGGATCTGGCCCTCGCCCAGCGCTCGCTGCTCGACACGGTCGCGGTCATGTGGGCCGGGCGGCGCCATCCCCTGTGCCGGGTGTTCGGCCGGCTATCGGAGACCGGGCGCCTCGCCGCGCTCGCGCACGTGCTCGACTATGACGATCTGCACGTGCCCTCGACCACGCACATCAGCGCAGTGTGCGTCCCGGTGGCGCTGAGCTGCGGAGGCGACGCCCGCGCCTACCTGGCCGGCGCCGGCGTGATGGCGCGACTCGGTTCCGCACTCGGGTGGCGCCACTACGAGGCCGGGTGGCACGCCACTTGCACCGCCGGAGCCTTCGGCGCAGCGGTCACGGCCGCCGTGGCGCGGGGGCTGGATGCTGAGCGCGTCGGCGTGGCGATGGCGCTCGCGGTGCCCGCCGCGGGCGGCGTGCAGCGGGCGTTCGGGACCTCCGCCAAGTCGCTCCAGGTCGGTTTTGCCGCCGAGGCCGGAGTGCGCGCGGCGGCGCTGGCCCAGGCCGGAGCGAGCGCCGACGTGCTCGCCCTCGAGGACTGGATGGATCTGGTCGGCGGGGATCCCGCGTCGCTCGCTGAGGCAGTCAGGTCGCCGGCGGTCCCCGGGGGCCTGGCGATCAAGCTCTATCCGTGCTGCTACGCGCTCCAGCGCCCGATCGCCGCGGTCGCCGATCTGGGCATGACGTCGCCGGCGGCCGAGGTTCGCGGCGTCCGAGTGACCACGCCCGCCACCTCGCTCGCGCCGCTCATCCATGGTCTCCCGAGCACCGGCCTGGAGGGCAAGTTCAGCCTCGAGTACGCCGTTGCCGCGGCGTTGCTCGACGGGCGCCCGGGGCTGGGCAGCTTTACCGACGAGGCGGTCGGGCGACCGGACGCGGTGCGCCTCGCCGAACTGGTCGAGACGGTTCCGCTGCCAGGCGGCGCGGATCTGCTGGTGGGCGAGGTCGAGATCGAGGTGACGCTCCGCAGCGGCGAGTGCCTGCAGAGTCGCCTGGAGCTTCCGCCGGGCGCGCCCGGGCGCCCTCCGACCGACGAGGAGCTACGCGGGAAGCTCGAACTGTGCGCGGGCGGCGAGGCCGACCGCATCGCGGCGCTGTCGTGGGAGACGGCCGCCGGCTACGTCCATAACCGCTTCATGGCCTGAGGGCCGCGGCTGGAGGGGAGAGACGATCGTTTTCAGTGCGCCACTTGGGCGAGCTGGTCACGCCACTTGGCCAGTTGAGCGCGCTGGCAAGCGGCGCACGTGCCCACGTGGTGGGTGTGGCCGCAAGCCTTCGCTGCCTGACCAATCTGGACGCGCACCATCTTCGCGCTGGTGGACGAAGTCTGCGTGCGTAGCATCATGTGTATCCCGGTCTCGGTAGGACTCGCGAACTGAATCTGAGCCCTTTATCGGCAGCACCAGCGAGGGGTGTAGCCGGTGGCGACGCACTACCCGGAATTAGTAGAAACTAGACCCGGCGGGAGATCTCTCGTGTAGCGTTAGGGCGAGAGGGCGTGCAGATGAGCGGGCAACCCACGATCGACACGGACGCCGGGGATCGCGGGCGCCGTGTGCTGCAGTCCCCCGCCGAGCTCAAGGATGTCATCGCGGCCGAGCGAACCGGCTATCCGTTCTTGGTCTGGCGGACCGACGAGGGGGAGCAGCAGCTCCTGATGCTCAGCGCGGGCCGCTGGCGGGTGACGATCGGCCGCGACCCAGCCGCCGACATCCCGCTGGCGTGGGACGCCGAGGTGTCCCGCACGCACGCCCTTCTCGAGCAGGTTGGCCGCGGGTGGATGCTGGTCGATGACGGCCTGTCCCGCAACGGCTCGTTCGTGAACGGCACGCGGGTGACCGGGCGCCGCCGGCTGCGCGACAAGGACCGCCTCGTGTGCGGCAACACGCCGCTGACCTACCGCGAGACCTCGGGCGGGATTACTCAGACGGCCTCGGCGATCGACACGCCGGCGGCGATCCCGCTCTCGCCGATGCAGCGCAAGGTCCTGATCGCTCTGTGCCGGCCGGTGCAAGAGTCCGACTCCGCGACGCCGGCGACCAACCGCCAGATCGCGGAGGAGGTCTACCTGACCGTCGACGCGGTCAAGGCCCACCTGCGCGTCCTGTTCGAGCGCTACGGCCTCAGCCAGCTTCCCCAGAACGAGAAGCGGGCGCGGCTCGTGTCGGCGGTGCTCGACGCCGGCGCGCTGGCCGCGCGCGACTTCTGAAGCCCACGGTCCGAGGTGTGACGGCTACACCCTAGGGGTGGGTGTCAAGGCGGGCCGGCGCTCGTAGGGTTACGGCCATGACGTGGAGCCAGCCAGAACACCGATCGGAGATCGAGTCGGTAGGGCAGCGGGCTGGCTTCCGCGAAAGGGGGCGTGGCGAGCGGATGGGCACCGAGCGCCACCCATGGCTGGGGGCCAGTGTCGGGGGCTGTAGCGACACGGTTGATGCCCTTCCGGAAAGGGGATACACGGTTCACGTCGTGTCTCGCCCGGAGCTTCGGGGGTTGCTCCATCCGGAAGGGCATCACCAGTAGCGGCTGCGCGCGAACTCGCTCGGGAAGTTTCTCGGACATAGTCCGAGTTTCTTCCCAAGGTCCGGTGGCGACCGGAGCCGTGCCGAGTCCAGGTGTGCTGTGATGCAGCGCCATGATTGGCGTGCGCCGGCAGAGCCGGATCTATCTTGACGGCGTCAGCGGCCGGCGGCCGCCGATCCCGCTTGACGCCGACCGGCTCGAGGCCGCGGCCCGCCGCCGGATGGCGCCGCACGCGTTCAACTACGTCGCCGCCGGCGCGGGCAACGAGCACACCGTCGCCGCGAACCGGGCGGCGTTTCACCGCTGGCGAATCGTGCCGCGCATGCTGCGCGACGTCGAGCACCGCGACACCAGCGTCGAGTTGTTCGGGCAACGCCTGCCCAGCCCGTTCCTGCTCGCCCCGGTCGGCGTGCTCGAGCTCGCCCACCCCGAAGCGGATTGTGCCGTGGCGCGCGCAGCGCGGGACACGGGGACGGCGATGGTGTTCTCGAACCAGGCGTCGAAGCCGATGGAGGGCGTCGCCCGGATCCTCGGCGACAGTCCCCACTGGTTCCAGCTCTACTGGAGCCGATCCGACGAGCTCGTCGAGAGTCTGGTCGCGCGGGCGGAGCGGTGCGGCTGCCGGGCGATTGCGGTCACGCTCGACACGACCATGCTCGGGTGGCGCTCGCGCGACCTCGAGGGCGCGTACCTGCCGTTCCTGCACGGCAAGGGCATCGCGCAGTACACGAGCGACCAGGTGTTCAAGCGGATCATCACCGAGGCGTCAACCCCAGACCCCGAGCAGCTGCAGCCACGCCCCAACCTCGCCGCGCTTCGCACCCTGATCGAGCTCACCCGCGCTTACCCGGATAGCTTCTGGCGCACGCTGATCTCCGGGCAAGGCCGCGCGGCGGTGCAGCGTTTCACCGAGATCTACTCCCGCCCGTCGCTGAGGTGGGAGACGCTGGCCTTCCTGCGCGAACGGACAGACCTGCCGATCGTGCTCAAGGGCATCCTCCACCCCGACGACGCCGCCCGCGCTGTGGCCGAGGGCATGAGCGGCGTGATCGTCTCCAACCACGGCGGCCGGCAGGTGGACGGCGCGATCGCGACCCTCGACGCACTGCCGGCGGTGGTCGAGGCGGTAGACGGGCGTATCCCGGTACTCCTCGACTCGGGTGTGCGCGGTGGCGCCGACATCTTCAAGGCGCTCGCGCTGGGCGCCCGGGCCGTCCTGATCGGCCGCCCGTACGCCTACGCCCTGGCCATCGCCGGCCGCGCCGGCGTACGCGATCTGCTGCTGAACCTCGCGGCCGACTTCGACCTGACGATGGGTCTCGCCGGCTGCCGCTCGGTAGCGGAGATCGGGCGGGAGTCGGTCGTGCCGGCGGGGCCGTCACCCTTAGTCCGGACGGGTTGTCCGCCGAGCCGTAGAGAGCAGAACGGCGGCGACGGCCGCGGCGATGGCGACGGCGATCGCGCCCGCGCTGAGCAGCGAGCGATGATGGGCCACCGCGTGCCCGATGACGCTCAACGACAAACCGAGCGTGATCAAGGTGAGGATCAGCCAGGGCGCGAGCCAGAGCGGTATCAGCGTCGCCGCCGGACTCGTCGGATCGACACCGAGCAGCCGGATCAGCAGGCCTTCGTCGATGCGCCCACCCCGGCGGGCGGCGAGCGCGGCGGCGAGCATCGCGACCGCGACGACCGGAATCCCCAAGCTCGGGATCAGGATGAGCGCCCCCGCGCCGGCGATGCCGAACGCGACGCTGGCGAGGACGGTGCCGGCGGCGATGGCAAACAGCGTCAGTGCCGGCAGGGCGCAATGGGCGAGGAGCACGCGAGCGAACGGCCATGAGAGCAGGGTGGCGCTCCGATCGGGATCGTCGACGTCGATCCGCAGCGGCTCGCACAGCAGGCTCGCCGCGAAGTACAGCCCGGCGGCCGCCAGGCCGGCCGGGAGCACGGCGCCGGGATGGGTCAATGCTTCGACGACGGCTCCGGCGCCGAGCAGCGTCGCCCACCCCACGCGGGACCGATCCCGCAGGAGTCCGAGCGCGTCCCGCCAGAGAATGGCGCGCTGGGGCCGGGCGGGAGGGCTGATGCGGGCCCGCGAACCGAGCCCGCGGGGCTGCGCGGACCGGTAGCTGATCGCTGCGGCGCGGTAGTTGAGTGTCCACGCCGACGCGGTCAACGCCGAGCGCGTCCCGGCGCGCACCGCGAACATCTCGATGCTCGAGGCTCCCGCGCGGCTGAATGCCCACGCCACCACGGCTCCCGAGACGGCCAGGAGCAGTCCGAGGGCGAACGGCCACCCGGCGGCGCCGGCGAGCGGAGCGATCGCCCATCCCCATGGTCCTGACCAGACGCCGATCGAGCGGCTGATCGTCGCGCTCGCCGCGACCAGACCAGCGGCGAGGAGCAGCACCACCGGTGAAAGGCGGCCAACGCGCGGGGCCAGGCTTCGCGAGGACTGCACGAGCCAGCTGACCGCCACGCACAGCGAGGACAGGCTGGCCAGACCAACCACCGCGGCCAGCGACCTGGCCGCCCCCAGCCCGGCAGGCCCGCCGACGACCACGAGGATCGCGAGGCCGCCGACGGCGGCGCCCACGAGCGCACCGACGAGGAGGCTGTGCTCGAGTTTCGGACGCACCAGGTCGGAAGTCGCGATCGGCGCCATCAGGATCAGCCCGAGGTCGGCCGCCGAGAACGACACGGGTCCCTGCCAGCTGCCAAACCGGGCGGCCGCAAGCACGACGACAAGGAGCACCGCCGGGCCGAGCACGAGCAGGCCATGGACGCCGATGCCGCCGGCGATCAGGCTGGCGATCGCGCCGCGAACGAACACGCCGACGATCGCCGCGCCCAGCACGACGGCGTACGCCTGATACGCGCTCGGCCGGAACGGGCGCCGATGGGCTCGCATGAACGCGCGGGCGGCGCTCGCGCGTCGCTGCGAATCGATCGACGCCCCGGTCGCGGTCATACCAGCCCGTACTCCGCGATCACCGAGCCATCCACGACATCCTCGTAGGGTCCGGCGGCGACGACGGCGCCGTCCGACAGCACGAGCGCCCGGTCCGCCACGCCGCGCGCGAACTCGAGCTGATGCGTGGTCAGGAGTACCGCCCGCCCGGCGCGCTTCGCCTCCAGTAAGAACTCACGCAACGTCCGCTGCGAGGCTGGATCCAACCCGACGACGGGCTCATCGAGCACCAGCAGTCGCCAGGGGCGGATCAGCGCGCACGCGAGCTGAACCTTCTGGCGCATGCCCCGCGACAGCGTGCCGGGCATCGCGTCGGCCTTCTCGAGCAGCCCGAGACCTGCGAGCAGCTCCTCGATTCGGTCGTCCAGGTCGGGTTCGGCCGCGTCGTGCGCCACCGCGACGAGTTGCAGGTGCTCACGGACGGTCAGGTCTTCATAAAGCGAGGGCGTATCGGGCAGGAGGGCGAGCGCCGCGCGGGCGTCGATCGCGGCGGGCTCGTCGTGGACCGGAGCCCCGTCGACGACCACGGAGCCGGCCGACGGATCCAGCAAGCCGGCGATCATCCGCACCGCGGTGGTCTTGCCTGACCCGTTGTGACCGATCACCGCCACGCACTCGCCGGCACGGATCTGCAGATCGAGATCGTGCAGCGCCGTGAGCTCGCCGTAGCGTCGCCCTAGCCCGGAGACGTCAAGAACTGGCGCGTCGCTCATCGAACTCATCTAGACGGGTTCGCCTACCGGCATTCCTGGGTGGATCATCGTGCCGGCCTCGCGAAGTGACGCGTGATACGCGAGGTGCTCGCTCTGAATCTGCGCCAACGTCGCCTCGTCGTAGGAAGGAGCGTCGGCCGGACGCCGGAGCAGGACGAGTTCGAATGCTTCTAGGTCGATGCGCCATTCTGACACGCGCTGCCGGCCGGTCGGCGCATCCGCTGAGTGTCAGACCTCTACGCCGGGGACGGGTCGGCCTTCTTCGAGGTAGACGCAGCGCTTCGCGCCGACCGCGGCTGACACGCGGCGCCGCAGCGGTCCGCTGAGCAACGTGGTCGCTTCGCTGAGCTCGGCAAACCGGTGCTCCTCGATCTCCGCCTCCTGCAGCCTGATCGCGCTCAGCTGCTCAGGGCCAAGCGTGCCGCAGTCGAACAGGAACCGAACCCCTCCGGGCCGATCCGGCTTGGGCCGGAGAAAGTCCACGCACACGAGTCGACCGCTCGTGACCTCCAGACCGCACTCCTCGAGCGTCTCACGCCGGCAGGCCTCCCACGGGGACTCTCCACCTGGGTCCATCTGGCCCCCGGGGATGGTCCATCCCTTCTTGTAGTTCGGCTTCAGAAGCAGCAGTCGCCCTGCGGCATCGAAGATCAGCGCGCCCGCCGAGGCCGGAATTCGCGGAACCTCATATTGCGGGAGCGCTGTCAGTGGTGCCCCGAGATTCAGCTATCGGGGGCCTCGTACCACGCGTTGATCGTCGCGCGGCCGAGCGTGTGCGAGAACAGGTTGAAGCCGAGGAACGCGGGGGTCGCGTCCTTGTCGATCCCCAGCGACTCGACGTCGACGGCGTGAACGACGAAGTAGTAGTTGTGCCGACCGTGCCCCGACGGTGGGGCCGCGCCGACGTACTGCCTCACGCCGGCGTCGTTGCGCAGCTGGAACGCCCCGGAAGGAAGGCCTGAGCCCTGCTCGTCGCCCGCGCCTCGGGCAAGCTCGGTCACGTCCACAGGAACGTCGACGACCGCCCAGTGCCAGAAACCGCTGGCGGTCGGTGCCTCGGGGTCGTAGCAGGTGACCGCGAAGCTCTTGGTGCCCTCCGGGAACCCGCCCCACGACAGGTGAGGCGATACGTCGTCACCGCCGGCGCCGAATATCCCGCTCACCTGTGGTGTGTCGAGCTTTTCGCCATGCTGCACGTCGTCGCTGGTCAGCTCAAACGACTCGACCTGGGGCAGTTGGTCGTAGGGATTGTCGGCCACGATGCACGTCTCGCTTTCTTTGCCGAGGTTATTGGGCTGCTGTGAGCCGATCCTAACGGGCCTCATCGCAGCTCGGCTCCGTTTACAAACAGGTCTTGGAAGGTCGCGGTGGTCTCCCACGTGTCGAGGCCTGATGCATGGAACGCGCCGACGTCCTGCGTGCTGGCCGCAACCGATGGCGCCACTGTCACCGTGTCGACCGTCTTCCAAGTGGCGCCCCGGTCGGTCGAGTAGTAGCCGGTGTACGTGCTGCCGCTGCGCACCAGTCGCAGCGTCACCGGCGGTGGCGCGTACGCGCCCGAGACCTCGAGCCAGCTGTCGACGTCGGGACTGCCGGACGCGTTCCAAACCATGTTGATCGTGTTGTTGCCGCCGACGAACAGCGCGACCGCCGGAGCTGACCCGGCCGGCGCCGTCATCTGGTCGCGCTCGATCAGTCCGGCGCCACCGGCGCTTCCGCCCGCCTGATCCGAGGTCACCGTCACCTGCTCGGTCGAGGACGGACCGGCCGCGCCGGGCTCGTAAATCGCGGCGTAGGAGTCGACCGGCGCCTGTCCGTTGAAGGCTGGGAGTACGCCCAGCCCGCTCGCGTCGATGGCCACCGAGCCGTCCGAAGCTCCGAACAGCGCGGCCTGACCGATGGTGTCGGCAGTGGTAAATGGCGCCGGAACCGGCACCGAGACCGTCTCGCCGAGGTTGGCCACCGACGCGCTGAGGCCGGCCACCGGGTCATAGGTTGCCGCCCCCGCCAGCATCCCCTGCCCGAGCGGCGGCCCGGTCGCGGGTGCGGTGACGAGGTAGTCGACCGTGAACCGGCGCCCGGCAGCCAGGTGGGCATGGCGAGCCCGGCCGACCCGCCTGACCCGCCAACCAACGGGCGCGAACAACGACAGCGCCAAGCGCTTGATTGAGACTGTCCCTTGATTGGTGAATGTCTCGCGCACGCTCGTCGTCGCCCCGGCCTGAACCTGAGGATCCGCCGCCGCCAGCGATAGCACCGTGTGTGGCGCCAGCGGGGCCAGATCCCGGCGCGACTGCGGGGCGACGCGGAACATCGCCACGCCGTGGGCGGGCACGAACGCGCTGATCTGGCCGCCGGTCTCTCTGACCGCGTCGCTCCACAGGTTGAACAGGCTGTAGCCGGGCGCCCTGCGCAGCCCGGCGGCCCTGGCGCTCGTCGTGATCGTCGCCGCGGCGTTGGTCGAGTTGAACAGCAGCACCGAACGCTCACCGCCCGACAGCTGCTTGGTCAGGACCCACAGGCCGCCGGCGCTCGAGATCGGAACCCCTTGCCGTCCCAGCGGGTCCTGGTCGACCGCGATCACGTCCTCGTTCTCGTAGATGGCGAGTGTCGCCGGGGAGAGATCGGCCAAGTTGGTGCTGGCGATCAACGGCGCCGACATCTCGGCCCACAGGCTGAACTCGCTCTGGTACTCGGTCGGGGTGCTGCCGCCGTTTCCGATCTGGAGAAGGTCGGGATCGTTCCATCCTCCCGGGCCGGCGCTCTTGTACAGCTCGACGGTGCCCTCGAAGTTGGCCAGCATCGAGCCGTAGTTGTCCTCGATGTCGGGGGTGGTCCGCCACACATTGGACACGGGCGGACCCCACGTCCAGGCATCGACGCCCGGGTTCGGGTCGCACACCGAGAAGAGGATCGGGCGACCGGTCGCGCGGAGCGCCTGGCTCATGCGCGTGAACAGTGTCTGGTCCACCTGAGGCTGAGGAACCCCGGGGAAGTCGCCGTACGGGATGTTGCAGCGGTCGTACTTGACATAGTCGACCCCCCAGGAGGCGAACGTGGCGGCGTCCTGCGCCTCGTGGCCGAAGCTGCCCGGCAGGCCCGCGCACGTCGCCGTGCCCGCGTCCTCGTAGATGCCGAGCTTGAGACCGAGGCTGTGGACGTAGGCCGCGACCGGGGCGATGCCGTTGGGAAACCGAGTGGGGTCGGGCACCAGGTTCCCGGCGCTGTCGCGGTGGGGCGCCATCCAGCAGTCGTCGATGTTGACGTATCGGTAGCCGGCCGCGGCCATCCCGTTGGCGACGATCTCCCTGGCCGTCTGCTCGACCAGTTGCGCGCTCACTCCGCAGTAAGCCGAGTACCAGTCGTTCCAGCCCATCGGCGGGGTTTGCGCCACTCCGTTGCCTTCCGCCAGTGCGCTCGGGGCGAGCACCGCGAGCCACGCCGCGCACAGGCATGCGGCCACGAGCCAGACACCGCAGCGGAGCCGGGTCTGCATACGATTCCGGGTGTGCGTTTCTCCGCCAACCTCAGCTTCCTGTTCAAGGACGCCCCGTTCGCCGAGCGCTTCGCCCGGGCCCGCGACGCCGGCTTCACGGGCGTCGAATTCATGTGGCCGGGCGCCGAGCAGGTGACCGCGGTCGAGCGGGCGGTGGCGGAGACCGGCCTGGAGGTGGCGTTGTTCAACTTCGACGCCGGCGACATGGCCGCGGGCGATCGGGGGCTGCTCAGCGACCCAGGCCGCGCACGACGGTTTCGTGAGAACGTCCCGGTCGCGCTCGAGCTGGCCGCCAAGGTCGGCTGCACGCGCCTGAACGCACTCGTCGGGGTCCGACTCCCGGAACTCGAGCTTGAGGCCCAACTTGAACTCGCGCGTCAAAACGTCGCCTGGGCCGCGGAGCAGGCCCAGGTGCAGGGTGCCAGCATCATGATCGAGGCCGTCAACACTTTCGAGAATGGACCCTATCTACTCGATACGACGGCCAAAGCCGTGAAATTCCTGGACGCTGTCCGCGCCGACAACGTCGCGCTTCAGTACGACGTCTATCACATGCAGCGCATGGAGGGGAACCTGTCCGACACCATCTCGCGGGTGCTGCCGCGGATCGGCCATGTGCAGATCGCCGACCCGCCCCGGCGCACCGAGCCCGGCACCGGCGAGATCAACTACGGCTACATCCTCGACCTGCTCGAGCGCAGCGGCTACACCGGCTGGGTGGGGCTCGAGTACAACCCCTCGTCCCCGACGACCGAGGAAAGCCTCGGATGGATCAAGGAGCTCGGCTATGCCTGACAAAACCGTGGTGGGCTTCATCGGCCTGGGCATCATGGGCCGCCCGATGGCACTCAACCTGGCGCACGCCGGCTATCCGCTGGTCGTACACAACCGCACGCGCGCCAAGGAGAACGACCTCGTTTCCGAGGGGGCGCAAAGTGCGGACGGGCCGCGCGAGGTGGCGCAGCGCGCGGAGATCGTCATCACGATGCTGCCGGACTCGCCCGATGTCGAGGAGGTCTACCTCGGCGAGGACGGCGTGATCGCCGGGGCGCGGGACGACCAGTTGCTGATCGACATGAGCTCAGTGGCGCCGGCAACCGCCCGGACGGTGTTTGCGGCCGCGCACGACGTCGGGGCTGTCGCGCTCGATGCGCCCGTCTCGGGTGGAGACGTCGGCGCCCGCGACGGCACCCTGTCGATCATGGTGGGCGGGCCCGAGGATGCCTTCGAGCGAGCCCGGCCGATCTTCGACGTGCTCGGCAAGACGATCGTGCGCCTGGGCGAGGCCGGTGCCGGCCAGACGGCCAAGGCGTGCAACCAGATGCTCGTGGCGATCACGATCGAGGCGGTAAGCGAGGCGCTCGTCCTCGCCTCCAAGGCGGGCGTCGATCCCGAGCGGCTGATCGAGGTTCTGTCGGGCGGCCTGGCCGGCAACCGGGTGATGGAGGTCCGCCGGCGCAACTTCCTCGAGCACGACTTCACCCCGGGCTTCAAGCTCGAGCTGCACCACAAGGACCTGGGAATCGCGCTGCGCACCGCGCGCGAGTTGGGCGTGTACGTGCCGACCACGGCGATCGTCGACCAGATGCTCGCCGCCCTGAAGGCCGAGGGCGACGGCGGTCTCGATCACTCGGCGCTGCTCAAGTTCATCGAGCAGGCCTCAGCGCACGAAATCGGCCCGGCGGGTAACTAGCTGAGGAACTCCCGGATTCGCTCTAGGCCCAGCTCGAGCTGGTCGCGCGAGTTGGCATAGGAGATCCGCAGATGCCCCTCGCCGTGCGCGCCGAAGTCTTCGCCGGCCAGCAGCGCGACGCCGGCCTCCTCGAGCAGCCGCGCGGCCAGCTCCTTGGACGGGATCGGTGTCTCCGACACGTCCGGGAACACGTAGAACGCTCCGCGGGGCGCCAGGCACGACACGCCCGGAAGGGCGTTCAGTCCGGCCACGATCAGCTCACGTCGCGCGGCGAACTCCTCGACCATCGCGCCCACGCAGTCCTGCGGTCCGGTCAGGGCAGCGAGCCCAGCCGCCTGGACGAACCCCGGAACGCACGAGACCGAGTTCGTCATCAGCCGCGTCAGTGGATCGACGAGCGGCTCCGGCACGGCCGCGTACCCGCAGCGCCAGCCCGTCATCGCGTAGGTCTTCGACAGCCCGTCGAGGAGGACGGTCCGGTCGAGCATCCCGGGCACGCCGGCGATCGAGGCGATCTCGTCGCCGTACGCGATCTGCCGGTAGACCTCGTCGCTCAGGACCCAGGCCGGAGTGTCGAGGATCAGCTCAGCCGCCGTGCGCAGATCGTCGCGGGAGGCCACCCCGCCGGTGGGGTTGTTCGGCGAGTTCACGATCACCAGCTTGGTCCGGGCGCTCAGCCGGTCGGCGAGATCTTCTAGCGAGAAGCTGAAATCGAGCTCTTCGCGTAGCGGCAGCGCCACCGGCATGGCGCCTGCCCAGCGGATCGCCGACTCGTAGATCGGGAACCCGGGATCGGGATAGATCACCTCATCGCCCGCACCGCAAGTCGCGACCACGGTCATGAACAGCAGCAGCTTGGCCCCGTTGGCCACCAGAACCCGGTCGGCCGTCACCGGGATTTCCCTGGTTCGCGCCAGCTCGCCGGCGATCGCCTCGCGAAACTCCGCGATGCCGGCGCTCGGGGTGTAGCCCGTCTCGCCGCGCCGGATCGCGGCTATGCCGGCCTCGGCGACGTGCTCCGGGGTCGGGAAATCGGGCTGGCCGATCTCCAGGTGTACGACCAGTCGTCCCTGCCTCTCCAGCTCCCGCGCCCGCGCGAGCACCGCGAACGCCGATTCGGTGCCGAGTTGGGCGACACCGGCCGCCAGCCGCGGCTCCTTCCTCAGCGTCAGTTCATCGGACACGGCGGCTAATTAGAGCAAACGCATCTCGATTACCTGGCGGGTAATCGACACGCCCGGGCGGGACTGCCACGCTGCCCGCATGAGCGATATCAACACAACCATCGAGAAGTTCGTCAATAGCTGGAACAACCCGGATGCGGCGGCGCGCCGGCAAGTCATCGATGAAATCTGGTCGGAGGACGGCGTCTACCGGAACGTCAGAGCCGAGTACCCCGGACGAGACGGAATCGAGCAGGCCGTCACCAATGCCTACGACGCATTCACCGCGAACGGGTTCGTGTTTCGCCTGGCGAGCGTCGACACCAATCACGACGCCGTGCGCTATCGCTGGGAGATGGTGCCCAGCGCCGGCGGCGAGCCGGACTCGATCGGCACCCACGTCGCGATGCTCGGCTCCGACCGGCGGCTGGTGAGCGATCACCAGTTCATCGACAAGCCGCCTTCGGGGAGCTGAGACCGGGCCTCCGGCGAGCTGTCCTACGACGCCCAGGCGCTGGGGTTCAGGCAGCTCGCCGGCAACCGCCCGACCAGGATTTCCCGGAGGTTCTCCAGCACCGCCTCACCCATGCGGCCCACACCGAGGTCGGTGAACGACGAGACGTGCCCGGTGAGGATCGTGTGCGGCGCCGACAGGATCGGATCGTCGGGCGCCGGCGGCTCGCGCTCGAACACGTCGAGCCCGGCACCGGCGATCTGGCCCTCGTGGAGCGCCGCCACGAGCGCGGCCTGGTCGATCAGCTCGCCGCGCGCCGTGTTGACGACGATCGCGTGACGCGGGAGCAGGGCGAGCTCGCGCGGGCCGATCAGGCAACGGGTGTCCGGCGTGAGCGGCGCGTGTAGGGTCAGCGCATCGAGCTGTGGGAGCATCGTGTTCAGGTCGGTCAACTTGATCTGGTGCTGGGCTACGAACTCGGCGTCGGGGTTGGGCTCGAGCGCCAGCACCTGGCAACCGAAGCCACCCAGACGCCGCGACACCGCCCGGCCGATCGCGCCCAGTCCGACCACGCCGACGGTGGCGCCGGCCAGGTCGCGGGTCGGGCCCGCCGCCCGCCACTGCCCGGAGCGGACCGCCGCGTCCAGGCCGGGCAGACCGCGGATACAGGCGAGCATCAGCGTCAGCGCCAGATCGGCCACCGCCTCGGCGTTGACCCCAGGCGTGGTGATGACCGCGACGCCGGCCGCAGTGGCGGCATCGATGTCGATAGCGTCCGAGCCGGTCCCAAACCGGAGGATCGCCTTCAGGTCCGGCGCCGCTCCGAACACCTCGTGGGTGTATGGCTCGCTGCCGGCGATCGACGCCCACGCACCGGCCAGGCCCTGCGCCAGCACTTGCGGATCGTGGGTCTGCGAGAGCGCGTAGCGGTCGATCGCGTCGATCTCAGGGATCTGCTCGAGCTCGGCGTGGATGCGCTGCGCGAGCGGGCTGGCGAGGACAACCGTCCGGCGGCTCAGAACCAGTCCTCGACTTCGATCGACCACTGGGCGCTGTCCCAGCCCGGCTTGATCGCGATCTGGTACTCGCCCGCGCCGGTCTTGAATACGCGCGTGTGCTGCCCGCCATCGTTGAGGCCGAACGACACGTTGGTGGAGCCGGCGCCGATCACCTGGGCACTCGGGCCGTTGCACCAGAAGACGAAATCGCACGTCCCCTGGTAGGACATCGTGTAGACGATCCGCCACTGCGTCCCGCGGATATGGAACGGCACCGACTGTCCCGACGAGGCGCCCGAGAATGACGTCACCGACCGCCACGACGGAGTCTCGGCCACGAGCAGACTGACGGTTTGACCCGTGTGCAACTGCCGGCCGGCACCCGGGGACTGGCCGGTGACGATTCCCGGCGCCGTCCCGGGCGCGGGAACCAAACTCACCCCGGCGTTCAGGCCAATCCGCTTGAGTTGTCCCGCTGCCGCGCCGGACGAGTCGCCGGTCAAGGACGGGACGTTGATCGGACGCGGGCCGCGGCTCAGCACGACCTGGATCGTCGAGCCCTCCTTCACCCGCGTGCCGGGCGACGGCGACTGCGACACCACGGCGCCGGGCGGCGCGTGATCGTCGTAGGCGTGAGCGAAGCTCGCCTCCAGGTGCAGGGGCTTCAACACCGAGTCGATCCGCCCCTGGCCGTGACCCCGCAGCTTCGGCGTGAGCACCGTGGCCGGCCCGGTCAGGACCTTCGCCGCCACCGCCAGCGCCAGCAGCAGGCCCAGCACGAGCGCGAATACCGCGACGCTGCGCCGGCGCGCCGCGGGGTTGACGTTCCGCCGCGGGCTGTACTGCGGCGCGACCCACGTCGAACCGTTACCGTTCGCATCCGGCCGGAACCGATTTGCTGTCTTCGCGCCCGCGCCCGCACCCACATGCGCGTCCAGCCGAGCTCGCGCGAGCGCGCTCGCCATCTCGGCCGCGCTCTGATACCGATCCGCCGGCTCCTTGGCCAGCGCCCGGGCCACCACTCCTTCCAACGAGCGAGGCGTCCCCGCCGGCAGCGGCGGCACCGGTGCCTGCACGTGCCGCAGCGCGATCTCGACCGCGGAGTCGCCATTGAAGGGTGGGTGTCCGGCGAGCATCTCGTAGAGCACTATGCCGGCGCTGTAGACGTCGGTGGCCGGCGTAACCGGCTGCCCGTTCGCCTGCTCGGGTGCCATGTACCGCGGGGTGCCGACGATCGTGGCAGTGCCGCCGTCGGTGGTGCCCCCCTCGGCCAGCCGGGCGACTCCAAGGTCCCCGACCTTGACCCGTCCGTGCGAGGAGATGAGGACGTTCGCGGGCTTGATGTCGCGGTGCACGATGTGTTCGGCGTGCGCGTGCTCGAGGGCGCGGCAGAGATGTTCGGCGATCTCGCCGGCGCGCCAGGCGTCCAGGCGTCCTCCTCGCCGGAGCAGCGCGGCCAGGCTCTCGCCGTCGACTAGCTCGGTCACGTAATAGCGCCCCTCGTCGGCCTCCCCGACGTCGTAGATCTGGACGATTCCCGGATCGCTCACCCGCGCCAGCAGCTGCGCCTCGCGGCCAAAGCTCTCGGCCCACTCCGGATCCTCCGACCACCAAGGCTTGATCACCTTGATCGCCACCTCGCGCTCGAGCCGGCGGTCGTAGCCGCGGTACACCCGACCGAACGTGCCCTCTCCGATCAGCTCGAGCAGCTCGTAGCGCCCGTCGAGGGCGTGCCCCACCAGGTCCGGTGCAACCCGCATCGCCACTTAGGCTCCCCGCGCGGCGCTCAGCTCGCTGCTGATCGCAGATCTGAACATGTTGGTGTCAACGCCGACCGTTATCAGTCGGAAGCCGTTGCGAGCGTAATAGCCGGCGGCGCGGCCGCTGCCGCACTGAATGCCGGCGATCAAGCCGTTGGCCTCACACGCCTGGCGGATCTGCTCGATCGCCCCGGCCAGCGCCGGTCGCTCCTCGCCCGCCTCGCTGATCAGGGGCTGCGGGGGTAGATCGAGCGCGATCGCCAGGTCCGAGGGCCCGATATAAAGACCGTCGAGGCCAGGCGTGGCTGCGATCGCATCGAGGTTGTCGAGCCCCTCGCGCGTCTCGATCATCGCGAAACACAGCGACTCGGCGTTCAGGTCGTCCGTGGATCCCGACCCGACCACCAGCTGTGCCCTGACCGGACCGTAAGAGCGCCGGCCGTGCGGTGGGTAGCGGCACGCCTCGACCCCACGGGCCGCCTCGGCGGCGTTGTCGATAAGCGGGAGGATCACCCCCACCGCCCCCACGTCGAGCGCGCGCATGATCAGGTGCGGAGCGTTCCACGCCAGCCGGGCCAGCGACACGGCGCCGGTCCCGTGGATGGCCTGGAACATCGAGATCATCGTGGCCTCGTCGACCAGGCCGTGCTGGAGGTCGGCACACACGTAGTCGTACCCCGCCACCGCGCCCAGCTCCGCCGTGAACGAAGTGGGGATGCCGGCCCACATTCCGAACGCCGCCTCGCCCGCATCCCATTTCGCGCGCAGCCGCTTGCCCGCCGAATTCGTCGTCCCCATCGACGCCCAATGGTACGAACTCGACCACTACTACGGAATCTCGACGGCCGGCGCTTGGCCCGGCCGCCACACGCCACGTGGCATCGCCTCGGTCGAGAACGGCATCGCCACATTCCCGAAAGCGTCCACCGCGACCAGCCCGCCGACGCCGTCGCACTCGGCCACCTCGTCCAGGACCGCTCTCGCCGCCGACTCGATCGTGGCGCCGGAAGCCACCAAGGCCCCGAGCAGGCGCGCCGCGCCGCACCGGATGAACGACTCGCCGGCGCCCGTGCATGAGACGGCCGCGGAACGATCGGCCCAGGTGCCAGCGCCGATCAACGGCGAGTCCCCCACTCGCCCGGGCCGCTGGCCCAGGCGCCCGCCGGTTGACGTGGCCGCCGCCAGCAGTCCGCTCGCGTCCAGGCACACCGCGCCCACGGTTCCGCGGTCCGAGACGTCGCGCGAATCGAGCCACCGAGTCAGTCGCCGGCGCTGCCGGTCGGTCACGAACTCCGAGGGATCGTGCTGCTCGAGCCCCTGTCCGGCCGCGTGGGCGTCGGCGGGCTCCCCGGCCAGGAGCACCGGCGGCGCCTCCAAAAGGGACAGTGCGGCCGCGATCGGATGGCGGGTGCGACGCAGCGTCGCAACCGCCCCGGCCGCCCGGTCCGAGCCGCGCATGATCGCCGCGCTCATCTCGACCGAGCCGTCGGAGCACAGCACCGACCCGTAGCCGGCGTTGAACAGGGGGAAGCCCTCCATCAGCATCACCGCCGCGCACACGGCCTCCACAGCCCCACCCCCCTCGAGCGCTGCCGCACCCGCCGTCAGAGCCTCCGCCAGGGCGGCCCGGCACTCGGACTCCTGCTGGCGCACCTCATCGCTGATCCCGCCGGCGCCGGCGTGGACCAAGATCACCGGAGGGCTCATGAGACCGCCACCGGCTCGACCAGCTCCGCGTACAGCTGCTCCAGGGTGCCCGCCGGGTCGCAGGAGAGCCCGGTGTGCACGTCGGAGGGCTGGACGATCGTGCTCGACGGCGCGACCAGCCAGCCGAACCGCTCGGATGCCGGCAGCTCTGCGATCGCGCCACCCTCAGGGGACCCCGCGGCGACCCGCACGAGCGCGTCGAGATAGCCCCGCACCTCCTCGGCCGAGACGTCGGGCGCGAGCGCGGCGAGCCGGCGCTCGTCGAGTCCGACCTTTACGCCCAGGAAGTCGCGCTGGCGGCAGAACAGCACCACTCCGGCGTTGAAGCGCTCGCCTCGCTCGACCCGCGGCACAACGCGCAGGATCGCGTATGAGAACGCGCTAGGCGCCGACTCGGGCACGCTCGGCCTCCATCGCAAACCCCCCACTGCCGAGGCGCCGGCTCAGATAGTCCACGTACACCTCGCGGCTCCCGCCGTCACCAAGCCAGCCGGCCGGTACGAGCCCAACCACCTCTTCGAGCAACCCGCGGTCGACCACCGGAGCGAGCCGTTCCTGCGCCTCGGCGATCGACCCCGCGCAGGGCAGGAGCACATGCTGGCCGATCAGCGGGAAGCGACGCTCGGCGTGCGCAACCGGGTCGAGCCCTCCGTGCTGCAGGTAGAGCGCCGCCCCGTGGTCGATCAGCCAGAGGCGGTCATGCCAGATCAAGAGGTTCGGATTGCGGGGTGTTCGGTCGACGTTCGTCGTGAGCGCGTCGAGCCACACGATGTCGGCAGCCAATCGATCGTCAGGCCGCCACCGCCCCGCCGGCGTGTACGGAAGCGCGCCCGGCAGGAAGTCGACACCGAGGTTCGAGCCGCCGCTGGCGGTGATCAGGTGCTGGATCTCGGGGTCGGGCTCGGCGGCGCCAAGCACCGGATCGAGCTCGAGTTCGACGAGTTCGGGCACCAACAAGCCGAGCCGCCGCGCCAGCTCGCCCACGATGACCTCGGCCACCAGGGCCGGCAGCCCCTGCCCGGCCCCGCGGAACTTGATCACATATAGGCCATCGTCATCGGCCTCGACCAGGCCTGGCAACGAGCCGCCCTCGCGCAGCGGCATGACGTAGCGGATCGGGGCGACGGGGCGCAGGGTCGTGGAGACCGACATGACCGCGGAAGGTACGGGTTTCCGGTCCCCTCAGCGGAGCGCCGCGTACGCGGCCGACTGGATCTCGCGGTGCACACGCGGCAGCTCAGGGGACTCGAACGCCCGCTGGGTCAGGACGATCACGGTCAGGTCATTTGCGGGATCGACCAGCCACGAGCTGCCGAAGCCGCCGTCCCAGCCGAACGCGCCCGCGGAATAAACCGCCTGGCAGAACGACCACGATCGCCCCTTGAAGAAGTCGGGGCCAAGCCCACCTCGGGCCTTGACCGCCTCGGTCAGCTGGTCGGTGGTCATCGCGCGTGCCGAATCGGTCGAGAGCACCGACCCGCCACCGCTCAGCAGCATCCGCGCGAACACGTGGAGGTCGTCGACGGTCGAGACGAGCCCCGCCGCCCCGTCCTCGAATGCCGGCGCGCGACTCCACCTTTCGTCCGGTTCGTCCCACACGACGAGGCCCTCGGGCGTCGGACGGTAGGCGGTTGCGAGCCGGTCGGCGTGCGCGGTCCAGAAGGCGGTGTCGCGCATACCGAGCGGTTCGAACACCCGGGTGCGCAGCACCTCGCCGAACGGCAGGCCCGTCGCGCGAGACAGCAGCACACCCACGACTGAGGCGCCTGTGTTGTAGAGCCAGCGCTCCCCAGGCTGGGAGACCAGTGGCAGCGACCCGAGGTTCGCGATCCAGGTGTCGGGATCGGGCTGGACACTCGGGTCGGGTGGGCTGATCGTTGCCAGCCTGAGCTCCCGTTCGGCCTGCACGATCGGCCACGGCTCGCGCGACGTGTACATCTCGATCGCCATGCCGAAGCCGAACGTGAACGTGAGTAGATCCCGGGTGGTGATCGGTCGCTCCGCCGGCACCGTCTCGGCCAGCGGACCGTCAGGCCTGACCAGCACCCGCCGTTCGGCGAGCTCGGGAAGCAGACCGTCGATCGGCTCATCGAGGCCGAGCAGCCCCTCGTCGATCACCGCTAGGGCGGCCGCCCCGGTGATCGGCTTGGTCGTCGAGGCGATCCGGAAGAGCGAGTCGCGCGCCACCGGCCGACCCCCGAGCGCGAGGCTTCCCAGAGCGTCGACGTGCACCTCGTCGCCCCGGGCGGCCAGCACGACCAGCCCGGGGACGGAGGTGTCACCGACGTGCCGCTCGGCGGTCTCGCGCAGCCGTTCGAACCCCATATCGACGGCTATGACTGTCCGGCCGCCCGAAACTCATCGGTTCCCGCGTGGCTGCAGAGGAGGCCTTCAGAGGTTGACGGCCGCCATCCCGCTTTCGTCGTAGCGCTCCCCGGCCACCGGTGGCAGCTCGGCTTCGATCCGGACAAGGTCCTCATCGGTCAGCTCTACGTCGGCCGCGCCGGCGTTGTCCTCGAGGTAGGTGCGCCGCTTGGTGCCGGGGATCGGCACGATGTCCTCGCCCTGGGCCAGCACCCACGCGATGGCCAGCTGAGCCGCGGAGATGCCCTTCTCTTCGGCGATCTCGGCCACCTTGGCGGCGAGCTTGAGGTTGGCCTCCAGGTTCTCACCGGTGAAGCGCGGCCCGTGGCGGCGAAAGTCGTTCGCGTCGAGCTCATCGGGCGACTTGAAGCGGCCCGACAGGAACCCGCGGCCGAGCGGGGAGTAAGCCACGAACCCAATCCCCAGCTCGCCACATGCTCCGAGCACCCCGTTCTCCGCGGGGTCACGCGTCCACAGCGAGAACTCGGTCTGCACGGCGGCGATCGGGTGAACTGCCTGGGCGCGGCGGATCGTGTCCGGCCCCGCCTCGCTGAGCCCGATGTGGAGTACCTTGCCCTGCTCGACCAGCTCGGCCATCGCCCCGACCGTCTCCTCGATCGGCACGTTCGGGTCGACGCGGTGCTGGTAGTAAAGGTCGACGTAGTCGGTGCCGAGCCGCTGCAGGGAGCCCTCAATCGAGCTGCGGACGTGATCGGCCGAGCCGTCGAGCCCTCCCACCGTCGACATGTCGCCGGGAGTCGCACCGTCCATCCGGCGAGCGAACTTGGTGGCGATCACCACCTCGTCCCGACGACCCTTGATCGCGCGGCCGACCAGCGATTCGTTGGTCAGCGGCCCGTACAGCTGCGCGGTGTCGAGAAAGTTGATGCCGAGCTCGAGCGCCCGGTGGATGGTGGCGATCGCCTCGTCCTCGTCGGCCGAGCCGTAGAAGGCCGACATGCCCATGCATCCCAATCCGAGTTCCGAGACCTCTAGCGATCCAAGCTTGCGCGTCTTCATGGCTTCTCCAGTTGTTCGCGGTGAGGTGGGCCTCCCACGATAGAAGGCGCTGGCTCGCCCGTCCGCGGCGCGTCAGCCGGCGCCGCTTAACGCCCGCGGACTACGAAACGTAGGCCGCCCTTCGGCCCGAGCGTCGGCGTGGTCACGACGGTTGGCGGCTGCGTCGAGCATGGCTCGAACCGGACCCGAGTGAACAGCACGCTGGCCAGCGCGCGCAGCTCGTACTCGCCGAAGCGCTTGCCCAGGCACATCCGCGAGCCGCCGCCAAACGGTATATAGGCGCCGCGCGGCAGGACCGCTTCGCGTTCGGGCAGGAAGCGGTCGGGGTCGAACCGGAACGGGTCGGGATACAGCTGGGGCAGATGATGGGTGACCCAGGACGAGTACTGCACGCCGATCTCAGCCGGCACCGGGACGCCCGCCAGGCGCACCTCCCGCGTGGTGCGCCGCGGCCCCACCCACGCCGCCGGATAGCAGCGGAGCGTCTCCTTCAAGGCCCGTTCGAGCCCCGGTAGCGCTTGACCGTCAAGCTGCGCCGGGGCGGGCAGACCGTTGCCGAGCGCGCGGTCGAGCTCGTCCTCAACCGCGTTTCGCACCGCCGGGTTTTGGCCCAGCTCGTGCACTAAGAACGTGAACGTCGTGGTCGTCGTGTCGTGGCCGGCGAACAGCAGCGTGACCGCCTGGTCGCGCACGACGCCGGTCGGGATCGGCGCACCCGCCTCATCGGTGGCGGCGAGCAAGAGGCCGAGCACCCCCTTGCCCGGATCCCCCCGCCGCCGGCGCTCCTCGATCTCGGACCGTACGAGCGCATCGAGCGTTTGGCGAGCCGCGATCGCCCGCCGCAGCGGCCCGCCCGGCAGCGGGAGCAGCTGCAGGAGCACCGGCTCTCCGTGGATGGCGAGCGAAGCCTCGAACGCCTGGGCGAGTGCTCGTTCGCGACCGCCGGTGACCTCGAGTCCGAGCAGGCCCCGGAGCGCGATCCGCATGGCCAGCTCGCGGACCCATCGGTAGACGTCGACCACCTGCCCGTCCGCAAGCCGCTCGGCGGCGGCCAGCCCTTCCTCGATCATGGTTTCAGAGACCCGCTCGATGTACTCGCGATGGAAGGCTGGGAGCATCAGCATCCGGAAGTCGCGGTGGTAGGCGCCGTCGCTGTTGAGCAGTCCATCGCCCAGCAGCGGCCATAGGTCGGCGAACCGGCCCTCCCGCCACTGGAAGGCGTCGAAGTCGCTGACCAGGATCTGGTGGTTCACCTCGGCGCCGATCGCCCACACGATCGGCTCGTGCAGCAGGCGGATCGTGAACACCGGGCCATACCGCCGCTCGTGTTCGAGCAGCAGGGTGAGCGGGTCGGCGATGATCGCCGCGGTGTGAGACCAGCTGAACCCAGTGCTCCCCGGGGGCAGGGTGGCGCGCTGCCGGACCCGCCGTTCGCGCTGGACGTCCTGCGCAATCCGCCGGAAGATCCGCGGCTCCATCGGGGCCGGGCGCGTCGCGGAGATCTTGCGGTTGGGCGTCAGGAGCTCGGTTGCGGCCATCCGCCCTTGGTTTATCAGGCCGGCTCGCGCGGGGCGCCCGGCCGCCTGGAGGCAAACCATCCACAGATGCGGAAGAGGCCACGCGAAGGCCCGTTGTTCTCGAGGACCACGGGCTCCGGGACCTGCGCCGTCGGCCGAGGACATACGAAGGCAAGGAAGGCCATGACAGACGAATTACCCGGAGTCGGACAGATCTGGCTCGCGCGAGCCGATCGCGGGCCGGAGCTTTACGTGCTGGTGATCGAGGTCCACAGGGGCCACGTCCAAGCGCTCCTGTGCGGCGATGAGTGTCACCGCGCCACCGACACCGACTCGGTGCTCGAACCACGCGTGAGCGGCTGTCCGCGCCGCCTGCTCGTCCACGGCGACCTGGCGGGGGCGATCCTCGACGATCGCCTCACGCAGCTGATCGGAAGCGTCACTCCCGAGCTGGTGCAGCGCATCGTGCTCAGGGGCCGCGGATTGGATTTTCACTCCAACGACCTGGGTCGGGGAAGGCCAATCGGTGATGACAGCGACCCCCGCTGGGACTGGAAGCTCGAGCAGCTCCGGCAACTCCGCCGCGTGCGCGCGAGCGCCCGCGAGCTCGGATGGGAGATGTACAAGCTCGGCGCCCCGGCCCCCGAAGGGGCGGCCTAGATCCCTCTAGGCCGCCCGCTCGGGTCGAGACGCGCGCTGTGGGCGCGGCTCTTCTGCCCCCAGCCGGACGATCATTTCGGCTCGCTCCAGACGGCGCTCGCGCCGTCGCTGCTTGACCTGCTCAACCCGGGCGGACCAGCGCCGAGCAGGGACGACTGCGCGCAGGCGCGCGCTCACGGCCTGCGGATCTCCTCTCATGGGAGGTCCTCCTTTTTGAATTGTGTGTGTGTGTGACTTGAGTGAATTACGGCAGCGTTCAGCCACCGGCACTCACTGCGCGCGTGTCACCACGTGCGCGTTGTTGTATACGTCACTCCTGGATGTCACCGGACCGGCGCACAAAAAAAGGCGACCCATCTGGGTCGCCCTCGCGGTCGGTCCGTATGTGCGCTAGAGCTAGCGCTCATACCTCCGGGCGAGGGTGACATATCCGTGAGCGGCGGCGGCCTTGTCCACGAGGCGCGGATTCGTCGCGCCAAGCATGAAGCAAGGAACCATGTGGTCGGAGTATGTGGTCGTGGAGGCGTTCATACGGTCCTTCTCCTTCAGATGCTGCAAGGGTAACCGAGCGTGCCGACGATTACAAGGCCTTCGTGAAATTAATTCGCAGGTCACCGAGTTACTTCGGCCGGCGTTTGCTCGGTCGCCGCCATCTCGGCCAGAGCAATCGCCGTCGCCACCCCGGCGTTCAGGCTCTCGACGCCCTCGCGCCCGCCCGGGATGCGCACCAGCGCGTCACACTTGCTGCGCGTTCGCTGCCGCAGCCCCTGGCCCTCGGCGCCCACCACGAGCACCGATTGGCGATCGAACTCGGTCTCGCGGAGCGTTCGCTCGCCCCGCTCGTCGAGGCCATACACCCAGTACCCCAGCTCCCGCAGCGTGTCGAGGCTGCGCGCGAGGTTGATGACGCGAAACACCTCGACGAACTCGGCGCCGCCCACCGCGATGCGCGCCACCTTGGGCGTCACCTCGGCCGAGCGGTTCTTCAGCACGAGGACGGCGTCGGCGGCGAAGAACGCCGCGCTGCGCAACACCGCGCCAAGGTTCTGCGGGTCGGAGATCTGATCCAGCGCCACGACCAGCCGGCGGTCGGCCAGGCGGTCGAGCTCGTGCTCGGAGAACACGTGGCGCGGCTTGGTGAAGACGCACACGCCCTGGTGCTTGTCGTCGTCGGTCAGGCCGGTGAGACGGCGGAACTCAGGCCAGGCGACGAATTCGGGCTCGACCCCGGCTCGCCTCGCCGACGCGACGAGCTCGTCGTGGTAGGCGGGCTTGCCGCCGAGGATGAGCCGCCTCACGTCCTGCGGGCGCGTCAGGAAGACCGCCCGGACCGAATGCTTGCCGTAGACGAGCTCCACGGCTAACAGCCTAGGACCGGGACAGGTACCTTCCGTCGCGCGTGTCCACGCGGATCGTCTCGCCTTCCGAGATGAACAGCGGGACCTGGACCACGACGCCGGTCTCGAGCGTCGCCGGCTTGGTCCCGCCACCGGACGCGGTGTCGCCGCGCAGGCCGGGCTCGGTCTCGCTCACCTGCAGATCGACCGAGCCGGGGACCTGGACGTCACTCGGCTCATCGTCGAGGAACAGGACGTCGACCTGGTCCCCGGCCTTGATCCACTTGAGCGCGTCCTTCAGCGCCTCGGTGGGCAGCGCGATCTGGTCGTAAGTCTCGGTGTTCATGAAGTGCGCGCCGTCGGCGTCGGCGTAGAGGAACTGCATGCTCCGACCCTCACTGCGGATCGAACGAAACTTCTCGCCGGCGCGGAAGGTCCTATCGATGACCGCGCCGTCGCTGGCGCGCCGGAGCTTGGTCCGGACGAACGCGGCGCCCTTGCCGGGGTTGACGTGCTGGAACTCGATCACCTTGAAAACGGTGCCGTCGACCTCGATGTGGTTCCCGCTCTTGAATTGGTTGGTGCTGATCGACATATCGGTCTGGCGAGGATAGCGGCGCTCCGGCCCGCGTCAGCCCGAGAAGTAACCTCACCGACACGCCGACCGAGTACTCCACCTACTTCCGTCCGCGCGGCCTCGAGGGCATCGAGGCGCTGCACGCGCGCTTCGTCCAGCACGCCTACCGGCCCCATTCGCATCCGACCTGGACCGTCGCCGTGCTCGAGCGGGGCGCCGCGCGCTTCTCGCTCGAGGCCACGCAGCAGCGCGCCGCCGAGGGCGAGCTGTTCGTGCTCGAGCCCGATGCGGTCCACACCGGGATGGCCGCCGTTCCCGAGGGGTGGACCTACAAGGTCCTCTACATCGAGCCGACGATCGTCCACGAGTGGGCCGAGCATGACGGCAGCCCGCCGCGCGCCGCGCGGTGGGTGGTGTTCCGCGACGTGGCGCTCCGCGGCGCCCTCGAGCGCGCCCACCGAGCGCTGGTGTCAGAGCCGGCCGACAGTCTCGCCATCGAGGAGGCGGTGCTCGGAGCCGTCGCTGGCCTGCGTCCCCATCTGCGCCCCGGACCGTCGGAGCGCGGCCGCACGCACGCCGAGCACGCCGCGGTGCGCCGGGCCCGCGACCACCTGCGCGAGCGCTGGGACGAGCGGGTCAGCCTGGCGGAGCTCTCTGAGGTGGCCGGCCTCAGCCGGTACGAGCTGGTGCGCCGCTTTCGCGACCAGACCGACATCACCCCGCACGCGTTCCAGACCAACCTGCGGATCGCCCAGGCGCGCCGGCTGCTCTCGGCGGGCGTCGCTCCGGCCGAGGTGGCAGCCGAGTGCGGATTTGCCGACCAGCCGCATCTCAGCCGGGTGTTCAAGCGCGCGGTCGGGGTGAGTCCGGCCCGGTACGCGGGGGCGCAATAACGTTCAAGACAGACCCGCGACCATTCGTGTCATGGGCGTAGGTCAATTCGAAACCAAGGTCGCGGTCGTGGTCCGCGACGACCTCGAGGTGTGGCAGCGCCTGAACGTCACCGCGTTCCTGATGAGCGCCGTCACCGCGCACGCCGGGCCTGCGGCCATCGGTGAGGAATATCTGGATGCCGACGGACGCCGCTACCTGGCGATGCTGGTGCAGCCCGTGCTGGTGTTCGAGGCGAGCGCCGAGAAGCTGCGGACCGGGCACGAGCGCGCCGCCCGGCGCGAGGTGACGCTCGCCATCTACACGCGCGAGATGTTCGCCACCGGCAACGACGAGGACAACCGCGCGGCCGTGCGCGCGGTGGCGACCGACCAACTCGACCTGGTTGGCCTCGCCCTGCGCGCGCCGCACCGGGACGCCGATGCGGTCCTGCGCGGCCTGGCCCGTCATCCGTAGGATCGGAGCTTGCCCTCAGCCTGGCCGCAGACTCCTCCCACCGCGGCGCACCGAGCCGCCTACGCGGACGCCGTCTCGCGCTCATACTGGCTCGACACGCTGCCCGAGCACACGCCCCATTCCCCTCTGGAGAGGCGGCTCGACATGGACCTATGCATCGTCGGTGGCGGGTACACCGGCCTGTGGGCCGCGCTCTACGCCAAGGAGCTCGACCCCAAGCGCGAGGTTGTGCTGCTCGAGGCGACCCGTTGCGGAGGCGGGGCCAGTGGACGCAACGGCGGCTTCATGCAGTCCTCGCTCACCCACGCGGTCTACGACTACGCGCTCGTCACCGAGCCGCTGGACGAGCGGCTGCGGGATGCGATCAGCTGGCGTGGCCGGCAGGGCCTCAGCGACATGGGCAACCAGTTTCACTACTCGCGGCTGACCGCCGACGGCCGGATCCTGTGGGGCGGTTACGACGCGGTGTATCGCTATGGCGGCCCCGTCGGCCCTGAGCTCGACGACCACGACCCGACCTTCGCCAGGCTCTCCCAGCACCTGTTCACCGCCTTCCCCCAGCTGGACGGCGTTCGCTTCACCCACCGCTGGGGCGGCGCGATCGACACGTGCAGCCGCTTCTCGGTGTTTTTCGGGCGGGCGCTGGGAGGCCGGGTCTCCCACGCGCTCGGCTACACCGGCCTGGGCGTGGCGGCGAGCCGGTTCGGCGGCCGCGTGGCGCTCGACCTGCTCGACGGGCGCACCAGCGAGACGACCGCACTGGCGATGGTCCGCCGGCGCCCGCTCCCCTTCCCGCCCGAGCCGGCGCGCACCGCGGTCATCCAGCTCACCCGCAACCAGCTCGCCGCGGCCGACCGCCAGGACGGCCGCCGTGGGGTCTGGCTGAAAACGCTCGACCGCCTCGGCCTCGGGTTCGATAGCTAGTCCGGCACGGCGCGCCAGCCGAGCGACTGAGGTTTGTGGGAATTATTCGCAGTTTTCTCAATCTCCTACCAGGCGGTCGCGATCCAGGGTCACCGATAATGGCGTGATGCCGCCGCGCGTCGCGTTCGTAACCGGAGCCAGTTCCGGCTTCGGTGCCGCCATCGCCCGCCGCTACGCCGGCGGCGGCGTGCGCGTGCTCGCCACCGCCCGCCGCGTTGACCGCCTCGCCCGGCTGGTCGAGGAATTCGGTGAGGATTTGATTTTTGTTTCGGGGCTCGATGTCCGGGACCGGGCCGCCATCGAGCAGCTCCTGTCCTCGCTCCCGCGCGCCTTCGCCGAGGTCGACGTGCTCGTCAACAACGCGGGTCTGGCACTCGGCCTGGAGCCGGCCCAGGACGCCAACCTCGATCAGTGGGAGCAGATGATCGAGACCAACTGCACCGGGCTGACCTACGTGACCCGCGCGATCCTCCCGGGGATGGTCGCGCGCCGGCGCGGCCACGTGGTCAACATGGGTTCGATCGCCGCCACCTACCCCTATCCGGGCGGGAACGTGTACGGCGCGACGAAGGCGTTCGTGCATCAGTTCAGCCTTGGCCTGCGCGCCGACCTGCACGGCACGGGCGTCCGGGTGACCTGCATCGAGCCGGGCCTGGTGGGCGGCTCCGAGTTCTCCGAGGTGCGCTTCGGGGGCGACGCCGAACGGGCGGCCGCCCTGTACGCCGGCACCAATCCGCTCACCCCTGAGGACATCGCCGCCGCGGTCGAATGGGTGACGTTCCAGCCGGAGCACGTGAACGTCAACCTGCTCGAGCTGATGCCGGTAAGCCAGAGCTTCGGGCCACTGCCGGTGGACCGCGCCGAAGCGTGAGAAGCTAATAGCCATGAACCACGAACAGCTTCAGCAGTCCGCGCGCGAGCATCTGCTCC
Source organism: uncultured Solirubrobacterales bacterium (assembly GCA_963824295.1). GTDB lineage: Bacteria > Actinomycetota > Thermoleophilia > Solirubrobacterales > Solirubrobacteraceae > Palsa-465. The sequence goes on along the minus strand of CAWGOQ010000009.1, from coordinate 547,918 downwards.
TGCACTTCACGCGGCATGCCTCCGCCTTCGCCGACGGGCACGAGTTGTTGGTGCTCGAGCGCGGCGAGGGACCGTACGTGTTCGACACCCAGGGCCGGCGCTACATCGACGCCCTGTCGAGCTTGTTCTGCTGCCAGATCGGCTACTCCTACGGCGAGGAGATGGTCTCGGCCGTCGCCGACCAGCTGCCCCGGCTGGCCTTCAGCACCAATTGGGGCACGGCGCACCCGCCGGCGATCGAGCTCGCCGAGCGGCTGGCCGAGCTCATGCCCGGCGATCTGAACCACGTGTTCTTCACCTCCGGAGGCTCGGAGGCGGTGGAGGCGCAGTGGAAGATCGTCCGCGAGCACTTCGACGCGATCGGGCAGCCCCAGCGCCGCAAGGCGATCGCCCGCAACATCGCCTACCACGGCGTGACGCTCGGTGCGCTGTCGTTCACCGGCGTGCCGGGGATGAAGGCGCCGTTCGGACCGCCGGCGATCGACGTCACGCACGTGTCGAACACCAACGCGTTCCGCGCGCCCGACGGCGACGATCCCGACGCGTTCTGCCGCCGCCTGCTGGCCGAGGTGCGCGCAGCGATCGACGCTGCCGGCCCGGACGAAGTGGCGCTGATCATCGCCGAGCCGGTCCAGAACGCGGGCGGCTGCCTGCTCGCGCCTCCCGGCTACTGGCAGGGCCTGCGCGAGATCGCCGATGAGTGCGGGGCGCTGCTGGCCGCCGACGAGGTGATCTGCGGCTTCGGCCGCCTCGGGGAGTGGCTCGGCATCGAGCGCGAGGGCGTGGTTCCCGATCTCGCGACCGTGGCCAAGGGCATCACCTCGGCCTACGCGCCGATGGGCGCCGTGCTCGTCTCCGACCGGGTGGCCGAGCCGCTGTACCAACCCGGAGTGCCCCTGCGCCACGGGATTACGTTCGCCGGCCATCCGCTCTCGGCGGTGATCGCGCTGCGCAACCTCGAGATCTTCGAGCGCGACGGGGTGCTCGAGAACGTGCGTGGCAACGAGGCCGGGCTCCAGGAGCGCCTCCAGGAGCTGCGCACGCTGCCGATCGTGGGCGACGTCCGCGGCCGCGGGTTCTTCTGGGCGATCGAGCTCGTCCGCGACCCGGCCAACGGCACCTTCGACCAAGACGAGCGTGACCGCTTGCTCCGCGGCTTCCTCCCCGGACGTCTGCTCGAGGCCGGACTGATCGCCCGCCCCGATGACCGCGGCGACAGCGTGCTCCAGATCGCGCCGCCGCTGATCTCCGACGCCGCCGTGCTCGGCGAGATCGTCGACCGCCTGCACGATGTGCTGGCGGACGCCGGTCGGTTCATGAACTTGGCCGAGACCGCGGCAGCAACCGCGTAAGCGCCGCCGCCCCGATCAGCAGCACGGCGAGCTGGCCGACCGCGAGCTCGAACGCGGTCGCGTACCCGGAGTGAAGCGCCCCGAAGAAGATCACTCCGGTGAGCGCCACCCCGAGCGCGTTACCCACGTTCTGCACCGTGGTCATCACCCCGGAGGCGCTACCCGCCCGCTCCGGCGCGAGCGACTGCAGGACCGTCGAGGCCAGCGGCGCCAGGACCAGACCCATGCCGCCGCCGACGAGTAGGAGGCCGGGAACCAGCGCGCCCACCGACCCTCCCACACCGACAAAAGCGACCGCGGCGAGCAGGAACGCGTGGCCCGTAGCCAGCACCGCTGCGCCGACGCCGATCGTCCTGCGGCCGTACCGGGCCGTGAGCGTTGGCGCACGCATCGAAGTCGCCACGTAGGCGACGGCGAGGATCGTGAACACCAGGCCGGCCGTCAGCGGCTTGAGCCCCCGCCCGCTCTGGAGGTAGAGCGCCAGGACCACGAAGAACGACCCCTGGCCCGCCCAGAAGCACAACTGGGTGAGCAGTCCGGCACTGAACGAGCGCTCGCGGAACAGCGCCATGTCGAGCAGCGGTCCGGCATTGGCGCGCGTCAGCCGCCGCTGGTGAAGCACAAAGCACGCCAGCAGAAGGGGCGCCGCCGCCAGCGACAGCCAGGTCCACACGGGCCACCCGTGCTGACGACCCTCGAGCAGCGGGAGCACCACAGCGATCAGAGCAAGCGTGGCCAGTGCCGTGCCGAGCTTGTCGAGCCGAGACGAGTCCGATTGGCGCGACTCAGGGATGACCCGGGGCGCTACCAGCAGTGCGGCGATGCCGACGGGAACGTTGATCAGGAAGCAGCTGCGCCATCCAAGGCCGGCGGGATCCGCCGCGATCAAGGCCCCGCCGATCAGCTGACCGCTGACCGCGGCCAGGCCCATCACGGTCCCGTAGACGCTGAGTGCGCGCAGCCGGTCGGGGCCGGCATACAGGACCCCGATGATCGACAACACGTTGGGCATGACCAGCGCGGCCGCCGCGCCCTGGACCAGTCGCGCGATCACGAGCTCGAGTGGAGTACCGGCCGCACCACACGCCGCCGAGGCGAGTGTGAACAGGGCAAGTCCCAGGGAGAACAGGCGCCGGCGGCCAAACCGGTCGCCGAGCCGGCCCGCGGTGATCACGAAGATCGCCGACGTGCAGGCGAAGCCGGCGACGACCCATTCCAGCGCGCTGTCGCTCGCCTTTAGTTGTGACTGAATCGACGGCAGCGCGACGTTGACGATGAAATAGTCGAGTACGACCATGAAGGTGCCGGCCAACACGACGGGCAGGGGGAGCCAGCGGCCGATTTCGCGCGCCCGTGCGGTAGGAATGGGCGCGATTTGGTAAGTGAGGTCTCGTGTGCTCATGCCGGCCACGATCACAGGCATCGCGCACCGCGGCGATTACCTCGGAGGTAGGTGCTTCTTTCCGCCCCCGAGTGCAGGGGGACTTGACCACGGGTGCACACCTCGGTTTTTTGGCGCTCCGGGCATCGATGTGGACAGGGTGAGAGCCGGATTGCGCGCTTGAGCGGGGCTTTCCCCGGCTGAAGAAGTTCTCGGTAGTTGCGCGCTGGTTGGCGACGCGCCCGCCGCCCTCACCGGCAGGCTGCTGGCTGTCTCAAGGTCAACGGCTTGCAAGGAGGGACAGCGTGCGCGTCACGACGGCATTTTCCAGGCTTGTGCGCCTCGGCAAGGGGGTGCTGGTGAAGAAGGTTCGGTTCGAGCCGGATCGGGTGGTGGTCGAGGTGGCGCTGCGTCGCCGCCGGCTTCTGTGCCCTGAGTGCGGGTACTCGACTCCAGCGCGCAAGGACACGCGGCCGGGCTGCTCGGTGTGGCGGCATCTGGATCTCGGGGTCTGGCGGCTTGAGATCCACTGCCATCGCCGGCGGCTGTGGTGTCCGGTGCACGGCGCACGCACCGAAGGCGTCCCGTTCGCCCGGCCGCGCTCGGAGTTCACACGCGACTTCGAATGCCTGGTCGTGCGCCATGAGGCGCTGTTGAACCGTGTGGGGTGTAGGTCCCCACCTCCGGGCTGTCGCAGCAGTTCGGTGAAGCGGGGGGCAGCCTGACCCTGGAGACGCAGGGTCGGGTGGGAGCAGCCCCGACAACGCCGGGACGGGCCAGTACCGCCAGATGGCTTGGGTCCGGCAAGCGAGACAGAGAGGCGTAACGCAAGTGAACCAGTGGTTGAACCCCCGTAAGACTCGAACCGGCTCGAAATCTGGTGGATCCGGGCCGGGCAGCAGCGCGCGCCCGCCGTCGTTTCATGCGGCTGGTGACTCCGTCGGCGATGGACTTGGTCGCCAAGGAGGCCACGAGGAAAGCCTGCGGCGTACTCGTGGCGATGCTGCCGGGGCACAGCTGGACGCCGATCCTGTCAAGCGGTTCACGGTGAACATGGGAACCGCCATCACGCTCCCTGCGGCCATTCGGGTAGTTCGGCCTAGGGAACGCTCGTCGTCAGCCGATGGCGTGGTGGTGGGGCGGAGCCCCCGTAGTAGTCCGAGGACGGGAAAGCCGTCCACATGGCGAAGGGGGGCAGCGAGTTCGCAGGGAGGGATTGGCATGGCAGGAGGTCGCCGGTGAATACCGACGCTTCGTGGCCGACGGCCGAGCTGGCCAAGGCGCGAGTACTGCGAATCCAGACCAAGCTGCATCAGTGGGCGACCGACGATCCCAACCGTCGGTTCGATGATCTGTACAACCTCGTCTATGACCCGGCGGTCCTGGTGGATGCCTGGGCGCGGGTCAGGAGCAACCGAGGGGCTCGCTCGGCCGGGGTGGACGGGCGCACCGCCCGCCACATCACGACCGTCGTGGGCGAGCACGGCTTCCTGTCGGAGCTGCGAGAGGACCTCAAGGCCCGCAGGTTCAGCCCGGAGGCGGTACGGGAGGTGATGATCCCCAAGCGCGGCGGCAAATATCGCCGGCTGGGCATCGCGACCGTACGCGACCGGGTCGTACAAGCCGCCCTCAAGACGGTGCTCGAGCCGATCCTAGAGGCGGACTTCAAGCCGTGCAGCTACGGCTTCCGTCCCGGACGCCGGGTACAGGACGCGATCGCCGAGATCCACTTCTTCACCTCCCACTCATACGAGTGGATCGTGGAGGGCGACATCAAGGCGTGCTTCGACGAAATCTCGCATGTCGGTGTTCAAGACCGGCTGCGGGCCAGAGTCGCGGACAAGCGCATCCTGCTCCTGGTCAAGGCGTTCCTCAAGGCTGGCATCCTCAGCCGCGAGGGCGTCGAGCGGCACCCGATCACCGGCACGCCCCAAGGCGGGATTCTCTCGCCGCTGCTCAGTAACCTGGCGCTCTCGGTCCTCGACGAGCATTTCGCCGCGGCCTGGGAGAGCTTCGCTACTGATTGGGCGCGCCGATCGCGTCGGAGCAAGGGGCTGGCCAACTACCGCCTCGTCCGCTACGCGGACGACTGGGTGGTGCTCGTGGCCGGCAACCGCGCCCACGCCGAAGCGCTGCGCGATCAGGCGGCGGCAGTCCTCACCACGATGGGCCTGCGCCTATCGCTGGAGAAGACGAGAATCGCGCACATCGACGAGGGCTTTGACTTCCTCGGACGCCACATTCAGCGTCACACCAAACGAGGAACGAAGCGCCAGCACGTCTACACCTACCCCTCGAAAGATGCCTTGGCGTCGATCAAGGACAAGGTGCGCGCTGGCACACAACGGACCTCAACGAACCAGTCCCTGGCCGACCTGTGCGATCGCCTCAACCCCGCACTGCGGGGGTGGACGACGCACTTCCGGCACGACGTGTCCAAAGCGAACTTCAGCTACCTGAACGCCTTCCTCTGGAAGCGCACGGTCCGCTGGCTTCGCAAGAAGCACCCACGTGCCAGTTGGAAACAGCTCCGACGGCTCTACCTACCCGAATGGTGGCCGACGGAGGGCGAGAAGACCCTGTTCAACCCCAGCTCGGTACCGGTCACCCGGTACCGATACCGGGGCGACAGGATCCCCTCGCCATGGGCCAAACAGACGGAGACGGACGCCGCAAACCACGACTGAATGAGCTCGTGGAGAGCCGGATGCGGGGGGACTCGCACGTCCGGTTCGGGAGAGCGGGTCGGGGAAACAGTCGCCCGAGAGGGCGGCGACGCGCCCCGGCTCGACTCTCACGCGTGGCTGGCGACCCGCACCGACAAGACCACGATCACGCAGGTGCTGCGGATCGACTGGTACACGGTCGGGCGGATCATCAAGCGCGTCTGCGACGACGAGCTCGACCCCGACCGGCTCAACGGGCTGTTTGACATCGGGATCGACGAGGTGTCCTGGAAGAAGCAGCACAACTACCTCACGCTCATCGCCGACCATCAGCGACGCTGCGTGATCTGGGGATGCGAGGGCAAGGGCGAGACGGCCGCCGACGCCTTCTTCAAAGCGCTCGACCCCGGGCCTGCCGCTCCCTCCCCGCCGACCGCGCGCCAGCCACCAGAGCCCGCGATCATGGTCCCGTTCGGCCCGTGCGCGACCGTCCCCGCCGGCCACGGCATCCCGGCCGCTTGGCTTGCACCCGGCAGCGAGCTCGACCCGCAGGTCGTCGCGCGCGCCTCCAAGCTGCGCGCCGTCGCGATGGACATGACCGGCGGCTACGCCAAATCGGTCCGCCACCATGCGCCCCAGGCGATCATCTGCATTGACCCCTACCACGTCGTCCAGCTCGCCAACCAAGCGCTCGACGAGGTCCGCTGCGCCTACTGGAACGAGCTGCGCTCCCTCGACGAGAAGGACGCCGCCAAACGCTTCAAAAACGCGCGCTGGTCGCTGCTCAAGAGACCCGAGAAGCTCACCGACAAGCAAGCCGCCACGCTCGCCCGGATCAGGGCCGCCGGCGGCGAAGTATGGCGCGCCTACACACTCAAGGAAGCCGTCCGCGGCATCTTCGAACCCGGACTCAGCCTCAAGGACGTCACGATCCTGATCGACCGGCTGTTCAGCCGCCTCGCCCGCAGCCGGCTGGAGCCGTTCGTCCGGCTGGGCAAAACAATCCGCAAACACCACGACGGGATCCTCGCCGCGATCCGGCTCGGCATCAACCAAGGCCGCACCGAGGCCCTCAACAACAAGGTCCGCCTCATCACCCGCCGCGCCTACGGATTCCACAGCGCCAAGGCCGCACTCGCGTTGATCATGCTCACCTGCGGCCCCATCACCCTTCACCTCCCACACGAACTACACGCGCCCGGACACGCGTGACACTGACCACATTCATACCGAGAGAGCCGGTTTTTTGCGGCCAAGACCGTTCACAATCGCGTTAGCATCGCTCGCGGTGCTGCCCGGTCGAGGATGCTCTCCTCGTCGGGGTCGTACCTGCCATCAAGGCTTGCACGAAGCGAGGAGAGCCCGGATGATCGTTGCCATCCGTCCCAGCAGGCTTGCCCGAATTGCGGCCTGCCTGTTCGTCGTTGCCGCGTTCGTGAGCGCGTGCGGCAGTAGTTCCAAATCATCTTCCTCAACGGCGTCATCGTCGGCAACGTCTTCCACGGCGTCGTCGGCCGCAGTGACCGGAGCCCCGAAATCGGGCGGCTCGTTGACGGTGCTCGAACTGGGCGGCTACGCCGGCGCCTGGCCGGCCGGGCTGGACCCGGCGACCAACATCAACGGCGCCGCCACACAGGATCAGATGAACGCGATCTTCGGCCAGCTGTTCCAGCTCGACACCGGCGGCCAGCAGGTCCCAGGCCTGGCCACCTCCGCCACCGCGTCCAACGGAGGCAAGACGTGGACGATCGATCTGCGCCCCGGCCTCAAATTCTCCGATGGCACCCCACTCAATGCACAGGCGGTCGCGTTCAACTTCACTCGCGACCTGGCCTCGCCGTGCACCTGCAAGCCGGTCTGGCCGTTGGCCAAGGTTCCGGTGACCGTGGTGGGACCGACCACGGTGCAAATCAACCTTTCAGCCCCGGATGGCGCGCTCAAGAACCAGTTGCAGGACGCCAATGTGAACTGGATCGCTTCGCCGACCGCCTTGAAGACGATGGGCGAACAGAAGTTCAAGATCGCTCCCGTCGGTGCGGGCCCATTTGCAGTGGTCAGCGACACACTCAGCAACACGCTGGTGCTGAAGAAGAACCCGAATTACTGGCAGGCGGGGCACCCGTATCTCGACGGTCTCACCTTCAAGGCGACCTCCGACGACGAGGCCGCACTCGAGACGCTCCAGGCCGGAGGAGCGCAGGCTTACGACGGGATAGCAACGCCCTCGCTGGTGAGTACGTACAAGTCTCATTTCACGACGACTGAGCAGCCGGCGACGTCCCCCTACGACATCCAGCTGAACACCACGGCCCCGCCGTTCAACAACCTCAACGCCCGGCTGGCCATCTACTACGCGACCGATGCGTCCATTATCGACCAGAAGCTGTTCGGCAACCAGTTCCAGGTGGTGCAGGGCTTCACGGCGCCCGGTGGTCTGTTCTATTACCCGAACGTGCCCGGCTATCCCACCTATGACCTCGCCAAAGCTAAGCAGTTGGTCAAGTCGCTGGGCGGACTGAACGTGAACTTCTTCACACTTGCCTCGCCCGTGAACCAGAACTTCATGGAGGCTCTGCAGACGCTCTGGAAACAGGCGGGGATAAACGCCTCGATTCACCTATACAGCCTGGCCGGCCTGATCCAGCAGTTCGACACCAAGAAGTGGCAGGCGGCGCTCCAGACCGCCGGAGCGTGGGATCCGGCGGGAGGTGTGGGGCTCGGCTTCCGGTTCCTGAGCGCCTCCCCATTCAGTGGCGTGCACGACCCGAAGCTCGACGCGATGATCCTGGGCGGCGAAGGAGCCGTCAATCCAGCTACCCGCGGCTCGATCTACCAGCAGGCCGCGCAATACATCGCCAAGAACGCCGACGGCCCGTTCCTGTTCCCGCTCGCAAGCTGGAATGTCGCCGTGCACGGAGTGCAGGGGCCGGGCCTGACCACATCGATCCCCTCCGTGGTGGTTAACACCGCGCCGCTCTGGCAGGACGTGTCATACACCCAGTGAGTCAGGCCCTGGCAAAGTATGAGTAGCAGCTCCGCGCCGCTCAGCACTCCGCTGGCGGCGCGGGCCGGCTGGCTGAGCCGGCTCGTCGGCTCGCCCATGCTGCGATTCGTCGTCCGGCGACTGCTGGCCGCCATTCCGGTCCTGTTCGGGGTCACCCTCTTGACCTTCGTGGTGATGAACTCGCTGCCCGGCGACGCCGCGCAAGAGCTTCTCGGCGCCCAGGCGACGCCGGCCGAGGTCCATCAACTCTCGATCAAGCTCGGGCTCGACAAGCCGTTTCTGACTCGCTACGGCGACTGGCTGCACGGCCTCGTGACCGGCCATCTCGGACACTCGCTGTCCAGCGGGCAGAGTGTCACGAGCATCCTGGGTAGCGACCTGCCCATCACTTTCGAGCTGATCCTCTACGCCTTCCTGCTTTCGCTGCTGATCGCGTTGCCGTTCGCCATCTGCTCCGCCCGGCGCCCCGGGGGGATCTTTGACCGCATCAGCATGGTGTTCAGCATGAGCGGACTGTCGATTGCGCCTTATGTGCTGGCGCTGCTGCTCGTATGGGTGTTCGCCGTCAAGTTGAATGTCCTGCCGGCGATTGGCTGGGTCCCGCCGGATCAGGGCCTCGGCGAGAACATCCGCTCGCTGACCCTGCCCGCGATCTCGATCGCCATCCCGCTGATGTGCTTCTACACCCGGCTGCTGCGCGCGGACCTGCTCGAACAGCTGTATGGCGAGGATTACGTGGTGACGGCGCGCGCCAAGGGCGCGGGGCCGTGGGCGGTGCTGATGCGCCACACGTTACGCAATTCCGTCTTCGGCCTGATCACCGTGATCGCCCTCAACCTCGGGACGCTGCTCGGTGTGACCGTGATCATTGAGGATATCTTCGGACTTCCCGGGATCGGACACGAGCTTCTGTCGGCGATCACCAACCGCGACACGCCCGTAGTGGAGGGCGCGGTCCTGGTGTTCGCGGTGGTCGTCGTCCTGGCCAACCTGCTCGCCGACCTGCTCTACTCGGCGCTCGACCCACGGGTGCGCTATGGCGCTAGCCCCAACTGACGTCACCGTCCCCGGCGCGCTCGAGGCGGTAACCGGCCCGTCCGCCGAGCCTCGTGGGCGCTGGCGCTCGCGGCTCGGCCTGTGGATACCGGCCGGCCTTCTCGCGCTGATCTTCTTCCTGTGCTTCGTGTGGCCCTTGATCGGTCCGGTGGCTTCCCCGACAGGCGGAAACATCCTCAACGCCAACCTGCCGATCGGCTCGCCCGGGCACGTCCTGGGCACCGACCAGGTCGGCAACGACGAGTGGTCGCGGCTGCTCTACGGCGGCCGGGCCTCGCTCGAGATCGCGCTGGCCGTCAACGCGCTGGGCATCGTCGTCGGCGGGCTGCTCGGTGCGCTGGCCGGCTACCTGGGCGGCTGGCGGGATTCGGTGATCATGCGCGTCCTTGACGTCTTTATCGCGTTCCCGGCGCTGGTGCTGGCGATCGCCATCGCCGAGGGCCTCGGGCCGAGTGAGGTGCACACGATCTGGGCGCTGACGTTTTTCAGCGTGCCCGCATTCGCACGCCTGGCCCGGGCCGAGACCCTGCGCATCCGCGAGCTCAACTTCATCGCCGCGGCCGGGCTTTCGGGAACGGGACACTTCAGGACGCTGGTGCGCCACGTCGCTCCCAACATCATGCCGCCGCTGATGACCTTCGCCCTGCTCGGGATGGGCATCATCATCGTGCTCGAGGGGGCGCTCAGCTTCCTCGGCCTCGGCATTCCGCCGCCGGCCCCGAGCTGGGGAAACATGATCTCCTCGGGTGAGAGCGTGCTTTCGGTTCAGCCGCGCTTCGTGTTCATCCCGAGCGCGGCGCTGTTCATCACCGTGGTGTCGTTCAACCTGGTTGGGGATGCCCTGAGGTCGAGATGGAGTCAGCAGTGAGTGCCAACGGGACCTCCCCACCCGGGAGCCAGGCGGAGCCGCTCGGTGGCCGCGCCGGCGTCGGTACCACCGGAACGCCGCTGCTCGAGGTGACGGACCTGCGGATCGACTTCCACCAAGCCGGACGGGTGGTGCGCGCGGTGGACGGCCTCAACTACACGGTGCCCCGCGCCCGTACGGTCGGGCTGATCGGCGAGTCCGGGTGCGGCAAGACGGTCAGCTCGCGGGCGATCATGGCGCTGCTCCCCCCGAGCGCCCAAATCACCGGCTCGATCCGATTCGAGGGCCAGGAGCTGATCGGACTGTCCGAGCGAAAGATGCGCGCCGTCCGCGGCAGCCAGATCGCGATGGTGTTCCAGGACCCGGCGCGATCGCTCAACCCGACGCTGCGGATCGGCCCGCAGATCACCGAGGCGATCAACCTGCACGACGACGTGAGCAAGGCGGCGGCGCACGATCGCGCGGTCGAGCTGATGGAGCTGGTCCGTCTCCCCGCCGCCCGCGAGCGCTTCCGCCAGTACCCCCACCAGCTCTCCGGCGGCATGCGCCAGCGCGTGATGATCGCAATCGCGCTGGCCGCAGAGCCCAAGCTCCTGATCGCCGACGAGGCCACAACCGCGCTCGACGTCACCACCCAGGCTCAGATCATGGAGTTGCTGCGCGACCTCCAGCAGCGCCTCGGGATGGCGCTGATCATGATCAGCCACGACCTCGGGCTGGCGGCCAGTTTCGCCGACGAGGTGCTGGTCATGTACGCCGGGCGCGGCGTCGAGCGTGCGCCCACCCGGAAGCTGTTCGAGCACGTCCGCATGCCCTACACCCGCGCGCTGCTCGACGCGATCCCGCGCCTCGAGAACCCTCCCCACTCCCCGCTCAACGCCGTGCCGGGTCAACCACCCGACCTCGGCCGCGAACAGGTCGGCTGTCCGTTCTCGCCGCGATGCCCCAGCGTCACCGACAAATGCCGCCAGCACGCGCCTCCGTTCGAAGAGCAGGAGCCCGACCACGGCTGGGCGTGCTGGCATCCGTGCGGACTCGAGGGGCCGGCGTGAGCGAGCCGCTGCTGCAGGTCTCGAACCTCGTCCAGGAGTTCACCGTCCGCGATCGCGGCGGCGCCAAGGCCGGCACCGTCCACGCCGTCTCTGACGTCTCGTTCGAGCTGAACGCCGGCGAGACGCTCGGCCTGGTCGGCGAGACGGGCTCCGGCAAGTCAACCCTGGCCCGCGCGATCCTCCAGGCCCCACCGCCGAAGTCCGGCTCGGTGCGGCTGCGCGGCACCGAGCTTGTCGACCTCAAGCGCCAGCAGCTGATCGAGGCTCGCCGCCAAGTCCAGATGGTCTTCCAGGACCCGTTCGGCTCGCTCGATCCGAAGTGGCGCGCACGCGAGCTGGTGGAGGAGCCCCTGATCGCGTACAAGGTCGGCTCGCGCACCCAGCGGCGCGCGCGAGTGGACGAGCTGCTCGACCTGGTCGGGCTCGACCCCGCCCGCTTCGGAGCGCGGCGTCCACGCCAGCTCTCCGGCGGCCAGGCGCAGCGGGTGGCGATCGCCCGGGCGCTGGCGCTCGATCCGGCGCTGATCATCTGCGACGAGCCGGTCTCCTCGCTCGACGTGCTGATCCGGGCGCAGGTGCTTGGACTGCTCGAGCGGCTGCGCACCGAGCTCGGGTTGGCCTATCTGTTCATCGCCCACGACCTGGCGCTGGTCAAACAGGTGTCCGACCGCGTGGCCGTGATGTACCTGGGGAAGTTGGTCGAGATCGGGCCAGCTGAGTCTTTGTATCGAGATCCGCTGCACCCGTACACGGTGGCGCTCCTGGCCTCGATCCCGAGCCCCGATCCGAGCGTGCCCCGGCGTCCGGTGGCGGACACGATCCGGGGCGAGCTGCCCTCGCCGATCGATCCGCCGAGCGGCTGCCGGTTCAGGACCCGGTGTCCTCGCGCGCAGGACGTGTGCGCCGCCGAGGAGCCCCCGCTGCGCAAGCTGGCCGAGGGCCACTTCGCGGCGTGTCACTTTCCGGTGGGTGAGCGGGAATCAAATCAAACGGCGCCGGCACTGGCAGGAGGAACACATGACCCTGCAGCATCCGACTGACACCATTGACGTCCGGGCCCTGCTTTCCGACGGCACCCAGCTGATCGGAGGTGAATGGGTGCCGGCACGTGGCGGCGACGCGATCCCGGTCATTAACCCCGCCACCGGGCACGGGCGGCCCGATGCCCGGGATCCTCACGTTCACGGCCGGCCTGGCCGACAAGGCGACCGGGCAGACGCTCCCGAGCATGTTCCCGGACGTGATCGGGATGACACTCCGCGAGCCCTACGGCGTGTGCGGGAGCATCATCCCCTGGAACGCGCCCGGTCCGAACACCGTCAACGACACCGGGCCGGCGATCGCGATGGGCAACACCATTGTGGTCAAACCGGCCGAGGACGCTCCTTTGACATGCCTGCTGCTGGCGAAACTGGCGCTCCAGGCCGGCATTCCTCCCGGCGTGATCAACGTCGTCACTGGCTACGGCCCCGAGGCCGGAGAGCCGCTCGCGCGGCATCCGTCCGTGCGGCGCATGAGCTTCACCGGCTCGCCCGAGACGGGCCGGCGGGTGATGGAGGCATGCGCCTCGCACCTGATCCCCTTGCATCTGGAGCTCGGCGGCAAGTCACCGCAGGTGGTGCTTCGCGACGCGCCTTTGGATAAGGCTATCCCCACCATCGCCCGGAGCATCACGCTCAACACCGGGCAGATCTGCGCTGCGGGCTCGCGCGTGGTCGTCGACGCCTCGATCCGCGAACAGGTCGTTTCCGGTCTCGCCGACGCGTTCAAGCACGTGCGGGTCGGGCCCTGGTATGAGGATGTCGACATGGGCCCGCTGATCAGCGCCAAGCAGCAGAAGCGAGTGCTCGGGTATCTGGAGACTGGCCGATCCGAGGGGGCCCACGTTGTCGTCGGCGGTGGCAAGCCCGAGGGCGATGTGTACGACCAGGGCTTCTTCGTCGAGCCGACGATCTTCGACGAGGTCAAGCCGGACATGCGGATCGCCCAGGAGGAGATCTTCGGCCCGGTGCTGTCCGTGCTGTCCTCCGACGACGAAGAGGAGGCGCTTTCGATCGCCAACGGGACCCGCTACGGACTCGTCGCGTCGGTGTGGACCCGGGACGTGGGCAAGGCGGTGCGCCTGGCGCGCCGGATCGAGGCCGGTCAGGTGTCGATCAACACGCTGTGGTCGGGCGGCGTGATCGGGGCGCCGTTCGGCGGCTACAAGTCGAGCGGATTCGGGCGCACGGTCAGCGCCGACTCGATCCTCGACTACACCCAGGTCAAGAGCGTGATCATCGACGGGCGCGCGTGAGTGGCGTGGAGGTAACTCTCGAGGGCAAGGTGGCACTGGTCACAGGCGCGGGACCCAACATCGGCAGCGGGATCGCGCTCGCCCTGTCCCGGTACGGAGCGCGCGTGGCGTGCAATGACGTCGATCCGGACGCCGCGCAGGCATCGGTCCGTCGGATCGAGCGCCACGACCGCGAGGCGATGGCGATCCCCGGCGACGTGACGTCCGAAGATGACGTCGCGCGCTATGTGGGCGAGGTCCTCGACCGCTGGGGCCGGATCGACATCCTGATCAACAACGCGGCCCTGCTTGGCGGTCGCGGCGTGCTCGAGGAGAGCCTCGAGTTCTGGAATCGCGCGGTGGCGGTCGCCGGCACCGGCACCTTCCTGAACACCAAGCACGTCGCGATCTCGATGATCGAGCGCGAGATCAAGGGCTCGATCGTCAACATCCTGTCTTCGAACGCCTGGCAGGGCTGCGCCGGCGTGATCGCCTACGCCTTCCACAAGGGCGGACTGGCCAACTTCACGCGAGCCGCCGCGATGGACCTGGCGCCGTACGGGATCCGCGTGAACTCGTACTCGCCGACCGCGCCACGCCCGGATAACCCCGAGCTCCTGGCCGAGATTTCGGGGGGGTTACGCCGACGTCCGGACCGCTCTTCGGACCACCCGGCGTGGTGGCGCGAGCCGGGCAAGATCGACGTGCGGGGCAACATGCCGATGGCGCCCTCCACGCCGACCGACATCGGGCACTGCGTAGCGTGGATGTGCTCGGACTACGCGCGGCTGATGACGGGCTGTGACTTCGTGATCGACGGCGGGGCGCGGGCCAAGTACTGGGGCTACACACCGCCCGAGGCGAAGGCGGAGCCGGTGCCGCTCATTCCCCTGTACGAAGACGAGACCATGCCGGGAGGGTTTTGATGGTTCGAGGCGCTGTACAGACAGGACCGTTGGCGTACGAGATCCGGGAGTTCCCGCGCCCGCGCATCGGCGACGACGACGGGCTTCTGCGCATCGAGGCGTGCGGGGTGTGTGGGTCCGACGTGGAGCAGTACCGCGGCCACCTCGTGCGCCCGGGCATGTTCCCGCTGATCCCCGGGCACGAGCCACTCGGTGTTGTTGAAGAGGTGGGCGAACGGGCGGCGGAGCGTTGGGGCGTGTCGGTGGGCGACCGCGTCGCGGTCGAGATCCTCCGGCCCTGCCGCGCGTGCGACTACTGCCTGACCGGCCGCTACATGTCGTGTCCGAACCGCGACGGCGCCTACGGCATGACGCCGCTGTCACGCTCGCCTTCGCTCTGGGGTGGGTTTGCGGACTACCTGTATCTGCACCCGTGGGCGATCCTGCACAAGGTCAAGCGAGATCTGCCGCCCGAGCTCGCGGTCATGTTCAACCCACTGGGGGCGGGCGTGCGCTGGGCGGCGATGCTCGGCGAGGTTGGCCTCGGCGACACCGTCCTGATCCTTGGGCCGGGGCAGCGCGGCCTCACCTCGGTCATCGCCGCGCGGGCCCGCGGAGCCGGCACGATCATCGTGACCGGCCTCTCGCGCGACGCGCACAAGCTGGCGTTGGCGCGTGAGTTCGGAGCCGATCGCACGATCAATGTCGAGGAGGAGGACGTGGTCGAGCGGGTGACCGAGATCACCGACGGCGCCATGGCCGACGTGGTGCTCGAGCTCACCCCGATCGCCGATCAGCCGATCCGCGATGCGATCGAGTGCGTGAGGCACAGCGGGCGGATCGTGCTGGCCGGGCTGAAGGGCGGCAAGTCAGTGGAGCTCGTGACCGATCGCCTGATCAACAAGGGCGTGACGATCCGTGGTGCGTTCGGTGTCAACGCCGACGCGTACATCGAGGCGAGCCGAATCATCGAGTCCGGGCGCTTCCCGCTCGAGAAGATGGCCTCGGGGACGTTCGAGTTGGCCGACACGGAGGCCGCGATCCAGGCCCTCGCTGACGGGGACGCGATCCACACGTGCGTCTGCCCGGACGGAGGCTCGGCGATGGCCGCCGCAGCCGCGACCAGAGAGGAGGCAGCCAATGCTGGTTGACATGCACGCGCACGTGATCCCGGGGGTGCTTGATCCCGTCGGGACTTCCGACGACCACCGCGGACCGCGCATCGGCCCGTGCGACGATCCCCACGCCCGGCTGCTCGAGAACGACCGAGGCATGCAGTTCAAGGCGATCGACGCCTTCTACTCGGCCGAGCGCCGGCTCGAGGAGCTCGAGCACAGCGGCGTCGACGCCGAGGTCGTCTCGCCGATGCCACCGCTGCTCGACTACACGCTGTCGGGTCCCGAGGGGCTCGAGCTGTCGCGGCGCGTGAACGAGTTCATCGCGTCGGTGTGCGGCGCGGACCCGGTACGCCTCATGGGCATGGGGATGGTCCCCATGCAGGCTCCTTCGCTGGCGACCGCCGAGCTGGCGCGGGTGCGCGATCTTGGGTTGGTCGCGGTGGAGATCGCCTCGAACGTGCTCGGCCGCGCGCTGCACGGCGAGGAGTACGAGGAGTTCTGGTCAGAGGCCGAGACGCTCGAGATGCCGGTCTTCATCCACGCCATGCCGGCCGACTTCGCCGCGCGGTTGCCGGCCGGCCTGATCCCAATTGCGGCCTTTGCCGTCGGCGCCGACGCCCTGCTCGCCTGCGCGGGGATCATCACGAGCGGCCTGGCCGAGCGCCACCCGCGGCTGCGGCTCGCCTTCAGTCACGGCGCCGGAGGCTTCCCGATGATGCTCCCGCGCGCGATGTACTTCTGGGGCAAGACATGGAACGAGGAGCCCTCGGATTCGGGCGAGGGGCTCTCGCCCGCTGAGCTGACGCGCCGCTTCTACTACGACGGGCTGGTGTTCGATCGCCGTGCCCTGCGCTTCCTGATCGACCTGGTCGGTCATCGGCAGGTGCTGGTCGGCTCCGACTTCCCGGCCATGCCGCGCGAGCAGCCGTGCGGGCGCACGTTGCGCTCGCTCGACCTTCCGCCCGAGATGCTCGAGGACATCACGTGGCACAACACGTTCCGCTTCCTCGGGATCGACGCGCCGCAGCTCGCAGGTGCAGTGACGACGACGACAGGAGAGGCAGAGTGAGGACACGCGCCGCAGTTATCAGGGGGGCCGGCCAGGCTTGGGAGGTGACCGAGCTCGAGCTCGACGAGCCCCAGGAGCACGAGGTTCTCGTCCGGGTGGTGGCCTGCGGCCTGTGCCACTCCGACGAGCACGTGCGCGAGGGAGGCCCGTATCGCTACCCGATGGTCGGCGGCCACGAGGGCGCCGGCGTGGTCGAGAAGGTCGGCCCGCACGTCTCTCGCGTGCGCGAGGGCGATCACATCTGCACCTCGTGGATCCCCGTGTGCGGCCACTGCCGCTATTGCTCGACCGGCCACCAGAACATGTGCGACGACGGCAAGAACGCCGCCACGGGCGAGATGCCGAACGGCGGGTTCCGCTTCCACCAGAACGGCGAGGACATCGGCGGGATGTGCGTGCTCGGCACCTTCTCGCAATGGATCGTGATCCCCGAGAACTCGTGCGTACCGATCGATGAGGACCTCCCGTTCGAGGTCGCGGCGCTGGTCGCATGCGGGGTGACCACCGGCTGGGGATCGTCGGTTTACGCCGCCGGCACCCGCGCCGGCGAGACCGTGGTCATCTTCGGGACCGGCGGCGTCGGGATGAACGCGGTCCAGGGCGCCGCCTACGCGGGCGCCAAGCACGTGATCGCGGTCGACCCGAATCCGTTCAAGCAGGAGATGGCCGGCAAGTTCGGCGCGACGTTCACCACCGGCGACCCGGACGAGGCTTTGGAATACGTCCGCGATCGCACGCGGGGCCAGATGGCCGACCACGCCGTGATCACGGTTGGGGTGATGAACGACGAGGTTTTGAAGCGTGCCGTCGACATGATCGGCAAGGGCGGCAGCGTGGTCGTGACCGCGGTTGGCGGCGTCGGCGACACGATCGCCGTGCCCGGCTCACCGGTCACCGGCTGGCACAAGAACATCCAGGGCTCGCTATTCGGCGGCGCCAACCCGCTGTACGACATGCCCCGCCTGCTCGGGCTCTACAAGAGCGGCGATCTCAAGCTCGAGGAGCTGATCACCAAGCGATACAAGCTCGATGAGATCAACCAGGGCTACGAGGACATGCTCGCCGGCCGAAACATCCGCGGCGTCCTCGTCCACGACCACTGACCACTGCGTTTTGCATAGAGCCGACGAACACTTGAGGAGGCATCATCATGACCAACGCGATCCTTGACCCGACCGGCCTTTCCGAGCGCAGCGAGACAACCCCGACTTTCGCGCTCGCGCCCCGCGCCACCGACCTGCACGGCCTCAAGATCGGTCTGCTCGAGAACGGCAAGCAGAACGCCCGCCTGCTGCTCGAGGACGTGGCCGCCGTCCTCCACGATCGCTACGGCGCCGGCGAAGCCACGCTGCGTCGCAAGGAAAACTTCGCCCAGCCGGTCGCGCCCGAACTTGTCGCCGAACTCAGCAGCGAGTCGGACGTGGTGGTGATCGGCGTCGGTGATTGAGGCTCGTGCAGCGCGTCGGCGGTCGCCGACGGAATCCTCTTCGAGCAGAACGGCAGGCCGGCGGCGGTGATCTGCTCGGACGCGTTCATCACCACCGCGGACGCGATGGCCGAGGTGCGGGGCGCGCCCGGCTACCGCTACCTGACCACGCCGCATCCGGTGGCGGGGCTCAGCGCCGAGCAGGTCCGCGAGCGCGCCGAGGGTGTGGCCGCCGAGGTGGCCGGGATGCTCACAGCGAGAAAGGCGGCTTGATGGGTGGCGAGCCGGATCCGGACCTCGCGCGGGAGGCCATCGAGTACTGCTACGAGCGGGGCTGGACCGACGGCCTCCCGGTGGTACCGGTATCGCAGCCTCTGCTCGACCAGTTCCTGGCCCACACCAGGCGCGACCCCGACGAGGTGCTGTGGCGGATGGACCATCTGGGCCGGGAGTGCACGGTCAGGACCGCCGCGATCAACGCGGCGATGGCCGGCTGCCTCCCCGGATACTTCCCGCTCGTGCTCGCCTCGTGGGACGCGGTGATGCGCGACCGGGCAGCCAAGGGCGGCGGCTGGCAGTCGACCAGCGGGCCGGCGCCGCTGATCGTGATCAACGGCCCGATCCGCTCACAGCTCGCCATCAACTGCACGGGCGGGATCTTCGCGGCCGGCTTCCGGCCGAACGCCACGATCCCACGCGCGCTCGGGCTGATGCTGCGCAACGCGTTCGGCGTCGCCCCGCACGTCTTCGACCAGACCACCCAGGGGATCCCCGGTCGCTGGGCGATCTGCTTCGGCGAGAACGAGGAGGAGAGCCCATGGGAGCCGCTGGCCACCGAGATGGGCCTCGCGCCGGGCACCAACGCCCTCTCGGCCACCCTCACTCGCACCTACGAGTTCGTCGACAACCGGCACACCCAGGACCCCGAGCAGCTCCTGAATGACTTCGCCGACACCCTCGGCCGGACCGGATCGCTGATCTTCCGCGGCCAGTCGGCCGGGGTGGTGTTCTGCCCCGAGCACGCCCAGATGCTTGCCAACGCCGGCTACTCCAAGGGCGACGTCAAGGACTGGTTCGTCGAGCACGTCGGCCGCAGAGAGGCGGACCTGCGCCGCGCCGGCAAGGACGGAGTATCCGAGGGCGGTCCGGGTGCGCGATCGGCCAGCGAGTCAGAGCGCGCGTCTGCCGACACGTTCACGCCGTACTTCACGGCGCGCAAGGATGTTCCGATCATCGTGGCCGGCGCGCGCAACGCCGCGATCTCGATGGTCTTCCGGGTGTTCGGCGAGTGGTCGAACAGCTCAGTCGAGATCGAATCCGTACCGGCGCCGGTGGCGGCCGCAAAGGGAGGCTAAAGCGATGTTCAGCGAGCAGGGCTTGAAGGACATGCAGGCGACGCTGGCCGCGGATGGATATGCGATGGCCGCGTTCGAGGAGGGCGACCAGGTGGTCATCACGATCGAGGCCACGCCCGAAGCGTGCGAGGACTGCCTGGCGCCGCCCGACGTCATGCGGTCGATCCTGGGTAAGACCCTGGCCATCCCCGTCGAGGCGATCGACCTGCACTATCCGGAATGAGGATCGACCTGGACGCTCCCATCGGCGCCGAGTGGATGAGCGGCCGCAAGGCGCTCGTGACCGGCGGCGGCGGTCGTGAGACTGGGCCGGGGACCGTGGGCTGGGCCATCAGTCGGCTCCTCGCCCGTCATGGCGCCGCCGTCGCGGTACTCGACCGGGACCCGGCCCCGGCGCACAGAACCGTCTCACAAATAATCAGCGCCGGCGGCACCGCGGTCCCCGTCATCGCCGATGTCGGCGCGATCGTCAACATCACCTCGGTCGCGGCGCGCCGCGCCGGCACGATGTACGGGCTGGCCAAGGCGGCGCTCGAGTCGCTGACTGGTGGCGCCGCCTACCTGCTGGGAGAACGCGGGATCCGGATCAACGCGGTCGAGCTGGGCGCGCTGTGGACGGCGGCCGTGGCCGACAACCTGCCTGAAGAGGCACGTGAGCCGCGGCGCAAGATGTCAGCGCTCCAGACCGAAGGTGACTGCTTCGACGCTGCGTCCGCGGTCCTGTTCCTCGCCTCCGATCAGGCGCGGTGGATCTCGGGCCAGGTGCTCTCGGTCGACGGTGGCGGGCCGCCCCGCATGCCCTACCCGGGCGTGACGCGCGAGCCGGTGAAGATTGGGGCCCACCCGTGAACGGGCGGGTCGCGCTGATCACGGGCTGCGGGAAGCCGGACGGCGCAGGTCAGGCGATCGCGCGGGGACTGGCGCAAGACGGAGCCGCGGTCGTGGTGAGCGACCGCCGGCCGAGCGGCGTTCTCAACCGTCGACAGGAGGTGGTCGGTTCCGGGCAGCCGGCCTCCTGGCACGGCCTGGACACGCTCGCCGCGGAGATCGAGGCAGCGGGCGGCAAGGCGCTGGCGGTGCTGGGCGACATCGGCAGCGAGCACGACGCACAAGCGATGGTCGACTCGGCACTGGCTCAGTTCGGGCGACTCGACATCTTGGTCAACAACGCCGCCGCGCCCCAAGGGCTCGACCGGGACGTGATCGACGAGATCCCGATCGAGGTATTCGACGAGGTGATCCGCGTCAACCTGCGGGGGACCTACCTGATGTGTCGCGCCGCGGTGCCGGCGATGCGCAAGCAGCGGTGGGGCCGGATCATCAACATCTCCTCGATGGCGGGCGTGATCGGCGCGCCGCGTTCGTCCCCCTACTCGGCCTCCAAGGCCGGGATCATCGGGTTAACCCGGGCCCTATCGATGGACGTGGCGCCGTGGGGTGTGACCGTCAACGCGATCTGCCCCGGTGCGCTCGACACCAGTCGCGCCTTCCTGAGCCTCGACCCCGACCTCGATGTCCGGGCCGAGATGAAGGAGCGTGGGGCCCGTCTGCCGGTGGGCCGCGCCGGCCGGCCCGGCGACGTCGCCGCCGCCGTCCGCTACCTGGCCGGTGACGGCGCCGAGTTCGTGACCGGCCAGATGCTCGTACTCGACGGCGGCGGCCCGGCCCCGTTCCCCTTGCCACGACCGGATGAGGAGGCGTCGTGAAACTGCGAGTGCTGATGGAGCCCCGTCACGGCGCGACCTACGACCGCGTCGTGGCCATGGCCAAGGCGACCGAGGAAGCCGGGCTGGACGCCTTCTTCCGCAACGACCACTACCTGGGGATCGACTCCACCGACCCGGAGTACCGGCCGACGGACTCGTGGACGACGCTCGCGGGCGTGGCCCTCGAGACCACCCGGATCAAGTTCGGGACGTTGATGACCGCGGGCACGTTCCGCCACCCGGGCGTGCTGGCCAATGCCGTGGCCACCGTCGACCAGATGTCGGGCGGCCGGGTCATCCTAGGCATCGGCACGGGCTGGTACGAGCGCGAGCACAAGGCGTTCGGCATCCCCTTCCCCCCGATCGGCGAGCGCTTTGACCGGCTGGACGAGCAGATGCAGATCCTCAACGGGCTGTGGACGACGCCGCAGGGCGAGCCGTTCAGCTTCGACGGCCGCTTCTGGAAGCTCGAGGAGGCCCGAAACTTCCCGGTGCTCGTGCAGATGCCTCGACCGGAGATCGTGATCGGCGGCACCGGCCCACGGCGCACCCCGCTGATGGCGGCCAAGTACGCCGACGAGTTCAACAGCGGCGGCGGCGCCGGAACCGCCGACCGGTTCGCAAACGTCCGACGCGTGTGCGAGGAGATCGGCCGGGACCCGTCGACGCTGCGCATGTCGGTGACGACGCAGGTGATCTGCGGATCGACGCTCGCCGAGGCGCAGGCGCGGCTCGAGCGGCTGGGCGATCCGGGGCGGCGGATGCTCTCGAGGGGGACGGTCGGCGACGTTCCCACCGTCGTCGGCGCCCTGCAAGAGCTGCAGGCGGCCGGTGCGGAGATCGCCTACCTGCACATCTTCGACATCGACGACCTCGACCACCTCCGGCTCATCGGCGCCGAGGTGCTGCCGCAGGTCGCGTGAACTTGGCGAGCAAAGCGAGGAGAGGGAGAGGGATCCAATGGCGAGCATGACGACACGAGCGGCCGTGCTGCACAAGCCCGGCACCGACTGGGAGATCACCGAGCTCGACCTCGACCCGCCCAAGGAGTACGAGGTTCTGATCCGCTACAAAGCCGCCGGCCTGTGTCACTCCGACGAACACATCCGTCGCGAGGGCGGCAGCCACATCCGCTTCCCGTTGGTGGGCGGGCACGAGGGGGCCGGGATCGTCGAGGAGGTCGGCGCCGGCGTCACCCGGGTCGAGCCCGGCGACCACGTGGTTACCTCGTACATCCCGGCGTGCGGCAAGTGCCGCTACTGCTCCACCGGCCACCAGAACCTGTGCGACCGCGGCCTGTATGCGGGCGTCGGCTGCCTGCAGGACGAGACGTTCCGCTTTCACCGTAACGGCGAGGACTTCGGCGGCTTCTGCGCCCTCGGGACATTCTCCGATCACACCGTGGTCTCGGAGTACTCGTGCGTGCGCATCGATGACGACATCCCGTTCGAGGTCGCCTGCCTCGTCGGCTGCGGCGTGACCACCGGCTGGTGCTCGGCCGTGCGGGCCGGCGAGACGCGGGCGGGCGAGACCGTCATCGTGATGGGAGTGGGTGGCGTCGGCATCAACGCCGTCCAGGGCGCCCGTTACGCGGGGGCCAAGAACGTGTTCGCGATCGACCCCAACCCGTTCAAGCTCGAGATGGCGCAGCGCCTCGGCGCGACCCACACCGCAACCAATGTCGAGGCGGCGCGCGAGCAGCTGATCGAGGAGACCCGCGGCCAGATGGCCGACCTGGCCGTGGTGACGGTCGGCGTGCTCGACTCGGAGATCACGGCGAGCGCCGTGAGCCTGATCGGCAAGGCGGGCCGGGTCGTGCTGACCTCGGTCAGCCGCTCCGATGAGCACTCGATCAGCCTCACCGGCTCGCCGATGGTCGGCTGGCACAAGCGGATCCAGGGCTCGCTGGCCGGCGGCTCGAACCCGATCTTCGAGATGCCCAGTCTCCTCGGCCTCTACAAGTCAGGCCATCTCAAGCTCGACGAGATCATCACGCAGCGCTACTCGCTCGAGCAGGTCAACGACGGCTATCACGACCTGCTCGCGGGCAAGAACGTCCGCGGCGTGGTCATCCACGAGAGCTGAATCCAGGCGGGACGATTACATCATCGGGAGTGAGCTCCGCGGTCGAGGCGAGGCCAAGGCCGAGCAGCGCCGACTCGATGCCGGCGCGCATGACGTCGAGCACGTTCTCCACGCCGGCCTGGCCTGCGGCGGCGAGCCCCCACAGGTAGGCGCGTCCGATCATCACCGCCTTGGCGCCGAGCGCCAGCGCCTTGACCACGTCGCCCCCGCGCCGGATGCCGCCGTCGAGCAGCACCTCAACCTGCTCGCCGACGGCCTCGGCGATCGCGGGCAGGGCGCGGATCGAGGCCGGCGTGCCGTCGAGGTTGTTGCCGCCGTGGTTTGAGACCGAGATCGCGCTGAATCCTGCGTCGACCGCGCGCCGTGCGTCGTCCACGCGTGTGATGCCCTTGAGCATGAACGGGCCATCCCACTGCTCGCGCAACCAGCGTAGATCCTCCCAGCTCGGGGGCGGCGTCATCATCCACTCGCCGTAGGCACCGAAGAAGGTCGGCGCCGGCGCCCCGGGCGGGGACATGTTCGGGACGGTTAGGTCGGGCGGACCGCCGGCGCGCGTCCACTCCAGAAACCACTGCGGCCGGGTGAGCGCCTCGGGCAGAAGCCGGATCGCTGTGCGAAGGTCCATCTTCTCAGGGATCTTCGGGCTGCCCCAGTCGCGGCTGTGCGAGAACGTCCAGTCGAGCGTGACGATCAGGCCGCGCGCCCCAGCCGCACGGGCGCGCTCGATCCGGGCCGTGATCTGCCCCCGCGAGCCCGCCCAGTAGAGCTGAAAGAACGTCTGCGGGTTCGCCGCCACCACCGCCTCGATCGGCTTTGACGCAAACGAGCTGAGCCCCATCGCGGTGCCTCGCGCGCCCGCGGCGCGCGCCACCGCGACCTCGCCGTCGGGGTGCACCGACTGCACCCCGGTCGGCGAGATCAGCACCGGCAGTGAGATCTGCTGCCCCATCACCGTGGTCGTCATCTCCCGCTGCGCCGGAGCCCCGCCGACGTGCGGGGCGAAGCCGAGCTCGCGGAACGCGGCGACATTGTCCGCGAGCGTCACCCCCGCCTCGGAGCCGGCGACGAGCGCGGAATAGACCGACCTCGGGAGGCGTCGCTTGGCCCGCCGCTGCGCCACCGCCACCGACTCGAACCAGGGGTTCCTGGCCAGTTTCACGGGGCGCGCTTGGACATGTCGACCGACGGCCGCGGGACGGGATCATCGCCGCGGGACGCGAGCAGCCGCTCGCCGTGGCCGAGCACGCACTCAGGGTCGGGACCCGCCAACGGCAGCCCGGTGAAGAACTTCGCCGCCATGCACCCGCCCCGACACTTATCGAACAGCCCGCAGCTCGTGCAGGCGCCGGCGCTCTGCGGCTCGCGCAGCTCCGCGAACAGCTCGGACTCCCGCCACACGCGGGCAAAGCCACCGGGCTCGCGGACGTTGCCGGCGTGGAACTCGTCGTGAATCACGAACGGGCACGCGTACACGTCGCCAATCGGGTCGATCAGGCATACCACCCGACCGGCCCCACACAGGTTCAGTCCAGGGAGCGGGGCGCCGTAGGCGCTGAGGTGAAAGAACGAGTCGCCGGTCAGGACGTCTTCGCCGTGGGCCAGCAGCCAGTCGTAGAGCTCGCGCTGCTGCGCCGCGGTCGGGTGCAGCCGGTCCCACACGTCGGCGCCGCGTCCCGACGGACGCAGGCGGGTGATCCGCAGTTGCGCCCCGAACCCGTCCGCCATCGCCTTGAACGCGTCGAGCTGCGCGACGTTCTCCCGCGTGACGACGACCGACAGCTTGAAGCCCCCGAAGCCCGCGTCGGCCAGCCGCTCCATCGCGGTAATCGCGGTGGCGTAGGAACCCGGGCCGCGGATCGCGTCGTTGACCTCGGCGGTGGCCCCGTCGAGCGAGACCTGCACGTCGACGTAGTCAGACCCCGCAAGCCTGACCGCGCGCTCCGGCGTGATCCGCGAACCGTTGGTCGAAAACTTCACGCCGACGTGGTGCGCAACCGCGTAGTCGACGAGCTCCCAGAAGTCGCGCCGCACGGTCGGCTCTCCGCCGCCGATGTTGACGTAGAACACCTGCATGCGCTCGAGCTCGTCGATGACGCGTTTGCATTCTTCGGTGGTGAGCTCCCGCGGGTCACGCCGCCCCGAGCTCGACAGGCAGTGGATACAGGCGAGGTTGCACGCGTAGGTGAGCTCCCAGGTCAGGCAGATCGGCGCGTCCAGGCCCCGCTCGAACTCGTCCGTCAGGCGGCCGCTCGACTCCGCGCGGCGGCGGATGAAGCTGAGTCGGCGTGTGTCGTAGTCATAGGCCAGTGCGCCGAACCGCTCCGCCCGCAGGCTCGTCTCTGCGCCAAGGCCGGCAGCCTCGCGCAAAGCACTCGTATTCATCTCCGTCAGCGGTCTAGTAGACGCCGCACATGCCGTCGATCGAGACGTCCTCGACCACGAGGTCCTCGACGACGAGGTCTTCTTCGGAGACCTGCTCCGAGGCCGAGGTCTCCTCGGGCTCCCGTTCGACGGCCGTCTCCTCGAGCTGCTCGGGCGTAGTGCTCAACGCGTATTCCTCTCCTCGCGGCGGTCGGGCGCGATAATTTAGCACTCTGTGACAAATCTCCCGGACGCGACCTGGACGGAGGTTGATGGCGCGCAGCGGCGGGCGCTGGTCGTCCCCCTCGGGTCACTCGAGCAGCACGGACCGCACCTGCCGCTAGACACCGACACCAGGATCGCCGCGGCCGTCGCCGCGGCCGCGGCGGCCGCGCGCGAGGGACTCGCGGTGTCGCCACCGATCGCCTTCGGCGCAAGTGGCGAGCATGCCGGTTTTCCCGGCACGCTGTCGATCGGCACTCACGCGCTCACCGAGGTCCTGGTCGAGTTGGGCCGCGACTCGGTGCGGGACTGGGACGTGCTGCTGCTGGTCAACGGACATGGCGGCAACCACGACGCGGTGTCGTCCGCGCTGGAGTGCCTGCGGGTCGAGGGCCGACGCTGCGACGTGTTCCACGCCGGGGTTGCGTCGGGCGATGCCCACGCCGGGCGGACCGAGACGAGCCTGATGCTGCACCTCGATCGGGATGCCGTGCGGGCTGACCTCGCCAAGGGGGGCGAGACGCGTCCGGTGGTTGAGCTGATCGATCGCCTCCGTCGGGACGGCGTCCGCTCCGTCAGTCCGAACGGCGTGCTCGGCGATCCACGTGGCGCCACCGCCGCAGAGGGCCGCGTCCTGCTGGAAGAGCTCGTACGCCGGTGCGCCGCGGCGCTCGACGCGCTGCTCGATCGGGTGCCGGCGCGTGCCTGAGGACCGCGGTCTCGCCGTGGTCACCGGCGCGGCGCGGGGAATCGGCGCCGCGACGAGCCTGGCGCTGGCCGGGCAGGGCTGGTCGTTGGTCCTCGTCGACGCGTGCGGCCGCCAGCCGGGCATCGAGTACGAGATGCCCACCGTCGAAGACCTCGGCCGGCTGGCCGAGCGCTGCCGCGAGGCGGGTGCCGATGGCGTCGAGCTCCTCTGCACCGACGCCTCCTCGGCCGACTTCGGGCCGCGGCTGACCGACGCGCTCGCCGGTCGGGCGCCCCTGGCCGCGGTCGCGGCCGCCGGCGTCATCGCGGGCAGTCCGGCCTGGGCGACCGACGAGCAGGCATGGTCGACGCTGATCGACGTCAACCTGCACGGCGTCCGACGCCTGGCCGAGGCGACGGTGCCGGGGATGATCGAGGCGGGTCGGGGCCGAGTCGTCGCGGTCGCCTCTGCCGCCGCGCTGCGCGCGATGCCTCAGCTCGCCGCCTACTCGGCCGCCAAGGCCGCCACCGTGGCATACATCCGCGCCCTGGCCGCCGACCTCGCGGGGACCGGCGTACTCGCCAACGTGGTCTGTCCCGGCTCGACGCGAGGCGCGATGCTCGTCGCCAGCGCGACCTACTACGACCTGCCCAGCCAGGACGAATTCGCCGGCCAGCAGTTGGTCCGGCGCGTGCTCGAGCCGAGCGAGGTGGCCGCCGCGGTGGTGTGGCTATGCGGCCCGGCCGCGTCCGCTCTGACCGGCGCGGTATTGCCCGTCGACGGCGGGCTGACCGCCTAACGCTTGGCAGATAACTCGCACATAGAACGAGTTATCTGCCAAACGGCGCCCCGCATCAGCGGCGGCCGACCCCCGGTTCCCCCCGGCTGGCGACTTCGCCCCGCCGCCGGTCTGCACGTATTCGACACCGGCCGAACGCTCGTGGGCGGCTTCCCGTTGCGAGTCCTCAAGCTGTCGTCACGCGGCGCGCGCCTCACCTCGGCCTGGTTGGCCGGCCAGCCAGTCGGTGAAGAGCAGGCAGAGCGAGAACTGGCACGGAGACTGCTCGACGCCGGCCTCGCCGATCCCGACCCGCCACTCGGGACGCGCTCGACCGCAGAGGTCACCGTCGTCGTCCCGGTCTATGCGGACGCCGATCGCCTGGCGAACGCGCTCGCGCCGATCGCGCACGACGCAACCGTGATCGTGGTCGACGACGGATCACCCTCGCCCATCGGAGCCGCGATCGCCGCGGTGGCGCAGCGACACCGCGCCCGTTATGTCCGCCTCCCCGAAAATCGCGGGGCCTCCGCCGCCCGCAACGCCGGCTTGCGGCTGGCGAGGACCCCGCTCGTCGGGTTCCTCGACGCCGACTGCCTCCCACCCCCGGGGTTCCCGGGCCGCCTGGTCGATCACCTGGCCGACCCCACGGTCGCGCTGGCCGCTCCTCGGATCGTCTCAAGCGCCCGCGGTCGCGGCTCGATCGCCGCCTACGAACGGCGTCGCTCGGCCCTCGACATGGGTCCTCGTCCCTCGCCGATCCGGCCCTACGGCCCCGTCTGGTACGTGCCGAGCGCCGCGATGGTGGCTCGTCGCGACGCGCTCGAGGCCGGTTTCGACGAAGACCTGTCGCTCGGCGAGGACGTCGACCTCGTGTGGCGCCTGCACGACGCCGGCTGGCAGCTTCGCTACGACCCCCGGATGACCGTGGCGCATGAGGCACGCATTCGACCGGCGCCCTGGTACCGCCGCCGGGTGGCCTACAACGAGTCGGTGGCGCCGCTGCTCCGCCGCCATCCCGAGCGGGTTCCGGTGCTGTTTCTGACCCCGCGCGCGGCGCTGGCATGGGCCGCGGCGGTGGCCGGCTCACCGGGACCGGTGCTCGCGCTCGCCGGCATCCGAGCCGGCCAGCTTCGCCGTTCCTTCCGGGGACGCCTGCCCGCGGCCACCGCCTGGGCGGTCCGGGCGAGCGCGGAGATGACCGTCCACGAGGGACGCGACCTCGCCCGCGCGATCGCGGGCCCCTGGGCGCCGGCCGCAGTCGGACTGCTCGCCGCCGCCCGCGGCCGGCACCGCCGCGTACTCGCCCGCCGACTCGGTGCACTGGTGATCGCCATGGCCCTTGGCGACTGGTTCTCCGACCGCCCGGACCTGGACCCCCTGAGGTACTCCGCGCTCAGGCTGGCCGATGAATCCACCCGCGGGCTCGGCATCTGGCTCGGCTGCGCGCGCGAGCGCGACTTCAGGGGACTACTGCCGCGTCGACCACCTCCCCCAGGCCGACGGTAGTCCGCCCGGCATTGGTGGCACGGAGCGCGATCACGGCCGCGCCGACGAGGAACAGGCTGCAAGCAAGCAGAGCTCGACCGAACCCGGCAGTGAGGGCATGGTCAAGCGAGGCGCCGGCGGCGAGCAAGTCGCGACTGCGGCTAGTCGAAATCGCGGAGAAGATCGCGAGCCCCAGCGCGCCGCCAACCCAGGTCGAGGCGTTGACCAGGCCAGCGGCGAGACCGGCCTGGTCGGACGGCACACCCGCCTGTGCGGCGGTGGTGACCGCCACGAAGATCGCGCCGAACCCGAGCGACATGATCACGAGTCCCGGGAGGAGGTCGCTGACATAAGAGCCGTCGACCGTGATGCGCGAGAGCCAGTAGATCCCGGCAGCGTCGACTAATGCGCCGCCCGCGATCAGCGGGCGGGTGCCCGTCCGCGGAATCAACCGCGAACACATCCCGGCCGAGACCGCGACCCCCAGCGCAGTGGGCACATAGGCCAGCCCGGCATCGATTCGCGAGAAACCGAGCACGTCCTGCATGTACAGCGTCACGAAGAAGAACATCGAGTAAGAGCCCGCCACCGCGACGATCTGGGTCAGGTCCGCGGCGGCCAGACCGTTGATGCGCAGGATCGAAAACGGGAACAGGGGATTGCTGTGGCGGCTCTCGTTGACGGCGAACGCCGCGAGCAGGACCGCCGCCCCGCCGAGCGCCCCGATCGTGCGCGCGTTCCCCCAGCCGATCTGCGGTGCCCTCACCAGACCGTAGATCAGGAGGAGCATCCCGGTCGTGACCAGGAGCGCACCCAGGAAGTCGAAGTTGCCCGACGAGGCCGCTCGTCGATCTTTGCCTGGGATGAGCCGGAACACCGCGACCAGGTCCAGCGCGCAAATCGGCAGGTTGACGAAGAAGACCCATCGCCAGCCGGGCCCGCCGGCCAGGACCCCGCCGAGGAACACTCCGAGCGCGGAAGCCAAGCCGCCGGTGGCGCCCCACGCGCCCAGCGCCTGAGCTCGCTCAGCACCCTCGGTGAACGAGGTGGTAAGGATCGAGAGCGCCGCCGGCATCATCATCGCCGCGCCGACCCCCTGGGCCAGCCGCGCGCCGACGAGCGTCCCCTCGCTCCCCGCGAGTCCCGCGGTCATCGAGGAGGCCGCGAACAGGGCGGTACCGGCGACCAGCATCCGCCGGCGTCCGATCACGTCCGCCGCCCGGCCTCCCAACAGCATGAAGCCCCCGTACGTGAGCAGATAGGCGCTGAGCACCCACTGCAGGCTCTGGACGGAGAAGTGGAGGCTGTGCCGGATCGACGGGAGCGCGACGTTGACGATCGACGCGTCCACGAAGTCCAGGAAAGCCACGCCGCACAGGAAGGCGAGGGTCAGCTTCCCGCGGCGGGTGGCGAGGAACGACGTTTCAGGGGTGGCTGACGTCATGGCGGTCCTCCGAGGCTCTCTCGCGATTCGGCAAAGTTAGCTGACTAACTTATCAAAGTGGCATCGGCGGGAGTACCGGCTCGCGGGGCTACCATCAGTGAGATGACTGACTCACTCCGGGCACTCGGGAAGCGGGAACGCCTGGTCGAGGGCGCGCGAGAGGTCCTCCACGCCCAGGGAGTCGACGGCACGACATTGGCGGACATCGCTCAGGCCGCCGAGGTCCCGCTCGGGAACGTCTACTACTACTTCAAGACCAAGGACGAGCTCGTCGACGCGGTCGTCGCCTCACGCGTTCAGGACGTACGGGCTGCCCTCCACGACCTCGAGCAGCACCGCACGCCCAAGGCGCGCCTCAAGGCGTTCGTCCGGATGCTGGTCGGCCAGGCCGACCTCACCGCGCGCTACGGCTGCCCGAACGGGAGCCTCTGCTCGGAGCTCGACAAGCACGACGATGGTCCCGGTCAGGCCTGCGTCGAGCTCATGGGGATGCCGATCGACTGGGCCGAGCAACAGTTTCGGGCCATGGGACGGCGCGATGCGCGCGAATTGGCGGTCGCGCTGATCGCCTCCTATCAGGGGGTCGCCCTGCTCACCAACAGCTTCCGCGACCCGCAGATGATGGTCCACGAGGGTCGCCGCCTCGAGCGCTGGATCGACTCGCTGGGCTGATCATTCGTAGTCGGTGAACGGCTCGGTCTCGAACCGGGAGCCTTTCTCGCGATCCTCGAACACGTGTGTGATCCTGATCGCCGGTGGGACGTTCTCGACCCGGCTCTCCACCAGCTTAAGGTTCGCGTCATCCCCCAGGCCGAGTCCGTTCAGCCGCTCGGCCTCGGCCCGGCAGACGTCGCCGGGCGTGGGATTGCTCTCGGGATAAGCGTCCGTGTGATGACGAACGAGCGTCTCCCAATGCTCGTCACCCGCCCGCTCGATCGCATCCCGAATGTCCTGTCGTGTGAACGCCATGTTTCCTCCTCATGTCCAGCCGCCCGCGTCACGCGCGGTGAAGGCACCGCCCTGAAGCTCGTGCACCTCGTCGCCCACCTCCCCGGCGTAGCGCTCGGCGTTGTCGTGTGGCTCGTAGCCCAGCTCGCGCGCCGAGGTCAGATCCCAGAACAGGCGTGTGTTGGCCGAGGCGCCGTAGACCACGCTGAAGCCGACATTCGGGGCGGACAGGCAGGCGGCGAACAGCCGGACCGCATCCTCGTAGCTCAGCCAGGTCGAAAGCTCGCGCAGCTGGCGCGGCCACGGCGCAAACGATCCGATGCGCACGCACACGACCTGCAGATCGAACTTGTCCACGTACAGCCGGCCGAGCGCCTCTCCGTACACCTTGGTGACGCCATAGAGCGTGTCCGGTCGCGTCGGCTCGCACCCGGACAGCGTCCGCTGCACCGGGTAGAAGCCGGTCGCGTGGTTGGAGCTCGCGAACACGACGCGCGAGGCCCCGGCAAGACGCGCCGCCTCGAACACGTTGAAGGTACCGACGAGGTTCGGGCCGACGAGCTGCGCGAACGGCTTCTCGATCGAGATCCCGCCGAGGTGGATCACCGCGTCGACTCCCTGCACCGCGCCAAGCACCGCGTCGCGGTCGGCCAGGTCGGCCAGGACGAACCTCTCCTTCGCCTCGGGCTCCACCACCCGGACGTCGGTCAGCACGAGCTCGTCGACCAGTGGGCGCAGCCCGTCACGCAGGCACGAGGCGATCGCGCCCGCGGCGCCGGTCATCAAGACCCGCGAGGGTAGGTTGGATGCTCGTCGGGATGTGGACACAGGGCGGCATCTTGGCAAGCACATCGTCCCTTTGTCCGCTTCTGCTCACTCCCGGTGTCGCGAGATCGCGCCTGGTCCGATGCGTTCGCCATGGAAGCCAAAGAGGATGTCGACGTCGTCCGCGTCGCGCTGACCGCGCTCATGCGCCGGATGACCGACGATCAGATCAACCGCGTGATCGGCGAGCTCGAATACGTCGCGGAGGAGCGGGGCGACCGGACCGGGGAGAGCGCTCATGCGCAGGCCGCCGAGCACCTGATCGCCGTGCTCGAGAGCCGTCGGGAGCGTCGAAACGGACACAGCGTCCCGCCACCTTCCCTGGGCGGCGTTTCAGCTCCGAGTCACGACGGCTAGACGAACCGAAGACGACGTTCCAGGGCCCGCGCCGCCGCCTCTTCGCGGTCGAGTGCCGCGCGGTAGGTGGCGTACGCGGCTGCCTCCCCGGCGCCGCTGCTGGCAAACCACGCCCGGAGCGCACGCCCGCTTTCGAGCTCGGCGCTGAACCACACCAGGTGATCGTCCTCGAGCGGACGGACCCCGAGGGCGGCCAGATCGGCGCTGATGTCTGCACGCATCTCAGTCTCCTCTCAGGCCGCCATCAGACTCAGCGACCCCTGATGGGCGAGCTCCCGGCGCAGCCGCTCCAGCGCTCGCTGTCGCGTGGGACCGATGCTCCCGATCGGGATGTCGAGCGCGGCCGCGATCTCCTCGTAGGTCGGCCGCGGATCGGCCATGAGCAGGCGCAGCAACGCCTGATCGCTGGTCTGGAGCCGCAGAAAGGCCCGCCGGAGGGCGTTGTCGCGCTCGGCCAACAGGACCACGTCGCCAAGTGGGGTATCAGCCGACTCGGACTCGCGTTCGTCATCCCCGAACGGGACGGTTCGACAGCCGAGTCGCAGTACACGCAGGCACTCTCGGCGGGCCGTAGTGGCGAGCCAGGGGCCGATGCGAGCGGGATCGCGGAGCCGCTCCAGATGCTCGAAGGCCCGGAGCCAGGTCGCCTGCGCGACATCGGCCGCGTCGGCGTCGTAGAGCCGGTGAGCCCGGGCGACCGCCCAGATCAGCCCGCCAAACTGATCGATCAACGCGTTCCAGGCACGCTGATCACCGGCGGCGGCCGCGTTGACCCGCTCGGTGAGCGAGTCGGCGATAAAACGCCCGCAAATCGCGTGCGCCGACGGCCTGATCTTCATGTCTGCGGTCATGCTCATCGCTCTCTCCGGTTCGTGGACCTGGGCAAGCATCCGCCCGCCCGCTCACTAACCGCTCACCGTTCGTTCACCATTTGGTGATCACCCACCGCCGGCCCTTGGAAGCCCCGGCACGGGGTGGTAACTTTCCGCCGCGTGGGGGCCGTTCTGGAACTGGGGTTCCTTGGGCCATTGGAAGTGCGGATCGACGGCGGAGTGCCCGTCGCGGTCGGTGGTGCGCGGCAGAAAGCGCTGCTCGCGGTCCTCGCGCTGCACCCCAACGAGGTCGTCTCGGTAGACCGGCTGATCGATGAGCTGTGGGGCGACAACGCGCCGGCAACCGCGGCCCACACGATCCAGGTCTTCGTGTCCCGGCTGCGGACAGCGCTCGCAAGCGCGGCCGGGAGACTGATTACCAAGGCGCCGGGGTACATGCTCGAGCTCGGCGCCGACGATCTCGACGTCTTCCGCTGCGAGCGCCTGTACGACCGCGCGGGCACCGAGCTTGCGGCCGGCGATGCCCGTGGCGCGGTCGAGCTTCTGCGCGAGGCCGAGTTGCTATGGCGCGGTCCGCCGCTGGCGGACTTCACCTATGAACCTTTCGCCCAGGCGGCGGTTGCGCGGCTCGAGGAGCTGAGAATGACCTGTCGCGAAGAGCTCATCGACGCGGAGCTGGCCGCCCAGCAGCATGCCGCGGTCGTCCCCAGGCTCGAGGCGCTGGTGCGCGAGCAACCGTTCCGCGAGCGCCCGCGCGGGCAGCTGATGCTGGCTCTGTACCGCTGCGGTCGCCAGGCGGATGCGCTCGACGCGTTCCAGCAAGCACGTCGCATGTTCCTCGACGAGCTCGGGCTCGAGCCGAGCCCGGCGTTGCGAGCGCTGGAGCAGGCGATCCTGCACCAGGATTCATCGCTGGACGCGCGCTCGGCCGTGCCCATGACCGGTACCGACCGCGACAAGGACGCGACAACGCCGCGCCTCCCGCTTCCCTGGACGCTCGAGCGAACCAGCCGCGGGGCGTTCGTCGGTCGCGAGGCCGAGTTGACCCGGATGCTCGAGTGGTGGGCGAGCGCCGGCGACGAGCCCAGGCAACCGGCGCTCGTCATCGGCGAGCCCGGCATCGGCAAGACACGGCTGGCCAGCGAACTGGCCCGCGCCACTCACGACCAGGGCGCGCTCGTCCTCTACGGTCACTGCGAGGAGAACGTGACCGTTCCCTACCAGCCGTTCGTCGAGGCGCTGCGCCCGTGCGCCCTCGCGCTGGGCCGGGACGGCCTCGAGGCGGAGCTGGGGCCCCGGGCACTCGAGCTCGCCCGTCTGTGGCCAGAGTTGAGCTCCTCGGCAGCTCCCGTCCACAGCGATCCGGAATGGGCGCAGGCCGCGTTGTTCGATGCCACGTACGCGCTTCTGGAGGCTGCGGGGCGACGTCGCCGCGTGCTGCTCGTGCTCGACGACCTGCAGTGGGCGGCCGGCGGGACCGTGCTCCTAATGCGCCACCTGATCGGCCTCATCAGGCCGAGTCGCTGCTCGATTGTCGGGACCTACCGCGACAGCAACCTCGAGGACCGCAGCCCCCTGGGTCAGATGGTGGCCAACCTGCACCGTGCCGAGGGCTCGATGCGATTGCCTCTGCACGGGCTCGACGAGACCGCCATTGCCTTGCTCGTCGCCAGCTCGCTTTCTCACACCGATCAGGAGCGAGATCAAAGCATCGCCCGGGCGCTGCACACGCAAACGTCGGGAAACCCGTTCTTTGTCCGCGAGCTGTTGGCGGATATCGAGGAATCTGGTTCGTGGTCAGCTCACGCCCCCACCGCCGAGGGGCATATCGACGTGCCCGAGCGAGTGCGGGCGGTGATATTCGAGCGCATCGCGCGCCTTTCAGAGCTCGCGCGACGCAGCCTGAACGTAGCCGCTGTCGCCGGGATGACCTTCCCCCTGCCGGTAGTGGAGCGCGTCGTAGGCGATTCGGATCCGGTTCTGGACGCTCTGGACGAAGCGACGGCCGCCGGGTTGATCGCGGATGCCGGCCGTGGGGAGTACGCGTTCGAGCACGCCCTGGTCCGACAGA
This sequence comes from uncultured Solirubrobacterales bacterium, assembly GCA_963824295.1. Taxonomy (GTDB): domain Bacteria; phylum Actinomycetota; class Thermoleophilia; order Solirubrobacterales; family Solirubrobacteraceae; genus Palsa-465. Next base: position 512,585 of record CAWGOQ010000009.1, on the reverse strand, counting down.
CCCTGTACGAGGCCCTGGTGTCGGCGAGACGGATTCGATTCCACCGTCTGATCGGCGAGGTGCTCGAGACGCTCCCGCAGGCTCCCACGATGAACGATGAGCTCGCCCATCACTTCGCCGAGGCGGCGGCTGACGGTCAAGCGCCCAAAGCGGCAACCTACGCTCTCGCCGCGGGACGCGAGGCGGCCGCGCGCCTCGGATATGAGGAGGCCGCGGCTCACTATCGTCGCGGGCTCGAGGCACTCCAGTCATACGGCTCACCGAGCGACGAGACGCGACCCGAGCTGATGCTCGCGCTCGCAGACGCACTGTGGCGAACCGGCGATTTCGACGCCGCCAAGCGCCTGTGTTTGGAGGCGGCCGGGCTCGCCGGGAAAGCCGACGATGCCGAACTGCTGGCCCGGGCGGCGCTCGGCTTCGCCGGCCCATTCCTGATCGAGCTGAGCGAGGAGACGGCAAGGCCGGCGGTCGAGCTCCTGAGTCGGGCCCTGACCGAGCTCGGGCCTGAAGAGACGGTGCTGCGGGCAAGCATCATGGCGCGGCTCGCGGCCAGCCTCGCCTACGGGCGTCAGGAGGCGCGCAGGCCGGAGCTGGCTCAGGATGCGCTCGAGATGGTCCGGAGGATCGGCGACAGCGAGGGTCTCGCCCTCGTGCTCGCGATGTACCACCACGTGACGCTCGGCCCGGACAGCATCGACCAGTCGCTGGCGGCCGCGCTCGAGCTCGCGCGGGTCGCGAGCGCCATCGGGGACCGTCAGCTCGAGCTTGAAGCCCGCTCGTGGACTCTCGACCACCTAGTAGAGCTTGGACTGGCTGACCGCGCTCGGAGGGAGCTGGAGGCCGTGCGCGAGCTGGCGGAGAACCTCGACGACCGCTTCTCGAAATGGCTCCTGACCGCCGTATTGGGGCGCGACGCACAGATCAAGGGCCACCTCGATGAGTTCGAGGCGCTCGCGTTGCAGGGCTTCGAGCTGGGCTTTGAGAGCTCCAACCGGTCCGCGGCCCAGATCTTTGGGGGCCAGATGGTCGCCTTGCGTCGCGAGCAGGGTCGTCTGGCGGAGGTACTGGAAGGAACCGAGGCGCTCACGGCGCAGTACCCGGCGATCGCCGGGTGGCGCTGCGCGCTCGCCGAGATGTACGCCCAGCTCGACCGCGAGGCCGACGCCCGTCGTGAGCTCGAGGTCCTCGCCTCCGACGCCTTCGCGAGCATCCCGCGCGACGCGTTGTGGCTGTCGTCTCTGGCGAACCTGGCGGAGGTTGTCGCCTTCCTCGACGACGCCGACCGAGCGGCCGAGCTCTACGAGCAGCTGTCGCCGTATGCGACCCGCAACGTCGTCCTCTTCGGGGTCCTGTGTCTTGGTTCGATCTCACGACATCTCGGCCTGCTCGCGACAGTGCTGTCGCGCTACGAGCAGGCCGACCGTCACTTCAACGATGCCCTCGAGGCGCACGCGAAGCTCGGATCACGGCTTTGGACGGCTCACACCCAGTACAACCAGGCATCCATGTTGCTGCACCGCGACGAGTCCGGCGATCGTGAGCGAGCCCTGATCCTGCTGGGCGAGGTGCTGAGTAGCTCCCAGCGACATGGATTCGCCGCCCTCGAGGCTCGGGCGCGCCGTTCACTGGGACCCGTCTACCAAGAGAAGAGCGCGGAGATCACGAAGAACTTGTCGCCGACGTGATGGGCAACCTCGAATTCGAGCCGCACGAAGTCGACGGCCGCCGGCCTGAACACCCGCGTGCTGTACACGCGATGGGTCGAACTCGCCAACCCGGCTGCGCTGGTCTTCCACTTCGACACCTCCTTTGGGTCGATGCCCCAAGCCACCGCGTACTGCCCGATGCACTCTTCGGCCGCGTTCAGATCCAAGGGGGGCAGCCTCACGCTGATGTGGTTAGTTGGGCCCGACGCGGGAAAGCTCGTGGCGGCCACCATTTCTGCGTTGGCCTTGTAGACGCGCCCCGCGGGTAGGTCCACCTCAACCTTGAACGGGCGCCGCCCCGGGGCGGTCCAGATGAGGTTTCTCCGCGCCGCCTCCAGCCCCAGCGTGCTCGCAGAGGACTTGGTCCGCAGCGCGAGCACGACCGGTTCGCGCCTGACCTGCGTGGATCTCCAACCACCGGGGGCGTCGAAAGTGAGACCCGAACCGCGGCGTATTCCCCACCGGGTAAGTAGTCCCAATAGGAGCGGGCCGACCTGGATGTCGAGGCGATACTGCTCGGCTCGGGTGGCCACAGGCACCAGCGCCGACTTGAGGGCTTCGTTCAGATCGCCGCGCACGTACCTCAGGTAGGCGGGCAGCGTGTCGGCCTCGATCAGGCGCCATCGGTCGGCGAAGTGCGCGAGGTTTCCGTCCGGCAAAGGCGTCGTGATCCTGATCGGTGCCGGAACCCACTGCGGCGGAAACACCACCGGAAAGACCTCTGCCATTGAGCGGGCGGCGGGCACCGACGGCGTTCCGGCGAGCGTCATGGCATAGGTGAATGCCCACCCCTCCGGGCCGTGATGATTGAACATCGTCACGTAGAAGCGATCGATGATGTCGCGCTGCTCGCGCCAGAGCAGCATGCGGCAGCCGTTGTCGAGCGCGTCCTGGTCGCCGTTGTTGCGGCCGAGGTCTATCTGCTCCCACGCCTCACGGGTGGTCAGGTCGATGATCCCCGCGTCGTAGAAGCGCTTTATCTCGGGAAGGCCACAGTCCAGGTATGCCTCGTGCATGCTCGCCTGGTCCTCGAAGATCTTCTTCTGCATAGTGAGGAAGAGCGTCTCGTAGAAGCCGAGCTCGCCCGCCGCGTCGCGGCGAAGGTGTCGCCAGGCGCGGCCGAGGGACCTCACGAACTGGCGCGCCGCATCGGGGAGGATGGCGAGGTCCATGAACGCGGCGTAGAAGGTCGCCCCGATCACGTTCGCCATGTCGGCCCAGAGAAGAAAGTTGTGTGCGACGAACCGCTTGCCGTAATAGCCGTACACGGCCTGGATCGTCTGCCGGTTGTGATCCACCCCGCGCCCCGGCCGCCAATGCGCAGAATCGATCGCGGCCGCTTTCATCGCCTCCTCGACCCATTTTTGCTCCAGCTCGCCGGGGTCCATACCTGTACACCCCTTATCCCATGGCCCTTCCGGACGGGTGTATCATCGCCTCTGCGACCGAGGGGGACAAGGGGCAGTGGCCAAGAGGGTGATCATCATTGGCGGCGGCGTCGCCGGCATGACTGCCGCGCACGAGCTGAGCTCCCGCGGGTTCGATGTCGTGGTTTACGAACTGCGCAACATCCCAGGGGGCAAGGCGCGTAGCTTCAAGAATCCAAGCCCCGATCCGGCGCTGCACGACTGCCCGGGTGAGCACGGCTTCCGGTTCTTTCCGGGTTTCTACAAACACATCCCGGACACGATGAATCGCATCCCGCTCGCCGACGGACGGACGGTGCTGGACAACCTGACGCAGTCGACGAGGATCGAGGTCGCTCGGGAGGGGGCTTTGCCCCTGATCCAACCCGCGCAGTTCCCGCGCTCGCCCGGGGAAGTTGAGCTCGACCTGAAGGTGGCATGGGCTTTCGAGACCCAGCTGGGACTCACGATCGGCGATCAAATCCACTTTTCCGATTTGATGGGCAAGCTCCTGTGCGCATGTGAGCGACGCCGCTTCGAGGAGTACGAGAACGAAAGCTGGTGGGACTTCTCAGGGGCGTCGAGCCGCTCCGAGGCCTACGGCACCTACATGGCCGACGGGCTCACGCGCACGCTCGTGGCGGCTCGGGCGAGGGAGATGAGCGCCCGCACCGGGGGTTACATCCTCCTGCAGCTCCTCCAGGACATGCTCCAACCGGGGATGCAGGTCGACCGCGTCCTGAATGCGCCCACCAACGACGCCTGGATCGATCCGTGGCTCAGTCACCTGCGCTCGCTCGGCGTCGACTACCGGGTCTGCCACCGCGTGGATGCAATTCACTCCGAGGGGCGAGAGGTGACGGGCATCGCAGGCCACCAGATCACATGGCCGGCGCAGCAGACAACCATTGCCTTTGAAGACACCGCGGACTACTACATCGCGGCCGTGCCGGTCGAGGTGATGCAGACCCCGTCGGCGCTGGACGTCCCGCTGAAGGCCGAGGTGCCCGAGCTTGGAAAGCTAGACAAGCTTGTCTACCGATGGATGAACGGGATCGTCTTCTATCTGAAAGAGAACGTGCCGCTGGTGCACGGGCACGTGATCTTCATCAACTCAGCCTGGTCGCTCACTGCGATCTCGCAGCGCTGCTTCTGGCCGGGCGTGAATTTCTCGCAGTTCGGAGACGGAAGCGTCGGGGGCATCCTGTCCGTCGACATCTCCGAATGGCAGACCGCCGGGAGTTATTCCGCCAAGGGCAAGCCGGCCGATAAGTGCACCAAGGACGAGATCAAAGCCGAGGTCTGGGATCAGCTGAAGGCCAGCCTGAACGTCTCAGAAGAGGTGCTGCGCGACGACAACATGATCGACGGCTTCCTCGACCCCGACATCGTCGCGCCCAATCCAGCCGGGGCGGACACCAACCTCGAGCCGCTGCTCGTGAACGAGAAGGGATCCTGGGCCAACCGTCCCGACGCGGCCCTGCCACAGGTGCCCAACCTGTTCCTCGCAGCGGACTACGTGCGTACGTACACCGATCTCGCCACCATGGAAGGCGCAAACGAGGCGGCGCGCCGAGCCGTCAACGCGATCCTCGACGCAGAAGGCTCGCGCGAAGAGCGATGCGAGCTGTGGAAGCTGCACGAGTGGGGCGGGCCCTTCGCTGTGGGCCGCATGGTCGACAACCTGCTCTACCGCTGATCTCAACCGGCGACGGAGCGGGACGCGGCGACTGCTTGCAGGCCGAACCGGAGCAACCGGTACGCCTCCTCAAGGTTCGCCACGAGGTCGCTCGTAGGATCGTCGACCCACACCAGGAACGCGGCCATTGACGTGCCGAGCGCGGCGTGCGCGACCGTCTGGGGGACGAGATCGCCGACCGAGCAACCGAGGCGCTCGGCCACCCACACGGCGATGACCTCGCGCCACTCGGCGTAGCGCAGCGCCGAGTGGGCCTGGAGCGCGGGCACGCCGGTGATCAGGCGCATCCGGATCCGCAGCTCGGGCAGTTGCTCGTCCTCGTAGCGGTTGGACTCGACGACGGCGCGGCCGAGAGCCTCGTGCAGCGCCACCTCGGGCGAGGTGTCCTCGAGGCACTGCCGCAGACGCTCGAGCACCCAGTCGAAGTCCCCCCACACCATGTCGTTCTTGGACGCGAAGTAGCGAAACAGCGTGCGGCGGCTGACGCCGAGCGCATCGGCGATGTCATCGACCGTCGTCTCCTCGAAGCCGCGGTCGCCGAACAGCTCGAGTGCGGCCCGCGTCACCGCCCGGCGCGAGGTCCCGGGCGGGCGCCCCGGCCGCTGGCTGACGCTGTCCGTGGCGGACACGCCCAGGACGTTATCGCAGCGTCGCGGGCCTCACGAGCAGATCGAAGCCATGGTCGAGGCTCGGACAGATCAATGAACAGGGCGGTCAAGCCTCGATCCCGCGTCGCGTCCGGCCGTCCGGATTCTGTAATTCGCCCCGCGCGTACACCTGCAGCAGTTGCGAGCGCCACCTCTCGAGCTGGAATCGCTGGCAGGCCGGGCAGGTGCCCACATGGACTGAATGCCCGCACTGTCGCGCGGGGCGTTCAGCGGGCGTGGAGACGGTCATTGTCAACACCTCCGTATGGGTAATCAGGGAATTGCACTGCTTGCTCACTCCTGAGATCGCGTGCTGCAGGGCCTACGGAGCACCAACTCAGCCATCCGCGTTCAGCTGGTTGCGAAGCCGCTCGAGCGCCCGGGCCCGCGTCGGGCCGATGCTTCCGATCGGCAGGTTCAGGGCGGCCGAGATCTCCTCGTACGTCGGGGGCGGATCCGCCGCCAGCATGCGCAGGAGGTCTTGATCCCGCGGTCGCAGGCGCGAGAAGCCACGCCGCAGGGCGGCGTTTCGCTCGGCGATCAGCAGGTCTCGATCCGGGGACCCGTCCGGCGCCTCGCGGTCGGGCATGTCGTCGCCCATAGGCACCTGCCGCTTGGCGGCGCGCAGCACCCGCAGACACTCGCGGCGGGCGGTCGTGGCCAGCCAGGGCCCGACGCGGGACGGGTCTTTCAGGTCAGCCAGATGCTCGACGAGCTTCACCCACGTCGCCTGCACCACGTCGCCGGCGTCCGCGTCGCCCAGCCTGTGGGACCGTGCCACTGCCCAGACCATTCCGCTGAACTCGGACACGAGCCGTTCCCAGCTGGACTGGTCGCCCGCGGCCGCGGCCCGCACGATCTCGACGAGCTGCTCTCCGGCCAAATGCCTGCGAGGTCGGGGTTGGTTCTGCGAGGTTCGCCACATCGGTCTCTCCTCCGTCTTCGGTCACGGATGGGAAGTCGGTGGCAAGCTTTTCGGGGCGCGATTTCGCGCCGATTGCATGAGGATTTCGTCAGGGTTCGGGCGGCCGACCGGGCTCGCCATCGAGCGGCCCGGAGCCGAGGGCGGGGGGCGCTAGCGGCTCAGGCCCTCTAAAACGACGTCCTGAACCTTCGATTGGTCCTTCGCCAGCCAGACGTCGAGGTGCCCGAAGTCCTCGAGCGGAACGAACTTGTATTGGGTCTGAGGATGGTCGTGGTGAGCCGAGAACCACTGATAGGTCATGAGCTGACTGGTCGGCGAGAACGTGCGGTTGCGAGTCCCGACCATGAAAGTGATCTTCGTACCGAGGTCCTTGGGCCCCGCCTCGAAGAGGTTCGCGCCCAACTCGTTCCCCGGCCACTGTTGCATGGGGACGAGGTGCCCTGCCAGGATGCTCCGGGCAAGCTGACGGTAGAGCCGGGCGGGCGCCCAGCCGAACTGCCCCTGCATCCACTGTGCTGTCTCCTTGGTCAGCTTCGCTTCGTCATACAGCGTCGAGGGACCGACGCCGTACATGAACTGCGCGAAGTTGCACACACTGTTGTCGCACTCGTGGTGGGTCAGCTTCACCCAGGCGACCAGCAGCCGGCCCAGCGGGGTCTTGGGGGCCATCGCCGGGAACGTCTCGACCGGGAACGCGTCGGGTGCGGTCGGTAGTTGCTTGTCGAGCATCGGCACGTCCCGCGCCCACCGCGGGTCCATATAGGCCTGCACCCGATTGCCGATAGGGGCGAAGGCGCGGATCTTCTTCACGGCGCCCGGCGGAACCATCGGGTGCAGCGAGACCGCGTTCGAGACGACGTGCGTGACGTTGAAAACGTCCTCGTCCCCGTCGCAAAGCAGACCGGAGGCTAGCGCGAGCATGAATCCAGAGGAGCCCAGGCAGTGGACGACCGCCTTGATGTCTCGCTTCCTGGTCTTCTTCGCAACAAAGGCGATGGCGGCCCGGTGGTCGATGACCGCCGCCTCGTCCAGCGAGTACTCCCGCGGGGTGCACCCCAGGCTCCCGCGCCAGTCCTCGAGCCATACGTCGTACCTCTTCTCGAGAAGACGGTCGACGATCGTCGTCTGCACGCCGACGGGGCGAAACACGTCGGAGTTCACGCTCGAACCTGCGAGCAGCACGACCGGACCCTTGTGCCCCCACCGGGCGTTCTCCCGCCTGAGGCGCCGGAGCCGCACCAGCGACGCTCCGTCCGAGTCAGGCAGCAGGAAGAAGGTATCGACCTCGAGACCCTCGGTAACGGTCCTCCTGGGCTCAGGCTGTGGCGGCGGCTGGGCGGCCCTGACTTCCCGGCCTCGCCTCTGAGCAGCCGCAGCACCGTCCGCGCGCAGCTCGGCAGCAGCTGGATCTCTGAGCACCGCTTCGGCCAGCTCGTGGTTCAGTCGAGCTTCTCTCGCCGGGAGACGTCCGCGACTGGCCCGGTCGGAGAGATACACATCGGCGATGCCCCCGGCCACCGTCTCCCAGAAACTGACCATCGCGGCCGCGCCGCCAATCCGTGTCCGTGCCTTGGGGCGGAAGCTCGCGAGTGTTCCGGCCAGTCCCGAGACGGTCATGTGCAGGATTCCCGCGGCGATGACCGATCGGGACTCATGCTCCGTCACCGCCTGCTCCCAATCCTCGTCCGAGGGCCGGTTGAAGTCGGGCTCGCCGTGCCGCAGGATCGTTCGGAGTGCGAAGGCCTCGGCGATCGAGTTCCGTCCGCGGCCTCCTTGCAGCTCTTTGACGCCGTGGACCGTGAGCCATTTGTCGGGCGGGATCAGAATGCCGGCGCGGTAGTACATGCGTCCCCGCCGCGGGTTGGCCTGGACCGGCAGGATCTTGACCTCGCCGCAAGCGATCTCGAACGGGCCGCCGAGCTCGTCGAACGCGAGCGACCCCCGGAGCATGCCTCCCCGCCCCGGCCCGGCGATGAACGCGTCGACGTCGTCGATCACGACCTTCAGGCGCAGCTCGACGCGAGTGCGATCTCCCTTGCCGATCTGGTAGCCGATCTCCGGGACCGACTCGCCGAACGCGGCATATCCGCGCAGGCATTCGGAGAATCCAAGTGACGCTCTCATGCCTTCGCCTAGAAGTGCGCGGCCAACCATTCGCCGTGGCGGTCCGCGAGCGCTGCGATCGTCATGGCCGGATTTATCCCGACCGGCCCCGGCAGGACCGAGCCGTCCGCGATCGAGAGTCCTTCGACGTTGTGCACGCACAGGTTCGGGTCGACGACGCCGGTGCGGGGGTCGCGGCTCATCGCGCAGCCCCCGAGCGGGTGAACCGTGATCGGTCGGAAGAAGCGCAGGGGATCGACGTATTTTCCGCCAAGCTCCTCGGTCACCAGACGCGCCGCCGCCTCGGTCCGTTCGTACAGCGCCGCCGATGCATACTTGCGCCAGTCGAGGTCGAGCCGGTTGTCGCGCAGATGCAACCGTCCGTCCGGGGTGTCGCGGCCGAGAGACAGAAGAGGTAACACACGCTCGCCGCCGTCGTCGACCAGCTTCGAGAGCTGGAAGCTGAGGTTCTCATCGGGGCTGCCGACACCCGGACCTTCGACCGCTGAGCGTATGCCGGCGGCGACCAGGCTGAGATCGCGCCGGATCCCGCCAACCAGGTCGAGCCACCCCGCCCAGCTGGGAAAGCCTCCGTCCTGGAGGTGAAAGCCCGGGCCGTCGCCTCCCTCGCTGCGATCCTCGCCACACGCTGACGCGGTGATGACCGGCCCCCGGGAGGCATTGATCTGGGTGTCCGGCCTGACCGGCTTGCAATCGGAGGCGAAGGCGAGATAGTCCCCGTTGGCCGAGAAATGACGGCCGACGGCCTGGCTGAGTCCCGGGAGGTCCAGGCGACTGCGAAGTAGCAGGAGCGCGGTCCCGAGCGTCCCCGCGCACAGGATCAGCCGTCGGCACGTGATCGTCTCCTTGCGGGGCGGCCCGCCGTTTTTAGCCGCGTCACGGTGGTCGAGGAATTCGACCGCGAATCCCGGGTTGAGAGGCCGTATGCGCCGTACCTCGGCCATGGGACGAAGGTTCTCGCGGGGGACCTGGACGGAACTCAGCACGGCGAAATCGAGGCTGTGCTTGGCGCCGAGGTTGCAGCCGAGGTCGCAGGCACCGAGCATGTCGCAGGTGTACCGCTGCTTTTCGTGGATGTTCTCCTCGGGCTCGCCGAACGGCTCACGGCGCCTGGACTGACCGCCGGCTTCGAACTGCACCGCTAGCCGAATGCGGTCGGGCTTGAGTGCCGCCCGCTCCGCCGCGCGTAGAAACGCCTTCGTCTTCGGCGCCTTGGCGAAGGGACCACTGGCCGGGTAGGGCACCGGCTTGAGCAAGCGCTCCACCTCCTTGAAGTGAGGCTCGAGCTGGCGTTTGCTCACCGGCCAGTCTCCGCCCTGGGGGCCGTCGACCTTCAGCCATCCGTCGGGCGGCCGCGCGATCACGTTGGCGTAGATCAGCGAGCCCCCGCCCATCCCGCTCGCGACGACCGCGGCCAGGCCCCGGAAGGACCACACGTCGAACAGCCCGTAGAGCGAGTGCGACGGGTCCCAGAAGCTTCGCTTCACCTCGGCCGGCGTCTCCGGGAAGGTCCCCGGCGCATGCCAGCGCCCCCGCTCGAGCACGCACACCGACAGGCCCGCATCAGCCAGCCGACGCGCAACCATAGAGCCCCCGAACCCGGAGCCGACAACGACGGCGTCGAAATCAGCCTGCAGCAACCGTCCCCCCCAGCGCGGACGCCGCCGGCGCGACCGTCGAGTCCGAGTCCGACAGGATGGACAGCGCCCGACGGGTCGCATGCCGCATACCCGCGGCCTCGCCGGTACTGAGCGCCGCCCGAGCCAGCGCCCGGGCTCGCTCTACGTCTCGGTCGCGGTTTCGGGCCAGCAGCATCTCCGCGTGGTCGAGCCGCACCAGGGCGAGAATCGACGCCGCCCGCGTCGATTCACATAGCTCAACGGCACGGATCAAACAGGCGTCGGCCTCGTCCAGGCGACCTTGCGCCGCGGCGAGCAGCCCCAGGAAGCGATCCACGGGTCCAAGCCAGGCAGCTGTTGGGGAGACGACGAAAACACCGGCGCAAGGCTTCAGAAGTCGTTCGAGCTCAGCCGCATGGTCCGCTCCCGAGACCGCGCACGTCTCGGCGAGCATCGAGACCGAAAGCAACCATAGGTTGTCGTGGCGGATCTGGCCAAAGCCATCGGACGCCAGTTCGTCGATCATGCTCCGGGCCTGATCGTGGCGACCGAGTTGTGACTGCAGAAAGGCCATGCCGCACCGCCACGCCGGCACGCCCGGATAGCTCTCGATGAACGCCGCGACCGCACCCTCGAGTTCATCGAGCCGTCCCTGGAGTGCACGTACGAAGAACAGCTGCGCGGCGGCCAAGAGTGGGGCGGGCGACCCGTGTACGCGTCCGCCGCGCTCCGCCATCGTCATCACGTGCTGCTCGGCCTCCTCCAGCTGGGCATCCATCATCGAGCGCACGGCCTGGAACAACGGCGCATACCACCGATAACGAGACTGCTTCAATCGATCGGCCAGCCCGACGAACCGCTCGATCTCCTCGTCGACCTCGGGAATTCGCCCGAGCGACAGCAGGTGGTTCACCCGCCATGTCCGAGCGATCAGCTCCAGTTCCTCGTCGCGGGCCTGCTCCGCGAGCTCGACGGTTCGTTCCGCTTCGGCGAGCAGCGCCGCCGGGCGTTCGGAAACCCAGTTCGCGCAGTGGTGGCTTCCGCTCGCCCACGCGACGGCGAGAGGATCGCCGTCGGCCTGCGCCAGACGCATGGCATCGTCGGCGAGCTGCCGGCTCCGAGCACGGCTCGGCGGCTCCCAGTACAGAGCCACGGAGAGCCGCGCCATGACACGCGCGCGGCTCGGGCGGTCCTCGGGCGCGTCGAGCCCTTCGAGTGCCTCTTCGAGCAGTGCCGCCAACTCCGTGTCGACGTCTCCTCCGGAGAGGTAGAAAGAGCCCGAGTCGAGAGCGCACTCGGCAAGGATGTCGGCCGCTCCGTACTTGCGGGCAAGCCCTGCAGCCTCGAACAGGCGCCTGCGACCTTCCTCTACCTCGCCTGCCCGGAGCAGCGCCTGGCCCTGCCCCAAGAGGATCGACGCCCGGCGGCGGTCATCTGGCGCCATGGCATCGAGCGCCTCCAGCGCCCGGCGGTGATGCTCGACCGACTCCTCGTGGGCGTGGCGAAAGGTGGCCTGCGCGGCTGCCTCGAGCCGCCAGCGAACCGCCGCCTCCGCGCCCCCAATATGAATGGCATGCGAGTAATGCATGGCGAGCTCGGCCGCCCGCGCCCGGCCCCGACCCGCACGCTCGAGCTCCCGGCCGGCGGCGAGGTGCAGGCGAGCGCGCTCACTGGCCGGGAGCGCCTCGTACAGCGCCTCCCGAACCAATGCGTGGCGAAACGCAGAGCGATCGGGACGGCCTGGATCGGCGACGATCAATCCGGCACCGTGGGCCACGGTTAGTGCGCCGAGAGCGTCGCCCATCGAGACTCCGCTTGTCGCGCTTGCCAGCCCGAGCTCGAACTCCGGCCCCAGGACCGCGGCCGCCTTCAGGATCGCCGGCGCGGGCGGTTCGAGCCGCTCGACGCGCCATTTGATCATCCGCTTGACCTGATCGGGTACGGCGAATCCGGGGTCCGAGCCCAGGCGGCCCGACGCGTCGCCGGCCGCCCCTTCCAAGCCGCGCAGCGTCTCCTCCACGTAGAACGGATTGCCGTCGGTGCGCTCATACAGGCGCGCGATGAGCCCATCCTCCGCGTCGGGCGCATGCTCGCGCACCAGCTCGGCCGTATCCTCGCGAGCCAGCCCGTCGAGGTCGAGCTGCTCCAGCAACCCCTCACGCCAGAGTTCATCGACGAACTCGCGAAACGGCGCCTCGATTTCCTCATGTGGATCCCGGAAGGTGCCCAGGACGAACAGGCGACAATCGACCGTGGCGCGGATCAGGTGCCGAAGCAGACTCATCGTGCTGCGATCCGCCCAGTGGAGGTCATCGAGGATCAACAGCGCGGGACAGCGCGCCGTCGCGGAGGCGATCAGCGCGGCCACCGCCTCGAACACGCGGAACCGCTCAAGCTCGGGCTCCGCGCCGCCGGAGTCGGCCGGCGCGGAGGACAAGGCCCGGAGCGCGGGCACCATCCGGCTCAGAGCAGCGAGCTCGGGCCCCAGCAGCTCTAGGACGTGCGGATCGATGCTCACCCCGTCGGCGAGGTAGTGCTGGAGAGCTTCGATCACGGGCTGATAGGTGAGAACGCTCTCGCGGTCGGCACGCCCGTACAGGACGCTCCAGCTGTGCTGGTTGAGAATGGAGGCGACGCACACGGCAAGCCGCGTCTTGCCGATCCCGGGCTCGCCGGAGATGAGCATCACCCGCCGGTGCCCGGCAGCGGCGTCCTCAGCCACCCGGAGCAATCGATTTCGTTCGCTCGTCCGGTCGACCAGCGGCCGGTCGGCCACGGTGGCGACCATGCCCGGCAGTACTGGGCGCAGTTCCCCCGGCGCGGCGACCCCACCGCCATCGGGTCCCGCGACCGATATGGCCGTGTCGTCGGACTGGTGTCGCAGGACACGCTCGGCGAGCGCCGTCACGGCGGGAGAGGGCGTCAGTCCCAGGTGCTCGCGCAGCAGCGCACGCAGACGGTCGTAGGTTCGCATGGCCTCCGCCTCGTTTCCGCCTGCGGCCAGGACCTCCATAAGCACCGCGTAGCCGGTCTCACGGAACGGGTTCTGCTCGATCATGGTCCGCGCGGCGCGCTCGGCCGCCGCCAGGTGCTCACCGCCGAGGGCGAGCGCCGCGCGGGCCAGCACCTCGGCCAGCGGCGCGCGCAGCTCGTCGAGCTCGCGGCGCCGATCGTCGATCCACGCCGCCTCGTGGTCCTGGAGGAAACCACGGGCAATGATGGCCAGACCTTCATCGGCGCTGGCCACCGCACCGGCCGGGTCCCGGCCTGTGAGGCGAGCACGCGCGGCGTCGGCGGCCGCCTGGGCCACTTCCCAGTCGATCGAGGCACCGTCCCCGAGCTCGAGTCGCAGGTGCGAGCTGCCGCTGATCGTGGCGTGGCCGACCGACGCTCGCGTACGCGTCAGGAGTGTCGCGAACGCCGCCTCGGGCCGAAGCGGCGGGTTGGTGGGCCAGAGGGCGTCGATCAGCTCCTCACGGCGAACAGCGCGTTGCCGATTGACCGCCAGGTATGCGAGCAGCTGGCCTTTGCGACCCGGAAGCTCCGACTCAAGCCGCCGCCCGCCGATTTCCACCTCCAGCGGACCACACACTCGCAGCCGAGGGTGGACTCCGGCCGTTCGCGGCCCGCCCTGTGCGCCCTTTCCAGGTTCGCCTGTCCCCAATGTGTCCCTCCCTTGCGGGCGGGTCGTGCGCCTTTGACCGGACTCTACCTGATGCGGCTCAACCGATTTGAAAGAGACGCCCGAGGCTTTACAGATACATCCATCGCGTAGGTACCTGGCAACTCGGCGGAGTTGCCGTCAAGATGCGCAACGTGTCGGCGCTTCATCAGCCGCCCCTGAGCTCCCGCCGGCGGCCCGACCATGCCGGCTGGGTCAGGTGTCGAGCGGTGAAGCCCGTGTCGATCCCGCCGCAGGCCGGCCGGATCCGAAAGCTCTCGTGGGCAAGCCCGCGCTCGCTCTGGGAGTGCCGAAATCAGATCATCGGTGAGTACCTGCGTGATCCGACCGCCGAGCACCGGCGGCGCTGGCTGGAGTTGCTCGGCCGGCGCCCGGAGGATCTGCTCGTGGTTGACGCCTTCGAAAAACGTGATCCGGTGTCGTTCGTCGTCATGGGCGACACCGGCGAAGGCGACGCATCGCAATACCGCGTCGTCCCCACCCTGCTCGCGCAGGCCATGGAGACCGATTTCATGTTCATATGCGGTGACGTCGCCTATCCAGCCGGCGGCATCGAACAGTACGGAGTCAAGGTGCTCGCGCCGTATCGCGATTACCCACATCCGATTTATGCCATTCCGGGAAGCCACTCCTGGTATGACGACGCGGATGGATTCATGTACTGGTTCTGCAACGCCGACGAGCGCCCGCAGCGCCCCGCGGCCGGACGGTTGCACCCGCGGGAGCTTCTTTGGCGGCGCTCGCCGCAGGGCCGCACGGACGAGCTGCTCAAGATGGCCGAGGTTCGACCGCAGCCGGCGGGCAGTACCTATGACGATTTTCGCCACCTGCAGGTCGCCGCCGACGCGCGGATGGGTGCGCCTGTGCATCAGCAGCCGGGGCCGTATTTCGCACTCAAGGCGGGTGGGGTGACGCTCGTCGCGCTGGACCTGGGGCTGGACGGCCCGCTGGACAGCAGTCAGCGCGACTGGTTCCTGAGAACGTCCGCCGAGAACGGATCCAAGATCCTCCTGCTCAAGCCGCCCCTGTACGTCGATGGTCTGCGCTTTCCACGACCGATGGAAGGTGGCATGACGATTCACGACGTCGTCAGCAACCCGCACTACAAGTACCTCGCCGTGATCTCTGGCCACACTCACAACTATCAGCGGTACCTGGTAACGCTCGACGGAGGCCGGAAGATGCCGTTCATCGTCGCCGGCGGGGGAGGCGCGTTCCTGCACGAGACTCACACGATTCAGAACCTCGACGAGGACGGCCCGCCGGGCGTCGACGAGGATTCGTTCCGCTGCTATCCGCTTCGGGGCGACTCCCTCGCCAGGTGCGCCCAGCTCTGGGATAGAAAGCTCGGCGGGACTCACCTCCTGACGCTCGACCCCGATGTCGCCGCCTACATCGCGGCCGAGCGACTCGGCATGGTGCCGGTGCGCGTGACGGCGCGGACGAAACGTCCGTCCCAACGCGACCGCCGCGTGGCCGCGCTCATGTATCGCCTCCCGGGACATCCTCCCGACGTGATGCACACCATCTTCTCGTCGTTGCTGGATTGGGGACTTCCTCCGCTGTTCAAGCATTTCCTGCGTATCGAGGTGACTGGGGACAAGGTCACGATCACCTGCCACGCGGTGACAGGCTGCGTTCGTCACGTCAAGCAGGAGCTGATCGAAGACCGCCTCATCGCCACGCGCCACGGCGACGACTGGGAGTGGGCACAGGATCCCGAGGTATAAGCGTGCGTGCTCTCGGTGCGAGCGAGCCGCTTCGCTCGGACCGCATACGTTGGGGCCTGAACGGCGCCGGGTCAGGCCAGCGCGAGTTCGACCTCGCAGCCCACCGCCTGGATCTCCCCCACGACGGCGGGATCGGCGGTCTGATCGGTGATGACCAGGCTCACCTCCTCCAGATCGCACACCTTGGCCAGCTCGACCTCGCCGAGCTTGGACCCGTCGGCGACGATGACCCGGCGGCGGGCGGCGAGCAGCATGGCGCGCTTGATCTCGGCCTCGGGCAGGTTGATGTTGGTCACGCCGCCGCGCACGTCGACGCCGTTGCAGCCGATGAACGCGATCGTCGCGTTGATCTTGCCGAGCAGCACGGTGGCCAGTGGGTTCACGAGCGAGTGCTGCAGTGGGCGCACCGTGCCGCCGGTCACCACCACGGTGATTCGCGGATACGCGCCTTCGAGCTCGAGCGCCACATTGAGGGCGGTCGTGAACACGGTGACGTCGCGCAGATCGGTCCGCGCGATCAGCGCCCGCGCTACCGCTGTGGTGGTGGTCCCGACGTCGAGCAGGACGGTCTCGCCGCTCGCCACCATGCGCGCGGCGTAGTGGCCGATGTGTGCTTTCTCGGTGGCCAGATCGAGCTCGGAGGCTTCGAACGGCTGCTCCTCCGGGATGACGCTCGGCGGCACCGCCCCGCCGCGGATGCGGTGAAGTTTGCCGCGGGCCTCGAGCGCCTGAAGGTCGCTGCGGATCGTCACGGTGGAGACCGCGAAGCGGGTGGCCAGGTCGACCACCCGCATGAATCCACGGTCCTGCACCAGTCCGGCGATCCGCTCCTGGCGCAGCTCCGCCGGGGCGTCCGCGTCGACGAGCTTGCCCGCATCCAGGCTCATCGGCCTAGCCTAACCGGCGCTCCGACGGGTCCCGGAGCGCCGCCCGATCAGCTCCCGACGCCGACCGCGAACACGTGGAGCGCCGGGTTGTAGCCGGCGACGCTCCCCAGCGGCGGCAACGCGACCGCCCCGACCGTCTTTCCCGGGTCGATCGGGACCGACTGCTCGAACACGTACACCGTGTGGCCCGAGGAGCCGGTCGGGTAGTTGGCGTAGTTCACGGCTGCGACCTGGTCATTCACCGGGTTACCGCTCTGTCCCGACGCGTACCAGAAGTTGCCCACGTCGAGCGTGTATGTGGACGTGGTCCCGTCGGTGTAGTAGACGGTGCCCGTGCCCGACTCGGGCGAGTTGTTCGCGGAGGCCAGGAAGCCCAGCTCGCTCCCGGAGCCTGAGATCCGGATGATCTGGCCCTCGGCCATCGTGTTGTCTGGTTGAGCCGAGGGGACGTTCGGCCAGGTGAAGCTGAGTCCGCCCGCGCTCACGGCGGCGCCCGGCGCGAGGCCGGCGCTGGCTAGGCCCTGCGCCGAGAACGTCGTCCCCTCCCCGTCGAACCCCTCAAACCCCGACGATGGGTTCGTGTCGCTGTCATCGGTGATGCCGGTGTTGTCGAAGCTCGCCGCCAGGGAGCTGAACGGGACCTGGAGCTGCGCGGTGCCGAGCAGCGTCCGCGACTGGCCGGACACGTCGTAGGTGGACTGCGCCACCAGATCGACCGGCCCAGGTGAGGACGACCCCGAGGACGCCGGCGTGACCTGGAAGCTGGCCGACACCGAGCGCCCCGGGGCGACCGTCCCGAGCGAAGCCGGCCCGGCCGGTGCCACCGTCCAGCCGGCGGGCGCGTTGAGATTGACCGCAGCGTCGCGCAGCGGCGCGCTGCCGGGATTGTTCAGCGTGGCCTTCACCGTGAACGGCTGGCCGGGGTTGACCAGCGCGGCCGAGCTGACCACGCCCAGGGTGGGGCTCGACGCGGTCGGCGGTCCGTACACGGCCGGATTCCAGCCGGGGCTATAGACCGGCTGAACCGGCACTCCTCCGCTCTGGTCGCCCAGCGCGACCAGGCTGACCTTGTCGAGCCCGGCGCCACTCTGATCGAGGCCCCATACCGCGATCGCCAGCGTGTTCCTCCCGTTCTGCTGGAGGATCCCGTCCGGCACGTAGAAGCGGTGCTGCGGCCCGAGCTGGTTGTCGTACTGTCCCATCAACCAGCCGTTGACGAAGATGAACGCCCGGTAGTTCGCGTCGCCGGTCCCCGGCCCCGGGCCAGGCCCGCCGATCTGGACCGCGACCGGCACGTAGCTCTGCCGCGGCACGGTCAGGTTGAACGTGGTCCGGTACCACCCGATCCCGGGCGGCAGGCCGCGTCCGGACCAGGAGTCGGGTAGCGACACCGACTTCCATCCCGCGTCCGGATACCCAGGCAGATCCCAGCCGCGGTTGGTGCCGAACAGGCCGGTCGCATTCAGCGGTCCGCGGACCGGGTCCTGGAGGTTCTCGCCACCCTGAGCGCCCTGCAGCCGCCAGGTGACCGGCGTCGACGCGCCTTCGAGCGAGGCGCCGAGCAGGCCCCGTGGCGCCTTCTGGGCATCGGACGGCGCGGGTCCGTAGACCCCGTCCTCGTCGTGTCCCGAGCTCTGGGTGAGCACGGCCACCACGTTGTCTTGGCCGGCGCGGAGCGCGGCGGCGGGGAACGGGAACGACATCTGCGTGGAGTCTCCGCCGGCGGTGTCCGAGCCGAGGAAGGCGCCGTTCAGCCAGACCGAGAACGCGCCATGGGTCCCGCCGCCCACGGTCAGGTTGATTCCGGTCTCACTCCCAGTCGCCGTGAAGTGGCCGCGGTACCACACGAACCCGGTGTGGAAGCCGTAGTCGTCGGCGTACAGCACCGGCGTGGTCACGGGCGTGGTCGGGTTGGTCGTCACCGAGTGGTCGGCCAGCACCCAGTTGCTGTCGTCGTAGCCGGGCTGGGCCTCGGGCGTCTCGAACGCGAACCGCCACCCCGATAGGGCGGGCAGGGTGACGGACGCCGGCCCGCCCACGCTGCCGGCGAGCGACCCGTCGCCGCGAGGGCTCGTCGCCAGCGGTTGACCGTTCCAGCTGATCGAGGAGATCCGGGGCGGCGCCCACACGGTGAGCGCCCCCGCGCGGCTCGTGTCGCCGGAGAGTGCCAGGGTCGAGCCCCGGACCTGCGCGCAGCGGACCAGGTACCCACCGCGCACCAGCGCCCGCCCGGCGGACGTTTGCTCGGGCCAGAACTCCTCGGCGACGGTCTTCTGAGCCAGCAGGAGCAGCAACGGCGGACGGCCGCCGCCGGTGATCTGCACCTCGGCGAGCCGTCTGTGGACATAGTCGAGCCGCTCATCGCCTCGCGTCGAGTCCCAAATGCTTGTCACCTTCCCGGACAGCACCTTCACGGTCGGCCGGCTCGCGTAGCGGAGCACGGTCTCACCGTCGGTCCCGGCCGGGCCGTAGAGGAGGGCCACCGCGCGGCCGCCGATCCGCGCCTGGGTCATCAGCTCGGAGGTCGAGTACATGAGCTGCTCGCCGGCGAAAGCATCGTTGGCCAGCAGCAACTTGGCATCGCGACCTTGCAAAGTGATCGTGCCCTGCTGGGGAACGACCGGGTAGTAGTCGGTGGCCTGAGCCGCGGTCGGCACGTTGATCGCGTCGATCGAGACATATGTGCCCGACGATGCCGGGTTCTTCTGCCCGCTGACCTCGATCGTCAGCGTGTGGCTGGTGTCGGCCAGGCCGCTGACCGAATACTCGATCTGCTGGAAGTTCGTTCCCGGCGAATAGCCGTCCACGGTCGCGACCGGCTTACCGTCGAGGGAGACGTCGGCGATCCCGTGGTTGCCGGATGTGGGCGCGATCCACTGGACGGCCGTGCCGGTGAAGGTGACCGACATCGAGTCGCCCGCGGTGTCGCTGAAGCTCTCCGTGTTGTCGTAGTCCCCGCCCGTGTACGACTGATCGGACACGTGCGACCAGTTGCCGGTGTACACCAGTGCGGGCGACGTGTCGTCATAGGTGTAGGTGCCGGTCTGGTTGGTGTTCAGCGCCATGTGGGTGCTGACGGTGGCGGTCGAGGTGGCATCGGCCTGGCGCAGGTAGACGAACTGGGTGAGGTCGTCAGGATTGGCTCGCGCGATGGCCGCGACCGCAGAGTTATCGAGCGCCGGCGCGGCGACCGGGACCGTCTTGGTGAGCGATGGGGTGGCCTGGATGAAGTCCCCGATCAGCTTGTTCTCGCCGTACTTGGAGTTTGGGATCGTGTTCGGGTCACTCGGGGTGCCGATCTCGCCGGTCTCCTGGATCGCGGCCCCGTAGTCATACGAGGTGTACATGAACGGCGCCGGCAGCCAGCCCCAGTTCGTTCCGCCCACGCCCATGTAGTTGCTCTGGATCGTCACGCCGTCGGCCAGGTTGCTCTTGTAGAAGACGTTCTCGAAGCTCGGGCCGGTGAGCGCATAGCAGCTCGCGTAGCCACTCCCGCCCCACGCGTCGTACGAGCCGCCCTGGAACTCCGGAAGCATCAGCGGCATGCCGGGCTCGGCCGAGAAGGTCGGCGGGGTGCCGAACGCGCTCGTGTCGGCGCAGTTGAACCCGAGCGGATAGCTGTCGTAACCAGCAATCTGAGGGCTGCCGTTCGTGCCCTCGAACGTGTCGCTCGAGTTGTCGGTGAGCGGCACGTTGATCCCGTCGGCCCGCGCCTTCGCCTCGAGCTCCGCCATGTAGTCGTCGGTGGAGGTGTCCGAGTGGAACAGCTCGTTCTCGACCTGGTAGAGGATCACGTCGCCACCGCGGGTGATCTGATGAGCGGCGATGATCGGATC
The DNA here is from genome assembly GCA_963824295.1 of uncultured Solirubrobacterales bacterium. GTDB lineage: Bacteria > Actinomycetota > Thermoleophilia > Solirubrobacterales > Solirubrobacteraceae > Palsa-465. The sequence continues at coordinate 492,324 of CAWGOQ010000009.1, read as the reverse complement.
GATCTCCGACAGCCACTGGTCAGAGGCGGCGACGAAGTCGGACGCGTCCGTCCGCGCCGTCCCGGACTGGGTGACCAGCCAGCCCGGGAAGCCGCCGCCGTCGGTCTCCGCGTTGATGTACGGCCCCGGCCGGGCGATCACGTACAGCCCGGCCTCCTGGGCGAGGTTGAGGAACTCGTTCATGTCGCGGACGCCAGAGAAGTCGTACACGCCGGGCGCCGGCGAGGAGTAGTCCCAGTCGAAGTACGGCGTTACCGCGTTGTACCCGTCTGCCTTGATCTTCTCCAGCCGGTCCAGCCACAACGAGGGCGACGGCAGGCGCCACGGATCGAACTCGGCCGCGTAGATGAACGTGCGCTTGCCGCCGATGATCAGCGAGTACTGGTCGTAGGTGACCGACTGGGGTCGGCCGCGGAGCACATCGCGCGGCCCGGGGATTGGCGCAGGGGTGACGGAGTTCGACGACGCCGACGGTCCGGTCGTGCCTGAGGCGGTGTCCGCGTGAACGCTGAACGAGTACGAGTCGCCGTTGGTCAGCCCCTCGACGATCACGTAGTCGTTGGGCACATCCGCGGTGGTCGTCTGGCCGGTCGATGACGTCACCGTGTAGGAGACGACGCTCGCCTGGCCGGTCGGGGGCGGAGACCAGGTGACGGTGACCGAGTTGTCTCCGGCGATTGCGCGCACGTGAGTAGGCACGCCCGGCGCCCCCGCCGCTGGATCGCCGGACCTGGTCGTGGCCTGCCCGACGGCCGGCGCAGAAACGAGCACCAAGCAACTGACGAGCGCGATGCACGCGCCGCGGGCAGCAGACATTCGATCCTCCCTACAAGCTATGGACGGCAGGCTTCCCCGGCCCGAACTCTTGCGGGCGGGATTATTAGTCCGCTTTCAGATACTTGTCAAGCGCCACTGTTTCGAAAGCAACATGCTTTCGGTAGTGAAAGTGCGCGTTTACGCCGACCCGCCGGCGGACAGCCTCTCGGCCAGTCCCGACGCGCGCGCCACAGGGCGCGCTACGGCATGGCGGACAGCCTCCTCGCTGCCGATCAGGATCAGCTCTCGCCGGGCGCGGGTGATCGCGGTGTAGAGCAGCTCCCGGGTGAGGATGCGGGAGCTCGCCGGGGGCAGCAGCACCGCGGCGGTGTCGAACTGCGAGCCCTGGCTCTTGTGGATCGTCATCGCGTACACGGTCTCGACCGCACCCAGGCGCAGCGGGCTGAATCGGAGCACCTCGCCACCACGCTCGAACGCCGCGACGGGTCGGTCCGCCGGGCCCTCGACGATCACGCCCGTGTCGCCGTTGTAGAGCCCGAGCTCGTAGTCGTTCTCGGTCACCAGCAGCGGACGGCCGACGTAGTCGCGCTGCTCGACGTCGAGCGCGGGGAGCTCGCGAGAGAGCCAGCCGACCACGCGCGAGGTCCAATCGCTCACTCCGTACGGACCGCGCCGGTGAGCGCAGAGGAGCCGGAACCGGCCAAGCGCCGTCAACGCCCCCAGCGCTGATCCCTCCCGCGCGGCGCTCGCCACCGAGACGCCCGCCGCCGCCGCCCGGTCGCGAACCAGCTCCAGGCCGGCCTCGGTCTCGTGCGCGTCGGTCGCCAGCCACGTGATCTCCTCGGGCGCCGCCCGGAGCGCCGCGACCGCCGCGTCGCCGTCGCCACGACGCACGGCGTCCGCCAGTCGCGCAATGCCCTCGCCGAAGCGATGCACGTGCTCGAGGACAACGACGCCGTGGCCGGCCGCCACGATGTCGGCGAGCACGACGCCGGCCTCGATCGAGGCAAGCTGACCAGGGTCGCCGACGAGCACCAGCCGCGCGTCCGGGCGGACCGCCTCCACGAGTCGCGCCATCAGCGACAGCGAGACCATCGAGGTCTCGTCGACGATCACGACGTCGTGGGGCAGGCGATTGTGGCGATCGTGCGCGAACCGGCTGTGACTCCCGGGCCGCCACCCAAGCAGCCGGTGAAGCGTCGCAGCTTGCAGTCCTGCCCCCACTGCCACGTGCTCGTACACAACTTCCTGAAGCCGTGCCGCCGCCTTGCCCGTCGGCGCGGCGAGTGCGATCAGAGGCGACCGGTCCACAGTCTCCTCGACGAGTTCGGCGACGAGCCGAGCGACCCGGGTCGTCTTCCCGGTGCCGGGGCCGCCGGCGATCACCTCGAGCCGCCCGCTCGCGGTCATCTCGTTCAGGTCGGCGGCAACCGATCGCTCCTCGCGCCAGTAGCGGTCGAGGTAGACGCGGGTCCCGACCAGCCGCAGCGGCCGCGCGTCGGCGCCATCCCAGTCGTTTTCGTACTCGCCGACGGCAGCCAGCGCGCTCTCGTAAAGCGCGCGGACCCAGTCATCGACCGAAGGCCAGGGCAGATCCGAGAGGTCGACCGGTTCGTCCGATTCGACGCTAGCGGTTTCGCGGATCGTGGCCAGGTCGACGAACACGTGGCCGAGCCGCGGCCCGCGCACGGCCAGCGCAACCGCGAGCCTGACCGCCTCGCTTTCCTCGCCGACCAATTCCGCGAGGCGTCCCGCGACGTGTACGTCCGCCGCCGACAGCACCCCGATCTCGTTGAACTCGCGCAGCAGCCCGGTCGCGCCCACCGCGCGCCGTGCCTCGAACGGATCGGCGATCGCGCTCACGCCGGGCTCCCGTCGAGCACGTCGCTCAGCGACTGCACGAGCGACCCCGGGGGACGCCACGCGAAGACGCCCGCCCCCGCCTCGCCCGCCATGCCGCGGACGAACAGGTAGAGGACCCCGGCCAACTGACGGTCCGGGTCATATCCCGGCAGGCGCCAGCGCAGATAGCGGTGGAGCGCGACCGTGTAGAGCAGCGCCTGCAGCCCGTAGTGCGAGCGGCTCATCTCCGCCGCGAGCGCCTCGGGCTGGTAGTGGGCGAGCATCAGCGGCTCGCCCGCGGGACCGAGCCAGTTCGTCTTGTAGTCCACGATCAAGAATTTGGACCCATCCGCCCCGCCCACCGCCCCCGCCGGGGTGGGCGGGCACCCAATCCGGGCCACGAGATCGATGCTCCCGGTGAGAAAGCCCCGCACCTGCGAGCGCAGCGCCGGATCCTCGAGCCGCGCCGCGTACCCCGCCATCGGATCGTCAGCGGGTAGTCCCGAACGCAGCACGCCGGCGATCGTGGACAGGGTCAGCCGGCCGGCCGGCGAGTCGCCCCCCGCCAGCGGCAGCTCGAACTCGAGCTCGTCGAGCCGGTCGGTGCGGGCGACATCGCGCAGGCGCAGCCCGCCGGCGATCGGCCCGAGCGGGGTCTCGATCGCCGCCCGCAACCCTTGGACGACCCTGTCTGACTCACCGCCGAGATCGAGCGCCCGGCGCGACTGCGCACCCGCGAAACGTTCCGCGAGCTCCGCGTCCAGATCCGGAGCGGCGAAGTCCGTCGCTTCGAACACCGTATGGACGAAGGTTCCGAAGTCGACCCCCACCGGCGCCGACCCGAGCGGCGATTCGCGCTCGAGCTCCGGCGCGACCGCCCCAGAAACGGCCACTGGCGTGGGCGTCTCGGGCTCGTCGCTCAGGACCGGCCGCTCCGGCTCGCTTGCGACCAGCGGGTCGTGTGCCTCGGCGGTGATGTCGGTGTAGGAGGTCCGCCGCCACCACAGGTCGAGGCGCCGGTCGAACCGCGCGGCCTGGAGGCCGACCGGCGGCTCGAGCGCCGGACTCCAAGCCGCCGGCACTCCGGCGAGCGCCGAGCGCTCCACAGCGATCCGCCCGGGCGCGGCCGCGGCCAGCTCGCGAAACCGCTCGACCACGGCGGCATCGGCGGGAGTCGAGTCGCCGAACGCCTTGACCACGCCGTCAGCGTCCTTGGCGAACAGCAGGCGCGCGAGCGGCGAGTTGCAGCTGTACCGCGTGCCGGCCCACCAGATCACCGCCTGGTGCTTGGCGCGGGTGAGCGCGACATACGCGAGCCGCAGGTCCTCGCCGCGCTGCTCGATCAGGTACTGATCGGAGTGACGTTTGAACGTCCGGCCCTCGAGCCCGACGTCAACCGTGTGCTTATAGCCTGTCGCCGGGTCGTGGAACGCCACGGGCTCCTTGGACCGGATCCAGGTCGCCTCCCACAGGAACGGGCAGTACACGACGGGGAACTCGAGCCCCTTGCTGCGGTGGATCGTGAGCACCTGGACCGCCTCGGCGTCGGACTCGAGCCGGCGCCCGCGCTCCTCCTCCCCGTCGTCGCGATCGGCGTCGGCGACGCGCTCGGCCAGCCAGCCGCGGAGCGCGGTCACTCCGAGACGCTCGGTGCTCGCGGCGCGGTGCAGCAACTCGGAGAGGTGGCGCAGATCGGTCAGCCGGCGCTCGCCGTCGCCGACCGCAAGCACGCGCGCGGCCAGGCCCTCGCCGACCGTGATCGCCTCGAGCAGCGCGGCGACGCCGCGGTCGCGCAGGATCCGGCTCCAGCGGTGAAGGCGCCGGTGGACCTCCTCCCACTCCTCCTCACGGGCAATGGCGATCCGCTCGGCCCGCCACCCCAGAAAAGGAGTCAAAGCAGCAGTCCTCGCCCTGACCGGCGATGCCGGCCGCTCGATGGCCTCCAGCAGCGCCAACCAGTCGCGCGCGGAGCGGGTGGCGAACACGCTGCCGGCGCCGTTGATGACCACCGGCACGTTGGCGGCGTCGAGCTCGTCGCGGACAAGCTCCGCCGTGGCGTGGGTGCGGACGAGCACCGCGATGTGCCGGGGGCAGATTGGCTCGTGCCGGGTCGGCTCCCCGTCGGGGGTGCGGTGCTCGATCCTCGCGCCCGAGGACAGCAGCGCGACGGCGTCGGCCGCGAGGTCGCGCGCTATGTGCGCGCGGGCCGAGTCGGTCGCAGCGAACCCGTTGTAGGTCAGATCGATCGAGGGCTCCTGGCGCAGCACGACGCGTACCCGCAGCGCGGCGTCGCTCGGGGCGCTCTGCAACCGGGGCTCCTGATGTGCCGGCGTGGCCCTGACCTGGCGGTAGGCGATGCCCTCGTGACCGAGCTTGGCGCCGGCGAACAGCGCGTCGTAGGCGTCGATCAGGGTCTGATCGGCGCGACGGTTCTGGCGCAGCGTCGCACGCGCGCCGGCAATCTCGGCTGCCTTGAGGTAGGCGTAGACGTCGGCGCCGCGGAACGCGTAGATCGCCTGCTTGGGGTCGGCGACGAGCACGAGCGTGACGCCCCCTTTCGCGAACGCGCGATCGAGGATCTGCCACTGGATCGGGTCGGTGTCCTGGAACTCGTCGACGAGCACAACATCGAACCGGGAGCTCAGTCGAGCGCGGGCGGCCGGGCCGCTCGGACCCGCGAGCGTGTCGTTGAGCCGCGTGAGCAGATCGTCGTAGGTCATGATCGCCAGCCGCCGCTTGCGCTGCTCGAGCTCCGAGCGCACGGCCCGGGCCAGGCGGTAGCGCATGGCCGCCGTGCTGTCGGTCGGCTCATCGCGGGGCTCGAGCTCGGCCATCGGGTTATCCACCGCCGCCCGCGCGATCTTGAGCGCCTCGGCGCGCTTGAACCGCGCCGTCTCACGGCGGTGAAAACGACGGACATAGAGGTCGTCGAGGGCCTGCTCGAGCAGGTCGGAAACGTCCTCGACAAAGGCGGTCTCGCGGTCGAGATCGCCGACCGTCCCGAGCTCGGCCAGCACCTCCTGGCAGAAGCCGTGGGTGGTCGCGATCGTCGCGGCGTCGAAGTCCGCGACGGCGTGCGCCAGCCGGTCGCGCCTGAGGCTGACCTCGTCGGGCGAGCCCGACGCCAGCAGCGTCACGACCGGATCGTCGTGCTCGTCGGGCGCGCCGGCGAGGATCGCTGACAGCGCCTGCTCGCAGCCGACCAGTCGCTCGCGGACGCGGTCGCGCAGCTCGCCCGTCGCCATCCGCGTGAACGTGATCAGCAGCAGCCGGTCCAGTGGCGTGCCCTCGGCGACGTAGCGCGCGGTGAGCGCGGCGATCGTGTACGTCTTGCCGGTCCCGGCACTCGCCTCGAGCACCGTCACCCCCGAGGGCAGCGGACCGCAGACGTCGAAATCGGTGTAGGTCGAGACCGCGGTCATCGGTCGGCGATCTCCTCGCGGGTGAGCAGGCCGTCCCACAGCCGGCGCGCGTAGGCGCCGAAGCGGCTCGGCTCGTCCTCGTACCAAGCCTCGTCGATGCCGGGCGGTCGCTGCAGCAGCTCGAATAGTGCAACTGCGCCGCCGTAGACGAGCAGGTGCTCAGGTTGGCGGTCCTCCTTGGGGAAGTCGAACGTGCTCGTCCACGCCTTGTCGGCCGCGGCCTCACCATCCTGGGCGTACGCGGCGGACGCTTCGCAGGCCAGTGGCAGCGGCTCGCGCATGCCGCGGTCGTAGAGATCGATGAGCACTTCGAGCTGGGCGAGCGCGGCCTCGTGGCCGACGGGCGGGATCCTCGCGACCGTCACGTCGGCGTGGTACGCGCCGGAGCGCGCGCGCCCGATCACGAGCGACTCGAATGGCCGCTCGGGGCGGACGGCGCTGAGCGCGAGCAGCCTTACCCACGCGCGCAGCCGGTCTCGCGGGCGCACGCGCGAGAAGGAGATGGCGCGAAGCGTGTCGCCACAGACGCCGGTCACAGTCCCGGCGAGCGTGCGCCCGTCGCCGAGCGTGAGGTTGACATCGAGCGATCCCGGCGGTTCGTCGCCGGCGAGCCCGTTCGCCGCGGCGGCAAGCTGGGCGACGACGGCGCCGATCTCCTCGAGCACCGGTAGCGCGAGGTGGCCCGGCGGCAGCGTGCCGCGCGCGATCTCGGCCTTCTTGCCGGCGTCGAGCTCGGCGCCGGCGAGCACACCGTCGAGCAGTCGCTGACCGACGCCCCATTTGCCGAGCGCGTCGAGCTCGACCGGAAGCTCGTCCTCGACCTCGTCGAAGAACTCGCTGACGCTTATCCCGAGCCGGTCGCGCAGGAATGCTTTGACCGGGTTCTCGACGAACCGCACGAGGTTGTCGAGCTCGATCACAGTGTCGGGGCGGGCTGGTAGCGGCACCGGCAGAAACGGCTCGTCGGGACTGCGCGGCCGCGTTAACGCCTGAGCGCCCGCGAGCGCCTGGCGGTCGAAGCTCCACGGCCCGGCCGGCAAGAGCTTGCCCGGTGCGAAGTTCCGGGGGTCGAAGGGCTGGAGCGGATGGTGGATCACGACCTGGTCGCGCGAGAAGCCTTGCTCGCGGCTCACCGTCCGATCGACGATGTCGAGCAGCTCGCCGATCGGAACGGCCGGAGGGCGGCGCAGGTTCGTGCGCTCGTCTGCCCCCGAGTAGGTGATGATCAGCCGCTCGGTCGCCGCCATCAGCGCGTCAAGCAGCATCTGGCGGTCCTCGGCGCGCGGATCGCGGTCGCCGACGTGGGGCTCGGCGAGTAAGAGGTCGTCGCCGTCGCGGCGGGTACGGCGCGGGAACTCGCCGTCGTCGAGCCCGAGGACGCATACGACCCGGTGCGGAACCGAGCGCATCGGCTGCAGCGTGCAGACCGTCAGATGACCGGTGCGGAAGTTGGCCCGCGTCGGGCGCCCGCGAAGGCGGTCGGCGAGCAGCACGCGGACGTCGGCGAGCTCGAGCTCGGGGCCGCCTCCCGACGTTCCCTCGCCGGCATCGGCGTCGACGTCGCCGAGCAGGCGCTGAAGCTCGCGACGCTGCCAGGACTCGCGTTCGCTGGTAGCGGTGAGCGAGTCGGCGGCCTGGGCGATCGCGTCGATCCAGTTTGCGACCGGCTGCGGTTGCTTCAGGGTGTCGGCGGCCGCCTTGACGCGATCGACGAACTCGGCGAACCGGCCCGCGAGGTCGATCGCGCCGCTGTCCACGTCGTCGAGCGGGAGCACGCCCTCGACGAGCCGGCTGCGCTCCTCCGTCATCGCGACGCCGACCAGCATCCGATCGACGCCCCGCCGCCACGTGTTGGCCTGGAGCGATCCGAGCTTGAACGGCTCGCGGTGCTGCGCGTCGAAGCCCCATCTGATGCCACTCTCGGCGACCCACTCCTGCATCCGCGACAGGTCGTCGTCGTCGAAGCCGAAGCGCCGGCGGACCGGATCGCGCCCGGCCAGGTCGAGCAGCTGTGACGCGGTCGCGCGCTGGTCGGCGAGCGCGAGCAGCTGGCTGACGACGCCGAGCACCGGATTGGTCTGGCGCAGCGAGCGGTCGGCGAGCCTGACGCGCAGGTCGGGCGGCCGATTTTCGTCCTCCTGCGGTTCGTCCTCGTCTCCGTCCTCGGCCCGGCGGCCCGAACCAAACGTGGCCTGGATCAGCGGCGCGAACGTCTCGATGTCCGGGCACATCACGATGACGTCACGCGGTTCGAGCGTGGGGTCGTCCTCGAGCAGGTGCAGGACGACGTCGCGAAGCACCTCGACCTGGCGGGCCCGGCCGTGGCACGCGTGGATCTGGACCGTTCGGTCGTCCTCGTCGAGCGCTGGTCGGAGGTCGGGCTCGCCGGGCAACGGCGCTCCCGCGGGCTGGCGGTCCTCGCGGACGTCCGCCTGGATTCGTGTGAGCAGTGTCTGGGATTCGGCCGCGGGCAGGTCGTGGTGGTGATCGCTGCCCGCGCCGGCGCTCGCGAGCACAAGTTGGAGCTCGCGGACGTCGCGGCCCCAGGACGCGAGCAGCCGGTTGGCCGGCGCGGTCGCGGTCCGGTCGTCGTGCCTGCTTTTGATCGGCGGGCCGGTCTGGAGCTCCTCGGCGACTTTTTTCCAGAGCGCCGGCGATGGGTGGAGGACGAACAGGTACAGGTCGCGCTGGTCCGCGATCGCCGCGAGTACCTGGAGGTAGGAGCGCGGGATCCGGGTCAGCCCGAACAGCGACAGCCGGGCCGGAAGGTCGAGCAACCCCGGGTCCTCGCGGATTAGCACGCATGCGGGGGCGAGCCGCTCGGCGGGGCTCGGAGCACCGATGCGCTCGCGCAGACGCCGCCACAGCTCGGACTGCCACTCGCCGTTTTGATCGCCGCGCTCCCATCCCCTGACCAGGTCCGGGCGCTGCACGGAATAGCGGTCGAACAGTTCGGCTATGTGCCGCACCGCCCCGAACCGGCGCATCGGGTCCTCCGCGTTACCGCGGGCGCCCTCGAGGTGGCGCGCGAGTGTGGCCAGCCACGGCTCGGCCAGGCACTCGTCGACGACCTCGAGCAGCGGCCACACCGAGCGCTCCGCCACCCAGGGATCTGTGTCCGGATCGATGCCGGTCGCGGCCGCCAGGGCACCCTGGATCAGACGCGCCGGGAAAGGGAACTCAACGTTCGCGCACACGCCGTCACGCCGCCCATCGCTCGTGCCGAGCAGGGTCGAGAGCCGCTGGGTGAGCCAGCGCTCGATCCCGCGCGTGGGGACCGCGACGATCTCGGGCGCGAACGGGTCGTTCAGCGGCTCGAGCAACGTCGCGGCCAGGCCATCGGCGAGACGGTCCGCGCGCTCGGCTCGGTGGACGTGGAGCATTTCTCGATGACCCTAGCTCGGCTTGGGGTCATAACTCCCTGGTCGCGCCCATGGCATGCTTGCTGACGTGGAGTTCCGCGATGTACTCCGGCGCCGGCGGATGGTCCGCGCCTACGACGAGGACCGACCGGTGCCGCCCGACGTGATCGAGCGACTCGTGCGCGCGGCGGTGCGTGCTCCCTCGGCGGGCTTCACCCAGGGATGGGGCTTCCTCGTGCTCGACACGCGCGAGGACGTCGACCGGTTCCGCGAGGCGGCGACCCCCGAGAGCGACCCCGATCGGTGGTTCGCCGCCAACGTCCGGGCGCCGCTGATCATCGGCGCGATCTCGATCGGCTACCCGGCCGAGCCCGGCAAGGACATCACCGCCGACCGCAAGCCGCTGGACGAGGTCGTCCACCGCGGCCGCTGGAACTCGGCCGGCTGATCCTGGGTCCAAGCCCGCTCCCGGCGCTCCGTCGGCGGTTGGGGGGGTGATTTCCGGACCGCCTGCGACTCTTGGTAGAGACCCATGCCAGCCACCGCCCCCGAAACGCTCGCCACCGCGGCCCTTGACCGTCTGCGCACGCTGACCGGCGACCCCGCCGCCGACTTTCGCGCCGGCCAACTCGAGGCGATCCGCGACGTGGTCATCGACCGGGCGCGCGTGCTGTGCGTCCAGCGGACGGGCTGGGGCAAGTCCGCCGTGTACTTCGTGGCCACCGCGCTGCTCCGCGAGGCGGGCGCTGGCCCGACCCTGATCATCAGCCCGCTCCTGGCGCTGATGAGAAACCAGCTGACCGCCGCCGGGCGGCTGGGGCTGAGGGCTCACACGATCAACAGCACGAACCGGGAGGAATGGGACGACGTCCGCGACCGGCTGGCCACCGACACCGTCGACCTTCTCCTGATCAGCCCGGAGCGCCTGAACAACCCGCGGTTTCGCGAGGACATGCTGCCGCTGTTCGCGGCCTCGGTCGGTCTGCTGGTGATCGACGAGGCGCACTGCATCTCAGACTGGGGGCACGACTTCCGCCCCGACTACCGCCGCGTCAAGGACATCCTCGACCGGCTCGCCCCAGGGGTGTCGGTGCTCGGCACCACCGCGACGGCCAATGATCGGGTGGTCGCGGACGTGGTCTCGCAGCTGGCAACGCCCGATCAAGAGCCACTACGCACTTATCGCGGCGAGCTGGCCCGCCCGAGCCTGCGCCTCGAGGTGCTCGATCTCCCCCAGCCTGCCCAACGCCTCGCCTGGCTCGCCTCGCATCTTCACCAAATGGCCGGTTCGGGGATCGTCTATACGCTGACCAAGCGCGACGCGGAGCAGGTTGCCGCCTTCCTGGACGCCCAGGGCGTCGCCGCCGTGGCCTACAGCGGCGAGCACGAGAGCGAGGCCCGGATCGATATCGAGAACCGGCTGCTGCGCAACGAGATCAAGGCCGTCGTGGCCACAAGCGCGCTCGGGATGGGCTACGACAAGCCCGACCTGAGCTTCGTCGTCCATTACCAGGCGCCGGGCTCGGTCGTCGCCTACTACCAGCAAATCGGCCGCGCCGGCCGCGGCGTCGACCACGCGGACATCGTGTTGTTGCGCGGCGGCGAGGACCGACGGATCCAGGACTTCTTCATCGAGCAGGCGTTTCCCGACCGCGAACGCGTGAAGGCCGTGCTCAGCGATTTGGAGACCGCCGGCGACGACGGCCGCACCACGCGCGAGCTGATGACCGTGGTCAACCTCGGGATGGGCCGGATCGAGGCGATGTTGAAGATCCTCGACGTGGAGGGGGCGGTCACCCGCGCCGGCAGCCGCTGGAAGCTCGTACCCGACGCCGAGTGGACCTACGACGCCGAGCGGTACGCCGAGGTGACCGCGCTGCGCCGCGCTGAGCAGCGGGCGATGGCCGCCTTCGGCTCCGACGGCCGCTGTCTGATGCGCGTGCTCCAGGCGGAGCTCGACGATCCGTCGCCCGCCGACTGCGGACGCTGCTCGGTGTGCGCCGGGGCTCGGTTCGCCACGCCGCTCGACCCGGGGCTGGTCGAGGCGGCCGGCCGTCATCTGCGCTCGAACCCGATCGAGCTCGAGGTCAAGAAGATGGCGCCGGACCCCGCCGGCGTCATGCGCAAGATTCCCGATGACGTCCGGCTCGAGCCCGGCTGGGCGCTGGCCCGCTTCGGCGACGGCGGTTGGTGGCCGGCCGTCGAGCGCGGCCTGCGCGACGGCACATTCGAAGACGACGTGGTCGCCGCCGTCTCGGATCTCCTACGCCGCGCCGGCGCCGACTGGCTGACCACGGTGCCGTCGGTGGCGCTCGGCGACACGCTCGAGCGGCTGGCCGATTCGTTGCCCGTGCCTCACCTACCCCTCCTCGCACGGGTCGACGAACGCCCGCCTCAGCGCGAGATGGCCAACGCGGCCCAGCAGGTCGCGAATGTGCGCGGCGCCTTTCGGGTCCTCGGAAAACCACCCCCCGGAACGGGCGTCCTGCTCGATGACCGTCGTCACTCGGGCTGGACGCTGTCGATGATCGGCGGCCAGCTCAGGCGCGCCGGCGCCGAACGGATCGTGCCGGTGGCGCTGGCGACACTGCTCTAGGGCCTCGCTTCGCTCGGCGTCCGTGGGGCCTTGTGCCCCCGTCCGGACGGGTGTCACATGGTGCTCTACCGCGACTGGCCCGTCACAAGCGAGAGCGTACGGCTCCACTGGATGACTTCTGCCACTAGCTTCTTGGTACTCGCGGGCTTCGGAGTTAAGACGGCTATAGCCGATACGGTTGCTGGTCCCGGGCCGAACTTCGCCCCGTTGGCCCCGAACACATGGGTCAGCGTAAATTTCGGGCGTTTGAAGCGAACGCCCTTCTGCCCCTTCTTCAGGCAATCGATCGCAAGTCCAACGCCGTGCTGTCCATCGTCTCGGGTGCCCGCCAACCAAACGTGTAACAACCCGACCTCGTATTTGGCGATGCCCGTGAATTCGCCCTCGATGGTGACGGAGCCGTCCTTCTCTAGAACAACCGACGGGATATTTGATGCCGGCATTGCCTGACCCCCGATGCGAGTCGTTGACTTCTTAGCGAGTTACGGGACCTGCTTGGACCGTTTTGGCCGCGCCGCTGCTTGCGGTGATGTCATCGTGCAGACGATCCAGGATGGCGCCAGCCCTCCCGGCGGCAACCAAGTTTCCTTTCTGTTGGTAGAGATGGAGGGCTGCCGTGCCCCTCGAACGAGCTTCCTCAAGGCGCCCGGCTTGATGGAGGACGTGCGTGAAGTCGAGCAGCACATCCGCGCGGTGGTTGAGGAAATCCGTCTGCTCGGCCAGGCTGACCGCGTCACGCGCTAGCGCCTCGGCCTGCTCGAGCTCGCCCCGCCTGGCCAGAACCCGGGCGCGGACGGAGCGCCACATCATTTGGGTCAGTAGATCGCTCCTTGCGGCTCGCTGCTCGCTCAGCCTCGTGTAGTGCTCGGCTTCGTCGTCGCGCCCTTGCGCGAGGAGCGCTTGCGCGCGGAAGGCGTCGGTCGTCGAGCGGAGCGCCTCATCCTCCATGTCATCAAGAGTGTCGGAGGCCGCTTTTAGATACGCCTCGGCGGCAGCTGGATCGCCGGCCAGCATCTCGACGATTGCTCTGGGGTGCGAAACCGCCGAGTTGAGGGTGGGGTCGATGTCGGCGAGGAGGGCGCGGCTGGTGGCCAGCAGTTCCCGGGCGAGCGCGAAGCGGCCGGCCATCGCGTGCAGCCCAGCCAGCGGATGCAGCGTCGCGGCCTCCGCCGCCGTGTCGGCGCTGACCTCAGCGCGGATCTGCTCACAAGTTTGGATCGCCTCGTCCACCGGAGTCGGCCCGAAGAAGAGCGACGAGGCGACCCAGGTGAGGAGCTCGATCCGCTCACGTTCGGCTCCGGCAATTCGGGCGTGTTCGGCCGCCTCTTCCCAGGCGCGCGCTGCCGAGCCGGCGCTGGCCTCGATCCAATACGAGTAGGCCCGCAGGCGAAGCGCCCGGCAGAGTCCGAGGTGGTCGCCGGCCTTCTCAAAGACGGGAAGCACGCGCTCGACGACCAGCTTCGCTTCGTGCGTTCCGGGCACCGTCACTTCCTCGAGCTGCAGGAATTGCCGCTCGACTTCTACGTGTGCGGACGTGCACGCGTCGTGCCGCGCCGCGGCCTCCTGACCGGCCTTGACCAGGACGGATTTGGCCTTGGTGAGCTTTCCGGCCTCGATCTGCGTGGCCGCAAGATCCACGAGGAGTCTCGCGCGAAGCGGATCGTCATCGACCGGCAACGCCGCCGCCCGTTCGAGCAGGCCGATCGCCGCGGGCAGATCATTTCGGCGCAGAGCTCTCCGCCCGGCGGATTCCAGCCGCCGCGATGCCCGGGCTGCCAAACCCAGACCGTCTGCGTCGGCGCCACCGAGGAGCCGGACGTATTGATAAGCGAGTTCGAGGTGATAACCGACGATCTCCTCGAATTCAGGCAGCCGGGTTCCGGACATGCGCTCGAGCCAGACCGCGTAGCGTTCGTGCAGCTCGGCGCGCGCGTCCTTTCGCAGCGATTCGTAGGCGGCGTCGCGGATGAGCACGTGACGGAATCGAAACGCCTGCTCTCCGGCAAATGTCGCCCGATCCGGGCGGATGAGGTCCCGGCGAAGAAGTGCGCTGAGCGTGCGATCCAGCGATGCCTCGGACCGACCGGGAGCAAGTTCGGCCAACGCTCCCCGGTGAAACTGGGTGCCCTCTACCGACGCCAGCTCGAAGACGGCGCGCTCGTCGTCGGGCAAGAGCTCGAGACGGGCGCTCAGCAGCGCCTGGATCGTGGGCGGGAGAGAAAGACGGGATCCCTCGTCCGAAACCCGCCCACCACCGCTAGCGCCGATCCGCGCCTCGTCGACGACCATCGCCAGCAGCTCCTCGGCGAAGAGGGGGTTGCCGTCGGCCGCCTCAGCGATCCGAGCCTCCGATTTAGCCGGCAGCCGGGTCGACCCGCGGAGGTTGGCGATCAGCTGCGCGCACTCGCCGTAGCTAAGCGGCTCCAGTAGCAAGCAGGTCGCGTTCAGCTTCCCGCCTGACCAGGCGGGACGCTCGTCCAACAGCTCGGGCCGCGCTAGGCAGAGGATGAAGATCGGGCACCCGCGCGAGTAGTCCCCGATGTGTTCGATGAGATCGAGAAAGGTGGGTTCCGCCCAGTGTAAGTCGTCGAATACGACGACCAATGGCCGGCGGCTCGCTAGTGCCTCGAGGAGCTTGCGTACCGCCCAGAACGTCTCTTCCGGAGCGCAGGCGACCGGATCGCCGACCCCAAGGACTGCAGCCACCCGCTCGGCGATCAATTGCGCTCTCGGCTCCCCGGCCACTTGCTCGGCGATTGTGTCGAGGGACAGGCCCGCACCATCATCTGAGCTCCACCCTGCGCGAAGCGCGTCGGCGAGCGGCCAGTACGTGATGCTGTCGCCGTAAGGCAGGCATCGCCCGGTTAGCACGGCAACGCGGTCACCGAGCCGTTCGACGAACTCAAAGGCCAGGCGCGACTTTCCAACACCCGCTGACCCGAGGACGGTATAGAGATGGCAGGCCCGGTCGGCTTCGATGTTGTGGAAGGCACCCGTGAGCGGCTCGAGCTGGCGGACGCGGTCCACGAGCGGCGATTTGAAGCGAAGCGGACGCCCGGGAGCGCCCGGAAGGACATCGACTAAGCGAGCGGCATCCATCGCGCCAGCGGGACCCCAGGCGCGCCCGTCGACGGGCTCGATCTGGATGGCGCCTCTAACCAACCGGGATGTCGTTTCGCCAATCAGGACCTCTCCCATTGCCGCCGCCTCCTGGAGACGCTTGGCGACGGTGACTGCCACGCCGGCCGCCAATGGCTGACCCTGGGACCGATCGCCCACGATCACCTCGCCGGTGTTCACGCCGGTCCGGAGGCCAAGCCGAAGACCCCAGGTCTGCTCGAGTTCTTGATTCAGACCGGGCAATGCGTCCCGCATGTCGGCCGCTGCCCGCAACGCCCGTAGCGCATCGTCTTCGTGGACGGCCGGGACGCCGAAGATGGCCATGACAGCGTCACCGAGATACATCTCAACTGTCGCGCCGTGACGCTCCAATACGGCACGCATCGCTTCGAAGTAATGCGACATCAGCCGTTGGAGGGGCTCCGGATCCAACCGGCGCGCCCGGCCGGTCAGATCAACGAGGTCGGAGAACAGGACAGTGACGGTCTTCCGTGCCTCGCGCAGCGGAGGCTCGGGGCCTGGCGCCGGTGCGGCCTCCGGGACCGCATTGGGTCGGGGAGGGTCGAGCGCTGGATCTTGGCGCAGGATCTCCCGTTCGAGATCGCGCAGTTGCGGGCTCGGCTCGATGCCGAGTTCCTCCACGAGCGTGCGCCGCGCGTCGGTGTACGCGGCAAGCGCTTCGGCTTGGCGACCGCAGCGGTAGAGGGCGAGCATCAGCTGGCGGCGCAGACGCTCGCGCAGCGGCTCCGCCGACACCAGGCGCTCAAGCTCGCCCACGAGCTCCGCGTGCCGGCCAAGCGCCAGATCTGCCTCCACGCGCTGTTCTAGCGCCTCCATGCGCAGCTCGCCCAACCGCTTGATCTCTGGCTGCGCGAACGAGTCGTATGTGAACTCGGCGAGGGGAGGGCCACGCCAGAGCCGCAGCGCCTCGCGCAGCAACCTGGCCGCGAGCTCGGGCGGCGCCGTCCTTGCCTCGGTGACGAGCGTCTCGAACCGCCGGAGGTCGAAATCTGATCCGCCCACCTCAATCAAGTAGCCGGGAGCACGCGTAATCACCGAGTCTCGACCGAGCGCCTTTCGCAGATTCGAGATGTAGACCTGGATGGTCTTGGCCGCGGTTGCCGGCGCCCGTTCCCCCCAGAGTTCGTCGATCAAGCGATCGACCGCGACGACCTCGCCGGCGTGCAACAGCAGGATCGCCAGCACCGCCCGCTGCTTGACCCCCGCCAGCGCAATCTGGCGATCCTGATCGTCGGCCACCTCGAACGGCCCAAGGATCCGGAAGCGCATAACTCTTGGAGCCCCTAGCTAGACGCCGGTCGCTCGCAGCCTACCACCAGCCCACCCCGTGCCGGTTGGCGCTTTTACCGACTTACAGGCGAGGCTAAACCGGCTTGGTTCACCTTGTCGCACATCGGCAACGTCGAGGAGAACCCCGATGAGTGGTACGACACGAAGCAAGTTGCGCTCCCCGCGACGACTATCAGACGGGGAAATAACCACGCTGGTGTTGGCGGCTGGAGCTGGCGACAAAGCCAGTTGGGATGCTCTCGTCGACCAATTCAGCGGATTGATTTGGGCCACTGTCCGCGCGTACCGGCTGGGTGACGCGGACGGCGCCGACGTCGTGCAGGTCACGTGGCTTCGGTTGGTCGAGCGCCTCGACCGGCTCCACAACCCCGCGAGAGTCGGATGTTGGCTCGCAACAACCGCCCGCCACGAGTCTCTGCGGATCCTGAACGCCAACAAGCGGGAGGTTCCGATGGGTGATGACGTCGGCGAGCAGGAATCGCTGGCTCCGCCGCCCGGCGAGTCGTTGCTCCAGACGGAGCGGGACGAGGCGATCCGGCGTGTCTTCTCGCTGTTGCCCGCGAAGGACCAGGCGCTTCTGCGTCTGCTTACTGCGGAGCCGAGGCTCCCCTATAGCGAGATCGCTGCCGCCCTCGGCATTCCGATCGGGAGCGTCGGGCCGACCCGACAGCGTGCGCTCGACCGCCTTCGGCGCCTGTTGGAAAGTCGGGGCGTTATGACCCAGCTGGCGGAGTGTGGTGGCCGTCGATGATCGAGATAGACCCGGTACAGCAACAATCTCGATCACATGGCTCGCGCTCGCCTACGGCGTGCGGCCACTCTCGCCACGTCGGCACCTGTCCCGAGTGCCAGCGGGTTCAGCTGGCCCGGTGGCGGGCACAGCTGCTCGCCGTGCAGGTGAGGTCGACCCGGTCATCCTCGTCCGTCGCGACGTAGGCGCGGCCGGCGTGAGCCGAGAAACTCGCACGGCGCGTCGCTCACTACGCTGAATCTATGCCCGAGCTACCCGAAGTCGAGCGCGCGCGCCAGACGCTCGAATCCGCCCTCGGCCGGCGGATCGTCGCCGTCGACGACCACGATTCCTACGTCTGCCGCCCGCACGTCCCTGGCGAGCTGGCCAGCGCCTTGACCGGCCACACCTTGGCCACCGCCCACCGTCGCGGCAAGTTCATGTGGCTCGAGACCGACGACGGTCCCGCGCTCGGCCTGCACCTCGGCATGGCCGGCCGGATCCTGGTCGATCCCGAGGACACCACGCGCTGGGACCGCTTCACGCTCGAGTTCGCCGATGGCGGGCGGCTGGTGTTGCGCGACAAGCGCCGACTCGGCCGCGCGGTGCTGAACCCCGACTTCTCGCACGTGGGGCAGGACGCCGCCGAGGTCGGCCGAGACGACTTCCGCCGCCTGATCGGCGCCGGCCGCACGCCGATCAAGGCCCGCTTTCTCAACCAGAATGCGATCTCCGGCATCGGCAACCTGCTGGCCGATCAAATCCTGTGGCAGGCGCGCATCTCGCCGCTGCGCAGCACCGCGGATCTGTCGACCGACGACCTCGACCGGCTGCGCCGCGAGCTACGCACCGCCGTCCGCTCCGCCATCCGCAAGGGCGGCGCGCACACCGGGGAGTTCATCCAAGCCCGCCGGCAGGACGGCGTGTGTCCGCGCGACGGCCACGTCCTGTCGCGCGGCCGGGTGGGCGGCCGGACCACCTACTGGTGCCCCGAGTGCCAGCTGTAACCACAGCGTGAGCGAGCCGACGCCCCTTCCGGCCGGGTTCCGGGTCGGCCACTGGACCGAACCGGACGCCCGCACGGGATGCACGGTCGTGCTGCCACCGGTCGGCACGCGGGGTAGCGTCGACGTGCGCGGCGGCGGCACGGGCACGCGCGAGCTCGAGACGCTCTCGCCACTGGCCAACGCAGAAGGACCGACCGCCGTGCTGCTCACCGGAGGCAGCGCATTCGGCCTCGCCGCGGCCGACGGCGTCGTACGCTGGTGCGAGGAACGCGGACTCGGACATCCCACGCCCGCCGCCACCGTTCCACTCGTTCCCACCGCGGTCGTGTTCGACCTGGTCGCGGGCGAGTCGGCGCGCCGCCCGGGGCCCGACGCGGGCTACGCCGCCTGCGAGGCGGCCACGGCCGGCGTGCCCGAGCGCGGCCCGGTAGGTGCCGGGGCGGGCACGGCGGTGGGCAAGCTACTCGGGCGCGAGCGCGCCACCCGCGCCGGGGTCGGCTATGCCGCGACAGCGCTCGCCGATGGCACGATCGTGGCCGCGATTGCGGTGGCCAACGCGTTCGGCGACGTGGTCGCGGCCGACGGGACGCTCCTTGGCTCGCCGCACGACGAGCACGGCAACCCGGTACGCACCGCCGCCCTGCTGCCCGATATGCCCGAGCTGCCGGAGTGGCGGGACGTCATCCCCGAGCAGACCGGTAATACCACCCTGGTGTGCGTCTGCACCGACGCCTGGCTTGACAAGCGCCGGTGCGCGGTCCTCGCGCGCATGGCCGGCGCCGGGATCGCGCGCGCCGTCGATCCCGTATTCAGTCCGGTGGACGGCGATGTCGTGTTCTGCCTCTCCGGTCCCCCCGCCCACGCTGAGCCACCGACGCCATCGGGCCCTCAAGCCACCTGGTCGCTCACCGTACTCGGGACCGTCGCCGCCACGGTCACGGCGGCCGCGGTCCGCGACGCGGTGCAGGTCACGATCCGGGAAGGTGCGTAGCCGGCCACGGTCGTGGGAATGCTCAGGGCGTGCGGATCTCGATTCGATGGGCGCTGGCCATCGGGGTGGCGTCTGACTTCGATCTCGAGCCAGTGCCCGCACGTGCTCGGAGCCCTGAAGCACGCGCGGCCGGGCACGTTCAGCCAGAGTGCCCTGGTGACATTCGGCATCGAGGCGGGCGGCGATCTCGACGCCGTCGCGTATCCGCTGGCCCAGCCGGCGCTCGCGCAGCTGACCTCGACCCTCGGCGGACTGCATTGGTCCGGGGCCGGGACGAAGACGGCGATCAGGCGCTACGTCTCCGCCGAGGGCAGCCTCCTCCACCTCACCCCGAGCAATCTGTGCTCCGACGGGCGCGCGCTTGCCGCGTCGCACGGGCGTCACGCGCCGCATGGCACGCTGGTGTGGGTGCGGAAGTTCGCGCATCGGGCTTCCGTGGCCGCGCAGGACGGAACGACGTTTCTGACCATCCTTCAGCGGCTTGCGACGCCGGCTCAGCGCGGAGCGGTCAAGGGAATCGACCGCCTCTTGAGCCGCTTTGACGCCTCGGTCGAGAGGCGCTCGGTGGCTGTCGGCCAGAAGCTGCTCACGATTCTCGGCATCTAAATAAGGGCGAATCGCCCGTTGCTCGCGTGCGGGCAACACCCCCCGCTCGGAGGGCGTTTTCGCTGCCTCCATGCCGGGGGCGTCCACTCTGGGATGTTTCATTCACCGAAGCTGCGCAAGTTCTGCGATTCTGGGTGCTCCCCAGGCGAGGGGATAGCGTGCGGGCCGAGGGCATCTGAAAAAGGACGGGGTCGTGGAGAGCGCGTACGACGTGGTGGTCGTAGGCTCCGGGTTCGGCGGCGGCGTGACGGCGTGCCGGATGGCGGAGCAAGGGCTGCGCGTGTGCGTGCTCGAGCGCGGCCGGCGGTTCGGCCCCGGCGACTTCCCCGCCCGGCCCGAGCAGGCGCCGCTGGCCTTCTGGCATCCCGAGCTCAATCCCGGCGGAATGCTCGACCTGCGGCTGATGAAGGACCTGTCGGTGATCACCGGCGTCGGGGTCGGCGGCGGATCGCTCGTCTACGCCAACGTACAGCTGAGAGCGCCCACGTCGGTGTTCGAACAGGCCCCGTGGCCGGGTGCCATCACGAGGGCGGAGCTCAACCGGTACTACGACCGAACCGAGGAGGCGCTCGAGCCGCGCGAAACCCCGGCGACGCCCGAACTGCCCAAGGTTCGGGCGTTCGACGCCATGGGCCAACGCGCCGGCCGCACGGCCACGCGACTGCCGCTGGCGGTGCATTTCGGCGAGGACCGCCGCCATCCGTTCAGCGACGTGTTCCAGCAGGGCTGTCAGAACCTCGGACGCTGCGATCTCGGCTGTCCGGTGCTGGCCAAGAACACGGTGGACATCACCTACATCGCCCGCGCCGAGTCTCACAAGGCCGAGGTGTACCCCCTGCACGAGGTACAGCGGATCGATCCGCCCGAGCGCACCGGTGGGCGCTGGCGGGTGAGCTTCCGCGACCTGCAGTACCGGGTGAACGACAGCGTCGAGGCACCTCTCCTGGTCCTGGCCGCCGGCACGCTCGGCTCCAGCCGCTTGCTGCTCTCCAACCGCGGTCGGCTGCGCCGGCTCTCGCCGACGCTCGGGAGCCGCTTCTCGGGCAACGGCGACGCCCTGGCACTCGCGCTCGATCCCAAGGCCCCCGGCGTCACCGGCGCACAGACGGAGTACGGACCCTCGATGACGAGCCGGCTCGACTACACCGACGATTTCGGGTTCATGGTCGCCGACGGCGGACTGCCCGGGGACTTCGGGTTCGTGCTCGAGATCGTCCGCGGCATCAGGGGGCTCACCGGCTGGGGTCGGGTCGTGCTGCGGGCCAAGAACCTGGCGACCAAGATCGGGTTGACCGACACCCATGTCACTCACCGCAACGTGAAGCTGCACGAGGAGCCGATCGGCGACTCGCTCGTGTTCCTGATGATCGGCCGGGACGCCGCCGACGGGCAGATGTACCTCACGCCGCTGTTTCACCGCTTCGATATCCGCTGGCAGCGGTCAGACAGCGCCAAGCTGTTCAGCGACATGGGAAACGTTGCCGCCAAGCTGGCCGACGCGGCGCAGGCGCGTTGTTTCTACGCGCCCGACGCCGGACCGCTCAGCAAGTTCATCACCGTCCACCCGCTCGGCGGGTGCCCGATGTCCGACGATCCTGCCGCCGGGGTCACCGACGATCGCGGTCGCGTACACGGCTACGAAGGGCTGTACGTGCTCGACGGATCGATCGTCCCGACCGCGTTAGGCGTCAACCCGTCGAAGACGATCGCGGCGCTGGCGGAGCGGGGCGCCGAGCACCTGCTGGCCGACCGAGGACCGTAAATGAGCGCGCAGCCCGGCTTCGCGCTTCGACGCACTTGGAAGAACCACCTGGGCAACCAGCAAATCGACCCGTTGCGCATCTACACGCCGACGACCGTCGAACAGGTCAGTGAGATCGTCCGCGAGGCCGAGGCGGCGGGTGTCACCGCGCGTGCGGTCGGGTCGGGGCACTCGTGGTCGGACGTCGCGCTGACGCGAGGCTTCCTGCTTGAAGCGAACGGAATGGCTCAGCCGATCGCCGCGGGACCGGATTACGTGCGCGAGGAGTGGCAGGGGCGGGACCTGGTGCAGACACAGGCGGGCATCCGCATCCGCGAGCTGAACAGTTACCTCGACGGCCGCGGCCTCGCCCTGCTGAACATGGGCGGCTATGACCATCAGACGGTGGCCGGGGTGATCTCGACCTCGACGCACGGCTCCGGCCTCGAGTTCGGACCGCTCAACGACTTCGTCCGCTCGATGGACATCGTCGCTGCCGGCGGCGCCGTGTACCGGATCGAGCCCTCGGATGGCCCGACCGATCGCGAGGCCTATCAGCGCGCACACGGCGAGGCCCGCACCCTGATCCAGGACGACCACTGGTTCGACGCGGCGGTGGTCGGGATGGGGTGCATGGGAGTCATCTGCAATGTCACGCTCGAGGTCCGCTCCAGCTACTACCTGCGGGAGGTACGCACATTCCACACTTGGGAGCAGGTACGAGCGGAACTGATCGCGGGCGAGGTGCTGCGGCAACACCGGCACTACGAGGTCCTGTTCAGCCCGTATCACCTCAAGCACGCGTACCCGTGCCTGGTGACCACGCGCAACATCACGACAAACCCATCGCACAAGCCACTCGATAAGCGCACGCGTAACTGGGCGGTCGAGGCGGCCTCCGCCTTCCCGCTGACGCCCGACATCCTCAACCTGATCGTCGACGTCAGGCCGAACCTCTCGCCCTGGATGATGGAGAGCGCGATACGCGCGCTGATCAAGAAGGAGTACGACAACGTCTCTTACAAGGTGCTGAACATCGGCACCGCGAACCTGCTTCCGGCCTACTCCTCGGAGATCGGTGTGCCGATGGACGGCCGCCACATCGAGGCGGCCGACGCGATCATCGCCGTCGCGGCGGAGCGCCGGCGGCTCGGCGACGAGTTCCAGAGCTCCCCGATCTCGTTCCGGTTCGTCAAGGCCTCGAACGCCTACATGTCGATGATGAACGGGCGCGACACGATGATGATCGAGCTGATCCAGCTGAGCCGCTCCGACGGCGGTTATGAGCTGAACGCGGCCTATGAGCAGGCGCTGAACAAGCTCGGAGGACGGCCTCACTGGGGCCAGGTCAATACGGTGACCGCCGGCGGGAATCTTTTGGACACGATGTACCCCCGCTACCGCGACTGGCTCGACGTTCACCGGCAGTTGAATTCGAGCGGCGTATTCGACAGCCCGTTCACCGACCGCGTCGGGATCTCGTCTCAGCGCTTCACGCCGTGACGACGCAGTCACCCGGTCCCGGCACGCCGCCCGCCTCGGTCGACGACGGGGGCCGCCCGGCCGACTGGCTGGAGCTCATCGAGCTGCTGGTCGTCCTGATCATCGCGGCGGCTTACGTCTACGTCATCGGGTGGGTCATCACCTGGGTGCGCCTGTCGGCCGCGCACCTGCCGGTCGATGCGTCGCTGCCGGTGACGGCCAATCAGGTGGTGTTCTTGGCCGGGTTGCGGCTGGTCGTGGTGATGGCGATCGTGTTCGGTGCGATGTGCGCTGTCGCCTGGGCCGTGCACGCCTGGACCTGGACACACCGCGCGCCCGAGTGGCACAGCGTGATCAAGCATGGTCGTGTCGAGGCTGCCAAGCGACACCAGCGTGTCTTCCGCCATGGCAGCGTCAAGCAGGCGCTGGCGTTCAGCTCGAGCCCGCCGCCCGATCTGCAGCCCGCGCCGGTCGGCGACACCTACGTGAGGATCATCGCCGGGTTTGACGTCGGCGTGATCGCCGCGACGTTCGGCCTGGCTGCGGCGCGCGTGTTGAAGTCGCCGATCGACCAGGCGTTCCCGCCGGGTCCGTGGTGGGATCTGCTCGCGCCCTGGGCGCTCGTCACCGGTGTCCTGTCCCTGGTGCTCGCCTGGCTGGGGCCGGTGTGGGGCAGCCGGCTCTTCCACGCCGTGCTGTGGGCCGTCGTCGTTGTCGTGGCGCTCGTGTCAGACGCGCCGACCGGCGTGCTCCTCTTCACCTGGGCCGGGGTCGCGACGCTGGGGCGGGCCTACGGACGCGCGCGCAGTTCGCGGAACCAGGGTGTGCTCGCGAGCGGGCACCCGAGGCATCTCTCGTTCGCGCTCTCGCCACTGCCCTGGCTGCTGCTGACCGTCTACGCGCTGGTCGGGATCGCCTATTACGGCCAACCGCCGGTTACCTTCTCGCGGACGACGGTCACCACACCATCCGGGGTCCGCGTCGGCGGCTATATCGCGCGTACCAGCAACGGCCTGTATCTGGCCTCGTGCACGCCGCTCGCCGACGCGACGTCGATCAACGTGGAGGTGTCGGTCATCCCGTCCGCCTCGATCGAGTCGGTGAACACGAGCACGGCGGCATTCGTGGTCGACTCGGGTCTCCGTCCGTCGCTCCCGTCGGTCCTCCTGCACGCTTTCGGCCTCGATGCGAGCACGCCCGCGTGGATCCGCCCGGAGGTGCGTGCGGTCCAGCCGACCTGCGCCGGTGATCCGCCACCGACCTCGAGCGTCGGCTATTTGGACCCACAGCTCGGCTCCGACGTGATCGCCGGTCCGGCGCCGCCGGGCGGCCGGGCAATCGACGGCGAGCCGCCGATCGAGCAGACGAGTCCGGCGATCGCGGCGCTGGCCAAGCGCTATCAGCCGACGCTGCTCGTGACGACGGCCGACCCGTTCTGGCCGATATCGGTGGGGGCGCTGCTCGCCGACCGGGGCGCGAGCGGCCAGCTGACCTGCCTACAGCACCTGCCGACTCAGTCGTGCCCGCCGAAGGTCGCCCGACCCGCCCCGACGGTGGCCGATCTGGCCGCGCCAAGCGGCGCGAATGATTTCCTCGAGTATCCGGTCTCGCCGGCGCTGACGGACACGCCAGGGGCGCAGCTTGACGCCTTCCTGCGCGGTCAACCCGGGTTCACCGGACAGCTCCCGACGCTGCGCCAGCGACTGGCGAATCCGGGTCTGCTGGATCCATGGATGACCGCCCAGATCTACTTCTACTACGCCAAGAACACGAACCCCGCCACCTGGCCGGCCCCGGATGCGGCCATCACGGGAAAGTTCATCGCGCTCCAGTACTGGTTCTTCTATCAGTACAACTATTACCCGACGGTGTACAACCTGTCACTGATGAACGATGACCCGGAGGCAGCTGACCTCGTCAACACCGACCTGCACCAGGGTGACTGGGAGCACATCACGATCCTGCTCGACGCCAAGACCAAGCAGCCGCTGTGGGTGTACACCGCGCGCCACAGCAGCGAGGGTCAGTATTACCCGTGGAACAGCCCCCAGCTCACGTTCGATCAGGGACACGTGGTCATCCAGGCCGCGTTTGGCGGGCATCCCAGCTATCCCGCACACTGCCGTGAGGGCCTGCGGTTCGCGTCGGCGCTGGGAGCCATCCGCGGCCGCGTCGCCGACTGGATCGTGTGCGGGTCGGGCCGGTATGCCTTCCGTTGGCAGACCACACCGTTGGTCGATATCGCCAAGGCGCCCTGGGCGTGCTGGGAGGGGCATTTCGGGGTGGCTACCCCTACCGAGATCGGCAACGCCAAGCTGAACGAGGGCTCGATCCAGCGCGCGATCGACGCCAACGTCCTCGTCGCCGGTCCCCGCTCCCCGCTCTGGCAGGCCGAGAACGGCCGCCTCGCCGCCGACGAGTCGGGTAAGACGCCCACCAACTACGGCGTGTGCGCCGCCGACGATCCAGCCGCGCCCGAGGATGCTGCGATCAAAGCGGGCTTGTGAGATGACCCGGCTGCTCTCGGGGGCGGCTCTCAGCCCGACGACTCCAGTAGTCGCTCCGTTATCTCGTCCGGCGCACCGCCGTAATAGGCATCGAGGACCTGGCGGAACAAGGGGTTGCCGGGAGCGGCTCGCGCGAACAGTGTCATCGAAGAGCGCAGCTTCATCGCGTCGATGCCGCCAAAGATGTCCTGCGCGGTCGAGCCTCGGAGCCCGGCGACGATGGTCGCGCACTCGATCAGGCGCGGGCCGAGCACCGGGTGGGCGAGATACGCCTGAGCCTCCGCCAAAGACGAGATCGCGTAGCGCTGGGAGATCGGGCTCTGGCCGAGGCCGGCGATCTGGGGGAACACGAACCACATCCAGTGGCTGCGCTTGCGCCCCCCGCGCAGCTCCGCCACCGCGGCGTCGTAGGCGCCGCCGTGGTCCTGGGCGGCCACGAACCGCTCAAGCTCGAAGCTCTCGGCGCCGGTCCCATTGGGCATGGCCGCACCATACCCCGGAGGCGCCCCGCTGAGCTCCGGCCGTGCGGGTCCCTACGCTGACGGGATGCCCGCGCGTACAGCCCTCATCACCGGCGCCAACCGCGGCATCGGCCGCGAGATCGCCCGCCAGCTCGCGGCCGCCGGCATGACCGTCGTCATCGGCGCTCGCGACCCGGGGCTGGGCGAAGAGGCGGCTCGCGAGATATCCGGCGAGGTGCGGGCGGAGCAGCTCGACGTGACCGACCCCGCCAGCGTCGAGGCGTGCGGCCGGCGTCTGGCGCAGGGCGGCGTCGAGATCGACGTTCTGGTCAACAACGCAGGCCTGTACACCACGACCCCGCTCCTGGCGATCAACGAGGGGCGGCTGATGGAGGCCCTCCAGGTCAACCTGATCGGCGCATGGCGCACCTGCCGCCAATTCGTCCCGGCGATGCGGGAGCGCCGATGGGGGCGCGTCGTCAACGTGTCAACCGGCTATGCGCACTTCGCCGAGTCTCCCCCGCAGGCCGGCGCCTATGGCTTGGCCAAGGCCGGACTCAACGTCCTCACGCGGATGATCGCCGCCGAGGCCGGTCCGGCGGTCAAGGTGAACTCGATGTCACCCGGCTGGGTCGCGACACGCATGGGCGGGGCCGGAGCACCGGTCAGCGTCGAGGAGGGGGCGGACACGGCCGTGTGGCTCGCCACGCTCCCGGACGATGGCCCGACGGATGGCTTCTTCTACCGCCGCGAGCGCATCCCCTGGTAGGGAATTGAGATCACAGCCGGTGAGCGGTGAGTGACAACGAACCGACACTCCCCGCGCTCCCACTTCCGGGAGCTCGCGACGGCATCGAGCTGTGCCACCTTCGGGCGTTCGTGGCCGTCGCCGAGGAGCTCGAGCGGCTCACGCTGTCCGCAGATGCCACTGGGGCCAGCATCGCGCTGTCTCTGCTGCTCACGCTGAAGGCCCAGCAAGAGCCGCTCCCCGGCAAGCTCGTCCTGTTCTGCCCCTGGGTCGATCTGCAGCTGGCCCGGGAAGACCCGGCCGCGACCCGCAGGTGTTCAATCTCGACGCCGCCCGTCGCTGCGCGGCCATGTATCTAGGCGATCACCCGCCGCGGGATCCCATCGTCGGCCCGCTGGCGGCCGACCTGAGCGGGCTGCCGCGGACGCCATGGATGCGGCCGGCGCGTTCATCCGCGACGCCTAGGGCCAGCTGGTTGAACGGTACGATCGCGCCATGCCGTTCACGCTCACCAACCTCAAGCAAGATCTGGAGGATCTGGGATCCAACTTCGACGGCGCGCCGGACCTTGAGTTCCGCCACGCGAGCAAGGCGCTCGAGCTCCAGAAGTGCGGCCTTAGCTATCAACGCATCCCGCCGCGCTATCGCTTTCCGTACGGCCACAGTCATAAGGAGCAGGAGGAGCTGTACGTAGTTGTGCGCGGGAGCGGGCGGATGAAGCTCGACGAGCAGATCGTCGAGGTCAAAGAGTGGGACGTGGTGCGCGTCCCCCCCGGGACATGGCGAGGCTACGAGGGCGGGCCGGCGGGCCTCGAGCTCCTCGTCTTCGGTGCGCCCAATCTCGGCGAGAATCCGCGCGAAGATGTGCAGGGTCAGCGCGACTGGTGGCGTGACTAGTTAGTCACGCGGGTAGTCGATGTTGAAATCGTGCTCCCACGTCGCGCCCTGATCAACCGACTTCTCCCAGCATCCCCGAACGGCGCCGGGCTCGAGCCGCGCGGTAAAGCGCTGAGTGAGCTCTGGAGCGTGTCGCCACATCTTCCATTGTGAGTCGTCAAGGCTCATCCGGTAGGCCGCTGGCGGTCGGGAGAAATCGCCCTGGCGCATGATGAGCGCCGAGCCGTCCTCGATCCACTCAACCTCATGTGCATGCCCGCTCCTCGTTACTCGGTTTGCGGAAGCAGCGTCGCAGCGCACTGCACGGGCGGAAAGTCCGATTCGGCAACACCGTCTTGCGCCGCGTGCAATGCCGGCTAGACGAACGGCTCGCCGGGAAGGCCTGGCGCGGTCTGACCGGTGATCCAGCGCAACGTGCTCGCCCCCACGTCGGCCAGAAGCCCGTCGTGACGCCGCCCCTCACCCCCGGCAAACACGGCCAGGAGCGGCACGTACTCGCGCGTGTGGTCGGTGTGCGGCGCCGTCGGGTCGACGCCGTGGTCGGCGGTCAGGATCAGGAGATCGTCGTCGCTCAACAACGAAAGCCACTCCGCGACCGCTTCATCGATGCGGATCAGGGCCTGATGGAACCCAGCCACATCGTGCCGGTGGCCGTAGACTTGGTCGGTCTCGACCAGGTTCACGAAGATCAGCCCCGATTCCAGCTCGCGCAGCAGCCGATCCGTCACGGCGATGCCCTGAGCATTTGTGGCGGCGGCGTGCTTGACGTCGACGCCGACGCCCGCGAACAGGTCGTGGATCTTGCCGACGCCGTGCACGGGTGCACCGGCGTCCTGAAGCTCTTGCAGGTAGGACCGGCTGGGCGGTGGCACGGAGTAGTCCCGCCGGCCTTCGCGACGCCGGAACGCTCCAGCGAAACCCTCGAACGGCCGGGCGATCACACGGCCCACGGCGTTCTCGCCCGTCATCACGGCACGCGCCGCCAAGCACGCCGTATACAGGTCCGACTCAGGCAGGACGTCGACGTGGGCCGCGATCTGGAGCACCGAGTCGGCGGAGGTGTAGAGAATCACCTCCCCCGTCTCCAGATGGTGCGGGCCGAACGCCTCGATCACCTCGGTGCCCGAAAACTCGCGGTTGCAGCAGAAACCCAGACCGGTGGCGTCCTCGAGCGCGCGCACCACGTCCGCCGGGAAGCCGCCCGGATACGTCGGCAGCGCATGAGCAGGAACGACCCCCATCAGCTCCCAGTGCCCGGTCGTCGACTCCTTGCCCGGCCCGAGCGGTGCAAGCCGACCGTAGACCGCTGGACCGACCGCCGGTGGCACGCCCAAGATGGGCTCGATCGAACTCAGACCGAGCCGCGAAAGCGTCGGCAGCCGAAGTCCTCCGACCTGCTCGGCCAGATGCGCGAGCGTGTTCGAGCCCGCGTCCCCGTAGGCCGCCGCGTCGGGAAGCTCCCCCACCCCGCACGCGTCCAGCACCACGACCGCCGCCCGTCGCATCACCCCACCACCCTTCCGGCCACCCGGACCTCAGCGATCGACTCCTCGCGCGCGAGCGTGAACAGCGCCCCCACCTTCTCCTGCACCGATCCGCACCTCGATAGAACCCCGGAGAGCGTGCTTCCCGCCGGCGGCCTCACGAGCACGAAATCCGCGCTCTTGCCGACCGACAGGTCGCCGACCTCGTCAGACAATCCGAGGGCCAAGGCCCCCGCGGCCGTCGCCAGCCACAGCAGATGCGCCGGGCCTAGCCGAACGCCCAGCTCGGGACCGGCAAGCATCTGCACGTTGTAGGCCATCAGCCCCTCGGCCAGCATGCTTAGCCCGGTGCCGGCCCCGACGTCGGTGCCGAGCGCGACCCGCACCCCAGCCTCGAGATGGCGGCGAAACGGGAACGACCCACTTCCGAGGAAGGCGTTGCTCGACGGGCAATGGCAAACCGCGGCTCCGGAAGCGGCGAGCCGGGCCAGCTCGCCGTCACCGACGTGGACGTCATGGGCGAAGACCGAACGAGCCGAAACCAGGCCGTACCGCTCGTACGTCTCCAGGTAGTCGCGCGCCCATGGAAACAGCGCGGCGACCGATTCGATCTCGCCGGCCGTCTCATTCAGGTGGCTGGTCACGAGCACCCCGGGAGCCTCGCGCGCCAGTTCCCCGCACGCCGACAGCAGCTCCTCCGAGCACGAGACCGAGAAGCGGGGACTGACGGCGTAGCGGATCAGACCCGGGCCGTGCCAGCGCCTGATCAGCTCCCGGCTCGACTCGAAAGCCAATTCTGCAGACACGTGCAGCTCGGGCAGCAGGCCCCGATCGGACACCACGAGCCCGCTCGCCACCCGTAGCCCGGCCGCCGAAGCGCACGAGAACAACGCCTCTTGAGCCGAAGCGAAATGCGAGCCGAACACCAAAGCCGTCGTGGTCCCGTTCCGCACCAGACCCCGGACGAACTCCTCTGCGATCGCGGCCGCATACCCGAGATCAGCCAGCCGCGCCTCCTCCGGCAGCGCCACGGACCGAAGCCAGTCCAGGAGCTCGAGCCCGAGCGCCCCGATCACCCTGATCTGAGGGAAATGGACGTGGCAATCGACGAATCCGGGGAGCACAATGGCGTCGCGCTCATCCACGACCGAAGCGTCCGGATACCGAGCACGAATCTCGGCAAAAACTCCGCAGGCCTCGATCCGGCCGTCATCGAACGCCACCGCCCCGTCCGCGAAGGTCTCCAGCGCGTCCTCAAAAACGAAGGGATTGCAGGGAGTATGTGCCACCTGGGCGCGCACGATCGTCGACATCGTGAAGCGCACGTTAGGCCACATCCCCGGCGTCCCGTGCAGCGGTTATGGTTGCCCATTCGTACCTTGGGAAAGGAGATGCAGTGACGGGGAGGATCAGGCTTCGCAGCCTTTTCGCTCTCGGCGTCGCGACGCTGGCTCTGGGGCTGGCCGCGTGCGGGAGCAGTAGTAGCAGCAGTACTACTTCCAGCAGCACCGCGAGCAGCGGTGGCTCCGCCGCGTCGAGCAGTACGACGGCCGCGTCCTCGAGCGGCTCGGGCTTCAAGGTCGGCCTGGTGACCGACATCGGCGGCCTCAACGACCACGGCTTCAACCATCTGTCCTACGAGGGCCTTCTCCAGGCCGAGTCTCAGCTCGGAGTCAAGGGCACGGTGCTGCAGTCGAACTCCGGCGCCGACTATGTCCCGAATATCAGTCGCCTTGCCGCTGCCGGCAACAAGCTCGTGATCGCCGTCGGGTTCCTGATGGCGGCGCCCCTCCAGCAGGTCGCGCTGAAGTACCCGGGCACGCACTTCGCGATCATCGACAGCCCCGGCGGCACGGCTCCGGACACGGCCAAGAACATCGAGGGGATCGACTTCGCCGAGCAAGAGGCCGGGTACCCGGCGGGTTACCTCACAGGGCTCTACCTGAAGGACCACCACTACACGACCGCCTCCTCGGTCGGCGGCCAGAGCATCCCGCCGGTGACGCTGTACATCGCCGGCTTCCAGGCCGGGGTCAAGGCAGCGGACCCGTCGGCCAAGCTGCTCAACGCGTACTCGCAGAACTTCACGGATGAGTCCTCGTGCAAGGAGCTCGCGCTCAACCAGATCAACGCGGGCTCGAAGGTCGTCTTCCAGGTCGCCGGCGCCTGCGGGCTCGGCGTGATCTCGGCCGGCGTGCAGACGAAGACCCAGGTGATCGGCGTCGATGCCGACCAGAGCTACCTCGCGCCGAGCCTCGTCCTGACCTCGGCCGAGAAGATGGTCAACACCGGCGTGTTCACTGCAATCAAGAACCTGCAGGCGGGCCAGTTCTCGAGCAACCTGCAGGAGAACATCCAGAACGGTGGCGTCGGGATCGGCAAGATCGGACCGGCCGGCACTCAGTGGACGTCCGAGATCAACAACATCATCGCGGAGATGAAATCGGGGCAGATCAAGCCTCCGACCACCCTCCTGGTCCCGTAGCGACAAGAAACCCGCCATGTCGCGGTCAACCCCTCCGGCCCTCGAGCTGAAGGGAATCACGAAGAAGTTCGGCTCGGTCGTCGCCAACGACCGAGTCGACTTCGACGTCGTCCCGGGGGAGGTGCACGCGCTGCTCGGCGAGAACGGAGCCGGCAAATCGACGCTGATGTCGGTCCTGTACGGCCTGTACAAGCCCGATGCGGGCGAGATCCTGATCGACGGCGAGCCCGTCGAGATCTCCTCGCCCTCGGCGGCGATCAACCTCGGGATCGGGATGGTCCACCAGCACTTCATGCTGGTCCCGGTAATGACCGTGGCCGAGAACATCGTGCTCGGCCAGGAACCGACCCAGTCCGGCGGAAGGCTCGACCTCAGGGCGGCGCGAGCTCGGGTCAAGGAGCTCTCGGACCGCTACGGCCTCGCTGTCGACGCCAACGCCAAGATCGAAGACGTCACCGTCGGCGCACAACAACGGGTAGAGATCCTCAAGGCGCTCTATCGCAATGCTCGGATCCTCGTGCTCGACGAGCCGACGGCCGTCCTGACCGCGCAGGAGGTCAGGGAGCTAACCGGCGTCCTGAACCGCCTCAAGAAGGACGGGACGGCGATCGTGTTCATCAGCCACAAGCTCGGCGAGGTGCTCGAGGTCGCCGATCGGATCACGGTGCTGAGGCGGGGCAAGAGGATCGACACGGTCCCGCGCGAGGGCGCGACCGAGCTGAGCCTCGCGCGCCTGGTCGTGGGGCGCGACGTGATGCTCTCGGTCCAAAAGACCCAAGCCAAGCCCGGGGGGCCGCTGCTCGAGGTGCGCGAGCTGTACGTACGCGACGACCGCGAGCTCGAGAAGGTCACCGGGCTCTCGCTGTCGGCGCGCGCGGGCGAGATCGTCGCGCTCGCCGGCGTGGACGGGAACGGCCAGCAGGAGCTGGTCGATGCGGTCACCGGCATGCGCGCGCCCGACTCAGGCGCGGTGGTGATCGACGGTCAGGACATCGCCGGGAAGGGCGTGCGAGCGGCGACCGATGCCCGTGTGGCCCACATCGCCGAGGACCGCCAGCTTCGCGGGCTCGTACTCCCGTTCACGCTCGCCGAGAACCTCGCGCTCCGCGAGTATCGATCTCCGGCACTCAGCGGACGCGGTTGGCTGCGCCTCGGTTACATGAAGGAACGGGCCAGGAAACTGCTGGCCGAGTTCGACGTTCGCGGCGGCGGAGCCGAGACCTACGCCGCGGCATTGTCCGGCGGCAACCAGCAGAAGGTCGCTGTCGCGCGGGAGATCGCGTCCGAGCCCAAGGTGCTGGTCGCCCACCAGCCGACGCGTGGACTCGACGTAGGCGCGATCGAGTTCGTGCACCGCAGGCTGATCGCCGAGCGCGACAAGGGTCGCGCGGTTCTCCTCGTGTCGCTCGAGTACGAGGAGGTCAGGGCGCTCGCCGACCGGATCCTCGTCATCTACGAGGGTAAGATCGTCGCCGAGTTCCCGCCTGACGCGAGCGAGGAGGAGTTGGGCATCGCGATGACCGGTGGTACGAAGCAGCCGGCCGAGGCGGCGCAGTGACCCTCCTCGAAGACGAACTCCAAGCCGAAGCCGAGGAGAGCAGGGGGGCCGCCGCCACCTCCCCGGCGGCATTGACCGCATTCCGGCGGGGCCTCAGCGGCGTCATGGTGCCGATCCTGACGACCGTGATCGCGTTCATCGCGGCCGGACTGATCGTGTTGGCGACGGGCCACAACCCGCTCTCGACCTATTCCTCGATCTTCAACGGGACGGGCCTCAACTGGGTGTTCCCGTGGGTCAGCGGATCCGAGCGTGCCACCGCGGCCGGCAACCTCCAGCAGACTCTGCTCCAGGCCACGCCGCTGATCCTCGTCGGCCTCGCCGTCGCGTTCGCGTTCCGCGCTGGGATGTTCAACATCGGCGGCCAGGGCCAGTACACCGTCGGGGGGATCGTCGCCGTGTGGGTCGGCTCGTCGTTCTCCGGGATGCCGCCGGTGCTCCACATCGTGTTCGCGATCGTCGCCGCAGCGCTAGCCGGCGGCGCGTGGGCCGGGATCGCCGGAGTCCTGAAGGCGACCTCGGGCGCCAACGAGGTGATCTCGACGATCATGCTCAACTGGATCGCGATCTGGCTCGGCGTCTACTGCTTCCAGCTCGGCGGCCCGCTGCACAACTCGCACATGCCGTCGACGCCCGTTTCCAACAACGTAGTCGCCGGCGCGAAGCTGCCCGTCTTCTGGGGCAGCGCGTCGCTCCAGGGGCTCGACGTCGGGATCTTCATCGCGCTCGCGCTCGCAGTCGTGTTCTCCGTGCTGATCAACCGCACGCGGCTCGGCTATGAGACGCGCACGGTCGGCTTCAACCCCGAGGCGGCGCGCTACGCCGGGATCAACGTCGGCCGCACGTGGATCCGCGTGATGCTGATCTGCGGCGCGTTCGCCGGGGT
Source organism: uncultured Solirubrobacterales bacterium (assembly GCA_963824295.1). Taxonomy (GTDB): domain Bacteria; phylum Actinomycetota; class Thermoleophilia; order Solirubrobacterales; family Solirubrobacteraceae; genus Palsa-465. The sequence goes on along the minus strand of CAWGOQ010000009.1, from coordinate 458,311 downwards.
CGCGGCCTCGCTCGACATCCTCGGCTGGGAGTTCAACCTGTTCACGAACAACATCCAGGTCTCGCAGATCGGCTTCTACGGGATCGCGGTGGCGCTGCTCGGTCGGAACACCGCCGGCGGCACGGTCGCCGCCGCCGTGCTGTTCGGGGCACTCCTCACCGGCACCTCGGATCGCAACATCCACCTCAGCATCGACCCGACGCTGGTCGAGTACCTGACGTTCATGATCGAGGGGATCATCATCCTGCTCGTCTCGACCGACGTGATCACGCTCCGGCTGCTGAAGGGCGGGCGACAGCTCCGCGTGGCGCTCAGGCGAAGGCCCTCTGAGGAGGCCACCACGACGCAGGGCGGCGCGAAGTGAGCGTCGGCACCGTCGCCGTGGCGCCGCCGCGCGCCATCTCCCCGAAGCAGATCGGCGTCGCGGGAGTGGTCCTCGCCGCGGTCGCGTGGGTGATCACGATCCCCCCGATCGAGGTTCGCGGCATGGTGCCATCGATCGTGCTTGCCGTAGCCGCCGTCGCGGCCGGCGCGTGGGCGATCGCCGGCGGCGAGCGCAAGCTCGGATCCGAGGCGATCGTGGTGGCGCTGTTCGCTGTCGCCGGCGCGGCGGCGTCGGCGAATTCGGCGGTCTCGACGCTCGAGTCCGTGTTCACGTGGTCAGCGCTGGTGGCGGCGACGCTCCGTTATGCGACGCCGCTCTTGTTCGCGGCGCTCGGCGGCGTCATCTCAGAATCCAGCGGCGTGATCAACGTCGGCCTCGAAGGCATGATGCTGATGGGCTGCTTCTGGGGCGTCTACGGCGCCGACCTGCTCGGCTCCTGGGTCTGGGGCCTGGTTGTCGCCGCGGTCGCCGGGGGGCTGCTGGCGCTGCTACACGCGTTCTTCTCGGTCCACCTGCGCGCCAACCAGATTGTCAGCGGGTTCGGGATCAACTTCCTGGCGCTCGGGATCACCGGCTACTTCCTCGAGTACCACTACGGACCAAACGGCACGCCGCTGAACATCTCGATGATCCCCAACGTCAAGATCCCGGGGATCCAGCACGTGGGGTTCTTCGGGGCGGCGTTCGGCGACGCGAACCTGATGACCTGGATCGGGATCGCACTCGTCCCGGCGCTGACCTTCTTCCTGTTCCGGACGCGCGAAGGCCTGCGGCTGCGGTCCGTGGGCGAGAAGCCACGCGCCGCCGATACCGTGGGCGTGTCGGTGGTGCGGATCCGGTACATGGCGGTGATCGCGTCCGGCGTGTTCGCGGCCCTCGGCGGCGCCTACCTCTCGGTCGGGTTCGTCGGGTCGTTCAGCAATGACATGACCAACGGGCGCGGCTTCATCGCGCTGGCGGCGATGATCTTCGGCAAGTGGAAGCCCTGGGGCGCCTTCTGGGCGGTGCTGCTGTTCGGATTCGGAAACGCGATGTCCGACCGGGTCTCGAGCGTCAACCCGACGCTCGGGACGCTGTTTGAGGCGCTGCCCTACGTTCTGACCCTGGTCGCGGTCGCCGGGCTCGTGGGCCGCTCGCGACCACCGGCGGCGGACGGCATTCCGTACGTGAGGGAGTAGCGGAGAGAAGTGGCGGTCGCCCGTCTAGCCCTGGCGAGCTTCGCCGACGGCGAGGTTCGCCTGAGCGACGAGGTCGAGCTGTACGTGCGCACGTACACGACGCTCTTGCGCTCGAGCGGCGAGACGCAGCTGCGCGTGCTCGAGCCCTCGCACATGGCGATGGGCTCGAGCCTGCATCCGCTCGCCGCCAGCGAGGAGCTCGACCTCGGCGCCTTCCTGTACGCGGTGCGCCGCCTGCCCGATGGGATCGCGGGGGCGGAGCTCGTGGTCATGGGCCAGGATGTCGAGCAGCTGAGCGCGAGCGGCATCCCGGTCGAGAGCTGGGAGGAGGCGGAGGCCCCCGCCCGCCGGCGCCGCTGGTACGACAACGGCGGCGGCACGCTCGCGGTGCTGCTGGCCAGCGCCTCGGACGTCGACGACCTGGTGCCGACGCTGGTCGCCTTCCAGATCGAGTGGAACAAGATCCGCGTTCGCCAGCGAGGCGCCGGCTGGCCGACAGCGGACTCGCCCGACGTCCCGCCCGAGGAGTGCGCGCGGGAGCTCGGCGGGAGCCCCGAGGACTGGGCCCGCCTGCTCGAGGCCTGGGGCGAGAAGTTCGGCGAGCGCATGCGGCTGATCGGCGAGCGGCGGATGGCGCTCCGGATGCGCATGCTGGGCGGCAGCCACACCGGCTACGCGCGCCTGACCCGGCGCTGGTGGGCGCCGGTGAGCGCCGAGCTCGCGATCGAGGGCCTCACCGAGCGTCCGCTCTACTTCGTCAGCTCGAACTCCCACAGCCTGGTCAACATCGTCACCGGCATCGCGCGCGAGCGTGAGCCGGAGCTGGTGGCCTTCGTCGAGGAGCTCCCCGCCGACGACATCCTGCGCCAGGAGCTGACCGCGTTCCGCGAGGGACGGAGCGAGGGCTCGTGGGAGAACTTCCTGTACTTCGTCGCTCGGCTGTACTTCGACGCCGGCGGTGCCCAAGCCGCCCGCGAGCGCCGCGAGGCCGAGCGGGAGAAGGGCGTCACCCATCTGCGCAGCAAGACCGCGCTCCGTGTGCCGGCCCAGGTGATTCCGCTCGCCGTGCTCGATCCGCACGCGCTGGATCCGCGGGTGGGCGAAGTCGACTTCCAGGCCCTGGCCGCCACCGGCGCCGTGATCGTCAACATCGATTACCCGCTCGGCGTGGCGGCCTACAACATCCTGCGCGAGGTCGCGGTCGACCGCAGCGCCCTGCGCGGCGTCTACATCCTAGGAAAGGCCGCCACGCTGAACGCCGACGTCGGGGACGTGATGATCTCGAACGTCGTCCACGACGAGCACTCGGGCTGCACCTACTGGCTCGATAACGCGTTCAGCGTCGATGACCTCGCCGCCGACTTGCGCTTCGGAACCGGACTCGACAACCAGCGGACGGTCACGGTGAAGAGCACCTTCCTCCAGAACCGCTCCTACCTCGACTTCTACTACCGCGAGGCGTTCACCGTGGTCGAGATGGAGACCGGCCCGTACTGCGACGCGGTGTACGAGATCGCCGACGCCGAGCGCTACCCGGTCGGCGAGGCGGTCAACTTCTCCAAGCTCCCGATCGACCTCGGAATCATCCACTACGCCTCAGACACGCCGTACACGCAGGCGCGAACGCTCGGCGCGCGCGGGCTCAGCTACTACGGCATGGACTCGACCTACGCCTCCTCGCTGGCGATCCTGCGGCGAATCCTCCGCCTCGAGGGCGCGCTCATCGACGGCGACCGCGGGCGCGGTCTCACCCGGCCCTACGGGATGCCGGCGATCCACCCCGACGCCTAGCTCGTCGACTGCCGGCCCCGCCTGCGGACTGTCCTACGCGCCGACCGGGTGCCAGGCGGTCTTGAGCTCGGTGACCGCCTCGAGCCGCTCGAGCGCATCGTCGACGGCGTCGTCATAACTCGCCACCGCGCCACCGTGGCGGACGCGCTTGATCGTCTCAGCGGCGAGCCGGTCGAGCTCGGCTGACAGCTCGGCGTCGCCGGCGGCGTCGACGATCGCGTTCAGATCGCGGTGGGCGCCGAGCGCGCCGGCGAGCTCACCGCGGCGCCCGGACAGGAGGTTCACGACGCCGCCGGGCACGTCGGATACACCCAGCGCCTCGGCCAGATCGAGTCCGGGAAGCGGCTCGGCCTCGGACAGGACCGCAACCGCGACGTTGCCGGCGGCGAGCACAGGCGCGAGCTCACCCACCAGCCCGAGCAGCGCCGGCTGGTCCGGCGCGACGATCCCGACCACGCCGGTCGGCTCGGGCAGCGAGAAGGAGAGAAACGGCGCGGCGACCGGGTTGACGCCGCCGAGCACGGCGGGCAGCTTGTCGGTCCAGCCGGCGTAGTGGAGCAGCACGTCCACGGACGCGTTGACTTCCTCGCGCGGCGCGCCCATGACTGCCGCCCGCGACTCGAGTGCTTCGGCGGCGCGGTACAGGATCTGGCCCCGGTTGTACGCGGTCCGGGCGGCCCAGGGCCTGGCCGCCGTGCGCGCGGCGGCGACCGCGTCGCGTACGTCCTTGCGCGAGCCCCGAGGGAAATTGAACCCGTCGGACTCGTCATAGCGGCCGGACTCGGAGCGCACGAACGCGCCGCCGATGTACAGCTTGTACGTCTTGCGGACGGCCAGGCGGTCGCTCACCGCACGACCTCGAGGTACGGCCGCAGCCCGGCGGGGCCGCCCTCTCGCCCGAACCCGGACTCCTTGTACCCGCCGAACGCTGCGGTCGGGTCGAAGTGGTTGTAGGTGTTCTGCCACACGACTCCGGCTTGGAGCGCACTCGCCACCTCGAACGCCTTGGCCCCCTTGTCCGTCCAGATCCCGGCCGCGAGCCCGTAGCGCGAGTTGTTGGCCTTCTCGATCGCCTCGGCCTGGGTGCGGAAGGTGAGCACCGACACCACCGGGCCGAAGATCTCTTCGGCCGCGATCCGGTGCGCAGGTGAGACGTCGGTGAACAGCGTGGGCGCGAACCAATATCCCCGGTCGGGCAGCTCGCACTCGATCGAGCGCCGGCTCGCCCCCTCCTCCTCGCCGGCCGCGACCAGCGCTTCGATGCGCGAGAGCTGCTCGGCCGAGTTGATCGCGCCGACATCGGTGTTCTTATCGAGCGGGTCGCCGACGCGCAGGCGGCGCATCCGCTGCCAGAGCTTGGCGATGACCTCGTCGCGCACGCTCTCCTGGATGAGCAGCCGCGAGCCGGCGCAGCAAACGTGGCCCTGGTTGAAGAAGATGCCGTTGACGATCCCCTCGACCGCCTGGTCGAGCGCGGCGTCCTCGAACACGATGTTCGCCGACTTGCCGCCGAGCTCGAGCGTCAGCCTGACCGCTCGGCCCGCGAGCGCGGCCTGGATGTCACGACCAACCGCGGTCGAGCCCGTGAAGGCGATCTTGTTGATGTTTGGTTCGCGCACGAGGGCCGCGCCGGTGTCCCCATTGCCCGTGAGGATGGCTACGACGCCGGGTGGCAGCTCGGCCTCCTGGCAGATCTCGGCCAGGAGCAGCGCGGTCAGCGGCGTTGTCTCCGCCGGCTTGAGGATCGCGACGTTCCCACACGCGAGCGCCGGCGCGAGCTTCCACGCCGCCATCAGCAGCGGGAAGTTCCAGGGCACGATCTGGCCGACGACGCCCAGCGGCCTGACTTCCCTTGCGTTGACGCCGTAGCGCAGCTTGTCGGCCCAGCCGGCGTAGTGGAAGAAGTGCGCGGCCGCGAGCGGGATGTCGACATCGCGCGACTCCCGGAGCGGCTTGCCGCCGTCCATCGTCTCGACGACCGCGAGCTCGCGCGAGCGCTCCTGGATCAGGCGGGCGATCCGGAACAGGTACTTGGCGCGCTCGAGGTCCTTGAGCGCGGCCCACTTCGGCTGGGCGGCGCGCGCTGCTTGCACGGCCGCGGTCACGTCGTCCGGGCCCCCGTAGGCCACCTCGGCTATCGACTTCTCCGTGGCGGGGTTGATCGTCGGCAGGTACGAGCCATCCGCCGGGTCCCTGAAATCACCGTCGATGAACAGGCCGTAGCGGTCGCGCAGCCGGATGTGGTCGGCGGATTCCGGTGCCGGGGCGTAGTCCCAGACGATGCTGGTTCGCGTCTCTACGGAGGAGCTCATTCCTTGGAGAAGTCCTCGGCCCGGCCGTAGCGACCGGTCTCGGTCTTGGCGTACTGCATAAGGAGATCATTGAGGACGGACGACGCGCCGATCCGGATGCGATCGGGCGTCAGCCACTCGTCGCCGAGCGTCTCCTTGACCAGCACCAGGCGGTGGAGCGCCGCCTTGCTCGTCGAGACGCCGCCGGCGGCCTTGAAGCCAACGATCCGGCCGGTGCGGTCGGCGTAGTCGCGGATCGCCTCGAGCATGACCAGGCACACGCCCGGGGTCGCGCCGGCCGACGCCTTGCCGGTCGAGGTCTTGATGAAGTCGGCGCCCGCCTCAATCGCCAGCATCGAGGCGTGACGCACGTGGTCGTAGGAGCCGAGCTCGGCCGTCTCCAGAATCACCTTGAGGTGTGCGGCCCCGCAGCGCTCCTTGACCGCGACGATCTCCTGTTGCACGCGGGTGTCCTCGCCGCGGAGAAACGCCTCGCGCGAGATGACCATGTCGATCTCATCGGCGCCGGCGGCAACCGCGTCCTCGGTGTCTCGCAGTTTTGCCTCGAGCGACACCTGGCCCGCGGGGAAGCCGGTGGCCACCGATGCCGTCTTCACCCCGGTGCCGTTCAGCGCCTCTTTCGCCGTGGCCACGAGCGACGGGTAAACGCAGATGGCGGCCACGGACGGGATCTCTGGCATCGTCGGGGCCGGGCACACGCCCTTGGCGCACAGGTGCCGAACCTTGCCGGGAGTGTCGGCGCCCTCGAGCGTGGTCAGGTCGACCATCGACACCGCGAGGCGGATGCCCTGCTGCTTGGCGGCGGTCTTGATCGAGCGCTTGCCGAGCTGCGCGGCGCGCTCCTCGATGCCGACTCGGTCCACGTGGGGCAAACGTCTGATCACGATGCGAGGCTACTACGCTCGTGCCGATGAAACGCGTCCTTGTCTTCTGTGGCTCGAGCCCGGGTGCTCGGCCCGAGTATGTAGCCGGAGCCGAGGAGCTGGGCCGGCTGCTGGCCGAGCGCGAGCTCGAGCTCGTCTACGGTGGCGCGAGCGTGGGTCTGATGGGAGCGCTCGCTGACAGCGTGCTGGGGGCGGGCGGGACGGCGATCGGCGTCATCCCCACACGGCTTGTCGAGCTCGAGGTCGCCCACGCCGGCCTGACCAAGTTGCACGTGGTCGAGACGATGCACGAGCGCAAGGCGCTGATGGCCGAGCTGTCCGACGGGGTGATCGCGATGCCGGGTGGCACCGGCACCCTCGATGAGCTGTTCGAGCTCTTCACCTGGAGGCAGCTCGGTCTGCACCGCAAGCCGATCGGCCTGCTCGATGTGGCGGACTACTGGCGGCCGCTACTGGCATTCCTTAAGCACGCGGTCAACGAGCGCTTTCTGCGTGAGGCGCTATTCGAGACGCTGCTGGTCGAGCGAGACGCGGAGTCGCTCCTCGACCTGCTCGCCGATCACGCCGTGCCGAATACCCGGTCGCCGGCGTCGCCCAACCCGGGGCGGATGTAGGCGTTCTCGTCGAGCTCGCGGTCGACCGCCGCGGTCCAGATCCTGACGTCGGGGTGCTCGGCTGCAACGGCCTCGATTCCCTGCGGGGCGGCGACCAGGCAGACGAGCTCGAGGTGCTTGGCGTTTGCCTTCTTGAGCTTGTGCAGGGCGTGGACCGCGCTGCCGCCGGTGGCGAGCATCGGGTCGAGCACGTAAACGCGGGAGTTCGGCAGCCCCCGCGGCAGCCGCTCGTAGTAGTCGACGGGGACGTGCTCCTCCTCGTCGCGATAGATGCCGACGTGGCCGACGCGCGCGTCGGGGACCAGGCGCAGGAAGCCCTCGACCATCCCCAGCCCGGCACGCAGGACGGGCACGACCGCGACCTCGTCGCGCAGGCGCAGGCCCTTGGTCGCCTCGAGCGGCGTCTCGATGTCGACCTCCTTGACCGGTAGGTCGCGCGCGACCTCCACGGCCATGATCGCGGCGGCCTCGTACAGCGCCTGGCGGAAGTCGCCGTGCGAGGTGTCGCGGTCCCGAAGGACCGACAGTCGGTCGGCGAGCACGGGATGCTCGACGACTTTTAGCGTCTGCGGCACGGGCCGATGCTATCTGCGCGGGGCTACCGGCCGGGGTCGACCTGCAAAAGCGCTCATCCCGCGGGGGTGTTTGGAGTCGTGCGCGGAAATGCATCTGGTACGTGTATTTCCGCGCGCCGCGACGGAGACGGCGGCGCCGTGCGCGCTTTTGCAGGTCGAGTCGGGACCGTGTCGGGCGCGATAGGCTCGCGCGCTTATGGCACGCGTGAACGTCGAGTTGAAGGCCGCCGATCGGGACCCTGAGGCGACCGCCGCGCGGTGCCTGGCCCTGGGCGCCACCGACCGCGGCGAGCTGCACCAGACCGACACCTACTTTTTGGTCCGGCGGGGACGCCTTAAGCTCCGCACCGACGAGTCCGCCGCCGAGCTGATCGCCTACAGGCGGCCCGACCACCCCGAGGCCACCGAGAGCACCTACGTGCTCGCGCCTGTCTCAGCACCGGACGAGCTCGCACACGCACTCGACGCGGCATTGGGCACGGTCGTGATCGTTTCCAAGCGCCGGCGGCTGTTTCTGTGGGAGGGAGTGCGGATCCACCTCGACGAGGTCGACGGGCTCGGCAGCTTTGTGGAGTTCGAGGCGGTGCTGCCTGATGCCGGCGACGCCGAGACGGCGCGGGGCAAGGTCGCGCGACTGCGGGCCGAGCTCGGCATCGAGGGCGACGCGCTCATATCTGCCGGATACGCCGACCTGCTCCTCGATGGCCCGCAAGCGCTTCTGCGGGCGGCTCGCGCGGCCATGGAGTACGCGTACGCGCCGTACTCGCAGTTCAAGGTTGGGGCCGCAGTCCGGGCGCCCAGCGGCGCGATCTACGCCGGTGCCAACGTCGAGAACGTCGCCTACCCGCAGGGGCAATGCGCCGAGGCGTCCGCACTCGGAGCACTCGTGACCGCCGGCGAGACGGCGATCACCGCCGTGGCGGTCGTCGCCGAGCGCCTCGAGATCTGCCCGCCGTGCGGCGGATGCCGGCAGCGGCTGTCCGAGTTCGGCGACGCTTCGACCCCGGTGTACCTCGGACCGACGACGACGACCTTGGGTGAGCTGCTGCCGGGAGCATTCGACCGCGAGGCGCTCGGAGCGTGAACCTCGGGCAGCCGCGCGTGGGCATCGTGCTCGGGTCGGGGTTGGGCGCGGTGGCCGACGCCGTCGAGGACCCGGTGGTCGTGGGCTACGAGGAGCTCGCGGGCTTTCCCCGCCCGAGCGTCGAGGGCCACGCCGGCAAGGCCGTCATCGGCTCGATCGGGGGCGTCCCGGTGGCCGTGCTCCAGGGCCGGGCGCACCTGTACGAAGGGGGCGACTTAGAAGCTCTAAAGACACCGGTCCGCGCCTTGCGGGCCGCTGGCGCGTCGGTTCTCATCCTCACCAACGCAGCCGGGTCCCTGCGCCCCGAGGTCGGGCCCGGGTCGCTGATGGCGATCACCGACCACATCAACCTGACCGGGGTGAACCCGCTGATGGGACCCAACGACGATTCGATCGGGCCCCGCTTCCCGTCGCTGCGTGATGCCTACGACCCCGCTCTGCTGAAGACCCTCCGTGAGTCGGCGCGGGACGCCCAGGTCGACCTCGCCGAGGGTGTGTATCTGGCCGTGACCGGGCCGAGCTTCGAGACACCGGCCGAAATCCGCGCCTTCCGGACGCTCGGCGCCGACGCGGTCGGCATGTCAACCGTCCAGGAGACGATCGTGGCCCGCCACTGCGGGCTGCGGGTCGTCGCGGTCTCGGTCATCACCAACCTGGCCGAGGGCATGACCGACGAGGCGCTCTCCCACGAGCAGACGCTGAGCGCGGCGCACGCCGGCGCCGCCGAGCTGTCCCGGCTGCTGCTGGAGTTCATCCCGCGATGCTGACGGCCGAGCTGATCCGGAAAAAGCGCGACGGCGTGGAGCTGTCGGCCGAGGAGATCTCAGAGCTCGTGGCGGGAATCGCGGACGGCACCGTCACCGACGCGCAGGTCGGGGCGCTGGCGATGGCGATCGTATGGCGCGGAATGAGCGCGGCCGAGCGGGTCGCGCTGACCGGGGCGATGACGCGCTCGGGCGACGTGCTCGACTGGAGCGAGGCCGGACTGTCCGGCCCGGTCCTGGACAAACACTCGACGGGCGGGGTCGGCGACAAGGTGAGCCTGCTGCTCGCGCCGATCCTCGCCGCGTGCGGCGCGTTCGTCCCGATGATCTCGGGGCGCGGCCTCGGGCACACCGGGGGCACCCTCGACAAGCTCGAGTCGATCCCGGGCTATGACGTGCGGCCGTCGAGCGATCACCTGCGGGAGGTCGTGAGCGAGACCGGCTGCGCGATCGTCGGGCAGACCGCGCGCCTTGCCCCCGCCGACCGCCGGCTCTACGCGATCCGCGATGCGACCGGAACCGTCGAATCGATCCCCCTGATCGTGGGCTCGATCCTCTCGAAGAAACTCGCGGCGGGCCTCGATGCGCTGGTCATGGACGTCAAGGTCGGCTCGGGCGCGATGCTCCCGCAGCTCGATCGCGCCCGCGAGCTGGCACAGGCGATCGTCGAGGTGGCGGTCGGCAACGGGCTGCCGACGGTGGCGCTGCTCACCGACATGAACCAGGTGCTGGGGCGGGCGGCGGGCAACGCGGTCGAGGTGCGGGAGTCGGTCGATCACCTGACCGGCGCCGCGCGCGACGAGCGACTGCTCGAGGTGACGCTCGCGCTGTGCGCCGAGGTGCTCGTGCTGGGCGGGCTGGCCGGCGACTTGGCCACGGCCCGCGCCGCCGCGCTCCGAGCGCTCGAGAGCGGCGCGGCGGCCGAGCGGTTCGGCGCGATGGTGCTCGAGCTGGGCGGCCCCGTCGATCTGATCGACGCTCCGTCGCGGTACCTGCCCGACTCGCCCGTGATCCGGCCGATCGAGCCGGACGCGCCCGGGACGGTCTCCGCGATCGACGTCCGCGCGGTCGGGATCGCGATCGTCAACCTCGGCGGCGGCCGCGCCCGCGAGGACGATGTCGTCGATCACGGCGTCGGCCTGACGGAGGTGGCCGCACCCGGTGAGCGCGTCGAGCCGGGCGGCCGGCCGCTGGCGCTCGTGCACGCCCGCGACGAGGACAGCGCGCGGCGCGCGGAAAGGGCGGTGCGCGCCGCCTACGTGATCGGCGAGCCGCCCGGCGCGAGCCCGGATCCGGTGATCGAGGCTCAGCGCACGGTGTAGACGCCGGTCGAGACCTCGTGGTAGCCCTTGGCGCCGATGGTGCGGGCCAGCGGGCTCCGGGGATCCTCGCCGTCCACGAGGCGATCCAGGGCGAAGCGGAAGTCGTAGCGCGGCGAGAAGCCGAGCTCACTGCGCGCCCGCCCATTGACGTAAGTCCGCTCGATGGCGTCAAACATCCGCCAGCCGCGCGCGGAATAAATCTCCTCAAAATCGGGGTAGAGCCGCCGGACGACCGACGGCAGGTCGGTGCGGATCGCCGGCATGTCGTCGAGGGTGAACGGCGAGGTCGCGCTGATGATGTAGCGCCTAAAGCCGATCGCGGGCGCCCGCTCGAGGGCGAGCTCGACGGAGGTCACGATGTCCTCGACGTCGACGCGTCGGTAGAGCAGCTCGTTGACCTTGATGTTGAGGTCGTCGTAGTCGCGGCGGACGCCGTCGCGGTCGTCCGGTTCGGGGAAGAACCGCGAGGTACGCAGGATCAGGCAGGGCAGGCGGTGATCGCGCGCGATCAGCTCGCACAGATCCTCGGCCGCCAACTTGGTCGTGCCGTAGATATTGCGGGGTACCGGAGCGACCTCCTCGGTGATCCAGGCCGCCGGCTCTCCCGGGGCCGGTGTGAGCGCCCGGCCGAAGGCGCTCGTGGTGCTCGTGAACACGAACCGGCTGACGTTCGCGGCCACGGCCTCCTCGAGCAGGTTGAGCGTGCCGGCGATGTTGGTCTCGATGAAGTTCGCGCGGGTGTGCGACTCCACGTGTGGCTTGTGCAGCGTCGCGCAGTGCACGACCGCGTCGACGCCGGCTACGGAGCGGCGCACGGTGTCGCGATCGGCGACCGACCCGACCACACTCGTATGCGGCGAGGCCACGATGTCCAGCCCGATGACATCGTGGCACTGCCCGGGCAGGGTACGCATCAGCGCCTCGCCCAGATGACCCGCGCTGCCGGTGACGAGAATCCTCATTGCGCAGGCATATCAGATAGACATTCGGTCCCGTGTCGACCGTGCCTCAAGCCGAGCTCCACGTCCATCTCGAGGGGACCGCCCCGCCCGAGCTTGTCAGCCGCATTGCCGCGCGCAACGGCATCGAGCTCCCCGAGCGCCTGCTCGGCGGGGACGGACGCTTCCGCTACGGCGACTTCCTCGACTTTCTCGCCACCTACGACCTGGCCGCCAGCGTGATCCGGACCGGCCACGACTACCGCGACATCACCTACGAGTACCTGTGCCAGTGCGCGCGGGGCGGCGCGATCTACGTTGAGCTGACCGCGTCGCCCGACCATGCCGCGCTCGTCGGGCTGAGCGAGGAGGAGCATCTTTCCGGAATCGCTCGTGGGATCGACGACGCCCGGCGCGATACGGGGATCGAGGGGCGCATCCTGATCTCGGCCGTGCGGAACTTCGGGGTCCAGCAGGCGGTCCGCGTCGCCCGGCACGCCGCCGATCGCCCCCACCCTTATGTGGTTGGCTTCTCGATGGCGGGCGACGAGGCAGGGTTCCCGCCGGGCGACTTCGCCGAGCCGTTCGAGATCGCGGCCGGCGCCGGCCTCGGCTGCACGATCCACGCCGGCGAGTGGGCGGGGGCCGACAGCGTACGCGCCGCCCTCGAGCTTCCGGTCACGCGGATCGCCCACGGCGTGCGCGCGATCGAGGACCCCGACCTCGTCTACGAGCTCGAGGCGCGCGGCACCGTGCTCGAGTGCTGCCCGACGAGCAACGTCGTCCTCGGCGTATTCCCGTCGTATGAGGAGCACCCGCTGCCGCAGCTGCGTGCCGCCGGCGTCAGGGTCACGCTCGGCTCCGACGATCCTCCGTACTTCGGCACGACGATCGAGGGCGAGTACGAGGTCTGCTTCGAGCGTTTCGGCTTCGGCGAGGACGACCTGCGCGAGATCACACTCACCGCGATCGACGCCGCGTTCTGCGACGACGAGCTCAAGGCCTCGTTGCGCAGCCGAATCAATTCGTGAGCGACAGCACCAGGTCGCCCGATTCGACGTTCGCGAAGCCGAGGATCGTCGTGGCGTCGATGATCGGGAACAGGTCGTCGATCTCGAACCCGAGCACCCGCGCGAGATCCCCGAGGTCGCTCCGACCCCCGGCGGCGAGCACGAGCTCCGCCAGCCCGGCGACGCCGTCGATGCTCGCGTGCGGGAGCATCACGTGCTGGACGCCGGCGTCAGGCTCGGCCCCCTTCTCCAGGGACTCGGTGGCCGCCCGCTCGGTCATGATTCCGTAGATCTCGTCGACGAGCGCTCCCACCTCCGGGTTGTGACGGTCCCTGGGTCGCGGGAGTCCGTTAGTGAGCTCGGTCTTGATCCGTCCGGGGTTGGTGCCGAGCACGATCACCCGATCGGCGAAGATGACCGCCTCCTCGATGTTGTGGGTGACGATCAGGATCGCGGCCGGGAACTCGCCCGCCTGCCACAGCTCGACCAGCTCGGTCCGCAGGTTCTCGGCGGTCAGCACATCGAGCGCGCTGAACGGCTCGTCCATTAGCAGCAGGTCCGGCTGCACGACCAAGGCGCGCGCGAACCCGACTCGCTGGCGCATCCCGCCCGAAAGCTCCTTCGGGAACGCCGACTCAAACCCGTCGAGGCCGATCAGGTCGATGGCCTCCACCGCCCGCTGGCTGCGCTCCTCGGGCTCCACCCCCTGCGCTTCCAGCCCTAGCTCGACGTTCTGCTGAACCGTCAGCCAGGGGAGCAGCGCGAACGTCTGGAACACGAGTGACACGCCCGGGTTGATGCCCTCGAGCGGCTTGCCGCGGTAGTACACGGTCCCGCTCGACGGGGTCACGAGCCCGGCGATGCACCGCAGCAGCGTCGACTTGCCCGAGCCCGACTTTCCCAGCAAAGCGACGATCTCGCCCGGCTTGACCTCGAGGTTGATGCCCTCGAGCACCGGCAACTCGCCGCCGTCGCGGGTCGCGAACGTCTTCGTCACATCGGTGACGCTGACGATCGAGCGCCTGGCGGGGGCCTTGGGCGTGGGGCTCGCCGGTTGTGTCATGTCAGCTAAGGCGCCGCCGCCAGGCGCCGCCGACAAATCCTAATGACCATGACCCCTCGAGCTCAGAGCGAGTAGCGGGACTCGGCCAGGCGGTAGAGACGCCGCCAGAACAGGCTGTTGACCGCGACCACGTACACCGACATCACCGCCACACCGCAGATCAGCTTCGCCTTGTTCCCCTCGTTGCTCGCCTGCACGATGTGGGCGCCCAGCCCGTAGGCGGTCAGCGTCGTCTTGTGGTAGGTGACAACCTCGGCGACGATCGACGCGTTCCAGACACCGCCCGCGGCGGTGATCGCCCCGGTTACGTAGGAGGACAGGATGCCGGGGATGATCAGCCGCTTCCACCGCTGCCATCCGTGCACGTCGAGCACCTCCATCGCCTCGCGCAGGTCGGATGGGACCGCGGATGCGCCGGCGATCACGTTGAACAGGATGTACCACTGCGCCCCGAGCGCCATCAGCAGGACGCCGCCGATGTTGATGCTGATCCCGAGGTCGATGAAGACGAGCGTGGCGAACGGGAACAGGAAGTTCGCAGGGAAGCTGGCCAGCACCTGAACGATCGGCTGCGCGAGCCGCGCCACACGCGGATTCAGCCCGATCCAGACGCCGACCGGGACCCACACCAGCGTCGCGAACACCAGCAGCACGCAGACCCGTGCGAAGGTCGCGGCCCCGAGCGCGAAGCAGTGCGGGATCTCGTCGAGACCTGCCCCGGGGGTGGTAGCGATGTAGTGCAGCCCCTCGTAGGCGCCGAACGCGACCGCCGCCGCGACCAGGACGCCGAACACGATGTCCCCGGCGCGCTGCCGGGCGGGCGCGACCGTCGCGGGCGCGCCGTCGCGCCCCAGGATCCGCATCGCCCGGCCGAGCGGGTCGGCCACGCGGCCCCAGGTGCGACCCACGGTCCGCGGCCACGTCGAACGCGCGAGTATGCCGAGCACGACCGAGCGCGGCGCTTCCTTGGCCTCGGTCGTCTCATAGCGGAACCGCTCCGACCACGCGACCAGCGGACGCCAGAACAGGAAGTTGACTCCAATCACCATGATCATCATCGCCCCGATCGCGAACCCGACCGCGCCGAGGTCACCCTTGCCGATCGCCGCCCCCACATACGAGCCCACCCCGGGTAGTGAGTAGGTGCGGTTGTGGAGCGTGATTGCCTCCGAGGCAACCAGGAAGAACCACGCGCCCCCGAAGCTCAGCATCCCGTTCCAAACCAGCCCCGATCGCGCCGTTTGGGACCTCGATCTTCCAGAACCGCTGCCACTTGGTCAGGCGCAGCGAACGCGAGAGCTCGTCGAGCTCGCGCGGCAGGCTCTTCAGCGACGCGTAGAACGAGAACGTCATGTTCCACGCCTGAGCGGTGAAGATCGCGAAGATCGCCGCCCACTCCAGGCCGAGCTCTGAGTGCGGGAAGATGCCCACGAACACGGTCACCGTGATCGTGAGGAAGCCGAGGACGCGGACCGACTGGAGGATGTCGAGGATCGGGACCAGGACGCGCTCGGCGCGCCGGCTGCGCGCCGCCGCGTAGCCGTAGATGAGCGTGAACACGAACGAGAAGAACAGCGCGACGAACATCCGCAGCAGCGAGCGCACCGCGTCGGAGGGGAGCCACGCCGGGTTGGTGCTCACGTGCTGGAGCGCGTGAGGCGAGAACGAGGCCGTCACGCCGTGGCCGACCCGGACCACGACGTAGAGCAGCACGAGCACGGCCACCACCACACCTATGTCGATCGATGAGGACCGTGCGCGGAACACGCCCCGCGCAGGCATGTAGCTGCGAAGCGCGCTCAGAGCGGCAGCAGCCTACTCCACCGGTGCTGGCTCAAATGTGAACGGGGTGTCAAGCACGGGCGCGCCCGATTTCCCGTACTGCCGCCGCTTTTGTGAGACTCCGTAATGCTTTGGATGACGTCGTGCACCGACTCGAACCGGAGTCTCTCGGCTCGCACGTCGCACGGCTATACCGAGCCGCCTACGGTCTGACCGGCTCGCGCCAGGACGCCGAGGACCTCGTCCAGGACACGTTCGAGCGGGTGCTCAGGCGCCCGCGCTTTCTGCGCCGGGATGAGGACCTCGTGTACCTGCTGCGCGTGCTGAGGAACACGTGGATCAGCTCCCACCGCGCCAAGCGGGGTGTGGTGACATCGCCGGCGGGCGAGGAGATCGAGGCGATCGAGGCGCCGAACGACCCGATCGCGCAGTCGATCGAGGGCGCGGCCGTGTACGAGGCGCTCCAGGAGCTAACCCAGCCGCTGCGGGAGGCGCTCGTGGCGGTCGACATCCTGGGGCTGTCCTACCGCGAGGCCGCCCGGGCGCTGGGCACGAGGGAGGGAACGATCATGAGCCGCCTGCACCGGGGGCGCGGGCAGATCGCCGCGCGGCTCGAGCTCCAGCGCTGATCGGCGGTTATGGGCGCCTGGGGCGCTGCGGGCGCTTAGGCGTGCGCTTGCTCGAGCACGGGGGCGGCGGCGAGCCCGAGGACGACGTCCGGCTTCGTCTTCGCGGCGAGCACACACGTACGCCCGTGGCGCACGAGCGTGACCACCGAGAGCCCCGAGGAGGTCGAGAACTCCTTCAGCGGCACTCCCTCGTAGACGACGGTCCTCGCGCTCGAGGGCAACGGGATCGCCTGGCCGGAGAACACCGTGTAGCTCAGCGGCGTGCCGTTCGGGAGGCGGTAGAACACGGTCAGGGCGGGACGGCCGCCGATGTGGTCCGTCCGCTGACCGCTGGCCGGGACGCTGAACTTGGCGTAGTTCGGATAGGTCACGCCCCCGTAGGAGGTATCGAGCAGCGTCGCGGTCCGCACCGCCGGCGCGGGACCGGTCGAGGGAGCGAAGGCCAGCGAGGCGGCGGCGGGGATGCTCGGCTTAGCCGTGCCGCTGCCTGCTCCGATGGCCACAATCACGATCGCCGCGACCACGACGGCGAGGCCGCCGGCCGCTAGTGCTGGTCGCCAACCGGTTAGCGCGGTGCGTGGGCGCTTGGTTTGGGGGCGTCCGGCTTCGGGTCCGTATGCCTCGCGGACCTTTGCCTCGATCGCGCTGAGGAGCCGATCCGGAACCGCCGGGCCCTCGGTGCGCAGCTCGCGGGCCACGCGCCGCTCGGATTCGACCTGGCGGCGGAGCTCGGGCCGATCGGCCCTGGCCGCGGGTTCGCCGGGCTCGTCGACGAGACGCGTGATCTCTATCGCTTCCTGGTCTTCGGGGGTTTGCCTGAATCGCATCGTTTCGAGTCTGATCATAGGGGCCGTTTCGGGGCCCTGTGGGCTTGCCCGAGGGCGTACCTCACGATTACTAGAGACGCAATCGGGGCTGGGCTTATTCCATCCCAAACGGCGAAAAATTTCTCATCTGGGAAATGGAATGCGCCGGCGGGGGGCTGCGTCTTACTGGGATGTCGGCACCTCGTGGGGGCCGGGAGAAGTGCAAGCAACCGACTTCTTCCGCCGCCGAGTGCGACCTCTTTCAGCCTCAACTCATAAGGAGAACCCCATGTCTAAGCATGCCAACACGCCTGCTCGCTCGTCGGCGGCCGCAACCAAGTCCAGCCGCCGTCGCCGCGCCGCCAAGTGGGCCCGCGTGGCCCTCGCCGCCGCTCCCGTGCTGGGCGCCGGCGCAGTCGCGGCCCCGGCCATCGCCCAGAATCAGGGCGGATCCGCCAAGTACAGCTTCGAGACGCTCGACAACCAGAACGATGTCACGTTCAACCAGCTGCTCGGAATCAACGACCACGGCCTGATCACCGGTTACTTCGGCTCCGGCCAGGCGGGGCATCCCAACAAGGGCTACCTACTGTCGGCTCCCTACGGTCAGGGCAGCTATCACAACGAGAACTGGCCTCAGTCAGTGCAGACCCAGGTCACCGGTCTGAACGACCACGGTGTGACCGTCGGCTTCTGGTCGACCATGAACAACACGGGCGCCACCCCGGTGAACGACAACCGCGCGTTCGTCTCCTTCCACGGCTACTTCCTTGACGCCGACTTCCCCACCGACATGCCGGCCAGCCCTCCGGTTGACCAGCTGCTGGGTGTCAACGACAACGACATCGCCGTCGGGTTCTACACCGACGCCAACGGCAACAACCACGCCTACAGCTACAACATCCGCCGCAACTCGTACACCGAGCTGACGCCCTCGGGCATCACCGGCCCGACCGCGGCGGGAATCAACAACAAGGGTGACATCGCCGGGTTCGGGACGGACGCGAACGGCGACACGGTCGGCTACCTGCTCAAGCGCGATGGCAACGTGACCATCCTGAACGTCCCCGGGTCGAGCTCGACCACGGCCCTCGGGATCAACGACAACGACGAGGTCGTCGGCTTCTACCAGGTCGGCACCGGCTCGAGCGCCGTCATGCACGGCTTCACCTGGACCCCGCGCTGGGGTTTCCAGACTGTCGATGACCCCAACGGCGTCGGGGCGACGACGATCAACGGCGTCAACGACAAGGGCCAGCTGGTCGGCTTCTACACCGACGCCAACGGCAACACGGACGGTCTGCTCGCCACGCCGCATCACCGCAGCTGATCTCTCCTACTTGGGGGTTTTTCCGAGGCCGGACCGCATGACGCGGCCCGGCCTCGTGTCCGTCGCGAGCGGGCGCGATCGCAACGCGCGGGTCATAACTTCGGGCTCGACCCTCCCTCCGCGGCGAATCCCGATTCAGGCACAAATACGGGGTCATATCTGCGGACTCGACCAATGAGGATTGCCGAGCCCGCAGTTGTGATCCAGTCCGATCGGGCGGCCTTATTCCCGGCGGACCTAACCCTGGTGGCGCAAGAGGAACTCGACCGTGGCGCCGTTGAAAGCGTCGGGGTCCTCGTGCAGGCCGGCGTGCGAGAGGTGGTCGAAGACGACCAGCTCGCTGCCGACGATGCCGCTGGTCAATGGCACGGCGAATCGCGTCGAGGTGACGAGGTCGTGGGCGCCGAACGTAATCAGCGTCGGGGCCCCGATCCGGGCCAGGGCCGACACGGCGTCATGAGCGAGCACCGCGTCGGTCTGGGCCAGGAACGCGTCCAGCGGCTGGGGTGGGCGACCGCGCACGAAATCGGCCAGCGCCTGCGCGTACTCCGGCCGCTCGACGTACATCTCGGGCGTGAAGCAGAACGGGAAGATGCCCTCGATGACCGCGTCGGCGACCGTGGGAAGCGCGCCCGCAAGCGCACGCCACAGCCCGAGGACGGTGCGCAGGTACTCGTCGGTCGCGGGCCACGCGCTGTGGAGCGAGAGCGTCTTGACCCGGTCGGGATGCCGGGCGGCCAGGTGCATCCCCACCGCGGCCCCGAGCGAGACGCCGGCCACGTGTGCGCGTTCGACGCCGACCGCCGCCAGGAAGCCGGCGAGCTGATCCGCATACGTCTCGGTCGAATACGGGCCGGCCGGCTTGTCGCTCTCCCCGGATCCAGGCAGGTCGACGGAGATGCAGCTGAAGTGCTCGGTATAGGCCGGCAGCTGGAACGCGTAGCAGGCGTGATCGGCGCCCAGATATGGAATCAGCAGTAGCGGCTCGCCGTCCCCCTGCACGTCGTAGTTGATCGTCAGCCCCTCGACATCGACCTGTGGCATGGCCCCTCCGGAAAGCAGTGAACGACGAGCGATCCTAATCCGGCCGGCCCGCGCAGTCCAGGTGCGTAGGCTGTGGCTCAGCGATGCCGACTTCGTCCCGCGTGGATGGCTTTCGACTCGCCTACGACCGTTCCGGGTCGGGCGACCCGGTGGTGCTGCTCCACGGCTGGCCGGGTGATCGGCTCGACTACCGCGAGGTGGTTCCGCGCCTGACCAACGTCGCCGAGGTGGTCTATCCCGATCTCCGCGGCTTTGGTGAATCCGACAAGCACCCGGCCAGTCCGGCCGAGCAGTACTCGGCCGACGCTCAGGTGCGCAGCGTGGTCGGACTGATCGAGGAGCTGGAGCTGGGTCCGGCGGTGGTCGCCGGCTACGACGTCGGCAGCCGCGTAGCCCAGGCCCTGGCTCGCACAGCCCCGGATCGGGTGCGCGCGCTCGTCATCTCGCCGCCGGTACCAGGCGTCGGCGACCGCGTCCTCACGCCCAGGGCGCAGGAGGAGTTCTGGTACCAGGCGTTTCATCAGCTGAGCCTGATCGAGGAGATCCTCGACGGGCAGCCGGCGCCCGTTCGCGCCTATCTGCGGCACTTCTGGTCGCATTGGTCGGGGCCGTCGTTTGAGCTCCCGGACGCCGCGCTCGATCGCCTCGTCGCCCTGTACGGAGCGCCGGCGTCGGCCACTTCGTTCCGCTCGAGGCGCCGGGCGAGCTGGCGGAGGCGATCCGCGCCGCCCTCGCCTGAGCTCGCTTCTAGATTGAGGGCATGTCGGAGGCGACTTCCCTCGACGAGACGCTGCGCGCGCTCGCCCGCCAGCCGTTCCGCGCGCGGTTTCACCTGCGCGGCCGCGACGCGGCGACTGTGGAGCTGCGCGGGATGGAGGTCATCCGCGTGCATGCCGCCGAGCTGCTCGCCAAGCGGCTCGCCCCGGCCGAGCCGCACAACGACGGCAAGCAGACCCCGTATCGCGGGCATCCGGTGTTCGTGGCCCAGCACGCGACCGCGACCTGTTGTCGCACCTGCCTCGAGCGCTGGCACGGGATCCCCAAGGGCCGCGAGCTGACCGCCGGGGAGCAGGACTACGCGGTGGACGTCATCTGCCGGTGGATCGAGACGGACCTCGCGACGTCAGGCCGGCGCGCGCCGCGCTGACACCTTACTGACGCTACCCGCGCTCGCAGAAATTTCGTGCGAGCGGGTCGGTCAAAAACGTTGGCCGCGGCAGTCGAAACCGACCTCGCCCGTTCGTCGTGTAGACAGATACGGTCACCCACCAAGAGGGATTCCGAGCGTGGTCTATCCACACATCCGATATGAGGGCCCGGCCCACCCGGACCAGCTCTCACCCGAGAGCGCCACCGGGACACGCGAGCTCGACAGCCGCACCAGCGACGGCATCCACGTCCGGCTGCTGTGGCACACAGACGAGGAGCGCGTTTCGGTCGCCGTCGAGGACACCAAGACGGGCGAGGCGTTCGAGCTGCCGGTCAAAGACGGGGAGCGGGCACTCGACGTCTTCCACCACCCCTACGCCTACGCCGCCCGCTGGCGGTTCAGCGAACCGCACCCGACATCAGCCCACGCACGGAGTAGCGCTGCAGCAACGGGAAGATGACCAGGCAGGGCAGGATCATCGTCGCGACGCCGGCCTCGAGTAGCCCCGCCATCGGATTCCACGACCACGCGCGGGCGCCTGTCGACAGCTGTTCGCATCAAGCGCACGCCCACCAGCCTACGAGAGTCCCGCCGTCGCGCTCTCGGGACGGCCGCCTTATCGGCGCGTGCCCCCTTGCTTCCTGAGGCCGTGGCCGGAGAACGCCTTTGATCGTGCATGTCCGGCTCGGCTCGCTTCCGCCACGATGTGCCGATGCATGCCGGCCGCGCCGCCGAGGACGCCACCGAAGATTCGCCGCCCTGCGACGAGCCAACGATCGCCCAGCTGAGGCTCGGCGGGAGCGGTCTGTTCGTCTCGCGCCTCGGGCTGGGGATGATGAGCTACGGTGCCGACCCCAGCCGGGCCTGGGCGCTCGACGAGGACGCCGCGGAGCCGATCATCCGCAGGGCGATCGAGGCGGGCTTCACGTTCTTCGACACCGCCGACATGTACTCCGATGGCGCCAGCGAGATCACCACCGGCCGTCTGCTGCGCAGGCTCCTGAACCGCGAGGAGTACGAGGTCGCGACCAAGGTCTTCTACCCAACGATGCCCGGCCCCAACGGCGGTGGACTCTCCCGCAAGCA
This sequence comes from uncultured Solirubrobacterales bacterium, assembly GCA_963824295.1. GTDB lineage: Bacteria > Actinomycetota > Thermoleophilia > Solirubrobacterales > Solirubrobacteraceae > Palsa-465. The sequence continues at coordinate 436,564 of CAWGOQ010000009.1, read as the reverse complement.
CCTGCTCGCCGCGATCGACGCGTCACTCGAGCGCCTTGGCCTGGATTACGTCGACCTCTACCAGATCCATCGCTTCGACCCGGACACTCCGGTCGAGGAGACGATGCAGGCGCTCGACGACATCGTCCGCGCCGGCAAGGCGCGGTACCTCGGCGCCAGCGCGATGCGCGCCTGGCAGTTCGCCAAGGCCCAGCACCTCGCGATCCGCAACGGATGGACGCCGTTCGTCTCGATGCAGAACCGCTACAACCTCCTCTACCGAGAGGAGGAGCGGGAAATGATCCCCCAGTGCCTCGACCAGGGCGTGGCGATCGTCCCCTACAGCCCGCTCGCCCAGGGGTACCTCGCGGGTACCCACACTCGGGACGGCCAGGGAAGGACGGTGCGCGCCTCGGCGGCTCGCGCGGGTCGCTCGTTGTATGGCCGGCCGGTCGACTTTGACGTGATCGACCGCGTCGGCGATCTCGCACGGGCGCGTGGCGTGGCGCCGGCGCAAGTCGCGCTGGCGTGGCTTCTCAGCAAGCCCGGGGTCACCGCGCCGATCGTCGGCGCCACCAGCATCCAGCACGTCGACGATGCCGCCGCCGCGACCCGACTGGAGCTCAGTCCCGCTGAGATCGGGACGCTCGAGGAGCTTTACCAACCACGCGACGTGATCGGTTAGCTCGCGAGTCGGATCGAGTCTCGACCGCGCCTCACCCTGCCGCCCACAACCGACGCCGGCCGCCGGATCCGCCGTCAGGAGCAAATCCGACGGTCGTAGGTCGCTGGTCGTTCGGGATCGAGAAGGCCACGCATCCCGTCCGTACCTCACCCGGGCCGATCGCGTTCATGAAGTCCTGCAGAGGGGTTTGACACACGCCCCTAGGCACAAAGACAGGGTTTGCCTGACCCGCGGCGGAATCGAGCGAGAAGTCGCCCGTGCTCGAGCTGTCATAGCCGCCGGGTCCCGCGTTTCGGACTGCCACCAGGATCGCCACCGGCTTCATACCCGGGGTGAGGTGGGCACCCGAGTCGCGCAGCGGATCGATCAGCGAGCGAATCGTCACAACCATCGTCGTGCCCAGCGCCGACACCCGCTGGCTCGCGCCGATGTGCGGCAGCGAGGGCACCGGGGGAGCCGTGTGCGCCGGGGTGGACGTGGTGGTGGCCTTGGTAGTCGGCGTCGTCGGGGGTACCGGTGCCGAGACGGTCCGAGTCGTGGTGGTGATGTGACTCGCGCCGCAAGCCGAGGCCGTCAGACCAGCGAACACGACAACGAGGGCCCGAACGGGCTTCCCTGCGCCCAGCCGCACGGCTCCAAGCGTAGACGGAGCGGCCAGGGATCACCAGCTCAGCGATTCGTTCTGCCCGGCACATCGGCACGGACGCCCGACCGGCCCGCGGTCCCTCGCCGCGTCGTCGCTGGCTTCGGACCAGCCCGCCTGACCCTGCGTAGGCGAGCGCGGAACGTGCCGACCCGGCTTTGCCGCTCCAGCGAGGCTTCCCGAATGGCCGGAGCCAGCGAGATCCGGGATTGCGCTTCCTCGGCCTTCCTCCGGGCCAACTGCCAGGCCATCTCAGGATGGAGAGACATCTTCCTCCCTTAGCTTTCCGGAAAGTAACTGTGTCCAAAGCTACTTCACACAAAGCTGTGTGTCAAGCTACTTTTTCCGCAGCTAAACTCATCGGCGCAATGAGCGAGCGAGAAGCGACGGACGCGGAGCCAGCGTCGGATGCAAAGGATCCCGTCACGGAGCACGTCCGCTGGGCGGTAGCACACTGGCCGCAGATCGATCCCGAGGTCGAGGGGATCGTCAACCGCGTGGACAAGATCAACCGCTACGTCCAGCAGACGTTCAGGTCGAGCCTTGGCGAAGCCCACCTCACCAAGGAGGAGTGGAAGGTCTTGCACGAGCTGGCCGAAAGCGTGCGCTCGCACGGTTGGCTCTGCCGCGATCTAAACGTGTCGACCGGGGCGATGACCAACCGGCTCGACAAGCTCGAGCGCGGCGGCCTCATCCGCCGCGCTCCAGACCCCAACGACCGACGCGGAGTGCTGCTCGAGCTGACCGCGGCCGGGCAAGCCCGGATAGAGGAGTACGTCAACATCGGTGCTCAGCGAGAGCGCGAACTACTGGACGGCCTCACCCCGACCGAGAAACGGGAGCTAAATCAGCTCTTGTCCAAGCTGCTCGTTTCCCTACGGGCGAAGGACACTTCCGCGCGCAGCCGGGGTCGGCACGCATAACGCGGTGCGCCCCGACCCCTTGCCGGCAGGCCGGCGGCGCGGTACCTTGTCACTCCGTCATGCAGCTCAGCCACAAGCAACACATAGACAACGTGCCGTCGGTCGACGGCCGCGTCGTGCTGCCGGTTTTCTGAGCTGACAGTCATGCGCGGGCCTCGCCCGGCCACCTTCTGAATAGCGCCCTCGCTGCGCGGCCGCGCACTCCGGTAGCCGGCCGTGGGCAGGTGCCGAGGTTCGACTCCTCCGCGGGGCCTGCCATGGACACAACCATGAACATCACCCATACCGGCCTTCGACCGCGGGCTCCCGAAGCGCGCCCGGCGCATCCGGCTCGGCCGGATGCACTTCCGCGCGGGCTGTTCGTCGCTGAGCTGCTCGCGCGCAGGCTCGCCCACGTGGCGCGGGATAGCTTCCGCGGCGAGCCGACCCCTGCGCGCATCGCCGAGCTGGCCTCGCCGGTAATGGTCCGCTCCGACGCGCAGGGGAACGAGGTGGAGGCGTTCGTGCGCCTGCGGGGCGGCGAGATCGCCCTGGTTGACGCCGGGCATGGGCATGTGTGGATCGAGGCCGGCGCGGAGACCTCCGCCGCCGCCCGGTACGCGGTCGCGATGCTGCGCGAGGCGCTGGAGAGTCCCCGGCCCGTGTCGGAGCGGGTCTCGATCGCGTTCTGGATGCGCGGCGAGTGGGGCGGTGACATCCGCCACCGCGAGATCGAGGCTAAGAGCTTCGATGAGCTGGCGAAGAACTACTCGGCGCCGGTGCGCGTGGCGCTGGAGGGATTGATGGCGACGCGAGCCCCGGACCGCGGCCGTCTCATCCTCTGGCGAGGCGAGCCCGGGACCGGGAAGTCCCACGCCCTGCGCGCCCTGGTCCGTGCGTGGGCATCCTGGTGCTCGGCCCACTTCATCATGGATCCCGACGAGCTGCTCGGCCACGGCGGCGCGTACATGCTCGACGTGCTGACCTGGGGCGACGGCGACGACGACCGCTGGCGTCTGCTGATCCTCGAGGATGCGGGCGAGCTGATCACGCCTGACGCCCGTTCGGTGGCGGGCCAGGCATTGTCGCGGCTGCTCAACGTCGCCGACGGGCTGATCGGCCAGGGCACGCGAACGCTGCTGCTGATCACTACCAACGAGCCGGTTAAGCGGCTCCACCCGGCGACCCGCCGTCCCGGTCGCTGCCTGGCCGACGTCGAGTTCACCCCGCTGTCGGTCGCTGAGGCCAACGCCTGGCTGGCCGCGCGTGGGGTGCAACGTCGGGTCGATCGCCCCACCCCGCTGGCGGACCTCTTCGGGCGTTCGAACGATGGCCCGCTCGAGGTTGAGCCGGCTGCCCCGGCGTTCGGGTTCGCGAGAGCTCTTGATCTACGGACTGACCTTCACCGCCTGCCCGATCGACACTGAGGCGCCCTGATCCTGCGACACCGGCACGAGATCGTCGGCGCTGTCGGTGGTCTCATCGAGTGCTAGGACCGGCGTCCCCGCGTCCAGCTGATCGAACGCCTGAGGAATCGTCAGCAGCGTGCCCGCCGTTGGCGAGCCGACCTCCGAGGATGGGATGTGAATCGTGATCGTCCCGGTGTCCGAGTTGACGCTCCCCGTAGCCGCGCTCGAGGCCGAGTCGTTGTAACCGTACGTCGAGGACTGGCCGTAGGTGCCGGTGTTGCCGGAGGTGTACGTCCAGCTCCCGGTGGGCGACTCGTTGGCGCGGGCGTAATACACGGTGGCGCCGTCGAGCCAGGTCACGAAGAAGCTCGAGCCGTCGGTCGCATCGGGAGGCGGCAGGGCGCCGATGCCTGGGCCGGAGAGCGTCGCGGTGATTCCGTTCGAGGCTGACGCGGACAGCGTTGCGCCGGTCAGGTCGAGCGAGGGCTCGTTGCCGAGGCTGACATCGACCGGGTCGGTCGCGTTCCCCACCGGGCTGGTCGAAGACGCCGTGCTCACCACCGCAGCCGACTTCTCCGCCCCGGTGTAACCAACGGCGGCGTTCGTCGTGCCGTCGACATCCTGGGTGAAGTTGGCGACGTTCAGCGCTCCCCAGCCACTTGCGTAATCCCAGCCGGGATCGGGTTGGTAGGCACCGTTGCCCGCTCCGTGCTCCGATTGCGCGACGTCGAAGAAGTCCCTGGCGTACGAGCCAGACGTGCACGGAGTGGTGTCACTGCTGGTGCATGAGTCGGCGCTCGCGGCCTGGCGGTAGATCGTCTCGTCCGCGAAGCCGAGCCCGCCGCGCTTCTGGACCGCGCTCGAGGCGGCCGCCTGCACACGCGCCCACTGGCCCACCATCAGCGGGCTCGAGAGACTGGTGCCCCCTTCGCTCGAGGGCTCGCCGTCGATGTAGATGAAGTACGCGTCGCCGGTGACGTTCCCGGACATGTCGGCCACGTCGGGCACGCCACGACAGGTCGGCGCCGAGCCCGGCGCGTACGGATCTCCCGTCGGGGTGCTCAGGCAGGGATGGTTGACGTTCGCGACGGCATTCTGGAAGCCGGGCTCGGGGACGAAGTAGCTGCTGCCCCCGCCGCTGTCCGTCCACGAGGTCTCAGCCGCGCGCTGGGCCGACTGTGGGTAGGAGCTCCCGTTGACCGACACGACCGTGCCGCCGACGCACACGGCATATTCGCTGTCACACGGGAAGTTGACCATCGGCACCGGCTGAGGGGCAACGCCGTTGCCGGCGCCCGCGACCGGCGCCACGAGCTCGGGGCGGCCCGAGCCGTTGTCACCGGCGGAGCTGAACAGCGTCCGTCCCTCGATCGCCGCCTGACGCAGGATCGGGTTACCCACGGCCTCGAGCTCGTCCCCGAACTCGGTGCCGTAGGGCTGCTGCGCGAGCGGACCGGTCACGGGGTTCGTGGGGTTCTCCTCACACTCGCCGAAGCTGGCGTTCATCTCGCGAGGTCCGTTCGGGTCGTTCGCCCAGTAGTCAAAGTCCTCGAATATGTCCGCGTCGTACAACGACTTAGCGAAGTAGTAATTGAGCTGGGAAACGTCGGGGGCCATGCCCGTCGCCGCCTGCGAATCCAGGTACCACTCGACCGCCCCGGTGTTGTCACCGTAATCAGAGTCACGCCCGCCCTCGGTGTGGACCACACGCACGGGAACCTTCGGGAAGCCCATAGCCCGCTCGAACAACCGCAACTGGGCCACGACGCTCGAGGTTTCCCCCTCGCCGAAGATCCCGATCGTCTGCCCCTGCCCGAAATCGACTTTCGTGCTCTGGAGCGCGGCTGCGCTGCTGGTTCCCGAGGCGTTCGTCAGTGCCGCCGCACCGGGATCGTCGTAGACGTCCCACAGGTCCTGCGGGGTGAGGATGCCTTCGGTCCCGCTTTGTGGCCCGACCGAGGTCTGGGTCTTGCTCGGCCCCGTGAGCGACGCGAGGCTGAACGCCCGATAGTTATCGAGGCCGATCACGGCATCGATCGGAAGGTCATCGGGCACTGACGGCGGAACGTTGTTGGCCACGAAGTTCTGGCCCTTATAGCTATAGCTGCCGATCTGCACCTCGAACAGCCGGTCGAGCTAAGCGACGGTTCCCTGCGCGGTGAAGTAGTCACCCGCGCCAGAGGTCGTCTCGATCGTCAGCCCTCCGCCCTGGAGCCAGTTCTCAACCGCCGACTGACTCGCCGCGGGCACTCCGAACTGCTGATCGAACTGGGCGGGCGTAAGGAACTGTCGGTACATAGGGCTGGACGGGTCATACAGCTCGCCGTACAGCTGCTGCTCGTCGGAGGTGTTAGGACGCTGCAGCGACACGCCGATCGTCAGCACCTGGCCGGCCGGAGCCGCCCCGAGCGAGGTGGCCAGCGGAAGCCCGGCCAGCACGGTCGGAACCATCTGCGTGCCGGTGTCGGCCGCCTGCGATGTAGCCCCCGCACTCAGCAGCACCACGGGCGCGACCGCCAGACCCGCGGCCAACGGCCCGCTGGTTCGCCGCCAGTGACACAACAGCCACACTCGGGCTCGGGCGATGGCCGCGCGCCGGTCGGTGGTGGACGACGGACCCGTGGACTTCTTCACCTATTCCTCCTCGCGTACCCCGGATTTGCCGCCTGCCATATACCCGCGCTCTAGTTTTTAGAAACGGACCGAGATTCGCGTCAGACGACCCGCCGATCACGCTGCCTGCTCCGCCCTAATCTGTGGTCAATGACGCCGGGAATGAATGTCCGTCTGATCGGACCGCCGGAGGTCGAGGGCGAGTACGTTGCCCTCCACGAGCCCGGACGGGGCGAGGACCTCGTTCATCTGCACGACTACGAGCGCTTGTATGGCGTGCCGGGGCTCTACGAGCACATCGTCCAGGACCTACTCGCGTGTTGCTCGCCTCAGGTCGCGGTGGACGGACTCGCCGGCGCGCTGGCGGAGCTGAAGGTCGATCCGGCCAGCATCGTCCTGCTCGACCTTGGCGCGGGCACCGGTCTCGTAGGCGAGCTTGCCAGTGGCATCGGCGTCTCGACGATCATCGGGTTCGATGCGCTGCCCGCCGCCCGAGCCGCCTGCCTGCGCGACCGGCCCGGCATCTACCGCGACTACCTGGTCGGCGACCTGGCAGCCGGCGAACCACGATTGTTGGCGGACATTCAGGCCTACCGGCCGACCGCGCTCATCTCCGCCGGAGCGATGGGCGGGACGCACGCCCCTCCGAGCGCTCTCCTCAACGCCCTCGCCGCGCTCGCCGCGGATTCCCCCGTCGCGTTCACGATCGACGAGCGCTGGATGCGGACCGATGGCACGGGCGGGTACCGCACCGCGATGGAGCAGCTGCTCGACTCGGGCGAGCTGCGGTTGATGCGTCGATCCCGGTTCCAGCACCGCGTCTCGACCTCCGGCGAGCCGATCCATTACGAGCTTGTGGTCGGAGTGCGCGCAAGACCGTAGGATTGCGCGCCGCTTACAGGCCCCGTTTCTCGTCGCCGCGGGCATGCCGTATGGTCCTCCCCGTGAGCGGTCTACCCAGCGAGCTTCGGGACCTGATCGAGTCCGGCCCGATGACGCACCTGAGCACGATCAATCCCGATGGGAGCCCACAGGTGACGGTCATCTGGATCGGCCTGGACGGCGATGAGCCCGTCAGCGGCCACATGGGGTGGTGGACGAAGCTGCGCAACATCGAGCGCGATCCCCGGGTCGTCCTCTCGTTCGACGCGCCGCGCGATCGCGACGCCTTGATGAACCCGTACGCCGTGCTGCGCGCCCACGCGACGATCGAGCCAACCGAGCAGGCATGGGATCTCCTCAACCGACTGACGAAGGTGTACACCTCGCCCGACGCCGAGTTCCCAGCGCCGCGGGGACCGGGCTACATCGTCCGGTACTCGATCGAGCGCATCGGTGGCGTCGGCCCTTGGGCCATCCGTCACTAGAACGGGCGTCCAGACCGCGTTTCCATTCCCTCGGCCTCGGGAATCACGGAGATGCCACCGTGAGGTCCGACGACCTCGGCCGGGCTCACCGACCGTTCCCTCGCTCCCACGTGGGCACCGCCGCAGGAATGGAGCCCCCTCCGGCGGTGCCCACGGGGATGCCTCAGATCACCCCGCGGTCAAGGACGGCGCCGACCCGCCGATCACCCAGGGAAGCGGGACGGCCAAACACGAAAGTGGCAGGTCAGGGGGCCGCGAAGGATGCGCATCAAACGATGCTCGATGTGACGGCCAGCAACCTGGCCAACGTGGATACGACTGGGTACAAGGCACAGTCGGTCGAGTTCTCCGATGAGCTATCCCAGCTCGTTAGCGCGGCAAGCACGCCCAACGGCTACAGCGCCGGCACGAACCCCGTGCAGGTCGGCCTCGGCGTCCGGGTCCGGCTCGATCGATAACAACATGGCCGCCGGCGGCGTCGAGACGACCGGTGACGCCACCGACGTCAACATCCAGGGCAACGGATGGCTGCGCGTCGCCGACGGCAATGCGTCCAGCACGCCGCCCGCGTTCGACGCGACCCAGTACACCCGTGCCGGCGACCTCACGTTCAATCAGTCCGGCTACCTCACGACCCAGACGGGCCAATGGCGCGACCCTGAACGCCACCACCGGCACCTATAGCCCGAGTACGGCGGGCGGCACCGACAACCCGATCATCGTCCCGCCGGGCTCGACCGACGTGACCATCGGCGCTGATGGCAGCGTCAATTACGAGAACTCGACCGGCACGATGGTGACCGCGGCTTACATCTCGCTGGCCACGTTTCCCAACCAGGCCGGCCTCCAGCGCAACGGCGCCTCACTTTGGGGTACCACCGTGGCCTCGGGAGCCGAGACGGTCGGCCAGCCGAGTACCGGCACGTTCGGGCAGACCATCGGTGGCGAGCTCGAGCAGTCCAATGTCGACATGGGCACCGAGTTCACCAACATCATCGAGGCCGAGCGCGGCTACCAGGCCAACGCCAGCACGATCACGACGGCCGATCAGATGATGCAGACCGCCGTTGAGATGAAGCAATAGCGTCATAGATCTCCCGGTCGGGAGGGCGGGTGGCGCTCCCGATCCGGCTGCCGGCCTGACTACGCTGTAAACCGTTACGACCGGATCGGCCGAGGAGGATTTCTGCCCGCCAGCATTCACGATGTCGCCCGCGCCGCCGGCGTGTCCGTGGCGACCGTCTCTCGTTCCTTCACCGTCCCCGACTCGGTGGCGACGGCCACCCGGGCGCGCGTACTGGCGATCGCGGCCGAGCTTGACTACGAACCCAACCGGGCGGCGCGCGGACTGATCACGGGCCGAACCGGCAACGTCGGCGTGATCGTGCCCGATCTCGGTAACCCCTACTTTCACGCTGTCCTCAAGGGGGCGCAGGCACGCGCCCGCCGGGCCGACTATGCCGTCTTCGTGGCCGACGGGCAGGAGAGCGCCACCGAGGAGGAGGCGCTCATCAGCGCCATGTGCAAGCAGGTCGACGGCATCGTGCTCTGCTCGTCACGCCTCCCCGCCGCCAAGCTCGAGTCGCTGGCCGACCCCCCGACCGTGGTCCTGCTCAACCGCCGCTCTCCCGAACGCGCGTCGGTGGAGCTCGACAATGCCGACGGGATGAAGCAAGCCATACAACATCTGGCCGAGCTCGGGCATCGGCGGTGCGTGTTCGTGTCGGGGCCGCGCCGCTCCTGGTCAAACCAGCAGCGTCAGCACGGGCTGCGCGCGGCCGCCCGGGCGCATGGGATCGAGTACGAGGTCCTCGGCCCGGTGGCTCCCCAGTTCCATAGCGGCGCCGAGTGCGCGGAACAGGTCCTGGAAACTGGTGCCACCGCCGTTCTCGCGTACAACGACCTGGTCGCCGTCGGAATCCTCAGCCGTCTAGCCGAGCTCGGGGTGAGAGTTCCCGAGCAGCTCAGCGTGGTCGGCTTTGACGACATTCCCCTCGCCGCGATGGTGACCCCGCCGCTCACCACCGTCTCGCTGCCAACGGTGCAGGCCGGTGAAGCCGCGGTCGAGGTGCTGCTCGACCGCCTGCAAAACGCTGGCGCCGCGCAGCCCACCGCTCGCAAGCTTCCCGCCACCCTGGTTGTACGTGGCACCACGGGCCCGCCGCCTCGCCGAGCCAAGCGGACAGCGAGCCGCGAGCGTTACTGAACCGGCGGATAGTCGAACGCCGGGAAGCGACACGCCGGGATCCGCCCTGGCGCGTGAATCGGGGTCACGATCACGTTCGGCCCCGAGGGCACCACGTTTGAGTTGTAGAGCCCGATGCGGGCGTTGGCGGCCGTCTGGGTCGCGTTGTCTAGTTGCACGTTCTCCAGGTCCAGGCCAAGCAGGTGATTGGCGTCGTAGCCCTGGAACAGCGAGGCCGTGTCGGCCGGGCTGTCCACCGCGACGATGCCGTTCAGGACGATGTCGGTGAACGTCGGGATGGTCGTCCCCCCGGCGGCGTAGAACGGGTTGAAGCAGAGCGGGTTCTGCACGCCGGTCATGCAGATGTTGTAGTAGGTGACTTGCTGGGTCACCCCGCCGGCCAGCGCGTCGCTCTTGATCCGGATCCCGTTGTTGCTCGTGGAAACGTTGCCCAGACTGTCGGTGCCGCTGAGGGTGTCGTCGTGCACCAGGATGTTCGCGACTCCGCCGCCGGTCTGGCTCCCGATCGAGATCCCATGCGTCCCGTAGCAGTGGTTGTCCTCGACGGTGATGTTGTCCGAAGGGAGGCCTGGATTTGACTTGATCGCGATGCAGTCATCCCCATCCTGGAGGAAGTTGTGCGCGATCGTCACGTCGCTCTCGCTCAGGGGGTCGACCCCGTCCGTGTTGCGGGCGCCGGCCGCCCGGGTGTCGACAACGATTCCCCACACGGTCAGGCCGCGGCCGTCCTGGATCAGCACGTGGTGCATCGGGGAGTTGGCCAGCTCCACGTCGGAGACGGTCAGGTCATCCGCGCCGTCGCTCTCGATCAGCTTCGGGTTGTTCTGGTTGCCTCCGGACTTGGCCTCCTCGGCCAGTGCCCACCAGGAAAGGGTCGAGCCGAGCATGGTCATCTGACCCCGCCCATCGATCACGCCCATCTCGCCGCGGGGACCGCGCGTGCCCATCACCCCGGAGTGCGACCCGGCTAGGTCGATGAACGGCACGCAGCCGTTCCCAGCCCCGCTGATCGTTCCGCAGGTAGTGGAGCCGGGGATCTGGTAGGCGCTCGGGTTGAGTGAGGCGTAGAGGGTCGTTCCGCCGTCGACGACGAGCACCTCTCCCTCGTGCACCGTGAGTGGCCCGCTGAGGAACGCGTCCTGGTCCCAACGAGGAACGAGCTCGACGGCCCGACCGGTGCCGGCGCACGCGTCGAGTGCGGCCTGGATGCGCTGCGTATCCGGAGGATTACTCTCGTCCCGGGCGCTGAAGGTCCCCGTGCTCGTCGATACCCCGGCGAACACGAACCGGCACGGCGGAGGGACCGAGGGACGGCGGACGTGACGAGGATCGCCCGTGGGCAGGCCGCTGCCTGGCGTTTGCGTCGGCCCTCCCTGTGCGGTCGCGGACGTACTCGAGTCGGCGACTCGGCGACCGGGGCTTGCACCCGCGCTCGCACTCCACACCAGGCCGGCCCCAGCGAGGACGCAGACCATCGATCCGGCCACGAGCGTGGCCAGCAGGCGGCTCAACATCAGATCCTCCGTTCTGCTTTGCGTCGGGGAGGCAGTTCCGAGGCCGACACGCGGCGGCACGTTGCCGGTCCGAGAATCCAAACGACGGCCTCCCCGCCGACTGTAAAGGTTTGCAGCCTTCCGAGGCGAACTCTAGAGCGGGCGTGGAACTGTTGACCCTCGGTTAGGAGGACCGACTGACGAATCCGATCAGGACGCCGGGTGTTATGAGCGATATGGCAGCCGCGCGACCGCCTACTCTCCCCGACGTTTCTTCTATCTCGAGCGTGCTCGAAAGCCCGACGCTTTGGCGTTGAGCACCGACGCCAAGCTCGTGCCGATATCCCCGACCACAGCCTATGCCGCCATCCCCCTCTGACCGCCCTGATCTCCCGCGGATCGATCGCCGTACCCTGCTCAGGCTGGCCGGGACGGCAGCTGTGGTGACGCCGGGACTGTCCATGCTCGGCAGCGTCGCCACCGCGAGCGGCGCCGCCGTGAATCTTGATCGGATGGGCGAGACGGCGGCCGCCAAGCCTCGGGTTGCGCTGGGCGGAGCGCCGGTCCGGCCTCCCTCGATCCCGCTGACCGTGCGCTCCCCGTACCTGTCGACGTGGTTGCCGTCCACCGTTCTGACCGGTGCCGTGCCCCAGTTCTGGAACGGAGCCGGACGAGGGCTGGCCGGGCTGATCCGAATCGATGGACGGCTCTACGCGTGGGCGGGGAGGCCGGTCCTCGGCGGCACCGTGGTGCGGGCGATGCCGCAGAAGTCGGCCGAAGTGACCGCCACCCGCTCCATCTTCACCTTCCGAGCCCGCGGGGTCGAGCTCGTCGCCGAGTGGCTCTCGCCCATCGAGCCCGGCGATCTGCAACTCCAGTCGGTGCCGCTCAGCCTCCTCACGCTGTCGGTCAGTTCGACGGACGGCGCCCGGCATGCGGTGCAGGTCTACGCCGACATAACCCGTCAGTGGGTCACCTCGGACGCGAGCGAGACGATCGAATGGCAGATGACGGCCGGAGGCGGCGCTCGCTACTGGGCCGTCCAGCTCCGGGACCAGCAGCCTCTGACCCAGAAGGATGAGATGGCCCAATGGGGCACCGCGGTGTGGGCGACGCCGGCTCATCGGGGACTGACCTATCAGTCCGGTGCCGCGGCCCCCGTCCGGAGCCGGTTCGCCGCCAAAGGCGCCCTTCGCGACCGCTCAGACCCCTCCCTCCTGACCGGCAACGGCCAGCAGCGGGTGTTCGCCTTCGCCCGAGACCTGGGGAAGACGCGCGCCGCCTCGGTCAGCTTCACCATCGGCCACGTGCGGACCCCGCTGGTGAGTTACGGCCAGGACGCCATCCCGCTGGCCCCCCTCTGGACCCAGTACTGGTCGGACTGGGAGGAGATGACCGTCGCGTTTCTCGCCGACGCCCCCGCGGCGCGGCAGCGTGCGGCGGCGCTGGATGCCCAGGTCGAGCAGGCCGCCACCGAGGCGGCCGGAGCCGGGTATTCCGCCATCTGCGCGCTGGCTCTGCGCCAGTGCTACGGCGCCACCGAGCTGGCGATCGGTCCACAGGGCCAGCCGTGGCTGTTCGGCAAGGAGATCTCCTCGGACGGCGATGTGAACACGGTCGACATCTTCGACCAGGCGTTCCTAGCCTGGCTCTGGCTCGACCCGGAACGGATCCCGCTGGTCATGGAGCCGATTCTGGACTGGTGCGCATCGCCGGCATGGCAGGACCCGTCGGCGTGGGCGGGCATCCCGTCCTGGGAGGACTCCCAGACCCGCTACTGCGTCCACGACTTGGGCATCTACCCGGTGGCGGGCGGCCTGGCGCCCGGCCAGGGCGAGCAGATGCCGATCGAGGAGTCGGCCGGGATGCTGATCATGGCCGCCGCCTACGCTCGGGCGGTCGGCACGGCTGCAGCCCAGCCGTTCCTGGCCCAGTGGTCGCTGTTGTGGACTCAGTGGGCCGAGTACCTGCGTACCCAGGTGCCGACGCCGGCCACCCAGCTGACCACGGACGACTGGGCGCCCGTTTACCAGACCCCCACCGGCTCGGTCAACCTGGGAATCAAGGCCATCATCGGCCTTGCCGCCGCGGGGCAGATCGCCGAGATCCTTGGCGACCAGACGCAGGCGGCAACCTGGACGAAGGCGGCCCAGGACAACGTGGAGCCCTGGGTCACGCTGTCCACCGACCCCTCGGGGGAGTACCTCAACCTCGAGCAGGGCGCTGACGGAACCTGGTCGACTCTGTACAACGCCTACTACGAGCAGGTGATCGGCGTCCAGCTCGTCCCGGAGGACGTCGCCGCAATGCAGGCGAGCTTCTACCTGACCCAGCTCACCACGTACGGGATGCCGTTGCAGACCGACGCGGCCGAGATCAGCAAGGTCGCCTGGCTCCTCTTCATCCCGGCGTGGCTCAACGGCTACCCGATCCGCGACGCGCTGCTCAGCCGCGATGTGTCGTACATCAACAGCACGCCGTCACGCGTGCCGTACGGCGATCGGTACGACACCGCCACCGGGGTCGAGGTCACCGGCGTCGAGGCCCACCCCACGCTCGGAGCGGTGTTCGCGCTGCTCGTCGGATCCTGACGGGGCCGGCAGCGGCCGAGGTATAAGGTCCCCGCCATGGCGATCCCCAGGCGAGAGCTCGGGCGGACCGGGGCGGAGGTGACCGTCCTGGGCTACGGCGCCATGGAGCTGCGGGGGCCCCCACGCGGGCCGACGATCGATGACGCTGACGCCGGCCGGCTCCTCAACGAGCTGCTCGACGCGGGCATCAATCTGATCGACACGTCGGTCGACTACGGGCGCAGCGAGGAGCTGATCGGCCGCTTCGTCAGCGGCCGTCGCGACGAGTACTTTCTGGCCTCCAAGTGCGGCTGCCCGCTTTCGCTGCCGCCTGACGCCACCCCACCCTACGCCCACGACTACAGCGCCGCCAACGTTCGCGCCGATGTCGAACAGAGCCTTCGGCGGCTGCAAACCGATCGGCTCGACCTCGTCCAGGTACACATGTCGCCCACGCGGCGCGAGATGGAACAGGGCGGCACGCTCGAGGAACTGGTGCGCCTGCGCCGGGAGGGCAAGCTCCGCTTCATCGGCATGTCCGGAATCCTGCCCAACTTGCCCGACCACATCGAGATGGGCGTGTTCGATGTCTTCCAGATCCCGTACTCGGCGCTCCAGCGCGACCACGAGGATCTCATCTCTCATGCGGCCGACACCGGGGCGGGCGTGCTCGTGCGGGGCGGCGCCGCGCGGGGCACGGCGGCCGAGGACAAGGACTGGAGTGTGCAGCCGATCGGCCTCCGCGAGGAGGCGGCCCGCGATCGCTGGGAGGCCGCCGACCTGGATCCTCTCCTCGACGGCATGAGCCGCCACGAGTTCATCCTGCGCTTCACGCTCAGCCACCCGGCGATGTCGAGCACGATCGTCGGGACGAGTAACCCCGAGCACCTGCGCTCCAATGTCGAGATAGCGCAGCGGGGACCGCTGCCAGATGACCTGTACGCCGAAGCCCGTCGGCGCCTTACCGCCGTCTGAAACGGCCGCATAAGCAGCCGGCGCGACCCGCTCGTGCCCTGGGAGTAACGGCGATTACGCGGTTCGTTGTGTTGAGGGCACAACGCAGCCGACGCGTCACCGGCGCCGCTCTACGAACTTTGGCGTTCCAACTACCAAAAATGGGGGGTGAATCGCCGAAGTTCGCTGAGTCAGACCGCCTGCTCAGCCACAGCGAAGTGCGACCTTGTGAGCCGACCACAACGCCGACTATTTAGGCGACAGCGGTCGGGGCTGGGTCGCGGAATGCCGAGCCGAGCCTCACCTGTCAGTTCGTGACGACACTGTTCCAATTCGGCGAGCTCGAGCTTCGGGTCGCTCTTGCCGGCGATGACCACGGGGTGTGCCGTGTCATCCTCGACGAACGAGACGACAGGTGTACGTACGGATACTCGTTTGTTGTTGCGACGAGGACGATGACGACGATGCACCCCGCAACCGCGAATACACGGATTGCCCCGTGCGTGTCTAGTTGAAGCGCCCGTTAGGCGATCAGGCGGTGATCGACGTCGACAGCGATGACGAACTTCCGTTGTACGCGCCGCCGTAGCTCAACAGCGTGATCCAACCCTGACCACGGGTATCGCGCCATGAGGCGTCGCCGGCGTCGCGCGTAAGAAGGGTCTCGAGTAACGCGGGTCCCCTGCTCGGCCCGCCACGAGCCGGCGAGCAAGTCCGCGAGGGGGATGTCGTGCGATCGGTGCGGTCTCGCCGAGGCCGGCTCCCGTCGCAACAGTATCTCCTCGTCGCCGAAGATCACCCGCACCTCGAGCCGGCGGCCGAGAGGGGCGATGTAGCGGCGGGCGCCTAAGCTCTCTCGCTTCCCGCTGGGGCGAGCGCGATCAAACGGCCGAAGCGCCTCGTCATGAGCGTCACGATCACTGTCATTGGGGGCGCGATGCCGCGACGACTGTCCGGCGAGACATTCGATGGCGAGACGGCCGTCTCGCCATCGAATAGGTAGGTTGTGTCTTGAATTACCAGCCGTGGGGCTAAGCGCGAAGAATTCGTTATAGTCGCCAGGCAATCGTCGAGTTTGCATGCGATGATGCGGTTTTGGGTAGTTACGTGGGGCAGCCAGTGAGAGGAGGCCGAGATTGGTCCAGGACGCCCTACCTCCGATTGAGTCAGCCAGCCGGGAACGCGGCCCTCTCGTGGCGCATGTATCCCGGGGCAGTCTCCTCAAGGGATCGGTGGCGGTAGTCGGTGCGCTGGCGGGTGTCGCAGTCGGCGGCGCCGAGCTGGCCGCGTCTGCGGATTCGAGTGGCTCGGCTGCGACCGACCGCGAGATCCTCACGTACGGACTGCTGATCGAGCGGCTTCAGGCCGCGTTCTATGCCGCGGCGCTTGCCGGCGGACAACTCACCGGGGAGGCTCGGCAGTTCGCTCAGGTCGTCGGCGCGCAGGAGCAAGCGCACGTCAAATACCTGAGCGCCGCCCTCGGGCCGAGCGCGGGCGCCAGCCCCCGTTTCCGGTTCGGTGATTCGGCCACCGACCCCGCGAAGTTCATCGCCACAGCGATATCGCTCGAGGAGACCGGGCTCGGCGTGTACAACGGGCAAGCGGTCAGCCTCACGCCGACGACGCTGGCAGCCGCGGCCCGAATCGTGTCCGTCGAGGCCCGGCATGCGGCCTGGGCACGCGCGCTCGACGGGGAGGACCCGGCGCCGGTCGCGGTCGACGTCCCGATCACAGTCGCCCAGGCCAAGCGAACCTTCGAACCGTTCATGGCGTGATGACCGACAGCGATCCCGTATCCCTGAAAGTCGACGATTTCGACGTCGACGGGGCCGTGCGCGAAGCGTTCGAGCGGATGCCACGGCACACCCGCTCAGGGTTCCTTGGCCGAACGGTGGCCGCAGGGGCGGCTGCGCTCGGAGCGGTGGCGGCGTGGCCTGCCTTGGCGTCCGCCAAACCGTATCCGAGCGACATCACGATTCTCAACTTCGCGCTCTCGCTCGAATACCTGCAGGCGTCGTTCTACACCGAGGCCGAGCAGATTGGCGCACTAAGTGGCGCTCTGGCCCACCAGGCACACGTCGTCGGCATCCATGAACGCACACATGTCAAGGTGTTCAAGCAGCTGCTCGGCCCTGCGGCCATCAAGGAACCGACGTTCGATTTCCATGGCGTTACGGGGAACCCGGACGCGTTCCGCAGCACTGCGGTTGCGTTCGAGGACTTGGCGACTGCCGCGTACAAGGAGCAGGCACCGCTGATCAGGTCGAAGAGCTATCTGGCTGGGGCCCTCGCGATCCACTCGGTTGAGGCGCGACATGCAGCCTGGATCAGGCGGCTCGCCGGATTCCTGCCGGCGGCGCACGCGTTCGATGATCCGCTGAGCGACGCCAAGGTGGTCGAGATCGTTAACTCGACCCACTTCGTGAGGTTGACCAACCCGCAAACGAGTATGGACGCCAAGCCTCGGTTCACGGGGTAGCGATGACACGCGGTAGGGTGCGATCCGGCAGGCGAGTCGTACTCGTTGCGGTATTCGCCGTCAGCTTCGTGGCGGCGGCGTTGGTGTCTTCCCGCGTGCTGCCGTCCCGGGTTCTCGCGCGCGATCGACTCACGCCGCATCTGGCGGCCTATGCCGGCGCGCCGTTGGCGGCGCTGCCGTCAGCTTTCGATATTCGCCGCCTGGTCTCACTGAGCGACCCCGCGGCTGATACCCGGTGGGCGCCCGTGCTGCGAGCGACTCTCGCTCGAAACGAGCCGAATCCGAAAGCCGCGCCGGTCGGGGAGCTCCCGGCGCTCACCCCTGACGGCACCACAAATATCGTGGTTGCCGACGGTGAGGTCGATATGGACGGCGCAGTCTGGGTTCATGTCGGTCTGTCGGTCCTTCCCAACGACACCGAGGGCTGGGTGCCGCGGAACTCGCTCGGGGGCTGGTCGTTCGTCGATACGCGACTCGTCATCGACCGAGCCCGATTCACGGCAACGCTGTACCGGGCGGGTCGCGTCATCTTTCGCGCCAGAGTCGGCGTGGGGGCTCCGGGCACACCCACGCCCGCCGGGCAGTTCTACGTGCGCGACCGCCTGAGCGGCTTCGCGAGCCCCATTTATGGGCCGCTTGCATTCGGCACCAACGCGCGCTCCCCGACGCTCACCGATTGGCCCGGCGGCGGCGTCGTAGGAATCCATGGGACCAACCAACCTTCACTGATCCCAGGACGGGTCTCGCACGGCTGCGTCCGGCTCACCAACGCTGCGATCCTCAAGCTCGGGCAGCTCATGCCGGTCGGTACTCCGGTGACGATCGAATGAGCCGCAAAACGGACATCGTGGCTGTGATCATCAGCGGTTGCCTTGCGCTGGCTGGAGTGACCGGCGCAATCGTCGCGCCAGCTGTCGCGGCATCGACGACGTCGAGCGCCACGGCCCCCCAGCAGCTGACCAACCAGTACCCCCTGGGTCCTCAGCGGTTGTGCTGCAGCGGACAGACCGGTTTGGGCGGGACGACCGCCTCGACGGCACCGTCCCGATCCGCGCCGGCCGCCCGTGTAGCCCCGGCACGGGGACGGGCACGGACCCCCGGCAGGCCGATCGGCCACGCCGCGGCCGGTGGCGTCTCGGCCGTGCTCCTGATCGGCTCCGGCGTGCTGGCGCTGCTGATCCTCGCCGCTGCCACCGCCGGGTACCGGACGCGTCGACGAACAGCACCGGTCCTCGGACCTGGGTTCCTCTTTCCAGCTCCACCGCCGTACTCGAACGGCGGTGGACCCGCTGCGAGTCTGGCAACCAGCAACCCCACCGCTCGTGCGGAGCCGACGTGGGATCGCTCGCCCGTTCCGCCCGTGGCCGCGTCCGAGGCGGAGGAGCGGGAATTCCGCCAGCTTGACGCGAACGGGGATGCCGGCGGCGCCTTCAACCTCGGCGTTGTGCTCCATCAGCGCGGTGACGTCGAGGGGGCGATCGCAGCCTACGAGCGCGCCGAGCAGAGAGGCGACCGCGACGCCGCGTTCAACCTTGGCGTGCTCCTGTACGAGACCGGCGATCTCGCCGGCGCCAACGCTGCTTGGCGACGGAGCGCCAGCCGAGGGCATGTACGAGCGGCCGCGAACCTTCTGTTCCTGTCTCGTCCTCGGCGCGAGTCCGAGCACGGTAGAGGGATCCAGTCCGAGGCGCCGGGACTTGCTGAGTTCGAGGAGCTCTCCTACCGCCGCGCCGACGAGAGCGGGACCGGCAGCGGCGCGTTCAACCTGGGCGCGATGCTCCATCAACGGGGCGACACTGCTGGCGCCCTGGCCGCATACGAGCGCGCTGAGCAAAGAGGCGACCGCGACGCCGCGTTCAACCTCGGCGTACTCCTGTACGAGACCGGCGATCTCGCCAGCGCCGAGGCCGCCTGGCGACGGAGCGCAGGACAAGGGCATGCCAGAGCCGCCGAAAACTTGGATTTTCTACTTCGCCACCGCCACGAGCTGGAGACCGCGGGAGTCGCCGGCGAAGAGGGTGATGACAGATGAGCGATGGGCGGGGGACATCCCCGAGACAGCGCTCGACAATGTCGCGACGCTGTCGCGACCGTGACGCGCCGCGTCGCGACTCTGACGCGGCGGTCGCGACCGTGACGCGGCCCGTCGCGACCGTGACGCGCCGCGTCGCGACCAGCAATCCGACCAAGAGATGCACCTGAATCCCTGAGAGGCTCGCCATGCAACCTTCGACGCCACCTCGTGCCGCCGGACACACTCCGTCGTCCGCCGACCTCCCGTACGGCCCGCTCCCGGTGCGGTCACGCCGAACGTCCGACTCGTCGGAATCTACGCCGCTGGAGCGGCTGGTAGACCTTTCGTGGCTCGAGCCGGAGGCACCGCCGTCGGAAGCACCACCGCCGGAGGCGGAGGTGGTCGAGGACGCGGAGCCGGTCGCCGCTGAGGATGCGTCGTCGGATACGGCCCTAACCATGTCGGTCACCACTTCGAGGCCCGAAACCGATGATGACGTCCACTTTGACGTCGCTGCCAAGGCGCTAGGCGTCTCGCGCAAGACCGTCGAACGGATGGTGAAGCGCGGACAGCTCGACCGTGGACCGTCAAACGCTCCGGCAACGGTCTCGAAGCGGTCGTTAGTAGCCGCGCTGGAGGAACGCCGCAGGGACGTCAGCCATCTCACGCGGGCGACCGAGATTGAGCGAGCGGCCCCAAGAACCGAGTGGTTCAGCCGAGACTCGCAGGATCCGGCGTCAGCGCTTCGCGAGGCGCTGGTCCCCGTCCTGGCGCCGTTGCTCGACGAGTTCGTGGCCGTACGAACTCGGGCTGCGGTCCTCCAGAGTCAGCTCGACAGCATCATGGCTCGTGCCGAGCGCGAGCGCAAGCGCGACGAGCTGCTGCTGGGGCTCGTCACGAGCGGCTGGTGGGGTCGGAGAAAAACTCGCAGAGCTGTGCTTCGGCACTACATCGTCGGGGACGATCCGCCCGATCCGCCCGATCCGGGCTCTGGGGCTGATTGATCATCGACTCGGCTGCTCTTCCAGATCCTCGGTCTAAGCATTCTGCGCTTGGGGGGCGCGACGGGCGCTTGTGTCTCCTTCTTCCTGGCCTAAATCGAGGAGCGCGGCCCGAGCCATCTTCGCGCCTTCGCCCTGGTCACGCTCCTCGGCGCGACGATATGCCGCCTTGGCCTCGGCCAACGCGCCCCGCTCTTCGAGCAGAACACCGAGATTGAACGCCGCGGCCCCGTCGCCGCGTTCGTCGGCGCGCCTGAACGCGGCCTCAGCTTCGGCTAGCGCCCCGTGATCCGCGAGCAGTATGCCGAGCTGGATAGCGGCAGTATTGTGGCCGCGGCCCGACGCGCGACCGTACGCGTCCGCCGCCTGATCGAGTGCCCCTCGCTCCGCGAGCAGCACCCCGAGCCGGAACGCACCATCGGCATCGCCACGCTCATCGGCCCGGCGGTATGCCGCCTCGGCCTCGGCCAGCGCCCCTCGCTCTTCGAGCAGAACACCGAGATTGAACGCCGCGGCCCAGTCGCCGCGTTCGTCGGCGCGCCTGAACGCGGCCTCAGCTTCGGCTAGCGCCCCGTGATCCGCGAGCAGTATGCCGAGCTCGATAGCGGCAGTATTGTGGCCGCGGCCCGACGCGCGACCGTACGCGTCCGCCGCCTGATCGAGTGCCCCTCGCTCCGCGAGCAGCACCCCGAGCCGGAACGCACCATCGGCATCGCCACGCTCATCGGCCCGGCGGTATGCCGCCTCGGCCTCGGCCAGCGCCCCTTGCTCTTCGAGCAATCGACCGAGGTCCGAGGCGGCACTGCCATGGCCACGCTCGTCGGCGCGACGGTATGCCGCCTCGGCCTCGGCCAGCCCCCCTTGCTCTTCGAGCAATCGGCCGAGGTCCGAGGCGGCAGTGCCCCCATGGTCACGCGCATCGGCGTGACCATTGGCCGCTTGTGCTTCAACCACGCCCCGTTGGCCAGCGAGCTGCTGACCGAGGTTGAAAGCGCTAGCGATCTCGGCCGGCTCGGGGAGATCGTCCGCTGGTCCCCGAGGCCGGCTGTTTGCGCCATTGCCGATGCCAGCCGCACCGGCTTTGGCGCCATGTCCGTTGGTGTGAATCTGGTTGGCGTTGGTTACGGCGAGGGCTTCGTGCCCGCCATTTAGCCCTGTGGGGCATTTCTGCTCAGGCGTCGCCGATTTCGCGTCGCTGGCCGCCGTCTGCGCGGGGGCCGACCGGCCAGCGCTGCGCGAGCGCCGATACCGCCGCGCAGGGATGAGCAGGCGAGCAACGAGTCCCAAGATCAGCGCGAGCGCCAGAGCGCCCACGATGATCGTCCACGGCACGCTCCCCGAGCCAGGCCGGTGGGCCGAGCCTCGGGGCACCTCGCGGGCGGCACTTGCGGGGCGCTTTCGAGGCGTGCCCGTCGCGGTGAAGCCGGTGGGCCGCGGATTGCCGTTCGAACGTTTAGCCGATGGCGCGGGCCTTTGCCGCACCGGATTCGACCGGCGGACGGATGGCTCGGGCTTGGCCAGAAGCGCGAGCGTGCGCGGGCCGACAATCCCGGAGACCGGCAACCCGTGCGCGCGTTGGAACCGCCTGACCGCTCCTTCGGTGAGCACGCCATAACGACCATCGATCGGACCCGGCGAATCGCCGGCAGCCGCCAGGCGACGCTGTAGCGAACGCACCGCGCTCCCGCCGCCGGGTTGGTCGCCCGCCCCCGGACCGAGGATGAGGGCCGGCTCACTAAGCGCGGCCCACGTGCGGGGACCCACGACGCCGTCCACCCGCAGGCCGCGCGCCGCCTGGAACGCAACCACCGCTTCTCGCGTACGCGGCCCGTAGAGCCCGTCAATGGGCCCGGGCGGGTAGCCCCCGGCCCCGAGATCGCGCTGCAGCAACCGCACAAGCGGGGAACCGTCAGGGCTGGTGTAGCCACTCCCTAACGCCAGCAGCGGGTGTTCGACGAGGCCGCGGGCGGCACCCGTCCGTGCCCCGCTGGACTGGGCGGACGCGGATGTCGTCGGCTGCGGAGGACCAGCCCCCGCTCCAAGCGCCGCCGCCGGAAGGCCCAGAGCGAGCACGCCGATCGCGAGCGTCCGCCATGCTGCAGTTCTTGCCTTCTTCGGGAGGCCGCCCAAGGTCTGAGGTCGATGGAGCCTGGGGCTTCGGTCGCGAGGGGACAGCGGAGCTGACTGAGCCTTGATCGACTGCGTCGCGACGGGTTCTGTCGCGACGCGGATTGTCGCGACCGGGTTTGTCCCGGTCGGCGGTGTCGCGACGGGCCGCGTCGGAGGCACGCCTATTACGGACGTCGGCGTCGCGGCAGCCCGCGTCCCCGGAGGCGGCTTCGCGACGGCCGGCATCATGGTCGCCGAGGTCGTCCGGGGCTCCGTCGTCCCCGGCGTCCTCGTCCCCGGCCTCCTCGTCCCCGGCCTCCTCGTGCCCGACGTCCTCGTGCGCAACGTCGTCGCGCCCGGCCTGGTCGCGCCCGGCCTCGTCGCGGCCGGCCTCGTCGCGGCATGCGCCCCTGAAGCGCAATCGGCGGGTGCGGGACGGGTGGGGGCTGTCGGGGTGATCGGCGTCGGTGGGATGGTGGCGCTGGTGGGCGCGCCCGCCGAGTTCCCGTCGGCCACGAGCTCGTTCCCGGGGGTCCTCGCCGGTGGACCACTGGAGGGACTCAACAATCCGCCAGTGGTGGTGGTGGTGGTGGTGACCGTTGCCCGGGAAGTCCGCTTGGAATCGATGGCGGCGCCCGTTCGGTCCACGAGACGCCGCGCGCCCGTGTCCGACGAGGAGCTCCTCGCGACCAGCAGCGGATGAGCAGAAGCTCCGTTTGCCTCAGTCGTGGAGGCCATCGTCCCGGCCTGTGCCGCATTCGCGTACACGCGAGAGGCCAACCTCCTGACCGTCGCTATCAGGCCGAAAAACTGAAGCGGTGAATGATTCGCACGCATTGCAAGTTGCTCCTGATCCCACCCCGGTCTCAAGGAGAATCAACATCCGACTGCCCCTAACGCCGGCATCGAACCTAGTAAGTAATTCGTCTCTGGGCAAGCCTCACGCTAGATTTTAAATCGGAATTTGCGGATTTTTTCGCCGTCCAATGCATTGAAAACGTGCGTAAAAACTGGTATCGCGACATGTCGCGACACCTTCGAAAGGGTCGGTTACTGAGTGCACTCGTCGCACCCGATCTCGGTAAGACAGATATGGCGAAATCGGGAGCATTTGCGCTGAATCGCTGCAGGCTGCGGAGGGCTCGCGCCGGACCGTCACGGGACGAGCGAATTTGTGCGAAGCACGCCCAGCGCCGTGAGCGCCCATCGCTCTCGAGCCGTTCCCTATGCCGACAATACGGCTGCCCGACAGGCCGGCGATTTCGACCGACTTGTCCGCCGAGTGTCACGGTCGCTGCACACCTGGCCGGCGCAGATCGGTGCGGACCGGGCCGTCAACGACGGGCGCAGATGACGCGGTCGACCGACGTCGCCCTACCACTTGACGGAGTGGTGGCGACCGGCGTCGCCGACCTGGTGCCGATGGCGCTCAACGCCGACCGCCGTCCCGAACATCGAGGCCGCCGGGATCACGAGAATGGCGCGTGCTTACGACGTCGCGGGAGACTCGCCAGGTCCCGCGGCAAACAGCCACTTCGAGGAGTTGCCGGTCTGCCTTGCCAGGGTCTGAGTAGTGGCCAGGAGCCGGTAGCAGGTGACGTCCGCGAGTATCGGGGGCAGCTCAGAGTTGAGACCCGGAGGCGGTGGCGAGTCAACGGATCTGCGGCCGGACGGTGACGAGTAAGGCGCTGGGCGGCACTCCAACGGACCGCCATGAATCGCCGTCGCGACCGTCCGATCACGGAGCGCGAACGGCTCCGAGCGGCTTGCCTCACCCCGACGAGCGAGTCGCCGCCGCGCGCCGACTGCGGTGCTGTCGCGCCGTGTCGTTCCAGCTGTCGCGGCCGTCGCGGCGGGCAACGCGTCGGCGCCCAGGATCCGGGAGTGCCGAAACAGCTCCGAAGGCCGGCCGTCCACCCGAGGACCAAATGTCGGGGGGGAGGAATCCGGCCTGGCTAAGTGTCCTGAGTCAAAAATTCGGTGGCAGCCTCGCGGCGTCTGGACGCGCGACGCTGCTCACGAACTTCCGCCTCAGGACACTAGAGTGCTGAGGGCGCACAGGGGCAACCCCCAAGAGACCGGAGGAAACCTATGGAGGTGGGAATCGGGCTTCCGAACGCGGTACGAGGCGTGGATCGGCCCGCGATCGTCGAGTGGTCGCTTCGGGCCGAGTCGGCCGGCTTCTCGAGCCTGGGCACGCTTGACCGGATCGCGTATCCAAGCTACGAGTCGCTGATCACGCTTGCGGCCGCGGCGGCCGTCACGGAACGGATCGGCCTGATCACCGACATCCTGATCGCTCCGCTGCGCGCCAACACCGCCCTGTTCGCCAAGCAGGCCGCGACGATCGACGCGCTCTCCGGCGGACGGCTGACGCTGGGCCTGGCCGTCGGTGGCCGTCGCGACGATTACGACATCAGCGAAGTCGACTTCAATCAGCGCGGCCGGACGTTCGAGCGACAGCTCCACGAGATGACCGCCATCTGGGAAGGCGAGGGCGGCGTCGGACCCGCGCCGGATCGGGGCACGCGGCCTGGTCTGCTGATCGGCGGGCATAGCGACGCCGCGTTCCGCCGGGCCGCGAGGTACGGCGATGGCTGGACCATGGGCGGCGGCGCGCCCGACGCGCTAGCCAGCGGCCTGGAGAAGTTGAACGCGGCTTGGAGCGCGGCGGGCCGCGAGGGCAAGCCTCGGACGGCGGCGCTGTTCTACTTCGCCATCGGCGACGACGCCGAGCAGATGGCGAGGAACTCGCTGGGCCACTACTACTCGTTCCTGGGCCGCGACATCGCGCAGCAGATCGTCGCCCGCGCGGCCAAGGACATCGACACGGTCAAGCGGTACGTCGCTGGATTCGAGGCCGCCGGCGCCGATGAGGTGATCTGCTTTCCGGCCTCCACGGACCTCGAGCAGGTCGACCGGCTCGCCGACGCCGTATTCCGCTAGCTACCGGCCGAGCTCCCGAGACAAAGCGCCGACCCCGCAGGGCCCTTTGTGCTAGCAATCAGCACAAAGGTTTTGCTAATATTGCGCCCATGAGCGAACAGCCGCTGGCGCAGTCTCGAGCCGACCAGCACCGGTTCGTCGATCGTACCCGCGAGACCGACGCGATCATTCGAGCCGTCGCCGACTCGCAGCCGGTGCTCTTGCTCGGCGAACGCGGAAGCGGACGCACCTCGTTGCTCAACCACGTGGCGTGGCGGCTCGCCGACCAGAGAGAG
The DNA here is from genome assembly GCA_963824295.1 of uncultured Solirubrobacterales bacterium. Classification (GTDB taxonomy): domain Bacteria; phylum Actinomycetota; class Thermoleophilia; order Solirubrobacterales; family Solirubrobacteraceae; genus Palsa-465. The sequence goes on along the minus strand of CAWGOQ010000009.1, from coordinate 410,919 downwards.
CCTCGCGACACCGTGATGGTGAGCGGCGAGTTGGCGAGCGATCCGTCCCAGCTGCTCGGCGTTCTGGTCGCTCGGGTCGGGCGGCTCGCCGAGCCGGCGGGGTCCCGCGCTCGCTGGATCGAGGACCTGCGGGCGCTGTCGTTGCCGGACGGGCCGTTCGGGCAGGTCGCCCAACCGGCGATCTTGATGGAGCTCGTCGACCTCCTCAGCCAGCGGCTGGCGGAGTTGGAGCGTCCGGTGTGCCTGATGGTCGACGGGATCGCTCCGAAGGTCGCCCACGGGGTGTTCGGGAGTCTGCGAAACGAGCTCTGGACGCTCCAAGGCACCTCTTGGATCGTGACCGGCGAGATTACGGCCGAGGCGCTCTACCTGGAGCCGCCCGCCGAAGCGTTCTTCGGCCACGCCGTCAGACTCGGACCACTGGCCGATGCAGACGCGGCGAAGCTGCTGAGCGCCCACGAAGCCAAACTCACCGGCTCCGATATCGACCGCGCGATCGCCGTGGCAAAGGGCAACCCACGACGGCTGCTGCGAGCTGCCAACGACATCCAGGCGGGGATCGCGCCGGTCAACTCGCGGGGCGACGAGCGAGCGCAGCAGGCCGCGGCAGTCGCGGGTCCGCTCGCCGGTGCGCTCGTGGAGTACATCGTGGAGCATGGGCCCGCTGCTGCGTCCGACGAGACGCTGCTGGTTCAGATCGGCGCGAGCCGCCAGCGGGCCAGCCAGCTCATGCACCAGCTCGAAACCGCCGGGCTGCTTGAGACCATCGACCAGCACGAGCCCGGGCGCCGGGGGCGCCCGCCGCGTCGGTTCGCTTTGCGATCCTCGGCATGAGCAACGAGATCCTCACCCAGCTGCTCGGTACCCACGCCTTCGACGGGAGCCCGCTCCACGTCGATATGCCCGCCTTCCATGTCCCGTTCGACGACCGCGGGCGCACCGGCACGGAGACCAGCGTCCTACGCGCCGCGCGAACCACCGAGCGCCTGGGGGTGAAGGGACCGATCGGCTGCGGCAAGACGAGCCTGCTGCGCTACACGCTCGATGACCCCACGGGGACGATCGCGCCGATTTGGGTCTCGGTCGCCTTCGACGACGACCAGGTCGTGCTCGACGTGCGGCGATTCGCCGCGCACCTGATCCAAAGCGTCGTACGCGACGCCCAACGCGCCGGCACGTTGACCCCGCGCGATCGGGACGCGATCCTCACCGCCGCGGCTGCCCGACGTCCGCTCCCCGGCAGCGAGCGCCGGCTCGCGGCCAAGCTCGCCGCGAAGTTCTGGGTCGCCAGCGGCGGACTCGCCGCCGAGGTCATTTCCACGCTCGCCGGCGTCGACCTACAACGACCCGCCGGGGAGGTGCTGGAGAACGTCAACCGCGCCCTCGAGGCGATCTCAGCCGGCGGCCGAGTGCCGGTCATCGTCGTCGATGACTCCGACAGCTTCACCCGTCGCCACGCCAGCGGCAGGACGCGCGACGAGCTTGTCGGCACTTTCTTCGGCCCGGTGCTGCGCGCGCTCACCGAGCTGAACGCCGGAGTGATCATCGCCGTCCACGACGAGTACCTCGAGATGGAGTGGTTCCAGCGAGCGCGGCGCGAGCACGGAGCGCTCGAGCGGCTGCTTGCCATACCGCCCGTCGTCAGCGGCCAGCTCGGGCGGATCCTCGATCGCCGCACCCAGCTCGCCGCCGAGGTAAGCGGCGACACCGCCCTCTCCACCCCCGCGCTCGAACTGCTCGCCGAGCTCAACCGCACACGCACCGGACGCAATCTGCGAACGACGCTCGGGATCGCGCACGCCGCGCTGGTCGCCGCCGTCGATCGGGGCGCCGACGAGATCGAGGAACAGGACGTCGCTCGCGCCGCCGTCGAGCAGCTCGGTACCGAGCGCACCGGCTAGCAAACCTGTCTGCATGCGGACGTCCGGACGAGAACGGGCGCCCGTCCCCACCCTCCGACGGCGGGTTAGATCATCAAAACCGATACGGAGGTGAGCATGCTTCTCGTTCTTGCCGCCATTCTTCTGATCATCGCCGTGGTTGGCGGATTGGCGGTTCACCCGCTTCTGTTCCTCGTCGCCATCTTGGCGGTACTGGCCCTGGCCGGTGGACTGCGGTAGCTGCCAGCACCCGGGGCCGGCCCGTCGATGGGCCGGCCGCCCGGGGCGGCAGCCTGGCCGATCAGGTCATTGCCGCGACCAGACGGTGATGGCGGAGCTCGGACGGCGGGGCGCCGTGCAGCACCCAGACGCCGTCATGGCGCCGGCTGATCGCGCCGGAGCGGGCGAGGGCGCCCATCGCTGTGGTGACCGACGGGCGATGCGCCCCAACGAGATCGGCCAGACGCTGGTGCGACAGCGGCAAGGGCACGAGGATTCCCTCCGGCGTGACCCGCCCCCAGCGTTCGGCCAGATGCCACAGCGTCAATAGCAGGCGGTCCTCGACGCGCTGGTGGTGGGAGATGGCCAAGGCCACCGCGAGCGAATGGGCCCGGCGGGTACCGCGGGCAAAGAGCTCGACGCCGAGTTGCGGCCAGGGCGCCATACGAGACACGAGGCCGTGATCGAGCACGGCCAATTGGGTGGGTTCGAGCACCATCCAGCCCACCTCCGCATGAACATGCGAGCCATCTGGGTCCCAGCGCCACGGACGTAGGACATCGCCCTCGCCGAGCAGCTCGACGCACCGGCGGCCGAGCACGTCGACCTCGCGTGAGAGCAAGCCTTCGATGATCAGAAAGCCGCGATGGTGCATGTCAGGCTCGGCGGCGGCGGCCGCGTCCCACTCGCCGACCGACAGGTGGCGTACGCGGGTCAGCGCTTCTCGCCGAGCCCGCTCGCGGTCAGGCTCGTCCAGGAGGTTGGCCAGGTCCGGGTCGGCGTCGACGATGCTGATGAGATTGGTCAGCGAACCCACGCGTCGATTCCAGCAAGACTCGGGCTCCCCACGCTCGCGAGGGTAGCGTCCTTCTCGGCCCGGGCCGGGCGAGCGGCCGCCGCGATATGTCCGCTGGCCTACGTCTGCATGAGAACACGTTCCGCGGACCCATCCCCGGGCCGAGCCTAGTCTTCGCCCGACCTGTCTTACGCGGCTACGAGCTTGCAGCGGAGCCGATGTTGATTCGCTCTCGGAACCAAAGCCTGGACATCCCACTCAGGATCGACACCGTCGCACGCGACGGCTCACTGGTGCTCGTCGTGGAAGGCGAACTCGACATCGCCACTTCGCATCTTCTCGACGAGGCCCTGGCGCGGGCGCTCAGTACGGATGCGCTCGCGATCGTGGTCGACCTCCTCGCGGTCAGCTTCATCGACTCCACTGGGCTACATGTCCTGATCAGACATGCGCAGGAGAGTCGGCCGCGCATCCACCTGACTAAGGGCTCGGCCCAGGTCCAGCGGCTGTTTGAGCTCACCGGAGCCTTGGACTATCTGCCGTTCGTGCCAGAGTGACCCCGGGACTGGCCCGGGCCGTGGCCGTTGACCGCCGCGGCCAGCCAGCGATCGAACAGCCGGAACGCCTGCTCCCGCGCCGCCGGCGCGTGCGCCTCGCTTTGCGCCACGATCTCATCCCGAGTCAGCCCGACGGCCGCGAGATGCTCGTCGTGCTCCGCCCACCCAGCGATCACCGCGGCGTCGACCTCGGGATGGAACTGCAGGGCGAGGTGGCGGCCGATGCTGACGGCCGCGGGTCCGGCGGCGGACCGGGCCAGCACACGTCCACCGGGCGGGACGCGCAACTGCTCGACGTGCCACATGAGCCACGGGCCGGCGGGGACCGAGCCCGCAACGGACGTCTCCACGGGAAACCAGCCGATCTCGGGCCGCTCGAGCGCGTCGACCCCGCCCCCGAGCGCCAGCGACAACGCCTGTCCGCCGAAGCACAGCCCGAGCACGGGCACGTCGGCGCTGACTGCTGCACGCAACGCCTCGATCTCGGCGGGCACCCAATCGAGGTCGACAGACGCAGCCGAGTGTTCGGACCCGAGCGAGACCACGAACGCAAAATCAGACAGCGCGTCCGGCGGGTCCTCGCCGGCGTGGTGGACTACGTAGGGCAGGCCGCGCTCGTCCAGCCACTCGGCGACGTGGGCCGGCGGCCCGAGGCGGCCGTGCTGGAAGATCAGTGCGGGCTTCGCGCTCAACTCGCACAGCACTCTACTTCCCGCCTCGCGCCGGCCCCGCCTATCGGACCAGCCCGCGGCTCCCCGCCCACCCAACCGCCCGGCGATAGGCTGGAAACACAGTGGCATCGACCACCGACCCATCGACGACCGAAGGTCCCGCCCTCCCGCTCCCCGACCGCGAGCAGGTCCTCGAGCACGCGCGCGAGCTAATCGCCGAGGCCTGGCGGAGCTTCGACCACCCCCGCCCCGGGCAGCCGCTCCCCGACGAGCACACCCGCGAGCTGCTCAGCCGTCCATTACCACACGAACCATCGGACGCAAACAACTCGCTCGACGCCGCCGCCGACGTGCTCGACCGCTCGCTCGCGCAAGCGCGGCCGCGGTGGTTCGCCTACATCGGCTCCTCGGGCCTCGAGATCGGCGTGCTGGCTGACGCGCTGATGGCCTCTCACGACGTCAACGTCGCCAACAGCGCCGGCGCCGCGGACCTGCTCGAGGAGCAAACGATCCGGTGGGTCGGCCAGTTCGTCGGCTTCGATGAGAACGCGAGCGGGCTGCTCGCGGCCGGGGGCACGATCGCCAACCTGACCGCGCTCACGGCGGCGCGCGAACGGGCGCTGCCCGGTGTCCGCCACGAGGGCGCCGGCGACCGCAAGATGGCCCTCTACTGCTCGGCCGAGGCGCACTACTCGGTGCGCCGGGCCGCCGAGGTACTCGGGATCGGCGGACGCAACGTCCGCGCGATCCCGATCGACGCGCACCGGCGCATGGACGTGTCCGCGTGCGCGGAGACGATCGCACGCGACAGGAAAAACGGGGTCACGCCGGTGGCGGTCGTCGCCACCGCCGGCACCACGCTGAGCGGCGCGGTCGACGACATCGACGGCCTGGCCGACGTCTGTGGCGATGAGATCTGGCTGCACGTCGACGGCGCCTACGGCCTTCCGGCGGCATCCACGCAAACGGCGGCCGACCTTTTCAAGGGGCTGCCGAGGGCCTTCTCAGCGACCGTTGACGCCCACAAGTGGATGTTCGTCCCCAAGGCATGCAGCGTCCTGCTGATGCACGGGGTCGGAGCGCTCGAGCATGCCTTCTCCCATCAGGAGGTGTACATGCCGCACGGCGAGCAGCTCCACGCGGTCGACCGCTCGCTCGAGTACTCGCGCCCACTGCGCGGCCTCAAGCTGTGGCTCGCTTTCACCGTGCACGGCGCCGACGCGATCCGGGCCGCGATCGAGCGCAACCTCGAGCAGGCGGCTCTGCTCGCCGACCTGATCCGCGCCGAGGACGCGTTCGAGCTGCTCGTCGAGCCCCAGCTCTCCGCCGTCTGCTTCCGGCACGTCCCACCACCCGGGGTCGACCCCGACGAGCACAACCGCGCCCTCGCGCGCGCCGTCGCCGCCGACGGGCGGATCCTGCTGGCCCCGGCTGAGGTCGACGGCGCCACCGCGCTGCGCGCGTGCTTCGTCAACCACCGGACGACCGAGGACGATGTCCGCGCGATCCTGACGGTCCTCACCGACCTAGCAACTCCATGAGCGCAAACGCAGCCGAGATCGAGGGCGTCCGCGTCCCCCTCGACCACTACATCGACGGCCACCGCGTCGCCAGCGAGACGACGTTCGAGGTTCGCAGCCCGATCGACTGGAAGAACTGGAAGCTCGCCGAGGTGGCCAACGGAGGGCAGGCCGAGGTCGACGCTGCCGTGGCGGCCGCACGCCGGGCCTTCCCGGAGTGGGCGAGCCTTGGACCCGACGGGAGACACACCCATCTCACGAGACTGGCCGACGCGATCGACGCCGCCGTCCCCGACCTGGCCAAGGTCGAGTGCGTCGACAACGGCTCCCTGTATGAGGCGATGCATCTGCGGGTCCTCCCGCGCGCGGCCAACAACATCCGCTTCTTTGCCGACTTCGCGCGCGACCGCCTCACACCCGACACCCGCACGCTCCACGGCGGTGAGCGTAACCGGGTCCGCTACGACCCGGCCGGCGTGGCCGCAGTCTCGACCCCGTGGAACGCGCCGTTCATGCTCGCGACCTGGCGCGTCGGGCCGGCGCTCGCGGCGGGCGATACCGTCGTGCTGAAGCCGCCCGAGTGGGCGCCGCTCACCTGCTCGATGCTCGGCGACCTCGCCGAGGAGGCGGGGCTCCCACCCGGCGTGCTGAACATCGTCCATGGAACGGGGGCCGGCGCGGGCGCGCCGCTCACCGGACACAAGGACGTCGACCGGGTCGCGTTCACCGGCTCTCCGGCGACCGCGCACACGGTCTACCGCGACGCGGCCGCACACCTGACCCCGGTGTCGTTCGAACTCGGCGGCAAGTCACCGTTCATCGTGTTCGAGGACGCCGACCTCGACGCGGCGGCGGCGACCGCGGCCTACCAGTACGACAACTCGGGCCAGGTGTGCCTGGCAGGGACAAGACTCCTCGTTCAGACCACGATCCTCGACGAGTTCCTCGAGCGCTTCGAAGCCAAGACCAACGAGATCAAGGTCGGGGACCCGCGCGAGCCCGACACCACATACGGCCCGCTGATCCATCCGGTCGCGCTCGAGCGCGTCACGGGGTACGTCGCGCGCGCCCTGGAGGCGGGCGCGACGCTCGCGTTCGGGGGCGAGCCGCTCGGCGGCCTCTACTACCCGCCAACCCTGTTCACGGACGTTCCCCCGGGCGCGGAGATCCTCCACCACGAGGTCTTCGGGCCGGTCCTGACGCTTCAGACCTTCGAGGACGACGAGGAGGCGATCGCCAAAGCCAACGCCAGCGAGTACGGCCTCGCCGCCACCGTCTACACAGGATCCGAAGCCCGGTCCGACAAGATCAGCGCTGCCGTCACCGCCGGCACCGTATGGGTCAACTGCTTCTACGTGCGCGACCTGGAGACGCCGTTCGGCGGCGCGGGCGACTCGGGCATCGGCCGCGAGGGCGGCCACCATTCGTTCGACTTCTACGCCGACGTGAAGACCGTCGTCGAGCGGACCGCGCTGTTCCTGGGGTCAGCCGCCGAATGACCCGACCAGCTGGCGGCACAGCCGCCCGACCTGCGCCGGGTCGTCGGTGTACTGAGAGGGCTTGAAGCAGATCGTCGTGTAGCCGGCCTCGAGCTGGGCCGGGATCGCCTCCGCCGCCTCGGCCAGATCGGCGACCTCGCCGCCGGACGGAAACCGTCCCCGGATGCCACCCACGACTTCGAGCTCGTCGAAGGACCTGTCCGCCGCGGTCATCGCGTCGGACAACGCCCGCAGCTCCTGGGCACCGGGCTGACCGAACGGATGGAAGCCGTGACCGTACTCGACGAGGCGGCGCACGATCCACGGTCCCACCTTCATCCCGCCGAACCACAACCGCGGGCCATCGTCACGAAACGGCTTGGGTTCAAGGTAGACGTCGGCGAACGAATACCAACGACCGGAGAAGGAGGCCGGACCCGGCCGCCACAACTCACGCCACGCCGCCAGGTGCTCGTCGAGGAGCTCGCCGCGGTGCTCGAACGGCACGCCGAGCGCGGCGTATTCCTCGCGATGCCAGCTCACCGTCGGCTGGACGACGAGCCGACCCTCGGACAGCAGGTCAAGCGTCGCGAGCTGGTGGGCGAGCAGCAGCGGGTGGCGCAACGGCGCGATGATTGCCGCGGCGATCAGCCGCAGCCGGGTCGTGACCGCGGCGATCGCGCTCATCAAGACGATCGAGTCGGGCCACGGTGTGTCCGGGTCCTGGTTGCCCGGCGCCGCGTAGTCGCGCGGATTATCCGGACGGCCGCCGGCGCCCGCCGAGGGCCCGAGCACGATGTGCTCGCTCAGCATCACCCCGTCGATCCCCGCGTCCTCGGCCTCGGCGGCCATCCTCACCAAAGCCCGCAGATCCCTCGGCGAGGTCATCGTCCAGTTTTCGCTGAGGACGAGGACGAACCGCGGCGACCCGCCGGAGAAGCTCACGTTCAAGCCAGCGTGACGCGGACGGGCAGCCGCTTGAGACCGTTGGTGAAGTTCGTGCGCTGGCGGACCGGCTTGCCCGCAAGCTCGACCCGCTCGACCCGCTCGACGAACTCCTCCAGATACACGCGTAGCTCGAGCCGGGCCAGATGCGCCCCGAGGCACTGGTGGGGGCCGCCGCGGCCGAACGTCAGGTGATCGGTCGGGTTGCGGGTGATGTCCAGGGTGTGCGGATCCGGATAGTGGTCGGGGTCGCGGTTGCCGGCGGCGAACCACACGATCACCTTGTCCCCGGCGGCGATTTCGACATCGCGCACGGTCACGTCGCGGGTGGCCGTGCGGCGGAAGAACCACACCGGCGAGGAGAAGCGGAGCAGCTCCTCGGTCGCGGACGGGACCAGCGAGCGATCCGCGCGCAGGCGCTCCCACTGATCGGGATGCTCGGCGAACGCGAGCGTGGCCAGGCTCATTGCCTGCCGCGTCGTCTCGTTCCCGGCCACGATCAGGAGCGCGAACGTGTTGTCGAGGTCCTGGTCGGACAGCGGCGCCCCGTCGATCTCGCCGTTGGCGATCAGGCTGAGCACGTCGTCGCGCGGACAGGCGCGGCGATCGGCGTAGAACTCGCGCCCGATCGCGCACAGCTCGTCGGCCCAGGGCGAGCCGAACGGCTTGTAGCGGTACTCATCGAGCTCCCCGGCGAACGCGTGCTCCCCGACGTACTCGGGGTCGGTGTCGACCAGCAGGCGGTCGCCGAGGTCGATCAGGTGGGGGAGGATCTCCTCGGGGAGACCGAGGATGTGCGCGAGCACGCGGATCGGGATCGGCGCCGCGAGCTCGTGGACCAGGTCGAACTCGCCCTCCGGCAGAACGGCGTCGAGCCGGTAGCGCACCAGCTCGCGCAGCCACTCCTCGTAGCGCGCGACCGAGGGCGGGGTGAACTGCCTCGAGATCAGCCGGCGGTAGCGGCCGTGCTTGGGCGGGTCGAACTCCAGGAAGTTCCGGCGTGCGGCAAGCACGTCCTCGGGCAAGTCCTCGATCGTCGCCGCCCCGCCTGTCTCGGAGGAGTACGTCTTCGTGTCGCGCAGGACGGCGAGCACGTCGTCGTATTTGGTGAGCGCCCAGAAGCCGCGACCCTCGGGCTCGGGGTGGCGGTAGACCGGCGCCTCGCGCTGGAGAACCTCGAAGACCTCCCACGGCTCATGGTCCGCGAACAGGTCGTAGTCGAGGAGGTCAACCGCCTTGAGCTCCGGGGCCATGGTGGCGCGGAGCATATCACCGGTATGCGTAATGTATCCACGATTTTGGGAGATGGGTTTCGGTGAACGCGAGCGGCGCGAATCGCCATTGCCCCACCCGGGCTAGAGCAGCTTCGAGTACTCCGCGAACTCCCAGTCGGTGACCCACGCCCGGAAGCGCTCGAGCTCGGCCATCTTGATCGCCTCGAACGTCTCCACGAGCCGCGAGCCGACGACGTCGATCAACACCTGGTCCTCCTTGAGCGCCTCGAGCGCCTCGGCGAACGTCGCCGGCAACGGCGCGCCGAGCGCCTCGTCGGGAAGGTCGTAGATCATCCCCTCGACCGGCTCGGGAAGCTCGAGCTCGCGCCTGACCCCGTCGAGCCCGGCGCCGAGTGCCGCGGCGTAGGCGAGGTACGGATTGGCCGTGCCGTCCCCCAGCCTTAGCTCAAGTCGGGTCGAGGACCCGCGCTCCTGGGGGACGCGGACAAGCGCCATGCGGTGGTCGTGGCCCCAGCAGACCCGCGTCGGGACAAGGGCCTCGGCGCTGATCCGGCGGTAGGCGTTCACGGTCGGGTTGAAGAACACCATCATCGCGCTGGCGTGCTCCATCACGCCGGCAATGAAGTGGCGCATGACCGGCGTCAGCCCGTGCTCCGCGTCCGCGGACTCGCCGGCGTTCAGGCCGTCGCTGTCGACCAGCGATACGTGCAGGTGGAACCCTGACCCCTCGTCGTCGTTGATGGGCTTGCCCATGAATGTCGCCAGCAAGCCGTCCCGCGCCGCCATCTCCTTGACCATCGCCCGGAAGCGGAAGGCGCGGTCGGCGGAGTCGAGGGCGGCTCCATGGCGCAGGTTGATCTCGAACTGGCTGCGGCCGTACTCGTGCGCGGCCGCGATCGCCCCGATCTCAAGCTCGACCGCGGCGTCGAGCATCCGCCCGAGCGTGCCCTTCGGGTCGGCCATGTCGCCGACCGTGTAGACCGCGCTGTCCTGCCCGGCGTAGGCGCGCCAGCCCCGCGGATCGGAGACGTCCGGTTCCAGCAGGTAGAACTCGAGCTCCGGCCCGACTACCGGCGATACCCCGAACTCGGAGAACTGGGCCAGCACCCGCTTCAGCGCCCCGCGGCAGTCGAGCGGATGCGGCTCGTGGGTGCTCGGATCCTCGAGGTCAACGAGACACGCGACGACGTCCTCCTCCCAGGGCAGTGGCACGAGCGTGTTCAGGTCAGGACGCGCGAGCAGATCGGGAAAGCCCTGCTCGAAGCCCGCGACCACGTTGTGGCGCAGGTCGATGGTCATGATCGCCTCGACGAACCCCATCCCTTCCTCGGCGACGTGCGGGAAGGCCGAGATCGGGATCAGCTTGCCGCGACAGATGCCGTGCAGGTCGGCGTACTGGAGGCGCACCGCGCGGACGCCGACGTCGGCCAGCTCCGACAGGCTGCCGACCAGCCGCGTCCGCGCCGCGGCCTGGCGCTGCTCACCCTGATCGGACCGCGCGTGCCTAGCGCGATCGCCGAGATCTTGGGCCATCTGTTTCTCCTCTCGTGGACCTAGCCTGGGGTGGGCGAGAATGCGAGCGTACCGGCGTCGACGACCGCGGCGCCACCGTCGGCCGTGATCACCGCGCCGTTCACGTACGAGGCGGCCGGCGAGGCCAGCCACGCCACGAGCCCGGCGACCTCCTCGGGGCTCCCGGCGCGCCGCGCCGGCACATGTGAGGCCGCGAGCGAATACGCGCCCTCGCGATCCATCCCCCGCAGCTCGCCGAGCTCATCCATCGCCGCGTCTGCCATCGCGGTACGCACCCACCCGGGACAGACGCAGTTGGCGCGGACGCCGGCCGGACCGTAGTCGAGCGCGATGCACTGGGTGAGCATGATCAGCCCGGCCTTGGACGAGCAGTACGCGACCGACGCCGGGTCGGCCCGCAAGCCCGCGAGCGATGACACGGTCACGATCGCCCCACGCGCATCGATCAAAGCCGGCAGCGCCGCCTGGCAGAGCAGGAACGCCCCGGTCAGGTTCGTGGCCACCACCCGGCTCCAGCGCTCGAGCGTCTGGTCGAGCACCGTGCCCCCCGCCCCCGCCCCCGAGCTGATCACGAGCGCGTCGAGCCGGCCGAACCGCTCCACACATGCCTCTACCGCACGCGCCGCGCCGGACGGCTCACTTACATCGGCCGCCACCGCCAGACCACCGACCGAGCTCGCGACCTCCTCGAGCGGCGCTACCCGGCGCCCGGCCACGCACACCGAGAACCCGTCGGCCGCCATCCGGTGCGCGACCGCGGCTCCGATCCCGCTACCGCCCCCGGCGACGAGGACACACGAACCCATCAGTCGTGGAGGAACTGCTCGACCAGCGACTCGGGGAACGACTTGTCGGCGATGTTGTACGCGAGCGCGGTCATCCGCCAGGAGTCGCTCAGGTAGAACCGCTCGTACAGCTCCCCGCGGCCGCCGAGCTCTGACCCAAGGAAGTCCCAGGCCAGCCGGAACAGCCGGATCCGCCGCTCGGCACCGGCGCCCGCGGCCTGGAAGTACTGCTCGATCTCGCCGTGGAGCGGCCCCTGGAGATCGGCCCGCGACGGCGTCGCCATGAAGCCGCCGCCCCCGATCAACTGAAGCAGCTCGTTGACGCGCGGCAGCCACTTCGGCATCTCGCCGCGCAGGGCGACGAACGGCCTTTCGTCCGGCGTCATCACCCCGCCCGGGTCCAGGACCGCCCCGGCCTCGGCGGCGACGATCGCCGAGCGCGCGAGCTCGCTCATCGACCAGATCTGCCCGAGCTTCTCCTGGATGTGGTCGAAGCGGGCAACGCCCGTGGTCGTCGCGATCAGATGTCCCAGACCCAACCCAAACGAGAGCTTCACCCACGCCCGCGTGAACGCCTGGTGCATGATGTGGCTGCGCCAGCCCGTGTCGGTGATCACCTCGCTGTAGCCCGTGGTGTCGCCGTCGAGGAACACCCGCTCGCGCGGGATCTCGACGTCGTCGAAGATCACGACCGCGTCCATCTCGTCGAACCGTGAGGACAGCGGGTAGTCATAGGCGTCGCGTTGTTTGGAGTAGCTGTCGCGGCATATGAACTTGAGTCCCGGCGTGGCGATCGGGATCGCGAACGACAGCGCGTACCGGCCGTCCTGGGGGCGGATGTCAGACCCCGGGTACACGAGCAGCTCGTCGGCGAAGGGAGCGAGCGTGGCCAGCATCCGCGCGCCGCGCACGACGATCGCATCGGTGGTCTCCCCCACCTTGTGGAGTGCGACCTGGCCCATCGCCTGCTCGGCCTCGGGCTTGGTGCGGTCGACCTGTGGGTTCATCAGCGCATGCGTGGTCGAAAGATCCGCATCGCGCATGTACTCCTGGTAAGCGACCAGGTTCGCCGCGAGCGCCTCGTTGCCGCGCCGCGCCCACACCTCCGAGCGCCCGGCGAAGCAGGCGAAGGTCACGTTCAGGTAGTCGGGGGTGCGACCCATCATCCCGCCCGACAGGGCCGCGACCAGCTCGAACGCGCGCCGGCGCCGGACCAGATCCTCGTACTCCCGCGGGATCAGGTGCGTGACGTTCACCATCCGGTCTGCGACGCCCGACGGCGCCGGCGCGAGCATCTCCGACGCGTATTCGTGCTGGAGATCGAACACCCGCGCCAGCGACAGCGCCGCCGCGCGCAGTTCAGGGTGCTCCAGCGGATGGCTGATCCGCTCGCCGCACAGCCAGATCTCGCGCCCGCCCTGGCGAAGGCCCTCGAGGAACTGCTCGCCGGTACGAGCGCCGGTCGCCTCGGTGCTCACCGACAGGGCCATCGGTCAGTCACCTCCGGTCAGAGCCGGATCCTGGATTGGCGGCAGCGCGTGCCCGAGCGCCTCGAGCCCCTGCCGTTCCCACTCGACCGCGGCGGGGTCGAAGCGGAAGTACGAGCGCGGCGGGAGGATGCCCCAGGTGTTCGAGGAGTGGGCGTTGTCGGGCCAATCCCGCGGTTCGTGGTCGGCGCTCAACTGCTCCATGTCGCTGTAGAGCTCGACCATGCACTCCTCCTCGGGGATTCGCACGTAGGCGGCCAGGTTCTGCCCGAGCGCGTGGCGGACCGGCCCCCAGGCGAGCCAGCGGCCGTGCTGGGCAAGGTGGTCGAGGGCGACGCGCAGCTCCCCCCAGTCGGTCAGCTCGAACGCGAGATGATGAAGGTGGTAGTAGCCCTTCCCCACGAGCGCGACCGTGTGGTGGTCCGCGCCGAGGTGCAGCCACGTCCCCTCGTCGCCGAGGCGATCGGTGACGCGGAGCCCGAGCGCGTCGCAGTAGAACTCGACCATCGTCGACAGCTGACCGGTCAGCGAGTTCACGTGGCCAAGCTTGCGCGGATGGAAGCCACCCAGCGTGGCGCTCGAGCGGGCGATCGCGGGCCGCGGGTCAGGGTCGGGGTCGTACGGGAGCAGCTCGACACCGTGGCCGTCGGGGTCGCGCAGGCAGAGCGCCCCGGACTCCGGCGAGTAGGCCACGCCCAGTCCGTCAAGCCGGCGCGCGGCGTCCTCGAGCGTCACGCCGCGCGCAAGCTCGTAGCCGGTATGGTCCGCGCCCGGGGTATCCGACTGGACGAGCTCGAGCGAGTAGGGCTCGTAGGCGCAGGCCAGCCGGGCGCGCTCGGCGCTCTGCTCGCGGACGGTCAGGCCGAACTGAATCGACCAGCGCTGCGTGGCGGCGGCCAGATCACTGGTGCGAAGACAGACGTGGTGGATTCGGCGCAGCAATTTTGGATACAGTATCCGCGCTTTGGAGGCCGGTCAAGAAGATGATCGCCGGACCCGCGCGCTGGAGCGGCTCGCCGAGCTGAACGACGAGCCCGGCGGCGAGCAGTTCCTCGCCCGCATGGGCGCACTCGGAGACTGGATCGTCGACTGGGCCTTCGGGGACGTCCACACCCGACCCGGCCTGCCCGCCCGCGAACGCGAGCTGATCATCGTCGCGGTCCTGGCCACCATCGGCTCGAGCGACCCCCAGGTGCGCGCCCATATCCGGGCCCTGCGCGCGATCGACGTGCCCTGGAGCGAGATCGAGGAGGCGATTCTTCAGACGACGCCGTACGCTGGCATTCCGCGTGCAGTGAACGCGATGAAAGTCCTTCGCGAGGAACAGGAGGCCGAAACTTGAAAGCGGTGCGGTTCGTGAACCCGGAGGGCGAGACCCGGATCGGGGCGCTGGGCGAGGACGGGACGATCACGGATGCCGGCGCCGCCGGCCCGGAGGGCTTCGTGCCCACAGCGCTGGCGTGGGATGCGCTGCAACAGGCGGCCGGCCCGACCCATCAGGTCGCGGAGGTCAAGCTCCTGCACCCGGTCGTGCCCGGGAAGTTGATCGGAATCGGGCTCAACTATCGCTCCCACGCCGAGGAATCGGAGCTCGCGATTCCGAGCGTTCCCGTGGTGTTCGCGAAGTTCGCCTCATCCCTGATCGGGCCCGGTCACGAGATCGTGATCCCGCGTGAGGAGACCCGCCCCGACTACGAGGGCGAGCTCGCGGTCGTGATCGGCCAGGGGACCTACCGGGCCGATCGCGACGAGGCGCGCGCCGCCGTCGGCGGCATCGCCGCCATCAACGACGTCTCCGGCCGGCGCGCCCAGCTCGAGACCCCGCTACGCCAGTTCACACTGGGCAAGAGCTTTGACACGTTCTCGCCGCTCGGTCCGTGCATCGCCTCGATGGACGGGATCGAGCTCGAGGACATCGACGTGCGCACGACGGTGTCTGGCGAGGTCATGCAGGACGCCAACACGAGCGATCTGATCTTCTCGGTCGTCGACCTGATCGAGTACATCTCGAGGGGCGTCACGCTCTATCCCGGGGACGTGATCGCCACCGGTACCCCGGGGGGCGTAGGTGACTCGCGCGACCCCAAGCGCTACCTGCACGAAGGCGACACGGTCGAGATCTACATCGAGGGCGTGGGCACGCTCTCGAACCCGGTCCGCAACGAGCGCTAGCCCCCCAGGATGTCCGTCGAGCGCCTCATCGCGTCGGTGAGGTGCCGACGTGCCAGCGACTCCGCGCGGCGGCCGTCGCCGGCCTCGATCGCCTCGATGATCTGCTCGTGCTCGCGGATATCAAGCAGCATCCGCTCCTGGGTCTGGACCTGCCGCTCGTAGATCGTCTCACCGATCCGAGCCACCCACAGCCGCTCCGCGAACTGGACCAGGAAGTCGTTGCCCGAGGCCGCTGCCAGCGCGAGGTGAAACTCCCGGTTGGCCTCAAAGCTCCGCTGGACGTTGCGCAGCGAGCGCCGCTGGGCGAGCACCGCGGCGCGCATCCGGGCGAGCGGCTCCGGCGGGCGCAGCGCGGCGGCGAGCCGGGCGGCGCCCGGTTCGATCACGGTCCGCGCCTCGTAGGACTCCCGCATCCCGATCTGGTCGACGTCGGCCACGCGCGCGCCCCGGTTGGTCCGCATCTCGACGAGCCCTTCCGCGGCCAGTCGGCGCAGCGCCTCGCGCACCGGCGTGCGGGAGACGCCGAGCTCCTCGGCCAGGTCCTCCTGATGCACCCGCGCGCCGCGGGGGAGCGAACCGCTCGAGATCCGCTCGCGGATCGCCGTGTACACCTGGTCGACGACGCTCGCGATGTTCAGCCGGTCGGGCGCAGCCGCGGATTCAGACACGCACGCTCATCGAACCGAGTCGACGCTTCGCTCGGCCTCGTCCTCGGGCATGGTCAGGGCGACGTGGAGCGTCTGCGCGGTCACGGCCGGCTGCTCGCCAAGGAGCGGGAGCGCCTCCTCGTCCTGGACGACGGTGTTCTCGAGCCGGCCGATCCCCTCGACCTCGACCGCGACCACATCGCCGGGCTCGACCGGCCGCGAGTTCGCCGGCGTCCCCGTGAGCAACACGTCCCCGGGCTCGAGCGTGATCAGCCGGGCCAAATCGGCGATCTGGTAGGCGAACGAGAACATCAGGTCTGAGCCGGTGTTCCCGTTCTGGACCTCCTCGCCGTTGACGAACGTCCTCAGCGTCAGATCCTCCGGGTCGACATCGCCGGGGTCGACCATCACCGGGCCGAGCGGGCAGAAGCCGTCCTGGCCCTTGACCCGTAGCATCGAGCCGCGGTCGGCGTGGCGGAAGTCGTGCACACCCCAGTCGTTCGCAACCGTGTACCCACCCACGTAACCGAGCGCTTCATCAAGACCGACGCGGTGGCAGCGGCGCCCGATCACGACCGCGACCTCGCCCTCGTAGTTGAGGAACCGGCACCCGGCGGGCCGGAGCACCGAGGCGAGATGACCCGACAGCGACGAGGGCGGCTTCATGAAGTACGAGGGCTCGCTCGGCATGCGGGCCATCTTGTATTCCTCAGCGCGCGAGCGATAGGTGAGGTGCGTGGCGAGGATCTTGCTCGGCGCCACCGGCGCGAGCCAGCGCCGGACCTCGCTGGTGGGGAGCTCGAGCCCGTCGGCCAGGATCATCTCACCGTCGAGCGTGCCCTCGACCACGCGGCCGTCGTGCTCGATCCGGACGTGCTTCATGCGTAGCTCTCCTGTTGTTGCTGCGCGACGACCTCGACGCCGTCGACGGTGTAGCCGAACGAGAAGCGGTAGCCGCGCAGCATCTCGCGCGGGGCGATCGCCTGGAGGTCCTCGAGCGTGTCGTCGTAGAAGCGCAGCTCGGCGCTTCCCTCCCAGACCTCGGTCACGTCGCGGTCATACCCGCCAGCCCGGACGAGCTCGAACACGTCGGGCCGGTCTCCCGCCGCGGCCGGGAAGTGCCGCGAGTTGTACATCGGCGGGTCGTTGACGATCGGGCCCGTCTCTGAGACGTGCTCGAGCGTGACCACCATGCGCGCGATCTGCCGGTCGTTGGCGGTGCAGGTCGCGCCGAAGCGCGCCCCCGCCTCGAGCCGCGGCGTCGCCTTGCCGACCGAAAACATCCGCGTCACGTGGATCGAGCCGAGCTTCTTGGGGAATCCCTGGATCCACCCGCGATACATCGCGAAGTCCTTGTCGACCCAGATGTACACGCAGCGACTCACCGGCTGGCCGTTGTAGCGGGCGCCGACGACCAGGAAGAACTCGTGGTACTGGGACTGCATCGGGTCCCCGAGCTCGTGCAGGTCGACCGAGCACGACTGCCAGTCGGCGACGATCGCGGCGACCGCGCCCGGGTCCTCGGCCGGCTCGAGCTCGGGCGGCAGCAGCGCCGCGACCGCGTCCGGGTCGGTGCGGTACTCCGCGATCAGGAAATCCCCCGAGTAGTGCCACGGCGGCGGCGGGACGATCCCGGCGCGACCGTCCGGTGAGAGTGGTGCCGTGTAGCCCCGGAGGCTCACGCCGCCACCTCGGCGCGCTCGAGTGCCGCCTGCACGAGCTGGGCGAACAGGCCGGCCTGCTCGGGCTCGTGCATCTTCTCGGGATGCCACTGGACGCCGACGCAAGCCCAGTCCGAGCGCGGCTCGACCGCCTCGATCACACCGTCCGGGGCGGTGGCGGTAACCACGAGCTCGCCGGCATCGTCTATCCCGTGATGGTGGATCGTGTTCACGGCCACCGTGCCGGCGCCGAGAGCACGCCGGACCCGGGATCCCTCGAGGAGCGAGACCGTGTGGCGCCCCGAAAGGATTGCCTCCGGGGAGAGGCGGCCCCGGTCAGGATGGGCGTCGGTTTCCGCGACCCGCTGGGCCAGCCGGCCGCCGTAGGCGACGGCCAGCATCTGCGCGCCCCGGCAGACCGCGAGCGTTGGGAGCGACCGCTCTCGCGCGGCCGCGATCAGCGCGAGCTCCCAGTCGTCGGCGCCCGCGTCGGGCTCTTCGGCGTTCTCGAGCCGGGCCCCGTAGTTCGCCGGGTCGACGTCGCCCCCACCGGTGAGCAGCAGCCCGTCCGCGAGGGCCAGCACCTCATCAAGAACGGGCTGGGCGACGGGGTCGGGCGGGCGCGAGATGACCAAGGGCAGCCCGCCGGCATTGGTCACGCGTGCGGCGTAGGCCGGGTCGAACGTGTCGAGCACGGTCCGCTCGCCCAGGTACGTGGGGAGCGGTCGGCGCCAGGTCGTGATCAGGATGCGAGGGCGTTCCATACCGTTCTGAATACATTATGTGACGATCGGCATTCGCGCCAGCGAACGATCCGGCGCGCTAGTCCCGATCCGGCACGGCAGTGCCACCGTCCCGGAGCTCGCTGATGAAAACGTCCTCGCGGCTGTAGTGCCCGACGGAGTCAAACCAGCGCTTGGCATGAAGGCCGACGCGCAGATCGCAGTCGGCCTCCACGAACCCCTCCTCGCCGTACAGCGGACCGGCGATCACCTTGCCCGTGGCAGGCTCGATCACCGCCGCACCACCGCGACCGAACACCTCGTCGCGCGGTCCCAGCGGCGCCGGAAAGTCCTCGGGGAACGCCGATGCCGGGATGAACTGCGGCACGGACACGACGAACGCGCCGGACTCGATCGCGATGTGGCGCATCGTCGCGATCCACACGTCGCTGTCGTCCGCGGTCGGCGCGACCCAGATCTGCGGCCCGCCGCGGTAGACCCGGTAGCGCGCCAGCGGCATCCGGTTCTCCCAGCAGATCAGACCACCGACCCGCGCCCCGGCGGCCTCGATCACGGACAGGTCGTCGCCGGCACCGATGCCGTGGAACACCCGCTCGTGCTGGGTCGGCATCAGCTTGCGGTGGCGCGCCAGCAGCCCCGCCGGGCCTAGATAGAGAGCCGTGTTGTAGAGCGTGCCGGGACGAGCGGACTCGCGCTCGTTCACGCCGATAACGCAGAACAGCTCGCGCTCGCGACATACATCGACGAGCCGATCCACGAGCGGACCGGGCACGTCAACCGCGTTCTCCCACAAGCGCTCCCACAGCTCGCCCCACCCTCCGAACGCACCCGCGCCCTGAGCCCAGCCGGTCGATGGATACAACGGGATGAAGCACTCGGGCAGCACGGCCAGCTGCACGCCCCGGTCCGCTGCCTCGTGGAGCAGTCGCTCGGCCTTCTCAACGCACCCCTCGGCGTCGAGAATCACCGGGGTCGCCTGAATCCCCGCGACCCGCACGGTCGGAAAGGCGGTCATCCGCGGGGTCCGCGCTCGTACTCGACCAGCCACTCGCCGTCGCGGGGGCTCAGCACCCGACGTATCTCCGCCGTCTCGCCGTCGAGTCCGATCCGCTCGCCGGCCGCTGCCACCTGCACGTCGACCGCCACCGATCCCTCCGGGTCCGGCAGCGAGGCGAGCGCGCCGCTGGCCTGGAGCGGCACCCGCTGCTCCCGCGGCGCGCGAGGCCACGCTCCGAGCTGCTCCCATGCCGCGCCGGCTGCAAGCACGAGGTCGTCGTCGAAGCGGCGACCAACGATCTGAAGCCCCACGGGCAGGCCATGCTCCGCGGTTCCCATCGGAACGCTGATCGCCGGCTGGCCGGTCAGGTTGAACGGATAACAGAAGTGGCAGAAGTCGTCGTAGAACTCGCCGATCGGCTGCCCCCCAACGGTGGCCGGACCGGTACGACCGTGCTCGAAGGCGACGCACTCCATCGCCGGCGTCAGCAGCAGGTCGTAGTCGCTCATGAACCGGCCCCACGCGCACGCGTACTCCCACTGCGCGTTGCGAGCCCGCACGTATTCGACTCCCGACACGTCCGCACCCGGCTCAATCAGACCGCGGGCATCAAGACCCACGCGGCCGGTCTCGAGCAGCGGTCCCTCCGACGCGAGGTTGTCGGTCGTCGTCAGCGTGTTCCAGATGTCGACCGGGTTCGGGGAGAAGGGGGCCGGGTGAGCGGCCACGAGCTCCGCGCCGAGCCACGCGAAGCGCTCGATCGCGGCACTGAACGCCCGGCGAACCCCGTCGTCGACCGGCACGTATCCGAGATCCTCCGAGTAGGCGACCCGCAGCCCCCGGAGATCTCCGCGACCCCGAGGGTGGGCGGGTCCTAAATCGCGGGGCAGCGGCGGCAGCGACATCGGGTCGCGCAGGTCGGGCCCGGCGATCACCGACTGCATCAGCGCACAGTCCTCGACGGTGAACGCGATCGGTCCCACGTGGGTCAGGGTCAGCCAACCCGGCCATTGCGGCTCGCGCGGGACCACGCCATACGTGGGCTTGAAGCCCGCGACGCCGCAGAACGACGACGGGATCCTGATTGAGCCGCCACCGTCGGTCCCGATCGCGAGCGGCACCAGACCGGCGGCCACGGCGGCCGCCGATCCGCCACTTGAGCCACCCGGCGTGCGGCCGAGATCCCATGGGTTGGATGTCACTCCGTACAGGTCGTTGGCGCAGATGCCGCGGTAACAGAACTCGGGTGCGTTGACCCGGCCGACCACGATGGCCCCGGCGGCGACCAGGCGCTCCACGACGATCGCATCCTCCTGGGGCACGAAGCCGAGCAACGAGCGCGATCCGTCGGTCGCCTCGACCCCCGCCTCCCAGATCACGTCCTTGACGGCAACCGGCACCCCGGCGAGCGGGAGGGCGGGGTCCACATCCTCACCGGCCGCGATGCGCGTGTCCAGCGCCGCGGCGGCCGCGCGCGCGGCGCGCGGTCTGACCTCGCAGAACGCGTTCAGGGCGCCGTTGGCGCCGGCGATCCGGTCGAGCGCCTCGTCGATCACCTCAGCGGCGCTGCGCCGGCCACCCCGAACGTCCTGCGCAATCGCCGCAGCCGTCCAGCGCTTGTCAGTCCCGGAAGACGGTGTCATGGCGTGAGAACGATACGGCCGCGGGCCTCGCCGGACCGGATCAGCTCGTGCGCTCGCTGAGCCTGCTCGAGCGGCAGCGTGTCGATCGTGTACTGAAGCGGTTCTCGCTGGGCGAGCTCGATCAGCTCCCCGAGCTCGTCTCGCGAGCCCCAGATGCTGGAGAGGAAGTGCGCCTCGTGCGGAACCGCGCCCAGCCCGAACGGAATCCTCCCCCCATACAGCCCGACGACGATCGCGACGCCCTGCCGGTCGACAAGCCGGGCGGCATGGGCCAGCGAGTTCTCGGACCCCACGAAGTCGAGCACCGCGCGGTATGGGCCCTCCAGACCTTCGGGGGCGGCGGCGGCTTGCGCACCGAGCTCGAGCGCCCGCTCGCGCTTGTGCGCCGAGGGGTCGCCGACATCGACCACCGCGTCGGTCATCAGGCGCAGGAACTGGATGGCGAACTGACCCAGCCCGCCCGCACCGAGCACGAGCGCGCGTGAGCCGGGCTCCAGCCACGGTCGCGCGTGCTTAACGGCCCGGTAGGGGGTCAGGCCACCGCACCCGAGTGGCGCCGCCTGGATCGGATCGAGATCGCCGATCGGATACAGGTAGCGGCGGGCCGGTACGCGCACGTACTCGGCGTAGCCACCGTCCTGATAGAGACCCGCCTCGCGCGCGTCGGCGCAGACGTTCTCCTCGCTCGCGCGGCAGAAGCGGCACTCACCGCAGCCCCACGGCGCGTAGACGAGCACGTTGCCGAGCTGCTCGTCGGCGGCGACGATCTCGTGGCCGAGCACGAGCGGAAGCTCAGACCCGTATAGGTGCTCGACCACGTGCAGGTCCGAGTGGCACACGCCGCAGGCCAGCACACGCAGGACACTCTGCTGTCCATTTCTGGCCACCGGAACGTCCCGTTCTTCGAACTCGAGCGGCGCGTTGAAAGCACGTACAACGACTGCGCGCATGGCGATACCTCCAGCTGTCGGCGGCGTGCTCCCGCGCCCGCGGGGCCGTTAGGATAGCCGCCCGCCTTGGAACGGAGAGGAAGAGATGGTTATGCAGGTGGCTGGCAACGAGCGCGGCATCGAAGCGATACGGGAGTTGCTCCGTCGAGAGCAGGTGCACACGGTCGAGTGCATGTTCGCCGACACGTGGGGCATCCCCCGCGGTAAGCGACTTTCGGCTGCCCATTTCTGCTCGACGGCCGACGGCGACGGCTTTGCCATCGCGAACGTCGCTTTCACCTGGGACATGCACGGGGTGATCTTCCCGACCCGGTGGGCGAACGACGTGACCGGATACCCGGACATGCACGTAGTCCCGGATGTCTCGACCCTCCGTCTGGCCGGATGGAAGGACGGGACCGCCTTCTGCTTCTGCGACACGGTCGACCCGGAGAGCGAGGAGCCGATCCCCCTCGACGGCCGTGGGATCCTGCGCCGAGCGGTCGAGCGGATCCAGGGCTTCGGCTACGAGCCGGTCGCGGCAACCGAGCTCGAGTTTCACCTGTGCACCCCTGACTGGGAGCCGCTGTACACCGGTACGCATTGCTACTCGATGCAGAAGGGGGCCGACGTCGAGCCGGTGGTCAGCGGGATGAAGCGGGCGCTCGAGGACTCGGGGATCCATGTTGAGGCGTGGAATGTGGAATACGGTCCCGCCCAGGTAGAGGTCAACCTCGGGCACGGATCGCCGATCGACGTCGCCGATGCGACGGTGATCCTCAAGTACGTCGTCAAGCAGATCGCGACCAAACACGGCCTGCGCGCGACGTTCATGCCCAAGCCGTACATCACCGAGGCCGGCAACGGGATGCACGTCCACCAGAGCCTGCTCGACGCCGACGGCCGCAACGCGTTCAACGTTCAGGACGACGCGCCCCCGCTGCACTCGAAGGTGATGCGCCGCTACCTGTCGGGCCTGCTCGCGCACCAGGTTGATCTGCAGGCCGTCAACTGCCCGACGATCAACGCCTACAAGCGCGTCGAGGACTACTCGTTCGCGCCGACCCAGGTGAGCTGGGGCCTCGACAACCGGCTGGTCGGCGTGCGCTCGGCCGTCGGTCGCGGCTCGGCGACCCGGCTCGAATGCCGATGGGCATCCGGGGATGCCAATCCGTACCTGGTGCTCGCCGGCTGCCTCGCCGCCGGCGGGGATGGGCTCGAGCACGAGCTCGAGGTGCCCCCGGAGGTGACCGGTGACCCCCACGTGGACGCGTCGCTCACGCGGCTACCCACGCAGCTGGCCGACGCGGTCGACACGCTCGAGCAGAGCCAGTTCGTGCGCCGGGTGTTCGGCGAGGTGTTCGTCGACTCCTACGTGGTGATGCTGCGGCACGAGCTCGAGCTGTTCGCGCGGCACGTCACCGACTGGGAGCGCGAGCGCTACCGCGAGGTCATGTAGCCGAACCGCACCCCGCGCTACAGGTCGTGCCAGTCGTGCATGTGCGAGCGGACGTGCGCCGGTAGGGCCTCGGGCGGGTAGTAGCGGTCGTAGAACTCGATATCCAGATGGGCGGCCTGGTACCAGACCGTCATCAGGAACGGATCGAGCGTCGCCGGGAAGCGCCCGTAGGTGTTCCAGATGTAGCGGCAGAGGGTCTTGGTCGCGTCGATCGCTTCGTCTGACGGACGCGGAACGGCCCGCGCGATCTCGGAGGAGCGCCAGGGGATCGGCCGGCGCTCCGGAGCCGAGAAGATGCCCTGGGCGCCCCACCGCTGCTCGAGGACGAAGTCGACCGCGGCGTCCATATCCGCGTGGTAAGGCGGGCACGCGCCCTCGAAGATCCCGTCGAGCCCGACCGGGATCTCCTCGCCGGCGCCCACCGGCGCATCGTCGGGCACGCGGTGGAACCTGAACCCGAGCGAGCCGCACGGGCCCTCCCCGCCGATCGCCTCCCACTGGCGCTGACCGCCGAGGGTCACGCGGCCCTTCCCACCGGAGAACGGATGGCCGCCGATGCCGAGCGTCTGGGTGGCGATCATCAGGTTCTGGACCATCAGTCCCTGCTCGACGCCGTTCATGTCGACCATCTGCCAGCGCTCGAAGTCGCCCAGGTCGACGAGGTGGGCGGGGTCCAGCAGACCCGACTCGACGAACCGGCGTAGCGGGTCGTTGCCCAGGTACTTGTCGACGATGTAGTAACCGTGTGGCCGGTCGAAGTACAGGAGCATCGCCGAGATGCACTGCCGGGTCACGTCCGAGACCGGGATGAACACCGTCGCGCCCTCGGTGTTCACCAGCCACTCGTTGAACTTGAACAGGTTGGGGCGACGGCGCGGGATCTCGAGCCGCCCGTCCTGAAGCTTGATCGCGCTGCGATACAGCTCGCTTCGCTCCTCTTGCGTCTGGAGTTGGAGGTAGCGCTCGGGCACGTGGTCGCGCTGTGGGAGGACGAACACACCGTCGTCGTTGGTCCAGAACAGCTCGGTGCCGTGGATCGCAAGCGGGCTGGGGAAGCTGCGCCCGGTGAACGAGGCGAGCTTGTCGGCGCCGGTGGCCTCGCCGGCGTCGGTGGCAAACGGCCATTCCTCGCGCACGACCCCGGTGATGCCGGTAGCGGCGGCGACTAGGATCGCCTCCTCTTCGCTGGCGAGCGGGACGGGCTGCTTATCCGAGCTGAACGCGAGCGGTCCGGTCATCGTCGCCCCGAGCGCGAACCGGCGAGCCCGCCGGGTGAAAATCGCCTCAAGTGCCGGGAACGCGAACGCCGACTCGAGCGCCTCGGGACGGACCGACGGCCGGGGGTGCTTCGTCGTAAGCGCCATCACGCAACCTCCCATGTCCTATGTGTCACGAGCCGGCACCTGGCTTTTTGCCTTGGGGCCCGCCATTCTTGCCTTGGGGCCCGCCTCGCCCGCGCCGAGCTTTGCGCTTGGCCGGCGAACCCGCAGGACGGGATGCCGGTGGATTCGGACCCCGCCCACTCCGCCCACCCTGCCCATTGGCGCCAGCCTTGGGCCCACCCGCAGCGCCGCGACCGTCACCTCGGGCCGTGGCGTCCTCGGGCCAGCCTTTGCCCCGGCGCGCGGCGGCCGCGTTCGGACCGAGCAGCATCCCGCCCAGCAGCCTGCCCCACTCAGAGTTACGCCGACCGAGGCCCTGCGCGCGACGCCGGCGGCGAGACCTGATGCCGAGGGCCACGGCAAGGACCACGAGGGCCAGGATCACGTAGTTCACGATCAGGGCGACGGTCGAGCCCTTCGACGGTGCGGCGACGAGGACCGACCCCGCCGGATACAGACCACCGCTGCCCGCGCCGGTATTCGAGCATTGAGGGCAGGAGACGACCGCCTCATATACGCCCGCGCTGACATCGGGCAGCTTCAGGCTGATCTGGCTGGCGACGTGACCGACGGCCACCATCTTGGGGTTCGCGGGGACGTAGTCGGCGTCGACCGAAAGGAGGGCCAGGCTGATCGTCGCACCGGCCACCGCGCCCGTCACCGGCCGGTCGGCCCGCCCGACGACCGTGGCGCCGGCCGGATTGCCCGGGGGATCGAACGTGAACCAGACTGGGCTGCGCAGGCAGCGCAGGAGGTTGTCGTCCGCAGGAGTGTTTGAGAACCCGCTGTACGGACACGTTCGCGGGCTCAGCCACGCCACGCTCGGCTGTCCCGAGATGCCGACCGCGAGGGTGGGGTCGACGCTCTGGATACGCCGGAGCGTCACCCGGCGCCCGTGGTACTCAGCCGTGCCGAGAGCGGCTCCAAGCGCGAGCGTCCCGACCGGCGCTGGCTGGCTCGGGTAGCTCGTCGCGGTGTACTGAACCCCGTCCCAGACGAGCGGCTGGGTGAGGCAATCCCAATAAGCCGAGCCTGTGAAGCCGGCGCACCTCTGCCCGATAACAAACGCCGTCCCCGGCCGCCCACTGACCAGCACCGCCACGTGCGGGTCGACCGATCCAGCGCTCAGCACCTGAACCGAGGTCCGCGATCGCTTGCACCCGTTGGAGCTCGTCGGTTGGTCAAGCGCACCGCTGCCGACCGCTCGGCCGGGCGCCAGTTGCACCCCAGCCGGGATGGACACCTCGGCGTAGGCGAGATGGTTGTAATCCAGATAGCTCGCGGTGGGGCACGTCGCCGCGACGGCCGACGAGCTAAAGCCAAGAGCGCCGGCCACGGCCAGGACGCAGACAGCGAGAAACGTTCGCAAGGGAGTCATCATGCCGTAGCGCAGGTGCGCGTGGGGTTAGCGATCGGCAGAGTTGGGCCGGCTGGTGTCCGGGGTCCCAATCATTTCCCCGCGAGCCGCCGGAGCTCGGCCTCTCTCGTTTCCCCGGGCAGCGGCAGGTCTTCGGGCCGGCGAGCTTCGTAGGTCACCGAGCAGGGTCCGGCGGATGCACCGACGTCATCGTTCGATCGCCACTCGAGGAGACGCCACGTGCCGATCGGACTCGTCTCAACTCGGACGACGGGCTCGTCCTGCGGCTCGAGGACGAGCAGCGGGAGCGACGCGACCTCGCTACCGACACGGCGAGACCGCCGCGCCTCGACCCGCCAGCGGAACGCCACGAACGTTCCCTCCAGCGCCCGCGGGACGTGCTCCGGGATCGCGAACGCGAAGTGCCTCCAGTTGGCCTGATCGAGTGGGCCCACCTCGACGCGGTCCCGGAAGGTCTCCTCCTCGAGCCAGACGGGTATGAACCGGTTGCGCATGTCGCCGGGAGCCGACCAGCTCCAGACCCGCTTGCGCCCGACGAACTGAGGCGCGATATCGACCCAGCAGGCGTCGCAGCGGAGCTCCACGATCACCGCCCGGGGGTCGCGACGATCGTCGCGCCGCTCGACCCGGCCGGCGATGCGTCCGCCGGCCTCGAGGTCGGCCTGATCGAGTGTGATCGCAAACCGACGGGCACCCCGCGCCGGTTCGATTCCGTGGAACCTCAGCGACTCGGGAACTTCGGTAACCAGAGACACTCGGCCCCAATGCTACGGGGCGACGCGCTGGGCGCCGCCCCATCCGCGACCGTCAGCGGCCGCGGTTCAGGCCTCTTCGTGGACGAACTTGCCCACCGCCTCGTAGCGCGCCGTCGACCATCTCCTGTAGGCCAAGGCGACGCCACAACCGACGAGGAACACGATGATCACGATGAACGGCGTCGCAAACGTGAAGCCCGTGTTCGGCGTGCCGAGAAGCGCCGGCCGGTTCTTCACCATCAGGTAAATGGCGAACGCGATCGAGAGCGCGCCCAGCAGGGGAGCCAGGAATGTCTTGAACCAGTGGAAGCCGTCTCGGTTCTCGGGTCTGAGGAAGTAGACGATGATCGCGATGCTGCAGAGCGTCATGATCGTGAACAAGAGCAGGTTCCCCTGGAAGGGCCACCAGGTTCCGACCTGCGAGAGCGCCACGATCGGGTTGGACACTCCAACCTTCAGCGCCGCGCGCTGCGCGCCGCCCATGATCCCGAGCGCGAACAGCAGCGTGAACACGATCACGAAGCAAAGAGTGAACGTCGTCGCGATGAACGGGCTCTTGTGCGTGGAATGCGTCCGTCCAAACGACCGCGGCAGGATCCCCTCTCGTCCCATCGAGAACAGGTAGCGGTTGGACGTATTCCAGAACGCCAGCGAGCAGGCGAACGAGCCGGTGATGATGAAGATCTGGAACAGATCCTTCAGCCACACGCCGACGAACTTCTGTGCGACCGGGTAATAGACGCTCGCGTAGTTGCCCGCGGGCAGCCCGACGCTTGCCGGCGCCTTAGCGTGGATGCCGTACTGGACCGCGACCGCCCACGGCCACTGGTCCTTGGTGCCGCCGTACGAGGTGACGAGCATCCACGCCCAGAACGTGAACACGATCGCGAGCCCGATGACCGCGCCGTACGTGGCATAGGCCATCATCTTCTTCGGGTTGCGCGTCTCCTCGGCGTAGTTCGGCGCCATCTCGAACCCGACCCAGGACCAATACGCCCCGAAGAACCCGACGCCGGCCGCGGAGGCGCCAAACACCCGGGCGGCACCGGCCACCCCCTCGCCATGGCCGAACAGGCCGGCGGGGTTCAGCGCGTTCCAGACGATCCCGTCCGGGCCGCCACCTTTGAACAGAACGGCGAAGGAGAAGACGAACAGCAGCACCAGCTCGCCCAGGAGCGCGATGCCGAGGACGCGGGCGACCACCTCCACATGGAAGTAGGTGATCATGAACAGAAGGAGGATGAGGATCGCCGCGTAGATCCGCCAATCCATGGTGAAGCCGAAGAGCGATTGGATGCTGGTGTTGGCGAAGTACGTGGTCACGCCGTTCACGCCCACGGCAAACAGCAGGTACGCGCCGACGATGCATATCGCCGTGCCCAAGCCGATGATCCGCCCAAAGCCATAGGACGTGTACGAATAAAAGCCGCCGGCGGTCGTGTTTCGCCGGGCCATCTGGACGTAGCCGACCGAGAACAGCATGAAGGAGATCCCCGCCAACCAGAAGGCGGCGGGTACCGCAATGCCGATCCCCGACCCGGAGAGCGGGTCGTTGAACATCATCGCGGCGAGCGGCGCCGACCCGGTGAGGATGCAGAACAGAAGCTGCGGCAGCCCCAGCGCATTCCGCGCGAGCTCGGTCGATCCGGTCAGGCGGGAGCCCAAGCCCCCATCTGTTGTCTCCGGCGCGCCGACGGTATCAGTCATGCCCACTCCTCGATTCGGTTTTCACCTCGCCCCCTTCCGGGCCTCCCGTGGTCCCCGGTCAGGTCACGACGCGGCGGGTGCACAGACTAGCGCCCTCGAAAGCCGATGCGCAAATTTGACCAAGAATTCTTTATCCATTTGTTGCCCGGGGGCGCTTGTGCAAGGATCGGATCGATGGAGCGACTGGCGGGCACTCGAGCCCTCGTGACGGGCGGCACTTCGGGCATCGGCGAATCAACCGCCGAGCGGCTCCGCTCCGAGGGAGCGGCGGTGGTGCTGACCGGCCGGGACGAGCGCCGCGGACAGCGGGTGGCGGCCCGCCTGGGAGCGGATTTCGTCGCCGCCGACGTGCGGGACGGCGAGGCGGTGCGCGCCTCGGTCGAGCACGCAGTTGCGACGCTGGGTGGCCTCGACGCGCTCATCGCGAACGCCGGGGTCCTCCATGAGGCGTCGCTGTCAGAGACGACCGACGATGCGTGGGACGCCGTGCTCGGCACCAACCTCGTCGGCTACTACCTGTACGCGGTCGCCTGCCTTCCCCACCTGCGCGCCGCCGGGGGCGGGTCGATCACGATGATCTCCTCGGACGCCGGCGTCTGGGGTGAGACCTCGATCGCCGCCTATTCGGTAGCCAAGCGCGCGGTGAACATGCTCGTCCAGACGCTCGCCGTCGAGGCCGGGCCGTATCGAATTCGGGTCAACGCGGTGTGTCCGGGCGACACCGCGCCCGGCATGGCCAGCTATGTCGGCGGCCGAGACGAGTCGTCCGATCCGGCGAGCTGGATCCTTCCGCCGCTGGCTCGGGTCGGAACCGGCGAGGACGTCGCCGGCGCCGTCACGTTCTTCACCTCCGCCGACGGGGCGTTCTGCAACGGCTCGATCCTGCTCGTGGACGGTGGCATGCGTGCCTCGCTGCGGGCGAGCTCGGCTGTGCGCGAGGCGGCGAGTCGCGGATGAACGCGCTGCTTATGGGCGACGGCTCGGACGTGGCGCAAGCCTGCGCGGAGCGTCTGCGCGAGGACGGAATGACGGTCGTTCTCACGACCGCCGATCGCTCCGTCCAGGATGCCGCCGAGCTCGGGCGCAGCGGTTTGGACGTGCTGGTGACATGCCCGGAGCTGCGCGTCGATGGATCGATCGAGGGAACGCCCGAGGCTGTCTTCCGAGAGCTGTTGGCGGTGAACCTGAGCGCCGTGTTCAAGACGGGGCGTGAGTCCTTTGCAGCGATGCGCAAGCAGGGCCGAGGCTCCATGATCCATATCGCGTCCGACGCCGGGATTCGTGCCGCGCATGAAATGGCCGCGTTTTCGGTCATGAGCGCGGGCGTGATCGCGCTCGCTGAGCTGTTTGCCGCCGAGGGGGCGGCGCACGGGATCCGGTCCAATGCCGTCTGCCCCCGCTCGGATACGGACATCGCCGCGGTCGTCTCGTGGCTCGCCTCCGAGGAGTCGGCGCATCTGAGCGGAGCCACGCTGCGAGTCGACGCCGCGGCGGGCGCAGCGATGGTGCTCGACACGCGCGTCTGAGCTACTGATCCCTCACAGCCCTTGACAGCGCGCCCTCGTCCCGTAAGGGTTGGGGGCATGAAACGAATCGTCGTCGGATTCGACGGATCAGATAACGCGCGCAAGGCGCTGGCACGGGCCGCCGAGATCGCCAATGGCGCAACCGTCGCGGTGGTCAGCGCGACAAGCCCCTCGACGTTTATGCGTGATCCCGGTGTCTCGAAGGAGGATCCGGCGGACGTCGAGGCACGCACTGAAGCGCTCGCCGAGGCGCGCAAGTACCTCGAGGAGAAGGGCATCACCGGCCAGTACATCACCGGGCACGGAAACCCCGCCGACGTGATCGTCGCGGAAGCCGAGGATTCAGGTGCTGACCTGATCATCGTCGGCACCCGCGGGCACAACGCGGCGCGGAGGGCGGTGCTCGGTTCGGTCAGCACGAACGTCGTGCACCACGCCACGGTTGACGTGCTCGTGGTCCGTTAGTCGACGGACCGCCAGAACTCGTTCAAGAGACGGTTGTAGTCGTCGGGCACCTCCTGGAAAGGCTGGTGCCCGACGGCGGGCACCACGACCACCCGCGCACCCGGGATGCGCTCGGCGATCGCCTCGGCGTAGCGCGCCGGGAGGCACAGGTCGAGCTCGCCCACAGTCACCAGCGTCGGAGCGCTGATGGCCGCGATCCGATCTGCCGTGTCGTGCTCGATCAGCGCCTCGGAGGAGCGGCAGAAGGCATCGACGGACTGGGCGTAGGGACTCGCCTCGGCCGCATCGATCCAGCCGTCCATGGTGCCGTCGTTCCAGATCCGAGGCGAGAAGCACCAGAGGTTGACGGTGACCAGGAAGTCGCGGATCGAGTCGGCCTTCTGGGCCGACCACATCCAGTTGCGAAAGATCTCGTGGAGAAACCGGTCTCCGCGACACCAGGTCCCGTTGAGGACCAGGCTGCGGACACGGTCCGGATGCGCAAGCGCCAGCTCCTGCGCGATCGCGCCCCCCATCGACGATCCGACCACGTGGGGCCGCTCCAGTCCGAGTGCGTCCATGAGCGCGATCGTGTCGGCCGCGAAGTCGGCGATCTGGAACGGCCCGTCGGGCGTCGAGGACCGACCGACGCCCCGGTTGTCGAACGTGGTCAGGCGGTAGTGGTCCTTGAGGCTGGCGACCTGGTCCACCCAGCACGCGCCCTCATCGGCCAGACCGGAGATGAAAAGGACGTCGTCCCCGTCCCCCTCCTGCTCGAACCAGACGTCGACCCCGTTAGCCCCGGTGCTCGGCATCCCTTATACCGAGCTTGCCACGGGCTCGCGGCCGGCGGCGCGGGGGCTCTCCGCGAGGACGTCGACGAGCAGCTGCTCCACGGTGTCACGCCACGCCGCTTCGTCGAGCTCGCGCCGGAGTCCGCGACGCCGCAGGAAGCGGTGCTTGCCGAGCCGGTCAAGGGCCCTGATCGCCTCCATTACGGCGTGAAAGTCGCGCTCGTCGACGAGCTGCTTGATCTCTCGGGAGGCTGCGTCGGTGGTGTCGAACACGCCCTCGGCGACACCCTGCCAGTAGGCATGCTGGAACACGCAGCCCGAGACGCCGCCGCCGGGCTTTACCCAGCAGCCGATCGTCAGGCCGTGGCCGGAAGTCTGGATTCCGCGGAGCGCGAGCTGAAGCAGCTGGCGGCCGCGTTGGTCCTCGGCAAGCGCCTCGAGCTGGCGCCGCGCGCTCGTTTCTTCCCGTGTCATCTACCCATCTCCTCTGGTGGTCTTGCCCGAATCTTAGTTAATCGGCGGTGCCCCGCGCGGCGGTTTGGCTAGGTGATCAGGCCACGCCGGAGATAGGCATCGCGCGCCTCGCGGACGAGGTTCGCGCACCGCTCGGCACCGCGCTCGGCGAGCATCGAGGCCAGCCCGTCGAGCTCGGCGGCGGAGGACCGTCCGGGCCTGAGCATCTCGTAGAAGTGGAGCAGCTCGTCGTCCCCGAACGCCACCAGCTCGGCCGCGCGACGGAGGTTCTCGCCCAGCTGCGGGTTGCCGCCGCGCTCGGCAAAGCCGGCCTGAAGGCGCAGGGTGTCGGCGGAGATGGCGACGTCCCCTGGGCGAAGAGCGCCTGACACGGCCGCGTCGAGCGTGATCTCGGCAACCGGCTTCTCGGACGCGCTGCGCACGTGCTCGCGCGAGCCGGCCGCCAGCGGATAGCTCAGCTCGGCCATTCCGCCACCAGCTCGACGGGATCGGCATCCTCGGACAGCCGCCGCTCGACCGCCACGAGTTGGACGACGCGGGCGTGGTGCTTGGGGCCGAGGGGCTCGCTCGACTCCGGCAGCAGCAGCGGCTCCGGATCAAAGCCCTTGGCGTACAGCGCCGCGTTGCGCCCGAGCTGGCGGTAGAGCTCCGGCGTGATCCGAGGCGCGATCGAAAACAGCTCGAGGTTCGCCAGCGGTGGCAGGTCGGCACGGTGGATGAGCACGGTCCCCTTCGCCTGGAGCCCGATGCCGACGCCCGAGCCAGACAGACGAGCGGCGGTCGAACCCATCAGGCCGAGGTCGATCGACCGACGCACACGGACCACTCGCCAACTGAGGCCTTCATCCTCGATTCCGCCGGTGAGCTCGCGCAGGACATCGGCGACCGTCATCCCGTTGAGCGCGACCCAGAGCTCCCGGGCCATCGCGGCCGACACGCCGATCACCACCTCATCCGCACGGGTTCCCACGAAAGCCGGGCCCTTCTCGTAGAGGTGGATGGAACCCTCCCCCTGCGCTTGCTCGAGCGCGAGATCGGCGACGGACCAGACCTGCCGCACGCGCGCGATCTGGCTCGCGCGTTCCGGCGATATCCGGTAGCCCGTGCCCGGGCCCGCATAGTCGTTCGGGTCGGTGAGCGAGGAGAGGACATGCAGCTCCTCGTCGAGAATCGCCGACGTCTGGAGCAGGTCGCCGAGGAGTCGCTGGCGGATCATCTCGAGCACCCGCTCGGCCTCGAGCCCGTAGCCGCACACATCAAGGGCGCGCACCGCGTCCAATGCGGTCAGCCCGTTGTCCATGATCCGTTCCGACGCGACTCCCGGGAGATCGCTCGCGAGCTCCGGGACGTCGGCGCTCCCGTGGGCGCGCACGCAGGCCTCCACGTCCTCGTCGCTGAACCAGGCCAGGCCGAGCTCCGCGTAGACGGCCCGGCACGCTTCCGCAGCGCGGCGGCGGACAGCCAGCAGCTCGTCGTCCTCGCGCCAACGGAGGCCCCCCTCAAAGCCCCAGTCACGCTGGACGACGAGGTAGTCGTCGAGATCCTCTGCGTTCATGTTCGACGGACCGAACGCGTTGTCGTAGGCGGGAATCGAGCCGAAGCCGGAGAACAGGAAGTCAGCTCCGGCGAGGAGCAGCGGGAACGTGTGCGCCGTGCGCCGGATGTCGGACGCGGACATGAGCGTGTCATTGCCCGAGCAGGACTCCAGGTCGTGGAGCATCACGCACAGGTTCTCGGCGATCACCTCGCGCATGCCGTGGGGCACCGACGCGGTCACGTTCACGCCGTCGATCCCTCCGTTCTGGACGCCCTGAGAGCCGGCCGCTCTCGTGACTGCGATGCACCGCGCCTCCAGGTACAGCATCGACTTGCCCTCGCTCGCGCCCATCAGCACCTCGGCGCCCGAGCCGGAGGTGAAGCGCATCTTCAGCCCTCGCGACGCGTAGCAGGAGGCGAGAAACGCCTTCGACCAGGGAGTGTCGTCGCCGTCGACGAACACCTGCTCGGTGCCGTAGACCGAGACGGTCTCCGCGTAGGTCGTGAGTCCGCGCATGCCGAGCTCGAGCTCGGTGCGCTCCTCAACCGAGCATTGGGTGAGCGCACCCGGCTCGCCGACCTGGCTACCGATCAGCAGGGCCAGCGCGTTGGACGGGGCGTGCCGCAGGACCGGGACCGTCGTCTCGAGCTCCCGGAACCCGAGCGCGACCGCGGCAGCGGAATCGGCAGCCATCAGAAGCGGATGATCCACGCGGTTGGTCACATGCGCCTGGATCGAGGGCGTCCTGCGAACCCGCATCTTCTGGATGGCCTGAAGGATCTCGACCGGGGTGAGCAGCGCGAGCGTCGCGGCGATCTTGGCCGGAGTCATCCCGGCGGTGAGCCGCGTCACCTCCGCTCGCGGAACCCCGGGGTCGACAACCATCCGCGCGAACTCGACGATCGGCAGCGCCATCGCTTCCTCGGCAACCTCGAGGTCGATCGCATGCCGCGCGATGAACTCGTCGAGCAGATCGAACTCGTCCTCGGGGAGACCGTCGAGCTCGACGATCCGGCCGTTCTCGATCCGCAAAGACGGCTCGGGGTCGAACGGGCTCGAGAACGCAACGAGGCCGAGCGCCGGATCTTCCGGCACCAGGTTGTCTTCGCTGATCGGCCGGCTGGCAAGGAACTGCGCGCGAGCGGACGCGCTGTCGCCGACGGTCGTCAACTGATTAGCGGTCGGTCCGGGTTTGCCGGTCGGTCCGGGTTTGCCGGTCGGTCCGGGTTTGCTCGCGAGCGAGACTGCGATCCAGGGCGCACCAGGACCGACCCGCGCAGCAGTTACGGCCGGCAAGGAGCAAATACCGGTTGACCCAGGCGAAAATCGCGCGCACGCGCCGCATTTGCCACTGAGACTACCACCGGGTTATGGTCCCGATCGAGCAATGGGGCGCGTAATCGACGAGGCGTACTGACACAAATGCGACTCGGCCTCGTCGTTAATCCGATCGCCGGCATGGGCGGGCGGCTGGCGTTCAAGGGAAGCGATGACGTCGCTCTGGTCGCGGCGGCGCGCGAGCGCGGTGAGGCCGCGGTCGCCCCGGCTCGTGCGACCGAGGCGCTCCGGCGCCTCACCGCGCTCGGCGGCGACGTCGAGGTCTTGGCGTATGCAGGCGCGATGGGTGAGGACGAAGCCCGCAGCGCACAGCTGGTGCCCACGGTGCTTGGATCGACCAGCCGGGTGACCACCGCCCAAGACACGCGCACGGCGGCGGCGGCAATGGCGGAGCGCGGGGTCGACCTGCTCCTGTTCGCCGGCGGAGATGGCACCGCGGTCGATGTGCTGCAGGCGATCGGCGACCGAATTCCGGTGCTCGGCATCCCCGCGGGAGTAAAGATGCATTCCGCTGTCTTCGCAGTCAACCCGCGAAGCGCGGGCGAGCTGGCGGCGAGTCTCGCCCAGGACGGCGTGCGCAGCGTGCGGCCGGCCGAGGTGATGGATGTCGATGAGGCGCTCCTCCGCGCCGGCTCGGTCTCCGCCCGGCTGCACGGGTTCCTGAACGTGCCCGACGCGCGCCAGCACCTTCAGAGCGCGAAGGCGCGTTCGCTCGGCAGCGAGGCGGCGGCCCAGGATGCGATCGCCCACCACCTGATCGACCAAGTACTCCGGGGCGGCACCTGGCTGATCGGTCCGGGCACGACCACCGGCGTCATCCTGGCGCGGCTCGGACTCGAGAAGACTTTGCTTGGCGTGGACGTCGTGCGCGACGGCCGCTGCCAGATCGCCGACGCCGACGAGCGATCCCTGCTGGAACTGCTGAAGACCCAGGATGCCGGCATCGTGGTGACGCCGGTCGGCGGCCAGGGCTTCCTCTTCGGCCGTGGCAACCAGCAGTTCTCGGCTCGCGTCATAGAACAGGTGGATCGCGGGCGCATCGTCGTTGTCTCCACCGAGGCGAAGATCGCACGCCTCCGCGGAGCCCCCCTGCGCGTCGACACGGGTGACCCCGGGCTCGACGCAAGCCTCGCCGGCTACACCCGCGTCGTCGTCGGCTACAACCGAGAGATCGTCTATCCGGTCGCCGGATGACCTGGCTAGGAGGAGTCACCCCATGAGCGACAGCCCATCCGCCCACCCGTATATCCCGAACTCGGCGCCGGAGGTCAGGCGAGCCATGCTCGACGCCGTCGGCGTGGACAGCGTCGATGAGCTCTATGGCTCGATTCCGACCCGGCTGCGCTATCCGGGGTTACTGAACCTTCCCGCGCCGATGCGCTCCGAATACGAGCTGCGCCGTCACATGGCCGGCGTGCTCGACCGCAACCAGAGCTGCGCGGAGCGGCTGAGTTTTCTCGGCGGCGGATGCTGGCCGCACTACGTCCCGGCCGTGTGCGACGAGATCGTCAACCGGGGCGAGTTCCTGACCGCCTACTACGGCGACACCTATGGCGACCACGGCAAGATGCAGGCGTTGTTCGAGTACGCGAGCATGATGGGCGAGCTGCTCGACTGCGACGCGGTGAGCCAGCCGACGTATGACTGGGGCAGCGCCGCCGCGACCTCGATCTCGATGGCGGCCCGGATCACCGGCCGCGGCGTCGCCCTGATCCCCGCCTCGATCGGAGCCGAGCGTCGATCGATTATCGAGGGCTACTGCGAGCCGTGGGTGGAGATCGTGACGATCCCGTTCGACTCTGCCACCGGGACGCTCGAGCTCGAGAGCATCGGGAACGCCCTGAACGACGACACGGCGTGCGTCTACATCGAGATGCCGAACTTCATCGGTGCGATCGAAACCCAGGCGCAGGACATTGCCGCGCTCGCAAAGGAGGCTGGCGCGCTCACCGTGGTCGGCGTCGACCCGATGTCGCTCGGCGTGCTCGAGGCCCCGCCCCGCTACGGCGCCGACATCGTTTGCGGGGACATCCAGCCGCTGGGGATCCACATGCACTATGGCGGCGGGCTGGCTGGCTTCGTCGCTTCCAACGACCGCGAGGAGTTCGTCACGGAATACCCGATGTTCCTGATCGGCCTCGGGCCAACCGCCGTGGCGGGCGAGTACGGCTTCGGCGAGGTCGTGTGGGACCGGACCTCGTACATCCAGCGTGGCGACTCCAAGGAGTACACCGGGACGACCCAGAACCTGTGGGCGATCGCAGCCGGCGCCTACCTGGCGCTGCTCGGACCCGATGGGATCGCCGAGATCGGGCGGACGATCATGGCCCGCGCCCAGTACGCGGCCGAGCGGCTGGACGCGCTGCCGGGGGTGCGGGCTCCCGCGCTCAGCGCTCCGTTCTTCAAGGA
Source organism: uncultured Solirubrobacterales bacterium (assembly GCA_963824295.1). GTDB lineage: Bacteria > Actinomycetota > Thermoleophilia > Solirubrobacterales > Solirubrobacteraceae > Palsa-465. Next base: position 373,818 of record CAWGOQ010000009.1, on the reverse strand, counting down.
GTTCGTCGTCGACTTCTCGGACACCGGGAGGACCGTTTCCGAGCTGAACTCCGCGCTGCGCGAGCGCGGGATCTTCGCCGGCCTCGATCTGTCCGGGCAGTACCCCGAGCTCGGGCAGAGCGCCCTCGTGTGCGTCACTGAGGTGCACACGAAGGCCGACATCGACCGATTTGCCGACAACCTCGCGGAGGTGCTCCGATGACCCTGCGCCCATTCCACCAGGCGAGCTGGAACGAGCCGATCCTGAACGAGCTCTCCACCCCGGGCGAGCGGGGCATCATCCCGCCCGAGCTGGAGCCGGATCTGCTCGCCAACGGAGGCGACCCGCTGGCCGGGCTTCCGGCGGCGCTGCGCCGCTCCCGCCGGCCCGAGCTGCCCGAGCTCAGCCAGCAGCGCGTGCTGCGCCATTACATGCGCCTCTCGCAAGAGACCCTCGGCAACGACGTCAACATCCATCTTGGCCTCGGCACCTGCACGATGAAGTACAGCCCGAAGGTCAACGAGGAGCTGGTCCGCTCTCACAAGGTCACCGATCTGCACCCGCTCCAGGACGAGGACACGGTGCAGGGAATGCTCGAAGTCCTGCACCGCTTCGAGCAGATGCTGTGTGAGATCTCGGGCCTGCACCGCTTCACCTTCCAGCCGGCCGGCGGATCGCAGGGCGTGTACGCGAACGCGAGGATGATCCGCGCCTACCACGCCAGCCGCGGCGAGGCGCATCGCGACGAGATCATCACGACGATCTTCTCCCACCCCTGCGACGGGGCCGGCCCGGCAACGGCCGGCTACAAGGTGATCACGGTGTACGCCGGCGAGGACGGATACCCGGAGCCCGACGCGATCCGCCAGGCGGTGTCCGAGCGCACCGCCGGACTGATGATCACCAACCCGGAGGACACCGGCCTGTTCAACCCGCACATCGACGAGATCGTGCAGATCGTCCATGACGCCGGCGGCCTGTGCCACTACGACCAGGCCAACGCGAACGGGATCCTCGGGATCACCCGCGCGGGCGACGCGGGCTTTGACCTGTGCCAGTTCAACCTGCACAAGACGTTCTCCTCGCCCCACTCCTCGATGGGCATGCCGGTCGGAGCCTGCGGCGTCAGCGCCGAGCTGGCGCCGTTCCTGCCGACGCCGACCGTGGAGTACGACGGCTCGCGCTACCGGCTCGAGTACGACCGGCCGCAGTCGGTCGGCAAGATCCGCGCCTTCCAGGGCGTCCCCGCGACGGTCGTTCGCTCCTTCGCATGGGTGCTCAGCCTCGGTGCCGAGGGACTGCGGGAGGTGGCACGGACCGCGGTGCTGAACAACAACTACCTGGCCTCGCGGCTCGCCGACGTGCCGGGCCTCGCCGTCTCGTTCGCGGACACGAATTCCGCCCGCCGTCTGGAGCAGATCCGCTACAGCCTGGCCGAGCTCCAGCAGGACACCGGCGTCGGCACCCTCGACGTCGGGCGGCGCACGACCGACTTCGGTGTCGCCACCTACTTCGCTAGCCACGAGCCCTGGATCGTGCCTGAGCCGATGACGCTCGAGCCGTCCGAGTCCTACTCCCGCGCGGACCTGGACGAGTACGCGGAGATCATCGCCACGGTCGCGCGCGAGGCGTACGAGGCGCCCGAGACCGTGCTGTCCTCACCGCACCGGAGCACCGTTCACAAGCTCGATCTAGAGCCCCACGACGACCCGACGCGCTGGGCACTCACGTGGCGTGCGTACCAGCGCAAGTACGGCGCCGCGGCGGCTTCGCCGCAGCCCGGCGTGGAGCTCGACCCCACCCCGGCTCCAGGTGCGGTTTAGACTGCGCGCGTGGCCGACGCACTCGTCGTCATAGACATCCAGAACGAGTACTTCCCCGAGGGCGCGCTGCCGCTTCCGGACGCAGCCGGCGCTGCCGGGCGAGCGGCCGAGGCGATCGAGGCGGCGCGCGGGGCCGGCATTCCGGTCATCCACATCCGCCACGAGGAGCCCTCAAGCGATCAATTCTTCGTGCCCGGGAGCCGCGGCGCCGAGACCAATGACACGGTCGCACCCGCCGAGGGCGAGGCCGTCATCGTCAAGAACTACCCGAACTCGTTTCTTCAGACCGACCTCTCGGAGCGCCTTGAGAACTCCGACGCCAGGCGCGTCGCGTTCTGCGGGATGATGACCTCGATGTGCGTCGACGCGACCGTGCGCGCGGCCGCGGACCTCGGACTCGAGCCGGTGCTGATCGATGACGCCTGCGCGGCACCTGACCTCGAGCATCGCGGTCGTCAGGTGCCCGCCGATGCCGTGCACGCCGCGTTCTGCGCGGCACTCGGCGATGAGATCGCGACCGTGCTCGGCACGGCCGACTTCAGCGCCGGACCGGCGGACGCCTGAGGAGCCGGGTGTCGGCGGTCCGCGAGGATCTTGCGCACCTCGACGTCGCGAGCCCGAAGGTCTACGCGCAGGGCGTGCCCCACGCGGAGCTGGCCGCGATCAGGCAGCACGACCCGGTCCACTGGCATCCGTGGCCGGGGACGCGAGGCGGATTCTGGCTGCTCTCCAAGCACGCCGACGTCGTCTCGGTGAGCAAGCAACCGAAGCTGTTCTCCTCGCAGCTCGGGCACATTGCGCTCGAGGACCGCGAGCCCGATGCGCTTGAGGCCCGCCGGTCGATGATCGAGACCGATCCGCCCGAACACACGCGGCTGCGCCGGCTGGTCAGCGACGCCTTCACGCGTCCGAAGGTGAAGGAGTACGCGGATTTCACGCGCCAGACGGTGTCTGGCCTTCTGGACGGGGCGATTGCCCAGGGCGAGTTCGACTGGGTGAGCGAGATCTCCGAGCCGCTGCCGGTCACCGTCCTGATCTCGATTCTCGGGCTGCCTCCCGAGGACGTGCCGGTGGTGGTGGAGCTGACCAGCGAGATGGCCGCCGCCACCGACGAGGACTACCGGCCGGATCCGGTCAAGTATCCGAGCGAGATCGATCCGCGGCTGCTCCCGTTCGGGACGCCGGCCGCACAGGCCGTGTTCGAGTACGGACGCAGGATCGGAGCCGAGCGTCGCCAGCATCCGCGCGACGACCTCGTCTCCCGGCTCGTGCACGGCGGGGCCGACGGCGAGCACCTCTCCGACGCCGAGTACACGAACTTCTTCCAGCTGTTCATCTTCGCCGGCAACGAAACGACCCGCACCGCCATCTCGCACGGCATCCTCGCGCTGATGGATAACCCCGACGAGTTCGAGCGCCTGAAGCGAGACCCGTCGCTGCTCGAGACTGCCGTCGACGAGATCCTCCGCTACGGATCGGCATTGATCTACTTCAGGCGCACCGCCGTCGCGGACACCGAGATCCGCGGCGTGCCGATCCAGGCCGGCGACCGTGTCGCGCTCTGGTATCTGTCGGCGAACTACGACGAGGAAGTGTTCGAGGACCCGCAGCGGTTCGACGTCGGACGGCACCCGAACCCGCACACGACATTCGGGCGAGGCGGTCCGCACTTCTGCCTGGGCTCTTTCCTCGCCAAGCTCGAGATCCGGATCCTGCTCGAGGAGATGCTCGCGCGGAACGTCCGGTTCGAGCGCGCCGGAGCTCCGGTTCGGCTGAGCTCGAACTTTGTCAACGGCTTCAAATCGATCCCGGTGCGCGTCCGCGCCGCGTAGGCCACGGTGTCTGAAACGATCCGAGCGGCGGTTCTCCACGGGTTCGGTCAGCCGCTCGTGGTCGAGGAGCTCGAGCTCGATCCTCCTCGGGAGGGCGAGGTGCGCGTTCGGATGGCGGCGAGCGGAGTCTGCCATTCAGATCTCCACGTCGTCCAGGGGATCCACCCGACCTCGCTGCCGGTGGTCCTCGGCCACGAGGGGGCGGGCATCGTCGAGGACCTCGGCCCGGGCGTCAGCGGCCTCGAGCCCGGCGACCACGTCCTGCTCACCTGGCTTCCCTACTGCGGGCACTGCCGCGAATGTGTCCACGGGCGGCCCAACATCTGCGAGAACACGGCCTGGTACGACGCGACGATGGAAGACGGGACGTGCCGGTTTAGCCTGGGCGGCGAGCCGGTCCATCACTACAACACATCGTCGTTCGCCGAGCGGTCGGTGGTCCCGGCGCGGACGGCGGTGAAGGTCGATCCCGCGCTGCCCCTGAGCGAGCTCGCGTTGATGGGTTGCGCGGTCATGACCGGGGTCGGCGCCGTTTTGAATACCGCACGCGTACGTCCGGGGGATACGGTCGCGGTCGTCGGCTGCGGCGGCGTCGGGCTGAACGTGGTGCAGGGGGCTCGGATCGCGGGCGCCGAGCGGATCATCGCGATCGATGTCGTCCCCGCCAAGCTCGAGTTGGCGCGCGAGCTCGGCGCGACCGACGTCGTCGACGCGAGTCAGTCCTCCGATGTGCCGGCGGCCGTTCGAGATCTAGTGGCCGCCGGCGTCGACCACGCGTTCGAGGCGCTGGGGCGCCCGGAGACGATCGCGACCACGCTGGAGCTGACCGCGCGCGGCGGTCAGGCGCTGCTGATCGGGATGGCGCCGCCGGATGCACGGGTCGGACTCGACGCGCTGACCATGACGCTCGAGGAGCGGTCCGTGCGCGGTTCGTGGTACGGCTCGTGCGTGCCGCTGCGCGACATCCCGATGCTTATCGAGCTCTATCGCGATGGGCGGCTGCGCCTGGAGCCACTCATCACCACGTGCGGGCTGGACGACGTCAACGCCGCGTTCGCGCGAATGCAGGCCGGCGAGACCGCGCGCAGCGTGATCGTGTACTGAGCGGACGGCGGGCGGTGGCGCTGGCTTCCCTCCACCGGCTATCGTATACGGAATTCGGGACTCCGGATACGGTTGAGGACTCGTGATCGAAGCTTCGCAGGGCTGGGAGAGCGCTGAGCACCGGGACGGCGGCCGGTTCGAGGAGCTCGGCGGCTACGTCCGGGCCAAGCGGGTTGGCCCGTTCGTCTTTGTCGCCGGGACCACGGCGGTCGAGCGCTCGGGGCGGGTTCACCGGCCGGGTGACACGGAGGCCCAGACGCGCTTCGTGCTGCAGCGGATCGACGCCGCGCTGCGAGCGGTCGGCTCGAGCCTCGACGACGTGGTTCGGACCCGCGCCTATCTGGTCGACATGGCCGACGCCGGCGCGTTCGCGCGGGCACATCGGGAGGCGCTCGGGCATGCCGCGCCGGTCCTGACCGCCGTCGGCGCCGAGCTGGCCACGCCGGGGCTGATGGTCGAAGTGGAGGTTGACGCGATCACCGCGACTCGGGCGGCCTCGCCGTCCGAATCCGGGGACGAGGGACTCTAGACTCCGGCCATGGCTGCCATTGAGCGCATCGACCGGTCGCACTCGAGGCTCGCGGGCGAGGTTTATCAGCGGCTCGTCGATGCGCTCGTGCAGGGGACGGTGAAGCCGGGCGACCGGCTGATCCAGGACCGGCTGGCCGAGGAGCTGGACGTCAGCCGCACCCCGGTCCGCGATGCGCTGCTGCGGCTCAAGGAGGAGGGTGTCGTCGAGCCGTCGGGGCGTCGGGGGTATGTCGTGTGCAGCCTCACCGAAGACGGCCTGCGTGATCTGTACGGCGCGCGGGACGCCGTCGAGAGCTACGCGGCGGCGATCGTCGCGGAGCTCGGCGGGGACGCGGTCGAGCGGGTGCGTGAAGCGCTCACGCAGGCAACGGCGAGAAAGCTCCGCTCAAGCCGGGAGTCGTTCGAGGCCAACCGATCGTTTCATCGCGCGGTCGTCGAGACGGCGGGCAACTCCTACCTGCTCAGCTTCTTCGACGCGATCTGGGGACGCGCGATCGGCGCCCTCGCCTACCACGACTTCTATGTTCACTCGCCCCACGACGAGTTCGTGACTGAGCACGAGGCGCTGATCAAGGAGCTGGCCGCGGGCGATCCCGCTCGTGCCCGCCGCGCGATGACCGAGCACATCGCCTGGGGGCTCGAGCGCAACTTGACTGGCCGCACCGCCAAGCGTCGCAGCACCGGCGCACGCGGCGGGCGCAACCGATCCCACGCCGCCTGAGTCGGGTCGTTCAGGCGAGCCGGCCGGCGAATCCGCCGGCGATCCCGTCGGCGAGCGCCTGCATCGCCGGCTCTGCCGCGGCCGCGTCGTGCTCGAGCTGCTCGGCGCTCACTCCGTTCGAGTGAAAGAAGCCGGTGGTGGCCGGAAGCAGCTGGCCGTCCCGGCCGCGTAATCCCGCGGCCAGTGTCGCCACCCAGTCGCCGGCGATCTCGGGATGACACTGGAACGCCCATGCCTCACCGTGGCGGCAGGCCTGCACGCAGACGTCGTTGACGAGCAGGACCTCCGCGCCCGACGGCGGAGAGAACGCGAACGTGTGCGCATGGAAGATCGGAAACCGGCTCGGCGCGCCGACCAGCAACGGATCGTCGGCCGCCGCCGGTAACGCCTCGACATCGCCGAACCCCAGCTCCGGCCGGCTGCGGTGGACGGTGCCGCCGAGCGCCTGAGCGAGCAACTGACCGCCGAGACATAGGCCGAGGATGGGCAGCCCAGCCTCCAGCGCGCCCTCGATCCCGTCGCGCGCTCGGCGGATCTCCACGGTGTCATCGACCGGATTGGCAAGCCCGGGCAGCACTATCAGCCCGTCGTACTCGCGCACGTCGGGTAGCTCGGCCGTGGGGGACAGCACATCAAGCCGCGCCCCCGCGCTCTGGAGTCCGTCGGCGAGTCGGCCCAGCGACTTGTCGGGGTCGTTCTGGATGACCAGTAGCGACGGGGGCATCGGTGCTGTGTGCCACGGGTCCGGACCAAAGTCAAGCGCCGGCGCGTCCTGATCGGTCATCCGCTGCTCTACGATCTGGCGCCACGGTTCCGTGGTAGGACTTTCCCATGAGCTCAACTCCTCCCGCCCAGAGACGAATGCTGATCGTGGGTGCCGCCACCGGCATCGGCGCCGCCGGCGCCCGCCGGCTGAGCAGCGCCGGGTGGCGGCTCGCGCTGCTGGATATGGCCGCTGACCCGCTGGCGCAGATCGCGGCCGAGACCGACTCGATCGCGCTCACGGTCGACGCCGGCGACCCCGTGACGCTCGCCGACTCGCTCGAGCAGGCGGTGCAGGCACTCGGCGGGCTCGAGGCAGCGTGGTCGAACGTGGGCGTCCAGGTGAGCGGAGCGGTTGGCGACACCACAGTGGCCGACTTCGACCGCTCTTGGGCGGTGAACGTGCGCTCCCACTTCGTCTGCGCGCAGGTCACCTTCCCTCACCTCGCCCGCAACGGTGGAGGCAGCTTTCTGATCACCGCCTCGAACTCGGGCCTCCAGACCGAGCGCGCGATGCTGGCCTACGCCACCACCAAGGTCGCCGCCGTCGCCCTCGCCCGCAACCTCGCCCGCGACGCGGCCTCGGACGGAATCCGCGTCAACGCCTTGTGCCCCGGGTTCGTCGACACGCCATTCAACGAACCGATCTGGTCCAACTACGGCGGCCGTGAGGCGTTCATCCAGCAGATCTCGGAGACGATCCCGCTCGGGCGTATGGCGACCCCGGAGAGCGTCGCCGAGCAGGTCGTGTTCCTGATGTCGGATGCGGCATCGCTCATGACGGGTCAGGCGCTCGCGGTCGACGGCGGCGAGCTCATCACCTGACGCCGGGTCAGGTGGTAACTCGTCACGCTCCCAGGAGACCCGGCCGTCGTGACGAGTTAGACGTGGGTCCGGCCGGCGCTTGCCCGGGATGGCTCGCCAGTGCTGTAGACATGGAAAACCGCGCACGCCGACCAGTCCCGCGGAGCCGTGCGCGTTAGTTCACGCCAAAGATGCAGAACCGCGCGCGCCCGGGGCGCACTCCGTGGTTTGTGCGCTTATGCAGGTCGGCCGAACCGGCAAGACCGGCCACGCGAAGGCCGGCGGCGGCGGCCGGCGCCTCGGGCGCTCGGCGGAGCGCGAGAGTGTCAGGACGGGGCACCCGGTCCCAGGGACGCCGCCGAAGGCGGCCCATCCGCCTGACTCCGGATCCGGGCCGGCGACCTCGGGCGGGCGGGCCGATCCAGGCCGTCGCGGCCGCCCGGCGCCTGTTGTACGATCGTCGTGTTTCGTGTACGGTATGCGATAAGTAAGGGAGAGACTATGTGCGGCATCGCAGGCCGGACGCTCAACGAACCAGGCCATGTCGGCGAGGACCTGACGGCGATGATGGCCGCACAACGGCATCGCGGCTGGGACAGCACCGGCTTTGCGCTCTACGGAACGCCGCGCACGGCCGGCTACGTGGTCCGCGCTCTGCTCGACGATCGCGCCCACCTGGACGAGGATCTCGAAGCCATCCGGGCGGTCACCCGCGAGCATGCCGCCGATTTCGTCGAGGAGCCGACCTGGGATGACAGCGGCCAGCGGCACGTGACGGCCAGGTTCGTCGTCTCCGATCCCGAGCCGTTCTCGGCCTGGGTCGACGCGTGCGACGCGCTGCCCCGCGTCGAGCTGCAGTCGGCGGGACGGGCGCTTGAGATTGTCAAGGACGTTGGCGATGCGAATGAGGTCGCGGACAAGCACGACGTCCGCGAGTTCATCGGGACCCACGGCCTCGGTCACGTCCGGTTGGCCACCGAGTCCAACGTGTCTCCGGTCGCCGGCCATCCGTTTTGGGCACGCCCGTTTCCGGACGTCGCCATCGTCCATAACGGCCAACTCACGAACTACTACACCTGGCGGCGCAAGCTCCAGCGCCGTGGGTATCGCTTCACGACCGAGAACGACAGTGAGCTGATCGCGGTCTGGAACTCCGATCGGATGGCGGCGGGCGATTCGCTCCAAGCGTCGCTCGAGCGCAGTCTCAGTGAGCTCGACGGCGTGTTCACGTACCTACTCGCCACCAGCGACGGGATCGCGCTGGCGAAGGATCGGTGGGCGATCAAGCCGGTGGTCGCGGTGCTGGCACCGGACGGGGTCGCGGTCGCGACCGAGGAGCAGTCACTGCGCACGCTCTACCAGGACGAGATCGACGTCGAGGTCTGCGATGGCCCGTCGATCGTCCGGGTCTGGCCCGTCGCCTCGCCCGTACCGGCCGGGGCAGCGGCGTGATCGCAGCCGGCAACCAGCCTCCGACCGCGATCGACGAGGAAATCCGCGCCGGCGATCGGCCGCTGCGGCAGATCAACCGGGAGATCCGGGAGGCCGTCGGCGCCGGCCGCCACGTCCGCGTCACCGAGCCGCTCTCGCGCCACAACCTGGGGGTCGCGCTGCCGCCGGGCGGAAGCGTGACGTTTGACGGATCGGTCGGCTACTACTGCGGCGGGCTCAACAACGGCGCGGAGATCACGGTCACCCGCAATACGGGCTGGGGCCTCGGCGAGGCGATGGCGAGCGGGCGGATCACGGTCGATGGCAACGCCGCGATGAGCGTCGGGGCGTCGCTGCGCGGCGGGACGATCCACGTGCGCGGCAACGCGGGGCCGCGGTGCGGCGTGGCAATGAAGGGCGGCATGATCGTGATCGAGGGGTCGGTCGGGCACGCCTGTGGGTTCATGGCCCACGCCGGGCGGGTGATCTGTCTCGGCAACGCCGAGACCGCGGCGGGCGACTCTCTGTGGGAGGGCGAAATCTGGGTTGCCGGCACGATCCGCGAGCTCGGCGTCGACGCACGCATCGAAGAGCCGCCGGTGCAGGACGTCGCCGAGGTGCAGGAGCTGCTGGCAAGCCTCGGGATCGATGACACCGGCGTGGCCTGGAAGCGGATCGTCTCGGGGCAGGCGCTCTGGCACTTCAAGTCGAGGGATGCGCAGCAATGGCTGATGATCTGAACGACGTCAGCGGCAACGGGACCGGGACTGGCGCGGACCCGGCCGCGTTCTCCGACGGAGCGGACCCGGCCCGCCCGGCCGGGAGCCCCCGCTCCTACGCCCAGGGCGGCTCGACGCGCTGGACCCCCGGAACGATCGCCGACATCCAGGCCAAGGCACAGCTCGGGCGCTACCAGATTCGCGGGTTCTCGACCTTCCAGCGCCAGCTCCCGACGTTCGACGACCTCGTCTTCCAGCCGGCGACGATGACGCGGCTGCCGCTCGAGGGCTACCGCGAGAGCTGTGATACCAAGACCGTCCTCGGTGAGGGTCTCGGCCTCGTGGAGGAGCCGATCGAGCTCGACATCCCGATCTACATCGCCTCGATGAGCTTCGGCGCGCTGTCCGCGCACGCCAAGGCGGCGCTCGGCATGGGCGCCTCGCGAGCGGGCACGATGACGTGCACGGGCGAGGGCGGCATGCTCGAGGACGAGCGGGCGGCGTCGAAGACCCTGATCTACCAGATGACGCCGTCGCGCTACATGCTCGACCTCGACCATCTGCGCCGCGCCGACGGAATCGAGATCGTCGTCGGGCAGGGCGCCAAGCCGGGCACCGGTGGGCTCCTGCTCGGGATGAAGGTGTCCGAGCGGGTGGCGCGCATGCGAAGCCTCCCGGTCGGCGTGGACCAGCGCGCGACCGTGCGCCATCCGGACTTCCTCGGCGCCGACGACCTCCAGATCAAGATCGAGGAGATCCGCGAGGCCACGGACTATCGCGTCCCGATCTTCATCAAGCTCGGCGCGACGCGCCCCTACTTCGACGTGGCGGTGGCCGCCAAGACGGGCGCGGATGTGATCGTGCTCGACGGGATGGAGGGATCGACCGGCGCCTCGCCCGAGCTCCTGCTCGACCACACGGGCGTCCCGCTCATCTCGGCGATCCCCGCCGCCCGCCGGGCGCTCGAGGACTCGGGCATGGCCGACAAGGTCAAGCTCGTCGCCTCGGGCGGCATCCGTTCCGGCGTCGACGTCGCCAAGGCGCTCGCGCTCGGCGCCGACTGCACGATGATTGCGACGTCGGCGCTGATCGGCCTCGGCTGCAACTCGCCGCGATACGTCGAGGACTACGCCGCCCTCGGGACCGAGCCCGGCGCGTGCCATCACTGCCACACCGGGCGCTGCCCGGTCGGGATCACCACCCAGGACCCCGAGCTCGAGAAACGGATGGACGTCGAGGCGGGCGCGGAGCGGGTCTTGCGCCTGCTGACCGCGATGACGATGGAGGCGACGCTGCTCGCAAAGGCGTGCGGGAAGTCGTCGGTGCACAACCTCGAGCCCGAGGACCTGCGCGCGCTCACGCTCGAGGCGTCGGCATTCACGGGCGTGTCGCTGGCCGGGATCGACCGGCCGTTCGAGTTCTGAGCTATTGCGGGCGGTCGGCCGAGGTCACCGCGACCACCGGCCGGTGGCCGAGACTGAAGCGCGGCTCCGTCTCGATCTCATCGACGGCGAGCGCCGCCACGTAGTCGCCGACCACCGGGCCGTGCTTGAACAGATGTCCCGAATCGCCGGCGACGAGCACCACCCGCTCGTGCCTTGGGTGGCGGTCGAGCAGGAACTGGGTGTCGGTCGTGTTGGAGATCTGGCCGATCTCCTGGCCGACGATCGGTGCCTGGGCGAGCTCCGGGAACCGGTGCGCCAGGTACCGGCGCGTGCGGGCTATCGACGTCTGACCGATGAGGCGATCGTCGCGATCGAGGTTGACGGTCAGGCCTCGCCAGTTGATCACGGCTTTGAACCCGTAACCGCCGGCGGCCGGTATGCCGTACGCCGGGTATCCGTGATCGATCCAGGCGGGGAAGTTCTCGGCGTCGTAGCCGGTTGAGCCCGCGGGCGGAGCGACCATGATCACGTCCTGGCGCACAACCTCGAGCAGTCGCCCGAGCGTGCGCGGGAACAGGCCGCCCATCCAGGCACCGCAGGCCAGCACGACCACCCCGGCTCCGATTGGTCGGCCGTCGACCAGCGGCTGTTCGTGCTCGTCGGTGCTGGCGACGCCGCGCCGCAGCACCCCACCCTCCTCCTGGAATAGCGCCACCGTCGCCTGCAGGGCGCGACGAGCGAACACGAAGCCCGACTCGGGCTCCCACAAGCCATACGCAAGACCGCGAGGGTCGATCAGTGGCAGCCGGATCCGCAACTCCTCGACGTCGACCGTGAAGCTCGGCACGCCCAAGCGGGCGAGCGTCTCGCGCGAGGCGTCCTCCCACGTCGTGTGCCCGGTGGTGGCGAGCATCACCGCGCCGCTCTGCACGAACAGCTGCTGGTCGACCTCGGCGCCGAGCTCGAGCCAGCGCAGTCGCGCCTCTCGGCTCCAGCGGGTGTAGAGCTCGTCGCTTCCGTGGCTGGCCCGCAGGATGCGGTGATCGCCCGCGGAAGCGGCGCGCGCATGGCCGGGCTCGTGAGAGTCGACGAGGGTGACGGCGAGGCCCCTTCGCCGCAGCGCGAGCGCCGTCGAAGCGCCGGCGATGCCCGCGCCGATCACGACCGCATCGCTCGACGCCGCCATCACGTGTCTCCTAAGGGCCCGTAGGACCCGCAGCTCGTCGCCCTTGCAATCACTCCGGCCACCGTATACGGTACACGAAATCTATGGTGGCGGAGCGAGAGCTGTACCCGGAGCGGCACTGATGGAGCTTGCGCACGTCCTGGGCTCGGTAACCGCCACCGCCAAGACCGAGAGCCTGCTCTCGCACACGCTGCTGGTCGTGCAACCGCTCGATCCGGCCGGCTCGGACGCGAAGTCGGCCGAGGTCGCGGTCGACACGGTCGGGGCCGGACCCGGGGATCGCGTGCTGATCGTACGCGGCTCCGCTGCCCGGCAGCCGCCGGAGTCGCGTGCGGCCGCCACCGATCTGACGATCGTCGCGATCGTCGACGCGGTCGACCTGGCCACCCGCACGCCGACCGCACGCAAGCCCAACACGACAAGGAGCAAGTGATGGCGGATACCCCGCAGGTAGCGCTTGGGATGATCGAGACACGAGGCCTGGTCCCAGCGCTGGAGGCCGCCGACGCGATGGTCAAGGCCGCGAACGTCGAGCTGATCGCGACCGAGCGCCCCGGCGGCGGACTGGTGGCGGTGATCGTGCGCGGCGACGTCGGCGCCGTGAAGGCCGCGACCGATGCCGGCGGCGTGGCCGCCAACAAGGTCGGCGAGGTTCTGTCGATCCACGTCATCGCTCGCCCCCACGCCGATCTCGCGTCCGTGATCCCCGGGCCCGCCAAGAAGTAAGGGTTTCCGGTGGGCCCTAACCGGTGGTCCGGCCGGCACCGAGGATGAGCTCAGCCGGAGAATTCGAAGCGCTCGTCGCGGGCCTCAGCGAAGTCAAGCCGGCGTCCGGTCTGGAGGAGCACCCGCCGCTGCGCCGGGTCGCCGTGCTCGGCGCCGGACCCGTCGGCCAGGCGCTGGCCTGCGAAAGCCTCGCCGCCGAATGCGAGGTGACGCTGTACACGGCGTTCGAGCCCGAGCGCGCCGCGCTGGCGGGCCCCAGGGCGGTGACGATCCGGGGTGAGCACCTGATCGGGACCTACCGGTTCGCGGAGGGGGCATCGAACGAGCCCGCGATCGGTCTGCGAGCGGGGATCGACGACGCTGTCGCCGACGCCGACGCGATCTTGATCGCGACGCCGGCGATAGCCCACGCCACCTGCGCCGGCCTGCTGGCCCAGCGGCTGCGTCCCGAGCAGCTCCTGGTCCTGATCCCGGGCCGGTGGTTCGGCGCGATTGACGTCGCCCGCTCGCTGCGCCGGTTCGCCGCCTCCGCGCTGCCGACGATCGTCGAGCTGGCCGCCTCGCCCTACCGCGTCGAGTCCTCGCAGTCAGGCGCGCTCACGATCACGGCGGTGAGCGCCGAGGTGCCGGCGGCGGCGCTTCCCAATCGCGGGACCGAGCGGGCGATCGCGCGGCTGCGCACCATCCTGCCGATGCTGACCGTAGCCAAAGGCGTACTCGAGACCACGTTCGCCGACCTCTCGGGAGTGATCGATGCGCCCCGGGCGCTGCTGCGCGACCCCGAGTCGGTCGTGCGCCAGATCGACGATGAGCGCCGCCGGGTCGCGTTCGCCTACGGCGTGCGCGAGCTGTTGCCGGCGCCGCCCGACGAGGAGCTTCCCCCCGCGCTCGAGCGCTCCGACCAGCGCGTGCACGACGCACTCTGCTGCTCGCTGGTGCCGCTCGTGAGCGCCGGCGAGCTGGCCGGCGTCACGACGCGAACGGCGGGCGCAATGGTGGATCTGGGCTCGGTGCTCGGCAAGCTCGACTACGCGCGGCACGGGCGGACGCTTCCGAGCCTCGGCCTCGACCGGCTCCGCCCCGACGACATCCGCCGTGCGCTCGACGGCGGCGACGCCGCGCTGCTCGAACAGGCACTGGCATGAGCCTCACCTTCCCCGATCTCGATTCGATCGCGCAGGCTCGCCGGGCGGCCGACCGCGCCTACGAGGCCTGGCAGAAGTTCCGCACCTTCGAGCCGGCGGACGTCGATCGTGTGGTCCAGGCGATGGCGCGGGCGATCGCGCCGGAGGCGGCGCGTCTCGGTGAGCTCGCCGCGCAGGAGACGGGGTACGGGAACGCCGCCGACAAGGCGCTCAAGAACCTGTTCAACACGATCGCCGTCTCCGACTGGCTGCGCAACGTCCGCACGCTCGGGGTGCTGTGGCGCGACGAGGCGACCAAGGTGGTCGCGATCGGCGAGCCGATGGGCGTCGTCGCGGCGCTCATCCCGGCAACCAACCCGACCTCGACCGTCATCTTCAAGACGCTCTCGGCGGTAAAGGCGGGCAACGCGATCGTGCACGCGCCGCATCCCCGCGGGCGCCACTGTGGGGCCGAGACCGCCCGCATCATGTCCGAGGCCGCCGAGGACGCGGGCGCTCCGGCCGGGTTGATCCAGTGCATCTCGGGCACGACGCTCGACGGCACGCGCGAGCTGATGAGCCACCGCCGGATCGCCGTTGTGATGGCCACCGGGGGCTCGGCGATGGTGCGCGCGGCGTACTCCTCGGGCAAGCCGACGCTCGCCGTCGGGCCGGGCAACGTCCCCGTGTATGTCGACCGCTCCAAGGCGGACGACCTCGACGAGGTGGCCGACATGATCCTCTCGAGCAAGTCATTCGACTACGGGACCGCGTGCGCCGCCGAGCAGGCCGTGATCGTCGACCGTCCGATCGCCCAGCTCCTGCGCCGCGCGATCCGCGAGCAGGGTGGCCACTTCTGCACCGCGCGCGAGGCCGACGCGCTCGGCGGTGTCCTGTTCGACCGCAACCTGAACTACCGGGTCGAGAACGTCGGGCAGTCCGCGAACCGGCTCGCGCAGCTGTCGCGGTTCGACGTGCCGCCGCGCACGCGCGTGCTGCTGGCCGAGCTCGAGACGGTCGGGCGCCAGACGCCGCTGTCGGCCGAGAAGCTCGACCCGGTGCTCGCCTTCTACGAGGTCGAAGGCGCCGAGCAGGGATTCGAGCGAGCGCTCCAGGTCCTGCGCTTCGGCGGCGAGGGTCACACCGCCGTCGTCCATGCCGGCGACCCGAGCGCGGTGGCGCGGTTCTCGCGGCTCCCGGCCGGGCGGGTGCTCGTCAACACGCCGGCGCTGCACGGCGGGATGGGGTACTCGTGCGACATCGACCCGAGCTTCATGCTCGGCACCGGCACCTGGTCGGGGTCGATCGTCTCCGACAACGTGACCGCGCTGCACCTGATCAACATCAAGCGGATCGCCTACGAGTCGCGGCCATGGCGTTCGCTCACCGACCTACTCGAAGGGGAGGGCCGCTGATGGACCTGCGCGCGCTGCTACAGATCGACCGCCTCCAGCCCCAGTTCGCGGCCTACACCGGCGCCACCGTGCAGGGCTCGGTCCCGCTCGCCGGAGACGCGCTGCTCGTCGGCGAGATCGGCCCGGGCAACGAGGTGTTCCGCGTCGTCGACGTCGCGCTCAAGGGAGCCGACGTCCAGGCCACCTCGCAGATCGTCGAGCGCGAGTTCGGCTTCTTCATCCTGCGCTCGCCGGCGCACGCCGAGGTGACCGCCGCGCGCGACGCGATCCTCGGGCACTTCGACATCGACCTGACGCATCGCCGGCGGCCGGTCGTCGAGTCGAGCCAGATCATCACCTCGGTGGAGCCCTACCAGGCGCAACTGCTCAACAAGTGGCGCAGCGGCTCGTTGCTCGTCCCGGGCGAGACGCTCGGGATCCTCGAGTGCGGACCGGCCGCCTACATCACCGCGGCGGCGAACGAGGCCGAGAAGATGGCGACGATCAAGATCGTGGAGGTGCGGACCGTGGGCCGCTTCGGGAGGATGTTCATCTCCGGCTCTGAGGCCGACGTGCGCCTGGCCATCGAGGGCGCGACCACTGCGCTGCACGCGCTCGAGGGTCGCGAATGAACGTCGTCGGCGAAGAGCACGTCCGCGACGCATTCCGGCGCGGCCAGCGCAAGCTCGTCGTCGCCAACGAGGACATCGTCACGCCGCAGGCACTCGATGCGGTCGAGCGGCTCGGCCTGCAGATCGCCCGGGGGCCGCTCGAGCGGCCGGCGCCGATGGGGTCCGATCCGGGCCGCGCGATCCGCCGCGTCCTGTACCGCCGAGGCGCCCGCTGGGTCGCGCCGGAGCGACCTCGCGGCCTCACCCCGACGAGGTTCGCCCGGCTGGGTTTCATCGGCGCCGGCGGCGTCGGTGCCGCGACCGCCCATCTGGCGGCGCTGGCCGGGATCGCCGACGAGATCCGCCTGATCGACATCGTGCCCGGCGTCGCGGAGTCGATCGCCCTCGACATCGAGCACGCATCGGGCGTGACCGGCTCCCCCACCCGCGCCAGCGGCGGCACGACGCTCGATCTCGTCCGCGCGTGCGATGCGATCGTGATCACGGCCGGCCGGCCGCGCACGCCCGGTATGGACCGCGCCGCGCTGCTGAAGGTCAACGGCCCGGTGATCAGATCCGCCGCGGAAGCAATCGCCCAGTACGCGCCCGAAGCGGTGACGATCGTCGTGACCAACCCGCTCGACGAGATGACCTACGAGCTGTGGCGCGCGAGCGGGCAGCCTCCCGAGCGCGTGATCGGGATGGCGGCGACGCTTGACTCGAGCCGCTTCCGCAACGCGATCGCGGCGGCGGCGGGCGTGCAGCCCCGCGACGTGCACGCGATCACGCTCGGCAGCCACGGCGACGAGATGGTGCCGATCGTCTCGACCGCGACCGTCCGGGGGCGGCCCCTCGTCGACGTGCTCCCCCGCGAGCGAATCGCGGCGTGTGTGCGCGAAACCGTTCAGGGAGGTGGCGCAGTCGTCAGGCTGCGCCGCACCGGATCGGCCACGATCGCGCCCGCCCACGCGACGATCGAGCTGCTCGAGGCGATTCGGGGTGCTCAGGCGGGCACGGTACCCGCGTCCGTTTATCTCCAGGGCGAGTATGGGATCGAGGACCTGTTCCTGGGCGTGCCCGCGGTGCTCGGGCGCAGCGGCGTGCTCGAGATCGTCGAGCTGAAGCTCTCAGAGCAGGAGCGCACGGCGCTGCAGTCCGCCGGCGAGGCCTTGCGTCGGCGGCTCGATGGAGCGGCGGCCGGGCGATGAGGCTGTACGCGCTGCACTGCGGCGGCGATGTGATGGACTGGGCCGCGTTCGACCCGTTCGATGACCGGGTGGGGACCAAGCAGTACAACCCGTACTTCATGTACGTGATCACCCACCCGGAGGGCACCGTGCTCTTCGACACCGGGATCCATCCCCAGATGGGCGTCGATCCCGAGGCGCGGCTCGGTCCGGCGGCGGCCGCGTTCGACACGCGGATCGCACCCGAGGATCACATCGAGGCGTGCCTCGGGAGGATCGGCCTGACGCCCGGCGACATCGACCTGGTGATCGTGTCGCACCTGCACTTCGACCACGCCGGCGGCCTGCAGTGGCTGACCCATGCGCCGGTGCTCGTGCAGCGCGAGGAACTGAACTTCGCGCGCAACCCGCCCGTGTACCAGCGGCTGATCTACGTGCCCGACGACTTCGAGCACGGCCTGCAGTGGCGCGAGCTCGACGGCGATCACGACGTCTTCGGCGACGGGCGCCTGTTGGCGCTGAGCACTCCCGGCCACAGCCGCGGGCACCAGTCGCTGCTAGTGAAGCTCGACAGCGGCCAGAGCGTGTTCCTGCTCGCCGACGCGACCTACCTGCTCGCGAAGATGCGCGAGCGGGCGCTCCCCGGGGTGCTCTGGAGCCCGGACGCGATGGTGGCGAGCTGGGAGCGGATCGAAGCGCTCGAGCGCGAGCACGATGCGATGCTGATCGCCACCCACGATCTCGACTACCGGGAGCGAATCAAGCTCGCGCCCGACGGCTGGTACGAATGACGTCCGAAAAGGAACGCGTACTCGAGCTGACGCGTCGGCACGTCGCCCCGCACCGGGTCGATGTGTGGGATGCCTTCGGAACCCAGCTCGTGATCGGGCGCCGCGAGGGCTATCGGCTGTGGGATCTCGACGGCCGCGAGCTGATCGACCTACACCTGAACGGCGGTACGTTCAACCTCGGCCATCGCCACCCCGACGTCGTGGAGGCGATGGTCACCGCCGCCGCGACGCTCGACATCGGCAACCACCACTTCGCCAGCCTGGCCCGCGCCGAGCTCGCCGAGCGGCTCGCGGAGCTCACGCCCGGCGAGCTCACCTACACGGTGTTCGCGTCCGGGGGCAGCGAGGCGATCGACATCGCGATCAAGACCGCGCGCCGGACGACCGGGCGCCGGCGAATCGTGACCCTCGCCGCCGGCTACCACGGCCGCACCGGACTCTCGGGTGCCGCGGGTGAGGACGGCGGAGCCGCCTACTTCCTGTCCGACATGCCCGAGGACTTCGCGAAAGTGCCGTTCGCCGACCCGGACGCGATCGAGGCCGAGCTCGCGCGCGGCGACGCGGCCGCGGTCCTGCTCGAGACGGTGCCGGCTACCTACGGCTTCCCCGTCCCGCCCGATGGGTACCTACCGGCCGTCAAGGCGCTCTGCGAGGAGCACGATGCGCTCTACATCGCCGACGAGGTCCAGACCGGGCTCGGCCGCACCGGGCGACTGTGGGGGGTGGAGACGTTCGGCGTCGAGCCGGACATCCTCGTGTCCGGGAAGGGCCTGTCCGGCGGTATGTATCCGATCGCCGCGACCGTGATGACTCCCCGTGCGGCGGGCTGGCTGCACGAGAACGGCTGGGGGCACGTGTCCACCTTCGGCGGGGCCGAGATCGGCTGCCGCGTCGCGGAACGCGTGCTCGAGATCACGACGCGCCCCGACGTGACCGAACGCGTCCGCCATCTGATCGGTGTGATCGGCCGCGGCCTCGTCGAGCTCCGCGACCGCCAGCCTTACCTGGTCGAGGTCAGACAGAGCGGGCTCGTGATCGGGCTTCGCGTCGACCATCCCAACGGCGCGATCTATCTCCAGCAGGAGCTCTATGAGCTCGGGGTCTGGGCGATCGCGTCCGGGTTCGACCAATCGGTCCTGCAGTTCAAGCCGGGGCTGCTCATCGAGGACGCGCTCGTCACGAGCGTGCTCGAACGGCTCGAGACCGCCCTCGCGCGCGCGCGTGACACTAATAGGCCTGTACCGAGCCGGCACGTCCGCAGCAAATCGCCGTCGCGATGAGCGCCGGCGCCGGTCCTTTGCCCGGCGAGGCCGGTCCGTTGCCCGGCCGGCTGGTGGCGGCTGCGCTTGAGCGCTTCGGCCTTAGCCTGGGACGGGGCGCGAGCGCCACGTTCGTGCGCCACGGCGAGAACACCACCTACCGTGTCACCGCCGACGACGGCCGACGGTTCGCGCTGCGGATCAACCGGCCCGGCTACCAGACCGCCGAGGCGGTTCGATCAGAGCTCGCATGGATGGACGGCCTGCGGGTCTCGGGTGTTCGGACAGCTCCGCCGGTTCCCGGTGTTGATGGTGATTTGGTTCAGACCGTTTCCTTGGACGGTGATTTGGTGCGGACGGCGGTGCTGCTCGAGTGGATCGACGGCGTGCCGCTGAGCGCCGTCGGCGGACTCGCGCCGTGGGCGCGCCTGGGCGAGCTGATGGCCCAGATCCACGTACACGGGCAGCACTGGACGCGCCCGGCATGGTTCACCCGTCCCGCCTGGGATGCCGATGCGCTGGTCGGAGACGAGCCCCGCTGGGGGCCGACCGACCCCTTGCGTCTCTTCTCGACGGAGGATCGTGCGGCGCTCGACGCTTGCCGGACGGAGGTGCTGGCGCGCCTGGAGGAGCTCGGCTTGGCGAGCGATCGTTTCGGACTGATCCACGCCGACCTCGGGTTCGAGAATGTGCTCGTGGCCGACGACGGCACGGTGACGATCATCGATTTCGACGACAGCGGCGACAGCTGGTACCTGTTCGAGCTGGCCAGTGCGCTGTATCCGCACGACCGCAGCCACGGGTTTGACGAGCGTCGCGACGCGCTCGTCGCGGGCTACCGCCACGTTCGCGAACTGCCCGACGAGCTGCTGGCCGAGCTGCCCGCGTTCCTCATGGCGCGACGGATCCAGACGCTGGGCTGGGTGTTCAGCCGCCCGGAGACTGCACACGCCGAGCGCCAACGCCCGCGCCGCATCCAGAGCACCCCGCCGGCAACGCGCGAGTACCTAGCATGGGCCCAGTCGCACCCGGTGGGAATCGCGAGACGGAAGGAGAGGTCATATGGCTGATTACGCGGTGGTCAATCCGGCCACGGGAGAGATCGTGAAGGAATATCCGACGATCAGCGACGCGGATTTGAAGGAGGCGATCGCACGAGCAGACGGAGCCCATCGCGGGTGGGCAAGCTCCACCACCGTGGAGGAGCGCGCGGCGTTGATCCGCCGCGTCGGCGAGCTGCACGGCGAGCAGCGCGAGCGGCTGGCCGAGATCATCGTGCGCGAGATGGGAAAGCCGATCGAGCAAGCGCTCGGCGAGGTCGACTTCTGTGTCGACATCTACAACTACTACGCCGACAACGGTCCCAAGCTGATGGCCGATGAGCCAATCGAGCTGATGGCTGGCGAAGGATCGGCGTTCATCCACCGCAGCTCGTTTGGCGTGCTTCTGGGCATCATGCCCTGGAACTTCCCTTACTACCAGGTGGCGCGCTTCGCCGGACCGAACCTGGTGATCGGCAACACGATCCTGCTCAAGCACGCGCCGCAGTGCCCCGAGTCGGCGGAGGCGATCGAGCAGCTCTACCACGAGGCCGGCGTTCCGGCGGATGCCTACATCAACATCTACGCCACCAACGAGCAAATCGAGTGGGTGATCGCCGACCCGCGCGTGCGAGGCGTATCGCTGACCGGGTCCGAGCGAGCGGGGACGGCGGTGGCTGCGATCGCCGGTCGCAATCTCAAGAAGGTCGTGCTCGAGCTCGGCGGCTCCGATCCGTTCATCGTGCTGGGCACCGACGACCTCGACGCCGTCGTCGAGTCAGCGGTCAACGCGCGGCTCGACAACACCGGCCAGTCGTGCAACGCCGCCAAGCGCTTCATCGTCCTCGACGAGCTCTACGAGCCGTTCCTGCAGAAGTTCACGGACGCGCTGACCGCGGTGCAGCCAGGCGATCCGACCTCGCCCGACACGGCCATCGGCCCGCTCTCTTCCGCCGTCGCCGCCGATCGCCTCGACGATCAGGTCAAACGGGCGGTCGAACACGGCGCGAAACTGGTTGCCGGTGGTAAGCGCGAGGGCAACTTCTACTCGAGCACGGTGCTGACCGACGTCACGCCCGACAACGACGCCTACCGCGAGGAGTTCTTCGGCCCGGTGGCGCAGGTCTATCGCGTCGGCTCCGAGGACGAGGCGGTGACGCTCGCCAACGACACGCCCTACGGCCTTGGCTCCTACGTGATGACCAACGACCGTGACCAGGCGATGCGGGTGGCGAGCAAGCTCGACACCGGCATGGTGTTCATCAACGTGGTCGGCGCCGACGGGGCCGAGCTGCCGTTCGGCGGGGTCAAGCGCTCCGGGTTCGGCCGCGAGCTCGGTCGCTACGGGGCCGACGAGTTCGTCAACAAGAAGCTGATCCGAGTCGGGGGGTAGCTGGACGATTGATTCGCGGGCCGTCCAGGCGAGCGTGTCGGACACGGGCTGTGGCGCGCGGTCGCGACGTGCAGAACCGCGCCTCCGACCACGTGAAGCGGAGCGGTGCGCGTTTATTCACATCACACGTGTAGAAACGCGCGCGCTTCCCGCAACATCGCCGACGTGCGCGCTTCTGCAGGTCAGCCGAGGCGTGTCGAGTTAAGCACCTGGGATGCATAGCTCCTCACACGCGCGAGGTCAGCTCGGCGACGATCTCGGCCGCTGGCTGGATCCGCTTGACCAGCGCGACACTCTGCCCCGCCCATAGCGACAGCGCGTCGACATCCCCGGTCGCGCCCTCAAGCGCCATCTCGGACGAGTACCGAACAAGCGGCTCGCCCGAGGCCAGATGCGCCACCGCCTCGCCCTCCCCCGGGCGAGCGCCGCGCGCCGGCCGGCCCGCCAGCTCCCACGCCTGTGCGGTCGAGTTGCGCAGGGCCCGGTGCGGGGCGTTCGGCCACCCCACGTCGTAGAGGTTCGCGTACCACTCCGCGTCGGTCTCGGCCGCGGCGATCAGCCGCCGCCGGTACTCCGGATGCACCGGTGCCTCCTCGGCGAGCAGAAATCTGGTGCCGACCCACGCTGCCTGCGCGCCGAGGGCGAGCACCGCCGCGACGCCGCGCGCGTCGGCGATTCCCCCGGCGGCAATCACCGGAACCGGCGCAACCGCATCGACGACGGCGGGAATCAGCGGTAGCGTCGCCACCGTACCGAGGACGTGACCACCGGACTCCCAGCCCTGCGCGACGATCACATCGACGCCGGCGCCGGCGGCGCGCCGCGCCTCCTCCGCGCTGCCCACGGTATGCATGAGGAGCGCATCGGCATCGTGCACCCGCTCGACGTAGGGAGCGGGATCACCCCACGTGAGCGACACGATCCGCAGCCCGCCCTCGAGCGCCTGATCGAGTCGGCGGTGCATGTCCCATTCGAGTACGAAGTTCCCTCCGAACGCGCGGTCGGTGAGACCGGCGGTGTCTCTGACCACGCCACCGACGTCCGAAACCCAGGTCAGCGCGACGGTACCGAGCGCGCCGGCGTCCGATACGGCCGCCGCGAGTCGCGCGTCCGCGGCCGACCCCATCGGCGCCTGGACAATCGGTTGCTCGATCCCGAGCAGTTCGCACACCTGGGTGCACATCAAGTGTCGTCCTTCGTATCTGCGAAGGGGGGCACTAAGGGAAACGTACCGCGGCCGCGTACAGGAGAAGGGTTCAGGGTGTGCCGCAGTGGTTCTTGATAGCGCTGTACGTCTCTGTCAGGATCGAGCCGGGAACGCCGTGTCCACCACCTTCTACGCCACCATGCCCAGCCCCGTCGGCGAGCTGCTGCTGACGGCGTCATCGGCTGGCCTCACGGGGGTGTACCTGCCGGCTGAACGTGACCGACCCAAACCTGGTTGGGAGCGCAGCCCCGGGCGGTTCGAAGCCTGCCGCCGTCAGCTGGAGGAATACTTCGCCGGCGACCGCGTCACGTTCTCGCTGCCGCTGGCACCGCCCGGCACACCATTTCAGCAACAGGTGTGGAAGGAACTCGTCGGGATCGGATACGGCACCACGATCTCCTACACCGAACTGGCGCGCCGGGTCGGACGGCCTCGCTCGCAGCGGGCCGTCGGTGGCGCCAACGGTCGCAATCCCGTCTGCATCGTTGTCCCCTGTCACCGCGTCGTCGGCGCCGACGGCGCACTCACCGGATACAGCGCCGGCGTGGATGCCAAGCGGTGGCTGCTCGATTTTGAGCGGGCGACCGCCGCGCGGGCAAACTGACGGTCCGAGCTGTTTGCCGATCCGGTCGGCCGCGCGGATGTCAGCCCGCGGGCCGGTACCGTCGCAGCGCGGCGATCAGCCGCTCGTCCGGCAGCCCGCACGCTGTCACGCCATCGCGGCCGACCATCGTGCCGGCGGCCAGGATGGCGTTCACGATTGCCTCCTCCGTGCACTCGACCACGGCGTCGAACAAACCCGTGATGTAGGTGTCGGACAGCATCTCGAGTGGCACCGTGATCGGCGCTTGCGGGCCGGGCTCGGACGCCGTGGTGGCCCGGTTGCCGGTCGCGAAGCAGAAGAACAGATCGCCGCTCGAGTGCTCTCCGACGCCGCCCGTACGCGCGACCCCGAGACCCGCGCGCTGGGCGAGCCGGGCGCACTGCATCGGCAGCAGCGGAGCATCCGTGGCGACGATCACGATGATCGAGCCCGATCCTTCGGCGAGGCGGGCGCCGCCCGGCAGCGGAATCTCGCCGGGGCCGAGCTCTCTGCCTACGGGCGCGCCGTTGACGGCAAAGCGCTCGCGACGACCATGGTTGGCCTGGACGAGCACGCCGACCGTGTAGCCGCCCTCCGCCGCCGGCCGTACCCGCGATGCCGTGCCGATCCCCCCCTTGAAGCCGTGGCAGATCATCCCCGTGCCACTGCCGACGGAGCCCTCGGGCACCCGCCCCGCGCCCGCTTGCGCGATTGCCTCGTGCACGTGGGCCGGCCTGACGTGAAAGCCGTTGATGTCATTGAGCATCCCGTCCCAGGTCTCGCCCACGACCGGGAGGCTCCACCAGTAGCCGGGCTGCGGACCCCGCTCCTGCAACTCGTGCGCGATCAGCGCATCGCGCACGACGCCGACGCTGTGTGTGTTGGTCAGGGCGATCGGGGTGGTCAGCATCCCGGACTCGCGAACCCACTCCAGACCGGTCAGCTCACCGTTGCCGTTGAGGCGGTGGGCACCAGCGAACAGAGGCTCCCTCCAGAGCGGTCCCGGAGGCAGGATCACCGTCACCCCGGTGCGAATCGGGCCCCTGCCGACGTCGAGCGGGCCATCGCCCTCGATCAGCGTCGTGTGACCCACCCGCACACCGGTCACGTCGGTGATCGCGTTGTTGGGCCCTGGCGTTCCCTCGCCGATGACGATTCCGGCTTCGCGCGCGCGCATCTGCTCTCCGGGCCGACTCACCTCTCGGATTCACTCATCGCGCGCGTACGGTAGCGCGTGCAGTTGTCGCATCAGATCGTCCGTACAGCAATCCCATGCCCACTATGGAATCTTTTCCAGAAATGGTCTTGTCATATGTCGACGAAATGGTATGCTCTCGCCGCTCGCCAAGAGCTCAGACATGTACGACTACGGGTTCTTCTCCTACGACTCCAAGGCGGACTTCCTCCGGCGCTCCGAGGAGTACTGGAACCCGGACAAGACGCGCTTCTGGCAGGAGGCCGGCATCGATCTTGTGATCGATCGGCGCGAGGGCTATCTCTTCTGGGACATGGCCGGGCGCCGCCTGATCGACCTGCACCTCAACGGCGGGACGTTCAACCTCGGTCACCGCAATCCCGAGCTGATCGCGACCCTCGAACAGGCGATGGGCCGCTTCGACATCGGCAACCACCACTTCCCGTCGCTCGCGCGAACCGCCCTGGCCGAGGCGCTGGTGGCAACCTGTCCGCCCAATATGAGCCGGGTCGTGTACGGCTCAGGCGGCGGCGAGGCAACCGACATCGCGATCAAGACCGCGCGCCACACGCGCCAGCGACGCAAGATCGTCTCGATCCGCAAGGGCTACCACGGCCACACGGGACTGGCGCTGGCAACCGGCGATGAACGCTTCTCGACGCTGTTCCTGTCCGACTATCCCGACGAGTTCGCGCAGGTCCCATTCAACGACCTCACCGCGATGGAGGACGCGCTCCGTGGCAACGACGTCGCGGCGGTGATCATCGAGTCGATTCCGGCGACCTACGGGTTCCCGCTTCCCGAGCCCGGCTATCTGCAGGCGGTCAAGCGCCTGTGCGAGCAATACGGCGCGCTGTACATCGCTGACGAGGTCCAGACCGGGCTGATGCGCACCGGGGAGATGTGGGCCGTCGCCAAGGCCGGCATCGAGCCCGACATCATGGTGATCGGCAAGGGCATCACGGGCGGGATGTACCCGATCGCCTGCACGGTCGTATCCGAGGAGTGCTCGCAGTGGTTGAGCGAGGACGGGTTCGGCCACATCTCCACCGGCGGCGGGGCCGAGCTCGGGTGCATCGTGGCGCTCAAGGTACTCGAGATCACCGGCCGTCCCGAGGTGCGCTCGATGGTGCACTACATCGCGGACCGCTTCCGCCGCGGGCTCCGGGCGCTCCAGGAGCTGTATCCGGACTGGCTGGTGGGGATCCGCCAGGACGGCGTCGTGATCGGCCTCGAGTTCGACCATCCGCAGGGGGCGAAGATCGTGATGCGCCATCTCTACGAACACGGAGTGTGGGCGATCTTCTCCACGCTCGATCCGCGCGTCCTTCAGGTCAAGCCGGGGATCCTGCTCGGCCCCGACCTGGTCGACGAGGTGCTCGACCGGACCGGCGTCGCGCTCGAGCTCTCCCATGCCGAGGTCCGCGGCGGCGCGCGTCGGGGAGCCATGGCGGTGAGCGCATGAGCACGCGCGAGGGCGGTGTCGTGGACGCGTATCGCACCGAGACCCCGGGCGCTCCGCGCGCGCGGATGATGCTCCAGCGCGCGCGCTGGGCCGAGACGGCGTTCGCCGACTACCCACCGGACCAAATCCGTAATATCGTCCATGCAGTAGCGGAGGCCGGGTTCCAAAATGCCGAAAGATTTGCCCGGCAGGCGGTCGAGGAGACGGGCATGGGCGTGGTCGAGCACAAGCGGATCAAGAACGAGGCCTGCTCGCGGGGCCTCGTGGAGCGCTATGGCGCACGTGACTACGCGAGCGTTCGGATCGACCCCGAGCGCAGGATCGTGCAGGTGCCCAAGCCCGCCGGCGTGATCTTGGCGCTGACACCGTCGACCAACCCGATCGCGACCGTCTACTTCAAGGTCCTGCTAGCGCTGATGACGCGAAACGCGATCGTCGTCTCCCCCCATCCGATGGCCAGGAAGGTCTCGGTCGACGCGGTTGCCGTGATGGCGAACGCGGCCGTCGGCGCCGGGGCGCCCGACGGCGCCGTCCAGATCGTGGAGGAGCCCACGATCCCGCTGATCGAGGCGCTGATGGCCGATCCCGGCACCGACGTGATCGTCGCGACCGGCGGCACCGCCGTGGTCAGAGCCGCGTATCACTCCGGCAACCCAGCGCTCGGGGTCGGACCCGGGAACGTGCCCGCGTTCGTCGACGCGAGCGCCGACATCGGCCGCGCCGCCCAGTGCCTGGTCGACTCCAAGGCGTTCGACAACTCGATCCTGTGCACGAACGAATCCACGCTGATCGCCGAGGAGCGGATCGCCGACCGGCTGTGCTCGGAGCTGCGCAGCGCCGGAGCCGCGATCCTCGACGAGGAGCAGACGTCGCGCATCCGTGCCACCTGCTACCCGGAGGGCCGGATCAACGTCTCGCTGGCCGGCAAGGACGCGGTCGCCCTCGCGCACCTGGCCGAGATCAGCGTCCCCTCCCAGACGCGGGTGCTCGTGGCGCCATTCGAGATGATCGCGCCCGAAGAGCCGCTCGCGCGCGAAAAGCTGTTCCCGCTGCTGGGGATGGTCCGGGTGCCGCACGCACAGCGCGGGATCGACGCCGCCCGCGCGATGCTGCGCATCGGGGGTGCCGGCCACTCCGCGGTAATCCACTCCCGCACTCCGGCTACGGTGCTCGCCTACGGGGCCGCGCTCAAAGTCCTGCGCGTGACCGTCAATGCGCCGGGGAGCATCGGCTCGGCCGGCCTCGAGACCCACCTGCCGCTGACGATGACTGTGGGTACGGGGTTCTTCGGCCGCTCCTCTCTGACCGAGAGTCTGCAGCCCGATCATCTCGTGCAGTGGACGCAGGTCGCGTACGCCTCCGATCCCAGCGAGCGGTTCGACGACTTCACCGGACTTCAGCCCTGGACGGCGCTACCGGCCGCGAGACCGATCACGTCCCCGGTCGCGGGAGACCTGACGGCTTCGGCGGCTTCGGCAGCTCCGGAGAGCGGCGGAGGCATCTCGCGCGAGGAGCTGCGCCAGCTGATCATCGCGGAGCTGCGCGAGGTCGTGCGGGGTTAACGTGGCCGAGCTCCGATCAGCGATCTTCATTGATCAGCTGCAGCCGCAGACGATGTGCTACCTCGGCAGCTGGATCCGCGGGCGGCTGCCGCGAACCGGGATGGCCGCCGGCGTGATCGAGATCGCGCCCGGGCTCGATATCGAGCCGCTGACCGACGTGGTGCTCAAGCACACCAAGGCTCAGGCGGGAATCCTGGTCGTCGAGCGGCAGTTCGGATACCTGGAGTTCCACTCGCGCTCCACCTCGGAGGTGCAGTCGGCCAGCCAGGCGGTGCTCGACTCGCTGGGTGCGGTGCCGTCTGACGCAACGCCACCCACCATCCTCGCCGCGAAGCTGGTCTCGCGCCTGGACTATCAGCACGCGTTTCTGATCAACCGGAACAAGCTCGGCTCGATGGCGCTGGCGGGCGAGTCCCTGTTCGTGCTCGAGATGCAGCCCGCCTCGTACGCGATCCTCGCCACGAACGAAGCCGAGAAGGCCTCCGCGGTCAAGGTCGTGGACTACCGGATGATCGGGGCCACGGGTCGCGTGTACCTGACCGGACCGGAATCCGATGTGCGGACAGCCGCCGACGCGGCGACCGCAGCCCTGGGAGGCCGGCTGTGAGCGGCGCCGAGCGCGACCAGGAGATGCGCCGGATGGCCCGTGAGGTGCTCAGCGAACTCGTGCCGGGGATCCTCCGCGACGTCATGCACGAGCCGGGGCGCGGTGCGAAAGGCAACGGAGTCGGTCACGCCAACGGCAACGGTGCTGGGCACGCCAACGGGAACGGTGCTGGGCCCACCAGCGGGAACGGGAACGGTGCGCACCGCGCGCGCACGCCGATCGTCGATCAGCCGCCCGGCCCGGTCCCGCAGGTCCCCGCGCCGCCGACCCCGGCGGTGCTTCGCCCCTCCACATGGAATCGCCCCGCGGCGCCCGGCGAGGTCATCGGTCAGCCCGGTCCCGCAGTCGCCGCGCCTGCGTCGACGCGGGCCAAGACTCATCCGGCTCCCGCCCCGCCACCGCGAGCCGCTGCTCGCCCCACATCCGCCCCCACCCCACCCCCATCCGCCCCGCCGGCCTCCAGCGCCATCGCGAACCCGGCCGCCCACCACGCCATCGCGGACCCGCCCGCTCACAACGCCGTCGCGAACCCCGGCGCCGACGCGCGCGTCGAGGCGGTCACGATCGACAACGACGACGATTTGATGCAGTTCGTCCGCCAGCTGCTCAGCCGCGTCGCCAACCCCCGCGACCGGCTCGCGATCCACACCGGCAAGTTGCGCTTCACCCTGCGATCCCGCGCCGGCTCGCCGGCCGCGGGCACTGCTGCTCCCGCGGGTCCGGTGACGCGAATCGCCAAGGGCGCGGTCACCGAGCGCGTGATCCGTGAGGTGGCCGACGCGGGGACGCGACTGGTGCTCGCGCCCGGGACGGTGCTGACGCCGCTGGCGCGCGAGCGCGCGCACGCGCTCGGTGTCGAGATCGAGCGGGAGCGCAAGTGACGAACCGGGCGGTGACGCAGGAATGCTGAAGGGGACCGTGATCGGATCGGTGTGGTCGACGCGGCGGGTCGATGGGATCCCGCGCGGCGCCTTCCTCGAGATCGCGCCCGACGGCGGCTCGCCGCTCGTCGCCTTCGACGTGCTCGGCAGCGGAATCGGAGAACGGGTCCTGATCGCCACCGGCTCGGTCGCCTCGAGCTGGCTCGGCGCCGACCACGCACCGATCGACGCACTGATCATCGGCTCGCTCGACCTCTCGTCCGAACCGGACCGCGGCGAGCCGGAAAACCACACCGAGGACTAAGGAGAAAGCGAGATGAATGAAGCGCTCGGCATGATCGAGACGAAGGGTTATGTGGCGGCACTGGCCGGCGCGGACGCGATGGTCAAGGCGGCGAACGTCACGATCGTCTCCCGTCAGGAAGTCGGGGATGGTCTGGTCGCAGTCGTGGTGCGCGGTGACGTAGGCGCGGTCAAGGCCGCAACCGAGGCCGGCTCCGAGACCGCGTCGACCGTCGGCGAGCTGATCGCGGCGCACGTGATCCCGCGGCCGCATGCCGAGGTGGACCAGCACTTCGGCGTCGGCGGCTAACCGATCGCGGTGTCCGCTTTGCCCGAGACGCCGGTCGAGCTCCGGGTCTATCTGCCGATCCCCGATCTGCAGGCGCAGTTCGCGGCCTATCTCGGCACGCCCACCCGGGCGCGCGGCTATCCGCCCGTCGAGGGCGAACATGCGCTGATTGTCGAGGTCGCACCCGCGCTCGCCATCGAGAGGATCATCGACCTGGCGCTGAAGGCGGTGCCCGAGGTCGAGCCGGGGATCCATTTCGTGGAGCGCCAGTTCGGCGTGCTCGAGGTCCACGCCCCCGACCCAGAGCACGTGGAGCGCGCCGGCGCCGCGATCCTCGAAGGGATCGGCGCGACCGCGCAGGACACGCTGCGTCCACGGCTTCTCTACATGGACGCAATCGAGAACATCACCGATCAGCACGCGGTGATCATCAACCGCAACCGCGAGGCTTCGATGGTGCTTCCCGGCGAGACGCTGCTGGTGGCCGAAATGGCACCCGCGCTGTTCGCCGCGGTCGCGGCAAATGCGGCCGAACAGGTCGCATCGGCGCTGACGCTCGTCAGCGTCTCGATGATCGGTGCCGCCGGGCGGGTCTACCTCGCCGGAAGCACCTCGGATATCGTCAAGGCTCGTGAAGAGATCGTCCGGGTTTTGGAGGCCGTTACCGGACGCGACCACTGAGGGCGGAGATGATCGAGGAGCAGCAGCGCATCGACGAGCTGGCGAGGGCAGCGCTTGAGCCGTTCGGGCTCGACCCTCATAGCACGGTCACACTGTGCAACGTCTCGGAGAACCACACTTACCGCGTCGAGGAACCCTCGAGCGGGCGGAGCTTCGCGCTGCGAGTGCACCGCCCCGGCTACCGGAACGTCGCGCAGATCGAATCCGAGCTCATCTGGCTGGATGCGCTGCGCGACGACG
Organism: uncultured Solirubrobacterales bacterium; assembly: GCA_963824295.1. Lineage (GTDB taxonomy): Bacteria > Actinomycetota > Thermoleophilia > Solirubrobacterales > Solirubrobacteraceae > Palsa-465. The sequence goes on along the minus strand of CAWGOQ010000009.1, from coordinate 343,023 downwards.
AGGTAGTGGAGACTCCGCCGGCCGTGCGGGCCCCGGACGGGCGACGCGTGGTTTCGGTCGAGGTACCCGGTCTCGGCGCGCGCAACGTCGTTGTGTTCGACTGGCTGCCGGGCACACCGCCTGACCTCGACGCCGGCCAGGCGGCGATCGCGCAGTTCAAGACGCTTGGCTCGATCTCAGCGCGAATGCACGGCCACGTTCGCGCGTGGCGCCGGCCGGCCGACTTCACGCGCCCGCGCTGGGACTACGACTACTCGATCGGTCCGCTCGGCCACTGGGGCCCCTGGCGGGAGGGACTGGGTATCGGCCCCGACGAGCTTGCGCTGCTCGAACGACTCGATGCGACGGTCGCTGCCCGGCTCGAGCGCTACGGCCAGGACGAGAATCGGTTCGGACTCGTGCACGCCGACTTCCGCCTCGCGAACCTGCTGGTCGACGGCGACCGGGTCGTCGTGATCGACTTCGACGACTGCGGGTTCTCCTGGTACGCCTACGACTTCGCGACCACAATCACGTTCATCGAGGACGACCCGCGCGTACCGGAGTGGCGCGAGGCCTGGGTCGAGGGGTATCGCTCGGTGGCGGATCTCGAGCCGGCCGCCGAGGCCGAGCTGGAGACGTTCGTGATGATGCGGCGATTGCTGATCGTTGCCTGGATCGGGTCCCACCACACGTTCGCGCCGGAGGCGGCCGAGCTCGGCGTCCCGTACACCAACGTCACCTGCGAGCTGGCCGAAAACTACCTGTCGACCCACGCGACCCGCTAGGAGAGGCTGCACTGTGTTCACCCCCATAACCGGCCGGAGCGTTCTTGTCACCGGCGGGACCAAAGGCATCGGCAGGGGCATCGCCGCGGTATTCCTCGCGGCCGGCGCCCGGGTTACGGTTGTCGGCCGCGATCCCGCTGTCGGGGCGCAGGCCGCCGCCGAGTTGGGCGCCGATGGCGGAGAGGTCGCGTATGTGTGTGCGGACGTCGGGGTCGCGGCGGACACCGAGCGGATGGTGGCCGAAGCAGTCGATCGCTTCGATGGTCTCGACGTGCTGTGCGCCAACGCCGGGGTGTTCCCCGACGCCCGGCTCGAGGACATGACCGAGCAGGACATCGACTCGATCTTCGCCACCAACGTCAAAGGCACGATGCTGACCGTGAAGGCGGCGGTGCCCGCGCTGGCGAAGAGTGGGCATGGACGCGTAATCCTCACTTCCTCGATCACCGGGCCGGTCACCGGCTTTCCGGGCTGGTCGCACTACGGCGCGACGAAAGCGGCGCAGCTCGGTTTCATGCGCACCGCGGCGATCGAGCTGGCCCGCAGCGGGATCACGGTCAACGCTGTCTTGCCTGGCAACGTCGTGAGCGAGGGACTGACCGAGCTTGGGCCGGAGTACCGCGAGAAGATGGAGGCCTCGATCCCGATGCGCAAGCTCGGAACCGTCGAGGACATCGGCAACGTGGCGCTCTTCCTCGCCACCGACGAGGCGAGCTACATCACCGGCCAGACGATTATCGTCGACGGGGGCCAGACCCTGCCCGAGTCGCTCTTGGCGCTCGAGGCCCAGTAGCGGATGGCAGCGAGCTTCCGAGGCTCGCAGCTTCCGCTCTCGCTTGGCCCGGCGGCGGCTGAACTGCGGGATCAGCTGCTGGGCGAGATTTCCTCCGGCAGGCTCTCCCCCGGACAGCGGCTCGGCGCCGAGCGGGAGATAGCCCAGCGGTTCGGCGTCTCACGCACGACGGTGCGCGCCGCACTCGACGACCTCGCTCGCAGCGGGGCGATCCGGCGCGCGCGGGGACGTACGGGCGGGATCTTCGTCGCCGAGCGCAAGGTGGAAAGGGATTTGACAAGTCTCGCTAGCCTGCCCGCGTACCTGCGCCGGTCGGGATTTCAGTCCGACGCCCGCGTGATCTCGACCGGGATGATCGGATCCGACGGCGAGCTGGCGGCTGCCCTCGGCCTAGGGCCCGACGAGCTGGCGCACGAAGTAGTGCGCGTGCGCCTGGCCGATGGCGAGCCGATCTCGCTCGAGCGCGCGACCTTTCCGGCCAGCCGTTTCCCGGATCTCCTGGACCGCTCGCTGAGCGGATCCCTGTATGAGCTGTTCACCACCGAGTACGGCGTCGAGGCCGGCGAGGCCGAGGAGCGGATCGAGGTGATCAGCGCCGGACCGTCCGAGGCGAGGCTGCTCGGGGTGCCCGAGGGTGCTTCGCTGGTGGCAATCACACGCACCACCTGGGACTCGGACGGCGTCGCGTTCGAGCACTCACACGACCTCTTCCGCGGTGATCGGGTACGGATCGTGGTGCGCGCGAAAGCGGAGCCGAAGACGGCCAGCCTGGTGGCGTCGGCGGTCGAGGTCCGGTGAGATAGGCCCGGCGGTCAGGCGTACGCGGGCGGATGGCGGTCCGCCCACGGCAGCGCCTGCTCGAGCTGCGCGGCCACCCGGAGCAGCACCGCCTCGTCGGGCGCGAGCAGCTGCACCCCGACCGGCAGCCCATCGACCTCACCGATCGGCAGCGTGATCGCCGCCCAACCGGTGGCGTTCGCCACCGCGGTCCAGCCGGTCATGGAGAACTCGACATCGAAGAACGCATCGACCGTGCCGCGCGACACCGACAGCGATCCCGGCGGTGGTGGAAGCACATTGAGCGTGGGGGCCAGCAGGACGTCGCGGTCCTCGAAGGCAACGGCGGCCCGGCGCGTCTGGGCGTGGAGATTGTCGATCGCGGCCGCGTGGTCGACGGCGCTCAGCTCGAGTCCCTCCCGCAGCATGTCCCAGGTAACCGGCTCGAGTTCGTCCGCCTGCGGAGGACGCCCGAGCTCCTCGCTCAGCCATCCGTAGGTCGAGGCGTTGTCGACCGCGTGGAATATCGAGATCGAGCGGCGCACCACCTCCGGATCGAACTCGGGAGCCCCCGGCTGTACATCGTGACCGAGCTCCTCAAGGGCGCGCGCGGCGCGGTCGGCGACCTCCTGGACCCGCGGATCGACCTCGCCCGGAAACGGCGGGCCCTCCGCGTGCATGATGCGCAGCCCGCCCGGGTCGGCACCCACCTCGTTGACGAACGGGCGCTGCGGCGGCGGCGCCGTGTACGGGTCGCCGGTCCCCGGGCCAGCCACGACGTCAAGCAGCAGCGCCGTGTCACGCACGGTCCGGGTGAGCGCGTGCTTGTTGACCAGGCCGTCGAGCATCTGGCCGGACATCGGGCCAAGCGTGCTGCGCCCGCGACGTGGCTTGAGTCCCACCAGCCCGCAGCACGACGACGGCATCCGGATCGACCCCGTCCCGTCCCCGCCCGACGCGGCTCCGATCAGCCGAGCGGCCACCGCGGCGGCGGATCCCCCGCTCGAACCGCCGGGGGACACCGCGTGGTTCCACGGATTCAGGGTCGGCCCTGACAGCGCCGGCTCGGTGGCGCAGTGATTGCCGAACTCGGGCGTGTTCGTGCGACCGCAGATGATCAGACCGGCGGCGAGATAGCGCTCCACCGTCCAAGCGGTCTCGCTGGCCACGTGATCCCGCAGGGCCCGCGACCCCATCCGTTCGGGCCTTCCCGCCTGCGGCTCACCGAGGTCCTTGAGCAGGAACGGGACGCCCGCCAGCGGGCCGTCCGGCAGCGGCCCAGCAGCCAGCTCGCGAGCCTCCTCGAACTGTTCGTCGACGAGGATGTTCAGCTCCGGCGCGCTCTCCAGACACGCGATCGCGGCGTCGACCAGCTCCAGCGCCGAGACCTCGCCGCTGCGCACTAGAGCGGCCTGCTCGGTCACGTCCTTTCCCATCAGCTCGGCGGACACGGCCGCACTCTAACCCAAGCGCCGGCCCCGGCGACTCCTCTCTTCGTCGGCCACGTCGGTTCGAGGTCCGTCGGCGACGTCGGTCTCGAGGTCCGCGTCGTCATCCTCGAACTGATCGGGCTCATCGATATCGATCACGACCACGGTCTTGGTCTCCTCGAAGAAGAGCCGGATGCAAGTGAAGCCGTACTCGACGTGATCGGGTTGGGGTAGCCCGGAGTCCTCGAGCAGCTCCCGCATCTTCGTCTCGGCCTCGATCTTCTGAGCCAGAGTTGCCATGGCCGAAGCTTGCACCTCACCCCTGCAACGGAACAAGACATAGTCGTGCCAACTCTGTGCCAACTTCGACGCGTAACTCCTCCCCTGGAAGAGATTCGCCGTATCAGCGACTCGCATGAGCTGCTCATATCGGTAACCGACCACGAGGAGAGCGGAATGGACGTCGATGTGACGCCACTCGAGCTTGTGCCGTTGGATCCGCAGGTCGACCTCAAGCCGGTGGTCTCGATGCCTCGTAGCTTTCGCTTCAACGAGGTGCCGTCCGAGTTCGGACGCCCGCGGCTGCCGAATCCTCCGCTCGGTCCACTCGCGGCGTTTACAGGCACCTGGGGCGGCACCGGCTTCAACACCATCTTCCGCCCAAACAGCCCCGACACTCCGACGCCGTTCACAAACCCGGTTCAGGGGGCTGTGAACAACGTGCTCGAGCTGAACCTGACTAAGGAGACGCTGTCATTCTCGGCGCCGCTCGGGCTCGTCCCGGACCGGGGCGCCGTAACCGCGGACACGAAGCTCAACGGCGTGCCTTACGCGCAGTCGATCGAGGACGTCACGACCGGCGACCCGATTGGGATCCATTTCGAGCCGGGGCTCTGGATGACCGTCCCGGCGACGACCGACCCCGAGGAGGGCGTGACCCTCGTGCGGATGGGATCGATCCCGCACGGCACCACGATCAACGCCCAAGGGACGTTCAAGACGTTCGACGGGCCGCCAACGTTCCCGTCGATCGACATCACGCCTCTCCAGGCCGGACTCGGCGCAATCCACCCGGCGCCGATGCTCTCCATGGAGGCGTACAACCCAAACACCGCGCGCATCCCTCAGGATCTCTCCTCCTTCATCGCGGCCGGGACGATCACGGCGGAGATGATCGCCAACCCGGCGATCGTGCTCCAGAACGCGATCGCGAACCAGAACATCGTCCAAACGACCGAGATCGACATCTCGACGGACCCGTACTTGCCGCTGTTCGGCGGCGGGATCGACAACATCGCGTTCCTGTGGGGCAAACCCGGCAACACGTCCGCCCCGTATCCGGCGGGGCAGAACGCCCAGTCGCTGGGGATGAGCGCAACCTTCTGGATCGAGCAGGTCGGGCATACGGTCATCCTTCCACCCGTCGAAGCTCCCGGAGAGCCGATCACGCTCCGGCCCGAGGGCATCCGGCCCGGGCAGCCCGCACCCAGGTTCTCGGTGCGACCGCTGGTAACCACGCGCGAATCTCGTCGGGTCGAGGTTTTCTCGACCCAGATCCAATACGCGCAGTCGGTCACGCTAGCCTTCGACAACCTTTTCTGGCCACACGTGTCGGTGAACACACTGGTCCCCGTGAAACCGCTCGAGCTTCGGCCCGAGGATCTGGGTCCGAGCCTACGACACGACCCTTGAGAGTCGGCCGGCCTACTCCCGGGCGATCATCGCGGCGGCGGCGCGTTCAAGGTCGACGTACGGGTCGCCGCTGACGTCAACGGCGACCGCCCTGATCGTGCCTCCGGTGAACGACCACGGCCGTTCGCCGGGGTAATCGTCGGTGATGTTGCTGATCGCGCGCCCGACGGTCAGGTCGGTCCCGGAAAGCCCAAAAGCCGAGGGCTGCGTTTTGATCCGTCCCTCGCCGACTTTCTCCTCGCCGTGGAACAGGGACACGATCCCGGTCGAGACGCCGGGTGGGTCCTCACCGTCCTTCTCGAACGATGCCGACAAGATCAGGTTCTCACCGGTGGGGATGTCTTCGGTCGCCACGACTTGTTGTTCGAGCATGCCGACGAAGTTGTAGACGTAGTGCAGCCGGTCGTCCTTGATGTACAGGGCGTGGCCGCCGAAGTGTGAGCCCTGAGCGAACAGCACCCCGCTCGCGCCCGGAGCCGGAATGTCGAGGACCGCACCGACGATGTAGTTGCGGTTCCGGATGTTGACCGACTGCGCCTCCGGCACGCCGGCGACGCCGGGAAAGTACTGGTAGCGGTCGCGCGGGCTCGTGAGCTGGGGCCGCGGCGTGTTGAGGATCTCGACCGCGGAGCGGTCATCGAGCGGGAACGCCCCGTTGGCGCCAGCCTCTGCGAACCATAGGTTGATGAGTTCTCGCAGCTTGTCGGGCTGTTGGGCGGCGAGGTCGTTCAGCTCCGCTCGGTCCTCGTCGACGTGGTAGAGCTCCCAGGTATCGTCGTTGAAGTGGCTCCACCCGCTGATCGTTGGATGAGTGCTGACCGCCTTCCAGCCGTCGTGCCAGATCGCCCGCGAGCCGAGCATCGAATAGAACTGCGTCTTGCGAGCACCCGGCGCGTCCCCGTCGTTGAAGCTGTAACGCATGCTGGTCCCGTCGAAGTTGCTCTGCACGTGGCCCTTGATCGTCTCGGGCGTTTGCACGCCGAGGCAGTCGAGGACCGTCGGCACGATGTCGATCGCGTGGTGGTACTGGTGGCGGATCTCGCCCTTCGAGGTGATCGCCTTGGGCCACGAGATGATGCACGGGTCGCTGGTTCCTCCGTTGAACTCGTAGCGCTTCCACATCTTGAACGGCGTGTTGAACGCCATCGCCCAGCCGTTTGGGTAGTGGTTGTAGGTCTTGGGGCTTCCGAGATCGTCGAGCAGCGCAAGGTTGGCTTCGACGTCATCGGGGACCCCGTTGAAGAACTTGTTCTCGTTGACCGAGCCGTTGGGGCCGCCCTCGCCGCTGGCACCGTTGTCGGACACGAGCACGATCAGTGTGTTCTCGAGTTGCTCGGTCTCCTCGAGGTAGGCGACGAGTCGACCGATCTGGTGATCGGCGTGGGCGAGGAACCCCGCGTATACCTCGGCCATGCGCGAGAACAGCCGCTTCTCGTCCGCGGACAGCGAGTCCCAAGGTCGCGTGGTGTCGACCGCGGGGAACGGCTGACCATCCGGGCCGGTACGCGTCTGCGGGGTGCCGATCGGGTTGATCGGGGGAAGCTGTGTGTCCTCCGGAACGATCCCGAGCTGCTTCTGGCGCGCGATTGTCTGCTCGCGCATCGTCTCGTAACCCGCGTCGAATCGTCCCTTGTACTTGTCGATCCACTCTCGCGGCGCTTGGTGCGGCGCGTGGCAGGCGCCCGGGGCGTAGTACAGGCAGAACGGCTTGTCCGGAGCGACCGCTTTCGCGTCCTTGATGAATTCGAGCGCCCTATCAGTGAGATCCTCGGTCAGGTGGTAGCCATCCTCCGGCTGAGCCGGCGGGTCGACCGGATGGTTGTCGTAGATCAGGTCGGGATGCCACTGGTCGGTTTCGGCGCCGAGGAACCCGTAGAAGCGCTCGAACCCCCGTCCTCCGGGCCAGTTGCGCCGGGTCGAGGCCAGATGCATCTCATCGGTCGGACAGAGATGCCACTTCCCGGTCATGTATGTGTTCCAGCCGAGCTCGCCCAGGATCTCGGGCAGCATCCCGTTCTCCGGCGGGATCATCCCGCTCGCGTTCGGAAACCCGATCGCGGCTTCGGTGATGCAAGCCATGCTGTTGCGCGTGTGGTTGCGTCCCGTGAGCAAGCAGGACCGCGTCGGCGAGCACAGCGCCGTCGTGTGCCATTGCGTGTACCGCAAGCCCTGCGCTGCGATTCTGTCTATGTTGGGCGTCTCGACAGGACCGCCGTAGCACCCGATCGCCGAGAAGCCGACATCGTCCAGCACGATGTACAGCACGCTCGGCGCACCGTCGGGAGCCTTCGGCGGCTCGAACGGCGTCCAGTCAGGCTCCGAGTCACGGATGTCAACGTTGATGATGCCCTTGAACGGCTTGCTCACACGAACCTCTATTCCACGGCTGATGTCGACCAGATCAAGCTTCGGCGCCAGACTCGCAGGCCCCCGCGATCCGACATCACCCGAACCAGATGATTGCCCAGCGCGGGCCGCTCTGCGACCGTGCTTCCTCGGGCCCGTCCCGGACCTGGCGCTCGCGAAGCTGGTGCCCCTACGCCGCTCCCGCTCCGGTTATCGTCTCCCCAGCTCATGAGGGTGGTCATCATCGGAGCAGGATTCGGCGGGATCGCGGCCGCGGTCGAGCTGGCGCGAAACGGGATCACGGATGTGACGATCCTCGAGAAGGCGTCGGATTTCGGGGGAACGTGGTTCCACAACAGCTATCCCGGCGCTGCGTGCGACGTCCCGAGTCACCTGTACTCGTTCTCCTATGCGCAGCGACGCGACTGGTCGAGGCTGTGCTCGCCCCAGCGTGAGATTCTCGATTACGTGCACGAGGTCGCCCACGACCTCGGAGTGGATCGCCTGATCGTGACCGGTAGCGCGGTCACGGCGTGCCGCTGGGACGACACCGCCTGTCGATGGCGCGTCAAGACCGAGCGGGGCGACGTCCATGAGTCGGACGCGATCGTGATCGCCACCGGCCAGCTCCACAAACCGTCGGTCCCAGACATCGAGGGTGCCGGGACGTTCGCGGGGCATACCTTCCACTCGGCCGAGTGGGATCACGGCTATGACCTGACCGGCAAGCGGGTCGCGGTGGTCGGCACCGGCGCCAGCGCCGTGCAGTTCGTCCCCGAGATCGCCGGCCAGGTGCAGAAGCTGATGGTGTTCCAGCGAACGGGCAACTGGTTTCTGCCGCGCAAGAACCGACCGTACCCGGCAGCGTTCAAGGCGCTGGTCAGATACGTGCCTGGGGTGCAGGCATTCCGGCGCGGGTTCATGTTCCAGTACTGCGAGTCGCTGACGCTGGCGATACGCCATCCCCGCACAGTCGGCCGGCTGCTCAATCTGCGGTCGGCGCTGTTCATGCGCTGGCAGCTGCGCGACCGAGCGCTGCGTCGCAAGGTGTGGCCGGATTACACCTTTGGCTGCAAGCGCGTCCTGTTCAGTTCTTACTTCCTGCCGGCGCTGGCACGTCCCAACGTCGAACTGGTGACTGACCCGATTCGCCGCATGACGGCCGCCGGCATCGTCACCGCGGATGAGCGCCTGCGCGAGGTGGACTGTGTGATTTGGGGTACGGGCTTCAAGGCCACGGAGTTCATGTTCCCGATGCAGATCACCGGCGTCGCGGGCCTCGATCTGCGCGACGCGTGGGCTGGGGGGGCGCATGCCCACCTCGGCATGACTGTGCCGGGGTTCCCGTCGATGTTCGTCATGTACGGGCCCAACACGAACACCTCCGGCGGCTCGATCATCTTCTACCACGAGGCGCAGGCGTCGTACATTCGGCAGGCGCTTCAGCTGATTCAGTCGCGCGGCGGGAGCGCGATCGAGGTGCGCCCGGAGGCCGAGGCAGCAACCGACCGCGAGGTCCAGTCACGCTTCGCGGGAACGGCCTGGACACGTTGTGACTCCTGGTACCGAGACGCCAGCGGCCGCATCGTGGCCAACTGGCCTGGGTACATGCGGGAGTACATGCAGCGCACGCGCGAGCTCGATCCCGCCGAATACCGCCCCGTCGAACAGCCGCCACGGGTCAATGCCTGAGACGTACGACTACGTGATCGTCGGGGCCGGCTCCGCTGGGTGCGTGGTGGCGAGTCGCCTGTCCGAGGATCCGAGCACCCGTGTCCTTTTGATCGAGGCCGGGAGTAAGGACCGCTCGCCGAACATCAAGATCCCCGCCGCCTTCCCCAACCAGTTCCACACCAAGCTCGACTGGGACTTCACGACCGAGCCCGAGCCGCACGCCGATGACCGACGGCTCTACATCGCTCGCGGCAAGTCGCTGGGCGGCTCAAGCTCGATGAACGCGATGCTGTACGTCCGCGGGCGACCGCTCGATTACGACGGCTGGGCGGCGCAGAGCGCGCCGGGGTGGAGCTACGCCGACGTGCTCCCGTACTTCAAGAAGTCGGAAGACAACGTCCGTGGTGCGTCGGAATTCCACGGTGCCGGCGGGCCGCTGCGAGTCAGCGAACAGCGCTCACCGCGCCCGATCGACAGGGCCCTCCTCGAGGCGTGCACCGCGGCGGGCATCCCGCGCGTCGCCGACTACAACGGCCCCGAGCAGGACGGCGCATCGATGTTCCAGGTCACGCAGCGACACGGCCGCCGTTGGAGTAGCGCCGACGCGTTTCTGCGGCCGGTGTTGCGCCGGCCCAACCTGAACGTGCGCACCAAGGCCACGGTTCTGGGAGTGGAACTCGAAGGCGACCGCGCCGTGGGCGTGCGCGTTGGCCGCATCCGCGGCGGCAGCGAGCTCGTGCGCGCCGAGCGCGAGGTCGTCCTGTGTGCTGGATCGATCGGCTCCCCCCAGTTGCTGCTGCTGTCCGGGATCGGGCCGGCGGACGAGCTGAGGCAGGTTGGCGTGCCCGTCCGCCACGACCTTCCGGGTGTCGGGCGCAACCTCCAGGACCACCCGTTCGTGACGATCCTGTGGGAGGTCAGCGATCAGCGAACGCTCTACGGAGCCGACAAGCCCAAGCCGCTGGCCGAATGGCTCCTGCGCCGAAGCGGACCGCTGACCTCGACCGTGGCCGAGGTTGTCGCGTTCGTGCGCACGCGCGCCGGGCTGCCTGCGGCCGACATCCAGTTCCACATGGGGGCGGCCTACTTCGACGACCACGGCGCGGAGGAGTACGACGGCCACTGCATCGCGATCGGCCCCGTGCTCGTCTCCCCGCAGGCGCGCGGTCAGATCTGGCTCGGCTCCGCGGACCCGGCCGACAAGCCGAGAATCATCACCAATTCCCTCGCGCCGGCCGACGACCTCGCCTCGCTCATCGCCGGCATGCGCCTGGCGCGCGAAATCGCCAGCCAAAGCCCGCTCAAGGAGATCATCGTCAAGGAACTCAAGCCCGGCCCCGACGCGGTTGATGACGAGGACCTCGCCGCCGACCTGCGCCGCCGCCTCATGCTGATCTACCACCCGGTGGGCACCTGCCGTATGAGCGACACCGACGAGGCCGCGGTCGTGGACTCCCAGCTGCGTGTCCACGGCATCGAGGGCCTGCGAGTGGCCGACGCCTCGATCATGCCGATCATTCCGGGCGGCAACACCAACGCCCCGACGATCATGATCGCCGAGAAAGCCGCCGACCTGATCCGCGGCCACGTTTCGGCGTGACGATCAATTACCACCGAGCCGGCGCCGGACCCACTGTCGTGCTGATCCACGGCATCGCGCATCACTGGCAGGCCTGGCAACCCGTGATCCCGCACCTCGCATCGAGCTTCGATGTGATCGCATGCGATTCACCGGGCTTCGGCCGCTCCGCGCCGCTCCCCGTCGGTGTCGAACCGACGGTCGGGGCTTATGCCGACGCCTTCGCCAGCTTCTTCTCGGAGCTCGGGGTCGAGCACCCGCACGTCGCCGGCAACTCGATGGGCGGCGCGATTGCGCTCGAACTCGCGCGGCAGCAAGCTGTGAGCTCGGTCGCCGCGTTCTCCCCGGCCGGGTTCTGGACGCCTGGTGAGCGCCGCTTTGCCCAGCTCTCACTGGACATACTCAGATCGGTGCCGCGCCCGCTGCGACCGGCCGTTCGCGCTTTGGCCGCGACCCGCTTGGGACGCGCGGTCCTGTTCAAGCAGATCTTCGGGTGGCCCACCCGGATACCCCCGGACGAGGCTGTGTCCACGCTCGACGACGCGTGGGCCGCGCCGGCATTTGCCGAGACACTTGCTGCCTTCGACGGCTACGACTTCACAGGTGGCGCCGAGCTCCGCGGGATGCCCGTAACCATCGCGTGGGGAAAGTACGACCGCCTGCTGATTTACTCGCGCCAAGCGCCGCGGGCGCGTGAGCGGTTGGGTTGGGCGCGGCACGTCACGCTTGGCGCCGGGCACGTCCCCTTCTTCGACGATCCAGCCGCGGTGGCGGAGACGATCAGGCTCACCATCACGGCAGCGGAAGACGGACCGGGGCGTTCGCTCCGCCCGTGAGAGGTCGCTCAGGTCGCTCGTTGCGCTCGAGCCATGCGACTACCCGTGGCGCCGACGGTCAGCGGCACGACGAACCAGAGGGTTGCAATCGAGACGCCGGCGACGATCCCGACGATGGGCGTGACTGCACCACCGAACACAACGTCCGAGATCAGTACCAGGATGCCCGTGGCGGCGACGCGCAGCTCGTTCAGCAGCTCCATCGTGTTTCGATCGAGACGCTCGGCAGGCGTTTCATCGCGCCGCTGGTCCGCTGCAGCGCTGTCCGTGGGATCCCTCCTTACCCTGACGCGGCAACCATGACAGGAGTCGACGGATCGTAGTGGGCGCCGGCTGCGCCCGGCAGCATCACGTGACGGCAACCGCAGCCCACGTTGCCTCGGATAGACGGGCCCGGTGTGAACGGGTCTGTCCCGCTTCCGGCAGTCCGCTCGGATGCGGTCTCGCCCCGAGGTCGTGGGCGCTTCGCGTCACGGGGCGCGGCACGCCAGCATCGGCCTTGCGCGGCTGCTCTTCTGGTTGCAGCCGACCAGATCCTGGGTAAAGCGTCGCCCTGTTAGGCGGATCCGACGATTACTGCCGGGAAGCTACGAGAGATGCGTGATCTCCCCCCAAACCGCGTCTGGGCTGGCCGTTTCGCAAGAATCCGGGCGGCAGCGACTCGCAGGACGGCGATGGGTCGGTTTGCTGCGGAAGGCTTGGACGGCCCTGCGCTCCATTCGGGGCTCCGGGAGTGTGAAGGGGCGCAGATGAGAAGGACTGGGGATCGTCTTCTCGGCGCGGTTTCACTTCGGGCTGGCTTGGGTAAGCGCGACCGTAGTCGCGACAGGGGAGGTAATCCACATGCGGCCAGCAACGATCATCGGCGCCCGCGTCCTCGCGGCGGTCGCCGTCACGCTTACGACGGGCGTCCTCGTGGCCACGGAGTCGGTCGCGTCGACGCGAAGCGCCACCGCGCCAGACGGTCCGGGCGCTCAGTCATATCTTGACCTGGCCCGCAAGGACTGTTTCGGAACTGCGCGCGACACGACCTCGAAGGTCTGGTTCACGGTCGCCGACGGCGTCCTCTCGGACACGTTCAGCCCGACGATCGAGAACAGTAATGTCAACACGTTGCAGTACATCGTCACCGACGGGCGGTCGTTCACCGACATGCAGCAGCGCGACATGACCTACGCGGTCAGCTCGCCCGACCGCAGCGGGTTGGTCTGCCAGGTGACCAGCCGCGATGCGAAACACGGCTTTGCCCTCGTCACGGACTACCTGACGGACCCGGCCCGCGACAGTGTGGTCATGCACACGACGCTCGAGCCGCTCCCTGGCACGGCGACCGTGGCCCTCCAGCGCCTGAAGGTCTATGTCCGCTACGACGCGCAGATCGACAACACCGGCGGGGGCGGAAAGACCAACGCGCTACCAACAACGCGGTCATTGACCCAGCCACGGACGCTCTGGTCTCTTCCGACACGATCACGCCTACGGGCCCGTGGGCCGCGCAGGTCGTGGGCGCGCTGACCGCCGACCGGCGGTTCGAGCGCGCGTCGAGTGGCTTCGTCGGAACACCGAGTGACGGCCTGACGCAGCTCGATGCATATCACCGGCTGCGGGATGTCTACGACTCAGCGACGGATGGGAATGTCGTCCAGACAGCACAGATCTCCGACCCCGCGCGCCCGTTCACGCTCGCGCTTGGGTTTGCCCCGACGGCGAGGGAAGCTATCGTCACAGCGGAGCGGAGCGCGACCGCGCCATACAGGGCGACGTTCAGTGCCTACGTGGATGGTTGGCACGCCTACGACGCAACGTTGCACAGCCCTCCGCGAGCAGAGGCCTCCTCCTACTGGCTGGCGGCGAACGTGATCAAGGCCGATGAGGACAAGACCGATCTGGGCGCGTTCGTGGCCGCACCGGCCGACCCATGGGGACAGTCGATGCTGGCCGTCACCACGCACGCCGGCTACACGTACCGCTCGGTGTTCGCCCGCGACAGCTACGAGACGTTCACCGGGCTGCTCGCCGACGGCGACCTGACCAGCGCCCGGCAGATGGTCGACTTCCTGTTCGACCGCGCGCAGCAGCCAGACGGGAGCTTCCCGCGCGACTCCGAACTCGACGGATCAGTCGCTCCGGACACGTACGGCCTTTACGAGATCGATGAGGACGCCTACCCGCTACTGATGGCTTGGGACGCGGGCTTCGCAGGCGATAAGTCCTTCTACGAGCAGCACCTCCGGCCCGACGCTGACTTCATCGTCGCCCACGGGCCCGCCTATGGCGAGGACCGCTGGGAGGAGCACATCGCATACTCGCCGTCGACGATCGCGGCCGAGATCGCCGGGCTGAGCGCCGCCGCCCATCTCGCCCAAGCCGCCGGCGACCCCACGCGGGCGCTGCTCTACCAGGCGACCGCCGATGACTACCAGCGCAACGTGAAGTCCTGGACTGTCACCGACACAGGTCCGTACGGCGACCATCGCTACTTCATCCGTCTCTCGCCGACCGGTGACCCCAACGCCGCCGAGACCTACAACCTCAACAACGGGAGCCTGAATAACGTTGATCAGCGCAGCGTGGTGGACGCCGGCTTCCTCGAGCTGACCAGGCTCGGCGAGCTGCCGGCGAGCGACCCCGACGTCACCGCTTCGCTCAAGGTCGTCGGCTCAATCCTCGAGCGCCAGACGCCGTCGGGCCCCGGTTGGCATCGCTACGGCGTCCAGGCCAACGGCTCGACCGACGGCTACGGCGATTGCTACGAGCCCGACCCGACAAACTGCTCGCCCAGCGGCGCGCCCTCCTACAACGGCGTCGGCTCCGGTCACCTGTGGCCGCTCCTCGACGGCGAGCGCGCCGAGCAGGAGCTGCAGACCGGCAACCGCGCTGGTGCCGAGGGCCTGGCAGCCACGATGGACCACATGTCGTGGGGGATCGGCCTGATGCCCGAGCAGGTCTGGGAGGATCCAGACATCCCAGCCGCGCCGTACGGCTCGAACCCGGCCACCGCCTCGATCGGATTCATGGACGGCCAGGCCGCAGGCTCGGCGACACCGCTGATCTGGGCCGAGGGTCAGTACGTGCGGCTGATCCGAGATCTGCAGACCGGCACGCTGACAGACCAACCTGCGATCACGAAGAACCGCTACGTCACCAGTGGCCCGCCAAGAAACGTGCCCGTCACGATCAGCTCTCCAACGAGCGGTGCGACCGTGAGCGGCTCGACAACCGTCACCGGCACGACCGCCCCCGGTGCCCAGGTTGTGATCTCTACCGCCCAGACGGGATCCGCAACCGACAGCACCACCGTTGTGCAGACCTCTGCGCCCAACGGCCAGTTCTCAGCGACCGTGCCGACACCGCCCGGCAACAACGTGATCACCGCCGTGTCCAGCACAGGCTCACACTCGTCGGGATACGTGCAGACGACCGTGACCGTCGGTTAGTGAATAGCGGGGGCGGCGATTCGAACCCGCGACCTTCGGGTTATGAGCGGCGCCTGTCTCGTCCACGTCGGTCCGGCTCAGTCCGTCGATAGATCTGTCTGTGCAGCAGAGCCACCCGCATGATGCTGGGTTCTGTGGGCTCATGTCGATCCGTACGGCGGGGTTCGTTTGAAGTTCGCTTGACGGGGGCACGCTTCACGACCAGTCTGCATCTAGATGCGGCTAGATGCGCATCTTGATGCGGTAACATCTGGCCATGCGCACAACGGTTACCCTGGCCGACGACGTCGCAGCGGCGATCGAGAAGCTCCGGCGCGAGCGCTCGATTGGGACGAGCGAGGCGATCAACCAGCTGGTCCGTGCCGGCCTCTCCGCCGAGCACCGAAAGACCCCGTTTCGCCAGAAGGCCCACGATCTCGGTAGAGGGATCGACTTCACCAACGTCGCCGATGCCATCGAGACGCTCGACGGGCCGAACGCCCGCTGATGCTCATCGATGCGAACCTGCTGCTCTACGCCGTCCACGAGCGAGCCGAGCAGCACGCGACCGCCGCTAACTGGCTCACCGAGCAGCTAAACGGGCCGCGTCGTGTCGGCCTTCCGTGGCAGAGCTTGGCGGCATTCCTGAGGATCGCCACGCACCCGCGTGCCTTCGAGCGGCCCCTTCCCGCGTCCGTCGCCTGGGCACGGGTGACCGACTGGCTGTCCGCTCCCGTCGCTTGGATCCCGGCGCCCGGACCAGAGCATGCCCGGATCCTGCGCCAGATCATCACCGCCTATGACGTTCGCGGCAACCTCATCCCGGACGCGTTCCTGGTGGCCTTGGCCGTCGAGCACGGGTTGACCGTCTATTCGAGCGACACGGACTTCGCGCGCTTCGACGAGGTGCGTTGGGAGAATCCCCTCCGCTGACGCGGGAGGGCGAGCATCGCCTCGCCCTCAACAGCCGGATCCTGGAGCCGCGGACAGTGGCATGGGCGACGGCATTCCCCGCTCGCCTCCTCGGGCGATCTCCGCCGATCGCCACGAGCGCTTTCCGTCGGACCTGCTTGCAATCTCCGTCCGACCTGCTTGCAACCTCATGATGGGTGGGTTGTCGGATCAGCGAAAGGAGAGCGACTGCAAGGCGTTCGTCGGCCAGCAGCTGCGCGCCCTCCCGCGGACGCGCTGCCCGGCGAGACGGCGGCGAATTCCTCGCGTGGCTGACGTCGCATCCTGCTGAGGACTTACGGCCGGGATCCGGGCGCGACCGTTCCCGATCGGTGCTGGTTGTCGATACCTCGGCCGTCCTTGAGGCGATCGTCGCACGCGAGGCCGGGGCTCGTCGAGCGAATAGCCGAGGATGGAGACCTCCATGCGCCGCATCTCATCGACATCGAGCCGCTTCATGCCATCTGACGCCTAACCGCCCTCGGCGAGCTGAACGATCAGCGCGCTTCGGACCGTTAGCAGACTTCGCCAAGCTCGCGACGGTTCGCTACCCGCACGTCAGCCTGGGCGACCGAATCTGGGAACCGCGCGACAACCTCACCGCTTACGACGCCGCGTGCGTGGGCGCTTGCCGAGACGCTCGAGGTCCCGCTGGTGACTTGCGACCGGCGTGCGAACCACGCGCGCGGCGCCGCCGCGCACGTTGAGCTGTCGGGTGGTGAGCGCGGTCTGATCGTCCGGAGGCGCTGCGATCATCGCGCGCCAGAGATGCCGCCACAAACCGCCCGCCGCCCTGCTGTTTCGGCCAACATCGGTCCCCCCCAGCCGGCCCGAGGTTGGCTGCCGTCGACGGGGGCTGCTGGGGTAGCGCCCGATCTCTATGACGTGCTGCGGCGGCGCTTACAGGAGGGCTCAGGCGTGCACGATGAACGCTCGTCGCTCGTCGACCAAGCGGTAGCGATGTGGGCGCGGCCGGGATTCGAGACGTTCATGTGCCTGCCGCGGCTGCGATTTGAAGCGTTCCCGTATCAACTGGAGGCGGCCGCGCGGGTACTGCGCCACATGCAGGGCCGGGCGATCCTGGCTGATGAAGTCGGCCTGGGCAAGACGATCGAAGCCGGCATCGTGTTGAGCGAACTTCGTCTGCGCGGGCTGGCCGGGCGTGTCCTCGTTCTCGCCCCCGCCGGTCTCGTCGGGCAATGGTGCGAGGAACTCGAGCGCAAGTTTGCCCTGCCGTGCGTGGTCGCGGACCGCCGCTTCGGGGTGCCGTCGGCCGAGGGCGTCGCCCCGATCGTGGTCGCCTCGCTCGCGTCCGCCAGACGAGATGGTTTGCGCGCCGAACTGACGGATGTCGAGTGGGACCTCGTCGTCGCCGACGAGGCCCACCGCTTGAAGAACGCGCGCACGGCGTCGGCACGGCTGGTTCGTTCGCTGCGGACGCGGTACATGCTGCTGCTGACCGCCACTCCGATCGAGAACCGGCTGTCGGACCTGTTTCAACTCGTCAGTTTGGTCCGCCCGGGGCTGCTCGGCGGCGCTGCCGAGTTCCGCGCCAAGCACGGTCACGGCGAGGGCACAAAGGTCCGCAACATCGCTTCGCTGCAGCTTGCCTTGCGTGACCTGATGGTCCGCCATCGCCGCAGTGAGATCAACGTGATGCTGCCGCGCCGGATGGCTGAGACGATTCGAGTCGCTCCTTCGGCCGCGGAAGCAGAGCTGTATCACGCGATCTCCTCTCGGGTGCGGGAAGCGGCGCGTGAGGGGAGCGCCGCCAAGCGGCTCGCGTTGCGCAGCGTCCAGCAGCTCGCCGGTTCGAGTCCGTGGGCATGCGCCGCCACTCTCGCGAGGCTCGGATGGGAGGATCTGGCCCTGCGTGCGGCCTGCGTGGCGAGCAGCGCCAAGGCCGCGGCGCTGGTCGAGCTACTCGAACGCCTCCGGTCACGCGGCGAGAAGGTGTTGGTGTTCACGCAGTTCCGCCGGACGCTCGAGGCGTTGCACGGCATTCTGACCGGTCACGGCTTCGATGCCGCGATCTATCACGGCAGCTTAACGCGCGTGGAGAAGGATGCCGCGATTGCGCGCTTTGCTCGCGACGGGCAGGTGCTAGTGAGCACTGAGGCTGCAGGCGAGGGTCGCAACCTCCAGTTCTGTCACGTGATGGTCAACTTCGACCTGCCGTGGAACCCGATGCAGATCGAGCAGCGACTCGGGCGAATCCATCGCATCGGGCAGCAGCACGACGTTCAACTCACCAACCTTGTCTCGCGTGGCACGCTCGAGGAGCACCTGATCGAGGTGCTTCAGTCCAAGATCAACCTGTTCGAGCTGGTGGTCGGCGAGCTCGACATGATCCTCGGGCGGTTCGCCGACGAGCTCGATTTCGAGTCGCTCGTGTTCGAGCAGTACATCGCGAGCCGTGACGACGACGAGTTCGCGACCAGGCTCGAGCGGGTCGGCGACGACCTTGCCAGCGCCCGGGTCGCCTACCTTGGCACCCGCGAGCGGATCGACGAGCTCGTGACGGCCGGTTGAGAGAGGTGGCCCCGTGCCGATCCTGACCGACGAGCCCGCCCTGAGCTTCTGGCTCCGTTACGCCGAGCGCGAGGGTGCGCTCGTCGAAGATCGAGACGATCACGCCCTGGTGCTCTTGCCCGACGCGCTGCGACAGGACAGCGGACTGCCCGAGGAGGCGATAGTCACAGCCAAGCCGGACGTCGCTCGCGAGGATGGGGCGACCTTGTTGATCGCCGGGCACCCGGAGGTCGAGCGAGCCGCCGCTGCGGTCCTGGCCGAGGGGGACACGGGCTACGGGTATCTGCCGTGGCCGGCCTCGCGGCCGCCGACTCGCTCGACGCTCGAGGCTCGCGCGCGCGAGTTGGTGTCGGTTGAGCACGGGCGGATCGATGCTGCCGGCGAGCCGATCGCCGCTTATCTGCCGCTGCTGCGCGTGGGTGCGATGGTCAGCTTTGCGGCCTCGCTGGCGCTCCGTTTCCACGAGCAGGAGGAGGTGTGGGTCGACGCTCGTACCGGAACCGAGGTCAGCGAGCGCCTCATGAGCACGGTGCGGGATCGGGCGCTTCTCCCCGTCCCGGACGGCGCAAGGCGTAGGCTCGAGGCGGATCTGACTGCGGCGATTCCGGCCGCCCACCGGCAGCTCGAGGAGCGCGCGCTGAGGCGAGAATCGTCCCTCGCCTCGCACGCACGGCGCGCGCTCGACACCGAGCTGGCCAGGGCCAACGCGTACTACGCGTCCGCGCTCGAATCGATTGCCCGCCGGCGTGCCAACGCGGCGCCGGATCGCGTCCGTCTGCTCGATGCCCAGGCCGAGGCGACGGGTGCCGAACGCGACCGGCGCTGCCGCGAGATCGAGGACGAGCATCGCCCCCGCCACGAGCTGCGGCCGTTCCGCCTGCGTCTCGAGCATTTGCCGGCGTTCGTCTTGCCGGCCGAAGTCCGCCGCGGAACCCGGCGGTTTGGGTTCGAACTCACCTGGGTTCCGACCGCCGGCGAGTTCGCCCCCGTCCGCTGCCCGGCCTGCGACGCGCCCGAGCCGCTCGTCGCGACGCGCGAGCGGCTCGGCTGTCAAACGTGCACGGCGCCGAGCGGTTCCGCGCCGACGGCGGGCGCAGCCGCGCGATCCGACAGCTCGAGGAGTTCGCCGTCGACGAGGAGTTCAACGTCGAGCAAGCCCGGGGCCGACGACGAGTCCCTCGGCCGTCGGCGCCACGCCGACGTCGTGCCGGAGCGCCGGGCATCGGACGAGCCGCGCGCTCGCCCCGACAGATCCCAATTCACTGCGTCGCCGAGCGCCACCGCCCGGCTGTCCAGTCGGCGGTCGAGTCCCGGGCAGGTGAAGCGAACTGGCAACAAGGTTGCGTTCACGTTCTGGGATTGCGTCGCCAACGGCGGCCGCTGGCCCCGCCAGAAAACCGCACGCGACTCACCGCTGCGCGCCCTCCACCGGCTGTACGGACGCGCCGGTCCGCTGTATGCGATCGGCGTTCCCCCCGGCGGTTACGTGGAGGAGATGGCCGCGTCCACCTACCCGAGCCAGCCAGGGGCTCCCGAGCTGACGGTCGGGAACGTCAAGGCAAGCGGCGAGGTGTACCCGTACGCGATGTTCTGGTGGATCGCGGCGGCCAAGCCCGTTGTCGCCGAGATCATGCCGGCGCCGCATCCGCTGGCCCTCCCTCCGCTGAATGGTGAGACGGAAGAGATCGGGTGGCGCCTGCGGGAACGAGTCCCAACACCAATCGTCGCGCTCGACCCCGTCGCCTTGCTGCTGTGGCAGACGGAGCTTCAGCGGTCCGGGCTGCCGTTCGCGATCCGCTGCCTCGCCGCACGGTGGCGGCTACCGGAGCGGTCAGATCCGATCGCAACCAACGAAGCGGTGGCAGCCGCGGTGGCGAGCGCCGTAGCCCGAGCGGCTGGGATCAAGCGAGCGCTGAACGAGACCGCGGCAATGTACGGGACCGACCCGCCACTCGTGACCCTGACCGAACGCGCGTTGACGGCCGGGCTGGGGATCGATCCCGCGCGCGGCTGGTGACAGACCCGACCGTCGGAGCGCGGGAAGTACATTCACGCGGTGCCCCCGAGCCTCACCTGGACCGCGTCGGTTGATCGCCGTGCGCTGGTGGCCGCGGGGCATGAGCTGATCGAGTTCACCACGCTGCGACGGGAGGTCGTCGCGGCCGCGCGCAGGGTGGACGGGCGGCGTAAGAGCATCGACAACCCAGCGCAGGACTGGCTCGACCGCGTCGCGCGAGCGGATCGGCTGGCCGTCGTCGGCGTCCGGATCCGCAATCTGGATGATCTCGCGGCGCTGCACGGCTACGTGCTCGAGCCGGCGCTCCGATCCGGGACCGCGCTGGTGATCGAGAGCGAGCAGCGCCTCACCCGCCTGCCCCCAGAGGGGTACATCGACCCTGACTTCGCGTATCCGTACACACTCGAGCGCGCGATCCACGGTGCCACACGCCTGTATCGCGGCTTCTCGTTGCCCGAGCCCCCAAGGCCGATGCCGTCTGCCGCGGTCGAGCTCGACGCCGAGCAGCGGCGTGCTGTCGACGCCCACGACGGTGTCGTCCAGGTGGTCGCGCCCGCGGGGAGCGGCAAGACGGCGGTCCTGATCGAGCGCGTGCGAGAGCTGCTCCGCCGCGGCGTGCCCGCAGAGCAGATCCTGTGCACCACGTTCAACCGCGACGCGCGGGTTGAGCTCCAGGAGCGCCTGCGGGCCGTCGGGGTACAGTCCGTCGCCGCCCGGACGTTCCACAGCGTCGCCTGGTGGCTGATGCGCGAGGAGGGGCTGGCGCGTCGGAACGGGGTGCGCGAGCCGTCGTTCAATCAATGGCGACGCCTGTGCGCCATCGGGTTGCGCGAGACGGGCACGTGGGTGGAGCCCGCGGACGCACGTGCCGCGATCAGCGGGATCAAGCTCGGGCTGCTGGCGACGCCGCGCGAGTTCGCCGAGCAGGCCGACGGGCATCCGGACGGCGAGACGTTGGCGATCATCTACGAGCACTATGAACGCCAGCTGACAGAGGGGCGAGTCCACGACTTCGATGACCTCGTGCTCGGCGCAGTGCGGGCGCTGCGTGAGGACGCCGATCTTCGCCGGCGCTGGCAGAGCCGCTTCCGGCAGGTTCTGGTCGACGAGTACCAGGACATCGAGCCGGCGCAGGAGCTGCTCGTACGGATCCTCGCGGCGCCCCAGGATGGGTTCTTCTGCGTCGGCGACGAGGACCAGACCCTGTACGGATGGCGCCGGGCCAGCGTGCGCCGGATCATCGAGCTCGACCTCGCCTATCCGGGGCTCGAGCGGATCTCGCTGGCGCACAACTATCGCTGCCCGCCCGAGGTCGTCGAAGCCTCGCGGCGTCTGATCGAACACAACGAGGTCCGCTTCCAAAAGCCGATCCACGCCGCGTCCGCCGCCCGAGGCGAGCCGGCGCTGCGACTGCACGGGCACGAGACCCAACAGCACGGTGCCGGCGAGGTCGCGGGGGCGCTGGCCGGCGGCACGCGCGGTGAGATCGTCGTACTTGCCCGTACGACCAACCTGCTGCGGACCGTCGCGCTGGCGTGCGCAGGTCTCGGGGTGCGGATCGCCGCGCCCGAGCCGGTGTTCGAGCCAGCCGGCGCCCGCGGCGCCCTCGAGGCGTACGTGCGGCTCTGCGCGGCCCCAGAGCATGCCGAGTCCGACGATGTCGCGCGGGTGTGCCGGGCGCCCGGCCGCGGTCTGCCGCTCGACGCCGAAGACCAGGTGGCGACCCTGCTCCGAGTTGGCCGCTCCTTCAGCGAGAGCTTCGCGGCGCTCGCGACCGGAGCCCGCCAGCGCGTGAGGCTCGACGAGGCCGGGCGGGTCCTCGATGCGCTGGCCGCGATCACCGACGCCGGCCGGTTCGTCCGCTACCTGCGCGGCCCCGGCGGGCTCGACGAGTACTTCGGCGAGCACGAGCGGGCATTCGGGGGCACCGAGCGAATCGAGCTCGAGGTACTCGAGCATGCCGGGCGCGAAGCGTCAGGCAAGACGGTTGCGGAGTACGCGACGCTCCTGCAGGCCCGGAGCGATGCCCTCGCGGCGATCCGCGACGACCTGCACGGCCTCGAGCTGACGACGATCCACCGCGCCAAGGGCCGACAATGGCCAGAGGTGCACGTGTTCGGCTGCGAGGACAGCCAGCTCCCGCATCGTCGTTCCCTCGAGGTCAGCCCGCAAGACAGAGCCGCCGGCGAGGGCATCGAAGCCGAGCGCCGGCTCGCCTACGTGGCGTTCACCCGGGCCCGGCGGACGCTCGCCGTTCACTGGACCGAAGGATCGGCGAGTCGCTTCCTGACCGAGGCTGGGCTCGTGGCGCCCGCCCCGATCGAACCGCCGGCTCGTCGAGAATCGTCAACCGGACGGCGTCGACCCGCGGGCGCGAGCGGCCGCCGGCACCGCGGCGCTGGCGTCATCGCCGATGCGCAGCGCGTCGGTCTCGCCTACGCGCTGCGCGCAGCTCAGAGCCGTGAGGCCGCGCTCGAGGGCGCGGCCCAAGCCCTCGAGCATCGGCTCGTCGGACCGGCCACCTCCTCGGCCCGGATGTCAGTGCTCGACCTCCTCGAGGCGATTGAGCAACTTGACGAGCACGAGCGGGCAGCCGTGCTTCGGTCGGCCGGGATCGACAACGACAAGCGCCGCGTGACGCACCTCCATGCGAGGCCGCGCGCTCGCCTGGCGAAGGCGCTGCGCGAGCTCGCGGCGCGCCCACGATAGCCCGCCGTCGCGTCGCGACCGCCGATCCCGCCCGCCGGCGCTGCCCCCGAGCGGGAGCGCCGGCGGGGTTAGGGCCCGGAGCTGCCGTAAGGGCTTGACATCCTGCCCCCTGCCCAAGCATCCGGACGACGGTGTTTGACACGCGTTTGACCGGGCCTCTCACGGTCACCCTATCCCCGAACGACGAAGGCCACCTTTCGGCGGCCTTCGGGGTCTCAGTCGGCCGGTTTTGCAGGGCTTTTTGGGTCCTACGCCCTGGTCGGCTTCGATGAATGAGGTCTTCACGTTTGCGATTTTGCGGGGGGTTTTGGGGGCGGTCGGGGGCTGTTTCACAGCTTTGGCGGCTGATTTCCACGGTGGCTGGGGGTTATCGGTCGGGCTGTTGAGGCGGTGGGGGTGGTGGGGGTGGTGGGGGTGGTGGGGGGTTGTGTTCCCAGCCCTCGGCCTGTTCGGCGGTTTGTAGTGAGAGCGTTTCGAGGTCTTTGGTGAGCTGGCGCAGCCGGCGGTCGTTGTCGAACCAGGGCTTGTAGCGCTCGAGCTGCTCGGGGGTGAGGCGGCGGGTGATGGTCTTGCCGGAGACCTTGCGTGTCCAGGTGATGTAGGGGCCGTGGAGCTTGGGCGGGTCGTGGTGGCAGGCGCAGTTGGGTTTGCCGCAGCGGTTCATCGCGGTGTTGATCGTGCCGGGCAGCGCGAAGCCGACCTCGGCGAGCTGCGCTTGGAGGCGCTGGAGGCGGCGGTCGGTCGTTTTCGGGTTGGGCGGCATCGGAGTTGGGGGATGCTACGTCTGTCTGTCCGATAGTACTTCTACTCTCGGATGGGTTATGTCGTCCCCGGGCCGACCGCGGAGCGATTCGGGCGCGCGCTCAGCGCCGCTGGCGACCGGGCGCGCGTCGGACGCGGCCGGGAAGGCGGTGGGGCGGGTGATGTGCGCATGGCGCTCTGAGGTCCTGTCTGAGCCTGCGCAGCGGTTCGCGCGCGAGGCGGCGGCCGCGGCAGCGCCCACCACGCCTGCGCAGGCGAAGGCGTTTCTGTTCGCCGCCTCCAAGCTCGCCGGCTTCGCAGAGCAGGTCGGGCTCGAGCTGGAGGCGGAGGTGCTGCTGCACCCGTCGGTGATCGAGCGGTTCATCCTGTGCGGCTGCCAAGCGGTCTCGCCCGCGAGCCGTCGCACGCTGCGCACCAACCTCAGAGCGCTCGCCCGCGCGCTCGAGGCCCATCCCCGGCCTCGCCCGGTGCCGCTGCCCAGAGAGCGCGCCAAGGATCCCTATAGCGAGGCGCAGATCGACGGGTATCTTCGGCTGGCGGCCGCGCAGCGGACGGTGGCGCGGCGGACGCGCGCAACCGCGCTTATCTGTCTGGGCGCTGGGGCGGGGATCGTCGCGGGCGAGCTTCGCCACGTGCGCGGGATCGATGTCGTGGCGCGCTCGGGCGGGGTACTGGTCGTGGTCGGTGGCCGGCGGGCGCGGTCGGTGCCGGTGCTTCACCGCTACCACGAGCCGCTGCTGGAGGCCGCGGCGTTCGCGGGCGAGCGGTTGATCGTCGGCGGCCGTGATCCCGCCCGGCGCAACATCACCGACGAGCTGTGCCGGGGGATGTCTGGCGACAGCTCGCTGCCGAGGCTCGAGCCCGGGCGGCTGCGCTCGAGCTGGCTGGTGGCGTGCGCGGATCAGGTCGGCCTGCGGGCGTTCATGCAGGCCGCCGGGATCAGCTGCTCGCAGCGGCTCGGGGACCTCGCCGCCAGGCTGCCCGAGGCGACCGAGAACGAACTGATCGCGCGGCTGGGAGGAGCGCCGTGAACACCACCGAGCTCGAGCGCCTGGAGCTGGTGATCGACACCGCCGGCGTGAGCAGGCGGATCGAGCTGCTGTTGCCGAGGGAGTGTCGGAGGAACCGTGTAAGCGTGGCCGAAAGGACTGGTCATGCCTATCTTTATGAGTTCCGATAGCGATGTCTTGAGTTGTTTGAGCGAGGAGCGGAGCGAGTCCGCTGGGCGAGCGACGCGATCGGAAACCGTCGAGCGGAGAGAGTCGTTGCCGGGGTTGCCGAGCGGTCCGGGCCTGGATGAGCGGGAGCCGGAGATCGACGAGCTGCTGGACGTGTTGCTTGCCGGCGTGGGCACGGCGGAGGAGATCGCGGGGCCGGATGGGCTGTTGGCGTATCTGACCCGGCGGCTTTTGAACCGGGCGCTTGAGGCGGAGCTGACCGCGCATCTGGGCTATCCGGCGGGTCAGGCGCCGCTCGGGGGCGCCGGGAATTCGCGCAACGGCCAGCCGCACAAGACGGTGCTGACCGACCAGGGGCCGCTGCGGATCCGCTCACCCCGGGATCGCAAGGGCACGTTTGAGCCGCAGGTCGTCAACAAGCGCCAGACCCGGTGGGTCGGGTTCGATGAGAAGGTCATCAGCCTGTATGCCCGCGGCCTGACCGTCCGCGAGATCCAGGGGCATTTAGCCGAGATCTACGGGACCGAGGTCTCGCCCGATCTGATCTCGAAGATCACCGACGCGGTGCTCGAGGACGCCAAGGCCTGGCAGAACCGGCCGCTTGAGCGCCTGTACCCGATCGTCTATCTGGACGCGCTGGTGGTCAAGGTACGCGACGGCCACGCGGTCAGAAACTTCGCCTGCTATGTGGCGCTGGGGGTCAACCTGGAGGGCGAGCGCGACGTGCTCGGGATCTGGTTTCAGCGCACCGAGGGCGCCAAGTTCTGGCTGCAGGTCCTGACCGAGCTCAAACAGCGCGGCGTCGCCGACGTGCTCATCTTCTGCGTCGACGGGCTCACCGGGTTCCCCGAGGCGATCGAGGCGACCTTCCCTCACTCGACCGTGCAAACCTGCCTCGTGCACCAGGTGCGCAACTCGCTGAAGTTCGTCTCCTACAAGGACCGCAAGCCCGTCGCTGCCGACCTGCGCAAGATCTATACGGCCGCAAGCCAGGACGCCGCCGGCGACGAGCTGCAACGCTTCGCGGAGAAGTGGGATGCCCGCTACCCCACGATCAGCCACAGCTGGCTTGAGCACTGGGAGCAGATCACCCCGTTCCTGGCCTTTCCCCGACGAGGTCCGCCGTGTGATCTACACGACGGATGAAAGTGTCAAGGCCGCGGCTCAATTTTCGTGGCCGTCGTCGTGTCGTTCTCCCGTGCTTGTGGCGGAGGTTGGTGGGCTGCGAGGGTGTCGCTCGCCGGCAGGGACGCCGGCGAATCAGGGTCCGGATGGGGTGTTGGCCGAGTGAGGGTGTGCGAGATCCTCGCCCCAGCGGGACGCCATTCGCAGGAAGGTTGTGTGTCAGTTAGGCTTTGCTCAGGGCGTGGTCGACCCCTGAGCGAAGCGCAGGTTCTGGGACTGATGCCTGCCGCGCAGCTTGCCCCACTGAGGGCCTTTTCAGTCGCGTCCCATTGGCGGCGGCCACGCCCGGTTCGGGCTTGGGCTTGGTGGGGCGGTTGGCCTGCCAGTCGGTGACGAGCTGGCGGTATGCCCGCTCGCCCTGCTCCGCCAGCTCGCGCTCACGGCGCCGGACCTCCTTGAGGGAATACTCGGCGGCCTTGCCTTTCTGGCCGCGGCGGGAGGGCATGCCGGCGCGGAGCTCGAGCGCGCGGAGTTTCTTGTCGGTCAGCGACGGGCGCGCGAACGCGTAGTCCTCGCCGCGCTCGATCATCGTCCAGCACAGCACCGCGAGCTTGCGCGCGGTCGCGACCACGGCGATCTGCATCCCGCGACGCGAGCACACGCGCTGATAGAAGGCGCGCAGCGGCCCGGGCGTCTTGGCGGCTGACCACGCCGCCTCGACCAGCATCCCGCGAGCGTGCGCGCGGCCCTGCTTGGTGATCCGGCCGTGACTGGCGGGCTGACCCGCCGGACTGTTTGACCCTCGGGTTCAAACCGAGGTACGACACCAGCTGCTCGGGGCGGCGGAACCGGCGGAAGTCACCCACGGCGGCGACGATCGACAGCGCCACGGTGGCGTCAACTCCCGGGATGGTCATCAGCCGCTTGACCTCAGAACTTGAGAGCGCCACACGACCGAGCTCAGCATCGATGATCCGCAGCTCCTGGGCGTGAAAGTCCAGCTGGCGCAACAGCGCGTCGACAGCGACCGACTCGTCCGCCGGCAGCGGCTGAGCGGACAGCCAGCAGCGGCCCTTGATCCCGAACAGGTCCGCCGCTGGGCACCGCGGGATCAGGTTACGGTGAAGAATCGCCTGCACCCGGTTCTTCAGGCGGGTTCGTTGACGCACGATGTGCGCGCGGCGAGCCACCTGGCGGCGCAGCGCCTGGGTGGCCTGGTCGGCGATCCACACCGACGGCAGATAGTCGGCCGCCAACAGCTGCGCCAGCACCTCGGCGTCGACCTTGTCGGTCTTGACCTTGGCCTCCGCGATCGCCCGCGTCTTCTGCGGGTTGGATACCACCACCCGCGCGACGTGCGGCTCGAGCAGCCTGACGATCGCCTGCGTGTTGCATGTCGCCTCGATCGCGACCTCATCCTCCGGCCCGAGACTGTCGGCGAAGATCCGCAACGCCTCATCGCTCAGCGCGATCCGCCCGGCCTGCCGGACCAGACCGTCCTCCCACACCGCGACCTGCGCGAACTCGCGGTGCACGTCCAACCCGATACACCTACGTCCCATCAGGAACCTCCCAACTGGTTGATGATCGTGGGAGCCAGGCGGGCGAACGACACCTACGGATCCGCGCTCAAGGCGCATCCGGGCAAGTCGCAGGGGCGGCCAACTACTAACCCGCGCTCAAAGCGCAACGTATAAGAACGGCCTGCCCAGCCTGCGTTCGCTCCCGGATGCCCCGCGACCCGGACGGTCGCACCGTACTCACCGACCCCGAAACGCTCAATAGCTGCAACGGGCCGGTCACACCAGGCGCGGATGGCATCTGGTGCCTTTCATACCGGATACCAACTCGATCGAGGCTCTGCACCGGCAGACCCGCAAGATCATCAAGACCCGCGGGCACTTCCCGACCGAGGACGCCGCCCGCAAACTGATCTACCTCGCGATCACCAAAGCCGAGCCCCGCTGGCGGCAAGTGCTGCACTGGCACTCAGCCCTCGCCGCCTTCAAAATCCACTTCCCCGACCGCATCCCCGACAGTGACATCTAACCGCCAGGCCCAAGCCGTTTCCCCCGCTTCCGGGGTTGGAGGCTGCCTGCTGAGGGCGTCGCCCGACGGCCATGGATGGCCGGCGGAATGGGCACGGACGGAATAGGCGGCAACAACCACGCAAGTTACCTGTCAACACTTGATATTCAACGAGTAACTGTTACACTCAAACAGTCAGCTTACACGGAAGGTCTGACACCCTCGTTGCCGATCGGGGTCCGCCCCCGGCAGCTGCCCGTGCGCACGCTGCTGCTCGGGATGCTGCTCGTCGCCGCCGCCTGCCGCCCGGCGCACCTACGCAGAGTCCACCAAACGCTGCTCGCGCTCCCAGAAGCCCAGCAACGGCGGCTCGGGATCATCGCCCCCTGGCGAGACGGCCCGCACCTGCTGACCTACCGCCAAGTCGAGCGGACCTTCGCCCTCGTGGTCTCAAAGCTCGCCAACGACACACCCGACGGCACCCCCTCCCAGACCCTCACAGAGACCCTCGACGCGCTGCTCGAAGCGAGCATCACCGTGCTCGGCGAGCCGGCCACGAGCAGCTACGCCGTGGACTGGACCGATCACGAGACGTGGTCACGCCCCCCACCCAAGCAAGACGCCAAGCGCGACGATCCCAAACCGGTCCCAGCCGACGACGACGAGCGGCCCGCCGACCCCCAGCAATCAACGCCCGACGGCGACGGCGAGGATGATCAGCGATGCGCCGACCCCGAGGCTGCCTGGGGGCACCGCCGCGGCAACCATCCCGGCCAAAAAGACGAAGCGTTCTACGGCTACTACCTCCAAGCCGCCACGACCGTCAAAGACGAGCACGGCCCCGAGGTCCCCGAGCTCGTCAGACGCATGCTGCTGACCAGCTGCCACGTCGATCCGCCGCCCGCGTTCGTGCCCGTCCTCGAGCGGATGGCCAACGACAACATCACGATCGCAGACGTACTCGCCGACTCCGGCTACGCCTACCGCGTCCCCGAGAACTGGGCGCTCCCGATCCGCGCGCTCGGCGCCGATCTGATCCAGGACCTGCACCCCAACGACCGCGGCCCGAACGGCACCCACAAGGGCGCGACCTGCGCCAACGGCAACCTCTACTGCCCCGCCACTCCCACCGCCCTGCTCCAGCTACAACCGCTCGCGCGCGGCGCGAGCGCCGAGCAGACCGCCAGACACGACCAGCAGTGCGCCGAGCTCGCGCGCTACAAGCTCTCGCCTATCACCCGCCACGACCCCGACGGCTACCACCGCGCGATCTGCCCCGCCGCCCAAGGCAAACTCCGCTGCCCACTCAGACCAGAGTCGATGACGCGCTCGCACGACCGCCCCACGATCCTCGCCCCACCCCAGCACCCGCCCGCCTGCTGCCAACAGAAGACGATCACCGTCCCACCATCCATCAACGCGAAGACCGCCCAGAAGCACGACTTCCCCTCACCGCAGCACCGCGCCTCCTACAACCGCCGCTCCGCCGCCGAACGCACCTACGCAACGATCAAAGACCCCGCCACCAACAACCTCAACAAAGGCTGGTGCCGAATCATGGGCCTCACCGGCATCGCGCTCCTTACCGCCACCGCCCTCATCGCCCGCAACCTGCGCATCAACGACGCCCACACCGCCCGCCAAGCCGAGAACGAACGACGCGCCGCCAACGGGCTCCCGCCCAAACGACGCAGCGCCGACGACAGACCACAAACGAGCTAATCGCCGCCGCGCACCCTCCGCCCTGAGACGCACGACGTCGCCACCACCCACAAACGACGCTCCCGCCAGCACCTCGGCGACTCGCGCTACACCGATCCCGGCACGCTCACCAGCGACCATCACTCGCGCGCCCACCCGCTAACCCCCACAACGCGCGCTCACCCGGCACAACGCAGCCCGCGCTGACGTCCGGCACAAACGTGAACATCAACCGAGGTCAAACGTGAAGACCTCCGCTCGATCAGGTCTTCACGTTTGGGTGTTTGCAGGGGTTTTCGGGTGCTGTCGTGTTGCTGGTCACGGGATAAGCGCGTGTTGACCACGCGTTGGTTTGTTTTTAGGTGTGTGGTTGTTCGGCTTCGAGATGGGCGGTGCCGAGCGCTTCGAGGCGGGTGAGGAGTTCGCGGATGCGGCGGTCGTTGGCGATCCAGGCCTGGTAGTCGGAGGCGGTGTCCGCGCTGATGTAGCGGGTCACGGTTTTGCCGGCGAGTTTGCGGGTCCATTGCCAGTAGGGGCCGTGGAGACGGGGTGGGTTGGCATGGCAGCCGCAGCTGGGCTGTCCGCAGCGCATGTGGCGTTGTTGGATCGAGCCGGGCAGGACTTTCGCGGTGCGGGCGAGTGCGGCGAGTTCGGTGGCGATCTGCCGGGCTTCGTCGCGTTGGGCGGGGTCGATCTTCACTGACGTGAGTCTGTCAGAGGGTTTGGTCATTCCGTCCTGTTCCTTCAGTATATGTACTGTGTGATGGGCGGGGTGGCTGATCCCTCGAGCGTCTCGGCCGTGATCGCGCGCTACGCGCCGCGGTCGCTGACGCCCGGGGCGGCCGCGTTCG
Organism: uncultured Solirubrobacterales bacterium; assembly: GCA_963824295.1. Lineage (GTDB taxonomy): Bacteria > Actinomycetota > Thermoleophilia > Solirubrobacterales > Solirubrobacteraceae > Palsa-465. Next base: position 311,859 of record CAWGOQ010000009.1, on the reverse strand, counting down.
CACGCGCGGTGGTGGCGCAGGCGGCCCCGGGGACGCCTGGGCGGGCGAAGGCGCTGTCGTTCGCCGCGGGCCGGCTGGCCGCCTTCGCCGAGTCGGTGGGGCTGGAGCTCGAGCCGCGGGTGGTGCTCTTAGACGCGGTCCTCGAGCGGTTCGTGCTGGTCGGATGCGCGGACGTGTCGCCAGCGACCCGGCGGACGCTGCGGACGAACCTGCGGGCGCTCGCACGGTCCCTGGCGCGCTATCCGGAGCCGCCGCCGGTGCCGCTGGTTCGCGAGCGCGCGAAGCGGCCGTACGCGCCGAGCGAGATCGACGGGTTCCTGCGGGTCGCCGATGCGCAGAGCACCCGGGCGCGCCGGTTGCGTGCGAACGCGCTGATCTGCCTCGGTGCGGGCGCCGGGGTGATCGCCGGGGAGCTGCGGCACGTCCGCGGCAGCGACATCGTCGCCCGCTCGGGCGGCGTGATCGTGCAACTCGGCGGCGTGCGCTCACGGGCGGTGCCGGTCCTCGAGCGCTACCAGCAGCGACTGTTGGAGGCCGCCCGGTTCGCCGGCGAGCGCTACGCGATCGGCGGCCGGAACCCCGACCGGCGCAACGTCACCGACACGCTGTCCGCAACGCTGTCCACCGACAGCTCGCTGCCCCGCTTAAAGGCCGGCAGGTTGCGCTCGACATGGCTGGTCGCGTGCGCCCGACAGATCGGGCTCGGCGCGTTCATGCACGCCGCCGGGATCACGTGCAGCCAACGGCTCGGGGACCTCGCCACCCACCTGCCCACGGCCAGCGAGGACGAGCTGGTCGCGCTGCTCGCAGGAGGATCCCCGTGAACACGGCCAGCGAGCTCGAGCGCCTGGAGCAGGTCATCGACACCTCCGGCGTGGCTCCGCGCCTGGAGCTGCTGCTGCCGGTCGGGGTGCGACCCCGCCAACTGCGGGCGCGGACGCTGCTCGCAGGGATGCTGCTCATCGCCGTCCACGGACGCCCCGCGCACCTGCGTCGCGTCCACCACGCACTGCTCGACCTCCCCCACCCCGACCAGCAGCGGCTCGGGATCATCGCCCACTGGAAAACCGGCCCGCACCCGCTGACCTACCGGCAGATCGAGCGCACCTTCAAGCTCGTCACCCGGGCGCTGTCGAAGGACCAACCCGACGGCGCCCCGTCCGAGCAGCTCTCCGACTGCTCGACGCGCTGTTGGAAGCGAGCGTGCAGGTACTCGGCGCGCCCCCGTCGGACAGCTACGCCGTGGACTGGACCGACCTTGAGAGCTGGTCACGCCCACCGCCCAAACCCCGCCCAGAGCACCCCAACCAGCCCACCACCACCAGCAGCAGCAACAGCACCAACGGCGACGACGGCGCGCAAGAGAGCGACGGCGACGGCGACGGCGGCGGGAAGGATCGGGGGTGCGCGGACCCCGAAGCGTCCTGGGGGCACCGCAACACCAACCACCCCGCCCGCAACGAGACGTTCTACGGCTACTACCTCCAAGCCGCCACGACCGTCAAAGACGAACAGGGCCCCCAGATCCCCGAGCTCGCCCGCCGGATCCTCTTGACCAGCTGCGATCACGACCCGCCCGCCCAGATCGTGCCCGTGATCGAGCGCATGATCAACGACGGGATCCAGGTCGGCGATCTGCTCGCCGACTCCGGCTACGCCTACCGTGTCCCCGCAACCTGGGCGCTGCCGCTCAGACGCCTTGGCATCGACCTCGTCCAGGACCTGCACCCCAACGACCGCGGCACCAACGGCACCCACATGGGCGCGACCTGCTGCAACGGGAACCTCTACTGCCCCGCCACCCCACCAACACTGCTCGACATCTCACCGCTGCCGCGCGCCGCGAGCGCCGAGCAGACCACGGCCCACGACCACCACTGCGCAGAGCTCGCCACATACAAGCTCTCGCCGATCACCGCCCTTGACCACGACGGCTACCACCGCGTGATCTGCCCCGCCGCACAACAAAAGCTCCGCTGCCCGCACCGTCCCGCCTCGATGACACTGCCCTACAAGCGTCCGACGATCCTCGACCCGCCCGAGCATCCGCCCGCCTGCTGCTCCCAGCAAACGATCACCGTCCCCCCGCACGTGAACGCGAAAACCGCGCAAAAGCACGACTACCCCTCACCCCAGCACCGCACCAGCTACAACCGCCGCACAGCCGCCGAACGAACCTTCGCCACGATCACCGACCCCGCCAGCACCACCATCGCCCGCGGCTGGTGCCGCCTGATGGGACTGACCCCCATCGCCCTGTTCACCGCCACCGTCCTGATCGCCCGCAACCTCCGTGTCGCCGACGCGTTCAACGCCCGCCAAGCCGAGAACGAGCGCCGCGCCGCCAACGGACTCCCACCCAAACACCGCAAACGCCGCCGGCAAACAGCCGACGATCTCATCAGCGTCGCAAACGCGCCGCCCTAAAAGCACAACGCGACGCCAGCGACGACAACCAGCCAGCATCCGCCGCAAGCCGGCGATTCTCCCCACGGCAAAACCGCCCCGCCGCCGACCGAAACGACCACCCCGCACAGCCAACGCCACCACGCGGCGCACCCCCACCAACAACCCGACCACCACGCCGACCTTCCGTCCACCCCAAACGTGAACATACCACCAGGGCAAACGAGGGCGTCCCGTTAACTGTGTAGGCGGCTTATGTCAAGTGTGATAGTGACTCCAGGTGTGTCAACGAGTGACGGTCAGGTTGCAGTGTCAGGGATGCGGTCGCCGAAGTGGATTTTGAACGCGAGCAGCGCCGTTGTCCAGTTCCGGATTCGGGTCCATTGCGGGACGGCGTTCTGCAGGGCGAGGTAGACGAGCTTGCGGGCGGCGTCCTCGTTGGGGAAGCTCCCCTTGGTCTTGATCGCCTTGCGGATCTGCCGGTTGAGCGCCTCGATCGTGTTGGTATCCGGTATGAAAGGCACCAGATGCCCACCGCGTCCAGACGACCGGCCTGTTGCAGCTATTGAGCGTTTCGGGGTCGGTGAGTACGGTGCGACCGTCCGGGTCGCGGGGCATCCGGGAGCGAACGCAGGCTGGGCAGGCCGTTCTTATACGTTGCGCCTTGAGCGCGGGTTAGTAGTTGGCCGCCCCTGCGACTTGCCCGGATGCGCCTTGAGCGCGGATCCGTAGGTGTCGTTCGCCCGCCTGGCTCCCACGATCATCAACCAGTTGGGAGGTTCCTGATGGGACGTAGGTGTATCGGGCTGGACGTGCACCGCGAGTTCGCGCAGGTCGCGGTGTGGGAGGACGGTCTGGTTCGCCAGGCCGGGCGGATCGCGCTGACCGACGAGGCGTTGCGGATCTTCGCCGACAGCCTCGGGCCAGAGGATGAGGTCGCGATCGAGGCGACATGCAACACGCAGGCGATCGTCAGGCTGATCGAGCCGCACGTCGCGCGGGTGGTGGTATCCAACCCGCAGAAAACCCGGGCGATCGCGGAGGCCAAGGTCAAGACCGACAAGGTCGATGCTGAGGTGCTGGCGCAGCTGTTGGCCGCGGACTATCTGCCGTCGGTGTGGATCGCCGACCAGGCCACCCAGGCGCTACGCCGTCAGGTGGCTCGCCGCGCGCACATCGTGCGTCAACGGACCCGCCTGAAGAACCGGGTCCAGGCGATTCTTCACCGTAACCTGATCCCGCGGTGCCCAGCGGCCGATCTGTTCGGGATCAAGGGCCGCTGCTGGCTGTCCGCTCAGCCGCTGCCGGCGGACGAGTCGGTCGCTGTCGAGGCGCTGTTGCGCCAGCTGGACTTTCACGCCCAGGAGCTGCGGATCATCGATGCTCAGCTGGGTCGTGTGGCGCTCTCAAGTTCTGAAGTCCAGCGGCTGATGACGATCCCGGGAGTTGACGCCACGGTGGCGTTGTCGATCGTCGCCGCCGTGGGTGACTTTCGCCGGTTCCGCCGCCCGGAGCAGCTGGTGTCGTACCTCGGTTTGAACCCGCGGGTCAAACAGTCCGGCGGGCAGCCCGCCAGCCACGGCCGGATCACCAAACAAGGCCGCGCGCACGCCCGCGGGATGCTGGTCGAGGCCGCCTGGTCAGCCGCCAAGACGCCCGGGCCGCTGCGCGCCTTCTATCAGCGCGTGTGCTCGCGTCGCGGGATGCAGATCGCCGTGGTCGCGACCGCGCGCAAGCTCGCGGTGCTGTGCTGGACGATGATCGAGCGCGGCGAGGACTACGCGTTCGCGCGCCCGTCGCTGACCGACAAGAAACTCCGGGCGCTCGAGCTGCGCGCCGGGATGCCCTCCCGCCGCGGCCGCAAGGCAAGGCCGCCGCGTATTCGCTCAAGCAGATCCGACGCGCGAGCGCGAGCTCGCCGAGCAAGGCGAGCAGGCGTACCGCCAGCTCGTCGCCGACTGGCAGGCCAAGCGGCCCACCAAGCCCAAGCGCGAACTCGGGCGTGGCCGCCGCCAATGGGACGCGACTGAAAAGGCCCTCTGTGGGGCAAGCTGCGCGGCAGGCATCAGTCCCAGAACCTGCGCTTCGCTCGGGGGTCGACCACGCCCTGAGCAAAGCCTAACCCCAACACAAACCCCTCCTGGCCAATGGCGTCCTGCTGGGGCGAGGATCTCGCACGCCCGCACTCGGCCAACACCCCATCCGGACCCTGTTTCGCCGGCGTCCCTGCCGGCGAGCGACACCCTCGCAGCCCACCAACCTCCGCCACAAGCACGGGAGAACGGCACGACCACGGCCCTGAAAATTGAGCCGCGGCCTTGACACTTTCATCCGTCGTATAGATCACGCGGCGGACCTCGGCGGGAAACGCGAGGAACGGGATCACGTGCTCCCAGGCGTTCAGCCACTGCCTGGGTGATGACGGGGAACCGCTGCCCCCACTTCTCGTCGAAGGTCTCGAGCTCGACCTGGGCCTGGTCGGCGTCCTTGGCGGTGTAGATCGGCTTCAGGTCGCGGGCGACTTGCTCGCGCTCGCGCCGGGGCACGTATTTCAGGCTCGAGCGGATCAGGTGCACGATGCATGTTTGGACGGTCGTGCGCGGGAAGATCGCCTCGATCGCCTCGGGGAAGCCGGTGAGGCCGTCGACGCAGCAGATCAGGATGTCGGCGACGCCGCGCTGTCTTGAGCTCGGTGAGAGCACCTGCATCCAGAACTTCGCGCCCTCGGTCTCCTGAAACCACATGCCCAGCACGTCGCGGTCGCCGTCGAGGGTGACGCCCAGCGCCAGATACAGCGCGCGGCGCTGCACGCTGCCGCCCTCGCGGATCTTCAGGACCATGCAGTCCAGGAACACGATCGGGTAGACGTCCTCCAGCGGCCGCTTAGCCCAGTCCCGGACGTCGTCCATGACCGCGTCGGTCACCCTGGAGATCAGGTCGCGGCCGACCTTCACGCCGTAGATCTCCTCGAGGTGCGCCTCGATATCGCGCACCGACAGGCCGCGCGAGTACAGGGCGAGGATCTTCTCGTCGAACCCCTGGAAGCGGCGCTGGCGCTTGCGGACGATCCGCGGCTCAAAGCTCCCGTCCCGATCGCGGGCAGCGTCGATCCCGACCTTGCCGTGCTCGGTGATCAGCGTCTTCGGGGTCGTGCCATTCCTGGTGTTCCCCGCGCCGCCGGGCGGCTCCTGATGAGGCTCGTACCCGACATGGTCGGTCAGCTCGACCTCCAGCGCCCGCTCGACCAGGCGCTTGGTCAGCTCGGCGAGCAACCCGCCGGGCCCGGCGATCTCCTCCTCGGTGCTCGCGCCGGCGAGCAGCTCGTCGATCACCTCATCGCTGATCCGCCGATCGGATCCCATCCCCAGAGCTTGCCGGACCCGGCGGCGACCAGCCGAACGCTCCACCGCCTCATCGACCAGCTCTGGCGAGATCGGGGGGTCCGCGGCCGCCGCGCCGCAAGCTCCAAACCCTCAAGGCCCAGATCGTGCTCCAACACACTGCTGCTGCTGTGATTAGTCCTGCTTCTCGTCTTTGTAGGCATGGCGATCTCTTTCGCTCAGGCCTACACAGTTCCTCCGACAATCCCGGGCAAACGTGAAGACCACTCGATAGCGGGGGCGGGATTCGAACCCGCGACCTTCGGGTTATGAGCCCGATTCGGACCGTCCGGCTGGTACGGCGTAATGCTGCAGAATGCCAGTCTATGCAGGCGTTTTGATCTTCGGATGGCCTGATTACGATGGCCTGAACCGGGCCGGTCGGCGGCGTTCGTTTGACAAATGTTTGACATGTAGGTGGACTCGGAAGCGAGGTCGGGGAGGAGGAGCGTGAGGCATACCGCACCGCGCTCAGAGAGCTGGTTGGACTGGTGTTCTGAGAGGAAGGTAATCCTCCCGACGATGACTACGCGGTTACCCCCGAGCCAGGGGCCGGGACGCCCTAGGACCATCACGCGCCGCGGGAAGAGAATTGAGCCTCGGCACCGCTCCAACCCGCCCCCGGGGGGACTCCATGCAGGCGGCGCGGCGGTCGCTGCCGGCGTCCTGCTTCCACGTCGCGGTGGTCGACGTGCAGCAGTCGGTCGTTATTGATCGAGCGAGCCCCCTCCGCCTACCCAGCAAACACTCCCCGTCGTGATGCGGGCTTGGATGCCCGCATCACGACGGGGAGTACCCCCGCGGGAGGCGACGTTGGACCACGAGGACGCCCCGCGAACCGCTGCAGCTTCGCTTCCCCACTGACCGGACGGGGGCCGAGACTCCGCTCTCGGAGAAGACCGCCAGTGGCTCCCGGCCAAGGGCATGCCGCGAACGAGCCGGGCGTCGCTGTCGAGTAGAGCGCCCTGACCATGAGAAGCGAGATCGCCGCAGCCATCCCGAAGCACGTCGCGGCGAATCAACGACACGGCGTCTCCGATCGTCGCAGCGCGGGAGGCTCCCCCCGCGACAACCCCCTTCGTCGCCCATATGGAGGAGTGGCTGTCAAGGGGTAGGGGTTGATGGCCATCGTCTGGTTGGGTGCGTCGTTGATGGTGTGCGGCTGGCGGGGCGGTCTGAGGATGCTCGGGTTCGCGACGGTGGTCATGCTCATATGCGGGGGCTGTCCCAAGACCTTTGTTCGTCGCACGTCCGCTGTCTATTGTCGAGCGCGGCCGCCCCGGGAGGGGGGCGGTTGCTCAGGCGACGAATCGCGGAGTTGCTGTGCGCGAGCCGGCCGCCTCGGGCCGCCTCGCCAGCCGCACGGAAGGTGTCAAACGGAAGGTGTCAGCGTGAGTTGGTGATCCTCCGGCGGGTGGTCTTTCTCTGCTTCGGTGGGAGCGGGGCGCTCTGCGTGAGGGGGTCGCCCGCCGGCAGGGACGCCGGCGGAACCGGGTCAGGATGTGGAGTCAAGGTGGCGATCTCCCAGCAGTACGCGGCGAGCTCGCGGGCGATCGCCACCGCGACGACCCCGCCGGGCTTGTGGCGGGCGTCTTTGAGCTGGCGCCAGCGGGCGTTCAGCCGGCGTTGCGCGGTCCAGGAGATGTTGATGATCTCGGGCGCGTGCCCACGCTGGCGGCGCTCGAGCGCCTGCCCGACCGCGGGCCCGCGACGATAGTGCCAAGAGGCCTCGACCAGCAGCCGCCGCGCGTGCGTGGAGCCCGCCTTCGTGATCGATCCCAACGGCGCTGCGCGCCGGTTGTGTGCTCGCAGGGAACGATCCCGAGGTAGGAGGCGAGCTGGTCGGGATGATCGAAGCGCTCCCATTCGCCGATCTCGGCACACAGCCCCACCGCGGTGAGCGTGTCGATCCCGCGCAGACACCGCAGCCGCGCCACGGTGTCCGCGCACGGGGCGCTCAGCGCGAGCTTGGCGAGCTCGGCCTCGACTGGGCGCGGCGGGCGATCAGCACGTCGTGCGCGTGGAGATAGTCGGCCATGGTCGCGCGTGAGGCCTGATCGGCAAACCGCACCGAGGTCAGCCACGAGCGGTACTTCAGCGTCCACGCCACCGCCGGTCCCTCGTAGTAGATCTCGCGACGCAGCAGGAACTTCCCGATGCGGTGCCGGGCGCGCATCAGATCGGCGCGGATGTCCTCGCGGCAGCGGACCAGATCACGCAGCTGCTCACGCTCGATCGACGGGATCGTGACCAGCACCAGCTCCCCGGCCGCCAACAGCCGGGCCAGGCGGATCGCGTCACGCTTGTCGGTCTTGACCCGATCAGACGGCGGACGATCGGTCTTACCCGGCGCGCACACCGCAACCTCGATCCCCTCCGCCCGCGCCCGGCGCGCGAGCCCGTAGCCGGTCGGACCGGCCTCATACACCATCCGCGCCGGACGCGGGACCTGCCGCAGCGCCGGCAGCAGCTCGTGCGGACGGCCCACCACCCGCCTCGTCACGACCTCGCCCGTCGCCTGGTCGAACACCGCGAGCGTCGACGCGCGCGCGTGCACGTCCAGACCGACCCAACGGATACCGTCAGGCATCGGCACTCCTCTCATAGCTTGTGGGCCCCGCGCCGAGGCCGCAATCCTCAGCGCGAAGACTTACCCCGCAGACTGCGCGGGGAGTGCCGAACCCTTCGACAACCGCGGGCCAACTCCTCCATAGTGTCTATTCCGATCATGAACTCGGCGACGTCGCGGTGAACAAAGCAGTCCGCACGGGACACCGGCGGATGGCAACTGGTGGACGCGAAGTACCTCGGCGCGTGAGGTGGGCGTCGCCCGGCCATATGACGCCGTGCCGCGAACGGTCCTGTCCGAGAGGCTTCTCGCCGCCTCCAGCCTCGTGTCCGAAGTAGGCTCAGCCCCGTGCTTCGGTTTGGAAGCGACCGTGCTTGGAAAAATCGGTCGCGATGATCCCCGCCTCGCTGTCGTCGGAGCTGTCGGCTTCGCCAGGCCGCTTCGGCTTGATAGAGGCTGCTCCCTACGCCGGCGATGTGATCACCGAGTGGGAGCTGGCGCTCGGCGCGCCCCGCTCCTCTGTCGGTACGACCCTCACGTCGCTCTCCGACCCCCCGTCGAGCAGCGAGATAGAGGTGCTTCTGAACAACGAGCACCTACTGGTTGACCTCGAAATTCTGTTCGCTCCACAGCTCGCACTCGACCCCGTGGCCCTACTACGCCGTCTGGCTCGCCGCTTAGTGCCGAGGCTGGCGCTATGGCCCGGGCGGCTGGTGCGCGGCCGCGCGCAGTTCTCCGAGCTCCAGCGTCCGGATCATTACGACCGCCTCATCGAGGATGTTCTCATCTTGCGCCCTATGTCCCGATCCTTCCCCGACCAACCCTCGTTCGAGATCGAGAGGTGGCTGAAGTGAAGTACGACCAGCTGATCGCCTTTGAGCCGATAGACAGCGTCAAGGTGCTTACCGAGGCCGATAGCCAGGATCTGGCCAAGCGAGACGTATCGACCTTCGTGATCTCTCCGCAGATGCGTCGCATGCTGACCGAGCAGCTTCTCCCGCACCTGCGGCTCGATGGGACGGTCGACACCAAGGGCGTGCTCGTGGTGGCCAACTATGGCACCGGAAAGACGCACCTGATGTCGACGATCTCCTCGGTGCTCGAGCACGCCGATCTTGCTGCCGACCTGCGGGACGAGGCAGTGCGCAAGGCGATCGACGGGGTCGCTGGGAGCTTCCAGGTCATGCGCGCCGAGATCGGCGCGACCAAGATGGGCCTGCGGGACATCGTTTGCGGGGAGCTCGAGAGCGGCCTCAAGCGGCTTGGGGTGGACTTCGCATTTCCGCCGCTTGAACACGTGAGCAACACCAAGGACTCGCTGGTCGACATGATGGCCGCGTTCGAGAAGGTCGAGCCGGAGCGCGGACTGCTCTTCGTGCTCGACGAGCTCCTCGACTACCTGCGATCCCGTCGCGACGCAGAGCTGATCGTCGACCTCGCCTTCCTGCGGGAGATCGGCGAAATCAGCCGAACGACGCGCTTCCGGTTCATCGCCGGCATCCAAGAGGCACTGTTCGACAACCCGCGCTTCGCGTCCGCGTCGGACGCGATCCGGCGCGTGCGCGACCGGTTCGAGCAGGTCCGGATCTCGCGCGAGGACGTCGCCTACGTGGTTCAGGAACGACTGCTTCGCAAGGACGCTGCGCAGAAGGCTGAGATCCGCCAGCACCTCGAGGGCTTCACACCTGCGTTTGAGGGAATGGCCGAGCACCTCGAAGACTTCGTCGCGCTCTACCCGGTGCATCCGTCGTACCTGCGGATTTTCGAGAGGGTGACCCTGGTCGAAAAGCGACGCGTGCTTACAACCTTGTCGCACGCCATGGCCGCGCTATTGGACACCGAGGTGCCGACCGATGCCCCGGGTTTGGTCTGCTACGACGGCTATCGAACGGAGCTCGACGACGATCCGTCGAACCGATCGATTCCGGACGTCGCGCTTGTGCTCGACCGGGCTCAGGTCCTGCGCTCAAAGCTTCAGAGCGCGCTGCCACAGAGAGAGGACGTCCCGGTCGCGCTGCGCATCGTGGACGCCCTCGCGGTCTATCGACTGACGACCGAGGACATCGACGTCCCGATCGGCCTGACCGTCGACGAGTTGCGCGATGACCTCTGCCTCATTCCAGAAGGTGTTCCCGAGCTTGACGCCGGCTTCATCGGTACGACGCTCGAGTCGGTCGTGGCGGAGATCGTCAAGGCCGTCTCGGGCCAGTTCCTGTCCCGGAACGAAGACAACGGCCAGATATTCCTCGACGTTCGCAAGGACATCGATTACGACCAACTCATCCAGGAGCGCGCCGACTCCCTGGATGACCAGCGCTTGGACGACGCGTATTTCCGAGCGCTTGAGGAGGTACTCGAGCAGCGCGACGCGCCCTATGTCGCGAGCTACCGCATCTGGTCATACGAGCTTCCGTGGAGGGCCAAGAATGTGACGCGCCTCGGGTACCTGTTCATGGGAGCCCCGAATGAGCGCTCTACGGCGCAGCCGCCGCGCGACTTCTATATCTACTTCCTCCAGCCGTACGACGAGCCGTCGTTCGCCGATCAGGAGCTGTCCGACGAGACGTTTGTGCGCCTTGAGACCCCAGACGAGGAGTTCACGACTGCGCTACGCCGCTACGCGGGCGCGGACGCACTCGCTGGCAGCTCGACTGAGCAGCACCGGATCGTCTACGAGCAAAAGCGACAGCAGGCGTTGCAGACGATGATCGTCTGGCTACGACACAACATGGCCAACGCAATGACCGTGACCTACCGCGGTGAGGTGAAGCCGCTGGGCACCTGGCTCCAACAGATCCCGGGTGCAAAGACGTCCGTGAAGGCACAGATCGATGCGATCGCGGCGCGCGCGCTCGAACCGCATTTCGAGGAACGCTACCCGGGCTATCCCGCGTTCTCGGCCGAAATTACGAAGCAGAGCTTCGACGGAACCGTGCAGGCCGCCATCTCACAAATCGCTACGCGCCGCCCCACCGCTCTCGGGACCAAGGTCCTTACCTCCCTTGGACTAGCGGACATGAACGGGCAGATCGTCACCGATGGCGAGTTCGCGAAGGCGCTGCTCGGCGCGCTTGACGGCGCCGGCGGGAAGGCGCTCAACCGTGCCGAAATGCTGACCGAGCGGGACCCCGGGGTGCTCACGTGGGCGCCATGGCACCTCGAGCCCTCGTGGCTTGTCGTTGTCGCTGCCGCGCTTTGCCACGCCGGGCGGCTCGAGCTCGGCTACCCGGCCGGACAAGTTGACGCGCTAGGACTCGACCGGCTGACGAAGATGTCACACGACGAGCTCGTGCAGGTGACCCATGTTGCGCCTCCAAAAGCGCTCCCCATCCTGGCGCTACGCGCCGCCGCTGCCCTGCTCGATATCGCACCCGGTGCGATCCCCGACTCCGGCGCGACCGAAGCAGTGGTGCAGCAGATCCTCGATAAGACGCAGATTTACCTGAATCGCGTGCTCGATGCCGAGCAGCAAGTGAGCGATGGGGTGCTCGTCTGGGGCGGGCACGCGATCGATCATCAGCAAGAACGTCGCGCCCGGCTTTCGGAGCTGCGCAAGGTGCTCGAAGACCTAAAGGGCCGGGATTCGGTCGGGAAGATGAACAAGCTGGCGATCAAGTCCACAGAACTCGACGCGGCGAACCGCGGCAAACAGGAGCTCGAACGGACCGAGGGGATCGTCAAGGCCCGCAATCACCTCTCTGCAATCCAGTATTTGGCCGATGCCCAGGCGGCATTCGACCAAGGCGATCCTTTCGTCGCTGACGCCTCTGAGCTGCGCTCAGAAGTCCTTCAACTATTCGCCGAGGACAAGGTAGACCCAGCCGCGGTGTCGGCCGCGAAGAGTAAGGCCGAGCAGTTGAAGGCCCGCTACCGCGAGGAGGCCGAGCATGCTCACCAGCGCGACAGGCTCGACGCTGCAGGCGAGAAGCACAAGAAGGCGATCCTTGATGGCGGCATCTTCAACGATCTCGCGGCGCTCGCCAGTCTCGAGCTATTACCGTCGGGAACATTCGGTGTGATGCAGCAGCATCTCGCCGGAATCGGCACGTGCCTCGAGTTCACGCCTGATTCACTCGCGGAGACTGTCCGGTGTCCGCATTGCGGCTACGTGCCGCGACCGTCTACCGGACCGACAGCCAAGGCGCAGGTCGAAGAGCTTGATGAGGACATGCGCAAGCTGCGAGCAAACTGGGCCTCTGCGCTGCACGACAGCATCAAGCCAGCGGAGATCGCACAAGGCATCAAGCTGGTGAAGTCCGGGCGTGCGGAGATTGAGGCGTTTGCGTCGACCGGCCAGATGCCGTCACCCGTGCCAAAGGCGCTTGTTGTTGCGCTACAGGAGGTCCTGCGCGGGTTCATTGTTCGAAATGTCTCGGCTGAAGACGTGTATTCGGCCCTCTTTCCGGACAACAGCCCTGTGCCGTTGTCGTCGTTCGAACAGCGATTCCACGAATTCGCCGCAAAGCTCCGAGGCGAGGCGGACTCGAGCAAGATCCGAGTCCTCCCGGCTGGCATGGAGCAGTCGTGACCGAACGCCTTGACATCGGTGGCGAGCGCGCCGAAGCACCTGACTTTTCTGACGACCTCCGGACCCGCCTACCCGGTTTACGCGAGGTTCCTGGCTGTCCGAGCGGCACTGACGATGCGATCGTCGAGATGTCTGCGGCGCCGGCCCATACGGCTTGCCCTAACCCGTACTTACGCGACTGGATCGAGTGTCATCGCACTACCGATAGCGACCGAGCCGATCCCGGCCCGTTTGCCTCCGACAGCCAAGCGGGGAAGACGTCGCTCGTCTACAAGGCCCACGGTTATCCGACAAAAGTGCCGCACGAGGCAATCATGCGGCTCATTCTCCACTACACCAAGCCGGGGGACATCGTCCTGGACGGGTTCTGCGGCACCGGGATGACCGGCGTGGCTGCGCAGATGTGTGGGACCGCCGGCGGGGAGTTGAGAACGACGATAGAGCTGGAGATGGGCAATGTCGCGTGGGGAGCTCGTCGCGCCGTCCTCCAGGACTTGGGGCCGAGCGCGACGTTCATCGCCGCCGGTTTGAACCTACCGGTCGATGCCGATCGATTTGCCCGAGCATCGAAGCGAATGCTGGACCGATTCGATGAGGAGTACGGGTGGATCTACGATACGGAGCTCGCCGATGGCCGAACCGCGCGTATTGACTACACGGTTTGGTCCGAGGTTCGTACGTGTCGTCAGTGCGGCTCGCCTGTCGTCATGTACGAAGCTGCCCACGATGCGCAGACCGGTAGGTTTCGAGACGAATTTGAGTGCCCGAGCTGCGGTGCGACTCTTACCAAGCGTGGCGTGGACAAGCGCACCGTCACGGTCCTCACGCCTCTCGGTGACCGCGTCGAGCGGATGGAATTGCGGCCGGCTGCCGTGGCCTATCGGGACGGCAAGAACAAGCAGCTGAAGCAGTTCGACGACGCTGATGCTCGTGTCCTCGCTAGATGCTCAAGCCTGCCCGGGATGGGCGCCCCGAACGTCGAGGTGCCGTACCTACACATGACACATGAGCGATCTACGATCTACTCAGATGGGTTCCGGCGTGTGCACCACTTCTACTCCGATCGCGCGCTCGTAACGCTGGGTACGCTGTGGACATGGGCAGGCGAATACGACGATAAGCGGCTCAGACAAGCGCTGCGCTTTTGGATCGAGCAGGGGCTGTGGGGATTCTCGTGGATGAATCGTTACGTGCCGACCCATTTCTCGCACGTCAACCAATACTTGAACGGCGTGTACTACATCGGCTCAGTGCACGCCGAGCCGAGCCCCCGTTACGGTCTCGAAGGAACGCGACCCGCAACTGGCAAGCGCGCGTCTCTCGTCAAGTTGTGGGATTCGTTGCACACCGAAGCGGATCGCGTGCGGATCGCGACCGCATCCTCGACGTCTCTAGACATCCCAGACAACTCGATTGACTACGTCTTTGTGGACCCGCCGTTCGGAGAGAACATCTTCTACAGCGATCTGGCGTTCCTAGCTGAGGCATGGCACGGTGTCTTCAGCGATCCCACTGAGGAGGCGATCGTTGATCGAAACCAGCAGCGACCGAAGCGACTCGCGGACTACAGCGAGCTCATGGAGTCATGTTTTCAGGAGTTCCACCGTGTGTTAAAGCCCGGGCGCTGGATGACGGTCGAGTTCTCGAATGCCTCGAATGCGGTGTGGAGCGCCATTCAGCAAGCCCTTGCGTCGGCGGGGTTCGTCGTCGCCGACACGCGAGTGCTCGACAAGGAGCAACACTCGTTTCGCCAGATCACCGCGAAGAATGCCGTCAAGCGTGATCTGATCATCTCGGCATACAGACCCCAGGCGGACGTGGCAGAGCGTGTGAGGCTTTCCGGCGGAAGCGAGGACAGTGTCTGGGCGTTCGTTCGTGAGCACCTGTCCCACTTGCCGCTGCGCGATCTTCTCGACGCCGTTCCGCGGATCGTGCGCGAGCGCCAGGCTGACCGCCTGTACGATCGGATGGTCGCTTTCCACGTCGCTCAGGGGATCGTGGTCCCGATGACCGCAGGGGAGTTCTATGGGGGGCTCGACCAGCGCTTCCCGCTTCGCGACGCGATGTACTTCCTCCCGCCCCAGGCGGAGGAATACGAGAGGCTTCGTGCGGCGGGCATGGACCCAGAGCAAGCTGAGCTGTTCATTACAGGCGAGAGCTCTGCTGTGGGGTGGCTGCGCCAGTTCCTAGGAGGCAAGGCGTTGGCTTACGCCGCCATCCAGCCGGCATTCTTCCAGGAGGTGCAGAAGGGCACTGCCGGATGGGACGAGCTCCCGGACTTGAAGGAGTTGCTCGATCAGAACTTCGTGACCGATGGGCAGGGGCGCTTTTTGGTGCCTGATCCGAAGAAGGCCGAGCATCTTGAGCAGCTCCGCGAGGCCAGCCTGTTGAAGGTCTTCGCGGGTTACCGGGCCGGATCCGGTCCGCTCGAGCAGTTCCGCTCCGAGGCCGTTAAAGCCGGCTTCAAGCGGGCTTACCGTGACCGGGACTTCGAGACGATCATCGAGGTCGGCGGGCGCATCCCAGTGGAGGCGTTCACCGATGACACCGCTCTGATGCACTACTTTCGCAACGCTGAGCGGCTTCACCGCACCTCGCGGTGACCGTGGGCGAGCACGTCTGGTGGCCGGGCGGTCGACGGCCGCTGCGGGTCGTGAATCGCGCCGAGCTCTGGGGCCAGCGCGTGATCGATGCGATCGACCCAGCAACGGGGACCGTTGTCCGGCTCGACGAAGCCGATGTGTCGCAGCTGAAAGGCCGCCGCTGGGAGCCCGACGAGGTGGTCTGGAGGTCAGCTGCCTGCCGCGCGATCGCCGCGGCAGCCGGCGGCGTTGCCATCGCGGCCGCGTCATCGGGCGTCGAACTCCTGCCCCATCAGGCTTCGATCCTGGCCAGAGCCCTTGAGCTCGAGCCGGTTCGCCTCGCCCTCTGCGATGAGGTCGGACTGGGCAAGACAATCACAGCGGCGGCCATATACACCGAGCTCAAGGCGCGAGACCGTGCCTCGCGCGTGCTTGTAGTAGCGCCGAAGAGCGTGCAGCTGCAGTGGGTGGCGGAGTTCGCGGAGCGGTTCAACGAGGAGTTTGTCCGTGTCGGCGCGGAGGGGCTTCCCGTCGATGCAGGGGTCGACCCGTGGCGTGCTTTTTCGCAGGTCGTCTGCTCTTTGGACGCAGTCAAGCCAATCCGAATGCGAGCGGGGTGGAGCACGGAGCAGGTCGACGGGTGCAACCGCCGGCGCATGGAAGCGATCGTCGCGGCAGGGTGGGATCTCGTCATCTTCGACGAGGCCCACCACGTCGCCGGCTCAAGCGACGAGGTTGCACGCCATCGCCTCGCCCGCGAGCTCTCGGCCAGTGTCCCGAACATCCTCCTGCTGTCGGCGACCCCGCACTCGGGCAAGACGGACGGCTTTCGACGCCTCATGGGTCTCCTTGATGAGGAATTCTTCGGGAGCGCTCCGCTGACGCGAGAAAGGGTTCAGGAGTTGGTCGCTCGTACGGAAAAGCGCACCGCGATCGACAACAGCGGTCGACCGCTGTTCATGCCCCGCACCACGACGATGGAGGTAGTTCGGTACGGCGATCGGACGGTCGAGCGTGAGCTCTACGACGCGGTGACCGAGTATGTCCGTGAGGGGTACGGGCGAGCGGTCCGAGAGAAGCGGCCGGCCGTGGGCTTCCTCGTGTTGCTGATGCAACGCCTCGTCTCGTCGAGCACTGCGGCAATCCTCGCGGCTCTTGAGAAGCGCGCGGCCGTTCTTGACGAGGCGCCGGAGCAGCTGACGCTCGGCGCGTTCGCCGGAGACTGGAACGAGCTCACCGGAGAGGAACAGCTGGAGAAGATCTTCGAGCTGCGCGGCCACGGCTGGGCTACCGAGCGCGAGCAAGTTCACGACCTGCTCCAGCGCGCGCGGCGCGCCGCGTCAAGCGGCCTCGACGCCAAGGTTGTTCATCTGTTCGACCTGCTTCGACAGGTCGAGGCGAACGAGAGCGACCCAGAAGTCAAGGTGCTTCTGTTCACGGAGTTCCTGCCCACACAAGAGATGCTCCTCAATGCGCTGACAGGCGCCGGGGTCTCCTGCGTCGCGATCAACGGAGCGATGTCGCTCGCCGAGCGTGCGCTCGCGCAGAACGCGTTTCGCGAGCGCGCCCGAGTGCTCGTCTCCACCGACGCCGGCGGCGAGGGGATCAACCTGCAGTTCGCACACGTCGTGGTGAACTGGGATCTACCTTGGACGCCGACGAAGATAGAGCAGCGCATCGGGCGCGTCGACCGGATCGGTCAGCCGCACCCAGTCAAGGCCTACAACCTTGTGCGCGAGAACTCAATCGACCTCCGCGTGCTCGATGTGCTCGAGCAGAAGCTGGCCACAATCCTTGCCGAGCTTGGGAGTGACAAGCGGGGTGACGTGCTCGAAAGCCTCAGCACGCGAAGCGAACGCTTGTACGTTGATGCGATCCTTGAGCCGGATGCGCTTGAGCGCTCCGCACGTGACGTGACCACCGCCGCGCGTGACGAGGTGGTCGCGCAGGCACCGATGCTCGAGCTCATGTCGCCGCGCGTGATCCAGCCGGCGGTGAGCTCCGACACGGACATCCGCGAGACCGTGGGCCGTGCATCGGCAGCACGAATGAGGTTGCTCGGAGCCAGAGCTCCCGAGCGAGGGACGTTGGATGCGCTGCGCAACTTGCCCGAGGTCGCACTCGGGGAGCCAGTTCCATTGCTGCCTGCCGCGGGGATATCGGGATGGTGGGGCTGCTTCGAGATCTCAGATGCACGACGAAGACGAACCTGTTTCGCGTTGTTCACCCCGGACGAAGGCGGTCTCGTGCGCCCGGATGTCGCGGAGCGCTGCTGGATTGTGCTGGCGAGTGGCGGAACCAGCGAGACGGCTGCGCCGCCGGAGCCGGCCCAGTTCGACGCTCTTCTCAAGCTCGGCCGGGACTACGGCTATCACGCTTGGGAACAGCTCGCGTCGCGGGGAGTTCCGACGCTCTCGTTGCGGCTGCTCGTGCGGGTGAGTGCGTGACCGGCTGGCTCGACGAGCAAATCTCGCACGTGGAGCGGGCCACATCCGCACCGGTCACGCTCGTATTGGATCCTCACGCGCTGTTGCCATCGGAACGCCTCAGCGTCGTGGCGGAGACTACTGCCGTCGACGACTGGTGGTCGCTGCGACGGAGCTGGGAAGCGGCCGGGCGGCGTCGGACATGGGCTGACGGGCGCATGATCTTGCACGCGACGAGGGATGCTGGGAACCGAGACCAACTTCCGTACGACATCGAGCAGGCGACGACGGTGCTGGCTGTCGGGTGGCCGGTGCCGCCGGGGTGGCGTGCGTTGTTCTCCAGTCTCTTGACCGAGCCCGCGGCTGACATCGCGGTGGACGCAGCAAGGCGCGGGCAGTCAACGCGTTTGCTGCTGGAGAAGCTGTACGGCGTCGGGTTCCCGCAGGGATCAGACAGCGGCGAGCTGGCAGCTGTGGCTGCATTGCGTGCTCGGGGGACGATCTCCGATGCGGCGTGGGGTCTCATTCACGAGACGGTGATCACGCCGCTCGCCCGCGATTTGGCGCTGCAGCCGCCCGAGCGCGGGCGCCTAACCGCACGGTGGACCTCGTGGCTGACGGGCGAGGACGACGACCCCGTTCTGCGCGACGCGGGCCCTGCGCTGCTCGGGCTTGTGACAGCCGGCGTGCTCCCGCGAGTGACCGGGTTGGCCACATCGAAGCCCGGGTGGACTCACTTGGCGGCCGCCGACATCGACGTGGTTAGCCGTGCCAGCGCTCTCCTCGGCGAACCCCCCATCTCAGGCGACCCGTCGGGGCTGTCGGACTGGAGCGCCGTAGCGGTCTGGATGGGGACGATTCGCGGCCTACTGTCGCTCGACCCAGCCGCGCCGGAGGACCTGTTGCTAACAGTCCACGAGCAAGCACTCAAGCTGGACGAAGCCTTCGGTCCGTGGCTGCAAGCGCACTACGGGTCTTTGCTCCAGAGCGCCGCCATCCCGCCCGTGACGGTGCACAAGGTCGCACCATTCCTCGCCCGCCGTGTCGCCGACGGGGCGCGTGTGCTGCTCGTCGTCTTGGACGGCGTTGGCTTCGCGCAGTGGGAGATCCTTCTCGACAAGACCGGCATCAGGCCGCTCCAGCAGGGAACCTGCCTCGCGATGCTCCCGACCGAGACGACGGTCTCGCGTCAGGCCCTACTTGCAGGCACGACACCTGACGACTTTGCGCCGTCGTTTCACACTACCGCAAAGGAAGAGCAACAATGGCGCGCCTTCTGGGCCAGGGAGGGCGTATCCGACCGCGACGTGCGCTACTACCGTGTCGATGGCCTCCGCACCGACACGGTCCCGCTATCGCCCGTTCATCGAGCGGTCGCTGTGATCATCTCGGCAGTCGACAAGATGATGCACCGTAGTGCCCTCCTCGGCGACGCACAGCTTACTGCCGGGTTGGCCGCTTGGTGTCAACAGGGCTACTTGCCCGCCCTGCTCACGCGGGCGGGCGAACAGGGCTACGAGACATGGGTTACTGCGGACCACGGTAACGTTGTCGCCTCCCCCGGAGGCGCTCCACCGGAGGGTCTCAAGGTCGAGCGACCAGGTACGCGAGTACGGCTATACCGGAGTGCCGCCATGCGCGACGCCTCAGCTGAGATGGGGGTCGCTTGGACTCCTCCGCGCTTGCCTTCGGATATTCATGTGCTCTTCGCGCCGCGACGCAAAGGGTTTCAGGCCCGCGGTCTGCGGGTTACCCACGGAGGGCTGAGCTTCGAGGAGGTATTCGTCCCACTAGCGAGGCTAACGTGACCGCACGCGGCCCCATTCTCGACCGCCCACTCGAGTTCGCATGGCTCGACGCGGCAATGCGCGTTGCACGCGAGACGCAGGATCTCGATCAAGTCCGGAGTCGTCTCCATTTGACGCTGGGCGATAGCAGCCTCGGGACCGTGGCTCGCGTGAAGACGGTGACCGCACTTGTGCGGACATGGGCCGACCCGCGCGAGACCGCAGCCGCGGCGATCTACTGGGCTCGCCAAGCCCTGGCCGACGAGGAGGACCTCCGCGCCGTTCATGTCGGTGCCGTACTCGCTGCGTACCCGTTCTTCGGTGACGTCTGCGCGACCGTCGGACGCGTCCTCGCGCTTGAGGAGCAAGTGACTACCCCGGACATCAGGGCGCGCATGCGAGCATCGTGGGGAGACCGTCGAAGCGTCCACAACGCCGTCCAGCGCGCGGTGAAGACGCTACGGGCGTTCGAGCTGCTGACCGGCGACCCGGGAACCTCGCTCAGTCGCCGCGCGGAACGTTTGGTCGTGTCGCCGCGGGCGGCGCGATGGATAGCTCACACGCTGCTGATCTCCCGCGGGGCAGAGTCGATTGACGAGCGGGATTTGCGATCGGCTCCCGAGCTGTTTGGCCTGCGTCTGCCTGAGCGGCTAGACAATGGATACGAACTGCTCCAGCGTCACCGCGAGGGTGGCGGCCGATTCGTGCTGGCCGTGCCGTGAGCCTTCAGACCGGGCCGCTCAGCTACGCAGTGCCCGTGGCCACTTAGTCACGGCACGCCCCAGTTGCCATCCGCCGGTGTCCCGTGCGGACTGCTTTGTTCACCGCGACGTCGCCGAGTTCATGATCGGAATAGACACTATGGAGGAGTTGGCCCGCGGTTGTCGAAGGGTTCGGCACTCCCCGCGCAGTCTGCGGGGTAAGTCTTCGCGCTGAGGATTGCGGCCTCGGCGCGGGGCCCACAAGCTATGAGAGGAGTGCCGATGCCTGACGGTATCCGTTGGGTCGGTCTGGACGTGCACGCGCGCGCGTCGACGCTCGCGGTGTTCGACCAGGCGACGGGCGAGGTCGTGACGAGGCGGGTGGTGGGCCGTCCGCACGAGCTGCTGCCGGCGCTGCGGCAGGTCCCGCGTCCGGCGCGGATGGTGTATGAGGCCGGTCCGACCGGCTACGGGCTCGCGCGCCGGGCGCGGGCGGAGGGGATCGAGGTTGCGGTGTGCGCGCCGGGTAAGACCGATCGTCCGCCGTCTGATCGGGTCAAGACCGACAAGCGTGACGCGATCCGCCTGGCCCGGCTGTTGGCGGCCGGGGAGCTGGTGCTGGTCACGATCCCGTCGATCGAGCGTGAGCAGCTGCGTGATCTGGTCCGCTGCCGCGAGGACATCCGCGCCGATCTGATGCGCGCCCGGCACCGCATCGGGAAGTTCCTGCTGCGTCGCGAGATCTACTACGAGGGACCGGCGGTGGCGTGGACGCTGAAGTACCGCTCGTGGCTGACCTCGGTGCGGTTTGCCGATCAGGCCTCACGCGCGACCATGGCCGACTATCTCCACGCGCACGACGTGCTGATCGCCCGCCGCGCCCAGTCGAGGCCGAGCTCGCCAAGCTCGCGCTGAGCGCCCCGTGCGCGGACACCGTGGCGCGGCTGCGGTGTCTGCGCGGGATCGACACGCTCACCGCGGTGGGGCTGTGTGCCGAGATCGGCGAATGGGAGCGCTTCGATCATCCCGACCAGCTCGCCTCCTACCTCGGGATCGTTCCCTGCGAGCACACAACCGGCGCGCAGCGCCGTTGGGATCGATCACGAAGGCGGGCTCCACGCACGCGCGGCGGCTGCTGGTCGAGGCCTCTTGGCACTATCGTCGCGGGCCCGCGGTCGGGCAGGCGCTCGAGCGCCGCCAGCGTGGGCACGCGCCCGAGATCATCAACATCTCCTGGACCGCGCAACGCCGGCTGAACGCCCGCTGGCGCCAGCTCAAAGACGCCCGCCACAAGCCCGGCGGGGTCGTCGCGGTGGCGATCGCCCGCGAGCTCGCCGCGTACTGCTGGGAGATCGCCACCTTGACTCCACATCCTGACCCGGTTCCGCCGGCGTCCCTGCCGGCGGGCGACCCCCTCACGCAGAGCGCCCCGCTCCCACCGAAGCAGAGAAAGACCACCCGCCGGAGGATCACCAACTCACGCTGACACCTTCCGTTTGACACCTTCCGTGCGGCTGGCGAGGCGGCCCGAGGCGGCCGGCTCGCGCACAGCAACTCCGCGATTCGTCGCCTGAGCAACCGCCCCCCTCCCGGGGCGGCCGCGCTCGACAATAGACAGCGGACGTGCGACGAACAAAGGTCTTGGGACAGCCCCCGCATATGAGCATGACCACCGTCGCGAACCCGAGCATCCTCAGACCGCCCCGCCAGCCGCACACCATCAACGACGCACCCAACCAGACGATGGCCATCAACCCCTACCCCTTGACAGCCACTCCTCCATATGGGCGACGAAGGGGGTTGTCGCGGGGGGAGCCTCCCGCGCTGCGACGATCGGAGACGCCGTGTCGTTGATTCGCCGCGACGTGCTTCGGGATGGCTGCGGCGATCTCGCTTCTCATGGTCAGGGCGCTCTACTCGACAGCGACGCCCGGCTCGTTCGCGGCATGCCCTTGGCCGGGAGCCACTGGCGGTCTTCTCCGAGAGCGGAGTCTCGGCCCCCGTCCGGTCAGTGGGGAAGCGAAGCTGCAGCGGTTCGCGGGGCGTCCTCGTGGTCCAACGTCGCCTCCCGCGGGGGTACTCCCCGTCGTGATGCGGGCATCCAAGCCCGCATCACGACGGGGAGTGTTTGCTGGGTAGGCGGAGGGGGCTCGCTCGATCAATAACGACCGACTGCTGCACGTCGACCACCGCGACGTGGAAGCAGGACGCCGGCAGCGACCGCCGCGCCGCCTTCGCCTGCGGCAGCACTCCCGCAACCGGGCGTCGACACTAACGCTCAGACCCTTAATGGACGACGGGGGCGGCCAAGATCACTGCGAAACGCGCCTACTCGGTCGTGTCCGCCGGCTTGTGACAAGTTCGTGCGCCCATGCCTCGATCTCCGGGCGGAGCCAGAGCATGCAGCGTCCACGGCCAAGGCTGACGACGGGACTGGGCATGTCGGCATACCGATGCCGGTAGACGCTTACGTTGTTCGGATGCGAGAGGCCAAGGATCTCCGCGACGCCGCGGGCGTCGATCAGATCATTCGTGTCAACCAGTGGCGCCACGCCAGCCAGCGTATCTCTGGACTCGGATCGTCCGGCACGGGCTTTAGAATAAACTTTAATACAAACAGGTGGCCCCGGCGGTGCGCCAACACCCCGGGGCCCGGCCGGCACCTAACGCAGGAGGTCCCGACATGCAGGAGAGTATTCCCTCGCCCCTCGACGAGCTCGCGGGCAAGGCAACGATCACCATCGAGCAGACCGCCAAGCTGCTCGGACTCGGCCGGACAGCGGCCTATGCCGCCGCGAGGCGTGGCGAGCTCCCTACTCGGAGGCTCGGGTGCCGGCTGCTCCCCGTCCCTGCCCTGCTCGAGTGGCTGGGAGCGGCGTGATGCAGGGCCACATCCATAAGCGCGTCCGCACCGACCGCCATGGCAAGGAGACCGTTCGCTGGTACGTCGTCCTCGACCTCGGGTTCGGGGACGACGGCCGCCGACGCCAGAAGTGGCATGGCGGCTTCCGCACCCGGCGTGAGGCGGAGGCGGCGCGGGCGAAGCTCGTGACAGAGGTGAACAACGGCGCGTATGTCGTTCCCGGCCGCGCAACGTTGGCCGAGTGGATCCGTGACAGTTGGTTCCCGATGACGGAGCCGCGCGTCAAACCGACGACGTTCCACTCGTACAAGCGGAACCTGGAGCTCCACGTCATTCCCGTGCTCGGTCAGAAGCGACTTCAGCAGCTCACGCCGCCGATGCTCACCGGGCTCTACGGTCAGCT
Source organism: uncultured Solirubrobacterales bacterium (assembly GCA_963824295.1). Taxonomy (GTDB): domain Bacteria; phylum Actinomycetota; class Thermoleophilia; order Solirubrobacterales; family Solirubrobacteraceae; genus Palsa-465. Next base: position 288,214 of record CAWGOQ010000009.1, on the reverse strand, counting down.
GGCGCAGGACACCACCGAGCGGAAGGGCCTCAGCGCCAAGACGATCAGCTACATCCACTCCACGCTGCACAAGGTCTTGTCCGACGCCGTCGACTCCGGGCTGCTCGTCAAGAACGTCGCCGCCACTGCTAAGCCGCCCCGGCCGAACCGCCGCGCGACGGGCGGGATCCAGGCGTGGGACCCGAATGAGCTGGCGCTCTTCATCGAAGCCGTCCGCGGGACCCGACTGGCGGCGATCTGGCGGCTCTCGGCAATGACCGGTATGCGACGCGGCGAGGTCCTCGGCCTGCGCTGGTGCGACGTCGATCTGGACCGAGCTCGGCTGTCTGTCCGCCAGGCACTCGTCGCCGTCGGCTACGAGATCGTGCACTCAACGCCCAAGAGCCACAGCGCGCGGGTGATCGACCTCGACGCCGAGACAGTCGCGCAGCTCAGGGCGCACCGCCGGCGCCAAGAGGAGGAGCGAGCGGCATGGGGTATCGACTATCAGGACAGCGACCTGGTGGTGGCCAAGGAGAACGGCGAGCCGATCCACCCCCAGACGTTCAGCCAAGCGTTCGAACGGCTGATCGAACAGGCTGGGCTGCGGCGAATCCGACTACATGACAACCGGCACACGCATGCCACGCTGGCCCTGAAGGCCGGCGTCCCCGTCAAGGTCATCAGCGAGCGCCTGGGCCACGAGTCGCCGGCATTCACGCTTAAGCAGTACGCACACGTTATCCCCGGCATGCAGGCCGAGGCAGCTGCCCAGGTGGCCAGCCTCGTCGACCAGGCGCATCGTCGCGCCTGAATCCGTCGCAGCCCGCTGGCGAACTGGCGAGAGCGCCGGGGGAGCCGGGGCTCTCGCTATGTCGAAGCGGCCTCCAGGTTCTGGCGGGGACGCTGCCTGCCAGCAGCCGCGCTAGCCCCATCTTGGTCTTTAGCGCTCAAAGCCGATCGGCAAGCGGATTGCGCCCCAACACATCCGTCGGCAACTGGTACTGCCGCCATACGTCCTCAGCCGAGCGGTTGTTGTGCTGAGCGAACCGCTGGAGGAACTCCCATGGATCCCGGTGGGGCTGGCTTACGGCTCGCAGCGGCCAAACCTGGGCCACGCCGGGGAGCGTTCGCTTGCAGATGCCTTCGAGGTGCGCGAATAGAAGTCCCGACGCCTTCACCGGGTTGTGGCCTGATTCCAGAACGACGACGAGGGTCAACCGCGTCTGGATCAGCGTCGCGAGCTCAGGTCCCTGGTTCAGCATGCTGCTGTCGGTGGTGATTAGTCCGTCCCAGGGCCGTTCGTGGTGATGCAGCGCGAGCAGCAGCTCCCAGTCGTCGAGATCGGGCAGCCTGGCGTCGATCTGGTCGATCCGCACCAGGTCGGCGTGAGCCTGGAAGTCGGCAAGAACGCCGACGATTGGGTCAGGGAAGTTGTGGTCGAGCGCGAAGAGCCGACGCGCCGTCTCTGGCATCGCGCCTATGCAGCGACCGGAAGCCGGAGGTTGGCCGCGAGCTGCCGCTCGAGATCGAGCGCCTCATCGATCGCCTCGGGCGCCACAGAGGGATAGAGGCGATAGACCTTCGCTTCGCCCAGTCCGCTCGACACGAGGGCCCACAGAGCTTGGGACTCCAAACGCGTATGCACCACGTGAGGCGACCCACCCAGCTTCCCAGGCACGATTCGGAGCTGCGGCCGCGGCACCCGCAGATCGGGGCCGCGGGCGCCGTTGCCCGTTGCGAAGGGGGCGGTGATCTCGAGCAGACCGCCACCGTTGTCGAATCGCCGCTGCCGGAACGGTCCTTCCACATTTGGTTCCGCCTTCGTGATGAAGATCTCGCCCTTGCGATCGACCGCTACGGTCGGCCCGGTGTCCTCGTTCCACAGACCGAGATCCAGCTCCGAGAGCTGCGCTAGCGCCCGCCGGACGGCCGGCATGGCGCTGCGGGGCACCATCGCTGCCTCGCCCGTGGTCTTCGTCTGCCGCAGCCAGTAGATAATCCGGAGTCCCATGAGGTCCGCGTAGGACCAGAGCTTCACCCGCTCGGCGGAAACCGAGGGAACGAGCACGTCATGACGCGCCCACCAGTGGACGGTTGAGAGCGGTACGCCCGAGAGGGCAGCCGCCCGGTCAGCCGGATATGCGCCGCGGGGATACATCACACGCCAACGGTATTCGACTCGGCGGCCCCTGTCGCCTGCCGACCGGGGCCACTCAATGACGGCCAGTCCGCCTCGGGTCGTCGGCGTACGTTTGACAACCGTTTGACAAAGCCCCGAAAACGACGAGAGCCCCGGACTTCCGGGGCTCTTCTTATGTAGCGGATTTCCAGCTTCTTCTTGAATAGCGGGGGCGGGATTCGAACCCGCGGCCTTCGGGTTATGAGCCCGACGAGCTCCGCCCTGGTCACTGCGCATCTGTTCGCAGGCGTCTGGACTTGGTGGAGATGAGATGACCGACTCTCCGGACCGGGGCGAGCAGTCCGGCCTGACGCGCTGGCTCGCGTTTGATCGAGTCGCCATCGCCGGTCGTTGCATAGGCAGGCGAGGCACCGGAGCGATGCTCGTCGGGGGGTGCTCACGACCGAAGCTCGGCCTGCGCGTGTTGAGAGGCGCAGCCGGTCCTCAGAGCGCTGTCAGGAGCTCCACATCGTCGCCGCCCATCGCACGGGCGCCGCCGTCGAAGGTCACGAGGCGCACTCCGTGCCGGCGAGCGAGGGTTAGGAGGTGCGCATCGCTCACCTGCCGATGACCCAACAGGCGGGGTACGTCGTCATCCGTCATCGATACGTCGTCGACCAGGAAGCGGTGACTGCCCACGGCGCGGAGCAACGCCAGCACACGGCGCGCGTCGTCGGCGCCAATCGCGCTGGGCAGGACGATCGGATTGGACGAAACGCGGACGAAGCCGCTCTCGGTCAGCGGGCAGGTGGCCCAGCCGTCGGTACCGCTTGCCGCAAACCAGGCTCGAGCCGCGGCGTGATGAATATGCGAGTCCCAGGCCAGCGCGACGAGCGCATTGACGTCCAGGAGGCCCGCGGGAGGCTCAGCCCTCGTCGAGTGCGCGGCGAACGATCTCGGGGGTGATCGGAGGCGTACCCGGTGGCACCCTGATAACAGGTAGAACCCCATCCGCTTCTACGCGCGCTGGTGTGAGGCCGCGCCGTGCGAGCTCGGAGATCACCGAGCCAAGCGACCTTCGCTCGCCCGCGGCAAGCTCGCGCGCTGCCGCGACGACGTCGTCGTCGATGTCGAGCGTCGTACGCACCATTTGATGATATCGCATCACCGCATCACTTTCGGTGAAGCTTGCTTTCCGGCGATTTGCCGCTAGGCCCTGACAGCGGCGAATTCGCGCTCGACTTGACCGTCCTCGATGCGCTGAAAGCAGAGCAGCAACTCCTCGTCGAGCACCGCGGCGATCCGGCGCAGAGTGGTCAGCTGCGGCATGTGGGTCCCGTTCTCGAGGCGGGAGATGGCGGTATGGGAGGTACCGGCGGCGGTAGCGACCTGCTCCTGGGTGAGTCCGAGCTCGAAGCGTCGCTCCCGGAGGTGGGCGGCGATCGGATTGGTCTTACGGAGCTCGCGGATCAGCGCGTATTCGTCGCGGGCGTTGCGGTAGGCGCGGCTGCGGCGAGCGCGGCTGGCTTCGGCCCGCTCAGCGGGCTGTCCGACGGGGCTGTGATCGTGGCGATTCACGGCGAAAAGAACTTATCAATCCAGGTAAGTTGCGGTCAAGGTGCTTCGGTGCTCAGAGCTCGAGTCCGCGCCTGGATGGGGCATCATGCCCGGCCGCGCGAGGGCGCTCGCGCTGCGCAGCGTCCATCCTGGTCTTGAAGTTTGCGAAGCGTCGCTGGGCGATTTGCACGTCGGCAGCGGGGACGGCCCCCGTGTGCTTCTCGAGGCCATGGAGGAGGACGAGGAGGTTGCCGGAGCGCTGGTACAGCAGGCGGTATCTGGTGTTCGCGAATCGAACCCGCAGCTCGCGCAGGCCGCCGTCGATCTGCGAGGTGATCGGAAACTCCGGAGGGGGAGCGTCGGCGCGCCGGCTGTTGAGGTGCTCCTGCACTAAGTCGTCGATCTTCGCGACGGCTGCTGGCTTGGCCACCAGGAGCGCCTCGAGCCACTGATTGACCGGCTCATGTCCCTGCGAGTCGCGGTAATACACGGCATGCGTCCTCCCTCGCTGCCCTGTACGCGCCGGGACTTGATGGGCGTTCGGTGGCGGGTCCGGCCGAGGCATCGCGTGGCGGCGGCAGAGCCGATCAATGCCTCCTGCGCCCCGACCGTGGTCGCCCTCGCCTGCGTGACCCAGCCGAAGCCGACCCGTGAAGCGAGCGCCGGATCTCGGACGTCGGCAGGGAGAAGATGTTCTCGCAGATGGCCACCGTGGCTTGGGCGACGATCGCGGACGCAACCCGGATCTCGTCATCCGAATAGCGCTCGGTCAAGTCGTCGACGACGCTGCGGATTAGCGAATGCGCGACCTCGAAGATCGGTGGCGCATCGGGCGAGGACAAGCCCGACGCTTCGTACTCCTGCATCCCAGCCATCATCTGGCTGATGGGTGCGCCGCAGGCAAGGAGCTGATCGACGAGCACGTCGAGGACATCAGGGGTGGGGGCAGCTTCCTGATCGGTCATACCTCTAAGAGCCTGGGGGCGCCCGAATTCACCCCCCTGCTCGCCATATCGACCCCGCCATCAAACGAAATCAAACGCCCGATCAGGCCTTAAACGACGAGACCTCCGATCTCTCGGAGGCCTCGATTTCCAGGCTTTTATTGAGTAGCGGGGGCGGGATTCGAACCCGCGACCTTCGGGTTATGAGCCCGACGGTAATCGTCCCGCCACGTTCCGACCTCATTCGGATCTGTCCCCGCGAGTCGTTGCTACGCCCGTCGCCCGCGCGGGATGGCGCCGGCCTGTCCGGCGCGGTTCGTTTGAGCTTGGTTTGACCGCACCGGTAGTGACCAGCTCGCGCCCGACCCACCGAAACGACAGAGGCGATTCTTACGCGCGAGGATGGGAGATCGAGCACAACAGTCGGATGAGCAACGGGTGCCGGCGATCCGCTGACTGACGCGACGACCTCGCTGCCCACGCTGCAACTGGCGGCTGAGGTTCGCTCCGCCGACACGATGTCAAGCGCGCTCGATGACCTCTGTCGCCTACTGAACGGCGGTTCGTGCGAAGTCGACCACTGCTCGACGATCAAGCGAGACGGCGGCGTTGACGCCGTAGCGCACGGCGACTGCCCACGGAGGATCAGCCAGTCGGCTGGGCAACGGTGTGTGGCACGAGGTCGGATGCTCGGCCAGCACGTCGAGAAGGAAGCTGACGTCGTGCGTGTAGGAGGATCTCGGTGCGGGAAACGGCGATGACCTTCCGAAGCTCCGTTACGGATCGAGACACGGCAGACAATCGGACCGTTCGAGTAATTGCGCCATCTCGGCGCATGACGCGCCATGGATGGCGCATAGACATGATCCGGGACACCCGAACGCCTACCGAGCGCGTGCCGGATTAGCAAGGTGCTGAGAGTCGATAGTTCACCTGGATCGTATAGCGCGCGCCCAGGCGCTGGACGCCACCGATCGCCGTGACAGAGCGGGTCTAAGCAGCGATCTCGGGCCGGTCGGGAGGGAGAGCGGCCTCGTCATCCCGACCGTCCTGTGTACCGGACACTCCACGAGTTCCAGCGAGCGCCTCCTCCAGCTCGCTCCAGCGCTCGACTGAAACCACGACCGCACGCATCCGGTTGCGCTGCGTGAGCACGAGCTTCTCGACCTCGCCGCCCTCGAGCTCGGTCAGCAGTGAGCCGAAGTCGCGCATCGCTTCGCGGACGGTGCGAAGCTCATCTGTGCGGATCCGGATCGACGGCGGTCGGGGTGCCATGGCGCGACGCAACATAGACGCCACCGAGGACGGAACGCGCTGGAGCGACGACAGATCGTCGACATTCCGTCCGACCCACCTGCCACCGTGCGCGGAACGATGGCACGCGAAACGCCGGAGCCCGAAGCCGGGCGGTTCAAGCCGTTCGCTTACCTGGCAACGCAGAACGCCGGACTGTACCGGCGGGTGATGCTGGCATTCGTCGCCGCCAAGCGGCGGTTCGTCGTGCACCTGCGCACCGAGGACGTTATTGCGGAGCTCGCCGCGGACGGTCCGGCTGATCCGAGGGCGGTCACCGATGCGCTTGCCCAGCTCGTCGAGTGGGGCAACCTGCGCGCCGATCCAGACACCAGCAGGGTAACGAGCGTCGAGGACTTCCACCGCGCGCGTTTCCTGTACCAGCTCACCCACGCCGGCGAGGCGGCGGAGCGATCGCTCGCGTTATTCGACGAACGGCTCGGCCGGCCCGGAGCGCTGCAGGCAGTCGCGCTCGAGGACATCGCCACCGGGCTGCGCGCGCTCCAAGAGCTAACGCGGGAGACTGAGCCGGATGTGGCAGCGGGCGGGTTGCTGTTGCGCGACCTCGTGCGACGCTGCGTCGATCTGGCGGAGAACGCGCAGGCGTTCATGGGGTCGCTGCAGAGGACCATTGACCTGTACGAGCTCGACACCGAGGCGTTCCGTGCCTACAAGGACCGCCTGATCGAGTACCTCGAGCGGTTCATCAAGGACCTCACCGGGGTGGGCGGCGAGATCGCCGAGCTGCTCGGGGATCTTGATCCCGAGGGCATCGATCGCCTCCTGTCGTTGGTAGCGCGCCGCGAGGCAGATGACATCGCGCCCGGTCCCGACGCGGGCGACGACTTCCGCGAGCAGGCGTTCGCGGCGGAGCTGGCCTCTTGGCACGAGCGTTGGCTCGGGCTTCAGCAATGGTTCATCTCCTCGCCCGAGCACCCGAGTCAGGCGAAGCTGCTGCGCGCCCGCGCACGCAAGGCGATCCCGGACCTGCTGGCGGTCGTGGCACTGTTGAACGAGCGCCGCGCGGGGCGCTCGGACCGCACCGCCGACTTCCGGGAGCTCGCGGTGTGGTTCGCGCAGGCGCCCGACGAGGCGACGATGCATCGGCTATGGCAGGCGACGTTCGGGCTGCACAGCTCCCGCCATCTCACGGCCGACGCTGACAACACGCAGTCACGCGTCAAGGACCCGGTCTCCCCCTCCACGTCGTGGCGTGAGGCGCCGCCGCTGATGATCAGCCCGCGACTGCGGCGAACCGGCAGCTATGAGCGACGGGGGAAGCCGAACCGGGTGATCGACCGCCGCGAGGAGCGGCGGCGGCTTGCCGAGCGCGCCGCCGCCGAGGCCGAGCAGACGGCCGCGGCGCGCGCCCGTCTCGTCACCGAGCACCCGATCCGCTTTAGCGATCTCGGCCATCTCGACCCGGACGCGTTCTCGCTGTTCCTGGCGCTCCTCGGCGAGGCGCTGTCCGCGCAGCGCCCCGGCGAGCGCGAGATCCGCACGACGACCCGCGACGGATCGTTAGAGATCCGGCTCACCCCGGTCCCCGGGGCCATGCCGGTGGAGATCAGCACCGACGCCGGCGTCTTCCGCGCGCGCGACCATGTCCTCCAGATCGTCGACCTCACGGCGGCCGCGCGGAGGCTTGTCGCGTGAGCCTCACGCTCGACGCGGCGCTCCAAGAAGCCCGTGACCGCGACCTGGCGCGCGCCACACGCGCGCTGCTGCGCCGCCCACTCCTGCGTCATGGCGCCGACCCAGCCGCCTTCCGGCTCGTGCGGCGGCACGCGACCGAACTGCGCGACTGGTTCGATCAGAACACCGGCTGGCGCCTGCACGTAGACACCGAGGTCGCACGGCTGTTCAAGGTCGCCGATCCGGACGCGGGCGGCACCCATCCGGCGCGCGAGCCGCGGTCGCAGCTCCCGTTCGGCCGTCGCCGCTACGTGCTCCTCTGCCTCGCGCTGTCGGTCCTGGAACGTGCGGACGCGCAGATCACGCTCGGCCGACTCGCCGAAGGGATCATCGTGGCGGCCGACGACGAGCGTCTCGCCACCGCGGGCGTCCACTTCGAGCTGAGAGGACGCGAGGAGCGCAGCGACCTCGTGGCAGTCGTGCGCGTCCTGCTTGAGCTTGGTGCGCTCGCCCGCGTGGCGGGTGACGAGGATACGTTCGTTCGCGAGGCCGGCGACGTCCTCTACGACGTCGAACGGCACGCGCTAGCGGTGCTGATAAGCGCGCCCCGCGGCCCCTCGACGATCGCCCCGCACGACTTCGACGCCCGCCTGCGCGAGCTTACCGCCGAGCCCGAACCACATTCCGAAGATCTCCGCACCCGCGGCATCCGCCACCGGCTCACCCGGCGACTGCTCGACGAACCGGTCGTCTACTACGACGAGCTGTCCGACGCCGAGTTCGCGTACCTCACCTCGCAGCGCTCCGCGCTGACCAAGCGGATCTCCGAGCGGACCGGCCTCGTCCCCGAAATCCGCGCCGAAGGGATCGCCATGGTCGACCCTCGCGACGAGCTGACCGACGTGCGGATGCCCGAGGTTGGCACCGACGGTCACGTTGCACTGCTGATCGCGGAGTACCTCGCAGCTCGTGCGGAGGACGAGCGGTCCGGTTGCCCGGTCAGCGAGCTACACACGCTGGTGCGCCGGCTCGCGAACGAGCATCAGGCGTATTGGCGGCGCAGCACCCGCGATCCGGGCGCCGAGATCGGACTCGTGGAGCACGCGCTCGAGCGGCTCTCGGCGCTGCGTCTCATCCGCCGGACCGCTGACGTCCATCCCCTGCCCGCGCTCGCGCGGTTCGGGCTGGCGACGCCGACACTCCCACCTGAGACCGAGAGGATCGCGTGAGCCGCCTGCCCGCACCGGCACGCGAGCGGTGGCAGCCACTGCGGTTGGGGCTCGTTGATCTCTTCTACTACGACCAGGAGGAGTTCTCGTTCCGCGACGGACGATTGCTGCTGCGCGGCAACAACGGCACCGGCAAGTCGAAGGTGCTCGCGCTGACGCTTCCGTTCTTGTTCGATGGCGACCTCTCCGCACACCGCATCGAGCCTGACGCCGACCCGGGCAAGCGGATGGAGTGGAACCTGCTGCTCGGTGGCGAGCACCCTCACGATGAGCGGCTCGGCTACGCGTGGCTCGAGCTAGGCCGTCGCGGCGAGGGCGGCCCCGCGTTCTGCACGATCGGCTGCGGCATGAAGGCGGTCAAGGGCCGCGGGATCGCCACACACTGGTTCTTCGTCACCGACCAGCGCGTCGGCGAGGACCTCGCGCTGGTCGACGCCACCGGCGTCGCGTTGACGGCGGACCGGCTGGAGGACGCGATCGGCTCACGCGGCAGCGTGCACCGCCGGGCACGTGACCACCGCCGAGCCGTCGACGAGCGGCTATTCGGGCTCGGGGATATGCGCTATGGCGCGCTGCTCGACCTGCTGGTCAAGATCCGCGCTCCGCAGCTGTCCAAGCGCCCGGACGAGCGCGGCCTCTCCGACGCGCTCACGGGTGCGTTACCTCCGCTCGACCAAGCGATGATGGCCGACGTCGCCGAGGCGTTCCGCGCGCTCGAGGAGGACGGCGAACAGCTCGCCGCAATGGTCGAGGCACGCGACGCCTCCGAGCGGTACCTGACGACGTACCGCGCGTACGCGCGGATGGCCACCCGCCGCCGGGCGACTCCCGTGCGGCAGGCACAGACCGTGTTTGACCGCGTGAGCCGGGAGCTCGCCGAGGCCGAGGAGCATCATGCGCGTGCCCAAGCCGAGTTGGCGCAGGCGCGGGCAGCGCTGGAGGCACTTCGAGCCGAGCGGACGCGCCTCGATGCCCGGCGCCAGGCGCTCCAGGACGACCCCGCTGCGCGCAGCGCCCGGGAGCTGCATCGGGCCGCCGAGGAGGCCGAGCAGGCGGGCCGCCGGCGCGCGGACGCGCACAGCGCGGTCCAGCGTCTGGACCACCGGATCGCCGAGCTTGGCAACCGGCTCACCGGGGCCGAGGCCGAGGAGGCGGAAGCGACGTCCGAGCTCGCCGCCGCCCAGATCGAGGCGGTCGACCATGCCACCAGCGCGCGCATCGCCGCCGTGATCCGGGACGCGTTCTCCGAGGCCAGTTCCGCCGAGGTGCGCCGGCGCACCGAGGGGCTGACCGCACGCCAGCAGACGGCGATCGGCCGCGTGCGGACTCTGCTGCAGCGATTCGAACAGGAGCGAGAGGCGCTCGCGCAGGCGCGAACGCGCACCGAGGAGCTTGTCAGCGAGCACGCCGTGGTGACCGCCCGGCGCGACGACGCGCTCGCGCGCGTCCGTGACTCCGGCGCCGATTACGCGCGCGCCGTCCGAGCCCACCTCAGCGCCGCGAGCGAACTGGCGCTCCCCGACTCGGCTGCCGCGTTCGCCGCCCTCGAGGCGTGGCTCGAGACGGTGAGCGGCGCCAACCCATTGGAGCTGGCGCTGTCCGCCGCCAGCCGCGACGCGGCCCGGCGAATCGAGCGAGCGCAGGTGCAGACCAGCGCCGGTGCCGACGAGATCCGCGCTGCGATCGATGGGCTGCAGCGCGAGATCGAGGCGCTGGAGTCCGGCGTCCACTCCACGCCTCCCGCCCCCTACACGCGGGGATCGGACACCCGAAAGGACCGCGCCGGCGCGCCGCTATGGCAGCTCGTCGACTTCCGGCGCGACGTCTCGCCCGACGATCGTGCCGGGATCGAAGCAGCGCTCGAGACGGCGGGCATGCTGGACGGCTGGGTCACGCCGTCCGGCGAGCTGATCGATCCCGACACCGAGGACGTGCTGCTCGCCGCGACCGACGGGGCGCGCACCGGGCCGCGACTCGCGGACGCGCTCGTGCCGGCGATTGGCGACGTCGCCGGCGTGTCCGAGGCCGATGTGCAAGGACTGCTAGTCGGCATCGGGCTCGGCGAGAGCGACGAGCCCGTGTGGGTCACCACCGGCGGCCGGTTCCGTAACGGGATGCTGCGCGGTTCCTGGCACAAGCAAGCTGCGGCGTTCATCGGCCACACCGCGCGCGAGGCGGCCCGGCATGCACGCCTCACCGAGTTGCGTGACCGTATTACCACCGCCAGGGCCGAGCTCACTGCTATCGAGCGGCAGCTGACCGACCTCACCCGCCGCCAGGCAAAGCTCGAACGCGAGCTGGCCGAGCTGCCGTCGGACGCGGCGGTCCGCGACGCGGACAGCGCGCTGGCCGCTGCCCAGGCTGAGCTCGTCTCGCTCGCGCCGCGCCTCGACGCCGCCCACGCTCGCGAGCAGCAGGCACAGGCCGCCGAGCAGGAGGCCAATCGCACGCTGCACGCGGACGCCGCCGATCTCGGCCTGCCACCCAGCGGCGATGAGCTGGCGGAGGTCGAAGCGGCGCTCGGCCGCCTCCGAGAGACGCTCGCCGCGCTGTGGCCGGCAATCTCGCGGCGCGAGCGCGCCGAGGATGCGCGCCGCCGGGCGACGGAGGACATACACGCGGCGGAGTCTGAGCACGGCGAAACCGCGGCGCGGCTCACCGAAGCCGAGCACCAGCTCGGGGCGGCGGTCGAGCGCCGCGACACCCTGCAGGCGACGGCAGGCGCGGCGATCGCCGAGCTGCAGCGCCAGCTCGGCGAGCTGGCCGGCGCGCTCACTGCCAACGACATGGCGCAGCGAGCTACCGAGGACCGGCTCGGGAAGGCCCAGCGCGCTGAGGGCGCCGCCGAGGCCCTTAGCCAGGAGCTTCGCCAACAGCTGGAGGTCGCGACCGACGCAAGGCTCGTGGCCGTCGACAGTCTCCGCCGGTTCGCCACCACTGGGCTGATCGCCGTGGCGCTGCCCGAGACCGAGGTGCTCGACCCCGACGCGGAGTGGAACGTCACCCATGCGCTGCGCCTGGCGCGCGAGATCGAGCAGTCGCTGTCGGCTGACCCCGACGAAGACGCACGCTGGCAGCGTCTGCAGCGACAGGTGACCGACGAGCTCGGCGCGCTCGCCGACGCGCTGCGGCGTCACGGCAACAACGCCGCGGCGTCGTTCCGCGAGGACGGGATCGTCGTCGAGGTCACGTTCCGCGGACACACGACGAGCCTGCCCACGCTGACCGCGGCGCTCGCCACGGAGGTGGAAGAGCGCCGGCGGCTGCTCGACGCCCATGAGCGCGAGATCCTGGAGAACCATCTCGTCGGCGAGGTGGCGAGCACCCTGCAGGAGCTGATCACGGCGGCGGAGAAGCGCGTCGCCGACACGAATCGCGAGCTGGCCGAGCGGCCGACGAGCACCGGCATGCAGCTGCGGCTGCGCTGGACGGCCGATCCCGGCGGCCCCGACGGCCTCGCCGACGCGCGCGCTCGGTTGCTCCGCCAGACGTCGGACGCGTGGTCGGAAGCGGATCGTGCGGCGGTCGGCGGCTTCCTGCAGAACCAGATCAAGGCGATTCGCGCCGAGGACGTGACCGGCACCTGGCTCGAGCATCTCACGCGCGCGCTCGACTACCGCCAGTGGCACCGCTTCAGCGTCGAGCGCCAGCAGGGCGGCACATGGCACCCCGCCTCCGGCCCATCGTCCGGCGGGGAGCGCGTCCTGGCGGCGAGCCTTCCACTGTTCGCCGCGGCATCGTCGTTCTACAGCTCGGCGGGCAACCCGCACGCCCCGCGGCTCGTGATGCTCGACGAGGCATTCGCCGGCGTCGACGATCGGGCACGCGCCAAATGCCTGGGCCTACTCGCCGCGTTCGATCTCGACGTGATGATGACGAGCGAGCGCGAATGGGGCTGCTACGCGGAGGTTCCCGGGCTGGCGATCGCGCAGCTCTCACGGGTCGACGGTGTCGCAGCCGTGCTCGTGAGCCGCTGGGAGTGGGACGGCGCGGGGCGCATTCGTGTCGAGCCCGCACCGGAGCCCCCGCCCGTCGCCGCCGCCGCCACACCGCCCGACGGGCCACAGCTGTGGGACGCGTCGACCGCGAGCGACTGAACCGGCTCCTCGGGGATCCCGAGCTCGCCTGGGTGGTCGATCGCGCGCGGCGGCGTATCGAGCTCGGGCAGCCGGTGTGCGGCACGATTACTCAGCGCTCGGCCACTCCCGCGGAGCGCGACGCGGTGGCGCGGCTCTTCGGCCGCCCGTCGCGCGCGGCCCGCGGCCTGACCGTCTCGCTCGACGAGCTCGATGCGCTGCTGCGCCGTTCCGGGGCCCACGAGGGCGGTCTCGCCGGGGCCGTCGTGACGCTCACAGGCCCGGTCACGGTCCGTGCCGACCGGATCGCCGACGACGGACGCGCCTGGGCCGAGGCTTTCAAGCGGATCGAGGCGGCCGGTGCGGACCGCGCCGAGCTTGCCGAGTGGCTCGTCCGCATCCGGACCACCGGAGTCGTGAAACGGCTCGCGGGCGGTTCACCCACCTCGGGACGAGAGCTCCTCGACACGCTCGCGTCGGTCGTCGCGGCGCTTCCCAATCCTGGCGGCGAGTCACTGAGCGCGTTCGCAGCACGCGTCACCGGGCGCGCTCACGCGCTCGACGACGGCTCGCGGCTCGGAACGCTAGCGCTCGGCGCCGCCCGCGCGCTCGCCGGGCTCGAGGCCCCAGGGCCCGACGAGTCCCCAGCCGAGGCAAGGCGCGAGGCATGGGCCGCCGTCGGCGTGCTGTGCGACGAGCTGTCGAGCGTCGTGCTGACGCTCGGGCTCCCCGGCGACGCCTCCGACACGGGAAGGCTCCTGGCCGCCGCCGGCGCTGGCGGCGAGCCGCTGTGGCTCACACTACGCCAGCTCGTCCGCACCCCGCCACGGTGGCACGGGATCGACGCCGTCCTCGTGGTGGAGAACCCGTCGGTCATCGCGCTCGCCGCCGACGTGCTCGGGGCCCGCTCCGCGCCGATCGTCTGCACGAACGGTCAGCCCCGCGCGGCCGCGATGGTGCTGCTCCGCTCACTCGCCGCCGCCGGTACTCGGCTGCGCCACCACGGCGACTTCGACTGGGGCGGGCTCACGATCGGCAACCTCCTACACCGGCGACTGCCCGTCGAGCCGTGGGAGTTCGACCGTGACGCCTATCTGCGCGCCGTCGCGATTCACCCGCATGCCGCACCGTTAAGCGGGTCGCCCGTCGAGGCGAGCTGGGATCCAAGGCTCGCGGAAGCCATGCTCGACGCCGGCCGCCAGATCGAGGAGGAGCTCGTAGCCGACGACCTGCTGGAGCCGCTCCGCTGAAGTGGCCACGCCCTGGAGTTCATCGTCATACGAAGAGTGCTCCTGGACTTTATTCCTAGCGCTTTGGCTGTCGCTGCTCCTCGATGAAGATCGACAGGACGCCAGCGTCGGCTTCTGCGGTCGCTGTCGACCTAGCGCGATGTCATTCCGATGTGGCGTGCTTCGCAGCCCTTCGCAGGGCCGCACGGAGTGCGTTTCTCTCTTCTCGCGTTGGCTTGCAGCACTCCCACTCGCGAAATACGGCCTTGATCGCCATGCGTGGAGCGACGTCGCAGTACAGATCACCGGTCACGTAGTAGAACGCGCGACCATCATCGGCCAAATGGAAGTAACAGCGCGTCCATCGATGCTTGTACGCGTGAAGCACTGTTCCATCGTCGAGCATGACGTCGTGCATCCACATGAAGTGCGCGCACAGCTCGTCTGAGCCGAGCAAAGCCTCGAGTGACCTCCAGTCGGGCGTGTCGAAATGACACATCGATCCTCGCAGCAACGGCGCTCTCGCCATGGCCAAAGGATGCGGCAGAAGTCTGTGACGGAACAAGACATATCCGTCGCAACCATGCGTCAAGTTCGCCACAGAACGCACGATTCGACCCCAAGCGCATCGGACCAACTGGTATCACTCGTGATACCATGCGGACATGGCTATGACGCTGCGTCTGAGCGACGAGGAAACCGACGCGCTGCGCCGGCGCGCCGACCGCGAAGGGCGTTCAATGCAAGAGGTCGCCAGAGCGGCCGTCCGCGAGTACATCGATCGCACGAGTCGCCAGGAGCTCTTGGATGAGGTCCTCGACGAGGAGCTCCCCCGTTTCGCCGAAGCATTGCGCCGGCTCGGCGAGTGATCTTCCTCAACCTCGAGGAGCTGCTCCACGTCGCGTCCCAGACGCTCGGTTCAGAGCCGGACATCCGTGACCTCGGACTTCTCGAGTCGGCGCTCGCACGGCCACAAGCATCTGCGTTCGGCGAGCCCGCGTATCCAGCGATTCATGAGCAGGCAGCGGCGCTGCTTCACTCCCTCGCTCGCAATCACGCCCTCGTCGAAGGTAACAAGCGACTCGGGCTCGCCGCGGCGATCGCGTTCTACGGCATGAACGGGATGCGCCTGACGCTCAGCAACGACCGGGCCTACGAACTCGTCATCGACATCGCGAGCGGCACCATCAACGATGTTCCAAGGATCGCCTCCATGTTGGAGGCGGGCACGGAGCCACGCTGATGGCTGCTAGTGCGGGCCAGCGCCTCGAGCGCCGGGTCACCATCTCGTCGTCTACAGACGCGCACTACGGCGAGTCGCGGCCGCGTGTCAAACCGAGTCAAACGGGCGGGACGGCCTAACGACGAAGCCCCCGATCTCTCGGAGGCTTCAATTACCAGGGCTTCTGTAGTAGTAGCGGGGGCGGGATTCGAACCCGCGACCTTCGGGTTCCGAGCCCGGAGAGATTCGCTCCGATGGATCCGATACCGCTCCGTATTCAACGCGAACGGCCAGTCGACCCAGACGGGCCGCGCGTTCGAAACCGCCGCCGAAAGTCACCGGGCGAGTTCTACAAGCCCGGCCGCGTCACCGCGCGCCAAGGGCCACTCGGGCTCGTCGAGACCGTCCTGCGCGACCCCTACGCTGAGCCCACCATGGGTGACTTCACGAGCCGGGCGACGGAGCTGCTACCGCAGATCCGAGCGGATCGATCCGATCGGCTCGTGCTCGCGGAACTGCAGGGGCTCCGCGAGCTCTGGCGCTCGCTGTCGGACGCCGAACGGGCCGAGGCGGCCCCGATCGCCTCGGCCCTCGCCGCCGCGCAGGCCCCTCCCCCCGCGCAGACATCGCTGCTCGGACGACGACGCGGCCGCGCGACGCGCGCTGGTCGGGCTCGACCGGATCGATGTCGAAGCGGCATTCGAGTGCCGCTACGTGGGGCCGCGTGATCCGGATGCCCTGCTCGCCCACTTCGGCCTTGACCGGTTCCGTCCCGGCCAGCGTGAGGCTGTCGCCGCAGCGCTGGCCGGCCGCGACAGCCTCGTGGTGATGCCCACCGGCGGCGGCAAGAGCCTTTGCTACCAGCTCCCTGGCGTCGCCTCCGACGATTTGACCGTCGTCGTCTCCCCGCTGATCGCCTTGATGGCTGATCAGTACCGCCGCCTTCGCCTCGGCGGCCATCCCGTCGCGATGATCGCCTCCGGGATGGAGAACGGCGCGATCGCCCGTGCGCTCGCCGATATCCGCAGCGGTCGCGCCCGGATCGTCCTGTGCTCTCCGGAGCGGTTCGCCTCCACGTCGTTCCTGGACGCGCTCGGTCAGCGGCGCATCGATCTGTTCGCCGTCGACGAGGCCCACTGCGTATCGGAGTGGGGCCATGACTTCCGCCCGGATTACCTACGGCTACGCGGCGTGATCGAGCGGTTGGGCTCGCCGCCGGTGATGGCCTGCACCGCGACGGCGACGGAGGAGGTTGGCCGCGAGATCGCCGAGCGGCTGGGTCTGCGCGAACCTTTCGCACTACGTGCCGGGTTCGACCGGCCGAACCTGTCCTTCGACGTGGTGGCCTTGGACGGCACCGGCTCGAAGATGCGCAAGGCGATGCTGCTCTCGCTGGCGCTCAAAGATCCGGCAATGCGGCCTGCGATCGTTTACTGCGGCACCCGCCGCGAGGTCGAGGAGGTGAGCGAGCAACTGCGCTCGGACGGGCTGCTGACCGTCGGTTATCACGCGGGCATGCCGCCGGATGAGCGGGCCGCCGCCCAGCACCGGTTCATGGGCGGCGACGCCGAGGTCGTCGTGGCCACGAACGCGTTCGGGATGGGCGTCGACAAGGCCGACGTGCGCACGGTCGTGCACTGGGCGATCCCCAAGAGTGTCGAGGCCTATTACCAGGAGGTCGGCCGCGCCGGGCGCGACGGCCGGCCCGCGCGCGCGATCCTCCTCTCCAGCCGCGCCGACCTGGGCCGCTTGATCACCTTCATCAAGCGCGACTCGGTCGAGCCCGGGGACGTCCTCTCCTTCGTGCGCCGCCTCCAGGCGGCGGCCGGGCCTGGCCCGGCGGTCCTCGACGCCGCGAGCGATGAGCGCGACCGCATCTGTCTCGGGATTGCCGAGCGTGCTGGGCTGTGCTCGCTCGAGCCGGCAGGCGGCGGACGGCTGTCCGTCACACTGCTGGCGAGCCGCGGAGGAGTCGAACGCGTCGCATCGATCTGCCGCCAGGCACGCGACCGGGCGTGGCGCGCCTACCGGGCCGTCGAGGCGTTCTCCTCGGCTTCCGGCCAATGCCGCCGGCAGACGCTGCTCGAGCACTTCTCCGACAGCCATCCGGCCGCGCCAACCGGACGCTGCTGTGACGTGTGCGATCCCGACACGATCGGCCTGCCCGACCCGAGCGCGCTGACGCCGAGCCGGCGCGCGAAGCGGGCGAGCACGCCCGAACCGGTAACCGTTGATCCGGCGGATGCCGGGCTGCTCAACGCGCTGCGCGAGTGGCGCCTGCAAGCGACCGACGGAAAGCCTGCCTACACGGTGGCGCACAACCGTACGCTGGAGCTCATCGCTGCGGTCCGGCCGGCGTCGATGGACCAGCTCGCGCACATCAAGGGCGTCGGGCCGACGTTCCTCGAGCGCCACGGGGAACAGGTGCTCGCGGTGGTCGGTGACGCCCGACCCGCCTCGAAGCGCCGGTAAGCCAGATCCACGGCATACCAGGCGGCAGCTGGTGCGTCTTCGTCGCTCGTTTCGGCTGGCATGAGCAGTCCAATCGAGCTACTCTGAGAGACGATACAGAGAAACCGGAGCAGAGAAGACATGACGGAGAAAACGATCGTCCGGCACGTGAAAATAGCGGGGCGGCCGTTCGTCCTTCGAAACAGCGACGTGCTCCGGGCTGTCCGCGAAGTCGATCCTGAACCGATCACGAGCCATTTTGTGGTCGTCGGCGCGCGGCGATTCCCTCCGAAGCAGGTCTTGAGCGAGGTGACCGGTCTCGACCGGGCAGATTTCACCACGCACCACGCGAGACGAACGCTGATTCGACTCGGCTTTTCAGCTGGCCGGAGGTCATCGGCGTCCACGAGATCGCGCGTCGGAAAGGTCCGCGCTCAGAACCCTCTGGAGTCGGAGCGGCTCGGCGATCGGTTGAGGTCTTTCGCCGGCAAATGGGTCGCGATTAAGGATGACGATGTCCTCCACGCGGCTAACACACCACGCGAACTTGTCGAATGGCTCAGCCAGCACGGCCAGAAGGCGGACAGCATGTTCCGGGTGCCCGAGGATGAGCTCGCTGCGACAGGACTCGCGCCGCTGTGAGGTTCCGTTTCCGGGAAGTGCCAGATCCGGGCCCGACAAGAGTACGTGCTCGTCCCATTGTTGACGTCGTCGTCGACGGGCTCGACATCGCTCCTCAGGCTTGCCTACTCGATAGCGGGGCTACAGCCGTTCGTTTTGGGGCGTACGTGGCCGAGCTTTGCGGCATCGACCTGACCGGAGCGCCGGAAAAGCAGCTCGCAGTCGGAGGCAACATCGTCAAGGCGCTGATGGCCGAGGTTCATTTGTTCGTTGAGGACGAGTCCACAAGCTATGGGTGGACCACTCCTGTTTGGTTTTGCGAGCCATGGATCCCCTCCTTTGGACTCCTGGGGCTGGCGGGCTTCTTCGACCAGTTCGAGGTCACGATCGCGTCGTGCGAGGAGTGGGTCGAGCTCAAGCCGATCAACTGACGTAGCCGCGATGCCGCACCTATTGGGCCGTTCCGCGTCCCAGCTGCGGAAGCTCGACGGCTCGGCTTCGCGATCCTGACCGCCACCATGGCTCAGGGTGCGGCGCTTAGTGTCAATTCCTATGACCGTCTGTTCCCAAACCAGGACGTGCTCCCGAGCGGCGGATTCGGAAACCTCGTCGCTCTACCCCTGCAACGTGCGGCCCGCACAGCCGGCAACACTGAATTCCTCGACGCCAGCCTCGAGCCCCATCGCGATCAATGGTCCTACCTCGCGTCAATTCGGAAAATCACACCGCACCGCTTGGCTGAGCTTGTCGCCGACGGCGACGAGGACAGAGCCCTCGCTGTCCACCCAGCTACGGATCCGCGCGACCCGCCGTGGCGCCCACCACGCACCCTGCGAGCGCGACTGAGCCAGACCCGGCTGCCCGCATCGATCGAAGCCACGTTCGCCGATCGCGTCTACATCGATCGCTCGAATCTTCCTCCGAACCTCGCCCATGCGTTCAGGCGACTCGCAACCTTCTCCAACCCGATGTTCACCGAGCTCCAGCGGATGCGGTTATCAGTTGCCCGCACGCCTCGCGTCATCGGGTGCTTTGAAGATCTTGATCACTACCTGGCTCTGCCGCGGGGCTGCTTACCCGACGTCACCTGCCTGATAGGAGAGCTCGGCGTCAAGTTCGATTTACGCGACGAACGTGTCGACGGCGAGACGCTCGAACTCGAATTTTGCGGCGAACTCAACGATTCCCAGCACTCTGCCGCCCGTGCGTTCCTCCGACACGACGTCGGCGTGTTGTGCGCACCCCCCGGCTGGGGCAAGACCGTGGTGGCAACAAGCCTGATTGCAAGTCGCGGATGTTCCACTCTTGTCCTCGTCCACCGTAAACCCCTCGTCGAACAGTGGGCCGAGCGGCTCTGCCAGTTCCTCGACATCACACCGAAGTTGATCGGGAGACTCGGCGCCGGCCGACGCCGACTGACGCGACGAATCGACATCGCGATGGTCCAGACACTCGCGCGCAGCGATGATCTCCGCGATCTGGTCCGTGCCTACGGTCACGTCGTGATCGACGAATGCCACCATGTCCCGGCCGTTCAGGTCGAACGAGTGCTCTCGGCCATTCCAGCGCGATACGTCACGGGCCTCACGGCAACACCGTACCGGCGCGATGGTCATCAAGCCATCATCACGATGCAATGCGGGCCTGTCCGCCACATGATCAGCAGGCCGATCGCTCGGGCAGGAGAGGGGTTTGAGCGCCGGGTAATTCGCAAAGACACGAGCTTCGATCCCAGCGTCCTGCCGTCCCAGGCGTCGATCCAGGAGCTCTACAGCGCACTGGCCGCGGACAACGACCGGCTCGGCCTGGTCCTCGCCGACATCCGCGAGCTCGTCGGCGCTGGCCGCGCTCTGGTGGTACTCACCGAGCGCCGCAAGCACCTCGAACGCATCGCCAATTCCATAGGCCCCGAGATACCGAACAACATCGTTCTTCACGGCGGTATCAAGCCGGAGGCTAGACGTGCCGCGATCGCCCAACTCTCTGAGCAGTCAGATGATCAGCCCCGGCTCATCCTCGCAACCGGACGCTACCTCGGAGAGGGGTTCGACGACCCACGCCTCGACACGCTCCTCCTGACCATGCCGATCGCCTGGAAGGGGACCGTTGTCCAGTACGCCGGTCGCCTCCACCGCGCCCACGCCGCCAAACGAGACATCCGGATCTACGACTATGTCGACTCCGAGGTGCCGGTGCTACGTCGCATGTACGCGAAGCGCCTCCGCACTTACCGAGAGATGGGCTACGTCTGCGACGAGTCGGCGCAAGAACTCAATCTGCAATTTGACTGACCGTCCTCAGTTCGTTTCGGGGATCAACGGCTGGCTAAGTTCCGCATTGGTCCTGTCTGGGGACGCGCGCGGCGAGCCCTTCGGGTTGCGCCCCCGGGGACCTTCGGAAGCTCGATTGCTCGATGTGGTCTTCGCGCGCGCACTCCATGACTCCAAGAGCGCGCGGCGCGCGAAATTCGCCCCCCTCCCCATCGCGTCAAACGCGATCAAACGGCGTAGGCGCGCTTAACGACGAAACCTCCGATCTCTCGGAGGCCTCGATTTCCAGCGATTTTGAGGTAGCGGGGGCGGGATTCGAACCCGCGACCTTCGGGTTATGAGCCCGACGAGCTACCAGACTGCTCCACCCCGCGGCGGACCAGCAATGGTAGCACTGACGTGAAGGCGAATCCTCCCCAAGCGCACCCGGATCCGCCGCCGCCGGGGGCTCAGGTGAGCTCGTCGAGCACCGCTGCGGTGGCCGCGACCAGCTCGTCGACCTCCTCATCGGAGATGATCAGCGGCGGCGAGAACGCCACGCTGTTGGCGTAGGCCAGCCCACGGCTGATCACCCCGCGAGCCAAGAGCGCCTCGGTGAAGGGCCCGTAGGTCAGGGGTGGCGCCAGCGCGACCGCCTGCATCAACCCCTCGCCGCGGATCTCCAGGACGCCCGGGTGCGAGGCCAACCCGTCCAGGCCCGCGCGCAACCGGACCCCGGCAGCGGCAGCCCGCGCGGGCATGTCCTCGGCCCGCATCAGCTCGAGATTCGCCAACCCGGCGGCGCAGCAGGTGGGATGGCCGGCATAGGTGTTGCCGTGCGCCAGCAGATAACCGGAATCGGCCTCGAGCCAGCTGCGCAGGCGCGGGCCGACGATCACCCCGCCGAGCGGCAGGTAGCCGCTGGTGACCGCCTTGGCGAAACTCATCACGTCGGGCGTCACGTCGAAGTGGTGGGACGCGAACCAGGAACCCAGCCGCCCGAACCCGGTGATCACCTCGTCGAACACGAGTAGGGCGCCACACTCATCGCACAGCTCACGAAGCCCGGCCAAATAACCCTCCGTTGGCGGGAAGACGCCGCCGGCACCGATCACGGGCTCGGCCATGATCGCCGCGATCCGCTCCGGGCCGTGGTAGGCGACGGCCTCGCGCATCGCATCCACGCTGTCGCGGTCGACCTGGAAGAAGTCGGGCAGCAGCGTCCCGTACGGATCGCGGTTGGCCGGCAGCCCGGCGGCGGAGGTGCCTCCCAGCATCACGCCGTGGTAGGCGTAATGGCGGCTCAGGAACACCGATCGGCCGCCCTCGCCGGACGCCTTGTGGCCGGCGCGCACGAGCTTGATGGCGGAGTCGATCGCCTCAGAGCCGCCGGAGGTGAACAGCACGCGCGCGTCCGGAATCGGCTCGAGCTCCTCGAGTATGAGCTCAGCCAGCTGGTCCTCGGGACGGTTGGTGAAGCGCGCGAATGTGTGGTAGGACTCGAGTTCGTTCAGCTGCGCGGTGATGGCGTCGATGATCTCGCGCCGGCCGTGACCGGCTGCGCAGTACCAGAGCGAGGCGGTGCCGTCGATGTAGCTGCGCCCGTCGGCGTCAAAGACGCGAGAGCCGTCCCCGCGCACGATCTCGAGGTAGTCCTGGGCGTCGCGCGCCGGGACGGCAAATGGATGCAAAACACGGGGATAGGCCATACCTCCTGAATACGGCATCCGCGCCCCCCACGCAAGGGCGGCTTTGCCGTTCAGGAGATACGGCCTGCCCCGGTTTAGATCATTCGGTAGCGATCGAGCACCGCCGGATCGGGATCATTCGGTAGCGATCGCGGACCGCCGGATCCTGATCATTCGGTGGCGATCGCGGCCAGGACGTCGAGGTTGGCCGCTCGCCTCGCGGGCCACGTCGCCGCGGCCAGCCCCAGCAGGCCGGACAGGATCACGAAGCCGATCAGGTCCGCTACCGGGATCGAGACGGTGGTCACGCCGTTGTTGCGCAGCGCGTAGGCCAGGGCAGCCCCGACAACGGTGCCGCGCACGATCCCGATGACCCCGCCCAGGAGCCCGACGATGATCGACTCGGAACGAATCATCGCCCGAACCTGGCGGCGCTTCATCCCGACCGCCCGGAGCAGCCCGATCTCGTGGGTCCGCTCGAACACCGACAGCATCAGCGTGTTGACGATGCCGATCAGCGCGATCAGGATCGCCAGCGCGAGGAGGACGTAGATCAGCCCCAGCAGCTGGTTGACGGTCGCTTGCTGGCTAGCCTCGAACTGGGCCCGCGTCTTGACCCCGACGTTCGCGTACGGCGTCAGCGCATCGTTCACGGCAGAAAACACCCCGTGCGCCCCCGGAGCGCTGCTCAAGAGCACCGCGGTAGGGAGCGGGTTGTCGAAATGCGACAGGAAGAACTGGTCTCCGGTGACGTAGTCGCCGAGCAGCGGGTTTGACTTGTAGATCCCGCCGACCGTCATCGTGGTCGAGCCGGTCTGAGCGAATCTGACCGGCACGACCGACCCCACATGAATGTGGTCAGACGACGCCGTATGCGAATCAACGAGCAGCTCACCGGCCGCCATGGCGGCGGCTCCGCGACCCGCGTTCAGGTGCAGACTCACCGTCCTGGCCAATCCACCCGGTGTCGCTGCCACAAGGTTCACCAGCGAGTTCCCGACCTCGAACTGGCCCTGGTAGACGACCGTGGAAGTCGTCACCCCGGGGACTCGCGACACGGCGGGAACCACGGACTTGCTGAAGCCGCCCTTGCCCGTGACGATGTAGTCGGCGTTGATCGCGCTGTCGACCTCGTTCTTCGCCGAGGCGCTGAGCGACGCGCCCAGCACCGCGATCGTCGAGACAAGCGAAAGACCAACCATCAGCGCCGCCGCGGTCTGAGCGGTCCGGCGTGGGTTGCGCATCGAGTTCTCTCGGCCCAGCCGCCCCGGCACACCGAGCGTCCGAACCAGCGGACGACCAAGCGCGCTCGACAGCGGGCGCGCCAGCAGCGGCGTGAACAGCGTGGTCGAGATCAGGAGGGCCAGTCCGCCGAAGCCGACGAGCACGAGGGACGCCTTGCCCAACCCGACCGCGATCAGGACGATGCTGACGATCGCCAGGATCACGGCGCGCACCAGCGTCAGCCGGCGCACCCGGCTCGTCTCGTCCTCGCGCTGCTCGACGAGTGCGGCCACCGGCGCGATCCGGACCGCGCGCCGCGCCGGAACGATCGCCGAGACCATCGTCACGCCGACGCCGACCAGTATCGCGACCGCCGCGGTGCGCGCCTCGAACACCAGCGGCGCCGAGGGCAGCACGATCCCGAATGCCTTGAGCAGCGCCTTCAGGCCGAGCGCGGCGACCACGCCGAGCCCGAGCCCGATCAGCGACGCGGTCAGGCCGGTCAGCGCGGCCTCGGCCAGCACCGATCGGAACAGCTGTCGCCGGCTGGCCCCGACCACGCGCAGCAGCGCGAGCTCGCGGGTCCGCTGCCCGACCGTGATCGAGAACGTGTTGTAAATCGTGAACGCGCCGACGATCAGCGCGATGAACGCGAAGATCAGGAGCGCGGTCGAGATAAAGCCGAGCTCGTTGTTGATCGCGCTCGACAGCTCGCTGGCCACCGTCTGGCCGCTGACCACCTCGACGCCCGCGGGCAGGACCGCGGCGATCGCCCGCTGCACCTTGACCGTGTCGGCGCCCGGCGAGGCCAGGACGCTGATCGTGTTGTAGTACCCGCGCAGATCGAACAGACCCTGCGCCGTGGCCGGGTCGAAACCGGCCAGCGTCACACCGGCTAGGTTGTCGGCGGACCCGAAGGTGACAAGTCCGGTGATCGTGAACGTCTGCGCCCGGTTGGGCAGGTTGATCAGCACCCTGTCGCCAATGGCAAACCCATGCTTGGTCGCCGTCGCCTTGTCCATGACGACATCGTCAGAAGAAGTAGGCCCATGCCCTGCGACTAGCCGGTAGGGCGACAACTGCGCGTTGGGATCGAACGCGAAGCCCAGCGTCGAACCGCCGCCGCCCCCGATCGCGTTGTCGTCCCGGGTCAAGAACTGGGCGTAACCGCCAACCGATCCAAAGGCAAAAGACACCCCCGGCACGCGACGGACGGCAGTCAGCACCGACTCCGGGACCGGCTTGCGATCGGCCGTGCTGTCGACCGCCGCGGCGGCGGAGTTGTCGTTGCTGAAGGCCGCCTTGCCGCGAACCTGGAAACTGACGTGCTGATAGGCGGTGCCGACCAGGTTGTCGAAGGTGCGGTTTAGCGTGTCGCCGAGCACGAGCGTGCCGGTCACGAACGTGACCCCGAGCACGATCGCGAGCGCGGTCAGCGCGAGGCGGAGCTTGCGGGCCATCAGGCCCCGGAGAGTGATCCGTCGCATGTCAGTCTCCCAGCCGCTTCATCTGCTCGAGGACGGCATCGGACGTGGGCGAGTCCAGCTCGGCCACGAGCTTCCCGTCCGCCAGGAACACGACCCGATCGGCATACGCCGCGGCCAGCGGGTCGTGGGTGACCATGACAATCGACTGCCCGTGCTCGCTGACCGCGCGACGCAGGAACTCGAGCACCTCGGCCGAGGCGTTCGAGTCGAGGTTCCCGGTCGGCTCGTCCGCGAAGATGAGCTCCGGGCGGCCGATCAGCGCTCGCGCGCACGCGACCCGCTGC
Source organism: uncultured Solirubrobacterales bacterium (assembly GCA_963824295.1). Lineage (GTDB taxonomy): Bacteria > Actinomycetota > Thermoleophilia > Solirubrobacterales > Solirubrobacteraceae > Palsa-465. Next base: position 262,924 of record CAWGOQ010000009.1, on the reverse strand, counting down.
TGCTGCCCGCCGGACAGCTCGCCGGGACGGTGCGACAAGCGATCGGCGATCCGCAGCTGATTGACCAGGACCTCAAACCACTCGCGGTCCACGCGTTCGCCCCCGAGGTCGGCGGCGATCGTGATGTTCTCCGCCGCGGTGAGCGTGGGAACCAGGTTGAAGGACTGGAACACGAACCCGATCCGGTCTCGGCGGAGCTGGGTGAGGTCGGCGTCGTCGAGCGCCCCAACCTCGTCGTCGCCGACAAAGGTTTGCCCGGAGCTCGGGACATCGAGCCCGGCCATGCAGTGCATCAGCGTCGACTTGCCGGACCCGGATGGGCCCATCACGGCCGTGAACCGACCGCGTTGGAATTCGACGTTGACGCCGTCCAGCGCGCGAACGGCGACCTCGCCGCTGCCGTACGTCTTCACTAGGTCGACGGCACGAGCCGCCGGCGAGTCCAGCCGTTCTGAAGTGAGGGTCATTGCCGCCTCTAGTGAGTTAGTGAGCATGAGCGTCAAGCTACGTTCCGGCCGCCGGTTTGTCATCGGCGCGCGGGACGAACCGGAGCGTCCACCCGTGGGTGGATGCCGCGAAGCCGTGCGTCCACCCGCCGACCGATGACACACGCGCGCACGCGGCCTATCGTTTGCCGTGTCGATGTTCAACGCGTTCGTCAACTGGTTCCGGCGCAGCTGGTTCACATACGGGTACGAAGGCGAGGGCACGGCGCCGCTTGAGGCGATCGCATGGCGGCTGTTTGGCGTGGTCATGCTCGTCGCGTTCGTAGTGCTCACCTTCGCGCTCCATCCCCACCCGGCGCTGGAAGGCCGCGGCGCGGGCCGTCCTCGCCTCCCTCGTCACTCTGTGTCGTTTGCGGGATCGCGGCTCATCCCGAGCGCCGCGCGCTGCCGGCCCGTCAAGCGGGTCCTGGCCCTGCTCGGCGTGATCGTCTCCGCGGGCGCGCTGGGCGCCGCTCCAACCCAACGGTGTCTGGCCCCTCGGCCCGTACTACGTCGCGATCGTCGCCGCGCTCACTTTCGATCGCCGGACGGCGTGGCTGGTCTTCCTCGCTGCGATCGCGCCGTTCCTGACCGGCTATATCGTCGAGGGGCAGTACGCCAACGGCGGGATCGTTCCTGTCCGGGATCCTCCCGTGGTTCTTCGCCATGCGGCTGCTGCACTACGTCTCCGAGCAGCGCGACGAGCTCAAGGCCTCGCGGGCGGCAGAGGCCCAGGCCGCGGCGGCGGCCGAGCGTGGACGGCTCGCCCGGGAGATGCACGACGTGCTCGCCCACTCGCTCTCCGCGCTGGCCCTCCAGCTGGAGACCACGCGTCTGCTCGCCCGCGACCGCGGCGTCGACCCCGACATCATCCAGGCGGTCGACCGGGCGCACCACCTGGCCGCTAGCGGGCTCGACGAGGCCCGGCGTGCGATCGCGGCCGAGCGCGGTGAGGAGCTGCCCGGACCGGAGCGGATCGGCACGCTCGCGGAGGCCTTCAAGGAGCAGAGCGGACTGCCGGTCGCGCTCGAGGTCCGCGGCGAGCCGCGCGAGCTCCCGCCCGACGCGCGCCTGGCCATGTACCGCACCGCTCAGGAGGCGCTCACCAACGTCCGCCGTCACGCCACCGCCGAGCGGGTCGACGTCAAGCTCGATTACGGCCCGGACCGCACGGTGCTCGTGGTCGAGGACCACGCGATCCCAGGATCGCCGCCGCCCGCAGCGATCGGCCTGACCGGCGGCTACGGGCTGACCGGAATGCGCGAGCGAGCCGAGCTGCTCGGCGGAGAGCTGCTCGCGCTCCCCACGCCGACCGGCTTCCGCGTCGAGCTGAGGCTCCCGGCGAACGGCCAAGCTGGTGAGTGACCCCGGCCAGGAGCCCAAGCCCGTCCGCGTCCTGCTCGCCGATGACCAGCGGTTGGTGCGGGAGAGCCTCGTGACGCTGCTCGGGCTGCTGCCCGGGATCGATCTGATCGCCTCGGCCTCAGATGGCGAGGAGGCGGTGGCGCTCGCCGAGGAGCACCGCCCGGACGTCGTGTTGATGGACCTGCGCATGCCCCGGGTCGACGGGATCGAGGCCACCCGGCGGCTGCGCGAGCGCGAACCGAACGTGCGCGTGATTGCACTCACCACCTACGCCGACGACGAGAGCGTGCTCGGGGCGCTGCGCGCCGGTGCTCGCGGCTACCTGACCAAGGACGCGAGCAGCGAGGACATCCGCAACGCGATCCTCACCGTGGCCAAGGGCGATGCCGCGCTCGATCCGTCCGTACAACATCACGTGGTGGCGGCTCTGGCCGGCGGCGAGCAAGCCGCCAACCCCTACGCGGCCGAGGAGTCGAAGCTGCCCGACGACCTCACCCCGCGCGAGGCCGAGGTGCTCGGGCTGATCGCCGAGGGCCTGACCAACGCCGAGATCGCCGAGCGGCTGTTCGTCAGCCCCACCACGGTCAAGTCGCACATCAACCACCTGTTCACCAAGGCCGGCCTGCGCGACCGCGCCCAGGCGGTCAACTACGCCTACCGCACCGGCATCGCCATACCGCCCGGGTAATAGGCCTCGCTGCGCTCGGCGTCCGTGGGGCCGTTTGACCCCGTCCTGACCGGGGTCGCCTCCCTAAGGCGCGCCCGCCAGCGTGGCCTGGACCTCCTCGGCCTCGCGCAGCTTGAAGCGCTGGATCTTGCCGGAGGGCGTCCGCGGCAGGTCCTCGACGAACTCGACCACGTGCGGGTACTCGTAACGGCGGAGGTGCTCCTTGCACCACTGCCGCAACTCCTGGGCGAGAGCATCCGGCTCTGAGGGCATCCCCGAGGCGCAGATCACGAACGCCTTGATCCGGCTGACGTCGTCGATCCAGACGCCGATCACGGCGGCCTCGGACACCGCCGGATGCTGCACCAGGCAGCCCTCCACGTCGGCCGGTGAGACCCACAGGCCGCCCACCTTGATCATGTCGTCCGTGCGGCCCTGGTAGACGAAGTGCCCGTCGCGGTCGACCGTGTAGCGGTCACCAGTGTGGAACCACTCCCCGCGCATGCAGAAGCGGCTCTTGTCGCGCTGGTGCCAGTAATAGCCGGCGCAACTGTCGCCCCGGACCATCAGGTCGCCAGGCTCGCCGGCGGAGACGTCGAGACCGTCCTCGTTGACCAGACGCAGTTCGTAGCCCGGAACCGCCCGCCCCGAGGTTCCCGGCGCCAGGTCCTCGAGCGTATTCGAGCAGTAGATGTGGAGCATCTCGGTCGACCCGATTCCGTCGAGGATCGGCACGCCGGTCATCGCCCGCCAGCGCGCGAGCACAGCGGCCGGCAACGCCTCCGCCGCGGACACGCACGCGCGCACGCTTCGGAAGTCGACCTCGGAGCCACCCGGCGCCTTGACCATCGCCGCGTACAGCGCCGGCACCGAGAAGAACAACGTGGGGCGGTAGCGCCCCACGGCCTCGAAGATCCGCTCCGGCACCGAGCGGCCCTTGACCAGTCCGGCACACGCCCCGACCGAGAGCGGGAACGACAGGCCGTTGCCGAGACCGTACGCGTGGAACAGCTTCGTCGTCGAGTAGCAGACGTCGGCCTGCGAGATGCGGAGCACGCCCAGCGCGTACCGTTCGACCGTCACCGCGATGTCGCCGTGCGAGTGCACGACGCCCTTGGGTCGCCCAGTCGAGCCCGAGCTGTAGAGCCAGAACGCCATGTCCTCGCGGTGCGTATCGAGCGGCGGCGCCAGCTTGGCCTTGTGCGCGGCGTCGAACGAAGTCAAAGCTCGCGTACGGGCCGGCGTCCCCGTCGACGACTACGACGTGCAGATCGGGGCGAGCGGCCAGCACGGGCTCGAGCGCCGCCAGCAGGGACCCTTCGACCACGAGCACCTTGGCGTAGCTGTCGTCCAGGTAGTAGGCGTAGTTATCGACGCGGTCCATCGGGCTGACCGGAACCGGAACCGCGCCGATGCGCATCGCCCCGAGGAACACCGCCGGGAACGCGGGCGAATCATCGAGGATCATCAGGATCCGCTGCTCGCGCTCGACCCCGAGCATGGTCAGATACGAGGCGACCGCCGCGGTCAGCCCCGCCAGCTCCCCGTAGCTCACGACACGGTCGGCGGTCAGCAGCGCCGGCTGCTCGGCGCGGCCGGCGTCCAGGTTGGCGTCGAGCAGCGTGCTCGCGTTCAGTCTCTCCGCTCCGCTCACGGCCTCGTCAGGGCGAGTCTAAACCGCGGCTGACCGCCGGGCTCGCCGTCGGGCTCGCCGTCGGGAGCGGACGTCGTGCTCCTTGTTCCAGGCCAGGACCCGGTTGGTGAAGTCGACCGCCTGCGAGGGAGTGCGCTGGATGTGAAAGCCGCCCGGGTAGCGGACCATCTCCGCCTTCTTGCCCAGCAGACGCAGGCCCGAGTAGAGCTGCTCGCCCTGGCTGATCGGCACCCGGAGGTCCCCCTCCCAGTGGACGACCATCACCGGCGTGGTCACCGCCGGAAGGTAGGAGATCGGCGAGCGCAACTCGTACTCCGCGCGCCGCTTCCAAGGGGTGCCGCCCATCGCGAACACCGAGAACTCGGGAATCTCGCTGGTCAGCGCCATGCTGGTCTCGTCGACGACCGCCGCCACCGCGGTCGCGGCCCGGAACCGGTCGGAGTGCCCCACGATCCAGCTGGTCATGAACCCGCCGTAGGAGCCACCGCTCACGAACATGCGCCCGCCGTCGGCGATGCCTCGCTCGATGAGGTCGTCAAGGCAGGCCAAAATGTCGTGATAGTCGCCTCCCCCCCAGTCACCGGTGCACGCCCGCGTGAAGTCCTGGCCGTAGCTCGTGCTCCCGCGCGGGTTGGGCAGCACCACGGCGTAGCCCGCGGCGGCGAGAGACTGATGGAAAGCCAGCCAGCGGCCGGATGGCCATGAGGCGTATGGCCCACCGTGGATGTCGACGTGCAGCGACCCCGCCTGCCACGCGCGATCCGCCGTCATGATCATGAAGTACTCGACCTCGGTGCCGTCGGGCCGCGCGATCGTCGAGCGGCCCGCGGGCGCCAGCTCGACCTCGGCGAGAAGCTCCGCGTTCAGGTCGGTCAGCGGCATCGGGTCAACGCCGGCGGTCGTTGTCACGCGGAGCTCGCTCGGTCGGTCGGGCCACGAGGACGTGTAGGCGACGGCGCGGCGGCCGGGATGGGCGGCGATGCCGTCGATCAGGATGTCGCCACTGATCAGCACGCGGCTGCGCCGCTCCCCGACCCGTGCCCGGTGCAATCCCACCGACCCGCGGTCGGCGATCAACACGAGCAGGTCCCGGTTGCCGACCCAGTCGAGGGGGCTGGGGAGCCCGGGGAAGAGCACGACTGGCCGGTCGAGGTCCGGTGCCACCTGCTCCGCCGGCCCGCTGCCGTCCGCGGGCACGACGAACACGTGGGTGTCCTCGTCGAACCCTTCAGTGATCTGCCCCGCGAAGACGACAAGCTTGCCGTCCGGGGAGAAGGCGGGGAAGGTGACGCGCCCCCTCCCGTTCGTGAGCCGGCGAGGCCGGCCGCCGTCGACCGGCATCACCCACGCGTCGCTCCGGAACTGGCGGTCGTCGCGGCCCGGGCTGCGGTCGGAGGCGAACACGACGAGCTCGCCATCGGGCGAGAAGGACGGATCGTCGTGGTCGTACTCCCCCCGGGTGATCTGCCTGGCCGATCCGGTCTGCACCTCGACGAGGAAGAGGTGGCGCCGGCCCTCCTGCCAGCCGACCCCATCGAGGCGGGCGGCGAGGCCGCGCGGGACTCGCGGCGCATTGCGCTCCTGGGTGGTCGCCTTGTCGCGATCCAGCATCCCGACGCGACAGACGACGACGATCCGGCTCGAGTCCGGGGCCCAGGCCAGCTGCTCGACCGGCCCGGGCAGATCGCCCAGCCGTGCCGGCACGCCACCGTCGAGCGGGGCCAGCCGAACGTGCGCATGCTCGTGCTTGTCGTCGGTGACCGAGATGTAGGCGAGCCACCGGCCGTCCGGCGAGAAGCCCGGGTTGCGGTCAGCCGGTCCCTCGGTGAACGGGCGCGCCGGCGCAGAGGCGTCTACCGGTGCCACCCAGATCGAGGCGCGCAGCCGGTCCGCCTCCCGATCGGTGTCGCTGACGACGAACGCCACCCGGCGCCCATCCGGCGACAGGGCCGGAGAGGTCGCGGTTCGCAGGCGTAAGGCGTCCTCCGGACGGAAGCCTCGCTTGGCCATAGTCATCCCCCTCCCAGCCCGAGATTTGTCGTCAATCGCCGACCGACAGCCGGTTCAGGGCAAATCTACACATTCCTCAGGGATCGTTTAGGAAAGCGCACGCAATGGCCGCGCCCCGGTGCGGACAACGGCCGGCGCCTGGGCGCGACAGTGCCGTTTGCCGAGCAGGAGCTGAACGTCGAGGATGCGGCGCTCGGCGAAACCCGCCTCGCAGTAGGCCAGATACAGCGTCCACAGCCGGCGAAAGCGTTCGTCGAAGCCAAGCCGGGCCAGCTCGGACGCCTGACCGATGAAGTTTCGCCGCCAGCGCCTCAGTGTCTCCACATAGTGCGGGGTGAGATCCTCCAGGTGCACCATCTGCATGTCGGTGCAGCGGGCGACCCCCCGCGCGATCACCTCGAGCGACGGCAGGCAGCCGCCGGGGAAGATGTAGGTGTTCATGAACGAGCGGGAGGCCTTCTCGACCTCGTACGCGCGATCGTCGATCGTGATCGCCTGGAGCAGCATCGCTCCTTCCTGGACGAGGAGCTCCGAGCATTTGGCGAGGAAGGCGCCGGTGTGACGCCAGCCGACCGCTTCGATCATCTCGATCGAGACCAGCTTGTCGTAGCGACCCGTCAGGTCGCGATAGTCCTCGAGCCGGACGGTGACCCGGTCCTCGACCCCGGCGCGCGTTACTGCCGCTAGCGCGTATTCATGCTGCTCCCGGGAGATCGTGGTCGTTGTCACCCGGCAGCCGCGCGTCAGCGCGGCATGGACGGCCAGGGCACCCCACCCGGTCCCGATCTCGAGCAGATGGTCGTCCGGGCCGAGGTCGAGCTTCTGGCAGATCAGCTCGAGCTTGGCCAGCTGTGCCTCCCCGAGGCTCATCCCCGGCTCCTCGAACACCGCACAGGAGTAGCTCATCGACGCGTCGAGCATGCGGGAGAACAGGTCGTTGCCCAAGTCGTAGTGGGCGGCGATGTCGCGCCGGCGCCGTCGGCGGGTGCTTCGCCGCAGGCACGCGCGGACGCGTTGCACGGGAGTACGCACCGGCGCCAGTCGCACCCGGAGCCGATCCAGCCCGGGCGCGTTGCGGGCTGCCAGCCTGACTAACGCGACGAGGTCGGGTGAGTCCCAGTGACCAGCGGCGTAGGCCTCGGCGAGGCCACGGCTGCCGGTAACTCCCATCCGCCACGTCCGGGACGCGCGGACGATCATCGTCGCGGCCGGCGGACCCGAGCCGTAGACGCGCGGCTCACCGTCCTCGATCACCGTCAGGCTGCCCTCAGCGATCCGGCGCAACAAGCGCGAGAGCACCCACCGACAGATCCGGTCGATCACGACGGAGACTCCCGTGGGTGGCTGTATACGGGCGCGCCGGTGAGTTTCAGCCGCAGCGCGTGTGAGTAGATGAGCGCGAGCACGCGCGCGTTGGCGAGCGGATAGCGCGCAGTCAGGCGGGCGGCGGAGCGCCGGGTCAGCTCGCGCCGGCGGAGTGCCAGCGTCGCGTCGAACGCCGGGCCCACGCCGGCCCCGCGGCTCTCGATGTGGACGACCAGGCGTTCACCGGGCGTGCTGGCACACGCGTGGTAGCGCTGCTGCATTGCCATGAACGGTGAGACATGCAGCACCTTGTCGAAGTCGGCCTCGCCCCCGCCGCCGGGCAGGACATAGGCGTGGCGCTCGCCCCACGGCGTGTTCGTCACCTCGGCGACCACCGCCTCGGCGCGGCCGGCTCGGTCGAAGCAGTAGTAGAAGCTGACTGGATTGAAGTAATGCCCAAACGAGCGCACCTGCGTGAGCACGCGGATGGGACCGTCCGGTCGCAGGCCCGTCCCCATCTCGACGACGTCACGCACCGAGTGCTCGAGCGGGACGGCGCGATCGCCGAGATAGTCCCGCCGGCGAAAGCGGAGCGCTCCCGCGCGGCGGGCGAGAAGCCGGCCATCGAGCAGGCGCGGCAGCTCGTCCAGATCCAGGTAGAACAGCGCGATCCGATGTTCGAACGAGCGGCGCGGCTCACGCCGGCGGTGACGGATCGTGCCCTCGTAGATGCATGACGCCGTGGTCACAGCCGCGCTCCAAATCGTTCGGCGACCCGCATGGCGCTGCGGACGCCGTCCTCATGAAACCCCCAGCCCCAGTAGGCCCCGCAGAAGTGGGTCCGCCGCGGGCCGCTGATCCGATCGATGTGGCGCTGCGCCTCCACCCCGGCCTCGGTGTAGACCGGGTGGGCGTACCTCACCGTTTCAATGACCCGGTCTGGGTCGATCGCCTGCGTGCGGTTGAGGGTCACACAGAATTCGCGCTCGGCCCGCAGCGACTGGAGGCGGTTCATGTGGTAGGTGACCGTCGCCCGGGAAGCGGGCTCGGGCTCAGGCTGCCAGTGATAGTTCCAGCTCGCCCAGGCCCGCCGGCGGTGGGGCAGCATGCGCACGTCCGTGTGGAGCACGGCCTCGTTCACCTGGTAGGGGATCGCGCCGAGGATGTCGCGTTCGGCCTGACTGGCATCGGCCAGGAGAGCGAGCGCCTGATCGGAATGCGTGGCGAGCACGACCTCGTCGAAGCGCTCGGCCTCACCGCTGCGCGTCTGCACCCGCACCCCGTCCGCGTCTCGCGTGACCGCGTGTACCGGTGTGCGCAGGCGAACCCGATGCGCGAACGGCGCGGTCAGCGCCTCGACGTAGCGAGCCGAGCCGCCCCGGATGACCCGCCACCGCGGACGGTCACGGAAGCCCAGCATGCCGTGGTGATCGAAGAACTCAACGAGAAAGCGCGCCGGGAAGCTCGACGTCTGCCGGGGATCGGCCGACCATACTGCCGACACCTGAGGGACGATCAGCCGGTCGATGAACGGCCGCGAGAAGCGCTCGCGCTCGAGCCACTCCTCGAGCGACGGCCCTTGCCCGGCGCGCTCGGTCGCGGCTGACAGCAGCGCGCGAGCGGCCCGATTGAACCGCACGAGATCGGAGATCATGCGGTGAAACCACGGGGTGAGCAGGTGCCGGCGATTGGCGAATAAGCCGTTGGGCGAGGCGCCGGAGTACTCGAAGTCACCCAGGCCGTCACTCACACCGAAGCTCATCGTCGAGGGCTGCCAGGCCACCCCGAGCCGCGCCAGCAGTCGCTCGAAGGCCGGGTAGTTACGGTCGTTGAACACGATGAAGCCGGTGTCGACGTGGTGGGTCTCGTTCGGCGTGTCGACCCGGATCGTGTTGGTGTGGCCGCCCGCGTAGCCCGCCGCCTCGAACACCGTGATCTCGTGTCGGTCATGGAGCAGATAGGCGACGGTCAGGCCCGAGATGCCCGCGCCTACGATGGCGATCCTCATGGGCACTCAGCGTAGCACGCACTGCTTAGATAAATCTCTACAGCTTGTTCGTCAGCCGCCCCTGCGCTACGGTGCTGCCCGTGCCGTCATCAGCGCCGGAACCGGGCATGACCATGCGGGAGATGTCGGCCCGCAGCGGCGTCAGCGAGGCCACGCTGCGCATGTGGGAGCTCCGGCACGGGTTTCCTCAGCCGCAGCGGCGTTCAAGCGGGCATCGCCGCTACTCGGAGTACGACCTGGCCCTGGTGCGGGCGGTGGTCCGAGCGCGGGAAACCGGACTCTCGCTCCCGGCGGCGATCGAGCTCGCCTCCGGCGAGGCCGACGAGCAGCCCACCTCGGTGTATGCCGCGCTGCGTGCGCGCGTTCCTGGTCTCGAGCCCCAGCTCATCCCCAAGCGCGGGGTGCTGGCCATGTCACGGGCGATCGAGGACGAGTCGATGGCTCGGGCCGAGCGACCGCTGCTGTTCGGCTGCTTCCAGCGTGAACGCTTCTACCGCCAGTCGGAGGAGCGCTGGCGCGAACTCGCGCGCACGGCGGAACGCGCGGTCGTGCTCGCCGACTTCCGGCGCGTGCGCCGCCCCCGGCAGGCGCCGCTTGAGGTGCCAATCCGGCCGACCGAGCCGGTCGCGCGCGAATGGGTGATCGTGTGCGAGTCGGCCGGCTTCGCGGCCTGTCTGGCCGGCTGGGAGCGGCCGCACGACGGGCCGGGGGAGCGTGCGTTCGAGGCGATCTGGACCGTGGAAGCGACCGCGGTGCGACTGGCGGCCCAGGTGTGCTGGCAGCTGGCCTCGCAGGCGGCGCCCGGTCTGCTCGCCGACCTGCGCGAGCGGCTCTACGGCGCGCCCGTGGCGCGCGAGCACGAGCTTCGGTCGGCGATTGAGCTGAGCACGCGGATGGTCTCCTACGCCGCGGTCTTATAGCCCGGCGATGCCCGCCGCGGCGAGTGCCTGCTCGCAGTAGCGCCAGAGCTCCCGGCGGTCGGCCTGCGAATCTGGAGAGGCAGCGAGACGGTAGTGGGTAGGGCGAGGCCGCCGGTCGTGCCAGAACAGCCCGGTCTGAGCCAGAGGCTCGCGGGCGGCGCCGAGCCACACGATCGTGTCGGCGCCCTGCTCTGGGGTGCGGAGGATCGGCCGGGTCAGGGCACGGAACGTTGGCATCCAGCGCCGGACCCCATCGGTGTCGACCCAGCCGGGATGCATGGCGTGGACGGCCACGCCGCGCTCGCGCAGCCGCTCGGCCATCAGCACGGTGAGCGCGACCTCCTCGCGCTTGGTGCGGGCGTAGAACTTCTTCGGCGAGTACTCGGTCCGCTCCGATTCCCAATCGCCGGCGGGGAGTGGCTGGCCGTACATGCCGCCCGAGCTGACGTTGATCACCCTCGACGGCGCGCCCCGCGTCAATGGTCCCGCGAGCACCGTGGTGAGCGCGAGCGGGGCGAGGACGTGGGTGGCGAACGTGAGCTCGTGCCCGTCGGGGGAGCGCGTGCGGTCCGCGGGCATCGTCCCGGCGTTGTTGACGAGCACGTTGAGGCGCGTTTCTGCGGCGGTGAACCTCTCGCCGAACGACCGCACCGCTTCCAGGTCGCTCACATCGCAACTCCCCGCGGTCACATCTCCGTGCGGGACCGCCGCGATGATCCGCTTCACCGCGTGGGCGGCGCGCGAATCGTCGCGGGCGAGGGCATGGACGCGGGCCCCGAGGCGGGCGAACCCCACCGCTGCTGCCAAGCCCAGACCCGAGGCGGCGCCCGTGATCAGCACCGTTTCACCGTCGATCCGCGGGGGATCGGGCGGCCAGCCCGGCATCCGCTCACGCACGAGCAACCCCGGGCGGCCATATCCGAGCGCGATGCTCCGGTCGAGCACGGTGTCGATCACATCTACGCTCAATATGTTTAGATAATAGTGAACATGATGTTCGACAACCCTCGCGTCCACCAGCTCTATCGCGAGCAGCTCGTCTCCCGGCCGCTCGATGACGTGTTCGCCTTCTTCGCCGAGGCCGACAACCTCGAGCGGATCACGCCGCCGTGGCTCGGCTTCGGCCTGTTGAGTCCCGAGCCGGTCGAGGTGGGGTCCTATCGGCTCTGGCATCACCGGCACGAGTTCCGTCGTCGTGGAGCGCGTTCTGGCGCGGATCTTCGCCTTTCGGCACGCCGAAGTGGCGAGATTGCTGACATGACCACGCTCCCGTGGCTGCCGGTGTGACGACGCTTCTGTGGTTGCGACGCGACCTGCGCGTCCACGACAACCCGGCCCTCGAGGCCGCTCGCGAGCGCGCCGACCACCTGGTCCCGGTCTTCTGCTTCGACGACCGACTGCTCCACGGCCGCCACGCCTCGGGACCGCGCACGCAGTTCATGCTCGAGTGTCTGGCCGACCTCGACCGGTCGTTGCGGACGCGCGGCACCCGCCTCGTCGTTCGCCGGGGTCGCCCGGAGATCGAGATTCCCAAGCTGGCGGCTCAAACCGGCGCGCGCGCCGTCCATTACACCGGCGACGTCAGTGGCTTTGCCCGCGGCCGGGATCGCCGCGTCGCGGAGGCGATCGGCGACACCGCGGCCGTGCACGAGCATCCCGGGCTGTTCGTCGCCGACGACCTCGACGCGATCCGCACGCAGAGCGGCACCCCCTACACGGTGTTCACGCCGTTTCACCGCGCCTGCTTGACCGCCCCGCGCCGGCGCGTTGGCGGCGCGCCCCGCCGGCTCCCGCCCCTGCCCCGCGGCCTGGACCCCGGCGCGCTCCCGAAGCTCAGCGAGCTCGGCCTGCGCCAGGAGGTCGATGATCCGATGCCGGGCGGCGAAGGCGAGGCCCGTCGACGCGCAACGAAGTTCGCCACCCGCCACGCCGGCGACTACGACGAAAAGCGGAACCTCGTCGCCGAGGAGGGCGTGTCACGCCTTTCCCCCTACCTTCATTTCGGCTGCCTGTCGCCCCGCGAACTCGAGGAGCGGGTCGACGACCGAGCGTTTCGTCGCCAGCTCTGCTGGCGCGACTTCTATGCCCACGTCCTCCTGCACTTCGCGACCAACGCGCACTCCGAGCACCAGGCGCGCTACCGGGGCACGATCCGGTGGCGCCGCGGGCACAAGCGGTTTGAGGCGTGGTGCGAGGGACGGACGGGGTACCCGCTCGTCGACGCCGCGATGCGCCAGCTGAAGCGCGAGGGCTGGATGCACAACCGGGCGCGGCTCGTGGTCGGCTCGTTCCTGACCAAGGACCTCGGGATCGACTGGCGCTGGGGCGAGCGCTGGTTCATGCGCCTGCTGCTCGACGGCGACGAGGCGAGCAACAACGGCAACTGGCAGTGGGTCGCGTCGGTCGGGGTCGACCCACAGCCCGCCTTCCGGCGAATGTTCAACCCGGTCCGCCAACAGGCCCGCTTCGACCCGGACGGCCAATACATGCGGCGCTACGTGCCCGAGCTCCGCGATGGCAACCGGGCCGACTACCCGGACCCGATCGTCGACCATGCCGCCGCGCGCCGGGAAGCGCTCGCGCGCTATCGCGTATAGCGACGCGCCGGGCCGGGGGGCGGGCAACGGGTGAAGCCGCCCCCCGGCCCAGCAGCACCTCCTGGGCCCTTGGTGAGTCGGGTGGGTGGGTCCCTAGTAGATGAATTCGGACATCTCTCCCGATTGGATCAGCGCGACGGTGGTCGCGATGTCCACGTCGAGATAGCGATCCCGCTCCAAGAACGGAATGTGCTCGCGCACCAGGCGGAAGGCGGCCTGACTGCGGGGGCTGGCCTTCTCCACGCCGCGCAGCTCGAGCGCCTGGCAGCAGGCCATCAGGTGGATGGCGGCGATGTTCTGGGCCAGCTCGACGATCGAGCGGGCGTCGCGCGCGGCGATCGTTCCCATCGAGACCTTGTCCTGGTTGTGAGCCTCGGTTGAGCGCGAGTGAATGGTGGTCGGCGCGCAAAGGTGCATCGCCTCGGCGGTCATCGCCGACGCGCACAGCTGCATTCCCTTGAACCCGTGGTGCAAGCCGGCCTCGGGATCGGTCGGGTCAAAGCGCGGGATCAGGTTGGCAGTCAGGCCGCGGTTGAACTTCTCGTCCACCACGAGCTCGAGCTGGCGGTCGATCACGTCGCACAGGTTGGCCAGCGCCACCTTCAGCGAGTCCATCGCCTGGCCGATGTGGCCGCCGTAGAAGTTGCCACCGCTCTCGACGCGTCCGCCGGCAACGTTGAACAGCGGGTTGTCGTCGGAGGAGTTGATCTCGATCGAGATCCACTGCTCGACCCAGTCGAGCACGTCACGCAGGACGCCAACGATGTGGGGCGCGCAGCGGATCGAGTACTTGTCCTGCACCTGGCGGTCGAGCTCGACGAACCCGGCGCCGTTCAGACCACCCGCAAACAGCTCGTCGCTGTCGGCGGCCAGCTGCGAGTCGGCCAGGATCTCCCGTATGTGGCGCGCGCTCGTGACCATGCCCGGGTGCGGCTTGGCCTGGTCGAAGAGGAAGGCGTTGAAGTGGCCGCGGTTGCCGAGCAGCGCCTCGGAGGCCATCGCGGTCATGAGGTCGGCCAGGTCGGCGAGCTCGCGGGCGGCGCCCACGGCCAGGCAGGCAAAGGCGCTCATGAACGAGGTGCCGTTGGTCAGGGCGAGCCCTTCCTTGGCCTCGAGCAGGATCGGCTCGAGTCCGAGCTCGGCTAGCACATCGCTCGCGGGGCGCGGCACGCCGTCGTACAGGACCTGGCCGTCGCCGGCCAGCGCCCGTCCGACGTAGGACAGGGGCGCCAGGTCACCGCTCGCCCCGCACGACCCGCGCTCGGGGATGAACGGCGTCACGCCGTGATTCAACAGGTCGAGCACCCGCTCGATCAGCTCAACGCGCACGCCCGAGTTGCCCTTGGACAGGCAGTTGGCCCGCAGGAGCATGGTCACGCGTGCGACCTCGGGCGGCGCGATCGGCCCCGTCCCCACGCCCATGAAGCGCAGGATGTTCTGCTGGAGCCCTGCGGCCTTGGCCGGCGAGATCTGGCGGTGGGCGCTATCGCCGAATCCAGTGGTGACCCCGTAGATCGGGATCTCCTGCTCGATCAGCTCGTGCTTGAGACGACGACTGGCCTCGACCGCCACGGCCGCCTCGTCGGACAGCCGCACGGCGCGGTGGTTGCGCGACACCTCGAGGGCGTCGGTAAGGGTGAGCGAGGCGCCGTCGAGCTCGAGCAGCGTCCGGCTGGTGAGTTCAGGAGGCAGGGCGGCGGCGGTCATGTGCGGAATGTTCCCTGGTGATAGGCTTGGCGCAACCAAGACGCATTCGATCGGCATCAACGTGCAGCTCAGTCGCCCTCTAGACGGCATAGACCGCAAAATTGTTGCGTTACTGCAGGAGAGCGCGAAGCGCACGTTCGCCGACATCGGGACCGACGTGGGGCTGTCGGCGACGGCGGTGAAGCGGCGCGTCGACCGGCTCGAGAACGACGGTGTGATCACCGGGTACGGCGCGCGGATCAACTGGCGCGCCCTGGGCGAGGCGATCGAGTCGCTGATCGAGATCTACTGCGCCGATCGCACCTCGCCGGCCGACGTTGGCCGCTCGCTGGCCCAGGTGGATGAGATCGTCTCCGCGTTCACGGTCTCGGGTGAGGCCGACGCGGTGATCCGGGTGCGCGTCGACAGCATCGACCACCTCGAGCGGCTCGTCGAGCGGCTGCGACGCGATCCGAACATCGTGCGCACGCGTACATTGATCGTGCTGTCCACACTGCTTGACCGCCCATGAGGGAGGGCGCATGACCCCGTTGTTAGAGCTTCAGACGTTTGCGACGCCGGACACCGAGATGGAGTGCCGCGAGGACGGCTCGTACGTGCTGCGTTCCCGCAGTCCGCTGACCCAGTGGGAGCCGTCGCTCACGGCCGTCCTGCGCAGGCGGGCCGCCGAGCATCCGGACCGCCCGCTCGCGGGCCAGCGAGACGCCGGCGATCAGTGGGTGATGCTGTCCTACGGCGAGGCAGCGCGGAAGGCGGACGCCCTGGCGCGCGCGTTCCTCGACCTCGGGCTCGGGCCCGATAAGCCGGTGATGATCCTCTCGGGCAACTCGCTCGAGCACCTGCTGGTCAGCCTCGGCGCGTACGCCGCCGGCGTACCCGCCATGCCGATCAGCGCCGCGTACTCGCTGTTGAGCACCGACCACGCGCAGGTCAAGTCGATCGCCGCCGTGACCGAACCTGGGCTGATGTTCGCCGACGACGCCGGGCCGTACGGTGCCGCCCTCGACGCGCTGGCACCATTGGTGCCGCAGGCGCTGGTGGCGAGGGGGGATCGACAGGGCGCGCTGCGCCTCGACGAGCTCCTGACGAGCCACGCCCGCGACCGGAGTCCGCTCGATGGCGAGCCCGGTCCGGACACGATCGCGAAACTCCTATTCACCTCAGGATCGACCGGCGTCCCCAAGGGGGTTATCAACACCCACCGGATGCTGTGCTCAAACCAGGCTATGCACCTGGCGATCTGGCCGTTCCTGCGCGACGAGCCACCGGTTATGGTCGACTGGTTGCCCTGGAGCCACACCTTTGGCGGCAACCACAACCTGAATATGGCCCTGTTCCACGGCGGGACGATCCACATCGACGACGGGCGGCCGGTGCCGGCGCTGTTCCCGCGGACCCTAGCGGCGCTCCGGGACGTTCCCCCGACGCTTTACTTCAACGTACCGGCCGGCTACGCGCTGCTTGCTCCGGCGCTCGAGCACGACGCCGACCTGGCTGCGCGCTTCTTCAGCCGCCTGCGCTACATGTTCTACGCCGGGGCCGCGCTGCCCGACGCGCTAGCCACGCGGCTGCGCAAGCTGGCCTCCGAGCACGCCGATCACGAGGTGCCGCTGACCTCTAGCTGGGGCACCACCGAGACGTCGCCCACCGCCACAAGCATGCACTACCTCGGGGCGCCGACCGGTTGCATCGGCGTCCCGGTTCCCGGCTGCACGATCAAGCTCGCCCCGGTCTCGGACAGGCTCGAACTCCGTGTCAGCGGGCCGAACGTCACCCCGGGCTATTTCCACGAGCCCGAGCTGACCGCAGCCACGTTCGACGAGGACGGCTTCTATCGCTCGGGCGATGCGGTCCGGCTCATCGACCCGCGCGACCCCAATCGCGGAGTGATGTTCGACGGGCGGATCGCCGAGAACTTCAAGCTGCTTACCGGCACGTGGGTGGCCGTCGGCTCGGTGCGCACGCGCCTGCTCAGCGCCGCCGACGTTCTGAGCGACGCGGTGATCTGCGGGCACAACGCCGAGTACGTTGCGGCGGTGGCGTGGGTCAATCAGGCCGAGGCCCGCAAGCTGGCCGGTTCCGACGACGACGTCCCCCTCGACGACCCGAAGCTTCGCGGCCACTTGGCCAAGGCCCTGGCCGAAGCGAACGACGAGCTCGGGTCGGCGTCGCGGATCGCACGGCTGCTCCTGCTCGCAGCGCCGCCCAGCCTCGACGCCGGCGAGATAACCGACAAGGGCTACCTAAACCAGCGTCGCTGCCTCGAGTGCCGCGCGGTCGAGGTCACCCGGCTGTACGCGCCCGAACCCGACCCGGAAATAATCACACCCGCGTAACCGTCGGGCGTCGCATCGCGACGCGGACCATGTCACTCGGGATCGAGTTGCGCTCGCGCTCGATGAGCGCCCGCAGCTCCGGCCCACTATTCGCCCGCCTCAAGCACGACGAACCCGAGACGCGCGTAGTACGGCGCGTTCCACGGCACATCGCGGAACGTGGTCAGTGTCAGAGCCAGCTGGTGCTTGGCAGCGGCGTCGGCCTCGAGACGGTCGATCAAGCTCGCCCCTAGCCGCGGTGTCACAGTCGAGCGGCGTGAACGTCTTCGACGGTTACTGACCGGGGGCATCGAGGAGTACACGAAGTAACTCGCCCCAGTTGAGCAACAAGTGTGCGGCCGGTCGTCGCTCAGGCGGCCGGCCGCACCGCAATCGTCACCTCGACGAGCGCGCACAATCTCCCGGCCTCATCGAGGAAGTCGTGTCCCCAGATCCACTCGCGATCATCGTGGCCGCGCAGCTTTGCGATCACGTCGAGCGTGCCGCCGGTCACGGGCCGAAGGAAGCTGGCGTAATTGCTCAGGCCTGATCCGACATACCCGTCCTGCCAGACGCGGTTGACGGTGGCCACCGACGCCACTGTCTCCGCCACCGCCGAGTAGATGCCACCGTGCAGCAGACCGAGGGGCTGCATGAGGTTCTCGCGGACCTCGAAGCGCACGTGCGCCGAGTCGGGACTCAGGTCGATCCACTCGAGGCCGAGCCACCCCTCGAACGTGTTCTCAACTGAGATGACCGGGGGTGGGAGCGACGCCCGGTCCCAGGGCGGCGGACCGTCGCTCACGACGGACCGAGGACGACCGACTTCGTCTCCGTGTAGAAGTCGAATGCCTCCTCGCCGTGCTCCTTGCCGTAGCCGCTCGACTTCCAGCCGCCGAACGGGAGCTCGTCGTAGACCTTGGTGCGCGAGTTGATCCACGTGTAGCCGGCTTCGATGCGCGTGGCCGCCTCGCGCGCGCGCGCGAGATCTCTCGTCCATACGGATGACCCGAGACCGAACTGGGAGGCGTTGGCGCGCTCGATCGCCTCGTCCAGATCGCGGACCCGCCAGATCGGGAGCGCGGGGCCGAACACCTCCTCGGTCGCCATCGGCGAGTGGTGCGGCGGATCGACCACTACAGTCGGCGCGTAGAAGAAGCCGTCGCTCAGATCGGTGTCCTCGGGGGGCCCGCCGCCGGCGAGGAGCTGCCCGCCGGCAGTGACTGATTCCGAGACCTGGGAGGCCACCTCGGATCGCTGCGAATCCGTGTGCATGGGCCCCATTTGCGTCCCCTCCGCGTCACCACGTCCGACCTTCAAGCGCTTCGCCTTGGCGACCACAGACTCGATCACCTCGTCGGCGACCGACTCGAACACATACACGCGCTTGATCGCCAGGCAGGCCTGGCCGCAGTTGTAGAAGCGCCCCATCGACGCCGCGCTCGCCGCCGAGCCCAGATCGGCGTCGTCGCAGATGATCATCGGGTCCGAGCCTCCCAGCTCGAGCGTCACTCTTTTCACGCCCCTCGCGCACTGGGCCATGATCCGCTCGCCCACCGGCGTAGACCCGGTGAACGCGATCTTGCGGACGAGCGGGTGGGTCACGAGCGCCTCGCCCGCGACCGAGCCGTTTCCGGTGACCACGTTGAAGACGCCCTCGGGGAGCCCGCCCTCGGCGAGCAGCTCGGCGAAGCGGAGCGTGGTCAGTGGCGTGGTAGCGGCCGGCTTGGCCACCACGGTGTTGCCGGCCACCAACGCCGGTGCGAGCTTGTTGCAGAGCAGCGTGGTCGGGAAGTTCCACGGAACGATCGCCCCGACCACGCCCAGAGGCCGTCTGAGCACGTAGCCCTCGACGCCCGGGTCGAGGTTCGGGGTATGCGCTCCGCGCAGCGCCTTCGACAGCCCCACGTAGTGCATGAGCGTATCGATCGCCTTGGTCAGCTCGATGCGGCTGTCCCGGAGCGTCTTGCCCTGCTCGCGGGTGAGCAGCGGGATCAGCTCATCGAGATGCCCCTCCACGTAGTGAGCGGCGTTCCCCAGGATCTCGCCGCGCCTGGAGACGGCGAGTTCGGACCACGTGCGCTGCGCCTCGGCCGCCGCGTTGACGGCGGCGTCGACATCGGCGGCGGATGCGGCCGCGACGCTGGCGAACGCCCGGCCGTCCGCCGGGTTGATCACCTCGAGCTCGTCGCCGGCGTTGCGGTGCTGGGCGCCGGCGATGAACGAGCCGGGATACGTTGCCTCGACGGTCGTCATGCGCCCACGAACTCCGCCTTGCGCTTCTCGACGAACGCGGTCAGACCCTCGGTGGCGTCCTTGGTGCGGAACAGAGCCTCCATCAGCTCGGCCTCGAGCGCCAGGCCCTCGTCGAGCGTCTTCTGGGCGCCCTCGTAGACGCAGCGCTTGATCGCCGCGATGGCCACCGCGGGCCCGGTGGCCAGGCGTTCGGCATACCCGCCGACCTTCTTGCCGGCCTCCTCCGGGTCGTAGACGTCGGCCACGAGCCCCATCCCATGCGCCTCCTTGACGCCGTACGTACGCCCGCTGATCAGCAGTTCAAGCGCGCGCGAGGGACCGATCAGCCGGGTCAGGCGCTGAGTGCCGCCATTGCCCGGGAGCAGCCCGAGCGTCACCTCGGGGAGACCTAGCTTGTACGGACCGGCGGCGGCCAGGCGGATGTCGCACGCTAACGCGATCTCGAGCCCGCCGCCGAGCGCGTGGCCGGCGATGTAGGCGATGAACACCTGGGGCGCCGCGGCCATACGCCGGAACGTCGCCTGGCTGACGCGGATCATCTCCATGCTGTCCTCGACGCCCGCCTCGAGGAAGCGCTTGATGTCGGCGCCGGCGGAGAAGAACTTCGAGTTGCCGCTCTGCACGACGACCACGCGAGTCGCGCCCGACAGCGCCTCATCGACCGCGCTCGAGTACTCGGTCATGAACGCCAGGTCGTAGGAGTTGGCCGGCGGGTGGTCGAGCGTGATGAAGCCGACCGACCCATCGGGGGTGAAGGTGACCGCCATCAGTTGAGCCCTCCCACCACGACGGATTTGATTTCGACGTAGGAATCGAGCGCCTCGATCCCGTGCTCCTTGCCGTACCCGGAGGCCTTCACGCCGCCGAACGGCAGCTCGTCGTAGCCGTAGTGGATCTGGTTGACCCACGTCATGCCCGACTCGATCTCCTGTGCCGCGCGATGGATGAGGCGCGCGTCGTGCGTCCAGAGGCTCGAGCCGAGGCCGTACGGGGTGTCGTTGGCTCTCCTAATGGCGTCATCGAAGTCGGTGAAGCGGAACACAGGCAGGACCGGGCCGAACACCTCCTCAGTGTTTAGCCGCGATTCGTTCCCCGGCTCGGCGATCACCGCGGGCTCGAGGAAGAAGCCCTTCGCGTGCTCCGTGGTCCCGCCTCCGATCAGCAACTCGCCCTGCTTGGAAATTCCGTCCTCGATCTGCTCGAGCAACTCGTCGCGGCCGGCCTTGGTGTGGATCGGCCCCATGCGGAGCTTCGGCTTCTCGGCCTTGACCGTGCCATCGCCCGGCTCGTAGCGGCTGACGCGTTCGACCAGCTGGGCCACGAAGTCGTCGTAGACGGAGTCGTGCACGAACACCCGCTTACAACCGAGGCACGCCTGGCCGGCGTTCCAGTAGCGGCCGATGATCACCGCCTTGACCGCGGCGTCCACGTCGGCGTCGGCGCAAATGATCACGGGGTCTGAGCCGCCGAGCTCGAGGGTCAGCCGCTTGAGGTCCGGGGCGGCAAGGCCTGCCACGTGACGCCCGACCGCGGTCGAACCCGTGAACGCGATGCGCCGGACGTCGGGGTGTTGCACGAGCGCGTCGCCGATGTCGCGGCCGCGACCGGTCACGACGTTGAGCACGCCGTCGGGGAGGCCCGCTTCGGAGAAGAGCCGGGCCACTTGCAGCGTCGCCAGGGGCGTGGTGGCCGCCGGCTTGGCCACGACCGTGTTGCCGGAGGCGACCGCCGGGGCGACCTTGGTGCCGAGCAGCGTGAGCGGGAAGTTGTATGGCGTGATTGCCGCGCACACGCCCATCGGCCGGCGGATCACCATCCCGTAGGCGGGCCCGAGCGTCGACGGGAGCTCCTGGTAGGCGCCCCGGACCTTGGTGGCGGCCTCCGCGTAGAAGTGCAGGCCGTGAGCGAGATGGCTGACCTCGCCGATCGCCTCGGCGATCGGCTTGCCCTGCTCGGAGGTCAGCGTGGCCGCGAGCTCCTTGGCGTTCTCCTGTATGAGGTCAGCTGTCTTGGCGAGGATTCCGGCGCGCTTCTCCACATCAGTTTTGGACCACTCGGCGAACGCGCGCCTGGCCGTCGCCACCGCCAGCTCGACGTCCTCGGGCGAGCCCGCGGGCACGCTGTCGACGATCTCCTCGGTGGCCGGGTTGACCACCTCGAGCCGTTCCTCGTGTGCGGCGGCTTCGCGCCACTCACCTCCGATCAGCATCTCGGGCACGCTGCTTCTCCTCTCAGGTCTGGGATAGGCGCTCGTCCTCGACGGTGCGAACGCGGCTGGTTCTCAGATATCGCTCACGAAACTCTTGGTAGTGGCCGGCGGCCCCGGTCGTCCAGGCCAGCGCCGAGCCCGACAGCTCTTTCTTGACGCTAGCGGGGATGCCCGCGGCCAGGACGCCGGGCGGGATTTGTGTGCGCTCCGGCACCACGGCGCCTGCGGCGATCATCGCGCGCACGCCAACGTGGGCGCGCTGAAGCACGATCGCGCCCATCCCGATCAGCGCCGTCTCGTCGATCACGCAGCCCTCGAGCATCGCCGCGTGACCGATCACTACATCGGCCCCGATCACGGTGGGCAGGTCGGTGGCGCAGTGGATCACCGCGTTGTCCTGGATCGAGCTGCCGGCGCCGATCTCGATGTGCGAGGCGTCGCCACGCAGCACGGCGCCGAACCAGATGTTGGCGCGGTCACCGACGCGGACGTCGCCAACCAGGACCGCGGTCGGGGCCAGGAAGACATCTTCCCCGATGGTCGGCGCGACGCCGTCGAGCTCAACGATCGTGGCCACTTGACCTCACGGTGAAGAGACTATACTATGCCGGGCGTTAGTCAAGTGTCACACATGGATTCCGAAAATCTCGCCCCTTGGACCGAAGAGCAGGTCCAGCAGCACCTAGCGGCCGGCAAGCTGGTCGAGGGGCTGCAGCACATGTCGCCGAAGTACCTCGAGGGTATGCGGCGAATCCTCACCGTGTCGGCCGACACCGAATTCGTGAGCGCCCCCGCGTACCTGCGCGCCGCGCAGCACGCGCCTGCTTTGAACAACTTCGGGTCGGCGATGTCGATCATCCAGGATGAGCTTGCGCACGCGCACATCGGTTACCGGCTGCTGGCGGATTTGGGCGTCGACATGGACGAGCTCGTGTACGAGCGGCCGGCGGGGTCCTTCAAGTATCCCTACGCGTTCGATGTCCCGCTGAATTCGTGGGTCGAGCTGGTGTGCGCCAACGCCCTCTACGACCAGGCCGGGTTCGTGCTCCTATCGGACGTGTACCAGTCGAGCACCTTCGGGCCGTGGAAGCGCGCGCTGGCCAAGGTCGACAAGGAGGAGACGTTCCACCTGCGCCACGGGCGGACATGGCTGCGCAAGCTTTGCCAGGACCCCTCCGGGCGCGCCGAGGTCCAGGCGGCCGTCGATTGGATGTTCATCTTGACGCTGGAGTGGTTCGGCCTGCCCGACTCGTTGAAAAAGCATTCGGAGCAGCTGGATTACGGGTTCAAGGGCAAGTCGAACGATCAGCTGCGGCAGTGCTGGATGTCCGAGGTTGTGCCTTTTATGGAGGAGATCGGGGTTCGAGTGCCCGCCCATTTCGCCATCGAGCGGGATGTGTACGTGATCGACTGTCCGTTCCCGGCGGCGTTCGATGAGGAGAGACGCTCGTGGTTGTTGGAGGATGGTCCGATCTCGTGGGATGAGGTCCTGAAGCGGTGGCGCGCGCGAGGGCCGATGAACGTCGATTACGTGCGGACGCTGCAGCGGGGGTATCAGACGACTTCGCTGCGGAAGGCCGCATGACCAGTTCGGTTGAGGCCCGGCTCTGGGAGGCGCTCCGGCACGTGGAGGATCCCGAGATTCCCGTGTCGGTCGTCGGGATGGGGCTGATCGTGTCAGTGGCGTATGACGCTTCGGCGCGGGCGGCCAATCTTCAGATCACGTACACCTCGATGGGGTGTCCGGCGATGGAGTTCATCGAGGAGGACATCCGCGAGGCGCTACTGGCGGACCCGGAAGTGGACTTCGTCGATATCGAGGTCGTATGGGATCCCGTCTGGACGAAGGCCCGGCTGCGCGACGACGCGCGCTTAAAGATGCGCGAGCTCGGGATCGCGGTATGAGCCGTGCGGACGAGACGGTGTGGGAGGTGTTCGCGCGCCAGGAGTACGCCGAGCCGCTTCACCACGTCGGAACCGTCACCGAGGACGACGAGGACCTGGCCCTGGTGTCGGCCCGGGCGATCTACGACGAGCAGCCCTGGATCGAGATGATCATCGTGCCGCGGCGGGCGATCCGGGAGGCGATCCGCTCGTGAACGCGGTGGGCGTTGATCCCGCGACCGCGACGATGATCTCGTTGATCGGGTCGCTCGCCGACAACAAGAGCGCGCTCGGCCGGCGCTACGGCGAGTGGGCGGTGAGCGCACCGACGATCGAGTCGGCGGTGGCGGCCGCCGCGATGGCCCAGGGCGAGCTCGGCCACGCTCGGTCGACGTACCCGGTGCTCGACAAGCTCGGCGTCTCGCGTTCGGATTCCGGGCTGGAGACCGGGCAGCCGATGCTCGTGATCGCGTCCGAGCTTCCGGACTGGGCGTCATTCATAGCCGCGAACCTCGTCGTGGACGGTGTCTTGACCACGTTCGTCGCCGGCGCGCGCGACAGCTCGATCGAGCCGCTGGCCCAGCGTGCGCGCAAGATCCTCCAGGAGGAGGGCGCGCACAAGGTCCACGCCGAGGCTTGGGCGCGGCGGATCGTTGGAGTCGGCGGGCCGGATCTGGAGCTGCTCGTGGAGCGGATCGACGAGATGTGGGCCGCGGCCGCCCGCTGGCCGGGGCCGGACGACGACGCCGGCTATCGGGCCGCGATGTCGGCCTCGATGATCGCGTTCAGTCCATTGTCGATTCGCGACCGCGTACGCGACTGGCTCTCGCCGCTCGTCGCCGGCGTGTCACTCGATGAGCCGGCGGACTGGTCTGACTGGGACTCGGAGCGTCGGCGATGACCTGCCCGTTCTGTTCGTCGTCTGATGTCGAGATGGTTTCGCCGTGGGGCGGCCAGCTGATCACTTCTCAGATGCGCTGCCGGGGGTGCAACACATACTTCGAGGCGATCCGGGACGACTTCGAAAGCGCCGCCGAGGCATGGACGACCCGCTCCGCCGACGATCGGTAGGTGCGCCGGCGGCGCGCTCGCTGCTGCTGACCATCCTGGGTGAGTTTGTCCTGCCCCGGGGCGAGGCGGTGTGGCAGGAGACGCTGGTCGCGGCGCTCGTGTCGGTCGGGTATTCCGAGCAGGCCGCGCGGCAGGCGCTGGCGCGGAGCGTGCGCGACGGGTGGCTCTCGACCGAGCGACTCGGTCGACGCTCGCGCGTGTCTCTAAGCGATCGTGCCGCAGGGTTCCTGGCCACGGGTGCCGCGCGGATCTACTCGTTCGGAGAGCCGTGGGATTGGGACGAGCGCTGGCTGGTGCTGATCCTCCGGGTGCCCGAGACGCGGCGTGAGGTGCGCCACGTGCTGCGCACCCGTCTGGCGTGGGCCGGCCTCGGGTCGCTCGGCGGCGGCGTGTGGCTCACCCCGCACGTCGAGCGCGAGGCCGAGCTGGCCGCCGTCATTGCCGAGGAGCCCGCGGCGGAGGCGACGTCGTTCGTGGCCTCGCTGGGGGCGTTGGGGCAGGCGGACGACGTGGTGGCGGCCGCGTGGGACCTCGAGGCGGTGCGCGAGCACTACGACGCGTTTATCGAGGACTTCGCTGCGCTCCGACCGTCGGGTCCCGAGGCGACCTTCCGCATGCAGACTCTTTTGGTGCACGCCTGGAGGAAGTTCCCGTTCTTGGATCCCGACCTGCCGGCCGAGCTGCTGCCGTCCGGCTGGCCCCGCCGGCGCGCCCACGAGCTGTTCGCGGGTCGGCACGCACGCTGGGGTGACCCGGCTCAGGCTTACTTCACCGAGCTCGAGTCAGCGCTCCCCGCGCGAGCGGCCTGACCCGCCCCCGGCGCCGTTCCCCCGGCGGGCGCTTGGGAAGAAAGTCTGACTATTTCCGACTTTCTTCCCAAGCGGTTGTGAACATCTTGAAATGGGTTACAAAAAGTCGTTTCGGGTATCGCGCGCGCGGAAACCCAAATGGTGCCCGTCCACATCACTCACCTGACGCGCGAGTTCAGCAGCACACTCTGACGCGAAGGGGGACCGGCAGCGCCGGCCGTCCCGGCCGACTGTTGGCAAATAACACAGCGGGGGGCAGTACCCCGCGCACTACCCCCCGGTGGCGGACCGATGAGCAAGCGTCAGCGTCGTCGTGTCAGCAAGCGTCGCACCGTGCATATGGAGCAGGTGAAGCATCGTGCCGTGTTGGTCCCGAGGCTGTCGATAGCCTTGGCCGCCGTGGCCGCGCCGGCCGTCGTGGCGCCCGCCGCGCAGGCCGCACCGCGAGTCCACTACTTCGAGGGATCGGCCCTGAAGGCCGTCGGCTTCGACATGCTGAAGGCGCCGAGCGGTCGGGCCCCCCACGTACACCGGCTCGCCACCGCATCGTTCGCCGGCCTCGCGCAGACGGGGTCGGCGGCGGCCCCTTCGGCGCCCACGCCCGCCCCCGCGCCGGCGACCCAGCCCGGCGCAGCCGACGCCGGCGCGGCCATCGCACCACCAGCGCCCCCAACCACCCCAGCGCCCGCGACCCCACCCAGCTGAAGCTCGCCGTCCGGGTCCCGATCCCGCTGCCCGACGGCCTGGGCAACACGGTCACGCTCAAGCCAGACGGCTCGTACACGACTCACACCTCGACTGCCGACGTCACCACCTTCGGTCCCAACTACCTGAACCAGCAGGGTCTTGACTCGAGCCAGGGCGGCACGCTGACCCACCAGCTGATCGACTCCCTCGGCCAGCGCACCGATCAGTACACCTGGCACGGCAACGACGGCAGTCAGATCACCCAGGCACCGTCCGGCACGCTCACCCAGACCAACGCGGACGGCAGCACGACCCAGCAGTCCACCTCGGGCGTGGTCACTCAGACCAATCCCGACGGCAGCAGCGTGAGCTACGACCCGAGCACCGGAACGATCACCACGAGCACCGGTGGCTGGTTCGGCACCACCACGACGTTCAATTCCAACGGCACTGTGACCCAGACGAGCCCGGCCGGCACGACGTCGTGGGACTCATCCGGCAACGGCATCAGCACGTACAACACGGGCGACGGTTTCGGTTCCCCCGTCTCGACCTCGGAGCCGGCGCCGACTGCGCCGGCGATTCCGCCTTCGATCTCGCTGCCGCACGGGCCGAACTCGCCGGCGCCGACGCCGAACAACCAGCAGGGGAGGAACGACAGCAACTCTGCGCCGGCACCGACCGACACCACCCCATCCCCGGACACCAGCTCGCTCGACTCGGGCTCGCTCGACGACGGCGTCGACTCCGGATCCCTCGACAGCGGATCGCTGGACAGCGGCGCCAGCTTCGACGCCGGCGGCGACGGCGGCGGTGACGGCGGCGGCGACTGAGCCGAGAGTGGCCGGCGCTAACCTGGCGCCGGCCACGACCACCCAAGCGAGACACAGAACCCTGACCGTCGGCGGCAGCCGCATTGAGCTGCTCGAGATCGCCGGCGATGCCCACCGAGCCCCGCTGGTGCTGCTGCACGAGGGGCTGGGATCGGTGGGCCTGTGGCGGGGATTTCCGGAGGCTCTCGCACGGGCCACGGGACGGCGCACGGTGGCGTTCTCGCGCCATGGCCACGGGCAGTCGGACCCACCACCCAGGGCCCGGACCCCGAAGTTCATGCACGAGGAGGCCCTCGAGCTCCTGCCTGAGCTCCTGGCCGCACTCGAGATCCATACCCCCGTGCTGGTCGGCCACAGCGACGGCGCCTCGATCGCGCTGATCCACGCCGCCCAGCACCCTGTGGACGGCGTTGTCGCAATCGCGCCCCACGTGTTCGTCGAGGACATTTGCCTAGTCGAGATACGCAAGGCCCGCGCTGCGTACATGAGCGGCGGGCTGCGCGACCCGCTGGCCCGCCACCACCGCGACCCGGACGCCGCCTTCTTTGGCTGGAACGACGTGTGGCTCGATCCGGAGTTCCCGTCCTGGGAAATCACCAGCGAGCTGGACCGGATCACTTGCCCGCTGTTGCTGATCCAGGGCGAGCGCGACCAGTACGGCACGATGGCCCAACTCGACGCGATCGAGGAGCGTGCCCGCGGTCCGGTGCGCCGCGTGCACCTCGACTGCCAGCACTCCCCGCCGACCGAGCTCCCGGAGCAGACGGTCGCGGCGATCGCCGCGTTCGTACGGGGGCTCGGAATCAGCGTGCGGGATGAGCCCTTCGACACGCCCGAGTCGACTGCGCTGGTGTCCGACTACGTCGCTGAGATCAAGGCCATGTACCCCGAGTGGACACCGGACGTCCCGCCGCGGATGAATGCACGCGACGTCGAGCCGCCGGACGGTCGCTGGTTGATCGCCTATCGGGACGGGCACGCCGTGGGCTGCGCCGGGCTCAAGCGGCTCGACGAGCGGACGGCAGAGATCAAGCGCATCTACGTAGAGCCCGAGGCGCGCGGCGCCGGCGTCGCCCGCGCGCTGATCACCCGACTCGAGGCAGCCGCCCGTGAAGCCGGCTACGACACGATCCGCCTCGACACCGGCGCCAAGCAGCACGCCTCGGTGGCGCTGTTTCTCTCGTGCGGCTATCAACCGATTGCCGACTACAACGGCAATCCAGTCGCGTCGCACTGGTTTGAGAAGCAGATCGCTTGACCCGCCGGCGATTCTCTGACTAGAGTCAGACAATGACCGCCGAAGCCGAGGTCGCTCACGTCCGCAGCTTCAACCGGGTCGTGACCCAGCGCATCGGCGCTCTCGACGATCGGTATCTCGGAAGTGACCGCCCTCTGGGGCAGGATCGGCTCATGTGGGAGATCGGCGTCGCGGGCTGCGAGGTGCGATCCCTCCGAGCCCGCCTCGGCCTCGACGCCGGCCATGCCAGCCGGCTGCTGCGCGCCCTCGAGGGCAGCGGCCTGGTCACGGTCACCCCCAGTCCCGCCGACCGCCGAGTCCGCGTGGCTGGCCTCACGCGACGCGGCCGATCCGAGCTAGGCGTGCTCGTGAGACGCAGCGACGAGCTCGCCGCCTCGATCCTCGATCCCCTCGAGCCGGGCGATCGAGAGGAGCTGATCACCGCGATGCGGACGGTCAAGCGGCTCCTGACGACCAGCGAGATCGAGATCCGCCGTGTCGACCCCGCCGGCGCCGACGCCCAGCGCTGCATCGCCGCGTACGTCACGGAGCTCAACCGGCGATCCGCTGACGGCTACGACCCGGCGAGGGGCGTGTCCGCCGAACCCCAAGAGATGACCCCGCCCGCCGGCCTGTTCCTCGTCGCCTACCGCCACGGCGACGCGGTCGGTTGCGGTGGGGTGAAGCACCACCCCGGAGCTCCGTCGGAGATCAAGCGCATGTGGGTGGCGGACAACGCACGAGGCCTCGGCATCGCCAGGCGTTTGCTGGCCGAGCTGGAAGCGGCCGCGATCCGCAGCGGCGCGTCGGTGGCGAGCCTCGAGACCAGCGCGACGCTGTTCGAAGCCATCGCGTTGTACCGCTCGGTTGGCTACGTCGAGGTGGCGCCGTTCAACGACGAGCCGTTCGCCGACCACTGGTTCGAGAAGCGGCTTTGACCGCTCGCCTCACCTTCGTCGGGTCCGGGGACGCGTTCGCCAGCGGCGGGCGCTTTCAGCCCTGCCTGCTCCTCGACGGCGGCGCCGAGCCACTGCTGCTCGACTGCGGCGCAAGCTCGCTGATCGCGCTCAAGCGCCTGGGCGTCGACCCCTCCGACATCGGCTGGATCGCGCTCACCCACCTCCACGGCGACCATTTCGGCGGCCTGCCCTGGCTGATCCTCGACGGGCAGTTTGCCCCGCGGAGCAGCGCCCTCTCGATCCTGGGCCCGCCGGGCACCGAGGAGCGCGTGCAGCGAGCCTTCGAGGCGCTCTATCCGGGCGCGGCCGACGCCGAGCGGCCGTTCGAGACGCGGTTCGTCGAATTCGAGGCGCGCGTGCCGCGGGACTTCGGCCCGGCGCGGATCACGGCCTACCCGGTCAGCCACACGCCGGCCACGGCACCGCATGGCTTCCGGATCGAGTACGCGGGTCGGCTCATCGCCTACTCGGGCGACACCGAATGGACCGAGACGCTCCCGGAGCTCGCCCGCGGCGCCGACCTGTTCGTGTGCGAATGCAACTTCTTCGACATACGGGTGCCCGGCCATCTCGACTACGAGACGCTGATGCGGCACCGCGCCGAGCTCGAGTGCGAGCGAATCGTGCTCACCCACATGAGCGACGGCATGCTCGATCATATTCCGGAGGTCGAGCTCGAGGCGGCGGCCGACGGCGCGATGATCGAACTCTGAAGCTTGACGCCGTCTGAGGCGCGGGGCAGTATCCCAGCATGACGCTAAGGGGGGCTCGCCTCGAGCGCGGGACGGAGCTCGGCGGCTATCGCATCGAGGAGCAGATTGGCGCAGGCGGGATGGGCATCGTCTATCGCGTCACGAACGTTGCCCTCAACCGCATTTACGCGCTCAAGGTGCTGGCTCCGGAGCTCGCCGAAGACGAGCAGTTCCGCGGGCGCTTCCAGCGCGAGATGCGCATCGCCGCCTCACTGGACCACCCCAACGTGGTCAGGATCCACTATGCCGGCGAGCAGGAAGGCTTTCTGTTCCTCGCCATGGACTACATCCACGGCGAGGACCTCCGTCAGCTGATCCTCCGCGACGGGGCGCTCGATCCAGGGCGGGCGGTCGAGCTCCTGTCCCAGATCGCCTCAGCGCTCGACGCCGCCCACTCGAAGGGTCTCGTGCACCGGGACATCAAGCCCGGGAACGTGCTGCTCACGATCCGGGACGGCGAGGAGCGCGCCTACCTGACCGACTTCGGGCTGGCCAAGCGCAGTGACACGTTGGCCGAGCTCACGGTGACCGGCAGCGTGGTCGGCACCGCCGACTACATGTCTCCCGAGCAGGTGACCGGCGACCCGGCCGACGCCCGCAGCGACATCTACTCGCTCGGCTGCGTCTTCTTTCAGATGCTGACCGGGAAGGTCCCCTACGAGCGCGAGAAGACCCTGGCGACGATGTTCGCGCACGTCCACGATCCACTCCCCCCGCTCGAGTCTCCGCTCGCCGACAGCTACCCCGAGTTCACGCCGGTGCTCGAGCGAGCGATGGCAAAGCGACCCGACGACCGCTATCTGTCCGCCGGAGATCTGGCCCGCGATGCGACGGCCGCGCTGAGGGGGCTCCGTTACAGCGGCCCGCCGTCGATGGTGGCGGCCGGCGAGGCGAGGCCGGCAAGCCTCGGCGCGCCCGAATCCCCACCCGCTCCCACGACTCCGGAGTCGGTCTCGTCGCCGGCGGTCGGTCAATCGACGCCGGCGCCGGCGGATATCGCCCGGGTCTCGGCCGCCACACCGGTCGACGCAGGCACCCCGCCGCCCTCCGGTGCTGCCCCCGACATGAGCGGCTCACGGAAGCGGCGCTACTGGTGGGCGGGACTTGGGACCGCCGCCGTAATTGCCGCCGCCGTCGTCGCTGTCGTCCTGCTGACCTCCGGTGGATCGTCGAGCGGACCGAGTCAGCTATTCGAAGCGGTGCTTCGTCCCGTCCCCGACAACCACGTGACCGGCACCGGCACTGCGGCGGTCCAGCTGCGCGGCGACACGGCGACGTTCACCGTGGACGCCACCGGGCTCCTCAACGACGGATCTCACCCCATGCACCTGCACGCCTTCGGCGAGGGGATCTGCCCGCCGGCGTCGGCCGCCCACCTGTACAACGGCCATCTCGCGATCAGCACAACGGACGGTCTGAAGTACTACGGCCCGATGGCCGCCGCACTGACCCTAAGCGGTGACACGAGCATGGCCAGCATGCTCGCGTTCTCCAGGTACCCGTCGACCGGTGCGATCCATTACCGCCGCACGATCACCATCTCGACCGCTGCGGCCACCGCGATCCGGGACGGCACCGGGGTGATCGTGATTCACGGCATCGACTACGACCACAGCGGTCACTACGACAACGTGCTCAACCGAAGCGAGCTCGACAATGCCGTGTCCCAGGATGCGACGGCTCCGGCGCTGTGCGGAACGCTGCTCAATCCTGCCTCGGTCGGCGAGAGCGGTTGATTCGCGAGTCGTGACCGGGCGAGCCCGCCGTCAGCGACCGATCGCCTGCGGGAAGTTGAAGTAGTGGTGGGGATCGACCTGGCGCCGGATCGTCTCCAGGCGCGGGTAGTTGGCACCCCAGTACGCGCTTTGCCAGCCCTGGAGGTCGGGGTCGGTGTAGTTGAAGTACGCCCCCCCGGTGACGTACGGCCGCATCTTGCTGTGAGTCGACTGCAACCAGGCGGCCTGGCCTCCGTAGCTGAGGTACTGGACGCAGAACAGCACACGCCGGTGCACGAACGCGGTCGCGCCGGGCGCGACCTGATTGATCGCGCCGCCGTAGCTGTCGAACAGGATCGCCCCGCTTCCGGGAAGCTGGGCGCGGGCTTGGGCGGCCTGGACCAGCGCCTGACGCGCAGCGGCGGGCAGCGGCTTGGCCACGTAGTCGGACTTGGCCTGGAAGCTCTCCCGCATCAGCGTCCCACCCGGTCGCGTCCCCTCGGTGTGGCAGCCAGTCAGCGCGGCGGGGCTGGGTGAGCAGCCTGCCCAGAACAGCTGCATGTCTAGGTAGCCGAAGCTGCCGGTTGACACGCTCGCGCCGTCCACCGCGGTCAAGGGCGCGAGAAGGCGGCCGAGGGCGCTAGCCGCACCGAAGTACTGGCCGGTCACTCGCACCGGATTGCTGCCGCCCCCGTTCAGGTGGAAGATCGAGGTCAACTCGGGCTCGGCGTGGGGCGCCCAGCCCTGCCAAGCAGCGAGCGCGTCGCTCCCGCTCGAGAACGGCCACTCCACGATGAACCACGCCACCGTCGAGGGGATCGGGTGCGCGCGGAGGGTGAAGCTGGTCACCACACCGAAGTTTCCGCCTCCGCCACCCCGCAGGGCCCAGTAGAGATCCGGGTTGGTGTGACTGTTCGCGGTGCGCAACTGGCCGTCCGCGGTGACGATCTGCGCGCTCAGCACGTTGTCCGCGGTGAGACCGAAGTTACGGCCGGCGAGGCCCATCCCGCCGCCGAGCGCATGCCCGGCGATCCCCACCGACGGGCACGACCCGGCGGGGATCGTCAACCCGCGGGCCGCGAGCGCGGCGTACACGTCGATCAGCTGCGCGCCGGCGCCCACCGTCGCCGTGCGGTTGTGCACGTCGACGCTGATCCCGCGCATATTGCGCAGATCGAGCACCAGGCCACCGGACAGCGTCGAGTAGCCGGCGTAGCTGTGCCCGCCGGACCGTGCCCGCAGCGGCACGCCATTGGCCACGCCCCAGCTGACCGCCGTCCGCACGTCGGCCGCGTCGATGGGGCGAGCCACCCACGTCGGCAGCACGTTGTCGTAGCGCTCGTTGTAGACCTGGGCAGCGGCCGAGAATCCGGGCGCACCGCGCTTGATGACCTGGCCGCGGATCGGCGGCCCGGCACTGCGCGTGGCCGCGCGGACCACCGTCCGGCCGCGCCCTCCATAGGCGAACCCAAGACCGACGGCACCAGCGCCGGCCAGGAACGCACGCCTGTCGATTCGACCCTCCACCTACCCAGCCCCTTCCTCCCCTGCCCGGCCCATCCTTACCGACCGGCGCCGGGGACGCAAGCGCGGACCAAGCGCGTGGGACGCAACGGCCACCCGGGGCGAAGTAGCATGGGCCCCTCGTGACTGAGGTGGAGGTCTCACCGGAGTCGGCTCGCGACAGCGGCCGTGCGGCCACGGTGCCGATGACGGTGGCCGACGTGGTCGGCGCGACAGTGGCCGCCCAGGGCGTGCGGGATGCCTTTGGCGTGCTCGGGAGCGGCAACCTGGTCGTGACCAACGCGCTGTGCCGAAACGGCGCGAGGTTCCACCAAGCGCGGCACGAGATGAGCGCGCTCTGCATGGCGGATGGCTATTCCCGAGTGACCGGAGCGCTCGGCGTGTGCAGCGTGCATCAGGGACCGGGCCTGACCAACACCATGACCGGCTTGGCCGAGGCGGCCAAGAGCCGGACACCAGTGCTGGTCCTGGCCGGCGAGACCCAAGCGGCGGCCCTCACCTCGAACTTCCGGATCGACCAGCACGACCTGGTCGAGTCGGTCGGGGCGATCGCCGATCGCGTCCACAGTCCCGCCACCGCCGCCGATGACGCCGCCCGGGCGTGCCAACGGGCGCTGATCGAGCGCCGCCCGGTCGTGCTGATGCTGCCGATCGACATCCAGGCGCAGCCCGCCCTGCAGACGGTTCCCTCGCGACCCCCGCTTCCGGACATGGCACCGGCCGCCCCCGACCCCGGGGCGATAGCGGCCGCGGCCGAACTCATAGCCACCTCGCTGCGCCCGGCGATCATCGCCGGGCGGGGCGCCGTCCTCGCCGGCGCCGGCCCGGAGCTCGAGCACCTGGGCGAGAGGATCGGCGCGGTCCTCGCCACCTCGGCTCCAGCCAACGGCTTGTTCGCCGGCCTCCCCTACGCGCTCGGCATCTCGGGCGGCTTCGCCAGCCCGTTCGCGGCATCGGTGCTCCCGCAAGCGGACCTGGTGCTGGTGGTCGGCGCATCCGTAAACCACTGGACCACCAAGCATGGCGCGCTGATTGACTCAAACGCCCAGGTAATCCAGGTCGACTCCGAGCCGCGGGCGATCGGCCGCAACCGGCCCGCCGACCTCGCGATCCTCGGCGACGCCCGTGCGACCGCGCAGGCGCTAAGCGCAGAGCTCAGCAGGCGCGGTCACGCGGACGAAGGCTTCCGCACGCCGACCCTAGCGGCC
This sequence comes from uncultured Solirubrobacterales bacterium, assembly GCA_963824295.1. GTDB lineage: Bacteria > Actinomycetota > Thermoleophilia > Solirubrobacterales > Solirubrobacteraceae > Palsa-465. The sequence continues at coordinate 228,747 of CAWGOQ010000009.1, read as the reverse complement.
CAGATCGCCGCGGGCGCCTGGCGCAACGAGCCCTACGAGGACGCCTCGACCGAGGACTGGATCGACCCCCGGACGGCGAGCATCACCATCAACGACATGCTCCCGAAGAACCGCGCCGTCGCCGTCGACTCCGGTCACTTTCTCGGCTATCCCGCGATGTACCTCGACGTGCCCGATGCCCGCGCCTGGGTGTTCCCGAACGGGTTCCAGGCGGTAGGACTCGGATTGGGAAACGCGATCGGCGCGGCGATCGCCCAGCCCGACCGGGTCACGATCGCGGCGATCGGCGACGGTGGCGCATTCATGGCCCTGGCCGAGCTCGAGACCGCCGCGCGCCTGAAGCTGACGCTGCTGGTAGTGATCTACGACGACGCGGCCTACGGCGCCGAGGTCCATCATTTCGGGCCGATGGGGCACGACGTATCGCTCGTGCGCTTCCCGGACGCCGACTTGGCCGCCATCGCGCGCGCCGCCGGCGCGAAGGCGGCCACGGTCCGACGCACCGAGGACCTGGCTGTGGTCGAGGAGTGGCTTGCCAATCCACACGGGCCGCTGGTCCTCGACGTGAAGGTGAACCCGACGATCTGCGCGGAGTGGCTCGAGGAGGCCTTCCGCGCGGGCTGAACCAAGGAGAGACCCCAAATGTCCAGCACCGAAACCGGCACCGTCGCCGCCCTGCTCGACGCCGTCGCCGGCGGCAGTGTCGAGATCGTCGACCTGACGCAACCGCTCAGCGAATCGACGCCGGTGATCAAGCTCCCGCCGCCGTTCGTCAACACGCCGGGGCTGAGCCGAGAGGAGATCAGCCACTACGACGACCGCGGCCCAGCCTGGGCCTGGTACACGCTGACGATCGGCGAGCACGTGGGTACGCACCTGGATGCGCCGATCCACTGGGTCACGGGCAAGGACGGCGCCGATGTCGGCTCGATCACACCGAGCCAGCTGATCGGCCCCGCGTGCGTGATCGACAAGACGTTTGAGACCGACAGCGACAACGGCTATCTGCTGACGGTGGCCGACCTCGAGGCCTGGGAGGGCGAACACGGCCGGGTGCCCGACGGCGCCTGGGTCCTGTTCCGCACCGGCTGGGGCTCGCGGGCCAACGACGAGGTGGCGTTCCTGAACGCCGGGCCCAACGGCCCGAAGACCCCGGGACCCGACGTCGAGGCGTCGCGCTGGCTCGCCTACGAGCGAAGCATCCTCGGGTTCGGCGTTGAGACGGTGGGGATCGACGCCGGCGCCGCCGGCGGCTTCGACCCCCCGTTCCCGCTGCACAACTTCCTGCTCGGGGCCGGCCGCCTCGGCCTCACCCAGCTGGCCAATCTCGACCGTCTGCCGATCACCGGCGCTCTGCTCGTGGTGTCGCCGCTGCGGCTCGTCGGCGGCACCGGTAGCCCCAGCCGCGTATTCGCGTTCGCGCCCCGGCGCGACTGACAAGGACCGGGACCGTTGCCTTCGAGCACGCGCGCCGCCCACGGGCTGGCGCGGTCGATCGACGAGATACGGACGGAGTTCCCGGGGCTGCCGTCCGGCACCGTAAGACTGGACGGCGCCGCGGGGACACTCGTACCGACGGCGGTCATCGATGCCGTGGCGGATGCGCTGCGCCTTTCGATGGCCAACATCCACGGCCAGTTTGCCGCCAGCGAGCACAGCACCGAGACGGTGGTGGCGGCGCGTCGAGCGATCGCCGATCTGCTCGGAGGCGAGCCGGACGGCGTGGTGCTGGGGCCGAACATGACCACGCTCACCTTCCACCTCGCCCACGCGCTCGCCCGTGACTGGAAGCCGGGCGACGAGGTGGTCGTCACGTCGCTCGATCATGACGCGAATATCCGGCCGTGGGTTCTAACCGCCGAGCGCAAGGGCGCCACGGTGCGCTGGGCCGAGTTCGACCCCGAGACAGGAGAGCTTCCCGCCGAGACCTTCGACGGGCTGATCGGCGATCGCACGCGTCTCGTCGCCGTTACCGCGGCATCCAACGCGATCGGCACCAAGCCCGATGTGCGCGCGATCACGGACCGCGCCCACGCGGCCGGCGCGCTCACCTACGTCGATGGGGTGCACGCAACCTCGCATGGCCCGATCGACGTCGCCGCCCTCGGCGCGGACTTCTACGCGTTCTCGACCTACAAGCTGTTCGGACCCCACACGGGCGCGGTGATGGCCGACCCCGCGTTGCTGGAACGGCTGCAGCCCGCGAAGCTCGTCCCTGCGCCAGACGCCGTGCCCGACCGCTTCGAGCGCGGTACTCCGCCGTTCGAGTTACTGGCCGGCGTCACAGCGGCGATCGACTGGGTCGCGGCTCTCACCGATGCTCCCGGCGATCGCCGCGAGCGCGTGGTCACCGCACTGACAGCCGTCGAGGAGTACCTGACCACGCTGCTCGAGCACGCACTGGAGGGACTCGAGGGCATCGCTGGGGTCCGTCTGCTCGGTGCGGCGCGAAGGCGGACCTCGACGATCTCGTTCGTGGTCGCCGGGAAGCACCCGGAGGAGGTTGCCCGGCGACTGGCCGCGGGGGGAATCGCGGTCTGGGATGGGGATAACTACGCCTACGAGCTCATGCACCGCTTCGGGCTTCGCGACTCGGGCGGTGCCATCCGAGCCAGCATCGTCCTCTACAACGACCGAGACGACGTCGACCGCCTGGTGGAGGCGGTCGCCGCGATCGCCGGGCGCTGAACCCTCCCGAGCCAGCCGGTGACTGATCGGTCCGACCCCACCGTCAGTCCCCGGGCGCGTTGGTGCCCGTGCTGGTCAGCAGGTCCGGGATCGGCGCGAGCGTCTCGAGCGCCGCGCCCACATCGGCGTCGACCTGCTCACGCTGCCTGACCGGCAGATTCTCGATCGAGACCCAGGCGCCGTGGACGCGAGTGGCATCGACCGCGCCCATCAAGGCGTCGAGCTGGCTCGTCGCTTGGCCGAGGAGATGCGGTGAGAACAGCTTGAGGCCCGGAGCCAGCTCGCTCAGTAGCACCCGTACCGCGGCGACGTCCGCCGTGATCGAGGCGAGGTCGGTGCCGCTGCCGTAATCGTCGTCCGCGGTGAGCGAGTCTCGCAGCGCGTCCTCCAGCACCTCGTGGGGGCGCAGCAGCCAATTGCCGATGCCCGTGGCGGTGGCCGGCAGATACGTAGAGAGCGGCGTCCTCATCAGCTGCGCGAGCAGTTTCTGAAGCCTGGCCGTGTCCGTCGCCGCGGCGGACAGGTCGCCCCGTGTCCACAGGTCGAACTCGACCCGGTGAAAGCCGGTGAAGCCGGGGTCGGCGGTCCCCAGCGGGTGGCCGGCCGCCAGCCCGTCGATCTCACCGCCGAGCGCGCCGAAGGCGCCGTAGGCTCCGTCGTCCTGCCCGATCTCGAGCCAGGTGAGGTGGGCGGCCAGCCAGGCGGAGCGCGCCGCGCCCTGGCTGCCCGAGCCGATCGCCGCGGCCAGGGCGCCGACCTGGGCGCGGAGCGTCGCGAGCTTCCCCGCGACGTAAGCCCGGTACCCGTACAGCTCGTGGGTCTGGGGCGCCAAGTAGGAACAGCCCGTGACGACCTTCTGCACGTTCCCGGTCGGGTCAAGCCACTGCAATCCGCACGCCGGCGCGGACTCGGAGGGAGCCACGACGACAAACGAATTGTCGTGGACGGTTATGGTCGTCGGCGCCGCCGTCGGATAGGTGACCGTGACCGCGCTGATCCCATCCGGCGCCAACCCGAACGCCGGCGTGCCGGTCACGGACGCCAGCGCGTCTGGCGTCCCGCTGGCCGCCGCGCATTCCTGCGTGCGCCCCTTGGCGTAGAGCACATCGATGCATAGCGCGGTCTGGCGGTACTCGCTGCGCAGGAAGGACAGGGACTCCTGCTCGATCACGCGCTGGACCGACGACAGACACCGGGCCGGCGCCAAGGGGATCGAGAGCAGGTGCTCGGCCGGCACGAGGTAGATGCGCCCACCGAAAGCGGCGTCGCCGAGGAAGCGGGTGCCCGACATGATCAGCCCGGAGGCCTTCAGCCCCGCGACCTGGGCGGCGTCGAGCCGATCCACCGGCCGCTGGGGGTCGCGCAGCAGCGCGTAGCTGGCGGCGAGGCCGGCGGGCACCTTCGTCGAGGCGGGGGCCGCCGCGCCCGGCGTCGGGTACGACGAGCACGCCTGCCCGGCCGACGAGGATCCGAGGGGTCCGAGCACGATGACGAGCAGGACGACTACACCGACGGCCAGCACGCCGGCGGTTACCGCGATTGGGGTTCGGCGCCCGGATGCCCGCACCGGGTCAAGTCTGGCATCACCGACGCAGGGTCGAGGTAGCCTGAGCGTCGTGCTCGACCGTCGCCAGTTCCTCACCCGCTCCGAACGGCAAGACCATCCCGCTGAACGCTCACATCCGGCCCGCAAACCCACGCACCAAGGGCGCCGAGGACAGCCGCATCTTCCGCCGCGGCTACAACTACGACAACGGCTTCGAACTGGCCGGCAGCCTGAACCTGGGATTGATTCTTCAACTGCTTCCAGCAGAACCTCGCGTGCCAGTTCATCGCCAACCAGAACCGGCTGATCGGCGAGCCGATGGTCGACTACATCTCGCCGATCGGCAGCGGGTACTTCTTCGCCGTTCCCCGCGTGAGCGACCCCGCTGACTGGTACGCGCGCGCACTGTTCGAGTGACCGACTTCCGGGTCGGAGCGGATCAGTGCCGGGTGGTCCACCGGGAGCGTGTACCAGTGCCGTTGGACGCACGCGATCTTGACGTGTTCGACGGGCCCGGGCGCGCCGCCCAGCACGAAGCGGTCAATTATCTCCGCGGGGCTGCCGCAGGTCGGGCAGTCAAATAGCTCGCCGTCATACGCCACCCCCGGCGCGGTGTCATCAAATTCTCGGATGCTCATTTCGATCCCCCTGGTCGTGGTGTTGATCTAACGAGCAGTACGCCGGCCGCGTGATACCGGTTCGCGGTCGCAGGGCCACCCCACGCACCGAGCGGCCGGGCCCTCCGCGGGGGCAATTTCCAGCATTAGCGACCGCAGATCCGCGGCCGTGCAGGACTCCGCCTCTCCACGAGGCAAGTTCCTGCGCCGGGCGGGCGGGCGTCCTGGAATGGCGGAATTTGCCCCTTCGGGAGGGGCGTGGGTATGTGATTGCGCGGCGAGCGGTTCGCGTGCGCCGCCACCGTCGTCTGTGAGCGCTACCCGGTGGTCAGAAGCCACCGCCCAGCGCCGTGGTGTAGTGCCATACCTTGCCGCCGTTGCTCGAGACGTAGGTCCACGTCACGGCGTTCGTGGCGCTGGCGCCGGTGGTCGTTTGCGTGAACCACAGCAGCCGCGGGCTGACTCCCGGGACCACGGCGGCCGACAGGTCCTGGGTGAATGCCTGCCACCAGTGCTTGCCGCCGTCGCCGGTCGTGTCGACCACCTGGCCCGAGCCGTAGAAGTAGATGGTGTGGGCGTTGGCGACGCCGATCTCGGTCACCGCCAGCGGAGCCTGGGCCGCGTTCACGTGCAGCGCGGGGCCGAACGTCTTCCAGACGGCGCCGCCGTCGGTCGTCTTCGCCGGGTACTGGGCCTGGCCGACGTCCCCGAGGGCGAACCCGACCCGCTGGTTGATGAACACGCGTTGGCCGAGCCCGGACAGAGGGACCGCCGTGCCGAGCTTCGCCGTGCCCGGTTGCCGTGTGATCAACCGCGCTGTGATCGTTGCCGGCGGGGTCGGTGACGCCGCGGTCCCGACGCCCACGAACGCGATGCCAACTCCGCAGCTCGCAAGCGCCACCGTGGCCAGGCCGGCGAGCAGTCGATAACGACGATACATGTGCACCTCCGCGATTAGTGAGCGTCCGACGGCTCAGGATTGCCGTCGCGGCGATTCGCCGCAAGTCCCGCAAGCAGCGGTTCACCTGGGCTGATACCAGTCGACCTCGTACGGCCAGTCGAAGTGGTCGTAGTAGGAGACGTCCTCACTGGTGAACGACACGATCGGCACCGCGCCGCCCGCGCCGCTCGTCCGCACGAGTTCGATCGTGTCCTGCGAATGCTCGTTGAAGCCGGACCCGGCGAGGACGCGGCTGCGCACGAACATGACCCAGCGCCCGTCGCGCGAGGAGCGCGGCGCCTCGTCGGAGAGATCGCTCGCCGGGGGAGCCGACAGCTTCCGCACGCGGGCACCGGTACCGGCTTGCAGCAGCCAGATCGAGCGGTGCTCGATTCCGAACCGGGCCATCCCGCTGTTCGGCCCCGCCGCGGCAACCAGCCGCCGCCCGCCCGGCGCGCACGCGGGCGAGACCCAACTGAGCGCGCCAGCCGGCTCGATCGTGCGCCGTCGCCATCCGTGAAGCGCGGCAGATACCAGCTCGCTGTCCTGGTTGGACTGGCGGTCCGGTCCGGAGGCGGCGATCAGATCGCTCCCGCACCAGCTGAGGAAGTCGTCGTAGAGCAGCATGTGGGGCAACACCCGGACCGGCGCGCCGCCGGCCGCCGGCACCGCATCGAGCGGCCAGCCGTCGGCGGCGAGCGATCCCGAGCACTGGTTGGCCGCCCAGAAGAGCAGCCAGCGGCCGTCGGGCGACCATCCGGCAAAGGTGTAGAACTCTCCGGGCCGCCGGACCGCCACCGTCAGCGCCCCGGTGTGCACATCGACGGTGTCGAGCTCACCCACGGCGCCGGACCCGCAGCGGGAGCGATCGACCGCGGCAAGCTGGCCGTCGGGCGAGAGCGTCAGCGGCTCGCCGTAGTAGTCGTCGGAGATCGGCACCACGTCCGCCGCCACGACCCGGCGTGAACCGTCCGGAGCGGCCGAGACGAGGGCTCCGTCGCTGGTGATGCCGTAGAGCACCGCTCCGCTGGGGGCCCAGGTCCACGACAGCACGCCGGCGCCGAGCGGGGCACGCGGAGCGCCACCGCCAACCGAGATGACCGTGGGACCGGATGGGTTCCCGGTCGCGAGCCCACCGGAGGCGAGTCCTCCGTAGGCGACCCACCGCCCGTCAGGGCTGAAGCGCACCTGGCCGGCACCCCGGGCGCGTCGCACAGAGACGCGACACCGCGCCAGGTCGATCAGCTCCAGGCGCCCACGCGCCACGAACGCGATCAGCCCGAGGCGGCGAACGGAGCGCGGACACGAAGACAGCCCCGACGATCCGGTTCTCGCCACAACGTGCGCCGGCGTCGACGCCGCGGACAGCCACCACGCGACCCCGAGGACGGCGGCACACAGCACCGCCATCGCCGGCCACCGCCGAAAACGCATGCGCAACACGCCCATCGTAAATCGATTGTCCGACGGCCCCGGTTTGTGAGCAGGCACGCGACAAGCCGCGCGACTAACCCACGATACCCGCCTCCGGCACGCTGTGCGCGACCGCGTCGAAGTGGCGCTGCGAGGGTGCCGCCAGTCCGTTGTAGAGCGCGTCGAAGATCTCGGCCGCACGCTCCCGCGGGCCCGATAGCGGCGCGAGCTCGTCGGGCAGCTCGGGGTCGAGTTGGGCGAACGCGCGGAACGCGTGCATGAGCCTGGTTCTGATCATGAACGCCTCCTGGTCCCCGAGCGAAGCGCTCACGTATGGCTCGAATCCGGAGCAAAAAGCGTCGTAGCGATCCTCCAACCCCGAGAGGTCCCAGGCGCGCGCCACCATCGCCGGCAGCCCGGGCCCGGCCCGCACGCTGGCGACGAACACCGCCGCAAAGCCGGCCACCTCGAGCTCGCCGAGCAGCTCGGCCACCTCCGAGGAGTGGTCGTGCGGAGCGACCCACACGCTGTCCTGCACCGACCCGAACCCGAGGAACCTCAGCCGGCGCCCGAGGCGAGTTCGCTCGAGCCGGCGGTCCTCGGGGATCTGGTGCCACACGACCGTCCAGGGGCCGGCGTCCGCGGGCAATCGCCCGAGCGCGAAGATCCGCCCGTCACCCTCGATCAGTAGCCGCTCGCAGCGGGGCGTCAGGCGATAGTGGACCAGGCGCCCGGAGCGCTCCCGCACGATCAGGTCACGGCGCACCAGGCGGGTCAGCGCGGCGCGAGCGGCGCCGTCCGAGAACCCGAACTCCCCGAGCAGCGCCACCAGGCCGCCAGACCAGACCGCCCGGGCGAACGGCCGCACGTACGTGCCCAGCATCGTGACGACGAGGTCCTGCGGTTGAAGGGACTCGTCCGCGATCACACCTGCGGCTGCGAGGAGGCGAGCGCGATCTCCTCAAACGTCCGCTCGAGATCCGCGCGCACCCGGTCCCGCCCGGCCGGCGGCATGCGCGATCCGGCCTGATACTGCCGCGCCCATTCCAGGTCGAACTCCTGCTCGGCCGCGGCGTGGAGCGTCCAGTGCGGGTCGTAGAGGTGGGGACGGGCGAGGGCGCACAGGTCCGCCCGCCCGGCCAGGATGATCGTGTTGACGTCGTCGTAGCTCGAGATCGCTCCGACGGCGATCACCGGGATTCCCACCTCGTGGCGGATCCGGTCGGCGAACGGCGTCTGGTAGCTGCGGCCGAACGCCGGGCGCTCCAACGGGGACACCTGACCGGAGGAGACGTCGACCACGTCGCACCCGTGATCGCGCAGCATCCGGGCAAACGCCACCGCCTGATCGGGATCGAACCCGCCCGGCACCCAGTCCGTTGCGGAAATCCGCACCGAAATCGGCTTCTCCGAGGGCCACACCGCCCGGCACGCGTCGAGCACCTCGAGCGGGAACCGCGCCCGTCCGGCCAGCGACCCCCCGTACTCATCGTCGCGCAGGTTCGCCAGGGGCGAGAGGAACGAAGAGAGCAGGTACCCGTGGGCCATGTGCAGCTCGAGCAAATCGAAATCGGCCTCCATCGCGCCCCGCGCCGCCGAAACGAACTGTTCGGAGACCTCATCCATGTCGGCCCGGGTCATCGCCCGCGGCACCTGGTTGCGCGCGGCGTACCGAACCGGCGAGGGCGCGATCACCTCCCAGTTCTCCCCGGGTGGGAGCGGCTCGTCCATCCCCTCCCACATCAGCTTGGTCGACCCCTTGCGGCCCGAGTGGCCGATCTGGGCCCCGATCGCGCAACTTCCATGCTGGTGAGCGAAGTCGACGATCCGCTTCCACGCGGCGACGTGCTCGGGCCGGTACATCCCGGCGCACCCGGGCGTGATCCTGCCGATGTCCGAGACGCAGATCATCTCGGTCATGACCAGCCCGGCGCCGCCCAGAGCTCGGGCGCCCAGGTGCACCAGATGGAAATCTCCCGGCAAGCCGTCCTGCGCCGAGTACATGTCCATGGGCGAGACGACCACGCGGTTGGGCAGCTCCAACCCGCGCAAACGTAGAGGCGTGAACATCGGCGGTCTCGGATCGGGATGCACGGCCTCAACGAACGACGGGTCGCGCAGCCGGAGGTTGTCGTAGGTGACGCGGCGGCTGCGCGTCAGCAGGTTGAACGCGAACTGGAGCCGCGGCTGCTCGACGTATCGGCCGATCGATTCGAACCACTCCAGTGAGGCCTGCGCCGCGCGCTGGGTGCTCTCCACGATCGGCCGGCGCTCGGACTCATACGCCGTGGTGGCGGGGAACACGTCGTCGCCGAAGGACCGGAATGCCCAGGCCAGGGCCACGGCATCCTCCATGGCGAGCTTCGTGCCCGACCCGATCGAGAAGTGTGCGGTGTGCGCCGCGTCGCCGAGCAGGACCACGTTCTCCACGCACCAGCGCCGGTTGCGGACCGTCACGAAGTTGATCCAGCGGGAGTTGTTGTCCATCAGGCGCCCGCCGTCAAGCGCGTCGGCAAAGAGCTCCTCGGACCACTGCACCGACTCTGAGACGGACAGCGCGCCCAGCCCGAGCCGCTTCCACGTGCGCTCGTGCATCTCGACGATGAACGTGCTCATGTGGCCGTCGTACGGATAGGCGTGCGCCTGCACGGTGCCGTGCTCGGTGTCGGCAATGAAGAACTTGAACGCGTCGAACGCGACGTCAGCACCGAGCCAGATGTACCGGCATTGGCGGCGATCGAGCGAGGGTATGAAGTCGCGCGCCAGCGCGGTCCGCACCGCACTCGACGCCCCGTCCGCGCCCACGATCAGATCCGCCCAGCCGAGCTCGGACACCGGCGGCGCCTCGGCGCAGAACCGCACATCGGCCCCCAGTGACGCGGCCCGCTCCTGCAGGATCGAGAGCAGCCGGCGCCGGCCGATGGCCGAGAACCCATGACCGCCGGACCTCGTGAGCGCGCCGCGGTGCTGGATGTCGATGTCGCTCCACCGCACGAATCGCTCCGCGATCGCCCAGTACGTCTCGGGGTCGGCGTGCTCGAACACGGTCAGCGTCTCATCCGAGAACACCACGCCGAACCCGAAGGCATCGTTCGGCGCGCGGCGCTCGAACAACGTGACCTCGCAGTCCGGGCGGATCTTGCGCATCAGGATCGAGAAGTAGAGCCCGCCCGGCCCCCCGCCGACGACCGCGATCCGCATCAGGAACCCCTTACGTCCCGAGGTCGCTCAGGTGCTCGTACTCGAGCGCGAGGCCGTTGACGACGTTGTGCATGAGCGCGAGCGAGGCGCGCACACCGGCACCCGCGTTCGGCGGCAGGTCCTCAGCGCACAGTGCCTTGAGCTCCTCATAGACCACGAGCAGGCGCGCTTCGGTGGGGCTGAGCTCGTCGCCGATGAGATCGACGGTCATGGCGCGGTTCCCGCCGGCGTCGGTGCGTTTGCCGCCTGCCCCGCCACCGGCGACTCGCGCAGATCGATCATGCGCTTCGCCTTCAGCTCGAACCGTGGCAGCTCACCCTCGGCGGCGCGCTCGATCTGGAAGTTGAGTCCTTCGTGGGCGTGAGCGAGGCGGCGGTGCAGCGCGTCGCGCAACTGCTCCCAGGACTCCACTGACCAGTCGGGGGCGACCTCCACGCGCAGCTTGATCTCGTCCCGGATCCCCTCGTGGAAGACCACTGCCTGGAACTCCTCGATCTCCGGGTACTCGCGCACGATCGCTTCGATCGCGCGCGGATAGACGTTGGTGCCGCGGATCAACTTCATGTCGTCGACCCGGCCGAGGATCCCGCCCTCGTAGATGTCGAAGCCACGCCCACAACTGCAATTGGACGCGGGCACGCGGCACACGAGGTCACCAGTTCGATAACGGAGTAGCGGCGTCGACCCACGTCCGAACGAGGTCACGACGCGCTCGCCCCGCTCGCCGTACGCCACGGGCTCCAACGAGATGGGGTCGAGTACCTCCTCGAGCACGTGGTCCTCGATGATGTGCGTCCCGCCCGGCTGCTGCGAGCACTCGAACACCATGATCGTGCCGATCTCGGTCATGCCCGCGGTGTCGTAGGCCTTGGCGCCCCACAGCTCCTCGATCAGCGCCTTGGTCTGCGGGATCGATCCGGCCGGCTCACCGGACAGGATCAGCCGCGACACCTTGGAGGCGGGCAGATCGACGTCTAGGCGCGCCGCCTCCTGGGCCAGGCGGATCGCGTAGGTCGGCGTGGCCGCGACCACGGTGGCGCCGAAGTCGACGATCTGGAGCACTCGCGCCTCGGTGCTCTGAGCGCCGCCCGGCACGTTCAGGACGCCGATCTTCTCCATTGCGTAGTGGAGGCCCCAGAAGCCGATGAACGAGCCGTAGCCGAACGCGATATATGCGGTGTCATCGGACCGGACGCCGCAGCCCCAGATGCCGTAGCACCACATCTCGGCGATCCACGCCCAGTCCTTTCGTGAGTCGAGCGCGCGGAGCGGTCCCCGACCGGTCGTACCCGAGGTGGTGTGGATCCGGATCGCTCCCTCGCCGCCGATCACCGGGATCTCGCCGTACGGTGGCGCCGCGTCCTGGGAGGCCATCCACTCGTCCCGCGTCAGCACCGGAATGCGGCGCAGATCGTCCAGTGACGAAAGTCCCTCCGGGTCGAAGCCGACGTCGGCGAACCGCCGCCGATACCACGTACTGCGGGCGGCTGCCCACTCGCACTGGCGGCGCAGCTTGGCCAGCTGGAGCGCCTCGATTCGTGCCCGATCGAGGGTCTCGGTCTTGGGATTCCAATACGGGCTGTCCGTCGCCAACGGCCTCGGGGCGAGCATACCCGACATTGCTCCGGACTTCTATGTCGAGTATCGTCACCCTGGCGGCGTGGCGGGGACCGGGTTTTCGCCGCGTCGCCAGGCCTCCGTAGGCTTTGCAATGGCCCGCCACCGGATCGTCAACCCTCCCGAGCTCGGCGCGCCGAGCGGCTTCTCGCACGCGATCGTGACGGATGGTCGGACGGTCCACCTAGCCGGCCAAATCGGCACCGGCGAATCCCTCGTCGAGCAGTTCGACCACGCCGCCGGCAACCTGGTGATCGCGCTGCGCGCGGCTGGGGGAGAGCCCGAGGACCTGGTCTCGCTCCAGGTCTTCGTGACCGACGTCGCGGCCTACAAGGACTCGCGCCCCGGGCTGGCCAGGGTGTGGCGCCGGCACTTCGGCCGCCACTACCCGGCGATGGGGCTCTTCGGGATCCGTGAGCTGTTGGAGCCGTGGGCGCTCGTTGAGCTCATGGGCGTCGCCGTCATCCCCGACTAAGCGGGCTCTAACACAAACCGCGCCGGGGTATGGGAGCGTGTGGTCCATGCGCTGGGGCGCCCGCTCGGGCTCGGGAATCCTGTTTGTCCTGCTGGCGATCGCGATCGCGGTCGCGACCGGCTTGATCGACGCGCGCGGTTCGAGCGCCCGCGAGCGCTGGCAGCGGCGCGGCGCACCATCGGCCCCGGGCGCGCTGTCGCTCACCGTGAGCGACAGCACCACCGGGCGGCCAATTCCTGCCGGGTTTCTGGGCTTCTCGTTCGAGTATCCGTCCGTGGAGGAGTACGCGGGCTTTGACTCGAAGGCGGTCAATCCGGTGCTCGTACAGCTGATCCGCAACCTCACGCCCGGTCAGCGACCAGTGATACGGATCGGCGGTGATACCACCGACTGGACCTGGTGGCCCGTCCCCGGCGTCGGCAAGCCCGGAGGGATCCGGTACAGCCTCACCCCCACGTTCGCCCGCGTCACGGCCGCGCTCGCGCGCGAGCTGAACGCGAAGCTGATCCTCGGCATCAACCTCGAGGCGGACAGCGCAACCGTCGCCGCCACCGAAGCCCGCGAGTTGGTGGCGCGGATCGGACGCGCCTCGATCGAGGGACTGGAGCTCGGCAACGAGCCCGAGCTGTACGCAAGCTTCAGTTGGTACACGACCCGGAGCGGCATCCACGTGCCGGGCCGCCCACCGGGGTACGACTTCGCCGCCTACCAGGGCGACTACGCGAGGATCAGCGCGGCCCTCCCGAACGTTCCGCTCGCCGGACCCGCGAGCGGCACCTCGAACTGGATCGCGAACGTCGGGGCGTTCCTGCCCGCCGAGCCGCGGGTCCGCGTGGCGACCGTGCATCGCTATCCGCTCCAGCGCTGCTACCTGCCGGCCGCCTCGGCGATGTACCCCTCGATCGCTCACCTGCTCTCGCCGGACGCGTCGCAAGGACTCGCCGATAGCGTCGCCCCCGAGGTCGCGGCCGCCCACGCGCGCCACGTAGCGCTCCGCGTCGACGAGATGAACTCGGTCTCGTGCGGCGGCGCTTCAGGCGTGAGCAACGTCTTCGCCTCCGCACTGTGGGCGCTCGACGCCGCCTTCCAGATGGCCCGGGTGGGCGTCGACGGCGTCAACTTCCACACCTTCCCGGGCGCGCGCTACGAGCTGTTCAGCTTCAAGCGCCGGCACCGCCGCTGGCGCGGGTTCGTCGCCCCCGAGTACTACGGGCTGCTGACGTTCGCCCAGGCCGCGCCGCCTGGCTCGAGCCTGCTGCGCCTGTCGGGCTCGCTCGGCAACGTCAACGCGTGGGCGACCCGCGCCCCGGGCGGCGCGATCCGCGTCGTGCTGATCAACGAGTACACCGCCCAGTCGCGCACGGTGTCGGTGCGGATCGCCGGCGCGCGCGGACCGGCCACGCTCGAGCGGCTGCGCGCTCCCGGCATCGCTGCGCGCAGCGGGGTCACGCTAGGAGGCGAGACGTTCGGCACCGCGACCACGACCGGGGCCCTGCCAGGACGCTTCACGGGCGCCACGGTCAGGCCGACGAAGGGGGCGTACGTGGTGCAACTACCCGAGTCGAGCGCCGCGATGCTAACGCTCGCCGCGCCGGCGCCGGCGCCGGCGTTGCGTTGAGTCCTTGCCGGGCGCCCGGGTGGGTATCAGGGCCAGCTCGCGCTCAGTGCTGTTCGCGCTGGTAGCGAACCGCACACTCGGGACACCGCGGCCGGCCGCAGCCGCTGCACTGGAACTCAAGCGGAGCGAGGATGGAGTGCACGGGGAACGTGGGTCGAAAGCCACACAGCGCCGAATCCGGGGAGCGGCGGGCGAACGTGCCACCGCTCACCAGTGGGTGAGGAACGAGGTGGCAGCACCGCTCATTGATCTCTTGCTCCAGATCGGCGATGGCTCCTTCTGGCGTCTCCGGCGCGGGCGTCCGGGGGATCGGCGGCACGGCCGACCAATACCCCGCGCGGGTCCCTGTACACATCAACCCCTCGGCCAGCGCCGCGAGGAGCCGGCACGCGAGCCGGGGGCGGGTTAGCTCTCGACCCGCCGGGACGGATCGCCGGCGAGCGAGCCACTCGCGAGATCCCCGAGGCGGGCCGTCATCGCCTCGTTCTCGGCGAACCAGCGCTCGACCAGCACGGCGATGGCGATCGCAAACGGCAGGTCGCCCGCGGTCCACATGATCCCCGCACCGATCTGCTGGTCTGCGAGTGCGGAGATGCCGCCGGGACGGTGGGCGAGCATCGCGTAGGGCGCATACAGCGGGTGCTGTGCGAAGGCGAGATACATCGACAAGGCGACGTTGGGCACGATCGCTCCGGCCACGTAAGCGATCCGGCCCGCGTATGGAAGCCGCGTGGAAGCGGGCGCAGTGCCGATCACCTGAGCCCAGAACAAGATTCCGAAGACGAGGAACGTGGTGTGCTCCAGCACGTGCACGTCAAGATTGCGCAGCGTCAGGTCATAGGCACCCGGCAGGTGCCACAGCAGGAGGTTCAGGTTGAACGCGAGCCACGCCCCGGGTGGCCGCGCCAGCACCCGGGCGAGCGCTCGCAGGGGCGCAAGGTAGGCCGCCCGAAGAACGGTACGCGCGAGCCGGCGCCGAAAGGCGAGCGGAAACGGACGCCAGATCGACATCCAGGGGTGCCCGAGCACGATCAACGGCGCGGCGACACCGAGGAGCAGCAGGTGCTGGATCATGTGGACCCAGAAGAGCTGAGCGGCGAGCCCATCGAGCGGTGACTCGAGCGCGATCAGGATCGTCACCAGTCCGGCGTAGAAGCTCAGCGCCTGGAGGCGAGCCCGCCGGCTGCGGGGGCGGCCGGTCAGTGTCACCGCGCGGCGCTCGCCCAGCCGATGCAGCACGAACGCCGCCAGGACCAGGACGGCGGGCAGTTCATCGATCATGTCCTCTGACCCACGCGCGCGCCGGTTGACATCGACCGCCTCAGATTCAACTGATCGCCACAACCAGCAGGGTCGTGACCACCGCGACGATCGCCGCGTACCACAGCCACCAGCCGACCACCTGGATCACGTACTCGTGCCCGGCGATTCGGCCCTTGAACATGCGACCCAGCACAATCGTGGCGATGAGCAGCCCGGCCACCAGGTGCCAGGCGTGAAAGAGGGTGAACAGGCTCGTCGCGCTGGCATAGGCATGGAGCGGCAACGGCGCCTTCAGGCTTGCGAACACGACCACGCTGCCGGCCACTCCGGCAAGGGTGAGAATCCACCCGAGAACGACGCCAGCCCGTGCCTGCCCGCGGTCACCCGAGCGCGCCTTCCGGTAGCCCCAGGTCCAGGCCGCGGCCGCGGCGAGCGCCCCCACCGCCAGCAGCACGTTGCCGAGCGTGGTCGGCTTAGTCTCCGACCCCGGCCGGAACTGGTGCAGCGTGTCAAGCGCGTCGAGATAGATGTAGGCCACGACGATGACCGAGGCCAGCATCGTCCAGGACAGGATCATCAGGCCCGCGCCGTAGCGAGCCATGCCCGCCCGGGCCGCCGGGTCAGGCAGGTGAGGGGCCGTGACCGACGCGGCATCGACCGAGGCGCCGGCGATCGCCGGCACGCCCATGACCTTCGGTCCCCCCATGCCGTAGTCGTACGGACCGGCGGCGACGACGACCGGGTGCTCGAAGTTGATCAGCGGCACCGGACTCGGGAGCATCCATTCAAGAGTCCGGCCACCCCAGACGTTGGCCAGGGCGGGCGCGCCCCGGATCCAGGAAATGAGCACGTTGTAGCCGAGCACTGCGACCGAGGCGATGATCGGAATCACGAACAGGCTTGCGATCAGGTTCTCCACCTCGAACCTTGGGTCGACGAACGCCTGCCAGCGTGGCTCACCGCGCATCCCGGCGTAGAACAACGGGAGGAAGACCCCGAGGAAGCCGATCTCAAACAGCCAGAAATGCAGCCGTGAAAGCCCGGGATCGAGCTGGCGCCCGGTCATCTTCGGGAACCAGTAGTAGAACCCGGCCAGGAACCCGAAGACCACGCCACCCACCAACGTGAAGTGGAAATGGGCAACCGTGAACATGTCCCCGTGGAACAGCGTGTCGGTCGGCACGTCAGCCAGGTAGAGACCGGTGACGCCACCGATCAGGAAGTTGAAACCGAATGCGAGAGCGAACAGCATTGGTGGCTCGAGCCGGACCCGCCCTCGCCACACCGTTCCCAACAGGGCCAGGAAGATCACCCCGGTGGGGATCGAGATGAGCTCGGTGTCGAGCATGATCGGGGTGTCGAGAGCAGTGTTCGCGCCCGACCAGTAAAGGTGGTGCATCCACACCGTCAGGCTGAGTACGAAGATGGCGATCATCGCCCCGACCACCATCTTGTAACCGAACAGGGGCTTGCGCGAGAACACCGTCACCACCTCGCAGATCGCGCCCACCGCCGGCAGCAGGATCACGTACACCTCGGGGTGCCCCATGAACCAGAAGAGCTGCTCGTATATGAAGTTGCTCCCACCGTAGGCGGCCTGGTAGAACGTGGTCCCGAACACGCGATCGAGCAACGTGAACAGGGCGGCCGCCGTGAAGGCAGGGAAGACAAGCAGGCCGAGCAGCGTCGAGAGCACCGTGCTCCACACGAACACCGGCAGCCTGGTCCAGGTCAACCCGGGCGCCCGCATCTTCAACACCGTCACGAACATGTTCATCCCGCCGACTGCGAGCGATAACCCGAACACGATGATCGTCATGCAGTACGCGTCCATACCCAGCGCCGCCTGATCGGCCAGCGGGGCGTACCCGGTCCAGCCGGTGGGAAACCCGCCCAGCAGCACGCTCGACAGGAGCACCGGGATAACGCTGAACAGCAGCCAAAAGCTGAGCGCGTTCACGCGCGGGAAGGCCATGTCGTTGGCGCCGATCATGATCGGCACGAAGTAGTTGCCGAACGCCGCGGACAGCATGATGATCGTGGTCACGATCATCACCAGCCCGTGCATCCCCACCAGCGAGTTGTACGTGGCGGGCGTGAACACCTTCGCCCCCGAGCGGGCCTGCTCGAGCCGGATCATCCAGGAGGCCAGGCCCCCGACCGCGAACAGGACGAGCACCGTCACCAGGTACTGAATGCCGATCACCTTGTGGTCGGTGCAGAAGCGGAAGTAGCGCCATGTGCCCTGGCCCTTGCCAGCCAACTCGAGTTCGTCCTCGTGGGTGGGATCGGGCCTGCCCAGGCCCCACCGGACCGGGTAGTTGGCCGCACCGACCCCGATGAGGAAGAAGATGAACCAGGCCGCGTAGGCCGCGGTGACCGTGTCATCAGGCCGCCGGGGATCGCTGCCGCTGACTAGGGCGTGCACGACGAGCGCCGCCACCACCGCCGCGACAACGCCCAGCACCAGCCCGGAGACGACGCTTGGAACCAGCATGCGGCGGCGGCGCGACGGGGCCGCGGCATCGTGGACGGGTGCGATCGCGCTCATCGGGTCAACCCCTCGCTTGTGCCGTCCGGCGGCCGCCGTTCGCGCTCACCCAGGCGGCGAAGTCGGAGGGCGAGACGACCTCGACCCGCGACCACATGTAGGTGTGGTACAGGCCGCACAGCTCGACGCAGCGCGTCGTGTAGCTGCCGAGCTTCGTCGGCGTCACGGTCGGGGCCGTGACCCAGATGCCGGGGTTCGCGTCCATCGCCACGCCCAGGCCGTTCACCTCAAAGCCGTGCAGGACGTCGAGCGAGGTGACCCGGAACTCCACCGGGCGATGCACGGGGAGCTCGAGCAGGTCGCTCTGGACGCCCAGCGCTGGATAGGCGTACGTCCACATCCACTGCTGGCCGGTGACGTTCACCACCAGCGGATTGGCCGGTGGATCGGTGGTCTGCTTGTAGAAGCCGAACATGCCCCAGCCGACCAGGAATACCGCGAGCAAGCCGGTGATCGCCAGCCACGCGACCTGCTGGCGGGGCTGGGCCTCGAGCGGAGGTCCGTCGACCAGCTCGTCGACGCTCGCGCCCGCCGGCGTCCGGTCGCGAAACACGACGACGCTATAGCCGAGGAACAGCCAGACGAACACGGCCACCGGCACCGCCAGCGCGGTGAACACGAGCACGGTGAGGTTGGCGAAGCCGGCCACCGAACTGGCCGACGTGGGCGCGATCAGCGGGTTGACCACGATCACCAGCGCAACGCAGATGATCGACAGCGCCACCCACAGCTTAATGACCCGGCGGACGTGACTCACCTCGCCCGTCCCTTTCGGAGCGTCGGCTCCGCCATGCGGCTCCGCGGTGCCCATCACGTGACGGTGACCGTCCCGGCCATGTAGCCGGTGGTCGCCATCGGGCCGCCGAACCCCTCCTGGAACCCTTCGAGACCGGTTCCGCAGGGAACGTAGCAGTGCCACACGTACGTCCCTGGCGTGCCCGTCCTGAACCGGAAGACGATGACGGTGGGGAGTGGGTATGGCTCACCGGCAATCGTCACCCGATTCGGTGCGTTGGCGGACACGCCGGGCAGAGGAACGTTGACAAACAGATTCGTCTCGCGCGTGTCGGGCGGCGTCTGGATCGTGAAGGTGTGACCCGGCGCGTCGGGATTGACCTGCCGCACCGTCCGGCCATTCACGTACATGACGTCGCCCACGGTCCCACGCACCTGGTCGAAGAAAGGGTTATGCAATGAGGTCGCGGTGTCGTATTGCCTGATCGTCACCGTGACCACGCTATAGGCGGGGACCCTGATACTGGTGCTTGGGCAATACGTAACCCACTGGGATTGCGCCCCTCCTCCAGGAGCGCCGGAGGTGCTTCCGTGGCAGGGATGGCTGTCGGGAAACACAGACAGCGCTACTTGCGCGCCGGTCGTCGAAGCCGCCGCGGGAGGCTCATAACCAAGTCCGTTGTTCGCCTGAACGGCGAACACCAACCCGACGAATACCGCGCCCGCCACGATCAACGCGATAGTCACACCCAGGACATGGCTACTCCGCCGTTCGGGCACCTGTTACTCCTCCAAGCTGACCCAGACACTTCAACGCCGCCGCACCGACGCGCCAGCGCACGATACGCCTTCGACTAATGCATCATTCTCCTGGGCCCGTCTGACGGGACTCTCAGTTAGCGTGCGAGACTAAGCAGCGGTTCGCGCCGTGGCATCCGTAGTTCCCCACGGGATCGCGTGTGGTTCTCGGAGCGGGATGAGTCACACCCGAACTAGGCGACACGTGCGGGGCGAGCCTCCGGCGCGTCCACCCGCTCCGAGGAGACCGGCGGCGCCGCCCGCACATGGACGAAGTCCCGCGAGCGGATCAGCGCGATCGACGCCACTCCGCCCACGAGCGCCACTGCCGCGCTGACCAGCAGCAGGTCGTTGAGCCCGGCCGCGAACGCTGAATGTGCGGCGCCCTCGAGCCGTCCGCGTTGCCCCGGGGGGACCGAGGCAAGCACCGCGCCGAAGTTGCCCTGCTGGACCTGCGCCGCGATTGCCGACGCGTGCCCGGCCAGCGCCGGCACGGCAGCCAAGCTGTGGCTCAGGCTGCGCCGCAGTGCCGAGACGAAGATCGTCCCGAGTCCGGCGGTGGCGACGGCGATCCCGACCTGCCGGAAGGTCGTGTTGACGCCCGACGCCATACCGGCACGCTGCGGCTCCACGACGCCGATCGCGGTCGACGCCAGCGGCGGGTTAACCAGACCCGAGCCCACCCCGGCGACCAGAAACCCAGGGATCAGATGCGTCCACGTACTCGTGCCGTTGAGCCCGGACATCAAGGCCAGGCCGATCCCGACCAGCAGCAGTCCGGGCCCGATCAGCCACCGCACCGGCACATGCGAGCTGAGACGTCCGGACACAGTTGCCGCGACAAACATGCCCGCGGTGATGATCAGCAGCCGCACGCCGGTCTGTGATGCAGAGAAGCCCAGAGCGTCCTGGAGGTAGAGAACCAGGTAGAGCAGCATTGCGAACAGCGACCCGTTCATCGTGAACGCGGCGATCGAGCCGCCAACGAAGGTCGGCGTGCGCAGCAGCGAAAGGTCGAACATCGGATGCGGCGAGCGCGCCTCGGCGATCACGAACCCGGCCAGCAGCACGCAACCGGCGACCAGGCATCCGATGACTCCCGTGTCGCCCCAACCGTGGCCGGATACCCGGATGAAGCCGTAGACCAGGCTGACCAGCAGAACGAACCCGGCGTAATCCGGCGGCGTGGCCACCGGCGACCGCGACTCGTCGACGCGCGCCCGCGTGGCGATGGTCGCCGCGATCCCGATCGGCACGTTGACCAAGAAGATCCCTCGCCAGCTGATGCCGCTGGTGATCACGCCGCCCAGGATCGGGCCGAGCGCCACCGCGGCGCCCGTGACGGCGCCCCACACACCGAACGCCACCCCACGCTCGCGACCGTGAAAGCTCGCGCCCAGGAGGGCGAGCGAGGTCGAGAAGACGGTCGCCCCGCCCACGCCCTGGGCAGCCCGCGAGATGATGAGCATCGTCGGTGACTGGGCGAGGCCACAGGCGAGCGAGCCGGCGGTGAAGATGATCAGCCCGCCGGTGAACATCATTCGACGGCCGTAGCGGTCAGCGAGCGAGCCGGTCGTCAGCAGGAGCGAGGCGAGCGTCAGCGCGTAGGCGGAGACGGTCCATTGGAGGTCGCTGAAGCCCGCGTGCAGCTCGTGCTGGATGTCCGGCAGCGCGACCACGACGATCGTGATGTCGAGCAGCAGCATGAAGATGCCGGCGCACACGACCAGCAGCGTCCACCACTTTCTGTCCATTTCAGTACCTCATCTCGAAGCGAAGTTGCTCCGCCACCTTGGCCTCGCGGTCGGATAATGTCCAGTACATCGGGTATTGATGCCGAATCTCGACATGAAAGACCCTGTTTTTGACGAAGTCGATCGCAAGCTCATCCACGCGCTGGTGATCGACGCGCGCGCCTCGTTCCGCACCCTGGGCGAGGTCTGTGGCTGCTCGGACCAGACCGCGGCGCGGCGCTACCGCCGCCTGCAAGAGGTGGCCGACCTGCGCGTCGTGGGAGACGTCGAGGCGCTGCGCGTGGGCTGGGACGATTGGCTGCTGCGACTGCAATGCACGCCGGCAGGGACGACCCCGGTGGCCGAGGCGCTCACCCGCCGGCCGGATACGCGCTGGGTCCAGCTGGCGTCGGGCGGCACCGAGATCGTCTGCGTACTGCAGGCGCGGACACCCGAGCAACGCGACGCGCTCCTGCTCAAGGGGCTGCCGGGAAGCCGGCAGGTAGTCCAGGTCGCCGCACATCTGCTGCTCGAGGCCTATGGCGCCGAGACCTGGGGCGGAAAGGCCTCGGCTCTGAGCGCGGCCGAGGCATCCAAGCTCCGACCGCCCGAGGTTGACTCCCACGCCGCCACGGTGCAACTCGATGAGCTCGACCACGCCCTCCTGGCCCACCTGGCCGATGACGGTCGCGCCTCCCACAGTCAGATCGCGACGGCCATCCAGTCCCACGAGTCGACGGTTCGCCGGCGCATCGACGAGTTGCGTCGCGCCGGGGCGCTGGTGTTCGAGGTCGACCTCGACCCCCGGACCCTCGGGATGGAGGCCCATGCCTACCTGTGGCTCTCGGTGGCGCCCAGCGAACTCGGGCAGGTGGGCACGATCCTGGCGAGCCACCCCGAGGTTGCCTATGTCGCCGCCACCACGGGCCGCACGAACCTATTCGTCAGCGCGGTCTTCCGCGACTCGCACCACATGTACGAATACCTGAGCGCCCGCCTGGCCACGCTTCCCGGCATCCAGTCCGTGGAGAGCGCGCCCTCGATCCGGACGCTCAAGCGAACCGGCGCAGCGCCTCCACTGCGTCCCACACGTCCACGAACCGGGTGGTGAGCGGCGAGAGCCCGAACCGGATCACGTCGGGACGTCGAAAGTCGGCGATCACGCCGGCGTCGATCAGTCGCGCGCATAGCTGGCGCGCCTCGGGATGCGCCAACGCGACATGCGCCCCACGCCGCTCCGGATCCCGCGGCGAGACCACGGAGACCCCCCGCGCTGCCAGCAGCGCGTCCGCCAGCGTGACGGCGAACTCCGTCAACGCCACCCCCTTAGCCCGGATCGCGTCGATCCCGGCCTCGGCTATCAGCCGCACTCCTTCATCCACCGCGGCAAGACCCAGAACAGGCGGAGTGCCGGACAGAAAGCCCTGCATTCCGGCCGCAACCTGATAACCCGGCGCCATCTCGAACGGGTCGCGCCGGCCGAGCCAGCCCCAGATCGGCTGGCGTAGCTCTGACTGGAGACCGCGCCGGACATACATGTACGCGGGCGCCCCCGGACCGCCGTTTAGATATTTATAGGTGCAGCCGACCGCCAGGCCCGCCTGGTCGCCATCGAGCGAGAGCGGCACGGAACCGGCGCTGTGGCTGAGATCCCACAGCATCAGCGCGCCGGCTTCGTCCACGAGCCGATTGATGACAGCCATCTCGGCTATGTGGGCCGAGCGGTATGAGACATGCGAGAAGGTGACGAGGGCGGTGTCCGGTCCGATCCGCGCCGCGACCTCCCCCGGGGTCGGTCCACCGCCCGGATCGCCCTGCGACCAGACCAGCTCGAGGCCGCGGGCGCGGGCCAGGCCTTCGAGCACGTAGCGGTCGGTCGGGAAGTTGTCGAGGTCGGTGAGGATCTGTCGGCGATCGGGCCTGGCGTCGAGAGCGGCGCACGCCAGCTTGTAGAAGCAGACGGTGGTCGAGTCGCCGATCACCGTCTGGCCCGAAGCGGCGCCGAGGGCCGACGCCCCGAGCCGATCGCCGATCTCGACCGGCAATTCGAGCCAGCCGTCGTCCCAGCCACGGACCGCCCGCTCCCCCCACTGGGCCACGGTGCGCTCCAGGCGCGCCACGGTCGTGCGCGGGAGACACCCCAACGAGTTGCCGTCCAGATAGACGAGCGCCGGATCGATGACAAACCGCTCGCGGAAATCGCGCAAGGGATCGCGCACGTCGAGTTCGGCCGCGGCGTCCCGACCGAGCGCCGCCCCAACCGGGTTCACCACGGGCTCAGACTCTCCGTCGGTCGCGGCGCGCGGTGCGCGTGTCGCGGTGGTCGCTTGGCGCGGCTTGCGCGCGCACCTCGTCGGGTGAATGGAAGAGCATCAGGACGACCGTCGCTTCCTGCTCGTCGGCGTGGTCGGCGCGGGCCAGCCGCTGTTTGCTGGCCGCCTCGATCTTGGCGACCCGGTTTTGCAGGTTGTCGAGCTCGCGCGCCAAGGCGTGCCAGCCCTTGCTGTCGACGGTGACGGGGGTGCGGGTGATGTGCGCGTCGGCGGCGTTGAAGCCTCCGTCGGCCGCGCCCGCGGCGACGTAGGCGCCGATCTGGTCGACCGCGGCCTTGATCGACGCGTCTTTGACAATCGTCGGGAGCTTGCCCCAGGCCGCGTTGGTGATGCGCGGCCGACTCGTCGCGGTGTAGTAGTGCTCGACGGCCCCGCGGCGCGGCTCGCGTCGCACGAGCTTGAGGAATCCGAGAGCCTCCAGGCGTCGGACGTGGTAGCTGACGACGCCGAGCGAGGCGTCGAGCTCGCCGGCCAGCTCGCTCGGGCTGGCGGTGCGATCCTCGAGGACGGCCAGGATGCGCGTGCGCAGCGGATGCGCCAGGGCCTTGGCCAGTTCGGGATCGGTGATGTCGTGCCAGGGCTTCACGATCGCCCGGGCAGTGTAATCAGCCGACCTCGACGTGCCGGTAGCCGTCGGCATCGGCATGGGTTGCATTGCTCAAGGAATGTTGAGTTTTATGACCTTTCTCGACTAAACTGCCGGAGTGGGGTCTGCGGATGCGTGACATCGCCAGCACGAGGCTGTCAGGCGTCCTGACCCGCGAGGTCGAGATCCGCAAGCTGCCCTCCGGCGTCGAGGTCGCGCGCTTGCGGCTCGCGAGCACCACCCGGCGCCGTCACGGCGAGGGGTGGGCGCACCCGCGCTGATGCAACGCGGCCAGGCAGACGAAGGCGACCGGGATGCGCTCGCACAACTCGTCAAACCCCGCTCGCTCCTCGGCTTCGCGCATCATGCGGCGGCGTTCCTGCACCGGAATCGGATCCTCGGCGTGGAGCAGTTCGCGGTACAGCCAGGTCAGACGAAGCAGCTCGTCGACCGCGTCCTCGAGAAACGTCACCGAGTTCCCGGCGAACTCCGGTGGCGCCTCTATCTCGTGCGCGAGCGGCTTTCGCTCGCTGCCGCCGGCTGCCGATGCGGCCGCTGCCGGCACCCTGGCCTCGTCGCGGGCATTCGGCGCTGGCACCGCGCACCAGCGCAGGACTGCGTCCTGGTCGCTCGTCGGTCCGCCGAGCAGGTACCCCTGCGCTGCGTCAAGGCCAAGCTCGCTGAGCGCCTCAAGATCCTCCCGCCGCTCCACACCTTCGCCGATCACGGTCGCCCCGAGCTCGCCGGCTAGGGCCACGAACGCCGACACCGCGGCGCGTCTGCCGGCGTCGTCGGCGACCCCGTCGATCAGCCAGCGATCGACCTTGATGAAGTCCGGCCGCAGCTCCAGGACGTGGCGCAGCGAGGCATAGCCGACACCGACGTCGTCGACCGCGATGCGCAGGCCGCGCCGCCGCAGGGGTGCGAGCTCCTGCTGGAGTCCCGCGTAGGCCTCGATCGCCGAGTGCTCGGTCACCTCCACCACGATCCTCGGCCAGGCCACGTCCTCGACCGCGTCCGCCCCGCGCGCGATCGCGAGCAGCGCGGCCGGGCCCGAGGCATCGACCGCCGTCCAGGGCGAACACCGGCTGGTAGGCGACCTCGAGCTCGCCGCTCTGGACCAGGTTGGCGATCGCCGTGCGGAGGTCCTGGCGCCGGCGCTGCTCCTCGATGTCGTCGATGACCAGCCTGCCCAGCGTCGAGAGGAGCGTCAGGGCGCGTTCGTTGAGCCCGTGATCCGGCTCGTGGCCAACGCACTCCTGGCACGCGCCGGGCTCGGCGAGCGGTCTGTTCACAGTGGACGGTCCCTTCGTGGGCTGAGGGCCGGCGCGCCCAGAAGGTGGGGCACAACCGGTGCGACGCTCCAAGTGATCGGCCCGCCAGACGGTGGTTTGATGCCCAGGGCGGGGGATTGATGGGATGAATCTCGTCTCCCCCTTTTGGTGGGTGCCACCGGCGAGCCGCGGTCGCCCAAGCGGGCGCGGGGTGGTTCGCATCCCCCGGTTGGTGGACGCGGCCGGCGAACCGGCGTGCTCCGTCCGAATCGCGGGTAATCTCGTGTCCGATCGTCCGCAGGGAGACGATCAAGGGACTTGCTTGCGTTGACCGTATCGGTCTACATAGCCGACGACCATCCGGTGTTTCGGGAGGGTCTGACGCGCGCGGTCTCGGAGCACCCGGGTTTCCAGTTGGCGGGCGAGGCGGCCGACGGCCGCGAGGCGCTCGACGAGATCCGCACGCTCCGCCCTGAGGTCGCACTGCTCGACGTCACCATGCCTGAGCTCGACGGCGTCGAGGTACTGGGGGCCATCGTGGATGAGGGGTTGCCGACCAGGGTGGTCTTGCTGTCCGCGTATCTCTCTGCCCATGCGGTATTTCGCGGGATGTCACGAGGAGCGGCCGGATACCTGACCAAAGCTGCCGATCGCGGCGCAATCCTCGACGCGCTGTCCGCCGCCGCGCGAGGTGAGGTGCAGATGCCGCCCGAGGTCCAAGCCGAGCTGATCGGCGAGCTTCGCCGGCACGTTGCCAGCGACCAGCCGCGACTCACACCTCGGGAACTCGAGGTGCTTCGGATGGTTTCCGAGGGACTGACCACTCCGGAGATCGCTCGCCAGCTGGTGCTGGGGACCGCGACCGTCAAGAGCCATCTCCAAACCCTCTACGACAAGCTCGGCGTGTCCGACCGGGCCTCGGCCGTGGCAGTGGCGATGCGTCAGGGCATTCTTCAGTAACGGAGTGCTCGGTTTGCCCTCGGACGGGTAGATGACGTCCGGCATGCTGGATGGGGATGCAACGGCTGGCTTGGAGGACGAGCCATCGTCCGCGCAGCTGGCCCGCTTGGTGCGCGCCGTCCAGGATCTCTCGCGGGCGCGGTCGCTGCCTGACGTGCAGCGGGTCGTCGGCGCGGCGGCCCGCGATCTTGCGAGCGCCGACGGCGCGACGCTCGTCCTCAGAGACGGGGACCGCGTGCACTATGCCGAGGAAGACGCGATCGGCCCGCTGTGGAAGGGCCGGCGCTTCGCAATCGACGAATGCATCAGCGGGTGGTCGATGAAGCACGGCTCCCCGGTGGTGATCGAGGACGTGCGACTCGACGAGCGCATTCCGCAGGACGCATACCGCCCGACGTTCGTGCGAAGCCTCGTCATGGTGCCGATCCGCCCCGACGATCCGCTCGGCGCGATCGGGACGTACTGGGCTGAGTCACACAGGTCTTCGCCCGCAGTCGTCGAGGTTGCCCAGGCGCTCGCCGACTCGACCGCGATCGCGATGGAGCACGTTCAATTGCTGACCGACCTCGAGGCGCAGGTCGCCGCGCGTACGAAGGATCTGTCGAGGCGGATGGCTCAACTCGTGCTGTGCGCGCGTAAGCGACGGCTCCTGGCGGCGGAGGCGATGCACGCCGAGGAGCGGGAGCGGACGCTTCTCTCCGAGCTCATCCACGACGACGCCCTGCAGTACATCCTGGCGGCGCGCCAGGAACTGGCCGAGGCGGCCAAGGGAGACCTTGGCGCCTTGGAGCGCGCCCGTCCCAGCCTCGACGCGGCCCATCAAAGCCTGCGGACCCTGGCGTCAGACCTCTCGCCCGTGACCTTGCAGTCCTCGAGCCTCGACGAGCTGGTCGGCGCCGTGGTGAGCACCTACACCGAGGGTCGCGACTGGACCTTGGTGACCCAGCTGGGTGAGGGCATTCAGCCCGTGCACGGCCAGTTTCTGCCGCGCGCTGCGCGCGAGCTGCTCACGAACGTCGCCAAGCACGCGCAGGCGCGCAAGGTTGTCGTGACGCTGGAGGAAGTCGACGACACGGTGGAGTTGTGCGTGCGAGACGACGGGGTCGGCTTCGACCCAGACGATCTGTCGGACGTGCTCCGCGCCGGCCATATTGGACTGGCTTCGCTGCAGAGCCGAGCCGAGGCCCTCGGCGGGACCCTCGTCGTCCAGTCGAGCCAGGGCGGAACTCGCATCATCGTGCGCGTTCCCGCCGCCCCGCCGGCCGCCCACCCCTAGCCCCCTATACGCATACATATATGGCTATAGGTATGCGGATAGGTATGACTAGCGGCCGAGGTAGGCGCGCTTGAGCTCGTCGTGGTGCAGGAGCTCGGATGCCGAGCCGTGGAGCACGATGTGGCCGGTCGCAAGCACGTAGCCCCGATCGGCGATCGACAGCGCCATGGTCGCATTTTGCTCGACCATCAGGACCGCCACGCCCGAGTCGTGGACCTCCTTGATGATCCGGAAGTTCTGCTGGACGAGCGCGGGCGAGAGCCCCATCGACGGCTCGTCCATCAGCAGCAGGCGCGGCCTGGACATCAATGCCCGGCCCATCGCCACCATCTGCTGCTCGCCGCCCGACAGCGTTCCCGCCAGCTGGTTCTTGCGCTCCTCGAGGCGCGGAAACAGCGTGTGAACGCGCTCGAGGTCGGCGTCGAACGTGCTGCCGTCCTGGAGCACGGCGCCGAGCTCGAGGTTCTCGCGCACGGTCATCTGCCCGAACAGCCGGCGGTTCTCGGGCACGATGGCCAGGCCGCCCGCGATCCGCTGCGCCACCGGCCAGCGGGAGACGTCCTCCCCCTCGAGCAGCACCCGTCCCGCGCGCGGCCGGACGATCCCCAGGATCGTCTTGAGCGTGGTCGACTTACCCGAGGCGTTGCCCCCGAGCAGACACACGAGCTCGCCGGCGTCGACCGACAACGCGATCCCCTCGAGGATCCGCATCTGTCCGTAATAGGTGGTGACGTTGTCCAGCTCGAGCAGCATCAGGCCTCGGCCAGCGCCTCCGGGTCGCGGCCCAGGTACGCCTCGACCACGGCCGGGTGGGTGGCCACCGCGTCAAACGAGCCCTCGGTGATCTTGACCCCGTGGTCCAGCGCCACCACCCGGTCGGAGATCCCCTCGACCACGTGCATGTCGTGCTCGATGACCAGGATGGCCAAGCCGAGCTCGTCGCGCAGCCGGGCGATCACCTCGGTCACCTCGAGCGTCTCGTTGGGGTTCATGCCCGCGGCCGGCTCGTCGAGTAGCAGCAGGCGGGGCCGGGTGGCGAGCGCGCGAGCGATCTCGAGACGGCGCCGGTTGGCGTAAGAGAGCACGTAGGCCGGCTGGTTCCAGCGGTAGCCCTTGAGCCGCTCGCCAAAGAAGGACAGGACCTCCTCGGCCAGCGCGTCGACCTCGCGCTCCTCGCGGCGGGCGCGCGGAAGACGCAGGATCGACTCGGGCGGCGAGGCCTTGGTGTGCCCGTAGGTGGCCGCCTTGACGTTCTCCTTGACCGTCATGTTCTGGAACAGGCGCAGGCTCTGGAAGGTGCGCGCGATGCCAAGACGGGTGATCCGGAACTGGCGCTTGCCGGCGATGCTCTGGCCGGCAAAGCGCACGTCGCCCGAGGTCGGCTTGTAGACGCCGGTGATGACGTTGAAGACGGACGTCTTGCCAGCGCCGTTGGGGCCGATCACGCTGACGATCTCGCGCTCGCCCACCTGGAGGTCGAGCTCGGTCAACGCCCTCAGTCCGCCGAACGAGAGCGACAACTTGTCTAGCTCGAGCAGGGGTTGCTTTGCGGGCGCGGCGTCGGTCATCGGCTCACAGTGTCTCCACGCGCCGCGTGCCGAGCAATCCGTTGGGTCGCGCCGCCATGGTGACAATCAGGATCACCCCGAGCATGATCTGGGTGGTAATCGCCGGATTTACGATCAGCCGCGACTCCCAGCAGCACGCCGCCAGATAGACGGTGGGGACGACCAGCAGCAATCGCGCCGTTCCCTGCAGGCGGACCAGCGCGAGGACCAGACAGATGACCAGAATGAACAGGACGTTGCCGTAGCCGATGGGGTCAGATGGGACGATCACCCAGTCCTTGACGGCTGAGCCAATCCAACCGGAGCTGCCCGGATGGCCGGCGGTCGCGGAGCTTGAGATCGCGCCCACGATCGCGTGCGCGACAAAGCCGAACACGACGATGCCTGCCAGCACGGCGGCAAGCTTCCACCACGGCCTGATCTTTAGGAACAGCGTCAGCAGAATCAACCCGTAAAAGAGGTAGCCCGCGTCGGTCGGGCTCCCGAGCATCTGCTCGAGTGCCCAGACGATGATCCCGCCGGCGATCGCCCCGGCGATGCTGCCCGCCCCGCCCAACACGAGGCAGGCGAAGATCAGGATCAGGATGTTCTCGGTGAAGTTGGTCGGGAACACGCTCGAGGTCTGCGCCGCGAACAGCGTCCCGCCGAGGGCGCCGATCGCGGCGCTGAAGCTGAACGCCATGACCTTCAGCTTGTTGACCGGGATCGACATCGCCGACGCCGCCAGCGGGTCATCGCGCAGCGCGCGCCACGCCCGGCCTGTTCGCGACGTGTCGAGCAGGTGTAGGAGCCCGGCCAGGCCGACGATGATGATCAGCGCGACGAGGTAGTAGCCGCGCGGGGTCGACACGTTGCCACTCAGGCCGTGCAGCGGATCAATCGAAAAGATCCCGTTGACGCCGCCAAGCGTCCCGGGGTCGACGTTGTTGACGACCTCGACAAACGCCTGGCCGACGAACAGGGTGACGATGGCCAGGTAGTCGCCCTCGAGGCGCAGCGCGATCAGGCCGATCAGCACGCCGACCAGGCCGCCGGCGACGACGACGATCGGGATCGACTCGAAGGCCGCCAGGTGGGCTCCGCCGGAGCCGCCGGAGCCAAGCGCCGAGGATGAGAAGATCGCATAGCCGTAGGCGCCGAAGCCGACGAACGCGATGTAGCCGAGGTCAAGCAGGCCCGACCAGCCGGCCGCGATGTTCAGCCCGAGCGACAGGATCGCGTACAACAGGCAGGTGAAGCCGACCGTGAGCAGGTTGACGTTGCCGGTCGACAGCCCGAACACAAGGCCCACCGCGGCGGCCAGCGCCAGTCGTGGCCACCAGCCGACGCGCGCGTCGAGCGTGGCCAGCGCGCGGCCTAGCCCGGTGCCTTGCTCACGGCGATCGCCGGACTGGGCAACCCACTCGTCGACGCCGATCTGGGGCATGTGCGTCTCAGACCTTCTGGAGCGCCCGGCGGCCGAAGATGCCGGTCGGGCGGATGAGCATCGTGGCGATCAAGATCCCGAACACGATCAGGTCTGAGTACTTCTCCGAGATGTAGCTCAGGCTGAACGCTTCGCACAGCCCAATGAAGATGCCGCCGACCATCGCGCCGGTGACACTGCCGATGCCGCCGACGACGGCGGCGGTGAACGCCTTGAGCCCGGCCAGGAAGCCGATCGTGGCCGAGATCGACTGGAACTCGAGCCCGGACATGACGCCGGCCACGCCCGCCATCACCGAGCCGATGAAGAAGGTCAACGCGATCGTCCGGTCGACGTTGATGCCGAGCATCTCGGCCGCCTCCCGATCCGACGCGACCGCCCGCATCGACTTGCCGAGCGTGGTCCGGTTGACGATCTGGACCAGAATCCAGCAGAGCACACCGGTGAGCACGAAGATCATGATCTCGACGCTGTCGATGTGCGCGCCGGCGATGTGGATGCCGTTGGTGTCCGAGATGAAGCTCGTGGTGTTGTAGCTGCGCACGAAGCCACCGAAGAGCAAGAGCACCGTGTTCTCGAGCACGAACGAGACGCCGAGCGCGGTGATGAGCGGGGCTATTCGGGGGGCGTCACGTAACGGCCGGTAGGCGAACCGCTCGATCGCGACTCCGAGGAGCCCGGTGCCGAGCCCGGAGATCACGAGCATCAGGACGATCAACAGCGGCACCGGGATCGAGAGATGGTTCGGGCCGCCGAACCACTGGATCACGAAGTAGCCGATGTACGCCCCCACCATGTATACGTCGCCGTGCGCGAAGTTGAGCAGCTTCAGCACGCCGTAGACCATCGTGTAGCCGAGCGCGATCAGGGCGTAGAGGCAACCGGTGACCAGCCCGTTGACAAGTGTTTGGATGAAGATCTGCACGTCGTGTGCCCCTTCGCTATCCCTAAATGGCTTGCGGCGCCGCCCGCGCAGTATCGCGGGCGGCGCCGCCCAAAGCCACTACGCCTGACGAGTCAGGTGCCTCACTTGGGCGGGATCTCCACGTACTTGCCGGCGCTGTTGATCTTGAACAGGTAGCCGGTGTTGCCCGCGAGGTCGCCGTTGGCCGCGAACGCGACCGGCACCCCGAGGGGGTTCTCGCTGGCCGGGATGTTCGTGGTCTTGATTGCCGCGAGCACGTTTGAGCGACTCGGCGTCTGGCCGGACTTGCAGACCGACGCGATCGCCTTCATGACGACGTCGGCAGCCTCGTACGTCGGGACGCCGAACGGTCCGTACGGACCGTACTTGGCCACGCCCTTGACGATCGACTGGTCGAGTGCGCTCGTGCTGCCGGAGATATCCGGAC
This sequence comes from uncultured Solirubrobacterales bacterium, assembly GCA_963824295.1. GTDB lineage: Bacteria > Actinomycetota > Thermoleophilia > Solirubrobacterales > Solirubrobacteraceae > Palsa-465. Next base: position 196,777 of record CAWGOQ010000009.1, on the reverse strand, counting down.
CGAAGGCCGACACGTAGCTGCCCGGAATGTTGAACTGCGACGGCGAGTTGGTGCCGTCGGTCCCGAACAGGATCACCGTCTTGCCGGCCTGCTTGGCGTCCTGGCCGAACATCTGCGCGTTCGTGGCCGTCTGCCAGGGCAGCATCGCCACGCCGTCCTGGGCGCTCAGATGCGAGGTGACGAGCGACTTGATCGCCGCCGCCAGCGTCGCGCCGGTGTCGGTGCCGTTGAGGGTCTGGTGGTCGACCGCGATCCCGGCCTTCTTCAGGATCGGGACCATCACGTTGACCAGCCCCTGCGAGTACGCCTCGTCGTCATCGATGATGAGCACGCCCTTCGTGTGCAGGTGGTTGACCACGTAGTTGGCGTCCTGCGGGCCCTGGACGTCGTCGTCCGGAACCACGCGGAAGAACGTCGGGTTCTTGCCGTCCGTTGCCAGCGCCGGCAAGGTCGCCGAGCCGGAGACGAACGGGATGCCTGCCTTGCCGAAGATCGGACCGACGGCCTCGACCTCCTGACTGCCCGCAGGCCCGATCACCGCAACCGCGTTGGTCGCGACGATCGACTGCGTCTTCGACACGGCAATCGACGGCGTGAGCTGGGTGTCGTCCTGAGCCAGGGTCACGTTGGTGTGGTTTGCCGCGTTGTCGTCCGCCACGGCGAGCTGGGCGAAGTGGAGCTGCTCGAGCCCGACCTGGGCCACCGGTCCGGTGAACGGACCCTCGATCGCAATCGAGGCCGTGCACGACTTCGAGCTGCCGCTACTCGCGGCGGCGGTCGTCGAGCTTCCGCTGCTGCTACTGGTGGAACTGCTGCTACTGCTGCCGCAGCCGCCCGCGATGATCGCGGACAGAGCCAGGGCCGCGAAGCCGATGCGTACCTTCACTTGCTACTTCCTCCTCCTAGGGGTGATGCGGATTGTCGTTCATGACCGGCAGCGGAGGCGTCCCGGGGTAGGCCGGGCTCCCGTCCGGGTAATAGGCGTAGGCGGGCGAGCCGGCGGGCCGGAACACCGCGACCAGGCGCATCACGCCCTGGCCGGTGTTCTCGAGGCAATGGACCGTCCGGGCCGGAAGCTCGATCTGCGAGCCCGGCCCGATCGGCCGGATGCCGTCGCCGGCGCTGAACGTGCCGGTGCCCTCCAGCACGAAGATGACCTCATCGTAGGTGTGGAAGTGGTCGGCCGCCCGCGCCGCCGGGATATAGCCGACGAACTGTGTCGCCGAGCGCAACCCCGTGGTCGGGTCGGCCACGATCCGGAACAGGCGCTCGGTGGTCGCCGTCTGGTCCTCCTGGTCGGCCAGCCGGCGGACCAGGATCCGTGGCCGGGCTCCGTCGCCCGCGGGGGCCGGGGCACTCACCCGCACGGACACCAGCCGCAGCGGTTCGTCCCCTTCGTTCTCCAGTGCGTATTCGGAGCCGGGGGGCAGGTAGGCCCCCGTCTCGGGCTCGAGCGCGTGACTCTCGCTCCCCGCGCGCAACGCGCCCGAGCCCTCTATCACGAACAGCACCTCTTCAGCTTCACCGCTGGCGCGGGAGAGCGAGCTTTGCGGCTCGCATTCGATCACCGCCTGGTCCAGAGCCAGCGAGGTATCCATCACGCCCACGCCGCCAGATTCGTCCCGGGGCGCCCCGGACCTTCTTCGCGCCTCCGGGGATCGACGCTCGTAACCCAGGCCGTCATGGCGGGGTGAGACTAAGCCAACTAGTCTTGCGATTGCGTTATGGCGCAAATCGTGAGCAAACTTGACGTAGACGCGCTCCGTGAGCGCTTCTCCTCGCTGCAGGCGGGGTTCATGTTTTTCGACGCCCCCGGGGGCTCGCAGGTCCCCGACGAGGTCGGCGACGCCGTAGCGCGGACGCTCCGGGATAGCAGCGCCAACCTGGGGGCGGTGTACGAGACCAGCCGGCGGGTAGGACAGATCCTGGAGCGGGCCGAGGCCACGGCGGCGCGCTTCCTGGGCTGCGAGGCGCACGAGGTCATCTTCGGCGCCAACATGACCTCGCTCGACTTCGCCCTCTCCCGCACCTCGAGCCGGTCGTTCGAGCCCGGCGACGAGATCCTGGTCTCGTCCCTGGATCACGACGGTGGCGTCGCCCCCTGGCTAGAGCTCGCGCATGACCGCGACCTGGTCGTCCGGTCGATCGAGCTCCGAGACGACACGACGCTCGACTACGCCGATCTGGAGTCCAAGCTGTCTGACCGCACCCGCGTGGTGGCGTTCGCCTGGGCCTCCAACGCGGTAGGGACGGTGGTCGATGCCGCGCGCGTATGCCGGCTGGCACACGAGGCGGGCGCCCTGGCCTGGATCGACGCCGTCCACTACGCCGCCCACGAGCCGATCGACGTGCGCGCGATCGGCGCCGACGTCCTGATCTGCTCGCCCTACAAGTTCTGCGGCCCGCACCTGGGGATGGCGTATGGGCGGGCCGAGGTGATCGAGCACTGGCGTCCGTACAAGGCTCGGCCGGCACCGTCCACGCCACTCGGGCGGCGCTTTGAGACCGGCACCCAGGCCTACGAGCTGCTGGCCGGCTTCACGACGGCCGTCGACTACCTGGACTCGATCGGCGGGTTCGAGCTGATCATGCCCTACGAGCGAGCGCTGGGCGAGCGGTTTCTCGGATCGCTGTCCGACGCGGTCACGGTCTACGGGCTGCCGAGCATGGCGGGTCGCGTCCCCACCTTCCTGGTCAACGTCGCCGGCGTGCCGGCGGCTGACGTCGCGGAGCGGCTGGCCGCGGACGGCATGGGCGTCTGGGCCCACGACTCGTGGTATTCGCTGGGCCTGTATCGCCGGCTCGGCTACGAGGACCAGTCGGTGCGGATCGGCTTCATCCACTACAACACGGTGGACGAAGTCGATCGCTTGGCCGCAGCGCTCAACGACCTCGCCTAGCCACTCGGATCCCGAGAGGCCGTGGTTGATTTGACCCCATATTGGGGCCTTATCGATCAAGGTCCCGCTTGACGGCCGCCGTACTATTACGTTATGCGATACATCGGAGAGCGATCTAATGATCCGGCCCTGCTCGTCCTGACCAGCCTGGCCGACGGCGCCAAGCACGGCTACGCGATCACGACCGACGTGCAGGAATTCGCCGGCGTGCGCCTCGGTCCGGGCACGCTGTACGGGGCGCTCTCCCGGCTGGAGTCGCGCGGCCTGATCGAGGCGCTGCCGGCCGAGGACCGCCGGCGCCCCTACCGGCTGACTGCCGACGGCAGCGCCGCGCTCGAGCACGAGCTGCAGACGCTCCAGTCGGTGGCGAGCCGCGGACTGGATCGGCTCCGGGTAGCGGAGGCCGCGCGATGACTGCTCGACTCGCCCGGCTCGCGCTCAACCTTTACCCCCTCGCCTACCGCCGCCGCTACGGCGAGGAGATGCGCACCCTGCTCGAGGACCAGCCGGCCACCGCACGCACCGTGCTCGACCTGATCCGCGGCGCGCTCGTCGCCCACCTGCACCCGCACAACGCGCCGCCCGGCGGCGTCGATGCGGCCGACCGCGTCCGGGCCAGCGCCAGCGGCGTGCTCATGTGCTGGGTCTTGTTCGCCGCGGCCGGGTTCGCCTTCTATAAGACGACCGAAGATCCGCCGTTCTCGGCGGCCGGCCACGCCCACCCTCTGCTGCGTGACGCCCACGTGGCCGTCCAGGCGCTCGCGCTGGTCGCCTCGGCGGCCGTGGTGCTCGGGGCGCTCCCGCTGATCCTGGCGGCGCTCGTGCGAGCGCGGCGGGATCCCGGCGTCCGCCGCAGTGTGGTGCTGGCGGTCGTGCCAGTGATCGGGTTCGTCGTTCTGACCGGGATAGTCGTGGTGCTCGCGCACGGCGGCGGCCAGCACCAAACATCCGGCGTCGGCTCCGGCATCGCGGTCGTATGGGGGATTATCGGGCTCGGCTGCGGCGTCGGCTGCGTGCTGGCTTGTCGCGCCGCACTATTCGCCACTCCCGTTGCCCCGGCCGGCCTCCGCGCTGCCCTCACGTCCGGGACGCTCGTGACGCTCGCGATGTCCGTGATCGCGGCCGCTACAGCGATCTACGCCGTCGCGCTCGCCACTGACGCGGCCGGTGTCGCGGCCGAGTCGAACGGGCCGTTCCAGCTGCTGAACGTAACCACGTCGCTGGTAGTGGTGACGATCGCGATGGTGACCGCAGCCGCGCTCGCCGCCACCGCGACCCGCCGTGGCTGGCGCGTGCGCGGCGAACTCGACGCCGCCCCCAACTGAGCCACTGATACGTTCGCCCCGTGGCGGACGACCCCCGGACCCAGGCGGCGCGCACCCATTTCGATCGCTGGTCGGAGACCTATGAGCAGGACTCGGCGGCCAAGTGGCTGCGGGAGGCGCAGCGCCAGGCTCTCGCGGCGCTCGCCCTGAACCCCGGCGATGTCCTGCTCGACCTCGGTTGCGGCACCGGGGCGGCTGTTCGCGAAGCGGCGCCGGTGGTTCGCCGTGCAGTGGGCTTCGACGTCTCGCCCGGGATGATCGCCCAGGCCGAGGTCCGCGCGCGCGCCGCCGGACTCGCCAATGTCGAGTTCCGTCAGGGCGACGTGAGCGGTCGGCTGCCCTTCGCCGACGGTGAGTTCACCGCGGCCGTGTCTACGACCGCGTTCCACCACTTCCCCAGACCGCTGGACACGATCGCGGAGATCTCGCGGGTGGTCGGGCCGACCGGCCGCGTGGTGATCGGCGACGCCAACCGGCGCCACCCGGCCGTATTCGCCCTCGACTTCGTCTGGCGCGCGTTCCAGCCCAGTCACGTCGGGTTCCGATCGCCAGCGCAGGTCATGCACGACCTGTGCTCTGCCGGCTTCGCCAGCGCCTGCTACGGCACGACCCGGTGGCGCAGCTACGCGTTCGTCAGGGCCGAGCGGGCCCCGCGCTGAGCCGCGCCTCGGCGATCGTCGGCTCGAACAGCTCGACCGGGTTGCCGGCCGGATCCTCGACGAGGATCTGCTTGCCGCCGACGCCGGCAACGATCTCGTTGCGGAAGCGCGCGCCGCCATCTCGCAGCCGGGCCACGGTCGCGTCCAAGTCGTCGACCTCGAGTTGGAAGCGATTCCAGCCACCGGGTGCCGGCACCGTACCGTCGGGCATGGCCTGCCCTCCGCCGGGGCCGCCACCGGGCGCCGTGAGGACGAGTCGCAGATCGCCGCGCGAGAGCATCGCGAAGCTCGGAGCCGGGTGCATGACCTCGTCGAAGTCCAGCTGTCCGCAGTAGAAGTCGATCGCGGCGTCGACGTCGTCGACGATGTAGCGGACGCTGACGGTGGCCATCTTGTAGAACGTATACGTTTCGCAGCGATACGTCAACGTTTCACAAGTTGGGAGACAGGTGGACCCACGAATCGAGCGATCGCGCCTGGTGATCCTCGCGGCAGCCGTCGAGGAGCTGGCCGAGGTCGGATACGGGCAGGTGCGGATGGAGTCTGTGGCCGCCCGCGCCGGCGTCGCCAAGTCGACCCTTTATCGCCACTGGCCCGACAAGTTGGCCCTCATCGCCGACGCGTTCGAGACCTTCCACGAGCAGATGGTGCCGGACCTGGGCGACCTGCCGACACGCGACGCCGTCGCGCTACTGATCCGCCACGTCGCGGAGATCGTGGTCGACTCGACTTTCTCTCGCTGCATCCCCGCCCTGCTCGAGGGAGCCGAACGCGACCCCCGAGTACGCGAGTTTCATCACCGCTATTCCGCCGAGCGCCGCCAAGCGCTGATCGACCTGATCGCACGGGGGATCGAACGGGGCGAGATCGCCGACGGCGTCGATCCCGAACTGGCCACGGTGACGCTGCTCGGCGTCGTGTTCTACCGGCGGCTCATGACCGGAACGCCGTTCAACCCCCGGGAGGCCGGCGACCTAGTCGATCTGGTCCTCGGTTGAGCTGGCCGGTGTCCGCGGCGAGAGTCGCCGCGAGCCGCGCCACCGCACCGGTGAAGGCGTGCTCGGGAGGCTTGGCGTAGCCCACCACGAGGGCCTCGCGGTGGCGCGTGCCACGATGGTCGAAGCTCGCCAGTCCGATCACCGCCAGACCGTGATCCCGGCCCCGGGCTATGACCTCCTCCTCGGACAGGCCGGGCGGTAGATCGACCAGCGCGTGCAGCCCAGCGGCGATGCCCGACACGTGCGCCTGGGGCGCGCGCCGGCGAAGCTGGGCCACCAACCGGTCCCGGCGCCGGCGGTAGGCCAGGCGCGAGCGCCGGATGTGCCGGTCGTACGCGCCCGAACGGATCAGCTCCGCCAGCGTGAGCTGATCGATCACGCCGGTGTGCCGTTCGGCCAGCATCCTGGCCGCGGCGAGCGGCTCGACCAGCCCGGGCGGAACGACCAGCCACGCCAGCCGGAGGCCGGGCGCAAGCGTCATGCTCGCCGTTCCGGCGTAAACCACATGGTCGGGTGCGTGCGCCTGAAGTGCTCCGACCGGATGGCGGTCGTAGCGAAACTCGCCGTCGTAATCGTCCTCGATGATCAGGCGCTCGCCGCTGGTCGCCCACTGCACGACCGAGGCCCGCCGGCGCGGGGCGAGGGGCATTCCGAGCGGGAACTGGTGAGCTGGCGTGAGCACGACGGCGTCGGCGTCGCCGAGCTCCTCCACGACCGCGCCCTCCTCATCGATGGCCAAGCAGCTCAGGTCAAGGCCGGCGGCCGAGGCCGCCGCCGGGACGGTCGGGAGACCGTACTCCTCGATCGCGAGCATCCGCGCGCCGTCCTGGCGCAGCACCTGGCACAGGAGTGCGAAGCCGTGGGTGAAGCCGGAGCACACAACGATTCGATCGGGGCTTGCGCGTACGCCGCGCGTCCGCGCCAGGTAGTCGGCCAGGGCGGCGCGCAGCTCCGGCCGGCCCCGAGGGTCCGAGTAATCGAGCGCGCCGAACGGCGCCTGGACGAGCGCGGTGCGGGCGCAGCGAAGCCAGGCCGAGCGCGGAAAGGCCGAGACGTCGGGCGATCCGGGACGGAGGTCGTACCGGTCCCGGGTCGCCGGCGGCGCACCGGCGAAATCGCGGGCCCGGTCCGCGCCGGGTCGGTGGTCCGGGCCGGGTCGGTAGTCCGCGCCGGGTCGGTGGTGCGCGCCGGGTCGGTGGTCTGCAGTGGGTCCGCGGTCGGCGGTCCGTCCGTCGTTGCCGGTGCGTCCCTGGTCGGCACCGGATCCGTCAACCCGCGCCGCCACCCGCGTGCCCGAGCCCTGGCGAGCGGTCAACCAACCCTCGGCGACGAGCTGGCCATAGGCCTCGGCCACCGTGTTGCGGGCGATCCCGAGGTCGGCGGCCAGCCCGCGCGAGGAGGGCAAGCGCGTGCCGGGGCCGAGCCGTCCGCTCGAGACCGCGTCCCGCAACCCCGCCTCGAGTGCAGCCCGGACCCGCGGGCCCTCGAGATCGAGGTGCAGGTCGACGCCGGAAATGGCCCAAGTTTGTTCCATTCAAATGGACCTTACATCTGGGCCGCCTTCCAACGTAGGGTTGCCACATGACAACAACTGAAGCCACTTCAGAAATCCCCGTCCGGCTCGACTTTGAGCGTCACGCGGCCACCTTCTACCGCGCGATGTCACACCTCGACAACGCCGCTACCAAGGAGCTCGACAAGGTCGAGTTCGACCCGCAGCTGCGCGAGCTCGTTCGGATCCGCGCGTCCCAGATCAACGGCCGCGCCTACTGCATCGACATGCACACCAAGGACGCGCGTGCCATCGGCGAGACCGAGCAACGGATATACGCCCTGCCCGCATGGCGCGAAACGCCGTTCTTCACAGAAAAAGAGCGCGCCGCCCTGGCGTTCACGGAGTCCGTCACCCTGCTCGCCACCGACCACGTCCCGACCGAGGACTACGACGCGGTCGCCGCCGAGTTCTCGCCGGAAGAGGTCGCCGCGCTGGTCAGCCTGATCGTCGCGATCAACGCCTGGAACGCGATCGGCGTCAGCACCCGAGCCTGGGCGCCCGGCTCGTATCAACCGTGAGCATGCGGCCCTCGGGCGCGGAGCCCGTTTCGATGAACGCTGATCGAGAAACCGGCCGATACGGGCGGTTTCTCGACCAGGCTCCGCGTCGCCAACTTTAGATGTCGGAGAAGGAGGGCGTGGCGGGAAGGTAGCCGAGCGACATGTGCTCGGTCGACAGGTAGAGGTGGGCGGCCCAGGAGAGCGGGTCGGCGGCGAACCGGCGCTGGAGCGCGTCGTGGTTGAGGGCGTCGTCGAGCGCGGCCATGATCATCGACTGGTCGAGCACGAGCCGGCGATGCCCGACCTCGCCGGTCACCGGGTTCACAGCGTCGTAGAAGCCGCCGTCCGACGTGTAGATCCCCGGGTACAACGTCCGCAGCTTCACCAGGTTCTCATAGGCCTGCTGAGGCAGGACCGGCAGAGCTATCGCTGAGGCGTGCGGCGAGACCGTGTTCTCGGTGGCGCACGTCGTGCACCAGGCGAGCGGCGAACCGCTCCCGAACGCCTGACCCTCGACGCCGAAGCCGCCGTAATCCCCGGTGTCGTCGGCGGTCGAGGAGGGTGACATCCCCCACACCGGATAGCCCAGCTCCTGGGTGGCGTACTTGACCTGGACCTCCGCCCAGCGCACGTCGTTCAGGCCGAAGCTGTGGGGGCCCCACTCGGTCTCGGGCACCACCAGGTTCGCCATCAGCCCCTCGAACATCCCGCCGGCGAACGTGGGAACGAAGGTCAGATCGGTTCCGGGGTAGGTGTAGTGGCCCTCCCACACCGGGAACTGCTTTCCTGACACCGGGTCGGTGTAGGTCTGCCAGTGGCCGGTGCCGGTGCTGAACGACGGCGCCGGATCGGTGGCGCACCGGGCCGGCGGATCCGTCCGCCACGTTCGCCACCACACATCGCCCGGCATTTGGTGAAGGCCCATGCCCATGTACATCGCGATCCGCGGGTCGCTGTAAAGCGCGCCGTTGTGGTACCCGGCGGGTCCCTGATCCACGTAGTAGCCGCCGTACATCTGGCCGGTAGGCGGATCACCGGGAAGTGAGGCGTTGACGTTGCAATCTGTCTGCGGCCGGTTGTCGTAGAAGATCGAGAAGTTCATCGGTGCGATCAGGGAGTCGGCGAGACCCCGGAGCGCGGGCAGCGCTTGGCGCACCTCGACCAATCCCGACGCATACCACCCGTTGTCGACCGCAGAGACGAACCAGCAGTTGTCCTGCGCCGGCGTCGTCTCGGTGCAGTCACCCTGACCCGGGTTCGACAGAACGTTGCCGTTGTTGGTGTCGTACCACTGATACATGAACCCGTCGTAGCGCTTGAGGCCGCTGACCTCCTGCAGGGTGGCCCGCGCGAGCTGGTCGGCCCGGGACTCAGAGATAAGCCCGAGGTCGTGGGCGGCGACCACCGCCCATAGGTATACGCCGACGTTCGCCGCCGACGTGTACTCACCGCGCACCGAACCCGGCCCCAGGTTGTCCAACGGGAGGTGGGTCACGGGGTCGACATCGGCCGCGTAGAACTGCCATGTGTCGTGGGCGATCCCGTACAGGACCGCCCGCTGCCGGGCGGTGAAGGTGGCGGCGCCGGCGGGCGCCGCCACCACGAGGATCGCTGCCGCCACGGCGGCAGCGATCAGGGCGCGGACTCTCATTGGAGGTTGAACGTGGTGTGCTGGCCGCCGACCGAGCTGTCACCCACCCATAGGTCGAACGAACCCGGCTCCTCGGTGAACTGACCCTGCTCGTTGTAGAACCCGAGGTTCTGGCGTCCGAGCGTGAACGTGACCGTCTTGGTCTGCCCGGGGTTCAGCTCGACCCGCTGGAATCCCTCGAGTTTTCGCACCGGTTGCAGAATGCTCGTGTCGCTCTCGTGCAGGTAGAGCTGGACCACGTCGGCGCCCGCCGTCGACCCGGTGTTCTGGATCTGGGCGCTCACCTGGAACGGCCGGCCGGGAGACACGTTGGTCGGCGCCTGGAGGTTCGAGATCGAGAACGTCGTGTAGGACAGCCCGTATCCGAACGGGTACTGAGGCGTGTTCGGGATATCTAGGTATCTCGAGGTGTACTTGTTGGTGGCGCTGTAGGGACGCCCGGTCGGGAGCTCGTTGTAGGAGACCGGGATCTGACCGGCGTCGATCGGCCACGACATGGTCAGCTTGCCGCTCGGGTCGAACCTGCCGAACAGGATGTCGGCGACCGCGTTCCCTCCCTCGGTGCCGGGGAACCACGCGTCGAGCAGAGCCGGTGCGTTATTCGCCAGCCACGGGATGGTCAGCGGGCGTCCGTTCATCAGCACCACCACGTACGGCTTGCCCGTGGCGGCGATCTGTTGGATGAGCGCGAGCTGCTGGCCCGGTAGGTCGATGTCGCTGAGCGAGGACGCCTCGCCGACATCGCCCGACGGCTCACCGACCACGATGACCGTCACGGCGGAGCTCTGCGCCGCCGAGACCGCCTGGCTGAAGTCGGTGGTCTCGTTGCACGGATCGGTGACGGTGAAGTTCGCGCAGCCGTCCGCGTAGTTGACCGTGGCGCTCGGGTCCGCGGCCTTGATCCCGTCGAGCACCGAGACGATCTTGTCGGTCGTCTTCAGGTCGGCCGGGGTCGTGTCGTATCCGATCGGCACGTCGTCTCCGATCTGGTCCAGCGGATCGTCGGCCAGTGGGCCGACCACGGCGATGCTCGAGGTGCTGGGGCTCAGCGGCAGCGCGTGGTTGTTGTTGTTGAGCAGCACCATCGACTCGTCGGCCATCGTCCGGGCCGCGTCCAGGTGCGGCTGGGTGAGCTCGGAGCTCGCCACCCGCGCGTCGCTGCCCGGGTACGGGTCAGAGAACATTCCGGCCAGGAACTTGAGCGTCAGCACGTGGCGCACGGCCGTGTTCACCTGCGCCATCGTGATCTTGCCTTGCTTCAGCAGCTGTGGCCCGTAGGTCTCGAACGTGTTGTAGATCGGGTTTCCGGCCGTCGGCCCGAGCGTGACCGCCATCTCGATGTCGAGGCCCGCCGTCAGTGCCTCCTGGGCGGCCTGGGCACCATTGGCCGCGTAGCCGAAGTCCTCGAGCTCCTGGACGGCCTGGTAGTCGCTCACCACGGTCCCGCCAAAGCCCCATTCATCCCGCAGGATGTTGGTCAGCGTGTATGGGTTGGCCGTGTTCGGCACTCCGTCGAGGGAGTTGAACGAGCTCATGACGGTGGCCGCGCCGGCGTCGATCGCCGCCTTGTACGGCGGCAGGTAGTCGTTGAACAGCTGCTGGGTCGACATGTCGACCGTGTTGTATTCACGCCCGGCCACGGGAGCGCCGTAGGCGGCGAAGTGCTTGACCGTGGCGGCCATCTTGTCGGGGTCGGCATAGCTCGAGCCCTGGTAGCCACGGACCTTGGCCGCGGCCACTGCCGCGCCGAGGAACGGGTCCTCGCCGGCGCCCTCGACCACGCGTCCCCAGCGCGGGTCGCGGCTGATGTCGACCATCGGGTTGAACGTCCACTTGATGCCGTCGGCCGTCGCCTCGTCGGCGGAGACCGCCTCGTCGTTCTCGATCGCCGACATGTCCCAGCTCGAGGCCTCGGCCAGCGGTACCGGGAACATCGTCCGGTAGCCGTGGATCACGTCGAGCCCGAAGATCAGCGGGATGTGGAGCGGCGAGTCCTCGACTGCGGCCTGCTGGACGGCGTTGATGTTGTCGGCGCCGGTCAGGTCGAGAACCGAGCCGATGTCTCCAGCCTTGGCCAGCGGGATCAGATCGCTCCCGGTCGGTGTGGCCGGACCCGCCATCGTGAGCTGTCCGAACTTCTCCTGCGGCGACATCTGGTTGATCAGCGCCGTCACGCGCGAGTTGATCTGCGCCTGGCTCAGGCCCGAGTTTCCCGCTCCGGCCTGGTGCGGACGCCGTTTGGCGGGAGCGGCGCTCGATGAGGTTGACATTAACCCGACGATCACGACGACCGCCAAAAGAACCGCCGCCACAGCCGAACAGAACGCGAACCTCCTCCTCGGCTTGACCCAGACGGCCGCAGCGATGCGCTCAGACATATGGTCCCTTCTCCTCCACTCCGGTTGACAGCGAAAGCGGCTACCCACCGCAGAGGGGCTGAAACCTTAAGTCGTGGGTCAGTTCAGTTTTTGCGCCCGGAGACCAACAGGCCGGCGCCAACGGCGACGATCGCCAGCCCGCCGGCGCCCCCGACCAATTCGAGCCGGCGCGAGTCGCGGGAGAACCACGTGCGAAAGCCGCCGGCGGCCGTCGCCCACAGGGTGTCGGACGCGACGGCGATCGCGGCAAACACCGCGCCGAGAAGAAGGATCTGCGCCGGCACGTGACCGGCGGCGCGGTTGACGAACTGGGGCAGGATCGCGGCGAGGAACACGACTGTCTTCGGATTCGTGACGCCGACCGTCCACCCCTCCCAGAAAGCCCGCCGGTCCGACCGCACTGCCACCGGCGCCGCGAGCGCGGCCGCCAGCGACCCGCGCTCGCGGAAGGTCTTCACTCCGAGGTAGATCAGGTAGGCGCCGCCCAGGAGCTTCAGCGTGGTGAAGGCCACCACCGACTGCTCGGCCAGAGCGCCGACGCCGAACGCGACCGCGATCACCTGGACGTACTCGCCGAGTGCGTTGCCGACGACGGTCAGCACCGCGACCCTCCGGCCGCACGCCAGCGCCCGCCCGACCACGAACAGAACGCTTGGCCCGGGGATCACGATCACCACGAACGCGGTGGCCGCAAACGCCAGCAGGCGATCCGCCGAGAGCACGATTTCAGTGTAAGAGGTCCTTCGGGGAGGAGAAGAGCGGTGCTCGGAGCGAGCGCCGCCCGCGTCGCTACCCGAGGCTGGCGCTGAACGTCTCCGTGTAGCACCTGTTGGGCTTGAGGTGCAGGAACTCCACGATCTTCCCCGTCACCCGCTGTCAACCGCCGGTCCCGGCGCGGGCCTTACGAGCCGTCGAGGATGCTCGTCGCGCTCGAGGGAGCCGGCGGCACGGAGCCGGCGGGCACGTTCGCGGCGCCGGGGTCGGAGGTAGCCGATCCGCCCGAGGAGTCGTTCCCGTCCGTCGTGTCCGCTCCTCCGCCGGTGCCGGCCACAGGCGACATGGCGCCTCCGGTTGTGGTTCCGGACCCAATTAAGATGGCCGCCCCGTTCAACCCGCTCGAGTCGCCCGATGTACTGGTGCCGGTCGAGGTCCCGGACCCGGACGAGCCGGTAGAACCGATGGGGGTGTCGGACCCCGTGGATCCAGCGGACCCAGTGGACGTCCCGGACCCGGTGGAGCTGCCAGACCCGTCGGCGCTTCCAGACCCGGCGGAGCTGCCAGACCCGGTCGAGCCGCCAGAACCAGCGGAAGTCCCGTCGGAGATCGACGACCCAGCGCCGGGACTAGGCGAGTCACCCGCGTCGCTGGATCCGCTCGAGTTGCCCGATCCGCCCGACCCATCAGAGCCGCCCGAGCCGTCCGAGCCGCCCGAGTTGCCGGATCCGCTCGAGCCGGCCGACCCGGCAGAGGGGGTCGACGCGCCCGACCCCCCTGACCCAGCCCCGCTCCCCGAAGCGCCGGGACCAACCGGCCCGCCCAGCCCACCCGAGCCGCCCAGCCCGCCGGACCCAGGCAAGTTGGGCGGGGCGCTCCCCGGAGGCGACGCGCTCGACGCAGCGAGCGAGCAGGTGGCGGAACAAACCGGGCCCGGCGCCGTCATCGTGCTGGTCGAAACCACGCCCCAGCCGACGGGGATGACGCTGGCAGTGGACACGGCGACAGCCGGCGTCGAGGCGCCTGCACCCACCACCGCTTCCAGTGCCCCGGTGCGACTCGGACCATCATCCATGGCGAGCAAAGCGGCTCCGGCAGGATGGCGTTCTGAGCCTCCCGGTAGCGGGCGTGTCTTCGCCGTGGCCGGGGTGCTTGCGATCGGACCCGGCCCATCGAGAGAGCCGAGCTGGTGGCCCGCGCTGGCGACGCCGGCTGCCACTGCAACCGTAACGGCGAGCTTCGCCAGGAGGCCGGCCGAACCCTGCACCACCACGCCGCCGAGCGCCGCAAACCCTCCACCACCGGCCACAGCGTCGGCGGCGAGGGCTGCAGCTGAGCCCCCAACGGCGACCGCGCCACCCGCGACCGTGCCACCCGCGACCGCGCCGCCGGCGCTCGCGCCACCGGCCGCCCCCGTACCGCCGATGGCCGCGACGAGTCCAGCCGCCCCCGCACCACCCGCCGCGCCGGCAGCACCGACCGCCCTGGCGGCGCCGGCCGCGCCAAAGACCGAGACGAGTACCGATGCCTTCAGCTCCGCCGCCGCCACCACCGGCAGCACGAGCGCGAGCGCGGAGCGCTGACCGCGCACCTCGTGCTCGAACGCAGCGCAACCTGCGCAGCGCTCGATGTGGGCGCGCGTCGTGCTGCGGGGCAGGACCTTTCCGCGGACGTTCGCGATCAGCTCGCGTGCCGCGGCGCAGGAGCTGTTCCGGGCATAACGGCCACGCACCAGGGCTTCCCGGGCTTGGAAGATGAGTGCCTTCACCTTCTCCCGGCGAACGCCCAGCACGGCCGCGATCTCGGCGTGGGACTGGCCTCCGAGCTCAAACAGGACCAGAGCGGCGCGCTGATCGGACGGGAGGCGCTGCATGTCGTCGACCATCTCGCGAAAGTCCTCGCGTCGACGGACCGCATCCGCGGGATCGAAATACCGCCGGTCGACGACCGCGTCGTGGACGGAGACGGATTCCTCGCGCACGCGTAGCTCCGACAGGCACCGGTTCCGCGCGATCGCGTACAGCCAGGGGCGCAGCGAAATGCGGCTATCGCCCGCCCGCAGTGCACGGTACGCCGACACGAACGTCAGCTGGAGCGCGTCCTTGGCTCCCTCCCGGTCTCTGAGCATGTGTACGCAGAACGCGAGCACTCCGGGGGCGTATCGATCGTAGATCGCCTCGAAGGCAACGTCGTCGCCGGCGCGCACCCGCGCCACCAACTCATCGTCGGTGCCGCCTGTTCCGGTGCGGCCGTCATTCGGGCCCACGAGAGATCTCGCGACTGCCCCCATATTGCGCAAGTATCCCTGACCAGACTGCCCCGGTCCATACGAAAGCTCAAATCATCCGCACGGCGGCGGAGGACTGCACGGGAGCCCGTCCTCACCCCCTATGGTCGCGCATGGCCAGTGGGGCCATGTCGCACCGGACGGGCTCCCGTGCTTCGACGGACACGCTCGCTTCACGGGTTCCCAGCCCACCGACCGGCGCCGGCCGATCCGTTCGCCGGGCGCCGAGGACCGCAATCACGAGACGACCGTGGTCCGCCGAAGTGCACCCCACTTACCAACGCGTGCCCCCATCTGAATGCTTAAACGCGGGACGCGCGGAAAGGTTGGTCGAGTGCTTTCCCGCGGTCGCGACAGTCCCAAAAACGGACTTGATGGCGACAAACCACAGGAATTTCTCTCATTTCGACCGTCGATGTGGCATATTCGGCGCACAGTCAACTTGAGACGAGGAAACTCGTCTCAACGGGTCAGGGGACTGTGCCCCCACTTCCCTGACTCTCCGGGGGCGGTGGATGGATCTACGGCCCCCGGACTATGTTCGGCGCCAGACGGCAGCCGATCGTTAGGCGGCGCCGCCCTTCCGCTCGGCGTCGAACAGCTCGACGAGCCGGCTGCGGACCTCCCACAATTTCGGGATTTGGCGCTGCGCGATCAGCCTGCCGAGCACCTGCACCGGCGTCCCCTGGGTCCCGATCGTGTCCTCGCCGAGGGCCCGGGCGACGATCGAGTAATGACGGAAGCGCCAGACCCAGATCCGCTCGTCCCACTCGGTCAGGAGCTCGGCCACCTGGTAGAGGTCCTCGTGCTCCCGGCCGTGGACGTACAGCTCCTCGAGCGACAGGCCCGCCTCCTCGAGCAACCGATCGAAGGCCTTGGCGACCCGCTGGGTCACCTGAGGGATGCGCCGGAAGCCCGGCGAGTCAAAGCCGCTGCCGTGCCCGAGCACGACCCGGATCTCGCTGTACTCCCATGGTGACATCTGGTTGAGCATCTCGAGCTGGTTGGTCACGTACTGGAGGGACAGCACGGCTCGGCGCAGCAAGCGGATGGCCGGCGCGAGCTGGCCTCGCTCGAGATGCGCCGCCGCCTCGTCCACCTCGGTCGTCCCGAACTTCAACCACAACTCGGAGGACTGGTGAACGGTCTGGAACAGCAGCTCGTCGTGGTGCACCCGCTCCTCGGCCGGCTTCTGCAGCGACAGCAGCTCGTCGGTGCGCAGATAGCGTTCGTAGTCGCTCGCCCCCGGGCCCGGCAAGACCGGCGCACGGAGATCCTCCTCAGTCGAATCGGTCACGCCTCACCTCCCCGAAGGATCTCGGCCAGCTTGCTCAAGTCGATGTTGCCACCCGACACGATGCACACCACCTTGCCGGTGCCCGCCCGGCCCGCCAGCGCGGCCGCCGTGGCGAGCGCTCCCGCGCCCTCGGGAATCACCCGCGCGCGCGAGGCGAGCGTCCGCACGGCCGCGGCCGCCTCGTCGATCGGGACGGCAAACGCGCCATCGATGAGCGGGCGCACGCGGGGCCACATCGTGTCGAGCACGCGGCGGCTGCCCGCGCCGTCCACGAACGAGGGGCTGTAGTCGACGTCGGTTGGTTCGCCTGCCTGGAGCGCCGCGGCCAGCGCTGCGCCCGTGGCGGGCTCGGCGGCATAGATCTTCGTCTCCGGGCGGAGCGCTCGGATCGCGCTGGCGATCCCCACGGTCAGGCCCCCGCCGCCGTACGGGATCACCACCGCGTCGGGGTCGGGCAGGTCCTCGAGGATCTCCAGACCGATCGTCCCGTTGCCGGCCATCACGCCCTCGTCCTGGACAGGGTGCACGAACAGCCCCTCGATGCCGTCGACCTGGCTGGTCACGATCGCGCGCCACCAGTCGTCGTAGGGGAGTTTGACCACCCGGCCGCCGAGCCGTTCGATCGCGCCGAGCTTGGCCTCCGGGGCGTGCTCGGGGACGGCAATCGTCGCCGTCAGCCCGAGTTCACGCGCCGCCCAGGCCACCCCCTGGGCCATGTTGCCGGCGCTCGCGGTGACCAGGCCGCGGCGGCGCTCCTCCTCACTCGCCAGACGCACCGCGTTCGTGGCGCCCCGGATCTTGAACGAGCCGATCGGCTGGAGCGCCTCGAGCTTCAGATAGATCTCGGTGCCGGGCGGCACTTCGGCGGCGTACAGGCGAACCAGCGGCGTACGCGTCGCCACGTCGGCCACCCGCGCCCGCGCCGCCTCGATCTCACGCAACTCGATCACAGCGTCACCTCGGTCCCGATCCCGCGCTCGCGGGCCCGGGCGACCGCACACTCGGCCGCAGCCAGGTCCTCGACGCCCAGGCCCAGGGACCTGAAGACCGTCAGCTCGTCCTCACCACGTCGTCCCGGCGCCAGCCCGGCTAGCACCTCCCCCAGCTCCGCCCGAATGTGATCCTCGCCCTCGATCGCTCCCGACTCGAGCGCCAGCCGGTACTCGCCGGCCTCGTTGCGCACGGACTCGCGGCTGTCGCAGAAGAACGCGCACGCTGCCACGGTCTCGACGTCGAGCTCGCGCGAGCTGGGCACGCTGGCACCGATCGCGTTGACGTGCGCGCCGGGCGCCAGCCAGTCGCGCCGCACCACCGGCTCGCGCGAGCTGGTGGCGAGGACCACCACGTCGGCTCCGCGCACCGCCTCCTCGGCGCTCGGGGCGACGGTGGCGCGTCCGTCGGCGAGCGCTCGCGCGTGCTCGGGCGAGGGGGAATAGACACGCACCTCTGCAAAATCGCGAACCGCCGGCAAGGCCGCCAGATGCGCTCTGCCCTGAACGCCGGCCCCGAGGACGGCCAGAACGCGGGCATCCGAGCGCGCCAGGACCCGGGTAGCCACCGCGCTCACCGCCGCGGTCCGCACCGACGTCACCGCGGAGGCGTCGAGGATCGCCGTGGGCACGCCCGTCGAGCCGTCAAACAGCGTCACTGTCCCCTGGTGGGAATCGAGGCCGCGCGCCGGGTTGCCGGGCATGATGCACAGCGACTTGAGCGCGAACACGGGCTCGGCGCCGCCGCGCCACGCGGGCATCATCCCCATGAACCCGGCGGCGCCCTGGAACCGGACCACCGTGCGCAGCGGCATCAGCGCTTCGCCCCGAGCATGGGCCGCCAGCACCGCGGCCATCGCCTCCGCGCACGCCTCCGGCGAGAGGGCGGCCACTACGTCGTCGTGGCCGAGGATCAGCACATGGGCCTCCGCCGGCGGCTCATCGGCCGGCCTCCTCGCGCTCGCGCGGACCCAGGGGTCGCTCGAGCGCTTCGCGCACAGGGGCGAGATGCTCGGGCCGCCCGGGCCCGACCACCACCTGCGTCACAGCCGGGCCGGCGAACAGCCAGGCCAACGCCAGCCCGGCCATCGAGCGACCGCTCTCGTCGGCGAAGTGCTCAAGCCGCTCCAGCCGGTCGAACGTCTCGTCGGACACGAACGGCGCGTACGGCTCCGGTCGCTGGGTCATTCGCGACCCCGGAGGGAACACCTCACCGCGGCGGTACTTGCCGGTCAGCCAGCCGCCGGCCAGCGGGCTGTACACCAGGTACGCGACCTGCTCGCGCTCGCACAGCGGCAGCACGTCGGCCTCGTCGGCACGGGCGAGCAACGAGTGCTCGTTCTGGATCGCGCTCGGCGCGCCTGCGCCCAGCGCCGCCTCGAGCTGCGCCGCGTCGAAGTTGCTCACCCCGTACGCCCCGATCTTGCCCGCCTTCCGCAGGTCCTCGAACGCGCCGACCGTGTCGGCGAGCGGTACTGCGGGATCGAACTCGTGGGCCAGATACAGCTCCACGTACTCGAGGTCGAGGCGGTCGAGGCTCGACTCGAGCTGGCGGACGATCCGTTCGGGCGCCAGCCCATGGTCTGCGCCCTCCGCCATCGGGTTGAACGTCTTCGTCGTGATCGTCGGGCGAACGCCGCGGGTCTGCATCCAGCTGCCGATCATCCGCTCGCTGCGCCCGCCACCATAGGCGTCGGCGGTGTCGAAGTGGTCGATGCCGAGCTCCCACGCGGCATCCATCAGGGCGAACGCCTGGTCCTCACGCAGGCCTTGCCCGAAGAGCTCGGGCGCCGATCCGACGCCGCCGAAGTTCCCGCACCCGAGTGCAACGCGCGGGACGGTCAGCTCGCAGCGTCCGAGTCCTCGGCGCTCGATCGGAAGGGTGGCGCTCATGATTCGGGCCCAGCCTATCGGCCCCCAGGGTTGAGAAACTGACGGGAGATTGGTTCGCTCGTTCCGGCATCGCCTCGCTGTCGCTGCGGGACTCGTGACGGCGCTCGTCGGACTAGGCACCGCGACGGCGTTGGCGGTGCCGGCGGGGCACAACGCGATCCTGCCACCGCAGGACGTGGCGGTCGTGACGGTTTCGCCCGGGGCGCGCGGGCCGACGATTGCACCCGGCTTCCTGGGACTGTCGCTCGAGAACACCGCGGTCATCCCGTACGCCGGAAGCGACCCCAAGAAGGTCGACCCGGTGTTCCTGCAGCTCGTCCGCAACCTCACGCCGGATCAGTCCCCGGTGCTCCGCATCGGCGGGGACAGCACCGACTGGGCGTGGTACCCGGTCCCCGGCCTGGCCAAGCCAGGCGGCGTTCGGGTCACGCTCACGCGGCGCTGGCTCGCGGTGATGCACGCCGTGGCCAGCGACCTGAAGGCCCGGCTGATCATGGGCATCGACCTCGAGGCCGACAGCCGCGCCGCCGCGGACGGCGAGGCGAGCGCCTTCGAGCGGTGGATCGGCAGGCGCTGGATCGAGGCCCTCGAGATCGGCAACGAGCCCGAGCTCTACGGGACTTTCACCTGGTACGTGCTGCCCGACGGCGTTCACGTGATGGGGCGTCCGCCCAGTTACGACTTCGCGTCCTACCTCGCCGACTTCTCCTCGTTCGCGGCCCGGCTGCCCGGGCCGCTGGCCGGTCCCGCGGATGGATCGATCTCCTGGATGGCGGACACGGGTGAGTTCCTCGCCGCCGAGCCGCGCGTCCAGGTGGTCACGCTCCACCGGTATCCGCTCCAGACGTGCTTCGTCTCGCCGTCCTCACCGCAGTACCCCACGGTCGCCAACCTCCTCGCCCCCACCTCGACGAGTGGACTCGCCGGCAGCATCGCCCAGTACGCGACAGTCGCCCACGCCCGTCACCTTCCGCTGCGGATCGACGAGATGAACACCGACGCATGCGGCGACGCGCCCAGCGTCAGCAACGCGTTCGCCTCGGCGCTGTGGGCGCTCGACGTGCTGTTCGAGATGGCCGACGTTGGTGTGGACGGCGTGAACATGCACACCTATCCGGGCGCCACCTACCAGCCGTTCACGTTCACCCGCTCCGGCCGCCGGTGGAGTGCGTTCGTGACCCCCGAGTACTACGGCTTGCTGATGTTCGCTCAGGCCGCGCCACCCGGATCGCGGCTTATCGCCACCACGATCACCAACGCCCAGGGCGTCAAGGTCTGGGCGACGCGCGGTCGCCAGGGCCGCACGCGGATCGTGCTCATCAACGAGAGCTTGGACCGGCGCACGATCGCGGTGAATGCCGCCGGCAGCCGGTCGGCGACGCTCGAGCGGCTCCGTGCGCCCGCGCTGACCAGTACGACCGGGGTAATCCTGGGCGGCCAGAGCTTCGGTACGAGAACTACCACCGGCCGTCTCGCCGGCCGCCCACGCATAGCTCATCTGACCGCGCGCCGCGGCCGATACACGTTCACGCTCCCGGCCGAGAGCGCCGCCCTGGTCACGTTCTGAATCGGGCTGGCATCGGTCGCTACCGTTGACGCCATGCCCGTCCTGGAAGCACGGGGCATCGTCAAGACGCTCGGCGTCGGGCGAGCGGAGCGCCGGATCCTCGACGGCGTCAGCCTGGATGTCGAGGCCGGCGAGGTCGTGGCCGTGCTCGGGCGCTCGGGAAGCGGCAAGTCGACGCTGCTACATCTGCTGGGCGGCCTCGAGCGCGCCGACGCCGGCCAGATCCTGCTGGCTGGCCAGGACATCACCCGGCAGCGCCCGGGCGCTCTCGCGAAGACGCGGCTGCGCCACGTCGGGTTCGTCTTCCAGGCCTTTCACCTGATCGAGGAGCTGAGCGGCGAGGAGAACGTGCTCCTGCCGGCGCGATTGCCAGGCGCCGGCCGCGACGGCGAACGGCGCGCGCGCCGGCTGATCGGTGAGCTCGGGCTGACCGAGATCGCCGACCGTCGGCCACACGAGCTCTCGGGCGGCGAGCAACAGCGCCTGGCCATCGCCCGGGCGATGGTCAACGACCCCGAGGTGGTGCTGGCCGACGAGCCCACCGGGAACCTCGATCAGGAGAACGGCGCGACCGTGCTCGCCCTGCTGCGCAACCTGCGCCGCCGCGCGGTGGTGATCGTCACCCACGAGCCCGAGGCGGCGGCGATCGCCGACCGCGTCCTTCACCTGCACGATGGCCGCCTGTACCCTGAGACGGCGGCGGACGTGACCCTGAGGGAGTTCGCCTGAGGGCAGCGGTCAGAGACGCATTCCACGGAGTGAGGGCCCGGCGCCGGCGCTCGCTCCTGACCGGGCTGGGGATCGCGCTCGCCGCGGCGATGCTGATGGCGGCGCTGGTGGTCTCCGACAGTCTCGGCTTCGGCTTCGATCGCGCCGCTAAGGCCGCGGATCTGCCGGACATCATCGTCCGCTTCAACCCGCAGAGCTCCAGCCGCGTCGCGCAGCGCATCACCGCGCTGCCCGACATCGCGGGCTACGCGCTGCGCCAGGAGGTGACCAGCGTCACCCTCCAGACCGACGATCAGTTCGCCGGCAACGGCGACGTCGAGGTGGTGGGCGCCGGGCCGCACGGCTACGCGATCGTCGCGGGGCGCGACCTGTCGAATCGCTTCGGGGAGGTGGTCGTCGAGAAGGGCCTGGCCGACGCGTGGGGGCTGCAGCTCGGCGGCACGCTCTACATCGACGGCCTGGGCCCGCAGCGGATCGTCGGCTTCTCCGAGAGCCCCGACAACGTCTCCTATCCGCTCGCGGTCCCGCGCGTGTACGTGTCGGCGGCGGCGATCGCCTCTCGGTTCGGGACCCAGTCCAACCCCCAGGTAAATCTGGCCGAGATCTGGCTGCGCGACTCGGCCAACCTCAACGAGGTCCTGGTTCAAGCGCGCGCCACGAGCTACGGCCTGGAGGGGCTGCGCTTCGTCACCCGCGCGGGAGTGCGTGTGCTGCTTGACCAGGCGGCGGGAATCGTAATCGACCTGCTGGTGGCGCTGTCGCTGATCGCGCTCGCCACCGCCGGCGTGATGCTCGCCGCTTCAGCCCGGGCCGAGGTCCAGCGGCGCCTGCGCGCGATCGGCGTGCGGCGCGCGGTGGGCGCCTCGCGCGGGCACCTGGCCCTCGTGCAGGGACTCGAGGCATTGTTCGTGGCGGCGCCGGCCGCCACGCTGGGCGCGATCGGCGGCGTGCTCGCCACGTACGGCCCGACGACGCGGCTGCTCGTGCTGCTCAACGAGCCGGCGCCGGGGGTGGCTTTGCTGCCGGCGCTCCTCGCCGCTTGGCTTGCCGCGGTCGCGATCCCGGTGTTGGCCGCGGCCTGGCCGGCCTGGCGGGCCGCGGGCCGGCCCCCGGTGGCGCTGCTCCGCGGAGCCGAGCTCAGGCGGAGCCACGGCAGGTCGGGACCTCGGCGCCCCTCCTGGCTGCGCGCGCCGCGCGCCGGCCTGACCACACTCGGGGTGCGGCTCGCCGGCGCCCGCCGCACGCGGCTGATCGCCACCGCCGCCACGCTCGGGTTCTCGACCGCGTTCGTACTGCTGATGCTCTCGCTCGCGTCCGCGCTCAACAGCCTCGAGACCGACCCCGGCGCGCTGGGCAAGCGCTACCAGCTGACCGCGAACCTGCCGCCCTCCGCCGTGAAGCACGTGGAGGCGATTCCGGGCGTGCAGGCGGCGGCGCCCCGCTACGAGACCCAGGCGGTCGACTCGTTCTCGCTCGGCGAGACGATCGACGTGATCGCCTACCCGGGCGATCACGCGATCTTCGAGGCGCCACCGCTCGTGTCCGGCCGGCGGTTGCGCGGCTCGGGCGAGGCCGAGGTTGGTCTGGGCCTCTCTCAGGCGCTCGGCCTCACTCCCGGTGCGACGCTGGCCATCCAGCTCGACTCGGGCGCCGAGCTGCGGCTGCGCGTAGCCGGCGTGGTCAGCTCGCTTCAGGATGACGGACGCGTGGCCTACGTCCCGGCCGCCGCGCTGCTCGCCGCCGACCCCTCCGCGGCCGACGACGAGCAGCTCGCCGTCCGGCTGAGACCTGGCGCGAACGCGGCCGCGGTGACCGAGGCCCTCGGGGCGAGCGCCGCCTCCGCCACCACGGCGATCGGCCGCGGCGTGCCGCTGGTGGCCGTGCTCCGCTCGATCCTGCGCGCGGTCGCGATCGTCGACGGCCTCGTCTGCCTGTACGCGCTGATCCAGGCCTGCGCGCTGACGGTCCAGGAACGCCGCCGCACGGTGTCGGTGCTGCGCGCGTTCGGCGCCGGCGGTTCCGCCGTCCGGCGCCTACTGACCGGGGCCGTCGTGGCACTCGTGGTCCCGGCGGCGATCGTCGGGATCGCCCTCGAGCGGTTGGTGCTCGGCCCGGCGCTGGCGCGGCTGGCCGCGAGCTACGTCACGCTTTCGCTTGGGGCGAGCTGGCTCGAGATCGCACTTGTTCTCGCCGGCCTGGTGCTGGCCGGGGCGGTCGCAGTGGTGTGGGTGGCGCGCCAGGCCACGCGGGAGAGCGTGATCGCCGGGTTGGGTGGGTCGTGAGGCGCGTGACCAGACGCGAGGCGCTGATCCTCGGCGCGGGCGCGTTGATCACCGCGGGCTGTGGGTCCTCCGGATCTTCCGGCGCGTCGCCAACCGGCTCGACGATTGCCGCCACCTGGACCGACCCCGGCGGCACCGGCACGCTCGTACCCGGCCCCGGCCAGGCGCTGCTCGCGCGCACCGATCTCGGTCCGGTCCGGCCGCCCGAAAACGTGATCGCCACCCTCGCGCACGTCACCGACGCGCACGTGCTCGACGCCTCCTCGCCGGCGCGGGTCCCGTTCCTGGACCGCCTGGGCGATCCGTTCGAGTCGACCTTCCGCCCCCAGGAGACGTTGACCGCGCAGGTGCTGGCCGGCGCCACCCGCGCCATCCGCGCGCTCGCGCCCGACGCCGTTATCCAGGGCGGTGATCTGATCGACAACGACCAGCGCAACGAGCTCGGCTGGGCTCTGCGCGTACTGCGCGGTGGTGTGGTGCGCCCCGGGAGCGGCCGGGACGGCTACTACGGCGTCCAGCTGGCATCAGACCCCGACCCCTTCTACTACCGCCCAGACCTCGACGCACCCCAGCACCCTGGACTGCTCACGCAGGCGGTCCGTCCGTTCGCGACGCCCGGCATCAGCGCGCCCGTCTACCCGGTGCTCGGCGACCACGACATCCTCGTCGCCGGGGAGCTCGCGCCGACGGCGCAAACGCGCGCGCTGGCGCTCGGCGATCAGGCGCTGTGGGAGCTCCCGCCCGGCTTGACCGTGCCGCCCGGGACCCAGCTGACGGGCGGCGGCTCGCCCGACGGGCCGCCGCTCCCCGGGCTCGTAAACCAATTCCTGTCCCAAGCGCTTGCCGGGCCAAAGGTTCGCGTCCCGGCCGACCCCCGTCGGCGCGAGATGGCCGCCGGCGAGGTCATCTCCGGGCTGCGGCCCGGCGCCAGAGCAAGCCTGGACTACGCGGTGGACGTCGGACATGAAGTGCGCCTGATCGTCCTTGACCTGGCCCGCCGGGGCGGTGGCTCGGGTGGGCTCGTCCGACCCGACCAGCCCGGGTGGCTGGCCAGCCAGCTCGAGAAGGCGGGGGCGCGCGGTCAACTCGTGATCGTCGTCTCGCACCAGCCGCTGCCGAGCTCGGACGGCGGGGAGTCGATCCTGTCGCTGCTCGATGCCCACCCTCGCGTGCTCGCCGTCCTGTCCGGCCACACCCACCGCAACTCGATCGAGCCGCGCGCGGGCTACTGGCTGATCAACACCGCCTCGTTGATCGACTATCCGCAGCAGGCCCGGGCGCTGCGGATCCTGCGCACCGCCGGGGGCGGCGTCGCGGTCCAGACCTGGATGCTCGACCACGTGTTTCCCGGCGAGGAGGGCACGATCTCCCGCCAGCTCGCCTACCTCGACGCCCAGGGCGGGCGGCCCAAGGGCTTCGCCGGCGATCGTCTGGACCGCAACGTGACGCTGTATCGCGCCGTTTGATGATTGATTCCGCTGGCCGCACCGCCGAGGCCTTCGGCCTCGCGGCCCGCTAGCCGCCGAGGGCGGCGGTGATGTCGGCGATCGCCGCCTGCTCGGGTGCGCTGACCTCCGCCCCGTGCTCACGGTGGGCGCTCGCGACGTGATCTGAGAGCGTGAGCACGAACTTGCGGTAGTCGTTGACCTCGTCGGGTGTCGCCTTGGTCTCGAGCACGCCGACGGCCTCGCGTATCTCCCCGAGCCCGGCTTCCTTGATCTCGTCGTAGGAGTGGTACAGGTGGTGCTCCACCTCGGGCTTGGCCGAGACGATCGCGTCGAGCAGCTCGCTCTCACCGTGCTCCTTGCGCGCCTCCGTGTAGGACTTCGCGATCGCGAAGCTTTCCTTGAACGTCCCGCCCCTCGTCGCCGCGGCCACGATCAGGCCGGCGGCCGGCGGCCCCTTGCGGACGGTGTCCCATTCCTGCTCGGTGAAGTCGCTCTTCCCGGTCATCGGTCCTCCTCGTGGTCTACTCTCGGCGCGTTGATCTTGGCTCGTGTCAAGGGGGACGGGATCACCCGTGTTGGGTGATGCGGCCACACCCGCGACGCCGTTCAGTATCGCCGACAGCGCACACCACAGATTGGAGTCGCCGTGTTAGCCATTGCAAGCTCGTACACATTCCTGGATGTCTTCTGGGACATCCTGCTCATCTTCGCCTGGCTGATCTTCTTCTGGATCGCCATCACCGTGCTGATCGACGTCTTCCGCCGCCACGACATCTCGGGCTGGGGCAAGGCCGGCTGGGTCATCTTCATCGTGATCCTGCCCTGGATCGGCGTCCTCGTCTACCTGATCTTCAACCACACGGGCATGGCCGAGCGCAAGTACCGGGATGCCGCGGCCGCACAGTCGCAGTTCGACGACTACGTCCGCCAGACCGCCGGGACGGCCGCCAGCCCGACGGCCGAGATCGAGCGGGCGAAGGGCTTGCTCGACAGCGGCGCGATCACGCAGGCCGAGTTCGACGCGATCAAGGCGAAGGCCCTCTCCGGCGCATAAGGCTCGCGTCCCGGCCCGCCGGGCATGGATGCCCGGCGGAATTGGCCCCATGGACGCTGCGCGGAGCGCGGGTGGGCGGGATCCCTATCCCACCACCGTCTCGATCGTCTCGATCGGCTCGAGCTGGGAGATCTCCGACCGACGGTCCTCCCAGTGCGGCGGGATGCACATGTGGGTGCCGAGCTCGTCCTCGGACTCGTCGATCAGGAACCCCTGGGGCGTGCCGTAGGCGATCTCGACCAGCAGGCCGCCCGGGCTGCGGCAGTACATCGAGAAGAAGTAGCCGCGGTCCTTGGGCTCCGAGACATCGGTGAAGCCGAGCCCGACGATCCAGTCCTTGACCTCCTGCTGGTTGGCCGCCGACACGACGTCGAATGCCTGGTGGTGGATCGTGCCCTCGCCGAACTGCCAGGTGCCCTGGCGCAGGTCGGGCTCCTCGGCGAGCTCCATCATGCGGCCGTAACCCTCGTTATCGCCGATCTGGTACTGGTGGTGGGGGCCCTTGGAGGAGAGGAGCTCGCCGCCCATGCCCTGCCGGATGAAGAAGTCCTGGGGATCGGGTTCGCGCACTGAGGTCGTGGTGCCGTAGGCGCCGCGGATGGCGTACTCGGCAGGCACGATCGCGTCGTAAGGGTCGCGGTCGTCTGAGTTCGGGTCGGCGACGATCTGGTACTCGATCCCGCACGGATGGCGGAAGAACAAACGCTCGGTGCCGAACCGCTCGCCGGGCTCGTGGGGGATCGAGTACTCCGACAGGCGATCGGACCAGAAGCCGATCGATCCGACCGGGACTGAGAGATTCAAAGACTTGGCCTGATTGGTCCCGCGCTTGCCCATCCAGCCGGCCTGGCCGTAGGGGAAGGCGGTCAACAGCGTGCTGGCGTCACCCAGCCGGTTGCCGTAGTAGAGGTGGTAGATCGGGATCTCGCCGTCGAACAGGACGGTCTTTTTGACGCTCTTGAGTCCGAGCACCCGGACGTGGAAGTCGTAGTCCTCCTGGGCGCCGCCGACACAGAAGGTCAGGTGGTGGGTGCCGCGAATGAAGCCGCGCATGATCGTCTTCCTCTCCCTCGGGGTGGCAACCGCGCGATTCTAACTTGAGCCCACAAGCGCTCTCTAGGACGGGAGCGCCGCTGTTCTAGGACGCGAGCGCCGCCTCGAAATAGTGGCTCTCCTCAAGGTCCGCGAGTAGGCCCGGATGGGTCGGCTGCCAGCTCAGCAGCCGTCGGGTGAGCTCACTCGAGGTGGGGTTGTCGAGCCCAACGAAGGCCCCGAGAAACGCGAAACGCTCGCTCGCATCCTCGGCCGGAATGCTCTCGGTGGGCACGCCGAGCTTGTGGCCGATGACCGCGGCGATGTCCCGGAACGGAACGCCGTCGTCGGCGACCGCGTGCAGCCGCGATCCGGCCGGAGCCTCCTCGAGCGCCAGCCGGTACAGGCGGGCGGCGTCGAGCGTGTGCACCGAGGGCCAGCGATTGGATCCGTCGCCGACGTAGGCGGCGGCGCCCGTGTCGCGGGCCACGGCGATCAGGATGGTGACGAAGCCGTGACGGTCCAGGGTGCTGTGCACGATCGGCGGAAGGCGCACCACGGAGGAGCGGACCCCGCGGTCAGCCAGCCCGACCACGTGGTTCTCGGCGTCGACCCGCGGTCCACCCTCGATGACGTCCTCTTCGGTGCCGGGGCGGCCGCCGATGCCTCCGAGCGTGAGCATCAGCGTGCCCGAGGTGCCCACGAACGGTTTGCCGGAGCCCTCGAGCGCCGCGGTGATCGCTTCGATCGCCCGCTGGTTTTGCGCCACTGCGCCAAGAAAATCACCGGCGCCCATGGCCTGATGGTCGAACGCGAGATGGATGACGCCGTCGGAAGCGGCGGCCGCCTCGCGAAGGCCGTCGAGATCGTCCAGGTTGCCGCGATGGACCGCGGCGCCGGCGTCTTCCAGCACCGCGGCGGCGGTGTCTGAGCGGGCCAGGCCGACGACCTGATGGCCGGCTCCGAGCAGTTCGGGGAATCGACAACACCACGGGCGCGGCACCCGCCTCCGCCGCGCCCCTGGATGCGGTTGCCGCGGCGCTCGATGCCGTCGCCGACCCGTTCGAGGAGCGCCGCGAGTTCGCCGCCCGGCGCCAGCAGATCATCGCCGCGAACCCAGAACTGCAGGAACGCGAGCTGATCAAGCTGGACTCCCTGACCCGGGCGGTGGCCGAAGGGCTCCGCCGCCGCGGGGTCGGTGACCCGGCCGCGATCCTGACGGCCGAGGCGGGGATCAGCGTGTTCCGAGTTGCCTTCGAGCGCTCGGTCGATGGGGCCAATCGCCACTCGCTTCGGGAACTGCTGGGCGAGGCACTCGGAGAGCTCCGGGCCGTCGCGGCCGCCCACTAGCCGGCCGCGCCTCGCAGCCATTCGGCGAACGTCCCGCCCGAGACGACCCACGTCCGGCCGGCTCGGGCCTGCTCGGTGATCGTCTCGAGCACGTCGCTGACGCCCGCCGCCCACGCGGGGTCGAGCATCAGAAACGGGTGGAGGATCAGCGTCTGGCGTCCGGTCGAGTGGAGCACCGTCTCGCGCAGATGTGTGGCGAGGGCCGCGGGCGGAGTCGGAGCTTCGGGGTCGCCGCGCGAGGCGCGCAGCGGGGCGAAGCTGTCCATCAGGTGGTAGGCGTCGACCAGCTCCCAATCGAACGGCACGTAGGTCAGGCCATCTTCGATCGCCGCTTGGTGGCCCGCCGGCGAGCACCAGTCGAACCCGCGGTCGCGTAAGAGCGCCGGCGAGTTCGGTGTGAGCTCGCCGCCCGGCGGGCGGAAACCACGCGGTCGCACGCCGAGCGCTTCGTACGCGCGCAGTCCTCGGGCGAGCGCTTCGCGCTCGTCGTCGGGGGCCAGTTGCGCCCACTGCTCGTGACTCCAGCCGTGGTGACCGAGCTCGTGTCCGCGGGCGGCGATGCCCGCGACCGCGTCCGGATAGAGCTCGCAGTTGATCGCCTCGACGAAGAACGTGGCCGTGAGGCCGTGGCGGTCGAGCTCGTCGAGCAGCCAGGGCAGTGCTTGGGTGACCGACGGGTCGCGCCGGGTGGGGGCGAACGCCTCGCCGCGCTCGAGCGCGCTGGCCTCGCCGAGGTTGTCGATCGTGAGCACGAGCGCGCCAGGGAGTCCCTCTGGGCCGAACCGGTCCACCCGCGCCATCGTATTGTTCCCCCCCGCATGCCCCCTCGATTGGCACTGGTGACGGGCGGAGCCGGCGGGATCGGCCGCGCGATCGTCGCCGCCCTGGCCGCCGACGGGCACCGCGTCGCGTCGGGCGACATCGTCGAGGACGCCGCGGCCGAGGCGGCGCTCGCCGTGCACCTAGACGTGACCGACAGCGACTCGGTGCAGACGGCGGTCTCCCGGGTTGAACGCGAGCTCGGCCCGATCGAGATCCTGGTGAACACCGCCGGCTGGGACGAGTTCCACCACTTTCTTCAGACCGACGAGGCCTTCTGGGACCACATCATCGAGCTCAACTACAAGGGCTGCCTGCGCGTCTGCCACCGGGTGGTCCCGGGCATGGCCCAGCGCGAGTACGGGCGCGTTGTGAACATCTCCTCCGACGCCGCGCGGGTCGGGTCCTCCCAGGAGGCGGTGTACGCCGGCGCCAAGGCCGCGCAGGTGGCGTTCGGCAAGACGCTGGCCCGCGAAGTCGCCCGCAGCGGCGTGACCGTGAACAGCGTGTGCCCCGGGCCGACCGAGACGCCGCTGCTCGATGGGATGCTCGGGGCCGGGGAGGCGAGCGCGAAGATGGTCGAGGCGCTGCGCCGGGCGGTGCCGATGCGACGGCTCGGCCGGCCCCAAGACGTCGCCGCGGCGGTGGCGTTCCTCGCCTCGGACGCCGCCGGCTACATCACCGGCCAGACGCTGTCGGTCAGCGGCGGGCTCACCATGGCGTGAAAAGGAGAGACGGATGGAGCTGACCGACACTCGCTACAAGGTAGACGCCGGTCTGGCCTGGATCACGATCGACCGGCCCGACCGGATGAATGCCTTCCGCGCGAGGACGGTCGACGAGCTGATCGGTCTGTTCACGCGCGCGTGGGCGTCCTCGGAGGTCGGCGTGATCTGCCTGACCGGGGCGGGCGATCGCGCCTTCTGCGCTGGCGGGGACCAGAAGCAGCGCGCGGAGACCGGAGATTACGGGCCGAGCGAATCGGGGCTGTTCGAGATCGAGCGGCTGCACCGCCTGATCCGCGACGTCCCAAAGCCCGTGATCGCGGCCGTCAACGGCGTGGCTATCGGCGGCGGGCACGTGCTCCACGTCCTGTGCGACGTGACGATCGCGGCGTCTTCGGCCACGTTCGGTCAGGTGGGGCCGCGCGTCGGGTCGTTCGACGGCGGGTTCGGGACCGCGTACCTGGCACGCGTGGTCGGGGAGAAGCGCGCGCGGGAGATCTGGTTTCGCTGCCGGCGCTACGACGCGGCCACCGCGGAGCGCTGGGGCCTCGTGAACGAGGTCGTGCCGGGTGAGCAGCTGAGGGATACGGTACGAGTGTGGGCCGACGACATGCTGGCCCTGTCGCCCACCGCCCTGCGCTTTCTCAAGCAGTCCTTCAACGCCGACACCGAGCACATCGCGGGGATCGCGTCGATGTCGTTCAGCGGACTGGGTCTGTTCGCCGAGACCGACGAGGCGCACGAGGGCGTCCAGGCATTCAGCGAGAACCGTCCGCCGCAGTTCGGGTCCTACCGCGCGCGGGCGTCGCGCTGAGGCGCGCGGTCAGACGCCCGCAGCGCGCAGAACCCTGACCGCGCGAAGGCGTCGCGCCGACGATCGCGGTGGCCGCCCTGGCGGCTTAGACGCCTGCAGCGCGCAGAACCGATTCCAGGAGACCCGGGAAGCGCGCCTCGAGGTCCTCGCGGCGTAGCGAGTTGAGCTTGGTCGTGCCCTCGAGCCGCTGACGGATCACGCCCGCCTCGCGAAGCACCCGGAAATGATGGGTGCAGGTCGACTTCGTGACCGGCAGCTCGAAGCTCTTGCACGTCCGATCGTCCTGCACGGCGAGGCCGACGACGATTCGCAGGCGTATCGGGTCACTGAGGGCATGCAGGACCGTGGCCAGCTCCACCTCCTCGCGCGACGGGTGCCGCAGAGGTTCATCTACGACCGGTGCCGGTTCGGCGGTTTCCGTGCCCCTGGCCGCCTGCCCGCTACTGACTAGTGTGTCCATCTCCCGCTCAATGATAGTACGACAAATATCGAACAAGCTGCTATGGTTCGATAACCATCGTACTGCGCTCGGGGCGATTGGCGCAGATGTCGAATCGAAGCAACCTCGCCCGTCATACGAGCATGAGCACTGAAACCGCACCCCAAACCCCCCGGATCGATCTCAAGTCGAGGTCCGAGCAGCCCCATCTCCGGGCGATCCTGCTGCTGGCCTGCCTGGCCCAATTCATGGTCATCCTCGACGTGTCGGTCGTCAACGTCGCGCTGCCCGCCATCCGCAACTCGCTGCGCTTCTCCGAGCAGGATCTGCAGTGGGTGGTCAACGCCTACACGGTCACCTTCGCCGGGTTCCTGCTGCTGGGAGGCCGCGCCGCCGACCTGCTGGGGCGCCGGCGCGTGTTCATCTCAGGCCTGGTCCTGTTCTCGCTCGCATCGCTGGCCGGCGGCTTCGCCGACAACCAGCCGCTGCTGATCGCCGCCCGCGCGGCGCAGGGACTCGGCGGCGCGATCATCGCGCCCGCGTCCCTGTCGATCCTGACCACCACGTTCGAGGAGGGCCCGGCCCGCAACCGCGCCGTGGGCATCTGGGGCGCGATGGGTGGCGCCGGCGGGGCCGCCGGCGTGCTCCTGGGCGGCGTGCTCACCGATCTTCTGAGCTGGCGCTGGATCCTGTTCATCAACGTGCCCATCGGGCTGCTGGCGGCGATGTTCGCCGAGCGCTACATCCTCGAGACGCGCCTTGCGGCGAAGCGGAAGAGCTTCGACCTGGCCGGCGCGGTGAGCGCCACGCTGGGGCTGACCGTGCTCGTGCTCGGGATCGTGCGCACCGATGTCACCGGCTGGGGGTCGGCCAGCACGCTGGCGCTGATCGCCGCCGGCGCGGCCCTGATCGTCCTGTTCGTCGTGATTGAGGGACAGATCGCCCGCGTGCCGCTGATGCCGCTGCGGATCTACGCCTCGCGCACCCTGAGCGCGGCCAACGTGGTCGTGCTGCTGGTCGGCGCGGCCGTGTTCGCGATGTGGTTCTTCCTGTCTCTGTACCTGCAGCAGGTACTCGGTTACTCGCCGCTGCGCGCCGGCCTCGCCTTCCTGCCGATGACCCTGTGCATCGTCGCCGGGTCGACCCTCGCCTCGCGGGTGGTCACGCGGGTGGGACCCAAGCCGATGCTCGTCGCCGGCATGGTCGCGCAGGCGGCCGGGTTGGCCCTGTTCACGCAGATCACGCCGGGCGGTAGCTACCTGGGTGAGATCCTGGTTCCGTCGCTCCTGGTCGCAATTGGGATCGGGTTCGCATTCGTCCCCGTGACGATTGCCGCGGTCGCGGGCGTGGATTCCGCCGAGGCGGGGCTGGCCTCGGGGCTGGTGAACACGTCCCGGTTCGTAGGCGGGGCAGTCGGCCTCGCGCTCCTGGCCGCCCTCGCCACGTCGCGGACCAACCTCGATGTCCGCCACGGGCTCGCAGCCCACGCCGCGCTCACCAACGGCTTCGTGCTCGCCTTCGGAATCGCCGCGGCGTTCGCCGCCGCGGGCGCGATCATCGCGCTGGTCGGCCTGCCGCGCGTGTCAATGCGCAGCACCCGCGGTCGGACGATCGCCGTCGAGCACGGGTGATCAACATTTGTCGGCGGCGCCTGACGGCGGCGCCTTCGAGAATTTGTCCGCGGCGCCTTAGCGCGCCAGACTTGTAAAACGGCAAGAATGGCGGCCGTGCGCCGAGCGGTCGTCGACATCGGAACCAACTCGACCCGGCTGCTCGTCGCCGATGTCGAAGACGGTCGGGTCGGCGACGTGCTCGCGCGGCGAACCGAGATCACCCGGCTGGGCGCCGGCGTCGACGCGGACGGCCGCCTCAGCGATGAGGCCATGCAGCGTGTCTACGGGGTGCTCGACGATTACCGGAAGGAGATCGACGAGCACGGCGCCGAGGACGCGGTGGCGGTGCTGACCAGCGCGGTCCGGGATGCCGCCAACGGTCAGGAGTTCTCGGACACGGTCCGGGACCGGTGGGGGATCGAGCCGCACGTCCTGACCGGCGATGAGGAGGCGCGGCTGACGTTCCTCGGCGCGACGAGCGAGCGCGATCCCGACGACCAGACCCCGACGCTCGTGATCGACATCGGCGGCGGCTCGACGGAGTTCGTGATCGGGATTGGTCGCGAGATGTCCTTCCACGTCTCCAACCAGGCCGGCGTCGTGCGCCAGACCGAACGACACCTGCACTCCGATCCGCCGACCGCCGAGGAGCAAGCCGCGCTGGCCGCCGACGCCCGCGAGATCCTCAGCGCCGGCGTCCCCGACCGGTGGCGGCGTGACGTGGGCCATGCGATCGCGGTGGCGGGCACCGCGACATCGCTGGCCTCGATCGCGCAGGAGCTCGTGCCCTACGACCCGGACAGGGTCGAGGGGTTCGTGCTGAGCGCAGCGGAGTGCCGGCGCATCCTCGAGCGGCTGGCCGGGCTGACGCTCGAACAGCGCCGCCAGGTGCGCGGCCTCCACCCCGACCGCGCCCCGACGATCGTGGCCGGCGCGATCATCCTGCTCGTGACGCTCGAGCTGTTCGGCTTGGACCAGGTCGAGGTGTCCGAGCACGACATCCTCCGGGGCGCCGCGCTCGGGCTCGATTAGCGCGTTTCGACGCGGCGTCAGGACGAGGCGCGCGGCTGGGTGGCCCCGAGGCGCCCGCTGATGTCGGCGCACTCGAGGCAGACGCTCTCGGGCACGAGGCCGATCCTCATCAGGGCCGCAAACACCTGGCAACCCACGCAGACCGCGAAGATCGACTCGAGTCCTGCCGCGATCACGAACAGGCCGAGCACGACGTCGGTCGCCGTGTCGCTGTCGACGATCAGCCAGAACACCAGGGCCAGCGTGGCCATCGCCGCTCCCATTCCCTGGGCGAAGCGTTTGGGGGGCCCGGGGACGGGCTTCTTGGCGCCGAGTCGGGGCGCGATCACATTCTGCGCTGTCCAGCCGAGCGGGCTCAGGGTCGGACCGGTGAGCACCCGGGCCCAGAAGCCGTAGGCGAGCGGGATCAACAGCCAGTAGGCCCCGGTGGCCAGGGTCACGAGCGCCGTCAGCAGGACTACGCCGGCGACCACGCGAGCCGCTTTCTCGTTCACGGGGTTGGGGAATGAGAACAACCGAGCCACCTAAATAAGTATATGGCGACCGGCATTTAGGCGAATCGATTTGGGGCTAATGCGACCGCCGCAGCACCCGCCCCCGCCTGGGGTACCCTAGGCCCCGCATAGATCATTCGTCCAGGGTGCCGTCTAAACGAATATGGACGAATGTACGATTGTCGCGAACAGCCCCAGGGGGAATGATCCTCCACGGGGCCAGGGCTAAACCAGGCTCCCAACATAGGCTCGGGCGAAGCCGCAGACATCGGCGCCTCCCGCCGTCCGAGCCACTCTAACCGGCCCTTTCTGGCACGTACCCCTGCCCGTCCCGATTGGGCCAAACCTGGATCGGAAGCCGCCCGCTGAGAATGCGGGCGGTTTTCGTGTTAAGGAACGCTACGCGAGATTCGACCGGCGCGGGTACGCCACCGACGGATCGGTCAGAACGTTGACAAGTGCGGGGCGGCCGCTGGCCAGCGCGCGGTCGAGGGCGGGGCGGAGCTCGCTCGGCGTGGACACGAGCTCGCCATGGCAGCCGAGCGCCTCGGCCAGGCGGTCGTAGCGCGTCCCAGGCCGCAAATCGGCGGCCACCGAGTAGCCGTAGAGCGCCTCCATCGGGTGCTTCTCGAGGCCCCAGATGCCGTTGTTGCCGACCACTCCGAGGACCGCGACACCGTGGCGGGCAAGCGTGTCGAACTCCATCCCGGCGAAGCCAAAGGCGCCGTCGCCGAGGAGCAGCACCACCTGGCGGTCCGGGTGCGCAAGCTTGGCCGCCAGGGCGTAGCCAGGCCCACATCCAAGACATCCGAGGGGACCTGGGTCGAGCCAGCAGCCCGGGCGGTAGGAATCGAGTAGGCGGCCCGCGTAGGAGACGAAGTCGCCTCCGTCCCCCACGACGATCGCGTCGCGGTCGAGCAGCTCGATCAGCTCGCCGTAGACCCGCATCGGGTGAAGCGGGGCGCGGTCGTCGGCCAGCTCGCTTGTTTCAGTGGCGCGCGCGTCGTCCTCGATGGCGCGCAGCGAGCGGACCCAGGGCTCGCGCTCGTCTGTCCCGGCGGCCCCGCTCCCCCCGCCGGCCGCGGAGCGCAGCGCGTCGAGCGTCGCCGGGAGCGCTCCGTAAAGCTCGGCGGCCAGCGCGCGAGGGGGCGTCTTCTCGGGCTCGGCGACGTCGATGCCCACGATCTCGGCGTCCGGGGCGAACGAGGCGCCGAACCCGAGCCGGAAGTCGAGCGGCGCACCGATCACAAGGGCCAGGTCGGCGCCGCTCAGCCCGGTGCGGCGCGCCCGCGAGAAGGCCAGTTCGTGGTCGGCGGGAACGCAGCCCCGCGCCAGGCCGTTGACGAACACCGGGATCCGGAGCTCCTCGGCCAGCGCCAGCAGCGCTTTCTCTCCCCGGCCCCAGTAGAGGCCGGCGCCGGCCATGATCACCGGCCGCTCCGCCTCACGCAGCGCGACCGCGGCACGGTCGATCTCGCGCTGGTCGGCGCCGGGGCCCCGCCATGGCTCGGGCAGTGACCCCTCGGAACCCGGGTTCTCGGCCTCGGCGAACACGTGATCGAGCGGAAAGTCGAGGAACGCCGGGCCGGAGCGTGGGGTCAGCGCGGTCCGGACCGCCTGATCGACCAGCGCCGGGATCTCAGCCGTGTCCTGCGCGGTGGCGGCGAGCTTGACCAGGGGGCGCACGAACGGGACGTGGTCGATCTCCTGGAGCGATCCCTGTCCCCAGCGGAACTGGGGAGCCCGTCCCCCGAGAACCAGCACCGGAGAGTGGTTCTGACTGGCGGAGGCGATCGCGCTCATGCCGTTGGTCACCCCGGGACCTGCGGTCAGCGCGCACACGCCGATCGATCGGGTCACCTTCGCCCACCCCTCGGCGGCGAACGCCGCCGACTGCTCGTGGCGGACGTCGACGATGTCGATGCCCTCGGCGCGGCAGCCGTCGTAGATCGGGAACAGGTGGCCGCCGGAGAGCGTGAACAGCTTGCTCACGCCGTAGGCCCGCAGCCGCTCGGCGATCAGCCGCCCACCGTGGGTGGTGGGATTGGCTGGGTGGGTCTCTTCCGTCCTCGCCTCCGCCTCGCTCGCCACGGTCGGCACGCTAACACTGGCGGCCGCGCGGTGGCGCGGGTTAGCCGCGGCGGCGGCTCGCCCGGAGGGGCAGGATGGAGGCGGGGCCGCCCGGATGGGAGCGGGCACTGCCCAGCTCCGAGGCGCGGGCCATCGCGCTGCGAGGCGTCAGAGGGCGCGGGCGAGCAGCAGCTCGGCGCGTTCGAGGAGGTGCTCCCCCTCAAGCCAGCGCCGGCCGAGCCAGACCGCCGGCAGGCGGCGCACCCCGCGGGCGCGCAGGCCGCGCGCGGTGGCCCACAGCGTGACGTCCCGCGAGGGATCGCGAGCCGCCTCCAGGCACCCGTCGACCGGCAGGCCGGCCACGGAGGCGGCGACGCTGAGGATCTCGGTGTCCTCGAGATCGAAGCCGCCGCAGAAGGCGAGGCGGCTCGCCGCGAGGGCAAACCGGGCGCCCGCTCCCTGCTCGGCGGCGTAGGACGCGGCGCGCAGGGCGTGGCGAGTGTTGGCCGGGAAGTTCTCTGGCCAGATCAGCGGGAGCCGGACCGCCCGGGCGTGCCGCTCGGCCACCTCGCGCGCGGCCTCGAAGCGCACCCAGCCGGCCCCGCCGTCCAGCCCGACGGCCGGCGCGGGGACCCATTCCACCTCGCCCAGCACGCGCTCGATCCGCTCCGCCACCAGATACGAGAACGGGCAGGCGACGTCGTAGAAGAACGCCGCCCGCGAGCCCCCCCGCGGGCGAGAACGATCAGCCAGCTGATCCTTCAGCTCGATCACTTCCCCCATTTACTGACACCAACGGATCTGGAGCCCGAAACTGCCACAAACTCGTCCGGACGCTGGCCTTCCCCCCGGCGAGGACCGAATATTCCTCGTCCGCTCGGGAGCGCGCCGCGATGTTCAGCGAACTGGCGGATGACGACCGATGGTCCGTTAGACTCGAACTCGGTAGGTACGCACCGTCCACCGGGAGGCTGTTCCATTCCGCACGTACCCCCACCGAAACGCCATCCGTACGACCAGTGGTCGCCAGACGCCAGGGCACTAGACCTGGTCGGCGATAAATGGACCCTGTTGATCGTGCGCGACCTCGCCTCGGGACCCCGCCGCTTCGTGGAGCTCCAGCGGGTGCTGCCGGGTATCTCAACCGAGCAGCTCCGCTCCCGCCTGAACCGGATGGTCGCCGACGGCATGCTGACCCGAAAGCGCTACCGCGAGGTGCCCCCACGGGTCGACTACGAGCTCACCGAGCGCGCTCGGGAGCTCATGCCCATCCTCGGCGAACTAGCCCGTTGGGGCTACGAATGGGCCTGGAGCCCGCCCCGTGCCTCGGAGTCCGTCGATCTCGGCGCGATCTTCCGGCTTGCTCCGGGGCTGCTCGGCGGGTCCGCCACGGCGGCCACGGTCGAGTTCGAGGTCCTAGATCCGGAGGGCCGCAGCTTCTACACGTTCGCGCTCTCAGACCAGGGAGCCAAGCTGCAGGAGCACCAGGCCGACGGCCCGGCCGCGCGCGTCACCGCCTCGACCGCCGACTGGATAAGGGCATTCTCACCCGAGCGCGACCGGGGTGGCCTCGAGGTCACGGGCGACCACCAGCTCGCCGAGACCCTGCTTGACGGGCTCCTCGCGGTCGGCTCGCGCGCCGCGGCCCGCGCCCGGGCGGCGGCGTAGCCACTCCAAACCCGGCGGGCCGCGACTACTTGTCGGAGTAGCTCGCCGCCCCGATGTGCGGAATCTGATACTGCCCGGGCGCGCCCGGCAGCAGCGGCGCCACCCAGCACGGCTGCTCGGCGCCGGGGGTGCTCGAGGAATCGCCATTGCCACCGGTCGAGCCGTCGCCGCCCGCACCGCTGTTCTTGCAGTCCCACGCGGGATAATCGCCCTTGGTGAAGTTGGCGACGTTGTCGAGCCAGGTCGGCGGCGGGTAGGTGTCGCCGCGGTTGTTCGCGTCCCGGTCCGGCGAGAAGGACAGCGTCTCCGGGCCGACCGGCGATTCCTGGCGCAGGTAGTGGCCGGGACTGTCGCCCGCAAACGAGGTCGTGGTCGCGGCCATCGCCGCGCCGCCGTTGGAGATGAAGTCCGAGACCAGCTGCTGGTGCAGCGAGAGCCAGCTGAGGATCGGGTTGAGCTGCTCGAGGAAGCTGCCCGTCGCCCCGAGCAGCGGGTCGGCCCCGGTGAGGATCTCGCTGACGGCCGGTAGACCCGTCTTGGAGACCGTGATCAGCGGGCCTAGGTTGGTAAATAGGTGGCGCAGCGGCGGCGACAGCTGCTGCACCGAGTGCAGCGTGGGCTTGAGCTGCTGGGCGACCGGGACCAGCTCCTTGATCAGCGGATCGGTGTTGACCGAGAACGTCTGGAGCTTGGCCATCGTGGCCTTGGTCTCGTTCAGGAAGGTCGGGAATACCTCGAAGGTCTTCGCGAGCGCATTGTTGTTGGCCGCGGTGGTGGCGAACGTCGTCTCCGCGCTCGTGATCAGGTTGCGTAGCGCGGTCTGATCCTGGCCCAGGGCGCCGAACACGGTGCCGCCGTTCTGGATCAGGCTGATCGTCGCCAGGTGCTGGACGTCGAGCACCTGGAGGATGTCGGTGGCGTCCGCGGCGAACGACGGCAGGTTGCCGAGCACGTCGTTGAGGTTCTGGTCGTTGCCGTTGACTGCCGTGGCCAGCTGCTGCTGCCAAACCTGGAAGGCGTGGCGCGTGGTCGGGTCAAAGGCGTTGAAGATGTCCGAGAGCTGCGTCGTCGGCAGCACCTGACTTCGCGCGAGCATGCCCCCGTCGCGGATGGGCGGCGAGTGCGACGAGCCCGGGATCAGCTGGACGTAGGTCTCGCCCAGGATCGTCTTGGTGCGCAGGATCGCCTGGGTGTCCTGGCGGATCGGGGCGTACTGGTTGTCGATCTGAAGCGTGGCCATGGTTCGGTTGCCCTTGGGATCGAGTTGGGTCGAGACGACCTTGCCGACGCTGACCCCGGCGATCCGCACGTCCGACTGGCTGGCCAGATCCTGCGCGTTGGGGAACGAGACGTTGACCCGGTAACCCTGGCCGGCAAGCGGGATCGTGCCCCCGAACGACACCCACAGGAACAGCAGCAGCCCCAGGCAGGAGAGCGCGAACAGGACCATCGTGATGACGCGTGAAATCGGGGGGCTGCCGGTTTGCATCAGTTGATGGGGAGCTTCGGGAGGAACAGATTGCTCGACTTCGCAACCGAGCCCTTCGAGCTCGCGGCGTGCGGCTGGAGAGCCTGGATCTGGGACAGCGTCGGGTTCGAGGAGGCGCTCGCCGCCGCCGGGTGCTTGCGCTCGTACTGCTGGAAGGCCGTGGCGTCGGCCGCGGCCTGGGTCGGACACAGGCCGGCGTCGGTCAGGATCGGCGTGAGGTTCATGACCACTTCTTCCAGCGGCGAGTCGTTGGCGAGCTGCGCGTAGGTGGCGCAGCTGGCCTGCAGGAACAGTGGCCGGTAGTCGCCGTTGGCGTCCTGGACCGAGAACAGCGTGCGCGCGTTGTGGTCGAGCCAAGCCAGCCACCACAGGTAGCCGTGCTCGGTGTTGCCCGGGTTGTAGCCCAGCATGTTCCCGAAGTGATTGAGGACGGTGAACACACTGGTCAGGTTGGACGTGGCCGCGGCCTCCTTCACCGGGCCGTTGCTGGTCTGAAGCGTGGTCGGGTCGGCGAGATTCACCGCCGCCGGGCGCAGGTTCTGCACGACCGGACGCGCGGCGACGACGAACGGGCGGATCTGGTGCTTGACGATCGGGGCGCCCGGGACGGCGAGCGCGCTCAGCGCCTGGTTGGCCGCCGGGATCGCCTTGACCGCCGGCAGCAGGTTGACCGCCGCCGGTCCCAGCGCCTTGGCGAGCGCCTGCACCTTGGCCAGCGTCGTGGTCGTCTGCTGCAGGGTCCCGGGCAATTCGGCAACGGCCTGGCTGACGTTCTGATCCTCGGAGGCGAACGTGCTGAACACCTTCTCGCTTGAGTCGACCAGCTGGACGATCTGGCCCTGCTTGGCCGCGAGCGCGTCATTCAGCCGCCGCAGCGAGTTGACGAGCTGCTGGAGGTCGGCGCCGCGCTGGGCGACGGCGCCGTTGAGCCGCGCCAGGTCCTGGTGAGTCGCCTCAAAGCGCTCCATCACCTCGGCGAGCTCGTCGCCGCCGTTCTTCTGTAGCCCCTGGCCGGCACCGTTGACGAGCAGGTCGAGGTACTCGCGGCTGTCCTCATCCAGCGACGCCAGGATCTCGTCCAGGTTGACCACCGGCATCGTGTTCGACACCGGGATCGTGTAGCCGGCCGGCGCGACCGGGGAGCTGCCGATGCCCGGGCTGAGCTCGACGAACATGTCGTCCAGACCCGTCCGAGGCCGGAGTAGGGCGCTCCAGTTCTCGTGGATCAGTCCCTTGTACTTGGGGTTGATGTCGAGCTGGACAACGCCCTCGCCGTTCTTGAGGGTGACATTGCCGATCAAGCCGATCTGCACGCCCGACACCCGCACGCTCTGGCCCTGACCGGGGGTAACAGCCTGGGCAGTCTGGAAGTCGGCGTTGATCACATACGGGGAGGGCGAGATGAACGGGAAGCTGAAGCGCTCGTTGTTCAGGATGTAGCCCGCCACTACGACCGTGACCACCAGCAGGCCGACGATCGCCCCGAAGTCTTTCCAGTGCTCCCGGATCGCGCGCTTCACTTGGCGCTCCTCTGAACGGAGCCCCGCTTGGCGCTGTTATCGGTGCCCGAGCTTGTGCTCGTCGGCATCGCCGCGGTGCCGAGCTTGAGGCCGTCCTGGCCGGCCAGCTGCGAGATCTGCCCCAGGGCTGACGCGGCGGCCGAGTCCCAGCGCAGCGCGGCGCCGGGCGACGCCAGGTTGCTGTCACTCGAGACCTGCTGGGGCGGACCGCCGGTCGAAGCCGACAGGTCGGTGATGGGCTGCTGGGTCTCGCACGGCACGTTCGGCTCAAGCGGCGGCGACTTCTCGCCGGGCGGCGGCTGGGGCTGCTCGCCCTGGAGCGGCGCGAGCGCCTGCCCGAGCAGGCCGGGCGCGGCCGAGTAGGTGAGCGTCCCGCCCGTCCCGAGGACGCGGATGTACGGCCCGTTGGCGTCGAAGTCGCGCGACTCCCCGGCCAGGCCGGGCAGGAAGTCGACCGCCTCGACGTACACCGGCCGGGCCGGGAACCCGTTGGAGGCGTTGAAGTGGCCGTCGTTGATGGTCAGCTTCGACCAGGGGATCACGACGTTCTCGGCGCAGCTCGCGGCCGGCCGCACGCCGTTGGCCATCAGCGGGATGCTCTCGCGGGTGAGGTTGGAGAGAGCGGGGACGGTCTTGGCCAGATCCGTGGTCAGCCCCCGCAACTCCTGAGGCGACACGAGATAGCGCAACTGCGTGATGAACGGCAAGCTCGCGTCGATCATCGGGCCGGTCGACTTCACGCCCGGGATCAGGGCCTTGGCCAGCTGCGGCAGCGGTCCGGGAGCGCAGTCGGGGATCTGCGGCCCCGAGCAGAACGCCGCGTTCAGGGCGTGGAAGGCGGGGAGCGCGACGGACAGCGTCTGTGGCAGCTCGGCCACCGCCTTGGCCAGCGCGACGTTCTCGACCGCGAACGAGTGCGCGGTCGTGTTGAAGTTGGTGATCAGGTTCTCGAGGTTTTGCGGGTGGGTGTCGATCGCGCCCGACACCTCTCCCTGCTCGGCTATCCAGTCCGACAGGTCGTGCGGCTGGATGCCGAGCGCGTCGTGGCTGACCACAGCCGAGTACTCGTAGGCCGGCAGCCAGTACTGGATCGAGGCGTTGTAGGACGGACCGCCCTTCTTCAGCGCCCCGCCGAACTGCCGGAGGAGCGTCTGCAGGTTGGCGCGGGTCGGGGCCTGCAGCGAGGTGACCACCTGGTCGAACTGGACGGGCTCGGTCCCTTGCTGGATCGGGAAGGTCCAGCTGCTCGGCGCCGTCGGTGCCTCCGGGGTGCCGGGGCTGACGTCGACGAAGAAGTTGCCCTCGAGGAAGATGCGCGGGCGGATCGCGAACGTCGCGTCCTTGTGGATCGGCAGGCCGTTGTTGTTGATCCTCATGGTGATGTCGGCGGCGGTGCACTGCTGGTCGCTTGAGGCATCGCTCGTCTCCACCGACCCGCCCGTCCGGCACCCGGGCACGGC
Source organism: uncultured Solirubrobacterales bacterium (assembly GCA_963824295.1). GTDB lineage: Bacteria > Actinomycetota > Thermoleophilia > Solirubrobacterales > Solirubrobacteraceae > Palsa-465. Next base: position 154,026 of record CAWGOQ010000009.1, on the reverse strand, counting down.
GCCGACCCCCGTCACCTGGCCGACATCCACACCGGCGATCCGGACCGGGGATCCCGGCACGAGGCCAGTCGCGTTGGAGAAGACCGCGTGGATCGTGTACGGGGTCGCGAACGGGTTGGCGAACTTGGTGAAGCCGAGGTAGACGAACACGACCAGCGCGATGAGGGCGATCAGGCCCGCCTTGAAGGGGCTGAGTCCGGTTTTGCGTCCGCGTCGCCTGAGTCGCCCGAGCATCAGTTGTTCCCCGGGGTGTTCGGGAGCTGCGGGCCGGTCGTCGGGGCGCGGCTGAAGGTCTCACCAGTGGGGACGTGGGTACGGCCGGTATAAGTCGGCCCCTGGTCGCCGGGGGTGTGGGCGTCTGAGTCAAAGTCACGTCCCTGCGGATCGAGGCTGTTGAGCTTGAGCGGATAGCCGCGCTGGCCGGTCTCGCAGTCGGCGTTGCCCTGATCGTCGACCGCCGCGCCGTATGTCGGGCCATGGGCGAACTCGTTGCCGCCCAAAGGCGAACTGAACCCGCCGCCGTTCACGGGCGCGGTGGCGCCCTGGTCCGACACGCTGTTGGGCTGCGCCGGGTTTGACTCCATCAGCAGCGCCCGCTGTGCGAATCCGAAGTCCGTCTGTTCGGAGAAGATGTCGGCGATGTAGGTCCACCAGTAGTTCCAGTCGTTGCATACGGTCTGATAAGGGCCGAGGTACTTGACCATCGGGTTGAGCGTGTCGACCGTGTCGAGGAGTCCGTTCAGCGCGACGTTCGTCCCCGGGGCCTGCGCGAGCGTCTTCAGCGAGTCCATCGTGTTCTGAAGGCGTTGGTTGAGAGGCGGCGTACGGACGAGCACCTGGGTGCCCTGCTCGAGCGCCGGGTTGAGTACCGGTAGGGCGTCTTGGAGCGACTGTGTGGCCGGCGCCATGTTCTGCCCGAACGTGGTCAGATCGGTGAGCAGCGGCTGCTGGGCGATCAGCGAGTGAGTCGACACCTGCTCGGTCGCGGGTGACTCGGCGATCGTCGCCTTCAGATCGGGCGGATTACGGTCGATCGCCCCGAAGGTCGTGGCCATCTTTCCGAACAGCTCTGCGTTGACCTGGGCCACCGGCGCGACCGCGCCCATGAACTCGTTGAGGTTGCCGACGAAACGGGTCAGCTCGGTGCTCGGCGCGGATAGGTACTGGGCGACGGGGCGCAGGTACTGGAACAGCGCCGGCAGGCTCGAGATCGTGTCGTTGAGCGCCGATCCCCGTGAGGCCAGCGCGTCGCCGAAGCCGACCAGGTTCTGCTGGGCGGCGTCCCGCGTCGGCGTGTTGAACATCTTGAACACATCGTCGAACTGGACCGGGACGTTGGTCTGCGCCTCGGGCAGCGTCGCCCCGTCGGCGAAGTAGTGCGACGAGGTCCCCTTGTGCAGATCGAGGTACTTCAGGCCGAGCACGGACTGCGGCTGGATCGAGACCGTCGAATCGATCGGCACGTTTCCGTATGCCTTGTTGAGCGCCAGGGTGAGCTGCGCGCCGGTCTGCCCGTTCTCCATGACCACGGGCTTCATGCTCGACACCATCCCGATCAGGTAGCCGCCCTCGCGCACGCTGTTGCCATCCACCAGCGCGGACCCGTTGGCGATGTCGACCTTGAGCTCGCGGGTGGGGACGAAGGGCAGCCCGTTGTTGGCGTTGTAGGCCAGGAACACCGCGACGAGGGTGACGAGCACGGTGACCGCTCCGATCAGGACCGGGTTCGCGAAGGCGGATTGTTGCTTGCGCCTCATGGCGAGAGGAGGTAGTTGAGGAGCTGCTGGGCCTGCTGGGCCGCGGACGTTCCACCCGGCGTGTTGCTCGGCTGCGATGGCGTGACGCTCGGCGTCGTCGGGATGGTCGGCGTGGTTACCCCGGTCGCGTTGCCGATGCCCGAGGTGACCTGCCCGAGCACGCCCGGCAAGTTCGTTTTGGTCCCGGGCGTCGTCACGCCGGGTACGGTCAATCCCGGGGTTGTGCTGGTGGTGCTTGGAGGGGTGGCGCCGGAACTGCTCGATGACTTCTTGTTGGCCTTGGCGCTCGGCGGGTTGAGAGTCAGGGCCCCGGCCGGGCAGGCGGCCGCGGTGGTCTTCGGGCCCGGCTCGCCCGGCGGCGCGCCACCCGGATCGGGCACGCATCCGTTCGGATCAGACGGATCGGTCTCGTTCACGCCAGGCTGGTTGGGCCCGTACCACGAGTAGCACTGCCGGTAGGCCGCTCCGTACGTCTTGAGGTTCGCCGCCACCGTGGCCGGCGTCGCGTACCCCGAGCACATCGGGCTGACGAAGGCGTCGACCGACAGCATGTGCCCGAACGTGCTGAACGTGTTGACGCTCAGCGACTGGTTGAACGCGTACTGAAGTAGCGCCTCCAGACCGCTGAATCCCTTCCCGCCGGGGCTCCGCGGATCGGGCTCGACGGCGCGGTTCTGGGTGTCGAGGTCGGCCAGCACGATCGAGAGGTTCTGGGCGAGCTCGGGGACGGGCTTTGAGAACTGATTGAGCAGCGCGACGGTCGGCGTCGCCGCCTGCACCGCCTGCTTGCCGGTGACCGAGGCTTGCCCGAGCGATTGCAGGGCGGGCAGCGAGGCACTGGCGAAGCCGCACTGATCGCCGGTGTGCGGCGAGGAGCACGACGCCAGGTTGGTGAACAGCGTGTGCAGCTGGCCGGAGGCCGCGTTCAGGTTCTGGAGCACGGGCGTGTTGGCGACCGAGGCGCTTCCCAGCTTCGCCATCGCCGGCTGGAGCTGCTGGAGCAGCCCGGGGAAGCGCTGGAGGCTGACCTTCAGGTTCTGCTGCTGGGTGGCGGTCGCGGCGTTGTCAGCCTCGACGATGAAGTCCTGGACCAGCTTTGAGTTGTTGGCCAGCGCCGTGACCACCGCGTTGGAGTTGGCGGTCAGGGCCTTGAGCGTCTGCGAGTCGTTGGCCAGCAGATCGAGCAGGTTGTCGGTCTCATCGATCGCCGGCACGGCTCGCTGGAGCGCGGTCTGGATATCCGTCGAGCGCGCCGCGACCGCCGCGCCGAGCTCGTTGATGATCAGCGTCAGGCGCTCGCGCTGGGGCATCTGCATGATGTCCGCGAGCAGGTCGGCCGGGATGGTCGAGAACGTGTGCGACGCGGTCAGGGTCGCGCCGTTGGCCAGTGGCTTGCCGTACTGCCCGGGCTGACAGTCGACGAAGTACTCGCCGATCAGCGACTGGGGACGCGACTGGCAGGACGCGTCGGAGCGGAACGTGCCAAAGCCCTTGGTGCTCACCTGCACGGTGACCACGGCGTCGAGGGGGTTCGAGCAGTGCGCGGCCTTGTCTTTGAAGCACAGGTCGATCGACGTGATGCTCCCGGCCGGGACGCCGGCGACCTTGAACTGGGCGCCGTTGACCAGGCCGAAGGCGTTGTCGAACTCGAGCCGGTAGGTGGGATCGCCCGAGCCGCTCGATGCGGCCACCGCGATCACGACGAAGGCGCCGATGATGAGCGCGAAGGCGGCGCCGGTGAGGATCCGTCTCATCAGTTCCCCGTCGGCGTCTCGCTCGGGTCGCAGGGATAGCCCTGCTCGGGGTAGTAGGTGCCGCCGCGCTCCATCGAGCCCGGGCAGCGATCGCCCTGGCCGGTGGTCAGGAGCCCCTGGGTCGGCGTGCTCCCGCCGGCGGAGGAGGTGCCGCTACCGCCGAACGCGAGCACCTCGCGCAGCACCGGATCGAGGAACGAGGGCAGCAGGTTGAGCGCGCCGTTCTCGATCGAGCCGACGCCGACGACCGGAGCGACGCGGCTGAAGTCGCCGTTGGCGTCGGTCCCGCCAGGATGGCTGAAGCCCTCGAACCAGCCGGTCAGGTCGACCGCGTAGGGGCGGGCGGTGGCGAGCTCGGGGGTGGAGTTGTTGAGCGCGACGGTCGACTCGGGGAACGCGCCGAGCCGCTGCGTGCCGTCGGCCGCCAGCGATCCGTTGCAGCTGCTCGTCGAGCCGCTCGTGCCGCAGGTCACGTTGGCGAGCTGCACGCTCAACTTGAGCAGCTGAAGCAGGTCGTTGTTACCAGGAACGCTCTGCGAGCACGGCTTGGAACCTCTTGAGCAAATAAGGCTCGCCAGGTTCTGGACTGTGGGGACCGCGTTCTGAGCCAGCGGGCGGAGCTGTGTCAGGAACTCTTGGAGCTTCGGCGCCACCGGCTTTGAGGCGTTGACCAGCGGCGTCAGCGCATCGAGCGAGTTGCGCAGGTTGACGAACGTCGTGTCGGCCAGCGCCATAAAGCCGGGCAGCTCCTGGATCGACTGACCGAGCGCGGTCTTCTGCGAGGCCAGCGCCTCGGTCGTGGTGCCGAGGTTCTTGACCAGCGCCGACAGGTCCGCCTGCCGGTTCGCGATCGTGCCCAGGAGCTTGCTCGACTGGGTGACGAAGCTCGTGAAGTCGCCGCCGTCGTGGCGATCGAGCTCCTGGAACAGCGTGCTGCTCGCCGCCACCGCGGGGTTCAGGTACTGCCAGGCCGCCTGCGCCTCGGCGCCCTTGCCGGCGAACTGCGAGGCCGTCCCCTGGATCAGGTTCTGGATGCCCTTGAGCGTCGGCGGGTTCAGCGTGTTGAACAGCTGGTCGATGTCGACCGCACTCGTCGTGTACTGGGGCCCGATGACGCCGCCGGACGGAATCCTCGGCGCGGCCGCGGAGCCGAGTCGCAGGTCGATGTAGCGATTGGCGATTCCCGACAGGCTGGAGAGGCGCACCGTCGCCTCGGTCCCCTGGTGCAGCGGGGTGTAGGCCGAGTTGTTGATGTTGAGGGTCAGCTGGGCCTGCCCGCTCGGCGTGAGCGTGATGTTCGAGATCGAGCCGACGCTGTTGCCGGCGACCTCGACCTGGTCGCCGGTGACGAGCTGGCTGGCGTCCTCGAACACCGCCTTGACCTGATAGCTCGAGCCGCCCGAGAGCAGGATCACGGCGACGACGACCACCGCGATTCCGATCGCGGCCACAGCGGCAACCCTGCCGATCACGGTTGAATTTCGCACCGCTCTATCCCTGCCAATGAGAGCTCCTCCCGCCGGGGCCCTGGTAACCCCGGACGCGGACCTGACGGCGAACCTAGCAAGGGGTTCGAGCGACTGTCAATTTTGAACCGACACGCCTGTAGGCTGGCTCTGGATGGCGGAAAACACTGGGTTTTAGGGCGGTTTCGCCCGCGCCGTTTTCGGGCATCCTGCCAGTGGGTTTACGCCGTTGTACGCAAATCATTTGCGTACGCTAGGACGTCTCCCGCTGACCCAGATCCGCTGCGTGCCAAGGCTCGGAAGAGCCGCACGGAATGGCAGGTTGTGCATGACGCGACGCCCGTTTCCGGCGCCGCTTGCCCAGTCGCTAGCGTTCGTGCCAAGCCCGGGTGGTGGAATTGGTCAGACACGGTCGCCTTAAGAGCGATTGCCCCAGCGGCATGAGGGTTCGAGTCCCTCCCCGGGTATTCGTGGCTTGGGTCAAGGGTCGCCTTGTTTCCGGCCACGGGCACTACCGCAGGTGGGGGATCTTGCAGGACCGCAACTTGTCCGCTGCTACGGTGTCAGTGCGTCCGACGGCCCCTACTAGCTAGCCGTTTCGCCAGCTTCTGTGGAAGTCTCCGCACTTAGATACTCGGGAGGGATCGGTCTTCACGCGCGGACGCCGCTGCTTCGGCTGCAGTCCGACGAACGCCTGGTATCGCTGATCCGCCGCGGCAGCACCGCCGCCTTCGAGGTCCTCGTCGCGCGCTACAACGCGCGCCTGCTGGCCTTCTGCCGGCACCTGCTCGGCTCGCGCGAGGACGCCGAGGACGTGCTCCAAGAGGTCTTCTCGGCGGCCTTCAACGCGATCCTCGACGACGACCGGCCGATCAACGTGCGGCCGTGGCTGTACCGCATCGCCCGCAACCGCAGCCTCAACCATCTGCGCCGGATCCAGGCGGTCGGCGTGGACTCGATGGACATCCACCTCTCAGACCACGGCTCGACCACCGCCGACAAGGTCCACGAGCGCGAGGAGTTCCGTCTCCTGGTCGGCGACATCCAGGGTCTTCCCGAGACCCAGCGCACGGCACTGGTGCTGCGCGAGATGGACGCCCTGTCCTACGAGCAGATCGCCGAGGCGATGGAGACGACCGTGCCGAGCGTCAAGTCGCTGCTGGTCCGGGCCAGGGTGTCCCTGGCCGAGGCCTCGCAGGCGCGGATGCTCACCTGCGAAGAGGTGCGCGAGGAGCTCGGCGAGGTCGCCGAGGGTCTGCTCCGGCGCCCCGGCCCGCTCGTGCGCCGGCACCTGCGCACCTGCGAGCGCTGCTCGACCTTCAAGTCCCAGCTCAACGAGACGAGCAAGGCCCTCGCGGCCGTGCTTCCGATCGGCATCGTGGTGGGCGGGGTGGGCGGGCCCCTCCATTTTCTCCGCAAGTTCGCGATCCTCCACATCGGCCATTCGGCGGGCGCCAGCTCGGGCGCCTCGGGCGCGAGCGCGGCCGGACAAGCAGCCGCCGTCGGCTCGACCGCGGCCGCGGGTGCGAGCGCCGTCATGGGCTCGACCTCCACCGGCTTCATCTCGGCCAGCGTCGGAGCGATCGCCACCAAGGCGGCGGCCGGGCTGGCCGCCGCTGCCCTGGTCACGGCCGGCGCGGTCGAGGTCGACCATTCGGGTGGGCGGGCCGGATCTCAAATCCATCGCCACGCCGCCGCGACTCAACTCGCCGAGCTTCCGAGCTCGACCCCGGCCGCATCCACTCCCGCTCCGGCGCCGGTCGTGCACATGACGGTGCAACGGCATCCGGCCACGACCCGTCCCCACCACGTCCACAAGGCCCCAGCCACGACCACGGCCACGACCCCGCACAAGACGCTCGACAAGCCGGTGACCAAGCACACCGGCACGCTCGAAACCAAGCCCAAGACCAAGGTGCTGCCGGGACGCACCCAGACCCAGACGGTGGCGACGGTCCTTCCCGCTCAAACGACGACGTCCACGATGACGACGACACCGGCCAGCACCTGCACCGACACGAGCGACGCGACCACGAGCCCGACCACGACCTCGACGAGCACGACGCCTCCGGAGACGAGCTCCGATCCGGGCAGCACCACGACCGCCACGACGCAGAGCACCACCCCGGGCGCGGCGTCGGACACCCCGGGCGCGGCGTCGGACACGACCGGCACCTCGACGGACTCCTCGACGCCGACCACGACGTCGACCAGCCCTGCCCCCACCCCCGCACCAGCGATGGATGGTGGTACGTCGTGCGCGTCCTACTCCTCGGGAGCCTCGGACTCGACCCAGCCGCCGTCGGGCGGTACCGCGCCATAAGATCGCCGCCCAGTGATCGACATCGGCCACTTCCAGGCCGTTGACATGCGCGTCGGCCGCGTCGTCTCGGTCGAGGAGTTCCCCGAGGCCCGCGTGCCCGCCTGGAAGCTGACCATCGACTTCGGGCCCGAGATCGGGACCAAGCGCTCCTCGGCCCAGATCACCCACTATCCGCCCGAGGCGCTCGAGGGCACGCTCGTGGTCGGGGTCGTGAACTTCCCCCCGCGGAGCATCGCCGGATTCGCCTCCGAGGTGCTCGTCCTGGGGGCGCTCGACGAGGCCGAGGGCGTGGTTTTGCTCCGCCCAGACAAGGACGCGGCGCCCGGGTCCCGCATCGCATAGACCCCCGCCCCGGAAGTTCTGCCGTGTTCTTCACGTTTTGCAGGGAAAAGGCCGATAACTGGGGCGGATCAGCGAAATGCGGGCTGGCACGACACAATCCGTCGGGAAACTCGTCGAGTACGACGCACTTCGGCGTCGCCTGTGGATCTTGGGTCAGCGCTGCCATCACGGCGCGACCGGCACGATTCTGGCCGCGACGGCCTGTCTGGCCCTGATGACCGACCCCGTTCCCGTCGAGAAGCCGGTCGTGGGACCGAGCTCAGCGCTGGTCCTGGCCGCCGGTGCGCTGATGATGGTCCACGATTGGAAGGACCGCTCGATCTGGTTCGAGCGGGGCCGCGGGTCGCAGCTCTAACCTTCGCCCCGCCATGGGGCTGCGGTGCGCCATCCTCCCTCCCACTCCGGTTCCCTACCGCGAGCCGTTGTTCCGCGCCCTGTCCGAGCGCCCCGAGCTCGACATCTGCGTGATCTACCAGTCGGCCGGCCAGCCGAGCTGGGACGTGGCGCCGGACTGGTTCCCGACCGAGCACCCGTATCCGGCAGTCCACCTGCGCTCCCGGCAGCGCCGGCGCGCCGGACGTACGCCGGTGCTGTGGTCGCTCGGGCTCGAGCGCGCGCTACGCGCAGCCGACCCCGACTGTGTCGTGGTCTCCGAGTATGGGCCGGCCTCGCTGCGGACGCTCGCGTGGTGCCGGCGCCACGCGAAGGCGTACGTGATCTTCACCGAGTGCACCCCCCAGATCGACTCGATGCTTCCGCGCTGGCAGCTCGCGCTGCACCGCCGACTCGCCCGGCATGCCGACGGGGTGATCGGCGCGAGTTCGGGCGCGCGCGAGCGGTTGCGGGCGTTCGGCGTGCCGGATGACCGGATAACGGTGGCGCTCCAGGCCGCCGACGTCGAACCCTTCAGGGCCGCCGGACGGCATCACAAGGACGGACCGGTCAGGATCATCAGCGCCGGGCGGCTCGTACCGGACAAGAACTTCGCGACGCTGATTGAGGCGTTCGCACGGATCGCGTCCCGCCCACCCGACACGGAGCTTGAGATCGTCGGCACCGGGTTTCTCGAGGACGAGCTCAGGGGGCTGGCCGCCGCGCGCGGCGTTCCTGTCCGCTTCCGCGGCCACGTCCCGCCGTCCGAGATGCCGGACGTGTACGCGTCGGCCGACATGTACGCGCTGGTCAGCACCTACGAACCGTTCGGCGTGGCCATCCGCGAGGCGGCCGCGGCCGGCCTGCCAATCGTGTGCAGCCGGACCGCGGGAGCGGCGGGCGACGTGGCGGTCGAGGGTCGCAACGCGATCCTGGTTGATCCCGGGGATCTGGCGGCGGTGACGGACGCCCTCGGCCGGCTCGTCTCCGACCCGGAGCTGCGCCGTCGAATGGCGGAAGAGAGCCGGGCTATCGATCGCGAGACCGACGGCGTCGAGGTCGGCGCGTTCGTGCGGGCGGTGACGGCGGCGGCCCGCCGCTACTCGCCAAGCAGGGCCGGGAGCACCTCGGCGCGGATCCGCGCCACCGACGCCTCGGGCCGGTAGGGCTCGAGCGCCGCGCGCGCCACGATCCGGTACGCGGCCAGCTGCTCGGGCGGCGCCGCGAACGCCGCCTTTAGCGCGCGGGCCAGCGACGCCGGGGCACGGTCGACCGCCACGAACTCGCTCGCCAGCGCGCGGGCCAGACCCAGCGCCGGAAACGGCCCGCCGGCGGGCGCACACACCAGGGCGGCGCCGCGATCGAGCGCCTCGAGTGGCGCGATGCCGAAGTCCTCCCACTCGGCGGCGCTGACGAACACGAGCGCCCGGGACAGCAGCTCACGGAACTCGGGCTGGGGGAGCATGCCCACCAGTTCGGCATGGGCGGGCAGGGCGGCGCCCCGCCGCTCGAGGAACCCATGGGCCCGCTCGGGTGGGATGCCGGCGATCAGCAGCCGAGCATCCGGGAGAGCCGCCCGCTCCCAGGCCGCGCACAGCAGCGCGAGCCCCTTGGCCTTGGGGTCGGGTGTGTAGCCCACGGCGAACCGCTCGCGGGGATTGGTGTCCCCACCCGTCCCCCCACCCGCCCCCGCCGCGGCCGGGATCGGCGGCGGGACCATCACGGAGGCCGCGGCCCCCGCGGGCAGTGCGGCCACCGTGCCAGGGCTGTGCGGCATCAACACTCGCGCGCGAGCCAGCTGCCGGCGCTCGAGCACATGGAGGGGCTTGCTCAAAAGCGAAGGGCGGTTCAGCCGGGCCGGTGAATCGAGCCATACCGCGTAGGGGACGGGCGGGCGCCCGGCGAGGAGCGCCACCGTCGTCGACGAGAGCACAAGTGCGCGCGGGTGGTACCGGCGCATGCCCGTCGTCATCGCGCGGCGCGCCGCGATCGCCTCGACCACGTCGTTGACCGGATAGCCCCGCCTCAGCGCATCGGTCAGGCCGATCCGCGTCGACACCGCGGCCACCGAAGCGCCGGCCTCGCGCAACATCTCCACGAGCTGCGCGTCGGCCAGCCGCAGCCCGCGCGTGGTGCCGAGCGAGACCAGGAGTAGATCGGTCACGAAATTGGGAAATTTTCGGCGGCGCCTGACGGCGGCGCCTTAGCGAGCGCCGCCCGGTACGCCGCGACCGTCTCGACCCCGCAACGCTCCCACGTGAAGTTCGCGGCCACCGTCTCACGCGCCGCCACCCCCAACCGTGCCAGCTCCGCGCGATCACGGGTCAGCTGATCGAGCAGCCCGGCCAGCGCGGCCGGGTCGTCGGGCTCGACCAGGACCATCCCGGGACCGGCGGCCGCGATGTCCTCGGGGCCGCCCTCGCCCCGGCTCCCGATGGCCGGCAGCCCGGCCGCCATCGCCTCGACGAAGGCCACGCCGAACGGCTCCTCGACGCCCGGCATCACGAACAGATCGCAGGCAGCCGCTCGAGCCACCGCCTCGGGGTTTGGCAGCTGGCCGAGGAATCGGACGCGGTCGGCGACACCAAGTTCAGCCGCCAGACGCTCCAGTCCCGGCCGGCACGGTCCGTCGCCGATCACCAGGTACTCGGGCCGGCGCGCCGGGTCGAGTGCAGCCAGCGCCCGCAACACGACCTGGTGGCGCTTGCGCGCGACCAGATGAGCCACCGTGACCATCCGGACCGTTCCGTTGGACGATGAGTGCCGGGCCAAGGGCAGGTCGGCACCGAGGTACAGCACGCGCACCGGCAGTGACCGCCCCGCGATCTCCTCGCATCGCCGCGCCGCCCAGGTGCTGTTGGCGAACACGCTGTTCGCGACCGCCATGGCCGCGACGCACGCGCGCCGCCCGACGGAGCTGTCGTCGGGCACGTTGATCATGTCGGGGCCGTGGGCGGACACGACAAACGCCGGACCACGCCGCCCACGCACCCAACGGGCCGCCGCGTGACCCGCCGGCGCCAGGCAATGCGCGTGCAGCACGTCGAACCGCCACTCCGCGTAGAGCCGATCGAGCGCGCGCCGCAGCGAAGGCGCCATCCAGTAGCCCCAGCTCCCATACGAGGTCGGGCGCGGTGGGGCAACGAACGGCACCGGCTCCACGGAAAGCCCGTCCAGCGACCAAGGCCGCAACGATGTCCGGGCCCCCTCGATCCAGCGGCTCAGCGCACCGATGGCAGGGGGAATCTGAACCAGGCTCCGCGCCACCGACAGCGGAGGGATCGGCCGCCGCAGCGCGAGCACCCGCACCTCGGCGCCGGCATCGCGCGCGGCCATCGCCTGACGGTGGGCCCAGATGCCCAGCACCGGATCGCCCGGCGACGGGTACCACTCGGCCACAACCGCGACGCGCACTACTGCCCGACGGAGAACAGTGCCTCGAGGTCGTGGCGCGAGTAGACCTCGAATGCGACCATCGTGTGCGTCCGCGCCACACCGGCCAGCTGCGAGATCTGACCGGTCACCACCTTCGCGAGGTCTTCTTGCTGGCGTAGGCGCAGCACGGCGACGAAGTCCCACTCGCCGGTGACCGAGTACGCCTCGGCCACCCCCTCGAGGTCGGCCAGCTCGCCGCCGAGGGTCGCGAGGCCCGCGCGGTTCGCCTGGATGAGGACGATCGCGTGTGTCACGGCGTGTGCGACTCGCCGGGCTCGAGGATGGCGACGTTCGACTGCGTAGCCGACTCGACGTCGGATTTGAACGCCTGCGCGTCGGTCTCGATCGGCGGGAAGGTGTTGTAGTGGCACGGGATCACGGTCTTGGCCCCGACGAGCTCGGCGGCGTCGACCGCGTCGACGCGATCCATCGTGTAGTGGCCCCCGATGCACATCAGCCCGACGTCGATCGGCGCGCGCTTGCCGACGAGCTGCAGGTCACTGAACACGCAGGTGTCCCCCAGGTGGTAGACGATCGTGTCCTGGAAGTTGATCAGCAGGCCGGCGGGGGTGTTGTACGTCCCCTTCGGCGTGGTCGAGGTGTGCCATGCGGGCACGATCTTGACCGAGCCCCAGTCGAACTTGATCGTCCCGCCCATGTTGGGATCGCGCACGTCGAGGCCCTCCTCGGCGAGCTCCCCGGCCAGCTCGGTGATGGCCACCACCGGCGCGCCCGTCCGCTTGGCGATCGACACGACATCTCCGAAATGGTCGGCGTGCCCGTGCGTGAGCAGGATCGTCGTCGCCGCCGCGTCCTCGGCGGCGATTGCCGCCTTTGGGTTGCCGGTCAGGAACGGGTCGATCAGGACGGTCGCATCCCCGTCGATGAGCTCGAAGCAAGCGTGGCCCAGAAAACGCACTTCCATCAGATCAGTCCTCCTCTGTCGTTTGCGATCCCGGCGCTCGGGAGGTCATTAGATTTGTCGGCGGCGACTGCGTCGGCGCCTTAGCGAGCTCGCGCGCCAGCTCGAAGCCGACCGCGACCCCGACGAGCATCCCGAGCCGGGTCTCCTCGGCCAGCATCGTGCGGACCGCACGGACCCGCTCGCCGAAGTCGTCGTGGCCACTCGCCTCGTGCACGGCCTGGTTGTGGCCGATGTCGAACCAGCCGCCCTCCTCGAGCGCGGTGGCCAGCACCCGGGCCAGCGCCGGGGCGCTCTGAGCCACCAGATCCTGGGCCGCGCGCAGGCGCTCCGGATCGGCAATCGCTGCGATCGCCGCCTCCAGCTCGGCATCGGTATAGGCGCGGTCGACCACGGGCCGTCCTGATCATACGTGCGCAGTAATCGACGGCGGTCTACCCGTCGCGGGTGAGCGCGAGCGGCAGCCCGATGAGCAGCCCCGCGAGCACGCCCACGGCTTCGGGGATCCAGCTCGCCCCGGGCACGGCGACCGGCATCAGCGCCACAACGACCGCGACCACGGCCGTGCCGAGCAGGTCGCCTTCGATCTCGCGTCCCCCGCGCAGCGAGAGCACGTCGGGCAGCGCCCAGACCACTATGAAGGCCAGCGCCGCGCCGTTGGCACCCAGGGCCAGCGGCAGCGTGGAGTTGGTCGCGGTCACCGCCGCGCCCCCGACCCCGGCGAGCGCAAACAACACGAGCACGAGCACCGGCCCGTGACGGCGCTCGAGCAGCCAGCCGTAGACCGCGATCGTGCCGAGCACGACGATCGCGTAGCCGGTGTTGGTGTAGGTGAACGGCGCCACCAGCAACCGCCACCACAGGTGGTTTCCGTAGCGCGCCCAGAGCTCGATCGCGTGCGTGCTCCCGACGAGCGCCGCCCGCCAGAGCAACGTTCCAGCAAACCCGGCCAGGACCAGCGCGATCGTCGCGTACGGGTGCGACTCCGCGCGGATGCCCGGGATCTCGCCACGCCGCAAACGCGGCAAGCTCGGGCTGGGCGACCGACGCTTACGTTCGCTGACGCGGCCGTCCCGGTCTAGCTTGGGGGCCCGCTTGCGCAGCCGGCTGCCGCAGTACGGGCATTCGGTGATGTACGGGCTGACTTCGGACTGGCAGTTCTTGCAAATTACGAACAGATCCGGGCCGCCGGTGCTCATAGAGTCACCGATTGTATGACGGCGGCAAGGTCGCGAACAGACCGTGACCGCCGGGTCCGGTTAGGAACCGCCCCTGGCTGACAAAAGCTCCTGCATCGCGAAAGGATGGGTCCCGGCGGAGCCGATCGCCATCCCCTTACCGGCCGCGGTGTCGCTGACCTGCCGGCGCAGGGCCGCGCAACTGCTGGCCGGCCTCTCGCGTGTTCCGGCACGGGTCGGTGGAGACCTCGAGGACCGACTCCATCAACTCGGGCGTAGACTGGGACGCAGACGAAAAGACGAACAGCGCAGACGAAAGGGAGGGTCACATGGCTCTCGGATACGACGGCAAGCTCTACATCCTCGCGTTTGATCACCGGGGCTCCTTCCAGAAGATGTTTGGCGTCACGGGCACCCCCACGCCGGAGGAGACCGAGACGATCGCGGACGGCAAGCGCGTGATCTTCGAGGGCATGCTCGAGGCGGTCCGTGAGGGTGCGGAGGCCGGCGCCACCGGCGTGCTCGTCGATGAGCAGTTCGGCTCGAACATCCCCGAGATGGCCCGGGAGCACCACCTCAAGCTCGCGATGCCGGTCGAGAAGTCAGGCCAGGAGGAATTCGACTTCGAGTACGGCGATGACTTCCCGGCCCATATCGAGAAGTTCAACCCGGACTTCTCCAAGGTGCTGGTCCGCTACAACCCGGACGCCGATGCCGCGCTGAACAGGGAGCAGGCTGGACGCCTGAAGCGCCTGGCCGATTGGCTCCACGAGAACGACCGCAAGTTCCTGTTCGAGCTGCTCGTGCCGGCCACCGACGAGCAGCTGGCGTCCGTCGGCGGCGACAGCGACCGGTACGACGTCGAGCTGCGTCCGGAGCTCATGCGCCGGGCGATCGAGGAGCTACAGAACGCGGGCGTCGAGGCGGACGTCTGGAAGATCGAGGGCGTCGACGAGCGCTCAGACGCCGCCATGTTGGCCGAGCAGGCTCGGACCGGCTCGGGACGTGAGGGAGTCACGTGCGTCCTGCTCGGGCGCGGAGCGTCGACCGAGAAGGTCGAGCAGTGGCTCGAGGTGGCGGCCCCGGTGGAGGGGTTCATCGGGTTCGCGATCGGGCGTTCGATCTGGTCGGACGCGCTCAAGAGCTTCGAATCCGGGGCCCTCGACCGCAAGGCCGCGGCCAAGCAGATCGCCGATAACTACCTGCACTTCGTGCGGGTGTACGAGCAGCAGGCCGTTCACTGATCGGGTTGGCCGGGGGTGGCGGGTGGGCGGGTCCCCCATCATCCCGCTACATAACACCGCATCCCGGGGCTTGGTAGGCTCGAACCCCCATGGCCATGAAGATGCGTCAGAGCCTCGCCGAACTCGAGCAGGAGTTCCGGCACGAGACCCAGCTCGACCGCAGCCGCAGTCAGTTGCAGCAGCGGCGAGCGATCTCGCGCTCACGAAAGCGCTGGCGGCAGCGCGAGCGCAAGCGCAGCTCGGTGCGCTTCTGGGTGCTCGTCACAACGCTGATCGGCACCGCGGTCCTGGTGACGATCGCGATGTTCGAGACGTTGTACTACTTGCTCGGCTAGACGGTGCTCGGCTAGACGGGCGAGGACCTACGCTACCTCGCCGCCAGCGTCGTGCGCCCACTCCGGCCCTATCGAGGCGCCAGCCTCGATAGGCAGCAACCGTTACCCCCTACGCGCTGTCTCCCAGGCCACGTAGGGCCGCGTCTACCTCCTCGCGGACGCCCTTCCCGGAGCCCATCCGCTCCTGCTGGATTTCAAGATAAACCTCCTTGCGAAATACGGGAATATCACGCGGGGCCTGAATCCCGATTCGCACCTTCTCGCCCATGATCGCCAGTACGGAGACCTCAATGTCATCGCCGATCATGATGCTTTGGTTGGACTTGCGGGTGAGTACCAACATGGGGAAATGTGCCTCCCTGCTCGCCTGGTCGTCAAACGAAGCAGCCGGGGTTGCTCGTCTCCGCGAGCCCCCGGTCCGCCGAGGCCAGCATACCGGGTGAACTCCGATGCGTACAGGCGACTCTGGATTCGCACCCGAGCGATCGGGTCGCGCCCCTAAGGCGTCCGTCGAGGCGTGAACGTTTGCGCCTAGTCCAGCGCCGACCCATCGCCACCAGACCTCATACGAGCACAATCATCTAGTCTCCGCGCCGAACCATGGCCCGCCGATCACTACGACCCGAACTGAACCGCATTCGCGCCTGGGTGCGCCAGGGCCGGACCGACGCCTGGATCGCGCACCAACTCGAGGTGACGGTCCAGCAAATCCAGGCCTTCAAGCGCGAGCAGGGACTCGAGCCCGGCGCCGATCCGGACACCAGCGCGGGCACGGGCGTCGACTTCGACGACGAGATCGACCTGCGAGCCGAGGACGACGCGCTGATCGCCGCCGAGCTCGAAGCCGCCGAGGCGCGTCAGGTCGAGGAGGAGGAAGAGGAGAACGGCGACGATGATGAGGACGACGAGAGCAAGCAGCGCTCACGGCGCCGGCGCGGCCGGCGGGGTGGACGTCGCAGCACCCGTCGCAAGAGCGCGCCGCTCGAGGCCACCTTCGACCACGGCGAGGAGGGCTACGGCCTGTGGCTCGATCCGGCCGTCCAGGACGATCCGATCTACGCCGAGTACTGGGCCGGTCACCGGCCGGTCGAGGTCGCGATCGAGGAGGACCAGATCGTGATCCGTCGGGTCGGCGACGACGCTGACGACGATTCGAACGGGAACGGGAACGGCGACGGGGATTAGCGCTCGCGCGCTCGCGGCCGACGCCTCCGCGGCGCGGTTCCGCCGGCGGTGACCTGCCTGCACCCGGATTCGCCGGGGGGGCGACCTGCAAAAGCGCGCGTCCGGGACTAGCCCTCCGCCGCGCGCGCACTTTTTCATGTCGCGGATGAAAAACCGCGCGGCCCACTTCTCGGGCCGGCGCCACGCGCAGTTTTGCAGGCTCCCGTGACGGCTGACGGCGGCGCTACTCCTCCCGCACGATGCGCGCCCCACCGGCGTAGTCGCTGGCCCCCCGGACGTAGCGCGCGAACGCCGCCCCCGCCACCGTGGTCAGGTCCCACGCCTCGGGGTTCCCGGGCGCGACTCGCACCGCGATGTCGAAGCACCAGTCGATGCCCTCGTCGAGGTAGTAGCGCGCGAGCTCATCGGTCGTGAACATGCCCCCGACCCGCCGGCGCAGCTCATCGACGAGCGCGTCGGTCACCCGATCAAGCGCCGGGCGCACCGCCGGATCGGCGTGCGCTAGCCGGCGCTGGCCCTCGCGCCACAGGCCGATGACGTCATCGAACCGAAGTGCCCCCACGACCTGACTACCCGCCGGCCCGCGCCGTCAGCTGAGACGAGCGACCCCTCAGTGATTCGGCAGCCCGGTGACCTCGTAGGGATGCTCGCCGACCCGGACCATCCCCAAAGCGCGCGCGTCGCTGGCGATCGTGGCAGGCTCGTTCAGCGACTTCTGCTGCGCGCGCAGGCCGGCGTTCGCCCGAGAGAGCTGATGCACGATCGCCCGCTGGTGATCGGACTGGCTGCGGACAGCCAGATAGGCCAGCGCCTGCTGCACGTAGACGCCCGCCACCACGCAGAGCACGACCAGCAGCCCGACGCGCCCGATCCGGTCCCAGCGGACCCGGCTCGCGATCCGGCGTGCGGCGACCCGCCGCGCTTGGGGTGGCGCCGCACGCCTTTGTCGGCGCGCAGAAGCAGGTGCGGTACGGGCTGAAGGCATCCGCTAAGCGCTTCGTTCGCCGCGCGCGGCCTCCTTCCTGCTGCACGGGGTCTTTCAAGATCTCTACGACCGGAACGCGCTGCGTCCCGGGTAGCGCGCCTCCGCGCCCAGCGCCTCCTCGATCCGCAGCAACTGGTTGTACTTGGCCACCCGATCGGTCCTTGACGGCGCGCCGGTCTTGATCTGGCCACATCCGGTGGCCACGGCCAGGTCGGCGATGGTCACGTCCTCGGTCTCTCCCGAGCGGTGCGACACGACCGCGGTGTAGCCGTTCTCGCGGGCCATCCGGATGGCGGCGAGCGTCTCGGTCAGCGTCCCGATCTGGTTGACCTTGATCAGGATCGAGTTGGCGACGCCGGTGTTGATCCCGCGCTGCAGCCGCTCGGTGTTGGTCACGAACACGTCGTCGCCGACGAGCTGCAGATGGCTGCCGAGCTCCGCCGTCATATGCGCCCAGCCGTCCCAGTCCTCCTCGGCCATCCCGTCCTCGAGCGAGATGATCGGGTAGCGCTCGACGAGGTCGGCGAAGTAGGCCGAGAGCTCCTGGGCGCTGAGCGTCCGGCCCTCGTGCTCGAGGACGTAGGAGCCGTCCTTGTACAACCCCGACACGGCCGGGTCGAGCGCGATCGCCACCTGCTCGCCGGGCGCGTACCCGGCGGCCCCGATTGCCTCGACCAGGACGCCCAGGGCCTCCTCATTCGACGAGAGGTTCGGCGCGAACCCTCCCTCGTCCCCCACGGCGGTGGACATCCCGCGGTTGTGGAGCATCCTCTTGAGGGTCTGAAACACCTCGTCGGCCATCCGCAGGGCATCGCGAAAGGTTCCTCCCCCCACGGGAACGATCATGAACTCCTGAAAGTCGATGCTGTTGTCGGCGTGGGCGCCGCCGTTGATCACGTTCAGCATCGGCACCGGGAGCACGTGAGCGCTCTCGCCCCCGAGGTAGCGCCACAGCGGCAGCCGCTCCTCCGCCGCGGCGGCGTGGGCCGCGGCCAGCGAGACGGCCAGGATCGCGTTGGCGCCCAGGCGCGACTTGTTGGGCGTCCCGTCGAGCGTGATCAACATTCGATCGAGCGCCGCCTGACTCGAGGCATCCTGCCCGCGGACCGCGGTGGCGATCTCGCCGTTGACGTTCTCGACGGCGCGCATCACGCCCTTGCCTCCCCAGTCCGAGCCGCCGTCGCGTAGCTCGGTCGCCTCGAACTCGCCGGTCGACGCGCCCGACGGCACGGCCGCCCGTCCCCAGGCCCCCGAGCGCACGCTGAGCTCGACTTCGACCGTCGGGTTCCCTCGGCTGTCGAGGATCTGACGGGCGTGGACGTGGTCGATCTGGCTCATTGGACTCCTTCGCTCAGGCTCAGGCGCGCTCGCGCGTAGTAGGCAAGCTGCTCGTCGGGAGCGAGATCGTTCCAGCTATGGCCCTCGGATGCGGCCAGCTCGCCGCCGGCCTCGACGCGGCCCCTGAATCGCTCGGCGGCGGCGCGCAGTGCGAGCTCGGGGTCGACGTTCAGCTTCCGGGCCACGTTCACCGCCGCAAACAAAACGTCGCCGAGCTCATGGAAGCGCTCTTCGGGCGTGTTGGCGCTCTGGAGCTCCTCCAGCTCGTCACGAACCGACTGGATCGGCCCCTCGACTCCAGGGAAGTCAAAGCCGCTCGAGGCGGCCCGCCGCTGCACCTTGCGCGCGTACAGCGGCCCCGGCAGATTCTCGGGCACCTCGCCGAAAATGCCCTGTTCGCGCCCGGGCTCGGTCTGCTTGATCTTGTCCCAGTTCCGCCGGACCTCGACCGAGGTGTCGGCCTGCACCTCGCCGAACACGTGCGGGTGGCGGCGGATCAGCTTCTCGGTGACGTGCGTGGCCACCTCGGCCAGGTCGCCGGCGCCGCGCTCCTCGAGCAGCAGCGACAGGAAGTGGACCTGGAAGAGCACGTCGCCGAGCTCGTCGACCATCTTCGCGTCGTCGCCGCGCTGCGCGGCGTCGGCCAGCTCGTAGGACTCCTCGACGGTGTGCGGGACGATTGAGCGCTCGTCCTGTTCGCGGTCCCACGGGCACTCCACCCGGAGACGTCGCGTGATCGTGTCTAGACGGCTCAGCGCCTCGGCAATGCCCGCAGGATCTGCGGGGCTCACCCGGCGGTCGAAGTGCCGGTGGTGGCCGTCTTCGGCGCCTTGTATCCCTTGCAGTCCGCCATTGCGTATTCGCTGCGGCACGTCGTCTGGCTGAGCCAGTCCTTCTTGGCCTGGTTGGCGACCGTCGTCTGGGCGGCCTGCGACTGCTGGGTGGTGAGCTGCTGGCGGATCGTCGAGGTCGCCTCCGACAGCGATTTGTGCGTCGCCGGAGTGATCCCGGTGACCTCGACGATGTAGTAGCCGAACTGACCCTTGACGGGACCGATCAGCGTGTTCGCCGGCGCCGCGAACGCCGCCTTGGTCAGGGCGGCGTCCTGCTGACCCGGAGTCACCCCAGTAAGGAGTCCTCCGCTGTTCTTGGTCGTCGGGTCCGTCGAGTACTTCTTGGCCACGGCTGCCCAGCTCTGACCTGACTGGAGCGCCTTCTTGGCGGCATCCGCCTGGGCCGCGGTCCCCGTCAGGACGATCCGCATGTTGCGGCTCTCCTGCGTGCCGAACTGCGTGGGGTGGTTGTTGTAGTAGGCGACGATCTCCGCCTGGGTGACCGGCTTGGTGTGCTTGGCCACCAGCTTCTGGACGATCGTGTTGATCTTGAAGCGATAGGTGATGTCGGCAAGCGTCTGACCGGTCTCCGTGAGGAAGCTGTTGAACCCGGCGGCCGTCGGGAAGGTCTGCTTCTTGGCCGTGTTGAACGCGTTCTGGACTTCCGCGGGGGTGACATTGACGCCGAGCTTGTGGGCGTCGGCCTGGTACCAGTACGCCGTTATTAGGAAGTCCATGACCGAGCTCGCGAGCGAGGTGAACTGCTGCTGGCAGGCGGTCTTCAGCGTCGCGGCCTTTGTCTTGGCCAGGCTCGGGATCGCCTTGCGGACGTCCGCGATGCACTTCGTGAAGTCCGGCGGATCGTTGGGCACGATCACCGGCTGACCCGGCTGCTCCGCCGCCTGGCTCTTGGCCGCGACGTACATCCAGTGGTTGAAGGCCTGGGTGGTGATCGGGTTGCCCGCCACGTCGGCGACCGAATCGCCCGGCACGCTGCTGCCGCATCCGGCCACGGCGATCGCGAACACAAAAAAGGCGCCAAGCGCCACGATGGACCTACGAACCGTCATCGGCGGTCGATGGTAGCGATGGTGTCGTGAACTGTCGGTGAAGAATCGCCTAAGAGGCATTATTTGGCCTCGCTCCGCTCGGCGTCCGTGGGGCCGGTGGGGGCGGGTGGGCGGGATCCAAATCCGCGTCCTGACAGGGATTGCGGCTAGGTCAGGCCGCTCGGGCTTCGCGCGTCACGGCCAGCAGCACGTCGGCTGCCTTCACCACCGCCGGGAAGCGCTTGGCGGGATCCTCGGGGACGCGCACCGACAGCTGCGACTTGCCGGACTCGTAGAGCGCCTCGGGGATCTCCTGGCGGATCCGCTTGGCTCTCACGCTGTCGAGCTCGATCGGCGTGACGGCCAGGCGACCGTTGCGGAACGTCACCGCCCGCGCGCCGGCCTGACCCAGCTTGATCCGCGCCTGTTGGAGCGCAATCAGGTTCTTGAGCGGGTCGGGCAGCTCGCCGAAGCGGTCCTCGAGCTCGTTCTTGAGTTCCATGAGGTCGGCCACCTCGCGCGCGGCGGCGATCCGGCGGTGCACCTCGACCTTGGCCTGCTCGTAGGGGATGTAGTCGGCGGGCACGTACGCGTCGACATTGACGTCGAGGCGCACGGGCTCCCACTCCTCCTCGTACGCCGTGCCGTCCTCGGCGGCGGCCACCGCCTCATCGAGCATCTGCATGTAGAGCTCGAACCCGAGCGCGGCCACGTGGCCGGACTGCTCGTCCCCCAGCAGGTTGCCCGCGCCGCGGATCTCCAGGTCGCGCATGGCGATCTTGAAGCCCGCGCCGAGCTCGGTGTAGTCGGACAGAGCGGACAGGCGTTGGGCGGCGTCCTGGGTCAGCGCGGCGGCGCTCGGATAGAGGAGGTAGGCGTATGCGCGCTCTCTCGAGCGTCCGACGCGACCACGGATCTGGTAGAGCTGGGCGAGCCCGAATGTGTCAGCGCGCTCGACGATCAGCGTGTTGGCCTGCGGGATGTCGATGCCCGACTCGATGATGCTCGTGCATACAAGGACGTCGGCGTCACCCCTCAGGAACGCGAGCATGCGCTGCTCGAGCTCCTTTTCGTCCATCTGGCCGTGGGCGACCTCGAACTTCATGCCCGGGCACAGGCCGCGCAGCCGCTCGGCCGTCTCGTCGATCGACTCGATCCGGTTGTGCAGGAAGAACGCCTGCCCCTTTCGCTGGTGCTCGCGGACCAGCGCCGTCTTGACAAGCTCCTCGTCGTACTCGCCGACGTAGGTCTTGATCGGGCGCCGACCCTCGGGCGGAGTCTCGATCACGCTGATGTCGCGGACCCCAGCCATCGACATCTGGAGCGTGCGCGGGATCGGCGTGGCGCTCATCGAGATCACGTCGACCTTCAACTTGAGTTGCCTCAGCAGCTCCTTCTGCTTGACCCCGAAGCGCTGCTCCTCGTCGACGATGAGCAGGCCAAGGTTCTTGGCGCGGACGTCTCGGCTGAGAAGGCGGTGCGTGCCGATGAGGATGTCGACCTTGCCCTCGCTAAAGCGCTTGACGGACTCTCTTTGCTCGGCCTGCGGGCGGAAGCGTGAGACGTGCTCGATCGTGATCGGATAGTCCTTCAGCCGCTCGGTGAACGTGCCGTAGTGCTGCTGGGCCAGGATCGTGGTCGGCACCAGCAGCATCACCTGCGTGCCGTCCTGGACGGCCTTGAACGCGGCGCGCAGCGCGACCTCGGTCTTGCCGTAGCCGACGTCGCCGCAGATCAAGCGGTCCATCGGCTTGGGCGCCTCCATGTCGGCCTTGACCATCTCGATCGCATCGCGCTGGTCGGGCGTCTCGGTGAACGGGAAGGCAT
The DNA here is from genome assembly GCA_963824295.1 of uncultured Solirubrobacterales bacterium. Classification (GTDB taxonomy): domain Bacteria; phylum Actinomycetota; class Thermoleophilia; order Solirubrobacterales; family Solirubrobacteraceae; genus Palsa-465. The sequence goes on along the minus strand of CAWGOQ010000009.1, from coordinate 131,681 downwards.
CCTCGAAGTCTCGCTGCCAGTCGGTGTCGATCGGGAAGGCATGCCCCTCGCGCCGCTTGCGCTCGGCGTACAGGTTGAGCAGCTCGCCGGCCAGCTCCTGGGCAGCTCGGCGCGCGCGAGCCTTGATCGTGTCCCAGCGGGTGCCCCCGAGTTTGGATAGCGGCGGGTGAGCGCCGCCGGCGCCAACATAGCGACTGATCTTGGCCAGCTGGTCGACGGGGACGAAGACGCGATCCGAGCCGGCGTACTCGAGATACAGGTAGTCGCGGGTGACGTCCGCCACCGTCTTGGTGTCGAAGCCGGCAAAGCGCGCGATCCCATGGTCCTCGTGCACGACGATGTCGCCGGTGCGTAGGTCGGAGAAGCTTCTGAGCACACCCCTTCTTCGGGCTCTCTGTGGTTCCTCTGGCGCCCGTCGCCGTCGGAACAGGCGGTGCTCGGGGATGACGGCGAGGTGGAACTGGGGTGCGATGAAGCCGTATTGGAGCCTGGCTTGGGCGAACGTGATCCGCCCGTCGGCCGCGCCGTCGTCCGCGTCGAGCCAGTGAACCTTGAGGCGCCCGAGGTTATAGGCCGCTCGCTCACCCTCCCCCTTGCGGGCGAACGCCACGACGGTCTGGTAGCCGGACCGGTGGAGCTTCTCGAGCTCCGGCTCCGCCTCCTTCAGGCTGCGGGCCTGGACGTCGGCCGCCTGAGCCCGGAATTGGAAAGGCTGGTCCTGGTCGATGCTCGAAAGCCGGATTTTCGCGCGGGCCTTGAGCGTGTGGTCGATCGTTTCTTCATCGACGTACAGGTGACGGGCGTCGCGATCCTTGAACGCGGCGCTGACGTCCTGCCAGTGGTCGGCTAGCGCCGGCGCCACGTCCTCCTCGCCTGCGATCACGATCGTTGCCTCTTGCGGCGCCAGCTCTAGGAAAGGGTGGAATTGATCGACCGGCAGGAGCTCGGCGATGTCGGGCCGCTCTTCCTCCTTCTCGAGCGCCGCGATCTCGGCGAGCTCGCGGTGCTCCTCGGCCAGCTCGGCCGCCGGCTCGATCTCGACGAGCTCGGCGTCGCCCAGCGAGCGCTGGGTGAAGGTCGAGAACCAGCGCAGCGACTCGATCTCATCGCCGAACAGGTCGACGCGGACGGCCCGGTCCTCGGTGGCCGGGAACACGTCGAGCAGGCCGCCGCGGATCGCGAACTGGCCCCGGTCCTCGACCTGGTCCACGCGCTCATAGCCGGCGGCGACGAGATCGAGGGCGGTCTCGTCGAGGTCGAGCAAATCGCCTCCTCGAAGCGTGAAGCCGTGCGGCCTGAGCGCCGGGTCCGGGACCTTCTCCGAGAGGGCCACGGCGCTCACGACCACGATCGGGGCTTGCCCGTCGCCCGAGTCGACGAGCGCGTCGAGGGCGGCGATCCGCAGACCGACCAGATGTGGGGGCGGCGTGAGGTGCGACTCGTAGGTGACGCCGCGGCTCGGGTAGTAGCGGACCGGGCGCGGCTCGAGCCACGTCTTCAGGCCCGCGGCCAGGTCGCGAGCGGCGCGGTCGTCGCCGGCGACCACGATGACCGGCGTGGTCGGGTCCCGGTCGAGCAGCGCCGCGAGCAGGTAGGGGCGCAGCGATTGGGACACGAACGCCCGCCCGCCCGCATTGACCAGCCGCGCGACCTGGGGGTCCTCGTCGGCGCGGGTGAGGAGCGTGCGGAGCATGTTCTACTCCGAGTCTAGGTCGTGCCCGATGGCCGCTGATACACAGCGGTGAACATCTGGAATCGACTCGCGCCGGGCGGGTCTTCGCCTGCCTCGCGCTCGGTCAGGCCGGCCTCGATGAAGGCGTTCAACTCAGCGCGGATGAGCGGCCACGGCCGGCTGGTCAACGGCTCGTCGGGCTCGCGAATGGCGGTGCGAACGAACACTTCGCCGCCCGGTGCCACGGTGGCGGCGATCGCCTTCACGGCCTGCTCGCGTCGGTCTAGTGGCAGCGATTGGAGCGTCCGGATCTCGACCACGAGGGCGTAGGACTCCGTCCACGCTTTGGGGAGGGCGAACACATCGGCGACGAGGTAGTTGACGGCCGAGGCGGGGAAGCGGTCGTGGCACTTCCCGATCGCCGTCGGCGAGACGTCGAACGCGGTGACGGTGTAGCCGCGCGCGGCGAGCTCCTCGGCGTCGTCGCCGAGGCCGCACGCTACGACCAACGCCGGCGCGCCGGACGCGCCCGGTCTGAGGCCCCGCCCGCCTCGTCCAGAGTCCGACGCGCCCTCTCCGCCCGGCTGGCTGCCCAGCCAGCTCAGGAGGGCCGGATTCGGCGCCAGATCAGCCCACGGAATCGAATCGAGATCCGACCCGGCCCGGGCGTAGATCGATTCGAACGGCTCCTCGTCGCGGTCGGCGCCCATCAGTCCGCCTCTTCTGACACCGTGCGCTCGACCTCGTCGGCAGCGCGCTCGATCAGCTCCCGGACTTCGTCGCGGGGCTCGCGGAAGCGACCGAGGACGTAGGCGGCCACGCGGTCGGGGTCGGTCGTGGGCGGCCGGCTGACGCCGATCCTCACCCGCGCGAAGTCAGCCGAGCCCAGTCCTTGCTTGAGCGACTTCAGCCCGTTGTGTCCAGCGAGCCCGCCGCCGAGGCGGGAGCGGATCTCCCCGAACGGCAAGTCGATCTCGTCGTGGATCACGAGAACGCGGTCGAGCGGCACTCTGAACGCGCCGCGCGCCGGCCCCACCGAGTCGCCCGCATCGTTCATGTACGTCTGCGGCAGCAGAACCGCGACCCGTGGCCCTCCCGGGCCGGTGCGGCCCTCCGTGAGAAGCCCGCGATATTTCGACTTGGGCCTAGGAAGCGCCCATCGGCTCGCCAGCTCGTTGGCGACCTCGAAGCCGATGTTGTGGCGAGTGCCGTCGTACTCGGCACCCGGGTTGCCGAGGCCGACGATCAGCCAGTCCACTAGCGGGGCGCCGTCCAATTCAGGGTTATCCGCGGCGCCTGACGGCGGCGCCTTAGCGGGGGGCTACTCGCTCTCGTCCCCGCCCTCGGTCTCGCCGGCAGCCTCGTCGCCGGCCGCCTCCTCGGCCTCCTCGGCGGCGGTGCCCTCGGCCACCAGCTCGGTCTCCGCCTCGATCTCTTGCTCGGCCTCGGCCTGCAGCCTCGGCGGCGTGAGCGTGGCCACGACGGTCTCAGGATCGTCGGTCAGGGTGACGCCCCGCGGTGGACTGACCGCCTCGAGCGTGACCGTGTCGCCGATCTGAAGCTCGGAGACATCGTGGTGGATGGCGTCGGGGATGTCGCCCGGCAGGGCCTCGATTGTGAGCTCGCGGATGACCTGCTCGAGCACGCCGCCCTCCTTGACGCCCGGCGCGTTCTCGGCGCCGACCAGGTCGAGGACGACGGTGGCGGAGATCGCCTGGTCGAGCCGGACCCGCAGCACGTCGATGTGGATCGTCTCGCCGGTCACCGGATGCCGGGTCAGCTCCTTAACGACGACGGGCGTGCTGCCCGAACCGTCGATGCTCAGCTCGAGCACCGCGCCGGCGTGCTGAAGAGCATGGCGCAGTTCCCGTGCCTCGACCTGGAAGGGGATGGGCTCCTCGCCACCGCCATAGACGATTCCGGGCACGTTGCCCGCCCGCCGCAGACGGCGCGCCGCGCGCGATCCCGCGGCTTCGCGGCGCTCGACTGGAAGGGCATTCGTCTGAGTGGTGGCCATGACCGTCCGCGATGGTAGCGACCACGTCCGAGAGCGGCGGCGCCGACCCATCAGCGCCGTGGCGCCGGCCCGTCACACCCCTCCCCTCAAACCCTCGGCGCCGGCCCGTCAAACCCTTCCGCTTAAACCCTCGGCGCCGACCGATCAACCCCGCGCACGTCGGGTGAGCGGGGGTGGGCGGGGGTGAACGGGTCCCCTTCACTCTCGCTCAACGCCGCGCTAATCTTGGTTTTATGTCGGCCGATGCTCAGCTGATGCTGATGATCGCCGGGATGCATCTACTGGGCCTGGTTTGTGCGGCGGTGCTGATCATTCCGGCGCTGCGCGACGGCCCCGAGTTTCCGCCGCACCCCTCCGACCCTGGTTCGGATGGCGGCTGGGGCCGCGGTCCCGACCGGCCGCCGACGCCGCCGGATCCGCCGCGCGGTGGCATCCCGCTGCCGGACGCCGAGCAGCCGCTGATTCGCCTGCGCGATCACCGCAAGCTGACGGAGCGGCTGCCCCAGCGTGAGCGCCGGCCCGCCCGCGAGCCCGAGCGCACGCCGGTCCGAACCGCGCACTAGTCGGACCGCGGACTAGTCGGGCTCAGAACTGCGCTGGACAGTCCGCGTCGGTCTTCAGCCTCGGCGTAACCGCGAGCAGCTCGACGCGCAGCCCGCTCAACACGTTCCCAGTGCGGCGAACCCGGACGCACTGCGTGATCGGCTTTGACCCGCCGACGATCCAGGCCACCCGGGCCGTCCCCTCCTCGCCGACCAGCGAGAAGCTGGTCGAGGGCGTGAGCTGCGCGATCGAGACCGCACCCGGGTGCTTTAGCCGCGCCGCATTGCTGGCAGCTCGCTCTCGGCACGCGGCCGCAGTCCGGCAGTCGAGGATGTCGCCGAGCACCCCGTTCACGTCGCCGCGCGCCTCCGCCGTCACCAGCGAGGTGATCGCGTCCTGCTCGGCGCTGTTCGCGCTGAACGCGCGCGCCAGCAGTCCGCTGATGACCAGGAACAGAAGGACCCCCAAAGCAATGGCGACGATGTACCGGCGGCGCACCGCCCCGATGCTAAGGCGCGCGCGTCTACTCGCTCAGCTCGAGGAACCGCTCGACCGATGCCTCCTGGTGGTCTAGCCGCTCGGCGAGCGCACGGGCGTGCTCGGCCGCGGCCTCCAGGAAGTCCTCCACGCACCGCCCCGGGTCGTCGGCCAGTGGGTAGATGCGGGCCATGTCCTGCTGCGCGCAGGCGATGCCCATCGGCGGCTTGCCGGCGGCGAGCGTGCGCGCGCTGCACACGGGGGTCACGACCAGATGGGACTCGGGCGCGATCAGCGCGGTGGGCAGGAGGCGATGGGCCGGCAGCCGCACCGACAGCTCGATCGAGTGGTCGACGTTGACGCTTGAGCCGAGCAGCTCGCCGAGCGGCTCTCGCCACACGTCGAGGACCACGTCGGCGCCCACCAGGGCGTCGCGGAACGCGGTGGCCTGCTCGATATAGAGCTGCTCCGCCTCGGCCCGATCGTCCGCGTCGGCCAGGTCGAGGTCACACGGGACGCGCAGCATCTCGCTCGCGGCGACGGTCGTGCCCGCGCCCCGGCTCCCTCGAGTCACGTACGTCTGAAGCGTTCCGAGGTCCCGCCGGCCGTGGAAGATGACCGTGACCGACTCGCTGAGCGGCAGCCCGCCCACCTTCAGGGAGACCGCTACCGCGGCGGAGTCATCGAGTAGCGCCCGCCGCAGCAAGTCCTCCGCCGCGCTGTTCTCGTGTCTGGAGTCCTCGTCGAGCATCTCGGTTCCCTCCTGCTGTCTTCTCCGCTACTGGGGTTAACGTTTTACTCCATCGTGCAGCTGTATCTGCCCGATCCAGGAGAGAGCATCCGGGGTAGGCTGCACGCACGATGAAGATTCTCTACAAACCGTTCGCGATCATCGCCGGCCTGATCGGAGCCCGGATCGCGAAGGTAATCTTCCGCGGGCTCTGGTCCCGGGTCGACGACGGCGATCCACCCAAGCCCACCACGGCCGGCGCGAGCTTCGGAAAGGTGATTGGCGCCGCGGCGCTGGAGGCCGCCACCACGGCCGGCGTAGGCGCGGCGGTCGACCGTGCCGGCGCGCGGACGTTTCAACATCTGACCGGCATCTGGCCCGGGGATAAGCCGAAGTCGAAAGACGAGGAGTAGCGCCCGGTCTCGTCAGCCGCCGCCGCGGAGCACGAATCCGCGCGCGGCCAGCTCCGTCAGCGCGTTCTCGAATACCCCGAAATCTCTTCGCAGCAGCGCGTCGATCGGCTTCCCGGTTGATCCGGCCACCCGGACCCAGCGCTTGAGTACCGCCGGCCCCGCGCGCTCGGAGGCCTCGTCGAGCAGGTCGAGCAGGATCGGCAGCTCGCTGCTGTGCTCGAGCTGCCCCGAGAGCAGCGTGAGCGGGTCCACATCCAGAACGCAGCACAGCTCCTGCTCGCTCAACCCCAGCAATTCCATCAAGCGGGCCGCACGAGTGCTCTGAACGCGGCGGCCGAGCTGGGGGTCGTCGCGTTCGCCCATCCCGACGCCGCCGCTGCTGGCCCGGCGCCCGGGCGCTCCTAGAAGAGCTGGTTCTCGCCGCCGAACACGTCGCTCACGGACCCGTCCGTGAAGATCTGGCGGATCGAGGTCGTAAGCAGCTCGGCGCAGGACAGCACCCGCACGTTGTCGGGGGCGCCCGGCGGGAGCGGGATCGTGTCGGTCACTACCACCTGTTCGAAGCCGGCGTCCGCGAGATTTTCCCAGGCGTTGCCCGAGAAGTTGCCGTGCGTGGCGGCGGCGTATACCCGGCGGGCGCCGGCGTCGTGCACGGCCTGGGCGGCGGCCTTCAGCGTTCCGGCCGTGCCGATGATGTCGTCGACAAGTACCGCTGTCTTGCCCTTGACGTCGCCGATCACGTAACCGATCTCGGCGACCTGCTGCGCGGGGCGTTCCTTGTTGAGGATCGCCAGGTCCGCGCCGATCTGGGACGCGAAGCGCTTGTTGAGCTTTACCCGGCCGGCATCCGGAGCCACGATCACCAGATCCTCGAGCCCAAGATCCTCGAAGTACTGCGTGAGCATGAACAGTGCGGTCATGTGATCGCAGGGCTTCTGGAAGAAGCCCTGGATCTGGCCCTGGTGCAGGTCCATCGTGAGAATCCGGTCAATCCCGGCCGCCTCCAGCATCCGGGCCACCAGGCGTGCGCTGATCGGTTCGCGGGGGGCGGACTTCTTGTCCTGGCGCGAGTACCCGTACCACGGGGTGACCGCGATCACCCGGTGCGCCGAGCCACCGACGGCCGCGTCGATCATGACCATGAGCTCCATCAGCGCGTCGTTGGCGCTTAACCCGGTGTCCGGATTGGTGCACGTCGGCTGGACGATGAAGACGTCGGCACCACGCACCGACTCCTCGTAGCGGCAGTAGACCTCGCCGTTGGCGAAGGTCTTCAGCGTCACCCCGCCGAGCTCGACCCCGAGCTTGTCCGCGATCCTGGCAGCCAGTCCGGGGTTCGCCCGCCCCGAGAACAGCATCAGCCGCTTGCTGTAGTCGTACTGCATCTCGGTCCGGGCGACGGGGGTCTCCAGCAGGCTCATCGGGCTATCGAGTCTACGTGCGAAAGGGGACGGATTGTGGTATCTGGGCTGCGTGGGCGGGGTCGGGCTGCGCGGTCGCGGTGACCCGACCCAGCGCCGTCCCGCACATTGTTACTACTGGCCGACGAGTGCCGCTAATTCCCGCCCCCGCTGCGCTCCCCCTCGGGGCCGGAATCTCGCTCCTTGCGACGTTCGGTGTACCCCTCGAGGTTCTGCTGGCGGGCGCGGGCGATCCCGAGCGCGCCGGGCGGGACGTCCTTGGTGATCACCGAACCGCCCCCCGTATAAGCCCCATCGCCGACGCTGACGGGCGCCACCAGCATCGTGTCGACGCCGACGAACACGCCGGCGCCGATGTGCGTGCGGTGCTTGTTCTTGCCGTCGTAGTTGGCGGTGATGGTCCCGGCGCCGATGTTCGTGCCCTGTCCGATGTCGGTGTCGCCGATGTAGGACAGGTGGGGCACTTTCGCGCCGGCGCCGACGTCCGAGTTCTTGATCTCGACGAACGTGCCGGCCTTTGACCCATCGCGAAGGGTGGCGCCGGGCCGCAGGTAGGCGAACGGGCCGACGCTGACGCCTTCACCGACATCCGCCTCCTTCAGATAGGAGTGGACGACGCTCGAGCCGGAGCCGATCCGGGAGTCGATCAGCGTGCTGAGCGGGCCGATCCGGGCGCCGGCGCCGACCTCGCTGGCGCCGTGCAGGCTCGTGAAGGGCGCGATGACCGCGTCCTGGCCGATCCGGACGTCGACGTCGATCACCGTCGTGGCCGGATCGACGATCGTCACGCCCGCCAGCATGTGTCGCTGGTGGATGCGGCGCTGCGCGATCGCCCTGACGGCGGCCATCTGCGCTCGATCGTTGACTCCCAACTCGCTGTCATCGTCGATCTCATACGCGCTGACGCTGCGCTCGTAAGCGCGCAGGATCGGCAGCACGTCGGGCAGGTAGAGCTCGCCCTGAGCGTTGTCGCCCCGGACCTCCTCGAGCGCCGCCAGCAGCGCCCCGCCCTCGAAGGCGTAGATCCCGGTGCTGATCTCCCGAATGTGCAGCTCGGCCTCCGTGGCATCGCCGGGCGCCTTCGTCTCCACCACCTTCTCGACGGTTCCGTCCGGCGCGCGAACCACCCGTCCGTAGCCGCTCGGATCCTCCAGCACCGCGGTCGCCAGCGTCGCCGCCGCGCCTGAGTGCAGGTGTGCCTCCACCAGCCCAGCGAGCGTCTCCGTCGTGATCAGAGGGTGATCGCCGTTGAGCACGACCACGGTGTCATTCGAGTCGATTTGCCCGGCCGCCGCCTTGACCGCGTCGGCAGTACCGCGCGGTACCTCCTGCACGGCCACGGTGACGTGGCCGTTCAACACACCTTCGAGCGGCCGGTCGGGGCCCTCGACGACCACGACCTTCGCGGCCCCAGCCGCCCACGCCGCCGCCACCGGCCAGGCGATGATCGGGCGCCCGCACACCTCGTGGAGGAGCTTCGGGGTCGCAGAGCGCATTCGCGTGCCCTGCCCCGCGGCGAGTATGACGACGACCGGCGCGGCCACGTCAGGATCGTAGGGGAGCCGTCAAGCGGCGCGTGCTCTTGCCCGCCCTTCCTGCTCCCTCCATTCGAGCATCTCACGCTGATACTCGTACCAGCGGATCCACTTCCTGACCGCCTTGTCCGACACCCCGTACTTTCGCCCAATCGATACGAAGCTCATCGTCTGGACATCGGCTATTAACTGCTCGTAAGACGGCCGCTCGACCTTGCGCCGTTCCGGTCTCGGTTCTCGCGGACCCTTGCTGTGGACACCGCAAGCCTGCGAGCAGTAGCGGTGGCTGTCGTACTTGGCAAAGAACTCGGAGCCGCAGTGCAAGCAGAGTCGCCGCTCCCGTGGCATCCGGTTCTTGCGTCCGCAGTGCGTGTCAAGCGTCGCGGCGCAGTTCGGACAGACGACCCTCAGATTCTCCAGCCGGTTGTCGGTGGCGACACCATTGATGTGGTCGAGGATCAACGACATGTGCCGGCCGTTCCATTCCTCGCCCTGGCCGCACGATTCACATCGTCGCTGCTTGAGCCCGGCTTCGTATAGCCGCTCCTTGAGTTTGGTTCGGTTGTAGGTGGAGTTCTCGACCAGCACGTCGGACAACGGAATCGCCCGCTGAGACCTCGGTCCGCGCAGCACCCAGTTCTGGTTGAAGTGGTCCGTCGGGATGCCGTATCGCTCGATCAGCTTCCGGAGCGTGCCGTGGTTTCCGCCCGCCGGCCTGAGGCCCAGCTGGCGGAGCGCCGCGGTCAGGCTGGGCGAGCCGGCGACAGCCGCTCTCACGTCCTCCTCGGTGTAGCGTGGAACTCGCGACATTACGAACGTATGTTCCCATGAGCGACGGACGGAACCTGGGCGGGTGGGCTGCCGTGCGCTGCTACATTCGGCGCCTTCCAAACACCGTTGGGGGGTCGTCCAACTGGCAGCGACGCCGGGTTTTGGTCCCGGAGATCGGGGTTCGAGTCCCTGCCCCCCAGTGGAACCCTACGCCTGCGCAGAACCGGGCCTACGGCCCGGTATAGGCGCAGCTAGATGAGTCGGTGGCCGGGGTGTCCGGCATACAGAGTGTCTCGCGCGACACCTGCCACCCGGCGGTCGAGATCGAGAACAGGTACGGGGGCAGGATCACCTTCAGGCGATCGTCGTAGTGGTAGTTCTTGAGGTAGCCGGCGCTTCCCACCAGGCCGACGATCCCGCGGTAGCGCTGGGCGATCGCGCCGTGCACCGTCAGATAGGGCTGTGGGTTGCTCGAACCGGTCGAGTAGTTGTCGACCATGAATGAGTGCGACAGGGTGAGGATCGCGGCGTCGATCGTGATCGCACTCGGGACCACGTTGGCGGGGTGCATGACGCGCACGAAGTCTCCCGCCACCAGCCCGAGCGTCGCGCTGCCCGTCGGGTTACCGTTGCTGTCGGTGCTCGTGCTCAGACCGGGGTTGGCCGTGCACGCCGCCTGGGGCGTGTAGCAGGTCGTCGTCGTCGTATTCCCCACGATGATGACGTCGTGATCGGAGACGATCGTCAGCGGCTGGTTGTAGGTGCCGTGCACGTACACGTCGCCGCATGGCCCGTAGTACTGGCCGGAGTTGTTGAGCGAATAGGTCGAGGCCGTGTACGTCGACGGGCACCCGCTGGCGCTCTGTACGTAGATGATCGACGGGACCGTGTTGATCGTCGTGTTCAGCCACCCGCTGGTGCACGACGCGGTGCTCGTGGAGCCCGGGCACTCGCTGATCGTGGCGCTCTCCGTGCCGTTTCCGTTTGCGGTCAGGGCAATCGTCGTCGTTCCCGTGAAAACGTCACCGCTGTTGGTCGCGTCGGTCAGCAGCTGCGTGCTCGAGACGCTCTGGGGTAGCGGAATGTTCTCGGCACCGGCCACGGTTGCGGGGGTCCCACCCTGGAAGGTCGCGTTCTGACAGTTCGAGTTGACGCACACCGAACTCTCGGGGGCGCTGCTCTCGGTCTGGTCGTCGGTGCCGGCCCGCCCGAACGTCGGGTTGGCGCCCTGGTAGATCAGGTATTGGTCGTTGGTGTAACTCGGCCCGTCCATCGTGTCCCCGCTCGCCCAGTTGATCTCGCACGAGCTCGGCGGCTGGGCTCCGTTCGTGTACTGGTAGTAGTACTTCTCACCTGCGCACGCGCTGTTCAGCGCCGGGTCCTCCATCTCGTGGTCGGTGTACCACAGGAAGTCAAGCGGGCTGGGCTTGCGGAAGCTGGCGACCAGTGTCTCGGTTACCTGCGGAACGCCGGTGGTCGGATTGGTATGCCCGGCGTAGCCGGTGAACTCCATGCGCAGCGTCCCGCTGTTCGGATCGACGAGCGCCGAGATCGCGGTGCTCGCCGTGCAGTTCGTGTTGCTGTAGCCGGGGTTGTACACCGGAACGTAGGAGTAATCGACGCCCGTCGTGTTCCCGGGAACCGCGACCGGTGTGGGCGCGTAGTCGTTCGAACAGGTGGTCCAGTAGTTGGGGTTCTCGTTGAGCTGATAGAGGAAGGCCTGCTCGCCCGCTCGCGCCGCGTAGTAGGCCTGCTGCTTGTACGACGAGTGCGAGGTCGCCTGCACCTCGGCCTGAACGCCGATGTAGATCGCCGCGACCAGCAGGCTGGTCACCGTGAGCACGCCGAGCGCTACCACCATGACAAACCCGGACTCCGAGCTTACGCGCCGGCGCGCGGCGGCAAACAGCTTGACTATGAAATCGAGCGGCATCATGCGCAGGGTCCGAACGTCGCGCCGCTGCCGGCCGAGTCGGCTGGCGGTGTAAACCGCAGCACGATCGAGTCGGTCACCGGGTCGTAGGTGTCTCCGAGGCTCGTGTTCTCCTGGTTCCCGCCGGTGGCGCCAACCAGGAAGTTGACCATGACCTCCGCCGTGCTGGCCGCGTTCGTCTGCGACAGCCCGGATGGGGACGTCGGCAGCGGGTCGGGATTCGACACCGATGAGGTTCCCGGGACGGAGGAGGTGCCGTCCATCAGCATCTCGTCGGTATTGCCGTTGACATCGGTGTACGGCTCGTACGCGAAGTACTGAAAGATGGGAATGTTGCTGCTCGTCGATTGCTGGTAAATCGGCGCGACGTTGGCCAGTAGCCGCTTTCCGGCCGCGATGGTGGGCGTCGTGGCGAAGATCCAGCTCGAGGGATCGTTGCCACTGATCAGTGAGTAGGTGTACTCGGTCAAGGTGCGGTTGGCTGCGCTGTAGGTGATCTTGTGCTCCACGGGCGTCGGGCTGGCCGAGGTCCCGTACTGACTTACGAACACCAGGTCGTTGGCGTCGCTCACCTGGCTGCCGTTCGACCCCCCACCCTGGATCGGCGTGACGTCGGCGGTCAGGCACGCCGAGTGCAGCTCGTTTTCGATGTACGTGACGACGGTGCGCGCGTTCTCGGTCGCATCGGAGAGGGTGAACGTGCGGGTCGTCTGCTGAAGGGTCACGGTGAGGACCGTGCCGAGCCCGGCCATCACCACAAGCCCGGCGACCATCGTCACGAGAAGCTCGACGAGGGTGAAGCCTTGCTCGCCGCGCAGCCTGGCGGCAACCCTGGCGAAACGATCGCTCATCTTGGTGCCGATCACGGACATGAGGTGTGTGACGTCGCGCTTATCACCGGGACTTGAGTTGCGCCGGTGAAGTTCGTGTTGGTGAACAGGGACGACGTTCCGGAGTATCCGTTGTAATCGGCGCACACCTGGATCTTCCCCTGGAGACCGTCACTGCTCGCGAGCGAGTTCCCCGCCGCAGCCGTGCTGGCAAAGGGGGCCGGGTACGTTGCGTACTTGGTGCCGCTTACCGTTTCCTGGCCGACGGACGCGACCTGATCCCAGGTGTCGGTGCACGACACCGCCCCCGACGAGTTATAGCCCGTGAAGATGACCTCGACATGCGCGGGCACATACGTCGTGCCGCTGTATTTGACCGCGACGTCGATCGCCGGCTCATCGACGGTCACGTCAGGGCTCCCGGGCAACGCCTGCCCCGGATCAACCGTCGCGAGGTCCGTTCCCGATGGCGGCTGGAGCGGCTCTTCCTGTGGGCACGCGCCTGCCCACACCTGGTAATTGTTGGTGTACTGAGCGGCGCTGGAGATGTAGAACGGGAACAGGTTCCCTACCGTCGCCGTGGCCGCGCCCGCGGTGCTCAGTGCGGTGTACGCCGTCGGCGTCCCAGTACTGGTGCAGGTCGCGGAGGACAGAACGCAGCCGGGGTTTGTCATCTCGAGGCCACTCCCCTGGCCGTAGTAGGACGTCTCGTATCCGTTCGGGGCGTAAGTCGTCCCGTTTGACCCCTTGGTCTGGAACGCGATCTTGAGGTTCCCCGCCCCACCCATGTGGAGCGCGTTGGCGCTCGTGATGCCGTTCTGGTTGACGCTCGCCGACTCACTCGGGGACGGGTTGCCGTTCGGATCGACGTAGCCGGGGTCGGTGGCGGTGATCGTGTACGTGTCGGTCGGCAGTCCGGCGAACGCCACGCACCCGTTGGCATCCGTAGTGGCCGATTCGGTGTAGTTGGTGGTCTGCCCGAGCGCCGTGATCCCGACCCCGCTCAGCGGCGTGGTGGGGATCTGGTCATCGACCGGTGCCACGAGGCTCCCGGCGAGCGGCCGGGTGATGATCGTCTCGACGTTCGCCAGCGTCGTGACGCTTCCGCTCGCCGTGGTGTCCGTCACGGTCGAGGCGATCTTGAAGTAAGCGGTGCTCAGGCTCGTGCAGCTCGACTGCCCGGTGGCGCTGAGGAAGGTCGCGGTCGACGTGACCGTCCACTGCGAGCCGCCGAGCGTGACGGTCCTTGTCTGGTGAAGCGAGGTCAGCTGGGCGTCGCTCATCGACTTCAGCCGCTCCTGGTCCTGCTCCGCGACCGCCTGCGCGTTGGTCTGACCCCGTGCAAACGAGGTGTAGTCGGTGGCCGAGACGAGCGCGGTGGCCACGCCCGCCGAAATGATCAGCGTGATCAGCGCGGCGACCAGGACCTCGATCAGCGTGAAGCCATGCTCTGAAGCCGAGCGTGAGCGCACCCGGTCGGGAAGTCCACTATTCACAGACGAGGAATCGACCTCGCCCCCGCGCTGCTTGAGAAACCGCCCCGCCGGCCATCGCACGTTCGTCCCCGGTTTTAAGTCGGTTGCTGGGACGGCTGGTGGCCGGAAGGCTCGGAGCATGGTCATGTGAAGAAGCGCTTCGCACGCTGGTTCGAGCGGTGGGAACAGGCGGCGGCTACGCCGGCGCCCGATTGCTGCCCCCCGCGCGCTACGGCAAATGGTCGGCCGGGCCGACGCCGCCCTTAGCCAAGATGCGCCGGATTGGACATACGGACGATGTCCCGGCGGTGGTGCGCGACGATGCCCGCCGCGACGATGCCCGCGGCTCCGCGAACTCGGCCCGGAGGCCCAGAAAGCGTCAGACGCGCCGGCGCAGAATCGTCGCCACGTCGGCCGGCAGCAGCGGATCGGCCAGCGCCGCCCGCACGTCGGCCGGCCGGTGCAAGGCGCGCTCAGCGCGGAGGATCCCCACCTCGAACCCGACGTCCCGGATCGCCGTCAGCGCGACCCCCATCACGTCGTTGCGCCACGCGTGCTCGGGTAGGGCGAACAGCTCGGGCAGCGGCCGGGCGATCGCGACCAGGTACAGCCCGCCATCGATGGCCGGCCCGAGCACGACGTCACACCCCGACCCGAGATCGTCGAGAGCGCCGGCGGCGTGGGCCACCCGGAAGCGCGGGAGGTCGGGCCACACGATCAGTAGCGGACCACCGCTGCGGGCGAGCACCCGGGCCGACGCGTCGGCCAGGCGAGCGGCGATCCCCTCTCCGTTCTGGGGAAACAGCACGGCGTCGGCGCCGACCAGGCGGCGCAGTTCGGCGCCGGCGTCGGGAGGCTCATGCGCCACGTGCGGGGGCGCGCCCGAGCCCACCTTGCGGGCCCAGGCCGCGGTCTGCGCGATCAGCGCCGATTGGAGCTCGAGACAACCTTCCCGGCCCAGCACGGGCTCGAGCGCCCGCCGCACCTCGCCGGGACGCGGTGCTCGCGCCATGATCAGGACAGCCGGCCCCTGGCCGCTCATGGCGGGGACCCTACCCCGGCGGTCAACCGCTCATTGGAACGGTCGGCGGCGCTTGACGGCGCCGCCTCAGCGCGGAACCCGGCCACCCTCGGCGCCGCGCTCGTTGGCGGGACCGCGCGGGGGCGCGATCCCCAGCACGCGCATCGCCTTCAGCCCGAGCGATAGCTTCTCGCGGCCGTCGGTCGAGGACACGTCCAGACCCGTCAGCTCGCGCACCCGCTCGAACCGGTACCGGACCGTGTGCCGGTGCGTGATCAGCCGCGACGCCGTCGCGTTGACGTTCGCGTCGCACTCCAGGAACGTGGACAGTGTCCCGAGCAGGTCGGTCTCGTACTGCTCGTCGTAGGAGACCAGCGGGCGCACGGTGTCGTTGTAGAACCGGCGCAGCTCGACGGGGTCGGTCATGTAAGGCAACAGCAGCTGGTAGGTGCCGGTCTCCTCGTAGCCGAGCTCGACCCGCTCGGGCTCGCCCTCGACGACATTCGCCGCAAGCAACGCCTCGTTCCGTGCTCGCCCCAGATCGAGTGGGTCCTCGGTCCGCCGGCTGCGGCCGACCGCGAAGGCGAAGCCGGGCAGGCCGGACTCGAGCTCACGCAGCACCGCCGAGACGACCCGGCGGCCCACCTCTCCGTCGCCGTCGGGCACGAGCACCGCGACCTCGCCGGCAATCTCCTGCCCGGTAGGTGCCGTTATCGCGCCGGGCGCGATCGACCGCGAGCCGCGCGCGGCCAGCGCCAGCATCCGGCGGCGCCAGTCCTCCTCGCTCGGGTTGCGCGCGTGAGCGCGGACGATCACAACGGACCCGCCGCCACCCAGATCGGTCCCGAGCTCCCTGCCTCGGGCGACCAGATCCTCGCGATCGTCGATACGGCCCTCGAGGACGGCGCGCTGAAACGCGACCGCCGCCTCCTCGGAGGCGCGCTCGGGCGCTCGCACGCGCTCGACCTCGGAGGCGATCAACGTCGTCACGAGTCGCAGCAGCGAGCCGTCGACCGGGCGGTCGGAGGTCCGCATCCGCAGCCGCCCCACGGTCGTCTCCGCGACCTTCAGCTCGATCGTCGTCACGTCTTCGGCGTCGCGCATGAGCGACCGCTCGTCGGCCGGGGAGCGCGCCGCCACCGCCAGCACGGTCGCCGAACGGTCGATGAGAATCAGGCTGGTGTCGAGCGCTCGCGCCGCGGCACGCAGGATCGCCGGTAGCCCGGCGCCGCCTTCCACCGCGTCGGTGATCGCCGCGAGCGCGGCCAGGTCGGGCGCTGCGGGCGCCGACTGCTCACGCGCGCGCTCAGCCAAGCGGCCCGATCCCGGCCCGAGTCAGGACGTCCCGCGCCGCCCGACCATCTCCCTCGCGCCGAGTCAGAACAGCCTGGGCCACTCGACCACGATCAGCGCGCCGAGCAGCACGCCGATTCCCACAAAGGCGGCTAGGACGTATACCGAGAGCACGAGCACGGCCATCCGCTCGTGCACCCGTCGATAGGCCGTGATCGTCGGAACGACCACCAGGGCGCAGAACGCCGCCAAGCCGAGCACGCCACAGCACGCTCCGACCAGGTAGGTGATGGACTGATTGCTCACGAGCCTTGCGGGAATTGTGCCCGACGGAGCCGCGGGACCAAACGCTGCGCGAATCGGGCGACGATTAGCTTCCCCGCGGAGCCCAAAACTCCTCGCTCACCGGGGCCGCGGGGGTCGCTCCAGGGTACCGATCGACCAGTGCGGCGGTCGCGTCCTCCGCCATCGCACCGGCTTCTGGACCAATGCACAAGCCGAGCACCGTCGGACCCGACCCGGACACCATCGAGTGGGTGGCGCCAGCGTGGAGGACCGCGTCGAGGACGTCGGCGATCTCCGGGTGAAGCGACATGGCCGCTCGCGCGAGGTCGTTGGCAAGCAGCGCTCGTGCGAGCGTCACCCCCGCCCGGCGTACCTCGTCGAGGAACGCCGACAGCTCATAGGCGGACCGCGCCAGGCGCAACCGGTCGAACTCCCGATACACGTCGGCCGTGGACAGCGCGAAGGCCTGCGGCACGATCACGAACGCGTGCGGGACGAGCGGTCCTGGGAGGCGTTCGAGCACTTCTCCAGCCCCCGTCCCAATCGCCGCACCTGGCGCGACCTGGCTCGGCACGTCCGCGCCGAGCGACGCCGCGACCCGGTCGATCACGCCCGACGGAACGGGAGCCAGAGCCGGAGCGATTCGTAGCACCGCGGCCGCGTCGGCCGAGCCACCGCCCATGCCGCCGGCGACCGGAATCCGCTTCTCGATCGTCACCCGCACCGGCGGGGCATCCCAGCCACCCGCGCGCAACCCCGCGAGCGCCATGCTCACGATGTTCGGCGCGTCGATCTCCGGACAAATCACCTCGTCCGACGGCCCCTCGACCGGCGCCACCGTCACCTCGTCGGCGAGGGACACCGACTCGAACACAGTTACCAACTCGTGGCGTCCGTCCTCGCGCCGCGGCCCGACGAACAGACCCAGGTTGACCTTCCCCGGCGCCCGGGCGACGAGCTTCACGAACCGCCCAGCCTCGCGGCGAGTTCCCGGAACTCCTCGGGCGACAGCCGCTCGGCGCGCTCATCCGGCGGATGGCCCATCGACACGAGCGCCTCGCGCGCCCGCTCGCGCACGCCCATCGAGGCGTCCGGAGCCAGGGCGAGCGACCCGGCCAGCGCCTTGCGCCGGTGCGCGAACGCGTCGTGGACGAGCGAGCGAACCGCCGGCTCCACACCGGGCGTCCCCTCCCGCCGGCGCAGTCCCACCAACACCGAGTCGACCCGCGGCACCGGCCGGAACACCGTCCGCGCCACCGGCCGCAATATCCGCACCTCACAGGCCAGCTGCGCGAGCACCGACGGCACCCCGTAGGCCGGATCGCCGACCGACGCCGCGAGCCGCTCGCCCACCTCGCGCTGGACCATCACGACCCACTCACGCACGCTGGGCAACTCCTCGATCGTCCGCAGGATCACGGTGGCGGCGATCGAGTAGGGCAGGTTGGCCACGACGGCGGTCGGCGCCGGATCCAACGCCGACAGCTCGAGCGCGAGCGCATCGGCGATCCAGAGCGTCACGTTCGGGAACTCGCAGAGAACGTCCCTCAGCCCCTCCTCCAGCTGCCGGTCGACCTCGACGACGTGCACGTGCGCGACAAGGGCGGCCAGGCGCGTAGAGAGCACGCCTTCTCCGCCACCGATCTCCAGCACCACGTCGTCTTCTTCGAGCGCGGCCAGCCGCTCGATGACGCCCAGGATGTTGCGGTCGACCAGGAAGTTCTGGCCTAGCTTGACCACCCGAACACCTCGGCGGCGCTCGCCTCGACCGCCGCGTCGAGCTCCTTGTACGGCACTCGCCGCTCCACGGCCAGGACCCGCGCCGTGTCCGCCACGTAGGCCGGCTGGTTCGGCTTGCCGCGCACGACCTGCGGTGCCAGATACGGTGCGTCGGTCTCGACCAGCAGGCGCGCCGCCGGAACCCGTAGCGCGGCGACCCGCAGGTCAGGCGCCTTTGGGAAGGTCACGTTGCCCGCGAACGAGATCCACCAGTCATCGTGCGCCAGGCACTCCTCGATCCGCTCGGGCATCGAGAAGCAGTGCAGGATCACGCGGACCCCGGCCGCCAGATCGGACAGCATCGACAGCGTGTCGTCCTCCGCGGCGCGTGTGTGGATGACGAGCGGCTTGCCGACCGACCGCGCCAACTCGATCTGCGCAGCGAACGCCCGCTTCTGATCCGGCTCCGGCGCATAGTCGCGGTAGTAATCGAGGCCGGTCTCGCCTACGGCCACGCATTTCGGGTGCGCGGCGAGCGCCGCGAGCTCGGCCAGATCGGCGTCGTCGAACCCCGTGGCCGCGTTCGGATGACGCCCGACGGCCGCGTACACCTGCGGGAAGCCCTCGGCCGCCGCCAGCGCCGCACGGCACGAGGCACCGTCGGTCCCGACGGTGACGATCCGATTCACCCCAGCGTCCACGGCCGCGGCCACCAGCTCGGAATCAGGCGGCTCGCACAGGTCCAGGTGCGTGTGGGAATCGATCACCGCTTCGGGAACAGCGGCTCGAGCGCCTGGACCGGCAGCCCGCTCCCGCGCTCACCGAACAGCGCCCGGCCGTAGCTCACCTCGGGCGAGCCGACCGCGAGCAGGAGCTTCTCGACGCTTGCCGGCATGTACGGATGCAGGAGCACGCTCACGACCCGCACGCCCTCGGCGAGCGACGCCAGCGTCTCGTCCAGCGCCGCCGCCGCCTCGAGATCACGTGCCAGCTGCCACGGGGCCCGCTCCTCGACGTAGCGATTCAGGCGACGCACCCGCTCCCAGATGAGGTCGAGCGCGCGCGTCGGCTCGGCCCGATCGAGCACCGCCGACACCTCGGCGGGCAGGACCTCGAAGACCCGCGCCAGCTCGGGGTCGGTCGCCGCCGCGGGGATCACGCCGTCGCGGTAGCGCTGGATCATCGCGATCGTCCGGCTCGCCAGGTTCCCGTACTCGTTGGCCAGCTCGGCCTCGTAACGTGCCCGCACCGCGTCGAGACCGACGCTGCCGTCAGCGCCGAAAGAGACGTCGCGCATCAGATAGAACCGCAGGGCGTCGGTCCCGTACAGCTCCATGACCTCGAACGGATCGAGCACGTTGCCCAGCGACTTGCTCATCTTGCGCCCGTCAGAGCCGAGCAGGAACCCGTGCACGAACACGTGGTGCGGGACTGACAGGTCCGCGGCCATCAGCATCGCCGGCCAGAAGACCGTGTGGAACTTGAGGATGTCCTTGCCGATCACGTGGTAGCTGGCCGGCCAGAAGCGGTCGGTCAGGTCCTCGCCCGGGCGGGCATACCCGAGTGCCGTGTAGTAGTTCAGAAGCGCGTCGAACCACACGTAGAAGACGTGCTCGGGGTCCCAGGGCACGACCACGCCCCACTTCAGCCGCTTGCGGGACAACGAGATGTCCTGCAGCCCCGACTGAATGAACGAGCGCGCCTCGTTGTAGTGGTGCCGGGGCATGACGAAGTCGGGCTGCTCGGCGTAGAGCCGCTCCAACGGCTCCTGGAACGCCGACAACTGAAAGAACCAGTTCTCCTCGCTGTGGCGCTCGAGCGGGATCTCATGGATCGGACAACGGTTGCCCTCGAGGATCTCGTTCTCGACCTTGAAGTCCGCGCAGCGGGGGCAGTACCACCCCTCGTAGATCCCCTTGTATGTGTAGCCGTTGTCGTGCACGACCTGCATGACCTCCTGCACCCGCCGCATGTGCTCGGGGTCGGTGGTCCGGATGAAGAAGTCGTTCGACGCCTCAAGCTGGGGGGCAAGCGCCTTGAACTTCTCGGCGTTGATGTCGGCCAACTCTTTGGGCTCGAGGCCCTGCGCGGCCGCCGCGTCCGCCACCGGCTCGCCATGCTCGTCCGTCCCGGTCAGGAAGAACACGTCCTCGCCGCGCTGGCGCTTATGCCGCGCGAGCACGTCGCAGGCGATCGTCGTGTACGCGTGCCCCAGGTGGGGCTGGGCGTTGACGTAGTAGATCGGGGTGGTGATGTAGAAGGACATCGCTCGCTAATTGACTTTATTGGGCCTCGCTCCGCTCGGCGTCCGTGGGGCCGTTCCGCCGGGCATCCTTGCCCGGCGGCCGCATCCCGCTCCAACGAGTCGAGCCGCCCCCTGTCCCGCCCCAAGGGGGTCCTACCCAGCGGTCAGGGCGCGGTACAGCCGGTTCGCTGGAACACCCGTGAGCTCGGACACGACCGATGCGGCCGGGCGTGGCTTGGCGCCGGCCTCGACCAGCCGCTTGAGCGCATCCAACGCCGGCCCGATCTCATCCACCACCGACGGCGCGCCACCGACGACCAGCGCGACCTCGCCCCGTGGAGCGTCCTGCGCGTACCGCGCCGCCAGCTCGCCGGCGGTGCCGCGCACCACCTCCTCGTGGATCTTGGTCAGCTCGCGTGCGACCGCGACCGGCCGCTCCGTATCGAGCTCGGCGAGGACCCGCAGCGACGCGGCGACGCGCTTGGGGGATTCGAACGCCACCAGCGTCTCCGGCGACGCGAAGACCTGCTCGAGCGCCGA
Source organism: uncultured Solirubrobacterales bacterium (assembly GCA_963824295.1). Taxonomy (GTDB): domain Bacteria; phylum Actinomycetota; class Thermoleophilia; order Solirubrobacterales; family Solirubrobacteraceae; genus Palsa-465. The sequence continues at coordinate 110,761 of CAWGOQ010000009.1, read as the reverse complement.
ACGCTTGCGCGGCAGGAACCCGGCGAACCGCCACCGGTCGGCCGGCAGCGCGCTGGCCACGAGCGCGGCCAGGGCGGCGGACGGCCCGGGCAGCACCTCGACGGCCAGCCCCGCCGCCACGCACGCCTGCACCAAGACGAACCCCGGATCCGACACGAGCGGCGTGCCGGCATCGGAAACCAAAGCGACCACCGCGCCGCCCCGCATCTTCGCCACCAGCTCGTTCGCGCGCTGACGCTCGTTGTGCTCGTGGTAGCTGACCAGGCTGGCGCCGACGCCGTAGCGGTCGAGCAGGACGCGGGTTCGCCGGGTGTCCTCGCAGGCGACGATGTCGGCCTCCCGCAGAGCGGCCAAGACGCGCAAGGTGACGTCCTCGAGGTTGCCGATCGGGGTCGGGCAGACAACCAGGCGGCCGGCACTCACCGGGGCGCTCATCGTCGCTGCTCCAGCCCGTCGAAGGCCAGCGCGGCGGCGCCGATCATCCCCGCCTCGACGCCGAACGCCGCCGGCACGATCTGGACGATGTCGCGCGAGGGCGGCAGTGCCCGAGCGAGCACTTCGGCTCGGGCGGCGGCCAGCAGCCGCTCGCCGGCGCCGATCACGCCACCGCCGATCACGACCACCTCGGGATTGAAGATGTTCACGAAGCTGGCGATCGCCACGCCGACCCGGGTGCCGATCAGCTCGATCGTTTCGATCGCCGCCGCGTCGCCGTCGTGGGCGAGCTCTGAGACCAGCGGTCCCTGGAGCTCGCGCCCGGCGGCCAGCGCTCGGCCGAGGCCCGAGTTCGGCCGCTCGCGGGCGATCCGCAGGGCCTCGCGGGCCAGCGCGGTCCCCGACGCGAGCGACTCGAAGCACCCATGGTTGGGGCAGTTGCCCTGACAAGGGGGCCCGTTCATGTCGATCACCATGTGACCGAGCTCGGCACCGGCGCCGACCGCCCCGCGGTAGAGCCGCCCACCGAGGATCAACCCGCCCCCGATCCCGGTCCCGAGCGTGATCAGTACAGCCTCGCTGCACCCTTGAGCGGCGCCGGCGCGGTGCTCGGCCAGGGCCGCGAGGTTGGCGTCGTTGTCGACGAACACCGGCAGGCCGAGTCGCTCGGTCATCACATCCCCGAACTGGATGTCCTTCAGCGGGAGGTTGACCGCGATGACCGCATTTCCGGTGCGCTGGTCGATCAGCGAGGGGATGCCAAAGCCAACCGCGTCGATTTCCCCACCGGCTCCGTCGCGCGTCTCCTCGACGGCGTCGACCACCACGTCGAGCAGGTAGGACACGTCGAGGCGGTTGATGCTGCGCTGCACGCGGTGATGCACCGAGAGCCCGGAATCGACCGCGCCGGCCAGCAGTTTCGTACCGCCCATGTCGACGCCAATCGTGCGCCGGCCCGGCATGCCGTCACTATATGGGGAGATGCCGAACGACTTGGGACAGCCTCCGTACAAGGTTTACCGGGCCGGACCGCGTGGCCTGAAGGCCCGTCTACGGGGCGAGGAGGACGAGCTGAGAGTAGGCCCGTCCGGCCCGTCCGGTCCTGATTATCGCCGCTACAAGGCCGGCGGAGACCGCCACAGACCCTCGGGCCGTCGGCTCTCCTGGAAGCGCGTGGTGCTCGGCCTGGTCGCTCTGGTGGTCGGCTGGCTGCTGTTGTCGTTCGTGCTCTTCATGATCAGCGCCTCCAACCAATCCAACCCGGCGATCCTGGCCCCGGCGAAGGCCCAGCTCAGCTCGGGCGGGCCAATGCTGACCTCGGCCAACACGGTCCTGATCCTCGGCCTGGACAACCGGCCGACGACCGGCGCCGACTCCAAGGAGGGCGGTGGCGCCAACACGAATGAAGCCGACGCCAACACCGACACGATCATGCTATGGCGGATCGGAGGCGGTGTCTCGCGCCGGCTGTCGATCCCACGGGACACGCTGGTCAACATCCCCGGACATGGCGAGGAGAAGATCAACGCGGCCTGGGCCCAGGGCGGACCGGGGCTGGCGCTGCAGGTGATCAAGCAGTTCACCGGGCTTCAGATCAACCACGTGATCGTGATCGACCTGGGGAACTTCCCCAAGTTCATCGACGACATCGGCGGCGTCACGGTCAAGACCGGGAAGATCTGCTCGAACATCTCCGGCGGCACTGCCGACGGGGGCTTCACGCTCGACCTCAATCCGGGCGTCCACCACCTCAACGGCGAGCAGGCGATGATCCTCGCCCGCACGCGCGAAAACGCCTGCAATCAGGCGAGCAACGATCTGACCCGCGAGGCGACCCAGCAAGAGATCCTCAACTCGATCAAGTCCCAGCTGCTGACCCTGCACACCTTCTTCCACCTGCCCTGGGCGGCCTGGGACGCGCCCGGCGTGCTCCAGACCGACATGGGCGGCCTGACCCTGATGCAGATGTTCGTGGCCTCGGAGATCGGCGGCTCGGCTCCGCCCAGCCTGCTCTCAGAGACGGGCAGCACCTACAACGGCGAGGACGTCCTGATCCCGAACCAGGCCAACGTCCACGCCCAGGTGGCCAAGCTGCTCAACGGGTGAACGGCCATTCACCGAAGCCGGGGAAGCGAGTGGCGAGAACCCGGGCAGGGGACGAGAAATCGCCCGCTACATTGAGGTTCTCATCCGATTCCTGACGACTCGACCCCGGGGGCTTGAGATTTTCGTCGAAATGCCGATAGGGGCAGTGTGACTTTCGTGCTGCCACGGTCTCTCCGGTTGGTCGCCGCATCGAACAAGCGTCCAGCCGGTAGCGAATGAAGCGGCCGCTCAACTACATACGCCGCCATCCAAGGCTGTCCGCGGGTATCGCGGCGATCTTCCTGGCCGCCGTCGTGACCTTCGTGGTGCGCGCGGCCGGACCCGCGCAAGGTCCGGTCCACTCGTCTGCCCCGGCGGGCATCGCGCTGGCCTCGGCCACCACCGGTTCCGCGTCGAGGACGCACAGCGCCTTCACCGCTTTGACCCGGAGCGAGCGTCCCGCCGTGGCGACCACGACGACGACGACGACCGCCGGCCGATCGGGCGGGCACGGCGTCGCGACGCAACCGACGACCTCGGCGGCACTTTCGCAATCGCTTCAGCAGGCGACCGGCCTCACCCCGTCGCAGGTGACGAGCCGGAATGTCTGCCCGTCGCTTGGGCGCGGGCAGGCCAGGTGCGCCGCCGAGGCGCTCGTGCTGCGCTCGAACGGCACCCTCGTGCGCCCGCGGGTCCGCCCGGAGGCCACCCTGGGGCGCGTCCATCCGGTCCGCCGATCCGCAATCGGCAGGCGGGCGACCGCCGGCTCAACGACGGCCGCACCGACGACGGGACAGCCGACGTCGGTGACGCCGCCGACGCCCGATACCCCCGCCTATCTCCAGCAGGCCTACGACCTCTCGTATCTCTCGCAGACCGGGGGCACTGGCGACACGGTGGGGATCGTCGACGCCTACGACGACCCGACGGCGCAATCGGATCTGGACACCTATCGCTCGAACTACGGACTGCCGGCCTGCGACTCCGGGTGCTTCAACAAGGTCAATGAATCGGGGAACGCGTCGCCCCTTCCGGCGGCCTCGAGCGACTGGGACACCGAGATCTCGCTCGACCTGGACACGGTCTCCGCGATCTGCCCCAACTGCCACATCCTGCTCGTCGAGGCTTCGAGCTCGAACGAGAGTGACCTCCAGGCGGCGATGCAGACCGCGGCACGACTGCACGCCAACCAGATCTCGGACAGCTGGACGTTGCCCGAGTCCGGGCATGTGGCTAACTTCGTCCCATCGGGGGTTGCCACCGTCGCCGCAACGGGCGATCAGGGATACGTGGGCACCCTCACGCCGGGCTTCGACAACTATCCCGCCGCGTTCCCCGGGGTCACGGCCGCCGGCGGTACCTCGCTCGCACCCGCCGCGTCGTCGAACGCCCGCGGATTCAGCGAGAGCGCGTGGTCGGTGACCCAGGCCCCCGACGGCCCGGAGGGCGGTGGATCTGGCTGCGACCTGAACGAGTCCAGGCCCACCTACCAGCCAAACATGGGCTGCAACGGCCGCGCGTACGCCGACCTGTCGGCCGACGCTGACCCGAACACCGCGTTGGACGTCGTCGACGACGGCAACTGGGGTGTGGTCGGCGGAACCAGCCTCGCCACGCCGCTGATCGCCGCGTACTACGCGATCACCGGCATCGATGACACCACCAACAACACGAGCGCCAAGTGGGCCTACACCACGCCCGACAGCTCGTTGCTCAACGACATCACGTCCGGCTCGAACGGCACCTGCAGCGCCAACATCACCTACATCTGCACGGCCGGCACCGGCTACGACGGGCCAACCGGCATGGGCTCGATTTCCGGTGCCGTATCGACGGGCGCCCCGGGCATCGGGGGCCCTCCGATCAAACCGCAGTACACGCCCGCCACGGCCGGCGCGAGCAACCCGGACAGCTACACGGAGTCCACGCGCTCTGACGGCGCCACGATCACGGGCGGGATCTATCCAAACGGGCTCAACACGTCCTGGTGGATTCAGTACTGGCCGGCGAACGGCGGCAGCGTCCAGCAGACTCCTGCCTCCGATATCGGCTCGGGCACGGCGCCCGTCATGGTGACCGGCTATCCGACGCACCTATCCCCCAGCACCACCTATGACTACGAGCTGGTGGCCCAGAACAGCGACGGCACCACCGACGGATACACGTACAGCTTCACCACCGGAACCCAGTCCACCACCGCGCCCGTCGCGGCCTTCACGTCCTCGCCCGCTGCTGCCACGCCTGGCTCGTCGGTCACTTTCAACGCGAGCGGCTCGACCGACTCGGGCGCGTCGATCGAGGACTACAGCTGGGACTTCGGCGACGGCACCACCGCCGACAGCCATGGCACCCCGACCGACACCCACAGCTACACCAACCCGGGCACCTACAACGTCACGCTGATCGTCACCAACAGCAACGGGGAGAGCGAGACGACGACCCAGACCGTCACGGTCGATTCGACTCCAACCGGGTCATTCACCGTCCCGGCTCAGCCCACGCCGGGGACGGCGACCACCTTCGATGCGAGCGCCTCGACCGACTTGGTCGGCAGGATCACGAACTACAGCTGGAGCTTCGGCGACGGCAACACCGATCCGACCGAGAGCACCCCGACCGACACCCATACCTACGCGACGCGCGGCCACTATACGGTCACGTTGACCGTCACAAACGACGCCGGCCAGACCGCAACGACTTCCCAGACGATCACCGTCGACGACCCGCCCACGGTCAGCATCAGCCCCGTCTCCGCGACGGCAACTCCTGGCTCGACTGTGAGCTTCAACGAAACCGCCACCGCCCCCGACTCGGGCGGCTCGATCACCGGCCTGAACTGGAACTTCGATGACCCGAGCAGTGGCGATAACACATCCACGGCCAGCAACCCGAGCCACACCTTCGCGAACGCGGGCGTCTACACCGTGACCCTGACGGCCACCGACGACCTCGGGGTGAGCACGCAGAAGACCGCCACAGTCACGATCGACTCGGCCCCGACCGCCTCATTCGTCGATTCCGCCACCACCGCCAGCCCGGCCAGTCCTGGAACAGCGGTCAGCTTCAACGCGAGCGCCTCGAGCGACCCGTCCGGCACGATCACCAACTACGACTGGAGCTTCGGTGACGGCAGCAGCGACCCAAACGAGACCACCCCGACCGACACCCACACCTACGCCACGCGCGGAAACTACACGGTCCAGCTGACCGTCACCAACGACGCCGACCAGACCTCGACGACGACGCAGACGGTGACGGTCGACGATCCGCCGACCGCGAGCGTGACCCCGTCCGCGACCATCTCCACACCCGCCTCACCCGTCAGCTTCACCTCGACCGCCGCCAGCCCAGACGCCGGCGGCTCGATCAGCACCTACAACTGGAGCTTCGGCGACAACACCAGCGCAAGCGTTCAGAACCCCAGCCACACCTACACCTCGCCGGGGGTCTACACCGTCACCCTGACCGTCACCGACGATCTCGGCGTCAGCAGCAGCGCCTCGACCACGATCACGATCGACGCGGTTCCCGCGGTCACCTTCACCGCGTCGGCCAACCCGGTCACGGCGGGCTCGACGGTCGCCTTCAACGCCGGTGGCTCGAGCGACTCCTACGGCACGATCACGAGCTACAGCTGGAACTTCGGCGACGGCACCACGGCCACCGGCCAAGCCCCCAGCCACGCTTACACGAGCCCGGGAACGTACACCGTGAGCCTGACCGTCACCAACGACGCCGGCCAGAGCGCCACTCAGACCGGCACGATCACGGTCAATAGCGCCGCGAGCCCGACACCGCCGACCACGACCACGACCACGACCACGACCACGACCTCGCCGAGCCCGACCCCGGCCCCGGCGCCGGCCCCGGTCCCGACCGCCAAGCCGCTGACCGCTAGCCTGACCGGCCCGAAGAAGCAGAAGCTCTCCGCCGCGCTAACGCACGGCGTGAAGGTCAGCCTCGCGGTGAACCAGAGCAGCCAGGCCACGTTCCAGGTCACGCTCCCGGTGCTCCAGAGCAAGCTGGCCCACGGCCGCCGGAGCAAGAACGCCTCGATCGCGCTGCTGCACGGAAGTCAGACGCTCGGGACAGGAACGCACGCGATCACGCTCAAGCTTTCCCGAGCCGCGGCCCGCGAGCTGGCCAGCAGCGGCCCGCTCGTGCTGACGGTCAAGGTGACGGTAACCGGGACGGGCGGCTCGACGCTCACCCGCTCGCTGAAGATCACGCTCGCGCGCTGACACCGCGCGGCGAGACGTCTGCGCGAGCGCGACTAGTCCGAGGACTTGGAAGAGGTGCTCTTGCTCTCGGACTTCTTCGAGTCCGAGCTCGACGAGCCCGAGCCGGAGGAGCCGGAGCCCGACGAGGAGCTTGAATCCGACGAGGACGATGACTTCGACTCCGAGGAGCCCTCGCTCTTGTGGCCGTCGGAGCTCTCGCGGTTGCGCTTACGCGTGCCGTAGTCGGTGTTGTAGAAGCCGGATCCCTTGAAATGGACCGCCGGCGGGCGGAACACGCGCGCGACCGGCGCCTCGCACGTCTCGCAGGTCTGGACCGGGGCGTCGCTCATGCGCTGCATGACCTCGAACGTATGTCCCTGCTCGCACCGGTACTCGTAGATGGGCATCGCTTCAACAAGTATAGCCTCGGCTGCTTGGCACTCTCAAGGTGAGAGTGCCAAAAGTCTGCCCATGGATACCATGGCTGCCCGATGGCCCAAGACGACGTAGTCACGATGGACAAGATCGTTTCGCTGTCCAAGCGGCGGGGATTTGTCTTCCCGAGCAGCGAGATCTACGGCGGCCTGGGCTCGAGCTACGACTACGGCCACTACGGCGTGCTGCTCAAGAACAACGTCAAGAACCAGTGGTGGCGGGCCATGCTCCAGGAGCGCGACGACGTCGTCGCGCTGGACTCGGCCATCATCCAGCACCCACGGACGTGGGAGGCGAGCGGGCATCTGGCCGGATTCACCGATCCGCTGGTCGATTGCCGCACGTGCAAGCTCCGCTTCCGCGCGGACCATCTCGACCAGTCCGCGTGCGGGCGCAAGCCCTCCAAGCACCCGGGAGAGACGCCCGAGTGCGACCTGACCGAGGCCCGTGACTTCAACCTCATGTTCGAGACGACCGTCGGGCCGATCAAGGAGGAGGGCTCGACCGTCTACCTGCGTCCCGAGACGGCTCAGGGGATCTTCCTCAACTTCAAGAACTACCTGCAGTTCTCGCGCAAGAAGCCGCCGTTCGGGATCGCCCAGATCGGCAAGAGCTTCCGCAACGAGATCACCCCCGGCAACTTCATCTTCCGCACGCGCGAGTTCGAGCAGATGGAGATGGAGTTCTTCGTCCCTCCGCCCGAGGCGCAGCAGTGGCACCAGCATTGGCTCCTGGAGCGGATGAACTGGTACACGCACCTGGGGATTCGGCCCGACCACCTGCGCCTGCGGGCGCACGACACGGATGAGCTGTCGCACTATTCGAGTGCCACCAGCGACATCGAATACCTGTTCCCGATCGGCTGGTCGGAGCTCGAGGGAATCGCCAACCGGGGCGACTTCGACCTGACGCAGCACGCCAAGTTCTCCGGGCAGAAGCTCGAGTACGTCGACACCGCCACGGGCGAGCGCTACGTCCCCCACGTGATCGAACCGGCGGCCGGCGCCGACCGGGCGCTGCTGGCTTTCCTGATCGACGCCTATGACGAGGACGAGATCGAGGGCGAGCGGCGCACGGTGCTGCGGCTGCACCCGCTGCTGGCTCCGGTCAAGGTCGCGGTGCTGCCGCTCGTGCGCAAGGACGGCCAGCCCGAGCTCGCGACCGAGGTCTACCGGGACCTGCGCGAGCGCGTCCAGGCCGAGTACGACGAGGGCGGCGCGATCGGACGGCGCTACCGCCGCCAGGACGAGATCGGCACCCCCTGGGCGGTGACGATCGATCACCAGTCGCTCCAGGACCGGACCGTCACGCTGCGCGACCGCGACAGCCTGACCCAGGTCCGGGTCTCGATTGAGGACCTGGGCGACGAGATCGAGAACCGGCTCCGGCACCCTTGGCAGTCGCCTAAGCTGGACTGACGTGCCCGGGACGATCGCCGCCGACCAGGTCTCCTACGCCGATCTGTACGCCCGCTGGGAGCACGGCAACTGGCGCGCCACGGAGATCGACTTCTCGACCGACCGCGAACAGTGGGAGAGCCAGTTCAGCGACATCGACCGTCGCAGCGCGCTGTGGACCTACTCGCTGTTCTTCCACGGCGAGGACTCGGTGGCCGACAACCTCTCGCCGTTCATCGACGCCGCCCCGCGCGAGGAGCAGAAGTACTTCCTGGCCACCCAGCAGGTCGACGAGGCCAGGCACGCGGTCCTGTTCGCGCGCTTCATCCGCGAGGTGGCGGGCGCCGGCGCCGACGTCGGCTCATCGCTCGAGCAGACCCGCCCCGAGCTCACCTGGGGCTTTCGCAAGGTGTTCGAGCGCCTGGACCGGATGGGCGACGAGTTGCGCAAGGATCGCTCCAAGCCCAAGCTTGCCCAGGCAATCACGCTCTACCACGTGGTCATCGAGGCGTCGCTGGCCCAGCCTGGGCAGCACTTCATCGAGGAAGGTCTGGGCAAGCGTGACCTGTTGCCCGGGCTGCGGGCGGGCATCGGCCACGTCGCGCGCGACGAGCAGCGACACATCGGCTTCGGGGTCAAGATGATCGCCGACCTGGTCCGCGAGGATCCCGATTGCGAGCCGGCCGTCGCGGAGCTGCTGCGCGAGGTGCTGCCGTTCACCACCGCGGTGTTCGTGCCGCCGGGCTGGGACGAGCGCTACGTGACGAGCTTCGGCTTCACGCTCGAGGACATCTTCGCCCAGGGCGCCGAGTCGATGGAGGCGCGCCTGCGCGCCGCCGGCCTCGACCCGACCAAGATGCGACTCGGCCTGCCCTTTGACCTGCCGCCGCTCGAGCGGGCCCGGCGCGGGCTGACCCTGCTGCGCGCCGGGTATCTGGGCGAGCGTAGCGGCCCGGTGACGCCAAGCCCCGAGGCCACCGCCATGCTGTTCGACGGCCTGCGCCGCACGATCGACCCCTCAGCCGCGCCGGGCGCCACGATCGAGTGGGACTTCAGCGACGCCGAGCCGTGGCACATGCGAATCGACAACGGCAACACGTCGGTCGTGCAGGGTCGCGCCGAGCATCCCGATCTGACCTTCCACTGCCGTCTGACCGACTGGGTGGACATCGCGGCCGGGCGCACCGAGCCGTGGCGAGCACTGCTTCAGCGCAAGGTGCGCCCGACCGGCAGCGTGCGGATGCTGCTCCGTACCCCCAAGCTGTTCGGCTAGCTCCTGAACTCAGCTGGGGTTCAGCGCAGCGACGCGGCGACCTCGTCGAGGAGCGCCATCGCGTCCTGCAGTCCGTCCTCCATGCCCGAGTTGATGTGGGCGTCGCGGTTCTCGCGGCTCGAGTGCTGCACGAGGATCGACAGCGTGGTGCGCCCGTCGACCTCGGTGAACGTCACCGTGTCGAGGGCCGGCGCGTCGGGCATGCCTTCGTACACCTCGGTCGAGACGAGCCGCTCGTCGGGCACGATCTCGCGGTACTCGCCGTGGAAGGCGACCTCGAATTCGCCGTGCGCGATCATCACGTAGCGCCAGCTGCCGCCAACGCGCAGGTCAATGTCGCACACCGTCATCTCGCCGCGGTTGGCGGGGAACCAGCGCCTGACCAGCTCCGGGGTCGTGTAGGCCTTGAACACCAGATGCTTGGGCGCGTCGAACTCCCGCGTGATGAGGATCTGCTCATCGGTCGGGAGCGTCACCGTCGCCCGCCTGCTACTCGTCACCGTCATCTCCTGCTCCTTTTAGTTGTAGGTCTTCCAGGACGACATCGAGCTCGTCGAACCGGTCGGACCACAGGCGCTCGTAGCTCGAGACCCAGTCGTGGATCGGCTTGAGCGCCGGCCCATTCAGGCGGTAGAGCCGCTGGCGTCCCGCGTCGCGAACGTCGACGACCCCGACCTTTCGCAGCACGCGCAGGTGCTTTGACACCTGGGGCTGGCCGATGCCGAGCAACCGCACGAGGTCGTTGACCGCGCGCTCGCCGCCCGACAGCGCGTCGAGGATCTCCCGCCGCCGGGGTTCGGCCACCGCGTTGAACGCGTCGGTTGTGGTTGCTGCCCGTGCCAAGACGAAAATCATATACCCATATGGGTATATCTCAAGGGTGCATAATCGGAGCGGCCCCCGTAGTTCGCATCGCCAGGAGGTTTGTCTCTGCCCGACGAGCAGCAAGCGCTGGTGCTCAATGCCTTGCGCACCGCCGTGGGCAGGCCGGTGAGCTTCTCCGAGCTGCGCCAGGCCGGCGTGGAGTTCCCGGCCAGCATCGTGGCCGAGCTGGAGCTGTCCGGGATCGCCATCCAGCGCTGCCGGGTGGCCGGGGGTCATGAGCCGGGTGTCCGTCTGGTCCTGGCTCCGGAGCCGCCCCCGGAGCCGCCCGCGGAGCCGACCTCGGAGCCGACCCCGGCGCCGACCTCGGAGCCGACCCCGGCGCCGCCCTCGGAGCCGATCCCCAATTCGACCGCCGCGCGCGCCCCGGCCCCCCGGTCGCACGCCCCAGCCCCCCGGCCGCACGCCCCAGCCCCCCGTCCGCACGCCGAGCGCGTCCGCTCCCAGCCCGGCCGCCCCGAAGCCGCCCGCGCGAAACCCACTCGCGCCGCCCCGCCCCGCGCCAATCCCCTCCCGACGAAACCGACCGTCGCCGCCGAACCGTCACTGACCGAAGACAACTGGACCCGGGTCCGCCGCTACCGAGCGTCACCCGGCGAAGGACTCCTCCTTGCCGTTCTCCGGCCGAAGCGCCTGCTCGCCCCCGCGGCGCTCGTCTTCGCGATCGTCGTCGTGGTCGCGATCGTGCTGACCGCGACCGGGCTCGGGGCCGGCAGCAGTCCACGACACGAGCGCGTTGCCCAACGACAACGGTCCAGGCCGGCGACCGCCACGACCACCACCCAGGCCACCGCGACCACCACGACAGCAACTGAACAATCGCCCACGCCGCCCCCAACCCCCGTATCGCTCACGCTGGCCACGCAGCTCGAGTCGCAGGGCCACGACCTGCTCACCGACGGCCAGGCCAGCGCCGCGGTGCCGATCCTGAAGCGGGCGATGGCCGCCACGGGCGAGAACGTCAGCGCCTGCGTGGAACCCGAGAGCACGATGTGCCTCACCTACGCCTACGCGCTCTACGACCTCGGCCGGGCGCTGCGCCTGAGCGGGGACCCGACCGCCGCCGTCCCGATCCTCGAGGCCCGGCTCCAGATCGATAACCAGCGCCCGACGGTCATGGCTGAACTTGCCCTCGCCCGCTAGGGCGCCACCTGACGAGCCAGCGGCCGCCCTGCCAGGACCTGCATAAGTGCACGGCTGGCCGATCTCCTCGGACGCGTGCGCGCTTTTGCATCTGCGGCGTGAAGAAACGCGCACGGCTCGCGTGGACGGGGCGGGATGCGCGGTTTTGCAGGTCGCGGACTCGCGGGCTCGCGGCCGCGCGCCTGCGGACCCGGGGCCTTAGGCCAGCCTTACGCCACCGTGATCGGCAGCCCCTGCGAGGCGCCGGCCACGTAGCGGGCGGTCGCCGCGGTACGCGCGACCGCCACATACGAGCCCGGCTTGCGGGATCCGAACCCGGTGGCGAAGACACCGGAGGCGCCGGAAGCGCGCCTGCTCGCCAATAGATGCCGCCGTCCGCCAACCACGCGGTACAGGTCGACGATCACGGGCCGACCGGCCGGCGAGACCGTGCCGGTGACCGCCACCGGCGACGAGGACGCCAGGCTCACCGTCAGCACCGGCGCCACCGACAGTGCGACCACGTCGGACACGGCGGCCGGGGACTGCCGGTGCAGGGCGCGCAACATTACGTTCTGCGCCGGGGTGAGCGTGAAGTTCCAGGCGCCGTTGCCGTCGGTCGTCGTCGTCGCGATCGTGGTCGCGACGCCGTGCACCCCCACCGACTGGAGCACGATTGGCTCCCCCGCAAGGCCAGCGCCCGAGAGATCCGTGAGCAGGCCGCCGATGGTCGCGGTCGTGCCGGCGCTGACCGGCGCCGCCGGCGCCGTGTAGATCCTCAGTCTCGCGGGCGTCCCGGCGAGCCCGGCTATCTGAGGCCGCATCGATGGCAGCCGGGCGTAGAACGCATTGCCGGGACAGCTGGTCGTGTCGCCGTCGCGGTGACCGGCCACGCGCGGCAGCGACACGTGAGAGCCGGGCGCGAACGCGGTGTAGGCCGCGCCGGACGGGTCGACCTCGACGGTGACCCGACCGAGCGTCGGCACGCCGTGGAGCGAGAGCTTCCAGGCCAGGGCGCGCTCGAGAGCGCCGAGCGCGGCCGGCGAGGGGACCACGTTCGTGAAGTTGCCCAGGACGACCATCCCGGTCGACTCGGCGTTATAGCCGCCGGCGTGGGCGCCCATGACCGGCTGGTCGATGCCGCCCGCCCGCGCCTCCCAGATCCGGCCGAAGGCGTCGACCGCGAAGTTGTAGGCGATGTCCCAGTAGTCGCGGACGTAGACGTGGTACGCGAAGATCGACATCAGGATCCCGGGCACCTGACCCGGGCCGTAGCCGTTGGCGGTCACGCTGTGATGGACGAACGCGAGCTTGACCATGGCGAACACGGGAAGATGGCGCGGCGGCGCCTGGCCCCGCGCCCAGGCGTGGCGGGCGATGATCGGCGGCTGGCCCGGGCCGGTGTCGAGAATCGGCTGCGCCAGCGGCATCGCCTGCGCCGCACTCGCGGCGCCGGGTCCGCCCCCGGCAGCACCGGCCGGAAGGTCGACGAAGTGCAGTCGCACGCCGCTCACGGCACCAGCGCTTCGCAACTGGACCTGATCCGCCGGCCCGGTCCATACGGGTTCGCCGAACTGCTCCTCCCCCACGGGCGCACGATCGGGACCATGGCCGAGAACCGAGGCCGGGACCCACGGACTCCAGCTGCCCCCGAGCGACCGCGCCCGCAGCTCGATGCGTGCTCCCTCCGTGCCGCTCCACTCCACCCCGACCAGGGAGAAGACCTGGGGCGCGATGATCGGGTGCGACTCGCGGCCGGCCCCGAGCGAGCCAACCGATCGGCTGAAGATCTTGGCGAAGCCGCCTCCCTGCGCCGGCGGGTTCCCGAGCGCCCCGGCGGGGTCGAGCAGCGCGCCGGGGTCGACGAGCGCGGCGGCACCGGCCACGGCAGCGCCACGGAGCACTGCGCGTCGCGTGACGCCGTCGGGTGAAGCCTCGCCGCTCATCATCGTGCGACTAGAGATGTTCAACACGGCGCCGGATGAGAAGTTCCTACCCCCGTCCGCCACATAACAACTACCTCACATTTGCCACCGCGCTGACCTTGAATCCGCCGGGCACGGTTACCGCGCTGACCGACTGCACCTGAACATGCGGATCGTCGAACAGCGTGATCGTGGCGATCCCCCCGAAGGGGACGTCCGGGGCCACCACAAGCGCTCCGTTCTGGGTCCCCACGACCGCGTTCACACTGGCGCTCAGCCCGAACAGGCTGGCCGTTCCGCGCAGAATCAGCTGACCCCCCGCGGAGGCGATCGGCTCGACGTCCTGGAGGAACGGCACGGCCGAGCGCAGGTCGGCCTCCAGGATCATCCCCGAGCCCACCAACTCGCTCCCACTCTTGTGCAGGACGGCGTCGTGCACGGTGAGGGCGCCCGACTCGAGCTCCTGTGCCGAGGCGTCGATCGTGCCCACGCCGGCCACTCGGTTGAGCGACCCCCCAATATCGCTGGAGCCAGAGCGGTAGTGACCCAGGCGCACCACGACGCTGTCCGCGTCACCCCAGAGCAGTTCGATAGCCGGGAACGCGCTGACCTTCACCGAAAGCACCGTGCCCGAGCGCCCCAGCTGATCGCGCAGCCGATCCGCTGCGATCCCGGGCAGCACCAGCTGAGCGACCACGAGCACGAGCAGCACAAGCCCCGCGACGCCCAGGGCGATTAGCCGGCGCACGCCGGAGTCTCAGCTCAGGACGGCGCGGGCGGCGGCGATCGCCTGCTCGGTGAGCGGGCCGATGTCGAGCTCGGGCTCGCTCAGCCGCCGGACGATCACGCCGTCGGCCAGCGCGAACAGGAACATCGCGGCCAGCTCCGCGGCGACCCGCAGCGACAGCACGCCCGCGGCGCGCTTGCGCTCGAGCGCCTCGCCGAGATGGGATCGCGTGCGCCGGCCGAGCACGGCCAGCTCGGCGGCGATCTCCTCGTTGCGCTGGGCGAGCGTGAGCATCTCGTAGATCATCACCGGCGCCGGCCCGTCTCCCAGCCAATCCTCGAAGCTGCGCACGAGCGCGTCGAGCACCGTGTCGGCGTCGCCCGCGGCCTCGATCGCCTCCTCGAGGCGCTCGGTGCGGACCTCGGCCTCGCGCCGCACGACCTCGATCAGCAGCCGCTCCTTCGTCCCGAAGTAGTAGTGCAGTAGGCCGCGCGAGACGCCCGCCTCGGCGGCCACCGCGTCAAACGTCGAGCCGGCGATGCCGCGCGCGGCGACGCTCGTCCGCATCGCCTCGACGATCCGCGTCGCCTTGGCACCGGACAACTCCCTCGGGGCCGAGAGACGCGATTCGGCTGCCGCGGTCAAGATGGTGATTCTAGTGCCCCCTTAACGCGCCGGAGGCGCCCTCAGGCGCCTCCGGACTAAGTGGTCGAGCCCGACCGCACCGCTTACGCGGCCCCGACGGGTGAGCTGGGCGGTGCGGAGGTCGACGCCGGCGGCGGCGTGTACTCGAACTCCTCCTCCTTGCCGAAGATCAGGTCCAGCACCTTGGTGCGCAGCTTCTCGCTGCCCGCCAGGGCCAGCCCGAACCCGAGGCCGAGGACGAACAGCTTGCGGACGAAGCCTCCGCGCTTGCGCTCCTTCTGCTTCTTCGGGGCCTCGGTCAGCGCCGTGGTTGCATCGCGCAGCGCGTACACCGCGAGCTGCAGGTCGCGCTGGAGCTTCTTGTCCTCAAGAAGCACCTTGGTCGCCGGCTTGCCGTTGGTCAGGCGCGCGTACGCGCTCCGGCTCGAGTCGTACGCGGTCCGGACGTTCTCACGCAGCTTGGCGTCCTGAACCAAGCGCTGGATGTACGGCGTCGCCTTGCTGATGCTCGAGATGTCCACGGATTTCAGTGGCGCCGCCATGGACTTCTTGCGTCTTGATGGCATTGGTCTCCCTCTGGCTGGGGTCGTCGATGTCAGGATACGGCAATCACGGGGCCCACCGGAGGGTTTCCGGCTGGGTGCGTACCTAATCTCGGCAGGGCAGGCCGCGGCGTTCAGGCGGCGCGGAGCGCGCGGGGGCGCGGGCGCGCGGGTCGGCGCTGGAGCGCGACCTCGAGCGCGTCCTCGACCGTCGAGACGAACACGAACTCGAGATCCTTGCGCAGATGGTCGGGGATCTCGTCGGCGTCCTGCTCGTTGAGGGCGGGCGCGATCACCGTCCGGATACCACCCCGCTGGGCGGCCAGCGCCTTCTCCTTGAGCCCGCCGATCGGGAGCACCTGGCCGGTGAGCGTGATCTCGCCGGTCATCGCCACATCCGAACGGACGGGGCGGTCGGACAGCAGCGAGGACAGCGCCACCACCATCGCGACGCCGGCGCTCGGGCCGTCCTTGGGGGTCGCGCCCGCCGGAACGTGGATGTGGATGTCGTGCGTCGCGAACCAGTCCTCGGGCAATCCGGGTACGAGCTCGGAGACCACCGAGGAGCGCACATAGGACAGGGCGGCCTGGGCCGACTCGCGCATCACGTCCCCAAGCTGGCCGGTGATCGTCAGATGCCCGGCCCCCGCAAACGCGGTCGCCTCGATGAACAGCACCTCGCCGCCCACCGGCGTCCAGGCAAGCCCGGTGGCCACGCCCGGGCGCGAGGTCCGCCGGCGTGTCTCGGAGAAGAACTTGCGTTTCCCCAACGCCGAGCGCACGCGGGGCTCGGTGATCGTGACCTTCCGCTTCACAGACCCCTCGGCGACTTGCCGGGCGACCTTGCGGCAGATCGTCCCGATCTCACGCTCGAGCTGGCGCACCCCGGCCTCGCGCGTGTAGTCGGCGATGATCACCCGCAGCGCCGCGTCGGTGAACGCGATCCGGCCCTTGGACAGTCCGTTCCGCTCCATCTGACGCGGCACGAGATACCGGCGAGCGATCTGGAGCTTCTCCTCCTCGGTGTAGCCGGCGAGCTGGATCACCTCCATCCGGTCGCGCAGCGGTCCCGGGATGGTGTCCAAGGTGTTCGCCGTGGTGACGAACATCGCGTGCGAGAGGTCGAACGGGAGGTCCAGGTAGTGGTCGCGGAAGGCGTGGTTCTGCTCGGGGTCGAGCACCTCGAGCATCGCGCTGGACGGATCCCCGCGGAAGTCCGCCCCCATCTTGTCGATCTCGTCGATCATGAACAGCGGGTTGTTCGCGCCGGCGTCGCGCAGCGCGCGGATGATCACGCCGGGCAGCGCCCCGATGTAGGTGCGGCGGTGGCCGCGGATCTCGGCCTCATCGCGGACTCCGCCCACGCTGATCCGCTCGAACTTGCGCCCAAGCGCGCGGGCCATCGAGCGCCCCAGCGACGTCTTCCCCACGCCGGGCGGTCCGACGAAGCATAGGATCGAGCCACGCGCGTCCGGCTTCAGCTGCCGGACGGCCAGGAACTCGAGGATCCGGTCCTTGACCTGCTCGATGTCGTAGTGGTCCTCGTCGAGCACGGTGCGCGCGTGCTTCAGATCCAGGTTGTCCTCGGTCGAGGTGTCCCACGGCAGCGCGGCGATCCACTCCAGATAGGCGCGAATCACGCCGTACTCCGCCATCGCCGGCTGGAGGCGCTCGAGCCGCGACAGCTCGCGATCGACCTGCTTACGGACGACCTCGGGTAGCTCGATCGCGTCGAGTTGCCCGCGCAGTTCGCCGATCTCGGCCTGGACCTCGTCGGTCTCGCCGAGCTCCTCCTGGATGGCTTTGAGCTGCTGGCGCAGGAAGTACTCGCGCTGTCCCTTATCGAGCTCGGACTGGACCTGGGACTGGATCTTCGACCCGATCGCCACCACCTCGAGCTCACGGGCCAGGATCTCCGACAACCGCCGCAGGCGCTTGGCCACGTCGAGCTCCTCGAGCAGGGCCTGCTTCTCCTCGGGCTTGATCCGCAGTGCGCCGGCGATCAGGTTGGCCAACACGCTCGGGTCCTCGACGTTCGCGACCATGATCTGGAGCTCCTCGGGCAGGTAAGGGACCTGCTCGATGATCTCGGTGAAGGTCTGCTGGACGTTGCGCGTCAGCGCCACCAGCTCGGGTGTGTGATCGACGACGTCGGGCGCCTCCTCGATCTCGGCCACCAGGTAGGGCTCGGTGCTCACCCAGTCGGTCACCCGGATGCGCTGGCCCCCCTGGACCAGCACCCGGAGCGTGCCGTCGGGCACCCGGATCATCCGCGCCACGCTCCCCAGCACGCCAACCGAGTAAAGGTCGTCCGGGCTGGGAGTCCCGGCCTCGAGGTTGCGGCTCGCCACCATCGCGATCGTCCGCTCGCCCCGCAATGCCTCGTTTATCAGCTCGACGCTGCGTGGCTGGCCGATGTTGAGCGGGACCAGCATGTCGGGGAAGCTGACCGTGTCGCGCAGCGGCAGCACCCCGACCCGCTGGGGCAGCTCGTGCGTGGCGCCCACCGTGACGTCCCGGGCGGGGCGCTCCGCGGTCCCGACCTCGATCACGTGGCGCCTTCGCCCGACCGGCTGATCGGCACGGGTCGAGGACCGGGTTCGTGGACGAGCGGCAGCTCGATCCGCAGCATGCCGTCCTCGTAGAGCGCCTTGGCCTCCTGGCCCCGTACCTCCGCCCCGAGCTCGACGACGCGGCGGAACTGGCCGCGCTCGATCTCGACCTGCTGGTAGACGTCGTTCTCGCTCCCGGACGGCCGCCGGGTCCCGGACAGCATCAGGCGCCGGCCCTCGATCTCGATCCCGAGCTCGGCCGGGTCGATGCCGGCCAGCTCGGCGGTGACGATCGCCCGGGGCGGGTCGAGGGCATAGATCACGTCGACCGCGGGTTGGAAGCCGGCGCGCCGGCTGGGCATCCCGCCACGGCCGAAGACGTCGCCGAACAGCTGGTCCATCTCTCGCCGCATGCGCTCGAAGTTGGCGAACAGATCGCGCTCTGACATCGATACGGAGGGTAATAGGCCTCGCTTCGCTCGGCGTCCGTGGGGCCACGTTCCCCGTCCGGACGGGCCTGGACGGCCCCACGGATGCCGCGCAGCGGCCCCTAACCACCCAGCTCGTAGACGGCACCCTCGTGCGCCAGCTCGACCGGCCGGCCGTAAGTCTCGGCGGCCTCGGCCCGGGCCCAGTCGGGGTCGAGTTCATCGGAGAAGTGGGTGAGCACGAGGCGCCGGGCGCCGGCGAGCCGACCATGCTCGCCCGCTTCGGACGGCGTGAGGTGCCCGCGCATGCCGGTCCGCTCGGGGCGAGGCAGCGTCGCCTCGATCAGTAGCAGGTCGGTGTCGCGCGCGAAGTGGACGAGCCCCTCGTTGGGGCTGCAGTCGGCGCTGTAGGTAAGCCGCGCACCGCGCACGGCGATCTCCACGGCAAACGTTCGCGTGTAATGCGGCACCTCGCAGAAGGAGACCTCGAACGGACCGATCGACAGCTGGTCGGGCCCGTCGTACTCGGACAGGTCGAACGCCCGCGCGACGAGCTCCTCATCGCCCCAGCATGAGACCAGGTGACGGAACATGTCACCCGCCCCCTTCGGTGCGTGCAGATCAGGACGGGCCGGCGAGCTGGTCCCCGGCCAGCCCCCCACCGCCACCGGCTGCTGGCGCGGCGCATACATGAGCGCGTAGCTGAACGGCACCAGGTCGAGGAAGTGGTCGGCGTGCAGGTGACTGATCAGCACCGCGTCGACGTCGACGTAGTCGCGGTGGCGACGGAGCTTGGAGAACACACCGTTGCCGCAGTCGAGCAGGAGCGCGAAATCGTCCTCCTCGACCAGGTATCCACTGCACGCCCCGCCCGCGTCCTGCCACGCGGGGGACTTGCCCAGCACGGTGATCCGCACGCCGCTCCTCTCTCGGTGTGGCGCTCACTGTAGTGGCTCGGACTCCAGGTGATCGCCGGTTCGCGATCGCGTGGCTTGCCACTGCTCGGAGCGGATCCGGTACAGGACGTGTCGGCGCAGCGGCCCGTCAGGGACGGATGGATGGTCGAAGTCGTCGCCGGGATTGCGGCTCATACCGAGGCGTTCCATCATGCGGCGGGAGCGGTCGTTGCCGACGGTGGTAAACGACACCACCTCTGGAAGGTTCAACTCCTCGAAGGCGAAGGTGAGCGCGGCGATGGCCGCCTCGGTGGCGTAGCCGCGGCCCCAGTGATCCCGGTGAAGCCGCCACCCGACCTCGATGGCGGGAGTGAAGTGCGCCTCGAAGCCTGGCGCGCCCAGCCCGACGAAACCGATGAAGGGCGCGCCGTCCTGTACCTCCACGGCCCACAGCCCCCATCCCTGCCGGTCGATGATCCCCCATATGTAGGAGGCCAAACCGTCGCTCTCCTCGCTGGTCAGCCGCTTGGAGAAGTAACGCATCACCTCGGGATCCGCGTTCAGCGCCGCGAACGGCGCGCGGTCATCATCGCGCCACTGCCTGAGCAGCAGGCGCTCGGTCGCGAGCTCAGTCACGACGCGTGATCGTAGAGCGCGTCAGCTGGGCAGGCCGGCGACGAGGCTGCTCGCGTCTGTCACCTGGTCGGCCGGCGGCGGGGTGGGGCGCGGCTGGGGCCCGTAGTCGGTGATGTCGGCGGTGGCGGTCTCCTGCATGGAGGGACCGTTCGGGACGTCGATCGTGAGCGTCATTACCACCCGCCTCACCAGGTTGCGAGCGTCGATCCACACGTCGATCGGGACGTCCTGGCCCGGAATGATCTGCTGGAGCACCGCTTTGTCAAGCGTTGCCAGTTTCCCGAAGAGGCGATCGAGGCTCACCGTGGCGGCGTAGTGCGTGGTTAGCACCCCGTCCACCCGCTGATGGCCCTCGTTGACGACACCGTTAGCAACGGATTGGAGCTCTTGGAGCACCGCCTGTGGATCGCTCATGGCCGGGTTATCACCGAGCGAGGAAAGACCGGAAACGTGGGCCGCGTTCGCCACGTTGATCTCGACCCATGGCTTGCCGCCCAGACCTGGCAGCGCGGTAAGCATGGCCCGGGGAAACCTCATGTACATGTCTTGACCGACCAGCACCATCCCCATCTGCACCTTGCCGCTCCCGAGCCCCTGGTCAGCTTGCGCCAGTTGCGAGGAGTCGATCCCGACGGTGATCGAGGCGGCATGGGCGGGCGGGTCGACCACCGCGCGCGCCGACGCCGAAATCGGAGCGCTCAGCTGCGACGAGGTCACGACGACACTCAGGTTCATCTTGTATCCGGGCGCGTTGGAGGAGACCGTTGCGGCTTGCGCGATCGGGTCGACGGCCTGGTTACCGGACAAGCCGAGCAGCACGACCGCCGCCGCCACCAGCGCGACGAGCCCGAGGCCGGCGGCGAGCAGCTTGCTGGGACTGGCACGACGACGGCGGGCCGGTGGGGCGGCCGGCGGCCGTGCACTCACCGCTGCCTCGGCGGGAGGCGGTACGAAGCCGGGCGGAGGCACCGACGGATTCACGGAGCACCGATCGGCCGCGCGCGCCTCTTACCTGAACGCGGAGCGTCACTCTGGACGCTTCGCTCAGCGCTTGCGATACCAGCGCGGGGACGTCGTGGGCGGAGGCTTGAGCGAGGCGCGCACCACGATCATGTTCGGCTCGCCGCCGGCGACCGAGTCACGCAGCGTCCGCTCGAACTCCGGGCCGAAACCGTCGATCACGGTCGCCGGCAAACCGAAGGACGCCGCCAGCGCCACGAAGTCGGGAGTCACAAGATCGACCCCGAACGGCTCCTCTCCGGCCAGTTCCTGGTCGAAGCGAAGCATCCCGTAACCCCCGTCGTCCACGACCACGACGGTCAGGGGGATGTGTTCCTGCACGACGGTGGCGAGCTCACCGCACGCGTACATGAAGCCACCGTCGCCGCACACACAGACAGTTGGCCCGACGCCGGCCAGAGCCGCTCCCAGCGCGGCGGGAAACCCGAACCCGAGCGTCCCCCAGCCCAGCGGATAGCCCAGCTTGCGCGGACGGGGCACCTGCCAGTAACCGGCGAGCCAATAGCCCGGAATGCACATGTCGGTCACCACCACCGTCTCGGGCGCGAGCGCACGGTGAACGATCCCGAGGAACCGGGCGGCCTGCTCGTCGTCCTCGTTCACCCAGCTGGCGACCGCCCCGCCGATCGCGCTCAGACGCTGCTCGAGCGCGGCCAGGCCGTCGCGCGAGCGGACGCGCGGCACGAGTTCCTCGAGCACCGCTCGCGCGTCGCCGAGCAGGGTGAGATCCACCGGGTAGCTCTTGCTCGCGTCCGCCTCGTCGATGTTGATGGCGATCAATGTGGGCGGCGGGGGCATCTGCCAGTTCTGCGTGTTCGTGCCGTCGAAGTCCGAGCCGATGGCCAGCACCAGGTCCGCCTCGTCCCAGAGGGCTCCCACCTCCGGCGCGTGGGCCGGGCCGGCGACGGCGCATGGATGCTCGGGCGGGAGCAGGCCTCGGCCCATGAAGGTAGTGAGGACCGGCGAGGCTATTTTCACGGCGAGCTCGCCCACTAGCGGGCCGGCGCCGGCACGCAGCGCTCCGCCGCCGGCCCATATCACCGGCCGCACCGCCTGGGCCAGCAGCTCAGACGCCTGTTCAAGCGCGGCGGGTGACACCGGCGGTCCGGTCTCCGCGGCCCGCGTAGCGGGCGCCCCCTCGCGCTCGGACACCTCCTTGGAGAGAAGGTCGGTGGGCACCCCGAGGTACACCGGCCCGGTCGGCGCAGTCAGTGCACGTGCGCCCGACTCGAGCACGGCGGCGGCGATCTGCTCCGCATCGGCCAGCGCCTGCGCCTCCTTCGTGACTGGGACGAACATCGCGGTCTGATCGCGCGTCTCGTGCAGCGTGCCGCGGTAGACGCCCTTGCGCCGCAGCGAGGTGGCGGTGTCTGTGGCGATCACCAGGACAGGCGAGGCCGCCGCCATTGCCTCGCCGGTCGCCCCGAGTGTGTTGGCCGCTCCTGGACCGGTGGTCACCACGGCCACGCCGAGCCGTCCGGTCGCCCGCGCGTAACCGTCGGCGGCGTATACGGCGGTCTGCTCGTGACGGACGCCGACCAAGCGGATGGGTGAGTCCGACAGTGCCTTCCAGATCGGAAGGTTGTGCACGCCGGGCAGCCCGAACACGAGCTCCACTCCCAGCCGCTCGAGCGAGGAGACCACGCTGGCCCCGCCGATCGCATGACTCGACGCGATGCCGGTCATCTGTACTCGAAGGGAAGCGAGTCGGCGAGTTGCGCCAGCGAGGGCGCGCCCGCGTCGCGCGCGGAGACGACCAGCTCCAGGCCGTCCGGCCACTCGATCCCCACCGCCGGGTCGTCGTAGGCGAAGCCGCCCTCCAGGTCCTGGTCGTAGTAGGCGGACGTCTTGTACACCACGTCCGCCACGTCGCTCACCACGCAGAAGCCGTGGGCGAAGCCGTCCGGGCAATACAGGAGGTGGTGGTTCTCCTCGCCCACCTCGAAGCCTTCCCACTGACCGAACGTCGGCGAGCCCCGCCGGAGGTCGACGAGCACGTCGTAGATCGAGCCGCGCGCGCACCGCAGCAGCTTGGCCATCCCGGGCTGGAAGTGCATCCCGCGTAGGACGCCCGCGCCCGAGCGCGATTGATTGTCCTGGACGAACTCATCCACGACGCCCAGCTCGGCAAACGTGGAGCGCCGGTAGGTCTCTAGAAAGAAGCCGCGAGCGTCGCCATGCACGACCGGCTGGAGCAGAACCGGGCCCGAAAGCCTGGTGGGCAGCCGCTGCACGCGGGAGTCAGTGCCGATCGCCGTCGTTCTGGCGCGAGACGTCGATCCACCAGCCGATCAGCACCGTGAGGAGAACCACAAAGATGAATCCGCCGATCAGCGGCCAGTACATGCCCGGAACATTACAGGCCCGCGTGCAGCGCGCGCTGCTCGCTGGCCGTCGGGAATGCCCACGCGACCTGGAGGCGGCGGTCCTGACGGAACACAAACTGCAGCTGCTGGGGCGGGCGCAGCCCCTCTGGGTGGTTGGGGCGGTAGGTGGCGCACGGGGCCGAGTCCGTCACCGCGCACAGCATGTGCGCACGGAAGAAGCAGTCCTCGCAGCTGATCTTTGTTGCTCTTGCCCGGCCGTTCATCACGCCCCAGTCCTCCTACAGAAAGCTCCACGTCATCGGCGGGCATCAAAGCCGACTTCTCCCCCCTCGTGCAACGTCGAATTCCGGAAATCGCAAGAACTTCACATCTGACGAAATCCCTGCAAAAAGCGGGAACTTTTCCTCGCCGGGATAAACGTCGCGCAATTTCCGGACCTTTCGCGAGCCCCTCCGCCGGTAGGTCCTGCGACCTGCTAGCCGGGGGCCCCCGGGGGATGCGCGTGGCGCTTGCCGGGACGCTCTGCCCAACCGGGCCGTTAGTGTCTGCGCGTCGTGAGTACGGTCCATGCACAGATCGACATCGAGGCGCCGATCGAGCGCGTGTGGGACACCATCATGGATCCCAACCGCCTAAAGGATTGGGTCACGATTCACCGCTCGGTGAGGGACGTGTCCGACTCTCCCATGCGCAAGGGCTCCACAATGGTGCAGGTGCTGCACGTCCGCGGCGTGTCCTTCCACGTGCACTGGACGCTTACCGCGCTGAAGTCTCCGCTCCACGCCGAATGGGAAGGACACGGCCCCGCCCACTCGCTCGCCACCATCAGGTATGAGCTGTCGGGAGACGGCAACGGACCAACCCGATTCGACTACACGAACACGTTCGCACCACCCGGTGGAAAGCTCGGGAACGTAGCCGGCCGCTTCATTGTCGGCGCCACGTCCGAACGTGAGGCGAACAATTCACTGGCTCGCCTCAAGGCACTTTTGGAGCGCGGCTGACCGTCGGATCTGCACCGCCGCCGCGCAACAAATCAACCGTCCTATCCTTACGACAGTCACTGCATGTATCTTGTGCGGCAAGCGCAATCATTCTTCCAAAGAGGGAGTGTTCAATTTGGCTGGCTTTGTCGATAGCACCGTGAAGGACATCGATGACCGTCTGCGCGAGCTGAAGGAAGAGGTGTCCCGACTCGAGGCCGCTCGCACCGCCCTCGTCGGCGGCCGGCGGCGACCCGGTCGCCCGCGAGCTGCGACCACCGCGCAGCCAACGCGCCGCCGGGCCGCGGCGCGGCGTCCCGGCAGGCCACGCGGCCGCAGCCGCAGTGGCACGCGCGCGAATCAGGCACTCGAGCTTGTTCGCAGCACCCCCGGTATCACGATTCCGCAGATCGCGGAGAAGATGGGCATCGAGCCCAACTACCTGTACCGGGTCATGCCGCGGCTGGCCACCGACGGACAGGTGAGGCGCGACGGCCAGGGCTGGCACCCCGCCGGCTAAGGTGAGGTTCCACCCACCCGCCCCCAACCACCATTCCCCCGAACGCCGCCTCGCCCGAGAGGGTACGAGGCGGCGTCCACACTCCGGTTAGACCAGCTCGAGCCGGCTGATCGTGTCGCGCTCCTCCTTCAGCTCTTTGACACTCGCATCGATCTTCGAGCGCGAGAAGTCGTCGAGGTCGAGTCCTTCGACCACCTGATACGAGCCCCCCGAGCAGGTGACGGGGAAGCCGCAGATCACTCCCTCGTCGACACCGTACGAGCCGTCTGAGGGGATTCCCATCGAAACCCAATCACCCTCGCGCGTGCCGAGCACCCAGTCGCGCACGTGGCCGATGGCGGCGTTGGCGGCGGAGGCGGCGCTCGATGCTCCGCGCGCCTCGATTACCGCGGTGCCCCGCTTCTGCACTGTCGGTAGGAAGTCGTTCTCCACCCACTGCTGATCGCCCACGGCCTCGGCGGCGCTCTGGCCCTTCACCTTGGCGTGGAAGATGTCGGGGTACTGGGTGGGCGAGTGGTTGCCCCACACCGACATGTTGCTCACGTCGGCCACCGCCGCGTTCACCTTCCCGGCAAGCTGGGCGATCGCGCGATTGTGATCGAGGCGCATCATCGAGGTGAAGCGCTCGGCCGGGATGTCGGGAGCGTTCTCCTTGGCGATCAGACAGTTCGTGTTCGCCGGGTTGCCGACCACCAGGACCTTGATGTCGGACGCGGCGTGGTCGTTGAGAGCCTTCCCTTGAGGCTTGAAGATGCCGCCGTTTGCCTCCAGCAGGTCACTGCGCTCCATCCCCTTCGTACGCGGTCGCGCACCAATCAGGAACGCGACGTTCGCGCCGTCGAAGGCCTGGTTCGGGTCATCGCTGATGTCGACCCCGGCCAGTAGCGGGAACGCGCAGTCGTCGAGCTCCATCGCGGTTCCCTCGACCGCCTTCAGCGCGGCGGGAATCTCGAGCAGCGAAAGGTGAACAGGGGTGTCGGCTCCGAGCAGCTGGCCACTGGCAATGCGAAACAGGATGGCGTAGCCGATCTGGCCGGCCGCGCCGGTAACGGCAACTCGTACAGGCGAATCACTCACGGGTCATCTCCTTCTTGGGTTAGGCAGGCACGGTAGCGCCCCCTGACCCGACGGGCACCTTGCGGCACGTGGGAACCAGGGAGGGCGGGCGCGGTCAGTCGAGGTCCAGGTCGTAGACCCGGCTGAGCTTGCGCTTGAGGTAGGAAGCGAAGGGACCGACGGCGATGGGTCCGCCCACCTCCCGTCGCAACAGCTCCGTGGTGGAGAACTTGGCGCCGTACCGGTGAACGTGTTCGCGCAGCCACTCGCGTAGGCCGTGCAGCTGACCGGCCGCGAGCTCGTCGTCGAGCGCGGGCATGTCCGCGCGGGCGCGCTCGAACAGTTGGCCCGCGATCAGGTTCCCCAGGGCGTAGGTGGGGAAGTAACCGATCAGCCCCGAGGCCCAATGGACGTCCTGGAGCACCCCGTGCGCATCGTCCGGCACGTCGACGCCGAGGTACTCCTTGTAGCGGGCGTTCCATGCCTCCGGGAGATCACGGATGGCAAGCCGCCCTTCGACCAGGTCCTGCTCGAGCTCGAAGCGCACGATGATGTGCAGGTTGTAGGTCAACTCGTCGGCCTCCACACGAATAAGCGAGGGCGTCACCTTGTTGACCGCTCGGAACAATGTGTCGGCGTCAAGCGCGCCGATGGAAGCGGCAAACGTTTGCGAAATTCGCGGCGCAAGCACGCCACAGAACGGGCGGCTGCGTCCCACCATGTTCTCCCACAGGCGGCTCTGCGACTCGTGCAAGCCGAGCGATTCCGGGTGACCGAGCGGCGTGCGCTGGAGTGACTGCGCCACCCCCTCCTCATACAGGCCGTGGCCACATTCGTGCATCGCGCCGTACATCGAGGTCGGCAGGAAGCTCTCATCCCAGCGCGTGGTGATGCGCACGTCGTGGTTGCCGAACCCGGCCGCGAACGGGTGCACGGCATCATCGATGCGCCAGCTGGACCGGTCGAAGCCCATCAGCTCGAGCAGCCACATGACGAGCTCTCGCTGGTGCGCCACCGGGAAGTGACCGTGCAGACACGAGTCGTCGACGCGATCCGAGTGCTCTCCCACCATCGAGATCAGGCCACGGACCTCCGCCTTGAGCTCGTCGAACAGCCGGCCCACTTCGGCCGTCCGCGCACCGGGCTCGAAGTCGTCCAGCAGCGGGTCATAGGCACATTCGAAATCGTCGAAGCAGTCGATGTAGCGCCGCACGAGTTCGAAGTTCCGCTCCAGGTAGGGCATGAAGGAGGCGAAATCGGACTCCCGACGCGCCACGATCCACGCCTGCTGGCCGACGGAGCCGGCTCGTGCCATGTCGGCGGCAAGTTGGCCCGGAACCCGTCGCGCCTTCTCCCAGCGCCGCCGGACCACCCGTATCAGCGCGGCCTCGTCGGAGTCCGAATTGGCGCCGTTGAGACGGCCGGCAGCCGCTTCGATCAGCCGACCGGTGTCGTCGGAGACGAACATTTCGTGGCTGATGCGCTGGATCGTCGCGGCGGCCTCGGCCCGGCCGAGCGCACCCCGCGGCGGCATCATCGTCTGCTGGTCCCAGTCGAGCAGCTGCGAAACGTTGCGCAGGTCGGCCAGCTCGGCCATCCGTTCCCGTAGTTCCCCGACTGGATCTGGCGTCACGTGCTTCAGATTCTCCTTAAGCGGTTGTCAAAAACGCAGTCGCCTTGCTGTGCGACCATTGCAGCATGTGGCAGCGCGCGCCGTCGATCAAGTTGCTCGACCTGTTCGGTTTTCGGATCGGCGTTGCTCGCAGCTGGTTCCTGATCCTATTCCTGCTGATCTTCCTGTTGTCCGGGGAGTTCCATCAGGCCCTGCACAGCTCCGACGCCGTCGCCTACCTGACGGCGGTGGTCACGGTGCTGATCCTGTTCGCCTCGCTGCTGGTCCACGAGCTGGGCCACGCGCTGGTGGCGCGCCACCACGGAATCGTGGTCCGGCGGATCGACCTGTTCCTGTTCGGCGGCCTGACGGAGATGAGCCGCGACGCGGCATCCCCGGGCGAGGACTTCAAGATCGCCGTCGCCGGGCCGCTCGCGACCTTCTGCTTCGTCCTGGTTTGCCTCGGGGTCGATCTCGCGATCGTCGGACCCCACCGGCTGATCCACGCCGCGAAACTCGATGACACGGTGACGATCACTCCGGTTCTGCTCTCGCTCAGCTGGCTGCTGTTCTGGAACGTGCTGTTGCTGGTGTTCAACCTCGTGCCCGCGTTCCCCCTCGACGGCGGCCGGATCACCCGGGCGATCGTGTGGAAGGTGACCGGCGACAAGCAGCGCGGCACGCGAACCGCGGCGAAGCTCGGCCAGGGCTTTGCGCTCCTCCTGTCCGGGCTCGGCGTGTGGCTCTTGATCGCGTACCGGAGCTTCACCGGGCTGTGGCTGATCGCGATCTCGTTCCTGCTCTACCAATCGGCGCGCGCGGCGCTCGCGCAGACCGCCCTCAACGCGCGGATCGAGGGGGTGCGGGTGGCCGACATCATGGACCGCCAGCCGGTGGCGATCCCGGGCGAGACCCCGGTCGGGCAGGCCCTCGATGAGTTCTTCCTGCGCTACGGCTGGTCCTGGTTCCCGGTGATCGACGCCGCCGGCCGGTTCCTCGGGATCGCCCGCCAGGAGCGCCTGACCACGGCGCAGGATCACGGCGAGGGCTGGGTGTCGGTCGAGGCGGTGCTCGAGCCCGAGCAGAACGATGGCTGGCGGGTCCAGGAGGACCGGCCCATCACCGAGCTGCTCTCCTCGGAGTCGCTCGGTCGGCTGGGAGCGCTGATGGCCGTCGACGGCGAGGGCGTGCTGCGCGGCGTGGTCACCGTCGAGCAGGTGCGCCGCGCGCTCCAGGCGGCATTCGCCTCGCCCGGTCGCCTCGCCTGACGCGCACGCTCAGGCTCGCGAAACCCGTGCCAGGAGCTCCTCGGCGATGGCCAGCGACGAGGTCGCGGCCGGCGAGGGGGCATTGCGGACCCAGACGACGTTGCCGCTGACCCCTAGGCGGAAGTCGTCGACGAGCGATCCATCGCGGTCGATCGCCTGGGCGCGGACGCCCGCGGGGGCAGGAAGCACATCGCTCGGCGCGACGGCGGGAACATACCGGGCGACGTCGCGTACGAACTGCCGCTTGGAGGCGGAGCGGATGATCTCCCCCACTCCGGCACGCCAGTGGCGGCGGAGCATCCGCGGCGTTCCGGGCCAGCTGATCGCCTCGTAGGCGTCACGCGGGACGAACCGGCGGCGCTCGTAGGCGTGGCGCGCTGTGGACAGGATCGCGTTCGGGCCGAGCAGGACCGCACCGCCGATCTTGCGGGTCAGGTGGACACCGAGGAAGGGCAGGGCGGGATCGGGAACCGGGTAGATCAGCCCGCGCACGAGGTGCGCTCGCTCGGGCTTCAGCTGCCAGTACTCGCCGCGGAACGGGACGATCCGCGGCTCGGCCGGCTCGCCGGACGCGATCGCCAGCCGATCGGCCTGGAGGCCGGCGCACACGATCACCCGATCGCCGTCGATCGCGTGATCCGTCGGCCAGCTCGACGCTTGCACGCGTTCTTGTCGTTCTGGCCGACGCGGGTCGCCGCGGCGCCCGTCCTGATCTCGCCGCCGGCCGCCGTCACGTCACTCGCGAATGCGCGGGCGACCGCGGCAAAGTCGGCGATCGCGGTCTCGGGTGAGTGGAGCCCCGCAACCCCGGTCACGTGGGGCTCGACCTTGGCTAGGTCGCGCTGCTCCAGCCACCTCAGGCCGGGCACGCCGTTGGCGGTCGCACGCTCCTCCAGACGCCGTAGCGGCTCGACCTCGCGCTCGTCGACCGCCACCACGACCTTGCCGCACGCCTCGTAGGGGAGCCCGCGCTCGGTGCAGTAGCTGCGCAGCAGCCCGAGGCCCCGGCGGCACAGCCTCGCCTTGAGCGAGCCGGGGGCGTAATAGATCCCGGCGTGGACCACCCCACTGTTGTGGGAGGTCTGGTGCTGGGCGAGGGTCGACTCGCGCTCCAGCACCACCACCTCAGCACCGGGTTCCGACGTCACGAGCTGACGCGCGGTTGCCAGGCCGAGAATCCCTCCGCCGACGACTACGTACCGCAATGTCGGAAGACGTTCAGCCGGCGGCCACCAGCTGGGAGGCCTTGTCGTCGATCGTCTTGATCAGTGAGTCGTAGGAGGCGCCGAACGACTTCACGCCCTCGTCGACCAGCTCGCGCTCCACGATGTTGTCGAAGTCGACGCCGGCCGCCTTGATGTCGTTGATCTCCTGGTGGGCCTGCTCGACGTCCTTGTCGACGGTGCGCTCGGCCGTGGCGTGGTCGCGGGCCGCATCGATCGTCTGATCGGGCATCGTGTTGACGGTGTCCGGACCGATCAGGTCGTCGACGTACAGGACGTCCGAGTACTCGGGGTTCTTGGTCGAGGTCGAGGCCCACAACGGACGCTGCACGCGGGCGCCCTTGGCGGCCAGGGCCTCCCAGCGAGGACCGCTGAAGATCCGCTGGAAGGACTCGTAGGCGACCTTGGCGTTGGCGACGGCCGCCTTGCCGCGCAGGTCCTCGCGGCCGGTCCCCTCGAGCGCCTTGTCCACCTTCGTATCCACGCGCGAGACGAAGAAGCTCGCCACCGACGCGGCCGCCTCGATCGACTCGCCGGCGTCAACCCGGCGCTCGAGACCGAGCAGGAAGGCCTCGGCGATGTCCTCGTAGCGCGCGACCGCGAACAGCAGCGTGACGTTGACGTTGACGCCGAGCGCGGTGAGCTCCTCGAACGCGCGGACACCCTCTGTGGTTCCCGGCACCTTGATCAGCACGTTCGGCCGATCGATCTCGGCCTTGTAGCGCACGGCGGCCTCGATCGTCGCGGTGGTCTCGTAGGCCAGCGACGCGGGCACCTCGAAGGACACATAGCCGTCCTGACCCTTGGTGCGGTCGAAGATCGGACGGAGCAGGTCGGCGGCATCCCGGATGTCGTGGTAGGCCACCAGCTCGAACACCCGCTGGGGATCGCGCGTCTCCTCGAGCGTCTCGCGGAACAGGTCGTCGTAGCGGTCCGAATGGCCCATCGCCTTCTCGAAAATCGTGGGGTTGGAGGTGACGCCGCTGATCCCGTCGTTCTCGATCAGGCCGCCGAGGATCCCGTCCTCGATCAGCTGCCGGCTGATGTTGTCCAACCAGATCGACTGGCCCAGCGCCTCGACCTCGCGCAGCTTGTTGCTCATCTCGTCTCTCCGTTCGTCGCTGTCGTCTCAAAGGGTAGTTGCCCCTGGGTCCCGGTGGAAAGCCTTGTTAACGGCCCGTGGTCGGGAGGGGAGGCTGCCGGAACTTTCGGCTTGCTCGGGCGTTGTGATCCGACGGGACCAGCGCGTTAGGCAAGTTTTGGAGGTATCGATGTTCCGCGGGGGTCGTTCCCTGATTTTGGCCGTGATGGTGGCTGCGATTGGCGGCGCGGTGGTGTCCGCGCCGGCCCAGGCCGGCATCGTCGCCCAGGCCCAGTCGGTGGCGGTCAAGCGGCCGGGGCTGACGGCGGCCGAGCGCGATGCGATCACGATCAGGTCGGTCACGGCGGCCAGCGACCCCTCGCTGGGGCTGATCGTGACCGTCGACTTCGCCGGGGACGTCGAGCGCTACGTCGGCCAGGGCGCCCTCAAGAACGCACTGCTGGCGCTGGTCCTCGAGCCGGGCACCGCGACGCAGACGCCGAATGGGCTAGCCGAGCAGGGCGGCGGATTCACCCCGGCGGCCTTCTCGATGCTGGTACGCCACGGCAAGCGCGTGACCGTCCGGCGCGCCTCGGTCGACGTGTTCAGCACGGAGCACGTTCTGCGGACGTTCAGCGGCGGTCAATACGGGGTGATCCGCGACGGCGACCAGATCGTGTTCCGTATCGCGGGTCCCGCCCTCGCGAACGTCGCAGGGATCAAGGTCAAGGTGTTCGTCAAGAGTCCGCTTCGAGCAAGCGAGTCCGGTCCAACTCTGACGAGCGCCGGGTGGCGCGCCGTCGTGAACACCCGGCCCGTCTCGGTCGCGTCCCTGAACCTCAGCCCGAGCCTGCTGAGCAGCGCGCAGCTCGCGTCGGTGGGCAGCGGCGTCTCCAGCCTCCTGTCGGGCGGCGTGCAGCCGGAGCTGCGTTCCGAGCAGAAAGTCCACACGCAGCTGAAGACCGCGCTCGACGACTACGCGACGGTCCAGGCGCTGGCCCGCGCCCGTCGGGGCCTACCGATCGTGAGTAGCGGCACCCTGGTCTCGGAGCTCGGCAACGTCGGCGCCCGGATCAGTCGACTGCGCAACGAGGTCGGCGCGCTCAATGGCTTGAGTGGGAACATCGCGACCCTCTCGACGGCAGGGCGTCCAGGTCGTTCAGACCGACACGGGGTTCTCACAGGAGCTCTCGACCCAGCCGGGGCGGGCGATCTCGACGCTCGTACCTCAGGGCCTGCCGGTGATCAATGTCAATCCCCAGGTCCGCTACCAGCAGTTCTCCGGGGTCGGCGCGGCGCTCACCGACAGCTCGGCCTGGCTGATCTACGACGAGCTCTCGCCGACCAGCCGTCTCGCGCTGCTCCAGGCGCTGTTTGGCGCTCCGGGGTCTGCGAACTCGCTCGGGCTGCCGGCTATCCACCTGAACTTCCTGCGCGTCGGCATCGGGGCGCCAGGGGCGATGACGGTGGGCGCACCGTACAGCTACGACGACAACCCGCCGGGCGGATCTGATCCGACGCTGTCGGACTTCTCGATCGCGCACGACCTGTCCTACATCATCCCCACGCTGCAGCAGGCGCTTTCGATCAATCCCGGGCTCGAGATCTTCGCCAACCCCTGGAGCCCGCCGGCGTGGATGAAGACCGAAGACACGCTCGACAACCCCGATGGGCAGAACACGCTGGATGCCGGGGATTACGAAACGTTCGCGAACTACATCGTCAAGTTCATCCAGGACTACAGGCCCAGGGCGTGCCGATCACCGCGATCGCACCGCAGAACGAGCCGAGCTCAGGCCAGGGCGGGGCGACCAATTACCCCGGCATGGAGTTCCCCGCAACCAACGAGGGGCAGTTCATCGCGGACGACCTGGCGCCGGCGCTCCAGGCCGCCGGCCTTAGCACGAAGATCTACGGCAACGACCTGAGCTGGAGCTCTTCGTCGTATGCGAGCGCCCTGGCTTCGGGGCCTGCGGCAGGTGATCTGTCGGGGATCTCCTGGCACTGTTACTTCGGCTCGCCGACCGCGATGACCCAGCAGCATGCGGCCACGCCCGGCCTGGACCAGCTCGTCGACGAGTGCTCCCCGGAGATCCGGGGGTTCGGGACGCCGGAGTTCCTGATCTCCTCGCTACGGAACTGGGCCAGCGCGGTTTCCGTGTGGAGCGTCGCGCTCGACCCGAACGACGGCCCGATCCAGGCCGGCAACTCCTGCCCGGGGTGCACAGGCCCGGTCACGATCAACGAGGCGACCCAGGCCGTGACCCTGCGCCCCGAGTACTACCAGCTGGGCCAGGTAAGCGACTTCGTCCAGCCCGGCGCCACCCGGATCGACTCGCCCAGCACGGTCACCTACGGCCTCAACAGCTCGAGCGTCGAGACGGTCACCGCCGGCCTCGATGACGTGGCCTTCCAGAACCCCGACGGGTCGTACGTCCTCGTCGTCTACAACAACAACTCGGCGGCCCCGATCACCTTCGCCGTTGACGAGGGTGGTCGCTACTTCACGTACTCGCTGCCGAACAACGCGATGACCACATTTGTCTGGCACTAGGCGCTGGTTTGACCCTCCAAGCCATGATCAGCGTGCTCCGAAGGCTCCCGTCGCGCCGGCGGTAGTGATCGCGGCGCAGCCCCTCCACCTGGAACCCGGCCGCGGCGTAGAGCGCGATCGCGCGCGCGTTGTCGGTCCAGACCTCGAGCGAGATCTTGTGCGCGCCGCTCGCTCGGGCGTGCTCCTGGACGGCGGCCAACAGCGCCCGCCCGCCACCGCGCCCGCGCGCATCGGGGAGGATCGCCATGCCGACCGTGAGGACTCCGGGCGTGACCTCCTCGACCGCGGCATGCCCGACCTGGAGGCCATCGTCGTCTTCGAGAACCCAAAGCCCGGCCGGCTCGCCGCGCTCGACGATCTCCCGGAAGCGCGCGGCGCGCTGCTCGATGTCGACCGGCGGCTGGGCGCCCAGGAATCCCTCGGGGGCGACGACCGCCACCGTGCGGGCCGCGTCGGTTAGGTCAGCGACTTGGGCCCGGCGGACGATCACCCCGAGTAGCTTTTCACGGGTGCCATCAGCCAGGCAGGACGCGGCCAAGCGCGCCGCCGAAGAGGCGTTTCGCGAACACCGTACGCAGGTGCTGGCGGCGCTCGTGCGGGGATTCCGGGACTTCGAGCTCGCCGAAGACGCGCTCCAGGAGGCGTTCGCGCTCGCGCTCGAGCGGTGGGGAGTTTCTGGGGCACCGGCGTCGCCGGCGGCGTGGCTGTTCACGGTGGCGCGCAATCGCGTGATCGACCGGCTGCGCCGGCGCCAGACCTCGGAGCGGCTGATGTTCGAGGGCAGTTGGGAGAGCGACCTCGCCGATGACGGAGAGGCCGTTGCCAGAATCGATCTCGATAGCGAGCCCGATCCCCTTCCCGACCGCCTGGCCGAGGTCGGCGATGAGCGGCTCAGCCTCCTCTTCACCTGCTGCCATCCGGCGCTCGCGGTCGAGGCGCGGGTGGCGCTCACGCTTCAGGCCGTCGGCGGCCTGACCGGGGCCGAGATCGCACGCGCGTTCCTGGTGCCCGACGCGACCATGTCCCAGCGCCTGGTTCGGGCCAAGCGCAAGATCCGCGATGCGGGGATCTCGTTCGAGTTGCCGGGTGACGCGGCGCTGCCCGATCGACTCGCCGCCGTCCTCACGGTCATCTACCTGATCTTCAACGAGGGCTACGCGGCCACCGCGGGCGAGGATCTGCTCCGCTCGGAGCTGTGCGCCGAGGCGCTGCGTC
Source organism: uncultured Solirubrobacterales bacterium (assembly GCA_963824295.1). Classification (GTDB taxonomy): domain Bacteria; phylum Actinomycetota; class Thermoleophilia; order Solirubrobacterales; family Solirubrobacteraceae; genus Palsa-465. The sequence goes on along the minus strand of CAWGOQ010000009.1, from coordinate 75,702 downwards.
TGGGCAAGCTGCTGGCCGCGCTGATGCCCGACCAGCCGGAGGTCCTCGGGCTCGTGGCCCTGATGCTCTTCCACGACTCGCGCCGGCACGCCCGCACCGGCCCGGCCGGCGAGTTGATCCTGCTCTCAGACCAGGACCGCTCGCGCTGGGACCAGTCCGAGATTGTTGAAGGCGTGCGCTTGTTGAACCGTGCTCTGCGGCTCCGGCGCCCGGGCCGTTATCAGGTCGAGGCGGCGATCGCGGCGCTGCACGTGCAGGCGCCCAACGCGGCGGAGATCGACTGGCCGCAGATCGCCGAGCTCTACGAGCAGCTGTGGCGGCTCGTGCCCTCGCCCGTCGTCGCGCTCAACCGCGCGGTGGCGGTGGCGCAGGCGGGCCGTCCCGAGGATGGGCTGGCGCTGGTGGACCGGATCGATGGCCTCGAGCGCTATCACCTCCTGCACGCCGCCCGGGCGGACTTCCTGATGCGGTTGGGGCGGTATGACGAGGCGCGCGAGGAGTACGGCCGCGCGCTCGAGCTGACCCGCAACCCCGCCGAGCAGGAGTTCCTCAGGCAGCGCCTGGACCAGATCCAGGCGGTGGGCTGACCGCGGCTTCGAGCTCGGCCACGACGACCGCCATCGCGGATGATTGTCTAAGTGTAAGCCTGAGGTCGAGGCTTAGAATGCTGCGCCGCTCGGCTAGCTCGGCCGCGCCCCCGGCCGCGAAGCTTAGACTGGCCCGCTCATGGAGAACGCATACGCCCATGTCGACCCGGGCGCTGAGGTCGCGGACGACGTATCGGTCGCTCCCGGCGCGGTGATCCACGCCGGCGCTCGGATCGGCGCCCGCGCGCGGATTGGCGTCGCCGCGGTCATCCACGAGGGGACTCAGATCGGCGAGGACTGCGTGATCGAGGACGGCGCGGTGCTCGGGAAGCGGCCGCGCCTGCGCGCTGCCTCGAGCGCGGCCGGCGCCTCGATCGCGGCGCTGGTGCTCGAGCCTGGTGTGACCGTGTGCTGCGGCGCGGTCGTCTACGCCGGCGCGCATGTCGCCTCCGGGGCGATCATCGGCGACCAGGCGCAGGTGCGCGAGAACGCCCGGATCGGGGCGCACTCCGTGGTCGGGCGCGGCTCGTCGGTCGACTTCGGCGCGCGGGTCGGCGACCGCGTACTGATCCAGACCGGCGTGTACGTCACCGGCGGGTCGATCGTCGAGGACGACGTGTTCCTCGGGCCCGGCGTGCTCACCACCAACGATCACACGATGGGTCGCCACCCGCGGGGCGAGTCGCTGCTCGGCCCCGTGTTTCGCCGTGCCTGCCGCGTGGGCGGCGGCGCCGTGCTCGTCCCGGGCGTGGTCATCGGCGAGGAGGCGTTCGTCGCCGCGGGGGCGCTCGTCACCCGCGACGTGGCCGATCGCGACGTCGTCATGGGCGTGCCGGCGCGCGTGGTCCGGCGGGTCGGCGATGAGGACCTGCTCGAGCGCTGGACGTGAGCCGTCCTGGGCTCGCGCGGGAACCCTCTACGCCACCGCGGCCAGCGCCGCCACCACCTCGCGCACCTGCTCCGTCGTCGAGAGTCGGGCTCATCGGCAGCGCCAGGTTGGTCGCGGCGAGCTCATCGGTGACGGGCAGCGCGTCCGCGGCCGTGGGCGCGAACAGCGCCATCGCCTTCTGCCGGTGTAGGGGCGTTCGGTAGTACGCGCGGGCACCGACGCCGTGCTCGCGTAGCCCGGCGATCAGCTCATCGGCGCGCGGGTGGGTGGCCACGTACAGGTGCCAGGCGGCCTCGGCGCCCGGGAGGCTCGAACGGTGGCGTCACGTACCGGTCGATGCCCGTCTCGCTGTACGCCCGCGCCGCGGCCCGGCGACCCTCGCACCAACCGTCGAGCTCCGGGAGCATCACGCGCAGAATCGCCGCCTGGAGCTCGTCGAGCCGCGAGTTGTAGCCGACGTACTCGAACGTCTGCTTGTCGCGTGAGCCGTGGAAGCGCAGCGCCCGCGCGAGCTCAGCGATCTGATCATCGTCGGTGGTGATCGCGCCGCCGTCGCCGAAGGCGCCGAGGTTCTTGGAGGGATAGAACGAGAACGTCGCCACGTCGGCGAGCGACCCGGCGCGGCGGGCGTCGAGGCTCGCGCCGGCGGCCTGCGCGGCATCCTCCAGCACGGGTACGCCGAGCTCGCGCAGCGCCGGCGAGGGCGCCGGGAGCCCGAACAGGTCGACCGAGACGATCGCCCGTGTCCGCGGCGTCAGCACCGCCCGAACCGTCTCCGGGGTCAGGTTGCGCGTATCGGGATCGACGTCGCAGAACACCGGGCGGGCGCCGGCGTTGACGATCGCCTCGGCCGACGCATAAAAGGTGAAGGCCGGCACGACCACCTCGTCGTCACGACCCACCCCGAGCGCTCTGAGCCCGATCGTGATCGCGTCCGTCCCGTTTCCGACGCCGATCGCGTGGCGCACGCCGAGGTACTGGGCCAGCTCCTGCTCGAAGGCCTCGACCTCGGGGCCGAGGATGTACACCCCCCGCTCGAGCACGCCGGCGATCCGGTCGCGGATCTGCTCCTGCAGCGCGAGCATGGAGGTGGCGGTGTCGAACAGCCCGATCGGCATGGCTGCAGACCCTACTGGCGCCTCGCGATCCTCGCCTTTCGGGCCGGGCGGTGCGACCGTTTCGGATTAAGGAGGAATGGGTACGTATGCGCGCACCATGACAGGGGGTTGGTGGCCAGAGGTCTTCACTCGACTCGGCGGTCGAGTCGGGGGGCAGTCGCGGGTTGCACAGCGTCGGTCGGGATGGCCCCGGGCCTTCACGCGCGTGCTCGGGTGCGCGCTCGGCGTCGCGCTGGCCCTGCTCGCATCCCTGGGGCAACTGCATCTGAGTAGCGCACAGACGGTCCCTTCGCTGACCGTGCCGTCGCTAACCGTCCCAACGGTGTCGACTCCCGTGAGCACGCCCACCGTCTCGACCCCCACGGTCACAACGCCGACCGTCACCGTTCCGAAGGTCACGGTTCCGACCTTCACGGTTCCGAAGGTCACGGTTCCCACACCCACCGTGAGCGTGCCCCGGGCCCCGTCGCCGGTGCATGTGCCCACGGTGCAGACGCCGTCCGCGTCCGTACCTTCGACCCTCTCCCGGTCGACGACATCCGCGAGCCGCAGCGCGCCCGCGGCGTCCGGTTCCGCTCAGGCCGTTCAGCCGGCCGGCGGGAGCGCGACCGCAGACAGCGTGAGCGGGACGAGCGCATCGGGCTCCCATGGGGCGGGACCGTCGCTGTCTTACAAAAGCGCGGACGCGGGCGCCGGGGCGGGCCTGGCGGCTTCCCGAGCTGCCCGCCACCGCGGGCCCCTGGCGACCAAGGCTCTGCGCCGGCTCGTCACTCAGCTGAAGGGCTGCCTCTCGTCGCTCGCGCCACGGCAGACGGAGGTCCTGGTCCTGCGCACCGGGATCGGCCTGCACCACGGCTTCAGCCGCCAGGAGGTCGCGAAGATCCTGGGCGTCAGCGCCAAGGCGGAGGCCCGACTCGAACAGACGGCCCTAGGCGGCCTCGCCCGCGCGTCGACGCACACCGGCTGCGCCAGCGCCTCGAGCAAGCTCCCGGCGTCGGCCCGAACCGCGATCCTCGTGGCGGCGCGCGCGATCCTGGGGCTCAGCCGCGCGCTCTACCGTCTCCGGTCCGTCCACCCCGGTTGCTCACGCGCCGGCAACGCCCCACTCGCGCGCGGCGTCCCATGGCCGGCGCCCGACCCGCTCGAAGGCGCCGACTCCAAGCACCGCGCCACAGGTGCGCAAGGCTGCGATCCCCTCCCCGGCTCACAGCTCTTCGTATTGGCTGTGGCTCCTGCTCCTGATCGCGGCCGGCTAGCTCGGTCTCTGGCTCATCACCGCGCGCCACCGCGCCCGCCCCGAAACGACGCCGGCCTGGCGCGTCGCTTCGGCCTCGGCGGCCGCGGCCTCAAATCCCCAACCTGCACGTGCCCCGCCCGCACCTCCCTCGCGCCCGCGCGAGTGCCTGCTCGCGGCCGCCGCCCTGCTGACCCGGCCGGGCGCCGCGCCAAAGCGCCACTCCCAGCGCGCTCTACCCGCCGAGACGATCGTCGGAGCCGGAGCCGCGGAGACGGCAGACGCCCACGAACAGGACGAAGCTCTCAAAGCGTTTAATCACGGCGCAATGCTCGCCGAACGTGACCATACGGTGGAAGCTGAGGCAGCCTTCCGTCGTGCCGACGAACTTGGCCATCCCGCAGCCGCGTCATACCTCGGCATGCTGCTGGAGGAGCGTGGTGATCTTGCCGGCGCCGAGGCCGCGTACCGGCGCGCCGACGAGCGCGGCGACGCCTCGGGCACGTTCAGGCTCGGGGCCCTGCTCGCGCGCCGTGGCGATCCAGCCGAAGCGGAGGCCGCGTACCGGCGCGCCGACGAACGAGGCCACGCCGCGGCGCCATCGAGCCTCGGGGCGCTACTTGAGCAACGTGGCGACCTGGCCGAGGCCGAGTCGGCATACAGACGCGCCGACCAGCGCGGCGACGCGCTCGGTGCATTCAATCTCGCCGCGATCTTCGCGGAACGCAAGGACACGGCGGAGGCCGAGGCCGCATACCGCCGCGCCGACGAGCACGGCCATCCATCAGGCGCCACGAACCTCGGCGTGATCCTCGAGGAGCGCGGCGACCTGGCCGCCGCGGAAGCGGCGTACCGCCGCGCCGATCGGCGGGGCGACGCCGCCGGCGCCTTCAACCTCGGCGGGCTTCTGGCGGCCAAGAACGATCTCGCCGGCGCCGAAGCGGCCTACGGACGCGCGGCCGGCCGCGGCGACAGAGACGCGGCGACAAACCTGGGGCGGCTTCTCGAACGCCGCGGCGACGTGGCCGGCGCGGAGGCCGCCTACCAGCGCGCCGACGAGGGCGGCGACGCCGCCGGAGCGTTCAACCTCGGTCGTCTGCTCGGCGACTGGGGCGACCTGGTAGGCGCCGAGGCCGCCTTCCGCCGCGCCGACGAGCGCGGCGACACCGGTGCGGCGTTCCATCTGGGCGGACTGCTCGCCGAGCGCCAGGATTTCGAAGGCGCCGAAGCGGCCTTCCGCAAGGCTGACGAGAGTGGCGACGGCGCCGGTGCCTCGAACCTCGGGGTGCTGCTCGAGCAGCGCGGCGATCTAGCCGGGGCGGAAGCCGCCTTCCGCCGCGCCGACGAGCGGGGTGACCCCGCGGGCGCGGCCAACCTCGCGGGGCTGCTCTCGGATCGAGGCGACACGGCCGGATCCGAAGCAGCGTTACGGCGCGCCGACGAACGTGGTGATGCGTCCGCAGCAGCCAGCCTCGCGGTAGTGCTCGAACAGCGCGGGGAGCGGAAGGAGGCCGAGGCGGCTTATCACCGGGCGGCCGAGCGCGGCGGCGCCAACGCCGCGTTCAGCCTCGGCGGGCTGCTGGCGGACAGGAACGATCGCACCGGAGCCGAGACCGCCTATCGCCGCTCCGATGAGCTCGGCCATAGCTCGGGAGCCTCGAACCTCGGCGTCTTGCTCGAGGAGCGCGGCGACCTAGCCGGGGCTGAGGCTGCGTACCGTCGCGCGAACGAGCGCGGCGATGCGAACGGCGCGTTCAACCTGGGCGCGCTACTCGCCGACCGGGGCGATCTCGCCGGAGCTGGTGCCGCGTTCAGCCGGGCCGACGAGCGAGGCGACGGAGCCGGCGCCACCAACCTCGGCGTGCTCCTCGAGCAGTACGGTGACCTGGCCGGCGCCGAGGCCGCTTATCGCCGCGCCGATCAGCGCGGCGACGCCACCGGCGCGTTCAACCTCGGAGCGCTACTGGAGCACCACGACCCGCCGGCGGCGGAGGCCGCCTATCGCCGGGCGGCCGAGCGCGGTCACCCCGAGCTGGTCGACATGGCGCAAGCCGCCCTGTCGCACCTGCGCGGGGACAGCTAGGCCGCGCCCGCGGCCGGAGCGCACTCCATCCCGATCAGTTCGCGCCTGAGCGCCTGCCGGCCACGGTGGTGTAGGCCGTGAACCGCCAATTCGGTCCGCCCCATGCGCTCGGCGATCTCGCCGGGCGTCAGCCCCACCAGGTGCCGGAGCACAACGACGTTGCGCTGGTCGTCGGGAAGTTCCTTGAGCGCGACTTCGAGGCCCCAGCGGCGGTCGCAGTCGGCATCTTCACCCTCGCAGGAGAGCTCGGGCATCTCTTCACAGGTGATCGTGCGGCATCGCCGGAAATGGTCGATCGCGACGTTTCGCGCGACCCGGAGGATCCACGCCGTGAACGGCACGGCCCGCGGCTCGTATTTGTGGATCGACGACATCAGCTTCATGAAGACCTGTTGGGTGATGTCCTCGGCCTCGTGTGGCTCCCGGACGATGCTGAGAACGAAGCCGTAGACGTTGTCCTTGTAACGGAGGTAGAGGAAGCGCACGGCATCCATGTCCCCGGCCTTGGCGGCAAGCACCGCACGGGTGACCGCCTCAGGGGTGCTTGGATCGAGCTTCTTGCTGACGTGGAACCCCGACGACGGCGTGGCTTCGGGGTGGCGTTCCGGGCGCGGCGCGGCGATCGTGCTGGTGTTGTTCATGATGATTTCGGCCGGCCTCTTGGATGCGGACTGGACCCGCCCTGCACCCGGCCGACCGATTCCCCCTATCGGTTCTCGATATTCGGTTTGCGTAACCCATCGCCTGCTCGAACACCCGTCCAGCCCTGCAGGCCTCGCTAAAGCTACTCGTCTTTACACAGCTCGCACCAGGGAGGCACCCTAGTCTTTGGTGCAGGCTCGTCCGCGAAGGGTTTGTGCGGGGCGAAAGCAGCGGCCAGAATCGCTCGTTAGTTGCATATCCCTTGTCGGTGGTGGGGCCGCCGCGCTACGAGGGGACCGGTGGGAGTTAGGCGGGAAATGGGAGCCAGCAGTCGCTACTTTTTTCGTTCTCGGCGCGGCCGAGGCGGCGCAGGGGTCGTGTACGGTGATTCCGGGATGGGCAGCGGGGCTTTTTCGTTCGGTAATCCGGCGAATCTGACGTTCTTGGATGTCGCTTGCGGGATGCCGCTCGGCTGGAACCGGGAACGTCCGGGTGTCCCGTGTGCCTCGTCACTTGATGAGGCCTGCGCGCGCGTCTGGTCTGGTTGCTTCGGACGAGGCCGCTGTTACATCCCGTTCTCTGGTGGCCTGGAATCGTCGGTGTGGCTGGCCACAGCCACGCGTTACGCCAGGAGCAACGGACACGACGATCCGGTTCCCCTGACGCTGCGCTATGCGGGACTGTCGACGGAAGCGGAGATCGACGTCCAGGAACGCGTCGTCGCCCATCTGGGCCTTGCGGATTGGCAGCGTGTCGAATCCGACGACCTCGACCTGATCGGTCCCGTGGCCCGCTCGGTGCTCGCCTGGACAGGCCCGGTGTGGCCGCCGAACGCGTACCTGATGGCTCCGCTCGTCCAGGCGGCGCGCAACGGCGTCTTCGTGTTCCTCACCGGCATTGGCGACTTCTTCTCTTGGTGGAGGTGGGCGCCCCTCGTTAGCGTTCTCCAGCGCCGTCGCCGTCCCGTCAAGCGCGACGTCTCATTGGCCGCGGCAGCTCTACTGCCCGTTTCGCTGCGTGTCCGCGCCGCTCGCCGGCGCGCGATCCCGCCGGCGATGCCGTGGCTGCAACCCGCGGCCGAGCGCGAGGCGCTGGCCGTCTTGCGCCAACGTCAGGCCTCCGCTCCGCTGCGGTGCGACCGTGCCATGGCGGCGCAGGTCACGCATCGCTGCTTCGACGGCGCCGCTGGCACGCTGGCCGCGATCGGAGCGACTTTCGGTACCCGGATCGTTCAGCCGCTCCGCCGGCCCGGAGTGGTGGAGTCGTTCGCGGGTGCCGCGGGCTGGCGTGGCTTCCGTGGGCTGAACGCGATGCTGCTCGCGATGTGCGGTGACCTCCTTCCGGCGGACCTGCTCGACCGGCGTCCCGGAGCCGATCTCACTCGCGTGTTCTTCGGGGACGCGAGCCGCGAGTTCGCCGCCAACTGGACCGGCGCGGGTCTCGACGAGTCAGTCGTCGACGCCGAGGCGCTCCGTCGTAGCTGGCTCAGCGACACGCCGGATCCGCGGACCGCATGTCTTCTTCAGTACGCCTGGCTGACGGAGCAGGGCACATCCACATTCAAACCCGGCGAGTTTCTTCTCGCCAACTCCAATCAAGGGGAGGCACCATGAAAAAGACAGCCGCGCAGGAGAAGCCGGCGTACCAACGGCCCGCCATCGAGGAGCTCGGGAACTTTGCCGAGTTGACCCTCGGCAGCAAGTGGCAGTCGTTCTCGGATCTGTCGCATGGCATCGGCACCGCCATCGGCGATGGCGGCCCCGGGTCCTGAAGGCCGAAGTTGCGCATCCCGCCCGAGCTCACGCGGCTGGAAGCTGTTGCCGGGTGTCCGCTCGGAGGGAGGGGGCGCCCGACGCCCCGCGTCGGCCGCGCCGGTCATGAACCGCTCGCGGCGCTTGCCCTGGCAATCGAGCGCACGCTGGACGGCTGCCCGCCCGCAGTCGCCTTCTCGGGAGGGCGCGATTCGTCGTTGCTGCTCGCGGTAGCGGCGCTCGTCTGCAGGCGCGCCGGGCTCGATCCGCCGCTCCCGATCACGCTGTGCATGCCGAGCCCGGTCCGGGAGGCGGACGAACGGGACTGGCAGGAGCTCGTTCTGGAGCATCTCCGGATCGCGGACTGGCATCGCATCCCGATCGAGGGAGAGCTCGATCTGGTCGGCTCGTACGCGCGCCGTCACCTGCTGCGGGATGGCTTGCTGTTCCCGGCCAACGCTCACTCGGTCGTCCCGATGCTCGAGGCGGCCGGTCCGCGCAGCCTGATCGTGGGCCTCGGTGGCGATGAGCTGCTGACGCCGCAGCAGTGGGGTCCGGTCCACGACCTGCTCGGCCGCAGACGGCGGCCACAGCGGCGGGATCTGATCAGACTCGCCGCCGGCGCCGTTCCCAGACCGATCCGGGCCCGGGTCAGACCCTCGTGCGCCAAAGCGCTCGAGCAGATGGAGTGGTTGCGACCTGCGGCCAGGCGCCGCCTCGACCGCTTGTCGAGGAGTGGTTTCGAGGAGCCGGTCCTATGGCGCGCCGCCATCAGACACGTTGCCTCCCGCCGCGATGTGATCCTTCCGTTCCGGGCCATGAAGCGTCTCGCGCAAGCCGGCGGCCACAGGGTCGAAGCCCCGTTGCTCGATCCGGGGTTCGTCGGCGCGTTTGCGCGTGCGGGTGGCGCCGGCGGATGGGGCGGCCGCACCGCCACCATGGACGCCCTAGCCCGCGACCTCCTGCCCGCGGAGGTCGTGGGACGCACGAGCAAGGCCTACTTCAACCGCGTCTTCTTCGGCGAGGAGAGCCGCGCGTTTGCTGCTAAATGGTCGGGACGAGGGCTTGACGAGACGCTGGTTGATCCGGAGGTCTTGCGCCGCGAATGGCTGTCAGAGATTCCCGACTTCCGGACCTCGATGCTTCTTCAGAGTGCCTGGTTGGCCGACCGCGAGCTGGTGGTCGACTCCGAGCTCGAGCTCGGCCAGCCGGCATGAGCGACACCGCTCTTGCCGCATATGGCTTTCGGTTCTGCGGACTGGACAGCAGCCGCTGGCTCGGGGTGAGGGCAACCGCCGCCTGGCCCCGAGTGCCCTGCAGGATTGATGGACGTCGTGGTGCGCCGGAGCTGGTACTCGACTTCGACGCGCTCGAGCTCCATATTCGCGCCGGCATCCCGCACAGCGAATTCGTCCATCCGCTGTTGGGACGGGCCGCCTCTCAGCTTGCTCTGGCGCGCGGAGGCGATGCGTTGCACGCGGGAGCGGTAGTGGGATCCGCCGGCGCCTGGGCGCTGATCGGGCCGAAGATGGCCGGTAAGAGCACCCTGCTGGCAGCGCTCTCAATTGCCGGGACCTCCGTCATTACCGATGACGTCCTCGTGTTCGCACGCGGCATGGCGATGGCGGGACCGCGCTGCATCGACCTGCGCCCCGACGCGCAGCATCTGGGGATCGGCGTTGCCGTCCGTCCCGCCGACCCGCGTCATCGTTTGGCGCTACCGCCGATCGCTGCTGAGCATCCTCTTGCCGGAGTGATCCATCTGGAGTGGTCGGACGGAGACTCGGCGATCGAACCGCTCGACCACCGGGATGCGATCAGGCGCCTTCTGGGCCTGCGCGCCGACAAGGGCTGGCCCCGCAACCCGGCGCGGCTCCTCGATCTTGCGGCCCTGCCCAGCCTTCACTTGAGGCGCCCGAAATCGTCGAGCGGGCTGAAGGCCTCGATCGAGCTCGTGCAGCGTCTCCTGTCGAACTCAGGGGGGTCATCGAGCCTCGCTGCCCCCGAGCATCGCTCGGACCGCTGTGTCTCGACCCGCAGATAGTTCCGCGTCTGAGTCGATGCGACCACGATGGTCCCTGCGCTTGCGCCAGCGTATTTATTGGCGGATAGGCCGGCACGCTCGCCGCGTTCACGGCCGCGGACCGCTCCTCGTGGCCGTAGGTGACAGCCTCACCGATCCGCGCACTGGCTACACGCTTCCTCGGCAGGTGTGGCTGCGCAGAGTGGGGCGTCAGGGATATAAGACCTTCAACCTAGGCGTTTCGGGTGAGACGACCGGCGATATGTACCGACGGATCGACCAGACGCTCCTCAAGGGTCAGCCACAGATCGTCGTCATCTTCGGTGGAGCAAACGACGCATTCCGCGGGGTCGACCCGGTGGAAACCGAACGGAACGTCACGTTCATCGTCGACTGGCTGTGCGACCACGGGATCCGACAGGTGGTTCTGATCAGCCCCGGGCCGCCGCACTCCGAACAGGATGTGGAACGAGCTGAGGCAATCGAAGAGGTCCGCAGGGTGTTGGGAGATATCGCGCAACGCTACGGCGCGATCTTCGTCGACTTGGCTCGTTTCCTCCGTGCTCGGATCGAGCGGGGCGTAGACCCGAACTTTGCTCGCGAGCCCTATAGACAATCTCGCTCCTGGTATGTGGCGGCCGGCGACCCGCACTTCAATGCGTACGGCCAGCGACTGATCGCCGAAGCCTTCGTGGCGGCAGTCGCCGATTGGCAACCGGCAGAGTGAGCCGGCGTCCGTTCGCCAGGTCGAGCTTGCGGCAAATCCCGCAGGCTTCGATGCCGCGGGGGCTCGACCGGCGTCGAAAAGCGGACGAGAAGATCTGGCCGCACGGCGTCGTTTCTTTCATGTGGATCCAGGTGACATTGGCCCTGCGATAGCTGCGCACGGGATCGTCCGCCGCTTCGGTAAGACGACGGTGCTCGACCGCGTGGACCTCGAGGTCAGCGCGGGCGAGATCCACGCTTTGCTCGGCCCGAACGGCGCCGGTAAGACGACGATGATTCGTCTGCTCTGCGGTCTCGTCGAACCGCACGAGGGCGAGCTGAGGACTGTGAACCCGGTGGGGTTCGTCCCCTCAGGCGATCGGACCTTCTACATGCGGATCAGTCCGTTGGAGAATCTGATCTTCTTCGCTCGGCTGAACGGGCTACGGCTCCGTGAGGCGCGCCGCCGAGCTCACGACGCCCTCGAGAAGGTTGGTCTGAGCGACGCCGCCAAGCGACCGGTCGGTCGCTGCTCACACGGCATGCAGAAGCGGCTATCCGTCGCGCGCGCCCTGCTCATCGAGCCGCGGGTGCTCCTGGTCGACGAAGCCACGCACGATCTCGACCCCGAAGGCGCTCACCGCATCTTCGAACTCGTCACCGGGCTCGCGCGGGAAGGAACCGCGGTGCTGTGGACCACCCAGCGAGTGGAAGAGGTGCGTAACTTTGCCGGCTCCATCACCTTCCTGGTCGGCGGCCGGGTGCGGTTCACGGGTTCGCCGAGCGAATTCGCGGACAGGGCTCCGAACCGTCGCTACGTGGTCCGAGTCCAGAGCACGGACCTCGCGCGTCTACCGACCGCCGCTGCGCTGCAGCTAGCGATTGGAGCGAACGGGAAGGTCCTGGCCGGAAACGGTCCGGAGGGCAGCTTCGTGCTCGCGCCGAGCAGCGACACTGACCTGGGGAGCGCCATGGCCTGCCTGATCGCGGCCGGCTATGAGGTTCTGTCGTGCCGTCAGGAGCGGGCGGAGATCGAGGAGGCGTTCCTGGCCCTCGCCGAGGATGCCGCATGAGGCTCGCGTCCGAGGGGGCCAAGCTGCCCGCATTCGTTCGCCGCGATCTGAGGGTCGCGGCCAGCTACCGCTTTGGCCTCGCGGTCGGCCTCGCCGGGCTGGTCGGGCAGGTATTCGCGTTCTCGTTCATCAGCAAGCTCGTCAATCCGTCGCTGCTCCCAACCTACGGCGACACGCACGCGAGCTACTTGGAGTTTGTGGGGATCGGCATCGCGGTGAACGTGGTCGTGTTTCTGATGCTGCATCAGCTGGCGAGGGCGATCCGGACCGAACAGCTGATCGGCACGCTCGAGTCGGTGTTGATCACGCCGATCAAGATCGCGACCGTTCAGATCGGCTCCGCCCTCTTCGTCCTGCTCTTCGTGCCCCTCCGGCTCGCGCTGTTCGTCGCATTGATCGCCGTCCTGTTCGGCCTCGATTTCCACGCCAGCGGGATCCTTCCTGCGGTCGCGCTCCTGATGGCGTTTCTGCCGTTCGTATGGGGGCTGGGGCTCATCGGCGGCGCGGCGGTCCTCACCTTCCGGGGAGGCATGAGCGCCGTGGGGACAGGCTCGACCCTGCTCGGTCTGGGCTCGGGTGCCTTTTTCCCGGTGACACTGCTTCCGAGCTGGCTCCAGGCGATCGCCGCATGGAATCCCATGGCGCTCGCGATCACCGGGTTACGTGAGGCGCTCATCGGCGGCGCCGGCTGGAGCGCCCTCGCTCCGACCTTGATCAAGCTGGTGGCGCTGTCGATCCCCGCGTTGGTCGCCGGCGCCTTGTTCTTCCGGCTGGTGCTCGGCCGCGAGCGCCGGCTCGGCACGATCGGCCTCTACTGAGATGACGGGCCAGGCCGCGATGTGGGATCGGATTGACGAACTGGTCGCTCAGGCGCCAAGCGCCGCCGCAATCCACCACCATCAGCTGAGCGCGGTGGCGGCCCGCGTCCGGCGATGCCGGGGCCTTCCCGTGGAACCGCAGCAGCGCGCCGCCGAGCGCGCCGCGGCGATCGGAGCGCTCTCCGCGGTCCACCTGCTCCGGCGCGTCCGCGAAGCCGTCGACGAGCCGCTCGTGTTGATCAAGGGACCAGAGGTCGCCGCCAGCTATCCCCAGCCGGAGTCGCGGCTGTTCAAGGATCTCGACATCTTGACCTCCAACGTCGGCGAGGCGTATCGCGCACTCCTGGGGGCTGGCTTCGTCGAGGTCGCGTGCAGGGGATTCGTGGTGCCTCCTCGGCACCACACCTGGCCGTTGGGATGGCCGGGGATCCCGCTCACGGTGGAACTACACAGCGCCCCCACGCATGTCTCGGAGATACCGATCGTCACCTTCGAGGAGCTTCTTCCCCTCACCCAGCCAAGCCGGACCGGCGTCGAAGGCATCTTGGGCCTTGTGCCGTCCGCGCATGCGGTCCTGCTGGCAGTGCACGCATGGTCGCATGGGCCGCTCGAGCGGCTCGGCCCCTTGATTGACGTAGCGGTCGTCCTGGCGGAAGGCGATCGCGCCGCCGCGGATGCGCATGCCCGTGCGTGGGGTTGCCAGCGGCCGTGGCGGACCACCGTCTCGTGCCTCGACAGGTTGATGATGGGCGGCCCAACGACGATCGCGTCTCGCACCTGGGCCCGGCATCTGCTCACGACACGCGAACCGAGCGTTCTGGAATCGCACGTCGCTCGGATCGCCGCGGCAGCCTGGGGCTTGCCTCACTCGCGGGCCGGCGTTGGCGTCGCCCGGGAGCTCAAGAAGACCGCGCTGGTGTACGACGAAGACACCTGGACCGAGAAGCGCCGCCGCGCGCGACAGGCCGTGCGGCACGCGGTCATGCCTCTTTCCGACTACCGCGCACTACCCAGGACTGGAGAACGATCGAGATGACTCTGATGCTGAGGGAGCAGGACCTTGAATGGCGCGAGATCGACGATGAGATCGTCGTCCTCGACGAACGCAATGCCGCCTACCTAGCCGTCTCGGGCTCGGGCATCCTCATCTGGCACATGCTGTCGGAGCGCACTGACCGCGAAGCCTTGATTGCGGCCCTCGTGGACACCTACGACGTTGATCACACATGCGCGGGCGAGGACGTCGATGCGTTCCTGGCGGCGCTCGCGGATCGGGGCCTGCTGGGTTCGTGATGTCTGGCCGGCCGCGGCCCGCAGACGTGAGGGCGGCGCTGTGGGCTCACAGGGCCCTCCGACAGACACGCCGTCGACTGGCCGAAGGGCAGACGCGAGAGATCCTTGTGCGGCGACCGCCAGCACTGCCGGCGAGCGCCATTCGAGGTGTCGAGGCGATCCTCAGGCGCCGCAGACACACCTGCCTCGAGGGGGCGCTCGTTCGGCAGCGCTGGCTGGCAGCGCAGGGCGTCATGTGCGACGTCGTGATTGGAGTGACCGCTCCGTCAGCCGGCTTCTCGGCGCATGCCTGGCTCGACCGGGCAGGAGGCCACGCGGTCACGACCGCGCACGTCGAGATCGCGCGCCTGGCGCCCCTTACTTGAACTCGACCGCGGCCGGAATGGACGCTGACCAGTTCTCGAAGCTCGCGGATGTCCACTTGCGGTCGGCGAGATCGCCGCGAACACTCCTGATGTACCTCGCCTGATCGGCGTTGCCCCACGGATAGGGGCGGTACCACCCTCCGATGCTCCTCCATGCTTCGCACGGAGCGTACGTCGCGTCCCCCCACGACGTACGCGCGCCACCCGGGTTGTCGTAGTAGAAGCGGACCATGGCGGCCTGATAATCGAGGCTGAACGCGGTCGATTCCCAGCGAATCGGATTGCTACCAGGTCCGATCGCGCCGTCGGGTGTCCACTGAACCTGGGTAATGCCCAGCGATCGGTATACCTGGAGCGTCCTCGGGACGCGCGCCTCGACCGGATAGAGGTCGTACCACGACCTCGGGACGGTGTGTTCATCGCCGAGCTGGAACTGGTTCCAGTAGGACTCGACCACGTATTCGGCCCGCAGCCAATTCTCGGGAATGCCCCATTTGTGAGCGGACCACTGGATCAGGTCGTCGGTGGAGGGATCGCGCATTCCATCGCGCCCGTCCACATACCGGAAGTAGGGATTGAATTGCAGGACCGGTTGTCCCGAGGAGGTCCGCGAGCTCCGGAAGCGAGCGAGCTGCGCAGTCGTAGGCACGAACTCATTGGGCCCCGGGAAGCGCTGCCCTCCGACGGTGTACGGGCGATCGTTGTCAGGCCGAGTCTCTGGCTCCGGCGTCACGAGCGCGGCCGCCGCGGCATCGGACAGAGGAACGAACGTGGACGGTCGCAAGTTGTCGGCGTTGCGGTTGCAGGCAGCCCAGGCGATCTGGGGATCCCGCTCGGGCCGCATGGGGCGTTTCGCTGCGGATTGACCGACCCCGAAGATGACAGCAGCCGCGGCGACGATCCCGGCCACCAGGAGCGAGACCGCTGCCTTTCCGGCGACGGTCACGAGGCCACGGTCAGAAGCGGGCGTCCGTTCGCGACCGGCGGCGTGGGTATCCCGACGAGGCCTCTTACATGGGCGAAGTGGCTGGCCTCAGTGCGATTGGCGACCTCGAGCTTGCGGTAGATGTTCCTGAGGTGGAACTTGATCGTCTGTTCGGTCACCCAAAGTCGGCGACCGATGTCGCCGTTGGTGGCGCCCGAGGCCACGAGCCTGAGGATTTCGACCTCGCGCGCCGTCAGCGGGAGGTCGTCCGGGAGCTCGGGGCCAGACTGCGTGTCGGCGGACGCAGCCGGCGTCGGCGGCCGGTGAACGATGTGGCCGTCGATCGTCTCGCGCACGAGGGTCGTGAGAGCGAGGGGCTGGGTCTCTTTCGAGATTGCGGCGGTGGCGCCCGCAGCGAACGCCTTTGAAAGCCAATCGGGATGGAGATCCAAGGTGAGCACGATCAGCGCGATCTGGTCATCTTGAGATCGGATTTCGCGCAGGAGCTGGAGCACTCGATCCGAGCGCCGCATGTCGTCTAAGAGGATCCCGTCAGGATCAGCCCCCAGGATCGTCCCAGCAGTGGTCTTGTGCGCGGTTGCATAGCCGACCAGCTTGAAATCGCCACTGCGGCGAAATGCGATGTGGATCGCCTGCACGACGAGCGAATCGTCCGCGACGATCACGAGACGCCTCAGCGCGCTCCCCGCCTGCCAGGGCGATTCCGATGTTTCTAGCGTTGCCCCCATCATGTCGTTCCGGCCTCCTTATCACGGCCGCATCCGACCCCCGGCGCGGCACGAGAAGAATCCATGACCGCAACACTTGGCTCAATGGGCCAGGCGGTCACAGCGTCGTTCAAACCCTGAACGGACGGGGGGCAAGCTCCGCCTCCATTGCACGGCGATCTAGTCTTTCGGCTAGGAAATCGCTGTTATGGACGTTCTTAGGTAGGGGATGTGCGCGTCGCCGCGCCTGACCCGTGCCGAACGGAGCTACGGTTTCCGCTCGGCCGTCGCGGCGAGATGCCGCTTGCTTCGTAAAACGCGACTACGGCCGTTCGCGTGGGATGCGGGATAGGAGAATCGTGACGAGCGCTACATACACCAGCACGACTTCGGCGAGCGTGGCCGTCGATCGGCTGGCGAAAGAGATTCACGGTCGAATCAGTCCATGGCTACAGACTCGCGAGGGCATCGCTGCTGCCGGCCTCGCCGCCGTGGTGTTCTGCGTCTTCTGGGCAGCGATGAGTGCGCCGCTCCACACCGACCTGCTTGCCGCCGCCTTCGCGGTCGTCTTGGTTTCGCTCGTTGCGCGATTCTGGGAGTCGAGCACGGCACCGCCAGCGCCGGCGTTCTCCTTTATCCATGACGACGTCGACGACAGCGTCGAGCTGCGCCACGACCAGAACGCGGGCTTTTGGAGCGACAAGCGCGGATTCCTCGGCGGGCGCCGCGTCTGGTTCGCGGGCACCGGGTGCCCACCGCGCCGGCTCCGCCCCGATGTATATCTCCGCCTTCGGGCCTGGCGCGATCAAGGCGACCTGCCCGTTTTCGTCGCGCGTGCGCGAGAGCGTCAGTGGTGGTGGTGGCGAGACGCGTTCTACTGGGAGTCAGGCGACTTCGAGCCCGAGGATATAGAAGCGCTAATGGTCATGCTGGAGTGCGACGACGAGCAGGGGCTCGAGTGGGAACTCGGCGTCCACGTGGCGGAGCCTATCCCGGTAGAGGTGAAGCGTTTCGTGTTCGAACGCGACCGGGGCAGATGCCTGGCTTGCGGTTCCGAGGAGCTCATCCAGTACGCCCACGTCGTCCCGTCGTCGGTGGGTGGCGGCAACGAGCCCGAGAACGTCAGGCTGCTCTGCGCCGGATGCAACCGTCGCCAGCGACGACGGCAGGCGCTGGAAGCCCGCGTCTGAAGCAGTTTGTCCGTCTGTTAAGCCCGTCGTAGCCGGGCGGGCATCGAAAGTCTGGGCGCGCGTCGGGCGTTCTCTTTGCGGATCTTGACTTAGACCGCGTGAAAGGCATGGCTGTGGAGCAGACCCCGGACAAGAGCAACCCGCCCCCGTCGACCTACCGAGGGACCTTTCGGCGACGCCGGAAGCTGTTCTTGGTGCCGGTGGTTCTGGGGGCCCTGGCCGGCGCCTTCTTCGTGTTCACCTCCACGCCGACGTATAAGTCGACGGCCAGCCTCTGGGTAGACACGGCTCCTCCGCTGGCCTCGACCGTCGGGGCCGGCCCTTCCGATCCGCTCACGACCCCGCCGGCGGCCGCCGAGCAGGGGATCCTGACCGAGCTGCTCACCACCCAGTCCTTCGCCGCCTCGGTGGCTAAGGACTCGGTGTTGGGGAAGGCCCTGGGGAACAGTGCGTCGATCTGGAAGAACGCCCCGGCATACATCGAGGCGGGTCAGGTCGTTCCGACAATTGCGGGCCAGCAGCTTCTGCAGATCGACTTCTCCGGAACCTCGCCGGAAGAGGCGCAAAGCGTGCTGACCGCGGTCCTCACGCAGCTGCGCGACTACACCGACAACCTGAGCGCCGATCACAATCAGGCCGCCATCACATACGACCGCCAGCAGGCGCAGCTCGCCCAAGCCGATCTGGCGGGTGCGCGGAGCAACGTGAACACCTATCTGGCCCAGCACCCGAACGCCACTAATTCGGACCCGAATCTACTGGCCCTGACTGCTGCCGAGAACAATGCCGTCACAGCGCTCGGGACGGCCAACGCCACGCTGAGCCAGGCCACCGGCTCGCGCAATGCGGGCGGTTGGCAGATTTCGGTGCTCGACCCGGCGGATCTGGGTTCCGCACCGCCGGTGGGCAAGAAGAAGATGCTGGAGATCATCCTCGGGGGCGCGTTCGGCGGAGCGCTGCTGAGCTTCCTGATTGTGGTCGCCATCACACCGGCCAAGAAGGAAGTGTGGGAGGACGAGCTCCCGATGGGAACGCCGTTCCCATCGGACATGCCGCCTGCCGACCCCTTCCGCGGACGCCCGTCGGTGCCGCCGGCGTTAGCCAACGGACACTCGCGAGTGCCAGCTGCGGCGAGCCATCATGACGGTCCCGGGCTCTCGAGAGGCGAACGCCGGTTCACCTTCCGGCGCCCGTCCGAGCAAATCGAAGACTAATGACCGAGTGGGGAATGGGCTTGCTCTGCGCGTACATCGCGCTGGGAGCGACCGGCCGGCTCACGTGGCGTCAGGCAGGCCGCCTCGGCTTCGTCCTGACGGTCGTCGTGATCACCGTGGCGATGCTGAGCTACTCGAGCAAGACGCCGACCGACAAGTACGTCAAGTCTGTCGACGCCACCGTGTACGCGACCGGCAACCCGGCCAGCGATCAGGTTCCGAGCTTGGAGAACCTCACCGGGGTGCAGGCTGCCACGTGGAGTACGACCGATCACAGCAGCACCGCGATCAGCGGTAGTGGCGGCGCCGGAGGCGGGAATTGAGCGCGATCGCCGCAACCGCACCAGGCGGCACGCCAGCGCCCGGCCCGGCAACGAAGCCGAGATCGCTCAAGCTCGGGATGGGGTTGGCCGCGGGGGGGCTCCTGTTCGGGGCCCTCGCTGGTTATCTGGGCTCATCCGGGAGCGTCACCCGGGTCTTCGCATTGTGCGCCGTCTTCCTCCCGGTGGTTCTCTGGAAGCGTCCCTACCTCGCGCCGGCCATCTTGCTCGCAGCCGCGGTGATGTTCGAGCAGACCATTCAGATCCCGCACATCCCCATCACCGAGAGCGTTCCGATGTTCCAAAGCGTGGGTCCCGGTCACCTCGAGGGCGCGGACCTGCTGCTCATCATCGCGTTCTTCATCTACTTGGTGAAGGGCAAGGAGTGGGGACCCCGCTGGTTCCCCCGCACCCACGTGAGCGTGGCGATGCGCGCTCTCCTGGCCTGCGTCGTGCTGGCCATCGCCGTCGGTGAGGCCCACGGCGGCAGCCTCCGGATGTCCATGATGGAGGCCCGGCCGTATGTATATCTCGCCGTAACCTACTTCCTGACCTCAGTGATGGTGAGGGATCGCAGGGCGATCCGGGCCCTGCTCTGGGCGTTCGTCGGAGCCGTCGCGTTCAAGGCTCTGCAGGGCACCTATGTCTGGATCGGAAACCGGCATCTGGTTCCGAAACCGGAGTCGTACATCGGCCACGAGGCGTCGTACTTCTTTGTGAGCTACTTCTTCCTGGTGCTGGCGATGTGGCTGTTCGACCAGCGGGGAAAGCTCCGCACCTGGGCGACTTGGCTCCTGCCTCTCGTGCTCTGGGCGAACATCGTGAACGACCGGCGGGTTGCTTGGGAGATGCTGGGCGGCGGATTGCTCTGCTTCGGCGTGATTCTCTACAAGACCATGCCGATCCGGCGGCACGTGCTGGCAAAGTCGATCGTCGGCCTGGCGCTCGTATCCGCTGTCTACTTCCCGGTCATGTGGAACAGCACCAGCAGCCTGGGCCAGCCGGCGCGGGCGATCAAATCGCAGGTCAGCCCGAGCGCCCGTGACGATGACTCGGACCTCTATCGGGTTCAGGAGAACGCGAATCTTGAATACAACATCAAGCAGAACGGGCTGCTGGGCATGGGCTTCGGCACCAAGATCGACTACGCCCTGCCGATCGCCGACATCAGCCATATCGATGAGCTGATCGCCTACCTCCCGCACGACGACGTGCTCGACGTGCTCATGCGCATGGGTCTTCTGGGCGGTATTGCGATGTGGTCCCTGATCGGTACGGGGATAATCTCCGGTTCGCGCCTGGCCAGGTCGCGAGATCGCGAAGTCGCGATGATCGGAGCGGTCGTTGCCTGCTCACTCGTCGCCTATGCATTGATGGGCGCCGAGGATCAGGCATTCTTCGTCTATCGGATCGCCTTTATCACCGGCGTCTTCTTAGGGTTGGCTGAAGCCGCTCGACGGATGGCGCGGGCTGATTCTAGTCTGTCCCCACCGACTCTGATCGCCACTAACAGGCAAGGTGTTCACTCGATTGAACGACCCCCTGTTCACCCGATTGAACGGCCGCTTGTTCACCCGACTGAACGGCCTTCGGCACCTCCCGAAAGCGCAACGCTGCAGGACGATTCGGCGGAGAGTGGCAGCACCGCCACGGTCGGCGACCTGCAGCCGTAACCCGTGCATCACTGTGCAATCCATGCACGCGACGTCCACATTAACTATGGTGCGCCTTACAGAACGCTGGACCGGGCGACGATAGCCCCCCTGTGGCAGCCCGAAACCTAAGGCGTCCCGACCCGGAGGTTCTATTGTGCGTGGCGATCGCCGCATCCCGCTCCTTCTGCTCTCCGTCCTCGCGTTGGCCGCACTGGCCGGTGCCGGCGTAGCTTGGGCGAACAGCGGCAGCCACTCGCATCGCAAGCCCGCCCACCGGAAGCTGCCGGCCATCACGGGGTCGGCCGAGGTAGGTAGCGTTCTGCATGCGTCGAGGGGTCGCTGGACCAGGGCGTCGAAGTTCACGTACAGCTGGGAGCTGTGCAACGCGCGCGGGAAACGCTGCAAGCCCATCGCGAAGGCAGCCAAGCGCCCAAAGCACAAGGCGTCGGCGTACCTGGTCCCCGGGAAGGACCTCGGCCACACGATTCGCGTGATCGTCGTGGCGAGCAACGCGTGGGGAAATACCAGGGCAACCTCGAGGGCTACGAAGGTCATCAAGGAATTCCGCGCTTCGGGTCAGAACCCCAGCCCCGGCGCCCCGGGATCTGGGGGTGGCTTAGTCGGCGGCGTGCCTTGCGCGCCTCCGGTCAGTGGTAACGGCCCATCGAGCACCGCGCTTCCTGTGGTGTCGGGGAATCCGGTTGCCGGCGATACGTTGACGGCGACGAGTGGGTCGTGGTCGAGTAGTCCGACCTCGTATACGTATCAGTGGGAGGATCGCATCGGTCAGACGTGCGCGAGCATTTCGGGTGCGACCGGCTCGAGCTACACGGCGCAGGCGTCGGACGTGGGTGATTCGCTTGGCGTGATCGTAACGGCGACCAACGCATCGGGCTCAACCTCAGCGAGTAGCTGGAACACGGCGGCGATCTCCCCCGCGAGCTACCCGGGCGGCATCGTCAGCGAGGACTACCTGCTCGCGTGGGCGCCCCCGTCCGGGTGCTCCTCGCTCAATGTCGCGTGCATAAACTCGCGCAACTGGAACGCGATCAACCAGGCCACGATATTCAACTTCGGTGGCGACGGTGTCGCCGAAGCGCCGACCCAGGACGCGACCACGAGAGCATCGGTGAGTGGCACGATCGGGACCAGCATCCCGGCCACCGTCACGGCCACGATCCCGGCCGGGCCGATCATGATCACGACTGACGCGGCGTCCCCGTCGAGCGGGAGCTATCAGATCCTCCAGACCAGCGGCGCGTCCCCCGGAGCGACCTCGATCCCGATCAGTCGCTCGCCGGTCGCCAACACCGCCTTCGCGTCGGGCTCGGCGATCATGAGTTGGTCACCGGGTAGCAACACCAACGACCTGCCCAGCGGCTCGGCGATGACCGCCGACGTGGCCGCGATTCACGCCCACGGCGCAACCGCCCTGATCGGGCTCTACAGCGGGACCCAGTGGACCATTGACTGCGTCAATGGATACCAGTACCTCCTCGGGGCCTGGTTCGCCGACTACATCACGCAGTACGGCCTGGACGGGATGGAGATCGATGACGAGCAGGGTCATGGCTCCACCGCGGCCGCGTGTTGGGACGGGATAGGCCAGGAACTCCACTCGGTCGCAACCGCCGACGGTGGCGTTCCGATCGTCAAGGCGGACTTCAACCAAAGCGACGGCGTGCCCGGCAGCATCAGCACCCTCGCCACCGCCAGGACCAACATCGACGAACCCACCTTCGAGTACTACGGCGGCACCTACGACAACAACTGCTCCGACAACTGCCAGGGCGGCGACCCCCAGGGAGGCATAGCGCGCTCCCTCTCTGAGGCGACAAGCGCCGGGTTCGCACCACAGAAGCTCATGTGGATCTCCTGTCCCGCCAGTTGCCAGGCTAACTCGTCGCTGCTCACGAGCACGGTCCTCGGGACAACGACGTCGGCGCTCTCCGGGGGCACGAACGTGGGCTCTTCCGGCACGGGAGGCATCCCGATCAGCGGAATCGCCGCCGTCGGAACCGAACCCGCAGGGTCAATGCCCGCTGGCCTGTTCATCCTCGCCGACACCAACAGCCCACCCCGGAGTTGGCAGTACCTCGAAACCTCCGGGGTAACAAATTGCGCCTCCGGCTGCACCCTCCCGGTGACCGGCTCCTGCACGGCGGCGGGTTGGAAGCTCAACACCGGAACCTGCAGCAACTCCTCCAGCGTCAGCCTGAACGCCAACTACGCCTCCGGCGCCGACATCTACTTCGACCCGATCGGCTACCCCGCCCAGAACGAGATCCATACCGGAGGGTGGGACTGCGGTGCCGCCGCCGCCTACGCGGCATCGGACAACATGAAGGGCGTCTCCTACTGGTATGACGACGGCTCCGCGAACACCCAACTTTGCCTCAACACGGTCGCGCCGTTCGTCAACCGCGGGGGATGATCCGTCTCTGAGTTGGACTAGCGGTGCGATAACTGGGTTGCACCGGCGCTCATAACCGCTTGTCGACATCCACCGCGCAAATGTGGTGTAGTCTGTTGCAGCGAGATAGAAGCCCAGCCGAGTCTCCGGTCGTCCACGCCACCGGAGAGCGGGGAACCCAATGGAGCCGACAGGCCCCGAGGGGCGAATCGCCGGACCTCCGGCGTAGCGCACTCTTTCAGCGCGAGCCCGACAGCTAACCCCGTAGGCGCAGAAAGAGAAGAGGTTGTATTTGCGGTATTTGCGAGACTAAGCGCCTCCGTTAATTGTGAGCTGCGCTCTCCCATTCACTCTCAAATCGCGCGCAGAGCCACCTCTTGACCGTCTGGGTGCCACAGCATCCTGGTCAAGTGTCACCACACTTAGGCCAGGGGTCTGCGCTGCAGCAGTAGTTGCAGGGCCTCGCACCATATCGGGCCCTGCTCAGATTTCGCCTATAAGGGGACCGGAACCATGCGTTCAAGACGCAATCTTGCTGTACTCTCACCGAGCGCGAGGCGCACCCGCCTGGGGATAATTAGACAAACGCTGCGGCATGCCGAGTGGCTTCTGCTGCTCCTGGTAGGCTGCTCCCTAGCCCTCTCGCCGTCGGCCTCGGCCCTGACGGCATCTATCGCGGGGAACGGCGCGCCCGTGATCGTACAAACGGCTGTCGGCAAATGCGTGTCGACAACGTCGGCGACGATCAGGCTGCCTGGCGCCGTCGCGGCTGGTGATGACCTGCTGTTAGTCGTGAGCGGACAGGGCTACGGCGGCCAGGCCCCCGTCGTCACGAGCGTGAGCGATCCGGTGAACGGACAGTGGTCCCCACTCGTCAACGACAAGTCGGAGACGCTCCGCGGTCAGCCTCACCTCAGCTATGGGGTGTACGACGTGGCGCATGCGACGGCCGCGCCCCATGGACTGACGGTTAGCGTCGCCCAGCAGGGCGGCCCGTCCGCGGCCGGAGCGGTGCTCCTAGACGTAGGCGGGCCAGTGACTGCAGGCCAACTGCAATTCCAGCACACTCTTCAGGAATCGTCGTCGCAAAACCTGTTGACCAGCCCTTCCGTGAACGGAACGGCCGGCGAGCTCGCGATCGGGCTATTCGGCGCCGACGACACACATCAGCGCCTGTCGCCCGCTAGCGGGTGGACCCTCGCCGCGGCCGCGGTTAACTGCACTCGCGTACTCGCTGAGTCACAGTCAGTAGGGACTAGCGGGCCGTTGACCGCGGGCGTGACGGCGAGTAGCCGGACCGACTACATCGGCGGGCTCGTCACCTTTGCCTACCTGTCAACAACGCCGCCAGTCCCGGTGCCGCCACTGGATGATACTGATCGACCCACCATCACCGGCACGGCCCAGCAGGGGGACACGCTGAGTGCGTCGAATGGTTCGTGGACTGGGAGCCCGAGCTCGTATCTGTATCAGTGGCAGGACTGCTCCTCCTCTACCAGCTGCGCGAATATCAGCGGCGCGACCAGCTCGACCTATACGCTCGCGTCCTCGGACGTTGGCAAGACGGTCGACGTGGTCGTCACGGCCGCCAACGCCGGCGGTGCCGCTTCGGCGACCTCGGCCCAGACGGGCACCGTGCAGGCCGCGTTGACGCCCGCGCCGGTGAATACGGCGGCGCCGGTGATCAGCGGCAGCGCGCAGCAGGGGGACACGCTGAGTGCGTCGAATGGTTCGTGGTCGAACAGCCCGAGCTCGTATCTGTATCAGTGGCAGGACTGCTCCTCCTCTACCAGCTGCGCGAGTATCTCCGGCGCGACCAGCTCGACCTATACGCTCGCGTCCTCGGACGTCGGCAAGACGGTCGACGTCGTCGTCACCGCGCGCAATGCCGGCGGTGCCGCTTCGGCGACCTCGGCCCAGACGGGCACCGTGCAGGCCGCGTTGACGCCCGCGCCGGTGAATACGGCGGCGCCGGCGATCAGCGGCACCGCGCAGCAGGGGGACACGCTGAGTGCGTCGAATGGTTCGTGGTCTAACAGCCCGACCTCGTATCTGTATCAGTGGCAGGACTGCTCCTCCTCTACCAGCTGCGCGAATATCTCCGGCGCGACCAGCTCCAGCTACACGCTCGCGTCCTCGGACGTCGGCAAGACGGTCGACGTCGTCGTCACCGCGCGCAATGCCGGAGGGTCCGCTTCGGCGACCTCAGCCCAGACCAGCGCCGTGCAGACGCCTCCGGCGCCGGTGAGTACGGCGGCGCCGGCGATCAGCGGCACCGCGCAGCAGGGGGACACGCTGAGTGCGTCGAATGGTTCGTGGTCTAACAGCCCGACCTCGTATGCGTATCAGTGGCAGGACTGCACGAGCTCGAGCAGCTGCACCAACATCAATGGCGCGACCAGCTCGACCTATACGCTCGCGTCCTCGGATGTGGGCAAGACGATCGACGTCGTCGTCACGGCAAGCAACGCCGGCGGCTCGGCGTCGCAGGCGAGTGCGCAGACTGGGACCGTCACGCAGCCGTCCGGGAGCCAGCCGCAGATGACTGGCAACCCCACGAACCTGCCGGCCGTCTCGGGGAATGCGGTTGTTGGGGATACGTTGTCGGTGACGAGTGGGACGTGGGCGAATAGTCCCTCGTCCTACAGTTATCAGTGGGAGGATTGTGTGGGTTCGTCGTGTTCGAGTATTTCGGGTGCGACGGGGTCGAGTTATACGGCGCAGGCGTCGGATGTGGGTCATTCGCTTGGGGTTCTCGTGACCGCGACGAATGGGTCGGGGTCGAGCACCGCGAGTAGTTGGAACACGGCGGCGGTCTCCCCGACGAGCTATCCAAACGGGATCATCAGCGAGGACTATCTGCTCGCGTGGTCGCCGCCGTCGGGGTGCTCCTCGCTCAACGTCGCGTGCATCAACTCGCGCGACTGGAGCGCGATCAACCAGTCCACGATCTTCAACTTCGGTGGCGCTGGTATCAACAACGCGCCCGTTCAGGACGCGACCACGACCAGCTCGGTCAGCGGCGCGATCGGGACCAGCATCCCCGCCACCGTCACGGCCACGATCCCGGCCGGGCCAATCATGATCACGACCGACTCGAGCAGCCCCTCGAGCGGGAGCTATCAGATCCTCCAGACCTCGGGCGCGGCCAGCGGCGCAACCTCGATACCGATCACCGGCGCTCCGGCCGCGAACGCGACCTACGCCTCGGGCTCGGCGATCATGATCTGGCCAGTCGGGAGCAACACCAACGACGTCCCCACCGGATCGGCGATGACCGACGACGTCAACGCGATCCACTCCCACGGCTCAACCGCCCTGATCGGGCTCTACAGCTCAGACCAGTGGACCTCTGACTGCGTCAACGGCTACCAATACCTCCTCGGCGCCTGGTTCGCGGACTACATCACGACCTACGGCATGGACGGAATGGAAATCGACGACGAACAAGGCCACAACTCCACCGTGGCCGCATGCTGGGACGGAATCGGCGAAGAACTCCACTCCATCGCAACCGCCGACGGCGGCGTCCCGATCGTCAAAGCCGACTTCAACCAAAGCGACGGCGTGCCCGGCAGCATCAGCACCCTCGCCACCACCAAAACCAACATCGACGAACCCACCTTCGAGTACTACGGCGGCACCTACGACAACAACTGCTCCGATAACTGCCAAGGCGGCGACACCCAAGGCGGCATAGCCCGCTCCCTCGCCGAGGCCACCAGCGCCGGCTTCGCAGCCCAAAAACTCATGTGGATCTCCTGCCCCGCCAGCTGCCAAGCCAACTCCTCACTAGAAACCAGCACCATCCTCGGCACCACCACCACCGCCCTCACCAGCGGCACCAACATCGGCTCCACCGGCACCGGAGGCATCCCCATCAGCGGCATCGCCGCCGTCGGAACCGAAGCCGCAGGATCAATGCCCGCCGGCCTCTTCATCCTCGCCGACACCAACAGCCCACCCCAAAACTGGCAATACCTCGAAACCTCCGGAGTCACAAACTGCACCTCCGGCTGCACCCTCCCAGTCACCGGCTCCTGCACCGCAGCCGGCTGGAAACTCAACACCGGCACCTGCACCAACTCCACCACCGTCGACCTCAACGCCAACTACACCAACGGCGCCGACATCTACTTCGACCCCATCGGCTACCCCGCCCAAAACGAAATCCACACCGGAGGATGGGACTGCGGCGCCACCGCCGCCTACGCCGCATCAAACAACATGAAAGGCGTCTCCTACTGGTACGACGACGGCTCCGCCAACACCCAACTCTGCCTCAACACCGTCGCACCCTTCATCAACCACCCCCAAGTCGGATAACACCCCCGACAAGCACCACTCGGTCGATCTGGTAGTCGCTCGCGCGCAGCACTTACGACTTGGACCGAGCTCACGGGCTCGGGCCAAGTCCGTGAGGTGCTGTCGGCATGTTGGCCCAGCGGGTTGGGAGCTTGCGAAGGTTTTTCTAGTCCACGTCCGTTGTATAGGCAGCGATGACAGCCGGGATGCTCGGCCCGTGGGCGAGGAAAAGAGGCGATTGATGCTCGTGCGGATGAGGGTGGCGCGTTCGTGGACGCGGCCAGTGAGCCATTTGAGGCGCGCCAGGACGGGTCCGCGTCGCGTGGAAACGTGCTCCAGGCCGAAAACGGGCTTCGCCTGCCGGCGCTACAGAAGGGTCGGCAACGAGAGGCGATCTTTCGCCGGCTGCGGCTTGAAGCGGATGAGCTTGTCGCTGTGATGATTCCGAAGTTCCCATCCCTCTCGCTCCCGAAGTTCCCATCCCTCTCGCGATCCGGGCGGCACGAGCAGACGGCCAAGGCCCCGGGCGAAATAGCTTCGCTGACGGGCATCCGCGCCCTCGCGGTGATGCTGGTGTTCATGGGCCACTCCGGCGTCCCGTACTCCGCGGCGCCACTCGGAGTCACGATCTTCTTCTTTCTGAGCGGGTACCTCATCACGACGCTCCTACGCCGAGAATTCGATCGAACTGGCACGATCAGCCTCAGGGCGTTCTATCTCCGCCGCGCGTGCCGGATCTTGCCGCCCCTCTACATCGTGCTGATCCTCGCGGACCTGCTGACGCTAAGCGGAGCATTTACCTACCAGCACCTCCGCCTTGGTGCCGGCTTGTCGCAGTTCTTCTTCTTCAGCAATTATCACATTCTCCAGACGGGCTGGGTAGGCGCGCGTACCGGTACGGCTCCGGGCACGACGTCGCTCTGGTCGCTGGCGGTTGAGGAGCACTTCTACCTGCTGTTTCCAGCCTTCTACCTGCTGCTGCGCCGGCGGGTGCCATCGCCACGGAAGCAAGCCGCAGTGCTCGCCGGAATTTGCGCCGCCGTCCTGCTGTGGCGTTTCGTGTTGATTCTTGGTCTTCACGCGTCCTTCGACCGCACCTACGTCGGCACCGATACCCGCATCGACTCGATCCTGTTCGGGTGCATCCTTGGGATACTCGGCAACCCGGCAATGGCCGCGACTTATGACCGGGCGCCGTCGCGCGTCGCCCGCCTGTGGGCGCCGGTCCTGGCGCCGGTGGCGATCGTCGCATTCCTGCTCGTCTATCCGTGGCCCGGAAACTTGGGGCCCGCCTTGTTCAGACACACGTCGATCGATGCGACCCTGCAGTACACGATTGAAGGCCTTGCGCTCATCCCATTGTTTGTCGTGGCGGTACGGTACGCAAACCGGGGCGTCTTCAGACTTCTGAATCATCCGGCCGTCGTCCTGGTGGGAGTTCTGTCCTATTCGATGTACATCTCTGAGGAGATCATCATCGCTCTGGTACACAACGACGTTGGGGCTGGGCAGATCGCGCACGGAGTGGTGTACCTCGTCTTGACACTCGCCTTCGCATATCTGATGTACCGGCTCGTGGAGAGGCCCTTCGCCCGGATCCGCAGGAGCCTCTCGCGCGTCGTAGTGCCCGCGCCGGCCGCGAGCCAGACGCAGACGCCCCCGGTGGAAGTCGCCGCACCGAGGCCCGGTCTCCAGCTGCCTAACGTCAGCCACCCCGAAATGGCCCGGACGCTCGAACCCGGATTCCAACTGGACTGACCCGAGCGTGAACTAGATGTGTCCGTGTATTAGCGGGCAATGAGAGTCCGCCCGTCCACACGCAGGTGTTCACGACACCGGGCACCCGCCGCGGGTGCCACGTCGCTCGCCATCACCACCCGCCGGTACGGTAGCGGCACCTAAAGGTTGCCCTCAGGGTCAGACCTGGAGGGCGCCCATCAGGGCTTGTGGGAGCCGCCTTCGGTACATAACAGGCCTCGCACGGGCTCAAGGACCTCATGATCCGGGGCCCCTACGGGGCTGGGGTCGCAGCGCTGCCGGGCTTGAGCAGCCCTCGGGCGGGAAGGCTCCGAGTGCGGCGAACCCAGGGTCATACCCGCCACAGCCCGGACTTACACCTCACCGCCCGGCCGATGACAGCCCGGACTTTCCCGGGAAGCAGCCGGTCCTACGCGAATGGTGCGTGCTCCCGCACGGATGCCTGAGGTTGAAAAACAACGAGCGAAGCGCGCGTCAGTGCGGCTGTCACGGGCCTAGCTTTAGCGCTGCAAACCTTATTAAAGCGAGCAGCAGTCTAGACGAATGTTCTAGACCCGTGACGGTTTGCCCCCAGATGGCACCGGGAAGGATGCGCAACGCTTCGAGATACGCTCGAACGCCATCGCCGGGCAGGGCCCGTCCGTCACACATGGCCCTGCGCGTCTTCGACAAAAGAGGACCGGATCATGCGCCCAAGCGGTTGTCGTCGTGTTGCGCTCTCATACAGGTGGACACCGATCTTGGTCGCGATCGCGGTGTGCGCGATCGCGCCCGCGTCCGTGTTAGCTTCGAGCATGTCGACCTCTGGGGGCCGGGGCCCAGTGATCGCGCAGACAGCCAGGGAGAATTGTCTCGCGACACCAAGCGCGACGATTCACTTGCGCGGCCCGGTTGTTGCGGGTGATGACCTGGTGCTGCTGGTGAGTGGACAAGGCTTCGATGGCGCCGCGCCTATCGTGACAAGTGTGATCGACCCGGTGAATGGACACTGGACCGCGCTTGTCAACGACAAGTCCGCGACGCTCGACAATATGCGGCATCTCAGCTACGCCGCTTATCAAGTGACGAACGCGAAGGCCGCGCCTAGCGGGTTGACCGTGACCGTGAACCAGCAGCCGGGACAGTCCGCAGCCGGAGCGGTTCTGCTGGACGTCACCGGGCCGGCTGGCGAAGCCCACGCGCAGTTTCAGTCGGCTCTCCGAGAGTCCTCGCAGAACACCTTGACGAGCCCAAGTGTGAAAGTCGCGAGCGGCGATCTCGCGGTGGGGCTGTTCGGCGCCTACAACATGGGACAGACTTTCTCCGCCGATAGCCCCTGGACGCTCCTCAGGCCGGCTTGGGGCTGTACCCGCGCGCTCGCTGAGTCCCAGGCTGTCTCGACGGCCGGCTCGATGGCGGCGAACATGGGCGTCAGCAGCTGGACGGATTACTACGGTGGGCTGGTCGTCTTTTCTGACCCGAGTGCCTCGTCCGCGCTCACGGTGCCTCCACTCAATACGTCGCCGCCGACGATCAGCGGCACGCCGGATGAAGGCAGCACGCTGACGGCAAGCCCAGGATCGTGGGCGGATAGCCCGACCTCGTACGCGTATCAGTGGCAGGACTGCGATGGGCTGCTCTGCTCGAACATCTCCGGCGCCACGGGGTCGACCTACACGCTCCAGTCCTCCGACGTCGGCAAGACGATCGACGTCGTCGTCACGGCCAGCAACGCCGCTGGATCCATCCCCGCGGTGTCAAGCCAAACGACCGTGGTGCAGACGCCTCCGGCGCCGGTCAGCACCACGCTACCGACGATCAGCGGCAGCGCCCAGCAGGGGCAGATACTCACCGCGTCCAACGGCTCGTGGTCGAACAGCCCGAGCTCGTACGCGTATCAGTGGCAGGACTGCTCCTCCTCCACCAGCTGCACCGACATCAGCGGTGCGACCAGCTCCAGCTATACGCTCGCGTCCTCGGACGTTGGCAAGACGGTCGACGTGGTCGTCACCGCGACGCAATGCCGGCGGTGCCGCTTCGGCGACTTCGGGGCAGACGGGAACCGTGCAGCCCTTGGCGCCGGTGAATACGGCGGCGCCGGTGATCAGCGGCAGCGCGCAGCAGGGGGACACGCTGAGTGCGTCGAATGGTTCGTGGTCGAACAGCCCGAGCTCGTATCTGTATCAGTGGCAGGACTGCTCCTCCTCTACCAGCTGCGCGAGTATCTCCGGCGCGACCAGCTCGACCTATACGCTCGCGTCCTCGGACGTCGGCAAGACGGTCGACGTCGTCGTCACCGCGCGCAATGCCGGCGGTGCCGCTTCGGCGACCTCGGCCCAGACCAGCGCCGTGCAGACGCCTCCGGCGCCGGTGAATACGGCGGCGCCGGCGATCAGCGGCACCGCGCAGCAGGGGGACACGCTGAGTGCGTCGAATGGTTCGTGGTCTAACAGCCCGACCTCGTATCTGTATCAGTGGCAGGACTGCTCCTCCTCTACCAGCTGCGCGAATATCTCCGGCGCGACCAGCTCCAGCTACACGCTCGCGTCCTCGGACGTCGGCAAGACGGTCGACGTCGTCGTCACCGCGCGCAATGCCGGAGGGTCTGCTTCGGCGACCTCAGCCCAGACCAGCGCCGTGCAGACGCCTCCGGCGCCGGTGAGTACGGCGGCGCCGGCGATCAGCGGCACCGCGCAGCAGGGGGACACGCTGAGTGCGTCGAATGGTTCGTGGTCTAACAGCCCGACCTCGTATGCGTATCAGTGGCAGGACTGCACGAGCTCGAGCAGCTGCACCAACATCAATGGCGCGACCAGCTCGACCTATACGCTCGCGTCCTCGGATGTGGGCAAGACGATCGACGTCGTCGTCACGGCAAGCAACGCCGGCGGCTCGGCGTCGCAGGCGAGTGCGCAGACTGGGACCGTCACGCAGCCGTCCGGGAGCCAGCCGCAGATGACTGGCAACCCCACGAACCTGCCGGCCGTCTCGGGGAATGCGGTTGTTGGGGATACGTTGTCGGTGACGAGTGGGACGTGGGCGAATAGTCCCTCGTCCTACAGTTATCAGTGGGAGGATTGTGTGGGTTCGTCGTGTTCGAGTATTTCGGGTGCGACGGGGTCGAGTTATACGGCGCAGGCGTCGGATGTGGGTCATTCGCTTGGGGTTCTCGTGACCGCGACGAATGGGTCGGGGTCGAGCACCGCGAGTAGTTGGAACACGGCGGCGGTCTCCCCGACGAGCTATCCAAACGGGATCATCAGCGAGGACTATCTGCTCGCGTGGTCGCCGCCGTCGGGGTGCTCCTCGCTCAACGTCGCGTGCATCAACTCGCGCGACTGGAGCGCGATCAACCAGTCCACGATCTTCAACTTCGGTGGCGCTGGTATCAACAACGCGCCCGTTCAGGACGCGACCACGACCAGCTCGGTCAGCGGCGCGATCGGGACCAGCATCCCCGCCACCGTCACGGCCACGATCCCGGCCGGGCCAATCATGATCACGACCGACTCGAGCAGCCCCTCGAGCGGGAGCTATCAGATCCTCCAGACCTCGGGCGCGGCCAGCGGCGCAACCTCGATACCGATCACCGGCGCTCCGGCCGCGAACGCGACCTACGCCTCGGGCTCGGCGATCATGATCTGGCCAGTCGGGAGCAACACCAACGACGTCCCCACCGGATCGGCGATGACCGACGACGTCAACGCGATCCACTCCCACGGCTCAACCGCCCTGATCGGGCTCTACAGCTCAGACCAGTGGACCTCTGACTGCGTCAACGGCTACCAATACCTCCTCGGCGCCTGGTTCGCGGACTACATCACGACCTACGGCATGGACGGAATGGAAATCGACGACGAACAAGGCCACAACTCCACCGTGGCCGCATGCTGGGACGGAATCGGCGAAGAACTCCACTCCATCGCAACCGCCGACGGCGGCGTCCCGATCGTCAAAGCCGACTTCAACCAAAGCGACGGCGTGCCCGGCAGCATCAGCACCCTCGCCACCACCAAAACCAACATCGACGAACCCACCTTCGAGTACTACGGCGGCACCTACGACAACAACTGCTCCGATAACTGCCAAGGCGGCGACACCCAAGGCGGCATAGCCCGCTCCCTCGCCGAGGCCACCAGCGCCGGCTTCGCAGCCCAAAAACTCATGTGGATCTCCTGCCCCGCCAGCTGCCAAGCCAACTCCTCACTAGAAACCAGCACCATCCTCGGCACCACCACCACCGCCCTCACCAGCGGCACCAACATCGGCTCCACCGGCACCGGAGGCATCCCCATCAGCGGCATCGCCGCCGTCGGAACCGAAGCCGCAGGATCAATGCCCGCCGGCCTCTTCATCCTCGCCGACACCAACAGCCCACCCCAAAACTGGCAATACCTCGAAACCTCCGGAGTCACAAACTGCACCTCCGGCTGCACCCTCCCAGTCACCGGCTCCTGCACCGCAGCCGGCTGGAAACTCAACACCGGCACCTGCACCAACTCCACCACCGTCGACCTCAACGCCAACTACACCAACGGCGCCGACATCTACTTCGACCCCATCGGCTACCCCGCCCAAAACGAAATCCACACCGGAGGATGGGACTGCGGCGCCACCGCCGCCTACGCCGCATCAAACAACATGAAAGGCGTCTCCTACTGGTACGACGACGGCTCCGCCAACACCCAACTCTGCCTCAACACCGTCGCACCCTTCATCAACCACCCCCAAGTCGGATAACACCCCCGCCGAACACGCCAACCGCGTGACGCATGGCAGCGACGAGCTGACCTGGACACGGTTGGAAAAGCCCGGATCGAACAGCCGCGACCGACCACAAGATCGCGCAGTCGCCCCCGGCGAGGGTCGAAGCACGAGCCATTCGGCGCCCCGTGAGCTGAGCCGTCTGGACGTTTGGTCCAACTTCGACCCCGTCGATCCGGGATAAGGGCGTTCGCGCCGAGAACACCCCCGCAGGTCCAAATTCTGGCAGAACGACGGTCCTTCCGCAATAAGAGCACGCTGGCCGGGGCCAGCCGCTCCTGAAACGAGACAACCAGCCCCCAGCTGTCGAGATCTTGATGAGCCTGTCGCTCCTCCCCCGCAGGCCGCGATTGCGCTCGTCTCTACGTACTTTGCGCACACGAAAGGAACCGGGATGCGGCGTTTGCGGTTGGGCATTCTCGCAATGCTCTGCTTCTTGATCATTGTCGCCGTCGCGTCGGCCGACGGGTTGACGGGAATCAATGCGTTCACGCCGGTGTCCTCGCAGGGCCACCACCTGACGCCGCGGTCGCGTCGACGGAAGGCCAGTCGACCAACCCGTATGGTGCTCCTGTTCGGTCGGAACAAGATCGGATCGAGCGTGCGGCCCACTGCCGCCGGAAGGGCTGAGGCTTTCCGCTTCGTCGAGCAGCAGGGTGGAGCCGCACGCGCGATCAGCATCTATGTGACGGCTCCTAGTACCTCGAAGACTCTGCTGGCGGGGCTGTACACCGACGGCGGCAGCAGCCCCCTATCGCTCCTCGCCTCCGGGTCCAGCTCGGTTTCGAAGAACGGGCAATGGGTGACTGTTGCCATCAAGCGCACGGCTCTGACACAGGGCGGGGCATACTGGATCGCCGTTCTGGGAAAACGCGGCACCCTTGCGACCCGCGCTCGACCCGGCGCCTCGTGCCAAGGCGTGACTGAGCGGACCGCCCGTCTTGCCGCACTGCCGCAGCAATGGAAAGCCGGTACGTCCCTCAAGGAGTGCATTTCGGCCTACGTGCGCGGTTTGCAGATCATCAAGGGGCCGATCGCGATCACAAATCCCGGAGACACCTCCGGGACGGGCGGATCATCGACGGGTGGTGCATCGCCGACCGGAGGCACAGCCCCGGTGAATACTCAGACACCCCCCTTGATTTCGGCGGCGCCGGTGATCAGCGGCAGCGCCCAGCAGGGGCAGATACTCACCGCGTCCAACGGCTCGTGGTCGAACAGCCCGAGCTCGTACGCGTATCAGTGGCAGGACTGCTCCTCCTCCACCAGCTGCACCGACATCAGCGGTGCGACCAGCTCCAGCTATACGCTCGCGTCCTCGGACGTTGGCAAGACGGTCGACGTGGTCGTCACCGCGACCAACGCCGGCGGCTCCACCCCGGCGACTTCGGGGCAGACGGGAACCGTGCAGCCCTTGGCGCCGGTGAATACGGCGGCGCCGGTGATCAGCGGCAGCGCGCAGCAGGGGGACACGCTGAGTGCGTCGAATGGTTCGTGGTCGAACAGCCCGAGCTCGTATCTGTATCAGTGGCAGGACTGCTCCTCCTCTACCAGCTGCGCGAGTATCTCCGGCGCGACCAGCTCGACCTATACGCTCGCGTCCTCGGACGTCGGCAAGACGGTCGACGTCGTCGTCACCGCGCGCAATGCCGGCGGTGCCGCTTCGGCGACCTCGGCCCAGACGGGCACCGTGCAGGCCGCGTTGACGCCCGCGCCGGTGAATACGGCGGCGCCGGCGATCAGCGGCAGCGCGCAGCAGGGGGACACGCTGAGTGCGTCGAATGGTTCGTGGTCTAACAGCCCGAGCTCGTATCTGTATCAGTGGCAGGACTGCTCCTCCTCTACCAGCTGCGCGAGTATCTCCGGCGCGACCAGCTCGACCTATACGCTCGCGTCCTCGGACGTCGGCAAGACGGTCGACGTCGTCGTCACCGCGCGCAATGCCGGCGGTGCCGCTTCGGCGACCTCGGCCCAGACCAGCGCCGTGCAGACGCCTCCGGCGCCGGTGAATACGGCGGCGCCGGCGATCAGCGGCACCGCGCAGCAGGGGGACACGCTGAGTGCGTCGAATGGTTCGTGGTCTAACAGCCCGACCTCGTATCTGTATCAGTGGCAGGACTGCTCCTCCTCTACCAGCTGCGCGAATATCTCCGGCGCGACCAGCTCCAGCTACACGCTCGCGTCCTCGGACGTCGGCAAGACGGTCGACGTCGTCGTCACCGCGCGCAATGCCGGAGGGTCTGCTTCGGCGACCTCAGCCCAGACCAGCGCCGTGCAGACGCCTCCGGCGCCGGTGAGTACGGCGGCGCCGGCGATCAGCGGCACCGCGCAGCAGGGGGACACGCTGAGTGCGTCGAATGGTTCGTGGTCTAACAGCCCGACCTCGTATGCGTATCAGTGGCAGGACTGCACGAGCTCGAGCAGCTGCACCAACATCAATGGCGCGACCAGCTCGACCTATACGCTCGCGTCCTCGGATGTGGGCAAGACGATCGACGTCGTCGTCACGGCAAGCAACGCCGGCGGCTCGGCGTCGCAGGCGAGTGCGCAGACTGGGACCGTCACGCAGCCGTCCGGGAGCCAGCCGCAGATGACTGGCAACCCCACGAACCTGCCGGCCGTCTCGGGGAATGCGGTTGTTGGGGATACGTTGTCGGTGACGAGTGGGACGTGGGCGAATAGTCCCTCGTCCTACAGTTATCAGTGGGAGGATTGTGTGGGTTCGTCGTGTTCGAGTATTTCGGGTGCGACGGGGTCGAGTTATACGGCGCAGGCGTCGGATGTGGGTCATTCGCTTGGGGTTCTCGTGACCGCGACGAATGGGTCGGGGTCGAGCACCGCGAGTAGTTGGAACACGGCGGCGGTCTCCCCGACGAGCTATCCAAACGGGATCATCAGCGAGGACTATCTGCTCGCGTGGTCGCCGCCGTCGGGGTGCTCCTCGCTCAACGTCGCGTGCATCAACTCGCGCGACTGGAGCGCGATCAACCAGTCCACGATCTTCAACTTCGGTGGCGCTGGTATCAACAACGCGCCCGTTCAGGACGCGACCACGACCAGCTCGGTCAGCGGCGCGATCGGGACCAGCATCCCCGCCACCGTCACGGCCACGATCCCGGCCGGGCCAATCATGATCACGACCGACTCGAGCAGCCCCTCGAGCGGGAGCTATCAGATCCTCCAGACCTCGGGCGCGGCCAGCGGCGCAACCTCGATACCGATCACCGGCGCTCCGGCCGCGAACGCGACCTACGCCTCGGGCTCGGCGATCATGATCTGGCCAGTCGGGAGCAACACCAACGACGTCCCCACCGGATCGGCGATGACCGACGACGTCAACGCGATCCACTCCCACGGCTCAACCGCCCTGATCGGGCTCTACAGCTCAGACCAGTGGACCTCTGACTGCGTCAACGGCTACCAATACCTCCTCGGCGCCTGGTTCGCGGACTACATCACGACCTACGGCATGGACGGAATGGAAATCGACGACGAACAAGGCCACAACTCCACCGTGGCCGCATGCTGGGACGGAATCGGCGAAGAACTCCACTCCATCGCAACCGCCGACGGCGGCGTCCCGATCGTCAAAGCCGACTTCAACCAAAGCGACGGCGTGCCCGGCAGCATCAGCACCCTCGCCACCACCAAAACCAACATCGACGAACCCACCTTCGAGTACTACGGCGGCACCTACGACAACAACTGCTCCGATAACTGCCAAGGCGGCGACACCCAAGGCGGCATAGCCCGCTCCCTCGCCGAGGCCACCAGCGCCGGCTTCGCAGCCCAAAAACTCATGTGGATCTCCTGCCCCGCCAGCTGCCAAGCCAACTCCTCACTAGAAACCAGCACCATCCTCGGCACCACCACCACCGCCCTCACCAGCGGCACCAACATCGGCTCCACCGGCACCGGAGGCATCCCCATCAGCGGCATCGCCGCCGTCGGAACCGAAGCCGCAGGATCAATGCCCGCCGGCCTCTTCATCCTCGCCGACACCAACAGCCCACCCCAAAACTGGCAATACCTCGAAACCTCCGGAGTCACAAACTGCACCTCCGGCTGCACCCTCCCAGTCACCGGCTCCTGCACCGCAGCCGGCTGGAAACTCAACACCGGCACCTGCACCAACTCCACCACCGTCGACCTCAACGCCAACTACACCAACGGCGCCGACATCTACTTCGACCCCATCGGCTACCCCGCCCAAAACGAAATCCACACCGGAGGATGGGACTGCGGCGCCACCGCCGCCTACGCCGCATCAAACAACATGAAAGGCGTCTCCTACTGGTACGACGACGGCTCCGCCAACACCCAACTCTGCCTCAACACCGTCGCACCCTTCATCAGCGGAGCCCAGATCGGCTAGACCCGAAGTTCCCGGCTGACGGCATCCAGGAGCGTGCGGGCCACATCGGTCCCGGGCGAGGCTGCCTCGTGTGGCGAGAGGAGGACCGTGCGGGCACCCGCGCGCCGCCCCGCCTCGACGTCACTTGACGAGTCGCCGATCATCACCGCATGGCGCAGCGTTGTCAGCCCGAGCGAATCTTGCGCGCGCCGCAGCATCAGCGTTCCCGGCTTACGGCAGTCGCACGTGCCCTTTTCGTGAGGGCAATGGAAGATCCCGTCGACGCGCGCATCGTGATCGCGAAGCAGCACGTGGAGCCGCGAGTGAACGGCCGCCAGATCGGCCTCGTCCATGCGTCCCAGGGCGATCCCGCGCTGATTGGTGATGACGATCACCGGCACGCCGGCCCGATTCAGCAGGCGTATGCCTGCCGCCGCTCCCGGCAACAGCCGGAGCTGCTCCGGTCCGGTTATGTACTGCCCCTCGGGCGCCTTCACGTTGATGGTGCCGTCCCGATCCAGAAAGACGGCGTCCAGCCGGCCGGGCATCGGGCTTCTCAGCGGTACGGGGCGCCGAACAGCGTCTGCTCGACGACCTCGCACATGATGTGCGCGCACAGCATGTAGCCCTCCTGGATGCGGGCTGTGGTCGCCGACGGAATGACGACGGCGAGGTCGGCCAAAGCGGCCATCTCGGCACCCTTGGCGCCGGTGAACGCGGCCGTGTACATCTGCTTCTCGCGCGCCGCGCGCATGGCATTGAGCACGTTGGGAGACGAGCCGCTCGTCGAAAGGCCGATCGCGACGTCGCCCGCCGATCCAAGCGCCTTCACCTGCCGCGCGAAGGTCAGATCGTATGCATAGTCGTTGCCGATAGCGGTCACGGCGGAGACGTTGTCGGAGAGCGAAAGGGCCGGCATGGGGGCGCGGTCGAAGGCGAACCGGCCCACGAACTCGGCCGCGAGATGTGTCGCGTCAGCCGCGCTCCCGCCGTTTCCGAATAGGACCACTTTCCCGCCCTCGCGCACGCTCTCCACGATTTGGTCGGAAAGACGAGCGATCGCATCGATCAGCGCGTTCCCGAGGAGGCTCTGCTTCACGGCGATGCTCTCCTGCACCCGCTGGCGGATCACGCCGCGGACGATCTGCTCGTCCGCTTCTCTGGTATCGGGGAGCGCTACGACTGCCAATGCTGCTCTGTTGTCACTCATGGATACTCCAGGTCGTCAGACCGTTCGGCGTGAACTCAAATTCGGTCACCTGCCCACCCATTCCGATCAACGCGTTGGCGACTCGATGCTTGCGCTGGAACGGGCAGTAAAAGAGCATGTATCCCCCGCCCCCCGCGCCGGTGACCTTCCCGCCAAGCGCACCGTGCTTGGTGGCTTCGTCGTACGCGGTATCGATGAATTCGTTGGAGATCTTCGAAGAGAGCTTCTTCTTCTGTTCCCAGGCCGCTCCCAGCAGATCGCCAAACTCGGTCAAGCGGCGCTGAAGCAGAGCATTCTTCATGGCCAGGGCGAGATCCTTGCCGGCCCTGAGTCCGGCGAGAGCGTCCTCGTCCCCCCTGTCCAGTTGTTCGTCTGATGCTCGATGATGTGATCAGACGATCGCGTCTTACCCGTGTAGCAAAGGAGCATGTTGTGTTCGAGCTCATGCATCACGTCGGGCGAGATGCGCAGCGGGTTCACGATCACGCGGTCGGCTTCGAACTCGATCAGGTTGAACCCGCCGAAGGTCGCCGCGTACTGATCCTGAAGTCCACCCTGGATCCCAAGGTCTTTGCGTTCGAGATCGAATGCCATCTGGGCGACCTCGTAGTCGGTGAGGGGTTGCCCGTGGAACTCCTTGAGCAGGCCGATCAGGGCCACCATGACCGCCGAGGAGGAGCCGAGGCCCGATCCCGGAGGGGCGTTGGAGTGCAGGAACAAGTCGTAGCCGCCCCGGCCCAGCTTGCGGATCGCCGCCTTGGCGAGGTCCAGGCGGCCGTCGAACACGATCTCCTCGTCCGCCGGGTAGTTCAGAGAGAGCCCGAAGTCGACGCTCTCGAGACCGATCTGATTGTCGGCCCGGGGCGCGAGTGCGCCATAGGCGTACCGGTTGATCGTCGCGCTGAGGACGAGCCCGCCCTCCTGCTCCGGGAATGGGGGCACGTCGGTCCCGCCGCCGGCAAAGCTGACGCGGAGGGGCGCCTTGGCGTGAATCACCCGCATTGTTCAACGCACCCCGCGCGTCGCGGTACGCAGGCGGAAGGCCACCGCCGAGCTCAACAGTTGCACCAGGAACGGAATGCCATGGAGCAGGTAACGCCGACAGAGGCGCTTTGGCTCCTGCACCATGCGATGGAGCCATTCCAGACCGAGCCGCTGCATCAGCGCAGGAGCGCGGGAGATCTCGCCAGCGACGAAGCTGAAGGAAACGCCGCAGGAGACGAACCACGGGTTCGGCAGGCGCGTGCGCAGCTCGAAGATGAGGCGCTCCTGCTTCGGGAACCCCAGCCCGACGTACACGATGTCCGGGGCCTTCTCGCGCAGGTCTTGCTCGATCCGGTCAAGCCACTCCGGGTCACGGTCGAAGCCGAAAGGCGGGCACAGCGCTCCGGCGAGCCTAACGTGCGGACTGGTCTTGGACAGTTCGGCTATGGCTGCCTCAGCCGTCCCCGGGTTACCGCCGAGGAAGAACACCGATGCGCCGGCATCCGCCGCCGCCGCC
Organism: uncultured Solirubrobacterales bacterium; assembly: GCA_963824295.1. Classification (GTDB taxonomy): domain Bacteria; phylum Actinomycetota; class Thermoleophilia; order Solirubrobacterales; family Solirubrobacteraceae; genus Palsa-465. The sequence goes on along the minus strand of CAWGOQ010000009.1, from coordinate 34,805 downwards.
GTCAGCGAGACGATCAGTGAAGAACCGGCAACCCGCTCGGGAAGAGGCGAGCCCTGTAGCTCACCCGCCCATACCAGCGGCATCCCGTCCGCGACGACCAGGTCGGCGCCGGCCACAAGCTCGCGCACGTCCGCGGAGCTCCGCCACTGCCGCAGGACGTCGAGGTTCGCCGGGCAGATCCAGCCACCGCAGCGCCTCCCCACGCCGTCGAGCACGTAGTTGATGGTGTCGCGCTCGGAAACGGCGGCGACATCGAGCCCCATCAACGGGACGGTGCGCGGAGTGGGATTGGAAAATGCCAGGGCAGCGTTTGGCATGCTGTCGGTTTAACGCTGCTGAGAGCGCTGCGCTTGCGCGGGCCGGCACTCCAAATCGCCGAAGCGGCCTTGTCATTTCTCTTCCCGCGCGCGTAGCACTCCCCCGCCCGCGACGCGGCAGACCGCAGAAGCGATTGCGCAGGTGGTCCGTTGATGCTGCAGAGACAGACCAATGGGGGCTTGGGTGTGACATGAGTAAACCGGCGCAAATTCGATTCAGGGACCAAGAGGTACTTCCCGCACCGGAGCCGCCGCGGCTCGCGGTCGCGCCGCCCTCTCCGGCTCTGCCTTTCGATCTGGCGCAGCTGAACACTGCCGCAGCTGCACGCACGACGCTCGAATCGCAGGAGGCGCTGTTCCGCCGACTCCTGGTGGCGGCGGACGTGGTCGCCGTGACCGCGACGCTCGTGGCGATCATGACCCGCTTCGGTATCGGCTCTCGTGCCCTCGCGGCGCTGGCGACGATTCCCGTTGTGCTCGCGCTCTTCAAGCTCGCCGGCCTCTACAACCGCGACGAACTGCGGCTCGATCATTCGACGCTTGACGAGGCTCCCGCCTTGCTGCAGTCGACGGGGCTATTCGCGCTCGGCGCGGCCATTCTGTACCCGGTCTTCACGTCCGGCAGCTTCACCGGAGGACAGACCGTGGCGCTGTGGCTCGCCTCGTTCACGGCAGTCCTGACCTGCCGCGTTCTGGCCAGATCGGTGGCTGGGCGGATCATCCCGGTCGAGCGCTGCCTGATCATCGGTGAGGTTCAGCGTGCGGATCGAATCAGGCAGAGAATCGCGGCTAGTGGGGCCAGAACGCTCGTGGTCGGCTGTATTGCCGGCGAGAATCTCGGAAGTCACGACGGCCTGCAGGCAATCCTCAGCATCGCTCGCGACCTTGAGGTGGATCGCGTCCTCATCGCGCCGAACAACACAGGAACCGACGAGGCTGTGGACTTGGTCCGCGTGGCCAAAGCGGCCGGCCTTCGCGTCAGTCTGTTGCCGAGGGTGCTCGGCGTCGTCGGATCAGCCGCGGCGTTCGAGGAACTTGAGGGGATGGCACTCCTGGGCGTCCCGCGCATCGGGCTCTCGCGGTCATCGCGTCGGTTCAAGCGGGCGGTGGATCTCATCGCCACGACGGTCGGCCTCGTCCTGGTAAGCCCCGTGCTCGCCGCCATCGCCGTCGCTATCAAACTTGACTCCAAGGGCCCGATTTTCTTCCGACAAACTCGCGTCGGACGCGACGGCAATCCGTTCCGGATCGTGAAATTCCGCTCGATGGTGATCGATGCGGAGTCACAGAAGGACCAGCTGCGGTCGCAGAGCATCGCCGGACCCGGGCTGTTCAAGGTTGTGAACGATCCGCGCGTTACGCGTTTGGGGCGCTTCCTGCGACGCTCGTCGCTCGATGAGCTCCCGCAGCTCTTCAACGTGCTCCACGGCGAGATGAGCCTGGTGGGTCCGCGGCCACTCGTGACGGACGAGGATGCTCAGGTGCTCGGACTCGACCGTAGCCGGCTGCTCCTGACGCCTGGGATCACCGGTCCGTGGCAGACCCTCGGATCGCGCGTCCCGCTGCAAGAGATGGCCGAGATCGACTATCTCTACGTGAGCAACTGGTCGCTCTGGCTCGACGTGAAGATCCTCCTGCGGACGCTGCGCCACGTCGTGCGCCGCGGAAACGTCTGAGGCCACGGGTGGACCGCCGCTCACGGGTGGAAGGCCTGCACGCACTGGAGCCGTGGCGGCCCCGGGGACCACTGGCTTCCGTGATCATTCCGGCCCACAACGAGGCCGAGGTGATCACCCGTTGCCTGGATGCCCTCTTCACGGGCGTCGAACCGGACGAGCTGGAGGTCATCGTCGCGTGCAACGGCTGTTCGGATGACACCGCTGCGCTGGTCAGATCCTCGGGTCATCCGGTGCGGGTGCTCGAGCTCCAGACAGCCTCTAAGGCTGCCGCCCTGCGTGCGGGCGACCTGGCCGCGGGCACGCTGCCGCGACTCTACCTCGACGCCGACATCGTGTGTCCGGGTGCCTCGGTCCGTAAGGTCGCTGAACGGCTCAGGTCAGGCGCGATCGCTGCTCGGCCACCGGTCGTGTACAGCAGCGCCGAGTCCTCGGTGTCCGTTCGCAGCTACTTCCGCGCTCGCTCGCGCATGCCGTCCCTTCTGAAGTCCCTTTGGGGGGCCGGGGTCTACGGCCTTTCGGCGTCTGGCCGCGCGCGCTTCGCCGCCTTCCCGGTGGACATCGTGGCCGATGACCTGTGGGTGAATCTGCTTTTCGAGCCCGATGAGGTTGAGATCGTCGATTGTGAGCCCGTCGTCGTGGCCGTGCCACGCCGCGCGCGCGACCTCCTACACGTGCTGCGTCGCACCTACAAGGGCAAGGCGGAAAACGGCGTCGGGTTTTCGGGCGAGAACCAATCCCGGGAGACGACTATGACAACGCTGCGGGACCTCCGCCGCGTCGCCGCGTCTGGCCCAGTGTCCGCCGTCGATGCGGCGATCTACGCGGCGTTCGCGGCCCGGGCCCGCGTTGGCTTGGCAGTCGGGACGGCAGTCGGTACAGGCGCCGTCGCCGAGCGCTGGGAGCGCGACGACAGCTCGCGACGAGCCGCCGCGTAACCGTCAGAGCTGGCGCTAGCGCGTGGCCGCCGCGGTAGCGAGCCCGCTTGAGCGCTCGCCACGTCCACCGGCCACTCGCGTGTAGAGCGCGTCCAGCCGCTCACCCGCCAGGTCCCACGAGTACTCCTCCTCGGTCAGCCGGCGGCCAGTAGCGCCCAGGCGATCCCGCAGCTCGGGATCGGCGAAACAGTCGAGGATGCGCGCGGCGAACTCGGCGGCTCCATCGCCGATGAGCAGATGCTCACCATCGCACACCGCAACGCCTTCGCAGCCGAGCGTCGTCGAGACGATCGCCTTGCCGATCGCGAGGCCCTCGACGACCTTCAGCCGGGTGCCGCCGCCAATCCGCACGGGCACCGCGATCACCGCGGCGCGCTGGAGATAGGGACGGATGTCCGGTACCTCGCCGGTCACGATCACTCCGGGGCCGGCCAGGCGCCGACGGTCGGCATCGCTCGCGCGACCGACGATCGTCAGCTTGGCCTCGGGAGAGCGGTCGCGGACGAGCGGCCAGATCTCGTCGACCAGGTGATAGGCCGCGTCAACGTTCGGGCGGTAGCCGAGCGTTCCGTTGAACACGACCGAGTTGGGCTCGACGGTGTCACTCGTGGGCGAGAAATACTCGAGGTCCACCGCGTTGGGAACGACGGCGGTGGCGAGGTGCGGAGCTACCCCCTGAATGACAGGGCCTTCGCGCGAGGAGGTGACAACGCAGCCGTCTACACGGGCCCAGCACTGCCGCTCCCACCGCCTCATGCGCTCGCCCTCCCAGCGGGAGTACGTGCGCCGGATCAGCGAGCGCTCACCCTCACACATGCGCCGGAAGACCTCCGACTCGATGTTGTGCTCGTCGAGGATCACGCGCACGCCGCTGGGGACTGAGAGCCGGCCCAGCACACTGCTCTCGATTTGCACGACGTCGCACGCGGTGCTCGCACACAGATCGTCGAGCGCGCGCTGCAGCTCCCCGGAGTAGACCTCGCGGCTCGAGAACGGTTGCAGCGAGAAGATCGAACGGAGCTGATCGGCTCGCTTGGCGAGTCGCGACCGCTCGTTGCGCCCGATAACGACGACCGGCATCTGTTCGCGCAGCTCCCCGACCGCGTCGTGCTGGGTCGGTTCCACGCAGCTCAGGAGGGTCACATTGTGCCGACGCGCCAGCTGCCTGAGGAGCTGGTACACGCGCATGGTCATGCCCGTCCGAGGCGGATAGGGGAACTGCGCGGTGACGACGATGATGTTCACTGCGCTCTCCGCTGATTGATCATTTGCCGGCCGCCCGGCATTGCTCCTCGGGCCCCGGGGGCTCGGTTAGGCTTCAAGCCGGCGGTCGATGAGCGCAACCAGGTCACCGACCGTCTCAAACCCAGCGAGCAGCAGATCGTCGACTCCGAAAGCCTCTTCGAGGCAGAAGACGATGCTGACGTTCGCCAGCGAATCCCAGCCCTCAACGTCGGCCGGGCGGGTCTCAGGAGTAAGGACAAGCGTGTCTTCGCCGGTCACGTCGCGGACGATCTCCTCGACCTGCGCGAGGGTGCCGGAGCCTGTCTGAGCCAAATCTGATGTCTGCACGGGGATGTCTCCTTGGACGGACGACCAGGGCAGCCGCCAGTCCCAATGCCAGGCAAGTGGCGGAGGCACCGCGGCCGAGGTGATTTCCCTAATCAACGGCTGGGCCGACCGACCACTTCCGCGTCGCAGATCGTCTCGGCCCGGTCAAGCCGTGCCCGCGAGCACCGCGGTCGAGGTGCTGATGAATCCGTTGACCGGCATCCCCTTCTCGGAGATGTCGTAGATCCAGGTGGTTTGACCATCCGCGACCTCGGCCACGGGACTGAAGCCGAGCCGCTCGAACAGGTCGCGAACGACGCCGTTTTTGCTGCTCGGGATGAATGTCCCCCGGAGCCGACTGCATCCGCGCTCAACCGCGATTTCGCTCAGGTGGACAAGCATCTCGTTCTCGACGGTCCGGCCGATGACCCGGCAGCTCATCAGCCAGGTGTCGATGTCGAGCAGGTCCCCCTCCTGCCGCGCGAGCAGCAAGGCCACCAGCCCGTGGTCGCCGAAGTTGTCCCGGAGGCGCAGATAGAAGGTGACGACGGCGTCGTCCGCGATGAATTCCTGGACGTCGGCCAGTCCATGCCGTCGGGTCGTCAGATTGAACTGATTGGTCTTGCCGATCAGCTGCACGATCCGCGACAAATTGAGCTCGTCGAACGGCGCTATGATCGCCTCCATCCCGAGGCTGGCGTAGAACTCCTCCAGCGACCCGGCCTGCTGCTCGAGGGCCGCCGCGGCCGCCCGGGCCGTGTACTGGTCGGCGCGGGCGAGATCCTCGCTGGTCACGGCGCCGGTCTCGAACAACAGCGCGTCGGAAACCGCGCGGATATAGCCGGAGGGATCAGTGGGTAGCGCCAGGACCTCCACCTCGGGCACGAGTTGCCTGGCCACCTCTCGCTCCGCCGGGTTGTCGTCCACGAACACGAGCGAGTCCAGACCGATGTTGAGCTCGGCGGCGACGCGCTTGAGGTTCGTCGCCTTGTCGGTCCAGTTGGCCAGGAAGATGGCGAAGTCGGATAGGCCAAGGCGCATGTCGGGATGGTGTTCGAACGGCTCGCGGGCGTCCGCGTCGTTGTTCTTCGAGACGACGGCAAGGAGGATCCCCCGTGCGCGCAGCGCCTGCAGATACTCCTGGAACGCCAGATGTGCCTCTCCCTGGGGGCCGTCGCCCAGACGGATTCCGGCCAGCCCATCCTCGGCGATGACCCCGCCCCACAGGGTGTTGTCGAGGTCAAGCACGACGCACTTGGAGCTGAGGCCCTCGGCCGCCACCAGCAGCGCCGCGGTGTGGCGCGCCAGCTCCGGCAGCGCATCCAATGCCACGGCTTGCTTGGACAGATACCAGTAACGGTCGTCGAACCACCGGGCCTTGCCGAAGGTGCCGGCCACGCGGTCGCAGTCGACCAGCAGGACGTCATCGCCCGCCGCCCGCGCCAGCCGCGTATTCAGTGCCCGCAGCATTTCGTCGCGCGAGCCAGGAAGACGGGCGGAGACGTGCCCCCAGGCCGTGTCCGGACGCACCACCACGTTGTGCTGGATGACCCGGGCGTGCGAATTCTTCCGAACGGCCTCCCACAGCCCCTGCCAGCGCGCCGTCTCGCCATCCAGCAGCTGCTCGGGTTCCTGAGTCCGCATCGGGAACCTGATCGCACCCTCATGGGGCGCGATGATCACGTAATCGGGGTCGAACGCGTACAGCTGGCTACGGGGGTCGAGGATCTCCTGGGCGTAGGTGTCGAACCCGACCTCGTAAAGCACCACGTGGACGCCCCGACGCAGGGCCGCGACCCGAAGCAACGCCCCCAGCTGCGAGGTCGTGTAGCTGCCCGCGAGCGCCACTCGCACCGAGCGCCGCGCCTCGGGCGCGGCCTGCTGCTCGAGCTTGGCCATCAGCGTGGCGGCCGATGCCCAGGCCACGTAGGGACCAGTGCTCTCAGCGGTGCGGGCGAGCCAGCCATAGGCGTCCTGCACCTGACCCTGGGCCGCGGAATTCTTGGCGAGCTTGACGCACAGCGCCGGCGGGGGAATCTCGCTGCGCGCAGCCTCATCACGCAGGGCTTCCTGATCGAGACGAGGCGAGCGCTCCGACACCTGATCGAGCATGTGCTTCTGTGCCTGAGTGGTGTCGTGGAGCATGCGATGTTTCCTCCTTGGGTGGCCCGGGCGCGCGACGGTGGTCGGGAATCGGAAATTGCTCGCACCGGCGCCCGACATCCGCAGGATCTCAGTGAGAGAACGAGCGCCTGATGTCCATACTTGTGCGGCCGCGCGAGCGGAAGTATCGCCGCCGCCCTCGCGTTTTCTTCTCGCGTGATTCCCCAGTCGGTGTAGGACGCCCCTGTCGGCCGTACTGCCGAGGCGCAAGAGGAATCCGGGCGCTCGCTAGGATGCGACCGCTCTCACCGCGTGCCGAGCCGCCTTCCCAATAGGAGCCCGAAGTGACCGACAATGCGAACGGCAAGACTGCGCCAACTGCACATCGGATCGGAGTGGCGTGGCGCTCCCTCAAGGAGGACCTTCAGCGCTGGCCGTTTGACTTGGCGGTAAACGTAATTCTGGCGTCGCCTCTGGTGCCGAGAGTCCCGCGCGCCGTCCTGCTGCGCGCGCTCGGGATGCAGCTCTCCAACTTTGACATCTACCCCCGGTGCACTTTTCGCTCGACCAAGCTCAAGGTCGGCAAGGGCGCAGTCATCAACGCCGGCTGCCACTTCGACAACAACACCTGGATCGAGATTGGCGAGCGCGTGCAGGTGGCCATGAACGTCACGTTCGTGACTTCGGGCCATAAGCTCGGTTCCCGGCAACGCCGCGCCGGTCCACTCGAGTTCAAGCCGATCGTCGTCGGCGACGGCTCTTCGATCGGCGCCGGTGTGACTATCCTGCCCGACGTGACGATCGGTGAGGGCTGCGTCATCGCGGCGGGAAGCGTGGTGCGGACCGATTGCGCCCCCAACGGCCTATACAGCGGTGTGCCGGCCGAGCGCATAGACCGGCCACGCGGTGACAAAGCGGCGAAGCCCGGAGGTTCCGACGTCGCCCAAGGCGAAGGTGCCGGCGGGCCAAAAGCCGCCGCGTAGCCTCCGTCAGCGTTTGCCCAGGAGGACCGGCTGCCGGCTCAGATAGTGAGACCGGATCCACGCCCCGTAGGCGCTGAACGGCTGCCCGGCGTAGTTGCTGATGAGGATCCCGCAGTTGTGCCAGGTGTCCCACGCCCAGGCTTCGTAGCCGATGCCGTGGGCGTCGGCCCAGTCGACGATGGCCGAGATGTGGCTCGTTCCGCAATCCGAACTGTCGTAGCTCTCACCGACCTCGCCGAAGATGACGGGGACGCGGCGAGCGACCGGCGCGTAATTCGCCTGAAAGCATTGAACGTCATCGCAGACCTGCTTGCCGTAGACGTGGGCCTCCGCGATCAGCTGATGGCGCGGATCGCGCGGCATGTGGGACAGCCATTGCGTCAGGTCGTTGGCGTAGGCGATTCCCGGAATCGCGATGATGCCCTCATAACCGGCATTGCGCATAACCGTGACCGCCTGTTGCATGCCCGCGACTCTGTACCGAGTGTTCCCTGGGCCGTACGTCGCCTCGCATGTGCCGCCGTTGAGGAAGCAGTTGGCGTCGAGGACTGTCTCGCCCCAGGGCGCGAGAATCACGTTGGGGTCGCTCTTGAACGTTGCCGCCATGCTTGCCCAGACCGCCGGCGAGTGATCCTCGTCGGGGGCACCGGGCTGGTAGGTGGCGCGGGAGGACCCCGGCGCGGCCCAGATCAGGGATACCTCAGCGTAGATCCCGTAGCGGCGCAGAAGCTGGACGTAGTCGACGATCGCCCGACGGTAGTTTGCTCCGCCGTACTGCGGCTTGATGCCGTTGATCCCGAGCCAGCAGTCCTCGTTGACTCCGAGCCGCACGATGTTGACGTGCCAGCTGGCAATCGCGCGGACAGAACTTGCGTCGCTCGGACCATCGAAGATGCCCCATCCTTGGACGCAAGCGTACTCGGTGCCCGACCGGTTGACGCCTTGGAACAACACCTGCCGCCCCGAGTTGTTGAGGATCCGGTTCCCGGACACCTGAAGACCGCGATCAGGCTTGGCGGGCGCTGATGCGTCTCCAAGACTGAGAATCGCGACTGCGGCTACGACCACGGCGGTGGCCAGGGTCAGAAGACGCCCGGTGCGCCTACCGAGTGTGGGAATGAACAGCGTCTCCTGCACCTCCGAGGGGATCAACGTCCGTCGGCCTTAAGGCCTTTTGCTTGCGGTCGCCCAGATAGATCGTGGGGTCGTGTCGCACGCCGACATGATGGTCTAGAACGACCCGTCTCGCGGAAGTCTCGCGCCCGCGCGCTCGTTCTCTAATCAATACGGAATTCAATCCCGTGCGGTACCGGGCAGCTGGGTGAAGTGCTCAGCTGGATGAGCGGCAGCCCCGATTCCACCGTGGACAAACGATGCCTGCCGCGCGCCCGGAGAACATGATCACTCTCGCAACCCTTGCGCGCGAGGCCGAAGAGCTCGGCCTGCGGAACAAGCGTCGAATGTCCGCGTCGGTGCCTTCCCACCGTTCGAGCAATGGCAACTGAGGTATCCGCCTTGACGTGCGACGAGCGCACGCCCGGCCACACGAACGGAAGAGCTGGTGCCGTGACCGATGCGCGTGTGTCCGCTGCGCCTCGCCTCGAACCCCCGCAGCAGCCCGCTGCAGGCCTGGACTCGGCGTTACGGGTTCGCAAGGTCGTCGGCCGACCACCGACCGGGGAGCGGGCGGCTGCGCCGGCGGAGGCCGGGCGCCACGTGGCGCGAAATCTGGGCGCGCTGTTTAGCGGCCAGGTCGTCACCTGGACGATGACGCTGATCTGGACGCTGATCGTCCCCCGCGCGCTCGGTCCGGTGGGGTTGGGCATTCTCGTCTCCGCCCAGTCCGTGAGCGGCGTCCTCGGCATCGCGCTTGGGATGGGGACCCGCAACTACTTGGTGAGAGAGACGGTGATCAACCGCGCGGCCGGGCCGAAGTTGGTCGGAACCGCCCTCGTCCTGCGCCTGACCGTAGCTCCTCTGGTAGGCGTCGCTGCCGTAGTGTGGGCGCGCGTCGCCGGCTACGGACACGACGCGACGCTGGTGCTCTACCTGATCACTGCGATGACCGTGCTGACGCTCATCCTGGAGCCGCTCCAGGCTGCGTTTCAGGCGATGGAGCGGATGCAGTACCTGGCCTACGTGGACATCGTCAACAAGACCGCCCAGAGCATCTTCGGCATCGCGTTGGTCCTGGTTGGGTTCAAGGTGGTGGGCATCGCCGCAAACATGGCAATCATCGCCGCCTGCCTGTGCCTCCTCGCCTATTGGTGGCTTAGGCCGCACTTCCACGTCGACGTCAGGACGAACATCAGGCTGATGGCCCATGTGACTAAGGAGAGCGTCTCCTACTGGGCCTTCGCGGTGTTCGGGATGATCTATTTCTGGATCGACACCATCATGCTCACACTGATGACCCGCCCGGAGGTCGTAGGGTGGTACGGCGCAACTACCAATCTCTTCCAGACACTGATGTTCCTGCCCGTGCTCCTGCAGACCGCATGGCTGCCGCGCCTCGTGGCCGCGTTCGTGAAGGGACGGAGCGATCTGGCGGAGACGGCTCGGTCCCCGGTGGAACTGGTGCTGATCATCAGCATCCCGATTGCCATGGCCACGGCGCTCGTGGCCAGTCCGCTGATCCACGTCGTGTACGGGATGAAGTTCGCTCACGCGGTCCCCGTCATGATCATCCTCGCGGCATGCATTCCGCCGATCTATCTCAACATCATTCTCGGCACGATCCTTCAGGCAGCAAAGCGCCGAGCGGTGTGGGCGAGCGCGATGGCCGGCGCGGCGGTGGTCAATCCCCTGTTCAACCTGGTTCTCATCCCGCTGACTCAGCAGCGGTACGGCAACGGGGCGATCGGCGCAGCAATCAGCCTCGTATTCACCGAGGCCCTGATCAGTGGCGTCTTCGTCGTCGCCACGCGTGATGTCTTCGATCGCCGCGTCCTCAAACGGTGCGCAACCGTCTGCCTGGCCTCGGCGGGGATGGGAGCCGTGGCGTTCGCCACGCGACCACTCGGCACGCCCGTATCGCTCGTAGCGGCTTTTGCGGCGCTGGGGATTCTTGCGCCTGTGCTCGGCCTCGTGGGGCGTAGGGAGTGGGAGCTGGCGCGATCTGGGCTCTCCCGGGCGGGATTTGCGGGGAAGGCGGCTTAGCGTGTCGAGGGCGCTGTCGCCAGGTCCATCGGCGAAAGTCGGCGCAGTCAGGGCGCGTTTACTAGTTCGAAGCGAGGACAGGGGAAGGGGTTTGACGTCGTGAACAGCACAGAGCTTCAACACACCGGACCGGCCACGGCGGCCTTTCCGCGACTCCACCACGTTGGAGTGGTCATGCCGTCCGTCACGCGCGCGATCAACCTAATGGAGCTGCTGGGACTGTCGGAGTCGTATCGCGGCTACGTCGAACAGTACGAGGCACTTTGTATCTTCACCGACGGCAACGGGGCGAGCCCGATCGAGCTCGTGGTGCCAAGCGGCGGGCAACTGGCAAAGTTCAATCGGGGCGCCGGCGGCCTCCATCACATCGCCGTCGAGGTGGAGGGCATCGATGCGGTGACCGGAGAGCTTGGTCGACGCGGCATCAGCCTCCTCGAGAGCTCGCCAGTGCGAGGTGCCGGCGATTTCCTCTGCAACTTCCTCTCGCCCGCGTATACCGGCGGAGTGATCGTAGAGTTCATCGAGACACTGCCCGCGGGGGAGGGGCGCGACGCGGCCGCCACCGTGGACAGCGCCCTCCGCATAGCGGCCGGCATGACACACACCATCTAGCGAACCGGCGGCTACGGACGCCCGAGGGGAAAGTGAACTTGTGAGCGGAGAAAATGGCGCGGCTGCCGCGGAGATCGGGCATATGAATACTCAACGCTTCAGCACCGATGACTTGAAGGTGTGGCTGACGCGCTTCCCCTGGCTCTACGCTCGGATGCGGCGGCCATACGCCACGGGTCGGTACCTGCTCCGCCGGCCGCATGACATCGACTACGCCGCCTTCGGTCTGTTCCCACAGACGGACGGACTGTTCCTGGACCTCGGCGCCAACGCCGGAATGTCGTCATTGTCTCTGCGGATCTATCAGCGGCGGGCGCGCATCCTCGCCCTCGAGCCCAATCCGTTCCACGAGCCCGACCTCAAGTGGACGCAACGCGTCGTGGGCCGGATGGAATACAGGATCTGGGCAGCCGGAGATCAGCCCGGCGAAGCTGAGTTCTTCATCCCCGTGTACCGAGGCGTGCCGATCACGACCGAGGCGTCGCTGACCCGGGAGTTCGTCCTGGAAAGCCCGAGCTTGCGAGACAAGTTCGGAGCGCGCATGGACTCATCCGACTTCGAGATCGTTCGCATACGGGTCGATGTCCGCCGGATCGATGACCTGAGCCTGCGGCCCGCGCTTGTCAAGGTAGACGTGCAGGGTCACGAGCAGCCGACGCTCTCGGGCATGTCCCAGACGTTGGAGAGCGACGGGCCGCCGGTCCTGGTTGAAGCTCCTTCGCCAGAAACGAAGGGGTTCATGGCCTCCCTCGGCTACACGGCCTATAGGTATGACCCAGCGACGCGCCGGCTGCTCCCGCTCGAGGATGAGGAAGTGACGAACGTAATGTTCGCGCGCCAGCTCCCGGCCGGCGCGGCCGCCTGAGGCGTAGCGCTAGTCCGCCAGATCCTCCGCGCTCGGCCGCGCCGCGCCAACGCCGGTCCGTTCATCGGGTGAATGACCCTCTGGGCCTCTCGGCCTATTGCGCGGGCGACCTCGTGCGAGGCAAGCTCCGGTGTTGGGACCAGCCTCGAGGCAAGAAGGGGTCGCGCTATGGCTACGCGCTGGATGATGGGCACGACAGTTCGGTCGCACCGGGTGATCCGACGACGACTGTTATGCCTCGCGCTGCTGGCAGTCCTGGGCACGGCAGGCGCTTTTGCACCCCAGGCGGCGGCCTCGGGAAGGATGATCGACCTGGGATCGCTGGGAACTGGCTGTGGCAGCTCCGCCGCGGCGATCAACGATCTTGGTCAGGTGGCGGGTACGTCGTGCGACGAGCCGTTCCGGTGGACAAGAGCCAGCGGAATGCAGGACCTGGGAGCACTTTCCAGCGTCAATGAGGGTGGTGCCCTAGATATCAACGCGCTCGGCCAGGTTTCGGGGTGGAGTGCCATCTCGGCGGCCCAGGCTCCGCACCCGTTCATGTGGACTCGATCGGGCGGGATGCAAGACCTGACCCCTGGTACCGATGAGGGGTCCTCCTGGGGCCAAGCGATCAACGACAAAGGCGAGGTAGCAGGCACGACGCTCCAGTACGACGGCTGCGAGTCGGCGGTGATCTTCTCGCCATCCCAGGGCACGCAGGATGACGTCGGATTCAACAACGCTTGCGTCAGCCTCGTCGGCGTCGGACCGGGCGCTGCCGTCTTCCCTCTCAATTTCGCCCTGGACTGCTGCGTATCCCCGTCCGCGCTCAACAACCTTGGCGATGTGACCGGGGAATCGCAAGTCTCGAACCCGGTCAACGCCGAGGCGTACCTCTACACCCCTTCCGGCGGCACGCAGGACCTCGGCACGCTGCCGGGCGACGCTAACAGCGCGGGCGTCGCGGTCAACAACCGCGGCCAGGTAGCCGGAAACTCGGTAGATGCGAGTGGCGTGTATCACGCGTTCCGGTGGACCCGGTCGGGCGGTATCCAGGAGCTCGTCCTCCCGGGCGGGACCTCTAGCGATGCGGTCGGGATCAACGACCTCGGTGAAGTCGCCGGATATTCGCAACTCGCGAACGGGTCTGTGCACGCGTTCCTGTGGTCTCCCTGGGGCCGCATCCGGGACCTCGGCCCGGGTCAGGCAGTGGCGATCAACGAACTCGGCCAGGTCGCGATCGCGGGGCCAAACGGCGCGGCTTACCGATGGACGCCGGCAAGGGGTAGGCAGTACATCGGGACCGGCACCCCAACCGCGATCAACGACTGCGGGCAGGTCACGGGCGACGGCTCCAACGGCGAGGCGTTCCTCTGGGCGCCGTAGCCGTAGCGCCTGGCGGGACCGGAAGCTCCCCTCCCGTCGGTCGCCATCGGACACCCCCTCGGTTACTCGTGCAATAGCCGAGCGCGAACCCACCCCAAAAACACCAGTAGGGCCGGCGCGTCAGGGCGCCGACCCCACGGTGATCGTGCTGCGATCTCGCCGCAGCGCTCAGAGCCAGATGTCTTGCTCGATCTGAGGAATCGAGTGGCCGGCGAACACTGACCGGCACCAGACCTCGGCCGACCAGAGCCGCACCCGGACCACGTGGTTGCCAGCCTTGATCACGCTGTCGAAGTCCTCCTGGGGGATCTGGAGGGTCTCCCTCAGGAGCCCGTCAGTGAGGAACGCTTCGTTGGCTGCCTCTTCGATCCAGGTACGGGCATCGAAGGCCATCCCGTAGATCTTGGGTCGATGGGCGACGGACCACGGCAGCACCTTGCGACCGACATCGCGCAGGATCCCCTTTGACCACGGTCCCACCCTCGCCTCGAGCGGCAGGTTCAACGCGAGCTTGACCACGTCGGGCTCGAGGAACGGAACGCGAGCCTCCACCGAGGCCTGCATCACGTTCTTGTCCATGCGATTGAGCAGCCAGCACAGCGAGTAGTCCAACTGGCTGAGCAGCCCCGCCTCGAGCTCACCCCGGCCGCCCTCGTGGTGGGCATATGCCATCACCGACTCATGGGTCGGGACGTGGTGGTTCGCACCGGGGGTCGACACCGGCAACCACTTGTTGGTCGGCGCCGGGCCAACCGCCGCGCCCACGAGCTCGCGCGTGCGCCGAAGCACGTTGGCCGGGTTCAGCGCCCGCATCGGATCGCTGCACACCATCGGCTCGGCGGCGTGGACAACCCGGTCGTACCACGGGAGGAATGCGGCCAGCGCCTCGGCGTGAAGCTTGGTGTACCCGCCGAACAGCTCGTCGGCTCCCTCGCCGGTCAGGAGCACCTTGACACCACACTCCCGGGCCCGGTTGGCGAGCTGAGCGACGGTGACCGCACTCGCGTTCGCGATCGGAACGCCGTAGTGGACCGTTGCCGGAACGAACGCGGTCCGCCAACTGGCCGGCGTCACGTCGATCACCTCGATCTCCACTCCGAGCGCCTCGGCCACGCGACGAGCGGCAAGCCCCTCGTCCATTCTCCCGTCTCCGGCGAAGCTCGCGCCGAACGCGACGATATCTGGCATCTTCTCGGCCGCCAAGGCCGTGATCAGACTCGAATCGACGCCGCCAGAGCACAGCGTTCCAACCGTGGTGTCGGCGAGAAGCGATCTGTGGACGGCGTCGCGCAGCGTGGTTTCCAGCTCGGCGACGAGCTCCGAGCGCGAGTGATTCTTGAGACGCGCTGCCCGGATGGGATCGACGTCGTCCGCGGGTACGTGCCAGCGCAAGGTTGTGTAATCGGCATTCTCGAGGGAGATTTCCGTCCACGAACCCGGCGGGAGGCGCGTGATGCCCTTCAGGAGCGTTCCCTCGCCACCGAGGTACGTCCCGTTAAACAGGTGATCCCAGGCCGTGTCGACCGGCTCGTCCGGCGCACCCGCCGCGATCAGAGCGGCCGGTTCGCTGGCGAACCAGACCCCGCCGTCAAACTCGGAGAGGTACAGCGGCTTGATCCCGAAGCGATCGCGACAGAGCAGCAGCCGATCCCCCCGGACGTCCAGGGCGGCGAACGCGAACTGCCCGCCGAGCTCCGAGACCACGTCCTGACCCCACCGCTCGAGCGAGAACAGCAAGGTCTCCGTGTCGCTCGTCCCTACGAATGAAGAGGCGTCGAGCTTGCTCCGCAAGTCGCCGTGGTTGTAGATCTCACCGTTGTAAGCGAGCCACCACTCGCCGGTCGGATGGCTCATGGGCTGATGCCCATTCGCGCTGAGGTCGACGATTGACAAACGCGTGTGAACCAGCGCGACGTTGTCGATGACCTGGATCCCGGCGTCGTCTGGCCCACGATGGGCGAGGGCATTCCGCATCGCCTCAAGACGATCCGGGTCGGGCGTCGCCCCACGCCCGACTACACATCCACCGATTCCGCACATGCCCGATCAACGCGGGCTGCCGACCAGTGCTTGCGCAAAAGCTCCTGAATTGTGTTCTTAGCGCACACGGCGGGGTCGGAGCTGCCGGCCTCGCGAAAGCGGACGAGATGTCGGCCCGTTCGTTCAGCCGCCGGGGCCGGCTCTGCGAAAGTGGGCGGGGCGGCTGCACGTTCGTTCAGCGAGGGGAAATGACGATGACCGCGACCATGCCACCAATCACAGAAGAGATCGAAAAAATCATCAATGACAACATCGAGGCGGAAGCGGCCACCCTGCCGCAGCCAGAGCTTCCCGTTGCAGAGCCCCAGCCCTTGCGTCCGGAGTCGCGCACTCGCGGTTGGGTCGCCCGCCTGTTCGTCATCCGGGTACTCACTTATCTGACCAACTATGTCGTGCCTCACGTGCCCAGCTTCACGCTCCGCCACCTCTGGTATCGCCGTGTTTGGGGATTCCAGCTCGGAAAGGACGTCGGCATCTACATGGGCATGTTCCTGTGGTCGTTCGGGCCACGCCAAACCCGCGAGGACGGAGTGCGCATCGGCCAGGGCTCGCTGATCAACCGCGGTTGCACGCTCGATGTCCGCAGCGGCCTGACCATCGGCAAGAACGTGAGCGTTTCCCCCGAGGTCATGATCCTGGCGGGATCGCACGACGTCAACGACCCGGAGTTCCGGCAGACGCCGGGCCCGATCGTGATCGAGGACTACGTGTGGATCGGCGCCCGCGCCATGATCCTCCCCGACGTGACCATAGGCCGCGGGGCGGTCGTGGCGGCGGGATCGATCGTCACGAAGGACGTCGAGCCACTAACAATTGTCGCGGGTGTTCCCGCCAAGCCGGTCGGGATGCGGGATCCGCGCGCGACGGCGTACGAATTCGACGGGTCGCTGCCACTGTTCGAGTGATCCTCGAACGCTTAGGGTCGGTGGATGGTTATCGAATTCCAGTGCGAAGGACGAGTTCGAAAGGCCGTGCCCTTTGGGCACGGCGGGGAGGTGAGCGCAGTGAGTAGTGAGACGCGGTTTTGGCATCCGTACGCGGACATGGGGTCGGTCCGTCATTCGGAGCTGGTGATGGAGCGCGCGGAGGACGTTTGGGTATGGGACGCAGACGGGAAGCGATACCTCGACGCGACCGCCGGGCTGTGGTACGCGAACGTGGGACACGGCAGGCCCGAAATCGGGGCGGCCGTCGCCGCACAGATGGAGCAGCTCGCCGCGTACTCGGCATTCTTCGATCTCGCGAACCGACCGGTGCAGGAGCTCGCGCAGGTGCTTGCCGACCGGGCCCCGATGCCGGCAAAGGTGCTATTCGGCTCCGGCGGGAGCGACGGGATCGACACCGCCGCCAAGCTCGCTCGCCGCTACTGGTGGGAGCTCGGCGAGACGGACCGTACCCTGCTCGTGAGTCGGACCGCGGCCTACCACGGCACCCACGGGTTCGGAACCGCGCTCGGCGGCATCCCCAGCAACCGTCAGGGGACCGGACCGCTGGCCGACACGATCCAGGTGCGCCACGACTCGCTGGACGAGATCGAGGAGACATTCGCCCAGATCGGTCCTGAGCGCATCGCGGCGGTATTCATGGAGCCCGTGATCGGCGCCGGTGGGGTCTATCCGCCCGCTCCCGGATATATCGAGGGGATCGCCGAGCTATGCGATCGAACGGGTGTCCTGCTCGTGATCGATGCGGTGATCTGTGCCTTCGGTCGCCTCGGTACGTGGTTCGGCATCGAGCGTTGGAACGTAGAGCCGGCGATGATCGTGTTCGCAAAGGGGGTGACCAGTGGCTATCTCCCGCTCGGCGGGGTCATGGTCTCCGAACGCGTGGCCGAGCCTTTCTGGCGCGAGGCGGGGGGACCGATCTTCAGGCACGGCTCGACCTACGCCGGGCACCCGACGTGCTGCGCCGCGGCCCTCGCGAACATCGCCCTGCTCGAGCGGGACGGTCTGCTCGAGCGCGGACGCGAGCAGGAGCAAGCTCTGCTGGATGCGCTGGCGCCGCTGGCGGACCACGACTTCGTAGCCGACGTCAGGGGTGGGGTGGGCACCATGGCCGCCGTGGAGATCGCGCCCGAGCTTCTGGAGCGGCAACCTCGAGTCATCGCCTCGCTGGCCAGGCGCGTGCGTGAAGCGGGAGTTCTGGTCCGGCCCGGGGGTACGGCGATCGCCGTCTCACCGCCGCTCACGGCCGGCCCCGAGCACTTCGAGATGATCGCCCAGGGGCTAGAGCAGGGCCTGAGCGCGCTCGCTACCGACGCGCTCGCCGCGCAATACCGGTGAGCGGATCGGCGCTTTCAGACCGCAGCTACGCCGCGCACGGCCTGGCCGGCAGCTCTCGGTAGCGGGACCTCGGGGACGACCACCTCAATCAGGTGCGGCCCGGGGTCAGCGATGGCCTGCTCGAAGGCGCCGGCAAACTGCTCCGCGCTCTCGACCCGGAGGGCGGGGATGCCGAACCCTGTCCCGAGGTCGACGAAGTCGACGTCCGGACCTCTGAGGTCGAGCTGCGCCTTGGCCTTCCCACCGACGTCTTGGATACCCATCCGCGCGAGCTCGGCGTTGAGTATCCCGTAGGCACGGTTGCTGAAGAGCACGACGGTGATGTCTAGCTGCTCGCGCGCCATCGTCCACAGCGACTGGATCGTGTACAGCGCCGACCCGTCGGCCTGGAGCGCGATCACCGGGCGATCCGGACATGCGATGGCCGCCCCCACCGCCACCGGCAGCCCCTGGCCGATCGCGCCACCGGTCAGGGTCAGCCAGTCATGTCGCGGGGCCCCGCCGGTGCTCGCCGGCAGCGCTAGTCCCGACGTAATCGCTTCATCGGAGACGATCGCGCCTTCGGGCAGGATCGCGCCTACCGCCCGGCAGACCTTCCCCGCGTCGAGCGGACCATCGGGCCGGGGTGGGACGGACGCGTTTGTCAGCGCGGGCTTGGCGCCCGCGGCGTCCAGCGCCTCGACCAGCTCGTCGAGGCTCCGCACCACGTCGGACGTCGGTGGTGCGAGTTCGTGTATCTGGCAACCCGGCGGCGTCAGCGAGCTTGGCTTACCGGCGTAGCCGAAGAACGAGACGGGTGCCTTCGCGTCGACCAGGATCAGGTGCTCGAGTCCCTCGAGCTGTTTGGAGGCGAACTCGGGCCAGTACAGCAGCCGCTCCACCGCCGGCAGGCCGGCGCCACGCTCCAGCCGGGCCGGGAACATTTCGGCCAGCAGCTTCGTCCCAGTCGCCGCAGCGATCCGCCCGGCGGCGACGAGGCCACGCTCGCGCAGAGCTCTCCCTCCGAGCAGGATCCCCGTCGGGCGACCGGTCCGGATTGCCTTTGCCGTGGCTTCGATCACCTCTTCTGAGGCCGCGGGCAAAGCGGCGGGCTTCGGCAGCGCGGCCGGCTCCGCACCCTCCTGCCACGACACGTCCGCCGGGACGATCAGGGTCGCCACCTGTCCGGGCGGTCCGGTGGCGGCAGAGATTGCCGCCACGGCGTCGTGCGGGAGCTCATCTGTCTGACACGACGTGCGCACCCACCCCGAAACGTTGCGGGCAAGCGTCTCGATGTCCGACTGCAGGGGCGCGTCGTAGCGCACGTGGTACGTCGCGTGATCGCCCACGATGTTCACCACCGGCACCCTGGCCCGCCGTGCGTTGTGGAGATTCGCGAGCCCGTTGCCTAGACCCGGCCCGAGGTGCAGCAGAGTCGCCCCGGGTGCATCCGCCATCCGCGCGTAACCATCGGCGGCGCCGGTCGCAACTCCCTCGAACAGGGTCAGCACCGCCCGCATCTCGGGGATCGAATCCAGCGCGGTGACGAAATGTATCTCCGAGGTGCCCGGGTTCGAGAAGCACGTTGTGACGCCCGCGTCGACGAGCGTTTGGATCAGGGCATGAGCGCCGTTGGGCATGCGGGCACCCTATCGAGGTCCAGCACCTCAGAGTCACGACCGCCCGAACGCGTCAGGTCTGCGCCTTCGCCGCCGCCCTTCGGACTCGGAGGGCGTAGATGACACCCGAGCCGAGAAACAGCACCACCGAGATCAGCAGCCAGTTGCGCAGGTAACCCTCGAGGTGGTGACCGCTCTCGGCGAAGTAGGCGGGCTCGGCCCTTCCTGAGATGAGCGGCAGGTACGTGACCAGAAGCACGCCGGAGATGAACAGCGGTGCCCGGACGTGGTTGATCACCGGCACCTTGGTCCAGCGGCCCGACAGTCGCGCGAGAGTTCTGCGCAAGCCGCGGTCGAGGCCGGAGTAGAGCGGAAGGAAGACCAGGTCGTGGGCGATGACGAACCCGACGTAGAGGCCGATCACCTCTGCGATGCCGGCGGCGCTGGCGATCCGGTCGAGTGCGAACGCGGCGATGGCGAACACGACGAGATGACCCGCCAGGTGTAGCGGGCTCGCGCCGTAGCGACGGCGGAAATGCGCAAGCAACGATGCTCGGCTCATGCTGCCTCGAATCTGAGCTCGCGCACCCACTTGGTGTTGTGCTCTCCGATCCCGCCAACCAACATCACTCGCGCGGGATAGCCGTGGTCGAGCGACAGGTCGGCACCGTTGACCCTGAGGGCGAGCAACGCCCGGCGGTCGTTCCAAAGGTCATGCGCCATGGCAACGTTGGCGCCCGGCCCCACCGACTCGAGCGACAGGGCCCGCAGGATCGCCCCCGGCGGCGCACCGACGGCCCGGGCCAGGTCGACCAGGCGCACGCCGGTCCAGTGTTGGGTCGTCGACCATCCCTCGGTGCAGCCGATGGTCAGGGTCTCGGTGGCCTGCGTCATGTCCAGCAGCTCCTGTCGGCTGAAGGTGACCGTCTGAGCGCCGACCACGTTCACTCGCCAACCGTCGCCGGTCATAGCCGAGGTGATCCCGGACGACGCGGCCGTGTGGGTGATCGGGAAGTCGTTGGGACCGGTTCCGAACACGCGTCCGCGAGGCGCCAGCAGGGCGAGCCGACGGAGCGGCCCGCCGACCACCTGTCCAATCTGCACGGCGAAGATCGTCAACGACGCGCCGCCGACCATGGCCAGCAGGCCGCGACGACTGATCGTCGGGGCAGCGGGGTTGACCGGGACGAGCTCGCTGGACCCTGCCGGTTCGGGCTTGGTGTCTTGAAGGCTTGCGCGTAGGGGCTCCAGCGCCCCGCGCTCGCGATACGCGCGGCGCACGACCGGGACCTTGACGCACGCGTGCAGCACGAACATCGTGCCGAACACCCACGCGCCGTAGTAGTGGACCTGGTAGAAGTCGATATGGAACGGGAAGTAGTCCTCGACCGCGAAGATGCCGGTTACGAACTCGATCAGGACACTCCCGACAAGCAGCAGCAGCGAGAACCGCTCGAGTGCGCCGGCGACGGTTCGTACCCCGGGGAGCTTGAACAGCTTGGGGATGACCGACCACAGCTTCGCCAACACCATTGGCAGCGTC
Organism: uncultured Solirubrobacterales bacterium; assembly: GCA_963824295.1. Taxonomy (GTDB): domain Bacteria; phylum Actinomycetota; class Thermoleophilia; order Solirubrobacterales; family Solirubrobacteraceae; genus Palsa-465. Next base: position 13,770 of record CAWGOQ010000009.1, on the reverse strand, counting down.
ACCAGTCCCAGCGTGACGTGGATGCCCTGGGTGACCGCGTAGTCCCACGAGGGCCACGACTGCGGGAGGTGGAAGAACACCGGGATGTCGAACGCCGGGTTGCTCGTGGCGTTGCCCGCGAGCTCGGGGTAGTAGGCCCAATGCGAGATGAAGCCGGTGAGCGCGATCACCGCGATCGACGGCACCAGCAGCATGCCGAGGAACGAGGTCAGCCACGGCCCGCGCAACGGGCTGCGCCAGAAGTCTGGGCGAAACGGCCCCGGCGGCCTGGCGCTCGCCCGCGCGCGTCCGACGGCTCCGCGGCGGGGTGGCAAATCAGTCGTTGACAAGACCCTCGCCCGGTCGCCTGTCCATCGGACGCTAGGGCCCGACGTACACAGCGAACTGCTCGCGCAGCGCCGCCTTCTTGAACTTACCCGTCGCGGTGCGCGGGATCGCCCTGATGAACTCGATCCGCTCGGGCAGCTGCCACTTCGCGAACTCGCCACTGAGATGCGTGCGCAGCTCCTCGGGGCTCGCCTGCGCCCCATCGCGCAGGACGACCGCAGCCAGCGGACGTTCGCCCCACCGGTCGTCCGGGATCGCGACGACCGCCGCTTCGGCGACGGCGTGATGAGCCATCAGCTGGTTCTCGAGGTCGAGGGAAGAAATCCATTCCCCGCCGGACTTGACCAGGTCCTTCGAGCGGTCGCAGATGCGAATACAGCCACGGTGATCAATCCGCACAATGTCACCGGTCCGGAACCAGCCGTCCCTGGTGAAGTTGTCGGCGCCGACTCCGCCGTGGTAGCCCGCCGCGACCCACGGCCCGCGGACCTCGAGCTCTCCCATGGTCCGGTCGTCCCACGGGACGAGATCGCCGTCCTCCCCTCTGGCCCGCACTTCGACGAGCGGGATGGGAACACCCTGCCGAGCGCGGTAGTCGTACTGCTCCGTGGGCGACGCGGCGTCGAGTTCACGGGGCAGGCGGCACACGGTGCCCAGCGGCGAGGTCTCGGTCATGCCCCACCCCTGGATGATCTTGAGGCCGTGGCGATCGAAGCCTCTCAGCAGGCTGCCGGACACCGCGGCGCCTCCGAGATCCACCGTCCCGAGCGCGCTCAAGTCCCACCGGTCGGGCTCGGCGTCGAGTGCCGCCAGGACCGACATCCAGATGGTCGGCACGCCGGCCGTGAAGGTCACCTGTTCGCTCGCCAGCAGGTCGAGCAGGCTCTCCGGATCAAGCCGTGGACCGGGCAGCACCAGCGCCGCGCCGGTCATCGCGGCCGTGTAGGGAAGCCCCCACGCGTTGACGTGGAACATCGGTACTGCCGGCAGGATCACGTCGCGCGCGCCGAGGCCGAGGACGTCGGGGAGGGCCGCGACGAGCGAGTGCAGGACCAGCGCTCGGTGTGAGTAGACGACGCCCTTCGGCCGACCGGTGGTGCCCGACGTGTAGCACATGGCCGCGGCTCGGCGCTCGCCGATCGGCGGCCAGCTGATCGGCTCCGCCGAGGCGACCAGCGGCTCGTAGTCGATTGAGTCGCCCGGAACCGACCCAGAGTGCGAAACGACGATCACGCGCTCGAACTCCCACTCGACCGAGTCGAGCAGGCCGTACAAGGATTCGTCCACGACGATCACGCGGTCCCGGGCGTCGGCCGCGATGTAGCCGAGATCATCCGTGTGCAAGCGCGGGTTGAGCGTGTGGATGACCGCTCCCATCAGTGGCACCGCGAAGTAGAGCTCGAGGTGCTCCGGCTGGTTCCAGAGCAGTGTCGCCACGCGGTCGCCGTCGCGGATCCCGAGCTCGGCGAGCGCACCGGCGAGCTGTCGCGCGCGTTTCGCGCAGTCGCCGATCGTCGTCCGATGGATCGAGCCGTCCGGACGCCGCGACACCACAGCACCCGTTGAACTGAGCCGCTCGGCTCGCTCCACGAGCGCGGTCAGCGACAACTGGAAGTCATCCATCATCAGTCCGTTGAGCATGGTGTCGGTCTTTCGCAGGCGTCAGTGGCGGCGGTCGGATTCGGCCTCGCCGATATAACGTCGGGGACCGGGCCGTGCTTGCTCTCCGGCTCGAGCTCGTCGGCGCCGCAACCCTGCGAGCCGTTCAATTCGCTGAACGTCGTGCAGGCTCTCCGGGGCACGCTGCGAGTTCGCCCCACCCACGTCCGGGCGGCAAGTTCGCGGACTTACAGGTCGTTCGTAGCGGCCCTCGGTCGATGACCGTCGCGCGCGTGATACGGAACCAGGTGGGCCGACTGGCTCAACGAGGGATCGATGTTTGACGCGGTCGGAAGATCTTCGCCCAACTCCTCGTTCAGTAGGCAGGAAAAGGGACAAATGGGAGTTCACCCTTGCTACGCATCGCCATCATTGGATTAGGACCCTGGGGCGTCTGTGCCCTCGAGCGCGTGGTCACGACCGCACGCGAGGAGCTTGGGCCGGGCAATGACGTCGCCGTGCACGTGATCGAACCCGGCACCCCGGGCTCCGGCGTCTACGACGTAAGCCAGCCCGACTATCTCATCCTCAACAACCCCTGCGGGGAGCTCTCGCTCTACCCGTTCGAAACCGAGGACGACCAGCCGTGCTATGGCGTTGGTCTGTACGACTGGGCCGTCGCGCAGGGCTACCGCTGGGTCGGCGACCGGTGCGTGAAGGACCCGATGGGTGAGCCGATCGAGCGCCATCACTTCTTGCCTCGCCGCCTGATGGGCGAGTACCTCCAGTGGTTTTACCGCGCGCTGACCGCCGGCGCACCGCCGGGCGTCCACATCGTCCATCACCCCACCGCCGCGATCGATCTGGTTGCGCGGCGAGATGGCACCGAAGAGGTCCACCTGGCCAACGGAGGAGCGGTCGCAGTCGACCACGTGATCGTCACCTCGGGCCATACGGCGAACGAGAGTGGCGATGGCGCCGGGCGAGCGCTCGACCCCTATCCGGTCGGATCGTACGTCAACGCGATCCCGACAGATTCGACCGTGGCTGTCTCGGGGATGGGGCTGGTAGCGATTGACGTAGTCACAGCGCTGACCATCGGACGCGGTGGGCGGTTCGTCGAGAGCGGGAGCGAGTTGCAGTATCTGCCGAGCGGCCGCGAGCCGCGCCTCCAGCTCTTCTGCCGCAGTGGTCTTCCGTTCACGGCCAAGTCTGTGACCGGGAAGGACCGCACCGACGTGTACAAGCCGGCGATTTGCACCGACGAGGCTCTCGACGCACTCAGCGGCCGCGCCAATGGCAGCCGGCGCCTGGTCGACGTGCGGCGCGAGTTGCTCCCGCTGCTGTTCGCTGAGATGTCGTGCCGCTACTACGCCCAAGCCGCCTTCCAGGCAGCCGGGACGGCTGCGGCGGGCGCCGCGGTGCGTGACCGCCTCCGGGCGGCGTGGGGCGACGGCCGCTTCGAGGCGGCACTGGCGAGTCTCTCCGCGCGCTTCGGCCAGTTCGATGCCGAGGAGCTGTTCTTCGGACGCCAGCCCAAGTACAGCTCCAGCGACGACTACGAGCGGTTTGTCTATCAGTCACTGTCCGACGACCTGCGCGAGGCGGAGGTGCCGGACGGGGCCAGTCCCACTAAGTCAGCCGGGCAGGTGATCCGGATCTACCGGGACAAGATGCGCTCCGTCGTGGAGCAGGGCGGGCTGTCGCTCGACTCCTATCTCGACTTCAACGCTGACATCTGTAGCCGGATCCATCGCCTTGTCGCCGGACCGCCCGCGCTGCGCAACCGCCAGTTCCTGGCGCTGATGGACGCTGGGGTCGTGCGGATGCCCTACGGTCCCGCGCCGGCTCGCGGTCGGGCGGTGACCGATCTGGATCCGAACGCGACCCGGACTCGAATCTCATCAACCACGTTCGCGCAGCAGTACGTTGAGGATGTCGACCTCATCATCCGGGGCCACCTGGAAGAGCCGCGGATCGCCGGCTCCGCGTCGGAGCTGCTCACGCAGCTCTACAAGCGGGGCCGCGTGAGCCAGTTCCGATACGGCGAGGTAGCCGTCGGCAGCGTCGACCTGACCGCCGACTCGCACCCGATCGATGTCGAGGGACGTCCGCAGATGAGCATCTCGATGTTCGGCGTCGTGACCGAGGGCATCCGCCACTTCACGGCGTACATCCCCTCGCCTCGCAGTCGAATCCGCGCGTTCGAGGATCTCGGTGCCTGCGTGTCGGACATCCTGGGCGACGTCGCCGTGAGCGAACGGCTGGCCGCTTAGCCGCGGCCGCCGCTCGGCGTCTCCGTTTTTCGACGGGCCCGTCTCCGTTTCGACGGCGCCTCCATCCCGGTTGCGACGGCACCTGGAGAATTCCGCCATTTCGCCGCGCCGTCCGCGCTGGCGACGGATTTCTGGTCTGCATTTCGGAGAAAGCCGTCACGGGGACGGCGCGCCCCGCGGAATGGCGGAAATTTCACGCGTACGGGGCGGCGGCTGAGCGCCCAGCCGAAGGCCGGCCGCCCCGGGCCATCCCCGGCCGGCCCCGATCCGCTGGTTACGACCGGGGGCGCCGCCCGCGCCGCGACCGCCAGCGGGGGCAAATTCCAGCATTAGGACGTGCTGGTCTCGCCGGCGCAGAGAATTGCCTCTCCACGGGGCACAGTCCTGCGCTACGGCCAAGGCAGGCCCGGAAATGCTGGAATTTGCCCGTCGCGTCCGGCCCGCGCTCGCGCTGGCGGCCGCGAACCGCGATCAGCCGGCGGCGGCGACGGCGAGCGCCTGGTCGAGATCCTCGATCAGGTCGTCCGGATGCTCGAGCCCGACCGATAGGCGCACCATGTCCGGCGTGATGCCGGCCAGCTTCAGATCCTCGGGCGTGAGCTGTCGGTGGGTCGTGGACGCGGGGTGCGTGATCAGTGACTTCGCGTCGCCCATGTTCAGCAGGCGCTTGAACAGCTTGACGTTGTTGAACACCGCGATCCCGGCGTCGCGCCCACCCTTGACGGTGAAGGTCATGATGGACGGGGCTCGCCCGCCCAGGTAGCGACGCGCGAGCTCGTAGTACGGGTTATCGGGAAAACCGATGAAGCTGACCGAGCTCACACGCGGATCCGCAGCGAGGAATTTCGCCACGGCCCGGGTGTTGGATTCGTGGCGCGGCAGGCGCACTGCCAGGGTCTCGAGGCCCTGCAAGAGCAGGAAGGCATTGAACGGAGACAGGGCCGCCCCCGTATTGCGCAGGCCGACCGTGCGGCAGCGCGTCGCGTAGGGCGCGTCGGGGAAGTCGCTGGCATATCGAACGCCGTGAAACGCGGGCTCCGGCTCCACCATCAACCCGAAGCGCTCCGGGTGGTCAGCCCACGGGAAGGTCCCCCCGTCGATGATGATGCCGCCGAGCGTCGTCCCGTGGCCGCCGATGAACTTCGTCAGCGAATGGATCACCACGTCGGCCCCGTGAGCGAACGGCTTGAGCAGAAAAGGGGTCGCCACCGTGTTGTCCGCGATGACGGGAACGCCGCGGGCGTGGGCCACCTCGGCCACGGCGGTGAGATCGATCACGTTGCCGGCGGGGTTCCCGACGGTCTCGCAGAAGACCGCCTTCGTCCGCTCGTCGATCCGCGCCGCGATCGACTCCGGGCGGTCGTCGGCCGAGAAGCGGACCTCGATCCCGAGGCGCGGCAGGACGTGGGCGAAGTACGTGTAGGTCGCGCCGTAGAGCATTGGCACCGACACGAAGTTGTCGCCCGCGCTCAGCACATTGAGCAGCGACATGCTTACCGCGGTCGCTCCCGAGCTGACCGCCATCGCCGCCACGCCACCTTCCAGCGCGCTGACGCGCTGCTCGAGCACGTCGACCGTCGGGTTGTTGATCCGGTTGTAGTGAAAGCCCCGGATCTCGAGGTCCATGATCGCCCCGGCGTGATCCGCGTCGATGAAGTCGTGCGCGATCGTCTGGTAGATCGGAACCGCCACGGCGCGCGTCGAGTCGGGGGTGTAGCCGCCGTGAATGGCGAGCGTTTCGTCCCGCATGGGTGGGTCAGGCGGCCGACCGGCGCCGCTCACGCCGCGGCTCGGCGCAGGACCACGTCATGCGCGCGATTGGGCGCTGCCGCGCCCGCCAGCTGCAGCCAGTTGGCGTACAACGCGGCCGATACGGGTGCCCAACTGTTCTCGACAGTCGCGGCCACCTCGTCGAACGGGAAGGTCGGCCACAGCTCGCGGGGATCCATGTCTAGTGCCTGGGCACGACGCTCGAACTTCATCAAAGTCTCCACCGCCTCCTCGCCGAGATAGCCGTCGGGCAGACGAGGATACGGGACCGCGCCCCGGCCGAACAGGGCACGACGGACGTCGCGGCGGTACTCCCGCAACAGGCTGAGCGTGCCGTACTCGGGATGGCCCTGGCAGAGGACGAACAGCGCGTCACGCTGCTCTCGCGCGGCCACCGACCATCCCGCGCCCGAGTTGCCGGTGCCGACCACGATGCGGTAGCCGGCGTCGACGAGCGCCGCTTCGGGCACGTCGTTCACGCGCGAGTGCGGGATGCGGACCCTGTCGGGGAGCCCGGTGGCCAGCGGATCGAGCGCGTCTTCGACGCTGCCCTCGTATACCCCGGTCAGCTTGACCGGCCGCTGGGTCCGCTCGATGCCGTCGAACAGGAGGATGGCGGCGTGGGACGCAAGGCATGACAGCAGCGTCGTCTGGACGTGATCGGCGGCCCACTCCAGGAGCCGCGCCAGGTATGGCCAATACGGCTCGAAGCGGAGCTTCACCTGCGTCGGTTCGGTTCCGGTGACGATCAACGCATCCGGCGGGCGCGTCCACAGCTCATCAAGTCCGCGGTAGCGCTCCTCGATGAGAGCGGCGACCTTTTCCGAGCGCGGAATCTCCTTGATCGTGTACAGCTCGAACTCGATCCCGGCCCCGTTGCTGCCCAGCGCCGCCCCTCGGAACTGGTTCTCGGTATCGAGGAACGCCGAGTCCGGCATGTTGTTGACCAGGCCAACCGTGAGTGGCCGCGGTCCCGTCCAGACGTCGAGAACAGTCATGTATGTGTCACCCAAACCGATCTGGCCCACTTACGGGCGACGGCGTCGCCTCGGCCCATCTGCGGGCAATTCCGCTCCGTTACTCCTGGAACGCGTGGCCTCCGCGATTTCTTCCGTGCCGGCGGTCACCGTGGCCGACTTTCCGAGGCGTCGCGCCGGGAAAATCGGCCGCGAGGCCTAGGCAGCGGCCGGCGCGCGACTGCTCAACGGCCGAGTCGACGGCAAGGTCTCAAGCGCGATCAACTCGCGCTGGAGCGCCCGACGGCCGCGGTGATGCAGGCCGTGGACCGACGACTCGGTCCGGCCCAGGCGATCGGCGATCTCGCCAGGAGTCAGGCCGATCACGTGACGCAGGACGACGACTTCGCGCTGCTCCTCGGGCAGCGCGGCCAGCGCCTCGCGCACCGTGTGCACCTGACCGATGTCCGAATCGGAGTCCGAACCGGACTCGGGAAGGGTTTCGATCGGGGTGAGACGGTTGGCCCGCAGGTGATCGATGGCGACGTTCCGGGCCATCCGCAGCAGCCAAGCGAAGAACGGGACGCCGCGATCGTCGTACTTGCCGATCGTGGTCATGAGCTTCGCGAACACGTGCTGCGTCACGTCCTCCGCTTCGTGATCGTCGCGGACGATCGAGCGGACGTAGCCGTAGATGTTGTGGGAGTAGCTGACGTAGAGAAAGCGCAGCGCCTCACGGTCGCCTTCCTTGGCCCGCGCGACGGCGAGGCTGGTCTTGCGCACCATCTCGGGCGAGCTGTTGACGGCGGTCTTGGTCGTGAAGCCGATCGACGCCGACTTCGTCTTGAGAGCTGCTTCTCTGATCAACGTTCCGTCCTTTCATGAAGTGGCATTTCGCCCCGAAGGGCGGGCAGCGCCCCACAGTCATCGTGGCCGGCTTGACGCTGCCCAATGCTCTTCAGGCCCCCTCCGAGGGAACTCCGCCCTCGGATGATTTCTGGACGAAGTTTGGGTCCGGCTCCCACCGCGGTCAATGAACGCTCCGACCCATTGCGGCGTTCATGCCGATGAACGGTTTTTCCGTTACGAAGCTTGCGGGATACGCGCTTTGTAGAAAAAATCGGCAGGTTTAGCCGTTAGTCGGTATGATCACGGCCAGCGAAAGACTCGCGAGACGCTTTAGGGGCGTAAATGGGGCATAACGAAGTAGGGTGCGAGGCGCGGGGCGGTGCCTTGCTCAACAATTGGCCGTCCAGCCGTTGGCGCCGGATCAGGACCGGCGCTTCCTGGTCCGTCCGCAGCTTCTAGCCGAGTGCGACGCGGCGGCCCTCCAGGACCGTGACGCGCGGCGCTAGCCGCACGCTGCCGGTGCTGGTCGCCGGGACGGCGGTGCTGGCTCTTCCGTTCGCGCTCCGCCATGCGGTCATTCACGCGCCGACGCTTCGCCCGGCGCTGGAGATGATGCTCACGCTCTTCTGCTTCAGCGCCGTCTGGTTGCTGCGGGCCCGGTTCGTGGACTCGCGGCGCGTCCGCGACCTCCTGCTCCTGTGCGTCACGCTCGCGCTCGGGCTGATCAACCTCTGCATCAACGCGCTGCCGGCGGCACTCGACCTGCGCAGCGGCGGCTACCTGGCCGCGGCTGGTCTGTGGGGTCAGCTGTTCGTGGCCGGGATATTCGCCGCAGCGGCGGCCGTTTCCGCTGACACGGTCCTGGTGCGACCGGGGCATCCGGCGCGGGTCGCCCTCGTGCTTGGCGGCGGCCCCCTCGTTGCCGGCGCGCTGGGTGGACTTCTGATGAGCCTGCTAGGACTCAATCTGGCCCTTCACGCCGGTGCGGCGGGTGCGGCCGTTCGGCTCGTCCTCGTCGTCGCGGCCGCCGCGCTCCTGGCCTCAGCGGCCTTGATGCTGGCCCGCGAGAACCTGCGCCGACCCGACCGCGTGGTCGCGGTGCTGGCGATCGCGGGAATTCTGTTCGCGGGCGCCGCCCTGTCCCCCCTTACCTTGCGCTCGCTGGCGCGCGGCGAGGTGGGCGCCGGAACGGCCATGCGAGTGATCGCCACTGCGCTGCTCCTGTGCGCCGCCGTCGTACTCGAGCGGCGCGTGCGAGCGCGCGCGGCGAGGGCCGCGGCGCTGGCGGAGCGCCGGCGCGTGGCTCGCGACCTGCACGACGGCATCGCCCAGGACCTGGCCTTCATCGCTGCCCACGGCGCGCAGATCGCGACCGAGATGGGCGAGGAGCATCCCCTGGTGGTGGCGGCGCGTAGGGCACTGGCCATCTCGCGCAGCACGATTTCCGAGCTGTCCGATCCCGCTGGAGCCACGGCAAGCGAAGCGCTCGACGCGGTCGCCCACGAGCTGCGCGACCGATTCGATGTGGCGATTGCCGTCCACGCCGAGATCGACGGCAACGTCCCGTCGGCCGTTCGCGAGCACCTGAGTCGCATCGCCCGCGAGGCGATCGCGAACGCGGCGCGGCATGGACAGGCGCGGAACGTGCTCGTCTCGCTCCAGCGGGCAGATGGTGGGGTGGCGCTGCGGGTTGTCGACGACGGATGCGGGATTTCAGTCGACGAGCGCGGCGCCGCCCAAGAGGGCTTCGGGCTGCGCAGCATGCGCGAGCGGGCCGGCGCGCTGGGCGGCTCCATGACCGTCCGCGCCGCACCGCGCGGCGGCACAGAGCTCGAGGTCGTCCTGCCGTGACGGACCGGGTCAGGCTCCTGATCGCTGACTGGGAGCCCACCCGTCTCGGCATCCGAATGGCGTTGAACGGGACCGTGGAGGTGTGCGCCGAGGCCGGCGACGCCGAGCAGGCGATCCGCGCGGCCAAGCGCGAGCAGCCGGACGTCTGCTTGGTCGGGCAGGACATCCCCGGCGGCGCGATCACCGCCGTACGCGGGGTGTCGCGTGCCGCCCCGGATGCTGCCGTCGTCCTTCTCACACAGTCTCATGACGTGGACGACCTGCTCGAATCGATCCGGGCCGGCGCAATTGGCTACGTGCCCGGAACGCTGGATGCGCAGAGCCTGCGACGAGTCGTCAACGCCATCGCCGCCCACGAGGCGGTCGTGCCGCGCTCGATGGTGCTCGAGCTCCTGCTGGAGCTCCGGGGCGGCGGTAACGGCACCGACGCGCTGACCTCGCGCGAAGCTCAGGTGCTCGGAATGCTCCGCCGCGGACAAACCACGGCGGAGATCGCGGACCGGCTCGCGATCGCGCCGGTCACGGTCAGGCGGCACATCTCGCAGCTCGTGCGCAAGCTCGGGGTCGAGAACCGCGCCGCTCTGACGCGCGACGATCAGTCGGTACGCAGCGCGTAGCCACACGGCCTATCCGCGGCGTGCAGATCACGTGAACGCCCCCGGGGCCACTCGGCTCATTGATGGTGCAACCACGCCACGGGACCATGTTCCGATTCGGTTCCGCCCATGAGCCACCCCCGCGACTACCTCCCCGTCCTTGACCGCATCGGGGCGGCGCTCGAGGCGACCTGCGATGCGCTCATGGCGCTCCAGTCGATCGACGTTCTGCCCAGCATGCCGGAGAGCGAGCTGGGTGAGGCACACGTCGAGCGTGCCATCTCGCATCTGCGGAACGCGGTCGACGAGCTCCGTGACGCGCAGGCGCAGGGTCAGACTGGTCTCGCGCTCGGCTTCGTGCTCGCCCGTGGCCAGCGCAGCTTGACGCTCGACGGCGAACCGGGTCAGTCGAGCCCGCGGCGGACCGCGTAGATCGCCGCCTGGACACGGCTCGGCATCCCGAGCTTGGCCAGGATGTTCGAGACGTGGTTCTTCGCCGTACGTGGGCTGATGGCGAGCGCCTCGGCGATCTCGGCGTTCTCCATCCCTCGCGCGATCAACCGCAGCACGTCAAGCTCGCGCGCCGACAGTTGCTCCTCGGCACCAACGTCGAAGGCCGGCTCGCTGGCGCCCTGCCTGACGCGCCCGAGAACCAGCTCGGCGGCTCGCGGAGAAAGCCACGCCACTCCCTGGGCCGCCGCCCGCACCGCCACGGCGACGCCGCCGACCGGGGTGTCCTTCGCGATGAAACCGCACGCGCCGGCCTCGAGCGCGGCCTCCACGTCGCTGTCGTCGGTGGCGACCGTTAGCACGAGCACGCGCATGTCCTGGTTTCGCTCGAGGATCGCGCGGGTCGCGGCGGGACCCTCGACATCGGGCATCCGGAGATCCATGATGACGACGTCCGGCCGCAGTTCATCCGCCAGCCGGATCCCCATGCGGCCACCGGAGGCCTGCGCCACCACCTCGATGTCTGGCTGCATGGCCAGCAGCGACGCGAGTCCCGCCCGGAAGAGATCGTGATCGTCAACGACGAGGACGCGGATGGGCCGGTCCTCTCGCACGGCGCCCATCATGGGAATCTCATCGGTACTGGTGCCCCTTCGAACTTCGTTGCTCGCAGCTCGCTGCGCCGCCCTAGACCCCCAAATGGATTATAGATCCAACCCGTTCAGCAGGTTGAACGAGTTATGGGAGTTCCGCCCTATTCATCCACGTCGTGTTGTTGCCATAAATTTCTCCCAGGACATCAAGGATGGATCGTTTGGGGCACCAGCAGCAATCGCGCCGCGATACGGCGGCGCGACCCTCGACATGCTCGATCGCGCACACAGTCAGCGCGCTGGGGGATGCGGGTGCGCGCAAGCTCGCCATCACGACGGACTGGACCGGAGACCGCTGATGCTGCAATCCACTGTGCCACTCATGCTCAACGACGAGACGCATCCCGCCCGGGACGTGGGCATCGCCGTGGTTGGCCTCGGCGCCTGGGGCCCCAATCTGCTGCGCGTACTTCGCGACGACGTCGACGCGAAGGTGCGCTGGATCTGCGACGTCGATTCGTCGCGTTTGGCTAGGTACCGGCGCCATCATCCAGACGCGCGCGTGACCACGCGCCCCGAGCGCATCTTGGCCGATCCGAGCGTCGACGCCCTCGTCCTCGCGACGCCGGCGCACACGCACTACGAGCTGGCCATGCTCGCGCTGCAGGCCGGAAAGCACGTATTCGTGGAGACCCCCCTGGCGATGTCCGCCGAGCTGGCCGACGACCTGGCAGCCGCGGCTCGGGAGCGGCACTGCATCCTGATGTGCGGTCACACGCTTCTGTACAGCCCGCCGGTCCGCGCGGTCAAGCGCATGATCGAGACCGGCACCCTAGGTGACGTCCTCTCGATCTCCTCGAGCCGCGTCGATCTCAGGCTTTACCACCGAGACGCCAGCGTAATCTGGGATCTCGGTTCCCACGATTTCTCGATCCTCCTGTATTGGCTCAGCGAGATGCCCACGACCGTCCGCGCGGTCGGCCGGGACTCGGTGCGCGACGGGATCGCCGACATGGCTTTCGTCACCATGGGCTTTGCGTCCGGCATCGTCGTGAACGTCGAGCTCAGCTGGCTCGCGCCGAGCAAGCTCCGCCGGACCACGGTGGCGGGGCGCGAGCGCATGGTCGTCTACGAAGACGGCGCGGCCGAACCGGTCCGCGTGTTCGATCGCGGCGGCGACATCGTCTCGCCGAACGTCGAGTCCTACGAGCCGCTCGGATTGCAGCTGGGCGACTTCGTTCGAGCGATCCGCGCCGGCGACCTGATGGAGTACCAGAGCACCCTCGCTCGCAGCGTGGTCCGAATCGTCGAGGCGGCCGACGAGTCGCTTCGCCTGGGTGGGGCCGAGGTCTCGCCTGTGGGCAACGAGGTAGCGGGCTGGCTCGCCCCGCGACGGGGCCTCGTCGCCGTCTGAACCGCGGCACGACGCCGGGCCGACCAGCCCCGCGCCGGCGCGCAAGTGTGGCGGCTAAGGCTCCGTTAATCTCACGTGACGGTCCTTGAAACACCGAGCCTCGCCGACAGCGCCCCGGGCGCACACGCCAAGCTCGTCCTCGCGTTCGGTCCAAACGCAGCCTGCCTGCGGGTAGAGCAAACCCTCTCCGGGCTGTCCGATGTGACGATCCACTCGGATCAGTCGCTCCAGAACCTGCTGCGCCGGGGCTCCGGCGTACGCCAGCTGGTGGTCTACTGCGAGACGGTCTCCGCCGAGGAGGTCGAGCGCTTCAAGGGCCTCAAGCGCGAAGCTCCCGAGCTCCTGATCGTCGCCGTGTGCGAGTGTGCCGATCGCCGCGCCGTGCGGCGTCTGCTCGACGACGGGATCGACGGCGTCGTGTTCGCTGACCAGCTCGAGGAAGCCCTTGCGCCCACCGTAGCCGCGGTGTTCGCCGGCCAGATGGTCGTGCCGCGAGACATGCGCGACTCGGTGGAAAGACCTTCGCTCTCGACGCGCGAACGGCAGATACTGGCCATGGTCGTGATGGGGCTCACCAACCAGGAGATCGGGGCCCGGATGTTCCTGGCCGAGAGCACGGTCAAGAGCCATCTGTCCTCGTCCTACAACAAGCTCGGCGTTCGCTCGCGCAGCGAGGCCGTAACGGTGATCATGGACCGGTCCGATTCGCTCGGCACCGGAATCGCCGCCGTCGCGCCCAAGGTCGAGCTGCACGCTGCGTGATCGGCCCCCGGCCGGCCGCCAGGCGGCGGTCGCGGCCACTAGCTCAGGGTCAGCCGGGAATGCGGCTCGAGCCGCACGTGCAGTCCCCTCGGTAGGGCGAAGCTGCGGACCACCGAGGCACGTTCGCCGATGATGCTGGCCTCGATCCGGTGACCGGGATGGCTGATCTCCGCACCGGCGAGCACCATCGTGTTGTCGACCTCGGCGCCGCTCAGGATCGCGCCGGGGCCGATGGCCGTGAACGGACCGATGAACGAATCCTCGATCACGGCGTTCTCGTCGATCGCCACCGGGCCGTGCAGGTGGAGCCCGACACGCGTGCGGATG
>CAWGOQ010000008.1:0-403605 GCA_963824295.1 uncultured Solirubrobacterales bacterium | reverse complement strand
GGTACCGCAGGGCCTCGTCATGGCGGGCGCGTTCCTCGCTGTCGGAAACGCCGAACCGGTAGAGGGCGTTGAGCATGATGATGGACAAACCGCCGCCGACGCCCATCGCGAAACCGTCAACGCCGATGCCGTCTAGGTCGATGATGAGTAGTGCGAGACCGGCCAGGATGAGGACAATGCCGATTCCGTAGCGGACCGTCCATAGCCCGGCAGAGCCGAGCGCGGTGGACCAGTGCTTGCGGGTGAGATCTGTCGTGTGTGGTTGTGAGTCTGTGTGTGGCATGGCCGTTCGTCCTCTCTTCGTGCGCGGCGGTGTCCAGGGCGCCGTCTCTGAATGTCGATGCAGCCTCGCGCCGGGAGGGCTGCACGTCGTCCGTAGACGGCTACTGGACTGCGGTGGGCGCCTCACTGAGGCCCCGCCAGATGCAGAGGCCACGTTCACCGTCTCCGATCCATCTCGGGCGCGGACATAGTGGGTGTTCCCGCAGCGGCGAGTTCTTCCTGGGTCGGAGGCTTTTGCCTTGCCATGCCGGTGCTCGTCGCATCCGGTGGCGAGTTGCGCAACGGTGGCGGTTTGCGGTTGAGAGCTAGCGGCCGGAGCCGGAGCTTGAGAATCGTGCGAAACGTGGCGTCGCTGTCGCGGACGGTGTGCGACGAACGCATTGGTGGCCGACGCTGCTGATCGGCCGTCAGAGCTGATTAGGGTGTGCGTTTATAGTTGCCGTGCGAGAGCCGATCGAACGGGTGATTGGCTTGGTGAACCAGCCTTGCCGATAGCCGGAGGTGCGAGAGTGGCCGTTCGTCGGCCGTGAGCATGAGCTCGAGCAGATCGCTCGGGTGCGTGCCGCAGGGCGCGCTGGTGCGGTTGTGGTCGCGGGCCCGGGTGTCGGAAAGTCGGCGCTGGCGCACGCGGCGCTCGCGCAGGCCGAGCGCGAGGGTGCGCTCGCGTTATGGGTGCAGGCAACGCGCAGCGCCGCGACCGTGCCGATGGGTGCGTTCGCCGGGGTGATCCCTACGGAGGTCCGCTCCGACGACGTCCTGGAACTCTTGCGAGGGAGCGCCGCGGCGCTTGTTGAGTTGGCGGGACGCCGGCCGCTGATTGTCGGTGTCGATGACGCGCAACTGCTTGACCCGGTGTCTGCCGCGTTGGCGCTTCATCTTGCAGGAGCGACCTCCACATCGTTCTCGCGACGGTGCGGGACCGCCGAGCCATGTCCCGATGCGGTCGCGTCCCTGTGGAAGGATGCCGCGGCGGAGCGGCTGGAGCTCGACGCGCTCGGTGAGAGCGACACCGCGGCACTGGTCGAGGGGATTGTCGGCGGCCCCGTGGAGTAAAGCGCCCGTCGGTGGGTATGGGAGACGAGCCGCGGCAATGCGCTGTACGCCGGGGAGCTCATCATCGGTGCGCTCGACGGCGGAGCGCTTCACGAGGTCGGTGGTCTACGGAGGATGTCCAGGAAACCGCCCGTGAGTACGTCGCTCAGCGAGTTGATCTCAGCCCGCCTATCAAGTCTGGAGGCGTCTGACCGGCGCGTGCTCGAGCTCCTCGCGCTCGGCGAGCCACTGGCCGTGGAGGATCTCTTCGAGCTCGCTGGACGAGAGCTGCCTATGACGCCGAGGGCCGCGGTCTGATTACGGTCACCGCTGAGGGCGTCGATCGGACGGCGTCGCTTGCGCACCCGCTGTATGGGGAGGTGATCCGCGCTTCGCTCCCGTCGCTGCGCTCGCGAGATCTCAGTCTTGCGCTCGCGGAACGTCTGCAAGCACACGCACACCTCAGCCCTCGCGACTCGCTGCGGGTCTGTCGTTGGCGCTTGGAGGCGGGCGCGCCGATCCCCAACGAGCTGCTGCTCGTTGCCGGGCAGGCCGCCAGCGAGCGGGGGGACCCGGATCTGGGAGCCGAGCTGGCCGAGCGCGCGCTTGGCTCCGGGGGCGGGTGCGCCGCCGGGCTGCTGCTCGCACGCTGCCACGAAGCGCGCAAGCGCTTTGAAGACGCCGAGTCCGTCCTGGCGGATCTCGAGAACGAGCTCAGCTCGCGGGATCTGGCGGTTGAGTACCTGAAGCGGAGGGTCGACGTCCTCTACTGGGCGCTTCAGCGACCGGACGAGGCCGAGGCGCTGCTCGTGCGGGCGCTTGACTGGTGGCCAGACGAGGACTGGGTTCGGCGGTTGTTGCCGATCCGGCTTCAGCTGTCCTCGCATGTCGAGGGCGCGAAGAGCGCGGTGACGATGTCCGCCGTGCTGCTGTATGACGAACAACTCGACGCGGGAGAGCGACGCGATCTCGAGGTGGGTCACGCGATAAGCCTCTTTTCCACCGGACGAGTTGTCCAAGCGCGCGAGCTGCTGCGCCGGTTGCGCCCACAGCTGCCGTTGACGGGCACAGCGACGAGCTGGCGCTCGTCGTTCTCGGGGTCGTCGAGGTCCACAGCGGCGTCGACCTGGCTCGGGTTGAGCGGGAGATGGCCCAGTTGCTGACCGAGGCGGTGCGATTGGGTGATCATGGAGCGGCCGGTGTCGCGGCGCTCGTCGTGGGTTCGGTGGCGAACCTCGCCGGCCGCTACCGCGACGCGACACGGTGGCTTTCCGAGGCGGAGCTCCACTACGAACGGCAGGACCCATTCGGCGTGCTGGTCATCGCTCGACAGGCCTTGGTCGGCGTTGCCCGTCAGACGGGGAACGCGGACCGCACGATCGAGACCGCGCGTCGGTGTCTGGACACGCTTCAAGGAAGGGTCGCTGCCGCCGCAGGTTCCGTACGTGGCGCGTGTGCGTGCCTGGGAGGCTGAGGCACGCGGAGATCTCATCGCCGCGCGGCGGATTCTGCTCGACACCGCCGACGGACTCTCGGATGATCCCCTGTATGGCGCGCTGCTGTTCTACGAGGCAATGCGGGCCGGGGCGCCGGCGCGGCCTCTCGCCGTGGCGATGGCCGCGATGCGCTCGCGATGTGATGCCCCGCTCGTGCGGCTCTATATCGATCATGTTGATGCGCTGGCTCGCGGCGATGGCCGTGCGCTCATGGAGGTTGCGGACGAGTTCGCTCACTTGGGCGCGCTGAGGTACGCGACCGAGGCTGCTGCCCATGCGTCGGCCGCGTTCATGGACGTTGGGCGTCAAGATTCGGCGCGTCGCGCTGTCGCGCGGGCACGCGATCTGTTCATCGACGGGCAGGGTGGCGTCATGCCGGCGATTGCGGTGCTTGACGGGAGCGCAGTGGATCTGACTTCGCGAGAGGCGCAGTTGGTCGAGCTCGCGCGCCAGGGCTTGACGAATGCGCAGATCGCCGATCGGCTCGTGCTCTCCGTTCGCACCGTGGAGTCGCACCTCTACCGAGCAATGCAGAAGCTCGGTGTCAGCGACCGCCGCGACCTCTGAGCGACGGCGCGCAGCCGGGTGGGGCGGATCAACCGGCACTAGGTCTCCAGTGAATTCCCGAGGCGGCTCGGTTCGTGAGCGCCGTAGGCGGTGCGCACGCCCGGCACGGGCCGGTGCTCCCGGTTAAGTACCAGACAGCTGAGATTTCAGTAGTCGGGTACCGACGACCTTGATGCTCGCGTTCCGCAGAGTTCAGATCGCTTACCGAACCTAACGAGCGCCGAGCCATCCGGCCGACGCAACAGCAAGCGATAGGAGCAACCAATGTTGACATCGGACGTTTCAAGAGCGGGGAAGCGGTGGCTGGCGGCAGCCGGCATCTCGGCCGTGGCGCTGCCGGCGGCGATTGTGGTTCCGTCGATCGCCTCGGCGGCTCCCCTGACCCCCGTCGGCGCTGCGCCGGCGCAGCAGACATGGCAGTACTCCGGGGCGCCGAGCAGGTCCCGGTTGGGCCCGGGGTGATGTGCCTGATCGCCAAGGGTGGCGACGGTGGCGGCACGACCGACTCTGATTACCCCCGTGATGGCGGTGGAGGCGGGGCCGTGGTCAGCGGCTGATCACGCTGCCTTTGGTGGAGCGCCTGACGGTGGCAGTCGGCAATCGGGGCTATATGGAGGGCGCTGGTGGTGCGACGAATTCAAACGGTGGTTGGGGATACATGAACGCCGTCGGCGGCTCGGGACACCCCCCCGGCGGCGATAGCGGCCAAAACGGCTTCGCCAGCGGCGGCGGTGGTGGTGCGACCATGGTCCAGCTCAACGGCACCAACGTGCTCGTCGCCGGTGGTGGAGGCGGCCAGGGCGGCGGGCAGCCCGATATGGCGGCTGGAGGCAGCGGCGGGTCGGGCGGACCGGTCGCCCAGAGCGGTGCTGGCCCCAGCGACGGCGGCGACGCCAAGGGTGGACTCGGCGGCGCGATGGCCGGATCCTACGGTCAAGCGAGCACGGTCACCGACACGTGGCTGTCGTCGTACAGCTGGGGTGGTGCCGGCGGCGGTGGCGTCAACGGCGGCGCCTCGGGTCAGGGAAGCACCCAGGATCCCGCCACCGGCAATATCGGCTCTGGAGCGGGTGGAGGCGCGGGTTCCTCGCTGCTCGACTCACAGCTGATGCATGGCACGATCGAGCCGGGCGCCGTGGGCCAGAACGCCGGCGGGGTCGTGGAAGCGTGGACGGCTCCAACCCTGACCTACCAGGCGACCCCGTCTGCAGGCAGCGCGGTCGCCGGAGGATCGGTGAGGATGACGCTCGCGGCAACCGCCGGCGACAGCCCCAGCTTCCCGCTGACCGACTCCGGCGTGACCTGGAGCAGCACGGTGACACCGAACCAGGGAGACACCGGCAACGCCCCGGACAGGATCTCAGGCTCGACGATCACGATGTATCAGGCAGGAACCCACACCGTGACCGCCTCGGTGGATGGTGTGTCCGTCGCGGCCGCAACGATCGACGTGACCGCGGCGGCCGAGCACTCGATCGGCGTCGCCTCTCAGTCGACGCAGATCACCGCGGGCGACAGCGTCGCGTTCGTCGCGACGAGCTACGACGCCTACGGCAACCCGATCGGTCAGATCACCCAGAATGCGACGTACACCAGCAACGTCTCGTCGGACCGCGTGAGCGGGGGCGATGTGCAGTTCTTCACGGCGGGCGCGCACACGGTGACCGCGACGGCAGACGGCCACGCCGCCCACACGACTGTGCAGGTCGCGCCTGGGCCGGCCGTGTCGATTGCGTTTGCGAGCGCCGATCAGAATGTCACGATCCCGGTCGGTGGCATGGTGACGTTCGCCGTCGCTGCGGAGGATCAGTACGGGAATGTTTGGACACTTGACCCGAGCCAGTACGGGGTCATCGCCAGCGGTGACACGACCTCGATCAACAGCAACACGCTCCAGTTCAACGCCGCCGGACAATTCAACGTGACGGCGATCACGAACGGGACCGGCCTGGTCGCCTCGACACCGATTACCGTGACCGCCGCTGGCGTTGGTAGTGGCCCCGGCGGAGTGTCCGTGGGATCAGGTCACCCCCATCATCGATGGGATCACGCGCCGGTTGGTCACGGGTCAATCTCGGCGCATCGACACCGGCTCGGTCGCTGACCGAACCCACCGTGGCCGCGGGATGGTCGAGCGGCCCAGCCGGACGCCTCGCGACCCCGCTACCGATGTGGCCCCTCCAGCCGGAGGGGCCACACGTCTATCAGACAGTTGCCATGAGCCGGCAGCTTCGTGCTTTCAGCCTGCGGACTGACCGCCTGTAGGCGAGCGGTACTGGCTGCGGCGATACGCGGAATCGCTCCATGTTTGATCGATGCGGTCCAGCACGGTCAGAACGACCGTCGACTCGGCGGCAACGGTCGCAATGATCGGATCAATTGCGTCGTGGTCAGGTGCCCCGGTGAGCGGCCGTGTCTCAGGCCCCGGGGCGTCAGTCTGCATCGCAGACGCGATTTCCCGGAAGCGTGCGTGGAGCTTTGACGAATACGGGATGAGCGCTTGGCGGGGAGCGCGTGCGCCGTCGTGGACCGTCGCCGCGAGCACCAGCGCACACTCGCTGATCTGATCGATTGCGGCCAGCACGCTGCGCAATGGCCGGGCGTCTGGCCGTCGGCTTCGGGGCTCGGCCAAGGCGAGCCGCACGGCGTTGTGCGCCTCCGTGCGCGCCCGCCGCGCTGCGAGTCGTGTCGATCGAAGTGACCCATCCGGATCACCGTCGACACACGCGTTCAGGATCGCCTCCAGCCAGCGCCCCTCGGCGACGATGTAGGCGGCAAGGCGGTCGCGCATCCGCGGCGCTTGGCGCGTGGGCCACAGGATGAACGCGCCAAGCGCGATCGCCGTTCCAACCCCGGTCTCCACAACGCGGTCGACGAGCGCGCCGACGGGCGACCCACCGCTGAACTCGACAACCAGCGGGATCAGCACGGTCAGTACGACCGAGAACAGCAGATAGTTGGCGGGGAACAGCGCGTAGGCGGCATACGCGAGCGATGCAAGCAGCGCTACGGTCAGGCCGCTGGAAGGTGAGATCGATGTGACGATCGCCCAGGCGATCGTGATCCCGACGAGAGTGCCTGCAGCTCGTTTGACCGCACGCCCGGTAGTGGTCCCATAGTCGGGCCTAAGGACGAACAGGACCGTGAGGGGGGCCCAGTAACCCGAGCCAAGCGATAGGCCGCGGTAGACGAGCCCGCCGACCATCAGCGCCACCGACAGCCGTACCGCGTGACGGAACACGCTCGAGCGAAGCGTCATCCCCGCCTTCAAGTCCTGCGTCGGATGCGCCGGTGGTTCAGGGCCGGGCGCGCCGACACGGCTCGCGGACGCGGCCGCGGTGATCCAACCGATCAGGCTCGATGCGCGCCGGCGCGCGACCGGATCGCTGATCTGCCGCGCGTTGCGCTGTAGATCAGCGAGCGGAAGCTCGCGACCTCGGCCCGCTGCGGTCGCGTCCAGGGCTGTTGCGGCCGCTCCCAAGGTTTGATCGACGCCGGGGGCCTGCACGCGGGCGAGCGCCGCCAACTCCAGCCGGACCCATTCACCTTGTTCGACCAGCGCGCGGAGCGTGCCCCGCCCGCCCGGGACCGCGGGACCCCCGCCGACAACCTCCGCCGCTGCCGCAAGCGCAGTCGCGGTGTGTTGGAGCGTCGGGGTCTCAGGCCTGCGGGCATAGATCGCAAGCGTGCGGTAGGCATCCGCCACCGCATGGCGTCAGGCGCTGCTTATTGCGGCGCGGTCGCGATCGGTGCGATCGCTGTGCTGCACCGCCGCTCCTCGACCGAGACCGTCCAGGGCGCCAACTCAAGCGTGACCTCGGCCGAGCGGCCGCTGCTCGGCACGCTCGCCGTCCTCCGTCGCCCGCAGACCGCCAGCGACCTCGACCGCGCTCTCAGAAGACAGTTGGACAGGCCGAGCTTTGGGCCTCCCTATGCCCGGCCGGTGATTCCCCTGATCCGCCGAGCCGTGGTCACGCGCTGCTGCGGTCAGGTGTTCCTAATTCCAGTTGCACGGATCTCCGAACAAGCGCTCGCCAGACTCAAGCGACAGCGCCCACGGCTCACGACGACCATCGCCGACTGGCGCCGAGCCGATCAACTGTTCGTGTACACCAGAGCCCGCACGTGGGGTTCCGGCAGTTGTTGCGCCACCGCTAGCCGAATCCGCGAATCGGGCATAGGGTCGTATGGAACCGGCTCAAACGGCGCGTCCTCGGCCGTGCTCGTGGTGCCCGACGGAGTCATCAAGATCGTGCTGCGGATCGGTCCCCCAACGATCACGGTATTCGTTCACGACAACGTCGCAGCCTTCAACTACCCCGGAGAGTCAGACCCGTTCCAGGACATGACCTGGTACGGGCCTACCGGCAGAATCGTGCACGCTAGCCACCAGTCGAGGACTGCGGGTTCCACCGCTCGTAGCGTTCCTTGCTCGCCGCGACCTCGCGCCGCGACTGCGAAGCTGCCATAGCGTCGGAAACCATGCCCTCGAGTGCTCGCTGCGCGGCTGACTTCGCTTCGGCCTCGGTGGGCTCGATTCCTGATCGCCTTGCATCAGCCGCGACCCAGACGGCCCATCCCCAATCGCCCCTATCGCGTGGCCAGACATCCCAGCCGTTTGCAACGCCTACCTCCATCGCCGAGACGCTAGCGCGACCGACTGCCCTGGCCAACGATCGTTGCGCTGCATGCCGGACGGTGCTGAGCCTCGCAGTCCGGCCTCGGCTGGCGGCGGACTGCGCGTCCGGTGGTGGCCGCTCTCTGAGCCCGGGCGTGCCGAAGGGGCCAGCTCGACGAGCGCCTGCCGCAGCGGCAATGCAGCGGGGTCGACGGCCGAGTCGAGGTGGCCGCTTTCCGTGCTGTGCGTGCCGCGGAGCGGGTCGCGGCTGGCACTCGACGGCGCCCTCCTGTCGGCGAAGAGCAGGGCGACGTCAACCTGAGATTGCCTGATGGCGTGCCCTCGTTTGCTGGCTCACGAGGGGTCAGGGCGGCGCCCGGGTTTGCGCGGATAGCGCGCACGTGCCAGAGCGTCGTGCTTGCAAGATCGCTGCTAACGATCCGGCGGGAGCAGAGGTGCACGCCGGTCTCGAGCTGCCTCCTGGAACGGACGACGAGGGACAGCGCGGGCGCGGACTGTCGGATTCTCGCAATGCGGAAGAACGGCGGTTGGCCGGTAGTTGTCGACCAACCTTGAGCCCGGCCGCGCTGCCGGTCGCCGAGCAATGAGCCGCGCGACCGCCGTGGCAGGTCCAGTAAGCGTCGACCGGTAGCGCGGGAGTTCGACGGCGTCGTGGCTCATCCTGCCGCAAGCGGCAGGCGTGTCGCCGGTTTGGACTCGCGGGTGCTTCGCGCCGGACGTTAGCCAGCAATCGAGCAGCGCGAACCGCTCGGGCACCCGTCGATCAAGCGACTTCGTACCACCTCGACCCGTGCTTGGAGCAACCCGCCGCCTCCCTGCCGTACCGAGGACGGCGCTAGCGAGCAGAAGCGGTGATCTCGCGTCGCTGGCTACTCGCGAACAAGCGAGAGCGCCAGGCTGGGAACGACGAAGGACAAGAGGAACTTCGGCAAGATGCTCTTTCCGGTGCATCGGAAGCTGGCGATTTCGCCGTCGGCGGCGTCGAAGGTCTTGGTTCGGCTGGAGTTTCGGCCGTTGCGGACTTGCAGGGTGTGACGTCCAGGCTCGACTGGCGTCTCGAACGTGTCGTTCATTTCGAGCGACCCGACACGCTCCCCGTCGAGCACGACGTCGTACGTGCCACGGCGGACCTCGACTCCGATTGCTTTGTGCGTGAGCTTCAGCGTTGCCGCCATTGTTGATCTCCTCTGGCTTGTGAAGGGTGTTTCTCTGAGACGGGCAACTGATCCAAGCCCCGAGCACAGACTCACGCACGGCGCTGCTGGCGGGTCCGAGGACGGCGGTCGACGGTCCGGCGAAGATAGCTGCCGCAATGTAGCCGCACCAGCACTCTCGATCACGCTGCCGCTAACGGTGCGGAGCGGTCACCAGGCCGACGTGACCGGAATAGGCGTCAAGGAGTAGCGCTCACGCCGACCGCTGGCGTGGCCGCAATCGGGCGCCGATGGAAGTCCTTGCTGATGGCTGGATCGGTGATCGCGACCCAGACTTCTCGGCCGCGTATCGCCGAGGATCCGGTGGCGCGCGCTGCTGTCAGCGCCTCTGTTTTGCATGGAGACGGTCGGCCCGGGAGCGGCGGTCAAGCGCTGGCCTTGTGCGGGTGCTTCGGTTCGCTGGCGCCGCCGGGCGCGTTGGTCCTCAGCCTCTGGGGCGCCGCCGAGGAGCGTCGGCCGTGTGGTCCTCAGCGAGCGCCTCCGCCCGGCGCTCGCCGATCAACTCGTCGACCAGTTTGCGGTCGCGAGCATTGTCAGCGAACGTGCCACGCAGCTGTTGGGCTGCGGCGCTGCGTTGTGCGGCCGCTGTGTTGGCCGTGTTCGACGTCCGGGCCACGGCCTGATCGTAGCGGGCGGCGTTGCCGCCAGCCGGCGATCGCGGACGCGGCCTCTGGTGAGCTGCTGCGTGCCGTCGCTGCGTGCCTTGCCGCTCGACGAAGCCTGCGAGCTGCGCATCCGTCCTGGCCGTTGGCGGTCGCTCGCGCCTGGGAAAGAATCTGTGGCAAAACGGTCGCTCGCGTGCTTAGCAGCCATGCTGCAGCTCGGCGTCCGCGGCGGCTTCCCGCAGGTTGCGCGGGAAGCGGCTGACGTTCCGGGCGGTGGTCGCGTCCGCGTCGCTGGCGAGAATACGATGCTTCGTGGTGGCGAACTGCGGTCGTTTGCGCCTTGGGCCCGAGTGCTGGTCATCCGTCAGGACGTTGAGAAGCTCGCGCCTGGGGGTTCGGGCGGCCCGCTCGGTCCCGGCTGCGTGGATGTCGGGCGGGTGGTGATCGGGACGGGATCGGCCCGCGTTGCTGGGCACGTTGGTGTGGGCGATCGCCCGGTTTCTCGCCGCGGGGCGGGCGATCGGGTGTGCTGTAGTCCTGAAGTGTCCAGGACTCGTCGGCGACGCTGATCAGGCGCTCACGGCCCGGCCGCTCGGACATGCGCGCCAGCAGGGCGCTCATCCAGGCCGAGGCGCAAGCCATCAGAATCCCGACCGCGGGGGAGTCTTTGACCGCGTGCAGGTCGAGCACGAGCAGTCGCGCGTCGAGGTCGAGGCCCGGCGTGGTCGGACCGTCGAACATGCCGCGGAGCGGTCCCTCGCACAGGTCCTGGATGGCCAGCGCAGCGCGCCGGACATCGAGGGCGAGCTGCCCAGGAGTGGTGCGCAGACGCTCCGCCATGTCGGCGGTGGGGGCGAACAGGACGGTCGAGATCTCCGGCAGGGTCGGCTCGGCAACGCCGCCGGTCCGCACGGTGCGTAGCGCCTCGCGCAGACCGGCCGCTTCGACCTGGGTCAGCGGACCGCCGACCGCGGTCGTCGTGACCGCCCGGAGCAACTCGAGCTGAGCGTGCTCCTCGGGGCGGGAGGCGAGCGGGTTGAGCCGGATCCCGCCGCCCGGCTCGAGCGACACCGGCTTGACCCCTACCGCATCGCAGAGTGGTCCGTACTCGCGTTTGACGTCGAGCACGAAGGCGCGGCGGCCGAACAGCAGCATGCGCCACAACAGCGTCTTCACGAGCGCGCTCTTGCCCTGGCCGAGCTTGCCGAGGACGATCGCATTCGGGTCATCCAGCGTCGCCTCGCCGTACAGGACCCAGGGGTCGTAACAGAATGCCCCGCCGCTCGAGTCCCGTCCCACGAAGACTCCGCGGCCGCCGAGACCGCCGCCGGCCACAAACGGATAGATGGCCTGGGCGTGACGGGTCGTGCAGCGGTGTCCGGGGCGCTCCGCGGCCGCCCGAGCCCGAGTCACGTCCGCCTCCCGCGCCACAGCGCGAATCCAACAGCCGCGACGGCCGCGAGGAGCAGCGCCCACGCCACATGACGGCGGACGACCTCGTCGTATAGGAAGCGGGCCGCCATGTAGTGCCAGAGATATGTCAGGAACGCCGTGGCCGCGGTCATCGCAGCCCCCGGCAGAGCGGCAGCGTGAACGTGAACGCGTCGGCCTGCTGCCCGTACATCCGATGGAGCTCGAGCCGGGCCCGGACCGCCTGCTCATGGACCTCGGCGCAGGCCCGACGCAGGTCGTCCGGATCGCGTCCGGACACCGTCACGAAGCCCGCCAGCCGCACCTCGGCATGGCCGGCGGCGAGCTCGGCCTCGCGGCGCGCGGCCGCCTCCTGGGTCTGCCGCTGCCGCGCTGTCTCGGCCTGTCCGAAGCGGTGGCGCAACTCGCGGTCGGCGTGGTCGCGGGTGACGGCGGCCTCGGCCTCGCGCGTCGAGCGCTCCGGTGTGATCGGCTCGAGCGTCACCGCCACCGTGCGCACCACGCTCGAGCCCCCGAGCAGGGCGTCCATGAACATCGGCGAGACGTCGACCCGCGGCCACTGCGCGATCCAGAACGTTGCGTGCAGTGCCCCGTCGGCCCGGTAGTGCTCCCAATGCTCGTCCGCGCCGACCGGCCAGGCGCCCGACTCGGCGAGTCCTGCGCGGCCCGGATCGGTCGCCTCGATGGCCGCCAGCTCGGCCCGGGCATAAGGATCGAACGCGGTGCGAAGTGACCGCGCGAGCTGGCCCGCGCTGAGTGCCCCGAGCACGGTCACCTCGGCCGCTTCGATCCCCTGCGCGACGCGTTCCGTCTGCTCCAGAAGCGCGCTGACGCCGGCCTGGAGCCCGCGGATGCGGCCGCGGCCATGATCGACGGCGTGGCGCGCGTCGATCTGCACTGCGATCAGCAGCTCGTGCTCCTGGGCGGCGCGAGTGGTGGCGCCGATCAGCTCGAGGTAGGACTCGATCATCGGCGTGCCCCGCAGCGGGATCCGCGGATCGCGCTCGTCATGCAGCCAGCGGGCGAGCTCGTCGCCCTGGGCCGGAGCGGTCCGCTCGAGCCATTGCATCCGCCGAATCGGACCGCCTGCGGCTCCCGAGAGAACCAGGCCCCAGCGGGCCAGCCGGCGCTCCTGCGCCTCGGGGTCGAGCAGCGAGAACGCGATCACCCGGCACGCCAAGACGGCCGTGAGTCGTCGGCGCCGATGGTCGGACAGGACCCCGATCGCGCGGTCCGCGTAGGGCACGTCGAGAATCCGGACACCCTTGAGCGTCGAGGGCGGATGCGAGCGCGGCGGCTTGAGCAGCCGGCGAAACGGTCTGGATCGCTCGGCCGCAAACATGCCGGCGGTCGGGACCAGCGAGCGGAAGCGCAACTGCCGCCTGACCCAACGCAGCGAAAACGAGAGCACGATCGGGATCCACTCCTCGGGCGTCCGCCGCCCCACGGGCGCGAAGGCGACGGCGAGCGAGACGCCAAACCCAGCCATCCCGAGGAACGCGCCGCCGGCTGTGGGGGCGCCATCCAGGATCGCGATCGCGGCCACCGCGCCGCCCGCGACGGCGCCGGCCTGGCCGAGGCGCAGTTGACCGAGGAGTCCGCGCCGCTCGAGCGGGCCGAAGCGGTACGTGAGGCGCTCTTCGGTCACGGTGCGTCCTCGTTCGGCCAGACTGGGGTCGAGTCGAAATGCTCGCGGTCGAACTCGAGGACGGGTCGCTTGGGCCAGGTCTCAGCCGGTGAGTCGTGCGATTCGCCGTCGGCCGGCGGGGCCGCGCCGGCGGATGCCGTTGGCAGGCCGGCGACGGCGGATGCCGTTGGTGGGCGGGGGACGGCGGATGTCGTCGCTGGGCCAGGCGCGTCGGGTGTCGTCGCTGCGCGGGACATGGCGGTGGTCGTGGTCTCCGAGGCCGGCGCCCCAGGGTGTCCCGACGGCGGACCGCCGGCGCCGGCGCTGTCGACATTCGCCGCGCGCCGCATCTCTTCCGCGCGCCTCATCCATCCCTCTTCGCCCCGCTGGGCCCGCGCCTCCGCGCGCATTTCCTGCGCTCCGATTGGCCTGAGCTCCCCTCGCAGCGGCCCTGCCGCGCCCGACGCGACCTCCGCCAGCGGGATCAGGCGCAACAACGCCCAGGGCGAGAACGCCGCCAGCATGATCAGGACGGCGCCCGCCATCAGGCCGGTCAAGTTGCCGGCGGAGCTGACCGCGGCTCCCCCGAGCGACAGCACTGCGACGATCGCGAACTTCGACAGGATCAGCGCGACAAGCAGCTCCACGGCGCGGATCGCCCAGATCCGACGGGCCGGCCACACGAACGCGGCGAAGCCGAGCGGGAGCATCAGCACGATCACGTACACCGCCGCCTCGCGCAGGAGCAGCTCGACCCAGAGCGTAAACGCGGCGGCGATCATGAACAGCCCGACCAGGAAGGCGAGAAACGGGGAGCCGCCCGCCGCGGCGGCGGCCGCGGCGGCGACGCCGATGCGACCGAGGAAGTGCGCGCTCGCGTGCCCCGCCGCCGACGAGATGAACGAGCAGAGCTGATCGCAGGCAGCCAGCAGCAGCGTCGTGAGCGGCGCGGCGATGGCGATCGCCAGCATGGCCAGCGGCAGGTATCCGAACGCGGCGCGAGCCAACATCGCGACGTCCGAGCGGATCAGGGCCTGGACCGCCGCGGCGAACAAGAACGGGAGCGTCAACACCGCCGCGATCGCCGCCATCCGCCAGTAGGTCGAGGAGAACCACGTGGTCCGCAGCTGCGGACTGGTCGTGTCGCCCAGCGCGGACGCCGTGTCGTTCAGCACTCCCTGGGCCGAGCCGGTCACCCACCCGTCGATCCCGACTAGTAGCGCACTGGTCGTGGTCGAGGCGACCGCGCCGGCTGCGCCACCGACAAGGCCGCCTGCCGCTCCGGGAAGATTGCCCGTGAGTAGGTCGCCGCCCGCCGGGCCGACTGCCGAGGTCAGATCCGCCTCGGCCGGGGTCGGCAGCAGCGCCGATCCGCCGGCCGCCACGACCACGCCGATCAACACGGTCAGCCGCGCGAGCCGGCGGACTCTCATTTCGCCGTCGTCCCCAGGTGCTGGAAGAAGTTGACCAGGCCGGGGCCTGAACCGATCACGAGCGCGGACGCGGCCGAGATCACCGCGGCCATCCGGCCGCGAGCCGCGTAGTGCGGGTTGTGGGCGTGCGATGCGAGCGCCCACATTCCGGCGCCAACGAAAGCACCGATCAGCGCGATGGCGAGCGACCAGGCCTCGGCGCCGTTCACGAGCTGCTGAAGCACGTTGCTGCCCGGTAGGCCGGCGGGGTTCGGCGTGGCGGTGACGTCACCGGCGATCACGAGCGGTCCAGCAAGGAATGGCATCTCAGTTCCTCCGAGTCGAATTGAGCCAATTGAGCTTGAAGGAGCCTATCAATACTAATTTACCTGTGATAGGGTCGAACAACTCAATTTAGACTCAATTCAACTCAATATGTCCGTCGTAGAGAACCTTGATGAAGGCGCCCGCCCGGTCGATGTCGGTGAGCTGTATGAGCTCCTGGCCAAGCGGCTGGAGCAGATCGTGCGACTCGACGTACGCGCGCCTGACGTGGTCGTCGAGGACGCTTGTCAGTTCGCCTGGAGTCGGCTCGTCCACCACCGCCATCGCGTCCACCGGGAAACGGTCATGAGCTGGCTGGCCCGAACGGCAGTGCACGAGGCCGTCAAGCTGCTGCGCCGTGATCGGCGAGAGCTCTCGATCGACGCGGCGCCGGAATGCGCTGCCCCGGTGGCGGTGGCGTCGAGCTTCCCGCCACCACACACGCTGGTCGAGAGGCGAGAGCGGCTCAAAGAGCTGCAGCAGCTATCAACCCGTCAGCAGCGCGTCGTGTGGTTGCACGCGTTCGGGCTGAGCTATGCCGAGATCGCGGTGCACGAGGGCTGCACGGTGCGCACCGTCGAGCGCCAGCTATTGCGGGCCAGGCAGCGGATCAGGCAGGACGCTGACGCGTAGGCCCGCTACCGCGCCCGCCCGCGCTTGCGCCGGCGGCGCTCGGCCGGACTCAGCTTGCGCGGCTTGGCCCGCGGCTTTGTCCCGTAACGGGGGCCGCTACCGTCTGGCGACTCGCCGGGGCGGTGACGGACCGGAGCGCGCTTGCGCGCGTCGCGCCAGATGAACAGCGAGATACCGCCCAGCACGACGAACGCGCCGATCGCGATGATGACGGCCGAATTGCCGGTGAACGCGCTCCCGCCGCCGGCCGTAGCGGACGTGGAGATCGCGGGGGCGGCAGTGGTGGTCTGCGTCGACACCGACGGCTGCGGGAGCCCTTGCAAGAAGGGATTGCTCGTGGTCGTTTGCGCACTCGCCGCGGCCGGCCACACGAGCGCCGCCGAGACCAAGGCGACGAGAACAAGCCGAATAGATCTCACTTCTGCGCCCCCTCGACGCTCCCTAAGCGAGCGGCTGCTCCATCGCCGGCGTCTCGGGCGCGTCGACGTAGGGCTGCTCGTCCGCGACATCCTCCTCGTGGTACACGCTCTCGGCGTTCACCGCCCAGATGTCGTGCTTGGTGCCCTTGAGGATGTTCTCCACGGCGCGCATCGCCGTCAGCATCGAGTGGTCGGAGTTGTTGTAGCGGTGCAGGCCGTTGCGGCCGACCTGGATCAGGTTCGGGATTTGGTCGAGCCAGCCGCGGATCGCGGTCACCCGCTCGGCATACTCGGCGTCATACATCGGGTACGCCTTGTGCACGCGCACGACAAAGCCCATCTTCACCTTCTCGGCCCGGGCGAGGCCGAGCTGCTGGATCTCGCGCGTCGCCATCACCACGAGGTCCTCGTCGCTCGTGCTCCAGAGCCCGTCGCCCTCGAAGCAGAAGTACTCCATGCCGATCGACGCGTCGGTGTCGTTGGGGACCATGAACGGGCTCCACGCGCGGAAGTTCTGGATCCGCCCGACGCTCACCGAAGGGTCGTGAATGTAGATCCAGTTGTCCGGGAACAGGTCCTCGTCTTCGATCACCAGCAGGACCGTGAGGAAGTCGCGATAGCGTAGCCCGCGGGCCGCGTCGCGGACGTCGCCCGGCGCGTCGGGCTCGGCGATACCGACGGTCGTGCGCAGCGGCAGCGAGGAGATCACGTACGAGGGCGTTATCGTCTCGCCGCCCGCGACGACTTCGGTCACGCGGTTGCCGTCGAAGCGGATCCGCGTCACCGGCGCGTTCATCCGGACCTCGCCCCCGTGGGCGTGAATCTCGTCGCGCATCTTCTCCCACATCTGCCCGGGGCCGTAGCGGGGATAGTTGAACTCCGAGATCAGCGACTTGATCTGGTTGCCCCTGTTGCCGAAGAACGCGTTCTTGGCCGCCGCAAAGAACGACAGTCCCTTGATTCGCTGCGCGGCCCACTCGGAGCGGATCTCGGACGTCGAGACTCCCCACACCTTCTCGGTGTAGGACTTGAAGAACTGGTTGAAGAGCCAGCGGCCAAAGCGGTTGGTGACCCACTCCTCGAACGTGTCCTCGCGTCCCTTGGGTCTGACCGCCGCCCGCAGGTAGGAAGCCAACGCCTTGGTCAGATCGACCGGCCCGAGCTTCTTGATGACGTCCATGCCCTGCAGCGGGTACTCGAGGAACTTGTGGTTCCAGTAGATGCGGCTCTGGCGCGGGCGCTTGAGGAACTCGTCGGCCAGGATCTCGTGCCAGAGGTCATCGACTTCCTTGGCCTTGGTGAAGAAGCGGTGGCCGCCCAGGTCGAAGCGGTAGCCCTCCCGTACATCGGTACGCGCGATGCCGCCGACCTGGTCGGTCGACTCGAGCACGATGACCGGCTTGCCCTGCTTGGCCAGCAGATAGCCGGCGGTCAGTCCCGCCGGGCCGCCTCCGAGGGCCAGCACCGGGCGCTCGGGCGTGATGTCCGCCCCATGCGGCGTCGAGCTGGGGTTGGAAGCCGGAGTCGGGTCGGTCATGTCAGAAAGCTCTCAGGAAACCTTTTGGTAGAGGACGGCGCTGTAGGCGAGGATGCTGGCTCCACGGTAGTTGTGAGGCGCGTAAGTCACCTGCTTGAGCACGCCGTTGCTGACGTCCTGCTGGAGGATTTGGCC
The DNA here is from genome assembly GCA_963824295.1 of uncultured Solirubrobacterales bacterium. Lineage (GTDB taxonomy): Bacteria > Actinomycetota > Thermoleophilia > Solirubrobacterales > Solirubrobacteraceae > Palsa-465. The sequence continues at coordinate 386,252 of CAWGOQ010000008.1, read as the reverse complement.
CCACTGGGCAGCGCGCAAGCGCACCAGATAGGTCCACGACGCCTTCCAGTTGGTCACGCCCTCGGTCAACGGCCGAACGTAGAGCAGCTGCTGTCCGGGCTTGAGGCTAGCAACGAGCGGATCGAGGGTCGCCGCGGGATTGGCGGCCTCCAGACGCTTTTGCGCGTAGACCCAGTCCATGTAGCTGGGGTCCTTGACCCGCCCGATCGTGGAGGCGTACTTCAGCCCGGCAGGCAGGTAGTACCAGGCCAGTGGCATGGAGTCCGGCTGCGCGCTCACGACCAGGTCCCCCCGGTGTAGCAGCGGCGTCATCTCGCCGCTGATGTCCTGCATATCGCTCTTGTAGCGCGGCGCGTACGAGGACGGGTGAACCACGAAGAAAAGGAACAGCACGATGCAGACGAGTCCGAGGACGCCCGACCGGGCCGCCCCCCAGGCGGCCAGCAGGAGAATCGACGCGAGGATCGGGGCCATGTACCGGGCTACGAACGCGGGGGTGATCTGCGAGGCGAGCCAGGCGATGATCAGCGTTCCGGCGATCAGCCAGATCAGCGACCACATCACGGTCCCGTCGCGGGTGCGCCGGCCCTTCTTGGTGAACAGCGGCGCCAGGCCGACGATCCAGGCGACGAGCAGTGTCACCGTGATTCGATCGGCGCCGAGCAGATCGCGCGATAGGAGCACCGGCACGCCGAAGCGGATGGTCGGCGCCCACGGCGCCCCGGTGTGGGTCGCCTGATAGATGAAGTTGGGCACCCACGGCAGGAACAGGACCGCCGCGCCCACGTAGGCGAGCACCGCGTCGCGCACGATGCCTCGGCGATCGTCGCTCGCCAGCCAGATCGGAATCAGCGCGACAACTGAGCCGGCGGCGAAGAAGATGCCCCACGCGTGCGTGTAGAGCATCAGCGCCTCGCATACCGCGAACACGATCACGTAGCGGCGCCGCCGGTAGACGAAGCCGTGGATGAATGCCGCCGTCTGGATGATCCCGAGCAGGCCCATCAGCTCGTACATCCGGGCCTCCTGCGCGTACGCGGTCAGGAACGTGCTGAATGCACACAGGACGGCCATGTACATGCCCGCGCGGCGGCCGAACAGGCTCCAGCCGGCCCACAGGCCCGCCGGGATGGTGAGCAACCCGAACAGGAGCGAGAGCGAGTGGGCGGCCACCTCACCGGGGCCGAACCACCCGATCCAGAAGTGCAGCATCAGGTAGAACAGCGGCGGTGAGCCGTCGTGGCGCAGGATGCCTGGGATCGCGCTCAGCGAGTGCGAGGCGATCCCGGTCGTGATCGCCTCGTCCTCCCAGAACTGGCCGACGGACCCGCCGATGTAGCGCGTGCGGATGAAGGCCGATATGGCCATGAGCACGACCAGGAAGATCGTCGTGCTCGCCCAAACGGGCACACGCTCAAGCCGCTTGGGCGTCTTGAAGTCGACTACGCGCGGGATGCCGCCCGGCGGCGCGGTGGCCGTGGCCATCAGTGGTCGCCCGCCTTACTCGCGCAGGTCGAGAACACGTAGAAGGTGCGCTCGTGGAAGAACGTGCTGTAGCGCGCCCCGTCGTGCTCCCACGCGAGGATCTGCTGCGGGCTCGGAAGCAGTGCCGCGCTCGATGTGTCGCGATCCTGGAGGATCGTATTCGGCCACGGTGGCCCGACCAGGCCGGTGGGCTGCGCCTCGACTTGCAGCGTGCGCACGCCAAGCGCGTAGGCGACCATCGGCACCTGAAAGCCCTCGACCATGATCGGGCCGCAGCGCCGGATCGCGGCGGGGCCGCCGAGGCGGCTGATTACCGTGCCGAGGTCCTCGCGGAGATGGGCCTGGTACAGCAGCGCGCGATGGGTGCGCGGCAGGCTGATGACGTTCTTGCTGATCCAGGGCGGGATCGCCAGGAACAGGGCGATCGCGACGGCGCAGCCGGCGGGAAGCGCGAAATAGGACCCGCGCGCCCCGGCGAGCCGTCGCAGGCTCGGCGCCCGCGCCGCAAGCGACCGGATCGCACGCGGAACCGTCTGCGCAAACCAGCCCCACGCGATGCCGCCGGCGATCGCCACCGGGGCGGTGCCGAGCACCAGGTAACGGCCGTTGCCGGAAAAACCGAGCTGGGTTTCCAGCGCGATTCCGAACCACCACACGAAGCCGAACAGCCCGATCCCCAGAAGCCACGCGCGGGCGCTGACGTCCCGGCTCGGCTGCCATTTCCCCCACCAGGAGCCACGCGTCCTCCAGAGGCCGACCGCCGCCGCGATCAGCCCGAGGATCGCGGGGATCTTGACCCGGTTGAGCACCTCTGGCCAGGCCTCCTGCTTGAACACCGTGCAGACCGGGCAGCTGGTGAACGCGGCGCTGTTGGAGCGGGGGTGCAGCGCGCGGGTGATCCCGGCCAGCAGGCTGCCCGCGCCCCACAGGGGGAACAGGAACCAGAGCACGAAGATCAGTGCCGCCAGCGCCACCACCAGCCTGCGTGCGCCCGGATCGCGCCAGAACACGTACAGGGCGTACGGCCCCCAGAAGACCCACAGCTCGGGGCGGTCGAGCGCGGAGAAGAAGCTGACCACGAGCGCCTGCCGCGGGGCGCCGTCCATGTATCGCTCGACCGCGATCAACATCAGCGCGGTGGCCAGGCCCTCGGAGTAGCCGAGCGCGTTGTCGCTGATGAACCCGCCGGAGTTGACAAGGCTGCCGGCCGCGATCAGCCCCGCCAAGAGGAGCGGGACGTACCGCCAGGCGCTCTTCTCGGAGGCCGCTCCGCCCAGGTCTCGCGTGACCCGCCAGGCAATCCTGAACACCATCACAAGGGCCATCACGGCTCCGGCGCGTGCCACGACCAGCCACAGATCGGGCTGCGCCTTGCCGAAGATCGCGAAGATCGTCGTGAAGATCATCGGCAGCGGCTTCCAGCTGGGGCCGCCGATCAGGTGGAGATCGAGGTGGGTGATCTCCCGACCCCAGACGAGCCACGCCCACGGGTCGTAGCTCGGCGTGGAGGGGATCAGGAGCGAGATCGCCCCGATCACGAGCGCCACACCCCCGAGCCAAAGGTAGAAGCGCCACCCCCCGAAGAGGGCGGTCAGTGTGCGAGCCCGCGCCGCGACATCAGTCGACGGCGCCGGTGCAGTCAGCTCTGCGGTGGGAACAGACACGGGGACCGGAAGATGTGGTTGGTGCCGCGCTCGCAAGTTACGCACGGCGGCGGCACACGCGTACACAGCCTGCGCACCGAGCGCGGGCGATGCGCCAGCATTCTAGTCGGACGGGCCGACAGGCCTCGGCCGTCCGGACGAGGGACCCGGATTGGGTTCATGTCGTGCGCCCCGGGCTCAAACCGCGTCGGCTAGCCCGAGACGCCCTGCTGGAGGCAGGCCGCGATGCTGGCCAGCTCGCCGTCCGAGCCCTGGTTTGGGTAGACGAGCGCGGTGCCGATCACCTCGGCGCCTTGCGCCTTTCCCTCGATCTGATCGGCTTGCGCCGCCCCGGGGCTGTTCGTGAACACGATGGTGGGCCCAGCCGGAGGTGAGCCCACCCGCAGCCCGATTGGGCTGATCACTTGAACCGGCAGGTGCGCGTCGCGAATGCAGCCGAGGTGGTTGTCCATGTCCGTCAACGGGCTGTCAACTTTGCCGCGACTTGCAAGCGTGGTGGACCCGCTCGGGGTGGTCGGCTGCACCCGGACCGCGCCGCACCCAGCGAGCGCGATCGCGCAGCCGAGGAGTGCCACCAAGACGCGCGCCGGCGTCCTGGCAGGCCGAGGTGTCCGCGATGAGACGTGCTTAACGGACAGCATGCGATGTCCAAAGGTAGAGGATCATCCTGACTGTGCTCCTGTACGGCGCCCTGTCCGGACCGCTGCCGAAGCTGGGCGTAGTGGCGGTGGCGCTCCTCGCCGCGGTGGTCATCGTCCATCGCGACGCGCGGGTCCAGGCGGTGGCGACACTCGCCGCGCTGGTGCTCTCCCCGGTGCTGCTGCTCGCCGCCATCTGGCACTCACCGCAGCTCGGCGTCGTGCATCGCCACCCCCTCTTCGCGGTCCTCGGCGCGATCGTGGCCGTCGGGGTGGTGATCGCCGCGGCGGTCGTTGTGAGCCGGCGGCCGGCGCTGCTGGCCGGCGCGGTGCTGGTCGCGCTGCCGTTCCGGATCCCGATCCAGGCCGGCGGCACCACGGCCAACCTGCTGGTGCCGCTTTATTTCGTGGTCGCGGCTGGATCGGTCGCGTTCATCTTCCCGGCGCTGCGGCCGGGGGCGACCGACGCCCCGGACACCGATCACAAGGCGGCCCCGGATACCGGTCACAAGGCCGTGTCGGACGGCGATCACAAACAAGGCTCGGACACCGATGACTCCGACCCCACCGCCCCGGCTGTCGGTCCGGCGCGCTGGCTCGAGCGGCTGCTCGCGGCCTACGTCGTCCTGTACGGCTTGCAAGCGGCGTACTCGCCGTCCTTCCAGGCGGCGCTTCAGAACATGGTGTTCTTCTACGTCCCGTTCGCACTCGCGTACTGCCTGCTGCGCCGAATGGACTGGACGCCACGGCTGACCAAGACCTGCCTGGTGCTGGTCGCCGGGTTGGCGGTGCTGTTCGCGCTGGTGGGCTTCGTCGAGTACGCCACCAAGACGATCTTCTTGAACCCGAAGCTGATCGCGGCCAACGCCAACCACACCTACTTCGCGGTCAACTCGGTGTTCTTCGACTCGAACATCTTCGGGCGGTTCATGGCGCTCGTCATGGTCCTGCTGGGTGCGGTGCTGCTCTATGCCCGCAGCAGACGAACGCTGCTCGGAACGCTCGCTGTGCTGGCGATCACGTGGGTTGGCCTCGTGCTCGCCGTGTCGGGCTCCAGTCTCGGGGCGCTGCTCGTGGGGCTCGGGACGCTCGCCGCACTGCGGTGGGAGGTGGGGCGGGCGGTTTTCGCCGCGGTCGGGGTGGTGGCGGTGGCTGCCGCGGCCGTCGCAGTCACGCCGACGACGTTCGGCCTGAACCAGGGGTTGAACGGCGCCTCGAGAGGCCGCGCAGGACTGGTGAATGGCGGCCTCGACCTGTTCGCCGAGCGACCGATCTGGGGTTACGGGTCGGCCTCGTTCGAGACGGAGTACGGCAAGCGCCACCATGCCCTCGGCGAGACCACGTCGGCGTCGCACACGATCCCGATCACGATCGCCGCGGAACAGGGTCTGATCGGCGAGATCGCCTACATCGCGCTCGTCCTGGCCGCGCTGGTCACGCTGCTTCGCCGTGCGCGCGCCGATCCGGCTCGGGTCGCGGTCGCGGGCGCGTTCGTGGCGCTGCTCTTCCACACCCTCCTGTACGCGGACTTCCTCGAGGATCCGATCACCTGGACACTGCTCGCGATCGGCGCCGCCCTCGCCAGGCAAGCGCCGCTGGCCTTGTCGGCGCCGGGCAGCGATCTCCTGGGACGCGGTCGCAGGCTCCAACGGCAGCTCGCGTAGTCGGGGAGCCGCGCGACCACAGCCGCGAGCCGCGGGCCACACTCCATACGCAAATCGTTTGCGTACCCCAGGCGGCAGAGATCGGGGGTGACATCGCCGCCCGATAGGGGTAGCATCGGCCCCCGTGACCTGGGGACTCATCTGGTTGATGCTGGCCCTGAAAATCCCGCTAGCAGGGTTGATCTACATCGTCTGGTGGGCGATCCACCAGGAGCCCGACGAGGCCTCCTCCCAGGACGACGACGGCGGCATCCGGCGCAACCCGCGTCATCCGCGTAAGCCCTTCCCACGCCACCCCCGCCGCGGGCCGCACGGGGATCCGGCGCCGCTCGCGCCGCCGCGCGTACGGGTCACGCGAGCGCGCATCCGCACCCTCGAGCGCTGACCGCGTGGGAGCGGCCCGAGCGCTGATCGCACTGAAGCGGCCCGAGCGCTGACGCCACCGACCCGGGCCGCCCCAGATCCGCCCCCACTGGCAGACTTGCGCGGACATGAACGCGCCCGCCTCCGTCCTCTCCGACGCGACGATCATCGAGCTCGTGCAGCAGGGCCGGATCCGGATCGATCCGTGGGATCCAAGCCTCGTCCAGCCCGCAAGCGTCGACCTGCGCCTCGGCGACTCGTTCCGGGTGTTCCACAACCACCGCGCCTCGGCGATCGACCTGCGCGAGCCACCGTCGGGCCTCACGGAGGAGGTGGTGCTCAGCCAGGACGAGTCGTTCGTGATCCATCCGGGCGAGTTCTGTCTCGGTCGCACGCTCGAGTGGGTCGAGCTCCCCGACGACATCGTTGCGCGCATCGAAGGCAAATCGAGCATAGGCCGCCTCGGCCTGATCGTGCACGCGACGGCGGGATTCTGCGACCCCGGGTGGAAGGGGACGCTCACCCTGGAGCTCAACAACCTCACCCGCGTCCCGATCAAGCTCTACCCGGGCCTCCAGATCGCGCAGCTCTCGTTCATGACCCTCGATCGCCCGGCCGCCCGGCCCTACGGCAGCCCCGAGCTGGGCAGCCATTACCAGGGCCAGACCGCCGCCACCGAGAGCCGCTATCCGGGAACGAAGTCCACCGCCCGCGCCGGCGGCAACCCCAACCAAACTGCTGCCCCCGCCGGCGGGGCGAACCAGGCCGCTATCGAGTAGGCTCGCGCCCGTGCCTGCCCTGCTGATCGCCGCCGGGGAGCCTTCGAAGGTCCCGCTCTACATCATCGGCGGCCTGCTCGTGGTCTGGGCGCTCAGCCTGGCCGCCCTGGGACTTACGCGTCCGGCCTTTCCGTACAGCGCCCGCGGTGCCCGGCTCGTGATGGGCACCAGCGCGGTCCTGATGCTCGCGACGATGGCCACGGCCGTCCTCACCAGCGCGTTCCCGAAGTAGTCCGCGTACGCCGCTCCGACGCCCAATCCGCAGGCGCCGCGCCGGCGACGCCCACCGATGCTCGACCCCGGCGTCTCGCCCGCGCGATGTGGGTACTAAATTCAAGGGTGGTAATCCAGCCCCTACGGCCGGAGCACCTTCGGCAAACGCGCGAGAAGGAGCGCCATGACGACACAGACCGAGCAACGAGACGGCGCAGGCGCAGCGACGTCGAACGAGACTCTGACCGTAACCGACAACCGGACCGGCAAGCAGTACGAGATTCCGATCGAGGACAACACGATCCGCGCCACCGAGCTGCGAAACATCAAGGTGGACGAGGAAGACTTCGGCCTGATGACCTATGACCCGGCATACATGGCCACCGCGTCGTGTCGCTCGGCGATCACGTACATCGACGGCGAGAACGGCATCCTCGAGTACCGCGGCTATCCGATCGAGCAGCTGGCCGAGCGCTCGAACTATCTCGAGGTCGCCTACCTGCTGATCCACGGCGAGCTCCCCAGCCGCGAGCAGCTCGACGAGTGGATCCACCAGATCACGATTCACACGTTCGTGCACGAGAACGTCAAGGAGTTCATGCAGGGATTCCGCTACGACGCGCACCCGATGGGGATGCTGCTCGCGTCCGTCGGCGCCCTGTCGACGTTCTATCCCGAGGCGAGCCAGATCCACGACCACGACACCCGCTACATCCAGGTCATCCGGCTGCTGGCCAAGATGCCGACGCTGGCCGCGTTCTCGTTCCGCCACAACCAGGGCAAGCCGTACGTCTATCCCGACAACGAGCTGTCCTACGCCGGCAACTTCCTCTCGATGATCTACAAGATGACCGAGATCCGCTACGAGCCCGACCCGCGGCTCGAGCATGCCCTCGACGTCCTGTTCATCCTCCACGCTGACCACGAGCAGAACGCCTCCACCAGCTCCGTGCGCGCCGTTGGCTCGACTCAAGTCGACCCGTATTCGGCCGTGGCGGCCGGCGTGGCGGCGCTGTACGGACCGCTCCACGGCGGCGCCAACGAGGCGGCCCTGCGGATGCTTCGCCGGATCGAGACCAAGGACAACATCCCTGACTTCATCAAGGGTGTGAAGGAGGGCAAGGAGCGCCTGATGGGCTTCGGTCACCGCGTATACAAGAACTACGACCCGCGCGCGAAGATCATCAAGAAGGCCGTCGACGAGGTCCTCGAGGTGACCGGCACCAACCCACTGCTCGACATCGCGCTCGAGCTCGAGAAGATCGCCCTCGACGACAGCTACTTCACCGACCGCAAGCTCTACCCGAACGTCGACTTCTATTCCGGGCTGATCTATGAGGCGCTCGGGATGCCGATGGAGATGTTCCCGGTGCTGTTTGCGATCGGACGAACCAGCGGCTGGATCGCGCAGTGGCTCGAGATGATCGACGACCCCGAGCAGAAGATCGCCCGGCCGCGTCAGATCTACACCGGTGATCGCGGCCGCGAGTACGTCCCGATGGATCAGCGGTAGCCCTCGCCAGCCACGCCCAAAAAACAGAATTGGACACTCACCGTCCGCGCTGAAGCGCAGGTCGACCACCTGCACTTCGAGGCGCTCGAGCCCGCCCTCGACGCGCTGCGCCAGCGCATCGACGAGCTGGCGCAGTCAGTGGCCGGGGACCCGCCCGGCACCCGGCTGCGCCGCTACGCGCCCGAGGAGCAGGTCGTCGCCAGAATCGAGCTGTCCGGGCCGCAGCGGCGCCTACCCAGCGTGCACGCCGGCATCGATGTGCGGGGTGACGGTTCGACCGAGGCTTATGTGGGCCGGGTCCGTCGCCAGGCGCTCGATGTCGGGAAGAACGAGGACGCGATCGCGGCGCTACGTCGAGCAGTCGTTCAGGCGTGAGCCGGGGCGATAGTTCACGCCTGAGCTATCGTTATCAATGAAGTGATGAGAGGAGCCTTAGTTCCGGTACGGCTTCTGGTGCGACCATTCGGGTACCTCGCGTTCGTGCTCGCCTTGGCGTCACTCTCGCTGGCGGCCAAGGCGCTCGGGGATCGCGACGAGCTCGGCTACTTCACCGACCGGCTCGCCCGCATGCTGTGGCGCTATCCCGAGGTCACCCGCCGGGGCGTTCAGATGGCCTGGCTCGTGTGGGCGGTGGCGCTTGCGATCTCGATCTCGCCCTACGACCCGCTCACGACTACCCGGTGGGACGAGGTTGCGCTTGTGGCGGTGGCGATGGCCGTGATCTGGCGCCGGCTCCTCGCCGGGCACCGAGCCGAGCGTTGAGGTTCTCGAGCGCCTGCTCGAGTCCGACTTCGGCCGGATCGAGTTCGCGCATCGCGGCGGCCAGGCGGTACTCGGCGAAGTAGCCGGGGTCGATGTCGCACGCCGCGGCGATCAGTTCCATGGCCCGCATCGACGGCTTGTCGTGCCCGTTGGCGAGCATGTTGATATGGGCGTGGGTGATCCCCTTGCCGTCCAGCTTGCGCGTCGCCTCGGCCAAGCCGCGGTAGGTGAGCGAGCGCTCATCCATCAAGGTCCGTAGCGCTTCTCCGAAGGGTTTCGTGCTGGGCCGAGTCATCGAGTCTCCTGATCGGACTTCCGAAAAATAGCGCCCTGCCGTATCGCAATGAGCCTGTGGGGTTGACAGGTCTGGCTCACGCTTGGTAGGTTACCTAACAACGCAGCTGCAGGCAACCCTCATTTGACCAGCAGCTGTCCCCCTCGTCGCCAGGCGCAGACCGGCAGGCCGTTGCGACGGGGAGCGCCGGGCCGAGACCTTACCCCGTGAGGGGGCGCAGACCTAGGTTTGCGCGGGGTTCTCGGCCCGGCTTTTTCTTGGGTCCCCACCCACCCCTACAAAACGAGGGTCGCACCGTGGGCCCGCAGCCAGCGCAGCTGCGCGCGGTACCCCGGACTGCGACCGGCAAGCAGGCCCCAGAACCGAGGCGAGTGATCCATCACCTCGAGATGGCAGACCTCGTGCCAGACGACGTAGTCGAGCACGGTCTCGGGTGCGAGCAGCAGCCGCCAGTTGAAGCTCATCGCGCCGGCGCGGGAGCAGCTCGCCCAGCGCGTCCGCTGCCCGCGGATGGTGAGCCGCGAATACGGAACGCCCGTGAGCGCGCATGCGCGGTCCAGGCGGGGTGCGATCTCGTCCCGCGCCGACCGGCGGTACCAGCGCTCCAGCGCTGGGCGCAGTCCATCCCCCGCGGGCACGAACAGGACGTCGCCACGGCGCGTGACCCGGGTGCGTCCGGGCTCGCTGACGAGCGCCAGCGTCCGTCCGAGGTACGGCACGGTCTCCCCACGCGCGGCGACAGCGGCCCGCGCGCGGGCGAGCTCGGCGACCCGGCGCTCGATCCACGGGCGCAGCTCCCGGATCGCGGCGGCGGCCTCGCGCTCGGGCGCACGGCGCGGCAGCACGACCTCGACCCCTCGGGTCGCGTCGACCGTGACGCGCACGCGGCGTGCCCGGTCTGAGCGTCTCACCTGATATTTGAGGTCTTCCACGGCGCCAGAGAGTACGGTCAGCGTCCGACATGCGCTCGCTTCCGCGCCTTCTGGAGCCACTCACCGACGGACACGTCGCGCTGCGCGATTACACCGAGCGCGACATCCCCGAGATCCTGATCGCCTACCAGGACGATCCGCAGCTGCACCTATTGGCCGGCGAGGACCGTCCGCCAAGCGGCGCCGAGCTGGGGAGCCGGGCCGAGCGCGAGCCGGTCGCCCGCGTGGCCGGCGAACGAGCCACGCTGACCATCGTCGAGCCGGGCGCCGACACCTGCCGCGGCCAGGTGGGGGTCGGCGACACGGATTGGGACAACCGCCGGGTCGAGCTCGCGATCTGGCTGGCTCCCCAGGTCCGCGGGCGGGGGCTTGGCCGCCGCTCGCTCAGGCTGGCCGCGGAATGGCTGCTGGGGACGTGCGGCTTCGCTCGCGTGGAGGTGGTCGCCGAGCCGGATAACGCCGCGGTCATCGGGGCTGCCGGAGCCGCCGGATTCACCCGCGAGGGCGTGCTGCGGGGCCACCAGCGCAAGCGCGGAAAGAGGATCGACGTGGTCGTAATGTCCCTGATCCCAGCCGACCTCTGATTGCTGTTATGCCCTACTGGCGCGTCAAGCTCCCGCCCGGCGTCCGCTCGCCGTTCGAGGTCTACCTCAACGGCGTAAAGCAAGAGCTCGGGACCGATTACCGGGTCTCCGAGGGCGAGATGTTGTTCGAGCGCGAGGTCGTCCGGCAGCGATTGGGCGCCCGCGCCTGGTTACTCGGCTTCTGGGGGATCGGGACCTACAAGCGAAACGACGAGATCGACATCCGCTACGAGATCGGCGGAGAGACGCGGGTGGTCCAGGCCACCGAGATCATTCCTCCGGCACCCTCACCACCTCGCGCGTGACCCACGGCCGCAGCAGGCGCAACGCGGCCAGGATGGCCCGGGTCGCCGGCGAGCGGTTAAGCGTGTAGAAGTGGATGCCGGGCGCGCCGCGCGCCAGGAGCTCGGCGCACTGGAGGGTCGCATAGGAGACGCCGAGTTGCAGCACCTCACTGGGGAACGGCGCCCGCTTCTCGAGCTGCTGGAGGAGCGAGTCCGGGATCGATGCGCCGCACATATCGGTGAATCGCTTGATCTGTCCCACATCGGTGATCGGCATGATCCCGGGGATGATCGGGACGTCGATCCCGGTCGCGCGCGCCTCCTCGACGAACCGGAAATACACCTCGTTGTCGAAGAACAGCTGGGTGATCAGAAACGAGGCGCCGCTGTCCACCTTGTGCTTGAGGAAGCGCAGGTCGCTCGTCATGTCGGCCGCCTCGGGATGGACCTCCGGGAAGCAAGCCGCCCCGACACCCATCGGGTATCGCTCGGCGATCAGCGTCGCGAGCTCGCTCGAATACCGAAGACCGCCTGGATGCGGCCGCCACTCGGGCTCGCCCCGCGGCGGGTCGCCGCGCAGCGCAAGGACGTTCTCGATGCCGGCGTCGGCGAGGCTGTCGAGAATCACGCACAGCTCGTCGCGCGTCGCGCCAACGCAGCTGAGGTGGGCCATGGCCTCGATCTCCAGCTCCTGCTTGATCCACTTGGTGAGCTCGAGCGTGAGGCCACGCGTGGATCCGGCCGCCCCGTACGTAACCGACACGAAATCGGGCTCGAGCTCGCGCAGCGACGTCAGTGCGGCACGCAGGTTCTGCTCGCCCTCGTCGGTCTTGGGCGGGAAGAACTCGAAGGAGAAGACCGGCTCGTCGGCCCGGGCGAGGATCTGATCTATGCGCATGGTCGGGCACCCTACCAACCTTGACAGGACCGTGTCAAGGTTTTGTTCAGGGATCCGACAATTTTCCTACCCACCGCTCCACATCCCCATCGGACTCGCGGGCCACATCGCCCAGTCGTTCGAGGTGGGTCAGATAGCAGAGGGTCTCGGGCAGCCACCAGCCGGCGTTGGCCTGGGTGAGCGGCTCCTCGTGCAGGTGCGGCGTGACCTCGAGCGCCGTCTTCGGTCCCTCGGACACCGCGGCCAGCGCCGCCTCGAGCCGCTGGGTGACCAGACTGCGATTGCCCTCGATGTGGCCGTGCACGTCCAGGAACGGCTTGCCGTGGCCCGACAGTGCAAGCCGGGCGTCCAGTTCGTCGACCACGCCGAGCGAGGCCAGGAACTCGCCGATCGGATCGGGTGTCCAACCGTAGTCGAAGTACAACGAGATCCGTCCCATCACGTGGTCGCCCGAGATCAGCAGCCGGCGCTCGGCCTGGAAAAAGCAGACATGGGAGGGTGCGTGCCCTGGGGTCTCGAACGTCGTCCAGGTCCCGAGGTCGGTATCGACCGTGACGCCTGCGATCAGAGGGCGGTCGGGCTCGATCGCGCGCGCGATCCCCGACGGGTGGGCGCGCGCCTCCTCGGCGTAGCGCTCGAGCGCCGACGCCGGCACGCCGCTTTGTCGCCCGATCTCGAGGCGACGGGCGAGCACCGTGTCGGGATCCGCGGCCGCGACGAAGCCGTGCTCGTGGTTGGGGTGCATCCACATCTCGCAGCCCGTCCGGTCACAGATCGTCGCCGCCTGGCCCCAGTGGTCGGCGTGCGCGTGGGTGCACACGACCAGTCGCACGTCGTCGACCCGCAGGCCCACCTGGGCCATGGCGCGCTCGAGGTCATCCATCGACCCCGGCTCGTGCATGCCGGTGTCGAACAGCACGAGCCCGTCGTCCGCCGCGACCGCCCACGCGTTGCAGTGCGGTATCCCGGGGAACGGGAGGGGGAGACGCAGGCGCCACAGGCCGGGTATGACCCGCTCTCCCCGCCCGAGCTCACGTGTGCGTGTCGGCGGCATCCGGCCGCGAACCCTAGACTCCGGCGCTCCGATGTCGAGCGCAGACGTCGCCAGGCGCTACTTCGAGGCCCTCGCCGCGCGTGACGTGGAGTCCGCCGTCGCACTGTGGGCTCCCGGCGGGATCGAGCGGGTGGTTGGCCAGCGCGAGCTCACGGCCCCCGCGGGCGTCCGGGAGTTCCAGAACGAGCTGTTCGGCGCGTTTCCCGATCTGCGCTGGGAGGTCCTCGATGTCGTCCCCTCCAATGGCCACTCCGACGGCGACGGCAAGGTTGCCGTCCGCTGGCGGGCCACCGGTACCTTCGCCGGTCCCGGGGCCTTCCAGGGGTTCGTGGCCAACGGCGCGCACCTCGAGATGGAGGGCTGCGACGTCCTGACCGTCAACGCCGAGGGCAAGCTTGAGCACCTGGACGCGTATCTCGACAGCGCCGACGTCGCGCGCCAGCTGGGCGTGCTTCCGCCGGTCGGATCGCCGGCCGAGGCCGGCCTGACCAAGCTGGCCAACGCGGTCACCCGGGCCCGGTCCTGGGTCGGCGGCGGCGACCCGCAGCGCATCGCCGAGGGCGTGTGGCTGGTCCAGGGCGGCATCCCCAAGACGATGAACGTCTATCTGATCGAGGAGCCGGACGGCGTCACGGTGTACGACGCGGGGGCGTCCGAGATGCTCGCTGTGGTGGCTCGCGCGGCGGCTCGTCTCGGCGGAGTCAAGCGGGTCGTCCTCGGTCACGCCGACGCCGATCATCGCGGCACCGCGCCGGGGCTCAAGGCGCCCGTCTACTGCCACGCCGGGGAGCGCGAGGCGGCCGAGTCGCCTGAGCACTACCGGGACTACTGGGACCGGTCCAAGCTCGACGCTCGCGGACGGAATGTCCTCTGGCGCCTGATCGCGCGCTGGGACGGTGGCGCCGTCGAGATTGCCGGCACGCTCGACGAGGGCGACGAGGTGGCCGGGTTCCGCGTCGTCCACCTGCCCGGGCACGCCCCGGGTCTGATCGCGCTCTTCCGCGACTCCGACCGTCTCGCCCTGGTCTCGGACACGATCTACACCCTCGACCCCCAGAGTGGACGCCACGAGCCCGCCCACGTTCCCCATCCGGCGTTCAACCAGGACACCGAGCAGGCCCGCGCAGCGATCCGCAAGCTGGCCGCGCTCTACCCCGTGACCGTGTGGGCGGGTCACGCCGAGCCCGTGACCGGCGACGTCCAGGCTCAACTCGAGCGCGCAGCGAGCGCGCCGGCGTGATCCGACCGTGGCCAAGCAGCGAAAGCGCCAGCGCGAGAAGCTCGCTGCGCCGACCTCCGAGTACCGCGACTCCGAGGGCAACGTGCTGACGCTGCGCGGCTCCCTCACGCCCGGGGCTCGCCGCGAGTACGCCGACATCCTGAGCGGTGGCCTGAATCGCGAGGACGCATGGCAGCGGGCCACCGAGCTGCTGTTCGAGCGCCTGGCCGTGTCGTGGACGATCTCGGGCCTGGAGATCACCCGCCAGAAGGAGCTTCTCGGCCGCTACCGGATGGCCACCGACGACGAGCGGCGCTTCGTGCGCGATGTCCTGCGCGAACACGCCGCCGAGCACTTCCCGGAGCTCGAGGCGCCGTGATCGATCCCGACGCCTTCGCCGCGCTGCTGTGCGACTGGTGCCTGGAGGTGCGCGACCGCCAGTCCGTCCTGGTGTCCACCACACCGCGCGCCGCACCGCTCCTCCGCGCCTTCCACCGGGCGTGGATCACCCGCGGAGGATGGCCCCCGGGGCTGCGGATCGCGATCCCTGGGGTGGCCGAGGACTTCTATCGCCTGGCCGGCGACGAGCTGCTCGACAACTACTCGCCCCAGGACATGGCGGACGCCCATCAGGCCGACGCCTTCCTCGCCATCCAGGCGCCCGAGAACACCCGCGCCCTTTCTGGCGTCGATCCGGTCCTCATAACGCGCGCCGCCCGCGCGCTCGAGCCGGTCCGGGAGGTGCGGATGTCCAAGCGGTGGTGCGGCACGATCTGGCCGACGCCGGCACTCGCCCAACAGGCGGGGATGAGCGACGATGACTACGCCGCGTTCGTCAACCGTGCCCTGTTCCTCGACCGGCCCGACCCGGCGGCGGCGTGGCGCGAGTTGAACGAACGCCAGGCGGCGCTCGTCGATCGCCTGAACCAGGGGCGCGAGATCCGGGTCGAGGCCGAGGGCACCGACGTCCGCTTGCGCGTCGAGGGCCGGACGTGGATCAACTCCAACGGCAAGCGCAACATGCCCAGCGGCGAGGTCTTCACGGGCCCGCTCGAGGACTCGGCCACGGGCACCATCCGGTTCACGATCCCCTCGAGCCCGCGCGGGGTGCTCGTCGAGGGTGTCGAGCTGACCTTCGAGCAGGGCAAGGTCATCCGCGCCACTGCGGCGCGCGGCCAGGACTACCTCGACGCCGCGCTTGCCACCGACGACGGCGCCCGCTTCCTCGGCGAGCTCGGGATCGGCACGAACGCCGGAGTCGACCGGCCCACCGGTTCGACCCTGCTCGACGAGAAGATGGCCGGCACCGTGCACCTCGCGCTGGGCGCCTCGTATCCGGAGACCGGCGGGCGCAACGCGTCGGCGCTCCACTGGGACCTGATCTGCGATCTCCGGACCGGCGGTCGGCTGACCGCCGACGGAGAGCCGATCGAGGCCTGAGCTCACACGGACCGTTAACGAGCCGCAGCACGCCGTGCAGTAGCTTCCCGGGCAATGCGCCGCACCAAGATCGTCGCCACGATCGGCCCCGCCTCCCGGGACCTCGAAACGCTGACCCGCATGGTCGCGGCGGGCATGGACGTGGCCCGCCTGAACTTCTCCCACGGCAACCGGGAGATGCACGCCGAGAACGCCGAGCTGGTCCGGCGGGCGGCCGCGGCGGCCGGCCGTCAGGTGGCGATCCTCCAGGACCTGCCGGGCCCCAAGATCCGCATCGGCCGGCTCGAGGACGACAGGGTGGAGCTCAAGCCCGGCGAGAAGCTCGTGCTGCTGTGCGACGACGGGGGCTCACTCGGAAACGGCGAGCGGATGTCGGTCTCCTGGAAGGGGCTGGCCAGCGCGGTCGACCCCGAGGACATCATCTACCTGGCCGACGGGGCCATCCGCCTGCGCGTCAAGACCGTGCGCGAGGGCGACGGCGAGGTCGAGACCGCGGTCGAGATCGGCGGCAGCGTCAGCACGCGCCAGGGCCTCAACATTCCCGGTTCGACGCGCGGCCTGCCCGCCGTCCCCGAGGAGGACATCGACATGCTGCACTTCGGCGAGTCGATCGGGGTCGACCTGGTCGCGCTGTCCTTCGTGCGCACGGCCGAGGACGTGACCAGCGTGCGCCGCCACACCCGCCTGCCACTGATCGCCAAGATCGAGAAGCCCCAGGCGGTCGACGCCGCCGAGGAGATCATCCGAGCCGCCGACTGCGTGATGGTGGCGCGCGGTGACCTCGGGATCGAGCTGCCGATCGAGGACGTCCCGATCGTCCAGAAGCAGCTACTGCGGACGGCCGGCAAGCTTGCCCGGCCCGCCATTACCGCGACACAGATGCTCGACTCGATGGTCAACTCCTCGCGCCCGACCCGCGCCGAGGTGGCCGACGTGGCCAACGCGATCCTCGACGGCACCGACGCCGTGATGCTCTCCCAGGAGAGCGCGGTCGGCTCCTACCCGGTCGGCGCGGTGGAGATGATGGCCTCGATCGCCGAGCGCGTCGAGCACACGCTGCCCTACCGGACGTGGAACGAGGAGCGGGTTCGCCGCGACGCCCGCGACCCCGCGTACACGATCGCCTACAGCGCCTGCGCTGCCGCGCGCGACCTGCACCTGGCCGCTCTGGTCGTCCCCACCCTGTCGGGGCGCTCGGCGCGTCTGATCTCGGCCCACCGCCCCCAGGTGCCGATCTACGCGCTGTCGCCAGGCAAGGAGACGGTGCGGCGCTGCAGCCTGATGTGGGGCGTCGAGGCTGGCGCGATGCGCCGCCACGAGGTGACCGAGATGCTGATCGCCGACGCGGCCAAGCGCGTGGTCGAGCTCGGCTGGGTCAAGCCCGGCGCGCGCGTCGGGATCACCGCAGGGCTACCCTCCGGCCGCCCCGGAACCACCAGCCTGTTCCAGATCCAGCGGGTTTGATTAGGGCCGCTACGCGACGCGGCGGCCGTAGAACTCGGCCTCGAGCTCGCCGAGCTCGGTCGCCGGCGGGTCGTCGTAGAACCACTCCCGAGCGATCCGGTGGAAGTTGCGGCGCGCGTGGAGCTGTGCCAGCACGGCCAGCGTGAGCACCTCCATCCGCCGCCCGAAGATGTGATCCGGCGGCGCGGACTCGTGGCGGAGCTGCCCGAAGTACTCCGAGCGCGGATCGCTCATGTCGATCAGCACCTGAGTGGCGTAGTCGGGGGTCAGCTCGGTGTACTGGTCAACGGTGTACCACGAGGTGGCGGCGCGGAAATGGGCCAGCACGCGCTGCGGGTCGAACTTGTCGGGCTCGGGGAAGAAGCCGATCTCAGAGCCCAGCCGCATGATGGTGTCGGTGTCGCCCTCGATGATCGCCCGCGCGACCTGGATCTCGAGCTCGACCGCGCCCGGCGGCATCCGCTTGAACAGCCCGAAGTCGAAGAACACGATGCGCCCGTCGTCGAGCAGCGCCGAGTTACCGGGATGGGGGTCGCCCGAGAACTGGTGATGGCGATACAGAGACCCGAAGTAGAAGCGGAACAGGATCTCGCCGATGCGATCGCGGTCCTCGTGCGGATACCCCTTCAGCTCTTCGAACCCGGTCCCATGGACGTACTCGCTCACCATCACCCGTTCGCGGGAGAGGGAGGTGATCACGTCGGGGATCACGATGAACGGGTGGCCGCGGAAGATCCGCGCCATCGTGCGCTGATTCTGGGCCTCGAGCTCGTAGTCGAGCTCGTCGTGAATGCGCTCGGAGATCTCTCTTCCAATCGCCGCGGGGTCGAGCCCGGGCGCGATCCGCTTGGCCAGCCGGAGGATCAGCCCGAGGTTCTGCATGTCCGAGCGGACCGCGGCGGCGACGCCCGGGTACTGGACCTTGACCGCCACGTCGCGCCCGTCGTGCAGGCGCGCTCGGTACACCTGCCCGATCGAGGCGGCCGCGATCGGCTCCTCGTCGAATTCGGCGAACACCTCCTTCAGCGGCTCTTCGAGCTCTTCCTCGATCACCTTGCGCATCTCCTTGAAGGCGACGTTGGGGGCGGCGTCGCGCAGCGCCGCCAGCTTGCTCTGGAACTCCTCGCGATACTCGTCGGGCACCAGGCCGACGTCGAGGAAGGACAGCACCTGCCCGACCTTCATCGCAGCGCCCTTCATCGTCCCGAGCGCGGTCACGATCTGCTCGGCCGCCTCGACCTGGCGCTTGTCGAGCGCGACCTTGCGCTGCTCGCCTGACCGGGTGACGTTGGCCGCGCGGGTGCCTGCCTGACGGATCGCCTGCCCCGCCGCTAGCCCCCCGATCCTGGCGGTACGCCCCACACGGGAGGTGGGGATCTTGTCCTTCGCCACGCGCCTACATGCTAGCTGGGGTGGGCGGGTTCCTCATCTTCCGACCCGGGAAACGAGCCGCGCCGGGTGGGAGGCTCACATCCGCAAGCTCACATCCGCAGATACGAAGCGCCGTTGACGTCGAGCACCGCGCCGCTCGCCAGCTCCGCCTCGGGCGAGGCGAGATAGAGCACCGCGGCCGCGACCTCATCCGGCGTGGCGACCCGGCCGAGCGGACTTTCGGCGCGTCGTCTGCGGCCGCGCTCGCCCTCGAGCTCGGTCGCGGCCATTTCGGTCTCGACGAAGCCGGGCGCCACCGAGGTGACCGCGATCCGCCGCTCGCCGAGCGCGCGGGCCAGCGACTGCCCGAACGCGATCAGTCCGGCCTTGCTCGCCCCGTACGCCGGGTGGTTGGGCTCGCCGCGGAACGCCCCGCGCGATGAGACGTTGACGATCCGCCCACCGGCGCCCATGTGGCGCAGAGCGCACCAGGTGACGTTGGCCGCGCCCACGAGGTTCACGTCCAAGGTGTGCCGCCACGCCGCCTGCCACTCCTCATACGTCGTCTCGGTGGCGGCGTGAGGCTCGTACACGCCGGCGTTGTTGACGAGCACGTCGATGCCACCGAGTGCGCCGGCCACCTCATCGACCATCCAGCGGATGGCGTCCGAATCGGCCAGGTCGGCACCTGCGACCACGTGCCCGACGCCGGGCAGCGCCGAAAGCACCTCGTCGGCCGCGTCGCGGCGCGTCCCGTAGTGCACCCCGACCCGGTCGCCGGATGCGGCGAAGGCGCGCGCCACCGCGGCGCCGATCCCCCGCGAGGCGCCGGTGACCAGCACCGCCCGGCCGCCGGCCGCCACGCTAAGCGCTGCGCTCCACGCGCGAGCCCGGCACGATGTCGTCCGAGCCGTCCGCCCAGCGCACCCACGCCTTGTGGCCGCCGTCGTAGTCGTCGCCGAACAGGATCAGCGTCGCCGGCTGGCCCAGCGCGGTGCACGGCTCGTCGCCCTCGGGATCGAGGCCGCGCCAGATGCGCACGAACGCGTTGCGCTCGAGCTCGTCGGCCACGGTCGTCGGGTCCGTGTGCCCGGGATGAATCCGGACCGAGCCGGGGAGCCGCAGCAGCTTGTCCATGATCGAGGACTTTAGATCTGCGTACCCGCTCGCGCCGGGCGCCCGGACCCCGCCCACCGAGCCCTTGAACAGCGTGTCGCCTGTGAACACGTCTGAGCCGTTCACGAGCAGCGACAGCATGCCCGCCGTGTGGCCCGGCGTGTGGATCGGCTCGATCTCCAGCGCCCCCGAGACGATCTTCTCTCCCGGGGCCATCGTGCCCGTCGCCGCCGGCACCTCGTGGAGCTCGAGCTCGTGGATCAGCACCGGCGTGCCCGGATGGCGCTCCAGGACCTTGTCGACCTCTGATACGTGATCGTGGTGGCGATGGGTGAGCAGCACGTGCGTGAGCGTCAGCTGGCCGCGATCGAGAAACTCGAGCAGCGGCGCCACCGGCCCGCCGGCGTCGATCATCACCGCGTGCCCGCCGGGCTCGTCGGCCACCAGGTAGGTGTTCGAGAGGAAGTCGTCGTTCATCGAGCGCTCGACGATCACGGTTCGCAGCGTACCCGCTCGATGCGCCAGCATCGAGCGGCAGCATCCCATCCTCGTTAGCCTGCGCAGTCATGAGCCTCCTTCATACCTGCTATCGCATCACCGATATCGACCGCTCGGTCGCGTTCTACGAGGCGCTCGGCTTCGAAGAGCGCCGGCGGATGCCGATCCGCGACGAGGCGATCAACGTGTTCATGAGCCTGCCCGACGACGGCCCCGAGCCGCGTCTCGAGTTGACCTACAACTTCGGCGTCGACTCGTACGAGCTCGGCACGGCCTACGGCCACATTGCCATCGCCGCTCCAGACCTAGACGCGACACTGGCACGCCTGGCCGAGCTGGGCATCGAGCCCGAGCGACCGCCGTACACGGTCAGCGACGGCGGCAATCGGCTGTGCTTCGTGCGCGATCCGGACAACTACCGGGTCGAGCTCATCGAGCGCTAAGGCGCGGCCGGCAGAATCCCACTAGCCTTGGTCGAGTAGTGGCGGAACCGAGCAAGATCGCCATCCTCCTGCGGCAGGTTGCGATGGCCGTAAACGCCCACGACCGCGAGAACCCGGATCACAACACCTGGGGGATCGGGATGGCGCATTTCGACATCGAGCGGCTCGGGCTCGACGAGGGGGAGGAGCTGATCCCAGGGATCGTCCTCCAGGCCGACGGCGGCCAGACTGGCCAGTTCCGCATCCTGTGCGACGGCCAGCACGACCAGGGAGAGGTCGAGGAAGAGGAAGAGATCGTGGACGCCGTGGCCGAGCGGGAGCTGGCGGAACCGCTGCAGGCGCCGGGACCGGCGCCGCGGATCACGCCTCCGCTCTAGAGACCACCAGGCAACCCGTTGACTTACTCGATCGTCGCCCGCGATCCGGACACCGGGGAACTCGGCGTCGCGGTCCAGTCGCACTGGTTCTCAGTCGGCTCGGTCGTCACCTGGGCGCGTCCAGGTGTGGGCGCGGTCGCCACGCAGGCCAACGCCGAGGCCGCCTACGGCCCGCGCGCGCTCGACCTCCTGAGCCAGGGCGTCCCGGCGCCGGACGCGCTGGCGCGCCTGGTGGCCGAGGACCCCGGCGGCAACTCGCGTCAGGTGGCCGTGGTGGACGCGCAGGGTCGGGTCGGCGCCCACACCGGTTCGAACTGCATCCCATACGCCGGGCACGTGATCGGAGAAAGGGACGGCGTCTCCTGCCAGGCCAACATCATGGCCACCGAGCGCGTGTGGCCGGCCATGCTCGAGGCCTTCCAGATAGCCACGGGCTCGCTCACCGGGCGCCTGATGAGCGCGCTCGACGCCGCCGAGCGCGAAGGCGGCGACATCCGTGGCCGGCAGTCCGCGGCGATCCTGGTCGTGCCGGCCGACGGCGAGCCGTGGGAGAAGGTCGTCTCCTTGCACGTCGAGGACCATCCCGATCCGCTGCCCGAGCTGCGCCGGCTGCTCGCTTTGCACGACGCCTACGCACTGGCCAGCGCGGCCGATGAGCTGCTCAACGCCGGCCGCCACGACGAGGCGACCGCTCTCTACGAGCGCGCCAACCAGCTTGCCCCCGACAACCACGAACTGATGGTCTGGGCCGGGCTGGGCGCCGCTGCGGCCGGTGACCTGGACGCCGGCGTGGGCAAGATCCAGTCGGCGATCGCGCTGCACCCCGCCTGGCGTGAGCTCCTGGCGCGGATGCCGGCCGACGTCGCGCCCGCGGCGCCGGCCGTGCTCGCAGCGCTGTCCGCCGAGCCCGGCTAACGTCCCGGCCGGCCGGCACGCTTCGCGACGCGCCCCGCGGCCTGCTGCTCGCGAATCGCCTCGCGGGTCTGGCCCTGAATCTGGCGCCAGGCCGTGCGGGCCTGACGCAGCGCCTTGAGCACCTGGGCCCGGGCCTCGTCGGCCGCCTGGGCGGCCTCGAGCACCTGCTGCTTGGTGCGGCGACCGTGCGTGAGCAGGTTGAAAGACCAGAGCCCGGTTTCCAGCAGCCGCGCCGCGCGGTCCAGGTCGGCGAGCACGGCATCGCGCAGCTCGTGCGCGCGTAGCCCTTCCTCGATGTAGCGCACCCGCGCCCGGAGCGCCACCCCGCCCAGCCCGCTCAGCGCGCGGGCGGCGATCAGCGGCTCGGGATCGCGCGGGTCGACCTCGGCGCGGGTGGCTAGTGCCTCGGCGGCCGCCGAGACGATCCGGTCGTGCATCTCCAGCCACGCAGCGCGCAGCGCGGGCGTCGACTCGATCAGCGCGATGAACCGGGGCAGGAAGACGACGAGATCGTCCGGGACCTCATCGAAGCGCTCCATGTCCTTCTTCATGGCGGCGACCACGGCGGTGGTGAGCGACTCGTTGGACGGGCAATCCCTGATCACTTGGGCCAGACTGTCGATCGCCTCATCGGTCCAGTCGAGGACCATCGATTCCTTGGTCGGAAAGTAGTTGTAGACCGTCTTCTCGGACACGCCGACGACGTCGGCGATCGTCGAGACCTTGACGTTGTCGAACCCGCGGCTCGCGAACAGGATCGTCGCCACATCCGAGATCCGCTGCCGGGTCAGGCGTCGCTTGCGCTCACGCAGTCCCTCGTCCGGGCTGCGCCGGAGAGCCATCGTCTCCTGGAAGCGGCGCACCCGGCGAAGTGCATCGGCCAGCTCCTCGCCCAGCTCAGCGGTCAGCACCCGGTGATCGATCATCACGGCGCAGGTCATGGGCCAGTTCTGCGAGCAGATCCTCGGCATCGTGATCGTGGTGGCGCTCGGGCTGATCCTCGGCTGGCGCCCGCACCTGACCGCGCCGCATGCCGTCGAGCTCGTCGGACTGATGGTGCTGGCGATGCTGGCGTTCACGTGGATGGGAGTGCTGCTCGGGATGCTCGTGCGCTCACCCGACGCGATGCAGGGCGTCGGCTTCATCGTGGTCTTTCCGCTCGCCTTCCTCGCCGGCACGTTCGTCCCGATCGCCGGCATGGACGCGGTGCCGCGCGCGATCGGCCAGTGGGACCCGATCTCGGCGCTGGTCAGCACCGTCCGGGGCCTGACCGAGGGTGTGCACACGAGCGGCTCGTGGCAGCTCGTGCACCCGGAGATCGCGATGGCGCTGTGGTGCCTGGTGATCCTGGCCGTGTGCGTGCCCCTGGCGCTCCGGCGCTTCAACCGGACGCTGGCGGGCTGAACCGGGAAGGGCTGAGTCAGGCTGGTTGCTGCGCGCGCTGCTCGGCCAGCGCGCCCTGCTCCCGCCACTCTTTCAACACCGTAAGCGCGCCGTCCGTCGCTCGGTCGATGTACATCCTCGAGTCGTTCAGCCGAGGGAACGGCGTGTCCGGCACGTCGACCTCAAGGAAGCGGCAGAGCGGCTCCCACCCCTCGCCGACGCTCCACACGAGCAGCCGGTCCTGCGGGATGTTGCGCTGGACCTGCGCCTCGTAGCGCGCGAGGGCCTCGCCCAGCTGCCCCGGCCGGAGCTCGGGTCCGTTGAAGATGCCCTGAGCAGCCCACATCCGCGCCATCAGCCCCATGTAGCGCTGCCAGTCCGGGTCGACGAGTTCGCGCGCCTTCGACAGGTGGGCCATCAGCGAGTGGCCGTAGATGTGATCCCAGACCGTGTTGCGCATGCTCTTATCCCACGCCTCGGGGTCACGGACGCTCAACAGCACCTTCGCATCCGGATAGGCGTCCGCCAGCTCCCGGTAGAAGAAGGCGCCCGGCCAGTCGACGGTCGACTCGTGCTCCCCGAAGGTCCCGTCCCAATCGGGTTCGCCGTCCATCGCGGCCTCCCACTGTTCCGCCAGCGGCAGGTTGGTGAGGACGTTGACCATGTGGTAGCAGGGACCGAAGCCGAGCATCTCGAGCGCGACCTTCTGAGAAAGCGTGCCGGTACGCGGCAGCCCGGCGCCAATGACCTTCATGTACGTCCTCCTGTTTCGTTTTTCTCGGCGACGATGACGTAGTAGCCGAGGGTAAGCTCGCTCGCGGTCAGGAGCGAACGGTGTTTGTTCAGCCACCTACCGGTCTCGAGGTCGGCAGCCAGGGCTTGGAAGGCCCGGTCCACCGCGCCGGAGCTTAGCTGTGCGAAGACCGAGATGCCCTTCCGCACCTCGGGGCGCAGGTAGGCCTCGGGCCGACGCCAAAACGCTCCGTAGAACCCGTCGGTACAGTCGTGCGGAATCGGCACCACGGTCAGCTCGACCTTTCCGAGCGCCGCCGCGACCTCGTTCCGCCACGCCCCCTGCGGCCGGTAGCGGGGCCGGATCAGCTCGAGGAACTCCGGCAGATACTCGGTGGTCAGCCAGAACAGATCCGCCTCGCCTGGATCGGCGTTGAACAGGACGACACGGTGGCGCGCCACCCGCCGCAGCTCCTGCAGCCCGCGCCTGCGGTCGGTCCAGTGGTGGTCGGAAAGGACGGCCATGACGGCATCGAACGAGCCGTCCTCGAATGGCAACTCCTCGGCGCGCCCCTGCACAACCGGGGCGGCGTCCGGCGGGCGCTGGGCGATCATCACCGGCGAGGGCTCGAGGGCCACGACCTCTCGGTCGACCGGCTCGTAGCTGCCGGCGCCGGCGCCCACGTTCAGCACCGTGCGCGCATCGCCAAGCCCCTTCCAGATCGCCACGGCGATGCGCGCGTCTGGCCGGCGCGTGGTGGTGTACGTCCCGCCCATGCGGTCATAGAGCTCCGTTCCCAACCGATCCGCACTCATGGGTCGATCAGCACTCCCAGGCAATCGCCGTCTCGAACGTCTCGGATAGCACTCCGATAGATATGAACACATCTCGCAGGTCAGGGGCGCGCAGGAACGCATCGGTCCCAGGGCGCGGAGGGCGTGGGCGACGGTACCTTGTGGTGCGTGGGCGTATCTGACGGTCTGCTGGCCCGTGGCCCCTGGGATCCCGACCAGGTGGACGTCACTTGGCGCAGCGAGCCGTTCGAACCGTCCGGCGAGGCGACCGACGCCGCCGACGTGGCCCTAGCCGCCCTGCGCCGCCGCGGGTCGCCGAGTTACGACGGATTGGCGGCCCGTCTGGTTGGCTTCGAAGCAACACCGGACCGGCTTTCGCTCGAGCTTCAGCCTGCCCGCTGGGCGTTGCGCCTGATCCCCGATGGCGCCGCCCGCAGCCTGTCGATCCTGTGCGCGGTCCGCGCCGCCGACGGCAGCTGGCTGGCCGGGCGGCGTGCGCAGTGGGTGGCCACCTGGGCGGGCCGGTGGGCGCTCGGCGCCGGCGGCTCGGTCGAGGTCGACGAGAACCCGGCCAACACGATGGGTCGCGAGCTGCTCGAGGAATGGTCGGTCGAACCGGAGCGGCTGCGGATCGAGGCGCTCCTACAGATTCCCGGCCAGTCGGTGCTGGTGGTGGGGCAGGCCTGGCTGGCCGACGGCGCCACCGTTGTTCCCGATCACGAACACGACGAGTTCGCCTGGTGGCCGGCCGACCCGGCGCGGTGGCCCGCGGACGCCGATCCGGCCCTCCGCCACGTGGCCACCCTCGTCTCGAGCTGAGGGTCGATGCGGTCGACCACTTTCACGCGGGCGATCACCTTCGGCCGGCTGGAGATCGTGTCCTTCACGCACTCGTGCGTCTACCTGGCGCTGCTGATCTGCGCCTTTGTGCTCCATAGCCCGCAGCCCGAGACGTTCATCTTCGGCCTGGCCCACGGCCTGATTTGGATCGCGATGTCGCTGGTGTGTATCGCCGCCGCTCGCGCCCGGATCGTCCCCTACTGGCTCGCCGTCACGGTCGCTGTCCTCGGCGGCCTGGGCCCGTTTGCCGGGTCGATCGGGTTCGTGATCGAGGACCGGCGGCGTAGGCAGCGCTCGGTTTCCCGGCTACCCTTGAATGCCGTAGATGGCAGTCAGTAGCGGAACTGTCCAGGTGGTCATGCCGGCGATGGGAGACTCCGTCGCCGAAGGCACCGTGCTCGAATGGCGCAAGCAGGAGGGCGACAGCGTCGAGGCCGACGAAACGCTCGTCGAGATCTCGACCGACAAGGTCGACGCCGAGGTCCCCTCACCGGCCGCCGGCCGGGTCGTGAAGATCTACGCCGCCGAGGGCGATACCGTCGCCGTCGGAGCCCCGTTGGCCGAGATATCGACCAACGGGAACGCGGCCGTCGACGAGACCGATGTGCCTGCCACGCCGGTGTCTGGCGAGTCCCCGCCCGCCACCGCGGAAGAGGCCGTGGCCAGCGCCGCCACCGAGGCGGAGGGGGTCGCCGCGGCCGAGGCCTCGAGCGGGAGGCTGATCGACATCGTTACGCCGACCGGCGGCGAGTCGGTCACCGAGGGGACGATCCTCGAGTGGAGCGTCAAGGTCGGCGACTCCGTCAAGCAAGGCGACACGGTGGTCGAGATCTCGACCGACAAGGTCGACATGGAGCTTCCCGCCCCCGCCGCAGGCACGATCGCCGAGATCCTCGCCGCAGAGGGGGAGACGGTCAGCGTCGGTCAGGTGATCGCACGGATGAGCGGGACGCAAGCGTTGGCGCCCCAGACGAACGGGGCACCGAAAACCGGCGCATCGCGGCCCGAGGTGGAACCCGGGGCCGGAGCCGCGGATGGAGCCACTTCGGCCAGCGCGTCCCCGGTGGCGCGGCGCGTCGCCGCCCAACAAGGCGTGGATCTGGCGTCGCTGTCCGGTACCGCCCGCGGCGGCCGGATCACCAAGGCGGATGTTCTCGCCGCCGCCAACGGCGCCAACAGTGGCAACGGAGCGGCGGGCGTGGCTGCTCCCGCGGCGCCGGCGGGCGCGCAGCCGATCCGCGGAGGCGCCGCCGCCCTGGCGCGCTACATGGACGAGTCGCGCTCGATCCCCACCGCCACCTCGTTCCGCACCCTCACCGTCACCACTCTGGGGGAGCGCCGCGCGCAGCTCAAGGAGGCCGGCCAGCGCGTGTCGTTCACCCACTTGATCGCCTACGCGATCGCACGCGTCGCCACCGACGACATGGCGGTCATGGCGCACCACTTCGCCGACATCGACGGCAAGCCGCACCGGATCGACGACGGCGCCTGCAACCTGGGATTGGCTGTCGACGTCGAGAAGAAAGACGGCAGCCGCACGCTGATGGTGCCGGTGATCCGGGACGCCGGCCGCAAGAGCTTCAACGAGTTCCTCGAGGCCTACAACGAGCTCGTCGAGAAGGCGCGCACGAACACGCTGACCGCCGATGACCTGACCGGCGGGAACCTCACGCTGACCAACCCGGGCGGGATCGGCACGATCGCCTCGGTCCCCCGGCTGATGGTCGGCCAGGGCACGATCCTCGCCACGGGCGCGATCGGCTATCCGCCCGGCCTGGGCGCGATTGGCGCGGCGATCGGGGCCGAGAAGGTCATGACGATGACCTCGACCTACGACCATCGGATCATCCAGGGCGCCGAGTCGGGCCGCTTCCTGGAGCGAATCGAGGCGCTGCTCGGAGGCGAGGAGGGCTTCTACGAGCGGGTATTCGGCGATCTCGGACTGGCGCTGCCCTCCCTCGCGCCACCGAAGAGCCCCCCGAGCCTGGCCGCCGCCTCCCCGGCCGACGCGGCCGCAGCCCCGGCCGCCACCGACACGGGCGCGCCGCCGGCGCCCGGCGCAATGCCCGACGAGGAGCTGATGCAAGCGGTCCAGGCCGCGACGTCGTTGCTCAAGGCCCACCGCACGCACGGCCACCTCGCCGCCCGGCTCGACCCGCTCGGCCGCGAGCCCGAGGGCGACCCGGCGCTCGATCCTCAGCCGCTCGGGCTATCCCCCGAGCTGATGGAGCGGATCCCGGCCCACATCCTGCGCATGTACGTCCAGGGCGAGAACCTGGCCGACGCGCTGCCCCACCTGCGCGAGACCTACTGCGGGCCGATCGCCTACGAGATCGAGCACATCGCCTCACATCGCCAGCGGCTGTGGCTGCGTGAGGCGATCGAGTCGGGCCGCTTCCGCCCGCCGCTCTCGACGGACGAGCAGAAGACGCTGCTGCGGCGCCTCACCGAGGTCGACGCGCTGGAGCGGTTCATGCACAAGGCCTACCTGGGCCAGAAGCAGTTCTCGATCGAGGGCCTGGACATGACCGTCCCGATGCTCGACGAGTTGATCCAGCTGTCCGCGACGCGCGGCGCGCGCGAGGTCGTGATCGGCATGGCCCACCGGGGGCGGCTGAACGTCCTCGCCCACAACCTAGGCCGCCCGTACGACTCGATCTTCGCCGAGTTCGAGGGCTCATCGACGCTCGAGCCGATCACCACGATTCCCCAGGGCGGCACCGGCGACGTCAAGTACCACCACGGCGCCCAGGGCGCCTACCAGCTCCCGAGCGGCGAGTCGATCATCGTGCGTCTGGAGTCCAACCCGAGTCACCTCGAGTTTGTGGCCCCGGTCGCCGCCGGCGCCACCCGCGCCGCCCAGACCACCCGCCAGGGGCCGCACGCCCATCGCGAGACCAACGCGGCGGTTCCGATCATCCTCCACGGCGACGCCGCCTTCCCGGGTCAAGGTGTGGTCGCGGAGACCCTCAACCTGCAGGCGCTCGATGGCTACACGGTTGGCGGGACGATCCACATAATCCAAAATAATCAAGTCGGCTTCACCACCGACCCGGACGACGCGCGCTCGACCACGTGGGCCTCGGACCTGGCCAAGGGCTTCGACGTCCCGATCATCCACGTCAATGCCGACGACGTCCCTGCTTGCATCGCGGCCGTCCGGCTCGCCTTCGCGTTCCGCCAGGAGTTCGGGCACGACGTGCTCATCGATCTGATCGGCTACCGCCGCTTCGGCCACAACGAGGCCGACGAGCCGGCCTACACCCAGCCCGAGATGTACCAGGCGATCAAGAAGCACCCGCCCGTGCGCGAGCTGTTTGCCCGTCAGCTGATCGAGCAGACCGTGGTGTCCGAGCGGGAGTCCACCGAGCTCACCGACCGGGTGTGGGAGGTGCTCGCCGACCAGCACCAGAAGCTCAAGGACCGCATCGCGGCCGCCAAGGACCTCAGGCACGCCACCGGCGAGTACGAGCTTGACCGCACGCCCTCGCCGGAGGTCAAGACCGCGGTCTCGGCCGAGCGCCTCAGGGTACTCAACGACGAGCTCCTGGCGGTGCCCGACGGCTTCACGATCCACCCCAAGCTGGTGCGCCAGCTCGAGCAGCGCCGCGAGGTGTTTTCGGGAGAAGGCGATGAGGCCGGCACCGGCATCCTGTGGGCGCACGCCGAGTCGCTCGCCTACGCCTCGTTGCTCACCGAGGGCATTCCGATCCGCCTGACCGGCCAGGACACCGAGCGCGGCACCTTCAGCCAGCGCCACCTCGTCCTGCACGACCCCAAGACCGGTCAGGAGCATTGCCCGATCCAGCACCTGCCGGGCGCGCTCGCCCCGATGGAGCTTCACAACAGCCCCCTCTCGGAGATGGGCTGCCTCGGTTTTGAGTACGGCTACTCGCAGGAGGCGCCCGAGACGCTCGTGCTGTGGGAGGCCCAGTTCGGCGATTTCGCCAACAGCGCGCAGGTGATCATCGACCAGTTCATCGTCTCGGGTCTGGCCAAGTGGGGACAGACTTCGCGCCTCACGCTGCTGCTCCCTCACGGCTACGAGGGCTCGGGGCCCGAGCACTCCTCGGCGCGGCTCGAGCGCTTCCTTCAGCTCGCCGCCGAGGGCAACATCCGGGTGGCCAACTGCACCACCCCGGCCCAGTACTTCCACCTGCTCCGACGCCAGGCCCGCGTCGCCAAGCAGCGTCCCCTGGTCATCATGACCCCTAAGAGCCTGCTCCGCCTACCCCAGGCCACGAGTACGGTCAAGGAGCTGGCCGAGGGCCGCTTCCAGCCGGTGCTCGGTGAGGGGGGCGAACCCGATCCGGGCCAGGTCAAGCGACTGATCCTGTGCACCGGCAAGATCTATTACGAGCTCGCGACCCACGAGGCGCGCCAGGACAACCCGGCTGTGGCGATCGGCCGCGTCGAGCTGCTCTATCCCTTCCCGCAGTCCGAGATCCTGGCCCTGGCCGAGAGCTACCCGAACCTCGAGGAAGTCGTGTGGGTCCAAGAGGAGCCGCGCAACATGGGCGCCCGTGCCCACATGGGGCCGCGCCTGATGCAGATCCTGCCTCACCGCCTCCGCTACGGCTACATCGGCCGACCCGAGCGGGCCGCCTCGGGCGAGGGCTACCCGGTGGCCCACGCCGCCGAGCAGAACCGCATCATCTCGACGGCGCTCAACGCCGCCGAGGCCATCTCGCAGTACCCGCGCAAGTCTCCCGGCGATCGCTAGCCGGCCGCAGTCAGGGTCGTAACGCGCCGCTCAGCGGCAGTTTCTCACCCTGGCGGTCCTTTTCTGGCACCCTTCCCAGCATCGGCTTTCGTAGAGACGGATCGCGCAGAGACAATTCCCGGCGGCATCTGACGCCAGCCTTTGGCGTGCACGACATGGCGATCGACCTGGGAACCGCCAACACGCTCGTGTACGTCGGCGGGCGTGGGATCGTGGTGTCCGAGCCGTCGGTGGTCGCCTCCGACGTGGACACGGGCCTCGTCCACGCCGTCGGCGCCGACGCCGAGCGGATGATCGGGCGCACGCCGGCCACGATCGCGGCCACCCGGCCGCTCCGGCACGGCGTGATCGCCGACTTCGAGGTCACCGAGGAGATGCTGCGCTACTTCATCCGCAAGGTGCTCGACCGCCGGATGGCCCATCCCCGGCTGATCGTGTGCGCCCCGTCGGGGGTAACCGAGGTCGAGAAGCGTGCGGTCGAGGAGGCCTCGCTGGCGGCCGGGGCCCGGCGCGTGCACCTGATCGAAGAGCCGATCGCGGCGGCCATCGGCGCCGGGCTCGAGATCGACGAGCCGATCGGGCGGATGGTCGTCGACGTCGGCGGTGGCACCAGCGAGATGGCGGTCATCTCGCTCGGCGGGATCGTGGTGTCGCGCTCGGTCCGCGTCGGCGGTTACGAGATGGACGAGGCGATCACCTCCTACATGCGGGGCGCGTATCAGCTGGCGATCGGGTCGCGGACGGCCGAGCAGATCAAGATCTCGCTCGGCTCGGTCCGACCGCTCTATCCCGAGGAGACGACTGAGGTTCGCGGACGGCACCTGGTGACGGGGCTGCCGACCGCGATCGAGTTGCACTCAGAGGAGGTCCGCGCCGCGATCATGGCCCCGGCGCGCGAGGTCATGCGGGCCATCCGGGACACGCTCGAGGAGACACCGCCCGAGCTCGCGTCGGACATCGCGAAGGACGGGATTCTGCTCGCCGGCGGCGGCACGCTCGTCCGTGGCTTCCAGGAGCTGGTGGCCGAGGAGACCGGGATGCCCGTGTACTCGGCCGAGTCGCCGCTGACCTGCGTGGCCTTCGGGTCAGGCCAGGCGCTCGCGCACTTCGACCAGCTGAGCCGGGCGAGCCGGCACCGGGTCCCCAGCCTCACGCCCGACTGGCGTACGGCGTAGGCGGGCGATCACCCACTCCACCGCCGCTGAGAGGCCGGCGGCGGCCAGCAGGATCAGGAACGGGTCGACTGGCTCCCGGAACCTCGGCGTCTCGACGTTGACCATCACGACGCTCAGCGCGAGCAGGAACGGGATAACCCACACCCACCACGGCGCCGAGCGCACGCGCCTGGTGGCCAGCGCGGCGATCGCCAGCAGGCAGAGGATGTAGAAGCTGATCACGCCGGTCCGGGCCACCTCCGTGGTCAGGGAGACCGCCGCGGCCGAGGCCTTCCAGGCGAACGTCCCCTCGAGCTCGAACAGCCTGCGGGTGTTGTGGTAGAGGACCTGCAGCAGGCTCACCGGGTGGTGCTCGATGTAGTGGATCGCCTGACTCTGGAGCTTGGCGCCGAGCTGGGGCTCGGTCATGTGGCTCTCGTCGTGGATCAACGTCCCCTCGTGTGGGATGCCGTAGAAGATGCGCCACTTGTACGGCACCTGCGTGTTGGCCGCGGAGGCCACGTTGTAGGTGCCGACGAGCGTGATCCCGGTCTCGTCCGAGACCGGGATGAACGTGTGCATGACGACCGCGTTGCGAATCGTCCAGGGCAGGATCACGAGCGCGGTCATCGCCACGAGCAGCGCCGGGGCGGCGAGCGCCTTCGGGTTGATTAATTTCCCGCCCACCCCGCGCGTCCAAACGGCCGGGATCAGCCCGACGAGGATCAGCACCCCGTTCTCGTGGGTCAGCGTGGTCAGGCCCGTGAGCACGCCGGCGGCGGCGACCCAGCCGTACCTCGCGGCGCCTGAGGTCGCCCGGCGGGCGCGTAGAGCGGCATACAGGGCGGCCAGCACCAGCGGCGTGAGCAGGTTCTCGGCCGCGATGACACTGGCCATCTCGGTGAAGACCGGGTACACCGCGGCCAGTGCGAGCGCGATCAGCCCGGCGGTGGCGCCGAACAGCTCGAACGCGACCAACCCGACCAGCGCCACCGTGATCGTCCCCAGCACCGCCTGTGAGTCGCGGACGGGTTGGATCGCGGGGCCCCGTCTGACCTCGTGCCCGTCGATCAGGTCGACCAGGCCCAGGAAGTAGGGGAACCCGGGAGCGAAATAGGCGCTCGGACCGCGCGTCCCGCCGGCCCCCGAGCCGGGGGTCGTCTTCAGCGAGTAGTCGCCGGTCCGGGCGACGTAGGAGGCGATCGTCAGGTACGAGCCGGCGTCGTTGATCGGCTTGTACGGCTGACGGTGGGCGGCCTCGATCCGCAGCACGAACGCGAGGACCAGAATGCCCGCGATCAGACCGGCTCCGAGCGCGCGTCGGCCACTCACCACGGGAGCAGGTTACGGCGTGGTGCGGGGGGAACGTCGGCGCTAACCGCCCGCTAACGCGGGCATGGGTTCAGTGAACCCCGACGATGCCCGAGCAGACCCAGTTGGACGAGCCGGCGCCGCCGTTCCAGACCTGCGCCGCGCGCTGATCCTGCAGCGACTTGGGGGCCTGATAGGCCTGGCTGTAGCCGCCGTAATCGTTCCAGGTGCCGGGCATGAACTGGTAGTAGCCGGACGCGCCGGCGCTGTTGGGCGTCAGGTCCTGACCGCCCGACTCGCAGTTCACGACCGAGTAGGGGATCGACCAGCCACCGCCGGTGCCGTAGCTGGGTCCGTCCGGGGTCGGAGCGCCGGAGCTGCTACCGCCACCGCCACCGCCACCGCCAC
The DNA here is from genome assembly GCA_963824295.1 of uncultured Solirubrobacterales bacterium. Classification (GTDB taxonomy): domain Bacteria; phylum Actinomycetota; class Thermoleophilia; order Solirubrobacterales; family Solirubrobacteraceae; genus Palsa-465. Next base: position 352,935 of record CAWGOQ010000008.1, on the reverse strand, counting down.
CGCCACCGCCACCGCCACCGCCACCGCCGGCGCCCGCGGACTGCTCGGCCTGCGCGGCTCGCTCGGCCGCGGCCTGCTCGGCCTGGATATGGCTGATCTCGGAGGCCAGCGCGGCGCCGCGCGCGCGACTCGCCGCCAGCGCGTTCTGCTGGGCGATCCGGGCATCCGCGAGCGCCCCCTGCCGCGACTGCAAGAGCTGGTTCATGCTGGCCAGGGCAAGCACGCGCTGGCTCGTGGCCAGGGTCATCTCGCGGTCGGTCGCGCGCAGCCCGGTCAGGCGAACGGCGGCGGCATTCGCCTCGGCCTTTGCCTTGCGCGTGATCGTGATGATCGTCTGTTGCTGCTGCTGGGCATCGCGCAGGTAGGTGATGTTGTCGAGCAGGGCGGTGAAGCCGCTCGACTCGAGCACGACGGAGACCAGGTCGGGTCTCGCCTGCTCGTAGTTGGAGACGAGCTGGCGGCTGAGCAGCTCGCGGGCCCAGGCCAGGCGGCCCTTGAGCACCGCGAGCAGGTGCTCCTCGCGGGTCAGCGCGACCTCGACCGCGGCCAGCTGGGCACGGTCCCGTGCCAGGTCGGCGCGCACCGCGGCCTCTCGGGACTCCACCAGCGAGATCTGGCCGCTCAGCGAGCTGATCAGGCCCGAGAGGTTGTTGATGCTGGCCGCCAGACTCGACTGGTGAGCCTGCTCGGCCCCGAGCTGCTGATTCAGCGTCCCGAGGCTGGGGTCTGCGTTCGAAATATTTGGTCCCGCCCACCCCATCGCCACCAGGCCGGCAGCGGCCGCCAGCGCGGCCACACCGGCCACCAGCGAGTGAGGGATCGTGCGCCTTCTGAAGTTCATATTCGTTGCCTACGGGGTTAGCTGTCGGGCTCGCGCGGCGGCTCGCGCTACACGGCCATCAGGCCGCGATTCGCCCCAGGGAACTTGGGTCCCCCGCTTTCCCGCCCTGTGGACAGGAAATTAGGCGGTTGCACCTTATCAGGAGTTGACGCGCGCCGGCGGAGCAGCGCGCCGGTTGCGGCGGGCGAAGCGCCAGGCCCGCCCAGTCGCGTAGGCCGCGGCGCTGGCCGTGCCGACGAAGAACCCGACCGGCCAGTTGGTCTGGTAGGACAGCGCGATCGCCGCCCAGACGACGATCAGCGCGATCGCGACCGACAGCATGATCGCGACCCAGGGCCGGTTGGTGAAGGCGCGGGCGGCCGCCGGGGGGCCGATCATCAGGCTGAAGATGAGCGCGGTTCCGACCACCGGGACGGTCATGGTGGTGACCAGCGCGACGAGGAGCAGGAAGCCCAGCTCGATCGCAAACGGGGCGATCCCCCGCGCCTGGGCGCTGTCGGGGAGCGCGGAGGAGAGCAGCAGCGGGCGGTAGAGGACGGCGAGCGCGGCCAGGCTGACGAGCGCCAGGGCGATGGTCGGGCCGAGCTGGTTGGTGCTGATCCCGAGCACCTCGCCGAACAGCAGCGAGTAGATCTCCGGCGCGTACTCGACGCTGAAGCTGAGGAACAGGGCGCCCAGGCCGAGCATGAACACGAGCGTGAGCGCGGTGGCCACGTCGTGGCGCCCCCGCCGGCCGAGCAACCCGATCCCGAGGGCTCCGCCAAGCGAGAACACGCCGAGTCCGATGAGCGCGTTGACGCCGACCAGGCTGGCGGCGGCCGCGCCGGCGAACGAGCCGTTGGGAACCGCGTGGGCGACGAAGGCCGAGCCTCGAAGCACGACGAAGAAGCCGACGGCGCCGCCAACCACGGCGACGATCGTGGCCACGACCCAGGCGTTGACCATGAAGCCGGAGAACACTCAGCTCACCTGGGTGGGCGGGGATCCAGTCCGCCGGGAGCCTGTCCGCGTGGAGATCATCCGCGCGACGATGTAGGCCACCAGCACGATCGTGACGACGAAGAAGCTGACCGGCCAGCCGTGGTGGAGCGGTGGCCAGTAGTAGCTGTCGTAGGCGAGCAGGATCCCCAGCCACATGGCGCCGATGCCGACCAGCCCGGCGGTGAGGATCGCGCGGCCGGGGCGCCGGATGAACTGGAGCGCGGTGGCGGCCGGACCGACGAGCAACGCGGTGGAGAGGATCGCCCCGATCGTGACCGCCGACAGGGCCACCGCGAGCGCCATTGCGAGCAGGTACAGCGCGCCGATCAGCCGGACCGGGAGCCGGCGGGCGGAGGCGAGGTCGGGGCTCACCGACACGAGCAGGAGCGGCCGATAGAGGGTCAGGACGGCCCCCAGCGCGAGAGCGCCGAACACCGCGACCAGCGGCAGCACTGAGGTCGACAGCGTGAACGGCGACCCGAACAGGATCGTCACGGTGGCGCCGGTGGTGTTGTCGTAGGTGGTGCCGAGGTACAGAAACAGCGCAGCCAGTCCGAAGCCGGCGCCGAGCACGATCCCGGTGGCCAGATCGCGGCCCCGGGCGCGCTGGATCCCGATCAGCTCCATGATCCCCGCGGCCGTGACCGTGATCGCCATGAATCCCCAAAGCGGCGCGATCCCCACCAGGTAGGCGCTCGAGCCGCCGGTGGCGCCGAGGTCGCCGAGCGCCTCGCCTGCGAACGACTGGCCGCGGATCACGGTGAACACGCCCACGCAGCCGGCGACGATCGCCACCACCGCGCCCACGGCAGCGGCGAGCTCCACCGATGAGTTGGCGAAGAAGCCGGGCTCGACGATCGCCCTGAGCACCTGGTGCATGTCGCGCTAGGTAACGATCTCGACCGAGCCCGGGCCCTCATCTGAGAGCGCTGGCAGCGCGTGCTCGTCGTGCCCGGTGCCGGCGACCACGATCACGCGCCCATGCACGCGGAGCACGTCGACATGGTGGCCGTAGAGCTCGCTCAGGATCTCGGATCGGACGATCTCGTCGACCGATCCGCTGGCCGCGCGACCCGCCGCGAGGTAGACGATCCGATCCATCACCGGCAGCAGCGGGTTCATCTCGTGGGCCGAGATCAGCACCGCGATCTGCTGCTCGTACGCGATCCGCGCCAGCAGGTCGACGACCTCCTTGGCGGCACGCAGGTCCAGGTTGGCCAGCGGCTCGTCGAGTAGGAGCAGGCCCGGCCGGCTGATCAGGGCGTGGGCGATCAGGATTCGCTGCTGCTCGCCCCCCGAGAGCTGGCCCACGCGGGCGTCGGCGAACTCGCGCGCGTCGACGGCGTCGACCATCTCCTGCACGCGGGCGCGGCGCGTTTTCGAGGGCAGCGGCAGCCCGAGCCGATGGCCGTCGAGCCCCAGGGCTATCAGGTCGCGGCCGCGCAACGGCATGTCGGCATCGAGCAGGAACTTCTGCGGGACGTACCCGACGTCAGGTGCCGAGCGATATCCCGTGTGGCCTCCCGCGCCGTGCCGCGTGCCTACCCGCACGCGACCCTCGACCGGTGCCTGGAGGCCCAGGATCACCCGAAAGAGCGTGGTCTTGCCCGCGCCGTTTGATCCGATCAGCCCGGTGAATTCGCCGGCCCGCACCGTGAAGCCGACGTGGTCGAGCACCGTGCGGCCGCCTAGCCGCACGGTGACGCCCTCGACGCTGAGCGCGTCCCGGGCCGCTTCTTTGAGGGGCAGGACCTCGGCTGTCACTTCACTGAAGTTTCTCGGTCGACGTCCCGTTGGCCACCGCCTTCTGCAGCGCCTGGACCTCGGCCAGCATCCACGACTGGTAGTCGTAGCCGGGAACGGGCATCGTCTCGTACACCCCGACGACCGGGATCCCGTCCTGGTGGGCCTTCGCCAGGAGGGACTGGGTGAGCGAGTCGGTGACCTGCTGGTTGTAGAGGAACGCCTTGACCTTGTGCCCGGAGAACAGCCCGTTCTGGAGGGTCACATCCTGCGGCGAGGGGTCGACACCGTTCATGATGTCGGCCTGGAAGGTGAACGGGGTCAGGTTCACTGTCCCGGCCGCCTCGAGCATGTAGTCGCCGACCGGCTCGGTCGTCGCCACCGGGGTGCGCGGGTACTTCTCGTCGAAGGCCTTGAGCGCCGCATACCAGGGCTGGAGCGAGGCGTCGAAGGTCTTCGCGTTCGTCGCGAAATACGCGGCGTGCGACGGCTGGATCGCCGACAGGTCCTTGACCAGCGCCTGCGCGACCGCGGGCATTGTCCGCGGCATGTACCACAGGTGCGGGTTCGGCGTCGAGTCCGGCAGGCCGAGCAGTGTCTGGACGTCGATGATCTTGCGCGAGGAGCTCGGCGACGCTGCCTCGATCTTATTCATATACGTGTCGTAGCCGACCCCGTTCTGCACGATCAGGCGCGCGGCTGAGACTTCCCGGGCGACGCTCGGGCTGGCCTCGAAGGTGTGCGGGTCGGTGTTCGGGTTGCTCTCGATCGCGCTGACGGCCACGTAGCGCCCCCCGATCTGGGAGATCACGTTCGCGTACTCGTTCTCTGCGCCGACCGCGACGATCTGGCCGGCCTTGGCGCTCGGCGCGCCGGAAGCGGTCGCTCCGCACCCGGCCGTCGCGACGCCGGCCGCGAGCGACAGAAGGACTAGAAAGGCTGAATGTCGGCTGATTCGCTTCATGGCGCGCTAGTCTAACAGAGAATGAGACCGATTCTCACTCTTGGGTTCGAGGCGCGCTCCACACGCCGGGGCCGACATGTCCATGACTAACCTTCCGGTTGTGGCCACGCATACTGAAACGGGCTGGGCCGAGCACGCTCGCGACGTGCTCCAACGCGCCGGCCACCATCGCGGTGCCGCCCGCGACAAGCTCATCGACCTCCTGTCCCGGCACGACTGCGCGCTCAGTGCGCTCGAGATCGAGGACGCGCTGGGTCGCGGCCGGCGCGGCGAGCGCTCGGTGGGGCGGGCCAGCATCTACCGGACACTCGAGTTGCTGTACGCCCACGACCTGGTCAACCGCGTCGACGTCGGCGACGGAATCGCCCGCTACGAGACGGCCGACCCCGCCGGCCAGGATCACCACCATCACCTGCTCTGCGACCAGTGCGGCAAGCTCGTGCCTTTCCACGACCCCGCTCTGGAGCGCTCGATCGACCAGCTCTCGACTCGGCTCGGCTTCCGCACGACCGACCACGAGGTCACCCTGCGCGGGGACTGCCCTGACTGCAGCTAAGCGACGCACTGGGCGGGCAGGTCCCGATCGTGAGGAACGGATCCTGGCCCGGGTGCAGGCGATCCCCGAGGGATTTGTGCGCACCTACGGCGACATCTCGCCCGGCGCGCCCCGCATCGCCGGCGCGGTACTCCACAACAACGACGATCCGGCGATCCGCTGGCACCGCGTCGTCCGAGCCGACGGGTCGCTGGCCAAGGGTAATGAGCAGCGCCGGCGGCTCGAGGCCGAGGGCGTTCCGTTCCGCGGTTCGCGCGTCGACATGCGGGCGGCTCGGATCCCCGAGTTCTGATGTGGCTTCAACGGGAAATTGGGTTGGGCGCGCGGTCGCGGGGGTTTCATCTCGTGACCCGCGAGGTGCTGGACGCGCTGCCCGAGATCGGCGGCGTCGGGGTCGGGCTGCTCCATCTCCTGATCCAACACACCTCGGCATCGCTGGCCTTGAACGAGAATGCCTCGCCCGACGTGCGACGTGACTTCGAGACGTACTTCAACGAGGTCGTCCCCGAGGACGCGCGCTACTGGACGCACACGCTTGAGGGCTCCGACGACATGCCGGCGCACATCAAGGCGGCGCTGCTCGGGCCGTCCCTGACGTTGCCGGTCACGCGGGGTGAGCTCGCGCTCGGGATCTGGCAGGGGATCTACCTGTGCGAGCACCGCAACCGCGGCGGCTCGCGGTCCGTGGTGGCGACGTTGTTCGGTCAGTCGGGGGAGTGATCCCGCCGGGCCCGCGGGCCCTCAGCGGCCCTTCCAGACCGGATCCCGGCGCTCGGCGAACGCGGTGGCGCCCTCGCGCGCGTCCTCGGAGTTGAACACCGGCTCGATGATCTCCCGCTGGCGGTCGAAGTACTCGGCGTCGGGCCAGTCTGCCGATTCGACCATGATCCGCTTGGTGGCGGCCAGCGCGAGCGGTCCGTTGGCGGCGATCGTCTCCGCGAGTTCGAGCGCTGTGTCGAGTGCCTGACCCGGGTCGGCGAGCCGGTTGACGAGGCCGAGTTCGTGCGCCCGCTCGGCCTCGATCAAGTCGCCGGTGAGCGCCAGCTGCATCGCGACGTTGCGCGGCATCGTGCGGGGGAGGCGAAACAGTGCGCCGCCGGCGGCGACCAGCGAGCGCTTGACCTCGGGGATGCCGAGCCGGGCGCCCTTGGCGGCGACGATCAGGTCGCACGCCAGCGCCACCTCCAGGCCGCCGGCCACCGCGAACCCCTCGATCGCCGCGATCAGCGGCTTGTCGGCCGCGCGCTCGACGATGCCGGCGAAGCCGCGCCCGGGCACATGCGGCCGCTCGCCGGCTCCGAACGCCTTCAGATCCATGCCCGAGCAAAAGCCCTTGCCGGCGCCGGTCAGCACGCCGAGCGACAGCTGCGCGTCGCCGTCCAGCTCGTCGAGGGCGGCGGCCACGCCCTGCGCCACCGCGGCGTTGACCGCGTTGCGCTGGTCGGGACGATTCAGGGTGATGATCAGAATGCGGTCCCGCCGCTGGGTGAGGACCGCGGGCTCGGGATCGGCGTTCACGCCGCGAACAATGTCAGGTCCGGCTCGCGCTCGCCTCGCAGGACCGCCAGATCCACCTCGACGCTCTCGATCCCGCGGGCGCTCGCCAGCACCCGCGCCTGCGGCTTGATCACCTGCGCCACCAGGATCCCCCGGCAGGCGGTGAACGCCGGATCGAGCCGGATCCGCTCCAGGTAGCGCGTGAGCTGCTCAACCGCCTCGATCCCCGCCACCCGCTTGACCTCGACCGCTACCCATTCGTCGTCGGCGTCGCGGCACATCAGGTCGACCGGACCGATGTCGGTCGGCCACTCGCGGCGGACCAGCCGCAGTCCTTCGCCACACCAGGCGGGTCGCTCGGCCAGGAGCTCCTGGAGGTGCGCCTCGACCCCGTCCTTGGCCAGCGCCGCGTCCTCGTCCGGCAGGCCCATGTCGTGGGTCACGTCCGACAGCACTTCGGAGATTGCGATCTCAAGCCTGTCTCCGTCGACCTTGGCGCGCTTGCGGACCACGATCTGGGTGGGCGACTCCTCGATCACGGTGGGCGGCGTCATCCAGTTGAGCGGCTTGTAGCCGCCGGCGTCGGCATGAATCAGCACCGAGCCGTCGGCCTTGATCATGATCAACCGGAGCGCCTCGGGAAGGAGGGCGTTCAGGCGTCCGCAGTAGCGAACCTCGCAGCGGGCGACGATCAGGCGCACCGGCCCACCCTATGAACTCGGGCGGACGCTTCCTCGCTGTATGAACTCGTCTTCGCAGCCGCGTTATGCGGAAAGCGAGGGCCTCGGTCCCCCGACCGAGGCCCTCGCCGGTGGTCCCCGGTGTCAGCCGTGACTGAGAACCAACCCCTGGTTGCCCCCATTTGAGCCCGACGGCCCATTCGTTCGCGGCGCCGGGGAACGTGGCAATCAGGATGACCAGCTTCTTCACGTCGACTCCCGGCACCAGTTGAGAGGCGTTGGGCTGGGAGACGCCGGGGGCGCTCGATCCTTTCCCGGGGCGGCGTCCGATTACGAGTTGGTCACGACCGGCCCTATGATCCGTGCGACATGCGCAATCAGCTGAGGCCTCTGTTCGACCGGGTCGTGATCAAGGAGCTCGACCCCGATCGCGTCCGTCGCTCCGGGTTGATCGTCCCGCCCGGCTCCGAGGAGCCGCCACCCCAGCACGGGATCGTGCTGGCGGTTGGCCCGGGCCTCGACTGGTGGGAGAACGTGGGGATTGCGATGCCGGTCAGGCCCGGCGACCACGTCGTGTTCCCGGCCTCGGCCGGCGTCTGGATCGAGGTCGACGAGGAGCGGCTGCTCGTCTGCCGGGTGGGTGAGCTGCTCGGAGTGCTGGAGTCGGTCGAGAACTGCCCCGGATGCGGCGGTAGGCCGCTCGCCATAGGCGAGTCGTGCCCGGTGTGCGGGCGCGAGGGCTCGATCGCCTGATCCGCGAAGCGACGCGCCACCGCCCTCCCGCCCCCTCCGGCGCGGGCTGGGGGGTGGAGCGTCCCGGCCCTGGAGGGGTGTGGGGTTACGCCGCGGTGCGTTCCGAAAGCGACCGGGGCTGGGCGGCCTGGACGCGCGCCAGGAGGTCCGCGACCTCCTCATTGTCGCCGAGCGCGAGCGCCCGCTCGCAGGCCTCGAGGCACTCGCTGACGCGGTCGGTGCGCGCGAGCGCGTGGGCGTAGCTCGACCAGGCGCTCTGTGATTCGGGCTCCAGACGCGTGGCGGCCTCGGCGGCCGAGACCTCGGCGCCGACGTCGCCGGCCAGGTGGTAGGCGAGCGCGAGCGTGAGCAGACCCTCGACCGTTGGCCCGACGGCCCGGGCCTTCTCGAGCGCCTCGATCGCGCCGGTGCGGTCCATCAGCCTCAGCCGCAGGCGGCCCAGGCGCTCCCAGGACGAGGCGTCGGCCGGTGCGCGCCTGGCGGCGCGCTCGGCGGCCTCGGCGGCCAGGTCGATCGCCCCCATGTCCTCGTAGATGCGGGCCGCGAACCGCTCGGGAGTGGGGCGATCGGTCTCCACGCGCGCCCAGTCGCGCACCGCGCGGCCTGCCGCGAGCAGGTTGCCGGCCTGCCAGAACGCGCTCGTGAGCAGCCGCAGCACGACCGGATTGTTCGGCTCGGCGTCGCGCGCGTAGACGAGCCGCTGAGCCGCCAGCTCGGCGTCGCCCTCGGCGAGCGCGTGCTGGGCGGCGGTCATGAAGCGCTGGACGCGATCGGCGGCCGGGTCGGGCCTGGAGAAGTCGACGAACTGAAGCGAGCCGGCCGGCACGGTGCGGACACCGACCGAGAACCGGACCCGGGCCCACTGCTGAACGTCTTCCTCGTCGCCGGAGAAGTAGATCCCGGTGACCGTGCCCACGCCCCACTCGGGATACGACGTGCAGCGGGCGTAGCGGTGGACGACGGAGTGGTCGGGCACCCGCGAGCCGAACGGGTCGTGCTTGGCGCGCTCCTCAGCGGCGGCGCGCTCGCGCTGCTCGGCCTCGTAGGCGCGCCGGCCGGCCTCCTCCCGCGCCTTGCGCGTGGCCGCGGCCGACACCTTGACCGCGTTGCGCGTGACCCGCCCGCCGCGCGAGGACTCGGCCAGCTGCTCGAGCTGATCCGCCGCCTCGTTGATCGCCTGCAGATGCCGCTGATGCTCGTGCTGGCGCCCGGGGGGCGCGATGTCCGGATGCCAACGCTTGGCCATCCGCCGTCGCGCGAGCTGGACGGCGCGCTGATCGAACGGCGGCTCGAGCTCCAGGAGGAGGAGGGCTTGCTCAACGTCGAGGATGCGAGGCATGACCAGATTACGTTAGCGACGCTGCCAACCCGCTTGCGCCGTGGGCGCCCCGGCGGCGCCGGTGCACGCCCGCGCCCAGGGCCGACCCGCAACAAATTAGCTTCATTTGCAGCCAGCTCGGCTGGGCGGACGTAACGTGCCCGTCGTGGCGAGCGCAGCGGGTAATGGGCGGTCCGGCGGCGGGATCACAACGGTGGTCAGCGTCGGAATGATCGTGGCCGCCGGCTTGGGCGTCGGCGCGCTCGCGCTCCTGTCCAGCGTGTACGACCAGGGACCTCAGTGCGGCGCACCGGGCGGCCCGGCCCAGGCCACCGGTCCGGGGGCAGGGATCGTGCTCGGGCCGCCGGGGACGGGGCAGTCGGTGGGCGCCACCGAGTACGGAGGGCCCGGCGATCCGAGCAGCGGCGTGGTCGGCTCCTCGGGGGCGAACCTGCTCGAGTTCCCCGACAGCTACGCCGAGCTCGGGGGCACCAGTTTTCAGACCGCCACCGCGATGGGCGGCCTGCCCTACCTGACGCCGCTGCGGATCACCTGGGGGAGCCGTTCGGCGATTGCCTACAAGCGCGACATCGGCCTGGGGGGCGGCCCGATCGATGGCCTGCCCCGAGTGCTGGACCTGTGGTGGGAGCTGGCCGGACGGCTCGGGATCCCCTACGAGGACGGGCTGTGGTCCGGCCCGGTGCAGATCAAGCGCCCGCCGCCGGCCGGCGCCGGCAACCTCCTCGGCCAGAGCGCCGCCGGCGCCACCGATGCGAGCGCGCTGATCCCGCCGCCGGCCGCCGCGCAGGATCCCGCCGTCTGCGCGCCGGCGGCGCCGACCGGCGTCCCGATCACCAGCGGCGACCAAGCCCAGCTGCTCCCGAACGGGCTCGCCGCCGCGCCCGCGGACGCGCCGCCCGCCGTGCAGGACATCATCGCGGCCGGCAATCAGATCGTAGGCAAGCCCTATGAGGTCGGCGGCGGCCATGGATTGCCCCTATCCGAGGTCGCCTCGGCGTACGACTGCTCGAGCAGCGTGGAGCATCTGCTCTACGGTGGCGGGCTGCTCCCGGTGACCTATGACGCGCCTTCGGGCACGCTCGAGTCGTTCGGGCAGCCCGGGCCGGGCCGGTGGGTCACGCTCTACGCGTCCGCCGACCACGTGTTCATGTACGTGGCCGGTCTGCGCTGGGACACGCACAACGCGGCGGGGCCGGATGACGGGAGCGCCGGGATCGGCTGGCACCCGCTGATCCGCAGCTCAGCGGGGTTCGTAGCGCGTCACCCGGTGGGGCTGTGACCATGCGGCGTGCGATTGCCGTGTCCCTGTGCGCGCTCGCGTGCGCGGCCTGTGGCGGCGGACACGCGGCCCGACCCCGGAACACGCGCTCTCGACGCTCCCAGGCCGCGGAGGCGCTCGCCCAAGCCCAGGCCACCCACGAGTACCCCTCGCCCCCGCCCAAACCGCAGACCGCGACCGGCGGGCTGCCGAGCCCAATCCAGGCGATCCGCCGGTTTGTGACGGCCTACATCAACTGGACGGCCCCGACGGTCGCGCTCGACATGCGCGTGCTGGCGGCGCGCAGCGTGGGCCAGGCCCGCTCGGCGATGCAGCTCGCCGCAGCCGGGACGGCCGATGACTATGAGCTCGAGCGGGGCGGGATCGCCAACCACGGGGTCGTCGAGACGGTCGCGCCGCTGCCCGGGCGGCGCGATCAGTTCGTGGTCGTCACGCTCGAGTCGACCACCGCGACCAACACCACCGCCTATGAGGGCCTACTCCCGGCCTGGCATGTCGCGCTCGCCACCGTCACCGAGCAAGGCTCGGGGAAATGGGTGCTGAGCGGCTGGCAGCCGGAGAGCTAAGGCACCGTCACTAAACCGGCTGCCCGTTGGCGGTCAGCGTGACCTCGACGTTGCCCCGCGTCGCGTTCGAGTACGGGCAGATCTCGTGTGCCGCGGCGACGATCCTCTTGGCCTCCTCGGCGTCGTCGACCTGGGGGAGCGTGACGTCGAGCTCGACCGCGACCGTGTAGGCGTGATCCTCCGTCGTGACCAGGCTGACCTTGCTGTCGATCGAAGCGTCGCCGACCTCTTTGTGCTCGCGCCGGGCAGCGACGCCCAGCGCGCCCTCGAAGCACGCGGCGTAACCGACCGCGAACAGCTGCTCGGGGTTGGTCCCGCCACCCTCGGTCGGCGCCCGCAGCTGTACGTCGAGCTCGCCGTCGCTGCTCCTGCCGTGGCCCTGCTCGCGCCCGCCGGTGACCGTCGCCTCCGCGGTATAGACAACCTTTGCCATGGTCTCTCCTTCCGAATTCCGGTTGAGAGCGCAAGCTTACTTCCAGAGCGTCAGTGAGCCACGGCGTTCAACACCACGGCGATCACGAAGGACAACACCGCCGCCGCCCTGAGCAGCAAGCCGGCACGGTCGCCCGGGCGTCCGGTGACCATCCCGACGATCGCCACCGTCATGCAGATGACCGCGATCAGCGCGAACCCGGCGGCCGCGGCGCGCACGGGCGCCCTCCTATGCTGTCCAAAGGCATGTCGACCCAGTACATCTTCACCACCTACAAGCTCTCACGCCGCTACCCGCCCGACCGCGAGGTCCTGACCGACATCTCGCTGTCCTTCCTCCCGGGCGCGAAGATCGGTGTGATCGGCTACAACGGCGCCGGCAAGTCGACCCTGCTGCGGGTCATGGCCGGCCTCGATACCGAGTTCGACGGCCACGCGCAGCTCGGCGCGAACGCCACCGTGGGCCTGCTCGAGCAGGAGCCTCACCTCGATCCGGCCAAGACCGTCCGCGAGAACATCGAGGAGGGCGTGGCCGAGACCAAGGCCTTGCTCGACCGCTTCAACGAGCTCTCGATGAACTACTCAGACGAGACCGCCGACGAGTTCGCCCGCGTGCAGGAGCAGATCGACGCCGTCGACGCCTGGAACCTCGACACCACGCTCGAGATCGCCATGGACGCGCTGCGCACCCCGCCCGGCGACGCCGATGTGACCACGCTGTCCGGGGGCGAGATGAGACGCGTCGCCCTCGCCCGGCTGTTGCTCCGTCAGCCCGATCTGCTGCTGCTCGACGAGCCGACCAACCACCTCGACGCCGAGTCGGTCGCGTGGCTCGAGCGACACCTCCAGGACTACAAGGGCACGGTCGTGGCAATCACGCACGACCGATACTTCCTCGACAACGTGGCGGGCTGGATCCTCGAGCTCGACCGTGGCCGCGGCATCCCCTACGAAGGTAACTACTCCGGGTGGTTGGAGCAAAAACGAGCCCGCCTGCAACAAGAATCCAAGCAGGAGAACGCCCGCCAAAAGACCATCGAGCAGGAGCTCGAGTGGGTCCGCCTCAACGCGAGTGCCCGGCGCAACAAGCCCAAGGCCCGCCTGAACGCTTACGAGGCGCTGCTCGCCCAGGACCGGAACGTCAAGCTCGACCAGGTGCAGATCCACATCCCGGCCGGTCCGCGACTCGGCGGTGTCGTTGTTGAGGCGGAGGGACTGCGCAAGTCATACGGCGATCGCCTGCTGATCGACGATCTCAGCTTCACGCTTCCTCCTGGGGGCATCGTCGGCGTGATCGGACCCAACGGCGCCGGCAAGACCACGCTGTTGCGGATGATCACCGGCCAGGAGCAGCCCGACGCCGGCGCGCTCCGGATCGGGGAGACCGTCGAGCTGGCCTACGTCGACCAGTCCCGTGACGCCCTGGACCCGGACAAGACCGTCTGGCAGGAGATCTCCGGTGGCGAGGATCAGATCAAGCTGGGTGACCGCACGGTCAACAGTCGCGCCTACGTGTCGGGCTTCAACTTCAAGGGCTCCGACCAGCAGCAGAAGGTGGCCAAGCTGTCCGGCGGCGAGCGAAACCGCCTTCACTTGGCGAAGCTCCTCAAAACCGGCGGCAACCTGCTGCTCCTCGACGAGCCGACCAACGACCTCGACGTCGACACGCTGCGCGCGCTCGAGGAGGCGCTGCTCGCGTTCGCCGGCTGCGCCGTCGTGGTGTCGCACGATCGGTGGTTCCTGGATCGGATCGCCACTCATGTGCTCGCGTTCGAGGGCGACTCGCAAACCCGCTGGTTCGAGGGCAACTTCGAGGCCTACGAGACCTTCCGCCACGAACAGCTTGGTGCGGACGCCGACCGGCCGCACCGCATCACGTACAAGAAGCTCGTCCGGGGTTAGAGTCCGGACGTGCCCTTTAAGGCCGTTCTGATCACCGGCTGCTCATCGGGCATCGGGCACGCCACCGCCTTGTTGCTCGTCCGGGTGGGCTGGACCGTGTATGCGACGGCGCGCCGACTGGACACGCTGAGCGACCTCGAGGCCGCCGGCTGCAAGACGCTGCCCCTCGACGTCACCGACGAGGCGTCGATGAGCGCCGCCGTGAACGCGGTCATCGCCGCCGAGGGCGCCGTCGGCGTGCTCATCAACAACGCCGGCTACAGCCAGTCGGGCGCCGTGGAGAGCGTCCCACTCGACCAGGTCCGCCGCCAGTTCGAGACCAACGTGTTCGGTCTCATCCGCATGTGCCAGCTCGTCCTCCCGGGCATGCGCGATCAGCACTGGGGCCGCATCGTCAACCTCTCAAGCATGGGCGGCCGGCTGACCTTTCCGGGCGGCGGGCTCTATCACGGGAGCAAGTACGCGGTCGAGGCGATCTCCGACGCGCTGCGGTTTGAGGTTCAGGGCTTCGGCGTCGAGGTGATCGTGATCGAGCCGGGGTTGATCGTGACGAACTTCGGCGAGACCGCGGCGGGATCGGTGGGGGAGACGGCCGGGCCTTACGCGGACTTCAACCGCGACGTCGCGCGGGCCATCGAGGACGTCTACCACGGCCCGTTGGCGAAGCTCGGGGGCGGGCCCGACGCGGTAGCCAAGGCTATCGCCGGCGCCCTGAATTCAGAGCATCCGAAAACCCGCTACCCGGTCACGGTGAGCGCGCACGTGATGATCAACCAGCGCCGGCTCATGCCCGACCGCCTGTGGGACCGCGTTATGCGAACCCAGTTCCCGGTGCCGAAGTCTTAGTGGGCCCGTCCGCACACCAGGCGTAGACGATCCTCGTCGCTTGCGCCTGGGCAACCTGAGAACCGACCTCTCGCCACTGCGCGACAGCCGCGACCTGCGCCTGGTCGTACTCGGCGGCTTCGTCTCGGGCCTCGGCTCGCAGGCGACGCTGGTCGCGCTGCCCTACCAGGTGTACGTGCAGACGCACTCGGCGCTGCTCGTCGGTCTGCTTGGCGCGGTTGAGATCGTCCCGCTGGTGGCCGCCTCGCTGCTCGGGGGCGCAGTCGCCGACCGCGTGGACCGGCGCAAGTTGCTCTTGCTTGACCAGGTCGGTCTCGTGTTGACCGCGGCGTGGCTCGCGTTGGCGGCGTGGCTCGGTCATCCACCGCTTTTCGTGGTGTACGCGCTGGCGGCCGTACTCGCCGCGTTCACGGCGCTCCAGAATGTCGGCACCTCGGCAATCGTGCCCGGCCTGGTCGCGCCGGGGCAGCTGCGCAGCGCGCTGGCACTCAACTACGGGCTGAGCACGCTGACGATGGTGGTCGGTCCGGCGCTGGGCGGGATTCTGATCGCCGCGCTCGGCCTTCCGTGGGCGTACGCGGTGGATGCGCTGAGCTGCGCCGCGATGGTGCTGGCGCTGATCGCGCTGACGCCGCAGCCGCCCGTTCAGGTGAGCCACCACGAGCGCCTGCGACGGTCCATCGCCGACGGGCTGCGCTACGTGCGGGGCAACCAGGCGCTGCTGGGCTCGTTCGCGATCGACCTCGTGGCGATGATCTTCGGGATGCCGCGTGCCCTGTTCGCGGTCCTCTCGGTCAGCGTCTATCACGCTGGCGCGGCCGGCGCCGGCGCCCTCTACTCGGCCGTGGCAGCGGGCGCGACCGTGTCCGCCCTGACCACCGGGTGGCTCCGCCACTTCTCCCGACTGGGTCGGGTCGCCGCGTGGGCGGTGACCGCGTGGGGCGTCGCGATCGCGCTGGCGGGGCTGGCCGGGTCATTGTGGATCGCGGCGGTCCTGTTCGCGATCGCCGGTGCCGCCGACTCGGTCAGCGCCGTGTGCCGGACCACGATCAACCAGAGCGTCACCCCCGAGCACATGCGCGGGCGGATGTCGTCCGTCTACTCGCTGGTGGTCTCGGGCGGCCCTCGGCTCGGGGACATCGAGTCGGGCGTCGTCGCCGGCGCGACCGGCCCGCGCTTCGCCGTGGCGTCAGGAGGAGTGCTTTGCGTGCTGGGCGTCGGGGTCGTGATCGCGGCATTCCCGGCGCTGCTGCGCTACGACGCCGGGGACTGGATAGCTACGTCGGCCGGCGAGGACGCCCGCGGGCGTGCCGCTCACGCGCTCACGCCCGACGGCGCTCAGCCGGACTTGTCCTGACGATCGGCGAGCACCGCCTCGAGTACGTCGCGCAGCTCGGCTGGATCGCGCGCCACCGCGTCGGCGCCCTCCAGCTCATCCACCCCATACTGGCCGGTCGCCACCGCCACGCAGCGCACCCCGTCCGCTCGCGCGCAGGCGATGTCGCGTGGGGTGTCGCCTATAACGACGGTGTTCTCGCGCGGGAACGGCACCCCGTCGCGTGCCGCCCGGCGGCGCGCGATGGCGGGGAGCGCGGTCCGGTCCTCGGAATCCGAGCCGAACGCGCCCTGACCCGACGGGAACCACTTTCCGATGCCGGCCCGGGCCAGCTTGAGATGAGCCACCGGCTCGTAGTTCCCGGTCAGGAGGGCTAGCTGGATGCCGTCGCGCCCGCCCAGCCAGGCGAGGAGCTCCGGGATTCCGGGCACCACGGACGAGCCCAGGTCGGGCGGTACGGTCTGGGCGTAGATGCGGCAGCAGGCCTCGCGGACCGCGTCCGCGCGCTCGTCGATCCGCTGCGCCGGGACCCCTAGCGAGAGCAGAATCAGGCGCGCGATCTCCCCGTCGGTCCGCCCGGCTGGGCCGATCCGGTCGCGCAGGTCGCGCGGGTCGACACCGTGCACCTCGCGGATCGCGCTCGCGAGCGCCTCGCTATGGGCCCGTCCGGCGCGCGCAACCAGCGTGCCGTCAATGTCGAACAGCAGCAGCACCCGGTGCGTCCGACGTCAGCGCTCGAACGAGGTGCCCGGCTCGAGCCGGCGCGCGAACGCCGCGATCAGGCGGGCCGCGGCGTCGATGTCGGCCAGCGAGACCATCTCGACCGGAGTGTGCATGTAGCGGCACGGGATCGAGACCAGGCCGGTCGGAATGCCGGCCCGGCTCAGGTGGATGGCATCGGCGTCGGTGCCGGTGCCCTTGCCCAGCGATTCCAGCGTGAACGGGATGCTCTCCGCCTCGGCCGCGTCGTACAGGCGCTCGAACACGAGCGGATGCAGCGAGGTACCGCGCGCGATGACCGGGCCCGAATCGAGCGGGTGCTTGGTGATCGCGCCGAGTTCGATCCCGGGCTGATCGGTGGCGAAGGTCAGATCGACCACGATCGCGACGTCCGGGTCGTGCGCGAAAGCACTCGTACGCGAGCCAGCGAAGGTCGACTCCTCCTGGGTGACCGCGAGCGCGAGCACGTCGCCGGGCGCGCCGCCCGACTCGGCGACGAGCCGCGCGCTCTCGGCGGCCACGTAACAGCCGGCCCGGTTGTCGAGCGAGCGCGAGATGACCCGATCGTGCCGGAACTCGACCGGCTCGGCGTCGATCACGGCCACGTCCCCGATGCGGACGAGCTTGCCGGCCTCCTCGGCGTCCTTGGCCCCGATGTCGATGTGGAGCTCCTTGAGCTCGGGGACCTTGCGGCGGTCATCGTCCTTGAGGAGGTGGATCGGCTTGCGGCCGATCACCCCCGGCACGTCCCCCTCGCGTGTGCGGATGCGCACCCGCTGCCCGATCAGGACGCTGGGATCCCAACCCCCCACCTGCCCGAAGCGCAGATATCCGTCGTCCTCGATGTGGGAGATATGCAGGCCGATCTCGTCAATGTGGCCGACCACGGCCACAGTCAGACCGTCTGCGGTGCCCGCCACCCGCGCGAACGAGGAGCCGACGCGGTCGCCACCGACCTCCTCGGCGAAGCTCTTGCAGTAATCCCGCCAGACCTGGGCAGGGACGGACTCGTGCCCCGACGGACCGGGGGCGCGAAGCAGGTTCATGAGTAGTTCCGGCGTACTCATTCACCCGAAGGCTATTCAGTAACGCGCGCGATTGCGGAGTGTGCCGCTCCGGGAGTGTTCAGCGCGGCCCTTCTGGGTAGCACTTCCGAGGCATGTCTCCGGACCTGAAAGTGGACGAGCGCGATACCGAGCTTGACTCGATCCGCGGCCTATTGGCCGAGCGGGGGATCGAGCTGCGCGACCGCGATGTCGAGTCCGGTCGTGGCTCGGATCGCGATCTCCCGGACGCGGTCTACCGTGTCCACGAAAGCGCCGAGCGCACGCTCGACTCGATGTCGCTGTTCATGGCGCAGGTGCGCCGCCACCGGCTGCTGAACCAGGCCGAGGAGGCGGATCTGTCCCGCCGGATCGAGCGGGGCGACCTGGCCGCCAAGGAGCGTCTCGTCAACTCGAACCTGCGGCTGGTCATCTCGAACGCGCGCAGCTACGAGGGTCTCGACATGCCCCTGCTCGACCTCATCCAAGAGGGCATGCTCGGCCTGATCCGCGCCGCCGAGAAGTTCGACTACCGCAAGGGCTACAAGTTCTCCACCTACGCCACGTTCTGGATCCGGGAGTCGATCCAGCGCGCGATCGCCAACCGGGCCCGCCCGATCCGGGTCCCGGTTCACATCGGTCAGCGCGAGCGCCGGATCGCACGTGCCCGCGCGGCGCTGATCGCCCAGCTCGGGCGCGACCCGACCGACGAGGAGATCGCCGAGGCGGCCGAGCTCGAGGTCCGCGAGGTGTACGCCAGCCGGGAGATCGCCCGGGTCGTCACCAGCCTCGATCGTCCGGTCGGTGAGGAGGACGAGACCACCCTCGGGGCCCTGCTGGCCAGCGACGCCACCCCGGTTGACGAGGAGGTCCAGCTGGCCGCGCGCGACGACGCCCTGCGCCGCGCGCTCGAGCGCCTGCCCGAGGCCGAGCGCCGAGTGGTGGCGCTCCGCTACGGGATGGACGGCGATGACCCGACGCCGCTGCGCGAGGCGGGCCGGCGCCTGGGGATCTCGTCGGACGCGGTGCGCAAGCTCGAGCGCAAGGCGCTCGCCGAGCTGGCCGAGAGTCGCGAGCTCGAGCCGCTGCGCCCGGCCGCCTAGCCGCGACTTTGGCGCTGAGGCTGACAAATAAGCGGCCTCAGCGCCAAAGTTCGGGCGACTGGCCTACCCGAGCAGCGACCGCAAAACAAATTGCAGGATGCCGCCGTGCTGGAAGTAGCGCTGCTCCTTGGGGGTGTCGATCCGCACGGTGACCGTGAACTCCAAGGGCGCTTGCGCCCCGGAGTCGGCCTTGACCGTCAGCTCCCGGGGGATCGGATCCGCGCCCGCAATCCCCTCGATCGTGTAGATCTCGGACCCGGTCAACCCGAGCGACTCGACCGACTCGCCGGCGGCGAACTGCAAGGGCAGCACGCCCATCCCCACGAGGTTGGAGCGGTGGATGCGCTCAAAGCTCTCGGCGATCACAGCCCGGATCCCCAATAGCCGCGTGCCCTTGGCCGCCCAGTCGCGCGATGACCCCGAGCCGTACTCCTTGCCGGCGAGCACGATCAGCGGGATGTCCGCCTCCATGTACCGCATGGCCGCGTCGTAGATCGACATCTGCTCGCCCTCGCCCTCGGCGTGGGTGGGCGGGCCTAAATACACGGTCACTCCGCCCTCGGTTCCTGGCGCCAGACGATTCCTCAACCGGATGTTCGCGAACGTGCCGCGCATCATCACCTCGTGGTTGCCGCGGCGCGAGCCGTAGGAGTTGAAGTCCCGGGACTCCACGTGGTTCTCGTTGAGGTAGGCCGCGGCCGGACCGTCGCGCTTGATCGAGCCCGCCGGCGAGATGTGGTCGGTGGTCACGCTGTCGCCGAGCACGGCCAGCACCCGCGCCCGCTCGATGTCCTCGGGCGGCAACGGCTCGCGCGGCATGTCCTCGAAGAACGGCGGCCGGCGCACGTAGGTCGAGCGCGGATCCCAGTCGAACAGCTCGCCGGTCGGCACCTCGAGCGAGTTCCAACGCTCATCGCCGTCGAACACCTCGCCATAGCTCTTGTGGAACATGTCCGACTGGACGGCCTCGTCGACCGTCGCCGCGACCTCGGCGGCGCTGGGCCAGATATCAGCCAGGAACACCGGCTCGCCGCGCCGGTCCTCCCCCAGTGGCTCGTCATACAAATCAATATCCATCGTGCCGGCGATCGCGTAGGCCACGCACAGCGGCGGCGAGGCCAGGTAGTTCATCTTCACGTCTGGGTTGATGCGGCCCTCGAAGTTGCGGTTGCCCGATAGCACCGAGACGACGGCCAGGTCGTTGTCCTGCACCGCGGCCGAGATCTCTGCCGCCAGCGGACCGCTGTTGCCGATGCAGGTTGTGCAGCCGTACCCGACCAGGTTGAAGCCGAGCTCGTCCAGGTACTCGGTCAGCCCGGCACGGTCGAGGTACTCGGTGACCACCTTGGAGCCGGGGGCCAGCGAGGTCTTGACCCATGGCTTGACGCTCAGGCCCTTCTGCACGGCATTGCGAGCCAGGATGCCCGCGCCGAGCATCACCGACGGGTTGGAGGTGTTCGTGCAGCTCGTGATCGCGGCGATCACCACGCGGCCGTGGTCGAGGTCGGTCTCGGTCCCATCCTCGAGCGTCACGTCCACTCGCGTTGCCGGCCGATCGGCCACCTGCGCCCCGCCCGTCCCGCCGCTCGGCTCGTGACCGACGCCGTTGGGGACGTGGGTGGACACCGGGTCAGAGGCCGGGAAGCTCTCCTCGATCGCCTCGTCCTCGGGGTCCTCCTCGGGCAGATAGCCCTCGAGCGCCATCCGGAACCCCTGCTTGGACTCGGTCAGCGACACGCGGTCCTGCGGGCGCTTGGGGCCCGCGATGCTGGGCACGACGGTCGACAGGTCGAGCTCGATCTTGTCGGTGAACGTGGGCTCCTCGGAGGCCTCGTCGTGCCACAGACCCTGCTCGCGCGCGTAGGCCTCAACCAGCTCGATCAGCTCGTGCGAACGCCCCGAGAACTCGAGGTAGCGCAGCGTCTCGGCGTCGATCGGGAAGATCGCGCAGGTCGAGCCGAATTCGGGCGACATATTGCCGATCGTGGCCCGGTCGGCCAGCGGCAGTCCCGCCAGGCCCTCGCCGTAGAACTCGACGAACTTGCCGACCACGCCGCGTGAGCGCAGCATCTCGGTCACGGTGAGGACCAGGTCGGTCGCGGTGGCACCCTCCTGCAAGGAGCCGGTCAGCTTGAAGCCGAGCACCTGCGGGATCAGCATCGACATCGGCTGACCGAGCATCGCCGCCTCGGCCTCGATGCCGCCGACGCCCCAGCCGAGCACGCCGAGGCCGTTGATCATCGTCGTGTGGGAGTCGGTCCCGACGAGCGTGTCGGGGTAGATCTGGCCGAGCGCGTCATTGACGAAGACCACGCGGGCGAGGTACTCCAGGTTCACCTGGTGCACGATCCCCGTGTCGGGCGGGACGACCTTGAAGTTGTCGAATGCGCCCTGGCCCCACCGCAGGAAGGCGTACCGCTCCCGGTTGCGCTCGAACTCGAGCTCGGCATTGCGGGCGAACGCGGCGCTCGAGCCGAACACGTCGACCTGGACCGAGTGGTCGATCACCAGCTCGGCCGGGACCAGCGGGTTGATCTTGCGCGGATCCCCGCCCATCTCGCGCATCGCATCGCGCATCGCGGCGAGGTCGACGACCGCGGGCACCCCGGTGAAGTCCTGCATGATCACGCGCGCCGGCGTGAACGCGATCTCGATCGCCGGCTCGGCCTGGGCATCCCAGCGGGCCAGCGCCTCGATGTCCTGGGCCCGGATCGACTCGCCGTCTTCGTTGCGCAGCAGGTTCTCGAGCAGGACCTTGAGCGAGAACGGCAGCCGGGCCGTGTCGTACTTCGCCTGCAGCGCATCCAGGCGGAAGATCTCGTAGTCGCGCCCACCCACGGTGAGTGTCGCCTTGGCGTTGAAGCTGTTGGGGTTCAAGGTGCTTTTCTCCTGGTTCTGGGTCCTTCTTACTCTAGGACTTGGGACCCACCCGCCCCCGGCCGCCCCACCCACCCACCCCCCGCCGCCCCCGGAGGAACCCCCCGCCGCCCCCGGAGGACTCCTACGCCCGTCTTAGGGACGTCTTCAGGCGAGCTTCGCCCGCGGGCCGATTCTCCTCGCATGACAACTGCACCGAAGTTCGAGGAGGCCGAACCGTGACCATCCTGTCCTGGACCCTTGCCGCCCTGGCCGCCGGCGTGTTCGCCGCGCTGACTGCGGCCGGCATCTACTCCGAGGCGCATCGCGCGCCCGACCAGCCGTGAGCGCCATGAGCAGCTCGCTCGTCACCACCACCCCCGGGTCTCGCGATGAGGGCCCCGCCGGCCTCGGGTGGACGGGACCAATTTCGCGACCCGACGTCGAGATCGTGATCCCCGTCTACAACGAGCACCTCGCGCTCGAGGGCTCGGTCCGCATGCTGCACGCTTACCTGTCGTGCGCGTTCCCGTTCTCGTGGCAGATCACGATCGTCGACAACGCGAGCACCGACGGCACGCTCCAGGTGGCGCGCCGCCTGATGTACGAACTGCCCGAGGTGGGTGCCATGCACCTGCCCGCCAAGGGCCGCGGCCGAGCGCTGCGGACCGCCTGGTCGGCGAGCCACGCCAAGGTTCTGGCCTATATGGACGTCGACCTCTCGACCGACCTCGCCGCGCTGCTGCCGCTGATCGCGCCGCTCATGTCTTCTCACAGCGACCTGGCGATCGGCACACGCCTACACCGCGCGGCGCGCGTGCGCCGCAGCGCGAAGCGCGAGGTGATCTCGCGCTCGTATAACCGGCTGCTCCGGCTGGTCCTGCGCGCCCGCTTCAGCGACGCGCAGTGCGGCTTCAAGGCCATCCGGGCCGACGCCGCCCGCCAGCTGCTCCCGCTTGTCGAGGACCAGGAGTGGTTCTTCGACACCGAGCTGCTGGTGCTCGCGCAGCGCAACGGGCTGCGCATCCACGAGGTGCCGGTCGACTGGGTCGAGGATCTCGATTCTCGGGTGGACATCGTCTCGACCGCGCTCGCGGATCTGCGCGGCGTGGGCCGGCTGCTCGTGCACCGTGAGCCGGCTGCTCGCCCCGCGCTGCCCTCGCCCAGCCGTCCCCAGCTCGCGCCATGAGTACGACTACCTACCCGACCCCCCGCGCGGCCCGGTTGCGCTCGCGCGTACTCCGCCGGCCGCGGGCCGGTGCGCTGCTCGCCCGCCCGGAGCTGCTCGGGCTCATGGTCCTGGCAGCGGTGCTCAACCTGTGGAACCTCAGCATCAACGGCTGGGCCAACACCTACTACGCGGCCGCGGTGCGCTCGATGAGCTCGAGCTGGCACGACTTCCTGTTCGCCTCGCTGGACAAGAGCGGCCTGATGACGGTCGACAAGCCGCCGCTTGCCTTCTGGATCGAGTCGCTGTCGGCGCGCATCTTCGGTTTCAACTCGCTCGCCATCCTCGTGCCCGAGGCGCTCATGGGCGTCGCGGCGGTGGCGTTCGTGTACGACATGACGCGCCGGATGTTCGGCCGGGTCGCCGGCGGCGTGGCCGGCCTGGCCTTCGCGCTGACCCCCATCACGGTGGCGATGGCCCGCCATAACAACCCGGACGAGGCACTGATCCTGTGTTCCGTCGCCGCCCTGTGGTGCGCCGTGCGCGCGCTCGAGACCGGGCGGACCAAGTGGCTGGTGTGGTGTGGCGTCTGCGTGGGTCTCGGCTTCGAGGCCAAGATGGGCGTGGCCCTATTCGTCCTCCCCGGGATTGCACTGGCCTGGATGTGGACCCGGTGGGGCGAGACCTGGCGGGAACGGTTCAAGGCCTTCCGCCAGCTCTTGGCCGGCGGGCTCGCTCTGGTCGTCGTCGGGGGGGCCTGGCCATTGCTCGTGACCTTGACGCCGGCGGCGGATCGGCCGTGGATCTCCGGCACCTCCGATAACAGCGTCTGGTCCCTGATTTTTGGATACAACGGCTTGGGGCGTGTCGCCGGGCAAACGGGAGGGCCATCGGGCGGGGGCGGGCCGGGTGGCGGCGGAGGCTTCGGCGGCAACCTGTTCGGCGGCGCCACCGGCCCGTTCCGCCTGCTCGAGTCGGCGCTCGGCGACCAGGCCGGGTGGCTGCTCGGCTTCGCCGTGGTCGCTGGGCTCGCGCTCCTCGTGCTCACGCGACTGCGCCGGCGCGACCCGCGCACGGGTTGGCTGATGACCGTCGGCGGCGCCTTCCTGGTCACCGCGGTCGTCTTCAGCTACGCCTCGGGGATCTTCCACCCCTACTACGTGTCGTTCCTGGCTCCGTTCGCCGCGGCCCTTCTCGGCGCGGGCGCGAGCCTAATGCTGCCCCGCGCGCTCGGCGGGACGGCCTCGTCGAAGGCCGCGCGCGTGATCGCGCCCCTGGCGATCGCCGGCGGGGCGATCACCGAGCTCGTCGTGTTGGGCGAGTTGAGCGGGTCCCTGGCTTGGGCGACGCCGCTGGTGATCGGCGTGGGTGGCGCCTGCGCGATCGTCCTGGCTTTCCAGCTGTCCCCGCGCGTGCGCGCGGTGATCGTCGCGGTGGCGCTGGCGGCGCTGCTCGCGGCGCCGGCGAGTTGGGCGGCCGAGACTCTCGGGCACGCCACCAGCAGCACGTTCCCCTCCGGGGGGCCGGCGAGTGCCTCGATCGGCGGTCCGGGCGGGGGCGCTCCGGGCGGGGGCGGCAGCGGCCGCTTTGGCGGCGGTAGCGGCGGCCGGTTTGGTGGTGGCGCCGGCCGGTTTGGCGGTGGCGCGGGCGGCCGCGGCTCCGCGCCCTCCGGCAGTAGTGCCGGAGGCTTCGCTCCGCCCAGCCTGTCCGGCGGTGGCTCCACGTCCGGCGGCTCGACGTCCGGCTCGACGACGGGCGGATTCGGCGGCCGCGGTGGGTTCGGCGGCGGCGCCGGTGGGTTCGCCGGCGGCGGCGGATTCGGCGGCGACACGGCGTCGCTGACCGCGGCGATACGTTACGCCGAGCAACATGGTGGGGGAACCATCGGGGTCGAAAGCCAGAGCACCGCCGCGGAAGCCATCCTGTCCTCGGACGCGAACGTCGCCGGGCTCGGCGGCTTTTCGGGCCGCGAGAGCACGGTGAGCCTGACCTGGCTGGCCCACGAAGTGCAGGCCGGCAAGCTCCGTTGGATAATCGTCGACAGCTCCCAGGGCGCTGGACTGCCCGGCGACACCCGGACCGGCAGCGAGTCGGCGCTCGAAGTGGTTGCAAAGACCTGCCGCGCGGTCACGTTAAGTACCAGCGACGGGACTATGACCATGTACGACTGCCAGGGATACGGCGCGGCGCTCCTGCAGGCCGCTAAGGGATAGGGCTTGATCGAACGCAGAGCAAACGGGAGCGGCAAGGTAGTGCGTAACGGTCTCGCCGGCGCGTTGATCTTCGCTGCCGCCCTGGTGGGCGCTCCGGCCGCGGTGGCTAACACCACCCGGAGCACCAACTGGGCCGGCTACGCGATTCATCGCGCCGGCGTGTCGTTCAGCCAGGTGTCGGCGACCTGGATCCAGCCGGACGCCACCTGCGTCCCCGGTCAGCCGAGCTATTCCGCTGTATGGGTCGGGCTGGGCGGCTACAAGCTGACGTCCGACGCGCTCGAGCAAACCGGCACCGAGGTCGACTGCAGCGCCGCGGGCAAGGTCGTCTCGAGCGCGTGGTTCGAGCTGGTGCCGGCTCCGTCCAAGACCATCGCCCTGCGCGTGAACCCCGGCGATGTCATGCACGCCACCGTGACCGTAACCGGGCACACGGTGGTGTTCACGCTCAACGATGAGACCAGCCATCGGCGCTTCGACAAGACGCTGGAGGCCCCGTCGATCGACGTGAGCTCGGCCGAGTGGATCGTCGAGGCGCCGTCCGAGTGTCTCGGCCAGTACGCCTGCCAGGCGCTTCCGCTGGCCGATTTCGGATCGGTGCCGTTCGACTTGGCGAGCGCCACCACGTCGGATGGAACTTCTGGCTCGATCGCGGACCCATACTGGGGTCGGACCACGATCGACCTGATCGCCAGCACGCAGCGGATGCTCGTGGCTCGGAGCGCCACCGGCGTACTCGGCACCGCGGCGCCCTCGCCGCTCACCGGCGGCGGCCGGTCGTTCGACGTGACCTACGCCCCGGCGCCGGCGTCGGGCAGCCAGTCCTTCGCCCGCCGCCTCGCGCGCCTGAGCGCCGGCTACATCGAGCACTAGCCGGCTCGTACGAACCTCTTACGCAGTCCCTACGCCGCTCTACCAGGGCCGGCCGATCCTCATAGACATGATCGACCCCAGCCCCTACCTGTTCTGGATCACCAGCCGCGCCGCGGGGTTCGCGGCGCTGGTGCTGGCCAGCCTCGCCGTGTCCCTGGGCCTGTTGATGAGCACCAAGCTCCTCAAGGGCCGCACGACCGAGCTGCGCACGGCCCATGACACCCTCGCCCTGTCCACGATCGCGGCCATCGTTGTCCACGCCGCGGCTCTGCTCGCCGACTCCTACGTGCACTTCTCGGTCGCCGATATCACGATTCCATTCCTCTCGAGCTACAAGACCATCTGGACCTCGATCGGCATCGTCGCCGGCTGGGGTCTCGCCCTGCTCGGCCTCTCCTACTACGCCCGTCGCTGGGTCGGGGCGGTGCGCTGGCGCAAGCTCCACCGCTTCACGGCTCTGGCCTGGCTGGCCGGCCTTGTCCATGCCCTCGGGGAGGGCACGGACGCCGGGCAGGTGTGGTTCCTGGCCATGATCGCGCTGGTGGCGATCCCCGCCCTCGGGTTGCTGCTCACGCGTCTTGGACGCAGTGCCGGCGCGGGTGCCGCACCCCCCACGCCGTCCCGTCCTCAGACCTCGATGAACCGCCCGTCCGGACCCACGTTGACGACTGGAGTGGTGCCGATCTCCGCCTCGTCTCCCCAGCACTGAGGGGTGTGGCCGCATACGGCCAGGATCCCAGTTAGGCCTATGCATGATCGGGGTCATCGGGGTAGCATGGTTCACGGCGCGACCTCCGTCGTCTGCTCACGCCTCGAATGATTCGGCCGGGCGTGGTGGAGCCTGGGGGTGGAGGGGCTCCTTGGAGTGGACGAGTTCTAGAGGAGGTATCGGCCAAGTGTCACTACGACCCGGGCGAGCTCTGCTTGGGCTCCTGGCAGGGATGGCGACGCTCGCCGCCGTGCCGGCAAGCGCACTGGCGTCCGGCGAGACGCTGATCGTCACGCCGGCCAACACGCAGGCGGGTGGCCTCACGTCCGTCACCGCCACGCTGGACTTCGCCGCCAACGACTCCCCGGGGACCGTGGTCACCTCGTTCGCCCCGGGCATGCTGGGCAATCTGAACGCCAATCCGGGCTGTCTGGCTGCCGAGCAGCTCACGTCGTCGTGCCAGGTCGGCACCGCGACCATCAACACCACGGTGGGGACCCTCCAGGGGAACCTATATCTGGTCCCGGCGCGGGGCAGCGACGCCGCCGGCCTCGAGCTCGTTCCGGGCGCAGGGCCGCTCGCCAACCAGTACATCAGCGTCTCGCTCAACCCGAATGTCCCGGGCGGGCTGAACCTGACCACGACCTTCCCCAATCCGAGCCCGGCACAAATCGCGTCGTTCAGCGTGAGCTTCACCAGGCTCAACGGACAGCCGTTCACGCGCCTGCCGAGCAGCTGCAACCCAGCCACGAGCTCCTTCTCCGTCACCTACTACGACGGGACGCCGATGAGCCAAGCGTCCTACGCGTTCACTCCGAGCGGCTGCCAGAACCTGGCGTACGCCCCGACGCTGAGCGGCACGGTCACCAAGGACGCCAAAGACAGCGGAGCGACGCTCGCCTTCGGCGTCACGCAGGTCGCCGGCGAGTCGGCCAGCCGGTCGATCACGCTCAAGCTCCCGAGTGGGCTCGGGGTGAACGCGCTGGCAGTCGCCGGCTGCCTCACGGGTTCTGGCTGCACCGTCGGTAGCGCCACTGCCACCTCGCCGCTACTGCCGAGCGCCGCGCTTGCCGGCGGGACGGTCACCCTGGGCGGCTCGCTTCAGGCCCCGACGCTCGCGATCGCCTTCCGTGCACCGGTCGCCATCGCGCTGACCGGCAGCGTGAATCTGAGCCGCAAGTCGGTCACCTTCGGGAGCATCCCCGACGTGCCCCTGACCAACCTTGCTCTGACCATCAGCGGCCCCGGCGGGGGTAAGGCGTTCACCACCGACTGCGCGCCGGCCAACGTGACCGGAACCTTCAACGCGCAGAGCGGCGTCACCCACAGCGACACGGTTCCGGTGACGTACAACGGCTGCGTCACCGTCACGGGCTCGGCCGGCGGACTGGCCGCCGGTCACCCGAACCTGAAGTTCAAGCTGGCACGCGCCAGGGGCGGGGCGAACATCGCGTCGGTCGCGGTCGCGCTGCCCAGCGGTCTCAAGTTCTCGCGCTCGGCGTTCGTCTCGCACAAGACGTGCACGACGCTCAAGGGCAAGAGGAAGAAGTGCACGACGACCACTCTGATCAGCGGTCTGGGCATTTCTGGCGGCCGGGCCAAGAGCGTCGCGCTCAAGGGCGGCACGCTCCTGATCGGCCTGGCCCACGCGACCGGGAGCGTGTCTCTCACGATCAGCAAGCCCCTGGTGACCGCGACCAAGTCGCTTCGGACCAAGGTCAAGAAGCACAAGGCCGGCAAGCTGACCTTCACCTTCAGGGTCACTGACGCCAAGGGCACGGTGACCACGGTGACGGCGAGCGTGACGCCGCACTAATTCGCTTCGGCTCCACACCCGTCCCGCGGCAGCGGCTAGGGCAAGCGGTTTTCGGAAGGCACCGCGTCCGCAGCCGGGACTGCGTCGGCAACCGACTTCGCAGCCGGCTCCGCCCGCGGGACCGTCTCGTCACCGTCGCCCGTTCCGGCCCCGGCACCGGGCTCTGAACCCGCCCCCAACGCCCGCGACGGGCCGGCCTCGAGCGCGCCGTTCGCGGCCGCGGACTCGCGGGGCGCAAGCTGGCCGGCCGCGCGCTCGTCTGCCCCGGCTGCCTCTGCAGGTACCTCGCCGGCGCTCCGTTCGATCGCTTCCAGCACCGGCTTGACCAGATCGATCGGCATCGGGAACACCACCGTCGTGTTCTGGGTGGCGCCGATCTCGCGCAGCGTCTGGAGGTAGCGGAGCTGCAGCGTGGTCGGGTTGCGCCCGATTATCTCGGCCGCGTCGGCCAGCCGCGTGGCGGCCTGGGCCTCGCCCTCGGCGTTGATGATCTTGGCCCGGCGCTCGCGCTCTGCCTCGGCCTGGCGGGCGATCGCGTGCTGCATCCGCTCGGGGATCTCGACGTCCTTGATCTCGACCGTGGTCACCTTGATGCCCCAGGGCTCAGTCTGCGAGTCGATGATGCGCTGAAGCGACTCGTTGAGGCTCTCGCGCTCGCCCAGCAGGTGGTCGAGGTCGACGCCGCCCAGCACAGAGCGCAGGGTGGTCTGGGCGATCTGAAGGGTCGCGTTGTGGAAGTTCTCGACCTGGTTGATCGCCCGGTTGGGGTCGACCACGCGGTAGTAGGCGACCGCGGTGACCCGCACCGGGATGTTGTCGCGGGTGATGACCTCCTGGGGCGGCACGGTCAGCGTTACCGTTCGCAGGCTGACCCGCACCATCCGGTCGATCGTCGGCATGAGCAGGATCAGGCCGGGGCCGCGCAGGTCCATCGACCGGCCGAGCCGGAACACCACGCCCCGTTCGTACTCGCGCAACACCCGCACCGAGGCGCCCACCAGGGTGAGCCCGATCACGAGCAGGACCACCAGCACCACCACAATCGCGACGATCATGCGATCGACTCCCATTCCTCGGCGCGCCGAACCGACACGGTCAGTCCCTCGAGCCAATCGACCACGACGGTGTCCCCGGCGTGCAGTTCAACTGAATCTGGGTCATCGTCAAGTGCCGACCGACGCGCGGTCCACAGCGCCCCGTCGACCTGGACGCACCCGCTCGCCGAGCCCCAGCTGCGGACCACGCCCAGGCGTCCGATCATGCTCTCGGGCCCGGCTCGGACTCGCCGCCGGCGCACGGCGACTCCCTTGCCGACCGTCACTGCCAGCACTCCGCCGGCCGAGCCGGCCACCAACAGCGCCGCTACCACACCGAGCACGATCCCGCCGCCCAGCCCGAGGACAGCCAGCACCGCCCCGGCGGTCAGCGCGAGCACCCCTGGAGCCCCGAGTACGCCCAGCGTTGGCACGTGCGCCTCTACCAGGATCATGATCGCCCCAACCAACAGCAATGACACGCCTAATGCGGTCATGTGAACATCGTACGCCTCGTCTCCCCCTCAGCAAGGGGGCGATCTACTGAGGGCCTTTCAGGGAAGCCGCACGGTGACCGGCCAGCCTGCACTGGTTCGATGGAGGCTGCCCGGAGGACCCGCTTCAGCGGCCGAGCGCCGTGGCCGGCGGGGGTGGGTGGGCGCCTTTTTTCACCCGGAACATCGCCCCGTCGGCGCTGCGCAGCAGCCCATCGGCGTCATCGGCGTCGATCGGGAACACCGCCTGCCCGATGCTGGCCCCGACGCGCAGCACGTGGCCCTCGATCACGAACGGGTTGGTCAGCGCGGCGGCCAGTCGCTCGGATACGCCCTCAGCGTCGGCCGCGGTCGTCTGGCAGTCGATCAGCACCGCGAACTCATCCCGGCCCAAACGGGCGACCATGTCCTCTGAACGCGTGCAGCCGGCCAGGCGCTTGGCCAGCGCGACCAGCAGCTGGTCGCCGACGTCGTGGCCGAACTCATCGTTGACCGGCTTGAAGCGATCAAGGTCCATGTAGAGGAGGGTGACCGACTGCCGCTCGTCACGCGCGCGGTCGATCGCGGCGCGGAGCCGCTCGGTGAACTGCAGCCGGTTGGCCAGCCCGGTCAGCTGGTCATGGGTCAGTCTCAGGCGCTGGGGTCGCTCGAGTACCGACACGATCAGCACGCCGAGGAAGGATTCGCCGGCGATCAGCGGCACGAGGATCGCCGCCGCGAGCTCGAGCAAGAGAAATGGTCGCCTTGATCGGTCCGGACTGTCCGGGTGCTGCTCATCAAGCACCTATCGGTGGGGTCAGCCGGTTTCGATGCCGTCGGCGGCGCGGATTGGACGAACGGGGCCGGTGGCTGGGGGTTGAGCGGGTGGGGATTGATACGGTGCCCTCCCGACCATCGACCTCTGGAGCAGCACATGACCAGCGCACATACCCAGGGCCTGGTGACCGACATCGCGGGGCTGCGCGAGCACGCCGGCACCCACGTCGGCTACACGGACTGGCAGGAGATGACGCAGGAGCGCGTCAACCAGTTCGCCGACGCGACCGATGACCACCAGTTCATCCACGTTGACCCCGAGAAAGCCAAGCAGACCCCGTTCGGCGGCACGATCGCCCATGGGTTCCTGACGCTGTCTCTGGTGGCGCCCACCTCCCAGCGGCTCATGAAGGTCACGGACGCCCTCATGGGCGTCAACTACGGCCTTGACCGGGTGCGCTTCCCGGCGCCGCTGCCGGTCGGCGCGCACTGGCGCGGGGGGATGGAGATCCTCGAGGTGACCGACATTCCAGGTGGCCTGCAGATCAAGGCGAAGGTCACGATCGAGGTCAAGGACTCCGAGAAGCCGGCGTGCGTCGCCGAATCGCTCGTGCGCGTGTACGGCGGCCAGTGACCCCGTCGATCTGCGGCCGGTGACCTCCGTCGATCTCGACAACCTGACCGCGATCGACGTGCACGTGCACGCCGAGCGCAACGCCGGCGAGCCTCAGGACCCGGTTACCGACGAGCTATTGGCCGCCGCCTCGAGCTACTTCGGCTCGGCGCCGATGCAGCCCACCGCCCAGGACGTTGCCGACTACTACCGCGAGAGGAACATGCTCGCGGTCGTCTTCAACGTCGACGACGAGGCCGGCATGGGTCGCAAGCGCTTGGGCAACGGCGAGGTGCTCGAGGCTGCCCGGGCCAACCCTGACGTGCTGATCCCGTTCGCCTCGGTCGACCCGCACAAAGGCAAGCTGGGCGTGCGCGAGGCGCGGGAGCTGATCGCGGCCGGCGCCCGCGGGTTCAAGTTCCACCCCAACACCCAGGCATTCTGGCCCAACGACCGCGCCTTCTATCCCCTGTATGAGGTGATCGCCGAGGCGGGCCTGATCGCGCTGTTCCACTCGGGCACGACCGGGATCGGCGCCGGCATGCCCGGTGGCGGTGGCGTCCGGCTGAAGTATTCCAATCCGATGTGCATCGACGATGTGGCCGCCGACTTCCCGGAGCTCGACATCATCCTCGCTCACCCCTCGTTCCCGTGGCAGGATGAGGCGCTGGCCATCGCGGTGCACAAGCCCAACGTGTACATCGACCTGTCGGGATGGTCGCCTAAGTACTTCCCACCGATCCTGATTCAGTACACGAACACGCGCCTGAAGAACAAGATGCTGTTCGGGTCGGACTTCCCGCTGATCGCCCCGGACCGCTGGCTGGCCGACTTCGAGCAGCTCCCGATCAAGGAAGAGGTCCGTCCGTTGGTCCTCAAACAGAACGCGGCCAAGCTACTGAAGCTGAATTAGGTCCCGCCCACGCTCGCTGCCCTCGGTATCCGAGGGCCGGGGAGCGTTGCGGCGTGCAGGAAAGTGGTGTTCTCGCCGCTCCGGCTTGTGCAAGTTCAGCGCACCGCGATTTGATGAGCTTCACATAGGGTAATGCGGCCTTCAGCCGGTGTGGCCAGACCGCTTCTGGAAGGGAGCAAGGCCGCACTTGCCTCTCCTCTCCTCCCTCACCTGGCGGCGGTCCATTTACGGGCTGTCGTCAGGTGCCTTTTGGAAACCGCCGATTGATCAGTTGGCTGCGTGAGGGGTAGAGAACGGGTCTATGAACGATCAGATCCAGGTGGCGGTGCTCGGCGCCGGCAGCACGATGGGAATGCCGATGGCCCGCAACATCGCCCGCTCAGGCACCCCGGTTAGAGGCTGGAACCGCACGACCGAAAAGGCCAAGGCGCTCGAGCAGGACGGCGTGGAGGTATTCGACTCGCCCCGGGACGCCGCCGACGGCGCGAACGTGATCCTGACCATGCTCTCCGACGCCGACGCGGTGATCGACGCCGTCGAGCGGGCGCTCGAGCATGCGGCCGACGACGTGATCTGGCTGCAGATGAGCACAATCGGCGAGTCCGGCATCGACCGCTGCATCGAGCTGGCGCAGGAACGCTCGCTTACGCTCTTCGACGCGCCGGTGCTCGGCACCAAGCAACCTGCGCAGGACGGCAAGCTCGTGATCCTCGCTTCCGGCCCCGATCAGGCCCAAACCCGCGTGCAACCGATCTTCGACGCGATCGGCCAGAAGACGATCTGGGTGGGGTCGGCCGGCGCCGGCACGCGCCTGAAGATGGTGGCGAACAGCTGGGTGCTGACCGTCACCGCCACGCGATCGACGTGCCGCTGTTCGCGACGATCCGCCGGCGACTGGCCGAGGGCGCCAAGGAGCACGGGGACAAGGACTTCTGCGCGACGTACCTGACGAGCGCACCGAATCAGGCCGGGAAGAGCTAGACCTCTCACCGTTGCGTGCTAGCGTTGCCGCAAGCTCACTGCTCCGTGGGGCAGGTGGGACGCAACGTGGCTGGTAACGGCGGGCGAACCGAGAGACGGGTCGCTGGCTGGGGCCAAGCACTCCCATCAAAACGGACATATGCAGAGCGATTTCGTCGTCGACAGCCAAATCACCGGCCGGGCGGTCACGCTCGTCCTGAGCGGCGAGCTGGATCTCATGTCGAGTCCGATCCTTGACCAGGCGCTCGAGGGTGCGTACGCGTCCAACTCCGAGCTGATCGTGGTCGACCTCCGCGGCCTGGAGTTCATGGACTCGACCGGTTTGCATCGACTCGTCGCCGCGCAGCAGCGCGCGTTCCAGTCAGGGCGGCGCTTTGGCGTGGTCAGAGGTGGCGAGCAGGTGCAGCGGCTGTTCGACCTGACCGGTATCGCCGAGCTACTGACGATCGTCGACGCTCCGGAGGAGTTGGCCGAGGTCGATCAGACGCCGGGCGCCCCGTGATTGCGCTAGCCGGCTCGCGCTGACTTCCCGGGGTCTCCTAACCCTAAGCGCGCAGCGGGTCCCGCATCGAGACGCGCAGCGTCTCGTGGCCGTCGAGGGCGCTGATCCCGATCTCCTCAGTCAGCGACGAGAGGGGGGGCGCGGTCGCGTCGAGTGCCCCGGCACTCTGGAGGCTCCGGCTCGTTCCGACGCGCAATGGCGAGAGTGCGAACTCAATCCGCCGGTCTAGGGCCCCTAGGGAGACGCTGATCGCGCTTGCCTCCGCGGCCCGCTCGGCATGCGCCGCGAGCACATCGGTGAGCAGATAGATGTCGTAGCAGCGCTGCAGCGAGAAGCCCGCGCTCGGCGCGAAGGTACGTCCCAGGCGCCCGAGGATTGGCCCGAGCAGCGCCACCGGGGAGACCGTCAGCACCATGTCGCCGGGCAGGTCGGCGCCCCGCTCGAGGCCCCAGGCACCGCGACCATTGCTTAAGGCGAGCACGCTGTTTGCCTCGGGTGCCCGGGACCGACCAGGTTGCGTGAAGGTCAGCCGGACCTCAGTCCCACCATCCGGCGGGCTGATGAACTCGGCGCGATCGGCCAGGGCGCTCATCAGAGCGAGTCCGACCTTCAGGCGATTGTGCTCGGGGACGGCCTGGCGGATCCCGCTCCCGTAGTCACGGATTCGGACCTCGACGGCGTCGGGTGGACCGCCGAGCTCCACCAACAGAGGGCCCGCCTCGTCGTCGTAGGCGTGCAGGATCACGTTGTTGCACGCCTCGGCGAGCGCCGTGTTCACGTCGCTGAGCAGCTCCGGGTCGAAGCCGAGCGCCTCTCCGGCGGCACTCGACATGCTGCGGACGAGCCTGGCCGCCTCCGGCCGGCTGGTCAGCTCAAGCCGGACCCGCGGTGCATCGATCTCTCCACTCATTGTGCGCCTGCAATTAAGAGAGGTACCCAAAGCTCCAGAGTGCAAGCGCACATTGTCGGAGTGGGCGAGCGCGCTCGAGCCTCCGGCCCTGAGCGTGTCGCTCACCTCTTCGGCGCCGCCTCGGCTCCCAGTCGGATCATCGAGCGGCGCAGCAGGCGCGATACGTGCATCTGAGAGCAACCAATCCGCTGGCTGATCTCGCGCTGGGTGAGCTCCTGGGCCAGGCGCAGGCCGAGCACTTCGCGCTCGAGCTCGCTTAGTGTCGCCCAGCTCGTGGCCAGCGCCTGGCGTTGCTCGGCGAGCTCGAACCCGATGTCCTCGTCGCCAAGTGTCTCGGCGAGCGCCGGTCGATCCTCGTCGTCGGTCGCGATCGGGGCGTCGAGCGACGCCGGCTGGTAGTTGTGGGCGGCGTCGATCGCCTCCATCACCTGCTCGACCGAGCAGGCCAGCGCCTCGGACAGCTCGTCGAGGGTCGGCGAGCGCCCGTTCAGCGCTGACAGCCGTTCGGTGTGCCGGCTGACCGCGAGCGCGCGTTCCTGGAGATCCCGCGGGACATGCACGCTCCATCCCTTGTCGCGGAAGTGGCGCTTGAGCTCGCCGACGATCGTGGGGGCGGCGAAGCTCGTGAACTTCTTGCCCCGCCCCGGCTCGAACCGCTCGATCGCGTTCAGGAGACCGACGCTGGCCACCTGGACCAGGTCATCGAGCGGCTCGCGACTGTGGATATATCGGAGTGCGAGTTTCCGGGCGAACGGAAGGAAGCGCTTAACGAGCTCCTCGCGCGCGCCGGGATCGCGGTCCTCGTGGTAGGCGACGAGCAACTCGTCTTCTTGCAGGCGAGCGAAGTCGTGCATCGAGATGCTGGTAACGGCCATCGGACCTCCGTTGTGGTCGGTGCAACGCGAGGTCCGTCCGAGGGCCGTTCAAACGACGACCCGTACGTCCGTCCCATGCTTCTGATCGCCGGCGCGCTGCAATTCGAACCAGCACGCATCGGCTCGGTTTTTATTCTCTCCCGCCCACAGGAGGGCGAAACCTCTCCCGGTTCAACAGATCCGCGCGCGCCAGACGGCGCGGGCTGGCAGTCACTCAGGACTGTCGTAGAGCGAACGAGCCGTGCTCGCCGGTGCCCCGTAGATCGTCCTCGACCGCCGCCGCCGTGCGCAGCGCCAGGGGCAGGAACTCCCGCCGCAGGACAGCCATCGAGGCCCGGCTGGCGTGCACGGACACGTTGAGGGCGGCGATCACGGTCCCTGACGAGCTATGGATGGGTACTGCGAGCGAGCGCAGGCCTTCCTCGAGCTCCTGGTCGGTGGCGGCGTAGCCCTGCCGTCGGACCGTGGCCAGGATGGTCCGCAGCGCATCTTTCTCCTGGACTGTGCGCGAGGTCAGCGGCACGATCTCGATCCTGGCCAGTCGCTCCTCGAGCTCCTCCTCCGTCAACCCGGCGAGTAGCACTCGCCCCATCGAGGTGACGAACGCCGGTAGGCGGGTTCCCACGGCCAGCGTGATGCTCATGATCCGCCTCGTCGGCACGCGCGCGACGTAGACCACGTCGGTATCGTCGAGCACAGAGATCGAGCAGGACTCGTTGACCTGAGCCACGAGAGCCTCCATGTGGGGCTGGGAAACCTCCGGCAGGCTCAGGCTGGACAGATACGCGTAGCCCAGCTCGAGCACGCGTGGGCGCAGGGAGAACCGCCCCTGGGAGTAGTTCACGTAGCCGAGCTTCACCAGCGTGAGCAGGAACCGTCGCGCCGCGGCCCGGGTCAGGCCGGTCGAGCGCGCGACATCGCTCAGGGCGAGCTCGCGGTGCTCGGCATCGAAGGCGCGGATCACCGCCAATCCCCGCTCCAGGGATTGGACGTAATCCGAGCTCTGGGGCGGCTTGTCGGTCATCTGATTGAGAATGGCCTAGGCACACGGCCCGTCCGTTCGCTATGCGAACACTACCGAACCCTCCGCTCACCCCGTCTGGAGATCGAACGGTCTCGGTGGCAGGGCGGCGAGTACGATCAGCCCGATGACCGAGACGACCCCGGTCGAGGAGGTCCGAACGGACGGCGACGGCTTCGCCTCGTCGCGCCGGCCGGCCGGGGCGCCCACGGTGCGAGACGCGGCTCTCGAGGTCATGCGCCGGCACGGGTTGACCACCATCTTCGGCAATCCCGGCTCGACCGAGATCCCGTTCCTGACCGACCTGCCACCGGGCATCCGGTTCGTGCTCGCTCTGCACGAGGGATCGGTGGTGGGCATGGCGAGCGGCTACGCGCTCGCGCGCGGGGAGGCCGCGTTCGTCAACCTGCACACCGCCGCCGGCCTGGGCAATGCGGTCAATGCGATCGCCAACGCGCGCGACTGCCGCGCACCCCTTGTGATCGTGGTCGGCCAGCAGGATCGCCGGCAGATCGCCTCTGAGCCGTTCCTCACCGGTCGAGCCCTCGAACGGCTGGCCGGCGAGTATCCCGTCTGGCGGGCCCTTCCGGCCCGCGCCCAGGACGTCCCCGGCGCGATCGCCCGCGCCTACCATGAGGCGACGGCCGCGCATGGCCCGGCGCTGGTCGTGGTCCCGATGGGCGACTGGCTCGAGCCGGCCGACGAGCTCGCCGCCGCCGCGCCGGCGCGGATCCTGCGCCCGCATGCGGTCTCCGCCGAGCAGGTCACCGAGCTCGCCGATCTGCTCGCCGAGGCGGAGTCGCCCGCGCTCGTGGTGGGGGCGCCGGGGGAGGGCCGCGATGCCTGGGATGCGGTGGTCGCGCTGGCCGAGCGGCTGCGCTGCCCGGTGTGGCAGGAGCCCTTCAGCCGCGCCGTGGGCTTCCCCCAAGATCACCCACAGTTCGCGGGCCACCTGACCTGGCAGCGTCGGTTGATGCGCGACAGGCTGGCGCGCTACGACCTTGTCCTGACCGTCGGGACGAACGCTTTCCGCGCCTACCTGTTCGACGAGCCGGTCGCGCTCGTCGGGCCCGACACGCGGGTAGCGGTGCTTACCGCCGACCCGTCCGAGGCCCACCGCAGCCGCTGTGAGCTGGCTGTCCTCGCGCCCGTGGCGCCGGCCTGCCGGGCGCTCGTCGAGCAGCTCCCGGAGCCGTCCGAAACCGGGGACGCCCCCGAGCCGATGCGCCGGCCCGCGCCCTTGCCCCCGCCGGACGCGGGCGAGCCTTTACGGCCCGGTCATGTGCTGGACGCGCTGGCGGAGCGCTTGCCCCGCGATGCGCTGCTCGTCGAGGAATGCCCTTCCAGCCAGCCCGAGCTCTATCAGCGCATCCCGGTTCGCGTCCCGTTCGGCTTCTTGAGCACCGCCAACGGCTGCCTGGGCTTCGGGCTGGCCGGCTCGATCGGGCTGCGCATGGGGTTGCCCGACCGCCCCGTCGTTGCCGTCCTCGGCGACGGCTCGACGACCTACGCGATCCAAGCGCTGTGGAGCGCGGCGCGCTATGACGTCGGCGTGCTCCTGATCGTGCTCGCCAACGGCCGCTATGCGGTCATGGATGCGCTGGCTCGGCGGGCCGGCGGCGCGGCAGCGTGGCCCGGATTCGGAGCGGTCGACATCGGCGGTATGGCCCGATCGCTCGGCTGCCCGTCCGTACGCGTGGAGACTCACGATGACCTAATCCGGGTATTCGACGAGGTACTGCCCGAGCTGGCCTCCCGCCGCGAGCCGCTCCTGGTCGAAGCGGTGGTGGCGGAGTAGTGGCCGCCACGCGCTCGACCCGCACCAAGCCGGTCGATATCACCGCTGCGGCGGCGGCCAGCTTCGATCAGTGCTCCGACCCCCGCCTGCGCGAGCTGATGCAGGCGCTAGTCCGGCACCTGCACGGCTTCGCTACCGAGGTGTCGCTGACCGAGGAGGAGTGGCGGACGATGATCGGCGTGCTCACCGATACCGGCCACATCACCGACGATCGCCGGCAGGAGTTCATCCTCTGGTCGGACGCGCTCGGGCTGTCGATGCTGGTCGACGCGCTCGCCCACGAGTTGCCGCCCGGCGCCACCGAGTCGACGGTGCTCGGTCCGTTCTACGTCCCCGGCTCGCCCCAGCGTGAATACGGCGAGAGCATGGTCCAGGAAGAGGGCGCCGGGGTGCCGGCCTGGGTCTACGGCCGGGTCCTCAACACCGACGGCGCTCCGATCGCCG
Organism: uncultured Solirubrobacterales bacterium; assembly: GCA_963824295.1. Classification (GTDB taxonomy): domain Bacteria; phylum Actinomycetota; class Thermoleophilia; order Solirubrobacterales; family Solirubrobacteraceae; genus Palsa-465. Next base: position 314,378 of record CAWGOQ010000008.1, on the reverse strand, counting down.
GCGCCGAGCTCGACGTGTGGCAGAACGGGGCGGACATGCTCTACGCGGTCCAGCGGCCGGAGGCCGAGGAGGACCACCTGCGCGGCCGCTACGAGACCCGCGAGGACGGGACCTACGCGTTCATTGCCGTCCGTCCGGTTCCGTACCCGATTCCGCACGACGGACCCGTCGGCGCAATGCTCGAGGTCACCGGTCGGCATCCGTGGCGGCCGGCGCATATCCACATCATCGTGCGCGCGTCCGGCTACAAGACCGTGACCACGCATGTGTTCGACGCCGCCAGCGAGTACCTCGACTCCGACACTGTGTTCGCGGTCAAGCCCTCGCTCCTGCGCACGTTCGTCGAGCGCTCCGCCGACGATCCCGACCGCCCGGCGGCGATAACCGGCGATTGGGTTTCGCTCGAGAACGACATCGTGCTGGCGCCCGGGGAGGATGGTGGCGTCGTGGTCGACCCGGGGCGCACCGCCTGACCGCGGCCTCCGGGTCGCCGCCTCGGTGTACTTGTCTCGCCGTGCCCATTTCGCCGTACGGGACGTGCGCAGCATGGCCGCCCGCGATACTCTCCCCACGTGGTAGACGAGATTGTTGACAATCCCACGACGGGTGAGCATCAGACCGACCCCGGCCGGCCCGAGGACCGACTGCGCGAGGCGATCGTCACCGGCCACTTTCAACCCAATGAGCGCCTCGTCGAAGCCGACGTCGCCCGCGAGCTGGGCGTAGGCCGCTCGGCTGTCCGCACGGCGCTGGCCCGCCTCGAGCACGAGGGTCTGGTCGAGCACGAGCGCCACCGAGGCGCTCGGGTCCGCCTGGTCGGGGCGCCGGAGGCGGTGGAGATCCTCGAGACGCGAGCCGTGCTCGAGGGCCTGGCCGCCCGCCACGCAGCGATCAAGGCCACGCCGGAGGACGTCGAAGCCCTCACCGCCATCCTCGAGGACATGCGCCGGCGTCTGAACGGCGGCGACCTGCTCGGTGCCTCGGATCAGAACGCGGTTCTGCATGGACGGATCCTCGACATCTCCGGCCACGCCACGGCGGCGCGCCTGATCGCGACCCTGAAGTCCCAAATGGTCCGCTTCCAGTACCGCACGATCCTGCTGCCCGGACGCAGCGAGCGCTCGTTCGGCGAGCACTCAGCGATCGTCGAGGCGATCGGCGCCGGCGACCCCGACGCCGCCGAGCAGGCGATGCGCACGCACCTGTCCCGCGTCGCGGAGGCCCTCCGCGGGGAGGTGGGATGAACGACGAACGGCGGCCCTCGGACCGCGCCCGCGAGTTGCTGCGCGGGGCCTACGACACCCACATGCACATCTCGCCCGACGTGGTCGAGCGAATCGTCGACGACATCACCCTGGCTCGGCGCTTCCAGGAGCTCGGCATGGCCGGATTCGTGCTCAAGTCCCACTACGGGTCGACCGCCGAGCGGGCCGCCGTCGTGCGCACGGCCGTACCGGGCATCAACGTCCTCGGGGCGATCGCGCTCAACCGGGCGGTCGGCGGCATCAATCCGCTCGCCGTCGAGATCGCCGCGCGCGAGGGCGCCCGGACGGTGTGGCTGCCGACCGTCGACTCGATCAACGAGTCACACGAGCGCGACGCGCCGGCCGGGGCCAAGGTCCCGGTGTGGGTCAAGCTCCAGCTCGAGTTGCGCGAGCAGGGGATCGAGATCCCTCCGGTCCCGGTGGTCAACGAGTCAAACGGCACAGTCCTGCCCGAAGTGCGCGAGGTGCTCGACATGATTGCCAGGCACGGCATGGTGCTGGCCACCGGGCATTTGAGCCAGGACGAGATCTTCGCCGTCGTCGAGGCCGCCCTCGAGTCCGGAGTCGAGACCATCGTGGTCACGCACCCCGAGTTCCCCTCACAGGATCTGAGCACGGAGGACCAGATTGCCCTGGCCGGCCAGGGGGCGTTGCTCGAACGCTGCTTCACGACGCCCCACACCGGCAAGGTCACCTGGGAGCGGTGGGTCGAGAACATTCGCGCCGCAGGCCCGGAGAGCTCGGTGCTCTCGACCGATCTGGGGCAGGTGTTCAACCCGCCGGTCGAGGACGGCATGGCGCTGATGGTCGACCGGCTGCTCGATGCCGGCTTCGGCGAAGAGGAGGTGTACGTGATGGCGGTCGTGAACACGCGCCTGGTCGCGGGGGCTGAGCCCCTGTGAGCGCGCGCAGGCTGATGGTGATCGGGGCGCATTCGGCGGATTTCGTCTGGCGGGGCGGTGGGGCGTGTGCGGTGACGACTGCCGGCGGCGGCGAGGCGGCGGTGATCGCGTTGTCCTACGGCGAGCGCGGTGAGTCCGGCGAGCTGTGGAAAGATCAGGATCCCGCCCACCCCCAGACGATCGAGAACGTCAAGAAGATCCGCCACGGTGAGGCCGAGCGCGCCGCGGCCGCGCTGGGCGCGAGCTTTGAGTGTCTGGACCTGGGCGACTACCCGTTGGAGATCGATACCGATGCCCTCATTCTCATCTCGGACAAGATCCGCGAGTTCGCCCCTGAAGTGCTGATCACGCACACAGACACCGACCCGTTCAACCCCGATCACCCGATCGCCTACGCGGCGGTCAGCCGGGCTCGGGGTCTGGCCGCCGGCGCGGGTGTTTCGAGCGCGTTTACGACGATCAAGCCGCCGGTGTTCTATCTGTTCGAGCCCCACCAGCCCGAGCTGTGCAACTTCACCCCGAACACGTTCGTGGACATCACGGCTGTGATGGACGCAAAGCTCAAGGCGATGGAGGAGATGAAGGCCCAGAGGTATCTCCAGACCTACTACACCCAGCGTGCCGACCAGCGTGGCAATCACGCCCGCCGCTCCTCGGGCAACCAGGACATCCGTCAGGCCGAGGCGTTTCAGCGGGTAACCCCGAACGTGGTGGGCGCCCTATGAGCGCGATCCACGAAGAGTTCGCAGAACTCGGCTCTGCCACGGTGTACGAGGCCGGCGGGCGGCGGGGCTACGTCGATGCCGACCTCATCCAGATCGTTTCCGGCTCGCGCGTGGCCGGCCCGGCGCGCACGGTCATCTGCGGGCAGGACGACAACCTGATGGTCCATGCCGCGATGGCGGCCGTGCAGCCGGGCGAGGTGCTGGTGCTGACCATGCCCGAGCCGCGACCGGTGGCCCTGGTGGGCGACCTGCTCGCGACCCAGGCCAAGGCGCAAGGTGCCGCGGCCATCCTGGTCGACGCGTCGGTCCGCGACGTCGAGGAGCTGGCCGAGCTGGGCCTGCCCATCTGGGCGCGCTGGGTGCGGGTCAAGGGCGCCGGCAAGGACGGCGTCGGCTCGATCGGCGACCCCGTCACCATGGGCGGCGCGACGATCCGAACCGGCGACATCCTCGTCCTGGACGCAGACGGTGTCGCGGTGGTCGAGCACGAGCGGATCGACGAGGTCCTCGAGGCATCCCGCGAGCGTCTCGAGCGCGAGCGCGTGAAGCGCGAAAAGCTCCAGGCGGGCGCGCTGTCCTACGACCTCGACGGCCTGCGCGAGAAAGTCGAGGCATGAGCGACGAGCCAATCCACGACCTCGCTCACATCGCCCACGCCGAACTGCTCACGCCCCTGCCCGACGAGAGCCTGCGCTTCTTCGTCGAGCTGTTCGGGATGCAGATCGAGCATCAGGAGGGCCAATCCGTCTTTCTGCGCGGGTGGGGCGAGTACCAGCCGTACGGGCTGAAGCTCACCGAGTCGGCGCTCCCCGGCCTCGGCCATACCGCGATCCGGGCCTGGAGTCCCGCGGCGCTGCACCGCCGCGTGAGCGCGATCGAGCAGACCGGGTTGGGAGCCGGCTGGAGCGAGGGCGACCACGGGCACGGGCCCGCCTACGAGTTCAAGGACCCCGATGGGCACCCGTTCGAGATCTTCTACGAGCAGGATCGCTACGTCCCGCCCGAGCACCTGCGCCCGCGCCTGAAGAACGTCCCTCAGCGCCACGTCGACCGGGGCGCGTCGGTCAAGCGGATCGATCACGTCAACGTGCTCGCCTCAGACGTGGCGGCCAACCGGCGCTTCGCAGCCGAGCAGCTGGGCTACCGGACCTACGAGCAGGTCATCAACGACGACGGCTCCGAGCAGGGCGCCTGGATGAGCCTCTCGATCGCCGCTCACGAGTTGATCTACACCGCCGACCACGCCGGTGGCCACGCCCGCCTTCACCATCTCGCCTGGTTCGTCGACACGCGCGAGGAGCTGTTGCGCGCGGCCGACCTGTTCCTCGACGCCGACGTGCCGATCGAGGCGGCGCCGTCCAAGCACGCCGTCGCCCAGGGGATGTTCCTGTACGTGTATGAGCCTGGTGGCAACCGGGTCGAGGTGACCACCGGGACCCACTTCATCTTTGATCCGGCGTACGAGCCCATCGTCTGGACCCAGGCCGAGCGGGCCCGCGGTCAGGCCTGGGGGGTCAAAACGATCGAGACCTTCCACACCTACGGCACGCCCGACGTGAGTGGCAACCCGCCTGGGCCGCCGATCCCGCCCACCAGCCAGGTGCCGATGCTGGTCCAGAACGTCCACGCATGAGCGAGGACCGCGGTCTGATCCGCGACCTGGTCGAGAACTGGGCGGTTTGGCGAGACGCGGGGGACTGGGAGCGCTTCGCCACGGTCTGGCACGAGGACGGGTTCATGATGGCCACCTGGTTTCAAGGCCCGGCTCGGGAGTTCATCCGGGTCAGCCGCGAGGGCTTCCAGCGCGGCGTGAGCATCTTGCATTTCCTCGGCGGCACGTCGATCGATCTGGCCGGCGCGCGGGCGGTCGCGCAGACGAAGATGACGATCTCGCAGCGCGCCGAGGTCCACGGAGTCGAGTGCGACGTGGTCTGTACGGGGCGCTTCTACGACTTCCTGGAGAAGAGAGACCATCCCCACCCGCCCCACTGGGGGATCGTGCTGCGCCAGCCCATCTACGAGAAGGACCGGCTCGATCCGATCGACCCGGCGGCGTCGCTGAGCTTGAACTCGGAGGTCCTGTCGGGTTTCCCGCTGGGGTACCGTCACCTCGCATATGTCCAGTCGCAGATCGGATTCGAGGTCAAGCGGGACATGCCAGGGCTGATCGGGCCGGCGGTCGAACGTCTCTACCGGCGGGGCGCGCGATGGCTCGCCGGCGGTGAGCTTGGGGATCCGCTGAAGACGGTCGATTGATCGGCCGGCGCATCCGCCGGCCGAGCGCCTCGGCGCTGCTCGCCGTGGGCATGGTTCTGCTCGCGTGCAACCTGCGCCCGGCGGCGGCCGGCGTCGGCCCGCTGCTCGGACGGATCCAGGCCGACAACGGGCTGTCCGGGTTCGCCGCCGGCATGCTGGCGACGCTGCCCGTCCTGTGCTTCGGCGCCCTGGCGCCACTCGCACCAGCGTTGACCCGGCGGCTGGGCGAGCGGACCACCGTGCCCGTGGCGCTCGCGGTGCTACTGCTAGGCCTGATCGTGCGCCTCGTGCCGGGGGTCGGCTTCCTGTACATCGGAACCGCGCTGGCCGGGGCGGCGATCGCGGTGGGCAACGTTCTGCTCCCGGTGCTGGTTCGGGGCAACTTCCCCGACCGCGTCGGTCTGCTCACCGGGATGTACACGACGGCGCTGGTCGGCTTTGCCGCCCTCGCCGCGGGCGTGTCGGTGCCCGTGGCGAACGCGTTCGGCGGCGGCTGGCGCCCCGGCCTGGCCATCTGGGCCATTCCCTGTGCGATCGCGCTCGGCGTGTGGGCGCCCCAGCTGCGACGCCGGCAGCGGGCGGCGGGCCCGGGCCGGGACCAGGTGGCGGGCGCCCGGGCGCTGCTGCGCGACCGCGTCGCGTGGTCGGTCACGCTGTTCTTCGCGGTGCAGTCGGCCGGCTTCTACGCCACGCTGGCGTGGCTGCCGAGCGTGTTCCACAGCCACGGAATGAGCACGACCAAATCCGGGCTGCTGCTGAGCCTGTCGCTGGTGGTTGGTCTGATCCCTGCGCTCACGCTGCCCTCCCTGGCCGCACGCTCGCACGACCAGCGGCCCTTCATGGTCGCGGTCATCGCGTTCATCGCCGTCGGGTGGCTCGGCGTGATCCTCGCCCCGATGACCGTCCCGTACGTGTGGGTGGTGCTGCTCGGCCTGGGCCAGAACGCGGCGTTTCCGCTCGCACTCACTTTGATCGTGCTGCGCGGCGGCACCATGTCGAGCACGGCCGGCCTGTCGACGCTGGTGCAGACCGTCGGCTATCTGGTGGCCGCGCTCGGCCCGCTCGCGATCGGTGCCGTGCACGATCTGACCGGCTCCTGGACGCCGGCGCTGCTCGTGCTGCTGGCGCTGCTCGTGCCCCAGCTGGCCGTGGGACTGGCTGCCGCGCGCCACCGGACCGTCACGCCGGCGCTTAGGTAGGGCCTCGCTGGCGGAAATTTCCGGTTGGGATGGGATTGGGCGGCGGGCTGACCGAGTGTGCGTCGCGGCCCCCGCCGGGCAGTCCCTGCCCGTCCGGGTGGCGCCAGGGCCGCCGCCGGAGGCAGGGTGGGTGGGGACCTAATTATTGGTAAAGTTCGGTATGTGATCGCCTGTTCACATGGCGAACGATTGCGGGGGGATCGATGGCGCAGCTGATGACGCTGCCGGACGCCGTCGCCGAGCTCGTCGGGGATGGCGATTCGGTCGCGCTCGAGGGCTTCACCCACCTGATCCCGTTCGCGGCCGGGCACGAGATCATCCGCCAGGGCCGGCGTGAGCTCGAGCTCATCCGGATGACGCCCGACCTCCTCTACGACCAGATGATCGGGATGGGCGTGGCGCGCCGCCTCGTCTTCTCCTACGGCGGCAATCCGGGCGTGGGAGGTCTGCATCGCTTCCGCGACGCGATCGAGAACGGCTGGCCGCACCCGATCGAGATCGAAGAGCACAGCCACGCCGGCATGGCCAATCGCTACGCCGCGGGCGCGGCCGACATGCCCTGCGCGATCATGCGCGGATACGTCGGGACCGACCTCATGGTGCACACCACCGTGGCGCACGTGACCTGCCCGTTCACGGGCGAGCAGCTGGTCGCCGTGCCGGCGCTCCGGCCCGAGGTGGCCATCGTCCATGCCCAGGAGGCCGACCGCGAGGGCAACGTGCAGCTGTGGGGCATCCCCGGCGTGCAGAAGGAGGCGGTCCTGGCTGCGCAGCGCTCGCTGGTCACGGTCGAGCGGCTCGTCGACGAGCTCGAGCTGCGTCCGGGTGGAATCGTGATCCCGGCGTGGGTGATCACCGCGGTGGCCGAGGCTCCCGGTGGCTCGCGGCCTTCCTACAGCCTCGGGATCACCGAGCGAGACAACGACTTCTACAAGTTCTGGGACAAGATGAGCCGAGACCGCGACCAGTTCACCGCCTGGATGAACGAGAACGTCTTGGGTAAGGAGGTGTCCACGCGATGAGCGTGACCGCGCCCGAGGTCACCGCAGGCGAGACGCAGACCGTCGTCGCCGCGCGGCGTCTGCGCCACACCCGGACCGTGTTCATCGGCGTCGGGCGTCCCAGCACCGCCGCGATCCTGGCCCGCATGGTCCACAACCCCGAACTCGTGCTCGTCTACGAGTCGGGCACGATCGGGGCCAAGCCGTACCACATCCCGCTCTCAATCGGCGACGGCGAGCTGGCCGAGACGGCCGATTCGATCGTCTCGGTGCCCGAGATGTTCAACTACTGGATCGGTGCCGGGCGGATTGACGTGGCCTTCCTGGGCGCCGCCCAGATCGACCCCTACGCGAACCTCAACTCGACCGTGATCGGCGATTACGCGCATCCGAAGACGCGGCTGCCCGGCGCCGGCGGCGCGCCTGAGATCGCGGCCAGCTGCGGCGAGGTGATCGTGATCGCGCCGCACGCCAAGCGCACCCTGGTCAAGAAGCTCGACTTCGTGACCACCGTCGGCCACGGCGATGGTCCCGGCTCGCGCGAACGCCTGGGCTTCCGGGGTCGCGGTCCGACCGCCGTGATCACCGACCTCGGCGTGCTCGAACCCGATCCCGAGACGTGCGAGCTCGTGCTGACGCAGATCCATCCGGGCGCTGACGTGGACAAGGTCCGCGAGGAGACCGGCTGGAACCTGGAGGTGGCCGACGAGCTAACGACGACCGAGCCCCCGACCACCGAAGAACTGGCCACCCTGCGGGAGCTGTTGGAGCGGTGAGCGCCGCCTACGTGCTCGACGCCGTCCGGGCTCCGTTCGGCCGCTACGGCGGTGGGCTCGCCAAGGTGCGCCCCGACGACCTGGGCGCTCACGTGGTCCGTGCGCTGCTCGATCGATCTCCGTCGCTGGAGCCCGGGCGGGTCGACGAGGTCATGTTCGGGGACGCCAACCAGGCAGGTGAGGACAACCGCAACGTGGCCCGGATGGCCTGGCTCCTGAACGGCTTGCCCACCTCGGTGCCCGGGTCGACGATCAACCGCCTGTGCGGCTCCTCGCTCGATGCGGCCATGCAGGCCAGCCGCGGGATCGAGACCGGCGAGGCGGACGTAGTGCTCGTGGGCGGGGTCGAGTCGATGAGCCGGGCGCCGTGGATCATGCTCAAACCCGACCGGGCCTTCCCAGCGCAGCAGCAGGAGCTCTACTCGAGCACGCTCGGATGGCGCATGGTCAATCCGAACATGCCCGAGCAGTGGACGATCTCGCTCGGCGCGAGCGCGGAAAAGCTGGCCGACATCTACAAGGTTTCCCGTGACGCCCAGGACGAGTTCGCGCTTCGCAGTCATCAAAAAGCGCAGGCCGCCTGGGAGAACGGCTTCTACGGCGAGTGGGTGGTCCCGGTGCCGGGCACTGAGCTCAAGCGCGACGAGAACATCCGCGCCGACACCTCGCTCGAGAAGCTGGGCAAGCTGAAGCCCGCGTTCGTCGAGGACGGCACAGTCACCGCCGGCAACTCCTCGCCGCTCAACGACGGCGCCGGCGCGGCGCTGCTGGCGAGCGAGGCGGGTACAGAGACGGTTGGCCGGGATCCGATCGCGCGGATCGTCTCCCGGGGCGCGGCGGGGGTCGATCCGGACGTGTTCGGGATCGCTCCCGTGCGCGCGGCCGAGATCGCGCTCGAGCGCGCCGGGATCGGCTGGGGCGACGTCGCCGTCGTCGAGCTCAACGAAGCGTTCGCCTCGCAATGCCTGGCCGACATCGGGGAGTGGCACGGGCTCGATCCCGACAAGGTGAATCCGAACGGCGGTGCGATCGCGCTTGGGCATCCGCTGGGCGCGTCGGGCGTTCGTATTCTCGGGTCGTTGGCCCACGAGCTACGGCGCCGTGGTGGTGGATATGGCGTGGCCGCGCTGTGTATCGGCGTTGGTCAGGGACTGGCAGTCGTACTGGAGGCATAACGAGTGACCGAGGAGCTTCAGACCGAGAACGGGGTCCGCACGATCTATGACCCGATCGCGGACACGCCGACCAGCTACCTTCGCGAGCCGAAGGACGCGCACCCGCCGCTCGACTATCCGCCGTACAAGTCGACCGCGCTGCGCCACCCCAAACAGCCGCTGATCTACCTGCCGCAGACGGTGACCGAGATCACCGGCCCACAGCTCGGGCCGGCGCTCGTCGGCGAGTCCGATCACGATCTCACGATCCAGCACGACGGCGAGCCGATCGGGGAACGGATCACCGTGTCGGGCCGCGTGTTCGATACCGAGGGCAAGCCGCTACGCGGGACGCTGGTCGAGATCTGGCAGGCCAACGCCGCCGGGCGCTACAAGCACCGCTGGGACCGCTGGCCGGCGCCGCTTGACCCCAATTTCAGCGGCGCGGGCCGGTGCATCACCGACGACGAGGGCCGCTATCAGTTCACGACGATCAAGCCTGGGCCCTATCCGTGGGGCAACCACTACAACGCCTGGCGCCCGGCGCACATCCACTTCTCGCTGATGGGCCGCGCGTTCACCCAGCGGCTCGTCACCCAGATGTATTTCCCGGGCGATCCGTTCTTCCCCTACGACCCGATCTTCAACTCGGTGGGCGACCCGAAGGCGCGCGAGCGCATGGTCTCGAGCTTCTCGATCCACGGCACCGTGCCGAACTGGGCCGCCGCGTACGAGTGGGACATCTACCTGCGCGGCCCGGGAGCCACGCCGTTCGAGGAGGCGTTTTGATCTTCGAGACCACCCCCTCCCAGACGGTCGGGCCGTACTTCGCGATCGGTCTGCCGTTCGACGTGGGCCCGTTCGTCGTGCCCGAGGGCACGCCGGGCGCGATCCACGTCACCGGCACGATCTACGACGGCGCCGGCGTGCCCGTCCCCGACTTCCTGCTCGAAACCTGGCAGGCCGACCCCTACGGCCGCTTCGCCGACATGCACGACCACGGTGGCGTCTCCGAGCTCCCCGGCTTCCGCGGCTTCGCTCGCTACGGCCTGGAGGATGGCGACGGGAGGTTCGACATCCTCACGGTCAAGCCCGGACGGGTCCAAGGCCTGGGCGAGGAGCTGCAGGCGCCGCACATCGACGTGTCGGTATTCGCGCGCGGGATGCTTCACCGCTGCGTAACCCGCATCTACTTCGCCGACGAGACGGCGGCGAACGCCGCCGATCCGGCGCTGGCGCGCGTGCCGGCCGATCGCTGGCGAACGCTCCTGGCCCAGCCGACCGCGGATGGATACACGATCGACTTCCGCTTTCAGGGGCCGGACGAGACCGTCTTCTTCGACGTCTGACGCCCGCGCTTGAGAAGAAACTACGACTATCTCGCAGTTTCTTCCCGAAGGCTTGATCGGCGCCGGCACGTCAGGCGGCCAGACCCAGGCGGTGCGCGAGGCCGGCCGCCTCAGTACGGCTCCTGACACCGAGCTTGGCCAGGATCCGGGACACGTGGACGCTGGCCGTCTTTGGTCGGCCTCGTCCAGGCCGGTGATTTCGGCCAGCAGTTCCTCATCGAGCCGCTGTCCAACCGCGAGCGCGGCGAGCACGCTCTGCGCCGCCGCCGGCAAACGCTCGACGCGCGCCATCAGGGCGTCGCGCAACGTGCTCGGCAGCGGCCCGCGTCCGTCGGCGCTCGCCGCCACCAGTTCCTCGACGAACAGCGGGTACCCCTCCGAGCGGGCGAACACGCGCTCCACGAGGTCCTCGTCGGGGGCGGCGCCAAGCAGGCTGCCCAGCTGCAACGACATCTCGACTCGCGTCAGCGCCGGGAGCTCGATGCGCCGGGACACGCTCAGGCGCTCGAGCTCGGCCAGCAGCGGCCGAACCGGATGCCGGCGGTGCAGCTCGTCCGCCCGGTATGTCGCCACCACCAGCATCCGCTCGTTGCTGAGGTTGCGGCCGAGGAACGCCAGGAACGCTCGCGTCGCCCGGTCGGCCCAGTGAAGGTCCTCGATCGCGAGCAGCGCAGGCGCGGCATCGCAGAGGCGGCCGAGGAGCCAGAGCAACGCTTCGAACAGGCGACCCTGGGCGGAGTCATCCGCCGGGTCCGGGCCTCGCCGAGCACCGGCGCCGTCTCCTAGCTCGGGCAAAAGCGCTGCCAGCTCGGACCGGGCGAACGGCGGGATCTCTCCGAGCACTGGGTCGTGATCGCGCGCGAGCGGGCGCAGCATGGCGACGATCGGCGCGTAGGGCAGCTCGCCCTCGCCGAGCTCGATGCAATCGCCCGCCAGTATGCGAGCGCCCCGATCTCGGGCCCGCGCCGCGAGCTCGGAGAGCAGGCGCGTCTTGCCCACGCCGGAGTCCCCGGCCACGAAGACGAGGCAAGGCCGGCCGTCGATCGCCTCCTCGAGCGCGCCCTCGAGTCCGGCAAGCTCGGCTGATCGGCCCACGAATGTCGAGCTCCACACGCGCTCCGGCACTCCTCCAATTATGCGCGTGCTCAGGGCACTCGCATGCCCATCAGGCGCAAGTAGCGAGTCACCGCCTCGGCCCGGTTGGCCGCGTGCAGCTTGCGCAGGATGCTCCCGACATGAAACTTCACGGTGCCGCTCGAGATCACGAGCGCGTCGGCGATGAGGCGGTTGGAGGCGCCCTCGGCCAGCAGCCGCAGGACGTCGAGCTCGCGGCGGGTGAGCAGACCCTCGAACACGACTCGGTCGTCGCGCGCGCCGGCGCCGGCGCCAGAAGGCGCGGCGGCCGGCGGGGGTGCCGGCGGGCGAACCGGCGCGTCGCTGCCGTCGGACAGCCGCACCGACGCGTCGGTCAGCTCGCTCGAGCGGGCGCGCATCCACTCGAGGAACTCGCTCATCTGGTTGCGCTCGTCACGCAGCGTGCGACGCAGCACGGTCGACTCGTACGCCTGGGCGAGCCCCGTGGCGAACTCCCAGAGCACGTCACGGTCGAGCACGTCGAGCGCCTGACCGGCGCCGCGGTCGGCGTGGATCACACCCACGACGTGCGCGCCCACCACCAGCGGCGCCGCGGCATACGATCGCCAGCCCATGAGCGCGGCCATCTGGCGATCGACGCGTGGATTGACCTCGGCGTCCACCACGATCGTTGCCCGGCGCCGGCGCAGCAGCTCGGTCTCGATCAGCGGATGCTCGAGCCGGAGCGGGGCGTCCTGAAGCTGGGCCAACACGGCCGCCGCGGCCCGCGAATCGCCGGCGAAGTGCGCCGCGTCGGACACCATCAGGCCGCCCTTGACCAGGCTGAGGATTGCCCGTTCGAAGGCCGACCCGGCGCACAGCACCGCCGGGGCGCGATGCAGCATCTCTCGCGGCGAGGTCACCTCGCGTAGCTCGGCGATCGCCGTCTGGACCCGGTCGAGCGCAGCGAAGCGCGCTTCGAACCGCTGGCTCAGGCGCTCGAGCCTGCTTTCCTGCTCGTCGATCGATTCGCCCGCGAGCTCGCCCGGCGCCAGCCGCGCGCGCAGCCCTCGGATTAGGCCCCGCAGCTCATCGAGGTCGGTGTCGGGCTGTGCCGGAAGACCGAGCAGCTCGCGCGCCCGAGCCGCTTGGTCGCCCAGCCGACGCTCGAGCTGATCGTCGAGCCTCACGGCGCCGAGCGCGCGTAGCGGGACACCGCGTCGGCCCGGCTGGTGGCGCCCATCTTGCGCAGGATGTTCTTGACGTGGTACTTGATGGTGCCTTCCCGGACGACCAGCTGGCGGGCGATCTCGAGGTTCGTCTGGCCGCGGGCGAGCAGGCGCAGTACGTCGAGCTCGCGGGCGGTGAGGGCGTCCATCGCGGCGGAGTCCCTGAGATTGCCCGCAGCGCTCACTTCCGTCCCCGGGCTGCCGAGCTGCCCGAGGCGCGCGCTCATCCAGTCGACCGCCGAGCGCAGCTCATGATGGTGCAGCTGGAGCATCTCCCGCAGCACTGCGCGCTCGAACACGCCCGCGAGGCCCTCTGCGTAGCGAGACGCGACCTCGGCGTCGAGCGCGTCGGGCACGCGCCCGGCAGCGGTGGCGTCGGCATGGAGCAGGCCCACGGTTTGGCCCTGCACCACGAGCGCCGTGACCACATAGCCGTCCCAGTCGAGCACCTCGGCCAGCCGCCAGACCGCCCGCGAGCGAGGCGTCCGCGCCCGCACGATCTCTGTCCGCTGGCGGCGAGCGACCTCGTCCTCGACCGAGGGGTACTCGAGCCGGGCCGGGGCGCCGCGAAGCTGCTCGAGCACGTCCGCCGCGGCGCCGGGGTCGTCTCGACTCCACAGCGCGCGGACGTGCAGCTCGGCGCCGCGCACTTCGCTGAGCATGACGCGGCCGAAGTCGTAGTTGGTCCCGAGCTCTTCGGCCGCGCGTTCGAGGATTCCCTGCGGTGCGCCGACCTCGCCTAATCGGCGGACCGTGTCGGCCACCCGCTCGAGCGCGTCCGCGCGCCGCACGTACGCGGCCTCGACGATCTCACGCTCGAGCGCCAACAACTCGGCCAGCGTGCGCTGGGCCAGGGCGGCGTCAGCCGCGACCGACACGCTCGTCGCGGCTGTCGAAAAGACTCAGACGAACGGGAGCGTGGCGGGCCGCAGGCGCTCCATGAGCGTGTAGCGCTCGGCCGCCTCCTGCCCGACGCAGCTGATTCCGTACGGCCGCCCGGCGCGCTCGATGGCCAGCCAGGCTTCGCCCGCGGCTTCGCGGTCGACCAGCGCGAGAGCCCGTCGATCGGACTGAAGGAGCCACCAGGCTGCGTCCCCGGCCCTGACTGACGCACGCGAGAACGGCTGGGCCGAGCGAGGGTCTCCCGACGGGCCGTAGACGCCGAGCGCGCGAAGCACCTGAGTGGTGTTGCGCCCGAGCAGTCCGATTGCGGTGAGCTGGCTCGACAGGTCGCGAACGCCGATGTGGCGCGCCGCGTCCGCCCGCAGCCCGCCGGTGAGTCGTTCCGCGGTACGCGGGTCGCACGCGACGATCACCCGGCTGGCGGTCTCGCCGCACCACAGCGCTCTTGCGCCCGTGACCAGGCCGCCGGCCGAGACGGTGGCGCCAGCCATGCGCCGCATCAACGCCGACAGCTGGGCCGGAGGCGCCTCGAGCGCCAGCGTGCTGAGCTCGGCGCGGTCGACCAGGCCCACCGTGCGGACGCACACCGCGAGCTCCGCGGCGGCCGAGCCAAAATTGATCGCCACCGGCCGGCCGTCGCGCGTCGAGAGGACGGCGCCCGCGCGCCGCAGGACCACGTCGAGTCCGGCGGACGTCCCGCGCGATCCGGTGGTTGCCGACACATGGCAGAACGTACAGCTGCGCCCCGCCGGCGACCCTGCCCCTTGCTCCAGAATTACCTGTCCGATCGAGAGGTACCACTGGCTCACTCTATCCCGCCGCGAAAAGGGCCTGGCCTTCGGGCCCTCTCTAAAGTCTAGGCTAATCCGGCGCAGTGAGAGTGGCAAAGCGGCTGGGGTAGCGGCAAGCTGTGCCGGTCGCGAGCCGCGCCAACCGGCAGGAGGAGACAGAGTGAACACGGACCTGACCGCGAGGGACGCCTCCAGAAGCGCCCCGCCAAATCATCTGCGCCCGGTGGCGGCGGACCCGGGCAACGAGGTGGGTCTGAACAGCGAGACCCGCTACGAGCGGCTGTCGCGCCTGATCGCCACCGACCAGGTGGTGATGATGGACGGCGCGACCGGCACCGAGCTGATCCGCGTGGCCGGCGAGCGGCCCGAGCTCGAGGAGCATCTGTGGGGCCTGACGGCGCTGCTCGAGGCGCCGAGCGACGTCAAGGCCGTCCACCGGCGCTACGTCGATGTCGGTTGCGACGTGATCTGCACCGACACCTGGGGGCTGCCCACCGCGCTGCGCGACGGCCAGGCCAGGATGTGGGAGACCAGCGAGCCGATCCACTGGATGGACGTCGCCCGCCGTGCTGTCCACCTCGCCCGCGAGGCAGCGACCGAGGCCGGCCGCGCCGACGAAGTCGCCGTGGCCTTCAGCATCAACGGCGACGTAGACACGCCGGACGGCCGGGAGACGATCCGCCTGCTGGCCCGCGCGTTTGAGCACGATCCGCCTGATCTG
This sequence comes from uncultured Solirubrobacterales bacterium, assembly GCA_963824295.1. Taxonomy (GTDB): domain Bacteria; phylum Actinomycetota; class Thermoleophilia; order Solirubrobacterales; family Solirubrobacteraceae; genus Palsa-465. The sequence goes on along the minus strand of CAWGOQ010000008.1, from coordinate 299,033 downwards.
ATCCTGGTCGAGACGCTGACGCTCGTGCGCAGCTCCACCTACGCCACCGTCGAAGCGCTGCTCGGGACCGGGCTACCGGTGTGGCTGAGCTTCCGCCGCTGCCGCCACGGCGTCTGCGGCGTTTACGGCGAGCACTGGGGGGGTCCCGAGGGCGACGCCTTCGGGCGCGCGGCCCGGCGCTTTGAGGAGATGGGGATCGGCGCGCTGGCCATCAACTGCCTCCCACCCGACCACGTCACCGGGATGCTGGCCTGGCTACGGGACTTCACCGACCTGCCGCTTGGCGTCTACCCGAACCTGGGGTACCTGTCGGCGGCCGGCTGGCGCCAAGAGGCCGGCGTCAGTCCTGACGAGTACGCCGCGCTCGCGCTCCACTGGCGGCAGGAGGGTGCGCAGATCGTCGGCGGCTGTTGCGGCGTCGGTCCCGAGCAGATTGCGGCGGCGCGGGCCGCACTCGCCGACTCAAAGCTCGGCCATGCCCGGCCAGACGCGCTCCCCGATCAGGACGTCAACCCGACCGGGGATGGGCAGCTCGCCGAGGGTGGGCGGGGTCTTGGTTCCCGCCCCGCGCCGCGCTGGAGCGACGCGCGCGGCCGCCTTATGTTTCCGCTCGACTTCCCCGACATCACCATCGATCCCGGCGTGTTCGTCCCCACCCAGGGGAGCCTGACGGTCTGGAAGTACCTGTACCGGGAAGGAATCGGCGCTCATCAACGTTGCTTGGATATCGGCTGCGGGACCGGCCTGCTGACCGTGCAGCTGGCGCGTAACGGCGCCGCGCATGTGCACGGCATCGACATCAGCGCGGACGCAGTCAAGAACACGATGACCAACGCATTTCGAAACGGGGTGGCGGAGCATGTCACCGCCGCCGTACAGGATCTGTACCCCTGGGTGCCCGAGGAGCGCTACGACGTGATCGTCGCGAGCCTGTACCAGACGCCGGTCGACCCGTTCGAGCCCGTCGTTTCGCATCGCCCCCTGGACTACTGGGGGCGCGGGCTGATCGACCACTTGCTGAGGATGCTGCCCGAGGCGCTCGCCGAGGACGGCACCGCCTACGTGATGCAACTCTCTATCATCGGCGAGCGGCGAACCACGCAGCTGCTGGAGCGCTTGGGCTATCAGGCTCGCGTCGTGGACTTTGGCTTGTTCGAGTTCACGGACCTCTTCAACGACGCGCACGATCAGATCGCTCGCGTCGAGGAGCTATCCGATGCCTATCACCTGAAGCTCGGCGCTCTGAACGTTATGGCCACTTATCTGCTCGAGATCACGCGTAAGGACAAGGAAACGAGACGCCCATGACCCATGCCGACAACGAGTTCCTGTTCACCTCCGAATCCGTCACCGAGGGGCATCCTGACAAGGTCGCCGACCAGATCTCCGATGGGGTGCTGGATGCGGTGCTGCGCGACGATCCGACCGGACGGGTGGCGTGCGAGACGCTGGTGAACACGGGGCTGGTGGTGATCTCGGGCGAAATCAGCACGACCACCTACGTGGACATCCAGGACGTGGCGCGCGAGACGATCAAGCGGATCGGCTACACGAACGCCGAGTTCGGGTTCGATTACCACACCTGCGCGGTGATCAACGCCATCGACAAGCAGTCGCCCGACATCGCGCAGGGCGTCGACCGCGCGTATGAGACTCGGACCAACACCAAGGACGAGGACGAGCTCGACATCGCTGGCGCGGGTGACCAGGGGATGATGTTCGGCTACGCGTCCAACGAGACCGACGAACTGATGCCGCTGCCGATCTCGCTGGCGCACAAGCTGGCTAAGCGGCTGGCCGATGTGCGGCGGGCCGAGATCCTGCCCTACCTCCGACCCGACGGCAAGACGCAGGTGACCGTGCGCTATGTGGACGGGCGGCCGGTAGAGATCGAGAAGGTGCTGATCTCGACCCAGCATCGCGACGGCGCCGAGTCGCTTCTCCGGGAGGACCTGTGGGAGCACGTGATCGAGCCCGAACTCCCCGACGACCTGTTCGACCCCAAGAAGCTTCGCCGCAACCTGCTCGTCAACCCGACGGGCCGGTTCGTGATCGGCGGCCCGATGGGCGACTGCGGCCTCACCGGGCGCAAGATCATCGTCGACACCTACGGCGGCATGGCCCGCCACGGTGGCGGGGCGTTCTCGGGGAAGGACCCGAGCAAGGTCGACCGCTCCGCGGCGTACGCGGCGCGCTACGTGGCCAAGAACGTCGTGGCGGCCGGGCTCGCCGATCGCGCTGAGCTGCAGGTGGCCTACGCGATCGGAGTCGCGCATCCCGTGTCCACCATGATCGAGACGTTCGGCACCGAGCGGATTTCCCGCTCGCGGATCCTCGAGCTCATCAACGACCACTTCGACCTGCGTCCCGGCGCCTTTCGCCAGTACCTGCGGCTGCACCGGCCGATCTACCAGAAGACCGCCGCCTACGGGCACTTCGGACGCGAGGACGCCGACTTCACCTGGGAGCGGACCGACAAAGCGGCCGCCCTGCGCGAGGCCGCCGGCCTCGACGCCTCGGCCGGCTCCTCGGCCGGTGCCTCCGCGGGAGTGCTCAGCGCGTGAGTATCACGGTCGTTGGTTCGGTCGCGTTCGACGCGGTCAAGACGCCCTTCGGCGAGCGTGAGCGGATGCTGGGCGGCGCCGCCACGTACTTCGCGCTGGGCGCCTCGTTCTTCGACGAGGTGCACGTGGTCGGTCGGGTCGGGGAGGACTTCGGCGACGAGGACATGGCGGTCCTCGCCACCCGGGGAGCCGATGTCTCGGACATCGAGCGCGTACCCGGCGGCAAGACGTTCTTCTGGGCCGGCGAGTACGGCTGGGATCTGAACTCCCGCGAGACGCTCGACACGCAGCTCAACGTGTTCGAGGACTTCAAGCCGCAGCTTTCGGCGGCCTCCCGCGACTGCGACGTGTTGTTCCTGGCCAACATCCAGCCCGAGCTCCAGCTGAGCGTGCTCGAGCAGTGCCGCGAGCCGAAGTTCGTGGCCTTGGACTCGATGAACCTGTGGATCGACATTGCCCGGGACGCCCTCATTGAGGTGATCAGGCGAGTCGACTGCGTGATCCTCAACGACGCCGAGCTGCGCCAGCTGACCGAGCGACCGAGCATCGTCGGAGCGGCTCGCGCCGTGATCGAGCTGGGTCCCGCAGCCGTCGTGGCCAAGCTGGGCGAATACGGCGCCTCGCTCATTACCGAGGAGGGGTTCTTCGCCCTGCCCGCGTATCCGCTCGAGACCGTGATCGATCCCACCGGTGCCGGCGACACGTTCGCCGGCGGATTCGTCGGCTCTATCGCGCGGCAGCTCGACGGGCCACCGACCGAGGCGATGCTTCGTCAGGCGATGGCGTACGGGACCGCGCTCGCGTCCTACAGCGTCGAAGAGTTCGGGACCGAGCGCGTGGAGCGGCTGGCGGGCGGCGAGATCGACACGCGCGTCGAAGACCTGCGCCGGATCACCCGGTTCGACCAGGTGCCCGCGCCGCTCGAGGCGTCTTGATCACCGTCGCCGCGCTGCCTGAGACCTCGTGACGGCCGGAGGGCTCGACCCGGGCCTGCTGCGACTGCTCATCTCCTGTCCGGACCGGCCCGGCATCGTGGCCGCCGTCTCACGCTTCCTGTTCGAGTCAGGCGCCAACATCGTGCGCTCAGACCAGTACTCGACCGATCCCGCGGGCGGCACCTTCTTCCTGCGCATGGAGTTCACGCTTGCATCCGAAAAGCGCGAGGGGCTGGGCGAGCGCTTTGGGCTGAAGGTGGCCGAGCCGTTCGCCATGACGTGGCGGCTGTGGGACGCGGGCCGGCCCAAGCGGATAGCGGTGATGGTGTCCCGCTACGACCACTGCCTGCTCGATCTGCTCTGGCGCTGGCGCCGAGGTGAGCTCGACGCCGAGATCGTGATGGTGATCTCCAACCATCCCGACCTGCGCGGCGACGCCGAGCTGTTCGATGTCCCCTACCACCTGGTGCCGGTCGAGAAGGACCGAAAGGCGCAGGCCGAAGCGGAGCAGCTCGAGCTGCTCGACGGCTCCTGTGACCTGGTCGTGCTGGCGCGCTACATGCAGGTCCTCTCGCCGCAGTTCCTCGAGCGCGTGGGCGTGCCGATCATCAACATCCACCACTCCTTCCTGCCGGCGTTCGCCGGCGCCAATCCGTACGCGCGGGCCAAGGAGCGGGGCGTCAAGCTGGTCGGCGCCACCGCGCACTACGTGACCGAGGAGCTCGATGCGGGGCCGATCATCGAGCAGGACGTGATGCGAGTCAGTCACCGCGACGACGCCGACGCGCTGGCCCAGCTGGGCGCCGATGTCGAGCGCCTGGTTCTCGCGCGCGCCGTCCAGGCCCACTGCACGGACCGCGTGCTCCGCCACGGCAACACGACCGTGGTGTTCTAAGAGAACTGGATCTGAACCACCTCGCCGTCCTGCAAGGCGACCCAGACCGAGGTTGTGGCGGCGGCGAGCGCCACCGGCGGGCTTCCGAACACGACGGTTCCCGTCACGGCCGGGGTGCCGGTGGCGGTGACCCGGTAGAGCGTCTTAGTCTTCTTGCTCAGCGCCCACACGAACGGTCCTGGATCTGTCGCCGCGACCGCGTCAAGCTCAGGCGCGACCGCTAGGTCAGCGTTGAGGCGAAGCTGGCCGGGCTGAGGATCGAAGCGGGTCAACCGCCCGTCGGCATTCGCGGTCCACACGCCTTGGTCTACAGCCACGCCGATTGGTCCCGAACCGGCGAAGAAGGTCTCAGTCGAACCGTTCGTGCTGGGATCCACCCGGACAAGGCCCTTGCTCGTGCCGTTGGTGCCCCACACCCAGCCCTCGCCCCACCCGAGGCTCGACGCGGGCGGAGCGCTGTGCCCCGGGGTCCCGGCCACCGTACCCCCGAGCGCCACGTGGGTGATGGCGCCGCTGGAGTCCGCGACCCACGCGGAGCTGTCCTGCTGATCGAGCGCGATTGCGACGGGCGTCCCCGGGAGCTTGGCGGAGTGGACCCGCTGGCCACTGTCGCCGTTGAACTGGGCGAGCGCTTGCAAGCCGGGCTCCGCCACCCAGACGGCGCTGACCCCGGCCGCGATCGCGGTCGGGCTACCCGCAGCCGGGAAAGTCTGCTGAGCGCCTGTGGCCACGCTGGAACGGACGATCTCGTCCCGGCCGGGTAGCGAGACCCAGACGTTCTGTATCCCGACGGAGATCGAACCCGCGGGTCCCGATACCGTGATCGTCCGCCCCTGCGTCAGACCGCTGCCATGGATCTGGACCGCGGCGCCGGCGGTCTTGCTACCGCCACTCAAGACGACTACGACCACCGCCGCCACCACGAGCGCGGCGATTGGCAGCCCCCAAAAGATCGGGGAGCGTCGCGATCTTGGCGCGGGGGGCTGGGCCACGGTCGCGCTTGGCTCGCGGATGACCGCGGTCGGCTCGGACATGGCCGCGGTTGGCTCGGACATGGCCGCGGTTGGCTCGGACATGGCCGCGGTTGGCTCGGACGTAGCCGCGGTCGGCTCGGGCAGCTCCGTGGGCTCGGCGGTAACCGCCGGGGACCGGACGGTTGCCTGCGGCGCTGAGACGATCGTCCGCTCGCCGGTCTCGAGCTCCAGGAGTGCCCGCCCCAACGCCGCCGTCATCTCGCCGGCAGATCCGAAGCGGTCCTCCGGGCGTTTGGCCATCGACTTGGTGATGATCTCGTCGAGCAGCTCGGGAACGCCGTCGACCTCGGCGCGGGCAGACGGGACCGGGTCGTTGACGTGGGCGAACATCTTGGAGATGTCCGTCGGACGGTTGAACGGCACATGTCCGGTCAGCGCCTCGAACAGCATGCAGCCGAGGGAGTAGGTGTCGCACGAGGCGTCCCCCTTCTTGCCCTCGATCCGCTCGGGCGCCATGTAATCGATCGTCCCGACGAACTTGCCCGTGCCGGTCAGCGATTTACCATCGCTGCGGCGGGCGATCCCGAAGTCGGTCAGGTAGATGTGGTCCTCGTCGTCGTCGTCATAGCTAGGGGCGATCAGGACGTTCGCCGGCTTGACGTCACGATGCACGAGCCCGTGCCGGTGAGCGGCTGCCAGTGCCGAGCCGACCGGCCTGAGCAGCCTGATTGCCCGGCGTGCCGACACCTGGGGGGACTTGTTGAAGAGCTGCCTCAGATCCGTCCCGTCGATCCAGCGCATGATCAGATACAGCGTCTCGTCGGACTCGCCGGCTTCGTACACCGGGATCACGTTGGGGTGGTCGATGATCGCCGCCAGCTGCGATTCGCTCTGGAAGCGCTCCCGGTACTCAGCGTCGGCCGCGAGCTCCGGAGCGATCGCCTTCAAAGCGACGGGTCGTCCGAGCGCGAGTTGTGTTGCTCGGAACACCACCCCCATTCCCCCTCGACCCGCGACGCTCTCAAGTCGGCAGCCGGCGAAGGTCGAGCCCAGTCCCAGGCTTGTGGACATACGCGATCGTTTATACCGTGCTACGCGCCGCCGATCACGACCTTCATCACCTCGGTCGGGTTGTCCATCGCGAAACGCAGAGCTTCAGGCGCGCGCTCGAGCTCAAACCTGTGGCTGATCAGCCCGCCGAGCACGCCGGCGTTGCGCTCGACCACCGCCACGGCCTCGCCGAACTCCTCGCCGTTGCAGACGCTCACGCCGAGGAGATCGAGCTCCTTCTCGGTCAGGCTGCCGATGCGCAAGATCACCTCCGCCCCCGACATGCCGACCTGCACGGCGCGCCCGGCCGAGGCGACCATGTCGACCATCGCGCGGACCGCCGCTGGCGCGCCGGTCGCGTCGATCCCCACCGGTGGACCACCCGAGCCGCCCCAGCGACGCGCGAACGAGACGACCTCGGCGCCGCTCGTCCACACGAGCGTGTCGGCACCCATCGAGCGGCTGAGGCCCAGGCGGCTCTCTTGGAGGTCGATGACGAGCACCTCCGCGCCGCGCTCGCGGGCGACCAGGCAGATGCACTGGCCGATCGGGCCGGCGCCCAACACGACCACCCGCTCGCCAGGCTGGATCCGCGCCCGATTGACGGCCCGCACGGCGATCGAAGTCGGCTCGGCCAGCGCGGCCAGCGCGGGATCGTCGACGGCGATCGGATAGACCTGCGAATTCGGCACGACTAGCTGCTCCTGCAGGCCGCCGTCGACGTGGATCCCGATCAGCTCGAAGTTGTCGCACGTGTTAGGCCGCCCGACGCTGCACGGGTAGCACTGCCCGCAGGCCCGGAGCGGCCAGAGGGAGACCCGCTGACCTACCTGCAGCTCGCCCCGAGATCCCGGTCCAACCGCGAGCACGGTGGCGCCGACCTCGTGCCCCTGGACGCGGGGGAACTGCGAGCCGCCGGCGGCGTCGGACAGCTCGCCGGCGAAGAAGTGGTAGTCCGAGCCGCAGATCCCGACCGCCTCGGGCGCAACGACGACCTCGCCGGCGCCGGGCGTGTCCGGCTCAGCCCGGTCCAGAACGGCCATCGCGCCGACCCCTTCCGTCACCGCGGCCCGCATCAGCGCGACACCGCCGATCGAGTCATCCCCACACCTCGGCCGCCGTCTCGACGACCAGCTCGAGCTTGGCCCGCTGCTCGTCGGCCGTCAGCGCATTGCCCTCGACCGTCGAGGAGAAGCCGCACTGCGGCGAGAGGCACAGCTGCTCGATTGGCACGTAACGCGCGGCTTCCTCGATCCGCCGCTTGAGCAGATCCTTGGGCTCGAGCTCACCGCGCTTGGTCGTGACCAGGCCGAGCACCACGAACTTGCCCTCGGGCACGAAGCGCAGGGGCTCGAACCCGCCGGAGCGAGCATCGTCGTATTCGAGGAAGAAGCCGTCGACCCCGAGCCCGCCGAACAGCTCCTCGGCGACGTAGTCGTAGCCACCCTCGGCGGCCCACGAGGAGCGGAAGTTCCCGCGGCACAGGTGGGTGGTCACGGCCATGCCGTCGGGCCGCCCTTCGAGCGCGCGGTTGATGTTGCGCACGTACTGCTCGTGCAGGTGCTCGACGTCGCCGCCTCCCCGCTGCTTGATCTGCTCGCGCTGGGCCGGGTCATTCAAGTAGGCCAGCGAGGTGTCGTCGAACTGGAGATACGTGCACCCGAGCTCGCCCAGGGCGCGTAGCTCCTCGGCGTAGGCGGCGCACAGGTCACTCCAGAACTCCTCCATGTCCGGATAGACGCGCTCGTCCACGGCGGCTCTCCCGCCCCGGTAGTGGACCATGTTCGGCGAGGGGATGGTCAGCTTTGGCGTCTGGCCGTCCTGCGCCACCGAGGTCAGGAACTCGAATGCCTCGGCGAAGATCGTGTGGTCGAGGTGCACCTTCTCCCCGATGTGCAGGGCCGCCGGGGTCCACTCGACGGTTCCAGCCTCGTTGCGGAACTGCACCTTCAGATCGCCGGCCGCGTGCTCGATGCCGCCGAGCTGGTAGATGAAGTCCATGTGCCACGTCGCCCGGCGGAACTCCCCGTCGGTGGCCGACTGCAGCCCGACCTCCCGCTGCATCGCCACCGCGTCACGAATCGCCTCGTCCTCCACCGCGCGCAACGCGTCCGCGTCGATGCGCCCGGCCTCGAACGCCGCGCGCGCTTCCAAGAGCGAGGGCGGCCGGAGCAGGCTCCCCACGTGATCGGCGCGGAACGGTGGCGTCGTCCGCCGCCCCGTGGTCGTCTGAACCGCTGTCTGTCCGTCCGTCATTCCTACCTCGCTTCGTCCTCGGGGGTCGCTGTCACGTTGATCTCCACTCGGACCCCATTCGGATCCTCGATGAACACCTGACGCGGCCCACCGGGTACGGCGTTCGTCACCGCCTCGATCCCCGCCCGCGAGAGCCGCTCGAGCAGCCCATCGTAGTCCCCGGAGCCGGCACGGAACGCGACGTGGTCGACCGGCCCGACCCCGGCGTCCGTCGAGGGCACGCGTAACCCAAGGCCGGCGGCGTGCGCCGCGTAGGCTCGGCGCTCGGCGATGTGGACGCAGGACGCGCCGGCCGCGTCCGCGTAGAGCCAGTAGCCGGGAAACGCGAGCGGTGGGCGCTCGCCAACTTCGAGTCCCACGACGTCGCGGTAGAAGTCGCGCGTGAGTTCGATGTCGTCAGAGAGCACGAGCACGTGCTCCATGACGACGCTCATGGGGTCGAGGGAGGCGGCGTCTGCGTCTCGGGGCCGCCCGGGCCGGCCGGGGCGGCCGCTGCGCTCGCGGAGGCCGGAGCGCTCGGGGTGGCCTGGCCGGCAGCCACGGGTGGCGCGGTCGAGGCTCCGTTTGCGTGGCCCCTGAGCAGGTAGGCCGAGTGCAGCAGCGATGGATTCTCCTTGAGCTCGCTCGCCGACCCCGAGAACTGGAGCCGCCCGCCCTCCATCACGTACGCGCGCGTGGCGAGTCCGAGGGCAACGGTGGCGAACTGCTCGATCAGCAGCACCCCGATCCCGGACTGGGCGACCTCGCGGATGGTCGGGATGAGCCGGTTCACGACGACCGGCGCGAGACCGAGCGACAGCTCGTCGATCAGCACGTAGCGCGGCTGGGAGACGAGCGCCTGGGCCAGGACGACCATCTGCTGCTCGCCTCCGGACAGCGATCGGGCGGCCGAGCCCAGCAGCCGCTGGAGCTCGGGGAACAGCTCCAGTGCGCGCGCCCGTCCGGCCGCGGCCTGCCCGCGCGGAAGCGCGTACATGGCCACGCGGATGTTCTCCTCCACCGTGAGTTGGGGCAGCAGACGGCGGCCCTCGGGGACGATTGCCACTCCCGCGTTCCGGATCCGCTCCGGCCGGCGTCCGACCCAGTCCCGGCCGTCCAGCATCACCGAGCCCTTACGCGGGCGTATCACGCCGCCGACCGCGAGCACGAGGGTCGACTTGCCGGCGCCGTTGGGACCGAGCAGCGCGGTGATCTCGCCCTGTGGGATGTCGATCGAGACGTCGCGCACCACGTCGCGTCCGCCGCGTGCGACCGTCATCCCCTGGAGGCTCAGCAGCGAATCGGTGCTGGTCGCCCGCGCCGGCGTGTCGGTGGCGCTCACTTGGTCTCCTCGGTGCCCAGGTACGCGCGGATCACACGCTCGTCCCGGAGCACCTCGGCGGTTGGGCCGGAGGCGAGCAGCCTGCCGAAGTCGAGCACGGCGGTGACCTCGCAGCAGGCCGAGACGAGGCTCATGTCGTGATCGACGAGGATCGTCATCCCGTCCGTCTGCTCGGGGATCCGGCGAATGACGTCGCCGAGGTGCTCGGTCTCATGGTCTGGCAGCCCGGCCGCCGGCTCGTCGAGCAGCACCAGTCGGGGCCGGCCGACCACCGCGCGAGCCACCTCGACCATGCGGCGCTGTCCGGCTCCAAGCCCGCCGACCCTGGTTTCCGGGTCGACGTCGAGTCCGACGAACCGGATCGCCTCGATCACCTCCTGGCGACGGGAGCCGCCGCTGAGCTTGGAATGCTCGTGGATCATGGCCACGTTGTCGAACACCGACAGCTCTTCGATCGCCTGCTCGGTCTGGAAGGTCCGCCGGACCCCCCACCGGGCGCGGCGGAAGTGAACCATCTTCAGCAGGTCCTCCCCGAATGCGGTCACGCTTCCGGAGACCGGTCGCACAAACCCGCTCAGGACGTTGAAGAACGTCGTCTTGCCGGCGCCGTTGGGTCCGATCAGCCCGCAGGTCCCTGTCTCGAAACGCACGCTCATATTGTCCAGCGGCGTGACTCCGCCGAAGCGGACGGTCATGTCGGTGACCTCGATCACGTCTCACCGCTCGGGGACGGCGTCGGCCGGCGGACGAGCCGGCCGATCAGCCGGCCGATCCGGGCCACGTCCTTGGGCAGCTGGTCGACGATCCCGCGCGGCGCCGTGGTCAGCACCTGGAGAACGCCGACGCCGAACAGGATCGTGAGCCAGTCGGGAGAGATCCCCCAGCTGGTAAACAGCTGGGGCAGGAACTGCTGCAGGAAGCCGGCCACAATCGCGCCCCACAGACTGTAGGCCCCGCCCATCAGGACCACGGCTAACAGCGTGATCGAGTCCTGGGTCTGGAAGTCGATCGAGTACAGATAGTGCAGCGAGCCCGCCAGCAAGCCGCCGGCAACGCCGGTCACGAACGACGCCAGCGCGAACGCCCACAGCTTGTACAGGGTCGTGTTGATTCCGGCCGCCAGGGCCGCCGACTCGCTCTGGCGGATCGCCGCCCAGGCGCGCCCTGGCTTGGCGCGCAGATGTCCGAGCACAAGCAGGAACATGAGCGTCGCCACGATCACCGAGTAACGGAAGAAGGCGGAGTCGCCCTGGGCGATGTTCGGCCGGCGGATCGGCGGGATGTGCACCGACGCGCCGTTGTAGCCAAGGAAGCCGTGACCACCGTTGGGGAAGTTCGTCGTGGCGAGCACGACCGTGATCGCGCCCGCCAGCATCAGCGTGATCAGCGCCAGGTAGAGCCCGCTCAGGCGCAGCGCCGGGAGCCCGACCAGCGTCCCCAGCACCATCGTGATCAGGCCGGACGCCAGCAGCACGAACGGGAACGGAAGGCCGGTGGCGAACAGGATGCGGGCGGCGACCCAGGCCCCGATCGCGAGCACCGCCGCCTGGCCCAGCGAGACCATGCCCACGCGTCCCACCAGCACGCCCAGCCCGAGGGCCACGATCGCGTAGATCGCCGTCTGCGTGCTGGCGTCCACGTAGTACGTGCTGAGCAGCGAGGGCAGCGCGAGCAGCACGAACAGCAGCAGCAGGAGGATGACGACGGGACGGATCAGCGCTCGGGGTTCGGGCGAGCGACGCCGGGAACTCGGCTCGGCGGTTGTCTCCGCCTCGGCGGTGTCCTGGGCTGGGCTCTCCACCTCGGCGGCGTCCATGCCTATATGCCCTGCCTTCCAACCGAGATCACGCGCCGGCGGTTCTGCACGAGCATCGCGGCGGCCGCGAGCACGAACGGGGTCATGTCACGGTAATTCGTGATCGACTGGATGGGGGTGATGCACGCGTCCACCGTCCCGACCACGAGCGCCGCGATGAACGTGATCGGGATCGAGCGCAACTGCGCGATCAGCGTGGCCGCGAGCGTCGATATGACCAGGAACGTCAGCGTGGTGGCATCGAGGGCCACCAGGTCGGCCAGCAATATGCCGGCCATTCCAGACAGGATGCCGCAGCCGAACCACGCCGCGGCCTCGACCCGCCGCACCGGCACGCCCAGGGTGGCGGTGATCTCGCGGTCGTTGGCCATCGCGCGCATGGCCGTCCCAAGCTTCGTGTAGCGCAGGAATGCGGAAGTGGCCACCGTGATCACGAAGCCCAGGGCAAGCGCGATCACGTTCGTGTATTCGACCTGGATCCCGCTGAGCATGAACGTGTCGTTGTCGGTCGGCAGCGTGATCGAGCGCGACGCGCCACCGCTCGAGGTCCACAGCAGGTCCATCACCCCGAGCAGGATCAGCGTCAGGCCGAGCGTCGCGGTCGCCTTGACCAGCGGGTCGCGCTTGGCTAGGGCTGGGCCGAACACCATCCCGTAGAACAGCGTCAGCACCCCTCCGAACAGCACGCAGACCGCGTACGCCAGCCACTCGTTCCAGCCCGAATGGTTGATCAACGACCAGGCGATCAGCGCTCCCATTGCGCCGACTGCTCCGAACGCGAGGTTCAGTACCCCGGTGGCCCGGTACAGGACCACGATCCCGACCCCGGACAGGGCGTACACGCCGCCCAGCGACAGCCCGGTAACGAGAAACGGCTGAAAGTCCTGCCAGCTCGGCAGACCCAGAATGCCGGGGGTGAAGAGCATGTCAGCTAGTCGGTTGCGCCGATCGCCTGGATCCTACTTAATCACTCCAGTGCCTCACCTATGACCCACTCGGCTGCCCCGGTGCAATCGGCGCCGTGCCGGCTGCCGCGCGATACGCCGCGATCTGTGGATCGACGGACGAAATCAGCGTGCAGCCCTGTTTGAGCACCATCTTGCCGTTGTCCGGCGTGACCGTGTAGTCCATGTTGTTGGCGATGTGCAGTGGATAGTCCCCGAACGTCCAGGGCTGGCACAACATGCCGGTGTCGAAGTCCTTCACGCCCTTGAACGCCGCGTTGACGCTCGCCGTCGTGTACGAACCGGTGATCCCAGCCAGTGCGTGCACTGCGATCTCGCCCATCGTGAATCCCATCTCGCTGAAGCTGCCGATCCCGCCGGACACGTCCGTGCCGTACTGCTTGAGGATCGCCTTGTACAGGTTCATCGTCGGGGTGGTGGTGGCGTCGGGATCGGCCAGCTCGGCGTTTACGAAGAACTTGCCGTCCCACTTCGATCCCAGCGACTGGGCCAGGAAGTCGGTGTTGCACGGCGTCGAGCACGCCCACGCCTTGACCCGGTTCTCGAGCCCCAGCTTCTGCGCCGCCTGCAGGATCACCAGCGCCTCGGGCGGGGTGAAGTTCAGCACCACGGCGCCGCTCGGACCGGCGTCGTCGACCTCCTTGAGCGCCACCGAGTCGGCGTCGGTGATCGGCACGTTCTCGGTCAGCTGAGTGATCGGCACGTGCGCGTTCGCGGCCAGCGCCGCCGGGCCCGCGGCGATGTAGCCGGTTCCCGGGACGTTCGACTGGTCGAACACGATCTTGCTCGGGTGCAGTGTGAGCACGTACTGAACCGCTCCGTCGGAGCTGTAGCGCGGCCCCATGTTCACGTCGGCGTAGTTCGGCGTCGAATAGCACTCGGGCGCGATCCCAGCGGCAATCACGTAGTAGTGGAGCTTCTGCCAGTAGGCCGAGTTGATCGTGCACTCGAGGATGCTCGAGGTGCCGGAGACCCCGTCGACGTGATCGGTCTGCACCAGCTTGGTCGCGTCCGCCGCGATCTGCGCCGGCTGCGTGGGCTCGGTCAGCTTGATCAGGTTGATCGGGTGGCCGTTGACCCCGCCGTTCGCGTTCACGCACGCGAAGTAAGCGCCTTCCATGTTCTCGATGTCGGTGAAATCCGTGCCGGGCTGCTTGGTGTTGATCGCGCCCAGCGTGATCGGCGTGCCGGTAGCGGCAGTGCCGGGCTTAGGGCCGCACGACGAGGTGCCCGAAGACGTGCTCGCCGCGCTGGTGGTGGAACTGGACGACGCGGGCGCCGCCGTGCTCGAAGTGGCGCTGCTGGTGCTACTGCTGCTGCTCCCGCAGCCGACCACGAAAAACATTCCTAGGACCGCCGCCGTCGACAGCCCCAGCCGCACACGCGGAACGTGATGAAGCATCCTCACCGATCTCCTCCTCCTCGAGGATTGTGTTCGAACTCGCCCCAGGGTTGGCGAGCGGGGCGATAGTAATCGGTGAGAAAACTGTATGCAATATCTCCTAACACGAAGTGAAGAATGGCTCGCGTCGGGGTGGGATTGTCGATTTTGCATGCAATCGTGGTATCGGACTAGACTGCGGCGACGCCGATTGAGGGCATGCCGCCAGTGAGGTGAGAGTTGGCCGATCGAGCCAGCAGAAGTCAGATGACCCGAGCGGTACTCCGCGTGCGAGAGCTGATCCTGCGCGGTGAGTTCGCCCCGGGGGAGAGGATGTCCGAGCTGCGCCTGGTCGAGCGCCTGGGCGTGTCCCGCACTCCGGTCCGCTTGGCGCTCGCCGCGCTCGAGCACGAGGGTCTGCTGCGTGAGCTCAAGTCCCGCGGGTACGTCGTGCGCGAGTTCTCCGAGTCGGACATCAGCGACGCGATCGAGCTCCGGGGAGTACTCGAGGGCACCGCCGCCCGCCTGGCCGCCGAGCGGGGCGCCACGCCGGCTGCGCTGGCCTCGCTCCGCGAGATCAGCGACACGATCGCCGTGGCGGTGAGGCGGGCCGACTACGAGTCGTTCGAGCAGTTCGTGGCGCTCAACGAGCAATTCCACGCCGGGATCGTGCGGATGGCCGCCAGTCCGATGCTCGAGCGCGCGCTCGAGGGCATCATCCGGCTGCCGTTCGCGAGCCCCAGCGCGTTCGTGATGGCGCAGGCCGTGCTCCCCGAGTCGCGCGAGATCCTGCTGCTCGCTCACCGCCACCACCTCGGGCTGATCGACGCGATCGAGCGTGGGCAGGGGACCCGAGCCGAGGGGCTCGGCCGTGAGCACGCGCTCCTCGCGCGGACCAATCTCGAGGTCGTGCTGGATCATCCGGAGGTGTTCGAGCGGATGCCGGGCGCTTCGCTGCTCGCTGTCCCGGGGCGAGAGCCGATCCCGGCTGCCCGGCTCGAGCCGGTGTGACCAGCCCGAGCCCGTCCCAGAAGGGCGATCGGAGCGCCCGGGCCCTGGGGGTGGACGGCTACCCTTCCCCGGGCGCTCCGATTCGTCGACGTCGTCCTGAGACGACGACGACCGAATTCGCCTTATCCCACTGGCGGCTCCGTCGACGGTGCCGTTCCCGCGACCGCGCGATAGGCCGCGATCTGTGGATCCGCGGAGGAGACGTTGAAGCACCCCTGGGCCGTCACCATCTTCCCGTTGTCCGGTGTCGTGGTGAAATCGGCGTTGTTTGGGATGTGCAGCGGGTACGGCCCGTACGTCCACGGCTGGCAGAGCATCTCGGTCTTGTAGTCCTTGATGTTCTTGAACGCCGTGTTCACGCTCGCCATCGTGTACGGACCCGTGACCCCGTCAAGCGCCTTGGTCGCAAACTCGGCGAGGACGAAGCCCATCTGGCTGAACGAGCCGATGCCGCCGGCCACGGCCTGGCCGTACTGGGACAGGATGGCCTTGTAGAGCTGCATCTCCGGGCCGTTGTGATCGTCCGGATCGGTCAGCTCTGCGTTGACGAACAGCTTGCGGTTCCACTTCGGCCCCAGCGCCTTGGCCAGGAAGTCCGTGTTGCACGGGGTCGAGCAGCCCCACCCCTTGACCCGATCCTCGAGGCCGAGCTTCTGGGCCGCCTGGAGGATGACCAGTGCCTCGGGGGGGGTGAAGTTCAGCACCACCCAGCCGTTCGGGCCGGCGTCGTCGACCAGGTTGAGCGCGACCGAGGTCCCGTCCTGAATCGGGACGTTCTCGGTCAGCTCGGTGATCGGGACGCCCGCCGCCTTGGCCAGCGCGGCGGGGCCGGCCGCGATGTAGCCGGTACCCGGCACGTTGGACTGGACGAACACGATCTTCGAGGGGTGTTGCGTGAGCCCGTACTGGACCGCGCCGTCGGAGCTGTAACGCGGTCCCATGTTGACCGCGGCGCTGTGCGGGGTCGACCAGCACTCCGGGGCGATCCCGGCGCCCATCTCGTAGATCCCGAGCGACTGCCAGTAGCTCTGGTCGAGTGTGCATTCGAGCAGGTCGAACACGCCGACGATGCCGACCACGTGATCCTGTTGGATCAGCTTGTGCGCGGCCGCCGTGATCTGCGACGGCTGCGTCTGGTCGTAATACACGAACAGCTTGAGCGGATGGCCATTGACGCCGCCGTTGGCGTTCACGCACGCGAAGTAGGCGTTGATCATGTTCGGGCCGTCGCTGAAGTCCGTGCCCGGCTGTTTGGTGTCGATCGTGCCGATGTTGATCGGCGTGCCGGTGGCCTTGACGCCCGGCTTCGGTCCGCACGACGACGTGCTGCTCGAGGTCGCGGCCGTGCTCGCCGTGGTGGCGGCGGTCGTCGCGCTAGATGCGGCGCTCGCGCTGCTCGCGCTGCTCGAACTGCTGTTACTGCTGCCGCAAGCCGCCAGCAGCAGCGCTCCGACGAGCGCGGCCAGCGCGACGCTCGCGCGCACGCGCGGCGCCTGGTGGTTGACCCTCACCCTTGTCCTCCTCCTCGAAGTGATTCCGTCGACCCGCCCCGGTTGGCGAGGCGACGATCTTATTGTCAAGCATTTCTGTATGCAAGAGCGGCCTCGAGAGGCCTAACAAGACCCAAAAGAACGATTGCAGCACTCAAATCGGGGTCTCTTGCATACAGGAAATCCGGCCGCAATACTCTCCCCCGCCGTGGTAAATCAAGCCAATCGGACGCAGATGATGCGCGCCCTGTTCGCGCTGCGGGAGCAGATCCTGAGCGGCGAGTTCAAGCCGGGGGACCGGATGTCCGAGCTGCCGCTCGTCGAGCGGCTCGGCGTCTCACGGACCCCGCTGCGACTGGCGCTCGCCTCGCTCGAGCACGAGGGCCTGCTCCGCGTGCTGCCCGCCGGTGGCTACGTGGTCCGCGAGTTCACCCAGGCCGACATGCGGCAGGCGATCGAGATTCGCGGGGTGCTGGAGGGGACGGCCTGCCGCTTTGCCGCCGAGCAGGGAGCCAGTCGCCGCGACCTCCGCGCGCTACGCACGCTCAACGAGCAGATCGAGCCGCTCGTGCATCGCGCCGACTATGAGTCCTTCGAGCGCTACGCGGCGCTCAACGCGGAGTTCCACACGCGCCTGATCAAGATGGCTCGCAGCCCGCTGCTCGAGCGCACGCTCGACACCGTCCTGTCGCTCCCGTTCGCTACCCCGAACGCGCTCGTCCTCCAGCACGCTCAGCTGCCGGAGTCGCGGGAGATCCTGATCGTCGCCCACCGTCAGCATCTGTGGCTGGTCGACGCGATCGCCAACCGAGAGGGCTCGCGAGCCGACAACGTGGCTCGCGAGCACGCGCGTCTGTCGCTCACCAACCTCGAGATCGTTCTCAGCCAGCGCGGCCTGCTCGAGCAGGTACCCGGCGCGTCGCTGCTGGCGCTCGACGCGGAGCTCGAGCCGGCCTGAGCTGGCTGGCGGCGCTTACGGCGACGCAATCGCGCCGTGGTCCCACGGCTCGAAATCGTCCTCGCCCCACGAGAGCGCGATCCTCGCGGCCCGTTCGATTTCCGCGCTCCCGGGACGGTAGGCGTCCTCGAGCGGCGGGCTGACCGGAACCGGCGTGTACGGCGCGCCGACCCGCTGGATCGGCGCCTCGAGGTAGTCGAACGCGGCCGCCTGGAGTTGGGCGGCGAGCTCGGCTCCGAACCCACCGGCCGCGACCGCCTCGTGGACGACGATCGCCCGCCCGGTCCGGCGGACCGATTGCGCGAGCGTCTCTAGATCGAGCGGGACGAGCGTGCGCGGATCGATCACCTCAGCCTCGATTCCGTCGTTCGCCGCCAGGCGCTCGGCGGCTTCCATCGCATCGCCGACGAGCCGTGATAGGGCGACGATCGTGACGTCGCGTCCTTCTCGCAGCGTGGTCGCCCGCCCGAGCGGTATCGGCTCGGGTGGGTCGGGGACGGGTTCGCGTCCTCTGAAGTAGAGCGACTTGTTCTCGACGAACACCACCGGGTTCGGATCGGCGATCGCGCTGAGCAGAAGCCCGGCCGCGTCCGCCGCGCTGCCCGGCATGACGACCTTGAGGCCCGGGATGTGGGTGAGCCAAGCCTCGAGACTCTGTGAGTGCTGGGCGCCGTTACGTTGCCCGGAACCGCCCTGCGTGCGCAGGACCAAGGGCACGTTCAACTGCCCCCCGGACATGAAGTGCGCCTTGGCCGCCTGGTTGACCAACTGGTCGAGAGCCAGCGTGATGAAGTCGATGAACATGATCTCGACGACGGGTTTCAGCCCCGCCTGCGCCGCCCCCACCGCCACGCCGCACACCGCGCCCTCGCTGATCGGTGTATTTCGCACCCGCTCGCGACCGAACTCGTCGGCCAGGCCGGCGGTGACCAGATAGGGGCCGCCCTCGGCGACGTCCTCGCCGAGAACGATCACCCGCTCGTCCTCGCGCATGGCGTGCGCAAGGGTTTTGTTGATGGCCTCGACGAACGTGGCCTCGGTCATTTCGCGTAGACCAGAGCAGCGACGATGGCCGGGTCCGGGAACGGGCTGTCCCGGGCGAAGCGGACCGCCTCGTCGATCTCCGCTGCCGCCTCACGCTCGATGGCGACCGCGGTCCGCTCGTCGATCACTTCATCCCCAATCAAAAAATCGATGAACCGCGCGATCGGGTCGCGCTCGCGCCACTCCTCCTCGGCCGCGGCATCGCGGTACGTCTGCTGGTCGCCCTCGTAGTGGCCGCGTCGGCGGTAGGTCAGACACTCGAGCAGGAACGGGCCCGTTCCTGTCCGCGCCGCACTGAGAAATCGTTTGAACGCGTCGTAAACCGCCGGCACATCGGACCCGCTCACGGTCTCGCGATCGAACCCGTACGGCGCCACGACGTCGCTCACGCGCTCGATCGTCGAGTGCTCCTCCCGGGAGGTGAACTCGGCGAAGCCGTTGTTCTCGCACACGAAGATCACCGGGAGCTTCCACAGCGCCGCCAGGTTGATCGTCTCGTTGAAGTGCCCGGCCTGGACCGCGCCGTCGCCGAAGAAGACGACGCTCACCCGGTCTCCGCCCGCGAGGTGCTGGGCCAGCGCCGTGCCGAGGGCGAGCGGGAGGTTGCCGCCAACCACTCCGGTGGCGCCCATGAAGCCGTGCTCCTTATCGACGAGGTGCATCGATCCGCCGATGCCCTGGCACAGCCCGTCCACACGGCCCATCAGCTCCGCCATCACTCGATCGATCGGCGCGCCTTTGGCAATCGCGTGTCCGTGGGCGCGGTGGCCGCTATAGACCGCGTCGTCGTCGCGCAGCTGGCCGCACACGGCCGCCGCCACGCCCTCCCCGCCGATGCTCAGGTGGATCAGGCCATGGACGACGAGCGTGCGCTTGAGTTGCGCGACACGCTCCTCGAAGCACCGGATGCGCCACATCGTCCGCAGCAGCGCTGCGGCGAGGTCTGAGTCCACGTCAGCGGTCTACGCGGCTACGGGCGCCTCGGGTGGGTGGGCCTCCATGATGTCGCGCACCGACCCCGCGATCTTCTCTTCGTTGGGCAGGACGAAGGCCTCCATCGGCTCGCTGTAGGGCACGGTCACGTCGAGCGCCGTCACCTGCGCGATCGGTGCCTTCAACGATCCGAAGCCGTGCTCCGCCACTTCCGCCGCGATCACGGCCGAGGCACCGCCGTACCGCGTTCCCTGGTCCGCGATCACGAGGCGGCCGGTCTTCTCGACCGAGGACAGGATCGTCGCGGTGTCGAGCGGATTCAGCGTCCGCGGGTCGATCACCTCGGCCTGGATCCCTTCACCGGCCAGGGTCTCGGCGGCCGCGAGCGCCCTGCCCACCGTCCACCCGGTGGCCACGATCGTGACGTCCCCGCCTTCGCGCCGCACCGCCGCCTGCCCGAACGGGACGGCGCAATCGCCCTCGGGCACGTCGCCGTGCTCGAGCACCAGCAGGTAGTTGATCAGGTAGCAGACCGGGTTGTCATCCCGGATCGCGGTCGTCATCAGCCCCTTGGCGTCGGCCGGCGTTGAGGGCAGGGCGATCTTCAGGCCGGGAAAGCCCATGAATGCGCCGTAGATCGAGCCGGTGTGCTGGCCAGACCACCCGGCCGTGAACCCGTAGCCGGCCTTGAACACGACCGGCACCTTGACCTGCCCGCCGCTCATGTAGCGCAGCCGCGGGGCCTCGTTGACCACCTGGTTCATCGCCACCAGCATGAACTCGGCCATCAGCAGCTCGACCACCGGGCGGTAGCCGGCCAGCCCCAGTCCGACCGCCATGCCGATCTCGGCCGTCTCCGAGATCGGCGAGACCCGAACCCGGTCGCGTCCATATGCCTGCACGAAACGGTTGTCGTCGCTCGGGGCCACGTCCTGGCCGTAGAACAGGACGGTGTCGTCGCGGCCCATCTCCTGGAAGATGGCCTCCTCGACGGCCGCGATGTAGGGAATCTCTCGTGCCATTCGTCGTCTCCTAGGCGCTAGGCGTACACGTAGTCTTGGCGGGCCGCCGCCTCGGGCGCGGGGTACGGATCCTCGAGCGCGAAGTTGACCGCGGCATCCATCTCGTCGCGGACCTGTTGCGCGATCTCGTCGGCTTTGGCCGGATCGAGGACGCCGTCCTCGACCAGCCGCGCTCGGAAGCGCGGGACCGGATCGCCGCGCAATGCCGCGTCGTACTCCTCCCGGTTACCGAACACCGTGATCGCCTCGTGTTCGGGGTAGTGCAGCGGCACGCCGGGAGGCGCGATGATGTTGCCGTGGGCCGATAGCCGGTAGACCTTGGACTCGACCAGTGTCGGCCCGTCGCCGGCCCGGGCCCGATCGACCGCCGCGCCCACCGCGTCGTACACCGCCACCGGGTCGCCCCCGTCGACGGTGACGCCGGGCATGCTGTAGGCCTTGGCCTTGACCGAGAGCGGCTCGCCGGCGGCCGCGTTGGCGTCCTCCTGCTCGGAGCGCGTGGCCACGTTGTAGTTGTTGTTCTCCATCACGTAGACGATCGGGAGCTTCCACAGCGAGGCCAGGTTGAGCGACTCGTGGAAGGCGCCCTGCTTGGAGGCACCGTCGCCGAAGAAGCCGAGCACAACCTGGTCTTGCTTACGGATCTGCGCCGCCCAGGCCGCGCCGGTGGCCTGAGGGATGCCCTGACCGACGATACCGCTCGTGCCGAGGAAGCCGCGCCCCGGATCCACCAGGTGCATCGACCCGCCGTAGCCGCCGCACAGCCCGTCCTTGCGGCCGTAGATCTCGGCCATGATCGCCTTGGTGTCGGTGCCGAGCGCGATCGGGTAGCCGTGGCAGCGATAGGTGGCGATCAGCTGGTCGCCGTCTTTGAGCGTGGCCAGGGAACCGACGATCGATGCCTCGGCCCCATCGGCCAGATGCGTGTGTCCGCGGATCACGCCCGGATGCTCCTCGAAGGTCCGCTTGACCCGCTCCTCGAACTCGCGGATGCGCAGCATCTGGGTGAACATCCAGACGAGCCGGTCGTTGTCGAGTTGTTCCATCTCTCTCCTTGGTCAGTGTTCGGTTCCGGACACTTAGGTCACGCCGGCGCCGAACTGCGCGGCCGTCGTCTCGTAGGCACGCTGAAACTCCTCCTCCATGGGCAGGTTGCGCAGCTCCTCGGAGAGGATCTCGACTCCCCACGGTCCCTCGTAGCCGACCGACCGGCACGCTTCGATGTAGCCCGGGATGTCGAACTCGCCCTCGCCGGGCAGCCGGCGGTGGTTGATGACCTCGTCGATCGGGTCGTCCATGAACTCGACGGGGCCGTCCGACAGTTCCACCCAGGCCAGGTACTCGCCCGGGATGCGCTTCAGATCATCCGGCGGGATGTGGAGCTTGCCCATGTGCCAGGTGTCGATCGCGAGCCCGCCGTTGGCACGTCCCGCCTCTGTGACCAGCCTGATGCCCTCGTCGAGGCTGGTGAAGATCGGGTCGAACGGGATGATCTCGTAGGAGATCCGCGCGTTGGTGTGCTGCGCGGCGTCGTCGCACAGCGCGGCGTATTCCTCGATCAGGCGGTCGAGCTCGCACGGCGTCTCGGGAATGTTGCCGACCTTGATGTGGTGGGCGTCGAACGCGGCGGCGGTCTCGAACAGCTGCTTGCGCAGCCGGTCGGAGTCCGCGCGCTTGGGCTCGCCCTCGGGGACGAAGAAGTCCCACAGGAACTCGACCTCGAGGTACTCGAGGCCGGCGTCGCGAAAGACCTTGGCCATCTCCGAGAGGGAGGTGCTCTCAAGCTGATGCGAGACGTCGGCGTGCCAGAGGCCGAGACCTTGGAAGCCGACCTTGACGGCCTCCGCGCACCGGTCGCTCCAGCTGAACAAGCTCCACTCGCGTCCGGTATGGACCTCGACCGGCCCGCTCACGGTCCAGTAGGTCGCCATCAGGGGACTGCGGGCCGCGGGATTAGTCGTCTCGGCCATCGTTGCTCCTCTCGTGTGAGAGCGACCGTACCGCCGTCCGCCGGACCGAGTCCAGTCATCCCGCGCATCCGTTCTTGCCGATGAGCGCTCCGGGTCCCCGGCCGAGTGAGGACTTTCTCGCGCGCCAATCAATCGCGATTGCTGCGCCCGCGGGCGGGTAGTTCCCGGGCCATGGCCGCGTCTCCCGGGACGATCGAGCAGCTGGCGCGCGAGACCGTCGAGATCGACGATCCGGAGACCGCGCTGCGCGCGCTCACCGCGCTACGCCGCGAGCTCGATGCCACGGAGGCGGAGATCGTCCGTCGCGCCCTTCAGGGGCGGGCCTCCTGGAGCCAGATCGCGCGGGCCCTCGGGATCAGCAAGCAGGCAGCGCATCGCAAGTACCGCCACCTCTTTGAGCAGACCGACACGCCCGTCGAGAAGCGGATCGCGGTCAGCGCTGAGGCCCGGCAGTGCATCCAGTTCGCGCGCGAGGAGGCCAAGCGCCTCGCTCAGCCCGCCGTCGCCACCGAGCACATCTTGCTCGGCCTCCTCCGCTGTCGGGGCAGCGAGGCGCTCGAGGCACTAAACGCCGAGGGCATCACGCTAGAGGCGGCGCGGGACTGCCTGCAGACGACCATGCCCGGTCTCCCGCCGGGTCAGCTCGAGCGGCCGGCCGAGGAATACGCGGTCAGCGCCCACGCGCGCCGGATCGTCGAGGGCTCTCGGCGAGAGGCGCGTGACCGCGGCCAGGACTCGATCGGTGTCGAGCACCTGCTGCTCGCGCTCCTCTCGGACTCGCGCAACGGCGCCGTGCAGACGCTCGAGGAGCTGCGGACGCCCCCCGAGCGGATCCGGCGTCGCCTAGACCGCCCACGCGTGGGCGACGCAGTCGTTGATCTTCCCTCCGAGCTCCCCGTTGCCGAGGTTCAACTCACCTCGCGCAGCCGGCCGGTCTCGACCTCGTAGACGAACCCGCGGATCGCGTCCTTGCACGGGATGAACGGCGAGGCCTTTATCCGCGCAGCGCGCCGTACACGTTCAGCCGTGCGTCCATGCACGCCACGACGGCCACCTTCCTGCCGGGTGGCAGCGGCAGGTCGGCCTTGTCAAACGACCCCGCGTACGCCTCGTTGTTGGCGAGCAGTTCATCGGTCGAGCTCATGGTTCTCCTCGGTCGGTCGAAGGGCGGGCCAGCAAAGTACCAAAACTTGATCGAATTGCTCCAGATTCCTGTGGCCGGACTCCGGGTAGCGCGAGAGAAAGGGAAGCGAACAAGGAGCAACGACCATGGCTTACAAACTCCAGACCGACGAGGAAGTGCAGGACGGCCTGCTGGAGGGCCGCGCGGGACGCGCGAGCGCCGGTGCGTTTGCTGGCCGCTAACCGGGGATAGTGGCTGCGCTTCGCGCAGCGTCCGTGGGTCCGTCGAGGGCCCGTCCTGACCCCTCCGCGACCACGTACGCCGCCTCGTCGAAGCGGCGCGTCTGCTGCCAGAAGCGCCACGTGAAGTCCGGCCAGATCGTGCTGTTGCGCCCGTTGCGATCCAGGTACCAGCTCGAGCAGCCGCCGGTGTTCCACACGGTCCCGCCCAATCGCGCCTGAATATCGGCGTTGTAGGCGTCGTAGACATCGCGCCGCACCTCGACCCGCGTCGCGCCGCGGCGCTCCATCGCCCTGAGTGCGCTGATCACGTAGTTCAGATGCGACTCGATCATGAACACCATCGAGCTGTGCCCGAGCCCGGTGTTCGGCCCGATCAGCCAGAACATGTTGGGGAAGCCGGGGACTGCCGCGCCACGATACGCCTGCGGGCTGCCCTGCCACAGGTCGGACAGCGCCACTCCGTCTCGCCCGCGGATGAAGTGGGCGAAGGGGGCGTCGGTCACGTGGAATCCCGTCGCGAAGATCAGCGTGTCGACCTCGTGCAGGACGCCGTCGGCGCCGACCACCCCGTCCGGCCGGATCTCGGTGACCGCGCTCGGTACGACCTCGACGTTGGGCTTGGTGATGGCGGGATACCAGTGGTTGGAGGGCAGGATGCGCTTGCAGCCCAGCACGTAGTCGGGCGTGAGCTTGGCCCGCAGGACCGGGTCCGGCACCTGCTTGGCGAGGTGAGCCTCGGCCGCTCGCTGCAGGACCCTCATCAGCTGCGGACGGTACGACAGCCCGGTCACGAGCAGCTCGCGCCCGAGGTACACCGCGGTCCGAACCGTGCGCTGCGCCGCCGGCACGCCTTGGTAGAGCCGCCGCTCGAAGCCGGTGATCGGGCGATCGCGATGCGGAACGACCCACGGCGGCGTGCGCTGGAAGACGGTCACGTGCTCGGCGATCGGCTGGATCTGCGGCACGGTCTGGATCGCGCTCGCCCCGGTGCCGACCACCGCCACCTTGCGCCCGGTCAGGTCGTGCTCGTGGTTCCAGCGCCCGGTGTGGAACATGACCCCCCCGAAGTCCTCGATCCCGGGGAGCTCGGGGAATGAAGGCTCGCTCAGCGGTCCAGGAGCGGCGACCACCACCCGGGCTGAGATCGGCCCGTCGGACGTGTCGAGACGCCAGACGCCCTCCTCGTCGTCCCACTCGGCTTGCTCCACCGTGCAGTTGACGCGCAGATGCGCACGCACGCCGTAGCGATCGGTGAGGTCGCGCAGGTAATCCCGGATCTCGGGCTGGAGGGAATAGGTCCGGGTCCAGTTCGGGTTCAGCGCGAACGAGTAGCTGTAGAGGTGCGACGGGACGTCGCACTGACAGCCCGGGTAGGTGTTCGCCCACCACGTTCCGCCGACCTCCTCGTCGCGCTCGAGCACGACGAAGTCGTCCATCCCGGCCTGCTTGAGGCGGATCGCCATCCCGAGCCCGCCGAATCCGGCGCCCAGGATCGCTACCCGAAAGTCGCGTCGGTCAGCTGTGCTCATGCCATCTCCCGGTCATCGAAGAAACAATACTGTTCTCGAATGTACAATAATGTTCCCATGAGCGTCTCGCCACAAACCGGGATCCTCGCCGTCCTGCCCCGCGGGCGCCACGCCGCCCCCCGTGCGGTGGTCCGGGAAACCCAGCGGGCGCGCATGCTCGACGCGATGGTCGAGGCGGTGGCCGACAAGGGCTACGCGCGTGTGACCGTGGCCGACGTGATCGAGCGCGCGGGGGTCTCGCGCAAGACCTTCTACGAGCAGTTCGCCAACAAGGAGGAGTGCTTCCTGGCCGCCTACGACACGGGCGTGGACGGGCTGCTCGCCGCGATCGACGAGGCGCTGGACGCGCGGGCGCCCGACTGGCTGGCGGGCTCCCGGCGCGCGGTCGAGGTGTATCTCGCCGCGATGGCGGCCAGCCCCGCGTTCGCGCGGGCGTTCCTGATCGAGGTCCTCGGCGCCGGCCCCGAGGCGCTGGCCCGGCGCGACGCCGTGCAGGAGCGCTTCGCGGCCCAGCTCGCGGCGATTCACCGTCGCGCGCGCGCCGACATCCCGGAGATTCCCGCAGTCGGCGCCCACACCTTCCGGGCCGCGGTCGGCGCCGTGAACGAGCTCGTCACCGCCCACGTGCTCGAGCACGGCGCGGACACCCTCCCCGAGCTCACCGACCCGATCCTCGACGTCCACCTCGCCCTGCTCGTCGGCCGCGAACTCGCCGCCCGCATCGCCACCAGCGTCGCGCGAGGTACCCCTCGCCGCCTGGGCCCCTGAGGGGGCAAGGGGGTCGGGCTAGGTGGCGAGGCGGTCGAGGGCCGCGACCAGCTCGTCGGGGCGCGAGGCCCATACGGAGTGATCGGTGTCGATCTCGAGGACCGGATCGCATCCGGCCCGCTCGAGCATCAGGCGCTGCAGCGCCGGCTTGATTGCCCGGTCCTGGAGACACATCACGTAGGCCCGGGGCAGGTTCTCGAAAGTCTCGTTGGGCTCGATGTGCACCGGATGGGTGAACGGCGCCACCGGCTGCGAACCCCGCAACGACTGCGCCCACGCCGCCGCTTCGTCGTCGCAGCAGTGCATCAATCCCTCGCGCGCGGCCTCGGGCGGCATCGTCGCCACGGGCGGCTCGCCGTCGACGACGAGGCCGGCTTGCACAGCGTCGCCCGCCGCCTCGGGACGCTGGGTCAGGTCGATCAGGCTCTCGCCGTCGGCGGGCAGGAAGGCGGCGACGTAGACGAGCCGGTCGATCGCCTCGGGGCACCGCGCCGCGGCCTGGGTGATCACCACGCCGCCCATGCTGTGGCCGACCAACACGGCGGCGCGTCCTGACGCGAGCGCCTCGCACACGCGCGAGGCGTACTTGTCGAGCGTCACCTCGGCTACCGCAGTCGGATCATCGCCCTGGCCCGGAAGGTCGATCGCCTCCACGTCGTGGCCGGCCGCGCGCAGGCCGGGGGCCACGCGGTCCCAGTTGGCCGCCCGCCCGAACGCTCCGTGTACCAGCAGGATCCTCGCCACCACGCAGGATCCTATGCGCTGCGAAATCAATGTGGTTGGCGACCCGCACAACCGTTCGCTGGACGGCAAGTACGCAGGGTTAGACTCTCGCCACGGCGCACCAGCCCGAGAGCGACGAGGAAGGCGAGAGGGAACGGATGGCTACCACAGCGGCGAAGGCCGGGGCATTCCCGAGCCCGTACGAGATCGAAACACCGACCGGGTGTGAGGGCTGGGAGGAGATGTACCCGTATTACGCGCTGTTCGATGAACGGCGGCGCGAGACCGACGAGAACCGCTTCTGGTTCTGGAACTCGATGCACTTCCCGATGCCGATGCCCGCCTTCGATGTGATCTGCATCGACTCCCCGTACCAGGCGGTGGGGGCGTGGCAGAACCGGGTGTTCGCCGTGCCGCCGGCGATGGGCATCGACTACCGCTGCGTCAACGGCTACATCTACATCTCGGGCAACCCGGTCACCGATCCGGCCAAGATCGCCGAGCGCGCCGAGTTCTTCCAGCAGCGCGCCGGCTACTACTTCCAGAATTGGTCAGAGCTCTACGGCAAGTGGCGGACCAAGATGGAGGCGCTGATCAAGGAGCTGGGCGAGCTTGAGGTCCCCGACCTCCCCGAGTACGAGCCCGACGAGGTCGCCTTTGGAGACGACCGCAACACCGCCTTCTACGAGGTGCTCAACGCCTACGCCCGTGCCGTGCGCCTGGGCGATTTGATGTGGCAGCACCACTTCGAGTTCTTGCTGCTCGGCTACGGCGCGTACGGGACGTTCGTCGAGTTCTGTAAGAGCCACCTGCCCGACATTCCCGACCAGCACATCGCCCAGATGGTCGCCGGCATCGACGTGCTCCTGTTCCGGCCCGACGCCGAGCTGCGCCGGCTGGCGCGCCTGGCGATCGACACCGATGTCGACCAAGCGTTCCAGCAGGGGCGCTCGCCCGATGAGATCGACGCCGAGCTCGCTCAGAGCGACGCCGGCCGCGAATGGCTCGGCGAGCTCGAGAAGGTCAAGGACCCGTGGTTCAACATGGCCACCGGCGACGGTCTCTACCACTACTACCGGAGCTGGCTTGACGACCCGAGCATTCCGTACGCGTCACTGATCGGGCACATCAGCGCGCTCAAGGCCGGCGAGCGGATCGACCGCCCGACGGAAGAGATCCAGCGCGAGCGCGACCGGTTGGCTGAGGAGTACGGAGCCCTGCTCGACGAGAACTCCCGCACCGCCTTCAACGATCTGCTGAACCTCTCCCGCACCGTGTTTCCCTACGTCGAGGAGCACAAGTTCTTCTGCGACTACTGGTTCCTCACCCGCTGGTGGAACAAGATCCGCGAGTTCGGCGCGCTCCTCGCCCGCAACTCCTTCCTCGAGGACGGCGAGGACGTGTTCCAGCTGTCCCGCTACGAGGTGGCCAGCGCGCTCGACGAGCTCGTGCTCACGTGGGCAACCGGCGGCCTTCCCCTCGGCCCCAAGCACTGGCCCCCGATCGTCGCGCGACGCAAGGAGATCCTGCGCCGGCTGGGCGAGTGGACCCCGCCGCCCGCCATCGGCGTCACCCCCGAGGCGATCACCGATCCGATGACGATCATGCTCTGGGGCGTGACTACCGAGCGCGTCCAGGAGTGGGCTCGCCAGGTCGAGGGTGGCACGGTCCTAAACGGCGCAGCCGCCTCGCCGGGAGTGGTGGAGGGCCAGGCGCGCGTGGTCAGGTCCGTCGATCAGATCGGCGACGTCCGCGACGGCGAGATCCTCGTGTGCGGCAGCACCTCGCCCGCGTGGGCGCCGATCTTCTCGAAGATCAAGGCCACCGTGACCGACGTCGGGGGCGTCATGTCCCACGCCGCGATCGTCGCTCGCGAGTACGGCCTGCCCGCCGTGGTCGGTACCGGCCGCGCCACGGCCGCGATCCACACCGGCCAGACGATCAGGGTGGACGGCTCCGACGGGACGGTCACGCTGCTGTGACCGGCTACACCCGGCCGCTGCAGCAACTCTCACGCAGCGACGAGCCGAGCTTCGGCGGTAAGAGCGCCAACCTCGGCGAGCTGTTGGCGGCCGAGATCCCGGTGCCGGCTGGCTTCGCCATCTCGACCGCGGCCTTTCACGCCTTCGTCCACGACGCCGGGCTGCAAGACAGGATCTCGAGCGCGGTGGCGGGAGTGTCGCCCGGCGATCTCGACACGATCGGGCGGGCGTCCCATGCCATCAGCGAGGCGATGCGGTTCGCGCCCGTCCCTGAGGCCCTGCGCGAGGAGGTCGCGGCACAGTACGCCCGGCTCGGCGAGGAATCTCCGCCGGTTGCCGTCCGCTCGAGCGCCGTCGGCGAGGACAGCCTCCAGGCTACCTTCGCCGGCCAGCAGGAGACCTACCTTTGGGTGCGTGGCGCCGAGCACGTGTGTGACGCGGTCCGCGACTGCTGGGTGAGCCTGTACAGCGCGCCCGCGATTTCCTATCGCGCGCGGCTGGGCGATGCCGGCGAGCCGCCTGCGATGGGGGTGACCGTGCAGCTCATGGTCGACGCCGAGGTGTCGGGTGTCATGTTCACCTGCAACCCGGTGAGCGGCGACCCGAGCATGGTGACCCTCAACGCCAGCTGGGGTCTCGGCTTGGCCGTCGTCGGTGGCGAGGTGACCCCGGACGAATACCTGGTTAGCAAGGTGACACGCGAGGTCGTGCGCGAGCGCGTCCACGCCAAAGACGTGGAGTACGTCCCGGACGTGGGCGGCGGCGGTGCGGTTCGCGTCCCGGTTCCCGACGACCGGCGCGAGCAGCGCTGCTTGGACCAGACCGCGCTCGAGGAACTGGTCGACCTGGCCCGGCGTATCGAGCGCTACTTCGGCGCTCATCAGGACGTCGAATGGGCGCTCGCGCGCGGTGGAGAGCTGTCAGTCGTGCAGACCCGACCGGTAACCGGAATGCCGCCGAAGTCGCAAGCGCCCAAACCGCAGTCTGCGATGTCGCTGATCATGAGCACCTTCGGCGCTGGACCGCCCAAGGACCGCTGACCCGATGCCGCTGAGCGACGAGGACGTCCGCGAGATCCTGCGGATCATCGACGAGTCGGAGCTGTCGGAGCTCCGGATCGACACCGAGGGCTTTTCTCTGCACGTCGTACGCGGCGATCACGGCGCTTCCATGGAGCCGGCGCCAAGACCTCGCCCGGCGCCGACGGTCACCAGCGAACCACAACCGCCCCCTGCCAAGCCTGCGGACGGCCTGGCCACGATCCCCGCCCCGATGCTGGGGACGTTCTACCGGGCCGAGGCACCGGGCAAGCCACCGTTCGTCGAGGTCGGCAGCAGGGTCGAGCCCGACACCATCGTCTGCATCATCGAGGTGATGAAGATGATGAACTCCGTGCCCGCCGGCGTCGCGGGGACCGTCGCCGAGATCCTCCCCGACAACGCCGCGCTGGTCGAGTACGGACAGCCGCTCTTCCGGGTGCAAGTGCAGCCGGCATGAAGCGGATCAAGCGCGTGTTCGTGGCCAACCGCGGCGAGATCGCGCTGCGGATCGTGACGGCCTGCCAGGAGCTGGGGCTCGAGACCGTGGTCGGCTTCTCGGAAGCCGATCGGGGCGGGCTGGCGGCGCGGCGGGCTGACCAGGCGGTGTGCATCGGGCCGGCGCCCGCGGCGCAGAGCTACCTGCGCGAAGACCTGGTGGTCCAGGCCGCACTCGGCACCGGGTGTGACGCGATCCACCCCGGCTACGGCTTCCTGTCCGAGAGCCCAAAACTCGCATCACGCGCGCGCGAGCAGGGTCTCACCTTCGTCGGCCCGCCGGCCGACGTGATCGAGCTGAGCGGCGACAAGCTCCGGGCGCGAGAGGAAGCGGCCCGGGCCGGTGTCCCGGTGCTGCCCGGCCGGGAGGTGGCCTCCGGAGCGGAGGCGAGACGAGCCGCGCAGGACATCGGCTACCCGGTGCTGGTCAAGGCAGCCGGCGGCGGAGGGGGGCGCGGCATCAAGCTGGCCCACGATGCCGACGAGCTCGACGCCCTCCTCACCCTGGCTCGCAGCGAGGCCGGCGCCGCATTCGGCGATGACCGCCTGTACCTCGAGCGGTTCGTCGCCTCGGCCCGGCACGTGGAGGTTCAGATCGCCGCCGATGAGCACGGCGCCGCCGTCCACCTGGGCGAGCGGGACTGCTCGGTACAGCGCCGGTATCAGAAGGTGATCGAGGAGGCGCCCGCGCCGGCGCTCGAGCCCGCGACACGGAACGCCCTGACCGCCGCGGCCGTCGCCTTCGGTTGCGCGATCGGCTACCAGAACCTCGGAACGGTCGAGTTCGTCCTCGACGCCAACACCGGTGAGTACTTCTTTCTCGAGGTCAACGCTCGGATCCAGGTCGAGCACCCGGTCACGGAGGCGGTCACCGGCCGGGACCTGGTCGCGCTGCAGCTGCGCATCGCCGACGGCGAACCGCTCGGGTTCGCGCAAGCAGACGTCGTGTTCGACGGCCACGCGATCGAGTGCCGCCTGAACGCCGAGGACGTGGCGCACGGGTTCATGCCCAGCCCGGGCACGCTTTCCCTGTTCTCCGTGCCCGAGCTGCTGCAGCTGCGCGTCGACACCGACCTCTGCGCCGGGTCGGTCATCCCGCCCTACTACGACTCGCTGATGGCCAAGCTGATCGCTCACGCGGAGGGCCGCGGCGCCGCGATCGACGTTCTGCAGGAGGCGCTCGAGGATCTCGATGTCGAGGGCGTCGAGACCAACCGCATGCTGCTGATCAGCATCCTCGGCCACGACGACTTCCATCGCGGCGCCGTCACCACCGATTGGCTGGAGCGCGCGATCGTATGACTGGGATTTCCGGGAAAACGATCGAGTACGTCGACACCACGATGCGCGACGGCAACCAGAGCCTGTGGAGCGCCACGGGCCTGACCACGCCCGACGTGCTGGCCGTCGCTCCGACCATCGACCAGGTCGGCTACCACGCCTGCGACTTCACCTCGAGCACGCACATGGCCGTTTCGGTGCGCTTCCACCACGAGGACCCGTGGGAGCGCATCCGGCTGATGAGCGCGGCGATGCCCAACACGCCGCTCAGCATGATCACGCCCGGCCTGCGCTTCATCGCGTGGGTGCCGGCCGAGGACGACGTGATGGAGCTGGTCTTCAAGCTCGTGGTCCGTAACGGGATCCGGCGTCTCCAAATCGCCGACCCGTCCAACGACGTCGCCCGCCTGCGGAGCGTGGCCGAGTTGGCCAAGTCGCAGGGGATGGAGGAGGTGGTGATCGGCCTCACCTACTCGATCAGCGACGTCCACACCCACCAGTACTACGCCGAGCACGCTGCGGCCCTGGCCGACTGCGTGCACATGGACCGTCTGTACCTGAAGGACCCTGGAGGCCTACTGACCGTGGACGCGGTGCGGGAACTGGCGCCCCATTTCGTGAGCGCAGCCGGCGGGCGGACCGTCGAGCTGCACAGCCATTGCACGATCGGGCTCGCCCCGATCGTGTACGTCGAGGGCGTGAAGGCTGGTTTCCAGGTCGTCCACACCGCCTCCGGGCCGCTGTCGCGCGGGACCTCACAGCCGGAGGTCGCGAGCACGGTTCGCAACCTCCAGGCCAATGGCTTTGAAAGCGACCTCGACCTCGAGGCCGAGGCGGTTGTGGCCGAGCACTTCCGCCAGCTGGCCCGCGCCAAGGGTCTTGCACCCGGCCAGCCGCGTGAGTTCGACGCGGTCTACTACCGCCACCAACTCCCGGGCGGAATGGTCACCACCACCCGGCGGATGCTCGAGGAGCTGCGCCGCCCCGAGCTGTTCGACGAGGTGCTCGACGAGGTCAGCCGCGTCCGCGCCGAGATGGGCTACCCGATCCTGGTAACGCCGGTATCGCAGTTCGTGGCCAGTCAGGCGGCGCGCAACGTAATCGACCCGGAACGGTGGGCGAACGTGTCGGACGAGACCGTGCGCTACTTCCTCGGTCACTACGGCGAGTCGCCGGCGCCGGTCGACCCGGACATCGCCGAAAAGGTCCTCGCCCGCCCCCAGGCGAGCAAGCTGCGCGATCTGAAGCCGATCAGCCTGGAGGGCGCGCGCGAGCGGTTCGGCCGGCGGATCTCCGAGGAGGAGCTGCTGCTGCGGCTGACGATGCCCGGCGAGCAGGTCGATGCGATGGTCGCAAACCGCGGCCGCCCCGCGTCGGTCCCGGCCGCGCGCCCCGGTCGCAACCCGGTCGTCTCGCTCCTGCAGGAGCTCGCCAAGCGTCCAGCGATCTCGCAGCTCGAGCTCACCCAGAACGGCGACACGGTGCTGTGGCGACGTGCTTGACGGTCTATTGCAAAACGTCCGCGGCTTCGTGTTTGACGTCGACGGCACGCTCGCCCACCGCGGCCCAGACGGCCGCGCCCACCCCCAGCCCGGCGCCGTCGAGGTGCTCGAGCGGATCCGCGCTTCGGGCCGTCCGCTCGCGGTGTTCACCAACGGCAGCCACGTGACCTCCGAGACGATGGCCCGGGCGCTCCGCGAGGACGGGATTCCGGTGCGGGACGACGAGATGCTGACCCCGGTCGAGAGCGCCATCACCTATATCCGCCGGCGGCATCCGAATCGCCCGACATTGCTGTTCGCTCACGACGTGATCCGCGACCGGATGGTGGCGGCCGGCATCCCGGAGGCCACCCAGGACGACGCCGAGGTCGTGTTCGTGGCCCACGTCGAAGACGTCGACCTGCGCGACATGGAGCGGGCGGCACGGGCGATCGCGCGCGGCGCGCCCCTGCTCACTGGCAGCTACGCGCGCGGCTATGCCGGCGCCAACGGAATGATCTACAGCCGCGGCGCGATGGTCACCGCGGGCATCGCCAAGGTCACGGGCGCCCGACCACGGATCGTCGGCAAGCCCTCGCGGGCCGCGGTCGAGGAGGTCGGCACGCGGCTGGGTCTGCCAACCGACCAGATCGCCGTGATCGGCGATGACGCCGGGATGGACATCGCGCTCGGTCGCATGGGCGGCTGGCGCACCGTGCTGGTGCGCAGCGGGATCAGCGGCGGCGTCGACCTCGACAAGCTCCCCGAACGCCACCGCCCGGACGCCGTGATTGACCGGGTGGCGGACCTGCTAGACGTACTGGAGGCGACATGAAACCTGCGCTGCTGCGCGAACACTGATGGCAACGATCGAGCGACCCGCCCCGGCGACGGTTCTCGCCGAACACGGACTGACCGCCGAGGCGCTTTACGACGAGCTGACCGCCGGCGCCACCAGGTCGGTGCGCCTCGACGACCTCCTCTACGAGGCGGCCGAGCGCGTCCCCGGCGCGACGCCGACCCGAGCCGAGATGGAGGGCGAACGCGAGCGCAAGCTGGCCGACAAGGAAGGCCTCGAGTTGAACCAGGGGCTGCTGACGGCCGAGTTCCTGGCCAACCCCCGGACGGGCCGTCACCTGGTCGAGGCGATGCTCCAGCCGACCGAGCTCGCGCTCCAGCACGCGGACGGGCTGCGGACGAAGGGCACCGTCGATCTGGGTGCGGCCCGCGTGACCCGCCGCGGCCGCGCCGGCGTGGTCGAGCTGTGCAACCCACGTCACCTCAATGCCGAGGACAGCACCACGCTTGCCGCCACCGAGGCCGCCGTCGACCTGATCCTGCTCGACCCGGAGATCGAGGTAGGGGTGTTCCGCGGCGGCGTGGTCGACCACCCGCGTTACTCCGGCCAACGTCCCTTCGGCGCGGGCATCAACCTCACCCACCTCTATCACGGGCGGATCGACTTCCTGTTCTACCTGGTCCGCGACCTCGGCTACATGAACAAGATCTACCGCGGGCTCGCCCCTGGAAGCGAGACTCCTGCGAGCGAGAAGCTGTGGATCGCGGCAGTCGAGCAATTCGCGATCGGCGGCGCCTGCCAGCTCCTGCACGTGATGGACCACGTGATCGCGGTTTGCGGCGTGCGCCTATACCTGCCGGCGCGCAAGGAGGGGATCATCCCCGGCGCGTCCAACCTGCGCCTGTGGCGGTCGGTCGGCGACCGGGCAGCCCGCCAGGCAATCCTCTCCGGCCGCGAGTGGACGGCCGGCGAGCCCGACGCCGACCTGATCTGCGACGAGATCGTCGAGCCGGAAGAAATCGAGGCCGCGATCGAAAGCCGCATCGACGCGCTGACCAGTTCTGGGCTGATCAACGCCGCCGCCAATCGCAGCGTGATGCGGGTCGGGCAGGAGCCGCTCGACCTGTTCCGCGAATACATGGCCGTCTACGCCCGCGAGCAGGCCTACTGCCACCTCAGCCCGGCGCTCGTCCGCAACCTCGAGGAGCACTGGAACGCCGACCGCCGCCGCCTCTGACGTGACGACCTGGGACGCCGCGGAGACGCTCCCGCGCGAGCAACTCGAGACCCTTCAGCTCGAGCGCCTGGGCGCCACGGTCGCGTGCGTGCTGGCCGGGCAGCCGCTCGGAGCCGAACGCCTCGCGCAGGCGGGAGTCCGACACGCGAGCGACATCACGACGCTCGCCGACATCAAAGAGGTGCCGTTCTTCGTCAAGGCGGACCTGCGCGAGAACTATCCGTTCGGCCTCCTCGCCGTGCCTCGCGAGCAGCTCGTGCGTGTGCATGCCTCGAGCGGAACCCACGGCAAGCCGACGGTCGTTGGCTACACAAAGAACGACCTCGAAACCTGGACCGAGCTCATGGCCCGGTCGATGACCATGGCCGGCGTGCGGCCGGGGATGATGATCCACAACGCCAACGGCTACGGGCTGTTCACCGGCGGCCTCGGCTTCCACCAGGGCGGCGAGCGGATCGGCGCCACCGTCGTCCCGGTCTCGGGCGGGCGCACGGCGCGTCAAGCCATGCTGCTTCGCGATCTCGGCGCCCAGGTCCTCGTCGCCACGCCCTCCTACGCGCTCGTGATCGCCCAGGCCCTACAGGACGAGGGCGTCGACCCGGCCTCGACGCCGCTCGAGCTCGGGCTGTTCGGCGGCGAGCCGTGGACCGACGGCCTGCGAACCCAGATCGACCGCGTCCTCGGGATCAAGGCGGTCAACTTCTACGGCCTCTCAGAGATGTGTGGCCCGGGCGTGGCCGTCGAGTGCCTCACCGCGCGCGACGGGCTGCACGTCCACGAGGATCACTTCCTGGTCGAGGTGATCGACCCGGACACCGGCACCCCGCTAGCGCCCGGAACGGTGGGCGAGCTCGTGTTCACGACGCTGACCAAGGAAGCGCTGCCGCTTATCCGCTATCGCACCGGCGACCTCGGCGCAATCGCAACCGAGCCCTG
The DNA here is from genome assembly GCA_963824295.1 of uncultured Solirubrobacterales bacterium. GTDB lineage: Bacteria > Actinomycetota > Thermoleophilia > Solirubrobacterales > Solirubrobacteraceae > Palsa-465. The sequence continues at coordinate 262,812 of CAWGOQ010000008.1, read as the reverse complement.
CCGGTGTGGGCGGACCACCGTGCGGCTGACCCAGTTGGGCGGGCGCCGCGACGACATGATGATCATCCGCGGCGTCAACCTGTACCCCTCGCACGTCGAGCAGATCCTGACCGGCGTGGACGGAGTGGCCCCCCACTGGCGGCTGATCCTCGAGCGCCCCGGGCCGATGGAGGAGCTCACGCTCGAGTGCGAGCCGAGCTCGCTCGATGGGGACCCCGCCAGCCTCATGCAAACCCTGGAACAACATCTAAAAGAAGCCACCGGCGTGCGGATCGCGGTGTCGGTGCTCGAGCCCGGCGCGGTGCCGCGCAGCGAGGGCAAGGCGGTCCGCGTCGTCGACCGCCGCTAGCGGGCCGCGAGGCCGAAGGCCTCGTCGGTTCGGCCCGCGGAATCAATCATCTAGCGCTCGGCGCGCTCGCGCATCGCTTCGTGGCGCACGTCGCTCGGGGTGGACCCGAACGCCCGCTTGAACACGCGCGAGAAGTGCGCGGCGTCGCAGAACCCCCACCGGAAGGCGATGTCGGTGACCGACCCTCCGTTCGGCCGCTGGAGGTCCTCCAGGCAGCGGGCGAGCCGCTCTGAGCGCACCAGCCCGGCCACCGACTCATCGACGTCCTCGAACAGCGCGTGCAGCGCCCGGACCGAGATCGAGTAGGCCCGGGCGATCGACGCCGGCCCGAGCTCTGGATCCTGGAGGTGGGTTCGCACGTAGCGCCGGATGTCCGACCGCATCGTCTCGCGGGCGGCCGTCCGGCTGGTCGGGACGCACGGCTCGACGGCGGCGCGCAGCAGCTCGAGCGCCGCGTTGGCCGCGGCCACGCCGGCCGCGCCCTCGAGCTTGGGCTGCTCGATCGCCAGCGCGTTCATGTAGCGGACGAGCAACCGAGCCGGGCCGTTGTCGTCCAGCGGCGGGAGCGCGCTGAGATCGGCCAGCCGCGGGCACACCGCGATCACGCGGTCGCGGGGGAAGAGCAGCGTGCGCTTGTGGAACGCCTCGACGATCTCCACATCGGTCGGCTGGTGGCCGTCCCACACCACGATGTCGCCCGCCTTCAGGGCGAGGCTGCGCGAGCCCTCACGCACCGTCTCGATCCCCTTGCATACGAACTGGAAGCCGAGGACGTCCTCTTGAGCCTTCTCGGGGGTCATCACCGCACGGCCGCGGTGACCGAGGAACGGGGAGGCCGCGCAGTCGACCAGCATCAGATCGCCGATCGGCCGGCGGGTGACGGCGCCCCGGAAGTCGTCGGGCGTCTGGTGGGTCGGATGAACCTCGAAGGCCAGATGGGTGCTGGCCAGGATCTCCGACCAGGCGTCGAGGCGATGTGCGGTGTCACTCCCGGACACGCACCACCGCTCCGGCTGGTGAACCGCAGGACCTGACGCCACAGGAGATTCAAGCGCGTGGGCCAGAACGGATTCCTCTCTGTCGATCTCCCTCTCGGATGCGATACCCGATCCCGCGGGCCAATCGTAGCGCCGCTAAGGGGCGCCGCTCGCCACCTGCTGGCCGCCGGAGCGCTCACGCGCGAGCGCCACGAAGGCGTCGAGCGCGGCCGGGTCGGCCAGCGAGTCGCGGCTGGCCACGCGTTCGGCGGGCTCCCCGCGGAGGATCCGCTTCACCGGTGCCTCGAGCTTCTTGCCCGTCAGGGTGCGCGGGATCCCGGGTACCGACAGGATCGTGTCGGGAACGTGGCGGGGGGAGAGCTCTGAGCGCAGCGCCCGCGCGATCCGGTCGCGCAGGGCTTCATCGAGCGTCGAGCCCGGCGCCGGCACCACGAACAGGACCAGCTCGCCCGCGCCGCCGCCGGGATCCTCGAGGTGCACCACGAGCGCGTCCAGGACCTCCGGGATGTCCTCGACCACGGAGTAGAACTCGCCCGTGCCCAGCCGCACGCCGCCGCGGTTCAGGGTGGCGTCGGAGCGCCCGGTGAGCACGCAGCTACCCCGCTCGGTGAACATGATCCAGTCGCCCTGGCGCCACACCCCGGGGTACACGTCGAAGTACGACGCGCGGTACCGCGCCCCTCCGGGATCGTTCCAGAACGCCACCGGCATCGAGGGCATGGGCGAGGTGATCACGAGCTCGCCGAGCTGCCCAGCAGGCGCTTCGTGGCCGTCGGGGTCGAACGCGTGGGCATCGATCCCCAGGCACGGCCCCGTGATCTCGCCTTCGTAGACCGGCTGGGCGAAGCTCCCGGAGGCGATGCCGGTGCACACGTCCGTCCCGCCGGAGCCGTTGTTGAGCAGCATCTTCGGGCCGAGCTGCTCGTAGGCGTACAGATACCCCTCGACCGGCAGCGGCGAGCCCGCGGTGCACAGCATCCTGAGGCTCGAGAGATCGCACTCGCGCCCGGGCTGAATCCCGGCCTTCCGACAGGCCATCAGGTAGGCCGGGCTCACACCCATCACGGTCGGCTGGAGCTCCTCGGCCAGGCGCCACTGCTCGAGCAGATCGGGCCAGGCCGGGTCGCCGTCGAGCATCACGATCGAGGAGCGCAGGAGCAGCGCCGAGACCAGCGCGTTCCACATCATCCAGGCGGTGGTCGAGAACCACAGCAGGCGGCCGCCTGGCTTGAGGTCCCAGCTCACGCCCTGGTTCTTGTGGTGCTCGATCAGCTGGCCGCCATGACCGTGCACGATCGCCTTGGGCAGGCCGGTCGTGCCCGAGGAGAACAGCACGTACAGCGGGTGGTCGGCTGGGACCGGGTCGAACTCCAGCGGGGCGCTTTCGGCCGTCAGGTCGTCCCAATCGAGAGCGTCAGGGATCCACGCCTCGCCGTAGGGGACGTCGATCACGTGCTCGAGCGTCGGCAGCGCGCCCCGGATCGCCTCGACCTCGGCCCGGCGGTCGATGTAGCGGTCGCGGAAACCGTACCCGCCGACCGTCAACAGCACTCGGGGCTCGACCTGCCCGAAGCGCCCGATGACGCTGCGGGCACCGAACTCGGGCGCGCAGGTGGCCCAGATCGCGCCCAGGCTGGCGGTGGCGATGAACGCCGCGAGCGTCTCCGGGATGTTCGGCATGTACGCGACCACCCGGTCGCCCCGCTGGACGCCGAGGCGCTGCAGGCCCGCCCGCACCCGGGCAGCGACATCGCGCAGCTCGCCGAAGGTCAGCTCACGCGCCGGGCGGGTCTGCGAGCGGGCCACCACCGCGACCCGGTCGCGATCCTCCTCGGCGCCCACCAGGTGCTCGGCGTAGTTGAGCTGGGCACCGGGGAACCACTTCGCTCCAGGCATCGTGCGGTCGGCCAGCACGCGCTCATAGGGCACGGCGGCCCGGATCCCGTAGAACTCCCACAGCCCGCCCCAGAAGCCTTCGAGGTCGGTCACCGAGAAACGGTGGAGCTCCTCGAAGGTGGCGAAGTCGCCGCGTCCGTGGTCGCGCAGCCAATTCATGAACCGGCCGAGCTCGGTCGTGTCCCGCCAATCGGCGGGTGGGCTCCAGATGACGTCGCCGACCACTGCGCCCGCAGGATACCCACGGGCGACTCAAGCGGCTTGTCATTCAGCGGTGGTGGGGGTGGGTGGTGGGATTTCCTACAGGCACCCGTCCCCGTCGCTCGGCGCGCCGTGGTTGTCGGAGTCATCGTCGCCACCGCCGCCCTGCGGAATGCAGCTGCTGGCCGGCATCGGGGTCGTCGCGGTGTGCGTCGTGGTCGGCGGCGGAGGCGGCGGGGTCGTCGCGGTGTGGGTCGTGACCGGCGGTGGAGGCGGTGGAGTCGTCGCGGTATGGGTCGTGACCGGCGGTGGAGGCGGCGCGGTCGCGGTCGTGCGCGTGGTCACCACCGGCGCCGTCGCCTTATGCACGACCGCCGCGTGGTGAATGTGGTGCTTGGGCTTCGGCTTCGGCGCCGTGGCCGTGGTCGATGTCGTCGAAGTCGTACTCGTGGTCGTCGTGGTGGCTGCGGCGCTGGGGCTCTGGGTGGACGTGGAGGTGGAGGACGCCGATCCGCACGCGCTCACGAGTAGCGTGAGTAGGACGGCGGCGAGCGGAATGCGTATGTGTCTCATGCTGGACAAGGACGCCGTCCCGGAGGGGTTGCTTCCCGGGCACGCCGAGGATCTGAACAGGCGGTGAATCCGCCGCTCGTGCGCTCGAACCGGCGCCACGGCCCTGAGACAATCCGCAACATGGAGGACCACGTCCGCGGCTCGGTGCTCGTCGTCGATGACGAGCCGACGATCACCGAAGTGGTGGCTCGCTACCTGAGCCGGGCGGGCTATGCGACCCGGGTCGCGGCCAACGGGCGGGAGGCGCTCGACGCCGCCTCCACCCAGCGCCCCGATCTGGTGGTGCTCGACCTGATGTTGCCCGGGATCGATGGCCTCGAGGTGATGCGCCGGCTGCGCGACCAGGACCGCGACCGCATCGCCGTGATCCTCCTGACCGCCAAGAGCGAGGAGTCAGATCGTGTGATCGGGTTGCGGCTGGGGGCCGACGACTACGTGGTCAAGCCGTTCTCCCCGGTGGAGTTGGTGGCGCGGGTGGATGCGGTGCTCCGCCGCGTCGACAGCTCCAGGTCGCAGGAGGCAGCCATCGAGCTGGGCGAGATGACGATCGACCCGGCCTCACGGCGCGTGTACGTGCGCGGGGAGGAGGTGCAGCTCACTCACCGCGAGTTCGAGGTGCTGCTGTTCCTGGCCCGCCACCCCGGCCAGGCGTTCTCGCGCAATCAGCTGATGGACGCCGTGTGGCAGTACTCGTTCTACACCGACACCTCGACCGTGACCGTGCACATCCGCCGGCTGCGCGCCAAGATCGAGATCGATCCGGCTCGCCCCGAGCACATCCAGACGGTGTGGGGGGTCGGCTACCGCTTCCAGCCATGAGACGCACGACCCGCCCTCCCGGCGCTCCGGCCACCATCTCTAGCTTGGTCCGCACGCAGTTCGGGTCGCTGCGCTGGCAGTTCGCGCTGGTGGTGGCGATCGTCGTGGCCCCGGTGCTGGTGGCGCTCGTGGTCGGTGGGACGCTGATGGTCGTATCCGACCGCAGCGCGGCGCTGGCGGCGCTGATCGTGGCCGCCGCCGGCCTCGTTGCGATCGTCGCCGCCCGGGTCGTCGCCGGCGGGATCCTGCACGACGTGCAGGCGATTCGCGATGGGCTGGCCGCCGTCGGCCGGGGCGAGCGCGATGTGGAGATCGAGACCTCGGCCCACGACGAGTTGGCCGAGCTGGCAGCGGCCGCCAACGCGATGATCGACCAGCTCCGCGAGGAGGAGGCTCGCCGCGACCAGTCCGAGGCCGCCCGGCGGAACTTGATCGCGGCCGTCTCGCATGATCTGCGCACGCCGATCACGTCGCTGCGCCTGCTCGCGGAAGCCGTCGGCGACGACATCGTCGAGGATGCCGCCACCCGTCGCGGCTACCTGCGCCGGATGAGCACCCACATCGACGCGCTGAGCGTCCTGATCGACGACCTGTTTGAGCTCTCGCGGCTCGAGGCCGGCGACATCAACTGGTCGCTCGAGCAGGTGCCGCTGCCCGAACTGGTCTCGGAGACGATCGAGGCGATGCGCGTGCAGGCGGAGGCCAAGGGGGTCGCGGTTCGGGCCGAGGTGCCCGACACGCTGTGCCCAGCGCGGGCCAATCCCGAGAAGCTCCAGCGCGTCCTGTTCAACCTGATTCAGAACGCGATCCGCCACACGCCGGCCGACGGGAGCATCGTTGTGCGGGCCGAGCCGGTGGCCGCCGGGATCGAGTTCGAGGTGGCCGATACCGGCGACGGGATCGCGCCCGAGGAGCGCGAGCGCGTGTTCACCGCCTTCTATCGCGGCGGGACCGACGCGGCGCGTACGAGTCCGGGGGCCGGGCTCGGGCTGGCGGTCTCGCGCGCGATCGTCGAGGCACACGGTGGACGCATCTGGCTGGCCGACGCGGTCGTGGGAACCCGAGTCCGGTTCAGCCTGCCCGCGGCGTAGCCGCGGCCCGGACTTTGGCGCTGCACCCCCGTATTTGTCATGCGCATCGCCAAAGTCCCGTTGCTGAGCGACCGGGAAGGGCTGGCGGCAACCTGGCGTCTATGCAATTGAGGGCGCACCCAGATGCCGATTGCTGCCGACCACGCGTTACCCCTGCCCGCCGGCGTCGGCGCCCCGGCGCGGCGCCTCGATCCCAACCAGCTGGGCGATCATCTCGACCGCCTCTACCGTGCCGCCTGGGCCCTGTGCGGAAGCCGCGAGGACGCCGAGGACCTCGTCCAGGACACCTACGCGCGCGTGCTCCAGAAGCCGCGCATGCTGCGCTCCGATGACGACCTCGGCTACCTGCTGCGGGTGCTGCGCAACACGTACTTCTCGCGCCTGCGTGCCGCCGCGCGCCGCCCGCGCACCGATCCTCTCCCAGACGAGCTCGACCGAGTCGAGGACCGCAAAGCCAAGGGACCCGAAACGGCGCTCGACTCCGCTGAGCTGTACGCGCAGATCGCCGCGCTGCCCGACCCGTTCCGCGAGGCACTCGTCGCCATCGATGTGGTCGGGCTCTCCTACAGAGAGGCTGCGCGCGCACTGCGCGTGCGCGAGGCCACCATCACCACCCGGCTGTACCGGGCCCGCCGGCGGCTTGCCGACGGCCTCGGGGACTCATCTCGATGAGTGACCGACTTCTCCGCCGCCGCTCGAGCGCGCTCGAGCGCGACCTCGCGCGCCTGGCCGACGGCACGCTGGTGGGCCCGCGGCGTGAGTTATTCGGGCGACTCCTCGACGGCTCACCGGAGCTACAACGCCGCCTCGACGAGCAGCGTCGGGCTCGGACCGCGGTCCGGTCCTCGGCCGCGCGCGAGCGTGCCCCGCTCGCTCTGCGCGTTCGCCACCACGGGCTGACCATGCACCGAAGCCGCCGCTCGCTCGTGCCAGGCCGGCTCGGCCTCGGCCTGGGACTGGCCGGCATGCTGGCGGCGCTGGCAGCGATCGTCGGCGTGGCCACCACCGGTCCGGCCGCCCCCACGGTCGCGCTCGCCGCCACGGTCGCCGCGCGCCCCCCCGCCGTGAGCGTGGGTGAGCCGCCGGACGATTCGGTCAGGATTCCCGGGGTGCGGGCGGCTGGCCTTCCGTTCCCTTACTGGGAGGACCGCTTTGGCTGGCGCGCTACCGGCGCGCGGACTGACCGGATCGACGGCCGCGCGATGACAACGGTCTTCTACCGGCGCGCCGGCCGGCAGATCGCCTACACGATCGTGTCCGGGCGGCGGCTGGCGCCGGGCACGAGCCCGGTGCGCACACTGACCCACGCTCGCACCGAGCTAGCCACCTTCTCGACGATCCCCGGGCAGCACATCGTCACGTGGATGCGGCGCGGGCACACGTGCGTGCTGTCGGGACAGAACGTGCCCCTGAACGCGCTGCTCAAGCTCGCGTCCTGGCGAGCCCACGGCCAGATCCCCTACTGATCACCCTCCAGGGAGGGACCGATCAGCGACAGGTCCGCCGGGCTGAGGCGGTCGCTGGCGGTCTTGCGGTGATGCCAGTATGGGTAGATGAGCGGCGGGCGGCTGACGACCTCAAGCCGCGCTGTCTCGTCTCCGGTCAGCTCCAGCGACGCCGCGGCGAGATTGTCCGCCAGCTGTTCTTCGGTGCGCGCGCCGACGATCACGCTGGCCACACCCGGGCGGGCTAGCAGCCACGCCAGCGCGACCCGGGCGGGCGACACGCCTCGCTCCTGCGCGACCTCGACCAGCACCTCGATCGTGTCGTAGAGCTTGTCCGCGTCGTAGATCGGCGGCTCGTTCCACTCGGTCGCGTGCCGGGTGCCGGGGGGCGCGTCCTGCCCGCGTCGGTATTTCCCCGACATGAGCCCGCCGGCCAGCGGACTCCAGATCAGCAGCCCGAGGCCCTGATCGAGCGCCGAGGGCACGATCTCGTACTCGGCCGAGCGCTCGTGCAGCGACAGATAGACCTGATGGCTCACGAACCGGCTCAGCCCGGTCCGCTCGGAGATTCCGAGCGCCTTCATCACCTGCCAGCCCGCGAAGTTCGAGCAACCCACGTAGCGGACCTTGCCGCTCTGAACCAGATGGTCGAGTGCGGCCAGCGTCTCCTCGAGCGGGGTCTGCCCGTCCCACTCGTGCACCTGGTAGAGGTCGATGTGGTCGACTCCGAGCCGGCGCAGGCTGGCCTCGCACGCCTCGATCAGGTGGTGGCGCGACAGCCCGGCGTCGTTGGGACCGTCGCCCATCGGCATCCTTGCCTTGGTCGCGATCAGGACCCGGTCGCGCAGGCCGCGCACAACCTCTCCGACGATCTCCTCCGACGCGCCCGACGAGTAAACGTCGGCGGTGTCGATCAGGTTCACGCCGGCGTCGAGCGCCATCTCGATCTGGCGCCGGGCGCCGTCCAGGTCCGTGTTCCCGACGCTGGCGAAATTGCCCCGCCCGCCGAACGTCATCGTCCCCATCGTCAACTTCGATACACGCAGCCCGGAGCGGCCGAGTTGTCGGTACTCCATCACGGGCGCAGCACGATCTTGCCGAGGGTGTGCCGGCGCTCGAGCTCGGTGTAGGCGTCCCGCGCCTGATCGAGCGGATACACGTCGGCGATCGGTATCTCGAGCTTGCCCGCGTCGATCAGCCCGGCGAGCTCGGCTAGCACCTCGGGGCTGGATCCCTGCATGCTCGCGTCGGTCTTCGCTCCGTACTTCTCGGCGGTCGCCCGGTCGATGATCGTGTCGACCCGCTCCGGCGCCACGCCCAGCTCCTCGATCGCGAGCTGCACGTAGCCGCCTCCGAACGTGTCGACAAACGCGTCGACCGCGCCGCCGGCTGCCTGGCGGATCCGCTCGGCGACGCCGTCGCCGTACGTGACCGGGATCACGCCGTGGTCGCGAAGCCAGGCGTGGTGGCGCTCGCTGGCCAGGCCGATGACCTTCGCCGCTCCCGCGTCCCGCGCCAGCTGCACGGCGATCGATCCCACCCCGCCGGCGGCGCCGGAGATCACCACCGTGTCGCCGTCCGAGACACCGACCGCCCGGACCGCTGCCCAGGCGGTGACGCCGGCAACGAACAGCGCCCCGGCGGCGTCCCACGACACCCCCACCGGCTTGGCGACCAGGTGGCCGACCGGCACGACCACGAGCTCGGCCTGACTCCCGCGCTCGTCCGTCCACCCGATCACTTCGTCCCCGACCGCGAAGGCACTGACGCCAGGTCCAACCTCTTCCACCACGCCGGCCAGGTCGCTGCCCTCGCCCGAGGGGAAGGTGGCGGGCCAGCGCTCGTGCAGCAGGCCCTTGCGGATCGATGCCTCTCCTGGATTGATCCCGGCGGCCTTGACGCGGACGAGCACCTGGTCCGGGCCAGGCGTCGGGCGCTCGACGTCGACAACGTTCAGCACGTCGACATCTCCGTATTGGTCGAAGCGCACCGCGCGCGGCATCGGCCACGTTGTAGCAGGAATGCTCGCGCTGCCTGTTTAGCCGAGGTAACGCACCGTCAAAGGTCGCTCGCTGACACCCCCGTCCGGCGTCCGCTCGACCCGGAAGGCGCGGGCGTCGGGTCGCGAGGTCACAACCTCCACGAGCTCCTGGCCGGCGAACACCAGCCCGGCGCCGTCGTCGGCGGCCCAGCCATCCGGGAGCTCGCCGCCCGCAACCAGCCGCGTGAAGGTCGGCTGCCGCTGCTCCTCGCCGTCATAGTGGGGGCACGCGCTACCGGGGAGCAGGCCGAGACCGTCGTGCAGCGCCGCGAGCTGGGCGAGGTTGAACGAGTCGGTGACGGACTGCTCGAACCAGCAATTCATCCCGGCGCTCAGCCCGCACATGACCACCCCCTGCTCCCACGCCGTGCGGAGCACCCGGTCAAGGCCGTGGGCGCGCCAGACCGCGAGCAGGCTGGCCGTGTTGCCGCCGCCGACGTAGATCACGTCCTGGGCGAGCACGAACGCTTCCACGTCGGCGACGGTCCGTTCGAACAGCCCGAGGTCCGTGGGCCGGCAGTCCAGCTGTGTGAACGCCCGGTAGAACCCCGCGAGGTAACCCTCATCGTCGCCGCTCGCCGTCGCCAGGAAGCAGACCCGGGGCGGCGAGGACCGGGCCAGCGACAGCACGAACTCATCGAGCAGCGGATTGTCGGGCTCCATCGAGAACCCGCCGCCGCCCATCGCCACCACGCGTCGCCCGTCCATCTCAGGGCTGGGCATGTCGGTCCACGTAGTGCGAGACGAACTCGTCGCGCTCGATCAGGAAGCGGTCGTCCTCGGGATAGAACACGGCGACGTCGGGGTCCTCGCCGGCGAACGCCTTGATCGCCTCCATCGAGTCCCACATGCTCAACGTCACGACCTCGGTTTTGCCGCCCAGGTCGCGCCGCAGCAGCCAGGGGGTGGGCGGGGTTCCAATTTCTTCTGTGGTGGTGTAGCCGGCCAGGCCGGTGGCGGCCACGTACTCGGCGTATGCGTCGCCGTCGTCCTGCGCCACGGCGCCGCGCCAGATCCGCGCGATCATCGGGTCCTCCTCGGGTCGGGGTCAGCGACCAGGAATTCAACCGGAGCGGCTTCAGGCGATCATCGAGATGCTGCCCGCGCGCATCCCCCCGGCGACCGACCTGGCATTACGCCCGTACAGAGCCGGCAGGGCGGCGTGTATGGTCGCGGGCGTCTCGTCGGTCTCCTCCTGAGCCGGCTCGGTCACCGGCTCACGAGACCCGGCCTGCTTCTGGCGCGAAACGGACGCGGGGCTACCCTGCGCGACCGTGCCCTGGTTCGAGGTCGCCGAGGAGATCCCGGCGTCGACCGCCCCGGAGGACGCCGAGGTGAGGTACGCATTAAGCGCGGTCGCTGACTGGATGGCCAATTGGTCGTTCGGATCGAGAGGGCCCGGCGTCCCAGTGATCGGCAGCCCCGGGGCGGATCTTCAGCGCGCAGATGGTGCATCAAGTGACCGCCGGATTGGCCAGCACCACCGACGTGGCGATCTGGCGTTCGGAGATCGTCCAATACGCGCGCAGCAACGGGGCGGTCCGCTCCGGGGCAACCAGCTCGAAGCCATGCCGCTCGTAGAAGCGGATCGCCCACTCGGCGACGGCCCAGGTGCCGACCAGCAGGGACCGCGCTTGCGATCCGGTGGCCGGGTCCAGATCCATCAGGTGCTCGAGGAGCGCCGCGCCGACGCCCAGCCGCTGGTGCTCGGGCAGCACGTAGGCGTGGCGGATCAGCTCGACGCCGCGGACGGATTGGATCCCCATCACGCCCGCGAGCTCCCCGCCCGCCTCGTAGCCCCAGAACGTGACGCCCGCTGCCAGCTCCTGCGCGAGCTCCTCGGCCGGCATGTAGGGCTCGTGCCAGCAGTCCGCTGGGATCACGCCGCGGTAGGCCTCGGCCGCCAGGTTGACGATGTCCAGGATCACCGCGCGTTCGTCGTCTCGGCACGGGCGGATCGAGCTCACGCGGGTACATTCCCAAAAACGTGCCCAGACCCGAGCACACGCCGAACAACGCGATGGTCGACGCTGGCGAGATCGCGCGCTTCTACGACCGCTGTACCGACCTGATGCGCGAGCTCCTGGACGGCCTGGCTCAGGCGCCCGACCGCCCGCGCTCCTTTCCGGAGATCGAGGACGCGATCGGCTGGCCGCACCGCCGGATCGCCTCGGTTCTCGGGGGCGTCTGCCGCCTGCGGGTGACGCAGTTTGAGGGTCGGCGCCCCTACCACTTCCGCGAGCCGCGCGCCGCGGCGTCCGGGCGCTGGGAGATGTGGATGGACCGCGATCAGGCGCGAGCCGTCAACGCCGAGCGGCACGCCGGCGCCGCGGCGGCCTGAACTCTCGCCCCACTCAGGTCGATCGCGCGTGGGCGACCGGCGCCCCGGCGCGTGCGACGGGTGTCCTGGCATGGGCGACGTCGAGCGGCTGCCCGGCCAACTGGCCGCCGGCGCAGTCCGCGCAGCTCACCACGCGCCGCGGGTTGGCGATTCCGACCAATCCAATCAGCCCGCCGAGCGCGACGAGAATCGCCGAGATCCCGATTCCGACGTGGAACGCGTGGACCGAGGCGGACTGCACCGCGTGCGCCACCGCCGCGCCCGCCCGCGCCGGATCGACCCGGGCCAGTGTCTGCTGGCGCGCCTGCGCCACCGCGGTGCGCGCCGCCGGAGAGAGCGGAACCCCGGCCACAAGCTTGTCGAGCGAGGACTTGAACTGGCCCGAGATGACCGCGCCGATTCCCGCGATCGCGATCAGCCCGGCGACCCGCGCGATCGCGTTGTTGACCCCTGACGCTATCCCGGCGTTCCCCTCCTCGGCGTCGGACAGCACCGCCGCCGTCAGCGGCGCCACCGTGCAGGCTAGCCCGAGCGAGAACACGAGCAGCGCCGGGAACAGGTCGGTGAAGTAGTTCACGTGCGCGCCGAGTCGCAGCATCAGGGCCAGTCCGACCGCCGCGAGCAGCGGGCCCAAGCCCATAAACAGGCGCGGGCCGAACCGATCCGCCAGGCGGCCCATCCGCTTGGACAGGAGGAACATCACGATCGTCGAGGGCATCGTCGCGAAGCCGGCGCCGAGCGCGGTGTATCCAGCCACCTCCTGGAGGAACAGGACGAGGAGGAAGAACGTGACGCTGAGCCCGCCGTACATCGTGAATGTCTCCACGTTGCCGATCGCGAAGTTGCGCCGCTTGAACAGGCCGAGCGGCAGCATCGGGTACCGCGTCCGCGACTCCCAGAAGATGAAGCAGCCGAGCAGCGCGAAACCTCCGAGCAGGGGGGCCCACACCTCGGCGCTGCCCCAGCCCACCACCGGCTGGCGGATCAGCCCCACTACCGGCCCGGCCAGCCCGAGGAAGGTGAGCACCGCGCCGACCCAGTCGATGTGGCCATGCCGCGACCCGGGCGTGGGGGCGGGCACCGCGATCGACACGATCGCCAGCGTGGCGATCACGAACGGGACGTTTATGGCGAAGATCAGCCGCCAGGAGACGGCATCCACGAGGTAGCCGCCGGCCAATGGGCCAATTACGGTGGCGATTCCCGACCACGCCGTCCACGAGCCGATCGCGCCCCCGCGTTCCTCGCGTGGGAACGCGTCCACGATCACCGCCAGCGAGCTCGGCATCAGCAGCGCGCCGAACACCCCCTGCAGCCCACGGCACACGATCAGGAAGCCGATGCTCGGTGAGATCGCGCACAAGAGCGACATCACGCCGAACCCGCCCACGCCAATCGAAAAGATCCGCCGCTCGCCGAACAGGTCGCCCAGCGAGCCACCGACGAGGATCAGCGACCCGAGCGTGAGCAGGTACGCGTTCGACACCCATTGCTGGCCGGCCAGTCCGCCGCCCAGATCGGCGCGGATCGCCGGCAGGGCCACATTGACCGCCGTTGCGTCGAGCCCCGCCACGAACGACCCCAGGATCGCCGCGACCAGTGAGAGCCGCTTCTGGCGATCCGTCATCCGGTCACGTTACAGCCCCTCCAGCAGCTCCGGCGAAAGCTCCTCGAGCGAGCCCGAGTTCAAGACGACCGCCGCCAGGGCGAGCGCATCGGGGTCCGGTGGGAACTCGCGGTTCGGGAACGCGACCACCAGCATGCCCGCGGCCGCGGAAGCCCGGAGCCCGTTGCTCGAGTCCTCGACCGCCGCGGACCGGGCCGGATCGACTCCGAGCCGCCGAGCCGCCTCCAGGTAGATGTCGGGCGCCGGCTTGCCCCGCGCGACCTCCTCGCCGGCGACCGTCGCGCCGAAGGTGCCGGCGAGCCCGCTCGCCTGCAATACCGTGTCGATCACCTGCCGGTTGGCCGAGGAGGCCAATCCCACGGGCCAGCGAGCCGCCACCCGCTTGACCGCGTCCACCGCGCCGGGCATCAGCGGCAGGTCGCGCTTGTAGCCGGCGAGCAGGCCCTTTACCACCCGCGCGCTGATCTCCTCGGGCTCGAGCGGGACGCCGAGCTCGTCGCGCACGTAGCGGCTCCACTCCGGCGCGCTCATCCCCATCATCGCCCGGGTGGCCTCGGGCTTCCAGTGGCCGCCGGTCTCGGCGACGACCGCCCGCCGGGCCGCGTCCCATGCCCCCTCGGAATCGATCAGCACGCCGTCCTGATCGAAGAAAACGGCCTCGAGCTCGCGTCCCCGCCCGCCTCCGGAGTTAGATTTTGAGTGCGCCATGTTCGATCACCTGACGATACGGGTCAGCGATTACGAGGCCTCCGAGCGCTTCTATGTCACCGTGCTCCGCGCACTGGGGATCGAGCCGAGCTCGGCATCCGGGACGTCCGCGCGCTGGCGCGACTTCATCATCACCGCCTCCGACCTCGACCACCCGACTACCCGCCGGCTCCACGCCGGCTTCGTGGCACCCTCGCGTGAGCTGGTCGACGCGTTCTGGCGCGCCGGCACCGAGGTCGGTTACCGGGACGACGGCGCCCCCGGGCTCAGGCCGCAGTATGCGGACGACTACTACGGCGCCTTTCTGCTCGACCCCGACGGCAACAGCGCCGAAGCCGTTCACGACGGCGATCAGCGCCGCGGCGGGATCGTCGACCACGTGTGGATCCGAGTGGCCGATTTGCAGCGGGCCAGAGGCTTCTATGACACGATCGCGCCGCACGCGGGGCTGCGCAAGGACCACGACACGGCCGAGCGCGTGCAGTACAGCGGCGCCACCGGGACGTTCTCCCTCCTGCCTGGAGAACCGACGGAGCACCTCCACGTGGCGTTCCCGACCCGCGAGGACGGCGACGTCGAGCGCTTTCACGCGGCGGCGGTGGCGGCCGGTTACGAGAGCAACGGCGAGCCCGGCGAACGAGCGCGCTATCACCCCGGCTATTACGCCGCGTTCGTGCTCGACCCCGACGGGAACAACATCGAGGTCGTCAACCACCATCGCTAAGGCGCCGCCGACCATCCAAATATTCCTGGGCGTAGGATTCGTGGCATGAGCGCCGACGAGAGCATCGCCAACCGGATCGAGACGCTGGTCGCCGAGGAGCACGACCTCCGCCACCGCGAGGAAGCCGACACCAACGACGAGCAGCGGCTCGAGGCCGACCAGGGGCGCCTGCGCGAGGTCGAGATCGAGCTTGACCGCTGCTGGGACCTCCTGCGCCAGCGCCGTGCCCTTCGCGACGCCGGGGCTAACCCCGACAGCGCGCGCATCCGCGACCCGGACACGGTCGAGCGCTACTGGCAGTAAGTGGCCCGGAGCTCCGGGGCCCATCCACCGACCACCTTTCCCTTGACGGCCTTGTCAAGCTGACAAGCGACACCCCGAACCGGGAGAGGGCTATGGAGCTGGACGGGATCCACCACATCACCTGCATCACCGCCGACGCGCCCGGCAACGTGGACTTCTACGCGCGCGTGCTCGGCATGCGCCTGGTCAAGAAGACGGTCAACTTCGACGCCCCGGACGTCTACCACCTGTACTTCGGCGACGAGCGCGGCGCGCCCGGGTCGATCCTGACCTTCTTCGAGTTCCCCGAGGCGGCCCCGGGGCGCGCCGGGGCCGGGATGATCTACCGGCTGCGCTGGCGCCTGTCCTGCGCCGACGCGCTCGCCTTCTGGGCCGAGCGCCTCTCCGCCGAGAGCATCGAAGTCGAACGGGGCAACGATGCGATCCGGTTCGAAGACCCCGAAGGGCTCAATCTCGAGCTTGCGATCGTGGACACCGACGACGAGCCGCTGACCGCCCACGCGGACGACATCCCGGCCGAGCTTGCCCTCCAAGGCTTCGACGGCGTCCGCGCGTACGGACGAAACCGCGACCAGGAGGACAAGGTCCTGACCGAGGTCATGGGGTTCGAGCTGATCGCCTCCGGCGAGTACCAACTGACGGGACGCCGTACTGCGAACTACGGCTACGACGACCCTCCGTCCGCGGCCGGCCTCCAGGGCGCCGGCACAGTCCACCACATCGCCTGGTGCGATCGCGACGACGAGCACGACGCCTGGCGCGCGCGCCTGGTCGAGGCCGGACAACGCCCCACGCCCGTCATCGACCGCCAGTACTTCCTGAGCATCTACTTCCGCGAGCCGCGCGGGGTGCTGTTCGAGCTGGCCACCCCCAGCCCGGGCTTCGCGATCGACGAGGACCCAGACCACCTGGGCGAACAACTCCGGCTCCCGCCCCAATACGAAAACCTGCGCGAGCGTCTCGAGGCGGAGCTGACCCCGCTCGTCAACCCGCGGGCCACCCCGACAACTTAGGGTCCTCTAGGCCGCGAGCGGCGCGGCGACTCGATCGAACTCGGCCCGCAGCTGCGCCACCAGCGGCGAGTCCGACAGGAGCCGCTCGAGCAGCTCCACACAGCGGCGGTAGTGCGTCAGGCGCCTCTTGGGGAGCGATCGCGTGGCCCGAAGCTCGCGCACCTTGGAGATCTTGTCGGCGGCGAACACCATCAGCGCTTCGGGCCCGGCGACGGCGACCTGGTCGCGTAGCGCAGCTTTCCGCCGCGCATAGCCTGGGATGTCCGGGTCCTCGCTCACCGCGACCACCAGCTCGGTCGTATGGGGGCCGAAGCGGTCCTGCAGCTCACCCACGGTGGCGCCCGCCTTCTCGATCGTGTCGTGCAGGACGCCGGCAGCGATCACCTCGTCCGGCGCGCCGGCCCGGTACAGAAGCTCGGCGACCTCGAGCGGGTGCTCGATGAACGGTGCGCCGTCGGCCACGCGCCGCTGGCCTGCGTGTCGTTCCTCGGCGTAGGCTAAGGCCGCCCGCGTCCTGGGCAGACGCGCTACCAAATCTCCAAAGCGTCGCGCACGGGCCACGAGCGCCGCGAGTCTAGTCCATTCCGCAATTTCCGAGGATTTTATTTTCGATTGATTTGAGTCCCCGCCCACCCCGCCGGGATCGCCATCGAGCTCAGGGCACTAGCTTGGCGCCGCGACCGCCGGTTCCGGCTCGGGCTCGGGTGTCGGCGCGGGCAGCATGGCGACGCCGGCGGCCGCGTAGGCGGCTGGCGCGTCGAGCGTCTCGGCGAGGAGCAGGGCGTGGGCGAGGCTGTCGAGCTGGTTGCGGTGGGTGGTGAGCAGCTCGGTGGTCTCGGTGTGCAGGTCCTCGACCAGCTTCTGCACTTCCTGGTCGATCAGCCACTCGGTTTGGGGGGAGACCTCGCTCGAGCCCGGCAGGAACGGACCCTGCCCGTCCTGGGGGAGCAGGGTGAGCGGGCCGAGCTTGTCGCTCATGCCCCACCGTCCGATCATCGACCGCGCGATCTGGGTGAGCTGCTGCAGGTCGGATTCGGCCCCGGTGGTGATCTCGTGGTAGATGACCTCCTCGGCGGTGCGGCCGCCGAGCGCGACCTTGATCTTGGCCTCTAGTTCATCGCGCGAGTAGGACACCCGGTCGGCGTCGGGGGTCGATAGCGTGACTCCGAGCGCCTGGCCACGCGGGATGATCGAGACCTTGCGCACCGGATCGGCTCCGGGGGTGAGCATCCCGACCAGTGCGTGGCCCGATTCGTGGTAGGCCGTCCGCTCCCGGTCCTCCTTGCTCAGCATGATCCCGCGCGGGGCGCCGAGCAGGATCTTCTCGAGCGAATCGGTGAAGTCGGCTATGTGGACCTTGTCGTGCCCGAGCCGGGCAGCGCGGAGCGCGGCCTCGTTGCACAGGTTGGCCAGGTCGGCGCCGACCATCCCGGGCGTGGTGGAGGCGATCTGCCCGAGGTCGACGTCGGAGGCGAGCGGGATCGAGCGCGTGTGGACCTCGAGGATCTTCTGCCGCCCCGCCCGATCGGGAGGCTGCACGGCCACCCGGCGGTCGAAGCGCCCGGGTCGCAGCAGCGCGGGGTCGAGGATCTCAGCCCGGTTGGTCGCGCCGATCACGACGACCGCCTGGTTCGGCTCGAAGCCGTCCATCTCGGTCAGGATCTGGTCGAGCGTCTGTTCGCGCTCGTCGTTGGCGCCAGTCACCGACGCCGACCCCTGGCGCGAGCGGCCGATCGCGTCGAGCTCATCGATGAAGATGATCGCCGGTGCGGCCTCCTTGGCCTTCGCGAACAAATCGCGCACGCGCGCAGCCCCGACGCCGACGATCGCCTCGATGAACTCCGAGGCGGCGATCGAGAAGAATGCGGCGTGCGCCTCCCCGGCCACCGCCCGCGCGAGCAGCGTCTTGCCCGTGCCCGGCGGCCCGTACAGCAGAACGCCGTGGGGTATCCGTCCGCCCAGTTTCTGGTAGCGCTCCGGCGTCTTGAGGAAGTCGACGATCTCGCTCAGCTCGCCCTTCGCCTCGTCGATCCCGGCCACGTCGTCAAACGTGACCTGGATCGTCTGGGGATCGACCCGTCGCGCCTGCGAGCGCCCGAAGGCCCCCAGTCCACCCAGACCACCGCCACCGGCGGCCATGGCGCGCCGCGCGAACAGGTAGATCACCCCGAATAGCAGCAGCGTGGGCCCGAACCCGAGCAACAGCTCGGCCAGGACCGAGGTACCCGGGTTGGGGTTCTTCGCGTTGACCTGAACGCCCTGCGATTGCAGCTCGCTCACCAGCGCATTGCTGTTCCAAAACGACGGGATCTGGGTCGCGAACAGCGTCGTCGGGGTCGCGTTCTTATCGTTCGCCGGATACGTCACCTTGGACTTGAACGTCCCATCGATCGTGTCGCTCTTGGTCGTGATCGACGACACCTGGCCGTCGTGGACCTTGCTGAGGAAATAGGGGCTGAACGGCACCGTCACGCGCGGCTGCCCCGCCGGCTGAAAGACGAGCAGCGACAGCCAGTTCAGGGCCAGCAGCACGATGAAGAAGATCCACAACCCGCGCCAGCGGTGCGGCGGCGCGGGCTTGTGCTCATCCGGCATACCCCGGCCGTCCGGCGCCGGGGCCACCCGCCAACCCCGCTTATCGCGCGGCATGGGCGCGGGCGGGACCGCCTTGTCGGCGCCGTTCGAGGTCCTTGGGGTGAGATCCGAGTCGCTCACTGACACTTATTGTCCCGATTCAGAGCGTCCGGACGAAAAAACGACCCTACCCCGCCCTCTCAGGCCCTATTAAGCTGGGCTCAGCGCGAAGCCAGCCGGTGCCCAAAAATCGTCCGACGAGGAGCAAAACATGACATCAACGCAAGCGCACCTTCCGGCCCTCGCCGATCCTCATCAACGCGATGACGTCGGCAACCAGATGCAGGCGACGCTGGTCGAGCTGATCGACCTGTCGCTGCTCGGCAAGCAGCTGCACTGGAGCGTCGTCGGGCCGCTGTTCAAACCCTTGCACGAGCAGCTCGACGAGCTCGTCGACTCGTGGCGTGAGCTCTCCGACGTCGTCGCCGAGCGAGCCGTGGCCTTGGGCCACTACGTCGATGGCCAGAGCGCGACCGTGGCGGCCGCCAGCGGCCTTGACAAGGTCGAGCGCGGCGCAGTCGAGGACCACGTGGTCGTGCGCGAGCTCACCGGGCGGCTGGCCGACGTGGCCGAACGCGTGCGCGAGCGCATGGATCGCCTGGGCGAGATCGATTCGGCCTCCGAGGACGTGCTGATCGAGGTTGTGCGGGAGCTCGAGAAGCAGCTGTGGATGATCCGCGCGCAGTCCCCACTCGTAGGCGGCAGCTGATGTCGCCGATCTCGCGCGGCTTTGTCGGGCGGCACCGACCGGCGTCGGATTCGTCGCGGCTGCCGCCGGGCCAGTACCTCGAGCGGGGGTTCCCGGTGCTGTCGGCCGGTCCCACGCCCCACACGCCGCTCGATCAGTGGACGTTCCGGATCGACGGCGCAGTGGGTAAGTCGGTGTCGTGGACGTGGCAGGAGTTGCTCGCGCTGCCGGCCGAAACGCCGACGGTCGACATCCACTGCGTGACCAAGTGGTCGAAGTTCGACACGCAGTGGAAGGGGGTGTCGGTCGACACGCTGCTCCAGGGCGTCGACACGCCCGCCGCGTACCTGACCGCGTTCTCCGACGGCGGCTACACGACGAACCTGCCGCTCGACGACGTCAGGGGCGGCAAGGCATGGGTGGCCTACGAGTACGACGGCTCCCCGCTTCACCCGGAGCACGGCGGCCCGGCCCGCCTGCTCGTGCCGCACCTGTACTTCTGGAAGAGCGCCAAGTGGGTGCGCGGGCTCACGCTGACCCTCGACGACGAGCCGGGCTTCTGGGAGACGTACGGCTACCACGACCGCGGCGACCCATGGAAAGAGCAGCGCTACCAGGGGGACTAGGCCTGCCCGCGCCGCTGACCTGGCAGCTGGCCAAGGTCACCGAGCTCGTCGTCGAGACGGCGCGGGTCACGAGCCTCGTGCTCGACCCGCCCGCCTGGCCCGGGCACCGCGCCGGTCAGCACGTCGACGTGCGCCTGACCGCCGAGGACGGCTATCAGGCGCAGCGCAGCTACTCGATCGCCTCGGCCCCGGAGGACGAGCATCTCGTCTTGACCGTCGAGCGCCTCGAGGACGGCGAGGTCTCGCCTTATCTGGTCGACGTGCTCCAGCCCGGGGACGAGCTCGAGCTGCGCGGCCCGATCGGCGGCTACTTCTTGTGGGAGGAGTCGCTCGGCGGGCCGGTGACGCTGATCGGCGGCGGCTCGGGCATCGTGCCGCTGCGCTCGATCCTGCGCCACTGGGTGGCGAAGAGCGCCACCGTCCCGGTGCGCATGGTGTACTCGTCGCGCGCATGGAGCGAGGTGATCTACCGCGACGAGCTCCTCGCCGATATGCGCGATCACGAACGATTCGAGCTTGACTTCGCGCTGACTCGAGAGTGGCCCGAGGACTACACCGGGCACACCGGCCGGATCGACCGGGCGCTCCTCGAGCTGGCCGCGCCGCCGGCCGACCGCCCGCTCGTCTACGTATGCGGGCCGAACGGATTCGTCGAGACCGCGGCCAACTGGCTGGTCGAGCTAGGCCATGACCCGGGCCGGGTCAGGACCGAGCGCTTCGGCCCGACCGGGACCTGACGGTCTTTCGGCGCTTGGTCTTCGCCTTGGGCTTGGCCGTCTGACGCCTGGCGTGGGTGGGCGCCTTGCGCTTCTTGGCCGGCTTGCTCGCCTTCGCGTGCCGCGGCGCCGGTGCCGGCGCGCCTCCCGTTCCGCCGCCGCCCAAGGTGCTCGGCGGTGGCGACGACGGCGATGATGCAACGGCTGGCTCCACCACGCCCGACTGGGTGCTGATCGCCCGCGTCGACCCAGTCGCATTGGTGGCCGTGACGATCGCGTAGAAGCTGGAGTCGACGTCGGCCGAGGCAAGCGTGTAGGTGGCGCCCGTGGCGCCGGGTATGGCCAGGCAGACCCCCAGCCAGCACCGCTCCCACTGGTAGGCGTAGCCACTCGGCGTGCGGCTCCAGCTGCCGGTGCTCACGGTCAGGGTGCTGCCAGCAGTGGTGGCACCGCTCACCACCGGTCGGGCCCGGTTGCCGGGCGCGGCGTACGGTGGGTCTCCGCCGGCCAGCGCCACCGCGGCGGCCGCGTCGAGCTCCCCGCCGCTCGACGATTCGCCGGCGAACTGGGGTTCCTGATCGACGCTCGCGAGCAGGTCGCTCTTGAGCTGGGCGGCCGACAGCGACGACTTGCGGGAGAGCATCAGCGCGAGCGTCGCCGCCACCATCGGCGCGGCCATCGAGGTGCCGTCCGCGTAGGCGTACTGGGCCGTGCCGCCGTTAGAGAGCCAGCTCGAGAGGATGTTCACCCCGGGGGCGAACAGGGCGACGCTCGTAGCGCCGTAGTCCGAGAAGCTCGCCGGCTGGTCGTTCTGGTCGGAGGCGCCGACGCAGATCACGTTGGCCTCGGTGAGATCGCACGGGTAGAAGGGCGTGCTCGCGTTGTCGTTGTCCGTGCCGCTGTTGCCGGCCGCGACCACGTACAGAGTGTTGGGATGGGCGGCGATCGCCTGCTCGATCGCCTGGGACGGGCTGCCCGAGCCGAGGCTCGCGTTGACGATCGGCACGCCGGCGTTGCCGGCGTAATTGAACGCGGCCGCCACGTCCGCGTCGGTGCCGTTGCCGCTGGAGTCGAGCGCCTGCAGCGGCATCACGTGCGCACCCGGCGCCACGCCGCTGACGCCGATGCCGTTGTTCTGCACCGCCGCGATGATCCCACTCACGTGGGTGCCGTGGCCATCCTGGTCCTGGGTGTCGGTGTTGCCGTTGATCCAGGAATAGCCCGGGACGAGCTGTCCCATCAGGTCGGGGGCGGTGGCATCGACGCCGGTATCGACGACCGCGACGGTCACGCCGGCGCCCGTGGCGTGGGGCCAGACGGAGCTCGCGCCGATGTCGTCGCCGGACGTCCCGCTGGCACCGAGGACGCTCTGCCCTGAGTTCTGAAGCGCCCACTGTTGTGAGAAGTACGGATCGTCAGGGGTGGCGGTGGCATGGACCTCGCCGTCGGGCTCGGCGTAGGCGATCTGCGGCTCACTCGCAAGCCGCGAAACCGCGGTCGCCAGCGCTCCGGCCGGAGCGCGGTCGAGCTCAGTGCCCGGCAGCGGTCCCGGCCCCAGATAGGTCACGCCGGCCTGCGCGCGGAGGGCGTCAAGCTGCTCCGCGGAAACTCCCGGCCGCCGGTCGAGGACGATCTCGCGCACGCCTTGGGCTTGCATCGAGCGGACCTGGGCAGCCGACATCACCGGTCCAAAGTTGGACGCGTGGGCGGCCGGGACGAAGATCAGCCCGGCCGCGAGCGCCGCCGCGGCGGCGCGAAGGTTCGCGGGCATCGAGAGCACGGCTCGGACCTGTGTCGGCCGGCCACCCGCAGCCCTGTCCTTCTGGGGCGCCGTCTAGACAAGTCATCGAGAAGGCCGCTTTACCCCTCGCCGCTGCGGACGTAAGATCGAACGCGGGCGCCATGATCGTTCGGATTCGACTCGGCAGCGGTCTCGCCCGGCTTGCGCCGGGTCCGATTCTCAGCGTCGAGCTACCGAACGGCGCGACTGTGGAGGATCTGTACGAGCGGCTCGCGTCAAGCGCCCCCGACCTCGGCGGCGCACTGACGTCGGCAGTTGCGGTCGTCGAAGGCCAGCACGTGGGCCGTGACCGGATGCTGTCCGGCGACCAGGAGGTCGCGCTGCTCGTCCCCGTGGCCGGTGGATAACCAACCATCCCGGAAAGAAGGAGTGACCCGTGGCAATCGAATCAGCTGACCCCCGCACTAGAGAAGCTCAACGGACGGTGTTCGTCGACACGTTCACCAACGGCCTGCTCGGCCCGGACGTGGCGATGCTCGGGCCGGTGGCGGACGGTGGCCATGTCGTGTGGAACTCGACCCCCGGTTGCTGGGGCCCAATGATCACCCCGTCGATCCGCGGGGGCCATGAGGTCGCGCAGCCGGTCGCGGTAGCCGGCGCCGAGGTAGGCGATGCGATCGCCGTCCGGATCAAGGACATCGAGGTCACCTCGCTGGCCACGGCGTCGGGCACCGATCAGCCGATGGAGGGCCGCTTCAAGGGAGATCCGTTCTGCGCTCCGGTGTGTCCCGGGTGTGGCGCGGAGTGGACCGAGACCCGGATCGAGGGAATCGGCCCCGAGTCGGTCCGGTGCGTGAATTGCGGCGCCGATGCCACGCCGTTCACGTTCTCCAACGGCTACACGATCGCCTTCGACGAGCTGCGCACGGTCGGTCTCACCGTGCCCCAAGAGGCGGCCGAAAGGTTCGCGCACGAGGCGCCCCGGTTCGCCGCGCTGCCCGACAACTCGGCGCAGAACCCGATCCTGACCTTCGCCCCGCACGACATCGTCGCCCTGGCCACCCGACTGCGGCCGTTCCTCGGGCAGATCGGCACCTCGCCGTCGATCACCATGCCCGACTCCCACAACGCGGGCGATTTCGGGTCGTTCCTGATCGGTGCCGCGCACATCTACGGGCTGACCGCCGAGGAGCTCCAGCAGAACAAGACCGATGGTCACATGGACATCGACGCGGTCCGCGCCGGCGCGGTTCTGATCTGCCCGGTGAAGCTGCCCGGCGCCGGCCTGTACCTGGGCGATATGCATGCCCTCCAGGGCGACGGAGAGATCGCCGGTCACACGTGCGACGTCTCGGGCACCGTCACCCTCCAGGTCGAGGTGGTCAAAGGCCTCGGAATCGACGGCCCGATCCTCTTCCCGGTCGCCGACGACCTGCCGTTCCTGGCCAGGCCGCTCAGCCAGGATGAGCGCATGCGGGCGAGCGCACTGGGCCGGCGCTACGGCGTGGAGCAGATCGAGGAGTCGCTGCCGATCTCGGTGATCGGGACCGGCCCCGACCTGAATAGCGCCACGGACAACGGCCTGGCTCGCGCCGCGGAGCTGCTCGGGCTGTCGGTCCCGGAGGTCAAGAACCGGGCCACGATCGCGGGCGCAATCGAGATCGGACGCCACCCGGGCGTTGTCCAGGTCACCTTCCGGGCGCCCGCGGAGCGCCTGCAGGCATGTGGCCTTGACCGCTACGCGGTCGAGCAGTACGGCGACCACTAGTGTCGTTCTCCCTATCGCCGGCGCGGGCGGCCTCGGTCGCCGCGCGGGCGATGGTCGCCACCAGCCAGCCGCTGGCCACTCTGCACGCCCTCGATGTCCTGCGCGAGGGAGGCAGCGCGGTCGACGCCGCGATCTGCGCCGCGGCCGTCCTGTGCGTGACCGAGCCGCATGCCACCGGCGTGGGAGGTGATCTGTTCGCGCTCGTCCGCGAGCCATCCGGGGCGTTGCACGGGCTGGACGCGGCCGGGCCGGCGCCCGCGCTCGCCCCGCGCGAGCCGGTCGCCGAAAAGGGGCCGCACTCGGTCGACGTTCCGGGCGCAGTCGCAGGCTGGAGTGAACTGTCGGCGCGGTTCGGGCGAAGCGGGCTGGGGCGCTGCCTTGCGCCGGCGATCGAGCTCGCCGCCGGCGGGGTCCCCGCCGGCTTCAACTGCGCCCGGGTCTGGCGAACCAGTCCGCGCGCACCCACGGCATTCGGTCCAGCACCCGAGTTCGGCGCCCAGTATCGGCTGCCCGAGCTCGCGACCAGCTTGGAAGGGATCGCCGCCGACGGCCCCGAGTTCATTTACGGCGGTCCGACCGCGGAGGCGATCGCCGCGGCGAGCTGGCTCACGCTCGATGACCTGGCCGGCTACCGGCCGCGCTGGGTGGCGCCGCTGATCGCGCCGTATCGCGGCCACGAGGTGGCCGAGCTGCCTCCCCCGACGCAGGGCGTGGCCGCGCTCGAGGCGCTCGCCATCCTGGGCGACCGGGACGTTGAGTTGCGTGACCAGGTGGTCGCGGTTGGCCTCGCCCTCGAGGATGCGCTGGCCACGGTTCGGGACGGCGCCGACGTGACTCACTTGCTGGCCGAGGAGCACGTTGCCGCTCGCCGCGCCCAGCTGCCCGGGCCGGTTGCCGAGCCCGCGGGCGGGACCGTTTGCGTCTGCGTCGTCGACGCCGGCCGGATGGCCGTGTCGCTGCTTCAGAGCCTGTACGAAGCGTTCGGCTCCGGCGTGGTGGCCGGGCCCACCGGCATTGTTCTGAACAACCGCGCCGCCGGCTTCGCCGTGCAGGGTGAGGTGGTCGGCGGCACGCGTCCCTACCACACGCTGATCCCGGGGATGCTCACCCGCGACGGGGAGCTCGTCGGCCCGTTCGGCCTGATGGGCGGCTTCATCCAGGCCCAGTCGCACGTGCAGTTCCTGTGCGCCTTGATGAATGGATCACCCACCCACCCCGGCCCGGGGGATCCCCAGGCCGCACTCGACCGCGGCCGCTTCCGGATCGACGGCGGCACGCTCAACCTCGAGCAACCGCTATGGGCGCACGCCGGCGCGCTGGCGGATCTCGGCTTCGAGATCCGCCAGGACACCGCCCGCTCGCCATTCGGCGGCGGCCAGGCCATCATCGTGCGCGACGGAACGCTGTTCGGCGGCTCGGACGCGCGCAAGGACGGCTGCGCGCTCGGTTTCTAGGCATCGCGCGTCTGGGTGCGCCACGCGCCCACGGCGGCCGGGACCAGAAGCCACGCGAGCGCCACCGCGACGGCTACGCTGCTGGCCATCGTCACGCCGGTGTCGATCTTGAACGGGGCGAGCTGACTGAGGGCCGGCATCAGCAGCCCGTCTCGTACCGAGCCGAGCGAGGTGACGCCGAGGAGCGCCTCCGTGACGATCGCCTGCCACCCGATCACCGCGGTCAGCGCCAGCGCGCGCGAGCCGGTGAGCGACCCGACCCCGACCGCGAGTCCCACCAGGAGTGCGTTTGAGACCACCAGCCACACGGCCGACTCGAGGATCAGCGACGCCGCGGGAGTCGGGAGCGAGCCGGCGAACACGAACGACGCCGCCAGGGCGAGCAGGAACCCGACGCCGTTGAAGGCGAGCGTGACCAGGGTCGCCGCCGGCGCTCTCACGAAGAACAGTGAAAGGCGCGAGCGGCCCGTCGCCACCAGGTCACGGAACACCCCGCTGGACAGGTCGGCGGTTCCCGCCTCGGTGCCGATCAGCGCGGCGGTCAGGGCGCCGAAGATCAGCGCCAGTGCCCGCACGGCGCGCTCGAAGCGATCCACGCCGCCAGCCGGCCCGTTCATCGCCGGGTTCGAGGCGTGCTCGATCGCGCTGTAGCCGAAAAACAGCAACACGACGCAGATCGAGAGCACAAACGCGAGGCCCATCACCGCCCGGTTGCGGCGCAGCTTCAGGATCTCGGCGCCGAACATCTGGCGCGCAACTACCGGGGTCATGACGTACCTCCCACTCTTGACGTGATCTCCAGGAATCGGTGCTCGAGCGACTCGCGGACGGGCTCGAGCCTGAAAACGGCGATGCCGGCGCCGACCAGCCGGCGGTTGATGTCGGCGACGCCGTCCACGCCGGCGAGGACGATGCGTAGCCCATCCGCGGTCTCGCGCGCCGCGGCGACGGACGGATGGCCGTCGAGCAGGTCGAGCGCGGCGTGCGTGTCCTCGCAGCCGACGTCGAGCTCCCGCCGCTCGCCGCCGAGCAGGGTGTCGATCGGGCCCTGCGCGATCAGCCGGCCGCGGTCGATGACCGCCCCTGCGTCGCACGTCTTCTCGACTTCGTCCAGCAGGTGGGAGGAGAGGAACACCGTCCGTCCCTCGCCGACCAGCTCGCCGATCATCGTCCGAAACTCGAGGATTCCCCCCGGATCGAGTCCGTTCATCGGTTCGTCGAGGATCAGCAGCTCGGGGTCGGCCAGCAGGCAGCGCGCCACTCCGAGCCGCTGGCGCATCCCCTGGGAATAGCCGCGCACGCGGTCGCCGTCGCGGTCGCTCAGTCCAACCCGGCGCAGGGCGCCGTCGATCCGCGCGTGGGCTTCGGGCCCGCGCACCGCGGCGACGATCTGGAGGTTCTCCCGCCCGGTGAGGTGCGCGTGAAAGTGCGGCTCTTCGACGATCGCGCCCACGCGCGCCAGCACCTCGGCGCGGTAAGCCGGGATCGGGCGATCGCGGATCCGCATGACTCCGCTATCGGCGGAGGTGAGGCCGAGGAGCATCCTGATCAGCGTCGTCTTGCCGGCGCCGTTGTGACCGAGGAAGCCGAACGCGCACCCTCGGGGCACGCTCAGGTCCAGGTCGATCACGGCCGGGCGCTCGCCGAAGCGTTTGCAGAGGCCGTGCGTCTCGATGATGGTTGCGGTGTCGCTCATGGCAGCATCATCGGCCCGCGACGATCTGCCGTCGTCGGCCTCGGCGGCGATTGACGGGTCCGGCCCGGGGCGGATTTCTCCGCCTGTTTCCCCCTTGCGACGGAGGCCCGTCGCAGCAGGCAGGGTCCGGCGGCGGGACTAATCCCCGCCGGGGCGGACCAGGCCGATCTCGTACGCGAGCACGACGGCCTGTACGCGATCACGCAGCCCGAGCTTCATCAGCACGTTGGAGACGTGGGTCTTGACGGTCGCCTCACCCACCACCAGCGCCTCGGCGATCTCGGCGTTCGACATGCCCTGGGCGAGCAGCCCGAGCACCTCGCGCTCACGCTCGGTCAATTCGGACAGCGCCTCGGGACGCTGGCCGACCGGGGCGGGCAGCCGCCGGCCGACGCGGTCGAGCAGCTGTCGGGTCACCGCCGGGGTGAGGAGCGCGTCGCCCGCCGCCACCACCCGCACGGCGCGCACCAGCTCCTCGGCGGGCACGTCCTTGGTGACGAAGCCGCTGGCCCCGGCGCGCAGCGCGTCGACGATGTACTCGTCCAGGCCGAAGGTGGTCAGCACCAGGACCCGATAGTTCGGAAGCCGCTTGATCGCCTCGATCCCGTCCAGGTTTGGCATCTGGATGTCCATCAGCACGACGTCGGGCCTGGTCGCGCGGGCCGCTGCCACCGCTTCGAGTCCGTCGCCCGCCTCGGCGACGATCTCGAATCCGTTGGCTTCGAGCACGGCCCGGAACCCGGCCCGCATCAGCGGCTGGTCGTCGGCGATCAGAAGGCGGATGCGGGCCACGGATTCAGTGCAGGGGAAGGGAAGCGTGGACGCGGTAGCCGGCGCCCTCGGCCCCCAGGCCGGTCTCGAGTCGGCCCCCGAACAAGGCCACCCGCTCGCGCATCCCCAGCAGCCCGTGCCCGCCGGATGATCCGTTCACTCCGGCCGGTCGGCCAATTCCATCATCGAGCACGGTGACGCCGAGCGCGTCGGCCGAGTAGGACAGAGTCACGACTGCTTGCTGGGCCCCTGCATGCCGGATCACGTTAGTGAGCGCCTCCTGGACGATTCGGTACACCGATAGGTCGACCCCCGGGGGAAGTTCTCGGACCACCCCCTCGATGACCAGGCTGGCGGCGAGTCCCGCCTCGCGCGTGCGCGCGATCAGGCGCGCGAGGTCGCGCACACCGGGGTTGGGCTCTCGCTCGGGGGCGCCGGCGTTCTGCACCCGGAGCACGCCGAGCATGCGGTGCATCTCCGAGAGCGCCTCGCGCCCCAGGTCGGCCATCCGCGTCAGCGCGGTCTGCTGCTCGTGATCGCCGCCACCCGTGGCGGCGAGCGCTTGGGCCTGGACCACCATCAGCGATACGTTGTGCGCGACCACGTCGTGCAGCTCGCGGGCGATGCGCAGTCGCTCCTCGGCCACCGAGTGCTGTGCCATCAGCTCCTGCTCGCGCTCGAGTCGCTCGGCGCGCTCGTGCAGACCGGTGACGTAGTCGGCCCGGGCGCGAAGCCAGAGGCCGACCGCCACCGCGAGCCCGACCGCCACGAACCGCGAGATGATGCCTCCTGCCGTCAGGGTGTCACCGTGCACCGAAGGCGCCACGCTGATCGACAGCGCGGCGGCCGCGGCGGCCGCGACCACCGTCGTCCGGTCCTCGTACTCCGCCACCGTGAAAACGGCGAGGAGAACCGGAAGCGTCACCACAGGGCCATAGTCGGCGGCGACCGCGATCCCAAGCACGACCCCAAGCACAAGCACCGGGTCGCGGTGTCTGGCCAGCAGCGCCGCCACACTCGCCAGCAACGCCAAGGCGAGCCCGGCGGCCGAGATGTGGGTCACCCTCGACTCGATGTGGATCGCTCCGAAGCCCTCGATCAGGATGAACACGATCGGCCCGTAGTCGAGCAGCCAGGAGGGCAGCTGCCAGCCAAATGCCGTGATCAGGGGACGGCCGGCAGGTCGACTCACGGTGCGGCGCCCGAAGGTATTCACCGACCCGAGCGTAGACCCCCCCGCGCGGGACCGCATCCCTCCAGCCGGGGAAACGCGGCTCCTACTTTCGGCGGATTGACATGCGCGCGATTATCTACTATACCACGTAGTAGATCGTTCGGGCTACTCGCCGCTGGCGAGCCGACGAAGCCGCCGCTGCTGCGTCGGATCAAGCGACGACAGGCTCCGCGCGAAATGAGCCAACGCCACGTCCCCAAACTGGTCGACAAGCCCGCGGACCTCGGCGCCCGCGCGCCGCTCCTGGTACTCCTCGCGGGTGAGTGTGGGCGCATAGCTGTCGGAGCGGCCGCTCCGCTTGCGCGTCAGCAGGCCCTTGTCGTCCAGCCGGCGCATGACGGTCATGTAGGTCGTGTAGGCGCGGGGCGGCTTGGCCTTTCGGTTGAGCGCATCCATCACCAGCTTGACGGTCGTCTCTCCCTCGTGCCGCCAAATCTCCTCCATGATCTCCGCCTCGAGTTCATGGAGCGGCGGAGGGACCTTTGGTGAGCGCGAGCGCGCCATGAGGGGAGGATAGCTCCGCGTTACGATGCCGCCGGCTGCCCAGCTCCCCAGGCCAGAACGGCGCTCAGCGCGACGATGGCCAGTGCGTCAGCGGCGATCGCACGGGCCATGCGGAATGCGCGGCCTTGCCGGCTGCGCGGGGTGCCCGCGATGGCCCTGACCTTCCCGTCCTCACCCCCGGGGTTACTCGAATGTGACATTTGCTGAGGGTTCGGACCCAACGTTATCAGCTACTATACAGTGTCGTAGATCAATCAGCCCCAGCCACACGCCGCCTCAGGCGCAAGGGCTCGCCCGTCCGTTCCACGATTGGTCTCGTTCCCGTGGAATGGAATGGGCCGCGCAGGCGTCTAAGGGAACGAAACCCTTCCACTGGAGTTGATCGCCATGAAACGCAGCCGCACTGCCTCCGCCGTGACAAAACTAATCGACGCCGTCATGGACGGATATGTCACCTGGCGCGAGGAAAGCATGGCCGTGCACGCGACCTACCGCGAATGGTTGGGGGCGAATTCCGCCTGGCGGGCGCTCGCGTTCGAGGACTACTGCGAGGCGCTCGATCGCGAGGAGCGCGCCGCCTCCGAGTACCAGCGGCTGCTCGCGGACGCGCAATCCGCCACGGCGTAGTACCTGCCGGGCCGAGCGCGCGCTCTATACTTCATTTTGTGAAGCACATCGGTTTCCTCTCCTTCGGCCACTGGCAGGCTGCGCCGTGGTCGCGGACAACGACCGCGGCCGACGCCCACCGGCAGACGATCGAGCTGGCCGAGGCGGCCGAGGCGCTCGGCCTCGATGGCGCATTCGTGCGCGTGCATCACTTCGCCCGTCAGCTGGCCTCGCCGTTCCCGCTGCTGGCGGCGATCGGCGCCCGCACCTCACGCATCGAGATCGGCACGGCCGTGATCGACATGCGCTACGAGAACCCGCTCTACATGGCCGAGGATGCGGCCGCCGCGGATCTGATCGCCGGCGGGCGCCTGCAGCTCGGGATCAGCCGCGGCTCGCCCGAGCCGGCGCTGAACGGAGCCCATGCGTTCGGCTTCACGCCCCGTGAGGGCGAGACCGACGCCGATCTGGCTCGCGAGAAGACTGCCCTCTTCCGTCGGGCGATCGCCGGCCAAGGCGTAGTGCAGGCCGATCCGGAGATGACCGGCGCCGCCGGTCTCTTGCCCATCCAGCCTCAGTCGCCGGGGCTGTCTGAGCGCATCTGGTGGGGCTCGGGCACGCGCGAAAGCGCGGGGTGGGCCGGTCAGCAGGGGATGAACCTGATGAGCTCGACCCTTCTGCTCGAGGACACCGGCGTCCCCTTCGACCAACTTCAGGCCGAGCAGATCGCGATCTTTCGGGACGCGTGGACGGGGGCCGGCTGGTCCCACGAGCCCCGGGTCTCGGTCAGCCGCAGCGTGATCCCGATCGTGACCGACGAGGACCGGGCCTACTTCGGCCCCCGCGCCGGCAACGGACAGGACCAGGTCGGTTATCTGGACGGCGCGCTCGCGCGGTTCGGGCGCACCTACACGGGCGAGCCGGATGCGATCGCCGAGGAGCTCGCCCGCGATGTCGGCGTGCAGGCTGCGGACACCCTTTTGCTCACGGTGCCCAACCAGCTCGGCGTCGAGTACAACGCGCGGATGCTCGAGACGATCGCGCGCGAGATCGCGCCGGCTATCGGTTGGCGGCCCGCACCAGCAACGGATACGATCGGCGTATGAGCCACTGGGATGCGGTCGTCGATGATGTCGCCAACGAGCTGGCGACCTGGCCCGGCGTCCACATCTCGCGCCGCGCTGACGGCGCCGCGGTGGTCCGCTACGAGGACTCCGAGCTGGGGCTCCTGTATCCCGACCGCGGCGTCGCTGAGCTGCCGTTTCTGGACGCCGAGCACGACGAGCTGATCGAGCACGGGGACGCCGAGCCCGCCGAGACCACGGACGAGTCCTCCGGCGTCAGCCACGACCTGCACGGCCCGAGCGACGTGAGCGCCGTGCTCGAGCTGTTCGACCGCCGCTACCGCGAGGTGCGGGGCGAGGACGAGCCGTACACCTCGCAGGACGCCGGCTACGGTCGCGGCGTACCGCCGGACCAGCCTCCGCTGGACCAATAGCACCGCCGTTTTTGCAGCTCAGGCCATGAGCGCGCGCCGGTCGAGCGGTAGGCCGTGGTCGGCCCCGCCCCGGGTGCTCAGTGTCTGAAAGACGCTGATCTGGCCGGTCGCGAACGCGTGGGTGCAGCCGAGGAGGTACAGCCGCCAGGCCCGCAGCCGCATCTCGCCCACCTCGCGGATCGCCGACTCGCGCTGAGCGTCCAGGTTGGCGATCCACCGTCGCAGGGTGAGCACGTAGTGCTCGCGCAACGACTCGACGTCGCGGATCTCGAGGCCGCTGATCTCCATTGACCTCAGCACATCGGTCACCGGATGCAGCTCGCCGTCCGGGAAGATGTAGCGGCTGATGAACGTGTCCTCGCCTCGGGGACGCTGGCGCAGGCGCGTGATCCCGTGGTTGAGGAACAGCCCGCCCGGCCGCAACAGCCGGTCTACGTGACTGACGTATAGGTCGAGCTGGTCCCGACCCACGTGCTCGTACATGCCGACGCTCGCGATCTTGTCGTACGGGCCGTCGTCAACTTGGCGGTAGTCGCGGACGCGGATCTCGACCTGTCGACTTAATCCCGCGCGCGCGATCCGCTCCCGGGCGAGCTCGGCCTGCGCGTCCGACAACGTAACCCCGACTCCCTGGACGCCGTGGCGCCGCGCCGCGTGCAGGAGGAGCGATCCCCATCCGCACCCGATGTCGAGCAGGCGCTCGCCCGGAGCGAGCCGGAGCTTCTGACAGATCGTCTCGAGCTTGCGCTCCTGCGCCTGCTCGAGCGAATCATCGTCATCCTCGAAGTAGGCGCAGGAGTAGACCATGCTCGGGCCGAGCATCAGCTCGTAGAAGTGGTTCGACAGCTCGTAGTGATGCCGCACCGCCTCGCGATCCCGCGCCACCGAGTGCCGGCGCCCGCGCGGCCGCACCTCGATGCTGGGCGCCGGTGGCCGGCGCAGGACGCTCGGGCCCGCCATCAACAGGGCGGCCATCGCGAGCCGGGCGCGTTCGCGCGTCGCCAGCCGCAGGCCGGCGTATTGCTCGCGCAGGGCGACAACGGCTTCGAGATCGCCTTCCACGTCGAGGTCGCGCTGCACCCACGCTCGCGTCAGTCCGATCTCATTAGGTTCGTGGAGCAGCTCCGAGAGCGCACGGCGGTTACGCACAAGCACGGTCGGCGCGCCGACGGCGCCGGCGCAGGCGGGCATCACGCTCCCATCCCAGAAGCGGACCGCAACCGGGAACGCGGCCAGCCGTCCCCCGGCCACGCCGCGCAGCGCGCGCCGCGCGACCCCGGCGACGCCGTCCTGGACGAGAGTCGAGCGATTCTTCTCAAGGCTCGCCTCGCGGCGAGAGGGGCGAGCCTGTCGACGATTGGTGTGTCTGAGACGGAGGTTCGTCGTCGTCATGGGTGCTCGGGTGGGATTCGAGTACTTGCCTTGATCATGACGAGCGCCCTACCTCGGCTTGGTCAGCCAGCGGACAAAGCGGACCGCGTCGCGACGCCCCCTACCGGCCCAAGCTGGTCGGTTGTAAGCTCGGTGCCCCCATGGCGTGGCTTGACGAAGCCGATCTGCACGCCGCCGAGCGCCTCCCCTTCGCGCTCGATGAGACACAGACGCCACGCCAGCTCATGCGCAGCGCGCTCGACGAGCTCGCCAGGATCGTCCCGTGCGACCTGATGAGCTGGAATCGGATCGTGTTGTCGACCGGTGCGGTCGAGCACGAGGCGGCGCCGGCCGACGCCGAGCCGCGCTTGGCCTTCCAGAAGCTGTCGTCCACGGCGAGCTCCCACCCGCTCCTCCAGCCCCACGCCGTCGGCGCGCGACCGGCGGTGCGCCTGTCGGATGCGATCGAGCCGCGCCGGCTGCAGCGCAGCGAGCTCTACGGGGAGCTGCTGCACCGCTCCGGCGGCGAGTACGGGATCTCGATCGCCGTGCGCCCGGAGCGGAGGGGCCGAGAAATCCTCGTTTTCGCGCTCGGGCGCCACGAGCGCGAGTTCTCCGAGCGCGACCGCGACGTCCTCGACGTGGCCCGGCCCGGGCTCGAGCACGCTCTGCAGCTGGCCGAGGCCCGCCCGCGCCTGCTGTTGGCGCTCGCGTCCAATCCGCCGCCCGGCACCGGGGTGGTGCTCCTCGACGACTCCGGCGAGATCCAGTACTCGAGCCCCGAGGCCGAGCGGTGGCTGGGCGAGCACTTCGGCCCGGCCGAGCACCCGGGCTGGCCGCCCGGGCCCGTCGCCTCGTGGCTGGCGCTGCCACCCCGCCCGGCGCTCGAGAGCGTGCGCGAGGGCCGCCGACTGACGATCCGCCTGCTCCCGGGGGAGCCGCACGCGCTCCTCCTCGAGGAGGAGGTGGCGCGCTTCCGCGCCGGCGCGCTGGCGCAGCTCGGCTTGACCGGCCGTGAGCGCGAGGTGCTCGAGGCGGCCGGGGCGATCGGCACCGAGCCAGAGCTCGCCGACGAGCTGTCCCTGAGCCTCCACGCCGTGTATGAGCGGCTCGAGCGGCTCGAGGACAAGCTTGGTGTGCACACTCTCCCCGACGCGATCGCCGCCGCCCGGCGCGCGAGCCTCTAGCTCAGGCACAGCGAGACCTCCGCGACTTAGCCAGTCGTCGCCAGCGCGTCCGGGCGGCTCTCCGACGTCGGCGTGGCGGCCGCGTCGCCGACGCCACGTGGGAGCACGAGCAGCGGGCACCGGGCGGTGCGGGCCAGGTGCTCGGAGATGCCTCCGTGGATGAGCCGTCCAACCGGGCCGTAGCTTCGCGAGCCGACGACGAGCAGGTCGAGCGACGCGCTGTAGACCGTGAGCTCTTCGGCTGGATCGCCAGAGGTGACGTGAGCTTCCACGCCGCCGAGCGCGGCGATCCGCTCGCTTGCCTTCTTGACCATCTCGTCCACCGATATGCCCGCGGGGCGCGTGGTCGAGAGGCCGGAGTAGCCGAACACCGGGAGCGGGACCGCCTGGAACGCGGACAGCTTGGTCCCCAACTCGGCGGCCAGCGCCCTCGCGACCGCGACGGCGCGCTCGCTCTCAGGCGACCCGTCATAGCCGACCCCTACCTCGCGCACCACCGAGGGCTCGCTCGCGTAGCCCGCGGGTGCGACCGCGACCGCGCACGGCGCACCGTTCAGGGCCGCGCGCGTGTCGTCCGCGAGCCGGACCCGTCCCAGCAGCGCGCGCCGGGACGACCCGACGACGAGCAGATCGGCGTTGATCGCCTCGGCCAGCTCGTGCAGGCCACGGCCGACCGACGGAGCGCCCTCCCAGCGAAGATGGGCCGAGACGCCAGCCTGACCGGCGATCCGCTCGAGCAGCTGGCGGCTCTCGTCTTCCTGCTGGGGCTTGGTCGGGTCCTGGAATCCCCAGGGCACGGATGTGTCGGCATGAAAGATGTGCCCGAACGTCAGGGCCCCGTCCGGCCCGGCGAGCAGCTTGCCGAGCGCGATTGCGTCGCGGGCGCCCTGATCGTCATCCACACCCACGAGCACTTGCCTGAACATGACGCCCTCTCCTGTCTCGGTTCTGCTGGGAGGACCGTACGTCGTCGCCGCGACCCAGTCAACGGGATCGGCCGCCGACCGTGCCTCGCTACCGCCGGGCGGCGGCGCGCTCGGCGGCGACCTCGGGCGAGGGGACGACGATCACGGGGCGGTCGGCATGCTGGAGGACCGCGTTGGAAACGCTACCCAGCAGCACCGACTTGAACCGGGTCAGGCCGCGCGTGCCCATCAGGATTGCGTCGGCTTTCAGGTCGTCCGCGGCGGCCAGGATCGCTGCCGGCACCGAGTCCCCGCGCGGCCGCACCTCGACTGCCGCCTTCAGGCCCGCTTGCTCGGCGTACTTCGCGCCCTCCTGCGCCCGCTGTCGCGCTTGCTCCTGGCTCTGTTGGTCGACCGATTCGTAATCGACCTCGCCGAGCGCGAATACGGAGCCGGTACGCGCCAGGACGTCCGCGAGTTCCTCCCAGATGGTGAGAACCGTCGCCTCCTGGCCGGGCAGGAGCTGCCCGCCCCGCTCGATTGCCGCTTTCGCGTCCTCCGATCCGTCATACGCGATCAAGATCACGGCGTTGCCTCCTCTAGTCGTCGTGGTTCGTGTGTGACCGAATTCTGCTCGTACCGCGCCCCACGGGCGGCGTGGCGGCGGCTAACGTCTGCTGGACCATGAATTCCTCGCCGATACTTCAAGCTCGCACCTCCGGGTCCGGCACCGCGCCGGCCCCGTCGCGGCCGACAACACTCGGACAGATGGTGCTCGACTCGGCGGGACGCTTCGGCGGCATCGCCCTTCAGTTCCCGCGGGGCGGCGACACCGCCCAGATCAGTTACGCCGACTTCGGCACGATCTGCGAAGAGATCGCTCGTGGGCTGATCGCGCTCGGGATCGAGGCCGGCGATCGGGTCTCGATCCTCGGTCTCACCTCGGCCAACTGGACCCTGGCCGACTGCGGCTCGTCGTGCGCCGGTGCCGTCGTGACGCCGATCTACCACACGAACTCCCCCGAAGAGTGCGCCTATGTGCTCGGCCACTCCGAGGCGCGAGTCGTCTTCTGCGACGACGCCGCCCAGGCGGCGAAGATCGATCAGATCCGAGACCGGTGTCCGGCACTCGAACACGTCGTGACCTTCGAGCCCGTCGCCGGAGCGATCACGCTCGATGAGCTGCGCGAGCGCGGCACCGGCGTCCCGCCCGAGCGGGTGCGGGAACGCGTCGCGACGACCGAACCGAGCGACGTCGCCACCTTGGTCTACACGTCCGGGACCACCGGACCTCCCAAGGGGTGCATGCTCACCCACGAGAACCTCATGTCCACGGTCCGGATGTACGCCCAGCAGCTCGGACTCGGACCGCGCCACTCGATGTTCCAGTTTCTGCCGCTCGCTCACGTTCTCGCTCGGATCGCCCAGGCGGTCACGCTGAGCGTCGGAGCCCGCGTGATCTATTGGGGCGGCGATATGGCCAAGATCATCGACGAGCTGCCCGCCACGTCCCCGACGCACATCCCGGCCGTGCCGCGCATCTACGAGAAGATCCATGGCGCGGTGAGCGGCAAGGTGGCCGAGGGGCGCCCGTATGAGCGCGTCATGTTCGAATGGGCGCTCCGCTGCGGTGGACGCGCTCGCGCCGCGCTGCGCGCTCGCCGGCAGCCCGACCTGCTGACCGACCTCCAGTACCGCCTCGCCGACCGGTTGGTGCTCTCGAAGGTGCGGGGCCTGTTCGGCTCCAGCCTCGAGCTCGCACTGGTCGGCGCGGCGCCGATCGCCGGGGAGCTGCTCGAGTTCTTCGACGCGTGCGGCGTGCTCGTGCTCGAGGGATACGGCCTGACCGAGACGTGCGCCGCGGCCACCATCAACACCGTCGACGCGGTGCGCTTCGGCACCGTCGGGAAGGCACTGCCGGACGCGGAGGTCGCGATCGCGCAGGACGGCGAGATCCTGATCCGTGGCCCGCTCGTGTTCAAGGGTTACTACAAGGATCCCGCGGCCACCGCCGATGTGCTGACCGATGACGGATGGTTCCTGTCGGGCGATCTGGGGGAGCTGAGTGACGATGGCTTCCTCTCGATCACCGGGCGTAAGAAGGACATCATCATCACCTCGAGCGGGAAGAACGTCACTCCGGTGAACATCGAGAGCGAGCTGCGTGACAGCCGTTACATCACCGAGGCAGTCGTCTACGGCGACAAGCGCCAGTATCTCGTCGCGATGCTGACACTCGACCGCGACGAGTCGGTGAAGCTGGCCGGCAGGCTGGGCATCTCCAGCGACCCGGCGACCATCGCCCACCACCCGCAGGTTCACGCCGAGCTCCAGCGGGAGGTCGACCGGATCAACCAGAGGTTCGCTCGGATCGAGCAGATCAAGCGCTTCGCGATCCTTGACCACGACCTCACCCAGGCTGGCGGCGAGCTCACGCCGACGCTCAAGGTCAAGCGCTCGGTCGTGTACGACAAGTACGCCGAGCTGTTCGCGCGACTGTACGAGTGAGTTACCGCCTGGACAGCTCGGTAACGCCGGCATAACGGCGTCTTGTAACGTCGCCTGCGGTTCGTCGACCCACCCGAGCAAATCCTCGGAGACGCCAACACTTGCCACGGGGTCGCGCTCGCCCACTGCATGCGCCCCCACGGTCTGAAGGACTTCCCTGATCCGATTGCGGGTCACGCAAAGCAGTTCAACGTTGGGCCCGGACTCAACCCCGCATCCCCCGCATTCCAGGCCGCCGGGAAGGCGTGTCGTAACGTGATTCCGCGGCCGGCGGGTGGGGGCGGCGGGGTCTCCGCGAGCGAAAGCGCCATGGCCCTCGAACATGCCCGGTGCATGCGCTCCAAAGGCGTGCCTAACTACCCCGATCCGACTTATCACGGCGGGCGACGAACGGTGGAGCCGCTTTCCAATTACGGGGTCGACACCGAGTCGCCAGCCTTCCTGAGCGCGGCCAAAAAATGCGGGGGAGAGTGACCGCGACGCTCTCGCCCGAGCTGGTGCGTACGATCACGGTATGAAAACGACCCAACAGATAGTGGACTCGATCGATAACCGGCTGCGCGAGCTCAACCGGGAAATCGAGACGCTCGACGCTGCGCGCACCGCGCTCGGCAGCCAGCCCGAGTCCCCTCCATCTCCGCGGCCGCGTGTCGCCGCGTCCTCTCAGACACGCAAACCGACCCGCCGGCGTGCTCGCCGGAAGACCGCCCGCTCGTCCGACGTCGTGCCGGCCGGGAGGCTCGAGGTGCTGCTGTCCGAGAACGGCGGCCTCACCACTACGGCCCTGGCCGAGCGCACGAACGGCGATCGTGACCAGGTGCTCACCTTGCTCCGGGAATTGGAAGCCGCGGGCAAGATTCGCCGAACCGGCCAGCGACGCGGAACGCGCTGGCACGCGATCACCGACGAGGACCGGATCCGCGAGCGCGCGGCCGAGCTGGCCCGCCGACGTCGACGGACCGCCGCCTAACTGTCGGGGCCGTCGTGTCGGAGGCACTGATCATCCAAGTCCCGCGCGACGGCCCGGTGGACAGGCAACTGAGCCAGGACCCGCCGCCGATCCTGTCTGGCGCCGAGGTCATCGTCGAACGAGTGACCGCCGACGCCGAGGGCACCATCGACCCGCCGTCGGCCGGCGAGGTCGTGCTGTCGGTGCCCTCGCCCGCCTCGCTGGCCCGCGAGCCGGACGAGGTGCACCGCGTGATCGATCGGGCTGGCACCGGTGTCGAGCCGCTCGTGGTCGAAATCGAGGCGGCCGAGGAATTCCTCGACGAGGAGCTCGCGCCTGTCATCGAGGCGGCGCAGCGGGCGTCGCGGACGGTGATCCTGCGCGTTATTCGCAACGTCTGAGCTCTTAGCCGGTCACGGCCTGCCGCCGCCGCTCCAGAAACTCGACCTCGGCGTGGTTCTCGGTGCGCTCGATCGCGGCTTGGTAGGCGGCCGCGGCGTTATCGGTGTCCCCGAGGCGCCGGAGCAGGTCCGCGCGGATCGCGTGGTAGAGGTAGTACCGCTCGAGCGGTAGCGCCTCGATTACCTCGAGCGCGGCCCGCGGGCCATCGACCTCAGCCACCGCGACGGCACGGTTGAGGGCCACGACCGCGGTTGGTGTGAACGACATGAGCTGGTCGTAGAGGGCGAGGATCTGATTCCAGTCGGTGTCAGCCGGGCCGGCGGCGTCGCTGTGGATCGCGTTGATCGCGGCCTGGATCTGATACGGCCCGGGATCGTTCCGTCGTAGGCAGCGACGCACGATCGCCTGTCCTTCCGCGATCGCTTCCCGGTCCCACAGGCCTCTGTCCTGCTCGGGGAGGGGCACGAGCTCTCCGTCGCTTCCGGCGCGGGCGTCGCGACGCGCGTGCTCGAGCAGCATCAGCGCGAGCAACCCCAGCACCTCTGGCTCGTCGGGCATCAGGTCGGCGAGCAGGCGGCCGAGGCGGATCGCCTCGCCGACGAGTTCCTCGCGGACAAGCTGCTCGCCGGAGCTGGCCGCGTATCCCTCGTTGAAGATCAGGTAGAGAACGGCCAGCACCGACACCAGGCGCTCGGGCAGATCCGCCTCGCCCGGCACCCGAAATGGGATGTGCGCGTCCCGGATCTTGCCTTTGGCTCGCACCAGTCGCTGCGCCATGGTCGCCTCCGGCACAAGGAAGGCTCGGGCGATCTCGGGCGTGCTCAGACCGCCCAGGAGCCGGAGGGTGAGCGCCACCTGCACGCCTGTTGCGAGCGCCGGGTGACAGCAGGTGAAGATCAGCCGCAGACGATCGTCTTGCACCGGGCTCTCCTCGACCGACTCCTCGGCTGCATGCAGGAGCGCCGCCTGGGCGTGGCGATCATCGCGCGAGGCCTCGCGGCGCAGGCGGTCGATCGCTCGATTCCGAGCGGTGGTGATGATCCAGCCCGCCGGCGCCGGCGGCAATCCGCTGTCCGGCCACCGGGCCACCGCGATCGAGAACGCCTCCTGGACCGCGTCCTCGGCGATGTCGAGATCCCCGAAGACGCGGGCCAGGACGGCCACCGACCGCCCGTACTGCTCGCGGAAGACAAGCTCGATCTCGGCATGCGAGACGCTTGCCACGCGCGTCAGTCCTCTACCTCGCCCCGAATCGGACGGACCTCGACCGGAAGCGTGGTCGCCCGCGCGACCTTGCGCGCCCACGCCAGCGCCTCGTCGAGGTCGTCCACCTTGATGATCACGAAGCCCCCGATGTGCTCCTTGCCCTCGACGTATGGGCCGTCGGTCATCGGCATGTCCTGGAGGCGCGGGTCGACCACGGTCGCGCTGCTCGCCGGGTGCAGGCCGGCCGTGAACATCCAGACGCCGGCCGCACGCGCCTCGTCCCGCACGGCAAGCGTGTCACGCGTGATCTCCTCGAGCACGTCGGGCGGGGGAGGATCGCCGTCGGGTTGATAGATGCCGAGCAGGTACTGGCTCATCGCGGTGTCCTTTCGATCTCGTCGGCGGCCACCCAGTTTGCGGTGGCCTCTCACCCCCTACACGAACGGGCCCGGCCCAAATCGACATCCCCCGCTAGCCCCAGAACCGGTGCCGATCCAGATACGCGATTAGCAGCTGGCCGGCGTGATCAATGTGCTCGGTCATCGCCCGGCGCGCCGCCTTGCCCTTGTGGGTCGCCAGTGCTGCGCGGATCGTGTGGTGTTCGTCGACGCTCAGCACGTGCCCCTCCGCCGAATCGCGGATCGCGCGCCACACGTAATCCTTGGGGAAGTAGGCCTGGAGCTCCTCGATCGTTCGTGACAGGCGCGCGTTGTCGGCAAGAGCGTGGATGGCGACGTGGAAGCGCACATTGGCCACGGTCACCCGTGAGTTGAACGCCGGTTCGTCCTCCGCTCGCAGGCGGCCATCGTCGAGCTGGGCCATCGCGCGCTCCATCTCGGCCTGGGCACGATCGAGCTCCTCGAGGGCGTCCGGACCGACGTTCGGGGCCGCCAGCTGGCAGGCGAAGCCCTCCAGCTCGGCGCGCAGCGCGTAGACCTCCACCAGCTCTTTGCGGCTGGGGATCCGGACCGTCGCCCCCCGGTTCGGCACTAGGTCGACGAGGTTGGTGGCCTGGAGTATGCGCAGCGCTTCGCGCACGGGAGTGCGGCTGACCCCGAACCTGGCGCATAGCTCGTCCTGCTGGAGGTGCGTGCCCGGCGGATACTCGCCCTCGAGGATCGCCGCCTGGATGCGAAACGCGATCTCGTCGGCCAGCCCGGTGACGAGCACCCGTTCGCTGGTCAGGCCCACGACGCAATCGTAGCCCCCGACCGAGGATGCGTGGATCGCTGCATACGTGGATCGATGTAT
Organism: uncultured Solirubrobacterales bacterium; assembly: GCA_963824295.1. Taxonomy (GTDB): domain Bacteria; phylum Actinomycetota; class Thermoleophilia; order Solirubrobacterales; family Solirubrobacteraceae; genus Palsa-465. The sequence continues at coordinate 220,968 of CAWGOQ010000008.1, read as the reverse complement.
ACAATCGCGGCCCGCCGTCCGAGTGCGGAGAACGCCGATGACCGAGAGCATCCCCACCGCAGGCGCTCGCCTGGCCCCGCGGACGCCCCAGGGCCTGGACCGAACCTGCCGGGGCTGGGAGCAGGAAGGGGCACTGCGCTGCCTGCTCAACAACCTCGATCCCGCCGTCGCCGAGCGAGCGGACGAGCTGGTCGTGTACGGCGGAACGGGCAAGGCGGCGCGCAGCCACGAATGCCTCGAGGCGATTGTGGGCGCGCTGAAAGACCTGGGTAACGCCGAGACGCTGATCGTGCAGTCGGGCAGGCCGGTGGCCGTGCTCCCAACGCACCCCGACGCCCCGCGCGTGCTGATCTCGAGTGCGATGCTCGTGCCGGCGTGGTCCACGCCGGAGGACTTCTGGGCCCTCGAGGCAGCCGGGCTGACGATGTACGGCCAGATGACCGCCGGGGGCTGGTTTTACATCGGGACCCAGGGAATCCTCGGCTTCACCTACGAGACCTTCGCCGCGGTGGCGCGAACGCATTTCGACGGGACGCTCGCGGGCCGGCGTGTCCTGACCGCCGGGCTGGGCGGCATGGGGGGTGCCCAGGGCCTCGGCGTCGCCCTCAACGGTGGGCGCGTCCTCGTGGTCGAGGTCGACCCGCGGCGCGCTCGCCGGCGGACGGATGCGGGATGGATCGATCTCCTCACCGACGACTACCGCCACGCGATCGCCGTGCTCGACGATCCGCAAGGCCCGGCGGCGATCGGGTTGATCGGCAACGCCGCCGAGATGGTTCCCCGGCTGGTCCGCGACGGCATCGCCTTCGACGTGGTGACCGACCAGACGGCGGCCCATGACCTGTTGCACGGCTACGTCCCGGCCGGCTACAGCGTGGCGGAGGCGGAGCGAGCCGACGCCGGCGACGCCTCCTACCTCAACGCGGTCCGCTCCTCGATTGCCCGGCACGTCGAGGGTCTACTCGAGCTCCGCGCCCGTGGCGCGGTGGCGTTCGAGTACGGCAACAACCTGCGCGCGCAGGCTCGCGAGGCCGGCGTCGTGGAGGCGATGGAGATCCCCGGCTTCGTCGCCGCCTACGTACGGCCGCTGCTCGCCCAGGGCATCGGGCCGTATCGCTGGATCGCGCTGTCGGGCGATCCGGAGGATCTGTTCGCCTCGGAGGACGCGTTGATGGAGGTGGTCGACCGGCCGACGCTGAACAGCTGGATCTCCCTGGCTCGGCGGCGGATCCCCCACCAGGGCCTGCCGGCGCGGATCTGCTGGCTGGGGCTGGGCCAGCGCGACGCGGTCGGGCTGCGCCTGAACGACCTGGTTCGGGCGGGCGAGATCGGACCGCTCGCGCTCGGCCGCGATCACATGGATCCAGCCTCGGTCGCCTCGCCCTCGCGGGAAACCGAGGACATGCTCGACGGCAGCGACGCGGTCGCCGACTGGCCGATCCTGTGTGCGCTGCTGAACGCCGCCCAGGGCGCCAGCTGGGTGGCGGTCGGCAACGGCGGTGGGGTCGGCGTCGGCCGCAGCATCCACAGCGGAATGGTGGTGGTCGCCGATGGAAGCGAGCTGGCCCAGCGAAAGATCGCCCGCGTGTTCTGGAGCGACCCGGCGCTCGGGGTGGCGCGCTACGCCGACGCCGGATACGAAGCCGCGCTCGAGCAGGCACGCCGCCACGAGCTGAACCTCCCGATGCGAAACGGAGACGGCTAACCAATGGACGCCGGCGGGAGCTCGACGTTCACGATGAGCATCGACACCGGTGGCACGTTCACGGACGGTTTCGTGTCGGACGGCGAGCGGACCGCCCAGGTGAAGGTCGACACCACGCCGCAGGACCTGACCATCGGCTTTCAGGCGTGCATCGAGGCGGGCGCGGCGGCGGTCGGGCATGATCTGGCCGGCTTCCTCGGAGCCCTCAGCCGGATCCACTTCAGCTCGACGATCGCCACCAACACGATCGTCGAACGCCGCGGCGCGGGCGTCGGGTTGATCGTCACCCGCGGGGCGGAGTCGACGCTCTACGGGAGTGACGCGCAGGCTCGCGCGCTGGGCTCCCTGCTCGACCTCGACCTGGTTCGCGGCGTCCCGGAGGAGGTCGACTCGGCCGGCGCCACGATCGCTGCTCCGCGGGAGAGCGACCTGGAAGCCGCGGTGCGCGAGCTGCTCGAGCGGGGCGTTCGGCTGCTCGTGGTCAGCTTCGCCAACGCCCACCTCAACCAGGCCAACGAGTTACTGGCGCGCGACATGATTGATCGCTCATACCCGCGCCACTACCTCGGCGCCGTGCCGTTGATGGTCGGCTCACGCGTGTCGCTGGCGCCCGACGATCACGGGCGCACGGCCACCGCCGTGGTCAACGCCTATCTGCACCCCAACCTCGTCCGGACGCTGTATCTGGCCGAGGATCGCGCTCGGGCCGGCGGGCTGACGCGTCCGCTGCTCATCGTCTGCACAGATGGGTCGACCAGTCGCGTGGCAAAGACGCGGGCGATCGACACCTACGACTCGGGGCCGACCGCGGGGGTGCTCGGCGCCGGCTACGTCGCCCGGGCGCTCGGCGCCGAGAACGTGTGCACGTTCGACGTCGGCGGCACCACGACCGACGTCTCCCTGCTCAGCGGCGGAGCGGTCCCGGCCAGCCAGCTGACCGAGGTCGGCGAGCTGGTGATACCGCATCCGTCCGTGCCGCTGCGATCGTTCGGTCTCGGGGGCGGCTCGCTGATCGTGCTCGATGCCGAGGGTGAGCTCCGGGTCGGCCCGCGGAGCGCCGGTGCATCCCCGGGCCCAGCCTGCTTCGGCCTGGGTGGGGACGCCCTGACCCCGACCGACGTCTGGCTGCTGCTCGGCTACCTCGCGCCAGGGGAGTTCCTGGGCGGTCGCCGCAAGCTCGACCCCGAGCCCGCGCGCGCCGTGGCCACCGCACTGGCCGAGGACCTCGGCACGACGATCGAGGACGCGCTGCTAAAAGCCAAAGCGGCGATCCGCCGCGAGCTCTCAGAACACCTGCGCGCGTGGGCAGCGCACCATCCCGCGCTCGGAGCCTCTGACTCGGCCTCGCGCTGGCTCTTCTCCTACGGAGGCGGCGGGGGCCTGCTGTGCGTCGAGGCCGCCGAGGCATTGGGGATCCACCGTGTCGTGGTGTTCCCCCACAGCTCCGTGTTCTCGGCCTTCGGGGCCGGCCTGCTTCCGATTGCCCACTCCTACCAGACCGTCGTGCCCGCCGGCGCGGAGGATTCGGCGATTGGCGCGGCCGTGGCCAGACTCGCCGACAACGCCCGGCGTGACCTGCGCGCCGAGGGCGTCGGCGCGCTCGACCGGGTCAACGCGACGCTCGCGCTCGGTCCGGATCGCCGTGAGGGCCTCACGCTCGCCGAGCTGCTCGGCGCCCAAGAAACGTTCGACCCGTTCGACCGTCCCCCGGTGGCGCTGCGTGTCGGGCTTGACGTCTCGGTGGCGCATGAGGTCGCGGTCGAGATGATCACCGCGGAGGACCGGAGCGCTGTCGCGACGCGCGGCGAGCGACGCGTGTTCACGCCCGAGGGTGAGATTGCGGTTCCCGTTCTCGGCGGGCTCGGCGACCCGAGCGCCGTGCCGGTACCCGGGCCGGCCTTTCTACAGGCGCCCGACACCACGATTTTTGTCCCCGGTGACTGGTCGGTCACCTTTACGCCGCAGGGCTACGGCATTCTGAGCCAGGAGGACCAGGGGTGAGACCGCGGATTACCGAGTACCTCGAGATCGACCTCGACACCGAACGCTGGCACTGCGCCAACTGCGACGCGGAGCTCGGGAGCGCGCGCGGCAACTACAAGCACGGCTGCCTGGTGTGGGAGCGCGATCCCCGGGAGGTTCACCGCCCGGTTGTGGAGGGTGACTACACCTTCGCTCCCGACCCCGAGTGGTGTCGGATCCTCGAGTTCATCTGTCCCGGCTGCGCCACCCTGATCGAGGTGGAGTACCTGCCGCCGGGTCATCCGGTCACGCACGACATCGAGCTTGACATCGACTCGCTGAAGCAGAAGATGCGATCGGCGGAGCTCGACCGATGAGCTCCTCGGTTGAGATCGACATCGGCGGAACGTTCACCGACTGCTACGTGCGCCTGGAGGATCGCGAGGTCTGGTGCAAGGCGCGGACGACGCCGTTCGACCTCTCGCAGGGCATGTCCCGCGCGATCGACGACGCCGCCATGCACCTCGGCGTGAGTAAGGAAGAGCTGCTTTCCCGGGCGGAGATCCTCCGCTACTCGACGACGCTCGCGATGAACAAACTGATCGAGCGCAAGGGCCCCCGGCTCGGAATGATCATGACCGAGGGATTCGAAGACACCGTTCTCATCGGACGGGCCAGCCAGTGGTCGGACGGCATTCCCTTCAAGGCCCAACGCAACATCGCCGGCGCCGACAAGCCGGCGCCGATCATCCCCAAGCACCTCACGGTTGGGGTCAAGGAACGGGTCGACTACCGCGGCGAGGTGCTGCGCCCTCTCGACGAGGAGCATTTCCTGGCCCAGCTCGACGCGCTGGTCGACGCCGGTGTGCGCGGGTTCGTCGTCTCGCTGTTGTGGTCGTTCATGAACCCGGTGCACGAGCAGCGGATCCGCGAGCTGATCGAGCGCGAGTACAACGAGACGTACCTCGGCAGCATGCCGGTGTTCCTGGCCAGTGAGGTGTCGCCGCGCAAGTTCGAATACACGCGCACGACGATGACGATCCTTAACGCCTACCTGCACCAATCCATGTACGAGGAGCTGATCGGGATCGGTCAGGAGCTGCGCCGCGGCGGTTACCAGAACCCGCTGATGATGGTCCACAACACGGGCGGCATGGCGAGCGTGTTCCGCTCGGCGGCGGTGCAGACCTACAACGGCGGCCCGGTGGCCGGGCTGATGGGGAGCTCCGCGCTCGGTCGCACGTACGGTTACAAGAACGTCGTCGTCACCGACATGGGCGGGACCAGCTTCGACATCGCGATGGTCGTCGAGGGGAGCACCCGCTTCTACAAGTTCGCCCCCACGATCGACCGCTGGACAGTCGACGCCACGATCCTCGACTCCCGGTCGATCGGGTCCGGAGGCGGCTCGATCGCGCGCGTCGACGCGCTGCTCGGGGACCGGCTCGAGGTAGGCCCGGACAGCGCCGGGTCGATCCCGGGTCCCGCGGCCTACGATCAGGGCGGCCGGGAGCCGACGGTCACCGATGCCGATCTGGTGCTCGGCTACCTGAGCCCGGAGCGCTTTCACGGCGGTCAGCTCAAGCTCAATCAGCGCCGGGCCGAGCGAGCGATCCGCGATCGGGTCGCGACCCCGCTCGGGATCGATGTGCCCGAGGCCGCGCTTCTGATCAAGCGGGTGATCGATGCCCGCATGGGGGCCGAGATCTACAAGGAGACCGTGCTCAAGGGCTATGACCCGCGCGACTTCGTGATCTTCGCGGCCGGCGGTGCCGGGCCGGTCCACTGCTGCGGCTACGCCGAGTCGGCGGGCATGAGCAAGGTTGTGGTGTTCCCATTCTCCTCGGCCTTCTGCGCCTACGGCTCCTCAACCATGGACGTGGTGCACGTGTACGAGCGGTCGCGGCGCTTCCCGCTGCTCACGGCGGTGGGCGGGCACTGGCTCAAGGACTACGACGGCTTCAACTCCGTGGTCGAGGGGCTGCACGAGCTGGCGTACCGCGACTTCGCCGGCGAGGGCTTCGATCCCGACCAGGTGCGCTTCGCGCTCGAGCTCGACATGAAGTTCGGCGGCCAGCTGAACGTCAAGCGAGTCGCCTCGCCGCTCGAGCGCGTCGGCTCGGAGTCCGACATGCGCGCGCTGTACGCCGCGTTCGAACGCGAGTTCAGCGAGGCCTACAGCCCCCTCGGGCTCAACCCGGACGCCGGAGTCGAGATCGAGGCCTTCGTGCTCAAAGCCTCGCTCCCGCAGCGCCACACCGACCGCCCGCTCGCCGCGCCGCGAAACGGCGGCGCGGCCCCGACCCCGACCGGCCACCGCGACGCCCTGTTCGCGGCCGAGCCGGGATGGGTCCAGACGCCGCTATACGAGATGGAGCGACTGGCCCCGGGAGATCAGCTTTCCGGGCCGGCGCTGATCGACTCCGACGACACCACCGTCGTGGTCGCCCCGGGCTGGAGCTGCGCGGTCGATGAGCGTTCCGGAATCGTCCTGTCCCAAGATGAGGAGGCAGCCGATGTTTGAGGCGGCGATGGTCACCCGGGCGATGCAGCTCGAGCCCGCCACCGAGCAGGAGCTCGAGGACGCCGCCTCGCTCCGGTCCGGCGACTACGAGATCTACTCCGAGAACGTCAACCTCATGCTCCAGGAGGGCAAGGAGGTCATGACCAAGATGGGCATCAGCAGCATGCTCCACTCGGGTGACACGCTGGTCGCCGTGTACACGGCACAGGGTGACCTGGTGTCTGCGGTGCTCGGAACCTATCTGCACTCGGTCACCGGTCAGGTGCCGATCAAGTTCATCCTGCAGCGGTTCGCCGACGATCCCTCGGTCGGGGTGGCCGAGGGCGACATCTACTACTGCAACGAGGCGCTCTACGGGGGAATCCACAACCCCGACCAGTTCGCGATCATGCCGGTCTTCGGGGGCGAGGAGCTGGTCGGCTGGGTGGTGTCGGGAGCTCACCAATCTGAGACCGGCGGCAGCGAGCCCGGGGGCGAGGTCACCCAGGCCCACACCCGGCACGACGAGGGGATGAAGCTGACCCCGATCAAGATCGGCGAGCAGTACCGGTTGCGCAACGACCTGCTGCTGATGATGGAGAACTTCATCTCTCGCGCGCCCCGTATGCAGGTGACCGACGTCAAGGCGCGGGTGGCCGCGTGCGACCGGGTGCGAGTCCGGCTCCAGGAGCTGGCGCGCAAGCGCGGCAACGCGCTCTTGAGGGGGCTGTTCCGGCGGATGATCCAGCAGACCTCGGCCGGCGTCCGCCAGCGGATCGAGTCCTGGCCGGATGGCATCTACCGCCACAACGTGTTCATGGACACCACCGGTCACGAGGACGGCCTGTTGCGTGCCTCGGTCGCGGTCGAGGTGTCGGGTGACCGGTTGACGCTCGACTTCTCCGGGACCTCACCCGAGCACGAGGGCTCCTACAACGCGTTCACCAACGTGATTCGGGGTCACTGTGCCGTGAACCTGTTCCAGTTCCCGTTCCACGACTTCCCGATCTCCTCCGGAATGCTTGAGCACATCGACGTCCGGGTGCCGCACGGAACGTTCTTCGACGCCGATCCCGAGGCGGCGATCAGCTGCTCGCCGCTGGTCGGGGCCATGGTCTTTCCGCTGCTCGGCGTCGCCCTGTCGAAGATCATGTTCAGCACCGAGCAACGCCCGCTGGTGTGCGGCTTCACCTCCTCGAGTGCCTCCGCGGTGATGGTGGCCGGGGTCAACCAGCACGGCGTGCGGGTCACCGACTTCATGGGCTATCCGCTCAACGCCTATGGTCTCGCCGCGCGGTCGGACCGAGACGGGATCGACGTCTGGGGATTCCCCCACGGCCCGTGGGGCAAGGCGCCGGACGTGGAGGACATCGAGTCCGAGTTCCCGCTGCTGCACCTCTACCAGAAGCAGCAGCGCGACACGTGTGGGTTTGGCAAGTACCGCGGCGGTCTCGGCGCCGCGGTCGGCTACGTCGTCTACCGGACCCCGCACCTGGCGTTCACCTCGAGCCAGAAGGAGTCGAAGTTCCCCGCCCACAACGGCCTCTTCGGCGGCTACTCGATGACCGTGGTGCCGGGCATCCGAGTGCGCGGATCCAACCTGCTCGAGCTGATGGCGGCCGGCGAGCCGAACCTGCCCACTGACGACTTCACGCTGGCCGGCGGCGAGTCCGCGCTCGGCGGCGAGGTGATCGTCGAGCACCAGACGCGCGGCATCCGGGTGGTACAGGAGGGCGACGTGCTGGCCGCCAGCACGCAGGGGAGCGGCGGCTACGGAGACGTGCTCGAGCGAGACCCGCAGGCCGTCGTCGAGGACCTCCGGGCGGATCGGATCAGCGACTGGACCGCGCGCGAGGTATACGCGGTCGTCTACGACCCGGAGACCCTGATCGTCGATGAGGCCGCCACCGCCGAGCTGCGCCGCGCCCACCGGGCCCGCCGTCTCCAGAACGGTCGGCCCTACGCCGAGTTCATCGCGGAGTGGATGCAGCGCCGGCCCCCCGAGCAGGTACTCAAGTACTTCGGCGATTGGCCCTCGGGCGCGCCGAACCGCGCCGTGGTGCGGATTTGAGTGGCCGCCAGCGGTTTCTGGATGCGCTGGCCGGACATGGGCTGGCCTTCGCTCCGATCGTGTGGGAAGCGCTGCCGGCGCTAGTCCACCAGGAGCGCGCGGACTGGTGGCGGGATGCAACCGTCGGGCAACGGATGATCGCCGATGCCGCGGCACTGGCTGCGGCCGACGCGATGTTCGTGTTCGCCGCCGACGAGGCGGTTCGCGCTGCGCTGGCCGTGGGCGACCGGGGAGACGCCGCACTCGACGCGCTCGCCACGACGGCGGCCGCGGCGGACGGCGCCGAACTCGTCCGGTGCGTGCGCGAGGTGGCGGACCACGGCGTGATCGCGGTCGTGCCGGCCCCGGAGGCGCTACACCGTGCGCTCGGCGGCGCGGAGCCCGAAGTGGCCGAGGACGCATTCACCGACCTTTGTTCGGCCTACCTCGAGGCGGGGGCGGACGCGTTGGCGATCACGGGGGAGGAGGGCGGAGAGGTCGGTGGCGGCGTGACCCGCGCGGCGAGACTCGCCGGCCTGTACGGGCGTCCTGTGCTGGGCGTGGCCGAGCGAAACGGCAAGGTCGAGGCCTGGGACGAGCAGGGTGAGCCGCTCGGGCTGATCTCGGCGCAGGGCGAGTGGCCGGCGCCCGTCACGGGTGTGGTGATGACCTCGGGTGATGTGAGCGCGCGCTGGGACGCCGTACGCCTACGGGCGGTGGGCGCCGCGCGCTCGGCCGGAACGCCGTCGCCATGAGAGCGGCGGTCCTCGGCGCCGGGGTGATGGGTCGCAGCATCGCCACCGTGCTTTTGCGGGGCGGCCACCAGGTCGCGCTGTACTCGCGAACCGAGCAGACACTGCTCGATGCGGGCGGGGCGCTCGAGCGCGAGGCGGCAGCTCAGATCGCCTATACGACCTCCATCGGCGAGGCATCGACCGGCTCCGAGCTGATCATCGAGTCCGTACCCGAGTCGCTGCCCCTTAAGGTCTTGGTTCTCCGGGAGGCGGAGTCGGCGGCGCCCGCGGAGGCGGTGATCGCCAGCAACACCTCGTCGCTGCCGCTCACTCAGCTGGCCGACGCGCTGAGCCGGCCCGAACGGTTCCTCGGGATGCACTGGTTCAACCCGGCCCACCTGATCCCACTCGTCGAGGTGGTGCCGACCGAGCGAACCGATCCCGCGCTGGTTGACTGGTCGGTCGCGCTGCTGGCCGAACTGGGCAAGCGCCCGCTCGCGCTGTCGCGGGCGATCGAGGGGTTCCTGGCCAACCGGCTCCAGTACGCGCTGATCCGGGAGGCGCTCCAGCTGGTGCAGGATGGTTTCGCCACACCCGAGCAGATCGACGCGGTGATGACCGACTGCCTGGGGCTGCGCTGGGCCGTGCTCGGTCCGATGCACAGCACCGACCTGGCCGGTGTGCCCACGGCGGTCGCCGTGTCGCGGGCGCTCTACCCCCAGCTGTCTAAGGCGGAGGAACCCCAGTCCGTATTGGCCGAGCTTCTCGAGACCGGGCGGCTCGGCGTGTCCAGCGGGGCCGGGTTCTTCGACTACGCGGATACCGAGGGCCCAGCGCACACCCGGGACCGGCTGCTCTCAAGCGTGCTCGGCGCCGTGGCCGAGGCGAAGAGCTGAGGCGGCGCGGGGGGCGACATCGGTCACCGCGGCGCGGTTGTCGTCCTGCACCGCGCGGCTGTGGCGAGTTATCGGAGTGGCCACACCGAACGCCGCGACCGCGTGGCCGTCGTCGTCGAGCACTGGGGCGGCCACGGCCCACGCGCCGTCATACGTCTCCTCCCAGCTGAGGCCCCAGCCGCGCTGCGCGATCGACGTCAGCTCGTGGCGGATGCGTTTCGGGTCGATGATCGTCCCGGCCGCGAGACGCTCGGGCTCCCGCGCCAGCACGGCCTCGATCTGGGTCTCCGGCTGATAAGCGAGGATCGTCTTGGCCGTGGCGCCGGCCGTCAGCGGCACCGTGGTGCCGATCTCCGCGGTGACGCGCACCCGCTTGTGGCATTCGGCGACGGCGATGTACGTGGCGTGCCCGGCGGCGATGTCGGGCACGGCCAGGATGACCAACTCTTCGGTCCGGCGGGCGAGCTCACGCAGATGCGCGTCGAGCAGGGCGGGGAGCTCGAGGGACGCGGTGGCCCGGTGACCGAGCCGCATAGCCGCCACCCCGAGGCGGTACCGGCCGTCGATACCGCGCATCACGTAGCCGGCCTGCTCGAGGCTGCGCAGGATCCGGTTGAGCGTGGTGGAGGGGATTCCGACGTGGTCGCGCAGCCCCGCCTCCGACCAGGCCATGGAGGTCCCGCCGAACGCGTCGAGTACGCGCAGCGCCTTGTCGAGCACCTTGGGCGTGTCGGGGTTCGGGTTCGTCCGGGGGCGTGGCACGGCGTGCGGGTTGGTGGTAGGGTTTCCGGCAAATCCGGAAAACGATTACCACTATACGGGAAACTACAGCAAATGATCAGGACCGGTGAGGAGTACCGCGAGTCGCTCCGCGACGGACGTGCAGTTTGGATCGACGGCGAGCAGGTGCAGGACGTGCCGACGCATCCCGCCTTCAAGCCAATCGTCGACGCTCGCGCCCGCATCTACGACCTGGCGCACGAGCAGTCCACGCGCGCCGTGATGTCGTACGTCGATGATGAGACCGGAGAGCGCTGCCCGGTCGGCGCCAAGCGGCCCCTGACCAAGCAGGACTGGCGCGACAAGCGGGCGGCGGTCGACCGCGTGCTCGACGATCTCGGCGGCATCGTCACCCGCGTGGGTGACGAGACGGTCGGCGAGATGTGGTCGCTCTACGACGGGCAGGACGTCCTGAACGACATCGATCCCTCCTTCTCCGAGCACATCCGCGCCCACGTCCGGCACGCCGAGCTGGGCGACCCGTTCCATGTGTCGGCCAACACCGACCCGAAGGGCGATCGCTCGCGCCGCCCCCAGGACCAGGATCCCGATGTGCTGCTGCACGTCGCCCGCGAGACCGACCGCGGGATCATCGTGCGCGGGGCCAAGTTCGAGACGGCAGCGGCGTACGCCAACCAGGCGTTCGTCAAACCGACAATCGGCGACTGGGGCGACGCCAAGCTCTCCGATTACGCGGTCGGGTTCGTGGTCGAGATGGGCGCGCCCGGCATCCGGCACATATGCCGGTCGTCGTTCGCGCAGCGCGATCCTGTCGACTATCCGATGGCCGCGCACTTCGACGAGATCGACACGATGATCGTGTTCGACGACGTCGAGATCCCTTGGGAGAACGTGCTCTTCTACCGCCACACCGCTGCGGCGGCATTCATCCGCACAACGCTGCACCGCTACAGCGCGTTCCCGTTCGTCCAGCGGCACCTGCGCCTGGCCGACCTGCTCGTCGGCGTGGCGTACACGAACGCGGTGCAGACGGGAATCAAGATGCACCAGGCGGTGCGCGAGAAGCTGGCCGAGCTCGTCTGCTACCGGGAGGGGATCAACGCCCACCTGACCGCGGCCGTCGAGATCGCTCAGGGGAGTCCCGGTGGTCTGCTCATGCCCAACCAGGCGCTCCTCTACACCGGCCGCGTGCTCGCCTGTACGCAGCTGCCGGCGATGATGCACCTGGCCCGCGATCTGTGCGGCGGGCAGCTGTGCGTGCTGCCCAGTGCGGCGACCTTCGCCGACCCGGAGGCTGGTGCCTGGCTGGACAAGTACCTGGCGGTTGGCGAGGTGTCGGCCGAGGACCGCCGCCGGCTCTTCGCCTTCGCGCGCGACCTGCTCAACTCCGACTACGCGGGCCACCGTCTGACCTTCCAGCTGTTCGCTCAGTCGCCGGCCTTCGCCCACCTGCTCGCCGTCTATAACAACTACGACTTCGCCGGCCCCGCCGATCTGGTGCGCCAGTACGCCGGTCTGGAGCAGCCCGTCACGGCTGCGGTCCGCTCGTGAGCGACCTCACCGTGGTCGGCGCCGCGTGCGTGGCGTGCGTGCGCGATCGCGGCGGCGCGCGGCGCGGAGCCGAGCAGGGCGAGCTCGACCTCGTGTTCGACGGGGCCGTGGCGATTCGGGACGGAGTTATCGCGGCCGTAGGGCCGACGGCCGAAGTGCTGCGCTCCTACGGCGAGGACGGGATCGCGGTCCTGGACGCGACCGGGATGAGCGTCGTCCCCGGGTTGATCGAGTGCCATTCCCATCCCCTCTTCGCCGGCGAGCGCCACGCCGAGTACGCCGAGCGGCTTGCCGGGGCTTCGCTGGCCGAGATCGCCGCGCGCGGCGGCGGGATCTGGGCCAGCGTGCTGGCGACGCGAGCCGCGTCTGACGACGAGCTGCTCGATGCGTTGCGGCGTGCCTACCCCCGGATCCTGGCCGGCGGCGTGACCACGCTCGAGGTCAAGTCCGGGTACGGGCTCACGCTTTCGCAGGAGCTCCGCCACCTGGAGCTGCTTGAGAGCAGTCGGGCCGTCACGCCGCTCGAGCTCGTGATCACGTTCCTGGGCGCTCACGTCGTTCCGACCGGCCTCGATTCCGACGCGTACACCCGGGAGGTCCTCGAGATGCTGCCGCGCGCCTTGGACCAGGGGCTGTTCGCGTTTCACGACATCACCTGTGAGCGCGGGTTGTTCTCGCCCACGCAGGCGACGGCGTTGTTCGAGCGCTCGCGAGCGCTCAACGTTCGGACTCGCTGCCACGCGGACGCGTGGGCCAGCTCCGAGGGCTGGCAAACCGCGGTCGCCGGCGGTGCGATCTCCGCCGAGCACCTGACATACACGCCTGACGACGAGATCCGCGCGGTCGGCGCGACCGACACGATCGCCGTGCTCCTGCCCCAGGCCGAGCTGATCTACATGACCGACCGCCGGGCCAACGCGCGGCTGTTCATCGAGCAGGACGTGCCGGTCGCCCTCGCCACGGACTACTGCTCATCGATCCACGCCACCTCGCTTCCGGTGACGCTTGGCATGGCGGCGCCGTGGTTTCGCATGACGCCGGCCGAGGTGATCGTGGGCGGGACCCTGAACGCGGCGTACGCCCTCGGGTTGGCCGGCGACCGCGGATCGATCGAGCCCGGCAAGCGCGGGGACCTGACGCTGCTGTCGATGGCTCACCCGAACGAGCTCTGCCTGGCTGTCGGCCAGGAGGTCATTGCCGATGTGATCATCGGAGGGACGGTCGTTCACAGCACGCGAACTCAGCGAGGAGAGCAGTGATCCACCAGCGAATCAGGCCGTTCAACACGCGCGACACCTATCCCGACCAGGACCTCGACAACGACCTGGCCCAGGCCGTGGTCGCCGGGAACACCGTGTTCCTCCGCGGCCAGGTCGGCCAGGATCTGGATACCGCCGAGTCGGTCGGCATCGGCGATCCCGCCGTTCAGGCCGAGCAGGCGATGCGCAACATCGAGCAGCTGCTCGGTGAGTCGGGCGCGCGCCTGCAGGAGATCTGCAAGATCGTGATCTACCTGACCGACATCCGGTATCGAGAAGACGTCTACCGGGTCGTGGGGCGCTGGCTGCGCGGAGTGCACCCGGTCTCGACCGGGCTGGTGGTGAGCGCCCTGGCCCGCCCCGAGTGGCTGGTCGAGATCGACGCCACGGCAGTGATCTGCACTGAAGCGTCGTCTTCGTGATCGACGCCGACGAGCTGGCTCGGTTCACCGCGATTCCCGCCGCGACTGGGAGCGAAGAAGCGCGCATCGCCTGGCTCGAGGAGCGGCTGTCCGGCCAGCCCGGATCGCTCTCGCGCGACGCGGTGGGAAACCTGGTGTGGCGCTTCGGCGGCGCATCCGGGTCGCCGGAGCTGCTGCTCATGGCTCACGTCGACACCGTGTTCCACGGGGTGGAGGTCATCGACGTCGTGCATTCGGACGGAGCGCTGGTTGGCCCCGGCGTGGGGGACAACGCGGCCGCGGTCATGACGGTGATCTGGGCCCTGTCCGCCCTGGACTCGGTTCCGCCCGGGCTCGCCGTGGCGTTCACGGTTGGCGAGGAGGGCCTCGGCAACCTGCGCGGCGCGCTGCACGCCTGTCGTTCGCTTCGGCCGTCGATGGCCATCGCGCTCGAGGGGCACCACCTGGACGAGATCGTGACCGAGCATGTCGGGAGCACGCGCGCTCGGGTGCGCGTGAGCGGGCCGGGCGGTCATTCGTGGGCTGACCGTGGCACCCCGAGTGCGATCCACGCGGTGCTTCCGATCGGGGCGGCGCTGGCCGCGTCCGGGGCGAACATCGGAACGATCTGCGGCGGCAGCGCCGTCAACGCCATCGCCGGCGAGGCCGAGTTGCTCGTCGAGCGCCGGTCGGTCGATCAGGCGGAGCTCGATGCATTCGAAACCGAGGTCCGCGAGCTCCGCGTGGACGATCCGCTCCGCGTCGATTGCGAGATCGTCGGCCGGCGACCCGCCGGCCAGATCGAGCGCGAGCACCCGCTGGTGCGGGCGATCGTCGCGGCGCACCGCTCGCTCGGTCTGCCCGAGCGATTCGAAGCGGGCTCGACCGATGCCAACGCCGCCGCGTCATTCGGCATTCCCGCCGTGTCGATCGGATGTACGCGCGGTTCGGGCATGCACACCCAGCACGAACGGATCGAGCTCGAGCCGCTCGAGCTCGGCGTCGGGCAGCTGGTCGCCGTGATCGAGGCCCTTGCCGATCCTAAGATGTCGACTCTGCGAGGAGGTCAGCGCCGTGACGATGTATGAGCCGTGGGATGCCTTCGAGGCGCCCCGTTTTACCGGGCCGCGCACCTACGCGCGACTCCCCTATGTCAAGGATCTCGACGGCGTCGACGCCGCGGTGTTCGGGATGCCGTGGGACGGCGGGACCTCGTTTCGTTCCGGCGCGCGGTTCGGGCCCGAGGGCGTGCGCTCCGCCTCGGGGATGATCCGGACCTACAACCCGGTGCAGAAGGTGCAGGTGTTCGGGGTGCTGTCGACGATCGATTACGGCGACGCCCCCACCGTCCCCGGCTACATCGAGGACACGCTCGAGCGGATCACGGAGTTCGTCCGGCCGCTCGTCCAGGCCGGCATCGCCACGGTCGGGATCGGCGGAGATCACTCCGTAACCCTCGGGGAGCTACGCGCGCTGGCCTCGGCGCACGGCCCCCTGGGACTCGTGCAGCTCGACTCGCACACCGACCTGTGGGACAGCTACAACGGCCGGCCGTACTCGCACGGGACGATGTTCCGGCGCGCGCTTGAGGAAGGGCTGCTCGACCCGGCGCGGATGGTGCAGGCGGGAATGCGCGGACCGCTCTACGGCGAGCTCGACGAGGAGATCCCCGGGGAGCTCGGCGTGGAGACGATTCCTTGGGTCCAGCTGGCCGAGATGACCCCGCTCGAGTTCGCCGACCACGCTCGGGCCCGGGTCGGGGACGGACCCGCGTTCCTGTCCCTCGACGTGGATTTCGTCGACGCCGCGTTCTGCCCGGGCACCGGCACGCCCGAGGTGGGCGGCCCGACCAGCTTCCAGGCGCTGTCGTACCTGCGCGCGCTCAGCGGGCTGCCGTTTGTCGGATACGACGTGGTTGAGGTCGCGCCCGCCTACGACGGCGCGGGCCAGGTGACCGCCCTGTTCGCCGCCAACGCCATCTTCGAGATGCTGAGCATGATCACGCTGGCTGGACGGGCCGCCCGCTCGGGTGGCTGAGCCGCCTACGACGCCGCGAGGACGGCCAGCCCGACGTCGCGCGGGCCGCCGGCGTTGATCGGGTTCAGGTCCATCGGGCACGCCGACAGGACGACGGTCACGTCGACCTCGGCCGCGAGGGTCACGTGGTCGCCCGCTTGCGCCGGCGAAGCGCGGAACTCGAGCTCGCCCGGCTCGTCCCAGGCGACGTTCATGAACAGGTTGAGCGGCGCCGGTACATGGCCGGTCTGGATCCCAAGCGCGGCGAGCGCTGCCCGGAAGTTCTCGGCGCAGCTGGCGTGGCCGGCCTCGGCGCCCAGCTGCCGGTAGCGCTCCGGGTCGCAGGCCGCGATCAGCGTGTCGTGAACGCCCGGGCTCGTGTCCTCGGTGACCGTGAGCAGCGGGCGGCGGTGGTTGCTGTACAGGCCGTCGCCCGCCCGGGGGATCAGCCTGCCGAGCGCGACGCGCGTGTGCTCCATCGACACGTACTCGCCGGGGTCGGACTGCGCCAGCGCCCAGGTGTCGACGACCTGGCCCCCTTCGAGGTTGGTGATGCGCAGCGCCTCGCCCGCGCGTAGGGGCACCGCGATGCCCTCGCGTGCCCGAAGGACGTTTTCGGCGTCGCGCTTCGTCACGGATTGCGTAGTGTATACAAGGGCATGCGGAACCTAGTGGGATACGCCCGGTCCCGGCGATGAGTGAGACGTTCGTACTCCTGCACGGGTCCTGGCACGGCGGGTGGGCGTGGGAGCCGACCGCCTGGTGCCTGCGCGAGCTTGGCCACGCGGCATATTCCCCCACCTATCCCGGTCACCTTCCTGGCGCCAGCCGCGCCGGCATCCAGCACGACGACTATGTCGACTCCGTGGTCAGGTTCATCGAAGGCCGTGACCTGCGCGACGTGGTCTTGGTCGGACACAGCTTCGGCGGCTCGGTGGTGAGTCGCGTCTCGCAGGTCATCCCCGAGCGCCTCGGGCGCCTGGTCTTCCACACCGCGTTCGTGGTGGCGGACGGCGCCAGCGTCAACGACGAGTTCCCCGACGATCAGACCGCGCTGTTCGAGGCCGCCGCGCGCGAGAGTCCCGACGCCACGGTGGCCTGCGTCTGGGAGGTGTTCCGCGACCTGTTCATGCAGGACGCCGCGCCCGAGGTGGCGCGGTCGGTGTGGGAGCGACTCGTGCCCCAGCCGTTTGCTCCGTGGGCCCAGAAGCTCGACCTGGGCGAGTTCTACCGCGGCGAGCTGCCCCGCAGCTACATCGCGGTCTCTGATGATCGGGCGCTACCACCGGGGAAGTGGCATCCGCAGATGTCCTCGCGGCTGGGAAAGTTCAAGCTTGTCGAGATGGACGGGAGCCACGAGGTGATGTTCACGCGCCCGGCCGAACTGGCCCGGAAGCTCGTCGATGCCGCCCGCGACTGAGCAGCCGCGCGTGTTGATGCTGACGCCGGACGAGGTCCTCGATCCGGCCTACGACCCGCTGTCCCCGAAGCTCGCCGCACACGAGCTGATCAAGCCGGAACGGTCACGCGCCGGCGTGCTCGCTGAGCTGCCCGCTGCCGACTGCGTGGTCGGCGACTGGACGCAGGAGATCCACCTCGCCGACGAGGAGTTAGACGCCGCCGTTCGCTGCCTGGCCGTGTTCCAGCCCAACGCCGGCACCGACATGGTCGACATCGAGCACGCGGCGAGGCTGGGGATCCCGGTGGCGAACGCGCCCGGAGAGAACGCCCGCGCGGTCGCGGAGTGGGTAGTCATGGCGATCCTGGCGATGCTCAAGGACGTGGTCCGCAACCACCTCGGCGTACTCGCCGGCCGTTGGGACATGGTGGCGGCGGGGCGTGTCGGCGTGCACGAGCTAGGCGACCGCACCGTCGGGATCATCGGCATGGGGCGGATCGGCCAGGACGTCGCGGCGCGTCTCGCGCCGTTCGAGCTCGGGCGCCTGGTTTATGCGGACGTCGAGGCCGCACCGGCCGAGGTCGAGCAGCGCCTCGGGCTCGAGCGGCTGGAGATCGACGAGCTGTGCGCGGCGAGCGATGTGCTCACCCTCCACGCGCCGCTGCTCCCCTCGACGCGCGGCCTGCTCGACGCGCGGCGGATCGCGCTCATGCCGAAGGGCGCGGTGGTCGTGAACGCCGCGCGCGGCGCGCTGATCGATGAGCCGGCTCTGTGCCAGGCGCTGGCCGCCGGGCATCTGAAGGGAGCGGCGCTCGACGTGTTCGTCGAGGAACCGCTGCCCTCCGACAGCCCCCTGAGGAAGCTGCCGAACGTGCTCCTCTCACCGCACCTCTCGGGCTCGACCAACGAGGCGCGCGGGCGCATGATGACCAATGCGCTGCGCAACCTCGACCGTGTGCTGCGCGGCGGCGACCCCGAGCACGTCGTCAACGGGGTCGAGGGAGTCCCGCGCCGGGGGTGACCCCATGTGGCCGATGGCGATTGTGGCCGATGGCGATTGAGGTGGCATATGCGCACCCTCAGCGCCATCCGCTGCGTCGGGCGCCTTCCCGAGCGTATACAGTACGTACTCGACAACCGGCACAGAGAGGAGCGACACGTGAAGGCGTCGCGACTGGTGGAAATCGGGAGCCCGCTCGTGATCGACGACGTGCCCGAGCCCGACCCCGGGCCGCGGGATGCGGTCGTGAAGGTCGAGTTCGAGGGGGTCTGCCGGACCGACTGGCACGTCTGGCAGGGTGACTGGTCCTGGATCGGGCTCGCGCCCACGCTCCCGATCACGATGGGCCACGAGTTCGCCGGCGCCGTGGTCGCGGTCGGGCCGGAGGTCACCACGATCAAGGTGGGCGACCGGGTGGCGGTGCCGTTCCACGAGGCGTGCGGCCGCTGTTCCTATTGCCGCGCCGGCCGCTCGAACCTGTGCGACGCACTCGAGTTTCTCGGCATGAGCCATGACGGCGGGTATGCCGAATACGTCAACGTCCTGAACGCCGACCTCAACTGCGTCCCGTTGCCGGACGCGGTGTCGTTCGACTCCGCCGCGGCGCTCGGCTGCCGGTTCATGACCGCATGGCACGCCCTTCAGCACCAGGCCGGTCTGCGCGCGGGTGAGTGGCTAGCCGTCCACGGCGTCGGCGGGATCGGGCTCTCGGCGGTGCAGATCGGCGTCGCGCTCGGCACCGGCGTGATCGCCGTCGACATCGATGACCGCAAGCTCGCAGCGGCGCGCGAGCAGGGCGCAGCCGCGACCGTGAACGCGCGCGAGGGCAACGTGGTCGAGGCGGTCAAGGACGCGACCGGCGGGGGGGCGAACGTGGCGCTCGGGGGACTGGGCATGGCGTCACTGGTGAACGCGGCCCTGATGAGCCTGCGCAAAGGCGGACGCCTCGTCCAGGTCGGCCTCACGAGCAAGGAGGAGCAGGGGATCGTCGGGATCCCGCTCGACGAGCTGATCGAGGCCGAACTGACGATCGTCGGCAGCGTCGGTAACCCGCACATCCACCTCCCGGCTCTGCTTCGCCTGGTCGGCGAGGGCCGGCTCGACCCCCGCGCGCTTGTCACCGAACGGATCCCGCTCGAGAGCGCTCAGGGTGTGCTCGAGCGTATGACGAGCTTCGACACGATCGGCTTCTCGCTGATCGACACCTTCTGAGGTCTCTGATCGACACCTTCCGAGGTCCAGGTCCGAAAGATTGCACCTTGTATACTCTGCACACCGAACACCACCTCGAGACCAGGAAAGCCGGTCACATGTCCATCTCCAAAGGCCGTGTCGCCCGGCGCACGGATCGGTACGCGCTCCGCCGTCAGGACGACGGGGACGATGTCCCTCCCGAGCGTCCGCCGTCACTAGCCGAACACGTCTGCCGCGTGATCCGGGATGACATCCTCAGTGGACGCCAGCCGGCCGGCGCGCGCCTCACCGAGGCAGTGGTGATGGAGCGCACGGGGGTCAGCCGTACGCCGGTGCGCGAGGGCCTGCGCATGCTCGAGGGTGAGGGGCTCGTGGTCACCTATCGCAGCCGGGGCACGTTCGTCACCTACCGGCTCACTCCGGAGGAGGCGCTGCTGATCTACGAGGTCCGGCTCGTGCTCGAGCCTCACCTGACCGCGCTCGCCGCCCAGCGCATGACCCCCGAGGTGCTGGGGGTCGTGGAGGAGTTCCTGAACCGGTTCGTCGACGCGCTCGATAACGCCGACCCCCGTGAGGCGGGTCAGCTCGACGCCGACTTCCACCAGACGATCTACGAGGCGAGTGGCAGCGAGTTGCTGAGTGTGCTGCGCGGCTACTGGACCCGGCTACAACTTGAGCTCTCAGAGCGGGTCTACAACACGGAAGTCCCCCGCCGCTTCCTGGACGAGCACGTTGCGATTCTTGAAGCGCTGCGTGCCGGGGACGCCAACCTGGCGCAGGAGCGGATGCGCCTGCACATCGAGCACAGCCGCACGGCGCTGAAGCGCGCGCTGCGCGAGGCCAAGCGCGACCGAACGCGCGCGGCCGCGAGCGACGAACCACGATGAAGCTCACCTTCGGACTTGCGGTCGAGAACTTCACTCCCGCGCCGAAGGAGCCGGACATCGAGGCGATCGTCGCCTACGCCCGACGCGGCGAAGAGCTCGGCTTCGAGTCGCTGTGGGCGTGGGATCACATGTTCCTCGGCAGCCGCAACGCGTTCCCGGTGCTCGAGTCGCTCGCGACGCTGACCGTGCTCGCCCGGGAGACCGAGCGTGCCGCGCTCGGCACGGGAATCCTCGTGTTGCCTCTGCGCGGCGCCGCGGTGCTCGCCAAGACGGCCGCGACGCTCGACATCATCTCCGGCGGCCGGCTCACGCTCGGGATGGCGGTCGGCTGGTACGAGCGGGAGTTCGACAGCTGCGGTGTGCCCTTCCGGCGCAGAGGGCGGATCTTCGAAGAGAACCTCGAGCTCCTCCAGCGGTTCTGGACCGGCGAGCTCGTCAGCGGCGAGGCGCGCGGGATCCCGTTCCGCAACTCGATCATGTTGCCGCGGCCCGAGCAGCGGCCCCGACCGCGGCTGCTCGTCGGCGGTTACGTCGATGCCGCGCTGAGGCGCGTCGGCGAGCGCTCGGACGGGTGGCTGACCTACTTCTATGCGCCGGACGCGTTCGAGACCGCGTGGCAGCAGATCCGCGAGTACGCCGAGGCGGCCGGCCGTGACCCCGACGCGCTCGACAACGTGGCCCAGCTGCCGCTCTGCATCGATGACTCCTACGAGACGGCCGACCGCAAGGCCCGCGAGTACATCGGCCGGTACTTCGACATCCCGGCGTGGAGTCACTGCTCGCCGGAGAGCGCGATCCGCGGTACGCCCGAGCAGTGTGCCGAGCAGCTTGCGGCGCAGGCCGCGGTCGGCGTGCGCCACGTCTGCCTGGTGCCCTACCACTATGAGCACGAGCAGCTCGAGCGCTTCGCGGCCGAGGTGATGCCGCTCGTGGCCGACGTTGCCGTGCAGGGCGCCGGATGAACGGCGCGGGCGAGAAGCGCTCCTCGCTCGCGGACGCCGCCGCGCTGGTGCGCGATGGCGACACCGTCGTCGCCGGTGGCTGCTGTTACTCGCGCACCCCGTGGGCGATGCTGCTCGAGCTGCTCCGGGCCGAGCGCCGTGACCTGACCCTGGCCCGGAACCTCATGTGTTACGAGTCCGAGCTGTTCCTCGCCTCCGGCGCCGCCGCCAAGCTCGTCTCGAGCTGGGTCGGGATCGGGCTACGGTGGGGCATCCCAAAGGTGTTCCGCGAGTACGTGGAACGCGACCCCTCGATCTACGAGGAATGGAGCCACCTGTCGTTCGGGATGCGCCTGATGGCGGCGTCGATGGGGATGCCGTTCCTCCCGACCACCTCGCTGCTCGGCTCCGATCTGCTCGATCGCACCCCGGCGCAGCACATCCGCTGCCCGTTCACCGATGAGCTCCTGGTCGCCGTCCCGGCGCTCGTCCCGGACGTGGCGCTGATCCACGTCCAGACGTCCGACGCGGCCGGCAATGCTCAGATCGAGGGGCCCCCGTATATGGATGTCGAATACGCCCGCGCGGCCAAGACGGTGATCCTGACCGCCGAGGAGATCGTCCCCTCCGAGGCGATCGTTCGCACTGCCGACCGGACGGTGATCCCGGGGTTCGTCGTCGACGCTGTGGTCGAGGTCCCGTTCGGCTCCTACCCGCACGAATGCCACGGCCGCTACGAGGCCGACTTCGACCACTTCGACGCCTACACGGAGCTCGTCACTCGCGACGGGGTGGACGGGGTGCACGCCTACCTGCGCGAGAACGTCCATGCCCTGGACGGCTTCTCCGCCTTCCTCGACACGGTCGGCGCATCTCGTCTGCTCGAGCAACGACGTCGGGCCCGCGAGCTGGTGGCGGCATGACCGAGGCCACGCCGGTCGAGCTGATGACGATCGCCGGCAGCCGCCTGCTGCGTGACGGGAGGGTTGTGTTCGCCGGCGTCGGCGCCCCCCTCGAGGCCAGTGTGCTGGCCAAGCGGTTGCACGCCCCGTCGCTGACGATCGTCCTCGAGGGCGGCTCGATCGGACCCCGGATGCTCCCCGGGCGCCTGCCCGTGTCCACCAACGAGATGCGGGCCGCGCACGACGCATTCATGCTCACGTCGATCAACGACCTGTTCCTCTACGGGCAGCGCGGTCACTACGACTACGGATTCATCGGCGCCGGCCAGCTCGACCAGTACGGCAACGTCAACACCAGCTACATCGGCGATCCGGACCGCCCGAAGGTGCGCCTGCCCGGGAGCGGCGGCGCCAACGACATCGTGTCGAGCTGCCGCGAGGTGATGATCATGACCCGGCACGAGCCACGGCGGTTCGTGCCGCGGGTGGACTTCATCACCAGCCCTGGGTACCTGAACGGGCCGCAGTCTCGCCGGGACGCCGGCCTGGTGCGCAACCGGCCGGTCGCGGTCGTCACCGATCTGGCGCTCCTCGGCTTCGACGAGGACACCGGCCGGCTGCGACTGGACGCGCTCCAGCCGGGCGTCAGCCAGGAGCAGGTGCAGGCCAACACGGGCTTTGAGCTGCTGATCTCAGAGACGATCGCGGAGCTCCCGCCGCCGACCGAGCAGGAACTTACCGAGTTGCGCTGGCTGCGCGACGGCAATCGGAGTCAAACACCGGAGACGAGAGAGGTGACGAGGGCACCATGACGATCGGTCCATTCATCGACATGCAGGGCGCGGTGGACGTCCACATCCACTCCGAGCCCGACCTGTTTCCTCGCATCACCGACGACGTAGGGGTGGCGCGGCACGCCGTCTCGATGGGTCTCCGGGCGATCTCACTCAAATGCCACTCCGAGCGCACCACCACGCGCGCGTACATGACGATGCAGATGGTGCCGGGGATCCAGGTGGTCGGAGGCATCGTGCTCAACCGCGCGGTGGGCGGGATCAACCCGGCCGCGGTCGAGGCGGCCCTCCAACTCGGCGGCAAGCACGTGTGGATGCCAACCGTCGACGCGGCCTTCCACGCGCGCACGTTTGGCTCGACCGGCGCGTACGACAAGCAGGCCAGCACCGTGGCCAAGTCCAAGGATCACGGCATCGAGGTGTTCGACGACGCCGGCAATCCGATCGAAGGCCTGATCGACGTGCTCGACCTCACCGCGCAGTATTCGGCGATCCTCAGCACGTGTCATTTGTCGGTGCCCGAGGTCAAGCTGCTGGTGAAGACCGCACGCGAGCGCGGGGTGGAGAAGATCATGATCACGCACCCGTTCTTCCGGGTCCCCGGACTGGAGCTCGACGACCTCAAGGACCTGGTCGGCCAGGGCGCCTACGCCGAGTTCGGCTACTGCACGTCCTCGCCGGTGTGGAACCACGCGCCGCTGGCACGCCAGGTGGAGGCGATCAAGGCACTCGGGCCGGAGCGGTGCATCCTGATGAGCGATGCCGGCCAGCGCCACAACCCGATGCCGGCCGAGGCACTCCGAGCATTCGCCCAGTCGGTGTGGGAATCGGGCGTCAGCGAGGAAGGGGTGGAGCGGATGATCAAGCAGAACCCGCTCGATCTTCTGGAGCTGCCGCCGCTGCCCGCGGTCCCGATTGAACGCAACGGCAGCGCCGCCTTCGATGGCGACAGTCGCGGGGTTCCGGTGGCGGCTCCGAGACTGGGACCGGGCGCATGAGTGCACGCGTTGGCCTGATCGTCCCGTCCTCCAACACCGTCATCGAGGTCGACTTCTACCGCCGGCTGCCGCCGAGCGCGACACTCCACACCGCCCGCATGTACCTCGAGGAGACGACGCCACGGGGCGAGTCGGCGATGCTCGACGCCTACCTGCCGACGGCGATAAACGACCTGCGCTCGGCCCGGCCGGACGTGATGGTGTTCGGCTGCACGAGCGCCGGGGCGCTGCGCGGGAACGACTACGAGGCCCAGCTGATCGACCGGATCGCCCGTGAGACGGGCGCGGAGACGTTCAGCGTGTCGGCGTCGGTCCGCCGAACGATCCGGGCCGCCGGCGCCCGGCGCGTCGGGGTGATAACGCCGTACGTGGACAGCCTCAACGAGAAGATCCGCGAGAGCCTTCAAGACGACGGGTTCGAGGTTGCGGCGATCCACGGGCTCGGCATCACAGACAACTTTGCGATCGCCGAGGTCGAACCCGAACGCATCACGGAGTTCGCGTCTGAGTGCTTCGCCGATGGAGACATCGAGCTGCTGTTCGCGTCGTGCACGAACTTCCGTGCCCTCGACGCGCGCGACGAGATCCAGGCGGCGCTCGGCGTGCCCGTGGTCACGAGCAACCACGCCGCCCTGACCGTCGTCCTGGACCAGATCGGCGCGCCCGCCACGGTCTGAGGCGCGATGTACGCGGCCGCCTTCGACTATCTCCGCGCATCGTCGTGGACCGAAGCGGTGAAGCGCCTGGAGGAGCTCGGCGACGATGCCCACGTCATCGCCGGCGGCCAGAGCCTCGTCCCGATGATGATGCTCCGCGTCGCGGCGCCGTCCGCGCTCATCGACATCGGCCGCGTCGACGAGCGCACGATCAAGCTCGTCGACGGTCGGCTCGTGCTCTCGGCGCTCGTTCGCCACGTCGACCTTGAGCACTCCGAGCTCGTCGAAGAGAACGCTCCGATGCTCACGCAGGCGGTCCGGCAGATCGGCAACGTGCGCGTGCGCCAGCGCGGGACGATCGGCGGGTCGCTGGCCCACGGCGAGCCGGCGGCCGAGCTCCCCTGCGTCGCGATTGCCCACGGCGCATCCGTGCACGCCCTCGGCCCGGACGGCGAGCGCGAGATCGCGGCCGCCGACCTTCCGTTCCTGCCGATGGTCACGACACTGCGCGAGCGCGAGCTGATCACCCGGGTCGAGGTTCCGGCGCTGAGCGACGGTCAGGGGTCGTGCTTTTTGGAGATCGCTCGCCGTCCGGGCGACTTCGCGATGGTCAACGTCGCCGCGATCGTGACCTGCGATCCGAACGGCACGTGCACCGCGGCGCGCCTGGCGCTCGGCGCCCTCGGCTTGCGGCCGGTCGACGCCTCGGCTGCCGCCGAGGCGCTCGTGGGGGCCCCGATCGACGCCGCGGCGAGCGACGCCGCCGGCCGCGCGGCCGCCGCCGACGCCGAGATAGGCCCAAGCTCCCACGCCGGCGTGGATTACCGGCGTAAGGTCACGGCCGTGCTGGTGGCTCGGGCCCTGCGCGGCGCGGCCGCGGACGCGCGTGACCGCCGCGCCGGGGTGCGAGTGGCGGCATGACGGTGACGACGCGGCACACGATCAGCGTCACGATTAACGGGCGGCCGACTGAGCTCGGGGTCAGTCCGAACCTGTCGCTGCTCGAGCTGCTGCGCACCGAGGCCGGCGCCCCCGAGGTCAAGCTCGGCTGCGGCGAGGGGGTCTGCGGTACCTGCACGGTCCTGCTCGACGGCGAGCCGGTGAACGCGTGCCTGATGTTCGCGGTGCAGGCCGACGGCTGTGAGCTCACGACCGTGCGCGGGCTCGCCGCCGACGGCGAACGGCACCTCCTCCAGCAGGCGTTTCTCGACCACGCGGGGTCGCAGTGCGGGTTCTGCACCCCGGGCATGATCCTCACGGCGAAGTGGTACCTGGACCACCATCCCGACGCCGACCGCGAGGAGCTGCGCCGGGCGCTCGCCGGCAACCTATGCCGCTGCACCGGATACACGAAGATCCTCGACGCGGTCGAGGCATACCGTGACCTCCGGCCCCGGGACGGCCATGGCGACTGACATCGGTCGGACCCGCGCGCGGGAAGCGCCGGTCAAGGCACCGCCGGCCCCAGCCCCCGCGCGGCTGCCGAGCGGCCGCACGAGTCCGGTCCCCCACCGCGACTTCGTCGAGAAGGTGGCGGGGACCCTGCCCTATGCAGACGACTGGGGCTTTCCCGGGATGCTGCACGGCCTCGTCGTCCGCGCGCGCGTGCCGTGCGCGCGGATCACCGGCATCGACGTCGACGCGGCGAAGGCTGTTCCCGGCGTGCGCGCCGTACTGACCGCTGCCGACATCCCGCACAACGCCATCTCCGAAGAGGCGTCGGGGCTCGGGATCGATCAGATCATCCAGCCCGTGCTGGCAGGTGAGGAGATCCGCTACGACGGCGAGCCCGTCGCCGCGATCGCCGCCGAGACACCCGGGGCGGCGCTGGAAGCGGCGGGGCTGGTCGAGGTGAGCTACGAAGACGCCGAGGGTGTGTTCGACATCGACGCCGCCCTGGCTGACGGTGCGCCGCCCGTGCATCCCGGTGGCAACCGCTACGTCACGTGGCGCTCCGCGATCGGCGATGTCGACGCGGCCATGGCCCGCGCCGATCACGTGATCGAGGAGACCTACGAGACCCCGCGTGTGGATCACGCCTACCTCGAACCCGAGTCCGGGGTCGGCTGGGTGGACAGCGACGGCGTCGTCACGCTCCGCGTCTCCACGCAGGTGATCGAGCATGCCCGCCAGCTCGCCGACATCCTCGAGCTCCCGCACAGCCGGGTCCGCGTCATCGCCGCTTACATGGGTGGCGGCTTCGGCGGCAAGGAGGACATGACGGTCGAGCCGTACCTGGCCGCGCTCGTGTGGGAGACCCGTCGGCCCGTGCGGATGGTGTGGGAGCGCCAGGAGTCGCTGCTCGCCCGGCAGAAGCGCCACCCGTTCCGCATGCACTACCGGACCGGTGTCCTGGCCGACGGAACGATCGTGGCCCAGGACATCAAGATCCTCGGAGACGCCGGCGCATATCCGCTGCTCAGCTCACGCGTGTTATTCGCGGGCGGGGTCAACTCGACCGGCCCCTACCGCTGCGCCGACGCCCGGATGGAGAGCACGGCGGTGTTTACCAACACCGTCCCCACCAGCGCCTTCCGCGGGTTCGGCGCGATGCAGGTCGTGTTCGGCTACGAGTCACAGATGGACCTGATCGCGCAACGTCTCGGCCTGACTCCGGAAGAGGTGCGCGAGCGTAACTTCGTGAACCGAGGCGACATCCGCGTCACCGGCGAGCCGATCGACACCGAGCCGGGGACGCGGGAGTGCATGCGCCGGGCGCTCGACGAGATGGGCGAGTTGTCCGCGCCCACAGCCGGGGGGCGCGTGGGACGCGGCTTTGCCTGCAGCATGCAGCCTTACGGCCGGTCGATGTTCTTCGCCGACCGTGCATCGGCCTGGATCGGGCTCGAGCAGGACGGCACGATGGTGATCCGCGCTGGTGTCACCGACCTCGGCGCGGGCCAGGCGGCGTCCCTGGCCAACATCGCCGGCGAGATCCTCGGGGTCACGGTCGACCGGACGACCGTGCACATCGGCGACAGCGCCCTGACCCCCTTAACCGGCGGCACGTTTGCCACCCGCCAGCTGTACATGTCCGGCAACGCCACGGTTAAGGTGGCGCAGGGGCTCAGAGACAAGCTTGCGCCGGTCGCCGCCGATCTACTGGGTTGCCAGGAGTCCGACCTGGAGTGGGCCAACAACCTCGTCGGCCTCGCCGGGGATCGGGCTCGCGCGGTGACGATGGCGGAGCTGTCACGAACGGCGGAGGCGCGCGACGTCATGCCTTACTGCCACGACACCTTCCACGCGGAGAGGAGTGAATTCGATCCCAAGACCGGCCGGGGCCGCACGTATCCCGACTACACCCACGGGTGCCACGCGGTCGACGTGGAGGTCGACGAGCAGACCGGTCAGGTCCGGATCCTGAGATACGTCGCCTGCCACGACGTCGGGCGGGCGATCGACATGCAACGCGTCGTCGGTCAAATCCAGGGGGCGGCGGCCCAGGGCATCGGGTACGCGATGAGCGAGGAGGTGGAGGTCAACGAAGGGATCATGACTTCGACGCTGTTCGCCAACTACCTGATCCCAACCTCGCTCGACCTCCCCGATCTCGAGGCGATCGCGCTCGAGCTGCACCTCGGGAAGGGCCCGTTTGGCGCCCGCGGGATCGGCGAGCCACCGATCGGACCCTGTGCCCCCGCGCTGGCCAGCGCCATCCAGGACGCGATCGGCATCCGGATGCGGCGCCTGCCGATGACGCCGGAGCGGATCCTGGCCGCGATCCACGAGCGCGACGCGAGCAACCGCTGAGATGAACGCCACCGCGACCGCGCTGCTGGCGCCGGACGGCGCAGGTCGGCCAGAGCTCCCGCGACCCGAGGGCTCGCCGCGGCACTTTCATGAGAGCATGGCCGGGTACGGGCCGACCCCGGTCCGGCAGGCGCCCGCTGCCGCCGCTCGCTTGGGCGTCGGCGAGGTGCTCGTCAAGGACGAGTCGAGCCGGCTCGGCCTGCCATCGTTCAAGGTGCTCGGCGCCTCCTACGCCGTGTACCGGGCGCTCCTCGAGCATCTCGGACGCGACCCGGACGCGGTCCCGACGATCGACGCGCTCCGCGCCGAGCTCGACCACGGCGCGCGGCCGGCGCTGAGCGCGGCGACCGATGGCAATCACGGCCGCGCGGTCGCGCGGATGGCGAAGCTGCTCGGACTCGAGGCGCTGATCTACGTCCCGGCGAACACCGTTCAGGCACGGATCGATGGGATCGTGAGCGAGGGCGCGTCGGTGACAGTTGTCGACGGCGGCTACGACGACACCGTGCGCCGATCGGCCGCCGACGCGAGCGAGGAGTGCCTGGTGATCTCCGACACCTCGTGGGAGGGCTACGAACGGGTTCCTCGCTGGGTGATCGACGGCTATGGCACGGTGTTCGCGGAGCTCGAGGATCAGCTCGAGCGCCGCCCGGACGTCGTCGTCGTCCCAATCGGGGTCGGCGCGCTTGCCGCCGCGGTCGTCGTCGCCGTCCACGCGGGACCCGCGCCGCGGCCGCTGATCGTCGGGGTCGAGCCGGTTTCAGCGGCGTGCGTGCTCGAGTCGGTTGCCGCCGGGCGGATCACGACGCTCGACCATCCGCAGGACTCGATCATGGCCGGCCTCAATTGCGCGACGCCGTCGCGCGTCGCCTGGCCGCTCGTCTCGCGCGGCATCGATGTGTACGTCGCGGTCGAGGATGAGCGTGTGCCGGAGGCGATGCGGCTCCTGGCGCGCGACGGAATCGTCGCCGGGGAGACCGGAGCCGGCGGCCTCGCCGGGCTGCTCGCGCTGAGCGACGTGCCGGAGCTGTCGCAGGCGCGCGCCGCGACGTCGCTCGGGCCGCAGAGCACCGTGTTGCTGCTGTGCACCGAGGGGGCAACCGACCCGGATGCTTACCGGCGCCTGACCGCCCCATCCCAGTCCCCCGAGGTCTGAGCGGCCGTGATCGGGACCGGGAATCGGACGGTGCGCGAGGGCACGTTCGAGCTCCTGCGCGAGCGCGGGATGACGACGATCTTCGGCAACCCCGGCTCGACCGAGCTTGGCCTGTTGCGTGACCTGCCGCCGGACTTCCGCTACGTGATGGCCCTGCACGAATCGGTCGCGGTAGCGATGGCCGACGGCTATACGCAGGCGGCCGGTCGGCCCGCGTTCGTGAACCTGCACAGCGCGTGCGGCGTCGGCAACGCGATGGGCGCCGTGGTCAACGCCTGGCACAATCGTGCCCCGCTGGTCATCACCGGCGGCAACCAGGATCGCCGTCACCTAGCCCTCGAGCCCTATCTGTTCGCGCGCGGCGTCGAGTTGATGGCCCCCTACGTCAAGCACGCCGAGCAGCCGGCGCGGGCCGAGGACGTTCCGGCGGCGCTTGATCGCGCCTGGGTTCTGGCGCAGACGCGCCCGTACGGTCCGGTGTTCGTGTCCGTGCCGGCCGACGATTGGGACGCCGGATTTTTGGCAGCCTCGCCCACGGTCCTCACGCGAGAGGTGCGCGTCGCCGGCCG
Source organism: uncultured Solirubrobacterales bacterium (assembly GCA_963824295.1). Classification (GTDB taxonomy): domain Bacteria; phylum Actinomycetota; class Thermoleophilia; order Solirubrobacterales; family Solirubrobacteraceae; genus Palsa-465. Next base: position 190,901 of record CAWGOQ010000008.1, on the reverse strand, counting down.
GGCCGACGCCGGGACGGTCGAGGAGCTGACGCGGCGGCTGAGCGACGGCGTCGTCGCGCTGGTGGTCGGCGCGGGCGTCGATCGCGACGGGGCGTGGACCCAGGTGACCGAGCTGGCAGAGCGGCTCGACGCCCGGGTGTGGGCGGCACCGCAGGCACCCCGGCTGGGCTTCCCCGAGGACCATCCGCTGTACCGCGGGCACCTCGCCCCGGGCTACGCGAGCGCCGCGGCGCAGCTCGACGGGGTCGACGTCGCTTTGGTGGTGGGCGCGCCCGTGTTCGCGTTTCTCCCCTACGAGCCGAGCGACGCGTCGCTTCCGCCGATCCTCCACATCACCGACGATCCCGACGAGGCGGCGCGGGGATCGAGCGAGCTGAGCGTAATCGGCGACGCGCGGGCGACCGTCGACGCGCTACTCGAGCGGCTCGGGTCCTCGGGCGCTGCCGCCGGCCGTCCCGCCGCCCGCCCGGCTTTCCGTGCCCCTGCCGACGCTCCGCCCGCGTCGGCGCCGATCTCGCCGGCATTCCTGATGGCCACGCTCGCGAGCGTGCTCCCGGACGACGCAGTCCTGGTCGAGGAGTCGCCGTCGAATCGCAACGACCTGCGCCGCCACGTGTGGATCCGCCGGCCGACGAGCTTCTTCGCCACCGCGAGCGGCGGCCTTGGGTTCGCCATGCCGGCCGCCGTCGGCATCAAGCTGGCCCAGCCCGATCGTCCGGTGATCTGCCTGGTCGGCGACGGCTCGGCCCTGTTCGCGCCGCAGGCGCTGTGGAGCGCCGTGCAGCTCGGGACCCCGGTGACGTTCATCGTGGTCAACAACGGGCGCTACGCGATCCTCGAGTCGGCGGCCGCGTTCGGAGGCATGGAGGGGCTTCCCAGCCTCAAGCTTCCGGGGGTCGATCTGCTGGCCATGGCCGCCACGTACGGCTGCCCCGCCGCACGCGTGACCGACCCCGGCGCGTTGCGCGACGCGATCCGGAGCGCCGTGCGAGGCGATCAACCGATGCTGCTCGACGTGGTGGTCGACCCCGCCGTCCCGCCGCTGTTGCCGGCGGCCTCGAGCGTCAGGTAGTCAAGGAGACCGATATATGAACGATCATTCACTGAACCTCGACCCCACTCGCTTGGGCCGCACGCTCGACGACGTGGCCGCGATCGGCAACCGGTACGCAGGCACTCCGGGCGAAGTGACCGCTCGCGACTACCTGCTCGATCGTTTCAACGAGCTTGGGCTGTCCGACGTCCGGCTCGAGCCCTTTCAGTACCTCGCCTACGAGCGAGGATCAGCATCGTGCGCGCTGGCCGGCCCGGCCCCGGCCGAGTACGAGTGCCATCCACTCCAGTACACGGCGACCGGCGAGGTGGCAGGCGAAGCGGTGTACCTCGGCGACGCAACCGACGCCGATTTCGAGCGCCTCGATCGTCGGGGCGTCGAGCTGACCGGCAAGGTCGCCGTGGTGCACAGCATGTTCCCGTTCGACCTCGTCACGATCCTCGAGGAACGCGGCGTGGCCGGGCTGGTCCACGTCTGCGAGACGCCGGACGGGATCGTCGGCAACTTCACCGGCGCGCTCTACCCGCCGCCGCCCGAACCCCCGTGGGAGGGACGCCCGACCGCTTACTGCGGCGTGACGATCTCCAATCCGTCCGGACGCGAGCTGATCTCCGCGCTCACCGACGGGGCGCCGGCGGAGATCCGGCTTACCCATCAGGGCGGATACCTGGAAAGCACGGCGCACAACGTGGTGGGCGTGATCCCGGGGACCGAGCCCGGACAGGTCATCCTGTCCGCCCACTACGACAGCCAGGCCGAGGGACCGTGCGTCTACGACAACGGCAGCGGCCTGGCCAGCCTGCTCGATACCGGTCGCGTCCTGCTCGAAGCGGACCTACGACGCACGGTCGTACTGCTGAGCTCAGCGGCCGAGGAGGTGGGGGTGTGGGGCGCGAGCGCCTATGTACACGCGCACGCGAGTGAGATGGAGGATGTGGTCGGCATGGTCAATCTCGACGGCATCGCCAGCGCCTACCCCGCCCACCGTGAGATCTGGTCGGCCGACGCCGGACTTCTGACGCTAGCGATCGAGGTCGGGGAGGGGCGCGGCTGGAAGGCCCATCGGGCGCTGAACGCACGGAGCACGTTCTCCGACCACGCCCCGTTCACCGACGCGGGCGTACCCGCCTGCCTGCTGTGGCGGCCCGACTATCCGTACTACCACTCGCGTGGCGACGTCCGCGTGCTCGTCGACGAGCGCGCGATCGCCGAGACCGCCGGCGTGTCGGCGTCGCTTGCGCACCGGCTCGCCAGTGACCCCGCGGCACTCCCCGACCGCGTCGCGTCGCCGTGACCGAGGAGGGCTTCTTCGACGTGCTCGTCGCGCAGCTGCGCGACGATCTGCGCGACGCGCCGGCGGCCGCGCGCCGGCGCTTCACCGATGCCGGCCGCGTGCAGCGGTGCGGAAATATCTCCGAGCTGCGGGCGCTGGCTCGCCGGCGGGTGCCGGGCGTGGTGTTCGACTACGTCGACGGCGCAGCCTGGGATGAGGTGACCGCGGAGCGAAACCAGGTCGACCTGCGCCGGCTCGCGGTCATGCCGCGCGTGCTCACCGGCACGGCCGCCGTCGAGTTGTCGACCACCGTCCTCGGTCGCCCGGTCGAGGTACCGCTGCTCGGGGCTCCCACCGGCATGACCGGGATCGTGCACCACGACGGCGAGATCGGGGTGGCGCGCGCGGTCCACGCCGCCGGGAGTTTGTACGTCTTGTCCTCGGTTGGCTCGTGCGGCCCTGAGGAGGTGGCCGCGCACAGCCCCGGCCCCAAGTGGTTCCAGCTGTACGTGTCCGGCGACCGTGGCTACGTGAGGGAGCTGATCGGCCGAGCCCGCTCGGCCGGCTACCTTGCGCTCGTCGTCACGGTGGACGTGCAGCGCGCGGGCGGCCGCGAGCGCGATCGTCGCAACGGCTTCACGCTGCCGCCGCGCGTGACCGCGCGCTCGCTGGCCCAGGGCCTGGCGTGCCCGCGCTGGTCGATCGACTTCGTGCGCCGTCCGAAGTTCCTGTCCGAGGCCGCGCGGCGCAGTCGGGCCTCGATCCGCGCCCAGCCCGGAAGCGGCAAGCCGACCCTGACCGCGATGATCAACAGCCAGTTCGACCCGCGGCTCAGCTGGAGCGACATCAGCTGGCTTCAGGAGCAGTGGGAGGGTCCGATCGTGCTCAAGGGCGTACTCCGTCCGCAGGATGCCCAGCAGGCGGCGCGCCTCGGGATCGCCGGGGTGATCGTCTCCAACCACGGCGGGCGCCAGCTCGACCACGCGCCATCGACGATCTCCGCGCTGCCCGCGGTCCTCGAGGCGGTCGGCTCGGAGATCGAGGTCTACATGGACGGGGGCATCCGGCGGGGCGTCGACGTCCTCAAGGCGCTCGCCCTCGGAGCCCGCGCATGCCTGTCCGGCCGCGCTCTCGTATACGGCCTGGGCGCCGGCGGCGAAGCCGGGGCGAGACGGGCCATGGACCTGCTCGTCGAGGAGCTGCGGCTGGCGATGACCCTGGCGGGTTGCGGCTCGGTGCGCGAGCTCGACCGCACCTGGCTGATGTCCACCCCGGAACCCGAACGGAGCGAGCAATGGAGCACGAGCTAGCGCGAACGCCGTTTCATCACCGTTGGGAGCGCGACGCCGAGCCGACCCTTCGGATCGAATCGCGCGACGTGGTCGAGCTCGACCTGGAGATGGCCGGAGCGGGCCAGATCCGGGAAGGCGACCGCTACGAGGACACCACCTTCGACTTCGACTCGATCTACCGGCTGCTCGGCCCGATCTTCGTGACCGGCGCCAGGCCAGGCGACACGCTCCGGGTGGAGATCCTGTCGATGACGCCCGGGGAATGGGGTTGGTGCGGCGTCGAGCCGAACCTCGGATTGCTCCCCGAGGACTTTCCCTTCCCGTTCGTCAAGACGTTCGACATGCGCGACGGCAAGACCGTCCAGGTGTGCCCGCAGGTGAGAATTCCATTAGCGCCGTTCCTGGGCACGATGGGGACCCAGCCAGACGCCCCGGCGAGCGCCTCGTCGTTTCCACCGCACAAGGGCGGCGGCAACATCGACAACCGGCACTTGACGGCGGGGAGCACGCTGTGGCTCCCGATCTGGTGCGAGGGAGCTCTGTTCTCGTGTGGCGACCCGCACGGCGCCCAGGGCGATGGGGAGGTGTGTCTTGCGGCCCTGGAGTGCGACATGCGAGCGGCCTTGCGCTTCACGGTCGAGCCGCGCAGGATCGCTGCGCCGCGCTTTCAGACCCGGGACGCGCTCACCGCGCCCGTGGAGGGTGGTGGGCACCACGGCTCGATGGGTATCGGCCCGGACCTGATGGAGGGGGCGCGGGCCGCCGTGCGCGACACGATCGAGTGGCTGGTCGAGGAGCACGGGCTGACCCGGGAGGACGCCTACGTGACCTGCAGCCTGGCCGGCGACCTGAAGCTGCTGGAGGTGGTCGACGGCGGGATGTGGAACGTCGGCTTCACCTTGCCGCTGACGATCCTGCGAGACGACGGATGAGCGACCAGACCAACCCTCCAGAGGGCCAACGTTGGTTAGACATCGGGAATGTTGAAATCCCTGGGGCGAAGATGTATACACCGCATACTCGGCAATTGCGCTCCTCCGGGGCGACACCGAACATGGGAGACGGAGGCAGATGACGACGACGACGGAACGCGCCGATCAGGGCGCAGGCCTGAGCGCGGGCTCGGTCGAGATTCGCTCGATCGACTACGTCCCGGAAAGCGAGCGGCACGGAAAGCCGTGGCACCTGGGTCCCGTGTGGTTCCAGGGCAACGCCCAGCTCTCGACGCTCGCGGTCGGGGCGATCGGCGTGGCCGCTGGCCTGAACCTGATCTGGTCGATGATCGCGATCATCCTCGGAACCCTGATCGGCACGCTGTTCATGGCGTTCCACTCGGCTCAGGGCCCGAAGCTGGGTCTGCCGCAGATGATCCAGTCGCGCGCGCAGTTCGGCTACTTCGGGGCGCTGCTGCCGGTGATCGTCGCCGTGCTCCTGTTCATCGGCTTCAACGTCTTCAACACGGTCCTCGGCGGTCAGGTCATCCAGGAGCTGTTCCCCAGTTGGGGCAAGGTCGTCGCGTACCTGCCGGTGGTCATCCTGTCGCTGGCGCTGACGATCTTCGGCTACCAGCTGATCCACACCGGGCTGCGGTGGGCCACCTGGTTGTTCATCGTCGCCTACGGCGTGTTCACGATCGGCGCGCTATTCACGCTCCAGGCGCCCCACGGTGCGTTCGACCTGGGCAACTTCCAAGGGGGGATCTTCCTCCTGCAGTTCGGCGCGGTGGTCAGTTACCAGCTCACCTGGGCCCCATATGTTTCGGAGTATTCGCGCTACCTGCCGCGCGACACACCGAGCGGGACGGTCTTCTGGTGGACCTACTGGGGCTCGGCGATCGGCGGGATCATCCCGTTCCTCGTCGGCGCGTTCATCCTGTCGGTCGCCACGACGGCCGCGCCGGTCGCCCAGGTCCACGACGTGGCCAACAAGGTCTTCTCCGGCTTCGGCACGATCATCATGATCTGCTCGCTCCCCGGCCTGATCGCGGTTACCGCGATGAACATGTACAGCGGAGGCCTGTCCACGCTGACCACGGTCGACACCATCAAGCGGATCCGCCCGAACTTCACCGCGCGCTGGACCAGCATCGGCTTCATCACGGTCGCCGGCACCGTCCTTGCGCTGACGCTGTCCTCGAACTTCCTGACGAACTTCAGCGCCTTCCTGACGATGATCCTGTACTTCATGATCCCGTGGACGGCGGTCAACCTGATGGACTTCTTCTTCGTCCGGAAGGGCAACTACGCAATCCGCGAGCTGTTCAAGCCGAACGGCCTGTATCACGCCTGGGGCTGGCGCGGGCTCACCGCATACGCCGTCGGGTTCGTCGTGATGATCCCGTTCATGAGCATCCCGACGATCTACACGAGCCCGATCGCCAAGCAGCTATCCGGCGGTGACCTCTCCCCGTTCATCGGCTTCCCGGTGGCAGCCCTCCTGTACCTATGGCTGGCGCGTGACATCGACGTCGGCGCCGAGACGAAGATCGCCAGCGAGCAGCATGCGCTGCTCGAGTCCGAGGCGCTCAAGCACGAGGAGATCGGCGAGGAGCCCGCGTTCGACGTCGGCGCCCGAGTCGCGGACGAGTTCGAAGACGACACGGTCGAGCGTCACCCGTCGGGTTAAGCGCGGCGGCGCGCAAGTAAATCTAGTCGCGGCTGGGCTTCAGGCCTGCTGAAGGGCCTCGAGCCCGCCGCGCAGGAAGTCGAGCACCTGATCGAGCGTCGCCATGGCCTGCTCGTGGGTCATCGACTCGCCACCCGCCTCGGCCGCGAAGATTCGGTCGCGAACCGAGATGAACGCCGCGGTCACCGACGCTGCGGCGAGCATCGGCTGTAGGTCGTCGGGCTTGGCCCCCAAGTCCTTCGCGATCGATTCCGCGAGCATCGGCTCGAGTCGGGTGTGTCCCGCGTGCGCCTTCATCTGCAACTCGGGGTTCTCGCTCATTATTTTCTTGCGGAGCAGGTCCTCCGCGTCCTGCGGTGGGATCTCCGACAGGAACTCACGTAGGGCGTCTACGGTCGTCGTCCCGGCGGGCCGCTCGTCGAGCCTGCGCTTGAGATCGTCGAGGAAGGAGCGCTCCCCGCACAGGAGGATGTCCTCCTTGCTCTCGAAGTAGGCGAAGATCGTGCGCGGCGCCACCTCCGCCGCCTCCGCGATCTCCGCGAGCGTCGTGTGGTCGTAGCCGCGCTCGGCGAACAGCCGCAGCGCCACCTGGGCGATCTTCTCCCGCGTCTGCTGCTTCTTGCGCTCGCGCAGCCCCAGCTTTTCGGAGGACGTATCGAGCGAACTCATCTGGGGGTCTAGTTTATCAGCGAACTTTCACAAAAGGAAATTTTGCAATGAGTGTTGACTTTCGGGCTGCACTGCCGATATAAATGCACGACATGCAAAATTGCGACTTATGAAAGCCGGGACGGAATGGTCAACATCGCTCGCTGGACAATGGCTCATCGACGGACGGTCGTGGTGGCCTGGATCGTCGCCGTGGTCGGGATCTTTGCGGTCTCGGGCTCGGTCGGAAAGAAGACCGCGAGCAGCTTCACGCTGCCCGGTACGGGCTCGCAGCAGGCCGTCGACCTTTTGCAGAGCAAGTTTCCCGCTCAAGCCGGCGACGCCGACCAGATCGTGTTCCAGGCTCGAACCGGGGCGCTGACGAATGCCGCCGATCGCGCTTCGATCGAGGCGATGCTGGCGCGGGTCGCCCGTTTGCCGCACGTGACGAGTGTGGTCAGCCCCTATGCCGCCGGCCAGCACGCGATCTCGCGTGACGGGACGATCGGCTTTGCCACCGTCGACTTCGACGAACGCGCCAACGCGCTCCCCGTCGCGGCGGTCAATCGGGTTATCTCGACCGCCGAATCGGCGCGCTCCTCGACGCTGAACGTCCAGCTCGGCGGCCAGGCGATCGAGCAGGCGCAGCAGGCATCGCTCGGGTTCGCGACGATCGTCGGGATCGCCGCCGCGATCGTGATCCTGCTCATCAGCCTCGGATCCTTTGCCGCGATGGGTCTTCCGATCGCCACGGCACTCTTCGGCCTCGGGGCCGGAATAGGCGTGATCACGCTCGCCAGCCACGTGATCGACATGCCGAGCTTCGCCTCCGAGCTGGCTCTGATGATCGGGCTCGGCGTCGGCGTCGACTACGCGTTGTTCATCGTCACGCGCTTCCGCGAGAACTACCGGAGCAACGGCGGCGACGTGGCACAGGCGGTCGAGGCGGCGATCAACACCTCGGGCCGAGCCATCCTGTTCGCTGGGGTCACGGTCGTGATCGCGCTACTCGGGATGTTCGCCCTCGGGGTGAGCCTGCTCAGCGGCGCCGCCGTGGCCGCGTCGATCGGGGTGGTGCTCGTGCTCGCCGCGTCGCTCACGCTGCTGCCCGCGCTGCTCAGCCTGATCGGGCGGCGGGTCGGCGAGGCGGGCGGGCGACGCTCCAGCCCACAAGCCGGTCCCGAGCGTCCCGGTTTCTGGCTGCGCTGGGTCCAGCGCGTGCAGCGGCGCCCCGCGCTCACCGCCGTGGCGGCGACGGCGCTGATGCTCGCCCTCGCCGCTCCCGCCCTCGGACTCCGCCTCGCCTCCAGCGACGCGGGCAACGACCCGGCCAACCAGACCACACGTCAGGCGTTCGATCTCCTGGCCAAGGGATTCGGCCCCGGCTTCAACGGCCCCCTCCAGCTGGCGGTGGCGCTCCCACAGGCCCACGACACGGCGGCGCTGACCTCGCTGAGCCACGCCGTGAAGAGCACCCCGGGCGTCGTGTCCGTGACACCGCCCGAGCTCAACCGCGACGGGACCGCGGCCGCCGTGGTCGTCTACCCGTCGACCTCGCCCCAGAGCGCACAGACCTCGAGTCTGGTCACGCGGCTGCGTGACTCGGTGATCCCGCCCGTCGAGCGGAGCAGTGGTGCGCGTGTGTATGTCGGTGGCGCCACCGCGGCGCAGGTGGACTTCTCACACGTCCTCGCGAGCAAGCTGCCGTTGTTCATCGGGGTCGTCGTCGCGCTCGCGGCGCTCCTGCTCCTGGTCGTCTTCCGCTCGTTCGTGATACCGGTACAGGCGGCGCTGATGAACCTGCTCTCGATCGGTGCCTCGCTCGGGATCGTCCAGGCGGTGTTCGAGCGCGGCTGGGGCGCAGGACTGTTCGGATCCCAGGCGGGTCCGATCGACTCGTTCATTCCAGTGCTCACGTTCGCGATCGTGTTCGGCCTGTCGATGGACTACGAGGTCTTCCTCGTCTCACGCGTCCACGAGGAGTGGCAGGTTCGGCGTGACCCGAGCGCCGCGGTCAGGGAAGGCCTGGCGCGGACCGGCCGGGTGATCACGGCGGCCGCCGCGGTGATGGTGGCCGTATTCGGGGCGTTTGCGATCAGTGGCGACCGCGTGCTGGCGATGTTCGGACTGGCCATGGCGAGCGCCGTGTTCCTTGACGCGCTCGTGGTCAGGATGCTCCTGCTGCCCGCCGTCCTTCAGCTTCTCGGACGGAGGACCTGGGCCATGCCTCGCTGGCTCGACCGCCGACTCCCGCGGATTGCGATCGAGGCCGAAGGCCAGGACGCCGCCCATCCGGCGCCGCGGCCCGCGCTCGAGCCCGCCTTCGAGCCGACGTCATGAGTCGTCCTCATCGGCGGTAACCGCCTCAACCTGTTGGCGATTGAGGGCCTTGAGCAGAGGGGCCGCGTCGGCTCGTAGCTGCGCGACCCCGGCATCCAGGTCCTCCTTCGCCACCGGTTGAGCGCCGGTGTCGCGCGTGGCCCGGAACAGCTGCGCGGCTAAATGCTGAGCGCTTTCCAGGAATCTCCGGGGGATGTCGGCGCCGATCAGCAGGGGCGCGCTGACGAGCAGCATCTGGGCGTACGCGCGCAGCTCGTCGGTGGCCGCGTCACGGGCGTCATCGGTCGGCGAGGCGCTTTTGACCGCGTCCGTCGCGCGCGCGGCCTGGGCGACGATCACCGCCGCCTGGGCGCCGATCGCCCGCGATTGATTGCGCAGCTGCCGACGACGGTTCACCCTGTCGACGACGAGAACTGTCAGCAGCAGGACGAGCAGCCCGGACAGCACCGAGGAGCTGAACGAGTGTTGCGTCCAGAAGCGGTGCACGGCGCGGTCGGTGAGGTCTAGGACCACCAGCACGGCGGTGATCGCCATGACGATCACGGCCCACGACCAGGCCAGCCACTGCCGCAGCATCAGCGAATCCTAGGCACGATGTCGGCGGGCTCTGTCCAAATCGCCGAGCGTGCTGCGACGTAGTGATGAGCGCCGCTTACGATGCGGCGAAGAGCACGAACTGGGAGGCGCGATGCCGCAGTACATGTTGCTGGTCTATGAGCCGGAGGTCGATCAGGCCGAGCAGGACGAGCGCGAGCGCGAGCTGCCGCAGATGCTCGAGGTGAACGACAGCCTGCGCGAGGCGGGGCTGCTGGTCTCCGTGCAGCGCCTGCATTCGACCGACAGCGCGACATCGGTCCGTACGCGCGACGGCGAGACGGAGATCGTCGACGGACCGTTCGCGGTGACGAAGGAGATGCTCGCCGGCTACTACATCCTGGAGTGCGCCGACCTTGACGAGGCGCTGAGGCACGCGGCGCGGCTTCCGATGACGACCTGGGGGACGGTGGAGGTGCGGCCGATGATGCCCCCGGAGCAGTGGGCGAGCCTCGCCCGCGAGGCCGGCGTCGAGATCTCCGACGAGGAGATGAGAAAGCGGGCGTGAGCGGCGTCTGGGCGCCCTGGACCGATTCTTCTCCGGGGCTGTCCAAATCCCGCCGTTGGTTGCGACGTCTTGTCGAGGCCTCCCGTTCGGGGGGCGACATCGACAAGGAGGAGCGTCATGCTCGACCCGCAACAACCCGACCCCAAGGCGGTCTCGGCACCCAGCAATCGCTGGCGCGCTTTCGCCCTGCTGGCCGTGGCGTACTTCATGACGACCGTCGATTTGACGATCGTCAACGTGTCGCTGCCGACGATCGGCCGCGATCTGCACTTCAGCGAGACCAACCTGCAGTGGGTCGCCACCGCGTATGCATTGACCTTTGGTGGGTTCCTGCTGCTCGGCGGGCGCTTCGCCGATCTGCTCGGCCGCCGCCGAGTACTGATGCTCGGGCTAGGTGTGTTCACCGCCGCCTCGCTGGGCTGCGCGCTCGCCGGCGGCGAAGCGCTCCTGATCGCGATGCGAGCGGCCCAGGGTCTCGGCGCGGCGCTGATGATTCCGGCCGCCCTCTCGATCGTGATGAACATGTTTCGCGAGGGCGCGGAGCGCAACCGCGCGCTCGGGATCTGGGGTGGACTCGGCGCGGGCGGCGGAACCGTCGGTCTGATCGCCGGCGGGATCATCACCCGCTACGTCGGCTGGGAGTACATCTTCTATTTGAACGTCCCGATCGGGGCGGCCGCGCTGGTGCTGGCGCCCCGAATCGTGCCCGACAGCCGGCTCAGTGCGGTCCGGCGCCGGTTCGACCTGGCCGGCGCGATCTCGGGGACCGCGGGTCTGGTGCTACTCGTCGACGCTCTGTCCCAGGCTCCGCAGTACGGATGGGGCGCCACGCGGACGATCGCCCTGCTCGCGGCGTCGGTGGCCGTGCTGGCGATGTTCATCGTGATCGAGAGTCGGGTTGAGGATCCGGTCGTCCCGCTGTCGATCTTCCGCCTGCGGACGCTCGCCGCCGCGAATCTGGCCGCCCTGCTGTTGGGAGGAAGCTTCTTCGCCTTCGTGTTCGCCGGCACCCTGTACATGCAGCAGGTGCTCCACTACAGCGCGCTGCAGACGGGGGCCGCGTGGCTGGCCGCGTCTGTCACCTCGATGTCGCTCGCCGCGGTCTCGCAGATGCTCGTCACCCGCGTCGGCGCCAAGGTCGTGATGTCGATCGGAATGACCCTGATCGGCGCGGGTATCGCGTGGGCGACGCAGGTGCCGGTCCACGGACACTTCCTGGCCGATCTGGCCGGCCCGTTCGTCGTTGCCGGGGCAGGGACTGCGTTCTCGTTCATCCCGATCTCGGTCGCCGCGCTCGAGGGCGTGACCGAGCGCCAGTCCGGACTCGCCTCCGGGCTGCTGAACACGTCCACTCAGTTCGGCGCTGCGATCGGCACGGCGATCGCTTCCAGCGTCCTGGCCAGCGGCACCAACGCCCTGCTTCGTGCGGGCGACGCCACACCGACCGCCCTTACTGGCGGCTTCCACCGCACCTTCTGGGTGCTCGCGGCGATCGCGCTGATCGCGCCCCCCGCGACCTCTGCGGTACGCCGAGCCGGGCGCCGGAAGGCGGAGTCGGAGAGCCGTGAGGCGCAGCGCGCTCTCCCGGCGACGAACTGACCGTTTCACCAGTGACCAAGTAAGGAGTGAACATGACCAGTGAGGATCATCAGCAGCCCCAGGTCGTCGACCGGGCTACGTTCCAGGCCGAGCTCGATGCCCTGCGGGTCCGCGAGAAGGCCCACACCCGCGCGGGCGACGCGATCGCCGCCGCCCGTCGCCGGCTCCCCATGGTCGAGGTCGACTCGACTATCGAGCTGACCGGGCCCGACGGGCCAGTGACACTCCTCGAGGTATTCGAGGGACGCCGGCAGCTGATCGCCTACTACTTCATGTGGGAGGCCGGGGCGCCCGCGGCCGAGCAGTGCGAGGGCTGCACGTACTACACCACGCAAGTCGGAGAGTTGTCCTATCTACATTCGCGCGACGTCACCTACGCCACGCTGTGTCAGGGTCCGTTCGCCGAGAGCGTGCGCTACCGCAACTTCATGGGCTGGGAGATGCCGTGGTACTCGGCCCCACCCGAGTCACTCGACAAGCTCCTGACCGGGCGCCGCGTCGGCATGTTTCACCTGGTGTGCTACCTGCGCCGCGGTGACCGCGTGTTCGAGACCTACTGGACAAATGGGCGCGGCGTCGAGGCGATGGACAACAACTACCGGTTGATGGACCTGACGGTGTACGGACGCCAAGAGGAGTGGGAGGACTCACCGGGTGGCTGGCCGCAGCCATTCGGGCTCGACCGCCAGATCTGGCGCAGCAACGGACGCCCGACCGCCCAGTGGTCCCGCCTGCAAGCCGGCCGCTCGGACGAGCTGAGTTAGATGCCCTCTAGCTGCGGGTGGCGGCGGGCGACTCGAGCTGTGGCTGAACCTCGGTGATGAACAGCTCAAGCGTCCGCTTAGCCTCGTCGAAGGTCATATCGCCGGTCGGCATCATGAAGCAGATGTAGTCGGCCATGCCGTCGTCGAGCAGGGCGCCCACCCGCTCGGCGATCTGACCGGGCGTCCCGGCCCCGAATTGGATGGCGATGTCCATGTTGGCGTGGATCGCGCGCAGCGGGGCCTGCGCCGCGTAGGCCTCGTCCTCTGACACCTTGAGGTGGTCGAACCGGTGTGCGGCCTGGGTGCGGCGGACGAGGCCTTCCATCCCCCGGCGAGCTACGTCCTGGGCCTCCTGCTCGGTCGGCGCGATCGCGAGCAGCATGCTGTAACCCACCCGTGGCTCGGAATCGGGTCCGTCGAAGCGCATCGCCTCACCCTTGTGGTCCTGCCAGGCCTGCAGGTATTGCTCGTACGCCGCCTCGTCGATCTTGCCCGGCCACATCAGGCTCATCCCGTGCCGCCCCGCCGTCTGCGGGCTGCCCGGATACCAGAACGGAATCCTCTCCTGGTAGGGCTTGATCGACATCGGCATGGTCGGAAAGTCGTAGAAGCGGCTGCCATCACTCGAGACCTCTCCCGTCGCCAGCGCACGGTCGATGATTGCCAGCGTGTCGGCGAACCGATCCCTCGACTCCGACCACTCGTGGCTGTACCAGTAGTGCTCGATCGGGACCGGGCCGCGTCCGACTCCGAACTCGAGCCGGCCCCCGGTGAGCTGATCGATCACGCACATGTCCTCGATGATCCGGACCGGATGGTGCATCGGCAGCAGCTTGACCATCGGGCCGAACCGGATGTTCTCGGTCACCCGTGAGGCAGCGGCGATGAAGATCTCCTGACTCGGAGCCATGCACAGCTCGCCGCCGTGGTGCTCGGCCAGGTGATACCCGGCGAACCCGGCCTCATCGGCCATCTTGATCAGGGTAAGACGATCCTCGAACAGCCGGCTGGCGGGCGTGCCGGGGATGTTCTCGATGTGATCGAAGATGCCGAACTTGTTCGCGATCAAGGGTCAGGTCCTCTCCATCCGGGGGAGGCGGTCCGCGGCCGCCCCCCGGCCACTATAGGGCGAGCGGGGCCCACCATGTCCGCGGCGGATGCGGTCAAATAGGCGGCGTCGTCGCCGGGCCGCTGGTCGCGAGATAGCCGCCGGCCAGGACGCGGTCGAGGTCGGCGCGCAGCGCCGAGACCGGGCCGCTCATCTCGATCCGGCCGTGAGCGAGGAGGACGACATCGTCGGCGATATCGAGTGCCTGGTGGGCGTGTTGCTCGACCAGGACCACGGCCACCCCATCGCCGGCGGCGGCGCGCGCGACATCGAGCAGGCGATCCACCAGTCGAGGCGCCAGTCCGAGCGACAGCTCATCGCACAGCAGGACCCTCGGCTTGTCGCTCAACGCCAGGGCGAGCGCGAGCATCTTCTGCTGGCCGCCCGAGAGCAGCCCGGCTCGCCGCTTGCGATGGTCTTTTAGTTCCGGGAAGAGCTCGAATGCGCGGGCCGGGTCACCGGGCCCGAGTCGCAGATTCTCGTCGACCGTGAGTCGGGTGATGGCGCCGCGTTCGTCGGGCACGAACGCCAGGCCCTGCTGCACCCGCTTGTGGAGCGGAGTGGTCACGCATTCCCCTGCCAGTCGGACCTCACCCGAGAGGGGTCGCAGCGCGCCGACGAGTGTCATCAGCGTCGTCGTCTTACCGGCGCCGTTCGGACCGAGGATCAGTGTCACCCGTCCCGGTTCGACGCGGAAGTTGAGTTCGCGCGCCACCGCCAGCGTCCCATACCCGACCGTCAGTCCCTTGGCCTCGAGAATCGCGCTCATCACACGCTCCCCAGCGTCGCCGCCTGCGGCTCGCGCACAACCGCCTTGTGGGTCGGCCCGATGAACGCGGCCACCACGTCCTCGCGCTTGGTCACGTCGCCGGTCGATCCTTCGGCCAGGATCGCACCATGGTCAAGCACGACCAGACGGTCGCAGATCGCTTGCACGAGCGAGAAGTCATGCTCGACGATCGCGATCCCCATCCCCCAGCGGCGGGCGAGGCGGACGACGACGTCGCCGAGCTCGCGGCTCTCGGTCTCGTCGAGTCCGGCCGCCGGCTCGTCGAGCAGCAGGATCGATGGCGAGGCGGCGACCGCCCGCGCGATCCCGACCAGCCGCCGCTGCCCCGCCGACAGCGTCGTCGGGCGCGACTCGAGAAAGTCGCCCAGGCCCAGGTCGTGCACCGCGGCCAGCGCGGTCGACGTCAAGGCGCGCCGTCCCGGTCCAACGGCCGACTTGAGGTAGCCCCACGCGGTACCGCGCTCGCAGGCGACGAGCAGGTTCTCGCGAACCGACAGGTCATCGAACAGCTCGAGCGATTGGAACGACCGGCCCAGGCCCGCCCGTGCCCGCCGGTGGGCTCGCCATCGCTCGATCGCCTGTCCCCGAAAACGCACCGTGCCACTGCGAGGGCGGGTGATGCCCGAGATCACGTCGATCAGCGTCGTCTTGCCCGCGCCGTTCGGCCCGATCAGCCCGACGATCTCGCCGGCGTGGACGGACAGCGACACGTCGTCGAGCGCGGTGATCCCGCCGAACGAGACGGACACGCCCTGGGCCGTAAGCTCGGCCGCGTCGACCCGGACCGGTTCGGGAGTCGGGGGCTCGGTCACCGCCGCAGGCTTGCGCCGCCGATCGATCAGCGCGATCAGCGGGGAGAGCGGATTGCCCTTGGCCGCGACCCCGTCGGGCGCGAACACCAGCGTGACCAGCAGCAACGCCCCGGAGGCGAGGAGGACGTAGTCGGACGCGTTGCCCAGCCCGTTCAGGATCTGCGGAAGGAAGCCCTGCGGGTTTCCGAGTCCGCCCACCACCGCCGACTGCAGAAAGCCGATCCCGATGATGACGGTTTGCACCAGCGCGCCGATCGACGCCACGACGTTGAACTGATTGAACTGAACGACGGGGTTCTGATAGGCGAGCAGCACGCCGCCGAGCGCGGCCAGCCCCGAGGCGATGGCGAATGCGGCTAGCTTGATCGTCCGGACGTCGATGCCAAGCGCGGCCGCCGCGCGTTCGTTGCCCCGCACCGCGAGCATCCTCCGTCCGAAGCTGCCCTTGCGCAGATTCGCGACCAGCACCATGGCGAGGGCCAGAACGATCACGGTCATCACGGCGAACCGCGCGGGGTGATGGATCGGATTGAAGCTGAAGCCGAAGATGCTCTCAGACCCGATCGTCGTGCCGTTGATGCCGCCCAGGTAGTTGTCGTTGCCGAGCACGATGTTCTGGAAGGCCAACCCAAGCCCGAGCGTGACCACGGCCAGGCTGATCCCCCTGGTGCGTAGCGCGGGCAGGCCGAAGACGATGCCGGCCCCCATCGCTGCCAGCACGCCGCACACCGCCGCTGCGACCATCGAGAAGTGCTGTGCCTCGCTCAGCCGGCCCGCGACCAGCGCGCCGACTCCGGCGAGCGCGAACTGAGCCAGTGAGATCTGTCCGGCGTATCCGGTCAGCAGCACGAGCGAGAGGCAGATGAGCCCGTAGCCGGCCGAGAGAGCGACCGAGTCCTGCGTCGTCTGGCTCCCGAGTGCGACCACGACGAAGCTGACCAACAGCCCCAGCGCCAGCGCGGGCACCCCCAGCCGCGGCATGCCGACGCGCGGCAGTCGCTCCAGGAGATGGCCGCGGAGCGGCAGCGCCTGACCGCGGACGATGATCCATACCGCGATCACCAGGAAGCCGGTGGACGCCGCCCATCCGGGCGCGCTCACATAGTTGGTCAGCTCCCCCTCGATCACCCCGATCACCAACCCACCGACCAGCGTCAGCGGGAAGGAGCGGAATCCCCCGATCATCGCCGCCGCCAGGGCGGGGACGACGAGCAGGGCGGAGTTCTGCGGGCTCAGCGCGACGATCGAGGAGATGAGCGCTCCGACCAACACCCGCGAGCGCCGAGCCGACCGTCCAGTTGACCAGCGCCACCCGATCGGGCGAGATCCCGAGCGCGCCGGCGGTGAGCTCGTTCTCGGCCACCGCCGAGGTGGCCAGGCCGAACCGGGTGAACCGGTAGGTCGCCCACAACAGCGCGGTCAGCGCGACGGCGATCCCGAGCAGGATGAACCGATCCACCCCGACGGTCGCCCCGCCGCCGATCGACACGATCCCGTCGGGCAGGAAGGGCGGGACGAACACCGTGTTGCTGCCGTAACGCAGGAACCCGATCTCGACCAGGATCGTGAACACCCCGGTGGTCGCAATCACTCGCGTCAGCGGCGAGGACCCCCGCAGCGGACGCATCACGGCGAGCTGGATCGCGGCGCCGAGGGCCGCGCCCACCACGCCGGCGGCGATCAGCGCCGACACCCACCCCCACCCGTGGTTGGCGGTCAGCTCGTAGAAGAAGTAACCGCCAACCGCCGCGATCGCTCCCTGGGCAAAGTTGATCACCCCGGACGCGCGGTAGATCAGGACGATCCCCTGCCCGAGTAGCGCGTAGAGCCCGCCTGTGCCGAGACCGACGAGCGCGAACTCGATGAAGGTGCTCATCTGACTAGAGCGACGCTAGCTCAGCTGGGCGGCAACGTCTACCCGGCGAACGGGTTGAAGGGGGCTCCTCCGTTCAGCTGCACAAGCGCTCCGCTCTTGACCTGCTGGAGGTAGAGCGATGGGTTGTACAGGGATGGGAACAGTCCGCCGAGCCCCTTGAAACTAACGCTCGTCGTGTATGGCGGGATCAGGTCGTACGCGTACTGGTTGGTTAGGTGCTGGAAGGCCGCCAGCACAGACGCGCGTGTAACGGTCGGGAGCTTGTTGGCCACGTCCGCGAACATGTGGACCGCCAGCCACCCCGGAAGGGTGAACACCGTCTGGGGAATCCCCGGTGCGTATTCGTTGAACTCCTTCTCCATCTGCTGGAGACCGGGCTCGGGCGCCGTGGGCAGCTGATACGGCTCGATCGAGTCCACCCCCTCACCGGCCGAACCCACCGACTTGATCTGAGACGGCTGCAGCGAGGACACGATCGGCAGGGTGACGCCATTCTGACGAGCCGCGACGATCACCTGGTCGACGATCGGCGTGATCGCGGGTATCGCCTGAGTGCCATTCTGACGCGCCTTGAGCACGGCCGAGGTGAGATCCGACCCGGGGATGGCGCTGATCGTCCCGGTGATCGTCACCCCGAGCTGCTTCGCCATGGCCTCGCCCGTGGGGAAGTACAGGGCATTGGCCGGGGGCGAGGTGATCAACGCGATCTTCGTTGCATGCTCGAACTTCGCCGCGGCATATACCGCCGCGGACATTCCCGTCTCACCGACTCCGAAGTACGGGAAGATCGTCGGGAACGAGTACTCCTTGGGGTTGAACCCCGGCGTGCGGCCGATCATCGCCAGCTTGCTCGCGTTCATGATCTCGACCGGCGTCCCGGCGAAGTTGAAGCCGCCGACGTCCGCCACCGTGTCACCCGAGACCGCGGAGCGCGCGCACGCGTTAGCGACATTCCCATTCCCCTTCGAGTCGCACACGGAGAGGACGAGCGGATGGCCGTGAACTCCACCCGCCGCATTGACGGCCTTGATCGCCGCCTCGGCGGCCAGGTCCGGCCGCGCGCTCGCGAGTGAGACCCCGGCCGGCGGGAAGTCCATATCGGCGATCAGTGAGAGATGGATCGGCGATCCCGTGGCCTTTGAGCTCGCGGCGTTCGCGGCACTCGTGGTCGCGCTGCTCGAGCTCGCTGCCGCGGTGGAACTCGAGGAGCTGCTGCTCGAGCTTCCACACCCAGCGGCGATCAGCGCCGCCATGGTCAACGTGAGCGACAAAGCCTTCAGCCTCATGAGCCTCTCCTCGTGTGCATCGACCTCTCCTCGGTGACGACTGTGCGGAAGCGTACCACAGTATCAGGAAGCCTGATGTTAAGTTTGGATCAGGAACCGGGTGGTCTACGGGTACCTGAGAGGACGGACTCCGTGTGCTCTCCGAGGGCGGGTGCGCCGCTGGGGACCGGGACGCCGCGCCCGCCGTCGATCCGAAACGGAAGGTCGAAGACTATGGTCGGACGACCGGCGGCGTCGAGCGCATCGAGCAGCAAACCGCTGTTCGTGACCTGCTCGTGGGCGAGGATCTCATCCGGGGTCCGCACGACGCTGGCTGGCACACCTGCGGCCGTGAACTCTTGCTCCCATTCCTCCGCGGTTCGGTCGGCGAGCGATCTCTCGAGCTCGTGTACGAACGCCATGCCGGCGGCGTCACGCTGTTCGGGGTCGTTCCAGGGCGCCTCGAGCAGGTCCGGGCGACCGACGATCGTGCAGACCGCGTGGTACCACTTCGGGAACATCAGGTTGACGTAGATCCGTCGATCCTTGGCCATAAAGCGGGCCTGGTTGGTGCGGCGACGCAAGCGCTCGCCCCCTGCATGGGCGGAGAGAACCGAGGCGGTTTGGAGAACCAGCGCCGCCTCGAGCATGGACACGGTTACGTGCCGCCCGCGCCCGTCCCGTTCGCGCTCGAGCAGTGCGACCAGGATCGCCGAGAACGCGACGTAGCCGGCGAACGCATCGGTCATGGCGACACCCGGATCCCGCGGATCCCAGTCGCCGTCCTCGCTCGTCGCCATCGAGGTGATTCCCGACATCGCCTGCACCGTCGACTCCATCGCCGGATAGTGCGAGAACGGTCCTTCCTCGCCGTAGCCCTTGATCGAGCAATAGATGAGTGCCGGGTTGATCTCGTGCAGCGTCTCCCAATCGACGCCCAGGCGCCCCGGGACCCCTGGGGCGTAGTTCTCGATCAGCACGTCGGCACCGGCGATCAAGCGCGTGAGTGCCTCATATCCATCCGGCGACTTGAGATCAATCGCCACCGAGGCCTTGCCGGCGTTCAGACACGAAAACCATGGTGTACGGCGGAAATCGTCCCCACCCGTGGGCTCCTCGACCTTTAGGATCTCGGCGCCGAGTCGCGCGAGATGATGCGTACACAGTGGCCCGGCGTACGCGTGCGTCAGATCGACGACAGTCACCCCTCGAAGCGCTTCGGTCACGGCCCGCGCATCCTCCCCGATTCTCAGGCAGCCTGATACAGTCTGCGACCGATGTCGGGCGACTCCATTCGGGTCGGAGTGGTGGGGGCCGCGGTCCCCTCCGAGCTGGTGCTCGCGGCGGGGCTGGAACCGGTGCGGATGAGCGGTCGAGCGCGCACGACGCCACTCGTCGACGCGTACGGCTTCGAAGAGCTCGACCCGCCTACCGCGGCTGTGATGGAGCAGCTACTCGAGCCGGGGCACGGTTTTGATTTCGTCCTGATCGGGGCCGACACGCATGCTCAGACCGTCCTGTTCCGGGACCTCCGCGAGCTTCGGCGCGTCGAGCCGGTCGCATCCGTCCCGCCATTTGCCTTGCTCGACCTGCTGCATCTGCCCCACCGAACCACCTCGCGCTACAACCGGGGCCAGCTTCTGAGAATCTGCGAGCGCCTGGGGACTTGGGCTGGAGCGGAGGTGACCGGTCCACGCGTCCGAGCCGCGGTAACACGCATGAACAGCACGCGATGCCTGTTTGCCGAGCTCGCACGGATGCGGCGCTCCCGGCCTGCGCGCATGACGGGCGCCGATGCTCTGCGGCTGATCGGCGAGGCGCTCGTCTCCCGCCCCGAGCCCACCCAGCGTCGGCTGCACGAGTTCCTCGCGCGACAAGCCTCACTTCCCCCCCTCGACGGCAAACGGGTGTACCTCACGGGTAGCTGCCATGAGGACGATTCGGTGTACGAGTCGATCGAGGCGCGCGGATACGTCGTCGTCGGCGAGGACCATCCCCGCGGCGAGCTCGCGTTCGCGGGCGCGGTGGCGGACACGCGCAACCCGGTCGACGGCCTTGTCGAGCATTACCAGCACGCGCCGTTGCCCGCACGTATCTCGAGCCGACGACGCGCGGTGCTGGTCGCGCGCGCAGCACAAGCGGCGCACGCCGATCTCGTGGTGTGCTTCACGCACGCGCACGACCCCGCGACTCCATGGGATTTACCTGCCATACGCCAGGCGCTCAAGGCCGATGGGCTGCCCCTGGTCGAAATCGGCCCCGACGATCTCGAGGCGCTGTGAGCTCGGCGCCGTCCCCGTCCCAGTTCTCCGGTGTGCGCTCGGCTAAATCGCTCGACCTGGCGCGTGAGTTCAATCTGTACCAGCGTTCGTGGTTCGCGGAGGTGCAAGCGAGCGCGGCGGCCGGTGATCCGATCGCCGTGGTCAACGCCGATGCCCCGCAGGAGATCTTCCGCGCGCTCGACATACGGTACGTCGTCACCCAGTGGTGGTCATCCGTGGTGGCCGCGAAGCAGAAGGCCGGTGCCTACCTCGGGCACCTCGAGGCCCTCGGCTATCCCGACACGCGCGAGCGCTACACCGCCCTGGCTTTCGGTAGCTCGCTCGATGAGCACCGGGATGGGGCTCCGTGGGGCGGCCTCCCCACGCCGGCGATCCTGCACGCGGTCGCTGGTGGCGACGGTATGGCGAAGCTGTTCGAGGCCTGGGCGGAGCACACCGGGGCAGACCTCTACCTGATCGAGCGCTCGACCTCGTGGCGCGAGGAGATCACGCCCGACTGGTGGGCCCATAGTCACGATCGTTGGGATGAGCTGATCGAGCCCGACCGCCTCCAACTCATGGTCGATGAGCTGAAGGGCCTGATTCGCTTCCTCGAACAGCGAACCGGGCGGCGATGGGACGAGGCCCGGTTCCGAGCCGTGCTCGACCTCGTCAACGAAACAGGAACAGCTCTATCTGGAGACCCGCGACATGATCGCCACGGCGCGCCCGGCGCCGGTCTCGATCGCCGACACGATGCCCGCCACGATGGTGCCGCAGTGGCACCGCGGCACGACGTGGGCGCGCGACGCGGCCGCCCGGCTGCACGCCGCGGTCCAGGCACGGATCGGTGACGGCGAGGCGGTCTGCCCCGACGAGCGGATCAGGCTGATGTGGCTGGGCGTCGGCCTATGGTTCAACATGGGCTTCTACGAGTACTTTCAAGCCAGCCACGGCGCGGTCTTTGTCTGGTCGATTTATCTCGGACTCGCCGCCGACGGATACATCCGGCACTACCGGGACGACGATGACCCGCTGCGCTCACTGGCGGCGAGGTTCGTGAACATCGAGGAGGAGCTCCGCGGCCCCACGTGGTCGAGTCAGTGGCATCTCAAGGAAGCGCTGGCCCATGGGGTCGACGGCATCGTCGTCCTCGACCACCTCGCCTACTTCGACCGGCTCGCCTTCAGCCGCGCGGGACTCCCCGTGCTGGAGCTCGGAGTGTCCAACGTCGATCCGCGCGGATGGGATGACGCGCGGATTCGTGGCGCGGTCACGGATTTCCTCGAAAGCGACGTCGAGCCGGTGGCGGCGGCGCGCCGGCGCTGCGGGGGCACACTCGGGACCGAGTGAGCGAGCTGCTCGAAAGCCTTCGACGCCGGCACAATCAGCGCGACGAGTTCGCCCGTCACTGGTCGGCTCAGGGCGGAAAGGTGCTCGCCTACATGTGCGACAACTTCCCGCACGAGTTGGTCGCCGCGGCGGGGATGTTGCCCTTCCGGCTCCGCGGCGACCCGACCGCTCCGGCATCTCACGTCGCGCGCTATGTGTCGCCCGATCGCAGCCCCATTGTCGCGGTGCCCGCGTTCGTCGACGCGATGCTCGAGCCCCTCCTCGCGGGCGCCTACGACTTCGTCGACTACGTGGTGGTCCCGCACGGTCGCAAGGCGATCGAGTCGAGCTATGAGTCGCTCACGCACGCCCGCGCCGCGGGCGCGCCGATGCGAGACGTCAAGTTGTTCTACCTCGACAAGTCCTGGGTGCCCGGCCCGGCCTCGTCCGTGTTTGACCGGAAGTGCCTACTCGCGCTCGCGGCCCAGCTCGAGGAGTGGGCCGGGACGCGAATCACCGACGCGGCCCTCGCCGATGCGCTCGCTCAGGCAGAGCGGGGCCGGGCCCTGCTGGCCCGGCTCAACCGGCTGCGTCTCGAGTGGCCACCGCGCCTGTCGGGCACCGACGCGCTGTTGGTTTACTCGCTCGCGAGCGCGATGCCGCGCGCCGAGCACAATCGGCTCGTCGAGGAACTCGTTGCGCAAGGAGCCGCATTGCCGGCCCGCGAGGGGCCGCGGGTATACCTCGCCGGCAGCCCCCAGCCGAGCACCGCGCTATACGAGCTGATTGAGCGCTCCGGCGCGACCGTGGTGGGCGAGGATCACTGCTGGGGTGAGCGCGGGGCGGGATGCCCGGTGCCCCCGGGCCCTTCGGCGCTCGAGCGGTTGGGCGAGCGCTACCACCGGACGCCCGTTTGTTCGATCGAGTTCCCGCTCGAGCGCGCGCTCGAATGCTGGCGAGCCGGTGTGCGACTGGCCCGGCCGGACGCCGTCCTGTTCTTCGTGGTCTCGGGCGATGAGCTCCATGTGTGGGATACGCCCGACAGGGCGGCCCTGCTGGCCGCGGACGGGGTACCCAGTCTGCATCTGTCCGGGCAGGGGTACGACGTGACCGGGCAGGACGTGACGGAGACGGTGGGCGCGTGGCTGAGCACATTGTCATGAGAAGCGCGGCGACCGAATCGTCTCGGCTGCAGGTCGTCGCGCGCGTGCGCGATTTTCAGCGCGACTGGCTCGAGCGGACGCGGGAACGAGCCCTCGACGGGGAGGCGTTTGGAATCTGCAACGCGGACGAGTTCGAGGAACTCCTGGGCGTCATGGAGATCCCCGTGCTCGTCATCAATCCATGGAACTTCATGATCGTCGCCCAGGGGAAGGCGGCCCACTTCAGCGGGGTTCTCGAGCGTCGCGGCTACGCCGGCCCGCACTTCTTCGCGCTCGGACTCGCGTCGACGATGGAACCGGCGCAGGCGCCCAGGGGCGGCCTGCCAAAGCCCGCCTTCGTCCTCGGAACAACGCGCTCTGAGGGCGAGTTGCGTGTGACCGAGCTGTGGGCGCGCGAGTACGGCGTCCCGTGCATCCCGCTCGAGTTCAACCTCGGGACTCCGTCCAAAGCGCCGCCCGGCCCGGGCTGGTGGCGCCTAACTCGTGACCGCTGGCCCGAACTGACCGATGAGCCTCGGCTCGAACTGCGCCTCGCGCAGGTGAAGGAGGCACTCGCCGCGATCGAGTCGATAACCGGCAAGGCGTTCTCGGTTGCACGGCTCACGCGGGCAATGGATCTGGTCAACCGGCAGGTCGATCTGGTGGCCGAAGTACGCGCCCTGATCGCGAGCGCACCGCGCTGCCCGGTCAGCGTGCGCGACCAGCTGTCGCTCTACCAGCCCATGTGGCACCGCGGCACGCCGGTGGCAACCGAGTTGTTCACCGCGTATCGCAACGAAGTCGCCGGCGGGTCACGGCCGGGATCGGAGCCTACCCGCGCGAGGACCATCGACTGTTCTATGCCTCGATGCTCGAGGACCCAGAGTTTCACGGCTTTCTCCAGAGAGAGTTCGGCGCCGCCCTCGTCGGCACCCCGTACCTACCCGCGGCGCTCACCTACGCCCGCACTGTGTACGACGACGACCCACTACGTGCGCTCGTCGCGCGCCAGCTGTTCCTGTTCGCGAGCACGCCGGACTGGCTGGTGAACGAAGCGCAGTTCCTGCGCTGCGACGGCGTCGTCGGGATCGAGCCGCCCTCCGACTATCCATCGGCGCTCGCGCGCGCGTGCGAGGAGGCCGGGCTGCGTTACGTGTCAGTCGCTGGAACCGCCGACACCGCCGCGACGCGGGAGCGGTTCACACGTTACTTCCGTCAGTTTCGCTGAGCGTGTCAGATGACGCCGTCCGCGCGGAGGGCCGCGATCTCATCGGCGTCGCATCCCAGCATCCCGCCCAGGATGACCTCGTTGTGTTCGCCCAGGTAGGGCGGCGGCAGCTCGTATCCGACCTCCGCGCCCGAGAAGCCGATCGGGAAGCCGCTTCCGATCAGATCCTCCACCGGACCGAACCGGGGGTGCGCGAGCTGCATTGTCTCGTGCCGGGCGAGCAGTTCGGGGTCTCGAACCGCCTCCTGCGGCGTGCGCACGGGTGCCGCAGGGGCTCCCGAGGCCTGAAGGAGATTGACCGCCTCCTCGGTCGTGAGGGACCCGGCCCAGGCGTCGATCAGCGCGTGCAGCTCCCTCCAGTTGCGCACCCGCCGGTCCCGGCTCGAGAAGCGCTCGTCCTCGGCGAGTTCGGGCTTGTCCATCGCCGTGAACACCCCGCGGCTCATCTGGTCGAGCGGCGCGCACAGCGCGATGTGCCCGTCGGCGGTCCGGAAGATCCCAAACGGCGCCAGCCGGGGCACCGAATTGCCGGTGCGAGTCGGAATGCCCAGCCCCTGGAGCTTGTCGAAGGGCTCGGTCGCGACCACCGACGCCAAGGTGCCGAGCAGGGAGACGTCGACGAACTGGCCGACGCCGGTGCGCTCGCGCTGGTGAAGCGCGGCCAGCGTGCCGATCACGGCGAACAGCGGACCGGTCATGTCTCCGAACGGAATACCGCTGCGCACCGGAGGATCTCCGTCGGAGCCCGAGACGGTCATGAGCCCGCTCATCGCCTGGAAGATGGTGTCCATGCCCTTCTGCGCCCGGCGCGCGCCGGTGGCCCCAAACCCGCTGTCGCCGTATAGACGATCCGCTCATTCAAGGCCGAGCAGAACGAATAGCCGATGCCCAGGCGGTCGGCGGTCCCCGCGGGATAGTTCTCCACCACCACGTCCGCATGCCGGACGAGCTCGCCGAACAGTTCCCGCGCGCGCGCATGCTTCAGGTTCAGCGTGATGCTCAGCTTGTTTCGCCCCCGCTCGAGCATCGCCACCGAGAGGTCCTCATCGCCCTCGCGAGTCAGGCTCAGGCCCGCCGCGCCGACGTAAGGCGCGTTGTTGCGTGAGGTGTCGCCGCCTCGATCCGGGTTCTCGACCTTGATCACGGTCGCCCCCAGGCCCGCCAGCAGGAGCGTCGCGTACGGTCCGGCCAAAGCGACCGTGAGGTCGAGGACGGTCACGCCCTCGAGCGGGGTTGACAGGGCTGGTGGCTGCGGACCTCGGGGTTCCAAGGTCGCCTCAGGTTATCAGGCTACCTGCGATTCTGGACAGCCAGGATGCGCCGCTCGCCAGCCTCGGCGGCGGCTGGTCGACCCGCGTCGCCGCGCCGGCCCGAGCGCAACTTCTCCATCGCGCTCCTTAGCCCATCGATCATCACCTGTCGCTGAGACTCGGGGACTTCGGCGAACAGCTCGTCCTGGATCGCCTTGACCGCAGGTTCGGCGGCCGCCAGCACCTCGAGGCCCTCTGGCGTCAGCGCGGCACGCAGGATCCGCGCGTGATCGGGATCGACCGCCCGACGGAGCAACCCGCGTGCCTCCAGCTTGACCAGGATCTCGTTCATCGACTGAGGTCTCACTAGCGAGCGCCGCGCGAGTTGCGCGTTCGAGAGTCCGGGGCGGCGCTTGAGCACGGCCAGCGCCGTGAACTCGGGGACGCTCAGGTCCCAATCGGCCAGGCGCAGGCGCATCTCCTGGCGGATTCCCTGGTCGACACGCCCCACGATGTAGATCAACAGCGCGTCATGTGTATTGACCTCGGGAACGTGACTCTCCATGGCAAAACAGGGTAACCGCGTCACCTAACGCCGACCCGAAGTTAAGCCGGTGCCACCTATCGGGGGCGCGGTGGGTCATTATCAGGTTGCTTGATTCTATATCAGGTTCTCTGATATCGTTCCCGGCGACGTCAGCAAGCTGCGCCGGGTACGTCCCGCGACCGCCTGGCGCTCGTACGAGGAGAGGATGATGACCCACCGATCGGGCTCGGCGAGATGGCGTCTTGCCGCCGCCACTTTGGCATCTGCAATCGCTGTCCTGGTCGTGGTGTTCGCAGCCACGAGTGGCGCCAGCGGGAGTCCCAGCACGACCTCGGTAGCCGCCCCGCCAACCCAGACGATCCCGGCGCGGACGCCCGTGCCCCCGGTCATGCCATGCAGCCAGCTCCTGAGCGAGGACTTCACCAACGTCCCGGGAGCACCCCCCACGAGTCTCACCAGCGCGACCCTGGTCGGCACGGGCGCAGCTCAGTACTGCGACGTGTTCGGGTACATATCGCCCCAGACCGAGTTCGAGCTGAGGCTGCCCACCAGTACGTACGAGGGTCGATACCTGCAGACCGGTTGCGGCGGAAACTGCGGAACCCTCTCGATCGGTGTCTCGCCGGCCGCCGATACCGCCGCAGCGCTGACCAGCAACACGTTCGCCGTCTCCTCCAACAATGAGGGCCATATCGCGACCGGGCCTTCGGATGTGTGGGGCGCGCCCGGCGCGAGCCAGCCGCTCCGGGCCGAGTTCGGGTACCTCGCCGATCACTACAACGCGGTCGTGGCCAAGGCGATCATCACCACCTTCTACGGTACCGCTCCCGCGTACTCGTACTTCGACGGGTACTCCGACGGCGGCCGAGCGGCCGTCCAAGAGGCCCAGCGCTATCCCCGCGACTTCAACGGCATCCTCGCCGGCGCACCCGCGATTGAGATCCAGGACGCGCTGGTCATGTTCGACTTCGCGGCACAGCATCTGTACGACTCCAGCGGCAACACGATCTTCGACCAAACCGGGATCACGACGCTGCACAACGCCGCCCTGGCGGCCTGCGGTGTCGATGGACAGATCAACGACCCGCGGCTGTGTCACTGGGACCCCGCTTCGATCCAGTGCAGCGCGAGGGTCACCACAAACTGCCTCACCGCACAGCAGGTCCAGGCGGCCGAGGCGATGTACCGAGGCCCCGTCACCCCTGACGGGCAGTACATGTGGCCCGGTGGTGAATCCTACGGCTCCGAGCTGGCCTGGCCCGGCTTCGCCGCCGCGGGCATATTCCTCGCCGGGGACAACCTGCGCTTCCTCGCCTTCGCCAACGACCCGCCGCCTAGCTTCACCTGGCGTGATCTCACGTTCACCACCCAGACCTGGCAGGCGCTCCAGGCGATGGGTGCCGTCTACGACTCGAACAACAACAACCACCCCGACCTGGACCCGTTCGAGCACGCCGGCGGCAAGCTGATCGCTTGGCAGAGCTGGCAGGACGAGGCTGGCGGGGCGTACTCGGTGCCGGACTGGTACGCACAGGTAGCGCACGAGGCCGGCGGTCTCGCCGCCGCCCAGCAGTTCGCGCGCCTGTTCATGCTTCCCACCGGGGATCACGGTGAGGCCGCCTCGGGCGCGATCTACAACCTGCAGATCCTTCCCAGCCTGATCAACTGGGTCGAGAACCACCAGGCGCCGGCGAAGCTCGACGCGTGGCAGGCCGACGCGAGCGGGACCATCACGAGGACGTGGCCCGTGTATCCGCTGCCGGCGGAGGCCAGGTACACGGGGCAGGGCAACATCAACGACGAGTCCAACTACGTCCCGTACACGCCGATCGCGAATCTCCATTTCCGGTGGCTCGGCGACCCGCGGCCGGCGCCGTTCCCCTATCCCGGGTGGCCTTTCACGGCGGCGACAGGCCACTCCAAACGACACGCGAGGAGGTCGTAGCCAGCTTGCCCGCTGGTCACACTGCTCCGGACGTGCCCGCCGCCGACTGGGACCCGTACGCTCCGGAAGCCATTGCCGATCCCGTCGGCTCGTGGAGAGAGCTGAGGGAAGCCCGCCCAGTCGCCTGGTGTGAGCGCTCGGTCCTCTCGCCCGGCGGCTTTTGGACGGTGAGTCGATACGACGACGTCGTGTCGCTTGCGGTCGCGGCCGACCTGTTCAACAACTCCGGGGGTCCCCAGTTCGGCAAAGGGCGTCCGCCACTCGAAGTCGACCGACCCGAGCACACTTTCTTCCGACGAGTCCTCCACCCCTACTTCGCCAAAGAGCGTGTGGGCCCGCTCGAGGGTCGCATCCGCGGCTTCGTCGGCGAGATGCTCGAGCCGGTCATCGCGACAGGCGGCGCCGACCTGGCCGGCCAGCTGACCTACCCGCTGCCCGCGCGCACGCTGTGCGCGTGGCTCGGCCTGCCCGACTCGGAGTGGGTGTACCTGAAGCGGATCTCCGAAGATCTGTTCAACGCCGAGGAGGGTCGCGGCAACGACCCGGAGACGGTAAGGCGCTGTGCCGTCGCGCTCGACGAGTACAGCCGGCGTGTCGTGAAGGAGCGAATCGAGCGGCCCGGCGATCCCGAGCTCGACCTCATCACCGGAATCATCGGCAAGTCGGACGGCGAGCGCACCGTGTCCGCTGACGACGCCGTCCAGCTCGTGCGGCTCCTGCTGGTCGCCGGGCACAACTCGACCACAAGCGCGCTCGGCAACTGCGTGCTGCGGATTGCGGCCGACGGCGAGCTGCAAACGCGGCTGCGCTCGGGGCCAGACCTCATCCCTGTCGCCGTCGATGAGCTCCTGCGCCTCGAGACGCCGGTGCAGGCGGTGCCGCGGTGGGCGATCGAGGATGCGAACGTGGCCGGACGACCGATCTGCGCGGGAGACAAGCTCATGCTTCTGCTCGCCTCGGCCAACCGCGATCCCGAGCAGTTTGTCGAGCCGGACGCATGCAGCCTCGACCGGCGACCGAACCGGCATCTGGCGTTCGGGTATGGCATCCATCGCTGCATCGGAGCCGACCTGGCCCGCCTCGAGTTGCGAGTCGCATGCGAGGAATTGCTCGCCCGGACGAACTGGGTGTCGCTGGCCGGCACGCCGACGCGCACCACGTTCGTCAGACGGGGTGTCTCCCACCTGCCTGTCACTCTCCGATGACGTCTCGAGCCACGCACGCCGCGGACTGGGATCCCCTCGCGCGTCGCCGTCGAGGACCCGTTCGGGGTCCATGCGCGGCTGCGGGAAGGATGCCCGGTCGCCAGGAGCGAGCGGTGGGGCGGTTTCTGGAGTCTCATGCGCCACGAGGACGTGATCGCCGCCGCGCTCGACACCGAGACGTTCATCAGTGGCGAGAAGACGACGATCCCCGACTCGACCGGACCCGACCGGCCGCCGCGGCCGCCGCTCGAGGTCGACCGTCCCGAGCACACCCACTACCGACGCCTGCTGGCGCCGTACTTCTCGGCAGAGCAGGCACGGCGGCTCGAACCGGGGATCCGGGAGATCGCCGCTCAGCTCATCGATGCCGCGATCGCCGCGCAGGAGTGCGACCTGGTACCGACGGTCGCCGTGCCGATGCCGGCGCTAGTGCTGTGCGCGTTGCTCGGCTTGCCCTCCGAGGACTGGAGCTTTCTCAAGCGCTGGACGACCGAGGTGATCGAAGCGGGGCGCGCGGGCGAGCCCGAGCGTCACGCCCGCGCCAACGACGCGATCTACTCCTATGTCCACGGGGTCGTCGAGGGCCGGCGCTCGGTGAGACTGGACCCGCGGGTCGACATCATCACCGGGCTGCTTGAGTTGGAAGTTGACGGCCGACGGTTGGACGATGACCGGGTCACCGGGGTGGTGCGTCTCCTGCTGCAGGCGGGTCACAACACGACGACGAACGGTCTCGGCAGCGCGTTCCGGTACCTCGGCTCGGTGTTCGACCAGCAGGCTCGCCTGCGCGAGGACCCGGTGCTGATCCCGGCGGCCGTCGACGAGCTCCTCCGCGCGTTCTCGCCCGCCCAGATGCTGGCCCGGACCGTAACCCGGGACGTCGAGGTCTGTGGACAAACCCTCCGTCGTGGCGAGAAGGTCGGATTGTTCTGGGCCGCGGCCAACCGCGATCCGGATGTCTTCCCGGACCCCGAGCGGATCGACCTGACCCGCAGCCCAAACCGACACGTCGCGTTCGGGTACGGGATTCACCGCTGCCTGGGCGCGCACCTGGCACGAACCGAGATCTGCATCGCGGTGGAGGAGATCCTCGCCCGCACGACCCGGTTCGAGCTGGCCGGGCCCGCCCCCGAGATCGGATGGCCGCACATCGGCCCCCGCTCGGTGCCGGTCCGGTTCCGGTGAGGCTGTCGCTTCCGATAGCTTCCCTGACGTGCCACGACAGGAGAGCTCGCCGCCGCTCAGCTACGCCCTGACTCGCCTGTCGCGGCAGATCGGGCGGAGCCTGTCGGATCTCCGGGCCTACGAGCTTTCGGGTCCCCACGTGATCGCGCTGATGACACTCGCCCACGAGTCGGGCCTGTCGAACGCCGAGCTCGCCCGCCGCTGTTTCGTCACCCCACAGTCGATGAACGAGGTCGTCCTCGAGTTGGAGCGACGGAAGCTGTTGAACCGCGAGCCCGATTCGGCCAACCAGCGCATCCTCCGGGCCCACCTCACTCCATCCGCGCAGCAGGTGATCGACGACTGGGAGGAGCGGATCGCGGCCCTCGAGAAGACCCTGCTCGAGGGGTTCAGCGAGCAGGAGGCACGGCGGTTTCGCCGCGCCGTCGCGCGGTGCACCCACAACATGGGCCTGCCGCCCAATGACACCCCGGGCTCGGCGCCTCGACACGATTAGCCGGACCTGGTAGTATCAGCCTACCTGAGATGGCTGTGGCTGACGACTTCGACGCGCTGGCGGAGGAGACCTGGGAGAGCGCTCATCGGGACATGAAGCGTCTTCGGGGCGAGTGCCCGGTGGCGCACTCGAGCGCCTTCAACGGGTTCTGGCTGGTCACCAAGCACGAGGACGTAACCCGCATCCTCCGAGACTGGCGAACCTTCACCACCACCGTCCAGAACGTCGTCCCCAAGGTCGCGTTCACCGGACGGCGCCCGCCATTGCACCTCGATCCACCCGAGCACACGCCCTACCGGCGGGCGCTCAACCCGTTTTTCACCGCCGCCAAGGTGCAGGCGATGGGGGGTCCGATGCGCGAGATCGTGATCGACCTGCTCGATCAGCTGATCGACGCGGGCGGAGGCGACTTCTGCGTGGACTTCGTGCATCCGCTTCCGGGCCGGGTGTTCGCGGTCTTCTCCAACCTGCCGCTCGAGACCGGGATGAAGATCCGCGAGATCGTCAAGGGCTACGACGCCGCCCTGCAGGATTTCGACGACGAGCTCGTCAAGCAGGCGAGCCTCGATCTATACGTGATCGCCCGCGAGATGATCGCGGCGCGCAAGGCCGAGCCGCTCCCGGTCGAGGACGACCCGACCTCGGCGCTGCTCGCCGCCACCGACGAGTGGGGCGAGCCGCTCCCCGATGACCTGGTGCTCGGCACGCTGCGCCAGTTCATCGTCGTCGGGATGATCGCGCCAATCGTGTTTCTCGGAAGCGTGGTGGCCCATCTGAGTGAGCATCCCGAGCTTGCGCAGCAGTTGCGCGAGGATCCGAGTCTGATCCCGGCGGCCGTCCAGGAGTACCTCCGTCTGTTTACTCCGTACCGCGGCTTCGCCCGTACCCCCCGCCAAGACGTCGAGCTAGGCGGCCGTACGGTGTCCAAGGACGAGCCGATCGCGCTGGCTTATGCCTCGGCCAACCGCGACGAGGCCGTCTTTCCCGCCGGCGATGAGTTCATCCTCAACCGGCCCAACATCGGCGATCACGTGGCGTTCGGGGGTGGACCGCATCGGTGCGCCGGTGCCCCGCTGGCGCTCGAGCTGTTCCGGATCACGCTCGAGGAGCTGCTGGCCCGCACCAGCGTGATCGAGGTCAACGGCCCGATTCGAATGAGCGGGTGGCCCGAGATCGGGACCCTGTCCGTTCCCGTGAAGCTGGTTCGCGCATGACGGGATCCGGGTCCACGCGCGAGCCGGATTTCGACCCGCTCGACGAGGACTTCACCCGGTGTCCTCACCCAGTGTGGGCCGAGCTCCGGGAGCGTTGTCCAGTCGCCCGCGGCGCCCGCTGGGATTTCTGGGCGCTCACCAAGTATCAGGACGTGAAGCTCGCCAGTCGCCGGCCGGCCGTGTTCACCAGCTCGCAGGGGATCACCGTCCCGCGCAATCCGGTGTCCGGGCGACGGGCCCCGCTTCATTTCGACCCGCCCGAGCATCCCCGCTACCGCCGGCCGCTCAACGCCGTCCTGTCGAGCGAGCGGGTGACCGCCTTGGAACCGGCCATGCGGGAGACGGCCTTCGAGCTCGTCGCGGCGCTGGTGGACGGCGGCGGCGGCGATGCCGTGACGGGGCTGAGCTCCCCGCCCTCCGGGCTCATCTTCGGCATGTTCATCGGGATTACGCCGGAGCAGGCACGTGACCTCAACGAGCACAGTGAACGCTTCGAGTCGGCCCAGTTTCACCAGCGGCCCGAGATCGCCGAGGAGGAGAATCTGTTCATGTACGGGGTGTTCCGCGAACTCGTTGCTGGGCGGCGCGCTCAGCCGCTGGACCCTGGTTCGGACATCGTCACTGCCTTATTGGAGGTGCGCGTAGACGGATCTCCTCTCGATGACGAATTCATCGCCGGGAGCATCCGGCAATTGTTGATCGCTGCCCACGTCGCGCCGAGCGCTGCCATCGCGAGCGCGATCCGACATGTGGCCGAGGATTCCGCCCTTCAGGATGAGCTGCGGCGGCAGCCGGAGTTGATTCCGTCTGCCTGCGACGAGCTGCTTCGTCTCTACACCCCCAACCAGGGCTTCGCGCGGACGGCGACCCGTACGACGCGCGTGCGCGGTCAGCAGATCGAGGCGGGCGAGCAGGTTGCCCTCGTCCTGACTTCGGCTAACCGCGATCCCGAGGTCTTTCCCGAGCCCGACCGGTTCATCCTCGGACGCTCGCCCAACCCGCACATCGCCTTCGGCTGGGGTTCTCACAAGTGCGCCGGCAAGCACGTGGCCGAGACCGAAATGCGGCTCGCGCTCGAGGAGCTATTGGCGGCGACCGATCACTTCGACGTGGCCGGCGAGGTGGCGCCCGTCTACTGGCCGCTCTACGGTCCCGAGACGCTCCCGTTGCGCTGCGTTTCTCGGGTGGGGCCGCCTACCGGCCAGACGGCCGTCGCCCGCTAGTCAAGCGCGCCCCTCGCGCCCGATCGATGATGCCGCCCGGATCTTCGGGGGCCGCTCGGCCGCGCCAGGCGACATGTTGGTCCGGGCGAACGAGGACGAGCGACGCCCGGTAGAGGTCTCGGGCTTCTGCTTCGGCCTCCGCGAGGTGAACGAGCTTCAGCGGTACGCGCGCGCTGTCCGCCGCGTCGAGGAGGCCCGTTGCCTGATCTGCGCCGTCGCCCAGGCACAGCAGGGAGAAATCGGGGCCGAGTGAGTCGAACACGGGCGTCCCGTCGGCGCGCCGGAAATGCGGTAGGCGGTGGCCCGGGCGCGCATCCGGACTGAACGTCCCGAACTCGAAGGGCGGTGGCGGGGTTCCGTCGGCGACGACGATCGGGGAGCCCTCGTAGCGATACCCGAAGTTGAGCCCTAGCGGCGAGTGCTGGGGGAAGGAGTGCCTGAGCACGTAGTCGCGGAGAACTTCGCGCGCCCTCTCGCCGGCCGGCCCGGACCGCTCGACGTCGGGCAACACGCCGCTGAGCGTCTCTCGCATCTTGACCCCGCTCGAGTGGCGGGAAATCTCCGTCACGATCGCCGCGACCTGCTCGCCCAGGGGTCGGCGCTGCTGCTCATACGCGTCGAGGAGAGCGTCTGCGCCCCAGCCGCGGTACGTCGCCGCGAGCATCCACCCGAGCGTCATCGCTTCCTGAATTCCCGAGTTCATCCCGAATCCGGCCGCCGGGACCCAGAGATGCGCGGCGTCGCCGGCAAGCAGAACTCGGCCCTCGCGGAATCGGTTCGCCACCAGAGCGCGCGCCGTCCACCGGATCACCTGGATGATCTCGACCTCGATCTCGGCGCCCACCATCTGATGGATCAGCTGGTGAGGATCGACCCCACCGGTGCTCTCGCCCACCGGGAAGCCGGTGTGACAGAGCCAGTGGTCGCGGCCGTCCAGGGCGAACATGCCTCCGAAGCCAAGGTCGGCGTTGTAGATCGCGTATGACCACGCCGGCCGGGTGTTCAGCCGCGCGAGCGCCGGCGATCGGAAATGCACCGACACGGTCTTGCGCAGCTCGGGAATCCCCTCGAGGGTCGCTCCGATCGCCTTCCGGACCACGCTGTGCGCTCCGTCGCAACCAACCAGGTATGAGGCCTCGAGCACGGATCGCCGATCACCCTGCTTGACGCCCACCCGGACCTTATGGTCGTCTGTCTCGACCCGGTCCACCTCGGAGCCGAGCAGCACCGATACGTTCGGTCGCGACTGCACGTGGCGCACCAGCACCGGCTGAAAGAAGGTCTGATTGACCCGGACCAGGTCCGGCGGGTAGTCGTCGGGCAGGCCCACGTCGCGAAGCTCCTCCGCCAGCCCGATCCGCCTGAAGTGCTCCATCGAGCGGGCCGCGATCACGTTCGTCCGGGGCGATGGGGCCGAGCCGTCGCCCCGTTCGACAAGGACGCACGGGACGCCCCGCCAACTCAGGTCGGCGGCGAGGCTCAGGCCGACCGGCCCGGCGCCGGCGATCACTACGGGTGCATCTAGATTCGCGGTCAAGTGACGACGGGCTGGGTTAAATCCGCTCCCTGCGCCGGTGATTGTAAGGTAGGCTGAGATGTCGAGCGTCGCTCGCGGCCGGGTCGCCGCGGCGGCTCGACTACCGTAGTGGCGGTGAGTCTCGTCCCGTCACACGCCCATGACCGATAGCGCTCCTGTCCGCGCCGCGATCATCGGCGCCGGTCCCGCTGGGTTCTACGCGGCCGGCCAGCTACTCGGTATCGGGGAGCCCCAGTTCGCGGTCGATCTCTACGACCGCCTGCCCACGCCGTATGGCCTCGTCCGCTCGGGGGTGGCGCCGGATCACCCCAAGATCAAGTCGGTCACGAAGGCATACGACAAGACCAGCGAACACGAGCGGTTTCGCTTCTTCGGCCACGTCGAGTTCGGTCGCGACCTCACCCGCCAACAGCTGCTCGAGCGCTACCACGTCGTCCTCTACACATTCGGGACCTCGATCGACAAGCGGCTCGGGATCCCGGGTGAAGAGCTGCGCGGCTCGCACCCCGCCACCGAGTTCGTGGCTTGGTACAACGGCCACCCCGACCACTCGGGTCTCGAGATCGACCTCCAGGCCAAGCAGGTCGTCGTGGTGGGCGCCGGCAACGTCGCCATCGACGTCGCCCGGATGCTCGCCCTGGCGCCAAGCGAGCTGGCCATCACCGACACGGCCGACCACGCGATCGAGGTGCTGGGAGCGAGCGGGATCGAGGACATTACGATCCTGGCGCGCCGTGGCCCGCTCCAGGCCGCGTTCACGAATCCCGAGCTGCTCGAGATGGGCGAGCTCGAGCGCGGAGACGTCGAGGTCGTCGGCGCCGAGCTCGACGAGCTCTCGGCGGTCGCGCTTGCGGAGGCGGACAAGACCCGCCGGCGCAACGTCGAGATCCTCACCGACTACGCGGCGCGCCCGAAGATGGGCAAGCCAATCACGGTCCGTTTCCGTTTCCTGGCCTCTCCGGTCGAGCTACTCGGCGACTCGGGCGCGCACGTGCGCGCGGTGAGGGTCGAGAACAACGCGATCGTTGCGCGCGAGGACGGTTCGCTCGCTGCCCGCGGTACCGGAACGTTCGAGGAGATCCCGGCGCAGCTGGTGTTCCGCTCGATCGGCTACACCGGCGAGCCCGTCGGCGACGTTCAGTTCGACGAGCGTCGCGGCCTGATTCGCAACGAAGGCGGCCGCGTGACCGACGCGGACGGCCGGCACCAGGTTGGCGAATACGTATCGGGCTGGATCAAGCGCGGCCCCTCCGGCGTGATCGGCACCAATAAGAAAGATTCCCAGGACACGGTCGACAAGATCCTCGAGGATGCGGCCGCCGGTCGGTTGGGTCAGCCCGTCGCGGACGACATCGAGGAGATGATCGCGGCGCGCTGCCCGTACGCGGTGACGTGGGACGGTTGGCAGGCCATCAACGCCATCGAGACCGCGGCCGGCGCGGCGTCCACTCCCGGCCGCCCGCGAGTCAAGCTCACCGAGTGGGACGCCCTGCGTGAAGCGGCCAAGCGCCTAGAGTCAATGCAAGCTCGCCGCTGAGAGAGCGCTCTAGCGCCGAAGCGGATCCCGCGACGGGTCATTTTTGGTTGGCCGGCGGTCGCGCGGTGTTAGCTTTGTCGGATGGCTGAGGTCGACGGCCGCGGCACCGCTGGGACTATCCCCCCATCGATTTCGGCGGCCCCGGCGGTTCGCGAGCCGAACCGATGGGCGGTCTTGGCGCTGCTCAGCGTCGCGCAGCTGATGGTGGTGCTGGACGCGACGATCGTGACGATCGCGATCCCGTCCGCACAGAAGGCGCTGGGCTTCTCGACCGAGAGCCGGCAATGGATCGTCACCGCCTACGCGCTCGCGTTCGGCAGCCTCCTGCTCCTGGGTGGGAAGCTCGGCGATCTGTTCGGGCGGAAGTGGACGCTGGTCGGGGGCCTGGTCGGGTTCTCGGTTGCCTCGGCGATCGGCGGGCTGGCCCAGTCCTTCGGCATGCTCGTCGCCGCCCGAACCCTCCAGGGAGCATTTGGCGCACTGCTCGCACCCTCGGCGCTCTCGTTGCTGACCGTGACGTTCGAGGGGTCTCCCGACCGGCCCACGGCGTTCGGGGTCTTCGGGGCGATCGCCGGCGGCGGCGCCTCGCTCGGGTTGATCCTCGGCGGCGCGCTCACCCAGGTGTTGTCCTGGCGCTGGTGCCTTTACGTCAACCTCGTGATCGCTATACCCACGACGATCGTGGCCCTCCGCCTGCTGGTCAATCACACGGCTCCGGAGCGCGAGCCGATCGACATACCCGGGGTTCTCACCTCGGCGTTGGGCCTGTTCGCGTTGGTGTACGGGTTCTCCAACGCCGAGACCCACTCCTGGGGCGCCACGGCCACGGTCGTGGCCCTGATCGCCAGCCCGGTGCTCCTGACGGCTTTCGTGCTGATCGAGCGCCGAGCCAAGCATCCGCTGCTGCCGCTGCACATCGTCTTGGACCGGGCCCGCGGCGGCGCTTACACCACGATCGCACTCGCCGGCGCGGGCATCTTTGCCGTATTCCTGTTCCTCACCTACTTCCTGCAGCAGCAGCTCGGGCTTTCGCCGCTCACCACCGGACTGGCGTTCCTCCCGCTGACCGGCATTCTGGTGCTCACCTCCACCACCGTCCAAACCCGCGTGATTCAGCACACCGGGGTCAAACCACTGGTCCTCGTCGGCACGACGCTTGGCGCGCTCGCGATGTTCTTGTTTACGCACCTGACTCCAGACTCCACCTACGTCAGCCACGTCCTCCCCGGTCTACTCCTCCTTGGCGTCGGGATGGGATGCATCTTCGCGCCCGCGTTCTCGACCGCGACCCTCGGGGTAGAGGGGCGCGACGCCGGGGTCGCCTCAGCGATGGTCAACACCTCCCAGCAGGTAGGTGGCTCGGTCGGCACCTCTCTGCTGAGCACGATCTTCGCGAGCGCCGTCGCCAGCTACACCGTGGCCCACCTCCACACCGTTCCGCCCGCCGAGCTGATCAGCGCCGCGACGGTTCACGGTGATACCACGGCATTCGCGTGGTCGGTCGGAATCTTCGCCCTCGACTTCCTTCTCGCGCTTGTAATCCTGCCTGGCCGGGTCAGGCATCGTGTGCCCACCGTGAAGGCGGCCCTCGCCCGCCACGCAATCGGTGGCTGCCACCACTTCGAGGCTGCCGAGGTCGCCGAGCCCGGAGTAGGTGCTACGCAGGGTGCTGCGGGGCAATGAGCACGGGCCGTTTCGTGTGTCCCGCCAACGCGTGCGACACGCTCCCGAGCAGCGCGCTGCCGAGCATGCCGCGGCCGCGCTGGCCGCAGACGATCAAGCAGGCGTCGATCTCCTCGGCAATCTCCTCGATCGTCTCCGCCACTGATTCGTTCGCCTGAGCGATTCGTGCTGAGGCGTGGTAGCCGTGCGTGCGGGCAGACTCGGCACCCTCCTCGGCGATCCGTTGCGCGACCTTCGCCTCCTGCTCGTCGATTTCGCCCTCGTTCGGGACCGAGACTATGAACGAGCCGGCCCGGGCCAACTGAACCGACGCCGGCATCCAGACGACCAGCACCACGGCGTCGCCGGGCTTGATCATGTCCACCACGGCCCGCAGCGCCGTCTTCGAACCGTCCGAGCCGTCATAGCAGAACAACACCGGCTTGTTCACCGTTCAGCCTCCTGTTGCAGCCGTCACGCAATCCGGCGTCAGGCTACCTCGCAGCGGGTCTCGAGGATGTGACCGCCGGGGGTCCGCCCATCGCAGAGGCTCTGGTTGGCATCCCGACGAGCATCCGGTCGGCAGGCCTGCAGTTCGGGCCCACTCACCGGTTGCCGTCATGGCCGCCAACCGCCGGCTCTGCGATGATCGCCGGGATAGGGGGCGGTTGCTCGTGCGGCGCGGTTCGCTACCGGCTGACGTCGGCGCCTCTGTTCGTCCATTGCTGCCACTGCCTCAACTGCCAGCGGCAGACCGGCAGCGCCTTCGTAATCAACCTGCTGATCGAGTCGGATCGAGTCGAGTTTCTGGACGGCGCGCCGCAGCCGGTCGACGTCCCGCGTGACGACGGCAGCACCCAGCGGATCTTCCGCTGTCCGAGCTGCCAGACGGCGGTCTACAGCTTCTATGGGCGGCCCGGTGTTAGCTTCGTCCGTGCCGGGACGCTCGACGATCCGAGGCACATCGCCCCAGATGTCCACATCTTCACCAGGTCGAAGGTCGACTGGCTCGTGCTCCCCGAGTCAGTGCCTGCGTTTGACGTCTACTACAACACCAGTGAGATGTGGCCAGCTGCGAGCCTCGAGCGGGCTCGCGCAGTGAGACCTCGGCAATGATGCTCTTAACGATGAGACGTCGTGGCCTTGTCGCGGCGCTGCTAGTCGCGGCAGCCTTGGGCCTTGCGGCTGCGCCAGCGCTCGGCGCTACGCCGCCGAAGCTGTACGCGCGGTTCGTTGGACCGAGACTTGGCTGATGCCAAGATCAGAGTCCCTCATTTTCTGGATTAGATCAAGATTCTGTGTTACTCTGGCGCGACCAGGACTCGGCCCGGAACAAGTCGAGGAGGGCGGTCCTCCGACCCGCCACTTATGGAAAGGGGAAGCGGCTTGCAGCCACGCGCCGCTCGACGTTGGTCAGTTGGGTGACCCGCCGCCTTGCTAGCGCACGGGAATCCGGGAGTCTCGTCGCCAGGCTCGAGCTCAGCGCCGCAGATCGCCCAACGCAGGAGGCAGGGTCGGCGCCCCCGCGGCTACTCCTCGCGCAGGCGAAGCAGTGCCGATCGTGTTTGTCGCGCACGCCGAGCGGCGTCCAGAGGGTCGAGACGAGCCACGGTCCCGCCGTCCAACCAGCGCCAGTTCCGGGGCGTTTCCCTCCCGCCACGGTTTGCTAGGCGCTCCGCCGGTACTCGAGCAGCACGACGCGGCCGTCGAGGACTTTGGTCCCTTCCAGTTCCATGCGCTGCGGCCCTCCCTCGCCGAAGATGCGCTCGCGCCCGTTGCTCCCGCAGGTAAGCGGGAAGACCATCAAGCGCAGTCGGTCCACGAGTCCGGCGGTTGACAGGTTGCGCACCAGCGAGATGCTTCCCATCGTGCGCA
Organism: uncultured Solirubrobacterales bacterium; assembly: GCA_963824295.1. Classification (GTDB taxonomy): domain Bacteria; phylum Actinomycetota; class Thermoleophilia; order Solirubrobacterales; family Solirubrobacteraceae; genus Palsa-465. The sequence goes on along the minus strand of CAWGOQ010000008.1, from coordinate 150,714 downwards.
GTGGGACCTCGCTGTCGGCCTTGAGGGCCGGCAACACCTCGACCGCGTCCCCCGCGACCAGGCGAGTGTTGGCCCACTCCAGCGGCTGGGACAGGGTCGAGGAGACAACGAGCTTCGGCACCGCCGTGAGTCGCTGGGACGCTGGCTCGGACCCGCGGGTGGCCATAGGCGCGAGCACTTCATAGGTCCCCCGCCCAAAGACGATGACCTGCGGCTTGTCGATCTCTGTCTGGATCCACTCGTCCAGTTCCGGTCCGCCGTAGCCGAAGTACGGTCCGAACTCGACGGCACCGGCGAAGCCGTCGAGACTGACGAAGAGGTCTGCGGTCAGTTCACCCACGTCTTATCCCTCCTTCTCGCAGTACACAAGACGAGACCCGAGCGCCGGTCGAAACTTATCGCCGCCTCTCTACCGATCGTGACGTTGCGCCCGCTCCCCTGCTGTTTGCGGTCAGCTGAGGCGGCCTGGGTCGTTCGGGCTGCCGACCTGCTTCGGAGCTCCCGGCGACCAGCGTTCGGCCGAGCGCTTTCGCTTGGGTTAGCAAAAGTCGGCCGCGTTCACCCAGGCGTGCTCGGCGCCGGGATCGGCGAGATCGAGCACCTGAGCAGCATCACTGCTCGGCGGCCCGGCACGCGTGCGGGTACCGTCCCTGCGGGGTGCGCAAGTTGGGTCTCGTTGGCCGAGATTCGCCCGCTTGCGTACCGGTGCGTTTGGGTGGCGCTTGGCCGGTGTGATCTGCCGGCTGGTTGTGGGGGTTCTCAGGCACTCGTCCCGGCGGTTAGGCTGGCGTCAACGCACAGGCGACCGCCTAGCCAGATGATTTTCAGAGTTCTTGTGTCGCGGTCTGTGCTGCTCAATGCGGCCGTGGTCGGCATGCTCATCGGCATCTCGATCCTGCGCTTCGCGGTGGCCGACCCGGGAATCATGCTGTTGGCCGCCGTCCCGATCACGCTTCTCGGGGTGATGTACGGAGTTCGGGGCGGCCTTTTCGGGGCGAGCGTGGCCTCGGGAGTGCTGCTCGTGTGGGCGTTCACGCAAGGCCACCCCGGTGCTGTCGAAGAGATCGACGAGCCAGCGGTCTTCTTCATGCTCGGCCTGCTGTCCGGGATCTACGCCCACGGCGCGCTCGGGGATTGCGACCCGCGCCACGCCCTGCAGCGCGCCGAGCTTCGCAGGGCGATGAAGCTGGGTGAGGTGGTCTTCCACTACCAGCCGCTCGCCAACGCCCGGACCGGTCGGGTGGTCGGCCTCGAAGCACTGGCCAGGTGGGAACACCCCGATCGCGGCCGAATCGAGCCGGAAACGTTCATCCCGCTTGCCGAGCGTGACGAGCGGACGATCTGGGAGCTGACACTGCTCGCGGTCGACCGTTCTCTGGGTGACGTTTCGGCCTGGGGAGAAGTGGCCAGCGATGTCACCATCTTTATCAACCTCTCGTCTGTCAGCCTAGGCCGGCGGGATCTGGCGGCGGCGTTCTCGCCCATCCTCGAGCAGCATCGATTCCCCCCGTCACGACTCGCGGTCGAGGTCACCGAGACCGCCATGGTCGGACTTCCGGACCGGGCGGCGCACGCGCTCGACGCGCTCAAGCAGCTAGGGATGAGGATCGTGCTCGACGACTTCGGCGAGGGCTACTCGTCGATTACCCGCCTTGGCCGGCTGCCGTTCGACACGCTGAAGGTGGATCTGAGTCAGATTGGCCTGCCGCCTGCGAGCGACGCGAGCCGGATTCTGAAGGCGATGATCCAGCTGGCGCACTCGCTTGGGCTCCAGATCGTGGCCGAATGCATCGAGGACGACGAGATCCGGGACGAACTGACTCGGCTCGGCTGCGACCTGATCCAGGGGTTTCTCCTGTGTCCACCGTTGCCGGCCGACGACGTTCAGGACTACTTGCGGCACCCAAGCCGCTCCGTCGCCGGACTTGCCTGAGTCACAGAGGGAGACCAGGCACCGCACCCATGCTGTCTGCGAAAATGAACCGCATGCGAACAGGCTCGCGATCAGATGACGACCAGCTCGTGAGGCGACTGCTGGCGCCTCCGGATCTGGAGGATGGAGTTCAGTCGCTTGGGTACTGGTGGGGGCGTAGTCGGCGCCTACCGTGGTATCGGTTGCGGGCGCGGCGCGAGGCTGCGCGGATGACTGTCCGCTGGGAGCAACGGATACGGGCGGCGCTCATCGCGCAGCGCGGTGTACCCGCCGCAATCCGCTTGTCTGCCAGCCTGGCCGTTGCCCAGACGCGGCTGGGACGTTGGACTCGAAGGGCCAGGATCGTTCTGCTCACGACCGTGGCGGTGGTGGTCACGGTCCTGGTCACGATCGTGGCCCTGTACCTCGCGGCCGCGTTGGCGTTGCTGCTGCAAGTCGTGTGATCGACCGCTCTCGTTGGGTCGAGGAGCGGCGCTGCATCCGATAAGAGGTGATCGCCTCAGGCGATGTTACGGTCGCGGCCAACGAGCCGGCTTGGGTCTGAGCTCTTCGTTTCGATCCTCGATCGGTGGCTGCCCGAGGCGTCGTTGCCCGTCAGCGCGTCGAAGGAACGCTCGTTCTTCGAGCCCTCAACGCCGCGAAACCCGGTCGCAATAAGATCCCACGAAGCAGTGCGGACTGGATGCTCAAAGGCGCGAACCGACCAACACGGTGACTGCCGGGCCTTTCCTACTGGCTCGCCATCCAGCCCGCCGCTCGATCGAGCCTGCTGCCGTGGCCAGGAACACAACAGTCGTGATCCGCACTGCCGCGATCGCCCATCCCGCGCCAACGTCGGTTGGCCAACGATCCCGCAGGCACACACGCGACCAGCCACACCGATCGCAAGCACGACCGTGAGGACCCAACCGGGGCCGAGCTCGAGCCAGTCCTCCTTGGACTCGCGCGCCCCCAACCTGACGGAAACCAGCTCCCTGTGGCCGTTTTCGTCGATTCCCCAGGCGCAGATCACGCCCTCCTTCGGGCCGCTCAGGCGCACCGGCAGGTAGATCGCGTCGAGGAACAGCACGACCACGTTGACGTCGTAGAGCGAGCGGCGACAGAACGCCTGGAACCGCTCGTGCAGCTCCGCGCAGATTCGAGCAACCGTCGAGCGGGAGGTCTTCCCGAGCCCGGCCTCCTCACACAACGACTCAACGTCGCGCATCGACAGGCCACGCACGAACCCGCCGATCACCAGCGCCTTCAGCGGGTCGGTCCGAAGCAGCCGCTTGCAATGCCACTTCGGGAACAACTTCGAGACAAACGGGATCGCCGCCTCGCGGACCTGCGGGATCTCGATCCGCAACTCACCCTCCCCGGTCTGCACGTGCCGGGGCCGGAACCCGTTGCGCTTCCCCGGTCCCGCCTCTGGCCGGCGCTCGTAGCGGGCCCGACCGAGCCACGAGTCGAACTCCTCCTCGACCGCCCGCTGAATGATCAACCGAGCACCGAGCCGCGCCAGCTCGCCCAGCATCTTCTGCGGCTCATCGACCAGCCCCTTCGACAACAGCTTGTCGATCTCAGCTTGTATCTCCGCCGATGGCGGTACGGTCCGTCTCACGGCGTAGGCCTCCTTCATCGTCTGGCAGGACTTGAGGGAACCTACGCCGTCGCTCTGACAGCACCCGGCGCGTATTTACAGCACTTCTGAGACGCGACCGTCCTGGGCCGAGACACCTGCTTCGGCGTCGTCGCGGTACTCAGCTTGTAGCGTCGCGACACGATCGGGGTCGTTTCAAACAAGAAAACATCGCCGAGGGGTGCGCCGTCGATCCACCCTGTCGGCTCGCGCAGCAGGGGCCGCAGAGCATCTGCGGGGGTGCGGGCACGCTCGCCGTCCCCATCTGTGCGTACCGATTGGGCGTCTACGAGGTCTCTACAGGGCGGTCGTTTGGCTGGGGTGTGGCTTGGTTGGGTGCTGTGGTGTCGCGGAGTTCGAGCACGAAGGACTCGATCGCGACGTCGGGGTTGACGTGGTTGGAGCTCATGAACGCGGATACCTTGCGGCCGGTGAGGCGCTCGACGATCTCGATCAGCTCGGTGCGCATCGATTCCTGGTAGGTGCGGCGGATCGCGAGGACGGCTTCTTCCTTGCCGTCGTTGACGAGGCTGAGCTCACCTTTTGTCAGCGAGTCGTGCAGGACGCAGACGATCAGGTTCTCGTGGACGTAGCAGCGTGACTTCGGCGATCCGCGCCCGGTGTAGTCCGCCATCAGGGCGACGATCTCGTTTGCAAGCGCCGCAGATAGCTCACGCGGGCTGGCGGTCATCGTGGCCGCCGACTATTGGCTGGGTAGACGATTCCCCGGCGTGAAGCGGTTCGGGCTCTGTCGCGGCCCGCGAACTCGCCGCTCAGCCGCGCCAGCAGGCGCGTGCTGTTATCGCCGTCGCGCGCCGAACTGCGGCTCGATGCGGCGGCTCGACTCGAGGAACGTCCGAGCGGTGCCGGGACGGCCGAGGTTAGGTTCCCGCCGCTTCGCGATTGGTGCATAACTGGGCTCTTCCTGGCTCCCGACGGGAGCCGACCAAGTGTCCACGGACCGAGAATCTGCCGCCAGCATGTGACCCCGAAATCGTTCCGTTATGAAGGTGCAGCCCCAAGCACGATCACCGACCGCGCACAGGACCGCTGTGGAATCGATCGTACCGTGAATAGGCCGGTCATCAAGGCCGGATACAACCCACGGTGGACTCGGCGTGGAGCCGACGGACGCTTTGTAGACGATGTCGGTTGAGAGGTCGGAGGCACGGCGGCTGAACGCCGCGATCGCGAACGAGATCCGCGAGCTGATCGCTGATTTCACCGGCCGCGGAGCCACCAAATCGCGTCGCTCGTTGGACCAGGATGTCGTCGTGTGCGAGCTCGAGGACGGCGCGACCAAATCGGCGGTCACGTCGCGGTCATCGGGCGTCTCACGGGACGCACAGTGCGCACCTTCCTCAGCGGCTCGAGCACCCTCGGCGAGTCCTCCGTCTGAGGCGTTCGTGCTCGAACCCGCAGCGTGACAAACGTAGTTTTCCGCAGCGGGCGACCGCTACGCTCGTTCAACGATAGGGCCTCGGGAGCTGAACGCTCTGAGACCAAGCCAACCAGAAGACAGCTACGGACGACGAGGCCTCGCAGACCTCGCCGGACACAGGAGCAGACCGATGGAAACGCCTCTAGTTGGCAGCAGCCCAGCTCCGCTCGCCGGCGGCAAGCTACTCGGAGCGATCTCCAACAGCATCGTCGCGATCCTGTGCGAGCACTACGGCCGCGGGCCGATCAAGGCCAAGACCTACGCGCTGGACGACATCATCGTCGTAGTGATGCGCGGGAGCGGCTTCACACCCTTTGAGCAGACGATCATGGACAGCGGCCAGCCCGACCGAGTGGTCGCGATGCGCCACGACTTCCAAACCATGATGACCAAACGCTTCACAGACACGATCGAGGAGCTCACCAGCCGCAAGGTGACCGCGTTCCTCTCACAAGCCCACGTCGACCCCGATCTCACGATCGAGATCTTCTTCATCGACCGGCCACTCGAAGGGTTCGGCGCCCTCGAGCTCGTCACACCCGAGTAGCCCGCCGTTCACGAGATCGCACGATCGCGCGGCGTCGCTGGTCTAGGCGATTCGACGCCTCGCGCCCCCGGGGTGCTCGCCGCGATCAGCAGCCGGTCGGGCGGCCAGCGACCGCCAAGACGCCCGGGTGTGCGTCCAGTCGTCTGGAACAGTTCCGTCGACGAGCTCGATCACGGCAGCTGCTCAACAGCACGTGCGGAAAGCTCGAGACGTCCGTCACGAGCATGCACGCATCGCCGAGCTCTCGGCTCGCGATCTCGTCCGAGGCAGCCTTGAGGGCGGCCGGCGGAGCAGCGCGAGCGACCACCGATCCGCGCAAGGGCGCAATCCTCAACACCATCAGCGACAGCGCATGAGAGGACCGCTGTCAGAGCGAAGCTACGACCCGATTCGATCTCAAGCAACACCTTCGTCACACGACACGGGAGACGCCGCGTGAAGGAGTCCGACCGGATGCTTGCGCGCCCCCGTTGCCAGTCCGCAGACCTCCGGGTCGTGCGGGTAGAGACACATGACTGCCCAGGCCCAAAATCAGTGCCGGAACCACGGCAGATCCGACGGCTTGCCTTGAGCTCTGCGCAAGACCGCGCGCAGCGATGCACGGGACTGGATACCGATCGTCGCGAGACCACGCGGCGTCAATTTGGATTGACAAACGTCGGTTGTCAACCTAGACTGACGGCCATGAACGCCGAAGACATCGCCTCCGCGATCGCGTCCAACGACCCGTCGCTGGGGCTCCGCGCCGCTCTAGCTCTGCACCGGCTCGCGGAACGGGTCGAGGCGGACCACGTCGCGAGGGCCCGCCAGCAGGGGTGGTCTTGGCAGCAGATCGGTGACGCGCTCGGCGTTACCCGCCAATCAGTCCACGCCAAATACGGAAAGCGACTCCCGTGACCAAGCCTTCGAAACCAGCCGACTGGTATCTCCCCTGGAGCACGTACATCGACGCTCGCGAGGAAGCACGGCGCCGCGGTGACCGCAGGGTCGGCACTGAACACCTGATACTCGGGCTGCTCAGGGACCCAGTCCTGGCGCAGGCCCTCGGATGCGACCTACAGACAGCCCGCGACGCGCTCGACGCGATGGATCACGATGCGCTCGCCGCAGTCGGCATCGGCGCTGCGTTCAACGCACCACCGATACCGATCGACGAGCCGATCAAACGTTCGTCGAGGTCGACGCTCAAAGCCGTCTTGCGGGACCATTTGCCAGCGACACCCGCAGCCAAGACGGCGATGGAGGAATCGAACAAAGAGATACGTCGTAGTCACCACACGTTCCCGCAGCAGCTGCTCCTAACCGTCCTCGAGCTCGAGCCGCCCGATCCCGCCGCCGAGCTGATCGCAGCGCTCGGTGTCGATCGCGCGGCCGCGCGGCAACGTCTCGACGTGGGACGCGCCGCAGCGTTGCCGCGGTGACTGTCATGTCGATGAGGGGCGGGCACGTGGATTGGATGAGCATTGGGGGTTTGCGCGGCGCTCTCGGGTGTTTGCGAAAGAGCTTCGGGGCGTGGGTGAGATGAGGGGGTGTGTGTGACGGCGGTTGTGCGGGCCGAGTCGTTGACGAAGCGCTTTGGTGAGGTTTCGGCGGTTAGGGAGCTGTCGTTTGTGCTGGAGGCCGGGACGATCACTGGTTTCCTTGGGCCGAACGGCGCGGGCAAGACGACGACGCTTCGGATGGTTCTGGGTCTGGCGGCACCGACGAGCGGGCGGGCGCTGGTGTTCGACTGCCCTTACCAGGAGCTTGAGCGTCCCGCGGTGCGGATCGGTGCGGTGCTGGAGGCGACCGATTTTCACCCTGGCCGCTCGGGTCGTGATCACTTGAGGATGCTCGGGCGCGCGGTCGATGTTCTCGATTCACGCGTGGATGAGGTGCTGCGGTTGGTGGAGCTCGGCGACGCGGCACACCGGCGGGTGAAGGGGTATTCGCTGGGGATGCGTCAGCGGCTCGGGCTCGCTGCGGCTTTGCTTGGCGACCCGGAGCTGCTGATTCTCGATGAGCCCGCGAACGGGCTTGATCCGGAGGGCGTTCGTTGGTTGCGTGACTTCCTGCGCCGGCTGGCGTCCGAGGGTCGCACCGTGCTCGTCTCAAGCCATGTGCTCGCGGAGGTCGCGCAAACCGTCGATCAGGTACTGATCATCAGCCGCGGACGGCTCGTGATCGAGTCCTCGTTGGCGGAGCTGACCGCGCGCGCCGGCGGTGCCGTCCGAGTCCGTAGCGCTAATCCAGAGCGGCTCGCGGCCGCGCTGCACGCCAACGATCTGCACGTCACGACCGGCACCGATCGCGTGCTGCTCGTGCAGGGAGCGTCGAGCGAGCGGGTCGGCGAGATCGCCTTCGCCGCCGGCGTGCCGGTTCACGAGTTGTTGACCGACGGTGGCTCGCTTGAGGAGATCTTCCTCGAATTGACCTCCGAGGCGTCGGCATGATCGCGCAGATCAGGGCGGAGCTGCTGAAGATCCGCTCGACCCGGACCACGATCGGGCTGCTCCTCGGGATGATCGCGCTGATCGTGCTGTTCACGCTGCTGACCGGACTGCTCAGCCACCCACCCGGGCTCATGGTCAAGGAGAACCAACGGCAACTGCTGAGCCTGGGCAGCATCGCAGGAGTGTTCTCAGCGCTCGCCGGGGTGCTGCTTGTCACCAGCGAGTACCGCTACGGCACGATCCGGCCAACGATCCTGTTCAACCCGGCGCGCTCGCGCGTCCTCACCGCCAAGATCGTCGCCGGTGCGCTGGCCGGAATCGTATTCGGAGTCGTTGGCGAGGCGATCGGCTGGGCGATCGGCTATGCGATCCTCGAGGGGCGAGGCATCACGATCGTGCTCAGCAGCAGCGACGTCCTGCTGCTCGCGCTGGGAGGGCTCGTCGGCGTGGCCTTGTGGGGAGCGATAGGCACCGCCCTCGGCACGATCATCCACAACCAGGTCGGCGCCGTCATCACCCTGCTCGCCGCGGGGTTAGTCGTCGACAGCCTTCTGTTCGGCCTCGTGCCCTCCGTGGGCCGGTACACGCCAACACGCGCGTCGGACGCGCTGATGGGCCTCAAGACCCAGCATCTGCTCGCGCCGGGCGGCGGCGCGATCATCCTGATCGCCTGGGCGATCGTGCTGGCCTTCATAGGCATCGGCCTAACCAGCCAGCGCGACATCAACTGACACCGCGTACTCGCGCTATCGCATCGCGACACCGACCGATCAACAGGCCAGACGCCACGACCCGCGTTGCGCGCAAACCGCTGGTTCTACCGGTGACCAGACGCGCACCACGGGGGGCGCCGACGATGAGCTCACGATCACACTTGCCCGAGTGACACGCCCGCGCCCAGCGAGCGCAATGCCACGGCTGCAGCAACGGCGGCGGGCGACTGCTCCTCCCGGATGCGGTAGTGGAAGCTTCCTACTACTGCTCCGCGCTGAAGGAGTAGCGCGCTCTCACGACTGCCGCCGTGGCAAAGGGATAGCGCGGCGCCGGCGACCGGGGTGATCGGAACGTCGCCTTTGCGCTCGCGCGGGGCGCCTCCACCCTGGCGAGGCCCTTTGGGGCAAAGCGATCGCACGGCCTGACCGGTGCAGCGTTGGTCGGCACACGCCGAAGCGAGCGTCCGACCGACGGCTATGTGATACGTAAAATGCGAGCGCCCCGCAATCGCAAACGAGGGACGGGTCGCCGACGTCGAGAGGCCCGCGCGGGCGTGATCGTAGGAGTGTCGAGAACCGACGATTGGAGCTAGCGTCCCTGTTATCCACGGTGAGCGCGAAGCCACGCGCCACCTTGGACGACCGTTTTAGCCGTGCCGTGGCGGTGTCTGCCCATGCCGGAGCGCCTTGCGTCATGTATTGCTCCGATGTCGCCGCCGGTCGCCCGTTCGGCATTCGTTGGGCAAGCGAACCGTGGCGAAATCCCCCCTCGGAGCCGTAGTTTTCCCGCATGATTTCGGGACCGGCCGAGCGTACTGTAAATCGTACGATGCGCACCCCGATCAGATCAGAGACTGAGGCCTTCCGGTTCGTTTTCGCGAGCGTGGCGGTGGTTGGTATATCGGTATTTATCGGCTGGCTCGCACAGCCGTTGGTGGGCGTCGCGGTCTTTGCTCTCGCTGTCGTGTTGGCGGCGATTGCGTACCTGCGTGCGGACAACCCTGACCGCCGCACGGTGCTCTGGGACGCGGCGCACGAACCCCATCCCCACGGCGCCGGCCCCGGCACGCGACATGTCCTCGTGGTAGCCAACGAAACACTCGCGGGGGATGAGCTGCGTGATCGGATCGCCCGAGTCGACGATGATGGCATTGAGGTCGACGTACTGGCCCCGGTGCTCACGTCGCACCTGCACTACGCCGTGTCGGACATCGACAACGAACTCGCGGAGGCGCGAACGCGGCTAGAACGCTCGCTGGCATGGGCGCAGAAGTACGGCATTGCCGCGCACGGCGAGGTCGGCGATCCCAGCCCGAACACTGCGATCGAGGACCAACTGCGCGACTTCGGCGCTGACGAGGTCATCGTCGTCACACATCCTCGCGAACGTGAGGCGTGGCAGGAACACGGCGAGCTCGAACGGCTGCGCCGCGAGCTGGACGTCCCGGTCACCCACATCGTGGTCGGCAACGGCGGCTCAGCAGACTAGCCGAACACCTTGCCTTGGGCCTATCGCGGAAAGCACAACTCCCCTGAGTGGGACTCCAGATAGTCTCGCGTCAGGGGCAGTCACGTATGAGGAGGATGAGAATGGCTGAAAGTGTGTATCGCGTGACGGAGTTGATCGGCGTCAGTACCGAATCGTGGGAGGCAGCTGCCCGCAGCGCGATCGAGACCGCAGCAACGACCCTGAGGGATCTGCGTATTGCCGAGGCTCACCGCTTCGACGTCACGATCGAGAACGGCACCGTGAAGAGTTACCGTGTGCGCATGGACGTCTCGTTCAAGTACGAACCGGACGTCGCTGGGTCGCGAGTCGATCATGCTGAGGAATGGGAGCACACCCGTCACGAGCTGCACTAGCCAGGCCACTCGGCTACGAGAGCTGCCAAACAGAGGCTGCCCTTCTCGGCCCGAGCTTGCCCCGCGCGCTGAGCTGGCGTGTCGCGCTCGTTCACGTGGCCAACGGTGCCACAGCGTTGACTTGACTGCCGATGCGTCCAGCCCCGTGTCGATCAACATGCATCTGTGGTGGTCGACGCGCCCCGCGGTACTTCGGTCGCGGCGGCTCGCCACCGCTTGCATGATTCCGTCGTCCTGGCCCGCCCCGGACGGCTGCAGCGGACGGTCGCAATCGTCCGCATGCGTGCGCCCGCAACGCCAGTGCCGAACGACTCCTTTCGTGCGCTGGCTGGCGCGGGTCGCGCTACTCCTTTGGCGACGATCCAGCACTCCGACGGGGCCGCAGGCTTGTGCTTTGCCACGGCCTCAGTCGTCTCGCCGCCACTGGCGGACGGCTGCTTCAGCCCGGCGATGCAGAAGCCGAGCCGCTCGAGGCGGGCGGCATCCACCGCGCTATTGCTTTCTCTGCGGCATCGGCCCCCGACCTCCGGGCCGGAGCAATCGTCTCGCCTTGACCGTCCGCGTGATCGGTTTGCGCGGAACCCGATCGTGTCCAGCAGGGATCCGGACGAGTCCTTTCGCTCTGGGACCAGCCGACCTCGCAGTTGTGCTCTGGCGACGATCAAGCGCTCCGACCGAGCCGGCGCCAGCTAGAGCTTTGCCACGAGAACAGTCACGGCATGCGCGGTGGTCTTGTGGCTGGGATTGTCCCGATTCGGGCAGCGGGGCCGACGTGTGTGGGGTGATCTCTTCGCGTCGGTGTGGCGAGCTTTAGCTGGGGTTGCGGATGATTGTGGAGCGTTTGACACCAGATGCATCGTCCCGATATCCGCATCATCACCACCGGCGGCTGGGCGTCCGTTAGTGTGCGCGTCGGTCGAGCGGCATAGCCAGGAGCTGAGGCGCGTGATCGTATGCGATCAGCGTGGACATACCGGTCTCTCAAGCACGCGGCGGTGTATGCCGTAGCGCTATGCGCGACCTTCCTGCTCTGCGCTGGGAGCGCCGACGCTACGACGATCCGCCAGCGCATCGTGTCGCTGGCCGAGCAGGAGATCGGCTACCACGACTACGGCGACTATTGCACCAAGTTCGGTCCGTGCGAGACGTGGTGCTCGCTGTTCGTGACGTGGGTATGGCGCAACGCCGGCGTGCCCGTGCCGAGCCTCGCGTTCACCGGCTATCTGTATGACTGGTCGCGAGCCTCCACCTACGTCCTGGGCCCGCGCGGCGTGCCGCAGCCGGGCGATGCGGTGCTGTTCGGCACCGGGCCATGGACCGTCGATACGAGCCTGCATACGGGGATCGTCGAGGCTGTGTATCCCGGCTACCTAGTCACGATCGAGGGGGACTCCCTCCATGGCGTGCGGCGCTACGTCGTTCCCCTGAGCAATCCCGAGCAGGTCGGCGAGCCCGGTCCGATCTACGCCTACGCCGCGCCGGTCAGCGCGTACGGCGCCCGTGATCTTGGGGCGCGCAGCGCCATCACCTTCCCGGCCCTGTCTGCGCGCGTGGTGACCCGCCAGGACCGTCACCCGCGCAAGCTCACCGAGCGGCAACGGCTGCTCCGCGCGATCGCCGCGCTGCGCGCCTTCCAGCACATGCCCTACCGCATCGACCAAGCGCTTATCAACTGGACGGGGATCAACCGGCAGGGACTGGTCGAGGTCACCGTGTCCACGGCCATGCCCGTGTCCGACGCTGAGGCCGTTTGGCAGGCCTTCCTGCGTCGCTTCCAGGACACCGGCCAGGCATACGCGGTGTCCTTCCAAGCGCCGCCCGACCCACCGCTCGATACCGCCGTGCCGTCGATCTCCGGCACGCCATCGGAAGGCCAGACGCTGACCGAGTCACACGGCGTGTGGTCCAACAGCCCGACGGCCTACACCTACCAGTGGGAGGATTGCGACCCGGCCGGCCAGTCCTGCTCGCCGATCAGTGGCGCGACCGGCCAGACCTACACGCTCGCCGCCGCAGATGTCGGCGAGACGATCCGCGTGCAGGAGCTGGCGAGCAACCCCGGCGGGGCTGGGCAGCCGGCGCAGTCGGCTCCGACTCCCGTTGTGGCACCGTCGCCGCCCTCGCCCGACTGACGCGGCGGCACCCGCTGTCGGCGGTGCAGGAAAAAACCGAGGCGGCGGGCCATTATCCTCGGTCGAGCGTCGCCTGCGGAATCAACAGCCTCAACGCCCGGCGCACGTACATGCTCTTAGCACGAATCGGCCACGCCACCCGCGTCGTCGTGCCGGCGTCACGGGCCGCATGCGACGGCGGTTTCCAGAACCGCATTTTCCTGAGGAGGGACTTGTCCGCGGTACCGCCGCCCCGGCGGACGCGCGTCGGCCAGCTGAGAGCGTGGCGCTCATACCGCTCGCACTATCGCATTCATGTTCTCGCCGGCGGAGAGATGGCTATCGCGTTGGCGACCAAGGATTGTTCCGTTCGGGCCGGACTGGCTGGGGTGTAGACGATCGACTTCGCCCAACAGGAGGCGCTGAACGCAGCGGGCTTTTCCGTCTTCCAAGGTGTTATGCAGTCGCGCGTCAGCCTGATGACTGCTCTGTGTGGGCAGTGCGCGAGCCCTGGGTGCCTTGGATCTCTCGAGGCAAGTGGCTTGCGTCGGGCCGGCGCAGTGACGAGACTCGGTTCTGATCGAAGGCACACAGGGTTGATTGGAGGGTGATATGCCGGTCTTCTTAGGTCGTTTCAGCTACACGAGCGAGGCGGTCAAGGCGATGGTTAGCAACCCGCAGGATCGCGCTCGGGCTGCTGCGCAGGCCGCTGAGTCGCTTGGCGGCAGCCTGATTGGGTTCTGGTTCTCGTTCGGCGAGTTCGACGGTGCATTCGTGATGCAAGCGCCCGACAACACCGCGGCGGCGGCGCTTTCGATGCTCGTCGGCGGATCAGGGGCGCTGTCGAAGTTCGAGACGACCGTCCTGCTGACCATGGATGAAGCGCAAGAGGCGATGCGGAGAGCGGCGGCCACGTCCTACACACCTCCGGCCTAGCGTTCGAGGATGCGCCCGGCGGGACTCGGCCATCAGTCAAGACCGTCCCGGGCGTACGCGTCTCGCTCGGCGTCCGGCAGCTTCAGCACGCGGTTCGCCCAGCTATCCGTCCCGCGCGTTTCGCGCCCGAGCGCGCCTGAGGAACGGTGGACTCGGGTGATTTGCCAGCAGGACCAAGCGAACCTCGGCCTCCACCACCTCGTTACCGCCGATGATGGAAAATCCAAGCGCCAACTAGCGAGAACGCCAGGTTCTGGCTCGTGCCTGCGCCGCGTATTGAGTATTCCTCCGCCCCGGATGATGGACGATCGCTTACGTCGTCTGGCCGCCCCAGGCCTCGCTGGTGCAATGGCGACGATCGTGCATAGCCGGGACCAGGACGGACGGGCCCGGTGCTACTCGTTTTGTTCTGTGGTCAGATTGGGGCCGAGCAGATCCGCCATGTGCACCCCGAGCTTCTCTATGAAGGCGGAGAATCCCTCGGGTTCGACGAACGTGAGCCGGCCCTTGCGCGCAACGATCCCGAGGTTGTCTACCACCTCCTGCGCACCCTCCGGACTACCGCTCACCACGCCGAGCGAGTAGCCAGGCATGAGTCCTTCTTGGGGGATCGACCCCTGGAGCAGCTCGATGGCGTGCGGCTCCGCGGCGCGCCAGCCAACGATAAGGACGTGCGTGACTTTTGGTAGATCGATCCGTAGCGTTTCGAGATGCTCGATGGGGCATTCGAACGCGGTCTTGCCGGCCATCGGGACAGCCAGGGCCGGTAGGACGATGTCATTTGCTCCCTCGCCTGGGGGCGGCGGGTAGCGAGCGATGATCTCCCCGCCCGGGAGTGGCTCCGAGACGGCCAACTCCATTGCTGTCCGGAGCAAGGGCGAATTCTCGTTTGGGCGACTCTGGATCAGCCGCGACCATGCCGTCGAGCCGTGCAGCTTGAATAAGCGAAAGTCGCCCCTCTCGATGTAATCGGCAGCGCGTTGAGGGTCAAACCTGTGAACACGTCAAGTGCTGCGGCATCGATCAGCGTGTCGTAGTTGAAAGTTGCTACGCGGATCGGCGAGCTTGTCTGTCGATGCCAGTCATACAGGTAGTTGAGCAACGTCAAGTAGTGGCTGAATCCAAAGGCATTATTCAGCCATTCCCGCGCCGTTGACAGGATCATCGCCTCAAGCAAGTAGAACCGGAACGCAATGAGCTGCTGCCGCCGCTCAGGCGAGCTGCCCGCCTGCTCCGAGAGCAAAGCAAGTTCGGATTCGAGCGAGCCGGCGCGGTCGCCGGTCATTCGATAGCGCAGGCGATCGACGATCGGGCGGCTAGCCGGGATGTCCATCGCGATGCCGCCGAACGCGGGTGCTACTAGGTCGGCCGCGCGCGGAATTCGCAGTGGTGGGATCGGCAGACCACAGTCAAAGGAAGCACCGGCACCAAAGATCACGAGGAGCATCGGCGACGCGTGACGCAAGCCCGGTTTGAGTTGCCAGTCAGTGGTGGCGTGCATCCATCACCTCGGCGCTGAGCTCTACCGGCACACGGCGCTGCACTCCGAGCTCCAGTCCCTCAGCCGTCGCATGTCAGCCAGCTTACGCGCGCACGGCCGGAACGCCGGGAAACGAAAATCGGTTTGGCCCTAGCAAAGCAGTGCGGGGGCGGGCACCCTCAAGGTCGACTGAGCGCGCGTGGACCAGCTCAGCGCCGTCGCCAGCGGGTCCGGAAACCTAAAGTGCCTGTCGAGGACGAGTGCGTTTGTGATCCGGCCGGCTAGCGTTCTGCCGCTGCCTTGGCGACCAAGGATTCGTCTCGGGCGGCGTGGCCGCCCGCGTCTTCCATCGCGGTGTCCTGATGGTTCGAAGGACAAGTCGCTACCGCTGCAGACGGTAGGCTCGCGCTCATGTCTCCGCGAC
This sequence comes from uncultured Solirubrobacterales bacterium, assembly GCA_963824295.1. Classification (GTDB taxonomy): domain Bacteria; phylum Actinomycetota; class Thermoleophilia; order Solirubrobacterales; family Solirubrobacteraceae; genus Palsa-465. Next base: position 135,213 of record CAWGOQ010000008.1, on the reverse strand, counting down.
CATCGGCCCGCAACGGTGATTCGCCTTCCGGATCGATCCGCAAACTCGAGAGGCGGAGCTACTTGAGACGGTCGATCTGGCTTCTTTCGGCTTCTGGGAGCGGCGGGACCTGCAGGCAGGCCTTCTGTTCCGCCTCGGACGAGAACGCCTGTCCGCCGCAAGGCGGGTCGTGCGCCTGCTGGCACAGGCGTAGCGGTAGCACAAAGCCTGGGATGCCCGTGAAACGTGTTCGCTGAGCGTTCCTGTAGTGAGACCTGCGACGCCGCGGGAACGCGGCCGGCGATGCGTCTAGCCTGTAGGGCGTGTCGAGCATCGGGGTGCTGCGGGAGGGCCCGCTTCACGCTGCGGTGAAGGGGATGCTGGCGGCGCCGGGTGACCGGGTGGAGGTGCCGGTCGGCCGGTTCGTGATTGACCTTATCCGTGCTGACGGAGAGTTCGTGGAGGTCCAGGCCGGCGGATTTGGCGCGTTGGGGGCCAAGCTCGACGCGTTGCTTGACCGTCACCGTTTCCGGATTGTGTATCCGGTTGCGGCGGAGCGGCGAATCGTGCGCGTGGACGAGCACGGTGAGGTGCTCTCGGTCCGCCGGTCCCCGAAGTGCGGGACGGTGGTGGAGGTGTTCGACAAGCTGACGGCCTTCCCGTCGTTGCTGACGCATCCCAACTTGACGGTTGAGGTGCTGCTGTTAGGCGAGGACCACATCCGCGCTGCTGGGCCGGTGACCGTGGGGCGGCGAACGCGTGATCCCGGAGTCCGACACCTTCGCGAAGTGCTCGCCCGGATCGAGCTTTACGGCACCGACGACGTCGTGCGTGCGCTTCCGCCGCTTCCGCCGCAGCCATTCAGCACCCGCGAGTTGGCGTCCCTGCTTGGATGCAGCATGCTGCTCGCGCAGCGGACCGCCTACTGCCTGCGGGCGATCAACATCATCGAAGCGGCCGGCAAGCGCGGCCGCACTCCGCTGCACCGGCGGATCTCGCCTGCTGCGAGATAGACCCCGTCCAGTGTCCGGTGATCGTTCGCTTAGGCCGGCGCCGCAGTCGGGAGGCGCGCTGCGAGTGCAGGAAGGGTTTCGGGGGGGTCACGGGGCCGACATTTCGATCGCGATCGACCCGGTCGAGCCGGAAGATGCTCGCGGGTTGAGAAGTCTCAGGCCGGCCAGGTTATATCGTGCTGATTCGCTCCGCGGTGGCCATCGTGACGGCCTATTTGGAGCACCGCTTGATGCGGATCTCTTGGTGGATCTCATGGAAGGACAGGCTGGTTATGGTGGTGCTGGGGTTGTTGGCTGGCGTGGCCGTCGTGTTGCTGGCCGCGGTGGCGTGGTGGATGCGGATGAGTCGCCGCCGGTCGCCGGTGCAAGTGTGCGTGAGCGAGGAGGAGGCGCGGAAGAACGCCGCGCCACTGACGACCGCCATCTTGTCCGGGTCGCGTACTGAGCGCAGCGGCTCGTGAACCGCGCGGAGAGGGTCGGCGACGATTCCCCGCGGGCGAGCGGCGTCGACAAGTGCCTGTTCACTCGGCTGAACCTGGCCGCCTAACGACTTCCGGCGCCGCTCGGGTCGCAGGTCACACCGTTCGCGTGGCGCGGAGGCTTTCGAGACCGAGGGCCGGACTTGTGACCGGCACCCCTGCTCGTCGACGAGTTCGGTCGGCGACTGCGGTCGCGGGCTGTGTCCGCGACCGCCCCATCCGACCGCTCACGCCGACCACGAGTTGCTGCGGCCCGGGACTCCCTCGTGTCAGCGTAGATGCACGGCGGATGCCTGAACGGCCCCGAGGCCGATTCTGCTCGCTCACGGTCCCGACGGACGCCGGCGCCAGCGGCTCAGTGGGTCTTTCGCGAGACCTCGGGTGATAGTCGCGGATCCGGCTGCGAGTCAGTCTCGCGGCAGGTCGCGTGGGTCGCTCGATTGGCCGTCGGTCGACGACCTCGCGATTGTTCAGGTCGACGAGGTCTGACACGATGCTGACTGGGTGCCGTCTTGGCGCCAGCCAGCCCTGAGACCAGGAGGGTCACCAAGTTGATCGATCGCATTCGTCACGACATCCAGCAGCGACTGGACCAGTTGCTCACCGAGGCCGACAAGCTACGTCGCGCGCTCGCAGCGCTCGCCCCCGGCGAGCGCGCTGCGCCCAAACCGAAAACGACAAGGTCGCAGCCGACCGCGAAGACCCCGGCCGCTCCGAAGCAGACTTCGACGCGGCGGCGGACACGCACTCCCGGCACGGCGAACGGCGCGAGCACGTCGACGCGAACGGCGCCAGGTGAGACCAAGGCGAAGGTGCTTGCCGCGCTGTCGAGCGATAAGGCGTTGACCGCCGGCGAGGTCGCTAAGGCGACTGGGCTTGCACGACCGACGGTCAGCACGACGCTGTCAAAGCTCTCGAAGACCGGCGAGGTCGTCAAGGCCGACCGTGGCTATCGCCTCCCCAGCATCAACGGCGGGACCGTAAGTGCTGCCGAGTCGGCGACCGCCGACGCGTAGAACTTCTCTTCGCGCCGCCGACTTTCTGTCGGGGAGCTCCGGGGCGTGCCGGTTGGCACTTCCGTACTGAGGCGCCCGCACCCGCGGCGCTGGACTGCCTCCGTCCACGCAGGAGCCGAGCGGTGATTGATCCCTGGGTTCGCGCGGTGCTCGCAACGGTGACTGATCACCGAATACCCGGACCTCGTGCGGCGCGCCGCGCCAACGGCTCGGTGGTGCCCGGAGGTCCTGCCCACCTCGCTGCGCTGCTGAACGCGGTCCTCGCCGAGGCCGCACGCTGCTTGCGTTGTTCGGCGAGCGCTGCGCGGGGTCATGGCTCCGCGCTCGGCGGTGTCGTCCCGCAAGATCTGCGAGGGCGCGTTCACGCTCAACTGTGTTCAGAGTGGACGGACGCCGGAACTGACGTGTTCGTGGTCTGGCTCGACGAACGCCGACGAGTCTGGGCAAGCGCACGTCGCTGTAGCGAGCGTGTTGGGCGACCGGGGTCCCGTTCCCATCTCGGAGCCCCCGTGAAGGCGGCTCCCCGGTCCGCGAAGATATGGGGATGACGAGCGTCCAGCAGCCCCGTCGCACGCGCTGGCTTGCTGACCTGAAGGCACAGGCGCTGGCATGGTGGGTGAGGAGGTCCTCGGAGCGGAGACTCCGCTCGCTCATGCGCGGCCGGCTTCGCGGCGTCGTGTTGTGGCAGATCTTCCGCGCGATTCGTCAGCGCGCACAGCCTGACACTCGCGTCGACGCGCTCGTGGAGTTCAGAATCACGGGCCGGCGAGACGGTGGCATCGACCGCTACCAGCTCGCGCTTATCGACGGGCGGGGCAGGAGGCCGAGACGCGACGCACAGAAGCCGGCGTTGACGCTCGAGTTTGAACCGGTGGCGTTTCTGCGGCTGATCGGAGGTACCGCCAGCGCCGAGCGACTCCTGATCGCCGGCAAGCTAAAGGTGCGTGGTGACCTCCTCCTCGCCCTGGCCCTGCCGACGGCGCTCAGGATTCCCAGGCGCCGCCCACGAACGCCGCCCAAGCACTGAATTCTGCGGGCACCGGCGCGGCGGAGCGCTCACACGGTCATACGACCACTGCCCGCTCAGCGTTGGCTAAACGGTCGGTTGCACGCGCTCGACACTGATGACCTCGGTGCGGCCGATCGCGTGATCACGCAGAACCGAGAGGGCGAGCCGGTCTGAATCGTTCAGACGAGCACCGGTTGTCATGCCCCACGGGGGCGGGCTGCTGGATCGCCCCGCCAGACCGCAACTTGATGCACCTCGACGCGGACGCCGCGGCTCATCGAAGCAACAGCCGACAGAACGCAACGTCGCGCCGCTGCCGCCGCCCATTCTGGAGCGTCTGACCGCCCGGGTTCCGCACTACAACGTAATACGCGACAGAGGGTTCTCCCTCCACGATCTTGACATCGACATAGAGAAAGCGCGTATCAGCGGGAAGGACATCCAGGTACCTCTATCCGCGATATCGAAATAGAGCGAGCTATCTGGTCGCCTCGGCCGTAGCGGGCTAGGGGTGCTCGGTGCGCCACGGGTTCGCACGGCCCTGTTGATCGAGCCATGCCTGCGCGTCGCGCCGGCCCAGCTCAATCAGCGGGCGGATGAACTCGGGAGCGAAAAACAAGTAGCTCAGTAGGTCACCGCGGACGGGATTACGTCCGGCGTCGAGCAGCCGCCCGAGCAGCGCGATCTCGCGGTTGCGGCGCAGGCCACGCGCGCCGGCGTAATGGCGGTTGTAGACGTCCATCGCGAGGCGGCCGATCGCAAGCCGGTCCGTCGGCGCGACGAAGATGTAGGGAACGAGTTGGTGTTTGATCGGGTTGCCGCTCTGCTTCACGTCGTCGTTGATCGTTGCCAGTGTGTCGACGTCGTGCGCGAGCTGGTCGGCGAGAAGGGCCTGGGCAACGGCCGAGGCGCCGTCGAACACGTCCGGGCGACGATCGTCGTACCCCAGCGGCGGTCCGGCGACCGAGTTCAGTCCGATCACCACCAGCCGACGGGCGTTCAGCTTGAGGGCGGGCTTCAGCGGCGTGTTGAGCCGCACGCCACCATCTCCATACCAGCGCTCTTCCACACGCACGGCCGGAAACAGCGACTGGATCGCGCTGGAGGCCTGAACATGCTCGACCGCGAGCCGGGTCGCGACATAGTCAATGCCGCGCTGGTCATCGCTAGCCGGTGACTCGCCCCCGTCGTGGAACACCACGCTTCTCGCCGTCGCGTAGGCGGTCGCGACGACGGCGACCGCAGCCAGCGTGCCGTCCTCGACATTGCGGGCCAGCCGCTCGAAGTCGATCAACGCCGCGATGGTCTCCGGCTGCGGGCTGGTGTCCAGCAGGCTCGGCGGGCCGGGCACACCGATGCCCAGCAACTCAAGCCCGTACAGCAGCACACGGGCAAGTTCGCGCGGGGAGCACAGCGGGCCTATTACATCGCCGATCTCGACCCCAAGCCACGCCTCCCCGCCAGCGCGCGCGGCCGCCTCGAGCCCATCATGCGCGTCCGCGGCCAGGTATGCGGCACCGAGGCCCCCAGCGCTCGTGCCAACAATGATCCGCGCTGGCTCGTCGAGAACCGGCGCCAGCACCTCCAGCGCCCCAAACTCATACGCCCCCCGCGCGCCGCCACCCGACAGCACAATCCCAATCGTCCCATCCATCGGCCAACACCTCCACGCCTCGCCCACCCACGCGCTCGAAAGGCCATCGTAAGCGACGCCGTACACAGAACTTGCCTCCGGGCGGGACTGAGCTATTCCTCGCGTCGCTCGGCGCTGCTCCGAACCATGCCTAGCGGCTGGCTGGCGCTCGTCGTCAGATCCCTAGGTGATCCGAGCGGGGGCTGCGCTGTGGCGCGACTCTATGTGGGAGCGATCGCGCACGCCAGCGACCGGGCATATCAGGGATGACGGAAGCGTTCCATGGCGGCACCAACCGACGCGCTTGTCCGCAACGGCCTGGATCGCCAGCCGGGCGACGGAATCGGTGCGATGTATCAGCGGGCCGCCGCGAGCCTCTGACGCCTCAAGGCAGGCGCCGGCGGTGGGAGGCGCTACGAAGGGAGCAGCCGTGACCTATCTCATTGTCGGGCTCGATCGCAAGACGCATGCGCGGTGACATCAGAACGTTTCAGCGAGCGACATCGGAACAGCGGAGTGGGTCGCGCAGGCACGCGCCAGAGCGCAGGGGATCGAACTCGTCGTCGCCGCCGTGATTGGGCCCAACTCCGCCGTCATGTCAGATCCTGACGAGGAGCGGACCGTTGAGGCGAAGGCCGCCTAGCCAACGTAGCTGCACACCCTCCTTCTATCGAAGAAGACCCCGACTTCTCCTTTCCATGCGAGAGAGCGCCGGATCGCGCAGATCGAGAGCGCTGCCTGCTGATTGCGGCCGCGTGGGCCTCCGGGGCACCCTGACGTTCGCTCTGGGCCGACTCCGGGCAGGGCTACCAGTGCACGAACTTGGGGCGTTGGCCGCGGGTCACGGCGTCCACGAGCTCGGCGAGCTTGTGCGCGAGTGTGTCGTAGTCGATCGTTGGGTCGATGAGGACGTCGGCGAGGTAGTTGCCGTCGGCGTCTTGGACGAAGACGGCCCAGTCGCCGTCGATCTGGTCCGCCGGCGTGTCGGGGAACTGCTCGTCTTCGATCGAGAGGTCAAGCAGCAGATCGCTCTCGAGCTCGCAGTAGAGCCGCAGCGGGTCATCATGTCCGCCGCGGTGCAGCTCGAGATAGGGCCGCAATCCGACGGCGTGGAGTGCGCCAAGCAGCGGCGCCCAGGCGACCGTCGCAGTTTGTAGCCGCTCAGCGCCGACAGGATCGGTCGGCGGAAAGTGCGAGAAGGACACGAGGGCGCATCTTACGACTGCGCATCGCGCCGCGCGGACGCCGAACTCCGGGACTCCGTTGCTTGGAGCGGCGAGCAGTCGTGCTCCCCGCTCGACCGGAGTGGTCTAGCGGAGTCCTGCGCTGGCCGGGAGCACGGGCGCGGGTCGGCGGTGGACGGTGTCGATGATCTCGCTGCTGTCGATCCCTTGTAGGTAGACGCTGGTGATCCCGAGGTTCGCATGACCCAGTTGCCGCTGGATGACGACCAGCGAGACGCCCTCCCGGGCCATCTCGACAGCGTGAGCATGTCGAAGCTGGTGGGGCGCAAAGCGCCGGCGCACCCCGGCAGCGACCGCGAGCCGCCGCAACGTCGCACGGGCTGCCGTCGGTGACCACGGTCGTCCCTGGGTCGGGCCCTCGATAACGCACAGCAGCGCCCCGATCCGCATCGTCCGGCGAACCTCCAACCACGCCTCGAGCAGCTGCCACCCCCACACGTCCAAGCCGACCTCGCGCCGGCGACCGCCCTTGCCCCGGCGCACCAAAATGCTGCCACGCGGTGCGTCCAGGTCGCTCTCGGCCAGCGACAGCGCCTCGCTGATCCGCAGGCCGGCACGCCAGAGCACGATGATCAGCGCGCGGGTCCGCAAGCCGGAGCGCGTGTCTCCCGCGCAGCGCATCACCGCCACGATCTCCTCGACCGTCGGCGGATCCGCCGGAAAACGAAGACCCTGGTCACGCGGGGGCCTGCCGCGGTGAAAGCCAGGCATGGTCGCCGGCGAACGTGGGCGACCAGCAGCATCAAGAAGCTCAGAACCAGTCATCCTCGGAGCATCCCGCAGCGCACGTCGCGCCGCCTCGCATGGAAAGCGGTAATGCCGTGCCGATCGGCGGCGGCGCTCCCTCGACAGGCTCGGTCTCGGGATGGTGCGAACGCCGGTGCCTGGTTGTCGCGCGGATCGTCCCGTTGATCCACGAGCGTCTGCTCTGATGCAGTAGCGACGGTGGAGAAGGTATAGGTGGGAACCTCGCCCGATACTGCCTACGGCGCGACACGAGCGCCGGTAGGCGTGGCTCCGGACGGGTCGTGCTGGACGCAACCCCCTGAGTGAGCTGTGAGCGGTTGACCCTAGGGATGGTTTTCAAGCTGGTGGCCTGGAGCGATTCTGCCGATTGCACCATCGCTCGGCTCACGAAAGAAGTAGGTGACTGGGATGTTGTTCATGCAAGTGATTCTGTCCGCTGGCATTCTCTTCGTCATTGTTGGCGTGCTCGCGTTGGCCATCGAGGCCGATCACCGTCGCGAGGGTTTGCGGACATCGCGTGTGGGATCGCCCGACCGGTCAGCCGCGGCTCCGCAGGCGTTAGTCTCTCTCGCCTCGGCGGAGTAATCGGTTAGCGTCGATAGGCACCGGTCCCGAAGACCAACGTCAGTCGACCGCGCGCTATCAGCATGCTCGCGGCGACGGCGAAGTCAGGGGTCACCGTGAAGTCGCCTAGCTCGACCGAGGGAGCGCACGCGCCGACTCAGAGGAGTGTCTCTCGCCCGCGTAAGCGCGCCGTACACCTTCAAGTGGCCAACATCCCGAGCGAGCGAGCCCTTTTACCGACGGCGCCGTGAGCTTCCCGAACGCGAAGAGGACCCTGACGCGGGGCGCCTGACACCGTCGACCAGACTGAATCCCGGCCAGGCGCCGGGCGGCGAACCGGCAAAGTGCCCGTCGGCATGGAAAGGGGCAGTGGCGACGCCGTTTCCGCCCGCACGCTGCCAATACTTTCTTGCATGCGCACGGCGCCATCAGTCCATTCGCACTGTTCATCCGACGGTTAGCGTCTCGTCGGTGCCGACGGCGTGTCAGGCTGGCTGATGCCGGCCGCTGCGTCCATCTGCGTCACTACTGATTGGACGGCCTGGCGATGCCGTTTCCCCCACCAGCTCGCCGTTGCGTACAGCGTTTTGCGCTTACCGGGGCGTAGAAGCAAGACCGCGACGGGGCGGCCCTGAATATTTGTTCCGAGCTCGAAACGGTCTAGCTGATCTCTTGCAACCGTTCTTCTCCGAAAGGCGCTGACGATCTCGACGCGAGCCGGCGACACAACAACATGGTGCGGAGCCACAAGATCCCGTGCAGCGCGACCCCCGCCATCGCGCAAAGCTGGAAAGCGCCGAGGATGACGTCGCCAACAGAACTTGAACCGACACGGCGTCCGCCGAGGATCGCGAGCAAGACGGCCCATACGAGCTGGATAAGTGTCAATGCCAGCTTGGGCGTCCCGGCCTGCTTGAGCGTGCCGAACGTTTGCTCAGGCGGGTCCAGTCGCAGACAAGATGTCCCGCTCATCGGTGGCGCCACTGATTTCGCGGCCCTGCCATGCCCAACCAGCCCGCGCTGCGTCATCGCTTCCGCCCGATCGGCGCTTGCGACACGCGCGAGCGCTCGGCGACAAGGCGCGCGCCGGCCTCATTGCCCCCGCTGTGGCCCGAAGCTGTGTCCCGGATCGGCTCCCGGCGCGATCGAGCGGCATGGACCCGGGAGCGGGTACTCGACGCGGTGGACACGTGGCGCTCGACGGCCGGCTGCCGTCGTCGCCAGACTGGCCGCTTACATGTGCGCGGGCGCCTGGGGCGAGGCGCCCGAGCGCTTGGGCGCGAGCTTCATGGCCGGTCGCGAGTGTCGTCAGGATCCTGTTCGGCAGTTGCGATGCGCGCCGATCCGGACGGCGACGAGGTCGAGATCGAGCGTGAGAGTGACGTGGCGTGAGCCGTCGCCGCCGATCAGCCGCCGGGGGTGACGACCTCGATCTTGTTTGTGATTCCGCCGACGCCCGGGATTCGCGATGCAACTTCAAACGCGGCGTTACTCTCGGACTGGTGCTTGACCTCACCCTTCAGCGTTAGCCAGCCTGCGTCGACGCTGACGTCGATGCGGTCCTCGGGAACGTCGGGATCCGAGGAGAGCGCCTGCAGCACCGCACCACGGATCTCATCATCCTCCCAGCGATCCCGCAGGTCGAGCGAGAGCTCATCCTCAACGCCACGCACGCCCCGCACCGACTTGGCGATCTGGACCGCCGCATGGCGCTGATGGAAGCTGCCGACGCTGCCTCGCAGCGTCACGACGCCCCCTTGCTCCGAGACCGCTACCTCCATCGGGTGGGGAACGCGGGGATCGCGCTCGAGCGCGGCCCGAACCTCGTCGACGACCGTGGTGTGATTGGACATGGAAACGCTCCTCATGCTCGCGAAGGACCAGCCTAATGGCCCAGAGTGAGCGCTTTCAAGGTGAGCCGTCGTCTGGCGATGTGCGTGATTGAGGTCGCCGCGGTGCTCGTGGGTAGCGATCCGAAGACCGCCGCCCTGAGCTAAGTACGCAAAATGCGTCCGATGATCGGGCTGGGCATCCGGATCGACCTCGGATGCCCAGCCCTCACCCAAGACCGCGACCACCGACCGCGGCGCGACTTCGTCGAAGGCGGCTCCGAGGAAGTCGCTACCTCTTCCGAGAGGGGCGCCGCATCCGCGGGCTCTACCTAGTCGACCAACCGGCCAGGTTGGTCAAGGTGCATCGGCAGTCTCTCGAGCCTTGTCCCCCGCGAAGCGTTCGGCGGGCTCGAGGAGGCGGTTCGGGCCGGTGTCCACTCGGACCTGGAGCTTGCATGGAATAACTCCAGGGCGGAGAGCGTCAACCAGATCATCAAGCCGACCGACATCGGCAAGAACCGGGTCGAGATGACCTGACCACGTCTATAGGAGGAAATCATGAAGCGGAGATTCGCCGGAGGCTGCACCGGCTATGTCCATCCCACCACCCGGGGAGCCCGGCCTATGGGTGGATGCGCAGGATGGATGCACAGCTGGTAACTGCTGCGACCTTGGATTTGCGGTTATCAGCCGATTCTGGTAACCGCAAATCCTGCGCTCAAGGTCGTCGGTTGCAGCGGCGTAGCGGTAGAAGAACCCGTGGGGCAGGGCAAGCGGTCGCTCGCGACATCGTTACGAGCTCGGCGGGCTACACGGAGGTGAGGAGGACCTCGAGCGCTTTCCGTCCGTCGGTCCCGAGGTCTCTTTTGCCCTGGCAGCCCTTGGCGTAGTTGGGACAGTGGAGCCACCAGCCGTATGGCCAGTGGTCGAGGACCATTGGCTCGGCGCAGCTCGGGCAACGATAGGTGCGCTCCGCGTCGCGCACAGCGGCGAGCAGGTGGATTGCTCCGGCTTCCTGGAGGCGACGGAGAAGGCCGCGGCGTCCGACGAGCTCGAGCCCGATCGCGGCGGCCTCGGCAATGGCCGCCGGGGTGAAGTCGGAGGAGGTGACGAGCATACCGCCGGTGCCAGGGAGGGCTTCGCGCATCAGAGTGCCGGCGAGCTTACGGACCTCATCAACGCCGACCTGGCGTGAGTCCCGCCGTTTGCACTGGACCAGCCTTGTTTGGTCGGCGCGGTGGATCCGGAGGTCGATATTCCGTCGGGTTGGCCATGGCCTCCGGTCTCGTGCACTGTCCATCCTTCGCGACGGAGCAGCTCGCCGACAAGCACTTCGAACGCGGCTGCGGCGAGGAGCCTCAGGTCGCTCGTGCGGTCCAAGAGATCCTCGCGGCGGCGAGCCTGGATGACCGGGAACAGCCATGCCAGCAAGGCCGTCCAGCCGAGTGCGACGCCGGCGACGTTGCAACAGACCGGCAGAGGCGCACCGGCGCCGCAGAGCAGCGGCAGCGCTAGACCCACGCCGGCGTAGATCCCAGTGCTCATCACGAGAACGGCATTCAACGGAAGCGGCCCGATCACCCGCGTCAGCCAGTCGTCCTGCACCGTCCTCGTCCGGCCAGCCGCGTGGGTATGAGGATTCGCCGCAGTATCCATGTCCCTTGCATCGGCAGCCCGCGCTCAAACGTGCAGCGCACCAATCGCGATAAGGACGATCTGTCCACCACCCGCAGCCGGGTTCTGGGCGGACGCCCCGCGAATCCCGCCGCCGAGCGCCCGCCGGCCAGACGGTCCGCCCCGGTCGGGCGGCAACCGGGCTGCAAACGACATGGACCCTCAACCCACGCGGGCTGCGCCATCGACCCGGCAGCGACGCGCCGCCGAAGGTCCGTGCGTCATGCCGCCGCGCATGGAAAGCGGCAGCGTGTCAGGTCAGCCGTCTTTGGCGATGGTCGAGGCCCTCCCTGGCCGGTCCTGTATTCATGGTTCGTTGGCGATGATCTGACGCCCGCGGGCTTGAGGCTGCAGGCTTCCATACATAAACTCATGTCGTGGGGCTGCTGGAATCCTTGGCTATTTGGCTGGTCGACTGGCTGCGAGGCTGGCAGCAAGGCCGGCGTAACGTTCGCGTGCTCGTGCATAGCGCGTTTTTCAGAGGCAAGACGATTCCGTATTACTTCGTCAACGTAACCAATCTCTCGCGCGACAGGGAGATCGAGGTGACGCACGCGTGGTTCGATGTCGAGCCACCGCTCCACGTTCTGCGAGCCGAGCGACCGCTGCCTGTCCGGCTTCGCTGCGACGAGTCCTGGGAGACTTGGATTGAGCTCGCAAGCTCGTGCACACGGCGAATCCAGAGACTCTCGCGCGCGTACGACTCTCTTCCGGGAAGATCGTCAAATCCCGATCGAACCCAAACGTGCCGATGGAAGGATTCGTGCCGGGCGCTCGCTGAGATCACAGCCTCACGACGGCCGCGTCGGACCTACCTAGTCACGTGCAGCAGCGGTCACCACACGACGCCGCAGATTGGGTCGGCGGGTTTCCCGTTCCGAGAACAGGTCATCAGGTTGGAAAGGCCGCGCTTCTGGTTTCATGCACAGCGCTCGCGGTGACCCACGAGCGCGCGGCTCGCGAACCGCCGGACAGTCTCCCCCGAGGCGGAGTCTTTCGATATCGCTGCCAGGCGCGGCACGCGAGCCGCGTCGCTCCAAGTGGAGCGAGGTCTTTAGCCGCGTGGACGATGACGCGGCTTCATCGGTTTGCGATTCTCGCAACCATGCTGGCGCTTTCGTATGTGGGCATAGATTCCAGCGTCGGCCGCGCCGCCGGTCGGAGCGCTGATCGTGGGAAAAGCGAACGCCCCCCAGCGCGAGCTTTCTCGCATCCGGCGGTCACTGGCGCGCTGTGCTCATCCAAGCTCCAGCAGGGGGGAGCCGCACCCGTCGCGCAGGCTGCTCGTCTGGGGCATGAGCGCGGTCCGAGAGCCCACAGGGAAGCGCGCCTGTGGGCTACCTGACCGACCGCGTGCATCTCTACGAGGAGATCGGCTGGTGCCAGAACTTCGGGTTGACCGGGGGTGGCTGGCTCACCGTCCGCGACTGCCGAACCGGCGACGTGCGGGCGATGTGCGAGCTTGAGCTGGCCTTGTGCCAGCCGGTTCCAAGAAGCGCCGTCAGTTCCCGTTCGCGCTGACGCGAGCCACTGGGCGGCGACCGCGAAGGCATGTGTCGGGATCGTGCGGCGGGCGCGGACTGAACTGGCCGCCTAGCGTTGGGCCCCAGCTACCCTCGCAGCCGCGGACGTCCGCGCCGACCGTTGCATTGTGCCGCATGCTGCTTTCGACAACGAGCGCCACCAACTCATAGGTCGGCGCACGTGACGGCAGCTCCGCGGCCTCGTGCAAGGCCGGTCGGAGGAGGCGCACCCGACGATACGTCAGGTGCCGCAGGCTGGACGACAGGTCGAGCAAAGCGCCGGAGGAGCTCGTCGCTCGAACGAAAGCGAAGAGCCTGGCAACCGGCTCGGCTGCGAGCCCCCGGTGCTCGACGACAGACGACAAGGACCCACGGATCACGGCTCCCCCAGCTGCATGCAACTGGGCAGAGATGTCCCGAGCCTTGGTGAGGGATGGGTCGGCGCTCTCTGTTGGCAGCCGACGAGGCGTTTGCAACAGCTGAGGAGCGACCCGCCGTTTCGGCGCGGCAGTCGGATCCCTGTGGCCACGGAGGTCGCGCGTCACGCGTGCGGCCGGAGGCAGGGTGCGATGGGCACGGCCCGCTCGATCCCGTTGGCGATCCCGGTGGTGTAGGCGTGGAAATTGAACCCGATGTCGCCGTCCTCGTTGTAGATCCAAGGAAACCGCTGGTCGACGACCTGGACGATGGAGATGTTGCCGTACGCGGGCAGACCACGGGACTTGGGGAAACTCTCATCCAGCGGAGCCACATCGACCCCATCGCCGGCAGCGGCGCGGGCCTTCTGGATGATCCGGGCATCCCGCTGGGACTCGGCCGCGACGTGCGCGTTGCTGAAGCGGATGGTGTCGCCGTTGGAGAGGTTGGTGCGATAGCGGCCGACCTGTTGGGGCGTGACGCCGAAGTGGGCGTTGGCCTCTCCAAAGGGAATCCCGCCGCTGTAGTGCAGGCTAACCGCGATGGTCGCGTGATCCCTAATGGCCTCGCGAACCCGCTCGAGCAGGCCGACGTTCTCGTTTGCGCTCGACTTCGTGAGGTCCGCGATGTAACCGGCGGCGCGGAGGACCTTCTGGATCCGAAGCGCCGCCCGCCACATCGTGACGAGCTCACCCGGAGCGCCACCGTTATCGATAGACATGATGCCCGAGTCGTCGATGTCGACCGGGTGAAACGTGATGCCGAGGGCGGTAACCGGTTTGGGACCGTCGACCTCGGCAGTGGAGTCGAAGTTCGGTCCACCCGAGTGGCCCGGATCGAGCACCACAACCGGCCGCATCGCCGTGCAGGCTGGCGCGGGATCACCCTGCTCGATCGATACTCGGACGATAGGAACCGGCTCGGAGTGAAACACAGCACCGGCGGAGCCACAAGCTCCGGCCAAGCACGCAGCGACGGCAAGTGCAGCCCCACCTGCGCAGTCGCGACGCCTCAACTCCCGTCTCATCTTGGACCTCACCCCCAATCTGGGTGGCTGACTTCGAAGCTGGTGTGAGACTACGGCAGACGGAGAGTCCGAAACCTAGCGGCAATTCCGGCCACCGGACCGTTTCAATCCCGCGTTGTTCTGCGAATCGCGCTGAGAGAAGTGCCGTGCCCTGACCCAGAACGCAGCTAGTCAGCGCGGTCGCCGAGCGCGCTGAGATCAGCAGGGCCGACGCCAGGCTTGTGCTGGCCGCGCTCGACGAGGTGGTGCTCGGAGACATTGGTAACGGGCAGAAGGCCCGGATCGGCGGGCTGGTGCAGGTCATCCCGCGGGTCAAGTTCGCGACCAAGACGCGCCATTATCCCGACTCTCCGGTTATGCCGACTTTGGTCTGCTCGGTAGGTGTTTTGGCTGCTGGTTGGGGGTGCCGGTGGTGGGCCGGTCGGGATAAGCCGAAGTTGGTGGAGGCTTCGAAAACCTGAGACGCCGTTGGCCCCGGGATCCGGACGACCTTGCAGACCACCCAGAAGCGTCCGCTCCGCGACCGATGCTCGAGCTGGAAGGAGAGCCGGACGGAGCCGCGCTCATCACTCGCCGGTGCGAGCCACGGCGTGCTGCTGGATCACGCGTATAGGAGCCACGCCAGCCTGGCTACCGCTCCGGTTGGAGAAGGGCGACGCCGTCATCCGCTCCGACCGCCGTCTTGGCCTCCACCCCTAGCTTCCCCTATTAGCCCGATCCAACAGCGGCGCGGTCGTTCGCCAAAGCGCTCCTCCCACTCAAATCCGGGCGGTCTACCGAGTGCGGGTTTCAGCACCGGCGGCCGCGCGTGTCCCGAGGCTTCAGGCCGGCGTTCATTGCCGAAAACGTCTGGGCGGCGCTGTCGAGCGCTAACGTCGCCAGGGATCATGCACGCCCTCGATCCAGACCTCACAAGGCGCGCGCTGTTGGTGCGCGGGGCGGGAGCGCTCCCTGGAGCCAGCATCGCCGGGGGTCTGTTGGCAGCCGCGAACGCCAGCGCCGCGACGCCGTCCGGCCAAGGGTGGTACGCGCCGGCCGACCACCTAGCTCACTCGCGAACGTGGATGGCGTGGCCGGCACGAAAGGACGTCTGGGGCGATCTTCTCGGGGGCGCCCGCTCAGACGTCGCCCGAGTCGCTCGCGCGATCGCAGCCTATGAGCCGGTTTCGATGGTCGCCCGTCCGGATCAGGCCGCCGGCGCAGCAGCAGCGTGCGGGTCGGGAGTGGACGTCGTGCAGCTGGTCAATGACGACCTCTGGATGCGCGACATCGGCCCGATCTTCCTCGTGAACGACAGCGGCGGTCTGGCGGGCCTCGATCTCAACTTCAACGGCTGGGGGAACAAGCAGGTTCACCACAACGACGCGAAGATCGCGGGCGAGGTCCTCAGCCTGCTCGACGTACCGACGTTCGTCGCGCCGTTCGTTTCTGAAGGCGGCGCGCTGGAGGTTGACGGTGACGGAACCGTGCTCGCAACCGAGAGTTCGATCATCAACGCCAACCGCAACCCCGGCAAGACCAAAGCGCGGCTGACCAGGGAGATCCTGGCGTACCTCGGCGCGCGCAAGATGCTCTGGGTCCCAGGCCTCAAAGGCCACGACATCACCGATGACCACATCGACGGGCTCGCCAGATTCGTCAAGCCCACCAAAGTCGTCGTCGACCAGCCGGCAGATCCGAACGCGACCGACGTGTGGGCCAAGTCTGAGCGACAGGCGCTGAGGATCCTGCGACGCTCCACAGATGCGGTTCACAGACCCCTGCACTGCCTGATCTCGAGAGAGTCAAGCACGATCCCGCCGGGTCAGGATCAGAACACGTTCGTCAACGTCTATGTCAACTGGTATGTGTGCAACGGGGCGGTACTGATCCCGGCCTTCGACGACCGCGACGCGGACGCGACCGCGAAAACGCTAGTGCGCGAGCTCTACCCCGATCGAGACATCGTGCAGCTCCGCATCGACACGCTCGCAGCAGGCGGCGGCGGGATCCACTGCATCACCCAACAGCAACCAGTTCCCACACGTGGGCGGCGACATCCGCAGCGGCCGACCGCGGACGCTGGCGCCGCGGGCTGAGAGAAGCGACCAGACCCTCTCGACGCACCGCCCGTCCGCCGAGGGTAGAAGCCACGACACGCCGATCTGGGCCTTCCGACATGCTGCTCCGGAACAACCTCGACACCCTCGTTCGTATCCGAGGACAGTGCTCCAATGATCGACCAGCGGCACCGCTGCCCCTAGCCCGATGCAGCCGTCTCGATGACCGGCCGTCGGGAGCTGGTTAACCGGCCTGGCGATTCTCTCGCCAGGCCGGTTCACGATCTAGAAGCTGACGCTGCCGCTGCCGTACACAAAGCCCATCTGAGCAACCGCAGGAGCATTGTTGCTTTGGTTGCACTTACCCTTCTTCGGACCGCTCTTGTAGCGCGAGCCGATGAAACCGAACGTTTCCGTGAGCCGGATCGTTCCCTGAATACCAGCGTAAGCCCCGGTGCCGCTTACGATCGGCGCTGGAGCTGTCTCGCTGAGAGAGTAGGTGCACGTCGCCGCATCGAAGATCGCCCCAGGGCCCTTGTTGACCTTGGCTGAGATGGCCGTGAGATCGATCGTGATCGTGCCCTTCTTGAGGGTCGCCACTCCGAACTTCTTCCCTCCACTGCTCTCAGTGGGCGAGCTTGACCCGTAGTCGCCGACCGCGCCCGTGAACAGGATCTTACCCTTACCCTGACCATTCCCCGGCTGAACGAACAACTGAATCCGGCCACCTGCCGGTGTTGCCGACGAGCCCGCCCCCAGCGCGACCGACGCACCGACGATCAGGCAGGCAAGCAGACCCGCGACTCCAACCGCTGTCTTTGCTAGCCGCATCACAACTCCTCCTGTATGAGTGCCGCCGCACGCACGTGCTTGCGGCAGACGAGGGTTAAGGCGCTCGAGACGCGCCCTCTACCGTGTAAACCCCGCAGAGGACCGTCGTTTTGCGAGCCCCCGGGGAAATACTGCGATTGCGTGAGGGCGAACAGGCTGTCGGCGACGCGCAGGCACTCGGAATGATCGAAAAGCAGCACTCGCCACCACTGCCGCGACCGGGTTCGCTCCCCAGGTAGCTCAGCGGTGTCAGGGTCTCAAAGGGGCAAAGCACCAAGGAGGAGGCTGCCGGGCTAGCAGCACGCAGAGTCCGCGCTTCCCCGATTAGCCCAGGGCAGCACTCTTGGCCGATGCTGGTGCCGATTGTTCGGTCGGGCGGTTTCTCGCGATGACTGCTCAGCTAACTGCGTTGCCTACGGACGGAGCGGGACACCCGCTCAGGCTGGGTGTGGCGCTGCTTGGGGCGGCGCTTTGGCGCTGAGCTTGGCGAGCAGGTTCCCCAGGAGCATGACCATCACGGCGATCGCCACGCCGACCAACGTATAGAGCACCCGGTCTCCCTCGGCACTGTAGTTGGACGGGTGGGGAAGGTCTACGGCAAGCAGCACGCCCGCGGCGATGGCCGCGGTGTAGAACGCGTAGTTCCAGAATCGAATGCCCGCCCCATGGAGCAAGAAGACGATCACGACCACTTCGAGGGCGTGCCTGATCGAGATCAGCTTGAGCCCGTGTTCGTTGGCGGCGATGAGCATCAGCAACGTAGCCGCGGCTGCGCCGATCAACGCGCCTGCCAGGCGCTGCGCGGCCACCACCCCGGTCTGGTTCAGGCTGGGCTTCATCGCCGCCATGGCCGCGATCGGCGTCCAATCGGCGTGGGACAAATGCGCGCCAAACGCAATCGCGGTCGCGCCCGCCATGCCGAGCGCGCGGAGAACCGCGAACATGATCAGCGGCGGCGTCAGTTTTCGCGCACGCTGTCACCGGGAAGCTCCGCGAGCGGCTGTGGGCGGTCCTTGCGCCCGTGTATCGACCACCCAATGAACGTAACGGCAATCCACAGCGCCGTCCCCCCGACCCACGCCAGCACCTGAGCCCAGGTGTGACTGGTGACGTGGGCGTTGTGGTGGTTGGCGCCTAGGACGAGGGCGACGAAGAACCAGAGGTTGAGAAGCAGGGCGGCAATGAACCTGTGCACCCCGAACTTGACCGTCAACCCGGCCACCACAGTGATGACGAAAGCTGCGAGCACCAGCCAGCCCCAGGCGCTCGTGGCGATCCCAAACCCAAGCGCGGTCATCGCCGCTCCTGCCAGCCCGAACACGACGATGTGCGACGCGCGGTAGCCGTAGGAGCCTCCAGGGTCAACCATGCCCGCGAACAGCACGCCGAACACGGCGCTTACCAGGTATTGCTCCTTCCCGATCACTAGCAGGACGACCAGCGGCACCAGCGCAACGTCCAGGAACATCACCGCTCGCGGCCAGTTCAGCCCCTGGGGATTGAGCTTGAACACCTTCGACAGAAAGCTCATCACCTTTCCGTGCAGAGGCGGCTGGTCTGCTAGCTCGCTCGCGTTGGCTGCGGTCATTCCTGTCTCCCGGTTAGGGCTGCGGCCGGGACGGTCCGCCGCGCTTCGCTTCGCCGACTCCCGAAAACTCTTGGGGACAATCTCACGTCGGCTCTGCCGGGCATCCTCCGATTCGGGTGAGCCCGCGGCAGAGAACTACGACGCGCCGGGGCCGCTCGCGCCTGGCTCCAGCCTGTGGTCGCAGCGTTTCGTCATCTGTTGGCAGACGCGGGAGTCGCTAAGGAGGCGTCCCAAGACCGGCAACCGCGCTTAGCCTTTGATCGAAAAGCAGCAGCCTCCGGTGGGCCAGCGTTCAGAAATGTCCCCAGGACCGACGGGGAACGCGCGTCCTAATCGAAACCGAATGATTGGTGCACTACCCGCCGCCGAAGAGGAGGGTCGCTCCCACGCCCACGAGGATCAGCCCCGAGATCAGCGGCGCCCAGCTACCGCCGGCAGCCCGGCCGAGAGACATCCCAACGCGCGATCCCTCGCGGATGCAAATCAACGACAGCGCCCCCGCGAGCATCGTCGTCACCAGCGGCGAGATGCCCGCGACGCCCGCCCCCACCCCGGCCGCGGCATTGTTCAGCGCGAGCGCAACTCCCAGAGCTAGCGCCTCGCGACATGAGATCGATTCCGCTCGGTCGAACTCGCCGCCGAACAAAGAACGTCCGCCCTGCAGCTGGTCGCCACGCGAACTTGCAGGCAGGCGCATGTCGTGAAGCGAAGCAAGCACCGTCCAAACGCCGATCGCGCTGACGATCGACGCGCCAAGTGCCGCTGCCAACTCAGGCGATAGCAGGCGCGACAGCTCGTGACCGGAGGTCATCGCCCCGGCAGTCGCAGCCATCGTCACCGCCGCGATGATTACGTTCGGCGCCACGGCGATCCTGGTACCGCGCATCCCGAACGCAACGCCGGCCGCGAGATTGTCGACGTTTGAGACCAGCGCGATCAGCAGCGCCGAAAGCCAAAGCACTGGCTAACCATACGTCAGGCGGGCGTGACTCGCTTAGCCCAGGACCATCGTGCCCCGGCCTATCAGCCACAAGAATCCGCTCCGCGAACAGTGTCGAATCGATCGAAAGGCAGCAGACGAGTCGCGGCCTAGCTCGGATGCCGCGGTCGGCGGGGCTGACGGAGGCGGGATCTGCGCCCCGCCCGGGGATCGCCGGATCTAGAAGCGCCTGTCCGATCCTCATCCCCGTCGAGGCAAGCAGCGCGAACAGAAACCGGTCACGCAGCCGCCGCTGACAATCGATCACCGCCGCCACCTGCTCAAGCGACAGCGTCTGGGGCAGCGACCGGCGCTCGGGCAGACGCACCGCCCGGCCGCGCGGGCGAGCGCGCGCGATCCCATGCAGAAACGGCTTGTAGCCACCGCGGCCCGAGCGCGTCTTCACCACCAGATCCTTCGCCAGTGTCGACCCGCGCCTAGCCCGAAGTTGCGGCTGACGACCGATGGTATTTGCCCCGATTTCGGGCTTTTGTGGGGCCTGGGGCCTGTCTGGTTCGTGGCTACGTGCTCTGGGGGACGCGCTCGTTGATCAGGTCGAGCGCGCGCGCTTGCAGCTCGGTCGGCGTGCTCAGTCGCGGGAAGGTCGCGTCGGTGCCGGTAACGCGGATCGTGTTGCGGGTGCGGTTCTCAAGCTCGTCGAGCAGGCTCTGGATCGTGTGGCAGGGGTCGTGCTGGGCGCTGCGGCGGCGGCCGGCCTTGCGGGTCGCTGTCGGCGAGCGGGTGGCCTTGGCGACGGGGTCTGTGTGCGAGCGGGGGTTGTCGTCTTGAAAGAGCAGTTCGGCCCACGCGTGGCGCAGGTGCCAGCGCAGATACTCGGCGAGCATGCAGATCAGCAGGTGTGAGCGGACGCGGTCTTCCAGGCGGTGGTGGATCGGGCGGACCTCCAGCGGGCCCTTGATGCCGCCGAACCCCTTCTCTGCCTCTTTGAGTTGTTTGTAGGCGCGTACGATGCCGGCGGCGGCGAGCTCGTGTGGTTCGATCCGCCCGGCGCGGATCACGTAGATCCCGTCGAGTTCTGCCTCCTGGGCGATCTGCTGCTGCTTGCGCTCATAGGTGAGCGTGTCATCGGTGATGGTCACCTGGAAGTGCTTTTTGACCTTGTAGCGGTTCCATACCGCGCCGACTGCAAGGCCGATCTCGGCCTGGCCTTGCAGCGTGCCCGCTTGCACTCGGCGCGTGAGCTCACCCAGATCCTTCTCGGTGCCTGCCAGCAGCTCGGAGCGCTTGCGGGCGCGCTCCTCGGCCACCAGCGGGTTGTGGCAGACAACCAGCCGCTGGCCGGGATACAGCTTCTCGCACGCGATCTCGGCCAGGTTGAGCTCGTCGAACATCGACAGCTGCAGGCAGCCCTCCTTGACCAGCGCTCTGATCTGCGGCGCCTTTAGCGCGGTGACGAACGCATACTGCGCCGTCTGTGCGAGCAGGGTCACGTTCTCCTTGGTGCCGATCCCGCGATCTGTCACCACGATCACGCGATCAAGCCCGAACCGTTGCTCGAGCTTGTTGACCTGCGAGGGCAGCGTCTTTGAATCCTTCAGTGACCCTTCGAACGCCTCGATCGCCACCGGCCGCCCGTCACTGTCACACAACAGCCCGTACTCGACCTGCATCCGTCCCCGCTTGCCATTGCCGTGGTCATAGCCAAACCGCGCCAGCGGGCAACTGCGCCCCTCAAAGTACGAGCAGGAGACGTCATACAACGCCAGCTCACTCTGTTTGAGGTGCCGGCGCGCGAGGCGCTGCTCAATCGCCGGTTGCCGCTCAAGCAGCCAATCCATCGCCGCGTAGAGGTCATCGTGAACCGCGCCCTCCACGCCCAGCTCCTCCCCCAGCGTGCACGAGTGAAGCTGACGCGTGCAGGCCAGCTTGGAACCGCCGTCCAGCACCCGGCCGGCGATCATTGCCAGGCACAGATCCCGCTCGCGCGAGGGTTCGCGATCCAGCAGCCGCGCCAACCCCAGCCGCCGGGAGGCGCTGAGCACCGCCTCCACGTGCCCGTGCTTGCGGGAGCGCACGATCTCAAACGCGTCACCCGCCGGCACGAGCCGCACCCCCCCGAGCGCCAGCGTCAGCGCCTCGATCGCCTCCGGCGGCAGCCCGGAGACGTTCGCAACCGTCTCATGGCGCACACGGCGGCCCTCGCGGATCGAGCGGCGCACCAGGTAGGAGTTGTACTCACGCTCCCCATGACGCCGAGTGATCTTGGCCACATGCATCGCACCAGCCGGTCGCGCCATGCCTCACATAATGACGCGTTAGCCGACCAATGTCAACAATACTCTTGGCTACACTATCTAACCTGAGAAAGGCCGCGATCCCAACAGCCATAAGGGATCGCGACCGATCAGCAGCCACTCATTACCCGCAACTTCGGCCTAGCCTGAAACTCGTAAAAGCCGACCACCCCGCTCAGCATCCGATTGACCGTCCGCGCCGACAGCCGCGCCGACTCCTCCGCCAGCACCACCACGTTCGCCGCCGGCCGCCTAGCCCACGCGGCGAACTCGCCCAGCTCCATCACCCCGACCCGATCCCAAGCAAGCTCGCGCTCGGTCAGAAACGTCCAGAACGCCCGCAAGTCATACGCATAGGCCTCGACCGTGTTCGGCGAACGCTCGCAATCCGTCAACCAAGCCAGATACTCGTCAACCAGGCCGACCGGTCGCAGATCCGGGCCGATGACCGTGAACGACTCGATCGCCCGCGCCGGCAAAAACACGCGGCGAACAACGAAGCGCGGCTCTGGCTCGTTGACGTCATGAACGTGCAAAGCGCCGGGAACATAACGGCCGCCGCGGACGTCAAAACCACACCTTCCCACACGTCATGGACATCAACCAAGCGGGGGGACTTAATTGCGGTTATCCAGAATTCTGGATAACCGCAAGGATCGTAACCCGGCGACCGGAGAAGCGATCACGATCGCGGCCAAGCCGGCCAGCGTCGACCTGCAGGCCCGACCGCTCGCCAGGGCCAAGGATGCGCTTCCGTCGGTGCAGAAGGCACGGCGGGGACTCTCGGCGTCGAACGGCCGCACCTCGCACTAGGTCCCGCCCCGGCCGGCACGCAGGTAAACGCCATTCTGAGCAGCGACCCGCGCCTCGGCAGATCATTGCGGCCACGCGGGGGCGAGTTGCCAGGGGTCGAGTTCAACCGACCACCGTGGCGCTGGCCACTGGTCGTGCGCCCACGCGAAGAAGTCCAGGCCGTCCGGCAGATTGATCTTCCGGTGCTCACTCCCAACCACTATCCAGGGGCGGTCCGGATCGTGCTCGGTGACCGTGTAGGCGTACTCTTGCATGAGGCGAACATATGTTCCCATAGCAGTCAAGAGCGTGACCGCACCGGGAGCGGCGGTTGCCGTTGTGGCGAGACCGCTGGGAAGCGGACGCCCAACGGTCCGACCAAGACGCCCGCGAGAACTCTCGCCTTAGTGCGCGCGTCGCCTAGCCTTACGTCGATGAGCTGGAGCGTCGACGTCGCCGAAGTCCTTCCGGCAGCGGTGGCGCCCGTGCCGGGGGTTCTCGCGACGGCGGTCAACGAGGCGATGGCGCGTCCGGCGGCCCAGCAGCCGGTCTGGCCCGATCCGGAGGAGGTTGGTCGGGTCCGGATGGTGCTCGAGGGCGTCCCGCCGATTGCCGTGGCTGCCGAGGTCGACAGGCTCCAGGACCGTCTCGGCGCGGTCGCGCGCGGCGAGGCGTTCCTGCTGCAGGGTGGAGACTGTGCGGAGACGTTCATCGATAACACCGAGACGCATCTGCGGGGGACGATCCGGACGCTCTTGCAGATGGCCGTGGTCTTGACCTACGGCACCTCGATGCCGGTCGTTAAGGTCGGGCGTATCGCCGGCCAGTACGCCAAGCCACGTAGCGCAGGTACCGACGTGGCGGGCCTGCCGTCCTACCGCGGTGACATGGTCAACTCGCTGGAGCCGACGCTTCCGGCACGGCGGCCCGACCCCGGTCGGCTCATCCGTGCCTACGCCAACGCGGCCGCGGCGATGAACCTGGCACGCGCGGTTACCTCGGCCGGCCTGGCCGATCTGCACCATCTGCACGAGTGGAACATGGACTTCGTACGTCGCTCGAGCGCCGGCAAGCGTTACGAGCGCGTCGCGACCGAGATCGACCGGAGTCTGAGGTTCATGTCCGCGTGCGGCGTCGACGACGGCTCATTGCGCAGCGTCGAGCTCTACGCAAGTCACGAGATGCTCGTGCTCGACTACGAGCGCGCCCTCCTGCGGGCCTCGGGAGATCGCCTCTACCTCCTCTCGGCCCACCAACCGTGGATCGGCGATCGCACCCGGCAGCCCGACGGCGCCCATGTCGCGCTCGGCGCGCTGATCGCCAACCCAATCCAGGTCAAGCTTGGCCCGACCGTCACGCCCGCGGACGCCGTCGAGCTCGTCGAATTGCTCGACCCGCAGCGCATCGACGGCCGCGTGACCCTTGTCTCGCGCCTGGGCAACACCGCCGTCCGCGAGCTCCTTCCCCCGATCGTCGAAGCCGTGACCCGCTCCGGACATCGCGTCGTGTGGCAGTGCGATCCGATGCACGGCAACACCGAAGAATCCCCCACCGGACACAAAACCCGGCACTTCGATCGGATCATGGACGAGGTCGAAGGATTCTTCGAAGTCCATCAACGACTCGGTACCCACCCCGGCGGCATCCACGTCGAGCACACCGGCGAAGACGTCACCGAATGTCTCGGCGGCGCCCAGATGATCTCCCACAGCGAGCTCTCCTCGCGCTACGAGACGGCGTGCGACCCGCGGCTCAACACCCAGCAAGCGCTCGAACTCGCCTTCCTGGTCGTAGAGATGCTGCGACGCACTGCGGCTTGACTGGCCGCTGAACGATGAGCCCCAACCGCCGCCGGCCTCGCCTGCCCTTCCGGCGAGCGGCTCAATGGCGGCGAGGCGGGCTTCACCGATCGGCCGACGCCGGCGGCTCGGGCGGAACCCGTGCAGCCAACGACGGTGGGCACAGTGCTATTTGCGGGTGAAGGTGAGATGGGTGACGCCGCTCGGGGAGCTGACGGCCTCAATGCTGAACTTCTGCTCTAGTCCTTCAAATCCACTCCAGAGTGGTTCGCCCCGACCGAGGACGATGGGCACGACGACGATGTGCATGCGGTCGATGAGGTCTGAGGCGAGGAACTGGCGAACGGTAGACGGTCCCCCGCCGATGCGTACGTGCAATCCGCCGGCCGCCTCCCGCGCGACCTGGAGAGCTTCGCTTGGGCTGGCATCGATGAAGTGGAAGGTGGTCCCGCCGGTCATCTCGATAGGGGACCTGGGGTGATGGGTCAACACGAAGACCGGGGTGTGGAAGGGCGGCTCGTCGCCCCACCAACCTTTCCATTCCTCGTCGGCCCACGGGCCGCGCTGCGGTCCGAACTTGTTGCGACCCATGATCTCCGCACCGATGCCGGTCGCCCAGTTGTCGACGAGATAGTCGTCCACACCCGTACCCCCGCCGATGTCGCCGTGGATCTCCTGGAAGGTGCGGGTAGCGATGAACCAGTCCATCAGCGGAGTACCGGCATGCCCGAACGGCGCCTCGGCACACTGGCCCTCTCCGGTGCCGTACCCGTCGAGCGAGACAGCGAAACTGTGGACTATCGCTTGTGACATGCGCAGTTCCTTAACAGATGGATCGTGGGAATAGCGTTTGACCGGAAAACCTAGCGAAGTCCGGTCGTGTCGATACGGTTTGTTGCCCGCGGCCGGACCGTTAGACGGCATCTTCATTGCTAATCAGGCGGTCCTCAGTCCCGTGGTGCCGCGAGGCCCATTGCCGCCAGGCGCCCCGGGTCGCCCACCGACAGCACCTCGACGATGCGGCCATGTGCCGCGGCGCAGACGCGCTACTCAGCCGCCACATTCGACGTCAAGACCACGAAGCTCACCTGGCGCGACTAGACCGGAGCGGGCGACTCCGGCCCGGCTAACGGACAGGAACCGGGACGCCCGCCGCCCGCCATCAGCCTCGAAATCGGCTGATAAAACCCTCGCGGCGAGCTCCCGTTCGGTGATGGAGATCCAGTGGGGATCGGGTCCTACAGCCGTTTCACCTGCCTCAGCCCGCTTCGACCAATTCCATGTATCAGAGCAGCGGTTTCTGCGTCTCTTGAGCACAGCATCGAGGCCCGATTTCACTCGCTCTGTCCTTCTGGCCACGATCACCAATATCTAATCGAAGCGAGGCCACATGCCCGGCTCGTACAAGCTCGGTAAGCATCCCCCGGTCGTCGACGCGCGGACCTTGCGCTTCGGCAAGTACCTGACTCCTGCCCTTCCAAACCCTCCCGTATCGGTCGACTATGGCGTTAGGGTCTCAGCCTGGCCAATGTACGGCAACGACAAGTACGGCGACTGCACCTGCGCCGCCGCGGGACACATGATCCAGAACTGGACCGCCAACGCCAACGGTGAGGTAACGCCGCCCAATAGCGCGGTCGTCAGTTTCTATGAGCACTTTGTCGGTGACCCTCCGCCGCCGGACGCGGGATGCAACATGATCCAGGTTCTCAATTACTGGCGCAAAGCTGGCCTGGCTCAGCACAAGATCAACGCCTACGCCGCGCTCCAGCTAAAGAGCCAGACGGAGGCCACGACCGCGCTGTACCTGTTCGGAACCGTTTATATCGGGGTGGAGCTCCCAGACTTCGCCGTCGAAGGTGACATGTTGACCGTCCCATGGGTCGTGCCGGCGGGCGGGGCGGTAGGGAACGCAGCCCCAAACCCGAAGAATGGACACTGCATCCCAGCCGTCGCATACAACGCGGACAATCTCACGGTCATCACTTGGGGAGAGCCGAAGACCATGAGCTGGGAGTTCTACGAAGCCTATGCCGACGAAGCGTTCGCCGTTCTCAGCCTGGACTTCATCGAGAAGTCCGGGACCGATCTCGACGGATTCAATCTCGCGGCGCTAGAGACCGACCTCAAGGGCTCGTAGCCCGACCGCTACCGGGCATCAGAAGCGCCACATCACGGCCCCGCCTCGACCCCGCGAACATCAGCGCACCTCCTCCTCGCGTGGCTTGCACCCGGGCGAGGAAGTAAAGGCATGACACGACCAAGGTGTTCGGGTTGGCGAGGTGTGCGCGCGCCTCGCGGTTCAGTTCGTCGAACTCGCGCTCGGTGAGCAGTTCCCGCTCGAGGATCTTCGAGCGCATGTTCTGCACGGTGTCGAGGCGCACGGTCCGGCGGGAGTGGCCGACCGGATACATGTCGGCGCGGGCCTCAACCGTGACATCGACCAGGCCCGCCGCGCGATACAGGTCGGAGAGCCGCCGCCCGAGGTCGGGATCAGCGCCGTCTCGTCGCAACGACTCGATAAATGTCTCGGCGAGCCGATCCCAGGCTGCGTTGGTCGGGTAGCACAGATGAGTGCTGCAGTCGGCCTCGTCGCCGACTACCCACGCTCGCGCCTGGGTGACGTGCTCGGGGTCGAAATCCAATCCGGTTACATGCCCGGTCGGGCCGACCCGCTCGGAGAGCAACTCGAGCGCGCCGCGTGGCCCGCACCCGAGGTCGAGCGCGTTCCACCCCACTTCGACCCCGACGTGAGCGAGCAGCGCCAGGGAGTGTGGCCGCAGCTCATCCGCTTGCCGGCACAACCGGGCCTGCTCAGCCGGGTTGGTGACAATCGCGTACACCGCAGCGCTCGCCTGCTCGGGGATCGCTCCGGGCCCGACCTGCGTCGATTCGGTGATCATGGATGAGTCTCCGCTTTGACCCGTGATTCGATTTGTCCGGCGCTCCTGTCAGGGAATGCGCGCAACCAGCCGCTACGGTTCGTGGCAAATCGCTCCGGCGCTCAGCCGAAGGCCCACTACGGCTCTCCATGCCGCGACGACAGGGTCCGGGCCCCGCCGATGAGGCAGTCTCACCTCACGAGGTAAGCCAGGCTGCGGCTCGAGGTCACCCGGAGGGCGCGCCCGCCGCCCTAGGCGCGAGCGTTGTGCGCGAGAGGCTCATGTAGGTACCGCGGTACCCGCGCCGCTGTTCACATGTCCCGTCAACTCGCCTCGCAGGACGCTGAAGCTCTCATGAAGTGCCGGGTGCAGGTGCTCGCCGACGACGCGCGCGCCCGGGAACGCGGTCATCTCGGCGACGGCGCGACCCTCCTGGTTCTGCCATGGCAGCTCGAGGATCACAGCCCGTTCGCGTGTGACAGGGTTCTCGAAAGCCTCTCCGAGCTCAATCGGCCGGAGGTCGGGTCGAGCCGATTGATCAGGATGCGACACGGAACCGATCAGCCCGCGGCCGTCCGGCCCGGCACCGAGGCGATGAAGGCGATGAAGGCTCGGTTGAACGGATCGGGGTACTCCCACAGACATGCGTGTCCACCCCGTGTCGTCGCCCATCGGGCTCCCGGGATCAGGGCGTGCAGACGGCGCGAGAGCTCGACCGGGATGAGGATGTCGGTCTCTCCCGCGAGGACCAGCGTGGGTACGCTCAGCGAGCCCAGGCGCGTGGTCGCGTCGTGGGTCTGAATCGAGTGCAGTTGCGCCAGGTAGGCTGGGGTCGGTTGATCGAGGTAGCGCATCGCGATCTCGAACTCGGCCGCCTCGTCGGGGCGGTTCTCAAAGAACTCGGGGGTAAATGCCCATACCGCCACGTCGCGCATCACCGCCGGCACGCCCATGACGGGGGCCATATCCGCCCAGAGGCTGAACATGCGGGAGCAGAACGGTCCGGGCGCCGCGTACGTGCAGGCGAGCGTCGCGCTGCGCAAATCATCGGGATAAGCGAGCGCGTACTCCTGCGCGATCATCCCTCCCATCGAGACACCGAGCAGGTGAAAGTCGGTGATCTGTAGGTGGTCAACCAGCGCCTTGGTGTCGGCGGCGAACATCGTCGTTGTATAGGGCCCTAGCGGCTTATCGCTGAGGCCAATGCCACGGTTGTCGAAGCTCAGCACGCGATACCCGGCCTCCACCAAGGCTAGGACCTGGCCACTCCAGGTTTCCAGATCGTCCGCCAGGCCGTTGACGAGCACGACGGTTGAAGGCCCCGAGCCCTCAAGCCGATAGTTGACGTTCAGCCCATCAAGCTCCGCGGTCGGCATAGCGGCCGACTCTCCCATAGCGGCCCACGGACTGTCAACGAGCGGGCAAGGCCGCGGTCACGCTGTGACGGCTATCCGGCCAACACGTCGTGGACGAACCGGACGACCATCGTCCCGTCGCCGACTGCGCCGGCCACACGGTTGGCGGCACCCGCGCGCACGTCTCCGGCTGCGAAAACCCCTGGACGTGTTGTCTCGAGCAGGTGCGGCTCGCGATCAGACATGGGCCAGCTCAGGTGGCCGTCATAGTTGGCGGCGCCAGCGCCGCAGAGGATGAACCCGGCCGGGTCGACCGGGAGCATTCCGGTAATCGCCTCTGTGCACGGATCCGCGCCGATCATGACGAACACGGCCGTCGACTGCACCTCCTGCGTGCTGCCGTCGCGCCGGTCGACGAGCGTGGCCGACTCCACGGTCGCCGTGCCGTGCACGGCCACCACCTCGGTCTCGGTCATCACCTCGATGTGTGGCGCGCGCTTGACCCGCTCGACAAGGTAGTTGGACATCGTCGACTTCAGCGTCCGGCCACGCACCACGACACGCACGCTGCGTGCCTTTGTTGCGAGGTGGACCGCGGCCTGTCCCGCGGAATTGCCCCCGCCGACCACGATCACGTCCTCGTCGCGACAACGCTCGGCGTCGGTCGCCATCGCCGCGTGATAAACACCGGCGCCGCGGAAGCGATCGACCCCCTCGGCCTGGAGCTCCCGCCACCGAGCGCCCGTCGCGACCACCACCGAACGAGCGAGCACGTGTTGGCCGTCATCGAGATCTACCCGCAGCAGCCCGTCCGGCCCATCGGCCAATTCGACCACTCGATGAAAGCTCGAGAGGGTCGCGTCGAAACGCCGCGCCTGCAGTGTCGCCGCGCGTGTCAGCTCCGTCCCGCGGATTCCCGTCGGGAAGCCGAGGTAGTTCTCGATACGCGTGCTTGTGCCGGCCTGGCCGCCAGGCGCCCACGCCTCGGCCACCAGCGTCCGCAAGCCTTCCGAGCCGCCGTAGACGGCGGCGGCAAGCCCCGCCGGGCCGGCACCAAGCACGACGAGGTCGAAACGCTCGGCATCGACCTCCGCACGCAAGCGCAGCGAGCGAGCAACCTGGGCCGCGGATG
Source organism: uncultured Solirubrobacterales bacterium (assembly GCA_963824295.1). Classification (GTDB taxonomy): domain Bacteria; phylum Actinomycetota; class Thermoleophilia; order Solirubrobacterales; family Solirubrobacteraceae; genus Palsa-465. The sequence goes on along the minus strand of CAWGOQ010000008.1, from coordinate 105,404 downwards.
GGTTGCGCATGACCTCGGTGGCGTGGACCAGCACTGGAGTCTCGGAGCGAGGGATCTCGAGCCATTCGAGCATCGCGGCGCTCTCGGCGTCCGTGTCAACGTCGTACCAGCGGACCGGCAACAGGTTGCGCTCGAGGAGGTCCCGCACCTCGAACGCCCGCCGGGAGCCGCGCGGCGTGATCAGCCGCATGACCCCGTGCCCCTCGGCCTCGTCCCACGCGCGCCGTGCCAGCAACGTGGCGAAGACCTGCTCGCCGAACTCCGGCCAGCGGGCGACCATAGCCCGCAGCCCGGCGCGATCGAACGCGATCACCTCGGTGGGCTCGACGGCTACGCACGCGCTGATCGTCGGCTCGCCAGTAAATGTCGCGATGTCTCCGATGTAGGTGCGGCTGTCCGCCTGGCCGATGTGCACATCCTTGCCCGGCTTGCGATCGATGAACTCGACGAGCCCGCGCTCGATCACATAGAAGGGCGCGTCGCGCTCGGCGTGCTCGTAGAGCACGTCCCCAGGCTCGAACCGGCGCCGTTCCCCGCGCTTGCCCAGCCAGTGGAGCTTGGCGTCCGAGAGCCGCGGGAACAGGACCTCGTCCGCCAGATCAGGAAAGCGCTCGCTCCGGACCACCTGCGTCGTTGCCATCGATGCAGCCTAGCGAGCCCGCCCGGGCTCAGGCAGCGCGTTCGTCACTTAACGCGGGTCGCTTAGACCGGGCTCCCGACGAGCTGCCGGCACGCCCGGGTCTCGACGAGCGAGAGCCCCAGGTCGACCGATACGACGTGGCGAAGCTCGCCGGCGATCTGGGTCCCCACGACTCTGTCGCTCGCGAGGTCGCCGACGAGCGACTCGATCGCCAGCACGTTCCCGCTCGCCACGCTGCTCGCGGTGCCTTCGATGGCTTGCACACGGGACTCGATGTCCGAGCGCAGCTGCTCGATCTGGGCCCGTGCCTTTGCGCTCTGCGCGCCCGGGGGCAGGCCAAGCTTGTTGAGCTGGTTCAGCAGTCGACCCGTCACGGCGATCGCATCCTCGATCCGGGCCGACGGGCCGAGGCCGAGGTCAAGGCTGGTTCCGTCGCGCTGGATCTCGTTCTTCCAGTCGAGGAGGTTTGTGCAGGTGGCCTCGGCCCACTGCCGGTTGGCCGACTCCCGCTCGGCCGCAAGCGCAGCCTGGGGGCTTGTCTGTGCGTGGGAGCTGTTCCCGAAGCCGGGAAGCGAAATCGCGCCGCTGAGGACCGTGGCCACGGCCACGGCCGCAACACCGAACATGACCAGGGCGACGCGGAGCAGCCTGAGGGGTACGGGAGTCCCTCGATCCGGAGTGTTGTCGCGAGACGTGTGCATCGGCCTGATCGCCTCACCCTGCCCGCCAAGTTGAAGAACTCGCTCAGAAAGTCCCTAAAGCCCGATAAGACCTGGCCGCGACCGGACCGGCGCCCGGTCCCGGCGACGCGATGGAATTCAAGCCCGAGAGCCGGTCGTAGACCCCGGTAGGATTCGATCCTGGTGTTCGACTTCGCGTTGAAACCTGTTCGATCGGCACTGCGTGTCCTGAACGAGGACACGTTCAAGCCGCTCGAACAAACCGAGCGCGAGACGCGCGACGCGGTCAGAGCCATCGAAGGCGCGACGCAGTCGATCGAGCACCACGTCGAGGTGATCGAGACGCTCGCTACCTCGGTAGGGCCTTTGACAACATCCGTCGACCGTCTCAACGAGACCATGCGCGACCTCGTCGAGGTGCTTGCCCCCCTCGCGGCGGCGGAGAACGAGTTTCACCGCGCCGAGCACGGGGCCGAGCAGGTCGAGCACTTCCTCCAGTTCCGCCGGAATCGCAAAGTCGCCGAGCCCGATCCCCCCGCACCCGAGGGCTCCTAGCGGGTCGTTCCACTCTCAGGATCCGCTGACAGAAATCACCGATCCCCGGACTCGCTAAGGGGCTGGACGGGCGGCTTACCCCCGCTAGTCTGACCCTGTGCCACTTCAGAACCGCGTGACGCCCCTGGGGGATCTCATCGCGACCGATGAGCGAGGACTCGTCTACGGCAACCGCGGGTGCCTTCACAATCACGCTGGGGCGATTCGCCGGCCTTACGGAACAAAGCGGTGGATCGCTTGTCGCTTGGAGTTTCGTGGCCGACGTCGGACGCCGCTCATGGCCCCGGGCCTTTTTACCGAGCTCTTCTTCCTCGACGAGGCTACGGCGCTTGCGGCTGGCCACCGGCCGTGTGCGGAATGCCGGCGAGCCGACTACAACCGCCTCACTGAGATTTGGTCAGAGCTTCACCCGGGCCAGCGGGGCGCCGATGCAATCGACGATCAACTCCACCTCGAGCGCCTCGTCGGGCGGACTAGAGAGCGCCGCTTCCACGAAGCCCCCTGCGAGGAACTGCCGGATGGCACATTCGTGCTTTCCGACGGTAAGCCGTGTCTCGTTCTCGGTGCGCGGCTTCTGCCGTGGTCACCCGCCGGCTATTTCACGCAGCTACCTCGGCCTACGAACGGACTGGCGACAGTGATCACTCCGCCCTCGCTAGTAGCCGTTCTCCGCCGTGGCCGGTCTCCTGTCGTCCCATTTCTTCACCCGACCGCGTCGCACGAGTCTCATGCCACGAGGTAGATCTCGTAGATCACCCCCGCGGCCTGGCGGCCCGCGACGCCGACGAACACGCCTTTGTTCAGCCAGTCGAGTTGGGGAGCGCCGGTCGCGATCTGCGTATTGGTACGAAACGTGTACTCGCTCGGATCGACGTCCTCGCCACGCCCGAGGCGAGCAAGCACCTCAGCGCTGCCGTGACGCACGCTGCGTGACTGAACGTAAAGGAGATCGCCGGCGTCGGTACGGAGCGTATAGCGGATATCGCCGAGCGCGGTTCCGTCGTGCAAGATGGTCTGCCAGTCGGCGCTCGAGCCTGGAACCAGCGTCCCGCTGAGCTCTGGGCCGGTGAACGTTCCTCCGGTCAAGGGCACGATGCGGCGGTGACCCTGCTCGGTCTGTCCGAGTTCCAGTGGCTCTGCCAGGCTGGCCTCGAGGCGGAAGATGAAAGATAGGCGTGGTTCGACCAGCCGTGGTCTCATTTCCCGCTCCTCGGTCGCTCCCATGGTTCTCTCCTTTCGGGTCAGTGCCCGGCCACCTGTCCGCCGTCGATGTGCAGCGTCTCGCCGGTCACGAACGGGGCTTGTTCGAGGTAGAGGATGCCGCCCACGACGTCGCTGATCTCGCCGATCCGTCCGACGGGATGAACCTCGGCCAGGCCCTCGTAGGACGCGTCCATGTCGCTTCTGATCACCCCCAGCGAAACCGTGTTCACCCGGATGCCGCGCGAGGCGTATTCGATCGCGAGCGATCGTGCCGCAGCGACGAGTCCGCCCTTGGTCAGCGCAGGCAGCGCGGCCGGGCGGGAGCTGTCGGCGTTCTCGGCAAGCGTCGTGCTCACGTTGACGATGTGCCCGCTGCCCTGTTCGACCATCGACGGGATCACCCGTTGGGTGATGTGAAAGAACCCCGCGAGGTTGATGCCGGTGATGGCGGAGAAGTCCTCGAGTGTGTAGTCCGTGAACGGTTTGCCGATGTAGATGCCGGCGTTGTTGATCAGAGTGTCGATGCGCCCAAAGCGCGCGAGCGCCTGTGTCACCACCTGCTCGGCCGTCTCGGGGTCCGTGAGATCGCCCGAGACGGTGAGAAGGTCGGGATCGCCGGAGGGAGGGATCGACACCGCAGTCGCCACCACTGAATATCCAGCCTCACGAAACGCGGAGGTGAGCCCGGCTCCGATTCCCCGCGAGGCGCCCGTGACGATCGCGACGTTTTTCGGCACGATCTCAAACGATAACTCAGGCCTCGTGGCGCCAGCTGGCCCCCAGCCGGCGGCCGTCGACCTCCACCGGCTGCGCGTCGAGCAGGATCCACGCAAACCGGCAGGCGGCGTCGCCGCGGTTGTGCCATCGGTGATTGGTCCCGCGCTGCACGATGACGTCGCCGGCTCTGACGGTCACGGTTTCGCCGCCATCGAGCTCCATGTCGCACTCGCCCTCCAGGCAGATGCCGTAGTCGAGGCTCTCGGTGCGGTGCATGGGCGACCGGGTGCCCGGGGCTAGCACGCCGATCCGCAACACCGAGCCCGAGCCCGACCCGAGGATCGTGGTCGAGCTCCCCTCGCGTTGACGGGCGCAAGCCTGGTCGCTCAGATCGACCGGCATCTCGTGGGTGGCCCAGAGGTGGAAGAAGGTGGCGCTCGTGCGGCCCGCGTCTTCGGCGAGCGGGTTGCCGGCGATCTGCTCGTCCGCCGCGATCACGGCTTCGCCGGCATCGTCATGGCCGGTGACGATCCGCCGGACGCGGATCTCGTTGAGGTCGCTGTTCATCTCTCCTGGGTTTCCTCTCGGCGTAATTCGGATCGATCCGCGCGGGTCCGGCCACCTGGAATCCAGGGAGGACCAGCCTGCGAGTGCATCACACGCCAGGAGATCGTGATCGACGGCGGCTGGGGGCTAGGTGACGCCGACTACATGGCGGTGTCCGGCTCGCTCGCCCCGCCTTCGGCGTCAACCGAGCCGTTATCCGCGATCGTCGCGGTTCCACGCGCACTCGGCTCCCGCGTCCGCTCGAGTGAGCCCTTATCCGCCACCCCGTCAGACGGCCACCTCCTCGGGCATGCCGATGCGCCCGAGCGGGGTGAGCGCCTCGTTAGCGCGCCTGAACCCGGCTGGTGCCGGGGCCGTCATCGGCGTCTCGATGTAGCCGGGGTGGACCGCATTGACGCGAATCCCGCGCGGCCCAAGTTCGAGGGCGGCGACCCGGGTGAGCCCGCGCATACCCCACTTGCTCGCGGTGTAGGCCGCGGCGTAGTGAGCGGTGAGCCCGGCGACCGACCCGACGTTCACGATCGAGCCGCCGGCGCCCATCAGCGGCGCGAGCGTCTGGATGCCGAGCCTCGGACCGGTCAGGTTGACGCCCAGGGTGCGGTTCCACTCCTCGAGCGGCACCTCGGCCAGCGCCACCCGGCTCGTGGTTCCGGCGTTGTTGATCAGGCCGTCGAGCTTGCCGAAACGATCCCGGAGCCAGGCGGCGAGGCCCACCCAGTCCTCGGGTGAGGTGACGTCGAGCCGGCGCTGGTGCACGCGCTCCGGTGCGTCGCCCGCGGCGCCTTCGATGTCGGCGGCGATCACCACCGCGCCCTCGGCATGCAGCGCGGCGACCTCGGTGGCGAGATGGGGGTTGCGTTCATGTCCGGAGCCTACGTTGACACCCGTTGTAGCGTTCCGCTAGTTTATCCGAATCAATATTCGGAATCGGAGAACTGGGTCGAACGAGGTGAGCTAGACGATGAGGGTGCTTGTCATCGGGGGCGGGATTGGCGGCCTGTCGACCACGCTCGCGTTGCGCCGCGAGGGCTTCGACGTGGACGTGGTGGAGCGCGATCCCGAGTGGGGCGTGTACGGGGTCGGCATCATCCAACCCGGCAACGCGCTCAGGGCGCTCGACTCACTGGGACTGGCCGCGGCGTGCGTGGAAGCCGGCTCGCCCATCCGCGGCGATCGCACCTGGCTGGCCGACGGCGAGACGCCGATCGCCGCCCATGATTGGCCGCCGCTCGTTGCCGGGCTGCCGCCCGGCAACGGCCTCACCCGGCCCAAGCTCCACGAGATCCTCACGTCCCGCACGCTCGCGTCGGGCGCCGACGTGCGCACGGGCGTCACATTCACCGAGCTCATCGCCGGTGACGACGACCACGTGGACGCGACGTTCACCGACGGCGAGCGCCGCAGCTACGACCTCGTCGTCGGCGCGGACGGCTTGTACTCGAAGGTCCGCGAGCATCTGTTCGGCTCTGAGCTCAAGCCGCGCTTCACCGGTCAGGTGTGCTGGCGGTACAACCTGCCCCGGATCGAGGGGCTCGAGGAGATCTGGATGTTCTTTGGTCCCGACGGCAGCGCCGGCTTCGTCCCCATCGGCCAGGACCTGATGTACATCCTCACGATCGCGACGCCGAGCCCCGACTGGCGCGTCGCGATCGCGCGAGAGGGAGCCGCCGCGGTCTACCGACAGCGCCTGGCCCCGTTCGCCGGTCCGGTGGCGCAGGCGCGCGAGCAGATCGTCGACGACGATGCGATTGTCCTGCGCCCGATCGAGAACATCATCGTCCCCGCGCCGTGGCATCGGGGACGGATTGTGCTCGTCGGCGACGCGGCGCACGGCGCCACCCCCCACTGCGGTCAGGGAGCGGCGCAGGCGATCGAGGACGGGATCGTGCTCGCCGAGGAGCTCGCCGAGAACGTTGCCGTGCCGGACGCGCTCGAGGCCTTCACGGCGCGCCGCTACGAGCGCTGCCGCGCCATCGTCGAGGGATCCGAGCGGGTGGGGAAATGGGAGCAGGACCACTCGCTGCCGATCGACCCCGACGCGACGCGCAACGCCGTCATCATGACCGCCTCGGCGCCAATCTGAACTGAGGAGAGCGAATGCGGATCGCAAGAGTTGACCACGGGGGCAGCCCGCGCGCGGCGGTGATCGGCGGCGACACGGTCAGGATTTTGGAGAACGGCATCGAGGCGATCGATGTGCTGAGCGTGGACCCCATCGAGCGGGAGCGAATCGCCGGCCGCGTGGAGGCCGAAGTGCCGCTCGCCGAGGCGACCCTCCTCGCCCCGGTCCTCCCCCCGACGATACGCGACTTCAGCGTGTTCGAACAACATATCGAGGGCGTGAGGAAGGACGCGGACCCGGACGCAACGGTCCCGCCGGTCTGGTACGAGTCGCCCTTCTGCTACTTCACCAACCCCCACGCCCTCACCGGTCCCGGGGAGGAGATCCCGGTGCCGCCGGGGTGCCGGCGGCTCGACCTCGAGCTCGAGGTGGGGGCGGTGATCGGCCGCGCCGGGCGTGACCTGACGCCCACCGAGGCCTGGGAGCACATCGCCGGCTACACGATCTTCAACGACTGGTCGGCGCGCGACCTACAGATGGCGGAGATGCGCCTCGGCTTGGGCATTTGCAAGGGTAAGGACTTCGCCAACACACTGGGGCCGTGGATCGTCACCCCGGACGAGCTCGAGCCCTATCGCGACGGCGACCGGCTCGAGCTCGAGCTGCGAGCCGAGGTCAACGGCAGCGCACTTGGCACCGACACGCTGGCGAACATGGCCTGGAGCTTCCCCGAGCTGGTCTCCTACGCCTCGCGCGGCACCTGGGTTCGCCCCGGGGACGTGCTCGGGTCCGGCACGTGCGGGAGCGGCTGCCTGCTCGAGCTGTGGGGCCGCCGCGGCCGCGAGGAGCCGCCGCCGCTGGTGCCCGGCGACGTCGTCTCGCTCCACGTCGAGGGCATCGGCACGCTGACCAACAACGTCGTCGCCGGCGTCGAGCCGCACCCGCTGCCCGCGGCGCGCCCCAACCGCCGGCTCCCACGATCGGCGGTCACATGACCGCGGTCCGGCCACCCCAGCAGCGCCGCAGCCGCGAGTCCTACGAACGCGTCCTCGACGCGGCCCACGCGCTGCTCGAGGAGAACGGCTTCGAGGGGCTCACCGTGCAGGAGGTGGCGAGGCGGTCGGGCGTGTCGGTCGGCGCGATCTACGAGCGCTTCGGCAACAAGGAGACGCTGCTGCGCGCGGTGCACGCGCGCCTGATGGAGTCGATGTCGGAGGCCGGCCAAGCCGCCGGGGATCCGGCGGCGCGGGCGGACGGAGCAGCGGCGGCGATCGTCGCGGTCGTCGGCGGGATGGCCCGGATCATGAAAGGCAACCGCAAGGCGCTACGGGCGTTCATGCACCTCGGCGCGGTGGACGAGGTGATCTCGGCCCGCGGCTCGGAGGCGAGCATCGCGCTGAGCAAGACCTTCAAGGGAGCGCTCATGCCGTACCGGTCGGAGTTCCGTCACCCCGATCCCGAGGTCGCGCTCGACGTGGCGTTCCGGGTCGCTTATTCCACGTTGGCGCGGCAGGTCATGTACGGCCCCGTGTTCGAGTCCGATCGACGGCTGAGCTGGAAGCGGCTGGTCGACGAGCTCGGGGCCGTCTGCGCCGTGTATTTGCTCAGCGCGCCGGTGATCTAAGCCGAGCCCGATCCGAGGAGAAGAGAGATGTCCCTGCCCCTTCTATCCCAGCTCGCCCACGTCGAGCTGACCACGTCCACGCCGGCGGAGTCGCTGCAGTTCTGGACCCAGGTGGTTGGCCTCGAGGAGACGGCCCAGGCCGGGCAGTCGGTGTACCTGCGCGGCTGGGGAGATCGGTTTCATCACACGCTGCAGCTGACCGAGGGTGCCGCGGTCGGGCTCGGGCACGTCGGGTGGCGGGCCGCCGGGCCGGAGGAGCTCGAGCAGGCCGTCGCCCGCCTGTCGGTGGCCGGCGCGGGTGAGGGCTGGGTCGAGGACTCGGTTGGCCACGGGCGCGCGTTCCGCTACCGCGCTCCGGGCGGCCATCTCCACGAGGTCTTCTGGGACGTCGAGCGCTACACGCCGCCGCCCGGCATGGAGTCACCGTTTCCGAACCGTCCGCAGCGTTACGTCCCACGCGGGGTAGCGGCCCGTTGCATCGACCACGTGACGATCACCGCGGCGGACCCGCGGGGTGACGCCGAGTGGTACCGCGACACGCTCGGGCACCGCTTCATGGAGTACACGGTGATCCCCGACCGGCCCGACTTCCCCGTGTTCTGCATGACGACGGTGTGCGAGCGCTCGCACGACCTCGGGATCGTGTGGGATCCAACGCCGGTTCCGGGCCGGGTCAACCACTTCGCCTACTTCGTCGACTCGCGCGAGGAGCTGCTGCGCGCCGCCGACGTGTTCCTCAACCAGGACGTGGCCATCGAGTTCGGGCCCGGCCGGCACGGGATGGGCGAGCAGGACTATCTCTACGTCCGGGATCCCAGCGGTATGCGCGTCGAGATCAACGCCGGCGGCTATCGCAACTACGAGCCCGACTGGGAGCCCGTCCGCTACATGCCCCAGGAGGGGTCGAACGTCTTCTACAAGAACCTGGCCATGCCGCCGTCGATGTTCGAGTCCTTCCCGTTCGTGGAGGCGCCGCCCGAAGAAGAGCGGAGCGCGCAGGACAAGACCGGCCTGTTCGTCTGATGACCGCCGCCGCCGAGACGCTTGCCGCTGGGAAGGGGTGGCTGGTGGCGCGGCTCGAGAAGGGTGCGCACCCGCTGGACGGCCTCGATCCCGACGCGGCCCGGGCTACGATCGACTCGCTGACTGGGCTTGACCCAGAACCGTGGACGGCCGCGTGGGGCGGGCTGGCCGACGACTTTGCCGGACAGGCGCGGGCGGCGGACGATCCAGCGCGGGAGCGCGAGCTCTGGTTCCAGGCCTATCGGGCCGCGTTCATGGGGCGCTACCCCGTGCCCAACCACCCGCTCAAGGAGCAGGAGTACGTGCGTGCAAGAGAGTTCTTCCTGAACGCGACGAAGCTCGAGGACCCGCCGCTCGAGGTGGTCGAGCTCCCGTTCGAGGACTTGAGGCTCCGCTTCTACCTCACCCGCCCGGCGACCGGCGAGCCCCGGCCGCCCGTGGCGATGGTCTGGGCCGGGATCGACACCTGGAAGGAGGAGATGCACGTCCGGCTCGGCGCGCTCATGCGCTCGCGCGGGTTCGCGGTGCTGCTCGTCGACATGCCGGGCGTGGGCGAGTCGCCGGTGCTGGCCGACGGAGATGCCGAGCGGCAGTGGACGCCGATCTTCGACTGGCTGGCCGATCGCGAGGATCTCGACGGCAGCCGGTGCGCGGCGATCGGCGGCTCGTTCGGCGGCTACTGGGCGATGAAGCTCGCCTACACCCATCGCGACCGCCTTGCCTGCGCAGTCAATTGGGGAGGCGGCGTGCACATCACGTTCACGCCGGAGTGGCAGGAGCGCTCGCGCAACGCCTCCTCCTACCTGATGGACCTGATGCCGGCGCGCGCGCGGATCTTCGGCGGCGAGACCTTCGAGGACTACGTCGCCCGCTGCCGGGAGCTCTCCCTGCTCGATCAGGGACTCCTCGACCAGCCGAGCGCGCCGCTGCTCCTCGTCAACGGCCGCGACGACGTCCAGAACTCAATCGACGACATCTACCTGAGCCTCGACCACGGCGACCCCAAGGCAGCCCGGGTGTTCGACGGCGGCCATATGGGCCAGGGACCGGTGGCGCCGACGATCGCCGACTGGGTGACCCAGATGCTCGATGGGGATTACCCGCGCTCGCGGTAGGCGAACTACCTGACCTCGACTGGTTGGTCCCCCATACCGAGCGCCCACGCGAGGGCCGTCCACTCCGAGCGCGGTATCCCCGCGACCCCCGCGGCCTGTAGGCAAACATGGTCGGCGCCGGCCGCCAGGTGTTGGCGCGCCACGGCTGCGATCTCCTCGGCGCTCCCATGCGGGACGACCGCGTCGATCAGCCTGTCGGACCCTCCTCCGGCGATGTCCTGGTGGCTGAAACCGTGGCGCAGCAAGTTGTTTGTGTAGTTACTGAGTCCTAGGTAGAGCGACGCGAAGGCCCGCGCCTTCGCTCGAGCTGACTCGGCGTCACCGTCGAGCACGCACGCGAGCTCTGGGGCGAGCAATGGCGTCTCCCCGAGGCGACGACGCGCCGCTCTCGTGTGGTCCACCGGGACGAAGTACGGGTGGGCACCCCGTGAGCGCTCCGCGCTGACGTCGAGCATCTTCGGACCGAGCGCCGCCAGGCAGCGTCGGGCCCGCGGGACCGGAGCTGTTGCGTGATCGAGACCGTCAAGAAACGCTTGCATAGCGGCGAGCGGCCTTTTGTAATCGCTGGTGGCCTCGGGATGGCCGATGCCGATCCCGACCAGGACCCGACCGGGAAAGCCGGCTTCGAGCTCGGCGAAGTCGTGCGCCACCTGTTCTGGGTCGCTCGCCCAGACGTTGAGGATCCCGGTGGCGACCGCGATGCGCTCGGTCGCCTCCAGCAGCGGCCGGAGCGCCGGCAGCTGCGGAGAACCCCCCAGCCAGAACGTCCCAAACCCCAGATCCTCGGCCAGGCGTGCCGCCTCGCCGGCATTCTCCTCGCCGATCGTGCGATAGGTCGTCCACACGCCGAATTGACCGAGCTGCATCCCTAAAGCTTGGCAGACGACAGCGGCGGCCTTGGCATCCATCCACGGATGACCACTCGAACGCGGTCGCTAGCCGGAGCCCGGCGGTACGCTCGTGTTGATGTCCAAAGCGGCTCCCATCGGTGGACGCGAATGATCGGCGACCGGTGGGGCGTCACGCAGGAGGAAACCGCGTGCCGCTATCCCTGCGACGATCTCGTGCCCGATCCGGTACTGCAGGCGTGGCGAGGAGTGACGGTGCACGCCGGGCCTCAGAGAGTGTGGCCCTGGGTCGCTCAAATCCGCTTAGCGCCGTACTCCTATGACTTGATCGACAACCTTGGACGCAGGTCACCGCGAGATCTGCAGGGATTGCCCGGGCCAGTTGTCGGCGAGTCATTCACTGCGGCATTCGGCGGGCGCCGCTTTGGGCGGATCCTTGCTGTCGAGCCGGGTGGACACCTCACGGGGACGATCATGGGCGCCTTCATGTCCCACGTGCTCGTCCCCCTCGAGGATGGACTGCAGACGAGGCTATTACTGAAGGTAGTGACCGCAGGTGGACGGGCGACCGCCCCGCTGTTGGCGGTAGGTGACCTGATCATGGCGCGACGGCAACTGCTGAACCTCGCCGCGCTGGCCGAGCGGCCCTAGCGACAGAGTTTACGTAACTCATAAGAATTGCTACCGCGGCGCGGGTGTGCCCAACGTCACAGATGAAGTCACCTGTGCCTGCCAACCTCATCGCGGTAATTCGACCTGCATGGTGGTTCCCGCCGGGGCGGGAGCGACGGGCGATGCAGACCCGAGTTTGTTGTTCCACTCGGGTCGATTGAACCAGTTGTGCGGCTAAGAGAAGGCCGCCAACCCGGGGCGACGGCGAGCAGCGCTTACGCGGCTGCCCTGCGGTCGCAAACGCCTGACAGTTAGCACGGCACTCGGCCGGTCGAGAAAGGCAGAAAAGGAGGCTCTCTCGATGAGGCCCATCGCACACCGGCGCACAGCGCGTCTGATTTTTGTTGGCGGGTGCGCGTTGCTGCTCGCAATCCCGGCCGCGGCGGTAGCACTCCCCGTCGGACCCTTTTCGTCCCTCACGGGCTCGAGACACGCGGACTGGGCGAGTGCCGCTCGAACCGTCACGCCGCAGCATCGCATCACTCGGACAACTCTGGAGCGCGGCTGCGGAAAGCTATTCACCGTCAATATGGCTGAGGGTGCCGCCAACCTGATCTACTCTGGTCACGGCCAGGTCAGCGAGCACGCGCTCGGGGTGCTCGGTTACGTCGAACGCTGCCAACGCAACCCGGCGGCCGAGGGCTTCGTTCGAGGCTATGCCCATTTTCAGGCCCGGCGTCATCACGCGCGGCTTCTGGCCTGGCAGGCTTCGGCCGCAGCGCAGGCGTCGCCGGTGGAGCATTCCGCACCGAGGAACGGCTGGGCCATCCCGAGCTCGGTGGTGCAGTGTGAATCCGGCGGCCGCAACCTCCCGCCAAACGACGCTGGGGCCTCTGGCTACTACCAGATAATCCCCAGCACTTGGCAGGCCTACGGTGGGAGTCAGTATGCGTCGGCCGCCTACCGGGCGAGCGCCCAGCAGCAAGCGGTCGTCGCGGCACGAATCTGGAACGGTGGCGCGGGCGCCAACCGGTGGGTGTGCGCCGGCGGCCGGTGAGATCACCGGCGCGGTTCACCCCCGAGCGAGTTCCGGCGGGCGAGACGAGCGAGTCGGTGGTTGCCACCGACGGGCGGGCGTCCCGGCGTTCCAAGGTTCACGACGTGGAAGGCGTCCGAGCATTGCCGGGCGCACTCGAGTTACTAGCCGGACAGCGGCCCGTCGCGATCGTAACCTCGTGCGCCGAACGCGTCGCGGCTCGGCGTCGATGCTCGTAGCTGCCTGGTTCTGGAGGATGCGCCGGCGGGCATCGCAGCCGGCCGCGCGGCGGGAGCACGGGTCATCGCGCTGCACACGACGCGAGCCGACGAGGCGCTCCCGGACGCGGACGTGATCGTCGACACCGTGGCATCGATACTCACCGGCTAACGGCCAGACGGTCCAGGGCGACACGGTCGACCTCGATGCCGAGGCCCGGCCCCGCGGGGATGCTAAGCCGCCCCTCCTTCATCGTCAGCGGCTCGTGCACGACAGCGTCGCGGAACGGGTGAGGCGACTGGTCAAACTCGGCGAGCGGTTCATAGGCGCCGCGGGAGAGGGGGAACGGAGGGACGACCGCGGCAGCGTGCAATGAGGCGGCCAGTCCGATCCCGGTGCCGAAGATGTGGGGGTTGACCAGCAGGTTGGCGGCTTGGGCAGCCGCGACGATCTGCTTGATTGCCGTAAAGCCGCCAGCCGCGCACACATCGGGCTGGAGAATGTCGACGGCGCGGCGGGTGATCCAGGGCCAGAAGCCGCTGAGGGTGTACTCGATCTCGCCGGCCGCGATCAGAGTCCTGGTGCCGAGGGCGCGCAGCTCGATGTAGCCGTCGATGTTCTCGGGTGACACCGGCTCCTCGAACCAGAAGACGTCGAGCTCCTCCAGCTCGCGCAGCAATCGGCGCGCCAAGCCGGTCTCGTAGGCGTGGTTGGCGTCGACCATGAGCAGCACCTCGGGGCCGATCGCCTGACGGACCGCGGCGACATCGCGCGCGTCTTGGCGGACGCCGAAGCCGATCTTCACCTTCATCGCGCGAAAGCCGGCCGCGAGATGCCTCTCTGCCTCCTCGACGAGGTCGTCGGGGTAGACGCCGTCGGGACGGCGAAAGAAGCCGGTCGCATACGTCTGCATGGACTCGCGGAAACTGCCGCCGAGCAGCTGGTAGATCGGTAAGCCGACCGCCTTGCCCACGATGTCGTGCAGCGCGATGTCGACGGCGCTGATCGCTCCGATGACCGCGCCTTTCAGGCCGAAGTCCTTGGTACGGGTGTACATGGCCTCCCAGAGGACCGCGGTGTCGAACGGGTTGGCACCGCGGACGACGTCCACGAGCGCCGTTTCGATCACCGTCTGGGCGATCTGGCCCGGCTGCCGGTTCTGGCAGAGCGCTTCACCGAACCCGGAGATCCCTTCATCGGTGACGATCTCGATCACGGTGCCGTCGCGCCCAGTGGTCAGCCCCGGCTGGGAATTATAGGTGGGGGTCGCCACGTCGGCGTGGAGCGCCCATGTCTTGATCTCAGTGACCTTCATGTGATTGCTGTCGGAGGTTACTTACCGACGGCGGCTCGGTTCGCCGTCCACGATCAGCACCGCTTCGGGCGAGCCTGAGACTTGCCCCGGGTGTCACTTGGCGATCTGGTGCGCGATCAGCCATGCGGCGGCGAGCATGCCGACCACCGCGACGCCCCTCCGCAGGGTGGCAGGGGGGATGCTCTTGGCGACGCCGGCGCCGAGCTTGCCGCCGACGAGTGATCCGGTCGCCAGCGCGCCCACGACCTTCCAGTCCACTGGGCCGACGAGCGCGAACACAAGGCCTGCGAGGCCGTTGGCGACGAGCTGGAGGATGGCTTTCACCGCGTTCAGGCGCGGCGTCGTGTCGTCGACGAACAGCCCTAGCGCGGCCATGTACAGCAGTCCGATTCCGGTGCCGAAGTAGCCGCCATAGACCGAAGTGAGGTTGACCACGAGGTGCAGTCCTCGGCGGTGCCCCGCCCTGCGCCGGACGAGCGCGGGCTGAGCGAGCGTGATGAGGCTGGAAGCCAAGAGCAGCGGCGGGGCCAACCACTCGAACGCCGCACCGGGCGCGAGCAGAAGGACAGTCGCACCGATCACGGACCCGGCGACGGCGCCCGGAACGATCGTGCGGAGCAGCGCCCTCTGCCCGTGCAGATCGCTGCGAAGGCCGAGCGCACCAGTCGCGTTGCCAGGCACGATGCCGATGTCGTTGGTGACGTTGGCCACCACTGGGGGCAGCCCACAAGCGATGAGCAGCGGGTAGGTGAGCAGGGAACCGGCCCCGGCGACTGCGTTCGTCGCGCCCGAGACGACGCCCGTGGCGGCGATGACGGCGATGATCGAAGGACCCACACGGCGATTGTCTCGGCGGAAGATCCATACTTCCAATGCCGATTTTGTCGAGGATCGATGTTCTGGAGGTATGTTTGACATGGAGCTTCAGACGCTGCGGTGGTTCGTTTCGGTGGCCGACGGACGCACCGTGACCGAGACCGCCGAGCGCTTTCACACCACCCAGCCGGCCGTGACCCGTGGCCTGCGTAGACTGGCCGAGCAGTTCGACGCTCCCCTGACCGAGCGGGACGGGCGGCGCCTGCGCCTGACGTTTGCCGGCGAGATCGCGGCCCGGGCGGCGCGCTCGGCGCTTGGCGAAATCGACGAGGCCGCGCGCGCCGTCGCCGAGGCCAACGACCCCGCCCGCGGGACCATCCGCGTTGGTTTCCTCAACCCGCTCGGGACGTGGCTGGTGCCGCGGCTACTGCTGGAGTTCCACGCCACCCATCCCGACGTGCGATTCGAGCTCCGTCAGGACGGCGCGGCTCGGATTCTGGAGGCACTCCTCGATGGCTCCCTCGACCTATTGCTCAGTTCGCTGCCCACTGACCCCAGGGCTCACTGGACGCCGCTGTTCGCCGAGCGCCTGCGGCTGGCCGTGGCGGCGAGCCACCGACTGGCCAGGCGCCGCTGGGTTCGCGTTGAGGAGCTTGCGGCCGATGCGTGGATCGTGCAGCCACCCGGTTACGGGCTGCGCCAGCGCGTCGAGCAGATCACGGCCGCCGCCGGTTTCGAGCCGCACATCGCGTTTGAGGGTCACGACCTCGGCACGCTGTTCGCCCTGGTCGGCGCTGGGAGCGGCGTGGGGCTGTTCGCGGCGACGCTCGCACCGCCGCAGGGAGTGCGGCTGCTGGAGCTGCGTCCGTCGCAGTCGCGCGCCGTGGGGTTGGTCACCGTCCCCGGGCGAGTCCTGCCGCGATCTGCGGTGGGGTTCGCCGACATGGTGCGCGAGCGCGCGGGCGGCATCGACCCGGTGCGGTGGGCCGACGCTTGACGTGCCAGGGCATCCGGCACGGGCATCCGGCAAGGTCCGGCCGGCTGCGTTAGGCGGGCGTCACACTCTCAAGCGGGTGTGCATCCCCATCATCAGATGGCCGGGTAGCGAACAGTAAATCTCGTACCGTCCCGCTTTGAGGTGCCAGGTGCCCTGGCTGACCTGACCCGACGGCGTGATCCTGACCGCGCCCAGGATCGGTCCGACCATTTGGCCGCGTGCGTCCAGGCTGCGGATCCTCAGATCGTGCGAATCCTGGCCGCGGTTCCACAACTGCACGATCACCGTGCCGGCGGGCACCGAGGTCCGCGACGGCCACAGCGACCACTCCTGCGCGTAGACGAGGAGGTGGGCGGGAGCCGGCGGGCGGGCGGCCAGCGCGACGCCGCCGACCGGGAGCCCGGTGGCAAAGAGGCCCAGGAACAGGATGATCAGGCGTTTCATGCCAGTAGCTGGTAGCGCGGATAGCCTCCAGCACCCGGGATGACGGCGGCGGCATCCTGATCGAACCACTGCTCCAGCAGCGAGCAGTAGACGCCGCGGAAATCGACGTTCTCGCGCTGGTTGCCGTTCTGATCGAGCTCGTTCAGCGGAGCGAACTCACCGATCATCCCGCCGTTCACGCGGCTGCCAATCAGCAGCGACGCGCCCGCTGCGCCGTGATCGGTGCCGTCCGAGCCGTTCTCCTGGGCGCGGCGGCCGAACTCCGACCAGACGTGCACGAGCACGCGCCCGTCGACACCGCGCGCCTCGAGGTCGGCCTGGAACGCCGCCAGCGAGTCGGCCACCAGCTTGACCCCGGAGTCGAACGTCGGCTCCTGTCCGGAGTGGGTGTCGAACTGCGTGTCGGTGGTGAGCGCCACGCATTGCAGCGGGACGCCGGCGGCGATCATCGCGGCAAGACCCGCCAGACGGGCCGGCAGGTCCCCGGTCGAGGCCGTCGGGTATGTCACGGAGCTCCCGTACGCCCCGGGATTGGTGTCGGTGCCGGAGTTGCCACCGCTGCCGCTGGAGGGGCGGAAGGGTTGCAGCGTCCTGCGGACGATGCCCACCTCCGACGCTGCGCCTGCGACCTGGGCGATTGCGCGGTCGTGCGAGAGTCGCTGGACGTCGCCCAACGAGGACGCGGAGTCGAGCGCCCACTCGACGGCGTCGCCCCACACGCCACTGAGATAGACGGCGAAGTTGTTGGGCTGATCGATCGCCGCCGTCGGATTCTTGGCGGTGGCGAGCGTCGGGCTGATCTGACCGTCCATCGAAAGCCCCTGGAATGGGTTGGTGTCGTCGCCGGCCACATCCAGATAGCGCCCCATCCAGCCGGTGAGAAGCGATGCGTCGGTGGCGCCCACCTCCCAGTAGTGGCGCGAGGTGAAGTGCGACATGTCCGGGTCGGTGTAGCCGATGCTCGGGAACACCGCGATCTTGCCATTGTTGTGGAGCGCGGCGAACGAACTCGCGGATGGGTGCCAGGTGAGGCTCGGGTCCTCGCGCAGCGGTGTCCCGGCCCCGGGCGCCACCGCGAGGGTCGGCCGCAATTGCTCGTACAGCGGGTCGCCGGCCGGCGCCAGCAACGACAGGCCATCGATACCGCCCTGCATGAATAGCGACACGAGGATCGGGCTGCCGACAGGCTGGAGCGAGGCCGCCCGCGCGATCCCGTCGCCTAGCATCCGATCGGTCAGGCCGAGCCGCCCGGCCCCGTAGACCGTCATCACGCCGCCCGCGGCACCGGCGAGGAAGCGCCGGCGATCGATTCCCGCACCGGCGGGAATCGGCATACGCGGGTCCCATTCGCGGGCGACCGGGGACTTGCCGGCGAGCACGCGGCGGATCGCCTGCGCGCGCGAGAACCCATCGCAATGCCCCTCGGGCGCGCGCGGCACGCGGGGATCGCGACGCTCGCTCACGCGGTCATCCAATCCGGCGTCATCGGGATCAGGTTCCGGAGGGCGTTCTGCCGAAGTTGACGGAATGTGACCTGCTGCCATTCCTGAGTTTGGCCACGGGCGATTTGCCGCCCGAGCGCGATCAGGTTGTGCCGTGCCGTTTCTGACAGAGGGCGCCCTCCCCAGAACTCAATTGCGTGCTGGTAGGCCTCCTTGGCGTTCTCCCTCATCCCGAACGGATACGTCTTGCCGATCAGGGTGCGGTTCTGGAGCGCAACGTCGACTGCCTCCAACCGCCCGGCCCAGCGCGAGGTGTCAAGCCATTGGGCGTAGTTCCAGCCCGACACGTTCGGGGGCTGGAAGAGCACCTGCCCAGTGAGGCCCGCGACCCAGGTCCAGCTCGTGGTCGTGATCGTCTGGCGGCTGGCCCGCAGCAACCCGGCCGTCCACACCACTGGCGGCGTGACGAGTCGCGGCCCTTCGTAAAACAGGGGGTGACGGAGGATCGCCTCGATGAGAGGCCGGATCTCGTAATCGCTGCGGACGTACGCCCGCTGGAGTGCGCGCGCCGTGGCGCGCGGAAGATCCGCACCGACGAAGTAGTCCCACATCTTGCTGACCAGGAACGACGGATGCTCGGGGTGGGCTACCGCCAGTCGGCAGCTGTCGCGCCAGTTGAACCGTCCGCGATGACCGAAGATCCGCTTTATCCCGTAGTCGTGGAGGCTGGGCTCAAACCGGAAGTTGATCGGGCCTTGCTCTTCGCTCCAGTCGTTGGTCCAGCCCGTCAGCGCTCGCGAGTTCTGATGGACATCGTCCTGGTCGTAGCCCCGGTCGGCACCGAGCGTGAACAGCTCAAGCATCTCCCGACCGTAATTCTCGTTCGGGCTGTCTTTGTTGTTGGTATTGCCGTTTAGCCACAACAGCATCGCCGGGTCGACGGTCACGCCAAGCAGCAGCTGGTGAAAGTTACCCAGCGCGTTTCGGCGCATCATCCAGTTCTGCTTAATCATCAGCCGCGCGTTGGAGGCCTCCTCTGACGTCGCGAACCAGCTGTGCCAGATCAGCGTCATACGCTCCACCAGCTGCTGGTCGGAGCGCACCATCCGGTCAAGCCACCAGCAGTGGTCATCGCCCCAGGTGTTGATCGGGTCGAGCGGGTCGCCGTGATCATCGTGCGGAGGGGCGCCGATCAGCCGGGCGGTTCCCGCCGTCCGCGTCAACGAGGCGACGGCCGCGTCCATCCCTAGTCGCGCCAGTCGCTCGGCGTCCCCCGGGCGCGGCCCGAAGCCGGCCCGCCACAGGAGTCGGGTGGCCTGCTCCTCGGTGAATTGGCCGCCGTACACGGCGACCGGTGACGGATCGAGCGAAGGCAAGATCAGGTTTGGTTAACTATTGACCCGGGGCCCTACGTGCAACTACGCCGGCTGGTACTGCAGCAGGGCAGCTTACGGATTCCTGATCCGGAGGGAACCGCTGCAACGCATCTAACCGCGGAGCAGACGGTGGTCGAACCCAGCCGGCCCGCCGTTGACAGATCGGGCGTGCCCGTCTCGGCTTGCCCCGTCATGGCGCCGAGGAGCTCCTGGAGGCGCCGTTGACGACTAGTCCCCGGGCGCGCCCACCCACTCGACCACGGCGGTGGTCGGCGAGGTGACGCTGGTTCGCGTCACATCAGGCCCGCGTGTCGCGAATCCTTCGACCTCGAACATGTTGGTCAAGATGGCGCCCGGTTCGAGGTGAAAAACCTCGCTCGACGAGCCGGCAACGCACTCCCGGAACGTCACGGGGGAGAACGGAAGCGAGGTTGAGGGATCGCCCCCCTCAACGATCCACTCCACCGTTGCTCCGGCCGAGTGGAACCACCGCGTCGACACCGGTGGGTCGAGCGCGACGCTCGTCCCGTGGCCGCGGGAGAGGTTCGCCAGGAACACAGTGGCGGCACGCGGCTCAGTGACGCAGACGACAACACCCACAGTATCGCCCGACTGCACCGGGAAGTTGGACACTGTCCTGAGCACTCCTCCCTGCTCCGAGCTGTACCACTCTCCCCATGCCACCCATCGGAACTCACCCTCGCCGGGCAGGACCGTCACGCCCCCGCGCAGGATTTGCCCTGGCACCGGCTCTTCGACGAGATCTTCGTCGGCTTCGGGGAACCCGTCCAGCCCGACCCAGATCGACAGGTAGTCATCCAAATTGGCTGGGTCCCCCATGACCCGCGGAACCTCCCACTCGGCCGACACGAACGTTGCCGGGACCAAGTAGGCCCCAGCGGGGACTGGGCCGCCCCCGATCCCAGGGTCGGAGATGCCAAGCCGGACGATCGCCCGGCCGACGCCAGCCCAGCCGTCGACACCGTAGCTCGTCAGTGCGTCCCTTCGTCCCCGAAGCATGAGCGGGTCGCTCGCCAGCTCTGCACCGACAATCGAGAGCGGCCGTCCAAAGACGCTCGCCCAACGCTCGGCTAGGTACGGCTCGCGCTCGGGGTCAGGGCGGCGAGGCAGACCATGTCGACTCAGCGCATCGGAGGACGCGGTGCCCAGGTCGAAGCCGGCCGGAGGCGGCTCAAAGCTCCGCACCCGATCGTACCCACCAATCTCAGCCGCATCCCCGGTCATGACAACCCCCTCGCCATTTGGCCCGACCCGCATCGATGCCGTGGCGCAACGATGCGCGCCGCCTCGTTCTTCCCCACAAAGTAGTCACGGATCGCCCCGAAGGCGCGCCGAGTTTCGGTCGACATGCTTCAACCCCTCCTGTCGCAGGACCCAGAATCGAGGATGCTTGTGCAATTTCGCCGCCGCGGGGGACCCCTGCAGAGGCGATCAACATGTCGTATAGAGCCCGATCCGCACGCGCTGATACATGTACACGTTGACAAGTTGGCAATTGATGTATCACGGCCCCGACTTCTCGCTCTCTACGAGCAAGGCCACGGACTGTCCGCGGCCTCGCTCGCTGGGACGTCGAGCGTCTCCGGCGGGTGACATCGCACTGTTATCACTGAAACGGAAGATCGCGTATGCCGCCTGTACCACGCAATTACACTCGGCTCGCGGGTAGCGAGCGCAAGCCGGCGCCGGGGGCAAGGTTGCTCGGCCCGGCCGATGACGCCGAGACGCTGACGGTGACGATCGCGCTTCGCCGGCGTCCCGACGGAGTCCCCGTGCCGGACATGTCCGAGTATCTGACGAAGCCACCCTCGCAGCGTCGTCGCCTTTCCGCGGAAGAGTTCGCGGAGAAGTATGGCGCGGACCCCGCCGACATCGAGAAGGTCACGTCGTTACTGCGGCGTAATGATCTCACCGTCGATGAGGTGAATCCGGCGCGCCGAACCATAGCGGCCTCGGGTACGGTTGCCCAGTTCAGCAAGGCGTTCGCGGTCGAACTCGGGCAGTACGAACATGAAGTCTCGCCCAGTCGAGGCGCACAGCGGCGAACCGAGACGTATCGTGGGCGTGACGGTTTCATTCACGTTCCGAGAGCCTTGGACGGGATCATCGTCGGGGTGTTCGGACTCGATAACCGGCGCATCAGCAAGCGCGCATCCGCTGATCCACCCAACACCACGACGGTCTCTGTTCCGGAGGTCACGCAGCTCTACGACTTCCCGCCCAACTTCGCTGCCGGCCAGACGATCGCGATCCTGTCAGAGGACGGATACGCGCTCGGCGACCTGCACCAGTACAACACCACGCTTCCGGCGACATACTCGGTTCCGGACCCGACCGACATCACGGTTCGTGGCCCGGGCAACCTAGGGTTTGATCCTGCCGGGGAGACGACGCAGGACATCTCGATCGCCGGCGCGGCCGCCCGCGGCGCTTCGATCGCCGTGTACTTCACGACGTATGACCAAGTGGGGTGGGTGGACCTCATGCTGCGCGTCGTTCACCCAGACCCGGGCGATCCGATCTGCTCGGTCCTTTCAACCAGCTTCTACGTCTCGAACGGCGATGACTCCGCGGAGCTCGCGCGCGAGGGTGTGACTACGGCCTGGCTCAACGCATTCTCGGCGGCGCTCGAGGACGCCGCGATCCAAGGCGTGACTTTCGTCACCGTGTCGGGCGACTACGGCGTCAACCCCTCGGCCTATGGTGGTGCCGCGTCCGACGGCAAGCAGCACGTCGTCTACCCCGGCAGCGACCCGTGGGCGCTGTGCTGCGGGGGCACGACGATTGGCAATGTGGTCGGAAGCACGTTCGACGAGTATGTGTGGAACGATCCCGCGCCCGGCCAGCTGTGGGGGGCGACCGGCGGCGGCGTTAGTGACTTCTTCAACTTCCTGCCTTCGTATCAGGTCGACGCAGGGGTTCCAGTGTCGCTCAAGGACGGCCACGTGGGACGGGGCGTCCCCGACGTCGCGGCGAACGCGAGTTATAACAGCGGGTACAAAATCATCATTGGCGGGAATCCGGCTGTGGGAAACGGCACGAGCGCGGCAGCGCCGCTGTGGGCCGCGCTGATCGCGCTCGTCAACGCGGCGCTCGGAGAGAGCGTCGGTTTCGTCAACCCGGTGCTCTACGCACTCGGGTCGAGCGTGTTCCGCGACATCGTCGCACCGCCGGGCCCGATCGATAACAGCGACGGCGGCGTGGCCGGCTACCCCGCCGGCGTCGGGTGGGATGCCTGCACGGGCTGGGGTAGCCCCAATGGCGTCGCGCTCTTGCAGGGTCTGAAGGCCTTCTACGGCCCCGCGATCGCGGTCGATCTCCAGGATGGGCTGCAGTTCGGCACCGTTTGCGACCGACCGAAGTTCCTCACCCTTCGCGTGTTCAACGTCGGCACGCGCGATCTGATGGTGCTCAGCGTGCAGAGCCTCGGCTCGAGCGATTTCAGCGTGCTCACGCCACCGTCTCTCCCGTTGGCAATCGCGCCCGGCGACCAGGTCTACTTCACGATCGAGTACGACCCGACGACCCGGGGTGTGCCGGAGACGGCGACGATCCAGATCACCAGCAACGACCCCGTGACGCCCATCTACGACGTGACCGCAACGGGCACGGGCGGGACGGGGAGGGCCGCGACGCTGATCGCGGACCATGGCAACTTCGGCGCGTGCTGCGTGGGGTCGTTCGTCGACGAGTGCCTCATCGTCAACAACGACGGTTCATGCCCGCTGTCGATCAGAGACGTAACCTCCTCATCCTCGGAGTTCCTTGCACCGAGCGTCGGCAGCTACCCCCTGGTCGTGGCGCCGGGTGCGTCGATCGACATTCCGATCCGCTTTCGTCCGACGAGCTTCGGAGCGAAGAGCGGAACGATCACCGTGTTCAGCGATGATCCAGCCGGCCCAAAGGTCGTGCGCGTGTCGGGCGACGCGCCCGCCGGCAAGCTCGTTATCACGGGCTCGACGTGCTTCGGCGAAGTGCCGGCCTGCTGCTACGAGGAACGCACGATCTCGATCTGCAACGTCGGGGACTGCAAGCTGACCGTCTCCAACGTGGCGTTCAAGCACGACAACCCCGCATGGAAACTGATCAACGATCCGTTTCCGACGGTTCTCCACCCGGGGTCCGGCCTTGCGCTGGTCATTTGCTATCACGCGATCGAGCGATTCCCGAGGCCCTGCGAGCTGGTCATCACTAGCGACGATCCCACTGTTCCGGTGAAGACCCTCGAGCTGCTCGGCGCCACGATCTGGGACGACCGCGGGCGCTGCTGCGGCGAGTGCCGGAGCCGCCGGTGCGAGAAGCGGCACCACGATCCGTGCGGTTGCGACCCTTGCCGCAGCGAGGCGACGGACTGCCGCTAGGAGTCAGCCGGCGCGCCGGAGCCGTCCGGCGTGTGCATCCGGGGCCGGTCTAGATCAGCCCTTGCCGCACCGCCTCCGCAACGGCCTGGGATCGGCTCCGGGCGCCCAGCTTCGTGACGACATCGTGAAGGACGTTCTTCACGGTGCGCTCGGAGTAATGGAGGCGCCGTGCGACTTCTCGGGTAGGGAGCCCCTCCGCGACGCTGGCGAGCACCTGTTGCTCACGCGATGTGAGAAGTGATAGTGACATTCCGTGAGGTTCACGGAGATCTCGTGAGACTCGTGCGAGCCCGTGCATGAAGTCACTGAGTAACTCGGGGGCGAGCACACCGGATCCGTTCGCCGCCGCAAACGTCCCCGCGGCTAGCGCCCCAGGTGTCAACGTCTCTTTCCAGAGGTAGCCGATCGCACCCGCGTGGATCGCCTCGAGCACGTCCGAGGGATCGCGACGCACGGAGCACACGACGACCCGTCCGTTTGTGGCATCGGCTAGGCGGCGGACGAGCGATGCGCCGCCGAACGGCCAGGGATCGACGATTGCCACGGTGGCGCTCGCGAATGATGGATCGGCGAGGACCGGCTCCGGTAACTCCGCCTGGATCACCGCAGTCACCTCGTCGAGCTCGGACAGCCAGGCAGCCACGCCACGTCTATACACGCCGTGCGAATCGAGCACGAAGATGACCACCGATGAGTGCCTCCGTGGACTGCCGCGCATCACGCGCGGTCCCGGTATGCCCCCCCTGGCTAGCATACCGAAGGGAGGGCTGATGCCACCCGTTCTCACATCGAATGCGGTCATCACGTGTACACACGGAGGGGTTGTCACCGTGGTGCCCCGTCAGGAGAAGGTCAGCATCGACGGTGGGTTCGTGCTCTGCGAGGGTGATCTGGTTCTCGCGCCGATCGCCGGCTGCGCCCAGATCGGTCCCGGACTCGTGCCGTGCACGCTGATAGCCGAGATCCTCCCCGGATCGACCTCCCTCACGGTGACGGTCGGCGGGCGTCCGGTGCACGTGCAGCTGCCGATCATCGGGATCACCAACGGCAACCCCCCTGGACAGGCGCTCGTGGAGTTCGCCGGCCAGACGCTCGTGGAAGCGTAGCGCCCGCAGTCTAGCCGGGTGCTACTGCACGCCCGGAAGCGGCTGCCAGGACGGGTCGGCCACGTTGGAGGCCACCAGCATGAGCATCCCGGGGGACGCGGGGTCGAAACGGAAGAGCGGCCCGTGCGCCGCTGAGCAGTCCGGGGCAGTCGAGGTCTGGATGAGCAGCTCCTGGCTGTCGGTTCGCCACTGGACGCTGCAGGCGGGAGCCGGCGCCGCGAACGGCTTTGCCTTGGTCAGCGTGAGGTCGCTCGCTCCGGTGAGCGCGAGGTTGAACGGTCCGGAGAAGTTCTCCGCGACCGCGAGCTTGAGCCCATTGGGAGAGAAGGCCGCCGCTCGGACCCCCGCCCCGGACACCGACGGGGTCACAAGGCCGTGCACGTGCCACTCGCCAGCCCGAGTCGAGAACGGCTTGCGGGTCGTCAGCTCGAGTAGGCCGATCGCCGGCGCGGGGGCGAGCGACGTGGCACCCACGAGCAACTCCCTTCCGCTCGGCGCCCACGCGATCTCCGCTCCCAGGCTCAGGCCCGGAACCGTGATGCAGTTCGCGCTCGGGTGGGCGGCCGCGAGCAGGCACAGCTGATCGGCTTCCCCGGGCCGTTTGTGGATCGCCGCGATGACGGCGGGGGCCGTGGTGGCGTTTGGGAACGTGGGAAGCTCGTAGCTCGGGCCGGCGGGCGTCAGTGCCCTTGGTCCGGACTGAGCCTTGGCGGCGGTTAGGAAGATCCGGCCACTCGAGACGTAGGCGATCTTGGTCCCGTCTGGAGACCAGCTCGGCTGGGTGGCGGGGATCGGTCCGCCCGCGACCGTGGAGACCACCTTCCCCGTGGCGCCGTTGAGTGCTAAGACCGCATGGCCGTTGTCAACCGCGACCTCGGGGAACCCAGCGGAGACGATCAGCGTGACCGTCGTTCCGGGCTTGACCTTGCTCCCGGCCGGCGGGTTAGTCGCGATGAGCTTCCCCGCCGGGACCTTCGCGCTGATCTCGAGCACCTGCTGAGTCGGGACGCCGGCCTTCGAGAGGGTGCTGGCCGCCGCCGCGGCGCTTGAGCCTGCGGCGGCCGAGACGGACACGGACGCGGCTGACGGCGACGACTTGGACTTTGGCTTGGCCGGGGGCTTGGGCTTCGGCTTCGGCGGGGCCGACAGCGTCAGCGCGACGATCCTCCGGACGGCAATCGTTTTCGCGGCCGGCACCTGTTTGGTGACGATGTAGTTAGCCGGCGGCGGCGATGGCGTGACGTTGCCGAGCGCGAAGCCGGCCGCGGTCAGGTTGGCCCTGGCTCGCGGGAGTCGGAATCCCGCAACCTTGGGGACGGGCAGGCCAAGGGTCACGTCGATCTCGCTGCCTGCTTGGACCATCGACTCGGCGGATGGATTCTGGATCGCGACCAGCATCAATCGCCGGGGGTGCTCCGGTGTGACGGTTCCGAGCACGAGGCCCAGCGGCTGGAGACCCTGCTGCGCGACAGCCAGGGGCTTCCCGACCAGGTTCGGAACCACCACCAATTTGCCCAGGGTCACGTCGACGGCGACCGTCCTCGAGCTGACGGTTCCAGCGGCGGGGGTCTGCGAGACGATGACATCGCCCTGCGGCGGCGGGTTGGGCTCGACGTCGCCGATCGTGAAACCGTGGTGGCTGAGCTCGGTTATGGCGGCGTCGGTCAGCAGGCCCTCGAGGTTGGGGACCGGCGCGCTGCCGGGCTTGACCGCGGTGAACAGCTTCACGTCGGATCCTTTCGGCCGCTTGCGACCGACGTTCGGGTCCTGTTTGAACACCTCTCCGGGAATCAGGGGGTGCACCGGGTGGCCAGGCTTCATCGTGTTGACCGTCCACGAGGGCGGCACCGCCGGGACCTCGACTCCGTGCAGATGCCCAGCCTTGATCTCGGCGCGCGCAGTGACGATGTTGTGGCCGAGGACGTTCGGGACGGGGACGCGGGCGAAGTACGCCTTGATCAGAAGCGCGAGGACGATCGCCGCAACCGCGGCCAGGATCGCCGTCCACCATGGCAGCCACGCCCGTTGCCGGTAGGTACAGGTTGCCGTCGCGGGCTTCAGCTCATCTTCGGCGGGCCGTGCCGCCGGCGTCTGCACCGCGGTTTCGGGCGCGGCCTGCTCGGATGGCGGACGCTTGATCCCGACCGCCCGGGCGAGCCCGGACACCCTTGCCCCGCCGGCCTCCTTGGTCACCTGCGCGGCCTGCTTTTTGCCGGCTTTACGGGCCTCGCGTCCGGCTGCACTGAACACCTGCTGGCGCAGCGTCATCGGCTCTTTGCCGGGGATCTCAGCGCCGAGCGGCGCCGCGTATAACGTGATGACGTGGTCGATCGGGCGTCCCGTCAGCTGCGGCCTGACCGGCTTTACGACAACCGAGGGCTCGACCGCGTCCCCCGGGCCGAGATGCGCGCGGATCACTCGCTGGCCTGGCGCCTGAGGCGGGCCGAGCCGTCCCGGCGGCGGGGCCTCGGGCGGATGCGCGCCGGCTCGCGGCGCCACCGGATGGATGTGCACGAAGCACTGCTCGGCCTTGTCGCGGCCCGCCAGCTCGAGGTCGACTGGCGCGTTCCCCGCGTTTCGTGCGATGAACTGGAATCTGCCGCGCCGTTTGCCGACCGACACCTGCGGGGCCACGTCGGCGGTGACGTCGCGAAACGGTGGAATCTCAACCCTCAGGCCGAAGCGGGCCACCTCCGCGCCGTCGGTGAGAGATTGCACGAGAATCGTCACCGGCCAGACGGCGGCCGTCGCGTGCCACGAGCGGGGTGGGCGCAGGGTCACCTTCACGTCGGCCTCGCACGACTCCGGCCGTCCAGCCCCGAACGGCAGCGGGTGCATCGGCTCCACCGGATCGACGTCCCACCAGTCCACGAAACCGCTCACCAGGATTTGGAACTCATCGACGATCGTGCCTTGGTTACGCACGCGCGCGTGGATCACCATCGCGTCGCCGGCCTCGAGCAGCTTCGGCTCCTCCCCCTCCAGCTCGTCGGCTTCGAGCACGGTGATCGCGGCCCGGTGGCGTCCCGCATGTGCGCGACCGTTGGTCGGCGGTAGGGCCGTGGGTGAGAGTGCCCGGATGGCCGCGAGCGTGCCGGGCCCGGCGGCCATCACCTCGGTCGGCATCTCGGCGGGGGTCTCGTCCGGAACGTCCCACTTCAGGAATTCGCCGCAGTTACGGCAGAAATCGCCCGTCTCGGGGAACGGCTCGCCGCAGGACGGACACGCGACCGACGTGCTCATCGGTTGGGTCCCTCCGGCACCGAGACAGCGTCGTCTTCGACCCGCGCGTCGACGTACACCGGGCAGTGCCGCTTGACGATTCGCGTGATCACCGCTCGCTGCTGAAGATCGAGCTTCTCACGGAAGCGGACGATGAGCCACGGCGCCTGCGGATCGGCATTCGGGGTCGGTACATCGGCCGTCGACCCCGCGATCGTTCCGCCCGAGTCGAGCACTCGGAAGTGCAACTCGGGAAACGCGCATTCCAGCGCGAGCGCTAGTCCGGCGCGCGTGCCTCGGGCGAGTGCGAGCGTGCGTGCGTGGCGGAGGACCCGGCGCCGGGCTTCCGGCCGCAGCCCGACGGCCTCGAATCCGAGCCATGTCAGCACCTCGCCCACCATGTCCTGCGGCGCGAGGTCGTATGCCAGGTACGCGGGGAGGCAATCGATCACGGCAACCCGTGGATCGAGAACCCGCTCGAGCGCCTGCACGAACCGCATCACGAGCCCGTCGCCGGGGTCCTGGTAGATCGGAGCGAGGCCTCGACGCATGACCCCGCGCGCGGAGGTCACCGGTGGACAACTCGCCGTGGTGCTGGGCGCGCTCAACACGGCAGTCTCGAGCGGGCGGGGCGGTGTGATGACCGAACCATTCATCCCGACCCCTCCCCGGTTACCTCCACCCGCACGCGATGCAGCCCGGACGCGATCAGTTCGGCGGGACCAACAGGGAGATCGCCGTCGATCCGAACCGGCTCTATGCGCGGATTGTTCGGCTCGGTCTCGTACACGAGAAGTCTGCGGATCTCGAGCACGCCGTCGACGGCCTGGACGATCGGACGCAACTCGCCGACCCGCAACGGCCGCCCAAGCTCCCACCCCGGCCCCGCACCGGCCGGGGCTCCGCCCGTGAGCGGGTTGAGGTAGGTGTAGAGGCGGTCCTCGACGCGCCGCATGAGGGCCTGCGGATCGCTATGCGGCGGCCCCACGACGCTCACAACCGCGCTCAGGATCCGGTAACGCGGTGGCCCAACGATGACGTTCACGCCAATCAGCCGCCCCTCGTCGAGTTGGCGGACGAGCGCGGCGACCAGCTCCGGATCGGGCGTCAGCTCCGCGAGGGTGAGGCGCCGCGCCGGATTGTCGGCGTGCGGAACCACCAGCACCCGCACCTGTCCGGGACCATCGACGAGACAGTGTGCGCGCGCGACACGGCGCGAGGCGAAGCGGGCCAGCTGCTCGAAGTCGGCCGCCGTTACGGCGCGTTCGAGCGTCCGAAACTCGAGCGCCATTCGCGTGCGCGCCGACGAGATCATCTCTCCGTCGACGCCGCCGCTGGCGGCCCTCGGATTGGTGACCGAGCGCACGGTCGGAATCGGCGTTCGCAGCTGGGTCAGGCTGCCGGCCAGGACGTTGCCGATCATGCCTCCGCCATGCCGGTAGGCGGTAAGGCGAATCTCCGCTCCGGTTGGCGGGACCGCACCGTAGCGGCGGAAGAAGCCGTCGGGCTGCCGCACGACGGGGCCGAACTCGACCTCACCGGCCGCCTCGTCGAGCTCGTAGTGGCGGTCGTCCTCGCCGCTGGCGGCAAAAGTCTCGACCTGGCTCCAGATCGCGGAGTCGCCGTTCGAGGCGCGCACCTCGAGTCGCTCGTCGCCGGCCAGCGCGAGGATCGGCGAGCGCTGCAGCCGGAATGTCTGACCCGGCGTCCCCTCGCTGCGACCGAGCACCTCTCCGTCCACGCGCTGGGCATGCTGTGCCGGCAGCGTCGCCCCGACTGAGCCGACGCTGAGCCGCGAGATCAACGGAGACTGGTTGTAGGTTCCCTCTCGCGCCCTGCCGGTGCGGTCCTCGCCGGCGGCGGCGTCCGTCCCGGGGGGGTCGATTAGCCGGCAGCGAAGCCAATGTCGCAGGTAGCCGCCGATCAGGTGCTGGCGGAGGTTGCCCGGGAGCGCCAGCTCGAACACGCCCGAGTCCTCGTTGAAGCCGGCGGTTGTGTCGCTGAGCACCTCGACCTCGACCCAGTCGGGCTCGGCGGTCGATGCCTCCCACACGATCGGAGGCTTCGCCGGTTCGATGTTGGTGCCGCGGCCCGCCGC
Organism: uncultured Solirubrobacterales bacterium; assembly: GCA_963824295.1. GTDB lineage: Bacteria > Actinomycetota > Thermoleophilia > Solirubrobacterales > Solirubrobacteraceae > Palsa-465. The sequence goes on along the minus strand of CAWGOQ010000008.1, from coordinate 75,305 downwards.
GCACGTCACGTCCACACGCACCAACAGGCGGTCGAGCGGCGACAGGAATCCGAGCAGGATGCAGTCGTCGATCTGCGGCCCGGCGTCGCTCCCGAATGCCCGCTGCTCGTCCCCGGCGGGAAGTGCGACCCCGTTCTTCACGCTGATGTCGAGCGTCTCGTTGCCCTTCTCACGCTCCAGCAGGTAGACGTCGAGGTTAAGCGGAACGATCGTGAAGTCCTCCACGGTCTGGAACACGACCGGGTCGCGCCCAGGCGCCCGCGGCGTGCTCGCCTCCGTATGCCAGGCCGGTATGTGGACGGGTTCCCGCGCCGCTCCCTCGAGCCGGAAGCGGAGGTCCGCGGTCGCGGCAATCGGCGGGTGCAGGTGCACATCGAGCAGCGCGAGCAGCGCGAGCTGGAGCTTCTCGGGAATTCGATTGATTCGATACGACAGCTGGTCGGTCATCCAGGCGAACAGCTCGATCAGCGTGATGCCCGGGTCCGACACGTTGACCTCGCTCCATTCCGGGCAGAGCTCGGCGACGTGCCGCCGGCACTCGTCCACGAGCGCCTGAAAACGGAGGTCGTCAAGCTCGAGCGCCGGAAGCGTCACGCCGTCTCCTCGGCGGGAATCAGATAGAACGGGTGGACGAGGTTGCGGATCGTGTTGGTCGGCCGCAGCCGGTACCCGATCTGCGTCTCGAGCACCCCGTCGGCGACGCGCCTCAGGTCGAACTCGACGGACTCGACGTCGACCCGCGGCTCCCACCGGTCCAAGGCGACGCGCACGGCATGCTCGATCTGGCCGAGCGTCAGCGCATCGATCGCCTCGAACACAAGGTTGTGCACTCCGCAGCCGAACTCGGGGCGCATCGGACGCTCACCCGGTGCGGTCGCGAGGATGACGCCGATCGCCTGCCTCACGTCTTCCTCATCGCGCGCGAGCGCGACGGCACCGCGATCGTCGACCGAGAACGGAAACGCGACACCCGTGCCGAGGTGAAGGCTCACCCGAGCATCACCTGCGCGCCTGAGACCTGCACGATCCCGTCTGCCTTCAGGCTGAGGCTTCCACCGGCCTCCACCGAGATCGCCTGGCCCTTGATCGTGACCGTCCCGTCCGACTGGATCGTGATCGTCGTGCCCTTTACCTCCAACGGGTTATCCATTTGAGTCAGGGAGGCCCATGGTTGCGGCGTTTTCGCGCCAGGGACGGTGGACGGCCGGAACGATGGCGGCGCGCCCGGGCCGAGGCGGGACCGCCGATCGCCGGCCGGTCGAGGTCGGGTTGACGGCGAGGCTGCGGTAGGTGATCGGGTCAGCGGCGATGGACTGCTCCAGCAGTCGGTAGAAGAGCAGGCCGCGACGTCGCGAGCGGCGTCGATTGAATCGGAAGGTGAATTCGTTGAGGTACGCGTCGAGGTGCTCGCGGCTGACACGCCCCTGGTGGGTGCCCAGCAGCCAGCGCTGCAGCAGGCTCGCTACGCGGTGCACACCAGGCATCACCACATGCGCGGGCTCGCTCTGCTGACGCATCACAGTTCGCTCGTGCTCGTAGCCGCGGTCGGGCAGCGTCCAGTACGCCTGCCACCCGTCGGTGTGAACGCTCGCGCCGGACTCGATCGCCTCATCGATGAACGGGAGCAAGCTCTCGGCCGAGACATCCGGTACGTGCTTGAGCCGGATCCGCCCGAATCCCTTGGGATTCTCGATCTCCACAGCGATCGCGACGATCGCCTTGGTCTCGGTCCTGCGTCCCTGAGCGTTGCCCTCGACCCCGCCGACATACGCCTCGTCGACCTCGACGTGACCCGCCAGCCGCTCACGGCCGGGACGAACCATCGCCACGCGATAACGGTGCAGCATCGCCCACGCGGTCTGGTAGGACCCCAGCCCAAGCGAGCGCTGCACGGAGACCGCCGACACCCCGTGCTTCTGACTGGTCATCAGCCACGCGGCCGCGAACCACAGCCGCAGCGGGGTCCGGGTGCGATGAAAGATCGTCCCCGCCGTCACCGATGCCTGACGCCCACAGACCGCGCACTCCCACCTCCCGCTCCCCAGACGCCACCCCTCCCGGCTCACGCACCGAGGGCATCGCATCCCGTCAGGCCAGCGCAACCACTCGAGGTAGTCCAAGCACGCTGCGTCGTCCGGGAACCACGACAACAGCTCCGCGTACGACCCCGGGTAGTCGCGTCCAGCCACCGGCACCGCGCCAGTCTACCTGACTAAAATGGATAACCCGCTACCTCCAAAGTGCCTTCGGTCGCCTGTACCGAGACGGACTTGCCTTTCAGCGTCATCGCGTCCTGCGCGGTGACGTTTGTCTGGCCGGTCGCGGTCATCGTCACGTCGTGATCGCTCGCGAGCGCGAACGACCCGTCGCTCTTCACGAGGTCCTGCGGCTTGGCCTGCCCGTTCCACACCGCCCCGAGCACATAGGGCCGGCGCGGGTCGCCCTGCTCGAACCCCAGCACTACCTCATCGCCGGCGACCGGCATCATCAGCAGGCCGCGGTTACTTCCGGCTGCCGGGGACGCGATCCGCGCCCACGTTCCCTCGAGGTCGCCGAGCGCCGGGTGCTTGACCCGCACCCGGCCCATGCCCTCAGGGTCCTCGGTCTGGGTGACGACCCCGACCACCAAGCTCGTGCCCCAGACGGGCGTCACCGGCACCGTGTCGACGAGGTCGAGGAGAGTCCTCGGGTTGCGACCGGAGATCGTGAAGTGGGTCTGGTAGCCGCGACCCCCGACGAGCGTGTGCGTGGCGGACGTGAGCTTGTATGTCCCTCCGAACTTCTCGCCCACGCCGGACACGTCGACGAGGCACCCGGCCTTGAGACGCGGGTCGCCCGCGGTGACCCCATCGGCCTCAACCCAGGCGTTGCCGATCTGGGCGCCGATGCTATTGGCCAGCGCGTCGGCATCGCTCTGCTTGGTGATCGCCTCATCGCCGACGGTCCAAGTTGGGCTGTTCGCCGGCGCGGCGATCGTCGAGCGGGCGAACCCGGTCGGCTTGGAGTCCGCGTCCGGCGGGGTGCCTTGCGCCGCCACGGATTGCGCGTTGGTCAGGTCCCAGCCGTTGACGCCGATCGTGCTCGCCTGCTGCGCGCCGGACAGCCGGGGGCGAAATGAGATCAGCTGGTCGGGAGCGGCGAGTGCGATCGATTCCTCCGCGCCGGTGTTGCCGGCCGGGGCAAAACGAACGGTCGAGCCGTCGCCGGAGACGTCGTAGTCGATCCGGGTCGCGAGCCGCCACAACAGCTGCCAGTCGGTTTCGTTGTTCTGAACGATCAGCGGGTAGGACTCGGCGGCGGCGGTGCTGGGCTCCACCGAGGCACTGAGCCCGGCGCCGGAAATCACCTTCTGTGCCACGTCGCTCGGGCTCATGTCCTGGAACATTTGCGTGCGGCGGTTCTGGTGCAGAGCGAACGACGGCTCGTACGCGGTCGCGGCGATGAACGCCCCGTCTCCGACGAGCTCGAGCTCGATGGCCCAGATCTCCCCCTGGAAGATGCTCGCCGGCTGTTGCGAGCCGGGTGCGGCGCACTCGATCTGGATTGTCTGACCGACCGCGAGCACGCCCTGATCTACGTGCTCGAGCCTCGGGTCGGCGAGCCTCAGGAGAGCCTGATCGGGCAGCCGGAGGCTGTCGCGCACACGGATCTCCACGAGCAGCGCCGCGACCTCGGGCGCCAGCTCGGTGCCGTCGAGGGTAATGACGGCGTACGGGAGGACTTGTGGTCCAGTCACGTCCGCGCGGCTCCCGGAATCGTGATCGCTCGCCCGCGGGGCAGCCGAGTCGGATCGTCGATGCCGTTCGCCTCGGCGATCTCGCGCCATCGCGTCGGGTCGCCGTAGGCGTCGTACGCCAGAGCGCTGAGCGAGTCGCCTTCGGTCAGCACGTGGACCGTCAGCTGGCCGGTGGCCCGTGTGGTCGGGTTCTGCGCCGGTGCGGGACCGCTGCCCGAGCGGCTGTCGGCCTTCTCGATCTGGAGCAGAGAAAGGCTCGCGAACGCGCGGATGGGTGTTCCGTCCGGTTTGAACAGCGTGTAGGTGACAGCGAGGTGTCGGCACACGGCGGTGAACGTCACCATTGGACCCCAGCTGAACGTGACGGTCGGCGGCCGGGCCGCATTGCGATCACCCGACGTCGTCTGCGTCGCCTCCATCATCAGGAAGAGCTGGTCGGTCACGCTGCGCACGTCCTTCGAGGAGCTATCGGACGCGTCGAACAACAGCTCGAGCGACAGCTCCCGTCCCATCCCGCCGCCGAACTGGACGGTTGGGAGGCTCGAGCCCACGACCGGCGTGGATCGCCACTCGTTGGCCTTGGAGATCGCGTACTGCTGCGGGTTGAACCAGCACGCGAGCGCGCCGCTGCCCTCGATCGCCAGCTGCGCCTTCTGGTATCCAGTCTGCTCGGGCATCAGGGACGGACCAATCCGTTGTGGCCGATCTCGAGCGTCTCGGTCGACACCGTGCCGGTCTCCTCCGCCAACGTCGGCCCCGTCCACCGGATCGGGAATCCCTGGCTGAACGCCCAGGTGCGGATCGTGTCGGACAACTCGTCCATCAGCGTCACCGTGACCGTCGGCCGTTGTCCGAGGTCCTGGAAGTTGAAGAACCAATCGAGCAGCCCGGTCTCGTTGGTCACGCCGTGGCTGAGCAGGAGGTTCGCGTACCGCGTGGCCCCGCGGAGCTTGTGGACGAAGCCATTCTCGCCGCCTTCCGCGTACTCGAGGACCTGGAATTCCACCTGGAGTCCCGAGCAGCTTGCGAACTGGCCGAGGGTTACCCCAGGGATCTCGACCTTGAAGAACCGCGACGCCTGAAGCACGGGTTCGGCGCTTGCCGCGTTCACAGCCACGGCAACCTCACAGTCCGAACAGGCTTCCCGAGCGCTCGCGTTCGAGCAGCAGCTCCCGGCGGAGCCGCTCGAGGAGCGCGTCGAACAGCTCGTCGATGTCGCCGCCAGGGCCCGGGGCGGTTTGGGCTAGCGGCTCGGAGGGCGACACGGTCGGCGGCGGCGAAAGGAAAAGTGGGGGCGAGTACTCGGCGGTGGCGTCTGGTCCGCGGTGCGGGTCGGACGGGAGCGTCTCGCGGGCTACCGCGAGTTGGGTCGCGGCGCGGGGGATTGCCGGCGTGGTCTGGCGAGCGAGCGCTGGTCGAGAGCTCGGTTGGGGTCGCGAGGTGAGACGCTGCAGCTGCGGTGGCGCGGCCGGCGGGCGTGTGGCGGGCGGGGCGGCGGTCGGGAGGGCGGCGGTCGCGAACCCGTCGATGATGGCGGGGACGACCCGAGCCGACGCTTGCGGTAGCGACGCGGGTTGGGCTGGTTGGGCGGACCTTGGGAGTGGGGCGGGGTCGGTGGCCGCTCTGCCGGCCGGGCGCGCCGACAGACGGCGCAGCCGCCGCTGCGCCGTCACCACCGAGTAGGTGGTGTCACGCGACTCCGGGTCGAAGGCTGGCCGAGAAACGGGACTATGTGTGGCGTTTCTCGGCCAGGCCTCGGTTGGGTAGGTGTCGGGCGACGGCGCAAGGTAGGTAGCGGACCGTGGTACCGCGGTGACGCGGCCGGAGCTCGCAGCATGCCCCGGGCGCTGAGCGTCATCTGGTTCGTCGCTCCGAACGTGAACGGGATCGCCCTCGGCCGCGACCGAAGCACGAGTGGGAAGCGCGCGCGCAACTGCGGTCCCGGCACTCAGGTCCCAAGCGGGGCCGGGCGCGTCTGCGGCTGTCGCCGGCACGTGTGTCGGCGACCCTCCGGGGTGCGTCATCTCGCTGCGTGGTCGGTACGCCGGATCGCGTTCCGGCGTGGAGGCGACTTGCCTGGACCGCGCTCGCGCCACCGCCGTGGTGGCGTTGCCGGGTCCCGGATCCGGGGTGGGCGACACGAGAACCGACGCTCCGGCCGCGACGTCGGTCGGGGCGGGGAGTCCGTCGGTCGCCCGCCTGGGCTTTGGCTCAGCGGCGGCAGTCGCGTTTGCGATCCTGGCCCGTTCCCCGTCGCCCAGCGCCGCGGAGCCAGGCTGGTCGTCCGTCGCCACGCCAGTCGCTGTGGACGCCACATCGCCATCCGACGTTGAGGCGAGAGAAGCCGAGCGCGCCCGCGCCACGACCGTCGCGGCGGCCTTGCTGCCTCCGCCGCTGAGAGTGAGCGGCGCGCTCTGGTCGGTCGGCGGGCTCTCGCCGGTCGGCGAACCGATGGCTGTCGGCGAACCGATGGCTGTCGGCGAGACCACGTCCGGGCCGGCGCCCTCGAGCTCTGACGCCGGCGCCGGTGTGCTTGAAGCGATCCTCGTCCTCCCCTCGGTTGGCTGGCGGTCGGTGCCCTCCGCCGCGCGGGCCGCGCGGGCCGTCGGCGTCGGGGTGACAGCGGTCGCGCGCGCCCGTCCGACCGTCGCGGCGGCGCCACTGCCCGTGGGGCTGGCGGTGGCTGATGCGTTCTGGTCGCTCGGTGGGCTCTGGTCGGTCGGTTCGTGTTCAATCCGCTCCGCCGCGCCACCCTCGGTGTGCGCCCCGTCGAGCTCCGGCGTAGACGGCTCAGCGTCCGCACGCGTCCGCGCGACCACCCTTGCGGCGCTGCCCCGCTGGGGGCTGGGTGGGAGCGGCGCGAGACCCGTCGATGCGGGCACGACGTCCGGATCGCCACTGGCGTCGGAAGGCGAACCGTCCGATCCGCTCGAGGGAACCGGCTCTGCCCGTGCCGGCGGGGGAGGCACAGCGTCGTCGGCCAAGTCGGCGGCGTCGTCAATCGGATCCGGCGCTTGTGAGTCGGCCGCAGCGATGCCGGGCGCTGACGGGCTCGGGTCCCGCGCGACGCGGCCCGCCGTCGGGGTGGTGTGTGGCTCCGCGGAGCCGGCGCGCACCGGTGGCTGTGCGTCGCCGGAGACGGTCATTGAGCGGCTGGGACCCTCTGGGTGACTGATCGCCGGCCCGGGAGGCACCGCCCCCTCGACCTCGTGAGTCGCCCGGCCGACGGCGTTGGGTCCGTTTCCGACCTGAGTGCCGATGGCAGGGATTGCCGTCGTTCGCGCCACCCTGGATGCCCCGCCCTCGCGGACCTCTTGGCCCGGGTCACTGCCTCCCTCACTGCCGCTCGACGGGACCGCGACACTCGTGGCGGATGGCTCGGCTGGGGATTCGGGCCGCGAGGGGCTCGCCGTGGTGGCGACCGGGAGATCAGGAGCGCGCGCGACCTTGCCGTCCGAGACATCGAGGCGTGGCGGCTCGACCTCCAGCGCCGGCGAAGTGCCCGTCTGCATAACTACGGTCTCCGGCTCGCTGTCAGCAGGGGCGATTTCGCTGCGATGGCCCGTCGGAACGGGACTGGTGCCCGAAGGGGCCGAGGTTTCACCGCGGCTTTTCGCACCAGGATCCGAGGACGGCTGCCCGGCGACACGCGCCGGCGAGACCGCTGACTCCGAGGTGGACCCGCGGGCTGGCGGCGCGAGCGGCTCATTGCCCTCATGCACGACGCCTCGTCGCACAGGCACTGCTGCCCGCATCAACTCGGCTCGTGCCGCGCGCTCCTTCGAACGCACCAGCTCATTCGGAAGGCCGGCGGAGCTCGCGGGCTTGGGGGAAGGCAGTGCGCCGTCCAGCATCCACTCCAGCGCGGCCGGGCTCGCCCGTCCGAGCGCCGGCGGAAGCGGCACGGGGGCGGGCGGGACGGAGTCCGCGATCGGGTCCCCAGGCACCTCGGCCCCCACAGCTTGCGGGTGCGCCATCACACCTGGTGAGTTGGCCGCCACTTGCGGTGAGGTGAACGCGCTGTCCGGCGGGGTGGCAACCGCACCCGGAAGCCCCCCGTGAGCTGCTGGCGTCACGCGGCTGCTCGGCGCCACCCACCCGGAGCGCGGCACCTCGCCGGCCGGCGACCCATAACCGGGCGCCATCAGTGATTTCCAAGCGCCCGAAGGCAAAGGCGCCTCCGCGGCGTACGGGATCAGCGGCGGTGGTGCCGACGCCGGAGGGTGTCGGGCCAGCCGTGTCGACGCGGCCAGCAGTTTGGGCCGCCGGCGCTCGCGGACCGCTGACGCGGTCCGCCGGCGAGGTGCCTGCACCGCCTCGAGCCGGGCCAGCAGTCGTCGTCCCGGTGCGAACGCGCGTGCGCCGCCGGTGTCCCCCGCAACCATCATCATGTGGATCGCTGTGCCTCGACCTCGGCCAGGAAGCGCCGGCGGTCAGCGTGCTCGAGATCCAGCAGGGCCTCGAGGGACCAGTGGAAGTGGGAGGCGAGCCTGGCCGTCTCTGCGAACAGCTCCCGCGGAGACGGCCGCCTCATTTTTCCAACCACGCATCCTCGAGCGGCCGCAGATCGACATCGATCTCCGCTGAGCAGTTGGGGCAGCTCACCGACGCTGTCGTGTCAGGGTCCGAGTTGACTCGTTCATACAGGCGTTGCAAATGGTCGAAGTCGGCGGCGTACAGTCCTTCCACGACCGAGGGCGTGATGCGTTCCAGGTCGCCCAGCCGGGTGACTGTCCTGCTGAGGAGCAGGACAGTCAGGTACGCCTCGTTCTCCCGCACTCTTGGATCGCGAAGGGGCTCAATCTCGTCACGTGCGGTCGCGAGCCGGATCGTGCCGTCGCGATGAACCTCCCCGTCGGCTCCTACCACACCGATCGGGAGCGTGAAGCTGTACTCGGTTTGGAGCATCACCGGTCTTTACTTGACGCGTTCGAGGCCCTCGTGAGCGAGGTGGATCTCCTCGAGCAACATCTCGTTGGTGTCCGGCACCATCGCGCCGATCACGTAGTTGCACGGCCACGCGCCCACGATCTTCCAGGTGGTCTGCTGGGCGCCCGTGACATCGACGATGTAGATCTGACCATCCTTCTTCTGGCCGTTCACGCCCTGGGTGATGATCGTGTTCCGCCACTGCCACAGGGTCATGTCGGTGTCGATGCCCTTCTTGAGCACGACGTTGTTCCACGTCAGCTTGCCGGGCACCTTGACGTAGGTCGCCTTGCCCTGAGCGTTGGTCTGGTGCTGGACGATCACGTCGTGCTCGGAGCCGATTCCGGAGAGCTCGCGGAAGGCGACGACACTCAGACCGGAGAGCTCGACATAGAAATATGCGGCGGTAAGCGCTTCACCCTGCTCTGTTGCTGCCATGGTCCGTTCTCCTGTCTATTGCGTTCAGGCGCCGGCGGTCTCGCCCGCGGTGTACTGGCTGATCTTGAAGACGACGAATTCCGCCGGCTTCACCGGCGCGATGCCCACCTCGGTCGTTACCTGACCTGCGTCGATCATCTCCGGTGGATTGGTCTCACTGTCGCATTTGACGTAGAAGGCGTCCTCAGGCGTGCCGCCGAACAAAGCCCCGTTCCGCCACGCGATCGTGAGGAAGTTGGTAACCGCGATCTGAAGCTGAATCCACAACCGCTCGTCATTGGGCTCGAACACGGCCCACTGCGTTCCCTGCATGATCGAGTCCGAGACGTAGTTGAACAGCCTCCGGACGTTGACGTAGCGCCACTCGGGGTCACTCGAGATCGTGCGCGCACCCCACACCCGGATCCCACGCCCCGGGAACGAGCGGATGCAGTTCAGGCCGGCGCGGTTGAGGTCACCCTGCTCGGCGGCCGTGACCTGGAACCCAAGTCCCGTGATCGACAGGATCCCCTCGTTCGCTGGCGCCTTGTGCACTCCGCGGGTTGCATCCGTCCGTGCCCATATGCCGGCGACGTGTCCACACGGCGGAACCAGGACCGGCTGGCCCGACAGCGGGTTCATGACTTCCAACCATGGGTAGTACAGCGTCGCCTGCTTGGAGTCGTACCCCGCCTCGTTCACCCGCCAGTCGAGCGCGTCACTCGGGATCAGGTCGGGCGGCGTGTCGAGGATCGCCATGCGATCGGCCATCGCCTCACAGTGCGCGATCACCTTGCCCTGGGCATCCCGTAGTGCGGTGCCGTCATGGACGGCGATCGACATGATGTCGGGAACGCACACCATCGAGATGTCCTCGATCGCGGCCAGGCTGCCGAGGCCCTCGCGGCGCGTGACATTGCCTTCGAGGTCAAGTGTCGTCACGTCGGTGACGGCGACCGGAGGTGCGCTCAGGAAGTACGTACCCGGGGAGGGCTCGAGCTCTTGGTTTTCGGTGCCGAGCTTGAACTCCACCAGCTGCGAGTCGAGCGTGGCGATCCCTGAGGCGACGACGTGGTTGAACTCTTCGTGCTGGCGCCCCGCGGTGATCGTGACGGTGTACGTCTTGCCGTTCCCGCCGGCACCGTTCTTGCCGGATTCCTTCTCGTCATCCCCGTCCGAGTTGCGCTGGGCCTTCGGCTGCGGAGGCTCGACGGTCACCTCGACCTTGGCGTAGTCCTCGACCCCAGGCTTGGCCGTGGCGAGCAGTGCGGTCTCCTTCGGGTTTGACGCAGCCGGGAGCGGCGCCCGTCCCTGGGCCGCGCCGTTCCCGTTGGTGTGGCCGACGCGCACGACCCAGCACAGCGTTCCGCCGTTGGCGAAAAAGCCATTCACGGCGTGCGCCAGGTACGCCTGTTCCATGAAAGGACCGTCGCCCGGGTTTGCGGGATCGGTGTACATCCGCTCAAACTGCGACCAGTTCGAGATCTGGACCGGACGGTTGAGTGGGCCGCCGGGCGCGAGGCCGACGAACGCCGCCGTCGAGGTGCTGACGCCCTCGATTGGCTTGTTCCGTGACGGCACCTCCTCCACGTAGACCCCGGGTGTCGCGTACGTCGGCATATCACTCCTTCAGTTGCATGGGGTAGCTGGCCACCAACTCGGCAAGCAGATCGGGCAAGCCGCCGGCCGGAACCCAGCGGATCGTTCCAGCGCCTGGGTCCATCACGCCCATCTGGCTCTCCTGCCAGAGGATCACCTTGGCGGTCGGCACCGCGAGCCTGATGCGCTCGCAAAGTCCCCGGCTGCCCTCGCTCTCGTGCGCGAGCACGACCGCGTCGGGCTCGAGCGAGCGTGCGACGGCCTCGACCGCGAGTTCCCGGCCTTCCTCGCCGACGATCTCGACATCGTGAGCGAGCCCCTCGCGCATCCCAAGGGCGGCCACGGGACTCACCCGGGCGATCAGAACGCGAGGTCTTCGCGCTTGCCCAGTCAGAGTTGGCACGGAGCCAGCCTTGCTCGGTGGCGACGCGGTAGCTAGGGGCGGGTGGGCAGCGATCCGGGAAGAAATCGCTGCCCGATCTGATCACTTATCGGGATCAGGAAGGACGACGATCGGCGGCTCTCCTGTTGTGTCGAGCCGGCCTTCCGCCTCCCGCCCGTCCCCACTCCTGACGTACACCAGGTGCGAACCGGACGGCACCTGCGTGAACGAGAACCTCCCGAGCTCGTTGGTCTCGGCGACCCGCCCCAGGTCCCGCAGCATCACCCAGACTCCCGCGATCCCGGCGCCGTCGGAGTCAACGACGCTGCCGCGCACGCGCGTGCGCTCGACGACCGCGGGCCGGCGAGCGAGGCTGTCGGTGACACGAACGCGCTGCTCGCGAGCGGGCGGCCCACGGTGGAGGACCGAGCCGGACGGGAACGGGAGCGTCACGATGTAGTGGAACGAGAGCTTGTACGCGCCCCCCACCGCGTGCCAGAAGTCGGGGGTCGCGTCGTGCCGGGGGTCTCCCGCCCGTGCCTTCAACGCTCCGAACTGCTGTCGCAGTCCGGCGAGCGGCGCGGGCAAGATCTCGTCGGGCAACTCGGGGTAGCTGGAGAGCGCCGTGAGCGCCTGCGAGAGCAGGCGGTGCTCGTCCTCGACCGCCCGGGAGAACGCGCTCAGCGTGTACGAAGCGTCGAGCCACAGCGGCGGTCGCGTCTCGATCGTCGCCTCGCCGTTGCTCGAGCCGTCCCAACCCGCCTTTCGGCGCTCGCGGTTCTCACGCAGGTCGTAAAGGAACAGGTTGAGCGTTGGTTGCGTGACCGTCGCGGCCCATTCACGGTCGGGGGCTTCAAACGCGACAGCGATCCCATCGAACCCAGTTCCTGTGAGCTCGCGCTGCAGAAGGGTGCGCAGTGCCTCGTCGAGCTCCGCGAGCGAGGTGTTGAGCGAGACACTCGTCACCAGCGTCATCGGCGTAGCTCATCACGCCCGACTCCTCGGTGCCTGCGACGACGGCGGCCGAAAGGGCAGACAGATGGGCAGAGCGGGTGCCCGCCCGGGTCACTGCGCCCGCGCGCCGCCGGCCCGGACCGCGTCGTAGAAGCGCTCGAAGTCCGACTCGAGCGTCAGCCGGCCGAGCTTGTTGTACTCCAGCGCGACGCCTCGCGCGACGTGATCCATCGTGATCCGTCCGCCGTCTGCCGCCGCTAGGAACGCCGCCGTGACGCTCACGTTGCGGATCGAGCCGCCCGACAGCTTGAAGCGTCCGGCCAGGAAGTCGACGTCTATTTCGTCCTTGGGCGCCTCCGCAGGGAGCAGCCGTTGCCACAGTCGGACGCGGTCGCGCTCGTCGGGAAACGGGAACTCGACGACGAGGTCGAGCCGCCGTAGAAACGCCTTGTCGATGTTGTGGATCAGGTTGGTCGTCAGGATCACCACGCCGTCGTTAGCGCTCGATCCGTTGCAGGAGATATGCGACCTCGACGTTCGCGTACCGGTCGTGCGCGTCTTGCACCTCTGAGCGCTTGCCGAACAATGCGTCCGCTTCGTCGAACAGGAGGATCGCGTTCGAGCCCGCAGCGGCCGTGAAGACACGATCGAGCTGCTTCTCGGTCTCGCCGATGAACTTCGACACGACGGTGGCCAGGTCGATCCGGAACAGCTCGAGCCCAAGCTCATTCGCGACGACCTGGGCGGCCATCGTCTTGCCCGTTCCGGACTCGCCCGCGAACAGAATCGTCATACCTGGGGACGAGCCAGCGCTCCGCGCGTATCCCCAGTCGAACAGCACTCGGTCGCGGTGGCGCAGAGACGCCGAGATCAGCGTGAGCGCCCGGCGGGCCTTCTCGGGGATGATCAGGTCATCGGCCCCGAACTCAGCCTCGACCGGGAATGCAAGTCCATCGAGCTGGTGGCGCGAGGCGGCACGCGCTCCGTAATCGAGGTCGGCTGCCGAGGGCACCGCCGCGCCGCGAGCATTCGCCTCGGCCGTGGCGATCCGGGCGGCGCGCTCAATCTGCTTGCTCGAGAGCTGGAACTTGACGGCGACGTCGTCGATCTCAGTGTCCGGGACGCGCATGGACCACTGCTGCCGCCGGCTCGCGGCGTCGTTCGCCGGCAGCCGCACGGCAATCACGGGCACCTGGCCGAGCGCGATGCCTTCGTGGGCCGGTTCGACGCAAACGATGGGAAGTTCGATGGTCATGCCGATGACGCGCCAGAGCTCGGCGCGCTCGTCCGGTAGGAGTTCGTGAATCCCCTCTATCGCCACCACTGCGCTCTCGAGCGCGGCGCGCAGCCGCAACGCCGACAACCGTGCCGCGGCATCGATCGTCCGCGCGCGGATAAGCAGCACCGCCCGGCCGAGTGCACACGCGATCGCACTGGCCGCGTCGGCGCCCACGACCGCCACGACCGTGTCGCCGGCGGCCGCGATTACGGCGCGGAGCCTCCGGGCTACCTCCTCGGGGACCGGTGCGAGCGTCGGTACGTCGACCAGCTCGCCCGGTGCCTCAGCGCCATCCGGAGCGATGCCGCCGACCAGGCGCGCCGCCACGCCGTCCGCACACTTGAGCGGCCGGTCGGCCAGCGGCAGCCGCGGCTCGTCGAGGAGCACGACCGCACCGAGGCGGCGCAACGGAGCTCCTGCGTCGCAGCGAGCCATCACGTCCTCGCCGCTGATCTCGCCCCCCGCCAGCAATGCCGCGGCCAGCCGGGGCGACGCGAGCTGCCGCGTGAGGTCGTCGTGGAGATAACCATAGAGCCGGGAGTACCGCCAGCTCAACTCGGGCGCAGCGCAAACCGCGAGGACCGCGCGCTCGAGCGAGTCGAGTCCCAACAGCTGCGACAGTTCGTCAAGGGACGCGTCTGCTGATGACGGGGGCCCTTGACCGGCTAGCTCCTTCGCCTGCTCGTCGGTCACGTACAAACCGGCAAGCGGGTCCTGGGGACCGTTTCCAGCTGCCGAAACCTGCACGACCCCCGAACGGATCCGAGCGTCGAGCTCCGCGAAGGTGATCACGGCACGTCGGCTCGCTGGGCGATCGCGTCGGCGTCGCGCTCGAAGCGGTCGCCGGGCGCGGTCACCGTCAGCGGCCCGCTCACGGGCGCTCCGCGCTGCTGCACGACATGTGTCAGCTCATGGGCGAGCAGCCTGTCCCCGGGGGGCGTATTGGGGCGGTATTCGCCACGGGCAAAGAACACGTCGCGGCCCGTCGTGAATGCGCGTGCCGCGACGGAGCGCGCGAGCGCGTCCGCGGCCGGGCCATCGTGGACTCGCACGTCCGCGAGCGAGTCGCCCAAGAGTGGCTCGATCCGGGCACGGGTGCCGGGCCGCAGTCCGGCACCACCGCCCCGAGTTCGGTTTATCTGAGCCTCCGCCTCGGGGTGCACGCGCCCACCGGGCAGGAGGCCGGCGCCCTGGCGTGCGAACACCCGCGGGCTCCGCTCGGCGTCGGCGCTTCGCCGGTTGTTGTCGTGATGGTGCTGCTGGTGCGCCGCGCTCATCTACCAGCTCGACGCGCGAGGCTCGAGGTTGCTGTTGGCGGACTCGGCACCAGTCACCGGCAGGTAGACGCCTACCCCCTTCACCGCCGGAGTGACTTGGCCTCCGCTGCCACTGCCAGGCGCGACTGTGCTATTTGGGGGATCGTTAACGTCCGGTGTCACGGAACTCTTGTACTTAACTTTCCAATCGATATATCCGAGCCGCCGATACGCCGTACTGCTCCACGATTTCCTGCGAATAACCAACCAGGTCCTGAAACTATCGAGGCCGCTCGTACCAATGAGGTTCACGACGTGACCCTTGTAATTATAGGTCCACGGTTTACGACTAGTCGGCCGATCGTTTAGTTTGGCCGTCTGCTGATCCTGGTTCGCGTTTGCGAAGCTGACGGTGTCTGTCGTCTCGTAGTAAAGCTTATCTCTCTTGTCCTTGCCGACGGTGTAGTCGTCGCCATCCTTTACCGGAAGCAGGCCCGTCATCCCCGTCGTTACCGTGATCTGCTTGTTTTTGCCGAGCACCATCGGCAGAACACTCTCACCGATCGTGCGATGATGCCCGAGGCGCTTGTATCGCCATCTCACCGAGCTCTGGAACAGTGTCTGAACGAATCCCAACTCGTACTTTGCAACCTCCGCAGCAGGGCCCGTGGCGGTAACGCTGCCAGTTGCATAAAAGCGGTGGCTGCCGACTATCAGTTCGTCGTCCTCCTGCTTGACCCTAAGCGCTCGCTGATCAACAAGTGTGGGGGGTTTGTTGCGTTATGGAAAGGGGCTTTGGCGCGGGTGGAGAATGAAGTGGCGTGCCAGAACCCGACCGATTGGCGGCCGCGCTTGATCGTGTGGCGGAGGCGAAGATCGCGGAGCGCTGGCGTCTGTTCGGCCCGGAGTGTGACGAGCGCCGCCGGCGGTTGTGGGCGGCGAGCGAGGCCAAGACGCATGGGCCGGGTGGTGTGGCGCTGCTTGCGCGTGTGACTGGGCTCTCTGAGGAGACGGTCCGGCGCGGGCTGGCCGAGGTTGAGTCCGGCGAGCGGGTCGAGCGCGGGCAGGTGCGCCGGTCGGGTGGTGGCCGTCGGCCGGTGGTCGAGACGGATCCGTTGGTGGTTGAGGATCTGGATCGGCTGATCGATCCGGCCACGCGCGGCGATCCCGAGTCGCCGCTGCGGTGGACGTCCAAGAGCCTCGGGAAGTTGCGCGTGGCGCTGGTGGGGATGGGGCATGAGATCTCCGAGCGGACGCTCGGGAAGCTTCTGAAGGCGCAGGGGTTTCGCCTGCAAGCCAACCAGAAGACGCGGGAGGGTTCCCAGCATCCCGACCGCGACGCCCAGTTTGAGCACATCAACGAGACGGTCAAGACGGCACTGGCCGAGGGGCAGCCGGTGATCTCGATCGACTGCAAACACAAGGAGCTGGTGGGCGACTACAAGAACGGCGGGCGCGAGTGGGAGCCCTCGGGCAAGCCCGTGCAGGTCCAGGGGCACGACTTCCCCACAGGGGTCCCAAAGGCCGTCCCCTACGGGGTGTACGACATCGCCAACAACGAGGGGTATGTGTCGGTCGGTCTGTCCGCGGAAACGGCCGAGTTCTCCGTGGCCAGCATCCGGGCATGGTGGGAACACCTCGGCCGTGAGCGGTTCCCAAACGCCAACCGGCTGACGATCACCGCCGACTGCGGCGGCGGCAACAGCCCACGCGTGCACCTGTGGAAGGTCGAGCTGCAGAAGCTCGCCGACGAGGCTGGGCTTGAGCTCGAGCTCTGCCACTTTCCGCCGGGGACCTCGAAGTGGAACAAGGTCGAGCACCGGCTGTTCTCGTTCATCAGCCTGAACTGGCGCGGCCGGCCTCTGGAGAGCTACGAGGTGATCCTCGACCTGATCACCTCGACCACCACCAGCACTGGGCTGAAGGTCTACGCCCGCCTGGACCCGACCATCTACACCAAAGGCACCAAGGTCACCAAGGACCAGATCGCCGCCGTCAACATCACCGGACACGACTGGCACCCAGAGTGGAACTACCGAATCAGCCCAGCCGGTCATTCACCGTGACCCGATCCACATTTATTGATCCGCGAGCGCTAAGGCCATTGTGGTTGAAGCCGCCCTGCAGGGCGTCCAGCTTGAACTCGACTGCTTTGTTGAACCATCCCGAAGTAATGGTGTGCCGCTGGACTACCCCCGGAGAAGTTTGCTTCGAGACTCTGGCGTTGCGTGGAGACCGTTCCGGGTCACGTGCCCGAGTCTTGGCGAGTACCGGCACCGGAGACGTCGTGGACCGTTCCGCGGGGGCCCCCAGCCTGTCGTGTCGGCGCTGCATCAGGTCGCTCACGGCGCGGTTCCCGACGCTCCGCTGCAGAGAGAGCATCAGCCTCGCCTGCGTGAGTGGCGCCTGGTCGAGCCCCGTGCCAGGCGATAGGGTCTGGTCGCGATTTGCCTCCCTCGCCACAGGCTCTCGCCCGACCGCGTCGGTCCGTTTCCGCGACACCATTTCTCCTCGGTTTGCGCCCGTTGGCCTCGATTCTTAGCAATCCGACCGCGTGCCGCAAGGGTCCGAGGGTTGATTTGCCCGATCGGGCACTTTTCGGATGAGGTGCCTATGCCTGGAGCGCCACCGCTTCCCCGTGCGGCTTCTCGATGAACCGGCGCCGGACGTTCTCGGTGATCCGGCTCACGTAGCTGTGGTAGTCGTGGGGTAGCGCCGGCGGCCAGACGGCGTGATGGTCCGAAGCTGCGCCCCCGCCGCGATCAATGCTCGGAGCAGCTCCGTGGATTGGTACAGACCGACTCGCCGCCTAGAGTTGAGAGCCGGCTGATCAGGACCTTCTTGACCGCGGGCCACTCCGCGGCGAGCACTGAATAGAACGCGGAGTCTCGAATCATCCCATCGGCGCCGAGCCGCTCCGCGCGTCGTACTCCCTCAAACTTGGCTCCGAGGCGTTCGACCGCCAACCGCGAGCGATCGTTACGTGCGTCTATCCGGAACGCGACCCGGTGCACCCGCCAGGTCTCGAATGCGTGGGAGAGCATCAGCAGCTTGGCCTCGGTGTTGCACGGGGTTCGCTGCGCAGACGCTCCCAGCCACGTGTATCCGATCAGGCACGCGTCTGGGCGCCGATCAGGCTGCGGAATCTCCGCTGTTGAGCCCCAGCGTTCCAGCTCGTAGAAGCGGGTCGAGCCGACGATCCGTTCATGAGCGCACGAGTATGTCGCGAAGGGCAGTTCGCGCCCAGCGTCGCGGCCGGCCAGGGCGACATGTACCCACTCCGTCATCTCGGGTTCGGTGTCGGGTGCGGTGCTGAAGCGAAACGAGGCCGGATCCTCATTGATGGCAGCGACGAGCGCGGGAACGTGCTCGAGGGCCAAGGGCTCCAAGCGGACATGATGACCGAAAAGGATCAGGCCGTCATGGCGCTCCATGGTCGGCAGCGTACGTCACGAGCACGGGCACAAGTCCAGCAGTTCGAATTCCGTTCCTGCAGCGTGAGCGATGTGGGCCTGAAGCGGCGATGAGATCTCTGCTTGCGATCAGCGCGCGTCGTCCGATCCGGCGATCACAGGAGGCTGGTGGATGAGTTTGACCAAAGAGCCGGGGCTGCACCTGCGCCATCTCGATCGCTTCTTCATCGGCGGTGAGTGGGTCGCGCCGTCCAGCGAGGCGACGATCACGGTGACTGATTCCGCCACCGAGCAGGAATTCTTTTCGGTTGCCGAGGCTCAGGCGGCCGACGTCGGACGCGCGGTCGAGTCCGCTCGCCAGGCATTCGATGCAGGCCCGTGGCCGCGGCTAACCCATGCCGAACGGGCCGAGTACCTCCGCGCCATCGCGACCGGCCTGCGTAAACGCGGTGGCGAGGTGGGTGACATCTGGCCACGGGAATCCGGTGTCCTGCACCGCATCGCCAACAGCGCGGCCGAGGGTGCGGCTCGCAAGTTCGAGTATTACGCCTCGCTGGCCGGCGCGTTCCCGTTCGAGGAGGAGGCCAGGCCGACAGCCGGTGGCGAGTTCGGCTTGCTCGTGCGCGAGCCGGTCGGGGTCGTCGGCGCGATCATCCCGTGGAACGTTCCGATGACCCTGATCTCCAACAAGGTGGCGCCGGCGCTGCTGGCCGGCTGCACCGAGGTTTTGAAATCCTCGCCCGAGGCGCCCGGGGAAGGCTACGTTCTGGCTGAGATCGCGGAGGAGGTCGGGTTGCCGGCCGGGGTGCTGAACGTCGTGACCGCGGATCGTGAGGTGTCAGAGCTATTAGTCCGTGACCCGCGCGTCGACAAGATTACGTTCACCGGCTCGACAGCCGCCGGTCGGCGGATCGCGGCAATCTGCGGTGAACGGATTGCTCGCTGCACGCTCGAGCTTGGAGGCAAGTCGGCCGCGGTGATCCTCGACGACATCGATCTCGAGACCGTCGCTCGGACGATCGCCGGCGCCGAATGCTTCCTCTCGGGCCAGGTCTGTTCGTCGCTGACGCGGATCGTCGTTTCGCGCCACCGCCATGACGAGCTCGTCGATGCGCTCTCATCGACGTTCTCGCAGGTGCGTGTCGGCGATCCGTTTGACCCAGAGACACAGATGGGACCGCTCGCGTCCGAGCGCCAGCGAGATCGGGTGCTCGGGTACATTGACAAGGGCGCGCAGGAAGGCGCGACCCTCGCGACCGGGGGCGGGCGTCCGGCCCACCTCGAACGCGGGTGGTTCGTCGAGCCCACCGTGTTCGGGAACGTCGACAACGGCGCCACCATCGCACGCGAGGAAATCTTCGGGCCGGTGCTGAGCGTGATCCCAGCCGACGACGAGCGCGATGCAGTCCGCGTTGCCAACGACACGATCTACGGTCTGAACGCCTCCGTGTTCACCAACGACATTGAGCGAGCCCGGGGCGTCGCGGGTGAACTGCGCTCGGGCACCGTCGGACACAACGCCTTCCGGACCGACTTTGGGATCGCGTTTGGCGGCTTCAAGCAGTCAGGGATTGGCCGTGAAGGCGGAATCGAGGGTCTCCACCCGTTCCTCGAAACCAAGACCGTAATCCTTGAGGGCAGGACCCGGCGGTACCGCACTCAGGCCAGCTAGCGCGCCCCTGGTATGAGCGCTGGGGGTAGCGCTCCCAAGACCAGGACGCGGCGCTTGCGGCGGGCAGCTGCGGTCGAGGGCCCCCGTTAATGGTTTGCCCGGGCGAGCCAGGCGAAGCCGCTGCCCGCAGGAAGTCTGCTGCTGTCTGCCGTGTCGGAGAGGTCCCCGTTCGGGGTTGCGCAAGCCGCACTTCTCCGTCGTCGGGATTCCACGCGGCGTGGCGCCCGGCGCGCAAACAATTCTTGTGGCGGGCCCTTAAAGATAGCCGGCGTGGTTCAAGCTCGTCTCGACGCTCGACACGATCGCCGCCGTGCTGCTGCTGGCCGTGTTCACCGCCGCGCTCGTTCGCAGGCTGAGCCGGCCGCGGCTGACCGCGCTGTTCGGCGCGCGTGCAGCGCCCGCGGTCCGGCAGGTGCTGCTCGTCGGCTTTGGGCAGGTCGGCTTCCGTCTGGCCCAGCGCCTTCGGCGCTCCGGCATTCCGGTGCTCGCGGTCGAGCGCGATCCGGGTGCACCATGCCTGAGGCTGGCTCGTGACGCCGGGATCCCGGTCTCGATCGGGCGCGGAGAGGATCGAGCGACCCTTGAGCTCCTCGGTATCCGCCGCTGCGCGGTGGTCGCCGCCGTCACCTCTACCGACCTCGTGAACGTCGAGATCGTTCTGGCTGCCGGTGACCTCGCCCCGTCCGTGCCGGTCGTTCTACGACTGGGGGACGGAGCGGTAGCGGCTGAGACCGACTCGCTGCTTCACATCGGCCGCATTTGCGACGCGCACGCGATCGTCGCCGACGAGCTCGTGCAGCGCCTGACCGAGGTCACATCGGCCCGGTGACACGTTTATGACCCCGGATTCAATTCGCACGTCGCTGCGAACACCGAAGGGCGCTGATGGCCGACCTCGATCCGCCCGCAGGATCGACCGGCGTCCCCCGGACAGATGCTCGGACAAGGTCGCGAACACGCAGCCGGGCAAAATTGTTGCGACGTCTGCGGGCAGTAGCCGAGCCCCGCACCGCCCGCGCGGACCATTGCTTTCATACCGCAGACTGCTCAAGCCGCGCCACTCCTTTGGCGACGCCGTGGTGGGGCGTCGTTAGCGCATTGTGGGTGCCGAGTAGCAAGCATTTGGCGGAGCGGGCGGTGCGAGCCGTCCGTACGCACGCGGCTGTCGGGGCGCGGGAGGATCTTGGGGTTCGACGGTCGTCCAGAGGAGGACGTCATGAAATCTGTAGGACTGCTGGATCGTGCCGGGCGCCGCCGGTCTCAGGCGACCCTGTCCGGCTTTCACCAGGGCCGCGTGCCGCGCAACAAGGGTCTTCGCTATCCGCCGGACCCGCCACCCGTGGAGGAGATCATCGCCGTGATGCGAGCCGCGGGGGACGGACCGGAGGCGATCAGGCTGCGCGGGTTGATCATCGTGCTCTGGCGTGCCGGTCTGCGGATCAGCGAGGCGCTGGCGCTGGCTGAGACCGATCTTGACCGCCAGTGGGGTGCCGTGCTGGTTCGTGCGGGAAAGGGTGGTCGCCGGCGGGAGGTCGGGATGGACGAGATGTCCCGAGAGGGGATCCCGCTCCTGGTCATACAGCGCCAACTCGGGCATGCCGACCTCGGGATCACCTCCGCGTACCTGCGCGGGATCGACAACACCGAGATCATCCACGCGGTCCATGAGCGGCCAGCACCCATGATTCCCGCCGGCCCAACCCTCCCCGGCTGAATAGGGCTCCTCTCTCGCACACCGGATGGCGGTGCCCACGACCCGGCAGCCCGAGCCTCAGGCACCGCCGCCCGTGCCCCACAGCCCGATGCCAGCCGGTACGACCGGAATTCTGCGTCCGTCGCGGGATCCGCGAAGTGCTTGCAACCCAGACCCGTGCCTTGCTAACGCAGCCCCAGCGAGTCGTCGCCAAAGGAGTGGCGCGACCCGCGCCGCTCCGAGCACGAAAGGAATCCCGGACGTGGCGCTGCGGCGCACGCATTGTGGGCGAATCCGGTCGTCGGCCGCAACCCGGATCGAGCCGAATCCGGATGATCTCTCTGCCGAACTCTCCGGGCGTTATTTTGTCCGGGCGCGCGGCTCTCGTGATTCTGGTCTTCGCGCGGTCGACGCGGTGAGCGTATTGGTGGGGCGAGAGGAATCGTCCCGGTTTGCAGACCCACACCGAATCGATCAACCGGTGCGAGTACTACGGGCTTTGGGACCGTGGGGACGAGCCCATGGGGTTATGAATCGGAGCTATTGAGCCTGCTCGCGATTCACGGTGCTTGTCACAGGGTGGCGTCAAGCATCGGCTCGAGTGAACGCCATGCCCAGTTGGCTCGTAACTCGCGCGCGGAGAGCGCACTCCCAGTCGCGAGCTACGAGCAGTCGTGTGCAGCCCTGGCGGCATCGAGGTTGAGCGTTACACCTGCCGGTCGGTCACGAAATCAACGTTACGACCGAGTACACGTGACACGCAGTGACTCATCGGTGGTAGGGACTGCCGACCTCGTGGACGAACAACAAGCACAGCGCCACCACTGTGAGGATGGCGAGGATTTCGACCACCATATGACCAACCTCCTCGTATCGAAAGCTATTATCTACGGTTGATCTCTATCGGACGCGTGCCCGCGCCTCAACGGAGGTCTTGACCCCAGCTATAGCTGGTGGAAAGGTCCATTGCATCCGGGCAAAACCACACGAGATTCGGGTGTACTACGGATGCAGGCCTCGGGCGTGCTGATGCCAGCGGCGCTTGTAGCGAAGGTGACAAAAGGCCAGCGTGGTCGCTGGAATCTGGACTACCAACCTAGCCATTCGGCAGCCAGACGTCACCTCGCCGAACCAGCCGAGGCGTCGTACGGCCGCATGGTGGACGATCAACAGGTCCGATCCCCAGTGGGGGAAGTGGGCGCGACACCCCCGGATCGCGCATCAGTCAGGCCCTCGGCGGGGCAAGCCGCGCAGCAGACAAGTTCCTGACATCTGCGCCTTGCTTCGCCAGCCCTCCGCGCCGAGTCTGAGCTCGGTCTCAGCATCGGTGACCGACCGGTTGACCGGCAGGACGCATAGCGACCGCCGCGGCACGATCCCTTGACTTCCTCGGACCGCAAAGCACACGTGCCCGAAGCGGCGTGCAATAGTCTGGCTGCCAATCAAGAGGAGGATGAGAATGGCTGAAAGTGTGTACCGCGTGACTGAGTTGATCGGCGTCAGTACCGACTCGTGGGAGGCCGCTGCCCGCAGCGCGATCGAGACCGCCGCGACGACCCTGAGGGACCTGCGTATTGCCGAGGCTCACCGCTTCGACGTCACGATCGAGAACGGCACCGTGAAGAGCTACCGTGTGCGCATGGACGTCTCGTTCAAGTACGAACCGGACGTCACTGGGTCGCGAGCCGATCCGGCTGAGGAATGGGAGCACACCCGTCACGAGCTGCAGTAGCAGTAGCCAGACCACCTGCCTGTTAGCGGTGAGAGTCATGGCTTGGGCGCCGGTTCGGTGTGTGGGTATGGCATGCTTACCTCGGCTCACGAGAGCTGCCAAACAGAGGCTGCCCATGTGGCCCCGAGCTTGCCCCGCGTGCTGAGCTGGCGTGTCGCGCTGGTTCACGTGGCCAACCGTGCCACAGCGGTGACGGCCGATGCATCCAGCTCTCGTGTCGATCAACGCGCACCTGTCGTGGTTGACGCGCCCCGCGGTACTTGGGTCGCGGCGGCTCACCATCGCTTGCATGATTCCGATCGTCCTGGCCCCGCCCCCGCACGGCCGGCAGCGGAAGCCGCAATCGTCCGCATGCGTGCGCCCGGCAGCCCCAGTGGCAACGACTCCTTTCCTACGCTGGCTGGCACGGGTCGCGCCACTCCTTCGGCGACCAGGGAGCGGTCGGCGCTCCCGCGGCGCCTTCGGTCAGGGGCTGCGCTTCACCGACTGTGCGGCGCCGGCGTTCACGTTCGGCCGCTCGGTGCTCACCGAGTTCTCCCGCCCATCGTGTGCCGTGGCTCGGGATCAGCGTCGCGGCAGCGTGAGCGGACAGCGGACCACGCCCGCCAGACCTGCGAAGCTGGAGCCATGAACGGCTCAACCATCGACGTGCCGACCCCGGACGGGGTCGCCGACTGCTACCTCACCAAGCCGACTGGCGATGGGGCGCATCGAGGCGTCCTGTTCATGATCGATGCGATCGGGCTGCGGCCGCGGATCGAGGAGATGGCGGATCGGATTGCCGCCCAGGGCTATGTGGTGCTCGCTCCGAACGTGTTTTACCGCGGGGGGCCCGCTCCGCTGTGGGAGACGCCGGACCTCCGCGATCCTGACTCTCGCGGCAGGTTCTTTCAGTCGCTTGGTCCGCTGATGGGCGCGCTCACCCCCGCCGCCGTCGCGGCGGACGGCGGCGCTTACCTGGACAAGCTCGGCGAGCTCACTGACGGCCCTGTCGCGATCACCGGCTACTGCTTCGGCGGCCGGCTCGGCTGGATGATCGCCGCCGCGCATGCTGATCGTGTCGCCGCGCTCGGCGGCTTTCACACCGGTCGCATGGTCACCGACGACGAGGACAGCCCTCACCTGCTCGCGCCCCGCGTCCGCGGGGAGGTCTACTGGGGTCACGCCGATCAGGACCAGAGCATGACTCCGGAGAACATCGCGATACTCGACCACGCGATGGACGACGCTGGCGTGCGCCACACGACGGAGCTCTACGAGGGTGCGCAGCACGGCTACACGATGTCCGACATGGGCGCCTACAAAGAAGCGGCCGCCGAGCGGCACTTCAGGGCGCTATTCGCGCTTCTTCAACGCGCAGTCCCGCGGTGAGAACATTGCGGACGCAACGCGCGTCCGCGTCGGGTGATGGCTCTTGACCCTTAGGCCTGCCTCGTGCGGACGATCGCAACGGCGACGGAAGGATGGGCGGATATGAGCCCTGCCTGCTGGTTTGCCTCGGGCCGCCGGTCGGCACCGAGTAGCGAGATTGGCTAGGAGGAGGGAGGCGGCCGACTGCAACGAGACATCTGCAATGCCGCGGACCCGACGCTCCACCGCCTGCCGGAGATCGGCGGAGATTCAGGCCGCGACGAATTGCCGCAATCAGCGCGGTTCTCGCGCATCGGAGAGCGTTAGACAGCTCGCTTACCGGGTATCCCCCCAGCGGACCGGGTGTAGCAATTGAGTGAATCGGGTGAGCATCGTCGTTGGGCGTTGCGCTGGCATCGACCGGCTCTGCGACCTCTCCAGCAGCGGCATTCGCGTTGGGGTGGTCATGCCACACCTGTTGACGGTACGTCAGCAGGGTTGCGTTGTGGGGACGCTCCCGCCAGCCCACGAACGCCGCTCGAGATCGGAAGATCCGACGGAGCTCCAAACATCATCTACCAAGCCATTGGGCGTCGCTGGTGGCTCTGGTGGCCGTGCGAAGCATGCGGCGGCACCAAGCTGCCGCTGCGCGATCGCGCCACCTTCGACCGCTCGAGCCGCGCTCGCGGGCCGCAGTTGGCTGGGATGGGTGATCAACCGTGCCCCGGTTGCGAGACGCGTCGAAGACGGTTCGAGCTCGCGGGAGCCGAGCCCGCGGTGTGGTACGACGCGTCGCTCGGCGACTGGGTGGTCCGCGTGCCGTGTGGCTCTCTGTGCGATGGCGCGCTCCTGCCGCTCGAGATCCGGTGGTTCGACGCCTCGTGGGCTGAGGTGTACCGGGCTGCGAGCGACATCGTCTACGCGCACGACGCGTTGGAAGACGGCCGCGAAGACAACGGGCCGGGAAGTCAGGCGAGGCGGCGGGGGTAACAGGCCCGCTTGGCGCGGACAGCGTGCCTCTGCGGACGATCGCTTTCATTGCTCGGAGCCCACCGCGACGTGCGATCGCTTCGGCGACATCTGAATCACGCCGATCGCGGCGGGCCGGCGCCGGGCGCATGATTGCTTTCGCGGCGCCGGACCGTCGGACACGCCGCCGAGCCCGCTTGCGCAATGCCACGATCTGGATCGTCAGGGGCCAGCCCGGCCGCGCGATCGCCTTCGCCCAAAGGCAGCCACCGGCCATGCCCGACCCGGCGCCGCTGCTTTGCAAGCCATTGCGAGCGCGCAGGGAGTCGGTCTCAGCGTTGTCGCGTTGGCCCGAGTTGGAAGAGCGATCCCCGACCGCTGCGGCCACCTGCTTCGTCAGGTGAAGGAGCAATGTCCGCCTTGGACCGAGACGACGCTACTGCTCTCCATCGACGCTGTTGCGTAAATCATTCAAATACTCACTGGCCTAGTGAGGGTGGGGGACGGTGTCCAATTGCGGGCCTGAGCGAGCCGGTTCTCCCCCTTACAAGCCAACATTGGTGTCATCGGCACGTGTTATCCCACCGACCAGTTTATGCACCGGATTTCTGATCGGTCTGTGCAACAGCCTCCGCGGATAGGGGGCACGGCAGGTCCCGGCGACGCGCGACTGTTCACCGAAGGCAGGTGGCTCTCGGGTGTGGCTCGCACCTCGCCGACGTCGCGACCGACGTCGAACCCGGGTTGTGCCGATCACACAACCCCCCGGCGGTCGCAGCTAACCTGCCGCTCCCCCAGGAGCTGCACAAGCTCGGGACGCGACGCTCTTGGGCTTCGCCGCCGGGACTGCCGTCATCGCGATACCTGAAGCAGGAGCGTTTGGTGTACGGCACCGCGGGCCGGCGCGCTCCTCGAGCCAGAGACGGTCAGGACTGCAGGCTGAAGGGCGGGTAGCGGTCGGTGATCAGGAGGAAGGCGTAGGCCGCGACGCGGTTGTGCCAGCGGAACACGCCCTCGATGTAGTCGAACAGCGACCGGGGGTAGCGGCCGGTGAAGAGGATCGCGAACCAGGCAAAGATGGCGGCGAGCAATGCGCCGATCGTGAGGAAGAACAACACGATGTAGTGGGGGATCGCGAGCAGCCACTTGACGATCGGCAGACCGCGGCTGAGGTCGTGTTCGGCGTCGGGGTAGGCGAAGTTCAGGTGGACGGCCTGTTGCTCGTCGGTGGAGGGGTAGCGGTCGTCCATCAGCGCGAAGTAGACGGCGATCCGGTTGGTGAAGCGGGTCAGCTGCAGGTTCCAGTCATACCACCAGCGCGGGTACTTCTTGCGGAACAGCAGCATCAGCAGCACGGGGATGACGAGGATCCCGATGCCTCCGCCGGCGTAGCGGGCGCCGCTGCCTCCCGCGCTGGCGCCGAAGCTGCCGCCCTCTATTGCTGCGGCGAGGATCGCGATCGGGATGATCGTGAAGATGCGAAGGGCGGTGGTTAGGCGGTTGAGGCTGCGGTTGGGATAGTCGACCGAGAAGGTCAGCGGGTAGTCGTGGCCGCCGCTCGGCGGCATCCCGCCGCCGGGCGAGGGTGCGGGGATCTGTCCTGAACTTTCCATGATCGTTCTCTCTCTGTCTGGTGTACGGCGTACACTCTGCTGCAAGACTATAGGTGTACGGCGTACACTTGTCAAGCGTGATGACCCGCAAGACGAACACCGGCCGGCCACGCCTGAGCAGACCGCTCGTGCTCGAGGCTGCGGTAGCGCTCGCGGACGAGGACGGGCTTGACGGGTTCAGCATGCGCCGGCTCGGGCAAGAGCTCGGCGTCGTGCCGATGGCGCTCTACAAGCACGTGGCCAACAAGGATGAACTCCTCGATGGCATGGTCGACATCGTCTTCGGCGAGATCGAGTCTCCCTCGATCGACGACGACTGGCGCTCGGCAATGCGACGCCGGGCGATCTCGGCGCGCGACGCGCTCAAGCGCCACAGCTGGGCGATCGGGCTGATGGAGACCCGGAACCCCGGGCCGGCCAACCTGCGAAACCACAACGCGGTAATGGGCTGCCTACGCGAGGCGGGCTTCTCGTTCGAGACCGCGATCCACGCCTACTCGGTCCAGGACGCCTACATATACGGCTTCGCCCAGCAGGAGAAGACACTCGGGTTCCAAACACCCCGCGACGCCGGAGAAGCCGCACAGAGAAGAGCACAGGCGATCGGCACGCTCAACAACTACCCATACCTCGCCGAGATCGCAACCAAGCTCCCCGAGACCGGATACGACAACACCGTCGAGTTCGCCTGGGGACTCGACCTCATCCTCGACGCGCTCGACCGCCGCCGCCACACGGCGCGACCGTAACCGCAAGCCTGGCTGCTCGTCCGGGGTCCTCACGGCCGGCGAAGCCGCTGCGTGGACGAGCCGGCGTCAGAGAGAGCGCTCTTGAGGTGCCCCGAAGCTCGGGCCCTGGTACTCGCAAATCTCGCTACTCGGCGCCGATCCGCTACCTGAGGCAAACCAGCAGGCAGGGCTCATATCCAGTCATCCTTTCGTCGCCTTTGCGATCGCCGTTGGCGCTGCGGCGCGGTGACGAAAGGGATCATGCGACGCCGCCGTCGACGGCGCCTGCCAGTTGGGTGGGACGATCTCTGGGGTGAGTCGCGCGCTATCAGCCGATGCGAGCATTCGGTTCCTCCAGCGCGGAAACGTCGATACTGCGTCCCTGGGGTTTGACCGGCCATCTCGCGAGAGGTCGCTCATGAAAGCTGCTTCTGCGCTCCTGTGTGCTTACGCACCACCCGCGGGCTCCTCGCCCGGAGCATCATGAGACCGGCGTCACCTGTGGATGACCGCCCAGCGACACATCGCACACATCGAACTTGCCCGCATACCACACTAGGCCACGGATATCGTTGGGGGGAATCACCCGCAGCCCATAGGCCGAGAAGTCATGCGGGAGGCACGGTCCACTCGTGACGTACTCGAAGGTGAACGTAGTCCGCTGCCATGGCCGCAGGACGACTGTCTTGACCATACGTCCGGTGGCTCGCGCGACAGTCACATTGATGAGATTCGCGTTCACGTCGAGCAGTCCGACACCCGGATAGCCCCGCAGGTGACAGGTCTTAGGCCCGACATTACGCAATCCCATATCCCAGAACTGATGACTCGTCGCGGCTGAGCTTGAGACGAGGTCGAGCCGGAGATTGCCCGTCGCGCATAGCGGCGTGCCACCGGCCCCCAGGCTAGTAGAAGGCCCCGCGACGGCGAACGCGGCCAGCGCTGCGGGCAACCCTAACACCAAGCCCAGCGACCGCATCCGGATACGACCATGCCGACGACGCACCATAGTGACTCCTTCCCCGGGAATTACGCACCGCGACCTTACTCCCGCGCCGCCACATGGTCAACCGACGGACCGCCGCTCCGACCTGTGAACAAGCGCCATGGCGAGCAGCTGCGTGGCGTTGTCGTAGCTGCGGGGGCCGATACAGCGGCCCGCACCGCGGAGCCGTCCGGCGACTCCCACCGAGACGTGTGCCAGTCGATCGCGGCCGCGACAACGCGGTACACGACCGCGTGATCTCCCAGGCCCCACGACCATCCCGCGAAGGACGGACTTAGTTCAGCGTTCGGCGGCCGCACTACTCTGTGAGGGAGCCGGGAGTGGCGCGAGGCCTGCGCCTAGGCGACGGACGAGCGTTATCCGTCGAAGGCGAGCGTCGGCTGGAGGTCGCCCGCCGCGTCAAAGCACAAGCACGCCGGCGAGTAGTTACACGTCGTCGTGGATGATCGCCTCGTCGCCAATACAGCGGCGGGCCGATGCCCCAAGCAGGTAACGAAAGCGATCATGCGCCGCACGGCGTGATCGCTCCGCGCTGCAGGGCTATGCTCGCCGAGTCTGACCAGCAAGATCGGAGTGAAGGGACGAGGATCGTGATCCCGAAGGCGATTCCCGACCAAGGTCAACTGCATCCACGGCAGGGTCGAGGTCGGCCTGCCGGATAACCGCATCGTCATCACCGCGGGCCGGCACGCTGATGGGATCCAAGCGTCCGTCCGAGGGTAGGTCGTCGGTGGGGCAACGCAACGACGGTGGTTCGTCCGCAGCGCGCCGGATGTCTGACTCATGGCAAAGCAGGCCCGTGGAGATTCCGAAGGGCATCTTCGAGTGGGTGAGCGCGCTTTGTCTGACACTGCCCGAGGTGACGGTGAGGGTCGACGCTTCACGAATCCAAGCGAGATCGACGGCGCACTCATTCGATATCCGCCGGAGGTCGTTCTGCTTGCTCATCGCATTGGAGGGCGCGGACGGCACGGCCATCCGCAGCTCGTGTTACGTACCGACCCAGCCGATCGTGAGGCGTTGCTGTCCGTTGGTCACCCCTTCTACAGCTCTCGAGGCGGCCACGATCGGGTGAGGGTGCTGCTCACCGAGGACACGGACTGGGACGAGATCCGCGAGCTCGTGACCGAGAGCTACCGGATCCTGGCGCCGAAGAAGCTCTCCGCGCTGCTCGACTGCTAGCGCTGGGGTCTGGCCAGAGGCGGCAGGCGCTTGGGTACGGAGGCAGCGTCCGACCCGCCCCGTACGGGGGGGGTACGGTCTTCACGCGGGCCGATGTCAAACCGACGCGCTCCTCCGCTCCGCCTGAAGCAGGCGATTCCAATCAGGGCGGAGCGAACGCGCGCACCGGGGTCTCCGCCCAGCCCGTCGTCGCCAAAGAAGTCGCAGACCGCGACGTCGGCCGGATGGCGGAAGCGATCGCGTCGAATGCGCGATGCTTCCCATGAGCGATGCCGCGTCTGAGACGACAACCGCGCGCAGCCGGCCGAGCGCTCGCGCAGCGCGTCGAGTCGTCTTCAAGGATCATGAGGTCCGCCAACGCCAGTGGCCGAGCGGTCCGGCACAGGCCCGAGCCCCCGGCCTGGTCGTCTACGAGGCGGGCTTGGACCGCGGTTGAGCGGCTGGAGCTACCTCACCGCCGACGCCGAGCGCGCATCCATGGTCGGGCACGGGGTGGTGGCGCTCGAGCGACGCCTCGAACATGAAGAGGAGACCAGCAATGGCAGCAACGCTGAAGTTGACGCACAAAGCAATCGGAGTCGAGGTCCGTCGTGGCCCGTACGACGTCGTGGTCGACGGCAACCGTGTCGGGTCGGTCGGAATGAACGACACGATCGAGATACCAGTCGAACCTGGACGCCACACCCTGCAAGTCCGCAATGGCCGGAACTCCAGCCGCACTCATGCCTTCGACGCCGCCGAAGGTGACGTCGCTGCCTTCCGATGCACCGGAAAGAGCTTTCTGCCGATCTTCCTCGCGTCCTTCGTTGTTCCCAGCCTGGCACTCTCGCTCATACGCCAGTAGGGCCGGCTCCCCGTCAGACCGCCATCGGACCGCCCGTGGACTTACACCGGCACCTTCCCCGACCGAGTCGGGCGCCGGGGTGCTCTGAGTCGACGACCGCTTCGGTGTCGTCTCCGCCGCGCGCCTGACCAGCGCTCCGGCGACGAACGAGCAGGCGGACCGCTTCCGCGGAAGCGGCGTGAGGCGCTCAGTGGTCCGCACGACGGTGCGCTCCCGGCCGCGATGCTCCCGGGTCGTGCCCGTCCCGTCGGCGAGCACGAGAATGTCCTCGCTGGCCCGGAGCGCACGGAGCTGATCGAGCGCCGCCTGGATCGACGCGCCGGCCGACCGCTCCAGAGCAACCGCGCGAGCCCCGCGGGCCGGGAAGGTGGCGTCGAACTCCGTCAACGCCTCGAGCACCTCCTCAGGGTCAGCCGGCTCAGGGGCGGCGTGTAGGTGGGATGCGGTTGGTGGCGGAGCACCTCGACCCGCTCGCGGCTGAGACCGAGCCCGAGCGCCGTCCGCCGCCAAGCGCGGTCGAGATCCTCAACCGTCACGGGCCCTTTAGCAGTGCGGGTCGCGGTCGCCATCCACCGCTCCTCCTTCGGCGAGATCTGATTAAAGCGGTGAAGCAGCTCGAGGTGCTCGGCGGCCTCGGTCGCGGCCGAGCCGCCCTCGGCGATCACCGCCTCAAGCGCCTCGTGCTGACCGGCAAGACGCTCCCGGATCGCTGCCTGGACCTGGTGGCGACGGCTTGACCAGCGATCCAACAACGCCGTCGGCACACCGTCGAGCTCGAAGTACCGCCCACCCCGCCCGACCCCACGCCGAATCGTGAACCCCAGCCCGGTGAGCTCGCGCGCGAGCTCGGTCCGGTAGGCCGCGCCCACTTCACGTTGATGGACCAGCCAGGAGCGCGAGTCGATGGCGACCAGCTCCCCATCTCGTCGAACCGCAGCGTGCAGCAGCACGTGCGAGTGCAGCTGCGGATCGGGCGCCTGCTCGGCCACCGCCTGCGCGGTCGTGTGCCGCCAACTCGTGGCCACGACCCCGGCCGCCTTCTCGTGCACGACGGTGTCCTGACTGACACGACGGCGGAGCATCGGCACCTGCCGGACCGCGTAGGCAAGCGCCCGATCAACCGCCGCCTCGTGCGCGGCCTCGATCCACCCCCGCAGCCCAGGGTCGGCGACCGCCCACACCGCGCTCACCGACTTCGGCGCCGAAAAGGTCGCATCCAACGCCGCGACCGCCTCACCCGTCGCACCGACCCGCCGCAACGCCTCCCCGGTGTCGGGCCGGCGAACGTCCATCAGCACCCGCAGCTGCTCCCCGCTCACCAGCCCCTCTGGATCCAGACCGAACCGCTCAGCGCCGGCCGCCCACCGTCCCGGCGCCTCGGTCCGCTCCCCATCCTTCAGGTAGTAGTCGCCCAGCTCAGGCGCGCGCGGGCCTTCCCATCCAGATACTCCGCGTAGCCGCCCGCCGCCGAGCGGGTGATCTTCGCCACTGTGAGCACCCCAAGCGCCCCCTCACCTCAAACCGGGTGTCCTGCCCGCCGGGAACGGCGGCACCTGGGGGTGGACACCGCGGATCGCCAGCGACCATGTGGGTCGCGCGCGGATTTCGGGCCGAGCGTCCATGCTCGGCTGGGACATCGCGCACGCCGGGACCCTGGGGAAGCCTGCTCTGTCCTCGGGCGAAACGACCGAGTTACACGCGCGCGGAAAGCGTGCTTCCCCTCACATCCTTGCTCGGTGACGAGTCCTCGCGCGAGTAGATCGTCAACATCGCGCTTCCACCCGTGCTCCCCCACCCATAGCGGCGCCCGCCGCTCCCGGCGCACCCGTCATCGTTCGGTCATCAGTCATGGCCGCTTCCGGCCACGGTCTCGGTGCCCCGCCACCGGTGTTCCCCATAGCTGTCTGCCACCCGTAGGACAGCGACACACATCACGCACGTCATGGCCGCGGCCGGCCAAGAACATCGCCGTGTGCCGCCCCCAGCTCGCCGCGCCCACGATCCCCCGGCGAGCGATCTGCCCAAACTGCCGCGTCGACGCCTCCAGCTCGCGATGCCCCTCACCCGAGACGCGAAAGTGAGCTGAACCCAGGATCCCGCCGCGCGCATCGGCGACTGTCGCACTCAGCGTCCGCTTGTGCGGATCGATCCCGACCACATTGCCCGCATGATCGGGCGTCACCAACAAGCTCGACGGTCCCGGACCACGCCTCTTGACTGTTCCCATCGACCTGACCTCCAACGAGTATGGTGTTGGCGGACCGGCCGACAACATCCCGGTGGACGCCCCCATGGGGCGGACGCTCCTATTAGGTCAGGCCGATCCTCGAAGGCAAGAACCGAGGCCGACACTTCGTCCGCAAGAACACCCTCGCCGAGGTCAATCGCATTCGGAGCCAGACCTCGGTTCGGTCTTCGACCCTACGCGAACCGTCGCCCGCGCGGGCAACCAAATTCAACACCGGGATTGCATTCGCGTCTCGTGGCGCCGACGCCGGCGGGCCATCGCGTAGCGACGATCCGTTCGTCGACGGCGGCCGAGCTCGTCTTTGCGGTAGCCGACGCAGTGGCGGCAGCACTGCGGGTCGACCGCGTCCGTGCCCGGGCCGCGCGTGCCGCACCTGACGATGTCGGCGATCTCGGGCTTCTTTGATCAGATGTGCTGGCGGAGTGCATCGCGGACGGCGACTTTGCGTGAGCCTGTCGGTCAGTCGCTGCGTTCTTCCCGCCGAGCGGGGTGCGTATGAATGCTCCTCCGAGGAGGATGTCTGCTCATCCGGCCAGTGGGCTGGCGGCGGCTGCGGCGGTTCGCGGGGAGCATCGGCGGTTCCGGCGTCGCCTCCGGCGGGGTTACCCCCGATCCGGTGACGGCCATCCGGGGCCGTCACCGGATCGGGAGTCGATGCGGGACCGGGCGGGGATCGCTCGCTCACACATCTTTCCGTCTTTCGAAGGCACGAGGCGGCGGACGGCGCCGGCGGCCGCTCCTGGGACGGCCACACGGCCGCTGATCGGCGATAGCAACTAGCGAGCCGTCGCGGGCATCAGCTGTCCAGGTGCGCTACGGCAATCGGTGCCCGGTGTTGTGAGCGTCGCGAAGGAGGCGGAGGACCAGGGCCTGTTGCGCGGACGGCGCGGGACGCTCAGCGATCGCGCGTCTCTGTTCAATGGCGATTTGATGCCCAATTCTGATGCCCAATTTGATATCACGGCTGTGTGATGAGGCTCGGGCAACAAAAAACCCTCCGATTTGGAGGGCTTTTCTTGATGGAGCTAGGGGGACTCGAACCCCCGACCTCCTGGGTGCGATCCAGGCGCTCTCCCAACTGAGCTATAGCCCCGGGCGGCGGCAGATGCCGCACGGTCGCGGGACAGTTTAGCCCCGGGCAGTTCGACTGCTCGCTGCCGGCGCGACCGCCACCGCGCGAGGCAACCGGCGGATTCGGCTCGGCTGCTAGGTAGCCTGAGCGGCGGCCGCGAGTCCCGATGAGCTTTCGCACGCGCCTCACCACCTTCTTCGTGCTGATCGTCGTGGTGCCGATGATCGCGATGGGCGTGCTCATGTTCCGCCTGATCAGCGACAGCCAGCAGGGGAAGGCCGACGCACGTGCGAGTGGTCTGGCTAGTGCGGCTGCCAGTCTCTATCAGAGCGAGGTCGCCGCGGCTCGCACCGACGCCGAGACCCTCGCGCGGGCCGTGGGACAGTTGAAGGGCAATGGCCCTGCAACGCATTTTGCAAGTCTCGCAAGGGAAGCTGGGCTGGCCCGGGCCACGTTGAGCAGCTCCTCGACCGTTCTCGCGGACGTCGGGGACAACACGTCGATTGCCCCCGGCGCGGCCATCCTCCGAACGCCGACGAGCGCTGAGCCGATGACAGTGACGGTGTCCGAGCTCACGGCCTCGCAATACGCGCATGATCTGGCTGGGCCTGGTGTGGCGGTCGCGGTCCGCGACGGCCCGCGCCTCCTCGGCTCGACGATCAACGTTCCCGCGGGCCAGTCGTTACCGGCGAATGGGAAGGTCAGTGTGGGGGGAACCGGCTATCGCGCCGTCGCGCAGACCTTCACGGGCTTCAATGGTGCGCCGGTCACGGTCACGGTTCTGTCGGCGCTGTCCGCGACCAGTGCGTCGCTCGGTGGCAGCCGTGCCGTCGCGGCGGCGCTGATCGCCGCCTTCCTGGCGCTCGCGCTCGCCTTCGCCTTACTCGCGTCGCGCGCCCTCCAGGCGCGGCTCCGGGACTTCCTGCAGGCCGCCCGCCGTCTGGCCGGCGGGGACTTCTCCTCGCTTGTGACCGTCGAGGGCCACGATGAGTTCGCCGCGCTCGGCGAAGAGTTCAATCGGATGTCGACTGAGCTGTCTCGACGGCTCGGCGAGCTAGCTCGGGAGCAGGCCCGTCTGCGCGAGGCAATCCGGCGCACCGGCCACACCTTCGCCTCGAGCCTCGACCGCCCAGCGCTACTCGATGTCGCGCTGAAGACCGCGGTCGACGCCGTCCAGGCCAGCGGGGGTCGGCTCAGCGTCAGATCTGCGGACGACGAGCCGCTTGCCGAGACCGCGCGCGAGGGCTCGCTGGCCGGCCTCGAAGATGCCGTTCAGCGCGCGGAGCAGGCTGCGCTCGACGACGGTGGGTTCGGCGAGGAGCAGGCTGCGGGCGTCAGCGTGGCCGCGCTAACGCTCGGGTCGCTCGAGCCCCATCGCCGGGCGCACGGATTACTCACGGTGGCGCGTCACGGGCGCCCCTTCAGCGATGACGATCGGGAAGTGCTCCGCTCGCTGGCAGCCGAAGCGGCGCTGGCGCTCGAGAACGTTGAGCTCCATTTCCAGGTGTGTCGGCAAGCTGTCACGGACGAGCTGACCGGTCTGGCGAACCATGGCCGCTTCCAGGAGCTTCTCAACTCTGAGATCGAGCAGGTCCGGCGGTATCACCACCCGATCGGTCTCATCATGCTCGACATCGATGACTTCAAGTCGGTCAACGACACCTATGGACACCCGCAGGGCGACGCTGTTCTCAGGCAGGTAGCGCGCGTACTCCGGGAGAACTCGCGCGATGCGGACTCGCCAGCCCGGTACGGTGGGGAAGAGCTCTCGCTGATCCTCCCGCACACCGATCTCGAGGGCGCCCACGCGATCGCTGAGCGCATCCGGACGGCGGTCGAAGGCCTGCGTGTGCCGAACACCGATGGCAGCGGTTTGCTAAGGGTCACCGCCAGCGTCGGCGTCACTGCGTCGACCGCCGGCCATAAGGACGCGTTGATCGCCGATGCCGACGGCGCCTTGTACGAGGCCAAGCGACGCGGGAAGAACTGCACGGTCGCCGTCGAAGCTCGGCTCGCGAACGCGCCGGAGCCCCGGTAGGCTTAAGGGGCATGGGTTTACTTGACGACGCGATTCGCGAGCACCTCGACCTCAAACGCCGCAGCGGCGCCGACCCAGCCGACATCGAGCGAGCCGAGCGTGAGGCGCTAGGCCCGGTCCGGCGCGGACCGGAGGTGCCGGTCGAGGGCGTGACGCCGCCCGACCCAGTCGTTGAACCGGAGGCGGAGCACCTCGATTCCGAGGAGCAGCTTGCCCCTGAGCCTGAGCAGTGGGAGCGGTTCGAGGAGGACCCGGAGCTGCGGGAGATCGAGGAGCACGACGAGCTGGATCCTTATGAACCTGCCCATGCGGCAGGCGGCGATCCGCTCATGGACGATGAGCCGTTCACCGAGCATGAAGTCGAGCCACCGCGCCGCCCTGCCGACCTGGCGGAGCGGGCCGAGGCTGAGCCAAACGTCGCCGAGCCTCCGCCGGCGCCGGTCGCGCCCCATCTTGAGCAAGAGACTGAGGAGTACGAGCTCGAGGACGATCCGGAGGCGGACGACGATGTGCTCGAGACCACCCCGGAGTTCCTTCAGGACGCTCCCGATCACGACAGGCTCTGGTTCGAGCAGCGCCCGCCCCGGGACTTCGATTTCGACGGCTGAGTCTTTTAGACTCGATATGAAGCGGGGCCATAGCTCAGTTGGGAGAGCGCCTGCTTTGCAAGCAGGAGGTCACGGGTTCGAATCCCGTTGGCTCCATCCCGAAAAGCCGTAAGCGTTCAGTCGTCGGGGCCTTGGGCAGGTATTCCTTGTTGGTGCAGCGAATCTTGCAGGTATGGACCGCGCGGAGGCGGAGGCGATCTATGACTCGGGGCGTGAGGCGTGTGTTGAGTTCATTCTCAAGCTGGCCGGCGGGGTTGAGCAGCACGAGGATCGGCTGAGGCGCCTGGAGGAGCAGGCGCGTCAGGACTCGCGTACGAGTTCCAAGCCGCCGTCGACCGATCCGCCCAAGACGCGCGCGCAGCGGCGGGCGGAGGCGAGGGCGAAGGCCAAGGAGCTGATGCGCCGCGAGCGTGAGCGCCGAGCGCAGGGTGGACAGCCCGGGCATCAGGGTGCGGGTCGCGATCTCAAACCGGAGGACCAGGTGGATGAGATCGTCGATCACTACCCAGACGCGTGTGGCGGATGCGGGCGCCGGCTTGTTGATGAGCAGCGCCGTCCGGGCGGGCGGTTCGGCCGCCACCAGGTCTTCGAGCTACCGCCGATCAGCGTGATCGTGACCGAGCATCGCACGCATCAGTTGCGCTGCCGGCACTGTCGCGCACGGACCAGCGCCCGGCTGCCTGGGCTGCTCGCCTCCTCTCCGTTCGGGTTGAGATTGCAGGCGGCGGTGGTGACGTTGACCGCCCGGCATCGGATCTCCCGCCGCGGGATCTGCGAGCTGGCTTTAGATCTGTTCGGCGTGACGTTGTCGACCGGCGCGGTTGACGCGATCTGCCAGCGCGCCTCAGACGCATTGGCTGGCCCACATTGCCAGCTGCAGGACTGGGTGCTTGACCAGGGGGCGGTGCATGTCGATGAGACCGGCTGGCGCACGCGCGGTGAGGGCCGTGCGTTGTGGACCGCGACCACCCCGCAGGCGACGTTCTTGCAGATCGCCCAGCACTGCAACCGCGAGCAGTTCAACGCGCTCATCGGCACCACGTATCCGGGGATCGTGGTTTCTGACCGCTGGAACGGCTACAGCCATCTCGATCCCCACCAGCGGCAAGTGTGCTGGTCGCACCTGCAGCGCGACTTCCGCCGCCACGCCGACGGACTCGGCGAGCAGAAGACCTTCGGCGAGCAAGGCATCGAGCTCACCCGCCGCGTGTTCGCTGCGTGGCGGGCCTACCAGCACGAGCATCACGACCGCGAGGCGCTCAAGGCCGAGATCGAACCGATCCAGACCGAGCTACGCCAGCTGCTCGAACACGCCAGCCCCAAGAGCAAGCGCACCCGCTGGCACCGGCAGTTCGCCAACAACCTGCTCAAGGTCTGGCCAGCGCTCTGGACGTTCGTCTCGGTCAACGGGGTTGAGCCGACCAACAACCCCGCCGAGCGCGCGCTCCGCGCACCGGTCATCCACCGCAAAGTGTCGCTCGGCACCCAAAGCAACACCGGCGAGCGATTCACCGAACGCGCGCTCTCGGCCGCCGCCACCTGCCGCCAGCAGCGCCGCTCGCTGTTCACCTACCTCAGCGAGCTGATCATCGCCCACGCCCGCGGCGATCCATTCCCCGCGCTCGCCTGAGGCCGCAGGGACTGAACGCTTACGAAAAGCCTCGCGTTCGCGGGGCTTTTCTTGTGGCTGACTTGGCTGTGGGTCATCCTCGGGTGGGTGTTTGTTACTTGCGTGGACCAGAGCGTGGACCACGTGGACCAGCGGTGACTTCCGACGAGGCTGCCTCGGCTGCGGTGAGGGCCGGATCGTTCGTCAACTCCGACATCTTGTCGACGCGATCGGTCGGAACCCCGATCGCGTGAGTGCTGCCTGCGCTCGCGAGCAGGTCATCGAACGCTCGGTGCACTTTCTTGCGGCTGAGTCGCTTCTGTACTTGGGCGTATATCTCGAGTGTCGTCCTCGAGTCAGCGTGCCCGACCTGGCTCATGACGTAGGGCAACGGAGCGCCTGCCTCGATCATGAGGCTGATGTACGTGCGCCGCAGGGCGTGCGGTGTCACCTTCGGCAGCGGCGGGAGGTCCCGCTCTGCCCGGAGCTCGTTCACACGCTTTACGGTCGGTCCGAGAACGCGACGGGAGATGTTCTCCTTGTCACGCGGCCGGCCGCTCGCGGTCGGGAAGACGTGCTCGTCGGGTGAGGCCGGTTGCCGCTCGGCGCGCCACGCCATGAGCTCTTCCATCACGTCGAGACTCAGGTCGACGTTGCGGTTGCCCGCGTCGGTCTTTGCCTCGTCGATCACTAGGCGCTCGTGGTGGACGTCGACGTCGCGCCATCGGAGCCGGCACATCTCTGTGACGCGCAGCCCGGACTTCGCCATCGCCGCGATCATCGGCCGCCGACCGATCCGGTGACCTCGGTAGAGGTTCCGGTCCATGTCGCCGGCGACCGCGAGCAGCTCCTTGAGGTCGTCGGCCTCGAGCTGCCGCCGCACTGGTTTGGCTACCTTGAGCCGGCGCCGCTTGCCGCGAGCCGGGTTCGAATCCAGGAGGCCTCGCTCGACGGCGCTGTCGAGGATCTGTGTGAGCGTGACGAGTGTCTTGTTGATGCTCTCGTTGCTCAGCGGAACGCGCCGTTGTCCGCGGCTGTCCCGTAGCGGCTCGCCGGCGGCGATCGCCTCGGCTACCCGCTCGCGCTCGATGACCTTGTGCTCGCGGTAGCGCTCGACGAGCGCGACGTCGATCTCCGAGATCGCGTAGTCGCAGAAAAACGGCAATAGGTGCTTGCGTAGCCGCCACTCGTAGTTCTCGCGAGTGCGCGGCCGGAGCTCGCCCTTCCGCGCCGCCCACCACCGTGACGCGAACACATGGAACGTCTGGGTTCCGTCGGCATCGCGGTCCGGCGGTTTGGGGGGTTCCCACACGCCGGCTCGGATTCTGGCGAGCACGTCCTCGAGCTTGCGGTTGGCCCTTCGGAACGTCCACCCGTCGGTGTCAGTGCCGAGCGTGAGGATCTCGCGCTTACCGTTCACTCTGAAGCGCAGGCTGTATGTGACCTGCCCGTCTCTCCGTTCGTGCACGCGGATCTCGCCTCTCGCGCGCTTCTCCATCCGGACCTCCTGACTCGTGATGTCGGCCCGGCGGGCGGATCCGCGGACCGGGCCGCGTGCGCCAAGTCTAAGTTCGGGGTGACTCATGGCTCGCGCTCGAACTCCAGCAGGAGATCCTCGTCGTGCTCGTGCGTGGAGGGCGCTCGACGAGGTCGTGACCGACGCCGCCGGGGCCGTTCGGCGGGAAGCGCGCCGCCGATCTGGGACCAGCGGGCCTGCAATGCGACCGGGTCGAAGCGCAGGCGCGCGCACGTGCCGCCGCCGAGGCGGACGCAGCCGAGCTCGTCGGCGTGCTGGTAGACGAAGCTGACGCTGACGCCGTAGTGGGACGCGACACGGCGAGCGCTCCACAGCTCTCGTGCGGGAGCCGGGTCAGTGGATGCGGCGAGACGGGTGAGCTGCGGGCCAAGCCGGAACGCCACACGGTCTGCGATCTGGTCGGCGAGCGCCGCGATCGGATCCTCCGCTTGGTCGAAGCCTTCCACCGCAATCAGGTCCTCAGACGTGCTCGCATAGGGCGGTCTGAGCGCGGATAGTAGCGGATAAGCACCTACACGACGAGAAGCCTCCAATCCATCCGATGTAAACCGCTATTATCCGTGCCTGAAGTCCAGCGAGATGCGTTACGCACCGGCGATGCTCGCTCGACTCACGTACTCCTGGGCCGCGTACGAGTTGAGCGACAGACTCGTGGGGGAGGCCGGCACGTACGGCGACGAGTACGGGCGCGGTGCGTTTCTCGCTGAGGAGGCGGCGACGATCGTGTCGGAAGCAATGGCCCTGCTTGAGGCGGCGGTCGTGGCCGACCGGCGGTGTTCTATTGAAGAACGCTCCACTGTTTGCCTTCAGCAGGCGGAGGCAGCTCGGCGGCCAAGTTCTTCTGTGGCCGCGTGAATAGAGACGTGGCTCGATTCGGACCGGGCGCCAGGTTGCAGCCCTGGACCCCGCGTGCCTCAGCGCATACACTCGAACACATGTTCGCCATGGGTTGTCATCGGGCCGCCACCTGCGATGTCCGTGCGGGAACTAGAGTCGCCACCGTGGATGTGTGGGACGCCGCTAGCCTCGACCGCGAGCCCGCGCGTGCTTGAGGCGGTTGTCCGCGAAGCTCTGCGGGCGCATGCGATGGCTGCGATCTCCGGTGCTCGGGACGCCGTTGACGAGTTCTGGGTTCCTCGTTCCAACGAGCGTGC
Organism: uncultured Solirubrobacterales bacterium; assembly: GCA_963824295.1. Taxonomy (GTDB): domain Bacteria; phylum Actinomycetota; class Thermoleophilia; order Solirubrobacterales; family Solirubrobacteraceae; genus Palsa-465. The sequence goes on along the minus strand of CAWGOQ010000008.1, from coordinate 34,285 downwards.
CGACATAGCCGTGATTGGGCGATCCATGGACGGATTCGAAATCAAGACCGAACGGGACACCCTCAAACGGCTACCGCGGCAAGCCGAGGCTTATGGTCGGCTCTTCGACCGGTGCACCGCCGTCGTCGCGCAGAAGCACAGCGACCAGGCGGCACAGATCCTACCCGGCTGGTGGGGGATCACCACCGTGGTCGTAGACGGCAGCGTCAGGTTCACTGTTCTCCGTCCGTCGCGCCCCAACGCGGCCATCGACCCCGAGACGCTCGTCCGACTCCTGTGGCGGGACGAAGCGATGGCAGCGCTCGTGCAGCTCGGACGCGAGCCCGAGCAGCGAGCGTCCCGCGGCTCGCTATGGAATGACCTCTTGCAATCGACCACCGTCGGCCAGCTCCGTGACCTGGTCCGCCGCGCGCTGCTTTGTCGCGATCCGGCTCAGGCCCGCATCGCAACGAGGCGCTTCACGACGCAGCTTGGCGCCGCCGGAGCTGGCTCGTAACAGACCGAAGATGATGGGACGTCCCGGCGCCGCGCCACACGTTCTGCGCGCCCGGAGCGAGCAGGCCGCTCGCACAGTCCGCGATTGTCATATCGCCCCAGCTGAAGTCGCGCCCGGAGAACCTTCCGCATCCGACGAGCTGCTCGCATAGATCTTGGTATTGCTCGTTGCCCTCCTGAAGCACCGACCCTTTGCCCCGCGCGATGAGCGTCTCCTCGTCGACCGTATAGCGGATGTTGGCGCGCATCCCCGGTCCGCCCCCGTCCCTGGGTGGCTCCGGAGACTGGATCCCGTAGTCGCCGAACGCCGGCATCCGGGGCTGATCGCATTGTTCGAGCTGCGTCCACACCTCCCATTCCCGCCGCGGCAACGAACCCAACGTTCCCTCCGGGATGCATCCAAGCTGCGACGGCATCGACGTTCCGAGCACGACGACACTCCGCCAGGGGCCGATCGAGATGAGCTTCTTCAACGGGTCCGCGATATCTGCGCCCTCGAGGTCGTCGTCCTGGTCGATCAAGTCGAGGTCGACGAACAGGTCGGTGTTGGCAATATCGCTCCCAACCCGGGTGATTTGCGCCTCAAGGAAATGGCGATGGCTCATGCCTGCCGGCGGAAGCACCTGTCGGACCCGGTACCGCAGCGCCAGACCGTGCCCGTCCTGCACGGCGGCGTCGGCGACGAGGCTGATATGTGGTTCTGTGCTCTCTCCGACTCGCACAACCGGGACGAACGACATCCGCCGTTTGCGGGCCGCCGCGAAGATCTGCGCCAACACCGGCTTCGCCCCGGTAGAAGTCGCCACCGCGAAGGTCGCGTCGAGGCGAACGACGTCGAGATAGACCGGATGGTCGCCGACGGCGACAGCGACCTTCTTGACCCAGTTGACGATCGACGACGCGTTGAAGGGATCGGATCGGTTCTTCGGGCCCACGAAGTGCACGATGGGCGTTAGCCGCTCCCACGTTTCCGGCGACGCGTGCTCCAGGGCATCTAGTTCGCCACGCTTGTTCTGGAGCGCGGCGACGTACCGGCTGCTGTCGATCGGCAGCGGTGCGAGCGGCTCCGGTTGGATGAGCGGAATCTGCACTGGACCTTCCCCGAACGTCGTCATGGGGCTATACTATAACCCCAAGGGTTATAACATGCCATGGAGCCAAATCATCGACATCTCGTGGTCGGACCGCAAACTTCAGAAAACCTGCGCTAGCGACCGCGCCGGCCAGCGCAGGTGGGGCGCCGACGACTGGAAGCTGCTGCGTCGCCGCCTTCTGTCGCTCGAAGTGGCGCCCACCCTGCGCGACATGGACGGAGTCCCCGGCAAATGCCATCCGCTCCGAGCGGACCGCGCCGGCCACTTTGCCGTTTACCTATGGGGCGCGTACCGCCTGGTGTTCGCGCCAGACCAGGACCCACTACCAACGCTGCCTGACGGTCGCATCGACCGAAGCCGTGTGACCAAGATCATGATCGAGGAGGTGGTTGACTACCATGGCGATTGAACCGGGCATCACCGTCGAACGTGACTGGGTCGTCGCCCCAGGCGAGATCCTCCAGGAGGCGCTCGACGATCGCGGCATGTCGCAGTCTGACCTTGCGCGGCGCATGGGTCGGCCGATCAAGACGATCAACGAGATCGTCAACGGCAAGGCGGCGATCACCCCCGACACCGCGATCCAGCTCGAGTTGGCGCTCGGGATCAGCGCCGCGTTCTGGAACAACTTGGAGGCCACGTATCGCGCACACCTGGCGCGTACTCGCTCAGAGCAGGAGCTTGCGGCTTACGCATCTTGGGCTGCTGCGTTTCCAATCAAGGACCTTGTCCAGAACAACCTGATCCGGCCCGCGTCGACCAAGGGGGGCAAGGTTGCGGCACTGCTCGCATACTTCCGCGTCAGCACCCCGGAGGCGTGGAAGAAGCATTGGCTCGAACCGGCGGTGGCATACCGGGCCTCTCCGGCCTTCGCGTCCCGCCCTCAGGTCGCCGCAGCGTGGCTGCGATGGGGCGAGATACTTGCCGAAGGCGTCGAAACGGAGCCGTTCGATCCGCGGCGCTTGTCCGAAGTGTTGACCGAAATCCGAGGCTTGGTCCGAAAGGACTTCGCCCTCACGCGCCAGCGGATCCACGACCTCTTGGCCGGCGCTGGGGTCGCGCTCGTCCTGACCCCCGAGTTCAAGGACACCCACCTCAGCGGCGCCGCCCGCTGGATCGGTCCCGACAAGGCGCTCATCCAGCTCAGCCTTCGATTCAAGACTGACGACCACTTCTGGTTCAGCCTCTTCCATGAAGGGCGCCACTTGCTTGAAGACAAGCGCGTCGACTACGTCGATGCGGAGCCAGCTGAAGGGGAATCCAAGGACACGGCGGAGCGAGAGGCGGACCGTTTCGCACGCGACACGCTCATCCCGGCCGAGGCGTACGCGGCATTCCTCGCAACGGCGACCTTTACGGAAGACGCAATCCGACGTTTCGCCAAGGACCAGGGCGTACCAGCCGGAGTCGTGGTGGGGAGGCTCCAGCACGACCACCACCTCGATCCGTCGCATCTCAATGACCTCAAGAAGCCCGTGCGCTTCGGGCAAGTGCTGTAGCGCCCGTCGAGCGAACTGTTCCCATCGCCATGGTCTCCAGAAAGCGCACCAGGAAGCTCTTCGCCCGCGGCCTTTCCGCCTGCCACATGCTCCGAGTCACGCCTTACGATCCCCGCATGCCACCTCTGTGTCCACGTCGACGCCACCGCCTTATTCCTCGCAGCATGAGTTCCGGCGGAGGCCGGACGTGCCGCTAACGCTTCCTCAACTCGAGCGCCACCTCTTCGCTGCCGCGGACATCCTCCGCGGCAAGATGGACGCCTCCGAATTCAAGGAATACATCTTCGGGATGCTGTTCCTGAAGCGCTGCTCAGACGTCTTCGAGCAGCGCTGGCAGGAGATCGTGGACCGAGAGCTCCAGAAGAGCCGCTCGCAGAGCGAAGCCGAGAAGCGCGCCAACCATCCGAGCTTCTATGCCGACACCTTCTTCGTACCGGCAGCCGCCCGATGGGAGTTCATCCGGGACGAACTCCACCACAGTGTTGGAGATGGACTCAACAAAGCGCTCGCAGCGCTAGAGGAGACAACACCTCACTCGACGGGGTCCTGACCCACATCGACTTCAACCGGCGCGTGGGCCAGTCCAAGATCTCTGACCAGAAGCTGCGAGACCTCATCCAGCACTTCTCTAGGTACCGGCTCCGCAACGAGGACTTCGAGTTCCCGGACCTGCTTGGCGCCGCATACGAGTACCTGATGAGGGACTTCGCCGATTCCGCCGGCAAGAAGGGCGGCGAGTTCTACACGCCGCGCTCCATCGTCCGGATGATGGTGCGTCTCGCCGCGCCGGATGAAGGGATGCGCATCTACGACCCGTGTTCGGGCTCCGGCGGAATGCTTATCCTGTCCAAGGAGTATCTCGACGAGCATCAGAAGAACTCGAAGGACCTCCGCCTGTACGGGCAGGAGTCGAACGGCGGCGTGTGGGCGATCTCGAAGATGAACATGCTGCTCCATGGCATTGCCGACGCGGACCTTCGCAATGAGGACGTGCTCGCGAATCCAGAGCACCGGGAAGCAGGCGAGCTCATGCGGTTCGATCGAGTCATCACCAATCCGCCGTTCAGTCAGAACTACACGCGGGACAGCATCCCCTTTCCAGAGCGGTTCCGATTCGGCTTCTGTCCCGAGTCGGGGAAGAAGGCTGACCTGATGTTCGTCCAGCACATGCTTGCTGTGCTGCGCGAGAACGGCATGGTCGTCACTGTTATGCCGCATGGCGTGCTTTTCCGCGGCGGCGACGAGAAGCAGATCCGTGCCGGAATCGTCGACAAAGACATGCTCGACACCGTGATCGGTCTTGGTCCCAACCTCTTCTACGGGACCGGCATACCGGCATGCATCCTAGTGCTGCCGGAGCCTGTCAAGCTCGGTGAGACGCTTCGCGTTCGAATTTATTGAGCGGCGGTTACCTCCTTTGGCTTGTTGATCCAGGCGGCGGTCGGTAGCTCGGGCGGGACTGGCGGCTTGCGGACGAACCGCTCCGGGTGACGGTCGTAGGCGGCGTTGAGCACGCGGGCACGGGCGGCGTGGAACGCGGGCGCCTTCTCGTGGTGGACGGCGGCAGGGGTCATCAGACCGATCCCCGAGTGACGGTGCGCGTGGTTGTACCAGGGAAAGAAGTCACGGCAGAACGCGCGTGCGTGCTCGATCGAGTCGAACCGAGCTGGGAACGCGGGGCGGTACTTGAGCGTCTTGAAGTGCGCCTCGGAATACGGGTTGTCGGTCGAGGTGTAGGGTCGGGAATGCGTGCGCGTCACGCCGAGATCAGCCAACAAGAACGCCACCGGCTTGGAGCGCATCGGCCCGCCACGATCGGCGTGCAGCGTGAGGATCTTCGGGGTGATCTGCTGCTGCTCGGTGGCCTGCTCGATCAGCGCCTTGGCCAGCTGCGCGGTCTCGCGGTACTGCACGGTCCAGCCGACGACGAAGCGGCTGAACACGTCGAGGATCACGTACAAGTAGAAGTACGTCCACTTCGCGGGCCCCAGCAGTTTCGAGTAGGGGTCGGGTCGAGGCGCGGTGTCCGGGGTTTCGCCCGGTCCGTTTCCTCGACCCGCCCTCCGAACCGGACGTGCCCATCTCTGAGCATCCGGCTCTCCACAGGTTCATGCCGCATCGTTCGCCCATGGTGTGGGGATTTGGGTGCCCCGGTAGCGGTAGCGATCGACCGCGACCGTGTGTGGCCGGAACATCTCGGTCTGCCCGTCGCGGATCTCCCATCCTGGGAGGTAGCGGCGGTGCAGGGTTCCCCAGTTCAGCCCGTCGTGTCGTTTACGCATCCACCCAACCACACGCCACCACGCGAAGTGATCGAGGTAGCCGAATGTCCGCGCGGACACACCGTGTCTGAAGTAGTTACACCATCCCCGCAGCACCCGGTTGAGCAGGCGCAGCAGGTCGGCGAGCGTTCGATGTTTGCGTCGGCGGGTGATCGTTCTGACCTTGTCCATCACCGAGGCCAGGGCCTTCTTTGATGGGTAGGTGTAGACCGCCCGCTTGCCGGTCCGCCCTCGCCAGGATCGCCGCTGGATGCGGAATCCCAGGAAGTCGAACCCCTCGTCGATGTGGCAGACGCTCGTCTTCTCTTCCGATAGGCGCAGGCCGATCGGAGCGAGCACCTTGCTGGTTTCATCCCACAGCGCTTCGGCGTGCTGGCGGGTGCCGCCGACCATGACCACGAAGTCGTCCGCGTAGCGGACGAGGCGGTAGGCCGGGACACCAGCTTTGCGACGCTTGGCACGCAGCCAGTACGGTCCGAGCGCTTCCCACTTGCGCGAGAAGTGCTCATCCAGGACCGACAGGGCGATGTTAGCCATCAATGGTGAGAGAATCCCGCCTTGCGGAGTGCCGGTGATCGTGTTCCGGTCAAGGCCATCCTCGGAGAGAATGCCGGCTTGAAGGAACGCCTTCACCAGTCCTAGGATGCGCTTGTCCCCGACTCGACGCCGCACCCGTTCCTGAAGGGCAGAGTGCGAGATCTCATCGAAGCACGCCGTGATGTCTGCCTCGAAAACCCACTCGTAATTACGGGCGGGCGATCCGAGGTAGTGAATCTCGGCGATCGCGTCCTGAGCCCGGCGCCTCGGACGGAAGCCGTAGCTGCACGGCTTGAAGTCCGCCTCGAAGATCGGCTCGAGCACCAGCTTCAGCACGGCCTGCACCACTCGGTCCGCGGCGGTCGCGATCCCCAGGCGACGCAACTTCCCTGACGCCTTGGGAATCATTCTCTCCCGCACCCGGCTAGGGGTGAACCGGCGGGCCTTCAGATCATCCCGAATGCCCTCCAAGATCTCCCCGCCGCCAGGCTCGATGGACCGCGGAGCGATCCCGTCGATACCGGCCGAGCGTGCACCCTTGTTGCTCCTAACCCTGTCCCACGCCACGACGAGGAACGCCGGGTCATAGACAAGGTTGTACAGATCATCGAACCGACGGCCAGCATCGCTGACCGCCCATTGGTGCAGCTTGGTCTGCATCGCGAGTACCCGCGGCTCGGCCTCTTCGAGACTGGGCCACGGCGCGCCGGTATTCACCAGCGACCTCCCCACCACGTACGCCTGCTGCGAACCTGCTGGACCCCTTCGCCCTGTGGACGGCTTTCCCGCCCTCCGCGGCCGGTCGTGACTCCGGCGACTACTACGAGTCCTACGCCCCATCCCGGCGGCATCAGCCGACGACGTGCCTTCCCGCCGGCCAGCGTCATGCTGACCGGTGAGGGGGCCACCGGGATGGTTCCCACGTTCACTGAGAACCGCTTGTCGGGTTAGGTGACCAACTTTGCCCCTGCAGCCTCGCCACGGCTACGCCGCAGGCTTTCGCCATGGCCTCCCGGCCGACGACATTGACCAGCCAGGGAGTTCTCCGCGCCGAGGCGCGGATGCGCGCTGCTGCCCAGCCCAGATCTGCCAGATTCGAGCTGGTGGTCTGCTCTTGAGAGGCGTTCGGACGCTGGTTTCTCTCGTACACCTTCCCGTCTCGCTTGCCGGACCCGGACCATCTGACAGTGCTGGCCCGTCCCGTCGTTGTCGGGGCTGCTTGCCACCCATACCCGTCCGTCCCGACGGGGTAGGCTGCCCCCAGCTTCGCGCGACTCGCTGCGACGAGCCGCAGGCGGTGTCCTTTCATCACCGCACGGTCCACAGCGCCTCGTGGCGCTCTATATCCCACGACCACAATTCGTTCGGGCGCTCGGCGAGTAGCTCGGGCTTCGCGTACGGCGGATGGGTGAGCTGATCGCGCCGCTCCCGCACCCCACCATGATTGGCCTTCAGCAGCCGATACATCGTCCGGGTCGAGCACACGTAGGTGCCCTCGTCCAGCAGCGTCGCGTAGGTCTCCTCCGGCGAGAGGTCGACGAACCGCTCGCTATGGAGCACCTCGAGCACCGCACCGCGCTCAGCCTCAGACAGCGCCCGAGCGGGTGTCGGCCTGCGGCTTGGGCGTCCTGGGCTCGGGCGGTCTGCGGCGCCGGTAGATCGTCGCCGGTGACGCGCCCACGGCCCGGCACGCCGGCCTGGTCCCGATCAACGGGGTCAGCTCCTCGACCGTGGCGGCGATCATCGCTCGGTGCTCCTCTCCGCGCTGCCCTGACCGAGCATCTCTTCCAACAGCGCTGAGAGATTTCCCTGAATCTCCACAACTCGCTTCATCTTCGCCAGCTCCGCCTCCGCACGCTCAGCCCGCCGCGTCAGCCCCGCGATCTGCGCGTCGCGCTTATCGACCGGCTTGCGCCCACGCGGCTGCCCCAGCTCCTTCAGCGCCCCATCCCTGCGCTGCTTGCGCCAATACGTCAGGTGCGACGTGTACAGGCCCTCACGACGCAGCAGCTCACCGATCTCGCCCGGCTGCGTGCACGCGTCCGCCTCGGCCAGGATCCGTGCCTTGTACTCCGCCGTGAACGAGCGGCGCTTGGCCTGCTCGACCAGCTCCGGGTCCGGGACCCCCTTCGGCGCGGCGCGCCCAGCCTCAACCGCTGCTCGAGCTCCAGCTCCGTTCGTGCTCGTCTCCTGCATGTCCGGCGTTCTCCGTTCTCGCCCTCAAGGTCATTAATTCCTCGATGGTGAGCGTCTCGCCGGACGTTGACAGAAAGGGTGCGAGCTGAAGGCGCGAAGCCAGCTGCTAGGCGCGGCAAGGTGCTCTTCATCAACGCCGACCGCGAGTACCACGAAGGGCGAGCTCAGAACGAGTTATTGCCGCAGCACATCGAAAAGATCGTGAGTGCGTACCAGGCATTTGGGGACGTTGCGAACTTCGCGAAGGTCGTCACTCACTCAGAAGTGAAAGACAACGACTACAACCTCAATATACGTCGATATGCCGACAACACTCCGGGTCTCGAGCCGCAGGACGTTCGCGCGCATCTGCATGGAGGAATTCCGCTATGCGAGATCGATGCGAAACACGCGTTATTCTCAGCCCACGGCTTGAATCCCAGAAATCTCTTGACGAGCGGAGACGATGGTTACTTCGTCTTCGCAGACACGGTTCGGTCACGCTCGGATCTGACGCAATACATCGCAGAAGACCGCGGGGTCGCTGATAAGGAGGGGGCTCTTCGTCGGGCGGTGAACGTGTGGTGGGAAGACCGCCAGGACGCGGTTGCCAGCCTAGCGGCCACCCAACGCCTTATGGAACTAAGGACGGACCTCCTTTCGAGCTTCGACAATGCTGCAAGTCCGCTAGGGCGCCTTGATCGGTTCGAGGTCGCAGGCGTCATCGCGAGCTGGTGGGGCGAGAATTACACTGATCTGAAGACGATCGCTGCGCGCGGTTGTATTGGACTCATTTCGGCTTGGGAGTCAAGCATCCTGAGCCAACTCGAGGACCGAGAATCGACCGATAAGAACGTCAAGAAGCTAGCGTCCAGAGATGACCCGCTCAATCACAAATTGGTCCGATACATACTTCCCCAGTATCTCGACCAGATCTCGGCGCTGCAGGCCGACAGAGCGAACTTTGAGGCTCGGCTCAAGTCGCCTGACGGAGCAGATGACGATGGGGACGATCCGGACCGACAGGAGGGCTCCGCCGACTTGACGGCGGACGAGGCTAAGGCCGTGCGCAAGGCCCTCGCGGCGACGGAGAAACAGCTCAAGGTGCTCCAGCAGCAATTCGTGACTCGCCTCCAGGAGGCCTGCACAAACCTCGATGAGCCTGCTGCTCGCGATCTGATCATCTCAATTCTAAAAGCTGAGCTTCAGTCCATCATCGATCGTTACGTTGCCCAGCACCGAGCCGTCTTGATATTGGCGTTCGAGACCTGGTGGGATAAGTACGCCGTGCCCCTGCCTGCCATCGAGCACGATCTTGCCGAAGCCACTGCGCGTCTACGGCGGTTGACCGTGGGGCTCGGGTATGACTCCTGACGTGGCGACCCTGGTTCCGCTCGGCGCAGTCGCCGATCTGGAGATGGGGCAGTCGCCACCGTCCACGTTTGTGACCGAGACCCCAGGCGCTGGCCTTCCATTCCTGCAGGGCAATGCCGACTTCACGCATGAGCACCCGAGACCGCGGCTTTGGTGCAGGAGACCTCAGAAGACGTGCAGGCCGGCGGATGTCCTCATTAGCGTCCGTGCCCCCGTCGGCGCGATCAACGTCGCCGATCAGACCTATTGCATCGGCCGCGGCCTGGCCGCGGTTCGGTTCAGCGAAGCTGATTCTCGCTTTGGGTATCACGCGCTCCGATTCTTTGCGCCTGCCCTTGCGCGGGTCGCGCAGGGAACAACGTTCGACGCGATCGGGCGCTCTGAACTGGCGAACCTTCAGGTTCGACTTCCGAGTCCCGAGGAACGCTCGCGCATCACTGACGTTCTCGATACGGCCGACAAAGCTATTCGTGGGACCGAGGAACTCCTTGCGAAGCTCGGGCATCTCAAGCTGGGACTGCTACATGACCTGCTGACTCGCGGTCTCGACGGGAAGGGCCAGCTGCGGGACCCGTCGCGCTGTCCCGAGGTCTTCACTGACACGGAGGTGGGCCGAGTACCGTCGCGCTGGGAGGTTGCGCCACTCTCAAGCGCCGCCGACATAGTTGATCCAAACCCAAGTCATCGTTATCCCGCGCCCTCCCAAGACGGGGTTCCGCTTGTGTGTACAGAGAACTTCGTGGGCGAAAATGACTTCGATCTGACCAAGGCGAGCCGTGTTCCGCTCACTGTCCTATGCGACCAAAACTCACGTTGTCAGTTTCGGCCCGGTGACGTGGTGTTCGCTCGCAAAGGCCGGATCGGTTTTGCAAGGCCATACGGTCACGACCCCAAGGTTTTCAGCCACACCGTTGTCCTAATGAAGCCGCGGCCACACCGTTACACAGATCGCTTCCTCTTGTGGGTCGTCAGGGCAGCACCTTTCTTCGCCGGGATTCGCGCGCGCATGAACAGCAACGTTGGCGTACCCACGCTTGGCGTCGACTTTCTTGGAAAGGTGCCCGTTCCGATTCCTCCACCCGGTGAACAGGCGAAGATCGCAGCGATCCTAGATCAGGTGCAGGCGCGGATTGAACTTGAAGACTTAATGCTTGGAAAGCTCCGCCGCCTCAAGCAGGGTCTTGCAGCCGGGTGCGGCTCTTCTGAAGGGACCCTCGAGGACGAGCTGACCTGACGGTGAATGACCCGTAGATACGGGGGTTTGGGCTGTCACGCAGGACGGCGGGTTGCCGTTTGGCGACGGTCGGCTGGTGGTGAGTGGCTGGGTTGCGGGGGTTGGGCGTGTTCAGGCCGGGTTTTTGAGGGGATTCGATGGCCTGGACGGGGCTGCCGGGGTCGCCGGGCGGGCTCGAGGACTTCGGATGAGGGGTGTCGAAGTCGGCGTTGTTCATGTCCTACGTCGACCACGGAGGTGGCCAACGTGACCGCCGATCTCGACACCCTTGGTGGCGAACTTTACGCCTTTGGCGCTGAAGTCCTGCCTTCCGGGCGGGCTGGTAGTGATGATGCAGTGGGCGGTGGGGAAGGCTGCGCCGGCGGACGGGGCGATGGGGCCGCGCGGGCGGGCTTCAGCGCGAGCCGGGAGCAGTTCGAGTCGCTGGTGAGCTTCTTGGATGGGACGGACGCCGCTGGGCTCTCGCACGCTGAGCTAGAGGAGCGTCTTGACCGGGACGGGCGGGAGCTGTTGCGGCGGCTGCTTGATGATCATCTGGCGTTGCGCGCGGTCCGCGAGCCGCGCCTTGAGCAGGTAGTCGGCGATGAGGGGGTGGCGCGCGGCCGAGTGGAGCCAGGTCACGCCCGCATACTTGAGACGGTGTTCGGCGCGGTGACGGTGGAGCGGCTCGCTTACCGGGCGCCGGGCCTGGGGAACCTGCATCCCGCCGACGCGGCGCTGAACTTGCCGGTCGAGCGTCACTCCCACGGGCTGCGCAAGCTGGCCGCCCTGGAGGCCGCGCGCGGCAGCTTCCAGGACGCCGTCGACGCGATCGGGCGCCAGACCGGGCTGGGGCTCGGAAAGCGCCAGGTCGAGGAGCTCGCCGGGCTCGCCGCGATCGACTTCGAGGACTTCTATGAGGCCAGGCGCCGGAAGCGATCAAAGTCCGATCAACTGTTGGTGCTCTCGGCCGACGGCAAGGGGATCGTGATGCGCCCCGACGCGCTACGCGCCGGCACCGCCACCAGGCGTGCCCGCGCGAGCCCCAAGCCCAAAGCGAGGCTGGCAGGCGGCGAGAAGCTCAACTGCAAGCGGATGGCGGAGATCGGCGCGGTCTATGACGCGGCCCCGGCGCCCCGCACCCCGGCCGACATCCTCGCCCGCGACGACGGCCACGAGCCCGCCGGCGGCCCGGTCGCCGCCAACAAATGGCTGACCGCCAGCATCGTCAAGAACACCGGCACCGTCATCAAACACGTCTTCGGAGAGGCAGACCGACGCGACCCCAAACACCGCCGCACTTGGGTCGCGCTCGTGGACGGCAACAACCACCAGATCCAACGGATCAAAGCCGAGGCCAAGGCCCGCAACGTCAAGGTGACGATCATCGTTGACTTCATCCACGTCCTCGAATACCTGTGGACCGCCGCCGGCTGCCTGTTCCCCAACCTGAACCCCGCCGAGTGGGTTCACCTCCAAGCGACCAGAGTGCTCGAAGGACACGCCACCAAGGTCGCCGGCACGATCCGCCGCACCGCCACCAACCGCCGCCTGGACCCAGCAAGCCGCAAGCTCGCCGACGATGCCGCCAACTACCTCACCAGCAAGGCCCCCTACCTCGATTACCCCACCGCCCTGGCCAACGGCTGGCCGATCGCGACCGGGATCATCGAAGGCGCCTGCAGACATTTGCTCAAGGACCGGATGGACATCACCGGCGCCCGCTGGGGACTCGCCGGCGCCGAAGCCATCCTCAAACTCCGCGCCATCAAAGCCAACGGTGACTTCGACACGTACTGGGACTACCACCTCGCCCAAGAACGACACCACGTCCACGAAGCCCGCTACCACGATCACGTCATCCCGAGCGTCACATGACCGCCACCCCCGGGTCCCTTCAGAAGAGCCACACCCCTTGCAGCCGACCTGCTAACAGGAGTTGCCGGTGTGAGCAACGAACTCGCAGAGGTTGGCCGGTGACCAAGGGCCCAGAGTACGACGAGGTCGAGAAGCCCTTCCTCGACCAATTGAGCCTGATGAACTGGGAAGTGGTTGAAGGTGACGTCGAGGTTCCATCAGTAACGCGACGCTCGACGTCCCGCGAGGTCGTTCTTGTTGAGGATCTGCGCGCAGCGTTACGCAGGATCAACCTGCGCGCCGGAAATGAATGGTTGGACGACGATCGCATTTCGCAGGCCGTCAGTGCGCTCGAGCGCATCGTGTCACCGAAACTGATCGAAGCGAACCAGCAGGGGACAGACCTGCTCCTGACTGGGATCTCCGTCGAGGGCATATCGGACTGGAATCAGGGACGATCGCAAACCATCCGGTACATCGACTGGGAATACCCCGAGAACAACACCTTCACGGCCATCAACCAATTTCGCGTCGATTGCCCCGGTGGATTCGCAAAGGGATTCGTCGCGCCCGACGTCGTGCTGTTCGTGAACGGGATTCCGGTCGTAGTCGTTGAATGCAAGAGCCCCGGGACGTCCGAACCGATCCCCACGGCGGTCGATCAGCTGAGGCGCTACTCGAATCAGCGCCGGGCTGCCGGCGAGGTCGATGAGGACGAAGGCGCGGAACGTCTCTTCCACACGAACCAGTTCGTTGTTGCGACGAGCTATGACGAGGCTCGCGTGGGCACGATCAGCGCCGACGCCGAGCACTTCGCAGAGTGGAAAGACACCGTCCCAGTGCCCATCGACGACGTGCACGCCGAGCTAGGAAAGGATGAGCTGTCGAGCCAGAACAAGCTCATTGCGGGGATGCTCCGGCCCGCCCAACTCCTCGACATCATCCGGCACTTCACGCTGTACCAGGAGGTCTCTGGGCGCACGATCAAGATCGTCTGCCGCTATCAGCAGTACCGCGCGGTCCAACTCGCTGTCGAGGGGCTACTCCACGGCAAGACACGACTTGAGGATGGCGAGCACGACCGGCGCGGCGGCGTCATCTGGCACACGCAGGGATCCGGGAAGAGCCTCACGATGGTCTTCCTGGTTCGCAAGATGCGGTCCAGCCCGGAGCTTCGGCGGTTCAAGGTGGTCGCAGTTACGGACCGCAAGGACCTTCAAAAGCAGCTCTCCGACACGCTGGCCCTGTCGGGCGAGAGCGTGCGGATTGGCAAGCGCGTCAAGCAGGTAAAAGCTCTGCTTGCGGAAAAGGGGCCGGGCGTCGTGTTCGCCAAGGTTCAGAAGTACACGCAGCGCGATTCCCCGGCCGCAACGGTTGTTGCTGATGAGTTCCCAGTGCTCAACGAAGACGACTCGATGCTCGTGCTTGTTGATGAAGCGCACCGATCGCATACGAACGCCCTGCACGCGAATTTGATGAAGGCGCTTCCCAACGCAGCCCGTATCGGCTTCACCGGAACACCGATCATCATGGGCGATAAGAAGCGCACGCACGAGATCTTCGGCGAGTTCATTGACCGCTACACGATCACGCAATCAGAAGAGGACGGCGCGACGGTCCCAATCCTCTACGAGGGCCGGACTGCAAAGGGTGCGGTCAGCGATGGGCGAGATCTTGATCAGTTCTTCGACGACATGTTCCAGGAGAAGAGTCAGGAAGAGCTTGAGGCGATCAAGCGCAAGTACGCCACCAAGGGCAACGTCTTGGAGGCACAAAAGCTCATCGAGGCTAAGGCGCGCGACATCCTGCGCCACTACGTGGAGTTCATCCTGCCCAGCGGCCTGAAGGCGCAAGTCGTGGCGTACAGCCGGCTGGCGGCGGTGCGGTACCACACCGCTCTTCGCGAGGCTCGCGACGAGCTCGTCAATGAGGCTCTCTCCCTCGATGAGCAGACGCGACGTCTGGAGGATGTCGAGCTCAACAAGAAGCCGCGCTCGCTTGCCTCGGCCGTGCGGGCATCGCGGAATCTCGACCTACTTACGAAGCTCGAGTTCGAGCCGATCATCTCACCGGACAACAACGACGATCCCGGTTGGAAACAGTGGACCGACGCCGCCAAGATCGAGTCGCGCATCGCTCGTTTCAAGAAACCGCTCGTGGACGCCGACCCAAAGCGCAGGGATCCGCTGGCGTTCCTCGTTGTGAAATCGATGCTCATCACCGGCTTCGATGCGCCGATCGAGGGCGTCATGTACTTGGACCGATCGATCAGGGAAGCGGAGCTCCTCCAGGCGATCGCTCGCGTGAACCGTCCCCGGCGCGGCAAGGCCGCCGGCATTGTCGTGGACTACTTCGGCGTCGCTCGTCACCTCAAGGAGGCGCTCGCGGCATACAGCGCCGAGGACATTCAAGGCGCGCTTCAGAGCCTCAAGGACGAGATTCCGAAGCTGCGCGATCGCCGTGACCGATGCGCCAATCTCTTCGAGAGTCGCGGAGTCCACGACCTGAGTGCTACCGAGGCATGCGTCGTTCTCTTGAGTGACGAGCGTCTCCGAGCGGAGTTCACTGTCAAGCTCAAGCAGTTCCTCGACACCCTAGACCTCGTTTTGCCACGGCCGGAAGGTCTTCCCTTCGTCAAGGACGCCAAGACGTTGGCCTTCATCTATGCTCGCGCTCGCAATCGCTACCGCGAGGGCATGCCGGTCCTGGGTAAGTCCATCGGGGGCAAGGTTCGCGAGCTGATCGACGAGCACGTCATCTCGCTCGGCATCGATCCGAAGATTCCGCCGATCTCGATCACGGACGCCGAGTTCGCCGATCACGTCGCGAAGCAGGCGTCACCCCGCGCGAAGGCGTCAGAGATGGAGCACGCGATCAGGCATCACATCCGGAAGAACCTGGACCAAGACCCGGTGCATTACACGAAGCTGTCCGAGCGGCTCGAAGCCATCCTCAAGCAGTTCGGCGAAAACTGGGATCAACTCGCGTTGGCCCTCAAGGACTTCATCGAGGAGGTGGAAGCAGGACGGCAGGAAGCCCCGCCTGGACTCGATCCGCAAACACAAGGCCCCTTCCTGGCCATTCTTAACGAGGAGCGGGAGAAGCAGGGTCCCGTCTCGGACACGGATCTTGGATGGTTGGCCGGCCTCACCATCCAGCTCGTCGGCTACATACGTAGCCAGACTTCAGTCGTCGGCTTCTGGTCGAACGCCTATGCCCGCGAGGTTCTACGGGGCCAGATCTTCACGTTCCTGGACGACTACGAGATCGTCCCGTTCGAGGACGCCGATGGCGTTGCCGATCGTCTGATGGAGCTTGCGAAGGCCAACCAGGACAAGCTGGTAACCGCATGACCACGATCATCGTTGACGACCTCCACTTCGAACTCCGTGGCAGCAGTCAGCGCCGGTCACTGCAGGTGACCGTTGACCGCGATGGCGATCTCATCCTGTTCGCCCCGCGGGACTGCGACGCGGCGACACTTGAGGACTTCGTTCGCGACAAGCGATTCTGGATCTATCGGAAGCTCGCCGAGAAGGAATTGCTCAGGCATCCTGTCGCGCCCCGTCAATACGTCAGCGGAGAGGGATTTCCATATCTCGGGCGCAACTACCGCCTCCTATTGGTTGCCGACCAGAGCGTTTCTGTGAAGCTCGAGGATGGCCGGTTCAAGATGCTTCGGTCTGCTGCGATCGACGGCCGCGCGCACATGATCCGTTGGTACGAGAAGCATGCTGAATCGTGGCTAGCTGGCCGAGTTGAACGCTTCGCCGACCGAGTCGGCGTACGGCCGTCCGGCGTCGCCGTCCGTGACCTTGGCTACCGCTGGGGCTCATGCGGTAAAGGCGACAAGCTCTACTTCCACTGGCGCGCGGGCTTGCTCCCTCCGCGAATCGTTGAATACGTCGTCGTTCACGAGCTGGTCCACCTGCGGGAGGCTCATCACTCGCCCGAGTTCTGGCTGTTCGTCGAGCGCGCCATGCCCGACTTCGCAGCTCGTAAGCAATGGCTCGCTGAGCGCGGGCACTCCACAAGCGCCATCTGAACGTCCGCTCTCCAGTCTGCGCCGCCATTCCGCCACGACCTGCTCCAGCGTCTTACGCGAGGCATACGACTTCCCCCAGCCTCCTTCTCGGCTTTGCGGCTCGAGCCTCGGGCCGCCAACCGTAGCGGGCGGACCAGCCCGTCGCGGCGATCAGGGAATCTTGCGTCGCGAGCGACGGTTTAGGTGAACAGCTGGTCGATCACCTCGGTGATTTGGCGATTGTCGATGCCGCCGTGTTCGTCGTCACGAGTCCAGATCAAGAGGCCGTTTGCTCCACCGACGGGATGTTCGGCGTCTCCCGGAAAGATCCCTTGTGCGGCGTACCACGCGAGCTTCCGCTCCCACCGCTCCGCGTACACGCTGTCATGGAGCATCCCCAGGTGCTCCCAGTACACGATCTGCCCGGTTTCCTCATCTTCCAGCGTGAAGTCGGGGTAACGGATGCTGCCGTCTGCCGCGGTCAGCTTACGTTCGTACGCGTATTCGATTCCGCGCGCGTGTAGCAACTCGGCGATGAGAGCCTCTGACTTCGATCGAACCACATCGCCCGCCGTCGTCACGTGAATCAAGCCCCGCTCTAGGAAACGCCCGTCAGCCGTCTTCGCCGGGTTTGGCGGGCTGAATAGGTTCGTTCGTCGGCCGGCGGTCGCGGACTCATCGGGCTCTGCGAATCGTTTGAGATCGCCGGCATCCCCCTGGTACAGGACGGTGACGTGCTGTTTCTGGCGAGTGAGCGCGGTATACAGCAGCTCGCGCGTAAGGTTGCGGCACGGATTCGGGACCACCACAAAGGTGCGACCGAACTCGCTGCCTTGAGCCTTATGCACGGTGAGCGCATACGCGAGTTCAAGAGGTGCCGATGATTCCTCTCCGAATTTCTTGCGCGCATAATCGTACGAATACCCGGGTTGTGAGGCGAACTCGACCTCGAGCTTCCATGGCGCCTTCCGCATTCCTCTGACTTTCCATTGGCCGACAGCGATTCCGATATCACCGTTTGCGACGTATGGCTCGCCGTCTGTCAGCGCCGGATAGATGCGCCGCCGAGGATCGTTCTGAACAGAGATCACCTTGTCTCCCCACAACAACTCTTCCGGTCCGAGCGGTTTCGGGATGCGGCGATACCTCGTAGGTAAGCGTTCAGTCCCTGCGGCCTCAGGCGAGCGCGGGGAATGGATCGCCGCGGGTGTGGGCGATGATCAGCTCGCTGAGGTAGGTGAACAGCGAGCGGCGCTGCTGGCGGCAGGTGGCGGCGGCCGAGAGCGCGCGTTCGGTGAATCGCTCGCCGTCCTTGCTTTGGGTGCCGAGCGAGACTTTGCGGTGGATGACCGGTGCGCGGAGCGCGCGCTCGGCGGGGTTGTTGGTCGGCTCAACCCCGTTGACCGAGACGAACGTCCAGAGCGCTGGCCAGACCTTGAGCAGGTTGTTGGCGAACTGCCGGTGCCAGCGGGTGCGCTTGCTCTTGGGGCTGGCGTGTTCGAGCAGCTGGCGTAGCTCGGTCTGGATCGGTTCGATCTCGGCCTTGAGCGCCTCGCGGTCGTGATGCTCGTGCTGGTAGGCCCGCCACGCAGCGAACACGCGGCGGGTGAGCTCGATGCCTTGCTCGCCGAAGGTCTTCTGCTCGCCGAGTCCGTCGGCGTGGCGGCGGAAGTCGCGCTGCAGGTGCGACCAGCACACTTGCCGCTGGTGGGGATCGAGATGGCTGTAGCCGTTCCAGCGGTCAGAAACCACGATCCCCGGATACGTGGTGCCGATGAGCGCGTTGAACTGCTCGCGGTTGCAGTGTTGGGCGATCTGCAAGAACGTCGCCTGCGGGGTGGTCGCGGTCCACAACGCCCGGCCCTCACCGCGCGTGCGCCAGCCGGTCTCATCGACATGCACCGCCCCCTGGTCAAGCACCCAGTCCTGCAGCTGGCAATGTGGGCCAGCCAATGCGTCTGAGGCGCGCTGGCAGATCGCGTCAACCGCGCCGGTCGACAACGTCACGCCGAACAGATCTAAAGCCAGCTCGCAGATCCCGCGGCGGGAGATCCGATGCCGGGCGGTCAACGTCACCACCGCCGCCTGCAATCTCAACCCGAACGGAGAGGAGGCGAGCAGCCCAGGCAGCCGGGCGCTGGTCCGTGCGCGACAGTGCCGGCAGCGCAACTGATGCGTGCGATGCTCGGTCACGATCACGCTGATCGGCGGTAGCTCGAAGACCTGGTGGCGGCCGAACCGCCCGCCCGGACGGCGCTGCTCATCAACAAGCCGGCGCCCGCATCCGCCACACGCGTCTGGGTAGTGATCGACGATCTCATCCACCTGGTCCTCCGGTTTGAGATCGCGACCCGCACCCTGATGCCCGGGCTGTCCACCCTGCGCTCGGCGCTCACGCTCGCGGCGCATCAGCTCCTTGGCCTTCGCCCTCGCCTCCGCCCGCCGCTGCGCGCGCGTCTTGGGCGGATCGGTCGACGGCGGCTTGGAACTCGTACGCGAGTCCTGACGCGCCTGCTCCTCCAGGCGCCTCAGCCGATCCTCGTGCTGCTCAACCCCGCCGGCCAGCTTGAGAATGAACTCAACACACGCCTCACGCCCCGAGTCATAGATCGCCTCCGCCTCCGCGCGGTCCATACCTGCAAGATTCGCTGCACCAACAAGGAATACCTGCCCAAGGCCCCGACGACTGAACGCTTACCCTCGTAGTAGCCCACTCTCGCGTCTCGTCACGAAAACGACGCTGAATGAAGCGGTTGAGGTCTCGCGTGCCGTGCGGATTCCCACGCACGGGCGAAAGTATCTGCCAGTCTTCCGCATGCTCCGCCGCCCCAGGGTTGTCGCCGCGCTTTCGCCAAAAATAGACGCGGCCGTCGTGCGGTCTCCCGCCGACGGAGCACTCGAAGCCCATGACGTCTTCGCTCGACTCTAAGCCGAGCTCCTCGACCATGAGGGATAGAAGCTTCTCCTGAAGATCGCGGTGGTCGTTCCAGCGAACGACGCGAAGCGTCTCGTCGACGTCGCCTTGGCGCAGCTTGTCCCAAACTTCGTCAGCACCCGGACTTGGCCTCTTCCCGCTGAACCACTCCGCTAGCGTGAGGTCACCGCGTCTCTCCGCGCTGAAGCTCACGCCGTGAGCCGTCTCGGTCGGCCGGCGCGGCACTGTCAACTCTGCATAGCCGGGACCGACGCGCGGAAACTTTGCTTCGACTTTCTCGGGCTCGAGTCGCGCGACGATGTCAACGAAAGGACGTCCAGCGCCAATTGGTGGAAGTTGCCGAGGATCGCCGACAAGAATTAGGCGCGTGACGCCTCTCACACCGTCGATTACCGCCGCCAGTTGTGCTTCGGTAAGCATGCTCGCCTCGTCGATGATCACTGTGCGATAACCATCGACCTTTGCTGAAGCAGACAAGCGGTACTCGCGGGTGCGTCGGACGTATCTGCCTGATGGCAGAAGGAATTGCGCGATGGTCTGGGCCGGATGACCCAGTCCTTTCACGGCTTGGGATAGCTTGACCCTCGCCTTGCCGGTCGGCGCAAGAAGGAGGATGCCGCCTTGTGCGACTGCGGACTCCTCGCAAAGGGTCCGCAGCAGGGTTGTCTTGCCGGTTCCGGCCTGCCCGACGAGGACCGAGATGCGGCTCGCGGCAAGCTCTCGCAGCGCCTCAGTCTTTTCGATTCGGGCGCGCTCCTCGTCCGGATCCTTCAGAGAATCGTTCGCACCCCCAAGTGCCTTGTCCAACTTGTCGCGCCACTTTGCGTCAACGTCGTGCCGCGCCCCGGTGAGTCTGCGATCAATGCTCCGGCGGATGACAGCTCCGAAGTCTCGAAGATGGTCGAGTTGAAAAGACGGCTGGCCATCTTGGAATGACCCCGAAACGATCACCGGCGCTAGCTGATCGCCGTACACCTTGAGCATGTCCTCGTCCAGCGGGCATGGAGGATCGAGCGGCAGGGCAGCGACGCCTCCAACGACATCGCGCGCGGACTGCAACGTGTGGCCGCCGCCGGAGGAAGAGGCTGCTTTCTCCAATTGCTCAACCATCAGTGCACGAGCCCGCCGCACCTCGAGGCCGTCGACGATTGCACTCGGTGCGGGCAACGGATGAAGCTCGCGGATCACTTCGCCGGGGAACGCGCCGTGATCCACGGTCAGCACTGAGATCAGCTCCTCTTGCCTTCGATCCAGTTCGTACAGCAGGTACGGATTCGCGATGAGGTCGGCATCGCTGATGACAGTGCCTGCCGCTTCTCGGTCAGCGGGCTGGTAATAGCGCTTCGCTTGGGCCGGGCTCAGCCGGAAACGCGAGAGCAGCTTGAGGAGCGTCCGCCGCTCGTCATCGAGCACCTTCCATTTGTCGGAAAGGCTCTTCGTGAAGTCGTCCCCCAATCCAGTGAGGACGGACTCGGGATCGGTGAACGCTCTGTTCATCAGCTCCCATGGATCCTCGTTCTCTGCAAGCAGGTGCGCGACCTTCCGCACCACGAGAGTCCCCTTCCCCATGCCGAATGCTTCGAGGGCCGAGCCCAAGCCCGGGCACGGGCCGCGGAGGCGCCACAGTTCGCCCACGCGGTTGCTGATCCACTGAAGCTCGCGCGTGCGCGTGCCCGTCAGGACTTTCGACACGCGGTGGAGGGCCGCCTCGCAGGCGGTCAGCACGCTGATGGCCGAGTCATGGCTCACGTGCTCTGTGGCATACGAGAACTCGTCCCAGACGTCGTCCGGCGCAAAGGCGACGATCTCCCTGGTGTCGAGCTGCTCGTCTTCCTCGGCAGCTTCGAGGATCTCGTGGTACGGAAGAAGAAAGCCGTCCTCGAACCCGGGGCGCACCGAGTGCTGAACCATGCGCTCCCACGCGATCGTCTCCAGCGGGTTTCCGCCCGGGGCAGGAAACTCCACATTGCCGGCGCACATCCAGTACACGACCGGCACCGATCAGGACCTTCCCCTCCTCGTCCGTCAGCGGCACGCGTTTCGGATAGAAGAAGCAGAGAGACGAGCCCAGCTCGACATGAGCGAAGAAATCGTCGAGAAGGCGGCGCTGGTTGTATCCGTGCTGGACCCAACCGGATTCGAACGGCATCTGTTCGTCGGCCCACGCCTCGAGATCCGGGCGATAGTCGAGGCCGGTCTCCTCCGCGATGCCTTCGGCGTGCTCACGACGCATCCAACGAAACGGAATGCCTGGTGCGGTATAGGGAGGGAACGAGAGCGTCGCCTGCCCCAGCCCCTCATGGGTCGGAGACTTATCCGCGTAGGGATGGTCGATCTCCATGCTGAACTCGGTGGGTCTCATGAATCCGGCGCGCTCCCGGACGCAAGGGGGCAGCCGCGCTGCCACATCGGTCCAGTCCTCCTCCTTGTGCGCCTGTTCGTACTCGTCCTTCCGGCTGGCTCGAATTCGCGTCAACGCCAAACACGCTTCGTTTTCCGCCGGGGCCTTGCACACCGTCCCCATCCACCCGCCGTCGTGCCAGGGGACCCGAATCGACAGATGGCGTAGCGGATGAGTCATCGGCACAAGCCAAGCAGACGGGAGGACTCTCTGGCAAGTTTCGCAGTCGGTCGCGCCACGACGGTCCGGTACTTGGCGAGTTCGGCCGCCGCCGCGCTCTGGCTAAACCGGCCGATCGCCCCGAGTCTGCGGAATCCGGGCGGGTCCACAACCAATCGAGGTTCCGGCTCTCCGACCGTCCGCTGCGCGGCGATCGCTTTCGTCGCCAGCCGACGATCCACGCTGCGATCGGTTTGGCGACATCTCGATCACGCCGGCCGCCGGCGTATCGCTGCGCCTTCGCCACTCAGCCGCCCGCCGCCGACCCGCCGGAACGGGTGAGGAGGCGATGGGATTGCAGATAACCCGGCCCAATACGCCAGTTTGCGCGGAAGATTTCCCGCCTCAACAGGCCGTGTCCGGCGACACGAACCCGACACCGCTCACGACATGTCTTGGCATTGGAGCGCGCCCGGGAGGCGGGCGGCGTCGGCCCCGCTTGCCGCGCTAAGCGCGTCTCCCGTGGGGCTGCAGCGAGAGACCCGCGTTGCCGGCGAGGAGGGCGCGCAACGAGGCCAATCGGAGGTTGACGCCGCCCTGCTTTGCGGGAAACCAGGCCGCGGATCGGGTTCCCCACCTCACCTAATGAGGATGAAGAGAAGGTTTGCCGCCCGGGCAGGGACGCTTGCGAGCTGCCAGGTGCCGACCGGAGGTCTACTCTCGCGCCCCGATCGCCTCAACGGGCCGGGCGCGGAGCGCTCGTCTGGTTGGCAGCGCAAGGGCCAACAGCGCCAGGAGCGCTGAGATGCCGAGGATCGCGGCGAATGGTCTCGCGGGTATGTGTGGGAGGCCGCCGTTGAGCGCCTGGCTGAGTGGCAGCAGTGCGATGGCGGCGATCGCCAGGCCGATGCCAAGTCCGATGGTGATGATCAGCGCTGCCTCCCAGCGCGCCATCGATCGGACTTGGCGGGGGGTCGCGCCGACGAGCCGCAGGAGCCCGAGCTCGCGGCGGCGCCGGAGCCCGATCATGATCAGCGTGATGATCACGGCGATTGATGTGAAGCCGAAGATCTCGACGACGAACTGTGGGCCGAACCAGCGGTTCATCTCGTCCTCGGCGGCGGTGGCGGTGGCGAACGTCGCGCGGTTGCTGATCTTCAGTCCGGGATACCGCGTAGCGAGGGCGTGGAGGCGCCGGGCGACCGCGGCGGGGTGGTCTGTTTGGATGAGGATCGTCCCGAGCAGCGGGATCGTTTGGTGGCCGGCAGCGAGCTCGGGGGAGAGCAGAGCGTCTCCGAAGGCCAGGTCGCGGCTGTAGATCGCGACGACGGTGGCGTGGGCGAGTGTGCCGTCGCCGAGCATGATCTGGACGCGTTCGCCGATGTGGGCGTGGGCGGCGCTGGCGCGGTGGCGCCCGAGCGCGATCGTGTTGCCGTGCAGGTCGTTCAGGGATCCGGCGGTGACGCCGACATCGAGGCCGCCGCCCTGCCCGCCGGCGAGGATCTGGGCGGGGAGGGTATCGTCGGAGTCGCCCAGGCCGGGGCCGAGCGTGGTCGAGGTGAGCGCGACGGCCGAGCGCACTCCGGGGGTGGCGCGCGCGTCGGCCAGCGCGGCGGTGGGCAGTCCCGGACCGGTGCTGGTGAGCGCGAGCTGGCCGGTCAGCCCGGCGTGCCTTTGCTGGGTAATGGCGTGCTCGATGGTGGTCGTGCTGAACAGAAGCGTGCAGCTCATCGCGACGCTGAGCACCAACGGCGTGCTGGCCGAAGAGAAGCGCCGGGCGGCGGTGCGCAGGTTGGCGGAGGCGAGGAAGCCGCCGACCGGCGAGAGCGCCCCGAGCGCCGGCGCCAGCAGCCGAGCGACCACGTACGCGAAGATCGGTCCCAGGAAGCCGACCGCCACGACGAGGAAGATCGCGGTCATCTCCGCTGTCGCCCCAGCGGTATCGGGCGTGCTGGTGGTGACCGACACGGTGAACAGCGGCACGGCGCAGGCGAGCGCGAGCAGCCCGCCGATGATCCGCCCCGGGCCGAGCAGCCGCGGCTCCACCGCGGCGTCGGTGAGCGCGAGGGTTGGCGGCACGCGGGCGGCGCGCCGTCCGGCGGCCAGGACCGCGAGCAGCGATATTGCGACCGCGCAGCCGATCACGGCGGCGGCGGGGAGCCAGTCGTAGTTGAGGACGAAGTTCGGCGGGGCGATGCCGTGGCGCACGAGCCCGTGTGCGAGCGTGCGGCCGAGCACGATCCCGGGCCAGATCCCGGCGGCCGAGCCGATCAGGGCGATGATCGCCGCTTCCCAGGCGATCATGCGGCGGATCTGCCCGGGCGTGACGGCCACCGCCCTGAGCAGCGCGATTTCGCGCTCGCGCTGCTGGATTGAGAGACCTAGCGTGCTCGCCACGACGAACATGGCGATGAACAACGCGAGTCCGCCGAAGGCCGCTGTGACGGGGATAAGAGCGGTGCGGGTCGCCCCGAGCTCGGGGTATTCGCCCTGCCCGCGGGCCGCGCCGGTGAGCACCTGCGCTCCCGAAGCGGCGGCGCGCACACGGTTGATGTCAAAGCCGGGCCCGGCGAGCAGGCCGATCGCGTCGACTCGCCCGGGGTGGCCGGCCAGCGCGGTTGCCTCGGCGTCGGTGAGGAAGATCGCGCTCTGCTGGGTGACGGGATCGCGGGGGCGAGCGACGCCGACCACGGTGACCATGCGCGAGCGCGCGGTCGATGCGAGCGGCAGCCGCGCGCCGAGCGCGGCGGGATAGCCGGTGACTACCTCGTCGGGTCGGGCGGGTGGGCGTCCGGCGCTCAGCACGTAGGGGGTGAGCGCGGCGCTTGACCACCCATGAGCAACGGCGGCGCGGTCGCCGAGCCGGGCAGGCACCGACACGTCGCCGATCGCGGCCCGGACGCCCGGCAGCCCTGCCAAGCGAGCGGTGAGCGCGGTGCTGACCCGCGCGCGTTCGGTGAGCTGCACGTCGTGGTCGGCGCCGACGTTCTGTTGTGCGGCCACGACCGCCGCGGCGCCGGCGTACCGCTCGACGGGCGCATGGGTGCGGAGCATCGACTCGAGTTGCATGCCCCAGGCCATCGCGAGCACGGACGCGGCGAAGAGGGCGATCAGGGCGCCGGTGAACGTGCCGAGGCGGCCGCGGGCGCTGAGGATCGATAGACGCAGCATGGCTCAGCCCCCCAGATGCGCGAGCTGTTCGGCGACGTCGTCGGCGCTGGGAGCCTCGAGCGTCGCGGCCACGCGTCCGTCGGCGAGCACGATCACGTGGTCGGCGTACGCCGCGGCCACGGGGTCGTGGGTGACCATCACCACGGTGCGGCGGTCCTGGTCGACGATGTCGCGCAACAGCGCGAGCACCTCGCGTCCGGTGCGGATGTCGAGCGCTCCGGTCGGCTCGTCGGCGAACACGACCTCGGGCCGGGTGACGAGCGCCCGGGCGATCGCGACGCGCTGCTGCTGTCCGCCGGACAGCTGCGAGGGACGGTCGCGCAGCCGCTTCTCCAAGCCCACGCGCGCCGCGACCTCGCGCACCGTCGAGCGCCGCGGACGGTGACCGTCGAGACGCAACGGCAGGCCGATGTTCTGAGCCACGGTGAGCGAGGGCAGCAGGTTGAAGGCCTGAAAGACGAACCCGATCCGCTCGCGCCGCAGGATCGTCAGCCGCCGCTCGCTCAGTCCCGCCAGCTCGGTATCGGCGAGCGTGACCGAGCCCGACGTCGGCCGGTCCAGCCCCGCCGCCACATTCAGAAACGTGCTCTTGCCCGAGCCCGACGGGCCCATCAAAGCTGTGAACGATCCGCGCGCGAAGCCGACCGTGACCCCGTCCAGCGCGACGACCGATCCGTCGCCCCGGCCGTACACCATGCGCACCTCACGCAAGGCAACTGCCTGAGTCGAACTGACCGCCTCGGAAGTGCGGAGAATCGAGTTGAACATGAAGTTCCTCCTGGTCGGTCGGTTGCACGGCGTTTCTCTCGTTGAGAGTGGGTTGAAGCACAGCCGCAGAGTTCCACCCAGCCGGACGCGTTTCGGTGGGGCGGCCAGGCGTCTTGGCGTTCGGATCGCCCCACACAGGGGGTACGGTTAGCCGTACTGTTCGTGGCCGGGGTTGCCGAGACAATCCCGGCCACGGCGAGGACCGTCTTTGATCATCGATGACCACCCGAGCTGTCGGGCCAGAGCACGACACGTTCTCGAGGACGCCGGGTTCGTTGTGATCGGCGAAGCGAGGGACGGCGCTTCAGGGCTGGCCGCGGCAACCGAGATGCGCTCCCAGCGGTCGTGTTGCTCGACGTTCAACTCCCGCACTTCGATGGCTTCGACGTGGCCGCCTGCCTCACCGGTCGGGACGACGGACCGGCCGTGGTGCTGACATCCAGCCGCGACGGCAGCGAGTTCGGCGCGATGGTCGCGCGTAGCGGGGCCCGAGGGTTTGTACCCAAGGACGAGCCGTCGGGGCCCGCGCTCGAGGCGCTCCTCGGATGATCGGTCCGCTCCCGGCGCTGATCGCCGCTGGACGCCGCACGACGATCACGACGCGAATTGCATGCGCATAGTCCTGGGCGAAGAGCGTGGTGGCATGGCTTACGCGGATCCGCTCGCCGACCGCCGCCTACCGCGCGATCCGGGCCGTGCCCGACCGTGGCCTCACGCCGGGTGCTCGCGGCGGCCGGAGGGGTTCTCTGCGGCGCGTCGCCGGACCCAAGCGGCCACGACATCGTGGGGTCTGATCCCCGCGTGAGAACGAAAGCGAGTCTCGACCCGCCCGTGGTTGCGCACCTCCTGTTCGCCAATCTCGCGTCCCACGCCGATGTTCGGCGCGACGCTCGAGCCGAGCGCCCTCCGATCCGCGCAGTGCAGGTGCGCGACGACGACGCTGAGGATGCGCGTGCTGTTGCCAAACGGGGTCTCCCGGTTGAGGTCGCTGACGCCGGGATGGATCAGTTCCAGATCCGGAATCGCGGAGGCGGAGCGTCCGCGAGCCGCGCCGACAATGGCGCGTTCCTTTCGAAACGAGGTGTGACGCGGCGTTGGCGAGACGTACCTGACGAGCGAGGTCCGCATCGTGCTGCGGACCGCTGACCCTGGACGCGGTCAACCCGCGGGTTGAGGCCTGAGATCAACCCGTTGTCCAACCCTCGGGCCGACGACACGGGGCCGCCATGAGCAGATCATGACGGCCATGACAACCACCGATTACCTCATCAACGCAGTGTTCGGCACCGTAACTTGATGACGTCGTTCAGACCACCGAGCGCGCACGTACGTCAGCAGAGCATGTGGCGGCAACCAGCACACCGCCACATGCTCTGCGCGAACGGATTCCGGGGGTCAGTGTTCGACCGCTGGAATGGCGATGGGCGGAACGGTCTCCGGCCGCTCGCCCGGAACGGTCTCCGGCCGCTCGCCGATTCGTGCGACGTCGAGGGCGATCAGGCCGAGGTTCGTACCGGCAGCTGCTCCGACGATCGTGGTGATGACCGCCATGAGCCCGGCTGTTGCGTTGAACCCCAGCAGCGCGCCGACGAGGGCGCCCGTCAGCGCGACCCAGATGCCGATCCTCGTGGCCCTGGCCGGCCGGTCGCGGTTGACCCAGGCCCAGTAGGTGCCGAGGCCGATCGGCGTGCCGATGGAGAGAACAGCCATGAGTTCGCTGTTGAGGGGCACTGTCGGCAAAGCCACCAGCACGATGATCAGGCCGGTGAACCATCCGCCGAGGCCGAGCACCAGTAGGTAGACGGAGCGCAGCATCGCGCTCGCCTTGCGCCCGAAGCCGCCGCGCTTGTGCACCCGGCGCCACATCAGTAGCAGTGACAGGATCATGAGGAGTCCGAAGCCCATCATCGCGCCGAGGATGTCTACGGCGTAGGCGCCTTGGCTGGAGCTTGGGCTGAAGTCGACCTTGTTGTGGGTGTAGAGGGACGTGTCGACCTTGCCGGTGTCGAGGTAGGTGTTGATCAGACGGGTGCCGGCTGCCGGTTCGTACGGCCAGAAGTCGTCGGAGTGGCCGAGGTCCGAGAGCACCACCTCACGGCCGTTCGCGAGGTGAGGCAGGAGCTCGCGGGTCGCATTCTCGGGCGGCGTTGCGAAGTCGAGGTTGCCGCCGATCAGCAACGTCGGGACGTTCGAGTTTTGCACGTGGGTGTACTCGTTCTCGTCCGGGTTCGCCGGCCAGGCGTTGAGGAGGCTGCCGCCGGCCCAGATCAGGTCGTTGCCGGGAGAACCGATCAGCGATCCACGGTTTGCTCCCGACGCGAAGAAGTGCTTCGCGTAGGTGGCGTCGCTGCGGCCGATCGCCGCCAGGTCGCCCCAGACGAACGCGCTCGGAAAGGTGAGCCGTGCCATGAAGGACAGGAACCACGCACCGCTTGCGTCGCCCTTGCCGGCGGAGAGGAGTGAGTTGATCGTCAGTGGCGCGGCGATCGGGCCGCCGCCGGCGGAGGTCTCGTTCATCAGGCCGAAGAACGCGGCGGCTTTGAAGTCGCCGTTCTCGATCGGCAGCAACCCCCAGTGACTGGGAACGTGAGCGAACACGGACTTCACCGTCGCGGCGAGATCCGGCGTCCGGCTGCGACAGCTCGCCGCCTGGGCGCAGAGCGCGGAATAGCGCTGGATCTGCTCGTCGGTCGTCTTTGGGTCCCAGAGGAAGTTGCCGGGTGGATTGACGCCGATCATCACCGAGCGATGGATGCTCTTCGGGTAGCGCCAGGCATAGATCATCGCGACCCGGGTGCCCGCGCTTTCGCTCACCAGGTCGATCTGGTGGTAGCCGAGGGCGCGGCGGGCCGCGTCGAGGTCGTCGACTTCTTCGGGGATCGAATAGCCGGCGAGATCGACACCATCGCTGCGGAGCCGGTCGGCGCACGACCGGTACGCCGCGGCGACGGCGCGGTCCGTCTGCTCGCTGAGGAGGTCACCTGAGTGCTCCATTGCCGAGCTTACCTCCGGGCAGTCGAGCCGGACGGAGCCGTCGACGCCGCGGTAGCCGACGAGCACGACGTCGTGGTTGGCGGTGAACCGACTGGCGTCCGGGAAGACCATGTTGGTGATGCCGGGGCCGCCTTGCAGGCGGAAGATCGGGGCGCCCGGGTGTGCCGAATGCGCACGGATCCGGATGACCGGCAGCGCGATCAGCCGCGAGTGCGGGTCGGCGCGGTTCTCGGGCACCACGAGCGTTCCGCAGTCGGCGGCGTAGGCGCCCTTTTCGGTGGTGTAGTTGCAGCTCTTGAGCGTCAACTGGCCTGCATGCGCGCCCGACGGCACCGAGACCGACGTCGAGCTTCCGGCGAAGTGGAGATAGCCGAGCGCGAGCGTGAGGACGGCGATCAGCGCGAGGCCCGTGATCCGGCCTCGCCCAAAGCGTTTTGCGACGGTCTTCTTGCCGTTACTGGAGAGCGGCTGGTCGTGCTTGTGCATGGCGTTCCCTTTGTTGAGAGTGGGTTGAAGCACAGCCGCAGAGTTCCACCCAGCCGGACGCGTTTCGGTGGGGCGGCCAGGCGTCTTGGCGTTCGGGCCGCCCACACAGGGGGTACGGTTAGCCGTACTGCTCGTAGCCGGGGTTGCCGAGACATGCTGTACGGCTCGGCCGTGCCCAGGTGATGGATCCCAGTGGGCCACGGCGATTCGCAAAACGTGGCCCCAACCGCCATGAAGCGGCCGCGCCATCCCGCTCGACGAGGTGGCCCCTTCTGGTGCAACTCGACAGCCTGAGAAAGCCGGTGTCGGCCGGGTACGACCAGGCCCCCTGAACGCCCGGCCCGCTGCTGCTTTCGATCGGTCAGACGTTACGGCTCGCTGCTGCAGTCGCGGCTGAAGCGGCCACGCCGGCTCGACGTCTGCTTCTAGCCAGCAGGAGTCTCGCCCCCACTGCTGTCTCGCGCGGCGTTCCTAGACCGCTACCCGGCGTCCGTACTCGATCGTCGGCAAACCGAACCCAGAGCTCTCATGGACTCGACCGGTTGGCGACCAACCCTCGCGCTGATAGAAGCGGCGTGCCTGAGCCGCACCACGGGGAGTCCACAGCAGCAACCGGTCAAATCCGCGCCGATGTGCTTCTTCAACTGCAGCGCCCATGAGCCAGGTCGCGACTCCGCGACCTTGCCACGCGGGTCGCACGAACAGCTGCCAGAGATACGTCGTATCGGTCGGCGGTGGCGTGGGCTCCTCGCGCGTAAACGGTGCGAGAGCGACATGCCCGACGGGGGCAGCGTCGAGGACGGCCAGCAGGCACCAGACGTCGTCACGCGCCAGCACGCCGCTGAGTTCCGCTACCTCGCCGACTCCGAAGCTCGGGCTCTCCCACCCCGGCGGCGCCCAGCTGCGATAGGTCGAAAATCCCTCCTTCAGGATGGATGCGATCAAGCCAGCATCGTCAGGGTTAGCGCGACGCGATTGCAACCCAGACTCGACCACGCGCACGATTCTCACGCAAGACCCGAAAAGCACTCCGCGGCGTCACGCGGTTGCCGTCGGAGCCGGGGCCGCTTGATCATCGCGGGATCGGCGCCCTGGTCAAGCAGGGCGCTCGTCGCCTCGGCGGTCGGCGAGCGGATCCGCGTAAGCCATGCCACCACGCACACCACGAACAGGACGCTGATGACCAAGCCACGTCCGCTGTCACCGGGCGGATGGTGGCTCGCCGTCAAAACGGTCCAGCTGACCAGCGCCAGGCCGACCAGCCGGATCGTGAGCGCGGTGCGCCCGGTGAGATTGGTGAACACTGCGAGAGAAGGTAACGGTGTCAGGCGAACTCGAAAGCGCGGCGGCCGTGCAGACGCCGACGGCGAGCCGCCATCAACGCCGAGCGGGCGACCACTTCGCACACCGCCATCGCGAGCAGCGCGACCGTCCACGCGCTCCCGGTAATCGCATGTTGGACACTGAAATCGGCGATCGATGCGGCGCCGCTGTGGGTGATCCAGAAGATGAACGCGAACCGCGAGCCCATCCCGAGGACCCAAAAGAACGCGGATGCCCAGCCGGCGCGCGCGAGCACCTCGCCGTCCGGGCCGCCCCGCATGATCACCGTCTGAGCGCTCGCGAGGCCGATCGCGCCGCCGACGATCGCCAAGATCGCGACCAGGACAAGATCGTTGCCGGCGGTCGGGACACCGCGCAGGTAGTTGGCGACGGCAATCCCAACGATCAACAGCGGGCGAATCAGGGTCTTGGTGGTAAGCGTCCGCTCCCTGATCTGGAGCAGGACCAAGAGGACTAGGACTGAGTCAATGAGGTAATCGGTAGTTGTCATGACCTGCTCCCTTCGTTCAGGTGTACGGCGTGGGCGATCAGCATCGGCTGCCGTTCGCCGATTCTGACCAGACGCTCCTCCAGGCCAACCCTTAGGGCGCCGAAGCAGTAGGCGGTGAATCGATCCATCGCCTCATGGCGGATCGTGCTCCAGGTCGCGAGTGTCTCGATGTCCTCGGGGGCCAGGTCGGCGATTGGGTCTGACGCCTCGCGGACCTCGCCGGCCGCAATCCGAATGCACTCGAGGATCCCGTCCTGCGGCTCGATGTCCATCGGGGCACCCAACGCCGTCCGCTCGCGCCGCGCCAACTCCACCATCCCGTTGACCTGCGCGTGAGGCTCAGAGCCGCCATGCATCTTGCAGCGCCCCACGCCCGCGTGCCCCCAGCCGGCCTCGTGCTTACACGGCGTCCCCGCCCGGGTCTTGGCATCACAGAGCTGCATGGGGGGTCACACCTGCATGGGGGGTCGATGAGGATGTGACGCATACGAGATGGGCGGCGCGCCACGCTCGGGCGGCGGCCGCGGCGGCGCCGAGCTGGGCCGCATGGGCCATGGCGAGCGCCCGCTGGCAGCACGGGCAACAGCCAACATGGCGAGCATGGCCGCACGGCTTGGTGGTCAGGGGCGCGGCGGTGATCATGGGGAGCTTGCTGTGAAGAGCGACCTTGCGATCCGCCATCCGGACGTTGTCGGACACCGCTGTCTGGTCGGTGGGTTGCATGGCGTTTCCTTCGTTGAGAGTGGGTTGAAGCACAGCCGCAGAGTTCCACCCAGCCGGACGCGTTTCGGTGGGGCGGCCAGGCGTCTTGGCGTTCGGGCCGCCCCCACAGGGGGTACGGTTAGCCGTACTGTTCGTGGCCGGGGTTGCCCAGACATTCCCGGCCACGGCGAGGACCGTCTTTGATCATCGATGACCACCCCAGCTGTCGGGCCAGCGCACGACACGTTCTCGAGGACGCCGGGTTCGTTGTGATCGGCGAGGCTCAGGACGGCGCTTCAGGGCTGGCCGCGGCAACCGAGATGCGTCCGGCGGTCGTGTTGCTCGACGTTCAACTCCCGGGCTTCGATGGCTTCGATGTAGCCACCCGGCTCACCGGCCAGGCGGATGGACCCGCCGTCGTGCTGACATCCGGCCGCGACGGCAGCGAGTTCGGCGGGATGGTCGCGCGTAGCGGGGCCCGAGGGTTTGTGTACCCAAGGACGAGCTGTCGGGGCCCGCGCTGGAGGCGCTGCTCGGATGATCGGTCTGCGCCGGGGGCTGATCGGCGCTGGACGCCGCACGACGATCACGACGCGAATTGCATGCGCATAGTCCTGGGCGAAGATTCTGTACTCCTGCGGGAAGGCAGCAGGTCACAGCGGTCATCCGGCACGCCCTGGAGTATCGTCCGGAAAAGGAGATTGATGACTGCTTCGAAGCGTCTTCCCGACTCTCTCGGGCCGGGCATGACTCGGCGAACGTTGTTGGCGGGTGCGTCCGCGCTCGGACTCGCTGCGTGCGGTGGCGCTCGTGCGCAGCGCCGCCGGGCTCAGCTGCTCGGCGAAGCTAAGGACGTTCAGTCGGGAGCCAAGATCCGGATCGGGATTGCCGCTGGTCCAGTGGATCTCGATCCTCACACCACCACGGGTCTCGGGGACCAGCAGTTGCTCGAGAACATCTACCGCGGCTTGACGGTTCTCAATCCGGAGACGTTGAGCCCCGTTGGTGAGATTGCCGCGTCCTGGGTGGTGTCGAGTGACGAGCTGACGTGGACGTTCAAGCTTCGCCCTGGAGTCAAGTTTCACAACGGTCGTGCGGTCGTCGCCGACGATGTCAAGTTCTCGCTTGAACGGATCCTCGACCCCAAGCTCCACGCGAGTGCCGCCGCGGATCTCTCGCCGATCGGCGCCATAGAGGTCATCGATTCGCACACCGTCGCCCTGAAGCTGAAGAATCGCTACGGCATTCTTCCTGTTGCGCTCCAAGAACCAGCATGGTCGGCGATCATTCCGCGGGAGGCCGTGCCGAATCTGGGTACGAAGCCTGTGGGTACGGGACCATTCCAGTGGGTCTCACAGGTCCCGAAGACGTCGGTGACGCTGCAGAAGTTTCCGGACTACTGGCGGAAGCCGCTTCCCTACCTGGCAGAGCTCGATTATCAGGTCATTCCCGACGCGAGCGACAAGCTCGAGGCCCTCTTGAGCAAACAGGTCGACTTCATCGATTCTGTGCCGTTGGCACTGGTGGCTCAGGTTGCAAACCGGAGCGGCATCACCCTGGTCCACTTCAGGTCAAGCTGGGTGAACGAGCTTGGGTTCAATTGTCGCGTCAAGCCGTTCAGCGACGTGCGTGTCCGCCAAGCGATTGCGATGGCTCTCAATAAGAACGAGCTCGCCAAGGCCGCCACCTACGGTCAGGGCGGCCCCGCTCAGACGATGGTGGCACCCGCCTCGCCGATCAAGGTAAACGTGAAACCACTTTCCTACGACCCGGTGCGGGCGAAGGCGCTGCTCGCTGAGGCTGGCTATCCGAATGGATTCTCGTTTAGCTTTTCCGCCTGCGGCGGCGCGGAGTTTCCCGATATGCAGTTGGCTTCCGAGCTGATTGCCTACCAGCTGCAAGCAATCGGGATCAACGCGACGGCGCCGACGATGGCGGCCGGCGTCTGGGTCGACAATGTGATCACGAAGCACAACTATCAGGGATTTATTTGCGGGCTCGTAAACGGACTTGACCCTGACCAGCATTTGTACCGCTACTTCCGCAGTGATGGGCTTTACAACTTCAGCCAGTACGCTTCAACGCCTACTCTTGACCGGCTTCTGCTCGAGGGGCGCGAGACGATCGATCCCGGTCAGCGCAGCAAGATCTACAGTCAAGCGTGCCAAATCCTTGCCGACCAAGTGCCGTGGATCCCGCTCTACTGGCTTCCGGGACTGGTAGCGATGGCGAGCGAAGTGCACGGGTTCCTGCCTGAGCCTGAGTTCAACCTCCGTTTCGACACG
>CAWGOQ010000007.1:0-482276 GCA_963824295.1 uncultured Solirubrobacterales bacterium | reverse complement strand
CAGCCGAAAGGCAACGGGAAACCGGGACAAGATGGCTGGCCCCTTCAGCCCGCCGTCCCGAAGAACCGGCCGGATACCGGACCTGGTGCCGGACGCGAAAGCGTGCTGACGCGGTCAGGTGAGCCTGTGAAGAGAAAGATGACGACGACGTCGGAACCAACGGACAAGTTAGACACCATGGCGAATGCGATGGTGAACGGACCAGAGGACGAGACTCTCGATTGGGGCGCCATTGATTGGCGTGCCTGCGAGGAGAACGTACGGCGGCTGCGCCAGCGGATCTTCACGGCGTCGCAGGCGGGGGACCTTCCAAGGGTCCGCAACCTGCAGAAGCTCATGTTGCGTTCACGCGCCAACACGCTGATCAGCGTGCGGCGGGTGACCGAGCGCAACGCCGGCCGCTTGACGGCGGGCGTGGACGGCGAGGTGGTGCTCACTCTCAAAGCCAAGGCAGACTTGGCCTCCAGGGTGCAGCAGAACAGCGAGCCGTTCAAAGCCCTTCCGGTCAGGCGGGTGTACATCCCGAAGAAGGGCAGCAGCGGGAAGCAGCGTCCGCTCGGCATTCCTGTTGTCGCTGACCGCGTGCAACAAGCACGGGTGGTCAACGCGCTGGAACCCGAGTGGGAGGCGCGGTTCGAGCCGAGATCCTACGGGTTCCGGCCCGGCCGCGGCTGCCATGACGCGATCGCAGCGATCTACCTCACCGCCAAGGGCAAACGCCCGCAGCGACGGTGGGTGCTGGACGCAGACTTGGCGGCGGCGTTCGACAGGATCGCCCACGACCACATCTTGGCCATGCTCGGCACGTTCCCCGCCCGGGGGATGGTCGCGCAGTGGCTGAAAGCGGGTGTGGTCGAGAACGGTCGGCTATCTCGCACCGAGGAGGGAACTCCTCAGGGCGGGGTGGTCAGCCCCGTGCTGCTGAACGTCGCCCTGCACGGGATGGAACAGGCCGCCGGGGTTCGCTACCAGAGGATCGGCAGCGATGCCGGTGTGACGGCGACGGGCTCCCCGGTGCTGATCAGGTACGCCGACGACCTCCTTGTCTTATGCCACTCGTGGGATGAGGCGCTCGAGGTCAAGGCGAGACTTGCCAGCTGGCTGGCGCCCAGGGGGCTGGTCTTCAACGAGGATAAGACGCGTGTCGTCCGCCTCGAAGAGGGCTTCGACTTCCTGGGATTCAACGTCCGCCGGTACCGCGGCAAGCTCCTGATCAAACCCAGCAAGACGGCCCTGAGACGGATCCGGGAGAGGCTCCGCACCGAGATGTGGTCCCTGCGCGGGGCCAACGCCCGGGCGGTGATCAAACGGCTCAACCCCATCATCCGGGGATGGGCCGCCTACTACCGGGGCGTGGTGTCCAGCACGGCGTTCGCCGCGCTGGACGACTACCTGTGGAAGCTCACGTATAAGTGGGCGAGGTACAGCCACAAGAACAAGTCGGCGCGCTGGGTCGTTGACCGGTACTTCGACACGTTCAACAAATCCAGGCGCGACCGGTGGGTGTTCGGCGACCGCGACAGCGGCGCCTACCTGCAAAAGCTCGCCTGGACACGGATCATTCGGCACCAGATGGTCAAGGGCGCGGCGTCCCCGGACGACCCCGCCCTGACCGAGTACTGGACCAAGCGACGGCGCAAGGCCCCACCCCCGCCGATCGGCAAGACCGGCCTGCGGCTCTACGGAGCCCAGAACGGCCGTTGCCCGCTCTGCGGGGGCTCGCTCCTGCCCGCCGACGACCCGCCACAAAACCCACACGAGTGGGAACAATGGCTGATCGCCACCCGCAAGACGATCATCCACGTCGCCGCGCGGGAGGATGGCACACCGAACGAGACCAAACCCCGTCTCATACACGCCCACTGCCAACACCGACTCACGGACGGCAGCGGGCCGGCGCTTCTGCCCGCCCGCGAGCCTTCAGGGCTTGCTTGAGCCGTGTGCGGGGAGACCCGCTCGCACGGTTCTGAGGGGGGCCGGGCGCAGCAATGCGCCCGGCCTACCCGGCCGACCCACCAAGGAGGACGGGAGAGCCGTCCACAGGGCGAAGGGGCACAGGTGACGGGACATCGACGAGCCGCGAGGTATGCGTAATGCAGAACGCCGAAACGGTCCTTCATGTCCTCCGTGAACGCGGCAAACCCCAACCGCGTCAATCACGGAATAGTCGCTGGAGAGCCCGGTGATCAGAAATGGTCACGCCGGGTTGTATGTGACCCGCCCGCCGATGTTGACCATGGGTTCGACCGGTCGGGTTCTTCCTGCAAAGTGGGTGTTTGTGCTGCCGGGACGGTCCACATAATTAGAGCCCGTCGAGGAACGCGAGCGTCGGGTCTGTTGGCCGGTATCGGCCGGGCTTGGTGCCGAGCGGTGCGGTCCGCGCGATCGCCTGCTCTTTGAGCTTGGGGTCGGCGTGCTCGTAGATGCGCGTGGTCTGCGCGCTTTCGTGACCGAGCCAGAGCGCGATCGTCGCGATGTCGACGTCCTTGGCGCGCAGCAACATTGCATTCGTGTGACGTAGCGCGTGGGGGGTCACGCGCTTGCGCTGCAGTGAAGTGCAACTGGTGGCGGCGGCCGTGGCGTGCTTGGTGACGAGCTTCCCGACCGCGTGTCTGGTGAGCGGCCTGCCTTGGCGGGTGGGGAAGAGCGGCTCTTCGGGCTGACCTTGGCGTTCTTTGAGCCAGGCGCGTAGGATCGCGACCGTCTCGGTGGTCAGGGTCGCGATCCTTTCCTTGCGGCCTTTGCCGATCACCCGGACGTGCGCCCCGCGGCCGAGGTTCGCGTCGGCGACGCGCAGGGCGGTGAGTTCCGAGACGCGTAGCCCGGTTTTGATCGCGGTCAGCAGCAGCGCGTGGTCGCGCCGGCCCAGCCAGGTGGTCCGGTCGGGCGCGGCGATTAGTGCCTTGATCTCGTCGAGTTCGAGGTAGGCGACGACGTTGCGCTGGTAGCGCTTGGTCGGGATCGCCATCACCCTGGCGATCGTGGCGGCGTGCTCGGGGTGGCGCAGGGCCGCGAACCGGTAGAGCGAGTGGATCGCTCCCAGCCTGGCGTTGCGGGTTCTCGGGCTGTTGCCCCGCTCGGTCTCGAGGTGGGTGAGGAACGCGCCGATCAGCGGCGCGTCGAGGTCGTCGAAATCCAGCCGGTAGGGCGGCTTTCCGGTCTGCTGCTGAGCGAAGCGCAGCAGCAGCCGGAGCGTGTCGCGATACGCGGCGATCGTCTGCGGGCTTGAGTTGCGCTGCGCGATCAACCGCTCGCCGAAGAACGCCTCGAGCGTGTGTGCGATCAGGGTCATGAGAGCGCCTCCGGGAGCCCTTCGAGCCGGGCCGAGATCAGCGCAAGCAGCTCCGGCACGGCCTCCAGGTACCAGAACGTGCTGGACGGGTTCACATGCCCGAGATAGGTGGATAGCAGCGGCAGCTTGCGCTCGACGTCCTCGCCGGCCCGATAGGCGTCGATCAGCGTGTGCACACTAAAGGCGTGGCGCAGGTCGTGAGGACGCGGTCGCTTGCGGTGGCCGCGGCCATCGAGGCCGACCTCGCGAATCAGCTGCGTGAACGTCCGGTTCAGTTCTCCGCGAGGTACGCGCCGACCCCTGGCGCCGATGAAGAACGCGGGCGTCGAGGGCTCGGGAAACCGCCGGTCACGCGCGCGGGCATAGTCACGCAGCGCCGTGGTGGTCGTGGGGTGCAGCGGCACCTCGCGCTGCTTGTTGTGCTTGGCGGCCCGGACGTGCAGCACACCGTGCTTGAGGTCGACGTCGTGGCGGTCGAGCGCCAGCGCCTCTCCGGGCCGCAGGCCGGTTGACGCCAACAGACCGATCAGCGTCTGGTGACGCAGCGCGCGCAACGCGGGCGTGAGCCTGCCGGCGGCGGCGATCAGCGCCTCGATCTCCGCGGGCGAGTAAATGTATGGCGGCACCCGCGGACGATGGGCGGGCAGCAGGTCCTTGGAGGGAACCTCGGTCGCCGGGTCGAGCGTCGCCACATACCGGGCGAAGCCGCGGACCAAGCCGAGCCGCCGACGGTGCCAGTGCGGATGGCCGCGCGTCTCGGTGGCCCACGCGAGCGCCCCGCTCGTGGTGATCCTCTCGCTACCAGCCCGCTCTGTGAACGCGACGAACCCCTCCAGCATGCGGCCCTCCTCACGCAGCGCGAACCCGAGCCCGCGACGGATCCGCAGATAGTCAGCCAGCGCCTCGCGAAGCGGGATCATGCCGCACCTGCCCGTGACGGCCATGGACGCGCCAGCGCCGTGAGCTTGGTGCGGTCGACCTTGGCGTATTGCGTGGTCGTCTTCAGCTCGCTGTGACGCAGCACCTGCGCGATCTCCGAGAGCGAGCCGCCACGCCTGAGCATCTCCGTCGCGGCGGTGTGCCGCAACCGGTGAGCGCCGACCCGCGGCAATCCCGACCGGGTGCACGCCTCGCGCACGATCGAGCCGATCGCGTGCGGCGTCAGCTCCTGCAGCGGTGCTGTGATCCGCACAAACAGCGCTCGGGTCTCGCACCGCGGGCGGCGCCGCAGATACGACACCACCGCTTGACCAACGTCGACCGGCAACGGCAACACATC
The DNA here is from genome assembly GCA_963824295.1 of uncultured Solirubrobacterales bacterium. Classification (GTDB taxonomy): domain Bacteria; phylum Actinomycetota; class Thermoleophilia; order Solirubrobacterales; family Solirubrobacteraceae; genus Palsa-465. The sequence goes on along the minus strand of CAWGOQ010000007.1, from coordinate 477,705 downwards.
ATGCCGGGAGCTCTTTCCGTGGATCACAAGCTCTCCGGCGCGCCAATCGATGTCCTCCAGACGGATTGCGGCGACCTCGCCGCGGCGCAACCCCAACCGCGACAACAACAGCAGGATCGCGTAGTCCCGACGCCCGACCGTCCGCCGCCGATCGCAGCTCGCCAACAGCTTCTTCACCGCCGCCGGCTCAAGACCGCGCGGCAACGAACAATCACGACGGTTAGCGACCGGCGGAACCGCCCACACCAGCGGCAGCTCGATCAACCCGGTGACGTGCAGGAACCGCAGAAACGACCGCAGCGCGCTCGCGAGATCCCGCGCGCCGGACACGCTGCGCTTCGCGCACTCAACCGCCAAGAACCTGCTCACATCCGCCGCTGAGAGCCGCTCGAGCTCAAGCGCATCGAGACCCTGCCCGCGGGACAGAAACAGCCGCGCGGTCGGCACATAGCACCAGTCGACCGTGTGCTCCACCAGTCGCCGCTCCACGAACAAATACCGGCGGTACTCGGCCAACAACTCCTCCAGCGGACCGTCGGCGACCGGCGCCGCCGGCGACGCGACGACACCGATCTCGCGCAAGTACATGAGCGGCAACTCAGCGCTCGTCGGCGAGGTCCACGACACCAATCCCGCCTCCAAGCGCGAACTCGCGAACTCCGCCGCCCGCTCACCCGTCAACTCACCCGCGCCAAGCCCCCGACGCTCGAGCCAGCGGCTGAGCTGATCCAACTGCCACAGCCTGCTGGCCACCGACGACGGCGAATACGACCGCGACCGCAACCACACAGCGAACCCCGCCGCGCACGACGCCAACGGTCCCGACGGCGTCGGAACCCACACCTCCCTGCCCATCGAAGCCTCCAATCGGATCGCACAGCACATGAACCCGACAGGCGTCGGCAGAACCAATGATTATGTTGAACGCACTCCCGCCCCAACATCCGAGTTTGCAGCGAAAACCTCAACTAGAAAGGCAGAGGTCAACATCGGCGGGCGGGTCACATACAACCCGTTATGCGGAATTCCGCATAACGGGTTCGGGAGGGCGGCGTCGGAGAAGGACCCGCAAGGGCACCTCGCCGACGTCGTACCTCGACCCGTAGAGCGCCGGCGGTCCGCAAGACGCTGACCGACCGACAGGCAGGCCAACCCGCGGAAGCGGTCGCGGTCGCGTGGAGCGCACAACGTCGGTTGCATCGCACCTGGACCAGGCTCGAGGCGCGCAACAAACGCCGCACGATCATCGCGGTCGCCGCGGCCCGCGAGCTCGTCGGGTTCTGCTGGGCGATCACCCAAATCGAATAACGAACAACCCCCGTCACACAGAACCCCCTAGTCGGCTGGGTCGGTGGCGGCCCGGGACGCGCGGGGAACCCGCGATCTACCTCTGAGCAACCCCCTAAACCGGGGTCACGCTCGATCCCATAGACAGCGGCACCCCACGACGAACCATGGTCCTGCGGCCACCCGGATCCGCGAATATCAGTCTGACCCGCGTCGCGCATAGCAACCCGGACCGCCACCCACCCAGCCGACCCCCACACACCCCAACACAGCAAACGCCAAATGCGAGAAATCCCCAACCCCGGCTTGACAAACGACTCTCCATATCAGACAACCTCGTAATGCGTGGCTTCGGCGCACCCGGCCAGCAGAGGGAAGAGCTCCTGCGTAAAACCGTGATGTAGCTTCGCGCCTCCAGCGGCCACCATGCGCCGCGGCCCTTCGTTCGCTGGGAGGCAGTAGTGCAGGGAGCCAGGACGCGGATCCTCTGAGCTCGAAGTGACGCTTGCGCGGAACCGCGGAGCGCTCGTCGCTCAGCGGTCTGAGAAGATGCGCCGGCCCGTGTGTACGTGCATGAGACGAGCGGTGTGTCCTGACGGCCGTTGGGCGTTGGTTCCCTCGTAATGGCACGCGGCTATGACCCCGCAGCGTGGCAGGCGTTCTGCCAGGCACTCGTAGGTGCCGCGGCGGCACTAACCGGGCTGCTGTTCGTAGCGGTATCGATCAACCTAGAGCGCATTCTCGAGCGCCCGGATTTCCTGCCGCCCAGAGCGGCGGAAACGCTCGCCGCCGTCCTCGTGGTGCTGGTGAGCTGCGCGCTCACCCTCATCCCCCAGAACACACGACTGTTGGGCATCGAGCTGCTCGTGATCGCGCTCACGCTGCTCGCGGTCACCCCCCGGCAGCTCGCCACCCGGCGCGAGCGGCCCGAGGACCCTGCCGCGTGGCACCGCTCCCGCATCGCCACCACGGCCGCACCCGCGATCCCGACGGCGATCACCGGCATCTCGCTCATCGTTCACTGGGGAGGTGGCCTGTACTGGCTCGCGCCCGCCGCCCTCCTCGGCATAGCGGCGGCCGTCTACAGCGGCTGGGTGCTGCTCGTGGAAATCGTCCGCTGAGCAATGGCCATCTCGACGGCCTGCGCCGGAGAGACCGGTGTGTCGATCGCTGCCAAACCGTGGCCAGGTGACCTCACCCAGCCGGGCCGTCCCTGGGACGACGACTACGCACTCGAATGACTTCGCCGCGCGCGACCGGCTGCTGCTCCCGGGACAAGCCCGGTCACGCCGCCCGGCTTCCGGAACCGCGCGATTCGCAGATCGCGGGGCTAGCATGAACGAGGGCGGAAAGGCCGCCCTACGTATGCAGGCTACCGGCGTCTGCCGGCTGACATCGCGGCAGTGCGGAGCTCGGATCGCGGCGGAAGCGATCGTGCGGCTGGGATGACCCTGACGATCCGGATCGTGGCAAAGGCATAGCGAGCCCGGACCAGCCGCGAGAGCCGAAGCAGTCGTGGCGCCCCCAGGGACCAACAGGCCTGGATGTGCGCGATCACGACAGGGCACCGAGTTTGCTGAATCCCGATTCCGAGCAAGCAGGGTCACGTTCGTACGTAGGCAGAGACCGTACCGACGGTCGTCGCGATCTCGATCAAGTGGCTGCTGCTCGGCTAGGGCGAAGCGGTCATCTCATCGCTGCCGCGATAAGCGCTGCTCCGTTTCGTCCATTCCACAAGCCCGGCGCCGGCTGCACCGCGTGCCCGCGTTGCTGGCGGAGCAGAAGAACCGCTATTAGCTCGTCATATCCGATCGAGCAAACGCCGACGTCAGGATGCATATGCAACTCCACGCCGACGACGGACGCGCACGCGATCGCGGCGGCTCTCCCTTCGCCTGCGAGAGCGGTTGTGCTCGCCCGCGCGAACGCCGCGCTGTCGGAGCTCGTCCGTCTCGAGAGTCCCCGACGCCTGGACTGACTGCGTGATGGCTCTCGCATTCGCGCATGGTGGTAGGCGAGCAGCAAGCTAGGTCTAAGCCTCGAGTATCGGTGGGCCGGCGAGCAGTGGCCGGATGCGTGAGATGAAGCGTGCTGGGTCGACGAGGTGGAGCATGTGCCCGGTTCCATGCCAGGTCTCAACACGTGCTCGGGGCACCAATTGAGTGAGCCAGGGCTGGTAGTCGGGTGGTGGGGACGAGCCGTGGAGCGACAGAAGTGGTGCGGAGATGCGGGGCAGAAGCGCCTCGGCCGTCGCCGTCAGCTCGTCGGCACGGGTTGTCAGTAGTGCATGCCAGACGCCGAGGACGACCTCACGTGGGAACGCCAGTACTCTTCGCTCGAGCTCCTCGACGCCGGCGTAGGGCTCGAGCCTGAGAGCGTGCTCGATGGAGAGCAGTGCATCCATGGTGTGCGGGCCTCGTAGGCGGTCGGCGTGAGCCTGCACGAGCCTTGCGAAATCGCCGAATCGCAGTGATTGATCGACACAGATCACAGCGTGCGGGTTGTATGCGGCCCCGTAAACGGCGGCAACGCTCGCGCCCAGCGAGTGACCGACAACGGCAGGTTCACCGAGTCGGATGTGCTCGACAATCGCGCGCACGTCGCCGACCAGCGACTGCATCGAGTAATCCGTGGCGGTCGATGAGTCTCCGTGGCCTCGCAGATCGACTCGTAGGCAGGTGAAGTCTTCGATGAGCTGACTGGTGACCGGGTCCCATCCCCGACGGTTGGACGTCAGCCCGTGTACGAACAGGACTAGAGGGCCATCGCCAGCGATGTCGTACGCGATGGTTGGGCCGTCGTCTCGCTGCAGTGTCGGCGGAGGCCGCATCATCCCCGGCGGAGCCTAACCACGATCTGCGGCTCCAGTCCGATGCTCAGAACCCGCCAGGAGCAGTCCTGCTCACTCGGGCACGAGCGGAACCCGCACCCCGCTCTTCTGCAGCGTACGACTTCCACCAGTCTCGCGATCGCTCGGGCATGGGCCCGCCGAGAGTTGCGGATCTCGTCCATTCCGGCAGCGGCCCGTCGTTTGCAGATCCGCTCCTCACCGAGTGCGCAGCTAACGGCGCGGAGTTAGCTGAGCATCGTCGAGCCAGCAAACGGCTCCATGGACTCGCTCTCGCAATACTGGGAGAGCAGCACGCTGTCTCGCCGACGGCGTTGACGAGCGGCGATGTCCAGGGCAATTCCGCCGGACAGGAGGAACTTCGAGTTCCGCGAACCCGCAACCTACGTTTGGAACGTTTGATTCCTTCGCCGCGTCGCTTGGCTAAAGCTAAAGCCGGGCGCCGGAGCCTAGCGCGGTACGATTGCGGACGTGGGGCATCGATAAACAGATCGGGGCCACGCTGGTGTTGGCAGCGGCGATCGGGAAGTAGGGGGTCCTTTGTGCAATGTCACGTGAACGGAACGAGGCAATGACCGACGGGATCGACTTGAGGCATGTTCCCAGGTGGATCCGCCGTTCCTTCGACGCGATCCTGGCCGATTTCAAGGTCGTGGACTGTGGGTCGCTGGACGTGCTCCTCTACTGCGGGGATGATCTTGAGGTCGGCGCTCCAGGCGACTGGAGCTCGACCGAGCGCTCTGACGGGCGATGAGCGACTCTGCCGCCGAGCGGAGCGAATCACGTCAGGACACGTTCTAGAGCTCTAACGACCTGCGGGTCGAACTGCGTCCCGGCATGGTCGCGCAATTCCTCCAGTGCCTCGTCGACTGGCATTGCGGCGCGGTACGGGCGGTCGGTCGTCATCGCGCTGTATGCGTCACACACTGTGACGATCCGCGACTCGATCGGAATCGATTCTCCGGCGAGGCCGTCGGGATAGCCGTGGCCGTCGTAGTGCTCATGTGAGGATCGGACGTATTGTGCGACTCGTGCGAGTGCGCCGCCGACCTGCTTGAGGATTCGTTCGCCCTGAATTGTGTGCTGGCGTATGACCTCCCACTCGTATGCGTCGAGTTCCCCCGGCTTGTTAAGAATCCCCTTCGGCACGAAGATTTTGCCCACGTCGTGCAACATCGCGACAAACTCGACAGCGCGGCGCTGCGACGCCCCGAGTCCGAGTGCGGCCGCGGCGGAGCGGGAGAGATCGAACACGTCGCGACTGTGAGCCCCGGTGTACTGGTCGTCCGCCTCGACCACGTACCCGAGCAGCGTCGCCGTGCCACGGTAGGCCGTGCTGAGCGCCAGCCCGAAGTCCAGGCGCTGGCGACGCTCGCGGGCCAGCAGCCAGAGCACGCCGACCAACGGCAGGGTGAGCAGGACCAGCCCGGGTTGCTCGACCGCGGACGCCGCGACAAGGAGGCCGATGCAAGACAGGCACGCATCGGTGGCATACAACCACAGCATCGGCAGCTGGTCGCTAGGGTGTACGCGTTCCGCGAACCAGGTTCGGGTGAGCCCTGCGGCTGCGTCGAACGCGACCTGGGCGAGGAAGGCGAGCAGGTACAGGTGCCAATGCGCCCATGAGAACACCTGCCCGCCGAACAGTACGAGCACGAGCGCGGGTCCCAGTGAGTAGAAGCTGTCGCCGACTCGAGCCAAAGCCCGCGTAGCCGACAGGTGGCCGCGCAATGCCTGCGGCAACTGGTCCGCGACTGAGCACGCCCCGATGATCAGCGGCACGAACGGCGTAGGCAGCACGAACAGCATCGGCACGAACACCAGCTGCATGGGGCCAGTCCAGGCGCTGCCGACGGGATATCGCACTTGCGCGGCGACGAGGTACGCGACCACGGTCGCGACGAGGGCTGTCGGCGACAGCGAACGCGTTGAGGACCCGAGCAGAGCCAGCGCGCCGGCGGCAACGAGAAAGGTCGCGGCGCCGGCGGCCTCGGTGAGCAGAAGTCGTTGCCCATTCCCGCCGTCGAGGTAGCGCTGTCGTCCCACTTGCAACAGAGTTTCGGTGCCGGGTGTGTTGTAGGAGTCGGATTGCATCAGTGCTGCACCTGCGCGTGATCGAATTGCGGTTGCCACTGGGTCATCCCCGTTGCCAGGGATCGATGAAAACGTCGTCCACTCGCGCGCTGCCGGTCAGGCCGGTGAGACTGAGCGATACCTGCGCCACGCCGTTGGACGTTGCCGCCGCCACCGCCGAGGACGTGAGCATGACGGGCGTCGGCCGCCAATTGGAGCCGGCGACGGCGATCCCGGCCGGGATGTCGAGGTTCCCGTCCACGATCGTCACCGCCACGACACCGGTTCCGGCGATGAAGAAGCGGGCGCTCGGGTACGCGGCATCGACACACATTGGAGGCGACTGCGCCGATGAGCCCGCCGGCAGCGTGAGCGACCAGGAGCCGAGCGAGCCGGTCGCCGCATAGGGTTCGCTTCCAGGCACGCGCTGCGCGCCGCCGCTCAACGCCCAGGTGGACGTCTCGAAGTCTCCGCCTGGGGCGAGCTCGTACCAAGCCGGATCGCCCCACGGCGAGAACGGCTGGCTAATCGCGGCGGAGTTGCATGGATTGAGGTTGATCACGTCGGCTCGCGCGGCAGAGACCCGTACCGGTGCGACGGTGATAGCCAGAGCGATCAGGACCGAAAGGCCGCCGAGGAAGGGTGTGGGGTGAGACAATTGGTCCCTCCTGATGGAAGAGGACTGGGTGGCGTGCATGCACCAGAGCGGCGCCCGTCTGGCCGATGTGAGTCGGGAGGCCCGTGGCGGCGGTTCGTGATCGCTTGGTGCAGCATGCAGCGGATCATTGATCGACGCCCCTCCGCTGGCCAGAGTCGAAATACCCGCGATACGCGCTTTCTACGCTGACGTCGAGTCGCCGCTCGTTAGATCCAGCCGGAGATGCGCCCCGCTGATCCGGCGGCACGACTGCACGCTCCGTTTAACGATGGGATTAGCTGGGAAACCGCCAATCCGCGATGCCCCGACGCGTGGACGTCCGCGAAGTCGCGCCGACTCGCGTGGCGTGGCGTTGCCGGCCAAAGGCGTCGGGGAACTGCGCCCCCACTTCCCCGACACGCCGCGGGCGCTCGGACGGATCCGGGCCGCCCGCGGTCCCCACCAGCGCGTCGACAGGAAGGTGGCCGTGCTTGCGGCGGTCGAACCATCAAGCGTCCGTTCCACCACAAGGATCCGACTGACTCGGCCAGGCTTCGTCGGCTGGCTTGGAGATGTTCACACGTGGTGACTCGACCCCGCGCCGCCGCCGCGGGCCGTCTGGTGCGGCGCCGCGGCGGCGGTCGCGAGCGTTGCCCCCATCTACAGGTCGCGTGCGTCCCTATGTCGGACGGGAGCTTCCTACACGCGCGTTAGGAAATGCCTAACTGCAGATCGTGACCCGCGCGAACAGCCCTCCTAGCTCGGACGAGGACAACTCGAGGGTGCCGCCGTGGCGCCGCGCCTCCGCCTGGACGATCGCGAGTCCCAGTCCGCTGCCGCCAGCAGTTGCGTTCTGACCACGGGCGAAGCGGCGGACGACTCGCTCGCGCTCGGCGAGGGGGATCCCGGGACCATCGTCCTCGACGATGATCTCGGCGCCGGCCGCGTCGGCGGTCACCCGCAGGCGAACGTGTCCGCCGGGGCGTCCGTGCCGGGCGGCGTTCTCGAGCAAATTCTCGATGACCCGCCACAGACCATCCGCGTCCCCACGCACCACCGGCCCTGTGGCTGGCAGGTCGCTCTCGATCACGATCTCGGGATGCCGGGTGCGGGCGGCGAACACCGCCCCGTCGGCGATGTCCCCAAGGTCGACGTCGGCGGCGGCCACGACCAGTCCAGACTCACCGCGCGCCAGCGTCTGCAGACCGTCGACGAGGCGACCGAGCCGGTCAGACTGCAGTCCGGCGATCTCGAGGGCAAGACGCCGCTGCTGGGGGTTTGCTTCGTCACTACTGGCGATGTCGAGGTTCGCGCGGACGCTCTGCAGCGGCGTCCGCAACTCATGCCCGGCGTCGGCGGCGAACCGCCGGGCCGCTAGCAGCGCCGCCTCGCGCGCGGCCACGGCCTCGTCGAGCCTACTCAGCATCAGATCGAGCTCCTCGGCTAGCACCGCGACCTCCTGCGGCTGGCCAGGCACGCGCAACTTGACCTCGAGGTCATCAGTACCCTGGACTCGGGCCGCCTTACGCGCGAGTTCGCGCAACGGGCGCAGGGCCACACGCGAGGTGATCACGGTGCCGGCCAGCACGACGAGCAAGCCGACTACCCCGGTCCAGATCACGATCGTGCGCAACCGCGCCGCCCGGGCCGAGATCGACTGCGCGAGTGCGCCCACCTCGACCGTGACGCCGATCGGCGCTTGCACCACCATGAGCCGCCAGAGCTTGCCGGCGTCGGATACCGTGCGGCCGCCGGGGCGCAGCGACATCGGCGGGAAATCGCGCGGGGGAGTGCCCAAGATCAGCCGCCGACCGGACGCCGACGCGAGCGCTCGCACAAACTCAATCTGACCAGCCGGAGCCGAGCTCTGCCCCCGCTGGTTGAAGGCGTCGACCAGCGCTTGCGCCACGCCCGGAGCAGGAGCGTTAGCCGTGGCGGCCTGGGGTGGTGGCCCCGGAGGGATCGCGATCGGCCTGCCGGTGCGATCCAGCAGCTGCAGCTCAGCAGAAACGGGCGGAGGTGACCCGGGCACGACGGGCGTCGGGGGCGGCGACGGAACCACTCCGAGCACCCCGGCGACACCCGGCGTGATGTCGCCGGCAAAGCGCCGCAGGTCGGCATCCGCGTCACGCTTGTCGCGCTGTTCGGTCAGCGCCACGATCGTGAGCCCACCGCCGACCAGGACCGCCGTCACGACCAGGAGCGCGCCGACTACCACGCGCGCCGTGAGCGACCGCAGGATCACGGCCGGCGCAACACAAACCCCACGCCACGCACAGTCTCGACCAATCGCGGCGCGCCAACTGCCTCGAGCTTGCGGCGCAGATAGGTCATGAACACGTCCAGCGCGCGGCTGTCGGGAGCGAAGTCATAACCCCACACCATGTCTAACAAACGGTCGCGGGCCAGCACAACCTCCGCATTACGAGCAAGCGCGTCCAAGAGCGCGAGCTCGCGGCCCGTCAACCCGAGATCACGCCCACCCCAGCTCGCCGCCGCGCCATCCACATCGACCAACAACGGCCCCAACCGCACAGGTGGCCGAAGCGCGGCCTCTCCTGCTCGCGCCTGCGTCGCTGCCCGCCGAAGCAGCGCCCGCAGCCGGGCCACGAGCTCACCGACCGCGAACGGCTTGACCAGGTAGTCATCCGCGCCCGCCTCCAGCCCAGCGATCCGATCGTCGACCTGATCCAGCGCCGACAACACCAAGATCGGCGTCGACAAGCCGCCCGCGCGCATCCGTGCGGCGACCACCCGACCATTCAGATCCGGCAGCCCAATGTCGAGCACCACCGCATCGGGCTCGCTCTGCGCAACCGACCTCAACGCGCCGGCGCCATCGACGGCCGTTCTGACCGCGTAGCCCTCCAGCTCGAGCGCCCGGCGAAGCGAGTCAAGAATGGCCGCGTCGTCATCGACCACCAAAATCCGTGAATGCGCCACCACAATCCGATTATCAAGCGCCCGCGCTAGCGAAGCGCTAACCGGGCAGCAGTGACCGTCGACCGAGCTCAACAACGCGTTGGACGATCGCTCCAACCCTACGATCCGGACGAGACTTCCGCTCCGGCAAGAGAATCAGCACGACGCCGCCGATGCAGCACGAAACGTCCGGTCTGCCGCACGAATGCGAGCGTGAACCCGTCCCTTGCCGCTCGTCCCGCGAGCGCGGCAAGTCCGACTCGATCGACGCGTTCAGCGTCGCTCGCGCCGCGCTCAAGGAAGGGATCGACGAGCTCCCCACAGCGCACCTCGACGGCGCGGCGCTTGACATCAGACTGCTCGTCGACCATCGCGAGGATCTCGTCGCCGCTCGCGGACAGGATCAACAGCGGCTGCGCTGGCACCTGCACGACCCCTGGCCCGAGCTCGAGATCCCGCACGGCGCGCTCGACACAGCCAAATGGCTAGGGAAAGCCTCCCGCCGCCTCGCCCGCGCGGATCAGACGACCCGGGTGCGGATCGGGCGGGAGCTCGTCCGCCAGATCGCCGCCAGCACCAAGCGCATCCACGAGCTCGAGCGTGAGATCAATGCGCTAGTCCAAGGCTATGCGCCGCAGCTGCTCGCCGAGCGAGGCTGCGGCCCGCTGACCGCGGCCAAGCTAATCGGCGAGATCGCCGGCGCCGACCGATTCGCCACCGACTCAAAGCTCGCCCGCACCGGCGGCAGCGCCCCGATCCCCGCATCCTCCGCCAACACCCAGCGACACCGCCTGGACCGCGGTGGCAACCGCCAGCTCAACTGCGCGCTCCACCGCCTCGCCGTCAACAAAGCCAACTGGGATCCCGACACCGCCGCCTACCTCGCCCGCAAACAAGCTGAAGGCAAGTCACGCAAAGAAGCACTCGGCTGCCTCAAACGCCACCTCACCCGCCGCGTCTGGAAGCTCCTCCGTTCCCCCGCCCTGGACCGCCCCCCGTTCCGTGGACACGTTCTGAGTTGACCGTGTCAGCGTAGGACAGCGCCCGGACGGAAGACGGTAGCGCTGGGTGGGGACAAGCGTTCGGGGGAGCGCGCGCGGGTTCGCGGCGCAGCGAGTCCCGAGGGGCGAGCGGAGCTGCGTACCCGCGCGCGGCGCGCCCGCCGGACCCCCGCGGCGGGAGGGGGTAAGCGCTCGCTGATCAACAAGTGTGGGGGGTTTGTTGCGTTATGGAAAGGGGCTTTGGCGCGGGTGGAGAATGAAGTGGCGTGCCAGAACCCGACCGATTGGCGGCCGCGCTTGATCGTGTGGCGGAGGCGAAGATCGCGGAGCGCTGGCGTCTGTTCGGCCCGGAGTGTGACGAGCGCCGCCGGCGGTTGTGGGCGGCGAGCGAGGCCAAGACGCATGGGCCGGGTGGTGTGGCGCTGCTTGCGCGTGTGACTGGGCTCTCTGAGGAGACGGTCCGGCGCGGGCTGGCCGAGGTTGAGTCCGGCGAGCGGGTCGAGCGCGGGCAGGTGCGCCGGTCGGGTGGTGGCCGTCGGCCGGTGGTCGAGACGGATCCGTTGGTGGTTGAGGATCTGGATCGGCTGATCGATCCGGCCACGCGCGGCGATCCCGAGTCGCCGCTGCGGTGGACGTCCAAGAGCCTCGGGAAGTTGCGCGTGGCGCTGGTGGGGATGGGGCATGAGATCTCCGAGCGGACGCTCGGGAAGCTTCTGAAGGCGCAGGGGTTTCGCCTGCAAGCCAACCAGAAGACGCGGGAGGGTTCCCAGCATCCCGACCGCGACGCCCAGTTTGAGCACATCAACGAGACGGTCAAGACGGCACTGGCCGAGGGGCAGCCGGTGATCTCGATCGACTGCAAACACAAGGAGCTGGTGGGCGACTACAAGAACGGCGGGCGCGAGTGGGAGCCCTCGGGCAAGCCCGTGCAGGTCCAGGGGCACGACTTCCCCACAGGGGTCCCAAAGGCCGTCCCCTACGGGGTGTACGACATCGCCAACAACGAGGGGTATGTGTCGGTCGGTCTGTCCGCGGAAACGGCCGAGTTCTCCGTGGCCAGCATCCGGGCATGGTGGGAACACCTCGGCCGTGAGCGGTTCCCAAACGCCAACCGGCTGACGATCACCGCCGACTGCGGCGGCGGCAACAGCCCACGCGTGCACCTGTGGAAGGTCGAGCTGCAGAAGCTCGCCGACGAGGCTGGGCTTGAGCTCGAGCTCTGCCACTTTCCGCCGGGGACCTCGAAGTGGAACAAGGTCGAGCACCGGCTGTTCTCGTTCATCAGCCTGAACTGGCGCGGCCGGCCTCTGGAGAGCTACGAGGTGATCCTCGACCTGATCACCTCGACCACCACCAGCACTGGGCTGAAGGTCTACGCCCGCCTGGACCCGACCATCTACACCAAAGGCACCAAGGTCACCAAGGACCAGATCGCCGCCGTCAACATCACCGGACACGACTGGCACCCAGAGTGGAACTACCGAATCAGCCCAGCCGGTCATTCACCGTGACCCGATCCACATTTATTGATCCGCGAGCGCTAACCGCTCAGACGGCCTCGGCGACGACGAGCGTGAGGTGATGGTCGCGCTCGATCTCGTCGGGGGAGCGGTACCCGAGCGTGGAGTGCAACCGTCGCCGGTTGTAGAACTCTTCGATGTATTGGAAGATCGAGCTGCGCGCCTGCTCATGTGTGGCGTAGGTGCGCCGGCGCAGCCTCTCTTTCTCCAGTGACGCGAAGAAGCTTTCCTTGGCGGCGTTGTCGTGGGGGCTGCCCTTGCGACTGTTGGACTGCGTGACACCATGCGCGCGGCATGCGGCGCCGAACGTCACAGCCGTGTACTGACAGCCGCGATCGGCGTGGTGAATGATCCCCTCACCCGGCCGGCGCTGGGAGACGGCCATCTCGAGCGCGCGGGCGACGAGCGGCGCGTCGGCGACCGGGCCCATCGCCCAGCCCACGATCCGGCGCGAGAAGCAGTCCAGCACGCTGGCGAGGTGCAGCACACCCTCGCCAGTCGGGATCTGCTTCATGTCCGAGCACCACAGCTGGTTCGGAGCGGTCGGCTGGAAGTCGCGCTTGACGAGATCCGGCCACACCTTCACCCCGTCGACGCCGAGTGCGCAGTCGGCGTTGCGGCGGCGCTTGGGCGGCACGTACGCGCCCTGGATGCCCTCCACGCGCATCAGCCGCTCGATCCGCTTGTGGTTGACCTCATGGCCCTCGCCGCGCAGCTCGGCGTGCACGCGACGGGACCCGTAGGTCCCGTCACTCTCCGCATGCACACGACGGATCTCCTCGACCAGCGTCGCGTTAGCGAGCGTCCGCTCGGACGGCGGCCGCCGCGCCCACGCGTAGTAGCCCGAGCGCGACACGCCCAACACCCGGCACATCACCGCGACGTCAAAGTTGCCCTTCTCCGCGTCGATGAACCGGAACACCGCTATCGGATCTCGTTGCCCTCCCTCGCGAAGAAGGCCGCCGCCCTTTTTAGGATCTCGCGCTCTTGCTCGAGGACCCGCACGCGACGGCGCAGCTGCGTGAGCTCCTCCTTCTCATCCGAGGTCAGACCCTCACGGCGACCCTGATCGACCTCGATCTGCCTGCACCAGTTACGCAACGTCTGATGCGAGACCCCGAGCGACTTCGCGACATCCGCGATCGAGCGGCCCTGACGCACCAACTCGACCGTCTCACGACGGAACTCCACGGGATACGGCGGACGCGTCCTTGGCATGGACACCACACCCTTCCCGCCGGGTCGGACAGACCCAAGCGATCAAGTGTCCACGACCTCGGGGGCATTCCACCCCGGATCCAGACCCTCGCTCGAACAACAACATCAACATCAACATCAACACCGTTCCCATCACCCACTCCAGCCTCTACGCCATGTCCAGATGATTGCCGCAAACAGCGACATCCCATTGACATAGGAGCGACTTTCGGTCGTCCTATCCGGCAGCGCCGCCGGCGTCGAGGCTGCGGCTGCTACGCCAGGCGAGCGACAGCCAGGTGCGCTTGCAAGTCACCGCGAATCGGGCTGCCAGCAAGCACATCGCCGTGTCCGCAGCCACGGAAAGCACGGCCGCCGCTGCGTCGGTCGCGGCGCCGGGACGGTCGACGGCCCGGAGATGCGCACCTTTGGCGATGACCAGAGAGCGCTTGCGTCTGGTGCCGCTGCCCTGCTTGGCCGATACGCAGGCTTCGGTCGCCCTTCTGGATATGGCTGCGAGCGAGGGGGTGATCGAGATTGCCGGAACCGCGACAAACGAGTTGCGCACAGCGTGCGCGGCGCGCTTGGCTCGCCGTGCGGCTCGCGCCGTGGCCCTAAGCGGCCTCCATCGCCTTGCCGACGCCAGCAGCCATCTCATCGGCGTTCATCACCGGCTCGAACGAGATCTGCGCGTCGAGGCCCATGAAAAACGGCTCCGCCGCCGATGGAATATCACTGGAGTCCGTCATATCGAAGAAGATCAGGGCAGTGCGCATGCCGTCCTCCGAGGTGAAGTACGCAGCCTCCGCATTGAGCGAAGCGAGCGCCTTTCCGACGATTTCCGGCAGACTTCCGTTCTTGATTGCCTCGTTTCCCGCCGCGGTCGGGATCTTGACCTTCATCAATGTCCTCATCTTCAGCCTCCTTGGTTGGTCCCAATTCCGGACTGCGCCGAGCAACAACCGCGGTGAGGTGAACCGCGACGAGAGCGCGCCCCGATCCCGCACATCCGCACGAGATCTTGCGGCGATCCTATGTGGACCCCGGCGCTCAAGTCAACCCGGCTGCCCCCGGCCGTAAGTCCCCGCCGGGCCATCCTCAGACCCGAATCCACGAACAGGCAGAACTTTCGCCGGCTCGGAATCGGCCGGCCGTTGCTTCTGCTCAACCGAATGGGGCTGCGCGCCCGCTTTTGTTCTTCCAGGAGCATCACCGACGCGTCCGGAGTCTCAGTTTGCGTGGCAAGTACAACCCAGAGTCGATCTGCGGATCGCCGCGGAAATCCGGCGCCCCGTCTTCCCGCTTATCCGCGCATTCCGAGACTGGCCGCGCCGACGCGAAGATGCCCGCGCGGCCACGGATGCAGGGCCAGGCGTCGACGCACAGCTAGGCCGCCTACTGCTGCTCCACGCCTCAGGGAGTCACGGCGGCCTGGTGGCCGCTTCGCTGCAGGTTCGGTCGCGCGGGTGCCGGCGCCGAGTCGCGGCTCAGCCGCTTGCAGCTCGTGGCGAACCCGGTTAGCACCGGGCGCCTGGGCTGCCTTGATCCCAGAGGATGGTCGTCGCCCGCTCGGGTCCTTGCTGCCGGTCCTCAGCTGGGAGTCGGAAGAGTGAAGAGTCTGGGCCGCCTCACGGGCATCATGAATCGTCCCACTCGCAACTCCCCGGGCTGACAAGCGGGGTGCCCGCGTGTCCTGGCACAGCAGGAGCAGGACCAGTCGCGGTCGCGGCAGATTCTGCGCCGCTCGCGACGCCGGAGATCTACGGATTGGCGCGCGGGAAATGCCGCTTGCAAGCGCGTGCCGTGGCGCCGAGACTAGGACCAAGGACGGCAGCGTGCACTGGGTACGGGTTTCGGAATAGCTAGAGGCTAACGGTGAGCTCTGAGAACGAGGTTGCGCGATTTGGTCATCGCCGGGTCTCCGGCGAGATTTCAGTCGGGGTCGTGATTTGCGCGTACTCGAGTGATCGTCGGAACGAGCTCGTCCAGGCCGTTCTGTCCGTCCGTGATCAAACTCAACCTCCGGATGACGTGATCGTTGTGATCGACCACAACGATTCGCTACTTGCACGCGCCGGGGTGGCATTGGCGCCCGTGCGGGTGGTTGCGAGCGAGGGACCGCCGGGTCTGGCGGGTGCCCGCAACACTGGGTTGCGCCAGCTCGGGACCGACATTGTGGCCTTCATGGATGACGACGCGTGCGCCGACAGGGATTGGCTTGGGGTGTTGACGTCTGCTTTCGGTGCCGAGAGCGTGATCGGCGTGGGAGGCTGGGTGGAGCCGCGGTGGGAGTCGCTCGAGCCGAGGTGGCTCGCGCCCGAGCTCTACTGGGTCGCCGGTTGCAGCTATCGCGGCCTGCCCGCAAATGATCGGACGCTTCGCAACCCGATCGGGGCGAACATGGCCTTCCGCCGAGACGCCCTGCTGGCGCTCGGCGGCTTTACAGAGGACATCGGGCAGCGCCCTGGGACCGAGCTCCGCGACGACGATACGGACCTCGGGATCCGGTTGCACGCGCTGTTCCCTGAGGGCCGGCTTCTTCACATCACCGGCGCGCGGGTACAACATGCAGTCCCGGCCGATCGGGTCACCTGGCGATATCTCGTTCGCCGCTGCTGGGGCGAAGGCCGCGCAAAAGCCCAGCTCGCGAGGAGGTACGGCGACGCGTCTGCCCTGGCGTCCGAACGCTCGTACGTGGCTCGCGCGCTTCCGGCCGGGATCGCCGGCGGTGCGCTCGATGCGGCGCGCAGGGATCCGGCTGGGCTGGCTCGGGCGGCGAGCATCATCGTCGCCCTCGTGGTTACGGTCGCGGGCTACGGGTTCGGCCAGCTGCATTCTCGACAAGACCGTGCCCAAGCTCGTACGTAATAACCCGCTCGAGATTTGAGGGTCGCACCGGACCCACCGACCTGGTCAACCGACGAACATAGTGGGTGAGGTAGAAGGGGACGGCGTAGGGCCGCCCCGAGATATGTAGAAGAGCAACTGCGAGGTTGGGATGAGCAACGGATACGACGAACGCGTCGGCCCGATGGCGCTCGATGAGGCGGTGTTCCCGGCTGACGAGCCCTTGATCCCGCTCCTCCCCGCCGACGTGTGCGTTAGCGTGGTTATTCCGGCGTACAACGAGGCGCCGAATCTCGCCTACGTCTTCTCCCGGTTGCCATCGGCTCTTCACGAGGTGATCCTCGTCGACGGGCATTCGACCGACGGCACGGTCGACGAGGCGCGGCGGCTGCGCCCGGATGTCGTCGTCGTCGAGCAACGCGGCACGGGCAAGGGGGACGCGCTGAACGCCGGCTTCGCCGCCTGCACGGGCGACGTCATCGTGATGCTCGATGCCGACGGCTCGACCGATCCGCGCGAGATCCCGCGCTTCCTCAACGCCCTCTACGCCGGCGCGGATTACGTCAAGGGCTCCCGCTACGCCCACGGCGGCGGCAGCGCCGACCTGACTCCGATCCGCCGGCTCGGCAACTCGCTGCTGTGCCGGCTCGTCAACGGGCTGTACGAGACGAACTACACCGATCTCTGTTACGGCTACGTCGCGTTCTGGAGGCGCTGCCTGCCGTACATCCATCTCGACGTCGACGGCTTCGACGTCGAGACCCTCCTGAACGTCCGCGTTGCCCGGGCCGGCCTCGTCGTCCAGGAGGTGCCGAGCTACGAACGCCCGCGGCTGGTGGGCGTGGGGAACCTGCGCGAGCTCAGGGACGGCTTGCTCATCCTGCGCACGATCGCGCTCGAGCGGTTGCGCGTCTCGCGCCGACGCATGTTGACCGCGCTCCTCGGGAGGAGGTGACCGAGATGCACGTGTGCTTCCTGACGCCTGCGTATGGCGCGTCCGGCGGCATGGTCGGTCGCCACGTCGAGGCTCTCGCCGCCGGCGTCGTGCGCGACGCCGGCACCGCAGAAGTCCTGGTCTATGGCGGCCGCACACCCGAGTCACACGCCGGGGAGGGCGTCCGGGTCACGTGCGTTGCCCGACCTTTCGCGCGCCTGGACCGCCCGTTACCGAAACCGCTGATCGCCCAGTTGCGCGGTTGCACGGCCGCTGCCGACGTGGTGCACGTCCACGGGCGGCGACTGCTCGCGACGCTGCACGCCGCGCACCCGAGCTTCCCGCATCTCGTATGCACACCGCACTACTACGCGCTGTCGCCCCAGGAGCTGCGGCATCTGGCCCAGGGACGGGAGCACCGACGCGATCAGCACCTGGTGGCCGATGCGGATCTGGTCCTGTGCGTCTCGCACAGCGAGGCGCTCCACGTGATCCGCTCGGCGCCGGGAGCGCGCACTCAGGTGATCCCGAACGGCGTCGACGCGCCGGCGATCGCCGCGGCGCATCCGCTGCCGCTCGATGGGCGGGTGATCCTCACCGTGGACCGGCTCACCAGATGGACCGGCATCCACCGAATCATCTCGGCGCTGCCGGCGCTCTCATCCACTTACGGCCTCGCCGTGATCGGCGGTGGACGCGGCCGCAGCGCGCTCGAGGCGCATGCCGAGTATCTGCGCGTCGAGGACCGCATCACGTTCCTGGGTCGGATCGACGATCGCGCTATGCATCGCTGGCTTCGAACGGCATCGGTGCTCGTCACCCTGAAGGAGGAGAGCCTCTGGGGAGGGATGCTGCTGGCAGCAACCGCCGCCGGCACGCCCGTCGTCGCCTCGGATATACCGGCGAACCGCGAGGCCGCGCTGCTGGCGGGGCGAGACGGCATCACCTTTGTGTCACGGCGCGCATCGCCGTTCGTCGTCGCCGGCGCGATCAGGGACCAGGCGCTTGCCGGAAGCCGAGCGCATCCGGAGCGGGTCGCAACCTGGGAGGCGATGGCCGACCAGACCGTCTCGGCATACCGCGACCTGCGCTCGACAGAGGCGTTCCGCAGCACGGCATGAGCCCCGCGAGCACCGCCGCGAGCCGTGACCACCGCCACCGAGACGAGCTAGCTCGAGAACGATGACGACCCTCGCGCTCACCCCCGATCACGCCGGCACCGATCATGACTTTGCTCGCAAGTCGCGGTCCGACGAGCAGATCGACGCGACGCGCCTGGCGGTGAGCGCGTTCATGCTCGCGCTCGGCCTCATGATCGTCGCCTGGGCAGACGCCCTCGCGCGCGCCGGGCACACCGGCGCGAGCTACGCGCTGCTGTGGCTTGGCCTGGTAACGATGTTCGCGCCGGCCGTCGCGCACGCCTGGCGAGGCTGTGGACGCACCGAGAGCCTTCTCCTAGTCGTCCTCTTGGGGACGGCGCTGTACATGGTGAAAGTGCTCGACACGCCGCTGCATTTCACCTTCCACGACGAGTTCTCCACGCTCCGCGCCACTCAGGACATTCAGCGGTACGGGCAGCCGTTTCACCACGATCCGCTGATCACCATCCACCCCTACTTCCCGGGCCTTGAGCTGGTCACGGATGCGCTCGCCACCGTCACCGGCATGTCGCTGTTCCTCAGCGCGATGCTCCTGATCGGAGTGATGCGACTGGTGATGATGGTCGCGTTGTTCCTGCTGTTCGAACGGGCGGCATCGACACGCGTGGCGGCGCTTGCAACCGTGTTGTACGCCGCCAACCCGAACTTCGTGTTCTTCGACGCCCAATGGGCGTACGAGTCGTTCTCGCTGCCGCTGGCGCTCGCCGCCGTGGCGCTGGCCGCGCGGGCGCCCTGGAGTCAATGGGACGCCCGGATCCGCGAAGTTCGAGGCCGGACGTCGCGGCGAGCGTTTCTGATCACGCTGCTGGTCGTCCTCACCGTCCTGGTCTCCCACCCGATCACCTCCTACGCGCTGATCCTGTTTCTCCTCGTGTGGGCGGCCATCGACACGGTGATGGCCCGGCGCGCCAAGATCACCGCGAGCCCGGAGTTGTGGCTCCTCGGCCTGGTGGCGCTGGCGCTGACAGGCGTGTGGACGGCCGTGTTCGGCACGACCGCCGGGCGCTATTTCGGACCGTTGCTGAGCAAGGCCACCTCCGCCGGCCTCAACCTGCTGCTCGGCGAATCCGCCCCCAAGCAACTGTTCCACGCCGCCGGTGTCCCGGTGACGCCGCTGATCGAGCGGCTGATCGCATTCGGGTCGGTCGGTCTGGCGCTGCTCGTGCTGCCGCTGGGGCTGATCGCGCTGCGCCGGCATCTGACGCCGTTGCGCGCGACGCTGGCCCTGGCCGCCGTCCTCTACGTTCCGACGCTGCCGCTGAGGCTCACCCAGGCCGGGACCGAGATCTCCAACCGGGCTTCCGAGTTCGTGTACGTCGGCATCGCCTTCCTGGGCGCGCTCGTGTTGACCACCGACTGGCGCTTCTGGAAACCGCGTATGACCGGCTGGGCGCGGCGGGGTGCCGCGGTGACCGTAATGACGCTCGCCACGGTGGCGTTCATGGGTGGAATCGTGATCGGCTGGGCGCGGTACTCCCGCATCCCCGGCCCATACCTGGTCGTCGCCGATGAGCGCTCGGTGGACCCTGAGGGGATCGCCGCGGCGCGCTGGACCGCCGGCCACCTGGGGACGCAGAACCGGATCCTCGTGGACCGCGCCAACGGACTGCTGATGGGCTCGCTCGGCGACCAGGATCCACAAACGGGTGCGCTCCTCGGGCGCCCCTTGCCGACGGTGCTGCTCGGACCCGAGTTCACGCCGACCACCGCCTACGTGCTGGTTCGCGACCGGTTGAGCTACGTCGTCGTCGACACCCGGCTCGCCGACGCGCTGCCGCTGGTCGGCGTATATGTCGAGAACGACGAGCCGGGCGCCTACGCGCATACGAGGCCCCCGACCGTGGCCGGGCTGCTGAAGTTCAATGGAATCTGCCCGATTGGCCGCGTGTTCGACAGTGGCAACATCTCGATCTTCGACACGCGCAGCCTGACCCAGGACAACTGCCCCGCCGCGGCAACCGGGCCGATCACGAGCGGCGACACCCGACATCCGATCGGTCGAGGCGGCTAGCGTGATCCCGCCCTCGCCGCCAGACGCCGCCGTGGTTGCCGCCGTTGCGCGCAGCATCGGCATGTTTGTGCTGCTGCTGCCGATCGCCGTCGCCGCCGGCTGGTGGTTCGGGGCGGGGCGAGACCGTGCGCTCGCTCTCCTCGCGGGAGTGTCGGCAGCGCTGTGCACCGTGACGATCGGTGGTCTCGTGCTCTCCTCCTTCGCCGGTGTCAGCCTGACGGGCTGGCTGGCCGTGCTGGCGGCCGTCGATCTGCTCCTGGCGGTGGTCGCGGCTCGCCACCCCGGGCGGGGCGTCCGGTTCGTGCGCCGCCTCGCACGCACGCGCCGCCGACGGCCGCGTCCGCTGCCGGCGCTGATCTCGGCCGCCGCGGTCGCTCTGGTGGTCGGGTCCGTGCTCGTGTCGATCGCCACCGCCCAGCGGCAGGAGCAGCGCGTGCACTTCACCCAGCTGTGGATGGTGCCCGTCTCGCAAGCCGGAACCGAGACAGCCGAGATTGGCGTCGACAACCTCGAGGGCCGGACGACGAGCTACCGGATCACGGTCTCGGGAGGTGGCGCCACCCTGTTCTCGGCGCCTTTGCGCCTCGGAGCCTCGCGATCGTGGACGACGACCGTGCGGCTTCCGGCGGCCACGCCGCGGGAGCTGATCACCACGACGCTCTACCGAGGATCCTCGCCGGTGCCCTACCGCGTGACGAATCTCTGGAGCCCGGGAGGCTGAATGGGCGCGAGGAGATTCGGCATGCTGGTCGCGGCCGCGGCCGGGGCCGCGGTCGCGGGAGCGATCGTGCTGGCGTCCCCGGCCGCTGCGCAGACGATCGCGATCGGCGCCCGGATCCCCGGCGTCCCCCAGCACCCGGAGCTGATCGATGCCTACGCTCGAGCCGTGGGCCGATCGCCGGCGATCGTCTCGTGGTATCGCGAGTGGGGACAGACCGTGTTCGACGAACCGTCCCTCCGTGCCGCCACCAGCCGCGGGGCGGCACCGATGATCACCTGGGAGCCGACGGTCCCCGGGTGGCGGCAGGGTGAGCGCAGCACGATCCTCGAGACGATCGCCACCGGGGCGGCTGACGGCTATCTGCGCGCGCAGGCCATCGCCGCGGCGCGCTGGCGTAAGCCGATCCTGTTGCGCTTCGCGCCCGAGATGAACGGCGGCTGGTCGCCGTGGGGCGTGCGCGTGCCGGGCAACAGCGCCGGGCTGTACGTCGCGGCCTGGCGGCACGCGGTCGCGATCTTCCGGAGAGCCGGCGCTCGCAACGTTCTCTGGGTGTGGTGCCCGAACGTCGACGACGGCGGAGCGCTCCCGTTCACCGCGCTCTACCCGGGGGATCGCTGGGTGGACTGGGTGGGACTCGACGGCTACAACTGGGGTCGTTCCTGGGACTGGCTCTCGTTCACGGCGATCTTCGCGTCCTCGTACGACACGATGGTCCGGCTGAGCCCCAAGCCGATGCTGATTGCCGAGACCGGATCGGGCGAGGATGGCGGGAGCAAGGCGGCCTGGATCCGGGACATGTTCGGCCGCGAGCTTCCGCGATTCACCAGGGTGCGCGCGCTCGTCTGGTTCAACGGCGCCGGCGACAACGGCGCGGACTTCCGGTTCGACAGCAGCGCGTCCGCCGCGCTCGCGTTCCGGCAGGGCCTCAGCTCGCCGCTCTACGACGCGACCGGATCGGCGGTGTTCGTGGCTCGGTCGCCGTCCCCCAAGTTCACGCCCGTGCCGGTGCCGCCCCTGCCCAAGCACGGACTCGCACGGGCCGGCCAGCTGGCCGCGCGCTATTGGGGTATCGCGGCCGCGTGCGTCGCGCTCGCGGCAGTCGCAGTCCTCGCACTCAGACGGTCGAGGCCGCGGGGCGCGGCGCCGAAGCGCCGGCGTCATCGTCCGAACCGGCTGAGTGGTCAGCGATGAGGGCCGGCCGTCGAACTCGCGAGCCGCCCTCACCGGGGTTCAAGCCGGTGCGGGTCGACCTGGTCGACATCGATTCCGAGCTCTCGCCGATGGCCTCGGAGGATCCGGAGACCGGGATCAGGTACGGCGCGTCGCTGGCCCTGATCCGCCTGCACGGCCGCCCACTCGGACTGATAGAGCTCGAGCTGCCCCCGAGTGGCATCCCGGCCGCGGAGCTCGCTCGGTGCATCCAGCGGGGTCTCGGCGAGCGCGTGGCCGACCATCTCCTCCGCGACGGGCTCCCGCCGGCCAAGCTGACCGCAGGCGGCGTCGGCGCCGCGCCCGCTGCTCGGTGCCTGGCCGCTCGCGAGAAGCTGGTTCGCGACGCCCCCACGGTCTCGGTCGTGATCATCACGCGTGGCCGTCCCGCCCGGGTGCGGGCCACGGTTCGCTCGATCGCCAGGGGCAGCTATCCCGGCGATCGCTACGAGGTGATCGTGGTCGATACGCCGTCGCCGGACGGCGCGCCGCTCGACCTGGCGGGCGATCCGGAGCTGGCGGGGAGGGCCACGATCCGAGTCGTGGAGCAGCCGCGGCCCGGAATCTCGCTGGCCCGGAACACCGGCCTCGCCGAAGCGAGCGGCGAGCTCGTGGTGTTCGCGGACGATGACGTCGATGTCGACGATCACTGGTTGGCGACCTCGGTCGCGGCGTTCGGCGAGGGGGGCGACGTCGGCGCCACCTCGGGGATGACGCTTCCGGCGGCGCTCCTGACGCCGTCGCAGCGCTGGTTCGAAGGCTTCGGCGGGTTGCAGCGCGGCTTCGACACCCGCGTCTATGACCTGCGCCGCCCGCCACCGGACCAGCCGCTGTTCCCGTTCACCGTCGGCGCACTGGGAAGCGGGCGGAGCATGGCGTTCCGCCGGACGCTGCTGAAGGAGCTGGGCGGCTTCGACCTCGCGCTTGGCCCCGATACGCCGACGCTCGCCGGCGAGGACATCGAGGCCCTGTTCCGCGTGCTGCTGTCCGGCAAGCAGGTCGTGCACGAGCCGGCCGCTATCGTCTGGCACGAGCACCCGTCCACCTACGCGATGCTTCGGCGGCGCATGTGGGGATATGGCGTCGGCCTGACCGCCTGCCTGACGAGGGGCGTCACCGATCACCCCGAGCTGGTCCCGCTGCTCGCCCGCAAGCTTCCCGGCGGCCTGCGCTTCGCGGTCTCGCCGAGCTCGGCGAAGAACCGCAAGCGCCAGAGCGACTATCCCTCCGAGCTCATCCGCCTGGAGCTGGCGGGGATGGCGTGCGGTCCCGGGGCCTACGCGCTCAGTCGCTGGCAGCGACGGGAGCGAGCGAGCGAGCCCCGCAGGCGGAGTCCGTGAGCGCACACCGGACCCCGCTCCGCGCACTGATCGTGACGGACTACTACCGCCCACTGATCGGCGGCTCGATCCGCAGCGTCGAGTTGCTGGCGCATCATCTCGGGGCGCTTGGTCACACCGTGGAGATCGTCACCGCCTGGCAGCCGGGACTGCCGTCCGTGGAGGATGTCGACGGGGTACGGGTGCATCGAATCCGGGATCTGAGCAGCCGCATGCGGTGGATCTCCGAAGACCCGTACAAGCACAATCCGCCGCCCTATCCAGATCCCGAGGCCATCTGGCACCTGCGGCGCCTGTTCAGGCGGTTCTCGCCCGACCTCGTCCACGCGTATGGCTGGCTCGCGCATTCGGCCGCGGCCGCCCTGCTCGGTACGAACATCCCGCTGCTGCTGTCCGCGCGTGACTACGGCAACATCTGCGCGCTCGGCACGCTCGTGCGCAACGGGGAGATCTGCTCGGGGCCGGCGCTCGGCAAGTGCCTGGCTTGCTCACGGCGGAGATACGGAGCGGTTAAGGGCACCGCCGCGGTGGCCGGGGTGCGCGCGGCGGGGCCGCTGCTGCGGCGCCGGACGACGACACTCCACGCCGTCAGCCGATTCGTCGCGCTCATGATCGACCGTTATCTGCGCATCCCGGCGGCGCCGGCCGTGGTTATCCCGAACTTTCACGACGAGGCGCCGAACGAGGCTCCGGATCAGGCCGTGCTCGAGCGCCTCCCGGGCGAGCCGTTCATCCTGTTCGTCGGGGCGTTCCGGCGGATCAAGGGGATCGACCAGCTGCTCGAGGCGTACCAGAGCCTCGTGCACCCTCCACCGCTGGTCCTCGTCGGTACGATGATGACCGACAGCCCGCCGCGGTTCCCGGACGGCGTCACCGTCATCACCGACGTATCCCCCGCGACGTTGACGGCGATCTGGGATCGTGCTCTGTTCGGAGTTGCCCCGAGCGTCCTCCCGGAGGCGCTCGGCAACGTCGTCCACGAGGCGATGGGCCGCGGCCGCGCGATGATCGGGACCAAGCCCGGTGGCCACGAGGACATGATCGAAGACGGCGAGAGCGGGTTGCTCGTGCCCGCGGGCGACTCGGCCGTACTGGCGGCGGCGATGGCCCGGTTGATCGACGACCCGCAGCTCCGCGAGCGGCTCGGCCGCGCGGCGCTCGGACGAGCCCGCCTGTTCACGCCCGAGCGCGTCGTGCCCGAGCTCGAGCGGCTCTACTACGAGACCGCCAGTCGGTCGCGGCTTGCCGCTAGCTCGTAGGTGTCGCCAACAGCGATGAGGCGGACAGGCCGTAGCGCGAGGAGTCGATCGCGCCGCGGAAGGCTGCGAGCGACGCGGCCGAGCTGTCCACTCGCCAATCCTGATCGCCGATCGGCTGGTTGAACCAGACGAGCGCGCGGACGCGCGGGAAGCGCCCGGGGAGCTCGGACTCGAGCGCGCTCGTGATCCACGCCGCCTTGTTGCCACCCTGCTCGACGGAGGCGGTCTCGGTGATCATCATCGGCTTCGAGGTGAGGGCCAGCATCGCGTGGTACGAGGCGGAGAAGATCTGCGTGAACGACTGCCAGGTATTGCCGGCGGTGTCGCCGAAGTTGTAGCCGTCGATGCCCACCCAGTCGACATACGCGTTTCCCGGGTAAAGGCTCTGGAAGCCGGGCGTCCCGGAATCCATCTCGTTCGGCGTCCACACCCAGCGGACATTGCCGGCTCCCTGGGCGCGGAACACGTCCACGATGTGCCGCCAGGCGGCAACGAATTCCGAGGCGGTGTTGCCTCCGACGCCGAGCCCCCACGGGAACCAGTCCCCGTTCATCTCCTGGGCGAAGCGGACGAAGATCGGCTTGCCCCATGCCGCGGCCGCCCGCGCGTTGGCCGCGATCAGCGAGTCGTAATCGCCGCGGGCGATCGCCGCGAGCGAGATCCCGGTGTGATCGGGCGTCCACGGCTCCCACGTCACCATCGGCACCTCGCCGCGGGAATCGACCGCCTGAAGATCTTGCGTGGCGAACGGCTGCTCGGTCCAGTACCGGTACCACAGCACGATCGACGGCTGGCGGCCCACCAGCGAGCTGAACTGGTCCAGCAGCGATGGGTAGTCGGGCACGCCCGACACGTACGCCCCGAACGCGATCGGCTGGGTTGCGCTCGTGGCCACGCCGGACCTCGAGGTGTGGACCGGCCCGACCGAGCTGACCCGCGCGAGCAGTCGTGGCCGCCCGCCGCTCGCCACCACCCGCACCGTCAGCACCGGGCGCCGGAGCCGGACGCGCATCCCTATCGACGTGCTCCTCCGCGTCACGACCAGGCGCCGCTCCCGGCTCTGGACGAATACCTCGATGGAATCGCGGCGCCCGCCGGGCGGCGGCACGACCTCGAGGCGGAGTTGATAGAGGCCGGGGGCCGACACGTGCTCTCGCAGGGTCGACGTCGTATCCCGAGCGACGGCCGCGCGCGGGCGCTCGGCGGACGCCGCCCCTACGAACAACGTGGCGATGATCCCGGCCGTTGCCGCGACGGTGCTCGGCAGGCGCGGGCGCCGCTGGCGGAAGGTCCAGTGCATGAAGCCGCTATCGACAGGTGGCAGCAGGGGCGGAGCGCCGTTCGGACTGCTCGGCGGATTGCGTACCGTACGGCGCTCGCCACGGCCGTGGCTGGCGGGGGCGTTTTTGTGGAGCTTTGCTCGGAGACCTACCGCCGCCGACCGCGTGTAGCGTGCCTCACGCGATGCCGTCCCGAGCGACTTCCGCGCGGACCACAGACGTACTGGTGCTGTGCTACCACGCGATCAGCGGCAGCTGGCCCGACGTGATCGCGATCGGGCCAGACCGCTTCGAGGCTCAGGTCCGGCGCCTGCTTCGGAGCGGGTGGACCGCGACGACCTTCGCCCAAGCGGTGCTGGATCCGCCCGCCGGCAGGAGGTTCGTGGTCACGTTCGATGACGCCTTCCGCTCGACCTGCGAGCTCGGCGCGCCGATCCTGGAGCGCCTGGGCGTCGCCGGCACGTTGTTCGTGCCGACCGCATTTCCCGACTCAGGCCGGCCGCTGGCGTGGCCGCGAATCGACCGGTGGGTCGGCACGCCGCACGAGCACGAGCTCGAGCCGGCCTCGTGGGAGCAGCTGGAGAAGCTGCAGTGCGCCGGCTGGGAGATCGGCTCCCACACGATCTCGCACCCCCGGCTAACGAGGCTCGCGCCCGAGCAACAGCGCGCGGAGCTGGCGGGCTCGAAGGCCGAGCTCGAGCGGCGGCTGGGCGTCGCCTGCCGGTCGATCGCCTATCCCTACTCGGACGTCGACGCTCCGCTGGCACGGCTGGCGCGGGAGTGTGGGTATGAGGCCGGAGCTGCGCTGCTGCCGCTCCGCCACCGCCACGACCCTCTGCGGTTCCCGCGCGTCTTCATCTCGGCGAGCGAACGCCCGGCACTGCACCGCCTGCACCTTCGACGATCCGTCCGTTGGTTGCAGTCGACGGCGGCGTGGTCGCGGCTTCCACGGGCGCGGCCTCGCCCGACCGGCGGGGGCGGCGCGACTTGAGCGCGACGTCCGCCAGCACAGCGACCGTTCCCGTGCTCTGAGCCGCGATCCAGGCCACGCCCGCGCCGACGATGCCGAGCGGGGGCAGCAGCAGCCACGCGCCGAGCAGCGTGACCGCAGCCATCGCCATGTTCATCGCGGCCGGAAAGGCCAGCCGCTGACGCGCGCGGAGCCTCGCGACGTAGATGTTGGTCACGGCATCCGGTACCGCCGACGCGGTCAGCACGATCAACAGCGTGGCGCCGTGGCTGGCGTATTGCGCGCCGAACACGCCGAGCAGCCACCGCCCGCCGATGAAGAACACCAGCATCATCGGCGCGAGCAGCGCCGCGGTGATCTTGATCGCGGAGCGCGTCTGGTCATCGACCCGGTCGGGGTCGTTCGAGCCCTCGGCGAACAGTGCCGAGCCGACGGCCGAGGAGATCATGAAAAACGCGCCACCGAGCAACCAGGTGACGTAGAAGTAGGCGTTGTCGGTGGCCGACAGCCGCGCGACGACGAGCGTCGGCAGCAGCGCGAACGGGATCACGTTCCCGAGCGTGGTGAGGTAGTTGCCGAAATACGAGCTGCCCATCGAGCGCAGCGACGTGAGCGTGCCGCGAATCGCGAGGTGAAACCGGCGCGGGACCCGGCGCAGCAGCAGCGTCCGCGCGAGTGCCAGGGACAGCAGACAGCCGCCCACCCAGCAGAGGAAGATGCTGAGCGCGCTGCGTGCGCCGGCGAGCACGACGAGCACGACCAGAACGAGCTTGAACAGCCCGAAGGCGAGGTTCCGCAGCGTCATGTTCTCGCTCCGGCGCTCGGCGATGAAGAGGTAGTCGGCGATCAGCGAGAGACTCCAGACCGCGACGCCGGCGGCGAACAGCAGGGCGTACCAGACGCTCTTGCCCGCTACGGCCAGGCTCCGTGAGGCCGACGGGAGGATCACCAGCGCGCACACCAGCGCGATCACCAGTCCCGCCACGGCGCCCGTGATCACGCTCGTGCTCACGATCTGCGACCAGTCGTCGTCGTCGCGCGCCCGCGGCAGCCGCTGGATCAGCGCCGGGCTGGTGCCGAAGTTGGCGACCGCGGCGACGAACGTCATCGCCGTGATCAGCGCAGCACCGACACCGATCGCGGCCGTCGGATACGAACGGGTGGCCACGATCCAGAACACGTACCCGAGCGCCGAGTTGATCCCGGTCGTGAGCATGATGTAGCCGCTGTTGCGAAGCAGCGACCGGCGCGCGAGCCACCGCCGCACCGTGAACAACGGGCGTGAGGGCGACGACGCATTAGGGGGCGGACCGCGCCGGCTCGCGGAGGGTCGGTTCCTCCCGGAAGCAACCCCGCGAGTAGGGGGGCGGCCGGGGGAGCGGAAACCGTCGGTACCGTCGCGGCCAGCCTTTTCGAATCGTTCGCTCACGGCAGCCCACCTGATGCAGCGCGGGACCTAGGGCCGACCAGCCGTATCGCGTCGGGATCGCATGACCGCGCGATCAGGAGCCGGCAACCGGTCGCGGAGCAGAACGGACGCAGCCCGACTCCGAGCGGCGCGATGGCGACCGACGCCCGGCGAACACGGGCTGGGAGCCGCCGTGCGATCCCCATATCGTCCATATGGTCCATATCGACCACGCAACGGATCGTGGTAGGTGGCAAATCAGCACACATCGGTGGCGGTCCCGGCCATTGGTACGGATAACCCGCACTCGGCGCTCGCGCCGGCCGGCGCGGAGCGGCTGCGAGATTGCCCATGTTTCGTGACAGGGGGCAGCGCACTGCGCACATCTCTCGGTTCGTCGAGATCAGACCGTGGCACGCGTGTTGTTGCGCTATCGGGCTGGGTGACCCCCGGGGGACAGATCTCAGCGACAAAGACCCGGCCGGACCGGTGGTTGCCGGTCCAGCCGCGGTTGCTTTAGCGGCGGCGGAACGCGGCGTCCAGCTGTTGTGCCGACGTTCCACATGTTGTCGGCAACGTTGATCGTGACTCCCCGGGGGACGATCTCATCGATGCGGGCAAGCAGATCATTGGAGAGGTCGATCCCGTCGGCCGCGAGGCAGGTGTCTAGGTGCTCAGTTGTGCGCGGACCGTTGATCGCGGACGTGACCGCGGGGTGGCGAGCTGTGAACGCGACTCCCATCTGGATGAGTGTCAGCCCGGCAAGCTCGACGCCGCCGACGCCCGCGACGCGCTCGCCGATGAGGCCGCGTAGACCTGCATTCGGTCTGGCACGGGCCTCCGCCCGCTCGGTCGAAGAGACCCGCTCCGCGCGGAAAGCGCCCACGCCGCGCGCGACCCGATCCGCCTGTCCAGGATCGACAAAGTCCGATTCGCGGTGACTTGCAAGCACACCTGGTTGTCGCTCGCCTGGCGTAGCAGCCGCCAGCCTCGACGCCGGTGTCGCTGCCGGATGGGACGAAAAGGGGGCGTGTCGCGCGATCCCCGGCGCGCCGCCGCCAAGCCTGCTGCCTTTCGTCCATTCCACAAGCCCGGCGCCGGCTGCACCGCGTGCCCGCGTTGCTGGCGGAGCAGAAGAACCGCTATTAGCTCGTCATATCCGATCGAGCAAACGCCGACGTCAGGATGCATATGCAACTCCACGCCGACGACGGACGCGCACGCGATCCCGGCGGCTCTCCCTTCGCCTGCGAGAGCGGTTGTGCTCGCCCGCGCGAACGCCGCGCTGTCGGAGCTCGTCCCAAGCGGGGACGTGCCCAGCGGCGCCGCTAGCTACCGGTGATGCAGGAGAAGCAGGCGCCCTCCTGTTGGCAACGAAGACGTCTCGTGCGGGAAACGGCAGCTGGCCGTGGTTTGGTGTTGACACAGGTACCCCGGCGCGGCTGGCCCGGCGGGCTCGCTGGGTTCGTACAGCCGGCGATCGTCGACGGCGATTCCCCGTCAAACCATCGGGTCGAACTCAGGACGGCAATCGCCGGAATCAGGTGATGACCGCTCGCCTGGTTTTTCGGGACTCCTCGTCGTTTGGGGGTGAATCAGGGGCTCGATCGGCGTCTGGCGGTGCCGTGAGCGCGGTGCCGGCCCTGCCGGCACTCGTTGAGAGATAGCGGGGCCGAAGCCCGGGTCAAGCGGCCGAGTCCCCTGCAACGGGGGTTGAGGGAGACCGTTGGCTGACCGGTGGTCGCCGCTTGACGCGCGGCGCGTGGCTCCGCTACCCCTTTCCGCGGCGGTCGGGCGCCGGGGTCTTGCAAGTTGCGCACGTGCCGGGCGACCCGCCGCCGCCCTTCTGCGGCAGTCTGCTGGCTGTCTGAAGGCAAGCGACAATCGAGGAGGGCGACGTGCGGGTCAGCACCGCATTCAATCGGATGCTCGGGCTACCGGGCGCGTGGGTCAGGGACGTGGAGTTCGGCGCACAGGCGATGATCGTGACGGTCGCGCTGCGCCGCAAGCGGCCTGAGTGCTCGGGCTGCGGGGCGCGTGGCCTGAAGGTCAAGGATCACCGGACCAAGCGCTGGCGCCATCTCGACGTGGGCGGCCTGCGGTGCGTGATCGAGTGCCGGCTCAGACGGCTGTACTGCCCGGGCTGCGGCGATCTGCCCGAGCACGTGGAGTGGGCCCGCGGCGGCGCGCGCCACAGCCGCGACTTCGACGATCTGACCGCGTGGCTGGCGCAGCAGATGAACCAGACACAGGTCACGCGGCTGATGCGGATCGGCTGGGAGACGGTCGGCAACATCCTTGAGCGGGTCGTCGCCGAGAAGCTCCCCGCTGGCCGGCTGGACGGGCTCGAGCTGATCGGCGCCGACGAGGTGAGCTACGGCGCCGATCACAAGTTCCTCACATGCGTCGCCAACCACGACACGGGCGGGATCGTGTGGGCGGCGCCAGGCCGCAATGCCGCCAGCTTGCAGGCGTTCTTCGACGGGCTCACCGATGAACAGAAGGCCTCGATCCGGGCGGTCTCGATCGACATGAGCGCCGGGTACGAGAAGGCGATCACCAAGGCGGTCCCCGACGCCCAAGTGTGCTTTGACCCCTTTCACGTGGTCCAGTTGGGCTCCAAGGCCGCCGACCAGGTCCGCCGCGACGAATACAACCAGCACGGCCGCTCGGGCAGCGACACCGGTAAGTGGATCAAAGGCACCCGCTACAGCCTGCTCAAGGACACCGCCAACCAGACCCCCAAGCAGCTGCTCAAGCTCGCCGAGGTGGTGACCACCAACAAGCGAATGTACCGCGCGTTCCTGCTCTACGGCGAGCTGCGCTACATCTACAAGATCCCGAAACACGAAGCAGCCGAGCGGCTCGACGCGTGGCTGGCGTGGGCATCGCGCTCGCGGCTCAAACCGTTCGTCAAGCTCGCCCGCACGATCCGCAAACACAAGGCCGGCGTGCTCGGCGCGGTCGAGCTCGGGATCAGCAACGGACGCCTCGAAGCCTTAAACAGCAAGGTGAGGCTGCTCTCACACCGCGCATACGGCTTCCACTCCGCCACCGCGCTGATCGCGATGATTTACCTCTGCTGCGCAGGCATCCAAATCCCGCTCCCTCACCGGTGAGTCACCCCCAAACCGAGAGGAGAGCCGGTTTTTCGGCAGCCTCCAGCTGTCTCGCCAGAGCGACACAGGAAGGCGATATCGCGGTAACGAGCCCGCCGATTTGCGACCGGCCCGCAGGCCCTCTCATCAGGCCCCACAACGCAGCGCTCGTGTTAATCGAGCACCAGCGGTCCCAGTTCGCGACGGTCCGTTCGATGGATCGCTAAAGCCAATCAGGATTTGCGGGTAAGCCCGCAAATCCAAATTGCGAGTGTTCCGACGTCACCTACGGCCTCGTCTAATACGTGCACAAACCCAGCGACAAAGAGGGAGCAATATGCCTAACGGAAGCCAGAAGTTCGACCCCGAGAGCTTCGTGCGCGAGTCCTACGCCCTCGCTGAGCGGATGGACCTGGGGGGCTGGAAATCCCGCTTTATCGACGGCGGGGTCTTCGTCGACAATTCGATCGGCGTCACCTACAGCAAACGCGAAGATTTGGACTATCCCGTGAGGCAATGCGGAGCCGCGTTCAACGACATGCATCGCGAGCTCTACAACTTCTGGACGGTGGGGAACACCGTCTTGGTGCGTCTCGCGCTGCAAGGGACCCACACCGGCTCACTTGAGACGCCCTTCGGGACGATACCCCCGACCGGAAACAAGATGGACGCTCCCTGCGCAGACATCTTCGAGCTGGAGGACGGGAAGATCAAGAAGTTCGATTGCTACCCCGAGGGGTCAATCATCCTCGCCCAGCTCGGACTTCTCATGAACCTCCGAGGTGCCGTCAAACAGTAGGCAGGACTCCCGCTGCGGGGGTTTCCGGCCCTGACGCAGGACGCGTGCTGTCCGCTGTCTGCACAGGGCCGAACCCTCTCCTTTGGTTCGGTTGAAACCGAGCTTTCCGGCTTCTGATTGTCGGTGAATGATTCGGCGGCGAAGCCTGAACCAGGCGTAACGACGCAGCTGTTCCGCCGCCCCACGTTGGACGTCTCGCTTAGCCGGCGGGCTCGAATGTTTGACCCGAAAGGCGCCAGCGTTGGCGATCGCTGCGTCGCCCTCGTCGAGGATTTCCGCGAACGCCTGAACACGTGGTTGTCTACTCCCGGGGTCAGTTCGAGTCGGACAGCGACATAAGCCGTAGCAGCAGTTGCGACCGAGCGAGTCGA
The DNA here is from genome assembly GCA_963824295.1 of uncultured Solirubrobacterales bacterium. Lineage (GTDB taxonomy): Bacteria > Actinomycetota > Thermoleophilia > Solirubrobacterales > Solirubrobacteraceae > Palsa-465. The sequence continues at coordinate 444,813 of CAWGOQ010000007.1, read as the reverse complement.
ATCGCTTCACAGGACCTCATCTGAGCCCGATTGAATGAGCAGCGGTGCAATCCCGTGGGCATCGGCATACAGTGAGCCTTCTCGTGGCCGAGAAGGATGGCGCGTCCTGGGTCGGGATTGCGAGACGCGCGCCCGAGCGATAGTTCGCCTCACCGACTGAGACGCGGACTTGTCAGGCTCGGTGGAATGGTCGCGCTCGCGGTGGTGGTCGTGACTCTGGCGCCGGGCCGGGAGGGTTGCGCAACGGTTTGCCCGCGCGCCGCCGGTCTGGATCGTGATCGCCGCCGCGTTTGAGGGGCTGTGGGCGCTGGCCTACGTTCCGGGCTTCCGAGCGGTGTTCTGCACGCGGATGAGCTGGTCCACGAAATACTGGATCGGGGTGGCCGAGGAGGGCGCCGGGTCGTTGACTTCGCTCGGTGGCGCCGGCAGCCTGGGGCTGGAAGACTCCCACCGTTCACCGAGGCGTCGCCGTTCGGCCTGATCGCGGTGAGCAGCTCCGGACCCGCCGCCTTCGTTGAACTGCGCTGGCGGTGCTGGGACGCGAACACGTCCGGACGGTGACTGGACCAGTGAATGGCCCATACCCCTAGGCGCGTGAGCCGGGGGACCGGAGCCGGCGCCGCAAGCCACCTCTCTCGGACGCCGACCCGGCGCCCCAACCCCACGCAGCACTCAGTCGTCGTGTCGCAGGCGGCATCAAAGTGCGTGATAGCGAAGCGGTCGGCTACTGCGGCTGAGACAAGTACGCGAGGTTCGCGGCAGTAAGGCTTTCAAGCGCCATGCCCACTAGTGTTCCCTCGGCCATGCGACGGCTTATGCGCTGACGCAGCGTGACCGCGATGTACCTAGTTAACAGCTGGGGCTTCGCCGCTAAGCCCTCGGCAAGCTCCTGAGCGCGTGAAAGCACCTGGTCTTGCGGTCGGATCTCAGCGATCGCGCCCCACTCCCTCGCCTCTGCCGCACTGAATGTTCCCTGGGTAAGGGTGTAATAGCGGGCGCGGTTGAGGCCCAGTACCTCCTCCCACACGATGTGCAGGCCGTCGCCGGGGTTGATGCCGAACGTCAGGTGAGGGAAGTCCGAGAACTCGGCCGTGTCACTCGCGATCACGATGTCAGCGATTAGGACGTACTCGCTGTGGACGCTCGCTGGACCGTTCACCGCCGCGACGATCGGCATCTCGAGATCAGCGAGGCGCTGCGGGATGCGTCGCCCCTCCATGTAGGTGACATCGGACGCCATCGGCTTGGTGATATCGCCCAGGCTCGCGCCGTCTATATCTGTCATGAAACGGTCGCCGGTGCCAGTGATGACGAGCACCTTATTGTCGCGGTCGAATGCGATGTCCTCGAGCAGCCTCGGGAAGTCCGAGTGCGTCGTGCCAGTGAACGTCACGGGTCCACCGCTCGTGTGGAAGCGCAGCGTGAGGACGCCGCTATCGGATCTTGTCAGCGCGAAGTTCTCGTAGCGGTCGAAGTAGTCAGGTGTTTCGGCCATCGGGACAGCTGCTCCTTGATTGTCGTGGTGAAACGGTCCGGTCGCGCTCTTGCGCAGGAATTCGAGTGCCGCACGGACTGCGCCTCATCAGGTCAGACATACGGCTATGTGGCGGCCCATTCACCGTCTACGGACAGAACGACGCCGCGGACGAAGCTGGTTTCGACCCCCGCCACGATGAGCAGCCCTCCGAACGACAAGGCGTAGGCCGTGACTATCCATCGACGCCCGCGGTCGAGAAGCCAAGGTCGCCAATGGGCAGTGCGATGTTGACGATTGTCGTGGCCACAAGCACTATCACCTGCGCGACTCCGATGACCGCGAGCACCGACCACCCTCAGCGATTAGCCTCGCTGCTGCTGTCTCCCCGATGGTCACCTGGAAATGCCTCTCGTTCATGCGCCGAACCCGCCGTCGATGTCGAGTGTGGCCCCGGTCACGTACGACGCTTCCGGGCTCGCGAGGAACAGAACTCCGGCAGCGATCTCCTCTGGCGTGCCAAAGCGCTTCAACGGCACGCTCTGCAGCAACCGCTCGGGGTTGCCGCCAGTGCTACGACTCAGCTCAGTGTCGACCAGACCGGTTTGGAGAAGGTTGACCGTGATGCCGCGCCCGGCGAGGTCGCGAGCAGCGCCGCGGGTGAAGCCTGCCAGCGCCGCCTTGCTTGCGGCATGGTCCGCGATGCCGGGAACACCAGTCCGGGTTGCGACCCCCGAGCCGATGTTGACGATCCTCCCGCCGTCGGCCATCACGTCCGCAGCCGCGCGGATGGCAGCGACCACGCTGACGTAGTTCACCGTGAGCTGCCGGTCGAGCTCAGCCTGGGGCGGCGACTTGTCGATCGGGCCAACGACAGCGACGGCGGCGTTGTTGATGAGCACATCAAGCCTGCCCAATTCCCTGGTGACCTGTCGGACCAACTCGGCGGCCCGCCACGGATCAGCCTGATCGGCCACGAGAGCCCGCGCCTGGCCGCCGTCAGCCATGATCGAGTCCACGACCGCGGTTGCCTGCTCATGTGACCGGGAGTAGCTGATCACGACGCGCACGCCAGCTTCCGCAAGGCCGCGGGCGCAGGCCGCGCCGATGCCGCGCGACCCTCCCGTCACGATCGCGACTCTGCCCTCTAGACCTGCGGACATCACAATCTCAGCGTTCGGTCTCGGTCTCGGTCGCTGACCGCAGACGCAGCCTGCGGCGATGGTCCCCCGTTTCCCGCGAATAGCACCACGGCGGGGACCCCGATCCCGACTGCGGCCAGTGCCGCGAAACCCAGGACTGTGGCTTGAGCAGCGAGATCTGGTGGGACGCCACCCGTGCGGGGGTCGTGGACGACCATCTAGTCGGGGCAGCCGGCGTCAACCCATCCGCGAAACAACTTCACCCGCTCGGCCGGCCAAGCGCCGTCGCAGGGCATCGACCCATCGGCAACTGTGGCCAGGATCTTGTCCGCGTTCGCGCGCACGTCCTCATAGGACGAGAGGTCAAACGCCGAGGACATCGACTGGACGTCCTTGTCGCGAAACAGCGGGCGGATATCTCGCTCGAACCCGACCCCGTCATCCTGCATCTGGACCTCCTTCTGGTTCTGTACCTGCCCCGCTGTGGCTGCAGGCTCTGCCTGATGGCGACCAAGCACTCCGCACGCTCGCAAAAAACCAGGTGAGGCGTCCTCGCCTGATCCCAGTGAAAAAGGGGGCCCGTCACCGGCGATAGGCCCGCGAGCGTCCGCGCTCCGCGGCGCCCGCCGCGCAAAGCCCCACCGTTCGGGCGAGCCCTGCATTGCCCAACGGACGGGCATTTCCTACCGCTGCGCCGCGGACCAGCGCCCGCGCAGAAAGGAGCTCGCGCCGCCTGCTTCTCCTCAGCGAGCAAAAGCCAACCAGACCGCCACGCTGGTGCCCGCAAAGGACGACTTCCACCAGTCTCGCGATCGCTCGGGCATAGGCCCGCCGAGAGTTGCGGATCTCGTCCATCTCATCAGTCTGGTTGAGCGCCGCCCGCGTGCCTGCTCGTTCGAGAACGCAGAAGTCGGGCTCGAGAGCGACGAGCGCGAGCCGCGCGACCGGATCGCCTGGCAAAGCGGGCGTCTCGCTGGCGGCGCCGCGCGTACTGCTCAGATTCGTCCCGAGCGAGAGCCAGAGACGGCTGGTCTGCGGCTCGCAGGCTTCTGGATCCGACAAGAGCGACACTGAGATCGTCGCTTCCGCAAAACTGGCCGCGCGGCGCTATTACGTCGCGAATCACCGCGCCACTGTTGACCGCGTGCTGCTCGCGCGCCCAGCAGGCGAGCTGCGGTTGGACCGTCGACAGGCCTCTGGTCCGGCGGAGCTGAGCAGCCCGGGAGGAACCTCGACACGGCTGAGGCGTCGGCCCACGTGCAGCGATGCGCGAAGCCGACCTCGCGTCGCTCTCATCCCGCCTTGCCTTGGTGGCTGGCACGGCGGAGACGATGGTCGCCCCCGGACCGGAGGCGGGTGTGCTCTTTGAGTGGGCGCTGGGACTGCCATTCCAAGGCGAGCCGGACACCGTCTCGGAACAGCGCGGGTGGACGCCTGCGCCTCGTGGCATCGACGGGGCATCTCCTCTTCACGGAACAGAACCCGCGCTCGAGGTCTCGGCCAAACATTGGCCTCGATCGGAGCCCTTGTGACCAATACCGGCAGACATCCTTTTCGGCCTTCCTCGGGAGGTTATGCTCGCGGCCACGTCACCATCCCTACTAGTCTGAACCGGAGACCGGAGGAGCGTTGGGCCTTATCACCGGTTGGCAGCCGGGCTACCCGTCCTTGTTTGGGCGGGAGGATGAGATTGAGCTGATCGAGGGCTTCGTCGCCGGGCTCCAGCACAGGGGTAGCGTTCTGATCCTGACTGGCGAGGCGGGTGTCGGCAAGACCGTGCTGCTCGACCTCGCCGCGGAGGAGGCGGGCGCGCAGGGGGTGCACGTGCTCCGCGGCGGCGGGGTTGAGTTCGAGGCCGAGGTCAGCTTTCTGAGTCTGAATCAGGTGCTGCTTCCCGTGCGCGGGCAGATCGATGATCTTCCCGCACGGCACCGGGACGCCTTGCTGGTGGCCCTCGGCTTGGGTGATGGCCCCGCTCCGGACCGGTTGCGGATCTGCAATGCCGCGCTCGCCGTGCTCGATGAGGCCGCTCGCCGCATGCCGATCCTGCTGGTCGTTGATGATCTGCCCTGGCTTGATCGCGCCAGCGCCGGGGTGTTGAGCTTTGTGGCTCGCGCCTTGGGGCAAAGCCGCATCGGCTTCGTGGGTGCCGCCAGGCTGGAGGAGAGCAGCTTCTTCGAGCGTCTCGGGCTTCCTGAGCACCAGATCCGGCCGCTTGACGCCGCGGCGGCCGAGGCCTTGATGCGGGAGCGGTTTCCGACTTTGGCCGGCTCGGTTCGTCGCCGTCTTCTCAGCGAGGGCGAGGGGATTCCGCTGGCGCTGTTGGAGCTCGCCGAGGGACTGAGTGCTCGCCAGCGCAGCAATCTGGACCCACTGCCGGCGGCGCTGCCACCCAGCCGGCGACTGCAGTCATTGTTCGCCGCTCGCGTGGTGGAGCTTCCAAAGCCAACCATGGATCTCCTGCTCTTGGCCGTGCTGGACGGCAGTGGCGACCTGCGCGTCATGCAGGCAGCGGGATCGAGACTGGGTGGGCTCGATCACCTCGAGCCCGCTGAGCGCGCTCGTCTGATCACCGTCGAGGAAAGCGCGCATCGGCTCGTCTTCCGTCACCCCCTGATCCGCTCTGCCGTGATCGACCTCTCGACCAGCGCTGAGCGCCGCAAGATTCACCGGGTGCTCGCCGCCGTGGCACCCGAGCGATCCGTCCGTCGGGCCTGGCATCTGGCCGAAGCGACGGTCGGGCCTGACGAGGCGGTCGCGTGTCTGCTGGAGGAGGGTGCCCGCGAGGTCCTGCGCCGGGGCGATCCTGTCGGCGCGGTGCACGCGCTGATCCGAGCCGCGGACCTCAGCCCAGCGGTCGCCGATCGCAGCCGGCGGCTGGCGACCGGCGCCTACATCGGCGCCGACGTGACCGGCGAGCTGCGAAACGCTCGCCTCCTGCTCGACGACGCTCGCAGCGGGGACCCGAGCTCGGAGAGCTCGCTGGAAGCCGGCGTCGCCGCCGCAACGGTGATGTTGGCCGATGGCGACGTCGATGATGGCTACCGCCTTCTGGTCGCCGCGATCGATGCCGTGATCGACCAGGACGGGGTCAGCGACGCGATGATGATCGAGGCCCTCCACACGCTTCACCTGATCTGCGTCTTCAGGGGCCAGGCCGAGGGCTGGCCGCCGTTCTTCGAGTTCCTCGAACGCACCCGGGCGACGATTCCCACGGCTCTGCGCTTCGCCGCCGAGACCCACCCCGACCCGGCGAAGATCGACCGCTCGGCGCTTGCCGAGCTCGACCGCGTAATTGCGGTGCTGGATGAGCAGACGGACCCCGCCCAGGTTGTCAGGCTTGCCCTCACCACGATCTACCTGGACCGGCTGCCCGCCTGCGCGCCGGCGCTGCTGCGGGTGGTCGAGGACGCCGGGACCGGCGGCGCTGTCGCTGCTTCGATGACCGCCCGGACGCTGCTGGGTTTCAGTGACTACTGGTGCGGACGGTGGGACCAGGGGCTGGAGCGCCTGGGAGAGGTGACTGACATGGCCGAGAGCCAGGGCTACGGCCTGAATAGCTGGCCCGCGAGGCTCGGGCAGGGTCTGATAGCCGCCGCGCGCGGCGACTTTGAGACTGCGCAGGCCCGGGCCGATGAGATCGCCGAGTGGGCCTCGGCAAGGGGGGCGCGTGGGATGTTGAACTATGCCGCCCACATCCGCACCCTGACGGCCCAAAGCCAAGGCGACTTCGAGGCGGCGTTCGCGGCGGCGAGCACGATCAGCCCGGCCGGCGTGCTCACCTCCAGCCGGTCACACGCGCTCTGGGTGACCCTGCACTTGGTCGAGGCCGCCGTTCGCAGCGAACGCATCGCCGATGCCTCGGCCCACGTGCAGGCGATGCGCGAAGCCGACCTCGCGTCGCTCTCATCCCGCTTTGCCCTGGTGGCTGGCGCGGCGGAGGCGATGGTCGCCCCCGGACCGGAGGCGGGTGTGCTCTTTGAGCGGGCGATGGGACTGCCAGGGGCGGAGCTGTGGGTCTTCGATCATGCCCGTGTCCAGCTCGCTTTCGGTGAATACCTGCGCCGAAACAGGGCAAGCCGTCACGCGCGGACGCAGCTGCTGGGCGCGCTCGAAGCCTTCAACCGGCTCGGCGCCGAACCATGGGCGGCGCGAGCCGAAGCGGAGCTCGCCGCGACCGCCGCCCATAGATCGCAGGCCGCGGACCCCGACGCGCCCTTGCTGACGCCGCAGGAGCTGGAGATCGCGCGGCTCGCGGCTCAGGGCCTGACCAACCGGGAAATCGGCGCGCGTCTGTATCTCTCGCACCGGACTGTCTCCACGCATCTCTATCGGATCTTCCCCAAGCTCGAGATCACGTCCCGCGCCGCACTCCGGGATGCGTTGACGACACTCGAGACAGCGACGACTGACTGAACGTAGTGCGGGGCGGGTCGTATCAGGACCGTCATCTGACGGTCGCTGTGGCTGACCTCTAGCGCGAGTCTTTCGGCAAGTCACCGGACCCCACCAGATCGGGGGCCAGTGAAAACCGAACTCCAAAGGAGCGAAGCAAATGTCAGCCATCAACGTCGACTCCGACAACGGTGCCGGCCTCGACATCCTCGGGCCACGCAATCCGGCCCTGGAGGCACAGAACCCGAACATCGTGCGGGCACCCGTGACCGATTCCGGCTCGGTCCCGAACCTGAAGTTCTCGTACGCCACCGCGCACAACCGGGTCATGGCCGGCGGCTGGGCGCGCGAGGTGACCACGCGTGAGCTGCCGATCGCGACCGAGCTGTCGGGGGTCAACATGCGCCTCAAGCCTGGCGCGATCCGGGAGCTGCACTGGCACAAGGAGGCCGAGTGGGCCTACATGATCGCTGGGTCGGCTCGGGTCACCCTGCTCGACCCGGAGGGCCGGATGTTCGTCGACGACGTCGACCAGGGCGACCTCTGGTACTTCCCGGCCGGCTTCCCGCACTCAATCCAGGGTCTCGCGGAGGGCTGTGAGTTTCTGCTCGTCTTCGACGACGGCAACTTCTCCGAGAACGAGACCTTCCTGATCACCGATTGGTTCAACCACACTCCCAAGGAGGTCCTGAGCAAGAACTTCGGGGTCGACGAATCGGCCTTTCGGCATCTGCCCACCGACATCGACCACACCCGGTACATGTTCGAGGCTGACGTGCCGCCGGCGATCCGCGCGGATGAGACACTGACGCCCTCGGGCCCAACGTCCGTCACCTACACACACAAGCTGGACCAGCAGACACCGCTGGAGACCGGGGCCGGGTCGGCGCGTGTCGTCGACACCTCCAACTTCCCGGTGTCGAAGACGATCTCGGGGACGCTGCTCGAGATCGAGCCCGGCGCGATCCGGGAGCTGCACTGGCATCCGAACGGTGACGAGTGGCAGTACTACCTCTCCGGTCAGGGGCGGATGACCGTCTTTGCCTCCAATGGCAAGGCTCGGACGTTCGATTACCGCGCCGGTGACGTCGGCTACGTGCCGTTCGCGATGGGCCACTACATCGAGAACACGGGCGAGGAGACGCTGCGCATGCTCGCGCTCTTCCGCAGCCCTGTGTATCAGGACATCTCGCTGCGGCAATGGATGGCGATGACCCCGCCCGAGCTGCTCCGAGCCCACCTGAACCTCCCCGACAAGGTGATCGCTGCCTTGCCGAAGGCCAAGCACCCGATCACGAAGTAGAGAGAGATCGATCATGTCCCTGATAACCGACAGTAGCGTCCGGCGCAGCGTGGTCAGCCGGGTCGCCCCCAGAGAGGGGGTGACCCGGCCACCACTGATGGAGATGCCGATCGTCGCCGCGATCCTCGCCTTGGCGGCGGGGTCGATGGACGGCTTCACGTTCTTCAGCGCTCACACGTTCAGCACCGTCCAATCCGGAAACGTGATCCAGGTTGGCTACTGGATTGCGAAGAGTGACCTGACCAAGGTCGGAGATGTCGGCCTCGCGATCGTCGCGTTCGGCGCCGGCGCGATGGTGACAGCCTTCATCCAGGAATTCCGGGCGAAGCGCGGTCACGCCATCTCACCGCTGATCCTGCTCACCGAGGCAGCGATCCTCGCGATCGTCGGGCTGCCGTTCGTGGGCAACAACATATCCACACTAGATCTGGCCTACATCGTCTCCTTCGTGGCGGGGATGCAAGGCAACGCATTCCACAAGTCCGAAGGGATGCTGGTCGGGAACGTCGCGGTGACGTTGAACGTGCAGCTGGCCTTCAACTATCTGGCCCGGGCCCTGTTCGGGACGCCAACCGCAAACCTGCGGAAAGGCGGCGTCTACGCACTGGTGATGCTCGGCTTCGCAGCAGGCGGTGTCCTCGGCGGGCTTGCCGCCAATCACACCGACGTCAGGGCACTGTGGGTTCCGGCGGCCATTCTCCTGGCCCTCGGCATCCTCACCGTGTCGGAACTCAAATCGAACCTGCGCGTCGACCCGCAGGCCTAACACAGAGAGGACGACCGTGTCAGACCGTAAGACCATACTCCGAGGTTCCGGGGCGATCATCGCGATCTGCGCGGTCGGCCTCGCCTTCATCGGCTCCTACGTCGGAGCCCTGCACGACCCCAAGCCACACCAGGTTCCGGTCAGCGTCGTCGGTCCGCCGTCCCTGATCTCCGAGATCGGGAAGGGCGGCGCCTTCGACCCCCGGCCGACCGCCAGCGCCGCAGCCGCGGCCAAGGCAATCGACGAACGCAAGACCTACGCATCCTTCATCGCCACGCCACGATCGCTCGAGGTGATCACCGCCCCTGCGGCCGGAGCATCGGTGGCCGACGCGATCGACAGCTATCTCGTGCCGGCGCTCCAACACGCGGGAGCGAACGTGAAGGTCTCGCAGGTCCATCCACTCAATGCCCAAGACACGCGTGGGCTCGCGGGCTTCTACCTGGCCGTTGGCTGGATAGTCGCCGGCTACCTCGGGGCGACCTTCCTCGGCCTCCTGTTCTCGCCAAAACCCGGGTTCGTCAATACCAAGATGCGCCTGGCCGGACTCGCCGCCCTCGGAATCGCGATCGGACTCGTCGGAACCAGCCTGGTCCACCTGATCGGCGCGGTCGACGGCTCGTTCATCGCAACAGCAGCAACCGGTGTCCTTACGGTGTTCGCCGTCGGCTCGGCGGCCGTCGCGCTGCAATCGGCGCTCGGGATCTTCGGCACCATCTCCGCGATCCTGATCTTCGTCGTCCTCGGCAACCCCTCCTCCACCGGGCCGATCGCGAACGAGATGCTGCCCGGCTTCTGGCGCGCGATCGGGTCCTATATCCCGAACGGAGCGACGGTCCAGACGCTGCGGAACATCGACTACTTCCCGAACGCCAACAGCTTCGGGCACATCATCGTCCTCGTCGTCTGGGCGCTCGTGGGGACCACCGTCGCGCTCGCCCTGGGCAGCCGCAACGAACGGTTCAAGCGGGCCGAGGCACAGATCGCCGAGGGCGTTTCATCCCTGGCAGAGCACAGGGCCGACATCGTCACCGCCGCCAGCGCACAAGCGAGCGGAACTAGATGCTGACAGCCAGCCGCAAGCACGCACGACCACGGGTTGACGCCGCCGTCAGCCACGGCACCGGGTTGACGATCGCCTGCCTGATCACCTACGAGCTCACCACGCACGGCCTCGACGAGATCCACTCGCTGTCGACGGCCGACGATCTGCTCGGCGGGATGTGGTCGGTGATCGCGACCGTGTTCGTCTATCGCGAGAGTCAACGACAGAGCCGGGAGGCAGCAGCCGGGCGCGCTGCTGCGACGTTGCTCAGCTTCCTGCTCTGTCTGATCTACCTGTTGTTGTTCTCGTTCCATCCCCTTGGGCTGGCGCTGGTGATCGGAATCGGCACGATCGTGCTGATGATGATCGGCCGCGAGCAGGAAGTCGTCACCACCGGGATTACCACGGCAGTCGTCCTCGTCGCGGCCGGCCTCAGCCCGCATGACGCCTGGCAACAACCGATCCTGCGCCTTGTTGACACGGCCATTGGCGTCGCCGTTGGCCTGGCCGCCTCATCCATCGCGACGCGCGCAGCACAACGCGTCTGACCGTGCTCGATACGGGCCAACAGATCGTTGTGATCGTCGGCGCTGGTCTAGCCGCCGCGAAGCCAGCCGCGCACCCAAACGCGCAACACGATCCAAGGAGATCGTTCCCCATGCCCCGCTGCGGGCTGATCTTTGATGACGGAAGCGCCTACCGCAGAACAGTACCGTGATGTCCCTCCTCTCAGACGCGGCGAATGGGCGCACTTCCACGGCGCTGTCGGTGCCCAACTTCCGCCGTTATGTCAGTGGCCAAGCGGTGAGCCTCGTGGGGACGTGGATGGAGACCGTCTCACAGGCACTCCTCGTACTGCAGCTCAGTCACTCGGGCACGGTGCTCGGCCTGATAACCGCACTGCGTTTCACGCCGACGCTCCTGCTCTCGCCGTACGGCGGCGCACTAGCCGATCGCTACCCGAAGCGTCGCGTCCTGACAGCGACGCGGATCGGCCTCGGGCTCGTCTCGCTCATCCTCGGTGTCCTCGTCGTCACGAGCGTCGTGCAGTTGTGGCAGGTTGCTGTGTTAGCAACGGCGTTCGGTGTCCTGAGCGCAGTCGATAATCCCACCCGGCTGGCGATCGTCGGGGAGATCGTCGATCGAGACCGCTGCGCGATGCGATCACGCTGAACACGACGATGGTCAACGTCTCCCGAGCAGTCGGCCCCGCTATCGCGAGCGTCCTCGTTGTCACCGTCGGGATCGGCGCCTGCTTCCTTCTCAACGCATTGAGCTTCGGAGCGGTGGTCTGGGCACTTGTCACGCTCGACAGCAGTCAGCTGCATCCAAGCATCCGGCGCGCGCCGGTGCGCGGCTGGCTACGCGACGGTCTGCGCTACGCACGCCAGCGCCCAGAGATACTCGCCCCGCTCCTGATGATGGTCCTAATCGGCACGTTCACATAGGAGTTCGAAGTCACGCTGCCGCTGATGGCGCGGGACACCTTTAACCGAGGGGCTACCGGGTACAGCTGGTTGCTCAGCGCATTTGGTGTTGGGGCCGTTGTCGCGGGTCTCTACATGGCCAAAGCTGGGCGAACAGGCGTCCGCCCAGTAGTAGACGCCGCAGCCGCCTTCGGTGTCGCGACCGCGGCGGCCGCCCTCGCTTCATCCTTTTGGGTCGAAGTCGCCCTCCTCGCAGTCGTTGGTGCCACCAGCGTTACCTTCCTGACCCGCGGCAACAGCACCGTCCAGCTCGCCGCCGCACCCGAGTTCCGCGGGCGAGTCACGTCGCTCTGGTCGACCGCGTTCGTCGGCACCACCCCGATGGGCGCGGTCGTCGTCGGCGTGATCGCCGACGACGCCGGACCACGCTGGTCGCGCGCGCTCGGTGCTGCCGCCTGCGCTGCCGCCGTCCTCCTAGGTCTGCAATCGCTTCACCGAACACGCCCGTCGTGACCTGAACCCGAAACGCGGTCGGACCAACACGGCGCAGCCCGGGTAAGGTGGATCACGCCGGCGGAGCCACTGCAGCAGATGGACAAGCTGGAGTCTCGGCTGCAGTAGGCCGCCGACGAGCCCGTGGCTCCGGTCAGGAACGGGCCTCAAAGCTCGTTGGGGGGCTGCTGTTGCCTCGGTCGATCTCGGCAGCGAGCAGGCGCTGTGTGGACCTCGACGCCCCGGCGCCGTTGAGAAGCACGCTGGCGAGAGGCGTGGCTGGCGCTTTGGCACCAATCCGGCGGCGCGCGACGTCGGTCCGAATACTCCCCTTCGACGTCGCAAACCGACACTCTGGACGTCCGCTCTCGCTCGGGACGATTTGCGGTGCTCCCGGCATCGATGTGGTCAAGGTGACCGCGGGATTCGGCGCCTGAGCAGGTCCTTCGCGGCCTGAGGAAGTTCTTGGTAGTTGCGCGTTGGTTGGCGACGCGCCGCCGCCCGCCCGTGCAGGCTGCTGGCTGCTTGAAGGTCAACGGCTTGCGAGGAGGACAGCGTGCGCGTCACCACGGCATTTTCCAGGCTTCTGCGCCTGCCGGGAGTGTGGGTCAGGAACGTTCGGTTCGAGCCCGATCGGGTCGTAGTCGAGGTCGCGCTGCGCCGCCGGCTGCTGGTCTGCCCCGAGTGCGGGTACTCGACGCGCGCTCGGAAGGACAAGCGGCCGGTGGACTCGGTCTGGCGGCACTTGGATCTCGGGATCTGGCGGCTCGAGGTCCGTTGCCGCCGTCGACGGGTGTGGTGCCGGGTGCACGGGGCGCGGACCGAGAGCGTGCCGTTCGCGCGGCCGGGGTCGGAGTTCACGCGTGACTTCGAATGCCTCGTCGTGCGCCATGAGGCGCTGTTGAACCGTGTGGGGTGTAGGTCCCCACCTCCGGGCTGTCGCAGCAGTTCGGTGAAGCGGGGGGCAGCCTGACCCTGGAGACGCAGGGTCGGGTGGGAGCAGCCCCGACAACGCCGGGACGGGCCAGTACCGCCAGATGGCTTGGGTCCGGCAAGCGAGACAGAGAGGCGTAACGCAAGTGAACCAGTGGTTGAACCCCCGTAAGACTCGAACCGGCTCGAAATCTGGTGGATCCGGGCCGGGCAGCAGCGCGCGCCCGCCGTCGTTTCATGCGGCTGGTGACTCCGTCGGCGATGGACTTGGTCGCCAAGGAGGCCACGAGGAAAGCCTGCGGCGTACTCGTGGCGATGCTGCCGGGGCACAGCTGGACGCCGATCCTGTCAAGCGGTTCACGGTGAACATGGGAACCGCCATCACGCTCCCTGCGGCCATTCGGGTAGTTCGGCCTAGGGAACGCTCGTCGTCAGCCGATGGCGTGGTGGTGGGGCGGAGCCCCCGTAGTAGTCCGAGGACGGGAAAGCCGTCCACATGGCGAAGGGGGGCAGCGAGTTCGCAGGGAGGGATTGGCATGGCAGGAGGTCGCCGGTGAATACCGACGCTTCGTGGCCGACGGCCGAGCTGGCCAAGGCGCGAGTACTGCGAATCCAGACCAAGCTGCATCAGTGGGCGACCGACGATCCCAACCGTCGGTTCGATGATCTGTACAACCTCGTCTATGACCCGGCGGTCCTGGTGGATGCCTGGGCGCGGGTCAGGAGCAACCGAGGGGCTCGCTCGGCCGGGGTGGACGGGCGCACCGCCCGCCACATCACGACCGTCGTGGGCGAGCACGGCTTCCTGTCGGAGCTGCGAGAGGACCTCAAGGCCCGCAGGTTCAGCCCGGAGGCGGTACGGGAGGTGATGATCCCCAAGCGCGGCGGCAAATATCGCCGGCTGGGCATCGCGACCGTACGCGACCGGGTCGTACAAGCCGCCCTCAAGACGGTGCTCGAGCCGATCCTAGAGGCGGACTTCAAGCCGTGCAGCTACGGCTTCCGTCCCGGACGCCGGGTACAGGACGCGATCGCCGAGATCCACTTCTTCACCTCCCACTCATACGAGTGGATCGTGGAGGGCGACATCAAGGCGTGCTTCGACGAAATCTCGCATGTCGGTGTTCAAGACCGGCTGCGGGCCAGAGTCGCGGACAAGCGCATCCTGCTCCTGGTCAAGGCGTTCCTCAAGGCTGGCATCCTCAGCCGCGAGGGCGTCGAGCGGCACCCGATCACCGGCACGCCCCAAGGCGGGATTCTCTCGCCGCTGCTCAGTAACCTGGCGCTCTCGGTCCTCGACGAGCATTTCGCCGCGGCCTGGGAGAGCTTCGCTACTGATTGGGCGCGCCGATCGCGTCGGAGCAAGGGGCTGGCCAACTACCGCCTCGTCCGCTACGCGGACGACTGGGTGGTGCTCGTGGCCGGCAACCGCGCCCACGCCGAAGCGCTGCGCGATCAGGCGGCGGCAGTCCTCACCACGATGGGCCTGCGCCTATCGCTGGAGAAGACGAGAATCGCGCACATCGACGAGGGCTTTGACTTCCTCGGACGCCACATTCAGCGTCACACCAAACGAGGAACGAAGCGCCAGCACGTCTACACCTACCCCTCGAAAGATGCCTTGGCGTCGATCAAGGACAAGGTGCGCGCTGGCACACAACGGACCTCAACGAACCAGTCCCTGGCCGACCTGTGCGATCGCCTCAACCCCGCACTGCGGGGGTGGACGACGCACTTCCGGCACGACGTGTCCAAAGCGAACTTCAGCTACCTGAACGCCTTCCTCTGGAAGCGCACGGTCCGCTGGCTTCGCAAGAAGCACCCACGTGCCAGTTGGAAACAGCTCCGACGGCTCTACCTACCCGAATGGTGGCCGACGGAGGGCGAGAAGACCCTGTTCAACCCCAGCTCGGTACCGGTCACCCGGTACCGATACCGGGGCGACAGGATCCCCTCGCCATGGGCCAAACAGACGGAGACGGACGCCGCAAACCACGACTGAATGAGCTCGTGGAGAGCCGGATGCGGGGGGACTCGCACGTCCGGTTCGGGAGAGCGGGTCGGGGAAACAGTCGCCCGAGAGGGCGGCGACGCGCCCCGGCTCGACTCTCACGCGTGGCTGGCGACGCGCACCGACAAGTCGACGATCAAGCGGATGCTGCGGATCGACTGGGACACGGTCGGGCGGATCGTCAAGCGCGTATGCGACGCCGAGCTCGATCCCAGCCGGCTGCGAGATCTCTACGACATCGGCATCGACGAGGTCAGCTGGAAGCGCCAGCACAAGTACCTCACACTCGTGGTCGACCATCAGCGCCGCCAGGTGGTGTGGGGGTGCGAAGGGTCCGGCCAAGCCGCCGCGGACGCGTTCTTCTCAGAGCTCGACCCGCCGCCCCAGAACGTCGCCGCGCCCGAGCATGCCAAGCAGCCGCCCGAGCTGCCAGAGCCGGCGATCATGGTCCCGTTCGGCCCATGCCCGACAGTCCCCGCCGGCCTCGGCATCCCGGACGCGTGGCTGGCGCCCGGCCTGGAGCTCGAGCCCGTGATCTTCGCGCGCGCCGGACTGCTGCGCGCCGTCTCGATGGACATGGCTCCCGGCTACGCCAAGTCGGTCCGCGAGCACGCTCCCCAAGCGATCGTGTGCATCGACCCCTATCACGTGGTGCAGCTCGCCAACCAGGCGCTCGACGAAGTTCGCCGCGCCTACTGGAACGAGCTCCGCTCGCTCGGCGACCAGGACGCCGCCAAGCGCTTCAAGGACTCCCGCTGGTGCCTGCTCAAGAAACCCGACAAGCTCACCGACGAGCAGGCCACCACACTCACCCCGATCAAGGCCGCAGGCGGCGAGGTCTGGCGCGCGTACACACTCAAGGAGGCCGTCCGTGGCATCTTCGAACCCGGCCTCTCGATCGAGGACGCCGAGGTGCTGATCAAGCGGCTGCTCAGCCGCCTGGCCCGCAACCGGCTTGAACCGTTCATCCGGCTCGGCAAAACGATCCGCAAGCACCACGACGGGATCCTCGCCGCGATCCGCCTCGGCATCAACCAAGGCCGCACCGAGGCGCTCAACAACAAGGCACGCCTGATCACCCGCCGCGCCTACGGCTTTCACTCAGCCAAAGCCGCGCTCGCGCTGGTGCTGCTCACCTGCGGCCCGATCACCCTTCACCTCCCACACGAGCTACACGCCCTCGGGATCGGGTGACACTGACCACATCGATGCCGAGAGAGCCCGATTTGCACAACTGTCGGTAAGCCGGCGCGGCGACCGTCGCGAGACTGCTCAGATTCGTCCGGAGCGGCACAGACTGGCGTCACAACCGTTTTGCTTCGGCGTAAGAGAAGCCTTCGGCTGGCACGGCGCAGTGCTGTCTTGCCGGCGGAGCGAGAGGGTTCGGTCCATGGCGTTCCCCCGTCTCCGAGCGCTTGCTTCTGCCCACGAGAGTGAGCACGGTCGCCCTGGAGCTCGACTTCCGCGAGGCCCCTGGCGGACTAACAACGCGCAGGGTCGCGTTGGCCGAGCGGGGGATGGAAACAGCTCACCTACCGCTCGCTCGTGATTGGCGCGGCCAATCCGACTGCTGGGCCAGCTACCCGCGGCACCCAGAGTGTCAGCTAGGTTCGGCAGCCGACGAATCCGAGCGTCCGGATCGCGACTCTCGACTCACTCGCCAGGCAGATTGCGTATTTTCTACCGATATCGGTTCCTGTTGTGCGCGCTGAGCCTGGGGTAGGCTCGCGGCGCGACGATGAGCGACCGGTCGGATCACGACAAGCTCCGGCGGGTCCTCGATCTCGAGCAGGCGCTGGCGTCGGAGTCGGATTTTGAATGGGCGCTTCGGCTAGCGTTGGAGGAGGCGCGCGTAATCACTGGAGCGCGCTACGCGGCGCTGGGAGTGCTGGATGAGGAGCGGGCCGAGTTGGAACGCTTCTTCGCTTCTGGCGTGGACGCAGCGGCAAACCGGGCGATTGGGCGACTCCCGCGGGGGCGTGGTGTGCTGGGCGTGCTGATCGCGGATCCTCGTCCGTTGCGGCTGGTGGACGTTTCCCAGCATCCCGACAGCTATGGCTTTCCGAGGGGTCACCCGCCGATGCGCAGCTTTCTCGGCGTTCCGATCATGATCGGTGGCGAGCCCGTCGGAAACCTGTACTTCGCCGAAAAGGAGGGCGGTGGGGAATTCAGCGCAGCCGACGAGCAGGCGGCGGTCCGCCTGGCCAGCGTTGCGGCGAGTGTAATCCAACGCGAGCGTGGCTGGGCGGGGTGATAGAACCTGACCGGACCCCATTTCTCGGTCCACCACGGTGAGAGTGGGTGGTGGATATGGGTCGCGGAGGAAGGTAGCGACGAGGGCGGTCGGATGGGAACAGGGCGATAGAGGGCCCGGGATGCGGCTCCGGGATGCGCGACCGTCGTCGCGGAGCCGAGCGGCGGAGCCGCGAGGCGTAGCGGCGATGGTCGCGGCGCGCTCGGCGTGGCACCCCGGCCGGTCACGCTGGTTGGCGCGCGGCTGCTCAGGCGGCGGTCGGCAGCTCGCTCGTCGCGGCCCACTCGGCGGCGAACACGGCCGGCGCCTTCATCCCGAGCGCCGAGTGCGGCCTGCGCCAGTTGTAGTCCTCGCGCCAGTCGCTGATCACCACGCGCGCTTCGGCCAGGCACGAGAACTCCTCGACGTCGAGCAGCTCGTCACGGACGCGGGAGTGAAAGCTCTCCACGAACGGGTTCTGCCACGGCGAGCCGGGCTCGATGAACGCGGTCCCGGTCCTCGAGAGCACACACCAGTCCCTGAGCGCGTGCGCCGTCATCTCCGGGCCGTTGTCGCACCTGAGCAGCTCGGGCGCGCCGCGCTCGGCGACCAGTCGCTCCAGCACCGCGACGACCGTGTCGGCGTCGATGCTCCGCTCGACCAGCATCACCAGCGACTCGCGCGTGAACTCATCGACGATGTTCAGCAGCTTCAGCACCTTGCCGTCGGCGGTCTGGTCGAACTGGAAGTCGAACGCCCACACGTGGTTCGGTCGCTCCGCGCGCAGCCGCTCAGCCGGAACCGTCGACTCGCCCAGCCGCCGGCGCTTGCGCCGACGCTGCGGCACCCGCAGCCCCTCCTCGCGCCACAGCCGCTGCACCCGCTTGCGATTCACCGACCAACCCAGCTCCCGCAGGTGATGGTGCGCGCGCCGGTACCCCCACCGCGACCGCTCCACCGAGAACTTCCGCAGCTCAGCACGCAACACCGCATCATCGGCGGCCGTCTTAGGCTCGTGACGCTGCGTCGAACGATGCTGCCCGACAACTCGGCACGCCCAGCGCTCGCTGACGCCGAGACGGTCGCGAAGCATCGCGACCGCCCGGCGCCGGCGGGCTGGGCCTACCAATTTCCCTTCGCGATCTCCTTCAGCGCCACGACCTCGAGCTCCTTGTCGGCCACGATCCGCTTCAGCGTCGCGTTCTCACGCTCCAGCTCCTTCAGCCGCTTGACGTCATCGCCCTTCATCCCGCCGTACTGGTTGCGCCACCGGTGATACGTCTGCTCGCTGATCCCCAACTCCTTCGCCGCCTCCGGAATCGTCTTGCCCTCACCGAGCATCCGCTCGGCCTCCCGCAACTTGCGGATGACCTGCTCCGGCGTGTGCCTGCGTCGCTTCACGTGATCGTTCCTTCCTCGCCCATGATCTCAAGGGCGCGAGAAACTCTCACACGGGGCGGACGGATCTCAGGGGGTCAGGCCAAACCGACGCGCGGGAGCTTAGCCGCCGCCGAACATACGCACCCCGAGTTCGCTGGCTGCCGACCCCGCAGCTTTGGGTACTTCTTAGTGGTCGCCGATTAGGTTAGGTTAGGTTAGGTTAGGTTGCGGGCCATTGCGTAGCGTACGAGCTCAGAGCGCTTGCCGAGACCGAGCTTGCGATGAATCCGCCTGCGATGGGAGTCGACCGTCCGCCTTGAGAGGTGAAGCTTCTCGGAGATCTCGCCGCTGGTCAGGCCGAGCGCGATTAGCCGCAGCACCTCGGTCTCGCGCGCGCTTAGACCATCGATGTCGACGGCGCGGTGAAGGGCTTCGAGGCGCGCGGCGACGCGCCGGCTGACGTACTCCTGTCCGCGGGCGGCGCGACGAATCGCTTGCGGGAGCTCGCCGTCCACGTTGTCCTTGAGGACGTAACCGACCGCTCCAGCCTCGAGCGCCTGCTGCGCAAACACGGGACTCTCCTCCGTCGTCAGCACGACGATCTCGGTCTCGGTCACCTCCGCCCGCAGCCGCCGGATCGCTTCGATGCTTGACCCACCCGGCATCTGAAGGTCGAGTAGGAGCACGTGCGGCACGTGCCCCTTGACATGTCGGATCGCCGTGAACAGGTCGCCTGCCTCAGCGATCACCTGAACATCGTTCTCGGCCTCTAACAGGAGCCGCAGGCTACGACGCCTCAGGCGATGGTCATCGGCGAGCACAACCTTGAGCGGCGAAGCCGCGGGCGGCGAGTACGCAGGAGCGCCGGAGGCCTGCGGCAAGTGCGCGGCTACAGTCACGCTCCCACACTAGCCTTACGCGCTCGCTCGAACCTCGCGGGGAACGCGAGGCTCACGTACGGCTGCCCTCGACGATCCCTGCGGAAAAGTACCTAGTCCGCTATCAACGCCAGTGCGCGGGCGGGTCGACGCTGCCGCTTACGCGATACCCGGCGGTGCACACGCCGGTGTCCGGACCCCAGTCGAACCCGCCCCCTCGCGTGAGTGACACAGCCGAACATGGGTCTGGTGATAACGCCAAGCGGACGGTCGCCGGGTTAGTCCGACCGGACGTTGTGGCTACGTCGCATCCGGTCGAGGGATCGCCGCCGGAACCAGGCAGTCGAGGTGCCAGAGCCGCGATTCGTCGTGCCCGGGGTGGTCGCCGAGATTGAGGTAAGAGGAGCGGTGGAGGCCGCCATCCGCGAGCTCCAGCCAGATCGGCTCGTAGACCCCGATGCGATCGCCACACATGGCGCACCGCAGAAACGGCGACCCCTGATTCACCCGTCCTCCATCTCGCTCTTGAATGGCTCCCACGCTACGACACCCGCCGAGGAGGCACGATGGGGCTTATCCACTCTTTCAACGAGGCGGACTACTGACCCGGGACGGCGGCCACCGGATACCGCAGGCTTCTTCGATCCAAACCCTTACCCCCCCCCGCTGAGAAGGCTCCGTGACCACGCCGCAAATACGCGACCCGACGGGGCATAGCGACAGCGTCGCGGGCTGACCGTCAAGGTTGTGCGCTCGCCGACTCGCTGGCGCTGCGACGTGCTTGCCATCCCCCACGGCTGGCTAGACGGCCTCGCGCTCCGTAGTTAATCCGTGACGATCACGGCAGGGCCCGGTTGTGAGCGCTGCACGTGGGATGCATGGTCACGGGTTGTGGTCGCTTCTGGTCCGTCTCCGGGCCCCTGTCATGTCGTGGTCGCAGGTGGCGGTTTCGCTGCTCTCGAGGTGGTGCTCGGGCTGCGTGCCCTCGCTGGCGGCGCGGCGCGAATCTCACTGGTCTCGCCGCACACGGTGTTCGCGTACCGCCCGGCCGCGACGCTCGATGCGTTCTCCGATACGCCTCCTCGCGGGTTTGACCTAGGCGCGATTGCTGACGACCTCGGGGTCAGCTACCACCGCACGCGGGTCGAAAGCGTCGCCGGCGCGAGGAGGCGAGTCCGGCTGGGATCCGGCGGACGCCTAACGTACGACGCGCTCGTGTTGGCCACAGGGGCGCGAGCGAGCGTGGGCGTCCCTGGGGCGCTGACGTTCCGCGACCAACGCGACCTGCCCCCCTTCCGCGATCTTCTCCGAGAGCTCGACGAGCGCAAGCTCGACTCGCTGGTGTTCGCCGTTCCACCCGGCACTTCGTGGCCGCTGCCGATGTACGAGCTGGCCCTCCTGTCGGCGGCGCATGCCCGTGCTCGCAGCGCCGAGGCAGACATCACGGTGGTGAGCCCGGAGCAGCGGCCGCTCGCGGCATTCGGCGCCGAGGCCTCTGAGCTCGTGGCGGCCGAGCTGGCCGGCCACGGCGTGCGCTTCATCGGCGCGTGCATCCCGGGCAGGGTCTGCGGAGGCGGGGCGCTCACCGTCCACCCCGGCTCTCCGATCAAAGCGGACCGCGTCGTCGCCGTGCCACGGCTGCGGGGAGCGAGCATCGCCGGTATACCCGCCAACCGCTGGGGATTTGTCCCCACCGACGCTGTGGGGAGGGTCGAGGGGATGGTCGACGTCTATGCCGCCGGGGACACGACGGCGTTTCCAATTAAGCACGGCGGCTTGGCCACCCAGCAAGCCGACGGGATCGCGCACACGATCGCAGCCGGTCTGGGTCTCACCCGGCACGAGCTGAAAGCCAAGCCAGTACTCGAAGTCAAACTCATCGGCGGTCACCGGCCGCTGCATCTACGAGTCGAGCTCGACGAGTTCGGGCAACCAACCGCAGCGACCCTCGGCCACACCCGCGCCGACACTCAGCCAGACCAGACCAAGGTATTCGCGCGCTACCTCACGCCATACCTCGAAACCCGCCACCCCCCCGCTCCGACGCTGCCCACACCCTGAAACCAGCACTGCGCCACCGCGATCAACTCCCCGCCGCTGGCGGCTAGCGGCTTCGGGGCATCGCGGGCGATCGGCATCGTGCTGCCAAGACCAGGGACAGTTGGCGACGTCGCGACCCGGGCGTTGTCGACCAGCGGTACCGAGAGCGCCGCCCACGGCCCTGTCCTGGGGATCGTCGCGTCCCGGACGACAACGCCCTTGCGTGTCAGCCCTCGGCTCTGCCCTGGTTGCAGAAGAGATCGCGCCAGAGCTCGTTCGCCACATTCCGGGAGCCAGACCGAGTCAGATCAGGGCGAAAATCTGTGCTGCTCGGGACGAATCTGAGCAGTACGCGCGGCGCCGCCAGCGAGACGCCCGCTTTGCCAGGCGATCCGGTCGCGCAGCTCGCGCTCGTCGCTCTCGAGCTCGACTTCTGCGTTCTCGAACGAGCAGGCACGCGGGCGGCCTCAACCAGACTGATGAGATGGACGAGCTCCGACAGCGCGGCGTTCGCGCGGGCGAGCACAACCGCTCTCGCAGGCGAAGGGAGAGCCGCCGGGATCGCGCGCGCGTCCGTCGTCGGCGTGGAGTTGCATATGCATCCTGACGTCGGCGTTTGCTCGATCGGATATGACGAGCTAATAGCGGTTCTTCTGCTCCGCCAGCAACGCGGGCACGCGGTGCAGCCAGCGCCGGGCTTGTGGAATGGACGATCGGCGAGAGCGACGCCCGCGATGCCCAAGGCGGCCGCGCCCCGATTGACGTTGCAGGAGTGAAGGCTGAGGACGTGGGCGGGGTCGGCAGCCCGCGGCGCCCCGCTCCCGCTTCGCAAATGGCTGAGCAGCCATCCGCCGTCGGCGAGGCAGCGCTGTCCCAGCTCGTCCCGTGGGAGAGCGCGACCAATCTGCTCCAGGATCCGCGGATCGCCAGGAATTGCCGAAGTCTTGACCCGCGTCGCCGCTGGCTGCCGGTATAGCATGCGTTGGAGCGCAGGGGGTCAGTCGTCCCCGCTACGCTGCCGGCGCCGCGAGGACAACGTGGCATTGACTGCCGCTGGCAGCGGGTGATCAAACCTCTCTTAGTCGCTGCGCACGCGTTGTTGCAAACCCGCCGCAGGCCACCATCCACGCGTTTCCCGGGCCCCGGCTCGGCCGATTGTGAGAGCGACCGGAATGATCAAGGCTGCAAAGCTGCAAATCGCGGTGCGTTGTGGTCGCGGGGCTATGGGAGCACGAACGTTCTGTGAATTCGCGTTCCTCCGGCGAGTGTCAGGGTCAGCGTGTAGCGCCCGGCGTGGATCCGCCGTCGTGCTCGAAGCGCCAGGACCGGCTGTCGGTGCTGTCTATGGCCATACGGGTCGGTGTACGGACTTGCCGTGGCGCTGGTGTTGCCGTAGTCCCCGACGTAGCTGCTGGTGTTGTACGGGCCGCCGGCGATGCTGGTGCCACCGTCGGGAGAGATCTCGTAGTCATACGAGGTGATGGTCGCACCCGTGGGGACGGACGGGGCGGTAAAGGACAGCGACACCCCATCGTCGTCGTAGCCGGCGCTGTCCAGGGTCGGGGCCGTGAACGAAGGAGCGACGGTCACCCAGCCGGACCAGGGCGTCTGCGTGCCGGTGCTGAGGTCGGCCCGGATCTGGTAGGAGCACGTGGTGTTCTGCCCACAGACGCTGGGGCCATACGGGTCGGTGTACGGACTTGCCGTGGCGCTGGTGTTGCCGTAGTCCCCGACGTAGCTGCTGGTGTTGTACGGGCCGCCGGTGACGGTGAAGCCACCGTCGGTAGAGATCTCGTAGTCATACGAGGTGATGGTCGCACCCGTGGGCACGGACGGGGCGGTAAAGGACAGCGACACCCCATCGTCGACGTAGCCGGCGCTGTCCAGCGTCGGGGCCCCATCAGTGTTTGCCGAAAACTGGGCGAAGCTCCCATACAGGGCCGCGCCGGCGAGGGTGGGGAGTGCCGACTGCGGGCCGGAGCTGCGGGCTGCCGCCCCAGCGGGACTCGTCGCGATCGACAGACCAACGATGAACACCGCCAGAAGCGCTGCGAAGCGCAACGGAGTCTTGCCACGTGGCGTCCGCCTTAGCTGATCGCAGGGCGCCGTCGAGCGATGTCGGGAATTGGTCACCAAGATCGCTCCTTCTTCTGGACGCGTCGCGGGTCCAGAAGCCGCATCAATGACCCCGCTCGTTCTGCGGGGCGGCCAGGTCTGCTGCTGAAGCCATCCCGGTGGCACCCGGCACTCGATCCTTGAGAAGGGGCCGCCTCACACCAGGCGGCCCGTGGGGCCGAACGTAGTGCGGATCCGCGCTATGTGTAAATGGTTCGATCGAGCCTTTTTTGGGGGGTTCGAATGAACCAGGCCTAGTTCGTTCGAACTATCCGCAAATGTGGCGGCCGTCCAGCGTTGATCATGAGATTGCGTCTCGAAGGAGCCAACCGCGGGACGTCGCCGGATGCCATTCCAGTCGCAACCCTTTGAAGACCGCCGTCGGCCGATCACGGTCGCGCTCGTCGACGATGAGCCGCTCATCCGCGCGGCGCTAAGCCAGATTCTGATCGCTGCCGGGCTCGATCTCGTCGGCGGCCGTCAACGCCAAGGACGCGATCGAGCTCGTGCTCGATCTGCGCCCCGACGTCGTGCTGATCGACATCCGCCTCCCCGGGATCTCGGGCGTGCAGGCGATCGAGCAGCTCGCGCTGCTCGCCCCCGCCTCACGCATCCTGGTGCTCACCCGCTCCGAAGAGAACCGCGTCGTCGAAGTGATCCTCGCTGGCGCCAGCAGCTACATCCTCAAGACCGCGCCGCCCGAAGCGATCATCGCCGCCGTCACGGCCACCGCCGCCGGCGAGTCCGTGCTCTCCCCGCAGATCGCCGGAAAACTCCTGCAGCGGATCCGCGGGCGCGAGCTCCCGATCACCGCCGACGCCCAGGACGCCGCCGACTCGATCCGCGCTGCCCTTACCGAACGCGAATTAGAAATCTTCACCAAGCTCGCGAGCGGCAATAACAACCAGGCGATCGCCCGCGAGCTGTCGCTCAGCACCAACACCGTCGCCAACCACATCGCCAGCATCCTCGCCAAACTCCACCTCGACAACCGCATCCAAGCAGCCGTCCAAGCAGTCCGCGCCGGCATCTCCTAACCGAGTTCTCGACCGTCCCGCATTCATGGCGGCACGAGTACTTGCCGCGCGTCGGTCCGGGATGAACCTGCGCCGTGCGGAAGGCAGGGACGCGGGTCCTCGCTTTGCCTGCGGGAGGCGCAGCGACCTCCTCGCTTATCTGGTGCCGCTATGGACGAGCTCCGGAACTGCGGCGAGGCGCACTCTGAGCTTTTTCCTCCTCGCGGTTGCGGAAGTCCTCCGGGCCAGGGCGCCCTCCGCCGCGACCTACGTCCCGGTGTGTGTATTTCGTACGCCCGACCTGCAGCGGCCGGCGCTACCGGAGCGGACAAGCTCCGCAACTGGGGCGAGGCGCACTCTGAGCTTATCCTCCTCGCGGTTCCGGAAGTCCGCCGGACCACGCCGCCCTCCGCCGCGACCTATATGCCCGTTGTGTCCGTTTCGTACACCTGAGCCGCAGCGGCCGGCGCTTCCGGATCGGACGAAAGGGAGGCGTCTCGCGCGAGCCACGGCGCGCTGCCCCTAAGTCTTCTGCGTTTCGTCCGATCCGGAAGCCGGGATCACCACGACCGCATTGCCGCCGGAGCGGGAGCGCTCATGCTTGCATCCCGGCGATCCTTCGGCAAGCACGCGGCTCGAATCCGACTGCCGCTCGGTGGCGAAGCGGAACTGTCGACGGATCGGTTCTTGGAAGTAGTGGATTTCGTCCGTTCCAGGAGGCAGCTCGCGGCTATCCCGCACTTCTGCTCCGGCCAGATCGTTAGCAGCAATCTTGCAAGCACCCCGGCCGGCACGTGCTCGCCTTCCTCGCTTTCCGCGCGGTGCGAGACTGGGCGCTCCGGCTCCTAGATGCCCTCGCCGCCACGGATGCAGGGCTGGCCGGTCGGCGCGTCCGTTGACACAGGTCACGCGCTCCTGCTTCACGCCTGGAGGGGTCACGCTCACGCGGGGGCCGCTTCGCCGAAGAAACGACAGTCTCGTCGCAGGCGCCGAGACCGCGGGTCGATGTCGTTGCTTGCAGCCGGGCCGGGTATTGCTAGCGCTCCGAGCGGTTGCACGTTTGGTTGTAACTCGGGTTACGCCAGATTGAGCCCGGTCGTCCGTGGCTTGGCGTGGCGGCTTGCCACGATCTCCGGCAGTTTGGTCGACCATGACCACGCCGCCGCCGCTTGGCCTGCAGTCGGCGATCATCTACAAGAGGATGGTGTTTCCGTCCGAACCGCCGCCGGTGTCTTGGATCAGCGGGCCGCGGCCCAGGTGGTGGGCACGTCGGCGCCTCCCTCTTCGGTGATGCGTGCGGCGAATCTGAGCAGGGCGGGCTGGGGCGAAATCTTTCCGGCGATCAGGGCCTCTCCCTGGCGGAAGGTGACCGAGCGCTCGATCAGGCTCGGTGGGACGAACGAGAACGCTGCCTGGGCGAAGTCTGCGTCCGCGAGCGAGTTCAGGCGCATGAGCACGAGGTTGTCGGCCTGCGAGAGCACGTTCTCGGGGATCTTTTGCGGGCGCTGGGTCGAGACCAGCAGGTAGAGGCCAAACTTGCGGCCCTCGGCGGCGATCCGCACGGCGTGTTCGGCCGCGATCGCGGTCAGCTGGTCCGACGGCTCGGCGGGGCAGACGTTGTGCGCCTCGTCGATCACGATCAGGATCGGGTTGCGCTCTTGGCGGCGTCGCCACAGATCGCTTAGCACCGCCCCCGCAACGAGTGACTGTTCCTCACGGGTTGGCAGCGAGCCTAGGTCAACGACGACGCAGCGAACTTCCTGATCGTGGACTGCGTCGAGGACCGAGCCCGCCTCGCCGCGGGCCCAGAGTGCAAAGCGGTCGATGCCCAGATTGCGGACGCGGAGGGCGAGCCGGTGGGCCTCGGGAAGCTCGCTTTCCGTTAATGCCTCCAGCGTAGGGGTGCGCTCGCTTGCGAGCAATGCGGCGAGCGCGGCGAACTCCTCGCGGTCCTCGATCGGGTCCAGGCGCAGCAACGCAGCCTCCGTCGCCGGATCGATCCCGGTCGCTTGCAGACGCAGCCGTCGCGCCCCGGGGGCCTCGGCGGTGTAGACGGCCACCGCTCGCGCCGCGGCTTCGTAGCGTGCGGCCAGTGCGGGGTCGGCGCCCGCGCGCACCTGGCCCAAGCGCACGAAGTCCGAGTTCGGATCAAGCACGACCAAGCGCAGGTCGGTGTCGATCAGCAGTCGCTCGAGGATCACCCCGAGCGAGTACGTCTTACCGGACCCCGACTGACCACAGAGGAAGGTGTGCCGGTCAAAGCCGCCCGCGTCCGCCAAGCAGGGCACGCCGGCAACCAGCGCGAGTTCACCAGCCGCAGCTTCGCGTCGGACCGCGCGCTGCGCCCGAGCCATCCTCGCACCTCCTCCGCGGTAGCGGGCCGCACCAGCGCGTCGTGGAACGGCGCCGGGTCGCCCTCGAGGATCGCGCCCTCGCCGCGGGCATATCGGATCTCGACCTGCGTTCGGGCCGCCGGGGTGCCCCCGGCGTCCGTCGGCAAGGACAGTTCGGTGCCCACCTGCCGATCGAGCTCGAGCGTGAGCACCTGCCCCAGCCGCGGGCTGCCGTTACTCTCGAGCACGACATAACCCCCGGCCTGCAACTCCAGGCCGTACAGCGAAGCCTGGAAGGAGAACCGGCGCCCGTCGACCGAGGTCGCGAGCGGCAGAACCGACGCTTCGGCGTTCCGTCGCACCTCGCGGAAACTCTCTAATTGCTTCTCAAGCCCGTGCTCGTCGGTCACGGAACTACTCTCCCACCGCCAACCCCGCCGCGCAAACCAGACGGCACCCAAGCGGAACGGATGCACACCAACCGACACCGAACAATCGTGCCCACCCGAGTTCCAAGGCATAGATGTCCGTCCCCGTATGCGCGCGCCATACAGGGCTCTCAGGCTCCCGCTTTCGCGACGAGGACGAGCACCGCTACGAAGCGATGGTCGCCCCGCCTCGCGCGGATCTCGCGACCGTCAGGTCTCCGGTGTCGACCGAGCCGTCGGAACGGCGGCTGAGACGCCATTGCCGCGCGAGGCAGGTGCAGCGTTGTCGCGGATCCTCGTCCCGTCAACGAAGCAGCCCCTTTTCGGCCCACCGGTCCCGGCGCGACGTGGCCCAAGGTCGGCCAAGCGGTAAATGTTCGTTTCTTCGGTTCGGGCCGGCGGTGTGAACGCGGTCCAGTCCTGCCGGCAGGTGAGGCCCGCGTCAGGCGACGGGTACCGACGTCGACGGTGCTTTGGGCCGGAACGGTTGCATTTCTTCGCGGGCTGGGCCGACGACTCCCCAGCTCGACTCGGGCACCTCATTCCAGACGCCGGCGACGTCGCCCAGCGGTTCGGACACGATCAATCGCGCGTTCTCTGAGACCTGCTGGAAGTCCTCCCGATCGGGGTAGAGCTTGCGTAGCGTGGGTATGTCAGTGGTGTAGAAGAGCGAGCGCGAGTTTCTCTCAGTCGAATAGCGGAACGCCCAGATGCTTTCGCCGTCGGTGGTAGCGATCGTGCCCTGGAACGGATTGGGGACTCCGTGCCGGCTTCCGACCTCTTCGACAAGGCCGATCGCCTGCTCGACCGCGGCCGGGGGATCGTCCTCGAGCCCGAACGTCAACGCGAGGAAGAACAGCACCTCGGTGTCGGCCTGGCCCTGGATCTCCGGGTACAACGACGGGTCTACGACTTATCTCGGGGTTCCGCCGCTTCCGTTCGTATGGTCGATCGATCACATTGATCGAGCGACGATGGTGATGGCGGCGACGAGTCGGTTCTCTGTCCGGAGACCGGATGACGGGTCGGCGGCGTTCGTGGTGGTCGACGCGGACGGTGGTGCGGTGCCGGAGGCGGCGGAGTTCTGCCGGCGGCTGGTGGCGGCGGATCGCAGCGCGTACACGCAGCGCGCCTACGCCCTGGGGCTGGCGCACTTCTTCGACTGGCTGGCGGAGACGGACAGGTCGCTCGTCGAGGTCGAGCGGCCGGTGATCGCCGAGTACATCGCGGACTTCCGGGCAGGTAGCAAAGCGGGCGCGACGCGCGTCGACGAGTCACGGATCGGATCGGTGGACGCGCGCACGCGGAAGCCGGCGCCGGGGCTGGAGCGCCAGCCGGCGACGGTCAACCACCGCTTGTCTGTATTGGCGAGTTTCTTCGCGTTCTTGATCGACCGCGACACCGACCGTGGGCTTGGGCCGTGGGCGGGTCGAGCGAATCCGGTCCCGGCCGCGGCGGATCCGATGCGCGGTTCGCACGGGATCCCGGGCCGGGACGCGCCGCGGCTGCGAGCACGCGGCGAGCTGCGGATGCGCGAGCCGCGGCGGCTGCCGCGCCAGCTGGAGGCGGGGTTGGGCGAGGAGCTGTTCGCAGCTGCGCGCTCATGGCGGGACAAGGCGCTGGTGCTGGCCATGTGGCGGACTGGCCAGCGGATCGGCGATTGGAGCGAGGTCCACGGCCGCCACGGTGTGCTGGGGATGTCGCTGGCGGATCTGAATCGGCGCTCGGGGACGATCACAGTGCGCTTGAAGGGCGCCCGGGATGAACATCGCGTCCCGATCGTGGAGGAGTTCTGGCCGGTGTTCGCACGCTACCTACGTGAGGAGCGCGGGTTGGGCGCGCCCGGCGACGCGGCTTGGCTGGCGCGCGGCGGGCGGCCGATGACCTACGCGACGTTTGAGTCGCAGTTGCGGGCGTTGGGCCGGCGGGTCGGCGCGCGGGTCAACGCGCACATGTTCCGCCACGCGCTCGCGCAGGCGGTCGTTGAAACCAGTGGTCTGAAGGCGGCGCAGGAGATCCTCGGCCACCAGCACATCAGCACGACCGCGGACGTGTACACACGCGTCGATCAGGCAGGCATGGTACGAGCACTGGAGGCCGCGAACGCGGCAGTTGACCGTGCCGCACGCGGTACCGCGGCCGGCGCTGGATCGAGCGGCCGAGCGGTGACGCCGGTCAGCGACGACGCCCCGAGTCCGGTCCGCGCACGTATGCACGAGCCGGGATTCGTGTTCAACTATGACGCAATCACAGTGGCCGAGCTGGATGCACTGAGTGATCCGTCAGCGGGTGAATGACGGAGGTTGGGCTCAGCGCACTGGCAGACGCCTGCTACGACGGCGATCTGCTCGCCGCCGGGATCGGCGAGCTCGTATCGGGCTGGTCGCTGTCGACGGATCGGCGCCGCGGCGCCGTCTTGGGGACGCGGGCGCTCGTCGATGAGCTCGACGGTTTGGCGGGCGGCACGCTGCAGCAGCGCTTTGCCGCGTTCGAGCATGAGGTGTGGCCGCGGTGGCGAGCGGGCGGGCACGGCGCGCCGCCGTATCGCTGGTCGGCAGGCGTGCGAGCGGCCGTGATCGCCCGGGCGGTCAGGCCAGGCTGGCAAGGGGTGATGCCGGCGATCTCGCCGCTGCACTGGATCAAGCCGCTACCGGAGAGCGATCCACTACACGTCGAGAACGCGCGACTGAGCGCAGCGATCGACGGTCTGCACTGGGCGCGTCATGACGCGCACCATCGGGCGCAGACGTTGGGGCTGCGGATCTTGCTCGCGTCCGGCTACGCGCGGCTGGATGAGATCACTGAGGACGATCTGCGCTGGGTCGCGGTCGAGCATCTCCCGCGCGGGATCGACGCGCTCGACGGCGCCTTGTGCGCGCTGGGGATCTTCAACCGCACGCCGAAGCGAGGACCGACGCGGCTGATGCGCACCACCCGCGTCAGCGCCGGTGAGCTGGCCGATCGAGACGATATCCCGGAGCGGTTCCGGGCGGTCACCGCGCTGTATCTCGACAACTACGCGCAACGGGTGTCCGACCACCACACGACGATGCGCAACCGGGCCGCGCATCTGGCGCGGTTCTGGCGCTTCATCGACCAGGAGTTCCCGGAAGTGACAGGCGCACATGAGGTGCTCCCGGTGCACGGACGCGCCTACGTGCCGCACGCCATCGCCGCGGGCCGCGGTGAGCGGCGCGGCGGCGGCGGCGACGAAGACACCCAGACCGCGCACGGCTGGCTGTCGAGCGTGCGCGTGTTCTTCACCGATCTGTGCTCGTGGGCGACCGAGCCGGGATCGCCGCTGGCCGGGCACGCGCCGCCAGCGATCCCGCTGACCTACCACGACCTGCGTGACGTCGGGTTCGAGAAGGTCCGCCGGCGCGTCAAGGCGCGGATGACCGCGACCGTGCTCGATCTCGAGCGGGAGATCCCGAACATCCGCGCCCACGCATTCACCGCCTGGCAGGAGGCCGCCGACGCCTACAACGCGGCCTCAGGAGATCGACGGATAGAGCGCGCAGAGCGCGACGCCTTCTGGGACTGGGCGCTGTTGGAGCTGCTCGTCCAGTCCGGCCTGCGGGTCGAGGAAGCCGGCGAGCTGACCACGCTGGACGTCCTCAAGCGCCACCTGCCCGACGGGCGCGCGTACTACCTGCTGCACGTCAAGCCCTCCAAGTTCGACCGCGCCCGAGTGATCCCGATCGGCGACGGCCTCGGGCGGGTGATCGCCGACATCATCGCTCACGTCCGCCGCTTCTACGGCAGCCCATCGGTGCCAGCGTGCGACAACTGGGACGTCCACGAGCGCCGGCCGCTGCCGCGCGCCCCCTACCTGCTCCAAGGCGCCCAGCATCCGTCGGTGATCAAGGCCGAGCAGATCCGCACGCGCTTGCGGCGGCTCTCGGAGGCCGCCGGAGCCCGGTGTGCCGACGGGAGTCCGCTGGTGCTGCACCCGCACGACTGC
The DNA here is from genome assembly GCA_963824295.1 of uncultured Solirubrobacterales bacterium. Lineage (GTDB taxonomy): Bacteria > Actinomycetota > Thermoleophilia > Solirubrobacterales > Solirubrobacteraceae > Palsa-465. The sequence continues at coordinate 413,438 of CAWGOQ010000007.1, read as the reverse complement.
CGGCGGATCTTCGCCTCCGAGCACCTCAACCACGACACGCCGCCACACGTCATCCAAGCGCTCCTCGGCCACGCCGCCGTGGACACCGTGATGACCTACGCCAAGCTGTACCCGGCCACGCTCGTCGAGGCGTACCGCAAGGCCGTCCGCGGCACCTACGAGTCCCTGCACGGCGCGGCAGCGCTACGCAATCCGACCGCCGAGGAATGGGCCGAGTTCGCGTCCGGCTGCAATCTCCGCGACATGGGCACCCATCTCTGTTCGCTGCCGACCGGGGATCACTGCTCCCGCGGCCTGGTCTGCCTCGGCTGCACACACGCGCAGCCGAAGAAGAGCGCCGCCCCGATCTTCCGGCGGATGCTGATCAGCCACCGCCGCTCGCTCGCCGACGGTGAACGCGCCGGTGAACCCGCCGGCCAGCTTGCCGCCCGCCGACTCGAGATCCAGCGTATCGAGGGCGCACTCGTGCGCGCCGAACAGCTTCCAGCCGACGTCGCCGCCATGATCGAAGGCGCCGCCGCATGACCCGCCGTCGTCCATCCCCAAACACGGGGCGAACAGCGCGGGAGACGCAGGCGTGACGCTCGCTGTTCTTGGACCTTTCGGGTCGCTGACTACATCGGAGCTGTCAACGCCTTCGATGTGCGCCTCGCACACGCCCTCCAACGGCCGCCATGCACTTTAGAAGGGAACGTCGTCGTCTCGAGGCCAGCCGTTTGATTCGTCGCTCGGCGAGTGTGCGTTTGCGAGTAGCCCGGCGTCGTCCAATGCTGCGACATCCAGCCCCATCGCTTCGAGGTCGGTCCGGTCGAAGTCGCAGACCCGTAGTCCGTACGGCGCGCCCCCTGACGTGAAGCCGGCGACCCAGATCAGCTCGCCGCCCCATTCGATCCAACCGCTGTCTGCCAACCGCTCCGCCTCGGTCGGTTCGGGCTGCTCACTGCGCGCACGCCGACCAGGGGCTCGCGACCGGGGGTGGTGCCTGGAGCGCGCTCGCGATTTCGGTGACATGGGTGTAGCGACGTTTCGGTTCGCCAGGAGTCGTCTGACTCTAGCCTGGTGTTCGGACACGCGAATGCCCCGTTTCACGTTTCCTCCGACGGCCGCGGCGTTCGTTCAGTCCGCCGTTCGCCGTATCGTGGCTGTGATGGGCGCGCGGTTTCGAAACGGGCCGTGTCCGTGCGGGAGCGGGCGCAAGTTCAAGCGTTGTTGCGCGGACGCGCTCGATCACCCCGAGCGCGTTGCGCAGCAGCACGATGCGGTCGGCAGGCGGATTCAGGCGTGGGCGTTCGAGCATCACGGCGACGCGATGCGCGACGCGTTTGCGGAGATCACCAGCGGCTCGGCTGACCGGGTGCTCGGCGAACTCGACGTGCAGCTGATTGGCTCCTGGATGTTCAATGACCGCCAACTCCCTGACGGCGGGATGGTCGCCGAGCGTTACGCCCAACGCGACGATCTGCCGGCCACCGAGCGCGATGTCGCCCGCAGGATCGCGGCGGCGCGGCTGGGTCTGCTGCGCGTCGTCGGCGCAATGCCTGGACGCTGGATTGATCTTTGCGACGTCGCTGTCGGGGGCGGGGTGGTGCGCGCGATCAGCCACGACGTCTCGCGGCATGTCCGGCAGCACGCACTGCTGGTCGGCAGGCTGATGGACGGGCCTCCCGCGCTCACGTTGTGGGGGCCCGTCGGCTTCCTCACCCGTCAGAGCGGGGGCGAGTTGCGCGAGTTGCTGCACACGTTCATCGATGCGCGCGGGTTTGGCGATGCGGCGGATGGCCTCGCGGCCGCCATACAAGCCGCCTCGCGCGAGATCACGGTCATGCTGGCACCGGCGCTGCGACCCGCAAACGCCAGCCCGAAGGCCGCCTGATGGAGCACGAACTCGCTCCAACAAAGGGTCGCGATGGTCGAAAGTGATCGCGCTGCGATCGTGCGCGCTCTCGCTGATGAGAACGCGCTGCGAGTGTTCGCGCAGGTGGTTGCGGGGACGGGCACCGGCCGGCCGCAGCGATCAGAGGGTCAAATCAGCATCGCGTATGTGACCGCCCACGGTGTCTCGCGTCAAACAGGGCTGCCGGTCAGCGTTGTTGTCGGCGCCGGCCGACGGTTGACCGAGGCCGGCTTGACGATCGCAGGGGCGGATGAGACGAGCTGGCGCACTGATTTTGAGTCGCTTCGCCGGGCGGCAGACGTCGAGCGGGTTGCGTGATCGGGCTGCCGCTTCCCAGGGCCGCGTCAGCGCCAACCGGCCGGAAGCACCGCGGCTGAAGCTGAGGAAGCGGCGTGTAGATCGGACCTCCAGCGATAGGTGCTGCACTCGGTGCTACACTAGCCGACGTCGTGCCGACGAAGAAGCATCGCTACACCATCACCGGCGACGAGCATCTCGAGTCCGCGCTGCGCCGTGGCCGGCGTCGCTTTCCGCCGGGGACGCCGGACTCGAGGATCCTGGCTTCGCTGGTCAGCAAAGGGGACGAGGCTCTGGAGCGCGAGCGGGAGGCGGAGGCCGACCACGAGCAGCGTCGGCGCGCCGCGGCCGACCGTCTGGCTGAACGTTTCCGTCGCCCGGACGGGTTCGACTACGGCGCGCTCTCCGAGGCCTCCGGCCGATGGCTGCGCGGCTAACCCGGTCCTTCCGCGGCAGAAATCTCGTCGTCGACAACTCCGCCTTTCAGCGCGGCGGACACGAGATCGTCCGCGACGAATGGCTGCAGGCCCTCCAGGACGGGCGTCTTTACCGCACGCCAATCCTCGAACTGGAAGTTCTGTACAGCGCTCGAAACGCGCGCGAGTACGCCGAACTGCGGGACGAGCTCGAGGCGCTGCGGCCGCTTCAGTTGTCCACTGCGATCGTCGATGCAGCGCTCGGCGCGCAGGCCGAGCTCGCCCACCATGCAGCCGGCTTTCACCGCGTGGCCCACCGGGATTACCTGGTCGCGGCGATCGCTGCCGCTCACGGGCTCGGAGTTCTGCACTACGACGCCGACTTCGATCGTCTCGCAGAGCATTCCTCGCTGGGCTTCAACAGCGTCTGGATCGCTGCCGCCGGCGCGCTCGACACGCAGCCAACCGACCCGCTGCGCCAGCATCGAACAGCAGTCACCCTGGCGCTCGGGCAATTCAAGGGCGATCGAGCGCGCGAAGTACTTGAGCGCGTCCTCGACCTGCTCGAAGCCGAACTCCACGCCGACGGGCTGCAATCACCCGCACGCCCGTGAGCTTCGCGCCCACAAGGGGGCCAGCAACCCGTCGGAACGGAAAGTAGCTTCAGCGGCAACAATGAGCTCGCTGCCAGCGTCGCGATCCGGCTTGATACCGGGCCGACCGGGCATCGCCTGTCGGCATCCGATCTGTCCACGCCGGCCCGACCATCGCCGGGGCCCTGACCTGGCCAAGCTTCGGCGTACATTCGTCCGGATGAGCGTCGGTGTCGACAGCATCAACCATGCGAGAGCGGCGGTCGCATCGCCGGAGGTCCTCGGCTTCATGGCCGCGAAGCGCACTCCGCGCGCACGTGCGACGCGCAAGGTCGAGGCCGTCGCCCACTGCCTGATCGCCGGCGAGCCGCCGCTGGACCGGGCACGCTCGCTGTGGGTCTGCGGCTCCTACGCGCGCGGCGCACCCGACGTTGGCGACGTCGACCTGCTGCTCGAGATCGACGAGCTGCGGGATCGCGCACAGCAGGCCGTCGATGCGTACTACCGCCGTGCACATCCGTACGCGGAGGTCGTGAAGGCGCTCGGATGCAGCGGCGGTTCGATCGTGACTGTGGCCGTGACGCCGGTGTTCCAGCCGGCGCCATCGCTGATCTCGCCGGAACGGGCGAAGTCCGGCGTGCCTCCAGGCCACGAGGTTCCCCGCCAGCCGTTGCTGCAGCACACCGTCACGGGCGATCCATTCGACCCGCAGCCGAAGCTACTCTGGGTGCGGGGCGACAGCATCAACGAAGTCCGAAGCCGTCTCGTCGCGATCGCCGAGGACCCTGACGCCAGGCGCTTCGAGCGGACGACCACGGTCCCGCTCATCGACACGCTCCTGCCGCTGCTCGGAGTCCAGGCCGGATTCCGGCCTGCCGCCCAGATGCGCGCCGGCAACTTCGGTGTCAATGCGCTCGTCCTTGGCGAGGTCCCACCGCCTCCGGAAGCCGAGGCGAGCCTGCAGTTGCGCTACCAGCACGGCTCGGTCCGATACCTCGCTGCCGCGGCGGCGCTCGACCACCTGAAACGGGACGGTGTCCCGCTCGGCACGGTCCAGCTGGCCGGAGGGCGCGTGACGGACCCGGCGTGCGAACCGCAGGTAGAGGTGTCGTTCAATGCCTTCCTGCTCTATCTCCTCGGGTCCAGGCCGGCCCACGACGGCTGGCGGCACCTGCACGTGTGGCCGACGCGCCGTGGCGGCCGGTGGCTCGCCTTGGATGTGATCGTGAAGAACGGTGAGGCGGTATGGAAGCTGGCGAGACGGCTCGACGGTGATCCCGACCAACCCAACAGCCAGTGTCAGGCAATTCGTGCCGCTCTCGGCATGCCTCCCGTGCAGACGTAGGTGTTGCTTTGAGAGCGGCTTCCACCACCCCGGGTGGAGGGCGTGCATTCCGCGCGTAGGGATCCATCGCCGCGCGACGGTAGCCTTGTACCTGGACGCCCCGGACACGCCTCTGTCTCCGCTCGCGGAGGCAAGCGCCCGGGGCTTTGTGCTTCTCGCGGTAGCCGACCGTATCTCGGGACTGTGGCATTGATCAGGCTCGCAGTCGAGTCGCGATTACGCCGTCTCGGCGCTGATCGCCGGTGTGGTCGGAAATCTCAGGGCTCGTCGGCGACGGCGAGAGCGAGCGCTGCAAAGCAGGTCGCCGTCTAGCAGCTTGGTCGAGGTCGTCGGCAGCAGCGCGGCGCTTCGGTCTCTGCATGTGCCGTAGATCCAGATCGCTTCACCAAGCGCCGTGATCGAGAACACTAGGCCGTTGCGCTCGTCGCGAGCTTCGTCCCAGACCTCGAGCACGGAGTCGATCTCGGGCAGCTCTACCTCCAGCTCAGGGGCGACCTCTCGCTCCAGCGCGCCGACGCACGCGGCGAGCGCTCCCACCAGCAGCGCTCCATACAGCTCGATGAAGGCGCGCCCCTGCTCGGCGATCCGACGCTCGTGATCAGCTTGCGGGGCGAGCGGCCGAAGTGCGAAGTGCGCCTGCCAGCTGACCGTGGCGGCAATCTGCACGGCCGTGCCCAGCCATTCGCCCAACGACTGTGGATAGGCGTATGACATGGACCCGAGCTGCTGTGCGCGCTCGTTACGCTTGGCGTCGGCGCGGAAAAGCTCGATCTGTCGCAGCACCACCTCACGACGCTCACCGTTCACCGCGCAGAGCCTATTCGCAGCTCCCGCAACGGGGACGGCGGGAGCAAAGCTCGTAGAGTGCGCGCGTGGCCGGAAAGCCGAGCCGTCGCTCACGCACGACCAAGCGCATGCGCGCGCACCGCTCTCGTGTGCGTGACGATCCGGGGCTCGCTGGAGCGCTCGAGGAGATCGAGCGGGTGCTCGCCACTCCTTTGATCGAGTTGATGGACAGCGAGGAAGAACGGGCGCACGCGCAGGAGCTGACGCGACAGGCGAATCTCGCTCCAGCGCTTGCGCGGTTTCGGGAGCTGCTCGCCTTTATCGGCGAGGGGCGCCGGGCGACGCAGGCCGGCAAGCTGACGCCGACTGATGCGATCGCGCTCGCGAGCTCTCTCGGTGCACCCACGCCCGCGGGCGTCGAGGTTCGGTCGATGGAGGATCTTCCCTACGTGGCATACCTGTTCCATTGGGCTGTCGCAGCCGATCTTTTGACCGTGCGCGGCACGCGGATCCTGCCCGGCGACTGGGCTGAGGAGCTCGGGCGCGATCCCCTCTCCGCTTGGTTCAAGGCCGCGACCACGCTGCTGGAGCATGGCCTGCTCGACGGGTTTCGTCGCGGCTGGCGCAAGCAGTACGTCGAGTTTCTCGACGCCGGGGTACCGTTCATTATCAGCGCGATCCTCAATGCTGGAGGCGAAGCCCCCGTCGCGGCGATCGAGGAGCTCGTCTGGGAGCAGGTGGCAGCCGCGTACGGCTACCAGCTCGACGATGCTGCCGAGCGCCGGCACGTCGACCGGCTGGTGCAGGGGATCTTCGCCCAGCTCGCGGACCTCGGAGCCGCAAAGCACATCGACCAAGACGTGCGGCTCACCGAGCTGGGAGGCGCCCTGGCCGCCGCCGCGAGCGCGGTCATCGACACCGCCGATGAGCGGTTGGATCAGCTCACGGCAGCCACCTCGCCGCCTGAGCCTCTCCCGGCGAAGGGCGTCCGCTGACCCGACGCTTGCGGCATACTCATGACATGGCCTCGCAACCTTCATCCTCGGACCGTTTCTCGGTGGCCCAGTTGACCGTGCGCAGCGCGCAGAGCGACCTGCTCGAGGTCGAGCCGCTCGACTTCGGCCCGGACGCCCCAGCGACGGCGGCACTCGAGGCCGAGCGAGGCCCGCGGCCCGGCGACGTGCGTCAGCGTCGCGACTAACTCGCCGCTCGCACACCTGGACTCCTCGGCTCTCGTCAAGCTCATCGCAGAAGAAGCGGAGACCGCAGCACTCCGCCAGGGGCTACACCGTTGGCCTGACCGAGCCTCAAGCTTGCTCGCCACGGTCGAGGTCACCCGGACGGCACGCCGCCTCGGCGGTCACGCTCCCGCCGTCGCGGTCGGCGTACTTGCCAGGTTGCGGTTGCTTGCGATCGAGCCGATCGTGCCGGCTGCTGCGCAGATCGGTGGGACGACGCTCCGCTCGCTCGCGGCGATTCTTCTCGCCACGGCCACAAGCATCTCGCGTCAACTCGGCGCACTGATCACCTACGACCAGCGCATGATCAGCGAAGCCCACACCCACGGCCTGCCGGTCCTCTCACCGACCTGATGTGACTTGGCCTGTGGGGTCCGCGGCGCGCGTGACGAGATCGGCCGTCCAGGGGGCTCTGTGAGAGAGAGCGATGAATCGGAGCACGACTCCAGGACCGGGTCCTGAGCGGGCGGACAGCCAGGCCCGCGACTACGCTCCAGACGCTGATGCACGACCGCAGCAGGTTTCTCGTCGCCCGCAACCCCGACCCTGACAGCACGCTGCCATACCTCCTTCGGCTGCCGATCGACGGAGGCATCCTGCTCAAAGCCCGCCACCCGTGGCCCACCACGGCCCGCGTCTACTGCCACCCGCTTGAGCAGTGGCCCACGGACGCTGAGATCCTGGAAGAGGTACCTATCCGCAGCTGCCAGCGTCGCGGCGCAGCGATCGACCTGATCCTCGATCGCGCGCGCAACAACCGCTCACAGATCGTCTTCACCAAGCCCAACCCGGGCCGGGCCGCCGGGCGGCCGATGATCTTCTGGCAGACCGCGCGCACTGCCCAGCGCGCACGGCCCGGCCAGCGCGTCCCCACGCGGCGCGCCTCGGACCTCACCCAGCTGACGATCGACGTTGACACCCGCGAGCGCTACCCCTACAAATTCGCCGGCCGCCCCGTTGACCGACAGCGGATCGCACTACCCATCGGCGACTACGCCGTCCGACACGGCGAGAGCCTGATCGCCGTCGTCGAGCGCAAGACGCCAGAGGACTTCACCAAGTCGCTGATCGACGGATCGCTGAACTACGCGCTCGCCGAACTCGCCGCGCTACCTGCAGCCGCCGTGGTCGTCGAGCAGCGCTACGGCGCGTTGCTGGACAACCAGCACGCCCAACCAGGCTGGCTGCTCGAGCTCGTCGCACGACTGCAGGTGCGCTACCCCACCGTCCCGATCGTGTTCGCCGACTCGCGCAAGCTCGCCGAGGAGTACACCTACCGCTACCTCGCGGCAGCGCTCGTGCACCACTCTCCCGACGAGCCCCAGCCTCACGCCGTCCCACCCTTACGAACATGAGAACACCCGGCTCCCGCCAGAGGCGCGCAAGCGGCTACGCGCTCCGCTCGTCGCGCCGCTCCTCGCTCCGCGCGCACCCGCTTATCCGGACTCGAGCCACTTCTCAGCCATCCGGCGTGTCGCCCGTTCTCCGATCCGCCTCGAAACCCACCCTCGGCGTGATCACGAGATAAAACGGCCAGCGCGAGGTCGCGCTTGATCGTGGAGAACTCGTTGATGTATCCGTTATGCATGAACAGCCAGCGGTCGTGGCGAAAAGGGTGGCAGTTGGTCTGCTGCACGGCGCTGCCGATCGCCGCTCGGATGTGGGTGAAGAAGAGCGGTGAGCTGATGTGGCCGGCCAGTTCGCGCAGGTTACGGTCATTCCAGGCCGGTTCGATGCTGTGGTAGACGCCCGGCGTCGGGCGGTCGCCGTACCAGCCAACGCCGAAGCCGTCGCCGTTCGTCGGCTCGGCGCCGAGCCGCGAGTGCAGGCTCTGATCGATCAACGAGTTAGCCCCCCCATACAACGCTTCTTCAAGCAGCAGAGGAGACCCAGAGTATGCGAGCCAGCGGCACATTTGCCGCTCCTTTCTGTCGGTGGGTTACGCGTCCACGGGCGTCCCCGGCACGCCAGTCGGGCCCGGGGAACCGGGCAGCGAGCCTGCGGCTTTGACTCGCGCGCAGCTAGAACCGCCTCCGCTCGCGTCGCCGCTCGCGCCGCCGCACCCCGCATACGGATACGGGCGAGAGCGGCCGCCCGAAGGGGTCGATGAACAGCGTCACGGGGCCAGACCGCGTGGGAACTGTTCCTTCGAGGGCCTCTATCGAGTAGGAGAGTTGGCCGCCCTCCAGACGCGGTTGCTGGATCACGACGACGGCGTCCTCGGGCGCTTGATCGCCAGGCTCGAGGAACGCCAGCACCGCGTTGGGCGGATCCTCCTCAAAGCTGTTGTCTCCCTCTGCCCAGAGGTCGACGAAGTCGGCAGTCGCCATGTGGCCGACCACCCGTTGCGGACGGTCAGAGAAATACAGCGTCGACGGCGTGACCTCGTTCAACGTGAGCGTCGTCCCGTCGCTCGTCATGCCGTGCGCGGTCTGCACGAACATCGACTGCTCGGCCTCGAGCTCTTCGATCATCTGCGCGTCACTCATCTGAACCCTTCCTTCGTCTTTCTCGACGGATCTGGGCGCGGACGCCCGAACACGGGTGACGCTAGCTCTGCGCACCTGTCGCTTGTCATCACCCGCAACGGACGATGAGACGCGCAAACCGCCCTCCAACTACGAACGCCCCGTAGTGGCCGTAGGCAGCGCGGATCGCGTCGGAGAGGTCGCGTCCGACCAGCGGGCGCGCGTCGACGTGGCCGCTCTTCAGGGTGGCGAGCGCCTGGTCATGGTCGATGCCCGTGAGCCCGAGCAGCGTGGGGATCAGATCGGCATGGTTGGTCGGAATGTCGAGCTCGCGGGCGCCGCCGGGAAGCAGCGGGCTTGAGATGAGGAACGGCACGCGCAGCGCCTCGTCATAGGCGCAGTGCCACTTCTCGTGCATCCCGCCGTGGGCGCCCTGCAGATCGCCGTGGTCAGAGCTGAAGATCACGATCGTGTTCTCGAAGGCTTTGCTGGCTTGGAGCGCGTCGAGCACGCGGGTGATCTGCTCGCCGACTGCGGCCTGCATCTGGTAGTAGAACTTCAGATGCGTCTCGATCCACGGCTGCGGCGCGATGATCTTTCCCCACGTGTCGGTATAGCTCTGCTGACATGAGGGCTTGGTCGACAGGTCCTCCTCGTGAGTCGGGGCCTGATCGACGTGCGGGACCTCCGAGGGGTGGTAACGCAGCCCCTGCGCCAGCGCGATCACGCCGAACAGCGAGTCGTCGTGCGGATTCAGGAACGAGCACACCGTCAGCCACGGCTCCTCGCTGTCCTCGCCGTCGAAGCGCTTGAGCAGCGCGATCGTCTCATCGGCGGTGAACGGATCCTTCACCACCCCGGTGTTATGCGCGCCGAGCCCATGCGGCTCGGGGCCGACCCATTCCGAGAAGCCGTAGTCGTCGAGCAGGTCGGCCTCCAGGTACTTCTGGATGTTCTCCGGCTGAGGGTTGCCGTCGTCGTCGATCGAGAGCAGGAAGCCCTCGCCGTCCTCGGCGTCGAGATGCGCGTGCGAGGCGTGCCACTTGCCCTTGAAATAGGTGCGGTAGCCGCCGGCGCGAAACCAGTCGCCCAGCGTCGGCACCGTATCCGGCGCGAGCCAGAACATCTCGTCGCTGTTGTTGGCGTCCTTCGATACCCCGTCGGTCTGCGTAACCCCGTGCAACGACGGATACTGCCCGGTCAGCAGCGACGCCCGGCTCGGCGCACACGCCGCCGCGATCGGATAGTGACGGTTGAACGAGACGCCGTTCTGGCGCAGGCGCTCCTGCCCGACGCAATGCTCGTGGCGGTACTGCCGCAGCTGCTCGGCCTCGTACGGCGGCGGGGTAGCGCAGCTGATCGGTCAGGACCAGCCACATTCGGCCGGCGACCCGTGACCGCAACCCTAGCCACGCGCCGCACACACGCTTCCTCCGATCGGGGTGACACGCGGCTGGTCGCGCTCACCCGCTGGCTTCATCCCCTTGGGGTGATGCGCGGCCGGCGGTTGGCTTGCACGATCCCGTTGTGTGGGTCCACTGTCCCCCGGTTCGGATCGCCGCCAAACGATACGCAGGCCGCTCGTCATGAGGAGACGCAGAGATGAGCACGAGGAGCATGAAGTCGACCACTGCGGGTGAGGTCGCCAAACAGACAGCGTCACCGGGATCCAGGGATAACGGGAAGTTCCCGCATCTCTCGCTGGGGGAGCGTGCGGCGCGCGGTAAAGCGGAGCGGGCAGAGGTCCCGCGTAGCGTGCACAGAGAGTGGTCGGCGCCGTCGGCTCGTCGCGATCCAGTTGAGCTGCTGGAGGAGCAGGCGGAGTCGCGTGTGCCGGAGCTGGTGCCGATCCGCTACGGGCGGATGCTGGTCTCGCCGTTTACGTTCTATCGCGGTGCTGCGTACCTGATGGCGGCAGACCTCGCCGGTGCGGCGAGAACCGGTCTGCGCGTGCAGTTGTGCGGTGATGCGCACCTGTCGAATTTCGGTGGGTTCGCCGCGCCGGATCGGCGGTTGGTGTTCGATGTCAACGACTTCGACGAGACGCTGCCCGGCCCGTTCGAGTGGGATCTCAAGCGGCTGGTAGCGAGCTTCGCGGTGGCGGGACGTGACCTCGGGTTTCCCGGCAAGGAGCGGCGCGGGGTCAACCTGGCGGTGACGCGCGCGTATCGCGAGGCGATGCAGGATCTGGCTTCGATGAAGACGTTCGATCTGTGGTACTCGCGGGTCGATGCCGAGGCGCTGCTCGCCCAGTTTCAGAGCGCGGCGAGCGCGAAGCGGCGCAAGCTGATGGACAAGAACCTCGCCAAGACACGGGCGAAGGACAGCCTACGGGCGTTCTCAAAGCTGACTACGATCGTCGACGGCGAGCCGCGGATCATCAGCGACCCGCCTCTGCTGGTGCCGGTCGAGGACCTGTCGGATGGCCGCGACATAGAGGAGTTCGCCCGGAGCGTGAACCGCGGCTACCGTCGCACGCTGCAGGGCGATCGCAGACATCTGCTGGAGCGCTTCCGCTATGTGCATGCGGCGCGCAAGGTAGTCGGGGTGGGCAGCGTCGGCACACGCGCGTGGATCATGCTGATGGTCGGTCGCGACAACGACGATCCGCTGTTCCTGCAGCTCAAGGAGGCCCAGCCCTCCGTGCTGGAGCCGTTCCTCGGCAAGAGCGAGTACGCAAGCCACGCCCAGCGGGTCGTCGAGGGCCAGCGGCTGATGCAGGCCGCCAGCGACATCATGCTCGGCTGGCACGGCGTCGCCGGTCTGGACGGCGTCGAGCGTGACTTCTACTTCCGGCAGCTCTGGGACGAGAAGGGCTCGGCGATCATCGAAGGCATGAAACCCAGAGAGCTCGCCGCCTACGCCGACATCTGCGGCCGCACGCTGGCCCGCGGCCACGCACGCTCCGGCGACGCCGTCACGATCAGCGCCTACCTCGGATCAAACGACGCCATGGACCAGGCACTCGCCGACTTCGCCGAGCTCTACGCCGACCAGAACGAACTCGACTACACCGCGCTGAGCGCCGCCGTCAAGACCGGACGCGTCAAAGCACAGACAGGGCTGTAGCCGGCAAGACTGATCCGCGTTGGGGCGTTTGGCCACAATTGGCCGCCGACGTGTGCGCTTCCTGTCGAGGTGCAGAGAAAGCACCAGGCCGACCTTGCCACCCCTCTCGACGACACGCAGACAGCTGCGCTGCTCGCCAACCTGCTCTCGTACCTCCGGAGAGAAGGAGAGGCGACACGTAGGCTGCCCACCGGTCTCCCCGATGCCTTCGCCGCGAACGAAGGGGGCCCTCGCGAGCTCAGCGCGCCAGCCCTGCCCCTCGCCACGAGCGGCCTGAGGGCTCCGGCAGGCGAAGCGGGTCAGGGGCGTACGTATTAGTACGCGGGCGCTCTGCGATCGCGTACCAGGTAGGCGGTGAGCAGCGCGAGCGGGAAAAAGATCAGACTGAAGATGAAATAAAGGATGAAGCTGTGGCCCTTGCGTCGAGCAACACGAGCAGGCCAGAACGCGATGGCGACCCAGATGATTAGAAAAACGATCGCCGAGAGAGTCCAGCCGATCGCTGAGAACGCATAAGGAGTTATTGATGACCTCGTGTCTAGAGTTCTTGACCCGCCGGAGCGTCTCGGCAGCGTGGGTGGCGCACATCACCTCGATGGGATGAAATCGGGCGCTCGGCGCTCCCTTGGCGAGATGAGCTGCGTGATCGGGCTCGGCGACGGGATCGGTTCACAGCAGCGTGATCACGCCCCTGGCGATCAGGACGAGGCCGATCACGGCGGCACCAATCACGGCGGCGGGGCGACCGCTGCGACCCATCCAGGCCTTGAACCGGGCGACCCTGTCCTGGGTGCTCTCCGGCGCGAACACGTAACCGAGCAGCGGTACCTCGATGAAGATCTGCTGCATGAAACAGAAGAAAAGGACCAGCAGAATGGTCGGGACGGTTCCCGGGTTGAGCTTGTGGATGTGGTCCAACGCGTCGAGGTAGGAGACGCCTGGGTAGCTCAGACAGGCTCCGACGACGAACGTCACCTTGGGGTCACCTTTGCCCAACAGCCGAAGCGGCAGCGACTCGGTCGGCTTGCCGGCCTCCCGCTTGGCCGCCAACTTCGCCTCCTTCTTTCGCCGTCGCCGCTCCTGAAACGGCTGATCGCGCCCGGTGCGGAGAACCCACGCGATCACCAACAACAACAGTCCCACACCGATGTCCTCCAGCGGGCTGACCTTGTGCTTGGAAGTGCTCTCTGTGCTGGAGCCGTTCAGCGAGAAGACGATCAGCAGGCCGAGCGTGATGCTTGTCGTGTAGGCGCCGAGCAGGTAGCCGAGCATCAGCCGCTTGGGGTTTGGCAGCAGCAGCATGACGGTCACCGCTGCGAGCAGGGTCGGATTGAGCATCGCGACCAGCGAGAGCACGAAGACATTGACCAGATTGCTGTTCACAGAGCCGGCTTCCGGTGGGCTGAGGGCTTCGTGGCTCCGGACCACGATCTGCCTGGCCGATCCAACCAGCTCAGCGCTAGGTCGCCATCACCCCATGTAGATGAACGCTAGAGCGCGCCGTGCCACGGACTCTTGCTTGTCCGTGCTTACGAGCAGCAGCGAACCTCTCTCGGCGTGAACGCAGTAGCGCCGATCAGGACGAGAACGCTGCATGTCGATGAGCGCAAGCAGGTGAACGCAGGGGCGAGAGCTCTCGCGTGGGCGCTGATCGCCTTTCGGCTTTTTACGTACTCCGCTCGCACTGAGACTGAGGTTTTTCCCCGATGGCTGCATCCGGGGTGCAAATCACCATCCCACCCAGTGGTAACGGGATCGCTTGTCGCTGGTCGCGACAGGTCGACCACCGCGACGATCGTGAGTCATCGGTGAGCGAGTCCTCCCAACCTAAGGCGGCAGAGGGTTCTCAGCCGGGCGCCGAGGCGTCGCAGGGGGGCTCCGAGGTCCTAGCGCTGACCCAGTCGCCCGGGTTCTGGCTGCTGGTGCGGTTCGCGGTCTTGCTCGGCATCGTGCTCGCGTTTGGCTCACTGGCGTTCTTGGGGTTGGTCAAGGGCGGGACCAACCTCTGGTTCACGCTCCCGAAAGACCCGGGCTGGCTGGATGGGCATTGGTGGTGGGTGGGCGTGACCGCGGGGGTCGGGGTGCTCGTTGGTGTGTTGCGGCGCGTCTTTCGGCTCCCGCTCAAGCTGCCGACGATGGTGGAGGAGATGAAAGCCGGGCGGGTCGAGCCGTCGATGGTGCCCAAGGCGGTTGCCGTCTCGCTCGTGTCGCTGGCCGGAGGGGCGAGCCTCGAGCCGGAGGCGGCGTTGGGGATGATGGGGGGCAGGCTGGGAACGTGGGTCTCGGAGCGCCAGAAGCTCAGCGAGGATGTGCGCGCGACGAACACGCTGACCGGGATGTCAGGCGCGTTTGGCGGGCTGCTGTCGGCCCCATATGTGGCGACGCTGATGATTCTCGAAATCGCGCGGCCGAAGGCTGCGCGGTTCTCCGACACGCTCGTCGCGGGCTTAGTGGCCTCCTCAGTCTCGTTCGGGATCTATTTTCCGATCGCCGGGACGACATTCCTTGGGATCTACACGCTGCCGTCGTACAAGTTCGAGGATTGGCAGTTGCTCGCCGCGATCCCGCTCGGCTTAGCCGCCGGGGCGCTCGCGCTGATCACCGCCGTCGCGCTCGGGCTCGTCGCGAAGCTGACAGCGCCACTCACGCGCTGGACGATCATTCGCTCGACATTCGGCGGAGTGATCTTTGGGTTGGTCGGGGTGGCGCTGCCCCTGACGCTATTTACCCGGTCCTCTCAGCTCGCGAAGGTGATCCAAGATGGGGCAATGCTTGGTGTGGGACTGGTGATCGCGATTTTGTTCGCGAAGATCCTCGTATTCGCGCTGTGCCAGGCCACCGGCTTCATCGGGGGGCCGACGTTCCCGATGCTGTTCATCGGTGGCAGCGCTGGTATCGCCGCGCATCTGCTGATCCCAGGGTTGCCGGAGGCGCTCGCGTTCACAACGATGTTCGCCGCGCTACCGGGGTCGCTTCTGGCTGCGCCGTTCTCGCTGATCCTGCTGGGAGCGCTCACCACCCAGATCGGCACCCTCCAGACCGCGCCCGTCGCGATCGCCGTCATCACCTCCTATCTAGCCATCTCGGGCAGCGGGGTGCTCGTGGCACTCGCGCGACGCCAGGCCAAGCCCGCCACGGCAAAGGCCTGAGCACGCACACACCGATCCGCGGCGATCTCACCGACCGCCTCCCAGATCCGTCGGATGGGGGGCAGAGACGCACGTCAGATCAGACAGCTCCTCCGGGCTAATCTCGATGCGCGTCTCGTACAAGATCACCACCCGACACCCTGGCGCGCGAGCTGGTCTTCGACGCTTGGGGCGGCCGGACCGTCTCAGATACCCCGCCGCAACTCGTCTCACGATGCCCGCTAGTCGCACGCGCTGCGGCCAACATCTCAGCCGTGACCGCTGTAAGCGCAGCCGAATGAAGCGGCAGCCACGGCGACCTCGCCGGGATGCTCGCTTCCCGGCGAAGGCGGTCACGTCGCCGGACCCGCCAAAACGCCTGGATCGGTGCGCCCCGTCGAGGACTGCTCGTTGCTCCTTCCGAGACATAAAGAGCGACCCGAACGCCGTGACAGCGGAAAATGCCCGCGCCAACACGAAAGGGCTCGCGGCGCCTGAATCCAGGAGACCCCCTGTTCGCCAATTGCGCGCCCGCGGATGTGTCCAGTGCTAGCAAGATCGCCGCTAACGATCGGGCCGAAACAGAAGTGCGCGCCGGTCTCGAGCTGCCTCCTGGAACGGACGAAACGCAGAAGGCTTAGGGGCAGCGCGCCGTGGCTCGCGCGAGACGCCTCCCTTTCGTCCAACGCGACAATGCCGAGACCGACGAGCTGCGCGCTCGCAATGCCTCGGAAAGCGGCCGCGTCGGCTAGAGGGCGGCTCATGGCTGCTTCTGGGCGAGAGGCAGCAGTGCCGGAGCGCGTGGAAGCCTGCCGCCTGTCGACCACGGAGGCGCCCGCTCGATCTCCGCGCCCGCTTTCGATTGGCCGCCGCTGCGGAACGGACGCCGTCGCGCCAGCGGAGTTGTACCCGTCGCCGTAGAATTTTCAGCGACAGCGCTCCACGCCTGTTAGTTACGCGCTCCTGAATCGCGGTCGACACCGTCGAAATCAGACACGAGTCCGTCGCCCACCCCGTATGCCTCCCTAAGCGAAGCTCAGGAGCTCAAGCGTCCAATATGACGGGTGTCCGCTGTCAAACTCATCTCGACGTCGGCTGCGGGGCGCTACGACGGCGACGCTTGGAAAACCTTTACGGGGAAACCTGGCGCGGCCTCACAACGCCGGCCCGGCTGACAAGTCGAACCACGATACTGGGAGCGAACTTCATTGTGTGCGATGTGCCTTTGGCCGCTCTGATCCACTGGTTGCCGACCCATTCGGCTGTGCTGATGTGGTCCGCTCTGAGGGCCAACCGTTTCGCACGCGAGCCGTTCGTCGCCGTTTGACCTTGCGCCGTCTTCGTCCTCGCGCTCCTGTGTCGGGCAGCTTGCGAGTTTGGCGCAGGACCGCGAATAAGAACACCCCCCCGACGGCCAGCACAATGAATCCGACGTTGGTTTGGAATATGCCGTGGGTGTGGCCGGTGAAGCGCTCGGCCAACCAGACCGCCAAAACGCCGAACACGGCGACGAGAGCCAACCGTTCGATCCACTTCCTCGCGCTGCCGAGGATGCCGGTGATGGCCTGCTCCTCGGTGACGATCTTCTCGACGAAGTCGAGGATACGGTCGATCCGATAGCCGTAGTCCATCACGGTGTTCACGAGCGCGGCTGGCCTAAGCGAATCGTAGACCTGATCCAACGTCAGCGCGCTGAAGAACCTCAGCTCGAGCTTGACAGGGTCGAATGTCGGTGCGAGTTCACTCGTGATCGAGTCCATCGTGATGACAGCCTTCACATAACTGAGGATTACCGGATCCACCCTCATGTTGTGGCGCCGAATCGCGCCCAGTAAGGCGATCTGGTAGGCGGCAGCGAGAGCCTGCCGGGATTGCTGTGTCGCGCGAAGCTCGAACAGAAAGTCCTCGGCGAGGGCCTTGAGCTCAGCTATCGCGTCGCCCTGAACGGTTCTCGTCGAAGGCTTAACCCATCGACTAAGCTCCACCATCGCACCATCTACGTCACCCCTGAGCAGGCGCCTGGCAAACAGGACCAGCGACTGGCGGACATTAGCCGGGAGACGGCCGGTAATGCCGAAGTCGACGTAGCCTATTCGGTTACCTGGGAGCACGAGCAAATTCGCCGGGTGCAAATCAGCGTGAAAGATGCCAATGACGTACACCTGATTGAGAAAGTTCCAGACAATGTTGGCGGCAACTTGATCGAGATCGCAGCTCTGCTTTCGCAGCTGGGCAATGCAGTCGTCGCGGTCCCGCCGAAGATCCGTCAAGACGTCACTCACTGGTATGCCGTCGATATACTCCAGCGTGAGAACATGCTCTGTCGAATAGTCGAGCCAGACCCTCGGGTCGTACTCGATTGGATCGAAGCGGGCGTTCTCGCGAATGGTGTACGCGTTCCTCGCCTCGGTGACGTAATCGAGCTCTTCGTCGAGCCAGCTGGCAAACTCGTCGATGACATCGCGCGTGGGCGTGCCACCGAACAGCCGCATGAGGTCTGGCAGAAACGCCATCCGGTACATCAGCCGTAGGTCCATCTCGACCCGGTCTTGGATCCCCGGCCGCTGGACCTTTACGGCGACTCTTTCCCCTGACGGGAGCGAGGCGCGATGCACCTGGCCGATTGAAGCGGCAGCGAACGGTTCGGGATCGAACCAGGCGTACACTTCAGAGACGTCCCGCCCGAAATCGCCGCGAATTATACCCTTGACATCAGCATAAGGAAACGGTGCGACTTCGTTGAATAGTTTCGAGAGTTCGTAGCAGTAACTCGGGGGAAGGAGGTCGAACCGCAAGGCAAGCGCTTGGCCGAGCTTTATCCACGTTGCGCCGAGTTCCTCGAACGCGAGGCGGAGCCGGATGGGTCGCGGCACCTTCCGAAGTCGCGTTAGCTTGAGCTCAGGGAGAACACCATATTTGAGGACGGCCCCAAGGATCTGGAATAGGCGACGAAATGTCTTCATTGAGCAGACGACCCGGGAGGATCTCGGACTGGCAACCGGCTCGAAGCGTCAGTGGCTGTCAACGAAGACCGGCTGGTCCGCGGCAGACAGTGGTGGGGTTGCGTCCAGACGTCACGGGATTCGAGCCCAGGGTCCTGCGCGGGAGGACTGCTCCGGCCGCGATTGGCAACGCGCCGAGCGACTCGGCCCTGGCCGGCGACCCGTATCGTAGCTTGAACGTCCTGCCTTGATCGGCTAGCCTTTGGCGCGCAGTAGAGGCAAATTTGGGGTGGGCGTTAGCCGTCCGAGTTTGTGACTGCGTTGGTTTGTACGAATAGCGATAGAGGATGGCGTTGTGGCCGCTGAGCCAACGGACCAAGAAGTTGAAGAATGGGCGGAGCACGAGAAGAAACGGCGTGAGGCCTGGCTTGCTGGGCCAAGCGAAGCCGAGAAGCGCGAGTGGCGTCGGCGGCAGCGGGACGTGAGCGAGCTGAGGGGACTATATGGCGCAAGCGGTGAGCCCGACTCTGAGCTCGAGCGTGAACTTGAGCGACGTCTTCGGCGTGATGCGCAACTCGCCCGTGCCGGGGTCTTCGGCCTGCTCTTGAATTTGCCGTGGAGCCTGGGAGCTAAGCTGATTCGCAGCGGGCTTGAGGCGCAGTACGACTACTACACCGAGCCGGCCTTTCGTCGCCGGGTGCCCCCGGATTCCTCTTCCTCCGGCGGTTAGGCGCGCCTGGCCCGGGAGGTCGACTCGACCTCGAACCGGCTACTGGTCCGGAACAGAAACCAGCAATGTTGAGACCAGGGCGGCGTCAGCCCCTCTGGGCCAGCAGCGCTAGCGTTGAACCCTCGTTTGGGTCGCGTGAGACTGATGCTCGCCTAGGGGAAGCAGTCGTTCAAATAGTGTCCGCCAGACATCCGCTCTGAGCAATCGCAGGGGCCTGCGACGCCGCACTCCGCAACGGGCTAGATCGGTTTCTGCCGAAGCAGCCATGAGCCGCCCTCGAGCCGACGCGGCCGCTTTCCGAGGCATTGCGAGCGCGCAGCTCGTCGGTCTTGGCATTGTCGCGTTGGACGAAACGGAGCAGCCTTGGCTGCGGCCTGCCGCGGCCGGCGCGATAGTTCCCCGTTTCGTCCAGACCGACAGCGTCGTCGAGTGTCGCCGGCGTGGCTGGCCACGCAGGCGGAGCGGAAGCCGCCGAGCGCCGTCCGCGCGGCCGGCCGTCGACTGCTCGTTCGCGCCAGGAGCAGTGACGTCGGCAGCGCGGATCGCGTCGCTGCATCACGCCTCAAGCGGTCATGCTCGCGTCGCTACCGCTCGGCACGGAAAGGGGCAGCTTGAGCGAGACTGCCCCGTGGGCGACATTGCGGCAGTAACTCCATACAGATGCCGGGGCACACGGCCGCGATCAGAGAAGACGATCGGCCCCCGAACTCGGGCTCACTGCTGAAGATCGTCCAATGCGCGCGTGAGATCAGCGGCGCAGTCGGATGCTGGTCTCCGAGGCAAAGCGGGCGCCGCGGCACTGCCTTCTGCACAAATGAGGGATTCCGCCCTCGGAGGGCGAGAGCCTGGTCCTGACCCCGATAGCGGGCGCCTGAGAACTGGGCTTCTACTGCTGCCTCGGCCCGACGGAGGACATTCGCCACCAGAGGGCAATTCGGACGCAGCGGCGCACGGCTCGGCATCTGTCGGGTCATAAGCCTTGGCGCTCCGCGATCGAGTATGAGATCTTCTTCTCGTGAACCGCGAGTTGCGATAGGGCAGATCGTTCCGAATGGCCGAGGCGGGGAAGGACCAGGCCATGGCAGGGGCGCGTTTCACGAGGGCAGTCCGTACCGCCCTCGCGTGGAGCGAGGAGGGGCTCTACATCACCGTTGGCCTCCTGCTGCTCGCCGCCGCTGTGCTAGTGATCGTGGGAACCGTAAGCGGGCTCATCACCTCAATCCGCACCCATCAGAGCGCGGTGGACGTTGGCGTCGTCCTCCTCGACCGCATCTTGCTGGCTCTAATCGTCGCCGAACTCCTGCACACGCTCCGTTTCGTGGTACTGCGCGGCGAGATCGTGGTCGAACCGTTCCTGTTCGTTGGTCTCATTGCCGTGGTGCGGCGGATTCTGATCATCACAGCTGAGCTAGAGGGACAGCCACCGGGAGGCCGCGCCCTCACCAACCAGTTACTGGAGCTCGGATTGCTCGGAGTCCTCACTCTCGCGCTCGCCATCGCGATCTACCTAGTGCGACGAGGCGGCCAGAGCGGCTACGACCCCGCGCGACCCGGCGAGATCCAGCCCCCTACCAACTCATCAGCGTGATTGCGGGACAACCGCGAGCGGCGTCGTAGAGCTCGACCATCTCGCTCTGCCTCCTGGCAAGCCGGCAAAGCTCGTCGCGGAGGATATGATCGAAGCAGGGTGGCGCAGCGCCGTCAGAGACCTGCTCCTCGCCCTCAGCAGGACTACGGTGCCTGCTTTGCCTCGGAGACCAGCATCCGGCGGTAGCGCTGATCTCGTGCCCGCATTGGACGATTTGGGGAAGGGCGGCGGTGGTCTCGGCGACGACGCCCGATCAGTTGTGGAAATCGTCCAAAGCGCTATGACGTGCTAGCCGGAACCGAGTTAGCAAACCCCCGAAAAGCAGGGCCGCAGGCCCATGTCGTCGCAGGCACCGTCGGTCGTCGACCATCGGGTCGCGAGATTGGCGAATCTCGGGACTGCGCGCCGACCCGGCTCTGCCCTGCTTCGGTGATTCCGCGGGTATCGCGGCAGTCGACCTCCGAGCGCTCAGGGGCGAGCGCAGCCGTGGCAGAGCGCTCGCTCGGCGCCGGCGATCGGGACGATCGAGGTGTCGCGCCAACGCGATCGCGAGCTCGGCGCCGTCGGGATGAGCAAAGCAGACGTGAGCGGCCGTGGCACCTGCGACGCACGCGGACCGCAAGATGCTGCGTCGGGTGCTGTACTCGCGGATCGCACGGTTGATCAGCGGGATGGTCGTAGAGTGAGTGGCAGCGGATGGACCCCCCTGATCGCGCTGCTTCAACGAACGTCGCGGCCGACGGCGAGATTGCCGTCGCGGTTGGACCCGGAAGAGAAAAGAACGACGACGAGATCCACCTCGGCCTCGTCGTGACGCCGGCGCTCGACGCCGAGGACGTCGAGAAGCTCGTTCG
This sequence comes from uncultured Solirubrobacterales bacterium, assembly GCA_963824295.1. Taxonomy (GTDB): domain Bacteria; phylum Actinomycetota; class Thermoleophilia; order Solirubrobacterales; family Solirubrobacteraceae; genus Palsa-465. The sequence goes on along the minus strand of CAWGOQ010000007.1, from coordinate 392,090 downwards.
CGATCTCGAGCGTGTGCTCGCGGAGCGCTACCCGGGGGTCAATTGGAAGATCACAGCGGTTCGCGAATCGCTGCTCGCGCCCCCGGCTGGGCTCGCTGAGCTCGTCGATTCCGCGCGCTCGCGGCTGCTGGACGAGAACTGGGACCTGGTTGTGCATGTCACGGAGCTTCCGCTGCGGATCTCACGCCGCCCGCTGGTGATGCACTCGAGTCCCACCCACGGTGCGGCCCTGGTCTCGCTGCCTGCGCTCGGACCGCGGCGCGAGCGGCACTTGGTCGAATCTGTGGCAGAGGCGGTGGGCGTGATCGCGGGTGACAGGGCCGCCGGTGGCGAACGCAAGTCCGGCAGCCGGCGCGTCGTTCAACGCCGCGTGATCGTGCCCGTGAGCGAGCTCGGAGGGCCTGACTCGCTGGAGGGCTTCGCACTGACACATCGCGTCTTGACCGGGAACCTGCGGCTGCTCGCCGGGATGGTGCGCGCCAACCATCCGTGGCGGTTGACCACGCGGCTGTCCCGCGCGATGGTCGGCGCGCTTGGTGTCGCGACGTTCACGATCGTCACAGCCGACGTGTGGCGCATCGCCTCCGGGCTTGCCGCGCCGCGCATGGCCGGGGTATGCCTCGCGGCGATCGCGAGCGCAACCGCGACGTTGATTTTCGTGCACGGATTGTGGGAGCGCGCTACTCGCAGCCGCGTGCGGGAGCAGGCGATCCTGTTTAACATCGTCACGCTGATCACCGTCGGCTTCGGGATTCTTGCGCTCTACGCGGGCGTATGCCTGGTGGCGCTTGCCGGGGCCGAGCTGATGCTCGAGCCGTCGCTGATGTCGGCGCAGATCGGTCATCGCTCGGACTTTGCGGACTACCTGCGCCTGGCGCTGCTCGCTGGCGCGCTGGCCACTGTCGGCGGGGCGTTCGGCGGAGCGCTCGAGAGCGACGCGGCCGTCCGCGAGGCGACCTACGCCTACCGTCACCACCAGTCCTGAGCGGGACTACCCGGCGGCCCCAATCCCCCTATTCGGAGCGCCGGGCGCCGCTCACGAACTGGCGCTCGCCGGCTGTGTGGCGGACGCCGGCGAGCCCGGCAAGTCGAGCGGAGTGAGGATTTCGGTGCGTGTCGAGGAGCTCGGCCTCGAAGGCGTCGTGGCCAAGCGGTTCAGCTCGACGTACATCCCGGGCGCCGGTGTACGGCCTGGGTGAAACACAAGCTCCACCGCGAGGAGCGCCTCGCGATGACCGGGGTTCGGCGAATCAGTGACGCGGTGACCCGAGGCAGTGTTCGTGGCGCGCGCGCTGCCCGACGGTTCGTTGGTTGGCGAGTCCACCGGACAGGCAGTGCGTGGCGTAGGGTACGGATAGGCCGATTCACGGCACCAAACGCGCGCGCCAGGAGGTCTGACATGGCGACGAACGATCCTTTCGGCGACTTTCGGCGCGGCCGGAGTAGCCTGTTCGACGAGTTCCTCTCGGAGTTCTTCGACCGGCCATTCGGCATCGAGGGGGCCACGGGCCGTACCGGCACGCGAACCTCCGCGCCACTCGCGCGCCGGCCAGTCGAGCAGGTCGACATCACGCAGTTCTTCTCGGATGCGACGCGCGAGCTTCTACGGCGTGCGGCGCAGCTGGCGCTCGACTGGGGCTCCCTCGATCTCGACACCGAGCACCTGCTGTGGGCGGCAATGCAGGACGACCTCGTCGCGCAGATCGTCCGCCACGCCGACGGTGATCCCGCCGCGATCGCGGCGCAGGTCGAAGACGAGGCGGAGCGCGGGGGACGGACGGACGTGGCGCCGTCGCTCTCGCCCGAGGCCAAGGCCGCGTTGCTCCGGGCGTACGACGAGATGCGCGAGCTGAACTCGTCGTATCTCGGACCCGAGCTGGCGCTGGCGCGGGACACGGAGTCAGACGCCGGGCGTCTGCTGGCGCGCTTCGGCCTGTCGCACACGGCGCTCCGCGGAGCCGTGATCCGCGGCGTCACGCGTACTGACGAGGGCGGGAGGCCGGCTAGCCAGACGAAGACGCTCGACGAGTACAGTCGCGACCTCACCGAAGCGGCCCGGCAGGGCAAGTTGGATCCGGTGATCGGTCGCGCCGACGAGATCGAGGAGACGATCGAGATCCTCTCCCGGCGCACGAAGAACAACCCTGTGCTGATCGGCGACCCCGGCGTGGGAAAGACGGCGATCGCGGAGGGCATCGCCCAGCGGATCGTCAACGATGAGGTGCCTGAGACGCTCGCGGGCAAACGGCTGGTGGTTCTCGACCTGGCCGGCATGGTCGCGGGCACGAAGTACCGCGGCGAGTTCGAGGACCGCCTCAAGTCGGTGATCGATGAGGTGACCGACCACGGCGACGACCTCGTCCTGTTCATCGACGAGCTCCACACGGTCGTGGGGGCGGGGGCGGCCGAAGGCTCCATGGACGCTTCCAACATGTTGAAGCCGGCGCTAGCACGCGGCGACCTTCGCGTGATCGGCGCCACGACAGTCGACGAGTACCGGCGCAACATCGAGAAGGACGCCGCGCTCGAGCGCCGCTTCCAGCCCGTGCTGATCGACGAGCCGTCGGTGGAGGAGACGATCGAGATCCTGAACGGACTGCGCGACCGCTACGAGGCGTATCACCGCGTCCGGATCAGCCCGGAGGCCCTGGTGGCGGCGGCGGAGCTGTCGGACCGCTACATCACCGACCGCTTCCTTCCGGACAAGGCGATCGACCTGATTGACCAGGCCGCGGCGCGGGTGCGTATCCGCGCGAAGACCAAGCCGGCGGACCGCCGCGCGCTCGAGGAGAACATGGCGCGCAACGAGCGTGAGCGCGATCGGGCCGTCGCGGCGGAGGACTACGAGCGGGCGAACACGCTGAAGGCGCAGATCGAGGGGCTACGCGAGGAGCTGGACGAGACCCGCTCCGGCGGACGCGAGCGTGCCGCCGAGGTGCTCGCCGACGACGTCGCCGAGGTCGTGTCGCGCCGGACCGGGATCCCGGTCTCACAGCTGACCCAGGAGGAACGCGAGCGGCTGCTCGGCCTCGAGGCGCAGATCCACGAGCGCGTGGTCGGGCAGGACGAGGCCGTCGAGGCAGTCGGCTGCCCGCGCGGTGCGGCGCGCGCGCGCCGGGCTCGGCGATCCGAACCGGCCGGTCGGCTCGTTCCTATTCCTCGGGCCAACCGGCGTCGGCAAGACCGAGCTCGCACGGGCGCTCGCCGAAACGCTGTTCGGCGACGAGGACGCGATGGTCCGATTCGACATGAGCGAGTTCCAGGAGCGCCACACCGTGTCGCGCCTGGTCGGCGCGCCGCCGGGCTACGTCGGCTACGAGGATGCCGGTCAGCTCACCGAGACCGTGCGCCGGCGTCCCTACTCGGTGCTGCTGCTCGACGAGATCGAGAAGGCGCATGCCGACGTCTTCAACATCCTCCTGCAGCTGCTCGATGACGGACGCCTCACGGACGGCCAGGGCCGCACCGTCGACTTCCGGCACACGGTCGTGATCATGACCTCGAACCTGGGGGCCGACCGCATCCAGGCGCACGCCCGGCGCAACGAGTCGTTCGAGGCGCTGAAGGACGAGCTGATGGACATGCTGCGGCAGACCTTCAGGCCCGAGCTGCTTAACCGGATCGACGAGATCATCGTGTTCCGCTCGCTTGACCGAGATCAGCTCATGCAGATCACGCGGCTACTGCTCGGCCGGGTCGCGCGGCGAATGCGTGCCCAGCGCGTGGAGCTAGAGGTGTCGGACGAGGCGGTCCAGTACCTGGCGAACGCCGGCTTCGACCCACAATACGGGGCGCGCCCGCTGCGGAGAGCCATCCAGCGGCTGTTGGAGGACGAGCTCTCGGAACGGCTGCTCGCTGGCGAGATCGAGCCCGGCCAGCGCGTGCGGGTCGACCTGCGTGACGGCCGGCTCCACGTGGAGACGGTGCCCGAGGCGGAGGAGGGGCGGTTGGACCATTCCGACCATTGAGGGCGGAGTGCCACTGCGGGGGTGCCGCCCCGCCTGGCCGAGCGGTAGTACGAGCACATCGACCCGCTCTTCCGAGACTCTCGGTCGGCCAGCGGAGCAGCGCCTCGGCATGACGTGATCGTCGCTATCGAGGCTCTCGCTCGGGACGACGACCAGCAATCTCATCGCTGTCAGGAAAGTGCTGCTCGAGCCCGACGATCCGGAACTCCGCGGCGCCCCCGGGAGCAACGCTACCGCCCGCACCGCAAACGAGCCACCGTGTCGATGCCGTGGCTCTGCTCAGCGCGACCGCTTCCGGACCACAAGCAGCGACGCATCCCATGCCCCGTCTCGAACGATCAGCCAACCGCCGTCCGCACGATCGCTTCTGCGCTTCAGTTGGAGCACAGCTTGCGAGCGCAATCGCGTTGAGAGCATCACGCGCGGAGACCGAGCCGCGCGACCGCAATGCGACCGGGAGCGATCGTCCGCGTCCGGACCCCCTTTGATGTCCAGACGCGTCTGTCGCGCAGATCCCGACAGGCCCCCTTTTCGCGCGGAAAGGGCAACTGTCCAACCGGATCGACTCGGCGGCGACCGCCTGTCCTGCGGCGGTCGCGGAATCCGCGCAAAGCGAGGTTCAGCGTTCGGCGCCGGCGGGGAGGGCGCACGGTTAACTGTGTAGGCGGCTTATGTTGAGTGTAACGGTAACTCCGTCAGTGTCAACCAGTGACAGTCAGTTCGCGGTGTCGGGGACGCGGTTACCGAAGTGGATTTTGAACGCGAGCAGCGCTGTCGTCCAGTTCCGGGTCCGGGTCCATTGCGGGACGGCGTTCTGCAGGGCGAGGTAGACGAGCTTGCGGGCGGCGTCCTCGTTGGGGAAGCTGCCCTTGGTCTTGATCGCCTTGCGCAGCTGGCGGTTGAGCGCCTCGATCGCGTTGGTATCCGGTATGAAAGGCACCAGATGCCCACCGCGCCCAGACGACCGGCCTGTTGCAGCTATTGAGCTTATCGGGGTCGGTGAGTACGGTGCGACCGTCCGGGTCGCGGGGCATCCGGGAGCGAACGCAGGCTGGGCAGGCCGTTCTTATACGTTGCGCCTTGAGCGCGGGTTAGTAGTTGGCCGCCCCTGCGACTTGCCCGGATGCGCCTTGAGCGCGGATCCGTAGGTGTCGTTCGCCCGCCTGGCTCCCACGATCATCAACCAGTTGGGAGGTTCCTGATGGGACGTAGGTGTATCGGGCTGGACGTGCACCGCGAGTTCGCGCAGGTCGCGGTGTGGGAGGACGGTCTGGTTCGCCAGGCCGGGCGGATCGCGCTGACCGACGAGGCGTTGCGGATCTTCGCCGACAGCCTCGGGCCAGAGGATGAGGTCGCGATCGAGGCGACATGCAACACGCAGGCGATCGTCAGGCTGATCGAGCCGCACGTCGCGCGGGTGGTGGTGTCTAATCCGCAGAAAACCCGGGCGATCGCGGAGGCCAAGGTCAAGACCGACAAGGTCGATGCTGAGGTGCTGGCGCAGCTGTTGGCCGCGGACTATCTGCCGTCGGTGTGGATCGCCGACCAGGCCACCCAGGCGCTACGCCGTCAGGTGGCTCGCCGCGCGCACATCGTGCGTCAACGGACCCGCCTGAAGAACCGGGTGCAGGCGATTCTTCACCGTAACCTGATCCCGCGGTGCCCAGCGGCCGATCTGTTCGGGATCAAGGGCCGCTGCTGGCTGTCCGCTCAGCCGCTGCCGGCGGACGAGTCGGTCGCTGTCGAGGCGCTGTTGCGCCAGCTGGACTTTCACGCCCAGGAGCTGCGGATCATCGATGCTCAGCTGGGTCGTGTGGCGCTCTCAAGTTCTGAAGTCCAGCGGCTGATGACGATCCCGGGAGTTGACGCCACGGTGGCGTTGTCGATCGTCGCCGCCGTGGGTGACTTTCGCCGGTTCCGCCGCCCGGAGCAGCTGGTGTCGTACCTCGGTTTGAACCCGCGGGTCAAACAGTCCGGCGGGCAGCCCGCCAGCCACGGCCGGATCACCAAACAAGGCCGCGCGCACGCCCGCGGGATGCTGGTCGAGGCCGCCTGGTCAGCCGCCAAGACGCCCGGGCCGCTGCGCGCCTTCTATCAGCGCGTGTGCTCGCGTCGCGGGATGCAGATCGCCGTGGTCGCGACCGCGCGCAAGCTCGCGGTGCTGTGCTGGACGATGATCGAGCGCGGCGAGGACTACGCGTTCGCGCGCCCGTCGCTGACCGACAAGAAGCTCCGGGCGCTCGAGCTGCGCGCCGGGATGCCCTCCCGCCGCGGCCGCAAGGGCAATGCCGCCGCGTATTCGCTCAAGCAGATCCGACAGCGCGAGCGCGAGCTCGCCGAGCAAGGCGAGCAGGCGTACCGCCAGCTCGTCGCCGACTGGCAGGCCCGGCGGCCCACGAAGCCCAAGGGCGACTCGGGCGTGGCCGCCGCCAATGGGACGCGACTGAAAAGGCCCTCTGTGGGGCAAGCTGCGCGGCAGGCATCAGTCCCAGAACCTGCGCTTCGCTCAGGGGTCGACCACGCCCTGAGCAAAGCCTAAGGGCTTGTAGATAAATAACTCAGCAGGTTTTGTGGTGTCTGTGTAGAACTGTTGGGGCGTGATCGATGAAGCCGCGATTGGTGAACGGTTCAGGTCGATGGCGCCGGAGTTGAACGAGCGTCAGCGCCGGTTGTGGGCGGCGAGTGAGGCGCGTGCTGCGGGCCGGGGCGGGGTAACCGCGACGGCGCGCGCGACAGGGATGGCGATTGACACGATCCGGAAGGGCATCGGTGAGCTGGAGTCGGGTGAGCGGCTCGATCCGGGGCGGGTGCGTCGGCGAGGTGGCGGGCGTAAGTCGCTGCTTGAGAGCGACCCGACGATTCTGGATGACATCGAGCGGCTCGTCGATGAGGACTCGCGCGGCGATCCCGAGTCGCTGCTGCGGTGGACGGCGAAGAGTGTGCGGCAGATCGCCGGCGCGTTGCGCGAGATGGGCCACGATGCGCACTTCACCTCGGTCGCGATGTTCATGCGGTTGCTGGGGTACTCGCTGCAGGCCAACGTGAAGACCAAGGAAGGGGCCTCTCACCCGGACCGGGACGCGCAGTTCCGGCACATCAATCCGACCGCGGTCGCGGCGGTCGCGGCGGGTTGGCCGGTGATCAGCGTGGACACCAAGAAGAAGGAGCTGGTCGGCGACTTCAAGAACCCAGGCCGCGAATGGCGCCTGAGAGGACAGCCCGAGCGGGTCCGCGTCCACGACTTCAAGGACAAGCAGCTCGGCAAAGCGATCCCCTATGGCGTCTATGACCTCAAGCTGGATGAGGGGTATGTCAACGTCGGGATCGATCACGACACCGCCCAATTCGCGGTCAACTCGATCCGCAGCTGGTGGCAGCACCTCGGCTCCGAGCGCTACCCGACCGCCCCGCGGCTGACGATCACCGCCGACTGCGGCGGCTCCAACGGCAACCGGACGAGGCTGTGGAAGGTCGAGCTGCAAAAGCTCGCCGACGAGACCGAGCTTGACATCGAGGTCTGTCATTTCCCGCCTGGCACCTCGAAGTGGAACAAAATCGAGCACCGCCTGTTCTCGTTCATCACGATGAATTGGCGCGGCAAGCCCCTGGTCTCGCTGGAGACGGTCATCAACCTGATCGCCGGCGCCACGACCAGCACCGGGCTTGAGGTCTACGCCCGGCTCGACCAGGGCACCTACCCGGACAAGATCAAGGTGACGAACGCCGAGTTCAAGACCATCAACATCGCTGGCCGTGAGTTTCATCCCGAGTGGAACTACATCATCAGGCCACACGGTCACTGAACCGCTGTCGACATGCGGGATCGGACGAGCAATTTGCCGAGTTATTTTTCTACAGACCCTAACCCCAACACAAACCCCTGCTGGCCAACGGCGTCCTGCGAGGCGAGGATCACGCACGCTCGCACTCGGCCAACACCCCATCCGGACCGTGTTTCGCCGGCGTCCCTGCCGGCGAGCGACACCTCGCAGCTACCAACCTCCGCCACAAGCACGGGAGAACGACACGACCACGGCCACGAAAATTGAGCCGGGACCTTGACACTTTCATCCGTGGTGTAGATCACCCGGCGCACCTCGTCAGGGAACGCCAGGAACGGGGTCACGTGCTCCCATGCGTTCAGCCAGCCCTGGGTGATCACGGGGAACCGCTGCCCCCACTTCTCGTCGAAGGCCTCGAGCTCGGCTTGGGCCTGGTCGGCGTCCTTGGCGGTGTAGATCGGCTTCAGATCGCGGGCGACCTGCTCGCGCTCGCGACGCGGGACGTACTTCAGGCTCGAGCGAATCAGGTGGACTATGCATGTTTGGACGGTGGTCTTGGGGAAGATCGCCTCGATCGCCTCGGGGAACCCGGTGAGGCCGTCGACACACGCGATCAGAATGTCCTGGACGCCGCGGGTCTTCAGGTCGGTGAGGACCTGCATCCAGAACTTGGCGCCCTCGGTCTCCTGGAACCACATGCCCAGCACGTCGCGGTCGCCGTCCAGGGTGACGCCGAGCGCGAGGTACAGCGCGCGGCGCTGGACCGTGCCGCCCTCGCGAATCTTGAGCACCATGCAGTCCAGGAACACGATCGGGTAGATGTCCTCAAGCGGCCGCTTGCCCCACTCGCGCACGTCGTCCATGACCGCGTCGGTCACCCGGCTGATCAGATCGAGGCTGACCTCCACGCCGTACATCTCCTGCAGGTGCGCCCGGATGTCCCGGACCGACAGCCCGCGCGAGTACAGCGCGAGGATCTTCTCGTCGAACCCGACGAACCGCCGCTGGCGCTTGCGCACGATCTTCGGGTCAAAGCTGCCATCGCGGTCGCGCGGAGCGTCGACCTGGACCTTCCCGTGCTCAGTGATCAGCGTCTTCGGGGTCGTGCCGTTGCGCTGGTTGCTGGCGCCGCCTGGCGGCTCCTGATGCGGCTCGTAGCCGACGTGATCGGTCAACTCGACCTCCAGCGCCCGCTCCACCAGCCGCTTGGTCAGCTGCGCCAACACCCCGCCGGGCCCGGCGATCTCCTCCTCCGTCGAGGCGCCAGCGAGCAGCTCGTCGATCACCTCATCGCTGATCCGCCGATCCGACGCCACCCCGATAGCCTGCCGCACACGCCGGCGGCCAGCCGCCCGGTCGACGGCCTCATCAACCAGCTCCTGAGAGAACGCCGGGGGGTCCGCGGCGGGCGCGCGGCGCCGGCCGTGCCCGGCGCCAATCTCCGCTCGCTCCCGCTCGCTGCGATCGTCGCCGGTCAACGCCGGCGCGATCCCAGCTCCCAGCGCCTCAAGCCCCGAGTCGCGCTCCAACACACTCCTGCTTGTCTGGGTGGTCCTGCTTCTCGTAGTCGTAGACATGGCGATCTCTTTCCCTCGTGCCTACACAGTTCCTCGTACAAACCCCGGTTTGGGGGTGACTCACCGGTGAGGGAGCGGGATTTGGATGCCTGCGCAGCAGAGGTAAATCATCGCGATCAGCGCGGTGGCGGAGTGGAAGCCGTATGCGCGGTGTGAGAGCAGCCTCACCTTGCTGTTTAAGGCTTCGAGGCGTCCGTTGCTGATCCCGAGCTCGACCGCGCCGAGCACGCCGGCCTTGTGTTTGCGGATCGTGCGGGCGAGCTTGACGAACGGTTTGAGCCGCGAGCGCGATGCCCACGCCAGCCACGCGTCGAGCCGCTCGGCTGCTTCGTGTTTCGGGATCTTGTAGATGTAGCGCAGCTCGCCGTAGAGCAGGAACGCGCGGTACATTCGCTTGTTGGTGGTCACCACCTCGGCGAGCTTGAGCAGCTGCTTGGGGGTCTGGTTGGCGGTGTCCTTGAGCAGGCTGTAGCGGGTGCCTTTGATCCACTTACCGGTGTCGCTGCCCGAGCGGCCGTGCTGGTTGTATTCGTCGCGGCGGACCTGGTCGGCGGCCTTGGAGCCCAACTGGACCACGTGAAAGGGGTCAAAGCACACTTGGGCGTCGGGGACCGCCTTGGTGATCGCCTTCTCGTACCCGGCGCTCATGTCGATCGAGACCGCCCGGATCGAGGCCTTCTGTTCATCGGTGAGCCCGTCGAAGAACGCCTGCAAGCTGGCGGCATTGCGGCCTGGCGCCGCCCACACGATCCCGCCCGTGTCGTGGTTGGCGACGCATGTGAGGAACTTGTGATCGGCGCCGTAGCTCACCTCGTCGGCGCCGATCAGCTCGAGCCCGTCCAGCCGGCCAGCGGGGAGCTTCTCGGCGACGACCCGCTCAAGGATGTTGCCGACCGTCTCCCAGCCGATCCGCATCAGCCGCGTGACCTGTGTCTGGTTCATCTGCTGCGCCAGCCACGCGGTCAGATCGTCGAAGTCGCGGCTGTGGCGCGCGCCGCCGCGGGCCCACTCCACGTGCTCGGGCAGATCGCCGCAGCCCGGGCAGTACAGCCGTCTGAGCCGGCACTCGATCACGCACCGCAGGCCGCCCACGTCGAGATGGCGCCAGCGCTTGGTCCGGTGATCCTTGACCTTCAGGCCACGCGCCCCGCAGCCCGAGCACTCAGGCCGCTTGCGGCGCAGCGCGACCGTCACGATCATCGCCTGTGCGCCGAACTCCACGTCCCTGACCCACGCGCCCGGTAGCCCGAGCATCCGATTGAATGCGGTGCTGACCCGCACGTCGCCCTCCTCGATTGTCGCTTGCCTTCAGACAGCCAGCAGACTGCCGCAGAAGGGCGGCGGCGGGTCGCCCGGCACGTGCGCAACTTGCAAGACCCCGGCGCCCGACCGCCGCGGAAAGGGGTAGCGGAGCCACGCGCCGCGCGTCAAGCGGCGACCACCGGTCAGCCAACGGTCTCCCTCAACCCCCGTTGCAGGGGACTCGGCCGCTTGACCCGGGCTTCGGCCCCGCTATCTCTCAACGAGTGCCGGCAGGGCCGGCACCGCGCTCACGGCACCGCCAGACGCCGATCGAGCCCCTGATTCACCCCCAAACGACGAGGAGTCCCACAAATTCTCCGCCGGAGAGCGGTACCGCGGTAGCGACGCAGCCGGTCACAGGAAAGTGTCCATCGACGAGCAGGGGCCTGCGAGGAATCCTTTTCGTCGACAACCGCCAAGAGGTTCACGTCGTCCACGGCGTGGTGATCGCGACCGTTCCACGCTCAGCCTGTTCCCGGCGCCCAGCCCCTGATGGCTCGCTCGCCGCGGCAGAGCAATACTGCCGGTCGCTGCACTCCGGTCGCGCCACGCGCGACCCGCCGTGCCGATGAGACCTTCCGCAATCGCGAGCAACAACCACCGCTCAGCACACTGCGACCCCCGGCTGCTAGCCAGCACTCCAGCGAACCGGCTGCCGCAGACAAGACGCTCGGTGATGCTCGCAACGAGCCCGGTTATCCAAACGCTCCCGCGAACAGCTCTCCGACAACCGCGGAGATCACCATCGGCATGCACGTACTGATCACAACGTAGCAAGGCTTCGACCTTCGGACCGCAGCTCCCCTCGTCGCCAATCTCGCGACCCGATGGTCGACGACCGTCGGTGCCGGCGACGACATCGGCCCGCGGCCCTGCTTTTCCGCGAGAGGAGCAGCCGGGGCCGGGCTGGTGCTAACTCGGTTCCGGCTAGCACGTCATAGCGCTTTGGACGAAATGGGTTATCCATTTGAGTCAGGGAGGCCCATGGTTGCGGCGTTTTCGCGCCAGGGACGGTGGACGGCCGGAACGATGGCGGCGCGCCCGGGCCGAGGCGGGACCGCCGATCGCCGGCCGGTCGAGGTCGGGTTGACGGCGAGGCTGCGGTAGGTGATCGGGTCAGCGGCGATGGACTGCTCCAGCAGCCGGTAGAAGAGAAGGCCGCGACGTCGCGAGCGGCGTCGATTGAATCGGAAGGTGAATTCGTTGAGGTACGCGTCGAGGTGCTCGCGGCTGACACGCCCCTGGTGGGTGCCCAGCAGCCAGCGCTGCAGCAGACTCGCTACGCGGTGCACACCAGGCATCACCACATGCGCGGGCTCGCGCTGCTGACGCATCACAGTTCGCTCGTGCTCGTAGCCGCGGTCGGGCAGCGTCCAGTACGCCTGCCACCCGTCGGTGTGAACGCTCGCGCCGGACTCGATCGCCTCATCGATGAACGGGAGCAAGCTCTCGGCCGAGACATCCGGTACGTGCTTGAGCCGGATCCGCCCGAATCCCTTGGGATTCTCGATCTCCACAGCGATCGCGACGATCGCCTTGGTCTCGGTCCTGCGTCCCTGAGCGTTGCCCTCGACCCCGCCGACATACGCCTCGTCGACCTCGACGTGACCCGCCAGCCGCTCACGGCCGGGACGAACCATCGCCACGCGATAACGGTGCAGCATCGCCCACGCGGTCTGGTAGGACCCCAGCCCAAGCGAGCGCTGCACAGAGACCGCCGACACCCCGTGCTTCTGACTGCTCATCAGCCACGCGGCCGCGAACCACAGCCGCAGCGGGGTCCGGGTGCGATGAAAGATCGTCCCCGCCGTCACCGATGCCTGACGCCCACAGACCGCGCACTCCCACCTCCCGCTCCCCAGACGCCACCCCTCCCGACTCACGCACCGAGGGCATCGCATCCCGTCAGGCCAGCGCAACCACTCGAGGTAGTCCAAGCACGCTGCATCATCCGGGAACCACGACAACAGCTCCGCGTACGACCCCGGGTAGTCGCGTCCAGCCACCGGCACCGCGCCAGTCTACCTGACTAAAATGGATAACCCGCTGGACGAAAAGGGGGCGTGTCGCGCGATCCCCGGCGCGCCGCCGCCTAGCCTGCCGCCTTTCGTCCATCGGGGAAGAGACCCGCGGGCTCGAGCTGGCGCCTGCTCCGTCTATGAGAGCGACAGCGCCGCGGTGCTTGCTGACCGGCACGAGTCACGCGATCGGCAAGCAGCTTCGCGACCGCAGTGCCGGCCAGCGTCCCGCCCGAGTTCATCGAAAGCGCAACTCCGAGGTGATCGGCATCCGCGGCTGAGCGCCGACGACGCCGAGCGTCCCGACATTGGCGAGAAGCGCGCCTCCGGCCCCCCCCGGCGCTGGCCCTGTTTTCCTCGCGGCAAGCCTCAGTGCGGTTTACCGTGATGCCGCGAATCGGCTTCCGGTTGGCGCCATACTCCAGCCACCGCTCCTGCCGACCGCTCTCGGATCAATTCGCCAGGGCATAAGATTGCCATTGCTCGGCAATTAACGGCCGAAGTGTTTCAACGCAGTTGACAAGGTCCGCTGCAAGAACCACCATCAGCAGGCGAAGCGAAGAAGTCATTTCGGTCTTTGTGTCGAGAAGGGAGCCAACTATGTGGGGACGAGCAGTCGTCGGGGTTGTGCTTTGTGCGGTCGGCACGGTATGGATACTCCAAGGAACCAAAGTCATTCAAGGTTCGGCAATGAGCGGCCAGGGCAAGTGGGCGGCTATTGGAGCAGTGGTGGTCTTAGCGGGATTGGCGTGTTTTGTGTGGGGTGCCAAACACCACCGCACCGGCACGCCCGAGGCAAGCTGAAAGGGGGCGTATCTGCAGTCACAATCATGGAAGCTGACCATGGTGAACCGAAACGTCGTCAATCGAACTTCACGACAATCGGTCGTTCTCTAGTTCTTCCGTCTCCTCCTGCAGCCAGGCGGGAGCGTAGCGGGCGGCCCATGCTTCGGTCACCCAACCTTTGATTATGGACCTCATCGACTCGGGGTGCAACACGGCAAAGGCGATGTGACCTATTACCACTGCGAAGATTGCGAGGGCGAAGGCGTCATGGACGTCCGTTGCACCGGTACGCCAGCTGACAGGGAAGAATTGGAACCACTTCAGAACAATGCCGGTGGCCAGCATGACGACTATCGAGCCACCGATGAAAATGGCGTTGAGCTTCTGGCCGGGATTGAACTTATCGACGACCCGAGGTGCTCTTCGGCCGAGAGCTTTCATCCACGCGATCTCGTCCCTTGTCCAGAGGCTGACACGCCGCAGGTCGCGGCGCATGCGAGCACCCCAAGGACCGAGCAGTGAGATAAGAAGCGGGATCGGAAGTACGACGCCCGTCCAGACATGGATATCGGTCACCAACGGCCGTCGGCCGACGATGGCGGAGAGCGAGGGAAAATACAGCGCCAGGGCCGTCAGCATGAGAATGCCGAACAGCAGGGCATTGGCCCAGTGGGCGGTGCGCTGTACGCGGTCGAAGCGCAAGACCCGGGAAACTGCCTGTGGGTAAGCCTCGATCTGGTTGGTCATGCCGCTCCACCCGCCAACGCTTGATCGGTTGGTCCGGTCGAGCCGTCACGCCATCCGTTGACGGGATAACCGTTCTGCTCCCAATATCCCGGTATCACCTGGTCGACCACACGGATGGCCGACAGCCATTTGAGCGACTTGTAGCCAAACATCGGTCCCACGTAGAGCCGGACCGGGCCACCGTGTTCGGTGGTGACCGGAGCACCCAGCATTCGATAAGCGACGATCACGTCGGGCAGGTGAGCTTGATACAGCGTGAGGCTCTCGGAGTCGGCCCCGTCGTAGGACTCGAAACTCAGAGCCACGGCGCTTTCTTGCACCCCGGCACGGGACAGGATCTCAGAGAGTCTCACGCCTTCCCATTGGACGTTGGGAACGGTCCATCCGGTGACACACTGGAATTCCTGGGAAAATGACGTGCTCGGCATAGCTTTGAGATCCGCCAGAGTGAACACCGTCGGGTTGTTGACGAGCCCGCTGATCTCCAGTCGGTAGTCCGAATCCGAGATATGGGGGTACGAGCCCGTGATCGAGTAGATGCGGAAGCCGGGCCACCAAGGGATGAGCTGCAGCACAGAATTGAATGGCCCCTCGAAGACGATTCCCCCGAGACCTAGCACTGACATACCGAGAAAGACCCGCCGGCCCACGCGGATTTTGCCGTCCCTCGTTTTACCGGCTTCGCCGTTCGAGGTCGTAGTCACGTTGAATTACGTTACTCCTCCAATAGCCGTCCGCGCCACCAAGCGAACGGAGCGGCTCCAAGACCTCGCCCAGACCGGCCCCGGCCGCTTGGAAACGCCGTCCGCAAGCTAGCCCGGATCGTGCGTGCGCCCAGAGTTGGAGGGGGTATCGAGTAGCTGAAACCAACATAAGCTCGTCGTCGCCAGCGGGTGTGAGTCCCGTCCGGGTAGCTACCAGGAGGCTCGGTAGCAGCCTGGCGGTCCGGTCTGGAAACGAGGCGGGTCGAAGCCCAGCGTCGAAAGCCCCATTGGGGCGGGAGCAACTTGGCGACTGCTACCTTGCCGGCCCCGATGGCGCCCCCACCATCCTGCGCCACCGCAACTGTGGGCACCCTGCCGATCCCCTCTGGGTATGCAGACACTGCCGCCAACCGCTACACCCGCGCGACATCCAGCTGGAGCCCGGGCCCGGAGCAGCCACCGCCTAAGAGTCTCGCTTTCATGATGCTGCGGCCATCTCCACCCTCCGCGCAAGCGCCCTCCTATGCGCGGATTGGGCGCCTCAGCGGCCGCCGGGAGCTCGTTCGGCACAGCGACGCCGCCGGCGGTGGCGTTGCTGCGCGTTGCGGGTCGCTCTCGGTCCATGCTCGGGTGAGCGCGGAGATCTGAAAGTGGGGTCCCGGGCCGCAGGGTGGTGGCTAGCTGGGGCCCTCACCCGCCGGCGCGGCCGAGACGGCGAGCGTGTCCGCAGCGTGTCGGACGAGGTCCTTGACGATCTCTCCCGCCGGCTTGATGTCGTTAACGACCGAGCATGACTCGCCAGCCCACAGAGGGGCGTACTCGATATCGCCGTCGAACTCGGGTGTGGCCATCCCGGGGGAGTAGCGCGGCCAATCCTCGATCTCACCGGACGAGCCCCGGTTGCGTCCGATCGCTGTCCCTTCACCCGGCCGTTTGCCGGAGGGTGGCCGCCCCGCGGCCACCCACTCCTCATGGATCCTGTTACGGAGCGTCCGGTGAGGCGCATCAGGCCAGCCGACGTCGAATAGATCGGCAGTGAGGACCGTCTCGGACGCGTTGCTTGAGACGATGCGTCGTTTGTACTCGGATGGGATGTAGGCCTCTTCGCTTGCGACGAAGCGCGTCCCGAGTGAGACGCCCTGCGCGCCCAACTCAAGCGCACGCGCGAGCCCGGCGCCGTCGCCGATACCTCCGGAAGCGAGCACCGGCGTGGGGTGCACGGCCTCGACGGTCCTGGGGATGAGCTCCCAGATGGATGTGGTGCCGCGAACATGGCCCCCCGCCTCGATTCCCTGAGCGATCACGGCGTCCACGCCGGCAACGACCGCCGCCTCGGCCTCTGCGACCGAACCGACCTGGATAAGGACCTTGAGACCACCGGCGTGCGCGGCCTCGACGAAGGGGGTGGGGTCACCCCAAAACAAGACCACCGCGGCCGCGCCCGTGTCCGCCGCCGCCGCGATCTGAGACAGGAACCAGTCCCGGTTCTCATCGAGGTACTCGGGAGGGTCCGCGGCGATGGTCAGGTTGACGCCGAACGGGCGGTCCGTCAATCCACGCGTTCGCTCGACCTCAGCACGAATGAGCTCCGGCGGCATCAAGCTCGCACCGAGCACCCCGAACCCACCGGCATCGGAGACAGCGGCGACGAGCTCGGGGCCCGCTCCGGACCCGAACCCCACCGATAACACCGGGAACCGACAACCGAGCAGCGAACACAACGGCGTATACAACGGGACCGCCATCAGGGGCGATTATCCTGCGGCTGGCCAAGCGCGACAAGTGCCGCCCGACATCGCGTGAACGCCGCGGTCCGTCTACCGCGTGCATTCCGAGACTGTCGGCGCTAGCTCCAGGATGCCCGATGCGACCACGGATGCAGGGCTCCTCTCGTGGATCGGTCGCGTCTCGCATCTCGCCAATCTCGCGACGCGGCGCGTCGTTCGACCGTCCAGCCGTTGTGCCGACGGCGCGGAGTTCTGCTTATCTGTGCAGTCCGGGTGTGTCAAGTCCCTCCGGGGTTTGAGGTTGTTGTGGGTTGGTTGGTGTGCGCGTGGGTGCCCATGCTTATCTCGGTCCGCGACTCGGGTTGGCTACCGGGGTCGGCGACATGATGGTGATGGGGTTCCCGTTGGGGGGAAGTTTGCGGTGCGACCGCTCGGTCTTTGGAGGCCGTCCACGCGGGCGTGGCGGCAGCAGAACGTCGGGAGCTGGTCGCGTGCATCGGCTGACGTGGGGCGTGGCGCGCACGAGGACGACTCATGCGGGCGCGAGCGCCTGGTCGCCGAGGTCTTTGAGGGTGTGGTAGCTGCGTTTGAGGAGGTTGCGCGCGATCGCGAGGCAGGCGCGGTTGTGCCCGAGTCGCTGCGCGGCTTGGCGGTAGTAGGCGTGGTCGGGGGAGCTGGGGCGACTCGCGGCTTGGGCTGCCTCGTAGAGCGCCCAGCGCAGGACCGGTGGTCCCTGGCGGGAGAGGTGGCCGGGCGCGCGGCGGCGGTCGGAGGCGTGCACGGTGATGTCCAGGCCGCCGTAGCGCACGGCGTACCGGGAGGAGGAGAACCGGCGGCAGTCGCCGAGCTCGGCGAGGATCGCGATCGAGGTCAGCTCCCCGATCCCGTAGTGGCCCATCAGCGCCCGACAGCCGGGCTGGCGTCGCGCGTAGGCGCGCAGTGGCTTGTCGATCGCGGGGATCTGAGCGTCGAGCGTGCCGATCACTGCAAGGGCGATCGTGATCTGCTCGCGCGCCGCCGCGGGCAGTGAGAGCTCTGTGAGCCAGTCGCGCCCGGCCGCTGTCAGCAGGTCGAGGTCGCTGCGGCGCGGCACGCCGTGGTGGTAGAGCACGGCGCGGATCCGCTGCTGCCACTCGCCGCGCTCATCCACCAGCGTGTGACGCAGCCTGACCTGGGCGCGCAGATCGAGGATGTGATCGGGCGCGATCCAGCACTCCGGCAGCCGCGCGGTCACCAACAACTCGCGCAGATGCCGGGCGTCGGCCCGATCGCTCTTGGCGTGCTTCTTGTTGCCGCGCAGCGCGCTGGTCTCCGCCGGCTCGGCGAGATGCGCCCGCGCGCCCACCGCCCGCAGCTCCTCGACCACGAACCGCCAGCCCGTCGTGGCCTCCAACGCCACCTCGAGCGATTGGCCCGAGAACCGCGTCAAGAAGCGGCGCACCCCCTCCCGATCCGCTGGCGCGACTCGCGTGCGAGAGATCTCACCCGACTCAGTGTCGAGCCACTCCGCGGTGATCTGCGCCCGATGCTGATCCAGTCCCATCATGATCGTCATGACGTCTCCTCGCGTCGAACTCGACGCGCAGGCAGCGTTCAGCCCGACCCATCGCATACCGTGGGTCACCGGTCGGCCCTTCGTGCTCCGAATGAACCGGCCGCGCGGCTGTTACCCGCGCGCGCCTTCAACGTATGTCGTTCGACACGACGGGCCGGCCACCTGCGCTGACCCACCGCGACCTACTGCTCATGCCATCTTTGGCATGAACTCAGGTGGGACGCCGGCGCCGGCTCCGCGGTCGCGAAGGTGCTTGCCGATCGCCTGACTCGCGCAGAGCAGCAAGCACCCCGACGCTGTCGCTCTCATAGATCAAGCAGACGCCAGCGCGAGCCCTCCGATCTCTTCCCGGATGGACGAAACGGAGCAGCGCTTATCGCGGCAGCGCTGAGATGACCGCTTCGCCCTAGCCGAGCAGCAGCCACTTGATCGAGATCGCGACCACCGTCGGTACGGTCTCTGCCTACGCACGAACGTGACCCTGCTTGCTCGGAATCGGGATTCAGCAAACTCGGTGCCCTGTCGTGATCGCGCACATCCAGGCCTGTTGGTCCCTGGGGGCGCCACGACTGCTTCGGCTCTCGCGGCTGGTCCGGGCTCGCTATGCCTTTGCCACGATCTGGATCGTCAGGGTCATCCCAGCCGCACGATCGCTTCCGCCGCGATCCGAGCTCCGCACTGCCGCGATGTCAGCCGGCAGACGCCCGTAGCCTGCGTAGGCAGCGCGCCCCTTCCGTGGGCGTTCTCGTGAGCCCCGCTATCGGCGAAAAGCGCATCCGCGTCGGCTGCTCTGCGGGATCCGGATACCTCGAAGCGAATGATTGCCCTGGCGACGACCCGCGTCCGCGGCGTGGTTACGGCCGACATGATCGCGGACGATCAGATTCGTGCAGCGGGGAGGGACCAGGCGACGTGATCGGGGCGGGTCTCCCTCTCCCTTGACCAACGCATTTGTGCGGTGGCTGAGGACAGTCTCCCGTCGGCCAGGTTCGCCCCTCTGAGCGAAGGGTCTCGGCGAACTACCTGGTCACGGGTGCTGCCCGTAACACTCTGGTGCTGCCGTCGGCGTACACCAGCACGACCGCGCGACCTTCGTCCGCGGCCTTCTTGATGGCCTCGACAGCCCCGGGCGCCTCGGCGTCGATGAAGGCGGCGGTGTCCGGGTAGGGCGACCGGCCCTCGATCGCGAGCTCGATGGCTTCGTCCATCGCTCGCGCCGCCGGAGTGCGCCTGTCGCCGGCCGTCAGCTCTGTCGCCATGATGCGATCATCGCTTCGTAGGAGGTCTCGATCTGGCGCATTGCCGCACGCATTCCCTCACCAAGGGTACCGGCGTCGAAGATCTCCGCGGGCTGTTTGCCGCCACCTCGGGTGTACCGGTGCATCTCGTTGACTCCGTGCGTTCCGTCGTAGACGCGAACAGTCTGCGGGCCGGCGCCCTCGTCGACGACGAGCACCACCGAGTAGTTCGTGACCGCCCGGCGATCGGTGCCGAACTCCACGCGGATCGACGCGCCAAGCGCCGCGTCGAGCAGTCGGCTGTAGTCGGGCGTCACGCCGGCGCCGGGATCCCGGCGGCTGCCTCGTGGGGCGCTCCAGCCGAGAAAATCCGCGACAGCTTCGCCGCGTCCTCCGCGGCCGGCCGCGCGTGCAGATAGCGAGCTGTGGTGCGCGAGTCGGCGTGGCCCATCATCGCCTGAACATTGACCAAGTCGAACCCCTGCGCGGCGAGCGTGCCGAACGTGTGGCGCAGATCGTGGAAGCGGAGCGCCGGCATGTCGGGGTTCTCGGCGATCGCCGCGTTACGCGCGGCTTTGAACCGCCGGCGCAGCGCCGAGCCGTCGAGGTGGTCTCCTGTCCGCGAACAGAACACCAGGTCTGAGTTCCGCGTGAACATCGGGCGCTGCGACAGCTTGGCCAGCGCCTGGGCGGGCTGCTCGGCAAGCGGGCTGGTCCGGCCGCGGCGTCCTTTCGGACTGTCCTCCTCCCCGAGCGTGTAGGCGCGCTGGACGTGAAGCCGTTGCGCCTCCCAGATCACGTGCCGCCAGCGCAGCGCGAGCAGCTCTCCCATCCGCAGGCCACTGAAGGCCGCGACGATGATCAGGCACGCGTCCTGGTCGTCCTCGCGGCGGCGGATCTCCTGTTCGCCCTCCCCCACGCTCATCCGCACGAGCTCGCGGTGCGCGCCTCGCCGCGCGGCCTCGGCGATGGCCACGACCTCGGCCGGGGTATAGGTCACAATCTCCGCCGGGTCCGGCTCGCGCCGTTTCTCTGTGCCGGCCACCGGGTTCAGCGGGAGCGCGAACGTGTCCGCCCGGCAACCGAAGGCGAACACGCCGTGCATGACGGCCCGATGCGCAATGACCGCCCGTGCTGAGAGCTCCGGTTCGCGATCGAGCTGTGTGAGCCAGCGCGACACCTCACGTGTCGTGATCGACGCCGCTGTGCGTCCTCCGAACGCCGACATGATGCGCGCCTTCCCCGCTCGGCCGCGCTTGCGTCGCGCCTCTCCCGGCTGGCGGAGCATCGCTGCGTAGCCGGTCACCGTCGAGCGCTTGCAGCCACCGACGGTACGACGATGCTCGAGCCAAGCCGCCGCCACTTCGTCGAACGTAACGATCAGCGCCACGTCCAGATCGGCTGCACGTGCGCGCTCCTCGCGGGCTCGCTCGACGAGCTCCGTCACGCTGGCCAGGGCGCTGTCTTCGGTGAAGGAGCCCTCCGGGGGTCGGCCCCGTCGTTTGATCCATCCGGGGTGCCGGGTAGCGCGACGGTGGCCCGGAGGCACCTCCCCGCGCTCCACCCACGCCGGCCCGACTCGCTTCTTCACCTGGGCGCCACCGGGCTCCCGCCACTTCACGAAGTACACCGGGCCATCGGCTCGCTCGACGGGTGGGAGCAGGTGGATAGTGGGGCCAGGCGGCAACGACTAAGGGACCGCAAACAGAGGGCCGGAGGGCCGAGGATACGTGCCGATCCAGACGCCGGGGGAAGTCAACCAGCTTGGTGGGGTACCACTTGGGTACCAAACCCATCCCGAACAGCCATAAAAAAACGCCCCGTCCCATAAGGGAATCCCCCGTGTTTACTGAACCTGACCTCCCTTTTGAGCTTTGCCATGCAGAAGGTTGAGGGCTCGAGTCCCTTCAGCCGCTTGTTAGGGAAGCCCCCCAAATCGGAGGGGTTTTTCTTTGGTCGGACGGCGCGAACAGGTGTCGATCCGGCCGGCGCTACCACTCGGCGCTACCAAACTGCCCGATCCGGCTTCGCGCGCAATTGCGATCACCGGAAAGTCGCGCTCATCGCGAATGGGATGTGCGCGGCGACGCCACGGGCCGAGACTCATGCCCGGACGCTGTTCGTCTGGTCCCAAGCGGTAGCGGCCCTCTGGTCGCACGAATGCGCCGGAGGGAGCATTCGGTTAGCACCGCGGCGCACGACGGGCGGCTTCCGCTCCGCCTCGCGAACCAGGAGCGACGCGGGAACCATCCGAGGCCGCTCGTGCCGCAGACTTGGTTGACCATGGAGTCGACCATGGCGGCGAAACGATCCGGCAGCGGGGGCTGCCCACCGAGGATGTCGCGCTGCTTCGGCTTGACAGGGCAAGGTGTCTCGAGGCAAAGGTTAAGGCGTTGTGACCCTGGCTCGACTGGCTTGTCCTGGGGGCGGAGGTTTGCTAGCAAATACGCTGCTCCGGTGATGGGAGGCGCGTCGCCCGGGCCCCCGGGAGAAAGATCGTGGCGCGCGTCGCATTCAGTTCGAGCTTGACCACTCGCCGCAGGTTCTGGGCGACGACTCGATGGGTGCCGGTGCGAACCGTCGACGTGGCCTAGGAACATCACGACTCGGGAGCTCGGCGCATCAGGCCGCGATGATGCGGTCGCTCGTGAAGCATCCCCGAGGGATCTGACACGGCTGCCACCCGGAGGGTCTGCTCGGCGATGACCGTGCACGCACCCAGTACGGTCGCGCGGCAGCGGGCGCTCGGGGTTTCCTCCCGCGGCCAGCTCGTACGATGGCCGTGGTCGTGGCGATGGGAGACCGCGATTGCCGTGGTTGCGGTGGTGTCCGCGATTTTGGCGTTCTGGCTTACGCTCCGCGCCAGCTTTCTGCGGTACCCGGCTTGGCTGGCGGTTCAGAAGGCCGATTTCACCCTAGGCCCGATCGGCGTCGGGCTCTACTGGCACTACCGGCGCCCAAGCAACCGCCTCGGGCTGCTGCTCATCGTGCTCGGGCTGCTCGGCGTTCCCTACATCCTGGAGTCATCGACTGATCCGACGCTGTTCAGTCTCGGTGTGCTGACGGAGTTCCCGCTCTTCCTGATGATCACGATCGTGATCCTCGCCTTTCCGAGCGGCCGACTGGAGGGTCTGCCGGAGCGGCTGGTCGTCGCCTTCCTGGTCGGGCAGCTGGCTCTGGTCACGGCCCTGTTCGCGTTCCCACCACATGTTCCGGGTTTCACGATCTCGAACTGCCGCGTCGTTTGTCCGGGGGCAGCCCCGACGACCTCGGCCTATTCGCCGGGTTCGTGGTTGATACGCCATCACGTCCTTGCGGCCCTGCCCGTCGTGGTCTCGCTCGCCACCGCGAGTGTGATCGCATGGCGTTTCGCCACCGGCACGGCGCCGCGGGTCGCGCGCTGGCGATCGGCGCGCCGATCGCGCTGCTCTTCCTCCTTGTGGAAGCGGCGTACCGGGGGCTGTTCGTATTTGCGCCCAACGGCCTGCCGCCGAGCGCGCGCCCGATCCAGGACGTCCTGCAGTGGGCAGACGCCGCAACTCGCTCGTTCGTCTGGTACGGCTTCCTGTTCGCGCTCATCGCCGCCGAGTTGTTCGCCGGCCGGGTGTTGCGTGATGTTGTCCGTCGCTCGCTCGGGCGTCCATCACTTGGCCAGCTGGAGGGGATGCTGCGCGAGTCACTCGACGATCCCGGATTGCGGTTGGGGTTCTGGCGCGCCGGCACCGGTGACTGGGTCGGGCACAAGGGCGCGGTCGTTGAGCCCCCCGAGCCCGGCCAACGGCTGACAGAGGTCGATCGAGACGGACACCCCGCCGCGGCGATCATCCATGACGCCGAACTCTGTGAGGATCCCTGGTTTCTGCAGGCGGCCGGGGCCGCCGCACTGCTTGCGCAGGAGAATGCCGAGCTCGATGCCGCATGGAAGGAGTCGCTGAGCGAGCTTGCTGGCTCGCGCGCGCGGCTCGTGAGTGTCGGCGACAGGGAGCGTCGCAAGCTGGAGCGCGATCTTCATGACGGCGCGCAGCAGCGGCTGGTCGCGGCGTCGATCAATCTGTCGTTGGCCGGCGACCTGGCCGGCGGCCATCCAGAGCTCCGCGCGCGGGTCGGCGACGCCTGCTCGGAGGTCGAGGAAGCACTCGCGGAACTGCGCGAGATCGCGCACGGCCTCTATCCGCAAGCCCTCAGCCGCTGGGGACTCGCTCAAGCTCTCCAGCTGCTCGCCGCTCGCTACCCGAACAGGGTCGCGGTCCTCGATGCCCGTGCCGATAGGTTCCCGCCAGAGGTCGAGGCCGCGGTGTACTACTGCTGCACGGAGGCCGTCCAGAACGCCTTCAAACACGCCGGGCCCGACGCACACGTCTCGATCCGGCTGTACACCGAGGCAGACCAGCTCCACCTCGACGTGCGCGACAACGGACCAGGCTTCGACGTGACGGCAGCACGCGACGGCGTCGGGCTCCAAAACATGCACGACCGCCTCGGCGCCGTAGTGGGAGGCGTCGATGTGATCTCCGAACCCGGGAAGGGCACGCTCGTGGTCGCCTCGGTCCCGGTAAGCACGCCACCCGACAACCCCCCGCCGGCTACCGCAAACCATCATTGATCGGTGTCGCCGAGGCTCTCGCCCTCCGTGACAACCCTCCACTCATCGAGCGTCGCTGGTTCAGCGCACGCTGGGCATCATCGCTGCGCCGACGACCAATAGAAGCACGCCGGCGATCAGCGACGCGTGGCGTCCAAGCACGAGCCGGCGGAAGACCCTTCCAAGGCGGGATCCCCAGCCCACACAGACGAGCGACAGCAAGCCTGCCGACAGACGACCAGCAGGAGCGACGCCGCGTGGGCCACAGCCGGCTCCTTCGCCGTATGGATGCATAAGAGCTGTCGCGAGCGAGTCGCGGCCCCGGACGAGGGGTGCAGACCTGCTCATAGGTCTTCCGCACCGCGGCGTGCCTGATTGCCGCGCCTCGACGCACCTGAGTTGCGCGGAAACCGAGCGCGATCCACCCAAGGTTCTCGCAGGGAGACGCTCGATTCGTGGACCGGCCGCGTCGCTCAGGACGGCGGCGCCGAGGGGCCATCTGTCAGCCACTCGAGGCCCGCCTCGAAGCGCCCCGGGTGGTCAAGCGCGTCGAGGAACCGCGCGGGCCTCCTCCTCGTTGAGCACGATGCAAGGACGCTCGGCAAGGACGTCGTCAGCTCGCGAGCGGGCTGCGTCGGCGGAGAGCTCGCTCACCGGTCCGCCTTTCAGGCGGCGGTGACGATGCGCTCGCCAGGAGCATAGTCGGCGATAACGCTACCGGCGTCGTCGAACGCGACGAGAAGCAGCACATCGCGAGCTTCCGCGCTCGCGGCCAAGATGCCGGCAGAAGGGTCGGGATGAGCACGGCCCGTGCCGATCTGATCTGATACGCCGATGACCAGACGCCTCCTTCCGCTCGCCACGCTGGCGGCGTTCGTGCTCGCCGCCGCGCCGGCCGTTGCTGGCTCCATCACCAAGCCCAAGTCCGGCACCTACAAGGGCACGCTCGCGGCGCCGCGCACCGAGTACGCGGTCACGCTGACCGTGGCCCACGGGAAACTGACCAAGGCCACGCTGTCGAACATCCCGCTCTACTGCTCGAGCGGCGGGCCACCGACGCCGGTCAAGTTCGCCGGCTCGAAGATCGCCCCTGCGACTGGGGCGTTTTCTACGACAGGGAAGTATTCGATCAAGGTCGGGCCCTACAAGGGCAAGGTGGGCGAGAAGCTGGAGCTTTCAGGGCGCTTCACCTCGAAAGGCACCGTGTCCGGCGTGCTCGCGACGACGTTCGTGCTCAACGGGCCTAAGTGCACGGGCAAGACCGCGTTCACCGCAGCGCGATAAAGGCGTACCCGCGGGGCGGGTGCTACCGGCACGCCTGTTGCGGCACGGCGCCGTACGCAGACCCCTGAGCGCTAGCGGCGCCGAGTAGCGCGGCGGGTCGAAGGGAGGTCTTGCCTTCGGGGCGATGCCCTTTGCTATCGCAGGACCCGCGGCAGCCCGAAGTGCGGGAACGCGCTGTTGCCGCCGAACCAGGTGATCGCAGCGATCTGCCGGCCTTCCAGGGTCAGGACGAGGATGCCGTACAGTCGGGCGATCTCGGTCTCGAGGGTTGGGAAGTAAGCGCCGAATGCTGGCTGGGTGTTGGCGCGGGTGGGCACCAGCAGCGGCGCGCCTCGCCTGATCGTGCGGTCGCTGAGGAACGCGCCGATCGCGGCGGGACCCTGGTATTCGTAGGGCTCGGGCGGCATCGTGAGCCAGGCGTCGTCGGTCAGCAGAGCGACCACCCCCTCGATGTCGCCTATTTGGATCGCGTCGGCGAAGCGGCCGACGGTGTCGCGCTCGCGTTTGGAGTTGGGGAGCGGCGCCCGTTCGCGTCCGGCGGCGGGCAGCCGCGACTCGAATGCCCCGCGGGCGCGGCGCAGCAGGCTGTTGACCGAGTGTGCGGTGATCTCGAGCATCTCGGCGACCTCCTCCGCGTGGTAGCCAAGCACATCGCGAAGCACCAGCACCGCGCGCTGCGGCGGAGACAGATGCTGCAGGCCGACGATAAACCCCAGTTCGATCGATTCTTTGGTCTCGTAACGAGCCTCCGGGCCGGGAGCCTGGTCCGGAATGCCCTCGAGCAGAACGTCGGGGAAGGGCTCTAACCAGATCGCCTCGCCGTGGCGGGTGGGCTCGGGCATCTCGGTCATCCGCTGCAGGTCCTCCGGGCGCCGGGTCGCGCGGAGCGCATCGAGAGAACGGTTGGTCGCGATCCGGTACAGCCAGGCTCGGACCGACGCCCGTCCCTCGAACGCAGCCAGCCCGCGCCACGCGGCGAGGAGGGTCTCTTGGAGCAGATCCTCCGCGTCGTGGACCGACCCGATGATCCGATAGATGTGCACCTGGAGCTCACGCCGGTACGGGTCGGTCAGTTCGCGGAATGCATCCTCCTCGCCAGCGCGTGCACGCTCGAGAGCCGGGTTGGTCACGCTCGCAACCTCGCACTGACTGTTCCTTTCACCCGCATCACTGTAATGACGCCGGCGCGCCCGGAAATTCGTCGCTCAATTTCCCTCGCCGCGAACGTCTCAACACACGCAACACCCACAAGCCAAAGCAAGGAGAATCAAGATGGGAAAGATCGTGGTGAGCCAGAACGTCACGCTCGACGGCGTCGTCGAGGACCCGAGCGGCGAGGGAGGGTTCAGGCACGGCGGCTGGTTTGAACAGTTCATTGGCCAGGACTGGGAGGCGTGGGCGAAGGTCGAACTGGCCGAGGCACAAGGCGCCGAGGCCCTGCTGATGGGTCGCCGGAGCGACGAGTACTTCGGCACACGGTCGCCATCTCAGAGCGGCGAGTGGGTGGACAGGTTGAACAGCCTCCCCAAGTACATCGTGTCCTCGACGCTCCAAGAGCCCAAATGGACGAACGCGACCGTCCTGGCGGGCGAGGTAGTCAGCGACGTCTCGAAGCTCAAGCAACAGACACAGGGGGAGACCGTCGTGTACGCCAGCCGCCCGCTCGTGCGCACGCTGATGGAGGACGACCTGGTCGACGAGCTGCGCCTGACCGTCTTCCCGGTTGCGCTCGGCGCGGGCGAGCGCCTGTTCGGCGAGACCAGCGACAAGCGACCCCTGCGCCTCATCCACACGAAGACCATCGGTCACGGTCTCGCCCACCTAACCTACGAGCGCGCCCGGGAGACCTAAGCGATCGAGACGTACGCGCCTCGCCTACGCGCCCGCCCGGGTGTGCGTCGGGCAGCGCCGCGACATCAGCCACCCACCTCACACCGACGGTTGACGCGGCCGAGCGACCAGTGGTCGTGACGGCGGCGATCGACGACCGTTACCTGCCAGGCGACGCTCCAAGCGAGGTCGTCTGGCAGGTGCTCGTCGATTTCGGCTCCTACCCTGACTGAGATCCAGGCAAGAGGCGAAGCGGTCGTCGGAGCGCCATTTGAGCACACCGGAAAGCTTCCAGGCCGCGAGCCGAGGACCTTCCACGCGACCGGAGAGCAGGTCCCTGGCTTTGTGGTTGCAGGCGACGGCCGTCTTGCCGCCGAGTTCCGGGTGCGTCTGGCCGGCAGGCTAGACGGACCATAGGGCTTGGGTGGGTGAGAGGCGTGCGGCTCGTAGGGCGGGGATGAGGCCAGCGATGGCGCCGATGATGAGCGAGGCTGCGATGCCGCCGGCCCAGGCTTCGGTGGGGACGATGGTGGCCCAGTGTTTGGTGTGGGCGTAGACGGCCGTCGCGGCGGCGCCGAGGCCGACGCCGACGGCGCCGCCAAGCAGCCCGAGCAGTGCCGCTTCGGAGAGGAACTGGGTGCGGATGTGGCCTCTGGTGGCACCGAGCGCGCGGCGCAGTCCGATCTCCGAGCGGCGCTCGAGCACGGAGATGATCATGATGTTGGCGACCCCGACCGCGCCGACCAGCAGCGCGACGGCACCGAGGCCGAGGAACAGCCCGTTGAGGGCGCTCTTGGCGTCGGCCTGGGCTACTAGTGCGGATGAGGGCTGGCTCACGTTGACCTCATTGGGGCTCTCAGGGTTCGCGGTCGCGGCGAGCAGGTTGTCGACGGCGCCGACCCTGTCAGCTTGGGCGCGGAGGTAGATGGTGGACGGGTGACCGTCGAACCCGAGGTATTTCTCAGCTGCGGGGTAGCCGACGAGGGCGGAGGTGTCGATGTCGGGGGCGAGCACGGCGGGTTTGAGGATGCCCACGAGGTAGAACCACTGGCCGCCGACCCAGAGGCGCTCGCCGCGATAGACGTGGTCGACCCCGAGCAGCTGGGCGGCAACGGCGCCGAGCACGACAACGGGCTCCTGGGCGCTCGCCCCGTTCAGATAACGGCCCTGGGCGACACTGGTGGCAATGACCGGAAGAAGGTCGATGCTGGCGGCTTGGACGGTCAGGCCGTTGCTGTCGACGGAGGGGATGAAGGGGTCGCGGTAGGCGTTGGCGTCGCTGACGATCCCGGTACTCTGCACCTGCTGCACACCGCTGATCCGGCCGATCATCCCGGGCGCCACGGTGGGCAGTTCGGCGGTGCCGCCGGTCAGGCTCTGCCCGTTGCTGGCGGTCAGCAGATTGGTGCCGAGCCGGTTGATCTCGGCCAGGAGACCGGCCTGTGAGGAGGCGGACAGGCCGAGAACCGCGACGATGGCGGCGACGCCGATGGCGATACCAAGAGCTGAGAGCCCGGCGCGCAGCTTCCGTGTGCGCAGTCCGACGGTGGAGAGTCGGGTCAGGTCGGAGAGCTGCAGCCGTGTCCTGCTCAGGGAGGCGATGGTGGTCATGACTTGGGGCCGGTGTCGCCGACGATCTGGCCATCCAGGATCTCGACCTTGCGAGGCATGCGCTCCGCTATGGCGTTGTCGTGCGTGATTACCACGATCGTCGATCCGGCCTGGTGGAGCTGGTTGATCAGAGCGAGGATGGCGTGGCCGGTGGCCTGGTCGAGGTTGCCGGTCGGCTCGTCGGCGAGCACGATCGCGGGCTGACCGACCAGTGCGCGGGCGATCGCGACTCGTTGGCGTTGCCCGCCGGAGAGCTGGGTCGGGCGCGCATCAGGGCGCCCGACCAGGCCGACCAACTCAAGGGCCTCGAGCGCACGCTCACGGCGCTGCTTGATAGGGACGCCGGCGTAGAGGAGCCCGTCAGCGACGTTGTCCAACACGCTGGAGTGCTCGGCCAGGAAAAACTGCTGGAAGATGAACCCGATCCGTGTCGCGCGCAGGTAGGTGACGTTGTCGTCGGGCATGGTTGCGACGTCGAGCCCCGTGATCCGGACCGCTCGCTGGTGGGGCGGTCAAGCGTTCCGATCAGTTGCAGCAGCGTGGTCTTGCCCGACCCCGAGGGACCGACGACCCCAACCAGCTCCCCCTGGCCGATGCTGAGGTTGACACCACGGAGGGCCTGAACCGGTGGTCGCCCGGGTAGCTCTTGGTCACGTTGTCCACTGCGAGCACCGGGACCTGGAACGCAGCAGCATCGGGGCTGTCACCGGCCAGGGGTGGTTGCCGGTAGGTCGTCATGTGGCCGGGACCACCACTTCTTGGCCTGCCACGAGCCGTGAGCCGGTGACTTGCACGAGCCCTTCGGCGTCGTCGAACAGTCCGAGCGAGACCGGCACGAGATGGTTGGTCCCGTCGGCGCCGACGACCTCGATCGCGTACCCGCCTTGGGACCGGGCTAGCAGTGCGTTCACCGGGACCACCAGTGCGCTTGGAACTCTGGCGGTCGTGATGGCGACCTGCACGGGGGCCTGATCCCACGTGCCCGTGGCAGCCGGGTCAGAGGGTGTGACGTCCACGTTGATGGTCGGCGTGGTGTTCCCCGAGCTGCCTGAGGAGCAGTCGTCCGTACCCGGCGCCGCGGGGCTGGAGCTCGACCCGCCTGACCCCGAGCTCGGCGCGCAGGTTGCAACCGTCCCGACGGAGGTGACGACACCCGGCGTGGTCTTGTTGTCGGGCAGGGTGATACTCACCTTGTCCCCGACCGCTATATCGGTCTGTTGCGTAGCGTCCAACGCGACCTGTACCTGCCGCCTGGTCGAGGTGCCCTGCATTACCATCTGGCCGTCCTGGGTGCTACCCCCGAGCAGCGCTGAAAGGGTCGTCACTCGTATAGCGGTCGGTTCGAACACCGCCTGGCCAAGAGTTAGCGCGCCGGTCTGGGTCAGTCCTACGGCGGCCTGGAGCTTCTGCACGGCGATGGTTGTGGCGGGCCCATACGTGGACGAAGTTGCGCTCATCTGAGTGGAGGTCGTGTACCCGAGAGCGACCAGGTCCGCGTTGAGCTCAGCCACGTCCGGCCCAGTCATCCCGGGCGACAAGGTGCGGTAGGCAGGCGTTGCGCCATACAGGAGAACCACCGGGCTGTCGTTGACTCGGTAGAGCACCTGTCCCTGACGAACCACTTGCCCGACCTCGGGGAGCTTCGTGTATGCCCCGTGGGCCTGGTTAATCACGGAGTAGGGCGAGCCATCCGACCAGGCACCGTAGGTCAGGGTCCCATCCTCGGAGACTGTCGCCGAGAGCGCTTCCCGTTGCACTGTTGCGGTGCTCACCGGCGACCGCTGCGCGGCCTGGGCCTGTTGATCAGGACCGGACATGACGACCACGCCGCCTGTGGCGCCTACAGCGATCAGGACGGCCGCTGCGGCTAGCACCCACCTCTTCGGCCTCATCGCGTGACTCCCGCTGCGGCTGCCACGTCACTGCACTTCTGCATCGCGACATGCAGCGCGCTCATTCCCCCGGGTTCTGCGGCGGATGGGATTCGTCCCGTATCAACGAGGGGGCCATTTGGGGTGGGATCGGGGAACTCCGTCACGCCGTTGTGGCGGATGCACCGAGCAAACTTCAGCGCTGCCTCCTGCTGCTGGGAGCTCCGCTGGGTACCCATGAACCCGGCTGGCTCCAGCTCCTTACATGCGCTGAGGGCCTGCGTGAACGCTGGGGTGCTCGTGTCAAGCGACGAACCGTTCGCTACCGCGTCAATGGTGAGCTTGCCCGTCGCGCTCGGGTCCGGGAAGCCGCTGACCCCGTTCTTGCGCATGCACTCGGCGAACTCCACCGCCTTGCCAGCATTGGCCGCCGAGTTGTCGCTCCCCCCACCGCTCCCGGTAGGTGTGCTCGAGCCGCACGCGCTGATCAGAGCGACCACGGCGATTAGGGCAAGGGTAAGCAGCGGCCATCGTTTTCTATTCATGTGTTCTCCAACGGGTGGTGATTTCAGTGGACATCAGTTCGGCACCGAGGGCCCACTGGGAGCGGGTAACTGCCGGCGGCCGCCGACCGCCACGTGGGCGAAGAACGCCAGGCAGCCCCCGGCCGCGGCGTCTGACCGGTCTCCCCTGCGTAGGCGGTCATCACGTTCGCCAAGCTGGCGATCGCGACCGGCTCTTCGTCCGGGCTCGCCGCCGGCCCGCCGTTGCCGAGCACCAACGCCGCCTGCCCCCGCTGCGGCCACCTCACCGCCGAGCCTTCGGTTTGGTGCGTCTTCGACACGTAGGTGCGATGCTGGAGGCTGGGTATTCGGGCCTTGCTGTCAAACAGGTGGCGGGCTGCCACGAACGCCGTCTGGGCAAGCACGAGCGCGAGCACCGCGCAGAGCAGCACGCGGCGGCGGCGGCGCACGCGGTACACGGTTCTCGACCCGTACCGACGTGGCTCGGGTGCGCGGGTACCGTGCGCTGCTGCTCGTGCTGGTTGCCCATAGGTCACGCCTACCAGTCAAGACAGCGTTGCGTTGCCAGCGCGTATGCGTTTTTCGATATGCCGACGATATGTCCGGGCTGGCACGATCCAGAGCGTGCGCGTGTTGATCGTTGAGGATGAGCCTTATATGGCAGAGGCGATCCGTGATGGCCGGCGTCTGGAAGTGATCTCGGCCGACATCGCCGGTGACGGCAACATCGCCCTGGAACTGCTGGGCGCCAGCGCCTACGACATCGCCGTTCTGGACCGCGATGTCCCCCGGCCGTCGGGTGATGAATCGCCAAACGCATTGTCGCGTCCGGCTCCGGGTTGCCGATCCTGATGCTCACCGCCGCCGACCGCCTCGATGACAAGGCCTCTGGGTTCGGACTCGGCGCCGACGACTACCTCACCAAGCCCTTCGAACTCCAGGAACTCGTTCTCCGTCTCAGAGCGCTGGACCGCCGCCGCGCGCACAACAGGCCGCCGGTCCTCGGCGAACCGTGGATCATCGCCACCGTGGCGGGCGTCGGATACCGCATCGACACAGCCCCCGATCCCGCGGAGAGGGAGGAGAGCATGGATAGATCCCTCGCCAAGCTCGCGCCACGTCGGATGCTCCACCTGCCGTCACGGACCGTGCGTCTGCGGCTCACACTCCTCTACAGCGGACTTTTCCTCGTCTCGGGAGTAGCGCTGCTCGCGGCTACCTACCTGATCTTCCGCAGCAACAGCGGGGTCGACCTGATCGTCGCGCCCCGGAACCGGGGCGGCCTGCACGGGATTTCGCAGAACCCGGAGGTCGTCCGCCAAGTGCACCAAATGTACGAGACGTCTGTTGCACGTGACCGTCATGGTCTCCACGAGGGTCTCATCCAGTCCGGGATCGTGCTCGCGATTATGACCATCGTTTCGATCGCGCTCGGTTGGCTGGTCGCGGGCCGGGTCCTGCGCCCGCTGCGCGCGATGACGGCGACTACGCGGCAGATCTCCGAGCGCAATCTGAACGAGCGCCTCGCGCTCCAGGGGCCCCCTGACGAGCTGAAGGATCTCGCCGACACCGTCGACGGCCTCCTCGCACGCCTCGAGGCACACGTCGCCGAACAGCAGAGATTCGCCGCCAACGCCTCCCACGAGCTGCGCACCCCGTTGGCAATCACGCAGACACTGCTCGACGTGGCCCGCAACGATCCAAACCGCCAGAACGGCGAGCTCGTCGACCGCCTCCACGAGGTCAACACCCGAGCGATCGACCTCACGGAAGCCTTGCTCCTACTCAGCCGCGCCGGCCAGCGTTCCTTTGCCACCGAGCGCGTCGACCTGTCTCTGATCGTCGAGGAAGCAACCGAAACGCTGCTCCCCCTCGCAGAAACTCGCGGCGTCACCGTCGAGACCACCGGCGAGACGACAACCACCATCGGATCACACGCGCTCCTGCTGCAGGTGACCACGAACCTCGTGCAGAACGCGATCGTCCACAACCTGCCAGCGGAGGGCGCTGTCCGGGTCACGACACACGCTTACGCCGAGAACGTAGAGCTCACCGTCGAGAACACCGGCGAAAAGCTCACTCCACAGTTGCTCTCCACGCTCGTCGAGCCATTTCAGCGCGGCACCGAACGCATACGCACCGACCACGGAGGCGTCGGCCTCGGCCTTGGCCTGGCCATCGTCAACAGCATCACTCAAGCACACGACGGAACCCTCACCCTCAACCCCCGAGCCGCCGGCGGGCTTCGTGTCACGGTGCGATTACCAGCCCTTCCGCACAACCAGTGAGCTCACTTCACAACAAGCCCACAAACCCCTCCCGCGATGCGCACGAAAGCCAACGCCCGTCACGACTGCTCGGTGACAGAGGGAGAGTGCTACGCGCGTGATCCACGCGTCCGAGACGCTACGACGTACGAGGAGGAACAGCTCGATCGCCGGTGCCGCGGGCTTCGGCTCCGGGGCGCTGCTGCCCTCTGCGTCCGCGACCGAACGCCATCACGCCCGCCCGCTTGCGATCCACGCGCTGCAATCGAAGCCGGGCTGGGGTCGCGAGAACGAAGTGATCCCGCATCTCGCCGTGGCTGTCGGGCAAAGTCGTGGCACCGGATGGCTCCGCGCGGAGTCGAAGGGATGGATCCGTGACCGAAGCTCGGGGTGCTAGCCGAAGATCCCGAAGCTGCAAGCACCGGAGCGGTCACGACGGCACCGGGACCAGCACTGCCGCAATAGGCGCCCAGCTGTAGCGTCGGGGAGGTCGGACTCGGGAAGGCTCGAGCAGCCCTACCAGTTCAACCCGATCACACCGGACTTCACGATCAGCGGTGACGCCCGGATAGACCGCAAGGGACGCATGTCGATCACGATCGAGATGCGCGATCGATGCACCGGACAGGTCGTCGCGCGAGTCACACCCACCCGACGGCTGCGCGGCGGGCCGGGAAGCATCAACTTCGATATCGGCGTAGCGACGACATTGGCCGACGCCCTCAGCCGTCTTCAGCCACCGAGCACGACCGGCGGCTGCGGCTGCGCATAGCCGCTACGGACGAGCCTATCGCGGGCCGCCTGATACTCGAGCGGGTTGCCGCCCCCGCCGACGTCGAGGCAACTCCCGTTCCCGAACAAGCGCTCCTTTCCACGAACGAAACCGCGAGTTCGCCCGCGTCCGGATCACTCCATCGCGACGGAGATTTTGGGCGCTCCTGCATGTTCCGTGGGTGAGGTGAGAGCGGTTCTGGGGTAGCGCGGCCGGTCGTCGTCTGTCAAGCAGCGTCTGGGTCGGGGTCGTGGTGCGCGCGACGTACTCGTGGTTTGCGGCGTGTTTGTGCTGCTTGACAGCCGTCGCCTGCCGCGCTAACAGCTCACGACCCCGAGCCCGATAAATGGCCCCATACCCGTCGAACGCGGTCAGGGCCACGCCGAGCCCGCAGCAGGATTCATCAGCGATTGCATGGAGCGTCAAAACGGCCTCGCACACGCGCCAGTCCTGCGCCTCGCCCAAACGCAATAGCGACGTCTCTAGGGCCGAGCGAAACACCGCCCACTCCTCAGCGAGCAGTTCCGGGAACGGCTCATCGTGGTCTTCGACCCAGGCGCTCCACAAGCGGCCGGCGTCCGCCACTGCGCTCGCCCAGTCACCGAACCGATCCGGCGGCCAACTCACCCCGCTCGGCGGCGACAGCGCGAAACGATGCGCCTCGGGGCGCTGCAATACCAAATCGCTCAAAGCGAGCACGTCGGGCGGCCACTCCAGCAGCTCGTCATCTATTTCGGTTCCCGCGACTGCTCGCCAAACCGACGCGGCCGTCAACTCGTACGATCCGACCTCTATTTCCTGCACACTAGACAAGCTGCGCTCCCATCAGTTATTTCGTTTCGTTGTTGTTGGACCGCGACGACTTCGGGGATGAGCGGGAAGCCGGCGGCGACCGCGGCGGCGCTGGCCGTCGTCGGTGGCCGGCGCGCCCACGCGAGCTCGACGCGTATGACCGCCCCGAGGGCCTCGGCCCTTATTGCGACCGATTGCAGCCCGTGGTCGAGCGCGGGAGGCTCGGGATCCCGAACCCACGCGAGGTAGTCACCGGCGGTGATTCCGTCCAGCGTGATCATGAGTGACTGAATGTGCGTCGTCGAGGGGTTGTGAAGTTCGCATAGGCACACATGGTTGATGACCTCCGGGTGAGTGGTCATCGCATGCACCGGATGATCCGCTGAGGCGTCCCGAGCGCGCTACCCGCCGCCGACCGCCGATTCAGCCCCAGACGCGGTGACTGCAGGTCAGGGCTCGAGCGCTGACATCTGTCGGCCCAGGGGCGAAACCGCATCAAACGTGCGATGTGGACTCGCATCGCGAGGGCGGAGCCTGGAACACCTCACATATCGACGACAGGCAGGAAGGAGTTTGGAATGCCGGAACAAGCGACAGCATCAGGTGGCGCCGCCGCAACCGAGGGCAGGGAGGGCGGGCACTCAATTCACGCGCGGCGGTGGTGGATCCTCGCGGTCCTCGGGATTGCGCAGCTGATGGTCGTGCCCTCTCTGTCAACGTCCGAAGGACTACCAGGGACGTGTCGGCAAGGTCTGGCCGCATATGACACCCGAGCGGCTGGTGCAGGCTCTCTACCGAAACCGCCGACGGCTAAAAGAGGTGGCCGACGACCTGCTCAGCGATCAAGAGTTAGCGAGCGAGCCTCATACCGCCGAGCGGTGTGCGGACGGTTCGGGTGATCTGAGGGGGCGGTCGGGGTTCGGTCGGAGCGTCGTTCGCGGGGCGCTCTTTCGGAGCGCTGGGTGGTGGCCCGGCGTTACCTTCCCAAACTAGATGCGGGCGATTGGGCGCCCGCCTGGAAGCCCGTGTGGGGCTTTGCGACCTTCAGGTTGCTGGGAGGCAACGAGCCGTGGCCACCATCTCCAGCCTACTCGCCGATCACGTGACGCTCCAGGTCCGGTCGGTCGATCGTCTGTTTCTGCAGGGGTACGTGCCGAGGTTGATGACCGCGGGGCAGGTGATCCGGTTCTTGTTGGATCGCGGGTTTCCGATCCCCTCGCCGGCGGTGCTGGGGAAGATCGGCCGCGACTACGTCGACCAGATCAACGACTTCATCGCCCGCAACGAAATCCCGACGGTCCGGTTCGTCAAGGGGGACGTGAAGGAGGAGATCGCTCGCAAGCACTTCCAGGCCGCTGAGCGTGACGGCCGCTACGGCGTGGTGATGGTCGGGATCGCGCAGGAGAGAACCTCGGCGTGGCGCGGGTGGCGGGACGGCGGTCCGGACGGGCATCCGCACTTCGAGTACGCCCGCCAGTCGATCTTCCCGAACAACTACTACTTCTACATCCGCGACCCGGACTGGGGACCGGCGTTCATCAAGACCGTCGCGTACGCGCCGTTCCCGCTCTGGATCTATCTCAACGGCAACGAGTGGGCCAAGCAGCAAGCCACCCAGCATGGCATCAGCTTTCGCCCGTTGGATAACGGGTTCGCGTCCTGCGAGAACTCGCAAGCGCTCGCCCAGATCTGCGCAAGCCTGTCCGCTGAGGACGTGCGCCTGTTCTTCGAGCGCTGGCAGGCGGCGCTGCCCTCGCCCTTGACCGTCGAGGACCGCCAACGGGGGTACGGGCACGCGCTCGCGTTCCGGCAGCTTGAGATCTCTGACACGAGGGTGTTCGATCGGCCGGCCGCCGGGCGCGCCTGGTTTGAGCAGACGCTTCCCGACCAGCTCACGCTCGGTCGCCCCGACCAGGCTGCCGTCATCTTCGGCCGCCGCATCAGCAGCCGGACACCGGGGCGGTTTCACACCAAGATCTTCAACCGCGGCACCGAAGCGGCGATCCAGATCCACTTCCGCGCCTCGAAGGTCAAGCAGTACTTCAAACAGGGACGCGCGCTCAGAACCGAAGCGACGATCAACGACACTCGAGACTTCGGTGTCGGCCGGCTGCTCACCGACGCGAATTGGCAGGCGCTGATCGACGTCGGCCACCAGATCAACCAGCGGCTCCTTGACCACCAGCTCGACGCGTGCGCTTGCGCACCAGACGCCACGCTGCTTGAGCGCGTGGTGCTGCCATCCACCACTAACGATGGCCTACCCGCCCCCGGACTACGGTTCGGCGAGCCGCGCACGATGGCGCTACTCGCCTGCCTGTGCTCATTCCAGCACCTGTTCGCCGGGCTGACGAACCGCACACTGCGCGAACTGATCGCCGGGTTGATCCCCGGCTACGGCCCGCGGCAGATGACCTACGACCTACGACGCCTACGCCGCAAAGGGTTCATCCAGCGGATACCTCATACCCAGCGCTACGAGCTGACCAGCGAGGGACGCCGACTGGCCGTCTTCTTCACCAAGACCTACACCCGCATCGTCAACCCGTCCCTCGCCGAACTCGACCCCGCACTCCCCAACGAGATCGCCGCCCGATCACCACTTGCCACCTCGTGGCGCGCGCTCGAACGCGCAATCGAGGACAAAATCAGACAGGCCGCTATCGCGGCCTGAAAGATGACTCTTTCGTGAACCCTTCAACCGCCAAGCGGAGCTAGACCTGCTGCTGTCATCATCCGCGCCAGCCAGACGCATCGATATGAGCACCACGGACGTCGCGCTTCTCGACGAGGCGCGTTGGCTGATCGAGCCCGATCACCGGACCTTCGGCCATGTAGTGATCGACGAGGCGCAGAACCTCACCGCCATGGAAATAAGGATGGTCGTGCGTCGAGCGCGCCGCCAATCGCTGACCGTGCTCGGAGACATCGCGCAGCGGACAGCGGAAGCTGGCGTCTCGACATGGGCAGGCGTGCTTCGCCATGCCGGCGTGCACGCGTTCACGACGCGCGAACTACGACTCAGCTACCGCGTGCCGCACGACTTCCTGCAGATCGCAACCGGACTCCCTGGCATCGAGCCCAGCATTCCCGAGGGGGTCAGACGCGCGCCGTGGCCTCCCGTCGCCATACGAGCCCGGGCAGGCGCACTCGGGAGCACGACCATTCGCCTGGCCACGAGGATGGCGCGAGACGTCGGTAGCGTGGGCGTCGTCGCCCCCGCGGCGCGGATGTCGGAGGTCCGTGCCGCGCTCGAGCCGGTGGAGTTCGCCGACGCAACACGCGAGGCGCTTTCGCCCGCCATCAACCTCCTCGACCTACGCGTCATCAAGGGACTCGAGTTCGACGCGGTCATCGTCGTTGACCCCGAAGCGATCCTGGCCCAACGCCCGGACGGCGGCGTCGGCGCCCTCTACACAGCCCTCACACGCTCCACGCGCGCCCTGGCGATCGTGCACACCAATCAACTGCCAGACATCGTGTCCCGGGCCGACGGTCTACAAACTCTGGACGGGCCCGAACCCGAAACCCAATGGGCATCGCTACGTCGAGAAGACGCCCCAATCCTGACAAGCTCGTAGCGCTTCGTCTATTGCGATGGCGCCGCGTGTGTGGGCGCGAGAGCAAAAGCAGTCGTGCGGCACAACCACGCGTGCGACGCCGCCAGGCCTGTGCTCGCCGTTTCTTGGGCCGCAGTGACGGCTGTCCGGCTCGGGCCTACGCCGCCTGTCCGAGTGGGAGATTGGGGATCAAGCCGAGCCGTTGTGCTTCGGTCTGAAGCTCAATCGGCAGCATGC
Organism: uncultured Solirubrobacterales bacterium; assembly: GCA_963824295.1. Taxonomy (GTDB): domain Bacteria; phylum Actinomycetota; class Thermoleophilia; order Solirubrobacterales; family Solirubrobacteraceae; genus Palsa-465. Next base: position 353,356 of record CAWGOQ010000007.1, on the reverse strand, counting down.
GCGCGTCAACGATGAGACCGTTGACCTCGACGAGCCACGCTAGCGGGTGGTCGGCAAGCAGTTCGGCGCGGCAGAACTCCGGGTCCATCGGCGCATCCAATCGGACCGCGTCGCGGATCCGCTTGGCCTTCGCGGCCATCGTGCTCTTGGGCACGCCGACCAGGTTGCTCAGCTCGTCGGCGGCCAGGTGCGGCGTCTGGGTCGCGTCGAAGAGAAAGTTGTTCTGCCCGATCGCGTAGATCGCGCCGGCGGCCCACACCCGAGTCTCGCCGCGCTCGATCGGCGACGAGCGCTTGCGCGCGAGCTTGGCAACAAGGCGGCGACACAGCTCGGCGTACTCAGAATCCAGACGATCCGCGCACATAGCGTCGGTCAGCTCGACGATCTCACGCACCCGTGCCCGAAGCGCAGCTGGTACGCGAAACCTCTCTTCGCTTGCGGCCATGTCGGAACCTCCGCCAATCGCTGAGTTCGACATAGCATCATCGGTCCTGGCCCGGACGGCTCCGCGAGAGCGCCCGTCCTGTCTGCACTCGGGTGGTCAAATCGGGACTGCATGTGCCCAACCCTGCGGCGGAACGAGGGCCGGTGCTCCTGCCTTCCGCGCGTAGCCCGAACGCTGGCCGGCACCGGCGAAATGCCGGTCCACACGAGAGCGCTGCTGGGCATGGAAGGCAGCAGCGGCGCTAGACCCGCACCTGCCTCACCTTCGATAATCGCCGCTCGTCGCCTTTCGCTTTGCAAATCTGGAGGGCGGCGGCGCTTGCGTTCTCGAGATCGCGTCACTGCTGCCCCGCACGAGGCACCAGCAGCGCGACTGATGGCATCATCTCCGTGAGGGCGGTGGACCGACGATTTGGACCCCAAGCCGTGCGACCGCCTGTGGAGCGACCAGACGACTGGGGAGGCGGGCATCGCCGCAATTGGCCAGGGCTTTCGGACGGTCCCTCGACGCCTGGAGAGCCGCGGTGCGAATTCCCGGGTGCGGTGGCGACAGTCGGAAGTGCTGAGTGGCTAGGTTCCCGGGGTGCCAACCAAGGCGGGGCGACCGCGGGCACGATGTGCTGGTAGATCGCTGAAAGGACTCGGCCGAGGACGAACAACTCGGTTCGGACGATTTGACATGCCTGTGTTCTGCTCGACGGTCAGGACGTGCCCGTGCGGGGCAACGGGTGCGGGGGTGAGGCCGTAGCCTCGGTGGGGCGGCGTTGCACGGGGAAGCTCGCGGTGACTTTGGTGCCGTTGCCGGGCGAGGATTCGATTTGGATCGCGCCGTGGAGCAGTTCGACGCGCTCGTGTATGCCGAGCAATCCGAATCCCGAGGTGCTGGTGGTGGGGTCGAATCCGTGGCCGTCGTCGCGGACGGTTAGCTCGACCGTCGTTGGGGTCTCACGGGTTTGGATTACCGCGCGTTTCGCTTGGCCGTGCTTTAAGGCGTTGGTCAGCGCTTCTTGGATGATTCGGTAGATCGCGGTCTCAAGCTCGGCGCTGTGCCGCGTCGGCTCGCGGCCCTGCTCGTACGCCAGGTCGAGTGACTGGTCGATCTCCAGTCCGTGGCGGCTCGCGTGTTCGCACAGCGCCTCGACGGCAGCGCCGAGACCCAGATCATCCAACACGCCGGGGCGCAGGTCGGTGACCAGCGCGCGGAGGTTCGATATCCCCTCGTCGAGATCGTCGATCGCGTGGCCGACCGCTTCCTCCAGCGTCTGCAACCCACCGGTTCGGCGGCCATTTGACAAGCCGACCCGCACCGCGGCGAGGCTCTGAAGCGTTTCGTCGTGCAGCTCCCGGGCCCAGCGCCGGCGCTCGGCTTCTGCGGCCGCGAGGCGCTGGCGGTGAAGCTCAGATGCCGCGGCATGAGCGGCCGCGACGGCGGTCGCCGCGCTGGTCGCGAACGCCTCCAACAGCCGCTGGTCCTCAGTGGTGAACTGCGGCCCTTCACGGAGTCCGTCCAGGGCGATCAAGACGCCGTAGCCGTGATTGTGGAAAACCAGTGGGACTACCAGTCCGGCGTGGGCACTGACCCCGAACCGACCCAGACCGTGCTGCTCAAATCGCATGCGGTTGAGCTCGACCTCGAGGCGTTCGGTCGCGCGTGTGCGCAGCGCGGCGCTGGCGAGCGTGTCAGTCAACTCGAACCGTTCACCGATCAGACCCGCGGGCAGCTCTCCGGCGCCCGCGGCAACCACAAGCTCGCCGCCGTCCACAAGCTCGATCAGCAGCGCTCGCGCAGAGACGAGCGCTCGCCCTCGTTTCGCGACCAGCTCAAGGATCACTTCAACGTCGGTCGTGCCACCGACGACGCGGGTGATCTCCGTGGTCGCCTCGAGAGCTGCGACCGTCCGCGCGAGCTCGTCGCCTCGAGCGGCAGCGCCGGTGTACCGTCGCGCGTGATCGATTGCGACACCCGCGAAGCGGGCGAGCGTCATGACCGACTCCTCGTCGGCGTTGGTGAAAGGCACCCCGCCGGCTTTCTCGGTTAGGTACAAGCTCCCGAACGGCACGTCGCCGACAAAAATCGGAACTCCCAGGAACGAGTGCATCGGGGGATGTCCGAGCGGGAACCCGTAAGAATGTGGATGCTGACCGACCTCGGTAAGACGCAACGGAACCGGGTTGAGGATCAATTCGCCGAGCACGCCACGGCCATGCGGCGGCGCGCCAATCTCCGCGCGAGCGTCGTCGCTGACGCCCAGTGTGATGAATCGCTCAAGCTCTGTCCGGGAGGCGTCGAGCACGCCGAGCGCCGCGTACCGTGCGCCCGTCAGCTCCCGGGCCGACTCCAGCACCCTGTCGATCACGATCTCGAGGTCGAGCTCGCCGAGCACACTGCCGGCGACATCGAGCAGGCTGCGTGTCTGCTCCTCCATCAACCGGCCGCTCCGGCAATCGTGTCGACCCGGCGCGAGGGGACACCGAACTCGTCCGTCGCTCGCCCGACGCTCAGCCACTCAAGCTCCCAATCCGCGCTCAGATCTCGGGTGCCCACGCGACCACCTCGCTGTGTGGCGCGGGTCGGGCTCATCTCAGCACCATCCTTCACGTCGGCATACGCCGATGACACCGCGAACGCGGGCTGGCTGGCTGAGACGCTCACGGTTGGGCCGGATCGTTCGAGCCGGAGGGCGGGCGGATCGCGCGGTCTCGCCCGGACGCTTCCAGGATGAACACCTCACGGCGATGTCCGGGTCGATGCGGTTATCGCTCATGAAACCGACGACGTTGCGACCCGTCAGATCCTCAATCGCGCGGCTGCAGCTGTTGCGCATCACCTTCTGCCAGAGCCTGCGCAGGGTGAGCACGGCATCGCTCTCGCCGGCGTCGACCAGGTTCTGCTCGCCGCGGGTGAGGGTGTCCTGCAGGACCACGAACACCGCGTTGTCGCCGAGCGTTGTCTTCGCCCTCATCGGACCGCGGCCGGTGGTGCTCGCGAGTTCTCGAACGACCGCAGTCGCAAGCGCAAGCTCAAGCTCACCATCGCGCAGGACCCTTTCGCTCACCCCGCCCCCTCCCGGGACATGCCGCTCTGAGCACCGGCAGTCGGCAGCTCAGTCCCTGGCTCCGAACACATTCCCCCACGAATCCACGCGCCACGCGTCCGGTCCCAGCCCGGCGGCAGGACGCCGTCCACGACCTCGACGACCCCCAGCCACTCCAGTGCATCCTTGAAGTCGCCCCTCGCCGCCGCCTCCTGCGCGAAACCCAGCGTGTGAGCGACTGCGCGCTCGTGACGTCCCAGACCGGTCACTTCGGACCGCCGAGGTCAAGCCGGGGCATCGACTCTGCGTTCTCCCGCGCGAGCCCCGCGATCTCCCGGCGCGAGGCAGCAAGATCGCGGGCCAGTTCAGCGAGCGCCTGACCTAGCCGCACCCGCCCCGCCAGGTCAGGCCGATCGGCCGCGCCCACCAACCGCATCGGGACTACAGACAAGCCGCGGATGCTTGCCGCGGTGCCGCCGTTCTGGGAGTTGTCTGGCCGCACGAACGGCCGAGCCTTTCCCGTCGCACTTCGTCGAACGCAACAACCCGCCTAAGGCGTTTTGATCACGTCCCTGAACACGCACCATACTCCCCTCTGGCGTATCGGTAGCGCTCATCTCATGCAAGCTCCCCGACGAACCCCGCGACGTGCGACAAGATCGCATTTGTCTATGGGAGCCGCAAGTCGGGAGAGCCGTCGGCTGGATGCTGCACCTAATCTGGCTCTCCGCAACCCCCGCCCGTGGTTTTCCTCGTTGGTAAAGCTGAGGGAGCCGAGAAAATCCGCCGATGGGGCGCAACCCGACATCCGATCGGCTCGCGGCGCCCTCTGTCACCAGGCCTGCTACGCGAATCGCTGGCCCGCGCGCCGCGTGCAGACATCGCCTGTCGCGGCGATCGCCGCCTTGCCGGGCGTTCGATAAGGCCCGAGTCCCGCTGCTCGCTCCCGGATCCGCTGCGCGAGGGACGGCAGGCCAAGCCTTTGGCGCCGGTTCAGGCAACCTATTCCGCGGGGTGGCGAACGGCGAGGTATTCGGCGGAGGTGGAGCCAGCGAGGCGTACCCATTGCGCGGCACACGAGCGGCCGTTTTCGGGACACGGCATCCGGTAGGGATAGCGGCACGCGACCGACTGCGACACGTCAGATTTGAGCCCTGACCAGCGAGCTGGTTCGAGGCCCTGGCGCTGGTCTCGCCTTGTGAGTAGCGCGGCGGTGGTGGTGCTGTCTGGGAGGTCGTGGGTTGCGTTGGAGTCCGGCCGGCGGGCGGAGAGTTATCGGGCTCTTGTCGGGGTCGGGGAGAGCTCGAATGTCTGCGTGGCGCGGGTCAGGACGACGTTTTCGCCGGCGGGGTTCAGTGCGCTGATCGGCGGGTCGGCGCTCGCGTGAACGGATTCTGGATGGATCTGAAGGTGCACGCGACTGCCGCGGAATTGCACCCGTAGATCGAGTGTCTCCCATCCGGGCGCGAGCGTGGGGTCGATCGCGAGCGCGTTGCCGGCGGGCCGGAGGCCGGCGTAGCCGTACGCGAGGGCGCGCCAGACGGTGCCCATCCCGGCCAGGTGCACCCCTTCGCGGGTCGTGTGCCCGATGTCGTCGATGTCGAGGCGGGCGGTGAGGCGGAGCATCTCAAGCGCGGCCTCGGGCTGACCGGCGCGGGCGAACAGAGCGGCGTGCACGCCGGGTGAGAGGGTGCTCCCGTGCGCGGTCCGCGGGTCGTAGAACTTGAGGTTTGGCTCAAGCGAGCCGGTCGCGACCTCGTCGGGCACGAGGTAGTGCAGCATCAGCACGTCGGCCTGCTTGACGATCTGGGCATGCCGGGCGCGCTCGTGACCGAGCAGCACGTCGGCAGCGACCGGCCGCGGCGCCAGGTCGGGGATCAGGAGCGGCTCGAGTTGGTGAAAGCCCTCGAACTGCTCGTAGATACCACTCAAGGGGTCATAACCGTCGACGATCGCGTCAGCCCGCTCCAGCCAGCGGCGGCGCTCGGTCTCGTCAACCACTCCGGCGCTCATGGCCGCGGCGCGCCGGAGGTTCCAGCGAGCCATGACGTTGGTGTAGGCGTTGTCGTCGACGAGCGGGTGGTACTCGTCCGGGCCCATCACGCCCCGGATGTGACCGCTGCCATCGGCGTCGAGCTCGATCCGCGAGGTCCACCAGCGCGCCGTCTCGACGAGCAGCTCGAGCCCTGGCCCGGCGGCGAACGCTTGGTCGCCGGTCCAGTCGATGTAGTGGGCCGCTGCCCACGCCACGTCGGCGACGATGTGCTCTTCCTGGATGCCGCAGACGACGGGGTCGACTTCGCCGCGGCTGTTCTCGACCGAGGCAGGGGTCACATCCTCGCCAGAGGCCGCGGACTCCCACGGGAACCGCGCCCCGGCGCCGCCCTGAGCGCGAGCCACCCGGAGCGCCACCGGCAGCCGCCGTACGCGGTACTCAAGCATCGCCCGGGCGGCACCCGGATGTGTCGCAGCCAGGAACGGGAGCACGTGGACATCGCTGTCCCAGAAGACGTGGCCGCGGTAACCGCCGCCGGTCAGCCCGCGTGCTCCGACCGCCGCCTCGCCTTCATCGGCGACGGATGCGATCAGGTGAAACAACGCGAGGCGGACCGCGAGCTGCAGCTCGCGGTCACCGTCGATGCGGATGTCGGCGTCCTCCCACCGCGCTGCCCACGCACGGCGGTGATCGCTGAGCATGGTGTCGAACCCGAGCTCCCGCGCTTCATTGACCCGAGCGAGCGCTGTGCGTTCATCAACGCGCCCAGCGTGCGCGCCTTCGTAACAGGCAAGGCGATCGAGGACCCAGTCTGCACCCGCGCCATGGAGTCGCTGGTCGCGGAACCGTTCGTGGCTTGCCGCGACGATCGAACCAGATGAGCCGGCAACGCGCATCCACACGCCGCGATCCTTCTCGCCGCGCTCGTGCTCAACTTCCGGCGGCGGCTGCATCCCGTGCCCGACCAGCGGCGTGGCGCCGCGACCGCGGACGCGCATGACGGTCGTTGCGGGCCGGGCCAGACTGGAGAGCAGGAGCGCCTGAAGCCGCGCGTCACCCGCGAGCAGATCCTGAGATAGCGTTCCGGTGTGCAGATCGAGCACCCGGCGGGTGGACAGCTCGGGCGCGTCGGCGAGCTCGATGGCGTTCCACCTCGGCCCCGCGAGGAGCTGAGTCTCCGGGCCCTGACCGGCGTAGACACCTGAAAGCAACACGCTCGGGTCCTCGGCGGGATCGCTGACGAGCAGGCTGCCGCGCGTCCCGAGCCGCCCGTCGGCAAGCGTCAGTAGCGACTCGTGAACGCGCTCAAGCCGCGGCTCGGTGTCATCGACCGGGAGCGTCCATTCGGGATCGGCGCTGACCAGCGGCAGCTCGCCATTGTCCCGGCGCGCGGTCTGGTCCTCGAGCACACGCGCAAACATCTCGCCGGCGCCGCCAAATCTCACAACGCCAGTTGGAACGCCGCCGACCTCGACCCCGACCGACAACCCGCTCGCGCCGGGCACCTCGCCCACGAGCAGGTCCGAATCACTGACCGGAAACGGCCCGACCGATCCGAAACAGTCGCCTATGACCAACACCTGGCCCGGGCCGATACCCATTCGCCACAGCTCACCGATGATCCAGCGGGCCGAGTCCGACGCGTCGGTCAAGCCGATCTCCTCGTGCGCCCCCTCCTCACAGGTTGACCTGCGACGCTTGACAAGTTGTGGGCCGTCTCGATCAACGCGGAACACCTCCGAGCCGCGGTTGAGTGCCAGCAGAAGACCTCCACGGCTTCCGGGCCGCGCCTCTAGCTCACCGTCGACGGTCTCGACGCCCCCCTCGCCGATGATCGCCAGCACGATCCCGGCCTCGCACGCGTCCTCGACGAGGCGACGTAATCGGGTCGCTGCCGCGGGGCGGTCGGGCGCTGCGATCCCGTCCCAATCGAACACGATCGCCTCAAAGCGCCGCGCGAGCGCGGCCGCGATCGGGGGATCGCCGCTCGGCGTGCTCATCAAGGGACCCGGCGAGCGGGTGGGCTCGGTTACGGGGGTGCGCTGCATGCTGACGACCTTTCAAGAGCGCGAATCGCCCCGGCGATGTCGACTGCTCTAGTTCGACGGGCTTTCCGTTGCTGGACGAAACTGTCCGTGAGGTCGCCGCTCAGACCATTGGGCCAACGGCGCTCCGCGCGAAGTCACTTCGCAGAAGCGGTGAAATGGCCTACGCACACAGTCTAGTCCCTTTCTGCACCCACTCGCGCGCAAAACTTGCCGTGAAGTCTCATTCCAGGGCAACCTGACGACGAGCGCGTCGTGAGAACAAATGGCCGTCGCGGTTCCGCGGCGCCGCTCGGCACTGCGGCGACGGCTCGCATGGGGCAGGAGACCGCACTGATAGCACCTGCTCGTGTTCGCGATCACCCACCCGCTAAAAGCCAGATCAACCCAGCGCGCCCGGAAAGCGACGCAGGTCAGCTGCTATTGTCAAGACAACGATTGTCCGCGCTTAGTTAGGCGATCGTGCGCTCGCCCGTTTTTTCCCGACCCTCTCTGCCCGCGACCGCTCTCCCCGAGAGGCTCGTGAGGACTGTCAGTGGATAATGTGAGCGCAGCACTAGTACCTAGGCTGCGGCCGTCTCTGTTGCGCGACCAGCCCTCTGTTCGCGCGCCGCGGCTCTCGATTCCCCGCGCGCCTACTCGTCGGTCCACAGCACCGCTCCGCATCGCAATGCTTGCTCCGCCGTGGATATCTGTGCCCCCGCCCGGCTACGGGGGAGTTGAGTCGGTAGTCAGCGCGCTCACCGAGGCTCTCGTACGGCGAGGGCACGCGGTGACGCTCTTCTGCGCTCCGGGCTCAGTGTCGAGCGCGAAGGTCGTGACTCTGCTCGATAGATCCCACGCCGACGAGATCGAGCGGTCACTGTATGAGGCCGACCACGTCGCGCGGGCGTTCAACGAGATCGACCTCGCCGCGGACGACAACCGGTTCGATGTCGTTCACGACCACTGCGGGTTCACAGCGCTCGCGATGGCGGACCGCATCGACGCGCCTTTGGTGCACACGCTGCACGGGCAGTTCACGGCCAGCACAGCGGAGTTCTACGCCCACCACGGCCATAAGGCGACGCTGGTGGGCATCAGCCGCGCGCAGCTCTCCTCGGCCCCACCCGGGCTGGGCCCCGTTCGCTCGGTCCCAAACCCCATCGACATGCGGGCCTGGCCGCTGCACCAGCAAAAGGACGACTACCTGCTCTGGATCGGACGGATGACGCCCGAGAAGGGACCCCACCGCGCGATCGCCGCCGCACACGCCGCGGACGTACCGCTCGTCCTGGCGGGAGTTATCCAACCCGGCCAGCAAGCGTTCTTTGACCGAGAAGTCGCCCCCCACATCGACGGCGACCGGGTCCGCTTCGTGGGCGAGGTCGGGGGATCGGTCAAGCGCTCCTTGTTCGCGCATGCCCGCGGGCTGCTGATGCCGATCCGCTGGGATGAACCGTTCGGAATGGTGATGATCGAGGCGCTCGCCTGCGGAACACCGGTAATCGCGTTTCCCGAGGGCGCGGCTCGAGAGCTAGTCATCAACGGCAAGACAGGCTTCCTCGTCGACGACGAACGGGCGATGGCCGCCGCGGTCGACCGGCTACCCAGCATCCCGCCGCGCGACTGCCGAGACTGGGTGGCCGAGCACTGCGACGTCGACGCCGTCGCCGCCGCTTACGAGCGCACGTACCGCTCCGTAGCCCGCGCGCCCGGATCGAGCGTATCGCGCGCGTCGCTGAGCGCACCCTGAGCCAGCCGGTCGTCGACAAGGACTCCCAGCGGCACACGGAGCTGACCCCCGAGAGGCCAGCCTCGACACCCGGAGACCGCAAGCGCGCCAAGCACCTTGCGCACCGGGACCTCTTCGACGCAGACCCCCACCCCGATCCGGTATTCCACTCGACCAGCGCCAGCGAACTCCGCCACCCCCGCCTCCACGTTCAAGGCGAGATCGAGGCCGCCGCCGAGAACGTGGCGCTGCAGCTCGAGGTCACCGTCGACAAGACAGACAAGGCCTTTGAGCTCGACTCTGAACTCTCGCGGTCGGTGGCGTTTCTTTCTCTCGGTCAAAGTGGCGCCGATGTGGGACAACAGGACGGGGGCGTGCTGCTGCGAGCAAGCAAGCAAGGCGGGCCGCGGCTGTCGTCCGGGGCTGGGTCGCTGGGACGGTGCGCGGCGGGGGGAACGGTCCAGGTAGGGTTTGGGTCGTGACCGTGGAGAGTGATGTCGGAGCCGCGGCTGGTCTGGTGTTGGGTGGGGGTGGGGCGCGTGGCGCTTACGCGTCCGGGGCGTTGTCAGTGCTGCTGCCCGAGCTCAAGGATCAGGTGAAGGTGATCGTCGGGACGAGCGCTGGGGCGCTGATCTCGGCGTATCTGGCGGCTAATTGGCATCGTTCTGTTGAGGAAGCGATCGAGGACGGTCTGCGGTTCTGGCGCGAGCTGCGATTCGGGGACGTGTTCGCGCCGCTCGTGGGGCTTGGCGGGGCGGCTCGGTTCATGCGGTACGTCGGCGAGTTCCTGCCGGTCAGCAGCCTGCACTCTCCGTCGGTGCTGCACCCCGAACCGCTTGAGCACACACTTGGAAGGATCGTGGATTTCGACCAGCTGGGCGAGAACATCCGCGAGCAGCGGGTGGCGATTGGGGTGGTCGCGACCCCCGCGCACAGCAATCGCTCCGTCGTCTTTCACCATGGCGGGATCCCGCGATACTACGACGACCCTCTGCGTGGCATCGAGTACGTCGCGACCCCCAAGTTGTGCGCAGAGCATGTCCTGGCGTCCTCGGCGATCCCGGCGCTGTTCCCGGCGGTGCGCGTGCGGACGCCCGAGCAGGCGGCCGGCTGGTACTTCGACGGCGGCCCCCGCCTGAACACGCCGATCAAGCCAGCTCTGTGGCTTGGGGCCGAGCGCGTGATCGTGATCGCGCTCAATGCTGTCGCCCCGAGCCGGACGGCGCCACCCGACGATCAGCCCGACTTCTACGTTGGGGCTGCGCACCTGCTGCATGCCGCGCTGGGCGACCCGCTGGCCCAGGACATCCGCACGCTGGCCAACAGAAACGCGTTGATCGCAGCCGGGCTCGCCGCCATCGATCGAGGTTCGGGGAATCGCCTCGATGTCGACCAGGAGCAGCCTGGCGGACTGGAGGAGCCGGTTCGGCCCGTGCCCTATATCTTCATCGCGCCCGAGGACCCCTCGGCGATCGGGGAGATCGCCCGACGCGTCTACCGCGAGCACTACAGGCGCCCGTGGAGCTCAGCTACGCGCGATCTGTGGCTGCTCGGAAAGATCCTCGATGGGGGTGCCGACGCTATGCACGGCGAACTGCTGAGCTACGTGTTCTTCGCCGGCGAGTTCGCGGAGGAACTGATCCGGCTCGGCCAAGCCGATGCGCAGCGCTGGATCGACGAGCACCCCGCCGACCTCTGGCAACTCGACCCACTACCCAGCTGGACCCAGGCGAGCAGCGACGCACGCACCATCAGCTAACGCGAGCAGGCGAGGTTGGCCGGTCGGGACCGACAGTTGGCAACGAGGTGGTGCGTGCCGAATCCAGGCACGGAGCAAGCTCGTGTTCTGCTGCTCCCCCACTTCAACGCCACATTACGCATTCCCGTCCACAGCGGCAGACATCGACGGGGACCTTGGGGTCGCTGTCGCTCGGGGCGAGCCGGAGAACGACCCCCCGGATGTGTGCGATCCGTACATCCGGACGGCGACCGAAACGACAGGGCCGTCGCTTCCCCTAGAGACGAGGAGCACCACTCTGGCCACACTGTCGCTTTCTCGGCAAGGAGAAGACGGCGACTGCCGGACGCGGCCCGCGGGCAGGTCCGACGGCGCAGCCGCGCGCCTGACCGGGGGAGGTCTGATGCTCCAGCCGGCGCGGGTCTCGCCGCTGCTTTGTTTGGTGACGTAGGACCAGTCGGCGAGGATCGACGCCGGTGAGCGCGGTGCCACGAAGGCCCTCGCCCGGCATGCGGGCCAGGACGAGTGCAAAGGTCTTGACCCAGCGGGCGAAATGCTGGCGACCCCGATGGCGACCAGCGAATCACGCCGAGCCGAGGGGCAGGGACTGCCGCTCACGATCGGCTTGGGCCTGATCACTGGTCGTGCTTGGCGACGTTCAGGCCGCCCTTGTCGCGCGCGCGAGTATCCGTGCTGGCAGTGGCATGTGCCGGGTGCGCCACACAGGTCGCTGCTCGAACGACCAAGCGTAGATCGGGTTGGCCTCTCGCACGAGCTCGAGCACCCGTGGTTCGCCGAGCTCATCGGCGGACCACTCGTACAGGGATTGCAGCCGCGGCACGATCACCGCGTAGTCGAGCGTTCGGCCGAGACGCCGTTCGTCAGCGATATAGCGCTGCACGTCGTGCGCGAGCGGATACCGGTCTGGCAGTACGCGGCTGAGAGAGAGGAAGGCGCCGGCCATCCCGAGCCGGGGGTCGCCGAGCAGGCGACCGCGGGGAGCGAGCTGTCCGAGCGCTAAACGCGGCGCCGCGGCGAGCGCGTGCGCGTAGAGCACGCGCACCAACACGACGTTCATGAAGAAGCGCTCCGGTGCGCCCTCCGCTTCGGCCAGGCCTCGATGCTCCAGGTAGGCGACCACGATGCTCGCGTTATGAGCCCGGTACCAGTTCTGTCCCGTCGGTCTCGCGCCGAACTCCAGCCAGAACCGAACGGCCTGTGATGACGGTTCGCCGGCCAACCCACCGAGCAGCGCGACCGTTTCACATCCGTCTCGGAGCAGTCGCTCGTTGACCGCCCGCCACCACACGCTGCCCGGTGGCGACGCGTCGACTGGATTGAGCACCCCTCGGCGCGCCTGCCAGCGCATGAACGACAACGCTGCACGCCGGAACGGCAAGTGTCGCGGTGCGTCGCCCGTCGGCCCGTGGAACACCCGCGCCATCAGCGCAACCCGCGCCGCCGGATCGTCACGGATCGACACGACCTGCGCCTCGGCCGACGCGAGCGCATTCGCATGATCGCTCATCGCGAGTAGTAATACCGATTCGCGTTATCCACGAGCGCGACTTCGGTCAGCCGCGTAGCCGCATTCACGCGCCAGCGTTCGTTGGCGCTGGCGATCCCTTTCGTTGTTCGAGCGCCACGCGGTCCGCACCTGCTTCTCATGCGCGACGCATATCTTGCGATCCGCGCGGCTACACCCCCTTTGCGCGGCAAGGGCGACTCTTCGGCGGACAGCGTTTGCAATTTCCTGGCTAGCACCCGGGTCGCGACGGTCTCGAGTTCCTCGGCGCCGCCAGCGCGAGCCTGTAATCGACGCACCGCGAGGCGTCGTTCGTGTGCGCTTCCCAAGCCAGCAGTGCGAACTCCACGTCCCGGTACGCGAGGCGCTGGCGCGGCTCCGGACGCCACCGAACGGCGCTGGCGCACAGGCGGCTGTCGATGCGCTGGCAAAGGCATAGCGTCAACGAACGCTCATCGAACAACTATCGTCCACAGGCGCGCGCTTAGCCTCTGGTTAGCCGGAACACCGGATGATCCGGCGTGATCCGGCGGAGCTCCTCGTCCGAGGAATCAGGTCCAACACCGCCGAAGAATGCGCCGACCTCGAACTTCCACTTCTTCAAGTAGGCCCGCATCGACCGGCGGCTTCTCGTCGTCGGAGAGCTCCACCGCCGTAAATGGCTCCGTCCGCCGACCGACACGGAGTCGGCCCCGACCACTCGCACGCAGGTTCTTGACCCACTGCGTGTGACCCCGTGGCGAGACCAAATAGTCGGCGCCTTCGTAGTGGAGCAGGTTCACCGGGGTACGTCGCCATTCGCCGGACTTGCGGCCCTGCACCTCGAGCACGCGCGAGCCGTACACGCTCACGCTCAGGCGCGTCAGCGCGGCCACAAGCCGGTTGAAGACGTGGGTAGTGAACCATCCCGGACGCTGGTAGTGCTCGGCCAACGACGCCATTCTGCCGGTGCGAATTGCGCGAGCTGCGCGACACGGCTCGACGGACCCCAATGAGCCTCCCGCCGCGGCCATCTCACCCAGGAACGATCGGACACGCGCAGGGACTGGGGCTGCGGGAAGGTGTCGGCCGGCTGGAGTGGAGACTGCGCGAAGATGAGTTGGGTGCCCTCAGCGGCCTGAAAGGGACTAGCCCATCCTGACTCTCGCGACGTGGTCAGGCCGCCACGGCGTTCCGCTCCATCTCGGGCGTGTAGATCCCGCCGCGCGCGGCGGAGTTCAGCTTCGCGCGGTGGTAGTAGGCCCGCTGGCCGGCCTCGACGTTCTCGGGGTTGCCGTCCCACGCCTTCAGCGCCGGCGCTTGCAGCGCGCGTCCGTAGGAAAACGAGAGTTCCCATGGGTGCGGCCGGTGCGAGTTGATCGCGTTCAGGTGCGCCGTCGCGTCCTCGTCCGATTGGCCGCCGGAGAGGAAGACGATCCCGGGCACGGCCGCAGGTACGTGCTTGTAGAAGCACCTAAGCGTCCAGTCCGCAACCTCGTCCTGGCTGGCGCGGTCAGACGCCTGATAGCCGGAGAGCACCATGTTCGGCTTTAGCAACGTCCCGAACGTGTCGACGCGCTGGTCGAACAGCTCCGTAAAGACGGCGTCCAGTACGCGCGAGGTGACGTCGTAGCATCGCTCGATCGTGTGGGTGCCCTCTTGGAGCACCTCTGGCTCGACGATCGGGACGATCCCCGCTTCCTGGCACAGCGCCGCGTAGCGGGCGAGTGCGTGCGCGTTCGCCCAGACGCAGTAGTCGCTCGGCAGCTCGTCGGTGATCGAATAGGTCGCACGCCACTTGGCGAACCGCGCGCCCAGGTGCCGGTACTCCTCGAGCCGCGCGCGTAGCCCGTCGAGGCCCTCGGTGATGGTCTCACCCGCCGCGAGCGCGAGCGCCTTGGCGCCCTTGTCGACCTTGATCCCGGGGATGATCCCCTTGGAGGCGAGCAGCTCCGGGAACGGCGTCCCGTCAGAAGCAGACTGGCGGATCGTCTCGTCAAACAGGATCACGCCGCTGATGTACTCCTCGGCGCCCGCCGTCGTGAACAGCATCTCGCGGTACGCCCGGCGATGATCCTCAGTCGACTCAAGGCCGATCGAGTCAAAGCGCTTCTTGATCGTGCCGTCGCTCTCGTCCGCGGCGAGAATTCCCTTCCCCGCGGCAACGAGGGCGTTCGCTGTCTCATGCAGCTCGTTGGGGGCCATATTCTGCCTCTCGTTCGGATGGACTCTGCCTGATTTTCGGCCCGACGACCCGCGTTCCGTTCCCGCATGGTCGACACACAACCTCACACGTGAGCCGTCTGACCGCAACCGCGTTCAGCACCGGCCAGCATCGGTACTTGCTACGGACCGCGTCGGCCCGAGGGGACGGGGACACCTCTCCTGGTGTTCGCGACGCCCGCGCTACGGGCTCGGCTTCGCGCGCGACGACCGACGCGCCAGCCGGTGCCGGGCCCTGCGTTCGTTGGAGCGAGGTACTGCGCAGGTTCTCCCATCCCACGGTGTGCGTATAGCCCCCGTGAGTGCGAAAAGCGTGCGTACACCCGATGTGCGACGTGGGCGGGGGGTCGGGGCTGATGCCCGAGCCTGCGCGTCGGTCAATCAGCCCTGCACTGCGTGCGGTGGCGGAGCCACGAGCGGACGCGCGCGACAGGGCGGAAATTCCCGTCGCTCCCGGTTCCCGCTCGAGTGGTCCCCTCAGCGGGCGTTCAATTGGCCGGTTCTGTGGGGACGCGCAGGAGGTCTGACCTGGCCTCGCGTGGGTGCCCGGGTGGATGTTCCAAGATTGGACCTGCCCGCCGACGACGAAGTACCGCCCGCCGTCCTGGTCGTGCGCTCCTTTCACGAGCTGGCTAACGGGTCCAGGGCAACGGCCAGCGGCTCGAGCCGGCGCCGCGCCCTTCCTCGGGCTGCCGCCACCGGTACCGCCACGGCGCCACCGGCAACGGGTGCGAGCGGCTTCCGGTTACTCTCCCGCCGGGATGAAGGTCGCCTACGTGTTCTCCACCTCGGGCCACACGGCGAGCTACAAGCTCGGGAGGATGATCCTTCCGCAGCTGGAGCAGGGAACGCACGGCGTCGAGGTTGTCGGAATGTTCTTCTTTGACGACAACACCTACCTATTGCGAGCGGGTGATCCGGTGGGCGAGCGCCTCGGGCGCCTGGCCGCCGAGCGCGGAATGCTGCTGATGCTCTGTGACCAGTGCGCGTTGGAGCGCGGCCTGGCCGAGGGGGAGATCGGCTCGGCGCTGCCGGCGGGAACGGTCGCAGGCGTGCGGGTCGGTTGCTTCCCCGACCTCTATGCGGCGCTGGCGGGAGACCCGCCGGATCATGTGATCACGCTGTGAGAGGACCGAACTGGCCCTCGGTGGGCTCCGCTCAACAGAACCACGGCTCGGTAAGCCGTGGCCTCCCCTCGGTCGATCCCATGGGGATGGCCTTCGGCTCGGGGCCGCTCGCTTCGCCGGTCGCCTCGCGCACCGCCGCGCGGATGCGCGCGAACGTCAGGCCCGTTTCTTCCTGCGCGGCGGCGCTCTGCTGGACCAGCGCGCTGAGGCGGCCTTGCAGCCGGTCGGCTGCTGGGTCCGCTGAGCGCCATGGGTAGCTGAGTCGTTCGGCTTGGTAGGGGCCGAGGTGCTCGCGCAGGTCCTCGCTCGCAAGCAGCAGCGAGTCCTCGGGCACGAGCAGCCGGATCGTGTACTGCACCGGGTCGACGTTGGCGATCAGATCGTGCGCGGCGACGAAGTCGACGATGTCTAGCACGTCACGCGGGGTCGTCCACGGCGTGAATGGCATAAACGAGGGCCGGGTCTCGATTCCGTGCTCGCGCAGCAAGTCGAGGGCTTGCATCGCCTGCGCGGTCGTGTGGCCCTTTTCGAGGTGGGCGAGGATCTCGTCGTTGACGCTCTCCAGCGCGCTGACAACGAATAGGCAGCCCGAGGCGGCCATCTGATCCCACACGTCGGCGTGCTCAAGCACGTGCTCGACCTTCGTCGTGCAGTCGAAGGTCAGCTCCGGGAGCCGCTCGTGGAGCGCACGCACGATCGCCAGAGAGTGGCGCCAGCCGTTGAGGAAGTCGGGGTCGCCGAACGTTATGTGGCGCGCGCCCATGCCGGCCAGGCGCTCGACGTCGCACAGGACGGTCTCGGCCTGCACGACGCGGATGCGCCCGTCGTAGACAGCGGGGATAGGGCAATGCCGGCAGCGATGCACGCACCCATGGCTGGCCTCGACGTACCCGACCAGCCGCTCCTCCCCGTCCAACGCTAGGCGGGCGTAGCGCTCGAGTCCGGGCAGCAGCTCGCGCGCCGGCGGGTCGAAGGTGCCGCGCTGCAGGTGGATGATCGGCCGTCCGGCGGCCGGGGCGGGCGCCCACGGGGCCGCCAGCTCGTCGACCCAGGCCGTGAGCGCCGGCTCGTACTCGCCGGCGATCGCGCGCGCGGCGAGCTCACCCTCTACCAGCTCGCGGCTGACCGTGGCGTAGAGCCCGTAGAAGCAGATCGGCAGCCCGGGGTGCTCGCGGCGCGCTCGGCGCCCGGCGCTAAGCGCTAGGCGCATGGCGGTGTGCATGGGCACCGAGAAGCCGACCGCCTGTGTCCACTGCAGCGCACCGGCGTCCCACGGCTGCACGCTGAGATCCAGGCAGCGGACCTCGTGCCCGGCGCGGCGCAGCGCGGCCGCCGG
Organism: uncultured Solirubrobacterales bacterium; assembly: GCA_963824295.1. Classification (GTDB taxonomy): domain Bacteria; phylum Actinomycetota; class Thermoleophilia; order Solirubrobacterales; family Solirubrobacteraceae; genus Palsa-465. Next base: position 336,194 of record CAWGOQ010000007.1, on the reverse strand, counting down.
CGAGGCGACGTGCAACGGCTGGTGGCCCAGCTCGTAGGTGGAGATCAACAGGACGCGCACGGGTGACCCACGCTAGCGCGCGTCGACCGGCTCGGGTGCGTGCGGCTCGATCCGGATCCGCAGGCAGCCGTGCGCGGCGCGCAGGGAGCGCTCGACCGCGTCGGCGCTCGCCGCGCGCGCGAATATGAAGCCTAGGTAGCGGTCGCCGTCCGGCAGCGGCACGACGGGGCGGCCGCGGGCGATCGTGATCTCCAGTCCGCCGATGCCCTCCACCGCCCGCGCCTGCGCCTGCCCCTCGACCGCGCGCAGCACGCCAGCGTACGGGATCGGGATCATCATCACGCCAGACGCCGTCGACTCCCGCGCCAGGTCCTCGAGCCCGAGGCCCAGGGCGTGGCGGAGGATCACCTGCTCCAGGCTAACGCCGGCGCCGAAGCGCAGCGCGCGCGAGCAGAGGCCGCCGATCGACCGGGCCGCTAGCTCGAGGACGCTCACCCGCTCGCCGTCCACGCGCAGCTCGGCGTGGACCGGTCCCTCCCTCAGCCCCAGCGCCCGCGCCGCCCGCGCAGCGACCGCCTCGACCTCGGCCAGGACGCCGGTCGGCAGCCGTGACGGCGTCACGTACAGCGTCTCCTCGAAGTACGGCCCCTCGAGCGGGTCGGGTTTATCGAACACCGCCAGCACCTCCAGACGGCCCCCGCGCAGCAGCCCCTCGATCGCCACCTCCGCGCCGGGCAGGTAGCTCTCCAGCAGCAGCGGCGCCCCGGGCGGCTCCTGAGCGACGTTCAGAATCCCCCGGACGCGCTCGGCGTTCAACCGCACCTGGTCCGCGTCATCCGCCCGGATCACTCCCCGGCTGCCCGACAGCGCCAGCGGCTTGACGACGCAGGGCAGGCCCACCTCGCGCGCCACGGCCGCGACGTCGGCTCCATAGGGCAGCAGCGCGAAGCGCGGCTGCGGGACGCCCGCCTCCGCGAGCGCCCGGCGCATCGCCGCCTTGTCGCGCGTGCGGGCAACAGCGGCCGGCGGGTTGTGGGGCAGGCCGAGGCGCTCGGCGCCCAGCGCCGCGGCCATCACGCCCTGATCGTCGACGCCCACGAGCGCGGCGAACGGGGTCTCCCGGGCACGCTCGGCGATCTGCTCGGCCGCCACCGCCGGGTCCGACAGACGGACGGTGAGCGCACGTTCGCCCATCGCCGCCGACATCGCCGCCCGACGCTCGGACGCGACCGTGACCGCGACGCCGAGCTCCCGCGCCGCCGCCAGGAAGTCCGGCGCCCGGTAGGTGGCCGACGGCAGGATCAAGAGAAGACGGTCCACGGCGCTATCGTAGATCGGTGGCCGACGCAGCCCCACCGCTCCTCGCCATCACGGCATCAGCCCTCGAGCGCGTGCGCGACTTCCGCGCCGCTGCGCCCGACCCGAGCGATCGCGTGCTGTCCGTACGGATCACCGGCGCGGCGGACGGCGAATACGTCTGCGCGCTGTCGCTCGAGCCGCTGGCCAAGGTCCGCGCTAGCGACACCATCCAGCACGAGGGGGATCTCGTCATCGTGGTGGCCCAGGACAGCGCCGCGAAGCTGCGCGGCGCCACCGTCGACTGGAGCGAAGACCCGCTACACAGCGGGTTCGTGGTCATCAACCCCAACAAGCCGCCTCCGCCGCCGCTCGTGCTTCCGACCCTCCCGATGAGCCCGGGAGCCGGTCCCGCCGTCCGCCCTACCGGTCCGCCCACAACGCCCGGGGCCGGCCTGAACACCGACGTCGCCCGTCGCGTCATGGCCGTGCTCGACCGCGATGTCAACCCGAGCATCGCCAGCCACGGCGGACACGCCGAGCTCGCGGGCATCGAAGGCGCCACCGCCTATCTGCGCCTGGGCGGGGGGTGTCAGGGCTGCGGCATGGCCACAGTCACCCTCAGCCAGGGCATCGAAGTGGCGATCACCCGGGCTGTCTCCGAGATCGACCGCGTCATCGACGTCACCGACCACGCCTCCGGCACCAACCCGTACTTCGAGCAGGCCAAGAAGTAGCCCGTCGCGCACCTCCGCTGACAAACCATAGCGCGGTCGTCCCTTCTGATCACCTCCGCGATCGCGCCCGCGGCCGCCGGCGCTCACGCCAACCCGCGTATCACTCTCCCCGCCACGCAACGAGGAGTGAACACCCTCAACTCGGGCCTGAGACGCCACCCCACCGACGAGCTCTACCCGTTACACCACGAGATCCGACTTGACTCCGCCGCGACGCCGGTCGACTTGGCCGCCGCTATCGCCGAAGACCGGCCGTCACAGGTCGCCGAGACAGGCGCTCGCGCGCCTTCTGCTTGGTCGCCGACACGGGTCTGGTCGCGGCGCTGCCGCTCTCGCGGTCCGCCAGGCCGAAGGGGAAGTCAGATCGCCGGTGCCATGGAGTTCGACGCGACCGGTCGTTCGTGGAAGGAGAAGCGTCGCCTTGAGCGGTCTGTGGACCGTAGCCGAGGGCGGAGTGCCGGCTGCTAGACCTCAGTTCTGCGCCAGCTCCCCGGCCTCGCGGAGAACTGCGCATGCGAGTGGTGCAACGGCTGCTTCGACCTCGCCGGAAAGCGTGGCCCCGGCTTCAAACTGCCGTCCTTCGACGGCAAAGACGATCACCCGTTGTGGAAGTCGGTGTAGGGCGCGCGCAAGCTCGATCGCCTCATGGAGCCCAAAGGCGTGGGTGGACACTGAGCCACGTAATCGAGCAGGCAACGGTTCGCTGCTCGCGTCGAATCGACGGATCGTCCCCGGCGGGTCCCCAGAGCGCATCGTGTCGACCAGCACGACCGCATCTCGGCCTTGCAATGCGTCGAGCAGGTCGTTCGGCTCGCACAGCTGTTCACTCACTTCGATCCCCGTCTGCGCCCCGCGTTCGTGCAGTCGTCGCACGACCTCGCCGCTCGCCCTGTCGTCGCCGCGCAGTCGGTTTCCGATGCCGATTACAAGTACCGGACTATCAGGCACGGCGGTGTTGCGGAGAGTTGACGTAGGACCGGGACGAGCAGATGCGCCTGGCACATCCACACCCACGCCTCGGTGACCGACCGGAAAAGAGTATTACGGGTTGCCGGTTAGAAAAAACCAAAATCGACTTGGGTTGTGCTTAGGATGCAGTGTGGCGACCGATGCTGTCCGACCAGCGCCGCCTCCCGGCGCTACTGTGGTCATCGACCGCGCCGCCCTTGATGACCTGCTTGTGGGGATCTCGGGTCAGGGATACCAGGTCGTGGGTCCGACCGTGCACGACGGCGCCATCATCTATCGCGACGTCCGTTCAGCCGCGGACCTCCCGATCGGCTGGGGCGACGAACAGGACGGCGGCCGGTACCGCCTGCGGCGCCGCGAGGATGAGTCAGTGTTCGGCTACGCCGTCGGTCCGCACTCGTGGAAGCAGTTCCTGCACCCTCCGCGTCTGCAGATGTGGCGAGCTCGACGCGGGGAGAACGGCGAGGGCCTCGAGTTCATCGAGGAGTCGACCGACGTACCTCGCTATGCGTTCTTCGGCGTGCGGTCGTGCGAGCTTCATGCCATAGCAATTCAGGATCGGGTGTTCCTGCCGGGCGCCAATCCAGACCAGAGCTACGCCGCGCGGCGCGAGGACGTGCTGCTGGTGGCGGTGAACTGCGGAGAGCCGAGCGGCACGTGCTTCTGCAGTTCGATGGGAACCGGCCCGAAGGCGAGCTCGGGGTACGACCTAGCGCTGACTGAGGTGCTCGAGGACGGGAATCACCGATTCGTCGTGGAGGTCGGGACCGAGCGCGGCGCGCGTGTGTTGGCGGACGTCCCGTACCGGGCCGCCGGCGATGTCGACGCGCGCGACGCGGCGGAAGTGACCGCGGGTGCGGTGGAGAAGATGGGGCGCCATATGCCAGAGGTCGACCTTCGCGCGCTGCTGTACGCAAACTACGAGCACCCCCGGTGGGACGAGGTCGCGGAGCGGTGTTTGACATGCGGGAACTGCACGATGGTGTGCCCGACATGCTTCTGCACATCGGTCGAGGACACCGCGGACCTGGCCGGCGAGGAGGCCGAGCGCTGGCGCCGGTGGGAGTCGTGCTTCTCGATCCAATTCAGCCACGTGACCGGGGGCGAGACGCGCCGCTCGCCGCGCTCCCGTTACCGCCAGTGGATGACACACAAGCTCGCGACCTGGTTCGATCAGTTCGGCACCTCTGGATGCGTGGGCTGCGGGCGGTGCATCACCTGGTGCCCGGTCGGGATTGACATCACCGAGGAGGTCTCGGCTATCCTCGCGGACCCGAGCCCGCCGGCCGAGACCTCATAGAGGAGCCACGCATGGAGGGCATCGAGCAGGCGCTGGCAGCAACCTCGATCTTCCGGGATCTCACGCCCGAGCAGATCAAGGCGGTCGCCGACCTGGGCGAGGACGTCGAGTTCCCCGACGGCCGCGCGCTGATGATCGAGGGCGGCCCGGCAGACTCGTTCTTCTTGATCCGCGATGGATTTGTGGCCCTCCAGACCCAGTCGCTCGCGGGACCGATCACAATCGAGACGCTGCACAACGGCGACCCGGTCGGATGGTCGTGGCTGGTCGAGCCGTATCTCGTCCACTTCGACGCGCGCTCGCGCGGCGTCACCCGGGCTATTCGCTTCGACGCCCCGGTGCTGCGCCGGCGCTGCGCGGAGGACCCCCAGCTCGGCTACCAGCTGATGCGCGCCTTCGCGTCTGTGATCGTCGAGCGTCTGCACGCGACGCGCCTCCAGCTACTCAGCGTCTATGCCCGCACCGCCACAGCCTGAGCGGCTCGCGCCCGCTGTGGGCGCGATGACGCCGCGCCCCCACCGAGTCGTCAGCCGGCGGCGGGAGACCGCCGATACGTGGACGATCGCGCTCGAGCCGCTGGCCGGGCAGGAGCTGCCGCTGTTCGCCCCCGGGCAGTTCGGGATGCTGTACGCGTTCGGCGCCGGTGAGATACCGATCTCGGTCAGCGGCACAGCCACGAGGCGGGACCCTTTGCGCTGCACGATCCGCGCGGTCGGGGGGGTGAGCGGAGTGCTGTCCGCCGCCGAGCCGGGCGATCTGGTCGGCCTGCGGGGGCCGTTCGGCACCACCTGGCCCCTGACTGAGGCGATCGCCGGCGATGTCGTGATCGTGGCCGGCGGCCTCGGTCTTGCGCCGCTGCGGCCGGCGATCCACCACCTGCTCGCGCATCGAGACGAGTACGAGCGCGTGGTCATCTGCTACGGCTGCCGGTCGGCAGCCGAGATGCTGTACGCGACCGAGTTCGAGGAGTGGCGGCACCGCTACGACCTCGACATCGACGTGATCGTCGACGTTGGGGACCCGGACTGGCACGGGAAGGTCGGCGTGGTCACGAAGCTCGTCGAACTGTCGGCATTCGACCCGCAGAACACGATAGCGATGGCGTGCGGGCCGGAGGTGATGCTGCGGTTCGCGGCGCTGACGCTGCAAGCGCGAGCTGTACCCACCGATCGTCTCTACATCTCGATGGAGCGCAACATGCACTGCGCGATCGCTCAGTGTGGCCACTGCCAGTTCGGCCCCAGGTTCATCTGCCGCGAGGGGCCGGTGCAGCGCTACGACGAGGTCGCGCAATTGCTGAAGGTGCCGGAGCTGTGACCGGGCCATCCGTCAAGCCCAAGCTGGCCGTGTGGAAGTTCTCCTCCTGCGACGGCTGCCAACTGAGCTTGCTCAGCTGCGAAGACGAGCTGCTCACGCTCGTCGGCCGGGTCGAGATCGCCTATTTCCTCGAGGCCTCGCGGGCCGAGGTCTCGGGGCCCTACGACCTGTCGCTGGTGGAAGGGTCGATCACCACCGAGCAGGACGCCGAGCGGATCCACCGGGTACGCCGGGTGTCGCGGCGGCTGGTGACGATCGGCGCGTGCGCGACCGCCGGCGGGATCCAGGCGCTGCGCAACTTCGCCGACGTCGAGGACTTCGTCGCGGCGGTGTACCCCTCGCCCGAGTACGTCTCCACGCTCGAGCACTCGACACCGATCAGTGCCCACGTGCCGGTCGACTTCGAGCTTCATGGCTGCCCGGTGAACAAGTATCAGCTGCTCGAGGTGATCCGCGCCGCGCTCGCCGACCGCTCGCCGCCGATCCCCGCCTCGAGCGTCTGCCAGGAGTGCAAGCTGCGCGGCAACGTGTGCGTCTTGGTCGCCCACGGCACGCCATGTCTTGGTCCGGTGACGCACGCGGGCTGCGGGGCGCTGTGCCCCTCTTTCAACCGCGGTTGCTACGGGTGCTACGGGCCGATGGAGTCGCCGAACACCCGATCGCTCAGCACCTGGCTTCAGAAGGTGGATATGGACGAAATCGACCTGGTTCGCGTGTACCGCACGTTCAACGCGGGCGCGCCGGCATTCGAACGCGAAAGTGAGCGCCATGGCCATTCCGCTTGAGCCTCAGGCTCGCAGCCGCCGGATCAGCACCGCAGCCCTCGCCCGCGTCGAGGGCGAGGGCGCGATGAGCGTGCGCATCCGCGACCGCGAGGTCCTCGAGGTGCAGTTGCGCATCTACGAGCCGCCGCGCTTCTTCGAGGCGCTGCTCCAAGGGCGGTCGTACACCGAGGTGCCCGACATCACCGCGCGCATCTGCGGCATCTGCCCCGTCGCCTACCAGACGAGCGGGTCACTCGCGATCGAGCAGGCGTGCGGCGCCACCGTCGATGGCGCGATCCGCGAGCTGCGCCGGCTGATGTACTGCGGGGAGTGGATCGAGAGCCACGCGCTGCACCTATACCTGCTTCACGCGCCCGATTTCCTGGGCTACGAAAGCGCGATCCACATGGCCGCAGACCATCCAGCGCTGGTTCAGCGCGGGCTGGCCACGCGCAAAGCTGGCAACCAGCTGCTGATCACGCTGGGCGGCCGGGCCGAGCACCCGATCAACCCACGGACCGGCGGCTTCTACCGGGCCCCCAGCCGGGACGAACTGAAGCCGCTCGTCGAGCCGCTGCAGCGGGCGCTTGAGGACACACTCGAGACCATCGCGCTCACCGGCACGCTCACGATGCCCGAGTTCGAGCGCGACTACGAGTTCGTGGCACTTCGGGACGACACCGGCCGTTACCCGATCGACCGTGGGCGGATCGTTTCAAGCAGCGGTCTCGACATTCCGGCCGAGGCCTTTGACGAGCACTTCGTCGAGGAGCAGGTGCCGCATTCCAATGCCCTGCACAGTCGGCTGCGCGACGGCGGCTCGTACATGGTCGGTCCGCTGGCGCGCTACAGCCTCGCCTTCGACACGCTGTCGCCGTTGGCTCGTGAGGCCGCTCGCAACGCTGGACTCGGGCCGTCGTGTCGCAACCCGTTCAAGAGCATCATCGTGCGTGGAGTGGAGCTGTTGTATGCGATCGAAGAGGCGTTGCAACTGATCGATGTCTATGAGCCGCCCGACCCTCCAGCGATTATGCTCGAGCCGCGCGATGGCATCGGCTGCGGAGTCAGCGAGGCCCCGCGCGGAATCCTCTGGCACCGCTACGAGATCGACGCCTCGGGTGCCATCCGAAACGCGCGCATCGTTCCACCCACGTCTCAGAATCAGCGCGCGATCGAGGAAGACCTGTACGGCTTCGTGGCCGGGCACCTGGACCTTTCCGATGACGAACTGCAGTGGCAGTGCGAGCAGGCAATCCGCAACTACGACCCATGCATCTCGTGCGCCACCCACTTCCTGAAGCTCGACGTGGAGCGGGTCTAGCTCCGACTGTCGGCGCCGCCGAACAGCGAAGTGAACCGGCGAGTCAGGCCGCTTAGATAGCCGCCGCTTCGGCTTTTCTCCCGAGCTTCGCACCCCGCCGACCAGGAGCCGACGACGCACTTCGAGGTGGGGACAGGCCATCGAGGCGGATGTGATGTTGAGCGAGTAGTTCCAGGTCCGTGCTGACCCTCCAAAGGTGAGCGATGGCGTTGGTAAGGTGGGTCGGTCGGGCGATCGGCCTGGATGTGCACCTTGATTTCTCTGTGGTCGCGATCTGTGAGGACGGGAAGGTCCGCTCGGCCGGTCGAGTACCGAGCACGCCGGAGGGTCTGAGGCTGCTGGCGGAGAGTGTTCTGGCGATGGATCGGGTCGCGTTGGAGGTGACGGCGAGCTGTGGGAGGTCGCGCGAACCTCGAGCCGTTCGTGGACCGGGTGATCGTGGCGAGGCCGGAGGACACCGGGATCGCGAGCGCTCGGGCGAAGACCGACAAGCGCCGGAACAAGGGTCCAGGCTCCGCCACTCCAGTTCATCGCCAGGCCGCCGTTCGCGTCGTCGCCAAGCGCGGCGCAGAAGGTGGTCGTGGGGCAGGAAACGGCCAGCAGATCGCCGGTCGCCAGCGGCTGCCGCACCGCCGCGGTGGCCCCCCAGTCGGCGCCGGAGCGCGGCCGGGGAACATCGCCGCCGCCAGTGCAAGAAGCGCCGCCAACATGGGTGCAACTCGGCGAGACGTGAACGTCATTCCCCATCCCCGCTGGTTGATGCCGCTCGCCGCGGCCCGGTCCGGGACTGAGTCTAGGTTCCGGTGGCACCGCGGGCAAGGGCGGCGGGGCGCAGCGTGGCCGCGGGAACTGAAGTTTCCCGAACTGTTCGGAAAACGTCACCACGCTCCGAGCCTACGACCCACCACCCGTGCTCTGCTGTCACAAACGACCGCGTTAAGTCAACCTGGGGTGCGATCGCCCAAGTCCACGACGTTCACCGGCCGCCCAGCCTCGCCCACGCAGCGAACAGGATCCCCCGACCGAAGGACTTCCGCAATTGAGAGCGACGGCTTCGCTTGGCCCCACCGCGACGGTAGGAAAGCCAGCCAACGTCGCAACGGGTGATTCAGTCATCGTAGTCCCAGTGGGTGTCGGCATCGAGCAGCTGACTGCCTGCGTGTAACCCGAGGTGTATCCCCGGTGTACTTATGGTAGGCGAACATACGTTCGAAAGGAGCGATGAAATGGCCGCCACAACCCTCAGACCAAAGCCGATCGTGAGGACCAGCCTTCGTGAGGTCGGCATCCCAGAGGATCGCGTCGTAGATGTCGTTGACAGGACTGCGAGGCTCTCTGAGGAGCTCTTGAAGTCCCTCGAAAGCAGCGAGCGCGCCGCGATCGAGGCCGTGGGTCAGTTCGTCATCACGATCGAGGAAGCGTTCCCGACCGAAGTTTCGGCCACAACCGACATGGCGAACAAGATCACCAAGTCGGGCCTTGAGATGGTTGACCAGCTGGTTCACACCGAGTACGACCTGCTCCATGATGCCGTTGACAGCGCCGCCACCTGGCTGAGCCGTCACGACGAAGTGAAGCCCGTCACCGCGTAGTGATCCGATCGACCGCGAATAGCCGGCGTATCTGAGCACGGCAGTCACCGCTCGGCGCCGGCTTTCGCATAAGCCAACGTGGACTGCCCGAGGGAGCCCACGCGCGCGGAGCTCTTGAGGGCGCAACGGCGCCTCTACGGGACGGGAGCGCTTTTGTGCTGCAGCCGACGTCACGCGCGCCGCTGCTCATAGGCGACATACGAGCGCCCGGTCGCGGGCTTGCGGTTGGTCGCCAAAGCAGCGACAAGAGCCCCGCCGGCCGGAGCATGAAAGCACTCGCCCGGTCAGGGCCGCGGCTCCGCGCTCGGACCTGCGCGCGGGCTGCGGTCGACAGTCGCCGTCTTCTCCTTCGCGAGAGAGCGGCAGTCTAATCAGAATGGTGCTCCTCGCCCGGAGCAGCACTCGTGGCTCAGACGCCCGGTTCGCCAGGGCTAGGCAGAACTATCCGGCCGGCTCGGCGTACCGCTGGATCGCCAGCCAAACGAGAGTGTTGGCTGGTGAGCATCGAGCGGCGTAATGCGTGGCCTGGTCGGGGTGCGACTCACAGGCGCAGTCCGGCCGCCCGTGGAAGAGCTACCAGGGCGGCGTGAGCTCCTCATGCGCGGGACTGAGGGCGTCAAGTCAGCCCAGCGAGTGTGCTGCTCGCGCAACTCGTTCAGCTGGGCAGGTGGAATGGCACGGTCGTGATGACGATGCCGTCGTAGGCGATGAGCGACGCGCGCAGGCGGGCGGCGATTCGGTTGTGAAGGATCCGCTGCCACGGCTTGGCGACCACGATCTCGGGCACGACGAGCGTGAGCGTCACGTCAAGACGTTGGCGATGCAGCGCGGCGATGTAGTTGGCCAGCGGCGCAACTGTCGCGCGATAGGGGGAGACGACGACTTCCAGCGGCAGGTGGTCACCCCAGGCTTGCCATGAGCGCTCGAAGCGGTCGGCCTCCTCCTCGGTGGGACTCACGTGGACAGCGAGCACGGGTTGGCCGAGGGAGGTGGCGTACGCGAGGGCGTGCAGGGCAGCCAGGTCGAGGGCAGCGATCGGGACGACGGCGAAGCTCTGCACGTCCGCCGGGTTGTCCTGTGCCTCGGCCAGGTGCGCGGAGGCCGCCGACGCGAGTCGAGGTGGCGCCAGCAGGATAGGCGACGTCTCCTCCCCGGTCTGGGGTCGTGGCGTGAGCGCCTCGCGGGCGCGCTGATAGTGAGCGTGTACGCGCCTGCACGCCAGAACGATGAGGGGGACGAGCACGACCACGACCCAGGCGCCTTGGGTGAGCTTGGTGATCGCGGCGATCACGACGACCAAGGCTGAAAGGACGGCGCCGAGGAGGTTGGTGGCGAGCGCGGCTTGCCATCCCCGCTCGCGGTGGCGCCACCAATGCGCGACCATCCCGGACTGAGCGAGCGTGAAGGCGAGGAACACCCCGATTGCGAATAGCGGGATCAGCGGCTCTGTCTGACCACCAAACGCCGCATAGATCAACGCCGCGGGGACAGCGAGCACGAGGATGCCGTTGCTGAAGGCAAGCCGATCGCCCAGGCGGAGGAACACTCGGGGGGCGAAGCTGTCGCGGGCCATGAAGTACAGCAGGCGCGGGAAGCCGTTGAACGCCGAGTTGGCGGCCACCAGTAACACGAGCGTGGTCGCCAGCTGCACGAACCCATACGCGATGCCATCCCCGACGCTTCGGTGAGCGATCTGGGAGAGGACTGTCTGGCCGCCGCCCGGCGCAGCGCCATCGAAGTGAGCGACGAGCAAGACGCCAATGAACATCGAGATCAAAAGCGCGACCATGACCCCGAGGGTCTGGCGGGCGTGCGGCGCCTCCGGGGGGCGAAATACCGGGACCGCGTTGGAGATCACCTCGATCCCGGTCATCGCCGTCGCTCCGGACGCGAACGCGCGTAGCACGAGCAGCACGCCGAGCGTCTCGGTGGCTGGGTGAGGCGCCGGTGGTATGGGATGAAAGCCGTGCGAGCCGGCCTTGATGAGACCGGTGATCACGACCAGCGCGATCGCGACCACGAACAGGTAAGTGGGTGCGGCGAAGGCGGCGCCAGCGTCCCGCACCCCGCGCAGGTTGCCCGCGACGAGCAGCACGATCACCCCGAGGCCAATCGGGACAGTCGCCGGAGCGACCGAAGGGACCGCCGAAGTCACGGCGGCGACGCCGGCGGCGACCGATACTGCAACGGTGAGGATGTAGTCGACGATCAACCCCGCTCCCGCGAGCAGGCCCCACTGCGGCCCCAGAGCGTCGCTCGCGACGATGTAGGAGCCACCGCCGTGCGGATAGGCTCGGATGACCTGGCGGTAGCCGAGGCCCACCGAGAGCATCAGCACCGCCAGCGCCGCTCCGATCGGCAGCGAGAGCTTCAGCGCGCTGGCGCCAGCGAGCACCAGGATTGCCAGCATTGCCTCGGGGCCGTACGCGACCGAGGAGAGCGCGTCGGGTGAAAGGACTGCGAGCGCAAGCCCTCTGCCCATGCGCTCCTCGGCGATCGCCGTATCGCGCAGCGGCGGGCCAATCAGGACACGGCGTAGCGCGTACGCCGCCCGGCCCATCTGTGAAGCGCCCTGTCCTGCTTTTACTGTCGCTTCGAGCTCGTCGTCTCCGGTCGTCTCAGCCTCCGCGGTTCTGATGTGGACGAACCGCCCCGAGCGCGAGGGCTGCGGATCGGCGAAATCGAGCCCCGGATCGACAGGCAGCGCGCGCTCCCAGATCTCCCGCCCCGGCATGCACCCATCCCAGCGGCGCCCCACGTCACCGAGCGCGACAAGCGAGCTCTGATCAAGCTCCGGGAGCTGTGCGCTCGCCGTGACGGTCGCGTCGGGTCCGCCGCCCTCTCTATCTGCCGAGCCAGGCGCCGCGCGAGGCGCGTCCGGATCGTCGGCATGCTCAAACGAGCTATCTCCGCGGCCCTCGACAGGTGGCTTCGACGTCTCGGCCATCAGGTCAGCGAAGCCCGCTTCGAACAGGCCATCCCAGACCACCGTCACTTCCCGTCACGCTGGCATCGAAGACGGGGAATGACCGCACCAGCGAGATCATAGGTCCGGAGACTTCGCCGCCCGAGCGGCCGGCGTCCGCCGGCGGTTCGCGCCGCACCACCAGCTCAGAGACGCCCACGCGGTCGAGTGTCGTTGCTCTCGCCTGTGGGCGAATGCGGGCGCGACCGCTCGTTATCCCGGAGCCCGGCGTTCTTGGTTGTTGCGACTGTCGCAGTTTTCGGGGCGGGAGGCGGGCACCGCTCTGTCTCGCCCGGGAGCTTCGCCTTCGCTGCGGCGTGCTCGTCTGCGTCAGACGGTTCACACTTCGGCAGATCTGACGCTGGTGAGGTTTCCGATGGGGGTCCGGGAGCCGCGCCGACTCCTCGCCGGAGCTCCACCTGGGGTATGAACCAGGCTGCGAGGAACGCGATGGCGCCGATTGGCGCGGCGATCAGGAACACGGTTTGGATCGATTCCGCGTAGGCGGCGGCAATGCCGTGGTGGACGGCCTGCGGAAGTCTGTCCAGGATGGCTGGCGTGACGCTCGAGCTCGATAGCCCGGTTGGCAGCCGCGCGTTGCCAAGATGTCTGACGAGGTTGCCGACGAGCACGTTGGAGAAGATCGCACCGAAGATCGCGGTGCCAAAGCATCCCCCGATCGACCGAAAGAATGTCGCGCCCGAGGTGGCGACTCCGAGCTCGGGGTATGGAACGGCGTTTTGCACGATCAGCACGAGCACCTGCATCACGCAGCCGAGACCGACGCCGAGCACGAACATGTACAGCGCCGTGACGAGCAAGCTGGTCGCGATCCCCACCTGAGACAGGAGCACGAGCCCGACGGTCATGAGCGCGGTGCCGACAATCGGGAAAGCCCGGTAGCGGCCGGTTCGGCTGATGGTGATCCCTGATCCGGTGGAGCAGATGATGAGGCCAACCAGGAGCGGCAACAGCCGCAGGCCGGAGGTGGTTGGCGACTCGCCGTGCACGATCTGGAAGAACACCGGCAGGTACACAATCGCGCCGAACATCGCAAAGCCAACGATGAACCCGACCAGGCTCGTGGCCGAGAACCCACGGTTGGAGAACAGGTGCAGCGGCAGCACCGGCTCGGTGGCCCGTCGCTCGACGAATACGAAGACGACGAGAAGTACCGCGCCGGCGACTCCGAGCCCGACGATAGTTGGCGATCCCCAGGGATACGTCGTGCCACCCAAGCTTGTGAAGAGCACGAGGAAGCTCGCCGAGAACACGAGCACGGCGGCTCCGAGATAGTCGATCACGTGGTGGACGCGGCGGAGGTTGCCCGGAACCTGGATTGCCACGACCGCGAGCGCGATGGCGCCGATCGGAATGTTGATGTAGAAGATCCAGTGCCAGGAGAGCTGGTCGACGAAGACGCCGCCGAGCAGCGGTCCGATGATGCTCGCCACCCCGAACACGGCTCCGAACAGCCCTTGGTAGCGACCGCGCTCGCGAGGGGACACGATGTCTCCGACGATCGCCTGCGCACCGACCATCAGCCCGCCGCCACCGAGGCCCTGAATGGCCCGGAAAGCGATCAGCTCGGTCATCGTGCGGCTGAGCCCGGAGAGGGCCGAGCCGCACAGGAAGATGATGATCGCTGCTTGGAAGAACGACTTGCGTCCGTACTGGTCGCCGAGCTTGCCCCAGAGCGGTGTGGAGACGGTCGCAGCGAGCAGGTAGGCAACGACCACCCAGGCGAGGTGCGACGCGCCGTGCAGGTCGGCGACGATCGTCGGCAGCGCGGTTGAGACGATCGTCTGATCCAGAGCTGCCAGGAACATCCCCAGCAGCAACGCACCGATGATGATCAATACACGACGGTGGCTGAGATCGAGGACGTGCGCCTCCTCCAGTAGTCCAGAGGACGCCGCGCTCATTGTTTCCCGCCCGTTTCGCTGGAATCCCCGGATCTCGCGTTAGCAAGGTAATGGTCGGGCGCGAGCGCCGTAGTGAGGATCCCGCGAGGGGGGACTTGCTCAGCGCCGGTGGGCGGCACGCTCGTGCGCCACTTCAGACGACGGGATGACCAGCACAGGCCGGTCGGCGTGCTGGAGAACGGCGTGGGAGACGCTACCGACCAGCAGCGACTTGATCCCGGTCAGCCCACGTGAGCCGAGCACGATCGCGCTTGCTCCTAGCTCGTCAGCCTCCGCGAGAATCGTTGCAGCGATCGTCGTGTGCCTGGCCCGTGTGCGTGGCTGCGCCTTCAGACCGGCCCGCGCCGCGCGTTGCGTGCCCTCGGCGGCTAGCTCGCGCGCACTTTCCTCGTATGCCTTGTCGAGCGCATCGAAGTTAATTTCACCAGGACCGATGCCGAGGCCGATGCGCGCCATCACGTCCACGAACGGCTCCCACACCGACAACACGGTTGCCGGCACGCCGCCCATCAGCTGGCCGGCGAGTTCGATCGCGGATTGGGCATCCTTCGAACCGTCATACGCGATCAGGATCACGCCCTTGGCCTTTCCTCGTCTGCATTCTCGCCGGACCGCAAGCTACCCGAACCGGGTCGCCTGCGGCCGCGACGGACGCGAGCGCGAAGCGAGTTCCGCACCTCAACAACGAATCGGTCGCTCGACAGCGCAGTTCGAGGATGGCCTGACCAGACGCACACCCATCTCCCACAGATCTGCCGCGGCGTAGGACCGCAGCTCAAGCGTCAGGCAATCCTCGAGCACCGCCGAGGCCGCGCCGCGAAGCGGATCGAGGCGCTGCACAACACGGAACAGACGCATGCCATCCGTGACATACGTGCCCTCATCGAGCTCGGCTACGCCGTGTGTACCTGAAGAAGACGATCTGAAAGGGAGCAACGACATTGCCGAACAAGCTAGTCCCGCGACAGGTGCCGGGCATCGGCGATCAAAACGGTCCACCATGTGGGAAACCACTGATCCAACGACGACGCCATCGAACCAACAGTCGCGAGGTCCACCGGCATCAGGCCTTTCTCGCCGATCGCGCGACGTGGCGATGCCGGCCGGTCCGGCCCGCTGTCCGCCGACAGCACCAGCGATCCGCAGTGGGCGCTTCTCGCGTTGAGCGCCCGGCCAGACGCCACTCATCCGACTGTTCGTGAACCGCGCTCCACCATTGCGATGAGAGAGCAGACAACGCTGACGAGGCCAATGTTGGCTAACGCCCGGACGGCTGGCAGTTGCGTTCTCCCACGCTCGCGCTTTCGCCCCAAAGGCGAGAGCAACAGCAGTCCCGGACGATCGCATCCGTTCTCTGACCGGTCCGCGGCCCGCGAGCGCCTCGGCGACCAACCGCGGCTCCGCGGGGACGCGGTGCTAGGCGCCGACGAGCCAGCAGGAGCCCTGGCCCGGGCCGCGTTTGGTCGCCATAGGAGTCGTCCGCTCCGGCGGCGGCCGTTGGCGAATGCGATCGTCCGGACCGGACTGCTCGAAGACGCGCTCGTCGCCGATTGCAGGGCCCCGGGGACGCGCTCCGCGTTCGTCCTCGTGCCTAGGCAAAATCTCGGCCCCTCCGTCGCGGAATTGGCGACCGGCGCGATTCCAGCGTCCCGTAGCGACAGGCCCGGCGTGACCGGGTTTGTCCGGAACGGTCACGTCGTCGTGCCGCTCGACGCGCCCGGTTCGTGGCGATAGGAGCTCCGGGCCGATCGGCCTGCAGCTTGCGACCCCCGTGACGGCGCCGTGGCCGGGGTCCGGTCCGCGAGTCTGATTTATTTATTTATTTTTCGGTGGGCGCACATAAGCGCCTGCGATCGGAGTACAGTCTAATAAGAGCTGGCCCTGCGGCCAGGACACTCACCCCAAGTCCGGATGCCACTAACGGCGCTACTTGCGCCACGCGGCACGGAGTATGGGTTACTGGTTTTGACTGCGGGGCTGGGTCGTATGTCTTAGGCGTTATCCCGCCGACTCGGTGGACGCGTCTCAATGTGATTGGCCGCGCTGGGGTTCTAAACGATCTTGCTGGCGCGGGCGAGTCCGCGTTTCCCACCAAGGAGTTAAAGATGTCGATTGTCGAGTCAACCACTTATGTCGCGCCGGGCGAACCCGGCAGCTTGGTAGAGCTCAAGGAGCGCTACGAGAACTTCATCGGGGGACATTGGATTGCCCCGACCACCGGGGAGTACCGCGAGAATCTAACTCCGTCGACGGGCGAGCCGTTTTGCGAGGTCGCGCATTCAGGTGCGGACGACATCGAGCTCGCGCTCGACGCGGCGCACGCGGCTAAAGATGGGTGGGGCAAGCGCTCCCCAGCTGAGCGCGCCGCGGTTCTGAATGACGTCGCGGATGCCATCGATGCGAACGCCGAGATGCTTGCGGTGGCGGAGAGCTATGAGAACGGCAAGCCGGTGCGCGAGACGCTGGCGGCAGACATTCCGCTAGCGGCCGACCATTTCCGCTATTTCGCCGCGGCGGTGCGTGCCGAGGAGGGTCGGATCTCGGAGATCGATGATCAGACCTACGCGTATCACTTCCAGGAGCCGTTAGGTGTGGTGGGTCAGATCATCCCGTTTAACTTCCCGATCTTGATGGCGGCGTGGAAGATCGCGCCGGCGCTGGCCGCGGGTAACTGCACGGTGATCAAGCCGGCGAGCCCGACGCCGTGGTCGCTGTTGAAGCTTGCCGAGGTGATCGGCGACATCGTCCCGCCGGGGGTGTTGAACATCGTGAACGGCCCGGGCGCCGGGATCGGCAAAGCGCTCGCGTCGAATAAGCGGATCGCGAAGGTCGCGTTCACCGGCGAGACGGTCACCGGCCGCTTGATCATGAGCTATGCCGCGCAAAACCTGATTCCCTCGACGACCGAGCTGGGCGGGAAGTCGCCGAACATCTTCTTCGAGGATGTGATGGCGGCCGATGATGCGTTCCTGGACAAGGCGATTGAGGGACTGGTGCTGTACGCGTTCAATAAGGGCGAGGTCTGCACATGCCCGTCCCGAGCGCTGATCCACGAGTCGATCTATGACGAGTTCATGGGCCGCTGCCTAGAGCGCATCCGCGCCATCAAGCAGGGCGATCCGCTTGACCGCGAGACGATGATGGGCCCGCAGGTTTCGGCAGCGCAGCTGGAGAAGATCGAGAGCTACGTCAAGATCGGACGCGATGAGGGCGCCGAGGTCCTGATCGGCGGCAGTCGCCCGGAGGTCGGCGAGCACCTGGCCGGCGGCTACTACTTCGAGCCAACCGTGCTGAAGGGGCACAACAAGATGCGGGTCTTCCAGGAGGAGATCTTCGGACCGGTCCTGGCGGTCACCACATTCCGCGACGAGGCCGAGGCGCTGGAGATCGCCAACGACACGCTATACGGGCTCGGCGCCGGAGTCTGGACGCGTGACGGCAGCCGCGCCTTCCGGATGGGCCGCGCGATCAAGGCCGGTCGCGTATGGACCAATTGCTACCACCAGTACCCGGCGCACGCTGCGTTCGGTGGCTACAAGAGCTCCGGCGTGGGCCGCGAGAACCACCGCATGATGCTCGAGCACTACAGCCAGACCAAGTGCCTGCTGGTCAGCTACGACCAGAACCCGATGGGGCTGTTCTAGAGATGGCGGCCACGGCCCATGATGGTGCGCCGGCGGTTGGCGCCACCCCGGCAGCGCTCGAGGTGATTAGTCGCCTCGAGGCCGCCCATGGGCCGCTGGCGTTCTTTCAGTCTGGGGGCTGCTGCGACGGCAGTTCCGCGATGTGCTTGAAGGAGGGTGAGCTGCCGGTTGCGCTCCACGACGTGCAACTCGGCGAGATCGGCGGCGCGCCGTTCTACATCGACGCCGAACAGTACGAGCGGTGGAGCAAACCGCGCTTTCTGATCGATGTCGCGCCCGGCGCCGCCGATGGCTTCTCGCTCGAGGGACTCGAGGGCGTGCATTTCATTTCTCGCTCACCTTGATGGCGCCCGTGCAGAACCCGCGCGAGCTAACCCAATCTGGACCGACCCGATAGAGGCCGGCTACCTAGAAAGAAGGACATAGGATGGCCACTACATACGATGCGGAACCCCGTACGTCAGAGGCTGCACCCACCACCTACCGTGCCGCGGTCGTCCACGATTTCGGCAGCCCGCTAACCGTCGAGCAGGTCCCAATGCCGAAACTCGGTCCGGGACAGGTACGCGTTAAGGTCGAGGTGTGCGGCCTGTGCCACACCGACATCCACGCCGCGAACGGCGACTGGCCGATCAAGCCCTCACCGCCGTTCACCCCCGGTCACGAGGGCGTCGGCATCGTCACCGAGCTCGCGCCCGGCGATGTCGCCCACGGTGACCTCGGCCACGAGGTCCACATCGGTGACCGCGTCGCGATGCCCTGGCTCGGCTACGCGTGCGGCAGGTGCAATTACTGCGTATCGGGCTGGGAGACACTCTGCCACGCGCAGGAGATGATGGGCTACACGATCGACGGCGGGATGGGCGAGTACGCCACCGCCTACACCGACTACGTCGTCAAGGTCCCCGAAGGCGTCGACCCGTTCGACGCCGCGCCGCTCACCTGCGCCGGCGTGACCACCTACAAAGCGGTCAAAGTCGCAGGCACCCGCTCGTCTGATTTCGTGGCCGTGTTCGGCGTCGGCGGCCTCGGACACCTCGCGATCCAGTACGCGGCGATCGCCGGAGGTCGAGTCGTCGCCGTCGACGTGATCGACGAGAAGCTCGAGCTCGCGCGCGAGCTCGGCGCCGAGTTCACCATCAACGCCACGAAGGAGGACCCGGTCGAGGCGATCCAGCGGCTCGGCGGCGTCGACCAGGCGATCGCGCTCGCCGTCTCGCCCCGTGCGTTCGAGCAAGCTTATAAGTCGCTCCGTCGTGGTGGGAAGCTCGTGTTCGTCGCGCTGCCGGCCGACAACGAGATCACGCTCCCGATCTTCGAAACCGTGCTCAACGGGATCACGATCGTCGGGTCGATCGTCGGCACGCGGAAAGACCTACGCGAGGTGTTCGAGCTTCACGCAGCCGGGAAGACACGCGTGATCCGCGAGACACGGCCGCTCGACCAAGTCAACGAGGCCATAGCTGACGTCGAGGCGGGCCGAGTCGCCGCACGGATCGTACTCGAGCCATAGACGACGACAGCCACGGAGGGATCCCACAGGCGCCCGTCGATCCCAGTCGCCATCGGGATCTCTCCATGGATACCCACGGGACCCCTAACCGCTCGAGCGCCGGTTTGGTACAGGTTTCACGCGCTAGGTTTCACACCAGCCGACCGGCTGACCAGCGGAAGAGGGTTGCGAAATGGAGATGATGAGCCCGCTCGACGCGTTGTTTCTGGACGTCGAGGACGCAGTGACGCATATGCACATCGGATCGGTGGGCATCTTCGAGGGCCCCGCGCCGGGTCCGGGGGAGGTGCAGTCGGCCGTTGCCGCCCGGTTGTCTCAGGTCCCTCGATATCGGCAGAAGGTCCGGTTCGTGCCGCTCGCGCTCGGGCGCCCGGTGTGGGTGGACGATCCACATTTCAACCTCGAGTACCACGTGCGGCGCACGGCACTTCCGGCGCCCGGTGGCGACGAGGAGTTGCGCAACCTGGTCGGGCGGGTTATGTCCCAGCAGCTGGATCGCGCGAAGCCGCTCTGGGAGATGTGGGTCGCGGAGGGGCTCGACGCCGGCCGCTGGGCGGTGATCTCGAAGGTCCACCATTGCATGGTTGACGGGGTCTCGGGGACGGATCTGATGACCGTGATCCTCAGCAAGGAGCGCGACGCGATGGCCGCGTCCTCCGATGGCTGGGCACCGGCGCCCGAACCGAGCTCGGCCGCGCTAGTGACTTACGCGCTGGCGCACCGTGCGGCCAGTCCGCGCGAGGGGTTGCGGACTGTGCTGTCGGCGGCGCGCGGTCCGCGCCGCGTTGCGCGACAGACTGTTGACGCCACCCGCGGCTTGGTGAATCTGCGAATGCTTCTGAGCCGCAACCCTTCCAGCACGCTCAACGGTCCGATCGGCCCGCACCGACGCTGGGACTGGGCGAGGGCGCGGTTGGTGGACATCAAGCACATCCGTGCGTTTCACGGCGGCACGATCAACGATGTCGTGCTCGCCGTGATCACCGGTGGCTACCGGGAGCTCCTGCTCAGTCGCGGCGAGACCGTCGAGGGACGCGTTGTCCGCACGCTCGTGCCCGTGTCGGTCCGCGCCGATGATGCGCCCGGGACCTATGACAACAAAGTGTCTGCGATGTTCGCGGAGTTGCCGGTCGGGCTGGAGGATCCCGTCGAGCGAGTGCATTCCCTGCACGTGCAGATGCAGGATCTCAAGCAGTCGGGTCAGGCGGTCGCGGCCGAGCGGCTGACTGCGCTCGGCGGGTTTGCCCCCGCGATGCTACTGGCGCTCGGAGCGAGGGTAGCCACACGGCTGCCGCAGAGCAGCGTTAACACCGTCACCACCAACGTCCCGGGCCCGCAGTACCCCTTGTACCTCGCGCAGCGGCGGATGCTCGAGGCGTTTCCGTTCGTCCCGCTGGGAGGCCATGTGCGGGTAGGCGTCGCGATCTTCTCCTACGACGGCGGGATCAACTTCGGCGTCACCGGCGACCTTGACACCGCCCCCGATATCGGGTTGCTCTGTCGCGCCATCGAGCGTGGGGTCGCGGAGCTGCTGGACGCGCCACCGCCGAAACCCGAGAAGCCGCGAGCCCGCGCGGGCGCACGACGCTGAAGAACGCTGCAGATCCATCGAGTGGTGGGAGTCGCCGTGTCACGTCCGACGGGCTCGCGAGCGACCATCAGACAGACGGTGGGCGGTCGAGTTTCGAATGGCTAACGTCGGCGATACATGGGAATCCCGCGAAGCCATGGGCAGCCATCGAGGCGAGATCCTTCTCACTCTCCCTCGCTATCCGTATGGGTGCCGTCGCCTGCCCGCCGGTGGCGGACACAACGGCAAAGCACGCCGGCACGCCCCCGCTGTAATGGGAGCAGCTTTTGGGTGGCGGCACCGGATCGGACCTGAGACGCTCCCGTGTGGAGCGATTAATCGAAATCGCCCGCGACATGATCCGCCTTGGCCAGGCGCTGAAGCTTGCTGGCGTCGCCTCGGGTGGAGCGGGCGCCAAGATCTTGATCGCGAGCGGTCAGGTGACCGTCAATGGTGAGCCCGAGCTGAGGCGCGGCCGACAGCTCCATCCAGGCGACGTTGTTCACGTGGGCACCGATGATCTGCGCATGCCCGACCTCCCGAACCCGGCAATGCTCAGGCTTGCGACGGTGCTGCAAAGGTGGGTTGGACGACAACGGCCGGACTCGCGGCGGGCTTGCCTGCAATGGCTCGGTCGGCGATCGCCCACGCCGCGTAGCAGAGCGCGCCAACGATGCCGGTGACTGTCAGCAGCACCCCGGCGGCGGCCGTCGCAGCCACGCCGTTGGAGCCGAGGATGAGGACGGCTGCAGCAGGCCCCGTACTTGGTCCAATCGGAAGCTGGCCAATTGTGAACATCACGATCAGGAGCGCCATTGCGTCAAAGATGGAAACGTGCACGCCGATCGCATGCAGCATTAGCCAGTTCCGCGCGACCTGCGCGCAGACGGCCAACACCGCGAACGCGATCAGGCGACCCCGACCCTGCATCCGCAAGATCGCGAGCCCCGCCCAGACCCCGGTACGACGGCGCTCAGAGACTCGACGCAGAGCCGCGACGAGACCACCCGCGACCCCGACAACAATCACCGGCACCCACCAAGGGACGCCGAGCGGTGCGATCAACGTAAAGGAGAAGATCGCCACGAGCGCAAGTTCGACAGTGATGATTGGAACCTCGGCCGCCATCAGCGCCGGCACACGAGGAGAGGTCTGCGGTGCGGACCGGCGCAGCGAGGCGATGCGCGCGGCCATCCCTACCGATCCGTTCAACACGCTCGCGACGTAGCCGACGGCAGCAGCCCGGAACAGCACCCGGCGGTTCACCGTACCGCCGGCGGCACGGACGCACACGTTCCACGCCTCGCTGCGAGCAACCAGCGCGATGATCTGCAGCAGCACGGCGAGGGCCAGCAGCGAAAGCGGCACGGTGCGAAGGGCGGCGCTGAACTGCCCGCTCCGTCCGGCCAGGACGAATGCCAGCAGGCCCGTGACTATCAGAGCTCCGAGAATGCTCAGCGCAATCCGCCCACGAAACAACGAAAGGCGAAAACGAGCTTCTTCAGGCTCGACGGAGACAACCGTCAGGGGAGGCGGGAGCGACAAACGACCTCCGGGCTAGGGATTCCAGAGAATCAGGGTGGCGCTGTCACTCGCAGGCGCCCGCGTCAGGCTGGTGCTCTCTGCTACTAAGTGTAGCGGCGCGTCCTAATCCTCCCCGGGCGCCGCTCTCGCCCACGCGCAAAGGACGGTCGTCGATCGGCGACACGCTCGCGCAGCTGCGGAATCGCGCGCCGGCCCGACAGCCTGCGCCGCTCGCTTACGTTGACGCGCTAAATGCGTCCGGACGATCGTGATGCAAACGCGCCCGAGCCTCAGCATGGACGAGGTCGACGCTCGCTCCCCGTCATCTCGTGCCTTGCGCCGGGCGCTCGGAATCCACGGGAAGCGCCACTCGTCGCACCCAGGGGGTCGCCGGTTCGAGTCCGGCTAGCTCCATCGCAGCGCCGAGGCCTTCCCGTCCGGGCCCTGAGCCTTGGGTCCCCTGCTGCCGGTGCCCACTGGACCCAGGTGTATGATCGGTGGTGCTTCGCTCCAACTCCCGGCGGGCACGATGGTCCGGCTCCAGGTGTCTGGTCGGTATGGGCGCCTTGACCTGATGGGTCAGCGCTAAATCCACGACCAGGAGCCAAGCTTGCGTACGCGCGACCATCGTCCCCCGGTCGGTTCCGGCGCCGCGCCGTTGCCAGCGGAAGGCCGCGCTCGATCTGCCCGACCATACCGCCCGGCCGTCGACCACACCGCCCAACGCGCGAGGCCAACCGAGCCCGTGTGCCGCGATACGAGCGGCAAACTGGCATCGGACAGTCCAACCTTCAGCGCCATGCCGGGACTCCGGCGGCACGGGCACCCCGTAGCACGACACCAGCTCGTCTTGGGCGGGGCGTCCGGCCCCCCGGCTGTTTACCTTGCCCGAAATGAGGAGGGCACCATGCCCGCCAAGTCGCCACTCAACGCATCCACGGTCGCCGCGGGTGATCCAACCGCAGGCCGCCCGGACCGGGACCTCACCAGAGCCGCCCGTCAGCTCCCGGCCGACCTGGGCACATCCCCGGCCGACGGGATCCCTTCGCCGGCCGAGCGGCTTACTGTCGAGCGAACCGCACGCCGCCGCCGACGAGCGGCGGCCCAGGAGGCGCGCACGCCGCCGCGCGAGCCGCGTAGGGTTCGTCGGCGCGAGCGTCCGCCCGAGTCAACGAGTGTCCTGACGCCACCGAGACGCTCCGAGACTCGGTGTCGATCGCGCTTATCGCCCTGCTCGCCGCCGGTGGCGTCCTTGGAGCGATCCTCGGCGCACTGGGCGCCGCCGGTTGGGTCATCGGACTGCTCGTGGCCGGACTCACCGTCGTCGTCTCGGCAGTGCTTCGGCGCTACTCACGCTTGACATGACCGACCATCAGGAAGATGCCAATTGGAACGCCGCTATGAATGCGTCAGGACTGGCCAGCCAGCGTCCTGACTGCACTCCTGAGGAAAGGCAGCGCATGACCGAGGAACATCAAATCGTAGGTGAAAGCCA
This sequence comes from uncultured Solirubrobacterales bacterium, assembly GCA_963824295.1. Classification (GTDB taxonomy): domain Bacteria; phylum Actinomycetota; class Thermoleophilia; order Solirubrobacterales; family Solirubrobacteraceae; genus Palsa-465. The sequence goes on along the minus strand of CAWGOQ010000007.1, from coordinate 312,262 downwards.
CGGCGAGCCGCTGCCCGCCGGTCGCGTTGGCGTGCGAGTGCGCGTTCAGCTGTCCGGCTGTCCAAGTGGCCGGTGGTCGACCGCGCTGAGCGCCAACCTTTATAAACGATTCCTCGGCCACGCCGCCGTTGGCCACTTGCGACTCGACGAGATCGTGCAGGGCGACGAGATCGTTCTCGACGGCGTTGAGGAGAGCGAGGCGCCCACTCTCGCCGGCACGCTCCGGCGAGCGGTCGACGACACGAACAAGGCCTGCACACGAGAGGCCGATCCAACCGCCAACGTCGCGCAAGAGGACGCTGACGGCATCGCCCGCCAGGTCGACCTCGGCCCTGAGACGTCGTGACGGGCGGGCAAATCCGGCGAGCAACATCGGCGATGGCAACCACACCGTATCTCAGGCGGGAGTATCGGCATCGGCTTGTTATGAGTCGAGTGGGCACCATGCTGAGACGTCCCAGCTCCACCTGGTCTCGGGAATCGACGAGCCTGACGCGTTTTTGCGCTCCAATCGCTGGTTATGAGAATGCCATGGTCCCTGCGTTGGAGCGCTCATCGCAGAACGGCGGTCCAGACACCCGCGTGGATTCGCGTGATCGGCGAGCGTGAGATCGCGATCGCCCCGCAGCCGGAGAGGTTGGACCGGTTTCAGCTGCAGCCGCACGCGGTTGTGCCCATCTGCGGAACCTTGGGTTCATCGACAGTTGCGGCGTGCGGGCGGTCATGAAAGCCAGGGGTCGCGTTCGACAAGGCGGGGCCGACTGGTGCGGCTGCCAGGGCGCCGACACGTCGACCGCACGTTCACACTGACTGGATGAGCGGAGGAGCTAAGGCTCGAGATGGGCAACCTCGATTCCTCAGAGCCGCTCGCGCACGTGCAGTTACAACGCGCGGAAGGGATCTCTCTTCATGAGCGCCCGCAGCGCCGTGCCGGGCAGGGCCCGGGCGACATCTCGACCCGGCAGCCGCACATCACCATCGCCGGCACGTCGGAGCTAATGGTGCCGCGTTTGCGTGGCGTCTCGCATGCCGTGGCGTGCGTTGTGTCGGTGGCGGCCGCAATTGTCCTCGTCCCGCTCGCGCCTACCGCTCGCGCGACCATCGGGGTGGCGATCTATGGGATCGGTCTCATTGCGTTATTCGCGGGCAGCGCTCTCTATCACCGGTGGCCCGGCCCGGCACATCTGAAGCCCGTGCTGCAGCGCCTTGACCACAGCACGATCTTTCTCTTCATCGCAGCTAGCTACACACCGATCGCGTTCGTCGTGCTGCATGGTGCGCTCGCGTGGATAATCCTGGGTGTTGCCTGGACGGGCGCCGTGGCTGGCGTGGCGTTCTCGCTTAGATGGATCGACGCACCACGTGGCGTGGTGGCAGGCAGCTACCTCGGGCTTGGTTGGGTCGCGGTGATCGCGCTGCCCCAACTCCTGGTCGAACTCAGACCGGCGCCGCTGATCCTCGTCACCGCCGGCGGCCTGCTCTACTCCGGAGGCGCGATCGTCTACGCGAGGCAGCGCCCGAACCCGTGGCCGCGGACGTTCGGCTTTCACGAGGTTTTCCACGCCCTGGTGATCGCAGCGGCCGCCGCGTATTACATCGCGATGGTCGGGTGGATGCTCCCGTCCGCAAGCGCGTGAAGCCGACTGACCGATCCACGCACGCGAGGACGGCTCGCGCATGAACGCGACGATCCGGTTGGTGATCTCGGCGAGTAGCCTGCCGCCGACGAGCGGCAGCACGGCGCCGTCTTCGGGCCCGGCGTCGCTCATTGCCGACCTCGTCGTGCTCTGCTGTCGGTGCTGCTCACCAGTGCGAGTAGTCCGTCGTTTGTGCCAGGCATCAGCACATATTCAGCGGACGAGCTTGGCAGCGGGGGGTGCTTCAAGCGTGCTGGGCGGCACGGGGGATTTGAGCGCCAGCACCTCGGTTACCAGTACACGCCCTGCGTTCGTGGTCAGCAGCTCGCAGACACGAAAGCGCGAGCAGTTGAGGATGTCGCTTGCCTCCTGAACGGTGATCGTTCCGGCGGCGTCAGCGACGATCGGGCCGAACTTGCTCTGGAGAGGTGTGGTTGTAGCGGCGGTCATGCCTCAATTTCCATCCTGATGTCTCGGACTATAGGCGCGCGGCGCGCCGCCGACCGCCAGCCGCCGAAAACAACGGCGCCGCGCGCGGGTCGCGCGGCCAGATCCTCTGGCTACGCTCCGAGGACCCCGTGGGCGCTTCGCGAGGAACGGTTCCCCGAGCGAGACGCGGGCAGGACGGCGGCGGCGCGGGCTTTGGGGCCAAAGCTGTCGCGCTCGGCGATGCTTCAGCGCATCGATATCGAGCGGCCTTGGAAGGGCGAGGCCGGTTCTTTGATCTCCGGGGTCGAAGCCCACACCCTAAGATTTGATGCTGGGGGGTGTCGGCTCGATGAAAGGAGACGGCTCGATGGCCGGCTGGGTCAACCCTCATCCGGGGATTCTGCTGTACACCCGGATTAAGAAGTCCCCGTATTACAACGGGGCGCGCCGTCATGGTGTCCAGCTGTACAGCGTCTATAACCACCACTACCACCCGCGGCTCTACCGCGATCCGATCGAGGAGTACTGGCAGCTACTCGAGGGAGTGACCGTGTGGGACGTCGGCGGGGCCGAGCGCCAGGTTGAGATCATCGGTCCGGACGCCTTCCGCTTCACGAACATGCTCACGCCGTGCAACCTCGAGCGGTGCGCGGTAGGCCAGTGCAAGTACGCCTTTATCACCGACGAGCGCGGAGGGATCATCAACGACCCGGTGCTGCTGCGACTGGGTGAAAACCACTTCTGGCTCTCGCTCGCCGACAGCGACGTTCTGCTGTGGGCCAAGGGTGTGGCCTATCACGCGGGGATGCAAGTGACGATCACCGAGCCGGATGTCGGCCCGCTCCAGATCCAGGGACCGAAATCGAGGGAGGTCATGACCGACCTGTTCGGCGCCGACATCCTCGAGCTTCCCTACTACCACTTGGTGGAGCGCGAGCTCGAGGGCATGCGGATGGTGATCTCGCGCACCGGCTATTCGGGCGAGCTCGGCTACGAGCTTTACCTCCGCGACGCCAGCCGCGACGGAGTCAATCTGTGGGACGCGGTGATCCAAGCTGGCGAGCCGTACGGCCTTGCGCCAATCGGCCCCTGCCACATCCGTCGGATCGAGGCCGGGATCCTCGCCCACGGATGCGATATGACGATCGAGGAAAACCCCTACGAGGTCGGCTACGCCTACCAGTGGATGGTCGAGCTCGAACAGGAGCAGGACTTCATCGGCCGCGAGGCGCTACGTGAGATCGCAAAGCGGGGCGTCACTCGCAAACTCGTCGGCGTCGAGCTCGGCGGGACGCGCCTGGGTGCCTATAGCGACGGCTCGATGCCGAACTTCTTCCCAGTCACGAAGGACGGAGCGCTGGTCGGCAAGGTCACCTCGGCCTGCTTCTCACCGCGGCTAGAGAAGAACATCGGCTACGCGATGGTCCCCGTCGAGCACAGCGATCTCGGTGCGCAGCTGCTAGTCGAACGCCCCGACGAGACGGTCAACGCCATCGTGGCCGACCGGATCTTCTTCAAGCCCGACCACGCCAAGGAGGAGCTGACAGCCGGCTCGAGCCCGGCCGCGTGACCGCAACGACGCTTGCACAGCCTGACAGCCACGCAAACGCCCCAGAGCTGCATGCCGCTGCGCTCGCCCTGCTTCCGGCGACGAGCGCGTCTCCGATCCGGCCGACCGGGACGATCGCATTCGACATCACATGCGTCCCGAGCTGACTCGCGCCTGGGCGACGTCTCGATCACGCCGGTCGCCGGCGGCTCGCTCTTCCTTTGCCACGAGGCTGTCGCCTAGATAGTCGGGGTTGTGGTCGGCTCACAAGGTCGCGCTTCGCTATGGCTGAGCTAACACGGTCTGACTCACCAAACTTTGGCGATTCACCCCCCAGTTTTGGTGGTTGGAACGCCAAAGTTCGTATAGCGCCGCCGCCACGCGTCGGCTGCGTCGTGCCCTCGACACAACGAACCGCCTCATTGCCGAGTTTTTCTGCGACAACCTCCCACGATCTGGATCGTGGGCTTGGGAGCCTCAGCGTGGGACCGCTGGCTGCTGCTTGGGATGCAAGTGCAGCAGTGTCCCGCAGCAATTGGGAGGACCGGGCATACCCCCGGCCCTCCCAGATAGGACCTGGCGTGCTATGGCGCCGTGAAGTGCACGAGCGCGATGACCGTGGAGTGCGTCCCGTTGTCGGTGCGGATCGTCAGCATGTAGCGGCCCGGGTTGAGCCGCAGACGGTGACGGGTGACTGAGCCGCGCTTGAGCTCGAGCGGCCCCTGGACGACGACCCGATCGCCTCGACGGACGATGAACGTCGCCGGGACCCTCGCGCCCTGCGCCCGATAGGTCCCGGCCGCGCATTCAATCTCGCAGGTCGCGGTGCCGTCGGCGCCTGCGTGGCAGATGACCTGACCGGCCGTGTTCTGCTGGCCGCCGCTGCTCGACGCGCCCTTGCCTGTGTTCGTGGATCGGCTGCCGGTGCCGGAGAGGTTCACCGTCGCGGGCCCGTTCGGATCGTTGCTGAGCACTGACAGCGTCGCCGTGCGGCCGTGCTTGGCCTGTGGGGCGAACCGCACTCCGACCTGGCAGCTAGAGCCGGGGGCCACCGGCTGCTGGCACATATCGGCAATGAGGAAATCACCGGGGTTCGCGCCGGCCGTGGAGAAGCCCGATACGTTGAGCGGCCCGGTCCCGGTGTTGCCGATGGTCAGCGTCATCTGCGGGCTGACGGTCCCCACGGCTTGGCTGGCTGCGAAGACCAGGGACTGTGTGCTCAGCGTGATCTTGGGCGGGGTGGGCGTGGCGTAGGTTAGGGTCAGGCTCGCCGCCGCGGTGGTGAGCGTCGGGCCGCTGGTGTTGGTCGCGACTCCCAGGAAGCTGGAGCCGCCTCCACCGCCGGTCGCCGGCAGCTCCAGGCTGCCCGCGCCGCCTCCGCCGCCGAAGTAGCCGCCACCGCCGCCACCGCCGCCCACGGGGATGGATCCGCCGCCTCCGGCGCCCCCCATGCCCAGGCTGCCGGCCGTGCCGTTGGCGTTGGCGCCACTGAAATCGGTGCCGCCCGCACCGCCGGCCGTCGCGGTTCCGGCGCCTCCACCGGTGCCGAGGGGGCCCGGGAGCGCCGCCGCGCCGGCGTTTCCAGCCGGGCCGCCCGCCGCGCCCGCGCCGCCGCCGCCAGCGGCGACCAGCAACGGGATGAGACCGGACACGCCGCTGCCGGACACGCTGGAGGCACCGCCTCCGCCCGCCGCCGTGCCCCCGAGGCCGGCCGGGGTCACACCCCCGGCACCACCGCCGCCGACTCCGCCGGCGCCCGTGCCACCCCCGGACGCGCACGCGCCGCCCGGCCCGGCAACCTGAATCGTCAACTGCTGGCCCGGCTGCACGGCTAGGGTGCCCGAGACCATCGCGCCCTCACCCCCGGGCTGGAAGCACGCCCCGCCGGCGCCGCCGATCGCCGTCGCGTTGATGCTCGACACGCCTGCGGGCACCGTGAACGCGGACGTCCCCGGCGTCGTGAAGTTCGTGGTCGTCACGGGCTGCGCCTCGGCAACGCCGGCGTGCGCCGCGGCCAGGCACACCGCCGCCAGCACTCCCACGCCCTCGGCGCGCCATGGGGCGCGGTGCCTCGCCCTACTCGTCGGCTCTGTCCCAAGCATCTCTGGTCCTCCTGGCGTTCGCTGCAGTTCGTTGTGGTCAGCCGATCCGCGGCGTCAGCCATCGGGCACGGGCAGCAGTCACCGTGACTCCGCGTCAGAGCCGGTGCCCCACGGCGCCCGATCGAGGCCGCAGACTGCGAATACCGACCTAGACGCAGCTCGACCGACGGTTATTCCATCCAACCGCCCGCCGGCGCCCGCCGCGCCGGCGGGAGCCGAAAAGCGTCGAAATGTGCGCTGCGTCCTTGTCATCCGCATCAGCCACGAACAGGCGCGTCGATGCGAGCTCTCTGCCGTTAGTGAGCCACCGGGCGAGAGTCGCCGAACCGCGTTTTCGCGCGTATGCAACGGTCTCGCGGTGGGCCCCGGGATCGTCGATCGGACGATCGCTCTCTTCTCCGGCCTACGTCTGGCGTGACCTGCGACGACTGCACCGGCTCCTACACCGGCACGTGGACCGCGAACGTTCAGTACGCGAGCGGGAACTCAGCCAGCCTGGTGTTGAAGTGGAGCGAGACGCTCGTGCCGGGGCCCGGCGGCGCCTCCGCCTGGGATCTCACCTCCGCGTCGGGGACGGTCACCTACACCAACGTCGCCGACTCCACCGATTCCTGCTCGACTTCGCTCGTCCCCAACCCGGGCTTCGCGGACGGGCTCGGCAACTCCCAAGGCCCGCAGGTCGTCGAGGGCGCCTCCATCGTCGTTAACCCGGTGCCGCCGACTTGGTGGTCGAGCGATCCGCAGACCGCCCCGCAGGCGCTGGTCAGCTTGCCCTCCACTGGCAACCCCAACTGCGATGACACCAGCGGCGAGACCGCTTACGAGGACGGCTGGAGCGTAAGCGGACAGGACTGCCACGCCGACATATCGGCGCCATTGAACGCCACGACGACCTCCCCGGACAACTGCGACGCCACGTATTCCGACAACTTCGGCAACACAGGGACGGGGACGCTGACCTCGACGTTGACGATCTCCGAGGGCGCGTGCACCTGCTCGTGCACCTCGGGCGCGCCGGCGCGCGATCAGCAGGCGACCTTGCGCGTGGCTGCGGCGGCCGCCGGGTCGCCCGGCGGGAGTGGGCTGTCTGTCCGAGTGGGTAGCGGTCACCGCGACCACTTCGAGACGTTCACGCTGAAGCTCAGCGCGTACGCTGGCGGCGGCTGCAAGCCCTACCACTTCACGTGGATCCGCGGGCCGATACCCAAGCCGCACGTTCCCGGTGTGGCCGTGACGGTGAAGCCCAAGTCCGCCGGGCCAATTATCGCCCAGGGGTCAAGCGCGCTGCGGATCAGGCTGACCTGCTCGATATCCGCGGCGCTCAAGCGAAGCCTCGGCATCGCCAAGGACAACCGGTTCCTTTCGCCGTGCGGGATACCGTTCAGTTACACCGTCAAGGTGACCGACTCGGGCTCCCCGCAGAAGAAAGGGCAGGACACGGTGAACCTTCGCTGGGAGCCGGCGTGCCTGCCCGCGGAGATGCGCGGCGAACTCAAGCGCGAGCGGGGCGAGGTCGAGCGGGAGCTATGGGGCGAGCTGGCCAACACCTACGGCGGCGCGTTCAGCCTCGACAACGTGATCGAGTACGTCGAAGCGCCGGAGCTCGCGCCCGCGTTCTTCGTCAAGGACGTCGCCGAGATTGGCGGCGCCGCTGCCAAAGCATGGGCCAAGGCCGGCCAGATCGACGACGAACTGACCGAGCCGAACTGCTGACGCCGGGCTGCTGGGGCTTCGCACCTAACGCGGACTGTGCGCCAGGCTTCGCGGGGCCGCCCGAGCCAGCGCCGCGACGTCGCTCCGCCGCGGCCGCGCGCTGCGGTACACGGGCATGAGCGGCGTCACCTACGCGACGACTTGGCGCGCTCAGTCGTGCACGCCAAACAGGGGCAGTCAGTTCGCCGGCGAATACGCGAGTCCGATGGGCCACGTTGGAGCCCACCGCCTTCGATCCCCGGCTGGCCGGACACGCTACGTCGATCCCTCCAGAATTGACACGGTGGATTGGTGCATGCGCAGAGAACGGCGGGTTCTCGACCCGGGTGATCTGCGCCACATCACCGCCGAGGAGTTCGTGGAAGATGCGGCGGGCAAGTTTGCGATGTACGCGTCATGTTGGGAGGCCAGCCGACCGGGGTCGTATGTTGGACGGATGGCGGACCGCCGGGACGCCGACTTCACCTACTCGCTGACCGATCGGATCATTCGGCTCAGCCTCGGTGAGCTGGCTGATTTCAGCGGCGCGAAGTTCGACGGGGACTTCGCGCTCGGCCTTGAGCAGGCGCAGTTGCGCAAGCACGAGTACGTGGCCGAACAGGTCGGGATTGGGCCGGGGCGACGCTTGCTCGACCTCGGTTGCGGATGGGGTCCGCTCCTCGCCTACACCCGGGCGCGCGGCGGGACTGGCGTCGGAGTGACGCTGTCCTCGGCGCAGCTGGCGGCTTGCCGCCGGCACGGGCTTGAGGTCTACCTCGAGGACGCCCGTCAGATCGACCGGGAACGCTTCGGCACGTTCGACGCCGTGGCGAGCCTCGGCGCCTTCGAGCACTTCTGTTCACCGGCCGACTATGAGGCGGGACGACAGGAGGAGATCTACCGTGACATGTTCGCCCGCGTCGCCAGCATGCTGCCGCCCGGTGGTCGCTTCTACCTGCAAACGATGGTCTTCGGACACAACATGATCCCGACATCGCAGATCGACCTGAAGGTGCTCCAAGCTGTCCCGCCGCGAGACTCCGACGAGTGGTACCTCGCGCTGCTCGGCCGCCAGTTCCCCGGCTCCTGGCTACCGTTCGGCCAGGAGCAGGTCATTCGATGCGCCCGGCCGCATTTCCGGCTCGTCTCAAGCGTCAGCGGCCGCCTCGACTACATCGAGACGATCAACCGGTGGAACGCGCGGATCGGGGCCCCGAGCTTCAGAAAGACGCTACTCAAGCTCCGGCTGCTGCCACGCTGGCTCACGAGCGCCGACTTCCGCCTCGCGTTCACCTCCGGCGTGAGCGCCAACCAGGTCTGCTTCCAGCGCGAATTGCTCGACCACTATCGCCTCGTCTTCGAGAACCGAGACTGACGGCAGGAAGCAGTCCCCAGCTGCCACTGCGTTGGCGAGGCGATCGCTGGCTCCTGTCCAGGCCGGCGCCGGTGGCTGACCAGGGATACCTGTGGTGTGAGCGGGCGGTTGGTTGTGCGTCTTCTGGGTCGTCCGCAGCTGGAGCGGGATTGGTTCGTTGGTCGCGCCGCGGGGTCGAAAGTCGTGGGCGGTGCTCGCGTACGTGGCGTTGGCTGAGCTGGCGGTAACTCGGGAGCGTCTGTCGTCGTTGCTGTTCTCGGATGCGGCGGATCCGCAGGGGGCTCTGCGTTGGACGCTTGCTGAGCTGCCCCGCGCGCTCGGCGCGGCTGATGTGCTGCGCGGCGATCCGCTGCGGTTGGGTCCCCCTGCGAGGATCGCGGTGGACGTGCTGATCCTCAGCGCCGGACAGGCTGACGTCGGCTTCGTGCGGGGCGAGTTGCTGGAGGGGATTGAGCTGGAGGCGGGTCCGGGGTTCGAGTCGTGGCTGTTCGTCGAGTGTCGTGTATGAGCTGTTCGTGCGTTGCTTGGCGGCGAACGGTGACCTCGGGGCGGCGAGGCACGTCGTGTCGTGACGTCTTCAAGCACAATCCGCGCCCCACGTCCACGTACTCGCAGAGCTCGACACCGGGCCCGGCGGGCCGGACCGTCCGCTCGTCGGGTGCCGGCGCTTCGGCGGCGGTCGGGTGTACTACGACGCGCTGGGCCACTTCTCGGCCACATGGCAGAACCCCTACCAGCGCGTCCTCGTGTCCGGCGGCATCCTGTGGGCGGTCGGCCTGGCCAGCGCGCCGAGCTGCTCGACGCCGAGCGCCCCGCGGCCTTGGTGATGCCAGACCCGCGGGACTAGCGCTCATGGCGTGAACGCGTGCGGTTGACGCGACGGTCAGCGGGCGGAGAGAATCGGTCTGCTCATCCGACCGTAGGAGGCCGCGCATGTCGTGGAGGCTAGAGGGGTCCTATTTCGAGACTTGCTCGTGCAACATGGTCTGTCCATGTACTGCGTCGCTGGCGTTCGGCGCCACGTTAGACCGCTGCCGGGTGACGCTCGTCTTCAACGTCAAGAACGGCGAGATCGAGGGCACCGACGTGAGCGGCCTGACCGTCGCCGCGGTCGCCGACACGCCCAAGGTGATGACCGACGGCAACTGGCGCCTCGGGGTGTTCATCGATGCCGCGGCGTCGGATGAGCAGACCGAGAAGCTCGGCGGGGTGTTCTCGGGCGCACTCGGTGGCCCAATGGCGGCGTTAGGCCCGCTTGTGGGCGAAAGCCTCGGTGTCGAGCGGGCGCCAATCGAGGTGCGCGAGGACGGCTTGCGTCACTCGGTCCGGATCGGCGACGCGGTCGACTTTGAGATCGAGGACGTGGTGCCGTTCGGGGTCGAGACCGGCGAGCCCGCACGTCTGACGGGCATCTTTCATCCCGCCGGGTCAGAGCTGACGATCGCCCACGCGACGCGGTCGAAGATCGACGCGTTCGGGATCCAGTACGACGGGAACGCCGGCTTCTCGACTTCTCATTTCTCGTGGGCAGCTTGACCGCCACTGCCGTCAGCGACTGTGCCGGTGAGCGTGGCGAGCTTGCCGCCGCGCTCGCGGCGGTCCGCTCGCGCGTCGGCCTAGTCGTCCTCTTGATCACCCTGGCCGGCGCTGCGTGGTGGTCGACCGTCGAGCGTATGGCCGGGATGGACGGCGGACCGGGCACCGATCTCGGCGCCCTTGGCTGGTTCTTGGGCGTGTGGGTGGTGATGATGGCGGCGATGATGTTCCCGTCCTTGGCGCCGACGACCGCGTTGTATGCGCGGATGACCCGAACGCGCGGTTGGAGCCGTCCGCTTCTGTTCACTGCCGCCTATCTGCTGGTCTGGGGGGCGGCGGGACTCGTCGCCTACGGGCTGTTTCGCTTGGGCCGGAGTGTTCTCGGCGGCGATCTGGCCTGGCAGGCCGGCGGGCGATGGTTCGCCGGCGGCGTGCTGGCCTTCGCCGCAATCTACGAACTGACCCCGCTGAAGGATGTGTGCCTCGGCAAATGCCGCAGCCCGCTGGGGTTCCTGCTGGGAGCCTGGCGAGACGGTAACCGCGGTGCCCTCGAGATGGGGTCCAAGCACGCCGCCTGGTGCCTGGGCTGCTGCTGGGCGCTGATGGCCGCACTATTCGCGCTCGGAATCATGAGCATCACATGGATGGCGTTGATCGCCGCGCTGATCACGTTGGAGAAGATGATCCCGTGGCGCCGGGCAGCCACCTGGGGCACCACCGCAGTGCTGATCGCTCTGGCGATCACGGTTATTGCGATACCCCACGACGTCCCCGGGCTTGTGATTCCAAGCGGGGCGCAACATGCCATGCACTCGATGAACGCAATGCCCTGATCGGCGCGCCGCGCGGGGTGGCGGCTCACTCATGCCGTCCCTGAGGTCACACTGGCCCCGCTCTAGGTCGGTCTGGCTAGCCCGCGTAGTCGAACGTCGAGGCATAGCCGCACACGCCCCGGTACTCGAACGAGAGCTTCCCGTCGTCGACCACGAGTTCGTCGGTGATGAGTTCCTCGCCTGTTCTGTGATGCCCGGGAATCACGCACGTGACGGCTTCGTCGCCCTCGTAGCGATCGCAGATTCGCACACTAATGTGGTCTCTTATGCGCAAGCGCTGGCGACGGCGTGTGTGATCAACGGTGATCTCCACCGGTCGTACCGCAACAAGCTCGTTCGGTTTCCACGACCATGGGAAATGACGCTCGGCATCGCCACCTAGATCGCCGGTGAAGATCCCCTCAAGCGCTGCACGCTGCTCCCCGGAAGCCCGCGCGTCTAAGTACAGCACCCACGTCCAGGGCGAGCCGGGCTCATCGTCGCTGTAGCGCAATGCCAGCGCGACCGGCAGTCCGCACAGGTCGATGCCATCTGCCACGCCCTCCTCAACCAGCCACGAAAGGACGCCCATGCAGACCCCGTGAGTTGAACGGCCTCCTGCTACGCCGTCGATCCGACGGCAGGGACATATCGCCGCACAGTTGCACGACTCAAAGTAAGTGCCTCGGATGCGCCAGCTCATCGCCTCAGCTCCCAATCACGCTGCATGGCAGTATCGCGCTTCCGATCGTACGCGTCACTTCAGCGTTGGGCTAGGTACTGCCCCTTGCGAAGCCGAGGGACAGCCCCGCCAGCGTGACTCGCGCTTGCCTTGAATCCGGAGAACGACGACTGAGCGTGGACGGCTCGCCCATCCGGCGACGGCCAGCATGAAAGGCAAGGCGCGAGCGGATATCGTCGCTGGATATGACCGCGATTCGCGACTCCAGCTTTTTGCACGTGCGCCGCTCGTGCTTGTCGGTGCCCGGTCACGCGGTGCGGATGCACGAGAAGGCGGTGGGGGTGCCCGCCGATGAAGTGGTGTTCGATCTCGAGGACGCGGTGGCGCCGGGCGCTAAGCGGGAGGCTCGGGACGCGATCGCGCGCACGCTTGGAGGGCCGGATTGGGCGGGGCGCTCGGTGGCGGTGCGAGTCAACGCGCCCGGGTCCTCAGAGCTGGCGGCCGACCTCGAGTTGATCGGGAGGCTCAACACCTCGCCCCGGCTCACGGTCGTCGTCCCCAAGGTCGGTGATCCGGATGTCCTGGTCGAGATCGCGGCAGCGCTCGGGAGCGCGATCGGCTTGCAGGCGCTGATCGAGACTCCGGAGGGCATCGAGGCGGTGGCGGCGATCGCCGGATCGACGCCGCGGCTGGAAGCCTTGATCCTCGGCTATGCGGATCTCGCCACCGCGCTCGGCCGACGCGGCGCCGAGCGGCACGTCGAGCGATGGCTGTATTACCAGGAGGCGGTTCTTTCGGCCGCGCGCGCGGCCGGAGTTCAGGCGATCGATGGGCCGTTCCTGCGCCTCGGCGACAGCGCCGGGCTGGCGCGAGCCGCCCGGGCGGCTCGCGAGCTCGGATTTGACGGCAAGTGGGCGATCCATCCCGAGCAGGTAGAGCCGCTGAACCGGGTCTTCGCCGCCACCGAGCGCGAGTTGCGCTGGGCCGAATCGGTGACCGACGCGCTCGCGGTCAGTGCCGAGCGCGGCGACGCCGCGGTCCGAGTGGACGGCGCGATGGTCGATGAGGCGATGCGCGCCCACGCGGAGCGTCTGCTGGCCCTTCCACGCGTGCCAGAGGAGCCGCGCCCGTCGCTTGACGGTCCCCCCTATTACGAGGATCTCGCCGTCGGTCAGGTGTTCCACGCCCCGGGCTTGACGCTTACGGCCGCCCACGGCGCGCTTCACCAGGCAATCGTGGGGGACCGGCTCCGGCTCTCGCTGGACGAGCCGCTATGCCGCGAGGTGACCGGCGAGGCAGCCACGCTCGCCCATCCGATGCTCGTGTGCGACGTGGCGATCGGGCAGTCGACCGGACCGAGCGGCCGGGTTCTCGGCAACCTGTTCTATCGGGGCCTCGCGGCCCGAGCGGTTCACCTCGGGGTGACACTGCGTACGACCACGACGGTCGTGGCCAAGCGGCGGGCGAGCTCGTCTCCTCGCCAGCCGCGGGGGATGGTGCTGCTGCAGGTCACGGCGGTCGATGCCGCAGGCCGGGTGGTGCTCGACTACTACCGCTGTCCGTTGTTGCCGGCGCGCGGGGAGGATCCGGACGAGGCCGGCGATGATGTGAGGGCCATCGCGGAGAATGCCCCACAGCGTGATGTCCACGATCTGGTCCCGACTGCCTGGCGCCTGGACGGTCTGCGACGCGAGCCGCTCGGGATCCTGTTCGCGGATCTGCGCCCCGGCCGATCCTGGTCACTTGAAGCCGGCGAAACGGTGACCTCCGCGCCGGAGCTGGCTCGGCTCAGCCTGAACCTGGCGATGACGCACACGGACGCGACGGCCGGCGCCCACGGCCAGCGGCTGGTGTACGGCGGGCACGTGATCGGGATCGCGGCGTCACACCTGACCCGGGTCCTGCCCGATTTGGCGACGATCCTGGCCTGGCGCTCGTGCGACCACACCGGCCCGACCTTCGAGGGGGACCTGCTACGGAGCGAGATCCGGCTCGAGGAGCTCGAGCCGCTCGACGACGGCGGGCTCGTGCACGCGCGAATCCTCGTCTCCGCGCAGGGTGAGCCCGACGACGCCCCCCGCCCGGTGCTGGACTGGCGCCTGACCGCGCTAATGCCATGAGCGAACCGGGGATCCTGTCCGGGTTGACCGTGATCGAGGGCTCGGCGTTCGTCGCCGCGCCGCTCGGCGGGATGACGCTCGCGCAGCTCGGCGCCGATGTGATCCGGTTTGACCAGATCGGCGGTGGCCTGGACTACGGCCGCTGGCCGCTGGCCGCGAACGGCGACAGCCTGTTCTGGGCCGGGCTGAACAAGGGCAAGCGCTCGCTGGAGGTTGACATTCACTCCGAGCAAGGACGCGAGCTGGTGGAGGCGTGCATCGCCGCCGCCGGGACGTTCTTGACGAACTTCCCGGCCCGCGGCTGGCTCTCCTACGAGTCACTCTCGAGCCAGCGTCCCGATTTGGTGGTGGTGCTGCTGGCCGGCAACCGTGACGGCAGCTCCGAGGTCGACTACACGGTCAACCCGGCCACGGGCTTCCCATGGGCCACCGGGCCACGCGACTACGCAGAGCCACTCAACAGCGTCCTTCCGGCCTGGGACGCGATCACCGGCGGGCTCGCGGCGACCGGGCTGCTGGCCGCCGACCGCCACCGAATGCAGACCGGCGAGGGACAACTCGTGCGAATCGCCCTGTCCGACGTCGCATTTGCGATGGTCGGGCATCTCGGTCGCGTCGCTGGAGCCCAGCTCGAGAGTCGGGACACGCCCCGCGACGGGAACTACCTCTACGGGGCGTTCGGGCACGACTTCCCGACCAGCGACGGGCGGCGAGTGATGGTGGTCGCGCTCACAACGCGACAGTGGAACGCGCTGGTCGAGGTTACCGGCGTGGCTCGGACGGTCAGCGCGCTGGAGGCGGGGATGGATATCGATCTGCAATCGGTGTCCGATCGCTTCCAGGCCCGCGATCTTCTAGCCGCGGTGCTGAAGCCATGGTTCGAAGCCCGCACGCTGAGCGAGATCCGTTCGGCCTTCGCGGGCACCGGCGTGTCATGGGGCGCCTACCAGACCTTCTCACAACTCGTGCACGAGGATCCGCGCTGCTCGACCGACAACGCCATGTGGGAGCTAATCGAGCACCCCGGCGTCGGCCGATATCTCATGCCCGGCACGCCGCTGGACTTCTCGGCCGTTCCGCGGACCGCCGTGCGCCGAGCGCCGAAGCTCGGCGAGCACACCGAGGCCGTCCTCTCCGACCTCCTCGGCATGACCACCTCTGAGATCGGCCGGCTCGAGCGCGACGGAATAGTCCGCTGCAGACCACAACCAGCATCGTGATGTCGCGGCCCGGGCCGAGCGACGGGCGCCGTCGCCTAGACCCACGTCAACTCGTCTGACCCGTGCGGCGGCTTTCCGCCTGTTCCCCTTCACCGAGAAACGCCAGGCTATGCGGGTGTCCGTCTCTACGTCCTGCGCAACAAATCGTCCAAGACGCCGTCAACCCGCTCACACTCGAGATGCTCCGGCTCATCGACGCCGCCCTCGACCGCTTCGAACAAGACGACCGGGTGCGCTGTGTGCTGATTGACGGCCCGGCGACCGCGGCCTGTCCGCGGGCAGCGACATCGTCGCCCCCCGCTCCGGGCAGAACGAGGGTCTCAGCGCTGTAGGCGCTGAACGGGAATCGCGGGCGGTTGCGGGACAGGGCCTCTTGGCCCGCGAGTCGATTGGCACCGGCGGTGGTGATC
Source organism: uncultured Solirubrobacterales bacterium (assembly GCA_963824295.1). Taxonomy (GTDB): domain Bacteria; phylum Actinomycetota; class Thermoleophilia; order Solirubrobacterales; family Solirubrobacteraceae; genus Palsa-465. The sequence goes on along the minus strand of CAWGOQ010000007.1, from coordinate 296,698 downwards.
GTCGAAACCTCGGGGAAGAAATGCGCAGATGGTGGAGTCTTGGGCATGTAACGGTCGGAGCATCCGGCAACGGCCCTTACCAGCCGGGCCTTTTCCGGCTCTCTTCGCCTTATCCAGCTCACCTAGGCTGCGGTGCGCCGGGACGTAGTCGCGGAGTGACACTCACGTGGGGACCCGTTAGTAGCCGCCATTAACACCCCGTAACAAAGGAAGAACACATGACAGTGCATGACTTGCCCCCGGATGGGTCACCGGAGGTCTCTGCGCAGGACCACGAACTGCACGCGCTGTGGCAGCGAGTAGTTGGCCGTCGTTCGTTCCTGAAGCAAGCGGCCATCACCGGAGCCGCGGCAGTGCCGCTGTCGGCGCTCGCGGCGTCGTCCGCTAGCGCGCAAGGAACCCGACCGACCGATGGTGACATCGCGATCCTGAGATTCCTCGCAGCGGCCGAGATTCTCGAGACGGACCTGTGGGAGCAGTACAACGAGCTGGGGGGCCTCGACGGCGGCAACCCGGCATATGTGGCAGCGCTGTCGAACATCGATTCCGACTCGCCGGCGTACATCTCTGGTAATACGCGCGATGAGCGCAGCCACGCCGACTTCCTCAATGCCTACCTTGTTTCCCAGGGCGCAGAGCCAGTGAGCCTGGAGCGGTTCCGCACGCTTAAGGGTAGCCAGGCGACGGGCGCTGACCGATCACGGCGGCGGCTAACGAACCTGCTCAATGGAACAAACGTCGACACCAGCTGGTACCTGCGCTACCGGTCGATGGCGAACCCCGACTTCGGGGCTACGTTCGGGCAGGCGGTGACTATCAACAATCAGCCGGTGATCCCGTTGAACGACACCGACACGCCGCCCAACCTGTCGGTCCCGGTGCCTCCGACAACCGCGCAGCAGTCCCGGATGCAGGCGATCGCGAACGCCGCGTCGTTTCACTTCGCGATGATTGAGCAGGGCGGCTCGAGCCTGTACACGACGCTGTCGCTACAGGTGACCAATCTCGACGTGCTGCGGATTGTGGTCAGCATCGGTGGAACTGAGGTCGATCACTTCGGCGTCTGGCAGGACGTGGGCGCCAATGCCGTCGAGCCTCCGCTGGCGGGGGTCACGGACCCTGAGACGGGAACATTCTTCCCCAATCTCGACGCGAGCGGCCGTGATTCCACTCGGGCGAACAACATCTTCCCGAAGCCGTGCGAGTTCCTCGACCCGCGCCTGCCCGACTGCTCGATCATCCGCCCAACGCTGTCAAAGAACGGGGGAGCGATGGCAGCAGTCAAGTTCCTCACCTCAACCGGGCTGTTCAAGGGCCAGTCGAGTGCGTTCTTCGCCGCAGTGACAGCGCTCGCGAGGGCCGCCGACGCCGCGGTGCGCGGGGTCTGAACGACTCGCCAACCGACCCCCCACCCGCTCACGGCACCCGCTTTGGGCCTGCCCCGCAGCGGACGCCGCGTACGCCACGCTCGCCTCACCCACGAGCGCCTCACTGCCGGCCGCAACCCGTCAACCGGGTTGCGGCCGCTCCGCACACCCAACCATCAAAGGACACCACCACCGATGCTCACCGGAATGCTGCAGCCCACCCACCTCATCATCCTGCTGGCGATCGCGCTCATCTTCCTGGGCCCGAAGCGCCTCCCCGACGCCGGCCGCGCGCTCGGACAGGGCCTGAGGGAGTTCAAGGCCTCAATCGGGGGCGAATCCCCGGACCCGTCCCCCCTACCCCCGGCTACCCCCGACAGCGACACACCTCCGGTCGGCTAACCGAAGGCATCCGCGGTTGACCCGCCATGGCGATCTCCGTCAGACCCATCAGCCACCACGATCAGGTGTCCGTGTTTGCCCACCTGGGCGAACTGCGCGCGCGACTGATCGTCAGCGTCGCGGTGCTCGCGTTCGCGTTCGCGTTCGCGTTCTGGCAGAACCATGCCGTCCTTCAGGTGCTCAACCGCCCCCTAGCCGACGTCGATTCCCCGTCGCTTACGGACTCAGGCGCCCCGCTGTCTGAGAGCACCGGCACCCAGCAGAAGCTGCGCGCCGCGCTCGCCAGTCAGCGGGTCGCGTTTGGGCTCCTCGCCGCGTCCGCCGGCCCGCTCAACGCGACACAGCGCCACGCGCTCGCCGCCGCGGCCCACGCCGATGCCGACTATCTCGCGGCCGCCCCAGCCGCATCGGCGGGCGTCCGTCCGGTCACCCTCGGAATCGGCGAACCGTTCTCACAAACGGTGATCGTCTCGGCGTACTTTGCGCTGCTGTTGGCCCTTCCGGTGATCCTATGGCAGCTGTATGCGTTCATCACCCCTGCGTTCACGCCCCGGGAACGGCGGGTGGCGACGCCACTGCTCACCCTGGCGCCGCTTCTGTTTGCCCTCGGGCTCGCGTTCGGATACTTCGTCGTCCTTCCGGGAGCCGTCAGCTTCCTGCTGCACTTCAACGCGAGCTCGTTCCAGACCCTCGTACAGGCGCGCAGCTACTACCAGTTCACCCTGTTCACGCTGCTCGCCACTGGCCTGTTCTTCGAGATCCCAATCGCGGTGCTCGGGCTCAACCGAGCCGGGATCCTCACCACGCGCCAACTCCGCAAGCACCGCCGCTACGCCATCGTGGCGATCTCCGCGCTCGCGCTTCTGCTCCCCGGCAGCGACCCCGTCACCACCCTCCTCGAATTGGTCCCCATGCTCGCCCTGTACGAGCTGAGCATCCTAGGCACCGCCGCGCTCGAGCACCGCGACCGGAAACGGACGCGCCTGCAAGCGCAGCCCTAGACCGGTCGCCGGCCCTCCAAGGTTCACAAACCGGGGCGGGTCCATACGCCCGGGAGCTGAGGAGCCTGCTCGTGGCTGAGCGATCATAGATCGTGCTGCTGGGCCGAGCTCTGGCGCTGTTGTGGTGGCCATAAGCACAGAAGCACTCGCCTGGCCCAGTCCTTCGGGACTGGCTCGCCGCTGAGGTAGCGGGCGTAGAACGAGCCGATCAGCATGTTGGTTGCCGCGTCGATGTCCAGTGCGCGAGGAAGCTGACCGGCATTCACGCCGTCGGCAAGCGCCTGGCGGAGCATGGCGCGGCGTGGCTGCACTAGCCGGGTCCTGAATCGTTCCAGTAGCCGGGGGTTTCGATGCTCCTCGGACAGGATCGACCCGAGCGTGGCCATTGCTAGTGGGCGCTCGAGGTTTCGCTGGAGGTTTGCGAGGATCGCCAACGCGTCCGCACGTGGTCCTCTCGCCCGGCGGGGGAGGGGCTCGATACGCAATGAATCGACGACTGCCGCGACGAGATCCATCTTGGTCGGATACCGGCGGCGCAGAGTTGGGACCGTGGTGCCGGCGGCGACCGCGACGGATTCCATCGACATTCCGGGGTATCCCTTCTCCTCCAGCTGGTGCTCGGCGGCGGCCAGGATCGCCCCATCAAGTCGCGCGTCGCGGGGCCGGCCGCGTGGGCGCGGACGCACTGGGCCGTCCGATCGCTTCGAAACTCGCCGGGGTCGAGTTAGCACCTCAGCGCGTTCGGGCATCCATGTTCTGGTGTTGGCATTTTCATTACGATAGCCTATCGTAAAATAATTGCTCTAGTCCCGGAACCGAAGGAGAGTTCCCATGACCGCAGCGTCGCCTCCGTCAACGGCTGTCATTCGCGTCTCACGTGCAAACTTCGACCCAACCCGGTTTCAGGAGGTCGACCAAATGACGCGGAATACCGGCAGGTACCTCATTCTCGCGATCAGCAGATTGGACGGCCTCATCGCCTATTACGCTGGGGCCTCGGTCCAAGGATCAGCGGTCCACGTGAGCCTGTGGCAGACCAACGATCATGCAGAGCAGATGGACCACCTGAAGGAGATGGTTGTCGACGCACGCAGCGACGCAGACGCGGTCGGTGTGATCTTCATCCCGATCGTGAATTATCCGATCGCCTGGAGCATTGCACCCTCGCCAGCTCGCGCCGGCAGCGCTTCGCCTCTGAACTGACTCCGCAATCGCCGCGAGATACCGGGGGGCGTCGAGCGCCCTGCGGGTGTGCGCCTCGTTCGTCCCCGGAGCCTGGTCCGCCGCGCCATCCAGCGCCGCTCTTGCCCGACTCCGTCGCACGTAGTAAAACGAAACGATGAGCCGAGGGGTAGTCGTGCTTTACGTGCTCGCGCTGGTAGCCGTCGTGGTCGGCGTGGACATCCTGTTCTTCAGGCACCAGTTCTGGGAGCGGCTGATAGCAAACGTCGGAATTGTCGTGGTATTCGTAGCGTTCTATCTGAGGTTCCTGAAGCGCCGATGGGCGCAGCGGCCGCAGTAAGCGGCGACCGCCCGCTGCTTGACCGAGTCGTATTCGCAGATAACGTGAGCGGGAACGACACGGGGTACGCAAACGTACAGGTCGGCCCCCGCTACCGGCGAACCCGGGCTCGACAGCCATGACCAGAACCGCGGGCACCTCAAGCATCGCCACGGCGTCGACCGCGGTTACCGGGTTCAGTGCATCGCTGACCGCATCCCCCACTATCGCGAAGGGGCACGAACGCTCGCGCTGCAGGATGAGGTGATCAGCGCGCTGGCGGAGGTCGTGAAGGCCAAGCTGCGGCTGTTCGCCGTGGCCGTGCTCCGGATGAGGGTCTCGGTCGTCGACCAGCTCATCTTCGTGGCGCTAGATCCGAGGACCTCGCCGATGTCCGCCCCCAGGTGGGACTTGAACCCCGAGCCCGGGATCATCGAGCCTTGAACCCCGAGCCCGGGATCAGCTCCGACCGGTACTTGGCGGGGTTAGGTCGGCATGTTGGCGTCTGCTGCGATCGTGGCGCCTTCCCGTCGGATCGTGTGCATGGCCCATCCCACCGCGAGCATCCCGAGGCCGTAGCAGATGAAGCAGATGCCCGTGATCAATGCCAACGTCGCGTACCCGATGTGGGGCGCCGACACGATCACGATCCCGAAGATTCCGAGCACGAGCGCGACGATGATCCGCCAGATCCGATCGCCCGGAAAAGCGAACGCCGAGATGAGCCGGACCACGCCGGCGGCGATCAGCCAGATTCCGAGCAAGAGCGCCACTGCCCGGACACCGCCGAGCGGGTGGCGAATGAGGAGCACGCCGGCGATCACGCTCAACGTGCCGATCACCGCCAGCAATCCCCGGCTCTCGGTGTCGCCGAGAATCGCGCCGGCGATCTCGAGGATGCCGTCGATGAGAATGAAGATCCCGACGATCACCGCGAGCGTGGACAGGCTGTTGCTGGGCTTCAGGATCACGATGACCCCCGCGACGATGCTGAGCGCGCCGATCAGCAGCGCCAGCCACCAGCCCCACGTCAGGGCGCGGATCTCACGGGAACCGAGGGACGTACTGGACAAGTCGACCTCCTCAGTGACGCACGGACGCTATGTGAGGTACACGTTACTGCGACGAGTCGATGGCAACCAGCGACCGTCCCGCGCGCTTCGCCACTCCGGCTTGCGCCCGTGAGCGCTGGCAATCTGGGGGGCCAGGGAGCAGACTAGGGCGTCACGGGCGCGGCGTGGATGTGAGGCGATCACGCTTGGCGCCGTCGTTGAGCAAGGAGAGGGGCATGTCTGCCACAAGCGAGAAGCCAGCCGGTGCCACAGCAGTCCGGCCGTTCCGCGTCGAAATCCCGCAGCCGGAGGTCGACGAGTTGCGTCGACGCATCGCCGCGACGCGGTGGCCCGACCGAGAGACGGTTGATGACGGATCCCAGGGAACACCGCTCGCGAAGCTCCAGGAACTCGTGCGGTACTGGGGCGCCGAATATGACTGGCGGAGGTTCGAGGCGAAGCTGAACGGCTTGCCGCAGTTCGTGACGAGCCTCGATGGTCTCGATATCCACTTAGTCCACGTTCGCTCGCCCCACCCCGACGCGTTGCCGTTGATCATGACGCACGGCTGGCCCGGCTCGGTCGTCGAACTGATGGAGACCGTCGGTCCGCTCACGGACCCGTCGGCGCATGGCGGGCGCGCCGAGGATGCGTTCGATCTCGTGCTTCCGTCGATGCCCGGTTTCGGCTTCTCGGCGAAGCCGGCCTCGGCGGGGTGGGACCCCGACCGCATCGCGCGAGCCTGGGCGGAGCTGATGAACCGGTTGGGATATACGCGCTATGTCGCCCAGGGCGGTGATTGGGGGTCGGTCGTCACCGAAGCGATGGGGCGACACGCGCCGTCCGGATTGCTCGCTATTCACGTCAACCTGCCGGCTACTGTGCCGAGCGAGGTCGCCGCTGCGCTCGCCGCCGGCGGGCCCGCGCCGGGCGGCCTGTCTGAGGAAGAACGCGCGACATTCGAAAAGCTCGCCACCGGCATCAGGACGGGAGGCCGGGCCTACTTCGCGATGCTGACGGCGCGGCCGCAGAACATGGGCTACGGGATGGCGGACTCTCCGGCCGGCCTCGCCGCGTGGATGCTCGTGCATGGAGGCTTCACCCAGTGGACGTACGAGGACGACGCCGAAAGGACCCCGACCAGCGACCAGGTGCTGGACGACATCACGCTTTACTGGCTCACGAACACCGGTACCTCGGCGGGGCGCATCTATTGGGAGAATGGAGGGGGGAACCCGAACAGCGCGGCAGCCCAGCGGACAACCGAGATCTCGGTGCCAGTCGCGATCACGGTGTTCCCCGGCGAGAGCTATCAAGCACCGCGCAGTTGGGCCGAGCGCGCGTACCCGAACCTCATATATTTCAACGAGGTGGATCGAGGCGGGCATTTCGCGGCCTGGCAGGAGCCGCAACTGTTCTCAGAAGAGGTGCGCGCGGCGTTCCGCCCGCTGCGCTAGCGCGACCATGTCCGAGCGCCTGCATATGCCTGCGTTCGCCGGGACGGCCGAGTGGCTGGGCTCGGGGCCACTCGGCCCGGCCGAGCTGCGCGGCCATGTCGTCGTGGTGAACTTCTGGACGCTGACGTGCATCAACTGGCTGCGCCAGGAGCCGTACGTTCGCGCCTGGTCGCACGCCTACCGCGACGGGGGACTGATCGTGATCGGGGTCCACACGCCGGAGTTCTCCTTCGAGCACGAGATCGACCGCATCCGCAAGGCGATCCAAGAGCGAGAGATCGACTACCCGGTCGCGGTCGATAACGAGTTCGAGATCTGGAGCGCGTTCGATAACCACTACTGGCCTGCGCTTTATTTCATCGACCAGGAGGGCGTCATCCGCGACCAGCACTTCGGCGAAGGACGCTACGAGCAGTCCGAGCGCGTCATCCAGCGGCTCCTCGGCGTGCAGCGCGAATTCGTCTCCGTCGAAGGGCGCGGCGTCGAGGCGCCAGCCGACTGGAACCACGTCCAGACGCCCGAGACATATCTCGGTTACGGGCGCAGCGAGCGTTTCACGCCAGCCGACGGTGCCACGCTAAAGGCCAACGCCTACCAGCTACCAAACCAGCTCGAGGTCAACCACTGGGCGCTTGCCGGCGACTGGACGATCGGGAGCGAGAACGTTGTCCTTGACCAGGCCGGTGGCAGCATCGCCTTCCGCTTTCACGCGCGCGACGCGCACCTCGTGCTCTGCGCCCGAGCACGAGCGCCGATCCCCTTCCGCGTACTCCTCGATGGCGAGGCTCCGGGCCCGTCAGCAGGCGTCGACGTCGACCAGGACGGAAACGGCGTGCTCCGGGACGGACGCCTCTACCAGCTCATCCGCCAACCCGACACCGTCCACGAGCACACGCTTCAGATCACCTTCCTCGAACGCGGCGCCGAGGCGTACGTGTTCACGTTCGGCTAGCTGCAGCAGTCGGTCACTACACGAAGACCGATCGAGGTCTTCCCTCACGCAACCAGGAGGTAGCCATGAGCGGCACTGAAGCACACGAGGATGCGCCATTTATCGACTACGAGAACCTGCCCGCCCCGACGGAGGGCATTCTCGTCACCCAGTTCATCACCGTACGAAGCGTGGCTCGCTCCCGCGCGTTCTACTCCGAGGTCCTCGGCGGCCAGGTCGTGCTCGAGGAAAACCCGTGCATCGTCAAGCTCGCCAACTCATGGGTGCTGATGAACCCGGGCGGTCCCCCCACCCCCGACAAGCCCGACATCTCGGTCGTCAACTACGAGCCCGGAAACACGGTCTCGAGCTTCATGAACCTGCGCGTCGCCGACATCCAGGCATGCTATGAGCAGTGGAGCGCCAAGGGGGCCGAGTTCCTCACGCCACCGATCGATCGCGGCGCGGAAATCCGCTGTTACATACGAGATCCCGACGGCTACATGATCGAAGTCGGCCAAGCCACCGGAGTGCTCCACGGGGAGCTCGCCAAGAAACGACCTGAAGACTTGCCCGGCTAAACACGACGGGATCACGAGACGTGCCGACCGCGACCGCGGCCGTCGCCAGGGCCAAACGAAGCTCTGGACGGAGTGTCGAGCCAGCTAGTCACTCAAACGTCTGGAACACCGCGCTGCTGATCGGCTGGGACGAGCCGGGCGGAACCTACGACCATGTGCCTCCAGGACGGGTTGCTAACGCAGTGAGCGGAACGCTGCGCGGATCTCCTCGGCGAAGAGCTGCGGTTGTTCCCACGCGGCGAAGTGACCGCCCTTGTCGAGCTCGTTGTAGTAGAGGAGGTTGTTGGGGTACGCGCGCTCGGCCCAGCTTCGCGGGGCCTGGTAGAGCTCGTCCGGGAAGACGCTGATGGCGAACGGGATCGTGATCGGCTTGGCGTCGAAGAAGTCCGCCTTGTTCTCCCAATAGAGGCGAGCCGCAGAAACGCCGGTATTCGTCAACCAGTAGAGCGTGATGTTGTCCAGGAGGTCGTCTCGCGTGAGGGCGCTCTGATAGGTCCCGTCCAGAACCTTTTCCACGAGCCCCGGCTGACCGGTACCGTCACCGTGGTCGAGCGCGAACGCCGCCAGGTCCACAGGCGAGTCTGCGAGGCCATACAGCGTTTGCGGGCGGGTCGCCATGATCTGCGCGTAGGCCACGTGCTTGGCGTAGAAGGTGCTCAACTGCTCATACGCGCGTAGCTCATCGCCTGAGAGATCCGATGGCGGTGGGTCGCCCTGCTCGAACCCCTTGACAAGATCCGCTGGCGCGGTACCCGGCATGTTGGAATGGATGCCAAGCAGTCCCGGAGCGGCCTGAATGCCCATCGTCTGCGTGACGGCCGCGCCCCAATCGCCGCCCTGGGCGACGAACCGGGTGTATCCGAGCCGATTCATCAGCGCCACCCATCCACGTGCGATGCGGACCGGATCCCACCCGGTGCTCGTCGGCTTAGCGGAGAACCCGTGGCCCGGCAACGAGGGAATCACCAGGTGGAACGCGTCCGATGCGCTCGCGCCATGCGCGGTGGGATTGGTGAGCGGCTCGATGATCTTCAGCTGCTCGATGATCGAGCCAGGCCACCCGTGCGTCACGATCAGCGGCAGCGCGTCCTCGTGCTGGGAGCGAACGTGAATGAAGTGGATGTCCAGCCCATCGATCTCAGTGATGAAGTTCGGCAGAGCGTTCAGCTTCGTCTCGCACGCGCGCCAGTCGTAGTCGGTCCCCCAGTACTGCGCGAGCTCCTGCATCATCGCGAGCCGCGCCCCCTGCGAGTCGTCGCTGACCGTCTCGGGCTCGGGCCAGCGGGTCGCGTTGATGCGACGGCGCAGCTCAACGAGCTCACCCTCCGGAAAACCCACCTCAAACGGACGAATCGCAGTGTCCTCGCTGCCCGTCTGTCCGGCAACCTCGGTAGCAGACATCTGGTCCTCCTAAGGTCGTGTCCCGCGTCGCAGCCACCGCTTCGCGGCTCGCCGTGTAGTGCCCATCAGCCATCCTGCCACGTGCCGCCCCTTTCTCGCGTGAACCTCCAGTCAATGCCGTAGTGTGAGTTGCGCTCCGCTGCGTCCCTCGTAGGAGTCCTCGTTTTGGCCGTGCCGCCGCCGACGCTCCTAATCTATACTAGATCGAGCGAGAAAGTAGTCCATTAAGCGAGTGCCCCGACTGGGGAGACCAAGGCCCTGAAATGACGTTCACCGACGACCGCTTAGCGCCCGCCGCAACTGGCGTGCGGGATCGAATTGAGGCGATGGTGAGCTGCGGGCGGTCGAGATTTTGTGGCCTGATCACTGGGGACATCCGAGGGGCAAACAGAATCCCCGCGGAAAAGTTCTTGGATCACGCCGATGGCGACGGGTTTGCGTTCTGCGACGCGGTCCTCAGTTACGGCGTGACCGGCGAGGCGCAGGACGGCACCCTGCTCACCGGCTGGGAAACGGGCTACCCGGACCTGCACGCGATACCCGATCTCGAAAGCTTCGCTTGCTGCCCTGGCGAATCGGAACTGGGCTGGTGTTGTGCGACGTCGTCGACGCCGAGGGTGCGCTGGTTCGGACAGCGCCTCGAACCGTGTTGCGCCGTGTGGTCGAGCGGCTCGAAGCGATTGGTTTCCAGGCACGCGTCGGGGTCGAGCTCGAACTGCACCTACTCAACAGCCAGGGCGTACCGCTCACCGACGGTGTGCAGTGCTACTCGCTGGCGAAGCTCGGAGAGCTTGACCCGGTGCTCGAGCGGATCTTCGAGAGCCTGGACGGCATCGTCGAGATAGAAGGCGCGAACACCGAGTACGGGCCGGGGCAGGTCGAGGTCAACATCGCCCACGCCCCGCCGTTGCATGCCGCCGACGACGCAACGCGCCTGAAGTACTGTGTCCGCGACCTGGCACGGCGGGGCGGGGCGCTTGCCACCTTCATGGCCAAGCCATTTGCAGAGCGCGCCGGAAACTCGATGCACCTGCACGTCTCGCTCTGGCGGGACGGCGAGCCGGCCTTCGTCTCGCTCGATCGCAGCCAGAGCAACGTGATGCGCGCGTCGATCGGCGGTGTTCTGCGCCACCTGCCCGGGATCGTGCTCTACGGGGCGCCGACCGTGAACTCCTACAAGCGCTTCGAGCCGGCATCGTTCGCTCCCGCGACGCAAACCTGGGGCGGTGATAACCGCACGGTGGCCGTCCGGGCGCTACTCCAATCGCCGGCCTCGGCGCGGCTCGAGTTGCGCACGCCCGGCGCCGACGGGCAGCCCATTGGGCGATTGCCGGCGTGCTGGCGGCGATTCTCGCGGGCATCGAGGCCGACGACGATCCCGGTCAGCCTGTCACCGGGGACGGGTACCTTCAGGGCCCGCCCCTGCCGGCGACCCTCGCCGACGGGATCGCAGCAGCGCGCGCCGACCAGGCCGTGGTCGAACTGCTCGGAGCAGACGCGGTGCACGACCTGACCACGCTCGCGACCGCGCAGTGGCGCGTGTTCGCGGGCACCGTTTCGCGATGGGACCGGGACCGGTACCTCAGGACGATCTGATCGCGGGGCCGGTCACGCCTCACTCGGCGCGGCGTTAGCCGCCCCGCGCTGATCTCTGGTCCGGCCGACGTCTCGCAGGCCTGGTCCGTCTACAGCGTCACACGTGTTGGGTGTGAAGGTCGGCTATGCGGATGATCTCCTTCCAACGTCCCTTGCCGAACCGACCTGCGCGCTCGAGCCCCTGTGCGGCGAGATCGCGTACCTGCTGCTCGATCTCGGGGTCGTGCGTGCCGTAGGCAGCGTCGGTAAGAAGACTGGCCGCCTTCTTGTCATCGCCGGCCGCAAGGCAGTCGCGCGCCTCGGTGACGAGGCCCGTCACATTGGGATCCTCGACCATGGTCCCTCCTATCCGTTGACCGCCCGTAGCGTAATGAGCCAGCTCCACAACCGAGTACTCGCATGCAGCCCTGCTGTGGTCAGTGAGCGTCCTGGCCCATTGTTGGGCCCTAAAGGTAAAGCAGTGCTGTTGGACCGCTGACCCCGTTTGCCAGTGCCAGGGTCCTCAATCTGCGAGTTCGGATACGAACTCGGCCACTACCACAGTGAAGGCATCGGCTTCCTCAGGGCGGGGCTACAAAGACAAATAACGGGTAGAACCAGATGGTGAAGGCCCCCGGTAGGTAGGGGTCGGACGAGTAATCGAACACCAAGCCACGACTATGGCGCCGGATCTGTTCTTGGGTAGCCGAGGCAATCGCGGCCCTGCCCCGAGTCGCGCCCGAGCCGCGGCCCTGGCTCTGGCAAGGGGCCGTTGACAGAATCTGTATGCCCTTGGCGGCGATCGGAACAGATCCATCACACACCGTGCGGGACAATGGGCGTCTAGGCAAAGATTCAGACAGGCGATGATGCAGAGCTCCGACAGCTGTCAACGATGGGGCCGGTGAGCGTGGGCGCGGCTGCTCTCAGCGGCTCCATGGATCACGGTTCCATCGCGACCAGGTTCGCGTTGGGCGGCGCGGGCGGTGGGCCGTCCACCAGCGCGGTGGCGATTGCCCTGACCGTTGGGATCCTCCTCCTTGCCCTGCTCGGCACCGCCTGGTTCGTCCTCACGCAGTTCAGTCATGGTGGGCGAGGGGCGGACGACGACGATGCCAACCCTGGCCCCGGGGGCGGCGGATCGGGGCGGCCTCCGAATGGCCCAAGCGGCCCGACGTCCGAGCCGGAGTGGTGGGCAGAGTTCGAACGGCAGTTCGCCGCCCACGTCAGAAGCCAGTCCGAGAGCGCTGACGCACACCCGGTGCACGCCAAAAGAACCACCTCAGTCCCGGAGGTCCGCCTCGGGTCTGTGGCCGAAACTCGGCTGCCGCGCATGCAGTCCTCAGGTCGGTCACCCGGTACCGACTCCTAAGGACCGCCAAAGGGAATTACGCCCAGTTGCGCGCGAGCGTGGCGCACCCGTCGTCCCGCACGACGGAAACCGGTGTTTTCCGCCGGGTTCCGGTAGACCACGCTCAGAGGCCTGTGGAAGAATCCGCGTGTGTGGGCTCGGAGTAGGCCGGGGTTGTCCGTTCTTGCCGTGGCCGCTCTGGTCAGTCTGCTGGCATTTGCCGTCGGATCTGGGCCATTGGTCTCAGGGGCGTCCGGTGCCACGCTTGCACCGTGTTCGACCTACCCTGTCCCGGGCACGTTGGCGCCGCACGGAAGCGTGATCCCGAGGGGGATCCTCCGCAGATATGGCTTGTTCCGACGGAGCCAACAAGCCGATGACGAGCTGACCATCGGGAGGTTGCAGGCGGCTCTGCCGGCGTCGGGGATCGTGACTTCAGGAATTCGGTTTCTCGGTCGCGCCGGCGATCGGGGGCGGCTGTACGCGATCCCGGCAGAGCACTTCCTTCCCCGCCGGATGGCGCCTCCGCGTTGCTTGCCCGTAGGTCAGCGTCAGATCGAGCGTGACCTGCTGCCATTCCTGCGTCGGGACTACGCACAGCCGGCGGTGTGTGTCGCTGAGCTCGGAGGCGACTATCGGGACGGGACACCTATCGAGAACTGTGCGCCGGTCTCCGGAACCCCGGACGCGATGCTCGGAACTCGGGCGACGCCGCTACTTGGACTGGCTCCAGACGGGATCACGGCCGTCACCGCCCGCTTCCTGGCTGCGCCGGCCCGGACGATCAGGGTGCGTCACAACTTCTACGAGATCGTCGCCCGAACGCGGACGACTACACCATGCGGGGTGGAGTGGCTCGACGTGTCCGGGAACGTCGCGAGGTCGATAGCGGGCTGCGACTACTTCCCGGCTGAGCTCGGACCGATGAACACCTATCGAAGCCGCTATGTGGTCCGGGAGCTCGGCACGCTTCGGCTCGACCTGACCGCCCTGGCGGGGGCCATCAGCACTGGCAGTCTCGCTGAGGCGCAGTCCGACTGGTTGACCGCCCACTTGGCATGGCTCGACATCGGCCAGGATGACGGTGCCTACGGCTGCTTCGGGGAGCTCGGCGGCGAGATCGACGGAACGGCGGCAGGTCTCGTCGGCGGCACCGCCAGCCCGCAGTTCACTGGCTTTCACAAGATCGAGCTCGATCTTTGGACAGGCGGGAACCTGACTGCTGCCGCTGCGGATACCGCGACCCTGCAGCAGCTCGTGCAGACGGTGATAACGACCCCACTCGAGACCTGGCTTCCCTCAAATCAGGCCGGGATTGCGAGCTGGCTGCTTCGCCCGCACGAGATCCTCGAGGATGCCCTGCGTGACACGTTGACGGGTGATGACGACTACGGCAGCGGGACCGGCCTCGCTTCGATCACGGCCGACGTCTCGGCGGTCAGCGAGGTGCTCGGCCTGCTCGCCCCCGTCCTGGATCCGCTCGCGCCGCACCTCGTCGCGCGCGCGAATGGACAGCTGAGCGCGATCCTCGTCGCAGTCGATCAGACCCAGGTCAATGGCACGTGGGTCGCCGTCAGCGATCTCCCGGGCCTCGCTCGCGAGCGGGTCGACGCAGCCGTCGGCGCAGCCCTGGAGACCCTCGCGCCGATCCCGGATCTCCTCACGAGCACCGGCAACGTTGCGCCGTTGACCTAGAGCGCGGCGATTCGCGGTGCGGCGAGACGCCGCTCACGAGTCGAACCGCATCTCCCCCACCCCCAACCGAGGCCGGCCCCTCGGGTTCCGTCAGGTCCCAACAAAACGCCAACCCAGCCTTTGGGATCATTGGTGGTGCGTATGAGCCTGGACCGCCGCCAGTTTCTAACCCGCACGGGCGCTGCCGCGGTCGGCGCCGCCGGGGCGCTCGGCGCACCGGGGATCGCGGGGGCAGCGACGAAGAACGGGAGCGGCCAGGCCGCGAGTCACGCGGCCGATCCGCTTCTGGCCGACGGCGCTGTGCAGAAGGCAGTGGTCAGCGACCCGTCCGCACGGCTCCCGGCGGTCCCCTTTCACGGTCGCCATCAAACGGGGATCACCAACGCACCGCCGCCTGCTGCATGCTTCGCGGTCTTCAACGCCACCGCCGACACGCGCGGTGCGCTGATCAGCACCCTCCAGTCGCTGACTCAGCGGGCCCGGTTCCTCACCCACGGCGGCGTTCCGGCCGATCTCGGCACGGTCGCACCCCCGTCCGACAGTGGCACACTCGGCCCCGACATTCCACCCGACGGGCTGACGGTCACGGTCGGACTCGGCGCCAGCCTGTTCGAGAACCCCGCCTTCGGGTTGGCCGACATGAAACCCAAACGGCTGACCGAGATGACCTCGTTCCCGAACGACAATCTGCAGCCCGATATCACGGGGGGCGACATTCTCCTCCAGATCTGCGCCGGCCAGCCGGACACGGCCATCCACGCGTTGCGAGACATCGCCAAGCACACGCGGGCCGGCATGCAGATCGCGTACAGGATGGACGGGTTCCAGGCGCCGCAGAGACCGAATGGGGTGCCGCGGAACCATCTTGGGCACATGGACGGGATCGCCAATCCGAACGTGGCGGACCCATACGTCGCCGACCGACTGCTATGGGTCACCGACAGGACAGATGAACCCCCGTGGGCGCGCGGGGGCACCTATCACGTGTTCCGCATCATTCGGATGTTCATCGAGTTCTGGGACCGCGTGTCCTTGAACGAGCAACAGACCATGATCGGCCGCTACCGCGCGTCGGGCGCGATGCTCGGCACGAACTCCATCATGGACGTGCTGGACTTCGCCAAGGACCCGCAGGGCAAGATCATGCCGCTCACCGCGCACATCCGGCTTTCGAACCCGCGTACGAAGGCGACCGAGGACACCCGCATCCTCCGTCGCGGCTACAACTACGACAACGGCATCGACCTGGCCGGCAACCTCAACATGGGCCTTCTGTTCAATTGCTTCCAGCAGGACCTCGTGCGCCAGTTCGTGGCCAACCAGACACGACTGATCGGCGAGCCCCTGGTGGACTACATCTCCCCGGTCGGGGGCGGTTACTTCTTCGACGTGCCCGGCGTTCAGGACGCCAGCGATTGGTACGCACGGCGGCTGTTCGAGTGAGCACGGCGGCCGCGCGGTGGGCGTTGCTCGGCGCGTGAGCAAAGCGATCTGGCCGCCTGCTCGCGGGGTCTGGCCGCATAAGCCGCTTGACGACAGGTCGATAATCGATATATGCTCCTCGACGTGGGCCGCGACGGCCTGCAAGAGTCTGGACAACGGCTTCGGTGGGCAGTCGAGCGTCGCGGCGCCCGCCTCGGGCAGCGGGGGAGTCGGTTCGTGAGGGGCGACTGGTGTGGTCAACCGGCCAAGCGAACGATGCGGCAACGGCCGCTGCCGTGAGCTTGACAATAGGTTGTCTCTCGACCTATCGTGTGGGTGTGGAGCTTCGCCCCCCGAGCTACTTCGCACTCGCGGCCCTGATCGACGGTCCGTTGCACGGCTACGCGATCGCGCAGCGCGCCCGCGAGCTATCGGGCGGACAGGTGCGCCTCTCGACCGGAACGCTCTACGCACTGCTGGAACGCGCGCTCTCAGAGTCGCTGGTGATCGCCGGCGAGCCGTACATGGAGGGTGGACGCCATCGCCGCGACTACACACTGACACCGGCCGGCCGGGCGCTGCTGGCTGACGAGGCAGCGCGTCTGGCACACGCCTCCAGAGCGGTCTCCAGCCGCCTGCGGGCAACGTCAGAGCCGGCGCTCACCTGACTGAGAGCGGACCGGCTAGGCCGCGTTGCGCGCCCACCCGTCTGCGGTGGGTCGATCAGGATACGAGCCGCGCCCGCCAGGGCACCGGACGCGACTGTTCCTGGGCGTGATATTCACCCGGTTAGGGTGATGAGCCCGACAGCGATTCGCCGGACATTGATCCTCATGATCGAACGCTTGGCGGATATGCCTCCAGACACGATCGGATTTCGCGTAACCGGCGAGATCGAGCCCGGTGCGCTTTGGGCTGACGCGAAGCTCGGATTCAACCTCGGCATCCGCCAATGCGAGGCATGGGTGCGGTCGGCCATCGCCACCGACATCGAGTGGATGGCGCGCGCGACAAAGCTCTTCGCGTGGATGATTCCCGGCGAAGCGCGCGTCTTCCCGCTCATCGAGCTCGAACAGGCAAAGGCATGGGTTGCCGACGGCTGAGCTGCGCGCCGCCGATCGGAGCGAACGGCTCTGCGCAACTTGGTGGTGGACGGCTTCCTCGTGTCACCTACTCCAAGGAGGATCACGATGTCGGACCCCTACGTACACGCATTTTGATCTCGGTGGCGATCGCTGCGGCGCTTGGCACCCACGAGCCGCTGCGCGGGCAGGTGCCGATCGCCCTCAACGACGGTGCCAGCAGAGACGAGATCGTCGAGCTCTTCATTCACCTCGAGGCGTACGCCGGCGCCGCACGCGCGTTCGACTCCTACCAAGTCGCAGCCGCCGTGTTCGCTGAGCACCCGTGATCGACTCGGTCCTCGATTGCGATCCGACCCAAACGAATCAGACGTCGCCTTCCCGCTCGTCCAGCGTTCGTCCCGTCGACCTTGTCCGCGTGATCGCGAGCGTGGGCCAGGTCGCTAGCCGAGGTGTCCATTTCGTCGACGTCGCTCGTCGTAGGGGTGTTGAGTCAATCATTAGACCTAAGGAGGTCTCGATGCACCCGACGATGATCATGGCCGTGGCCCGGGAGGTTGAGCGGGAGCGCCAGCGCGACCAGCAAAGGGTCCACCTGCGATCGTGGGCACTCGCGAATCGCGCCCAAGGCGTTGGCAGCTCGCACACAGCGAGTCGGTTCGCCCTGGGGCTGGTCGGCATTGGGCCGCGGCCCCGGCTTTCCTAGCAGCGGCCCTGCGACGAGGTATCGAGGAAGCGAGGATTCGAGATGAAGTACATGATGCTGGTATGCGTAGACGAGGCGATCGATTTGTCGGCCGAGGAGGGGGCGAGGGTTAGTCCAGAGGCGCAGGCCTGGGTAAAGGAGATGGAGGAGCGGGGCGTGCGGGTGCAGGGGCATGAGCTCGCGTCCGTGCAGGACGCCACCACGATCCGCGTCCGCGGCGGCGAGGTTGTGATCGCGGATGGTCCCTTTGCGGAGACCAAGGAGCAGATCGCGGGTTTCGACATTCTTGAGTGTGCGGACCTGGACGAGGCGATGGAGGTGGCCGCGAAGCATCCGGTCGCCCGGTTCGGCGTGCTCGAGCTACGCCCGTTTGCGGAGGAATGAACCAAGACGCGACGTTGAAGATCGAAGAGGCCTTCACGGAGGAGTGGGGGCGGATCGTAGCCGCGCTGATCCGCCGCACCGGCCACTGGGATCTGGCCGAGGATTGCGCCCAGCAGGCATTTGCCGAGGCGGCCCGACTATGGCCGAGCCAGGGCGTCCCCCGCCAACCCGGCGCTTGGCTGATGACCGTTGCCCGCAACCGAGCGATCGACCGCCTGCGCCACGAACGGATGCGCGACGCCCGACTGCGGGAGGCAGCGACCATGGTTGACGGTAGATCCGGTGATGAGGACGAGGAGGAGTTGGGCGACGCGAGCGGGATCGAGGATGACCGCCTGCGGCTGATCTTCACCTGCTGCCACCCGGCGATTCCGCTGGAGGGTCGGGTCGCGCTGACCCTCCGTGCGCTGGCCGGCTTGACGACCACGGAGATCGCGAACGCGTTCCTCGTCCCGGAACCCACGATGGCCAAACGACTGGTCCGCGCTAAGCACAAGATCGAGCACGCCGGGATCCCGTATCGAGTTCCGCCCGCGCACCTGCTGCCCGAGCGCACGGGCGGCGTGCTCGCGGTGCTCTACCTGATGTTCAACGAGGGATACGCCGCGTCAACCGGCGATGAGCTGATCAAGATCGACCTCTGCGCGGACGCGATCCGCCTGGCGCGACTACTGAACAGGCTGATGCCTGACGAGCCGGAGACGGGTGGCCTGCTTGCGCTGCTGCTGTTCCAGCACTCCCGGCGCGAGACCCGAACCGACCCCTCGGGCGACGTGATCACGCTGGAGGAACAGGATCGTTCTCGCTGGAACCGGGCAGAGATCGACCGAGCGAACACGATTCTCGACGCGGTCGTTCGCAGGGACACCATCGGGCCCTACCAGGTGCAAGCTCTCATTGCCGCTTGCCACGCCAACGCGCCGCATGCCGGTGCGACCGACTGGGCCCGGATCGCTGCCCTGTACGAGCGGCTCCTCGAGGTCACAGCGAATCCACTCGTCAAGCTCAACCACGCCGTCGCCGTCGGGATGGCAACCGGCCCCAAGGATGGACTCGCGCTCGTCGCCCGACTCGAAGCGTCGGGCGAGCTGCGCGAATACCACCTCCTGCACGCGACTCGCGCAGACTTCCTTCGCAGGCTGGGCCGAAACTCCGAAGCCGCGGGCGCGTACCGCCAAGCTCACAATCTGGCGCGCACCGAGGCCGAGGGTCGTTACCTGGCCAAACGCCTACAAGAGGTCAGCACCGGTCGAGCACCAGCCGACCTGTTTTGAGATCGGCACGGGCCGTCGTGCCCTCGATCCATTGCAGGTTCTTCTCGGCCACGGGAATGTTGTCGTACATTGCCTGCACGTCGCTCGGGTCGGTGAGGGTGTCGCCGCGGACCGGCGGTCACGCGCCGGACACGGGGGTGTTGTCCCGCCGCCCGTTCGGCTGCCGCTCACTCGCCGGTGAGCTCGATGAACGCCGGCTCGTCGCGCAGCGCCGCCAGATCCTCATCATCACGAGCGAAGCGCCCGATCTCTGGCATCAGCTCCACCGCGCGACGCAGGTGACCCAGCGCGTCGTCGGTGCGCCCGAGCAGACTCTCGCTGCAGGCCACGTTGTAGAGCAGCTCCGGGTACGGCGGCCCATCGTTCAGGAGCGGCTCGGCGCGCGCCACCAGCTCCTCGTGGCGGCCAGCCTCCAGGAGTGGCCGCAGCGGTGACCACACCTCCCATCCACCGGGCCGGTAGGGCTCGCCCTCTCGGCCGCCGCCCACGGCGAGAATCGTCGTGCCCGCCTCCTGCGCGAAGGCGGTGCGCATCACACCGGGCGAGACGTGGACGAACGTTCCGGACGGCGCCTGCACGGTGTCGCCCGCTAGCTCGAAGCGCGCCGTCCCCGAGAGCACGAGATACAGCTCATCGAACTCGTCCTTCTCGTCGTGCTCGTTTAGCAGACGGTCGCCCGCGTTCTGGGCCGTCCAGGTCGTGGCCCCGAACGTCGTGATACCGAAATGGTGGCGGACCGGACGGTACGGGCAGCGGCCGTCGTCCATCTCCTCTATGTCCTGTAGGCGTGCGACGCCGTAGCGGGCCATTGTCCTCCTCGCGCGTGTGGTCAGGACCCCTCGGCGGCCAGCCTACACCGGGACGTCAGGCGGCGCGGGCGCCAGGCGGCCGGACAGCCGGCGTCGGCTGTGCGGGCGTGGAGGACCCACGCTCGCGACGGCCAACCAAGACCTGCGTTCGTTGTCCTCCGGCCATCCCGTCGGCGACTCCACCAGCCGTGCCCGGCGAGGATTGCTGGACTGCGCGGTCGGAGCGCCGGCCGGGAGAACGACCGTGTGGTCGTCCCGGTGCAGCCTGTGCCAGTCCAACCCTCCACCCGTAGCAGCGGGTGCGGAGAGGCCCGGGCCGTTCGCCCTACTTCTTCCCGCGCCGCCCGAACCGCGACATCAGACGACTCAGCTTGCTCCGGACCTCCTGGCCCGCGTCAGCGGCGATCCTGCCGACCGTGTCATCGGTCTTGACGATCCCCAGCTCCTCGTCCGTCGGGCGCACGGGGCCCCCTCGGGCGACTGTCTCGGCGGCCTCCGCGCGGTAGCCCGCGCGGCGTGCCTTAGCCGCGTCGATCTGCGCCTGTAGACGGGCGACGTGGTCGTCGGGATCAGGCGGGGCAGGGGTTGCATCGGCGTCTTCGGTCATGGGACGCATTCCAGCACCTTTCAGGAGGCCTCGCCCCGATGATCAAGGCCGTTCAGGACTGCGCGGAGGAGACTGCGCGACGGCTGTCGCTGCCGGAACAGACAGAGCCATGACTTGGGGCGGAGCTAAGGCTTCGAGCCAACGCGGCACCGTGCTAGACACGCTGAGGTTAAACCTGCCGCCGCTGTCCATCACGCGGAGCGAATGCGGCACTCCGTACCGGGTGGGGCGCGATGCGCGGTCACGGTCATCGACTGATCGGAGCTGACAGTCCGGATCCTTGTGATCATGCGATGACGTTCGCCGTCAAACCGCTCGACGTGACAACCTGGTCAGACTTCGCGGCACTGGCCGAGGATCACCATGGTGTCTGGGATGGTTGCTGGTGTCTCGGCTTCCACGAGGAGGGCCGTCCGCACGTCCACACGCCAGAGGAACGTCGGGCGCTCAAGGAGATGCGGGTGCGTGAGGGCCGTGCCCACGCCGCACTCGTGTTCGATGGCGGCCGCTGCGTTGGTTGGTGCCAGTTCGGTCCAACCGAGGAGCTGCCGCGAATCAAGCACCAGAAGGCTTATCAGGAGGGACTCGGAGAGCTCCCCGACTGGCGGATCACATGTTTCTTCGTCGGGAAGACTCATCGCCATCGCGGGGTGGCCCACGCCGCGCTTGCCGGCGCGCTGGCAGAGATCGCTCGCCTCGGTGGCGGGACCGTCGAGAGCTATCCCGAAGACACGACTCACCGCAAGGTCTCGGGATCATTCCTCAACAACGGGACCGTGGAAATGTTCGAGCGCGTCGGCTTTACACGCACTCGGCAGATCGGCCAGCACCGATGGGTCGTCAACCAAACTGTCGGCTGACGATGCGACGACTGTTTTCTGAGCCTGGTCGAGAAACGTGACTATATGGTCGGTTTCTCGGCCAGGCCCCGCCTCGGGAGTCTGTCCCTTCTGACGAGGTCACAACAACCGGGCCGCGCCATGGTGGTGGCGACCCTCGCGCTGTCGCTTTCGCCCGATCAACCTGGGACTTGCTTGCGAAGGAGGAGTTTCGAGTGCCCTTTTGGATAGTCCTTGAGCTCGCCGACCATCTCGAAACCGTGTCGCTCATAGAACGACCCGGCTTGGAACGTGTGGGTGTCTAGAGCCAGCTGCGTGCACCCATGGCCTCGCGCGTGTTTCTCCGCCGCAGCCAGCAGCCGGCTCCCGACGCCGCGATGCCGCATGTCCCCGCGCACCCACAGCGCCTCGATCCAGCACGTTCCGCCCCAGCACCAGCCGTAGATCCCTGCGGCGAGCTCGCCGTCGCCGTCGGTCTCGACCGTGAGCATTTCGTGGAACTCCGCGATCCCGGTTGCTTCGAGGTTGAACTCGCCGATCTCGGCGATCAAGCGCTGAGCGATGGCGCGCTCAGCCTCGCCTAAGACATCGCTGCTCTGGTCATTCGCCATCGCCTCGGAATTGTCACTCGTAATGAGATCGCACGGACCGCGTGAGTCCGCCCGTCACACCGGGAGGCGGGCAAGCGAGGCTCAGGGGCCGCGGAGCAGGTTGGGGATGCTCAAGAGCAGTCGCGGTAGGTCGCGACGGGAGCGGTCGAGCGCGTCGCCCAGGGCGGCATCCGCGCCGGACTCGATCGCTGGGCCGTGGCCGACGAGGAGGCGCTCGGGCTCGAGCCCCGCGAACTGCTTGCGTGGCGGGGTCAGGCGCAGCATGGGATGTACTCCGACGCGGTGCCCGAGCGCGAACGCCGGTGCCGTGCCGACCGCCTCGGCAACCACCAGGCTCTCCCGCTCAGCCCACCACAGCGCGACCTCGCGCCAAGCTCGGTTTGAGATCACCGGGATCGGCTGAAAAGGTGTTCCAAGTCCCTCGGCCGGGAGACGCAAGAGTGGCACGTCGAGGCGCTGTGCAAGCCGCTCGCAATCGCGGTTGTGGCGATCGAGCAACTGCAGCACGCCGGCCGGCGTGCCGAGCTTGGCCACCACAGCCAGCGCCTCCGCGTCCTCGTAAGGATCGACGAGCCACACCCGACCATCGTCGAGAAGCCCATGCGCGGCGCGCGCCATCGCACCCTGCTCAACCCAGGTGACGCCAAGCTCGTGCCGCTGAAGCGTGACCGCCATCAACCGCAACGATGTCAGACGCACGCCACCGCCGCAGCGAGCGACTCGGCCCGCGTCTGAGACGCCCACGGCGCTGGACCCGCGTGACGTTGAACGACGACCGCGTGTCCTCGTCGCCCGGGCGTCCGGGGAGAATCGTCATGGGTCCGCGGCGGAGTTACTCGCCGTCGTAGTAGTCAATGTGGGCGTCGGCGCGGCGCACCATCAGCACGTCATCTTCGGACCCGGGCCAGATGCCGATCTTGTCGCTGTCCGGGTAGACGGAGACGGACGGCTCGTGCGCGCTGGAGAACATCACAACCCGCGCCGGCGCGTCCCCGCGATTTGTCAGCTTGTGGGCACCGTCCGGCCCGGCCGGGAAGCAGACCGCGTTACCCGCGCTGGCCGCCTCCTCGCCGTCAGGTGTGCGGATCACCACCGAGCCCTCGAGGACGATCAGCCACTCCTCGACGTACTCGTAGTGGTAGGGGCAGAGACTCTCCCCGGGCGGCAGCTCGAACGCCTTGACGGCGAGCTCCCGAGCGCCCAGCAGCTTGGTCAGATGTGTGGCGGCCGAGCGGTACCCCTCCGGATCAGAGGAGTCGTACTCGAGCGCATCGAACAGGCCGGCGCGGCGCATCAGCGGATGATCGCATCAAGCCGTGACCGGTGCTGCACATGTCGGACCGTCCCGAGCGTCTCCGCGCTTGGGCGGCGCAGGAGGCGTCCGGATCCGGCTCTACGACGGCGGTGCTGGCAGAGTTCCCGGGAGGCTGCTTCCGGCGGTTGGCGCGATTACGGCCGTGTGGGCGTGTTCGGAGCGGGCGTGCTGGAATCGATACGGCGGACCATCACGATCTCGGGCTCGCTCTTGCCTTTGAGGGACAGCTCGCGCCGCTCGGCGCCTGCCGTTGGCACGCCGGCGCGGTTGTACAGGCGTCGAGAGATCACGATCTCGCCGCTCGCAGCTGCGGCCTGGAGGCGAGCCGCCGTGTTAACCACGTCACCAATCGCCGTGAAGTCTTTGACCTCACCTGAGCCGACGTTACCCACGAAAGCGGTCCCGAAGTCCAAGCCGATTCCGAGCTCCACCCACGGCCGTTCTGAGTCGTAGCCCGCGGCGAGCAGCAGCGCCTGCGCGTCGCTGACCATGTGACCTGCGGGCTCGCCCGGGAAGATGCCCGGGAGATAGAGAGCCATTATCTGATCGCCAATCAGCTTGTCGATGATCGCGTGCTCACAGACGACATCGACGGCAGTGGCGTAGAACCGGTTCAGCAGCGTCGCGACCGCGTCCGGTGTCCGTCGCTCGGCGAGCGAGGTGAAGCCACAGAGGTCGGCGAATAGGATGCCGACGTTCATCTCCACGCCGCCCATTGGCGCCTTCTCGAAGCACAGGCTGCATAGGCGCGGGTTCTTACGCGATGGAGCAAAGCCGAGGCGACCCATCACGCGTCCGCCGACACCCCCATACGGTGCCCCGCAGATGGCACAGCGAGGGTCGCTGGGGAGGTGGCGCATCAGCCGCACGAACATCCTCACCCGATGCGTCTCGAGGAGTCTGAAGAACGCCTCGTCGCCACCAGCGCTCATCGGCCAAAGTATGACCGCACCGCGCGATGACGCCGGGCGGAGCGTCGTTCGTCAGGCCGCAGTGGCCGGTCAGAAGAGAGCGTGACCGGTGGCCGCTATGGTGACGACGACGCCCGACCCAACTGGATCGACAAGGACGGACCCACCAGCCTCATGCCCTACGAGCGCGCCCGCCGCAGCTCCTGACAAGGAGGCAGTAACGATGTCGTCGCCCATCGCCGGAGAGCTATTCACCGAGACGTTCGACTACGACCATGGTCGCCGAGTCACGGTTTACGTCCCGCCAGTTCCGCCCGAAGCAATCGTGTTCGCTGGTGACGGTCAGTTGATCCCGCGGTGGGGCGGCGTCCTCGAGGCCGCCGGTGTACCGCCGACGATGATCGTCGGGACCCACCGACTCGACGACGAGATGCTGCGGCTCCACGAGTACTCGCCGGTCTTTGACGCGGAACGGTTCGCAGCCCATGAGAAGTTCTTCGTCGACGATGTCCGCCAATGGGCGCAGTCACGTTTCGGAGTCGCGCTGCCCGCGGAGCACACGGCGGTGTGTGGTGTCTCCGCGAGTGGAGAGCTCGCGCTCGCCATGGCGCTGCGCCATCCCGACATCTACGGCGCTGTGTTCTGCGCGTCGCCGGGCGGTGGTTACCGTCCGCCTGACGTGATGCCGAGTTCGTTTCCGCGCGCGTACCTCGTCGCCGGCACGCAGGAGCCGTTCTTTCTCGAGAACGCGACCCGCTGGGCCGTCGCCCTGGGCGACGCAGGTGCGGACGTCGTTATGACCGAGCGGGTCGGGTCGCACGGCGACGCGTTCTGGAGAGAAGAGTTCCCGCTGATGGTGGCGTGGGCGTTTGGGCGCTGAGCATGCCGAGTCGCTCGCGGGCGGCCACAACGGCCCGCCACGCGCTCACGCCGTGCTCATTCATTCACGTACACGCCGACCAGTCGACCTACCTACCTCTGGCTGCCCCGAGCTGGTCAGTGCGCGTGGTGGACCTCCTGGAGCCCGTACACCGGAGTGTCGATGCCCTCCGCTCGCGCCTTTAGCTGAAGAGCCAGGTACTGTGAGTAGTGACGGGATTGGTGGAGGTTGCCGCCGTGGAACCACAGTCCGGGCTGTTGAGTGGGTTTCCACATGTTGCGCTCCTCGCCCTCCCAGGGGCCGGGGTCCTTGGCCGTCCCTGAGCCCAGGCCCCAGACCTTGCCCACCTTGTTGGCCACCTCTTGGGAGACGAGGTCGGCCACGAAGCCGTTCATCGACTCGTAGCCGGTCGCGTAGACGACGAGATCAGCCGCTAGCTCGGTGCCGTCTTTCATCACGACCGCGTCCTCGGTGAGGTGGTCGACTTGGCCGGGCTGGAGCTTGATGTCTCCGTTCGCGATGAGCTCTGAGGCGCCGACATCGATGTAGTAGCCGGAGGCGCGCCGCAGGTACTTCATAAACAGGCCGGAGCCATCCTCGCCCCAGTCGTGCTGGAAGCCCGCGCGTTCAAGGCGCTCATAGAAATCGGCGTCGTGGTCGCGAATCTGCTCGTAGACGGGAACCTGGAGCTCGGCCATGATCCGGTAGGGGATCGACGCGAACGTCAGATCGGCCTTTTCCGTCGTCATCCCGGCAGCGACTGCCTCCTCGGAGTAGAGCGCGCTCAGCGCGATCTCCATCAGAGTGTCTGACTTCACCACGTGCGTGGAGGATCGCTGCACCATCGTCACGTCGACAGCCTGCTCCCATAGGGCGGCGCATATGTCGTGGGCGGAGTTGTTTGACCCGATCACGACCGCCCGCCGGCCGCGATAGCGGTCCGGCCCCGGGTGCTGGGACGAGTGGTGCTGATCACCCCTGAAGTCCTCCATCCCCGGGAGCCGCGGCACGTGGGGGCGGCCTGACATGCCCGTAGCCATGACCAGATGTTGAGGGCTCAGCGTGACCTCGGATCCTTCCCGCTGCACGGTCAGGGTCCACTCCCCGCGCTCGTCGTTGTAGCGAGCGTGCTTGGCCTCGGTGGAGCTCCAGTAGTTCAGCTCCATCACGCGCGTGTACATTTCGAGCCAGTCGGCGATCTTGTCCTTGGGCGAGAACACCGGCCAGTTCGGGGGGAACTTGATGTATGGCAGATGGTCGTACCAGACCGGGTCGTGCAGGCAGAGCGACTTGTACCGGTTGCGCCACGAATCGCCCGGTCGCGCGTTGCGCTCGATGATGATCGTCGGGACGCGAAGTGCGCGCAGGCGCGCCCCGAGCGCGATTCCGCCCTGCCCTCCACCGACGATCACCACATAAGGCTGCGTCGTATATCCGAGCTCCTCGCGCTCCCGGCTGCGCTCCTCAAACCACGTACGCCGCTCGGCGATGGCGCCGTGCTCGACGCCCTTGGGGCGGTGTGGACCGGCGCTCGCCTCATGACCCGTGAGTTCCTCGAGAGTCGTGAGCAGCGTCCACGCCTTGCCGTCCCGCAGCCGCAGATAGCCGCGGCCGCGGCCAACCGCCGTGTCAAAGGTGATCCAAGCCTCGCTCACGCCGTTCGCCGCAACCGGCTCCTCCGCCGTCTGCCAATGGTGCGGCCGGGTGCGCGCAAGGGCGTGCTCGAGCATGTGCCGCACACCTGCCTGCCCCTCAACGGTCGTGAGATTCCACGTGAACGCCACGAGATCCCGCCAGTAGCTGTCCTGCCCGAACAGCTCGGCAGCGGCGGCGCTATCTCCCCGCGTCAGGGCCTCATCGAAACGCGACAGCCACTGCTTGACCTCGGCCACGACTGATGGGGCTGCGGTTGTTGACATTGCTCTCTCCTCGTCCGCTGGGTCGGGCGTCCATTGTTTCGCAAGGCGCTCACGAGCCGATGCTAGATTCTCGGCGTGGCGGCTTCGGATTCAGCGCTTTTGGCTGAGCGCGAAGGGGGCAGCAGCGAAGCGCGGGAGCGATTGCTCGAGGCGGCCTATGAGCTGTTCTCTCGTCGGGGCATCCAGGCGGTCGGGATCGACGCCATCATCGAGCGATCGGGCGTGGCCCGGCAGACGATGTACCGCCACTTCGCCTCCAAGCAGGACCTCGTGTTGGCGTTCTTGGAGCGTCGCGACGAGGTGTGGACCCGGAGGTGGCTCCAGGGTGAGGTCGAGCAGCGAAGCGCGGATCCCCGCGAGCAGTTGCTGGCCATCTTCGACGTGTTCGACGCCTGGTTCCGCACCCCCGAGTTCGAGGGTTGCTCGTTCATCAATGTGATGCTCGAGCATCCCGGCCCCGAGCACCCCCTCCACGTCGAATCGAGTGCATACCTGCAGAGGATTCGCGACTTCCTCGCCGACCTCGCCGGACGGGCCGGAATCCGGGAGCCCGAGAGCTTCGCCCGGGAGTGGCACATCCTGATGAAGGGTTCGATTGTCGCCGCCGGCGAGGGCGATCATGACGCGGCGCGGCGGGCCCAGCGGATCGCCGCGCTGCTCCTGCGCGACGCGTTTGAAGGTTAGGGCGAACCTTCCCTTGACTGCTGATGACGCGCGGTAGTAACGTCCCGAGCTAGAGGGAGACCGGTCAGTCTCGCGGTGTCGGGACGGAATTCTCAGCGCCGACACTCGGCGGCGTGGACTGGTCATCTGCACGCGATCTCCTACAAGGGGAGGACGGTTCATGCCCATCCGCACCGAGCTCGTCGGGTCGCTCCCACGGCCGATGAAGCTCCAACAGGCCTACGCCGATTACGACGAAGGCAAGATCACATGGCAGCAGCTACAGGCCGAGCAGGATGCCGCAGCCGAGGATTCGATCCGGCGCCTGGAGGCGACAGGCGAGCCGATCGTGACCGACGGCGAGCAGCGGGAGTCGAGCTTCGCGACGTACTCGATCACCGACACGCTCGCCGGCACCGGCCTGGCCGAGAACCTGGCCGGGGACGGGCAGTTCTTCGCGATCTTCGATGACGGCCATCATCGGCAGCTGCCACGGCTGACCGGGGGACCGTTCCGCTACAAAACCTACGCGTCCGAGTTCGTCGAGAAGAACGTCAAGACGGCCGGTCATCCCGTCAAGCAGGCCGTTATCTCTCCGTCGATGATGAGCCTCCTGTATCCGCTGGAGGGGGAACTCGACGGCTATTCGCGGGAGCAGTTCCTCGCCGATGTGATCG
The DNA here is from genome assembly GCA_963824295.1 of uncultured Solirubrobacterales bacterium. Classification (GTDB taxonomy): domain Bacteria; phylum Actinomycetota; class Thermoleophilia; order Solirubrobacterales; family Solirubrobacteraceae; genus Palsa-465. The sequence goes on along the minus strand of CAWGOQ010000007.1, from coordinate 268,285 downwards.
ACGAGTGTGAGAAGGACATCCGCCAGTGCTTCGCTGCCGGCGCGGTCCGGGTGTCGGTCGACTTCACCGAGGGCCGGCTAGCGAACAAGAACGACTCGCGCAACCCCTGGACCGGGAAGAACATGCTCGGGGAGTTCATCGACCTCAACAATCGGTTGTTCGAGCGGTTCACGCCCGAGGAGCGCCGGGACATCGGCATCCACACCTGTCCGGGCGGCGACTGTGACTCGGTCCACAGCAAGGAGGTGCCCTACGAGCTGCTGCTCGAGCACATGTTCGACATGAACGCCGGCTACTTCCTGATCCAATGCGCGAGCGAAGAGGACCGGGAATCGGTCTACAAGCTGTGCGGGCAATACCGCCGCGACGATGCGGCCGGTGTCTCGCAGGTCTGCTTCATGGGCGTCATCAACCCTCTAAGTCCCGAGGTCGAGACACCCGAGCACGTACGGGACGAGCTGTTGACCGCGGCCAAGTACATCCCAGCGGACCGCCTCGGCGCCACCGACGACTGCGGCTTCTCTCCGTTCAGTCGCGACGTCAAGCCACTGCACGGCTCGCCCGACTTCGCCCGGGACATCGCGATGCAGAAGATCTCCGCGAGACTCGAGGGGGCGCGCCTGGCCTCGGCCGAACTCTGAGCGGTTGCGAGGCGGTGGACTTCGCGACGCCCCGGGTTATTCGGCTTGGCGCCCGAGACTTGCCACGAACCTTTCGATCCGTCGGCGTTCGTCTCCGGCCAGCGGGCCGCTCGCCTGTACGAGCAGCGTCATCGGGCCGCGGTCGTGCGCCCAGGTGGTGACCTTCTCGCCGAAGCCGTTATCGACCCACACGAGCGGGAGGCGATCGGCATAAGCCATCGCCGTCTCCTCCTGAAGCTCCGCCGTTTCCTCGCCTCGGACGAGGGGGACGCTGATCATGCCCAGCGTGTGCGCAACCTCGTTGATCGCGGCGAAGCCGCCACCGTCGGCCAAGAGTGCAATCTGGCCGTCCGCGAGCATCTCCGTCACCCACTCGGCCTGGACGCCGAGCAGTGCGGAGGCAACGCACAGGAAATGAAAGCGCGGCTCGGACACCTCCGGGAAGTTACCCGCTTGCGGCGCACCACCCCGCCGAGCCGGGCTTCCCGAGGGCGGACCGCTAAGGGAGAAGCGGCACGCCGGCCGCCAGGACCAGCACCGAACTGCGGGCACTATCCAGCTCGTTGCGCACGTCGCCGCCAATCACGACGTGGCCTGCCGGTGCGCCGGGCTGCGAGCCAACCACGATCAGGTCGACCGGCTCGGCGCGTGACTCGCGAACCGTCGCCCCGAGCTTCGCCGCCAGCGCACGCGCGGTCTCGCGGGCAACATCGTTTCTCGGGCCGGCGAGAGGCACCGCGATCGATCCGATCGCGCCGTCCAGCTGGGTACGCAGACCGGCAGCCGCGATTGCGACCGCGACCGAGCCACCGTCGAGGAGATGCTGAGCGGACGTGCCGGGCTCCACGTGACCGGGTGCGGTCCTGTAGTCCGAGCCAAACACGACCACCGACGCTCCCTCGCTCTCGGCCAGCTGCCCCAGGCCAGCTCCGGTCGAGGCACCGATGACGACGTGGCGGGAGATTTCGGCATCTCCCAACGTCGCCGCGCCTCGCTCCAACCGTTGGTCGGCGTCATGCTGGGCCACCTCTTCCCGGCGCGGGTCAAACTCACGGGAATGGCGCACATACGCGAGCGCCAACGCGAAACCGGCCTGCGCCAACATCTTTCCCAGCACGAGGGCGTCGTCATCGTTCGGAGTCCCGTCGTAAGAGATGATCGCGTTCGCGCCCATGGGTCAAAGAGTCCTTCCGCGGCTGAGTATCGCGCAAACGGCAGTCCCATGGGTAGCGGTTGCTGAGGAGCTGCATTCGGGCGGGCGGCGGACCGCTTGCATATGTCGCAGTCGCCGTTGTCGCGGGCGATTCAGTCCAACAGCGCGGTCTTCCCCATCCCCGGCTCCCCGCATCCGGTGAGCTCTTCAACGCCTGGCTTCGAGCTCGCCGTAGCGCCTGGCGAATGCTTCGGCGGCCTCGTCCGGTGACCATGCGGAGAGCTCCAGGTCAAGGGGCTCGACGTCTTCGAGTTCGGGCCAGTGCCAAATCTCGGCACTGAAGGCGCGCCGCTCCGTGGCCAGCAGCGCGCGGTCAACGGCCTTGACTTCGGGGACGTTCGGCTTGATCTTGAACCGATCACGGATCGCATCCTCGAGCTGTGCCTCTGCATCTCGGAACGCTGCCCCAAGGGCGCTGCGGTGCTTGAGCGGATGCGGCATGTCGCCGAGGTAGGCCTCGCCGGCGTCGTGCATGAGCGCGGCGAACACGTCCTCGACGTCGCCTCCGCGCTCCTCGACGACGCGGGACACGATCACGCAATGCTGGGCGACCGAATAGAACACGCGACTGTGCCCGCCGAACCGGCATTGGTTGGCCAGCGCACGCGCGATGTCGCCCGCGTCCAGCTGTGCGGGGTCTGGGTCGAACGGGTTCACCCACCGTCCTGAGACGGTCTGCAGGTACGGACCCGCGGCGGGCGGCGCACTATCGGACGAGCTGGTCACCTACCTCAGGCTATCGAGCGTTTCGCACGCTCAGGCGGCCGCGCCGGCGACGTGTAGCGCGATCGGGGTGAGCGAATCGGTCGGAACGAGCATCCGGAAGTCGCTCCACGACACCCTCCGCCCGGCTGGGTCGGCCTCGACCCACACCCACTGGGACCGGTGACATGCGTACCCGCGCGGTCGCGGCGACACCTCGTAACCATTTATGCTGAACGCCAGCTCACGCGCCGAGCGAGACCGATCGGCCCAGTCCTGATCCCGGAATTCGAACTGGGCGACGGCCACGTCCTTGATGCTGATGAAGCTCGTACCCATCGCGGTCCGACCGTACTATCGGCCCCGCGCCGCTCGCGCTTGCGCGCAGGACGATCAAAGCGGACAGGATGCGTGCCGTCTTACGGGCGGGCACGCTGAACCTGCGTGTGCGTAAGCGCGATCGCGGGTGGCAAATCTTTAGAGAAAAGGGGCACGCAACATGATCGCGTTCACGGGCGGCAGACAACTGAGTTCGCTGGTGGAGGTGAGCGAGTTCGCAGTAGACCGGGTGCTCGCGCTCACCGTAGTCGAGGGAGCGTTACCGATCGATGCGCGAATGACCGTCGAGCCGCAAGGGCCGGGAACCCGGTCTGCGCTTCGACGCACACGGCCAGCCCAAGGGGATGGTGCGGCTCGTGGAGCCGCTGTTGCGCGTGGGGCTCCGGAGACAGTTCACCCAGGACATCCACCGGCTCAAGCTGACCCTCGAAGGCGCGGCCGGCTGAGCGGCGAGCAAGCCGCCTCTCTTTGACGCGGGATTTCGGCCGACTCTTTGCATGACTTGCCGCCGGCGGGCAGCGGCGGGACACTTCCGGGCATGAGCGTGCAACCCGTCAGCCCTGGGGCCATCGTCTCCCGGATCTGGGCGATCTACCGCGATCAGTTCTCTGTCTTGGTCAGCACCGCGGTCGCGCTCTATGCCATCCAGTTCATCATCTACCTGGTGCTCGGCAGCGCGGTCAGCTTCGCGCTCGCGATCCTGTTCTGGGCCCTCAGCATCCTCTATCAGGGGATGGTGGTGAAGCTGGTTCAGGACATCCAGGACGGACGGCGCGATCACTCGGTCCGTGATCTCATACGCAGCGTTGAACCGGTGGTGTGGCCGCTGGCCGCGGTATCGATCCTGTTCGGGATCGGCGTCGGGATCGGTTTCGTGCTCCTGATCATCCCCGGACTCATCCTGCTCGTCATCTGGTCGGTGGTGGCGCCGGTGACCGTCCTCGAGCGGCCCGGGATTTTCCGGGCCTTCGGGCGCAGCCGGGAGCTCGTCCGCGGCAACGGCTGGAACGTGTTCGGGGTCATCGTGCTGGTGTTCCTCGCCGTCGCGGTCATCAGCCTCGCCGCCGGCCTGGCCGCCTCATCGCTTGGATCGGTAGGGCAGGCGGTGGTTCAGTGGGCGGTGAACGCGGCGCTCGCTCCGGTTACCGCCCTCGCGGCCTCGGTGCTCTATTTCGCGCTGATCGGCCAGGGCGGCGCCTCCCCCGCCTGGACCGCGCCGTAACCCAGTAATACTCAGCAGACTCGAGTCCCGGGAGCACCCGGTGCGCTCATTTGTCTTTCCGCAGGCTTCGGAGCACCGCGGCTCGATCCGCGGTGACGCCGTTGGCCCGCTGCTGCACCGCCTCCTCGGGGCTCAGCCCGGCGCCGATCCAGTCGGCTACTTCGTCGAACGGGATGCCGGCCCGCCACCACGCCTTGGCGGCTTGCATCGGACTCATCTCACGCGTTCGGTATCGCTCGGCCTCGACCGGCGTGAGTCCGAGCTCCTTCCAGGCGAGCGCGTCGGCGGCCTCGATGCCGTGCGTTGCCCAGGCGATCGCCTCGTCGTCGAACCACTGGCGCTGCATGTAGGAATGCATTACTCGGGGGTCGCGGCCACGAACCGCCTCCATGAAGCGGCGATGGCCCACACCCACGCGCGACAGACCCGCCTGCCGGGCTGGCGACGTCGCCGCGGCCACGCGGTAGCCGTGGCCGTAGGCCTGGACGGCGGACCGGCCGGCACGCTTCTGCTTGCGCGCCTCGGCGACATTGAAACCGAGCTCAGTCCAGGCAACCGCCTCGCGCGCGTCGATCTTGGCGTAGACCCATTCGCGCACAGTGTCCGGGCCGATGCCGGCGATCTTCCAGCGAACCGCATCGATCGGCTCGGCGACCTCGGCGCGCTGCCAGCGCAGCGCGTCCCCCGGCTCGATCCGATGCTTCCACCAGGCCAGGCCGCTTTCCCTGGAGAAGCCGAGCTCTCGCCAGCGCTCGGCGTCGAAGCGACGGTCATGGCCGGGATCGGGCCGTCCAGGCACGGGGCTCGTCATCGTGCTGCCCCCGCCATGTCGCCGACGAGCACGGTTTCTGCCCAGTCGGGCGTCCTTCCACCTCGGTCCATCAGACCGACGACGACACGGATTCCGCGGGGCGGGGCGGTGCGCCAGGGGGTGAAGCCGTCGGTGAGCACGATGATCAGATCGGGTCGAGGGCGAAGCGCCGCGGCGGCGTCAAGTCCCGCGCCCATGTCGGTGCCGCCCCCGCCATCGAGGCGGATCGCGCCGAGGTCACGTACCAGCTGCGCCCGGTAGGCATGGGCGTCGCAGGCGATGACCCGCAGGTTGCGTCGCGCCACGCCCAGGCTGCGAAGCACACCGGCGACCTCGCCCAAAGCTTGACCCAGCATCGCGTCGCTCATGCTGCCCGAGGTGTCGATCACCAGCGCCACCTGAGGCAGCGGCTGGCGCAGGCTCGGCATCACCACGTCCGGGATCGCGCTGGCCCGCCGCGATGGCCTGCGGTAGGTGAAGTCGACGCGGCCGGCGACATCGGCGGCACCGCGCCGGACGTGGGCGGCGAGCTGTCGGCGCCAGTTCACGCTCGGCTCGAGGACGTCGTCCGCCCACCGCTGCCACCCCTCCGGAGTGTCTCCCCGCTGCTGTGTGTGCTCCCGGATCCGCCGTGCAGTGTTCCTCGCGACCATGCGCACGTCGACGGGGCTCAGGCCGGGCTGTGCGCAATCCCAATCCCGCGGCTGGCCGTCGCACCCGCTGCCACAGTCACGCGTGGCGGCGAGCGTCGATTCGCAGTCGGCTTTCACCCCCTCGCCATCTGGGATGAGCGCGTCCCAGTACTGCTCGGCGGTCCAACTCTCGGGCAACCCAAGTAACTCCGGGTGGATCGCACGGTCGGGGAGCTGGAGCCGCGCGGTGTGCAGATCGTCGTTGATCTCCGCATCGCCCGCCACGTTCCAACGGTTCTGATCCGTCGTCCGCGCGCCCAGCGGACCGGTGCCCGACGATGCCGGCGAAGGCGCACCGGGATACCGGGCGGCATGCTCCCGCAGCAAGTGGCTGACCTGGTGTAAGAGCCAGAACCCGAGCTCGCCAACAGTGGTGTCGGCAAGCACCTCGGGATCGAGGTAGACGTGCCAGTCGCGATCGGCCGGAAACGCGCGCAGATCGATCGCCCGGTCGTTGGCCTCGCGCTGAACTGCCACGGCCTGGAGGGCGAGCAACGCGGTGGCGAGATACGGCGCCTCGTGCGCGGCCCAAACCCGCCCGGCCGCCCACTGCCGGCGTAGCTCATGGCTCAGTTCGTCAATCCGGAGGAATCTCACCGGCCATCACCGGGACTCACAGCAATCCCGCCGCTCGGAGAACGGGTGCGAGCTCGAGCAGGGCCTCCGGCACCTCGGCTCCCTCCGGGCGGTTGGCGGCCAGCGTGCGGGCCACGAGCGTCGCCACGTCCGGCGCCGCATCGGCCGCCCGCGCGAGCACCCGCCACGCCTGATCCCAGCGCTCGGCGGTTCCATCGACGACCGCGACCGATGCCACGGCGGTGAGCACCGCGAACGCTCGGTCGCTGCGCTCGGGCAACACGAAGCTGTCGGGATCGGCCAGGACCGCCTCCGGATCGGGCAGGTCCAGATGCTCGAGCCAGGCCAGGAACTCGAGCGCGGCACCATCCCCCACCGCCCCTTCGACCAGGGCCGCACGCGCCGCCTCGGAGGCGTGTGCCGCCTCGCACGCCGCCAGCAACCTGGCCACCGCCTCCCAGCTGCGCGGGCTAGGCCAGCCGCGGCCCGCGGCCGCCGCCGATCGTGGCAGCTGCAAGGCCAATGGGGGGCGAACGCCGAGGAACGCCCCGACCGCTGCGCGCGCGGCCATTTTCTGCGCCGGAGTGGGTGGATTCTCCATCCCGGCCAGCACCGGGCGCGGGAAGCCGACCGCCAGTCCCTTTGCGATGTGCTTTCCGTCGACGGGCCAGTCGAGGTGTACGAGCCGGTTGGCGAGCGGAGCCGCGAGCTCCCAGCCGTCAGCAGCCTCATCCGGCGGATTTGCCGCGGCCACGACGCGCACGCCCGGGGGCAGCCTCGCATCGCCGACGACGCGCTCAAGCACCACCCGAAGCATCGCCGCCTGCACCGCCGGCGGCGCCGTCGTCAGCTCGTCCAGGAACAGGAGCCCGACGCCCGAGGCGGACAGCCGCGTCGCCCAAGCGGGCGGGGAGAGCCGCACCGATCCGTCGATCACGACCGGCAGCCCCGCGAAATCGCTCGGCTCCCGGATCGAACCGATGACCGTCTCGACGGGCCATTCCAGCGCCTCGCCCAACGCCAGCACGGCGGAGGTCTTCCCGGTCCCGGGGCTCCCCCACAACAGGACCGGAACCCCCGCCGAGACGGCAACAGCAAGCGCCTCGAGCGCGACTCCGCTGTTCATGAACCCAGGGTACCGGCCCGTCTAAGCGCAACCGTGAGCTTTTGTGAGCGGTCATTTACAGATCGGGGCACCGTCCGCCGATAACTCAGTTGAGCCGAATGCGACACTCACGAACCTGGCTGCTCGCGGCACTGCTGGCAGCGCTGCTGAGCTCGATCGCCGCGATGGCTCACGGCTGGCTCGTGCTCCGCGCGCCGACCCAGATTCGTGATAACGCACACGCGACCGTGCCCCTGTCATCGCGTCCGGCGGATTTCTGGCGGACCGCCGGTGAGGCGGTGGCGATCGCCGACCGGCAGCCGGCCGTCCGCAGCCTGCGCGCCCGCTATCCGCACATGCCGGTCACGGTGTTCCCGGGAATCGCCGGGCAACGCATGCTCGGCGTGTGGGAGGTGACCTACTTTCCGTCGAGAAGTCAGCGACGGACGCTGTTTGGCCAGAGCGGTCACGTCGTGTTGATCGCCGATCGGTCGGGGATCGTGCTCGAGACCAGCTCGCAGGCGTGGCCCATCCCCTGGGAGACGGGCGTCCAGAATCCCACCTGGCGGGTTCGCGACGAGCTCGTCAGCACGCTGCTCGGCGCCGTGCTGCTGGTGCTGATGTGGGACACGCGGCGGTTCTTCACCGTCCGCAACGTCGACCTACTCGCGCTGCTATCGCTGGGGATCTCGATGGCGTTCTACGACCGCGGGCTCGTGCTCGTCTCGGTGCCACTCCAGTACCCGCCCTTGCTCTACTTGGCGGGCCGCCTGGCCTGGGTGGGCGTGCGCCGCGTGCAGGTCGGTGGGCTGAGGCGCGAACCCGCCGCCTGGGCGAGCTCGCGGACGCTCTGGATCGCCTTGGGCGCGCTCGTGTTGGCACGCGCCCTCTACAACCTGCTCCTCGGCGACACGAGCGATGTCGCGTTCGCCTCGGTGCTGGGCGCCAACGGCATCCATCACGGGTGGCCGCTGTACTGGCCGGGCAACGCGCACCTCGACACCTACGGGCCGGCCATGTATCTCTCGTACCTGCCGTTCGAGATGCTGTTCCCGGATCCGAACTGGGTCTGGAACTGGCTCCCGGCCGCGCACGCCGCCGCCATCACCTTCGACGCGCTGACCGTCGGCGGACTCATCCTGCTCGGCCGGCAGCTGAAACGCGGCCAGGGCGGCACGCGCCTCGGTCTGGTACTGGCACTCGCGTGGACCGCCAACCCGTGGACGCTCCAGCCCCTCGCCGCTTCGACCAACGACGGACTGATCGCGCTCCTGCTCGTGGCCGTGCTGCTGGCCGCCTCCTCGCCGCTCATCCGGGGCACGCTGCTCGGCTGGGCCGTGGCCGCGAAGTTCGCGCCGCTGGCGCTGGCTGGACTCTTCTGCTTTTCCACCGACGGCGCGCGCCGGCCCAAATCTCTGATCCTGTTCGGGGCGGCGCTGAGCGCCACCACCGGCATCATCATCTGGGCCTTCCTGCCACCGCAGGGCTTCTCGCTGTTCTGGGCACACACCATCGCCTTTCAGCTGAGCCGCCACTCGTTCATGGGCATCTGGGATCAGCTGCCGCAACTCGAGCCCCTTCGGATGGTCCTCGAGGGCGGCGTGATCGGGATCGCCGCTGCCATGCTCGTTTGGCCCCACCGCCGCGAGCTCTACCAGGTGACTGCGCTCGCCGGCCTCGTCGTCATCGGCCTCGAGCTGACCATGCGCTCTTGGTCCTACCTGTACGTCGATTGGTATATGCCCGCCGCGCTGGTCGCGATCCTCGCGGCTCCCGCGCTCGCGCCCCTCCGGTCCCCGGTGCGGGTGAGTACAGCCGAGCCGGTGCCGGCTCACGCCGGCGTGTAGTTTCAGCGCGTGTCCGCGGTCGAGATCGCCCTGTCGTGGAGCGGCGGCAAGGATTCGGCGCTCGCCCTTCGCGCCCTGCGCAACGCGCCGGGGCCCGGCGTCGGCGCTCTGATCACCACGGTGACCACCGACTACGATCGCATCTCGATGCACGGCGTTCGACGCGAACTGCTCGTCGCTCAGGCCGGCGCGGCCGGACTCCCGCTGGTCGAGATCGAGATTCCCGCCGGCTGCTCCAACGAGCTCTACGAGCAACGCGTGGGCCAGGCGCTCGCGCGGTCACCTCTGAGCGAGGCGCCCGCGATCGCGTTCGGCGATCTCTTCCTATCCGACATTCGCGCCTATCGCGAGGAGCGGCTCGGCCGGATCAATAAGGAGGCGGTCTTTCCCCTTTGGGGCCGCGACACCAAGCTCCTGGCCGAGGAGTTCATCGAGGACGGCTTCCAGGCCTTTCTCGTCTGCGTCGACCCGGCCCGGCTCGACGCTTCGTTCGCGGGGCGGGCGTTTGACCGGCAACTGCTCGACGGCCTCCCGCCAGACGTCGATCCGTGTGGCGAGAACGGCGAGTTCCACACCTTCGTTTACAGCGGCCCAATCTTCACCCACCCGATCTCCTGCAGGCGCGGGGAGGTCGTGCACAGGGACGGCTTCGTGTTCTGCGACCTGCTCCCAGATTCCGACTAGTAGCCGGGGTCGCCGTAGGGCGAATCTCACCCCAGACGGTCGGGCAGCCCGAACCGCTCGAACGCGCCCGCGAGGCGCCGTGCGTCCATTGGCTGGTCCGGGAAGCGGGTGTACACCTCCGGATCTGGTTCCTCGATCGACCGGACGATGAACGCGGTCACGTCCGACACCAGCCTGTCGCGCAGGGTCAGCACGCACAGGGCGAACGGCAGGTACGCGGCCGCGGGCTCGTCCCAGGCGTAGAACGCCAGCGCCGGCTGGGCATTGGCGCGTGTGAGCAGCGCCCGCCACCGCCACGCCCCCGACATCGCGGACTCGCGGGCCCAGGTCACGATCTCGTCGCGCGGCGTGTACCACGTGCTCAGCGGAGGCATGGCGAACGACGCGTCCTCGACCAGCAACGAGGCGAAGCCGTCGACGTCGCAGCGCTCCCAGGCACTGAGGTATCGGTCGACCAGGTCGCGCAGCCCGTGATCGCCGAGGGAGCGGAGCGTCGCCTGTTGGGTTCGCTCGGGCACCCGCTCCGCGGTCGCGGCTCGCGCACGCTGGAGCGTGCTGTTCACGGAGGCGACGGTCGTCTTGAGCATGGTCGCCGACTCCTGCGCGCTGAAGCCGAGGACTTCGCGCAGGAGCAGGACGGCTCGCTGGTTGGCACCCAGGTGCTGTAGAGCCGCCACGAACGCGAGCTCCACGCTCTCCCGTTGCTCGTAGGTGGCCTCCGGCGCCGCGCGCCCGCCGGGAAGCCCGATCGACTCGTCTGGGTAGGGCTCGATCCAGGTGGACTCGGCCGCCGGAATGCCGGGCGGGGTCTCGCCGTCAGACGCCGGGCCGAAGTCGTGCGGCAGCACGCGCCGGCGCCGGCGCTCGAGCTCGGTCAAGCAAACGTTCGTGGCGATCGAGTACAGCCAAGACCGGGCGGCCCTGGCTTCGCGCAGGCCGGCCGCACCGCGCCACGCGCGCAGCAGCGTCTCCTGCAATGCGTCATCGGCATCGTGCACCGAGCCGAGCATCCGGTAGCAGTGCGCGTGGAGCTCGGCCCGGTGCTGCTCGATGAGCTCCGCGAAGTCGCGATCCGCGGGAGTCATCGTCAGCGCTGCTCGACCACCATCAACGAGTTGCCGGTCGGATCCCGCAGCCAGAACATCGGCGGGACGGGATCGCCCATGCGCGACACCTCGGCGTCGACGTCGATTCCGCGGGACTTGAGCTCGGCGTGGGTCGCATCGACATCGTCGGTGTACAGCGTGATGCCGGTCTCGACCGGGGTGACCTCGGTCCCGGGCCTTGGGGGCGCGAGCGCAATGCCCGTGCTTCCCTCGGGCAGGTAGACCTCGATCCACCGGTAGCCGCCGCCAAACGGCGTGTCGGTCCGCTTCTCGAACCCGAGCGACTCGTAGAACTCGATCGCCCGGTCCTGCTCAGGCGTCGCGATGCAGACCAGACCGATCTGCCGAATCCCGGTTGCAGTGGCACTCATGCTGCATCCTCCCGTGGGTTGGCGTTCATGGTCATGAGACCAGACCCACCGCCAAAACTAATCGGTCGGCCACGCCCCGATTCCGCCGATCAGGTCGGCCAGCGCACAGAACCCGTCCCGTTGCAGGAGGCTCGCGGCGATCGCCGAGCGATAGCCGGTGGCGCAGTGCACGACGAGTGACTCGTCACGGGGCAAAGTGGTCATCCGCTCGGCGAAGCGCGAGAGCGGGATGTTCACCGCGGCGTCGATCCGCTGCTCGCGCCATTCGCCTGGGGCGCGGACATCGATTAGCAGCGGCGGCCGCACGCTCGCCAGCCGCTCGGCGAGATCACGAGCCGTGATCCGCTCGATCCGCTCGATCAGTTCCGGGCGATCGGACAGCTCCTGCATCCCGCCGGAGAAGTATCCGGCGACGGTATCGAACGCGATCCGCCCCAGGCGCATCGCCCCCTCGACCTCGCGTCCGGGCTCCGCAATCAGCACGATCGGCCGCTCGGGCTCGAGCACAGTGCCGCACCAGGTGGCGTAGCTGCCGCTCAGGCCGACGTTCACGCTCCCCTTCAGATGCCCCTCCTCGAACCAGGCCGGCTCGCGCGTGTCGAGCAGCTGAGCGCCATCCGCGGCCAGCTCGAGGACCCGCGCCAGCGACAACGGCCGCAGCTCGCGCGCGAGCGCCTGCTCCAGCGTCGGGCGCTCGCGGGCGTTGAGCACCGCGTCGTAGGTGAAGTAGGCCGGCGCGTCGGGCAAGTCGCTGGTGACCGTCTCGATGAAGCGCTCGCGACTCATCGGCGCAAGCGCGTAGTTGTGCGCGCGCTGGGCGCCGATCGTCGACACCGTGTCGATCGACAGACTCTTGCCGCACAGCGATCCGGCGCCGTGCGCCGGGTAGACGAGCGTCGCGTCGGGTAGGCGCACGAGCTTGTCGTGCAGCGAGTCGTAGAGCATGCCGGCGAGCTGCTCGGCGCTCCACCCGAGCGCACCGCGCAGGTCGGGGCGGCCCACGTCGCCGATGAACAGCGTGTCCCCGGTCAGCACCGCGTACGGCTCCCCACCGTTCTCGGCGGGGTCGTAGACGAGGATCGAGATCGACTCGGGCGAGTGACCCGGCGTCTCGAGCACACTCAGCCGCACGTCGCCGAGCGTCACCCCGTCGCCGTCACCCATGGCTATGAACGGGTAATCGGCCTCTGCGCGCGCCCCCAGGTGGATCACGGCGCCGGCCCGCTCCCGCAGTTCCAGGTGCCCCGCGACGAAATCGGCGTGGAGGTGGGTCAGGAACACGTGGGAGACCCGGCACCCCAGCGCGGCGGCATCCTCGAGGTACTGGTCGACATCCCGCTGGGGGTCGACCACGGCCGCCTGGCCGGACGCCTCGTCAGCGATCAGATACGAGGCGTGGGCCAGACAGCCGAGGTAGTACTGCTTGAGCAACATCGAGCGTCCCCGAATGATCGCGGACGCTGCGGCGGTCTTGCGGTCAGGACCCCACCGGTTCGCGTGGCTGAGGCACGATCCGGATATACGGCTTGGGCTCCTTCCACTCCCCGAAGATCTCCTTGGCCTGGTCGTTGGAGACCGAACCGGCGATGATCACGTCGTCGCCCGGCTGCCACTGGGCCGGCGTGGACACCTTGTGGTTGGCGGTCAGCTGGAGCGAGTCGATCACCCGCAGAACCTCGTCGAAATTGCGCCCGGTGGTCATCGGATAGACCAGGATCAGCTTGATCTTCTTGTCGGGTCCGATCACGAACACGTTGCGCACGGTCTGATTGTCGGCCGGGGTCCGGCTCTTGGGGTCGCCCGAAACGTCGGCCGCCAGCATCCCGTAAAGCTTCGAGACCTGAAAATCGCTGTCGCCTATGATCGGATAGTTGGGCGCCGTGCCCTGCGTCTCCTCGATGTCCCGCGCCCAGCGCTCGTGCTCGGTCGACGGATCGACGGACAGCCCGATGATCTTCACCCCGCGCCGGTCGAACTCGGGCTTGATGCTCGCCATGTAACCGAGCTCCGTCGTGCACACCGGCGTGAAGTCCTTCGGGTGCGAGAACAGGACCGCCCACGAGTCGCCAATCCAATCGTGGAAGGAGATCGGTCCCTCGGTCGAGTCGGCCTGGAAGTCCGGCGCCGTATCGCCCAGCTGCAATGCCATGTTTGGCCTCCTGAGTCTTTTCCAAGTGCTGTGCGCCGCAGACGATACCCAACCAGACTGGTGCAATTCGAGCGGAGTGCGCGAGCGCCGGCCCGAGGGACACCGTCAGCGGGCTGAGCGCAACAGCTCGAGCTGCCGGCTCACCGCTCCGCCCACCCGCTCGAGGTCCCCCGTGGCGAGGAGGTCGAGCATGGCACCGCGCAACACGGCGAGCAGCAGTGTGCGCAGCACGGTGTCCGGGGTGGCCTCGCCGAGGACGCCGAGCCAGTCCGCCACCGTGGCGGCTGCGAAGCCGCCCCAAGGTCCGTCCGGCTCGATCAGCGAGCGGGCATAGCCCTCGACCCACAGCTTGAGCAGGGAACGATGCTCCTCGGCCGCCAGCCAGGCCCACACCTCGGCGGTGACCGCGAGCGGATCACCGTTGTCGGGCGGGTCGGCCGCCGATCTCCGGGCGCGTTCCAGCAGGGCCAGCTCGTCTTTCCGGGCGCGGGCCAGCACCGCTTGCACCAACCCGGCCTTGCTCCCGAACAGGAACAGCAGCACGCGCGGGCTCGACCCCACGGCCGCGGCGAGCGGGCGCAACGACAGGTCCGCCACCCCGTGCTCGAGCGCATACCGGTAGGTGAGCTCGAGGAGTTCATCGCGCCGAGGCGAGGCGGTCGCGGGCATGCCGCGATAGTGTAGGCTACTGAAACGACTGTTTCAGTAACCGATCCGGCCGCAACGATTGACCCCCCCACCATCCGGCCGCTCGGCCAGCCGGGCGATCTGGGCTGGGTGGTCATGGCCCACGGCGAGGTGTACACCCGCGAGTTTGGGTGGGACACGAGCTTCGAGGCGCTGGTGGCAGACATCGTCGCCCGCTTCGCGGCCGACCACGATCCAGGCCGCGAGGCGGCGTGGATCGCCGAGGTCGACGGGCGGCGCGTGGGCTGCGTGTTCTGCGTGTCCGATCCCGAGCGCGAGGGCACCGCGCTGCTGCGGATCCTGCTCGTGCACCCGGACGGCCGCGGCCGGGACCTCGGCCGCCGCCTGGTGGGCGCCTGCCTGCAATTCGCCCGCGATGCCGGGTACGAGCGGATGCGACTGTGGACCAACCACCCGCTGGCCGCCGCCCGCCATCTGTACCTGGAGCAAGGATTCCGCCTACTGGCCGAGGAGCCACATCACAGCTTCGGCGTCGACCTGATCGGCCAGACCTACGAGCTGGATCTGAGTCGATGCGCCGGCTGATCGTCAACGCCGACGACCTCGGTCTGACCGAGGGGCTCAACCGGGGAATCATCGAGGCCCACACGAGTGGCGTTCTCACGAGCGCCAGCCTGATGGTCGACACCCCCGACGCCGAACGCGGCGCGGAAATGGCGCGCGAGCATCCGGCGCTGTCGGTCGGCCTTCACTTCGTTGACGACGGGCCCGACCTCGACCAACCACCTCATGCCGAGCGCGAGTTCACCCGCCAGCTCGCCCGCTTCCGCGAGCTGATGCGATCGGACCCCACCCACGTGGATTCCCACCACCATGTGCACTTCGCCCGCTTCTCGACGTTCGGGCCGCTGGTCGCGCCACTCGGCGTGCCGCTGCGCGGCGACGGCCACGTCCGCTACCTCGGCGACTTCTACGCCCATCCGCAGCCGGGCGTGGTCGACCTCGATCGGATCAGTGCCGCTTTTCTGCTGGCGCTGGTCGAGACCGAGGCGATGGCGGAGTTCAGCGAGGTCGGCTGCCATCCCGGCAGGGTGACCGACGAGCTGCGCTCGAGCTACGGTCCCGAGCGCGAGCTCGAACTCGCCACCCTGACCGAGCCCGGACTGCGAGACCGCATCGAGGCACTCGGGCTGACCCTGGCCAGCTACCACGACTGGCCCCGCTCCCGCCCTCGATAGCTCGATTGGGAGCCGCGCGACTAGGGTCGGGACGCGCTGACCGTTGATTCGGCGGGCACGTCTTCGAGTTCGAGCTTGGGCCCGAAGCCCACGCGCAAGACGGCGCCCCCGTCCGGGGCGTTGGACGCCTCGGCGAACCCGTCGTGCGCCTCGGCGGCCTGCCGGACGATCGCCAGCCCCAGACCTGAGCCGGGCTTCGAGCGGGCTTCGCGGGCGCGGTGAAAGCGGTCGAACACGTATGGCAGGTCGTCCTCGTTGAACCCCGGCCCGTGGTCGCGGACCGTCACGATGCCGTCGAGCAGGGTCACCTCGACCAACCCCCCGTTCCGGCTCCACTTGGCTGCGTTGTCGAGCAGGTTGCTCACTGCGCGCGAGATCCGGTCCGCCTCGCCCCGCACCAGCGTGGGCTCGATCACCTGATGGAAGGTGAGCGTCGGCGCTCGCCGGCGCGCCCGTTCGATTGCGTCGTACACGACCGCGTCCAGCCGGACGTCGCCGGGCTCGGTGCTCGGTTTGCCGCCCCGGGCCAGCTCGACCACGTCGCCCACCAGCGCGGTGAGCTCGTCGAGCTCCTCGATCACGTCGGCCCGCAGAGCGGCGCGGTCCTCGGGCGAGAGCAGCTCCTCCTCGCGCATCAGCTGAAGATTGGCTCGGATCGTCGCGATCGGGGTTCGCAACTCATGCGATGCGTCGGCCACCAGATTGCGCTGGGACTGCACCGAGCTCTCGAGCGCGTCGAGCGTGCGGTTGAACGTGCGGGCCAGACGGGCGAGCTCGTCCGAACCCATCACGTCGAGTCGCTCGTGCTCGATCCGCTCCGGGTTGGCCGCGATCGACTCGGTCTGGCGGGTGAAGCGCGTGATCGGGGCCAGCGCCGTCCTCGCCACCAGGAACCCGAGCAGCGCCGCGAGCAGGATGCCGGCCCCGCCGATCACCAGCGATACGACCAACTGACGGCTCAGCGCATTGTCGACCGTGGTCAGCGGCAGCGCGACCGCCAGAGCACCACGCGCCCCGATTCCCGTGACCAGCACCCGGATGTGGGTGCCTTTCACGCGCATGTCCGTGAAGAACTGGCCGTTGCCGCTGTGCGCCACGGACTCGATGGCCGGGGTCGAAGGTATCTCGTATGTCTGCCCGTCAGGGACATACGTCTGCCCGTCCGGCTTGAACAGCGTGAACGTCCCGGAGGGACCCCCGAACGCCTGGGGGGGCAGGCGGTCGATCCCTAGTCCCTCGTCGGGGTCGCCCTGGTGGGTCCGGCTCGGGTAGGGCTGACCGGTCTGCGGCAGCGGCGACGGTCCGTGCGGTCCGTGCGGCCCCACCCCGATGTTGGCCAGCGGTGTATTGATCAGGCTCTGGAGCTGCTGGTCGACCTGGCTCTGCAGGTCAGACCGGGTCCCTACATAGGAGGCCACCGCCACCGCCACCACCGCGACCGCCACCGCGACCCCGGCTAGCAGCACCATCCGCGTCCGCAGGCTCACCCCTCCGGCTCCCGCAACGCATATCCCACCCCTCGCACGGTGTGGATCTGCGCCTGCGCGCCGGCCTCCTCGAGCTTTCGCCTCAGGTAGCCCACGTAGACCCGCAGGGCGTTTGAGGTGGGGCCGAAGTCATATCCCCACACGCGGTCATAGATCAGGGTGTGGGGCAGGACCCGGCGCGGGTTGAGCATGAGCAGTTCGAGCAGCTGGTACTCGGTGCGGGTGAGCTCGATGAACTTCCCCCCCACCATCACTCCGTGACGCGCCGAATCGAGCGTCAGATCGCCGAACTTGAGCGCGCCGTCAACACTCGTCTCGCCCCCGGCCCGGCGCAGGAGCGCGCGCAATCGCGCCTTCAACTCGTCGATGTCGAACGGCTTGACCAGGTAGTCGTCGGCGCCCGCGTCGAGGCCGTCGATCCGGTCCGACACCGTGTCGCGCGCCGTCAGCATCAGAACCGGCACGCGGTTGCCCTCGCGCCGGAGCAGCCGGCACACCTCGAGGCCGTCGATATCGGGCAGCCCGACGTCGAGCACTACCGCGTCGGGCAGGCTGCTGCTGACCTCCGACAGTGCGCCGGCGCCGCTCTCGGTCAGCCGCACCTCGTAGCCGGCCAGCTCGAGAGCCCGCCGCAGGACATCGCGCAAACCTCGATCGTCGTCGACTACCAGCAGTCTCATATATGTGAATTGTGGTGCGTCACGCGCGCAAGCGCGAATACTCCTACTTAGGTCTTACCCGCCTGGAGCTCGCGCAGCACCGCCCCGAGGATGCCGTTGACGAAGCCCGGCGCCTGCGCGCCGCAGAACCGCTTGGCCGTCTCAACCGCCTCGTCGATCGCTCCCTCGGGCGGAATCGTGTGCTCGCCGGGCAGCTCCACGCCGTACAGCAGCTCGCCGAGGCCGGCCCGGAGGATCGAGCGTTCGAGCGGGGCGATCCGCTCGAGCGTCCAGCCGCTGGCGTGGGTGCGGATCAGCTCGTCGAGCTCGCCCTGGTGGTCGCGGACGAGCTGTGCCAGCGCGCGCGTAAACGCATGTACGTCGTTCGGAAAGGTTTGCTCGAGGGGCCGACCAAGCAGATCGCTCTGATACAGCGCCCAGATCGCAGCGCGGCGCTGCTCGGTCCTACGCACGGCGAGGAGTGTAGTGGCGGCCGGGACCGATTCAGGCAACCCAGGCCCAGAGCCCCCAGAGGGCACTGAACAGAACGAGCAGGGCGCCCGAGACGATCAGAACGTCTCGGCGCGCCACGGGACGTTCGCCGATCCACGCCCCCCAGCCCATGAACACGGGGAACATCGGGATCACGAACCGCGAGAACGACAGGAGCGGCTCGGTCACGCTCGGATAGCTCAGGGACTCGGCGAGCAGGGCCACGGCGTAGACGAAGTACGCGAACGGCACCCGTCGCCAGGACAGAGCCAGTCCGGCCGCGGCGAAGGCGAGGAAGCCCATGTCGAGCAGATTGCGTGTTGTCGTCCAGCTGACCGCGTGGCCTGGGGCGAGCACGCTCGCTGCCCCCGAAAGCAGGAGCCTCACCTCGGCAGGCAGGGCGGCGAGCGCCTTCGGAACGGCCCCGAAGGGACCGGCGAACTGGCGCCCCCAGCCGGCCTCGGCCGTGAACGGGGCCATCGGCGAGTGATGGGTGAGCACCAGGTACCCCATGTAGGCGAGCAATCCGGCCGGAACGATCCCCAGCCCGAGGACCGAGCCCGACATCCGATAGCGCGGCTGCCACCAACGGCCACGGTCACGCATCCGGCCACCGGAACGAGGCCCGTACAGATAGATCACGGCCAGTGGCAGCGCGATCAGGACACCGTTTGAGTGCGTCGCGGCGGCCAGGGCGCCGAGTACGCCGGCCCAGGCCCAGCGATCGAGCCGCGCCGCGTAGATCGCCCCGACCGACAGCATCAGGAAAAGCGCCTCGGTGTAGACGGCCGACAGGAAGAAGCTGACCGGGAAGAACGCGACCAGCAGCACGGTGGCGCGGGCTTGAGCGTCGCTCAGGTCGAGCCCGACCAGCCGGTGGAGAAGGTAGAGCCCGACCGTCATCGACACCAGCGAGATCAGCGTCCCGGCCAGGATGCCCGAGCCGAACACCACCGTGCCGAGGTGGATCATCAGCGGGTAGAGCGGGAAGAAGGCGGTCGCCGAACGCGAGAAGTAGCCCGATGCGGCGATGTGCAGGTACCAGACCGAGTCCCATCGCGCGGCCGGCGCGAACGCGAGGTTGAGCGCCGAGCTGGCGAACGGAAAGGTGTAGTGCCCGGTATCGAGGTCCTGGTAGCGGAACTTGTTGGCCCCGATCAGAACGATCGCGAGGATGGCGGCTCCCCAGACGACCAGGCGTGACGCAACGACCGTCTTCACGGTGAAGGCCAGGGCGGGGTTGGCCTCCCTACGCCGCGCCCAGCTGAGCCAGCCCCGCCGTGGGACAGCGGCGCTTGGCAGTACACGCGCATGGGTGCTCGTCGCCGGCTGGCTCACGCCAGTGAATATCGACCGGCGGCGCGATCGCAGTTAGGCGCGGGCCCCCGCCGTGGACGAGCGGCGCGCGGACCGATTCAGTCGCTGATCTCGGCGCGCAGCCGCTCGAGCGCGTCGCGGTACCCGTCCGGGCCCTTGCCGGCGATCCGGGCCACGCACAGCTCGGCGATCACCGACTGGCGCCGCCACGGCTCGCGCGCATCGACATCGGACAGGTGGACCTCGACCGCCGGCAGGCCGGTCAGCTCGAGCGCGTCGCGGATCGCGTACGAGTAGTGGGTCCACGCTCCCGGGTTGAGCACGACCGCGTCGCTCAGTTCGGCGAGCCGGTGGAGGTGCTCGACGAACTTCCCCTCGTGGTTGGTTTGGAAGAAGCGGACCTCGAGCTCGAGCTCGCGCGCAGCCTCGGAGATCCGCAGCTCGAGCTCCTCGAGCGTCAGCGTGCCGTAGTGGGTGGGATCGCGGCGGCCCAGCTGGTCGAGGTTGACGCCATGCATGACCTCGACCCGGTTGCGGAGCTGGGTCACGCGGCCAGCTCCCGGACGGCGGCGACGAGCTCACGCGAGGGGACCGCGCACCCGGTGCGGGGCACACCGGGCGCATCGAGCAGCACGAACGGCACCTCGCCGTAGCCGCGACGCTTCTTGTCACGCGCCGTGGCCATCACCACGGCGTCGGGGTCGGCGTGCTCGAGGCGGGTCGGCAACCCCTGGGTGGCGAACAGCTCGGTCACCTCCATGCGGAGGTCGTCCTGGCCCGAAAGGCGCAGCGCGGCGAGCAGCCCGAGGGCGACCGCCTCGCCGTGACGGTAGGCGGCGTACCCGGTGACCGCCTCGATCGCGTGCCCGACGGTGTGCCCCAGGTTGAGGACCTGGCGCAGACCCGAGTCGCGCTCGTCGCGGGCCACGATCCGCAGCTTGGTCAGCGCGCAGGCGGCGATGTTTTCCGGGTCGGTCGGGTTTGACCCCGTCCGCACGCGTTCCCACAGCTCACCGCCGGTGATCAATGCGGTCTTCACGACCTCGGCGTATCCGGCGGCGATCTCGGCCGGCGGCAGGCTGCCCAGGGTGTCGGTGTCGGCGATGACCGCGCTCGGCTGATGGAACGCGCCGACGTAGTTCTTGGCCTCGGCCAGGTCGACGCCGGTCTTGCCGCCATAGGCGGAGTCGACCTGGGCCACCAGTGTGGTCGGCACCTGCACGAACCGGACCCCGCGCTGGTAGGTGGCCGCGCAGAACCCGGCCAGGTCGCCGACCACGCCGCCTCCGAGCGCCGCGACCACGTCGTCTCGGGTCATTCCGGCCCGGGCCAGCTCGGTCCAGACGATCTCGGCGTGCGCGACGGTCTTGGATTGCTCGCCGGGCATGATCGCCACCCGGCCGGCCAACGGTGCGAGCGTGTCGCCGTAGAGGCGGCCCACCTGACCGTCGGTGACGAGGAAGCGGCGTCCCGGAACCGCGGCGGGCCAGAACCGATGCCCGGCCAGGAGCCCGGCTCCGATATACGCCGGGTAATCGGACGAGGAGCTGGCTGCCCACAGGAGCTTGGTGCCGTCGGGGACGTCCTCAAGCGCCGCCAGCACGCGGTCCATCTGGTGCGAGCGCTCCGCCGGCACGGTCGCATCGGCCAGCTGCGCGTAGACCGGCTCGCGCTGGCGATACAGCCGCTCGAACTCGCCACGCTCCCGCGCCAGCGGTCGGTCGCTGTCACGGCACCGTGCCCACGCAACCTCGAGCCCCACGTCGAGCCAGATCACCAGGTGGTCATCGAGCGCGGCCCGAACGCGCTCGTGGCCGATCGCCCCGCCGCCGAGCGCGAGCACGCTCGGCTCCGCGGCCTCAAGCAGCTCGAGCGTCACCCGCTCTTCCACCGCCCTGAACGCCGGCTCCCCGTCCTCGGCGAACACCCGCTCGATCGGCTTCCCTAGCCGATCCTCGATCACGCGGTCCACGTCGATCTCGTCGGTGCCGAGGACCTTCGCAGCGCCGCGGGCGGCGGTGGACTTGCCGGCCCCCATAAAGCCGATGCACACCACGCTCCGGTGGCCGACGCGGGTCGGGTCAGCTAGAGACCTCGCCACTCGATCCGCTCCTCGTAGGCGCGCAGGGAACCGCGCACGTCGTCGATGTGATCGCCGCCGAACTTCTGCCGGTAGGCATCCGCCAGCACGAACGCCACCATCGCCTCCCCCACCACGCCCGCCGCCGGAACCGTGCAGGAGTCGGTCCGCTCCCGGAGCGCCTCGGCCGGCTCGTGGGTGGCGATGTCGACCGAGCGCAGCGGCTTGGTCAGCGTCGGCAGCGGCTTCATCGACGCGCGGACGACGAGCGGGGCGCCGGTGGTCATCCCACCCTCGAGCCCACCCGCGCGGTTGGTTTCGCGGTAGTAGCCGCGCGTGGCGTCGTAGAAGATCTCGTCGTGGGCTTGCGAGCCGGGGAGCCCGGCCACCTCGATACCGTCCCCGATCGCGACCGCCTTGATGGCCTGGATCGAGAGGATGGCCTGGCCAAGGCGGCCGTCGAGCCGCTCCTCCCAGGAGATGTGCGAGCCGAGTCCAGGCACCAGGCCGAAGGCGCGCACCTCGAACACCCCGCCCAGCGACTCGTTGGCCTTGCGTAGCCGGTCGATCTCGGCCACCATCGCCTTGGTCGCGTCGGGGTCGAGGCACCGGACCGGCGACTCGTCGACGTTCGCGAAGTCCTGCGGCGTCAGGTCCTCTTTGCGGGGAGCGTGGACGCTCGTGATCTGGATCACGTGCGAGAACACCTCCACGCCGAGCTCGCGCAGGAGCGCCTTGGCCACCGCGCCGCCGGCCACCCGCGCCGCGGTCTCGCGCGCGCTGGCGCGCTCGAGGACGTTCCTGACGTCGGTCAGGCCGTACTTCTGGGTGCCCACCAGGTCGGCGTGTCCCGGCCGCGGCAGGTGAACCTCGGCGAGCGCCGCCTCCACCGGCCAGGGATTCATCCGCTCCTCCCAGTTGGCGTAGTCGCGGTTGGTCACCTGCAGCGCGATCGGGCCGCCCAGCGTCCGGCCGTGCCGCACGCCTCCGGTGACCTCGACCTGGTCGCGCTCGATCTTCATCCGGCCGCCTCGGCCGTGGCCGAGTTGCCGGCGGGCCAGGTCGCGGTTCAGGGCGTCGCGATCGAGCCGCAGGCCGGCCGGCATCCCCTCGAGGATGCAGGTCAGACCAGGACCGTGGGACTCCCCCGCGGTGATCAGGCGCAGCGACATGGCCGATGTAGGTTACGGAGCCTCGCGCTTGGGCCCGGCTCCGCGCTTGCTACGGACCAATCCGTGTTTTCTACGGATAAGGCTGGGCGCCCAGAAGCCGATGCCTCGTGTGTGGTGTGGATCAGACCGCTGCGCCTTCCGTGACACGATCCGATGGCGTCTCCCCTCGAGCATCTTGAAGAGCACGATCTCCTGACCGGCGTCCTTAACCGGTCGCGGCTCGTGGCCGAGCTCGATCGCCAGCTCTCCTACTCGGCGCGTTACTCCCGCGTCGGCGCGCTCCTCACGCTCGACATCGACAACTTCAAGCTGTCCAACGACACCTACGGTCGAGCCGCCGGCGACGTGATGCTCAAGGCCGTGTCCGAGATCCTCCGGGCCCGGGCCCGCGCCACCGACGTGGTCGCGCGGCTCGGCGGCGACGAGTTCGCGCTGATCCTGCCCGAGGCGACCGAGGACGAGGCGCTCGTGGTGGCCAGCGACATCCGCGCCATCCTGTGCGAGCGTCAGCTCGGGCCGCCGATCCTGGTCAGCATTGGGATCGCGATCCTGACCGGCGATGAGGAGGTCGGAGCCGACGACGTCCTGACCCGGGCCCACATCGCGCTCTACGAGGCCAAGGAGCAGGGCGGTGACCAGGCCTGCGTCTACAGCGGCCAGATCAGCGGCGCCCTCACCTGGGTGCAGCGGATCCGTACCGCCCTGACCGAAGACCGCTTCGTCCTCTACGGGCAGCCGATCGCCGATCTTCGCACCGGCCGGATCACCCATCACGAGCTGCTCGTGCGGATGCTCTCCGAGGACGGGGACATCATCCCGCCCGCCGCCTTCTTGCCCATGGCCGAACGCTTCGGCGTGATCGGCGAAATCGACCGCTGGGTCACGAGCGCCGGCCTGCGACTCGCCATCGACGGCGAGGGCGTGGCCGTGAACCTGTCCGGCTACTCGATCGGCGATCCCGCGATCGTGGCCGAGATCCGCGCCGCCATCGACGACGGCGTCGATCCGGGCAAGGTCATCTTCGACGTCACCGAGGCGGCCGCGATGACCAAGCTCGAGGCCACGCGCCAGTTCGCCGGTCTTTTGTACGGGCTCGGCTGCAGCCTCGCGCTCGACGACTTCGGCACCGGCTTCTCCTCCTTCACGTTTTTGAAGCACATACCGGCCCGCTACCTGAAGATCGATATGGGCTTCATTCGCGAGCTGGCTTCGAGCAAGCTCGACCATCAGGTCGTCAAGTCGATCGTGGGCATCGCCCGCTGCCTGGACAAGCGCACGATCGCCGAGGGCGTCCAGGACGGCGAGACGCTCGGGGTGCTCAAGGCGATCGGCGCCGACTACGCCCAGGGGTTCCATTTCGGGGCCCCCAAGCGGCTCTCGCCGCCCACGGCGTTCGAGCGTCAGCTGCGCGCGGCGCGCGCCGCCGCCGCACCGGCCGTCTAGTCAGTCCTGCGCCGTCCTCCGCCCGCTCGGGTCGCCCACCGACCGCCGAACGACTCCACCTAGGGGGTGAGGTCGCCTGTGTCGCGCTGCCCGGCCGCGTCCCGCTCCCGCCACTCAGGCGTTGCTCGCGGATAACGGCTCACTCGATCCACACCGTTAGGCGAGTGAGCCATTGACCGCGGCCAGCGCGGAGGACGGCTCACTCGATCGCGGGTCATAGCCGCGCCACCCGCCGGACCCGGCACCCGCAAGACCTGGCACGCGGCAGAACACGGCGGCCCGGAAACGCCACCGGGCGCCACCGCGCAAACGCGCGCGTGACGCCCAGAGAAGCGAAGGGAAGGGCCGGCGCTAGTACTTGGCGGCCGCGTCGACCGCGGACTGCTGGTTGCCGGCGGCGACGAGCGCGAGGCGGATGGTCATCGAAACGTGCCCGACGTGGGCCAGCTTCTTGGCCACCGACCGTGACAGGTGCAGGTGCAGGGTGACGGTGCCGTTCGTGATCGAGGCCACGGTACCGATGCCGATCCGGACCCTCGCGGCGCGGCCGACGCCGATGTGCGCCCGCTTCGCAGCCGCCCGGGTGATCCACACGGTGGCGATGCCGTTGGCAGCCTTGTTCGAGCTCACCCGGAGGGCGATGCCGTTGGCCAGCACGGTCTTCAGGCTCTGCGGCATCAGCTGCAGGCGCACGCTGAGCGGATTCCCGGACCCCGGCGGAGCCGGCGAGGTGGACGGTGTCGACCCGCCCGGCGCGGGCTGGCCGTTTGACCCGAGCACCTGGACGGTCTGGGTGATGCTGGAGGTGTTGCCGCCGCGGTCGGTCACGGTGAGCGTCACCTGATAGTTGCCGGCGTTGCCGTACTGGTGATACACGCTCGGGCCGGTGCCGGTGGTCCCATCGCCGAAGTTCCACTGGTACCCGCTGGCGTGAACCATCAGCGTGGACGCGGTCACCGATCCGTCGAACAGCACGTTGTCACCCGGCTCGACCGGACCAGGCACCACGAAGGCGGGGGCCAGGTCGACCCAGCCGATGCAGGGCAGCGCGTTCGGATCGGTCTCGATAGCGCCAGCGTTATTGAACTCGCGCTGGAGGTAGTAGGTGGTGCCGTTGAGCGTGACGTTGTCGAGACCGTTGGCGAGCGGAACGCAGCCGTTGTCGTTGATCTCCGTGCCCTTCTCGCCGAGGAAGCCGTTGTCGTTTCCATACCAGCCGTCGAGACCGGGATCGGTGATCGCAGCCGTCTCTCCCTGGCTGAGTGGGCTCACCAGCCGGGAGCCCACGTCCTGAGCGAGCGTCGTCACGTTGACCGGGAAGGTGATCTCCGGCGCGTTGGGATCGTCACAGCCGACGCCCTGGCCGAACTGAGCCGTCCACGGCTGCACCACGTACGCGATCTCCGTGCCCCCGACCGAGACCTGCGAGTGGTAACTGCAGAACTGCGTGCTCGTAGCGCCGTTGGCCGAGCAGACGTTGCCGGAGGAGTCAAGGCACACCTCAACACCCGCTGGGAGCAGCACGTCGACCAGCGGCTGATACCCGGGGCGGTTTCCGCCGGGCAGCCCCATCTGTGGGAGCATGTCTTGCAGTTCGGTCTTGATCTGCGCGTCGGTGAGGCAGACGTCGTTGGACGCTGGATTCGGCTCATCGCCCAGCGGACCGTTGTCATCTCCGTACCACACGTTGGTGCCGGACGGCGTGCACCCGTTGGTCGGATAGTTGTTGCCCGTGCCGCTCGGGGC
This sequence comes from uncultured Solirubrobacterales bacterium, assembly GCA_963824295.1. Lineage (GTDB taxonomy): Bacteria > Actinomycetota > Thermoleophilia > Solirubrobacterales > Solirubrobacteraceae > Palsa-465. The sequence goes on along the minus strand of CAWGOQ010000007.1, from coordinate 242,545 downwards.
GTTGGCGCCGAACTGACAGGTATAGCCGGTCTGACCGCCGGAGTTGTTCCCGTAATCCACGCAGCCGCCGGCGAAAACCGACTTGTTCTGGGCGTGGACCAACTGGCCGTTGACCGTTTCGGTGTACTGGGGCAGAAGCGCGAAGGGTGAGCCGAAGGTACCACTCGCACTCGCGACGTCGCTCAGGAACTGCTCGACGTACTGACGCGTCGTCGCCCAGTAGCGTCGGTCGGGGTCCCATGTGAGCACATAGGTCTCGTTGCTGGTGAGCACCGAGCCGCCGTGGTAGCAGAGCGGCGAGACATCGCCGATGGTCGCCCAGCTCAGATCGGGCGCGAGCGACGGGTCATTACACGATCCGCTGGTGGACACCTGAAGCCCAGCCGGCAGGGTCGTATTGGGCGTAAGCGCGACGCCGTATTCGGTGCCGTTGTCGTTGACGAGCACCGCCTGCGCGCTGGCGGCAATGGCCATCGAGGCGAGCAAGGCCGATGCGATCACGAGGATCAGCCGTCGAGCGGTGAGCGAGTAGCGGCGCATGTCAGTTACCTCCCACTGTCAGATTGCGCAGGTCGACGATGGCGCCGACACTCGGGTCGTACTGGAAGAGGGAGAGAGCGGTGTACGAGGACTCAATGAGCAGCTTGCGGCCAACGCCGGACGCGTTACGGCGAGCCCGGTCGGCAGCCGCGGCCGACGGGTGCTGGGCCGCGTTGATCGCGTTGACCTGGAAATCGGCCACCGGGGTCGTGCCGGTCGGCGTCTGCTTCGAGACGGCCTCCATCTGGCCCGGCGAGAGGGTCAGGACCTCGCAGTCGATCGGACCGGGGGTGCAGGTGCCGGGACCGCTCACTGCGGCGCCGGGCTGGACCGCGAACACCACCTGGCGACCGCCCTGGAGCACGCCGTACTCGACGAGCAGGGGCTGCTGCGGGCTCGGCAGGATGCTGAGCCGCTCGAGCGGGTCGATCGTGTTCATGTTGCCGTTTGCCGTGCTACTGATCGCCAGCGACACCTGATACGACTGGGTCGCGGTCAGGCTCGGGGGCCCGGGCTTGGCCGGGGCCGGCTTGGCGGGCGCCGGTGCGGGCGTGGACGAGCTGGGTGCAGGGGTCGCCGTGGTGCTGGAGCCGCCGCCGGTCGAGCCGCCCGTGGAGGTCGTCGATGTTGAGGTGCCGGACCCAGTGGTTGTGCTGGCCGTCGTGGTCGGCGTGGTGGCGGTCGTCGTCGTCGTCGCGACGACCTGGGGCGTGAACGGGTTGCGACCGCGGCCCGGCAGCTTGGAGCTCGAAGCGGTGGTCTGGACCGAGATCGCCGGCAGCGTCGTGCCGGTGGAATATGGGAGCCCGCCGGTCGGCTGCGGCGTGACCAGGTCGGTCGACGCCTTCTTGGAGAGCACCACGGGCACCGCGACGAGCGCGACGATCAGCCCGATGGCGATGGGCCAGAGCTTGCGGTCGCGCAGCTCCTTGATTAGGTTGGGAAAGAAGCTCATCGGAGCACCGGGGCGATGGTCGCGGCGGGAGTCGAGCTCGAGGATCCCGACGTGGAGGTCTGGGGCTGGGAAGACGTCGTGCCCGGTCCGGCCGCCGTGGCGCCGTCCGTGGGGCCCTGCGTTGGCGGGACGATGTAGGTCGTCGCCGAGACGTTGGCGGTGATCTGGGGGAACCCGTTGGAGCCGGGCGCGAGGCTGATGGCGTTGATGGTCATGAGGCGGCCGCTGATCAGGAGGTGGTTATTGCTGCTGACCACGAAGTTCTGAACGCGGTTGAAGAAGTTGGCGAGGTTGAAGAAGTTGCCGGCGAGCGTGAAGGTGAACTGATCGGTCGGGAGACCCGCGGCGCCGACGGCCGCGCCCGGCGGAAGCGTCGAGGACGACGCCGTGGACGAGCTCGAGCTCGAGCTCGAGCTCGAGCTGGTGCTCGGGCTCGAGCTGCTCGAGCCGGGGGAAAGCTGGAGGGCACGGAGGCTCACGTGGGCCGCCTGCGCCGCACTCTGAACCTGGTAGATGAGCGAGGGGATGTCATCACTCGGCGGGACCGCCTCGCCGAGCCGGGCAAGCTGGGCGTACTGCCCCGCGAACGCGGTGCGTGCCTCCTCTCCCGCGGCCACCTGGCTGCGTGCGGAAGTGAGCTGGGACTGCACGCTCGTGATCTGGCCGCCCAGTGCCGATGCCTGGCTGCGCTTGGGCGAGACCATGAGCAGCCAGCCGGCCACAATCGCGCCGAGGGCGAGCACGACCATGATTACTGTGCGGTCACGGGTGGTCATTGGGTGCCTCCGGTGGAGCTGGTGCTCGAGGTGACGCCGGTGACCGAGGTCACGCCCTGCGGGCCGGCGTTGGCGACCGGCTGGAAGAACACGACCAGGTCGAAGCTGGGCCCGTTCGCGCCGCAGCCCTGGCTGGGGCCGGCACTCGCACCGGCGCTGGTGCCCGCGCCGGCACCGCTGTTGGATTCCGTCGAGTCGCTGAACGCGACCCGCGTGACTCCGTTGATCAGACGCAGCTGGGAGATCAGGCGGGCAACGTCGTCCTGGGAGCCGGTGCATCCGCTGAGTTGGAACGCGGGGGCCGTGATGTCGCCCCGAAGCGAGGCGCCACCGCCGCCGGCGCCACCGGCGCTGGCCCCGGGGGCGACCGTGCCGACGACCGACTGGAGCGTCGTGTTGGCCGGCACCACCTTGGAAAGATCCGCGAGCGCGGTGTGCCAGTCGAACCGAGCCGCGGCAATCGACTGGACGGTGCCGATGCGGGTCTGGGCCACCTGGGAGAACTTGGTGAACTCGCCGAGGCGAGCGGCAACGGCCTGCTCCTGTGCGACCTGCGTCTGGAGGCTCGCGAGCTGGGCTTTGCGCGAGCTGATCGAGTTGCCGGCCAGGACGTAGACCGTCACCAGCACCACCGCGGCGGCGAGGAATCCGAGCAGCACGTAGGAGGGCAGCTGCATGCCGGTCGACGGACCGCGGCTGCGTCCGCGCGAGTCGGCGGGGATCAGATTGACGGCTCTCATGCCGGAATCTCCTCGAGGGTCAGGCCGGCGGCCACGGCGAGGCGTCCGGCGTCGATGCCGCCGAACCCGCCAGGCTGGCCCTCCTGGACGACGCCCACTTCAAGCGGGAGCCCGACCTCTTCGCCGAGCCGCTCCGGGAAGCCGGGAATCGCCACGGCGGGACCGGTGAGGACGACGCGCTCGACGACGGCCGAGGCGTCCTGCATGCTGAGGAAGTCAAGTGAGTTGCGAACCTCGTCGGCGATTCGACGGATGCCGTCGTTCAGCACCTCGCGCGCCTCGGACACGATGTCCTGCTCGCCTTCGATCTCGTCCACCGGCGTAAGCAGACCCACGTGGCGCAGCCAGCCATGGGCGTGCTCGAGCGTAAGCGCGCGCCGCTCGGCGAGCTCGCCCGCGATCGACTCGATCCCCTGACCGGCGACGCGGGTGAACGCGCAGGTCGGACCCATCGCGACGGCGAGGTTGGTGAGGCCACCGACGCTGGTGTAGAGCGTCGCACCGGTCAGCTCCGGGCGGTAGAGGGCGCGGATCATCGCGAACGCGGAGAGGTCGACGCCAACCGGACGCAGCCCCGCCTTTCGGGTCGCCTCGAGCAGGCGCTCGATCATGTCGCGGCGAGCGGCGACGACGACGACGCGGGTCCGGGCGCCTTCGGGGGTCTCGACGATCCCGAGCGAGTGATGCTCGAGCACGGCCTGCTCGAGCGGCATCGGGATGTGATCGGGCGCCTGGAAGCGGATCGCCGAGCTGATCTCCTTGGCGCCCTTCAGCGGCGGAAGGTCGAGCGTGCGCATCACGATGCGCTGGTTGGCGACACCGACGCGCACCCGCTTGGAAAGCTTGTGAGCGGCGAACAGGTCGCGCAGCGACGCGGCGAGCGTCTCGACGTCGACCACCTCGCCGTCGCGGACGATGCCCGCGGGAAGCTGGGCGCTGGCGGCACGCTCGACGGTGACGTTACCGGGGCGCGTCTCAACCGCTGCGACGTATCCGGGCTCGATGTCGAGACCGACGACGGATTTTGACTTGGCGTATCCCATTGGGCTCAGGCCAAGTGATCGACCGGTACCCCCGAGGAGTTGAGGCCAGGAATCTCAGGCTGGACACCTCCGAACCGGGAGCGGCCGTGTCCAGAGCGCGACAGGGCTGCAAATGCAGGGAAATCGGCCACTTCAGAGGACAGCAGCGAGATGACGAGCAGCGGAGCGACCCAGACCGCGTACAGGAAGGCCCAGTAGTCCGCGCTCAGCTGGAGGCCGATCAGGATCGCCGCCATCAACGAGGCCATCCGCGCCGGCTGATCGGCCAGCCCGGGATCGCGCCGCAGCGCGATGACCGCAGTGACGACCAGCCCGAGCACACACGCCTGGACGACTGGCTGGAGCCGCTCGATGCCCAGCGTCGCCCACGCGGACTGCAACGACCCGCGCGAGAACTGGAACGAGATCGCATGGACCATCGAGGCCGGTCCCCCGATTCCGCCCAGAGCCAGCAGCAAGGCGACGAGCGGCAGCGAGACGAGCGCGGTCGCCGCCAGAGGCACGAGCAAATGGCGCCCTCGCACTGGAGCCAGTCGAATCGGGAGCAGCGCGAACGGGGCGAGCTTGAACCATCCCGCCAGCGCCAGCAGCCCGGCGCAGGCGGCGGGCCGACGCCACAGGAGCACCGCCCCGGCCACCATCGCGGCGAGCGCGACGTCGGTGGTCCCGGTCGATGCGGTGGCCAGGAGCGGCGGAAAGGCCAGCCAGGCCAGCGCGGCGCGCAACCCAGCCTCCTCGGCATCGGGAGAGCGAGCCGGGAGCTTCACGGACCTCAAGACGCTCCGGAACACCACCCAGGCGCCCACCAGCGCCGCCAGGACAGCCGCGGCAAGCCCCACGTCAACCGAGTCCCAAAGCGAGTTCACGGGCTCGAGCAGGGCGACCGGGACGTACAGCGCGTAGCTCAGGATCGGATAGGTGTCGCCGTGGACGATTCCCGGGGGCAGGTGTCCGTAGGGCAGGACACCGTGCAGGAGCCGAGTCGCTCCTTCCATGACGGCGTAGAGCACGTCGATCGGGGCGGGCGAGCTCACCCCGACCATCACGTAGACGGCCGCGAGGACACACAGCCCGGCCCGCAACCAGACGATGCGGCGGGCCGGATCAAGCCGAGGCGTGAGCGCGTCGAGGATGGGCCTGGCCGGCGCACGGTCGCGCTCGCGCCCGACACGCTGCCCATCTCCGAACGCCGGCCCAAACCCGTGCGCCGTGCAACGGACCAACAGGTAGACCATGCCGGGCAGGGCGCTGAGCATGCTGGCCCCGACGTACTCCCGCTGCATCAGCACCACGGGCGCGATGAACGAGAGGCATGCGACGACGTCGAGGTTGCGCAGCCGGCGCCAGGGCGTGACGCCGGCCATGAGCACGAACAGCGCGCACAGCAGCGCCAGCACGGCCGGCTCGTAGGCGATCCAGTCGCCGTAGGGGACGGGCTGGCTGCCGTCCCGGCCGGGCTGCACGCGCAGCGAGCGATCGACCGCGACCGTCTCGACGAGCCGCCCGCCGGCGAAAAAAGTCACTTGGTCGAGTTGATCGTCGAGCGCGCCGACCGTGATCCGGTTCCAGTGCGCATGTCGCAGCACGCGCGCAGTCGTCGGGTCGCGCAGTGCAGCGCGGATCGCGGTCCGCGGCGCCACCGCCGGACGCGGCTGACGATGCGTGACGCTCAGTATCAGTCCTGCCACCAGCGCCACCGCCACGCCCGCGATCAACGGCGAGGCGGCCCGAGCGCGTCCCGCGCGCAGCGCGAGCTTGCCCATCAGAGACCGGCGTGGAGGTACCAGTGGATGATCTCGGGCCCGGCGAACAGGCCGATGAAGCCCCCGATGGCCAGGAACGGCCCGAACGGCACCGCGGTCTTGCGGCCCTTCTCGACGCCGACGCGGGCCATCACGGCTGCCCCTACGACGGTGCCTAGTAGCACGCCGGCGAGCAGGGCCACCGCGACCGAGCGTCCGAGAAACAGGCCGAGCACGGCGGCCAGCTTGGCGTCGCCCATCCCCATGCCGCGCGGGTAGGCCAGCACGAACAAGAGCAGGAACCCGCCGGCGCCGGCGCCGGCGATCAGCTGCTCGGGCACGCCGCGCAAATCCAGTGCACAGCCGATCGCCACCGCGGCCAACGCGGCCGGGAGCGTGATCTTGTTGGGGATGATGCGATGCTCGAGATCGATCAGAGCGATCGGGACGAGCACGCCGACGAGCACGAGCCCGAGCACGATCTCCGCCGCCGAGTGCTTGGTGAGTACGACGGCGACAGCCAGCGCGGCGGTGATCCCCTCGACCAGCGGATAGCGCGGGGAGATCGACATCGCGCAGGTCCGGCACCGGCCGCGCAACAGCAGCCAGCCCACTACCGGCAGGTTGTCGTAGGGCTTGATCGCAGTGGCGCACCCCGGGCAGCGCGAGCCGGGCCGTACCAGGGACTCCCGTCGCGGCAAGCGGTAGGCGACGACGTTCAGGAACGATCCGACCGTGGCGCCGAATACGCCGGCGAAGGCAGCTGCGAAGGCGACGGGCACGGGAGTCGCCTACGCCGTCCCGGCAAGCACGCCCGCCGGCTCTCCCGCCTCGAGCTCGGCCGCCCGATCGGCGTCGCCGACGCCGGTGACCTCGGTCCGGGACTCGACCCCGAGCACCGCGACCAGGACGAGCGGGAGGAACCAGACGATGTACAGGTAGAACCAATGAAGCGCCGGAAGCTGGACGGCGATGATCAACGCCGCGGCGAGTGCCGCGACCTGCGCCGGCGTGCGTGCGCCGCGCGGGCGGAAGGCGACCGCCACCGCGAGCACCACCGCGAACGCCTCGACGGCGTCCTTGATCGGCGCCAGAGTCGGGTGAAGCGCCCAAATCGAGAACACATCGGTCCGCGTCAGCTGGAAGCCGATGGTATGGCTCCACATCTCCTGCACGCCGCCGGGGGGCAGGAAGAACGCGATTGACGCTCCCACCGTGATGACGAAGCCGGCCAACACCTTGCGCACGGTCTGCTGATCGGCATTGCCGCGTCCCACTGCGACGAGCGGGAGCAGGATGGCGGGGAAGAACTTCGACGCCGCGCCCAACCCGACCAGGACGCCGCGCTTGACGGGTCTCGACAGGGTCAGCATGACGAGCACGACGATCAGCGCGACCAGCCCGTCGTTGGTGCTCTTCTCCAGGTCGAGCAGGCTCCACGGGCAGGCCGCGAACAGCCAGGCGAGGAGCAAGCCCAACCGCCAGCCGTCACGACCGCGGCGCAGGCGGGTGCCGAGCGCGATCAGGCTGGCCAGGGTGAGCAGGTCAAAGGTGATCGCCGCCGCCCTCGCCGCGGGCAGGTACCCCCAGTTCCCGGGCCACAGCCACTCGAACGGAACGTAGGCGAGGTAGTTGATCGGCCCGTAGGTGTCGGGGTGGCCGAGCGAGTAGTAGTAGATGCTCTGCCCGTGCAAGATCTTGTACGCACCGAGCACCGAGGCGACCCCGACGTCGATCACGCCCGACGGATGCAACGCGATCACGATCCGGGCTGCGACCAGCGCGACCAGGCCGAGCGCGAGCACGACCGTCGGCAGGCGGGTGTCCCACGGCCCCGCGAGCGGCCGGTTCTTCGCGCCCCGGACGAGCATCCTCACCATCAGGTAGATGAGCGGCGGGTAGAAGGCCCAGACGCCGGCATCGAAACGGACGGTGTCGAATAGCGCGTAGGACACGCCGAAGGACAGCAGCATCGCGAGGTCGAGCCGGTCGAGCCATCTGCGCCCACGCAGGAGCAGAAGGGGGAGCAGGAACATCGCCGTGAACGAGCCGAGCACCCAGGGCGAGTCGAAGATCGCGCCGTAGTGTCCGCGGGCGTAGGACGCGATCATCGGCGCCCCCGTGTAGGTCGGGCCGAGCGCACCGTTGCGCGCGATGATCTGATCCGCGATTCGCTCGCCGTGGTAGTAGAAGTAGATCTCGTAGTGGCTTCGCACCCACACGTAGATCTGGATCTGAAGCGGATGATGGGCGCGGTGAATCGCCTGCATCTTGGGCGAGCGCTTCGCGACCGCGAGGGCCTGTGCCGGGGTGACCCGAAAGCCTGGGGGAATGGTGTTCCAGGTGTTGTCCTGGAACAGCGGCGGGGTCACGTCGGGCGGGGGTCCGGCCGCAGCGCTCGCTGCAGCCGGCGCTACCGCGCAGAGGAGCGCCGTCAGGGAGAGGAGGGCCACGATCAGTCGCTTCATCCTCCAGGTAATCGACCCGCACCCCCGCCGCCTTTACCCCGGACGGGTCACGAATCGCGCGGCTATAACGCCGGGGACTTAAATGCACCGAGGCGGCCCGGAGGCCGCCTCGGTCACTACTAGGTGTCGGTCTGGATTGACTACCAGCTACCGCTGCTGCCGCAGGCGCCCCCACCGCTCGGAGAGCAGTCGAAGGTCTCGGTGCCGTTGTTGTTGGTGAGCGTGAACAGCTCGGTGTCGCTCGGCGACTCGGCCACGATGGTGTAGCCGCTCGCCGTGCCGGTGGCCGAGGACAGGTAGGCCTGGCCGTTGGTGGTGCTGGTGTTCAGCGCCGGGGTGATGGAGTTCAGGATCGACGCGTTGGCGTTCGAGTAGCTCCCGTTGTTGTCGGTCGCGTACGTCTCCATCGCGGTGGCGGCGTTCCGCGCCAGTGACTCGGCCGAAGCATCATTGGCCTTGCTCTTCTGGTTGAGGAACGTCGGAATGGCGATCGCGGCAAGAATGCCGATGATCAGGATCACGACGAGGAGCTCGATCAGGGTGAATCCCTTCTCATCCTCGGCGCGACGGCGCAGCTTGTGAAGCATGGAGCCCTCCTGGGTTTGATTGGGTCTGTTCGCCAGATCCAGGGCCCCAATCGGTCGTCCATGACTACGCCTTTTGGTGGTAGCTCGGCTTCCTCTCGATATCCGTTCGGAGGCCCGTGGCTTTGCGTCCCGCCCTCGCGGACGGTTTGCCCTTGGCACCTGAGTGACTCTGGCAGGGGGTGTATCGACACCCCTCGCAAAGAGCCTGACGGGTTTGGACGTTTGTGCTATTCGGCGCTGGCGGTGTCCGCGGGCCCGGCCTCCTGGGCATCGCGCCCGGGCTGGAACTCGCCGCTCCCGCCGCACCACGGACAGGTGACCTCGTGTGGATTGCCACCGAGGCCAGAAACCAACTTGCCCGTACCCCGGCACGGCGTGCAGGTGCCGCGCGGGTTGTCCGAGGTCGCACTCATCCGCCCCGCACCATAGCCAGGTTTGCGTGAACGCATCGTCCAGCGCAAGGCTGTGAGCGAGGCCGCGGCGTCCGGCCAGCGACCCTCGCGCCCGACCACCGAGGCCGACGACCACGGACCGGAGGCGCACAGGGGCGCTGGTCGGACGAGCGACCGAAGCGAACTACTTAATCGAGTTGTAGACGCTGAACAGCGGCAGGTACATCGAGATGACGATCACGCCGACGATGCCGCCGACGAAGATGATCATGACCGGCTCGAGGATCGAGGTCAGCGCCTTGACGGCGGCCTCCACCTCGTTGTCGTAGAAGTCGGCGATCTTGGCCAGCATCGCGTCGAGCGCGCCGGTCTCCTCGCCCACGCCGACCATCTGGGAGACCATCGGCGGGAAGGCGGGGCATTCGCGCAGCGGCGCCGAGATCGTGCCGCCGCCCTTGACCGAGGTGATCACGTCACCCATCGAATTCTCGATCACCCGGTTGCCGGCCGTCTTGCCGGTGATCTCGATCGCCTGCATGATCGGCACGCCCGCCGAGGTCAGGGCGGACAGGGTCCGCGACCACCGCGCGATGGCGACCTTCTGCACAACCTCGCCGATCTTCATCGGGATCCGGAGCTTGAAGGCGTCCCACATATCCCGGCCGCGCTCGTTACGGCGTATGGCGATGAACCCGCCGACGCCGGCGATGAGCACGACGATCAGCACGTACCACTGGTGGGTGACCAGATGGGAGAAGTTCACCATGAACTGCGTGAGTGCGGGAAGCTTGCCCGGGAACTGCTTGAACACTCCCACGAACACCGGGATCAGGAACGCCACCAGCGCGAGGAGCACGCCAACCGCGAACGAGATCACAAGCGCCGGGTAGACCATCGCCGCGCGCACCTGGCGGCGCAGCGCGGCGTCCTTCTCAAGCTGGTCGGCGACGCGCATCAGGCACTCCTCGAGCACACCGCCGGTCTCCCCGGCCCGCACCATTGCGACGTACAGCGGGCCGAACACCTTGGGATGGCGCCCCATCGCGTCAGACAGCAGGAGGCCGGCCTCGACGTCGTGGCGGACGGAGGCGATCGTCTCACGGAGCACCTTCGACCCGGTTTGGGTCTCGAGCACCTGGAGCGCGCGCATAATCGACATGCCCGACGTGACCATCGTGGCCAGCTGCCGCGACGCGACGGCCAGGTCCTTAGCGCTGACGCGGGCGAAGAGCTCGATGTTGAGCTCCTTGGAGCGGTACTTGGTCGCGATGTCGACGACGACGAGCCCGCGCTCCTTGAGCTGCTCGGCGACGGCCTGCTTGGACTCGGCCTCGACCTCGCCCTTGGCCTGGACGCCGGCCAGGTCCATCGCCTTGAAGACATACGTGGCCATGGCTTATGCCGCCATCTGGTAGTTGCCGCCGCCACCGGCGCCGGCGATTAGTCGGCGGAACTCCTCGACGGCGTGTGAACGATTCTCGGCGACCTGGCGATTGACCTTGCCGGCGCGCACGAGCTGGGCGAGCGCAGAATCCATTGTCTGCATGCCGTGTGAGGCGCCGGTCTGGAGCACCGAGTAGATCTGGTGGGTCTTGGCCTCGCGGATCAGGTTGCGGACCGCGGGAGTCGGGATGAGAATCTCGGCAGCTACACAGCGCCCCGCGCCGTCGGCGGTCGGCAGCAGCATCTGGGTCATGATCCCCTGCAGTGCCACCGATAGCTGGGCGCGGACCTGGCCCTGCTGCTCGGACGGGAACACGTCGATGATGCGGTCGATCGTCTGCGGCGTGTCCTGGGTATGCAGCGTGGCGAACACCAGGTGGCCGGTCTCGGCCGCGGTCAGCGCGGTGCCGATCGTCTCGAGGTCGCGCATTTCGCCGACCAGGATCACGTCGGGATCCTGGCGGAGCGCCGCCTTCAGGGCATCGGCGAAGCTCATCGCGTCGGAGCCGAGCTCCCGCTGGTTGACGATGCACTTCTTGTGGTGGTGCAGGAACTCGATCGGGTCCTCGACCGTCATGATGTGCTCTTCGCGGCTGGCATTGATCAGGTCGACCAACGATGCGAGCGTGGTCGACTTGCCCGAGCCGGTCGGCCCGGTGACGAGCACCAGCCCGCGGGGCTTGTTGGCGAAGTCCGCGACGACCTTGGGCAGCGCCAGGTTCTCGAACGGGACAACGTCAAACGGGATCAGGCGGAAGGCGGCGCCGACGGCGGAGCGCTGGAGATACGCGTTGACTCGAAACCGTGCCCGCCCGGGGATCTGGTAGGCGAAGTCGAGCTGCCAGTTGTTCTCAAACTTCTGGCGCTGGCCCTCGGACAGGATCGAGTAGACGATCTCGCGTGTGTCGTTCGGGGTGAGGACGGGGAAGCCGTCCATCGGCACCAGCCGTCCGCGCACGCGCACGGTCGGGGGCGCACCTGCGGTGATGTGCAGGTCCGAGGCCCGGCGGTCGATGACCTCGAGCAACACGTCGGCGAAATCGAGCTGCATTCGTATCCGTCCTTGGGTTCGAAAAGTTCGGGGATGTATCGGCAGTCCGGCCGATCCGGTTTACGGCTGACAGCGACGGTGGACGCTCAGCCTCCACCCGTGCCCGTCACGCGGGCGATCTCGGCCACCGAGGTGAGGCCGTGCTTGACCTTGTCCAGACCGTCCTCACGCAGCCGGCGCATCCCGCCCCGCACCGCGGCGGCGCCGAGCTGGTCGGCCGAGGAGCGCTGGAGGGTGAGCGAGCGGATCTCCTCCGTCATGACCATCACCTCGTAGAGGCCGATGCGGCCGCGGTAGCCCATTCCTCCGCAGCGCACGCAACCGGCGGCCTCGTAGGCCTCGATCGGGAACTCAGCCGGGAAGCCGTGGTCGCGCAGCACCTCGGCGGGAATCAGCGTGCGCTTCTTGCAGTGGGCGCAGAGCGTGCGAGCCAGGCGCTGGGCGACGACGCAGTCGATCGCCGAGGCGACGAGGAAGGGCTCGATCCCCATCTCGACCAGTCGCGTGATCGCCGACGGCGCGTCGTTGGTGTGCAGCGTGGAGAGCACCATGTGACCGGTCAGCGCGCCCTCGATGGCGATCTGGGCCGTCTCGGGGTCGCGAATCTCGCCCACCATCAGAATGTCCGGGTCGGCGCGCATCATCGAGCGCAGCCCGGCGGCGAACGACAGGCCCGCCTTGTTGTTGACCTGGACCTGGGTGATCCCAGCGATCTGGTATTCGACCGGGTCCTCGATCGTGATGATGTTCTTCTCGGGCGTGTTGAGCTCGGAAAGCGCCCCGTACAGAGAGGTCGACTTGCCCGACCCGGTCGGACCCGTGGTGAGCACGCAGCCGTAGGCCTGCGTGAACGCCTTACGGAAGCGCAGCAGCTCCTGCTCCTGGAAGCCGAGCTTGTCGAGTTCGAGGCGGATGCTCTCCTTGTCGAGGATACGCATGACCACGCCCTCGCCGTGCACGCTCGGGATGGTCACCACGCGCACGTCGACGTGACGGCCGTCGATCGTCATGCCCACGCGCCCGTCCTGGGGGATGCGGCGCTCGGCGATGTCGAGGTCGGCCATGATCTTGATGCGCGAGATAACGCCCGGGACCATCTTCTTGGGCACGGTGGTGGCTTCGGTGAGCACGCCGTCGACGCGCATCCGCACGCGCATCTCGCGGGCCGCCCGGCCGCTTGAGTCGGGCTGGGGCTCGTAGTGGATGTCCGAGGCGCCGCGTTCGGTGGCCTGCGCGATGATCGAGTGAACGAGCTTGATGACCGGCGCGTCGTCGGCGGTCTCGCGCAGGTCGACGACCTCCTCGTAGGCCGCGCCCGCCGCGTCCTCCTCGACCGCCTCGGCCACCGCGTCCTCGAAGCGGTTCATGCGCATGATTAGCGCGGTGATGTCCTCGGCCGAAGCGACGGCCGGGCGGACGTCGAGGTGCGTCAAGAGCGCGACGTCGTCGATCGCCAGCACGTTGGCCGGATCGGACATCGCCAGCAGCAGCGTGTGCTCGTCGACGTAGGAGACGGGCACGGCGGCGTAGCGCTTGGCCGCGGCGGCGCTCAGAAGGTTGGCGGCCGCCATGTCAACCTTGAAGATCCCGAGGTCGAGGTGATCGAGCCCGTAGCGCTCGGCGATCGCGCGCGAGAGCTGCTCGGAGGTGATCGCCTGCTGGTCGAGCAGCATCCGCTCGGGCGGAACGCTGGTCGAGCGAGCGGCCTCGAGCGCGCGATCGACCGTCTCCCGATCGGCGAACCCGAGCTCGACCACGACGTCGGTGAGATGGCGGCTCGAGCCACCGCGCCGGGTCGGCGCGGTGATGCCGGTGAAGATGTCGGGTTGCGGCGCTTCGCTAATGCTCATCGCACGTCCACTGCACGGCGCATCAAATCGATCGGCGCCGCACGACCGGTAAACAGCTCGAAGCTGAGGGCTCCTTGGCGCACGAGCAATTCGCGCCCGTCGACAACCCGGACGCCGTGTGCTCGCGCCGCTTGCACGAGCGAGGTCTCAGTCTCCCTGTACACGAGATCAACCACGCATTCGTATCTCACTAGCTCATCGGCATCGAGCGGCAACGGCTTGAACGCGTCCTCGCGGGGATCGAGCCCGCTGGCGGTGCAGTGGACGAGCAGGTCGGCCGGCTCGGCCCGCATCACCGCAATCGCGCCCAACTCGGCGCTGAGCGCACGGGCCCGCTCGGGGGTGCGGTTCCAGACCCGAACCTCGCGCGCGCCGGCGTCAAGCAGCGCCCATACCGCGGCCCGAGCGCTCCCGCCGGCCCCCAGCACGAGCGCGGTCAGGCCGGTCGGCGAGACCGGAAGCGCGGCGATCAGGCCCGGCGCGTCGGTGTTGTCGGCGGCTATCCGACCGTCGCGCTCGAACAGGAGGGTGTTGGCGGCCCCGATCGCGCGCGCTCGCTCCGTCGGGTCCGTGGCGAGGGCGAGCGCGGCTTGCTTGTGCGGGATCGTGACGTTGACACCGCGAAAGCCGGCACCCGGGAGCGCCACCACCGTCTCGGCGAACAGCTCCGGTGGAATCGGAAGCAACTGGTAGCGCCAGTCGCGCAGCCCGACGGCCGCGAGCGCGGCGTTCTGCATGGCCGGCGAGCGGCTGTGCGCCACCGGCCAGCCGACGACCCCAAGGCGCGTCACTACGAGCAGCGGGTGAGCGACTTGCCGTGGCGAGCGCTGCGCGCCTGCTGGTACTTCGCCGAGTCGGCCAGGAACTGGTTGTAGTTCGACTCGAACACACTTGAGCCGTTGCCGCAGACCCTGGCCACGAAGTACAGGTAGCTGGTGCGGGCCGGATGGGCGGCAGCCTCGATCGCTGCCAGGCCCGGGTTATCGATGGGCGTCGGCGGCAGGCCCTTGTGGTTGCGGGTGTTGTACGGCGAGGGTGAGTTCAGCTGCGCCTGGGTGAGCGGCTCGGTGTAGTTGCCGGTGGCGTAACGGGTGGTGGAGTCGAGCTGGAGCGGCATGCCGAGCGCCAGCCGGTTATAGACAACCGACGCGACCAACGGCTGGTCGTGGGCGGTCGCGGCCTCGGCCTGGACAAGCGAGGCAATGATCAGCACGTCATACGGCGTCAGGTGCTTGCTGCGCGCGTAGCCCAGGTTCACGCCGGCGAACTGCTGCCGGAAGGTGGTCAGCTGATCGGTTACCAGCTTCGGGATGCCGATCGGCTCCACCAGCTGATACGTGTCGGGGAACAGGAACCCCTCCAGGTCCGGCGTGTGCCGAGGCGCGCCGTAGGCCGCGAAGTTGATCAGCGGCGAGCGGCGGGTGGCCACGAAGTAGCTGCCGGCCACGCCCTGCGCGCGCAGCAGGTCGTTGATCTGAGCGCGCGTCCGCCCCTCGATGATCGTGATGTTCGTCACCTTGGCCGCCGCCGGCGGCGTACTCAGGACCTTCAGGACCGTGCTGTAGGTCATCCCCTGCTGGAGGTGGTACGTCCCCGTCAGCAACTGGCCGCGCTTGCCGTCGAGCGTCGCGCGCAGCTCGAAGAAGAACCCCGAGGAGACCACGCCCGCGTTCGCCAGCTCGTCGCCGATTTGGCTCGCCGTGGAGTGGGCCGGGATGGTGACCGTGACCTGGCCGTGCGGCGAGCCGTGAATCGGTTGGAACAGCTCGACCAGGAACCAGACGACGGCCGCGGCGAGGATGAGCACCAGCACGGCGACGATGCGGCCGACCCACGAGTGCCGGCGGGGTGGTGGCGCACCGCGACGGCGAGGTGGCGTAGGCCTGCGGCCCCGCGGCGCCCGCGTGGGTCGGCGGGTGGGTGGGGTGGGCGGGCGGGTGGGTGGGGTGGGCGGGCTCCCATTCCTCCCGCGCTCGCGCTCGAGCCGGGCCTGCTCGCGCTCATGCGCGGTGCGCTCACGCTCATCCGAGGTGCGCTCGCCCTCATCCGAGGTGCGCTCGCGCTCATCCGAGGTGCGCTCGCGCTCGTCCGAGGTGCGCTCGGAGCCGTCAGTCATCGGGTGGCGTCCGAGTCCGGAGCCGCCCTGGTGCCTGGCTGGCTGGCCAGCCAGCCCTCGAGCAGATGCGCCGCCGCCCGCGAGTCCTCGTCCGCCGTCCCCCCGGTACGCGCGGCCAACCGCGTGGTGAAGCGCTCGTCGTAGAGCTCGACCGGAACGGGCAGCTCGTCGGCCAGCCGCGCCGCGAACTCGCGGGTCTCCGCCGTCTGCGCCGAATCGCGACCCGACAGGGACACAGGTAGCCCCACCACGACCGTCGCCACCCCGAGCTCGCGCACGAGCGTGCGCAGGCGGGCGAGGCCGCGTCGGGTACTCGGCCCGCGGACCGATTCGATCGGAGACGCGAGCACGCCGGTAGGGTCGGAAACGGCGCAACCGCACCGCGCCCGGCCGTAATCGAGCGCCAGCACGCGCATGACCTTACCTATGGAGCAGGATGCAGGTCATCCGCTCAGCGCGGAATCGATCGCCGCCCGGGCCACGTCGAATGCCCGCGGCAAACCCGATGGGTCGCGGCCGCCGGCGCGCGCCAGCGTGTCGCGGCCGCCCCCGCCGCCACCTACCTCGGCGGCGGCGAGCTTGACGAGCTCTCCTGCCCGGATGCCGCGCTCCACCAGCGCCGGCGCCACGCTGGCGACCAGGTCGACCCGGTTTTCCCCGGCGCTGCCGAGCACGATCGCGGCGTCGCCGAGCACGTTCTTCAGCCGGTCGGCGACGTCGAGCAGCGCCTTGCCGTCAAGCCCGTCGAGCTCGGTCACCAGCACGCGGGCGCCGTCGCGCTCGATCGCGTCCTGAGCCAGTCGCTCCACGTCGGCCGCCCCCCGGGTGACGCCCCGGCGGGCGTCGCGCTCGAGCTCGCGCACGCGCGAGCGGATGTCCGCGACCTCGCCGGGAACGCGGTCGGGCGTGACTCGGAGGACCCTCGCGGCATCGGTCAGCTCGCGGTCGTGGCGGCGCATCAGCGCAACCGCCTCGGGACCGGTGATCGCCTCGATGCGGCGCATGTTGGCCGCGCTCGAACTCTCGCTGAGGATCTTGAACAGCGCGATCTCGGCGGTGTTGTCGACGTGGGTGCCGCCGCACAACTCGCGCGAGAACGATCCGTCGCCCACCTCGACCATGCGCACCACGTCGCCGTATTTCTCGCCGAACAGCGCCATCGCGCCGAGCGCGCGGGCCTCGTCGAGCGTGGTGGTGAGCGCCCGCACAGGCTGGCTCTCGAGGATCCAGATGTTCACCTGATCCTCGATGTCCAGCAGCTCATCGGGGGTGAGCGCCTTGCCGTGGGTGAAGTCGAAGCGCAGCTTGTCCGGGCCGACGTACGAACCGGCCTGCCGCACGTGCGTGCCCAGACGCCGCCGCAGCGCCGCATGCAGCAGGTGCGTGGCCGTGTGGTTGCACTCGGTGGCATGGCGTGCCGCCCGGTCCACGTGCGCGTGCACCCGCTCGCCCGGTTGGATCGTTCCCTGCTCCGGCACCACGGTCAGGACCTGGTCATTGCCGACGCGGAGCACGTCCTCCACACGCGCGCGGCAATCGCCGTGCAGGCACTCCACGTATCCGGTGTCGGCGACCTGGCCGCCGCCGGTGGCGTAGAACGGTGACTCCACCAGCTTGACCAGCACCTTGCCGTCCTCGACCGCCGCGGCGCCGATCGTGGTCTCCTGGTCGGTTGTCTCGTAGCCCACGAAATCGGTGGCGAACCCGGCCCCGTCCACGAGGGCGAGCGCGCGTTCGCGCAGCTCCTCGCCGCCGGCGAAGCGCCCGGCGCTGGCCCGCGCCCGCTGGCGCTGATCCTCCATGAGGAGCTCGAACCCCTCCTCGTCGACGCCCAGGTCCTGATCGGCGACGAGCTCCAGGGTGAGGTCGATCGGGAAGCCGTAGGTGTCGTGGAGGAGAAACGCGTCGGCGGCCGCGATCCCCTCGGCGCCGGTCTCGCGCGCGCGCTCGATCAGCTCCTCAAGGCGCTTGAGACCCTGCTCGAGCGTCCGCCCGAAGCCCTCCTCCTCGCTCTCGAGCCACTTCTGGATCGTGTCGCGCTGCTCGTGGAGCTCGGGATACTCCCCACCCATGATGGCCGTGACGCGGTCGGCGTAGACGTCGAGGAAGCCGGAGCCGAGCTCGAGCATCCGCCCCTGCAGAATCGCCCGGCGCATGATCCGCCGCAGCACGTAACCCCGATCCTCGTTGGAGGGAACCAGCCCGTCGGCGATCAGGAACGTCATGGCGCGGCTGTGGTCGGCCAGGATGCGCAGCGCGCGATCGGTCGGGTAGTCCTCGCCGTACCGGCGCCCGGATAGCTCCTCTCCCAGCTCGACGAGCGGAGCGAACTGGTCGGTCTCGAACACGGTCGCCTTGCCCTGGAGGATCGCGGCGAGCCGGTTCAGCCCGAGGCCGGTGTCGATGTTCTTCGCCGGCAGCGGCGTCAGCACGTTCACCGGGTTCTGGTCGAACTGCATGAACACCAGGTTCCAGTACTCGAGGAAGCGCTCGTTGTCGCCGCCGGGAAGGTCGTCGGCCTTGCCGAAGTCGAGACCCCGATCCAGGTAGAGCTCGGAGCAAGGTCCACACGGGCCGGGCGGCGGCAGCTCCCACCAGTTCTCCGAGCGCGGGCACTCCACAATCCGCTCGCGCGGCACGCCGATATCGACCCACGCCGCGATCGCCTCCTCGTCGGCGCCGATGCCGAGCTCGTCGTCGCCCGCGAATACCGTGATCCAGATCTTCTCGGCCGGGAAGCCGAAGCCCTGGGTCGACAGCTCCCATGCGAACCGGGTCGCCTCTCGCTTGAAGTAATCCCCGAATGAGAAGTTCCCGAGCATCTCGAAGAAGGTCAGATGCCGCGTGGTGGTGCCGATGATGTCGATGTCGACGGTGCGGAACGTCTTCTGGCACGTGGTCACGCGCGAGCGCGGCGGCTTCTCGCGCCCCATGAAGTAGGGCTTGAGCGGGTGCATCCCCGCAACCGTGAACAGCGCCGACGGATCGTGCTCGGTGGGGATCAGCGACGAGGACGGCAGCCGCAGGTGCCCGCGTTCCTCGAAGAACTCGATGAAGGTGCGGCGGATGTCGTCGGAAGTCATGGGCGTAAGGCAGTGTAGGCACGCTCGTCGAGGTCGGGCTGCTGACATAAAGCCAACCGTGCGCGGTGCCGAAGCAAGGCGTGATGCGTCGCTTGTGTCAGATCGCGCTGCTGCCCGCCGTGGTGCTCTCCGCGCTGCTGTCGCCCGCCGCGGCGCACGCCGACGCTCCGGCCGATCCGAACGGGTTTCACCTGCAGTCCTCCTCGCTCTCCGTCAACGAGGACGCCGGACAAGCGGTGATTACGATCGAGCGCACCGACACCAGCGAGGACGCCCAGATCCGCTACATCACGCTCGGCTGGGGCACGCCCTGCGGTGACGCCGAGTGCACGGCGGTCAATGAGACCGACTTCACCTCGGTCAAGGGGATGCTCGACTTCCCTGTGGGCGTCGCCAGCGAGAGCTTCACGGTGCCGATCGTCGACCACGGTGTGCAGTCTGTCCCGAAGACGATCCAGGTATCGCTGTTCGGCCCCTCACCGATCGGCATGGCCTCGCCGAGCACGGCGGTGCTCACGATCGTCAACAACGACCCGACCCCGCCCCGGGATGCGCAGAACCCGCTCGACCTCTCGGTGACTCCGACAAACGGCAATCCGCTCTCCGGCGCGCCGTTCTTCGTCGATCCTCAGAGCGCCGCGGCCCAGGCGGCGCAGCAGTATCCCGCGATCGAGACGATCGCGCGGGAGCCCGGCGCAGAGCGCTTCGGCAGCTTCAGCTACGGATCCAACGGGGTGCCGAACATTCAGACCGCGGTGTCCGCCTATCTGTCCCGCGCGCAGGTCGAGCAGCCGGGCACCGTCCCCATGATGTCCACCTATCAGCTGGTCGATGGGCACTGCGGCCATTGGGCCGACCCGCCCTCGACGGTGGCCGCCTACCACAACTTCATCGACGGGTTCGCCGCCGGCATCGGGTCCTACCGGGCGGTTCTGTTCCTGGAGATGGACTCGATCATCACCATGCCGTGCCTCTCCAAACACGGTCAGGCCGTGCGCGAGGCCGAGCTTCGCTACGCGATCGACACCCTGACCGCCGATTGCACGCATCTAGTCGTCTACCTCGATGCCGGCGCGGCCGACGCGCTGCCCGCGCGCCTGGCCGCCAAGTTCCTAAGAGCCTCGGGGGTGGCAGCTATCCAGGGCTTCTTCCTGAACGCCACGCACTACGACTGGACCTCTAGCGAGATCCGCTACGGCGAGCAGATCTCGCGCCTGACCGGTGGCAAGCATTTCGTGATCAACACCGGCGAGAACGGCCAGGGACCGCTGCGTCCCCGCGACATCGTCCACCAGGGCATGGAGGTCCTGTGCAACCCACCCGGGCGCGGCCTGGGTCCGCTGCCGAGCACCAGCACCGGCTACCGCAACGTCGACATGTTCGCGTGGATGAGCCGCCCGGGCGAGTCGGGCGGAGCCTGCCGCCCCGGCGCACCACCCACGGCCGTGTACTGGCCGGCCTACGCGCTGATGCTGGTGCGCAACGCCGACTTCAAGGTCCGGTAGTGGCCACCACTCGCCTCGCGGGTGATCGTCCCCCACCCCACGACCAGGTCACCGTCCATCAGGCACGCGAGCTGTCCAGGGGCCGCGCCGTCGACCGGCTCGGCGAGCTCGATGGCCAGCCGGCCGTGCAAGCCGGGCTGCTGATCGCCTGACAGCCGGCAGAGCAGCGGTCGTGAGCGGTAGCGGAGCTTGACCCGATCCACTCGCCCGCCGGGACGCATCAGCCGCGCGCCGCGAACATGCACGCTCGTGGTCTGCAAAGCGACCCGGGGGCCGACCCGCACCTCGCCGGTCGCGGCGTCCTTGTCGAGCACGTAGAGCGGCTCCCCCGGTGCGGCGACGCCCAGGCCGCGCCGCTGGCCCACGGTGAAGCGGTGCTGGCCGAGGTGACGGCCGATGACCGTACCGTCAAGCCCGACTACCTGCCCCGGTGTGTCCCCGAGACCGCCGTGGCGAGACAAAAAGCGGGCCCGGTCGGTTCCGGCCAGGAAGCACAGGTCCTGCGAGTCGACCTTGTCCGCGACCGGCAGGCCGGCATCGGCGGCGATCCGTCTGACCTCCGGCTTGGTCAACTCGCCAAGCGGAAAGCGCATCCGCGCCAGCGACGCCGGCGCAAGCGCCGCGAGCATGTAGGTCTGATCCTTGGCGGGGTCGGCCGCGACGCGCAGCAGCGGCCCATCTGGATGATCGGGCTCGGCGGTCCGCGCGTAATGGCCGGTCGCGAGCCGGGTGCAGCCGAGGCGCACGGCCAGGTCGAGCATCGCGTCGAGCCGGACGTGGCCGTTGCAGCCGACGCACGGGTTCGGGGTCTCCCCGGCCGCGAAGCCGGCGATGAACGGCTCGACCACGCCGGCCCGGAACTCCGCGCGCAGATCGACCGTGAAGTGGGGCAGCCCCATCGAGTGCGCGAGCGCCCGCGCCTGCGCGACCGCGGAGGCTGAGCAGCAGCTCCGCTCGGCGTCGTTCTCGGAGTCCGACCAGAGCTCGAGCGTCACCGCCGCCGTCTCGCCCTCGCGAGCGCACAGGAGCGCCGCGACCGCGCTGTCGACGCCGCCGCTCATGGCGACAAGCGTGCGAGCACGCGACTCCGCGGCCGGCGGGGCAACGCGAGCTCGGTCGCGGACGGCGGCTCCGAGCGCCCTCGCGAGAGCGTCGGCGGCCAGCTCGGCCGCGTGCAGCTTGCCCGGGCTGAGACCCCCGAGCTCGGCCGCGATCTCCTCGGGGCCGAGTCGCGCCGCCTCGAGCACCGTGCTGCCCCGCGCCAGCGTGACCGCCGCGCTGCCGGCGGCGGTGCTGGCGCCACACCCGCGCGCGTCGAAGCCGGCGTCGGTGACCCGATCGCCGTCAACGCTGACCGAGAGCTCGACCTCGTCGCAGCACGCGAAGCCGCCGACCGTGGCCGTGAAGGCGCCGGCCGGCCGGCGGTGGTGGCCCTGGGGCGAGGTCAGGTGGTGCTCGAAGGCGATGGCATCCATCGCCCGCGAGGATAGACAGGAGCTATTTGACCGCGAGCGCGTCCGCGACCCGCTGGTCGATCTCGAGCTGAGACGCGTAGCCGGTCATGACGGTGGCCTGGCGCGTCGGGTCGATCAAGATCAGGGTGGGAGCGGTGACGACCGGGATCTGGGCGGTGATGCCCTGGAACTGGGTGAGCTCGCTCACCGGCACGGCCAGCTTGACGACCTGGCCGTGGTGCGTCGGAACCGCGCCCAGCTCCTGCTTCATTGCCTGGTCATCGGCGGCGGCGGGGTTGTAGAACAGGACCGCGACCACATTGTGGGCGGCGACCGCATTGGCGATGAGCTTCACCTGGGCGGCGTCCGAGGGAGCTGCAGCAGGCTTTGTGGCGAGGGCAGCCTTGGCCGCGGTCTTCGCGGCCGGTGAGGCCTTCGCAAGGGTTTTCGTGTCAGGCTTGGCGGCGGGGACGGCCTTCGCCGCAGTCGTCGCTGCCGGGGTGGTCTTCGTCGCGGTAGGCGACTTCGGCGCGGCAGTCGTGGCGACCGGCGCGCCGAGCTTGGCGTTGGCGGCGTTCGAGATCGCGACGGCCTGATGGGCCTTGTTGATCGCCGACTGGTACTGACCCAGACCGCTCGGGGAGCCACCAGACGACGACGCGCTCGGCTTGAGTTCGACATACCACAGCGCGAAGAACGCCAGCGTGGCCACCAAGAGGCCGATCATGGGCTTGGGCAGGCTCCTCATCAAGCCATGTGTTCGGCAGCTAGGTGCCGGGCTTTAAGCCCGGGAGCTTGAGAACGGACGCTCGGCTGGGTCAGGCCAGGCGCAAGCCAAGCTCGCGCAGCTGCGCCGGATCGACGGGCGCGGGCGCGCCCGTCAGCGGATCGGCGCCGCTGGCCGCCTTCGGAAAGGCGATCGTGTCGCGGATCGAGTCAACCCCCGCGAGGGCGGTCACGATCCGGTCGATGCCCATGGCAATGCCGCCGTGGGGCGGCGCGCCGTAGCGCAGCGCGTCCAGGAAGAACCCGAACCGGGCGCTCACCTCCTCGGGACCGATCCCGAGCAGCTCGAACACGCGCTCCTGGATATCGAGCCGATTGATACGGATCGACCCCCCGCCGATCTCGGCGCCGTCGAGCACCAGGTCGTAAGAGCGGGAGCTCAGATTCGCCGGGTCATTCAGATCGCCGGAGGGAGCGGTGAACGGGTGGTGCGCGGAGTCCCATCGCTCCGCCTGGGCGTCCCAGAAGAAGGCCGGGAACTCGACGACCCACAGGATGTCGTGGCGGTCCCGCGGGATCAGGTCGAACCGGCGTCCGAGCTCCATCCGCAGCGCGCTGAGCGCCTGGCCCACTGTCGTGACCTGGTCGGCCACGATCAACAGCAGGTCACCCGCGGTCGCGTCCAGCCGCCGGCCGATCGCCTCGACCTCCGCCTCCGAGAGGAACTTGGCGATCGGCGAGCGCCAACCGCGCTCCTGCACGAACGCCCACACGAGCCCCTTTGCTCCGTGCTGCTTGGCCAGCTCGGTCAGCGCGTCCAGGTCCGAGCGGGGAAGCTCGCGCGGTCCGGCGTTGATGCCGCGCACGACGCCGCCCGAGCCAATCGCGTCTGCGAACACCTTGAACTCGGTCGACGCGAGCGCCTCCCCCAGGTCGTGCAGTTCGAGGCCGAAGCGCGTGTCTGGCCGGTCGATGCCGTAGCGGGCGACGGCTTCGGCAAAGGTCATCCGCGGCCATGGCGGGGTCGCGACGTCGAACTCCGCGGCTCCAAACACCGCGCTCATGACCGCCTCCATGCACTCGATCACGTCGTCCTCGTGCACGAAAGCCATCTCCAGGTCGAGCTGGGTGAACTCGGGTTGGCGGTCGGCGCGCGTGTCCTCGTCCCGGAAGCAGCGCGCGATCTGGTAGTACCGCTCCATCCCGCCGATCATCAGCAGCTGTTTGAACAGCTGGGGTGACTGGGGTAGCGCGTAGAACGAGCCGGGCGCAACCCGGGCCGGCACCAGGTAGTCGCGCGCGCCCTCGGGCGTGGAACGGGTCAGGTAGGGCGTCTCGATCTCCAGGAAGTCGCGCTCGTTCAGCACCTCCCGCATCGTGGCGACGACCCGGTGGCGCAGCGCGATCGTGCGCTGGAGCTGCGCGCGGCGCAGGTCGAGGGAGCGGTGGCGCAGGCGAATGATCTCGTCCACGTCGCTCCCGTTGTCGACCGGGAACGGCGGCGTCTCGGCGTCGGCCAGGATGTCGAGCCCGGTCACCGCGAGCTCGATCTCGCCGGTGGCCAGGTTCGGGTTGACGTTCTGAGGGTCGCGCCGGGCGACGCGGCCGAAGGCGCTGATCACGTCCTCGGAGCGGAGCGCGTGGGCCCGCTCGTGCGCCTCGGGCGTGTTCTCGGGATGGAACACGAGCTGCACGATTCCCGAGCGGTCGCGCAAGTCGATGAAGATGAGCCCGCCGTGATCGCGCCGGCGGTGCACCCAGCCGGCCACGCGGGCATCGGTGTCGGCCCGGTCGGCGGTCAGCTGCTCGCACCAGGTGTCGCGGTAGCCGTTGGGCCGCGGAGCGTGCTTCATCACAGTCGCCGCCACTCGTTGAGAATCGCCGGGATCACCTTGGCCAGCTCCGTGTCCTCCTCATCACCTGACTCCATGTTCTTGAGCGTGGCCGTGCCGTTCTCGCCGATGATCGCCACGTAACGCGCGCCGATCCGGTCCGCATGCCGGAGCTGGCCCTTGAGCGAGCGGCGCGCCAGCTCGAGCTGGGCCTGGAGACCCGCCCTGCGTGCCTCGCGCGCCAGCTCGAACCCGGCGCGCGCCCCCTCGGGTTTGGCCAGGGCCACGAACAGGTCGACGAGCTCGGCCCCCGGCGTGAGCTCGCGCGATGCCAACAGCATCCGCTCGATGCCGGCCGCCCACCCCACTCCGGGAGTGGGGGGTCCGTCGAGCAGCTCGATCAGGCCGTCGTATCGACCTCCGCCGCCAACACCGGACTGAGCGCCGAGCTCGTCGCTGGTGAACTCCCACAAGGTGCGCGTGTAGTAGTCCAGGCCGCGGACGAGCGTCGGATCGAGCTCGTAGCGGACGTCGGCGTCGTCGAGCAGGGCCCGGACTTGTGCGAAGTGCTCGGCGTCATCAGGGGCCAGGCGGTCGAGCAGCTTGGGGGCGTCGCGCATGATGGCTCGGGTACCCGGGTCTGAAGAATCGAAGGCCCGCATCGGGTTGATGTCGATCCGGCTGCGAACGTCCGCCGGGAGCTCGTCCTCGTGGGCGTGGAGATACGTCTGCAATTCCTCTCGGTACGCGGCGCGGGTCGCGGCCGTACCCAGGCTCGCTAGATGTAGGCGCGTGCCCCTCACCCCGACCGCCTCGAGTAGGTCTGAGAGCAGCACAATCAGCTCGGCGTCGGTTTCGGCGCTGGCCGAGCCGATCGCCTCGGCTCCCACCTGCCAGAACTGGCGGTAGCGGCCTCGCTGGGGCGCCTCGGCCCGGTAGAAGCTCGATAGGTACCACAGCTTCACCGGCTGGGCGAGCTTGTGCATGCCGTGCTCGAGGTAGGCGCGGCAGACCGGCGCGGTGCCCTCCGGACGCAGCGTCATCGACCGCCCGGCGCCGTCGTCGAACGAATACATCTCCTTCTGGACGATGTCGGTGGCTTCCCCGACCCCGCGGACGAACAGCTGGGTGAGCTCGTATGTGGGGGTCTCGATCCGCCGGTAGCCGGCCGCGCCGAGGATCCTCTCGGCCTGCTGCTCGAGGGCCTTCCGGCGTGCCGCGTCCTCGGGAAGGATGTCGAATGTGCCGCGAGGGGCCTGGATCACAGAGTGCTCACCGCTCCGCGAGCTCGCGCAGGAACGGGTTGGTGGCGCGCTCGCGCCCGAGCGTCGTGACCCCCATGTGGCCGGGGTAGACCGTCGCCTCCGGCGGGAAGTCGCTGGCCAGTGTCTCGATCGAGGAGAAGAGCGTCGGCCAGTCGCCGCCCGGGAGGTCGACGCGGCCAACCGATCCCTGGAACAGGACGTCGCCCGAGAACAGCGCCGGCTCGTCGCGGACCGCGTAGGTGACATGGCCGGGACTGTGACCCGGAGTGAAGATCACCTCGAGTTCGATGCCGGCGATCTGGAGCGTCTCACCGCCCCCCACCGTGTGGTCGGCCTGATAGCTCTCGAATGGCCCGAACCCGGGCCACGGGACGTAGTCCATGATGTTCGCGAGCACTTCCCTCTCGAGCTCGGGCACGTATACCGGCGCGCCGGTTGCGGTCGCCACGGGCGCCACCGCGCCCACGTGGTCGAAGTGCGTGTGGGTGATCAGGATCGCGTCGACGGTCTCGATGCCGAGGCTCTCGAGGGCGCTGAGCAGCTTCGGGGCCTCGTCGCCGGGGTCGACGATCAACGCGTTCGCTGCGTCCTTGCGGCGCACGATGAAGCAGTTCTCCTGCACGGGACCCACCGTGAACATGCGGACGTCCAGCGAGCTCATTTGGCGGCCTGCTGCCGTCGCTTCTGGCGCCGGCGGTACATGATCAGCTCCATGTAGTAGCCGCCCGGGATGTACAGAGCGAGCGCGAACAGGGCGAACAGGAACGCGCTTTCAATCCGGTCCTTCTTGGGTCCGAGCAGCAGCAGGAAGACAAACATCAACACCGCGGCGAGCGCGGCGCGCGTGGCGGCGCCCCTCCAGGTCGGCGGCGTGTTCTGCCGCCGCTCTCGGGCATCCATCCGGCTCTGCTTTTTCTTCTCGTCCGCGGTCGGCGGCCGGCCGGTGCGACCCCGCGCCTGGATCGTTCCGGCTGCCGTCCCCCGGTGCTTGCTGCGGCGCTTGCGCTTGGTCTGAGCCATGGTGGAAGGGAGCTTAGTAGGCGAGGCGGTGAGTTCGCTACTGTGCGAGCGCTTCCTCGACGGTTCGACGGTTCGCCACCGGCAGCTCGGCGGGAAACTCGGCGAACGCGGCCGCCGGCGCCAACCCCACCAGCTCGGCACCGAGGGGCGTGGCGTGCCGCGCAATCGCCTCGACCACGATCGCCAGCGGCACCGCCCGGTGGTCCTCGACGTTCGTCGAGACCTGGGCGACCCCGCGCGCGTCGAGCCACAGCCCGATCGCGCGGACGCCCTCGAGCCCCTCCGCTCCGCCTTCGCGGATGAGGGCGGCGATCTCGCGAGCGTCCTCGACCGTCGCCGGCGGAGCGAGCTCGACGTTGAACGCGACGAGCGGCCGGCGCGCGGCCACCAGCACCGCGCCCGCGCTGGAGTGCAGCCGGCGCGGTCCGAAGTCGGGACGCAGCTCGCCGGCCTCGATCCTTTGCGCCAGGGTCGCGGGGCCACCGCGCCGCAGCTGCGCCCGCGTCCTTCCCCGCGCGAGCTCGCCGTATAGAAAGACAGGCAGCTCGAGCTCTGAGCCGAGCAGATCGCCGAGGACAAGCGCCTCAGCGCACGCGGCGCCGCGGTCGCGCGGATCGAGATACACGATCGGCGCCACGTCGATCGCGCCCACTCGGGGGTGAATGCCGTCGTGGCGGTTGACGACGTCGATCCGGCGAACCGCCTCGGCGGCGCCGTTCAGAACCGTATTCGCCACCTCGCCGGGTTGGCCGGCCAGCGTGAACACGCTGCGGTGGTGGTCGGGGTCGGAATGGATGCCGAGCAGGCGTCCGTTGAATGCGGCGCCGATCGCATCGATCGCGTCCCGGTCGCGGCCCTCCGAGACGTTCGGGATCGCCAGCAGGGTGGTTGGCACGACTACCCGAGCACGTACCGGCCGGCGTCGAGCACCTGGCGCCCGTCCACCTCGAGGCTCGCGTCGAGGACGACCACATCGAGATGGATCGGCACCGACACCGTTCCGCCGATCCCGGCGCTGGCGCCGAACGCGACGTGAACCGTGCCGAGGATCTTTTCGTCCTCGAGCACATTGCCGGTCAGCCGCGCCCGATCGTTCGTCCCCACGCCGAGCTCGGCCAAGTTCGTGGCGAGCTCGCCGTGCTCGAGCAGCAGCTCGATGAACTGTGGGCCGAGGCCATCGACAGCGGCGACGATCCGGCCCTCGGCCACGGTCAGCCTGGCCGGCTCCATGCTGAGACCGAGCGGCGACAGGCTCGCCGCCACGACGGTCCCCTCCCCGTACGCGGGCGCGATGGACCCCTCGCCGCAGGGCAGATTCCCGAACGCGCCCCGGGCGGTCAGCTCGCCGTCGTCGGAGATCCCGGCCCGGCCGTCGAGGGCCAGTCGCAAATCGGTACCGCGCGGACACCTCACGTGCGCGCTCGTGCCCTGGTCGAGCACCGCGGCCACCGCCTTTGACCGAGCCGCCATCGTGTCGAAATCGACCGCCATCACTCGCGCGAGCATGTCCTCAGTCACGCCGGGCATCGTGGCGCCGCGCACCCCGGCGTCGCTGGCCCGCTTCCGCGCCGCGGTGTGGCTGAGCGACCGGCTGGTCGGGGCGATGTACACGTCGCAGGCCTCCAGCGCCGCAGCGATGGTGGGCGGCGGCTCGGTGCCGTCGGTTGCGCGCTCGTCCATCACCGCGAGCACCGCGTCGGCGCCGGCCGCGGCGCACTCGTCGCGCAGTGCCTCCCCGATCGAACGGGTCTCCCGGTCGACGATCACCAATGCATCCTCGCCCGGTTGCACGCCCAGACAACGACGCACCACGGTGGCGACAGCAGGTCCAAGGTCGCTCATCGCGAGGATCTTATGCGTGCGTCGCTCCCGTTGGGGGCTAGACTCGCTCACCGCGCCGGAGTAGCTCAGTCGGTTAGAGCAGCGGAATCATAATCCGCGTGTCGGGGGTTCGAGTCCCTCCTCCGGCATCCCAGAACTCCCTGCTAATCAGCATGTTTGCTCGAAGGGGCGGGGCCCGCAAGAGCCCTTGGGGCCACCGTTGGGGCCACCGCGGTCCCGGCTCTGCCGATCGCAGGCTTGTTTTGTCCGAGGATGTCGGACAAAGGTGTGACGGTGAGCGGGGTTCCGCGGAACCGCGAGCGCGCGGTTGCCGGTTCACCCGGCCGCGGGGGCGATCCAGTGGTTGTGGAGCTTCAGGAGGTTGTGGGTGGCTGAGATCAGGCGCCATTCCGACCTTGCGGCGGCCCTGCCTCTTCGTCGGAAGCGGGTCATCCCGCGGTTGTGCTTGATCTGCCCAAAGACAGGCTCGATGCTTGTGGTGCGTTTGAGGTACAGCTGGCGGCCTTCGGGTGTTCGGAGCGACTGGCGCATCGCTTCATAGATTCCGCCCTCCCAGCCGGGACGGGCGTCCTCGCGGACCGTCGAGTCGGGCGGGATGAGGACCTCGAACCCGTCGCCCCGGAGCTTTTCGATCTGCTTGGTGTGCCAGTAGCCGGCATCCGCGAGCACCGTCCGCGGCCGCTCGCTCACACCGGCCTGCTCGAGCTCACGGACCGCGGCGCTGACCATCGGTTCGAGCTGCCCGAAATCGGGGGACTGGGTCGTGATCTCCGCCGCGATCACGATCTGCTGCTCGGTCACGACCGCCTGCGCGTTATACCCCTGAATGTTCGGCTGCCCCTGCGTGCGCATCTCCCTGGAGTCAGGGTCGGTCACGTTGATCTTTCCCTCCGGCACCAACGGCGGGCAATACGGATTCGGGCGGTTGTAATTGCTCAGCCTGCGTCCCAACCGGTCAACGGCAGTCGCACGGTACTGCTCGTATTCGCGGTTCGCGGCGTGCTCGTAGGCAAGCTGCTGATCGAGCCTGCGCCTCGCTTCGACCAGCCGCTCGCCACGACCGCGCGGGATCGGTCTCGCTTCCCGTTCGCGGCGCGCTTCGAGCTCGCGCCGCCCTTGACGCAACCACGCCTCACGACCATCCGGCGAGCCCGGGAACCGATCACGATCAAGCCCAAGCTCGATCCGCTCGATCACCTCCTCACCCGCCTCCACAGCCGCCGCTCGCTCCCGCTCGATCCGGTCCCTCGCCGCCGCCAGCGCCGCCCGGCGCCCTTCCCGGGTCCGTAACGGCTCGGGCAACTCATCCCCACGCGCCTGCCCGTGACGCTCGTCCTCCTCACGATCGACCCGCTCAGCCTCGGCCAGGATCTCGGTCACGATCGACTCATACCCCCGGTTCCGATCCCGCGACGCACTCGCACGAATCCGGGTGCCGTCGACCGCGATCTCCCCGACCTGCACCAACCCAGCCTCGCCACACAGAGACAGGACGCTCACGAACAGCTCGCCGATCGCGGTCTCGTGCCGGCGGCGAAACTCCGCGATCGTCGAGTGATCCGGCACCGCCATCGCGGTGATCACCTTGAACGCCACATCACCCCGACACGCCCGCTCGATCCGCCGCGAGGACCGGATCCCGACCGCATACGCATACAACAACAGCGCGACCATCATCGCCGGGTCATACGCCGCCCGACCCTGCCCATTCGCGCGATACACCCCATAGAACCCGTCCAAATCCATCTGCTCGACCGCGCCGAGCACCGTCCACACCAGATGATCCTCCGCCAGCCAATCCGTCAACGACGGCGGCAACAACATCACCTGGCCGCGGTCACACGCAATGAAGTTCTGACCCATTCTCGAATGGTCTTAAACGGCTCGGACGGCACCCGTAAAGCCGACAGCCTCGTCCTGGTCGCGCTACTGGCGTGAGCGTGAACTGATTTCTCATGCAGCCGATGGTCTGGACGGGTGGCCCAGGCGCGTACGACGAGGCTCGTCGCCCTCACGTCTCCTCTCTCGGCCGGCTACACGCTTGGCCTGGGGGAAGCTCCTCGCGCCGAGATAAGGCGCCCTGGCCTCCGGTCGGGGCGCCCCTAGTAGTGCTTTGTTAGTTTGTTGTAGGAGTTCGCTTGGGTTGCGGCGAACCCTTCTCGCGTTGGTTGCCGACGCGAGGAGGTCGATGATGGTTGCTGTGAGCGTTGCGTGTCGGGTGAGGATCGGGCGGTTGATGCGCCGTCGGTCGTGGCCGAGCGGCTGGAGGCGTTCGGGGTCGAGGTGCTGGCGCGGGGCGATGAACCGGCCGGTGCAGGTTCGTCAACGGCGGCTTGTATCTGCGGGGGTTGATCGAGCAGGGTGCTCGGAAGTCGCTTGAGCCGATGGTGGAGCGGTTCGGGCGGCGACGCTGACTATCAGATCGATGCAGCAGTTCCTGGCGGACAGTCCGTGGGATCCGGCGCTGGTGGTGCGGGCGGTCGCCGAGCGGGTCGCGCCGGCGATCGATGTTGAGGCGTGGGTGCTGGACGACACTGGGCTTCCCGAAGGACGGCAAGGACTCGCCGGGGGTCAAGCGTCAGTACTCGGGGACGCTGGGGAAGACCGGCAACTGCCAGATCGGCGTGTCGGTGCACGCGGTCGGGCGCAAGGGGACGGTGCCGCTGGGGTGGGCGCTGTATCTGCCGGAGGACTGGTGCGAGGACGCGGAGCGGCGGCGCAAGGCGAAGATCCCCGATGAGGTCGTGTTCAAGACCAAGCCGGAGCTCGGGGTCGAGCTCGTCGAGCGCGCCGCTGGCTGGGAGATCGCCGAGGGCGCCGGTCCTCGGCGACTGCGCGTACGGGGAGAACACCGAGCTGCGCGAGCGGCTCGATGAGGCCGGGCTCGAGTACGTGCTGTCGGTCTCCGAAGAGGTCAGCGTGTTCGCGCCCGAGACCGTCTTCGACGGTGCCCGCGCCGCGCACGCGGCGGTCCGGGCCGGCAGAAGACCCGTCCGCGCCCGGACCGCGAGCCCGAGCCGATCGGCGAGCTGATCGCGCGGCTCGGACCCGAGCACTTCCAGACGGTCGACCTTCCGCGACGGACCCGACGGCAAGCGGATGAGATCGCGCTTCTGTTTTCTGCGCGTCCGCGCCGCGCACGCATGGGAGAAGCGATCCGTCCCCGCGACGCGAGGAATGGCTGATCGCCGAATGGCCCAAGGGCAAAGACAAGCCGACCGACTACTGGCTCTCGAACCTCCCCGCCGACACCAAGCCCGAGCGGCTCGCCCGGCTCGCCCGGATGCGCTGGAAGATCGAGCTCGACTACAAGCAACTCAAGGGCGAGCTCGGCCTCGACCACTACGAAGGCCGCTCCTGGCTCGGGTGGTATCACCACACCGCGCTGGTGACCGCCGCGCACGGGTTCCTGACCCTGGAGCGGCAGCACCCAAATCACCCGCGGCCGGCCTGACACTCCCCCAGGCAGTCCACCTGCTCCAGCCGCTCTTCAAGTGCTGGACCGGCCGCTGCCAAACCTGCCAACAACCCGTCGACCTCGACAGGCTCCTCCTCCACAGGATCCTTCGACGAGTGACAAGACCTAACAAAGCACTACTAGTTACTTCCTCCGGAAAAACGCGGTGGCCGGTGTGAGTGCCGGGTCGGTGGTGGCGCGGGGTGGCGTTTTCTCGGTTCGGATCCGGTTTCTCGTTCTCGGGTCCGGGTTCCCGGGTTCCGTTCGCTCGTTCCGGGGTGGTTTGTCCTCATCCGAGGGTGGTGTAGGTGTCTGCGTTGTAGGTGAAGGTCGCCCAGCTGTCCCAGATTCGGTGGCCTTCGTCGCCCTTCAGGCGCGATCGGCGCAGCCCGTAGCCGCGCTTGAGGTGACTGATCCGGCCCTCGGCTCCGGTGCGGTAGCGCTTGCGCCGCCGGCGGGTTTTCCGTGACCCGGCCTCCTGGCGGCCCGCGATGTAGATCTCGTTGGCCAGGCCCTCGAGCGCGGTGGTCGTCTCCTTGGTGGTGAAGGCGCCGTCGACCATCACCTCCTTGAGCGTGATCTCGAGCGTGCGCAGCTGCTCGGCGGTGTGAGGCAGCAGCGTGTTCTCGGTCGGGTTGCCGATCTGACTGGTTGGCGGCAGGATGAACCCACGCGCGCCGGGCTTGGTGTTCTGCGTGATCTCGCACAGCTGATCGACGTACCCGAACTGGTTGGGCTGTGAGAGCTTGCCTTTGCGGATCGGGCGCGCGTCCGGATCCCACAACGACACGAGGCGATCGGTGATCTTCTCGCCGGCCACACGCTTGACGATCTGCTCGCAGACCTTCTCGCAGCGATCGGCCAGCTCCTCCAGCGCACGCGCGGCCTTCAGCTTGGCACGGGCGCCGCGCCCTCGCGCGCTTGACCGGGCGGCGGTCGCCAGCGCGCGCGCCTCCCTGACCGACTTTCGCAACATCACGCCGGTCTCTTTGGTGAGCTCCAGCACCTCGGCCTTCGCCTCCCCCGAGCGCCGGCGCAGCGTGCGCGTCAGCGCCCGCATCCGCACCCCGACCGCGCGCGAGCGATCCCGCACCGCCGTGCGCTTCGCCTTGATCTTGGCGGCGAGCTTGCGGCCCTCGCGGGCGAGCGCCCGCACCCCGTCCGCCGCCAGGCCGGCGTCGGTCGGATACTTGATATCGGCCTCGACCACGGTCGCGTCGATCCGCGCCGCCCTGGGCCGAAACCGCTTCTCGCGCCTGGCCTTCGCGATCACCAGCCGCGTCAGCTCGTGCACCACCTCGGCCCCCAACCGACGCGTGAGCTTGCGCACGGTGGACTCGTCCGGCAGCCGCTCTGAAAGCCCAAAGCGACAGAAGCGGCGCAGGTGGATCGAGTCCGAGACCTCCCGCATCAATGTCTCCTACCCCCACCCGGAGCGGTGCTTGATCACCATCAACCGCACATAGCTCTCCATCGCGATCGACGGCCGCCCACGCGGCGAATGACGGCTCGCCTCGGTCAGCTCCCGCTCCCAGCGCACCGCGATCGGCGCCAACAGCGCCGGATCGCCCAGCAGCTCGTCGAGGTTGGCGAGATCGTCCGGTAGTGCCTTGACCTCCACCGGCAGGATCTCGTCCCACAACGACTCCGCACCGTCCGCCAAAAGCGTCAGCACACACACCTCCAAGATCGATCACGAACCACCCCAATTGCAGGTAAATCATCCCTATCAGGGCGGACGGAATCGCCTGCCAGAAGCGCGTTTCCGACCGGTCCGGATGCGACCCTCATCAGCAAGCGATCGAGGAGAAATCACGTGCCCGGACCCGGACGCAACCAGCCATGCCCGTGCGGCTCGGGCCGCAAGACCAAGCACTGCTGCGGCCAGCACCGCGGACCGACAGACGAGCAACTCGCCCGCGCGCACGTCGCCCACCTTGCCCGCGAGACGATCCACGAGCTCGACGGGCTCTCCGACCGCGCCCTCGACCAGCTCTCAGATCAACTGTTCGACCTCCCCGCCCTCGACCTCTCCTTGCTGGTCACGCTCCCCAAGCTGATCGGCCCCGACCTCGAGCGGCTCCGCGAAGCGATCGAACACGACGACCCGGACTGGGGCTGGGACGCGCTCACCAACCTCCACAAGCAGATCGACACCCCCCAACAACGCGCCCAACTCACCGACGCGATCGTCCACCTCCGCGACCAACACCGCATCGGACGCCGCCAAGCCGCCTGCGCACTTCTGAACCTCCACACCAACGGCAGACGCCTCATCGCCGCCAGCCTGATGGAGGCCGTCGCCATCCAGGTCGGCGCCAAACGCACCCCCGGCGGGCTCCAACTCGCCGCCTAACCCCAGGCGTTCTTCCGGAGGAAGTAGTTAGTTCCGGCTGATCGTGTGCCGGAGAAGCAGAAGATCGGCGGTGTCCTGGGGCCCGAATAGGGCGGGCTGGAACTTTATGCCAGTACCCTCCAGGTGTTCTGCGAGCTCGTCATCGTCGAAGCCCAGCGGACTGAGTCGTCCCAGCCCGTTGTTGTAGAGGAACGTCTGGCAGACCAGATGGCCGGTGCGGTGATTCGCATCGAGGAACGCTTGGGCGCGGGCGATCGCGTGAGCAACGTGGGCACTCGCATCGATGACCCCTAGGGGTCCTGGTTGTCGGTCGCATCTGTTGCGCGCGTCATCCAGCGCGTGCGTTATGAAGCCGCGATCCCGGAGCGCATGGCGCTCAGGATGCCCATAAGCGTCGAGGATCGCCCTGTTGGCCTCGACGATGTCCCGCAGTGTCGGTTGCCAGCTGGTCAGGCGAGGCGATGCATCGTTTTCGGCATCACATCCCAGCGCCAATAGGTCTTTGCAGCATCAGCCGGAGAGATGATGCTCTGCGGGACGCGGGCGAGGTATGCGAATTCATCGACAGATCCATGCTCCCCCGGCGGGTAGGCGACCACGAGCGTCCCTTTCATGGCCGCCTCGAACTCGTGGCTGCTGAATGTGATCGTCATTCGTTGCTCCAAGCCTTGATTTTCTTCTGTTGGACCGGTCGAAAGCCGTCCGTGCGCGTGATCGTCGCGACGTCGACTGCGCCGCCGACGCCGCGGACCCCCACAGTCCACCCTTGCGTCGTAGACGTCATATAGACCAAGAAGGTCGCCAAGTCAACGCAATCCTGTAGCGGCAGGAACTGGTATGGGATCGGCAGGCTGAGCTCGATCCCCCATCTCAGCGACAGTTCGCTCATCTGTTCGTCCGTCAGATCGAGGACGTCCTTGGCAATCCCGCCAGCTCTGGGATCGACGCCACCGATCAGCCTCGCCGCTAATTCGGCCTGTCCGCCGAACGTGACGCCGAAATCGCCAGCAGCCTTTTCGACCGGCGTGAGAGCCGTTGGAACCGACACTTCGTACACCGTTCCGTATGGCGCGCCCTCGTCGAAGCCGGCGACAATGAATGTCATCGGCATCAGGCCCGGGGTATCTGCGGCCGGCATATCCGCCTGCTCCCATTGCGTGCGGTAGAAATCGCTCACGGCCTGGGCGATTTCGACGACCGTTCCGCGGCGCCCCGCGTACTTCTCGCCCAGCTCGGCCTCGAATTCTGGCGTGAAGCTGTGGGCCGTGCGTGGCTGCGTCTGCCCGAGCGCCCCGAGCCCATATGTGATGATCCCCACGTACGGCTGACCCTCCAGCGGGAGCAGCTTCGTAGCGTTGTCGAAGTAGGCCGCCACCGACCCCGTGGGCAGCGCGGCGTTCAGCGTTACGCGACTGTCCGCTGCGAGCACGAGGCCCTCGGGGCCCTTGAACGCGATGCCAAGACTCATCTCTGCGGCTAAAGCGTAGTCAGAACGAATCGCCCGCCGATCCACCAGCCGGCGCCCCGAGATTCTTCGGCCGATCTTCACCAGCGCCGCGATATAGAAGAGACGAGCGGCGACGGTGACGCCGGGGACGTGGTTCAAGGCAGGCACCCGGCCGTGCTTCGCCGGGACAACCCGCCGTCGCCGCTCCCATCCTCGACGGGCCGCCATGGACGCAGCCAGGCCCCCCGGGAGGATCCTTCCGCGGGGGGCCCTTTCCGCGCCCTGGGGGGCGCTGCGGGCACGGCTTAGCCCTTGATCTCGAGAGCGCCCCTCACATGGGCTAAGACGCATGCGCGATAAACGCGTCCGCGTGACGCAAACTTTCGCGCTCACGTGGACAGATGTTCGACGTGGTCCAGCGGCAGATACGACGCTTATCCGATTGACCGTTCACGGTCCGGGTTGGGAGAGTTCTGGCCCGAGACGCGCGGTGTCGGCCGAAGGGAGCCTCGGGGCTCTGGAGATATGGGGGATCAAGGGGGCAAAGAATTGATCAGGTCCGGCGCCGCGCTCGGTCCATGCCGGCTCGCCTGAATGCACGCTTATTGATCTTGAGGGGAACGGATCCCCCCGTGTGTCGCGGCACATGCGCCGCCGCGGCCCGCCGCTGCAACGAGGCGCCCCGCCATGCCCCTGAGCGGGGCGCCTCTCGCGGCACCCGATGGACCGCCCGGACACCTTCGTCCGCGGATTTCTGGCGGTCTGGCGTCTCGTCGCTTACCCTGGGAGCGTGCCTCACGTTGAAGCTGCCCACCTCCGGGCGGCAGCAAGCCACGATCGGGCTGCCCTGCTCCACGAGGAGGCTGCGGAGCTGTTCGAGATGATGGGCTTGCCCTCGCTCGCGAGAGGCGAACGTGCCCGCGCGCGGTTGGACCGCGAGGGCGCCGCGACGGAGCTCAAGCGCGCGCAGCTACGCCACACCCCTGCGTCACGGCTGTAACGGGACGCGGCAAGAGAGTGCCCGGCCGAAACCGGCCACTCCATTGATCGCTATCCGCCAGCGTGCCGCCGGCGCGAGCTAGCCTGGGAGGACGCGCCAGTTCGTGGGGTTCGCCGGGTCCGCGACGTCGTACGGGATCGTCCGGCCAGCGGAACACCAGCACGCCGTCGGTGACCTGCTCGTGCGGGCCGTCGTGTCCGTCCTCAGCCGTGCAGACGAACCTCAGCAGTCGCCCGTCGACCGCGTAGAACGTGTCGCACGCATAGCAGACGGTCGGGTCGGGGCCGACGTCGGGCCGCTCTGCGTCTTTCGGGCCGCCGGCCTCGAGCAGCGGCTTGCGCTTCTCCTCGGTCAACGATCGGAGGCTAACGCCGGTCGCGCGGCTCGGACAGCGACCGCTCGCTACGAAAGCGAGCGGTCAATCGTCGCTCAGGTTTGCGACGACGGTCTCAGCGTCCGGGAGTGGTACGCGCCGGCGTTCCTGCTCAAAGATCGCCAGCGCGAACTGTCTCGCTTCGTCCTCGTTCCGACCTTCAACTTCGTATGGGACCGTCAGCGTCTGGCGGAGGGGCGGGATCATCACCGACTCCTCGACGATCCAGTCCAGAGCTGTCGTCTCGAAGCTTGGAATCCCTGCTGGTGTCTTCGGCGCGCGAGCGAACGCCCCCAGGATGTCGGCATCGAGCGGGTAGCTCGCCACGACGTCCACGCGGTAACGGTTCATCGGGACTCCGTGATCGTCGCTGCCACCTTTCCTCCTCGTCCGCGTCGGGCCCCGCGGTGCGATCCTACGTCGGCCGCCTGGGCGCGTGGGAGAATCGGCGCCGAGCGGGACCGGGGCGCCAGGCGTTATGTGCCTACCGTTGCGCACGCAACCCAAAACTCTGCGGTCGTCAGCGGTTGGACCGTGATCGCGCTTATCTCGATCCCGTACACGGCGAATTGCCAGCCCGAGTCGTCGCTCGTCGGATGATCAATCACCGGCGAGACCGGGCCGCCCGTCGGATCCAACAGCAGCTCGCTGGTGTCGTAGCCGCTCGAGATCGCCCGCGTCGCAGCCGGGCAGCTGATCGTGATCGTCTGGTCGTTGTCGATCTCCTGAAGGCTTTGTGGGCAAGGCTCGTTCGGCGTAGGCCCGCACAACGTCTCCGTGACGATTTGGTAGTTCGACATGCCGGGAGGCCCCGTCGGACCCGGCGCGCCTTGAGCACCCGTCGGGCCGGGCGGGGCGGTGGCGCCCGTGGTGCCCTGCCGGCCGGTGAGGCCGCGAGGGCCCCTGTTGCCGCGCAGCTGCTTGAGCACGCTCGGTTTGATCTGCCCTGTCGAGGTGATCACGTAGCGGCCGGCGGCGTACGCACTGCCGGTGAGACCGACAGCAACGATCGCCGCGAGAAGGATGGTGGTGCGCTTCATTTACGGACCCCTTCCGGGTCGATGCTGATGGTGCTGCTGCCGGGGCCGACCGGCGAGACGAACCTATCGCCCGGGGTTGCGCGGCGCCGGCCGATAGACCGCCGCCAAGCTGACGACGAGCGCGACGAGCGCGCCGGCGGCGCCGAACGCGAGGGCCATCACCACGACAAACAGCCAACCGAGCAGCCCCCGCCCGGCGGCGTGACGCAGCCGCGGGAAATGGAGCAGCAAACCAATGGCTATGAGCAGAAGCAGCATCGCTGATCACGTCCTAGGGTTGGGACCGCGCCCGCGCGGGGGCGAGAGCGGAGGCGGCCCCGTTGGGGGTCCTTCTCTGCTTTGCGGCGCCCGGCTCTTCCCTCGAGTGATCGACGTCGGCCGTGCAGGGGACGATCGACGCCGGTCACCCTCGGTGGGTCTTTATCCGGGCACGATCTTGATTGTCCAGTTGCCGTCTGGGATCACCTGCACGTCGTGATAGGTGCCGGCGTCGACTGCGCTGCTGCCGCTCGCTGCGTTCGAGTCGATGATGATCGCGCCCGAATCGCTCGGGTTGTTACTCACTCCGAACGCGCTGCATCCCGAGCAGGTCCACTCGATCGTTGAGGCGGTCGGCACGTTGATCGTGCCAAGCGACTTCGTCCCGTTGCCGGAAAACGAAGATGACGACACTGGCGTTGGCGCGGGCGCGGTGGTCGTAGCGGTTACCGTTTTCGCGGGGGGAGCCGCCGTTGTGGACACATGACTGCCCGTCTGCGTCAGGAAGGTCACCCAGACTTGTGAATTTACTTCGCTCTGGCAGTGCCAGACCTCGGGCTTCTGGAGCACACACACCCAGGAGTTCCCGTTGGTGGCCAGGTCGACGAGGTCGCCCTGGACGGCAGCGGTCTGTTTCTGGGGACCATAGGCACCGTAGGTCGCGCTCGTGAACACGCGGACAAGGTTGCCGGCCGCGACGCAGCTGCCGTCCGTGATCAGTCCCCCACCACACTCAGTCACGGTCGGAACGCCGGCGTTACGGAGAATCCGGGCGCACTTCGCTGACGACGGTTTCAGTTGCTCGGCGAGCTGCTGACAAGTGTCCTCCGCGTTGGCTTGAGCTTGGCTAATTGTGATGGTTGGCTGACCACCGCCCTGCACCTCAGCGGGTGGCGGGTGCGAACTAGTTGTCTTCGCTGTGGTTCGCTGGCTACCGCCCCCGCAGCCAGCGAGCGCGACCGCAGCGACCAGTAGCAAGATATGCCTATGCATCGTCAGGTTCCCCTTTGGCGTTCTGGGTCCAACCCACGCCTACAAAGCTCGTCCGCTCCTTGTTTTACCCAATGATCTCGCCCCGCGGCCTTTCTGGTCAACCGTGCGATCGGGCGTCTCCGGTCAGTAGCAGCTACGGAGTTTCGAATCGAGGAATGACCGGGCCGGGCTGCTACCACCCCCAACCGTGAGCGGTGAGCAGCGGATGACGGACAGCATCGAACCGCGCAGGCTCGAGACTCTCGCGGACGAGATCCGCGCCGAAGTCGACGCGGCAGAGGCCGGTTGGCAGTCCGCGGTTGGGCATGCGATCACCGCGGGCGAGAAGCTCACCGAAGCGAAGCAGCTCGTCAAGCACGGCGAATGGCTGCCCTGGCTTGAGGCGAACTTCCCGCTCAGCGAGCGGACCGCTCGCAACTACATGCGGCTAGCAGCCAAATCGGCAACGGTTGCCGATTTGCCATCCGTCCGCGATGCACTCGCCATGCTGGCGCCGCCGTCACAGGACGAACGAACGGCGATGAGCAGAGACGAGGCGATGCGCCGGACTGCCGAGTGCCAGGCCACGCTCGGTGAACTACGGCAGCGGTGCCGCGACGGGCGAGCCGCGGGCGTACATCTGACGCTCGGCTACTCGACGTGGGAGCAGTACGTCGCGCTTGAGCGCATTCTCGAACCGCCCACCGATGTCGCCCGCGATGTCGACGCCGAGCTCCTGGCGCCGCTGCGCCGCCTGTTGTGGGAAGCGTGCGCCAGCAACGAGAAGTCCTAGGTGCCCGCGATCGTCACGCTCATGTCCGGCGAGCGCTACCGGCTGACCGGCTGCTGCGCGGACCTCGCGCCGCAGATCAACACTGCGCGCGCCGAGGGCCTGCTGGTCGAGCTGACCCGTGACGCGTGTGCCCGGTCGAGTCGCTGTGGGTTCATCCAGACGCGATCGCGACCATCAAGGACGAGGCGTGAGCGTCAGCAGATAGGAGGGCCGGCCCCGGCCAGGACTAAACCGGGACCGACCCTTTGGCGCCCAGGAGGTACGAGGCGCCGTCCGCGTGCCGGGCGGGGTTCGTGATCCGCGTCGGCCGGGAAGCTCCTATGCGCTGGCGGGCACGTCGTCTGGCTCCGCCTCGAGCTCGGGCAAGCCCCACGTGCGGCGCGCCGCGTTCTCCTGATAGATGGCCGTCTGCCGGTCGACCCGTGCTTGGCCGGCGATTCGCGCGTCCATCTCCGCAGCCCGCCGGGCCTGCTCCGCCTGCCCGCGCAGCTGAACATCACGGAAGTGGGCATCGAGCGCGGCGAATATGTCGCCGCTATCGCTGCTGAGAAGCACCCAGCGGCCGCGCCGGTTCTGCTCGACCTGCTGCACGAACTCCCGGACCACATCCGGGCCGAGATCGCGGATGCCGGCGCCCCGCTCGAGCCGTAGGCGATCTTCGAGCAGGGTGAGGAGCTCGGTGTCGCCTTCGGCGCGCTCGTGCCGGTTCAGGCCGTGATATCGGAGTTGCTGGAAGAACGGCTGCAGCGGGCCGTTCCACTGGCTGAGCGGCACGATCTCGGTCTCGTCGTTCATTGCTCCTCCAGGCGGGTGTTCTCGGTCGCGATGTCCTCGAACGTCGAGAACTCCGGACGGCGCGACAGGTACGGTTCGGGCTGCACGCCGGGGCGTGGAGGCTCGCTCAAGTAGATGCCATCGGGTGTCGGCGACAGCGACACGCTCTCGCCGGCCTGCTCGCCGTTCATCGCCACACGCTCCATTGGCCGTTCGGTCGCTTCATCGAGTCCAAAAGCTCCACATCGATTCCCATGATCTTGAGCAAATCCACGCCTCCGTTCCCGTCGCTCGGCGGGCCGGCGGGCGGCCGTCGCGGATTGCCCTCGACACGATCAAACCCGGCCGCCTCGCGGAGTTCCGCTTCGATTTCACGATGCACAGCCACCTTCCGCTCGAGCGTGTCCTGCATGTCGCTGCGCTTCGCAGCCGCGATCTCCTCCGTCCACTCGTCCCGCTCCGCCGGGCCGAGAGTCACGCCCGTCTCACGAATCATGTTCTGAGCCTTCGCGCGCTTCCCTGACCGGCCGAGTGTCTTCTCGGCGGAGCAGGTCGCGCCGTGGTGGGTGCCGTTGGTGCCGCGGTCGTTGGGGTGCAGGTCCTGGACGAGCTTGAAGGTGCGCTCGATCTGCCGGTAGGTCAGCGGGTGCGGGCCGGTTTTCCAGTGGGCGAGGATCCCGAGCCGCTGCTGGTCGGGGTGGGGGAGGTCGAGCAGTGCGTGGTGGACGCGACGTAGATGCGCGGGGCGTCCGTGGACGGCGATGAGCAGCATCCCTGCGAGCAGCGTCCGCACCCGCAGTTGGCGGGGTCGCACCCCGACCGGCAGCAGCAGCTCCAGGCGCGGAGCCACGCCGGAGGTGTCGATGACCTGCTCCAGGCGCTCGAGCTCGCTGGCCGTGTTCACGGGGATCCTCCTGCGAGCAGCGCGACCAGCTCGTCCTCGCTGGCCGTGGGCAGGTGGGTGGCGAGGTCCCCGAGCCGTTGGCTGCACGTGATCCCGGCGGCGTGCATGAACGCGCCGAGCCCGATCTGTCGGGCGCACGCGACCAGCCATGTCGAGCGCAACCTGCCGGCCTTTAAGCGGGGCAGCGAGCTGTCGGTGGACAGCGTTGCGGACAGCGTGTCGGTGACGTTGCGCCGGTCGGGGTTCCGGCCGCCGATCGCGTAGCGCTCGCCGGCGAACCGGGCGGCCTCCAACAGTCGCTGCTGGTAGCGCTCGAGGACCGGCACCGCCCGTGAGCGCACGCCGCCGAGTTGCACGATCACGCCGCCCGAGCGGGCGACGATGTCGCTGCCGCGGACGTGCCGCAGCTCCCCGGCGATCACCCCGGCGCCCGCACCGAGGCAGATCAGCGCGTTCGCACGCAACCGGCGCGCCCGGGTGCTCTGCGCATCGGCGACCCGCAGGAACCCGTCGATCTCGCTCGGCGCGTACGGCCGCTTCGCGCGCTCGCGAACCAGCGGCACCGGCGGCGGCTCCGGATAGCGCGCCAGGGACCGTGCGAGCGCCCGCAGGTTCGTCCGCAGCGTCCGCCGGGTCGCTGGCGACACGTCCGCGCATCCGACCAGCACGAACCGCTCGAGGACCGCGTCTAAGAGCACCACCCGCGGCTCGAGCTCCAGCCCCACCGACTCGGCGAACGCGGCCAGCCGGCCCGCGGCGAACAACAGCGCCTTCGCCCGCCCAGGCGTCCCCGGGGCCGCCTGCGCCACCACCGCGCGTGCGAACGCGGCCGCCCCGGGCGTCAGCGACCGCGGCGCGTAGCGCGCGATCACGGCCGAGACGCTCGAGGGATCAGCCACCCCGCCCATCACACAGTACATATACTGAAGGAACAGGACGGAATGACCAAACCCTCTGACAGACTCACGTCAGTGAAGATCGACCCCGCCCAACGCGACGAAGCCCGGCAGATCGCCACCGAACTCGCCGCACTCGCCCGCACCGCGAAAGTCCTGCCCGGCTCGATCCAACAACGCCACATGCGCTGCGGACAGCCCAGCTGCGCCTGCCATGCCAACCCACCCCGTCTCCACGGCCCCTACTGGCAATGGACCCGCAAACTCGCCGGCAAAACCGTGACCCGCTACATCAGCGCGGACACCGCCTCCGACTACCAGGCCTGGATCGCCAACGACCGCCGCATCCGCGAACTCCTCACCCGCCTCGAAGCGCTCGGCACCGCCCATCTCGAAGCCGAACAACCACACACCTAAAAACAAACCAACGCGTGGTCAACACGCGCTTATCCCGTGACCAGCAACACGACAGCACCCAAAAACCCCTGCAAACACCCAAACGTGAAGACCTGATCAGTGTGATGAGTCGGGACATGTGTCTCAGATGAGTCGGGACATAGGTCTCGGGTCGCTCGGCGCGGCTACTGCTCGGCGGGGAGAGGGCAGTCTGATCGAGAGTGCCCCGTCGACGAGAAAGGAGCGGCAACTAGTTCCGGACTTCCGGGATCTCGCCGTACCAGTAGGCGGCGGTCACTCCTCCGTCCATCAAGAAGTCGCTGCCGCTGATGAACCCACCATCGGGACCCATGAGCAGCGCGCCGACGGCGCCGACCTCGTCCGGCGTGCCGGCGCGCCCCACCGCAGACG
Organism: uncultured Solirubrobacterales bacterium; assembly: GCA_963824295.1. GTDB lineage: Bacteria > Actinomycetota > Thermoleophilia > Solirubrobacterales > Solirubrobacteraceae > Palsa-465. Next base: position 199,038 of record CAWGOQ010000007.1, on the reverse strand, counting down.
ACTCGATCATTCGCCGGTACCCCTCGCCACGCGGCCCGGTGAGCTCGTCCTTGGCCAGCGGTGTGATGATGATCCCCGGGCTGATCGTGTTGATCCGCGCGCCGCGCTTGCCCCACCGGACCGCTTCGGCCATCACGCGCAGTGAGTTGCCGCGCTTCGCGAGCTGGTAGGCATGCAGCGAGTCCTCAACCTGGTCGGACTGCAGGAACGGAAGGTCGAGGAGCTCCTCCACGGGGGTCATTGCCAGCGCTTGATTCTGCTCAACGGAAAGCGCCGCCAGTCGGTGCCCGGATTGCGAGGAGATCACGACCCCCGAGCCGCCCGGAGCGATGACGTTGCCGAACGCTTCGAGCACGAGCGCTGTCCCGTACAAGTCGACCTTGAGGATCGTCTCAGGCGACGCCTGCGACGGGGAAACCCCGGCCGCATGGATCAGCCCGGTGACCTCTCCCAGCCCCGTGGCGTGCTCGACAAGCGCATGCACGGCCTCGCGCGAAGACGCGTCGACGGTCGCGACGGTCACGTCGTAGCCGGCATTACCGAGGGTCTCGGCGGCGGCGTTGGCGTTCTCCTCGCGCATGTCGGCGAGCAGGACGTGCTTGCCGACGCCGACGCGCCGCGCGATCGCCTGACCGATCAGGCCCGGTCCGATGACGACGATGACGTTGGTCATAGCTTGATTCCTCTAGATCGTGGGTTCGGTTTACGGGAGACAGTGGTGAGGGGTTGGAAGCTGAACTCATCCCGCTGCCGGACGTTTCGCGCGCGCAGCCGCGTAGCAGTACGCGCCGTCGCCGACGATCCGGCCGAGGCCGGCTGGGCCTAGCGGCGCGCATCACAGGGCTTGGCCGGTCGGGCGGATCAGGATTTCGTTGAGCGACACGCTCTGCGGTCGTGAGACCGCGAAGGCGATCACCTCGGCGATGTCCTGAGCGGTGATTGAGGTCTGCTTGTACATCTGCTCCGCGCCTGCCTTGGTCTCAGCGTGGGTGATGTGGTCAGTCAGCTCGGTCGCGACCGCGCCGGGCTCGATGACGATTACGCGCACATCGGGCTGGAGCTCCTGGCGCAGCGCTTCTGACCAGCCGTTGAGGCCCCATTTCGTCGCCGCGTAGCCGGCGTTGCCTGGGCGGGCGGTGCGCCCGGCGACCGAGGAGATGTTGATCAGGTCCCCGCCGCCATCGCGCAGTTGGTCGAGGAACACCTCGGTCGCGGTGATCGCACCGAGCAGGTTGACCTCGATCATCTGACGCAGCTCGGCGCGTTGGTCAGAGGAGAAGGGCGCGAGCAGCATGACGCCGGCGTTGTTGACCAGGATGTCAGCGCTGCCGAGCTCGGTCTTGACCCGCGCAGCTGCCGCGGTGATCGAGTCGCGGTCGGTGACGTCGGCCTCGATCGCAATCGCATGATCGCCGAGCTCGGTGGCCAGGGCCTGGATGCGGTCGGCGCGGCGTGCCAGCAGCGCCAGACGGTGACCGTCGGCGGCCAGGGCCCGCGCGGTGGCCTCGCCGATGCCCGATGAGGCGCCGGTGATGACCGCGACGCGGCTCGTGTTTTGACTCGTGCTCATGGTGGTCTCCTTTGGGCAGATGTGAAGTTGGTCGGCAGACGCTCAGTCGTGGTCGGCGGGCGTGAGCCGGATCGTGGTTTCGCGGGCCAGCGGCGCGATGATGCGTTGGGTGGCACTGGATGACGCGCCGTACTTGTCGCGGTAGGCGCTGTCGACTGCGTCCTCGATGTCTGACTCTGGCTGGAGGAACCGGACGTCGCGCTCGACGCCGGCTGACCAGATCCGGCCTGTGCCGCGGCGCTTGGCTGCGCGATACCAGGTAGCCGATGTTCCGTTGACCGATCGGACGTAGACGTCGTCGTCGTGGCGCACTGCCCAGATCGTCACCTTCGGACTGAGCGTCCCGTCGCGCCGGCGTGACGCGATCTGCAGCTCACCGGCTGTGGCGAGCGCGTCGCGCTCTATTTCGGTCCACTGTTCCATACGGTCTCCTCTCTCGGGCTGCACGACGAAAGTTCTCCGGTTCGTTCTCGGGGGGGCTGAGACCAATCAAGCACGCCTCGAGAGAAGGTGAGAGGCCCTGTCAGAGGGGTACTGACAGGGCACCCCAACCGGGACGGAAATGCGTTTACGCTGAACGGCATGGACCCCAGCAACGACGTCACCGAATTTCTCTCCTCGCGCCGGGCACGGATCACTCCCGGGCAGGCCGGACTACCGAGCTACGGCATCCGCCGCGTCCCGGGTCTGCGCCGCGAAGAGGTCGCCTCACTGGCCGGTGTCAGCGTCGAGTACTACAAGCGCCTGGAGCGCGGCAACCTCAACGGCGTCTCCGAGCTCGTGCTGGAAGGGCTCGCCAACGCCCTGGCGCTCGACGACGCCGAACGCGAACATCTCTTCGACCTCGCGCGCGCCGCCGGTCCCGTCGCGCCGCGCCGCCCGCGCGCCAGCCACCGAGGGGTTCGACCCAACGTGCAGCGGATCCTCGACGCGTTGGACACCCCGGCGGTAGCGCGCGCCGCCTACGGTAACTACGTGGCCGCCAACGCTCTCGGTCGCGCGCTCTACGCACCGCTGTTTGACAGTGCCGAGCAGCCGGCCAACAGCGCCCGCTTCACTTTCCTGGATCCGGCCGCCACGGAGTTCTACCTGGACTGGGACCGCGTCGCGTCAGACCTCGTCGCTCATCTGCGCTCCGAGGCGGGGGGCAAATCGCATGACCGCGCGCTGACTGACCTCGTCGGCGAGCTGTCGACGCGCAGCGAAGTGTTCCGCAAGCTCTGGGCCGCGCACAACGTGCGCTTTCATCGCACTGGCACCAAACGAATCCATCACCCGATCGTCGGGGAGATGGAGCTCAGCTTCGAAGCGATGGCGCTCGTCGCCGACGCAGGGCTGGCGATCAACGTTTACACCGCCGAACCGGGCAGCCGCTCTGAAGAGGCGCTGCACCTACTTGCCAGCTGGACGGCCACGCCCGTAGCTCCCGTGCTTCCGCCGGCTAGTTCCGGCTAGGAAGGTGCCCCGCACGCCAAGCGCGCGGCCCCATGGGCCGGCCGCTTTCCTATCAACGGCGCTCCGCCTCCACCGACCGGAAGGATCACCCATGCCCGACCCAGAGCAGACCCCCGCCCAGAAGGTGATCGGCGACTTTCTGCCCAAGATGGTGTCGCTCACCGACGAGACCCTCTTCGGTGACATCTGGGAACGCCGCGAGCTGTCCCCGCGCGACCGCAGCCTGATCACTGTCGCGGCGCTGATCACCAACGGCAGCACCGAACAGCTCAGCGGACACCTGGCCCGCGCGCGCGAGAACGGCGTAACCGACGGGCAGCTCAAGGAGGTCATGGTCCACCTCGCCTTCTACGCCGGGTGGCCCCGCGCGATGTCCGCGATCGCCGTCGCCAAGAACGTCCTGAACGGCTGACCCCGGACTCGTACTCAAGGAGAACCTGATGCCAACGCGATATCTCGGAAAGACCGGCGTGCCGGTCAGCAACCTGTGCCTCGGGGCGATGATGTTCGGCGCCTGGGGCGAAACCGACCACGACGAGTCGATCCGCATCATCCACCGGGCGCTGGACGCCGGGATCGACTTCATCGACACCGCCGACGTCTACTCCGCCGGCGAATCGGAGGTCATCGTCGGCAAAGCGCTGGCCGACGGCAAGCGCGACGACGTGTTCCTTGCCACCAAGGTCGGCTTCCCGATGGGCGATGACCCTCACCAGCGCGGCGCCTCACGCCGCCGGATCATCCGCGGCGTCGAGGACTCACTGCGACGCCTGAACACCGACTGGATCGACCTCTACCAGATCCACCGCCCCGACCCCAACACCGACATCGACGAAACGCTCGCAGCGCTCACTGACCTCGTCAGCGACGGCAAGATCCGGTACTTCGGACACTCGACGTTCGCGGCCTCTCAGATCGTGCAGGCGCAGTGGACCGCCCGTGATCGCGGGCACCTGCCGTTCCGCTGCGAGCAGCCCCCCTACTCGATCCTGACCCGCAACATCGAGCACGACGTACTGCCCACCTGCGAGCAGTACGGACTCGGCGTCATCCCCTACAGCCCGCTGGCCGGCGGCTGGCTCTCTGGGCGCTACCGCAAGGACACCGAAACGCGGGGGCCGACCTCCTCGGCTCGCCCCGCCAACCGCTTCGATATGAGCGACCCCGCCAACCAGCGCAAGCTCGCCGCCGCCGACGCGCTGGCCCAGCTTGCTGAGCAGGCCGACCTCACGCTGATCGAGCTCGCGCTCGCGTTCGTGCTGCGCCACCCCGCGATCACCGCGGCGATCATCGGCCCGCGCACCATGGGCCACCTCGAATCCCAGCTCACCGCCGCCGACATCGAGCTCTCTGAGATGTGCTGGACGGCATCGACGAGATCGTTGCGCCGGGCACGACGATCAACGTCGCCGACAACGGCTGGACCCAGCAGTCTCTGAACCCTGCCCACCGCCGCCGCCGGTAAGGAGCCCCCCGTGCAGATCACCCGCAGCGAACTCGACACCACCAAAGGCTCTGCCGACTGGTTCACCGGCTGCCCTCGGGATGAGCGTCGACACGTTCGAGCGCAGGGTTCAGCCGTTCATCCGAGTCGTGCCGTGCGGAGCACTGGCCGGACGTCGAGCTCGACGGCTACCGACTGGTCGTCCGGAAGGCAAAGAGCCGGGCCGGCACCGGCCGTCGGCCGCCGATCGCGGAGCCGCTCCGCCCGATCCTCCTCGGCGAGTACATGCGGCAGGCGCGGCGGGAGCACGGGCAGGTCAGCACCGTGTCCGTGACTTCCGGCAAGATCGCGGAACGCGCTCGTCAGCGATGGGCCGCCGCGGGCATCGAGCCGATCACGCTTCACGAGTGCCGACACACCTACGCGAGCTTCTTGATGGCCGCCGCCTACACCCTCCGCGAGCTGATGGAGTACATGGGCCACAGCTCGCTTCAGGCCACCGAGCGCTACGTCAAGCTCCTACCGCCGCTCGATGAGACCGACCCCGCCGACCGGCTCAACGCCTACCTCCGCCGCCGCGCAACCAGCGGATGACGCGAGACCAGCGGGCTGCGACACTTAAAACATGCGTGAAGGCGCGACACTGAAACTCGATAGCGGCGAGGAAGTCCGAGTCGACGTCGACCGCGACGACCTCGACCGTGACGAGATCGTGGTCCGGCGGACAGCGCAGCCGACGCCGTCGCGCGACAACCTGTTGGCGTGGATCGACCAGCATCTCGCGACCGCCAAACCGCATCCTGCCGGGACGACCGATCGGTTCCTCGAGGCCGATCGTGAGCGTCCCTACTGATGGCGGGTCTGTACGTCGACACATCGGCGCTTGGCCGCGTCCTGCTGGCTGAGCCAGACGCCGCGGTGATCCGCGCGACCCTGGCGAACTACGAAGAGCAATGGTCTAGCGACCGCGTGACCGTCGAGCTCGGCCGGCTCGGAAAGCTTCACGCACTCCGAGCCGACGCGCATCAGCTCCTCTCGAACATCAGGCTGGTCCGTATCACGAGCCCTCGCCTCCGAACGGCCGCAGCGATCGACCCACCCGAGGTGCGGACGCTCGATGCGATCCACCTCAGCGCCGCGGCGGCTCTGCACAGCGCTGGCACAGTCGCCGCCGTGCTGACCTTCGATAGCCAGCTCCAGGCCGGATGCCAGCACCACGGGATCGCCGTCGAGGCGCCCGTCACTTGACAGCCAGGAGCGCTCGGCCGACCGCGCCCCCGCAAGCTGTCGATGTCAGAACTGGCGCGTCCGGATGCTGTCGCTAGCTGGAAGCCGACGTTATGTCTCTTCGTTGCGGCGACGCTCCTCCAGCGCTCGACGCAGTTCGGCTGGATCATTCGCTGACTCGGGTCGGCCCATGTACTCCGCGGCCCAACCCGACAGCCCATCGTTGTCGATCCACTAGCGTAAGAGCCGTCGAACACATCGGGCCAGATTGGTTTCATTCCGGTGCTCGTCACTCGATCGAAGACTTCAAGTGCCGGCATCACATCGGAATTGACGACGGTCATGCGACGCACCTTGCACTCCGATTCGGTGATCAACTTCAGGATCTCGGTGTCCAGGGCGCTGTAGCCGAGCACCAGCAGATAGATCTCCTGCGAGCTTCCGAGAATCCCGCGCAGGTGGGCCAGGTGCTCGGGCGAGAGAACGAGCTCATCCTTCGGACCATCTGGGAGCGCGAGGGCCGGGTACCGCACGGCCGGACCATGCGGGTTGCCCACGTCTGAGGCACGGAGCGCGGCGAGGTTAAACGCGGTCGTCGGTTCGCACTGGATGTCTTGCCGAACGATGGGCTGATCGCCTGCGGGCGTTCGCGGATCGAATGCCGCTGGTTGCTCGAAGAACCAAGCCATGGATCCGTGCGGCTTGATCAACGACCAGCCGAGCGGCGTCTCGATGTAGTCACGCATCGAGTTGAGCCGCGAGAACGCGGCTACCGGAGCGCCTCCTCAAACGCGACGGTCGTGTCCGACCGCATCTTCCGAGTGATGACGCTGTTGGCTTCGCGGGCCAGCCTGTAGATCGTCAGGAGCCCCTGAGCCCGAGCGCCGCCGAACAACTGGCGCGTGAGAGGTGGCCGCTCATCGGTGCCGACGTCAACAGATGCGAACGACGCTCCAGCACCCACCAACACGATGATCGGAGTAGACACCGCAGCCGAGAGTAGGTCGCTAACCGGCGGACAGGCAGGTGTGGTGCCCGCTCTCAGCGCCGCGAACGCCGCTTCCGGAGCCCCTCCTCCGGCATCACCTCCTCCGGTATCACGTTGTTTGCAGAAACTCCCCCTTGTTACAGAGGACTCCCGGGATTCGAAACAGTTTGGGTCCTCTACTCAAGGACCTAGCTGATCGCGGCCGCCGCGGTGTTGGAGACCGCGGTTTCTCGCCTTAGGAAGATGATGCTGCTCGCGAGAACGAAGATCAGGAACAGCACGAAGCCGATGATGTCGAGGACCAGTCCGAACGAGGCGATGACGCCCCCGAGGCCGAACGCTTGAAGGAAGAACATGAGTCCGGCAACGATCGAAATCCACCCGAGCCAGCGTGGCAGGACGCCGCTCTTCAACACGATCAACCCTGTTGCCAGAGCAAAGAGACTGCCGAACACGTCGGCGACGCTGTCAAATGCATACGTTGTGAGGTACAGCGAGTAAGAGACGCTCTGGTCGTGTTGAGCGCCATAGGCCGCGAGCTTGGCGCCGACCAGGCCGGTGATGCCGATGTCGCTGACGGCGTGCAGAGCTACGAAGAGCACTCCGCCGGCCAGCACCAGGGGGGCGAGAATCCGTGGCCGGTCGGGCGTGCCGCGCAGCTGGATGTAAAGACTCCAGAGGTAGATCAGGAAACTGGCGGCGTAGACGACCGACAGGCATGCGATCACCACTAGCCGCGTGCGGTGCTCGTACAGCGCGGTCGCCATCTTCCCGGCTGAGTCGTTCTGGGTCAGTCCGACCCCGATCGCGACCACGGATTCCGCGACGAGCGCGAGGACGTAAATGATGCCCGCCGCCCAGGCATAGCGCTGCCAATCTCTCGCCGCCCGAGACGTCGTCTCGTGGTGGTGCGCCACCCCTGTCACGCCCACGCCGGTCGTGTCGGACGTCGCGGTCATGGCTGCCCCTCTCTGTCGGTCTCGGGCCGGAGAAGGCCGTTCGCATCGTCTAAACCCGGGCTGAGATGTCCCCGCCGACGCTACTCCGGCCTCAACAAATTAGCAAGTGATTTCTAGAACTCTTTCTTCTATATTTGCCTGATGGGCGAGTGGAGCTTTTTGACGAACCACGCCCGAGTGCTGGTCTGCATCGCGCGCGATCCGGGTGTCCGCCTGCGCGAGATCGCCGACGTGCTTCGCGTCACCGAGCGCCGGGCGTTCGGGATCGTCAACGACCTGACCGAAGCCGGCTACGTGGTCAAGGAAAAGGACGGCCGTCGCAACCACTACCGCATCCAGAACCACCTGCCGCTGCCGGCGCCCATCGGTCGACAGCCGACCGTCGGTGAACTGTTGGGGGTGCTCGTGGACACGAGCGCAAAGGAGTCCCCGGGGCGGCCAGGCCAGGACGGCGCGTCGCGCCGACGAAATCGAGACGCTGCCGCACAGAGGACCAGCTCGGCGAAGCGGGGGTGAGCGGCCTGACGGTCCTGTTCGTCGTCCTCGCTGTGGTCTTGACGGTGCCCGTGTATGCGTTCGCGGTGCGGCGCTTGCTTGGTCTGCGTCTCTCGCCGTTGCGTGCGTGGATCGGTGGGCTGATCGCTTTGGCGTGCGCCTCGCCGATCATCACGGCGATCGGTAGCTCCATCGCTAAGCACAACGGCAGCTGGTCCTTTTTGCCAGCGGTGTGGTTTGTGATCCTCGGGGTGGCGATCGCGCTGCTGATCGGGATGCTGGTGCTCGTGATCTTCGAGGCGCTGGTGCCGAGCGGCGCGATGCCGGGGCCGCTGTACCTGATCCGAGCATCGCGCAAGCGGGTGCGGCGGGTCCGCCGCTACTCGCAGATCGGTCTGATCCTGGTGCGACGCGGGATGCTTCCGTACCTTCGGGGGACTCGCCGCTCCGAGCTTCACACCCGTGACGGGCGCGCCGCGCTCGCTGGTTCGCTGCGGCTCGCGCTTGAGGACGGCGGCGTTACGTTCATCAAGCTCGGACAGGTACTCGCGACATGGCGAGACCTGCTGCCGGTCGAGTTCATCGACGAGCCGAGCGGGCTGCAGGATGACGCCGCGCAGATTCCGTGGCCGCAGGTCGAGCCCGTGTTGGGTCTCGACCTAGGGGCGGAGTTCGATGACGTGTTTGTCAGCTTTGACCGGATCCCGCTGGCGGCCGCCTCGATCGCGCGGGTGCACGCGGCGACGCTCGGTTCGGGGGAGCCGGTGGTGGTGAAGGTTCGCCGGCCCGGCATCGACACGGTCGTTGCGTGGGATCTGGACATCGTCGACCGACTCGCGATGCGCTTGCAACGCTCGACGCGCTGGGGCCGGGGAGTCGGCGCGGTGGACCTCTCGAACGGGTTCGCCGAGGCGCTCAGAGAGGAGCTCGACCTGCGGATCGAGGCGCAGAACATGACCGCCGTGAGGGCGGCGGCAGCCGTGGGCGACGTGAACGGGTCGGTCCGTATCCCAAAGCCCCATCAGTCCCTGTGCACGGCGAACGTGCTCGTGATGGAGCGCCTCGACGGCCGCGCGCTGGGAACGATCCTGCCCAGCGAGGAGATCGGCGACCGCCAAGCGTTGGCCCGCACCCTGTTGGACACGCTGCTACGCGAGGTGATGATCGAGGGCGTCTTCCATGCAGACCCACATCCGGACAACGTGCTCCTGCTGGCCGACGGCCATCTCGGCTTGCTCGACTTCGGCTCCGTCGGACGGGTCGACGCCGGACTCAGAGCGGCGCTTCAGCGACTGCTGTTCGCCGTCAGCTCGCCGAGCAGCTGAGCCCCGAGGCGCTGCGCAAGAGCGCCACCGACGAACTGATCTCACTGGTGCCGATGCTGCGCCGCCTGCCGCGTCGCCTGGACCGCATTGGCGGCTCCCTGGAGCACGGTCGACTCGGCCTCAACGTCCGCCTGCTGGCCGACGCGGGCGACCGGCGCTACCTAACGGCGCTCGCACACCAGTTCATCCTCACATTCCTGGCCGCCACCCTGGGTGTGATGGCCGTGCTGATGCTCGGTCTCCACGGCGGCACGACCGTGACCGACCGAGTCACGCTATACGCGTTCATCGGCCACTGCCTCCTCGTGGTCGCCGGGATTCTTGCGCTGCGCGTACTGGTGCTTGTGTTCCGCCCCGGCTCAGACTGACCGAGCGGAGTGAGCCGAAGTTCATGGGCTACCCCATTCCCTGTGACGTGATTTCGTCGGCTCTCGCCAGCACCTGATTCACGGTCCGCCCGTAAGCGTCGATCGCGACGCTGAGCACCCGCTCGGAGGAATCCTCGATGGCCGTGTGCGAGATCGGGGGGTCTGACTGGGCGAAGATCATCGCCGTCGGGACGACGCGGCCGATCTCGGTCGCATCGTGCAAAGGACCACTCGGAATCGGCTCGTGCGCGCCGCCGCCGGCCTGCTCCACGCTCACCCGCGCCATCTCCACGAGCCTGGCGTCAAAAGGCGTCGGCGGGACGCTGAAGACGTTGCGCACCTCGACCGCGCACTTGAACTCCTCGGCACTCGTCTGGCACGCCTCCAGCGCCTCGGCGAGCATCGCCGCGAGCTCCACAGGCTCGAGGTGCCGCTGGTCGAGCTGCATCTCGGTGCGGCCAGCGACGGCGGTGATCACCCCCGGAGTCGATTGCATGCGCCCGACGGTGGCGACCCCGTTGTGCGCGATCGCACTTTCCCGGATCGCGAGTGATGCTCGCGCGGCGGCAGCCAGCGAATCCTGGCGCAGCCGCATCGGCGTCGAACCGGCGTGCGCGGCCTGGCCGACGAACGTGATCAGGTGGCGCTCGACGCCGACGGTGCCGCTCACCGCAGACGCCAGGCGGGCGCCGTCGAGGAGCACTGGGCCCTGCTCGATGTGCAGCTCGAGATATGCGACGGCCCCGTCCAACCGCCCCGCCGCGGCGCTGGCGCCGTCAAGGTCGATGCCGCACGCGGCGAGGCCGTCGGCCAGGGTGACACCACTGGAGTCCTCCAGGCCGCGAACGTCGTCTGTGACCAGGTTGTGTGCGCAGGCCGAGGACCCGACCAGGCTTCGCCCGAACCGCGCCCCCTCCTCATCGGCCCAATCGACGAAGCGGACGCCGATCGGGGGCGTGACCCCGGAGCGGTTCAGCTGGCGCACCGTCTCGAGCGCGGTCATCAGCCCGAGGGCGCCGTCGAGCCAGCCCCCGTCGGGCACCGCATCGATGTGCGAGCCGACGATCAGGAACTCGTCGCGCACGCCGGCGATGGGCGCCCACAAGTTCCCGGCCTCGTCTCGCTCGGGCTCGAGACCGGATTCGGTGAGCTTGGCGGTTAGCCATTCGCGCGCTCGCACCCACTCCGGCGTCCAGGCCAGCCGCTTGGCGCCGGCGAACCGTCCCCCGCTCTGCGCCGCCAGCTCGTCGAGGTCGGCGATGACCGCTTGCGGGTCGAGCCGTACGGCGCTCACGCGACAGCCTGCCGAGCGCGTCCGAGTGTCCGCGCAACGAAGCGGCCGTGCCCCGGCTCGGTCTTGATCTCGCCCCGGTCGTAGACGAGGGCGCCCCTCGAAAACGTGTGGCGAACGCTCGCAGTCGCGATCTCGCCCTCGTACAGGTCGTAGTCGACGTTCATGAAAGAGGTCGCCTTGCCGTACGGACGCGGTGCCGCCGGGTCGAGCACGACGACGTCGGCGTCCTTCCCAGGCGCTAGTGCCCCCTTGTCGTGCAGGCCGAACCGTCGGGCGATCGTCGTGCTCGTACGATCGACCAGCTGCGAGCCGGTAATGCGGCCCGTCACGACCCCCCCGTCCCACAGCTTCGCGAGACGGTGCTGGATCTGGGCGAGCCCGTTCGGCACGAGGCTGAAGTTGTCGAGGCCTCTCGACTTCTGCTCGTCGTTGAACGGGCAGTGGTCGGTCGAGACGCTTTCGAGGACGCCGCGTCCAAGGTAGCCCCAAAGCAGTTCGTGATTCGCCTTGTCCCGGAGCGGCGGGGAGCAGATGTAGCGGCAGCCCTCCACACCCGGGCGGCGCAGGTCATCGATGCTGTTGATCAGGTACTGGACGCACGTCTCGCCGGTGACCGGCGCGCCGCGCTGTTGCGCCGCTTCGATCTCGGCCGCCGCCGCGCCGCACGTGACGTGGACGACGAACAGTGGCGCCCCGACGTACTCGGCGATCCGGGCAGCGCGCCCCGTGGCCTCTGCCTCGACGAACTCCGGCCTGGTCAACGCATGGTTGATCGCCGACGTGTCGCCGCGCGCGAGCGCACGGTGGACGAGCAGATCGATGATGTCGCCGTTCTCGGCGTGCACCATCGTCAGCGCCTCGAGATCCCGCGCGCGCTCCATGCACGCGGCGAGCTCGTCGTCGCGAACCATCAGCGCGCCCTTGTAGGCCATGAACAGCTTGAACGAGCAGACGCCCGCCTCCGACATCGCCGTCATGTCCTCGAGCACCGGCTCCGAGGCGTTGGTGATCGCCATGTGGAAGCCGTAGTCAACGTGGGCCGCGCCGTCGGCCCGCCCGCGCCACTCCTCGAGCGTCGACTGCAGGTTGTCGGGCTGGTTCTGGATCGCGAAGTCGACGAGGCACGTCACTCCGCCGGCCGCAGCGGCCTGCGTGCCCGTGTTGTAGTCGTCAGAGGACATCGTGCCCATGAACGGCATCGACAGATGCGTGTGGTTGTCGATCAGCCCCGGGAGCACGAAGCAGCCTGCGACATCGATGACCTCCGTCCCGTCGGCCGTCGCTACGTGGCCGACGGCGGCGATCTTCTCGCCGTCGATCAGGACGTCCCCGTCGAATTCACCCTCGGCCGTGACGATGGTTCCATTTGCGATCAGCTTCGTCTGAGCCATGCCTCTCTCCTGTAGTCCTCGACGTCGCGGCGAGAGCGCAACCATAGGTCCCGGTGTTGAAATGTGCTTTGCCCGCGCTGGCGACGGTCGGCGTTAGGGTCGAAGACCGGACCGGGGTCTGACCCGTCATAGGTCTGGACCCGTTGGTGTCCTTTGGATGAAGTGTCGGCCTCGGTCCGTGTCTTCGAGGAGCCGGTCTGACCTGATAGGAGCGTCGATCTCGTTGAGTGCCGATCCCAACCGGGACGTTGTCGACCGGGTCCGCAATCAACCGTAGTGGAGGTTCAGCATCGTGTCTAGGAGGAGAGGGCCGGGTCCGTCGAGCGTGTTGCTGACGCCTGATCACGCGGGTAACGTGGTCGGGGTCGATCCGCATAAGCGGAGCTTGTCGGCGACCGTCGTGGATCCCCGCGGTGGGCTGCTCGCCGGCGAGCACTTCCGTGTGTCGGGCGATGGGCATCGTGCGCTTGAGGCGTGGGCGCGGCAGTTCGGGCCGATCGCGCGGTGGGGGGTCGAGGGCGCCTCGAGCTGGGGTCGGCACACGGCGGTGTTCCTCGTCCGTCGCGGGTATGACGTTCGGGATGTGTGCGCGAATCGCACGCCCCGGTCTGACCGTGCCCGCCAGCGCGGCAAGTCCGACGCGCTGGACTCGGAGCGGATCGCGCGGGAGACGCTCGCGCACCCGCTGCTGCCCAGGGCGTTCAAGCGCGCCGGGGAAGACAGCGGCCCGGACGAGTGCCACGAGCTGCTGGCGCTGTGGCATAACCAGCGCCGGTCGATCCTGGCAAGCCGCCAGCACCTGGTAAACGAGGCCGAGAACATGCTGTGCGAGCTCCCGTTGGAGCTGCGCGAGCAGCTGCCCGACAGCAAGGCGGTCAGGCCCAGGCTCGCGGCGCTCGCTGAGCGCAACCGCCGCCGGCGGTATGACCGAGCGACCGCGCTGCGGCTCAGGCTGCTGGACGAGTACCGAGTCCGGATCGCCAAGCTCGACGCGGACGAGAAGGCCGTCTGCCGCGAGCTGAGCGGGCTCGTGCGAGCGAGCGGCTCAACTCTGGATCAGCTCTGCGGCCTCTCGACCCGGTCGGTCGCCGAGCTGCTGATCGAGGTCGGCGACCCCCGCCGGTTCACCGAGGGCGGATTCGCGCGCTTCAACGCATCAGCGCCGCTGGCGGCCTCGACCGCGGAGGGACCCGGCGAGCCGGTCCGCCACCGCTATAACCCCGGCGGCAACCGGCGGATCAACCGGATCCTGCACGTGATGGCGATCACCCAGCTGCGCTGCGAGCCGCGCGCCCAGGCGATCTACTCCAACGCGCGCGCTAATGGCCACACCAAGAAGGAGGCCCGCCGGATCCTCAAGCGCCACCTCTCCGACGTGATCTACCGCCGGATGATCCGCGACCTCGCCGCGCACGCCCAGCCCCTCCTAGCTGCATGACCGTGCGCGGCCGCCGCGCAGTCAAGGACGGCCCGTCAGGGACCGAGCGCAGCGAAGCCGCGCAGCGGCACCTCTTGACAGCGATCGGTGGCCCCGCGCCACCCATCTCGCAAGGAGGGGCTTGACATAGAAGCTTCACCATGTGGCTCCGGGCTAGGGCCTGCGCGAAGCTGCCGGGCAACCGCAGCTTGAACGGACCGACGGGGTGAGAGATGAAGGCGGCGGGTATCGATAAGTTCGGCGCCGCCGTTTCGTTGATGACGCTGCCCGACCCACGGGATCGGCGAAGCGGTCAGTCGGTGGTCGCCGGGTGACGAGATCATGACCCACGCCGTCCCGATTCGAGACCAAGGTTCCTGGAGCGAGCAGTTGATCGCCGATGGCGACCTTCTAGTGTCCAAGCCGCAGGACGTGCCCTGGGAGGAGGCGGCGGCCTTTTCCCGTAGCGGCGTTAACCGCTGCCCAAGCTACTGCAGAGGTGACCCCCACGACGCCAGATGGTCTGCTCCTCGTGCACGGTGCCGGCGGTGCGACGGGCGGGATGATCGCTGCGTAGGCTCTCCTGCGCGGACCCGGGTCATCGCCACTCCCGGCGCCATCGTGCTCGACCCATAATCTTCCGCCGAACTCCGATCAGCGACCGAGCACTTCGTCGAGGAACTGGATCGCGCGTGGATAGGCGTCGAGTTGGTTGGCAAGCCGCGCGAGGCCGTGTCCTTCGTCGTCGTAGATCCGCAGCTCGTGCTGAACACCTCGTCGCTCGAGGCTGGCCACAAGCTGCTCCGCCTCGCCGAGCGGGACGCGCGGATCGTTACGCCCGTGGATCACGAATAGCGGCGCGCGGATCGCGTCGACGTGGGTCAGCGGTGATGCTTCGCGCAAAAAGTCGCGGTCGTCCGCGAGCGACCCGTACTCCCGTTCCCGATGCGCGCGGCGGTACTCGGAGGTGTTCTCGAGAAACGTGACCAGGTTCGAGACGCCCACGATGTCAACGCCGGCGGCCCAGAGCTCGGGTTGAAACGCGAGTCCCGCGAGCGTCATATAGCCCCCGTACGAGCCGCCCCAGAGCACTGCGCGCCCCGGGTCGAACCCGAGCGATTCAAGCGCCCCGTGAACTGACTGCAGGTCGCCCACCGAGTCAAGCCGGTTGGTCGTGTCGTCGAGCGCCGCGTACCGCTTCCCGTACCCGGTTGAGCCGCGCACGTTGGGCACCACCACGGCATAGCCAACCGCCACCAAAGCCTGGATCCCAGGATCGAACAATCGCATCGCCTGGGCTTCGGGTCCGCCGTGCACGTCGACCACGACCGGGGGTCGCGACTCGGCCGAACGGGGGCGAAATATGAACAGCGCGATTCGCTCGCCGTCGAAGCTCTCGACCTCACCCAGCTCCGGCGCTACGAGCGCTTCGGGTGCCAGTTCGGCTCGGCTGTTTGTGAGCCGACGCGTCCCGCCACCCCTTAGATCGTGGCTATAGATGTCGCCGGCCAGGCGCGGCGTGCTCAGCGTGTAGTAGATCTGCGACCCATCGGCGCTTGCGATTGGCGACTCCAGGAACCAGGCTTGGGTGACGCCCGGCTCGGGAAGTGCGATATCGCCGCCGCGCGTACCGGTCCGCGGGTCGCAGGACCACATCGTGCTCGCACCGTCGCGATTCTCAATCACGACGATCGCGCTGCCGGCCGACACGACCTCGGCGTCGAACCGCTCGCCGGTCCCGGCCATGGTCGTGGTCTCACCCGTGTCCAAATCGTGGCGAACAATTGCCGCGAACTCCCTGCCAATGTTCGAGGAGGCGCAGAAGACCGAATCGCTCACCCACGCTGGCGGCCCGACCAGCGCCGCCTCGCTCGGATGCGAAAGCGGGATCCGCGCCTCGCCGGAGGCCACGTCGATGAGCACCAGATCGAAGTCCAACGGTCGCGGGCCCGGCCGCAGCACCGAGACGAACCGTCCGTCCGGAGAGAAGCCCGAGGCGGGCTGATACCAGGCGCCGCCGGCGTGCAGCAGGCGGTGGTCGGCGCGCTCCAGGTCGCACACCCACAGGTCGAAGTCGACCCCGTTGGCGCGATCCGAGACGTACGCGAGCGTGCGACCGTCCCGCGAGATGCCCGCGAACTCGTGCCCGAACCGCGGCTCGCTCGTGAGCGCCCGCAGACGGTCAAACCCCTCCACGGTTGCCGCCGCGGCATCATCGAGGTCGATCACGTAGAGCTGGTGCCGCTCGTTGCCGCCCTCGTCGATCGCCAGCACCGCCCGACGGGCACCGGGCACGTAGTGCGCGCTCGCGACCGGCTCAGACAGCGAGGTCAGTCGGACCAGATCGCCCGACACAAGTTCGCAGAGCTGCATCGTCCCGCTGACATCGCTGCGCACCAGAACGCGCTCGGGCGCATCCTCGCCAAGGTCGACGTCGGCGAGGAGTGTCCTCCGGGTCCGCAACAAAGCCCGGACAGGATCGGGCGCCAGCACGTTCATCACAACACCATTTTGACGGCCCGCGGTTCTGAGTAGCCCAGGCCTGAGCGGCTCCGTGAGGATGCTCGCTGGTGCGCGCAAAGGGGCGTGATCCGCTCGAACCCACCCGGCATACTCGCAGCGATGAGTTCCGAGTCCCAGGCGCGCGATCCGGAGTTCGAGGAGCGCGTCCGGGCGAGCTTCGCGCAGCAAGGTCTTATGTCGACCTTCGCCGCGCGGCTCGACCGGGTCGAGCCGGGGCTTGTAGAAATAGTCGTGCCGTTTGCGGACGGGCTCACTCAGCAGGACGGGTTCTTGCACGCCGGCGTAATGATCGCGGCGCTGGACAGCGCCTGCGGCTACGCCGCCCTCACCCTGATGGAGCCGGATGCCCGCGTCCTGACCGTTGAGCTCAAGGTCAATCTTCTCTCGGTCGCGAGCGGGGAGCGGCTACTCGCGCGAGGACAGGTCATCCGCCTCGGCCGCACGCTCACGGTCTGCCGGGGGGACGCTTACGCCGGCACGGGCGAAGAGGAACGCCACGTAGCCACGATCCTCACGACGATGATCGGAGTCCGCGAGGCGTAGCTGTCGTTGCGCAAGGTATCGGCGAATTCTTCGACAACTCTTCCTCGCCCCGAGAGCAAAGCTGCCGATACATGGACAGGTGTTCGAGACGGTCTTCAGACCGCTCGGAGGCGATCAGCACCCGAGACGGCAGACCGTCTGGCGGACCTCCGCGGGCAGCGCGCCCGCGAGATCCAACCGCCACGCACGACGGCAACTACCGGCGTATCGACTCACTCGGGGATTGAACCCAAACGCCTTTCGAGGCGAATTTTCAGAACCAGATCCACCGGGCGGTGCGGCCCAGGGGATTGTGCCAGCAGAGGAATGATCAATGACTGAGGCAAGTGCCCTACGTATCGCTGCACGGAGCCGTGAAAGTTCTCACTACAGCGAGATCGCGGCGTCGCATGGCTTTCGCGCCGCCCCGGCCGGGGAGAAGAACGACCGGGATCCCGCGATCGCACAGGCAGTGGCGCGGGCCAAGTCGGGGGACATGGATGCCATCCACTTTCTATACCTCCGCTACAAGGACAACATCTACGGCTACGTGCTGAGCATCCTCCGGGATGCCCACGAAGCCGAGGACGCCACCCAGACCGTGTTCATGAAGCTGATCTCAGCGATCCACAATTACGAGCCTCGCCAGGTTCCGTTCACCGCGTGGATCCTCCGAGTGGCGCACAACGTGGCGGTCGATTCGCTGCGCCAGCGCCGCCCGGTGCCCTGCGAGGAGGTCATCGAGAGCTCGCGCGCGACAGACAACTCAAGCCACGAGGCTCGGCGGGGACTCGAGCAGGCGCTCGAGACGCTGTCCGAGGATCAGCGCGAGGTGGTCGTGCTGCGCAACCTGGTCGGCCTATCCCCGGCAGAGATTGCCGACCGCATGGGCCGCACCGAGTCCTCGATCCACGGGCTACATCACCGCGCGCGCGTAGCCATGCGCCGCGAGCTCACCCGGGGGGATTGCGCCCCAACCATCCGCGTCGCCAAACGCGGCGGCCGCGTCGCACCCGAATGAGGAACGCGGACGGCGTCGGCCCGCTCCAGCGTCTGAGGGATGGGAGTAGCACGTCTCCTCGTGGGAGGTGGCGCCGGCCGCCCGTGCCTTCCACCGTTCGCTGAGTTTACCCGGCACAGCTTCGCCTCCGTTCGCTTCCCGTGACGCTGATCGGCTTGCGTGCCAGGCTGTGCGCGTGATCCGGTTGACTTTCCCTGGTGCTGTGATCCGCGTGAAGAGATTGGCGCCCGTGGCCCTCGCGGCACTGGCGGTCGGCGGATGCGCTGGAAACCTGGAGTGCAACGGACATCCGTGCGTGGGCGACTGGAAGCGGGACATCGCGCTCGGCGGAACAGTCGTGCAGTGCGCGGATGGCAGCTGGTCTCACGCCGGCGGCTTGCGGGGAGTGTGCTCGGGGCACGGAGGGGAACGTCAACGGTGAGGGTGACGGACCGCCCCGTCTACTCGAGCTTGGTGTCGCCAAATCGGCGTGCGGCTTCGAGCAGCCCGTCGTGATCGGCGCGGCAGCCGTGACGGGCCGGCGCCGGCTGCTCGACAGCCTTAACACCCGGAACGGTCAGACGCTGAGCGAGCTGTGCGCGGACATGGACATGGCCCGGCAGTCCGTGTCCAAGCACCTCGCGGTGCTCGAGGCCGCTCAGCTCGTGACCACGGTCTGGCAGGGGCGCGAGAAGCTCCACTACCTCAACCCGGCGCCCATCAACGCGATCTCGGAACGGTGGATCAACCAGTACGACCGCGACCGGGTTCGCGCCCTGTCGGACCTCAAACGAGCCCTGGAGGATCACCCCATGGACAAACCGTCCTTCGTCTACACGACCTTCATCCGCAGCACCCCCGAGCGGGTCTGGCAGGCGCTGACCGAGCCGGCCTTCACCGAGCGCTACTGGGGTGTCGCATTCGACTCAGACTGGAATCCCGGCTCAACCATGATCCTGCATCAGTGGGATCTGGCGATCGCCGATCCGGGCCAGGTCGTGCTCGAGGCCGAGCCCTATCAGCGGCTCGCCTACACCTGGCACACGTTCACGCCGGAATGGCAAGAGCAAGCGGCCGAGCGTGTCGGCTTCCCCAAGGAGTTCCTCGAGCGTGTGGCCGCCGAGCCACGCTCCAAGGTGTCCTTCGACATCCAAGATCTTGGCGAGTTCGTCAAGCTCACTGTGATCCATGACGGCTTCGAGCCCGGAAGTGAGGTCCTGGAGACCGTCAGCCAAGGGTGGCCGCACATCCTCTCCAATCTCAAGACGCTGCTCGAGACCGGAGACACGCTGGTCGGGAGCGAAGCTCCGGCCGCTTCTTAGACTGACCATGTGCCCGTAGCGCTGACGCTGCTCGACGATGTGCGCTGGCGGGGGACGGTGGTCGTGGGCGATCGTCCCCAGGCGCTGCTCGCGGCGTTGGCGGCCAGCGGCGGTCGGACGGTGCGAGCCGAGGACCTCGTCGAGCTCATCTGGGGAGACGAGGCACCCACGAACGCGACCAAGAGCCTGCAGGTGCTCGTCTCGCGCACGCGGAGCGTCTGCGGACCGGACGTGATCGTGCGTGACCGCGTCGGCTATCGCCTCGGGGTCGAGCCGGGCGAGGTCGACAGCGCGCGGCTCTGCGCGCTCGTTCGCGACGCACGGGCGGCGCTGGAGCGAGACGCTGTGGCGGCCGCCGAGCTTGCTCGGAGCGCGCTCGCACTCGCCGACGGCCTGCCGACGACGGCCGACGACGGCAACGGCCCGCTGTCCGAGGTCCGCCGCGCGGCCGCGGCCGACCTCGCTGCCGCCCACCTGATCCTGGCGCGGGCGTGCAGCCGGATCGGAGCGCATGCCGACGCGCTGCCCGGACTCGAGGCGGTGTACGCGGAGCACCCCGACGACGAATCACTGCTGGCCGACCTCCTGCGCAGCGAAGCGATGGTTCGCGGACCCGGCGCCGCGCTTGAGCGCTTCGAGGCCTACCGGCGCGATGTGCGCGAGCGCCTGGGCACCAATCCAGGCGAGCCGCTGCAGCTCGCCCATCGCGAGTTACTGGCGCTCGATCAGCCGGTCCGCAGCGGCCTGCGGTACGACGCGAGCACGCTGGTCGGCCGCGACCCGGACCTGGCCCAGCTGAGGGCGCTGCTGGCCTCCTCGCGCGTGGTGTCGATCGTCGGCGCCGGCGGTCTCGGCAAGACCCGGCTTGCCCACGTGCTGGCGCGCGACGCTGCCACCCCGGTTGTGCACGTCGTCGAGTTGGTCGGAGTCAGCTCGCCGGAGGACGTCGTCGGCGAGGTCGGGTCAGTACTGGGGGTGCGAGACTCGGTGAGCGGCCGTCGGGTCCTGACGCCTGAGCAGCGGGCCGACGTGCGCGCGCGAATCGCGCAGCAACTGGGGCATTCACCAAGCCTGCTGGTGCTCGACAACTGCGAGCATGTGATCGACGCGGTGGCGGAGTTGACGGCCTTCCTGGTCTCGACGACCCGCGACCTTCGGGTGCTGACCACGAGCCGCGCGCCACTGGCCATCGCCGCTGAGCGCGTCTACCTGCTGGGCGAGCTCGGGGTTGCCGACGCGGCGGAGCTGTTCCGGGAGCGCGCAACCGCTGCGCGTCCCGGCGTGCAACTAGCCGACGAGGCCGTGCGGAGAATCGTTACCCGGCTGGATGGTCTGCCGCTGGCGATCGAGCTTGCCGCCGCGAAGGTGCGAGCGATGTCGATCGACGAGGTCGACCGGCGGCTCGAGAATCGCTTTGCCCTGCTGCGAGGCGGCGATCGCAGCGCGCCCGACCGGCACCAGACCCTGCTTGCGGTGATCGACTGGTCGTGGAACCTGCTCGACGCGGACGAGCGGCGAGCCCTGCGCCGACTAGCCCTCTTCCACGACGGCTTCACGCTCGAGGCAGCAGGCGTCGTCCTTGGAGACGACGCGGCCGACGCGGTCCACGGCTTGGTCAACCAATCGCTGCTGAGCGTCCGCGAAACCGACTCCGGCGTTCGCTATCGGATGCTCGAGACGGTCCGTGAGTTCGGCCGAATGCAACTCGTCGAAGCCGGGGAGGATGCTGGGGCACGAACCGCCCAGCGGCAGTGGGCGATTGCCTATGCCCGCGAGCACGGTGAGCGCCTGGTCAGCGCGCAGCAATTTGCCGCTATCGATGCGCTGAGCGCCGAAGAAATCAATCTGGCCGATGAGCTAAGGGGTGCGATCTCCGAGCGCGATCCGGACGCGCTCGTCCAACTGCTCACCGCTCTTGGGACGTTCTGGGCGCTGCGGGGCGAGCACCCCCGTCTGATCGTCCTGGTCGACGCGGTCGCCGACCTGGTCAGTGGCTGGCGTCCTCCACCCGAGCTCGAGGACCTGACCCGGGGCGCGATGGCAATGCTCCTGACCAACGCGATGATCATCGGCAATGAACGGACGGGATCGATCTGGAGCCTCCTGCGTGAGCTCGGCCCCGGGACCGGGAGCGACCCGCACCTGACCGCCCACGCCAGGGTGATGCTCGCCTATGACCCGGCCGACCCCGACGGCTTCTCCGACCGGCTGGAGCCGCTCGCTCGCGACCCCGACCCCCGCACCGCCGCGGCCGCCCTCCACTGGCTGTGCCAGGTACGCGAGAACGCCGGAGATGCCACCGGCGCGCTCGAGGCCGCCGAGCGCGCGTTGGCGCTGCTGGACGAAGACGACGGAGCCTGGCAGCCAGCCATGCTCCGCACCCAGATCGCCCAACTGGCCATGCAACTTGGCAACAGCGGCGCCGCGATCGAGCACGCCCGCGCCGCCCTGAAAGTAATGCGCCGGCTGGGCGCTCGCGACGATGAGGTTCAGCTTCAGTCGCTCCTCGTACTCTGCGCGATCGCCGAGGGGCGGCTCGACGACGCCGAGGCCGGGCTCCAGGAGATCGGGCGCATAGACGACAGTCAGACGCTCTTCGGTGGGCTCGTCTTCCGAGAGGTGGGCCATGCCGAGCTGGCGCTTGCGCAGGGCGATCATCCCTCTGGCCTACGCCTCTACCGTCAGTGTGCGATCCACATGCGCGAGCTGGAGTTTCCGGGCGTACCCCGAACCGGCCGGGAGCCGTGGGCGCTGTTCGGAATCTCAGCGGCGCTGACGGCGCACGCTCACTACGCGGCCGGCTCCGACAACGAGTGCGGAGCAGTGTTGTTCGACGAATGCCGGGCCGATGCGGTCAGAGTGTTCGACCCGGCGGAGCGGCACCTCGACTATCCGGTCGCGGGGCAGGTGATGTTCGCGGTCGGCGCCTGGGGCCTCCTTCGCAGCGCGATGTCGGCCGACGGTGCGCTCACGCTGCTCGCGCTGGCCGATCGGTTCGGCTACAACCAGACGGTCCCGACGTTGGCCTGGGGGCGGACGGCGACCCGAGCCGAGGAATCGGCGCCGGGCCGACTCGCCACGCTCCACGCCCACTACCGCGACCGCGAGCCGCGGGAGCTGCTGGACGAGGCGCGCGCGCTCGTCGAACAGATCCCGGGCTGATCCCGCGGTTCTGTGTACCTACAGGTGCCGCTTGTAGCTGCGCACCGAGAGCGGCGCAAAGATCGCGATCACGACGAAGCCGGCCAAGAGCGTCCATCCCACCTGGCTTGAGATTACGGCGTGGTTGGCGAGGTCGCGGGTGGCCGAGACGAGGTGGGAGACCGGGTTGATGTTCACGAATGTCTGCAGCGCGGGCGGCAGTGTGCGGACGGGCACGAACGCGTTGGAGAGGAATGTCAGCGGAAACAGGATCAGCATCGAGAGACCCTGCACGGCCTGGGCGCTGCGGGCGATCGTGCCGATCCAGGTGAAGATCCAGGCCAGCGCCCAGCCGGTGAAGATCGCGAGCAGGATCGCGCCGAGCACGCCAAGCACGCCGCCACCCGGGCGATACCCGATGATCAGCCCCATCACGAACGTCAGGCTCGCGGCGGTCAGGTAGCGCATCAGGTCGGCGACCATCGGACCGGCGAGCGGCGCAATCCGGGCGATTGGCAGCACCTTGAACCGGTCGAACACGCCCTTCTCCATGTCTTCGCGCAACTGCACGCCGGTGGACATGCACGTGGTCAGCACGGTCTGGGCGACGATCCCGGGGATCATCAGCGGCAGGTAGCTCTTGACGTTTCCGGAGATGGCGCCGCCAAAGATGTAGGCGAACATCGCGGTGAACAGCAGCGGCTGGATCGTGACGTCGAAGAACTGCTCCGGCTTGCGTCGCATCTTCTTCAGTGCGCGCCACGCCATGGACAAGGTCTGGCCGGCCGTCTCGAGGAGGCCGATACGGGGACGCGCCTGAGCGACCGCGGCGGCGGGATCGACCGCTGGCGTCGCGGGCCGGGTGGTGAGCTTCGGGTCGAACGTGAGGGTGCTCATCGGATCTCCAGGGCGGGATGCTCGTGGGTTTCGGCTTGATCGCCCTCGCCGGTGTCGTGGCCGGTGATGGCGAGGAACACCTCGTCGAGCGTCGGTTTGTCAACGCTGACCGAGGCGATGGGAATGTCGGCCTGACGAAGCGCGATCAACACGTCGGCGGCGTCGTCGGCGTCATCGAGGGGTACGTTCATGCGTGCCGACTCGGGAGTCAGCACCGGCTCCTGGCCGACGACCCGCCTGACCACTTGCGCGGCGAGGTCCTGGTCGGCGCCGGCGGCGAGCTGCAGCTGCAGCGTGGAGTCGCTTACCGAGCTCTTGAGCTCGTCCGGAGTGCCCTCGGCCACCTTGCGACCGCGGTCGATGACCGAGATGCGGTCGGCCAGCTGGTCGGCCTCGTCGAGATACTGGGTCGTGAGCACCACCGTGCAGCCATCGGCGACGAGTCTGCGGATCGTGTCCCACATCTGTCCTCGCGTGCGCGGGTCAAGCCCTGTCGTCGGCTCGTCCAAGAAGATCAGCGGCGGCCGAGTGATCAGGCTGGCCGCGAGATCCAGCCGGCGCCGCATGCCGCCGGAGAACTGCCCAATCGGCTTGTTCGCGACGTCTTCGAGATCGAACTGCGCGAGCAACTGCTTGGCGGTGGCGCGGGCGTCGGCTGACCGCAGACCCTGCAGGCGACCGAAAAGCCAAAGGTTCTCGGCCGCGGTGAGATCGTCGTCGACCGACGCGTACTGCCCGGTCACGCCGAGCAGCTGGCGAATGCGATGCGGTTCCCGGGCGACGTCGACCCCGAACACCGAGGCGTGCCCGGCGTCGATCGGCAGCAAGGTGGCCAGCATCTTGAGCATCGTGGTCTTGCCGGCGCCGTTAGGCCCGAGGACGCCGTAGATCTCGCCCTGATCCACCGTTAGGTCGATGCCGTCGACGGCGCGAAAGGCGCCGAAGGACTTGACCAGGCCGGTGGCGTGAACGGCGGTTGTAGCTGTCATGTCATGGTTCCTTCGCGAGTCGGTGGGGTGCATCGGGAACCGTAGGTGGCACCGGTTTCACCACGGCTACGCCGTGGTTTCTCGCGGTTTCGCTCGGGCTCGACCCGATCGGGCTAAGCCCGCTCGGGCTTCACTGCGCCCGGCAGCCGCAGCACGAGTGGGAACCCGAGCAAGGCGACCACGGTCATCGCGGCGAAGGCCGGGAACGGGTGATGGACCAGCGCCTGGACGATCAGGGCGACAACGAGCCCGCCGAGATTGCCGGCCAGCCAGACGATCGCGCCCGCGGTCCCCGCCAGTGGGCCGGCGATTCGCTCGGCCGCGGTTATCACGATCGGCAACGCGGGCAGGAGCAGAAACCCGATCACGGTGAGCGCGACCGCCCGCACCGCGAGTGAGTCGCTCGCGCCACAGACCAGACACCCGGCCGCCGTGACGAAGGTGGCGATCAGCATGTAACGGCGCTCGATCCGGCGCTGGGACACGCCAGGGGCGAGCACGGCGCACCCCACTACGCCCGCCACCACCATTCCGACGAGGAGGATGCCCGCCGTGGTGTCTGACACCCCGTCGGGATGCAGCAGCGTCTGCAGCCATGTGGCGAGGGCGACGAAGATCCCAAAGCCCAGGAACACCAGGCCGCACAGGGTGCGCATCTCGGGAATGCTCCACAGCGACCGAGCCGCGCTGCCGGCGATCGCGGCGTGCTCAGGCGAAGGCTGACCCGGCCGTCGCAGCGCCACGCTCAAGCCCACCGCAGGAATCAGGGCCAATCCCGCCTCGACCAGCAGCAGGCGCTCGAGGTGGCCATGGGCGGCGAGCACCGGGCCGAGCCCGAGCGCGACCAGCATCCCGACGAAGTTCCCGGCCGACCCGATCGCGATCCCGTTCGGGCGGTCGCGCTCGGGCAGGTACTCCCCCGCGAGCTTGCCCACCGCGCTGAGGATCACGGGCTGGGCGACGGCGATCGCGACCTGACCGGTGAGCGCCCAGGCAAACGAGTCACCGCCGGCGCGCACGAACGCGCCGAGCGCCATCAACGCGGCGGCGCAGCCGAGGGCGGGACGGAAGCGGTCGTCGAGCAGCGCGCCGGCCGGAATCGCCAGGACCACATACAGCAGCGGGAAGATCTCCGACAGCCATCCGATTGCCGTGACCGACACGCCGTAGTGATGGGCGCTGTCGGTGGTGATCGCCGCGAAGCTCAGCCACAGCATCTGGATTGCGGCCGACACGAGCGCGTACCAGACGACCGGCGTCCAGTCCCCGCGGGGCTGCGCGGCCGCATCGGCCCGATCGAGCGGGGCGACGGCGCTGATCGCGAGGAGCGGTTCTGGCGCGGACACGGCCAGCATCGTAGAGTCGCCGCCGACCGATGTCGCTTGCATCCAGGCACGTCGTTGGAGAAACTCGTCTCACCCATCGTGACTGCGCTTCCCGACACAGGCAGGGTCGACTGGCTTGGCGGCTCGGCGCTCCATTCCTACCTGGTGGTGGACGTCTTCACTGCTCGCGCCCTCGAGGGCAACCAACTCGGCGTGTTCCTCGACGGCCGGCCCTTCAGCGCTGAGGACATGCAGCGCCTCGCCCGGGAGATGAACTTCTCCGAGACCGTTTTTGTGTTGCCGCCCGAAGGTGACGGCGACGCCCGGGTACGCATCTTCACTCCGACCCAGGAGCTTCCCTTCGCCGGCCATCCCGTGCTCGGCACCGCGTTCGCGGTAGGCACCGCCCTGGGAACCGAGGCCGTGGTGCTCGAGACGGGGGCGGGACGGGTCCCGATCGAGCTCGAGCGCGCCGACGGGCAGGTCGTATTCGGCCGCATGGAGCAACCGATCCCGACGTGGGAGCTGTTCGACCGGCCGGTCGAACTGCTGTCCGCGCTCGGCCTCGAGTCTTCCGGACTGCCGATCGAGGTCTACCGCAACGGTCCGGTGTTCGTGTACGTCAAGCTCCTCGACGCGCGCGACATCGCGCGGCTCAAGCCGGACATGGCCCGCCTGAACGACCTCGGCGTCGGCGCGGACTGCTTTGCGGGCGCAGGCTCTCGCTGGAAAACGCGCCTGTTCTATCCGGCCGGTGGCGTGGCCGAGGACCCCGCCACCGGATCGGCGGCGGGACCGCTCGCGCTTCACCTGGCGCGCCACGGCGAGATCGCGTTCGGCGAGGAGATCGAAGTCCGCCAGGGCGAGGAGATCAACCGGCCGTCGCTGCTGTATGCCAAGGCCACCGGCAGCGCAGAGCGAGTGGAGTCGATCCAGGTGGGCGGCAGCGCACAGATCGTCGCCCACGGCCAGTTTCGCCTGAGCGCATGAACCTCGGGCTCGAAGGACGAACCGCGTTGGTGTTGGGCGCGTCCTCCGGACTGGGCCTGGCGAGCGCGCAGGCGCTCCGCGAGGAGGGCGCGAACGTGGTCATGTTCGCGCGCCGCGAATCGCTGCTGTGCAGCGAGGCCGACCGCATCGCGGGGAAACCTGTGGTCGGAGACATTCGAAGCCCGGAGGACCTGCAGGCCGCGGTGGGGGCATCGGTCGCGGCCCACGGCGGTCTCGACATCGTGGTCCTGAACGGCGGCGGGCCGCCGCTCGCAGCCGCCGGGGACCTGACCGACGAGTCGATCGTGGATGCTTTCGATCTCCTGATGCGCCCGATAGTGCGCTGATCGGGGTCGCGGGAGCTCGGTCGCGACGCCATCACGGTCAACGCCGTCGCCCCCGGCTCGATCGCTACCGCGCGGTTGACAGAGCTGTACGGTGCCGAGCCGCCCCGCGCCCAAACCGACGCGATCCCCCTCGGACGGTTCGGGGCACCGGAGGAGGTTGGGTCAGTGGTCTGTTTCCTGGCTTCGGCGCGCGCGTCGTATGTGACCGGCTGCCTGATTCCGATCGACGGCGGCGTATCGCGCTCGCTTTGACCGGGGCGGCCACCGCCGGTCGGAGGCGCCCGCCCGCGCCCGCCTAGGCCGTTTTCCGACGACGCGTGCGCGGACGCTGTGTGGGCTCCAGCCCAGCCAGGAGCTGACGCCGGGCCGCGTCGAACCTCGCCAGGTCGCCGTACGGACGCGCCACGAGCATCGCGCCCTCGAGCGTCGAGAGGATGTTCTGCGCCGCGTCCTCGACCGGGCCGCTGACGCTGAGCGTGTGGTCAGCCCGGCCGGCCGTGAGCAGGTCGGTGAGCCATCGCTGGTTCTCGTCGAAGAAGCGGACCACTTCGTCGCGCATGGGTGTGGGCAGCGTCTCGTATTCGGCCGCGAGCACCCCGCACATGCACATCCGCTTGCCGCGCAGCACGTCGGCGTACAGGTCGGCGTATGCCTCGAGCCGCGCGCGGGCGCTCGGCAGGTCCTGGTCGATCCGCGCCAGCGCCTCCGAGAAGCGCTGGCCGTAACGCGTCATCAGCGCCTGGCCGAGCTCGGCCTTGCCCGGGAAGTGGTAATGCAGACTCGCCTTGGTCACGCCGAGCTCGCTCGCCACATCCGCGTAGCTGAAGCTGTTGAAGCCCCTGGTCTGGACCAGACGCTCCGCGATGTCGAGGATCCGCTCGGCGGTTCCGGTTTGGATTGAGTCTCGAGCGACGGCCATGGATCGAGTCCTTCCTTGGGTCGGGTCTTGACAGCTTACCTACTAGGAGGTAAGCTACATCTCTGGTGAGACTTACCTACTAGTAGATAGGTTTTCGCCTCTTGGGATCGGTCGAGCCCGCGCGGGGCTGCGCGGGCCAAAAAACATAGGAGGAGTCATGAGCACCACCACCACGTTCGACCTCGAGCGGTTCGCCCGCGCGGCCGAGGAGCGCGACGCCGCGACCCAGCTCTCGATGTACGGACACAGCGCGGTAGTCACGATCAACAACAAGATCTCCCAGCCGGGCACCCCCCGCGTGCTCGGCACGCACGAGGAGATCAAGGCGTGGCTGGAGGACATGTACGGCCGCGACATGACCCACACGGTCAAGCACCGAGTGCTGGACGACACGGGCGCGGCCTACACCCAGCTCTGCCGCTATGCGGACGGCACCAATGTGGTGTGTGCCACGGTGATCGAGCTCGACGGCGGGGTGATCTCCGGCCAGACCGTGCTCGAGGTCTGGGACGAGGCGTAGCCGTCCAGGCGGCCGACGGCTGGGTTTCCCGGGCCGCTCCCCTTGGGGAAGGGGCGGACCTGCCGCTAGCGTGTGGGGTGGTCCGGGAAACCGAAATGGAGGTCGACGACATGGCCGACGTGTTGCGGCTGATGCCTGAAAGCAAACGAATCGCGCTGATCGCGCATGACAACTGCAAGTCCGAGATGCTCGAGTGGGCGCGGTACAACCGCGGAACGCTCGCCGCTCACGAGCTGTACGCGACCGGCACGACCGGCGCGCTGATCGCCGACGAGCTCGACCTGTCGGTCAACCGCTTCCTGAGCGGGCCGCTCGGCGGCGACCAGCAGGTCGGGGCAGCGATCGCCGAGGGGCGCATCGACTTCCTCGTCTTCTTCTGGGACCCGCTCGAGCCCCAGCCGCACGACGTCGACGTGAGGGCGCTGCTGCGGATCGCGGTGATGTGCAACGTCCCCACTGCGTGCAACCGCGCCACCGCCGACTTCGTGCTCTCGAGCCCGTTGACCGCCGAGGAGTACGCACGCTCGAGCGCGGCGTGACTGGCCCCCGGGTCACCAGGTCACGGACGGGCAGAGTGTCCGACGTTCATCCCCATCGCCAGCAAGACCCGGCGCCTACCGACCGTTATCTGGTGTAAGTGCGGTCGCTCTGGCCGCGGTGTCCGCCGAGTCGGGGCGACTACGACACAGGAAGTCAAACCCCGCAGGATCGTGGGAGGAACGCCACGGCGTGAACTCTGGCCGATCTCGCCCCGACAGCGGCGGCCTTTGGCGTCGCGCCGGGAGCCCGCGCGGGAAGCGAGGGATCTCAGGGCTCCAGGTCGTAGGGGAAGTCGGTCAGTACCTCGGCGCCGTCGTCGGTCACCAGGACGATGTCCTCGAGCCGGCAGCCCCCAAATCCGGGTCGATAGCACCCGGGCTCGAGCGTGATCACGTCGCCCGCGATCAGCACGTCGGGCGCCCGGCCAAGGGCCGGCGCCTCATGCACCTCGAGACCGACCCCGTGCCCGAGCGAGTGGTAAAAGCCCTCCTCGAGCACCTGACCGGGCTTCTTGGTGAGCTGGGTCGGTATCCCGGCCTGCTCGTAGGGCTCGCAGGAGATGCGATGAACCTCACGTCCGGCCACGCCGGCGCGCACCGCCTCCCGCGCGCGGGTGAGCGACTCGAGCGTCAGCTCGTGGTAGCGCCGCAGCTCCCCGGGAACCTCGCCGACCACGAACGTTCGCGTCATGTCGGCGTGACAGGCCGACGCCGGGTCGCGCGGCCAGAGGTCGATGATGACGGGCTCACCCGATCCAATCGGCCCGAATCCCATCTCATGACCTACGGCGGTCTGTCCCCCATGAGAGACGATCAGGTCGTCGCCCGCGTTGGCGCCGGCGCCCGCCACGGCATCCCGAATCGCCAGCTTGATCCGCTCGCAGGTGAGCGGCTCCCCGTCGGCGAGCAGGCCGTCGGCCTCCGGCTCGGCGCGCCGGAGGAGCTCCGCCGCCGCGCGCATGCCGGCCTCGGCGGCCACCTGCGCCCGGCGGATCCCGGCCATCTCGGCCTGGCTCTTGACCCGACGCCGATCGTCGAATAGGCGCCGGTCCACCTCCAGTTCGATGCCGTTGGCGCGAAGCCGGTCGGCCAGCTCGACCGGGAAGTCGCCGGGCACGGCGGCCCGCTCGATCCCGAGCGAACGGCAGCCGCGGCTGGCCACCTCGAGCAGGGCCTCGCCGTACTCGGCCCCGCTCGCCCGCAGTTCGTCGAAGCCGAACTCCTCGAACGGATGAACGTCCAGCCCGCCGCCGAGGGCGGCGACACGCGAGGCCTCGAGTGAGCTCACCACGACGTGGCGAGAACTCCCTACCTCGGCATACAGGAATGCGTCAGGGACGACTAGCGGCAGCTCGTGGCGAAGCTCGGCATGGCGGACCGTGTCGCCGTATATGAGAACGTCGGGCATCCGCGGCATGTTGCCAGCTACGGGCGGGAGAGCACGAGGAGGGCGGCGCTGTCGGCAGACACAGACACCGCGTAGCGTCCGTCCACCGGCGCCACCGACGAGAATCTGGGCCGCCCGGCGAGGAGCCCCGACAACGTGGGCGAGGCAAAGCTCTGGCCGCCCAACCTGACGCCGCCGTGTGCTCGCACACCCGGGGCGGTGAGCCACTCCAGCCGGCCGGGATCGAGCCGCTCGCCGGCGATCGCCACCGATAGACGTCTCGCTCGCGAACCAGAGTTGACCATCGTGATCCGGATCGTGCCGCCGACTGCGCCCGTCGCCCAGGTATGAACGTCACCCGCCGCCGCGCCGTCCACGCGCAGGAGCCTGGACCCCGCCGGGGCCGCTCGTGCGAACAGCATCAACCCGTAGTACTCCGGCTCGACCGTCGCCCGCCAGCGCCGGTCCACGTGGCGCAGCTCGAACAGCTCGTAGCCGGCGCCGGGGAAGGTGTGGATGTTGACCCCGTGCACGCCGACGCGGACCATCTCGAACAGCGTATCGAGCACCCAGAGAGCCGAGGCGAAAGTCTTTGAGACCGACGGGTCCGCACCGCACGAAACGGAGTTGAGCTCGTCGATGCGCAGCCCGAGCCCGCGTGCTTGGGCCATCGCCGCGTATGGCGCGAAGCTGTCGGCAAGTCCGATCGACGACGCCGGGCTGAGCAGATGTCCGACCGTCGGGTACCGGGGCGAGCCGCGCGGGATAAAGCAGGACTGCAGCGGATAGCGATGGAGGGTGACGAGCCTGATCCTCGGCTCAGCGGCCAGGAACCGCGGGAGCTGGCGCATCCAGCGGGGCGCGCCCAGGCTCGGGCCGGCCAGCAGCCCGGGCGGCAGCGTCGTGCTGAACGTCGCCCAGTCGGCGATCAACGACGACATGTCGTAGCTGGGCGGCCGCCCGGGGACCTTGCGCCCGTCGGCGGTGTGATACCAGGGGAAGGTGGGATACAGGTCGGGCTCGTTTCCCAGCTCGAGGGCACGGACTAACCGGGGTGGGTGAGAACCAAGTCCGTAGGAACCAAGTCCGTGCAGCAGCGCGCCCGCCTCGGCGGTGGTGAGCGCGGGGCTGTCGGCCTCCAGGTTGAGACCGAGGATCAGGCGCGCCCTAAGCGTGCGGGCAAGCGCACGGGTCACCTCGATCCAGCGCTTGGTGATCGCGTAGGTGACGCCGGGTGGCCGCGCGAGCCCGGGCGTGGGCCACCAGGCCCGGTCGGTGCTGTCACCGCCGATTCTCAGCACCGGCGCCTGCCCCGGGACGAGGTTGCGCACCAGCTGCAGGAACACGGGGTCGAGCGCATTCGGGTCTGTGCCCGTGTACGCCTCGACCGCGGGGTACTCCAGCGAGAGCCCGACGAATCCGGCCGGCACTTGTCGCCCCGGCTCGCCGGTCTGCACGGTGATCTTGATCGGAGGACCAACCGGGGTCGTCGGGTGTGCGCTCCCTGACCGCCCGCCGCCCACCCGGGTGAGCGCGAGCACGATGAGCGCCGCCGCCGCAAGCAGCACGACACGCCGCCGAACGAATACCATCGCGACCCCTTCTATCCCAAGGAGTAGCGCTTGGAACTCTGCTTGATGATCGAAGGCCAGGAGGGCGTGACTTGGCCTCAGTGGCGTGCCCTCGCCGCGGCCTGTGAGGAACACGGCATCCCCACCCTGTTCCGCTCCGACCACTACCAGAACCTCGACGGGCAGCACCCGGAACGGGGATCGCTCGACGCCTGGGGCACGATCATCGCCCTGTCGGCGCTGACCTCAAAGCTCCGACTCGGAACAATGGTCACGCCGACCAGCTTCCGCCACCCATCGGTTTTGGGCAAGCTCGTCGTGACCGCCGATCATGTTTCGGGCGGGCGGATCGACCTCGGCCTCGGCGCCGGCTGGCACGAGGGCGAGCACGAGGCATACGGATTCCCGTTCCTGCCGACGACCGAGCGCGTCGACGTGCTCGAAGAACAGCTCGAGATCCTGATCGGTACGTGGGGCGAGGATGTGTTCTCTTTCTCGGGCGAGCACTACACGCTGTCGGGTCTGAACGCGCAGCCGAAGCCGGTCCAACGCCCGCATCCGCCGATCATCATGGGCGGCAACGCGGGTCCCCGCAGTGCCGAGCTCGCCGTCCGGTTCGCCGCCGAATACAACACCCCGTTTCCCTCGCTCGAGCAGATCCAGCGGCGCAAGGCGAGCATCGACCAGGCCTTTGAGCGCGCCGGCCGCGATCCGATCCCGTTCTCGGTCATGGCCGCCGTCGTACTCGGCGCCGACTCGAAAGAGGTGCAGGAGCGCGCCCGACGGGTGGCCGAGGCCAGCGGTCAGGACGCAGCCGCGCTGGTACGCGAGCCACCGGCGGGCTGGATCGTCGGGACGATCGAACAAGCCGCCGAACAGCTCGCGCCGATCCGGGAGGCGGGCGTCGCCCGGGTGATGTGCAACCAGTACGTCGACCCCGAGGTCGAGCAGGTGGCGCGGATCGGCGAACTCGCCTCGCTCATCGGCTAGCCCTGGCGATTGAGGGTACCGCGAGCTGCATAGCAAGGAGCGCTTAAAGGAGAAGCGCCCCGGATCTGGCGAAAAAGCTGGCCGGATCTGCGGGGCGCCTCTGAGGGGAGGAGAGGGTGTGCCGGAATCATGCAGGCGCGGCTTTGATATGTCAAAGACGGACATTCTCACTTATCTATAAGCTGCGCTTATGGAACTGCGTCAGTTGCGCTACCTCGTCGCCCTCGCCGACGAGCAGCACTTCACGCGGGCCGCGGCGCGCGAGCACATCGCCCAGCCGGCGCTCTCCCAACAGATCCGCCGCCTGGAGCAGGAGGTCGGTCTCGCCCTCGTCGAACGGACGACCCGGCGGGTGACGGTGACCGAGGCGGGACGGGCACTGGTCGCCCGCGCGCGCCGGATCCTGGCCGAGGTCGACGCCGCATCCGCCGAAATGCAGGCGTTCAGCGGAGTGCGCACCGGACACGTGATGGTCGGCACCATGCACACGATGGGCCCGGTCGACGTATCGCTCGCG
Organism: uncultured Solirubrobacterales bacterium; assembly: GCA_963824295.1. Taxonomy (GTDB): domain Bacteria; phylum Actinomycetota; class Thermoleophilia; order Solirubrobacterales; family Solirubrobacteraceae; genus Palsa-465. The sequence goes on along the minus strand of CAWGOQ010000007.1, from coordinate 165,606 downwards.
CTGGCCGTCTTCCATCAGCGCCACCCCGGGGTCGAGCTTACGGTCCGGGAGGAATCCAGCGAAGAGATGGCCGAGATGCTGCGGGACGACGTCCTCGACCTGGCGTTCCTGTCGGTGACCGAGCGGATGGAGAGCCACGGCCTGCGCCTGCATCAGCTCGTGTTGGAGGAGCTCGTCGTGGTCCTCGCGCACGAGCACCCGCTGGCCGGCCACCGGGCGGTTCGGATGGCCGAGCTCGCCCAGGAGCAGTTCATCAGCTATCGCGAGGGAGCCCGCCTGCGTGAGCTGCTCGAGTTCGCCGGCCGGACCGCGGGGTTCGAACCTGAGGTCCGGCTCGAGTCCAACGAGAGCGAGCGAATCCGCCGCCTTGTGGCGCGACAGATGGGCGTCGCGATCCTCCCCCGCTCCGACGCCGAACATCCGGGCGCCGAGGTGGCCGTCGCGACGCTGATCGAGCCGTCGCTGCGGCGCGACATCACACTGGCTTGCCGTGAGGGCCGCCGGCTCGCTCCGGCCGCCGCCGAGTTCCTGGAGCTGTCCAAGGAGCTGTTCAGCGGCGACGAGGGCGCGGATTGACGCGCACCGAGCGCGGATTGACGCGCACCGAGGTCACACGCGAGGCCGGTGGTGCTCCCACGGCCGCGCGGCCTCGATCTGCCCGGCCAGCGAGTAGAGCACGTCCTCCGCGCCGGGCCGTCCAATCAGCTGGACGCTGAGCGGCAGCCCATCGGCTCCGAATCCCGCCGGCAGCGCGATCGCCGGCTGCCCGGTCAGGTTGAACAGCGGGTTCCACGGCATGAACCTCGACGAGCGGTCGTAGGCGACGAGCGCGGAGCGCCCGTACGCGCCCTCGGCGGCGATCGCGGTGGTGGCGAGCACCGGCATCAGCAGCACGTCGACCTCCTCCCACAGCGCCAGCACCCGGGCCGTCCGCGATGCCCGGGCCGTAAGCAGCTTGCCGCGCCGGCGATCGGGAACCAGGCACTCGCCGACCGTGACCAGCTGGCGGGTCGAGCGCTCAAGCCAGGTCGGGTCAGGCGCGGTGCGCGACTCCTCAGAGATGCCGCGCAACCACATCTGGGTGAACTCAATCCCAGCCAGGCCATAGGCGGGGTCGCGCTCGACCACGTCGTGCCCGAGCTCGCCCAGCAGCGTCGCGGTCCGCTCCCACGCGCTGCGCTGATCGGGCGACAACCGTGCGATCGAGCCGGGCGGCACCTTGCGTGAGATCGCCACCCGCAACCTCGCCGGGGCGGCAGCCGCCGCCTCGACGTAGCTCCCCGTGAACGCCGGCGCGACGTCGGCGTCGCCGGGGGCCGACCCGTGGATGACGTCGAGCAGCAGAGCGCTGTCGGCGACTGTCCGGGCGAGTGCGCCGAACACGCTCAACCCCAGCCACAGCTGCTCGAACGGCTGAGTCGATACGCGGCCCCGGCTCGGCTTCATCCCGACCAGCCCGCAGCAGGCGGCGGGAATCCGGATCGAGCCGCCGCCGTCCGAGCCGGTCGCGCACGGCACCATCCCCGCCGCGACCGCGGCGGCCGACCCACCCGAGGATCCACCGGGCGTCCGGGTCGTGTCCCACGGATTGCGGGTGACGCCGTTGGCCGCGCTGGCCGTCCAGGGGAAGATCATCAGCTCGGGGACGTTGGTGATGCCGATCGGGATCGCGCCGGCGGCGCGCAGGCGGCGGACGACCTCGCCGTCAGCCGTCGCGGGCGGTCCGTACGACCGCGAGCCGCGCGTGACCGACTGACCGGCGACCGGCATGTCGTCCTTGACCGCTATTGGGACGCCCGCCAGAGGTCCGGTCGCGCCCACGGCCGCGTCGGCCTGCGCGAGTGCCTCCTCCGGCATCGTGACGCGGAACGCGTTCAGCCCGGGGTCGATCGCCTCGATCCGGCGCAGGCACTGCTCGACGAGTTCGCGAGGCTGCGCCTCACGTTCGCGCACCAGGCGGCCGAGCGTCGCCGGTCCGGCGAACGCGAGGTCCTCCTCGCCCGTCGCGGTCATCTATGCGACCAGCGCGGTCACAAGCTCGCGGATCGCGCCCGGGTAGCGGTAGGTCATACCCCCGTGCTTGCCGTCAAACAGCTCGAGCGTGTGGGCTGCTCCGATCCGCGACAGCTCGTGCGCGAACGCCTGGGCGCCGAGGTCCAGGTAGTACTCGTCCTGCTTGCCGGCGTCGAGGTAGATGCGGCGCATGCTGCGCAGGGCATCGGCATACCGCGGGGCCATCCGCACTGGGTCGTGCTCGAGCCACAGCGCCCAGACCTCGTCGATGAGCCGGCCGTTCGAGATCTCGAACGGGAGCAGCGCGCGCCCAAGCTGGGACAGGTCAGGTGAGTAGCAACACGCGTAGCCGTACGTCTCGAACGGCGTGCCGTACTTCCCATAGTCGAAGTGGTCGGCGGTGGCCAACTGCTCAAAGAGCACCTCGTAGGAGCCTTCGTAATGGTCGCGCAGCGTCCGCGCCACCTCGCGGAACTCGGGCTCATAGCAGCACTCGAACAGCGCGTCGCCGGCGTGCGAGGCGAGCGCGCCGAACACGTCGGGGCGCAGCATCGGTACCACCATGGCTCCGTAGCCGCCCGAGGACTTACCGGCCAGCCCGCGGTGATCGCGCGAGGGAAGCGTTGGATAGCGCTCATCGACGAACGGCACCACCTCGTCGCACAGGTAGTCGAGGTAGCGGCCCGTCGAAGCGGAATTGATGAACTGCGACCCACCACGTGAGGTCCACGCGTCGACGAACACCAGGAGCGCGTCGGGGCACGCCCGCGCCGAGAACATCGCGTCGAGGCGCTCGATCATCGTCGGCTCGAACGCCGCGCGCGAAAGCCACATGTCGACCTGCCCGGTGTACCCCTGGATGATGTAGACCGTCGGCAGTCCCTTTGGATGGTCGAGATCAACGCCCGGCGGCCGGTAGACGTAGAGCGGTCGGCGGGCCGGATCCCCGAGCGGGTTCTCGGCCAGGACGTCGGACTCGACCCCGAGCTGGTCGAGCACGCCACCGAGCGGGCGCGCCCAGGGCGCTCCGACGCCGCCTTCCACTTCTCTCAGGGCCACCCCCCAACCGTAGGGAAATGCAGCGGTGCGTGCGGTCTGGCACCTAAAGAGCCGGGGTATAGTGATTTGCCGCCCACCCACCCCCGGGCCTGATTCAAATGGCCCCAGACCCATGACCGACACCCTCGAAACCCGCAGCACCAACGGCGCCGGCGCCCCCGACATCGACGCCACCGAAACCAGCGAATGGCTGGAAGCGGTCGACGCGGTCGTCGAGCACGACGGGCCGGACCGGGCCAGGCAGATCCTCGCCCGAGCGGTGCAGCGGGCCGAGCTCGCCGGCAGCGGCCCGATCGCCAGCATCACGACGCCGTACGTCAACACGATCCCGGCGGCGCGCGAGGCCAAGCTGCCGGACGATCCGGCGGTCGAGCGGAGGCTGCGCTCGATCATCCGCTGGAACGCCATGGCGATGGTCGTCCGCGCCAACAAGGTCTCCTCCGAGCTGGGGGGTCACATCGCGAGCTTCCAATCGCTCGCCACCCTGTACGAGGTTGGCTTCAACCACTTCTGGCACGCGCCGTCGGACTCGCACGGCGGCGATCTCATCTACTTCCAGGGCCACTCCTCGCCGGGCAACTACGCGCGCGCCTACCTCGAGGGACGGCTGACCGAGGAGCAGCTCGACGGCTTCCGCCAGGAAGTGTCCCGGCCGGGCGGCCTCAGCTCCTATCCCCATCCGTGGCTGATGCCCGAGTTCTGGCAGTTCCCCACTGTGTCGCTCGGGATCGGGGCGATCACCTCGATCTACCAGGCGCGGTTCATGAAGTATCTGGCCGCGCGCGGGATGGCCGAGACCGACGGGCGCAAGGCGTGGGCGTTCATCGGCGACGGCGAGGTCGACGAGCCCGAGACGATGGGGTCGATCGGCATGGCGGGGCGAGAGCATCTCGACAACCTGATCTGGGTCGTCAACTGCAACCTCCAGCGCCTCGATGGCCCGGTCCGCGGCAACGGCAAGATCATCCAGGAGCTCGAGGCCGACTTCCGGGGCGCCGGCTGGAACGTGATCAAGGTGATCTGGGGCTCGCGCTGGGATCCGCTCCTGGCCGAAGACCACGACGGCCGTCTGGTCAAGGTGATGGAGGAGTGCGTCGACGGCGAGTACCAGACGTTCAAGTCGCGCGACGGCGCGTACGTGCGCGAGCACTTCTTCGGCCGCGACCCGGTGCTACTCGACCGCGTCGCCCACATGACCGACGAGGAGATCTGGCTTTTGAACCGTGGCGGGCTCGATCAGCAGAAGGTCTATGCCGCGTATCACGAGGCGGTCGAGCACAGCGGGCAGCCGACGGTGATCCTGGCTAAGACGATTAAGGGCTATGGGATGGGCGTCTCGGGTGAGGGGCAGATGATCACCCATCAGGCCAAGAAGATGACCGAGGATGCGCTGTTGGCTTTCCGGGATCGGTTCGAGCTGCCCCTGACCGACGAGCAGGTGCGCGCCGCGGAGTACTACAGGCCGCCCGATGACTCGCCCGAGATGCAGTTCCTGCGCGAGCGTCGCGCGGAGTTGGGCGGGAGCCTCCCTGTCCGGCGGCCGAAGGCCGAGTCTTTCCAGGTCCCCGAGCTCGACGCCTTCAAGGGACAGCTCGAAGGCACCGGCGATCGCGAGATCTCGACCACGATGGCGTTCGTTCGCGTGCTTGCGGCGCTCCTGCGCGACAAGAAGCTCGGCCCGCACGTCGTCCCCATCGTCCCCGACGAGTCGCGCACCTTCGGCATGGAGGGGATGTTCCGCCAGGTCGGGATCTACTCCCCGGTCGGCCAGCTCTACCAGCCCCAGGACTCCGAGCAGCTGATGTTCTACAAGGAGGACAAGCACGGCCAGATCCTCGAGGAGGGGATCACCGAGGCCGGCTCGATCTCCTCGTTCATCGCGGCGGGCACCTCCTACTCAGCGCATGGCGTCCCGATGATCCCGTTTTACATCTATTACTCGATGTTCGGCTACCAGCGGGTCGGCGATCTCGTGTGGGCCGCCGCGGACTCCCGCACGCGTGGCTTCCTCCTGGGCGGAACCGCGGGACGGACGACGCTGAACGGCGAGGGGCTGCAGCACGAGGACGGGCACAGCCACGTGCTGTTCTCGGTCGTTCCCAACTGCCGCGCGTATGACCCCGCGTTTGCCTACGAGGTGGCGGTGATCATCCAGGACGGCCTGCGCCGGATGGTGGCCGAGCAGGAGGACGTCTTCTACTACGTCACGCTGATGAACGAGAACTACCACCACCCGGCCATGCCCGATGGCTCGCAGGAGGGGATCCTGCGTGGGATGTACCTGCTGCGGGAGGGCTCGGTTGGGCGCAAGAAGAAGGTTCCGCGGGTGCAGCTACTCGGATCGGGGACGATCCTCAACGAGGTGCTGGCCGGGGCGGAGTTGCTCGAGTCGGACTTCGGCGTGGCCGCGGATGTCTGGAGCGTGACCTCGTTCACGGAGCTGCGGCGCGACGGGATCGAGGTCGAGCGGTGGAACATGCTCCACCCACTCGAGGAGCCGCGCCACGCGTACGTCAGCTCGTGCCTGGGCGATCGCGAAGGGCCGGTGATCGCGTCGACCGACTACATCCGCGCATTCGCCGACCAGATCCGTCAGTGGGTGCCCGGCCCCTACCGCGTGCTCGGTACCGACGGGTTCGGCCGCAGCGACTTCCGCCACGCCCTGCGGCGCTTCTTCGAGGTCGACCGTCACTACGTGGTGGTGGCCGCCCTGAAGGAGCTCGCCGATTCGGGCGCGATTGAGCGCGACCGGGTGCGAGAGGCGATCGAGCGCTACGGGATCGACGCCGCGGCCCCGATGCCGACAACCGTATGAGCGCGACCTCCGACGCCGTAACCGTCGCGGTCCCTGACATCGGCGACTTCCAGGACGTCCCGATCATCGAGATCCTCGTGTCGGCGGGCGACACGGTCGCGGTGGACGATCCGCTGCTGACGCTCGAGTCCGACAAGGCGACGATGGACGTCCCGGCCCCGACGGCGGGAACCGTGCGCGAGCTGCTGGTGAAGGTTGGGGATAAGGTTTCTCAGGGGGTCGAGCTGCTGACCGTCTCGCCATCGAGCGATGGCGATCGCAATGGTGGCGGCGGTGGCGCCGCTCCGTCCTCCGCAGCTAAGGCCGCCGGCTCGGTGCAGAGCGCGAGCCAGGCCGAGGAGCAAGCAGCTCCGGAGCCGTCGGAGCCGACCCCGTCCCAGCCCGCGCCACCGCAGGCCGCGCCCGCGCCCCCCTCGGAGGGCAACGGTGGCGGGCCGGTGTATGCCAGTCCCGCCGTGCGCCGGATCGCGCGTGAGCTGGGCGTCGATCTGCACCAGGTGACAGGCAGCGGTCGCAAGGGCCGGATCACCAAGGAGGACGTGCACGCGTTCGCCGAGGGTGGCTCTGCGGGTAGTCCGGCTGCCGCCGGCGCGGACGCTCGCGCGGCAGCGGGCAGTCCGGGGCTGGATCTGGGGTTGCCGGCGTGGCCGCAGATCGACTTCTCCAAGTTCGGCGAGATCGAACGGGTACAGCGCTCGCGGATCCAGCGGATCTCCGGCCCTGTACTAGCCCGCAACTGGGTGATGATTCCGCACGTCACCCACAACGACGAGGCCGACATCACCGACCTCGAGGCCTGGCGCAAGCAGCTCAACGACGAGCTGTCCCGGGAGGGCGTGAAGGTCACGGTGGTGTCGTTCTTGATCGTGGCCTCGGTGGCGACGTTGAAGGCGTTCCCGATGTTCAACTCGTCCTTGGACGGCGAGGATCTGATCCTCAAGCGCTATTACAACATCGGCTTCGCCGCCGACACGCCGGGCGGCCTGGTCGTGCCGGTGATCAAGAACGCCGACCAGAAGGGACTCTTGGACATCGCGCGCGAGCTGACCGAGCTGTCGGGCAAGGCACGCGACGGGAAGCTGATGCCCGGCGACATGCAGGGCGCTTCGTTCACGATCTCCTCGCTGGGAGGGATCGGAGGGACTTCGTTTACCCCGATCATCAATGCGCCCGAGGTGGCGATTCTCGGCGCGACGCGCTCTGCGATGAAGCCGGTCTGGAACGGTCGCGAATTCGTGCCGCGGCTGATGGTCCCGCTGTCGCTGTCCTATGACCACCGCGTGATCGACGGCGCGGCCGCCGCGCGGTTCATGGTCCACCTGGTCAAGGTCCTGAGCGATCTGAAGCGGGCGCTGCTGTGACCGAGATCCGCGTCCCCGACATCGGCGACTTCACCGACGTGCCGGTGATCGAGATCCACGTCTCGCCCGGCGACGAGGTGGGGGTCGAGGACCCGCTGGTCACGCTCGAGTCCGACAAGGCGACGATGGACGTCCCGGCGCCCGAGGCCGGCACGGTCGCGCAGCTCAGGGTCCAGATCGGCGACCGCGTGTCCGAGGGAAGCGTGCTGTTGACGCTCGAGTCAGACGGCGCCGGGCCCACGGCCACCGACGCCGCCCCCACGGCCACCGACGCCGCCCCCTCCGCCGGTGACGCCACCCCCTCGCCCGACGCGCGCGTCGAGCGCGAGCCCGCTCCTCCCCCACCCGCGTCGGCGGATGGCGCCGGCGGCGACCACGACGCCCAGGTAGTCGTCATCGGATCCGGGCCGGGCGGCTACACGGCCGCGTTCCGCGCCGCCGACCTCGGGCTGAAGACCGTGCTGATCGAGCGCTACGACACGCTCGGGGGCGTGTGCCTGAACGTCGGCTGCATCCCCTCCAAGGCGCTCCTGCACGCCGCCCGCGTGGTGGCCGAGGCCGAGGAGATGGCCGAGCACGGGGTCAGGTTCGGCAAGCCCAAGGTCGATCTCGACGCGCTTCGTGCCTGGAAGGCATCCGTCGTCGAGAAGCTGACCGGCGGTCTGAAGGGACTCGCCAAGCAGCGCAAGGTTGAGGTGATCACCGGTGTGGCGTCGCTGACCGGCCCAAATAGCGTCACGGTCGGCGACCGAACCGTGACGTTCGACAACTGCATCATCGCCGCGGGTTCGGAGGCCGCTTCGATACCCGCGCTGCCCGAGGACGACCGGATCTTCTCCTCCACCGGCGCGCTGGAGCTGCCGCTGGTCCCCAAACGCCTGCTCGTGGTCGGCTGCGGAATCATCGGTTTGGAGATGGCGACCGTGTACGACGCGCTCGGCTCCAAGGTGACGATGGTCGAGCTGCTCGACCAGCTGATCCCGGGCTGTGACCCGGATCTGGTCAAGCCCCTGCACAAGCGAATCTCGGACCGGTACGAGGCGATCCACCTCGGCACCAAGGTCGAGTCCGTCGAAGCCTCCGCTAAGGGCCTCGCGGTCAAGCTTTCATCGGGCGACTCGAAGACGTTCGACGGCATCCTGGTGGCGATCGGCCGGCGGCCGAACGGCCGCGCGGTGGGAGCGGATCAGGCCAGCGTCAACGTCGACGACGCCGGATTTATCCCGGTCGACCGGCAGATGCGGACCAACGTCCCTGGGATTTACGCCATCGGTGACATCGTCGGCGGCCCGATGCTCGCGCACAAGGCGTCGCACGAGGGCAAGGTGGCCGCCGAGGTCATCGCGGGCGTTCCGGGCGCCGAGTTCGACGCTCGCGCGATCCCATCGGTCGCCTACACCGACCCCGAGGTCGCCTGGATGGGCCTGACCGAGACCGCCGCCCGCGCCGACGGGATCGAGTATGAGAAAGCTGTCTTCCCCTGGGCGGCGTCGGGGCGGGCCCTGTCACTCGGCCGCTCGGAGGGCACGACCAAGCTCCTGTTCGAGTCGGGCTCGCGCCGCCTGCTCGGCGCCGGCATCGTCGGCGTGAACGCCGGCGAGCTGATCGCCGAGACCGTCCACGCGCTCGAGATGGGGTCCGACGCCGAGGACCTCGCGCTGACCGTCCACCCGCATCCCACGCTGAGCGAGACGGTCGGGTTCGCGTCCGAGATGGCCGAGGGAACGATCACCGACCTCATGCCCCCTCGCCGGCGCGAGCGATCCAAGGCCTGATCGCCCGCTATCCGCGTCGCGGCCCCCACCAACGGGGAGGCGCAGCGGGGCGAGCGGGCTCGGCTAGGAGCTGCGGCGGCGGCGGAGCGCGCGCAGCACGCCTAGCGCCAGTCCGACCAGGAAGGCGATCCGCACCTGCCAACCGGCCTTCGCCGCGATCCTCGCGGCCGGACTCGCCGACGGGGTCGGCTTGCGGGTGGCGGGCATCGCGAATTCCTCGGCGGCGAGCACGTCGTGAGGCTCGGCGATCCCGCTCGGGTCGTCGGGCAGCCTGATCGGCTCGTGGCGGAGCGAGGGGTCGGCCGTCGGGACGGCGAACGCCTCGGCCGCCAGCACGTCGTGCGCCTCCTCCTCGGGAGGCGGCGGGGACTCCCGGCCTGACATCGGGGGGCATGATCCCAGATCCGGAGCGTTGCCGTCGGACCCACGCGGCAGCAGCGCGCGACCGCCTGATCACGCCCGCAGGATCTCAGCCTGATCGACTTAGATCGACCCTTGCCGCGTGGTATCCTTCACTTATCTTGAGTAAGCAACTATCGAAAGCGAACGTCCGAACTGATGTCTAGTCGCCTTCTATTGGTCCCACTCGACGACGTCGTGGCTTTCCCGGGCATGTCCCTCACGCTCGCGATCGACGCCGGCGAGGAGGAACGGGTTCTGCTCGTTCCCAGACACGAAACTGAATTTGCCAACGTCGGCACGGTCGCCGAGGTCGTCGACCGCGTCCGCCTGCCCGGCGGCGCTCGCGCCGTCTCGCTGCAGGGACTCCACCGCGGAGTCGCCGGCGCTGCCAACACCGCTCCCGACGGTCGGCTGTACGTCGAAGTCGAGGAGCACACCGATCCCGTCCCCGTCGACGGCCAGACCCGCAACCTGGAGCGCGAGTATCGCGCGGTCGTCGAGGAGATCCTCGAGCTGCGCGGTGCCGACTCGCGTGTTTCATCCTTCCTGCGGAGCATCACCGAGCCCGGCGCGCTCGCCGACACCGGCGGCTATTCGCCCGACTTGAGCTACGAGAACAAGGTCAAGCTCCTCCAGACGCTCGACATCACCGAGCGCCTCGAGCTCGCGCTGTCGATGCAGCGTGAGCGGCTGGCCGAACTCCAGGTCCGCAAGCGCATCCGCGACGACGTCGAGTCCGGCGCCGAGAAGCAGCAGCGCGAGTACTTCCTGCGCAAGCAGATGGAGTCGATCCGCAAGGAGCTCGACGAGGACGATGCGTCGGTCGTCGAGGAGTACCGGACCAAGATCGAAGAGGCCGGGATGCCGGAGGCCGTGCGCGAGCAGGCCGACAAGGAGCTCGGCAGGCTCGAGCGTCTCGGCGAGCAGTCGGCCGAGTCGAGCGTGATCCGTACCTACCTGGACTGGCTGATCGCCGTGCCGTGGAGCAAGCGCTCGGATGAGCGTCTGGATCCGCAGAACGCGCGTGAGGTGCTTGACGCGGACCACGCCGGCCTCGAGGACGTCAAGGACCGGATCGTCGAGTACATCGCGGTCAAGAAGTTGCGCCAGGAGCGCGGCATCACCGAGGACAAGCGCTCGGGCGCGATCCTGACCCTGATCGGACCGCCCGGCACCGGTAAGACCTCAATCGGCGAGTCGATTGCGCGTGCAACAGGCAGAGAGTTCGTCCGGATGTCGCTCGGCGGCGTCCGCGACGAGGCCGAGATCCGCGGTCACCGGCGGACGTACATCGGCGCGCTCCCGGGACGGCTCGTCCGTGCCCTGCGCGACGCCGACACGATGAACCCGGTGATCATGCTCGACGAGGTCGACAAGGTCGGCGCGGACTGGCGCGGGGACCCGAGCGCAGCGTTGCTCGAGGTGCTCGATCCGGCCCAGAACCACAGCTTCCGCGACCACTATCTGGACGTGGAGCTCGACCTGAGCGGCGTGCTGTTCATCGCAACCGCGAACGTCGCGGACACGATTCCCGGCCCCCTGCTCGACCGTATGGAGGTCATCCGGTTCGACGGCTACACGACCTCGGAGAAGGTCGCGATCGCCCGAGGCTACCTGTGGAAGCGTCAGCTCGAGCGCAACGGCCTGCGGGCCGAGGAGGTCGAGATCTCCGATGAGCTGCTGAACACGGTCGCCTCCGAGTACACCCGCGAGGCGGGCGTCCGGCAACTCGAGCGCGAGCTCGGCACGCTGCTGCGCAAGACCGCGACGAAGATCGCGTCAGATGAGGCTGCGGCCCCCGTGGTCATCGACCTCGATGCGATCCGCGACGCGCTCGGACGTCAGCGCTTCTTCCAGGAGTCCGCGATTCGCACCGCGGTTCCCGGCGTGGCCACCGGCCTCGCCGTGACCGGCACCGGCGGCGACGTGTTGTTCATCGAGGCCACCGCAATGCAGGGCAAGCCCGGTCTCACCCTGACCGGTCAGCTCGGCGACGTGATGAAGGAGTCGGCCCAGATCGCCCTCTCCTACGTCCGGGGCCACGCACCCGAGCTCGAGATCGATCCGGCGAGCTTCGAGGAGCGTTCGTTCCACGTGCACGTCCCGGCGGGTGCGATCCCGAAGGACGGGCCGAGCGCCGGTGTGACGATGGTGACCGCGCTGACCTCGCTGCTGAGCGGCAGGCCGGTGCGGCATACCGTCGGCATGACGGGCGAGGTCACGCTCCAGGGTCGCGTGCTCCCGATCGGTGGCGTCAAGCAGAAGGTGCTGGCGGCGCACGCCGCCGGGCTGACCGACGTCGTGCTCCCCGAGCGCAACCGAGGTGACCTGGACGACGTCCCGCAGGAGATCCGCGACGCCATGACCTTCCACTTCGCGATGACCGTCGATGAGGTGCTGGCGGTGGCGCTGGAGCCGGCGCCCCTCCGTCAGGCAGCGTAGACAGCTTCCCCAGCTGGCAAGGCAGCGACAAGTCCCGGTGGGCCTACGAGCGGCCCGCCGGGACTTTTGTTTGTGCGGTGGTAGGTTGGATGCATGAGCACGATTACAGCCCCAGCGGAACAGAAGATCATCGACGAGGTCCCCAAGCAACTCTTCGTCGCCGGCGAATGGGTCGACGGCGCGAAAGGAACGCTGTCGGTAGAGGACCCGTCGACCGGCGAATCATTATGCGAAGTCGCCGACGCGTCGACCGATGACGCCAAGGCCGCGTTGACCGCGGCCGTCGAGGCCGGTCCCGAGTGGGCCGCCCACGCGCCCCGAGAGCGCGGCGAGATCCTGCGCCGCTCGTTCGAGGCGCTCGTTTCCCGCGCCGACGATCTGGCGCTCCTGATGACACTCGAGATGGGCAAGCCGCTCGCCGAGTCCAAGGCCGAGATCGCTTACGGCGCCGAGTTCTTTCGCTGGTTCTCGGAGCAGGCGGTCCGGATCGACGGACGCTACGCCACCAACTCCAACGGCCAGGGCCGCGTGCTGACCATGCAGCAGCCCGTTGGGCCGTGTCTGCTGATCACCCCCTGGAACTTCCCGCTGGCGATGGGAACCCGCAAGATCGGACCGGCGATCGCGGCCGGCTGCACGATGGTGATCAAGCCCGCGCAGCAGACGCCGCTGTCGATGCTCATGCTGGTCAAGATCCTCGAGGAGAACGGCCTGCCGGCCGGCGTCGTGAACCTCGTGACGGCGTCTTCCTCGGGCCAGACGATGGGTCCGCTGATCGCCGATCAGCGCCTGCGCAAGCTGTCCTTCACCGGCTCGACCGAGGTCGGGCGCAAGCTGATGGAGCAGGCCTCCCAGAACCTCCTGCGGTTGTCGATGGAACTGGGCGGCAACGCGCCCTTCATCGTGTTCGACGACGCCGACGTCGACGCCGCCGTCCAGGGCGCGATGATCGCGAAGATGCGCAACACCGGCGAGGCGTGCACCGCCGCCAACCGGTTCCACGTGGCCGACAACATCGCCGCGGAGTTCGCCGAGAAGCTGGCCGACAAGATGGGCGCGCTCAAGGTCGGGCGCGGCACCGAGGACGGCGTGCAGGTCGGCCCGCTGATCGATGACGCGCAGCGCGCCAAGGTGGCCGAGCTCGTCGAGGACGCGCTCGGACACGGCGCCAAGGCCGTCGTCGGCGGCCACACGCGCGACGGCGCTGGCTACTTCTACGACCCCACGGTCCTGACCGACGTGCCCGAGGACGCCAAGCTGCTCAAAGAGGAGATCTTCGGCCCCGTGGCGCCGGTCAAGGGCTTCACCGATGAGGACGAGGCGGTCGCCGCGGCCAACGACACCGAGTACGGCCTCGTCGCCTACGTCTACACGAACAACCTCAAGCGCGCGCTGCGCGTGGTCGAGCGACTCGAGACCGGCATGGTCGGCCTCAACCAGGGGATGGTCTCCAACGCCGGCGCCCCGTTCGGTGGGATCAAGCAGTCGGGCTTCGGGCGCGAGGGCGGCTACGAAGGCATCGAGGAGTACCTCGAAACCAAGTACGTCGCGATCAACCTCTGAGCAGTACCTCCGCGGAATACCACCGCGGAAGAGGCAAAAACCGAATGCCGTTCCCCGGGGGGGCGCCTCACGGAGGAAGGGAGCGTCGACATGACCGATTCGACGCAGGCCGGGCAGCCAAACGGCGACCCTCGTCAGAGCGAGAGCATCGTCACGACGCTCATGCACGAGGGGGCCGCCGAGGCGGACGCGCTGCTCGAGGCGGTCGGCATGCGCGAGCAGCTGAGCGGGGAGGCGCACGACCTGGCGCGGCGGTCTCGATTCTCGCCGGCGTCGGCGCCTCGCTATCGGCCGCCCTGAATGCGCCCAAGGGCCTCATGATTGAAATGATTACTTGAATGGAACTTCACTTTCAAGTTTGAACCGTGAACCGCGCCCCCTCCCCTGACCGACTGCGCAACGCCCCGATCCAGGCCCGCAGCCGCGAGCGCCTCCGTCGTGTCCTCGATGCGGCCGACGAGGTGCTCGCGGCCGAGGGGGCCAGCGCCTTCACGACCACACTGGTGGCGGCTCGTGCCGGAGTCCCGATCGGCTCGGTGTACCGCTTCTTCGGAGACAAGCAGGCGATCGTCGAGGCGCTTGCGGTGCGCTACTGGAGCGACCTCGAGGATCTTGTGGCCGGCGTCGCCGACGCCGACGAGGCCACGTCCATCGAGGACCCGGTGGGCACCGTCCTCGACGTGCTGATCGCCGGCTTCCGGGCTCGCCCCGGCTTCCTCGCCCTCTGGTACGGCGGCCTGCGCACTGAGCGAATACGCGATGCCACTCGCCCGACCCGCACCGCGATCGCGCGCTCGATTGAGCGGATCCTCGCCGGCCACTGGCCGAACACGACGCACCGCGCGCGTGCACGAGTGGCGGAGATGGTCGTACTCACCGGAGACGGTCTCCTGCGCGAGGCGTTTCGCCGCGACCGGCGCGGCGATCACGCCGTGCTCGCCGAGACCAAGCTGATGCTTAGGGTGTACATCGCGGAGCGCCTGGGATGAGGCACCGCCCGCAGCTGTGAGCGGCGGCTGGAGATCCAGCGCCGCCGGGGTCCGAGGCAAGTCTTCGAGCCACTATACTTTATGAAGTGCTTATCTTCCGGCGGCTCGTAGGTTTCCTGCGCCCGTATCGACGGGCTGTCTGGTGGTCGTTCGCCCTCGCCGGCGGCGCGATGGTTATGACCGTCCTGATCCCGGCTCTGACCGGGGCGGCGATCAACTCGATCGCCCGCGGCCATTCCCGGCATCAGCTGACGATGTGGGCGATCGCGATCGGCGCCGCCGGCGTCCTGCGGCTCGGGTTGAGCACGGCGCGGCGACTGATCGCCGGCCGCGTCTCGCTGGGGGTCGAGTTCGACCTGCGCAACACGATCTATGAACAGTTCCAGCGCCTCGAGCTCGGCTTCTTCGACCGCCAGCAAACCGGGCAGCTGATGTCCCGGGCCACGGTCGACCTCCAGTCGGTGCGCTTCTTCCTCGGCTACGGCCTGATCTTCATCGGCCAGTCGATCCTCACGATCGCGCTCGCCGGGGTGGCGATGTTCGTCCTCCAGCCCGGTCTGGCCGTACTGGCGCTGGCGCCCGTGCCGTTCGTCGTGCTGATCGCCAACCGCTACGGCAAGCATTCGCAGCCCGCGCTCCAGGAGGCTCAGCAGCGGATCGCCGAGCTGACCGCCGACGCCGAGGAGAACGTTTCGGGCGTGCGGGTAATCAAGGCGTTCGCGCAGGAGGAGCGACAGCTCGAGCGCTTCCGCCATTCGGTTCAGCGCGTGTTCGACCAGCAGTTGTACGCGACCAAGATCCAGGCGCGATACACGCCGCTGATCAGCTTCCTGCCCAACCTCGGGCTGGCGCTGATCCTGCTGATCGGTGGCCGGGACGTGATCCACGGGTCGCTGAGCATCGGTGCCTTCACCGCCTTTTACGCGTACCTGCTGATGCTGATCTCGCCGATGCGGACGCTCGGCTACATGTTGAGCGCGGCCCAGCGGGCGACCGCCTCCGGCGCCCGCATCTTCCAGGTGCTCGACCGCGCCCCCCGTATCACCGCGCCAGCCGATGCCCCGCCGCTTCCCGAGGGGGCGGGTCGCGTTTCCCTGCGTGACGTCAGCCTGACCTTCGAGGGCGCCGCACGTCCCGCCCTGCGCGACATCGACCTCGAGATCGAGCCGGGCAGCACGGTGGCCCTCGTCGGCGCGATGGGCTCCGGCAAGACCGCGCTGGTGTCGCTGCTCCCGCGGCTGTACGACGCGAGTACGGGATCGGTCCGGATCGACGGCGCCGACGTACGCGACGTCGACCTGGCCTCGCTGCGGCACGCGATCGCCCTGGTAACCGACGACCCGTTCCTGTTCTCAGCCACCGTGCACGAGAACATCGCCTACGGCCGCCCCGAGGCCAGTCGCGAGGAGGTCGTGCGCGCCGCCGAGGTGGCCCAGGCCGACGGCTTCATCTCCGAGCTCCCGAAGGGCTACGAGACGCGCGTGGGCGAGCGGGGACTGACCTTGTCGGGCGGCCAGCGGCAGCGGATCGCGATCGCCCGGGCGGTGCTGGCGGATCCACGGATCCTGGTCCTCGACGACGCGACCTCATCGGTCGACGCCTCCACCGAGCAGGAGATCAAGACCGCGCTGCGCGAGGTGATGGCGGGGCGGACCACATTCGTGATCGCACACCGGCTCTCGACGATTGCGCTCGCCGACGAGATCGTCGTGCTCGAGGACGGCCGCGTGGCTGCGCACGGGAGCCACGACGAGCTGCTCGAGGAATCCGATCTGTACCGGGAGATCGTCGAGAAGGGAATGCCCGACCAGGTGTTCATGACCCGCAAGACGGCCGAGGCGGTGGGACTGTGAGGCTGCGCGTACGCCAGGGACGTGGGCGGGCGCGCAAGCTGCGCGGGCTGATCGAGCTGCTCGCCCCGTACAAGTGGCGCGTGCTCGCCATGTTCGTGTCGCTGGTGGCTGCCACGGCCGCCGCGCTCGCCCCGGCCCCGTTGGCCAAGGTGGCGATCGACAGCGGCATCCGGCGGCACGACATCGGCGCGCTCGATCTGATCGTCGCGGGCTTTCTGGTCTCGGCGCTCGTCTACGCGGTGGCCTCCTCCGCGCAGACCTACCTGGTGGGCTGGGTCGGGCAGCGAGCGCTGCAGGATCTCCGCATTCGCCTCTTCACCCACCTGCAGCAGCTCTCGATCGGCTTCTACTCGCGCAACCGAGCCGGAGTGATCATCTCGCGGATGACCAACGACGTCGAGGCGCTCGATCAGCTGGTTGAGGACGGGATGGCAACGCTGTTCCAGTCTGGCCTGACCCTGATCGGGGTGGTGGTGATCCTGATGGTGATCGACTTCCACCTGGCGCTCCTGACGTTCCTCGCGCTGCCACTGCTGTTTGCCGGCGGCGTCGCCTTCCGGATCGCGTCGGCCGACGCGTACCGCCTGACCCGCGAGAGGATCGCGACGATCACGGGGTACCTGCAGGAGACGCTGTCGGGCATCCGGGTCGTGCGCGCGTACGGTCAGGAGAAGCGCCACATCGAGCAGTTCCGGGAGTTCAACGAGGAGAACCGGGCCGCGAACATGACCACGGTCAACCTCAACGCGGCGTACTTCCCGGCCGTCGAGTTCCTGTCGGCGCTGGTAACGGTCGAGATCCTGGTCGTCGGCGGTATCGAGGCGATCAACGGGCACGCCACGACCGGCGTCGTGTTCGCGTTCGTCGCCGCGCTCAACAACTTCTTTGACCCGATCCAGCAGCTCTCCCAGCTCTACACCACCTACCAGTCCGGGATGGCGGCGCTGGACAAGATCTTCGAGTTGCTCGACGAGCAGCCGGACCTCCTCGACGCTCCCGACGCGGTGACGCTGCCGGCGATCCGCGGGGAACTGCGCTTCGACGAGGTGTCCTTCCAGTACGGCTCGGGGGACGACGCCGAGTACGCGCTGCGCGACGCCGACCTGGTGATCCCGCCCGGACAGACGGTGGCCCTGGTCGGGTCGACCGGCGCCGGCAAGTCCACGTTCGCCAAGCTGGTGGCGCGCTTCTATGACCCGACCTCGGGTCGCGTGCTCGTCGACGGACACGACCTGCGGTCGGTGAGCGCCCATTCGCTCCGCTCCCAGATGGGGATCGTCCCGCAGGAGGCGTTCCTGTTCAGCGGCACGATCCGCGAGAACATCGCATTCGGTCGGCCTGGGGCCAGCGACGAGGAGGTCCAGTCGGCCGCACGGGCGGTGGGGGCGGATGACTTCATCTCCGAGCTCCCCGGCGGCTATGACGCGCAGATCGGCGAGCGCGGCGTGCAGCTGTCGGCCGGTCAGCGCCAGCTGGTCGCATTCGCGCGGGCGCTGGTGGCGGATCCGCGCATCCTCGTCCTGGACGAGGCGACCTCGAACGTCGACGTCCACACCGAATCGCTGATCGAACAGGGGATGCGGCGGCTGGTGGCCGGGCGCACCGCGATCGTGATCGCCCACCGGCTCTCGACGATCCGGGGTGCCAGTCGGATCCTCGTGCTCGAGCACGGGCAGGTGGTCGAGGACGGCACGCACGAGGAGCTGCTCGAGGAGCAGGGGCGCTACTGGCAGCTCTACCGTGATTGGGCCGAGCAGGCTTCCGCCGCATAGTGTCCTGAGACACCGGGCTCCTCCGATCGCGCCGGCCCTGGGGTCGCGTAGCCTCTGGGTCATGCCGACCGTCACGGGACTCGCGATCACACCGGTCAAGGCCACGCGGCTGCATCAAGTCGACCGCGTGACGCTGACGCCCCAGGGCGTACGCGAGAACCGCCGGTTCTACGTGATCGACGACCGCGACCGGATGGTCAACAGCAAGATGCTGGCCGTCCTGCAGACGGTGACCGCCGACTATTCCGACGCGGACAGAATGCTTCGGCTCGCGCTCCCGGACGGCCGGGTCGTCGAGGGCGAGGTGAGCGTGGGCGAGACGATCACCACGACCTTCTTCTCGCAGGTGGACCAGGGTCGGCTGGTGCACGGACCGTGGTCTGAGGCGCTCAGCGAGGTGTCTGGGCGCTCGCTGCGGCTGGTCGAGGCGGACGGTCGCGGCACCGCTGTCGATCGTGGGACCGACGGGGCGGTGTCACTGATCTCGCGCGCCTCGCTGGCCCGGCTGGCGGAGGTCGGCGGGGTGGAATCGGTCGACCCGCGGCGCTTCCGGATGCTGGTCGAGATCGACGGAGTCGACGCGCACGCCGAGGACGGCTGGGTCAACCGCGGCGAGTTTCGGATCGGTGAGGCCGCGGTGGCGTTCGGCGGGCACGTCGGGCGCTGCATGATCACATCTCGCGATCCCGACACCGCCAAGGTGGACCTGCCGACGCTGGACATCCTGGGCTCGTACCGCACCGGTCTGGGGACGACCGAGCCCTTGCCGTTCGGGATCTGGGGCCGGGTCCTCCGCCCGGGGTCGGTGACCGTCGGCGACGAGGTCGCGCCCGTCGATGGGTAGCGGACGCGTCCACTAGTGTTCTCGGACCATGAGCGAAACCGACTCAAGCGTTCAGACCCGGGAGCGCGTCGCGATCGAAATCGACGACCACGTCGCGGTGGTCACGCTGACCCGGCCCGAGAAGCACAACGCCCTCGACGTCGCGATGTTTGACGCGATCACGGCCGCGGCCGAGCGGGTGGCGATCGAGCCGGGCGTGCGCGTCGTGGTGTTGCACGGCGAGGGGCCGAGCTTCTGCTCGGGCCTCGATGTGGCCGGCGTGATGGCGAGCCAGCCGAGTTCGGATGCGCTGATGGCTCCCCTGCGCGAGGCGGTTCCCAATTGGTTTCAGCGCACCGCCCATCGCTGGCTCGAGGTCCCGGTACCGGTCATCGCGGCGATCCACGGCCACTGCCTGGGCGGCGGGCTGCAGATCGCGATGGCCGCCGACGTGCGCTTCGCCACGGCCGACGCGAAGCTGTCCGTGCTCGAGGTGAAGTGGGGACTGATCCCGGACATGGCGATCACCCGGACCCTGCCCCGGCTGGTGCGGATCGACGTCGCCAAGGAGCTGGCGTTCACCGGCCGTGTGGTGAGCGGTCTCCAGGCCTTCGAACTGGGCCTGGTGACGCATGTCGTTGACGATCCGCTGGCCGCCGCGCGCGAGTTGGCCGACGAGATCGCGGGGCGCTCACCGGACGCGGTGCGGGGGATGAAGCGACTGTTCGACGAGTCGTGGAGCGGCTCGCGCGAGGAGACGCTGCGGCTCGAGGCCGACATCCAGCTTGGCTTGCTCGGGACGCCAAACCAGCTCGAGGCGGTCAGGGCCGGCATGCTCAAGGAGCCGGCCCAGTTCGTCGACCCGAGCTGATCTAGGCATGCGGCCGCCGCCGGCGGGCGCAGCGCACCCGCCGGCAGCGAAACCAGACTCAGTGGACCCCGACGGTCACACCCGCCTCGCGCTGCGCGTCGGCACCGAGCTGGGCAGTGGCGTGCACCACCTCGTTGGTAGCCGGCTCCCAGCTCGGCGGCGTCACCGCGAACTTGACCAGGGCAGACTGATCGGGCGGGAGGCGATTGAACGCCGACCGGCCGATCACCTGCTGGGTCCAGCCCTGCGGCAGCTGGAGCGAGACGATCACGTTCCGGAGCGTCGCGTCGCCGCCGTGGGTCAGCCTGACATAGACCGTGGCGGACTGACCCGGGTGGATCACGCGTGGGGCGTGGACCACCACCTGCCGCGCGCCCGCCGTGTGGGGGATGTTGAACGAGCCGTGGAGCGGCAGGTCGGCCAGTGCCGAGGAATCGCCCACCCAGACGTCATAGCGGCCGGCGCTCTGGGTCCAGCCACCGGCGTCCTGATCCCACCACCAAGTATCTCGCGGTGTGATCGTGAACTGCAGCCGTGCGGACCCGCCCGAGGGGAGGTCGACACGCTTGAAGCCGACCAGCTGACGCGGCGGCTCGCCGGCCGACGCCGGGTCGCCCAGGTAGAGCTGAGCGACGTCGGCCCCGGCGGTCTTTCCGGTGTTGGTGATGGTCGCCGACACGGTCACGTCGCTGACGCCATCCGAGCGCTTCGGACTGACCTTCAGACCGCTGAAGCCGAACTGCGTGTAGGACAGCCCGTAGCCGAACGGGAACAGCGGCGTGGTGCCCTGGGCGTCGTACCAGCGATAGCCAACGTCGATGCCCTCGGTGTACAGCACCTGACCGTTGATGCCGGGGAACTGCTCCGGATTAGCCGCCGGGACCTGGCTCAGGCTGGTCGGGAACGTCACCGGCAGGTGGCCGCTCGGGTCGACTTGCCCGAACAGCACGTTGGCCAGCGCGGTGCCGTTGGACTGGCCCGGATACCACGCGTCGAGAACCGCGCCGGCCTGGCTCAGCCACGGCATCAGCACGGGCGCACCCGCGTCGATGACGACCGTCGTGTGCGGATTGGCCGCGGTCACGGCCGAGATCAGCTCGTCCTGCGCCGAGGGTAGGCTCAGGCTGAGGCGATCGGCGGCCTCGGACTCGGTGTCGTCGGAGACGACCACCACGGCGCTCGAGGCCTTCTGCGCCGCAGCCACGGCCGCGGCGATCCCGGGGGCCAGGTCCGATGGCTTGGCCCAGGTGAGAGCACTCGCCTCGCCGCCGCCGGAGACCGACAGCGTGTAGGTCTGGCCCGCGGTTAGGTTTACTGCCACCGAGTACACGTGCACCGGGGGCGTGCTTGGATTGTCGATCAACTGCTGGCCGTTGAGCGACAGGTACTCCGACGAATAGCAGGAGCACGGATTCGTGAGAGCGAGCACGTACGTGCCCGTCTCGGGCGCGGTCAGCGTCCCCGTGTAGGACTGCCCGAACGACAGCCCACCCGTCGGGAAGGCCGGGCTGAGCGGCGGGGATGGTATCGCCGGCAGCGATGAATCGGTCGGCAGGCCCTGCGTGTACGTGACGTTGCCCGCGCCGTCCAACGCCGAGATGCCCTGGTACGGCGTCACGGTCTGGGACGGGATGACGTACGCGCTACCTCCACCACCGTAGATCGGAGAGGCATCACCGGCCGGGCCGACCACGGCGACCGTGTTCCCCTTCGGGATTGGCAACGTGCCGGAGTTGTTCTTCAGCAGCGTCGTGCCGGCCTCGGCCACCTGGGTGCCGGTCGCCTGGTGCGCTGGCGTGGTAACCGTCGAGTACGGGTTCCCGGTGGGCGGATTGTCGAACAGCCCGAATCGGAACATCTCGGTGAGCATCCGCTGCACCATCGTGTTCAGCACCGGCTGGGCGATCGCCCCGCCGAGGACCGCGTCCAGGAGGGGCGTGCCGAAGTACGTGTTGAACGGCTGCTCCTGGTCGAGGCCGCCGTATGCGCCGCCCGCCGTGCTGTGCAGGGCCCCGTAGTCGGAGGTGACGAAGCCCGGGAAGTCCCACTCCTGGTCGAGCTTGTTCGTCATCAGGTAGCGGCTCTGGCAGGCGTAAACGCCGTTGACGGTTGCGTAGGAGCACATCACCGAAGCCGCTTTGGCCTGCTGCACCGCCGCCTGGAACGCCGGGAGGTAGATCTCGTTCAGCGTCCGCTGGTTGGCGATCACATCATCGTTCTCGGTGTTGCGGTTCGTCTCCTGGTTATAGGCGGCGAAGTGCTTGACCTGCGACATCTCCCCCGCGCTCTGCACGCCGTCGATCTCGCTCGTGGCGAGCGCCGCGTTCAGGAACGGGTCCTCGGTGAACGCCTCGAACGACCGGCCCCACCGCGGGTCGCGGTCGATGTTGATCGTCGGCCCGAGGTTGACTGCCGCGCCCTTTCCGCGCTCCTCCGACCCGATCACCTGGCCGTACTGAGACGCGAGCGACGGATCGAACGTGGCCGCCAGGTCCACCCCGGCCGGCAGCTGCGTGACATCGGGCAGGCCGTCCGCCACGCCGGCGGGCCCGTCCTCCTCGCCGAGCGCCGGGATGCACAGCGGCGCGCCGGAGCTCGACGTCGGTATGCCCGGCATCCAGAACACGTACGGATTCCCTCCCGGAGTGGGCGGCTCGTTGGCGGTGCCGTGCCCCTCGACCAGAAAGTCTTCGTCGGCCACGGTCATGTGGCTCATGACTTCCGCGACCCGTTGAGCGATCGGCTGGGTCGAGCCGACCCAGGGACAGCTTGGGTTCGTTCCCAGTCTCGGCTTGGCGCGGCTGGCCCGCTTTGTGGCCGTCCCGTGGGCCGTGGCGGTGGCGGCGGCCGGAACCGTCGCGAGCGCCGCGATGACGACCGCAGTGCTGACGAGCAGCCGCGTCTTCACCCGCGCCCGTCCAGCCACCGAGCGGCCTTCGTCGACACCCCCAGCGAGGACGGCCCTCCCACCGTCCCGGGGCGGCGGCCCCTGATCGGATCGACAGACGTAGCGGCGATCACGTGCACCAAGCATCTCCACGCCTCCCTAAGCGCTCGATGTGGACGGGGCCGGTCCCGTCGGGAACCTACCACAGCCGACGTGTTTGCGACACCGGCAGATGGCACAAAAAGACAAGGTTTTCCGCCCGCACGTGGCTCAAAATTCACTGACTTCGGGCGCACGCATGTCACACTCATACAGGCGACGCGAATGGTGACCCGAGGCATCGGTTCACGGGAGACCCGCCGCGTTACGTTCCCCCAGAAATCGAGTAGGAACAGTTGTTCGCATGCTCGGCGAACCGAACGGGCGGGCATGGCTATACTCGCGCCCGCGGTCACGGCGGCCGGTTCAAAGCAGCCGACTCAAGGCACCGTAAGTTAGTGCATCAATTTACTGCCGGGTGGAGTAATCGGCAACTCGCCAGGTTCTGGCCCTGGAATTCAAGGTTCGAGTCCTTGCCCGGCAGCTACTTCGTGTGGTCCACGGCTGAGGCGACCGCCGAGGCCGGCGAACGTGGGTCTCAGAGCGATTCGAGATCGCTCGAGACGTCGGTCAGCTCGCCGATACGGTCGCCGAGGTCGGCGCCAGAGATCAGGAGACGGCGGGCGTGCTCGAGGTCGTCCGAGCGACCGACGGAAAGCGCCGCTTTCAGGCGACCGCCCTGCAGGTAGAAGATCGCGAACTCGCCATCGTCGAGCGAGCCGCGGATGACCTCCTGGTCCCATTCGTGGGCGGGGCCGATGTATTCGAGCGAAGCCCAGTCCGAGAGGTCGGAGAAGAAGTACGGCACGACGTCGTGTGGCTGGTCGCGACCGAGCATGTTGAGCGCCGCCGTCTTGCCCTGGTTGAAGGCGACGTCCCAGTGCTCGATCCGGATGCGCTCGCCGCCATGCACAACGCTCTCGTACTCGGCGATGTCGCCCGCGGCGAAGATGCCGGGCACAGCCGTCTGAAGGCGGGAGTCGACGACGACGCCGCCGCCGTCGCCGATCTCCAGGCCGGCGGTGCGCGCCAGTCTGACGTCGGGCACGGCGCCGATCCCGATCACGACGGCGTCGGCGTCGAGCTGCCGACCGCTCTTGGTGACCACGCGGGTCACCCGGCCGCCCGTGCCCTCGAACCGGTCGAGCTCGTCGTCGCCAAAGGTCTCGATCCCGTGCTCGGCCATGCGGTTTTCGAAGAAGCGCCCGGCCTGCTCGCCGAAATGGCGGCTCAGGGGGACGGACTCGAGCATCACGAGCGAACACGAGCTGCCTAGCTCGGTCAGAGAGGCAGCGACCTCGCACGCGATATAGGAGCCCCCAATCATCACTACCTTCTTGCCGGCGGCGTCGGCCCGGATCGTGTCGGTGTTGCCGAGCGTCCGCAGGTAGTGGATCCCC
The DNA here is from genome assembly GCA_963824295.1 of uncultured Solirubrobacterales bacterium. Taxonomy (GTDB): domain Bacteria; phylum Actinomycetota; class Thermoleophilia; order Solirubrobacterales; family Solirubrobacteraceae; genus Palsa-465. The sequence continues at coordinate 141,482 of CAWGOQ010000007.1, read as the reverse complement.
TCAAGTTCGGCGCCGGAGACCGACACGCGGCGGACACCGGCGCCGGTGGCGACGAGCGCCTTCTCGAAGCTCACCTCCTGGCCGTCGGTCAACTCGACGCTGCGCTCGGCCAGATCGAGGGATTTGACCGAGACGCGAGTCAGCGCCTCGATCTGCTGCTCGTCGTACCAGTCCGCGGGCCGGAACAGGGTGTCCTCGCGCGTCTCGTGGCCTTGGAGGTAGCCCTTCGAGCACGGCGGGCGGTTGTAAGGCGGGTCGGGCTCGCGCCCGATCAGGAGGATCGGCCCGTCGGCGCCGGACTCGCGCAGCCAGCGGGCGCAGTTGCCGGCGGCGAGGCCGCCTCCGATGAGCGCATAGCTAACGTGCCGATCAGCCACGATCAGCCTGACGGGCTAGAGCCGTTGGGTGCGAACTGGGGCGTGATCTGCGCCTCGAGGCCCGGATCGAGAATCAGCAGCACCTGATCGCCCGGCTGGATCACCGAGTCGGACTTCGGCACGAACCCGGCGCCGCCGCGCAGGACCGAGATGATCAGCGAGCCGTCGGGCAGCCGTACGTCCTGCACCCGCTGGCCCGCCGCTACCGAGCCCTGGCCGACCTCGAGCTCGATGATCTCGAGGTGCTCCTCTTCGAGCGCCAGCAGCTGAACCAGCCCGTACTCGGGGACCTCGTGCTCAATCAGGCGAAGGATCAGGTCGGTCGCGGAGACCGCGGGCTGGACGTCGAGTAGGCGGAAGTGCTGGAGGTTGCGCGGGTTGTTGACCCGGGCGACGATCCGCTGGACGCCGTACTTCTCCTTTGCCATCTGGCAGATCAGGATGTTGTCCTCGTCGTCGCCGGTGACCGCGATGACGAGGTCGGCGCGCTGGATCCCGGCGCGTTCGAGGACCCACAGCTCGGTCGCGTCGCCGTACTGGACCGCGTGTTCGAGCTCTTCCTCGACGACCCGATAGCGCGCATGGTCAGATTCGATCAGCGTCACCTCGCGCTCCTTGGCGATCAGCTCGCGCGCAAGGTTCCAGCCGACCTTTCCGGCACCGGCGATGATCACGTACATGGGCGGTCCCTCATGTCAACCTTGGTCGGCGGGGGTGGCTGGGGGCGGTGGGCGGGATCCAAGTCGTTACGCCAGTACCACGCGCGACGCCTCGTCAATCGCGACCTGGGTCGGGCAGATGGTTAGCAGGCCCTGCTCCGCGTACCAGGACGCACGGCCGGGATCGGCGACCCGCACCACCACGCGCCTGACCTTGAACCGCCGCTGCGCGATCTGGGCGATCACCAGGTTCGTGTTGTCCCCGCTGGTAGCCGCCACGAACACGTCGGCCTGCTCGATGCCGGCCTCGATGAGCCCGTCGATCTCGAGCGCGGTGCTGACCGTGAACCGCCCACCGGCGTCCTCCCACGTCGTCAGCTGATCCTTGTCGAGCCGCTCGTGTGAGAGCGGGTCGCTGTCGAGCACCGACACCTCGTGCCCAGCGTCGAGCGCCCGCTTGGCCACGGCAGACCCCACGCGGCCCGAACCGACGATCAGGATGAACATGCCCGGCACTCTAGAGACATTTCGTGCGGTTGCAGGCTAGCTGTTGGTGAACGGCCGGGTGGAGAAATTAGACGAATTGGTGCAAGCAAGCCCAGCGGCCCGCCGACCCCCAGCTTTAACCAGCTGTGGGGTCGCCCGCGATCACCTGACGAGGTGCCGGTTCCGCTCGTGGTGACTCGCGCTCGAGAGCGAGCGCCGACGACGCGGTTACGCACGCGCGGTCACCCAACGAGGGGGACCGGCACCGAAGATCAGGTGATAATCGGGATGATCAACAGCGCCACGATGTTCGCCACTTTGATCATCGGGTTGATCGCCGGCCCGGCGGTGTCCTTGTAGGGATCCCCGACCGTGTCGCCGGTCACCGCGGCGGCATGCGCCTCGGACCCCTTGCCGCCATACGCGCCGTCCTCAATCAGCTTCTTGGCGTTGTCCCACGCACCACCGCCCGAGGTCATCGAGATGGCCATGAACAGACCGACGACGATGACGCCGATCAGCAACCCGCCGAGCGCCTCGACGCTGATCAGTCCGACGATCAGCGGGATCACGATCGGGATCAGCGCCGGCAAGATCATCTCGCGCTGCGCGGCGCGCGTGACCAACCCCACCGCGGTCCCATATTCAGGCTGCTCGGTGCCGTCCATGATCCCCGGGTGCTCGCGGAACTGGCGGCGGACCTCCTCGACGACGGCGCCGCCGGCCCGGCCGACGGCCTCCATGGCCAGCGAGGCGAACAGATAGACCATCAAGCCGCCGATGAGCAACCCAATCAGCACCGGCGGGTTCCCGATCGCGAAGTTGTATCCGTGCGGTAGCTCGCGCTGGAACGCGTTGAACAGCACCAGCGCCGCGAGGGCGGCGGAGCCGATCGCGTATCCCTTGGTGACCGCCTTGGTCGTGTTCCCCACCGCGTCGAGCGGGTCGGTCACATCGCGGACCTCCTCGGGGAGGTCAGCCATCTCGGCGATGCCGCCCGCGTTGTCGGTGATCGGTCCGAACGCGTCAAGCGCGACGATCAGCCCGGTCAGCGACAGCTGCGCCATGACCGCGACACCAATGCCGTAGATGCCGACGGTCCCGCCGCCCGCGAGCTTCCAGCCGCCGAGGATCGCCAGCGCGATCACGATCGCCGGCGGCGCGGTGGACTGGAGTCCCTGCGCGAGGCCCTGGATGATGTTCGTCGCGTGGCCGGTCTGCGAGGCCCGCGCGGTGCTCCTGACCGGGGCGAACCGCGTCGAGGTGAAGTAATCGGTGATCACGAACAGGCAAGCGGTCACGGCGATCCCGATCAGCGAACACAGATAGAACTTCCACCAGTGCGGCGCCGGGGCGCCCGATATGTAGGTCAGCCCGTGCATCATCCAGTAGGTGATCGGGATGAACGCGAGCGCGGCCAGCCCGCCGGATACGAGGAGGCCCTGATAGAGCGCGCGCTCGACGTTTCCGACCTTCGACCTGACCGCGAATGTGCCGATGATCGAGGCGACGATCGAGACCGCGCCCAGCACGATCGGATACAGGGCCACGGCCGACTGCTGTCTGAACAGCAGGACGCCGAGCAGCATGACCGCGACCGCGGTGACCGCGTAGGTCTCGAACAGGTCGGCCGCCATCCCGGCGCAGTCGCCGACGTTGTCGCCGACGTTGTCGGCGATCACCGCGGGGTTCCGGGGGTCGTCCTCGGGGATCCCGGCCTCGATCTTCCCCACCAGGTCGGCGCCGACGTCGGCGGCCTTGGTGAAGATGCCGCCGCCGAGGCGGGCGAACACCGAGATCAACGAGCCGCCGAACCCGAGGCCGATCAGCGCGTTGACCGCGCTTCGCGGGGTCTCGCCCACGATCCATGTCAGGACGCCGTAGTAGCCGGCGACGCCGAAGAGCGCGAGGCCCACGACCAGCAGCCCCGTGACCGCGCCCCCGCGGAAGGCCACCGAAAGCGCGCGCGAGACGCCTCCGCGGGCGGACTCGGCCACGCGCGCGTTCGCGCGCACCGAGACGTTCATTCCGATGTAGCCGGCGGAGGCCGAGAGCACGCCGCCAATCAGGAAGCCGATCGCGACGCGGATGTTCTGGATCGGGATCAGGACGATGAACAGAATCACCCCGACTCCCGCGATCGTTGTGTACTGACGATTGAGGTACGCGCGCGCTCCCTCTTGGACGGCGAGTGAAATCGACCGCATCCGCTCGTTGCCGGGCGATAGCGCCAGAAGCGCGCGCGAAGTCGTGACGCCATAGACGACAGCGGCGGCAGCGCATACGAGCGCGACGAGCACGCCATGATGCGTCAGAAAGCTGGACAAGAAGATCCTCCGGGGAAGGTCTGAGTTAGCGAGAGGGGGCGCGCGCAAGCGCAGCCAACAAACTGGAAAAGGCCGCCACCCGTAATGATCGAGCGGAGGCCCGGAAGGAGGCGATATTAGCGTGCGGGGCGGCGGGACGGCGCCAGGCTGCTACTGCCCGGGCACCCAGAGGCGGCCGCTGCGCTGCGCAGGCCCAGGGTCTCCCGGCTTGGGCGGAGGCTCCGAGGGCGGCGCCGCCGGACCCGCGCCGGCGCCCGCGCCGGCACCCGCGCCAGACCCGGCCGCCGCACCGCTTTCCGGTGCCTCAGCACCCGGCGCCTGACCACCGATCCGCACGAACGCGAGCTGAAGCTGCGAGACCGCATCCCGGATCGCGCCGATCTGAGCCGGCGCGGCCTGCTCGAGCACCGGCAGGAGCGCCCGGATCGACTCGATCGCGAGACGGACCTGCTCGGGGTCCTGCTCCTCTTCCGTCCCAGGGGCCAGGCCGGTGCGGCGCATGCCCAGGTTGGCCAGCGCCGCGACGTTGTCGAGCAACACGTGCTCGACCCTGAGTCGCTTGAGCTCGGCCTCGTAAGCGGCCCGCAGCTCTTCCTCGGTGGGCTCTCTTGGATCGCTCCTCATCGGGACACCTGCGCTGCACTGCCAGCATACGTGTCCCGGGTCTCGGCCACGACAGCGGCGTAGGTCTCGGCCAGGCCGACTCCGGTCTCGGCCATCCGCCGCTGGCGCTGGGCCCCGTTCAACGCGGGCAGCGCGACCTCGATCCCGAGCTCGGCCCGGACCGGCGCCGACCAGGTCAAGAGCCGTTCGGACGCCTCGGCGGCCGGGTAGCCCTCGGCGCGGTCGAGATCGAGCAGCTCGCCGTCGAGGCCGTAGCGCACCGCGCGCCAGACGTTTTCCTCGATCAGCCTCCGCGGAAGGTCGCTGAACGGTACGCCCTCGTCGATATCGCGCGCGGCCTGCGCGACGCAGGCCACGATCAGGCTGGCCAGCGACTCGGACTCCGAGGCCGTCATCTGCGCGTCACAGATCCTCACCTCCACCGTCCCGAACGAGAAATGCGGGCGGATCGACCACCACACCTGCGTGTACTCCACGATCGAGCGGGTCGAGACGAGGAAGTCGATGTAATCGGCGAACGCCTGCCAGCTGCCGAACGCGTCGGGCACACCGCAGCGCGGAAAGCTCTTGGTGAAGATCTGGGTGCGGGCGCTGTGCAGGCCCGAGTTGCGTCCGTCCAGGAAGGGCGAGTTGGCTGAGACGGCGAGCAACAGGGGCAGCACCGGACGCAGCCGGTCGCACACCAACACGGCGCGGTCGGCGCCGCGGACGCCGACGTGGACGTGCAGCGAAAACGTGTTGTTGCGCCACGCCACGTATTTCAGCCCCTCCTCGACCCGGTGGTAGTGCTCGGTGTCGATGATGTGCTGCTCGCGGTAGTCCGCCCACGGATGGGTCCCGGTGGCGCCGAGCGCGACGTCATGTTCGGCGGCCAGCGCGAACAGGCGCCGCCGCCGTTCGCGCTGGGCGGCGAACGCCGCCCCCAGATCCAGACATCGACCCGAGCGGATCTCGATCTCGGAGGAGATCAGCTCCCCGGCCACCGAATCAATCAACACCGGATCGGCCGAGGCGGCGGCGCGAAGCTCCTCGAAGCGCGGCGCCAGGGCCAGCGAGCTCCGGTCCAGGAGCGCGAACTCCTCCTCGAGCCCGACGGTGAAGTCGGTCGAGCTCTCGAAGGCGTCGTACGCCGCTTCCAGGTCGAGACTACTGCTCACGAGGGCTGGTGGGTCGGTACCTAATACGAGATCAGGTGAGAAGAATCAGGTGAGGTAGAAGTACAGCGCGTAGAGCAGGTCGACGGCCGGGCTCGAGGTATGAACGGTGACCTCAGGTGGTACGTCGAGCAAGGCGTCGGAGTAGTTGAAGATGATCTTCACGCCCGCGTCGACCAGCTCATCGGCCAGCTTCTGGGCCGCTGCGGAGGGAACCGCGAGCACGGCGACGACGATGTCCTCCTCGTCGATCACCGCCCGCAGGTCGGAATTGTGGCGGACCGACAGCGGTCCAATCCGCTCCCCCACCTTGCTCCGGTCGACGTCGAAAACGGCCACCACCCGGAAGCCGTGGTCGGCGAAAATGTCCGAGGTGGCGATCGCCGTCCCGAGGTGCCCAGCACCGAACAGGGCGATGTTGTGCTGGCCCGAGGTATGCAGGATCTTCCGGATCTGGTTAACCAGCGACTCGACGTTGTAGCCGACCCCGCGCTTGCCGAACTTGCCAAAGCCCGATAGATCCCGGCGGATCTGGGTGGAGTTCACGTGCGTGTAGTCCGCCAGCTCCTGCGAGGAGATCGTCTCCTTGCCCATCTTGCGGGCCTGGATCAGGACCTGGAGGTAGCGCGAGAGCCGCGCGGCTACGCCCAGCGCAAGTTTCTCGCCCGGCTTCTCGACGTCAGGCGGCGCCGCATCGGGATCGCTTCCAACCATGTAGCTCATCGGCTGTGCACCATATCGAGCCGACGCTCCAGCTCGGATTCGTCTACGAACAGATCGAAGACTTCCTGTCCGTCGATCGCCACCACCGGGATCCGTTCCAGGTAGGTCCGCAGCATGGCGTCGTCGGACTCGATGTCCCGCTCCTGGAGCTCGAAGGGGCGGCTACGGCGGACCCGCTCGAGCACCTCCCGGGCGTCGTCGCACAGACAGCAGCCCTCGCGGCCGTAGAGCACCACGGTCGTCATCGGGCCACCAGCATGCGTTCGCCGGTCGCGTAAACGTCGAGATCGAGGTACTCGGGATACGGCCGCGCCTCGACGAAGCGGCCGGCGCTGGCGATCATCGCCGCGTTGTCGGTGCACAGCTCGCGCTCCGGCACGTGAAGCTCGACGCCCAAGCCGCGCATGCGCTCGCGCACGGCGCCGTTGGCGGCCACCCCACCGCCCACCGACAGCCGCTCGAGCCCGGTTTCGCGCAGCGCGCGCTCGACGCGGATAGCCAGCGATTCGACGATCGCACGCTGGTAGGAGGCGGCCAGATCCGCCCGGCGGCGCTCGGCTTGTTCCGGGCCGAGGTCGCGGACCCGGTAAAGCAGCGAGGTCTTCAGACCAGCGAAGGAGAAATCGAGGCCGCGCAGGCGCGCTCCCACGGGGAAGCGGAACGCCTCGGGATCCCCGCCGGACGCCAGCCGCTCGAGGGCCGGACCACCCGGATAGCCCAGACCTAGCAGGCGCGCGCCCTTGTCGAACGCCTCGCCCGCGGCGTCGTCGAGCGTCTGGCCGAGGACCGCATAGTCCGCGCCATGATCGGTCACCCGCGCGAGCAGGGTGTGGCCGCCGCTCGCGATCAGGGCGAGGAACGGCGGTTCGAACGGCTCGTCCCCAAGGAACGCCGCGGCCACGTGGCCGTGGAGATGGTCAACCGCGGCCAGCGGCAGCCCGTGTGCCACGGCCAGTCCCTTCGCTGTGGCCACGCCGACCAGCAGCGCCGCGACCAGTCCGGGGCCGCACGTGACGGCGACGAGATCAACGCCAGGCAACGAGACGTCTGCGCGAGCGAGCGCGTCGTCGACCACCGCGCCGATCAGCTCCAGATGGTGACGCGAGGCGATCTCCGGGACCACGCCGCCATACCGATCGTGCACGCCCTGCGAGGAGATCACGTTCGAGCGGATCTCACCCGCCCGCGTGACGACGGCCGCGCACGTGTCGTCGCAGCTCGTCTCGAGCGCGAGGATCACCCGGACGCGCTCGTGCTCGACGCCGTATCCGCCGTGCGCCACATGATCAGAGCGTCCTCGCCGGTGTCCTGGTAATACCGTCGCCGCGTGCCTGCAGAGCGGAAGCCGAACCGCTCGTACAGGGCGATCGCGTGAATGTTCGACGGACGCACCTCGAGCGTGTACGACGCGTCCTGTCCCGCTCGCGCGATCATCTCCTCGAGCAGCGCGGTGGCGATCCCGCGCCGCCGGCCCGGCGGATCGACCGCGATGTTCATCAGATGCCAGACGTCGGCGTAGCGCGAACAGATCAGATAGCCGACGATTCGGCGGTCCTCGATCGCCGCGATGCAGACCCCGGACGGCTTGGAGAGCTCGAGCACGAACATGGCCAGCGACCACGGGGTCGGAAACGCGCGCCGCTCGATCGAGATGACCTGCGGAAGGTCCGAATAGCCGAGCGAGCGGATCGTGACGGGCTGTGGGCTCATTCATCTATTTCTTGGTGCGGGCGATTTCAGCGTCGGGAGCGCGGAGGTATTCCGGTCTGACCTCCTCAGGACCCGTCGCCGGCAAGCGGCCGGCCAGACGGCAGTGATGCATCGCCGTGACCCGGTGCAGCGGCGAATGATCCTTCGGGATGAACGATCCCGTGCGCTCAAGAACCTCCCTAAATCCTACCGCCCCGTCTCCGATCGCCAGCGCGCGTGGCCCGAGTGGCGCCATCAGCTCGGCCAGCCCCTCGGGAGCGATCGCGCGGGGAGCGAGCAGGGCCGCCTCGAACGCCTCGGCCTCCTCGATCCGCCAGCCGGCCGCGAACACCTCACCCCTGCGCGCGTCGAGCACCGCCATGACTACGTCAAGCCCGGACGGCAGCGCCTCGGCGTCGGCCGAGCGCTGGCCCGCCCACGCGCCCGCCAAGGCCAGCGACTGAAGCGTCGAGACCCCGACCACGGGAACGTTCCGCGCCTGCGCGAGAGCGCGCGCGGTGGCGATCCCGATGCGCAGCCCCGTGAACGTTCCGGGGCCCACGCCAACCGCGATCCGCTCCACATCGTCCCAGCTGATCCCCGCCCGCTCGAGCACCCTGACGGACAACGGCAGCAGCCGCGTGGCGTGCCCGGGCCGCCGGCCGTCGGGCGGGTCATCGCGCGCGACATAGACGACGTCGCCGACCCCGCACAGGGCGACGGCCGTGGCGCGAGTGGCGGTGTCGAAGGCCAGGATCCTCACGGGAACTGCAGCGGCGTGAGGAGCCGGTCAGCGCCCAGCGGGGCCTCGATCCGCACCACTCGTCGATCGCCACCCCCGTGCTCGATCACGACTCTCGCCGCGATGCGCCCGAGCGCCGCAATCGTCGCGACCGCGCCTCCGGGCCACTCCACGAACGCGATGCGATCCGGGTCGATGTAGTCGGCGAGCAGGTCGGGATCCTCCCCCCCGAGGTCGGCGACGCGGTAGAGGTCGAGGTGGGACACGGGCACCGCACCCGCGTAGCGCTGGCCGATCGTGAACGTGGGGCTGGTCACGACGGCGTCCACTCCGAGGGCGCGGCAGGCACCGCGCACGAACGTCGTCTTTCCCGCGCCCACTTCCCCCTCTATCAGGACCACGTCGCCCGGCGCCAGGGCGGCGGCGAGCCCCGCGGCAAGCGCCTCGGTCTGCGCCTCATTGACCGTCTCGTGGTGCTCCGCCATTTTCGCTAGCCAATGTAGAGCAGCCCGACCGCCCCGCCGTGCCGGTCCGTTCGGTACCGTCAGACTCAATGAGCCCCCGCACCTCCGACGCGATCGAGGGTCGACCGGCGTGTCGTTGAGGCGTCGCTTCGAGCCGCACGTGGACCGCCTGCGCGGGTCCGAGATGGCCAAGGCGGTCGGCCTGGCCGGCGCGATGGTGATCAACAACGTGATCGCTCTCGGCTCGGTGATCGTGTTCTCGCGCGAGCTCACCGACTACGGGTCCCTCGCCGCGCTGGTCAGCTATTTCCTGATCCTGGCTGTGGTCGGGTACGCGATGCAGGTGGCCACGGCACGGGAGGCGGTGCTCGGGCATCTCGGGGTGGGTCCCGCCATGGCGGCCACGATCCGCAACTGGATCAAGGTAACGCTGCTGTTCACCGTGGTTATGACCGTGCTTTCGGTGCTAGCCCGGCATCCGATCGCCGAGGCGGTCGGAGTCAAGCAGCAGTGGGCGGCCGCGCTCGGGATCCCCGCCGGTTGCCTGTACTTGTTGCTTTGCATGATGCGCGGCTTCCTGCAGGGGCTCGGCGACTACCGTGCGGTTGGGATCAGCCTGGTCGGCGAGCAGGCGGCGCGCCTGGCCATCGGAGGTGTGCTGGCGGTCGGACTCGGCGTCACCGGCGCCTATATCGGGACTCCCCTCTCGTTCGTGGCCATGATGTTCTACTGCGCGGTGCCCCTGCGCCGTCGGCTCGGCTCGGCGGCGCCGGGACAGCGACCCACCGTGGAGCTGTGGGTGCACGTCGCGCGGGCCTGGACGGCGATCGCCGCGCTGGGCATCATCGCGGTGCTCCAGAACATCGACATCATCGCCGCGAAACACCGCTTCTCGAGCGAACTGGCCAGCTCCTACAGCGCGACCGCGGTCGCGGCCAAGGTCCTGATTTGGGTGGCGATGGGCGTCGGCTTCTACCTGGTGCCGGAGGTTTCGCGCCGGCGGGCCGTGGGTGAGGACACCCGGCCGGTGCTCGGCAAGTCGCTCGCGATCGTCGGTGTGGCGGCGATTCCGTGTCTGCTGATCTACGGCCTGGTGCCGCGGCTTCTGATTCGCGCCGCATTCGGCTCCAATCGTCTGCTCGCGGTTGACGCGCTGTTCACCCTCGGGGTCGCCTTCACCCTGCTGGCGGGGACGTACCTGGCCGTGCAGTACATGCTGGCGCTGAAGCGCACCTGGTTCCTTCTCCCGCTTGGTGCGGTCGCCGTGATCGAGCCGATTCTCTTGCTGCAGGCTTCGAAAGAGCCGCTCGGATTTGCCGTGGTCGTCCTCGCCGTCCAGGCCGCGGGTGCCCTGATCGCTTTCGGGATGGCGCTGCGGCCCGGAAAGCCGCTACCGGTTACCGAGCGGCCCAGCAGCGACGTCGCGACCGAGGTCGAGCTCGTCGGGGCGCGGGGTTCCTAGAACAGACCGAGCTGGGCCGCCGGCTCAGGCTCGCCGACCCCCGTCGCTTCTTCCTCGTCGTAGTCGGCCAGATCCTCCAGATCGGGTACCGGCTCGGACCCCTGGGGCTGCTCGGGCGGCCCGAGGGCCAGTAGATCGGGGATCCGATAGAAATCGGCGCGCAGCGCCTCGAGCATGGACGGGGTGTAGAGCGCGGCCGCCGGGTGGTAAAGCGGGTACAGCCGAACTGCCCGGGGGCCGATGATGCGCACCTCCTCGCGACCGTGCAGGCGTGAGATCCCGGTGCTGTCGGCCCGCAGGAGCTTGGTCGAGAAGTTGCCCAGCGTGCAGATCACGGTCGGCTCGATCAGGTCGACCTGCTGGCGCAAATAGCCGTTGCACGCCTCGATCTCATTGGGCTGGGGGTCGCGGTTGTTGGGGGGGCGGCATTTCAAGGTATTGGCGATAAACACATCGCCTCGCTCCAGCCCGATCTCGCCCAGCAGCTTGTCGAGCAGCTTCCCGGCCTGCCCGACGAACGGCAGGCCCATCCGATCCTCGTTGGCGCCGGGCGCCTCGCCAATGAACATGAGGTCGGCGTCGGCGTTGCCGGCGCCGAACACGACGGTCGTGCGCGTCTGGTGCAGAGGGCAGCGCGCACATCCTCGCGCTTCCTCGTAGACGGCCTTCAACAGCTCGCGACGCTCCGAGGCGGTCCTCACTGGCGGCCATGGTAACCCTGTACACGGACGCCCGGCCGGGCCGGACCGCGGTATTTGCGAGGTCGAAAAAGCGGTTATGAGGTTTGTCGGCGGCGCCTTATGGCGGCGCCTTGGTTTGTCGGCAGCGTCGGACGGCGGCGCCTTGGGATCCTCCGCACAGACGGTAACCGCGGGCCAGGCCACGGGTATCATGGTCTTTAGGCCGTCACGCGGACGCCGCGGACGGACCTCCACTCCAATCATCTTTTCAAGCGCCGACCGGTATCTCAGATGCGGGAACTGGAACGGGATTCGACCTCAGATAACCCTGCTTGTGAGCGGCTGGCCGTGATCGGCCGGGGCCGCCTCGGATACGCGTTCGCGAGCGCATTCGGGCAAGCGGGATACGACGTCTCAGGGCCTCTGGGCCGCGGGGCCGACGGGAAAGGCGCCGACGTCGTCCTCCTGTGCGTGCCCGACGGGGAGATCGCACGGGCCGCGGCGCAGGTCCGCCCCGGTCCGGATCGGCTGGTCGGCCACTGCTCGGGCGCCACCGATCTGGCCGTGCTCGCGCCGCATGAGGCCTTCTCGCTTCATCCGCTGATGACGGTCACCGGCCAGGGCGCGGTTTTCGCCGGCGCCGGCGCGGCCATCGCCGGCGACACCCCGCGCGGACTGGCGCTGGCGGGCGAACTGGCGCACGCGCTCGGAATGCACCCGGTCGAGATCGCGGAGCGGGATCGTCCCGCCTACCACGCCGCCGCCTCGATCGCCTCGAACTTCCTCGTCACGCTGGAGGCGGCCGCGGAGCGCATCGGCGCCGACGTGGGGATCGAGCGCGAGCTGCTCGTGCCGCTCGTCCGCGCCACCGTCGAGAACTGGGCCAGCCTCGGTCCCGAGCGCGCCCTGACCGGGCCGGTCGCCCGCGGAGATGAGGCCACGGTGGCGCGCCAGCGCGCGGCCGTCCAAGAGGTGGCCGCCGACCTGCTCCCCCTGTTCGACACCCTGGTGCAGGCCACGCGCGAGCTGGCCGCCGCCCGGGAGGCCCAACCGGCATGAGGGTGCTTGACGCCATCTCCGACGTCCGGGCCATCCTGACTGAGGCGCGCCGCCACGGCAGCACGGTCGGGCTCGTCCCCACCATGGGCGCCTTCCACGAGGGTCATCTGTCGCTGATGCGGCGAGCGCGCGACGAGTGCGACGTCGTGGTCGTCTCGCTGTTCGTCAACCCGGCCCAGTTCAACGACCCCGCCGACCTGACCGCGTACCCGCGCGACCCGCAGCGTGACACCGCCCTCGCCGCCGAGCTCGGGGTCGACTACCTGTTCGCGCCGGCGGCCGAGGAGCTCTATCCGCCCGGGTTCGCCACCACCGTGTCACTCGGCGGCGTGACCGAGACGCTCGAGGGCGCCCACCGCGGACGCGGCCACTTCGAAGGCGTGGCGACCGTGGTGGCGAAGTTGTTCAACATCGTCGGCCCCGACGTGGCGTACTTCGGCCAGAAGGACGCTCAGCAGGCGACGGTGATCAAGCGCCTCGTGCGCGACCTCAACCTGCCGGTCCGGATCGAGGTGTGCCCCACGGTCCGCGACCCGGATGGGCTCGCTCTGTCCAGCCGGAACGCGCTTCTGTCGCCAGCCGAGCGTGCCCGCGCGACGGCGCTTTACCGGGCGCTTGGCGCGATGCAGCAAGCCGTCGAGGCTGGTGAGCGCGACCCCGCCGCCGCGCGAGCACGCGCCCTGGCAGAGCTCGAGGCCGCTCAGATCGACCCCGACTACGTCGAACTCGTGTCGGCCGACACGATGGCCGCGGTGCGCACCATCGACGGCCAGGTGGTCGCGGTCGTGGCAGCCCAGGTGGGCTCGACCCGACTGATTGACAACCAACTGATCCGAGGACCAGTCCACAAGGACAACGTGAGGCCCTGAAATGCAATGGGAATCGATCACGATCGACCCAAACCTGCTCGAGGCAGCCGATATCCGCGAGTTCGAGCAGGTCGCCGTCGTGGACATCGAGAACGGCGCGCGCTTTGAGACGTACACGATCGCCGGCGAGCGTGGCTCGGGCGACATGAAGGTCAACGGAGCTGCGGCAAGGTTGGTCCACCGCGGCGACACGATCATCGTGATCTCCTACGCCGCCTACGACCCGGATGAGCTGGACAACTACTCGCCGCGCGTCGTGCACGTGGACGCGCGCAACGAGATCATGAACATCGACCGCGAGGTGGCGACCCTGCTCGGGGCGTCAACCGTCGCGTAAGGAGACGTCAAGTGTCCGCAACGCCCCGCATCCCGATCCCGCAGAACCTCGACTCGCCCCTGCCGATGACGCTTCCCCGCCTGGCCGAGAAGAAGCGCCTCGGTGAGGCGATCGTGATGGTCACGGCCTACGACTATCCCTCCGCTCAGGTGGCCGAGGCGGCCGGGGTCGACCTCGTGCTGGTCGGAGACTCGGGCGCCATGACCGTGCTCGGCTACCCCAGCACGGTGCCGGTGTCCACCGACGAGATGCTGATGCTGGCCGCCGCGGTCCGGCGCGGCCTGCAGACGCCGCTCTTGATCGGCGATCTGCCGTTCGGGTCCTACGAGGCCTCGGACGAGCTGGCCATCGCCACCGCGCAGCGCTTCGTCAAGGAGGCCGGCTGCGACGCGGTCAAGCTAGAGCGTGGCGGGACGAGCGTGCAGCGCGCCCGGGCGATCGTCGAGGCGGGGATCCCGGTCATGGGCCACATCGGCCTGACTCCCCAGACCGCGACCGTGCTCGGTGGTTACCGGGCCCAGGGCCGCAACGCGGAGCGCGCGCTCGGCGTGGCCCGCGACGCGATCGCGCTGCAGGAGGCGGGCTGCTTCTCGCTCGTATTCGAGGCCATTCCGGCGGCGGTCGCACAAGCGCTCATGCCGCGGCTCGAGATTCCGGTGATCGGGATCGGTGCCGGGGCGGCGACGGACGGCCAGGTGCTCGTGTTCCACGACCTGCTGGGCATCTACGACGGCCACGCCCCCCGGTTCGCCAAGCGCTACGCCGACCTGCGCGAGCAGATGGTCGCCGGCGTGACCGCGTACGCGGAAGAGGTTCGCGCGCGCGCCTTCCCCGGCCCGGAGCACGCATATTCGATCAACGACGACGAGCTGCGTGCGTTCGAGGCCGGGCTGGAGACCATCGATCAATAGCGGCCTCGCTCCGCGAGGCGTCCTCCGGACGATGTCGCGGCCGGCGCGCCGAGCGAAGCATGGATGCTGAGCGCGCCGCAGCCGCGACGCCGTTCCGCCGGGCATCCATGCCCGGCGGGCGGAGCGGCGGCAAGGGCGGGACGCCAATACCATCCTTGTGGATGCCGCGCCTCGGAGACCTGTTCGCTCCGCGCGACCGGGCTTACTTCGAGTTGTTTGAGGAGGCCGGCCAGAATGCCGTGCTCGCGGCGAATCTGCTCGAGCGCCTGCTGACCAATTTCCCCGACAGCGGCGAGCTGGCCGGCGAGATCCGCGACTGCGAGCACGAGGGCGATCGGATCACCCACGACATCATCGATCGCCTCAATCACACATTCGTCACCCCGATCGACCGCGAGGACATCCTCGCGCTGGCCTCCGGACTCGACGACATCGTCGACTACACCGAGGAGGTCGCCGACTACCTCGGCCTCTACCGGATCGAGGCGCCGATGGATCAGGCGATCAGCCTGGCCCAGGTGCTGAGCGCCGCGTGCCGCGAGATCGGCCAGGCGATCCCCCTGCTGCGGGGCTTCCGCGACATGTCCCAGCACACGGTCGAGGTCAACCGGCTGGAGAACGAGGGCGACCGGCTCACGCGCGAAGCGGTCGCCTCGCTGTTCGACAATCGCGTGGACCCGATGGTGGTGATCCGCTGGAAGGACCTGTTCGAGCGGCTGGAGTCGGCGATCGACTCCACCGAGCACGTGGCGTACATCCTCGAGGGCATCGTCATTAAGAACTCTTAGGCGGCCGTGTCTCACTATTGGCACGGCGCGCCGGCTGTTGTAGCTTGCCGCACGTGGAGAGGGACCCGCTGCCCAGCGTCGGCCTGTCGGTTCGTGACGTGGCCGTGTCGTTTGGCGGCATCACCGCGCTGGAGGGCGTCTCGGTTGACGTCTCGCCCGGTGAGGTCCTAGGGGTCATCGGCCCCAACGGCGCGGGCAAGACCACCCTGTTCAACGTGATTTGCGGCTTCGTGAGCCCGGACTCGGGCACGCTGCGCTGGCGCGGCGATTCGATGACCCGCGTACACCCCGATCGCCTGGCCTCGCTCGGGATCGCCCGCACCCTCCAGGGCGTGGGGCTGTTCACGGGGCTGACCGTGCTCGAGAACGTGATGGCGGGCGCGCAGCGGTTTCGTCGCACGCCGCTGCTGAGCGCGATGCTCGGGCTGCCGTGGTCGGACCGCGACGAGCGCAGGCTGCGCGACCGCGCCCTGTCCGAGCTGTCTCGCCTCGGCTGCAAGGACGTCGTCGATCGCCTGCCCGGCACGCTGCCCTATGCCGTCCAGAAGCGCGTGGCGCTGGCGCGGGCGCTCGTGTGCGAGCCCGAGCTCCTGCTGCTCGACGAGCCGGCCGGCGGACTCGACGCGCGCGAGCTGGCGGACCTCGGCGAACTGATCGGTTCACTGGGCAGCTCGGTCGCGGTGATGCTGGTCGACCACCACATGGACTTCGTGGTCTCGGTGTGCGACCGGCTGGTGGTGCTCGACTTCGGGCGGGTGATCGCCGATGGGGAGCCGTCCGTGATCGCGCACGACCCGCACGTGCTGGAGGCCTACCTCGGGCGCGAGGCCAGCGACGCGGGTGCGCTGTCCGCCAACGGAGCCGCCGATGCTCACGATTGAGGAGCTGACCACCGACTACGGGCCGATCCGGGCCGTTGACCACGTCTCGCTCGAGGTGCCCGAGGGCTCGGTCACCGCGGTGCTGGGCGCTAACGGCGCGGGCAAGACCTCGCTGCTGCGCACGATCACCGGCCTGGTGCGTCCGACGTCTGGACGCGTGACAGTCGAGGGCGAGGAGATCACCCGGTGGGCGGTCGAGGAGATCGTCCGGTTCGGGATCGCACACGTCCCCGAGGGCCGCGGCGTCATCGCCGAGCTCACGGTGGAGGAGAACCTGCGACTCGGCGGTCTGTGGCGAGGACGCGAAGCGATGCCGCTGCGCGAGATCTACGAGCTCTTCCCGCGGCTGGAGGAGCGCGCCGGCCAGCCGGCCTCGAGGCTGTCGGGCGGGGAGCGCCAGATGCTCTCGATTGGCCGGGCACTCGTCGGGCGGCCACGGGCGCTGCTGCTCGACGAGCCGTCGTTGGGGCTCGCGCCGGTGCTCGTGGCGCAGATCATGAGCCTGGTGCGCCGTCTGGCCGACACGCTCGGGCTGGCCGTGCTGCTCGTCGAGCAGAACGCGCGCAGCGCCCTGTCGATCGCCAATCGCGGGATCGTGCTGAACCTCGGACGGGTGGTCGCCGAGCAGGACCCGGACAAGCTCATCGCCGACGCCCAGCTCCTCCACGCGTACCTGGGCTTCTAGAGGGGTGATCGCTTGACCAAGTTCATCGACCTCACGCTCAGCGGCATCTCCTCCGGCGCGATCTACGCCGCGGTCGCGCTGGCGCTGGTGCTCATCTGGCGCTCGACCCGCGTCGTGAACTTCGCCCAGGGAGCAATGCTGATGTTCACGACGTTCATCGCCTCGGGAGTGATCAACTCGGGCGGCTCGTACGTCCTCGCCCTCGTGGTCGCGCTCGCTTCGGGGTTTGTCATGGGCGCGATCGTCGAGCGGGTTGTGGTCCGGCCGGTCGAGAACGCGCCGCCGCTGAACGCGGTGATCCTGACCCTGGGGCTGTACACGCTGATCGTCGCCATCGCCGGCATGATCTGGGGCAACACGCCCCGATCATTCCCCGCCGCGTTCTCCCTGCGCGGCTACACGGTCGGAGGCACCACGCTGCTGTTCACCCCGAACGACACGTTCATCGTGCTCGTGGTGATCGCGGTCGCCGCCGCGCTCGCGTTCCTGTTCCGGGCGACCTCGTTGGGCCTGCGAATGCGCGGTGCCGCGTTCGCGCCCGAAGTGGCGCGGCTGCTCGGGGTGCGCGTCGGGCGGATGCTGACGCTCGGCTGGGCGCTCGCCGCGATGGTCGGATCGCTCGCCGGCGTGCTGGTCGCGCCATCGGTGTTCGTCGGGCCCAACAACTTCGATCCGATCCTGATCATCGGGTTCGTAGCCGCCGTGCTCGGCGGCCTCGACAGCCCGCCGGGCGCGGTCATCGGCGGGCTCGTGCTGGGCCTGGCGCTGTCGTACGTGTCGGGCTACGAGGGCTCCGCGCTCGTCCCGCTGGCCGCGCTGGCGATCCTCATCATCGTGCTGATGATCCGGCCCACCGGCCTGTTCGCCGCGACGCGGGAGCGGCGAGTGTGACGGCCGCGCGGGACACGATGGGCTCGAGCACGCTGCTGCGCTCGGTCGTGCTCGTGGTCGTGGTCGGGCTCGTGCTCCTGGTCCTCTCAGACCAGATGAGCGCCTACCGTGACCTCCAGCTCGCCACCGGCGCCTATTACTTCTGCGTGCTCGCCGGCCTCACCGTACTGGCCGGCTCGAGCGGGCAGATCTCGCTCGGCCATGGCGCCCTGATGGCCGTTGGGGCCTACACCGTGGGCAAGCTGGCCGGTGACGGCTGGGCCCTGGTCCCCGAGCTGGCGGCCGCCGCAGTCGTCACGTTGATCATCGGGATCCCGGTCGGGCTGGCGGCCAGCCGGCTGCGCGGGCCCTACCTGGCCGGCGCCACGCTCGCCTTCGCGGTCGGCCTCCCGGCCCTGGCTGACCGGTTTCCCACCGCATTCGGCGGCGAGAACGGCCTGACCATCAATCCGCCGACCCCGCCCGCCTCGCTCGGCGTCAATTTTCCGCTGGAGCGCTGGCAGGCGTGGATCGCCTGCATCGGCGCGCTGGTCGTCGTGTTCGTCTTCTACAACCTGGGCCGCAGCGGCGTCGGCCGGGCGCTGCGCGCCGTGCGCGACGACGAGATCGCCGCCTCGCTCGCCGGCCTGCGGGTCGGACGCTGGCACACCCTGGCGTTCACGCTCAGCGCGGCAGCCGCCGGCCTCGGCGGTGGCCTGCTCGCCGTGGTGACCGGGACGGTTGCGCCCGGCGCGTTCCCGATCCAGCTCTCGCTCACGCTGCTGGCGGGCGTGGTGATCGGCGGCCTCGGGTCGCTGATGGGTGCGGTCTGGGGCGCGGCGCTGCTCGTATTCCTGCCCAACTGGACCAACGACCTCGCCAGCTCGTTCTCCCTGTCGACGAACGTCGCGCACAACCTCCCGCTCGCGATCTACGGGCTGGTTCTGATCGGCGCGATGCTGGCCTGGCCGACGGGTATTCAGGGGGGCTTCCGAGCGATCGGGCGGCGGGTCCGGCCGGCACTTGCGTCGAGCTTCGGCCGTGGGCGCAGCAACACCCCGGCCAGCGCCGGCGGCGGCCCGTCGGCCGGGTCGCCGGCCGCGGCCCCGCCCGATGGTGACCCGTCGGGTGCCGCGCAGCCGGCGTCCGAGGCTGGCGCCAAGACGCCGTCGGAGGGCACTTAGTGCTGCGCGCGTCTTGCCGCGCACGGCGCGGATCTGCGCGGCTTGACGGGGACCCCGAGCAACGCGGCCGAGACCTCGCGCAGGCGCTCGTAGTCGCCGCGAACCCCGCTCGTCGCGTCGTTCCACAGGAAGGCATGGCGAAGGTGCACGAGCGCGTAGGCGAGCGTCTCCGGGTCGGCCGGCGGCGCGTATCCCCTGGCCATCTCCTGCTCGATCAGCGCCTGGATGCACGCCACCGCCCGCGGCTCGACCACCCCGGCGCTCCTGGTCAGCATCCTCATGGCACTGTCGCGCTCCTGCTCGAGCAGCCGGCGCACCGCGCGCGAGTGCGTCAGCGTCCGGTTCACGCGGTCGAGCACCTCGAGCAGCCCGGCGGCGCCGCGGCGCGGCACCTCGGCCCGCTTGCGCGCCACCAGCAGCTCGAGCTGGCGCGCCACCACCTCGCCCACGAGCGCCTCGCGCGACCCGAACCAGCGGTAGATGGTGGCTCGGCCGAGCCCAAGCCGCGCCGCCACCACCGTGATGTCAACGCGCTGGCCGGCCAGGTAGAGCTCGGTCACGGCCGCGAGCACGTCGTCGCGCGAGGCAGTGGCCGGACGCCCCCTCCTACCTGTGCCGCGCCCAGCCGGAGCGGTAGCGCTCGCGCCCAGCCGCTCGATCGCCGCCGGGGCCGCAGGTAGGTTTCTCTCCGCTGCTATTGCCACCCCCCTCACGTGACTTTAATATTTGAAACACCTGAGGGAAAACGTATCTAATTAGATTCCGCGCGTCGAGGTGCGCGCTGTACCAGTCGGGTCCATCTGAGGAGGAGAGGTATGAGGTTTCGCGGGACCAAAGTGCTGGCGTCCGTGGGAGTCGCGGCGGTGGTGTTGCTGCTCGCTGCCTGCGGGTCGTCGAGCAGCAGTACCAGCAGCAGCGGAGCCAGCAGCTCCACCAGCAGCAGTAGCAGCAGCAGCGGCAACGGCGGCGCCACCGCGCCCGGCGTGACCGCGACCAGCATCACGTTCGGGACGCATCAGCCGCTCACCGGTCCGGCCGCGCCGGGCTACAGCGAAATCGCGCCCGCCTCCCAGGCCTACTTCGACTACGTCAATGCCCACGGTGGGGTGTACGGACGACAGGTCCACCTGATCATTAAGGACGACGCCTACAACCCGACCATCACGGTCAACGTCGTCCACCAGCTCGTCCTCCAGGACAACGTGTTCGGGATCTTCGAGGGGCTCGGCACGCCGACTCACACCAAGGTCGTGGGCTTTCTGAACGCGTCCCGGATTCCCGACATGTTCGTCGCCTCGGGCTGCCCATGCTGGGACAACGGCGCCACCCAGCCCTACACGTTCGGCTGGCAGCCGAACTACACGATCGAGGGCAAGGTCCTCGGCCAGTACATCAAGCAGCACTTCGCCGGTCAGAAGGTCGCCGTGCTCTACCAGGACGACGACTTCGGTCAGGGAGGACTCGCCGGGATCGAGGACGAGGTTCCTGCCGCCGACATCGTCTCGAAACAGCCCTACCAGTCGGGTACGACGACGCTCGCGCCGCAGGTCACGGCGATCAAGACCTCGGGCGCAAAGGTCATGGTGGATTTCACCGTGCCGATCTACACCGCCATCGCCCAGCTGACCTCGTTCACGCTCGGCTACAAGCCCCAGCTCGTCGTCTCGAACGTGGGCATCGACCCGCACACGGTGGGCGACCTGCTCAGCACGATCTCCAAGGGCAAGGCTTCCGGTGACGCCTTGATCGACGGCACGATCACCGATGGCTACCTGCCGTCGTTCAGCGACACGTCGAACCCATGGATCCAGCTGTTCAAGAAGATCAAGGCGCAGTACGACCCGTCTGCCCCGTGGGACGGCAATGTCGAGTACGGCATGGCGAACGCGTACACGCTCGTGCAGGCGCTCATGGCGGCCGGAAAGGACCTCACCCGCCAAGACCTGGTGAACGCGGTCAACAATGAAGGCGGCTCCTGGACGGGGCCGGGCCTCACGTCGTTCCGCTACACGAAGACCGAGCACGGCGGCTACTCCGGGGTGCAAATGGCAAAGGTCGTGGGCACCGACATCGACCCCTTCGGACCGGTGCTCACCACCCCGCCGACCGCCGGCAGCGCGATCACTACCTACAGCGGGACCCCGGCGGCGCCGCCCGCGTCCGGGATTCCTACAAACTAAGGGGAGGTTGAGGCTTCGGGGCGCCCGTGCAGCGGCACGGGCGCCCTCACGGCTGTCCGGTTCTAGCCGGCGACCACGCCCTGCTTCCCAGCTCAAAGTGAGCATGGGGCACTCCTAGCGGGAAAGCGGGCCTCGATGCCGCTCGGACGCCCCTCGCGGAAGCGCGACTCGCGGTGCAGCTCGACCGCGGTACGGGCGGCGATACGGTGGCGCGGGCGATCACTCGCACAGGGGCGTCCGAGCGGCGCGAGGTCCGCACTCACGTCTAGTACGCGATCGTGCGAATAACCCGGCGTCCGAGTGGCGCGAGGCCCGGTCGCCCCCGTCAGTACGTGATCATGCGAATGACCCGCGCGGGCGCACCCGCCGCCACCGAGAACGGCGGGATGTCAGAGGTCACGACCGAGTTGGCGCCGACTACGCATCGTTCGCCGATCGTCACGCCGGACGTCACCACGACGTTCACCCCACACCACGTGTTAGCGCCAATGCGGGTCGGGCCCTTGCTCGTGAAGCCCTGCCATGGCACTGGGATCTGCGGGTCGTCGAAGCGGTGCGAGGAGTCGGTGACGTAGCAGCCGTTGGCCAGCATGCAGTGCTCGCCGATCTCGACCAGCTCCAGCGAGGCGACCATCACCCCCAGGTTGAGGAACGTTCCCGATCCGATCCGGATCCGAGCATCCCCGGGCGCGGTCAGCCATACCCCCGGCTCGAGCAGCACGTGTGGCCCGATCTCGAGGCGTCCGTCGAGCAGCGCCTCGAGCACGTTGCCGTGCACCGGCCAGCGGACAAACGCCCCGCGGCGCATGAACTCCCAGTGAATCCGTGCCCGGTTCCACGGCAGCGAGCTGCGCTCGTACCACCGCCACTTCTGGAGCCACAGCTTGATTGCGGCGGGGTCGACGCCCGGTGGCGGGCCTTCGCTCAACCTGCGCCGATCAGTGCGTAGCCGCCGCGGCGCGCCGACGCCGCGGGCGCCCGTTCGTGCCGGTGCCCTGCCCGTTCTCCGGCGTCTTGGCCGCGCCGTTCGTGTCGCCGGTCTTTGCGCCCCTGGCCGTGGTTGCCGCCCGTGCGTTCGTGGCGGCCTTAGCCCTCGTGGCGGTCCTCGCCCGCGTGGCGGCCTTCGCCCGCGCGGCCGTCTTGGCCGGCGCGGCGGGCTTGGCCGGCGCGGCGGGCTTGGCCGGCGCGGCGGGCTTTGCCGGATTGCCGTTCCTCGCCGCCCGCACGGGCAGCACCTGAGCCAGGAACGCGCCGGTGTAGGACTCGGGCACCGTGGCCACCTTCTCCGGCGTGCCGGTCGCAATCACGCGACCACCCTCCTCTCCTCCCTCGGGTCCCAGGTCGATCAGCTGATCGGCGACCTTGATCACGTCGAGGTTGTGCTCGATCACCACGACGGTGTTGCCCGCGGCGACGAGGCGCTCCAGCACCTCGAGCAGCCGCTGGATGTCGGCGAAGTGGAGGCCGGTAGTCGGCTCATCGAGGATGTACAGGGTCTGCCCGGTGGCCACCTTGGACAGCTCGGCGGCCAGCTTCACCCGCTGCGCCTCGCCGCCCGAGAGCGTTGTGGCCGGCTGCCCCAGCCGCATGTAGCCAAGCCCGACGTCGTTGAGCGCCTCGACCCGGCGACGGATCTTGGGTATGTGAGCGAAGAACTCAAGGGCCTCCGCGATCGGCATCTCCAGCACGTCGGCGATCGTCTTGCCCTTGAACCGCACGTCGAGCGTCTCGCGGTTGTAGCGCTTGCCGTGACACTGCTCGCACGGCACGTAAACGTCGGGCAGGAAGTGCATCTCGATCTTGATCTGCCCGTCACCGCGGCACACCTCGCAGCGCCCGCCCTTGACGTTGAACGAGAACCGCCCCGGCTTGTAGCCGCGCGCCCGGGCCTCCTGCGTCTTAGAGAACAGGTCGCGGATCTGGTCGAACAGTCCGATGTAGGTGGCCGGGTTCGACCGCGGGGTCCGACCGATCGGCGACTGATCGACCGAGATGATCTTGTCGAGCTGCTCGAGCCCCGTGATCCGCTTGTGTGCGCCGGCCTTCTGCCGCGTGCGGTGCAGGCGGTTGGCTACCGACTTGTAGAGCACCTCGTTGACCAGGGTCGACTTGCCCGACCCCGACACGCCGGTCACACAGCACAGCACCCCCAGCGGAATGCTCACGTCGATGTCCTGGAGGTTGTGCTCGGAGGCCGCTCGGATCTCAACCCGACCGCTCGGCTTGCGCCGCCGCCGTGGCACCTCGATCGTCCGTGTGCCGGCCAGGAACTGGCCGGTGAGCGACTCCGGGACCTTCTCCACGTCCGCGGCGGTCCCCTGAGCCACGACGTGGCCGCCGTGCTCGCCCGCCTCGGGTCCCATGTCGACCAGATGGTCGGCCGCCCGCATCGTCCCCTCATCGTGCTCGACCACCAGCACGGTGTTGCCGAGGTCGCGCAGGCGTTCGAGCGTCTCGATCAGCTTGTTGTTGTCTCGCTGGTGCAGGCCGATCGACGGCTCGTCGAGGATGTAAAGCACGCCGACCAGGGATGACCCGATCTGGGTGGCCAGACGGATTCGCTGAGCCTCACCGCCTGACAGGGTGGCCGCGGCCCGGTTGATCGACAGGTACCCGACCCCGACGTTGTCAAGGAACCGGAGGCGCTCTTGGATCTCGCGCAGCACCAGTCGCGAGATCCGCTGGTCGTGCTCGGAGAGTTCGAGCTCGTCCACCCATTCGAGCGCGCGCCGCGCCGACAGCGCCGTGAACTCGTGGATCGGCGTGCCGTTGATCAGCACCGCCCGTGACTCGGGCCTCAGCCGTGCCCCCTTGCAGTCCGGGCACGGGCGCAGCGTCATGTACTCCTCGATCTTCTCGCGCGCGAGCTCTGAGTCGGTCTCGCGATAGCGCCGCTCGAGGTTCGGGATGATGCCGTCGAAGGTCGTCGCGTACGACCGCCGACGCCCGAAGCGGTTGCGGTAGGTGACTTGCACGCGGTCGCCGTTGGTCCCGTACAGGAAGAAGTCGCGCGCCTGGTCGGGTAGCTCGTCCCACCGCGTCTCGAGGTCCACGTCGTAGCGCTCGGCGATCGCCTGGATCAGCTGGTCGTAGTAGTCGGACGCGCTGGCCGCCCACGGCGCGATCGCTCCCTCCCCGATCGACAGCGTGGGGTCGGGGACGACGAGCTCGGGGTCGATCTCCATCTGGGAGCCCAGGCCGGTGCACCGCAGGCACGCCCCGTGTGGGGAGTTGAAGCTGAAGATGCGCGGCTCGAGCTCAACCAGGCTCGGCCCGTGCACCGGACAGGCAAACCTCTCGGAGTAGGTCTGGACCTCGTTCGTGTCGACAAGCTCGATTTCGACCAGCCCGTCGGCCAGCGCGACCGCAGTCTCGATCGAGTCGGCCAGCCGCTTTCGCAGCTCGCCCTTCATCACGAGCCGGTCAACCACGATCGCGATGTCGTGCTTGAACTTCTTGTCGAGCGCAATCGGCTCATCCAGCCGGACCAGCTCGCCGTCGATTTTGGCCCGGGTGAACCCCTCACCCCGCAGCTCCTCGAGTTGCTTGCCGTACTCGCCCTTACGGCCGCGCACGATCGGGGCCAGCACCATGAACCGGGTGCCCTCGGGCAGCTCCATTACCTGATCGATGATCTGCTCGGCCGACTGCCCGCTGATCGGACGGCCGCAAACGTGACAGTGGGGATGGCCGATTCGGGCCCACAGCAACCGCAGGTAGTCGTAGATCTCGGTCACCGTCCCGACCGTGGACCGCGGGTTGCGCGAGGTGGTCTTCTGGTCGATCGAGATGGCCGGCGACAGGCCCTCGATCGAGTCCACGTCCGGCTTGTCCATCTGGCCCAGGAACTGCCGCGCGTAGGCTGACAGCGACTCGACGTACCGGCGCTGGCCTTCGGCGTAGATCGTGTCGAACGCCAGCGAGGACTTGCCCGAGCCCGACAGACCGGTGATGACGGTCAGCGCGTCCCGCGGGATCGTGACCGTAACGTCTTTAAGGTTGTGCTCCCGGGCGCCCGAGACGACTAACTTGTCCACATAACCGAGTCTAATCCATCGAACAGACGTTCCCATCCCCGGAGGTTCGCTGTTTGCGGATATTGGATCCCCGCCCACCCGACGGCCCTCCCACCCCGGCCGCCGGACGTCCCATGAACATCGCTGTCCGCGAGCCACGGGAGGACGAACGCGCCTGGATCCGGCGTTTCCTGGAGGGGGCCTGGGGCACCCCGGTGGTGAGCCGTGGCGTGGCTTACGACGCCCCGGAGCTTCCGGCGTTCTTGGCCGTCACGGGAGACGAAATCGTTGGCCTCGCGACCTTCCACTTCGCCAACGGCGATTGCGAACTCGTGACGCTGGACGCATTGCGCGAGGGTCAGGGGGTCGGCTCATGCCTCCTGACGGCCGTCGGTGAAGAAGCCGGTCGGCGCGGCTGCGGTCGCCTCTGGCTGATCACCAGCAACGACAACGTGAACGCGATCCGTTTCTATCAGCGGCGCGGCATGCGACTGGTCGCAGTTCATCGCGACGCGATCGACGAGGCGCGCCGAATCAAGCCAAGCATTCCCTTGATCGGCGAGCACGGCATCCCAATCCACGACGAGCTGGAGTTCGAGCTGCCGCTCGGCTGAGCGGCCGTGAGTTCCGGGGGTTGGCGGGTTGCCGGGACGTTGGCCGGGGTGGCGGGACGCTTGACGCGGGCGCCTGAGACGGCGCTCTAGCCCTCGACCGAGGAGTACACCTCGTCGAGCAGGCCCCGCCGGTCGGTCAGCCGGAAGTTCTCGGCTAGGTAGCGGTCGGTCTCTTCGCGAGGCGTCCCGTTGAGGGCCATGTTCAACGCGATCAGCCGGGCACCGTCGTCGTCGCCGTTGGTGCCCCGCGCGGCCACCACCGGCTCGTTCGCCGTGTCGGTCAGAAGCTCGCCACCGGCGGCAGGGACGACGCGGGCTTCCTCCTCGAACGGCTCGGCGGTCGGAACCGCCGGGGCGGCGCGCTCGACGGGAGACGACGTCGCGTCGCTCGCCGGTTGCTCGGCTCCGGATCCAGAGCCCGCCCGGGACGCACTCTCGGGCTCAAACCGCGGCCGCGGCACCACGGCGTCCTTGACCGAGGCCAGGTTGCCCTCGAGCAGCTGAAGGTCAGCGTTCAGGCGGTTTGAACCGGTCCTGAGCGACTCGATCAGCGCGTTCAACTCGTTCTCCATGGCGTTGATCCGCTCGAGCATCCCGCCGGTCGATTCGGACACCCGGCCGACATACTCGCGCGCCTCGCTGGTCGCGTGCTCGCGGGTGGTAGCGGCCTCATTCGAGGCTTCGACTCGGATCTCGCGGGCTTCGTCCTCGGCCTGGCGCTGGATGTCGGCGGCAGTGGTCTCGGCCGCCTCGACGATCGATCGGACCTGCTCGCTGGCAGCGGCAGCGAGGGACTCGCTGCGCCGCCGGGCGGTGCGCTTGAGCTCGTCCACCTCTTCGGCCAGCGCGTGCAGATGGGCATCGACCGCGTCCGGGTCGTAGCCCCGCCGCCCGATGGGGAAGTCCTTTTTCTCGATGCTCTGTCGGTCCAGCGCCACGGAATTACCTCCGTCTCGAGGTGGGCAAGCGACCGCAGGGTAGCGGACGCGGAGGCGCGTAACGCCAGCTCTCGCGAGCGCTGGATGCGTTCCCGCGGAAACGCAACCTCACGGCTGCGCGAGCAGCTCAGCCCGCCGGCGCGTAGCCCTCGGCGATCGCCTGATCCAGCTGCCGCTTCAGGTCGCGGATCTCGTCGCGGAGCTTGGCGGCGTACTCGAAGCGCAGCTCCTCGGCGGCAGCCAGCATCTCCTCCTCGAGCGCGACGATCGTCTTCTCAATCTCCGCCGGAGGCATGTCCGTGGCGCGCTGGCGGCGGCGGCGCGAGCGAGGCACCTTGGACTCCGACTGGAGGAACTCGGCGATGTCGGAGATCCCCTTGACGATCGTCTCGGGCGTGATGCCGTGCTCCTCGTTGTAGGCGACCTGGATCGCCCGACGGCGGTCGGTTTCGTCGATCGCGGCGCGCATCGCGGCGGTCTCCTTATCGGCGTACATCAGCACCTTGCCCTGGATGTTGCGCGCGGCGCGGCCGATCGTCTGGATCAGTGAGGTCTCGCCACGCAGGAACCCTTCCTTGTCGGCGTCGAGGATGGCGACGAGCGAGACCTCGGGCAGGTCGAGACCCTCCCGCAGGAGGTTGACTCCGACGAGGATGTCGAACTCCCCGAGCCGGAGCTCGCGGATGATCTGGATCCGCTCGAGCGTGTCGATCTCGGAGTGCAGGTAGCGAACCCGGAAGCCCATCTCCAGCAGGTAGTCGGTCAGGTCCTCGGACATCTTCTTGGTCAGCGTGGTGACGAGCGTCCGCTCGTCCCGGTCGACCCTCTCCCGGATCTCGTTCATGAGGTCGTCGATCTGGTTGCGCGTCTCGCGGACCTCGACGTCGGGGTCGACGATGCCGGTCGGGCGAACGATCTGCTCGACGATCCGCGGCGTGGACTTGCGCTCATATTCGCCCGGCGTGGCCGACACAAACACCATCTGCGGCGTGATCGACAGGAACTCCTGAAACGTCTGCGGCCGGTTGTCGAGCGCGCTGGGCAGCCGGAAGCCGTAGTCGACCAGCGTCTGCTTCCGCGAGCGGTCGCCCTCGAACATGCCGCCGATCTGTGGCACCGTCTGGTGGGACTCGTCGATGAAGCAGACGAAGTCGTCGGGGAAGTAGTCGAGCAGGCAGTACGGTCGCGAGCCGGCGGGGCGGCCGTCCAGGATCCGCGAGTAGTTCTCGATCCCGGAGCAGAATCCGAGCTCTCGCAGCATCTCCATGTCGTACTGGGTGCGCTGCCTGAGCCGGTGCGACTCGAGCAGCTTGCCCTGAGCCTCGAGCTCGGCACAGCGCTCGTTCAGCTCCCGGCCGATCTCGGCCACGGAGTCCTCGATCATCCCCTCGCGGACGTTGTAGTGCGACGCCGGCCAGATCCCCACGTGCTCGATGTCGTCCTGGAGCACCTCACCGGTCAGCGGATCGAACTCCTGGAGGTGCTCGACTTCGTCGCCGAACAGGACAATGCGGAACGAGGTTTCGGCGTAAGCGGGAAAGATCTCGAGGGTCTCGCCCCGGACCCGGAAGGTCCCGCGGGTTAGCGCGGTGTCATTGCGCGTGTACTGGATCGAGACCAGTTTGCGCAGCAGCGCGTCGCGATCGATCATCTCCCCCTTGCGCAGCGTCTGGAGATTCTCGTCGTAGGTCTCCGGTGAGCCCAGGGCGTAAATGCACGACACGCTGGCCACGATGACCACGTCACGACGAGCGAACAGCGCTGCGGTGGCGGAGTGGCGCAGCCGGTCGATCTCCTGGTTGATCGCCGAGTCCTTCTCGATGTACAGGTCCTTGCTCGGGACGTACGCCTCGGGCTGGTAGTAGTCGTAGTAGGAGACGAAGTACTCGACCGCGTTGCGCGGGAAGTACGTGCGGAACTCGTTGCACAGCTGCGCCGCCAGCGTCTTGTTGTGAGCGATCACCAGGGCCGGCTTCTGCACCGCCTCCATCGTGGCGGCCATGGTCATCGTCTTGCCGGTGCCGGTCGCGCCCAGCAGCGTCATGCTGCGCTCGCCGGCGAGGATGCCCTCGGCCAGGCTCGCGACCGCGGCGGGCTGGTCGGCGGTCGGGCTGTAGGTGGCGTCTAGCTCGAACTTGGGCATCTTCTCGACCTTTAGAGGGGACCTTTCAGCGTAGCGGTGGCCGCGGACGGAAAAGGGCGCAGGCCGGGGCGAGCGGCCCGGCGAGCCTCATGGCAATGTTCACAAGATCGCAACTTTGGTCACAAATTAGGGTTAGGCCGGTAGAGGGCACGGTGGGCTGTGCGTACGCGTGCGCCCACCCAGGGAGGGCCAAACATCTAGAGGAGGTTTTCTTGCTTCAAAGGATCTTCAGGCCACTGATCGCCTGCGCACTCGTGTGCGTCGGGCTCGTGGCCACGGCTTCTGCGGCTACGACACCGACGCCGAAGCCGGCCAAGGGAGCGAAGCTCCAGCTCGTCGCTACGGGGGTAACCACGCCGACCGCGTTCGCGTTCGGCGACGGGCACGTGTTCGTCAGCGACGGAACGACGCCGCCCCAGAAGGGTGGCGGCGTGTACGTAATCACCGGCGGGACGGCCGTACTCGTGCCCGGGTCGCCGGCCGTGTCGTTCGGCATCACGTTCCACAAGGGCACCTTGTACGTGAGCGGTGTGACGGTGGGCGCGAAGGGCCCGGTCTCGCAGCTATCCGCGTGGTCCGGCTGGAACGGCACCACGTTCACGACGCAGAAGACGCTCTACACGGCGCCGGGCGGGATCTTGCTCAACGGCATCGCCTTCGGGGCCGACGGTCGGGTGTACAGCGGGGTCGACGTAGGCCTCACGAACGACCACGGCCCGAAGAAGGGCCTCCTGTACGACGTCCTGTCGTTCAACGCAGCCGGCAAGGACATGAAGGTGTTCGCGACCGGCATCCGCCAGCCTTGGCAGCTGGCATTCCCGGCCGGCTCGTCCTCCCCGTTCCTCACCGACCTGGGACAGGACGCGCCGAAGAGCATCCAAAAGACGGTGCCGGACTTCATCCTGCGGCTCCGCAACGGGCAGAACTACGGGTTCCCGGGATGCAACTGGATCGTCGCGGCCAAGTGCACGAAGTTCGCGACGCCGTTCAAGTTCCTGGCACCGCACACCGATCCCGGCGGGCTCGGCATCATCGGCAACCGGCTGTACCTGTCGGAGTTTGGATTCGTCCACACCGCCAAGGTCCAGTCAATGCCGCTGAGCGGAGGCTCCCTGAAGACCCTCCTTACCGGGTTCAAGGGCGAATCGTTCATCGGCCTCGGGACCAACGGCGGATGGGTCTACGTGGGCGAGATGACCACCGCCCCGGGCACCGGACGCGTGTTCCGGGTCAAGCCGTAACGCACCAAAACACACGACCAGATGTGCGCGAGGGCGTCGCTTCGGCGGCGCCCTCGCCGTATTTGAAACGCCAGCCCTATCCGTACAGCTGGCTGCTGTACTTGCTGCGGTAATCCTGCTCGGCGTTCAGCACCTTCGTGACGTACGCGCGCGTCTCCGGAAACGGAATGTCGTCGACCTCGAACGGGTGCCCGTCGGCCCGCGCCTCGGCCAGCCACTCATCGACGTTCGACTCGCCACCGTTGTAGGCGGCCAGCGCCACCTGCACGTTCCCGTGGTACTCGTCCAGCAGGTAGCGCAGGTAATAGCTGCCGTAGGCGATGTTGACCGCCGGCTCATCCAGATCGGCCGTCGTGAACGTGGTCGCCCCCGAGCGCCGGGCCAGGAACGCGGCGGTCTGCGGCATGACCTGCATGAGGCCGATCGCGCCGGCGGGCGAGTTGCGGGGGTTGAACTTTGTCTCGGCGTAGATGACGCCCGCGATCAGCGCGGGATCGAGGTGCTTGGCCGCCGCCTGCTCGCGAATCACGTTCGTGTACGCCAGCGGGAGCGTCAGCTCGTTGACCGCCTTACGCAAGAGCGGCATCGACAGTCCAACCGCAACCGCAACCGCTGCTACGCCAATGGCGAGGAAGACCCGGCGGCGGCGCCGGCGCCGCACGGCCGCCCGACGGCGAGCCGCAGCACGCTGGGCCGCCTCGCGCCGACCGCCAGAACGACCGGCCACTCCGACCGAAGACGGACTCACGATCCCAGCTTCTCAAGCAACGCTGACAACTTCGACCCAAGCTCCTCCACCGTGCCGTCGTTAACTACTACGTACGTCGCACGTTGCGCTTTTTCCTTCTGACTCAGCTGCCGTGCCGAACGCTCGGCCAGTGCCTCGTGCCCCCGTGCCCCGGCTCGAGACTCCCGCAGCTCCTCGTCCGCGACGACCGCGATCGTGGCGTCGAACGCGCCTTCCATCCCGGATTCGAAAAGCAGCGGCACCTCCACCACCGCGGCCCGGGGCGGATCGTCGGACTCCTCCAACGCCCCGCGCCAGGCGGCCATGCGGGCGCCCACGCGCGGCCACAGCAACCCCTCGAGCCAGGCCCGCTCCTCGGGCGTGGCAAACGCCCGGCGGGCTAATTCGGCCCGGTCGACGACGCCGGCGGGGGCCACCACCTCGCCGAAACGCCCGCTGACCGCCTTGACCACCTCAGCCGACTCGTAGAGATCGTGCACGACCCGGTCGGTCGAGAGAACGGCCGCGCCGGCTCGCTCGAGCGCTTCGAGCGCGGCCGACTTGCCGGCGCCAATCCCCCCGGTCAGCCCAATAAACGGAACCCGCCCCTCCCGTCCACCGATCCCGGACGCGGCGGCCTCCGGATCAGGCTTCGGGCTGGGATTCGGATTCGGACGGCTCGGCGTAGGACTCGGACGCATCCACATCCGACTCGGACGCATCCACATCCGACGCCGACGCATCCACATCCGACGCCGACGCATCCACATCCGACGCCGACGCATCCACATCCGACGCCGACGCATCCACATCCGGCACGGACGCATCCACATCCGGCACGGACGCATCCACATCCGGCACGGACGCATCCACATCCGGCACGGACGCATCCACATCCGGCACGGACGCATCCACATCCGACGCCGACGCATCCACATCCGACGCCGACGCATCCACATCCGACGCCGACGCATCCACATCCGACGCCGACGCATCCACATCCGACGCGGACGCGTCGAGATACGACTCGGCGGCATCGCCCAGCGCTGCCCCGTCCTCCCCAGCGAATACATCCTCGGACAGGCCTAACTCGGGCACGTTGTCGAGATCGCCCGCCTCGCCGTCGACCGGCGTCGTGATCGGTCGGACCGGCAGCACCTGGCCCTCGACCCGCTTGATCGAGAGAGACAAGCGCCGCCGCTCGGAGTCGATCTCGAGGATCTTCACCCGTACGGGGTCGCCCGGCTGGATGATCTCGCGCGGATTCTCGACGTGGTGCTGGGCGAGCTCGGAGATGTGGACCAGTCCCTCAACCCCGTCCAGGATCTCAACGAAGGCGCCGAACGTGACCACCTTGGTCACCGTGCCCTCGAGTTCGTCGCCGACGTTGTAGGTGTCGACGACCCGCTGCCACGGGTCCTCCTGGGTCTGCTTGAGGCCCAGGGAGATCCGCTGGCGCTGGCGGTCGATGTCGAGCACCTTGACCGTGACCTTGTCGCCGATCGACAGGATCTCGGAGGGATGGTTGACGTGTGACCAGGAAAGTTCGGAGATGTGGATCAGACCGTCGATCCCATCGAGGTCGACAAAAGCACCGAAATCGACGATGTTCGAGATCGTCCCCTCCACGACCTGGCCGGGCTGCAGCCGGTCGAGAATGCGCTCGCGGTCCTCCTTGCGCTGCTCCTCCAAAACCGCCCGCCGGGACAGGACCACGTTGTTGCGCGAGCGGTTGAGCTCGATCACCTTGCACTCGATCGCCTGACCCATGTACTCGTCCAGATTCGGGACGCGGCGGATGTCGACCAGCGAGGCGGGCAGGAAGCCGCGCACACCGAGGTCGATGATCAGACCGCCCTTGACCACCTCGATCACGGCGCCCTCAACCGGTTCGCCCGAGTCGGCGGCGGCCTCGATCCGGCGCCAGGCCTTCTCAAAGCGGGCCCGCTTCTTGGACAGGATCAGCCGGCCGTCCTGGTCCTCCTTGGTAAGGACGAGGGCGTCCACCTCCTCGCCGAGCGACACCTCGTCTGAGGGATCGACCGACTTGCGGATCGACAGCTCGTTGGACGGGATGACCCCTTCCGACTTGTAGCCGATGTCGACAAGGACCTCGTCGTTGTCGATGCGGACGACGCGGCCGGTGACGACATCGCCCTCCTGGAAGGGGTGAACCGTCGCGTCGTAATTGGGGACGATCTGGCCGTCGATTTCGAGCAGTAGCCCGTCCGAGCCCTCGACGATCTTGGCGTTCGGTAGCTCAGTAGGTGGAGTCAGCGTGGTAGTGGTAGACATACGTCTAACGCAGGATAGCCGCAGACAGCGGGCAGAGCGCTTCCGGTCGGCTCCCTAACCCACGCCTATCATCAGCCGGCGATGCCCACCAGAGCGACCAAACGCGGCTCGGAACGGACACCGCTGGAGCGCGATTGCGACGTGCTGATCTGCGGGGCGAGCTTCGCGGGACTGGCCGTTGCCCGTGAGCTTGCGGGCAGCGGCGCCGATGTGCTGGTGATCGATCGCTACGAGATCGGCGAGCGGCAGACCTCGGCCTGCGGCGTCCCAACCGCCTGGCTCGAGCAGCTCGAGCTGCAGGGCTCCTTGCAACAGACATTCGGGGAGCTCGTGATCCACACCCCATACACGACGGTCAACTACCACCTGCCCTGGACCTTCTCGACCTTCGACTACCGAACGCTGTGTGGCCTACTCGCCGACCAAGGGGCGGTCACGTTCGAGACCGCCAAGGTGAACGGCCGAACCGGAAAGAGCGTCCACACCGACCGCGGAGACATCAGGGCCACCCACATCGTCGACGCCCTAGGCTGGCGGCGCGTCCTGGGCACCGGCGAGAACATCCAGCCGCCCGACGCACTGCTGTCCCGCGGCCTCGAGGTGCACCCGCACGGTTCCGGAAAGGACATGGAGGTCTGGATCGACCGCTCCTACGTGCCGGCCGGCTACGGGTGGAGCTTCCCCGCCGGCCAGGAGCTGCGTATCGGGGTCGGGTCGTTCGACCCTCGCTTCCATGTCCGGGAGCCAACCGAGCGGCTCGCAACGGACGTCGGCTCAGAACGAGTCCGCTACCAGGGCAACTGGATCCCACACGCGCTGCGCCCCGCCACCGACGACGGTGTGTTCTTCGCCGGGGATTCGGCCGGACATTGCCTGCCGCTGACCGCCGAGGGGATTCGGACCGCGCTCTACTTCGGAATTGCCGTCGGCCGTGAGCTGCGCTCAGTGCTTTCCGGGCAGCGCTCCACGGACGACGCGCTCCAGAGCTACGCGCGGTTCAGCGACGCGCACGCCACTCCGTACCGGTGGATGCTCCGGTGTCAACGCCTGGTCCCGCAGGTGGCACCCCGACTGCTGGCCGGTTCGCTTCGAGCCATGCAGAGTCGGCGCTTCCTTGACTGGGCGTTCAACCACTACCTCGAGGTCGCCCACCCGCGGTTCGTGACTGCGGACGCGCGCGGGGCGGGCGGGGGCACAATCCCCCTCCCCGTTAGCGGGGTGGGCGGGTCCTGATATTCACGTTGCGGTCGGCGAACGACCAGTTGCCCCAGCTGTCGGTGGCCCTGACCAGCACCCGGTAGCTCCCCGGCTGCCGGAAGGTGCGCGTCACGTGCGGGCCGAACGCCGTCCGCCCGTCCTCGAAGAACCACTGGAAGCCGACGATCCGGCCCTCCGGGTCCGATCCGGTGGCCAGGAGCGAGACCGATCCGGGCCTCCCCGGGACCCGCGCAACGGAGAGCGAGAGCACATCGGGCTCGGCGCGAGGCTCGCACGACGAGGTGGCGTTGCTCCAGTCCTCCTGGAGGAAGAAGTGCCCGCCGTGGATCGTCTCGTTCCACGCGGTGGCTCCCCGACCGCCGAGCCGGGGGCCGAAGTCGGACAGGCAGAGGTCGGCGATCTCATTCCCCTGGGCGTCGATCCAGGCGTTGCCATACGGGTCGGTGACGGTCTCGATCTGTTCGTGGCTGATCGTCGAGAGGGTGGGGTCGGCCGTGCTCGAGTTGGGCCGGGGAGTGTTCGCGCTGCAGTGGCCGAGCACCGCGTTGTAGGGGATGACGGCGTACAGGACGTTGTCCGGGGTCTCCGAGTGATAGCCGCAGTAGCCGGCCGCGCTGCCCCCGAGGGCGCAGCTGGTCGGGCCTGCGTCGATGCAACTGCCCAGCCTGTCCGGGGTGACCAGGAAGTAGATGTCGTGGTCGGTCCGCGGCAGACCATCCGCGTCGATCACGTGCTCGATCTCGCCCTCGAGCTGGGCGTCGGTCAGGCACACCGTCCAGCCGGACGGCCCGGTTGTGGCGGGCTCCGTGCAGCCGTTGGGGGGCAGGGGGTCGGTCGCCACCACGGCACCGCCGTAGGTCGAGTCGTACGCGGCCGGTCCGGAGCTGTCGGTGTACTGGCCGCTCAGTCCGTACACGTTGGTCGTGCTGCGGCTCGCGTCCGCGACGTCGATGAGGAACGTCTCGATCAGCGACTCGTACCCCGGGTCGAACGAAAGCCCGGAATTTGCGGGATTCCAGAAGATCACGTGGGTGCGGTTGGAATGCAGCACCGGGCCGCCCCCGAAGGGCACGAGCTCCCCTCGTGAGGCGGCGTGGGCCTGGATGCGTGGGCCCGTCGGGACGTCGCGGACGATCCCGCCGAAGAACTTCGGCTGGGCGGCTACGGGTCGCGGGGCGAGCAATCCGGGTAGCGCCGCTACCGCGAGCGCGGCAGCGAGCGCCGCGGACACCGCTACCCAGCGGATCGTCACTTGGCGGCCAGCCAGTCGGGCCCGGTGCCCACGTCGACCGCGAGCGGCGGGTCCATCTCGAAGGCGCCCCCCATCTGCTCGACCGCGATCCGACTGACCTCCTCGGCCTCCTCGGCCGGACCCTCGAACAGGAGTTCGTCGTGGATCTGCAGGATCATCCGCGATCGCAGCCCGGTCTGCTTGAGCGCCTGATCGCAGCGCACCATCGCCACCTTCATGATGTCCGCCGCGGTCCCCTGGATGACCATGTTGACCGCGAACCGCTCCCCCTGCTTGCGCAGCTCCCAGCGTCGCGCCCGGAGCTCCGGGACCTGCCGGCGCCGGCCGAAGAGGGTCGAGACGTATCCGTGCTCGGTTCCCTGGGTGATCGTCTCCTCGATCCACCGGGCCACGGCCGGGAAGCCCGCCATGTAGCGCTGGATGAACTCCTCGGCCTCCTCCTGCGGGATGTCGAGACGGTCGGCCATCCCCCATGCGGATAGGCCGTAGACGATGCCGTAGTTGATCATCTTCGACTTGGATCTCATTCCCGGGTCGATCTGGTCCGGTGTGACCCCAAACACACGACAGGCCGTGGCGGTGTGGACATCTTCGCCCTTGCGGAAGATCTCCTTCAAAGCGTCCTCGCCAGCGATATGGGCAAGCAGGCGGAGCTCCACCTGGGAGTAGTCGGCCGAGACGAGCAGGTTGCCCGGCTCGGCGACGAAGCAGGCGCGGATCTCGCGCCCGAGCGGCGTGCGGATCGGGATGTTCTGGAGGTTGGGGTTGTTGGAGGAGAGCCGGCCGGTGGTGGCCGCAGTTTGGTTGAAGGTGGTGTGGATCCGGCCGTCGCCGGCGATCAACAGCGGAAGCGCGTCGAGGTAGGTCTGGGCCAGCTTGGTCAGCTCGCGCCAGCGCTCGATCTTGGGGATCACCGGATGCTCGTGGCGGATCGCCTGGAGGACCCGGGCGTCGGTCGAGAAGCCGGTCTTGCCGCGGCGCTTGCGTGACAAGCCCAGCTTGCCGAACAGCACCTCCTCGAGCTGCTTGGGCGAGCCAAGCGTGAACTCCTCGCCGCACAGACCGAAGATCTCGCGCTCGAGCTGGTCAGCCTCGGCCTTGACGCGACTTGAAATCTCGCGCAGGCGCCCGGTGTCGAGCTTCGATCCGGCGAGCTCCATCTCCCGGAGCACCCGGACGATCGGCAACTCGACGTCCATGAACAGATCGGTCAGGCCGCGGCCGCGGATCTCCTCCCGTTGCCAGGCCGCGAGCGCGTTCAGGAGCAAAGCGTCGGCGGCGGCCGGGTCCTCCAGGTCGGTGCCGAGACCCCGTTCCTCGGTGAGCTCTCGGAATAGGTATGCGCGGCGGGCCGGCTCGAGCAGGTAGGCCGCTACCTCGGTGTCGTGGGCCAGGTTGGCCGGCACCTCCTTCAGGGACTTGGCATCGTGCGCGACCACCGGCCGGCGGCCGATCGCCTTGACCACCTCCTCGGGACCCTGGGACGCGCCCGCGAGGACCTCGCCGGCGCCGTCCGCGTGCACGCCGAAGCGCCACGCTTCCTCGGGCGAGAACAGCTGGTCGGGTGGCGCTTCGGGGGCCTTGACCGCGATCGCAACCTCCCTGTCCGGGAGGCCCGCGAGGTCCTTGACGGCGACGGTGCGCACGCGCGCGGTGAGGGCCTCCTCGGCCTCGGGCGCGGGCGCGGCGGCGTCGGCCGAGCCAAACGACTCCTCCAGCCGGCGCAGCGGCTCGCGCAGCTCGAACTTACGGAAGGTGTCCCGGAGCTTGGAGCGGTCGGGTGGCGCGCCGGCGAAGGCCTCGAGGTCGAGCTCGACGTCGATGTCGCGCTTGGCCGTGGCCAGCAGCTTGG
Source organism: uncultured Solirubrobacterales bacterium (assembly GCA_963824295.1). Classification (GTDB taxonomy): domain Bacteria; phylum Actinomycetota; class Thermoleophilia; order Solirubrobacterales; family Solirubrobacteraceae; genus Palsa-465. Next base: position 104,035 of record CAWGOQ010000007.1, on the reverse strand, counting down.
AGATCCGAGCCGTTTCGGCGTGCTCGGTCAGGTTCTGCTTGCGCTTGGCGCCGCTGATGTCGTCGATGTGAGCGAGGACGTCTTCGAGGGTGCCGAACTTCTGGAGCAGGTCGGCCGCGGTCTTATCCCCTATGCCGGGGACGCCGGGGATGTTGTCGCTCGTGTCGCCCTTCAGCCCGATGAAGTCAGGGATCAGCTCGGGCGGGATGCCGTAGCGGTCGATCACGCCCTGGCGGTCGTACACCCGGGTGTCGGTGATGCCGCGGGAGGTGGTCATGATCTTGATCACGCCGTCGTCGACCAGCTGGTAGGCGTCGCGGTCGCCGGTCACCACCATCACGGGGATCTTCGGGTCGTTAGTACGAGCCTTCTCCACGATCGAGGCGATCACGTCGTCGGCCTCGTACCCCTGGACTCTGAGGTTGCGGTATCCGAACGCCTCCACGAGCGGCTCGAGCGCAGGCCACTGCTCCTTGAGCAGATCGGGCCGAGTAGCCCGCTGCGCCTTGTACTCCGGGTACACGGTCTTACGCCCCGTGTCCCCCGCGTCCCACACCACCACGGTCGCCTGCGGGCCGTAGTCGGTGAGGATCTTCACCAGCATCGAGGCGAACCCGAAGATCGCGTTGGTCGGCACCCCGGTCGAGGTGGCGATCGACTCGGGCAGGGCGAAGAAAGCCCGGTAGGCCAGGCTGTTGCCGTCGATCAGAAACAGCTGTTCGGGGGTGCTCGTCGCCACACTCTCAGGCTATCTCGGCTGGTGGCGCCAGGACGGGTGGCGGCGGCGACGGAGGGACCGGGGCCCGGGGTGGGTGGACCGGCGAACCCGCGGACCGACGCCGCGGCCGACCGTGCACAAAACCCGAAACCTCCAATCCCCCGTCGAACCTATTTTCGATTCAGCATTCCCCAGGTGCTCCTGTCCCGGAGGCCCACGGCGCGAGGGAGCTTCCGGGACTTTGGGTGCCGAGCGCGCCCCTGCCGGGGGGCCAATCCCCCCATGCAAAACTCCGCAAACTCGCCCCTCGCGCCGCGACCCCAGCGACATCAGCACCGGGGCATGCTCATCTCGCCAGGGCCGACCCGGTGAGGGGGCTTTGAGATGTTTTCAGGGCGGCGCTGAGGCGGGAGACCGCCCGCCCTGCTGTGAGAGCGGGATGACGCTCGCCGTCAGCTTCGGCGCGCCGCGGTCAGGGCGGCGTGCGGTGGCCGGGGCCGCCTTGCCGCCGCCGCGTGCCACGTCGCGCCCCCGCGCCCCCGCGCCCTCGCGCCCTCGCGCCAACGTCCGACCGCCTCGCGAGACTGCCGCGGCGTGCACCGACGCCTGACGATCCAGGCAGCGTATGACCCCGCGAGCCGGTCGGCGTCCGTTTACGCCGCCCGCCGCTCGGTCGTGGGCACGCTGGCCATCGCGGGCGCGACCGCGGCGGTGGTGGCGATCGCCCGGGGCGGCGAGGTGACGTGGCTGTGCATCCCGGCCGCGCTGCTCGCTGCGGGCGCCACCCGGGCCTGTCTCACCGGCGCCGTGGCGGCGGGGATGGTGCTCGGCGCCTCCGTCGGAGCGGCGCAGTTGGCCGCGGGCCGCGCGGGGCACCAGCCCCCGATCCCGCTGCTCGTGCTCGTCGCCGCCGCCAGCGTGGCGATCCTGCTCGCTGTGCGCGACCGGGTCGGGCGGGAGCGGGATGCGCTGCGGGCGTCGGCGCTCACCGACCCGCTGACCGGAGCGGCGAACCGCCGGTCGCTGCTCGCGCGGATCGACTACGAGATCGCCCGCCACGGCCGCACCCGGCGGGACTTCGCGCTGCTCATGCTCGATCTCGACGGCTTCAAGTTGCTCAACGACCGCTTCGGCCACCCCGCCGGGGACGACCTCCTACGCGAGGTGGCCACCGCGCTCGCCCGGGTGATCCGCGACCAGGACACGGTGGCGCGGGTTGGTGGGGACGAGTTCTGCGTGCTCGCGCCGGAGACCGACGAGGCCGGCGCGGAGCGGCTGATCAGCCGGGTGGAGATGGCGGTGGCGCGGGTCACGGCGGGCGCCGATTCGCTCGGGGCGAGCGCCGGCGCGGCGATCTTCCCGCGCGACGGCCAGACCGCCGAGCGGCTGGTGCACGCCGCCGATCAGAACCTGCTCGCATCCAAGCGAGTGAGTCGGGGACCGGGCCGGCGCGTGGCCTGACCCGCCCGGCGCGTGGCCTGACCCGCCCGGCGCGTGGCCTGGCCCGCCCGGCGCCGTGGTCTGACCCGCCAGGCGCCGTGGTCTGACCCCTCCGGCCCGGATCAGCGACCTGCAAAACCGCGCGTCCCGCGGTCGCCTCGCTGATGGTGCGCGCTTATTCACGCCCCACATGCAGAACCGCGCGCCGCACTGGAACTCCCTGCGGAATGCGCGGTTTTGCAGGTGACAAGCGGCTCGCCCATGTCCCAGCCGGGCTCGCCCAAGCCCCAACCCAGGCCGCCCAGGCCCCAACCCGGCTCGCCCAAGCCCCAACCCGGCTCGCCCAAGCCCCAACCCGGCTCGCCCAAGCCCCAACCCGGGCCGCCCAAGCCCCAACCCGGCTCGCCCAAGCCCCAACCCGGGCCGCCCAGGGTCCAGCCGCGCAAACCAGCCCCTTTACGACACGTGAGGCGGCGTGATCGTCCGCACGAACACGGGATCGCCGTTCTTCCCCACCCTGTAGAGCCCGTAGGTCCGCAGCGTGGTGTCGCCGCTGTGCTCGAACCCGTAGGTCCCGAGCACCGAATGGCGGTCGGTGGTGGAGAACAGGGCCCTTAGCACGGCCGACTTGCTGTCCCCGTTGGGCCCGAGGCTGGCAATCGTGCTCAGGCCGAGGCTCATGGCCTCGTAGCCGAGGATCGCGTAGGGACTCGGGTTCGGCACCCCGTACTTGGCCTTGTAGGCGTCCTGGAAGGCCTTGCCGCCTGGGTAAGCACTCAGGCTCAGGGTCACATCGGTGCACTGGATCAGCGGATCGATGCTGGCCGGGACCCCACCGTCGCGCCAGTTCGTCCACGCGCTCGTACACATGGTTCCGGGGGCGAAGATGCGCGCGCTCGGGAGCACAGCGTTGATGTCTTCGGTCATTTCCACGGTGGCCTTGGAGGGGATTCCCATTAGCAGCACGCAGCCGGGCCGCATCTTCTCGCCCCCCGCAACGACGGTCGAACCGAAGCTGGGAGCGTCGGGGTCCAGCGCGGACCCACCCGCCAGATCGATCCCGTACTCCCGCCGCTGGGACTCGACCAGCTTGGCCAGACTTTCGCCGTACTCCTCGCCGTCCTCGGCCAGCACCACGCGCCCGCATCGGGCCTGCTTCATCGCGTACAGGTCCGCCGCGGCCTGGATCGCGTCGGTCGGGACGATCCGCAGGTAGGTGCGCGTCCCGGTCGGCGCGTAGGGGATCCCCTGCGCCGACCCGCCGGCGGTGCTGGCAGTCAGCCCGACATATGTGTTGGCCGGGCTGACCTGCGGGATTCCGGCCTCGTTGAGGATCGGCATCGATACCTCGCTCGCCTCGTCGTCGAACTCGCCGATGTAGAACACCGTCCGCGGGTCGGCGGCGGCCCGGCGGGCGTTGGCGGCGGTCTCGCTCGGGTCCCATCCGCCCGGGTCGGTCGAATCGTCGAGCGAGGTGTAATCGACCGTGAACGAGCCGGCGCGATCGTCCGCCTGGCTCAGCGCGAGCTCGATCCCGTTCTCGAGCGGGATCGCCTCAGCGGCGGACGGCCCGCGCAGTGGCAGGCTCGAATAGATGGCGACTGTCTTGTTCGCGCCGGTGGCTGCGTTCGCGGCGGTGGCGCTGCTCCCGCTCCCCCCACAGGCGGACACGGCGAGGGCGGGAAGTGCCACGAGGCAGGCCGCAAGCGCCTTGCAGGTAGCGGGCCTCATTCAACTTCCTCCGTTTGGGCCCCGAGCTTCCCGTGACGCGGACCTCAGATCACTCAAATCAGCGTAATCGCGCCTCTCGACCCGGCCAAGCGATCGCCAACGGCCTAACGCAACCACAATCACGTACAGCGGCTCACGCCAACCCGAGCCAACCGGAACTAAAGGGTTGGCGCCCTAAACGGTGATGACCTCCCACAGGGTCAGCTGGCCAGCGGTGATCGTGTACACGCCGTAGCGCCGCAGCGACGTGTCGCCGTTTGCATCGATGCTGTACGTGCCGAGCACGCTCCGGCGGTTGCGCGTGTCGAAGATCGCGGCCCTCACCTTGGAGCGCATCGCGGGCGCGGTGCCGTGGTCGGTGGCGCGCGCGATTGCGTTCAGCATCAGGCTCATCGCCTCGTAGCCGAGAATCGAAGCGGGCTCGGGCGGCCCGTAGGCACGTTCGTAGGCCGCCGTGAAGGCACGCGCGGAGGCGGGATAGTCGTCGAGCCCGAGCGTGGGCGCGGTGAGGATCACCTGAGGATCGACCGACAGCGGGATGCCACCTTGGGTGGGATCGAAAAACGTGCTCTCGGCCAGACCCTGCGTTCCGAAGATTTTGACGTCCGGCATCGCCGCCGCGAGCTGTGTGGTGAGCCGCACCGCACCCGACTCGGTGTCGGCCGCGATCAGGATGCAATCGGGCCGCACATGCGCAACGCCCGTCGCCAGCGCCTGATAGCTCGTGGCGTTCCGCGGGAAGATCTGAGTGCCCACCACCCGCGGGCCGGCGCGCAGGGCCGCCACCTCGTAGCTCGAGGCCATGTCGGCGCCGTCCACCTCGCCATCGTTCAGAACATAGACGCGGGTGCAGCCCAGGCTCTGCTGGGCACGAACCTGCGCGACCGCCTGCACGCTGTCGTTCGGGAGCACTCGCGCAAACGTTCGCACCCCGGTCGGGTAGTACTTCATCGGTTCCCCGGGGTTCGCGCCCGCCTCGCCCGTGGTGAGACCGACGGCGGAGCTCGTGGGGCTCACCTGCGGGATCCCCGCCCGATTGAGCGGCGGGATCGACACCGCGCTCGCGCCCGAGTTCAGCTCGCCGACGTAGCCGATCGTGGTCGGGTCGAGCACGGCCGCGCGGACTCCGATGGTCGTCTGTCCGGGATCCCAGCCGCCGCGCGCGGCGGTGGCGTCGTTGAGCGCCCGGAGCTCAATGTGGTACTTGCCGATGTGGTCTCGCACCTGCGTGAGCGCCAGCTGCGCGGCGTCCACAACTGCCTCACCGCTGGCCCTGGACGCCCCCAGCAGTGGCACGCTGACGTAGATCGTCAGCGTGTTGCCGCGAATCTGGGCCGGCTGGGCGTCCTTGGCCCCGCAGCCGGTCAGCACCACCAGCGCCACCAGCGCCACCAGCGCCACCAGGACCACAAGCGCGGCCCGAGCCCACGTCTTCGCCCTCCTCGACGCCGTGGCCAGCCTCACCCCTGGACTTCTGCGAACGGAACCAGGCTGCCGTGGGCCAGGCGGCTGAACACGAACGGAGCGATGTTCGTGTCCCCGTTTCCGTTCATCGAATAGGGCCCGAGCACCGACTGCGTGCGCTTGAGGTTCTGGAAATCCTTTACGACCGTCGAGCGGCTGTTCGCGGAGGACCCAGCCTCCTTCAGCACGGCCAGAACCGCCGACATCGCCTCGTAGCCGAAGATCGCCTGGGCCACCGGCGCGTGGCCGTAGGTCGAGGTGAAGCTCGCGACGAACGAGGTGCCGGCGGGCGTCAGGTCCCGCTTGAGGAACCCCGGCGCGGAGATGTAAAGGTTGCGCACGGCCGAGGAGAGCTCGGTCGGGAAGGACGGGTCGGCGAGCGCGGAGGGACCGAACAGCTTGGCCGTCGGATTTGCCGCCGCGGCGGCGGCGAAGAAGCGGGCCGCGCCGGACTCGGAGGCGGAGCCGTAGAAGATCCCGTCCGCCCCCGCCTGACTGCTGGCCAGGGAGATTCCGCCGGAGAGGTCGTGCTTCATCGCGTAGGCGATCGCCGCGCCGTACGGACTGCCGTCGTCGGCGACGTACAGCTTGGTGACGCCGAGCGCCTGCATCTCCTGCACCTGGGCCTTGGCCTCCAGCGCGCTTGTGGGCACGATCCGCGCGAACGTCCGCCCGTACGTCGAGAGCGACTCGTAGTACACGCCCGGGGCGCCGGGCACCGCGGGAGTGGCCTGGGTCAGCTCGACGGCGTTATCGGTCGGGCTGACCTGGAGCAGGTCGAGCGCGTTGGTGATCCCCAGCGACGCGTAGGAGGAGCCCGGAACGACCTCGCCCAGGTAGGCGATCGTGGTCTGGTTCTGGATGACGGTCCGTGCCTGGTCCGAGATGCTAGAACCGCGAACGATGCTGAGCTTCAGCGCGAAGCTGGCCACCGTGTGGCTCGATTGATTCCACGCCAGTCGCTCGGCGTCAAGCACGTCCTGAGCGACGGTGGGCTGATCGGTCGGGGCGTTGCTCAGATAGATCGTGAGCACCTTCCCCGACACGCTGACCGACGAGCCGGAGGACCCGCTGCTCGCCGCACTGCAGCCGGCTACCGACGCAGCGACCAGCGCGCACGCGCAGGCCGCCCGTCCGCGTGCGAGCGCCCGGGTTGCCACGACGGCCCCGGCTATTCCCGCCGGCCGGGCAGGTACGGGAGCAGCTGTCTTACGCCAAGCGCGATCAGCACCATCACGATGGCGATCAGGATCGAGTCGAAGCCGCTGATGTTGAGCGACCACAAGATGATCCAAAGGCACAGCCCGGCGGTGGCGGTCAGGATCAGGCCCATCGCGCGAGAGATGCTAACCGACGGCCGACCCGGCCAGTCCCGCGGCCAGCTCGCGGACGACCGCGCCGACCGCCGCCACCGGATCCGAACCCTCGCCGGCGGCGCGCACCAGGCGGCTGCCGACGATCACTCCGTCGGCTCCGGCGGCCGCCGCGGCGGCGGCCTGGTCAGGGGTCGAGATGCCGAAACCCACCGCCACGGGGACGTCGGTGCACGCGGCCGCGCGGGAAACGATCGCGGCCAGGCCTGCGGCGAGACCGCCCGACCGCTCGCCCGTCGTCCCGGTCAGCGACACGGTGTAGAGAAACCCGCGTGCCTGCGCCCCGATCCGGGCGAGCCGAGCGTCGGGGGTGGTCGGCGCCACCAGGGGCACGAGCGCCAGCCCCCGCTCGTCGCAGGCGCCCAGCACCGCCGGCGCCTCCTCGAGCGGCAGGTCGGGGACGATCAGCCCGCTGATCCCGGCCTCGACCAGCGAATCGGCGAACCGCTCGAGGCCCCGGACGAAGATCGGGTTGGCGTAGCACATGAGCACGACCGGAACTCCGGCGTCCGCGATCGCGCGCCCCACCACCGAAACGACCTCGGGCAATTTGACTCCGCCGCGGAGCGCCGCGGTGGCTGCGGCGTGGATCACCGGCCCGTCGGCCAGCGGGTCCGAGAACGGGACGCCCAGCTCGATGAGATCGGCGCCGGCGCGCGCATACTCGAGGCCGATGCGCCGGGACGTGTCGAGGTCGGGGAAGCCGCCCATCAGATATGGCATCAGCGCGGCGCGGCGGCCGTCGGCCCGCGCGGACTCGAACGCCTCGGCGATCCGCTCCAGTCCGGTCATCTACGCAATCCGCTCGAGGTGATCGAGCGCCTCGGCCAGGTCCTTGTCCCCCCGGCCTGACAGGCAGACCACGTCGAGCTCGCTCGGTCCATTGGCCACCGACCAGGCGATCGCGTGCGCGCTCTCGAGCGCCGGGATGATTCCCTCGAGCCGGGCAGTCAGCGCGAACGCCTCCAGCGCCTCGCGATCGGTGATCGCCACGTACCGGGCGCGGCCGGAGTCGCGCAGCCAGGCGTGCTCGGGTCCGGTGCCCGGGTAGTCGAGGCCCGCCGAGATCGAATGCGCCTCGAGGATCTGCCCGTCCTCGTCCTGCATCACGGCCGAGAACGCGCCGTGGAGCACGCCTGGCAACCCGGCCGCGGTCAGAGGCGCGCCGTGCCGGCCGGTCTCGATTCCCTCGCCGGCGGCCTCGACCCCGACCAGCGCCACGTCGGCGTCGTCCACGAACGGGATGAAGATGCCGATCGAGTTCGAGCCGCCGCCGACGCAGGCGATTACGCGCTCGGGCAAGCGACCCGCCGCCTCGAGCACCTGCGCGCGGGCCTCGTCGCCGATCACGCGCTGCAGATCCCGGACCATCGCCGGGTACGGCGCCGGGCCGACGCACGAGCCGATGACGTAGTGGGTGCTCTCGACATTCGTGACCCAGTCGCGAATCGCCGCCGAGACCGCTTCCTTCAACGTCCGGGCACCGGCCTCGACCGGCTCGACGCGGGCGCCGAGCAGACCCATCCGCTGGACGTTCGGCTTCTGCCGGCGCATGTCCTCGGTTCCCATGTAGACGATGCACTCCAGGTCGAGCAGCGCGCACGCGGTGGCGGCGGCCACGCCGTGCATGCCGGCGCCGGTCTCGGCGATGATCCGTCGCTTGCCCATGCGCCGGGCCAACAGCGCCTGCCCCAGCGCGTTGTTGATCTTGTGCGCGCCGGTGTGGTTCAGGTCCTCGCGCTTGAGGTAGATCTCCCGCCCGCCACCGGCGGCCTCGCTCAGCCGGCGGGCCAGATAGAGCGGCGAGGGGCGTCCCACGTAGTCGCGCAGAAGCGCATCGAGCTCGGAGCGGAAGTCCGGGTCGTCCCGCGCCGCCACCCACGCATCCTCGAGCTCGGCCAGCGCCGGCATCAGCGTCTCGGGCACGTACTGACCGCCGTAGGGCCCGAAGCGATGCTCGACCGCGGTCATGGCGTCGCGCCCTGCGCCTCGGCCGGCTGCGCGGCCTGTACGGCGGCCGCGAACGCCGTCAGCTTTTCGTGATCCTTCACACCTGGGGCGCGCTCCACCCCGCTGGCCACGTCGACGGCGAACGGCCGGACCGCGGCGATCGCATCGGCGACGTTGTCTGGGGTCAGTCCGCCCGACAGGATCACTGGGACGCGAGGGCGGGTGGGGATCCAGTTCCCGCGCACGATGTCCCAGCTGAATGTCTCGCCCGTGCCACCCGGCAGGCCGGCGACGTAGCTGTCGAGCAGGTGGTAGTCGGTGTGGAACGCAGCCAGCGCGCGCAGGTCGGCCCCGCTGCGTACCCGGACCGCCTTGATCACCTTGCAGCCGGTGCGCCGGGCCGCCTCGGAGCAGTAGGCGGGTCCCTCGTCGCCGTGCAGCTGGAGCATGGTCAGCCCGACCGCGTCGGCGGTCGCGGCGACATGGTCGAGCGTGGCGTTGACGAACACCCCGGCCACCTCGGCCCGTCGCTTGACCGCGCCGGCGATCTCGCCGGCCGCGTCGAGCTCGCAGCGACGCGGTGAACGCGGCCAGAAGATCAACCCGATCGCCCAGGCGCCGGCGCTGACCGCGAGCTCGGCGTCGTCGAGGCGAGTGATGCCGCAGAACTTGATCCTGGTGCTCACAACAACAATCGTAGGGACGCCTCAGCGCGCGGTCAGCGCGCGGCAGGCGGCCTCGATGTCGGGCGAGCGCATCAGCGCCTCCCCGATCAGCACTCCGTTCACGCCGGCGGCCTCGAGCTCGTCGAGCTGCTCCCGTCGGCTGAACCCGGACTCGGCGATCACGAGCGCACCAGACTCGCCGAGCCGCCCCACCCGGCCCGCGATCTCGAACGTGCGCCGAGTGTCGACCTGGAGCGTCTTCAGGTCCCGGTTGTTGATTCCGATCAGAGCCGGAGCGAGCTCGAGCGCCACCTCGAGCTCGCGCTCATCATGCACCTCGACCAGCGCGCTCAGCCCGAGCCCCCGTGCCTCGTCGTGCAACGCGGTCAAATCATCGCGTGCGAGCGCGGCCACGATCAAGAGGATCGCGTCGGCCCCCGCCGCGAACGCCTCGTGCACCTGGTAGGGGTCGACGATGAAGTCCTTGCGCAGGAGCGGCAGCCCGGTGGCGCCGCGCGCCAGACGCAGATCATCGAGCGAGCCGCCGAAGCTTGGCCCCTCGGTCAGGATCGACAACGCCGCCGCACCACCGCGCGCGTACGCCCTGACCACGTCCTCGAGCTCGAGGTCCTCGCGGATCGCCCCGGCCGACGGCGAGCGGCGTTTGTGCTCGGCGATCAACGACAGCCCCGAGCGCGCGATCGCGTCGTGGAACGAGCGCTCCTCGAAACCGGCGGCGGCCCGACTGGCCACCGCGCGCTCGAGTTCGCTCAGCGGCACCGCAGCTCGCCGACGCTCGACCTCGACCCGCGCGGTCGCAACGATGGGATCGAGGCGGTTCACGACGCCAGCTCGCGCGTGCGGCGCACGAAGCGCTCGAGCGCGCCCGCCGCCGCCCCGTCATCGATGGCCCGCAGCGCGGCCTGCACGCCCTCGGCCAGCGTGTCCGCTCGCCCGCCCGCGTAAATCGCGGCGCCGGCGTTGAGCGCGGCCAGGTCGCGGGACGCGCCCGCCTCCCCGGCGAAGATCGCGCGCGCGGTCTGCGCGTTCTCTTCGGGGTCGCCGCCCGGGACCTCCTCGGCGGGCGCCCGCTCGAGCCCGACGTCCTCGGGTGAGACCGTGTAGCGCCGCAACTCGTCCCCGACCACCTCGACCACGATCGTCGGCGCCGAGATGCTCAGCTCGTCGAGCCCATCCTCGCTCGAGACAAGCAGCGCGTGCTTGGTGCCCAGCAGCGCCAGCGCGCCCGCCATGGTCTCCAGGTAGGCCGGGTCGGACACGCCGATCAGCTGGCGGCTGGCGGCGGCCGGGTTGGTCAGCGGGCCCAGGAAGTTGAAGATCGTCCGGACCGCGAGCTGGCGGCGCACCGGGATCACGTACCGGGTGGCCTGGTGGTGGGCCGGCGCGAACATGAAGCCGAACCCGACCTCATCGATGCAGCGCGCCACCTGCTCAGGGCGCAGGTCGATGCGCGCGCCCAGCGCCTCGAGCACGTCGGCCGAGCCCGACAGACCGGTCGCCGAGCGGTTTCCGTGCTTAGCCACGGTGCAGCCGGCCCCGGCGGCGATCAGCGCCGCGGTGGTCGAGACATTAAACGTCCGCCGTCCTCCCCCGGTGCCCGCGGTGTCGAGCAGATCATCGTTCGAGACCGACACGTGGGAGGCCATATTGCGCATCGTGCGGGCGAGGCCGGCCAGCTCCTGCACCGTCTCGCCCTTCGTCCGCAGCGCGATCAGGAACCCCGCGATCTGGATCTCGGACGCGTTGCCGGCCATGATCTCCGAGAGCACCGCCGCGGTCTCGTCGACGCTCAGGTCCCGGCCGCTGGCGAGCGTGTCGATCGCTCGCGTGAGCAGATCAGGCCCGCTGGTCATGCGGCCCGCGTGAGGAAGTTGGCCAGCAACTCCCGGCCCTGTTCGGTCAGGACCGACTCGGGGTGGAACTGCACGCCCTCGGCGGGCAGCTCCCGGTGGCGCACCGCCATCACCACCTCGCCGCCATGGGCGCTCGACTCCAAGCAGTCGGGCAACGCCGGATCGACCACCAGGGAGTGGTAGCGCCCGACCTCGAGCGGCTGGCGCAGACCCCGGAAGATCGTCCGGCCGTCGTGCTCGATAACCGTCGTCTTGCCGTGCACGGGCTCGTGCTGGACCACCTTGCCGCCCCATGCCTGCACGAGCGCCTGGTGGCCGAGGCAGACGCCGAGCGTGGGGATGCTGGCCTCTGGGAACCGTTTGACGGCCTCGAGCGAGATCCCGGCCTCGTTGGGGGTGCACGGCCCGGGCGAGACGATCACGCGGTCATAGCCGCGCACGAGCAGATCGTCGACCGTCGCGCGATCGTTGCGCACCACCTCGACCTCGGAGCCGAGCTCCCCGAGATACTGGACGAGGTTGTAGGTGAAGCTGTCGTAGTTGTCGAGGACGAGCACTCGCATCGCCGCGAACGGTAACGGTGTCTCAGTTGAATTCGGGCGCGGCCCACCCGGGGAGGACGTCCGGCAGCCCGTCGCTGACCTTGTCCGGGAACTCCGCGGACCGCTTCTCCAGGAACGCCGCGATCCCTTCGGCGGCGTCGGCCGACCGGCCGCGGTAGAACATCCCACGCGAGTCGGCCCGGTGGGCGAGCATCGGATGCTCGGCCCCCAGCATCGTCCACATCATCCGCCGGGCCAGCGCCACCGACACGGGCGCGGCGTTGTCGGCGATCTCGCGGGCCAGCGCGGTGGCGGCGTCGAGCAACTCGGCCTTGGGATGCAGACTGCGGACGAGCCCGCCTCGCAGCGCCTCCTCGGCCCCGAACACCCGGCCGGTGGCCACCCACTCCATCGCCTGGCTGATCCCGACCACGCGGGGCAGGAACCAGCTCGAGCACGCCTCGGGCACGATCCCGCGGCGGGCGAACACGAATCCGATCCGGGCGTCATCGGCCGCCAGGCGCACGTCCATCGGCAGCGTCATGGTGGCGCCGATCCCCACCGCGGGCCCGTTGATGGCGGCGATTACGGGCTTGGTCAAATCGAAGATGCGCAGCGTCAGCCGTCCGCCGCCGTCGCGCGGAATCGAGTCGGGATCGTCGTGCTCGCGCCTGGCGAACGTCTCGCCACCGCCCTCGAGGTCGGCGCCGGCACAGAACGCCCGACCCGCGCCGGTCACGATCACCGCCCGGACCTCGTCGTCGGCGTCGGCCTCCTCGAACGCCTGCATCAGCTCGCCGAACATCGTGCGCGTCCACGCGTTCAGGCGATCGGGGCGGTTCATCGTGATCGTGAGGACGTGGTCGCTCAGTTCGGTCGTTATCTGCTCGAACTCCATGGCACCCCTTCTATGGCCACTCGGGCTGGCTGGCCGCGAGCTCGATCGCCTGCAGTACCCCGCGCGCCTTGGCCTGGGACTCGCGGTACTCGTACTCGGGCTTGGCGTCGGCCACCGTCCCGCCTCCGGCCTGGACGTGGGCGACGCCATCCTTGATCACCACGGTCCGGATGTGGATGCAGGTGTCGAGGTCGCCGGTGTAGCTCGCGTAGCCGATCGCCCCGCCGTAGCCGCCGCGCTTGACCGGCTCGAGCTCGTCGATGATCTGCATCGCGCGGACCTTGGGCGCCCCCGACAGCGTGCCCGCGGGCAGGACCGAACGCAGCGCTTCGAGCGCGCCGACCCCGTCGCGCAGCTCACCCGTGACGCTCGAGACAATGTGCATCACGTGGCTGTAGTTCTCGACCGCCATGAAGCTCTCGACGGCGACCGTCCCGTACGCGCACACCCGGCCCAGGTCATTGCGCCCGAGGTCGACGAGCATCACGTGCTCGGCCCGCTCCTTGGGATCGGCCAGCAGCTCCTCGGCGATCCGGCGGTCCTCCTCGGCGTTCTCGCCGCGCGGCCGGGTGCCGGCGATCGGGCGGGTGGAGACCCGCCGGCCGGCCACCGTGATCAGCGGCTCGGGGCTCGCGCCGGCGATCTCGAAGTCGCCGAAGTCCAGGAAGTACATGTACGGACTGGGGTTGACCGCCCGCAGCCCGCGGTAGATCGAGAACGCCTCGACCGGGACCCGGCCCGACCAGCGTTGCGAGGGAACAACCTGGAAGGCGTCGCCGGCGTAGATGTACTCGATGATCCGCGCGACGTTCGCCTCGAACTGCTCGCGCGTCATGTTGGGCTGCAGCGGCGCGACCGTCCGATCGGGAGCCGGCGGCCTCGGGGGCCGCGGGACCGGGCCCGCGAGCCGCCAGCGCACCTCGGCGATCGTGTCGAGCGCCCGGGCGTACGAGGCGTCGAGGTCGTCGTCCGCGTACACGTTGGCGATCACCGTGACCGTGTGCTTGAGGTGGTCGAACGCGACCAGCGCATCGGTCAGCATCAGAGCCAGGTCGGGCACGCCGATCGGGTCGGGGTTCGGCTCGCCGAGCGGCTCGACCGTACGGACGAGGTCGTAGGCGAACAGCCCGACGGCGCCGCCGGCGAAGGGCGGCAGATCGGGCAGCGGCGCGGCCTTGACCGGGCCGAGCTCCGCCGCCGCGAGGGCATACGGATCGCCGCCGTCCTCCAGCGACCAGCGCAGCACCTTGCGGGGGCGGAAGCCGATGAACGAGAAGCGGCCCACCCGCCCCTGATCGGCCGACTCGAGCAGGAAGGACGGCTCGGCGCCGCGCAGCTTGAGAAACGCCGAGACCGGGGTCTGGCAGTCGTCGATGAACGTCTCCCGGACCGGGATCAGGTTGTAGTCGGCGGCCAGCGCCCTCGTCTCGGCCAGCGACGGAGTGAACCCCGCCGGCGTCGTGTCAGCGCCGCCGGCTACGGCCATCGAGGACCCGCTCGGCATCGGCAATGCTCAGGCCGCGTCCGCGGAGCAGCACGGCCAGGTGGTAGATAACGTCGGCGGCCTCCTCGGCCACGCGCTCGTCCGACTCCTCGCGGGCGGCCCGGACCACCTCCTCGGCCTCCTCCTGGACCTTGGCGCCGGCGTAGCCCGGATCGCCGAGCAGCTTCGCCGTGTAGGAGCCCTCCGGCCTGCTCGCCGCGCGTTCGGCGATCGTCCGCTCGAGCGTCGGCAGCGTCTGGAAGGGCGCTGCGAGCGTGATCTCGCCGCGGTGAAAGCATGAGCGCTCCCCGGTGTGACACGCCGGACCGGCCGGTTCGACGAGCGCCAGCAGCGCGTCGGCATCGCAGTCGTAGCGGATCGACTTCACGCTCATCGTGTTGCCCGAGGTGGAGCCCTTGTGCCACAGCTCCTGGCGCGAGCGGCTGAAGAAGTGGACCTCACCGGTCTCGCGGGTCAGTCGCAGCGACTCCGCGTTCATGTAGGCGAGCGTCAGCACCTCCCCCGTCCCCCAGTCCTGCACGATGCACGGGACCAGCCCGCGGTCATCGAAGGCGATCTCTGAGTCGTCCACGGGGTGGCGATTCTAGGGTGCCCTTGCAATCGACCCTGCGCACGGCATCGTTGCCGGCTCGATTGCCTCGTGCTCGAGTGGCGATGGCAGACAGCGGCTCGCGACACGCCGTGGCTGCTCCTCGCGCCGCTCGCGGCCATCGTGACCGGAGCGGCGCGAGAAGCTGCTAGCCCACGGTCTGCTCCCCTAGGCGGCCTGCTCCAGGTACTCGGGCTCGATCTCGTCCGCCACGTTCGTGTCGGACTCGGACATCGCCTCGAGTGCCCGGGTTGGCCGCAGGAAGGCCAGGCCGAGCCCGATCGCCACCAGGAGCAGGATGGCCGCGATCGTGAACGCCAGGTGGTAGCCGTCGGTCAATGCGACGGCGGTTGAGGCACCGTGAGCGCTCACCGAGTTCGTCCGGGTAGTGGCCAGGGTGGCCAGGACCGCCAGTCCAAGCGCACCGCCCACCTGCTGCGTCGTGTTGACGAGCCCGGAGGCCAACCCTGCGTCCTCGGGCGTGGCCGCCGACATCGCGAGCGTCATCAAGGACGGGAAAACGAGTCCAGCGCCGACCCCGAGCAACACCATGGCGGGGAGCAGGCCGCCCACGTAGCCGGCGTTGACCGGAGCGCCCCGGAACACGATCAGCCCGGCCGCGACCAGCACCAGACCGCCGATCAATGTCGGCTTGGCGCCGAAGCGCATCATCAGCCGAGCGGTCACGCTCAGCGACAGCCCCGCGATCCCAAGCGCGACCGGCAGGAACGCGAGGCCCACCTCGATCGCGTCGTAGTGCAGCACCCGCTGGAGGTAGAGCGCGCCGAGGAAGAACACCCCAAATATGCCCGCCACCATGAATACCTGCATCGCGTTGGCCACGGTCACCGTGCGGTTGCGGAAGATGCGCAGCGGGATGAGCGGGTTGGCGGCGGTCGCTTGGCGGACGATGAACGCGGCCAGGAGTCCCACCGCGACCGCGCCGAATCCGAGCGTGTGCGCCGAGCCCCAGCCGTAATTGCTGGCCTCGACGATCGCGTACACGGCGAGCATCAGGGAGCCGACGAGCAGCAGGGCGCCCGGCGCGTCCGCCCCCTTCTCCAGGCCGATTCCGGCGTCGTTCGGGAGCAGCCGCGTGGTCAGGATTCCGGTGGCGATGCCGATCGGGACGTTGACGAAGAAGATCCAGTGCCAGTTGATCGCCTGCGTGATCACGCCGCCGGCCAGCAGGCCGATCGCGCCGCCGCCCGCGGCCACGAACGCGTAGACGCCGATCGCCTTGGCCCGCTCGGACGGCTGCGGGAACATCGTCACGATCATCCCCAGGATCACGGCCGAGGTCATGGCGCCGCCGATGCCCTGGATGAAGCGCGCGCCGATCAGGAGCCCCTGGCTATCCGCCAGGCCGCACACCAGCGACGCCGTGGTGAACACGACCAGGCCGGCGAGGAAGATCCGCCGGCGTCCGATCAGATCGCCGAGGCGGCCGACCAGCAGCAGCAGGCCGCCGAACGCGATCAGGTACGCGTTGATCACCCAAGCCAGGTTCGACTCGGTGAAGTGGAGATCGCTCTGGATCGACGGCAGCGCCACGTTCACGATCGTCTGGTCGAGGATGATCATCAGGAAGCCGGCGCACAGGACCACCAGCGCGATCCAGCGGTTTCGTTCGGATAAGCCCGCGCCCGTCGCGGACTGGAGAGTCTGTGTCATCGAGCTCGTCTCCTCAGGGGGTCGGTCCGTTCAAGAAAGAACCGCAGCAGATCATCTATTAGAGTACGATCTATTTCGGTCGCAACTCAGTGTGAGCTACGAGCCCCGCCCCCACATCGGGCGTTCGCTGCGGATGCAACGGCGTAAGGCCTTACGCCGCCCACCGTTCTGCCTTAGCGGTAAGTCCGGTCAGCGCCGACGGCGCACGGGGTGCGCGCACTGGACCGGTTCGGAGAGCCGGCCGCAGGCCAGACGGCCCAGCGACTCCAGGAAGATGCGGCGCTCGTCCGGCTCCAGCGCGCTCAGGACGTCGTCCCGTACGCGATCGAGCACCTTGTCGGCCGCCTTCACGGAGCGCTTGCCGGCGTCGGTCACGGCGATCACCCGTGCGCGGCGATCGGTGCTCGACGGGCGGCGCTCCGCCAGTCCGGCCGCCTCGAGCTCATCGAGCGTGACGACCATCGTCGTCTTGTCGAGCCCGACCAGCCGCGCGATCTCGATCTGGGTGTGCTCGCCGGTCAGCGCCGTGGTGAGGACGGCGTGGGCCCGGGGGGAGATGCCCACGTCCTCGAGCGCCGCGGTCATCTCGGTCGTGAGGTTGTGGCTGGCCCGCGACAGCAGCCAGCACAGGTCCGCAGCGAGCGGGGGGAGAGCTTCGACGACTTCTGTGGCCATGATCACAAGGATAGTCCGCGCCGCAGAAGATCTGGCACGGGACGATCTATTCGATCCCCAACCGGTCCAGGAGCGCCTCGTCGGCGCGCCAGTGCCGGCGGACGCGCACGGACAGTGCCAGGTGCACGCGCTCCCCCAGCTCACGCTCGATCGCGCGGCGGGCGGCGATCCCGATCGACTTGACCATCTGGCCGCCGGCGCCGATCAGGATCCGCTTCTGCGACTCGGTCTCGGCCAGGATGACCGCCTCGATTCGGACCGGATCGCCCTCGTCGATGCCCTCGACCACGACCTCAACCGAATGCGGCAGCTCCTCGCGGGTGCGTGCGAGCACCTGCTCCCGGATCAACTCGGCCAGCCACACGCGCTCGGCCTGGTCGGAGAGCTGCCGGGACTCGAAGTAGAACGGACCCGGCGGAAGCAGCGAGACCAGGAAGTCGACGAGCGGGGGTACGCCGGACCCGGTGCGCGCCGAGATCGGGAAGATCTCCTCTCCCACCTCGAGTCCGGCGGCCGCGTGCAGCGCCGCGGCCGTCCTCGCCCGGTCGGCGCGATCGGTCTTGTTAGCCGCGATCACGACCGGGATCTGCGCTCCTCGCAGCAGATTTGCGATGAACCGATCGCCGGGGCCGATCCCTTGTTCGGCATTGACCACGAACAGGCAACCGTCGGCGTCCCCGAGCTCCTGCTCAACGCGTCGCTGCATCCTCGCCGTGAGCGCGTCCTGGGGGCGCTGGACGCCCGGAAGGTCGATCAACACCAGCTGCCAGTCCGGCCCGGTGGCCACGCCGCGAATGGCCCGGCGCGTCGTCTGGGGCTTGTCGGACACGATCGCGACCTTGGCCCCGACGATCGCGTTGGCCAGCGTTGACTTGCCGACGTTGGGACGGCCGGCCAGGGCAATGAAACCCGAGCGGGTCTCGCGGCTCACCGCGCCCAGCGCAACAGCTCGGCCTGCAACGCCAGCATCTCACCGTCGTCGGTCTCGTGATCCATCCCGGTCAGGTGCAGCGCCCCGTGCACGACCGCCTCACGGAGATCCTCGGTGTGGTCCGGGCAGATCACGATGTCGCCCAGCTCGCGCGGGCCGGCGCTGGCTCCGTCGCCGTCGACCCCGAACGAGAGCACATCGGTGGGCTCGTCGAGGTCGCGGTGCTCGCGGTTGAGCTCCCGGATACGGTCGGGCTCGACGAACTCGATCGCCACGTGGCCCTCGTCGATCCCGGCCGAGGCGATCGCCAGCGCGCACAGCCGCTCTAACTCGGTGGCGGTGGGCACAACGAGACTCGCCGTGCCGCCACCGCCAGACCCGATCCGGTCGATCCCGATGACCTCGATCTCGAGCACGGCGGGCGCGTCCGTCAGCCTCTCGGCGTGGCCGCACGGGGGCGGAGCTCCGGCGCCAGGCGCTGGGCGTGCTCGTTGTAGGCGGCGACGATCCGTCGCACCAGCTTGTGGCGAACCACGTCCTCGTCCCCGAAGCGCACGAACTCGATCCCCTCCACGTCCTTGAGGACGTCCGCCACCATCACCAGACCCGAGTCCTGGTCGCGGGGCAGGTCGATCTGCGTGATGTCGCCGGTCACCACCATCTTCGAGTTGAAGCCCAGGCGAGTGAGGAACATCTTCATCTGCTCCGGGCTGGTGTTCTGAGCCTCGTCGAGGATGATGAAGCTGTCGTTGAGACTCCGGCCTCGCATGAACGCGAGCGGCGCGACCTCGATCACGCCCCGCTCCAGGTGCGAGGAGACGCGCTCGGGCTCGAGCATGTCGTGCAGCGCGTCGAACAGCGGGCGCAGGAAGGGGTCGACCTTCGCCATGAGGTCGCCGGGCAGGAACCCGAGCCGCTCGCCCGCCTCGACCGCGGGCCGGGTCAGGATGATCCGGTTGACCTCACGCCGGCTGAGCGCGGCGGCGGCGAGCGCCACCGCCAGGAACGTCTTGCCCGTGCCGGCCGGACCGATCCCGAACGTGATCGTGTTGTTGCGGATCGAGTCGACGTAGCGCTTCTGGTTGACGGTCTTGGGCGCGACCTTGGTCGCGCGGTGGCGCCAGACCACATCCTCGAGGATCTTGCCGGGCGACTCGTGGGCATCGAGCGCGCGCTTGACCGCCTCGATCGTGCCCGGCGCGATCTCGTGTCCCTGGGCGATCAGCTCTGAAAGCTCGTTGACCACCGCCACCGCGGCATCGACCGCCTCGGACTCGCCGTCAAGCGTCAGGACGTTGCCCCGCAGGAAGACGTCGCAGTCGAGATGTCCTTCGAGCGCTCGCAGAACGGCATCCTTGCTGCCCGCGAGCTCGGCCGCGACCGTGTTCTCGAGCTCTACCTGCCTACGCACCCACCTGATCCCGTCTACCGATCTCCATTAAGCGCCTCACGGACGCGGGCCGATGCGCGCTTGCCGTCGGCTCGCCCGTCGGACTTGGCCATCACGACCTTCATCACCTGCCCCATGTCCTTTGGGTTGCTCGCGCCGGTCTCGGCGATCGCCGCCTGCACGATCGCGTCGAGCTCGGCGTCCCCAAGCTCGGCCGGCATGTATGTCTCGATGATCCGGGCCTCGGCCTCCTCCTGCTCGGCCAGCTCGGGACGGCCGCCGCCACGGAACTGTTCGGCGGCCTCAAGCCGCCGCTTGCGCTCCCGGCGCAGCACGGCCAGCTCGTCGTCTGAGCCCTCCTTCTGGGCCTTCTGAAGCTCGGACAGAACCAGCCGCAACGCGCCGACGCGATCCTTCTCGCCGGCCTTCATCGCGCTGGTCATGTCGCCGCGAACCTGATCGATGACGGTCACACCTTCAGGATAGCCCCGCACCGGATGCCGTCCGCGTGGAGCTCGTCGCAGCGGACGTCCACGAGCTGACCCCGGGCCGCGGCGGCGGGCGGCAAATAACACCGGGTGTAATCGGCCGTGTAGCCCGAACACTGGGTGTCGGCGGTCTTATCGACCAGGACGCACTCGTGTTGGCCCAGCTTGGCGTTTCGGTGGTGGCGCGAGCGCACCTCGGAGAAGCCACGAAGCGCCTGTGAGCGGCGCTTCTTCTCCTGCGGAGGAATGCGATCACCGAGCTCCTCGGCTTTCGTGCCCGGGCGGGAGGAGTACGAGAACGTGTGGACCTTGGTGATGCCTGCTGCGTCGACGGCGTCCAGGGTCCTGTGGAACGCGTCCTCGGTCTCCGTTGGGAAGCCGACGATCACGTCGGTCGTGACGTTGACGTGGGGGACGGCTTGCCGGAGCGTCGCGATCGCGTCCAGGTACTGATCGGCGGTGTAATGGCGTCCCATCGCGCTCAGGACCTGGTCATCGCCGGACTGCATCGGGACGTGGAGGTGCGGACAGACCTTGGGTTCGGTGGCGAGCGCCTCGAGCAGCGAGTCCTTGACGTGGATCACCTCGACGCTCGACAGTCGCACGCGCTCGACCCCGGGCACATGCGCCACCGCCACCATCAGCTCGCCGAGCTCGAGCCCGTGTTGGGGATCGCGATAGTCACCGACGCTGATTCCGGTCAGCACCATCTCGGGCTGACCCTCCTCGACGCGCCGGCGGGCCTCGTCTATAACGGCGGCGGCCGGGCGCGAGCGGGCGGCGCCCCGGACGGTGGGGATGATGCAGTAGGCGCAGTGGCAGTCGCAGCCGTCCTGGATCTTGATGAACCCGCGGGTCCGGTCGGATTGCGCCGGCGCTATCGGCCCACCCGCCGCTAACCGGGTCCCGGCTGGCGAGCGGCGAGCCGGGACGTCGTGCCCCAGGTCGGCGCACGTGCCCAGGCCCGCCGCCATCGCCCCGGCCACCTCCTCCGCGGTGCCCACGAACGCGCTCACGCGCTCGTCGATCTCCGCGAACTGCGCCCCATTCAAGTTGACCGCGCACCCCGCCACCAGTACCCGGTCGGCGCTCGTCAGCGAGCGGCGGACCGCCTGGCGGGATTTCGCCTCGGCCTCGCTCGTGATGCAGCAGGTGTTGATCACGTGCAGTTCGGCCTCGTCCTCGGCGGCTTCGGTGTGGCCGGCGGCGAGCAGAGCACGTCGGGCGATCATCGCATCGGCCTGTGAGACCTTGCACCCGAGGAACTTGACGGCGAACGACGCCACGGTGGCCGCACGTTAGCGCGACCACCGTGGACGCCTCGATTCAGTTGAGTCGCACGCCCGCGGCCGGCGGAATGTCGTACTCCTCGTGCGCGGCTTCATGCCGCGGTGTCCTCGGCCCGGTGCGCGGAGAGAGGAGAAGAGGTTCACGCAGCAATCCGGTCCGAGGCTTTGGCCGGGGCACAATCACGTCAAGAAGCAGGCCACCGAGCGTCACGCCGATCGCGAGCGGGTTGGGCAACTGGGATTCACCTCCTTTGGCTACAAGTTCGGGCTCGCAACGTGACATGAAGGATGCATTCCGCCGGGACTTGAAACATGGGCCCCGTGGACAAGATCTGGCCCGGCCGCGTATCCACGCTGGCGCCCGGCCCGCCCACGGGGCAATTTCCAGCATTCCAGCCGCCGGTCGCCACTAATTCAGGATTTCGCCCGGCCACGGGGCACTTTCCTGCGCTGGCCGAAAGTGCGGCAGCTAATGCTGGAATTTGCCCGTTACGGAGTCCGGTGGAGCAGAAGGGCGGCCCAGTCGCCGGACTCTCGGCGCTCGGACTCGACTAGGCCGACGGCCGAGAACGCCGCTGCGACCTCATCGGCCTCGCCGACCAGCAACCCGCTGGCGATGACCCGTTCTGGCAACTCCGGAACACCGTGCAGCCGTTCCGCCCAGGCCAGCAGCAACGGTCGGAGCAAGTTGGCGGCGACGGTGGGCGCCACGACGACCGGATCGGCCCGCAGGTCATGCCGGCGCACCTCTAATTCGACTCCGTTCACCGCGGCGTTGTCCGTCGCCGCTCGGACCGCGACCGGATCGAAGTCGACCGCCACCACGGGCGCCCACCCCAGACGCGCGGCCGCGATCGCCAGCACGCCCGACCCGCACCCCAAGTCGAGCAACCCCCCAAACGGAGGCAACCCAAGCATCAGCTCCAGACCCAGCCGGGTGGTGGCGTGGGCGCCGGTGCCGAACGCCTGCCCCGGGTCGATCACGAGCTCGATCTCCGCGCCGAGCGCAGGCTCCCACGGCGGCCGGACCACCAGCCGGGCGGGCGGGTCCCTCATTGTCAGCACGAGCGGCCGGTGAAACTCCCGCCACCGCTGGTCCCAGTCGTCCGCGACCTCGGTGCTGCGCACCTCCACCAACGCGCCGCCGGCGGCCGCGGTCAGCTCGGGCAGCGCCGGCAGCTCGCCGGGCGCCCCGTACACGGCGTACTCGACCACGTCCCCGGAGCCCACCGACACCTCCTCGACCCCGGAAGGAGCCAGATCGATCAGCTCGGCCAGGACCAGCTCGGCCTGTTCGCGGCGAACTCGAACCGCGAGGCGGATCACGGCAGAACCCGGCTCAGTGCCCGTGGAACGCGCGCCTGAGCTTCCCGAACACGCCCTCGTCGCTGCGCAGGTTGTGGTCGGTCAGCGATTCGGCCAGCTGCTCGTAGAGCTCGCGCTGCTCGCGGTTGAGGTGCCGCGGAGTCACCACGTCCACGACGACCCGAAGGTCGCCCTTGTGGCGCCCCCGCAACGCCGGCATGCCGGCGCCGCGGACGGTCAGCGTCTCGTGTGGCTGAATGCCGGCCGGAACCTCGACCTCGACCCGCTCACCCGAAACCGTCTCGACCTCGACCGTGGTTCCCAGCGCCGCCAGCGGCGCCGACACGTCGACCGCGGTGACGAGGTCGTCGCCGTCGCGCACGAACCGCGAATCCTGGCGAACCCGGATCAGGACGTACAGGTCGCCGGGGGGTCCGCCCCGCTCACCGGCGTGGCCGCGGCCGGCGATCCGGATGCGCTGGCCGTCCGCGATCCCGGCTGGAACGTCCACCTTGACCTTGGGCCGCTCGACCTTGCGGCCGCGACCCCGGCACACCTTGCAGGGCTCGCGGGCGACCTTCCCGTCGCCGCCGCACACGTCGCACGCCGTCGTTCGCATGACCTGGCCGAACGGGGTACGCGACACGGCCCGCAGCTGTCCGGTGCCCTGGCAGCGGGCACACGTCTCGATCGGCGTGCCCGGCTCGGCACCGTTGCCGTGGCAGTGCTCGCACAGCGCGACCGCCTCGTAGCTGACGTCGACCGTGGCGCCGGTGGCCGCCTGGGCGAGGTCGATCTCGGCGGCGACCGCCACGTCGCCACCCTGGATCGGCCCGCCGCGGGCGGCCCCGCCGCCCATGCCGAACAGGTCGCCGAATGCTCCGCCACCGCCGCCAAAGAATGCCTCGAAGATGTCGGACACCGACGAGAACCCGTCGAAGTTCGGGGCGTAGCCGCCGCTGCGCAGCCCTTCACGCCCGTACCGGTCATACGTGGCGCGGCGGTCGGAGTCAGACAGGACCTCGTAGGCCTCGGCCGCCTCCTTGAACTTGTCCTCGGCGTCGGGGTCGTGCTTGTTGACGTCGGGGTGCAGTTCGCGGGCCAGCCGCCGGAACGCCTTCTTGATCGTGGCGTCGTCGGCGTCGCGCGGGACCCCCAGCACCTCGTAGTAATCGCGCGTCGAACTCATCGCTCGTCGTACACCTCGGCGATGAAGCTTGAGAGCTGGGCGGCGGCGTCACGGACGGCGTGGATGGCGTACCCGTAGTCCATGCGCAGCGGCCCGATCACCGACACGGTCCCGAGCCGGCGCTGCGGCAGTCCGTAGCCCGCGGCCACCAACGCGAGCGAGCGCAGCCCCGGCGCCTCGTTCTCGGCACCGATCCGGACCAAGACGTCGCGCTCGGTGAGCGCGGCCCGAAGAACCCCGAGCAGGGTCACGCGGCGCTCGAGCATGTCCATCAACACGTTCAGGTCCGAGACGTCGCCCAGGCGATCGTCGCGAAGCAGCCGCGAGGTGCCCTCCATGTACAGATTCTCGTGCGCGCCGTCCTCGAGTTCGGTGAACGCCGTCGACAGCGCATCGAGAAAATCCGACTCGCGGCGCGAGAGCGACGGATCGTGGAGGCGCTTCTGGAGGATCCGGGCGCCGAGGCCGAGGCCGATGAGCCGCTCGTTCAGATAGCTCGCGGCCCAGTCGGCCAGTCCGGGGTCGATCGGATCGGCGAACGTGAACAGGCGCTTGGTGACGCCCCCCGTGGAGGTGATCACCACGACCATCATCACCTGCGGCTGGAGCAGGAGGACCTCGATGTGGCGGATCGTCGAGGTCTCGATCGGTGGGGCGGTGACGATCGCGAGCAGATTGGTGACCTGCGAGAGCGTCTCGGTGGTCACACGCATCGCCTCGTCGAGCTCGCGGCGAACCAGCGACAGCGACAGCCGCGGCGCCGCGGCCTGCGTCGGCAGCAGCCGATCGACGAAATAGCGATAGCCGGCCTCGGTGGGAACGCGTCCCGCGGACGTGTGCGGATGCGCGAGCAGGCCCAGCACTTCGAGGCTGGCCAGCTCGGTCCGGATCGTCGATGGGCCCCACTGGACGTCCACCGACAGCGCTTTTGAGCCGACGGGCGCTCCGACTTCGAGGTATTCCTCGACGACCTTGCGCAGCACCAGCTCCTGGCGTGAAGTAAGCATCGACGCTTGATTGTAGGTCGGGCGCTGGCCACTCCCCGTCGGTTGGGGTGGCCGGGATCTTCGGTCAGTCGACTGAGATTTCCGCGACCGCGTTGCGGATGATCCGGTGACCCGACTGCTCGGCCTGCGAGTCGACGATGGCGGTCCCGTCCGCCACCTCGCGCACGGTGCCCTTGACGAGGATCGGCTCCTCCATCTGTCCCATCCCCCGGAACTGCACCGACAGCCGCTTGAGCCGTTCAGGCCCGCCGGCCGCCTCGGTGTGTGCGCGCGCGACCTGCGCCATCGTCCACAGCCCGTGCAGGATCCGTCCGGGCAGGCCAACGCTGCGAGCGAACTCCTCGTCGATGTGGATCGGGTTGAAGTCGCCCGACGCGCCCGCGTAGCGGACCGTGACGAACCGGTCGGGGGTGACTTCGAGGTGGACCGGGTCGCCCGGCTCGAGCTTCACGAGTCGTCCCTCACGATGTTCGTCCACAGACCGGTGCACACGGTCTCGCCTCGCTGGTTGCGCGAATCGGTCTCGAACACGTAGAAGTTCATCCCGCCGCGCGTGTTGATGTCCTTGACCGTCGTGGTCGTAGCGATCTCGTCGCCGGCCACGACGACCGGGCCCCAGATGAACTCCTGCCCGCCGTGCAGCATCTTCGGGAAGTCGATCCCGACGTCGGGGTCGAACAGCGCCGGCGTGATCGCACGACCGGCGTAGACGACCGCGAACATCGGCGGAGCGACGACGTCGGCGTACCCGGCCTCGCGCGCCGCCTCGACGTTGAGGTACAGCGGATTGGTCTCACCCACCGCGTGCGCGTACTCGCGGACCTTCTCGCGGCCGACCGCGTACGTCGTCACCGGGTAGGTCTTGCCGATCGCGTCTGCGTTGACGGGCACGGCGCCGCAGATTAGTCGACCCCACTCCTCAGATGATCACGGGCACAGCGCCACCGTCAACCGACCAAGCCGCACCGGCGACGTTTGAGGCGGCCTCCGAGCACAGGAACACGATCACGTCGGCGACCTCCTGCTCGGTGCCAAGCCGCCCGATCGGCTGGCGCGCGGCGGTCGACTCGAGTACCTGCTCGCGCGTGATGCCGCGCGCCCGCGCGTTCTGGTCGGCCAGGCCACCCTCCGACAGCCACAAATCCCCGCCGATCGGTCCGGGCGAGACCGAATTGATGAGCACGCCGCGCGACGCGTAAATGTCGGCGAACGACCGCGAGAGCGACAGCTCCGCCGCCTTGGTCACCGAGTACGCCATGTTCGTCGCCGAAGGGCGTTTGCCCGAGGACGAGCACACGTTTACGACCCGCCCCCAGCCCCGCTCGGCCATCGCCGGCGCGGCCGCGCGCATCAACCGCATCGGCGCCATCACGTGCAGCTCCCACTGTGCCTGCCATTCCTCGTCGCTCAGCTGTTCGTGCGGGCGAACGGCGCTCGTGCCGGCGCCGTTGACGAGCGCGTCGATCCGGCCGAAGCGATCCAGGCACTTCTGCACGGCGCGCTCGCCGGCGTCGGTCGCCGTTACGTCGAGCGCCAACGGCTCCCCGCGACCACCGGCGCGCTCGCACTCCCCCGCCAGCTCCGCCAACGTTTCCTCGCGGCGTCCGATCAGCAGAACCGCCGCGCCCTCGCCCGCCAGCGCCACCGCCGTGGCCCTGCCGATGCCCCCTGAGGCGCCCGTGACGATGCAGGCACGATCGCGCAGTCCGAGGTCCATACTTGGTGATTCTTCCATGGCCATGGCGACAGAAACCGGGGACCGAGCGGACGGGAACCACGGCCACAGCGCCGGGATCATCCGCACGGCCGGGCTGACCAAGCAGTACCCGGGCACCGACTTCAAGGCCGTCGATGGCCTCGACCTGAGCATCGAGGCGGGCGAGATCTTTGGCCTGCTCGGCCCCAACGGCGCCGGCAAGACGACGACCGCCGGGATGCTGACCACGCGTGTGATCCCGACCGCGGGAAGCGCCCAGATCGGCGCCGTCGATGTCATCGCCCATCCCGCGTTGGCCAAGCAGCTGATCGGGATCGTCTCCCAGCAGAACACGCTCGACCGCCAGCTCACCGTGTGGGAGAACCTGTACTTCCACGGGCGGCTGTTCGGGATCCCGGCTCCGGAGTCGCGCGAGGTCTCAGACCGGCTGCTCGAGCAGTTTCACCTCAGCCGCTGGGCCAAGGCGTCGGTATTCGCGCTCTCGGGCGGGATGGCGCAGCGGCTGATGGTCGCCCGCGCGATCTTCCACCGCCCAGCCGTCCTGTTCCTCGACGAGCCCACGGCCGGGCTCGACCCCCAGAGCCGGCTGGCGCTGTGGGAGATCCTGGGCGAGCTGAACGCCGACGGTCAGACGATCATGCTCCTCACCCACTACATGGAGGAGGCCGACCGCCTGTGCAAGCGCGTGGCGATCATGGACCACGGCAAGATCCTCGCGCTCGACACGCCGGCGGCCCTCAAGCAGTCGGTCGGTGCCGACACGATTGTCACGGTCAAGGCCTACGGGGATGGCGATGCGCTCGCGGCGCATCTGGAGCGCGAGGTCGAGGGAGTGACCCGGACCCGCGTGATCGAGGACGGCGAGGAGAGCCCGAGCACCAATGTCGAGCTGCACGTCAAGGGATCTGAGCGGATCATCCCGCGCGTCGTCTCCGCCTCCGAACGCGCCGGGTTCGAGCTCGTCGACCTGTCGGTGGCCGAGCCGACGCTCGAGACCGTGTTCATCAACCTGACCGGGAAGGAGTTGCGCGAATGACCGCCACCCGCCGGCGGATCGAAGCCCCGGCCTCGCCCGGCATCTCGCTGACGCCCACCCGGTCGACGTTCGCGGCCAGCCGCGCGGCGCTCTGGGCGCTGATCCTCCGCGACCTGGTCGTGCTCGGCAAGCACTTCGGCGAGTTCATCGTCCGCACGTTGATCCAGCCGTTCCTGCTCGCGTTCGTGTTCCTGTACGTGTTCCCGACCATCGGCCAGGGCATCGGGGGTGGGGGCGGTGCGCACAGTCACGCCTCCGAGTCGGCGTTCGCCACCGTGCTCGTGGCGGGCGTGGTCGGGATCTCGATCATGTTCCAGGGCATCCAGGCGGTGGCCCTGCCGATGTCGACCGAGTTCGGCTACACGAGGGAGATCGAGGACCGCGTCCAGGCGCCGTGCCCGATCTGGCTCGTGGCCATCTCGAAGGTGCTTTCGGGGTCGGTCCAAGGCGTGCTGGCGGCGCTGATCGTGTTCCCGATCGCGGCTGTCGTCCACGCCACCGGCGTGAGCGCCCACCTCCACGTGCACTGGCTCGTGATCGTGACCTTGATCCCGCTCGCCTGCCTGGCCATGACCTCACTCGGGCTCGTGCTCGGCACCACCTTCGAGCCACGGAACATCGGTCTGATGTGGGGCTTCGTGGTCCTGCCGCTGACCTTCCTGGGCGGCACCTACTACCAGTGGACCAAGCTCGCCCCGGTCAAGGTCGCCGGGATCCACTGGCTCCAGATCCTGGTGCTGGTCAACCCGCTGATCTACGTGACCGAGGGCATGCGAGCCGGGTTGACCTCGTTCTCGCACATGCACCTGTACATCATCTATCCGGTACTCCTCGGCTTCTGCGCGGCCTTCCTGTGGCTCGGCCTGCGCAACTTCAGGCGCCGGGTGTTGGTCTGATCCTCAGCCGCCGGGGATTTCGGCCCCCGCGGGCACGCCGCGACGCTGGTACTCGTCGTAGAGCTCGCGCCACTGTTCACTTGCCCCCGTGGCCGCCGGACCATCCTCTCCCCCGACGAGCCGCCCCAGGCGATCCAGACACACGTGCCAGCCCGCCCCATCGCGCGAGGCCTTGTCGCGAGAGTCGAGCAGCACCGTCAGGCGCAGCACGCACGCATCCTCTCCCGGGAGGTCCTCGAGCTTGAAGTCGAGGTGATCCTCGCCCCACGTAAAGGCAAAGCGTCGGGGCGGATCGAACGCGGTCACGCGCCCCGTCATCGTCGACGGAAGGTCGAGCGGCATCTGCTCGAACCGAAAGCTCATCCCCGCCCCCTCGCGCAACGCGTCGACCTCCACCCGGCAGGGGAACCAGCTCTCCAGCTGACCGGACTCCGTGATCGCCCGCCACACGACGTCGATCGGGTGCGAGAGGCGCCGTTCGAAGCTCAGCGCCGGTCGGTTCTCGATCGTCTTGTAGGCACCGAAGGCCTCGGTCATGATTCCTCCTTGTCGTTCACGTGGTCGAGGTGGCGCTCCAGCGCGTCGAGGCTGTTCTCCCACGCACGCCGGTATGGCTCGAGCCAGGCGTCCAGAGCGACCAGCGGGCGCAGTTCGAGCGCGTAGACTCGCCGCTGCGCATCGGTGCGCGAGGACACGAGTCCTGCCTCCCGCAGCACCCGTAGGTGCTTGGACGTGCCCGGCTGGGTCAGTCCGGTGAGCTCGACGAGCTCCCCGACCGCCCGCGGCCGTTCGCGCAGCAGCTCGACCATCGCACGCCGGTGAGGGTCGACCAGTGCGGCCCAGGTGCTCGTCATGGCACGCATATAACCAACCATGCATATGCTTGTCAAGGCATATTAAAGGCCGCCTGCGGCGGCATCCGTGGGACCGCGAGGGCCCATCCTGTCCCTCTTCTCATGCCGGCGCGCTTGTGAGCCCGTTTCCGGCGCGGTAGCCTCGTGGGACACACGGATTTGGGACGGTCGGTGGCGCCTGACGGCGGCGCCTTCGGCCTGGCCGCAACGAGGAGCACATTGATATGTCAAGGCGAGCGACCCTGAGGGCATCGGACGCGGACCGCGAGCGGGTCGCCGAGCAACTACGGCACGCCACCGCCGAGGGCCGGCTGAACCCCGACGAGCTCGAGGAGCGCCTCGAGATCGCGTTCGCGGCGCGCACCTACGGAGAGCTCGACCAGCTGGTGGTCGACCTTCCGGGTCAGACGGTCCGTCGCCGTGACCGTTCGGAGCCGGCGGCGTCGGTCGGCAGTGGATGGCCGGGAGCCAGTCTCTGGCTCAGACCCGTCCCGATCGTCCTCGCCTTGTTCATTTTCGGTCCGGTCCTTCTTGCCCTCATGCTGGCGGCGGCAGTGATCATCGCCACCGTGTTCTCGGCGTGGGGCGTGCTGCTGGTCGTGGGGTGGCTGGCCTTCGGCCACAGCCGTCGCTACTACGGCGCCCATTACCGGCGCTCGCTGCGCGCCGCCACGCGCTGGCAGCCCGGCCACGCGCCGCGGCCGCGCTCCTGGATCTAGGCCCTGGCGCGCGACCCGTACACCGTCCTCGGCGTCAAGCCCGGAGTCTCCGACGAGGAGCTCCGCGCCGTCTACCGACGGCTGGTGCAGCTGCACCACCCCGATCACAACAACGGCTCGCCCGAATCCGCGCGCCGCTTCGAGGAGGTACAGGAGGCCTACGCACAGATCCAGCGTCTGCGCCAGCGCACGCCGCCGCCGCGCCGAACCGCTGACCCGCCACCGACCAGCCCCGACGTCGAGCAGCGCCTCGCCGAGATGGAGCGCGAGTTGCTCGAGAAGGCCCGGCTCGCCCGCGAGCGAGCCCAGCGCGCCGTCCGCCAAGCCGCGTCGACCGCATCCAAGCCGAAGCGCCCCTCCGACGAGGAGCTCGGCTACATCAAGACCGACGACAGCCTGGGCAAGATCCTGGCTGATGCGCGCAAGGAGTTCGTCGAGCGGCTCGACGAGGCGCGTGAGGAGCCGCTGAGCCACCGCGTAGCCGACCTGCTCGACGAGTTCGGGGCCAAGCTCAAGGGCAATGGGGACGACGACCGGGAATCGGCCGGCGATACCCAAAACCAGGCGCGCAAGCGCCCATAAAAATTACGCCCGGGTCTTCTCCCCCAGCTCGAGCACGGCGAGGAACGCCTCCTGGGGCACTTCGATCCGCCCGACCTGCTTCATCCGCTGCTTGCCCTTCTTCTGCTGCTCGAGCAGCTTCCGCTTGCGGGTGATGTCACCGCCGTAGCACTTGGCGATCACGTCCTTACGGTAGGCCTTGATCGTCTCGCGAGCCACGATCCGCGACCCGATCGCGGCCTGGATCGGGACGTCGTACTGCTGGCGCGGGATCGTCTTGCGCAGCCGTTCGGCCAGCGTCTTTCCCGCGTCGTAGGCCTTGCTCTTGTGGACGAGCATCGACAGGGCGTCGACCGGGTCGCCGGCGAGCAGGATGTCGAGCTTGACCAGGTCAGACTCGCGCAGCCCGATCAGCTCGTAGTCGAGCGAGGCGTAGCCGCGCGTGCGCGACTTGAGCTGGTCGAAGAAGTCGAGCACGATCTCGGCCAGCGGCAGGTCGTATGTCAGCTGTACGCGCTCGGAGCTCAGGTAGTGCATCCCGGAGTGATCGCCGCGGCGCTCCTGGCAGAGCTCCATGATCTGACCGATGTACTCCTTGGGCGTGAGGATCGAGGCGCGGATGTACGGCTCGCGGACCTCGGCAACCTTGGTCGGGTCGGGGAAATCGTTGGGGCTGTGGACCGGGAGCACGCTGCCGTCGGTGAGCGTCACCTCGTACTCGACGCTGGGCATCGTCGCCAGCAGCTCGAGGTCGTATTCGCGCTCGAGCCGCTCGCGCACGATGTCCATGTGGAGCAGGCCGAGGAACCCGCACCGGAAGCCGAATCCGAGCGCGTCGGAGGTCTCGGGCTCCCACGACAAAGCAGCGTCGTTGAGCGACAGCTTCTCGAGCGCATCGCGCAGGTCTGGGTAGTCGTCGGAGTTGATCGGGAACAGGCCGCAGAACACCATCGGCTTGACCTCGCGGTAGCCCGGTAGCGGCTGGTCCGCAGGCCGGCGTTTGGTGGTGAGGGTGTCGCCGACGCGGAGCTTCGTCACGTCCTTGATCCCGGTGGTCAAGAACCCGACCTCGCCGGCGTGCAGCTCGCCCGCGGAGGTCATCTGCGGCGTGAAGAAGCCGATGTCGTCGATCTCGGCCTCGGTCCCCGCCTGCATCGCCCGGATCGCCTCGCCCTTGGTGAACGTGCCGTCGACCACGCGGATGTAGGCGATCACGCCGCGGTACTGGTCGAACTCCGAGTCGAAGATCAGCGCCCGCGGCGGCGCATCCGGAACTCCGCTCGGGGGCGGAACGCGCGCGATCAGCTCGTCGAGCACCTCGATGACGCCCTCGCCGGTCTTGGCGCTGATCCGGCGCACGCTGTCCGCGGGCTCCCCCAGGAGCTCGGCCACCTCCTCGGCGACGCGCTCGGGTTCGGCGCCCGGGAGGTCGACCTTGTTCAGGCAGGGGATCAGCTCGAGACCCGAGTCGATGGCGAGATAGGTGTTGGCCACCGTCTGCGCCTCGACCCCCTGGCTGGCATCGACGACCAGCAGCGCGCCCTCGCACGCGGCCAGCGAGCGGGACACCTCGTAGGTGAAGTCGACGTGGCCGGGGGTGTCGATCAAGTGCAGCTGGTAGGTCTGCCCGTCGCGCTCGGAGGTATAGAACACGCGCACCGCCTGGGCCTTGATCGTGATGCCGCGCTCGCGCTCGAGCTCCATCGAGTCGAGCAGCTGAGCGCGCATCGAGCGGGGGTCGACGGTGTGGGTCAGCTCGAGGATGCGATCGGCCAGCGTCGACTTGCCGTGGTCGATGTGCGCGATGATCGAGAAGTTGCGGATGTGGGCCTGATCGGCCATGTCTAAGAGGGTATTGCGGCCCGGCTCGGCTCGGCGTCGGCGGCCCTTCTAAACACCTCTAAATAGCCCAGCGCATAAATGTGCGTTTACCCGATGTGCGATCTGCGCTCGGTTGCCACGATGACCTCGGGGTTGATCGAATGGGACCTGCGGACACCACCGCCGAGAGAGTGAGCGCGCAGACGCCGGGATCCGAGCCGGCGCGACAGCTCGATCCCGACTCGCTCGCAACCCATGTGGACCGCCTGTACCGGGCCGCGTACGCGCTGTGCGGGTCGCGTCAGGATGCCGAGGATCTCGTCCAGGACACCTATGAGCGGGTCCTTCGCCGGCCACGTTTCCTGCGTCGGGACGGGGATCTCGCCTACTTGTTGAGCGTCATGCGCAATACCTGGATCAGCTCCAAGCGCACGGCTCGCGTTCCGACAATCCCCGATGCCGGTGAGGAGATCGAGCAGCTCGCGGGCGAGCGCGACCCGATCGGCGACTCGATCCAGATCGCTCCCGTGTACGACGCGCTGCGGGAGCTCAGCCAGCCGCTCCGCGAGGCGGTGGTTGCCGTCGACGTGATCGGCTTGTCATACCGGGACGCGGCCCGGGCGCTCGGCACCAAGCAGGGCACGATCATGAGCCGCCTCAGCCGGGGTCGCGGGCAGATCGCCGCTCGCCTAGTCCAGGCGGAGGCGGCAGCTTTGCTCTAGCAGCCGGCTAAGCCCAGCGCTCGAGCGCCTTGGGCAGCAGCCCGAGCTCCTTGAGCGCGCCGCGACCGGCGACTCCCATCGTCAGTAGACCGCCGAAGATCGCCACGGCGTCGATTGACTTCCGGCCCTGCTTGTCCCAGTAATCATCCTGGAGGTCGAGCCAGAGCGCGAACTCGTCAAGCGTCAGCGCCGCCGCCACGCCGTAGAGCGACGCCGTCACCCGTGAGGGCCACCGGCGGCCCTGCCCGGGCCCTATCGCGATCCGGTAGGTCCAGAGGTAGCCCAACCCGAGCAGGCCGAAGATGCCGAACGTCGAGTGGTGGATGTGCCGGCCGCCCTCGCTGATGTTGTGAAACGGCCCCCTGCCGGCTTTGATCGCGTGGGTGATCCCGCGCGCGGTGGCGAACGCGGTGGTGAACCCGACCGCGCTCAGGAACGCACGTTCCCGGCGGCAGTCGGAGAAATGGCGCTCATAGAGGCTCATGGCCTCATGCAGCCTAGCGTCCGCGCACTCGACTCAGCACCAGTTGCTCGATCTGGCGCGCCTCGGGGATCCGCATCTTCAGGGTCAGCCAGGCGTAGAGCACGCCGGCCACCGCGCACGACACCCCGACCGACGCAATCTGAGCGGGCAGCGAGTCGCCGAGCCCGCCGTTGAGCAGGACCCACAGCCCCCTGGCCACGGCGGCCATGATCACCGTGGCGACGAGGATGCGTGCCGTGATCATCACCGTCTGGCCGATCTCGAGCCTGCCGTTCAGGCCGATCCGCAACCGGTGCAGCTGGAGCGCGGTCATGACGATGTTGGCCGCCGCCGTTCCGATCACGAGCCCCGCGATCCCGAGCGGCTTGTACAGCGCAATGCTCACGATCGCATCGACGACCATGTTCATCGCCGCGAGCTTGGTCGGGATCCAGGGCCGCTGGACCGCGAAGAACGTCCGCGTGAGCAGCAGGTTCAGCCCGGCGAAGGGCAGGCTGAACGAGAACCAGAAGAGCGCGGTTGAGACGTAGTGCGTGGACATCGGGCCAAAGGTCCCGTGCTGATACACCAGGCGCGTGATCGGAGTCGCAAGCACGAGCATCAGCGCCGAGGAGGGGATCAGCAAGAGGTTGATCTGGCGCATCCCGTTGCCCACGGCGCGACGGATCCCCCCCGCGTCGCGGCGTGCCGCCATGCGGCTCAGGGTCGGGAACAGCACCGTCGCGACGGCGACGCTGAAGATCCCCTGCGGCAACATGTAGATCCGGAATGCTTGGTTGATGGCCGCCGGGGCATAGCTTCCGACCAGCGATCCGAAGCCGGCGTTGATGAAGACGTCGAGATTGACGATGCCGATGCTCAGCGTCACCGGCAGGAACAAGACGAGCACCTGGCGCACACGCGGGTCGCGCCAGTCGAAGCTGAACGCGAGCCGGAACTCGATCGTTCGCAACGCCGCGCCGACCATCAGGAACTGCACCACGGTGGCCACCAGCCAGGCGATTGCGTAGGCATAGACCTTGTCCTCCCCGTGGAATTGCCCGCGCAGGAGGATGAGGAGCGCGAGAATCACCACGTTCCACACCGCGGGGGCAAGGGCCGCGATCGTGAAGCGGTCGTAGGCCTGGAGAATCGCGACGAACAGGCCCGTGAGGCTCAGCAGCAGCACGACCGGGAACAGCACGCGCGACAGAGCGGCGGTGAGCGCGGCCGGGATCCCGCTCCCGGTGAACAGAGGCGTGATGACGCCGGCGATCGCCATCCACACCAGCGTCAGCGCGCCGAGCGCAACCAGGATGATCCAGAACAGGGTCGAGGCGAGCCGGAACGCCTCGCGTTTGCGCCCCTGCTGGAGCAGGTCGGTGAACACCGGCACAAAGGCCGCCCCCAGCGCCGCCTGCGAGAACAGGTTGCTGAACAGGTTCGGCACCTGCGAGGCGAGCGTGAACGCCGAGTACGCGGCGCTCGTGCCGAAGAACGCGGCCCCGGCCACCTCGCGGGCGAGCCCGGCGATGCGCGAAAGCGCGGTGGCGAATGCGAAGATCGCCGTGTTGACGGCGATGCGCCGGCGCGGCGGGTCGGGCGGCGGCGGCTCGCGTCCAGGTGGGTAGCCGGGCGGCTCCGGCGGTTCGGCGCCGTTGGGTGGGCCGGATCCCGGGCTATGGGTGTCGATCTGAACCAGGGCGGCTATAGTAGGGCGGCGCCGCGGCGGAAAAGACCCGCGGCTTTCTCTCTGCTTATGGCGAACATAAAGTCACAGAAGAAGCGGATCCTTCGCGCCGAGCGCGAGCGGCTCGAGAACCGTCGCTACACGTCTCGCATCAAGACGTTCTTCCACCGCCTCGAGCACGCCGTCGCGGCCGGCGAGGACGCCCAGGCGGATACCGAGCACCGCCAGCTCGTGCAGGCGATCGACAAGGCGGTCAAGCGCGGCGCGCTGCACCGCAACGCCGGCGCCCGAAAGAAGTCACGCGCGGCGCGCGTGCGGCACGGCTAACTCGCCGCAGGATTGACTCCTTAGCCGCCCCGCAAGCTGCAAGGTCGCTTGCGATCACGCCCCCGCGACGCGCTTCCGGGTAACTTTGGGACTCTCATGGCAGAGGCCGTCGAGTCTGCAGCCGCTTCTGCGAGCGGCGTGGCGTTTGAGTTGGACCGGATCGAGGCTGGTTCGGACCGGCTCGAGGTCAACGGCCGCTGGTTCGGCGTGCGCGGCCGCCGCTTCATCCGACCGAGCCTCACTTTGCTCGCAGACGAGGAGCAGAAGCGCCTGCTCGCCAGCCTGGATCACAAGCCCTGGGCGGCCGAGGACGGCGAGCCCTGGAGGGCCTCGTTCCCGTACGAGCAACAGGACGAGCAGTGGCTCGAGGCCGAGTTGAACGTAGCTCCCGACATCACGGTGTCGGTCCCGCTGCCGGGGTCTCGCCCCGCACGCCGGCGGCGCTCGAACGCTGCTGGAAGCGTGAGCAGCGCGAACAGCGCGAACAGCGCAAGCGAATCGAGGCGCACGGGCTCGCCGTCGGCCGAGCTGGTCAAGGCGCGCCGCGAAATTCACCGTGTCCAGCGCGAGCTCGAGCGCCGCGAGGCAGAGATCGCCGAGCTCTCGGACGAGCTGTCGCGACGCGGCGCCAAGCTCGACGAGGTTTCAGGAGCCCGCGATGCGGCGCGCAGGGCTCAGGAGTCGGCCGCCGAAGAGCGCGAGCGCCTCATGCGGGCGCACGGCGAAGCGCTGAAGCTTCGCGACGAAGCGTCGGCCCAGCGTGACGCGGCGATCGGGGAGCGCGAGGAGGCGCTCCGGCTCCGTGATGCCGCGCTGGCTGCGCGCGACGAGGCGCTGAGCGAGCGACGCGCCGCCATCGCCGAGCGCGATGAGCTGTCGGCCAAGCTCGCCGGCGCGCTGGCGGCGCAGGAAGGCGCGCTCGCCGAACGCGATGACTTCATCACCGCACGCGGCACGCTGATCGACGAGCGGGACGGCGCCCTACGCGCCCGCGACGAGGCAATCGCTGCTCGCAAGGACGCCGTCGCCCAACGCGACGAGCTGTCGGCGACGATCGAGCGGCTGAGACTCGAGCGAGATGATGCCGTCGCGTCCCGCGGCGCCGCGCTCGTCATGCGCAACGCGGCGAACGCGCCACCGAATTACCGCCCAGACGGCAATCGCATGCTGCATTTCCTGCCGGCGGTAGTGGTCGTAGCGATCGCGTTGATCGCCGCGCTCTTGCTTCACATCATCTGACGCCGCGTCTATGCGGCCACGCGCCTGATGGCGAGCAGCGCCACCGTGTCCTCGCCGGCGGCACCGCTTCCGCCGCCGCGGGAGGCGAGCTCGAGTTCGGCGAGCTCCTCGATCGTGCGCTGTAGCTCCTCGGATCCGATGCGACGGGCGTCGGCGATCAGCCGGTCGGCGGCCTTTGAGGGCATCCGCAGCGTTCGCTTGATCTGGGCCGGGGGCTGACCGGCCTCGAGCGCGCAGGCCACCTCGTGCGCGGTCCGAACCCGCTGGCTGATCCAGAACAGGAGGCCCGGCAAGCGCTCTCCCTGACTGCGCAGCGTCAGGTACAGGGCGGTCGCGGCGGACGCGTCACCGGCGAGGATCGTGTCGGCCAGCGACCACGCCTTGTGCTCGGCCGACGGCGCGGTCAGCTCCTCCACCATCAGGCCGTCCACGCGTGCGGGCTGGGTGGGCCTGGTCGATGGGTCCAAATAAATGGCGAGTTTCTCGAGCTCGCGCAGCAGACGCTGCTGGCGATCGCCGACGTGCGCGACGATCGCGCGGGCGGTGTCCGGCTCGAGCTGCAGGTCGAGTTCCCGCGCGCGGGCGATCAGCCACTTGGGAAGCTCCCACGGCTTGACGTTCTCCTCGGCGGCGATGTCGCCGCCCGCCTTCTTGACCGCGTCGTGCAGGCCCTTAGGGGCCTTGAGGCGGCCGTCCTCCCGCGCGAAGAACGCCACCGTGGTATCGGGTGGGATGTCTTTGAGCGCGGCCGTGAGCGGCTCGAGCTGCTTTTCAGTCCAGCGCTCGACGCCGTCCACCACGATGAACCGCCGGCCGATCGCAAACGTGAGGGCGTTCAGGGCGCCGGCGATCGCCTCCGGGGTCGCGGCGTCACCCTCGAACAGCTCGACCCCCTGGGCGCCGCTCTGTTCCTCGGCCAGCTCGCGGAGCCGGCGCCGGCGTTCGGCGATCCGGCCGTGGTCGTCGCCGTGGATCAGGTAGGCGGGCTTGAAGGCGGGCACATCTGGAGTCTAGGCGCGGGTCCGGCTCGCACCAGCCGCGAGCGGATGCCGACCGCCGTGGCGCCGGTCAGCGGACGACGACGTTGACGAGCTTGTCGGGCACGACGATCACCTTGGCGATCTGCTGGCCGTTCATGTGGGCCTGGACGCCGCGGGACTCCAGGCACAGTTTCTCGAGCTCGTCCCGGCTCGCGCCGGTCGGAGCGCTCACGCGGTCACGGACCTTGCCGTTGACCTGGCAGACGAGCTCGAAGGTCTCGGTCTGGAGCAGGTCGGGGTCGGCGTCGGGCCACGGCTCCTCCCACACGCGGCGGCCGGTGAGCATCTCGTACGCCTCGGCTCCCAGGTGGGGCGCGAACGGGAACACGAGCGACGCCGCGGTCGCGGTCGCGAACCTGCGCGCCTGCGGGTCGGCCTCGGGATAGCGGTAGATCTCGTTGGTCAGCTCGATGATCGCCGAGATCGCCGTGTTGAAGGCGAACCGACCGGTCATGTCCCGCGTCACCTTGTCGATCGCCCAGTGCGCCTTGCGCACGATGGTCAGCGCGTCGCCCGTCGGGTCGCTCGGCTGTTCGGCGCCTGGCTGCGACGCGGATTCGCAGAGCTCATCGGCCAGGCGCCACAGCCGGCCCAGCAACCGCCGGTGGACGCCCTCGATGCCCGTGTCGGCCCACGCGGCGTCCTGGTCAGGCGGGCCGATGAACAGCACGTAACAGCGGGCGGCGTCGGCGCCGAACCGCTCGACGATCTCGCTCGGGGCGATCACATTGCCCTTCGAGCTCGACATCTTCATGCCGTCGGGGCCGAGGATCATCCCCTGGGTGAACAGGGCCTGGAACGGCTCCTGTACGTCGAGCAGGTGCATGTCGGCCAGCGCCTTGACGAAGAAGCGCGAATAGAGCAGGTGCAGGATCGCGTGCTCAACGCCGCCGATGTACTGGTCGACCGGCATCCACGCGGCTAGCACGTGCCGATCCCACGCCGCCTGATCGTTGCGGGCGTCGCAGTAGCGCAGGTAGTACCAGCTCGAATCCACGAACGTGTCCATCGTGTCGGTCTCGCGCTTGGCCCGGCCGCCGCACTCAGGGCATGGGACGTTCACCCAGTCCTCGGCCGCGGCCAGCGGCGAGCGTCCCTTCGGCTGGTAATCCTCGATGTCGGGGAGCTCCACCGGCAAGTCCTCTTCCGGGACCGGGACCATGCCGCATCTCTCGCAGTACACGATCGGGATCGGGCAGCCCCAGTAGCGCTGGCGCGAGACGAGCCAGTCGCGCAGCTTGTAGCTGACCGAGAAGTGGCCCTTGCCCTCCCGGTCGAGCCACTCGACGATCGCCCGTTGTCCATCCACCGCGTTCATGCCGGAGAACTGCCCCGAGTTGATCAGCACCTCGTTCTCGGTGTGGGCGGTGAAGGCGCCCGCTTCGGTGGCGTCCTGGGTGGTGCCTTCGCCGGTTTCCGGGGCGATCACCGGCTTGATCGGCAGCCCGAACGCCTTCGCGAAGTCGTAGTCGCGCTGGTCGTGCGCCGGCACGGCCATGATCGCGCCGGTGCCGTACTCCATCAGCACGTAGTCGGCGACGAACATCGGGATCTGCTCGCCGGTCACCGGATTGGTCACGGTCCGCCCGAGCGGCACGCCGGTCTTGGGCTTGTCCGCCGCGCCCCGCAGCTCCGCCGACTCGGTGATCGCGCGGTTCACGTACTCGTGCACCTGCTGCTCGTACTGCGTGCCCTGGGCGAGCCTGAACACGTCGGGGTGCTCGGGGGCCATCACAAAGAAGGTGGCGCCGAACAGCGTGTCGGGCCGAGTCGTGAACACCGAGTAGTCGATCTCGACCTCCTCGCACCGGAATACGACCTCGGCCCCCTCGCTGCGGCCGATCCAATTGCGCTGCATCGCCTTGACGTGCTCGGGCCAGTCGATCGTGTCCAGATCGTCGAGCAGCCGGTCGGCATAGTCGGTGATCCGGAAGAACCACTGCTCCAGCTGGCGCACCTCCACGAGTGCGCCGCACCGCTCGCAGCAGCCGTCGATGACCTGCTCGTTGGCCAGCACGGTCTGGTCGTTCGGGCACCACTTGACCGCTGCGGTCTTGCGGTAGGCCAGGTCGCGCTCGAACAGCTTGAGGAAGATCCACTGCGTCCAGCGGTAGTACGTCGGCTCGTGCGTCGCGAGCTCGCGGCTCCAATCGATCGAGATGCCCCAGCGGTGGAACCAGTGGCGGTAGGACGCGATCGAGCGGTCGGTGGCGACGCGCGGGTGGACCCCTGTCTTGATCGCATTGTTCTCGGCGGGCAGCCCGAACGCGTCGTAGCCCATCGGGTGCAGCACCCGCTGGCCGATGCGTCGGTGGAAGTGGGCGATCGCGTCGCCGAGCGCGTAGTTCTTCAGGTGCCCGATGTGCGGCTCGCCGCTGGGGTACGGCAGCATCTCGAGCACGTAGGACTTCTCCCGTCCGTCGTGCTCGTCTGGATCGTTGGAGACCTCCCAGGTGCGCTCGCGCGCCCAGATCTCCTGCCACTTGGGCTCTATCAGCTTGGGGTCGTAACGTCGCTCGGCCACAGCAACAGCAGGTTACTTTGAGCGGAGCCGGCGGCGGGCTCCCGGGACCTCGCCTACCATCCCGGCGTGGCTGAGAACGCCGGCCCCGGACCGAGCGAGCCCGTGGCGCCGCTGCCAGACGGCTCCGCCGCGGCTGCCCCGGCCGCCGCGAAGAGCCAGACCCATGGCGCCAGCGCGGCGCTCGCCGCCGAGCGCGTCGCCGGGATCGTGGCCGCTGCCGAAGAAGCGGCCGAGAAGCTCCGCCTCGAGGCCGAGCAGCGCGCCCGCGACCGGATCGCCGAGGCGCAGCGCGCCGCCGACAACCGCGTCAGCGCCGCCGAGGACGAGGCGTCCGAGGTCGAGCGCCTAGCGCAGGCCGAGGCCACCCGCCTGCGCGAATCGGGCAGGGCCGAAGGCGAGGCGGCCAAGGCAGCGGCGACCGGTCAGGCGCTTGAGATCGTGGCCCGGGCCGAGGAGAGCGCCGGCCAGATCATCCGTGAGGCCCAAGACGCCGCCGCGACGATGCGCGGCGAGTCCGAGGACCGTGCCCGAAGCCTGTTGGAGGACGCCCGCGCCACGGCCGACGGTGTCCGCTCGGAGGGATTGGAGCTGGTCTCGAACCTGCGCGAGATGAGCAACTCGCTGCGCTCGAACGCCGAGCGGCTGCTCGGCGACGTGCAGCGCGTGCATTCGCGGTTGCTGGCGCAGATCGAGCGGGTGGAGCGGGCGACCGGCGACTCCGGGTCGCGCAGTGCTGGTCGCGGAGGGCGGCCGAGCGGTCGCCGGTCCGAGCGCGATGAGTCGGCCAGCGACAGCGAGCGGCTCTCCACTCCCGTCGACGACGGCGGCCTCGACGTCCCGGAGTTCATCCCGCCGGGATAAGCGCTCGGCAGCGACGTTTCGCCTGCATCGGTACAGGTTTTCCGTCCGATCTCTATGCGAACATATGTTCGTGCTGAACTCCAACGACAAGGGCGCCATCGCCGAGCAGGCGATCGTGTTCGCTGCCATGAAGCTCGGGGTGCGGGTCTGGCGGCCGGCCAGCGAGCACGGCCGTGCCGATCTAGCCTTCGATATCGGTGGCGAGCTCCTGCGGGTGCAGGTGAAGTGGGGTCGGCTGAGCCCGGCAGGAGACCGAGTGATCGTTCGCATCGGCACGTGTCGATGCACGCCTTGCGGATACATCCGCGGTACTTACAGCGACGACGAGGTGGACCTATTCGCGGTGTATTGCGGAGAACTTGATCGCTGCTTCCTGCTCCCGGTGCGCCTGCTTGCGCATAGGACCTTCATCGCGCTTCGGCTCACTGCCCCACGCAACGGTCAGGAGTCATGCATTAACCTTGCGGACGACTTTACATTCGACGGGGCTGTAGCTCAGTTGGCCAGAGCGCTTGACTGGCAGTCAAGAGGCCGGGGGTTCGAGTCCCCCCAGCTCCACCTTTCAGATGGCGATGCATCACCTCCGCCCGTCGTGGACGACGCGCCGCTTGCGATCAACGCGGACGTGTTCCGTCAGCGCCTCGGCCACTGGATTGATCGGGTGGCCGCCGGCGACTGTCTGCTCGTAAGCCGAAGAGGAAAGCCCGTGCTGCGCGTCGACCGGCCGGTCAGCTAACCGAGGCTGCCTTGCCCCGGACGACCCGCAACCCATCGCGGCCGGCCCTGCCGCGCGGGAGCGCGAGCGCGCACGCGAGCCCGGGGATCGGAAGCGCCGCGATGACCAGCATCACCGCGGTGAGTCCCGCGGCATCGGCCAGCAACCCGAGCAGCGCGGAGGTGACGCCGCCGACGCCGATCGCGGCGCCCAGCGTGACGCCGGCGGCGATTCCGATCCGGTTGGGCAGGAATTCCTGGCCGAGGACAACCGTGACTGAGAAGTTGCCGATCGTGAAGAAGCCAATGAACGCCAGGAGGACGAACCCGAATCCCTGTCCGCTAACGAGGACGAGCAGGATCAGCGGCGGCAGCACCGCCATGCAGCTGATCAGGATCGGTCGACGGCCGACGCGATCGGCCAGCCGCCCTCCGACCAGCGTGCCCACGGCACCCGAAAGCAGCAGCACGGTCAGGGCAGCGTTGGCCTGGCCGGTGCTGGCGCCGAAGTGGGAGATGAAATACGACGGGATGAATGCCTGCAGTCCGAAGTAGGCGCCGGAGCGAAACGCGGCAACGCCGGCGACGAGCGAGAACGGTCTCCACCGATCCGGCCCGCGCGGGGGCACGGACGTCGGTGGACTGCGCTCCGAGCTGGGCTGAGCATCGGGCCGGAAGGAAAGGAGGTGCGGCAGGCTGGCGGTGATGACTGCGCAGACCGCTAGGTACGGAAGGATCAACCACGGCGTCCCGGACAGTCCGAACAGGAGCACGATCGGCGTCACGAGCACGGGTCCGAGCGCAAAGCCGAGGTTTCCTCCGACCGAGAACAGGCTCATCCCGCTCGCGCGCCGGCTGCCCGAGACGTAGTTGGCATAGCGCGCGGCCTCGGGGTGATACGCGCCCACCCCAACGCCCGCCAGCGCAACGGCCGCGAACGTCAGCGCATAGGACGACATGAGCCCGGTGAGCGAAATGCCGATCCCCGCGATCAGCACGCCACCAGGGAGCAGCCAGGGCAGCGAACGCCGATCCGCGTAGTGGCCGAACACGGGCTGGATCAGCGAGGAGGTGATCGTCATCGCCAGCACGAGCGCCGCGGCCGCGGCGTAGCTGTATCCGCGGTGGTGGATCAGGAACGGCAGCAGCGCCGGGACCGCGCCCTGCGCCATGTCGACGCAGGCGTGACCGCAGGCCAGGACCCCGATCCCGCGCCGATCGACCGCGTCCCGGCCGGGCGGGATGGCGGTTGCGACGGCGCTCACGCCGCGACCTCGGCGCGGACCACGCCCCGAACTCCACCGCCGATCACGCCGTCACCCCGTCGAGGAGCAGCGACACCAGCAACTCGCGTACGTGATCGGGCGCCCACCGGTGCCCAGTTCGCATGTGGCGATACGTCCAGCCGGTGGCGTTGAACAGCAGCGTCGCCATCTCGGTCGGGTCCTGCGCCCGCAGCGTCCCGGCCGCGATCCCGTCCTCGAGGATCCGCCGCAGAGCATCGGTGAAGGTCACCTTGGTCAGCACCGGGCCCTCGCCCTCCTCGTGGAACACGAACGCGCTGGCGCGCCCGAGCGCCTCGAGCAGGCCGAGATAGCGCTCGTTGACCTGGCACAAGGCGGCGAGCGCCGCGCGCAACCGCTCCGGGGCCGGTGCGGTCGACACCAGCGCCGGCAGGATGGCCTCGCGGTACTCGGCCTCGAGCAGACCGGCGAGCTGCCCCAGCAGAACATCCTTGCTGATCCCGCGCCGGTGAAGGGTCATCCGCGACATCCCGATCGCCTGCCCCATCTCTTCGACCGTGACGTCCCGCCAGTCCCGATCGCGGAGGCGGTCGCGCACCCGATCGAGGCTCGCGACGTCGAGTAATGTCGCTGTCTCAGCCACGTTACGTGACTGTATCACCATTGCTACGTCGATTGATCGCGACGCGCCCGCGCGTGTGGCCCGGCGTGGCGACCGGGTGAACGGCCCGAGTTATTGCTGTGTCCGCTGGCTACGCGCGGTCCTGCCTGGCCGCCTCGAGCGCCGCCGCCGGATCCAGACCACCACTGCGCTGCGCCAGCTCGAGGGCACGGTCGGCGAGCTCGGCCGCCTCGGCGCCACCGAGCGACTCGTCGCGCAGCGCCAGCGCGAGCAGCACCTGCCGGAGCTGCTCCGGGCTCTTGAGGTCGGGCGGCGGACCGGCGGGCGGTAGGTCGCGCACGGCCGCCAGCAGACGGGGCGCGCTCGCGCCCCCACCGAACAGTCGCCCGGGCGCCTTGTCGGGAATCGTGGCGACGACCGCGCCCGTGGCGGGGTTGACCAGCGCCACCTTGCTGCGCAAGCCGGCGCGCTCGAGTGCCAGGCGATAGCCGGACAGCCGCAGGTAGCCGAGCTGGGCCGCCAGCTGCACGAACGCCGACGCCTCGGCCTCATCCTTCAGATGCGGCTGGTGCAGCGAGAGCTGCGTGCCGGCGTCGGGCAGCGACGGGTCGGGCTCAGGCGCCGCGAGCAGGAACGCATGCGGACCCAGCCGGCCGGCGCCCACGCCGCCGACGTCGACCAGTAGCTGATAGCCGCCCAGCCCGAGCGCACCCGCGATCCCCGGCGGTAGCGGATGAGCAGTGAGATGTCCCGGTGCGAAGCTCACGGACCGCGCCGCCGCTAGTTGTCGAGCAAGCCGCCGACGATCCCGCCGAGCAGACCCCCGCCACCCTGTCGCTGCGCGTTACCGCCGGAGCCCTCCTCGACGGGCGGGTGGAAGTACGCGCTCTGAAGGCCGACCCGCCCCGGTCCGGTGAAGCGGTTGAATATGAGATTGCCGGCGCCGCTCATGAGGCCCGTTTTGAACCCGTAGATCTCCTGGGTCATCTGTACCGAGTGGTCGCGGAAGACCCAGCCGCCGGGCTCGATGTCGATCGTCTCCCCCGGCTCGAGGTTCTTCTCGAACACGTTGCCGTAGCCGTGGATCCAGACCACGC
Organism: uncultured Solirubrobacterales bacterium; assembly: GCA_963824295.1. Classification (GTDB taxonomy): domain Bacteria; phylum Actinomycetota; class Thermoleophilia; order Solirubrobacterales; family Solirubrobacteraceae; genus Palsa-465. The sequence continues at coordinate 59,192 of CAWGOQ010000007.1, read as the reverse complement.
CCTCCTGGTCACCGGCGAAGAACTGGTCGATCCAGAAACCGCCGCCGTACAGCATGTTGGCGTAGCCCTGCTGGCGGCTGTAGTCGTACTGGACGCCGCCAGTTGCGGCCAGAAACTGGTGCTCGCGCACGACGATGCCCTGCCCGGGCTGCAGGTGGAGCGCGACCACGTGACCCGGCGCGTCCCGACTAAACGCGACCTCGCCGGCCGACTGGACCTCCAGCATCAGGAGCGGCATCCCGCCGAATACCCGGCGCTTGAGGCCCTTGCCCAGAGGATGCAGGCCAATTTGGAGCTCCGGGTATTTCCACAGGAGCACGTGATGCTCGAAATAGACGGGCACGCGTCCATCGAGGGCCATGTGCAGGACCGGCACAAGCTCACCTTCTAGCCGATACCTCACACCGGGGGCGGTGCCCTCTAGGATCTGGGTCGGGAGGATCTGTGGTGCAGACGGCATGCGTTCCCTCCGTTAGGGCGTTCGATCGAGCGGGATGGATCTGGATTTGTCGGCGGCGCCTGACGGCGGCGCGTTAGCGAGCGAGACGGTATCGCGCGACGGCATCAGCGGCGATAATCGCACCCCCATGGCGACGATCTACGTCACCGGACACCGCAATCCCGACGCCGACTCGATCGCCTCGGCGATTGGCTACGCCGAACTCAAGGGACGCCTGGACACGCGCAACGCGTACGTCCCGGTGCGCCTGGGCGAGGTCAACGCCCAGACGCGCTGGCTGCTCGACCGCAGCGGGGCCGCGCCCCCGCAGTTCCTCCCGCACGTGATGGTCCGCGCGTGCGACGTGATGCAGTCGAACTTCCCGATCGCAAAGGTCGGGGCGCCGATCCGTGAGGCCGGCCTCGAGATGGCGCGCGCAGGGCTCGAGCTCGTCCCCGTGGTCGACGACGACGGCGCCCTGGTCGGCGTGGTGACCGAGCGGGCGCTCGCCCGCCGCTTCATCCGCGAGACGCGCGAGGCCTCCACTCTGCGGGACGCGCCCACCAACGTCTCGGCGATCGTCGACGTGCTCGGCGGACGACTCCTGACCGGCGAAGACAAGGCGCTCTCGGGCCGCGTGTGGGTGCATTCGATGGATCCGACCCGCAGCGGTGCCTCGCCGGGTGACGTGGTCGTGGTGGGCAACCGGTCCGATGCCCAGCGCCTGGCCATCGAGCGCGGGGCCCAGCTGCTGGTGATCTCGAACGACTCCGAGCCCGACGACGATGTTCTCGCGCTGGCCAGGGAGCACGGGGTCGCGGTGATCGTCTCGCCGGCCGACAGCTACGTGTCGGGCCGCATGATAACCCTGGCCGCGCCGTGCGGCGCGCTGATGGAGCGCGATCCCCTGACCGCCACCAGCGAGTTCCTGGTCGACGAGATCTCCGAGCAGATCAAGGAGAGCCACTACGGCGCCGCGGTGGTGATCGATCCCCAGCGTCGCCCGGTCGGCCTCGTCACCCGCTCGGACCTGGTCGCGCCGCCGCGCCGGCGAGTGCTGCTTGTCGACCACGCTGAAATGGCCCAGAGCGTGCCCGGCGTCGACCAGGCCGAGATCATCGAGATCCTCGACCATCACCACATCGGCTCGATCCAGACGCGCATCCCGGTCACCGCGACCTTCGACCCGGTGGGATCGACCGCCACGCTAGTCATCGAGCGCTTCCGCCAGAGCGGCATGGAGCCGAGTCCGCCGACCGCGATGATGCTGCTCGGCGCGGTCATGTCCGACACGATCATCCTCAACTCGGCCACCACTACCGATCGGGACCGACTGATCGTCAACTATCTGGAGCGAGTGCTCGCGCTCGATGGCGCGGAGTACGGCCGCGAGATGTTCGAGGCGACCTCCGACGTCTCGGAGGTCAGCGCTGAGGAGATCATCTCCCGCGACGCGAAGCAGTACCACACCTCGAGCGGCCATCAGATCTGCATCGCCCAGATCGAGGTCGTCGGCAAGGCGCTCTTGGACCGCAAGGACGAGCTGCTTGCGGCCATGCGAAAGGCGCGCGAGAGCCGCGAGCTCGGGCTCTACGCGCTGATGGTGACCGACGTGCTGACGAAGGGGACCGACCTGCTCTTCGCCGGCGACGTGACCGGAGTGGCGCGGGCGTTCAGCACCCAGGCGCACGACAGCTCGATCGAGCTGCCGGGGGTCATGAGCCGCAAGAAAGAGGTCGCGCCCAAGCTGCTCGCCGCGCTCTAGCGCCAAGCCGCCCCCTCGCGCTACGTGATTGAATGCCGCCCCGCCATCCAGGCATGACAGGGGCTAGCCGGTGCGGCGAACTACTTCCCGTTCCGCGTCGTAGGCTGGCCGTCCAGCGACCCGCTGGTGACGTCGGTCGGCGGGACCCAGTTGCACCTCGACGCCAACGGCAACCGCATCGCCCCCGACAACGTGTGGAACGACACAGCGTTGTTCGGCGGTCCCGCCGCCGGGGGCGGCGGGGTCTCCAGCGTGTTCAGCCGACCGTTCTACCAGGACCGCCTGGGCGGACTCGTGGGTAGCGCGCGCGGCGTTCCCGACGTCTCGCTGAGCGCCGCGGTGGACGGCGGTGTGGACGTCTACCTCGGCTACACCAACACCGCTGCCGGGATCTCCCCCGGCTGGTACATCGTCGGCGGGACGAGCGAGGCCTCGCCGCTGTTCCCGGGGATCGTGGCGATCGCCGATCAGGCCGCTCATCGCGACCTCGGATGGCTGAACCCGACGCTGTACGGGCTCGGGGACGGTGCTCGTTCCCCGCTCACCGACATCACGCTCGGTAACAACACGGTGGCCGGCATACAGGCGCTGGCTCCCGAAACCGGACAGCCGTTCGCGGTAACGGGCTACAACGCCGCGGCGGGCTATGACCTGGCCAGCGGCCTAGGTACGGTGGACGGAGCGAGGTTGGTCGGCGCTCTGACCAGCTACCGGTCGTTCAGCCGGCACCACTAGTGCCGATTTGTGGGCCGACCCTCCGGGGTCGGCCCACGCCCCTCAGAGCGCCGCCGACCAGCGTCGTCTGGAACTAAGGTGATCCGGCTCCGACCGCTTGCGCCGGTGCCTCGCCCCAAAGCTGCTCCAGCCGGTAGTAGTCGCGGGCCTCGGGGACGAACACGTGCACGACGACGTCGAGGTAATCCATCAGGATCCACCGGGCGCCCGGCAGGCCCTCGACCCGACCGGGCAGGCGTCCGTGCGCGGACTTCATGCCCTCGTAGATCCCGTCGTGTATCGCGCGGGTCTGTCGCTCGGTTCGGCCGGTGCAGATCACGAAGTAGTCCGTGTAGCCGATGATCGAGCGCAGGTCGAGCTGGACGATGTCGATCGCCTTACGGTCGGCGGCGTAGTCGGCGATTGCCCCGGCCAGTGCCTCGGGATTGATGACGGTGGTTGCCAGATTCTGTGGACTCATCGGGATGCGCACCCAGTTTGCTTCATGTAAGAGAGCCTACCCCCGCGTAGAGATGGTGACGATCGATGTAGCTGATGACCGGATCAGGTGTGTAGTAGCGGATCGACTCCCCGGCCCGGACCCGCTCGCGCAACATCGTCGAGGAGATCGCGATCCGGGGCATTCGGAAGAACTGCGCTCGCTCGCCTCCGCGTAGCACCCGGAGGGCGTTGTCCACGTCGGCGCGCGAGGTGCCACGCCGTTTCGCTATCGCCAACGTGGCCAATGACAACACTCGCTCGGGCTCTCGCCAATCCGGTAGCCCCGCGGCGATGTCACCCCCGACGATCAGGAACAACTCGTGGTCTGGCGCAGAAGAACGCAGTTCCTTGAGGGTATCGACCGTGTAGGACGGGCCCTCCCGGGCGATCTCGACGTCCGAGACCTCAAAGCGGTGCTCATCGCCCTGGATGGCCAAGCGGCACAGCTCTAGCCGGTGCTCGGGTCCGGGCTCCTCCTCGACGGGCTTGTGAGGCGGTATCCGAGCAGGGATCAACACGACCCGGTCCAGTCCGAGCTGAAGGAACGCCTCCTGGGCGCAGATCAGATGAGCGAGGTGTGGCGGGTTGAACGTCCCGCCCAAGATGCCGATCCGCACAGGCTCCTAGATGCCCGGCCCGGTCAGCCGCGAACCTGGCCAGTGCCCTCGATCAGGTACTTGAACGTGCACAGCTCGCGCAGCCCAATCGGGCCACGCGCATGGAGCTTCTGCGTCGAGTTGCCGATCTCCGCGCCCATTCCGAACTCGCCGCCGTCGGTAAACCGCGTGGACGCGTTGACGTACACGCACGCAGCGTCCACGCCGAGCTGGAATGCCCGCGCGGCGTCGGTGTCACGCGTGACGATCGCCTCCGAGTGACCCGACCCGTAGCGATTGACGTGCTCGATTGCCTCCTGCACCGAATCGACCACGCCGACGGCGAGGGTCAGGGCGTGATACTCGGTCGCCCAGTCCTCCTCGGTTGCCTCAGACACCTCCACCGAAGCCGGCGCCAGGCCACGCACGCGCGAGTCGGCCCGTAGCTCAACGCCCGCCTCAGCCAGCGCTTCGAACGCCGCCGGGAGAAACTCGTCCGCCACCGAGGAGTGCACGAGCAGGGTCTCAGCCGCGTTGCAGACGCTGGGGCGCTGGATCTTGGCATTGAGCGTGATCGCCAGCGCATCGTCCAGCGAGGCGGTCGCGTCCACGTAAACGTGGCAGTTGCCCGACGCCGCGTACATGACCGGCACCGTGGCCACGCCCTTCAAAGCGGCCTTCAGCCCCTCGCCGCCGCGCGGGATGATCAGGTCGACCAGGCCGATCTGAGTGGCTAACTCGGAGAGCTCGTCGTGTCCGCCGCCGGCCACGAGCGCCATCGCGCCGTCGGGCAACCCGGCCGCCAATCCCGCCTCGACGGCGACATCGGCGAGGACGGCATTCGACGCCGCGGCCATCGAGGACCCGCGCAGCACGATCGCATTGCCCGACTTCAGGCAGAGCGCGGCCGCGTCGATCGTCACGTTCGGCCGCGCCTCGTACACGACCGCGATCACGCCGAGCGGGACCCTGACCTTGCGCACGTCGAGACCGTTGTAAAGGCGCCGCCCCTCGATCACCTCACCGACCGGATCGGGCAACGCCGCGATGTCCCGGACCTGCTTCGCGATCGCTGCGATGCGCCCTTCGTCGAGCGCCAGACGATCCATGAGCGCATCTGTCAGGCCGGCCTCGCGCCCGTCCTGGAGATCACGGCTGTTGGCCTCGAGGATCTCCGGCGTGCGCTCGATCAGCGCCGCCGCGATCGCTTCCAGCGCATCGTTCTTGACCCCGGACGGCAGCGCGGCAAGCTGCGTCGCGGCGCGCTTGGCGGCGGCGCAGATGTCGGTGACGGATGTCGTGACGACGGAGGCCATACTCGATGCTCCCGACAGAGCTTACCCGCGCGGTGCGAAGCACCGCGCGGCAGCACCCGATCTACGCGCGGTGCGAAGCATCGCGCGGCAGCACCCGATCTACGCGCGGTGCGAAGCATCGCGCGGCAGCACCCGATCTACGCGAGCACGAAGTAGTCCCGGTGAACGGCCTCGTCGGTGGCGCGCGGGAGCCGCTCGCGCACCGCTGCCGACTTCAGGCCTCGCACCCGGCGCAGCTCGCTCGCGGAGTAGTTGCAGATCCCCTTGCCGACCAGCTCCCCGTCGTGGGCGATCTCGACCGCGTCGCCGGCGTCGAACTCGCCCGACACCTCGACGATCCCGACCGGCAGCAGGCTCGTGCCACCCTCGCGTAGCGCGCGGGCCGCGCCGGCGTCGACCAGGACCCGCCCCCGCGTCGGCTTGGCGTAACGCAGCCACAGCTTGAAGCTCGAGTAGCGGCCGGGGCGGGCGTGGAAGCGAGTGCCCACGGGCTCACCCCGCGCGGCCGCCAGCAGCGTGCCCGGCGTCTGGCCGCCGCCGATCACGGTCGGTATCCCCGCGGCCGTGGCCATCTCGGCCGCCACCACCTTGGAGCGCATCCCCCCGGATCCGAGCGGCGAGGTGGCATGGCCGATCGCCAGGCCGTCGAGCTCGTCAAACGACGCCACCTCGCTCACCAGCCGCGCGCTTGGGTCGGTGCGAGGATCGGCGGTGTAGAGGCCCTCGGCGTCGGTCAGCAGGACGAGCAGCTCGGCCGCGATCAGGATCGCCACCTGGGCGGCCAGGAAGTCGTTATCGCCGAAGGAGATGTCGTCGGTCGTGGTCGTGTCGTTCTCGTTGATGACCGGGACGACTTGCCAGTCGATCAGTTTGCGCAGGGTCTGGCGCGCGTTTAAGTAGTGCGTTCGCGCGCTCACGTCGAAGAACGTGAGCAGCACCTGGGCTGTCTGGAGTCCGCGCGCACGGAGCAGCTCGTCGTAGATCTGGTAGAGCTTCCCCTGCCCGACCGCGCTGGCGGCTTGGAGCTCGTCGATCGCCCGGGGGCGGAGCGGCAGCTCCATCACCCCCATCCCGCGCGCGATCGCCCCGCTGGTTACGACGACAGGCTGGCGGCCGTCGCGCTGGAGCTCGGCGAGCTCGTCGCAAATCCGGCCGAGGACATCCGTGCGCACCTCGCCGCGATCGCTCGCGACGATGCTCGAGCCGAGCTTGACCACCACTGCGCCCATATCCCCGAGAGGTTAGGGTCCGCAGCGGGCCCAGCGCTATGTCATTCGTATGCCTTGCCCGTGTGCGCCGGGCACCACGGGTTGGCGGGCACGTGGCCGCACACGTTCGGCATCGTCGGTAGATGCTTGGGCAGCGCGTGCATCACGACCTTCTTGCGCCGCGGGTATTTGTCCCCGGGCTGGCATCCGAACCCCGGACCGAGGATCTGGGTGTCGCACGACAACTCGGCCAGGAGCGTTTGGTTGTCGGTGCCGGGGACTTGCCCGCCGCACATCGGCTTGCTCTGCTGCAGACCCGACGGTGAGCTCGTCAGGGTGCCACCCGTATCGACATTCGACGCGAAGCAGTCCGACGGGCCGCCGACCACCGTGAGCTCGGCGATGTCGCCGTTGGTCGGGTTGCCGTAGAACCCGTCGTGGGTGAACGTGTTACCGATCATGGCGTCGTTTGAGTCCTCGTACCAACACCGGATCGTCACCGGGAGGCCGAACAGCGTGACCGAGAAGTTCGGTGTGCCACCGAGGCACGGGGTCGCGTCCGACGGCGGCGTCTCGGTGTCGGGATAGGGAACGAACGCCGCTCCCCATGCGCCGTTGTTCACGAAGCGGTTGTCCATGATCGTGTCGTTGCGTCCGCCCGAGATCGTCATGCCTGTCCCCACCGGGCCGGCGGCCGCCGCACCCGCCGACGGCACGTCGGGATTGTTGTTGTCGTGGACGTAGTTCTTGTAGAACACCCAGCAGCTCGGCGCGCCCGCGACCGGCGGTCCGACACCGGCCGGACACGCGCCGTTCTGCGGCGAGGGCCAGTCGTCGTCGTTCTGAGAGTTGGTGTCAAAGCCCTCCTCGTTCTGGTCGAACTGTGAGTGCTCGACCAGCAATGAGCCGCCGGAGTTCGTGCCCGAGTAGCCGAGCGCGTTGTACTGCGCCCACGCGTCGTTGATCGTCTGGTTGCACTCGTCCTGGCAGGCGCCGATGTAGTAACCCGAGTCATTGAAGTTGCTCGTGTAGGTGTGGATCCACTCCCCGCCGTCCCAGTTGCTCGAGAAGATCCCGTATTCCGCCGCCGTGTGCTCGTCGTTGTAGAACGTGCTCGTAGCCGTCAGGTAGGAGCCCCACATGCCGTGCCCGCCGACCTTGCCGCTGCCGTTGGCGCCGTTCCACCACACCTCGTTGCCGGCGTCGCCGGCGCCGCCCAAGAAGTTGCAGACGGTCAGGTTCTCGATGTCGACGTTGTTGGCCTTGAAGACCATGATTCCGTTCAGGCCCTGGGCCTTGCCTTTGACCTTCGGCCCAAAGTTCTGATCGGCGGCGCTGGTGTTGCACGCCGATCCGCTCTTGGTGCCGTCGACGATCACCGAGTTGCGGTTCATGCCGACGATCCAGATGTCGGGCTTGGTGACGAGCACGCCGGCGGCTTCGTCGGCGCGGCCGCGCGGGTGCCGGCTTGAGGTCGTCTTGTAGTCACCGGGCGCGAGCAGAATCCAGTCGCCCGGACGCGCCGCGTCGACCGCCGCCTGAAGGGAGCTGTACTTGCCGCGGACCCCGTGGTAGGTGCCCACGAGCAGGACCTTGGCACCCGCCGCGGGCACCACCAACAGCGCGCCCACAAGCACGACAAGAGCAACGACACGACGCATTCCCAGTCTCCTCTCCAACGCTGACGATCCGGCGGCGCGCGATGCTACCCGTTCGTGGCGCGTCGAAGCGTTCTCGCGTCTCTCACTCCGGATCGAGGTCGAACGCGATGCCCGCGATCTCGACCTCGTCGCCAGGCTCGAACCCCTCCTCCTGGAGCGCCCGGATCACCCCGATTCCGCGCAGCCGCCGCTCGAGGTAGGCCAGCGCGTCGTCGTTCTCGAGGTCGTAGCGCGCCACGAGCCGCTCTATCCCCTCGCCGGTCACCCGATAGGTGCCATCGCCGGTCTTGACCACCCGGTAGGCGCGCCGCGCCGCAGGTCGGAACACGCGGTGCTCGGCCAGTTCCCCGGGCGCCTGTTCGGGCGTCACGTCGACCTCGATCAGTGCCGGCACGCGGCGCGCGAGCTCGGCGGCGAGCTCGGGGAGCCCGAGCCCGGTGATTGACGAGGTCACGATCACCGGCGTGTCAGTCCCGACTCGGCTCACCCACTCCGCGCGTGCCTCGTCGCGAGCGTCGGCGTCCACCAGGTCGGCCTTGGACAGCGCCAGCACCTGTGGCAGCGCGGCGAGGCGCGGGTTGTGCAGCTCGAGCTCGCGCTCCACGGTCGCGTAGTTGGCCGCCGGGTCCGAGCCGTCAAGCGGCGCCATGTCGAGGACGTGCACGAGTAGCCGCGTGCGCTCGACGTGCGCCAGGAAGTCGTGGCCCAGCCCGGCGCCGGCGCTGGCTCCCTCGATCAAGCCGGGGATGTCGGCGATCACCAGCTGGCGGTCCTCGGTCTCGAGCGTCCCCAGCGCCGGCTCGAGCGTGGTGAACGGGTAGTCGGCCACCTTCGGTCGGGCCCGGGTCAGGCGTGAGATCAGCGAGGACTTGCCGGCGTTCGGCAGGCCGACCAGTCCGACATCGGCCAGCAGCTTCAGCTGCAGCGTGATCCAGGTCTCACCGCCGGGGAGCCCCTTCTCGGCGAACCGAGGCGTCTGGTGCGTCGGGCCGGCGAAGCGCTTGTTGCCGCGCCCGCCGGGTCCGCCCCGTGCCACCACCGCTCTTTGCCCGGGGCGTACGAGGTCGTGGACGCCGCCGTCGGCCTCGATGATCGCCTCCGTCCCCGGCGGCACCCGGATCTCGAGCGTCTCGCCGTCCTTGCCGTGCCGCAGCGCGCCCTCGCCGTTGCCACCCCGGCGCGCCTTGAAGTGCGCCTTACGCCTGAAGGTCTCGAGATCGCGCATCGAGTCGTCGCACACCAGCACCACGTCGCCGCCGCGGCCGCCGTCGCCACCGTTGGGGCCGCCCTTGGGGACGTGGGCCTCCCGCCGGAAACTCAGGCAGCCGTCGCCGCCGGCGCCGGCCGTGACCTGGATGCGTGCCCGATCCTGCATGCATTCATCGTGGCAGGTGGTACGCGCGCCACACGTCAGCTTCGACCAGCGCCGCCTCCTCCTCTAGCTGGCGCGTGCCGTAGCGAACGACGTCGAACGCAGCCCTCCGCAGGATCAGCTCCTTGCTTCGGTCGTTTTGGATCTGGTTCCACGAGCTGTGGTTGTTCTCGCCATCGAGTTCGACGACGAGCTTGCGGTCGTGCCACACGGCGTCGACGAGCACACCCTCGATGTAGACGTTGACTTCTGGGAGCGGGATCCCGATCCGCTCGCACAAAGGCAGGAACAGCCGCTCGAGCGGACTGCGCGTGCGAGCGAGCTTTGGTTCGTGCCGCTCGAGCGCCTTCTTCAGTTTCGTACTGCCTGTACGCCCGCTACCGGCGATCGCCTGGAGGGCAGGGATGTCGAGCACCTTGTGATAGTCGGCGTTGGCGAGCGCGTATCGGACGCGATCGAGCGGCGCTGTCGCTGCGAGGTCGAGCAGCGCCTGCTCGACGCTCGTGGTCGGCGGACGCTTCTGCAGGTTCCGCTCGCATGTGCGCCGCCCGTACACGCGGATCCCCTTGAGCGACCGGCAGCGACGCGGCGTGGTCACCTGGAGCGGCCACGGCTTTGTGTCGAGCAATCCGTGCCACCAGAGCGCCGTAGTGTGGCTGAGCATGGCGCCTGGGCCGGCGTACAGCACCGCCGCCCACAGGTCCGCCTCAAGGCTCGGCGCTCGGTGGCCGACGGCGTACACACGCGGAAGCACCTTGAACAGCAAGCCCCCGTCGGTCCATCGCACGATCGTCTTGCGGTCCACTTCGAGAGCGATGAGCTGCCACCACGCCACCCGTCCCGCTTGCCGGTCCGCGAGCGCACAGACTTTGGCGATCCAGTCCCGCATATGTCAACTCCATCGCCAAAGTCCGGGCACGAACCCAAAGGAACCACGCCCCCTTGCAACGAAACAAGACATGGAGCCGTGCCAAAACTGCTCAAGGACTTCAAGCAATTCCTGTTCCGCGGCAACGTCGTCGACCTCGCGGTGGCGGTCGTTATCGGGACCGCCTTCACCGCGGTCATCAAGGCCATCGTCGCCGACCTCCTGACGCCACTGATCGCCGCGATCTTCGGCGCCCATAACTTCGGGGCGCTGACGTTCACGATCAACGGCAGCACGTTTGCCTACGGCGACTTCATCAACAACCTGATCACGTTCGTGAGCATCGCCGCTGTGGTCTTCTTCCTGATCGTGGCGCCGCTGAACGCGTTGATGGCGCGCCGGGCCGAGGAGGACCCGGACACCAAGCAATGTCCGGAGTGCGACAGCGCGATCCCGGTAAAGGCGAAGCGCTGTCCGGAGTGCACCTCGCAGCTCGTTACCGCTGCTTAGGGGTCTCGCTTCGCTCGACGTCCATGGGGCGGCGGGGGTGGGTGGGCGGGATCCAAGTCCCTGGGCGTCCGTGCCCGGCGGGCGCGAGCGACGCGGCCCGCGCCCTACGAGTCGGAGTCGGAAGCGCCCGGCGCGACCGAGATCACTCGACCGCGCCGCCCGCGCGTGAACTCCACGGTCCCCGCCGCACGGGCGTAGATCGTGTCGTCCTTGCCGATGCCGACGCCGTCGCCCGGCTTGAACTTCGTACCGCGCTGGCGCACGATGATCTCGCCACCGGTTACGTTTTCGCCGGCGAACACCTTCACGCCCAGGCGCTTGGCCTTCGAGTCGCGCCCGTTGCGCGAGGAGCCAAGTCCTTTCTTATGCGCCATGTTTCACCTCCGTGACCTCGATCCGGGTCAGGTTCTGGCGGTGGCCGGTGCGCCGCTTGTAGCCGCGCTTGGGCTTGAACTTGACCACGCGCAGCTTGGGACCGCGCTCGTGGGCGACCACCCGGGCGGTCACCGAAACCGCAGACAGATCCGAGCCGTCGACCACCGATGAGCCGTCCACGAACAACAAGGGCTCCAACGTCACGGAGTCCCCGTCCTCAACGGCAAGCCGCTCGACGAGCAGGGTCTGGCCCGGCTCGACGCGGTACTGCTTGCCGCCAGTTTTCACGATTGCGTAGGTCATTCGGAAGAGCTCACCGACTCGGCCTTAGCGCCGGAACGGCGCCGTCCGCCTCTGCGGCCACGACGCCGAGGCTTCGATTCTAGGCCATCTCCGTTCTCACTTCCGTTATCGATCTCCGCAGGCCGCGCCGGCACGTCCACGAGGGTGGCCACGGCGGACGTCCGCCCCGCCTCCTCGATCCGCACCAGGTGCTTCTCGCCCACGTAGTCGCCGGCGCCGGTGATCTGAATCATGTAGCCGTCGACCTTGGCCACCGCGTCGCCCGGGCTGTACATATGCGGCTCGACGATCTCGACGTGGACCTCCTCGCCGGCGCGGAACGGCACCGCCCGCTCGAGCACGCGCTCGCGACTCGACTCGAGGATGACCGCGAAGTGGTCGAGCGGCAATCCCTCGGAGCCCTCGAAGTGGAACCACTTCCCGGTCTCCTCCTCGATCGCGCGTAGCGTCCGCGCGTCGTCGCGGGTGAACTCGGCGCTCACCCGGGGGTTCATCTGGAGCAGGATCGCCTCGGCCTCGGTCTCCTTGGCCAGGTCGCGCATCTTGCGCTCGAACTCGATCGCGAGCGTCTCCTCGGACTTGATGACGCCGTCGCCGCCGCACGTGGGGCAGGGGCGGGTCATGATCTCGCGCACCCCGTCGGTGACGTTCTGCCGGGTCATCTCGACCAGGCCGAGGGGCGAGATCTCGACCACGAAGGTCTTCGTGCGGTCCTCATCCAAATTGGCGCGTAGCGCCTTCAGCACGGCATCCCGGTTGCGGGCCCGCGCCATGTCGATGAAGTCGATGACGATGATCCCGCCGATGTCCCGCAACCGCAGCTGGCGGACCACCTCATCGGCGGCCTCCAAGTTGGTCTTCGTGATCGTGTCCTCCAGCCGCGCTGCCTTGCCGCGGCCCACGAACGACCCGGAGTTGACGTCGATGACCGTCAAAGCCTCGGCGTAGTCGATCATCAGGTAGCCGCCGCTCGGCAGGTCAACCCGCCGCGAGAGCGTCGAGTCGAGCACCTCCTCGACCCCGAAGGCCTCGAACAGCGGCGTGTCCTCCTCCCACAGCTCGACGTGCTCGACGAGCTCAGGAGCGGTGCGGGTGAAGAACGACACGAGCCGGTGAAACTGCTTGGGGTCGTCCACGATCGCGCGCTCGAACGTCGAGGAGAAGATGTCGCGCACGACCCGCACCGACAGGTCGGCCTCCTGGAAGACCAACGCCGGCGCCGGCGTCTCGGCGACCCGCTTCTGCAGGACCTCGTTCAGCTTGAACAGGTAGAGCAGCTCGCGCTCCAGATCGGCGCGTGTGGCGCCCTGGGCGGCGGTGCGGATGATCGCGCCCGCACCCTTCAAATCCAATTTCGCGGCCTCCTTGCGCAGCCGATCGCGCTCGGGGTCGTCCAGCCGGCGCGAGACGCCGACGCCCTCTCCGTACGGCGCGTACACCATGTAGCGGCCGGCGATCGTCAGGTCCATCGAGAGCCGGGCGCCCTTGGTCTTCAGCGGATCCTTGACCACCTGGACCACGATCTCCTGGCCCGGCTTCAGCATCTCGGTGATCTGGCGGGTATCCCTGCCGGAGCCACGGCCCCGGCGGGGCGCCTCGACCCCCGGCAGCACGATCTCGTCGACGTGCAGGAAGCCGTTCTTCTCCAAGCCGATGTCGACGAACGCTGCCTCGAGACCGCCGAGCACGTTGTCGACCCTGCCCTTGTAAATGTTTCCGACGATCGAGCGCGCACCGCGGCGCTCGAGGTACAGCTCAGCGACGTGATACCCGGCGGCTGGTTTGGCCGGCCGGCGGCGCCGGCGCGTCCCTGGCTTGGGCGCGCTCTTACGTGCGGCGACCGTTCCGGTCGCCTCTAGCAGCGCCACCCGAGTTTCGCCCCGGTCGACGCTGACCAATACTTGCTTCTTCAAAGCTCATTCAGTCCTTTGTGGAAATTTGGGAACGTTCGCGGAGGAAGCGCGAGCTTTGCGAGCTCGATCCTCCGGGCGAACGCGAACACGTGCCGCGCCCTTGGTGGACACCAATTTGCGAGGCTGCGGTCATTGCGATACCACTCCTCGGCTTTTCGACGCGTTCGTCATGCGTGCCTGCACATAGATTGACTGTAGAAGGCCGATGGCGATGAACGTCACCAGCGCCGACGAGCCGCCGTAGCTCAGCAGCGGAAGGGGCACTCCGGTGATCGGCATGATGCCGATCGTCATGCCCGCGTTGACGAATACCTGAAACATCAGCATCGCCAGCACGCCCCCGGCGACCAGTGTCCCGTACAGGTTCTTGGACATGGTCAGGACCCGCAGGGCGCGCCAGATGAGCAGCGCGTAGAGCGACAGCACCACCGCCGCGCCCACGAATCCATACGTCTCCCCCACCACGGCGAAGATGAAGTCGGTGTCCGGCGCCGGTAGGAAGTGCAGGTTGACCTGGCTGGCCCCCTGCACGCCGAGGCCGGTCTTGCCCCCCGAGCCGATCGCCGTCAGCGACTCGGTGATGTTGTAAGTCTGGTTCTGCGGATCGTGCGATGGATGCAGGAAGCCGGTGAGGCGCTGCATCTGGTAGGGCTTGAGCAGGTGGTGCCCGGTGGCGGGCGCCACCACGAGCACCAACACGATTGCGGCCACGAACAGCGCCGCCAGGGCGACCAGCTGCTTCCAGGAGGTGCCGGCAAAGAACAGGACCGCGAACCCGACCGCGATGTAAACCAACGCCGTCCCGAGGTCCGGCTGCGGGATCACGATCAGGGCCGGCACGATCGCCAGCAACATGATCCGGGCCGTGGTGCGGCGCTCGTGCAGCCGGCGCGAACGGTCGACGGCAAACGCCGACAGCGACACGATCAGCAGCACCTTGCCGAACTCCGAGGGCTGCAGTTGGAAGAACGGAAGCGGGATCCACCGGGCCGCCCCCTGCACCTTGGGCATCCCGAGGACGACCAGGTTCAGCGCGATCATCACGCCGTACAGGCCGTACTTGTACTCGCGTAGGCGCGAGTAGTCCACGTGCGCCAGCACCAGCGCCAGCGCGAGACCGATCCCGAAGTAGATGCCCTGCCGCTCGGCGAAGTACATGGGGTGCCCGGGATCGAGCGAGCGCCCCTCGCCCTTGAGCATGATCAGCGAGCAGGCGGCCAGCCCCAGCGCGGCCAGCAGCATGAGCGGATCTATCCGCAACCACACCCGCTGGCGTGGCGCCGCCGCCACCTCGTCGGCCGGCCGGATCGCGCTGGCTCCGATCGCGCTCACAGCGTCTGAGAGGTCCCGGGCACGTAGAAGCCCTTGTTGCCGAAGAACCATTGCGACAGGATCTGCCGCGCCACCGGCGCGGCGCCGACGGCGCCGAACCCGCCCTGCTCGACGGTCACCACAACCACGATCGGCTTGGTGGTGGCGCTCGGCGGGACGAAGCAGGCGTACCAGGCGTAGTCCTGCTGGTTGTTGTACTGGGCGGTCCCCGTCTTGCCGTACACCTGCTCGGGGAAGTTCCCGAACACGGCGTCCGAGGTTCCGCCCGGCTGCGAGGCGCCCGCGCGCAGGCCCGCGAGGATCGTGTCCCGGTACAGCGGGTCGATGTTGATGTGGCGCTTGGGCGCCGGGTTGAACGCTCGGAGCACGAACCCGTCGGCCGTCTGGACATCGAGGCCCAGGTGCGGCGTGACGATCGTCCCGTCGTTCGCGAGCGCCGAGTAGACCACCGCCAGCTGCAGCGGCGTGACCTGAACGTCGCCCTGGCCGACGGCCAGGTTCTCGTTGTCGCCGGCCGACCACGGCCGGTCGGTGCCGTCGGCAATCCCGCAGCCGCCGGGAGGGTGCGTGGAGCTTCGGTGCCAGCCCTTCAGCTTCTTCGACCCGGTCGTGACGCCGTTCGTGTACCTGAACGGGCCGGTCGCGCTGTCGCACTCGGCCTCAAGCTCGTTGCGGTTTGCGCGCCACGCGGCGTCGGGAAGCGTTCCGGAGACTTCGCCGGGCAGGTCGATGCCGGTCTTCTGTCCAATCCCGTACAGGCTCGCCCAGTGCTGGAGCGCGCCGCCGTTCGGAGCGGGCGAGTTGGTCAGCACGCCGAGGTTGTAGAAGAAGTCATCCGAGGAGACCTTGATCGCGTTGACCAGGTCCAGCGAGCCGTCGACGGCGTCGCCGGCGTTGTGCCGGCACTGGCCGCTGAAGCAGTACTGGCCGGTGTCGTCGAAGATCGAGCCAACGCTCCACACCCCGCTCTGGAGCGCTGCGGTTGCCGTGATCGGCTTGAAGGTCGACCCGGTCGGGCCCGCGCTCTGGTAGGCGCGATTGACCTGCGGGTCGCCCGAGTTGGGACCGAACAGGGCGTTGTAGGTCGAGTACGGCACCGGCTTGGTGAACACGTTGGCGTTATAGGTCGGCAGCGAGCCCATCGCGTAGACCTCGCCGTTATCCGGATTCATGGCCACAAACGCGCCGCCGTTGGCCGGGTAGTTGTTGTCGATCGACTGCTGGAGCGCCTGCTGGCCGATCTCCTCGAGCTTGGAGTTGAGCGACAGCTTCAGGTTGTCGCCCGCGATCGGAGCCGTCTGGGACTGGACCCCGACGAAGTTGCCAAACGCGTCGACCTTCACCTTCTCGGCGCCGTCGACGCCCCGGAGGTAGCGGTCATACGAGGCCTCGAGGCCGGACTGGCCGACCGAGTCATTCGGCGACACTCCGGCGTAGTAGGACTGCCCCACCTCGCCCGAGGTGATGCGGCTGACGATCCCGAGCACCTGCGAGGCGACGGTGCCGAGCGGGTAGGTCCGCTGGTAGATCTGCTGGACGCTCACGCCCGGGAACGAGGCCTGACGCTCCGAGATGTACCAAAGCTGCTGGTCGGAGATATCGCTGGCCACCGTGGCCTCGCCGTACGACAGCTGCACGTAGCCCTGCACGACGCGGCACGCGATCTCGGACATGCGGAGCAGCCCATGCCCGTTGACGGGGCACGGCTGGCGGTTGGTCGGCAGCCCGACCACGCGCGAGAGCCGCACGTAAAGCGCGGCATCCGCCTGGGGCGGGTGGGCGAGGTTCTGATCGGTGATCGGGACCGGCAGGTCGGGGGGCGAGATCTCGACCGCATAGGCCCGCCGGCTGGAGGCCAGAATCGTGCCGCTTGAGTCGAGGATGTTGCCCCTCGGCGCCGGAATCTCGACGTCCCGCACGAAGTTGACGCTGGCGGCCTTCGCATACTGGTTGGTCGACAGCACCTGTAGGAACCAGAGGCGGAAGAACAGGATCGCGAACAGGCCCAGGGCGAGTGTCCCGATGATCGCCGTGCGCCGAGCCAGCTGAGGGCTCATCGGTGACCGCTCCTCCTGCTTGACGAAACGCAGCTGTTTGTCTTCCGGTAACGGAGCCATCAGGTCTGGAGCCGGGAGATTCCACCGCGGCGGGCGGCGCCTTGCTGGAGCGGGCTGAGGCCGCCGGTGGTGTAGGCGCGGCGGCGCCGGCGGCGGGGATCCTCGGGCAGCACGGGCCGCATGATCCGTCGGACCAGGGCGTGGACCGGGAGCGCGATCAGTGTGTTGACGAGTACGAAGACGAAGATCTGCTGCAACAACAGCAGGCTGACCGGCGCATCGACTCCGAGCAGGAACTGGATGATCGCCATCCCCACAGCGGCGAAGGCCGAGGCCAGCGCTCCGGCCGCCACCGGGATGAGCTCGTGTGAGGGGTCGCGGAGCTCGTGAAGCCGACCCGCCCAGTAGCCGATCGCGATGTAGAGAAGGGAGGTGACCCCAAGCGTCTGGACGAGGACCAGATCGATGAGAAGGCCCGTGGCGAAGCCGAAGATCGCTCCGGTCAGCGAGCCACACAACAGTCCAACCGACATCACCACGAGTGGCGTGATGTCCGCACTGACCCCGAAGATCGAGATCTGGGAGATCGCCGACTCCTGAACGAGTACGGCAAAGAACCCCAGCAGGATCAGGCGTAGCGGGAGCTTGATCGTGTTGGGGATCTCGCTCACGGCACCTGCGCTCGCGCGGCCCCGGGTTGGGCCTGGGTCAGCACCTGGACGACGTCGAAGTGCCGGAGATCGGCGGCCGGCGTGACCGGAACCTGGCCGTTGTTGAGCAGCTGGTTCTCGTCGAACGATGGGATCCAGCCAATCGGGATGTTGGCCGGGAAGTACGACTCGAGCGTGTTGGAGCGGAAGCCCGCCGTCACGACGAGCTGCCCCTCCTGTGGCCCGTTCTGCACCTGACCCGGATTCGGCGCCTGCAGATATTCGAGCACGAGCTGGTTTGGGCTGCCCACGGCCGGGACGAGCTCGCCGGTGTCGCCATTCGAATCCGTGACCCGCGCGGTCACCGACACGGTGTGGTCGGTGATCAGCGACACGACCGACGCGTTCGCTGCCACCTCGCTGACCTCGCCCACGAGGGCCCCGTCGGCCACCACCGGATCGTGCAGGCCGACGCCGTCGTCGGAGCCCTTGTCGATGTTGACGGTCTGGTACCAGAGCGTCGGATCGCGCAGGATCACCTGGGCCGTCACCGGGTGGTAGGCGTCGATCCCGATGCTGTCGTCGAGCCCGATCTCTTTGCGCAGCTGCTGGTTCTGGATCTGGGCGCCCTTCGCGGCCGCCAGCTCACGGGTGAGCGCTTGCACCTGGCCTTGCAGCGAAGCGACCTGCGACTTGGCGTGGAAGGTGCTCGAGAACCAGCTGGTCACCGAGCGCACCGGGGAGAGGATCTTGCTCGCTCCCTGCTCGATCGGAGAGAAGACCTCCACCACGCCCCGCTGGACGTTGTGCAGAGGACTGCTGGGCGTCTCGCCGAAGTAGGCGGTGAGCAGGATCAGGGAGACCGCCACGAGCAGTCCGAGAACCGCTCGTCGCCGTCGAACTTGCTTGTCATGCACGTGCTTGCCGTCTCAAAGGTGAGTAGTGGGAGGGCCGGTACCAGGTCCCGATCCTGCCAGGCGTCACGCCAGGTACCGGTTGGAACCTAGTACCGACGGCGCCGGTTGCGTGAATTCTTGCTCGAACGGTGGATCGCTTCGAATTCCTCCAACGACCTCCCCGAGCCAACTGCCACGCAGGTCAGCGGTGACTCGGCCAGATGCGCGGGCATCTGCGTCTCGTGACGCAGGCGCTCGTCGAGCCCCTGCAGCAACGACCCTCCTCCTGCCAGCATGATGCCACGATCCATGATGTCGGAGGCAAGTTCGGGCGGTGTGCGGTCGAGCGTCTCCTTGACCGCGTCGATGATCTGCGTGACGGGCTCCTCGAGCGCCCCGCGGATCTCCTCGCTGGTCAACACCACGGTCTTGGGCAGGCCGGAAACCATGTCCCGGCCGCGGATCTCGGCCTGGACCTCCTCGCCCAGCGGGTAGGCCGAGCCGATCTCGAGCTTGACCTCCTCGGCCGTCTGCTGACCGATCAGCAGCTTGTACTCGCGCTTTACGTAATTCATGATCGACTCGTCGAGCTCGTCGCCGCCCACGCGGATCGACTGCGAGACGACGATCCCGCCCAGCGAGATGACCGCGACTTCGCTGGTGCCGCCGCCGATGTCGACCACCATCGACCCGGTCGGCTCGCCGACCGGGAGCCCGGCGCCGATGGCGGCCGCCATCGGCTCCTCGATCAGGTACGCCTGCCGGGCGCCCGCGCTCAGACAGGCCTCCTCGACGGCCCGCTTCTCGACGCCGGTGACCCCGGAAGGGACGCAGACGACGACCCGGGGGTGGGCCCAGCGGTTCTGGTGGACCTTCTGGATGAAGTGCCGGAGCATCTCCTCGGTCACCTCGAAGTCCGCGATCACGCCGTCCTTCAGAGGGCGGATGGCCTGGATCGTGCCGGGGGTACGCCCGAGCATCCGCTTGGCCTCGATCCCGACCGCGTGCACTTCGCCGGTGCGGGAATCGACTGCCACCACGCTCGGCTCGGACAGCACAATGCCGCGGCCGCGGACGTAGACCAGCGTGTTCGCGGTCCCTAGGTCGACCGCCATGTCGCGACCGCCGAAACCGGTTAGGTACGTGAAAAAGCCCATAGACACAGAGGTAGGGGTAAGCAGCGGACGGTGATGTGAGCGCCGGGGGCCACGCCACGCTGCCAGCGCCATCCGAGGACGATTGTACGGGCTCGATTCGTCTCAGGCAGACTCGCAGCAAAACGGTCAAATCGTTGCTGCCGATCGAGGCTGGCGCCTCGATCGGGTGGGTCATGAGGCAAGCAGTCCTGGCGCCAGCTCGAGCAGCGTCGCCACCGGCAGGCCGACGACGTTGAGGAAGTCCCCCTCGATGCCCGCTACGAGCGCCGCGCCGCGTCCCTGGATCGCGTAGCCGCCTGCGCGCTCCCGCCATTCCCCGCTGGCCAGGTACCAATCGATCAGGCCCTCGTCCAGCGCCCTAAACTGGACGCCAGTCTGCGCGGCCGCGCTTCGCACCTGTCCGTCTTCGATCAGGCAGACGCCGCTGATGACCGCGTGGCGCCGCCCGGCCAGGGCGCTGAGGGTCGCTTTGGCCTCCTCGGCGTTCTGTGGCTTTCCGTACAACCGCGCGCCGAGCGACACGACCGTGTCGACGCCGAGGACCAGCCCAGCGCCGTCAACCGCGATTGCCGACGCCTTGCGAAACGCGTTCTCGAGCGCCACCTCGTGCGGCGGACCCGCCTCGAGCTCCTCGATGTCGGGGACCTGGACCGAGAACTCGACGCCCAGCTGCTCGAGGATGGTGCGCCGCTGCGGCGAGCGTGACGCGAGCACCAGGAGGCTCACGGTGCGGTGCGGCTCAAGCCAGGTCGGGGAAGAACAGCGCCACTTCCCGAGCCGAGGACTCGGGCGCGTCCGATCCGTGGACCATGTTCTGGCCCACCTCGATCGCGTAATCGCCGCGGATCGAGCCCGTGTTCGCTTCGACCGGATTCGTCGCGCCGATCACCTGTCGCGCCGCCACGACGGCCTGCTCGCCTTCGAGCACCATCGCCACGAGCGGGCCAGATGTGATGAAAGTCACGAGCTCCTCGTAAAACCCCTTGCCCTCGTGCTCGGCGTAGTGCTGGGCCGCTAGCTCGCGACTCATCGTCATCAGCTTCATCGCCACCAGCCGCAGTCCCTTGCGCTCGAACCGGGCGATGATCTCGCCGGTCAGGTTCCGGGCAAACGCGTCGGGCTTGATCAGGATCAGCGTTCGGTCCATGGGTCTCCTAGGCGCGTCAGAGCGCCGATCGCGAGGCATTGAAGATGGTCGGCGCCACCTGGCGGCGGCGCCTGAGGGGCCGCGGAGACTGTAGCGGCGCCCTAAAGGGAGCGCGGGTCGGTCAGCTGCTCACGCCCGGCGCGCGGCTCGGCGGGCGCCGGTGTCGGAGCCGGCGCGCTGGCGCGCTCCGCGCGCACGCTGGCGCCCGCCACCGGCTGCTCGGAGGTTGAGTCGCGGCGTCGGCGGGTCCGCCGGGGCGAGGCCGCGACGCTGCCGATCTCCGCCTCGCAGAACGGGCAGATCTTCCACATAGGGTCGAGCGGCTTGCCGCAGTTGCTGCACGGGTCCTTGAGCTTGCGCATGCAGTTCGGACAGCGCAGGAAGTCCTTCTCGACCTCGAAGTCGCAGTACGGGCAGACCTGGTAGCCGAGCTCGGCCAGGCGGGCCTCGGCGGCCTGGATTTCGAGCTCCCGCTCGCGCACGTCGTCGAGGTACTCGGGCGGGCGGACAATCATGTAGACGATCGTCCCCACGAACGGGAACAGGGAGGCGGCGGTGGCGCAGCCGACGAGCAGCGGATCGGCGATCCGCCGCCGGGCGTCCGCGTACGTCCAGTACACCAGCGCTAGCCAGATAACCACCAGGAACAGGATGATCAGCTCGACCGCGGCGTTGATCGTCCCGTTCTTGATGCCGAAGACGGCTAGGGCGAGCATTAAGGGAGCGAGTGTAGTGGTCGGCGGAGTGCGGGCGTTGCAGCGGACATCAGGCTTCGTGTGGATTCTCACATGAAGGTCGTGGCCACGGACGAACTTCCCACTGATTGGCCGTTGAAGCCCCGGATCCTTCTCTCAGTTCACAGATAAGCCCGACCAAACAGGTATCCGATGCCGAAGAACACCAGTATGACGACGGCCACCACGAGGGCCACCAGCCCCATCATGGCGAGCAACCGCGGCTGCTTCTCCTGCTCGTTCACAGCATCGAGGCGCGGCCGGCGCCAGCCGGACGCAGGAGATCGGCCACGAGGTAGATCGAGCCGGTCGCTACGACCAGCCCGTCGGGACCCGCCAACTCACGCCCCCGGGCCACGGCGGCGCGCGGGTCGCGTATCACCTCCGAGGGCGGCCCGCCGAGCTGGCCGGCCAGCGACTGGAGCGTGGGTGGGGGGAGCGCGCGCGGGTTCTGGCTGGCGGTCAGAACCAGCGCGTCACACATCGGCATCAGCGTAGCCAGCATGCCCGCGGCGTCCTTGTCGTCGAGGATCGAGATGACCGCAACCACCGGCTTGCGGCCGGCCGCGAACGGATCGGCGAGCGACTCGGCCAGCGCGGCTATTCCCTCGGGGTTGTGGGCGCCGTCGAGCAGGGTCAGCGGCTCCTCGTCGACCACCTGCAGGCGGCCGGGCACGAGCGTCTCGGCAGCCGCAGTGGCCACCGCGTTCGGGTCGAGCTCACCGAGGTAGGCCTCAGCGGCCGTCCGGGCCAGCGCGAAGTTCCGCCGCTGGTAGGGGCCGAGCGCGGTCAGCGGCACACCAGGATCGGCACCGGCGTGGACGATCCTGGCGGGTGGGTGTCGATTTCCAGCGACGCGCTCGGCGACGGCGACCGCCTCGGGGTTCAAGCCATAGCCGAGCACGAGCGTGGCGCCCGGCTGTACGACGTCGAGCTTCTCGGTGGCGATCGCGGTGATCGTGGGCCCGAGCCACCGCGTGTGCTCCAAGCCCACGCTAGTCAACACCTGGACGCGCGAGGGGATCACGTTGGTCGCGTCGTAGCGGCCACCCAGCCCCGCCTCGATCACCGCCACCTCGACCCCTTGACGCGCGAGTTCGGAGTAGGCGGCCGCGGTCAGCAACTCGAACTGGGTGACCCGGTCATCAGGGCCCAGCGAGCGGTCGACCAGCTCGGCCGCGTGGGCAGCGCGCTGGATCGCGCCGGCGAACTCGCCCGGCTCGAGATCCTCGTCTTCGATCCGGATCCGCTCGGCGAACGAGACCAGGTGGGGGGACAGGTAGGCGCCGGTACGCAGCCCATGCCGGCGAAGGATTGCCGCTGTCATGCGGACCGTCGAGGACTTCCCGTTCGTACCCACCACGTGGATCGACTGAAAGCGCAGCTGCGGGTTGCCCATCGCGGTCATCAGCCGCCGCATGCGGTCCAGGCCGAACCGCATCCCGAACAGCTCGCGCGAGAGGATGTAGCGCTCGGCTTCCTCGGGGTTCACAGTGAGTCGAGTTCGTCCTTCAGACGTTTCAGCTTGTCCCGTTCGGCCTGGACGACGTCCGGGGGCGCCTTGTCCACGAAACCCTGATTGCCCAGCTTGCGCTCGGCCCGCTCGATCTCCTCCTCGAGCTTCGCCCGCCGCGCGGCCAGCCGCCGCTGCGCGCCCTCGACGTCAACATCGTCTGAGGGCAGGATCTCGATCGCGCCGCCGGGGACCGGGACGCTCGCCACCGGCTCCGCGCCGTCGGCGGTGAACGACAGCCGCGCGAGGCGCGCCAGGTGCTCCTCGGTCCCCTCGTAGCCCTCGGCGGCCAGCCGCGCCGGCACGGTCGCCGCCGCCTTAACCCCGGCGAAGTCACGCCAGCCGCGCATCGCCTGGACGGCCTCGATCACGCGTCCCACGCTCGCCTCGGCGCGCTCATCGACGGGCGCTGTCGGAGCGGTCGGGAGGCCCGCCGCGAGCAGACCGGAAGCCCCGGGGACGTAGCGGTAGATCTCCTCGGTGACGAACGGAATCATCGGGTGCGCGATCGCCAACGTCTGCGTCAGCACGTACAACAGGGTGGCCCCGAGCTCAGACTCCCCCGCCCGCAGGCGCGGCTTAACGAGCTCGAGGTACCAGTCGCACAGCTCGCCATAGACGAACTCGTACAGTCCGAGCGCGGCGTGGGCGAAATCGTAGTTCTCGATCCGGCGGTCGATCTCGGCCCGCACGCGCTCCAGGCGCGAAAGGATCCAGCGGTCCTCGACGGCCGTGGGAGTCGGCGCAGCCCTCACCTCCGCCGAGACGCCGAGCAGGATCAGCCGCGCCGCGTTCCACAGCTTGTTGGTCAGCTGCTGGCCCTGGGCGAGCCGCTCCTCGCTGAAGCGAACGTCCTGTGCCGAGGACATCACGTAGAGCCCCCAACGCACTGCGTCGGCCCCGTAGGGCGGAAAGTCGCCGGGTGGGTGGGGAACTTCATTAAACACGGGCGGTCGCGGACCGCCCTCGATCAGGTCGAGCGGGTCGACCCCGGTGCCGAGCGACTTCGACATCCGCCGCCCGTCGGGGGCCTGGATGATCGAATGGACGTAGACGTCGGAGAACGGGATCTGGTCCCGGAACTCGATTCCGAGCATGATCATCCGTGCCACCCACAGGAACACGATGTCCCGGCCGGTGACGAGCACGTCGGTCGGATAGAACGCACGCAGCGCCGGAGTGTCGTCCGGCCAGCCGAGGGCCGCGAACGGGAACAAGCCCGAGCTGAACCAGGTGTCGAGCACGTCGGGATCCTGCTCCCAGCCCTCGCCCTCGGGTTCGCTTGTACCCACGTAAATCTCGTCGCTGCGGTACCAGACCGGGATCCGGTGGCCCCACCACAACTGTCGGGAGATCACCCAGGGCCGGATGTTCTCCATCCAGTTCATGTACACGCGGGTGTAGTTCTCGGGCCAGAAGCGGACCTGTCCCGAGCGCACCACCTCGATCGCGGGCGGCGCCAGCTCGTCCATGCTCATGAACCACTGGAGCGAGATCAGCGGCTCGATCCGCTCGCCCGAGCGCTGCGAGAACGGCACCTCGTGCGTGTACGGCTCGGTGCGGGCGACCAGGCCCTGTTCGCGCAGTTCGGCCACCACCGCCGCGCGGGCCTCCTCGACGGTCATCCCGCGGAAGCGCTCGGGCGCCTCGTCCGTGAGGCGCGCGTCCTCGCCGATCACACTGATCTGCTGGAGACCGTGGCGAGCACCGATCTCGAAGTCGTTGGGGTCGTGGCCGGGCGTGATCTTGAGCGCGCCGGTGCCGAAGTCGGGCTTGACGTAGTCGTCGGCGATGATCTTCAGCTTGCGCCCGACCAGGGGCAGGATCGCCTTCTCCCCGACCAGTCGCCGGTAGCGCTCGTCGTCTGGATGGACAGCGATCGCGACGTCGGCCAGCATCGTTTCCGGGCGCACCGTGGCCACGGTCACCGAACCCGAGCCGGCGTCCAGCGGATAGTCGATGTAGTAGAGCGTGTCGGTGACCTCGTGATCCTCCACCTCGAGGTCGGAGATCGCCGACCGCTCCCCCGGGTCCCAGTTGACCATGTAGCGGTCGCGGTAGATGTAGCCCTTCTCGTAGAGCTCGACGAACACCTTCTGAACCGCGCGGGCGTAGCCATCGTCGAGCGTGAAGCGCTCGTCCTGGTAATCGAGCGAGGCGCCCAGCCGCTTGAGCTGCGAGATGATCTGGCCGCCGTAGTCATCACGCCAGCGCCAGACTCGCTCGACGAACGCCTCACGCCCGAGCTGCTCCCGGCTCGAGCCCTCGGCCACCACCGCACGCTCCACCTGGATCTGGGTGGCGATCCCGGCGTGGTCGGTGCCGAGGATCCACTTGGTCCGCTGGCCGCGCATCCGGTGGTAGCGGATCAGGCAGTCCTGAATCGAGTTGTTGAGCGCGTGCCCCATGTGGAGCACGCCGGTCACGTTGGGCAGCGGGATCGCGATCGAGTAGTTCTCGCTCGGGTCGCCGGCCGGCTCGGGGTGGAACAGCCCGCTGGCCAGCCACACGTCAGCGATCCGCGGCTCGACCTCGGACGGGTCGTAGCGGGTCCTGTCCTGCAGCTCCGAGCGGTCAGTCATGGCGACCGCTCAGTCTAGGGAGGCTTACGCCGCTTCTTCTTCCGGGATCGGGACAGTCACGAGCGTGGGCGAGGTGCCCTTGTCGATCGTGTCCCGGGTTACTACACACTTGCGCACATCCCGTCGCGAGGGGAGCTCGAACTGGACCTCGAGCAGGACCTCCTCGATGATGGAGCGCAAGCCACGGGCACCGGTCTCGCGCTCGAGCGCCTTGTCGGCGATCGAGTGGAGCGCTTCCTCGCCGAACACCAGCTCGATTCCGTCGAACTGGAAGAAGCGCTGGAACTGCTTGACGAGCGCGTTGCGCGGCTCGGTGAGGATCTGCATCAGCTCGTCGCGGCTGAGCTGGTGGATGGCACTCATGACCGGGAGGCGACCGATGAACTCGGGGATCAGGCCGTACTGGATGAGGTCCTCGGGCAGGCAGTGCTCGAAGATCTCGCCGGCGTCGCGCTGGTCCTTGGACTGGATCGCCGCGCCGAAGCCGACGCCCTGGTGGCCGATCCGCCGCTCGATCACCTTGTCGAGCTGGGCGAAGGCGCCCCCGCAGATGAACAGCACGTTGGTCGTGTCGATCGAGAGGAACTCCTGGTGGGGGTGCTTGCGACCGCCCTGGGGCGGCACGCTAGCGGTCGTGCCTTCGAGAATCTTGAGGAGGGCCTGTTGGACACCCTCGCCGCTCACATCGCGCGTGATCGACGGGTTGTCAGCCTTGCGGGCGATCTTGTCGACCTCGTCGATGTAGATGATCCCGGTCTCGGCCTTCTTGACGTCGTAGTCTGCGGCCTGGATCAGCTTGAGCAGGATGTTCTCGACGTCCTCGCCGACGTAGCCGGCCTCGGTGAGCGCGGTCGCGTCGGCGATCGCGAACGGGACGTTGAGAATCTTGGCCAGGGTCTGGGCCAGCAGCGTCTTGCCGCAGCCCGTTGGCCCCAGCAGCAGGATGTTCGACTTCTGCAGCTCGATGTCGTTTTCATCGGACTGCATCATCTGCACGCGCTTGTAATGGTTGTAGACGGCCACCGACAGGCTCCGCTTGGCCTGCTCCTGGCCCACGACGTACTCGTTGAGCACGTCGTAGATCTCGCGCGGCTTGGGAAGGCTCTCGATGTCGAAGCTCGGCGGTGCGGTGAGCTCCTCGTCGATGATCTCGTTGCAGAGATCGATGCACTCGTCGCAGATGTAGACGCCTGGACCGGCGATCAGCTTCTTGACCTGCCTCTGGGACTTCCCGCAGAAGCTGCAGAGCAGCTGTTCGTTGGAATCGGTCGGACGTGCCATAGATTGCCCTCTCCCGGAGTTGCCTCGCGCCGCCTTATCCGAGCCCTAAGGGTAGACCCTCAGTGCTGCGAGATGACGCGGTCGATGATTCCGTAGTCCTTGGCCTCCTCGGAGCTCATGAAGTAGTCACGTTCGGTATCGGCCCTAACTTTCTCAAGGGTCTGACCGGTGTGATGGGCGATGATCTCGTCGAGCCGCCGCCGTACGTCGATGATCTCCCTGGCGTGGATCTCGATATCGGTCGCCTGGCCCTGGAAGGCCGAGGAGACTTGGTGGATCAGGATCTTGGCGTTGGGCAGCGCCATCCGCTTGCCGTGCGCCCCGCCGGCCAGGAGCAGTGCCCCCATCGACATGGCGATCCCCACGCAGATCGTCTGCACGTCCGGCTTGATGAACTGCATGGTGTCGTAGATCGCCAGACCGGCGTACACCGACCCGCCGGGCGAGTTGATGTAGACAGAGATGTCCTTGTCCGGGTCTTCGGATTCCAGGTGCAGCAACTGCGCCACGATGAGGTTCGCGATCTGATCGTCCACGGGGGTCCCGAGGAAGATGATCCGCTCGTTGAGTAGACGGCTGTATATGTCGAAGGCGCGCTCCCCTCGGGAGGTCTGCTCGACAACCATCGGTACGAGTGGGCTCATGTCCTCGCTTCTTTCGCTTCCTCGGCCGGAATCCTGCCGACTGTAGCAACCGGCCGGGGCCCGCTGGGAAGGCAGGGTCGTACTTACGTCCAGTCTTGGCGGGGCCCCCGGGGATGGGAACCCACCCACCCGAGGGTCAGCTTCCGGGCGTCCAGAGCTGCCCGGAGGATGGGCGGGGATCCCCTTCGCGATCTTCCTTGCCGGGGGTCCACAGTTTCTGGCGGGCCTTGGCCTGCTCGACGCTGATCGGCTTGGCCTCGGCCACCAGCATCTCGATCGCCTGGCGGATGGCCACCTCCTGGCGGAGCCGGTCAAGGCGCCCAGTCGAGCGCAGCCGGTCGAACAGCTTCTCGACCGTGGTTCCCTGGCGCTCGGCGGTCGGCTCGAGTGCCTCGCGGACCTGATCGTCGGTCGCCTCGATGCGTTCCAGCTCGACGATCGCGGCCAGGACGGCCTCGCGCTTGAGCGCGGCGGCCGCCTCGGGCTCCGCCTCGTGCGCGAGCGTCTCCTCGTCCCGGTCGGAGATCTTCAGGTAGGCCTCCTTCGAGATGCCCTGGCGGGCGAGTGCCGCGAAGGTGTCCTCGAGCAACTCATGCGCGCGCGCGTGAACCAATCTGTCCGGCACCTC
The DNA here is from genome assembly GCA_963824295.1 of uncultured Solirubrobacterales bacterium. Lineage (GTDB taxonomy): Bacteria > Actinomycetota > Thermoleophilia > Solirubrobacterales > Solirubrobacteraceae > Palsa-465. Next base: position 31,030 of record CAWGOQ010000007.1, on the reverse strand, counting down.
CACCTCGGCCTCGGCCATCGCGGCCTCGACCACGGCGTCCTCGAACTCGCGCTCGATCGTCCGCTCGTCGAGCTTGCCCAGCCGCTCGGAGATGTCATCGCGGAGCTCGGCCAGCGTGTCGAACCCGGCCGCCTCGGAGGCGAAATCGTCGTCGAGCTCGGGCAGGCGCTTCTCCTTGACCTCGTTCACGGTGACGGCGAACTGCGCCTCCTTGCCCGCCAGCTCCGCGGCCGGATAGTCCTCGGGGAACGTGACGGTCACGGTGCGCTCGTCGCCGGCGCTGGCCCCGATCAGCTGCTCCTCGAACCCGGGGATGAGTCGTCCCGAGCCGAGCTCGAGCAGCTGGTCGCGCCCCGCCCCGCCCGCGAACTCCTCGCCGTCGACGCTGCCCAGGTAGTCCATCACCACGTGGTCGCCGTTCTCGGCGGGGCGGTCGACCGTCTCGAGCGTGGCTAGGCGGTCGCGCAGCCGCTCGATCTCCTCGTCGATTTGCGACTCCTCGACGTGGGGTTCGCGCCGGCCCACCTCGAGTCCCTTGTACTCGCCCAGCTTGGCCGCCGGGCGCACGCCGATCTCGATCGAGAACTGAAGCGGCTGTCCCTCCGCGGGAAGCTCGCTTGGAACGTCCAGGTTGGGCTCGCCGACGGGCGCGATCCCCGCCCCGTCGATCGCGTCGGTGTACCACGCGCCGAGCGAGCTGCGCAGGGCCTCGTCGAGCACCGCATCGCGGCCCAGCCGGCGAATGACGACCGTCGCCGGCACCTTGCCCTTGCGGAAGCCGGGCACGCGCATCTGGCGGCCAAGCTCACGCGCGGCCTCCTGAACACGCCGCTCGACCTCCTCGGGCGCGACCTGCGCCTGCACGCGGACGCGCGATTCCGGCAGCTCCGTGACGGTGGTGGTGACGGTTTCGGCCATTTGTAGGTCCGAGACGATAGCTTGCCCGGCGTGACTTCCAGGGTTGCCGGCCGACTCGTCACCGGGCCATTGGCCTTTTTCCTCGCCGGCATCCTCGATGTGGGCCTGCTCCTGATCGCCTACGCGCGCTGGCGGGCGGCCCGGCGCCGGGCTCCGCTCCTTTGACGTCTACTCGGCCATCGTGACCGACCCGACGGGGCCGCCGGTCCGGCTGGTCCCTCGCAGCAGCGAGCGGATCTCGCGCAACGCCACCGGCAGCGTGGTGTTGTCGTAGATGCGGGACGCGCGGATCTCGGCAACCATCCCGAGCGCGCGCTCGAGCGACTCGGCGTTGCTCTCCGACCACGCCTCGATCGCCGCCTGGGCGTCGACCGTGGGGTGGGCGGGATCCAAATCATTGCCGGCGTCGAGCACCTTGCGCGTCAGCTCCCGGTAGAGGTTGAAAAGGTCGTCGCGCATCGAGGCGCGGGCCAACGCCTGCCAGCGGTTAGCTCGGGGGAGCTCGATGATCCGGTCGCGCAGCCAGTTGAGGTCCAGGCGCGAGCCCACGCGGAAGTAGACCTCGAGCACGTCGGCGGGGTTGCGCCCGGTCGTCGCCGTCACCTCGACGATGTCGAACAGCGCGAGCATCGACGGCATCCCGGCAGCGCGCCGGGCCAGCTCGGCGGGCACGCCGGCATCTTGGAGCTCGGCCGCGCGCGCGTCGAAGGCCTCGCGATCCGCGCCCTCAAGCGCGTCCGGCAGCGCCGCCGCCAGCAGCTCGGCGCCGGGGCGAAAGCGGCGGATCGTCTGCGCCACGCTCACCTGGTAGGGATTGGCGCGCACCAGCCACCGGGTAGCGCGCTCGACCAGCCGCCGACCCTCGATCAGCATCTCGAGCTGGGTCCGTGCCGAGACCTGGTTATCAAGCGCCTCGACCTGCTCCCAGAACGAGCGCATCTCGAGCACCTCGCGGGCCGTTGCGTAGGCCCGCGCCAGGACCGCCGGCAGCGCCCCGGTCTCCTCGAGCAGCCGGAAGGCGAACGTGGTGCCCGCCCTGTCGACCAGCTGGTTGGCCACCACCGTGGCGATGATCTCGCGCTTCAGGCGGTGGCCGCGCATCTGCTCGGGGTAGCGTTCGGGCAGCGGCGCCGGGAAGTACCGTTCGAGGTCGTGGGCGAGGAAGCCGTCCTCGGGCAGGTCGGAGTCGAGCAGCTGCCGGTATAGATGGATCTTGATGTAGGCCATCACCACGGCGAGCTCGGGCGCGACGAGCCCCTGGTGGGCCGCCTTGCGCTCGTCGATCGCGTCGTCTGAGGGCAGGAACTCGAGCTTGCGGTTCAGGCCGGCGTTCTGCTCGAGGAAGCGAATCAGGCGCGCATGCACGTCGACCATCGCCGGCGCCTGGACCAGCGCCAGGCTGATCGCCTGGGTCTGGGTGTAGCTGCCGTGCAGGACCTGCTGGCCGACCGCGTCGGTCATCTCGTGGAGCAGCTCGTTGCGCTGCTTGGACGTCATGTCGCCGTCGGCGACCAGGCCGTCGAGCAGGATCTTGATGTTGACCTCGTGATCGGAGGTGTTGACCCCGGCGGCGTTGTCGATGGCGTCGGTGTTGATCCGTCCGCCCTTGTTATCCGGGCCGCCGCTGAGCGCGTATTCGATGCGGGCGCGCTGGGTGAGGCCGAGGTTGCCTCCCTCCCCCACCACCCGGCAGCGCAGCTCGCGCGCGTCGACGCGCAGCGGATCGTTGGCCTTGTCGCCTACGTCGCCCTGGGACTCGGTCGAGGCCTTGACGTAGGTGCCGATGCCGCCGTTGTAGAGCAGGTCGACGGGGGCCTTCAGGATCGCCTGGATGAGTTCGTTGGGGGCGAGCTTGCCGGCCTCGATGGCGAGAGCCTCCTGGACCTGGGGGGAGAGCTTGATCGACTTTGCCTGGCGCGAGTAGACGCCCCCGCCCTCGGAGATGAGAGTCTCGTCGTAGTCGCTCCAGCTCGAGCGCTCGAGCTCGAACAGCCGTGCTCGTTCCGCGTAGCTGGTCTCCGGATTCGGATCGGGATCCAGGAACACGTGCAGGTGGTTGAACGCGGCGATTAACCGGGTGTGGCGCGAGAGGAGCATGCCGTTGCCGAACACGTCGCCGGACATATCGCCGATGCCAACCGCCGTGAAGTCGGTGGTCTGGACGTCGACGCCCAGCTCACGGAAGTGGCGTTTGACCGATTCCCACGCGCCCCGTGCGGTGATGCCCATCTGCTTGTGATCGTAGCCCTGGGAGCCGCCCGAGGCGAATGCGTCACCCAGCCAGAAGTTGTAATCGGCCGATATGCCGTTGGCGATGTCGGAGAAGGTCGCGGTCCCCTTGTCGGCCGCCACGACCAGGTACGGATCGTCGTCGTCGTAGCGGACCACCCGCGTGGGTGGGACGACCTTGCCCGCGACGATGTTGTCGGTGATGTCGAGCATCCCCGAGAGGAACGTCTCATAACAGGCGATCGCCTCGTTTTGCAGGGCCTCACGGCCGCCCTCGGCCGGAGGCCGCTTGAGCACGAAGCCGCCCTTGGCGCCGAACGGCACGATCAGGGCGTTCTTGACCGCCTGGGCCTTCATCAGCCCGAGGACCTCGGTCCGGAAGTCCTCGCGGCGGTCCGACCAACGGATCCCGCCACGCGCTACCTTGCCGCCGCGCAGATGGACCGCCTCGACCCGCGGCGAGTAGACGAAGATCTCGAACTGCGGCCGCGGCAGGGGCAGGATCGGAATCTGCTCGGAGTCGAGCTTGAACGACAGATACGGGTGCGGGCTGCCGTCCGAGCGGGTCTGGAAGGCGTTGGTGCGGATGATCGAGCGCACGACCGATAGGAAGCTGCGCAGGATGCGGTCCTCGTCGAGGCTTGGAACCGCGTCGAGCGCCTCCTCGATCTCGGTCGCAATCCGCTCGGCCAGCTCGCTCTCGGCGTTGTCCGGATCCAGCCGCGCGTTGAACAGCTCGACCAGGAGCCGGGCGATGTCGGGATGCCCGGTCAGCGTGCGCTGCATGTAGGCGTCCGAGAAACCGATCCCGGCCTGGCGCAGATACTTGGCGATCGCGCGAATGATCGATACCTGCCGGCCGGTGAGCGTGGCTCCCAGCACGAGCCCGTTAAGCCCATCGTCCTCGAGTTCGCCGCGCCACACCCCGAGGAACGCGTCGTGCAGCAGGTCGCGGACGCGTTCGGTATTCGCGGGATCGGCCTGGAGGCCGAAGTCGTAGATCCACGCCGGGTCGCGGTCGGCCGCCGTGATCTCGTAGGGCCGCTCGTCGGCCACCTTCGCGCCGAGGTGCTCGAGCGTGGGCAGAACGTCCGACAGGAGCATCCCGCCGGCGCTGAACAGCTTGAGGCGCACGATCCCGTCGGGCGCCTCGAGTGGCCGGTAGAGACTGGTGATCGGCTCATCGGTGCACGCGAGCTCCTCGATCCGGTTGATATCGGCGACGGCGGAGCGCGCGACCCAGTCGGCCTGATAGCCGGGTGGAAAGGCCCGCTCGTAGCGCCTGAACAGCTTGTTGCCTTCCTCCTCGCCGTGTTCCTCGAGCAGCGCGTCGCGCAGGTCGTCGGTCCACGCCCGCACCGCCTGCACGAGCCGCGCCTCGATCGTGGCCACGTCGTAGTCGCCGGGGGGGCCCTCGGCGCAGCGGATGATGTAGTGCACGCGCGCGAGGCGCGACTCGCTCAGTTGGAGCGTCCAGTCGAGCGCGACGCCGCCCAGCGCGTCGAGCAGGATCCGGCCCACACGTTCCCGGTTCTCGGTGTTGAAGCGATCGCGCGGGATGCACACCAGGCACTCGACGAATCGATCGAGCGGGTCGCGCCACGTGAAAAGGCGCAGGCGCTGGCGCTCGCCCAGCCCGAGGATCCCGATGGCCACGTGGAACAGGTCCTCGGTCTCCATCTGGAACAGCGAGTCGCGGGGATAGGACTCGAGGATTTCGAGCAGGGCCTTGCGGTCGTGGCTGGCCGGGGGGAAGCCGGCCTGCGACAACACGCCCTCCACCTTGCCGCGGATGATCGGGATTGAGCGCGGGCTGGCCTTGTACGCGCGGGTGGTGTACAGCCCGAGGAAGCGGCGCTCACCGACGACGCGTCCCTCCTCGTCGTAGCGCTTGACCCCGATGTAGTCGAGGTAGGCGGGCCGGTGGACGGGCGAGGCCGAGTTGGCCTTGGTCAGCAGAAGGATCTTGGGCCCGCGGCCGAATGCCGCCGCCTTGGGGCTCAGCCGCTTGGGCGGCTTGCTCGAACTGCCTCGGAGGATCCCCAGGCCGGAGCCGTCCACCGCCGTCAGGACCGCTTCGTCTCCGTCTTCGGTGAGGTTGTAGTCCCGATAGCCGAGGAACGTGAAATTGTCGTCGGCCAGCCAGGTCAGGAAGGCCTTGGTCTCCTCGACCGTGGCGGCGTCGATGCCCGTTGGTGGGCTCTCGTCGAGCTCGTCGGTGAGGGCCTGGGCGCGGCCACGCATCTGCTGCCAGTCCTCAACTGCGGCGCGCACCTGGTCGAGGACCCGTTCGACGCTCCGGCGCAGCTCATCGAGCTTGCCTATGTCGTGCTCGCGTCCCACCTCGGCGTGCAGGATCGACTCGGCGACCGCGTCATCGGTCTCGGCGTCCGGCTCCAGCACCTCGATGACGTGGCCAGAGGCGTCGCGCCGGATCCGCATCACCGGGTGGATCACCAGGTGGATCCCGTACCCCCTGCGGTTCAGATCCATCGTCACCGAGTCGACGATGAACGGCATGTCGTCGGAGACGATCTCGATCACCGTGTGCGGCGACTGCCACCCGTGCTGCTCGAACACCGGGTTGTAGACCCTGACCTTGGCCTCGCCCGGGGCGCGCTGCTGGGCCAGGTTCCAGTGCGCCACCGCGGACCCGTAGAGGTCAAGCGGATTGCGATCCGCCAGGTCCTCGGCCGGGACCCACTGGTAGTACTGGCGGACGAACGCCTCACACGGCGTCGCCTGGTCGGACGGGAGCCGCTCCCGCACCCGTTCGCAGACTGTGTCGATCAGCTCGGACTCGAGCTCAGCCCCCTTTACCGCCATTTCGAGACCTCCTCGCTTATGCGCACCTCATCCCAGAAATCCCGCCTCTTTACTGAGCGTACTCCGGGCCAGACGACCGTGCATGCGGTGAATCCTGGCTGTCGTCGTTGCATTCATCCGACCCTTGGGCGAACATACGTTCGCATGACCAGCGACGGCAATCCCTACGCGCGCTTCCGCCGCGCCCTGCAGACCGGCAACGAGACGCTGGTGGTGGCCGCCGCGCGCGAGCTGCCGCAGGTGGCCCTGCACGACGCGTTGCGGATCTGCCTCGTGTTGCGAGGCGGAGACCCGGCCCGGTACGAGCGCGCCGCCGTCCGCTGGCTCGGTCGCTTCGCTCTGGAGGCGCGGGGCGTCACGATCGAGGACCTCCGGCTCGCGGCCGAGGCGCTCGATGCCCTGCCGGAGGCGGCCGGCGAGGCGATGGAGCGCCTCCAGCGTTTGTGCTTGGCGCGCGGGGTGGCGTAGGCGGCGCCATGCCTCCTCCGCCGATACACCCCCGCCCCGACCTGCAAAAGCGCGCGGGCCATCGCCGTCTCCGTGTCAGCGCGCGGAAATCCAGGCACCAGATGCATTAGTGCGCACCGCCGGAGACGAGCGCGCGCGATGCACGGTTTTGCAGGTTGGCCGGGGCCGATAGCGGGACCCCGTCGCCGATAGCCGGACCCCGTCGCCGATAGCCGGACCCCGTCGCCGATAGCCGGACCCCGTCGCCGATAGCCGGACCCCGTCGCCGATAGCCGGACCCCGTCGCCGATAGCGGGACCCCGTGGCCGGTAGCGTGACCCCGTGCTTCCCGACTGGCCCGCCGGCACGGTCACGATCCTCGCCACCGCCGGCGAAAGCCCGCGCGCGATACCGGTATCCGCCGCCGTCCGGGCCGGCCCGCGCCATGCGCTGATCGCCCTGGCCGCCGGACGCCGGTCGCTCGCCCGGCTGCGCACTGACCCGCGCGTCGCGCTCACGATCTTCGCCCCCGACGTCGCCGTGACTGCGCACGGGCGGGCGCGGGTGCTCGAGGACCGGGTGGCCGAGGGCGTCGTGGCGGTGGAGATCGAGGTCGACGACGTGCATGACCACGACCGACCGACGTTCACGATCGAGTCCGGCGTGCTGTGGCGCTGGACCGATCCCGAGGCCGAACGGCGTGACGCCGAGGTGCACGCCGCGCTGGCTCGCCTCGCGCGTCGCCGGCCGGCGACGGAATGAGCCGCCGGCGAATTCGTGATCCGGTCAGTCGGGAAGCAGCGGCACCCACACCCCCGGATCGCGGCCGATGAGAACCCCGCGCGTGATCGCGCCCGAACCGAACCGGTCGCGCACCCGGTCGACGACCGTGTCCAGGTCGCGGGCGCGATCGAACGGCAGCACGAGCTGGACCGCACCGGCGTCCGACAGGTTGGTCAACGCGATCCCGAGCAGCGTAAGACCGCGCCGCTCGATCATCGGCCGCGAGGCCCGAAGCAACCCGGTGGCGGCGTGCAGGATGGCCGGCGTCTGGTCGGTCGCCTCGCGCAGCGTGTAGGACCGGGTGGCGCGGGAGAAGTCCTCGAAGCGCATCCGGAGCACGACCGTCCGACACACCCGCTTCGCCGTCCGCAGCCTGCGGGACGTGCGGTCGACCAGCGCGATCAGCACGCCGGCCAGCTCCTCGGGCGAGCGCCGGCGGCGGCCCAGCGCGCGCTGGGCGCCGATCGACCGCCGGCGCTGGCGCCTCTGCACGGGACGCGGATCGTAGTTGTGGGCCAGGGCGTGCAGGTGGCGGCCCGACGCCCGGCCGAGCATCAAGACCAGCTCGCGCTCGGCCAGCATCGCCACCTGGCCCACGGTGGTGATCCCTCGCTCGTGGAGCTTGGCGCCGGTGACCCGCCCAACGCCCCAGAGCGCCTCGACGGGCAGCGGGTGCAGGAAGTCGAGCTCGCGGTTCGGTTCGACCACCAGCAAGCCGTCCGGCTTGGCGACCGCGCTTGCCACCTTGGCCAGGAACTTGGTCCGGGCGACGCCGACGGTGATCGGCAGACCGACCTCCTCGCGCACCCGACGGCGCAGCCGGGCCGCGATCTCGACCGGCGTGCCGGAGATGTGATCGAGGCCGCGGACGTCGAGGAATGCCTCGTCGATTGACAGTCCCTCGACCACCGGTGCTGTGTCCTCGAACACGGCGAACACGGCCTTGCTCGCCTCCGAGTACGCCGACATCCTGGGCGAGACCACGATCGCGTCAGGACACAGGCGCCGCGCCGACCCGCCTCCCATCGCCGTGCGAACCCCGCGCGCCTTCGCCTCGTAGCTCGCGGCCAGCACGACGCCGGCGCCGACGATCACGGGCCGGCCGCGCAGCCGCGGGTCATCGCGTTGCTCGACCGACGCGTAGAACGAGTCGAGGTCAGCGTGGAGAATCGTCGCCGCTCCTGACACGAACACATGTTCGTGTCAGGAGCGGACAGACAGACTTCAGTTAGCGGACGTCGCCACCCCAGCCCCAGCTCGAGCGCGTCGACGTGCCTGGCGTGAACGAGACGCCGCGCAGCACCTCGCCGAAGTGGGACGTCTGGAGCGTCCGGAACCACTCGTAGTTAGCCGTGGTGGGATCCGTCGCACCGAGCCGGTCGGTGATCTCCACCAGCTTGTTCGGGTCGGCACCCTGATCGCCGCCACCGCTGACGGTGGAGGTGGTCGCCCATATCGTCACTGTGCCGTTCGGATTCATGCGCCCGGTCAGCTGACGCAGCCCGTCCGTGGCCGGCGACCACGGCAGTCCGGTGCCGGAGTTGATGCCGGTCGGGTAGCCCGCCACCGTGTAGGGCTGACCGAGGTCGAGCCCGTTCTGGAGCGTGTAGGCGAGATTCCACTGCTGCGTGGTCGAGTCGAACACCCATTTCTCGAGGCCGGCATCCGGCTCGTTGGCCGCCGTTGCGTCCGTGTACTCGCCGTTCGCGTACGGGTTATCGCCGCTTCCCTCATCGGCGACGTACAGGGTATGCGAGTTGGCGAACCACATCCCGAACGGGAACTTCTGGGTCGACGGGTACGTATTGGTCCCCGGAACGAGATTGGTCGGGAAGCCCTTGAGGATGCACATGTTGGTGGGCTCGAGAGCATTGTTGGGCTTGCTCGCCGTGCCGAGATTCGTCACCGACAGGGCCGGCGCAGACGTCGGCAGCTGAGCACCCGGCACCGGCAGCCCAACACCGGTACCCGGGCAAGCCTTGCCCGTCGTGTCGACGAAGTACACCGTGTCGACGCCGTTGCCGCCACTGCCCTTGGTGTAGTAGATGACGTTGTTGTTGATCGCGATGCCGCGGTAGTTGTTGTCCTTCGTGGACTTGTCCAGCGGATCGCCCAGCTGGCTGATGTTGAAGCTCCCGAGCGGGGTCGGTGCGGCTGGGCTCTGGTCGGCCTCGGGCAGGGATGACGGCGTCATGAACTGCGCGCCGGTCGAGGCGACGACGTTGGCCGGGGGTCGACTGCTCTGGCCCGCGTTACCCGCTGTGTACAGCAGGTCCTGCCCGTTCTCGTCGTTGGTGATCGCGGCCCGGCCGTTGTCACCGCTGTAGGCGTTGGTCTCGGTAAAGGTCCAGTGGCCCCACCGATCGAGCTGCGCAACGACCCGGTAGAAGGGTCCGACATCGCCGTTGCCGGGATCGACCACGCCCGGGGTATTCGCGTTCGAGACATCCACCTCGCCCGGCTGTGCGACGTAGCCGACCAACGACAGGTAATTGCCCTCGGGGCTGAGATTGAGCGCGAGCTCGGACTTCGACGAGAAGCTCGTCACGAGATCGTTGTCCGGAACTGGGATCGTTCCGATGTGCTGGCCCCACGGGGTGAGCTCGTCGAGGTTCACCGGCGAGGTGATGCCAAAGAACGCGTCGATGCTGTCGTTGTTGAACGAGAACGGATAGGTCCCGCCCGCGACTGCGGTGGCGCAGTCGGGCGGCGTCGCGATGTTGCATTCGGGCGGCAGCTGGGTGACGCCGGCCTGGATGTCGGCTGGTGCGTAGTCGCTCGTGGCGAGCAGCAGGTTGCCCGGGATGAGTGGCGGCGCGCGGTGGCCGTGGCCCCACTGGCCCGCCCCGCCCCAGGGGCGAGCGGCCGCAGGCGAAGCCGCGACGCCGAGCGCCAGGATGCAGCCGGCGCCCGCCAACAGCGGACCGCCGCGTTTGATCAGCGCGTGTCGTACGCGCTCCGGCAAGCTTGACAAGGGTTCCTCCTAGTTAGGTCGGCTTAGCGCGCCCCCGGCGCGGCGGCAACGCTAACCCCGCGGATGTCATCACCCTGTGACTATCCGGTTATCGGGCCCAGCCGATCCCTGAGAACTCTCACATATTCTCGAACGATCTCCCGAACGACGACAAGCACCTCGGCCGGACGCGCGGAGCGCGTCAGCGCCCGAGCCCTGGGGCGAGCCACGCTCGCGCGCCAGTCGCTGCTCGAGCGCGCCTCAAACCTGACGACGCTCGACGCGATCGAGCGACTCGTGGGGATGCAGGGGCAGGCGCCCCACGCGCCCTACGTCGGCCTGTGGACGCGCCTCGAGGACTTCCGGCCCGAGCAGCTATCGGAGCTGATCGTCTCCCGCGACGCGGTCCGCGCACCCCTGATGCGGGCGACCATCCACCTGGTCAGCGCGCGCGACTGCCTGAGCCTCCGCCCGGCAATCCAGCCCGTGCTCGAGCGCAGCTTCGGCGGCGCGCCGTTTGACATCTCCGGCGCGGAGACCGAGGCGCTGCTCGACGCCGGCCGAGCGTTTTTGGCCGAGCACCCCTCCACGCGCCCCGAGCTCGGTGCCGCGCTCGCCGACGCCTGGCCGGACGTCGACTCGGCATCGTTGGCCCAAGCAGTCACCTACCTCTTGCCGGTCGTCCAGGTGACGCCGCGGGGCGTGTGGGGTCGCAGCGGAGCGGCGCGCTGGACGACCGTCGAGGCCTGGCTCGGCCAGCCCCTCGCCGACCGTCCTTCGCTCGAGGTGGTCGTGCTGCGATACCTGGCCGCTTTCGGTCCGGCAACGGTTAGGGACGTGCAGACCTGGTCCGGGCTGACGCGGCTGGGCGAGGTCGCCGACCGGCTGCGCCCGCGCTTGCGGGTCTTCCGCGACGAGCACGGTGCGGAGCTGCTGGACCTGCCCGAGGCTCCGCGCCCCGATCCCGAGACACCGGCCCCGCCGCGGTTTTTGCCCGAGTACGACAACCTGCTGCTCTCGCACGCCGACCGCACGCGGTTTATCGCCGGCGGCAAGCGCGTCCCGTTGCCCCCCGGACCTGGGGCGCGGTCAGGCACGCTGCTCGAGGACGGCGTGCTGACCGCGACCTGGAGGATCACGATCACCCGCCGCGAGACCGCGACGCTGGTTCTCACCCCGCTGCGGTCCCTCCGAGCGCGAAAAGCGACCGCGGCCGAAGGCGAGCGGCTGCTTCGCTTCGTCGCGCCGGACGTCGAACACCGCGAGGTCCGGTTCGCCGCGCGATCAGGTTGACCGGGACATGGCGCGGGACTCGTCCGCGCCGACCGGGCCGCAGGTCACGCACCGGGCCGTCCACCCGACCGGCAGTACCTGGACTACGAGCTTGCGCCCGCACCGGGTGCAAAAGCGCGGCGGATCGGTCAGTCCCCGCCGGGCTAGGCACCGGTCATGTCCGGGGTCGGCGGACAGTCGGCCACACCCGTCGCAGTACGGGGAGGCCTCGGACTCGCTCAGAGCGTCTCCGACAACGTCTTGATCGGCATCGAGAGCTCGGCCAGGAGGTCGAGGTCCTCTTCGGGCGACCGGCCCAGCGTGGTCAGGTAGTTGCCGACGATCACCGCGTTGATCCCGCCCAGCATTCCGCCGCGGGTGCCCAGGTCCCCGAGCGTGAGCTCGCGTCCCCCGGCGAACCGCAGGACGGTCCGCGGCAGCGCGAGGCGGAACGCGGCGATCGCGCGCAGCGCGTCCGGTGACTCCACGACCGGGAGACCGGCGAATGGGGTGCCGGGTCGCGGGTCCAGGAAGTTCAGTGGCACCTCATCGGGAGCGATCGCGCCCAGCTGACCGGCGAACTCAGCCCGCTGCGCGAGCGTTTCGCCCATGCCGATGATGCCGCCGCAGCACACCTCCATGCCCAGCTCGCGCACCAGCTCGAGCGTCTCCATCCGCTCTTCCCACGTGTGGGTGGTGACGACGGCCGGAAAATGCGACCGGGCGGTTTCCAGGTTGTGGTTGTAACGGTGCACCCCGAGGTCTGCGAGGTCCTCGGCCTGCTCCCGGGTCAGGATCCCCAGCGAGCACGCGATGTTGATCTCCACCTCGGCGTTGATCGCCGCCACCGCGTCACGCACTTGCGCCATGAGCCGTTCGTCGGGCCCGCGGACCGCGGCCACCAGGCAGAACTCGGTCGCACCCGTCGCCGCGGTCTGATGCGCGGCCGTCACGAGCGCGGGGATGTCGAGACGCACTGCCCGCACCGGCGTGTGGAACCGCCCGGACTGCGAGCAAAAGTGGCAGTCCTCGGGGCAACCGCCCGTCTTGATCGACACGATCCCTTCGACTTCCACCGCGGGGCCGCACCACCGCATCCGTACCTCGTGGGCAAGGGCCAGCGCGTCCGGCAAGAAATCCTCGGGCAGCTCGAGCACGGCCAGCGCCTGGGTCTCGTCGAGCGGCACCCCGTCCTCGAGCACCTGCTCGCGAGCTATGGCGAGGATGTCGTTCACCGGCTTGGTCCTGTCATCGCCGCGCATTCTTACCGACTGGGATCACGGACGCCAACAGGGCCGCTGGTTGTCGGGCTCGTTGGCGTGGGGATATGCTGCGCGCGCCGCGAGCCCGAGCTCGCATGTGTGGGGCCGATATATCGGGGCCGAGAGGCACCAGAGAGGATGTGATGATGAAGTCGTTGTGTTCTGTTCACCGAATCGGTGGGCGGTTGTTGGCCGTGCTCGTCTCGGCGGGGACCCTTGCACTCGTGGCAGTCAGCGCCGTGATGGCTCCCGCGGCCGGGGCCGCGGTCCGTGTGGTCCCGTTTGCTCCCGGCCACATCTTGGCCGCGGGCCGGATGGCGCAGCCGCCGACTACGGCGGAATGCGAGACGGACTTCGGCATCGCCTGCTACCAGGCGTTCCAGCTCCAGCGGGCCTACAACCTGGCCCCGCTGTTTGCCAGAGGGGTCGAGGGTCGGGGCGAGACGATCGTGATCGTCGATGCCTTCGGCTCCCCGTCCATTGCCTCGGACCTGCAGACCTTCGACTCACAGATGGGCCTGCCCAATCCGCCGTCATTCCATGTGATCACGCCCGAGGGCCCGATCACCACCACGCCTACGACCTGCACGTCCAGTTACAGCCCGAATGGCCCGGATGAGTGCTCCGACTACTTCGGCTGGACCGACGAAACGAGCCTTGACGTCGAGTGGTCGCACGTGATGGCCCCGCAGGCCAACATCCTTCTCGTCGAGACCCCGATGACAGAGACCGAGGGCATCTACGGGTTCCCGCAAATCGTGGCGGCTGAGAACTACGTCATCGACCACCACCTGGGCGACGTGATCACCCAGAGCTTCGGCGCCGCCGAGCCGACGTTCACCAGCCCGGGCCAGATCTTCTCGCTGCGCTCCGCGTACATCAACGCGGCGTTGCATGGGGTGACGGTCCTGGCGGCGAGCGGCGACCAGGGGTCGACCGACGACTTCTGTAGCCCGACCTCAGGCTGCGCAGACCCGGACAACGTGTTCTGCTGCTTCTCGAGCGGGACGATCGACTGGCCTTCGTCCGATCCGCTGGTCACGGGGGTGGGCGGCACCCAGCTCCACCTCAACGCTCAGGGCAACCGGACGGCTCCCGACAGCGTCTGGAACGACCTCAGCTCCACGGTCGGTGTACCCGGGCCCGTCTACACCTGGGGGTCAAGTGGTGGAGGTCACTCCGCGGTCTTCTCGCGCCCGTTCTTCCAGGACAGGGTGGCAGGAATCTTCGGCGGCAGCCGAAGCACGCCTGACATCGCGATGAGCGCCGCGGTCAACGGAGCGGTCGACTTCTACGACACGACCGACCCCGGAGTCGCCGGCTGGGGAATCGTGGGTGGGACGAGCGAAGCCTCCCCGCTGTTCTCCGGCGTCGTGGCGCTGGCCGATCAGGAGGCCGGGCACAGCCTCGGCGACCTGAACCCGGCCCTGTACGCGATGGGTCACAGCAGGGTCCCCGACGGCATCGTGCCGATCTCACAGGGCAACAACACCTACACGTTCTGCCCTGCTGCCGATACCCAGAGCGACGGCTCCTGCGCCTCGAGCTCCGATCTCGTGACGGTGCCTGGCTTCAACGCCAACGGCTCCTACAACGACGCGACCGGGTTGGGCACCGTGGACGCTGCTGCGTTCGTTCCGACGCTGGCCCGTTTCGGCAGCTTCGGAAGATAGATAGATAGATCCCGACCGGCGATCACCGGTCGGCGGACGGAAGGGGCGGCCCAGTGCCGCCCCTTCCTGCGTATTCACATCATCGACTACTTCGGGCCCACGCCTGTCTACGAGATCACGCGCGAGGACGTCCGCGGCTTCTCCGCGGCCCTCGAGCGCAAGGGCCTCGCTCCCAAGTCACGGGCCAACGCGGTGGGGACGCTCCACTCACTGATCGAGTTCGCGATCGACGAGGGATGGACGAGTGGCGGGAACCCCGCTGACGGCGGCGATGACCGGGATGCGCCAGGGCAAGCGTTCGCGCTCCGCTGGCGCGACGTGGACTGGACCGCCCGCCGCATCCGCGTGCGGCGCAACTACGTCCGCGGCGAGTTCGGCACGCCGTCGTCACCGAATGAGTTAGGGGTGACCTCTGGTGCGTATGCAAGTTCGAGGAGGCGACGAAGACGTGCCTGAACCCCGCCGCTCTCGCTCCGCAGAGGGAAACTCGTCTCGCTAGGCAACCGGGGGTTTTGCGGTTCTAGTCGACCTCACCGACCCTGCCGCCAACCTCGTGACCTTCCTGTGGCGCAGCCGTCTCGCCGACCTCACCACCGACCCACCGTCCGTGCGCGGTCTCTGCGACGGCTATTCCCTTTTCACGCAGCAGTTCGAGGACCGTTGGCAGGTCCTGCTCATCAATCGTGATCGTGACGTGTGACATAGCTATAGCTCCGTTGAGTTTGGGCTGCGCAGAGCGTCGAATCTAGCGCTGGTATCTGGCCACGCTATAAGCCCGTTGCGGCCATTTGAGCCCGCGTCCTGCGGGCAGATCTGGGCTGGACGGTTGAGGCTGCCTACGAATCGAGGCGATTCTGCATGCCGGTCACGCGGGTCGCGCTTCCGGCGATCTCCGGGCACCCGTAAGGTCGTCTTCATCTTCGTCCTTGTCGGGCCGCGGCCGGTCGTGCTGGCAAGCTCGTGCAACACCGCATTCGAGATCGCCAGCGTGAGCTCTCCATCACGGGGCACCTCCTCGCCAGTCACGTCCCACCCCGGGCGCCGGCGGACTCATCAAAAGCACTCGGCGGCTGGCGTCTCCCATCTGCAGACCCCCCGCCACGCAGCCACAGCGCGCGTTTGCGCTCCCACCCCGCGGGGAGGGCTCCATCGACGATCTCAACCACGCCCAACCACTCAAGCGCTCCAGCGAAATCTCCCTTCGCCGCCGCCTCCTGCGCGAAACCCAGCGTGTTGGCTACAGCGCGCTCATGCCGCTCCGCCTCGGTCATGGTGCGTCCCCGGCGTCAAGCTGGGTTCTCAGTATTGCGTTCTCCCGTTTGAGCGCCCTGATCTCACGGCGCGCGGGCGCAAGCTCTTGCGCCAGCCCCGCCAGCGCGCCACCAAGCCGCGACTCGCGCGCCGCCAACTCAGGCTGGCCGCCGGTCGGCGGCCGCAGCGCGATGGTCAACGATCGAGGGCCACAGGGCCCGTTGCCCCGGTTCTGGGATGTGTCTGGCCGCAATAACGGCCGGGCCTTTCCCTTCGCACTTCGGCGAACGCGTCAACACGCCTAAAAGCGTTTCGACAACGTCCCTTGGACGATCCAGCCTACTCCCTTCGATCGCGCCCGCAAACCCTCAGATCGGAAATCTTCAGCGCCGCGTCAGCGCCTCCGGTCCCGAATGGGCAGGAAGATGATCTCCCAGGACCCTGCGACACCACCGTCATGGACGCACCTCCCCCGGGTTCGCTCTTCACGCGACGCGGCGAGCCCCATGCCGTCGCTCTTTGGCCTACCTGCCTTGCCTGGTCTGGTGCAGGATGGCGCGGTCGCCGCCTGCCGCCTTGGCCCGGTGGAGGGCGGCGTCGGCGGCGGCCAGCGCATCGTCGTACGTCCGGGTGCCCGGGTCGAGGAAGGCGCCACCAATGCTGATGGTGGCCCGAATCCGACTGGTGCCGGCCGTGTCCGATTGATCGCGCACTGCCGTGCAGAGGTCGTCGGCCAGGCCCCGGAGGAGGTCAGGCGTGACGCCCGGGAGCATCGCGGCGAACTCGTCGCCTCCCATGCGGGCCAGTACCCCGCTCGATGAAAGACGCTTCGCGAGTATGCGGGAGATGCTGCGGATCAGGCCCTCCGCGGCGCGTGGACCGTGGCGCTGGATCACGTCGCGGTATCCGTCCACGTCGATCCAGAGGAGGGCTAGTGGCTCTCCGTCTCGTTCGGAGCGGGCGACACGCCGGTCGAGCTCCTCCTCGAACCGGCAGCGGTTCCACAGACCAGTTAGATGGTCGCGGTCAGCATGATCGAGCGCCCCTGGTTCGAGCGATGCCTGCTCGGCCATGCCCTCACGCGGAGGCATTCTGGCCTTCGTCGGCTTCTCGGACCTCGGGCGGGGGTCCGGAACGCGCGGGCTTGCGGACGATTTGGAGTTTCGGTGGGCTGGCTGACCGTCTTGCGTTGGTCTCGGCGAGAGCGGCGAGCAGCTCGTCCCATTCGGCGAGCTGCCGGCTGTGGAGGAAGTGCTGCTCGACGACATCGTGCCCGGCATCGCCAAAGGCTCTCGCTTGTCCTGAGTCGACGAGGAGTTCGGCAATCGCGTTGCCAAAGCCGCGCAGATCGGTCGGGTTGACGAGCAGGCCGCTGTGCTGGTGCTGAATCTGGTCGCGGTGGCCGCCGACGTCACTCGCGACGACGGCGCGTCGCTTCCACAGCGCCTCGGTGACGCCCAGCCCGAAACCCTCCTCAAGGCTCTTCTTGACAATCACGTCGGCCTGGGACTGAAGCGCGTTCACGATCGCGGCGTTCTCCTCGACGTCGTGCATCGGCAGACACGCCGCGGTCACCCGGCGGCGCTGCTGATGAGGCAACGCTTCCCAGACCGCTAGTGCCTCGTCGAGCACCTTGGGCGCCTCGGGATCGTCGGTGATCGCGTGGACCGTGGGCCCGGCGAGAATCAGGTGGGCCTGCGTCTCGGGCAGCGTGTGCTCGGCGAAGCCGCGCATCACGCCGACCAGGTCCTTGATCCGATCCCAGCGACAGACATGCACGACCAGCTGATCGGACCCGAGCCTCGGGGTCGGCCCCGTGTGCAACACATCGCATTGGTGGCGCAAGCGCTGCTCCGCACCGTCGTCGCGGTGAAACGTCGGTGCCTCGGACGGCTCGCCCGGACGGCCGACGAGCCCGACGTACTCGAGGATCGAGGTGGCCATCTCGGGCGCCATCTCTGCATTCTTCACCGAGCACGGATCGATCGAGGGGGCGATGATCCTGACCTTCTCGAGCGGCAGTCGCGAGGGCACGCTCCCGCGTCGCGAGAACACCGCCACGTCCGGCTCCTCAACGTACTGCCACAGGAAGTCCCACGCCGTGCCCGACAGGCCTCCCGGCGTATCGTGCCGATGTGGCAGCGCCACATCACGGTCGCGCCGAGTCGCTTGAGTCCCGATGCCAGCCCGAGCGTCTGCGGGTCGTGCAAGACGACGACGTCCCCGGACCGGATCACGTCTCGCAAACCCCATCCCGCGTCCGCGATCACGCGCTCGTAGACGCTTCGCTCCTCCTCTCCCAGCGGACCGCTATCCCCGAGATGCCCATGGAGGAAGTTGTGGATCCGCTTGGTCACACCGAAGAAGTCCGTGCCTCCGGGCATGATCAGCCAGCGGGTGTCGAGCCCACCCGCTCGCATGTACGCCAGCGTCGTGCGCAGCATCTCCGCGACGCCGCCACCGACCGCGGTCGAGTTGATCGACCAGACCGTCCGTCCCGCGAGCACCTCGCCGGCCCGCGCTTGCGCGTCGCTCAGGCGCGCCCAACCTTTCGGCCCGGCCGTCTCGCGCAACCGCTCGACCGTCACAGCACCGAGCGCTACCTCCTTGAGCGCGACGGTCACCCTGACGCGGTCTCGGCCACCATGATCGCCGCCTGGACCGCGGCGTCCTCGCCGACCGGCTCGAGGATGAACACCTCGACGGCAATGTCCGGATCGATGTGGTTATCGCTCATGAACCCGATCACCTTGCGGCCGGTCAGCTCCTCGATCTCCCGGCTACAGTCAGTACGCATCACGGCCTGCCACAACCTGCGCAGCTCGAGAACGGCCTTCGCCTCACCGGCGTCAACGAGGCTGCGCTCGCCGCGCGTGAGCGTGTCCTGCAACACCACGAACACCGCGTTCTCGCCCAGCGTCGTCTTCGCCCTCGTCGGACCCCGACCGGTCGTGCTCGCCAGCGCACGAACGACCGCCGTCGAGATCGCGAGCGCGAGCTTCCCATCAGGCAAGGCACGCTCGTCAGTCACCTAACGCTCCGCGAGACCCATCACCCTGGTTCTGGGACATGTCTGGCCGCACCAACGGCCCGGCCTTTCCCTCCGACCCGAACGCGCCAACACGCCCAAAAGCGCTTCGGCAACGTCCATTAGTCGGTCCAGCCTACTCCCTTCGATCACGCCACAGCCCTCAGATCGGAAAGCTTCAGCGGTCTGCGCGCCGTGACGCGCGGTGGCTGCGGGAATCCCGCAGCCAGTTTCGTCCTAGTGGCGAGACACTCGCTCAGCCAGACGATCCGGGGGCGCAGCTCGAGCTGGTCGCGCTCGAGTTCGGCTTCTGCCTTCCCGAACGAGCAGGCACGCGAGCGACGCTCAACGAGACTGGAGGGTCGACAACCTCCCAGCATGTGTCTGGCGGCGAACGATCCCCATCTCGGCCGCCCAATGGCTCAGGTGGTACAACGGCCGCTCCTCCCCCACCGCGGCACCATACCACCCAACAGAAAAGCCCCTCTAATCTGGGCATTCCACGGAGGCGGTCCGGGCGTACTCGGCCACGGCCGGTCAGCTGCAGGATTCGCGTTTCGCGGCTCGACTGGCTGGTCTTACTGTTCGGCTGCGGATGCGTCCGGTCTGGGTCTGAGTTGGACCAATCCGCGTCGGCCAGCAACAGTGTGCTCCGCGACGCCGACCACAGCCTGATTGCCCAAACCCGATACCGATCGCAGTCGTTCCCTGGGCACCGATATCGTTGTATCAGAACCGCTGCCGAACGCTCTTGTCATTGAACCGATTCGACGCGAGCATTTCAGCGTGTCACCGTCGCCGACACGAGGTAACCGCTGAGCGAGCCAGCGCCGACGACGGAAACACCGACCCGCGTGCGCGTCGAACGGCCGGAAGGAGAAGAGACTAAATCATGTCAGCGGGACCTGCGAGCGTAAATCCTTCAACCGTCGCGCCCTACATGTTTTCGCTGATGCTGCGAAACATCGCGACGTTCGGGTTCATGATCGCGGATCACAATGACCCAGGGAATCCAGGAGGCTACACGGCACCAGGCTGCGTTCTCGCTTCGCCTTCATGGCCTTCCTACCCGGGAAACGTTGCGCCCATCATTGAGGACTACGTCTTCCACTGGACTCGAGACGCAGCCATCACGATGTCGGCGGTATTGAATCAGGCTCCCGCTCAAATACCAGCCGCAGGAGCGTCCGATCTCCTAGCAAGCTATGTCAACTTTGCGAGCACATGCCAGGCGAGCGGGGGAGACGTAGGACAAGCGCATTACACCCCCGAGGGAGCATCGACTGGGTCATCCGATGAGAGCGACGGGCCGGTTCTCAGAATACTCACAATCCTGCAAGGGTTCGCCGGTCTAGACGGACCCACGCAAACGGTTGCACGCGATGTGATCGCCGCTGATCTCGCATATCTCCTCGACAACAACCGCTACCAAAACGCGACGTACAATCTTTGGGAGGATACCTTTGGTCAATCGATCTTCGCGCGGTCGGTCCAGCTTGCGGCGTTGAACCAGGTGATTAGCCTCGGCCCAGGCCTCGGCATTCCCGTGCCACCAACGGCGCAGGCGGCCGCCACCTGGCTGGGGCAGCAGCTCCCATTGCACTGGGCGGGCGCTCCCGACAACTACTATGTGGGCGTTCTCGATGCCAGCAGGGGCGGGGGCGATCTCCCCGTGCCGTACGACCCAAGCATCGATCCGATCCTGGCGTGCATATACGGAGCCGGCATCCCTCCTTACGATCCACGGTTGCTCTCAACGGCGGCGCAGGTACGTGCGCAATGGACGGAACCGGCGCCAACCGCATATCCGATCAACAGCGCGGACGCAAGTATTGGGATCGGGCCGTGCATTGGCCGCTACAACGGAGATGAATACAGCGGGTGGAGCTTGACGAGCAACACGGGCCATCCCTGGGTCGTCTGTACATGCGGCTTCGCGCAGCTGTATTACGAGCTCGCGGCCGCCATCAACAACGGCACTCCCGTACCCACCGATCCATTGGCGACCAGGTTCCTGAGCCAGATAAACATCAGTCCGACAAGCACCACAGCCGATGCCGCGTCAGCGCTCCAAGCCGCCGGCGACAAGATGCTCCAAGCTGTCCTCTACCACAGCAACCGCTACGAACTCAGCGAGCAGTTCGACCAGTCCAGCGGCTACGAGATAAGCGTCTCGAACCTCACATGGAGCTACGCCGCGTTTCTGACCGCCGTGGCCGCACGGTAGCTGCGGAGGTCAAGCTCTCCCAGGGGAGCGATATGGTCGGATCGGGCACCGGAACCGCGCTGGCTCGCCTTTACCACAAGCCTACGCGCAAATGCTTGATGCCCGTCCACCGCGCACGCCGATGGGCCGCGCAGCTCTTGCACTACATGGCCGCTAAGGAGCGCGGCGCTAACGTGCCGGCGGCCAGCGCCGTGTAGTGGCCGGATGTCGGCCGTGTGGCGCGACCGTCGCGGCGTAGATCGGCGGCGCCCTCATGATCGCGGACGATCGGCGTGGGGTGGGCGAGGTCCTGATGCAGAACAATGAGGGGGTGAGCGGAGCAGAGACCGCCGGGCGGCGACCGACCGCGGACATGCTCGTGGATGTCGAGCGTCTGGTCGGGGCCTACTACAGCGAGCGTCCCGATCCGTCTGATCCGGCGCAGGCGGTGTCGTTTGGGACCTCGGGCCACCGCGGCAGCTCGCTGACGGGCACGTTCACCGAGTCCCACATCGTCGCGATTAGCGAGGCGATCGTGCGGTACCGCTCGGCGCAGGGGATCAGCGGACCGCTGTTTTTGGGGCGTGACACGCACGCGCTGTCGGGTCCGGCCTTCCGCACCGCGGTCGAGGTCTTGGTTGCGCGCGGTGTCGAGGTCGTGATCGATTCCGAGGACGGCTACACGCCGACCCCGGCGATCTCGCATGCGATCCTCACCTACAACGCTCGCGGGGGCGTCAGGGCGGATGGGATCGTGATCACGCCGTCGCACAATCCGCCCGAGGACGGCGGCTTTAAGTACAACCCGCCACACGGCGGTCCCGCCGACACCGAGGTCACCGAGCAGATCCAGGGCGCTGCCAACGAGCTGTTGCGCGCGGGCCTGGCTGGCGTGGAGCGGCTGGACTACGCCGACGCGGTCAGGCGCGCCCGGCGCCACGACTACCGCTCCTCCTATGTCGCCGATCTGGCGGCGGTGGTCGACCTGCAGGGCATCGCCGGCGCGGGCCTTCGGCTCGGGGTCGATCCGCTCGGTGGCGCGAGCCTGGCCTACTGGGAGGCGATTGCCGAGCGCTACCGGCTCGACCTCGAGGTGGTCAACGACCGGATCGACCCCACGTTCTCGTTCATGCCGCTCGACCACGACGGCAAGATCCGCATGGACTGCTCCTCGCCCGACGCGATGGCGGGGCTGATCTCGCTCAAGGACCGCTTCGATGTTGCGTTCGCCAACGACCCCGACGCGGACCGCCATGGCATCGTCACCCGCGAGGCCGGGCTGCTCAATCCGAACCATTACCTCGCGGTCTCTATCGCGTACCTGCTCGGTGGCGCGCGCAACGACTGGCCGACGAGCGCGGGGGTGGGCAAGACGATCGTGTCGAGCAGCATCATCGATCGCGTGGTGCAGGGGCTCGGACGGCGGCTCGAGGAGGTGCCGGTCGGCTTTAAGTGGTTCGTCGGCGGCCTGCTCGACGGCACGCTCGCGTTCGGCGGCGAGGAGAGCGCCGGCGCGAGCTTCCTGCGCCGCAACGGCAAACCGTGGAGCACCGACAAGGACGGGCTGATCATGTGCCTGCTCGCGGCCGAGATGACCGCCCGCACGGGCAAGGACCCGGGACGCCTGTACGCCGAGCTGACCGACCGCTACGGCGCGCCCGTCTACCGGCGAGTAGACGCCGCGGCGACCGCCGAGCAGAAGCGCCGGCTCGGGGCGATCAAGCCCGAGGACGTGCGGGTCCAGCAGCTCGCGGGCGAGCCGGTCACCGATGTGCTCAACGCGGCGCCGTCGGGCGCGCCCCTGGGCGGCGTGAAGGTCATCACGAGGACTGGCTGGTTCGCCGCCCGGCCATCGGGCACCGAGGACGTGTACAAGCTCTACGCCGAGAGCTTCGACGGCGAGGCGCAGCTCGAGCGGATCCTCGAGGAGGCCCAAGCCGTGGTCGACGCCGCCCTCCAGGGCTGACCGGCCGGCGCGGTCTCAATCCCCCGTCGCGCCGCAGCAGCACAGATTTTCAGGGCCGTAGACGGTTCCGGTTCCGCACCCGCAGCCGCTTGCTGGACACCCGATCGGCGGCTAACACCGCCCAGTCGCCCACTTGCCCCTCCGTCGCCTTAGCAATAGCCCGTGCGTCGACGCCGCGAGACGCGGATGCGATCGTGCCGTCGATTTCGTCCGCGCGATCGGAAACGTGGCGAACCAATCGCGCCGCTAGCAGGCGCCCGGACGCCGAAGCGATCGTGCGTGCGATCGAGTCCGACGATCGCTATCCCGAGCGTCGCCCGCCCGGAGGCCACGAACATCGCGGCATCGAGATGTCGCCTATGAGCGATCACGCGATGCGCGCAGGCGGGAGAATCAAAGCGATCGGCTCAGCATCGCGGTAGTGCTGACGTATCCGACTGTTCGGTGCCCATCGGAACCCCTCTTTCGTAGCCGTTGCGCGTCTTCGGCCTCCTGGGACGGTGGGGACGCCGCGTGTTCCTCGGACTCCTCGGCTGCAGCCGCGCCGTCATTCCGTTGGGTCGCTTCGGTGCCCCAGCGCTCGGATCGCGGATTGCGAGGGGCTTGGACGTCGATCGTGCGCGCGCTTTCTGAGCGTCGCAGCGGCACGAAGATCACGTTGGGGGGAGAGAGAGCGAAGGCGTCCGGCGTGGCCTTCGTGGTCTCCGGTGCTCGCGCTGTCGGGTTCGTCTGCGGTCTGGCGTGTTGTGTCCGTTAGTTGGAGTGCGTCGGTTCGGGAGGCGATCGCTTGGTGATATCGGCGTCGGCGGCGCGCTTGTCGCTGGCGGCTTGGTGGACGCGCGCGACTAGCTCGCCGCTGATATCGTGGCCTGGGTGCTTGCTCGCCACGGCGTTCGGCGCGGGCGACCGCCGCGAGCGTGTACCCAGGTGCCATCGCGGCCGCTGTCGCCTTGATGAGCTTCTGGCGCAGCCGTCTGCCGCGTGATGGTCCAGCTCAGTTCGTGCGCGGCGCCGCTGGTCGGCGGCGCCAGCGACTGATTGCAAGCCGAGTGGAAGTGCTGCTTCGTTGTCGTGGGGGTGCGACGTACGTTCTCCTTCCGTATTCGCCCCGTGGTGATGGCGCGGTATCCAACGGTTTCGCGTCGTGGGCCGCGGCGGCTCGGCCGTCAGTGCGAGTCTCGCCACGCGCTGGAGGCGATGGGTCGGTCATCGAGATATAAGCTGTGAGCGGCGCAGATCGGTAGCGTCGGCGAGCGGCATACGGGTGGTCGCCGGCGAGTACACCAGCCCGTCGGGGGCTTACCGACGGACGGCGTGCGCATCACGGCGGACCGCCTAGGAAGGTGTCACCAGCACCAGGCTCTGTCCGGGTCGCAGCAGGTAGGAGAACGGGGTGAGGGCTATGAAGTCCATTTGGACTTCCGGCGACACGTCCACCAGCGGCCGGTCCGACTGCACGTATGTCCGTAAGTTCCCTACCTCTACGTACTGGTCCCGCCAGAAGTCGGTGTTAAAGAACAGAAGCGCCTCTTGGCCAAGCCCGGCCGACCCCCTCCACATGATCAGAACTGAGGGGTTGGAGGATGGCAAGGCGATCACCCGAGACTCCTCGGAGAAGATCGGCTGGCTTGCCTTGAGCCGGTTGACTGCGGTGATGAACTGGCAGAGGTCGACCGACGGCGTCTCCCAGTCCTCGGGCTGACTGCTGGCGATATGCAAGGCGCGACGGAACCCGAATTCAAAGCCGATTGGCATCAGAAAGCCAGCAGAGAACAAGGCGGTGAACAGGTACCAGAGCTTCAATGCATTAGGGTTGCCCTCCTGCTCGTCAGCCAGACGCGGCGTGTCGTGAGTCTCTGGAAACGCGATCGAGGCTACGTGGTCGCCGACCAACTCGCGCTGCTCGAGCAGCCAGGGGCTCCGGAAGTCCCACCATTTCGAGCTGTTGCACACGTAGTCGAAACCGGCGCCCGCGGTCGCGAGCGTCGCCCACGGTGAGCAACCAAGCGTCTCAGCCACGAACACTGTGTCGGGCCGCTCGGTTTTCGTGTCGGCGATCAGCCGCCGCCACAGCTCCGCTGGCACCCGGTAGGCGGCATCACAGCGGAATCCTTCGAAGCCGAGCCCGAGGAGGTGACGAACGACGGCGAGGTAGTAGTCATACAGCCCTTCGGGATCGGCTGTGCCCCGATGGTCAAACTGGGCCACATCGACCCACACGACCGTGTTGCCATCGTCCTCGAAGGACGGGTGTATCAGCGCCCCGGCAGAGTCGAAGGCAAGCCACTCGGGATGCTCGCTCACCAGCTGAGAGTCGGCCGCGCAGTGGTCGATCACGAGATCGGTCATCGGCCGAAGGCCGGAATCGCGGGCCTGGGCAACGACCGATCGGAGTTGTTCCTCACCGGGCCGAGGATCGGCTGGGTCGATCAGCGCCGGGTTGAGGTCGAAGTAGCTGGCGATCGAATAGATGCTCCCAGATGCTCCCGGTCGCTGGAGCGAGTTGACGAACAACCAATCAAACCCCATCGCGGCGGCCCGCTCGATGTGCTGCACCCATACCGGGAAGCGGCCAGCCAGAAGAGGGAACAGGTTATAGACGATCATCCATCACCATCCGGCACAACCGTACCTGGGCCGGTTGCGGCGCTAACCCGTCGCCGCGATTCCCGGCCGTTTCCGGCTCGCCGGGCGAAGGGAGACTCGTCCGGGCTTCTGTCGCTGAGCACTTTCGAAACAACGTCGAGAACTCGGTCCGCTTCTTCTCCGAGTCTGCTCGGACGAGAAGGAGAAGGTCCCGACGTCCACGCGCCGCGGGTACTGGTCTCGTTGCAATCGGCCCCCGGATACACGATCGCAGCTCCCGCCGGTTCGGTCGCGGTTTCTGTGTGCGATGCCGCGGCGACAGGTGCCGCGGCTCGGGGGCTTTCGGTCGTCGATCGGATCCTGTCAAGTTGACACTGGAATGAGCCAGATGACGGCCAGCGGGGGCAGCGTCACCTCGACCGAGCTGTCCTGCCCGTGCCACGGGATCGGCTCCGCCTCGACCCTGTTTGCGTTTCCGATGTTGGAGCCGCCGTAGTGCACGGAGTCGGTGTTGAGCGTTTCGACCCAGTGACCGGCACGCGGGAGCCCGAGGCGGTAGTGCTCGCGCGGAATCGGTGAGAGGTTGGCCACGCACACGAGCAGGCGGTTGCCGTCGCGGGAGGCGCGTGCGAAGGCGAACACGTTCGAGGCCGCGTCGTTTGCCTCAAGCCACCAGAAGCCGGCCGGTTCGAAATCCTGCTCGTAGAGGGCGGGTTCGGCGCGTAGGAGACGGTTCAGGTCGCGCACGAGGCGCTGCACGCCGGCGTGCTCGGGGCGCTCGAGCAGGTGCCAGTCGATTGACCGCTGATAGCTCCATTCGTGCTCCTGTGCCAGCTCGCCGCCCATGAACAGCAGCTTCTTGCCAGGGTGCGCCCACATGTAGCCGTACAGCGCACGCAGGTTCGCGAGTTTCTGCCAGCGGTCTCCTGCCATCTGCTCGTAGAGCGAGCGCTTTCCGTGCACGACCTCGTCGTGGGACAGCGGCAGGATGAAGTTCTCGGTGAAGGCATAGAGCAAGCTGAACGTCAGCTCGTGGTGGTGGTAGCTGCGATACACGGGGTCGTGCTGGAAGTAGCCGAGGGTGTCGTGCATCCAGCCCATGTTCCACTTGAAGCCAAACCCCAGGCCGCCGGCGAATGTAGGGCGGGACACCCCGGCCCAGGCGGTGGACTCTTCGGCGACGGAGATCACACCTGGCTCGCGCCGGTGGAGGATCTCGTTCGTCTCCTGGATGAACGCGATCGCCTCGAGGTCCTCTCGTCCGCCGTGCACGTTGGGGATCCACTCGCCCTCGGCGCGCGAGTAGTCCAGGTAGAGCATCGACGCGACCCCGTCTACGCGAATCCCATCGGTGTGATACTCGCGCGGCCAAAAGATCGCGCTTGCCTCCAGAAAGTTGCGCACCTCGTGCCGGCCGTAATTGAAGATCAGGGTGCCCCAGTCCGGATGCGCTCCGCGGAGATGCTCGTGCTCGTAGAGCGCTGTGCCGTCGAAGCGCGCCAGCGCCCAGTCGTCGCGCGGGAAGTGCGCAGGGACCCAATCAAGGATCACGCCGATTCCCCTGCCGTGCAGCTGATCGACGAACTGCTTGAAGTCGTCGGGCGGGCCGAATCGCGCGGTCGGCGCGAAGTAGCTAGTCACCTGATATCCCCACGAGCCCGAGAACGGGTACTCCATCACCGGCATCAGCTCCACGTGCGTGAAGCCAAGCTCGGTGACGTAGTCGGCCAGCTCGTCGGCGAGCTCCAGGTAGCTCAGCGATCGGTTGCCCTGCTCGGGGTTGAACCGCCAAGACCCCAGGTGGACCTCGTAGATCAACATCGGTCCCATGTGCGGCTGCGTCGCCCGCCGGCGTTCCATCCACTCCTCGTCGTGCCAGACGTGGCGCGAGCGGTGCACGATCGAGTCGGTGCGCGGCATGAGCACCGTGCGGAAGGCGAACGGATCGGCCTTCAGCCGAATCTCGGCGCCCTCGGTAAGGATCTCGAACTTGTACGCAGCGTCCTCCACCACCCCCGGAATGAAGAGCTCCCAGACCCCCGATCCCCCCAGCACCCGCATCGCGTGCAAACGGCCGTCCCAGGAATTGAAGTCGCCCACTACACTCACTGCCCGCGCCGCCGGCGCCCAAACCGCGAACGCTGTACCGAGCGCACCATCGATCTCCCGGACATGAGCCCCCAGCCGCTCGTATAGCTCCTCGTGGTGCCCCTCCCCGAGAAGGTGCAGATCGAGGTCCCCGATCGTGGGCGCGAACGCGTAGGGATCGCGCAACGTATAGACGCCTCCGTCCGGGTAGGTCACCTCGAACTCGTAGCGCAGAGGCAGCTTGGCACCAGGCACAAGCCCCTCGAATAGCCCCGCCGGATGACGCTGGTGGAGCATGACGGACTCCCCCCCCTCCACACGCGCGAGCACCTCCCGCGCGTCGGGCCGGAAGGCGCGGACCACCACGCCACCGTCGTTGACGGGGTGCGCGCCCAGAACTTGGTGCGGATCCCAGTGCCGCCGCGAAACGACCAGCTCGATCTCATCCTCGATGGTCACGCGCGTCGCCGGTCCTTCCGGTGCCTGCTTAGCGCGATCGAAGCCGCGTCCCGCGCCTCACCGTAGTCGCCGAGATTGCATCGTTGATGCCCCAACCCATGTGGCGCCAAGCTTCGAACCCCTGCGGCCCCCGGGAAGATCACTCGGCGGTCACGGTCGGAGCGACCAGAGACGGTTGCCACAGTCAGCGGCCAAGACGCGTCGAAATCGGCTGTGCGTTTCAATGTGGCCCTTAGATTCTCGCGGCGGTGGACCGGCGCGCGTGGACCTTGAAGCTAACGGAACTACCCCAGACCAGGGCGGCAGCGTCTTTCATGAGCCTGACGACGCCCCTTTGCCGCTCGGGTACGGTAGCGACAGGCTTGAGTTGATGGTTCGTGACCCCACGTCGGCGCACGCGTATTGGGACCTAAGTGACGATCGCATCAAGGTTGCGGTTGGGCCTCACGATGGCGGCAGAGCCTTTCTGCGCCTGATTGGGGTTCCGAGCGGATACCTCCTGGCTGAGTACGCCGTCCCGATTGCGCGTGGGAGCCAGGATGTCGCTCTGCCGGAGGCCGACAGCTCGTACATGGTCGAACTCGCCGTCATGCGTAACTACCAGTGGATCGTCCTCGCGCGCTCAAATGTCATCCACGCACCCCCGAAGACGCCGAGAGTCGCAACCACGCCCGCGGTCGTGAGCCGTGCGCCGCAGCTGCGTGTAGTGGCTGAGGGCCATGATCGTGAGCTTGAGCGCGCCGGCGGCGACGTTATGGTAGCGCCCGCAGAAGGGGCTCCTCACGTTGCGCACGCCGCCGGCGGACCAGCGACGGTGGGCGCGCCTGCGCAGATGGAATCCGAGGCGGGATTGGTCGGGGTCGACTCGGAGTTCCGCCTCGCGTCCGAGCTGCGCTCCGGTCAACGTGGTTCGGAGGCTCGACTCACACGAAGCGAGCCGGTGCACATGCCTTTCGTCATCGCCGGGCGTCCTGGGCTTCCGGAGCCGGTGGCTGGCGCACTCGGCGCGCTCGCCGCGGCTGTTTGGCTTGGACGCGATCCAGTCGACGTGCTCAGCGCTGGAAACGCGCTGGCCACCGCGCTAGCCCCATTTTCCGGGTAGCGACGCGGTAAGTCGGCGTCTGTCGGCGGCTGGGCGGGGTCGCTTTGGGCGGTATTTGTTGGCATCGTCGGCCCGGTGCTCGGACGCGTTCGGTCTCACGAGCTGTGGTGTAGGGCCAACAGCGCTGCTGGCGCTGTCGGGATTCGTGGTGCAGCGCCATATTTTTGCTGCTTTTGGTTCGTCCGGCCGGGTCGGTAGTGTAGGGCCAACATGTATGTCAAGCGTCATGCGGTGCGCCGCGGCAGCAAGCGCTACGTGTATCTGCGGCTGGTGCAGGCCTATCGCGACGAGCACGGGCGGGTGCGCCACCGCGTGCTCAAGACGCTGGGGCGCGAGGACGAGTTGAAGACGTCGGGCCAACTGGAGCAGCTGATGGGCTCGTTTGCGCGGTTAGACCCGCCGATGGCGGGGGTGCGTCGTGAGGTCGGGCCGCTGCTGTTGGCCTGGCACTTCATTACGGCATTGGACCTGGTCGCGACCGTCGATCGGGCGCTGCCCCAGCGCGGGCGCCAGCAGCTCTCGGTCGGGGAGGCGGTCGCGGCGCTGATCGCCAGCCGCTTGTGCTCGCCCTCGCCGTTGTATGACATCGCCGGGTGGGCGTCGAGCGCGGCGCTGCAGGAGCTTTTGGGGATCCCAGCGGTGTTGCTCAACGATGATCGGTTGGGGCGGGCGCTGGAGATCCTGGCGGTGTACGCAGAGACGCTGCGCGGCACGCTCGCCGCGCGCGCGATCGAGCGGTTCGGGATCGACGCCGGCCGTCTGCATGTCGATCTGACCGCGCTGCGAGTCTGCGGCGCGTACGAGAACTCGGCGCTGATCGCCAACGGGTGGGCCCAAGGCCAAGGCGTCGGACGCCAGGTCCGGGCGCTGCAGGCAGCGACCGCGGACGGGGTCTCGTTATACGTGCGTCCGGAGCCGGGCAACGCGGCCGAGGTGTCACTGATCGCCCAGAGCCTGGAGCGGCTGCGCGAGCTCTCAGGGCCGGGCGGGCTGTTGATCCTGGACTCCGCGTGCGGGCATCCCAAGACGCTGTGTGAGATCGCCCGCGCAGACCTTCGGTTCATCGTGCCGTTGCGCGCTCAGACCGGGTTCCGGGAGCGGTTCTCGACCGATGTCGGCCCCGACGGTCTCAGAGCGCTGCGCTACGTCTCAGCACGCGAGCGAGAGCTCGCGCCAGAGCTGCGCACGAAGTACCGCGGCGCACTCAGAGACTGGGATGTGACCGACCCCGAGACCGGCGAGACCCGCCGCTTCCGCGTCGCCTACATCCACTCCTCCGAGGAGCAACGCGAGACCGCCGCCGCCCGCGAGCGCGCGCTGAGCAAGGCAGAAGAGCAGCTGCAGCGCGTCAAAAACGGGCTCGGCGGGCGCTATTACAAGACCCGCAAGCAGGTCGAGAAACGCGTCGCCAGGATCATCGCTCCCAACATCGAAGGGCTGATCAGCACCACCACCGCCACCCGCGACGGCAAGCCCACGCTCACCTGGACGCGCGACCACGACGCGATCGCCGCCGCCGGGCAGACCGACGGGCTCTACGCGCTGGCGACCAACCTCCCCGGCGCGCGACTGACCGCCGGGCAACTACTACGCGACTACAAAGGCCAGCAGATCGTCGAGCGCCGCCACCGCGACTACAAACAGACCCTCAAAGTCCGCCCGATCTTCCTGCACAACGACGACCGCATCTACGCGCTGACCAGCATCATCGGGATCGCGCTGCTGATCTTCGGACTGATCGAGACCGAACTCCGCAAAGCGCTCACCGACGACGAGCTCATCCCCGGCCTGCTGCCCGAGAACCGCGCCGCGAAACCCACCGGACGCAACGTCCTCGGCGTCTTCCAAGGACTCGGCCTCACCTACACACGCGCCGGCATCGAACTCGACCGCCTGACCCACACACAACGCCGCATCCTCGAACTCCTCCAGATCACACCACCCTGGCCCGAGCAGCAGCCGGCAGGACTAGCCCTTTCAT
>CAWGOQ010000006.1:0-170009 GCA_963824295.1 uncultured Solirubrobacterales bacterium | reverse complement strand
CACGATCTGCATGGTTGTGCACGCCTACTATCCCCTTGGCGAGCCGCGTGTGCAGCGCGAAGCCCGGGCCGCGCGGGAAGCTGGCTTCGATGTCACCGTCTTCTCGCTGCGCGGCGGACGATCCGGCGAGGAGATGGTCGATGGGATCCGGGTGCTCGGCTCCGCTGGGCTACAGCGGGGCACGGCCTATCAGCGGATGGTGTTCGAGTACCTCGCGTTCTGCGGGCTGCCGTATTTTGGCTCGCGTGGCGGTCCGCGCCGACCGTTCGACATCGTGCACTTTCACAATCCGCCGGACTTCCTGATCGTGGCCGGTCTCTTACCCGGGCGATCGGCTGTAAGTTATCCTCGACATCCATGATCTTCGCCTCACATGTTAGCTATCCGGGTGCCGGGCAGGGCCGGCTGCTCGCATCGCGGGTGCTGGTTTGGGTTGAGCGGCTGTCCTGTGCGCTCGCACACGAGGTCATCACCGTTCACGAGCCCTACCGCGCCGAACTCATCAACCACGGGATTCCGGCCACGAAGGTGCACGTGGTGATGAACAGCGCAGACGACGCGGTGCTGTCCCGCGCCCGGGAGGCGGCACCGTTCATGGACCGCTCGGCAGCATTCCGGCTCGCTTACCACGGCACGCTGACGCCGTGGTACGGAGCCGATCTGATCGTCGATGCCGTGGCGACCCTTCGTCGGGCTGGCCTCGATATCGACGCGGTGATCATTGGCGATGGCGACCAGGTCGCGTCGTTGCGAGAGCAGGTGGCTCGGCTCGGGCTTGAGGACTACGTTCATCTGTCTGGTCGCTATCTCCCGATCGAGACCGCGATCGCCACGGCAGCCGCGGCGGATTGCGGCGTGATTCCCAACAGACCCTCGGAGATAAACCGCTTCGCGCTTTCATCCAAGCTTTTCGAGTACGTGGCCGTCGGCGTTCCGGTCGTCGTTTCGCGCCTGCAGACACTGTCGGCCTATTTCGGCTCCGATGAGGTCTCCTTTTGAACCGGATGATGCCGGATCGCTCGCTAGCGCCGTGCGTTGGGTGTACGAGCACCCAAACGAGGCTCGAGCACAGGCGAGTCGCGCTGCACGCCGCGCCGAGGAATACTCCTGGTCACGCGGCCGCAAGGACCTGACTCACACGTACAGGCGCTTGATTGGCGCAGCTGACGGCGGCTTACAGACCGCCCATCGGCCGCCGCCACCGATTCGATAGCGACCCCATGAGCGAGAAGCCGAGCGCCAACCACGCCTGACGAGGAGGGAAGCTCGTAGGCGTAGACGGTGTTTGAAGTGGCGAAGTTGACGCGCGATGCGCTTACGTAGCCTGCGACTATCGGCGAAGGGCTGTCATAGAGAATACGCGCCCCACTGGACCGCGAACCGACAGTACAGATGCCGCCGGCGCTGACGACGACGATCTGCCCTCGACCTAGGGCCGCAGCTCCGGCCAACGCCTCGCCGCGCGGCCACTCCGACACTCGGAGCCTGCGGGTGGCGAGGTTGAGTCGTACCAATTGGCTCGCTGACGACAGCCCGACGATGTCGGTCGCCGACACCGCTACGATCGCGTTGAATGTATACGAGTCCGGCACCTGCAGGTCGTAGGTCACGGTGTGAGACACGGTGTTCCACCAGGAAGAGGTCCGCAGAGGCCGTAACTGGGCTCGTCCCGCTTCCACCAGCGACCGACGTTCCACCTACGAGATAGCGTCCGCCGCTGCCAGGCAGCATGGCAGACGAAGTGATGCTCTGGCTCGGAATCACCGGCTCGTAACTGCCAATCGCTCCGTTCGCCGGATCCCAGACCGTGATGGCCCCGCTTCGCGTCCGTACCCGGGCACCGAGCCGATGTATACGACGCCGCCCGGACCCGCGATCATCGTCTGCGGTCGCCAGTCGGCAGCCTCGCCCTGAATCGTTTCCAGCCGCGGGTTGCCGCCGGCTCCGAAGCCTGGCGCAAACGGTCTTGAAGGATCGTATATCTCTAGTTGGGAGGCATCGTTGCCGGCGTACGTTGCAAGCAGCAGATCCCGTCCATATCGGAGCGTCGAGTACACCTCGCCCGCCGGCACCGTTCCAACCATCCTGAGGTTGCCCTGCGGCGCTATCCTGGCCAACGTCGCCGGCATCGCCGTACTGACGTAGGTGCTGCCGTCAGGTCCGCGTGCGATGTTGAAGATCTGCAGCGGCTTGGAACGGTAGCGGCGGTCCAGTGGCATGCACTTGCGCGAGGACGCGGAGCAGTCAGTGGCGGCATCTTTATGGAGCGCGTCCGCCACCTGCGCGAAGCCTAGGGCTCGACGCAGGAGACGGAGCGTCTGCCACGGGGATCGCCTCCCCGTCTTGCAGCAGGAAGGATTTCACGCCCGCCGTAGTGTTGACATCCGTTGTATAGACCCGGCCGTTCGTTGCGCGGAAGACGTCGGGGTCGCCCGTCGCCCGTTCGGCCAGCGGGATCAGGTCGTAGTGGGCACCTGTGGCGATGTTGTACGCAACGACGTCGTAGAGCGCGGTCCCGATCCCGACGTAGATGTAGCCGTCGCCGCCGGCGACGCAATGCGTCGCATACTCCTGCGTCGGATCCATCCGCCCCAGATCCGTGATCTGCCCCGTCGCCGGGTTGTAGCGGAAGAGCTTCGCCGACGGATACGTGCAGCCGTAGATATCGCCGTCGGACTGTGAGCTCCCAGATGTACTTCTCACCGGGTTCCGGCCTGCCGAGATCCGTCACCACGTCGCTTCGCAGGTTGACGCGAACCAGATCAGCGCCGGTGGCGGTGCCGACATAAAGCGTGTCGGCTGGCCCTGGTGTGAGCGCCCCATGCAACCTCTTGACCGGGAACCGGGGAACTGAAGGTCTTGATCGCGCCGGTCCTGGGGTCAAGGGCGATGAGGTCAAACGATCCCGCCGTGTACCCGACGGTCGCGTAGACAACCGATTTCTGGGGTGCCGCGCCGGAAGCCACTGCCAGCACGTCCCCCGGCGCGACGACATCACCGATGCGCGTGAGTAGGCGGTTTGAGTGTGCGGCAGCCGCAGGCTTGCTCGCAACCAATGAGCACGCGGCCAGGATCAGGACAGCAGTCGCAAAGACCCGAAGGCCGGGGCGTAGCAGACCAGTCAACGCCCGCGCGAAGCTCGGTTTGCCGGCGTTCGCGTTCGGCCGAATCACACCCCGAGCTATCGGCCGTCTTACGCGGGACCTTAGGGCTCACGCGTTTATTAGTGTGGACCGTTCGGATTGCGGATCGTCAACAGATACATCTACAACAACGGGATGAGCGCGGGATTTGGGATCGACGCAACAAGCTCCCAAATCGCTCGTCGCACTGGGCGACTCTGGGCAAACAGCGGCGGCGCCGTTCATGTTTGGTCCACCAGTGGCGCGGTCCCATTGAGCGGCAACTCCTTTACCGTTTAACTTCGACGTGAACGGCTCAAACCTGGTGGTTCCGATCGAGCGCTCCGATGCCGCGTACGGGGTCGAGATCGTCGACGACGAGTTCACAGAGATGTGCTCTGCTACGAACCCGTGCAACTACTTCATCAGGTTCAGCTCTAGCGCCGGGGTGCGGTGCCTCATCCAAGGAGCCTTCACCGAGACGACCAGCAGCAGCCAGCCCGTTGGCGTCATCCCGGGAGACGGCGACCAAGTACATGATCAAGGCGAATGCTGGCCTCAACGACACGCGCGGAAAGCTTTCCACTACGTGGCCAAGCCCTCAGGGCAGAGTAGGAGCGAAGGCTCCTCGTTACCCGTACTTACATCGACCGCCTAGCCCATCTCGACGGCACGAACCGAGGTCGACACTTCGAGAGAAGACACCGCTACCAGCGGGTCGGATCTGAGATGGGTCAGACCTCGGTTGCCGTGTCGACTTACCTCGGCGAACCGTCGCCCGCGACGGGCACCGGAAATTCAACACCGGGGTCTGATTACAGCGGGCGTAACGTCCTGGTTCTGGCGCAGCGTACGACCGCATCGCTGGGACGCCGGAAACGCTAACGCGACCGCTTCACCGTGGATGGATCCATGTAAGGTGCTAATGCGATGAGGCTTCCAATCCGCGTGGGCGTCGTCGGGCTCGGCTACTGGGGGCCAAATCTGGCCCGCAACCTCGATGCTCTGCCCGGATGCGAGCTCGCGTGGTGCTGCGACGGCCGGCCGGAGGCCCGCGAAAGCGTTGCGCCGATGTTTCCCCGTGCCCGGTTCACCGGCGAATTCAGCGACCTGCTGGCCGACCCGGCCCTGGACGCGGTCGTCGTCGCCACGCCGGTGCCGTCGCACGCCGAGCTCGCGACCCGCGCGCTCCGAGCGGGCAAGCACTGTTTCGTCGAGAAACCGCTCGCGCTGACGGCGGCGGATGCCGAACGTGTGCTCGCGGTGCGACCGTGAGAGCGGAGCGGACGCTGATGGTCGGGCACCTGCTCGAGTACCACCCAGGAGTGGGGCAGCTCAAGCAGATCGTCGACTCCGGCGAACTCGGCCAGATCCGCTACATCTACTCCAACCGGCTGAACCTCGGCAAGCTACGGGCGGACGAGAACGCGCTCTGGAGCCTCGGAGCCCACGACGTCTCCGTGGTCTTCGCCTCGCGGGCGAGGAGCCGTACCAGCTCGCCGCCACGGGGAGAGCTGCGTCCGGCCCGGCGTCGAAGACGTCGTGTTCTGCTTCATGCGCTTTCCCTCGGGCCTCGCCGCGCACATGCACCTGTCGTGGCTCGATCCGCACAAGGAGCGGCGGTTCACCGTGGTCGGTCGCGCAGGCGAATGGCGACTTTGGACGACATGGACAACCGAGCGCAAGCTGACCGTCTACGACAAAGGCTTCGACGAGGGCGCTCGCGGCTATGGGGAGTACATAACCCGAAGCGGTGACATGTTTTCCCCGCGTGTTCCCAATGTTGAACCGCTGCGAATCGAGTGCGAGCACTTCGTCGACTGCATTCGCGAAGGCCGGCAACCGCGCTCGGACGGGAGCAGCGGCCTCCGGGTCGTCCGCTTGCTCGAGCGTCTGCAGAAGTCGCTTGAGACCTCCCGGCCAGTGCCGGCAATCGAGTCGAGCTGAGGACCACGCCGTGACGGGCGGCTGGTAGGAGCGCCGGTGCGTTCGTCGGCGACTCATGAGGGTCACCGCCGGAAGGTGGGGTTCCGACGACAATTGCGAGCCGTCCGATCTCTTTGGCATGCAGGGCGGCCGTAAGCGAGTTGCCGCCGGCAGCCGTGAAATCGCCGACCACAACGTGTGGTGTCATTCGGGCGATTGCGAGCGCAAGCTCCGCTGCGCGTTCACCCGCGCCGTCGAAACGAGCCAGGTCAGCGAGCTGAGAAAGGCGCTCAGCCTCGATGTTCCTCCCTCGCGACCCTACGGACTCCCTTGAATCTCCTGAGTATCTGTTGTGCCCCGGAGTGGCACCCCGAGGGAGCTCAGGGTGTTGTTTCTCGTAAGTAACGCTTCAGCCCGTCGTTCAGACCTGGCGCAAGCCTCCCAGAGAGCGGCCGCGGATGCTGAGCGCACGAGGCTTGGGGAATGAAGATCTTCCTCCTTTGCAGTCTGCAGGAACGCGGGCGGCTCGAGCAGCAGCGCGGCGATCGACGCCCTGCCGGCCTCGCGATCGTGTTTGACGTGCGCGCGGAACGTGCGGATCTCGTTGTGGACGTTGAGCGCGGCGATGCGCTGATCCGGGCCGCGCTCGGGTGCCGCCGGATGCTCGAGCGGGCCGCGGGAGGACACGATAACCACGCGAGACTACACGCCGCGCTCCATCGTCAGCGCGGCCGAAGATTCGGGGCAGATCACGAACTCCTAGCGTGGCGACCAGCGTCCGCGGTGCCGCCTGCGAGGCCCTCTGTTTGGGTAGCTGTCCCTTGAGATTTAGACCTCCGAGAGCAACCGCGCGGCCAACGGTTTGCATTTGTCGCCGTCCGCGGCCCGTAACGTTGCGGAAAATATGCCCACCGACCCACGCTGTGCTCGCGAGCACAGCTTTAGTGCGGTCTTACGGCGGCAACTCCTCCCGAAGAGCGCGCGTTGCCGGAGCCGGCGGAAGCAAGTCTTGCGCGGATTGCCGGCGCACTTTTCCCGTTTTGCTGCGTCTAGTTGAGCAGAGGCCGAACCCGACCGGCATGATTACTACTGCCCTGGAGGTGCAGACATGAGACGAGCCGTCATTGCGTTGGTCCTTGCCCTGCCGTTGACGTTGGGCACGGCGAGCGCAAGCGCCCACGCACGGTGGTGGTCCGGGTGGATGGGGCGAGTGGCCCCTCGGGGCCGCGCGCAGCCGTCGCCGGGACGGTCGTCTCCGTGGACGCCACGGCCGGCACGTTCGTGGCCGACGCCTACGTGCTCACCCCGCCAACGTTCACCGGCTACCCGGGTCCCGGCGTCGGCGGCCGCGGGTACGGACACGGCAACCAGGGCGGTCAGGGATGGGGCCAGTCGGCGAGGCTTAGGTCGCACTGGAGCGGGTCCCCGACCACGTCCCCGTCGATGCCCGCGACGACCCAGGTCACGATCACCACTGACCCGAGCACCACGCGGATCGCGCTCAACGGCAAGCCCGCGACGGTCGGCGATCTCGCCGCCGGCGATCGGTTCGTCTCGCTGTTCAGCGGGTCCTCCTCGGACACGATCCAGACCCTCACCGCGAATCCTGCCCTGGCGGTGTTCGCCCACACGCCGCCGACGCCGAAGCAGCTCTATGCGTTCGTCGGCACGGTCACCGGGGTCAGCGGGACGACTGCCCCGGGCACTGTGACGGTCACGGTGGCCGATTCCTACCCGAGCGGGTTCTTCAGCTCGCCGGCCACGTTGACGGTCGGTGCGAACACGCTGATCCTCGGAGGAAGCTCGTCGACCGGGAACGGCCTGTTCGGCGGGTCGCTGGGCGACGTCTCGGTAGGGGACACTGTGGCCGGTGTGCTCGTCGCCCCAGCCGGTGAGACGGTCGCCCAGGTCGAGGCGCAGCCGCTCGCGGCGCTGCTCGACTTCCCGACCGTCGGCGGGTCGGCGAGCCCAGCCGCGAAGCAGAGCGCGCTCGACTCAACGCTGGCAATGTTCGGCATCAAGCACGCGGGCAAGGCCAAAGGGAAGGGCAAGCATCACCACAAGCACCACAAGAAGAGGTGAGTTGAGAGGCGCCGCCCCAGAGGACAGCGGTCGTGGTCCAGCACCGGTCGGGGGATGGACGCACTAGCGCCCATCCCCCGGACCGGGGGCATCCCGCGGCGGCTGCTGCGGCTGCGCTCGGACCTCGCGCTGGCTGAGCGCTTCGCCGGGGGCGACGAATACGCCTTCGCGGTCCTCTACGAGCGCCACCGCAAGAGCGTGCTCGCCGTGTGCATGGGGGTGCTCGGCTCGCGGCATGACGCCGAGGACGCCGCCCAGGACGCGTTCGCCGCGCTAGCTGTGTCACTGCGCAAGGGCCTGCCTGAGAACCTTCCGGCGTGGCTGATGAAGGTCGCGCGCAACGCCGCGATCGATGTCGCGCGCAGACGCCGCACCGACGCCCACGCCGAGGAGCGAGTTCCCGGCCTCGTGCAGGGCGGCGAAGGCACCAAGGCCGAGCTCGAGTCGGTGATGGCGGGGATCCGCGAGCTTCCCGAGGCGCAGCGGACCGCGCTGCTCATGCGCGAGCTCGCCGGGCATTCGTATCGGGAGATCGCGGCGCTGCTCGAGGTGGACGAGGCCGCGGTTCACGGACTGATCGCCCGCGCCCGGATCAGCCTGCGCTCGTATCGCGAGGCCTACGAGATGACGTGCGCCGCCGCGCGGGCCGCCCTCGCCGCGGAGCCCGACGGGCGCCGCTGCGATCGGACCGTGCGCCGGCACGTGCGGATGTGCGCGTCCTGCCGCGCCTACAAGGGGGCGTTGCGTGGCGACGCTCGCGCCCTGCGTGGCCTTGTGCCAGACCCCACGGTTCCCGTCGCGAGCGGGGGCGCCTTGTTCAGCGGCATCGTGGCCAAGGGCGCCCTGATCGGCGGCAGCGTCGCCCAAGTGACGGCTGCCTGCGCGGTCTCGGTGTGCGCCGTCGGCGGATTCGTCCTCGTCGCGCCGCATTCCGGCCGGCCGCTGATGAGCCGGACCGTCAGCTCGAGCGCCACGGCGGTCCGCTTCGTCGCCGCGCCGCACCACCGTCCGCGCTCCTCGCCGACGCTTCAGCGCGCAGCCGTCGGGCTCCCGATCGTCACAGCCGCCACGGCGCATCAGCTTGCCGGAAGCGAGCATCGGACTCGCGCGGGAACGTTTGGCAGGACCGCACGTCGGAGCCGCCGCTCGCCCGGGGCGCGCTCGCCGCAGCATGTCAGGGGATCCCCGACCGGGTCGAAGCCGCGCACGTGGGGTTACGGAGCAGGAGCCTGGTCGGATGCGCCGCGGCACGGGAGCTACCCGGATGGCCGCAGACAAGGAGAGGCAGCGCGGTCGGGCGACGGAGCCTCGGGGTTGGATTGGCACGGGAGCAGCCACCGGACCGGGCACGACGGCCAGGGCGGCCAGTCGACCGGCGATCCAAATGTTGGTGCCTGGGACGGCCGAGTGGCGGGCACCCCGTCGGTCGGTTCGGGCGGTGAGCAGGGCGACGGCGTCGGTAGCGTCGCTCACGGGGCGCGAATCGGGTGGTCCGGCGCTGGATCCGGCGATACACAGCGCCGCTCCTCCGACCGGCGCGGATAACTCACCACTCGCCCCGGCGTCGTACGGCCGGAATCGGGTAAACCTTCGTCCCGATGGCGACGATCGCGGTGACCGGAGGCAGTGGCAAGGCCGGGAGGGTGGTCGTGCGCGATCTGCACGAGCACGGGCATCGCGTGCTCAACATCGATCTGGTCCCGTCGCCGGAATCGCCGCATCCAGAGGCCGAGATCCCGTTCCTGAGGGCCGACCTCACCGACTTCGGGCAGGCCCTCGAGGCGCTGAGCGGCGGTCACACCCTGCCGGGCGTCGAGGTCGTGGTTCATCTGGCGGCGATCCCATCGCCTGCCCACGCCACCCCGGATCAGGTGTTCCGGACCAACGTCACGAGCACCTACACGGTGTTCTCGGCCGCGGCGCGGCTCGGGCTGCCGCGGGTGGTGTGGGCCTCGAGCGAGACCACTCTCGGGCTGCCGTTCGACCGTCCGCCCGACTACGCACCGGTCGACGAGGCGCACGTCTACCCGGAGACGAGCTACGCGCTGTCGAAGATCCTCGGCGAGGAGATGGCGCGCCAATCGCACCGTTGGCACGGAACCACGCTGATCGGGCTGCGGTTCTCGAACATCATGGTCCGCTCCGACTACGAGCTGTTCCCGACCTACTGGGACGATCCTCATCTTCGGAAATGGAACCTGTGGGGCTACGTCGATGAGAGCCACGTCGCGCAGAGCGTGCGGCTCGCCCTGGAGGCCGACGTCGACGGCGCGGACAGCTTCATCATCGCCGCCGCCGACACGGTCATGACGCGGCCCAGCCGCGAGCTGATGAGCGAGGTGTTCCCCGGCGTCCCGGTCGCCGACCACGTCACGGGACACGACACGCTGCTGGACATTCGCAAGGCGCGGGAGGTTCTCGGCTACGCGCCGAGCTTCAGCTGGCGAGAGCTCTTCTGACCGCTCGCGCGGAAGCGCTCGGGGAGATAACCGGACTTACCGGTCCGCTACGATGCCCGTATGGCCGACACGTCGGCATCCGGAACCCAGCCTGAAGGGCTTGACCGCGAGACCCTGATCGTCGCCGGCGTCGTGATGCTGGGGGCGGTCATGTCGATCCTCGACACGACCGTGGTCAACGTCGCCATCGACCACCTCGCGGTCGCGTTCCACTCCTCGCTGACCACGATCCAGTGGGTCATCACCGGGTACACACTGGCGCTCGCCACCGTGATCCCGATCAGCGGGTGGGCGGCCGACCGGTTCGGCACCAAGCGCATCTACATGACGTCGCTGGTGTTGTTCACGCTCGGATCGGTGCTGTCCGGCCTGGCGTGGAGCGCGGGATCGCTGATCTTCTTCCGCATCCTGCAGGGCTTCGGCGGCGGGATGATCATGCCGGCGGTCATGACGATCCTGACCAGGAAGGCCGGTCCTCACCGGATGGGCCGCGTCATGGGCGTGCTCGGCGTACCGATGCTCATCGCGCCGATCCTCGGTCCGATCCTCGGCGGTTGGCTTGTCGACAATGCGTCGTGGCGCTGGATCTTCTTCATCAACGTGCCGATCGGGATCGTCGCGTTCATCCTCGCGCTGATCGTGCTCGACCCCGATCAGCCTCAGCCCGCCCACCGGCTCGACTGGCTGGGGATGCTGCTGCTCTCACCGGGGCTGGCGGTGTTCATCTTCG
The DNA here is from genome assembly GCA_963824295.1 of uncultured Solirubrobacterales bacterium. GTDB lineage: Bacteria > Actinomycetota > Thermoleophilia > Solirubrobacterales > Solirubrobacteraceae > Palsa-465. The sequence goes on along the minus strand of CAWGOQ010000006.1, from coordinate 159,690 downwards.
GCCTCGCCGAGTCCGCGACCTACGGATTCGGCTCTGTGCGCTCGTGGGGCCCGACCCTCGCCGGCGTCGTGCTGATCGCCGCCTGGTTCATCCACAGCTGGCGCACCCCGAACCCGCTGATCGACCTGCGGACGTTCGCGCACACGCGGGCGGGGGCAGCCGCGGGCACCTTCCTGCTGTTCGCGATCTCGGTGTTCGGGACGATGCTGCTCGTTCCCCTGTACTACCAGTCGGTGCGTGGCGCCTCCGCGCTCCAGGCCGGCCTGCTGCTGGCGCCGGGTGGCTTCGGCGCGATGTTGATGATGCCGCTCTCGGGCCGCCTGACCGACCGGTACGGACCCACCTGGCTCCCCGCCGCCGGCCTGCCCTTCGTCGCGGTCGGGCTCATCCCGTTCGTGTTCGTCGACGCCCACACCTCCTATGTCCTTCTGTGCACCGGCAGCTTCGTCCAGGGCCTCGGGATGGGACTGGCGATGATGCCGAACATGACCGCCGCGATGCAGGCCGTCCCGCGCGCCGCCATCGCGCGGACGAGCACGGCGATGAACATCATCCGCCAGGCCGGAGCCTCGATCGGCACCGCCGTGCTCTCCGTGATTCTCGCCTCGGCGATCAACGCGAACCTGACCAGCATCCTCGGGACTAGCGCCTCGAGCTCGCATTCAGGGGGCATCTCCACTCTCCAGCACCTGCCCGCGAGGGCACACGCGGCCATCGCAGGACCACTCGCCAGCGCGTTCGCCTCGACGTTCCTCTGGGCGCTCGTGCTGATCGCGGTCGCGCTCATCCCGGCGGTCGGCATGGCTTACTCGGGTTGGCGCCGCCCGGTCAGGGCGCCCGTCGACGCCCGCGCCGTGGTGCTCGAGTAGCCGAGAGGTTGATCGTCGCTTAGCGCGTGTACGCCGCAGCGACGCCGCCATCGACGTTGAGAATGTTGCCCGTGCTCTTGCCCGAGCGGTGGTCGGATGCGAAGTGCAGGACGGCGACGGCGATGTCCTCGGGAAACACGTTGACCCCGAGGGTGGTTCGTTGCCGGTAGTGCTCCTCGAGCTCATCGGGATCGATGCCGTAGGCCGCGGCGCGCTCCTCGCGCCAGGACGACCCCCAGATCCGCGAGCCCTGCAGGACGGCATCCGGATTGACACTGTTGACACGGATTCCGTCGTCGCCGCCCTCCTCGGCCAGGCATCGGGCCAGGTGGAGCTCGGCTGCCTTGGCCGATGAGTAGGCGGCGGCGTTCTTGCCCGCCACCAGGGCGTTCTTGGAGGCGACGAACACGATCGACCCGCCGGTGGCCTGCTCGCGCAAGACGCCGAAGGCCGACCGGGACACGAGGAAGTAACCGGTCACCAGGATCGACTGGTTGCGGTTCCACTCCGATAGCGACGTCTCATCGATCGGGGCGCTCGACGCGATTCCCGCGTTTGAGACGAGGATGTCGATTCCGCCGAAGGCGCCGATCGCCATGTCGAACGCGTCGCGCACGGCGGACTCCGAGGTGACATCGCCGCCCACCGCCAGACCCGCGTGTCCCAGCTCCACGACGGCTTCTTCTGCCCCGTCGCCGTCAATATCGAACGCGACGACGCAGGCCCCGGCACCGGACAGTGCATCGACGATGGCTCGCCCGATACCGCCGGCCGCGCCGGTCACGAACGCGACCCTCCCCTGCAGCTCGCCGGGCGCAGGAGCTAGCGACAGCTTGTACAGCTCGAGCGGCCAGTATTCGACCGCGAAGCTCTCCGCCGGCGTGAGCGAGGTGAACCCGCCGAGCGCGTGGGCACCGGCCATGACCTCGATCGCGCGGTGGTAAAGGTCGCGGGACAGGGAGGCGTTCTTGACCGCCGGTGCGACGCCAACCAGGCCGACATGCTGGATCAGCACGACGCGCGGATCGGGATCGCCTGGGACGGTGGTCTCGTCGGCGTGCTGGTCGACGTAGGCGCGGTAGTCATCGCGGTAGCGCGCCGCGAGCTCGCGCACGCGCTCCCGGAGCGTCTGGGCATCCTCCGAGGCGGGATCGAACGGCACCCACATCGGGACGCGCTTGGTGTGTACGAGGTGGTCCGGGCACGCGGCGCCGATGTCGGTCAGCTCCGGCGCCGCGTTGGACGACACGAACTCGAGCACGCGAGCGGAGGTATCGACGACCAGCACCTTATGGCGCTCGCTGGAAACCGCGCCCCGCAGCGTCGGCAGGACCTCGAGCAGCAGCGCATCGCGGTCGACGCTCGGCGCCGCGAGCGCGCCGTCGAAGCGTTCCTTGGCCGCCGTCTTGGAGTTGACGAACTCGACCGCCCGGTTGATCACCTCGATCGTTCGCCGGTACGCCTCCTCGGCCGAGTCGCCCCACACGACCAACCCGTGCTTCGCCAGCACCACGAGCCTTAGCCTCGCGTTCTCACGAACGGCAAGACCCACCTGCTTGGCGAGCGTGAAGCCGGGGCGGATATAGGGAATCCACGCCGCCTCGCCACCGAAGCACTCGGCCACGAGTCGTTCGCCGTCGCGCGTCCCGGCGAGGACGTTGATCCCGTCGGGATGCGTGTGGTGCACGTGCGCCGCTGGGATGAAGGCGTGCAACAGGGTCTCGATCGATGACCGGGGCGCGGCCGGATCAATCTGACAGCGCGCCAGGTGCGCCACCATGTCCTCGTCGGACATGGCGTCGCGCTCGAGCAATGGCAGCGTCTCATCCAGGCGCAGCGGCGTGAAGTCCTTAGCCTGCATCGTCGCTAGGTCCGATCCCGAGCCCTTAACCCACATCGCGTCGACGGTCCGCTCGATGTGATCGGTCGTCGTGCCCTTGGCCGAGGTGTTGCCACCGCCGAAGTTCGCGACCGCGCGATCGGACCCCAACAGGTGCGAGGCGAGCAGGACCTGACCCAGGGCGTCGTCCGGGACCTGGGAGGGATCGGCCGGCCAGCGGTCCTCGACCGGCGCGATCATCTGAGCGAGGACGCTCATCGACCCCACCCTCCGGCGACCGCTTCGGCGGTACCTCGCTTCGCGCTCACCCGCTCGACGTACCCGCTCTCGCGCAAGGCGCGGACCGGATCCTCGGCGGCGCCGACGTCGGATCTGACCTTCGCGCACAGGGCTCGCACGTCGATGCGGTAGGCGTCGAGCAACAATTCATGGGCGCCCAGCACGTCCCCGGCGCGCTGAGTCTCGGCGAGTCTCGTTCGGTCCACGAGGAGCGCCTTGGCGTAGGCCTCCTGCAGGTTGACCACACTCAGTGTCATCGCCTCCACCTTCGCCTCGATGTTGTGGGATTGGTCGATCGTGAGCCGCGGCATCGCGCGTCCGGGGGCGGTCAGCTCGACGAAGATCAGGAACAGCTCGAACGGGTTCACCGAGCCGACGATCAGGTCATCGTCGGCGTACTTGCGATTGTTGAAGTGAAAGCCGCCGAGACGTCGCTCGTCATCGAGGATGGCGACGATCTGCTCGATGTTCACACCCTGGGCGTGGTGACCGAGGTCGACCAGCACCTTCGCGCGGTCACCGAGCTTCTGGCAAACGAGCAGCGATGAGCCCCAGTCGGCCAGGTCGGTGGCGTAGAACGCGGGCTCGAACAGCTTGTACTCGATAAGCAGCTCCTGCTCGGCCGGGAGGGCCTCGTACAAGCGCGCCAGGCACTCGAGCATCCGGTGTCGCCGAGCGATCAGGTCGTCCTGGCCCGCGTAGTTCGTGCCGTCGGCGAGCCACAGAGACTGCGCCGTCGATCCCAGCTCGGTGGCAATCTGCGCGCATTCGAGGAGGTGCTCGAGCGCCTTCTCACGCACGCGCTCGTCCGGGTGCGTCAACGATCCCAGCTTGTAGTCGGGATCCTGGAACAGGTTGGGGTTCACCGCGCCGATGCGCAGCCCCAGTGACTTGGCATAGGCCCGGAGGACAGCCAGATCGTCGACCTGATCCCACGGGAAGTGCAGGGCGACCGAGGGCGCTGCGCCGGTCAGACGGTGGACCTCGGCCGCGTCCTGCAGCCGTTCGAACACGTCGCGCGGCCGGCCCGGCTGCTGAAAGGTGGCAAAGCGGGTCCCCGAGTCGCCGTATCCCCACGACGGCGTCTCGACGTGAAACGCGCTCAGCGAGCGGCTGACTGCTTCCATGCGACGGCCGCCGTCGGTCAGCCGCTCAGCCAGCTCGTCGTATTCACGGTTGGGACTGGTCACTGCAACCTCTCTCTGTCTTAGGCGATGGCATGGTCCCGATCGTCGAGCACAAGTCCCGTGACCGCGAGGAATCGCTCGTAGGTCTCAGCCGGCTCCTTCCCCGCTCGCGGCTCGTAGTGCACCTGGTCCGCGGAGGCGGCCGATAGCTCACGGGCCTGCGCCAGATCGGCAACCTCTCCCGCAGCGATCGCCTGAACGAGGACATTCCCGAGCGCGGTCGCCTCGACCGGACCCGCGAGGACCGGCATTCCCGTGAGGTCTGCGGTGAGCTGGCACAAGAAGCGGTTGCGCGCGCCACCGCCGACGATGTGGAGTACCTCGAAACTCTGTCCCGTGACTAGCTGCAGGCGATTGAGCACGAACCGGTACTTACAGGCCAGCGAGGTGAGGATCGAGCGGACGATCTCTGCTTGCTCGAGGCGGAGAGAGTCCGTCTGGCCACGGCACGCGGCGCTTACGCGCTCGGGCATGTCACCCGGCGCGAGCAGCGATACGTCGTCGGGGTCGAACAAGGGCACGTCTGGGTCGGCCGCCTCGGCCCGCGCGAGCAGCTGCTCGTAGTCGACTTGTCCGCCGGCGGCCTCCCACGCCCGGCGGCATTCCTGGAGGAGCCACAGACCCATCACGTTGCGCAGCAGCCGGGTCCGTCCCTCGACCCCGCGCTCGTTGGTCAGGTTGTACTCGAGCGCGCGGGCGTCGAGGAACGGTCGCTCGGTCTCGGTACCGACGAGCGACCAGGTCCCCGACGACAGCACCGCATGCTGTGGTCCTCGCAGCGGCGCAGCGACGAAGGCGCTAGCCGTGTCGTGTCCCGCGACCGTCCACACGGGAGTCCCGGCGGTGTCTGGGGCAGTGTCCTCGTGGCGGCTGAGCAGCGTGCCGATCGGGGTGCCCGGCTCGACGGGATCATCGGCGAACGGGGTCTCGGGTAGTCCCAGTTCCGCGATGATCTCGCGCGCCCACCGGCCGTCGGACGCGCCCAACAGCCCGCTCGTCGACGCAATCGTCGCCTCGTTCATGAGCTCTCCCGTCAGCCACAGGCCGAACAGGTCCGGGATGAAGGCCAAGCGCTCGACCGACCGCATGACTGGACTGTCAACTTCGGACATGAGCTGAAACACCGTGTTGATCGGCATCGTCTGAATGCCGGTGCGGGCGTAGAGCGCCTCGTGGCTCACCTTTGTGTGGGCGAGTGCGATCATGCCCTCGGTGCGTCGGTCCCGATAGTGAAAGGGCAGTCCCAGAGGGCGGTGGGAACCGTTCAGCAGGCAGTAGTCGACTCCCCATGAGTCGACGCCGATGCCGTCCAGTCGACGCCCCTGCGCTGCGTGCGCAATCCCGTCGAGCGAATCCGCGAAGAGTCTCAGCAGATCCCAATGTAGGCCGTCGTTGACGCACACGGGACGGTTGACGAAGCGATGAACGACCTCCAAACTGACCTTCTCCCCGCTCAGTTCTCCGCGGGCGACGCGGCCACTCTCGGCACCGAGATCGATTGCTGCGAACGCCCGGGTGCTATTCACGGTCGAGGACCTCGGCGTCGGCGAGAGTAAGCAGCTTGCGACGATCGCGCGGTCCGCTCCGTCGCATGAGCGCGCGAGCGCGCTGCACGAACTGGGCGGCGTTGGGGACCAGAACGCTGAGGATTAGCAGGCCGCCCGAGACGACCTCAAAGTCGTTCTCGTTGAACGACGGGGTGAGCAACAGCGCGCTGCGCAGGCCGGCGTACACGAACGCCGCGAGCGCGACACCTAGGATCGTGCCCTTGCCCCCGAAGATCGAGACCCCGCCGAGCAGCACGATCGTTATCACCTGAAGCTCGAAGCCGATCCCGATGTTCTCCCCCGCGGAGGACAGCTCGAAGGCGTACAGCAGCCCCACTGCGGCCGAGACGACACCGGAGAGGACAAACAGCAGAAGCTTTGTGCGCTTGACCCGGATGCCGGCATGGAAGGCGGCTTCCTGGCTTAGCCCGATCGCGTACAGGGACCGGCCGAACGGTGTCATTCGCAGCACGACACCGGTGATGACCGCGAGCACGAGAAAAATCGCGACCGACCACGACAGCCAATCGATCCCCAGGAACCCGTTGACCCCGAGGGTGTTAAACGGGGCCGGGAAATTCGAGACGGTGGCCGCACCGAGAATGACGTTGGCGAGCCCGCGGTACAGGGTGAGGGTGCCGATGGTGACCGCCAGGGAGGGGAGTCCCACGCGCGTGATGAGCAGACCATTGATCAGCCCGGCGAGCGCCCCGATGACGATGCAGACGATGAAGATCAGGGCCAACGGCCAGTGGTGGGTCCACAGCGCACCCATCGTCTCCGCCGACACCGCGAGGACCGACGCGACCGACAGGTCGATCTCGCCGGTGATGATGATCAGCGTCATCGGCACCGCCATGATCGCCAGATCGCCGATGTTCGTGCACAGGGTGAAGATGTTGTAACTCGAGAAGAACTCGGAGGAGGACACCGAGTTGCCGAAGATCACGACCGCGACGAGCCCGACCGCCAAGCCGGTTTCCCAGCGCATGAGCGGAGCGAGGCGACGTTTGAGTGTGTGGCTGTCAGGCGCCAAGGTGGACTCTCCTTCGGCGTAGCGCCGCGGCGAGACGCAGCTGGATGCCACGATCCAGCGTGATCGCGACCAGCAGCAGGAATCCCGAGATCGTCTCCGTCCACAGCGACGGCACGCCGAGGACGTTCAGGGCGGAGTTGATCGTTTGCAGCAGGAGCGCTCCCAGCGCGGCGCCGATCACGCTGCCGCTCCCGCCGAAGATCGCCACGCCGCCGACCACCACGGCGGCGATGATCTGAAGCTCGAGCCCGGTCGCGGCGGTGGCGTCGATCGTGTTGTACTGGGTAGCCCACAACACCCCGCCGAGCCCGGCGAGCGCGCCACTGAGCACGAACGCTCCGAAGATTCGGCGGCCGATCGGGATGCCTCCGAGCCGGGCGGCGTCGGGATCCGACCCGATCGCGTACAGCTCGCGGCCCGAGCGATAGGAGCGCAGGTAGTAAGCGGCTAGGGCAGTCACCAGCGCCACGGCGATTGCGATGTCCGGGATGCCCAGGATCGTGGCGTGAAAGATGTTGATGAACGAGTTCGGCAGGGCGTTCGCGACCACCTGGCCCGACCCGACGATGATCGTGTCTACACCTCGAATGATGTAGAGCATGGCGAGTGTCACCACCAGGCTGGGGACGCGCCCGACCGCGGTGATGATGCCCGTCACCAGGCCGCAGGCAACGCCGACAGCGAGACCCACCAGGAACACCACCGGTACGGGAATTCCATGGTGAGCCTGGAACATGTTCGCCGACACATAGGCCGACAGCCCCACGACCGAGCCCACCGACAGATCGACGTTACGGGTGATCACGACGAACGTTTCGCCGACCGACACCAGCGCGTACACGGCGGTAGTGGCGAGAATGAACTGGATGTTGGTCGCATGCAGGAACCCCGGCTGGATCGCCGTGGTGATCAGGACGAACAGCACCAGCACGCCCAAGATTCCGAAGGTCCGCGCGCGCAGGACGATGTCGACTAGCCGGCGTGGGCTGGCGGACGGGACGCTGGCCGGCGCCTCCGTGGTCGTTACGGTCATGAGGGGGCGGTCTCCGGCTGCCCGTTGGCCGCGGCCTGCCCGGTGCCCGCCGCGATGATCCGCTCCTCGGAGGCCTCTTCATGTGCAAACGACGCCACCAGCCGTCCCTCACGCATGACCAGGATCCGATCGGCCACCGAGAGCACCTCCGGCAGCTCTGAGGAGATCATCAGGACGGCCACGCCCTGGTCCGCCAGCGCGGACAGGAGGCGGTGGACCTCCGCCTTGGTGCCGACGTCGATCCCGCGGGTCGGCTCGTCGACAATAAGCAGCCGTGGCTCGCGGGAGAGCCACTTCGCGAGTACAACCTTCTGCTGGTTGCCCCCGGAGAGCGATGCGACCGGACTTGATATCCGGCCGTATTTGACCTGGAGCCGCTCGGCCCACTCGAGTGAGAATCTCCGTTCCGTGGAGGCAAACAGGAGTCCATGCCGCTTGAGGCGGCGAAGTGATGCCAGCGCGATGTTGTCCTCGGTCGAGAAGTCCATCACTAGGCCGTGCTGGCGGCGATCCTCGGGCACGAACCCGATGCCCGCGGTCATGGCGGCCGTCGGCGACCCCCGGCGCAGGGTCTCTCCGCACACCCGCACCGAGCCGGCGTCGTAGCGATCAATCCCGAAGATGGCGCGGGCGACCTCGCTGCGCCCCGCTCCGACCAAGCCGGCCAGGGCGATCACCTCACCTGCCCGGACCTCGAACGAGATATCCACGAACACCCCCTCGCGAGTGAGGCGATCGACCTCGAGCACGGCCCCGCCTGGCGTGTGCGCCTCGTGCTCGCGGGCCAGCAGCTCGCGGCCCACCATGCCGCGGATGAGATCGTCCGAGGTCAGCCCCTCGAGCTTCTGCGACAGGACGAGCTTCCCATCCCGCAGGATCGTAACCCGCTGACAGAGCGCGAACACCTCCTCGAGGCGGTGTGAGATGAACAGCACCGCGGCGCCGTCCTCGCGGAGTCGCTCGACGATCCGGAATAGCCGCTGCACCTCGACCGGCGACAGCGCCGCGGTGGGCTCGTCCATGACCAGGACCCTGGCCTCGCTCGACAGTGCCTTGGCGATCTCGACGAGCTGCTGCTCGGCGATCGACAGTCCTCGAGCGATCCGATCGGGATCCATCTGCACGCCGAGGCGTTCGAAGATCCGGTTCACCTCGGTTTCCATGGCCCGGTAGTCAATCCGTCGTCCACTACGCAAGGGCTGACGGCCGATGAACACGTTCTCGGCCACGGACAGATCCGGAAACAGCGTGGGCTCCTGATAGATCACGGCGATCCCCGCCGCACGCGCATCCGCGGTTCCCCCCAACACGATCTCACGCCCGTTCATGAGCAGCGCGCCGGCGTCCGGCTGATGGACGCCGCCGAGGATCTTCACTAGCGTTGACTTACCGGCGCCGTTCTCGCCGACCAGGGCGTGGGCCTCGTCGGCGTAGAGGTCGAGCGACACTCCTTCGAGCGCGTGGACACCGGCGAACGACTTGTCCGCGTTCCGCAACGACAGGACGGGTGTCACGTCGGTGAGGTCAGAAGAAGCGGTCATCCGTCCAGGTTGCCGGGCCCGACGAGCTGGCGCAACTGTCGCAGCCCATCGGGCACCGAGCGGCTTCGTTTAGAAGTGGAACTGGTTGATGTTCGCCTTGTCGAACACCGTCGGGGGTCCGAGGATGACGGTGCTGTCGGGGCCGACGGTGAAGCTGCCGAGCTTCCCGGCCGTGAACGTCTGCCCCTGCGCGCCCGTCAGCTTTTTCGAGGCTACGTTGACGGCTGCATATCCGGCGAGATACCCGAGATTGGCCGGGTTCCAGAGCACGAACGTCCCGATCGTTCCGTCATCGACGAACTTCTTGAGAGAGAGGGGGGTCCCCAGGCCGGTGAGCTTCACCTTGCCGCGGTACTGCGGCGTGTCAAGCACGCCGGCGGCGGCGGCGATGCCGACCGTGGTGGGGGAGATGATCCCGGCCAGGTTCGGGTACTTCTGCAGCAGTCCGCTCGTGACCTGCGCCGCCGTCGTGGGGTCGTCGTTGCCGTAGACGATCGAGACGAGGTGCATGTTCGGGTACTTCTTGAGCTCCTGCTTCATGTAGCCGATCCAGGCGTTCTGGTTCGTCGCCGACGCCGCGGCGGACACGATCGCAATGTCCCCCTTGTCGCCGGTCTCCTTGGCCAGCGCATCAACCTCACTGGTGCCGATCTCCGCGGTCGATGCCTGGTTGACGAACAGGTCCCGGCACGTGGGTGCATCGGAGTCATACGTCACGACCGTGACACCGCGCGCCATGGCCGACTTGAGCGTCGGGCAGAGTGCGGTCGGATCCGTCGCCGAGACGATCAAGACATTCGCTCCCTTGGACAGTGCCGCCTGAATCGCCGGCAGCTGAGACGCCGCCGTCGCCGTCGAGCCGCTCGTCTCCGTGCCCTTCTCACCAAGCGTCTGCAGCGCCGCCAGCGCACCACCGCTCCCCACGCTGTCCGCCACCGTGAAGTAATTGTTGCCGAGGTTCTTTGGGATGACGTAGACGTTCAGCCCTGTCTTGAGTCCGCCGGAGCTCGAACTGCCCGAGCTGGCCGCGCTGCTCGTGGAGGACGAGCCGCTAGCCGTGGAGGACGAACTGCTGGATGACCCTCCGCACGCAGTGAGACCGAACGCCGCAATCAGAGCCACGGCGGCTCCGAGCGACCGGCGGGCGCGCGGGCTACGCGCAGCGCGTTTCACGACAGCCTGCATTACGAAACTCTCCTGTGATGAGAACGCCTGTGGATGGACCGTTCATCAGATCCGCGGGCTAAGCAGGTGCCGTCAAACGTCACATACGCGACAACAGGAAGAGCACATTGCCTCTCTCCCGGGCCTCTTGGCACCGTTCCACTCCCTCAGAGCAAACGAACAAGACCGATCAAACCAAATCACGTTGATGATGTCAAGGACACAAAAACAATCAGCTAACGGAGCGACTTGGCCCGGTCGTGCGGTCGGTGCCCGATCGATCCGCGGTCGGTTATGTGCGAAACTGATTCCGTGAATAAGGATCCCACCCGCCCCCCGAACGGAAAGCGAGATGTGGTGCCCGCCGAACGCCGGCGCCTGATCCTGGAGTTGCTCCGCGAGCACGGAAGCCTGACCGTGGGGGCGGTCGAAGAGGCGTTCGACGTCTCGCCGATGACCGCCCGGCGCGATCTCGCGCTCCTGGCCGAAGGAGGGCACGCGCGTCGTACTCACGGAGGCGCCGTGCTACCGGAGCTCGCGGCGCATGAGGACTCATTCCAGAGCCGGCTCGGGCAGGACGTCGACGCCAAACGTCGTCTGGCCCTTGCCGTGGTCGCGACGATCGAGCCCGGCGAGACGATCTTCGTCGACTGTTCCTCGTCTTCTTACTACGTCGTCCGCGAAATCCTCGAGCATGGACTGCACGTGACACTGCTCACCAATTGCGTGCCCGTGATGGCGCTGGTCGGCGGTGCGGATGCCCCGCACGTCGACCTGATCGGACTCGGCGGCACGTACCGCAGGCTTACCCAGTCGTTCGTCGGCGCCCAGGCGCTGCGAACGATCGAGAGCTTTTTCGCAGATCGGGTGATCTTCTCGTGCAAGGGGATCGAGCGGCAGGGTTACCTGACCGACCCCGATTCGCTCGAGGCCGACGTCAAGCGGGCGATGATCGGCCACTCGCGCGCCGTTTCGCTGGTCGCGGATACGCGAAAGTTCGAGGAGCGCGGACTCAATGTCATCGTCCCGGCTGCTTCCGTCAACATCGCCTTCCTGGCCGATCCGCCCAGTGCGGGCGTCCGCCGGCTCGAATCCGCCGGCGTCGTCGTGACCAAGGTGTGACACACCCACGCCCGCCGTGGAACGGGTCTGTTTCCTACTCCGGGTGAAGCCCGAGCGCCTGGACGACTACCGGGCGCGGCATCGGGCGGTGTGGGAGCCGATGCTGGCGGCCCTGCGCGAGACCGGGTGGCGCAACTACTCGCTGTTCTTGCGCCCCGATGGGCTGCTGGTGGGTTACCTAGAGTGCGAGGACTTCTCGGCCGCGCAGCGCGCGATGCAGCAATACGAGGTCAACGCTCGCTGGCAGGCCGAGATGGCGCCGTTCTTCGAGCTTCCCGCTGGGGCACAGCCCGATACGGGCGGCGAGACGCTCGAGGAGATCTTCCACCTCGACTGATTTCCTCGAGATCACGTCCGCGCGTGTTGGGCGCGAACGCGATGCCGATCGCGCCCGAGACGAGCAGCAAGGCGGCCAGGACGAGCGAGAGCGTGCTGAACCCGGCCGTCTCGATCGTGGGAAGCAGCAGGATCCACCCGCCCAGCCCGATGCGCACCACCCCGAACATGAAGCCTTGGGCGCTTGAGCGAATCAACGTCGGGAACAGCTCCCCGCTCCAGAGCTGGAACAGCGACTGCTGGCCGATGCCGGCACCGACGCCGAACATCAGTCCTCGCGGGTGACCACGGGCTGCTCGCGGGTGGCGGCGTGTCCCTCCCTCATGGGGCTGGTCATACCCAGGTGGCTGGTGATTATGCGCGAATTAGATCGATTGCTGTTTTCTAGCGCGTGATTCGCTCACAACAGAGCGCCCTTGGCGCGGAGCTGTCACAGGCGACACTTCCATCTCGTCTTACAAGGGAAGCGTGAGACAGAAGGGAGCAGTCATGAAGATTTTCGTAGCGGGCGCCACCGGCGTTGTTGGCAGGGCGCTCGTTCCGCAGCTGGTGGCGCAAGGCCACGAGGTTGTCGGGATGACCAGGAGCACGTCCAAGCAGGATCTCGTGCGCAGCCTCGGCGCGCGCCCGGTCGTGGCCGACGCGCTCGACCCCGACGCGGTCGCCCAGGCGGTGGCGTCGGCCGAGCCCGAGGTGATCGTGCACGAGCTCACGGATCTTTCCGGGAAGCTGTCAGCGAGGGACATGCGTCATCCCGAACGGGCGCCTATGGCGATCATGACCAACCGACTGCGGTCCGAGGGGACCGACCATCTCCTGGCTGCCGGCCGCGCCGTCGGCGCACGGCGCTTCGTGGCGCAGAGCTTTGGGGCGTTCCGATGGGCGCGCACGGGCGGCCCGGTGCTGACCGAGGCCGATCCGATCGATCCCAATCCGCCCGGGGCGATGCGTCCTGCGCTCGTGGGGATCCTGCACATCGAGCGAGCGGTGACGAGCATCGAGTGGGGCGAGGGTCTCGTGTTGCGCTACGGCGGTTTCTACGGTCCGGGAACCTCGGTCAGTCGAGCTCCGGACGCCGCGTTTGCCGCGCCGGTCCGGAAGCGCCGGTTCCCGATCGTCGGCGACGGCGGCGGCGTCTGGTCGCACGTTTACATCGAGGACGCCGCGACGGCGACGGCGGTTGCGGTCGAGCGCGGCGAGCCGGGGATCTACAACATCGTCGACGACGAGCCCGCGCCCGTGCGGGAGTGGCTGCCGGCGCTGGCGAGCGCGCTCGGCGCCAAGCCACCGAGGCGTATCCCACGCTGGGTCGCGCGTCTCGCCGCCGGTGAGATGGCGACCGTCATGATGACCGAGTCGCGTGGTTCCTCCAACGCCAAAGCCAAGCGCGAACTCGGCTGGCAGCTGCAGTATCCGAGTTGGCGGCAGGGCTTCGTGCAGGGACTCGGGTGAGCGATGACCGATGAGGAGTTCGACGAGCTCCGCCGTCCGGCGTTTGCCATCGCCTACCGGATGCTCGGCAGCGTAAGCGAGGCGGAGGACGTGGTGCAGGAGGGGTTTCTCCGCCTCCACCGGGCGCGCGAGAGTGGCGAGCGAATCGAGTCGCCGCGCGCTTACCTGTCGACGGTCGTCTCGCGGCTCTCGCTCGATCAGCTCCGCTCCGCGCGGGTTCGGCGCGAGACCTATGTGGGGGAGTGGCTGCCGGAGCCGCTCGTGGCGAGTGCCGACGACGATCCCGCCAGCGGCCTGGAGATGGCCGACTCGCTGTCGCTCGCCTTTCTCGTCCTGCTCGAGAGCTTGACGCCCGAGCAGCGTGCCGCGTTCCTGCTCCACGAGGTGTTCGACGAACCTTACGACCGGATCGCGAAGATCCTCGACACGAGCGAGCCGAATGCCCGCCAGCTCGTCACCCGCGCCCGCCGCCACGTGGAGGAGCGACGCCCACGCTTCGACGCCTCGCGCGAGCAGCGAGAGCAGCTTGCGACCCGCTTCTTCGCGGCTGCCGAAGACGGGGATCTCGAAGGCCTCGAGAAACTGCTGGCCCACGACGTCGTGCTCCGCGCCGACGGCGGCGGCAAGGCGCCCGCGCTCAAACGCGCCATCCACGGCCGCCCCAAGGTGGCGCGCACGCTGATCGCGGGGCTCCGGCGCGGCGCCCGCCTCGGCGGCTTCACTTTGCGCCGCGAGGAGGTCAACGGCCAACCGGGCGCCGTGTACCTCGACCGCGAGGGCAGGCTCGCCGGCGTGATGATCCTCGACGTCGCCGACGGCCGGATCCAGGTCGTGAGCTCGATCGTCAACCCCGACAAGTTGCGCCACCTGGGGCCGGTGGCCGACCTGCGCGCGCTACTGCGCGAGCGGGGATAGATCCTGACTAGCTCAGCGGTTGTGGTTGACGACCTCGACGTTGTGCCCGTCGGGGTCCAGGACGAACGCGCCGTAGTAACCCGGGTGGTAGACGGCGCGCTCGCCGGGACCGCCGTGGTCCTCGTAGCCCGCGGCGAGCGCCGCGGCGTGGAACGCCCGCACGGTCGCGTCGTCCTGCGCCGGGAACGCGAGGTGGATGTGCTCCGTGAGCGGTCGCTCGTCGGCGACGAGCGAGAAGCTGAAGTTCTCGCCGACCATCTGGACGCGGTCCCGCTGGTCCACGCCGATCCGTAGACCGGCGTGCGGGGCGATCGTCATGTAGAAACGCTTGGACGCGGTGGGGTCGCGAACGCGCATCCAGAGGTGGTCGATGCAGCCGTCGGGCACGGGGTACTCGCGCTTGGTGTGCACCGCCTCCGCGCTGTTGCCGTCCGGATCGAGCAGGAAGCCGCCGTAGTAGTCGGGGCCGTAGAGCGCGCGGGGCCCGGGCGCGCCGTCGTCGCGGTAGCCCGCGTCGATCCCGGCCTGCCAGAACGCGTCCACGGCCTCGCGGGACGGCGCGCGGAAGCCGACGTGGAGGCCGCGGGTCACCGGGTGCTCCCCCTCAGTCGGCCCAATATCCCAGTCGTCCCACTCGACCAGCTCGGCGTCCGCGTGACTCGGCTCGGCGCCCAGCGTGGAGAGGACCGTGCGGTAGAAGCGCTCGGACGCGGCGAGGTCTGCGACGGCGATTCCGACGTGATCGAACATTGCGCCGAGGCTACGGCATGCTCGATCGAGCAGCCGCCAGCTCGATCTCACACAGTCGTGTCGAGGCCCGTTTCAACGACATGCACCGAATCACCGATCCCGCAATTCTCTATTTTGGAACCCCCGTTGTTCTCATCTCGACGTTGAACTGCGACGGCACGCCGAACCTCGCACCGATGTCCTCGGCCTGGTGGCTCGGACATCACGCAATGCTCGGATTGGCCGGGAGTTCGACGACGACCCAGAACCTGCTGCGCGAGCGTGAGTGCGTGTTGAACCTTCCGGACGTGACGATGGTCGAGCACGTCGATCGGATTGCCAAGACGACCGGCAGCTCTCCCGTCCCGGAGGGCAAGCTCGGGCGCGGCTACCGCCACGTAGCGGACAAGTTCGGCCTTGCCGAGCTTTCTGCGATTCCAAGCGACCTCGTCAAGGCGCCTCGCGTCATGCAGTGCCCGATCCAGCTAGAGGCCACCCTCGTTGACGCCCACTCGTTCGGCGGCTTCGCGCAAGCGCTCGAGGTTCGCATCGAGAGCGTGCACGCAAAAGAGGACGTCCTCGCAACTGAACGGCCGCAAGATGACCGGGGCGACGCAGTCACGCTAGAGCATCGAGTGGGCGCAGCCAGTTCGGGCGAAACGACAACCGGGGGTTGACACGACAACAGGGGGTTGTCATACTGCCTTCATGGCCAAACACATCGAATCGACGGCTCACGCCGAGCTGCTCGACGAACTGAAGCGGGTCCGCGCGGAAGCGATCGAGCACACCCGCGTTGCGCAGGAGCTCGCTCGGGAGCGCCGCCGTCTGATCGACGCACTGCTGGCCGAGGGCTTCTCGCAGGCCGATCTTGCCCGGGAGTTGGGGGTGACTCGTCAGGCGATCCAGAAGATGGTGGCGGTCGGCCAGGACAAGCTGCGGCGGTGAGGTGCAGGGGCGTCGTCTACGACGTCGGGTGGATCGGGCCCGAGTTGTGGAACGCGACGCCGCAGCGGACGCTGCGCTTCATCACAAAGGCTGCGGCTGCTGCCGAGCCACTGTTCCGACGCTTCCCGGAACAGCTGACCTTCTGCGTCGGGAATGAGCTGACCTTGTTTATGCGTGGCATCGCTCCCGGCCGCAATCACTCGCAACGGACCAGTGTGCCGAGCCGCCGCGCGGTCGTGCTGTCCGAACAGAAGACACTCCGTACGTTCCTCGCTGACGCCGCAGCCTCGGTACGCCGCGTGTACAGCGGCCCGATCAGTTACTGCTCGCTTCCATTCGAGCGCGTCGACTGGGGCGACTTCGATGTCATCGGCGTCAACTTTTACCGCCAGTCTCACCGAGGTCTCACCAACGACCAGTACGTGGCCAAGATCCGGGAGCTCAAGAGGACCGGTAAGCCCGTGATGATCACCGAGTTCGGCTTCCCTGCGTGCCGTGACGCCGAGGACCCGCTGTTCCTCGGCACGTTCAACGCAACGTCGCTGTCCCTACTGCAACTGCATCTACCGGTGGTGCGACAGCGCGCCCGACCACGAGTCCGAACCGTCTACCCCCGAGACGAACGGGAGCAGGCCCGACTCCTCATCGACCAGCTCCGGCTACTGGACCAGGCTCGTGTCGAAGGGGCGTTCGTCATGAGCTTCAGCTTTCCGCTCGCCACCTACGACGACGATCCCCGCCATGATCTCGACGCCACGGCGCTCAGCCTCGTCCGAGCCCTGCGTCCCAATCGGCGTGGGACTACCTACCCCGACATGGGGTCGGAGCCCAAGCAAGCGTTCCACGCTGTCGCCGACTACTACGCGACTCACTGACGTTACGGTCCGTACTCTCCCGTCGCATGACGGGCGTCGCGACGGCGCCGGTTTGACGAGGGAGGCTGGTTGGAGGACTGGAGCACATTCGCGGAGGTTGCCGGCAGCGCTGCGGCCGGTCTCACCGGCCTGCTGTTCGTCGCGGTCTCGATTCGAATCGATGCCATCGCGAAGTCTCATGAGCTGCGAAACCGCGCGGCGGAGACGCTCGCGCTGTTTGTCACCGTGTTGGGCGTCGCGGTTGTCCTGTCCATCCCGGCTCAGTCGTACCGCGCGCTCGGAGCCGAACTCGCAGGCTCGGAGGTCATAGCCTCATGATATCACAGAAATATCGAGACGATGTCGCGGCGCCCAAGAACGAGGTTCGGGAGCGAGCCCGCAACGCGCCTCGTGGCGGTCCCGCAGTTCGAGCTCGAAGCGCTCGAGCAGCTACCGCCAACCGGTCCCAGCCGAGCTGAGCGGCCGGCGGGCTACCGGCGGCCCGGGCCGTCGGGTACGCGGCGCCGCGCGGGATCGACCGCCGGTCGCCTGCGGCCGACCCCGCGCAGGCTCGGCCGGTTGTGATCGCGTCTGCGAACTCGCGACTGGTCGGCGTCCGGGAGCGGAGCCCCGCCGCGGGGCGGGGCCGGCGGAGGCGGTGGCGGACCGCGACCAGGCCCACCGTCACCGTCGCCATCGGACGAGTCCCGGAAGGGTGCGAAAGTCTGGTAGCAGAACACGGGGGCCACGGCCAGTGCGGTCAGCAACAGGGACCCCCACGCAATTCCGAACGACCGTTGGGGCAGCGCGTTGAACGCGATTGCGAATCCGAGTCCGAGCGCGAGGCCCAACATCACAAGGCTCGCGCACCCCAGTCGGATGTAGAACCGCGACCGCCGCCTGCTCCCCAGCGCCGAGCACCCCAGTACGCCGAACTCCAGGAACATGAGCACGGTACAGACCACCCACGAGAGCGCCGTCGCCATCGCACCCAAAAAGCTAGCCCAGCGGGCGTCAGATGACAAGCACGCGGACAACGTCCGTTGGCTGCGAGGTTGAGTCTGGTCAAGCAGCCTGGGAAACGTTGCGCTGCCCGACCAGCTCGAGTGCGCGTTGGGCGGCTTCGGCCGCGCTCGCGAACGAGACCTCGGACAGGCACCCGTCTGCGGCTACCTGGTCGCCGCAGAGGAAGATCCCGCCGCCGCGATCGATCGCGGGCCTCTCGCGCCACGTCGTACCCGGGAGGTCGAGCGCGCCGCTGCGGCCGTCCATCAACTGGCGCCGGCGCCATGTAGTCCGGTCTCGCCAGCTCTCGAAAGATGCGTCGAGAAGCTCCTCGAGGCGGGCGCCGGCGTCGTCCGGAGTCTCGCCGGGGCGGAGCGGCATCTGACCCTGCACGAGCGCCTCGCCGGCGGGCGCGAGCGACGGATCCTGTGCTGTGTAGCGCTCGAGCCACCCAGCACTGTCCAGGTCAGACACGATCCAGGGGTCCCCGCGCCTGTCGCGGAGTCCGACGTCGAGGCAGACCGTGTGTCCGCTCGGCCACTGGAGAGTGTCGTCATTGAGGAGGGCTCGCGCGTCACGAAGCTCGAGCGCGACGATCACCGGGGGATCGGGGAGTGCGTCCACGCGCTCGCCGGCGACGATCCGGACGCCCAACTCCCGAGCGCGACGCTCGAGGGCGTCGACGAGGTTCGTCCATCCGCCCGTGATGAACCGTGCGGCCGGGCGCGGGTTGAGCAACAGCCGCTGTGTCCGTGACCACACGAACGCGGCCGACAGCTCACCGGGATCGTGGTGGAAGGTGTAGACGCCGGCGAGTGCGGAGAGGAAGTCGGCGGTCTGCGCGTCCGCGTGGTCGGTAACCCAGGACCGGAAGTCCTGCTCCACGGGCGCGAGTCGCCCGCGGAGTCGCAACCCCGGCGGGATCAGGCTGAGGGGCGGCGTGCGGTGGACGGCTCCGCCATAGCGGAAGCGAACGCCGGTCAACGGCGGCCGTGCGACTGGTGGCATGAGGTTGCGCTGGGTGAGCCAGTTCCACAGGGCGCCGCCCGTGTAGATCGCGTGCGGACCAAGGTTGGCCTTATAGGGCCCGTCCGTGCTGCGGGCGCGCCCGCCGAGCTGCTGGTGGGCCTCAAACAGCTTCACGTCCGCGCCTGACTCGGCGCATGTGATTGCCGCGGCGAGGCCGGCGACACCGCCTCCGATGACTGTGATCTCGTTCATGGCGATGACGGTACCTTGGAGCTGGCACTGCGTACAGTTCCAGTTGTGAGCGGTGCGAAAGGGCCAGTTGGCTTGCTGGTCGAACTCGACCGCCGCAGCCAGCAGCAGCTCCACGAGCAGCTCGAGCACCGCATACGTGACTCGATCCGTGACGGACGCCTGGCCGCCGGCACGCGGCTGCCATCGAGCCGTGGGCTGGCCGCCGAGCTTGGCATTTCCCGCGGGGTGGTGACCGCCGTCTACGACCAGCTGTCCGCCGAGGGCTACCTGGAGACCAGTCAAGGCGCGCCGGTCCGCGTCGCGCCGGGAGTGCGGGCTCACCTGCCGAGACCGCCCGCGCCGCTGCTCGAGCCCAAGTTGGCCTACGACTTCAGCCCCGGCCTGCCGGATCTCGCCGGATT
The DNA here is from genome assembly GCA_963824295.1 of uncultured Solirubrobacterales bacterium. GTDB lineage: Bacteria > Actinomycetota > Thermoleophilia > Solirubrobacterales > Solirubrobacteraceae > Palsa-465. The sequence goes on along the minus strand of CAWGOQ010000006.1, from coordinate 140,211 downwards.
CCCGCGCGATCGCTGGTTGCGCTCACTGCGCGCGGCGTGGCGCGAGACACCGCTCGACGCCGTCGGCTACGGCGACCCACGCGGAGCGCCCGAGCTCCGCCACTCGCTCGCCGACTACCTCGGGCGGGTCCGCGGTACGGCGGCCGACCCCGAGCACATGATTGTCTGTACCGGCTTTCGCCAGGGGCTGTCGCTCACTTGTCGCTGGCTGGCGGCCAACGGCATCGATCGCGTGGCGCTCGAAGAACCGGGCTGGCACGCTCAACGGCTGATCGTCGAACAGGCGGGATTGGCGGTGACGCCTGTCTCGGTGGACGCCGAGGGCATCGATGTCGCGGCGCTAGCGCAGTCCGGCACGGACGCGGTGGTCATAACCCCGGCGCACCAGTTCCCCACCGGTGCGGTGTTGGGCTCCCGACGCCGGGCGGCGCTGATTGAGTGGGCCGAGGAGGGCGACCGGCTCATCATCGAGGACGACTACGACGCCGAGCTGTGTCGCGAACGAATCGGCTCGCTCCAAGGTCTGGCCCCCGACCGCGTGCTGTACATCGGCTCTGCGAGCAAGCGGCTGGCGCCAGGCATGCGCCTCGGCTGGATGCTGCCTCCGTCCTGGTTGTCTTGGGCGCTGATCATCGCGAAGGCGATCGAGGACGCGGGCTCGGAGATCACCGGCCAGCTTGCGCTCGCGGACTTCATCGCACGCGGCGAGCTCGAACGCCATCTGCGCCGGATGCGCCAGCGCTACGAACAACGCCAGGCGACGCTTCTCGCCGCGCTGGCGAGTGAGCTCCCGGACTGGCGGCCCTCGAGTATCGGCGGCGGCCTGTACGTGACCGTCGCCGTTCCCGAACAGCTTCGACGAGCCCGCCCTCCTGGCCGCCGCCGCCCGCCACGGCGTGGGCGTCGAGGGGCTGTCGCTCCACAGCTACGCCGGCAACTCCCCGCCCGGCCTCGTCCTTGGCCACGGCTCGATGGCTGAGCCGGCCATCAAACGGGGCGTCGAGCTGCTCGCCGCGGCGATCAACACGACGCTGTAGGGCGGAGCGAGGTGTCCTGGGAGAATTTCCGAGGGCGCTGTCCCCCCTGGTGTCGCCCGTTCGTCTCCAGGATGATCGACCATCCCCCAAAGGAGGCGGGCATGAAGTACGCGATGCTGATCTACCCCAAGTCGGGCAGCCACGAGGCACTCGGAGAGGAGGAGTACAAGGCGGTGAACGCCGAGTACTGGGCGCTCCGCGAGGACTCGCGGTGCCTCGGCGGCGGGCATTTGCAGGCTGGCGAGACGGCGACCACGGTCAGCTACGGCGGCGGTGAGAACCTGATCACCGACGGCCCCTACGCCGACACCAAAGAGGTACTCGGCGGCTACTACGTGTTCGACGCGTCCAACCTGGACGAGGCGCTGGAGCTGGCGCAGCGGATTCCGGCGGTGCGCCTCGGCGGCGCGGTCGAGGTGCGCCCGCTCGTCGAGGTACCCGTGGAGACGGCGCACTGATCGAGCGGGTCTTCCAGCGCGAGTGAGGCCGCGTTCTGGCGTCCCTGGTCGGCTTCCTCGGTGACATGGATCTGGCCGAGCAGGCCGCCCAGGAGGCGTTTGCGATCGCCGCCGAGCGGTGGCCCCGCGACGGGCCGCCGCAACACCCGGTGGCGTGGTTGGTGGCGACCGGGCGCAACCGAGCCATCGACCGCTTGCGACGCGAGCGGACGCTCCAGGACAAGACACGGCTGCTGGAGGCCGATCATCTGGTCGCGGGCATGGACGACATAGACCTCGACGACGGCACGATCCCGGACGAGCGCCTGGAGCTGATCTTCACATGCTGCCATCCAGCGCTGGCCGTCGAGGCGCAGGTGGCGCTGACGTTGCGGGCGCTAGGAGGGCTTACCACCGAGGAGATCGCGCGCGCCTTTCTCGTCTCCGAGGAGACAATGAAGCGCCGACTCTCGCGAGCCAAGGCCAAAATCAAGGCGACCGCAATCCCGTTCGCGGTGCCCGCTGACCGCCTGCTGCCGGACCGCTTGGCGGCCGTGCTGGCAGTCGTCTACCTCATCTTCAACCAGGGCTACACCGATCGAGCCGACCTCGCCGCCGAGGCAATCCGGCTGGGCCGGCTCCTGGCCGAGTTGATGGCCGACGAGCCAGAGGTATACGGGCTGCTCGCCCTGATGCTGCTCCACGACTCACGTCGCGATGCGCGCGTGGTCGACGGTCAGCTGATCCCGCTGGCCGAGCAGGATCGCTCCCGTCACGACCAGTCGAAGGTGCAGGCGGGCCGCGCTGCACTCGCGCGTGGGTTGGCCCTGCGGCCGGCGGCCGGGCCGTACGTGCTCCAGGCGGCGATCGCCTCGCTTCAGGCCGACGAGAAGATCGACTGGGACGAGGTCGCGGTGCTCTATGCGCGACTCGAGCGGCTGACCGGCTCGCCGGTGGTGGCTCTGAACCGGGCGGTGGCGGTCGCCGAGGCGGGCGCGCCCGAGCGGGCGCTCGAGCTCGTCGACTCGCTCGAGCTCGGCGACTACCGCTACCTACACTCGACTCGGGCTGAGCTGCTGCGCCGCTTGGGCCGCCAGGAAGAAGCGCGGGCGGCGTTCGAGCGCGCCCTGCTACTCGCCGCCACGGACCCCGAGCGCCGGTTCATCGCCCGCCGGCTGGCCGCGCTTTGATCAGCCGGGGGCACGAGGTGACGATCAGGAGGCCATCGCCTCGACCTGGCAGGGCTGGGTCGGACCAGGCGTGGCTCACCTCGGCGTCGATAACCGCGTCTGGACCGACCACACCGACGCCGAGCCGACGCTGATGACCCTGACCGGCCTCAAGTCGGACTACCTGTCCGACGGGCGCCCGATCTCCCAGATCATCGACCGGTCGGCGACGCCGCGGGCGATCGCGGATAACGAGTGGACCTACGACGCTCTCTCGAGCGCGTACAAGCAGCTGAACGCCCCGTTCGGCGAGTTTGGCCAGGACGCGCTCAGCGTCTCGACCAACGCGGTGACGGAGCCCGACTCCGAGTACGAGGCCTGGGACGCACAGCTGACCGCCTGCCAGAGCCTGCGTCAGCCGCTGGCGACCGGCATCGATGAGCTGCTGAACGGGGCCTCGTTCGCGGGCAGGTTCAACGAGTTCACCGCGTTGTCGGACCTGTTCCAGGCCCAGAGGCTGCTGCGCGACATCCAGGAGTTGAAGCACTCCTCCACGCCGCCGTCCCGCACCGTCTGCTCCGGGGGTTAGCAACTCCTGCTCGAGGGGGCGCGGTCGCGTGGCGGCCGCGCCCCCTCGGCGCTTAACGGGCTCACGGTGCTGTAGCCGTCGAACACGTGCAGGCCGGGGGGCCGTCTGAGTCGGCTCCGCCGCGCCCGGCACTACTCTGCGCGACGTGAGCTCCGGAGCCGCGCCTTTCCCGCTCCTCGACGGGGACGACCTCGGTCGAGTGCCGGAGCTTCTGGAGTCCCATCAGTTCTTCTGGCTCGACCTGCACGACCCGAAGCCGGATCAGCTCACCCGGCTCGCCGAGTTGCTCCATCTCCATCCACTGACGATCGAGGACGTCAGCACTTTCTCCGAGCGACCCAAGCGCGAGCATTACGACGGGTATGTGAGCCTCGTCGCCTACGGAGTCGACGAGCAGGCGGCCGCCGGCGAGCACCTGCTGCGTGAGGTGCACCTGCTGATCTCCGGCGATTGGGTGGTCACACTGCACCCGACCCCGTTCGCGGTGCTCGACGACCTGCGCGCGCGCGTGCATAAGCAGCCGCCGGCCCGAGAGCGAGCGCTGATCATCGAGATCCTCGACGTGGTCCTGTCGAGCTACGAGCCGGTGCTCGATCGCATCGACGATTCGATCGACGAGATCGAACAGTCCGTGATCCAGCGTCCGCGCGAGGAGAGCCTGCAGCGAATCTTCTCGCTCAAGCGCGACCTGATCGGGATGCGCCGCGTCGTGACGCCCATGCGCGACTTCTTTGCCCGCGATGCGGACGAGATCACGCATCTGCCGGGGATGGAGGCCGACGATCTCCTTTACATGCGGGACCTGTACGACACGCTGGTCCGCGCGTCGGATCTGATCGAGTCCTACCGTGACCTGCTGAGCGGCGCCACGGATATGTACCTGTCGACGGTGGCCAACCGCCAAGGCGAGATCGCCAAGCAGCTCACGATCATCGCTACGATCTTCCTCCCGCTCACGTTCCTGACCGGCTTCTTCGGCCAGAACTTCGCGTTCCTGACTGGGCACATCCAGAACAGCACATGGTCGTTCTTCGTGCTGGGTCTGGGGTTGCTGGTCGCCTCGATCGTCGGATTCTGGTTCTTCTTCCGCCGCCGGGGCTGGCTTAGCTCGACCGAGTAGTGGCCGGGAACGAACGATTTCAGGCTGAGGGCCCCGCCTAGGCGAGGCCCTCATCGTCGAACCACCCCTGGCCCTCCGCACGGCGTCGGGCCGGTGGCCGCCATGACTTCAGCTCAGCTTGAATATGAAGTCGTACTCCTTGCCGCCGTCACGCGACAGCAAGATCATCTCGCCGCGGCTGTCCCGATAGGCGCCGGTCCCACCGGTGATCGACAGCGTGCTGTTTCGGGTGTCGTAATACGGGCCCTGGACGGTGATCTGGCCGGCCTTGAGGAATGTCGTCCACAGGCACTCCCAGATGCCCTGAGCCGGTGCGACTCGGACGCAGAAGCCCTCGTCGTGCCCGACCTGCTTGATGTTGGCGACGTTGAATACAGGGTTGTTGAACGTGAGGATGTTCCCCTTCACGTCCTTGCCGCCGCCGGTCGGAATCTCGGTATCGGTGATCGCGTGTTCGATCACGTGAACCGTCGTACCGGCGTTGTGGGCTCGAATCGGCTTCGCGGAACTGGTTCCGGCGGCGACCGCGCCGACCGTCAGTGCTGCGGTTGCGGCCAACGCGAACGTGCGCCGGCGCGGCTTGCTGTGCTGCATCGTCCCCCTCCTCATGGTGGACTCCAGGTTGGGCGGCGATCCTACGCCGCCCACCCGACGGCCGTCCAGCGAGCCAGCCGTGGGCGGATCAGTGCCGGGCCCGCATCTCGGCCAGTCGATCGGGATCGAAATCGTCGGAGCGCACCCATCGCAGTAGCGCTTGCTCGGACTCGATCACTCGATCGGCCGCGGCCGGCAGTTCGGCCGCGATCTCCAGCGGAATCTTGAGCACTCCGTGCTGGTCGGCGTGTAGGAGGTCGCCGGGCGCGACGCGCAGGCCGCCGATCTCGACCGGCTCGCCAACCGTCTCGACCCGCACGTACGAGTGCGAGACCGCTGGCCCGGCGGCGAAGAAATGAAATCCCATCGCCCGTGCCTCATCCAGGTCTCGGACGGCGCCGTCGGTCACGCAGCCCACGCAGCCGAGCGCGCCGAAGATCGTTGCGTGGACCTCGCCCCAGAGCGAGCCGTGCGCGGGCGGATCATCGAGGTCCTTGACGACCACGATGCGCGGCGCGCGGATCGTGCGCGCGTGCGCGTAGAGGGCGTCATTACCGGCGCCCGACCAATCCGGTTCGGGCGCTCCGCGCGCGACCATTGTCGCGGTGGCAGCAAACCCAACCATCCGCCCGAGCTCCGGGAACATGCATCGGATCCGGTTGTCGGCGAACCCGACGTCGCGTGGCTGCAGATCGAATGTCTCGATCGCGTTGGCGAGTGTCGGAGCGTCATAGCGGGCGAGCGCCTTGAGCAGGTCGTCCATCCCGCCAGCCTATGGCATCGGGTGTCGAGGCCTCGCGGCGGTCCGCCGGGCGGACCCGGGCCCGGACCCGCCCAGAGCGGTCTCGGCGCCGGCAACGACCAGGGCGACTAGTCGACCACTCAGGGCGGTCGCGGCGCCGATCGGAACGAGCAGCTAGAGCTGCTTGGGATATTTCTCCCGCATAGCGAGAGTTTTATCCCAAGCGAGCGAGGTCGTCCTTGACCGCCACTGAGCCAGCGCGGCCTCGGCGGCGCTGCGACCGAGCAGACGCCCGTGCGTACCGCCGGGCCAGGGCTACGACGTCAAGCAGGGCCCGAACCCCAACGGCGACATGTTCTGGATCGAAGACGGCAGCCCCTTCTTCTGAGAGGCGCGCCTTCGTTGCCGTCATGACGCTGCGACCAGCCGGAGGGGCGGGCTCACGCCCGCCCCCCGCTGGAAGGTTCGCCGCCTGACTAGAAACCGCGGCCGGTGATCAGCCCGGTGAAGTTCGGCGTGCCGATTCCGGTGGCCTCGTCGTACCCGGGGGTCACCGGGTAGAAGCCGTTGTTGTTGCTCACCTGGTGGAAACCGGTGATGTCGTGGAAATCCGCCGCGTCCGTGAACGGATTGTCGAACAGCGAGTACAGGACATAGTTGGCGTTCCCGGCGCGGTGACCCTCGTACGCGTCCCGATCGGTGAACAGCGCCCCGTACAGCGGTGCTGAGAGGCTGGTGCCACCGATGTGCAACCACCCAGGAGCACCGGGGGTCTTGGTGAGCCCGTAGCAGGTGCTTTCATAATCGGTGCCCGTCGGGTTAGGCGAGACGTAGCTCGATCCGGTGCAGTACTCCGCGTACCCGGTGAGGGGATCCGCGTTGGCCGAGACGTCCGGGCCCTCGCGGCACGGCTGGCCCGGCGCCGCCAGAGCGCAGTTGCTCGGGCCGTAGACCGTGTAGCGACTGATGACCCCGGGGCCTCGCTGGTAGTTCGGCATCGGCCAGAAGATGCTGTTACCACCTCCACCCGCACCATAGAGGCCGCAGTCGACGATCCCCGTCGAGGTGGCTGTCGATGAGTTATTCCCGCTGCAGACGTCGAGCGTGTTCCACACCGCCTCGGTCCCGGACGGGTAGCGTGGGTTGGGGTTGCTCCCTGGGTCGAACGACTCGAACGAGGTGCCGCCGGTGCTGGTTACCCAGGGCTGGCTTGCCGGGTCGAGTTGCTCGATCGGGGCGTGGTCGCTGAAGGTTCCATCCCTGAGGCACTCGAACGCCCCGGTGTCGCCTGAGGACGCGAACATGCTCTGGCCCTGCGCCGCCATCTGCTCGAAGAGGATGTTCTCGGCCTCGGCATAAGCCAGGCCTGCGTCCGCCTCGCAGATCGCCCAGCTCGAGCTGACCGAGTCGGCGATGTCCTGGTTCGCGATGGTCGCGTACTCATCCAGGTTCACCTGGCCCGTCTCGTCGTTGGGTACGTTGTAGACGAGAATCGAGTTGGCGTCCGGCGCGATCGTCAAATCCTGTTCGATGTCGGCCTCGACCTCGATGTCACCGTTGTAGCCGTAGAAGCACGTGTCCCCCGCCGGGCACTGCGACGTATTCGGTGCCAGCGGTCCGCCGTCGACATTGATGTCGACGAGGTGAGGGGTGTAGTGCCCGCCGTAGAACGTGTGCGCCCAGTTCGTGATGTCCGAGTGGTTGTAGGCGGACTCCTCAAACAGGGCCACGGTGGCACCGGCACCCTTAGCACGCGGGCCCGCGTTGGGTGCGTTGTAGATGCTGTTGGTCTGCGACGGCGTCAGCCCGCTGCAGCCAGGGCCGCCGCCATAGCCGTTGAACGGCCCGTTGGCCGGGATCGCCTGGAGCTGAGCCAGGGTCTGCGGATACGGGATCTCGCAGCTCGGCTCGCCGCCGTGCCCGCTGGAACTAGCCGAGCCCGACTGAACGCTTGCCAGCGACTGCAGCCGAACCGTGTTGGTCAGCCCGACCACGCCGAGCACGCTCGACGCGAGGCTGGCGGGCACCGAAGCCGGCGTGGCGTTGGAGTAGAAGCTCACGCCCTGCGCGCTGCGGTAGTTGTTGATGGTCGTCGCGAAGGCGGCCTCGATCTGGGCGCTGCTTCCGACCGCGCGAAGCAGGAAGGGCGTCACGGTCGACTGCACGGTCAGCCCCTGGCTCTGCAGGTAAGCGGTCATCGCCTGCACCGTGGCCTGGGACGGCGCGAACTCGGAGTCGAACTGGCCTGCGCCGAGCCAGTGGTCGTAGGCACCGCTCCCCGGCGTGTATAGCTCGTTGAGCAGAGAATTGAGGCCGGCCTCGTTTGCCGGCGCCAACACGACGTCGACGCTCATCTGACGCGTCGTCGAGATCTTTCCGGTCTTCCTCGCCGTGGTCGGGAGATAGCTACCTCGGATATGGGCCAAGCGAGGCCGCGCGCTGCGCGCCAGCATGTGCCCTCCTGGAGTTGCCGCCGCCGCCCCGCCCGCTGCCGCGAGCGCAAGCGCCGCCGCCGAAACGACCCCCACAAGAACACGCCATCCGTGTCGCTGAACTGAACCTGCCGCCCTCATCCTGGCTCCTCTCTGCTGTTCCCTTTCGGGCATCCATTCTTGGCCGCGCATGTGAGACCGGCGCGCGGCGCAGGCGCAGCATAACCACCCCGTCAACCCGACGACAAGGACGCTCCCGGCCGCCCCCAACCGCCATTCCCTCCTCCCCCTCCCCCCCCCTTCTCCTCCACCTACCCCACCGATTTCCATGATCTCTCCTCCTCTCGCGGCCGGCGATCATGTCGGCCAGCTCGTGGGCGAAGCCGTCGTCGGGAAGCTGGCCGGCGGCGATGGCCCGAAGGATCGCCCGCCTCGGCCAGCGCCGCCTCGCGCGCCTCCACGACGATGGTCGAGCGGGCCAGCAGCGGGCCGTCGAGCTCGCGCAGGTCCGGCGCGCAGGTTGGTCAGCGCACTCCGTCGATGAGCAGCTCCAGAGTCAGGCTGGTCTCGGAGAAGAGCGTAGAAGCACTGGATCAGCGGGAGCCCGTGACCCGGATTCTCAGGGCAGATCGTCACCAGCTTAGTGCCGGCGCCGTGGGGCCCGAACGCCGGCATCAGCAGCATGTCTCGGCGCGCGCCGTCGCGCGGCATCGGGAGGGCATGCGAGGAGTGACCTCCAGCGGCTGTTCGCCCAGCGCCGCGAACCCACGTTCCAGCGCCCCGATCGCAGCCGGCAGCGGAAGCGTCTCCACCAGCTCCGCCTGGGCCACATACGGGTGGGCCGCTGACCGTGCCCCCGGTTCCGTCAGACACGGCTGAAAAGCCTGGCCCGGACGACATTCACCTCAGTACTATGTACGCATCACATAGCGGAAATGGCCGCGACTGCTCGGACCACCGGTAGGTCAATCTTCGGGCCGGTCGGCCCAGATCCCGCGAACGTGGGCGAGGTGACGGCGCATGATCTTCTCGACGCGTCGGGCGTCGCGGGCGAGAAGGGCGTCGAGTAGCTCTAGGTGCTCGGCCGCCGACGCGGCCAGACGTTCCTGTTGGGCAAGCCGCTCGAGTCCGTAGAGCCGCGTGCGCGCGCGGAGGTCGCCCACCACCTTGACGATCTCCGCGTTGCCCGCGAGTCCGAGGAGCTCGAGGTGGAACCGCCGGTCCGTCTCCAGAAAGGCGATGAGATCTGCCGCGGCCGCCGCGTCGACGATCGCCTTGGCCAGGGGCCGAAGCGCGCGTATGGCTTTCGGCTGAGCGGTCTCGGCAAGACTCGTCACGGTCGGTACCTCGATCAGGCTCCTCAGATGCGTGATGTCATCGAGTTCCTTATCGCTGAGCTCGGTGACACGGAACCCCTTGTTGCGGACGGGCTCGAATAAACCCTCCTTGGCCAGGTCGAGCATGGCCTCGCGCACTGGCGTGGCCGAGATGCCGAACCGGTCGGCCAGCACCGGAACTGAGTACACGACGCCAGGGCGCATCTGGCCCGAGATGAGCGCGGCCCGGAGCGCGTCGGCGATTTGCTCGCGGAGACTCTGCTGCGCGGCGAACGCGGGAATGGTGAGGCGGAAGTCCCGGGCGGCGTTCCCTTCCCGGGATGAATCGGACTGCAAGGCGAGGTCTCTGGCCACGTGCTACCTCCGCGTCGGCACACCCGACGCCGGTGCTGCGCCGGGCCGGTTGGGCCGGGCCTGGTTCATAGGACACGTCACGACTGTGATGTGTGACATCCTACAGGCAGGACCAGACGCGGGCTCGCGGCGACACGTTCAACTGTCCGGCAGAGATTGCCGAGGCGCGATACTCGCTGTACGGCGATCCGCGCCGACGCGCGAGGCCCAAGATGCTCGAGGATCTCCGACTAGGCTTCCTCACCCCGAGCGGGCCCGTGAGATATACGGACTCACCGACGCGGACATCGACAACGGGAAGGCGGGCACATGACATCTGATACGCCGTCGCTTAAGACGCGGCTGGACCGGCTACGCGAAGCCCTCGGCGACGCGAGCGTCGACGCGATCGCGCTCTCGCCCTCGGACAACCTGCGCCACACGATTGGCTTCTCGCCGCTCGCGGACGAGCGTTTCTGCGCGCTGCTCGTGACCGCCTCTGCCGAGGCCTTCGTGGTCCCGCAGTTGAACGCCGACCAGACCGAAGCGGCCGTTCCGGGGCTGGAGGTCTTCCGCTGGAAGGACGAGGATGGGGCGGACCGCGCGCTGGCCGATGCGCTCGCACGCGTCGACGCGGCGCGGTTGGACCGGGTGGCCGTCGATCCCGAGATGCGGGCCGAGGCCCTGCTTGCCTTGCTCGGCGCCGCGCCCGCGCTCCGCGCCGTGAATGGTGCCGGTGTGATGCGCACCGTGCGTGAGACCAAGGACGCCGGCGAGGTGGACGCACTGACCCGCTCGGCCGCGAGCGCGGACGAGGCTATGCGCCGCGCGATCGCGGCGTGCCGATCCGGGGTCACCGAGTTCGAAGTCGCCGCCGCAGCCAGCACGGCCTTCAACGAGGCCGGCGCCGAGGAGCCCTGGGTGTGCGTCGGCTCGGGACCGAACGGAGCGTTCCCGCACCACGAGGTCTCCCGCCGCGTGCTCCAGGAAGGCGATCCGGTCGTGATCGACTTGGGAGCCAAGCTGGAGAGCTATGCGTCGGACATCACCCGGATGGTGTACGTCGGTGAGCCCTCAGCGCGCTATCGCGAGGTCCACGACGCGGTCGAGGCAGCCGTACAGGCGGCTCTGGCCGCTGCCCGGCCCGGCGCGACGTGCGGGGATGTCGATCGGGCGGCTCGGGGCGTGATCGAAGACGCGGGCTACGGCGAGCACTTCCTGCACCGCACCGGGCATGGGCTCGGCCTGTCGACGCATGAGGCACCTTGGATCATGGCCGGCGAACCGACCCCGCTCCGAGCCGGCATGGTGTTCAGCATCGAGCCGGGGATCTATCTTGAGCGGGAGTTCGGCGTCCGGCTCGAGGAGATCGTCCACCTAGCAGAGGACGGCCCCCGTATCTTCAGCGGACTGCCGCGAACGGTCCGTACAGTGTCAACCTGAGCTCCCTGGGCCGCCAACCTCTGCCGCGACGCGCGCCGGTCGTGGTGATCGGCGGAGGGGTGATGGGCGCCAGCACGCTATTTCACCTCGCCGAAGCGGGAGTGGAGAATGCACTACTCGTCGAACGGGGTCAGCTCGCATGCGGATCCACCAGCCGAGCGGCCGGAGGCGTCCGGGCCCAGTTTTCAGACGCTCTCAATATTGAAATCGCACAGCGGAGCCTGCAGGCATTCAGGGACTTTGGTCGGCGGCCGGGATGGGAGATCGACCTGCACCAGGTGGGATACCTGTTTCTTCTCGACAGTGCGCAGGATGTCGACGCGTTCACCGCAAGTATTGCCATCCAGCGGGAGTACGGCGTTCCTAGTCGCGTGCTGACTCCGTCTGAGGCGAAGTCGCTTAATCCCCTCGTCGAGACCAACGGGCTGCTTGCCGCGGCCTTCTCCCCTGAGGACGGTTACGTAACTCCAGAGGCGGTCGTCCAGGGCTACGCCGCCGCGGCCCGGGCGCTCGGCGCCCGGGTTGCCGTCGGATGCGAGGTCGAGAGCGTCGACACTCGGGGAGGGGAAATCGAGGCAGTGCGGACAAGTAGGGGAGTCATCGAGACCTCGGCCGTGATCTGCGCGGCTGGAGCCTGGTCCTCCTCGATCGCTGCCATGGTTGGGGTCGATTTGCCAGTAACGCCCTTGCGCCGGCAAATCCTGTTCACCGAGCCGCTCGCGGATCTCCCTCCCCGCTTGCCGATGACCATCGACTTCGGCACGAGCTTCTACTTCCATCGAGAAGGACCAGGGTTGCTCATGGGAATGTCCTGGCCGGGGGAACGACCCGGGTTCAGCGTCGAGGTGACTGACGACTGGCTCCCAGATCTCCTCGCGGCAATCGAGCGACGCGCACCGCGGATCGCGCAGGCCGGCATCCGCACGGGGTGGGCGGGCCTTTATGAGGTCTCGCCTGACCACAACGCGATGATCGGCGAGGCACGCTCGCCGTCGCGGTTTCTGTATGCGACCGGCTTCTCCGGGCATGGCTTTCTCCAGGGTCCTGCGGTCGGGGAGATCATGCGGGACCTCTGGCTCGGCCACCCGCCGTTCGTCGACGTCACGCCTTTGAGCAGCGAGCGTTTTGCGCGCGGGAGCGAGCGCCCCGAACTCAACATTGTTTGACGTTGCAAGTGGCCCCGTCATCGCCGCGCTGGAGGCATCCGCATCGTTACCACTCGGAACACGCTTCCGCAGAAAACGTCGCGGGGAAACAACTTAGGCGGGTGTCGCCGGTGAATTATTGGGCGCGTTCGGCTCTCGTCCGGCTCGGTTAGCTGCGGACGTTGACCTCAGCCAGAGCACGCCCATCATGCCCGGCCGTCGGCGCGTAGATCGCCTGGACGCCGGCGATCACAGCTGCCTCGTAGGGCTTGGGATGCACGGCGGACGCATCGCCCTCGAGCAGCACGCATCGGCCCTCTCTGAAGAGAGCATTGGCGTCCCCCTGCCCGGTGACCGGGCGTGCGCCGAAGCCATCGGCACCGGGAACGCCGGATACGGAGAACCGGAATGGCAGGCCGCCCTGGCTGGCCGAGTCGCTCAGTAATTCGAAGGACTGTTCGCGCTCGGCGTCTGCTGCCGTGGCGAACTGCAACACGAAGATGCCATTTCCGTCGCCGCCCCAGACGACGTGGCCAGGCTTTGGTCTGGTCGGTTCAGTCTTCGGAACGGAGCTGACGGTCCGGGGCCAGGCGCTGGTCCGGGCATTCCGTTCCTGAGGGATTCACCGTGTGCAACCTCCAGCTCGGCGGAAGCGAGGCTGGCCCGGCCCGCCGGGGGGCGGCCGCGCGGGCCGCGGGCGCGGCGCGCGTCAGGAGTTCGAGCAGGACGAGCAGGTAGGAGACTTCGCGACCGGTCAGGAAGACCTCGAAGAGTTTCCCGAGGACGCGCGGCTCGGCAGCTTCGCTAAGCGCCAGGAAGCCCAGCAGAACGTACAAGAAGGGACATTCGGCTAGGTGCAGGCCCCGGCGGAGGAATAATCCAGCGCACACGGTTTTGGTGTGGGCCGGTCGCCGTGGCGTGCGCGTCCGGCTATCGAGCGTTGAGCTCGCGACGCACGGTGTCGCGGTCGAACCCCGCTGACTCGAGCTGGCGCACGATCATGCCGACGTGCTTCTGGGTGAGGTTCTGCCTGCCGTGACCAGGAACCGTGATGACGACACCGGATTCATGGCGAAAGCGCCGATGGCTCGTTGCCTTGCCGCCGAGTTCAGCAAAGCCGTGATCCGATAACCAGGCCACGAGCGCTCTGCGGGTGACTGTGCTCACGCCGCCTCAAGGGATGAGCGTTGATCTACTGTCGTGTGATGGATTATTCCTGGACACGCGATTTCGTCCGGAGCTGGGCTCAAAGCTTGGAACGCGCACGACGTGGACGCCGTGCTCGCGCATTTTCGCGGCGGACGTAACTTTCACCTCGCCCGTTGCCGTCCGGATCCTCCAAGGCTGGTGCCGCATGCGTGCTAGATGGTCCCGCAGTCGCGCGGCTACCGCTTCCATCGCGGACTCGATCAGCGGTGCGAATCTCGAGCGGCGGTCGGGTTGCCGCCGACTGAAGGATCAGGTCGACATCGGAAGGCGTTTCCGCGGAAACGTCGCGGTGAAACAACTTTGTGCGGTGGGCATTCCTGAGCGTCGAGAGGCCTGGGCGAGCCGACGTGAAGTACTGCGGCAACGGGGACGAGCTCTACGTGCTGGACGCGAGCGCGTGCCTTCAGGTCGCGTGCCGGCCCGACCAGTCAGAGACAGCCGTGCTTCAGCGGTCCTCGACGAGTTCGTAGAGATTCCCGTCGGGTGCTCGGAAGTGAACGTAGCGCTGGCGATCGTTCTCGGCTGGATCATCGACTGCAACTCCGGCCGCTCGGAGCTCGACGATCGCGTCGTCGAGGTCCTCTACGCGGAACCCGATCGAACGGTCGGTGTCACCCATGCCACGTGGATCGGCGACAGCGAAATGCGATCCGTCAGGGAGTGCGTACAGGTCGGCCTCAACACCGCCGATCTGTGTGCGCCGGAGGCCGAGGATGTCTTGAACAAAGAGGGCCATCTCAGCCCGATGCACCGTCGCGGTTCCTGCAAACACAAACCCGAGTATGCGCACGAACGAAGCCTATGGCATCTATCCACCCACGCCCGCTCTTCGCGACGAGCAAAACCGCGACGTCGCGGAAGGGGGCGCGACCGCAACAAGGGACCGGTCCCGAGATTCGCCTCAGCTGCGGTATTCGCGGTCAGGCGGCGTAGTGGTAGCGGAGGAGAGCTTCGCGGATCAGCTCGGACGGGAGTCGTCGCCTCCGAGTGTGCGCGCTCGATGAGCTGGCGACGCAACTCTCGGTAGAGCCCGACGGATTCGACGCTCGCCGCGGCCGTACCGATCGTCGGCCGGCCACGCTTGTTGCGCCCGGCGATCAGCGCGTCGACGCCGTAGCCTGCCTCTGCGCGGGACGCGCCACCGCCGAAGTAGAGGAAGAAGACACCACCGTTCCCGTGAGCATGCGCGACGACGGAGACGGCTTTGAGCCAGCCACCAAGACCCAGGGGTTCGGGCTGCTGGGCATGCATGATCGAGCCGAGCTGGTGGGAACGCTCGAGATTCAATCCGGCCCGGGAAGCGGTCCGACGGTGAGCGTTGTAGTCCGGGCGCAGCCGAATTGCGGGGCATTCGTGTAGAGCCCGCCGGGGGACTCGAACCCCCAATCCTTCATTACAAGTTGCCCATTTCCAGGGCTTTTCACGTTCTATGCGGGCATTTCAGTCTGAGCTCGGGACATATTCGGGACACGTTTTTGCCCCTCGCGACGGCGGTAAGCTGGAGTAGTGCCGTCAGATCCGTCACTGAGCCGTTTGGAGTTGTGCGAGGTCGAGAATCCTCGGGTTCAGGCGGTGCTGCAGCTCATCCGCGAGGAAAGAGATTTTCACGCCGACCGCACCGATCCAGAGCGGGGCACGGCCGATGTGGCCGTGCCCCGCCGCGGGCCCCCAGCTCTGGCTCGTGATGGCGCTACTGGCCGATCAGTTCGAACCGTCCGGTCCGGGAGTTGCGCATCAGCGTCCCCTTGGGCGTGCACTGATACGGCGTGTAGCCCTTGGCCTCGAGGGCGCGGATGTCCCGGCTCATCTGCGACGCGGAGATGTGACCCCCGGTGCGGACCGGACGCTGGTTCGCGAACGCGCCGCTGACCGTCACCGCGGCCGTGGCCGCGAGGCACGCGCCGACGGCGGCGACGGCCTGGCCGACGCGCGAGATGGTCCGGCGGCCGGCGGTGGCGCGCAGCTCGGTGGTGTGGTGAGCGTGGAGGGTGCGGGCGGCGATCTCGTTCTGGCGGACGCGGGCGATCTCGTAGTGCAGGTGCGGTGACATGAGCGTGCTCCTCCGATGGCGGCGGTTTCCCGGTCTGTCCTTCAGGTCGGTCCGGGCTGATGCCGGTACTGTCGCGCCGCGCCGCGTCGTCGCCCACGGCGGTTGACGCTGAAGTTCTGCGTCCTTTGACGCAGTGGAGCTCGACCACCGCGTCCGGGGAGGGACTTCGTCTGGATTGCGAGGGGTTAAGCCGCGCCCTGGGCGTGGCGGCGCAGCGCCGCCAGGTCGCGAATGAGCACGCTGCGCCGGCCCGTGGAGATACAGCCCAACGTCCGCAGGGCGGCCAGCGCTTTGACGGTGGCCTCGCGCGAGGCGCCGCACCAGCTGGCGAGCTGCTCCTGGGAGAGGGGTAGCCCGACCTCGATTCCGTCGGGCGTGTCCTCGCCGAAGCGTTCGCCGAGCTCCTGGAGCCGCCAGGCGATCCGCCCCAGCGTGTCCAGAGCGGCGAACTCGAGTCGCTTCCGATCGGCGTCACGTAGCCGGTTCGCCAGCACGTGGAGTAGTTCCATCGCCGTAGCGGCGTCGCTGAGTGCTCGGGTGAGGCTCGAGCCGGCGGCCACGGTCGCCTCCACTTCGCCCGCCGCGAGCGCGGTTGCTGACCGAGGCGCGCCGTCCAGCGCGGACAGATCGCCGATCACGTCACCCGGTCCGCGCAGTCCGAGGACGATCTCCCGCCCTCCGGGGGCGATGCTCGTGATCAGCACCCAGCCGCGCTCGATCACGAACACGCGATCGGCCACGTCGCCCTCGGTAAAGAGCGCCTGCCCCCGGCGAAACCGGACGCGGCGGCCGTCGCCACGCAGAGCGCGGGCCAGCAGGTTATCCGCGTGCGTCGGGGTGGACACCTGCACAGTCTCTCGAATCTGAGCGATGGCCCGTCGCGGGTGACGCTCGCGCTCCGGGCGCCGCGCAGCCGGTGACCGCTAGATCAGGGACCCGGCCGCCGCCGCGAGCTGCGGCGTGGTCGCCGCGCACCGCGCGCCCGACCGGTAGCGGGTGGCCACACCTAGTGGTCGCAGCCGACGCGGAACAGCCGGTTCTCCCAGTCGGTGTTGCGTCAAATGACACAGATTGGCTGCGTCGGATGTTGTGGTGAGACAACGCAGGCGGCACCAGAGTTTCGAGTATCAGCCCGGCCGGCCCCACCGAAGGTCAACCGGGGACTCGCCGCCCACTGCGGCTTATCAGAGGAGCATCGTGATGCCATCGGTCGAACAGTCCCGGTTCGCCGGCTCGAGCACCAATTCCAGCCTTGACACCAACGAGATCGTGAGCAGTGACGTTCGGACCGAGGTTGAATCACATGGTCGTGATCGCGGCGCGTGCCGCGATGCGCTCCTCCTGACGGGCGCCACGGGCTTCGTCGGTACGGCGGTGCTGGCGCGGATCCTCGAGCGCACCGATCGTCACGTGGTGATCCTGGTGCGCGCGACCTCGCAATCGGAGGCTGATGCACGGTTGGACGCGCTGCTGGCCTCGGTTTCCGATAGCCCCGAGAGGCACCGCGGGCGGGTTACGGCCGTGTGTGGCGATCTGACCGCGCCTCGTCTCGGGCTCGGCGAGAATCGCGCCTGGGTCTCCGAACAGGTCAGCGAGATCATTCACGGCGCGGCATCGGTCGCATTTGAGCTGTCGCTGTCCGAGTCGCGGGCGATCAACCGCGAGGGGACGCGCCGAGTGCTGGCGTTAGCCCATGAGTGTGCCGTTCGGGGCGACGGCCTCCGTCGAATGACATACGTGTCGACCGCTTACGTGGCCGGCGACCGGCGGGGGTGCGCGCAGGAAAGCGAGCTTGATGTCGGCCAGCGCTTCCGGAACGCCTACGAACAGTCCAAGCACGAGGCGGAGCGGTCGTCGACGTAGTCACTGTTGATCACGTGGCTGACGCGATTCTCGCGCTCACCGCTTCGCCGGAGGCGGCCGGCGGGACGTTTCACATCGTCGGTGGCGAGCACGCGACGACGGTAGGTGAAGTGGCGCGCCTCGGCTCGCAGCGTTTCCGCAAACGGATGCCACGCATCGTGCCGCTGCGCATTTACCGATCGATTCTGTACCCCTTGATGCGGCGCCGAGCGGACCCGACCGTCCGCCGGCGACTGGAGCGCACAAAGGCGTACTTCCCGTACATGTCACTCGACCTGCGCTTCGATGATCGCCGGGCACGCGAGCTCCTCGACCCACTTGGCATCCGCGCGACGCCGATCAGCGAGTTCTTCGACGACCTGATGGACTTCGCGGAAGCCGCTCGCTGGGGCCGCAATCCGATTGCCAGGGCCCACGCATTCCGACCGATCCCGCTGGCGACTCCACGCACCGCATAGCCCATTGCTCGGCAGGACGGCATCACCGTGACCGCGGGCAGTCATCGGACTGCCCGCGGCGTTGCTGCCTGACACCCGGGGACATGGAAGACTTGCCTGATGGGCTCACCACGGAGCGAGGGGCCGGGCCCGCAGTCACCGCATGACGCGGGCGCGTTCTCCGAGTCGTCCTTGCTCGAGAGGCTCCCCCTGGAGAGCATCGGGCAGTTGCGCAACCGGGCCGAGTTGATTCTCCTGAAGGCGGGTGAGTGGCTGTTTCACGAGGGGGACGACGCGGACTGCGCATACGTGGTGCGATCGGGCCGCGTGCAGGTCATCAACGACGGCCGGATCATCCGCACCGCGCGCCGTGGGGGCGTGATCGGCGAGCTGGCACTGCTGACCGGCGGGACGCGGACCGCCTCGGTCCGTGCTGAGCGCGACTGCCGCCTCTGGCGACTTGCGCGCGACGCGTTCGAGGATCTGATCATGGCCGACCAACGGTTCGCGCTGGCGCTATGCCGCGTTCTCGGCGGCAAGCTCGCCGAACATCGATCACCTGTCGCGGGCCCGCAGCCACCGCGCAGCATCGCGATCGTGGCGCTCGACCCCGGGGTATCAACCGACGAGCTGGCCGCGCGGCTTAGGACCGAGCTTGCACCGTTGGGGCAGACGGCGATTCTTCGCTCGGCCGATGTGGCCTCGGGCGCCGACTACCTCGCCGTGGTCGAGCGCGCCGAGGAAGTCAGCCGCTGGGTCGTGCTGAGCGCCGGTGACCGCCCAGACGATCCGTGGACGGACACGTGTCTGGCCGAGGCAGACCGCGTCATCGCGGTTACCCGCGGTCGCCCGTCGAGCAAGTGGATCGCGCGCGCGGCAGCCATTCGCGGGTGTGAGCTCCTGGTGCTCGGAGCGTTGGTCGATGACGCGGTGCTCAGGATGCTCGAGCCTAGGGCAGTTCAGACCCTCCCGGACGACACCACGATTCGCCGCTGCCTTGCTCTGGCCGCCAGACGTCTCTCTGGAACGGCGGTCGGACTCGTGCTCTCGGGGGGCGGGGCACGTGCGTTCGCCCATCTAGGAGTCGTGGAGGAGCTCCGTGCCGAGGGCGTTCGGATCGACCGGGTAGGCGGCGTGAGCATGGGCGCGCTCGTGGCGGCCTTCGTGGCGATGGAGATTGATGACACCACCATGCTCCAGACCTTCCGCAGGTACTTCGTCGACCAGAACCCCAGCGGCGACTACACGCTTCCCGCGTTCTCCCTGATCCGCGGCCTGCGCACGCGCCGGTTGCTGGCGGAGGCGCTGGGCGACACGGCCATTGAGACGTTGCCGGTTCGCTTCTTCTGCGTGAGCACGGATCTGAATACCCGCGCCCCTGTTATCCACCGCACCGGGTCTCTGCCTGAGGCGATCTTCGCGAGCCTGGCCGTGCCGGGTGTCTTTCCGCCCGTCCCGACACCGGACGGGCAGCTGCTGGTCGACGGCGGAGTGCTCGACAACCTGCCCGTCGAAACCATGGCGGCCGACGCGGAGGGCCCCGTGATCGCGGTTGACGTCTCCCGTGGGGAGACGTGGCGCCCCGGGAGGCGTGGGCCGCCGTCCTCTTGGCAGGTCCGGGCCCGCCGGCTGATCTCGGGGCAGGACGCCGAGTTGCCCCGCCTAGCCGAGACGATGCTTCGGACACTCTCGGTCGGAGGCAGCGACACCGTCGCCGCGGCTTTGCGGCACGCTGATGTAGTCATCACACCCACCGTCGAACGGGCGGGACTACTGGACTGGAAGCAGCTACCCCAGATGCGGGATGCCGGCCGGAAGAGCGTGCGACGGCTGCTCGAGGATGACCCGGATGCGTTGCAAGCGTGCCTGTGAGGGTCAGCGCACGTCGGGCCACAGCGCGAACGCCGGCGACGACGCCATACGGCGGTCGGGCGATCGACGAGGATCCATTTTGCGAGCGGCCGGGGGCGCGGACTCCCACATCGGCGGGCGCTGACCCGGGGCCATAATCGTCAACTATCGGTGGCGAGGGCCATGGCCTCCCGATGCCCGAGTTGCTCCGGGACCGCGATCGTTCCTTCACCGACGGCTCGTGAGAAGGAGACAAATACGTCGGCGATCGTTGTGCCTAGAGTTTCCCAATCTTGCCAGCGTCAATTGAAGGGCTCCTGGATGAGCCACAGCAGCACCCCGCCGCATGGTGGCTCGACGCCGTCAGACGCGAGGAACGCCGCGGCGAGCTCCTCACCGCATTCGACCTCGCCGAGCGTGGATTGGAGGAGCATTCGGCCGACGTGGCTCTCAAGCACCGAGCGGTGCTCGTGCTCGCACGCACGGGGGCCACCGAGGAGGCAGCGCGGCGGTTCGATCAGTACGGCCTTGGGCGTATCCAAGAAGACGAGGTTGCTGCGCTGCAGGCCCGCATCGCGAAGGACGGTGCACTCGCCTGCGACGGGGGTCAACGCCGGCGCCGCGCGCGCGCCGCGGCCATGCTCTACGGCGCCATCTTCGCCCGCACCGGAGGCTACTATCCCGCCGTCAATTCGGCGACGCTGTGGCTGATCGCTGGGGAATCGGCCCGCGCGCGCCAACTGGCCGAGATCGTGCTCGGCGTTCTCGCCCGAAGCGGGGAGCGATCGTACTGGTCCGTGGCGACGGAGGCTGAGGCGCGGCTCCTGCGCGGGGATTCAGAGGGCGCGGCCGAGGCCCTTGAGCGCGCCGCGACCCTCCACGAGCGCGACTACGCGGCGCTGGCGACGACCCGCCGCCAGCTCCGGACGATCTGCGAAGTCAATGGGATCGACGATCAGCTGCTCAGGGCGCTGGCCGGCCCGGGCGTCGTGCACTTCTGCGGCCACAGGATCGGGGACGACGAGCGAGCACGGTTCCCGCGCGAGGCGGAGGCAGCGGTGGCGGCACGCATCAGCGAGGTCGTTCAGCGCGACATGCCGGCTTACGCGTACGGATCACTGGCGAGCGGCGCCGACATCCTCTGGGCCGAGGCGCTATTGGCGGCCGGCTGTGAGGTACATGTCGTGCTCCCATTCGCCCGGGCGGAGTTCGTCGAGTTATCGGTGGCCGCCGCCGGTCCGGGGTGGGTCGAGCGGTTCGATCGGTGTTTGGACCGAGCGAATACGGTCCGGTTCGCCACCGACGACGCCTACCTCGGAGACGAGGTGCTGTTCCAATACTGCGGCGAGCTGGCGATGGGCTTGGCCCTGCTCCGCGCGCGGTACCTGGATTCGGAGGTGCGACAGCTCGCGGTGTGGGACGGAGAGCGGGCGATCGGGAGGGCGGGCACCGCAAGTGACGTTGCCGCCTGGCGGCGGCGCGGCGGAGCCGTCACCTTCATCCAGCCGTCGGTCGATTCCCCGCTCCTCGACGTGATGCCCTCCGCGGGGGCCGATGCCACACCCGCGACGGCGTCAGACGCGACCGACCCGAACGAGCTGTCGCCGGCAGGAGCTGAAGCGACGATACGGTCCCGTAGCACGAGCCCTCCCGAGCCCGGAGTCGTCAGGGCGATGCTGTTCGCGGACATCAAGGGCTTCTCTGTCCTCACCGACGAGGAGCTACTAGTGTTCGCCAAGCGCGTGCTAGGTGCTTTCGCCGCGGTCCTGGAGCGCCATCGACAGCATGTGTGCCACAGGCGGACCTGGGGGGACGCGGTCTTCCTGGTTCTCTCGGACGCACCCGCGGCCGCTGATTGCGCCCTCGACCTCCAGGAGACTATGGCCTCGATCGATCTCGAGGCCGCCGGACTTCCGGGGCACCTGGCGCTCCGGCTTGGTGCCCATCTGGGACCCGTCGTGCGCTATCACGACCCCGTGATCGACGGGCCGGACTTCACTGGTTCGCATGTGACGCGCACCGCCCGGATCGAGCCGGTCACACCTCCCGGGGCCGTGTACGTGACGGAGCCGTTTGCGGCGGCGCTCGTGCTCGCTGGGCGCCGTGACCTCGCCTGTGACTACGTCGGCCACATGCCCACCGGTAAGAACTACGGTCGCCTGCGGATGTACAGGCTGAGACGGGGCGGGTCTACCGGGAAGCCGTGAGCACAATTGAATAGACCGGCAAGCCCGTCGGGCGGTCGTTGACGTAGACCGCTGTTCCAGGGGCTGCGTCGGAGCGTGCGCTCCGCGGTCACTAGCGGTCGAGCTCGGGTGAGCCGCCCAAGCCCGCCCCCCTCCCCGTCGAGTGTGACGGGATGTGTCGAAGGACTCACTGCGAATGCGTCAACCGCCGTGGGCATATACGCCGCGAGCTAGGAAAGTGCTGACCGTAATCCCGGGACATGAAAACCAGCCGATGAGGGTCGCGTGCCGCGACCCTAAAGGAGCACACCATGTTCACGTCTCAGGTCGTTCCGCACCCGGATTCGCCAATGCCGATCTCACGCCGTTCCGGGCTGATCGGGCTGGCTGTCGTCGGGCTGATCGTCCTCGCCCTCACGCTCACCGCCGGCGAGAGCGTCACGCGTTCCGGCTCGGCAGTACCCAATCAGGCAGCGTCGCTCAAGTTCACCCTGTCGCACATCCACGGGCTCGACAGGCCCGAGTCGCCAATCACTTCGGCCCAGATCGCGCGCGCATCCGTCGTCCCCGGACGCGGGCCCGACCGGGGCACACGCTTGCTGCTTAAGGTCCAAACCGGAACTGTGGGGCAAACGGCCCCCGCTCTCGCTGAGCAGTTGCACGCCGTCCGCTAGGAGCCGGATGACGCCAGGCGGCCGAGCGAGGCCCCTCCCCCGGCCGCGTTCGGCAGTTGCCATCGAAGCGGGGACGTCAGGCACATCTCCCGGGCATACACCGCGCACGGATGATGAGATCGTTCAGCGTTGTCTGTGCCCGGTGGCTGCCCCCTCGTGGCGCGTGTCATCGCGAGGACCGCATCGCCCGGAGTGGCAATGTCCCCGCCGCAGCGGATCTTCGGCGGCCAACTCAGGCCGGGAGCTCGCGAGGCGCCAGGTTCTTCTCATTGGGAAGCAACCTGAGTCATCTCGCGCGCGGGGTGAAGGGCTCGTAACGCGGCTCGCGCTCCGAGGGTGCGACGCGGCCGCAGCCGACGATGAGGAGCACGTCCTCCGCGAACCGCTCGAGCCGCAACCGGCGATCGATGTTCTCATCGTTGATCGCGCCCGTGACGAAGGCACCAAGGCCGAGCTCCGTGCAGACGAGGTAGAAGGTCTGACTCAGGTGCGCAGCGTCCATCAGCAGGACGCGGAACGACTTCGCGTGCGCCGGATATTTCCAGTGGTTTCGCGCGAAGCGTGCAGTCATTAGAAACACGCTCTGCGCTTTCGCGTAGTGTGGTTGCCCTGCGGTGAACTCGATGATCAACTCGCCTGCTTGCTCAGCCGATAGCAGCTCGAGGACTCCGAGCTCGTGCCGCTCGGCGTCGTAGTGGTACAGGCCGGGCTCAACGCCGTCGACCGCCCGCAGGAGCGGATAGACCTCGACGGGATGCTGCGAGCCGCCTGACGGACTGGTCTTCTTGACGATGCTTAGGGCCTCGCTCAGCCACAGCACGCCCTGCGCGCCCCAGACCGTCCGAAGGAGCACACTCAGCTCCTCGAGCGAGAGAAAGGCGCTCTCGTCGAACCCGCGCGTCGTCTTGCGTCGCTGCAGCAGGTCGTACAAGGGTCCGTCGCGCTCGATGAGAGGCAGCGCGACTGTCGACGGCGCATCGACGTGGTAGAAGTGGTCAGGGGGCCGCCAGCGCACCTTGCGCCTAGGTGAGTCGGGGGAAGGCGGCTCCGCGAGCCGAACGGCGACATCGCGCCAGCGCGTGAGCGAGTGGAAGAGCGCCGCGTAAGGGTTCCACGGCGGCGAGCTGAGCCGCTGGTCCCGTCGGCGGAGCTCCTCCGTCGGCCCGTCGCCGGTGTCCCCGATGAGGAGCCCGGCATCGAGGAATCTCCGCACGAGCGGGGTGTCGCCGGCGTCGGTCGCGGCGATCCAGCGGTCGGCGGGAACGGCGAGGAGCGCGTCCGCCTCGTAGCGTGTGAGCGGGAGCTCGCCGCCCGCGAGCACCGATACCGCAACGATCGCGCCGTCGTCCTCGGCGCGGAGGAAGAGGTAACGGGTGCGCCGAACGAACGCTGGCGACGCGATTACCCGTCGTCCGGCTCGACCGGACCGGGCGGCTCGACCGGCTCCGGTGCCTCGACCGGACCGGGCGCCTCGATCGGCTCCGGTGCCTCGACC
Source organism: uncultured Solirubrobacterales bacterium (assembly GCA_963824295.1). Lineage (GTDB taxonomy): Bacteria > Actinomycetota > Thermoleophilia > Solirubrobacterales > Solirubrobacteraceae > Palsa-465. Next base: position 116,068 of record CAWGOQ010000006.1, on the reverse strand, counting down.
GGACCGGGCGCCTCGATCGGCTCCGGTGCCTCGACCGGGCCGGGCGGCTCGATGGGTTCTGGTGTCTCCATGTGCGTGCGTCCTTCCGACTCGAGGTCGCGCTAGCCTAGCTGCGGAGACGGGCGACCGTCAACCGCGCGCGGTCCGCGAGCACCCGGTTGCCCTTTGCCGCGAAGAGCGCTCGCGCCTCGGCGGCCGTGGTCGCGGCGGCGTCCGCGTCGCCCGTCAGCTCGAGCACTTCCGCGAGGTCAAGTAGCGTCTCGCCGCGGTAGCCCGAGAAGTCGCTACGCCCGGCAAGGGCGACTGCCTCCTTTCCGAGGACAAGCGCGTTGTCGAACGCTTCGCGGCGCGCAAGGAGCTTCGCGCGGACGCTCCGCCACATGAACTGCGGCGCGAGGTCGCTCTCGGGCGCCGAGGCCTCGCTCACCTCCGTCCAGCGCATCGCCTCGTCGAGCTCGCCGCGGACGTCGAGCACGCGCGCGAGGATCGCCGCGCTTGTCGCAAGCGTAGCGGTCTCGCCGAGCTCCTCGAAAACGCCGCACGCGCCACGCAGCTCGTGCTCGGCGCGCTCGGGGTCCCCAGCGAGCAGCTCGATCGGGCCGGAGTAGTTCGCGACCGCGGCCACGTGCAGGCGGAGCCCGAACTCGTCACCGACTTGTTTGCTGCGCCGGTAGAGCTTGCGAGCGCGGTCGAAGTCGCCGCGCATTGCCTCCAGGCCCGCGATCTTCGCGCGTGTCGAAACCTCAATCTCACCGTGGCCCGAACCGAGGCGAAGGATCTCCTCGCACCGCTCGATCGCCTCCGGCACCGGCATCGGGCCAGCGAAGTAGCCGACGGCGAGCATCCGCAGGAGCCAGCCGCGCTCGGGCGCGTCGTTCCCGGTCCTCTCGAGCGCGCGGGCGAACGCCTCCTCCATCGCCGCCGCCCGGCAGAGGAGCCAGTTCGCGTGGCCGATCAGCGCCCACGCCTGGACGAGGCCGGTGTCGTCGGCGAGGCCTTCGAAGAGCGGCACCGTACGGTCGGCGAGTCCGATCACTTCCTCCGCGTCGACATGCCGGTCGGTGTAGAGGCGGACGAACGCCGTCTCGATTTCGGCGTGGGCGCGGAGGCCGGGTTCGCCGAGCGCGTCGGCTTCTTCCCTGGCGGCCGTCAATGCCTGTTCGGCACCGCCGCTGTCGCCGGCGAAGCGACAGGCGCGGGCGAGCTCGGGTAGTAGCTCTACGCGCTGCCGCGCCCCAGGGCGCAGCAGACTCGTCGCACGCCGGAGCAGCGCGGCGGCGGCGGGCATGTCGGCCCGCGCGAGTGCGCGGCGCCCGGCGGACGCAAGACGTGCTGCCCCGCGTTCCCCGATCCTGAGCGTCTGCTCGCCCTGTTCGCCAAGCTCGGCGAGGGAACGATGGGCCTGCTCGAGGTGGTAGCCGACGACCTCCTCATACTCGAGGACGCGGTCGCCGAGGAGCTCCTCGAGCCAGTCGGCGAGCTGCTCGTGCAGGCGCGCGCGCCGCCGCTTAAGAATTGAGCGATATGCAGCGTCGCGTAGCAAAAGGTTTCGGAATCGGAACGCAGCGTCGCTTGGAAAGAGCGAGTCGACTGGCCGCACGAGCTCGGCGGCGGCGAGCGAGCTGACTGCGGCGCCGACCTCGCTCGGTGGAAGCTTGTTGATGAGGGTCTCGACCGCCTTGCGGTGGAAGACCTCTCCCTCGACGGCACCTGGCTCGAGTACGGCGCGCTCGTTCGCGCCCAGCCGGTCGAGGCGGGCAGCGAGCAGCGCGTCGAGCGTCGGCGGGAGCGCCACCGCCGGCGCGTCGACTGCGGCCGCTACGAGTTCTTCGAGGAAGAACGGGTTGCCGCCCGCCTGCGTAATCACGCGGTCGCGTGTCGTCTTGTCGAGCGTCGCGAGCGTCTCTACGAGGTGCGCCGCATCCGTCGCGCTGAGTGGCGTGATCCGGAGCGCCTGCCAGTGCCGGCGGCGCTGGAGCAGCTCGTCACGCGCGAGTACAAGGACCATTAGCTGCATGCGCTCACGCATTGCCGCCAGCGACTCGACCAGGTCGAGGAATACCGGCTCTGCCCACTGCAGATCGTCCAGACAGACGACGATCGGTCGGTCGCGCGCGAGCGTCGCGAAGAACCTGCGCGCCGCCCAGGCGATGTCCTGAGGCGTCGCCACGCCACGGCTGAGCGCGAGGGCCTGCGCGAGAGTGCGCGTGACATCGCCGGCGCGCTCGTCAGCGCTGATCGTCGCCCTTATCCGGCGAACCGCGACTGCAGCCGAGTCGACCTGCGTCACTCCGGCCGCGGCCTTTACGACCTCGGCGAGCGGCCAATAGGTGATCCCGTCGCCGTAGGGGAGGCAGCGGCCATACAGGAGGTATGCGTCCGCACCGCGCGCGAACTCGCGCGCAATCCGGGACTTGCCGATGCCTGCCTCGCCCGCGAGAAGGATCAGCCTCGGACGTCGCGAGTCGACCACGGCCTGAAGCACGTCACGCAGCGCCGCGAGCTCGTCATCACGCCCGACCAGATGGGTGCTTGATGACCGCCGCATAACACCGACGCCTGGGAGGGACCGCAGGCGGAACGCCGGCACAGGTTCCGCCTTGCCCTTTGCCGCAAGCGGCCCGACGGGCTCGACCTCGACGAGCTCGTCCAACAGGCGCCGCGTGAGTTCGCCAATCACGATCTCCCCCGGTGCCGCCAGCTGTTCGAGCCGCGCCGCGACGTTGACGGCGTCGCCTGTCACAAACGCCTCCCCGCCGACGGCGCCCGCAGCGACCACCTCGCCGGAGTAGACGCCGATGTGCACGGACAGCCGCTCGCGATACTGCTGGTGGAGGTCGTCGTTCAACTCCTCGAGGCGGTCGCGCATCTCCCAGGCGGCACGGACGGCACGCATCGCATCGTCCTCGTGGACGATCGGGGCGCCGAAGACAGCCATCACAGCGTCGCCGATGAACTTCGCGACCGTGCCACCGTGACGCTCGATGACCGAGCGCATCGCGTGGAAGTACTGTAGGACGATCTCACGCACGCTCTCGGGGTCGAGCCGCTCGCCGAGCGCGGTCGACCCCGACAAGTCGCAGAAGAGCATCGTCGCGAGCTGCCGGCGCTCGCCGACCGGCTGCGCGAGCAGCGCGCCGCAGCTCATACAGAAACGCGCATCCACGGGGTTCGCGTTGCAGCAAACGTCGCAGACGATCACCGCACAAGGCTATTCGCCTGTTCCCGCGTTTTGCGTCCGAACGGCGGCGAGTGCCTCGGCGAGGACGAAGGCCAGCTCAATGGGCTCGGCGTGATCGTCAACACCGTGGTGCTCGAGCAAAAACCGGTTGACGCCCGAGCAGCCTGCGGTGCATCTCACCGCAAGCGGCCTACGGTTGACGCAGCGATGGCGGCGTGATTATCGTTGCCGACAGGGAGCTTCTGTGGGCGACAATCGAGAACCCGCGTCGGCGCATCTCGAGCGCCAGGCGGTGCGTCATGCCTGATGTGTTTGTCTCGTACTCGCGGCACGACGGCGCTTTCGTCCACAGGCTCGTGGCGTCGATCGAGGACCGCGGGAAGCAGGTCTGGCTCGACACGGACGGAATCGCGGACGCCGAAGTGTTCCCGGCGGCGATCAAGCGGGCGATCGAGCAGTCGGACGCGTTCTTGTTCGTGATCACCCCCGCGGCGGTCGACTCGGCCTACTGCGAGAACGAGGTCGAGTACGCCAAGGAAATGCAGAAGCGGATCGTGCCGGTGCTGCGTGAGCCGGTGCCCGACGAGCGACTGCACTCCGAGATTCGCGATCGCAACTGGATCCCGTTCACCGACGACGCCGAGTTCGACCCTTCGATGGGGCGGCTGGTCAAGGCGCTGGACGCGGATCTGGAGACAGCGCGAGCGCACACCCGCTGGCTGGTCAAAGCGCTCGAGTGGGACGCAGAGGGCCGGGACAAGAGCTTTCTGCTGCGCGGTGCCGAGCTGAAGTCGGCCGAGCTATGGCTGGCGGCCAGCCCCGAGGACGCGGACCCCGCGCCGACGCAGCTTCAGCGCGAGTACCTGCTGGCCAGCCGCGAGGCGGCGGCGCGCCGCCAGCGGCTGCTGGTCGGGGCGAGCCTCGCCGTGGCGGTGGTGTCGATCGGACTGTTGATCTTCGCGCTGATCTCTCGCGGCCAGGCCGTGTCCGAGCGGGTCGCGGCCCGCGCCCAGGCACTGGCAGCCGAGAGCCAGGCCCAGCTGCCCAACGACCCAGAGATCTCGCTGATCCTTGGCATGCGGGCGGTCCAGACGCAAGCGACGCCTCAGACGATGTTCGCGCTCCGCGCCGCGCTCGACGCCTCTCCACTCGAGCGGGCCCTGCCCAGCGTGGCATCGTCGGGGTCATGCGGCCCGAACGGCGGGCTGGCCGCGACGTTCAGCCCGAACGGCCGGCAGATCGTCGAGGCGGCCTGCAACGGGACGCTGCGCGTGATCGACGCCGGCACCGGCAACATCCAGCGTGCAGCGCACTTCCGCCTGCAGCTCAGCGCCGTCGCCTACTCACCCGACGGGTCGCTGCTCGCCGTGGGCACGTCGACGGGCGTGATGCTGATCGATCCGGCGACGGGCTCCGTGAGAGCGCGACTCACCCCGATCCGGTCGGCGGGGCCGCCCGCCGCGCTCGCGTTCAGCCCCAACGGTCACCTGCTGGCGGCCAACGACCCGAACGGCATCACGCTGTGGAGCCTGCCCGCGATGCGGCCCCGCGCCTTCGAGCACGACATCTACGACGTCGGGACGATGGCCTTCAACCGGGACGGACGGCAGCTGATCGTCGGCGGGGGCAACAGCGACAACTCCGTTCACGTCTACGACGTGGCCACCGGCCGGATGGTCCACCGCATCGTCGCGACCGGAAACCAGGGACCGGGCTGGCCAGAGGTGGTCTCGCTCAGCCCCGACGGCTCCCGGCTGGCGGTCGGCTACCCGGCGGATCCCCAGAACGCCACAGCGAAGGTGTCGGTCTACAGCACGCGCACCTGGGCCAAGGAGTTCGACGTGATGTCGATCAACGATGTCGAGATCTCCTCGGTCGCCTTCAGTCCCGACGGAACCAGGCTGGCGATCGGCGCCGAGGACGGCACGGCGGGCGTGTGGTCGCTCGCGACGCGAGAGCAGCTCGCCACCTACGACGGATCTACGGCAGCTGTGGGAGCCATGTCGTTCGCGCCTGACGGGCGATCGCTGTTGAGTGCCTCCAACGACGGAGTGGCCCGGGTGTGGCGCGCCCAGGGCGTCGAGCAAACCTCGCTGTTCCTGTCGGGGAACCCTGCCGGGGTCGCGCTCACACCCAACCAGCTGATCGTCGTGGAGGGTGTTCACGGACGCAACGCGCTGCACTTCTACAGCCTGCCGGGCGGCAAGCTGGTGTCCACCTGGATGCTGCCGCGGGCCCTGCAGGCGCCAATCCTCAGCCCCGACGGACGGTACCTCGCCACGCTGCCTGGGGGGCCCGCGAACGCTCCGCCGCCCTCGTCCACGTTCCAATCAGGCCCACCGAAGGGGCCGGTGCGGATCTGGAGCGTCGCGACGCACAATTTGGTGGCGGTGCTGCACCCGGCGCAAGCCGCCGGCGGAGTCGTCATTAGCCAGGACGACCGTTTCGCGTTGGTGCAGGAGGGCGCGTCCCCGAGTTCGCCCGGGACTCCGGTGGTGGTGAACATCTCGTCCGGGCACGGGGTCACGCCTCGAGGCGCGGCACGCCTGCCCTGTCTCAGCGCGAACTCCCAGGACTACGCGCTTAGCCGCAATGACCGCGTGATCGCGATCGCCGGCTTCTGCGGCGAGGTCGGCATCTGGAACGCCAGCAGCGGCCGCCAGATACGGACGCTCAACCAGGGCGCCGAGATCTCAGCCGTCGACCTCTCACCCGACGGATCACGGCTGCTGGTCACATCCTGGGATTCACGCGCCACGATCTACGACGTGGCCACCGGTCGCCCATTAGTCAACCTCGTCGGCCACACGCGGGGGATCGCTTGGGGTGGATTCGCGGCCGGTGGCTCGGACGTGCTCACGGAGAGCCTGGACCACACGGTGCGGGTATGGGACGCCCACACCGGCCAGCAGCTGCGGGTGCTGACCTTCACCAATGACCAGGCCGGTCCGGTCGCCTTCAGCCCCGACGGCCTGGAGGTGGCGATCCCTGAGATCCCTCCGCAGCCAGGGCTCGAGAACGTGGTGCGCGTGTTCGACACCTGTCCCGCCTGCCAGAACCCCAGGGCGCTGCTGGCCCTTGCGCGACCGCACGCCGCCCCCGCCAACCGGCTCACGGTGCTCGAGCGCACCGTGGTCAACGGCGCGTAGTGCTCGCGCGCGCCTACCGGAGCCCCACGCGCACTGACAGTCTCCCCTGACAACCCCTCTTGTTGAGTACCGTCACATGGCGGGCGTTGGCGGGATCTGCTTCGGCTGGCGGCCCAGTATCCTCCTGGCTGCGCGATGGAGTTCGGCTTTGCGCGCGGAAAGCGAGCACGCGCCGGCGCGCGGTGCTTGCAAGATCGCGGCTAGCGATCCGGCTGGGGCCCTCGAGTGCGGGGCTTGCCGTTCGCCAGCGGGCAACCCGGCAGCAGCCCAAGGCGACGCTTCTCCTTCCACGAACAAGCAGCGCTCTCGCCACCACCGGACCCGACGCGGGACACTGCCCCTTCGATCGACCGGCAGCAGCTCCGGCCGCGTCGGGATTCAAGCCGGTCGACGACGAAACCCTCGTCAGTGGACTTGATCTCAGCGAAGCCGAGCGTCGCCAGCGCCTCGTGAATTGCACCGGTCGGCTCCGTTCCGAATACCTCAATGGTGCTCAAGGGCCGTGCGTGGCTGTATTCGCCATGATGGGGATCGACCGCATCCAGAACGGAGAGCAGGCTGTGCTCGGGACCCGAGTCAGCGTTGAACAGTGTCAATCCCGCCTCAAGCGAACTGACGCGCTCGGTTCAAAATCGCGCCAGACTTGCTCCGCGACATCCTCTGTCTCCGGTGCTCGAATCGCCCACTCATGGCGCTCCCGCACCAGGTCGGGTATCGATGAGGCGAGCGCAGGGTCAACTAGCACCCCGACTCGATGCTCCGATCTCACGTCGGCGATGGTACGCCGACACGAGTCGCAGACTGCCCCTTTCATCGGTCGGTCGATCAAAGGGGAAGCAGCCGGAATAGCATCGGGAGATGCCCGCAGGACCTGATGACTGGCGGCGGACCAGCCCAGGCGCCACCTAAGGGAACGCCCGTCCGCTGGCGGCGGTGCATCGCGCCAAGGCCCGGATGGGAGCACGACCATTGCCTCTTCTGCTGGGCGAAGTTCGTATCTTCGTCGGAGGAAGGCAAGGAGCGGCTCGCGCAAGACGAGCACACGATCTACTTCGAGGGCTACGCGACTGCTGAACCGAACGGCTCCGGGTTCGACTGGGTCTGCCGTCCGTGCTTTTGATGACTTCGCCGACGAGCTGGAGTTCGTCGTCGTAGGGGACAGATCGGCCGATGCGTCATAGCCCGGCTCGCCGTCGGCACTCGATCAAGGGGGAAGCCGAGCCCTCACCACGCTTCACAGAGCGGGACTCCCACGAGCGCGACCTTAGCTGATGAAGTGAAATCCGGTCGGGCACGCAGCGTGATCGTCGGCTCTTCATCCGTTGTGGGTGATGCGCGCCAACCCGGCGCGCTGAGACGCTCCGTCGGTCAACCGCTCCTGAGAAAAGAAGGCGCTCATGTCGAATCACACGGTGGTCATATCGATCTTCGACGATGAGGCATCTGCCGATGTGGCAGCCACCCGTCTGAAGGACTCAGGGTTTGCGACGGGGGATGCCATCGGCGTCCTGGTCCTAGACGAGAATGGCGAGCTCAAGGCCGACAAGGTTGGCAAGCGCAGTTGGGGCAAGGGCGCCGGTATCGGCGCCGTCGTCGCGCTGGTCACCCCGGTGGGGCTTGTGGCTGGCCTGATAGGCGGTGGGCTGCTGGGCGCATTTCACCACAAGAATCTGGGATTGAGCGAGGCGGATCGCGAGCGGATCAGCAGCGAGCTGAAAGGGGGCAAAGCGGCTGTCGGCGTGCTGGCTCCCGTCTCCGCGGCCAGTACCGTGGCTGACGTGCTCACCGGGATGGGCGGTACCTCGGAGACTCATCCTGTCTCGGATGAAGCTGTCGAGGAAGCCCAGACGGCCGCCGTAGGGGGCGAGTCCTAGCTGGGTGCGCTCAATCCGCGCTCGCCTAGATCGAGCACCAGCAGTCTCACGTATCGATGAACCGATAGCACTGAGACTTTCCCCGCCGGACGATGCGATGCCGGGATCAACGATCGGTCGCCATGTCAGCAGCCCGAGCCTGAGCCAGCCGGCACGCAGTGCGAAGCGCTGCTCGATCACCATGTCGAGGAACTGCTCGCCGCGTTGGATGAGCTAGTTCGGCGGTACGGCTGGTGCTTGGCAAAGCAACAGACCACTGCTGCGGGCGACACGCAACTGCGCAGCGACGTCCGCGCGGAGCCTCCTAAACAGGCTGCTGAGTTTCGATCTTTGCAGTAGCCGGTCCTCGTACCCGGAGCTAACGGTCGGTCTGCGCTCTATCGCGGAAGAGTCTTGGATTAGCCCCGTGCGATCTCGGTCTGTACTTGGTCGGAGAGTTCGATGTTGAGGGGAAGCGCGATCAATTCTTCCTCTGTCACCTTGATTCCAGCCTGTGCGAGCGCCTCCTGGAGGCGGCCCCACGAAAGCCGCGGTGGACGGTGCTGGTCGGGGTCACGGCCGAGGGCCTGATTGATCGCATCCTCGATGTCGGACAGGCCGACGTGATACGTCTCGTGCAGAAGTCGCTCGTGCTCCGCGGGGTCGTCACTGAGCTGCGGCCCGCGATACCGGTGCCAGATCGCGCCAATACCGTCGCGGGGTCCGCCGAAGCCATGACCTTCGCCAACGACGCCATCTGCGCGAAGGACTCATCGATCGCTACTTCGTCAAGCCAATCCTGACCGTAATGCTCGTCGAACTCCCTCCGACTCGGGACAGCTGCCCCGGCGGCAACTGCCAGAACCCGTCGCCACACCCACGCGGCACGTTTGCCCGCTGGGGTCCGCGGAAGAACGTCCATCACCTGCAGCTCCAACGTCACCGGATCATTCTGGAGCACCGACGCGACGCCTCGATCGCTGCTCGATCCAGACAGCAACAGCACCATCAAACGCGGCCGCGCCTGCTGCAATGTCGCCGACCCGACCATGAGATCGCTGCTCCCGCTTCGGCCTGGAGCAGAAGCTCGAGCTGATCGTCCCGGTGGCGCTGTGGTGGCTGAGGCTTCGTGGAACCGGGCGAGCAAGGATCTGGCGTACGAAGCGACCGGACCGGTTGGTGAGAGCCTGAGCTCAGAAGTTGGGCGCCGCGTGACACTGCTCGATCACGCGCCGGACCTCCAATAACGCCGAGAGCCACGCCGGCAAGCAGTGCGCGTGGGCCGGAGGTGCCTGGACCCGTAAGTCCAGGTAGTCGGGTCCGTCGATGCGTGATCGATATTCAGCCTCGGTCACGCGGCAGCGCCGCCGATGAAGCAGAACAAGTGTGCGCAGTAGCGCGGTCGGGCTGTCGGAGTCGAACTCGATCGTAAGCGTGAGCTCGACCTGGCCGTGAGCGGAGCGGGGCGGTGACTGAGGCGGCGGTGCGGTGGGCATGGGGTTTCTCCGATTGAGGCCTGAGAAACCGAGCGACGCACGTCTGCCAGCTCGGCTCCTGAGAACCGGTCTGACCCGCAGGCTCGATATCGAGCGCGGGTCTAGCTGGTAATGACGGCGACGATGGACGTCGACAGACCACGAACGGCGGCGGTGCTGAGCGACGATCGCATCATTGAGACGCGAAGCTTACAGCCCGCGCCATCGGTGGCTCCGAAATCCGAGCGGCTGCCGTCGCGCTCAGCAGGTTAGGGATCAGACGGCGTCCGATGTGGCGGCCGGCTTGCGAGACGCCCCGGTCCCAGGCGAGCGGCACCCGGCAGTCCGAAGACCGCTCTGCCCATGCCACGGGCATTGGCGGGAATATCGATCGGCGCCCGTTTGCGCACGCCACGCCGGCCGTCACATACCGAGCGGACAGCTGCTTCGTAGCCCACGCGGCTACGACTTCCCAAGCCTGCATTGTCTGCCGACGGGCTGCTGCTGCGCGCATGGGATCCCGATGACGCTCAGGTTGCTCTCGCCGCTGAAGGGGACGACGAACTCGTCTCGCGGTACCGATACTCGTTGCCTCATACCGCTGAGGATCACAGTGGTGGATCACGAGACGTACGCCGACCGTCTGGCCGGGGTGAGGTTGGAGCTTGCGATCGTCGAGCGAGCCGCACCAGTTGGCTCTGTCGTACTTGCCGGCATCGTCCATGCAACGCGACGACGGTCCGTTACTGGCTGCTCCTACCGGACATCAAGGTGTCCGCCACCGGGATGCGCCAGCCGTGGCAGCTGGCCTTCCCGGCCGGTTCAGCGGTCCCCCTGTCGTCACCGACCTGGGACAGGACAAGCCGGCGAGCATCCAGAAGAAGGTGCCGGACTTCATCCTGCGCGTGCGCAACGGTCAGAACTACGGCTTCTGGAACGGCAACTGGGTCGTCGCGGCCAAGTGCACGAAGTTCGCGACACCCTTCAAGGTCCTGGCGCCGCACACCGATCCGGGCGGGCTCGGATCATCCGCAACCGCCTGTATCTGTCCGAGTTCGGATTCGTCCGCACCACCAAGGTCCAGTCGATGCCGCTGAGCGGCGGCGGCCTGACGACCCTGTTGACCGGGTTCAGGCACGAGGCATTCATCGGCCTCGGTACGAACGGCGGCTGGGTCCAAGTCGGCGAACTGGCCACCGGCTCCGGCATGGGACGCATGTTCGGGGTCAAGCCGTAACGCGATACCTGGAGGGGCGTCGCCTCGGCGGCGCCCCCGCCGTTTCGAAGCCCCGAGGTCCACTGTCCCCCGGCGTACGTCGTGTGTGCGGCGTGTGTGTAGCGTGTGAGCGGCGTGTTGTCGTTCCGCGCCAGAGTTCACAAAATCGAAACTTGGCCCGCCCTCGCGCGGTTTGTAGCGGCTGGACCCGGGGGCGCAAGCTGGACCCGGGACGCAAAACCACACGATCCCAGGAGATCCACTTGTACGGCCTGATTGCGCGCCCTGCGCGCCACACCCGCCTGTTCTGGGCGAGCCTGATCGCGACGTTCGCGCTCGCCGCCGTCCTGTCTACCGACGCTTTCGCGGCCGGCAGCACGCTGTACGTGTCGCCGAAGGGCAAGGACACCGCCAAGTGCACCAAGACGGCGCCCTGCAAGACGATCGGACACACCGTCTCGATTGCCAAGAAGGGCGACACGATCAGCGTTGCGTCCGGCACCTACCGTGAGCAGGTGGCGATCACGAAGGACATCAGCCTCCTCGCCAGCGGCCATCCGGTCATCGACGCCACCGGCGAGTCCAACGGCATTCTGCTCAAGGGCCCCGGTGCCAATGGCGCCCTGGTTCGCGGGTTCACCGTCCAACACGCCACCTTCGAGGGGATCCTGGCGGTCAGCGCATCCAAGCTGACGATCGAGGACAACACGGTCCGCGACAACGATCTCGGCATCAAGGCAGCCATGCCGACGGGGGAGTGCGCCCCGGCTGGTCAGGTCCCCGGTGATTGTGGCGAGGCCCTGCACCTGATGTCGGTCACGCACTCGATCGTGACCGGGAACACGGTCAAGGACAACCTCGGCGGCATCCTGCTCACCGACGAGCTCGGCCCGACGGCCGACAACACGATCTCGCACAACGACTCGCTCGACAACGCGTACGACTGCGGGATCACCCTCGCCGGCCACAACCCGAAGGCCACCGCGAACGGCAAGCCGCAGCCCACGGTCGCCGGCGTGTACGGCAACAAGATCCTCGACAATGTAGTCGACGGCGACGGTACCAAGGGCCAGGGGGCCGGCATTCTGATGGGCGGCGGCGCACCCGGCGCTGGCGTCTACGACAACCTGATTGAGGGCAACACCGCGAACGGGAACGGTCTCGCCGGCATCACCCTCCACAGCCACTTCTTCGGGCCAGGGGCTCCCGCCGCAGACCTGAACGGCAACAAGATCATCGACAACAAGGTCAGCCACGACGGCGTCAACGACAACTCTGAGGCTGAGTTCAGCCCGGCTGACTTCGCCAAGGGCGCGACGGTGGGGATCCTGGTCGGGAGCGATGTGGTGAAGCTGACGGGCATCGTGGTCCGCGGCAATACCATCAGCGACACCCACTTCGGGATCTGGACCAAGAATGACGGCAGCAAGGTCGGCGCGAAGAAGAACACGTTCTACAACGTGAAGGTGAACATCACTCAGACCTGATCTCCGGTCGGTAGTAAAGCTGGTTTCGAGGGCGTCGCTTCGGCGGCGCCCTCGCCGTTTCGGGACGCCCGGCCCGGGTGACCTAGCCGTAAAGCCGTTCCACGACATCGCGCTGCCCGATCAAGGCTCTGCCATTCGACACTGCAACAGGCTGCTTGGCCTGCTGGAAGCAAAGCTCAGCCACTCCAGCGCCACCAGGTCAGACCACAATCCATCCACCCCGCAGCACCACCGCTAGCCCCGCGCCAGCCGGCGAAGTGGACCGCCCCGCTGCCGCATCGTCGCCCACGGGGCCAGTCTCGCTCAAGCTGCTTCTTTCCGCGCCCAGCGGTAGCGGCGCCAGCATGACCGCTTGAGGGATGATGCGGCCACCCGGTTCGCCACATGTACGTGACCCGAATTCGTGCAATCCAGCAGTCGGCGGCCGACCGCGTGGCCAGCGCTCGGCGGCTTCCGCTCCGCGAGCATGAGCAGCCACGCCGGCGGCGCTCGACGACGCTGCTGGTCTGGACGAAATCCACTACTTCCAAGAACCGATCCGTCGACAGTTCCGCTTCGCCACCGAGCGGCAGTCGGATTCGAGCCGCGTGCTTGCCGAAGGATCGCCGGGATGCAAGCACGAGCGCTCCCGCTCCGGCGGCAATGCGGTCGTGGTGATCCCGGCTTCCGGATCGGACGAAACAGGGAGCTCTCGCGCCGGCCGCGGCAGGCCGCAGCCAAGGCTGCTCCGTTTCGTCCATCTCGTCAGTCTCGTTGAGCACCGCCCGCGTGCTTGCTCGTTCGAGAACGCAGAAGTCGAGCTCAAGGGCGACGAGCGCGAGCTGCGCGACCGGATCGCCTCGCGAAGCGGGCGTCTCGCCGGTGGCGCCGCGCGGATTGCTTAGAACGTCCCTCGATCTGGGTGGGTGTTGCGACCACCGCGAGAACCCAAGGAACCGTTGGCGAACAGCAGGTCCGCGTGCTCGACCGGGTTGTGTGTGAAGAACAGCAATAGGCTCAAGACTGTGTCGCGGCGACGGAGCGGCAGTCCTGCCAGCGGGCGACGTTCCGTTGTCGCATACACGAAGGTCGGCTGGCGCCGGGCAGCGAACGAGCCCGAAGCTGTCGGCGGACTCACCAGGTCCAGATCGGGACCTCGCGAATCGGGTGTAGTTCGGCGTCCGTCTGGGCGTGGGAGTTCTGCTGGGCGACGTGGGCACCGAACTCGACATGTTCTTGGACTGCTTTGCGGAACCGTTCGTCGGTCGGGAGGCCAGCCTCATCCAGCGACTCCAGGTTGACGCTGATGAAGCGGTCGCGTTGCTCGTCAGTGATGTTCAGGTGGCGGTGAACGTCGATCAGGTACTGAAACCCGAGCTCGCGGCTGAAGCGGTTCGGGCCGCCGAACGACTCGGCCGTGAACCAGGTCAGGTGCTCGACGTGGGTGGGAACAGGCTTCGTGAACACATGCTTGAGGACCTCGTCCGCACGGGCCTTCGCGTAGAAGATCTCCTCCAAGAGGTGCAGACCCTCATCGCCGCCGGCGCGCTCGTACAGCGTCTCGTCGCTCTCGCTCATTGACTTTGCTCCGATATGTCGAGTCGGGGATCCCCCAATCTTGACGATCGGCCGCCGCGGGCCCCGGCGTACCTGCGCCCGCACCGGCGCCACGCCCCAACCCCCCCAGAGGCAGTCAGGGTGCCCGCCGGAGCACAACGCGGCCGAGGCGGTGAGCTTCCGCGCACGCCGCGGCGAGAGCGCCTGCTCGGCGCGGAAAGAGGGTCGTCGGGCGCAGCGACACGCTGCTCGGATAGCGATCGGCGACCGAACGATCCAGCGGCGACCAACCCGCCCGGTCGCCACGGCCGATCCCGTCTCAATCGGCGAACGGTGTCTGCAACAGTGAGTCGCTGGTCGGGCCCCGCTCCTTGGATGGCTGCGAAGCTGTGCACTCTCCGTCCACCCGCCGCCGTCCCGGCGTGGCGCTCAACCTCGATCTCAGGATTCGACCGTCGGTGGGTAGGCGCTGAAGCGCCAGTGACCGCCCACCTCGACGAGCTTCGAGGGACCTAGCCCCGAGGGTCCGTGGACGGACGCGCGCGTTCCGCGGACGCTGATCTTCAGATTCGCCATGAACGTCGTCACCGTGCTTCGGTACGCCTTGGCTGTGTACCCCGAGTTGTCGTTGTCGGGCTGCTTGTGGTGGAGAGTGTGGTGGAGCTGGTCGTACGCCGCAGTGCAGCTCTGCTCAGGTGCCGCCGCGGTGAACGCCCGTATCCCAGCGGCGGTGAGGTTCCCGCAGACCGCGGTGGCCGGCCCGAAGTACTCGGCGGTCAGCACTGTCCGGTAGACGGCGCGGATCGCGGCCGGCGGCGAGGCAGCCGCCGCCAGCGGCGCGGAGGCGAGCACAGAAAGCGAAACGGCGGCGACCGCGGTGGCCATGAATGTCTGCCAGGTGCGCATATGGAAAGCGGGATTCAATCATGAGCTCGAAATCGACGAGTTCGCCGGGACGGCGCCCCGGAGTCCGCTCATCGTCGGCGATTCGTATCCGGAACGAACCCTCAGCGAATACCGCGCCCCGCGGGTCCGACCTCCTTCTTGCGATTGGGGTGTGCGTGCGCCACGCGCGGGCCGAGACTCGGCTTCACTTCAGCACGGTCATCAGAGGCGTGGTGCGGCGCCTGGTTGCGTCCGAGAGAGGCAGTCTCGAGCGCCGCGGCACCGGTCTCTGGGACTGTTCTGCTGCGTGGGAGCAGAGGCGAGCAGCGGCGGCTAGATGACACCCGTGGAGTCGCTCATCAACACGAGTACGCGGCACCGTGCAGGCTCTCCTGCCTCAAGACCAAGCGTCGTTAGCGCGCTCACGGGATGACATACCTCAGGGCCGTCCCAACGGCTGCGGTTACTTGGTGGCCGGTGCTAGTTCCGATGATGTCCGCCTTTGGGGAGTAGAGGGCTACGGGCCGAAGCGGCGAGAATGCTCGTAGTGAAGAGCTTCGCCGAAATCCCGGCTGAGGTCCGACGGCGCGTCGCTGCGGGAGAGCGGGTGGTCCTGATCCTGCTGGATGCGTTCGGCCTGGAGTTCCTTGAGCGCCACCGCGATCACCCGTTGATCCAGCGCGTGGACGTCATCCCGTTAACTTCACAGTTCCCGTCCACGACGACGGCGCATGTGCCCTCGGTGCACTTCGGGATGCCCGTGCACGAGCACGGTCTCTACGAATGGAACATTCTCGAGCCGGCTCTCGGGGAGATCATCTGCCCGCTTCGCTTCAACCCGACGGGCGCCGAGGAGGAGGGCACGCTGGTCGGTCGGCTGGAGCCGTCCGTGCTGTCGCCCGGTCCGACGTTCTATGAGTCGCTGGCCGTCCCCTGCATCGTGGCGCAGCCCTCCCGGCTGGCCGGTTCGTTCACCGCCGTCGCGACTCGCGGCGCGCAGGTCATCGGCTTTCGGCGGCTGCGCGAGGGCGTGCGTGCGCTTGGGGAGGCGTTCGCGGCACCGGGAAGCGATCATCGCTACGCGCTTCTGTACTGGGATCTGATCGATCGGGCGGGACATGATTACGGTCCCGGTTCGCCGGAGTTTGGGGTTGCGTGCAGACGCTCGCTCGATGAGCTGTGGAGCGCCAGCCAGGCTTTGCGCGGGGTGACGGTGCTGATCACGGCCGACCACGGCCAGGTCGACGTCGCGCCGGACCGCGTCGACTACCTCGACGATCTCTGGCCTGAGTTGCCGACGCTGCTCTCGCAGCGGCGGCCGGCGGGATCCTCGCGCGATGTCTTCTTACACGTGCATGCCCAGCATGTCGCCACGGTCATCCACGAGCTCTCGGGAAGGCTTGATGGCCGCGCCGAGGTACGGCCCGCGCGCGAGCTGTTTGAGCGGATCGGCCCCCGGTTGAACGCCCGTCTGGGTGATGTGGCGGTGCTGCCGGTCAGGGGGCGGCAGGCCTGGCTTCGCTCGGCGGCGGCCAACGAGCAGCGATTCCGCGGCCAGCACGGCGGCTTGCAAGAAGCCGAGACGAGCACCTACCTGGCGAGGCTGACCGATTGAAGCTCGTCGCCTCCGCTGCTGCCAACGCGCTGTCCTAGGTTCGGCTGCCCCTCCGTCGCCTCAGGCGTCACCCCGCGGCGCACGCCCAATTCGACACCCGCTCTCCCTCCGTCAGGAGCATCTCGGTCGCGACGCCGACTGCCTTCTGCGCGCGGAAAGGTGGGCTCTCAAACGCGCCAACAGCTCTGGAGTTCGTCCAGACGGGAAGCGGCGCGCGGGGACCGTCCTGTCCGGGTCGACGGCCACCCGTTGTGCGCAGCAGACAAATCCCCGAGGACGGTCGCGAAGGAGAGGGTTCCGATCCCGAACGACTTCCCCCAGCCGCGGAAGCAGAAGTGCGACCGATCCCATCCATAGTTCCGCGGCTCGTCCATCTGAGCACTCTGCTTTGCGGGCGGTGAGGTGAACGCAACGCCGGGAACGCGACAGTCAAGGCCGAGATCGCAGACTGCTCGTTCGCCTCGCGGAGCGAACACGTGCAGGTAGCGAACCGGCTCGGCGCTCCCTGTCGACCAACTCGCAAGAGATCCGAGCACGACCGCGGGCGCCCGGTCGGTCGTGAGAGCAGCGGCGTTCGCCGATCAGGTCGATCAGCTTGAGGCCGAACTCACGAGGGTCGCCGGGGGCATCTTGTCGCGGCAAGCGTGAGCGTTGAGCCGGCCCGGGCCTACAGTGAAGATCCGCGCAGGCGACCAGCGATCCTCCCGTCTGATCGAGGCCGGAAGCCGGCACTAGCGTGAGCCTGAGAGCCGCGGCCATGCGCGCCCGTCGGGCTTAGTCGCGCGGCGGCTGGACCGCCAAACCCAGCCGCCGCGCATTCAGCGCTACTTCGTCACCTTGACCAGCCGCTCCATCCCGAGTTGCGTGTGCTCCCGTCCGTCGAGCGTGTCCATGAAGCACGCCTCGACGTAGTACCCCGGTTTGGTGTTCAGCACCTGTTGCTGGATCGCGCCCGGAGAGGCCGGACCCATCAGGTTCACGAAGCTCTTGGTCGCGAGCTTCTGCACTTTCCCGTCCTTGCCAGCCTTGAGGTACGCGATCGCCGTCAGCGCATCGGCCTTGCTCTTCATCCCGATCAGCTCGTTCATGTGAACGAGCCAGCCGGCGTTCACGGACCGCACGATCGTCCCGTTGTGCAGGACGCTCGGGCCGCGGAACGCGAACTCGATCGCCTTCAGCGTCGCCGCCGCCGCCGGAAGCGCCGCCGGCGACGAGGACTGAGTCACGGTGAACGTGGCGAACGCGGGCGTGTTGCCGGTGATGTTGAGCGCCACGTAGCTCCCGGGCGTGAGCACCGTTTGAACCGTGCCGGGCGCGCTGGCGTCAACGAACAGGGTGCCATAGGGCGTCAGCGCGTTGATATCCCCCTTGTGGCTCTGGACGGCGGTGTAGGCCTCTGGCAGCGTCGCGCCTGGGTTCAGGCGTATGAGTCCGACCGTCGGCCCGTTGGCGTTGGGGCCAGACGGCGCGTTGCCCGAGAACGTCGAGGTGACATTGACCGCGCCGGACACCATGCTGCCGGAGACTGACACCCCGGTGGTCCCGGTCAGCGCGACGTTCAGCGTCGGCAGCGAGCTCGACGCGCGGGCGTGACTGGCGCTCGCCACCCCCGAGCCCAAGGCGACGACGAAACCTACCGACAGCGCCCCGACTGCAATTGCACGCGATGCGAATCGCTTCACGAGGATCCTCCCCTCTCTGGTGAGAACGAATCAGGACTCCAGTACCGCCAAAGCCGCCCCGGCCCAAGCCACTGATGCCGCACCCGGTGCCCCGGTCCAACCCACCGGTCCGTTTCCAAGTCCGTGGGCGGGACCGCGCCAGCCTATCACCACGCGGCCGGCACAACGCAAAACTGTCGGTATCGGCCACGCCATTAACAACGCCAGCCGAATGCCAGAGCACTGGATCGCAAAAGACCCGGGGTTGCCGAGATCGAGTCACCGCACACGCTGATCCCCCGAAAGATCCCGGCCACAGTCGCGGCCCGGGCCGGTGACCGCGATCACTGGCACCGAGTCCCCCCTCGGAGAGCCCCTCGCCGACGCACCAAGGTTGCGATTCGTACGGCGACTCTCGCGCCGTTGGGGCGCCGCCGTAGTTACGCTCGACCTGGAAGCGACAGCCAAGGGGCTCAATCCGGGCAAGTCGCAGGGGCGGCCGAACGAACTGCCGAGGCTCGAAGCCCACCGTTCAATTACGGCCTACCCGGCTGCGTTCTCCCAACAAAGCCCCTGTGCCAGATCGCCGACCCTACGGCCGGAACCGGACAGAGCCTCCACGGCGCATTTTCACGCCCGAGCCGCAGAACTATGGCTGGGATCGGTCGCACTTCTGCTTCCGTAGCTGGGGAAGCCGTTCGGGATCGGAACGCTCTCCTTCGCGACCGCCTCAGGGATTTGTCTGCTGCGCACAACGGGTGGCCGTCAACGCGGCCAGGACGAGTCCCCGCGCGCCGCTCCCCGTCTGGACGACCACCAGCAGCAAGCCGCGCCCGGCGGCGTGCTCCTGCTCGTTCAGCAGAAGCAGTCGCCACCGCGGAACGGTGGACGATCAGTCCGGTTGCGAGCAGTCACCTCGGACGCCGGTACCAAATTTGGCGGCGCAGATGCAGTTGCGGGGCGCCCCAACCGGCCCGATGAGTGCAATCGCGAGACACTCGATTACGGCTGCCGTTACGGGGCCTGTGTCTGGGCCACACGCCGCGCCCGGCCCAACCTAACTGCGGGGGTGCAACACGACCCAGTGCTCAGGGGCAGCGTCAATAGACGAACGCCGATAGAGCGGCTGCCACATCGACGGCGCGGAAGGGTCCGAAGCGCAGCGTCCATCCGCCACCGAGCTCCTGGCGGAAGGTATGGGGAACCCAACGCCGCTGCAGATCCTGTTGGTGATGCTCGGCGCGCTGGTAGCCCGATGCGCCCTGAAAGGTGGCGTCGAGGCCGTAGCGGCCATCGTCGACAGGCCAGATCGTGAGCTTGTCCGGGACGGGGCCGGCTTTCACAGGAAGGCGCTCGGGGTTGCTCATGGGGATTTGATCGGAGGCAGGCGGAATGCTCTTGAGCCGGTCGGCGACGGGCCAGCCAACTGTCGCCCTCGCAAGGGGCTGGTGGCCGCCGCGGGGAAGTCGTCCTCGGTCGGATCAATCCCCATCGCTGAGTAGCGCGGATGGGCGTCGCTCTCAAGCAGCGCCCCGGTCGGACCCGCAGTCGCGAGTCGTCTCGATGCGCCACCGTGGTCGGCGCCGCTTGACACCGACGCCCGTCCGCGCTGGTTGGCACCTGGGTTGGGGCGCTGGCGCGCCCAACGTCCTTTAAGACCGCCAGCCGTGCAGTGCCCTATCAGCAGCAACAGACGGTACGCACCGGGGGTGCTGGCCCGGAGCGTCCCCAAGCGTCCCGCCCTGCGCCTCGTGGCGTCGGCGCCAACGGTCCGCCGGTCGCTGGAGTCGCCCGCGGTGGCCGCGATGAGGTGCGGCATCCCCGGCACGCGCGCGAGAGACCGGATCAACGAGGGTCGGGCCCCCGATGGCCGTGCACCGAAGACTCGCGATTAGCCGGGGTGTTTCAAGGAGGTTTGGGGACGCTCCGAAGCGTGCCAAGGCGTCCCGCCCTCCGGGCCCTCGACGCGGAAGGCCTACGGCGACCAGCTGGGCGTCCGCGCTGCGCGGGGCGTAGTGGAGGTACTGCATGGTCGTCTGGATGCTCGAGTGGCCCATCCATTCCTGTACGCGACGGATGTCGGCTTCGCTCCAGCCAGAGCCGTGGCGCCGGCGGAGGGCCGACCCGTCGAGGTAGCCGCCCGCCACCCCGACGAAGACCAGGTCGTCGTCGCCGACCCAGTTCTCTCGGTCGCCGAGCCGCGCCAACGCCGCGGCCACGTCGGGGGCCATGGGCACGGCGCGAATCTTGCCGGACTTCGGCGTCGTCAAGACTCCCTCGGAGTAGTTGCCGCGAACGCGGATCGTCGAGCCGGGGAAGTCGACGTCGCGCCATCGAAGCGCGAGGAGCTCGCCGCGTCGCAAGCCGGTGAAAGCGGCGGTCAGATAGATCGCGGCGTCCTGCTCGCTCGCGGCGGCACGAACGAGCGCGTAGACCTCCTCGGGCGAGAAGACGTCTATGTCGCCGCTCCGACTCAGCGGGGGCTTCTCGACGTCGGCGACCGGGTTCGACGGTAGGCCCCATACTCTCCCCGCGCGCGCGAAGATGCCGTGCAACAACACGATGGCCTTCGTGCGGGTGCTGGCTGACAGCGCGATGAAGCAATCCAGCGCTCGATCATCGGCGTCGTGATCGCCTCGAGCTGCAGCTCGCCGAACGCCGGCTGCGGCGGGTCGGCCTCGGCCGGACCAGGCCGGCCCGATCTTCCGCTGGACCTGACGGCCGTCCGGCAGCCGGTACTTCGCGTACCACACCGCTCCGTGCTTCCGCTCGACTCGGAAGACGTGTCCCGTGGGGCGCTGGAGCGGCCCGTCAGCCATGTCCGAAGTCGACGCCGATCTCGGGACATATAGGGGACACGTTTCCGCGGAAACGTGACGGTGAAACAACCGAAAATCGCGAGCCTACCAGGGACTTCTGCAGAGCCCGCCGGGGGACTCGAACCCCCAACCCCTTCATTACAAGTGAAGTGCTCTACCAGTTGAGCTAGGCGGGCAGGCGGGGCTCAGTGTCGCACGCGGGCGCGGTCCGGGATCGGGGGCCGAGACGATGCGTGCGGTGGAAGGCCGGCGGTATCTTCCGGACCGGTGAGGAAGGCTCTGGTCCGTGCTGGCGCTCTGGCGGGCCCGCTGTTCGCGGTCACGTTCAGCATCGCCGGCGCCACGCGAGGCGGCTATGACCCGAGGCGCCATCCGGTCAGCGCGCTCGCGCTCGGTCCCGGCGGCGTCGTCCAGCGCGCGAACTTCATCGCTACCGGAGCGCTGTACCTGGCCGGCGCGGCAGGTCTGCGTAAGACCGACACGTCGAACATCGCTGCGGCGCCCAGGCCGGCGCTGATCGCCGGCGCGGGCGCCGGACTGATCGGCGCGGCGCTGTTTGACACCGATCCGGTCAGCGGATACCCGCCCGGCACGCCGGCCCAGCTGGACGAGCCGAGCCACACCGGCACCGTGCACAACCTGTGCGCGATCCCGGTCTTCGTCGGGATCTCAGCGGCGGCGCTGATGTCCGCCCGCCCCGCCGCGAAAGCCGATGCCAAAGGCTGGGCCGCGTATTCAGCTGCTTCGGGGGCGCTGATGGCGGCATCCAACATCGCCGCCGGCGCCGGCTTCGGTCAGCAGCCGGCGCTCGTCGCCTCCGCCGGCCTGCTTCAGCGCGTGTCGATCGTGGCCGGGTTCGGCTGGGTGACGGCGCTGTGCCTGAGGGCCTGAAGGCGTCGGCGGTTCAGCGGACGGTGGACATGGCCCGGTCGAGCGAGCCGTGGCCGTTGCTCGCGTAGTCGGGCGCCGACCCGGAGAGGGTCCCGGTGCCGGCGCTGAGCCGGCGCTCGAGCTCGCCCAGGACGAAGCCGAACAGGAGATGGCGCCAGGCGGCCTGGGCGAAGGCGCGGCGGCTGCGGTACAGGGCGGGCAGCTGTTCGCGCGCGGGGTGGAAGCGGTCCGAGAGCGCCGCTAGCGGCCAGGTGGCGACCAGTTCGGTGATCGCGACGGCCGGCCCGCGTAACCCAGGCGCGATCGGCAGTGCCGGCGCGAGATTGGCGTACATGGCGCCGAACAGGGCGCCGTTCTGGGCGTGCAGGGCCAGGCCGACCGGATACCAGCCGGAACCGTTGCGCACCGCCCGGCCGAGCACCTCGACGTCGTCGTAACGGCTTCCAAAGAGCGCCTTGTCGAGCGGCTGCTGAATCGCCCAGAGCGTGGCAGCGACCGCGCCGCAGACGGCTCCTCGGAGCGTTCGGGAGCCGAAGGAGTCCGGGCTCACGGAGGACTGGCTGCCGGCGCTCACGGGGTGCTGACAATCTCGTTGCGCAAGGGAGGCAACTGTAACGGGCGGCGCCGGAGCGGGTACGCCAAAGTGCAATGGATTACGAAGCGCTGCACCGCCGAACCAGGGAGAAGGGCGTCAACCCCGTGGTGCTGCTGATCGTGCGCGCGATCCTGACGCCGTTCTTCCTGATTTACCTGCATATGAAGCGGATCGGGCGTGAGCACATCCCGTCCGAGGGCCCCGTGATCCTGGCCTCGAATCACCGGAGCTTCTTCGATCCGTTCGTGATCGGGACGATGACCCGGCGGCCCGTGTACTACGTGGCCAAGCAGGAGCTGTTCACCTACAACCGCCTGCTGAGCTGGCTGCTCAACGCGCTCGGGGCGTTCCCGGTCGCCCGCGGCACCGGCGATCAGGAGACGATCGAGACGGCCGAGATCATTCTCGGCCGCGGCGGGATCGTGCTGATGTTTCCCGAGGGAACGCGGACGCGGCCGGGCTCGCTCGGCAGGCCCAAGCGCGGCGTCGGCCGCCTGGCGCTCGAGACGGGCGCGCCGGTGGTGCCGATCGCGATCATCGGCACCGAGGACATCCGCAAGGGCTGGCGGATCCGCCCGCGCAAGGTCCGCCTTCGCGCCGGACCGGCGCTGCGCTTCCCGACGGTCGAGCAGGCCTCCCCGACGCTTGCCGGCGCGGTCACCGATCGGATCTGGCCGTGCGTGATGCTCCAGTGGGAGTGGCTGGGCGGGATGCCGCCGATCCGCCGGGCCGCGGTCATCGGCGCCGGGTCGACGGGCACGAGCCTAGCCGTGCTGCTGGCGCGAGCCGGCTTTGAGGTTGAGCTCGGCGCCCGCACCCGTGAACAAGCCGCGATGCTCGCGGGGACAAGAATCAACGCCCCCTACCTGCCTGACATCACGCTCCCGGATTCGATCACGATCCTGCCCGCGGCCCAGCTCGAGCTGGGCGCCCACGACCTCATCTGCCTGGCGGTGCCGGCGCGCGCGCTGCCGGCCGTGATGGCCGCCCAGGGCGAGCGGATTCCTGGGCACGCGGGCGTCCTGGTGCTGTCCAAGGGCCTGGTCCCGCCGCTCGGGACGCTGCCCTCGGCGTTCGTGGCCGAGCGGTGCGCGGCTCACGCGGTGGCGGCGCTGGGCGGTCCGGCCGACGCTACAGAGGTGCTCGAACACGGCGCCGCGATCGTGCTCGCCTCGCTCGACCGCGGCTTTCAGCGCCAGCTCGGAGATGCGCTCAGAACCGCCGGCCTGGACGTGTCGAGCACGAGCGACGTGACCGGCGTCGAGCTGGCCAGCGCCGCCAAGAACGTCGCGGCCCTGGCCGCGGCCGCCGCCTCGATCGCCGGCCCCAGCGTGGCCGGCGCCGCCGCCGGCAAGGTATTCGCCGAGGTCGACGCGCTGGCGCAGGCCCGCGGGGGCAAGCCCGAGACCTTCGCGGGTCTGGCCGGCGCCGGTGACCTAGTGGCAACGGTCCTTGCCGAGCACTCGCGCAACCGACGAGCCGGAGAGCTGCTGGCCCAGGGCGTGCCGGGGGCGGAGATCGACCACGCGCTCGGTCACGCGGTGGAAGGCGTCGATGCGGCACCGCTACTGGCCAGCGCTGCACGCGACGCCCGCCTGGAGACCCCGGCGCTCGACAGCCTGGCGGCGCTGATCGAGGGGCGCATCGAGCCCGACGTTTGGACGGCCACCATCATCGAACCCGCGCGCCCCATGCGTAAGTCGACTGTTCGCGCGGCGTGACGATCACTACGCTCTCATGTGGTGGAAAACGGTGACCAGCCCAGCAGTAAGGCGGAGGTCGATGCCCGCTTCACGGAGCTGTACAAAACGCACCTGCGTGACGTTTATTCCTACAGCTACTACCGCGTGGGCAACCACCATGACGCCGAGGATCTCACCGAGCAGACCTTCCTGCAGGCCTACCGCCACTTCGAGCGTGCGCTGCGGGAGGCCAACGGCCGGCCGCTGCGGCCGTGGCTCATCCGCATCGCCCACAACTTGGCGGCCAACTTCTATCGCGACCGCTCGCGCAAGCCGGAGTCGGGGATCGAGGACGCCGGCATGATCTCGGCTCCGCACACCACCGAGGCCCTGGTCGAGGGACGCGAACAGCTCAAGGCGATCCTCGACGGCGTCCAG
Organism: uncultured Solirubrobacterales bacterium; assembly: GCA_963824295.1. GTDB lineage: Bacteria > Actinomycetota > Thermoleophilia > Solirubrobacterales > Solirubrobacteraceae > Palsa-465. The sequence continues at coordinate 91,585 of CAWGOQ010000006.1, read as the reverse complement.
CGGCTGCCCGACGACCGCCGCGAGGCCCTGATCATGCGCTTCGCCCTGGGCATGGACAACCGCGAGATCGCGCGTGCTCTCGGTCGCACCGACGGTGCGACCAAGGTGCTCCTGCACCGCGCGATCCGCCAGCTGGAGGGGATGGTGGCCGAGCCCGCCGCCGTGACCGACTCAGGAGATGAGGAGCGATGAGCGCGACCGATTTCGAGGCCCTGCTGCGCCAGGCGCTCCAGCCGGTCGAGCCGCCGGCCGACCTCGCGCAGCGCCTCGAGTCGACGCTGGTTAGCCTGACCGAGCTGGCCCACGAAGAACTCGACACCTGGGAGCTCTCGGCCATGCGCGATCCACGCAACTGGGTCCGCCCGGCAGCGGCCGCGGTCATCGGGGTCAGCGCGGGCACAGCGCTCGTCGTGCTGCGGGTTCGTGGCCGCCACCGCGCCCGCAAGCAGCGCTCGGGCAACGTGCTCGAGCTCGCCCAGCGGACCTTCCAGGACGCCGCCGAAGAGGCGAGGCGCATCCTGCCTCGCCGCTAGCCGACGCGTCCCGTCGGGCTAGCAAACTGCCGCTGATAGCGTCAATACGAGATGCCCGTCTGCTATCGACACCCCTCGCGCGAGACCGGGGTCTCGTGCTCCTCGTGCGGACGGCCGATTTGCCCTGACTGCATGACCCCGACCCCGGTCGGGATGCGCTGCCCCGAGTGCTCTAGGGAACGCACCAAGGTCCAGCGCGGCGTCAGGTCAGGTCCGGTCGTGCCCCGGGCGACGCAGGTGCTGATCGCGATCAACGTGATCGTGTTCCTTGCCGAGACGGCCGCCGGCGCGCCACTGGGCGGCGGTGGCGGCGGGACGATCTGGAACCACGGCGTGCTTCTCGGTCTGCCGCTGACGGCCCACAATCCATACCCGCCGCCGTTCAACGGCACGCATGAGTACTGGCGCCTGGTCACAGGTGGGTTCCTGCACGACGGGATCCTCCACATCGGCATCAACATGCTTTCGCTGTACTTCGTCGGAGTCGTCCTCGAGCCCGCGATCGGGAGCCGGAACTTCGTCGTGATCTACCTGACCTCGCTGCTGGCGTCGTCGTTCGGCTCGCTGCTGTTCCAGCCCGATACGCCGACGATCGGCGCCTCGGGTGCGATCTTCGGAGTCTTCGGCGCGCTCATCGTCGTCGCGCGCTACCGGGGGATTCCCTTCTGGCAGAGCGGGCTCGGTTTCATCCTGCTCGTGAACCTGATCTTCTCCCTCAGCGTCCAGGGCATCTCGATCGGGGGTCACCTCGCCGGCCTGGTGGCTGGACTGATCACCGGTTGGTTCGTGCTCGAGTTCGACGAGCGCCGGCGCATGCCGGCGGTCGCGATGGCCGGGTGCGCCGTGGTGGCGGTGGTGAGTGTGGTCGCGGCCCTGGTCGTAGCCGGGAACACGGGCCTGACGCCCAACGGCTTCACGATCTGAACGCGCCGCGCGCGTCAGAGCCCTAGAGCTCGACGCTGAACGCCGGCCCCGGCGGCTCGGGGAACTTCTCCGGGTGGATGATGTGGGCCAGCAGCTCGAGCCCGTCGATGATCCGCGGCCCGGGTCGCGAGAAGTAGGCGGCCGCATCGACCGCGACCACCTCGCCCGCCCCGACCCCGGCCAGCTCATCGCGGTGCATCTCGGCTTCGCGGTGGGCGATTTCCGCGTCGTAGCCGCACGGCATCACGATCACGATGTCCGGCTGGGTGGCCTCGACCTCCTGCCAGCTGCGCTCCTCGGACTTCTCCCCCGCGAAGCCGAGGACGTCCTCGCCGCCGGCGTACTCGATCAGCTGCGGGACCCAATGGCCGGCGGCGAACGGAGGATCGAGCCACTCCAACGCCGCGACCCGTGGCCGGCGTAGGCCGCGTACGGCGAGTCGCACGCGGTCGATGCGAGCCGACGCGTCGCGGACCATCGAGACGGCGGCGTCCTTGCGATCGGTCACCTGGGCCAGCGTCCGGAAGTCGCCGAGGACCTCACCGACGGTGCGCGGGTCGAGCGACACCACGCGCGGATGGGTGTCGATCTCCTCGGCCACCGCGCGGACGTCGTCGTAGGACACGGCGCAAACCGTGCACAGTTCCTGGGTGACGATGAGGTCGGGGCGCAGGTCGCGCAGGAGCTCGTCGTCGAGCTCGTAGATCGATTCGCCGGCCAGTGTGCGCTCCTTGACCGCGGCGTCGATCTCGCGTGCGCTCAGGCCGGCGGGGAGGACGTCGCGCGTGATCTTGGGCAACTCACGCGCCGCCGGCGGAAAGTCGCACTCGTGGGTGACGGCGATCACGTCGGGACCGAGCCCGAGGGCGAACAGCGTCTCGGTGGCGGAAGGGACGAGGCTGACGATGCGCATGCCAAACAGGATAGAAACCTCACTCGTAGGGGCCGGGCCTGCTGCTACCGTTTGCCTGTCGCTGCATGAACGACGACGACCCATCCCGAAGTAGCAACTCACATACGAAGGGTTGCCCAGCGAGGAAGGACCACGGGGCTGCGCGGTTCAATGATGAGCCCGCGGGTGCCGCGGTGGCGGGCGGGTAGCACCTAGCCGGTGAAGGCTCTTTTCATCATCCTCACCGGGCTGCTGGTCCTGGTCAATGCCTTCTTCGTGATCGGGGAGTATGCGCTGGTCCGTTCGCGCAGGCCGAGGCTGGAGGCGCTGGCCGAGGAGGGGGCGCGTGGCGCTCGCCTGGCGCTCACTCAGGTAGACAACATCGGCGATTACATCGCGGCCTGTCAGGTCGGGATCACGATGGCCTCGATCGGCATCGGCGCGCTCGGCGAGCCGGCGATCGCGCACGTGTTAGAGCCGATCCTGGGGGGCCCGATCGGGCACACCGCCGCGGTTGCGGTGTCGGTGGTGATCTCCTACCTGCTGATCACGATCGCCTTGAGCATCGTCGGAGAGATCGTCCCCAAGCTCTACACGATCCAGCACGCGGAGGGCCTGGCCCGGCGGATCGCCCGGCCGATGCAGTTCTTCCGCGTTCTGTTCAGCCCGTTCATCCTCGTGCTGAACTCGGCGTCCGAATCGATCCTGCGAATGCTCGGTACCGACCCCGACGCCGAGCCCGAGGGCGGGACGCCGGACGAGCTCAAGCGCCTGATCGCCCAGTCCTCCTCGGGCGGCCAGATCGACGTCGGCGAGGCCAGCATGCTCACGGGCGTCTTTCACCTGCACGAGCAGGAGGCGCGCCAGGTCATGACTCCGATCCCGGCCGTGGTCACCGTCGATTTGTCGGAGACGGTCGAAGCCGCGCTCAAGCGCTGCGTTTCGACCGGCCACTCGCGCCTGGTGGTGACCGAGGACGAGAACCAGGACCGGGTCAAGGGGATCGTCCACGTCAATCAGCTGGTCAAGAAGATGCTGAACGACGGGATGGGGTCGAACTTCGACGCGCTCGTGCGGGAAGCACCGATCGTGCCCGAGACCAAGCCCCTCGATGACCTGCTGGCCGACCTGCAGCGCGAGCGCACGGAGCTGGCGATCGTGATCGATGAGTACGGCCGGACGGCGGGCATCGTCACGATCGAGGACATCATCGAGGAGGTCGTGGGCGAGATCTCCGACGAGACTGACCCGGCGGCCGGGGCTGTGCGCCGCCTGGCCAACGGCGACTGGTTCGTCCGCGGGCACGTCGCGGTGTCGGACCTCGAGGACTACGGACTCGAGCTCCCGGTCGACACCGACGCCTACAACTCGGTCGGCGGCTTCGTGTTCGCCGAGCTCGGGCGGCTGCCCAAGCGCGGGGACACGATCTCAGCGAACGGCTTTTCGATCCGCGTCGAATCGGTCCGGCAGAACCGGATCGAGGCCGTGCGAATCAGGCAGCGCCGAGTTACCGCCTAGGGCTCGCCGGCGGGCGAGCGGCAGCACGCACCAGAGCATCACGCAGAGGACCGCGGCAACGGCGGTGATCAGCGCCGTCAGCCACGACGGGAAGGCGATGTCGCTCAGCAGCATCACCACGCCGATCGAGGTCAGCCCCATCGTGGCCAGACCGACGACCATGAAGCGGTTGGCAACCTTCACCAGGTACTCCTTGTCGCCCTGGCGGAACAGGATCCGATGCCAGGCAGTCGGCGCGGTCAGCATGATCAGCGTGGCGGCGGCGGACACCAGCGTCCCGAGATAGACGCCCTTCTGAAAGCGCGACAGGGTGCTGAACTTGGGCTCGAAGCTGTGCGGTCGGCTCGATCCATACGCACCTTCTACCCGCAGCTCAGCCGGCATCCTCTCGCGTCATTCGTTACATTTGCGCCTTCGGTAACGACCGGAGAGTCGCGGTCAAGAGCGAGGACCATCTCCCGGTGGTTGAGAGGAGAGTTGAAGCCGGCCCCCGATCTGGGCCGGCTTCGCCTTATCTGGGTGGGTGCAGGCGAAAAAGAAGCCGGCCCGCTGGGGACGGGCCGGCTTCGTGCTTCTGGGGAGGAGGTGCTGCTATGAGGTACGTCGCGATGTGAAGTCTGCGCCCCGCAGATGAATGAGTCCTAAATAGTTCATCTCAGGTTGCTCAGTAGCCATGGGCCTCGCTGCGCTCGGCGTCCATGGGGCCGGTGAAGCGTCGTCCGGCTGGATCGAAGGCCGGCTCAGTCGTAGCGGTAGAAACCCCGACCGGACTTGCGCCCCAGCGACCCGGCCTGCACCAGCTCGACCAGCCGCCGCGGAATCGCGGCCCCGATCGACTCGCCGATCGCGTGCGAGACGTCCAGCCCGACGTAGTCGAGCAGCGCGATCGGCCCCATTGGCATGCCGGCGCCGAGCGTCATGCAGCTGTCGATGTCCTCGGGGGGCATGCCGGTCTCGACGAGCAGATCGACGGCGCTGAACAGGTACGGGAACAGCAGCCGGTTGACCACGAAGCCCGGGATGTCCGGCACCTCGACGGGCGTCTTGCCGAGGTCCTCGCAGAGCTTCCGAGCCCGGCGGCGGGTCTCCTCGGTGGCCTCCGGCGGGAACGCCAGCTCGACCAGCCGCATCCGCGGCACCGGGTTGAACGGGTGCAGGCCGACGAAGGTCTCCGGGTGCCCACTCGCCTGCGCGAGCTCCGCGATCGAGAGGGACGAGGTGGTGGTGGCCACGATGGCGTCGGCGCCGGCGTGGCGGGCCAGCTCCCCGAGGTCGGCCAGCACCGCGGCCTTGCTGCCATGGTGCTCGATCACGGCCTCGACCAGGAAGGTGGCGCTGGCCAGCTCGTCGAGGTCGGTGACGATCCGGACGCGATCGGGGTCGAAGCCATTCAGCTTCGCGCACACCTTGGTCACGCGCGCGCGGGCGCGGTCCGCGGAGTCATCCGATCGGGCCCAGAGCAGCACTTCTTCGCGCTCTGCGGCGGCCACGGCCAGACCGCAGGCAATTACACCTGAGCCTGCGATTCCCACTCGTTCCCGCAAGACAGCTCCTCTGGTCGACTGGGTGGTCAGAAAGCCTCAGTACAGTAGTAACTGATCCACCGCAAAGCGCCATCGGGGCTTTCCGGCATCTAAGTCCGTAATAAGGAGCAGCCGCATGCCGCAATCAGGCCGCGAGGTAGTCATCGTCGAAGCCGTCCGGACGCCGATCGGCCGCGGGCACAAGGAGAAGGGCTACTACAAGGACGTCCATCCCAACGATCTGCTCGGCCGCTGCTACAGCGAAGTGATCGAGCGGGCCGGGATCGACGCCGGCGAGGTCGAGGACGTCGTCGCCGGCTGCGTGCAGCAGTACGGCGAGCAGTCGTGGAACGTCGGGCGCAACGCGTGGCTCCAGGCCGGGCTGCCGATTGAGACGCCGGCCACGACGGTCGATCGCCAGTGCGGCTCGGCCCAGCAGGCCGTCAACTTCGCCGCCGCGCTGATCGCCGCCGGCGTGCACGACGTGGCGATCGGCTCGGGCGTCGAGCACATGGGCCACGTGCCGCTCGGCATCGGTTTGAAGTGGGCCGACGACGTGGGCGTGCCGTATCCGCCGGCGCTGATGGAGCGCTACAACCTGATTCCCCAGGGGCTGTCGGCCGAGATGATCGCCGACCAGTGGGAGATCCCGCGCTCCGAGCTCGACGAGCTGGCGCTGCGCTCCCATCAACTCGCTCACCGCGCCACCGAGGAGGGCCGCTTCGAGCGGGAGATCCTCCCCTTCAAGGTCAACGGCTCCACCTACGTGTCAGACCAGGGGATCCGTCCGGGCACCACGATCGAGGCGCTGGCGGAGCTAAAGCCGGCCTTCAAGCCCGACGGCAAGATCACCGCCGGCACGAGCTCCCAGATCTCCGACGCCGCCGCCGCCGTGCTGCTGATGGCGCGCGAGAAGGCCGATGCCCTGGGACTGAAGGCGCGGGCGCGGATCATGGATCAGACCACGGTCGGCGTAGACCCGGTGATCATGCTGACTGGCCCGATCCCGGCCACCCAGAAGTTGCTCGAGCGCAACGGGATGACGATGGACGACATCGACCTGGTCGAGATCAACGAGGCGTTCGCGCCGGTGGTCGCGGCCTGGCGGCGCGAGCTCGCGCCCGACATGGATCGGGTCAACGTCAACGGTGGCGCGATGGCGCTCGGGCATCCGCTCGGATCGACCGGCGCGCGACTGATCACCACGCTGCTACACGAGCTCGAGCGCTCCGACAAGGAGGTCGGGCTGGTGACCATGTGCTGCGGTGGCGGGCTCGGTACGGGAACGCTGATCCAGCGCGTATGAGCGTCAGTCCGCCTGTGCGGTCGGGCGCATAAGCAGCTCGTTGATCGCCACGTACGAGGGACGCGTAACGATGTAGAGGATCGCGTCGGCGACGTCGGTCGCCTCGAGCCGCTGCACGCCGGCAAAGCGCTGCTGGATCCCTTCGCGGATTTCCGGGCGGTTGTGGCTCGAGAGCTCGGTGGCGGTGGCCCCGGGCTCGACGAGCGCCACGCGCACGTGGCGCTCGGCCACCTCCTGGCGCACCGACTCGCTGAACGCGCCGATCCCGTGCTTGGTGAGGTTGTAGACGGCGCTGCCTCGCCGGACCACGCGGCCGGCGACCGAGCTGATGTTGACCATGTCCGCGACCTCGCGCGGGCTGTCCTGGGCGGCGCGCAGAAGGTGGGGGAGGGCCGCGTCCGCGCAGTTCAGGACCGCGCGGACGTTGATGTCGAGCATCTGCCACCACTCGTCGGTGGGCGCATCGACGACCGGACCGAGCAGCATCATCCCGGCGTTGTTGATCAGGGTGTCGAGCCGGCCGAGCTCCGCCACGGTCCGCTCGACCGCAGCCCGCGCCTGCGCCTGGTCGGTGAGGTCGGCCTCGATCACCAGCGCGGTGGCGCCGCCGTCGCGGATGCGCTGCGCGAGCACCTCGAGCCGGTCGACGCGCCGAGCCGCGATCGCCACCGCGGCGCCACGCTCGGCGAGAGCGAGCGCGGTCGCCTCGCCGATGCCGGACGACGCGCCGGTGACGAGCGCGACGGTGCCCGCGAGCGAGCGGTCGCTCATGAGGCCTCCCAGCGGAAGCCAACCGCCGAGGGCGAGGGCGTCAGCGGGCTTACCGGGAGTCTCGCGGGCGGTTCGTTCGCGTTGTAACCCACTGGCGCGAGGTCGTTGGGTGTGTCGGGATGGAACATCGAGGCCAGGTACTGGGCCTGTCCCCGCCCCGGGCCGAGCTCAAACTGGCCGCCGCTGTAGGCCCCGATGCCGCGCTCGGCGCAGTAGTCGTAGGTGGCGCACAGCTTCGGCAGCCCGCCGATCCGCGAGGGCTTGAGGTTCACCATCCGCGGCGGGAAGGGGAGCGCCTCGATGTCGTCGATCGAGTGGATCGGCGCGTCCCAGGTGATCCGCTCGTGCTCGCCGGCGAGGATCGCGGCGGTCTCGGGGGTAATGACGTCGGGATCCTCGATCCATGCGTTCGGGAAGGCGCGCACCACCCGCTCGTAGAGGACCGGGTCGGGCGGCTGGTCGACCACCGTGCCGTGGTAGAGGCTCTTGAAGTCGACCGAGTCGACCGCGCCGGTCTGGACCAGCGCCGCGATCAGCTCCGGGGTCCACGAGCTCGTCGGGTCGAGCTTGAAGCGCAGCGTCGGGTACGTAGCGAGGCGGCGCTCGAGCGGATCGAGCGTCGCCGGCTCGCCGAGGCGCAGCGAGACGACGAACGTGAGCGGCCGCGCCTCGCGTCCGAGCGCGGCGTGGAGCGGCTGTCCGGCCTGGGCGAGCGCGAGGTCGAGCGCGGCGCTGTGGAAGGTCCACCGGCGGTACAGACGCGACACCTCCCACTCGGGCGCCACCGGAAACAGGTCGAGCGAGTCGACCAGCTCACAGAACTCTCCCAGCGTGAAATGCCCGGACAGGGCCCGGGCGTGGACCGGGCCGGCCTGCTGGAGGGCCACGTGATCCTCGGCCTGGTAGACGACGTCCTCGCCGACACCCTCGAGTCCGCCTCCGGTCAGGTGCACGACCGTGGTCAGGCGCTCAAAGCCGCTCGAGACCTCCGCCCGCAGCCCCTCGAGCGTGTAGCCGTCCACCTCGAGCGGCAGGTCGGCGAGCTTCTCGAAGGTGCTCATGCCGGGCGACCGGCGCCTTCGAGGCGGGCGACGAGGTCGTCCAGGCGGAGCTCCTCGAGGCCGTGGCTGACCGCCTCGAGCTCGGCGGCGCAGTACTCGACGAGCTCCCGGCCCTCCTTGACGAGCGCGAGCGTCTCGCGCAGTCCGGCGTCGCCCGAGTCCAGGCGGCGGATGATCTCCTCGATCCGCGCCACCGCGGTCTCGTACGTCGGCTGAGGCTCGCTCGCGCTCATGACTCGTCGGTGACGGTGGCGGGGAGGGTCCCGTCGTGGAAGCGCAGGCGGACCTCGCCGGCCTCACGGGCAGCGGCCGCGGACCCAAGCGCTCGGCCGGCGTGGTCCTCGACAAGGGCGTAGCCGCGAGCCAGCGTCCGTTCGGGGTCGTGAGCGGCCAGGGCGAGCGCGAGACGGTCGAGCTCGCGCCCGCGGGCGGCGCGCTCGGACGTGTGGGCGCGCTCGGTGGCGCGAGAGAGCACCTTCGCGTGAACACCGGCGCGCTCGCGTCGCTTGGCCACGCCACGCCGCGCGCTGGCCCGAAGCTCGCGCAGGAGCTGGTGGAGCTGGTAACGCTGCCGGGCGACGTGGCGGCCCGGCGCGGCGGCCAGACGCTCGAGCGTCCGGGCGCGTTCGGTGATCGCCCGGCGGCTGTGGTTCTGCAAGCGCAGGGCGGCCGCGCCCAGGTGCGTCCGAGCGGCGGCACAATCGATCGGCACGGCCGCCTCGGCGGCGTGGGTGGGAGTCGAGCAGGCCACCGCGGCCACGTCGTCGATCAGCGTGCGGTCGGTGTGGTGGCCGACCGAGGAGATAACTGGCACGCGCAGCAGCGCCACGGTCCGGCAGAGCGCCTCATCACAGAACGCGAAGAGGTCGGCCAGCGAGCCCCCTCCGCGCGCGACGATGACGACCTCGACTTCCTCGATCGCGGCCAGGTCACGCAGGGCGGTGGCGATCACCGGTGCGGCGAAGCGGTCCTGGACCGGGGCGAAGGCCCAGATCAGCCGCCCGGCCCATCCGCGCCGCTCCAGGCCGGCCAGAACATCGTCGCGGGCCTTGCCGCGCTCACCGGTCACGACCCCGATCGTGCGTGGGAGGAGCGCGCGCGGCAGCCGTTTCTGCGGTTCGAACAGGCCGTCGGCTTGGAGCCGTCGACGGAGACGCTCGAGCTGGATGAGCAGGTCGCCCTCGCCCGCCACTCGCAGCTCGGTCACCGAGAAGGTGAATGACGGCGAGGAGGAGGCGCTGCCCGGGTAGTAGTCGCAGCCGCCGCCGACCACCACCTTGACCCCGTCGGTGAGACGCACGCCCAGGCGCTCGAAGTCCGAGAGCCACATCGAGCAGGGCAGCGCGCCGCGGCTGTCGCGCAGTTCGAAGTAAACCCGTGCGCGGCTGGAGCGAAATCCCCACACCTCGCCCACCAGCTGGACGCGCGCGAACTCGAGCAGCCTCTGCTTGAGCCGGGCGGCGTAAGTGCCCACCTCGTAAGGGCCGGGCAGCTCACTTTCCAGGGGAGTGGTGGCGATCGCGGGATCACTCATCTGCGGTATCGAGGCTATCGGCCGGCCACCACGGATACGATGCGCCGCTATGGACCTGACCCTCTCACCGGCCGAGGCGGCCTTCCGTGACGAGCTACGCACCTGGCTCGAGGCCAATAACCCCGGCCGGGAGCCCGCCGGAGACGAGGCGGCGTTCGAGTTCCGGAGGGCCTGGCAGCGTGCGCTGAACGAAGCCGGCTGGGCCGGCGTTTCCTGGCCCAAGGAGTACGGCGGGCGCGGCGCGACGCTGGTCGAGCAGGCGATCTTCAACGAGGAGGTGGTGCGCGCGCGCACCCCGTCGGTGGCCAACGTCCTGGCGCTGGCGATGGGCGGCCCGACGGTGATCGCGCACGGGACCGAGGAGCAGCGCAAGCGCTTCCTGCCGCCGATCCTGTCCGCCGACGAGATCTGGTGCCAGGGCTTCTCCGAGCCGGGCGCCGGCTCGGACCTGGCCTCCGTGAAGACCCGCGCCGTGCGCGACGGCGACGAATGGGTGGTGACCGGGCAGAAGGTGTGGACCACGTTCGCCCACCACGCCAAGTGGTGCATGCTGGTGGCGCGCACCGATCCCGAGGCTCCCAAGCACAAGGGCCTCACCTATTTCCTGATGGACATGGACCAGGACGCGGTGCAGGTCAGGCCGCTGCGCCAGATCACGGGCGAGTCCGAGTTCAACGAGCTGTTCATCGAGGAGGCGCGCATCCCGCAGGAGAACATCGTCGGGCGCGAGGGCGAGGGCTGGGCGGTGGCGATCACCACCCTGATGCACGAGCGCGCCACGCTGGCCTTCGGGCTCCAGGTGAGCGTGCAGATCGCGTTGCGCGAGCTGCTCGAGACCGCGCGCGCGACGCGCGGCTTCAACGGAGGGGTCACCACCGAGGATCCGGTGATCCGCCAGCGCCTGGCGCAACTGTTGATCGAGTCCGAGGTGCTCCGGCTGAATGCGTATCGAGGGCTGTCAGCGATCATGCGCACCGGCGTGCCCGGGCCCGAGGGCTCGCTTGGCAAGTGGCACTGGTCGGAGGTCAACCAGTCGCTGACCGAGCTCGCGATGGACATCGCGGGTCCGCGGGCGATGCTCTCCGAGTCCGACCACAACTGGAGCTACCGGTTCCTGCGCGCGCGGGCCAACTCGATCGAGGGCGGGACGACCGAGATCCTCAAGAACATCGTGGCTGAGCGGGTGCTCGGGCTGCCCCGGATGCGATGAACTTCGGCTTCACCGACGACCAGCAGGCGATCAAGCGCACCGCCCGCGATTTCCTCGAGGCGCGCTACCCATTGGCCACGGTGCGCGCTCTGGCCGAGGACGGCCGTGGCTTCAGCGACGAGCAGTGGGCCGAGCTGGTCGAGCTCGGGTGGCCGGGCGTGATCGTGCCCGAGGACCGCGACGGCCTTGGGCTGGGAGCGGTCGAGCTCGTCGTGATCGCCGAGGAGATGGGCTACGCGCTCGCGCCGAGCCCGTGGTTCTCGACCACATGCGCGGCGCTGCTGCTCGTCGCGGCGGGAACCTCGGAGCAGCAGGAACGGTGGCTCGCGCCGCTGGCCCGGGGCGAGCTTCGCGGCACGGTGGCGGTGTGGGACGAGCACTCCGGTTGGGCGCCCGACCGCTCCGAGGTCGAGCTTTCTGCTGAGCGAACCCTCTCCTGCGTGAAGATCGCGGTGCCCGACGCGGCGAGCGCCGACTTCCTGATCGTGTCCGGAGCCGACGGACGCCACTGGCTCGTGGAGCGGTCGGCGGACGGGGTGTCGATCGAGCCCGAGGAGGCGATCGACCCGACTCGTAAGCTATTCCGGGTCGAGCTCTCGGGGGCGCCGGCCGAGCCGCTCCAGCTGGCGAGCGAGGCGCTGGCCGGTGCCTACGCGACGATCGTCACGCTGCTCGCGGCCGAGAACGTCGGGGTGGGTCAGCGCGCGATGGAGATGGCCGTGGCCTACGCCAAGGACCGCGCCCAGTTCGACCGCCCGATCGGCGCCTACCAGGCGGTCTCGCACCGCTGCGCGCAGATGTTGCTCGAGGTGGAGGGATCGCGCTCGCTCTGTTACTGGGCGGGCTGGGCGCTCGCCCACGAGCCCGAGACCGGGCCGCGGGCCGCCTCGATGGCCAAGGCCTACGCCGGTGACGCCGGCTTCCGCGTGGCCGCCTCGGCGCTCCAGGTCCACGGCGGGATCGGGTTCACCTACGAGCACGACCTGCACTTCTTCTTGAAGCGGGCCCACGCGAACGCGCACGCGTTCGGCGACTCGCGCTGGCATCGGGACCGCGTGGCGGACCTGGCCGGCGTCTAGGCGACGGCTCGCGCGAAGGCGCCGGCGGCGCGCGGCGCGTCACCTGCACGTTCGCATGCCGACAGGACGCGGGCCGCACGTTCGCGGCCCGCGCCCTGACGTCCTACATGCCTACGGCACGACGTAGTTGACTGACGTTCCCCAGTTGGCGAACCCGTCCCGGGTACCGCCGCAGGTTCCGATCGCCAGCGTGAACGCGCTGCCGGTGCAGTTGGGGTACTGGATGTACTCGTTGGAGAAGTACAACCGGTCCGTGCCGGGCAAGAAGATGCCCCAGCCGTAGTCACCCCAGCGAGGCCGGGGCGTACCTGGGTAGCCCTGGTACTCGCTGAAGCCGTCCTGCGGCGACTGCCCTGCGTCCGCGATGTTGATCACCGACCCGGTTAGCCCGCTCGAGGTCGAGGTCAGCCGGCCATACGCGGTGCTTGGGTAAAAGCCGCCGTGGTCGGCATGCGTTGGCCCACCGTTGCCGTTCAACGTGAAGGCCATGATCGCCTTCCCGTTGCCGCCGGTGCCCTCAGCGACCATCGTCGGGAACTCCAGATCCTCGTGGGCCGCCGTGGCGTACCCCTGGTCGGTAAGGGTGAACTGGCGGGTCTTGTCGAACGAGGCAGTATTGACCACGAAGTACAACGCACCTTCGTGGATCTCTGAGGCCGCGCCGCTGAACAGCTGGTTGACCTCCGTCGTGGTCGCGCCCCACAGCTGACCCTGTGCCTGGGAGACCTGCGTCATGAAGTCCCCGTTGGTGGCTATCCCGTTCTCGGGGCAGGACGCGGGCGGGGGACTGCCTGTACTCAGGCCGGCGGCCCCGCACTCGTCACCCAGCGGAATCGGCCCCACCTTCTGGGGAGCGATATACCCCGAAGGCAACGTGGCGCTTGACGGATCGTAGTACGGGTTGGTGCCGGTGAATAGCTGGCCGCCGAACTTGACGGCGCTACAACCCGAGCAGTTCCCGTTCAGGTTGCGAAGGCCGGTCCAGTCCCATACCGCCATTCGGTTATCGCCCGCCGAGGGCACCCCGGCGAAGCTGTTGAAGTCCAGCGAGCCCATCATGAACCCCGAGCCGTCGTAGTGATTGTCAAACTGACCGGCGTCGGCTGGCTGCGCGGGGATCTGGGCCGCCCAGCAGTCGACTCCCGCACTCCCGGCACACGTCCCGTCCGGAGTCGCGAGCAGGCCCATGTTCTCGATCGCCACGTTGAAGTTGGGGTTTGGACCCCCGTTCGACAGCGTGACCTGACGGCCGTCTTCAAGCGCGTTCTTGTCGAACGCCAGCTCCTGTGCGCCGTTGAAGGCGCCGCCGCCCATCCCGGGCACGCTGGAATTCAGTGGGAACTCGTCGTAGAACAGCAGGAGCGCGTCCCGGGTCACCCCGATCTTCGCGAAGTCGTTCAGCAGGTACGGATATCCCGGCTCGTTCGGGTTGTAGTTGGCGTTGACGTAGTACACGTAGTAAGGGCCGAACGGGCTGGAGCCCTGGCTCACCGCGATGCCCTCATAGCACGCGTTAGCAACAGCCGCGAAGCAGCCGGCGAATGTGCCACCGCCCGCCTCGGGGCTTGCCGACACGATCTCGGTGTAGAACCAGTGACCGCCGTTGCTCGGGTCGTACTCGCACGACGTATCGCCGCCGCTGCTCCATCCCCGACTGGTCAGCCCCATGACGGTGTCGAGCGAGATCGGTGCCGACTGGCGCTTCAGCGCGGTGTTGAACACCAGGACCTCGCCGATGTTGTTGTCCTGAACGACGTATCCGTTTCCAGCACAGAACCCCTGATCAGGTGGCTCGATGTCGCCGAGGGGATTGGTGCTCAGCGAACCGCTGTCGACCGCGTTCAGCCCCTTGACGCCGGTCGCCCCGGCCGCCGAGGTGCTGATGGTGTCGCAGCCGTCGCCGAGCGGGTGGCACCTGATGATCGGGATCACCGGGGTGGGCGCCTGGGCCGCATGCGCCCGCGTGCGCACGTGGGTTCGCAACCTCGCGCGGCTCGCCTCCCCATGACTCGCCGAGCTGGGGCCGGGCATCGCATGCGGGCCGGACGATAGGGGTGCGGCCTGGAGATTTGTCGCCGCGTTGGTCGAGGACGAGGGTGCCGTTGAGCTCGTGATGACTGGGCCGGACAGAAGCGAACAGCCGCTTGCGCAGCCAGTGGCCACGGGTCCGACGAATGTTGGCGCGGACGGCCCATAGGTCGTTGTGTTGGCCACGTGCGCCCGGAGCCTGTGGGTGCTTCCGGTGGCCACCGCCCCGCCACCGAGGACGCCAACCAGCGCCACAGACAGCAAGGACAGCAGTACCAGCTGTTTGCGGATGAGGCGCTTACGCATGACCGCCTCCCTCCGTCCGGAGTTTCGGGTGGCCCGGCACAACCGCAGGCATCACCCACTCGGACGTCGTGCAACAGTTGCAGACCAGCACGGATGCAGTCATCTGCGCCCTCCCCATGTAGGCCCGTGCCCCCGGGCGGGCCGGGTTGTCACGATGCGCACGAACGTATTACCTCACGCCGCCGTCCCGCAAGTACCCGAGCGTGAGAGCATCCTTAGAAACCGGCGGTCAATGCGCCGGTTCTCGCAGCCCCGTTGGTCTCCCGCCGGTGCGCTCGCCCGCTACGGGGTGCCGGGCTCGCCGGGGTAGTGCGGCGGCTCCTTGTGGGCGGCGTCATCTACGAGTACCGCGGGATCGGCGGTCTGCCACCACGGCCGGCTGAAGAAGCCCGTGAAGAACGGCCAGGAGGCGAACATCAGCACCACGCCGAGGATCAGCCCGCCGATGCCGACCAGGATTGGCGTCTGGATGCCAAACAGCGCCTTGGAGTAATTGTTGCCGGCGGTGTTGTAGTAGCCGTAGGCCTTGATCGCGACGTAGCCCATCATCAGCCCGCCCACGACCGGGATCAGGCCGGCCAGGAAGAAGTTGCGCGCGCTCTTGAATAGGTCGCGTCGGAAGTAGACGGCGCAGGCCAGCCCGGTGAACCCGTAGTAGAAGCAGACTGCAAACCCGAGCGCCGAGATCGTGTCGCCGAGCACGTCCTGGTTGGGGTTGAGCGCCAGCAGCGCGACCGTCCAGACGATCGACAGCGCTCCCATACCGATCGTCGACACCGTAGGGGTGAAGTAGCGCGGATGGACCCGGCCGATGGACTTCGGGATCGCTCCCCAGCGGGCCATCGACAGCGTGGTGCGCGCGGTAGGCAGGATCGTTGTCTGGGTGGAGGCCGAAGCCGACGTCAGCACGCAGATCGTCAGCAGTTTGTACAGCGGCGATCCGAGCACGCCGTGGCCGAGCGGGCTGAGCACGTCGTTGGCGTTGGAGGAGAGGAACGCGGTGCCGTGGAAGGCCTGGGCTGCGGCGGTGACGATCACGTAGATGAGCAGCAGGATCAGGGTTGAGATGACCGCCGCCTTGCCCGGCCCGCGGTGGCGGTCGCGTGACTCCTCGTTGACCGCCACCCCGGAGTCCCACCCCCAGTAGATGAATATCCCGAGCAGGATGCCGTCGATCAACGCGGCCCAGCTCATGTTGAACGGGTTGAACCAGGCGGCGGAGACGCGGATCGATCCGGTCGGGTGGCCGGAGTAGACCTTGATCAGTGCGACCACCGCGAACAGCGCGAGCGTGAAGATCTCCAGGCCCAACAGGATCGTCTGGATCCGGGCCGACAGCTCGATTCCGCGGTAGCAGATCCACGTCATCAGCACGATCCAGATGACCGCGCCGGCGATCAGGCCGAAGTTGGACGGATGGCCGTTCCAGAGCGAGTACGTGTAGCTGCTGGCGATTGCCGCCAGCGACGCCATCACGATGACGTCGGCCAGGAAGATCGCCCAGCCGTTGATCCAGCCGAGCTGCGGTCCGAACGCGCGCGTCACCCACGCGAACGTGGTGCCGGCATCGGGGTCGGCCAAATTGAAGAAGCGGTAGCCGACCGACACGAACAGGATCGGGATGAACGCGACGATCAGGACGGCCGGCGAGTGCACGCCGACGCCCTTCACCGCGACGATGAAGCCGAGCGTGGCGGCGAGGCTGTAGGCCGGCGCGGTCGAGGCGATCGCGATGACCAGATTCGAGATGTAGCCGATCGCGTCGGTCTTGAGGCCCTTGGCGCCGGGAGCGGTCGGATCCGCGGGGGGAGCAGATGATGTCAGGGTTGTGCTGTCCAAGGCGAGGAAGCTAACGGAGGCCGGCGAGACGCTGTCGGTGAGAAAGTACCAGCGTGTTTAGCCGAAATGTCCAATGTTTGCCCCGCCACCTTGGCGGAGCCTCACGCTCGCGGCGTCTACGGCTACTGGCCGACGGCGCCGGCGGCTTCCTGCTCGCGTAGCCACGCCACGGTCTGGGCGATCCCCTCGCGCAGGTCGATCCGCGCCTCCCACCCCAGCAGCCGTCGCGCCTTCTCGACCGACGGCCAGCGCCGCTGCACGTCGACGGCGAAGCTCGGCAGGTGGGCGAGCTCGAACTGGCCGGGGTCGTTGCCGCACGCCTCCCAGATGATCTCCGCCAGTTCGGCCACGGTGAGCTCCTCGGAGGCGGAGACGTTGAAGTCCTCGTTCTCGCCCGCCGGCGAGGCCATCGCTGTGACGATCCCGTCGGCGATGTCGTCGACGTGAGTGATCGTCCGCGTCTGCGTCCCCACGCCGAATATCTCGAGCGGCCGCCGGCCGGTTAGCGCCTTGTGGATCAGATCGGGCACGGCGTGGGCGATTCCCGGCTCATCGGGCTCGGGAAGCTCGCCAGGCCCGTAGGCGTTGAACGGGCGGCAGATCGTGTAGCGCAGACCGTGCTCCTCGTTCGCGGCCCGGGTGTAGATCTCGCCGGCCAGCTTCGAGAACCCGTAGGCCGAGCGCGGCGCCGGGCAGCTGTCGAGGTGTTCCTCGGTGGTGGGGAACTCGGTGGCGCGCTCGAACACCATCGACGAGGACACGTACACGAACCGCTCGACGTCGTGGCCGACCGCCGCCTGCGTCAGGGCTCCGGTCAGCGCGTTGTTGACCCCGAAGAGAGTGAACGGCAGCTTGTGGAAGTTGGCAATCCCACCCACGATTGCGGCCAGGTGGATCACGTGAGAGCAGCCGTGAATCGCCGCCCCGGCGGCCTCGGGTACGCGCAGGTCCGACGTGCGGATCTCGCACCCCTCGCGCATCCACTGGGGTGCCTCGCGATGGTCGGCGACCCTGATCTCCCACCGGCTGTCGGACAGCAGCCGCCGGACCACGGCCGAGCCGATCGTCCCGGCTCCGCCTGTGACCAGGACGCGGCTCATAGAATTTGGCTGCTGCCGCGGGTGGCTTCGGAGCCGCCGGGCGTTTGAGGCGAAGCGGCGGCGGTCGCTTCGCCCAGCATCGCCGCTGACTCTGCGCCGAACAGGAATACCTGGCCGGTGCCGAGCGCGTTCCACGGATCGACCAGCAGGCAATCGCGCGAGGCGCGCCGCAGGATCTCGCCGAGCGTGTCCCGGCCCTCGAACTCCGAGTGGTTGGTGGCCACGACGACCACGTCGGCGTCCTGCACGGCCTGCTCGAGCGGCTGCGTGGGCGAGGTAGCGTGCGGATCGCACACGGCCACGTCGGCCAGCTCGCGCTCGAGCAGCCGGATCAGCTTGGGGGCGAGCGAGTCGCGCTCGTCGTCGGTGTTGCGCTTGAAGGTGAGGCCGAGCACCGCGACCTTGCGCGATCCCAGCGTCCCGATCCGGCGCTTGATCCCCTCGACCAGGAACAGCGGCACCGACTCGTTGACGCGGGAGACGGCGAGGAGCATGCCCGGCGAGTTGGACCGTTCCTCGGAGAAGGCGAAGTCCTTGCGCAGGCAGGTGCCGGCGGTCATCCCGGGCTGAGCGATCCCACCGCGGGGATAGTCGCGGTTGATCAACTCGATCACGTCGAACACGTTCGCGCCGTAGCGCTCGCAGTCCATCATCAGCAGGTTGGGGAGCGCGAACGTCGTGTAGCGCAGGATGTTGGTCCAGATCTTGGCCAGCTCAGCTTGGACCGGCGTGGTCCTGACGATCGGGGCGCCGAACACCGAGAAGGCGGCAGCGGCCCGCTCGGTCGAGGCGTCGCCGACGCCGCCGATGATGCAGGGGAGGGTCGAGATCTCCTCGAGGAAGCGGCCGGCGGCGATCCGCTCGGGCGCGTGCGCCACGTACAGGTCCTCGCCCACGCGCAGCCCGCGTTGCTTCTCGAGATAGCCGGCGACGAACTCGGTCGTTCCGGGCGCGATCGTCGAGCGGAGGATCAACGCGTGTCCGGGGCGGAGCATCGGCAGCAGGTCGTCCACCGCCGCGCGCACCTGGCGCAGGTCTGACTCGATGTGGGAGAAGGACGGCGTCCCGATCGTGATCACGATGTCGTCGGCCTGTGCGGCATCGACGGCGCGCTCGGCGAGCTGGAGGCGTCCGGTGGGAAGGACCCGCTCGAGCAGCGTCTGGGTGCCGGCCTCGTGGAAGGGCATCTGCCCGGCGCGGAGGGATGAGAGCACCGTCAGGTCGTGGTCGACGCCGAGCACGCTCACTCCGCGATCGGCGAACGACAGCGCCAGTGGCAACCCGACGCGGCCGAGGCCGATGACCGAGACAGACCGCGGTGAGCTCACGGCGACCTCAGGACTTGGCGTCGGCCGTGACGCTGGGCAGCGGCTCCAGGCCTGGCTCGGCCGGGTGCCCGCGCACCTCGCCGTCGAACGCGATCCGGTTCAGGCGGGCGATCTCGCGCTCGCCCTCGATCCGGGCCGGGTGACCGGTCGGCAGTCCCCGGATCAGCGTCCGGATCCGCTCGCGCAGCTGCAGCGCGAAGTGCGGCGTCGAGGCGCCCATCAGCTGGCGGACGTCCTCCACGGTTACCTGGTGGTCGGGCTTGAGTCGATCTGGATGCTCGGCTTGGCTCATTTCTGGGGCACCGCTTCGAGAAGGCTATCCACCTGGGCCTGAACGGTCACCGAGATGGCGCTCGGGTCACCGATCATCCAACCGTGGTTGTACACCGCGGCGGTCGGGCCCTCCTGGGTGTAGCCCGGCGTCGCGTAGTCCAGGAAGAAGTTCAGCACCGAGCTCGGAAGGACGTTGGCCGAGTCGAGCACGAGCTGGGGGCCGAAGCTGCCGCTGGCTGATAGCGCGGCCGACGCCGCGGCGTCGAGCGGACGGCTGGCGTTGAGCAGGGTGTAGCCATGGCCGGGGCTGCGCATGGCCCAGCCGAAGCTCCCGGGGACGTGCGCGCACGGCTGATCGGAGACGCACGGCGGGTCGCGATACACGGCGAACGCCACCGAATTCGCCGCCGGGTCCTGGGCGCCGACCCGCTTGACCGTCCCGTACTGGCCGAGCTGAGTCAGCACGCTGTCGGGGATCACGCTGGGGGGGCCGAGCACGTAGATGTTGGGGTGTGAGTCGTTGGTCAGGGCCTGAGCGGTCGACCCCGGGACTCCGGAGGAGGACACGAACAGGACCGGGTCGCCGCTCTCGGCCGCCCACCCAGCGGCGGGCATCGCGTAGGCGGCGTCGTCGGCCGAGGCGATCACCACATCGGGGCTGGGCTTGCCGGCGGCCGCGTTCGCATAGCGATTGATCGCCGCCGCCAGCGCGTAGGGCCCGACGCCGGTGATCGTTGTGGCTTTCAGACCCTTTGGAGCGGGCACGTCCCCGACCCGGATCACCTGAGCGCCGGCCAGCGAGCTCGTGCCCGTGGGCGCAAGCAGGTTGAGCGCATTGGTGGTGGCCGGCGGCAGCGCGCCGGACCCGGAGAGCAGCACCGGCGCGCCGATCGGGGAGGCCATCAGGACCGAGGAGGCGATCGCCGCCTGCCAGTCGTCGGTAGGGGCGATCGTCACCGCGGTGGGGTGAGTGCCGGGAGCCACCGAGGGGAACACGGCCAGCGCCACGCCGGCCGCGTCGTTGATCGGGTCCACGCCGGACACGCGCGTGGTGTTCTTGGTGGCCAGCACGGGGAAGCCGATGCCTGCGCTCGAGGACGCCGGCGCTGAGCTGGTGCTCGTGGTCCTGACGATCAGCGTGGTCGATGCGCCGCAGCCGGCAAGCGCGACGCACGCTGCGAGGAGGGCGATCCACGTTGGCCACCGCATCGCGCCCTGACAGTAGCGAGGTGGGGTGAAATCGGCGCACGTTGCGGGAGAACCAGGATCTCGTGCGCTTTGCCGCGACCTCTTTGACGCTCCGAGAGTGGGGTCGGTGTCCTACGTGCTGCACGCCGCCGGCCTGCTCGAGGTCTCGATGGACTCCCCGCCGGGCTGTGATCGACGGGCTCTAAATCGCCGGTGGAGAGGCCCGCGTCCAGGCCAAAAGGCTTCGCTCGGCCGTCGCGCCTCGCTACGCTTGCAGGGGCTACACCAGCAACCCGCCAAGGAGGATGCGATGCCGGGCCTTTCCGGGCGCATGTCAACCGTCATCAAAGCGAAGATCTCGAAGCTCTTAGACCGCGCCGAGGACCCCGCGGAGACGCTCGAATACAGCTATCAGAAGCAGATCGAGCTGCTCCAGAACGTCAAGAAGGGGATCGCCGACGTCGTCACCTCGAAGAAGCGCCTGCAGCTACAGGAGCAAAAGCTGCGCGACCAGGTCGTGAAGCTCGACACGCAGGCCCGCCAGGCGCTCGCCGCCGGCAACGAGGACCTGGCCCGCACCGCGCTGGAGCGCAAGAACGTGGCCCAGACCGAGCTGCAGTCGCTCGACTCGCAGGTCGCCCAACTCGAGCAGCAGCAGGAGCAGATGACGGCCTCCGAGCAGAAGCTGCGCGCCAAGATCGAGCAGTTCCGGTCGAAGAAGGAGGTCATCAAAGCGCAGTATTCGGCCGCCGAGGCGCAGGTCCGGATCTCCGAGGCGGCGACAGGCGTCGGCGAGGAGATGGCCGACGTGGGCCTGGCAATGCAGCGCGCCCTGGATAAGACCGAGAACATGAAGGCGCGCGCTGACGCCGTGCAGGAGCTCGAGGCCGCGGGCACGTTCGAGGATCTGACCCAGCTCGGCTCCGGCGAGGACGACATCGACCGTCAGCTGCGTGAGCTGTCGAGCACGAGCGAGGTCGATTCCGAGCTGGCCAGGATGAAGGCCGAGCTCGGGACCGGCTCCGGTCCGGCCGGTGAGCTGGGCGCGGGGTCCCCGGCCGCCACCGAGCAAGAGGCCGGCGCGGGCGGGAATTCCGGCCCGAGCCAGGCGTCGTGATCGTCCGGATCGCCACCGAGGGGCAGTACGAGCTCACGAAGAGCGAAGGCGAGGCATTCAACGAGCTCGACGATCACGCCGTCAGCGCGTGCGACGTGGATGACGAGGACAAATTCCACGCCGCCTTCCAGGAGCTGCTGGCCTTCGTGAGGAGTAACGGTCAGGCCGTGCCGGACGACCGGCTGGAGCCCTCCGACGGGATCCTCCCTCCGCCCGACGTCTCATTCGAAGAGGCCCAGGCCGAGTTCACCGGCGAAGGCCTGATCCCGGGCTAGCCGGTCCGTCGTACGTCGCTCGGGCTGCGGGTGCCGAGGGCGATAGCGGCCTTACTTTGAACCCTGCGAAACGTGCCGAAGCCCCCTCGGAGGGCGGCACGGCGGCCGGATCCGGGGCCGTGATGGCCGCCGACGACCGTCGTTATGCCTGACCGCGCTGGGCGGCGATCTCGTGGAGACGGTCGCGTAGGCCGCGGACGCCGAGCATCGACGGCACCGCCACAAGCGCCGGCAACCAGAAGCTGAACACGCGAAAGGTGACGGCGGCGAGCAGCGCGGCGCCGAGCGGCGCGCCGGCGAGCACGAACCCGCCGGTCATTGCGGCATCGACGCCGCCGGCGCCACCGGCGGGGAGGGGCAGGGCCTCGGACACGTAGCCGGTGGCATAGCCGAGCAGCAGCGGACCGAGCCCAACTCGGGCGCCGAACGCCCGGAGTGCTGCCCACGCGCACAGCACGTCGCCGGCCCAGAAGACGACGCTGCCGCCGAGCGCGCGCCGGCGCAACCCTCCCCACCGGGCGGAAACGAGCATACGCAGGTAGACCAGCGCGTCGACCGCGACGGCGAGGGCCCGTCGGACCCAGCTGTGGCCGCGCGCGCCCGAGGAACCGAGACGGCCGCGCCGGCGGGCGGCGCTGACCCAGAGGCCGCCGGCAAAGCAGGCCGGCACCACGACCAGCCAGGCCACCGGAAGCACAGGCCCAACCGACCTAGAGAGCCCGAGCAGCGCCGCCAGCGCCGCCAGCCAGGTCGCGATGGCGAGCACCGCCCAGCGCAGGGTCTCGAACGCGATCACCCGAGCACTGGCGCGCGCGGGCGGCTCACCGGCCTCGCGCAGCGCCCAGAAGTCGACCGACAGGCCGCCCACGGCGGTGGCGAGCGCGAACGCTCCGAACGCGAGCGCCACCACCCGGAGCGCCACCCCAGCGGGCAGCCGGGGGCCGCCGTCCAACTGCGCCATCGCCCGGTAGCCGGCCAGATAGCCCGCGTACGCGATCACCTCGCCCGCGGCGCACACCACCAGCCAGCCGGGCGTGGCGTGGCGCAGGCGGTCGAGCAGATGGGCGGAGTGGCTGGCCTGCGCGATGAGCGCCACCACAAGCGCGGTGGCCAGAATCCCGCCCCCGGCGACCAGGGCCAGCCGGCGGCCCCTTCCGGAGGGCAGCAGGTCATTCATTGAAGTCGGGCGCTCGCGAGCTCGCGGGCCAGGCGCTGGATGAGCGGGTCGCTCGGCCCACGTCGGCGCGCGCGGGACAGCGCATCACTGAGTGCGCGATCGCGTCCGGCGCCGAGCAGAGCCGGCTCGAGCGGGCGGCCCTCCTCGCGGGCGCGGCCGATCGCCTCCTCGCCGGCGCGACGGAAAGCTGCGGGCGAAGCGCCGCCGTTCAGCAGCGCGCTCGCCGCCAGCTGCCCGGGCGTGAGCGGCATGGCTGCGCGTATCGCCCCCTCCACCGCCGGGAGGATCCGCCCCTGTTCCGGCTCGATCGGCTCCGTGAACGCGACGTAGGCGCGCGTTCGGCCGCTCACCAGCGGGTCGTAGGCGAGCGCCACCGGCTGCACGCGGCGGGCGTTCCCGCGTCGCGCCAGCGACGCAAGCCCCGGCTGCAGCCGGCCGATGTCGCCGTTGCTAGAAAGCTGGCCCTCGGGAAACAGGATCACGCTTCCGCCCGCGGCCAGGCTCTCGGCCAGGCGCCGGAAGTCGCCGACGGCAGCGCGGCCGTGGGCTCGCCACACGTCGCTCGGGTCAGGCGTCGAGTCCCGCTCGACGTAGGTGCAGAGCAGATCGGCGTAGCCGCCGGAGAGCACGTCGGCGGCGTGCGCCGGCCGGGGCTGCCCGAGCGTCGCCGCTCGGGCGCTGAGCGCCTCGAGCACCTCGCCGGGGAGCAGTTCTTCGAGCGGCGTCGGGGCTGCGTGGCGCAGGAACTCCTGCAAGCGCATCCGCTCGGGCTCGCGCACCGGGACGCACTGCAGGTGGCGTCTGAGCACGCCACCCGGCTGGTAGGGCCAGAGCGCGCGGCGTAGCGTCAGCGGCAGACCGGCCGGATAGCCGGCGAAGAACCCGGGCAGGAACAGCTCGACCATGGCGGCGAAGGTCGGCCACGGTGCGCCCTCGGCGACCGCCTTGGACCAGGTCGGATAGAGCACCGTGATCAGCAGCGGCACGTCGTTGTCCGAGCGATGGCTCGGCGCGAAGATCTGCCCGGGCTCGACCCGCAGGTTCTCGAGGCCGAACACCCTCACCCGGAAGCTGGTCCGGACGTACGCGGTCATCCCGAGCGCGACCGGATCCTGGGGGGCGGGGGCGCGCATGCACACGGGAGTATCGGTGGTCCGGTTGCGCCGCCACCGTTTCAGCCCTCCGGTCCCGGGAAGCCTCGGGATAGCCAAACAGGAGGAGGAAGAGGATGTCCACAGTGCTGATCGTCGTAATCGTTGTCGTCGCCGTAGTCGTGATCGGGGCGCTGCTATTCGCCTCGACACGCGGGCGCCGGGTCGCCGCCGAGCGCCGCCGCGAGCGTGAGCTTGGTCGGCGCCGCGAGCAAGCCATCACGGAGAACCGGCAGGCTGCGGAAACGCGTACCGGCCGCGCGGAGGAAGCAGAGCATCGCGCCCGCCTGGCGAGCGCGGTGGCCGAGCGCGAGCGCGCCGAGGCGCGCGTGCACGAAGAGCGCGCCCAGGCGCACGAGCAGGGGCTGAACGACGACGAGCTGATGCACGATGAGTCGCGTTCGGCCAACGGGCGCGAGCAGGTGGCGGAGCGCACGCCGACGGCGGGCGTTCAGTCGGCACCGCAAAGCGACGAAGACCGCTGAGAAGGGGAGGGAGAGGTGTCGAGTACGACCGAGCGCGGTTCGAGCCCGGCATCGGATGCTTCGCTCGGGGAGCTGGTCAAACAGCTCTCCGAGCAGAGCAGCCGGCTCGCCCGACAGGAGGTGGAGCTGGCCAAGGCCGAGCTCGCCGTCAAGGGCAAGCGGGCCGGCATCGGCGCCGGCATGTTCGGTGGCGCGGGCGCGTTCGGGTTCTACGGGCTCGGCGCGCTGGTGGCGGCGGCCGTGCTCGCGCTGGCCACCGCTGTCACCCCATGGCTGGCGGCGCTGATCGTGGCGGTCGTGCTCGCGGCGATCGCCGGGACGCTGGCGCTGGTCGGCAAGCACGAGATCCAGGAGGCGACGCCGCCGGTGCCCGAGCAAGCCACCGAAAGCGTCAAGGAGGACGTGGAGTTTGCGAAGACACGGGCGCAGGAGGCGCGGCGATGACCACGGCCAAGGATCCCGAGCAGATCCAGCGGGAGATCGAGGAGACGCGTCGCGAGCTCGGCGACACCGTCGAAGCGCTGGCTGCCAAGGCCGACGTCAAGGCCCAGGTTCACGGTCGGATCGAGAGCGCCAAGGCCTCGGCCCGGAGCCACCCGGCGCCGCTAGCGGTGCTCGGCGTCGGTCTGATAGGTCTCGTCGCCTGGCGGTTCACCAAGCGCCGAGGAGGCTAAATCGGGGCGCCCCAGAGCGGGAACCAGCGCTCGAGTTCCTGCTCGACCGGTAGCTCCTTGCCGATCTGGGCCTTCAGCACGAGCTCGCGCTCGTTGTCGCGCTGCTCGCCCGTGGCTGCCGGCGCGAACGGGTAGAACGTCCCGCGCTTGTAGTTATAGATCCAGTAGAGGCGCCGCTTGCGCGAGTCCTCGAACCCGAACACGGCACACAGGACGCGCTCACCGTAGCCCCCGCCCTCGAGCGCGGTGCTGACCGCGTTGATCCCGACGACCAGATCGTCGAAATCGCTGCCGCGCAGCACCAGCCAGCGAAAGCCGTAGCTGTCGTCGGAGCTGGTGACGGTCATCCCGCTGTCGGTGGCGGTCGCTTTGACCACCTCCTCCATGTCGCGCACGATCCCGTCGAAGTCGGCGGTCGCGAGCGGCTGGAAGACGATCGCGGCGCCGCCGCGGGTGGTGATCCCGAGCCCGGTCTCCATCGTCACGTAGGCGGTGCTGATCGCGAACAGCCGGTCCGGCGCCGGCTTGGCCAGCTTGCTCTTGCCGGTCAGGATGCCGAGGAAGCCCACGCTCTAGGCGGTGCCCTGGAGCTGCGCCTCGAGGCGCTGCAGGCGTGCGATCCTCGCCGCGAGCGGCGGATGCGTCGAGAACAGGTTCGACACCGTCTGCTTGGTCTTGGGCGGGAAGATGTAGAGCGCGGCCAGCTCCCCGGGGACCTTGCGCAGATCGCGCTGGGGAATCCGGCTCATGCCGCCATCGATCTTCAGGAGCGCACTGATCAGGGCGCTCGGCCGGCCGGTGAGGATCGCCGACCCCCGGTCGGCTGCGAACTCGCGGTAGCGCGAGAGCGCCTGCAGCAGCAGGAACGAGATCACGTACACGGCCACGGACACCAGGAGCACGAAGATGAAGGCGTTGCCGCCCTGGTTGTTCTGGTTGTTGCGAGAACCGCCGAAGCCGCCGCCGAAGAGCCAGCCCCACTGGGTGATGAAGGCGGCGATCGAGGCAAAGAAGCTCGCGATTGTCATGACCACCACGTCGCGATTGATGACGTGGGTGATCTCGTGGCCGAGCACCGCCTCGAGCTCGGCCGGATCGAGGAGCTGGAGGATCCCGGTGGTGGCGCACACGGTGGCAGTCTTGGGCGTGCGGCCGACCGCGAACGCATTCGGCATCGGCGTCACGGCGATCGCCACCCGCGGCTTGGGCAGATTGGCCTGGATACAGAGGCGCTCGACGATGGTGTGCAGCATGCGAGCCTCGGGGCCGTCGTTCGGGCCGACCTCTTGGGCGCCCATCGAACGCAGGGCGATCTTGTCCGAGGTGAACAGCTGGACGCCGAACAGGGCAGCAGCGACGATCGCGATCGTGACGGCGCCCGCGCCGGCGGCGATAAGCACCCCGACGAGCACGGCGTAAACCAAGCCGAGCAGGAACAGCGTCAGCAGCATCCGCGCCTGAAGGCCGGTGTCGCGTCCAAATGAGTTAGAGCGGGGCATAGTTCCTTAATCTTAGGACGCGCGGGATAAGGGGTCCGTGAAAGGGGAATATGAGTCCCAGAAGTGGGTCATCCGCGGGACATGCCTGATCGTCCGCGTCCTCCCGGCCGGGCTGGACCGGTGGCGCGTGCCACGCGCGCGTACCTCGCCGGCATCGGCACCAGCGGCTCGCTGCTGGCCGGTGCGGCGCTGATGTTCATCGTGGCCAGCGCGCTGGTCGCCTTCCACGGCTGGCCGCAGGTCGCGGCCCAGCCCTCGCCCGGCGAGGTCGTGGTCTCGCCCCGTTCGGCCTCGGCGGCGATCTCGCCGGTGGCGCGACGGCTGGCGTTCGTCACGGCGGCCCCCGCGCCACGCGGCGCCGGCGCGGCGGGTGCTGCCGGGCACGGGCACGCGCTGACCGGCGCCGGCCGGACGGTGGGGTCCGGCACCCGGGGCTCGATCGGGGGCCAGCCTCCGACCGCCCGGCCGGGTGGCGGAGCGGCCGTCCCCGGCGCGGGCGGGTCATCGGGGTCGCCGAGCTGCGGGGCGAACGGCTGCGGCTCGACCCCGGCGCCCAATCCGATTACCGGCTCGGCCGTGCCTCACCCGGTGCAGCAGCGCGTGCACCAGGTCCTCGGCACCCTCGGCAACGTGGTGGGTGGGGTCGGAGGAGCCGTCGGGTCGACCGTCCAACAGACCACGAGCACGGTGGGCGGCGCGGCCGGGACCGTGAGCCCCACGGTCGGGGGCGCGGTGAGCAACACTGGGTCGGGGGCGGCGAAGGCGATCAACGGCGTGACGCAGACGCTCACCGGCGTGCTGTCGGTCCTCGACCACTAGATAGAACGTTCTATTAGGGCGTCAGCGCGCGCTGGATGAACCGCAGGCTCGCCGCCTGCAGATCGGGGTCGTGCTGGACCGAGCGATGGTGGCCGCCGGGAACCGCGATCAGGCGGCTCCGGCTCGACCGGGCGAGCTCCGCCAGCTCGCGCGAGTGCTCGACCGGCACCTGCTCGTCTCCCTCGGCGTGCAGCAGGAGGACTGGCGCCTCGAGCTCGGCGATCGCGTCGTGCTCGTCGTGCTGGGCGAGGAAGGCGTCCAGGGCGCCCTCGTCGGCCGCGAACGTGAACCGGCCCTCGGCCAGCCCGCGACGCAGGGCCTCCGCGCCCGCCGGGCAGACGGCCACGACCGCCACGGCGGCGACTGGGCCGGCGGACACGAGCGCGAGGTAGCCGCCCATGCTCGAGCCCCGCAGCGCGATCGGCGCCTCGGGGTCGCCGAGACGGGCGCGGAGCAGGGTGGCGATCGCGCGGACGTCATCGAGAACGCGCCCGTCGAGCGCGCCATCGCTATCGCCGTGTCCCCGCTGGTCGAAGGCGACCGCGGCCAGACCGGCGCCGAGTGCCGCCCGGGCGAAGTCGTGGTGGTTCTCCTTGCACGACCCGGCGCCGTGCAGCACGACCACACCACCGCGCGCCGGCGCCCGGGGTAGCCAGAGCGTGTAGGCGAGACCGTCCTGGACGCCGATCTCGCTGGGGAGCTCGGGGGTGATCGTCCGCAGCCGAGGCACGCGTCGATGATGCCAGGGTCCGCGAACCCTCAGGCATGGCATGATCGACCACCGCATGAGCGCGACATCGACCCTGTCGGCTGTCTATCCGCTCGGCTCGCGCGTGAACGAGCAGGGCCGACTCGAGATCGGCGGCTGCGACACGGTCGAGCTGGCCCGCGAGTTCGGCACGCCGGCCTACGTGGTAGCCGAGGATGACCTGCGCTGGCGCGCCCGCGCGTTCCTCGACGCGCTCGCCGCGCGCCACGCCGACTACGACGTGCTGTTCGCCTCCAAGGCGTTCCCCTGCACCGCGGTCTACCGGCTGCTGGCCGAGGAGGGGCTGGCCTGCGACGTGGCCTCGGGCGGGGAGCTGTTCCTGGCTCTGCGCGGCGGCTTTGACCCCGCGCGGATCTACTTCCACGGCAACGCCAAGTCGGTGGAGGAGCTCTGCTACGCCGTCGACGCCGGCGTCGGCCACATCGTGATCGACTCGCTGCACGAGCTCGAGCGCCTGGAGCGGGTCGTGGCCGAGGCGGGCCGGCGTCAGGAGGTCCTGATCCGGATCACCCCGGGCGTGGCGGGAGATACCCATCACGCGATCTCGACCGGGCAGGCCGACTCGAAGTTCGGCTTCGCGCCCGCGGCAGCGCGCGAGGCGATCGCGCGGATCGCCGACGCTCCACATCTCGAGCTGGTCGGGCTGCACTTTCACATCGGCTCGCAGCTGCTCGCGCTCGAACCGTTCCGTGATGCGGTGCGGATGCTCGCCGCGCTCGGCGACTTTCCGGTCTACAACGTGGGTGGCGGGCTCGGCGTCGCGTACACGTCCGCCGACCGGCCGCCCGCCATCGCCGACTACGTCGACGCGATCGTCTCGACCCTGCACGACGAGCTCGGTCCGGACAAGCGGCTGTTGCTCGAGCCCGGGCGCGCCGTGGTGGCCAACTCCGCGGTCACCCTGTACACGGTCGAGACGGTCAAGCGCAACGTCTCGACCTGGGTGGCGGTCGACGGCGGCATGTCGGACAACCTGCGGCCGATGCTCTACGGCTCGAAGTACGAGGCGCTGGTCGCCGACCGGCCGCTGGCCTCCGGCGGCGAGCTCTGCAAGCTCGCGGGCAAGCACTGCGAGTCGGGGGACGTGATCGTGCGCGACGTATGGCTGTCTGACCCCGCGCCGGGCGACGTGATTGCGACGCCGGTCACCGGGGCCTACGGGTACTCGCTGGCCAACAACTACAACGCCGTGCCGCGCCCGCCGGTGATCTTCTGCCAGGACGGCGAGGCGCGCGTCGTCGTGCGCCGCGAAACCTACGAGGACCTGGCCGCCCGTGACGTCGTCTGACGGGGTATTTCGGATTGGGCTGCTCGGCCACGGCACCGTCGGGTCGGCGTTCGCCTTGCTGCTGCCACAGCACGCAGAGCGGATCGAGCGACTGACCGGTTTGCGGCCCGAGCTGTCCGGGGTGATGACCCGCAGCTCGGGATCGTTCGACGAGATCCTGGAGGGCTCGGACCTGATCGTCGAGCTGATGGGCGGCATCGACCCCACGCGCTCGTACTTGCTGCGGACGATGGAGGCGGGCCGTCACGTGGTGACCGCGAACAAGCAGCTCCTGTCCCAGCACGGCGAGGAGCTGTGGGAGGCCGCCCGGGTCAACGGCGTTCAGCTGCGCTTCGAGGGCGCCGTGGCGGGTGTTGTCCCGGTCATCCGGGTCCTCCAGGAGTCGCTGGCCGGCGCGAAGATCGACCGCGTGCACGGGATCGTCAACGGCACGACCAACTTCATCCTGACCGAGATGGCCAGGACCGGCATGACGTTCGAGGAGGCGCTGACCGAGGCCCAGCGGCTCGGGTACGCGGAGGCCGATCCGACCGAGGACGTCGATGGACGCGACGCGGCGGCCAAGATGGCGATCCTCGCCCGGCTCGCCTTCGACACGCCGGTCCACCTCGGCCAGGTCCGCTACGAGGGCATCCAGCACATCCAGCCCGATGACCTCGCGTACGCCGACGAGCTCGGGCTGCGGCTCAAGCTGATCGGGACCGCCGAGCGAGTCGGGTCGGGTTTGAGCGTCCGGGTGCATCCCGCGTTCCTGTACCCGCGGCATCCGCTGGCCTCGGTGAACGGTCCGTTCAACGCCGTCACCGTCGAGTCGGAGGCGATTACCGAGATCACCATGTCGGGGCCCGGCGCCGGCGGGCCGCAGACCGCCAGCGCGGTGCTCGGCGACGTGATCAGCGCGATGATCCCGCCGGCCTCGACGCCCGCGACCTCGCAGGAGCTCGAAATCGTCGCCGACGTGGTCTCGGCCTTCTATCTCCATCTGGAGGTGGCCGACGAGCCGGGGGTGCTGGCCACGGTCGCCCAGGTACTGGCGGAACAGGAGGTGTCGGTCAAGTCCGTCGTCCAGCGTGGGCTGGGCGAGCAGGCGCGGCTGGTCATGGTCGTGCACCCGGCTCTGGAGTCGCGCTTCTTCGCCGCCATGAGCGAGTTGGGGCGGCTCGAGGTGTTGCGAGCGCCACCGCGGGCCATCCGGGTGATCGAAGAGGAGTTCGGCTAGGGTGCCGCGTCGATGAAGGCGGTCCAGATCGTCGAGCTGACCGGCCCGCGCGACGCGCTGCGAGTGGTCGACGTCCCCGAGCCGCCGGCCGAGCACCCGGCGACGCCTGGACACGGCGTGGTGGTCGACGTCAGCGCGGCCGGCGTGGCTTTCCCCGAGCTGCTCCAGACCCGCGGCCAGTACCAGGTCAAGCCCGAGCTGCCCTTCATCCCGGGCAGCGAGGTGGGCGGGATCGTCCGTTCCGCTCCGGATGGCGCCGCGGTCAAACCGGGCGACCGGGTGGCGGCGTTCTGCCTGCTGGGCGGGTGGGCCGAGGTCGCGGTGGCACCCGAGTTCTTCGCCTTCAAGCTGCCTGACGCGCTCGAGTTCGCCCAGGGTGCCGGCCTGGTCCTCAACTACCACACCGCCTACTTCTCGCTGAAGATGCGGGGCCGGCTGGCCGAGGGCGAGACCGTCCTGGTGCACGGCGCCGCCGGCGGAATCGGGACCGCGACTCTCCAGATCGCCAGGGGTCTGGGGGCGAGGACGATCGCGGTGGTTTCGACCGAAGAGAAGGAGCGGGTGGCGCGCGAGGCCGGCGCGGATCACGTGGTTCGCAGCGACGGCCCGTGGAAGGACGCGGCGAAGGAGATTTCCCAGGGCGGCGTCGACATGGTCGTCGACCCCGTCGGCGGCGACCGCTTCACCGACAGCCTGCGCTCGCTACGCGAGGGCGGGCGCGTAGTGGTGGTCGGCTTCACGGGCGGCTCGATCCCCGAGGTTCGGGTCAACCGGCTGCTCCTGAACAACACCGAGGTCATCGGCGCCGGCTGGGGCGGCTACGTGATGTCAAAGCCCGAGGTCAACCGCGAGATCGGCGAGGCGGTCACGCAGCTCATCGATCAGGGGTTCATCCGGCCCGTGGTGGGCGCGCGGTTCCCGCTCGAGCGGGCGGGCGACGCGCTCGAGCTGCTCGAGAGCCGCGGCGCGACCGGCAAGGTCGTGCTCGAGGTCGCTTAGCCACTGAGCTTGATGCTCTGACATCCTCCTGCCCCATGCCGGGGATCATCGAGCGCTACCGCGAGCGGCTGCCGTTCGACCCGACCGACCCGATCGTGTCCCTGAACGAGGGCTCGACCCCGTTGATCCTGGCCGAGCGGCTGTCCGATCGGGCCGGGGTGGAGGTGTGGCTGAAGATCGAGGGCGCGAACCCGACCGGCTCGTTCAAGGACCGGGGCATGACCTGCGCCGTCTCGGCCGCCGTCCGGGAGGGGGCGGAGGCCGTCATCTGCGCCTCGACCGGAAACACGGCCGCCTCGGCCGCCGCCTACTCGGCCAAGGCCGGGCTGACGGGTGCGGTGATTGTCCCCGAGGGCAAGATCGCCACCGGCAAGCTGGCCCAGGCGCTCATGCACGGCGCCCGGGTGGTCGCCCTGCGGGGCAACTTCGATGAGGCGCTCAAGCTCGTCCGCGAGCTGGTCAGCCGGCACCCGATCTCGCTGGTCAACTCGGTCAACGAGTTCCGGATCGAGGGGCAGAAGACGGCCGCGTTCGAGATCGTCGAGGAGCTGACCGGCGAGCTCGATGCGCTCTGCATCCCGGTCGGCAACGCCGGCAACATCACCGCCTACTGGAAGGGGTTCCAGGAGCTCGGATACAGGCCGCGCATGTGCGGCTTCCAGGCCGCCGGCGCCGCGCCGCTCGTCGAGGGCAAGCCGATCGCGCACCCCGAGACGGTGGCGAGCGCGATCCGGATCGGCAACCCGGCCCGCTGGGAGGAGGCGATGAACGCGATGACCTCGAGCGGCGGCGCGGTCAAGGCCGTGACCGACGCGGAGATCCTCGCCGCGTGGCGTTTCCTGGCCGCCACCGAGGGAGTGTTCTGCGAGCCCGCGTCGGCCGCGAGCGTCGCCGGGCTGCTCACCCACGGCGCCGGCGACGGAGTCGGCCGCGTGGTGTGCGTGCTCACCGGCCACGGCCTCAAGGATCCGCAGACCGCACTCGAGCAGGCGGGGGCGGTCGTGCCGTGCGATCCCGAGCTGGCCGCGATCGAGCGCGCGGTGCTCGGGTGAGCGCCGGCCTCTCGCGCCGGCGCGTGGTCCGCGTTCCGGCCTCCTCGGCCAACCTCGGGCCGGGCTTCGACGTGTTCGGGGCCGCGCTCTCGCTGCACCTCGAGCTCGACGTGCGCGAGACCGGCACGTTCGCCGTGCACACCGACCTCGACGTGCCCCGCGACCGCACCAACCTCGTGATCAGGGCGTTCGAGCGGCTGCATCCGGCCGACGACTTCGATTTCGCGATCAAATCCGACATCCCGCTGTCCGGCGGGCTGGGCTCGAGCGCCGCGGCGATCCTGGCCGGGCTGCTCGCCGCCGACCACCTATTCGAGCTCGACGCGGACGTGCGCGGACTTGCCACGGAACTCGAAGGCCATTCCGACAACGTGGCCGCCGCCCTGCACGGTGGGTTCGTTGTGT
Source organism: uncultured Solirubrobacterales bacterium (assembly GCA_963824295.1). GTDB lineage: Bacteria > Actinomycetota > Thermoleophilia > Solirubrobacterales > Solirubrobacteraceae > Palsa-465. The sequence continues at coordinate 58,243 of CAWGOQ010000006.1, read as the reverse complement.
CCGCGAGCGACCGCGTGCACCGATTCGAACCGCCCATGGGCCTCGAGGCGGTCCTGGTCGTCCCCCACCAGGCGGTACCCACCGACGCCGCGCGCACGGCGCTCCCGGACGTCGTCCCGCTTCCAGACGCGGTGTTCAACATCGCCCACGCCTCGCTGCTCATGGCCGGCGTGGCCACCGGCGACTGGGAGCTGATCGCCGCCGGCCTGCCCGATCGCCTGCACCAGCCGCACCGCGCGCACCTCTACCCGCGCTCGGTCGAGCTGCTTGCGCGCGCGCCCGCGCTGGGCGCGCTCGGCGCGACCATCTCGGGCGCGGGGCCGACCGTGCTCGTGTGGTGCCGCTACGAGGACAGCGGGCCGGTCGTCGAGGCGCTCAGACGCGAGACGCAAGCGTGGGCGACGGTGATGAGGGCGCCGTTCGAGACCCACGGCGCGGACGTCCGCTCGCTGTAAGGAATGCGGTACGCCCGGGCCGCTCAGCGGACCCGGGCGCACCATGAACCAAACGTCAGTGGGAGGAGGGGGTGGCCAGGAAGCCGTCCGTGTTCTTCTTGCCGTCGACGTAGAAGCCGACCAGCTGACCGTGGTCGTTGACGCCGTTGATCGTCGTCGTCCCGGCGCCGTTCGGATCGTCGATGCTGGCGAAGCCGTTCTTGGCGCTCCAGGTGAAGCCGTGCATGTTGCCCATCACGTCGGTGTAGTCGCCGACGACCTCACCCTCGTTGTTGATACCGAGCGCCTGGGTGCTCGTCGAGTCCGGGTACGTGAGGATCCCGGTGTTCCCGTTCGAGGTCTGGACCCACGACTCGGTCAGTCCCGGGTTGCTCGAGCCGCTCGGCGCCGGCAGGGTGACGAACCCGACCGCCGTCCCGTGATCGTTGATCGCGGTGGCGGTCACGCTCGAGCCGTCGGGCAGGTTGGGCACCATGATCTGGGTGAACTTGCCGCTGTCCGCGTTGTAGGTGTAGCCGTGGCTGAGACCGTTGGCGTCGGTCCAGAAGCCGATTGCCACGTCGTGGTCGTTGACGCCGAGCAGCTGGCCGACCGCAGGGGTAGCGCCGAGCGCCAGGGAGTTCGGGTCCATGACCGGCGTGTAGTGCGCGCCTTTCTGGACGAACCCGATCTGGTTGCCATTCGCGTCGACATAGAACCCGACCTTGGTCCCGTTGTTGTTGAGGCCGGTGACCTGGGTCTGGACCGAGCCGGGGAAGTTGTCGTGCATGAAGTCCTTCTGGTGGTAGCTCGGATGGAGGACATAGCCCTTGTTGGGGTGCTGGGCGTCCTGGCCCGAGCCGAAGTAGCCGGCGATCAGGCCGTGGTTGTTGATCCCGAGCAGCTGGTTGAAGGTCAGATCGGCTTGGTCGTCGAGGGTGCGGAACACATAGGCGTGATGCGACTGCGCCGCTGAGGTGCCCTGAGACTGGGCGGCGACGGCGGGGGCGCTCAGCGCGGCGGCCGCGAGGAGTGATCCCCCAGCGGCCATGACGGCGCGGCGGACGTTCGAGGGCCGGTTGCGGTGCTTGTTCTTGGGCATTGGACTCGCCTCCGTTGGTTGTCGGGGTGGGCAACCAGCATGCGGCTAAAGAGCCTCCGGCACATCGGGCGAACGTTCATTCATGCCGCCGTCCCGTTTAGCGGTGTTTAGGCGGGTTTAGGCCCGCCACCACGCCGCTGGGCCAACCGTTCGCGCAGCCACTCCGCGTGGCGCTCCTGGAGCTCGCGTCCCTGGCGGGTGAAGTCGATCAGCAGCCGCAGATCGTCGTCGCTGTAGCGGGCGGCGAGCGGCGCGTAGAGCGCTTGCATCGGCTCGATCATCAGCTCAAACGCGGCCTCGTACGCCTTCGGCGTGATCTCGACGAGTACGCGCCGGCGGTCGGAGGGGTCGGGCACGCGCCGGGCAAAGCCCGCCCGCTCGAGCCGGTCGATCACGGCGGTGATCGCCCCCGTGCTGAGCCGGCTCGCCTCGGCGAGGTCGCCTGCGCTCATGCTCCCGTGCTGGTCGAGGATGTCCATACAGCGCGAGTCGGTCCGGTTGATCCCCATCAGCTGGGAGACCAGCTCGTCGACCACGTCGGTGGCGCGCTGGTTGGCCCGGACCTCGTTGCTCAGTTCGACCTGGAGTCGTTCGCGTTCGTCGAGGTTTTCTCTTGACATCTAAATCTCTTAGTTACTAAAATGCTTGACGCGTGAGTGAATTCTAGCTTTGGAGGTCGTAGCTCGTGGAACATGCAATCGAGGCCGAGAGCCTTCGTAAGTCTTATCCGAAGGGGGTGACGGCGCTCGATGGGCTGTCGTTCGCGGTCGCACCGGGGAGCGTGTTCGCGCTGCTCGGCCCCAACGGCGCCGGCAAGTCGACCGCCGTGAAGATCCTGACCACGTTGGCCAAGCCCGATGCCGGGCGGGCGTTCGTCGGCAGGCTCGATGTGGTCGCCAACCCCGACAGCGTGCGCCGGCGCATCGGTGTCGTCGCGCAAGGCTCGGCGGTCGACGTCCAGGCCACCGGCCGCGAAAACCTGCGTCTGCAAGGCCAGCTCTACGGAATGCGCGGCGCCGCGCTCGAGCAGCGCGCCCAGGAACTGCTCGAGCGGTTCGGCCTCGCCGATGCCGCCGACCGGATCACCCGGGGCTACAGCGGCGGGATGCAGCGGCGCTTGGACATCGCGATGGCGATGGTCCACGACCCGGCCGTCCTGTTCCTCGATGAGCCGACCACCGGCCTCGACCCCGAGGTCCGAGCCGACATGTGGGCCGAGATCGCGCAGCTGGCCGGCGAGCGTCGCAAGACCGTGCTGCTGACCACGCACTACCTCGAGGAGGCCGACCAGCTCGCCGAGCGCGTGGCGATCGTCGACCGCGGCAAGGTGGTGGCCGAGGGCACGCCCGAGGAGCTCAAGCGCGAGCTCCGCGGTGACGCGATCCACGTCGACCTCGATGGCGAATACAACGGCCAGCTCGAGAGCGCGCTGACCGCGCTCGGCGCGGTACGCGACGTCCACGTCGACGGGCGTGCGCTGCGGGCCCGGGCCGACGACGGCGGCGCGCGCGGTGCCGTTGGTGCTGCAGGCGCTCGAGAGCCACGGTGTGGGGGTCGCGTCGGTGCGCGTCGCCCGGCCGTCGCTCGATGACGTCTACCACAAGTACACCGGCCGCACCTTCGACGCGGCCGAGGCCGAGCAAGCGGAGGCGAAGCGATGACCGTGATCAGGCAAACCCTGTACATGACGCTGCGCCACCTGCGCGAGCTCTGGCGCCAGCCCTGGTTCGTCGCGGTCACGCTCGTGCAGCCGGTCATCTGGCTGCTGCTGTTCGGCGCGCTGTTCAAGAAGGTGATCGAGATCCCGGGCTTCCACGCCCACTCCTACATCGCCTTCCTCGCGCCCGGGGTGGTGGTGATGACCGCGATGTTCAACGCGGCCTGGAGCGGGATGTCGCTGATCGATGACCTCAACCGCGGCGTCACCGCCCGCTTCCTGGTTTCGCCGGTGCGCCGCGAGGCGCTGATCGCCGGGCGCATCCTCAAGGAGACGGTGGTGATCGTGATCCAGTCGCTGATCATCGTCGCGCTGGCGCTGATCGTGGGCGCGTCGTTTCCGGGAGGTGTCGGGGGGGTCGCAGTGCTGTTCGGGGTCTCCGCCCTGCTTGGCGCCACATTCGGGGCGCTCTCGAACGGGTTCGGGCTGATCATGCGCCAGGAGGAGGCACTGATCGGCGCCACGCAGTTCATCCTGCTCCCGCTCACCTTCCTGTCCTCGACGTTCCTGGCCGTCAATCTGATCCCGAAGTGGATGCAGCACGTGGCCGACTTCAATCCGGTCAACTGGGCCGTGACGGCCGGTCGGACCGCGACCTCGGCGCACCCCGACTGGGGGCTGGCGGCCTCCCGGGCGGCGTTCCTGGCGGGGCTGCTTGTGCTCTGCCTGGCGTTCGCGACGAACGCGTTCCGGTCCTATCAGCGGTCCGTTTGAGGGGCCTAGACCCCTAGGAAACCTGCGCGGGAACGACCTCGCCGGCCAGCGCGCGCACCCGCCGGCGCGGGCCTTCCATCCCGAGGCGCTTGAGCAGCTCGGCGGACACCTCGAGGTAATCGCTCGCCAGGTCCCGCCGGTAGTCGATGATCGAGACGGCGCGCTCGGCCGACTCGGCGTAGGCGATCGACTGGCGGATCGTCGTCTCGAGCAGCTTGGCGCCGTAGTGCTGGCGCAGCGAGTCGAACGCCTCGCGCGAGTGGCGCGTACGCATGTCGGCGATGTTCAGCACGACCCCGAGCCACTCGAGGTCGGGGTTGAGGTTCTCGCGGGCCAGCTCGATCACCTCGAGCGCCTGCTCGACGCCCTGGAGCGAGAAGTACTGCGCCTCGGCCGAGATCAGGGCGTGGTCGGAGGCGACGAGCGCGTTAACCGTGAGCAGGCCGAGCGCGGGCGGGCAGTCGATCAGGATCACGTCGTAATCGTCCCGGACGTCGCGCAGCGCCTTTTTGAGCGCGAGCTCGCGGCCCATCTTGCCGCCCAGCGCGAGCTCGGCCTCGGCCAGCCCGAGGTTGGCCGGGATGATCCCGTCGTGGATGGCATTGCGTGCCTTGGCCCGGCCAGACAGGACGTCGCCGATCGTGGGGGAGGCCTCGGGGTCGACGTCGAGGTAGTCCGACAGGTTGCCCTGGGGGTCGAGGTCGATCGCGAGCACGCGCAAGTCGACGCGGCGGAACACGTCGGTGAGCGTGCGCACGGCCGTCGTCTTGCCCGTGCCGCCCTTCTGCGAGAGAACCGAGATCGTCGCCGCCATACCCCGGCAGGACTATAGGCCAGCGACTCGGGCGCCGGTAATTAGCGTGCGGGTCGGAACGATCAGGTCGCCGGGGCGGTCGCGCTGTGCTCGCCGGCCTGGCTGTAGCGCATGCCCGAGACGACCGGAACGTCCACGAAATGGAGGTGGTGGCGCCCGATCACGATCTCGTCGCCGTCGGCCAGCGTGCTCCACTCGACCCGTTCGCCGTTGACGAAGACGCCGTTCAGGCTGCGGTCATCGAGTACCCGCAGGCCGTCCGGCTGGCGGACGATGAGCGCGTGGCGACGCGACACGGTCGGGTCGTCGAAGCGGATATCGGCGGCCAGGCTGCGGCCGATCCGGGTCCACTCGCGCTGGAGCGCGAACGTGATCGCGTCCTCGCCCTCGGCGCGGTAGGCCAGGTACTGCCCGGGCTCGTGCAGCCCGTCGCGAAGCTCATCAAGCCAGCCCTGATCGTCGTCGTCGGCCGCGACCTCAAGCACCGTCGTCTGCGCCGTCGTGAACAGCGAGGCCCGTACGAATTCGGTACCTCCGCAGTTCGGGCAGGTCGGCAGCTCGTCCACCGCGTCGAGCGACACGGGGTAGTCGCAGTCCGTGCATCTGAAGGTTCCGGTCCCCGCAACATTGCCCGACATCCAAGCTTTCATGAAGGCGCGTTCTCCTTGTTACGGGCTCAAGACTTGCCGACTTGGACAAGCCGTTCCAGCCATCATATCCCCTGAGTCAAAGTTCTCAGAGCGTCTCTGGACGGATTACGGACCATCCTCAAGGCGTTTAGCTGAGCCTTAATCTGCCCCGGCAGGAACCCCCTGCACAGCGCCGAACACTCGGGTCGTGTCGGATGCCGATTACCCCGATCCGCGCGCTCCCGAACTTCAGTTGGCGCTGGTCAGGCGAGCGGTCGGCGAGCGCGACGCCGACAGCGAGCGCTGTCGCGGCTGCCGGCGGACGCCCCTGGTCGGAGAGCGGGTGTACCTCGACGAGGCGGGCGGGCTGTACTGCGAGTTGTGCCGGGCGCTCGAGCCTGATCCGCTGCTGCGATCGCGGATCGTGCGCGGTCCCGAGTTCGGGCACACGATGCGCCTGGCCGATCATCGCGCGGCGTGAAGCCGACTTGCGGCCCTCGAACCTAGAATCCCAGCCGTGGAGCCGTTCACGGTCGAAACGACGATCTCGAAGCCACGCGAGGAGGTCTTCGAGTACCTCGCGGACATCGCCAACCACGCGGAGTTCACCGACCACTATCTGGTCGACTGGCATCTGACCCGTGTGGACTCCTACGGGACCGGCGCCGGCGCGCGGTTTCGGATCAAGGCACCGCGGGCGCGCTTCAACTGGGCCGACATGAGCTTCGTCGAGGTTCAGCCGCCCTTCCGGATCGTCGAGCGCGGCCGCGGCGGTAAGTACAACCGCATCCGGATGCTCGGGACCTACACGCTCTCGCCCGGCCCGGGCGGCGCCACCCGGGTCGAGTACACCCTCGAGACCGTGCCGGTCATGCCCTCCGATCACCTGATGGAGGCGCTCGGCGGCAACGCTTGGTTGCGCCGCAAGACCCGGAAGGCAATGGGACGGTTGCGGAGCATCCTCGAGGAGGACCGCGACCGGGGGCGCCGTGCGACGGTCGCGGGCAGCTGAAGTCGGCGTCGCGTGTGGATCCCATAAACTTCCGCCCCCGTGAGCGCCCGTCGTCTGTGGACATTTGTTTGCGCCCTCGGAGTGATCCTCGGGGTCGCGGCGTGCGGACAGGTGTCGGATCCGGTCAGCGTCCTCAACAACGGCGTGTACATCGACGCCGGGCCGATCACCTACCAGATGCAGATCTCCCGGGAGCTGAACCCGTACGCCGTCGAGGACAGCCAGTACCTGAAAGGGCTGCCGAGCGGGTACAGCCCGACCGGAATCGCCCCCGACCAGCTCTGGTACGGCGTGTTTCTGTGGGCCAAGAACCAGACCGACCAGGACCACACCACGGCCGATAGATTCTCGATCGTCGACTCGAGTGGAGACGTCTACTACCCGATCCCGCTCGACACGCAGATCAACGGCTACGCCTGGACCCAGCAGGTGCTCGCGCCGTCCGACATCGAGCCCACGCCCAACACGACGGCCAGCTTCGGCCCCACCGGAGGCGGGCTGCTTCTGTTCAAGCTGCCGAACTCGGTGTACGCGAACCGGCCGCTGACGCTGAACATCTACCCGGTTGGCGGCGGGAAGCCCGGGCAGATCTCGCTCGATCTCTAGGGCCGGCTCGGTGCGTCGGGTCGGCTCAGTGCGAGCCCTGTAGTCCGGCGATCAGCACCTCGCGCACGGCCGGCGCCGCCGTCGCACCGCCCGCGCCCTGATTGGGGAACAGCGCCCCGGCCACGATCCGCGGACGGCCCGTCGGCGCATAGCCGACGAACCAGGCGTCGGTGAGCTGATTGGCATTGGCGACGCTCTGGCCGGTGGACGTGCTCGTGCTCGCGAGCTCGGCCGTGCCGGTCTTGCCCGCCACCGTGACCCCCGGGATCGCGGCCGCGGTGCCGGTGCCGAACTGGACCACCGCGACCATCATCTGCTGAACCTCGCGGGCGACGTGCGCGCTTGTGACGCGGACGAAGCGCGGCGGCTGGTTGGCCAAAAATGTCGGGATCGGGCGGCGCCCGCCCATCGCGATGGTCGCGGCGGCATCGGCCATCACGAGCGGCGTGGCCAGGACCTCGCCCTGGCCGATCGCCGAGGAGCCGACCTCGAGATCGCTGCGCAGGCTCGCCGGCGGGATCGAGCTCTCGGCCACGCCGGGGATCGTCGGCGTCTGGTTGAAGCCGAACCGATCGGCCATCGCCAGCAGCCGCTGGCCGCCGAGTTGCGCGCCGAGCGGCGCGAACACCGAGTTGCACGAGACCGCGAACGAGTTCAGGAGCGTGCCGCCGCAGTCCTCGTCGCTGGCGTTGTGGAGGGTGTAGCCGTCGAGCGTCGCCTCGGTGCTGTACGGAAACACCGTGCCCAGCTTCACGATCCCGGCCGTCAGCGCGGCGGTCGAGGTGATGATCTTCATCGTTGAGCCCGGCGGCTGGGGGGCCGAGTAGGCGATGCCGGCCGCGGCGAGCACCGCCCCCGTGCGCGGGTCCATCGCGACCATGCCGGCGTAACTGCCGCCGAGCGCATTGACCGCCGCGCTCTCCATCGCCGGGTCGATCGTGGTCGTGACGTCGTGGCCGGCCTTCGGAGCCACTTGCGCCAGCACCCGCCGACCTGCGAGCAGCGTGCCGCCCGGCGTGCCGGCCAGCTGCGACTGGAACACGAGCTCGAGGCCGTCCTGTCCCACCTGCGCCTTGGCCGGGTAGCCCTCGGCCATATATGTCGCCGCCTGGTCGGCGGCGATCGGGCCGAGCGTGCCGACGATCTGCTCCGCCACGGCGGGAATCGGCGAGGTCCGGTCGGGCCCCTGCGCCAGCGGCGTCCCGTCTGCGGCGAACAGAGTCGCCCGAGGCGGCAGCGACATCCGCCGGCCGAGCCGCTCGTGGCCGGTCAGACCGGGAAACAGCAGGTTGCCGGCGAAATGCACGGTCGCGCTCGAGCCGCTACCGGTGAGGGGCACCTCGAGCGTCTCGCGAAGGGTTCCGAACAGCCGGGTGGAGACGACCATCTGCACCGGGATGTATTCGCCCCGGCGGCTCCCCACGTGCTCCGGCACGAGCTTCTCGAGCGTCGCGATCATGGCGGCGTGCTGGTAGGCGGCCGCGAACCTCGTTTCGCTCGTGTGCTGTTTGGAGACCGGATCGAGGAGCGAGTACATGCTGGCGTAGTCACCGGAGGCCCAGTCGTGGACGTAGTGCGTTACCAGCTGGCGCTCGGCCCGGCCTGGTCCCGCGCGGACGATGAGCACCACCGCGGCCGCGGCCGCCGCGAGAATCGCCAGCGGGATGAGCAGCCGCAGGCGTCGCCGCCACAGCCGACGCCGCCCCCGGCGTCGGGGTGCCCGTGCCCCTTCCGTCAGAACTGCATGTGCCACCTGACATCGAACGGTACGGCACGCCCCTAATCGGCCCGTTCGGGTTTGCCGGAACAGTGGAGGAAAGCCCGCCGTAACCTCCCTGGCGTGACCGGCGTCGACTGGCTGATCGTGGTGTTCACCGTGCTGCTCGCGATGTACGGCTACGCCCAGGGGTTCATCGTCGGCGCCCTGTCGCTCGTCGGTTTCGGCCTGGGGGCTTTCCTGGGCACGCGACTTGCGCCGCTGGTCCTGCCCGGCGGCTCGCACTCGCAGTACGCGCCGCTGTTCGGGCTGCTCGGGGCGCTGCTCGCCGGCGCCGTGCTCGCCAGCGGGTTCGAGGGGGTGGGCGCGCGCGCTCGCAGGTTCCTGCGGCTACCAGGACTGCGGACCGTGGACGGGCTACTCGGGGCGGCGCTGACCGCGACCGTGGCACTCGGGATCGCGTGGATCGTCGGCGCGATCGCGCTCCAATCGTCCAACTCCTCCGGGCTCCGCCAGGACATCCAGAGTTCGTCCATCCTGCGCGGCCTGAACGAGCTGCTGCCGCCGTCGGGCCCGATCCTGCATGCGCTCGCGCGCATCGACCCGCTCCCGTCGGTGCGGGGTCCCGAGGCCAACGTGCCGCCGCCCCCGTCCGGGATCGTGGGCGCGCAGGCGGTCGACGGCGCCGGCGAAAGCGTCGTGAAGGTGCTCGGGACCGCGTGCGGTCTCGGCATCGAGGGGAGCGGCTGGGTGGCCGCTCCCGGCATCGTGGTCACGAACGCCCATGTGGTCGCCGGCGAGGACAACACCAACGTCGAGGTCCAGGGCAATCTGCCCGGACTGGATGCAGAGGTGATCGACTTCGATCCGCACGACGACATCGCGGTGCTGCGGGTGGCCGGTCTGCACGAGCCGGTTCTGCACCTCGCGGCCAACCCCCAGGCGGGCACGGCGGCGGCGATCCTCGGCTATCCGCTCGACGGGCCGTTCGACAAGGAGCCGGGGCGGATCGGACAGACCGAGGTGGTGAGCACCGAGGACGCCTACGGCAACGGCCCGGTGCTGCGGAGCATTACGCCGCTGCGCGGCCTCGTGCGGCCCGGCAATTCGGGCGGTCCGATGATCGACGCCCGCGGTCAGGTGGTGGCAACGGTGTTTGCGGCGATCACCGGCTCACCGAGCGGGCGGGGCGGCTTCGCGGTGCCGAACGGGCTCATCCGCAAGCAGCTCGCCGAGTCGCTCTCGCGGACGCACGCGGTGTCCACCCAGGAGTGCGCGGGCTAGCTGGTTTCCGCCGCGCGAGTGCCCCCGAAGTGGCAGGCGCGCCCCATGACCAGAGGCGCTATGGGCGGGCGGTGGTCTGCACACCGCCCGCCCCTAGGCATGCCCCCGGGGGCCCCGAAGTGTTATTGCCCCCCGACGTCCTCGGCCATTTGACTCACCATCCCAGGTCCCAGCGCCCCCAGGAGCTGAGGGTGGTGGTGAGCGAGGTGCCGTTGAGCCGCTGAGTAGAGCTCATGCTCGTCGTCACCTGCGAGTTGCGCCCCGCACTCGCAGTAGGCGATCCGCCTATGCCCTCCATTGACTGCGGTCGTGTGGCCGTCATCGCCACGGCTCGCCGTCACCTCTGACTGCGCCCCGCCGAGTTCGTCGCTGCATCTCACCTCGGGGTCTCCACGGCCAGGGACCTTGCCGCGTTGACGTTGTCGATACGTTTCCAAGACGTTGCCGCAGCCAGAGCGCGCTCTTGAGATGACCCGGATCCAGCTGTGTGGACGGTTATCCGTGGAGATCGACGGCGTGCAACTAGCCGGGCGGCTGCGCGGCAAGCAGGTGCCGCTGCTGCTCGCGTATCTGGTGCTGAACCGGGACCGGCACGTCGGGCGGGATGAGCTGATCGGCGCGCTGTGGCCCAACCAGGCGCCGGTTTCCCAGGACGCGGCGCTGCGCACCCTGCTGTCGAGGTTGCGCTCCTCGCTCGGCGCCTCGACCCTTGCCGGTCGCGACGAGCTGATCTTGAACCTGCCCGAGCCGGTGTGGATCGACGCGGAGGCCGCCGCGACCGAGATGACCGAGGCGCTCGACGCGCTCGCGCAGGACGATGCGCGGCGAGCCTGGGCCCTCGCCCAGGTGCCGCTCAACATCGCCAGCCGCGGCCTGTTGCCGGGGACGCAGGCGACCTGGCTCGAGGCGCCCCGGCGCGAGCTCGAGGAGGTCCATCTGCTGGCGCTCGAGGTGATCGGGCGCGCCGGCCTGGTCATGGGCGGGACGCAGCTGCAGTCGGCCGAGAGGGCCGCGCGAACCCTGATCGAGTCAGAGCCCTACCGCGAGTCAGGCTACGTGCTGCTGATGGAAGCGCTCGCGACGCGGGGCAACGTCGCCGAGGGCCTGCGCGTGTTCGACCGGCTCCGCACCCTGCTCCGCGACGAGCTCGGGACGAACCCTTCCCGCGAGGCGATCGCCGCCCACCAGCGGCTGGTCAGGCCCAGGGGGCTCGCGGGCGAGTTGGCCGACGGCGATCGGGCGGGGACCGCGGGGGTTTCAATCGCCGAGGATTGGGTGGGGATCCCGCTGCCGGCCGAGCTGCGCCACCGTGGGCAGGGCCCGCTGATCGGTCGCGCCACCGAGCTCGCCCAGCTCGAGGAGGAGTGGGAGCTCGCCTGCCGCGAGGCGCGCTCGGGGCGGCTCGTACTCCTCGCCGGCGACGCCGGTATCGGCAAGACCACGCTGATCGCCGACGTGGCTCGGCGGGTCCACGACGAGGGTGCGACCGTGCTGGCGGGGCGTTCGCCGCGTGAGACCGTGGTCCCCTACCAGCCAATCCTCGAGGCGCTCCGCCACTGGGCGCTCAACGCCTCGCTCAGCGACCTACGGGCCACCGCGCGCGAATATGGCTCCGAGCTCGCCCGCCTGATCCCCGAGCTGCGCCGCCGCGCCCCCGACCTGCCCCCGCCGCCGGCCGACGAGCCCGAGACCGAGCGCTACCGCCTGTTCGAGGCGGTGGTGGGACTGCTGACCGAGCTGTCGCGCCTGGCGCCGGTGCTGCTCGTGCTCGATGACCTGCAATGGGCTGACCGCCCGACGCTGCTCCTCCTGCGCCATCTGGCACGCGCGACCAGCCCGGCGCGCGTGCTGATCCTCGCGGCGTACCGCTCGACCGAGCGTCGCGGGGACACGTTCACCAACGCTCTGACGGAGCTGCAGCGCGACCGGCTCGCCTCCCAGCTGGAACTCCGGGGCCTGAGCGAGCCGGACACCGCCGCGCTCGTGGCCCTGCGTGCCGGCGAGAGCCCGTCGCGCTCCTTCGCCCACGCGCTGTACGAGGAGTCCGAAGGCAACCCGTTCTTCGTCGAGGAGATCGTCCGGCACCTGCTCGAGGCGGGGGTCCGTGCCGGCAGTGCCACTGCCTCGGAGCTCCAGAGCTTCGGGCTGCCAGAGGGCGTCAAGCAGGTCATCGCCTGGCGCCTGAGCCGGCTCGAGCCGTCGGCGATCGAGCTCTTGCGCGTGGCCGCCGTGATCGGTCGCGACGTCGACGCGGCCCTGCTCGAACGGGTCGTGCTCCAGGCCGAGGAGGAGTTCCTCGGCGCGCTGGAGGAAGCGCTCGCGGCCGGGCTGCTGGTCGAGGCCGACGATCAGCCCGGCGCCTATCTGTTTTCGCACGCGCTCATCCGCGAGACGCTCTATGAGGGGATGTCGGTGCCGCGCCGGGCGCGCATCCACAAGCGCGTGGGCAAGGCGATCGAGGCCGCGCAGGGGCGTCGGCAGGGCCGCTACCTCCCCGAGCTGGCCTATCACTTCACCCGTGCGGTGGCCGACGAGGAGGACGCCGAGGAGGCGATCACCTACGCGCTGCGAGCGGCCGAGCAGGCGACCACGATGCTCGCCCACGAGGAAGCGGCCGAGCACTACGCCCGGGCGCTCGATGTGCTCGCGCGTTTCCAGCCCGAGGCGACCGCGCGCCGATGCGAGCTCCTGGTGGCGCTGGGAGAGGCGCGGGTACGCGGCGGCGAGCGGGCCCAGGGATCCACCGCCTTCCGGGAGGCCGCGGCGCTGGCCGAGCAGCTGGGCGACGGCGACCTGCTGGCCCGCGCGGCGATCGGCGCCTCCCGGCGCTACGTGCAGCCCCCGGGGGTGGTGGACGGCGAGCTGATCGCGATGATCGAGCGCGCGCTCGAGCTCCAGCCCGACCGAACGCTGGTCCGCGTGCGCCTGCTCTCCTGTCTCTGCGGGGCGCTCTACTACTCGCCCGAGCGCGAGCGGATGCCGGCACTCAGTCGGGAAGCGGCGGAGATCGCGGCTGAGCTCGGCGATCCGGAGGCGCGCGCGTACGCCTGCGGCGCCCAGCGTCGCGTCCTGTGGGACCCGCCGCACCTCCAGGAACGCGTCGAGGCGTCGACCGAGATGCTCACGCTGGCCCGCCAGATCGGCAACCTGGAGCTCCAGCTGCAGGCGCATGCCTGGCTCGTGGTCGACCTGCTCGAGCGCGGTGACGGCGACGCGGTCGCCGCGCAGATGGAGGCGTTCAAGGTCGGGGCGGACCGCCTGCGTCAGCCGCTGTTCGAGTGGAACGTGTTGCTGTGGGAGGGCATGCGCGCGCTGCTCACCGGCTCCTTGGACCGCGCCGACCAGCTCGCCTCCCAGGCGCTCGCCGCCGGAGGGCCGGCGGAGGCGGTGACCGCCACGCAGTACTACGCGATCCAGTTGCTGGCGATCCGCCGCGAGCAGGGACGAATGGGCGAGCTCGAGCACGCCGCCCGGCGGTTGGTGGCGGACAACCCGAGCCGGCCGGCGTGGCGCGCCGCGCTGGCCAACCTGCTGTGCGAGGAGGGCAGGCTGGCCGAGGCCGAGGAGGAGTTCGAACGGCTCGCCGCCGACGATTTCGAGGACGTGCCCAGGGACCTCGACTGGATCATCGCGATGACGTTGCTCAGCGACGTCTGCGCCGATCTGGGCGACGCCCGGCGCGCGGCGCTGCTGTACGCCATGCTCGAGCCCTACGCGGAGGTCAACGTCGTGATCGGGTTCGCCGCCGTCTGCCTTGGCTCGGCCGCGAGCTTCCTTGGAAAGCTGGCAGCGACCACGGGCCAGCCCGAGCTGGCCGCCGAGCACTTCGAGCGGGCGCTGGCCGCCAACGCCGAACTCCCGGCGCCGGGCTGCCTGGCCCGCACGCAGGTCGACTACGCGCGGGCGATCCTGAGCGTCGCCGAGGCTCCCGATCCGCGCGCGGACGAGTTGCTCGAGGCGGCCGCGGGTGCCGCGGCCGCGCGCGGGCTCGGAGCCGTGGCGCGCCGGGTCGAGCGGCTGCAGGCCGGGCTTCAGGAGGCCGGCGCTAGGTGATGGTCAGCATCCCCGCGCTTCCCGCGGGGACACTGAACGCGTAGTTGCCTCGGCTCGGGGTGACGGTCAGGGCCCGGCGCGGACCGGCCAGCAGGCCGGTCGTCGTGTCCGGCGCGAAGCGCTGGCCGCCGAGGGTCACCCCGCCGCTGGCGCTCAGGCTGGGCGCCTGCAGGCGCTCGATCGTCCCGCTCGCCCCGGCGGTGGCCTCCGGCGCGTGGACGGCGAGGGCGCGGGTGTGGGAGCCGTCGTTGATGACCACGACCCGGATCGTGCCGTCCACCGCGCGCGTCGCCCACGCCTGCAACCCGGACGACCCCCGCGGCGAGAACGAGGCGCTCAGCAGCCGTGAGCCCGGGGGCGCGGCCTGGGCGAACATATCGAGGCCGTAGTACTCGGGCGCCACCGTGCCGCGCCACTGCCCGTCGACGCGCTGGAAGTCGAAGAGCGCCGTGCCGACGCCCGGGAAGGTGTGGATGTTGACCCCGTCGACTCCGACCCTGGCCATCTCGAACAGCGCGTCGAGCGCCCAAAGCGCCGAGGCGAACGAGTCGCCCACGGCCGGCACGTTGCCGCAAGAGATCGTGTTCATCTCGTCGATCCGCACCGGGACGTGATGCGCGTGTGCGACCTTGACCGCCGCGATCACGCTGTCGGCCAGGGCTCGCGAGGAAGTTGGCGCCAGCAGGTGGGCGATCGTGGGGTAGTTCGGCTCCTCCGGGGCGACGAAGCACTGCTGCAGCGGATAGCGGTGCAGCGTCGCCACCGCCACGCGGGGCTGATCGGACAGAAAGCGGCCCAGGAGCTTGAACCAGCTGGGCGCACCGTCGGTCGGCCCGGCCAGGGGAACCTTCGGCAGCGCCGCGGCGATGCGCGTGAAGTCCTGCTCGAAGTCCGCAAAGTCGTAGTCCGCCGGTCGTCCCGGCGCGCCGGAGATGCCCCATACGAAGCTCCCGTAGAGCTCGGGCTCGTTGCCGAGCTCGAGCGCCTCGATCTGCCGGCGCCCGATCCCGGCCACCAGGCTCCTGGCCTCCGTGCCGGCCACGGCCGCGTTGTCGGCCTCGAGGTTGATCCCCAGGATCAGCCGAGCTCCGAGCGTCCGGGCCAGCGCTCGCATGACCGCGGTCCAGCCGGCAGTCAGGGCGAAGGTCACCCCGGCGGGCTTGCTCAATCCGGGCGCGGGCCACCACGAGTTGTCGGTCGTGACGCCCCCGATTCGCAGCACCGGATCCGAGCCGGCAGCCAAATTTCGGATCAGCTGCACGAACACGGGATTGAGTTCCGTGGGGTCCGGGCCGGCGTAATCGGGGACGGCCCAATACTCGAGCGACAGGCCCACGAACCCCGGAGCGATTGGCGGAGCGGCGAGGGCGCGGCCGACCGTGAGCACGCTTCGCGCCGTGGCCGCCGGTGTGGCGGGCTTGGCTTTCGAGGCCGGGAGCAGTAGCGCCAAGGCCACGGCCGCGGGGACCACGAACTTGCCCATCCTCGCCAGCATCCTGATCAGAAAAGCACGGAGATCGGTTGACATGAGCGCTACCCTCGCGGACTCATGCCCAAGACTCTGGTCATCGCCGAGAAGCCGTCCGTCGGTCGCGATCTGGTGCGCGTCCTGCCCGGACCGTTCACCAAGCACGAAGGGTACCTCGAGGGGCCCGAGCACATCGTGACCTGGGCCGTCGGCCATCTGGTCCAGCTCGCCGACCCCGACGAGTACGACGATCGCTTTAAGAAATGGCGGATGGCCGACCTGCCGATCGTCCCCGACCGGTTCAAGCTCGTGGTGCGCGACGAGCGCTCCAAGAAGCAGATGACCGTGGTCAAGCGCCAGCTCGACAACAGCGACGTCGATCTCGTGGTCAACGCCTGCGATGCCGGCCGCGAGGGCGAGCTGATCTTCGCCTACCTCTACGAGAAGGCGGGATCGAAGAAGCCGGTCATGCGGCTGTGGCTGAACTCGATGACCACCGAGGCGATCCGCGACGCCTTCGGCTCCCTGCGCCCGGGGCTGGAGCTGGCCACGCTCGAGGCGGCGGCCCGCTCGCGCTCGGAGGCCGACTGGATCGTCGGCATGAACGCAACCCGCGCGGCCACGATCCGCCTGCGCAGCTCCTTTGACGGGGCGGTGTCGCTGGGTCGTGTGCAGACGCCCACGCTCGCGATCCTGGCCCGGCGCGAGCAGGAGATTCGCGACTTCAAACCCGAGCCCTACTGGGTCGTAGACGCCGTGTTCGACCCGGTCCAGGACAAGCCTCGGATCTACGAGGGCCGCTATCACGACGGCGCCAACCCGAGGGTCAAGACGGCCGACGTGGCCCGCGCGATCGTCGAGGCCGTCGAGGGTCAGACCGGCGAGATCACCAAGCTCGAGAAGACCGAGCGCAAGGAGCGCCCGCAGCTCCTCTACGACCTGACCTCGCTCCAGCGCGACGCCAACAGCCGCTTCGGGTTCTCGGCGCGGCGCACGCTTTCGGCCGCGCAGCGCCTGTATGAGGAGCACAAGGCTCTGACCTACCCCCGCACGAACTCGCGCTACATCACGCACGACATGATCCCCGAGATCAAGCCGATCGCTCGCCTGGTCGGCTCGCAGGCCGAGTACGCGAAGGCCTCGGAATACGTCGTCGGCCTCGAGAAGCTGCCGCTCGGGCGCGTAGTCAACGACGAGAAGGTCACCGACCACCACGCGATCATCCCCACGCGGGCCGAGCGCCATCCGGTCGACAAGATGAGCGACGACGACCGCAGGATCTACGACCTCGTGGTCCGCCGGTTCCTGGCCATCTTCCATCCCGACGCGGTGTTCGAGAACACCCGGGTGGAGACGACGGTCGCCGGGCACGTGTTCCGGACCCGGGGCAAGGTCCTGTTGGTGGCCGGCTGGCGCGCGGTTTACGGGGAGATGCCGGATGCCGAGCAGGCCGACGACGACGAGGGTCGTGAGCAGCAGCTGCCCAAGCTGGTCAAGGGCGAGCTGGCCGAGGTCGCGAAGGTCGCCTCGGAGGAGAAGGAGACCAAACCGCCCCGCCGATACACCGAGGGCTCGCTCCTGGCCGCGATGGAGACCGCCGGCAAGCTGGTCGACGAGGAGGAGCTGCGCGAGGCCATGAAGGACTCAGGGATCGGCACGCCGGCCACCCGCGCGGCCATCATCGAGCGTCTGATCCAGGTCGGCTACATCGAGCGGGACGGGCGCGCGCTGGTCGTGACCGAGAAGGGCCTGAACGTGATCCGGCTGCTCGGGGAGCATGCACTGACCTCGCCGGGGCTGACCGGCGACTGGGAGCGGCGGCTGGCCCTGATCGAGACCGGCACCGACTCGCGCGAGGCGTTCATGGGCGACATCGTTCGATTTACGCAGGACACGGTTGGAGAGCTCGACCGGAATCTGAAGGACGTCCGGATTCCCCGGGCCAACCTCGGGCCTTGTCCGGTGTGCGGGCGCGACATCGTCGAGAACCGCAAGGGCTACTCGTGCTGGTCGCGTGAGGATCCGGGCTGTGGCTTCGTGAT
The DNA here is from genome assembly GCA_963824295.1 of uncultured Solirubrobacterales bacterium. Lineage (GTDB taxonomy): Bacteria > Actinomycetota > Thermoleophilia > Solirubrobacterales > Solirubrobacteraceae > Palsa-465. The sequence goes on along the minus strand of CAWGOQ010000006.1, from coordinate 40,651 downwards.
CTGGAAGTCAAAGGCTGGCAAGCAGCTGCCGGTGTCGGTGGCGCGCGAGCTGATCAAGACCGGCCGCACCGAGAAGCCGGTGACCGGGTTCAAGGGTCGCTCGGGCAAGAGCTTCCGCGCCCGGCTGGCGCTGCAGCAGACCGACGACGGCAAGTGGCGCGTCGAGTTCGACGAGCCGTGGGCGCGCGAGGGAGCGAAGCCGCCCGAAGCCGACGAGGCCGAGACGCCGGCCGAGACGGCCGAGCAGCCCGAAGCGGCTTAGCACCCGCCTGGCGGGGGCCAATGTCCGTCTTTTGGCTGGGCGCATCCTTTCATTCGGCCGGGGTGGCGGTGGAGGCTTTGCGAGCCGGACGGAGGTTTTCGGACGTTCGGAACCCAAGGAAGTCCGGATCCGACTAGAACATTCGTCCAGTCGCTTCACCCCGCCTCAACCGCGGCCGATGGAGGGGATGTAAGGACGCTGACAGGAACGGAGCGGACCGGGGACACCGAAGGTAGGAGGTCTCAGGAACGGGCTTGGGATCCGCCGGTCAGCGTGACTTTTCCCTCGAACAAAAGGACGTCATGCTCCGCAACCTCAAGAAGAAGCGCGTTGCCGTTGTTCTCGCCGCGCTTGCCGCCCTGGCTATCGCCGGCGGCGCCTACGCGTACTTCACCGGCGGCTCGAACTCGGTGACCAGCGCCGGCACGGTCGGCTCCTCCACCCAGTGGGGGATCGCCCAGGGCACGGCCAGCTGGTCGGGCAGTCTGACCGCGCTTTATCCGGGCGCCGCCAGCGACACGGAGTACCTCCCCTTCACGGTGACCAACAACGGCAAGGGCCACCAGGCGGTCACGACCATCACGGCGTCGCTGCCGGCCGAGACCAACGGTGACGCCGAGACGGCGGCCGGAGCGGACATCGCGGGATGCCAGGCCAGCTGGTTCACGGCCACGGTTGACTCCGGCGACGTGGCTCTCCCGGCCAACCTGGCGCCCGCGGGAACGTACACCGGCAAGATCGACCTGACCATGCAGGACAGCGGCACGAACCAGAACGCGTGCCAGGGCGCTGCCCCTGCGGTCACGATCACGGCGTCCTAAGGCGAAATCACGCGTCCGCGGCTCACCGCGGGGTCACGGAGGACCGGGCGGTGAGCGCGGATCACCCGCTCTGATTCGACGCGTGCAGTCAAACCCTCCAACCACGTCCACGGCCGGCGGCCGGCGCCGCAGGCGGTTCATCACCGCCTGCGGCGTCTGGCTGCTGTCGGTCGCGTTCACGGTCGCTCCGGCCGCGGCGTATCTGACCGGCTCCGCCGGCTCCGCGAGCGCCCCGGGCACCGTGGGCACGCTGGTGGCGCCGAGCATCACCGGCGCGACCGCCGGGGCGGGAACCGTGGCGCTGAGCTGGACTCCGGTGAGCGCGCCGGCCGGGGCCGCCGTCACCTACTACGTGACGCGGGCCGGGGGCACGGTGGGCGGAAACTGCCCGAGCTCGTCCACGACCGCCACGACCGTCACAAGCTGCACGGACTCCGGGCTGTCGAAGGGCAGCTACAGCTATACGGTCACGGCGATCTGGCAGTCCTGGTCCAAGACCAGCGCCGCCACGCCCGTCAGCGTCGGCTCGGGAGCGCTGGCTCGCTTCACGGTTACCGCTCCCGCCTCGGCCACCGCCGGGACGGCGTTCTCGGCGACCGTGACCGCGCAGGACGCGGCCGGCAACACGGTCACCGCGTTCACGGGCTCTCAGGCCCTTACTTTTTCCGGTCCCTCGAACGCGCCGAACGGGACCGCTCCGAGCTACCCGAGCTCGGTCAACTTCTCGAGTGGCGTGGGCACCGCAACGGTCACCCTGTACCACGCGCAGACCACGACCCTGACCGCAACCCAGGGCTCGGTGACCGGGACCTCGGGGTCGATCGCGGTCGCGGCGGGGGCCAACCATCAGATCGCGGCCAGCGCGGGGAGCGCGCAGACCGCGGGCACCGCGTTCACCGTGACGCTCACAGCCCAGGATGCCTGGGGCAACGCGACCGGGAGCCTGGCGGGGACCAAGAGCGTGAGCTTCTCCGGAGCGTCGAACTCGCCCAGCGGGAGCGCGCCGGTGTACCCCGCCACCGTCAGCTTCAGCGCGGGCGTGGCGACCGCGAGCGTCACCCTCAAGGACGCGCAGACGACGACTTTGACCGCGACCGACACGACTGACGGCCTGGCCGGCGTCGCGTCGAGTTCGATCACGGTGGCGCCCACCTCGGCGGCCTCCTTCGGACTGAGCACGCCGGCGCCGACGGCCGGCACCGCCTTCAGCGAGACGCTGACCGCGCTCGACACCTACGGGAACACAGCAACCGGTTACGCCGGATCAAAGACGGTGACGTTCACCGGGCCCTCGAGTTCCCCGGGCGGCACCGCCGCGAGCTACCCGTCGTCGGTCAGCTTCTCGAGCGGGGTCGGGAGCGGTTCGGTGACTCTGTACGACGCACAAAGCACCACCCTGACCGCGAAGCAGGGGGCCATCACCGGTACCTCAGCCTCGTTCACCGTGCAGCCGGCTTCCGCCGCGTCGCTCGCGTTCAGCACCCAGCCGGCCGGCGTGACCGCCGGCTCCCCGTTCACGACGCAGCCCGTCGTGACGGCAAAGGACAGCTACGGCAACGTGGCCACCGGCTACGCCAAGACCGTCAGCCTCTCGATCAAGAGCGGGACCGGTCCGAACGGCGCCACGCTGAGCGGCTGCACGGGCTCGGAGTCCGCCGGCGTGACCACCTTCTCGGGCTGCCAGGTGAGCCTGGGCGGCAGCGGCTATCAGCTGAACGCCACCGACGGCACCCTGACCGTGACCAGCGCCTCGTTCACCGCCGCCAACCCGACCACCGTCAGCAAGACGACCGCCGGCACCTACACGCTGACCGTGCCGGCCGGCCTCACCTCATTTGGCTTCACGATGAAGGGAGCCGGCGGCGGCGGCGGACGCAGTGGCGCGGCCGGCGGCGCCGGCGGAACCATCAGCGGCACGGTCACGCTCCCGCTCAGCGTCACGAGCACGACCTTCACCGTCGTCGTCGGCGGCGCGGGCGGCGGTGCCACGGGCCTGACGGGCGGGTCGGCCGGCACCGGCGGCGCCGGCTGCGCCCTCGGCGGCAGCGGCGGTGGGGGCACGACCGGCGCCGGTGGCGGTGGCGGCGGTGCCACCTGTCTGTACCTGTCCAGTTCGTCCGCCGACACGATCGTGACCGTCGGGGGCGGCGGTGGCGGCGGCGCGGGCAGCTCCACCGGCACCGGCGGTACCGGGGGCGGCGGGCCGACCAGCAATCCTGGCTCCAACGCCGGTACGAGCGGGACCACGGTGTCCTTGGCCCCCGGCGGTGCCGGCGGGAGCACCCTGACCGCCGGGGGCTTCCCGTTTGCGATCACGAACACCGGGGGCACGGGTGGCAGCGGAAACTCCTCCTCCGGTGGCGCGGGTGGGACGTGCAGCGGCGGCGCCTGCGGGCCGGGCGGAACCGCTGGGGGGGCCACGTACGGCGCGGGCGGTGGCGGTGGCGGCGAGGCCTCAGGCGGCGCCGGCGGCTCCGCCAGCAGTGGGTCGAGCAACTACGCCGCGGGTGGCGGTGGCGGCTCGGCCTACACCGGCGGCACGCAGAGCGGCTCGAATAACTTCACGGTCTCGGTGAGCTCGGCCAGCAATGGCGGCGGCAGCGCGGGCGGCGCCGCGGGCGCGGGCGGGACGGCCGGCTCGGTGAGCTTCACCGGCAACGGGCTCACGCTGGCCTGAGGCGCGCCGCTATGAGGTGGTGATTACCGTGAAGGCGGGCGCCGCGCCGCGGCAGGCGTCCTGGTTGGTCGCGCTGTCTCGCATCGTGAGGGCGATCTTGGCCGTGTACGAGTCCCCCGGTGGGACCACGGCCGGGAGCGAGCGACTGGCGTGCTCGACTGAGACCCCGAACCAGCTCGCCCGGCAGCCGCGGATCTCGGCGCCCGCCGCGCTCTGAACGTCGCCGCCGGTGGTCCGGATCGACGCTGTGACCGCGCTCAGGCGCTCCTTCGCGCGGGTGGGGTTGGTCACCGTAATCGACTTCAGCTCGATGTCGTTCGCCGCGCCGGGATAGAGCGCAGCCATCCGGCCCGACCAGGCGGCCCCGCTCAGGTTCGTTTTCCACCGTGCCGGCGCCGGCGCGGCGCCGCCACCAAGTGCGAATGCGGACGTCGACAGAACGAGCGCCGTGCCCGCCACGGCGGCTAGGAAGGCGATCGCCTTCCAGGGGCCTTTCATCCGGTCCCTCCTGTTCGTGTTGGCCTGGGCTCCCGGACCTGAGACATCCGTATCTCGGGTTATTCCCGGAAGCCCGCATGGGCCAACTTGCTTCCATGCGTATGCGTCCTTCATCGAGCCGCCGAGGCGCTTGCCTGACGGTGCGGCACGGCGACTGGACGTTAGATCGAGGAGGCGGCTGGTCCTCATCGTCTGAGGGCCAGGATGGGTCAGGCCGGTACCTCCCGAAAATCACCCCGTCTGACCTGAGCGGCACCATGGGGGACGATGCCGCTCACCCTCGTCCTGGGACCCGCCAACTCCGCCAAAGCCGGGGAGGTACTCGGCGCGTTCGCCGCCGCGGCCCATCGCGGCGCGATCCTGGTCGTCCCGACGGCGACTGACGCGAGCCACTACACCCGCGAGCTGGCCTCCGAGGGAGCGGTGCTCGGGTCGGTCCTGACGTTTAGCGGGCTGGCTCGGGAGATCGCCAACCGGGTCGGATACGCCGGTCGGCGGCTGAGTTCGCTCCAGCGCGAGCGGGTGCTGGAAAAAGCGGTGGGCGGCGTCGAGTTCGACGCCCTGCGGGAGGCCGCACTCACCGAGGGGTTCCCGAACGCAGCCGGCGAGCTGATCGCGGAGTTGCAACGCTCGCTCGTCACGCCGCAGCGGTTCGCCGCGGCTATGCGAACCTGGGCCGAGCAGGACCCGCGCCGGAGCGCGTACGCCCGCGATGTCGCCGCGACCTACCGCGCCTACGCCGCGTGCCTCGATCAGCTCGGCCGCGTCGACGGCGAGCTGTACGCCTGGCGGGCGCTCGACGCGTTGCGCGCGGCGCCGGACCGCTGGGGCGGCGAGCCCGTGTTCTTCTACGGGTTCGACGACCTGCACCCGCTCGAGCGGGATGCGATCGAGACGCTCGCCCGGGTCGTCGGCGTGCAGGTCATGGTGTCGCTCACCTACGAGGCGGGCCGAGCGGCACTGTCGGCCCGGGCCGAGGTGGTCGAGGAGCTCCGCCCCTTGGCCGAGCGTGTGCTCGAGCTGCCGGCGTCCGACCAGCACTACGCGCCCGAGGCACGCACCGCCCTGCACCGCCTCGAGCGCGGGCTGTTCGAGCCGGGGGAGAATGGGGTAGACCCCCGCCGGGTCGATCCGGGCCGGGCGATCGGCCTGCTCGAGGCGGGGGGCGAGCTGGCCGAGGCCGAGCTGGCCGCCGCCGAGGTGCTCGAGCTGCTCCGCGCCGGCGTCCCGGCCGAGGAGATCGCGGTCGTCTACCGCTCGCCAGAGGGCAGCGCGGCTCTCGTGCAGCACGTCTTCTCGCGCTATGGGATCCCGGTCGCCGTCAATCGAAGCACCCCGGTCGCTCGCACCGCGCTCGGCCGCGCCCTATTGGCGCTGGCGCGGTGCGCTCTGCTCGACCCGGCCCAAGCCGGAGCGGACGACCTGATCGCCTACCTGCGCGCGCAGGGCCACCTCGATGTCGTCGACCGCCTCGAGGCCGAGGTGCGCCAGCTGGGGCTGCGCACGCTGGCGCAGGCGCGCGCGCGGCTGCCGAGGGGCCTCGAGCTCGACGAGATCGAGGCGCTCCGGACAGCCTCAGACCAGACGGCCGAGCTGGTCCGCCAGGCCCAGCGGTTGCTGGTCGCGCCGCACCGCGGCGAGGCGCCGGTACTCGACCCCGACGAGGAACTCGACGCCCGCGCGCTCGGGACCCTCACGCGCGCCGTTACCGAGCTCGGGGAGCTTGAAGAGCGGCTCACCGGCCCCGAGGTGATCGACCTGCTCGAGACGCTCGAGATCCCGGCCGGCGCCCCGCGGGAAGCCCGCGCTGTATTGCTCGCCGATCCGCTCTCGATCCGTGCCCGGCGCTTCCGCGCCGTCCTCGTCTGCGGTCTGCAGGAGAGCGAGTTCCCGGTCGCCGCCGCGCCCGACCCATTCCTGTCCGACGAGCTGCGCCGCGAGCTCGCCGCGTGCAGCGGGCTGCGGCTACGTCCACGGGAGGACGGGCTCGCCCGCGAGCGCTACCTGTTCTACACCAGCGTCTCGCGGGCAACCGAGCGGGTGATCCTCGCCTACCGCAGCTCCGACGAGGAGGGCAACCTGGCGCTGCCCTCGCCGTTTTTGGCCGACGTGGCTGAGCTGCTGGTCGAGGACTGGCCCGAGCGCCGCCGCCGCCGCATGCTGTCTGACGTCGTCTGGCCCACCGCGACCGCGCCGACCGAACGCGAGCTGGCCCGCGCCCGCGCCGCCGCCGCGGCCCCACGCGCCGGGGAGGTGCCCTCGCCGATCGGCTCGCTGGGGCCGGTTGCGCTCGAGCACGTCCGCCACACCCGGATCCTGTCGGCCGGCGCCCTGGAGACGTTCGCGGGCTGCCCCGTCAAGTGGCTGGTCGAGCGCGAGCTCCAGCCCGACAAGCTCGAGCCCGACCCCGACGCTCTGGCGCGGGGCAGCTACATGCACAGCGTGCTCGAGCAGGTGCTGCGTCGCCTGGGCGGACCGGTCACGAGTGACTCCCTGCCGCGCGCGCTCGAATTGCTCGACGAAGTGCTCGCGAACACCTCGCACGACATCGGCCTCGGCCGTGGCGACGCGGTGCGCGCCGGCTGGGCGCGTTCGGTCGCCGCGGACCTGCGCCGCTACCTGACCCACGAGGCCCGCGCTGACTGGCCCTGGCCGACCTACGGCCTCGAGCTCCGCTTCGGCTTCGACGACGACGGGACGGGTGGGATTCAATCTCTGCCGCCACTGGAACTGGACGAGGACGTCCGCCTGCGTGGCATCATCGACCGCATCGACGAGGGCCCGGAAGGACGTGCCATCGTTCGCGACTACAAGAGCGGCTCGGCCCGGCCCGAGCATCAGGGGGCGCGCTGGGCGGCCGACCGCCAGCTCCAGGTCGCGCTGTACATGCTCGCGGTGCGGCGCCTGCTCGGCCTGGACCCGGTGGGCGGCTTCTACCAGCCGCTCGGCGGCGGAGACCTGCGGGCCCGGGGCGTGTACCTGGAGGGAGCGGTCCCGGGCGGGGGCCTTGTCGCCAACGACGCTCGCGACCAGGCCGAGCTCGACGAGCTCCTCGAGGACGCCCGGACACGGGCGCTGGCCCTCGCCGCACGGCTACGCGCCGGGGAGCTCGAGCCGTGCCCCGCGACGTGCTCGCGCGACGGCTGCCACTTCCCCGGGATCTGCCGTGCTTGACCTGGAGCCGCTGACGACCGGGCGCACGTTCACCGAAGAGCAGCTCGTGGCGATCGAGCGCCGCGAGGGAGACCTGCTGCTCGACGCCGGCGCCGGCAGCGGGAAGACCTCGGTGCTGGTCGAGCGGTTCGCGCGCTCTGTGCTCGAAGACGGGATCGAGGTCGGAGCGATCCTCACGATCACCTTCACCGAGAAGGCGGCCGCTGAGATGCGCGAGCGGATCCGCTCGCGCCTGCGCGAGCTCGACGCCGACGAGGCGGCGCGAGCCACCGAGGGCGCGTTCATCTCGACCATCCACGGCTTCTGCGCCCGGGTCCTGCGCGCGTACGCACTGGCCGCGGGTCTCGATCCCGCGTTCGTCGTCCTCGATGCTCCCGACGCGGACCGGCTCGCCGACCACGCGTTCGACGAGGCGCTCGAGGAGCTCGCCCGCCAAGACCCGCGCGCTATCGACCTGATCGCCGGCTACGGCGCCGGCGGCCTGCGCAGCGCGATCCTCCAGGTCCACGGCGAGCTGCGCTCGCGCGGCCAGCGCCGGCCTGCCCTACCGCCGCTGGCGCCCAGCCCCGACATCGCGACCGCGAGGTCGACGCTGCGCGACGCGCGTGCCGCGGCCGCGGCGGAGCTCGGCGCGATCGACGGATCGAGTTCCCACCCACCCGCCCCCAAACCACCCGCCAAGGTGATCGAGGCCCTGGCTCGCCTCGAGCGTGCCGAAAAGCTGCTGGATGTTGACGACCCCTGGCCGGGCGATCTTTGGGCGGTGGGCCTGCCGGGCGGCAACGGCGCCGCGCTCTGCACCGATGCCTGCCAGCGCTACACCGAGGCGCTGACGGCGTTCCGAGCCGCGTGCGAGCACCGCCGGGCGATCCGCGTGCACGAGCTGCTCGATCGTCTGCTGCGCTTGTTCGGGGAGGGCTACGCGCGTGCCAAGCGTGCGGTCTCGGGCCTCGACTTCGAGGACCTCGAGCTCGAATGCCGCGAGCTCCTGCGCACCGACGTCGAGCTGCGCGAGCGCTACCGGGCACGGTTTGCTCGGATCATGGTCGACGAGCTCCAGGACACCAACCAGGTCCAGCTCGAGTTGATCGAGCTGCTGGCGGGGTCGAACCTGTTCACCGTGGGGGATGCCCAGCAGTCGATCTACGGCTTCCGCCATGCCGACGTCGAACTGTTCGAGCGCCGCGGCGCGACGCTGTCCGAGCTCGGGGCGCGGGTCACCCTCGAGACCAACTTCCGCTCGCGCCCGGAGATCCTCGAGGTCATCAACGGCATCTTCGAGCGCGAGCTCGCCGAGCGCTACCGGCCGCTCCTCGCAGGACGAGATGCGGCGCCGGCCGACGAGCCGCTTGTCGAGTTGCTGGTTGCCGACAAGGGGGCCGACTGGGCGATGGAGGGACTCGGTGCGCCGTGGCGCGTGGCCGAGGCCCGCGCGCTGGCCGCCCGGCTCGAACGGCTGCTGATGCCGGGATTCCCACCCACCCACCCCCAAGCCACCATCGCGCCTCGAGACGTCGTCCTGCTCACCCGCGCCACCACCGACCTGCGGGTCTACGAGCGGGCGCTCGAGGACCGCGGCATCCCCACCTACGTGATCGGCGGGCGCGGCTACTGGGCCCACCCGCAGGTGATCGACATGGTCAGCTACCTCGCGGCGCTGGCCAACCCGAGGGACGAAGAGTCGCTCTACACCGTGCTCGTCTCGCCGCTGGTCGGCGTCTCGGCGGACGCGCTCGTCGTGCTCGCCTCGACCGCGCGGAATCGTCGTAGCGACGCGTGGACTCTGCTCCGCAACCCCGAGGGCGCGTTCGACGGACTGGGGGAGGGGTCCGGGGTGGGGGAGGGGGATTTAGATTTACTCGGTCGGTTCGCCCACCGGTTCGCCATCGAGCGGGAGGTGGCCGCCCGCGCCGGCGCCGAGATGTTGATCGAGCGCGCGATCGACCAGACCGGGTACGACCTGGCCGTGCTGGCCATGCCGGGCGGGCAGCGCCGGCTCGCGAACGTCCGCAAGCTGATGCGCCTGGCCCGCGAGCACGAGGCCGCCCACGGAGGAGACCTGCGGGGGTTCCTCGACGTGGTCGCGCGGCGGGCACGGTCAGGCGGCGCCGCCGGCGGTGGCGCCGGCGGCGGCGAGTCGCGCGAGTCGGAGGCGCCGGTCGAGGGGGAGGCACTCGACGCGGTGCGGCTGATGACGATCCACCGAGCCAAGGGGCTCGAGTTCGACGTGGTGTGCGTCGCCGACCTGGGGCGCGGTCCGCGCTGGCGCGCCGAGCTGATGCGGATCGGCCGCGACGGGCGATTCGGGCTGCGACTGGCCGAGCCCGGCACCGGCAGGCGCGAGTCCGCACTCGATTACCGGGCGCTCGGCGAGGAGCGGCAGGCGGCCGAGGCCGACGAGGAGCGCCGGCTGTTCTACGTGGCCATGACCCGCGCCCGCGAGCGGCTCATCCTGAGCGGCGCGGCCAAGCTCGAGGCCCGCGCGGATCTCGAAGAGGCGGGCTTCCACCCACCCACCTTCGGCGGAGGAGGCCCGATCGCTTGGATCGGGCCGGCGATGGCCGACCGCGACGACGTGGCGGTCACGTTCGTGCAACCACAGGATCTCGCCATCCCGGAGCCGCCGCCCCCGCCGCCCGTGCCGGAGGTGCCGCTCCCGGAGCCGCCGCCGCCCCCGCCGCTCCCGGAGCCGCCGCCGCCCCCGCCGCTCCCGGAGCCACCGCCACCCCCGCCGCTCCCGGAGCCACCGCCTCCGCCACCGGCACCTGCGGTGGCCGCGCTCAGCTACACGTCCTTGGCCGAGTACCAGCGCTGCGGCTATCGGTTTTACGCCGAGCGAGTGCTGCGGCTGCCGGCGCTGGCCGGTCCCGCGGGCGGCAACGACGACCGTCCCGCCGGGCTCAGTGCCCTCGATCGCGGAACGCTCGTGCACGCGCTGCTCGAACGCCTCGACTTCCGCCGGCCGATCGTCGCCACCGGGGAGGCGGTCGCGGCCGCGGCGGCCGGCCTCGGGTTTACTGTCGCTCCCGGCGGCCCCGACGCCGCGCAGATCATCGAGCTCGTGGACCGGTTCGCGGGCGGCGAGCTTTGCCGGCGGCTCGGCCGCGCGACCGGCGTACGCCGCGAGGAGGGGTTCAGGTTCCTGCTGGCGAGAGATTTGGTCCCGGCCCACCCGTCGGGCGTTCTCATCGGCGGCGTGTTCGACGTGATCGCCCGCGAGCCGGGGGGCCGCACCCTGGTGGTCGACTACAAGACCGACCGGCTGGACGGCGCAGACCCGCAGGAGCTCGCCGACCGCGCCTACGGCACGCAGCGGCTCGTGTACGCACTGGCGGCGCTGCGCGCCGGGGCCGCCGTGGTGGAGGTCGTGCACACGTTTCTCGAGCTTCCGCAGCGACCGGCGGTGGCGATCTTCACGCGCGGGCAGGCGCCGGCGCTGGAGGCGCGGTTAACCGCGCTTGCCCAGGGCGTGCTTGACCGGCGCTTCACCGTGACCGACGCGCCCCACCGCGGCGTGTGCGAGGGGTGCCCGGCCGAGGGCGGACTGTGCTCGTGGCCGCTTGAGATGACGCGGCGAGAGGCCGCCGACCGCCTGTTCTAAGGCGCCGCCGTCAGGCGCCGCCGACCAGTCCCAGTCCTTCGCGGGCGGCGTTGGCCGAGTGATAGGCTGCCGCGCGGACCGGATCGCCCGGCCGCCACGCCGGGCTCTGCGAAGTCGGAGGTTGGGATATGCGCGGGACTCGGCGGGTCGCAGCGGTCGCGTTGGCTCTGATCATCGGTGGGGTCCTGGCCTTACCGGCCCTGGCGCAGTCACCGGCGAGTTCGCCGACCTCTCCCGTCAACCTGGCCACGCGGGTCGACTTTGGCGCCGCGAAGGCGGCTCACCAGGCGATCGTGACCGCCGGCGACGCGCGCTTCGAGGTGCTGGGCGACGGGCTGATCCGCATGGAGTACTCGCCGAGCGGTACGTTCGAGGACGCCCCGACCGTCAACGTGCTCAACCGGCGCTTCGCCGTCCCCTTCTACCGCGTCAGCTCCTCGGGAGGCTGGCTGACAATCAGGACGTCGGAGGCCACGCTTCGTTACCGGCTCGGGTCGGGGCCGTTCGGCCCGGACAACACCTCGGTGCAGGTCCCGGGCGCGAGTGCGGTCAGCCCGCAGTGGCAGAACGAGTGCCCGTTCAACCAGGTGTGCGATGCCGGCGCGGCGCAACTGGTCGGTCCCGCGAACATCCAGACCGACCATTCTGGCTACCAGAGCATCGCCGGCTTCATCGCCAATCTCGGGCAGGGCAACCAGGCCGGCGCCAACTGGACGGTTCTCGGTGCGCCCGCCGGGCAGGCCGTGGTGACGCTGCGCTACGCCAACTACATCGGCGCCCTCGGCGGTCCCGCTTCGCGCACGATCGACCTGGTCGTCAACGGGTCCGATGTGCAGACCCTGACCCTGCCAGCCACGAGCAGCTGGGACGACTGGTCAACGGTCACGGCCAACGTCAGCCTGAACGCCGGCAGCAACACGGTTGGTGTCGAGTGCGCCGCCGCCGACAGCTGCAACGTCAACGTCGACACCCTGTCGGTCTCGGCGCCGAACGCGTCGCCGCCGGTGGAGCCGGCTATGAACTATCTGGGTGGCTACACCCGCGGTTTCGACACCGCCACCTACGGGCCCGGTTACAGCTGTCCGGCTGGTACGCCCACGGCCGCACAGTGCACCGCCGCGCTGCCCGAGATGCACCCGGGCATCCTTGACCAGGCCGGCTACCGCCTGCTCGACGACACCGACAGCGCGGTATGGACCTCGAACGGCTGGGTCGCTCCGCGAACCGCGGGCGGCGACATCGAGGACGGCTATCTGTTCGTCTACGGACACGACTACGCCCAGGCGCTGCAGGACCTCAATCGCCTCACCGGCCCCTCGCCATTGCTGCCCGAGTACCTGTTCGGCGTGTGGTTCTCGCGCTATTACGCCTACAGCACCTCCGACTACGAGCAGACCCTGATCCCGGCCTTCCGGGCCAACCACGTCCCGCTCGACACGCTGTCGGTCGACACCAACTGGAAATCGCCCAACGACTGGGACGGGTGGGAGTGGAACCCGGCGCTGTTCCCCGACCCGCAGGGATTCCTCACCTGGGCCGCCACGCAGGGCATCCACGTCACGCTGAACATCCACGCGAGCATCGCCGACAACGATCCCCAGCTGGCCGCCACACAGGCGCTGGCCGGAACCTCACTGGCCGATGACAACTCGTGCTTCACCCCCAGCGGCACGTGCAAGGTGTGGGACTGGAGCAGCATCCCGCAGGCCGAGTCCTACTTCGCGCTGCATCAGCCGTTCGAGTCCCAGGGCGTGTCGTTCTGGTGGCTTGACTGGTGCTGCGACAGCTCGACCGCGTCGGACCCGGGCGTAACCCCTGACGCCTGGATCAATCACCTGTATGCCCAGGAGCTGATCGACAAGGGGCAGCGCGGGTTCGTCCTGTCCCGCACCGGCAGCTCCTACCAGAACCCCGACGAGGTCTACCCGGCCGGCCCCTGGGCCGGGCACACGTCGACCCTGGCCTTCACCGGAGACACCTGGGGAACGTGGAACACGCTCGCCTTCCAGGTGCACCTCGCCGCCGACGAGTCGAGCATCGACGAGCCCTACGTCAGCGACGACATCGGCAGCTTCCTCGGCCAGCCGCCGGGGATCCCGTCCGGGGGACCGCCGTCGGATGACCCCGACATCTATGCCCGCTGGGTGCAGCTCGGAGCGTTCCAGCCGATCCTCCGCCTGCACTCGTCCGCCGGCAACCGCCTGCCCTGGGACTACCCGCAGCCGGCCGACTCGATCGCCGCGAGCTTCCTGCGCCTGCGCGAGGCGCTCGTGCCCTACACCTACACGCTGGCCGCACAGTCGGTGAGCAGCGGCCTTCCGATCAACCGGCCGCTGTACCTCGACTATCCCGGCCAGGCGGCCGCATACTCCAACCCGGGCGAGTACCTGTACGGCCCGGACGTGCTCGTTGCCCCCGTGACCACGCCGGGTACCGTGAGCACGGAGTCGGTGTGGTTCCCGCCCGGCCACTGGACCGACTGGTTCACCGGCGCGACGTTCACCGGTCCCTCGGAGCAGACGCTGACCGTGCCGCTCGACCGCATGCCGGTGTTCGTCCAGGACGGCGGGATCGTTCCCGAGCAGGTCGCCATGGAGCACGTCGGCGCTCGGCCCGACGCGCCGACGATCCTGCGGGTGTACCCCGGCGCCCCGGCCGGCTTCTCGCTTTATCAAGACGCCGGCTCGGGCAACGGATACGAGCACGGGCAGGACAGCCACACTCTCCTCACGACCTGGCCGTCGCGTGCCGGGCGAGCCACCAACGTGGCGATTGGACCGGCGGTGGGTCGCTATCCAGGGCAGGCCAGCACCCGGAGCTTCACGGTCCAGATCGAGCGCGTGAGCGCACCCGATCGGGTGCTCCTCGACGGCCGACGGCTCGGTCCGGGGGCCTGGAGCTATGACGCGGCCACCGACACGGTGGTCGTGCACGTCGACGGCCTGCCGCTGCGCGCCGGCACTGTAGTGAGCGAGATCGGCGGGACGGCGGTCAGCTCGCCCGAGCCCGCGGCAGTCGACCTCAGCATCGACCCCTCGACACCGCTCAGCCTGGCCGCCGGCGCGTCCAGCACCGTGACGACGACCGAGGACAACGACGGACCGGGCTCCGCCCGCGGCCTATCGGTCAGTCTGACCGCGCCGGCGGGGTGGACGGTGGCGCCGGCCTCGCCGGTTCACGCCGGCGATCTCGGTGCGGGAGCTTCCGAGAGCCAGGCGTGGACGGTGACCGCGCCGAGCGGCGCGAGCTCGCCCGTGACCGGCGCCGTGGTGGCCACGGTCTCCTACCGCAGCGCGGGCCGGGCCGAGACCGTCACCGCCGGCGAGCAGGCCGCTCCCAACCCGGCCCCGCCGCCGCCGCCCGTGATCACCTCGACCGCACCGCCGAGCCCCGCGCCCGGGGATGCGGTCACGTTGACCGGGCAGAACTTCGGCGCCACTCAGGGCTCGAGCTACTTGACGCTGGCTCAGGGCGGCACCAGCTGGGGCGCTCCCTACGACGGGGCGAAGCTCACGATCACGAGCTGGAGCCGCACCTCGATCACGTTCGATCTGCCGCCCGATAGCGGCCCGTACCCGCTCGTGCCGGGGTCGGCGACGGTGACGGTTTCGGTGGTGAGCGCGACCGGAACGTCGACCTCGGCCGCCCAGACGCTGACCATCGCCGGGACGGTGGCGCCTCCCCCGTCGGTCTCCTCGGTGCAGCCGTCGAGCACCACCGCGGGCTCGACCGTCACGCTGACCGGCACCAACTTCGGCGCCAGCCAGGGCTCGAGCTACCTGACCCTCGCCCAGGGCGGGACTAGCTGGGGCGCGCCCAACGACGGAGCCAAGCTCACGATCACCAGTTGGAGCGACGACTCGATCAGCTTCCAGCTGCCGCCGGACTCCGGTTCGTTCCCGTTGCAGCCCGGGAGCGCGACGGTAACGGTCACGGTCGGGGGCCAGACATCGAACCCGGAGACGATCACGATCACGACCTAGGGGTCCTCACCGTCGACCTTCAGGGGCTGGCGGAAGTGGACGTCGACCTGCTCGTCGTCGTGTCGCTCCTCGACTTTCGCCAGCGCCCGGAGCGTCTCTCGGTCGGCGGGCGCGTCCGGCGGCCCGAGCAGGCTCCGGGGCCAGAGCCGGCGCACCACGACCGTGTTGATCTCGGCCGCGTACATCGTCAGCTGCGCGATCAGGTGAAGCCAGACGAGCAACCCGATGACGGTCGCGAACGTGCCATAGGTGTTGCTGGCACGGCTGACCACGTGGTTGATGTAGATGCCGCCGACCAGCGAGAGGATCGTGAGAAACACGGCGCCGACGGCCGCGCCCAGCCACAGCGAGCGCGTGGGGATCGTCGCCGTGGTCAGAAAACGGAACGTGGCCACGTACAAGCCGAAGTTGAGCGCGAGCGTGAGCGCGTACCCACCGACCTTGACCATGGGTCCGCCGATCGCCGTCACGAGACCGGTGAGCGAGGTCGAGACCACGAACAGGGTGCCCAGGGTCACCAGCAGCAGCACGCCCCGCAGTCGCGACCGTAGGAAGTCGGGACGATGCTTGAAAGGGACCGCCCAGATCCGGTTGAACGCGTTCTGCGCCGCGATCGTCACGCCCAGCCCGCCCCAGAGCGCGGTCAGCAGGCCGAACACAAGCGCGGTGACCTTCCCGCTGAGCGCGTGCGACTGCAACTGGTCACCGACGACCGGGAACCGACCGAGCACCGAGGTCTTGACGTCGTCATAGAGCTCCGAGTTGTGCTGCAGCACGAATCCGAGGATCGTCGTGAACACGAGCAGCAGCGGGAAGATCGAGAAGAACGCGTAGTACGCGATCAGCGCGGCGAGGCTGCCGGCCTGATCGTTTCCGAACTTCCTGATCACCGCCATCGGGATCGCCCACGCCTTGTGCGACTGCTGGTAGCGGTCAAACGATCGGATGGGACGAAGGAGATCCACGTGTGTGTCGAGGTCCTACCCGACGGAAATTGCCAAGAAGCCTGGCCGTATAGTGACGGCGGTGGCGGCAGTGCGTGCAAGGGGCCTCGTCAAGCGCTTCGAGACCACGACGGCGGTGGACGGGGTGGATCTGGTGGTCGAGGAGGGCGAGGTGCGCGGGCTGCTCGGCCCCAATGGCGCCGGCAAGACCACCCTGCTGCGGCTGCTGTTCGGACTGGTCGCCCCCGACGAGGGCGAGGTCGAGCTGTTCGGCCACCCACTCGGCAGCGCCGAGTCGGTCGACCTCGACGGCGTCGCGGGGTTCGTCGAGGAGCCGACCTTCTATCCCTACCTGCCGGGCCAGGTGAATCTCGAACTGTTCGCCGAGCTCGACGGCGGTGCGACCCCGGGCCGCGTGGAGGAGGTACTTGAGATCGTCGGCCTGTCCGGGCGGGGTGGCGATCGCGTCAGCGGCTACTCGACCGGCATGCGCCAGCGGCTCGGGATCGCGGCCGCACTACTGCGCTCGCCGCGGCTGTTGCTGCTCGACGAGCCGACCAGCGGCCTCGATCCGGCCGGCGCGCGCGACATGGCCGGCCTGGTGCGCGGTCTCGCCGCCGAAGGAACCGCGGTGCTCCTCTCCAGCCACCTCATCGGTGACCTCGAGAACGTGTGCGACGCGTACACGGTGCTGCGTCGCGGCAAGGTGGTGTGGGACGGAAGCGCCCGGCAGCTGCGCGAGCAGGCCCCCGGCTCGGCCTACCGCCTGGTCACCAGCGACGACGCCCGGGCACTCGAGATCGCCGAGCAGCATCGAAGTGTGTACGTGACCAGATCGCCGACCGGCGAGCTCCGGCTCGTCGCGCAGGACCGGGTGGACGCCTACGTGCTCGACCTCGGCCGCGCCGACATCGCGGTCCGGCGGCTCGAGCTCGTGGTGAGCCCGCTCGAGTCGATGTTCTTCGCGCTGACCACCGATGTGGAGCTCGACGAGGCCGGTTTCACCGATCTGATCGAAGCAGCGATGGCGCAGGCGTGAGCGCCACCCACGCGCTTCGCCCCGGGGAAGCACTTCCGGGTGGACCTCAGCGGGCACACGGCGATGTGTGGCACGTCTACCGGGCCGAGCGGCGCAAGCTCTCCTCCCAGCTCGCGACCCGGCTGCTCGCCCTGATCTGTGTGCTCGGCCCGTTCGCGTTCGCGGGTGTGCTCAAGATCCAGAGCGGCAGCCCGGCCGACACGCTGTTCGGGGTGTGGGTGCACCAGTCGGGCTTCGCGCTCTCCCTGGTCGTGCTCTCGTTCTGCGGCGCGTGGGGTTTCCCCGTCCTGGCCGGGGTTCTCGCCGGCGACATCTTCGCCTCGGAGGATCGCTACGGCACCTGGAAGATGGTGCTGACGCGCTCCTCGACTCGCCGCGCGCTGTTCGCCGGCAAGCTGCTGGCGGCGATGACGTTCTCGATCGGGCTGCTCTTGCTGCTGGCGGTCTCGAGCATCGTCGCCGGGCTGTTGCTGATCGGCGACGGGGCGATCGTGGACCTCGGCGGACGCACCCTGTCGACGGGTCACAGCCTCGAGCTGGTGCTGGTCAGCTGGCTGCTCAACATCCTCCCGATGCTCGCCTTCACGAGCATTGCTGTGCTGCTCTCGGTGGCGACCCGGAACGGGATCATGGGCGTGATCGGCCCCGCGCTCGTGGCCCTCGTCATGCAGCTGCTGCTGCTCGTGGGCAGCGGGGTGTGGCTCCACATGCTCCTCGCCTCCTCGGCGTTCGACGGCTGGTACACGCTGTTCGTCGCCCACCACTACTACGGGCCGCTGGCGATCGCGTGCATCGTCAGTGTGATCTGGATCCTCGCCTGCCTGGCGGGCTCGTGGTTGATCCTGCGCCGGCGCGACTTTGCCGGGACCCCGGTCAGCCGCCGACCCGGCTGGGTCGTGCCGGTGCGGGTCGCCGTCGGGTCGGCCGTGGTCGTCGCCTTCCTGTCCATCGCCACCAATTGGGGTCCGGCCGGAGACACCGCGGCACGGTTGAAGGCGAACATCACGCCCGCCTTCAACAACCTGACCTTGCTCCAGCAGCGCGAGCTCGGCCGCTATGTCCCGCGGGGGGCGAAGCTGAGCGTGCTCACGAGCTGCAGCCGGCGGGCCAGCACCCCGTCGGGCCCCGGCGACTGGATCTGCACCCTCGACGTGTTCATCCCGCAGCCGGGCGCCCAGCCGTTCCAGGAGACCCCCGTCAGCTACGACGTGAGCCTCCAGTGGGACGGCTGCTACAAGGCCGAGTCACCCCCGACGTTCGTGGGCCAGCAGACGATGAAGGCCGCCGGCGGGCACCAGGTGGTGAACCCCCTGTTCGTGATCTACGGCTGTTTCAACCCGTTGTAGGGTCGAGTAGCCCCTGCCCGCTCTCGACCGCGAGCAGGAGCCGCTTCTTGTCCAGGCCGCCCGTGTAGCCGCCGAGGCCTCCGTCGGCGTGCAGGATGCGGTGGCACGGCACGATGATCGGGATCGGGTTGGAGCCGAGCGCGTTGCCCGCGGCGCGGGAGGCGCGCTCGTTGCCCGCTTCGGTCGCCATGCGCTTGTAGGTGGAGGTGGCGCCGTAGGGAACATGGGCTGTCGCCGTGAGCACGCCGCGAGCGAACCCCTGGATCAGCTGCCAGTCCTGCGGCGTCTCGAAGTGGCGACGCCGGCCGGCGAAATACTCGTCGAGTTCGCGGCGCGGCTGGTCGAGCTTGCGCGGCGCTGCTAGCACGCGCGGCGACACCTTGGCCGCGAGCTGCTCGAGCACAGTGTCCTGGTCGGTGTACTCGACGTAGGCGATGCGCACCAGGCCCTTCGGCGTGCTCGCCAGCAACAGCTTGCCGAGTGGGGAGTCCAGCGTCGCGTAGGCGACGTCGAGCAGGTGGGCCGCCGCGGCGGCGGCGCTGATGTCGGGCAGCTCGTCGGGGATCGGGAGCTGCCGTCTGAGGTCGTGTTCGATTCCGGTCACTGTCGGTACTCCGTTCGCAGTCTCTTGAGGGCTTCGTGGACGTTTCGCCTCGCCGCGTCCTCGCTCGTATCCATCACGGTCGCGATCTCCTCGTAGCCGGCGTCGGCCACGTAGCGCAGGGCGAGCGCGGTGCGCTGCTTGGGTGGCAGCTCGCGGACCTGGCTCCACAGGCCATCGTCGGCCCGGATGCCGCCACCGGGCGCGCCCATGGCCAATCCGCCTGCGTCGGCGCCGGCCGGCTCGGGCACGTCGGCGACGGGCACCGGCTGCCGGCGCCTGGCGCGGCCGTGATCGATCGCCTTGCGCGATGCGACCGTGAAGATCCAGCTCCTGAGGTTCGTTGCGTCGCGGAGGTTCGGGTAGGCGCGCAGCGCCGCGAGCCACGTCTCCTGGTAGCAGTCGTCGGCATCGACCCGCCCGACGCTGGCCACCAGGAACCGGTGGATGTCGCGGCCGTGGGCGTCGAGCAGGGTCTGAAAGGGGGGCAGGTTCACTGCGGATGGAACGGTCCGGCGGGTCATCGCGTGAGATGCGCGATCGTGTGAGATCGTGCCGCGCCCGGTGTCCATGCACTCGGCGGCCATGCAAAACGTGCCATACCCGCTCGGGCGCGGACCGATGATTTGGTACCCGGCTCGGCGTCTAAGCCACAGACGGCGCCGGCAAGACGCCGATCATCCCTTGCCACCAACCCCCGTTCGCTATACAAGGACATCTATGGCTCGAGCAATCTGGTCAGGTGCGATCAGCTTTGGACTGGTCAACGTGCCCGTCAAGCTGTACACCGCGACCTCGCCCAAGACGGTGCGGTTCAACCAGCTTTCCATCAAGACCGGCGCCCGCATCCGGCAGAAGCGGGTCGACCCGACCACCGACGAAGAGGTCCCCTACGAGGACATCGTCAAGGGATACGAGATCACCCCCGAGCGCTACGTGGTGATCAGCAACGAGGAGCTTGACGCGCTCGATCCCAAGGCGACGAAGACGATCGACATCGAAGAGTTCGTCGACCTGGCCGAGATCGACCCGATCTACTACGACCACAACTACTACCTGGCTCCCACCGCCGGCGGGGCCAAGGCCTACCGGCTCCTGGTCGACGCCATGCGCGAGTCGGGCAAGGTGGGGATCGGCAAGGTGGTCCTGCGCTCCAAGCAGCAGCTATGCGCGCTGCGCCCGACCGGCGAGGTGCTGACGCTGACGACCATGCTTTGGGGCGACGAGGTGCTCTCGCCCGACCGCCTCGACGAGATCGGCGAGATCGAGGAGGCCCAGGCCACCGACCGCGAGCTCAAGATGGCCGAGCAGCTAATCGCCTCGCTCTCGGCCCAGTTCGAGCCCGAGAAGTTCCGCGACGAGTACCGCGACCAGGTGCTGGCGCTGATCGAGCGGAAGGCCGCCGGCGAGGAGATCGCGGTCCAGCCGCAGGCCGAGGAGCCGGCCGCGGCGCCGGACCTGATGGCCGCGCTCGAGGCCAGCCTCGCCGCGGTGCGCGGCGGCGACGAGGACGAGCCCGCCCCGGCGCCGAAGCCACGCCGCAGGGCGCCGACGAAGAGCGCCGATGGCGATGGCGCCGAGACCCCGCGCCGGGGCCGCGCCAAGGCCACGAGCTAGCGACCACCCGCTGGACATGGACGTCCAGCGGAATGGCCCCAGGGACGCCGAGCGCAGCGAGGCCCTAAAAAGCGCTGGTTAAGCGAGCCTAACGAGGCTTTAACGACCGCTGGTAATCTTCGGCGACCGCTGTTCCGTGCCTCCGTCTGCATCCTCCCCCCATGTATCGACGTTCTGCTCCCCCAGGGGCCACTGGCCTCTACGACCCCGCCAACGAGCACGATGGCTGCGGCATCGCGCTCGTGGCGAAGCTGTGGGGCGAAGCCAGCCACGCGGTGGTCGAGAAGGCGCTCGACGCACTCGAGAATCTGGAGCATCGCGGCGCCGAGGGCGCCGACCCGAACACGGGTGACGGGGCCGGCATCCTGCTCCAGATCCCCGACGGGTTCCTGAGGGCCGCGGCGGCCGGCGTCGAGCTGCCGGCGCCGGGGCGCTACGGCGTCGGTGTGTGCTACCTGCCGACGGACCCGGAGCGCCGGGCGGTGCTCGAGCAGTTGATCGAGGAGACGATCGAGGCCGAGGGCCAGCGGGTGCTTTGGTGGCGCGAGGTGCCGATCGACGATCGCCACGTGGGCGAGACCGCGCGGGCCTCGGCGCCGGTGATCCGCCAGGTGCTGATCGGGGCCTCGGATCAGATCGAGGATCAGGATGCGTTCGAGCGCAAGCTGTATGTGATCCGCCGCGTGATCGAGCGCGCCGCGGGCCGGGATCTCGCCCTGCCCAGCTTCAGCAGCCGGACGATGATCTACAAGGGGATGCTGACCGCGCCGCAGCTCCCGCGCTACTTCACCGATCTGAGAGACCCGCGGGTGGCATCGAGGCTGGCGCTCGTCCACTCGCGCTTCTCCACCAACACCTTCCCGAGCTGGGAGCTCGCCCACCCCTACCGGATGATCGCCCACAACGGCGAGGTCAACACGCTGCGCGGCAACGTCAACTGGATGCGCGCCCGTGAGTCGCAGCTCTCCTCCGAGCTGTTCGGGGAGGACCTGCGCAAGGTGATCCCGGTTGTCCGCGAGGGCGGCTCGGATTCGGCCATCTTCGACAACGTGCTCGAGCTGCTCGTGCTGAGCGGCCGCTCGATCCAGCACGCCGTGATGATGATGGTCCCCGAGGCCTACCGGACGCGGAAGGACCTCGACCCCGACGTCAAGGGCTTCTACGACTTCCACTCCTGCCTGATCGAGCCGTGGGACGGCCCGGCGGCGGTGGTGTTCACCGACGGGCGCGTGGCCGGCGCGGTGCTCGACCGCAACGGGCTGCGTCCCGGCCGGTGGATCCAGGACACCGAGGGCTACGTGGTGCTCGCCTCCGAGACGGGCGTGATGACCGTGGCGCCCGAGCACGTGCAGCGCAAGGGCCGCCTAGCTCCGGGCAAGGTATTCCTGGTCGACCTCGTGGAGGGCAAGATCGTCGAGGACGAGGACGTCAAGCGCCGCGTGGCCCGCAAGCGGCCGTACGGCGAGTGGTACGAGCGCTCGGTCGTGCACATCGACGACCTGCCCGAGCGCGATCCGCGCACGCCGCGGATCGAGCCGCTGCGCTCCAAGCAGCTGGCCTTCGGCTACTCGCAGGAGGACCTGCGGATGATCATCGCGCCGATGGCCACCAAGGCCGAGGAGCCGACGGCCAGCATGGGCAACGACGCGGCGCTCGCGGTCATGTCCGATCGCCAGCCGCCGCTGTTCGCCTACTTCAAGCAGCTGTTCGCGCAGGTCACCAACCCGCCGATCGACCCAATCCGCGAGAACGTGGTCATGTCGCTGCAGGCCGGCGTGGGCGCGGAGGTCAACCTGCTGGTCGAGAACCCCGACCAGGCCCACCAGCTGGTCATGGACCAGCCGATCCTGCGCAACCACGAGCTCGAGAAGCTCCGCCAGGTCTCGCACGAGATCTTCAACGCGGGGACGCTCGACATCACGTGGCCGATCGAGCAGGGCCACGACGGCATGCCGACCCGGCTGGATGCGCTGTGCGAGGAGGCCGCGCGCTACGTCGATAACGGCGCGAACATCCTGATCCTGTCCGACCGCAACTTGGGGCCCGAGCGCGTGGCGATGCCCTCGCTGCTGGCCGTGGCGGCGGTCCACCACCACCTGGTCCGCCGCGGGACGCGCCTGCGCACGGGGCTGGTGTGCGAGTCGGGCGAGCCGCGCGATATCCACCACATGGCCACGCTGATCGGCTACGGCGCGGCGGCGATCAACCCGTACGTGATGTTCGAGTCGCTCGACGAGCTCGCCGACCGCAGTCTCTTGCCCGTGGACCTGACCAGAGACGAGGCCGAGCAACGGATCGTCAAGGCGATCGGCAAGGGCCTGCTCAAGACGATCTCGAAGATGGGGATCTCGACCATCCAGTCCTACTGCGGTGCGCAGATCTTCGAGGCCGTGGGCCTCGAGCGGGAGCTGATCGACAAGCACTTCACGGGAACCGCCTCGCGGATCGGCGGCGTCGGGATCATGGAGCTGGCCAAGGAGGCGATCGAGCGGCACTTCCGCGCCTACCCGCGGACCGACCGCGAGGTGCTGCCGGTGGGCGGTGTGCTCCAGTGGCGACGTAACGGCGAGCTGCACGTCTGGAACCCGGACACGATCGCCAATCTCCAGCACGCGGTCGGGGGTCGCAACGGCGATCCCCGCGTGACCTACGCGGAATACGCGCGCCTGGCCAACGAGGAGGCGGTGCGGCACGGTCTGCTGCGCGGGCTCATGCACCTGCGCCCGGCGGGGGTGCCGGTCGGACTCGACGAGGTCGAGTCGGCCACCTCGATTGTCAAGCGCTTCACGACCGGCGCGATGAGTCTCGGCGCGCTCGGGCGCGAGGCCCACGAGACGCTTGCCATCGCCATGAACCGCCTGGGCGCGCGCTCCAACACGGGCGAGGGGGGCGAGGATCCAAGTCGCTACAGCCCCGACCCCAACGGAGATCTGCGGCGCTCGGCGATCAAGCAGGTCGCCTCGGGGCGTTTCGGGGTGACCGTCCACTACCTGGTCAACGCGGACCAGCTCCAGATCAAGATGGCCCAGGGCGCCAAGCCCGGCGAGGGCGGGCAGCTCCCCGGGCACAAGGTCGACGACTACATCGCGTGGCTGCGCAACTCGACCCCCGGCGTCGGCCTGATCTCGCCACCGCCCCACCACGACATCTATTCGATCGAGGACCTCAAGCAGCTGATCTACGACCTGCGCTGCGCCAACCCGACCAGCTCGGTGTCGGTGAAGTTGGTCAGCGAGGTCGGCGTCGGCACGGTCGCGGCCGGCGTGGCCAAAGCCAACGCCGACCACGTCACGATCGCCGGCCACGACGGCGGCACCGGCGCCTCGCCGCAGTCCTCCGTGCAGGGCGCGGGGGTGCCGTGGGAGATCGGACTGGCCGAGACCCAGCAGACACTGCTCTTGAACGATTTGCGCTCCAGGATCGTGGTCGAGGTCGACGGCGGGATGAGGACCGGACGGGACGTGGTGGTCGCGGCGCTGCTCGGCGCCGACGAGTTCGGCTTCTCGACCGCGCCGCTGATCGCGATGGGCTGCATCATGATGCGCGTCTGCCACCTCAACACCTGCCCGGTCGGGATCGCCACCCAGGACCCGGAGCTGCGCGCCCGCTTCCGCGGCACTCCCGAGCAGGTGGTCAATTACCTGATGCTGGTGGCCGAGGAGGTGCGCTCGATCATGGCGTCCCTGGGCATCCGCCGCTTCCAGGACATGATCGGGCGGACCGAGCTGCTCGACATGGACGCAGCGATCGACCACTGGAAGGCGAGCCGCGTCGACCTGTCGATGGTCCTCGAGTCCCCGGACCTGCCGGCCGGCACCCCGCGCTGCCGGACACGTCCCCAGCAGCCAGTACTCGACGACGCGCTCGACTGGCAGCTCCTGCGGCGTTGCGGGCCGGCGCTCGAGCGCTCGGAGTCGGTGAAGCTCGGCCCGATCCCGGTGCGGAATGTCAACCGGACGGTCGGCGGGATTCTGTCCGGCGAGATCGCGCGGCGTCACGGCGCGACCGGGCTGAGCGAGGGGACGATCGAGATCGCGTTCACCGGCTCGGCCGGCCAGAGCTTCGCCGCGTGGCTCGCCCCCGGTGTCACCTTCTCGCTCCGGGGCGAGACGAACGACTACGCCGGCAAGGGCCTGTCCGGCGGCGTGGTCTCGGTGCGCCCGCCGGAGAAGCACCGCTTCCGGGCCGAGGAGAACATGATCGTCGGCAACACGGTCCTGTACGGCGCCACCGCGGGCCGCGCCTTCTTCCGCGGCCTGGCCGGCGAGCGGTTCGCTGTGCGCAATTCCGGTGCCTTATCGGTCGTGGAGGGCGTGGGCGACCACGGCTGCGAGTACATGACCGGCGGGCGCGTGGTGGTGCTCGGGCGCACGGGGCGCAACTTCGCGGCCGGCATGAGCGGCGGCATCGCCTACGTGTATGACGTAGACCGGCGCTTCGAGGGCCGCTGCAACCTGGAGCTGGTCGATCTCGACGAGCTCGTCTCGGAGGACGACGAAGCGGTCCGGGCACTCATCTCCGAGCACGCAGCGCGGACCGGCTCGCTCGTGGCCCGCAACGTGCTCGCCTCCTGGGACCGCGGCGCGCGCGAGCGATTCGTCAAGGTGATGCCGCGCGACTACAAGCGTGTTCTCGCAGAGGCCGCCGGGCGCGAGGTGGCCGCGGCGTAATGGGTGAGCTAGGCGCGTTCCTGAAGATCCATCGGGTCGGCTTCGACAAGCGCGACCCCGGGCAGCGCGTGCACGACTACAAGCAGTACTTCGGCCTGCAGCCGGAGGCCGAGCTGGAGCGCCAGGGCGCGCGCTGCATGGACTGCGGGATCCCGTTCTGCCACGAGGGCTGCCCGCTCGGCAACCTGATCCCGGACTGGAACGACCTCGTCTATCGCGGCAAGTGGCGCGAGGCGATCGACCAGCTGCACGCGACCAACAACTTCCCCGAGTTCACCGGCCGGATCTGCCCGGCGCCGTGCGAGTCGGCCTGCGTGCTGGCCATCAACGACGACCCGGTGACGATCGAGCAGATCGAGCTGGCGATCGCGGAGCGCGCCTTCGAAGAGGGTTGGGTGGCGCCGGAGCCGCCCGACCGGCGGACCGGAAAGAAGGTGGCGGTCGTCGGGTCGGGGCCGGCGGGGCTGGCCGTGGCCGAGGAGCTCAACCGCTGCGGTCACTCGGTCACCGTGTACGAGCGCGACGAGGGGCCGGGCGGGATGATGCGCTTCGGCGTGCCCGACGCCAAGCTCGAGAAGCGGATCATCGACCGGCGCGTGGACATCCTCGCCGCCGGAGGGATCGAGTTCGTGTACGACACGGACATCGGACGGAGCGTGAGCGCGGAGGAGCTGAGGGACCGGCACGACGCGCTGGTGATCGCGACCGGGTCGCGGGTGCACCGCGATCTGGACGCTCCGGGGCGCGGCCTGGGCGGGATCCACTTCGCGATGGACTACCTGTACCAGCGCAACCGGTGGGTGGCCCGTCAGGAGGGCCGTCGATACCGGGACCCCGAGCCCGGGAAGGAGATCACGGCCGAGGGCAAGCGGGTGATCGTGGTTGGGGGTGGCGACACCGGGATGGACTGCATCTCGAACTCACACCGCGAGGGTGCGCGCACGGTGGTCATGCTCGATGTGTACATGGCGCTGCCGCCGGACGGGCGTGACCCGCGCCATCCGTGGCCGCTGCCGCCCAAGCGCACGCTGTCGACCTACGCCCTGGAGGAGGGCGGCAAGCGGCGGTGGGGCACCGAGGTGACCGGGTTCGGCGGCCGCGACGGGCACGTCAGTCACGTGTACGCCCGCCAGGTGACGGGCACCTCCTCGCGTGACCTGACCCCGGTGCCCGGGAGCGAGTTCGTGCTCGAGGCGGACCTCGTCCTGATCGCGATCGGTTTTGAGGGACCCGAGCGGGCCGGCATGCTCGAGGAGCTCGACCTGGAGATCGACAAGCGCGGCAACATCCGCACCGAGATGACCTACCGCAGTTCGGTGCCCGGCGTGTACGCCTGCGGCGACGCCCGGATCGGGCAGTCGCTGATCGTCACCGCGATCGCCGAGGGGCGTAAATGTGCTCGGGTGGTCAACCTGGACCTCGGCGGCAGCCCGATGGACGCCGACCGTGAGATGCTCGCCATCGGGGCATGGAGCGGCGAGGCCGACCGCACGCTGCGCCACGAGGCCGAGGCCGCGGGGACGGTGCGAGCCGGCGAGGAGTTCTTCAGCGGGCCTGGCGCCCGCACGCGGTGACAGTCCGACGTGCTGACACGATGACGCCTCGGCATGCTGACACCGGGAAGTTTGTGATCAAGATCACACTGCGTCTCCCCGGTTGCAAAGCAACGTCGCCCGAATCGAGGTTTCGCCCCCGTTTGCTGGGGGAATGCTAGCCTTCATCGGCGCGATTCGTGTGGTGGAGCGGCCTGCGGAGCGAAATTAAGGTTTAGGGAGAGCTTGGGACGGGGAAACTCGCCCCTGTCGGTCAGGGAACTGCGCCCCCACTTCCCTGACTCTCCGGGGGACCCAGATGGATCTGGGTCCCCCGGGCTTTTTAATGAGTCGTATGTCCGCGCTCGCGGCAACGGCGACCACAGGGGCGAGCCTTCTCGATCCCGCGGTGAGCGCCCACCACTCCTCGTCGATCGGCTCGACGGTCGAGAGCCTGCTCAACTCGATCGGGACGTTCTTCTCGCAGCTGGAGAACCTGAGCTGGGGGGCGCTGGTGATCGGGCTGGCCCTGTATGCCCTGTACCTCCTGCTGCGCTCGCGGGCGCTCTTCAACGCGCTGCGGGCCGCATACCCGCATGAGCAGATCCGATGGCGTGACGTGTGGGGGGCGTACATGGTCGGGTACGCGATCAACAACGTGTTCCCACTCGGTGGGGGCAACGTGGCGCAGCTGTTCCTGACCCGGGTGGCGATCCCCGCCTCCAGTTACCCGACGGTCGCCAGTGCACTGGCCACCGGGGTGATCTTCGACTGGTTCATGGGCCTGCTGGTGATGTGCTTCGCGTTCACCCAGGGGGTGTTCCCCAAGCCGCCCGACTTCTCCAAGCTGCCGGCCTTCGACATCAGCTTCTTCGCCTCGAACATGCGCTTCACGCTGTTCCTGTTGACGGTGCTCGGAGTGTTGTTCCTGGTGGCATTTGCCCTGCTCTCGGCCAAGGTCAAGGCGTTCTGGGAGCGCGTGCGCCAGGGGTTCGCGATCCTGCGCGACCGCCGGCGCTATCGACGCGACATGGCCCGCTGGCAGTTCGCGAGCTGGGTGGCGCGCTTCGCGTCCTACTGGGCCCTGCTCGACGCTTTTCATATCGGCGGCTCGGTCCGCAACGCCCTGCTCGTCCTGGCCGTCCAAGTGGTGGCGTCGGTGTTCCCGTTCACCCCGGGCGGCGCGGGCGTCCAGCAGGCGCTGCTGTTGACGATCTTCGCCAACAACTCCTACGTCGCGTCGTTCTCCGTCGGTCAGCAGATCGCCACCGCCGTCCTGACCACCGTGTGCGGGTTCGCGGCGCTTGTGTTGATCTTCCGGTTCCGGAGCTTCCGCGAGGTGATCGCGCGCGGCAGGGCCGACCGGCGTGCTCAGGGTCCCGGGGAGCGGCCCGAGGACGCGGTGGTGCGAGCTTGATCGGTCCGCGTGAGAGATTTGTTACCTTCGTCCGGTGGCTGGCCTACCGAGCGCGTGCGTGATCGGCGCCGGCTCGTCAGGGATCGCGGCGCCCAAGGGGCTGCGGAAAGTGGCTGAATGCAGCGCACATCCGCCCAGTCGCACCCACAATCCGCTCCAAGCGCTACGGTCGGCGACATGACGTCGAGTACCGCGGGGCAAACGGTGGCAGGCGCGCTCGCCGAGCCGCAGGTCTCGGCCATGCTGCGCCTCGTGCTCACCGGGTCGGTGGACGACGGCAAGAGCACGCTGATCGGGCGGTTGCTGTACGACTCCAAGCAGATCCTCACCGACCAGCTCGAGGCGCTGCGGGCCGCCTCGGCACGGCGCAACGGCGAGAACGGCCTCGACCTGTCCCTGTTGACCGACGGCCTACGGGCCGAGCGCGAGCAGGGCATCACGATCGACGTCGCCTACCGCTACTTCCAGACCGCCCGCCGCAAGTTCATCATCGCCGACACCCCCGGCCACGAGCGCTATACGCGCAACATGGTCACCGGCGCCTCGACCGCGGATCTGGCGGTGATCCTGATCGACGTGCGACAGGGCGTCGTGGAGCAGACGCGGCGTCACGCGTTCATCGCCTCGCTGCTCGGGATCAGACATCTCGTCGTGTGCGTCAACAAGATGGACCTGGTCGGCTATGAGCAGGCGCCGTTCGAGCGGGTCGAGCACGAGTTCCGCGAGTTCTGCGCGCGCCTCGAGGCAACGGACGTGACCTTCATCCCGGTCTCGGCCGTCCAAGGCGAGAACGTGGTCGAGCGATCCGAGCGGATGGAGTGGTACCAGGGGCCGGCGCTGCTCTATCACCTCGAGCACGTCCACATCGCGTCTGACCGCAACCTGATCGACTGCCGCCTTCCCGTTCAGTGGGTGATTCGCACGGGCCCGAACTCAGGCACGGCCCCGAACTCGAGCTCGGCCCCGGACCCAGCCCCGGAGCCTCCGGTCTGGCCCGGCGCAGGGCTCGTGGAAGATAAGGACCCCGCCCACCCCGCCCGCGAGTACCGCGGCTACGCCGGTCAAATCGCCGCCGGCGTGTTCCGGCCCGGCGATCCCGTCGTCGTGTTGCCGTCGGGTGATGAGACGCGAATCGCGTCGGTCGAGACCTTCGACGGACCACTGGGCGAGGCGTGCGCGCCGATGTCGGTCGCTCTGCGGCTCGTGGACGATCTCGACATCTCGCGCGGGGACATGATCTGCCGGCCGCACAACCGCCCGACGGTCGAGCGGGACATCGAGGCGATCGTCTGCTGGATGGCCGACGAGCCGGTCGTGGCGGGCGGCGTGTACGCGATCAAGCACACGACGCGCTCGGCGCGGGCCGTGGTCGAACAGATCCGCTACCGCATCGACGTCAACTCGTTGCACCGGGATGAGAACGCGCGCCAGCTCGGGCTCAACGACATCGGTCGCGTGCGGCTGCGGACCAGCGTGCCGCTGATCTTCGACGAGTATCGGCGCAACCGGACCACCGGCAGCTTCATCGTGATTGATGAGGCGACCAACGGCACAGTCGGAGCCGGCATGATCATCGAGACACACCTGGAGCGGCCCGATGCGAACCAGGCCGACATCAGGTGGGACTCGAGCCGCATGGCTCGCAGCGCGCGGTGGGCGCTGCTCGGCCAGCGTGGGGCCACCGTGTGGCTGACCGGCCTGCCCGCCTCCGGCAAGTCGACGATCGCGGCGGCGCTCGAGGAGCGGCTCGCCCGGGACGGCTTGCGCTCCTACCGGCTCGACGGGGACAACCTGCGCTACGGCCTGAACAGCGACCTCGGCTTCGACCCGGTCGACCGGGCCGAGAACATCCGCCGCGTCGCGCACGTGGCCAGCCTGTTCGCGGACTCGGGCACGATCGCGATCGTCAGCGTGATCAGCCCGTACGAGGCCGACCGCCAGCTGGCGCGCGGCGTCCACGACCGAAACGGGCTCGAGTTCCTCGAGGTGTTCGTGGACACGCCGCTCGAGGAGTGCGAGCGACGCGACCCGAAGGGGCTGTACGCCCGGGCCCGGGAAGGGAAGGTGCGCGGCTTCACGGGCGTCGACGCGCCCTACGAGGTGCCCCGCGAGGCCGATCTCGACCTGCGTCCGTGCGAGGAGCCGCTCGACGAGCTGGTCGAACGACTAGTGGCGGAGCTGCGGGCGCGCGGGGCGTTCGGGGGGTAACCGAGGATTGATTCCGCCGGCCGCACCGACGAGGCCTTCGGCCTCGCGGCCGGCGTCAGCCGGCGATCGGTCCGAGCGCCGGCGTGCGGCCGTAGGTGCTGAACGCGCGAAAGCGCGAGAACAGACGGTGGTCGGGGCCGTGAAAGTCCGACGATCCGGTGGTGAGCAAGCCGTTGGCCGCGCAGTGGTCGGCGATCAGCTCGGTCTGCTCGCGCGTGTGGGTGGCGTAGAAGCACTCGACGCCGTCGAGGCCCCAGCCGCGGAACCGGTCGATCGTCTCGACCACCTCGCCGGGATCGTCGACGTCCCAGAACGGATGCGCCCAGATGGCCACTCCGCCGGCGGCGTGGATCGCCTCGATCGACTCGCTCACGGTCGGCTTGGTGCGGGGCCGGAAGGCGGGCGCGCCGTCGATCAGGTAAGCCTCCAGGAAGGCGGAACGCTCATCGAGGCCCTCGGTGCGCAGGCGCTCGGCGTTGGCGGGATGGCGGACGACGGCGTCGGCGAGGTGCGGGCGGCCGATCGGCTTGCCCTGCGCCTTGCGGCGCTCGAGCTCTGAGGAGTCGATCTCGTAGCCGAGCTCGCGCAGGGCCTCGCCCATGGCGTCGGCGCGGTGCTCGCGGTCCTCGCGCCAACCGCTCAGCTGCTCACGTAGCATCGCGTCGTGGTGGTCAATCAGGTAGCCGAGCAGGTGCAGATCCTGCTGGGCGCGGTCAACCGAGGAGATCTCGACCGCGGTCACCAGCCGCAGCCCGAACTCGTCCGCCGCGTCCGCCGCGCTCTGCACCCCGTCGACCGTGTCGTGGTCGCTCACCGCGAGCAGCTCGACCCCGGCCTGCCGGGCCGCGGCTACAACCTCCCGGGGCTCGAGGGCTCCGTCGGAGTACAGCGAATGGCTCTGGAGATCGAAGGTCGGCGGTTCGGTGCTCAAGTTGCGACAGGGTAGTGGCCCGCGGCTAGCTAGGCTGACACGGTGCCCACCTTCTGCCGTCACAATCGGTTGATCCAGAACTGCCCGATCTGCTCGCGCGAGCAGGCCGTCGAGCTGCGCCCGATCGTCAGCTCGAGCGCGCCCAGGACGACGCAGCCCCGCCCGGCCGGCCCACGTCCTGGTGGGGCTCGCGGCGGCGGCTCGGCGCCACGGTCGGCCCGCGCCGGTGGAGTCGTGGTGCGGCGAGTCGCCCGCGGCGCCGACGACGGCTACCGGAACTCGCTCCTCATCGGCTTGAAGTCAAGCGAGGACGCGGGACGGCTCGCGGAGGAGCTGGCCTTTGCCGACTACCGCTGCAGGCGCCTTGAGCACGACCCCCCGGGTCTCTACGCGGAGGTGGCGCGCGTCGCCGGAGACGTCGAGGAGCGCACGTGGCTGGCCTTCCTGATCGCCTACCTGTGCCCGCTCGAGGGAGAGGCGCCTTTCAGCGAAATCGAGCGAGTGAGGACGACTTGGGCCTCCGGCGAGATGCCGGATCTGGACGACGTCCAAACCGGCCCCCGCACCGCCCACGACCCCTCGCGCGGAACGCGCACGCTCGAGGCCTACCGGATTTGGGCGACGCGGGCCGGCTCGCAGGCGGCGGCGTTCACCGGCGACGACGCGTGGACGCCCGAGCGGCGCTTCGCCCGCGCCTACGAGCGTCTCGCCCTGCCCGGCCTGCACCGCGATGCGCGATTCGATCTGCTCGTGACCCTCGGTCGACTGGGGGTGTACGACATGCAGGCCGCCTCGCTGGCCCTGGGCGGCGCGAACGATGTCACCGTGGGGGCAAAGCGGGCGTTCGGAATCGGCGATCCGCTGTTGCTCGAGCGCCGGGCCGGCGACCTCGCTCAGGCGTGCGGGCTCTCGCTCGAGCCGCTGGACCTCGGGCTGCACAACTGGCAGCGGGGAGAGCGCGCCACCCTCGGACTGGGTGCGGAGCCCGACCCCGAGCTCGATTCGCTGGGCTCGATCCAAGCGGCGCTCCACTTGTGAAAAAGAGCTAGGCTGTTGTGCGGTCTGCAACTGCCTGTCTGCGTCATGCGCCGCACGATCGTCCTGTCTTCGCTCCTTCTCGCCGCCGCGATCTTGATCGCGACCGTCGCGAGCCCGGCGGGGGCACGCCAAGTTTCGCCCCAGGCCGGGGCGGCGCAGCTCTCGCCTCGGATCTACTGTCCGCAGATCGCGCCGTGCTGCCCGATCCCGACTAAAGCGTCGGCCGGCGGCGCGGACGCCACGACGCTGTGCTGCCCAGTGTCGAGTACCTGCTGCGAGACGACCGTCTGCTGCCCCTCAGGGACCTGCTGTACGTCGGGAACCTGTTGTACGTCGGGAACGTGTTGCACCGGCACCCCGTGCCCGTCGGGCAACCTCACGATCACCTCGTCGGCCAATCCTTCGACGGCCGGTCGCAGGGTGGTGATATCCGGCGTCTTGACAGCCAGCCCCGTGAGTGGCGCCCAGGTGGTCCTGTGGCGCGAGAAGGCCGGGCAATCGAGCTTCCAGCAGGTTGCGCAAACCACGACCAACGGTTCCGGGGACTACACGTTCACGCTCGGGCGAGGAGTCGTCATGGCCGATCAGACGTGGTACGTGACCGCCGATTCGCTGCGCAGTGCGACGCTGGTCGAGACGGTGCGAGCGCTCGTCGGCCTTGCGCCGTCGGCCCACACGGTCGTGGCCGGGCAGGCAGTCGTGCTGAGCGGGCACGTGGCGCCGAATCACGCCGGCGAGGTGCTGCTGATCGAGCAGCGGAGCGGCGGTAGCTGGCGTGTGATCGCGCGTCCGCGGCTCTCGAAGGGATCGAGCTACTCGCTCTCGCACCGCTTCATGCAGTCCGGAAAGAGCGAGCTTCGCGCGGTGCTCCGGCTCGATGCCCGCAACCTGACGTCGGCCTCGCCGACGGTCAAGCTGACCGTCAAGCCGTAGAAGCGGCGTTCTTAGCAGCGTTTACGTCCGGGCCACCGCCTACCGTCTGCGGCGTTCTCCCATCCCCCGGACCGGAGCCGCAATGTCACTCTGCTTCATCGAACCTCAGGACGCCATCCGCGTGATCGCGGAGTCGGTGGGGCGCGAGGCGCGCCGTCAGATCCTCGGAGAGGTGGTTCGCGCGTGGGTGGACGAGATACCCGAGTCCGAGCTTGAGTCGCACTACGCCAAGGCGCTGGCCGATCTCGACGAGCACGACCTATCGCTCCTGGCTGCCTGGCACGCGTCGCTCGAGGTGGGGCATCCGCTGCCCAATCGTGAGTTCCTGGTCAACGTGTTCCCGTCGCTGGGCGACCACCGGCGCGAGGCGCTGAAGATCGCTGCCGGCTTCCGGGGCGAGGAGGCCTTCGAGGCCGGCGTGGGCGAGGACCAGGCATTCGACACCGTGCTTCCGTGGCTGTCGGAGGCCCGCTGCGTCGAGCTGGCCAAGGAGTGCCTGGAGCTCTACTGCTGGGATCGGCTCGGCGCCGAGAACTAGCTCGGGGCTAGCTGAGCTAGCCCTCGGCCCGCGCCACCGACCGGTCAGCCGGCTCCGGTTCGCCGGCGGCACTCGGGGCCTCCGGTGCATAGTCGACGTCCAGCTCGAACCAGACGGAGAACCCCCCGCTCTCGGCGCCGCCGCGGCTCGTTCCCCACCGGCTGGAGACGCCCTCCACGACGATCAAGCCGTGACCCCCCGCCTCACGTGGACGGGGTGCGAGGTCCAGGAGGTTGAACCCGGAGCCGGCGTCGTCCACCTCGACTCGAACTCGGTCTGGGTAGGCGGTGATGCGCAGGCCGATCGGGCCTTCGACGCCCGGCTCCGGATGGATCACGGCGTTGGTGACGAGCTCGGAGGTGAGCAACGTGAGGGTGGCGCGGTCGGAGTCGGAGATGCGACCCGGCAGCAGGGCGCGCACCTCGGCTCGGCCGAGGCCGGGGGCACTCGGATTGCGGGGGAGATCGAGCTCGATCCGCTCGATGAACGGCGAGCCCGGCGGCGCTTCGTCGACCCGCGGAGCGAGTGCGACGTGATCGGCGATGCCGGTCACCTGAAGCAGCTCAGTGACCTCGGGGGCCGGCGGGGCGATGGTCAGCGACATGCTTCGCTCGGCCACCCGGTGCTCGATCACGATGATCGTCCGCATGCCGGCGGAGTCGATGAACGAGACCTCTGAGAGGTCCAGCACCACCTCGCTGGCCGCGGGCGCTACCTGCTCGAAGCGCTCGAGCAACTCGGCGCCGGCCGCGTTGTCGAGCTCACCAACCACCTTGATCGTTGTTCCGGTCCCGACCTGGAACGCTGCAATCCGGAAGTTGGGCAGGCCTGCCACGTCACCCCTTTTCCTAGGACAATGGAAGGGTACGGACTCCTCCCGCCGGGTGCATCCGCCCCGCCCCGACTGGACTCTCGCGCGCGGCCGGCCGGAGCGCCAGCGCGGCCGTGTCGTCCGCTTGCGGCCCGACCTGGAAGCGCTCGAGCTCGGCCTCGAGCTCGGCGAGCAACTGCTCCGGCGGCCGGCCGGCGTGATCGCAAAGGACCCGCTTGAGACGGCGCAGGCCGAAGCGCTCGTGCTCGCCCCGCGCATCGAGCACGCCATCGGTGAATAGGATCAACGTCTCATCGGGCGCGATCGAGACGGCGCGGTCCACAGACCCCCCGGCCGCCCAGGCGCCGAGGATCGGCCCGGCCACGCCGATTTCCCGTACCCGCCCGTCGTCGCGCACCACCAGCGGCGCAGGGTGGCCGGCTGACGCGATCGCCGCCTCCTCGCCATCCAGGCGCACACACAACGCCGTGCACAGCCACAGCCCCGGCTGCTCGCGCAGGGCATCGTTGAGGCCGGCGAGGATCCGACTGGGTCTGCGCTCGTATTGGCTGAGGAAACGGGCCCCGTGTCGCACCCGCGCGGTGAGCGCGGCCGCCTCCACTCCCTTGCCCGTGACATCGCCGAGCAGCACGACCCAGGCCTCGCCGCTCTCGTAGAAGTCGTAGAAATCGCCCCCGACCTCGACCTCGTCGGCCACCTTCGCCGCCCGATACAGCGTGGCGACACGCCAACCGTCAATGGGCGGGACCACGTCCGGCAGCAAGCTGCGCTGGAGCGTGGTGGCGGTCTCACGGCGGGCCGTGGCCAGCCGCGCGTTGTCCACCGCGACCGACGCGCGTGCCGCTACCTGCTCAGCGAACTCGAGATCGGCCTGGTCGAACCGCCGCATCGACTCGGCGTTGACGAGGGTCATGACGCCGAACGCCCGGCCCCGCGCCTTCAACGGCACGAGCAGGACAGAGCTGAACCCGACCGCCCGGAGGAGCCCGAGGTGTTCCTCGTTCACCGCGGCCGCCACCAGGGCCTGGTCCGGGATCTGCTCGAAGAGCATCGAGGCTCCAGTCCGCAAGACCCTCCCGACGCCACGGTCCGGATCCAGCTGCTGGGGCTCGAACCCGCGCAGCCGCTCGGCCAGCTCGAGCTTGGCGCCGTCGCGATGCGCGACCACCAACTGCTGGCGGGTGCCGCGTTCGTCGACCAGCTCGACGGCGCACCAGTCGGCGATTTCGGGAACCGCCAGCCACGCCACGTTGCGCAGCGTCTCCTGGTAATCGATCGATGACATCAAGGTCTCGGACGCGCGCGCCATGAACCGGTCGCGCAGCTCGGCGATCCGCTCGCGCGTGATGTCCTCGATGATCATCACCGACGCGATCGGCCGCTTCTCGTCGTCGTGGAGCGGCGCGGCCTTGAGCAGCTGCCAGCGGAGATCCCCCGTGATCCGATGGATCGTCCGGATGACGAGCGGCTCCGCCTCCTCTCCGGCGAGCAGCCGCACGGATGGAATCTGGTCCATCGTCACCTCGCTGCCGTCCTCGCCTTGGACGATGTAATCCTCGAAGATGCTCTGGAGCGGCTGGCGCTGCATGTCCTCGAGCGAGGCGAAGCCCATATAGCGGAGCGCTGCGCGGTTTGCGTAGAGGATGTGGTGATCGGGATCGCGGATCGTCACCGACTCGGCGAGCGCGTCAAGGATTTCGGCGAAGCCGAGGCGAGCTCCCCGCAGCTGCGCCTCGAGCTCGCGCAGCAGCCGATTGCGTTCGGACATGTCCTCGATCCAGGCGTGGAACGCGACCGCGTTCCCTTCGCGGACGGCGGTGATCGACACCTCGACGGGGAACTCGAGCCCGTCGCGCCGCCGCGCATCGACGATCAGCTGCCGGTCGAGCGGAGGCGCCGTCTGCGCGGCGCGGTGCAGGCCGGCGCGATGCTCCGAGCGAAAGCGCGCCGGAACGATCAGTTCGGCGAGCTCCACGCCGATCGCCTCTGGCCGCGAGTATCCGAACAGCTCGGTGGCGCGGCGGTTCCACTCCTGAACGCGGCCGTCGGCATCGAGCGAAACGAACGCATTGCGGGCGATCCCGAGGATCGCCTGGACCGACTCGGACTGCACCGACGGCAGCGTACTCCCGCGCAGTCAATGACATTTCTCGGCGGCGCCTGACGGCGGTGCCTTATTCGCTCGCCAGCGCGGCCTCGATCTCCTCGATCGCCTGTTCGGTCCGGCGAAAGCGGACGGCGGTCATCCCGAGCTGCCGCGCGCCGTCGCAGTTGACCTCGGTGTCGTCGATGAACAGCGTCGCCTCGGGCGCGGCGCCAAGTCGCTCGAGGGTGGTCCGGTAGATCTGCGGCTCGGGCTTCCGGGTACCCACGAACGCCGAGTCGACGACCACGTCGAAGATCTCATCGATCGGAACCATGGCCCGCCACCAAGCCTCCCACTCGCGGACGTTGTTGGTGCAGATCGCCAGCTTGTACCCGCGCTCGCGTAGCTCTCGCATGTAGGCGATGAGCGCCTCGTTGGGCTCGAGCTGCTGGAACCAAAGCTCGCCGAACCCATCGAGCTCGACGCGGCTGCCGCGCTGGTCCGATATCTGATCGGAGAGGCAGGCGAAGAACTCACCCTCGGTCATCCGCCCGGTTTCGAGCTCGACGAGCGGATTGACACCGTCGCGCTCGGCCACCGCGGCCATTGCCTTACCGAGCTCCTCGAGCGAGATCCCCGACGCCTGGGTGGCGGACACGAACGAGTCGAGCAGCGGCGAGGTGAGCACGCCGCCGAAGTCGGTGATAACCGCCTCGATGCGGCTCATCGACGCCGGGCCAGGATGTACATCCCGGCGCCGTCGCGACCACGGCTGTGCCAGCGAAACGGCTCGGCGCGCAGCTCGAGCGTGGCGGTCTGCGCGTGGGCGCGCGTGCCCACCGCTTCGCCGGAGGCGCGCCTCGGATACTGCTGCTCCGAGTCCACGGGCGACGGGAGCCACAACTCGAGCCCAGCGCGCAGCGGCCAGCCCTCGGTCTCGTAGGTGGTCGACAGGCGAGGATCCTCGACCGCCGTGGAGCTCTCCGGGCCGATCACCGCGGCGGCAATCAGGTCGCCGTCGTGGGACTTGGCCTTGCGGGACCGGAACGCGGTCAGGGCGATGGCCTCGTCGGGCTCGAACCAGGTCGAGACGGCACGGATCGATTCGTAGCGCTCCATATCGACGGGACCGGGGAACCAGGTCCGAACGCCGAGGCAGTCGACTTCGCGATCGCCACCGCCAAGGCCGAGCCGGCCGGTGACCCGGCAGAGCTGGTTGTAGCCCTCCAAGTGGTCCTGACGCATCTGCAGCGCCACCGCCCCGGCCGCCGGCGCCACGACCAGCGGACCCGCCCCGTCGAGCTGCCAATCCCCGTCGAGGTCCTGCTCGGCCGGGGGTTGGCCGGCGAGCACGGCGGGCGGCGCTTCGCCGGCCCCGAGGATGACCAGCGCGCCGTCGGTGGCGTCGGAAAACCAGCCCGCACCCCACACGGTCCCCTCGAGGTCGCCGAAGGCGAGCGTGCGCAGCGCGGGCGGGGCGCTCATCCGGGCAGCTGCGGCGGATCGAGGTCGGTGGCGGTCGAGTCCACGTCGTACGACGGTCTAGCGCGGGTGAAGCGTGTCGCCCCGATCACGAACCGGTTCTGGAGGTTGCGGGCGAGTGGACGGCGCAGGAGTGCTCGCGTCGGCGGCATGAGGGCGAGCAGACCGAACACGTCGGAAATGAATCCGGGGATGATCAGCAGCAGACCGCCGATCAGGACCAGCGCGCCGTCGAGCACCTCGCGAGTTGGCGACCGACCGGCCGCGACAGCGGCCGACAGTCGGCGCCATGCCGCCCCTCCCTGCGAGCGCAGCGCCCAGCTTCCCACCGGCCAGCTCACCAGCAGCAGGAGGATCGCGTAGAGCACGCCGATCGCTTCGGCGACCTTGATCAGGACGAACAGCTCGGCGAGCGGCCAGAGGATCAGAAGGAGGACGATCAGCACAATAAGAAGGCTAGTACGCACCAATCCTCGCCAATGCTTTGGGGCGCTTGACCAAAGCGCTAGCTTGATGCTGTGGAGGCTCGTGTGACCAGTTGCGGGCGGCCTCGAGCGACAAGAGAGGAAGGGAGCTTTAAGCCATGGCGCGTTCCGAAATGCGGGGAGACGGCAGCGGTAACGGGAAGGACGCAGGCGTCTCGGCCGAGGTCGAGAGCCAGGCGGCAGAGCTGGTCGGCGCGGTGGCGGCGAAGGAGGAGGAGCGCCCCGGGCGGCGGTTCGGCGCCAGCCGCGTGCTGACCGCGGCCGACCGCGACCGCATTCTCAAAGACGCGCGGGAGGTCGAGTTCCCGGTGGCGCTGCGCGGCTATGACCGCGCCGCGGTCGATCGCTACGTCGAGCGCATGAGCCGCCTGATCACCGAGCTCGAGATGTCCTCCTCGCCCGAGGCGGCGGTCCGCCACGCCCTCGACGAGGTGAGCGAGGAGACCCGCGAGATCCTCCAGCGCGCACACGAGACGGCGGATGAGATCACGGCCCGATCGCGGAACAAGGCCGACGACCGCCTGCAGACGGCTGAGCGCGAGTGCCAGGAGCTGGGGGACGAGGCGCAGCGCGAGGCGGCCGAGACGCGCGACGCCGCCCGGCAGGAGACCAGCCACCTGCGCGAGTCAACCGCGCGCGAGACCAGCGAGCTGCGGGCGAGCACGGACAAAGAGGTGGCCGAGCTACGCGAGGCGGCTCGGACCGAGGTGGCGGAGCAGCGCGAGGCGGCGGATCGGGACGTTGCCGGACAACGGGAGATGGCCACGCGTGAGGTGACCGAGCTGCGCGAGACCGCCGACCGAGAGGTAGCGGAGCTACGGGCGAGCGCCCAGCGCGAGGTGACCGAGCAGCGCGAGAACGCCCGCCGCGAGACAGACCGCCTGCGCGCCTCGACCCAGCGCGAGACCGAGGAGATGCGCGAGAGCGCGCGGCGCGACGCCGAGGAGACGATCGAGGAGGCTGAGACCCGGGCCCGCGAGCTGGCGCGCAGCGCCGAGGCGATCTGGCGCGAGCGCCGGCGCCTGATCGAGGACATGCGGGCCGTCGGCGAGCAGCTTGTGGCGATCGGCGAGGCCGAGGGCAAGCGGTTCCCGCGGTTCGGTGAGGAGGGGTCTGACGTGGCCGAGCTGTTGCGCGAGCCACCCGAGCCGCGCCCGGCCAGCGTGCTGTCCGAGTCGGCGGTGGTACCGGAGAAGGCGAACGGCGCCGCCGAGGTCGTTCCCGGTTAGCGGGTGGGTGATTACTCCGGAAGCGCGGAGGATCCGGAGCGTCGGCTAGAGGAACGCGGGGAGCGGGAATTCGACCCTGACCGCGGGCAAGCGGTGAAGCCCGATGTGCTTGATCAGGGCCATCACCTGCGGCTGTGCGCCGCGCACCAGGATGGCGCGGCCGCCGGCTCGGAGTCGGCGAGCCAGCACGGCGAGGTCGACGATCAGCGAGGAGTCGGCAAAGGCCAGCTCGCTCAGATCGACGGTCACGTTCGTCTGGGAACGCAACGCGCGGACCATCGCCTGCCGGCGGCTCCCCTGCGTTGACCGATCCTCATCTCCGCAGCAACGCAGAGTGGCGGAGGTTTCATCGAAGTCGACGATGCGGCAAAACCTACACAAAATGGTGGGACGGCCGCAAGTCGGAACCGCCGAGGTCTCTAAACTGGTCTCAGAATGGCAACTGTTGAAGATGTGACCGACGCCCTGCGCGACGTCATCGACCCCGAGCTGGGGCTGGATTTCGTCGAGCTGGGCCTGATCTACGACGTCGAGGTCGAAGGGCCGACCGTCCGGGTCACATACACGCTGACCAGCCCCGGCTGTCCGATCGGGCCGCAGGTGTCCGAGCAGATCGAGGAGTTCGTCGGCGAGCTCGAAGGCGTCGAGGACGTTCAGCCGACGATGACGTTCTCGCCCCCGTGGACGCCGGAGCTGATGAGCGAGGA
>CAWGOQ010000005.1:0-25613 GCA_963824295.1 uncultured Solirubrobacterales bacterium | reverse complement strand
CTCAAGCGCGATCAGTTCGCGCTGCAGCGCGCGCCGGCCACGGTGGTGGAGGCCGTGGATCGAAGACTCGGTCCGGCCCATGCGGTCGGCGATCTCGCCGGGCGTCAGCCCGACCACGTGACGGAGGACGACGACTTCACGCTGCTCCTCGGGCAGCGCGGCCAGCGCATCGCGCACCGTGTGCACCTGACCGATGTCCGAGTCGGAGGTCGAACCGGTCTCGGGCAGGGTCTCGATTGGCGTGAGCCGGTTCGCGCGCAGGTGATCGATCGCGACGTTCCGGGCCATCCGCAGCAGCCAGGCGAAGAACGGGACGCCTCGATCGTCGTACTTGCCGATCGTCGTCATCAGCTTCGCGAACACGTGCTGCGTGACGTCCTCGGCCTCGTGATCGTCGCGCACGATCGAGCGGACGTAGCCGTAGATGTTGTGGGAGTAGCTGACGTAGAGGAAGCGCAGCGCCTCACGGTCGCCTTCCTTGGCCCGCGCGACGGCGAGGCTGGTCTTGCGCACCATCTCGGGCGAGCTGTTGACGGCGGTCTGGCTCGTGAAGCCGATCGACGCCGACTTCGTCTTGAGAGCAGCTTCCCTGATCAACTTTCCATCCTTTTTTGAAGTGGCATGTCGCCCAGAAGGGCGGACAGCGCCGCCACCGCATTCGTAGCCGGCTTGACGCTGCCCATGCTCTTCAGGCCCCCTCCGAGGGAACCCCGCCCTCGGATGATTTCTGGATGAAGTTTGGGTCCGGCTCCCACCGCGGTCAATGAACGCTCCGACCCATTGCGGCGTTCATGCCGATGAACGGTTTTTCCGTTAACGAACTTGCGCGAGCTTTGAGAAAAAATCGGCGGGTTGATCCGTTAGTCGGTATGATCACTGCCAGCGAAAGACTCGCGAGCCTTTAGGGGCGTAAATGGGGCATGACGAAGTAGGGTGCGAGGCGCGGGGCGGTGCCTTGCTCAACAACTGGCCGTCGAGCCGTTGGCGCCGGATCAGGACCGGCGCTTCACTGGTCCGTCCGCAACTTCTAGCCGAGTGCGACGCGGCGGCCGCGCAGGACAGGTCGCGCGGCGCTAGCCGCGCGCTGCCGGTGCTGGTCGCCGGGACGGCGGTGCTGGCTCTTCCGTTCGTGCTCCGCCACGCGGTCATTCACGCACCGACGCTTCGCCCGGCGCTGGAGATGATGCTCACGCTCTTCTGCTTCAGCGCCGCCTGGCTGCTGCGGGCCCGGTTCGTGGACTCGCGGCGCGTCCGCGACCTCCTGCTCCTGTGCGTCACGCTGGCGCTCGGGCTGATCAACCTCTGCCTCAACGCGCTGCCGGCGGC
Organism: uncultured Solirubrobacterales bacterium; assembly: GCA_963824295.1. Classification (GTDB taxonomy): domain Bacteria; phylum Actinomycetota; class Thermoleophilia; order Solirubrobacterales; family Solirubrobacteraceae; genus Palsa-465. The sequence continues at coordinate 24,287 of CAWGOQ010000005.1, read as the reverse complement.
ACTCGACCTGCGCAGCGGCGGCTACCTGGCCGCGGCTGGTCTGTGGGGTCAGCTGTTCGTGGCCGGGATATTCGCCGCAGCGGCGGCCGTTTCCGCTGACACGGTCCTGGCGCGACCGGGGCATCCGGCGCGGGTCGCTCTCGTGCTTAGCGGCGGCCCACTCGTTGCCGGCGCGCTGGGTGGACTTCTGATGAGCCTGCTGGGACTCAATCTCGGCCTTCACGCCGGTGCGGCGGGTGCGGCCGTTCGGCTCGTCCTCGTCGTCGCGGCCGCCGCGCTCCTGGCCTCAGCGGCCTTGATGCTGGCCCGCGAGAACCTGCGCCGACCCGACCGCGTGGTCGCGGTGCTGGCGATCGCGGGAATTCTGTTCGCGGGCGCCGCCCTGTCCCCCCTTACCTTGCGCTCGCTGGCGCGCGGCGAGGTGGGCGCCGGAACGGCCATGCGAGTGATCGCCACTGCGCTGCTCCTGTGCGCCGCCGTCGTACTCGAGCGGCGCGTGCGAGCGCGCGCGGCGAGGGCCGCGGCGCTGGCGGAGCGCCGGCGCGTGGCTCGCGACCTGCACGACGGCATCGCCCAGGACCTGGCCTTCATCGCTGCCCACGGCGCGCAGATCGCGACCGAGATGGGCGAGGAGCATCCGCTGGTGGTAGCGGCGCGTAGGGCACTGGCCATCTCGCGCAGCACGATTTCCGAGCTGTCCGATCCCGCTGGAGCCACGGCAAGCCAAGCGCTGGACGCGGTGGCCCACGAGCTGCGCGACCGATTCGACGTGGCGATTGCCGTCCACGCCGAGATCGACGGCAACGTCCCGTCGGCCGTTCGCGAGCACCTGAGTCGCATCGCCCGCGAGGCGATCGCGAACGCGGCGCGGCATGGACAGGCGAGGAACGTGCTCGTCTCGCTCCAGCGGGCAGATGGTGGGGTGGCGCTGCGGGTTGTCGACGACGGATGCGGGATTTCAGTCGACGAGCGCGGCGCCGCCCAAGAGGGCTTTGGCCTGCGCAGCATGCGCGAGCGGGCCGGCGCGCTGGGCGGCTCGCATCACCGTCCGCGCGGCACCGCGCGGCGGCACAGAACTTGAGGTCGTCCTGCCGTGACGGACCGGGTCAGGCTCCTGATCGCTGACTGGGAGCCCACCCGTCTCGGCATCCGAATGGCGTTGAACGGGACCGTGGAGGTGTGCGCCGAGGCCGGCGACGCCGAGCAGGCGATCCGCGCGGCCAAGCGCGAGCAGCCGGACGTCTGCTTGGTCGGGCAGGACATCCCCGGCGGCGCGATCACCGCCGTACGCGGGGTGTCGCGTGCCGCCCCGGATGCTGCCGTCGTCCTTCTCACACAGTCTCATGACGTGGACGACCTGCTCGAATCGATCCGGGCCGGCGCAATTGGCTACGTGCCCGGAACGCTGGATGCGCAGAGCCTGCGACGAGTCGTCAACGCCATCGCCGCCCACGAGGCGGTCGTGCCGCGCTCGATGGTGCTCGAGCTCCTGCTGGAGCTCCGGGGCGGCGGTAACGGCACCGACGCGCTGACCTCGCGCGAAGCTCAGGTGCTCGGAATGCTCCGCCGCGGACAAACCACGGCGGAGATCGCGGACCGGCTCGCGATCGCGCCGGTCACGGTCAGGCGGCACATCTCGCAGCTCGTGCGCAAGCTCGGGGTCGAGAACCGCGCCGCTCTGACGCGCGACGATCAGCCGGTACGCAGCGCGTAGCCACACGGCCTATCGGCGGCGTGCAGATCACGTGAACGCCCCGGGCCAGTCGGCTCATTGATGGCGCTATCACACCACGGCACCATTTTCCGATTCGGTTCCGCCCATGACTCACCCCCGCGACTACTTACCCGTCCTTGACCGCATCGGGGCGGCGCTCGAGGCGACCTGCGATGCGCTCATGGCGCTCCAATCGATCGACGTTCTGCCCAGCATGCCGGAGAGCGAACTGGGTGAGGCACACGTCGAGCGTGCCCTATCGCATCTCCGGCACGCGGTCGACGAGCTCCGTGGGGCGCAGGCGCAGGGTCAGACTGGCCTCGCACTCGGCTTCGTGCTCGCCCGTGATCAGCGCAGCTTGACGACCGACGGCGAACCGGGTCAGTCGAGCCCACGGCGGACCGCGTAGATCGCCGCCTGGACACGGCTCGGCATCCCGAGCTTGGCCAGGATGTTCGAGACGTGGTTCTTCGCTGTACGTGGGCTGATGGCGAGCGCCTCGGCGATTTCGGCGTTCTCCATCCCTCGTGCGATCAACCGCAGCACGTCGAGCTCGCGCGCTGACAGTTGCTCCTCGGCACCGACGTCGAAGGCCGGCTCGCTGGCGCCCTGCCTGACGCGCCCGAGAACCAGCTCGGCGGCTCGCGGAGAAAGCCACGCCACTCCCTGGGCCGCCGCCCGCACCGCCACGGCGACGCCGCCGACCGGGGTGTCCTTCGCGATGAAACCGCACGCGCCGGCCTCGAGCGCGGCCTCCACGTCGCTGTCGTCGGTGGCGACCGTTAGCACGAGCACGCGCACGTCCTGGTTTCGCTCGAGGATCGCGCGGGTCGCGGCGGGACCCTCGACATCGGGCATCCGGAGATCCATGATGACGACGTCCGGCCGCAGTTCATCCGCCAGCCGGATCCCCATGCGGCCACCGGAGGCCTGCGCCACCACCTCGATGTCTGGCTGCATGGCCAGCAGCGACGCGAGTCCCGCCCGGAAGAGATCGTGATCGTCGACAACGAGGACGCGGATGGGCCGGTCCTCTCGCACGGCGCCCATCATGGGAATCTCATCGGTACTGGTGCCCCTTCGAACTTCGTTGCTCGCAGCTCGCTGCGCCGCCCTAGACCCCCAAACGGATTATAGATCCAACCCGTTCACCAGGTTGAACGAGTTATGGGAGTTCCGCCCTATTCATCCACGTCGTGTTGTTGCCATAAATTTCCCCCAGGACATCAAGGATGGATCGTTTGGGGCACCAGCAGCAATCGCGCCGCGATACGGCGGCGCGACCCTCGACATGCTCGATCGCGCACACAGTCAGCGCGCTGGGGGATGCGGGTGCGCGCAAGCTCGCCATCACGACGGACTGGACCGGAGACCGCTGATGCTGCAATCCACTGTGCCACTCATGCTCAACGACGAGACGCATCCCGCCCGGGACGTGGGCATAGCCGTGATTGGCCTCGGCGCCTGGGGCCCCAATCTGCTGCGCGTACTTCGGCGACGACGTCGACGCGAAGGTGCGCTGGATCTGCGACGTCGATTCGTCGCGTTTGGCGAGGTACCGGCGCCATCATCCAGACGCGCGCGTGACCACGCGCCCCGAGCGCATCTTGGCCGATCCGAGTGTCGACGCCGTCGTCCTCGCGACGCCGGCGCACACGCACTACGAGCTGGCCATGCTCGCGCTGCAGGCCGGAAAGCACGTATTCGTGGAGACACCTCTGGCGATGTCCGCCGAGCTGGCCGACGACCTGGCAGCCGCGGCTCGGGAGCGGCACTGCATCCTGATGTGCGGTCACACGCTTCTGTACAGCCCGCCGGTCCGCGCGGTCAAGCGCATGATCGAAACCGGCACCCTAGGTGACGTCCTCTCGATCTCCTCGAGCCGCGTCGATCTCAGGCTTCACCACCGAGACGCCAGCGTGATCTGGGATCTCGGTTCGCACGATTTCTCGATCCTCCTGTACTGGCTCAGCGAGATGCCCACGACCGTCCGCGCGGTCGGCCGGGACTCGGCGCTGCGACGGGGTCGCCGACATGGCTTTCATCACCATGGGCTTCGCGTCCGGCATCGTCGTGAACGTCGAGCTCAGCTGGCTCGCGCCGAGCAAGCTGCGCCGGACCACGGTGGTCGGGGCAGCGAGCGCATGGTCGTCTACGAAGACGGCGCGGCCGAACCGGTCCGCGTGTTCGATCGCGGCGGAGACATCGTTTCGCCGAGTGTCGAGTCGCTACGAGCCGCTCGGATTGCAGCTGGGCGACTTCGTTCGAGCGATCCGCGCCGGCGACCTGATGGAGTACCAGAGCACGCTCGCTCGCAGCGTGGTCCGAATCGTCGAGGCGGCTGACGAGTCGCTTCGCCTGGGTGGGGCCGAGGTCTCGCCTGATGGGCAACGAGGTAGCGGGCTGGCTCGCCCCGCGACGGGGCCTCGTCGCCGTCTGAACCGCGGCACGACGCCGGGCCGACCAGGCCCGCGCCGGCGCGCAAGTGTGGCGGCTAAGGCTCCGTTAATCTCACGTGACGGTCCTTGAAACACCGAGCCTCGCCGACAGCGCCAACCGGGCGCACACGCCAAGCTCGTCCTCGCGTTCGGTCCAGACGCAGCCTGCCTGCGGATAGAGCAAGCCCTCTCCGGGCTGTCCGGATGTGACGATCCACTCGGATCAGTCGCTCCGGAACCTGCTGAGCCGGGGCTCCGGCGTACGCCAGCTGGTGGTCTATTGCGAGACCGTCTCCGCCGAGGAGCTCGAGCGCTTCAAGGACCTCAAGCGCGAAGCTCCCGAGCTCCTGATCGTCGCCGTGTGCGAGTGTGCCGATCGCCGCGCCGTGCGGCGTCTGCTCGACGACGGGATCGACGGCGTCGTGTTCGCTGACCAGCTCGAGGAAGCCCTTGCGCCCACCGTAGCCGCGGTGTTCGCCGGCCAGATGGTCGTGCCGCGAGACATGCGCGACTCGGTGGAAAGACCTTCGCTCTCGACGCGCGAACGGCAGATACTGGCCATGGTCGTGATGGGGCTCACCAACCAGGAGATCGGGGCCCGGATGTTCCTGGCCGAGAGCACGGTCAAGAGCCATCTGTCCTCGGCCTACAACAAGCTCGGCGTTCGCTCGCGCAGCGAGGCCGTGACGGTGATCATGGACCGGTCCGATTCGCTCGGCACCGGAATCGCCGCCGTCGCGCCCAAGGTCGAGCTGCACGCTGCGTGATCGGCCCCGCGGCCGGCCCTAGCCGGCGCTCACGCCCACTAGCTCAGGGTCAGCCTGGAATGCGGCTCGAGCCGCACGTGCAGCCCCCTCGGTAGGGCGAAGCTGCGGACCACCGAGGCACGTTCGCCGATGATGCTGGCCTCGATCCGGTGACCGGGATGGCTGATCTCCGCACCGGCGAGCACCATCGTGTTGTCGACCTCGGCGCCGCGCAGGATCGCGCCGGGGCCGATGGCCGTGAACGGACCGATGAACGAATCCTCGATCACGGCGTTCTCGTCGATCGCCACCGGGCCGTGCAGGGTGGAGCCCGACACGCGTGCGGATGAACTGATCGCCACCCGTCCGTGAACCACATTGTTGTCCCCGAAGCTGCCGTCGACGGCGGGCACCGGCAGGGCGTCGAGCATCATGCGATTGGCGATCAGAAGCTCTTCGGTCTCCTCGCTGTAGCGCCAGTGGGCGCCGAGCTCGCATACCGCGACGCGGCAGTCGCTGGTGCGGAGCCAGTCCGCGAGGTCGTGGTGGTCTGAGCCCGGGCTTCGCAGCCGGTCGAGAACGGGTGCACCAGAGACGATCGCGGGGGCCGAGGTGACGCGCGGCGACAGTTCGGCCACCGCGCCGCGGCCGCGGCGGCCCGCGCCATTGCCCGAACCCAGCACGACGGCGTCGACATCGCCGCTGCGAAAGCGCTGCCACATCGCCGACACCTGCCCGGGGAAGAGGGAGTCGCCGGGGTACAGCAGGACCGGCTCCTCTGAGATGACCCGCTCGAGCTCGCCCAGGGCGGCCGCGCGGCCGTCGTGTTCGGGGGCGGTCGTGTAGGCGACCTCGACTCCCCATGGGCGCCCGCCGCCGAGAACCTGCTCGAGTTCCTCGCGCACTGAGGGGCTGACGATCATCTGGACGCGATCGATCCCCGCGGCGGCCAGCTCGTCGAAGACGTGGTAGATGAGCGGCAGGTTTGCGATCGGGATCGAGTAGCGCGAGCGCCGGACACAACCGCAGGCACGCGCCTCAACTCCTGCTGCCGCATCGACGATTGCGAAGCTCACCAGCTCCTCCTGCCGGTCGAGACCGAATCCCGGTTGTCCGATGCCGACAATTCTTTCCGAACGTCCGCGAGCTTATCCGGAGGCTGACAGCCGACAGCGCCCGAGCCAGGTCGGCCCGTGAGGACGGGATGTCCAGCTTCCGGTAGACATGACGAAGATGGAACTCCACCGTCTTAGGAGTAACGAACAGAACCTGCGCAATTTGACGCGTCGTCAAGCCGCCGGCGGCGAGGTCCGCCACCCGCCGCTCGCTCGGCGTCAGCGCCTGGATGCCACTGAGCATCACTTGGCGCGAACGGGCCCCGGTGGCGGCGAGCTCTTCCCGGGCCCGCCGCGCGAGCGCTCCCGCCCCGTCACGTTCGGCAAGCTCTAACCCCTTGCGGAGCGGATGGCGAGCCGCGCTCCGCTGATTGGCGCGGCGCGTCGCGGCGCCCAGGTCGACCAGGGCGTTTATGTACTCGAGCCGCGGCGGCGCCGCGCGGCCGATCCTCACCGCTTCCGCGAGCAGGTCGATGACCCGCGCACCCTTCGCGGCGAACGCCAGTACGCGCAGGTCGCGGATCACCACGCGCGTCAGCCCTCGCTGGCGGGCGAGCTCGAGCTCTTCCTCGGCGAGCCCGCGCGCCCGCCGGCTCTCGCCAAGCGCCAGTCGCGCCAGTGCGGCGGTCGAGCGCCAGGCGACGACACCAGGCCCCATGACGCCCCACTCCCCGCGGGTGAGGCGGCCCGCCTCGAGCGCGTCGGCCAGCGCATCGGCGGGACGCAGCTGTGCCAGACGCAGCTGGGCACGAAGGTCGAGCAGGACGGGTCGATCGATCTCCTCGACGCCCTCGCCGGTCATGAAGCGCGAGAGCGCTGCCTCGGCGTCCTCGAGCCTCCCCTGCGCCAGGCGGCAGCCGGCGATCAGCCCGCGGGCCGCAGGATCGCCGCGGTGTGCGGCTCGCGCTGCCTCGGCCACGGCGAGCGCTGCCGTGATCCGGCCCTGGTGATAGAGGCTCCAGCCCTGCCATCGGGCGGCACCGGGGGGACCTACGGCTCGGGCTGACCCGCCGGCGGCCTGGGCCACCTCCAGCGCGCGCTCGAGCTCGTCGACGAACAGCAGCGACCCGGCCACCGCCGGCCACGCGTCGGCGTCCCCGTCTGACTCGAGCAGAGCCCCTTCGCCCCAGGCGAACTCAGCCAGGTCCACGACCGACTCGCGGTGACCATCGGCGAGGCTCTTACGAAGCGCCGTGTGGGCCGCCGCCGTCCGCGGACCCTCCGGAGGGGCGGCGCGGGTCGCGCTGGCCGGCGCGGGCCCGACGATCTCGGCGGCGGCGCGAAGCGCGCTCAGCGCCGGCGGGTCGGCGCTCGGCGCCTCCGGCTCCGCCGCGACGACCACCGCGATCGGCAGCCGCCCGATCCGCGACGCCATGTAGGCCAGGAAGCGAAGCGACGGCCCGTCCGCGCAATCGACGTCGTCAACCAGGAGCGCCAGTGGCCGACTCGAAATGGCGCCGGTGCCGTCGGACGCAAGCGAACGGGCCAGCCAGAACAGCCCGTGGCTGATCGCGTAGATGCGCTCGCGGCCGAGACCCGGCGCGGCTGGCGCCGTGCCGGAGAGCAGCTCCCCGGCAGGCCGGGTGGGTCCCTCCATCAGGATCGCTCGTTCGCCAGCGCCGGCCGCGAACCAAGTCTCCTCGAAGAGCTGAATCGCCACCCCGAACGGAAACTCGCGCTCGAGCGCACTTGCGCCCGCTCGGAGGACGCGAAGCCCCGCGGCTTGACCAACCTCGGCCGTGGCCGCCACCAACTCCGTCTTCCCACCCCCGCGCGGGCGCTCGATATACGCGATGCCCCCCGAGCCCGCGGCCGCCTCGGCCAGGCGCAACTCGATCCGGTTCAGTGCATCGGGCTCCGCGAACGCACCATTGCGTCCAGATCCCGTCCAATCAATCACTCAAGACCCCTTGGAAGCGTTCCTTGCCTACGACAAAGAGGGTACTAGGGGGCGCCCCCTGGCGCAAATAAGTAGCTGCCTATCCGTCCACACGTGTTTACGCGGCTGGGACCCAACGTTTTCTGCACTCGTCATCGGATCGAGTGGGTGCGCACAGCCTCCTCCCAGGCGGCTCTTCTCGACGTATAACTAGGGGGGGACCCTGGTGCGAGGGATGAATAGCCATAGCAAGCTTTAGCAAGCCCGACGGTCCTTGGACGGACATTCGGGCGGGGCAAGCAGCAAACGACGAACGGAACCGTCCAGACACATAAGGGGGTGAAGGCACCTAGGCTCGCGGGCGCGACGCTCGGCGGGACGTGCCGGATCATGCAGTCAACATCAACTCAGAACCGACGGATCTCAGCTTCCGGGTTTCGCGCCCACACCGCGCTCGAGCCGGTCGATCGGGAAATCATGAACGCGGTGGCGAGGGCTCAGGCCGGCGACAGCGACGCCATCCGCGTGCTCTATCTCCGCTACAAGGACAACGTGTACGGCTACGTTCTCAGCTTCGTGCGCGATCAGCACGAGGCCGAGGACATCACGCAGCATGTGTTCCTGAAGCTCATGTCGGTCATCCACAAATACCGCGCACGCGAGGTGCCGTTCACCTCCTGGCTTCTACGGGTCGCCCGGAACGTCGCCCTGGATCACATGCGCCGGCGGCGGACTCTGCCGTGCGAGGAGGTCTACGAGACCGGGCACGAGAGCGACCAGACGAGCGACGACCTGCGGCGCGGACTCGAGCAGGCGCTCCAGGCTCTGCCCGAGGACCAGCGCAACGTGATCGTGCTGCGCCACCTGGTCGGACTGACGCCGGGCGAGATCGCCAGCCCGCATGGAGCGCACCGAGCCGTCGATCCACGGCCTTCACCATCGCGCCCGTCAGGCTCTCAAGCAGGAACTGCTGGCGACTCGAGTGCGGGCCCACCGCGCGCGTCGCCTGAACGCGCGCGCTAGCACGGGCGTCGATCGGGAAGGACGACGCCCGGCTAGTTGAGCGCGAGTTCGATGGCTAGTTGAGCGCGAGCTCGACGCCGTCGCCGACGTGAAGCCGCATCGCGCGAGGTAGCGCAAAGTCCCGGAAGATCCTCGCGCTCCGGCCCACGGTGCTGGCCTCGATCCGTCCGCCGACGTGCATGATCCGAGCCCCGTCGGCGATTATGGACCGCTCGATCTCGGCGCCCTCGATCTCGGCGCCGCTCGCCGATCGACGTGTACGGACCGATGTAGGAGTTGGAGACGCGTGCAGTCTCGCCCGATGATCGTCGGACCGAGGATGATGCTCGAGCTGACCTCGGCCGTGGGGTGGATGATCACCCGGCCCTCGATGCGGTTGTCGCCGTCGTCGATCGCCTCCATCTTCCGGGGTCTGCTGGTCGAGCACGATCCGGTTGAGCTCGAGCAGATCCTGCGGGTCGCCGCAATAGCGCCGCCACGTGCGCACGAACTTCGTCCGCAGCGAGCCACCGGCGTCCGCAACGCGCTCGGCGATCGCGGTGAGATCGAGTTCTTCCGGCGCGGCCCCACGGCGCGGCCGCAAGCGCAGCCGCAGGGCACCGGGACCGAACACACAGACGCTGACCAGGCTGAGACAGGTCTTCGAGCCGTTCAGCTCCGAGACCCCGAGAAGGCGCTGGGCGGCCGGACCGAGGCGCTCTCGCTTCTCGGCAGTGCGATGCAGGAGAAGGAGCAGGTCGCTGAGATCCGAGTCGAGCAGCTCGGCGAACTGCAACGAGCTCGTGCCCGACCAATCCGTCCGCGGCGTGGACGAGGCAAGTTCGTCGCCGACGAACGCCTCGGCGGCGGCGAGCGCACCGAGCAGGTCGTCCGCGTCCGGCGTAGGTCAAGTGGGTCACGGCCGAACCGTAGCCACTGTCCTGGTCGATGCAAGCGGCGGATCTCGGGGGCCAGCGCCGGCGGCGCTACCACCGCAAGCTCGTTCAGCCCGGCCGCCTCGAGACCATCCAAGACGTGGCACACGATCGCCCGGTTGGCGATCCGGCGCGTGGCGGCCGGATCATCGCGACGCTCTGCGCGATGCCCCCTCAACGGGAACGACCACGACTCCCTTGCACCTCATGGAGATACAACGGCGCCACACCCCGGCCTGCTCGCGCGACTGGTGCTTTATTCCGACGTCCAACAGGCTGGTTGGTCGGGTTGCAACCTCGGCCAGGGTCCCCGGGCCACCGCCGCCCCATCGAAGAAGGCGTTCGGTCGGCAACCAACCTGCCGTCAGGCGGACTGGACGTCAGATGCATGACCCCCGCGACCCTGGCCAGAAGAAACGCCGTTCGACTTCGGTTCTCTTTGGTAGGTCGGGACTTTACAAACATCGTGGCATCTCCAACAAAATCACACACGCGTTTCGAATACGGAGGCTCGTGGTTCGCGGCAGCGAGCACCTTGCCGCTCGAGGGAGGGCTGCTGCGGCAAGGGCAATTCGCGAATCTGCTCGCAACCGCAGTCCGGCGACCACGACGGGCGGGAGCGTTTATCGCCCTCCTCGCACGGACGCGCTCCGAACGGGTCGTTCTATCCACGTCGGTAACCGGCCGGGCATTGGACGACTACTTCGCGCAGCGATCCGCACGTGTGTTCCCTCAGAACCGGCTCTGCCGAGGAGTGCTGCTGCTGCCAGAGCATCACGCGGATTACCTGCGCGGTGGAAGACGCCAGGCGCTCAGGACTAACCTGCGGAAGGCCGATGCCGCGGGCATCTGGTGCGGGGCGATCAGGGAACCAAGCCGCGCTCTCGACGAGATCAGACAGATCGTCGAGTCCCGGCGAGTACGGTCGACCGGCGCCGCACCGGCCACCCTCGAGAGTTGGGCCGAGATGCTTTCAGGGCCGGAGATGACACTCGTTGCCGCGCGGGATCCCGGCGGGCGCCCGCTCGCGGTCGTGGGCGCGGTGATCGACGACGCCGTTTGTCTCATCCGGCTCGCCGTGGCATGCAACCACGAGGCCAGATGGGCCCTTCACGATCACCTGGTTCGTATTCTGATCGCCCGCGGCGTCAAGTATCTCCTCGCGGAGGGTGGCGGACCCTTTGGAGCGCTTGGTCTTGACACCAACGTGCACCACTACCAACGGCTGTTGGGCTATGAGCTTCGTCATCTGAGGCCCCGCCGTGACCAGCGACACGTACGGGCGCGGGAGAGCATGCCTCTGAGCCGCGACCTCACCATGGCCACGCAGTCGGGGCATGCGTCGCCCGTCGACCATCGAGCGGGCGAGTCGTTAGACAGCGCTGGACTGGTGCCCGGCGGGATCACTTCGCTCGACTTACCCGGCAGACCGACCGACGCGTGGACCGGCGACCGACCGGCCCGCGACGGCTTTTAGCGCAGCACCTCGGTCAGCAAACGCTCGACGTGCTGACCATAGGCAGGCTGGTCAAAGCTGAAGCGCAACGGGAAGAGCGGATAGTTCGCGAGCAGCTCGGCCACCTCCTGGCGGATGCTGCCTGGATCAGCGTTCCACTGAGCGCCCGGGCCAGCAGACGCCCCAGCCGGGCGAACTCGACCTCGGTCAATCCCGCGACGGGTCAATGCCTGCGTGCCCAGTCGAAGACCGAATTCGCCGCCCGTCCCAGGAATGAGCACCGAGTTCGTGCGGATGCCGCAGCTCGGCAGCAGTTCGTTGGCGACCCTGTTCGCCGCTCCGCCGTGCCGAGGTGCACGTGGACCTGGTGGGTCTGGGTGCCGCCGTACTCCATGCCGGGCACGTTGAGGCCGTTCCGGTCGAGCACCTGGGCAAGCGTGCGAGCGTTTGCCACCACCTGCTCGGCGTAGGCGCGGCCGAAGTTCGCGATCTCTTCGAGCGCGATGACCAGCCCCGGGAGACACTCGGCGTGGCTGTTTGACTGCAGCTGCGGGCAGATGGTGTCCCACATCGTGTGGGCAAGCGGATGGTCGCGGTCGGCGAAGGCGATTACGCCCTTGTTGGGCCCCGGCACCGTCTTGTGCGTGTTGAACGTGAGGATGTCCGCTCCCTGCAAAAGAGGCTGCGGAAGTAGCCCCGCGGCGATCAGGCCGGCCGTATGGCTGACGTCGACGGCGAGCGTGACCCGCTCGGGGAGCGCGCTCGCGAGCTCCTCGATCGGTTGCGGCCGGCGGCAGTGAGACGGCTGGACCAGCAGCAACCGAATGCTCGGGTGCTGCTCGACGAGGCTGATGGTCGACTCGACGTCGATCAGATCGCCGCGCATCGGGAACGCGAACGACTCGATCCCGAGTCTCTCCGCGAGGACGGAGGCGCCGAAATGCCCCCCGTCCTCGGGAGCCAGCTCGACAAACGCGTCCCCGGCCTTGCAGGTGGCCATGACGACCGCCTGCTCGCACATCGATCCTCCGTTCGGTCGCCAGTCAGCGACGTCGGCGGCGAACAACCGCTTCATCTGGGCGAGGAACTTGGTTTGGAGCGCGGGCAACGTCCCGGAGCAAGGGAACGACCATTCGCCGCAGTGCCCCGGACTAGGCGCGTCGAAGAAGTAGTGCTCGCCCCCGAAGAAGGCAGCTGCCGCGCGCACGACCGTGCTTGGGTAATTCTCGCTCGCCGTCAGGGTGGCCATCACCGTGTGGTAGTGGCGGTCCTGAGCCATCATCCCCGCGAGCCAGCCGAGCATCCTCCCATCCGGGGAGTGCGTCTCAATCGGCAAGGCGTCGGCGCGGTCCAGGCGCAACGGGCTTGCTCCAACCCAATCGTTAGCGGCCATATGAAGTCCTTGTCAGCAGTGCAGGCGACTACTTAACGGGCCTGCGCCAAGTCAACTTCTGGCCTCGGGGGGCGAACTTCGGACCGGGCGAGCCGGATCAGCCGCTGCTACGCGGGCAGCTAGAGGATTCCGATCTCGGAGTTGTCGCCGATCAGGAACCGGTAGGCGCGTGGCTGGTGGCGGTCGCGTCCGATCTTCACATTGCGACCGAGGAGGCTGGATTCCATCCGTCCCTCAAGGTCGTGCACGATCGATCCGGCCAAAAGGATGGAATGCTCCACTTCAGCATTGCGGATCTCGCAACGCTCGCCGATCGCCGTGTAAGGCCCCACATAGCAGTCGGTGAGCGAGGCGCCGGCTCCAATGATCGCCGGGCCACGAACCGTGCACCGCTCCAGCCGCGCGCCAGCCTCGATCACGACGCGACCATCCACTCGTGAGTCGACGCACTCCCCTTCGAGCCGCGTCCGGATGGTGTCTAGAACCAGCCGATTGGCGGCGAGCATGTCTTCCAGGCGGCCCGTGTCCTTCCACCACCCCCTGACGATGTGCGGCTCGACGCGCAGGCCCACGTCGACCAGGTGCTGGATGGCGTCGGTGATCTCAAGCTCGCCGCGACCCGAAGGGCTGATCGCCCGCGCTGCGCCGTGCACCGCCGCCGTGAACATGTACACCCCTACCAGCGCCAGGTCTGTACGAGGCGCGGGCGGCTTCTCCACCAGCCTAATCACCGTGCCATCTCGCAACTCGGCGACCCCGTAGTTCTCGGGGTCGGGCACCTGGGTGAGGAGGATCAGTGCGTCGGGTCCGTGGTCAGTGAACGCCGTCACCAGATCGCCGATGCCGCCCTGCAGCAGGTTGTCGCCGAGGTACATGACGAACGCCGAGTCACCCAAGAACGGCTCGGCAGTCAGCACGGCGTGAGCCAGCCCAGCCGGCTCCTCCTGCAAGATGTAGGTCAAGTTCACCCCGAAGCGCGAGCCATCCCCTGCTGCCCGCCTGATCTCATCCCCGGTCTCGGGCGCGATGATGATCCCGATCTCCTCGATCCCCGCCTGCGCCATCGCCTCGATTCCATAGAAGAGCACGGGCTTGTTCGCCACCGGTACCAATTGCTTGGCGCTCGTATGGGTGATCGGGCGCAGACGCGTCCCCTTCCCTCCAGAGAGGATCAGACCCTTCAGCTCCATATGACGGGCAGCGTACTCAGATGACGTTGCGCCGGCACCTCAAGGGCCCGGCCGAGGTTCAGACCTTCAAGGCCCGGCCGTATTGACGCTCGTAATAGTCGCGGTAGGCGCCTGAGCGGATCGGCTCCCACCACCAGGCGTTGTCGCGGTACCAGTCGACGGTGCGTACGAGCCCTTCGCCAAAGCGGACGCCCGCCTTCCATCCCAGGGTCTGGAGCTTCGCGCTGGAGAGGGAATAGCGCCGGTCGTGGCCGGGTCGATCGGTCACAAACTCGATCAGGGACTCGTCGCGGCCCGTCAGCTCGAGGATGCGCTCGACGACGGCCAGGTTGTCGCACTCATCCGGGCCGCCGCAGTTGTATACCTCGCCCGGCACGCCGTGCACCAAAGCATGGCCGATGCCTCGCGCGAAGTCCTCGACGAAGAGCCAATTGCGCACGTTTCTCCCGTCGCCGTAAACCGGCAGCGGATCGCCCGCCAGCGCGTTGAGGACCATCAACGGGATCAGCTTCTCCGGATACTGGTGCGGCCCGTAGTTGTTCGAGCCGCGGCAAATCAGAGTTTCGAGACCGTATGTGTGGAAATAGCTCGAGACGAGCAGATCGGCGCCCGTCTTGGTTGCGCTATACGGACTTGAAGGCGCCAGCGGCGAAAACTCGGTGAACGATCCCTCCTCGATTGAGCCGTAAACCTCGTCGGTCGATACCTGGAGGTAGCGCAGACCGCGCCCGCGGGCAGCCTCGAGCAGGACATGCGTCCCCTGCATATTGGTGACGATGAATCCTTCTGGATCCGCGATCGAGCGATCGACGTGGGTCTCCGCCGCGAAGTTGACGATCGCTTCGCATCCCGCCACCGCGTCTAGGACAGCCGCTGGGTCTTCGATCGCCCCTTGGACGAACCGGATGTCCGACCGGACCTCCTGCAAGTTCTCCAGCCGGCCGGCATACGTGAGTTTGTCGAGCACCGCGACCTCATCGCCGTATTCCCGAACCCGCTGGCGGACGAACGTCGAGCCGATGAACCCTGCGCCGCCGCAGACGAGGAGTTTCATGACGCACCAACCATCTCTGCCCGCGACGCCAGGTACTGCCAGAGCCCATCCCTCCAGTGAGGGAGGCGCGGAGCCAGGCGCTCCGAATCGAGCACGCTGAACGCAGGACGGGGAGCAGGCCGCCCGAGATCCTCCGTCCGCCCCGGCTTGACCCGGCATTGCAAGCCGGCCCGCTCCACAATCGCGGTTGCGAACTCATACCAAGAACAGGCTCCATCGCCCGCGACGTGCAAGATGCCGGCCACCGGTCGCTCGCAGAGGCCGATGAGCGCATGGGCGAGATCCGCGGTGAAGGTCGGGCAGCCCACCTGGTCCGCGACCACGGTCAACTCGTCTCGTTCCGCGGCCAACCGCATGATCGTCGCGGGAAAGCACGCGCCTCGGGTGCCGAACAGCCAGGAGGATCGGACGATCGTGTGGCGTTCCGATGCCGCGTCGCGTACCGCCAGCTCACCGGCGAGCTTCGATTTTCCGTAGGCAGAGAAGGGCTCGGTCGGATCCGACTCCAGATACGGATCACGCTTCCGGCCGGTGAACACGTAGTCGCTCGAGACCTGAATGATCCATGCGCCACACTCTGCGGCCGCCTCCGCCACGTTGCCGGCACCCACGCCGTTGACGGCCTGCGCCGTCTCGACGTGATCTTCGGCCCCGTCGACGTCCGTCCAGGCGGCGCAGTTCAGCACGAGATCGGGCTCGGCATCCGTCAGTGCGCGACGGACTGCCGCGGCGTCGGTGATATCGAGCTCGGCTCGCGAGCGCGCAAGCACTTCATGACCTGCCGTAGCCGCCGCAGCCACGACGTCCTGTCCGAGCATCCCGGCCGCGCCCGTGATCAAAAGCTTCATCGCCTATCAACGATCGCCCGGCGACGGCTCTTTTGCGCCCGAAGGCGAACTCAGACGGCGTACTCAAAGGGCAGCGATTGCGCGATTTCATCAAGCGTTGGCGCCTCCGAATCGCGCTTGGACCCGGTGAGTTCAGACTCCCCCGGCCATTCGATCGCCACCGTTGGATCCGTATATGAGAACCCACTCTCTCGCGCGGGGTCGTAGTACGCCGAGGTCATGTACACAACGTCAGCCAGCTCGCTCAGGACCAGAAGCCGTGCGCGAAGCCGTTCGGGCAATAGAGCTGATGATGGTCGGAGTCGTCGAGCCGAAACCCTTCCCACTCCCCGAAGGTCGGTGAGCCGCGCCGCAGGTCTACGAGCACGTCGTAGATGGCCCCGCGAGCGCATCGCACGAGCTTGGCCATCCAGGCTGGAAGTGCATTCCCCGCACGATCCCCTTGCGCGAGCGCGAGTGGTTGTCCTGGACGAAGTCATCGTCGATTCCGAACTCCGCGAGCGTGCTCTGCCGGTAGGTCTCGAGGAAGAAGCCACGTTCATCACCGTGGACGGTCGGCTCGAGCAGCAATGGTCCCTCGAGCCTGGTGGAGAGTCGGCGCACGAACAGGCAATTTAGGGCAGAACGCCCGCGGCGGCCTCCCTATAGAATCGCTCTCGTGCCATCGCACGACGTTTTGATCATCGGTGCGGGCCTGGCGGGACAGCGGGCCGCGCTGGCCGCGGCCGAGGCCGGCGCGTCGGTCGCGATCGTCTCCAAGGTCCACCCGGTGCGCTCCCATTCGGTGGCGGCGGCCGGCGGGATCAATGCGGCCCTGAACCCCGAGGACAGCTGGGAGTCGCACGCCTTCGACACCGTCAAGGGCTCGGACTACCTGGGGGATCAGGACGCAATCGAGATCATGTGCCGGGAGGCGCCCGACGAGCTCCTTTATCTCGAGCACATCGGCGTCACGTTCCACCGCGACGCGACCGGTCACCTTGGCACCCGCGCGTTCGGCGGCGCGTCGGCCGCGCGCACCTACTACGTGGCAGACATCACCGGCCACGCCATCCTTCACGTGCTCTATGAGCAGCTGATGAAGCGCTCCGAGCAGATCGACCGCTACGAGGAGTGGTTCACGACCGACCTGCTCCAGGACGAGAACGGGCACTGCACGGGCGCGATCTGCCGCGACCTGCGCGACGGCACGCTCGAGGTCTTCAACGCCAAGGGCGTGATCCTCGCCTCGGGCGGCGCCGGCCAGGTCTACGAGCCGACCACCAACGGCCTGATCGTGACCGGCGACGGGATCTCACAGGCCTACCGGATCGGCGCCAAGCTGATGGACATGGAGATGGTCCAATACCACCCCACCACGCTGGCCGGGAACGGGCTGCTGATCACCGAGGGCGCCCGCGGCGAGGGCGCCTGGCTCCTCAACGCCGAGGGCGAGCGGTTCATGGAGCGCTACGCGCCCAACAAGTTTGAGCTCGCCTCGCGTGATGTGGTCTCGCGCGCCGAGCAGACCGAGATCAACGAGGGCCGAGGCTACGACGACGGCACGGTGGCGCTCGACATCACCAAGGTCCCGCGCCGGCGCACGCTCGAGGCGCTGCGCGAGATCGTCAACATCGGGCGCGACTTCGCCGGCGTCGACATCACGCGTGAGCCGATCCACATCCGGCCTGGGATGCACTACATCATGGGTGGGGTCAAGACCGACTACGACGGCGAGACGACGATCCCGGGGCTCTACGCGGCCGGTGAGGTGGCCTGCGTGTCGGTCCATGGAGGCAACCGCCTGGGCGCGAATTCGCTGCTCGACACGCTCGTCTTCGGCCGTCGCTCGGGCGTTCACGCGGCCAACCGGGCGATGCATATGTCGATGCCCTCAACCCCCGCATCCCGCGTCGCCGACACCGAGCGCAGCATCGACGCGATCATGGGCCGCGAGCAGAACGGGCGGCGGATCGGGGCGATCAAGCACGAGCTCGGGCGAACGATGAACGAGTACGTCGCGGTCTTCCGTGATGAGGAGGGCCTGGCCAAGGCCCACGCGATCATCCGGGGGCTCAAGGAGGAGGCGACGGTCGCCGGGATCGACGACCGCGGCTCGGTCTTCAACCAGGACGTGATCGCGGCCATCGAGCTTGGGTACATGCTCGACGTGGCGGAGACGATTGTGGTCGGGGCCCTGGAGCGCAAGGAGTGCCGTGGCGCCCAATGGCGCATCGACTATCCGGGCCGCAACGACGAGGAGTGGCTCAAACACATCGACATCTCGGTCAACGGCGGCGACACCCCGCAGGTGAGCTACTCGCCCGTGACGATCACGAGGTGGCAGCCGGAGGAGCGGACGTACTAGTGGCCGGCGCCTCGGCCACACGTCCGCAGAGGAGTAGGTGGATCCAGTCAAGTCAGCTACACACGCGCGCGGAAGGAATCTCTGATGGCGGAGTACACGCTTAGGATCCGTCGCTACGACCCCCAGTCAGGCGAAGCTCCTCGCTGGGACATCCACAAGGTCGATCTCTCGCCCGTCCAGTCGGTGCTCGACGCGATCCTCAAGATCAAGGACGACGAGGACGGTTCGATCGGGATCCGCTGCTCATGCCAGCAGGCCATCTGCGGCTCCTGCGGCGTGCGGATGAACGGCAAGCCCGGTCTGGCCTGCAACACCCACCTCGAGGAGGCGGCCGCGCGTGTGCACGGCGTCGGCACGAACCCGCCGGAGGAGGACTTCGAGGAGGCGCCGGTCATCACCGTCGAGCCGATGGGCAACATGCCCGTCATCCGGGACCTGATCGTCGACATGGATGCGGTCCACTGGAAGAAGATCCAGCGGGTCACGCCGTGGCTGATCAACAAGGAGCCGGTCCCGGAGCGCGAGTACATCGTGCCGCACGAGAACATGGTCGATGTCACCCAGCCGATGGCCTGCATCCAGTGCGGGGCGTGCGTCTCGGACTGCCTGGCCATGGAGGTCGATCCGGAGTTCGTCGGCCCGGCCGCGCTGGCCAAGGCGTATCGCTTCGTCGGCGACCCACGCGACGCCGAGCACCGCGAGCGCCTGAGCGATCTCTCCGAGGATCCCCACGGGATCTACGACTGCACCCACTGCTTCAACTGCATCGACGCCTGTCCCAAGGGCGTTGACCCGATGAACCAGATCATGCGCCTGCGGCGGATCGCCGGCTCGGACTTCGACATCAAGGATCGCAACAACGGCTACCGCCACGAGCACGCGTTCGTCAAGAACATCCGTAGGAACGGCATCCTGCACGAGTCCGACCTGCTGGCCGACTCGTACGGCGGCAAGTTCCACCCGGCCGCCGTGCCCGAGCTCGTCGGCGGGCTTCCGACGGCGGCGAAGGGCCTGGCGCGCGGCAAGATGACCCCGCAGAAGCTGCTGCTTCACCAGCATAAGGCGCCGCCCGAGGTCAAGCGGCTGTTCGATCAGATCGACGGCAAGCCTGAGCGCACCGAGCTCAACCTGTACGTGTCCGGCATCGAGGACGAGCCCGAGACCGAGGCGCAGTCATGAAGGTGGCCTACTGGCCCGGCTGCGTGAGCCGCGGCTTCACCCCTGAGCTGCACGGATCGATGGCCGCCGTGGCGCCGCTGCTCGACATCGAGTTGATCGAGCTCGACCGCGCGGCGTGCTGTGGCGCCGGCGTGATCGCCGAGCACAACCAGGAGCTGGCCGACACCCTGAACGCGCGGACGTTCGCGTTGGCCCAGCAGACCGACGGCGAGCTGATGATGAATATCTGCTCGACCTGTCAGGGCGCTCAGTCGGAGTGCCAGGAGCGCCTGGATGCCAATACCGAGTACCGCGAGCAGGTCAACCGCAACCTCTCCGACGAGGGCCTTCGCTACGAGAAAGGTCTGACGAACAAGAACTTCCTCTGGCTCCTGGTCGAGGAGCTCGGTCTGGATGAGCTGAGGTCGCGCGTGAAGCGCCCGCTCACCGACCTGCGCGTCGGGCCGTTCTACGGCTGTTACATCGTGCGCCCCGTGGACCGGCTGCACATCGACGAGGAGCACCCTCGCGACCGCTACCTGCACCAGGTCATCGATGCCCTCGGCGGCACCGTCATCGACTACGCCGGCGTCTACAAATGCTGCGGCTTCCCGATCATCACGATGAACAAGGAGGCCTCGCTGACCCAGGCCGGCCGGCACCTAGGCGATGCGATCGACGCCGAGGCCGACTGTCTGGTCGTGCCGTGCCCCCTGTGCCACCTGAACCTCGACCTCCAGCAGCCCGTGGCCGCCAACGTGGTTGGCCGCGAGCTCGGGATGCCGGTGCTGCACCTCCCCCAACTCGTCGGGCTCGCCCTCGGGCTCTCGCCCAAGCAGCTCGGGATGAACAAGCACATCGTCAAGCCGACGGCGGTGATCGACTGGACGACGTCGGTGGTGGCGAGCAGCACCCAGGCGGCTTAGACCATATGGAGGTTGTCGTCCGGCCGGGCTGGTGTAGTCGGCCGGTCCCCCACGCGTCCGTGGGGTGATTGAGCCGCACGGGTGGCACCCCGCGCGGCGCCCACAACCGCATAGAGGAGCCGGCCATGGCGAAGGTTCGCAGTTGGGTTGGTCTTGACGTGCACGCGCGTTCGGTGCTGGCTGTGACGATCGATGGCGAGTCCGGGGAGCTGCGCTCGCGCCGGCTGGCTGGGGCGACGAGCGAGGTGGTCGAGTTCTGCGGCTCGTTGCCCGGGCCTACCCGCGCGGCGTACGAAGCCGGCCCGACCGGCTACGGGTTGGCGCGCTCGTTGCACGCGGCCGGGGTCGGCTGCGTCGTGGCGGCGCCGGGGAAGATCGAGCGGCCCGCCGCGGACAAGGTCAAGACCGATAAGCGCGACGCCGAGCGGGTGCTGCGACTGTTGATGATCGACGCGCTGCACCCGGTCCGGGTCCCGACCAACGAGGAGGAGGCGCTGCGCGACGTCGTTCGCGCCCGGGAGGCGGTGCGTGGCGATCTGATGCGCGCCCGGCAGCGGCTCTCAAAGCTGCTGTTGCGCCATGACGTGCGCTACGAGGACACCGCCAGTGCGTGGACGGTCGCTCACCGCGCCTGGCTGACCGGGGTCGATCTCGGGGAGCGCGGCGCGCAGATCACGCTGCTCGAGTACCTCGGGGCGATCGACGCGATCGTGATCCGCCGCGACGCGCTCGAGAAGACAATCGGCGAGCTGGTGCCCGGCTCGCCGTGGGAGCAGACCGTCGCCCGGTTGCGGTGCCTGCGCGGGATCGACACGCTCTCCGCAGTCGGGTTGTGCGCCGAGGTCGGCGAGTTCACGCGCTTCGAGAAGCCCAGGCAGCTAATGAGTTACCTCGGGCTGACGCCGTCCGAGGACACCAGCGGCGAGAAACGCCGGCAGGGCGCGATCACCAAGACCGGGTCACGGCACGCCCGCCGGCTGCTGGTCGAGGCAGCCTGGCACTACCGCCGCCCGCCGGCGAAGGGACCGACGCTCAAGCGCCGCCAGGACAGCCAGCCCGCTCACATCATCGAGATCTCCTGGCAAGCGCAACGCCGCCTGCACCGTGTCTGGCAACGACTCGACACTCAACGCGGCAAGCGCCGCACGATCGTCGCGGTCGCCGTCGCCCGCGAGCTCACCGGATTCTGCTGGGCACTCGCGAACGCCGAGTAACCACCGATGCACCACGTCGGCTGAAGAGGCGGCAGGAACCACTGGCCACCACGCGCGAGAGCATCCGCGATCTAAGCATGAGCAGCCCGCCGCGCGGGCCACGCTCGATCTTAGACAGCCGGGCTCTCACGACGAAAACCGGTCCTGCGGAGACGGTAGCCAACCCGTGCACCCGCGTATAAGAGTCTGACCGCGCGTCGCGCACCAGCCAGACCTGCCGCCCCTCCAGCCGACAAAGATGCCCGCCACCGTGCGGGCATCCGGTGCTTAACCCTTGACAACGAGCCCTCCATAAGAGACTTAGAGCCTCCGCCGACGCGACCCCCTAACGACGAAGAGCGAGGCCCGCGTGCCTCGCCCTCGTCATACCCCTGGTGGTCCGCCCGTTGGAAGTCTTGTGGGCGGGGAAATACCCGCCTCACCCTTTTTCTGAACGTTGAATTGACGTCAGACTGCTGACAAGCGCGTTTCGGCGCGCCGGAACGGGGAAGGCGGCGCGGCCTAAGCCGCCACGGAATGGCGCCCGCCGAGCAGCCCGCGCTCGACCAAGACCTCGGCGATCTGGACGGCGTTTGTGGCGGCGCCCTTGCGCAGGTTGTCGCTCACGATCCACATGCTGAACGCCCGCGGATGCGACTCGTCGCGGCGAATCCGGCCGACGAACACCTCGTCCCGGCCGGCCGACCGCAGTGGCGTCGGCACGTCCTCGACGATCACGCCGGGCTCCTTCTCCAGCAGGTCGCGCACCTGCCCGGGCGAGATCGGCTCGCGCGTCTGGACATTGACGGCCTCCGAGTGACAGATGCGGACCGGGACGCGCACACAGGTGACGGCGACCCCGATCGACTCATCCTCGAGGATCTTGCGCGTCTCGAACATCATCTTGCGCTCCTCGTCGGTGTGGTCGTCGCCGTCGGCGAAGTTCCCGGCCGCGCCGATCACGTTGAAGGCGATCGGCTCGGGATACACCTCCGGCTCGGGCATCGCGACGCCGTCCAGCGAGGCGCGAGCCTGGCCGTCGAGCTCGTCGATCGCCTTCTTGCCCGTGCCCGAGACCGACTGGTACGTGGACACGATCAGGCGCTCGATCCCGGCTTGGCGGTGGATGGGCGCGAGCGCCACCAGCAGCTGCATGGTCGAGCAGTTGGGGTTGGCGATCAGCCCACGATGGCGCTCGAGCGCGTGAGGGTTGACGTCGGAGACCACAAGTGGGATGTCCGGATCGCGGCGCCACGCCGAGGAGTTGTCGACCACGACGGCACCGGCGTCGACGAACCGCGGGGCCCACTCGCGGGACGTGCCGCCGCCGGCCGAGAACAGCGCCACGTCGAAGCCGCGGAGGTCCGCGTCGTCGTTCAACGCGCGCACGACGAGGCCCCCGTCAAGTGCGCGTCCGGCCGAGCGCTCGGTAGCGAACGGGACGATCTCGGCGGGGAACCGGCGCTCGCGCAGCAGCTCGAGCATGGTGGTGCCGACCACGCCGGTGGCGCCTACGACGGCCACACGGTAAGTGCCGCTCATCGCGCCTCCTGGCCGATCGGACGTTCCTCGCGGACCTCGGTCAGGCCCAGCTGGAACGCCTGGTGGAGCGCCTGAACCGCCTCGGGCACGGCCTCGGAACGGATTACGCAGGAGATTTTGATCGGCGAGGTCGAGATCATCTCGATGTTGATCTCCCGCTCGGCCAGCGTCTCGAACACCTGCGCCGCCACACCCGGGTGAGAGCGCATGCCGGCGCCGATGATCGAGACCTTCCCGATTTCGGGATCGGTGTCAATCTCCCCGATCCCCAACTCGTCGCGAATCGGCTGCAGCGCACGCTCGGCGGCCCGCAGATCCTCGGCCGCGATCGTGAATGACACCTCGGCGTCGCGGCCTTCCTCGCGCGGCTCGTTCTGGATGATCGTGTCGACGTTGCAGTTGGCGTCGGCCAGTGCCCGGAAGATCGCGGCGGCGGCACCGGGACGGTCCGGTACTCCTGTGAGCGTGATCCGTGCCTCCTCAGTGGAGTGGGTCACGGCGGTGATGAGGGGATGCTCCATGGTCTCGTCCTCTCCGATCACAAAGGTACCGGGGTTCTCCTCGAAGGAAGAACGGCAGTGGATCCGTACTCCGTGCGTCCGCGCGTATTCGACCGAGCGCAGCTGGAGCACCTTGGCGCCCGAGGCGGCCATCTCGAGCATCTCCTCGAAGCTGACCATCGGGAGTTTGCGCGCGGTCGGGACTACCCGGGGGTCGGCCGTGAACACGCCGGCGACGTCGGTGTAGATCTCGCACACCTCGGCGCCGATCGCGGCGGCGAGCGCCACCGCGGTGGTGTCCGAGCCGCCCCGCCCCAGCGTGGTCACGTCCCGGCTCGTCGAGACGCCCTGAAAGCCGGCCACGAGCACGATCAGATCGTCGTTCAGCGCCTCTCGGATGCGGTCGGCGCGCACGTCGATGATCCGCGCCTTGGTGTGCGAGGTGTCGGTGACGATCCCCGCTTGCGAGCCGGTGAGCGAGATGGCCCGGTGACCGAGGTCGTTGATCGCCATCGCGCACAGCGCGCACGAGATGCGCTCGCCGGTAGAGAGCAGCATGTCCATCTCGCGTGGATCCGGGTTGGGCGAGACCTCCTCGGCCATCTCGATCAGTTCGTCCGTGGTCTGGCCGCGCGCTGAGAGCACCGCCACGACCCGCTTCCCGTCCTCGCGTTTGCCCACGATCCGCGCGGCCGCGCGCTTGATCCGCTCCGCGTCGGCCACCGAGGTCCCGCCGAACTTCATGACGATGGTCTCAGCCACGAGACCGAAGGGTACGGGGTGCGCCCGGCCGGGGAGTGCCCGCGGCTAAGGGGCGCCGAGACTGCGCCAAGGCTGCGACGCGTAGTCGC
>CAWGOQ010000004.1:0-673042 GCA_963824295.1 uncultured Solirubrobacterales bacterium | reverse complement strand
CGCCGTGGTGGTGGTGCCCGGCGAGATCTTCCTCCATCACGACAGGCATGACGCGAGCCCAACCGAGATCACGCCGGCCGCGTCGGTGATTCGCCTCCGCAACGAGGTGCTGGCCGCCGCGGCGGAGTCCCTCAAGGCCGCCGAGCGGGTCACGATCCTGGCCGGCGCCGGCTGCCGAGGCGCGCACGACGAGGTCGTCGCGCTCGCCCGGGTGCTCAAGGCGCCGATCGTCCACACGCTGCGAGGCAAGGAGTTCGTCGAGTACGACAACCCCCATGACTCGGGATGACCGGCCTGCTGGGGTTCGCGTCCGGGTACCGTGCGATGGAGCATTGCGAGGTGCTTTTGATGCTGGGCACCGACTTCCCCTATCGCCGGTTCCTTCCCGAGCACGCGCGGGTGATCCAGGTCGACGTCCGCGGCGAGCACATCGGCTGGCGGATCCCAGTGGACATCGCGCTGGTCGGGACGGTGAGGGGACGGTCGCCGCGCTGCTCCCCAGGCTGGCCAACGGCCGCGACGCGACGCACTTGGCCCGGATGCAGTCGCACTATGGTCGCACTCGCAAGCGGCTCGACGCGCTGGCCAAGACGCATTCTGACCGCGGCCCGATCCATCCCCAAATCACGGCTGCCGCCGTGGACCGGGGTCGCGGCCGAGGACGCGGTGTTCCTCGCCGATGCCGGGACGCCCACCCTGTGGGCGGCGCGCTATCTGCGGCTGAACGGACATCGGCGGCTCGTGGGCTCGTTCAACCACGGGTCGATGGCCAACGCGCAGCCCGAGGCGATCGGCGTTCAGGCGTGGCACCCAGGACGCCAGGTCGTGACCCTCTCGGGAGACGGCGGACTGTCGATGCTGATGGGCGAGCAGATCACGCTCCGCCGGCGACGACTGCCGGTCAAGGTCGTCGTCCTGAGCAACGCCGCCCTGACCTTCGTCGAGCTGGAGATGAAAGCCGACGGGATCCCCACCTACGGCACCGACCTCGACAACCCGAGCTTCCCCGAGGTCGCGCGCGCCGTCGGACTGTACGGCGTGCGGATCGAACACCCTGGCGAGCTCGATGATGCCTTGCGCGCGGCCTTCGCCCACGACGGGCCTGCGGTCATCGAGGTCATGACCGTCCGGCAGGAGCTCTTGATCCGGCCCAAGATCACCGCCGAGCAGGCCAAGGGATTCACGCTCTGGGCCACGCGTAGCGTTCTCCCAGGCTGGGGCGATGAGGTGCTCGAGGTGGCCAAGACCAACCTCCGCGAGCTGGCGCTCGAATGATCCATGGAAATCAACACGCCCAACCGGGACATAACTCAAAGGAGACACAGTGACCACAGCAACTGACACCTCGCCCGCACGGTCGGTCCTCGGCGGACTCGACGCGATCATCAAGCCCCTCGAGAGCCTCTACCGCGATCTCCACACCCATCCCGAGCTCTCTGACCACGAGAAGCGCACGGCCGCCAACGCCGCAGAGCAACTCGAGTGGGCCGGCTGCGAGGTGAGTACCGGCGTCGGCGGGACCGGGGTCGTCGGGGTGCTCCGCAACGGCGACGGACCCACCGTCATGCTGCGCGCCGACATGGACGCCCTCCCGGTCAAGGAGGACACCGGCCTCCCGTACGCCGCCACCGCCATCGCGACCGGCCCCGACGGGCACACGGTCCCGTCATGCACGCCTGCGGGCACGACATGCATGTCACCTGGCTGTCCGGCGCCACCAGGGTGCTGGCGCAAGCCCCGACGGCCTGGCACGGAACGCTCATCTCGCTGTTCCAACCAGCCGAAGAGCTGGGAACCGGAGCGCAGGCGATGATTGACGACCACCTGTTCGACCGTTTCCCCAAGCCCGATGTGATCCTCGGACAGCACGTGATGCCACCGTCCGCCGGTCAGATCAGCTACCGCCCGGGGGTAACCCAGTCCGAGGAGGACAACATCGAGGTGCGGCTGTTCGGCCGCGGCGGGCATGGCGCGTGGCCCGAGGCCACGATCGACCCGATCGTGATGGCTGCGGCCGTCGTCATGCGGCTGCAGACGATCGTCTCGCGCGAGATCGCCGCCTTCGAGCCCGCGGTCGTGACGATCGGCTCGCTCCAGGCCGGCAACAAGGGCAACGTGATCCCCGACGAAGCCGTGCTGAAGATCAACGTGCGCAGCTTCGACGATGGTGTCCGCGCTCGCGTACTGGACGCGATCAAGCGGATCGTCACCGCAGAGGCGACCGCCTCCGGCGCGCCCCAACCCCCCAGCTTCAAATCGTTCGACCATTTCGACCTCACGGTCAATGACCCGGCGACGGCCAACCACGTCGGCGACGCGTTCCGCGCCTACTTCGGCGCCGACCGGGTGACCCAGCTCACCGACCCGCTCCCCGTCAGCGAGGACTTCGGGCTGTTCGGTCAGGAGTGGAAGGTACCGTCGCTGTTCTGGTACGTCGGCGGCACCGACCCGGACGTCTATCGGCGAGCCGCGCAGGCGGGCCGGATCAGCCAGGATGTGCCTACGAACCACAGCTCCAAGTTCGCACCCGTCCTGCACCCCACCCTCGAAACCGGCATTGAGACGCTTGCCACGGCCAGCCTCAGCTACCTCGGTAAGTAGCGAACGAGGCCCGGCGATCGTTCACAGCGCCGCGCTTGCGATCGCGTGCCTGGTCACGTACTGGCTGACCGTGCACGGGCTCGCTCGGCTTCATTCCGTGTCTCGAGCGGACGACGTCCTGGGCGGCATCTGGGCGGTGATCGCGACCGTGTTCGTCTACCGGACCAGCTACGACAGCAGCACCACCGCCGCCCTCAGCCGGATGGCCGCGACGCTGCTGAGCTTCTTCCTGTGCCTGATCTACCTGCTCGTCCTGCCGGTCGGCCCAGTCGGTCTGGCGGCGATGATCGGCGTCAGCGGGCTGGCCGCGACCCTGCTCGGGAGGCCGCAGGACGCGGTCACCGCGAGCATCACCACGGCGATCGTTCTCGGGGTAGCGTCGCTCTCTCCGCACCACGTCTGGCAGCAGCCGATCCTGCGGCTGGCTGACACCGCACTCGGGACGGCGGTGGGTCTGGGCACGGCGTGGATCGCGCTCAGGCTCATCGCGGCCGAGGCCGGGACACACGAGCACCGAGCCCGTCCCGATGGCTGACTCGGCGTGACTGAACCAATTTGACCGACTTAGTCGATTAGGAGTGCATTAAGCCGTGTGGCAAGTTCCTTAGGACTCGCGCCGCTGCCGGAAGTTACACGCGTTTCGCCTGGGGAGATTGTCTAGGACGACGACCTGCCGGGCTCGATCAGCCCGCTTTCGTAGGCGAAGATCGCGGCCTGTACTCGGTCGCGGAGTGTCAGCTTCTGGAGGACCTTCGAGACGTGCGTTTTGACCGTTGCTTCGCTGAGGACCAGCGCAGTGGCGATCTCGGAGTTGCTGAGTCCGGCGCCGAGCATCCGCAGGACGGCGAGCTCCCGCTCGGTGAGCTCGGCGAGCTGTGCCGGGCCTCGGTCTACCGCGGCGGGCAACCGCCGCGCGACCTGGTCGAGCAGCTGTCTCGTGACGGCGGGGGAGAGAAACGCCTCGCCGGCGGCGACGGTTCGCACCGCGTGGAGCAGATCCTCGACCCGGGTGTCTTTGAGGATGAATCCGGAGGCCCCCGCCCGGAGCGCCTGGATGATGTACTCGTCGAGACCGAAAGTCGTCAGGATCAGGACTCGGGTTCGGGTCAGCTGCTGGGTCGCTTCGATCCCGTCCATGCCGGGCATCCGGATGTCCATCAGCACAACATCGGGCCGTAGCGGCGCGCCTGCTCGACCGCCTCCTCGCCGGTGCCGGCCTCGCCGACGATCTCGATGTCGCCGGCGCTCTCGAGCAGGGCCCTGAACCCCGCGCGGAGCAGCGGCTGGTCGTCGGCGATGATCACCCGCAGGCGCTGTCTCACAGTGGCCCCGGGTAGGGCAGGATCGCGCTGACGCGATACCCGCCCTGCTCGCGCGGACCGGCGCTGACCGCGCCGCCCAGCATCGCCGCGCGCTCGCGGATGCCGCTCAGTCCGTGGCCGGCGGACTTTGCCCCAGCGGTGGCGCCGGCGCCGTCGTCCTCGATCGACACCTCGAGTGCGTCGGCCCCGAAGCGGAGGCCGACGGTCGCGTGTGCGGCGCCGGCGTGTCTGCGCACGTTCGTCAGCCCCTCCTGGACGATTCGGTAGGCGCAGAGCTCGAAGCTCGCCGGAAGTGGACGGACCGCTCCGTCGATGCCGAGCTCGACCTCGAGTCCGCTCCCGCGGCTCTGATCGGCGAGCGCCACCAGGTCGGAGAGCGCCGGCCGGGGGGCGCGATCGGTGAGCTCGTCCCCGCCACGCAGAAGCTCGAGCGTCCGGTGCAGCTCGGCCATCGCGTCGCGCCCGAGCTCGGCGATCGCCGCGGCGCTCGCTCGGGGCTCTTCGTCGGCGAGGCTCGTCCGCATCACCTCGGACTGCACGATGATCAGGCTCAGGGTGTGTGCGACAACGTCGTGGAGCTCACGGGCGATGCGGATACGCTCCTCAGCCGCGCTGCGCTCGGCCTCGAGTGCCTCCTGGCGCCCCTCGAAAGCGGTCCGCTCGCGCGCGCTCTCACGGCGAACCCCGGCGTAGAGACCCAGACCGGCCGAGGTGACCGCGCCGATCAGAACGGTCGGCAGGCTGTTGTCACCCGTCGGACCCCAAGCGACGCGCTGCAGCACGAACGCCGCGACTACGCCGACCACCGCGATCGCGGCGTCGCGCGGGCCAAGCGCGATCGCGACCGTGTACAGCGCGACCAGCGCCGGGCCGAGCAGGAGGAGGACCGTGGGCGCCGCGACGACCGCGGCAGCGACGGCGAACAGGGCCGCCAGAGGCTGCCGGTGGCGCAACGCCAGCGCCGCTACGGCGACCGCAATCGCGGATACGTCGACCAGCCAGCGGGCGGCCGTGCTGTGGAGCGCCGCCGGAACCGCTGCGACATGCGCGTGCGACGAGTTGTCGACCACGATCACGGCGACGATCCACAGCAGCCCGAGGGCGAGCCCCGGATCGACGTGCACCGGGCCCTGATGTCGAAGGCGTCCGGACGGGCGTCCCTCGATCTGATCCATGCGCCGACGATACGCGCCGATCTCCGTGCCTGCCTCATCCGACCGGCGCGAATCGTCACGCCGAGCGGATGAGATCGCGCCGTGGAGCCCTGCTCGAGCCGCACCCGGCTTCAGTCGCAGGCCCGATGTGCGACGAGGCTCGCGCCCATACCTTCGAGAGAACAACTCGGAGATCTGGAAGAAGGAACCAACCATGCGGGTACCAACAGCCCGAATCGCAATTGCCGGAATCACGCTGCTCCTCGCCGGCTGCGGCGGCGGATCGGCCGCGCCCCGCACCATCACTCGCGGAAGCGCGCAGCTGGATTCCCAGCAGGTTGCGCACCTGCAGGAGTTCGCCGCCTGCATGCGCGCAAACGGGGTCGCGCACCTGCCGGCGGTGGACGGGAACGGGCATCCCGCGAATGGCAGCGGACAGGTCGACTTGAACTCACCGGCCGTCAAGGCCGCGATCAAGACATGCCTCCCAACCGCCGACGGCACCGTCGGCGCGAACCTCCAGCCGGTTGGCGTCACCGGCACGGCACCGAAACGGACACCCGCTGCGCACCAATCGGCCACGGTATCCAACAGCGGACCGCTCGACTGCGATTCCGTGACCACCTGCTACACGCCTAAGCAGATCGAGGTCGCCTACGGGATCCAGCCGCTGCTCGAGCGCGGGATCAACGGCAGCGGTGAAACGGTCGTGCTGCCCGAACTCGCCGAGACGCAGCTGTCGCCGCCCGTCGTCAGCGATCTGCGTCGGGACATGTCGCGCTTCGACAGCCTGTTCGGACTGCCCGCTTCGCGTCTAAAGGTGGTCACGACCGTCGCCTCCTCAGCGTCCCCATGGCTGGCCAACGGCGAGGAGGTGCTGGACGCCGAAAACGTTCACGCGGTTGCACCTGACGCCGCGATCACCGTGGTCCTGGTCAAGCCAACATCGCTGAACAACCCGGCTAACGCGACAGCGGCCGCCGTCGCCGCGGTGCGCGTCGGCGTCTCCCTGGGAAGCGTGATCTCGATCAGCGCCGCCGGTCAGACGGGCGGAGAGCACTGCGACACGCCCGCGGAGGCCGAGCGCCTAAACAAGGCGCTCGTGGCTGCCACCGCGCGGCACGTGACGGTGATCGCCGCGTCGGGCGACATCGGCGCTGTCGGCGAGCCGTGCGCGGTGATTAAGGGCCTGACCGGTGGTGCCTTCTCTCCCGTCAAGGAGGTCAACCTGCCGGCCGCCGACCCGCTCGTCCTTGCCACGGGCGGCACCAGCCTCAACGCCAGCCACGCCACGGGCACCTACATCAGCGAGACCGCATGGGGCCTCCCGTTCGGCAGCCCCGGGACGCAATTCCAGGCCTCCGGCGGTGGGTTCAGCCGCCACTTCGCGCGGCCCGCCTACCAGAACGGTGTGCCCGGCGACGCCACCACCCGCGGCGTGCCGGACGTGTCCGCAGACGCTTCACCGCACACGGGCATGGCGCTGGTAATCGACGACGGCGGCAATCAGTACACGATCCGCAACAGCGGCGGCACCAGTGCGAGCGCACCACTCTGGGCCGGGCTAATCGCCCTAGCCGACCAATACGCCGGCCGTCGCCTCGGGTTCGTCAACCCCGCGATCTATCGCATTGGCCGAAGCTCCTCCTATAACGAGGCGTTCCACGACGTAACCACAGGTGACAACGCCCCGACATTCCCCGGCCACGCCATCAGCGGATACACAGCAGCACCCGGCTGGGACCCGGTCACCGGCTGGGGCAGCCCCAACGCACGAGCGCTTATCCCGCTTCTCGTCCGCTATTCCGAGCACTAAACGACGTACGGCGCCGGACCGACCCTCGCGAGGAGCTCGGTCGTTGGTCAGGCCGAGGTGGGAACCACCGCGATGACGGGCTCTACGACGGTTTCTGGACTCGTGCTGAGTCGGCCCGCGACGATCCGATCGGTGATCGCCCATGTGGCGTAGGAGATTGAGCCAACGGTGCCGGTCACTGTCAGCAGCACCCCGGCGGCGGCGGTCGCGGCGACGCCGAAGGTGCCAAGAATCAGCACTGCGGCGGCAGGCCCGATACTCGGCCCGGCCGGAAGCTGGCCGAGGGTGAACATCGCGATCAGTAGGGCCATCGCGTCAAAGACCGAGACATTTACGCCGATCGCGTGAAGCATCAGCCAGTTGCGCGCGACCTGGGCGCAAACCGCCAACAATGTGAATGCGATCACGCGACCGCGACCCTTGTTACGCACCACCGCCAGGCCCGCCCACAGCCCGGTTCGATGGCGCTTGGAAACCCGGCCCAGAGCAGCGACCGCTCCACCCGTGATCGCGACTGCGATCACGGGCACCCACCAGGGAACGCCGAGCGGAGCGATGAGCGTAAAGGAGAAGATCGCCGCCAGCGCGACTTCGACGGTAATGATCGGAACCTCGGCTGTCAGCAGAGCCGGCACACCAGGAGCGCTCTCGGGGGCGACGCGGCGCAGGGAAGCGATACGCGTAGCCATCCCGACCGATCCGTTGACCAAGCTCGCGAGGTAGCCCATGCCTGCAGCGCGGAACAGCAACCGGCGGGTAACGGTTCCCCCAGCGGCACGAACACAGATGTTCCAGGCCTCGCTTCGAGCCAGCAGCGCGAGTATCTGAAGCAGCACCGCGAGTAGCAGAAGCGCGATCGGAGCGCTATGAAGCGCGGTGCTGAATTGCCCACCCCGCCGGGCGAGGACGAATCCGAGTACGCCGGTGACCGCCAGAGCACCAAGAACGCTCAGCAGGACTCTCCGACGAAACGACGGAAGGCGGGAACTACATTCATCAGCCTCAACGAGGCCCATGGCCGGCGGGTGAAACTCGAGCGACAAACGGACTCCGCGCGATAGCGGTTCCGGAGAATCAGATTGGCGCTGTCACTCGCTAGGCGCCCGCGTCAGGCTGGTACTCCCGACTACAAACCTACCAGCGCCCGCGAAATCCGCTATGACGACGCGGACGCTTCGACCCCGATGCGTTAGACGCCTCGCCTGGGGGCTGCGTCCGCCGCGCTCTTGATGGCGTGTTCGGCGCGGCGGTCCGCTGCTTCTTGCTTGAGCTCAGCCTGCCGGGTGGAGAGCCGCGCGATCTCGGCCGCGTGTCGCTCCGCGCTACTAGGGCGGTGGCTCGTAGGTTGCGTAGACACGGTCATTTTGTGCTTGGCTGCCATCACTGTCTCCCTTGAGTCACTGGCTACATCATCCCGCTCATGTCGGGCATACCACCGCCACCGCCGTTCGTATCCGCGATCTCAGCGACGATCGCCTCGGTCGTCAGGATGTTCTTGGCGATCGAGGCGGCGTTCTGCAGCGCAGAGCGCGTCACCATCGCCGGGTCGATGATGCCCTCCTTGACCAGATCCACGATCTCGCCAGTGGCTGCGTTGAGACCGTGGCCCTTCTTCCCGCGGCGGACGTCGCTGACGACGACGGAGCCCTCGAGGCCACCGTTCTGCGCGATCTGGCGAAGTGGCTCTTCGAGCGCGCGCAGCACGATCTTGGCGCCCGTCTTCTCGTCCTCGTCCTCGAACTGGTCGAGGTCTATGGCCTTCTGCGCGGTCAGCAGCGCTACGCCGCCGCCGGGGACGATGCCCTCCTCGAGCGCGGCCCGAGTCGCCTGCAGCGCGTCCTCGACGCGATGCTTCTTCTCCTTCATCTCGGTCTCGGTGGCCGCGCCGACCTTAACCACGGCGACGCCGCCCGACAGCTTCGCGAGGCGCTCCTGGAGCTTCTCGCGGTCGAAGTCGGAGTCGGTGTTCTCGATCTCGGTCTTGATCTGGTTGATCCGGCCCTTGATCGCATCGGCTGAACCAGCGCCATCGACGATCGTCGTGGTGTCCTTGGCCACGACCACGCGACGAGCGCGGCCGAGCTGCGAGATCTGCGTGTTCTCCAGCTTGAGGCCCATCTCCTCGGTGATCACCTCGCCACCGGTGAGGATCGCGATGTCCTCGAGCATCCGCTTACGGCGATCGCCGAAGCCCGGCGCCTTGACCGCAACACCGGTGAACGTGCCGCGCAGCTTGTTCACCACCAGTGTCGCGAGCGACTCGCCCTCGACATCCTCGGCAATGATCAGAAACGGCCTGCCCGACTGGATCGTCTGCTCCAAAACCGGGAGCAGGTCACGGACCGACCCGATCTTCTGGTTGGCGATGAGGATGTAGGGATCCTCGAGGGTCGCTTCCATCCGCTCCTGGTCGGTGACCATGTAGGGCGAGATGTAGCCCTTGTCGAACTGCATGCCCTCGGTGAACTCGAGGTCCATGCCGAACGTCTGGCCCTCCTCGACGTTGACCACGCCGTCCTTGCCGACCTTCTCGATCGCGTCGGCGATCACGTCGCCGATCTCATCATCGCCGGCCGAGATCGTCGCCACGCGAGCGATCTGATCCTTGCCGGAGATCTCGGTCGACTGGGACTCGATGTTCTTCACGACATCGTCGACGGCCTTCTCGATGCCGCGCTTGAGACCAAGCGGATTAGCGCCCGCCGCCACGTTCCTCATGCCGGCGTGGACCATCGCCTGTGCGAGCACGGTCGCCGTCGTCGTGCCGTCGCCGGCCACGTCGTTGGTGGCGGTCGCCACCTCGCGCACGAGCTGTGCGCCCTGATTCTGGAAGACGTCCTCGACCTCGATCTCACGCGCGATCGTCACACCATCGTTGGTGATCGTCGGCGCGCCGAACTTCTTGTCGAGGACCACGTACCGGCCCTTAGGCCCGAGCGTGACCTTGACCGCGTTAGCGACCGCGTCGACTCCGCCCTCGAGCGCCTTGCGGGCGTCCTCGGCGTACTTGAGTTCCTTGTGGGGCATGTGTCCCTGATTTCCTTAGGACTGGACCTTGGCGAGTACATCGGACTCGCGCAGGACCAGCAGTTCCTCACCGTCGACCTTGATCTCGGTGCCACCGTACTTGCTGTAGAGGACCTCGTCGCCCTCGGCGACGTCCGGCGGGATGCGCTTGCCGGTGTCCTCGCTGATCTTGCCGTCGCCGACCGCGAGAACCTTGCCCTTCTGGGGCTTCTCCTTCGCGGTGTCAGGCAGAACGATCCCGCTCACGGTCGTTTCTTCCTCTTCGATCGCGCGCACAATCACGCGATCGCCAAGCGGCTTGAGTTTCATGAGAGGCGGCCTCCAGTGGGGGCTCGATTGAGGAGGTGTTGGCACTCACGGCCCGAGAGTGCCAACCACGCTCGACTATAGCGCAACGGTCTCCAGCAGCCTCATTTGCAGATCGCGAAGGCGGGCTCTGCTCAAGCGGCGACTACACGACCACGCCCAGGCGCCGGCGGCGGTGCTGCCGCCTGCTCCCGGGCGTGGTGCGGGGGGCCGGGGCTCCGGGCCGCGGCGCGGGTACGGTCACCGCGACCATCCGCCCTGTCCGTGCCGTCCGCTGCGCCGCTACAGCGCAGCTCCGCGGCGACCGCCGCAACCGCGGAATCCGCGGCGGAAGAACATGAAGCGGGCCAGGAAGAACAGCGGGATGAGGGCCCACAGGCCGCCGACCACACCGAAGATCAGGTGAATGGCGACGATCGCCAGGATGATGGGGACGATCGGGATCATGCGCAGCCAGCCAATCGGGCCGAAGCCGGTGCGGCGGCCCGCCCGGTGCCGGGCGGAGTCGTCCGGCAGGTCGCGCGTGAGTTCGGCGAGCTCGCCGACGGTCTTCGCGGCGAAGCACCGGTCCAGACGCTCCTGGAATTCGTCCTGGTCGAGCCGGCCGTCGGTGTGGTGTTGGCGCAGCCGGTCGGAGGTCGCCTCGCGGTCGGCGTCGCTCGCGCGCAGGTTGGGGTTCCGCATCATCTGGCTGATCGTGTCGTACCCGTACATCGTTGCTCCTTCGTCTGTGTGGTTCGGTCGCGTGCTGCATGGAGAAGCATGCTCCCCAGCGGGCGATTTGTCGTCGGGCGAGGGGCGGCTCCTCTGCTGCTCCCAGTGGCTGATCGGAGCAGCACCGCGTACTCCCGCCGGCGTATCCGCGGCTGCGCCCGCGAGCCGATGACGACCCCCGCGAGCGTGGCTATCGTGCGGCTGTGACCCCGTCGGGCTGGATCCGCCGCAGCGACGTCCGCCTCGCCGTGATGTGCGGCCTGGT
Source organism: uncultured Solirubrobacterales bacterium (assembly GCA_963824295.1). GTDB lineage: Bacteria > Actinomycetota > Thermoleophilia > Solirubrobacterales > Solirubrobacteraceae > Palsa-465. The sequence continues at coordinate 661,837 of CAWGOQ010000004.1, read as the reverse complement.
CCAGATCGTCGCGACGGTCGGGGCGGCCCATCACGCGTCGCGCACCCAAGGGTGCTGGTGGGCCTCTGCGTGCCGGCCCGCGAAGGAGCTCGACGCCGGTGCCTATGCGCTGCTCGCGCTCGGCCCGCTTGCGCTCGTCTTCCGGCGGCGGTACGTGCGCGAGGTGCTTGCGTTCGTGTTCGCCGTCACCGCGGCGTACGTCGCGCTCGGTTACCCGCTCGGGCCGAACTTCTTGTGCCTCGGCCTCGCGATTGTCTCGGCGTTGTTCGCCGGAGAGCGTTTGCTCGCATGGGCCGCGGTCGGAGTCGGCTGGCTGGTGTTTCTGGGGTTGCCGTGGGCGCTTGGGCATTCCGGCGCGCCGAAGGCGCTGGCGACGCTGGCGATCGCCGCCTGGCTACTCGTCGCGCTGGCCGGCGCCGAAGGGGTGCGCAACCGCCGGGAGCGCTTCGCGGAGGCCAGGCAGGCACGTGAGCTCCAGGCCCGCCGCAAGGCCGACGAGGAGCGGCTGCGCATCGCCCAAGAGCTCCACGACGTGCTGGCGCACAACATCTCGCTGATCAACGTCCAGTCAGGCGTAGCCCTGCATCTAATGGACGAGAAGCCCGAGCAGGCGCGGATCGCGCTGACGGCGATCAACGATGCGAGCGCCGATGCCCTGCGCGAGGTCCGCTCGGTGCTCGGCGTGCTGCGCGGCACCGGCGAGCAGGCGCCGCGGGCGCCGACGGCGGGCCTGGACCGCCTCGACGACCTCGTGACGCGCACCACCGCGGCCGGCGTCCGGGTCACGCTCGAGCTGCACGGCGAGCCCCGGCCGCTCCCGGCGAGCATTGATCTGGCAGCGTTCCGGATCGTGCAGGAGGCGCTGACCAACATCGTCCGCCACTCCGGGGCCGGCGCCGCGACCGTCGAGCTGACCTACGCACCCGGTGAGCTGACCGTGCAGGTGGACGACGACGGACACGGCCCGGGCGCCTCCGGCGATCGCCGCGAGGTGCCGGCGATGGACGGCGAGGGCGGTGGCAACGGTATCCCCGGGATGCGCGAGCGCGCGCTGGCCCTCGGCGGCACGTTCGATGCCGGGCCCCGATCCGACGGCGGGTTCCGCATTCGCGCGCGGATCCCGGTGCCGGGGAAGTGACGGCCGTGATCCGCGCGCTGCTGGCCGACGATCAGGCGCTGGTGCGCGCCGGGTTTCACGCGCTCCTCGACGCGCAGGACGGGATCGAAGTGGTCGGCGAGGCCGCGGACGGACGCGAGGCGGTCGACCTGACGCGCGCGCTCGTCCCCGACGTCGTGCTCATGGATATCCGCATGCCGACGCTCGACGGAATCGCCGCCACGCGCGAGATCGCCGCGGACCCGGCGCTCGCCGGCGTCCGGATCGTGATCTTGACCACGTTCGAGCTCGACGAGTACGTATTCGACGCGATCCGGGCCGGGGCGGCCGGCTTCCTGGTCAAGGACACCAAGCCGAGCGATCTGATCGACGCGGTGCGGGTAGTGGCCGCCGGCGAGTCGCTGCTGTCGCCATCGGTCACCCGCAGGCTTATCGGCGAGTTCGCCGCGCGCGCCAAGGAGCCGCCCCGCTCGGACGCGCTCGAGGAGCTGACCGACCGCGAGCGCGAGGTGATGGCGCTCGCCGCCGCCGGCCTGTCCAACGAGCAGATCGCCGAGCGGCTTGTCGTGAGCTCCGCCACGGCTAAGACGCACGTCAGCCGGGCGATGATCAAGCTCGGCGCCCGGGACCGCGCCCAGCTCGTCGTGATCGCCTATGAGTCCGGCCTCGTCCGACCCGGCTGGACCGAGTGACCAGCGGGGCGCGACGGTCTCTGATCGCCGCCTACGGTCTCTCGAACGGCCGCCTCCAACCGGCCCGACCGCGTCGGGCTCTGCCGTTCGGCTCAACGGGTTATAGACAAATAACCTGACGGTGAATCAGCTCACGGGTACGACGTCCCAGGCCGCCAGAACGTCGTCGCCGACCACGTACATCGAGCGGTTGGCGAGCTGCAAGCCATCGGCCACCGAGGTGATGCCGAGCGCGCCGACCGCCTCGGTCCCGGCGCCGATGATGCGAGACGCGATGGCGACGATTAGCCGATCGGCGAGGCCCGCGCCAAGCAACGAGGTGAGCACGCGCGCGCCTCCCTCGACGAGCAACGTCGCGACACCGAGCTCCGCCAGCGCCGCCAGGCAGGCGCGCAGGTCAAGACCGCCCCGGCCGCGAGGCACGACCACCACCTGGGCCCCGCGCCGGCGCAGCGCCTGCCGGCGCGCTGGCGTGGCGTCTTCGCTTGTCAGGACAAGGGTGTGGGCGTCCGCGGATAGGATCTTCGCCTCGAGCGGCACCCGCAGCGAGCTGTCGAGCACGACTCGCATCGGCGAGGCTCCCGCCACCATCCGGACAGTGAGCTGCGGGTCGTCGACGAGCACGGTGCCGATCCCCACGAGCACGGCGTCGCAGGCAGCACGAAGTCCGTGCGAGACGACTCGTTCGGCCTCGCAGCTGATCCAGCGCGAGTCCCCGGTCGCCGTGGCGATGCGGCCGTCGAGCGTCTGAGCGTACTTGAGGACCACCTGCGGACCGCTCTTGTCCGAAGGGGTCCCCAGTAGCCTCCCTACGTCGACTGGCGCCGGCGCGTATTCGGCCAGCGGCCGGCCGGCCGGATCGACGTGACCAAGGCGACTCGCCTTGGTCTCGAGGTAGGAGCGGTCGTGCCCGTTTGCGGCGGTGGCGAGCAGCTCCGTTCTCTGTACGGCGATGTCACCCGCGCGCAATCCGGCGGCCTTGGCCGGGTTGTTGGTCAGCAGGCGCACGGAGCGAACGCCGAGCTCGCGCAGGACGGCGGCCGCCGACCCGTATTCGCGCTCGTCGGCGCCCAGCCCGAGGCGCAGGTTGGCCTCCACCGTGTCGGCCCCTGCGTCCTGTTCGAGATACGCCCGCAGCTTGTCGACCAGTCCGATCCCTCGCCCCTCGTGACCGCCGAGGTACACAAGCACGCCACGCCCCTCGACCGCGATCGCGCGCAGAGCGGCGCGCAGCTGGACCCCACAGTCACACCGCAGCGACCCTAGGGCATCCCCGGTCAAGCACTCCGAGTGGACGCGGGCCAGGACGCCGCGCCCGTCGCCGAGATCGCCCCTGACCAGTGCTAGGTGAACAACCCCTCGCTCGACTTCGAACGCGTGCGCGTCGAACGTCCCAAACGCGGTAGGCAGCGGCACCGAAACGACACGACGCGGCATCATGGAGTCTGGTGCCCCCAATGCGTGCCAAGGCTCGGGCGGTGCAGTTCAGTGCTCCGCGCCGCGTGGAGCTGGTCGAGGTCGACCTCGGCGAGCCCGCCGAAGGGGAGGTTCTCGTTCGCACCCAGCGCTCGGGGATCAGCAGCGGCAGCGAACTGCTGGCGTTTCGGGGCGAGGTCGACCCCGGGCTGTCGTTGGACGAGCGTCTCGACGCTCTTGGTGGGACGTTTGCGTTCCCGTTTCGCTACGGCTACGCGTGCGTGGGACGGGTCGAGACTTCCCAGGCACCCGAGGTCGAGGAGGGATCGCTGGTCTTCGCCTTTCATCCGCATCAGGACCGCTTTGTCGCCGCCGGCGCCGATGTCGTGGTGATCGATCGCGTGGCGGCTCGTGAGGCCACTCTATTCCCCTTCGTCGAGACGGCCCTTCAAGCCACCCTGGACGCCGGACCCGTGGCGCACGAGCCTGTGGTCGTCCTCGGACTCGGCGTGCTCGGCGTGCTGGTGTCGCTGCTGTTGGAGCGGGCGGGCGCGCGAGTCGTCGCCTCCGAGCCGAGGCCGTTCCGGCGCGAGCTCGCCACCGGGCTCGGCCTGCGGGCGGTCGAGCCCAAGAAGCTCTCAGCGATCGTCGCAGAGGCCACCGACGGGCAGGGAGTGCCGCTAGTCGTCGAGGCCAGCGGCAGCCCAACAGCACTGGCTCCCGCGCTCGGCCTGCTGGCCCACGAGGGGACGGCGCTCGTCGCCTCGTGGTACGGAACCAATCCCGTGGCGGTGCCGCTGGGGGCCGCCTTCCACCGTCGCAGGTTGACGATTCGTAGCACACAGGTGTCGTCCATTCCGGCCGCACAAACCGCGAGCTGGTCGTTGACGCGACGGCGGGCGGTTGCGCGAAGCCTCATCTCCGAGCTGCCCTTGGCGGAGTTGGCCACGCACGAGTTCCCGGTCGAGCGCGTGCGCGACGCTTTCGAGTTGCTCGACGGCGACGCGCCGGAAGCGCTGCACGTGGCGCTGTGCTACGACTGACGCCATGTACGAGACCGGCACCATCCGGAGCGTGCGCGCCTTCCACGTCATGCCGGGCGTCGAGGGCCCGGAGGGCGAGCGACACGCGCACGACTACCGCGTCGAGGTCGTGGTCGGCTGCGCGCAACTGGACGAACGGGCAATGGGCATCGACCTCGACGTGCTCGACGCGGCACTGCAGGAAGCGCTCTCCGCCGTCGAGGAGGCCGATCTCGACGAGCGCATCAGGCCGCCCGGTGCCGAGGCCGTGACCGTCGAGGTCTTTGCGCGCTGGATCTTCGACCAGCTCAGCGAGGCCGCACGCGCGGCTGGGGGCCACGCGCTCGCGGTTCGCGTCTGGGAGTCGCCGACGGCATTTGGCGGCTACCACGCGCCGCTGAGATCGGCGTAGGCCGCCAGGCACCGTGCTGCACAAGCCGACCAGGTAAACCGTTCCGACACGTGCTCCCGGCCGGCCTCGCCGAGCGAGCGCGCGAGGCGGGGCGCAGTGAGCAGCTCACGCAGGCTCTCACCCAGCGCTGCGACATCCCCGGGCTCCACGAGCACGCCCGTTGCCCCATCGATGACGACTTCGGGCAAGCCCCCAATCCGGCTCGCGAGCACCGGCGTGGCGCTGGCCATCGCCTCCAGCGCGACAAGGCACAGCAGCTCCGAGACCAGAACTGGACGGTCGTAGCAGGTCCGGTTCACCGACGGGATGACGACCACGACAGCCTGGCGATAGCAGCGAGCCAGCTCAGCGTCGCCCACCGGGCCGAGGAAGCGGACCTCCTTGTCCTCCGCCAGCCGGCGTAGGAGCCGGGGATAGTCGCGCTCGGGCAGACGCGGATCGTGTCCGGCGCTACCGACGACGGTGAGCCGGACGCCGGGGGGCAGTGCCTCGATCAGGCGGTCGACGCCCTTGTGCGGCGTGATCCGCCCCACGAACAGCACGCCCTCACGGTCCTTTTGCGGGTCGGGGCGGAAGCGGTCGGTGTCAACGCCGCCGTAGACGACGCGCACCTTGTCCGGTGGCAGGTCGAGCACCTCGGCCGAATGCTCGGAGACAGTCAAAAAGCGAGCGACTAGCCGGGGCAACACGCCGCGCCAATCGCCGCCCTGAAGGCCGTGATCGGTGACGACGAGCGGCTGGCGCCGTGCGGCGGCCAGCACCGCCGAGACGCGGGTCGGCGCCGCCTTCAACTGGTGGGCATGGACGAGCTCTGCGGCGCGCAGAGCACTGGGCAGGCTGGCGGCCAGTGGGTGCGCGGGGTGCCCGCCCGCCCGCGCGAAGGTGCGCAGCGTGCGCACTCGCAGCCCGCCGGGTTCGACGACGACCCCGGGCCGCGTCCCGAATGTCACGAGCTCGCAGGGCAGTTCGCGGGCGACGGCGCGGGCAAGCTCGAGGGGGTAGCGTTCGCCGCCCCCGAGAATCCCCTCTGCGCCGAATGCGGTGGGGGCGATGTGGGTTATGCGCATGCTGGAGATCTCCCTGCTGACGCTCGGCGATCCCGAGACGGTGACCGGTGGCTATCTCTACCACCGACGCATGGCCGAGGCCGCCCCCACCCATCGAGCGCGGCTGTCGTTTCTGTCCATCCCCGAGCAACATCTAGGGGCCGGGGCTTTAGCGGTCCGGCGCCTGCTGGCATCCGCGGCCGACTGCGACGTGGTGGTGCTTGACAGCATCGTCGCGGCGCATCTCGGAGCGTGGCCAGCGCGTTTCGCCGCGTGCGGGCCGCCGTTGGTGGCGATGGTCCACCAGCCAGCGGGCGGCATCGATCACGGTCGCATGAGCCGAGCACTCCTCGCCGTTCTCGACCGACGCGCATACCGGAGGGCTCGCACGATCGTGGCTGCTAGCGAGACGCTACTCCAGGCGTTTGCGTCCGCAGGGTACGCGCGCCAGCAACTCAAGCTGATCCCACCGGGCCGTGATCCGCTCGAGGGCATCGAGTCCCCGGACCCGATTGGTCTGGCCGGACCGGGCGCGAGATTGCTTTGCGTGGCCAACTGGGTCGCCCGCAAAGGCATCGTCGAGCTGCTCGAGGCGCTGAGCCAGACCCCTCCCGGCACGGCCACGCTGCACCTGGTGGGGCGGACCGACCTCGACTCCCGCTACGCGAAGCGGGTATGGCGACGAATGGGCTGCGACAACCTGAGAGGTCGCGTCGTCGTCCACGGCCCGCTGTCGCGCGCACGCGTTGCCGGCTGCTACACCGCCGCCGACATCTTCGTCTTGCCGGCAATACGGGAGCCCTACGGGACGGTCTACGGCGAGGCAATGAGCGCGGGGCTGCCGGTCATCGGCTGGCGGGCAGGCAACCTGATGCACCTGGCCCAGGACGGACGCGAAGGCTTCCTCGTGGCGCCGGGCGACGTCGCCGCGCTCGCCAACCGCATCATCGTGCTGAGCACCAATGCGGGCCTGCGTGCCACCATGGGCGCGGCGGCCCGGCGGACAGCTGCCCGCTTGCCGACGTGGGCCCAGACCGCCGATGCGTTCTTCGCGACCATGGCCGAGGCGGCACAATAACCCGGATGGTGACCCACGTGGTGTGGGACTGGAACGGCACCCTCTATGACGACTTTCACGTCGTCGTGAAGGCGGCTGCGCAGGCCTGCACCTCCGTCGGCGGCCCATCACTTGACGCCGCCGCATATCGCGCGCACTTCACGCGCCCCGTGGACCGGTTCTACGCCGCGGTGCTCGGCCGTCCGGTCGCCGAGGACGAATGGCGCGCCCTAAACGATCTTTACCTCGCCACGTATCGCGAGCACCAAGCGCAGGCGCGTCTCGCCCCCGACGCCCGCGCGGCACTGGCCGCGGTGGCCGCCGCTGGGCATACCCAGTCGCTGCTGTCGATGTCGGACCACGATGAGCTGGTCGCCCTTGTGGGTGATCTGGGCATCGACAATGCCTTCGTGCGCGTCGACGGGCTGCGCACCCGAGGGGGCGGCGGCAAAACCGCGCATCTGCTTCGCCACCTAGAGGCCATTGCTCCCGTAATCGATCGCGAGGTCCTGATGGTGGGCGACACGACGGACGACGCGACCGCCGCCCAGGCCGCACGTATCGGATGCGTCCTGATGGAGGACGGGCCCCAGCCGCGCGAGGCGCTCACGGCCTGCAATGTTCCGCTGGCCCGGTCACTCGTTCACGCGCTGGAGCTCGGCGGGGCGCTCACCGTCGAGCGGTCACGAGCATGACGGGTGAGTCCGCTTCCAGCGGCTCGTCCCGATAGCCCCCTGTCACCGCCAGAACCTCGAGGCCACAGATCTCCAGAAGGTACTCGAGCTCAAACCGGTACGTGTACCGCAGCCCCCACTCCACGACGTGCTTTCGCACGGTGCCGTCCTTCTCCACCACGTCGTACACCGAACGCGTGACCCGCCGCTGCTCGGCAGGGTCCGTGCTCACCACCGTTTCGGTCCGGAGCACCCGCGACCCGCCAACCTCTCCCGCGACGTCCTGCCGGACGCTTCCCGCAGGACGAGAGAGCCACTCAAGAGTGGGATTGAGCAGGTCGAGCGCCACGATGCCCCCGGGCTCTAAGAGCCGGGCGACGCCCGAGAGCATGCGGCGCTGGTCGCTTGGTGTCATCACGTAGAAGAACGTCTTGGTGGCCACCACCACGAGATCAAAACGACCCGCGAGCTCCAGAACCCGCATGTCGCCCTCCCGCAACTCGACCCCCTCTCTGAGTTCACGCGGCGCGTGCGCCAGTCGTTGCCGGGCTCGAGCCAGCATCGCGCGCGAGGAGTCCACCCCCACCACCTGGGAGCCGGCCTCGGCCAACGGTAGGAGCAGGCGTCCGGTGCCACACCCAAGCTCCAGCACCCGTTTGGCCCCAGCGGCGAGATCGAGGTAGAAGGGGATGTCCGCCGCGAAGGGGACGGCGTCATAGAGAGCCGCGATCTCATCGCGGTCAAACGGAGAGTTCTCGGAAACGTTAGACATCGCGCGGACCGTATCGCGTGCCCAAGCTACCTAGCCAGCGCGACGGTGCCGCGGAGCAAGGCAAGTGAGAACGCGGGGGGTGGGAACGCCAGGTCCGCGGAGCGTTAGCGCGTGCGAACGCGGGCGGAGCGAGCGTTGGGTCCGAACCGTCGCGTGGCCGGGCTCGCGGAGCCGCCGCTAGTCGGGGTGCCCGAGCCGATCGCCATCGCGAAGATGTGCATCGCGTTGACGTTGTTCCCGACACCGGTGCTCACCGTGGGGAGGGTCACCGATGAGACAGTCTTGTCGGGGTCGAGTGGGACCGATGCGAAGTAGATGCTGACCGGGTGTGGAACTTGCGTGGGGCTCGAGGAGTTCCAGCTCGAGGTCGTGGTTGCGATCTCGCCGCCGGCGACGGGCGCGTTGTTGTACCAGTCCGCCATCGACAGGCCGAACGACTGGGTGCTGCCGTCCGTGTACGTGATCGTGCCCGTCCCCGATGCCGCCCCGAACCCGGCGGCGCCGAGGAATCCGAGGTCGGTCCCGGACCCGGACAGATCGATGATCTGGCCGTCGGCGACCACATTGTCCGGGGCGCCGACGGCCGTCGGCCACGTGAAGGTGGTGCCGCCAAAGGTCGCCTGGCCGCCGGGGGTGAGCGCGGTCGGCGATCCGGCCGCCAGCGCCTGCGCCGAGTAACTCTCGCCGGTGCCGTCGAGGTTGGCGGCGGCCGGATCCGCGTTGTCGCTGATCCCGGCGTTGTCGTAGGCGGCGGCGAGCGACGAGTACGGCGCACCCATCGTCGGGGTTCCGGTCCCGATGGCCATCGCGAAGATGTGCATCGCCGTCGTCCCGCCAGCGTCCGTCAGGACAGGGAGCGTGACCGAGCTCGCGGTCTTCCCCGGCTCGAGCGGCACCGACGCGAAGTAGATGCTGACCGGGTGGGGCCCGAGCGGGTTCGACTCGAAGTTCCAGCTTGAGGTCGTGATGACGAGCTCGTTCCCGAGGGCTGGCGCGTCGGCGTACCAGTCGGCCACGTTGAGGTTGAACGACTGGCTGCTGCCATCGGCGTAGTTGATCGTGACCGGCCCGGTCGCGGTGCCGTTCTGGCTCGCGCCGAGGAACCCGAGATCGGTTCCCGTGCCGGTCACCTCTACGGTCTGGCCCGCGGTGACCACGTTGTCCGGGGTGCCGGCCGGGACGTCCGGCCAGGTGAGGGTGGTGCCGTCAATCGTGACCTGGCTGCCTGGGGTGAGCGCCGTCGGCGTCCCGGCCGCCAGGGCCTGCGCAGAGTAGCTGTCGCCCACCCCGTCGTAGTCGGCGGCGGTCTCGTCGGAGTTATCGCTGATCCCGGTGTTGTTGTAGGCGGCGGCCAGCGACGAGTATGGAACCACGACCGTGGTCGAGGTCTGGACGGCCCCGGCCCGGCCGCCGAACGGGGTCACGGTCAGCGTCAGCGTGGCTGTGCCGGGTGTCGCGTCGCTCGGGACCGTTACGCGGAACGGCTCGCTGACGGTGCTGTGAGCGGGCACCGTTACGGCACCGGGGCCGCTCACCGTCCAGCCGGACGGCGCCCGCAGCCTGAACTCGGCGTGGGGCATCGCGGAGTCGCCGTCGTTGACGAGCTGCGCGGTCACCGTCCCGGTGCTGCCGGCGTTGATCGTACCCGTTGCCCGCAGCACGGCATAGCGGGCACCGAGCGAGCGGAACACGTCGAAGCTCCCGCGCAGCGGCAGGTTGGAGAGCGCCGAGGAGTCCCCGACGGAGACTTTGAACCGACCGTCTGGCAGCACCCAGCCGTTGGCTGAGTCATCCCAATAGGACAGGTCGTGACCGCTTAGCGTGAACCTGACCGCCCTCGACTCGCCGGGCCGAAGCTTGACCCTCTCGAACCCCTTGAGCTGCCTCGGAGGCTCGCCGGCCACGGCCGGGTCGCCAAGGTACAGCTGCGCCACATCGGCGCCCGCGACCTTCCCGGTGTTGGTGATCCTCGCCGACACGGTTACTTCGGGGGTGCCCTGCCCGTTGCACCGGCAGCTGGTCGCCCCCGGATCCGAGGTCGCGTTGCTCACCGCGGAAGGAGTGACACGCAGGTGGCTGAACCTGAACGTCGTGTAGGACAGGCCGTAACCGAACGGGAACAGCGGCGTCTCGTTGTGCGAGTCGTAGTAGCGGTAGCCGACGTCGATTCCCTCCGAGTAGTCGACCTGGCCGTTCACTCCCGGGAACTGACTGGGGCTCGATGCGGGCACCTGCGCGAGGCTCTGCGGGAAGGTCACGGGCAGGTGGCCGGCCGGGTCGGTGTCGCCGAACAGGACCGACGCCAGCGCGGTGCCGTTGCTCTCGCCCGGGTACCACGCGTCGAGCACCGCTCCAACCTGGCTGAGCCAGGGCATCGCCACGGGCGCGCCGGCGTCGATCACGACCACCGTGTGCGGATTGGCGGCGGCGACGGCGGAGATGAGCTCGTCCTGCGCCGAGGGCAGGTTGAGGCCGGCGCGGTCGGCGGCCTCCGATTCGGTGTCGTCCGAGATGACGACGACCGCAGCGGACGCCGACCTAGCGGCGCTGACCGCCTGCGCAATATCCGGGGCTAGCTCGGACGGCGTCGCCCAGCTGAGGTTGGCCGACGGCCCAGCGCCACTCAGCTGGATCGTGTACGACTGGCCTGCCTGGAGCTCGACCGCGACCGAGTACGTCGAGACCGGGGGGGTGCCTGGGTTGGCGAGAATCTCCGTGCGGTCCAGGTACAGATAGGTGACGTTGTAGCTGCCCGGATTCTGGAATGCCAGCACGTAGGTCCCAGTCTCGGGAGCCGTGAGCGTTCCGGTGTAGGTGCCGCCGTATCCCGTCGGAGCGTAGGCCGGGGTCAGGTCCTCGCTGGGTATCGCCGAAAGCGAGGTGTCGGCGGGAAGCCCCTGGCTGTAGGTAACCGTCGTCCCGGGGCCGGCGGCGGCCTGAATCCCCTGCAGTGGAGTGACGTTAAAGGTCGAGGTCACGTATGCGCTGCCGCCGCCGGTGTCGGTGGGCGTCAGCGACGCGGCCGGTCCGACCACGGCAATGGAGCCGCCGCCGTTGGTGTGCAGCGGCAGGGTCTTGCCCAAGTTCTTGAGCAGCACCGTGCCCGCCTCGGCGACCGCGGTCGAGACAGCCTGGTGTGCCGGGGTGGTGACGGTGGCAGTGGTCGAGCCGGTGGGCGGGTTGTTGAACTCGTTGAAGCGGAACATCTCGGTCAGAGTTCGGCTGACCATCTCGTTGAGGGTGCTCATGCTGACCTGGCCGTCCTGCACCGCCGCTTGAAGCGCCGGCCCGTAGTACTGGGCGGCGGGCATCTCCTGATCGAGGCCCGCGTCCGCCGACTGCACGGTCGAATGAGTTGCCTGGTAGTCGGAGGTGACGAATCCTGGGAACCCCCATTCGTCGTCCAGGGTGGTCGTCATCAGGTAGTCGTTCTGGCACGCGGCCTCGCCGTTGATCGTGCTGTAGGCGCACATCACCGAGCTCGCCTTCGCCTGCACGGTGGCCGCCCAGAACGCGGGCAGGTAGATCTCGTGCAGCGCGCGGTCGCTGACGATCGCGTCGTCGGCGGGCGTGTTGCGGTTCGTCTCCTGGTTGTAGACCGCCAGGTGCTTGACCTGCGCCATCTCGTCTTGGCTCTGCACACCGTCGATGTCGCCGACCGCCAAAGCCCCATTGAGGAAGGGATCTTCCGTGTAGGCCTCGAACGATCGTCCCCACCGAGGGTCGCGGTCGATGTTGACGGTCGGGCCGAGGTTGACCATCGCACCCTTGGCGCGCTCCTCGGATCCCACGACCGCTCCGTACTTGCGAGCCAGAGACGGGTCGAACGTTGCGGCCAGCGACACGGCCGCCGGCATCTGGGTCACGCCCATGAGGCCGTCGCCGACGCCGAGCGGGCCGTCCTCCTCACCCATCTGCGGTATGCACAGACTCGCGAGCCCCGAGATCTCGAAGACGTACGTCGAGCTGAATCCGGCCCCGGTGACCATGTTGATCTTGTCCGGGAGGGTCATCTGCGCAAGCAGCATCCGCACCCGCTGGCCGATCGACAGGGACTGGTTGAGCCACGGGCAAGTCGCGCTTGACGACGTTCCTGAGCCCGCGGCGGACGCGGATGCGCTCCAGCCGAGGGCAAGCGACGCGCTGGCCACCAGCACCGCAAAGATCACGGCCATTCTGCGAGGTTGCCGGCAACCCGAGAACCTGCCGGGAATCTTACTCCGGCGGGCAAATCCCGACCGGAAGCTCCAGGGACGAGCTACCGCGCGATCCCTCGCGCAATCTGACAATATGCTCGGGCGCGTCCGGGAGTGTGGGTCATGCCCTACGCAGTGGACTTCAACCGCGTCTCAACCGCCGGTCTCGAGTCATCGCCAGTTGCCCCGGTGCGGCTTTGTACGTGAGCGTTTCCTTGCGGCGAGCCTCGCCGGGATCGTCAATCTGTACGACCAGGCTGACCGCTTCCCCGTGCCAGTTCTGGCGAGCAGCAAGATATCTCGCGATTTCGCGCAGAGCCTTGGCGGTCACGGTCACTGCCACGGTCTCTGATCGAGCGGCATGTCGCGTCACGACATCGAATGGGGGGTGGCCAGCCCCGGGGCGATAGCTACCTCGTGCTGTCCAAATCGAGTGGCGTGTCGCGACGTAGGAGTAGCGCCGCGTATCGTGCGGCCGTACCGATAGGAGGCGACCGTGCCCGAGTACATGTTGTTGCTTTACGCGCCCGAGGTCGACGAGGCTGAGCGGGCTGAGCGATGGGCGGAGTTGCCGCTGTGGGACGAGGTGAACGCGAGCCTGCGGCAGGCGGGGGTGCTCGTCCGGCACGGACCGCTACACGGAGTTTCGAGCGCGACGACGGTTCGGGTCCGGGGCGCGGAGACCGAGCTCACCGATGGTCCGTTCGCCGTCACCAAGGAGGTGCTCGTCGGCTACTACCTGCTCGATTGCGTGGACGTCGACCAGGCGGTCGGGCATGCCTCCCGTCTTCCTCTGGCCAGGTACGGATCGGTTGAGGTGCGGCCGATTCTGAGCGGTGACGAGATCCCGAGACCTCGTGGGAGCGCCGGCGCGTCTTGAGTTCTCGTGAGCCGCCAACCAGCGCGAGCCCGGATCCGGTCGACGCCGCCATCGCGGCGGCGTTCCGCGCTGAGCGCGCCGCGGTGCTGGCGACGCTGATCCGACATGTGGGCGACTTTCAGCTCGCGGAGGACGCCGTGCAGGATGCGTTCGCCGATGCGGTCAGTGGTTGGCGGCGCGACGGTGTCCCGGCCCAGCCGGGCGCGTGGCTCACGGTCGCCGCGCGGCGACGGGCGATCGATCGGATGCGACGCAACCGGTCGGTGGCGGATCGAGCGGATCGGCTGGCGGAGCTGATGCGGCTCGATCGCCAGGAGCACCCCGACGAGGACGATGACAGCGCGATCGTCGATGACCGCCTGCGGCTGATCTTCACCTGTTGCCATCCGGCGCTCGACCTGCCCGCGCGGGTGGGGTTGACGCTGCGCGCCCTCGGCGGGCTCACGACCGGCGAGATCGCACGCGCGTTTCTGGTGGCGGAGCCGACGATGGGCAAGCGGATCGTCCGCGCCAAGCGCAAGATCGCGGACGCGCATATCCCGTATCGGGTGCCCGACGACGAGGAGCTGCCCGACCGGCTGCGCGGCGTTCTCCGCGTGCTGTATCTGATCTTCAACGAGGGCTACTCGGCGACCGAGGGGGAGCGGCTGGTGCGGGCAGAGCTGTGTAGCGAGGCGATTCGCCTTACGCGGCTGCTGTGCGAGCTGATGCCCGACGAAGCCGAGGTTTGGGGGCTGCTGGCTCTGATGCTCCTGCACGATGCTCGTCGCGATGCGCGTGTGGCGCCTGACGGGCGCTACCTCGCGCTCGAGCAGCAGGACCGCTCGCGATGGGATCGCGAGCGGCTCGGCGAGGGGCTCGAAGCCCTCGACCGGGCGGTGCGGTTCCGGAGCCCGGGCCAGTACCAGCTGCAAGCCGCGATCACAGCCGTGCACGTCCGCGGGGCGGACACCGGCACAACGGACTGGGAGCAGATCGCGGCGCTGTACGGCGCACTCGGCGAGGTCGCGCCCTCGCCGGTCGTCGAGCTGAACTGCGCGGCGGCAGTCGGGTTCGCCGTCGGACCACAGGCCGGGCTCGAGCTACTCGAGCGGCTGCTGGCCGACCCTGCGCTCGAGCGCTACCAGCCGTTGCACGCGGCACATGCCGACCTGCTCCGCCGAGCCGGCGACCACGTGGCCGCCGCGCGCGCGTACGAGCGTGCGATCGCGCTCAGCGCCAACGCGGTCGAGCGGGCCGAGCTGCACCGGCGGCTGTCGACGCTCGGTGCCGACTGACACTTCCCGCTCGCGACTCCTCCTTCCTGGTGTCTCGCGGCGGCTGTCCAAATCCGGCGCGGCGCTGCGACGTCCTCTGTGAAGCCGGCACACCGGCCGGCCAGCCACAGGACTCGGGCCTGACACCCGAACACCAAGCCAGCGATTGGAGAAAACCATGCGCAAGATCATCAATTCCGCGTTTGTCACCCTCGACGGCGTCACCGAAGACCCGCGGGCGTGGGCGATCTTCGACCAGGACGCAGGAGGCGCAGCGGCTCAAACGCTGCAGGCGCTCGACGGCATGCTCATGGGGCGCGCCACCTACGAGTATTTCGCCGACGTCATGCCCGCGGCAACCGGGGCGTACGCAGACGCGATCAATGCGATCCGCAAGTACGTGTTCTCCTCGACTCTGGAGAGCGCTGACTGGAACAACTCCACGATCATCCGCGGGGACGTCGTCACTGTCGTGAAGGAAATTAAGCAACAGGATGGCGGCGATCTCATGATGTACGGATACGGCCGGCTCAACCGAACGCTGATCGAGAACCGCCTCGTCGACGAAATCCGGTTCTCCGTTCACCCAGTACTCGCCGGCGGGAGAGCGGTTGGCGGCAACGGGCAGACGATCCCGGTGAAGCTCCTCGGGGCGGTCCAATCGCCGAGCGGCGTGGTCGCGCTCACCTATGAGTCGTTGCCGAGTTGATCAGTGGGCCGGGTCGAGGCTCGGCGTCCGCACGGCCGTCGTAGTCCAACCGCCGGTCGAAGGCGACGCGGAAGGTCTCGGCGGCGACGTCTTCGCCCGGCGGGCCGGCCCGTACGACGCAGTAGCGGTGGATGCGGACCCAGTGGCGGTCGAAGACGACGCCGAACGCCGCCGGGTCCAGGCCGGATGCGCGGATGGCCGCCGCATCGCTCGAGGTTTCAGATACGCGCATACTCCTACTTGACCGATCGCCGCCCAACGGTTCGCAGCGAAATCAGCGTTTGTGCTGTGGGTCCGCCGGTCCTTCGTGCCGTTCGCGCTGCTCACGCCACCCTTGGACGACTCGTTCGACGTCGAAGGGCGAGAGCAAGAGCGACGGCCCGGCGATCCCTTTGCTGTTGGCCTCGCGGATCCGCGCGTTGATGGTCTCCACTATGTGCCGTACCTCTGCCTCAGAGCCGGCGCGTGAGGCAGCTTCGAGGGCGTCGTGCGCGTCCTTGCGCAGAGCGACCGACGGGGGCTGGTAGGTCAAGCCCTCGCTGTGAAGTTTGCGCTTGACCCACCACAGCTCGTCGAACGGCTTGTCCAGGTCTGGAATAGGCTCGCCGGCGCCGGGGAGGTCGTCGAACTCGCCGCGTTCGGTCGCCTCGCGGATCTGCCTGTCGATCCAGCTCTCCCAACCGAGTCCAGCCGGCTTGCGTTGTGTCATCGTGTGGATTCGCCGATCGTGCCGCGGCGCAAGCCGCCGCTTGATTCGTTCCTCGCTCGAGCTCGGGATCTGGTGCGACGTAGACTATGGCGCACCACAGACCCGTGTTCCGAGTACCGGAGAGGGGGAGCGGGAATGGCCGACGCGCTGGGCGGGGAGTCGGTTGCGGTGCACGTGGTCGCGAGTGCCGATCAGGATGCGGATCAGGTCGTGGCGTCCGTCCGGAGTCGACTCGGCGGAACCGGTGCGGCGCCGGACGTCCGTCTCCTCGAGGGCTCGCCCGCCGAGGCACTCATAGAAACCGCCGACCGCGAGGGCGCTGAGCTGCTCGTCGTCGGCTCGCGTGGCCGTGGTTCTCTCCGGTCGGCGGTGCTGGGGAGTGTCTCACGCGAGCTCGCGGCCCGCGCACGGTGCCCGGTCGTGGTCGTCCCATCCGGCGAGCCCGCAGAAACAGTAAGCCGGGGTGAAGACGCTGACGCGAGCGTGGTCTGCGGAGTTGACGGCTCGGAACAGGCGCTGGCCGCGGCCGCGCTCGCCGGCCGGCTGGCGACGCGACTCGGCAGTCGCCTTGTACTCAGCTCCGTGACAGTCGCGGGTCACGCGCCGGCTTCACCGGTCCCGGTCCCGAGCCGTCGGCTCACATGCACGACTGCTGGAGTGCGGTAGATCTCACTAGCTTCGTGGGGCCTCTGGCGGCGCTCGGAGAGGTGCAGGAGATCGACGGCCGCGATGACACTCAGTGCGACCGCTGGCCACAACCCGAGGACGAGCAGCGGGTGGCCGAGGTCGTGTCCGTTGAAGTAGACGGCGTCTCGGACGCCGCGAACGATTGCGTTGTTCGGAAGCCATGGCGCGATCTGGCGAAAGCCGTTCGGGAGGAACCCGACCGGCACCGATCCGCCGGAGACGGCGTTGCCGATGAAGATGAATGCGATTGCGGCCAGCGCGGTGCCTGGCAGCCCGACGACCGCTTGTAGAGCTGCGACGAACAGCACGAAGGAGAGCGCGCCGAGAAAGCCGATCCCGATCAGTGCGCCGCTCGCTCCGGTCAGGGCGCCGAGGATGGTGTCCATGGCCAGGACGCCGCCGCAGGCAACGAGCACTGCGAACAGGGTCGCAGCGGCGACGCGCCACCACAGCCGCAGGCGCATACCGAGCAGGAACACGCCGACGCCGCCGAGCACGCTCGGAATGAGCAGTCCCAGGCCGAACACGAAGCTCGACAGGCCTGCGCGGTCGCCGCTCGGCAGCGGGGCTACGTCGAGCGACTTCGCGGCACGATGCATCGACCGGGACGCGGCGGTGAGCGCTGCGGTGAGTGCCTGCTGCTGCAGGACGCCCTCGGCGCCGGCGGTCACGATCGTCACTGGACCGCTTGGCGGCACGATGAGCGCTCCCGCGGTCGACTGCGAGCGCACCTCGTGCGTCGCGGCCTGGCCGCCGGCCGCGGGCACCAGGTCAAAGCCGCCGGGCTCGGCGTGCTGGAGGCCGGCTGCGACCTTGGCGCTCACCGCCGGCGGGGCGGCGATCGCGACACGAACCCCGTGAGGCCTGGGGGAATGGTCGGCGTAGCCGAAGGACAGGGTGATGCCAAGGCCGAGGATCGCGGCGAACACCGCAACCGCGAACAGTCGGCGTGGGCTGGGTACGGATGGCGGGAGCCGGTCCGCAGAAGGTGCCGGGGCAGCGTGCGGGCTGGGACGCTTGGGCGTTTCTGGAGTCGTATTCATGGGTTCACCGGGGTCAGACATGGGATCTACGTCGGGTCACTCTACACGTTGAGTCAACATGTGTCAAACTTACGCTATGACTGATCCCCACGTCCCCTCGCTCGGTCCCGGCGCCCGTCGCCGTGGCGGCCGGCGCCCCGGCAATAGCCCCTCGCGCGAGAAGATCCTTGAAGTCGCCCGCCTTGCCTTCCCGGCCAACGGCTACACCGAGACGTCGCTGCGGGGGATCGCCCGTGACGCCGGCGTGGACCCGTCCCTGATCGTCCAGCTCTTCGGATCGAAGGCGGGGCTGTTTGCCGCCGTCGTCGAGTGGCCGTTCGACGCGAGTGAGATCGCGGCCCAAATCCAAGAGGTCCCCGCCGGGCGGGTCGGCGAGTACGTCGCACGCAGGTTCATCGGCCACTGGGACCGCGACGAGCACCGCAACCCGGTTCTCTCCCTGATCCACGCGGCGCTGGCAGACGCCGCCGCGGCGGCGATGTTCCGTGAGTTCATCACGGGCAACCTCACCCTGCCCGTGGTCGAGCGCGTTGGGGCCGACCGACCCCAACTGCGTGCCGCCCTGCTTGCCTCGCAACTCATTGGGTTTGGGCTGTCCAGGTACGTCCTTGGCTTCGACGCGCTCACGTCGGCCTCGAGCGAGGAGCTGATCGCCGCGCTCGGAGCCACCCTGCAGGACACCTGCACCAGCCCGCTGTCGGCGTTCGGACCGGAGGCCGCCGAACCAGCCGATTAACGCGGCGCCACCGGCGGCACCACAACGGCACTTGACTTGGCACCACTATGATGCCATAGTGGTGCCATGGAATTAGAACCGTACGTAGACAAGCTCCGCGAGCAACTCGCGGTGGCGGCCTCTGCCGGTGGCGAGGACGCCCTGTTACTCGCGCAGCGGCTCACGGCCGCGCTGGAATCCGCCGTGCGACTGACCCTGCTGGATGCACTCTCGGTCGCGGCCGCCGAGATCACCAGCGACTTGGCCCCTGGCTCGGTCGAGCTGCGCCTGCGCGGCGGCGAGCCCGAGTTCGTGGTGACGGGGCCGCCGGTCGAGACGACGGGCGAGCGGACCGATACCCCGGAGCCGACCGGCGGGTGGGCCTCGAGCACCGCAGCTGGAGCGTCCGCGTCCGGAGAGGGGGCGACCGCGCGGATCAACCTGCGGCTGCCAGACCAGCTCAAGAGCCAGGTCGAGCAAAGCGCCGACCGCGAGGGCCTGTCGATCAACGCCTGGCTCGTGCGGGCAGTGGTGGCGGCCGTCGACCGCGGTCAGCAGGGACCTCCACGCGAGCAACGGTCCCCCCGTTCGGGCCACCGCTACACGGGCTGGGGGCGCTGAGCGCCCCAGGCGACATCGCACAACCAACTGACTGAAACCAAGAACCAACGCCTCAAAAAGGACCACGACATGTCTCACTTCGAAACACCACAACCAATCTCGGTCGAGCTCGAGTTGCGCGTCGCGGATGTCCGCGCCGCCGCCGGGGAGCGCGCGGATACGACCGTCCAGGTACGCCCGAGCGACTCGTCCAAGCGCGACGACGTGGCCGCGGCCGAGCAGACGCGCATCGAGTACACCGACGGCAGGCTGGTGATCAAGGCACCGCGCCGGCTGCGGGAGTTCAGCCCGTTCAGCGATGGCGGTTCGATCGATGTCGAGATCGAGCTTCCCGCGGGCTCGGATCTGAGCGGCCACGCGGCTGTCGGCGGGATTCGCTGCACCGGTTCGCTCGGGCGCTGCGAGCTGAAGAGCGGCGCCGGCGGGATCAGCGTCGATCGGGTCGCGCGGGCGAAGCTGACCACAGTCGGCGACATCCGGCTCGAGCGGGTAAGCGGGGACGCCGAGCTGACGACGGCCACCGGCGATGTGCGCGCCGGTGTGATCGAGGGCTCGGCGGTGATCAAGAACTCCAACGGCGACATCCGGATCGGGGAGGTCGGGGGCGATCTCCGGGTCAGGGCAGCAAACGGCGACATCGAAGTCGAGCGCGCCTACGGCTCGGTCACCGCCAAGACCGCCAACGGCCATATTCGCGTCGGGAGCATCCACCGCGGATCGCTCGTGGCTGAGACCGCGACCGGGCGTATCGAGGTCGGGATCGCCGACGGGGTAGCCGCCTGGCTTGACCTACATACGGCCTTCGGCCACGTCCACAACGGCCTCGACGCCACCGACGCCCCGGGTTCAGCCGACGAGCAGGTCGAAGTCCGGGCAAAGACGGGATTCGGCGACATCACGATCCGCCGCGATGTCGAGCGCAACGGCGAGCTGGTTTCCGCAGGGGCCGACCATGAGTGACGCGATCGAGGTCCACGGGCTCGCCAAGCGCTTCGGCGAGGTTGTCGCGTTGGGCGGACTTGACCTGACCGTCGCCGCCGGCACCGTGTTTGGGCTGCTCGGCCCGAACGGAGCCGGCAAGACGACGCTGGTGCGGATCCTGGCGACGCTGCTCGAGCCGAGCAGCGGCCGGGCAACGGTGCTCGGGCACGACGTCGTGCGCGAGCCGCTTGCCGTCCAGCGGCGGATCGGGCTGGCGGGTCAGTTCGCGGCGGTCGACGAGGAGCTCACCGGGCGGGAGAACGTCGAGATGATCGCCCGCCTCTACCGGCTGGCGAAGGACGAGGCCCGTCGGCGCGCGACGGACGTGCTCGAGCGGTTCGACCTCGTCGACGCCGCCGACCGTCGTGTGTCGACCTACTCCGGCGGGATGCGCCGTCGGCTCGACCTCGCCGCCGGACTTATCGGACGGCCGCCGGTCCTGCTGCTCGACGAGCCCACTACCGGACTCGATCCCCGCTCGCGCCAGGAGCTGTGGCGGATCGTCGACGAGCTGCGACGGGACGGGACGACCGTGCTGCTCACGACCCAGTACCTGGAGGAGGCCGATCGGCTGGCGCAACGGATCGCCGTCGTGGACCGTGGCCGGATCGCGGCCGAGGGCACCGCGGCCGAGCTGAAGGCGGCGGTCGGCGCGACGATTCTGAGCGTGCGCCTCTCCGACCGCACCGCCGCGCATGAGGCTTCCGCCGCGCTTGCGGGCATCGGCGCCGCCGAGCAGCCGCACGTCGAGGCCGCCGACGGCGAGATCCGCCTGGCCGTCGAGGATCCGGGTGCCTCGGCGGAGGCGGTGCGCAGGCTCGACGCCCGCCAGCTCAAGGTCACATCCGTGGAGCTCCATCAGCCGACGCTCGACGACGTATTCATGACCCTGACCGGCCACCCCGCCGACGAGGGCTCAACCGAACCGAAACTAGAACAGGAGGCCGCGTGATGAGCGCCACCGCCCAAGCAATCCCGTCCGCCGGCCGCGTCACGCTGGCCGAGACAGCGGCCGACAGCCGCGTGATGGCGACACGCCAGCTGCGCAAGGTGCTGCGCCGGCCGATGTACGTCGTCTACCTGTTCGTGCAGCCCGTGATCTTCGTACTGCTGTTCCGCTACGTGTTCGGAGGGGCGATCAAGGCTCCTCACACAAGCTACGTCAACTACCTGATGCCCGGCATCATCGTGATGACTGCGATCTTCGGGGCGCTGACGACCGGGCTCGGGATCACCGAGGACCTGAAGGCCGGGGTCGTCGACCGTTTCCGGTCGCTGCCGATCGCGCGGTCGTCGGTGCTGATCGGACGCACGGCGGCAGACTTGACAGTGAATGTGATCACCCTGGTCGTGATGCTGCTGATCGGGTTCGCGGTCGGTTTCCGGCCGAGCCAGCCGGTGTATGAAGTGGCGCTGGCGTTTGCGCTCGTGTTGGCCTTCGCATATGTGTTCTCGTGGATTAGCGCGTTCGTGGGACTGGCGGTCCGCGATCCGGAGACCGCGCAGTCGGTCGGGTTCATCTGGGTGTTCCCGCTGGTGTTCGCCTCGTCGGCGTTCGTCCCGACCAGCTCGATGCCCGGGGCCGTGCGTGCGTTTGCCAATGTCAACCCGGTGAGTCTCACGGTGAACGCGGCGCGAGCCCTCGCCGTCGGCCACGCGCATGCGCTGGGGCCGGCGCTCGGGGCGCTCGCGTGGCTGGCCGGCCTGCTGGTGGTGTTCGTTCCACTCGCGGTGAGAAGGTTCCGCAGCGCCTGAGTGCCGCCCGCCGGCGTGGGTTCCGGCTGTCACGTTTACCGCTCGCCCGGTGTCGTGGGAGTAGTAACCACGACCACTGGAGGAACTGCAGTGTTGGAGAAGGTCTTTTACACGAGCTTGCTCGTCAGCGACCAGGACCGGGCGCTCGACTTCTACACGAACGTCCTTGGCCTGGAGAAACGGGCTGAGAACCCGACGCCCGACGGGCCGCGGTTTCTGACCGTCGGCGTCAAGGGGGACGAATTCCAACTGGTGCTCTGGCCTGGGACACCGGGGCAGGCCGCGCTGGCGATGGGAAGCCCCCCGCCGTCGGTCACGATCGAGACCGACGACTGCCCCAAGACGGTCGAGGAGCTGAAATCGCGCGGCGTCGAGTTCCTGTCGGACATCGTCGAGTTCCCATGGGGCTACGTCGCCCAGTTCCAGGACCCCGACGGCAACCGGCTCCAGGTACGAGAGGGCCGCTAGTCCCTCACATTAGAACTGGGGTAGCGTCCGGCGCTGCTGAGATCGAGCATCTCGGCAGCGCCGGCGCTCAGCTCACGTGCTCGGGCCAGGGCAGCGGGAACAGCTCGCGGTACGGGCGCGCCTCGTCGATCACGCGAGCGACCGAGGATCGGGTCAGGAGGCGGTCGAAGTAGCCGGCCAGCGCCGGGTGCTCGTCGCGGTCCAGCGGATGAAGGACGTCGGCGTAATGCAGGGCTGGGGCCGCGGAGCAATCGGCCAGCGTGAAATGCCCGCCGGCCAGCCAGCTTTCCGGGTCGCGTCCGGTGAGCTGACGGTCGAGCGTGGCGTAGGCGAGCTCGAGGGTGGCGTGGGCCTGGGAGACGCCGAGCGGGTCCTTGGCGTCGGGGGGTCGCAGTGCATCGCCGACGATCCTTTGCACCGGGGTGGCCACGTAGCCGTCGGCCACGCGATCCCACAGTCGCGCCTGGAGCGCCTCATCGGGGTCGGTGGGAATGAGCGGCGGTGCGTCGCCGTGGCGGTCCAGTTGCTCGACGATGATCGACGCCTCTCCAAACACGACGCCGTCGTCGACGAGCACCGGGATCGAGGCCGGTGGCCACAGCGCCGCGAGCGCGGAGCGATCGGCCTCGACCAGGTCGGCCGTGAACGGTACGTCTCTCTCATAGAGGGCGATGAGCGGCTTCCAGCAGTACAGCGCGAAAGGGTGTTGGTATAGGACGAGGCTCACGCGGGCACCTCGCTGGCGAGTACCGCGTCAATCCGGTCGAGCAGCAAGCCCGTGCCGTGCTCGCGCTCGGCCGGATCATCGAGGCCGTCGAGGAACGCGCCGTGCTCGGTAAAGATCAGGTGTGTGCCGCCGCCGTCGTCGAGGCGCAGTTCGACGGTCGTCAGCGACACCGAGGTCAGTTGGCCATCGAGCACCATGTCGTAGGCGAACACGATCCGCTGGCTGCCGACGATGTCGTGGAAGCGGCTTCGATAGACGTGGTGATTACCGCTTTGGTCTCGCCCCGCGTTCAGCTCGCTGCCACCGATGCGGAAGTCCAGCGACCACTCCTGGTCGGTCCAGCTCTCGGGCACCCGGAACCAGCGCTGCCGGAGATCGGGGTCGGCGAACACCTGGAACGTCTGCTCGGGGCTTTGGCGGGTTCGGCGTTCGATGGTGAAGTCGTGCTGACGAATGTTCATTTGCTGCGATGTCCCTTCGTGGTCGGGTAGACGTCGTCGAGGACGTCACCCATGAGGTCGAGCCGACGTTCCCAAGTGGCGCGATGCCCGGCGATCCAGTGCTCGACCGCGCGCATGGGGCCAGGTTCGAGCCGGCAGGTGCGGACCCGCCCGACCTTCTCGGAGCGCACCAGCCCGCTGCCCTGGAGCACGTCAAGGTGTTGCAGCACAGTCGGCAACGACACGCCAAGGGGCGCTGCGAGCTCGCTCACCGAGGCGGCGCCACGTGTGAGCTGTGCGACGATCGCGCGGCGGTTGCTGTCCGCCAGCGCGTGGAACGACTGATCGAGCAGCTCGGGCTCGGCGATCGGCACACAGGGACCCTAGCACATCACTTAGGTGACCGCCTAAGTATTCGGGCGCCGATAGCATCGCACCGTGGCGCTCGAGGCGCCGGTGACCAGCCAAACTCGGGTGTCGTCACGGTGTGTCACGGCCACTCCCCAAGCTGGCGACCGCGAGGCCCAGGGCCAACAGGACTTCCGGGCTCCAGCTATCGGCCGGGCCGATAACTGGAGCCGATGCGGGCGTAGGGATCGTCCTGGGTGTGACCGATCAGGACGGGCGCCTGGCGACCGAGTCGCACCTCTGCCCGGCGAGCTGCCCGACGACACCGGGGGCGCCTACGCCTGCTGTGCCTATCTGCGCCAGCCGATGCCGGCGCTGGTGCCGCAGTCTCCTGGCAGCACGAGTCTTGGTCGGCTCGGTCGCTCGCAGGAGCGCGCTCGATCACCGCTCCCGGGATCCGCTGGGCGGCTTGCGCCAGGAGATCGGGTTCCTGGTAGGCAGAGCCGGGCGGGAGCCATCCGCACGTCTGCCCGACGAACACAGTGAACTGGCACGTCACCAACAACGAGCAGGCCGACTCCACGCGATGAGTGCCGTCGCTGCACACGCGCTCCCGTACTTGAGCCAGCCGAGCGAGGGCATCGGGAGGCGCCCGGGGTGGTAGCGGTCGATTCCCGCGAGCACCCGGGTCGTGCGGCCAGTGTTCGATCGCGAGATCGAGCAGATCGGCGTGCGCCTGGGCCGCTTGGTCGGGACTGATGAGGCCAGCGAGTTCGTGGCGTCGGATGATGTTCGCGGTCTCGTAGCCGAGGAGGGTTGAGGCGCCAAGGGCGGCGCCACGCACGAAGGCAGAGACCCATTGCCCGTCCGGACCGCTGTCGAGCAGCAGCGCGGTCAGGGCTGACGAGTCGCAGATGACGTACGCACTCAATGTCGATCTGCGTCGCGCGCGGCGAGAATCGCTTCCGCGCCGACGCTGGCGGCGGTGGCATCAACGCGGGCTCGAGCGCGTGCCATGACATCGCCACGGGTGGCCGGGCGACGGAGTCGATGAGCATGCAGACAACGGTTGAGCCCTCGACCTCACAGATGTCCGATCCGCGGCGTTTGATCCCGTGAGGCTGTGACCGCAGCAATGGAAAAAGGATCGAAGATGAAATGGAGCAGCTACGAGAGTCCGTTCGGTCTGTTGACGCTGATTGGAGGCGAGGCCGGCCTGCGCGAGGTGCACTTCCCGGGACGCGCCCCGGCGCTGGATCGACTCGAGCGCGATGACCAACCGTTCCGCGATGTCCTCAGTCAGCTAGCGGAGTACTTCGCCGGGGAGCGTGAGGCCTTCGATGTCGCGCTCGACGTCTCCGGGACGGAGTTTCAGTGGCGCGTGTGGCGCGCGTTGCAGCAGCTTCCATTCGGCAGCGTCACGACCTACCGGGCGCTCGCGGGCGAGCTAGGCGTGCGCGACTCGGCGACGGCCGCAGCCGACGGGCGCACGGTCACGGCTCCAAAGAAGGTGGGATCGGCGATCGGTGCGACCCCGACGCCAATCGTCATCCCCTGTCACCGCGTGGTGGGCGCGGATGGCTCGCTGACCGGCTACCGGGGCGGCCTGCAGCGCAAGCGGGCGTTGCTCGACTTCGAGGCCGGCCGCGTCGGCAGAGCAGGGTTCTGGACCCACCAGGGCCAGCTCCCCCTGCTGTGATCGACCTGCCTATTTGCCAGGCGGAGAGCCTTGCGAGCTACTGTGTTATCAGCAGCTGTCACACGACAGAGGAACCGGACGAGAAGGAGCTGACACATGGCTGAGACCGAGACGGCGATCCTCGCTGGTGGGTGCTTCTGGGGAGTGCAGGATCTGGTCCGCAAGCTTGACGGGGTCATCAGCACGCGGGTCGGCTACACCGGTGGCGATGTCCCGAACGCGACGTACCGCAACCACGGCACACACGCCGAGGCGATCGAGATCGTGTTCGACCCGGAGCGCATCTCCTACCGAGACCTGCTCGAGTTCTTCTTCCAGATCCATGACCCGACGACGAAGAACCGTCAGGGGAACGACGTCGGCATGAGCTACCGCTCGGCGATCTACTACGTCGACGACGAGCAGCGGCGTATCGCGGAGGACACGATCGCTGATGTCGACGCCTCCGGGCTGTGGCCCGGCAAGGTCGTGACCGAGGTGGAGCCGGCCGGTCCGTTCTGGGAGGCGGAGCCCGAGCACCAGGACTATCTAGAGCGCTATCCCAACGGCTATACGTGCCACTTCGTCCGTCCAGGGTGGAAACTGCCCAGGCGCGCGCAGGAAGCAGCGCGTTGAGCATGCTTCTCTAGCAAGAGCGAAACCGCCCCCATGCCAGGGGGCGGTTCCTTTCTGGGGGTTGCTGCGCCGGCTCAGACCGGGGCGACGTCAGGCGAGATGCTCCCGGCGGCGCGCGCGAGCGCCGGACGCGTGGGCACCGTCACGGTGCCGCTGCGAGATGTCGTGGAGGTAGCTGGCCACGACGGCATCGGAAACCAGGCGCGTGCTGGGTCGGCGACTGGACCGCGGCGGCGCGTGGCGCGAGCGGCGATCTGCGCCGCCAGACGCGCCGGCGTAAGTGGGAATGCGATCGGTGTGTTGTGTCATGCAGCTTCTCTTTCGATGTCGAAGTCAATGGGGGAGGCGTCGTGTTCCGCGGCGCCGCCGGCCAGCTGCAGCCCTGGCTGTGCCTGGCGCGGCCGCAGAAGCGCGAAGGCGAGGCCGATACCGACGATGATCGTCGTTGCGCCGACGAGGAAGGCGAGGTGGTAGCCACCAATCAGGGAGCTGGTGAGTCCCCGGTGCGCGGATAGCAGCCCCTTGGTCCGGTTCGCGGCGATGGTGCTGAGTACAGCCAAGCCGAGCGCTCCGCTGATCTGCTGAGAGACGTTGGTGATCCCCGAACCGAGGCCGGAGTCAGCGGCAGGAACGTCGGCCATTGCCATGGTGAGCAGAGGCATGAACGCGTTGCCGATGCCCAGGCCGATCGCGAAGCAGGCCAGGAAGATCGTCGGGAAGAAGGCCGTGGTCGGTCCGACGCTGCTGAATAGGAGCAGGCCGATGACCGCGCTTGCCATGCCGGCGATGAGCACGCGGAGCGGCCCAAACCGATCGACAAGCCGCGCGGTGATGCCCCGCGACAGCACGGCGACCGTGAGCGTCCAGGGCAGGAAGGCCGCGCCGGTCTGGACGGCGCTGTAGTGGCGGACGTGCTCGAGGTACAGGCTTCCGAGGAAGAACGTCGAGTACATGCCGGTCACGAGGATGCCTCTGACGAGGCTGGCCTTGACGAGGCCCTGGAGGCGCAGAATGCGCATCGGCATGATCGGGTTCTCGATCCGGGCCTCGAGGGCCACGAACGACGCCATGAGCAGCGCCGCGACGCCGCCGAAGCCGAGGACCTGGGTCGAGACCCAGCCGTGGGTCGTGGCCTGGACGATCGCGTAGATAAAGCCCATCAGCGAGGCGGTGACGAGGATCGAGCCGATCCAGTCGACTCCGTGCTCCAGTCCGAGCCCCTGGTCGGCCCGGATGAACCGCTGACCGAGGGCGAACGTGGCCACGCCGATTGGGAGGTTGACGAAGAACACCCAGTGCCAGCTCAGTGCCTGGGTGAGGA
This sequence comes from uncultured Solirubrobacterales bacterium, assembly GCA_963824295.1. Lineage (GTDB taxonomy): Bacteria > Actinomycetota > Thermoleophilia > Solirubrobacterales > Solirubrobacteraceae > Palsa-465. The sequence goes on along the minus strand of CAWGOQ010000004.1, from coordinate 634,459 downwards.
TGCCGCCGGCGAGCAGGCCGAGGGAGCCACCGGCGACCGATACGAACACGTACGCGCTCATCGCCCGCGTGCGCTCGCTCGGGATCGGGAACTCGGTGATGATGATTGCGAGGATCACGGAGGCCTGAGCGGCGGCGCCAATGCCCTGCAAGAAGCGGGCGGCGATCAGCGCGCCCTGGCTTGGCGCGATGCCGCACAGCAGCGAGGCGGTGGTGAACGTGACCAGGCCGGCGAGGAACACGCGCTTGCGGCCGGCGAGATCGCCGAGCCGTCCCGCGAGCAGGAGCAGGCTCCCGAACGTCACCAGGAACGCGTTGACGACCCAGGTGAGGTCGGACTGGCTGAAGTGGAGGTCGCGTTGAATCGAGGGCAGCGCGACATTCACGATCGTGACGTCGAGCACGATCATGAGCTGCGCCAAGCACACGACCATGAGGGCCGTCCAACGACGGCTATCGGAGGGGGTTCGCGAGACGAGGTTCATACAGATCCCAACTTGTCGGTGATTCACTGAAGCGCTAAACTGGAGGCCGCCTCCGAAATAACTGGAGGAACCCTCCGGAAACTATATGGAGGGTCCCTCCGTTTGTCAAGTGGAATTGGCATGAGCACGACCCACGTCAGCCCCGAGACCCTGATCGCCCGACCCAAGCGCGCGGACGCTCGGCGCAACTACGAGAAGGTGCTGACGGCGGCTCGAGAGGCGTTCGCCGAAGGAGGCGAGTCGACGGCGCTCGAGGAGATCGCGCGCCGCGCCGGGGTTGGCATCGGCACGCTGTACCGCCACTTCCCGAACCGCCAGGCGTTGCTAGAGGCGGTTTACGTCAACGAGGTCGGGGAGGTTTGCCGCTCCGCGGCCGAACTCGACGGCGCCGATCCGTGGGAGGCGCTCAATGCGTGGTTCGAGCGCGTGCTGGCCTATCTCGCGACCAAGCAGGCGCTCGCCCAGGAGCTGCTCACCTACTTCGACCGCGACGCCCCCCTGTTCCAGCTTTGCCGGACGTCGCTCTACGAGGCCGGCGAACCCCTGCTGAAGCGCGCCCAGGAAGCCGGGGCCGTCCGCCAGGACGTCGGGTTCCCCGAGGTGATGCAGATGGTCATGGGAATCGCCAAGATCCCGGCCAGCGATCCGGGTCAGGTCGAGCACATCCTGCGCATCGCCCTCGACGGTCTTCGCTATCGCCCCGAGGCCTAGGCTCCTCCACAGGGAGCCCAGACCCATCATTCGTCTCCTAGCCGCAGCCGGTTCCTTGCCGATCTAGCGGGCGGCGACGCGCAACGCGCGCAGGTTGATCCGCAGACCCTGTCCCGGGATCGCCAGTACTGCCGCGATGCCGAGTGCCAGGGCACCCGCGCACAGCGCGAAGGCGAGCGTGAAGTCCCCGTCCAGCGAGCCGCCGCGAGCCAGGCATTCGGTGGCGATCGCAGCGCCGAAGGCTCCGCCCAGGGTCCGCATCACGGTGTTCATCGCGGTGGCGACGCCCGTCTGGCGCGGGCCGACGGCGCCAACGATCAGGTTGGCCAGCGCGGCCAGCCCGAACCCGAGACCGAGCCCGAGTGCGCCCGTGGCGATGATCAGCTCCCAGGCGTGGCCGTGGGCGAAGGTCAGTGCGAGATACGCGCCGAGCATGAGCGCGACGCCGACCAGCAGCTGTGAGCGCGAACCGATGCGTCGCGCGATGCGGCCGGTGAACGGCCCGACGAGCAGCTGCGGCGCCGCGGTGGGGAGCATGAACAGCCCGGCCGCGGTGACCGAGCCGCCGAACCCGACGCCGGAGGTGCGCGGCAGCTCGACGAGCGCGGGGACGAGCGCGATCGAAGCGTACATCCCGACGCCGAGCAGGAACGCCGCGAGATTGGTCGTCCAGACCCCGCGCAGCGCCATCATCCGCATGTCGACCAGTGGGTTGCCACCAGCCAGCTCGTGGCGGACCCACGCGGCCACGAGCAAGGCGCCCGCGCCCAGTAGCCCCAGCGTGCGGCCCGAGCTAAGACCCCAGACGCTGGCCTCGCTGACGGCCACGAGCAGCGCCGACAGACCGGCGACCATGAGTGCTGCCGAGGAGTAGTCGACGGGAGCGGGGGTGCGAACCGGGGAGCGGGGCACCCACCGCACGACGGCGCCTGCGATCGGCACGAGCACTGCCAGCGGCAGCCAGAACAGCCACCTCCAGCCCAGCGAGGCGATGATCGGACCGGCGATCACGAGCCCAAGCCCGGCACCGATACCCAGCAGCGACGAGACGAGGCCGATGGCACCCGCGACGCGCTCGCCCTCGAGCTCGTCGCGCAGCACGCCGAAGGCGAGCGGGAACACGGCCCCGCCGGCGCCCTGAGCGATGCGACCCGCCAGCATCACCGGCAGCGAGGGAGCCAGCCCGCACGCGAGCGTGCCCAGCGCCGCCGCGGCCAGGACGACCCGAAGCATGCGGTCCTTGCCGTAGATGTCACCCATCCGGCCGAGCACCGGCGTGAGCACGGCCGTGGCCAGCAGGTTCACGGTCAGGATCCATGTGCCGCTCGAAGGACCCGCACCAAGTGCGTGGTCGATGTCAGGCAGGGCGGGTACGACGGCGGCCTGCAGGACCGCGAAGACGGCGCCGGCCAGCGCCAGCACGACCACCACCAGATCACGACGACGACCGTTCATCACAACCTCCATGGACGAGGAATTGAGGACGTGTCGAACGGTAGGCTCTAAGATCGAGACGGTGAATGCCTCAGAAGTGCAAGTAGATATCCAATCGTCTCACCGCGGTCTAGATCTGATCGGCGACGCCGTGGCGGCGATGCGAACCGGACAGCCGCAGGTGGCTCGGGCGCTGCTGCACGCCCCGTGGGGTCTGCGCTTCCCTGCCGTCGGCGCGATCGGCGTGCAGGTAATCCTCAAGGGGAGCGCGTGGCTGACGGGTCCGGGTGGGGGGGACCCGATCGCGCTCGGCGCCGGGGACATCGCACTGATCCGTCGTCACGCCCCGCACGCGCTCGCCGACGATCCGGGTACGCCTCTGTGGGATGTCGACTACGCGGCGCATGTGCCGGCCGACCACTGGCCCGCCGACGGCAGCGCACTCGACCCGGCGACGGGCGGCACGGTGCTGCTGGGCGGCACCTACGACCTTGCCGGCGCCCGACCGCATCCGCTGTTCGCCGACCTGCCCGACGTCGTACACCTGCCCGCCCGGGTCGGTGTCGCCTCCGAGGTTCGCGCCGTCGTCGATCTGCTCGGCGCCGAGTTGGACCGCGATCTGCCGGGCACGAGCGCCGCCACCCCGGCATTGCTCGACCTCCTGCTGCTCTACGCCCTGCGTGCCTGGTTCGAGGCGCCGCAGGCCCCGAGCGGCTGGGCCCGAGCCAGCCGCGATCCCGACCTGAGCGTCGCCCTGCGGCTCATCCACGACCGTCCTCAGCACCCATGGACGGTCGCCGAACTGGCCGCCCGCTGCAACCTGTCACGGGCGGCCTTCGCCCGGCGGTTCACCGGGCTCACCGGGCAGCCACCGCTGACGCACCTGACGTGGTGGCGGATGACCCTCGCCGCGCGGCTCTTGCGAGCCGGCGATTCCCCGCTGAGTGCCATCGCCCAACAAGTCGGCTATGGCAACGAGTACGCGTTCTCCAAGGCGTTCCGGCGTGAGCTGGGGGTGCCGCCGTCCCGCTACCGCACCGATGCGCAGTCGGGGGCCTAGCGAGCGATCGGTTGTTGGAGCTCCATGACGTTGGCGGACGGGTCGTCGTCGTGCCACTCGTGGTAGAGCTCGCGGCAGTCGCCGACCAGGCGGTAGCCGCTGTCGTCGATCCACCGGACGAGGGCTTCCCACGCGGCCATGATGCCCTCGTCGCCTCCCCGGTACACCGCGGCGGCAACCTCGATCGGGGGCAGGTTGACGACGCACACTGTCTCGCTGGTGGGTACCGCCTGATCGCCGATGACAAAGCCCGCGTGTAGCACGAGCTCGCCTTCGGGGACGCCACCACCGTCGTCCTCGTAAACGCCGACCGAGATGCCGGGCTTGGCGCCGGCTGCCTCGAGGTGGGCGACGACCTCAGGGATCAGGCGGCCAAACGCCGCGCCAATGTCGGCGTGCGTCAAGCCGCCGGCCGAGGCCTGAGCAACCCGGATCGGCTCGGTCTCCTTGATCACCACGTCCTGCAGTTCCACGATGTCCCTCCATTCGAGTGCGCGGAGATGTGCTTCGATCCGGCGCAGGCGATCCTGTTCCTCGCCGACGGCCTGCTCGATTTGGGCACGACGCAACCTCAGCATTCCCCGCAGCTCATCGACGGAGATGTCCTGGGTCAGCACCTGTTTGATCTGCTCCAGGCTGAAGCCGATGTCGCGCAATGCCACGATGCGGTGCAGTCGTCCCAGCTGGTGAACGCTGTAGAAGCGGTATCCGCTCTCGGGGTCGACCCGCTCGGGTGGGAGCAGACCGAGCTCGTCGTAGTGGCGCAGCATGCGGGGCGACACCTGACCGAGCCGAGCGAACTCTCCGATGTTCAACATGACAAGTGGAGTAATACGCCTTGACACTGTGTGAAGGTCAAGGGCCTGCCTCACATCGGGCGAGCTGCCGGGCTGAACCCTTTCCTGGTCGTGCTGGGTCTAATTCAGCGTGAACAGAGACGAAGGGAACTCAGAGATGATTTTCAGAGACGATAGCTCCGAGACGTTGCACTCGGACCTCGAGGGCAGGCAGCGAGCCATCTTCGCGGCCGGTTGCTTCTGGGGTGTCGAGGCGGCGTTCCGGGAGATCGAAGGGGTCGTGGCCACGCGGGTCGGTTATACCGGTGGAGCGCTCGTGGATCCGACCTACGGGCAGGTTTGCTCGGGCAGGACGGGCCACGCAGAGGCGGTCCAGGTGTGGTTTGACCCTGGCGTAGTGAGCTACGGCGAGCTGCTGGACACGTTCTGGTCGGCTCACGATCCGACCACCCGCAACCGGCAGGGCTGGGACTTCGGAAGCCAGTACCGCTCGGCGATCTTCTTCTACGACGCCGACCAGGAGCGGGTGGCGATCGCCTCCCGCGACGAGCGCCAGAACTCGGTGCGTAGGCCAATCGTGACCGAGATCGTCGCGGCCTCGCCGTTCTACGACGCCGAGGAGTACCACCAGCGGTACTTCGAGAAGCACGGCGGGGCGGCCTGCGCGAGCACGGTCCGCTAAGACACCGGGCAACGGCCCGACTACGCGGATCAGCCCTCCTTGAGCTGCAGGTACGGCTCGAGGAGGGTTCGCAGTTGCATCCGTCCGCGGTGCAGGCGAGTCTTGAACGCCGCCTCGCGGATGCCGGCGACCTCCGCGGCGTCACGGGTTGAAAGACCCTCGACGTCGCGCAATACGACAGCAGCCCGATAGTCGGCGGGCAGCTCGTTGAGCGCGCGCTCGAGCGTACGCTCGAACTCCCGATCCAGCGTCTGAGCCTCGGGTCCCAGCTCGGGCGACTCGGGGAGGGAGACGATCGGATCGTCGCGATCCGGGTCGGGCTCCGCGCGCGCGACTTGGCGACGCGATAGCCGCCGCTGGGCCTCGTTGAACGCGATCCGGTAGAGCCAGGTCGAGAACTGGGCGCGTTCCTCGAAGCGGGCCAGGCCGCGCCAAGCGCGAACGAATACCTCCTGGGCCACCTCGTCGGCCTCATCCGGGCCGAGCCCGAAGCGGCGCAGCGCGCCGTAGACGCGATCGGCGTGCATCGCCACGAGCTCGGCGAATGCGTCCTGGTCGCCGGTTCGTGCCCTGCGAATCAGCTCGTGCTCAGAGCTCGCGGCGCCGGTCACCGGGCGGTTATACCGCCTGGCGGGCGGGGCGCACGCGAACGTGGCGCCCCGCCGAAGCGGTCTAGTGCTCGTCGAGGTCGAGCGAGCAGGAGTTGATGCAGTACCGCTCCCCGGTCTCGCCGGGGCCGTCCGGAAAGACATGACCGAGATGGCCGCCACACGCGGCGCAGTTGACCTCGATTCGGTGCATGCCGTAGCTGAAGTCGTCGACGAGTTCGACGTTGGCCCGATCCGCCGGCTCGGTGAAGCTCGGCCAGCCCGTCCCCGAGTCGAACTTCGTCTCGGAGGTAAACAGCTCCGCGCCACAGCCGGCGCAGCGATACGTGCCGGCGCGCTTCTCGTCGAAGTACTTGCCGGTGAACGCCCGCTCGGTCCCGTGGTCGCGCAGCACCTGGTACTGAGCCGGAGTGAGCTGCTCGCGCCACTCGGTATCGGTCTTCTCGACCCGCGGACGATCGTTCTGGTTCTTGGTGTGAGTCTCGTTGTTCATGCTTGGTTTGACCCTCCGACCGCGCGAAACGGTTCAGTTGAGCTCGCTCAATCGCGTCTGCACCGAGGCGGCGATATGGAGGGCATCCACCCCGGGGCTGGGTGCTGACAGGCGATGTAGGGCATCGACGGTCCGGCGCAGACCGGCGAGCAGCCGCCGGCACTCCGCGCACTCCCCGAGGTGATGCTCCATCCGGGTACGGCCCGCCGGCGCGAGCTCTCGATCGAGATAGTCAGACATGCGGCCCGGCGCCCATCGATGATCCCGCCGAAAACGCTCTCGACCCGCCGCCACGTCGCTCATTAGACGTCGGACCCCCCGAGTCGGCGAAAGGATTCAAACGAGCGAGCCCTGCGATCCAGTGCGCTCGATCCCGGTGGTTGATTGACTGGCGTAGAGATGTTCATCGAGCACTTCGCGCTGATCGTGACGGACTACGACGAGGCCATCCGCTTCTTCGTGGACATCCTAGGGTTCGAGCTCGTCGAGGACTCGCCGGCGTTGACCAGTGCGGGCGGACGCCCGAAGCGCTGGGTGATCGTGCGGCCGCCCGGCGCCACCACGAGTCTCTTGCTCGCGCAGGCCGACGGGGAGCGCCAGGCGGGAGCGGTCGGCGAGCAGTTCGGCGGCCGGGTCGGGCTGTTCCTGCGAGTCGACGACTTCTCGGGCTCGTATGCGCGCATGCGCGGCGCCGGGGTCGAGTTCGTCGGCGAGCCGCGCGATGAGCCGTTCGGGCAGGTCGCCGTGTTTCTCGACGTCGCCGGCAACCGGTGGGACCTGCTCGGGCCGCGGCCGGAGGTGAGCTGACCCGACGGCCCCGGGATGGCGTTCGCCTCGATCGCGATGCGGCGAGGCGGTGCCGGTGATCGTCCCCGTGTTCGGTGCTCCGGTGGTCGTCCCCGTGTTTGGTGCTCCGAGCAACACTTTTTCAACCAGCCGAGTGTTCGGCTCCTCTAGTCTGGTCTCTTCCCTGTCCGCCATTTGGGGGATAAGGGGTAGGGGCCCGCGACCGTGGGGCATTAACCTGGGTCGCGGACCCCTAACGCGTGTCTCAGGGGCAGATCCACGCGCGTTGCGTCCGTGCGGTCGCAACCCTAATCAGGGGTAGCGCTGGTCCGCACTACTCCCGGCGGTTTTGGCACAACCTCGGTGGCCGTTTGTGCGGAATTTCGTCGGATTGGATTCCCGAAAGTGACCGACTTCTACGAGCTACGCGACCGGAATTGGGCCCGTGTCCGGTTCTGTCACGCTCAATCGTCTTAGAGTTGATGGAACTTGAGACCTTGATTCAGACCGAGCGCGGGAGGCTGGTTTCGCGGTTGGCGGTGCTGCTCGGCGGCGACCACCACGCGGCCGAGGACTTGACCCAGGAGGCGTTTGCGCGGGCGTGGCGGGGACTGCCGGAGGGGCTCGACCGAGGGCAGCAGCGGGCCTGGCTGCATCGCACATCCCGGAACCTCGCCGTCGATGAGCTGCGGCGTCGGCGTCGGCGTCTGATGGCGCCGATCGAGCACCTGGAGCGTCTACACGCGAGCGTGGAAGAGGCCGGCACGCCAGACGCCGCGCGCGAGGCGCTCGCCCGGCTGAGCGCGCACGATCGGTTCGTGCTGTTGCTGCGCTTCGAGGCCGGGTTCACGCACGCAGAGATCGCACAGCTGCTCGACAGCACCGAGGAGGCCGCGCGCAAGCGCGCGAGCAGGGCGCGGGCTGCGTTCCTCGATGCCTACCGTGTCGCGCGCGCGGATGCCGCGCCGCTCGTGCTCGTGGTCGTCCGTGACGAGCAGCCGGCGCCCTACGTCCGCTGGCTTGAGCAGGCGGGCGCGCGGGTCCGCCAGGCCCGGGCGGCCCCGACTGAGCGTCAGCTGGCGCTGGCCGACGGGCTGGTAGTCACCGGCGGCGTGCGGGACATTCACGCCAGCCTGTACGGCGAGAGGCCCGTGCGGCCGCGCGGTGAGCCGAACCTGCACCAGGATCGGATCGACATGGCGGTCGTCAGCGCGGCGCTCGCAATGGGGCTCTCGTTCCTCGGCGTGTGCGGTGGGCATCAGCTGCTCAACATCGCCGTTGGCGGCAGCCTGTACCAGGACGTCATCCGCGACGGCGTCACCGGCGTCGATCACGACACGGCCGAGCACGTGATCGAGACCCAGGCCGACGGCTCGCTCAGGCGGATCGTCGGCCCCTCGCTGGTGGTGCGCAGCGAGCATCACCAGGCCATCAGGCGCCTCGGCCGGCACCTCCGTGTGGTGGCGAGCTCACCGGATGGCGTGATCGAGACGATCGAGCGCGATGACCGCCGGTTCGCGCTCGGCCTGCAATGGCATCCTGAGTTAGATCCCGGCGGCCGCGGCGACCTGGTCGCCGCGGCGTTCGTGGAGTCAATGCGGGAGCGGGCGGCATGATCTCGCGCGTCCGTCGCACGCTGCGTCACGTCCGCGAGATCGCGGCCGAGCTCGATTATGCCCAGCGACGACTGCTCGAGATCAGGACCGGCATCCCGCTGACGCCCGAGACCGAACGGGCGCTCGTGCGATCTGAGATCGCGCGACTCGAGGCGCTGTACGCCCAGCCGGATAGCGGCGCTGAACCGGCCGGCGACCGCAAACCGGATTCGGACGAACGCCGGACTCCCCAGGCCCCGGCGCGAAGGTGAGCGAGGACGTGTCCCACCCTCAGCTCACGCTCCGGCTCGCGCGTGAGTGTGCCGCCGACCTGCGCCGAGCCGCGGAGGTGCGCGCGGCCGTCCTCTCGGAGCCCGGGCAGCGACTCGTTCACGCTGATCCGGCCCTCGAACTAGGCCCGCTCCAAGTAGGTGCCCGCGCGGCCGGCGCGAGCCCCGCCAGACCCGGGTCTATTGCGTCTTGACTGTGCCAGTCTTGAGATCGAGGAGGAAGCCGTCCCTGGTTGGTTTCGCGGCCTGGGAGTGGAACGTGCCGCTGAGCGTGGGGTTGCCGCGGCCGCCGAGCCTGACGGTGAGGGTCAGGTAGCCGAGTTCAAAGATCGGGTCGACTTCGAGGCGGTAGTTGCCGAAGTTCGTTGGGGCCTTGGGAAGGCCGGTGCGCGGCGGGTGTTGAAGATGGCCGCCGCTGCCGGCCACGACGTAGGGGATCTGGCGGCCGTTCAGGCTGCGCGTGAAGCGTTGGTAGAGGTGGGCGTGACCGGAGAGCACCGCGTCGGGCCACACGCCAGCCTGGTTGCAGACCGCGTCGATCTCGTTGGCCATGACGGGTGAGCTCCCGTGGACCGCATCGAAGGACACGGGCGGGTGATGGACGGTCACGATGATGGCTCGCTCGAGTTGGTCACGCTCGGGCTTCAGGCGCGTCAGTTCGCCGCCTAGGAACGTGAGCTGATCGTCGGGCAGCGCGAAGCGCCCGCCCTGGGAGGAGATGACCCCGGGCTGTTCGAGCACGTTGGAGTACAAGCCGATGATCGAGACAAATGGCGCGTCAAGGGTGAAGTAGACGCCGGGTTGGGTCATCGTCGTGCGGGCGATGCCCGGCGCGTCCGGCGAGGGCGTCGGGGCCTTCGCGCAGAAGTTACGCAGGAATCCCTGCAGCGTGGGCGCAACCGGGGCCGTTGGGCTGAGGCCGTAGACCGCCCCGTCGTGATTTCCGGCGATGGCGAAGATCGGCCGGTCGTAGCGCCGAAACGGTTCGTAGAACTGGTCGTAGTAGTACTGGTCCTCGCCGAAGTTGTAGACCACGTCACCGAGGTGAAACAGGAACGCCGGGCCCTGAGCTCCGGCCTGAGTTACCTCGTCAGCCATGGAATCGGCTACTCGCGCCTCCGGGTCGATCAGAGCGGTCGAGGAGGCACCGGTGTCGCCCACGGCGTGAAAGGTGATCGCCTGGGCATCGGTGATCGGGCCGAGCAGTTTCGGTCCCAGGATGGTCGCCAGGTCGATGCGAGCCGGATCGGGCAGCGGCCGCGGGAACGGCTGGATCTGGTCCTGATGTGCGGCGTAGTAACCGGTGTTGTAGTACTGCTCATCGACGTTCGGTTCATGAAAAGAAACCTCATCGGGCCCTGGGTCAGGGTCGGCGAACAGACGCTGCGGATCGGCGAACAGGTACCTACCCGCCGCGTTGCCCTGCACATGCCCGACCAGGCCCTCGAGCGGGTCGTTCAGCTTGGTTGGTCGTCGTCTAACACTCGGCAACGGAACCTCCTGGTGGGTGACGCTCGTCCCACCCTACGCCCGCGCGTGCGGGCTCGGAAGATCCTCGTGTGAAACGAGACATTTCGGTCGCAGACGCGGTCGGCGGAGCACGGAAGAGCCAAGTCGACGATGATTGTGTGTGTGTCAGAGAAACCAACCGCCCGAAGCGTCAAGATCTCCGCCGACGAGCGCACCGGCTGGTCATCGGAGCGCCCCCGCGGAAGTGGCGGCGCTGCGCGCCCGGTTGACGTGTCTGCCCGGTGCCGCGTCCTCGCGCCGTCGCATCGGCTGCGCTACTCGCCCGGCAGCCTTCTGATCATCGTCGGACCCGAGGCGTCGGAGCCGGCGCGCTTTGCCGAGCGCGTCATCGAGGAGCGCGGGGCGACGCTCGCACCGAGTCGGGTGCGCGGATTGCTCGCCGGTCGGGTCCCGGAAGGCGAGATCGAGGCGCGTGCCAGCGAGCTGCTCGCCGGCGCGGTTCAGAAGCGGCTGCAGTCTGGGCAGAGCGTCGTTCTGCCCCTCGAGGGTTTCGACGCTGAAGAGCGCGAACGGTATGTGCGCCTTGCGCATGGCCTTCGGCGCCCACGACACTTGATCCTGCTCGACGCTTCGCGCGAGAACGTCCGCGACGACGAGCGACCGGCACTCGACGAACTCCGACGGTCGCTCGACGCCGGTGAACTTGGACTCGAGGGCTTCCAGACCGCGCTTCGTCTCGGCGGCCCGGCACGCGACGAGCTAAAACGAATCGTCTTTCGGCCCCCGCCGCGCGAGGACTGATCTTCGCCGATTGGGTGTGGAGCAACCGATCGAAATCGCGGGCGACGTGATCCGCCTGGGCCAGCTGCTCAAGCTTGCCGGTGTTGCCTCGGACGGGGCGGCCGCCAAGGCCCTGATCGCCAGCGGCCGGGTGACCGTCAACGGTGCGCCTGAGCTGAGGCGCGGCCGACAGCTCCATTCCGGCGACATCGTGCGCGTGGGTACGGATGGTCTCGCGTTGGTTGTCAGCGGCGCGTGATTCAGCAGCGTCGTTGCTCAGAGTGGGCAGGAGGACAAGGCTCGGGCTCAGTGACCGGTTCGTCGCGAACCGGTCACCAACCCAATAACTGGTGTCAGTTCAAGTCGAAGCGATCGAGGTTCATGACCTTGTCCCACACGGCGACGAAGTCGCGCGCGAACTTGCTCGCCGCGTCGTCGGAGGCGTAGACCTCCACGATCGCGCGGAGCTGGGAGTTTGAACCGAACACCAGGTCGACCGCGGTAGCAGTCCACTTCGCGTCGCCCGTCAGGCGATCGGTGCCCTCGTAGACGCCCGCGGTCGACTCGGACGGTTTCCACTCCGTGGCCATGTCGAGCAGGTTCACGAAGAAGTCGTTCGTCAACTTGCCCGGACGGTCGGTGAACACGCCGTGCTTGCACTGACCGTAGTTGGCGTCCAGCGCGCGTAGTCCACCGAGGAGCACGGTCATCTCCGGCGCTGTGAGCGTCAGCAGGTTGGCCCGCTCCACGAGCAGGTGCTCCGGAGGCACCGCTTGACCATTCTGCAGGTAGTTGATGAATTCATCGTGTCTGGGCTATAGCACGACGAACGACTCGACGTCGGTCTGCTCCTGCGACGCGTCGGTGCGTCCGGGGGCGAACGGGACCGCCACGTCGTGTCCGGCGTCCCTCGCCGCCTGCTCGACCGCAGCGCATCCCGCCAGCACGATCAGGTCGGCGACCGAGACCCGCTTGCGGTCGGACTGCGACTCGTTGGACTCCTGCTGGATCCGTTCCAGCGTGTCGAGCACGCTGGCGCTCCCCGAGTTGGCCTCCCAGCCCTTCTGCGGCGACAGGCGAATCCGCGCTCCGTTGGCCCCGCCGCGCCTATCGGTCCCGCGGAACGTCGAGGCCTACGCCCATGCGGTGCCGACGAGCTGGGGCACGGATGGTCCGGAGGCGAGAATCTTGGCCTTCAGCGCGGCGATGTCGTCCGTGTCGATCAGCTCGTGATCGAAGTGGGGGACAGGGTCCTGCCACAGCTGCGGCTCCGCGGGTACGAGCGGACCGAGGTAGCGCGACAGTGGCCCCATGTCGCGGTGTGTCAGCTTGTACCACGCCTTGGCGAACGCGTCGGCGAACTCGTCCGGGTTCTCGTAGAAGCGCCTTGAGATCGGCCCGTAGATCGGGTCGACCTTCAGCGACAGGTCCGTGGTGAGCATCACCGGCGCGTGGGTCTTCGACGAGTCGTGTGCATCGGCAACGGTGCCCTGCGCGGAGGCGTCCTTCGCCACCCACTGGTTGGCGCCGGCCGGGCTCTTGGTCAGCTCCCACTCGTACTCGAACAGGTTGGTGAAGAAGCTGTTGTCCCATGCAACTCGATCGGAGCGGCCTCGGGATCGGGGCCGATGTGCTCATCGGTGACGGCGCCGTGGGTCTTGCCGAACGTGTGGCCGCCGGCTATCAGCGCCACCGTCTCCTCGTCGTTCATCGCCATGCGGGAGAACGTCTCACGGATGTCGCGGGCGGCGGCAAGCGGGTCCGGGTTGCCGTTCGGGCCCTCTGGGTTCACGTAGATCAGACCCATCTGCACGGCGCCTAGGGGCTGCTCGAGATCGCGCTCGCCGCTGTAGCGCTCGTCTCCCAGCCACGTCTGCTCGGGCCCCCAGTAGACGTCCTCGGGCTCCCACACGTCCTCGCGCCCGCCGCCGAAACCGAACGTTTCCAGGCCCATCGACTCCAGCGCGACATCCGGCCCCGCCGCCGCCCCGGCCGTCGGTGATCCGGTAGGTGCCGGCGCTGTGCCACGCCATCCGGATGAAGAGCGGTCCGTAGTGGCCGAAGTCCGCCGGCCACCATGGCTGTGAATCCGTCATCAGCTCGCGCAGATCCGGCCTCAGCGCGTCGAGGTCGAGCGTCGCGAACGCCTCCGCGTAGTTGAACTCCTCGCCCATCGGATTGGACTCGGGGGAGTGGTGGTGGAGGACCTTCAAGTCGAGCTGATTGGGCCACCAGTCCCGGTTGCGCCAACCCCCGTCCGGCGTGTGCACGACTGGGCACTGTGCCTTGCTATCGGTTACAGCCACGTCTGTTCGGCTCCTTCTCGCTCGCTGACGTTCCTTGGTTGGTTCTCGGTAGTCGCCTCTGCGATACGACACCGCCGGGCGCGCCGTCCTTCCCGGTGTCGCCGCCAAGTCGGCCGTCCGGCCGACCGCGGACGCCGGCACTCTATTGGAAGCAGTCAGATGTTTGAGCGACCAGCAATCTGGAATCGATCGCGAATTGCTCGGATCGTGAGCCAGCTGGATTAAGTGAGAACGCCCCGGTACCGGCGGGATATGAGGCCGGACTCGGGGCGCGCTCGAGGGAGGAGAGGTACTGCGCCAGGAAGCATGGCGACTCGCGATCCAGAAGTCAAAGACGTGTCTGCCGAGCGACTCATAAGCATCCCTTCTAAATGGGAGAAGAAGAAAACCACGTCAAGGGGCGGCTAAGCCGCGGCCGGCGTTACAGGTGGGCGAGGCTGAGGTGGAGGCTCGCGCCGAGTACAACGAGCGGCCACAGTGCCGTCGCCGCCACCGCGGAGAGCACCTGGGACAGGCTGCCCAGACTGGCGTAATAGCTGTGCTGCGAGGCCACGACGACGCCGATGATCACGTAGGCGACGGTGGCCAGGCGGGGCATCCGACACGGATTCGCCGGAAGACGCCGCCCTCCTTCCGGGAACGGGGATGGTCGGGAACATCCGGGCGGCTGCCGGCGTCAACTACGGGGGATGGCTAGCGTCAATCGAGCCCAGGCGTAGCAATGGCCGAGCTGCGGTGCGAGCAGATCAGCGCCTCGTACGGCCCCGACCAAATCCTGGCCGGAGTCGATCTTGGTGTCGCCGACGCGACGTTGACCGCGATTCTCGGCGCCTCGGGCAGCGGCAAGACGACGCTGCTTCGAGTGGTCATGGGATTCATTCGGCAGGACCACGGGAGCGTCATCGTCGGCGGAACGGTCGTGTCTAATGGCGCGCGCGTCCACCTTCCGCCCGAGAAGCGCTCGGTCGGCTACGTCGCCCAGGAAGGCGCGCTCTACCCACAGTTGACTGTCGAGCGGAACATCGCGTTCGGACTACCGCGCGGAGAGCGCAAGCTGGGTCGGCGTGCGCGCGAGCTGCTCGCTGTGGTCGGCCTCCCGGAGGTGTATGCCGATCGTCGCCCCGGGCAGCTCTCCGGCGGCGAGCAGCGCCGGGTGGCGCTGGCACGCGCGCTGGCGCCAAGGCCGCCCGTCGTGCTGCTCGACGAACCGTTCTCGGGGCTCGACGCATCGCTCCGGAACGAGACGCGCGAGGCGGTCGTGCACGCGCTCGGCGCACAGGGCACGACCGCTGTGCTGGTCACCCACGACCAGGCCGAGGCGTTGTCGATAGGGCGGGAGGTCGCGGTGTTGCGTGCGGGACGGCTGGTCCAGACGGCGCCGCCGTCGGCTCTCTACCGGATGCCGGCCGACCTTGATGTCGCCCGCTTTGTCGGCGAGGCCGTGGTGCTGGCCGGTGTAGCCGCGCGCGGGCTCGTCGCCACCGCCCTCGGGGAACTGGCGCTGATCGATCCACGTGTCGAAGGTCGGATCGACGTGATGATCCGCCCCGAGCAGATCGAGTTCCGTCAGGCCGGGCCACTCGGTGGAGCCGAGGCGGGCACCGGGTCCGGCGCCAACGCGAAGGTGATCTCATCGACCTTCTATGGCCCAGACACCATCGTCGAGCTCGAGCTCGACGACGTGTCGGGGCCGATCACGGCGCGAGTGCTGCGGGGTCACGACCTACCCGTGCCGGGAAGCTGGGTCGAGCTCGTCGTCGTCGGGCCGGTGATGGGCTATCCGGCAAGCACGGCTTCGGGCGCGCCCACATCGGGCGATGAGTGCGTCGGCGGCCGGACGTGAGCCGCCGCGCCCTGGTGATCGTCGCCTCTGCGCTCGCCCTATGTGGAGTCCTCGCGGGTTGCGGCGGGAGCGACCCCGACACGATCGTCCTATACAACGGCCAGCACCCCCAGCTGACGACCGCACTCGTCGCCGCGTTCACGAAACAAACCGGAATCCACGTGAGCATGCGCACCGGCGACGGCATCATCCTCGCCGACCAGATCCTGCAGGAAGGCAGCGCGTCACCCGCCGACGTGTATCTGACCGAAAACTCTCCCGAGTTGATGAACCTCGAGGCCCACCACCTGCTGACCACGCTCCCGAGCTCGATTGTGGACCAGATCCCCGCCCGTGACAATTCCCCCGCCCGCGACTGGGTTGGCATCGCGCTGCGCGTCTCAAGCCTCGCCTACGACCCGGCGCGAGCATCGCAGTCCCAACTGCCGACATCTGTACTCGAGCTCGCGCAGCCAGAGTGGAAGGGGAGAGTCGCGATCGCGCCGACCGACTCGGATTTCCCGCCGGTCGTCGGCGCGCTCATCGCCGCTGACGGACGGGCGGCCGCGGCCAGCTGGCTCGCTGGTCTCAAGCGCAATGCCCAGACCTACCAAGACGAGGAAGCGGTCGTCGCGGCCGTGAACCGCGGCGATGTCGCCGCCGGCATCGTCAACCAGTACTACTGGTACCGGCTCCGGCTCGAGCTGGGGGCGCGGGCAACTCGCAGCCGCCTGTACTACTTCCCACACCACGACGTCGGGTCGATCGAAAACGTCGCTGGAGCCGCAGTGCTCGCGTCAAGCCGGCACAAGGCACTGGCGCAGCGGTTCGTGGCGTTCATGGTCAGCGCCGCCGGCCAGCAGATCCTCGCCCACAGCTATGACTACGAGTACCCGGCCCGGGTTGGCATCGCCCCAAACCCTGCGCTCCCACCGCTCAGTTCGATCTCGCCTGCGATGCTGCCGGTGACAGCCCTCGGCACCGATCAGGAGGCCGTCCAGCTCATCCAGCAGGCTGGGCTCGCCTAGCCGTCAGTGATCCGAATCGCGCCCTGCTCCGAACCAACGGGTGAGGCAACCAAACGATAGGAGCATCCGATGATGGGACTTGACAACCCAGTCCACATAGGGTTCTTGCTGGTCATTCTGCTGTTGGTGTTCGGCGCCAAACGCTTGCCCGAGATGGGTCAGTCACTCGGGGCGGGGCTCCGCGGGTTCAAGGACTCACTCACCGGCGAGACACCCGCGACGAAGCTGGGCCCCGGGACGGACACGACACGCTTCGACGGTTTGACCGCGAATCACGCCGACGCCGACGTGCACAGCGCCCAGCCGGAGGCCGAGCGCCTGCCGGTCGGCCGAGCCGCGTAGACAACGGCAAACCATCGGCTACAGGAACGCTTCCATGCAGATGCCTGGCGCGATTGCGCTGCGCCGAATCCGGCCGATCGGCCACGAGACCCGACTGAGCACCGTCGATCATCTCGACGAGCTGCGCAATCGGTTGATCGTGTCGCTGGTCGCGCTCGCCGTCGCGTTCGGCGTCTGTTTTTGGCAGAACCACGAGCTCCTACATCTCGTCAATCAGCCACTCGCAAGCGAGACGCAGCAACAAGTCCGCCAGGGGCATGGCCCGCTGGGCGCGACCTACTCGGTGCAACAGAGCGCCAGAGACATCGCCCAGCAGCTCGGAACCGTGGTCGGCGTGCTCCGCACGCAGCCACACACGGATGCGGTCTCCGCCGCCCTCGCCCATGCGCAGAGCAGCCTGCGCCACGACGTGGCGCGGCTCTCGGCGGCGCCCGAGGGCAACCGCCCGGTGACGCTCGGGATCGGCGAGCCGTTCTCGAGCACCGTGACAGTGACGTTCATCTTCGCGCTAATTCTGTCCCTTCCCGTTCTGCTTCTTCAGGCCTACGGCTTCTTCATGCCCGCATTCGAGCCGGAGCAGCGGCGCCGCATGTTGCCCGTCATGTTTGCGATCCCGCTGCTGTTCGCCGCTGGCGTCGCGTTCGGTTACCTGGTCGTACTGCCGGCGGCCTTGCACTTCTTCCAGAACTTCAACTCGGACCAGTTCAACGTCCTCGTCCAGGCCAGCCAGTACTACAAGTTCGCGGCCACGATCCTGCTGGCGATGGGGCTCGTGTTCCAGGTCCCGGTGGCAATCATCGCGGCGACCCGCGCCGGCCTTCTCAGCACGCGACAACTGCGACGGAACCGCCGCTACGCGTTACTCGCCTGCGGCCTCGTGGCCGCCGTGCTCCCCGGGGACGCGATCACCCTGCTGCTCGAGACCCTGCCGCTTTACCTGCTGTTCGAGCTCAGCCTGATCGTGGCGGCGGTCACCGAGCGCCGCTGATCCGATCTGCCTCGGGCCGCGAATCAACAAGTGGGCAGCGAACGGAGCAGACCACCACCGTAACCGCGGACGAGAACTTCCACGTCAAATACCTGAAGGCCGCACTTGGCAGGCACGCGATCAAGAAGCCGAAGTTCGACTTCCAGGGGATCCCCGGCGATCAGACGAAATTCGCCGCCACTACGTACGTGCTCGAGAACACCGGTGTGCACGCCTACCTCGGCCAGGCCGCGAACATCCAGGCCGCGAAGGTTCGCCTGGCCGCGGCCTCGATCGTTACCGTCGAAGCCCGGCACTCGGGCGCGATCGGCCTGTACCTCGGGAAGGCGATTGCGCCCAACGGCCCGCTTGACAACGGGCTCACCGCAGCGACGATCCTGGCCGACGTCAAGAAGACCGGCTTCATCAAGTAGGCCGGGGCTCACTCACACCGCAGGCCGTACGCGCGGCACGCGCCCGGGCCACGGCCGTCGGCGGAGCGGCGCCGATCAGGTAGACGCCTTGGTGGATCCGCTGCATCCAGTGCAGCCGGACCCTGTGATCGATCGCCCCCCGACCCAATCCCGCCGCGACCAGTTGTTCACGGGCGATCACATTGTCCTGGCGCGCCGCGATGCGGGCCACCGCCCGTTCCACCTCCTGCATTTCCGCTCACACCTCGCGTCTCGTCTGGACGGCGCGCGCTTTTTCACGCACCAGATGCAGAAACGCGCGCGCATCATGCCGGCCGATCGAAATGCGCGCTTTTGCAGGTGATCTCGGCCCCACGCCGGCCAGTATCACCCCGCCGGCGCGCCGGCCGAGACGCCCGGGGTGGTCCACCTCCGGGCCAGCCAGATCAACGGCTGCAGCGTGTGCGTCGCTGGCGCCTTTGAGTAGGCCAGACACGCGGACGAGATGAGGCAACGGCGCCTGTTCGCCGTATCCGCCTGGAGAGATTCGCCGTACTTCACCGACGCCGAACGCGCCGCGCTCGCGTTGGCCGAGGCGGCCGGCACCACGCGCCGGCCGGCGGATCCGCAGGAGTGGCAGGAGCGGGAGTCCTGCGGCTGAGCTGCGGCTAGGTGCGAGAGCCACGGAGACCTCGCTTGTCGACGACGTTGCGTAGCTCCTCGCCCGCGAGCCAGCGTCGGAGATTGTCGGCAAAGCGCGAGACCACCTCGCGCTCCCATCCGATCCGGTCGCCGGACATGTGCGGGGAGACGACCACCTGATCCATCGCCCAAAACGGATGCTCGGGCGGCAACGGCTCGGTGGCGAACACGTCGAGCGCGGCACCCGCGATCGCGCCGCTCCGCAGGGCGGCCAGGAGTGCGTCCTCGTCGATGAGAGGCCCGCGGCCGATGTTGACGATTCGAGCCCGCGGACTCAGTAACCCGATCCGCCGTCCGTCAAGGTACCCCTGGGTTTCCGAGGTCAGGGGCAGCGCCACGACGACGAAGTCAGCTCCCGGCAGCAGTTCGTCGACCTCCATGCCGGCACGGACGTCGCCGAGGCCGGAGTCCCCGGTGCGCGCCGTCCGGCCGACTACCTGAACCTCCATGCCGGCGGCCCGCAAGAGCGGCGCCACCTCGCGGGCGACGCCACCGGCGCCGAGGATCACCACACGCGCTCCGTCGATCGTCTCGGTTTCGCGGTGCTCCCATCGTCGCTCCCTTTGCCGGGCGAGCGTGCCGCGCAGGTCCTTGGCGAACATCAGGATCAGCCCGAGGACGTACTCGGCGATCGGCCGCTCGAACACGCCGCGGGTATTGGTGAGGACGATGTCACCCTCGAGCACCGGATCGACGAGCACCACCTCGACTCCGATGCTCCCGGTGTGGATCCACCGCACGGAGCAGTCTTCAGGCCACGCTGTCCGGAGCAGACCACTTCGGAAGTCCCAGACGAACATCACATCGGCGCGGCGCAGCGCCTCGGCCAAGGTCGCCGCGTCATCCACCAGGTGCACGTCGGCCAGGGGCGAGACCAGATCCAGGCCGTCCGGCGGAGCTTCGCCCTTGGCCAGGAGGACTGCCACAGACGTGTCTCGCATGCCAACATCCTCCTAGCTCGCGCGGGGGAAAGGGCCTTGCTATCGCGACCGGCGCCCCTGTGCCCGGCCGCTGGTACAGAATGGGGGCATGTTTCGGGTCGTACTCGACGTGACATGACTGGATACCGAATCGCGGCCATCCCCGGCGACGGCATCGGGCGCGAGGTCCTGCCGGCGGGCCGGGCCGTGGTCGATGCCGCCTGTGCCGCTCACGGCATCGAGCTCAGTTACGAGACGTTTGACTGGTCGTGCGAGCGGTACCTGCGCGTGGGGGCGATGATGCCCTCCGACGGCCTCGAGCAGCTGCGCGAGTTCGATGCGATCTTCCTCGGCGCCGTCGGAGACCCGCGCGTTGGAGACCACCTGTCGCTGTGGGGCCTGCTCATCCCGATCCGCCAGCGCTTTCGTCAATACGTCAATCTCCGCCCGACTCGCGTGTTCGACGGATTGCCCAGCCCCGTGCTCTCCTGCGCCGAGCACCCGGTGGACCTCATCGTCGTCCGCGAGAACGTCGAGGGCGAATACACCGAACTGGGCGGTCGGTTCAGCCGGGGGTTCCCGGACGAGTTCGCGACGCAACAGGCGATCTTCACCCGCTCGGGCATCACCAGGATCGTCGACTATGCGCTCGAGCTGGCCGCGGCTCGCCGCGGCCAGCTGACCTCTGCGACGAAGTCGAACGGGATCGTGCACACGCTCGTCTTCTGGGACGAGGTCGTCGCCGAACGTGCCGCGGCCCATCCCGGGGTGACTGTGAAGAGCGAGTTGATCGACGCCCTATGCGCGAAGCTCGTCCTGGCGCCTCAGACCTTCGACGTGATCGTCGGGTCGAACCTGTTCGGCGACATCCTCGGCGATGTCGCCGCCGCCGTCGCCGGCTCGATCGGCATCGCGCCTTCGGCGAACCTCAATCCGGAGCGGGAGTTCCCGTCGATGTTCGAGCCGGTCCACGGCTCGGCGCCCGACATCGCCGGAAGGGGAATCGCCAACCCGATCGGGGCGATCTCGGCGGGCGCGATGATGCTCGACCATCTCGGACATCCGGACGTCGCGGCCTCCGTCGTTCAGGCGATCGCTCGTGTGCTCGCCGCGGGCGAGATTCGCACGCCGGACCTGGGTGGTCGTGCGACTACCGCCGAGCTCACCCAGGCGATCCAGCGCGCGCTGTAGTCCCCCGGTCATATCGCATCCGGGTGCCATCCGTCTCGCCCTGATCTCTCATCGTGGCCGGAGGCCGATGGAATAAATCCCTGGTGAGACCCGTGTCCGATCCATATACGACATTCGCCCTATGCCAGTGCTCGGGGCCGAGGATGGGAGAAACCAATGCCCTTCAAGTTGAAATCTGCGGTCCTCGCCGCAGTCACGGTCCTCGCGGGCCTGCTGATTGCCGCGCCGGCGATCGCAGCCTCGCCCACGCCGCTCGGCTCGATGCCGACTGGCACGGTTACGCTTCACCGTACGGCGGGGCGGGGTCTCGGGATCTCGCTCGACGCCTTCGGTTTGACGCCCGGCAGCGCTCACGAGGTGTCCTTGTCGATGGCACCGTGTTCGGCCACGACGGGCGGCGCGGGCGTGCACGTGGTGCGGGCGGACGGCAGCGGTCAACTGCAATCCGCGTTCCGGGTGTCTGGCCGGAAGGCACGCGGGGCCCAGTCGGTCTCACTGCTGCTGGGCACGCCGGGAGCGAGTGGTGGCGGGGTGAGCCCGAGCAAGGTCGTCGCGTGCGCGAACATTCCGCAGCCCCTGCAGGGCCTTGTCCAGCTGCCGCTGAAGTCGAAGCTCGGATGGGCGTCGCAGCTGTCGGGAAGCTTCACGGTGACCTACGACGCTCCCGCGCAGACGCTCACCGTCGACATCGACGCGCGCGGTTTTGTTCCCGGCAGCACCCACGCCGCGCACATCCATCAGGGCACGTGCCAGGCGCAGGGCGGCGTGGTGTACATGCTCCCCGACCTCGTGGCGGACGCGAGTGGTGACATTCACGCCGTCCGCACGGTGACCGGCGTCGCTACGCCACCGCCGGCCAGCGGCTGGTACCTCAACATCCATCTCGGTGACAGCAACCAGATCCTCTCGGGCGGCAACCCGACGCTCGCGTTCCAGCCGCTGCTGTGCGCGAACGTGGACGACGTCCAGACCGCCCCGGGCGCGATGGCCATCGGATCCGACGGCGAGCATTTCCTGTCGATCGGGCAAACCGTCGTGCTCGGCACGGTCGGGGATTTCACGTTCAGCACCACGTGCTCGAACCCGAGTGGTATGGCAGGCGGTCAGCAGGTCACCTTTGACGTGACCGCCGACACGTATGCCGATCTCGACGGCAACGGTCCGATGCCGGCCGGCACGAAGATCAATATCCACACCGCCTAGCGACGTGCTCGACAGCCAGCCGCTAGGCGGATTTGCGCAGGTCGGGAGCACAAGCTCCTCGACCGAGATCTCGGCCGACGGCCAGGAGGTCGACGTGTTCTACAACGACCGCGTCAACTGGCCCGCCGGAGCGGGCACGCCGGCGCACGACTGCTTCGCCGGCTACTCCGGCCTGGCGACGGGCGTCGCTTCCTGACAACCACCCAACCACAGTCGCCGCGCCTCACGGCGGGGCGACCGTGTTCCTAACTGTCACCTTCGACGCGAACTGAATTCAGATGAGTATCAGCACTACAGCCGATCTGCCCGTGCGGGCGGGCGCCTGCCGGGCTCGGCGGTCAGTCATAGCGAGCGTTCGCGCCTACTTCGCGTCGGACGCCGCCCGCGCGATTCAAGGTGCGCTCCGCGTCATATGGCTGCTGGACGGGGCTCTGCAGTTCCAGGCGTTCATGTATGGGAATGGCTTCGTCGAGATGCTCAAGGCAGGAGCCGTCCGTGAGCCGCGTTGGATCGCAAGCACCGTCACCTGGAGCGCGAACGTCTTCCAGGCGCACCAGCTTCCGCTCAACACCGCGTTCGCCCTCGTGCAGATCGCGATCGGACTAGGGATCCTCCACCGCCGGACGGTCAAGCCTGCGCTCGCGTTATCACTTGTCTGGGCGGTCGTCGTGTGGTGGTCCGGAGAAGCGTTCGGGCAGTTGTTCACGGGCACCGCCAATGCGCTGACCGGCGCGCCCGGAGCGGTGCTCGTCTACGCGCTCGTCGCGATCTTAGTCTGGCCGAGCGAGCGGCCCGGTGGCCTGCTCGGCGTCCGTGGCGCGCGGCTGATGTGGGCGCTGCTGTGGATGGCGATGGGCGCGCTGTGGCTCCTGGCGGCGAACAGCAGCGCGAATGCCACGGCGACACTGATCGGCGCCGCGCCGTCGGGGACCACCTGGCTGACCACGGTTCAGCACTGGGCAGCGAGCGCGGCAGGCGGCGATGGGCTGCCCATCGCTCTTGTCCTCGCGGGGACGTCGATCGCTATCGGGGTCGGGGCTGCCCGCAACTGGCACGCCCGCGCGTTCCTGCTCGCCGCGATCGCCCTGAACCTCGCCTACTGGGCGATCGGGCAGGGCCTCGGCGGAATCTTCCAGGGCGGCGCCACCGATCCGAACGCCGGGCCGCTGTTCATTCTGCTCGCGGGTGCCCTGTACGCGTTGGTACCGGTCACTGCAAATGCCCGCCGCGGGTGAGAGAGGAGAGTTCGATGGTCGGGGGAGAAGTTCTATGTGGCGGTGACGGCGAACAGCGGCCAGCGGTCGGGAACCCCGACGAGGGCGTGCATGCCACGGTCGGCGAACGAAATCCCCGATCCGACGACGAGGTCGGTCACGGTCCGCGAGACGAGGATCTCCCCGGGCTGTGCCAGCGCCGCGATGGCCGTGGCGATATCCAGTGACACTCCATCGACGCTGTCGCCGCACAGCTCCACCTCGCCCGTGTGCACGCCCGCGCGCGGCGCGATATCGGCTGCGGCGGAGGCGGTCCGGATGGCGTCGGCGCAACGGATGGCTTGACCCGGGGCATTGAAGGTGGCCACGAGGCCATCGTGTCCGGAGCGGAGCAGTCGTCCCCGGTGCGCGAGGACATGGGCCTTGGCACCGGCCGAGGAGTCGATGCTCAGGATCGTGCTGAGCACGCGATCGGCCTGTGTCGGGTGCGACGCCGCGGATAGGAAATCCTCGATCTCGTTCAGCAGGCGATCGGTGTCGCCACTGGAGGCGAAACGGAGCGAGTGGTCGCCGGGCTGCTCGAAGTAGCGTGCGCCGGGGATGTGGGACGCCAGGTAGCGGCCGTGGCAGGGCGGCGTCATGCTGTCGTCGAGCCGCTGGATCACGAGCGTGGGCACGTGGATCGCGGAGCGGCCGTCACCACGTCGGGCCGCGCCGGTCCGCGCCACAGCCCCACCGGCTCGGCGAGTGGCCCCGCCCCCCGGGGAATGCGCGTGGGCAGATCCGCCGATCATCGCGCGACAGAACTCACCGCTTTCCTACACGATTCCGACACAGCTCTTCCGGTCCTCTGACGGCGCTCCCGGATGTTGTCCGGGTGATTGAGGAGCAACAACGATGGCGGCGGGCCGTCCCCCTGGTGCTTCTCGGTTTCGTGGCGGTGGTGGTTGGGCTTCTGGCGGTGTCGGAGGTCGGCACGCCGAGTAGCTCGGCGCGGACCGAAACCGAGGTCGTGAGCGCCGCCGACGGTGTGGTCCAGACGACCGTCTCGGGTACCGGCAACGTCGCGGCGGGCACGGACGACGACGTGAACTTCGCCACGAGCGGGACACTCGAGCACGTCTACGTGCACGAGGGCGAGCGCGCGAGGAAGGGTCAGGTCCTCGCGACCCTCGACCCGACGTCCGCGCAGCTGACGCTCCACGTGGCGAAGGAAATTCTGACCGCGGCGCAGGACACGCTGTCAGACGCCGAGGACACCTCGTCCTCGTCCACAACGACGGCGGTCGACGAGGACGAGCTCGCCGTCGAGGAGGACGAGCAGACGGTGAAGAGCGACGAGGCGGCATTGTCGGACGCGACACTGCGCGCGCCGGCGACGGGCACGATCGCATCGCTCGAGGATCTCTCGCCGGGGGAATCTGTTCCGGGCGCGTCCTCGTCAAGCGCGATCTCGAGCGATTCCTCCACGGGCAGTTCCCCGTGCCAAACGACGCCATCAGCGGATCTGGGTCGGAGGGCACCGCGACACTGGATCAGGACGGTAAGCGGGTCGAGCGCCAGGTGGTCGTGGGCCTGCGGGGAACCAGCCGCTCCGTGATCGTCAGCGGCCTCAGCGCCGGGGAAGAGCTCTTCGTCAACCAGACGCTGCCTTCGCTGGGCTCGAGCACGACCAGCACCACCACAAGGGGCACGAGCGGAACGCTCGGCGGTTCGTCCGGACTCGCGGACGCCCTCGGCGCCAGCGGCGGGGGCGCTCTAGGTGGCGGAGGGGCACCCTGATGCCCGGAATCGCGCAGCGTGAGCCGTGACTCAGTTCGCCCCGGCGACTCAGTCGCGGTGCGAGGAACCGAGGGCAGCGGCGGCACGATCAAATCCACCTCGATCACGGACTCCGGCGGATCCTCGACTGCGACGACGACGAGCAGCTCCGTTGGCTGATTAGTCTGTGGCTCCCGCGAGGCAACTCACACAGGAGAGAGACGATGGCAACGGTTGAGACGGTCCGCGGCCCGGTTGACGTCAACAAGTTAGGGCCGACGCTGATGCACGAGCACATGTTCATCATGCAGGCCGAGGCGCTTCAAAACTACGGCCACGTCTTCGGCCCGTCCTACTGGAACGAGCAGGACCGTCTCGACGACGCGACCGCAAAGCTGGGCGCCGTCCGCGAGGCGGGCATCCGCACGATCGTCGATCCGACAGCGCCCGGCCTCGGACGCTACATCCCTCGCATCCAGAAGCTGAACGCTGCGGTCGATCTGAACATCGTCGTGGCAACGGGCGTGTATGCGTTTCTCGGGCTGCCGAACTTCCTCGTGTACCGCACGGTCGACGCGCTCGTCGAGCTGTTCGTCCGCGAGATCCGGGAGGGCATCGACGACACCGGGGTCAAGGCGGCCTTCCTCAAATGCACGGTCGAACGGTACGGGGTGATCGGAGACATCCCGCGGATCTTGGCCGCCGTCGCCGCGGCCGGCATCGAGACCGGTGCACCGATCATGGTCCACACGAACGCGGCCGAGCGGACCGGGCTCGCCGCGCTCGAGGTGCTGACCGGGCACGGTGTCGATCCGACGCGGATCGTGATCGCCCACTGCGGCGACAGCAACGACATGAGCTATCTGCGCGCGATCGCCGACACCGGGGCGTGGCTTGGCTGTGATCGCTTCGGCATCGAGCATTTTAACCCGATGGCTGACCGGATTAAGACGCTGCTGGCTTTGCTGGCGGCGGGATACGGCGACCGGATCCATCTGTCCCATGACGCGGCCTGTTTCTGCGACTTCATGGTCGGCGACCCGGCGTTTGCCAACGAGAATCCCGACTACCTGCTGATCTCAAAGCGCGTCATCCCCGCGTTGCTGGCCGAGGGCGTCGCGCAGGCCCAGATCGATCAGCTCACGGTCGATAACCCGCGGCGGTTCTTCGCCGGAGGCACCATTCAATAACAAACGCCAATGTAAGTTACGGTACGCTTAGCTTCTTGGCTATAACACTCACCCAGCTCACGGCGTTTCTCGCGACCGTGCGGGGCGGGTCGGTCACGGCAGCGGCCGACGAGCTGGTGGTCACGCAGCCATCGGTTTCCTCCGCCATCGCCGCACTGGGTCGCGAGCTCGGTTGTGAACTGTTCGAGCGGGCGGGTCGCGGCATCCGATTGACCGAGGCGGGGAGCGCGTTCAGGCCGTTTGCGGCGGATGTCGTCGGGTTGCTCGAGGAGGGCCGTCAAGCCGCCCGCGAGGCCGCCGCGCTCACGGCCCGCCGGTTGCGGATCGCGGCCGTCACGACGGCGGCGGAGTCATTCGTCCCCCCGCTAATGCGCGAGTTCGCCCTGCGTCACCCGGACATCGAGCTCGCGCTCGACGTGGGTAACCGCGAGTACGTGTTCGAGCGCGTGACGAGTCACCTCGCCGACGTGGCCATCTCCGGCAAGCCGCCCGCCGACGAGCGCCTCGTCGCCGAGCCGCTGCTCGAGAACCGCATCGTCTGCATCACCAGCGCTGATGATCCGGCCGCGGCGGCCGGCCCCGTGCCGGCGAGCGCGCTCGCCGACCGGGCCTGGCTCCTGCGCGAGCCAGGGTCGGGGACGCGCGCGCTAGGC
The DNA here is from genome assembly GCA_963824295.1 of uncultured Solirubrobacterales bacterium. Classification (GTDB taxonomy): domain Bacteria; phylum Actinomycetota; class Thermoleophilia; order Solirubrobacterales; family Solirubrobacteraceae; genus Palsa-465. The sequence continues at coordinate 607,557 of CAWGOQ010000004.1, read as the reverse complement.
GAGCAGTTCCTCCAGGAGCGGGGCCTCAGCCCCAAGACGCTCACGCTCGGATCCAACGGCGCCATCAAACAGGCTGCCCGCGCGGGACTCGGCGTGTCGCTGCTGTCGCGTGCGGCCGTCGAGTCCGAGCTCACCGCGGGCTGGCTGGGGGAGATCACGCTCACCGACGGCACGGCGCCGAGACCCTGGTTCGTGCTCCACTCCGCGGTCGGGCCCGCGCGCGGGCCCGCCGCGACGTTCAGCGAGTTCCTCCGCGACGGAGTCGCGACCGGGCAGCTTTTCTAGTCCCGCACAGCCTCGCCCGTATCCCGGTCGGTTCGCGCGTCGATCGCGCCGATCGCCACCGCGGCCCGCGCGGTCACCAGCTGGTAGAGCACCAGGAGCTGGATGATGGCCAGCGATTCGGAGCGGTGCAATTGGGTTCCGACGGTGAACTCGCCCAGGCGCTCGGTGCGCAGGTGACTGGCGAAATGCATCCCCTCCCAGATCGTCTCCTCGATCGCCGCGCTGTGCTCGGGACGGATCGTGCCCGGCACCCAGAGCACGGTCTCCGGGCCGCGTGCCACGAGCACGACCCCCTGCTCGTCGCGGTCGGCGACCGCCGAGAGATCGGGATGGACGAGGCCCGGGCGGAGCGTCACCTTGGCGTCGAGGTGCTCCTGATCGCCCCGGTCCCCCGGCATGAATGAGATCACGAGGTCGGCATGGCGCCTCTGGGGGCGGACGTACGCCTCGGCATCGGCCTCCCGCCGGTCGAGCTCGTCGAGCACTTCGTCGGTCGTGTAGCCGCGACGCGAGCAATCGCGCTGCACCTTCCATCCGCGACGCATGTCCTCGGGCGGGTCGACATAGACCCGGACGTCATAGAGGTCGCGCATCGTCGGCGTGTGGAACGCGAGCAGGCCCTCGACGATCGCGAAGGTGGCGGGGGCGACGTACTCGCCGGGCGCGAACGTGCCGTCTTGGTGGCGGTAAACCGGCTTGAAGATCGACCGGTCGGCTCGCAGGTGCCCGAGATCCTGTTCGAGCACGTCGAGGTGATTGCAGTCGGGGTGAAGCGGCGTGATCCTCTGGGCCGCCCGCTGCTGGCGGTCATAGCGGTGGTAGTGATCGGCCGAGACGTGGGTCACCTGCGCCTCGCCCAGGATGCGGACGAGTCCCCGCGTGAGCGTGGTCTTGCCCGCAGCGGAGTCGCCGGCGATCCCGAGCAGGATCGGGCGAGGCATCAGCAATTACCTATAGAGAAGTCTTTATGTTGATACGACAAATAAGAATTTGATGTTTATGTGTCGTCGGGCCAACCTTACCGCCATCGAGCGAAAGGTCAATGAGCTATGGCGATCACCAAGGCGCCGCCGTCAGGCGCCGCCGACAATTCCCCATTCACCCCTCAAGCCAAGAAGGACCGCTGGGCGTCCGGCGTCACCCCGTATGCCGAGATGGGCTACTTCGATGCGGACTACGTCCCGAAGGACTCGGACATCCTGGCCGCCTTCCGGGTCACCCCGCAGCCGGGTGTCGACCCGGTGGAGGCGGCGGCCGCGGTGGCCGGCGAGTCCTCGACCGCGACCTGGACGGTGGTCTGGACCGATCGCCTGACCGCCCACGAGCGCTACCAGGCCAAGGCCTACGACGTGACCGCGGTACCGGGCCGCGAGGGGGAGTACATCGCCAAGATCGCCTACGACCTCGACCTGTTCGAGGAGGGGTCGATCGCCAACATGACGAGCTCGATCATCGGCAACGTGTTCGGGTTCAAGGCGCTCAAAGCGCTGCGCTTAGAGGACCTGCGGATCCCCACCCAGTACGTCAAGACGTTCCAGGGCCCGCCGCACGGCATCGTGATGGAGCGCGAGTATCTCGACAAGTTCGGGCGCCCGCTGCTCGGCGCCACGGTCAAGCCGAAGCTTGGCCTCTCGGCCAAGAACTACGGCCGGGTGGTGTTTGAGGCGCTGCGCGGCGGCCTCGACTTCACCAAGGACGACGAGAACATCAACTCCCAGCCGTTCATGCGCTGGCGCGATCGTTACCTGTACGCGATCGAGGGTGTCAGCCGCGCGAGCGCCGCGAGCGGTGAGGTCAAGGGTCACTACATGAACGTGACCGCGGCGACCATGGAGGACATGTACGAGCGGGCCGAGTTCGCCAAGGAGATCGGGAGCGTCATCATCATGATGGACCTGACCGTTGGTTACACGGCCATGCAGTCGATGTCCAAGTGGGCCCGCCGCAACGGCATGATCCTCCACCTGCACCGTGCCGGGCACGGCACTTACACCCGGCAGAAGAACCACGGGGTGTCGTTCCGCGTGATCGCGAAGTGGTGCCGGCTGCTCGGGGTCGATCATCTCCACGCGGGCACGGTGGTGGGCAAGCTCGAGGGTGACCCGTCGATGATCGCGGGTTACTACGACACCCTGCGGCTCGGCTACGTCTCGGAGAACCTGAAGAACGGGATCTTCTTCGATCAGGACTGGGCGTCACTGCCGGCCGTGATGCCGGTGGCCTCCGGGGGCATCCACGCCGGGCAGATGCACCAGTTGCTCGGTTACCTCGGGGAGGACGTGATACTCCAGTTCGGGGGTGGAACGATCGGACATCCGATGGGGATCGCCGCCGGCGCCACCGCCAACCGGGTCGCCGTCGAGGCGATGATCCAGGCGCGCAACGAGGGTCGCGACTACTTCCAAGAGGGGCCCGACATCCTGGAGAAGGCGGCGAAGGGATGCCCGGAGCTGAACGCCGCGCTCCAGGTGTGGAAGGACGTGACCTTCGACTTCCAATCCACCGACACCCCCGACTACGTCCTCACGCCCACGCTGACCTGAGCTAGTGGAAAGGAGAGCCACCATGCGTATCACCCAGGGAACCTTCTCGTTTCTTCCCGATCTGACCGACGAGCAGATCGCCGCTCAGGTCGCATATTCACTCGATCACGGCTGGGCGATGTCGGTCGAATACACCGACGATGCCCACCCGCGCAGCTCGTACTGGGAGATGTGGGGTCTGCCGATGTTTGACCTGACCGTGCACGATGTCGAGCTGGTGATGCGCGAGGTGCGTGCGTGCCGGGAGGCCTACGCCAATCACTACATCAAGCTGATCGCGTACGACGCCTCCTACGGCCGGCACACGACCGCACTCAGCTTCATCGTGAACCGCCCCGCGCACGAGCCCGGGTTCCGCCTGGACCGCACCGACGCCCACGACCGCGTGATGCGCTACCGGCTGCATCCGTACGCGGCCGATCGGCCGGTGGGAAGCCGCTACCTGGACGGGTCGGCGTGATGAGCACCCTCGGCGTCATCCCGGCCGAGGCGCAGGACATCGCGGCGGTGGTGCGCGAGGCGAACATCGAGGCGGTCCTGGATGAGCTCGACCGCGAGCTGGTGGCACTGCGGCCGGTGAAGACCCGGATCAGGGAGATCTCGGCCCTGCTGGTGATCGACCGGCTGCGGCGGCACGCGGGGCTGGCGGCGGGGCGGCCGACGCTGCATATGTGCTTTACCGGCAACCCCGGAACGGGCAAGACGACAGTCGCCATGCGGATGGCCGACATCCTCCATCGCCTGGGCTACATCGCGCGCAACCACGTCGTGGCCGTGACCCGCGACGACCTGGTCGGCCAGTACGTCGGCCACACCGCGCCCAAGACCAAGGAGGTGCTCAAGCGCGCCTACGGCGGGGTGCTCTTCATCGACGAGGCGTACTACCTCTACCGCCCGGAGAACGAACGCGACTACGGGGTGGAGGCAATCGAGATACTGCTCCAGGTGATGGAGAACGAGCGTGATCGCCTGGTCGTCGTCCTCGCCGGCTACAAGGATCGGATGGACGACTTCTTCCGGCTCAACCCCGGGATGTCCTCGCGCGTGGCCCACCACATCGACTTTCCCGATTACTCCGCGGACGAGCTCCTGGCGATCGGGCAGCTGATGCTCTCGGCCGAGAACTACGCGCTGTCCCCGGACGCCGAGCAGGCGTTCCGCCAGTACATCGTCCGGCGCATGCGTCGCCCGCGATTCGCACACGCCCGGAGCGTGCGCAACGGAATCGAGCGGGCGCGCCTGCGCCACGCCAACCGGGTATACGAGGCGGTGCGCTCGGGGACCGAGCCGACGGTCGAGATGCTCGGCCAGATCGAGGCGCAAGACATCCTCAAGAGCAGCGTGTTCCGCGACGACGGGCGAACCGAGCCGAAGCGAGAAGCGGCATGACCCTGACGATGACCAGCCCCCGGCGGGCCGCCCGGCCCGTCGTCCTCGGCGTCGTCGGCGACTCCGCGGCCGGTAAGACGACCATCACGCGCGGGCTCGTGCGCGTGCTCGGCGAGGAGCACGTGGCTCACATCTGCACCGACGACTATCACCGCTACGACCGCAGGCAGCGGGCGGAGCTCGGGATCAGCCCGCTTCACCCCGACTGCAACTACCTCGACATCATCGCCCAGCACCTCGGCCACCTGCGGCGCGGCGAGGCGATCATCAAGCCCGTCTACCGACACAAGGACGGTACGTTCGGTCCGCCGGTCTACGTCCATCCCGAGCGGTTCACGGTGATCGAGGGGCTGCTCGGCTATCACCTGCCCGAGATGCGCGACGTCTACGACGTGCGCGTGTTCCTGAATCCTCCCGAGGAACTGCGGCGCCGGTGGAAGGTGCAGCGCGACTGCTCGCGCCGGGGCTATACGACCGACGAGGTACTCGCCGAGCTTGACCGTCGCGAGGCCGACTCCGAGGCGTTCATCCGCCCCCAGCGCCGCTACGCGGACATGCTGGTCTCGTTCCGGCCATCCGAGGGGGAGTCGGAGGAGGATCAGATCCACCTCGAGGCCGAGCTCACCCTATGCGACGGGCTACCCCACCCGGACCTGTCGCCGCTGATCAACGGCAAGCCCGACGGCTTGACGCTGGTGGAGCGGGGCGGCGAGCGCGTGCTGCGCATACCCGGACGGATGGATCCAGACCATGCCGAGGCGATCGAGGAGGCGATCTGGGCTCGCATGCACTTCGCCACGCACCTGCGAACGCGCCGTCTCGGCGAGTTCACGATCGGTACGGACCTGCATCGCTCCGAGTCGCTGGCACTGGTCCAGCTCCTGATCCTCTACCACCTGGTGACGGCCAAGGCGGCGGTCGCGGTCGGGGGCGACGGGACGCGCACGCCGGTCCCGACCGCGGTCGCGGTGTCGGCGTGAGGCCGACTCAGGCGCCGCCGACCAACTTCGTCAGTCCCCCGTCTGAGTGATCAGGGCGCCCCGGCTCTGGGGCTGGCTGCTCCAGACGGGTTCGCTCTCGATCCGCGCCAGTCGCCATCCATCCTCGGTGCGGACGGCTGCGAACCGGTAGCGGCCCCCCACGCTGAGATAGCTGTCGGCTTGCTCAACGCCGTTGATCACCAGGCGTGACCCGGGCCGGTCGGCCGCGAACGTCGCGATCAGGTTCGCGCGGGCCCGCGCCGTATCCCCGTCCAGTTCGATCAGCACGTCGGTGATCATGTGCTGGGTTCGGACCGTGTGGTTGCGTTGCGCCTGTGCCGCCACCGCCTCCAGGCCGTGCGACGAACCGCCGGGCGTCTGCGCGGTTACATCGTCGGCCAGGATCGACCCCGCGTCTTCGAAGCGCTTCTCGTCGAGCATGACCCCGAGCCGCGCGATCAACTCGGCGATCGCCTGCCGGTCTGCGAGCTGCTCGATCTGGTGCTCAAGTGAGATGGACTGGGCGTTGGACATTGTTTGGCTCCTTTTGTTGGTCGTACCAACGTTGATATGACCAACGATATCGCAAGCCATTGGCTCTGTCAACGTTGGCGAGACCAACTTATAATCGGGTTTATGCCCTGGTCAGACGCAGACCTCGCCGAATACGACCCGCCGGAGCGGATACGGCGGCTTCCGAGCTGGCTCATCAGTCAGCTCGCCGCCACCGCCGCCGGTCTCGTCACCGATGCCCTGGGGGAGGAGGGGCTTCGCCGCCAGCACTTCAACGTGCTGAGTGCCCTGGCCGAGCGAGGGGCGGCCAGCCAAGCGGCACTCGGACGCCGCTTGCTGATCGACCGCAGCGACATGCACGCACTCCTCGGCGAGCTCGAGCGGGACGGTCTCGTGGCGCGCGTGCGTGACCCGGACGACCGCCGGCGGATGCTCGTCGACCTCGCCCCGGCCGGCGCCCGCGCCCTGAAGCGCCTCGACCGTCGAATCGAGGCCGCTCAGGAGGCGTTCGTGGCGCCGCTCTCAGCCTCGGACCGTAGGGTCCTGCAACGCCTGCTCACGCAGCTGCTCGAATATCACTCGCACGGGGCGTAGGCTCGGCCCGTGCGCTTCCCGCGTTTCCGCAAGCTTCCAGGGGGGAAGGATCCCACGGTCTCCATTGACGACCCTCGCCTCGAGGGCTGGGAGACCGTGAGCACGTTCGAGGAGCGGGCAACCGCTGTGGCGTGGCGCGATCGCCTGCGTGAGCTCGGCGTCGACGCGTCGTGCGTCGCCGAGCGGCCGCTCGATCGCCTCGGCCGCGGCGATATTTATCTCGTCGTGCCGCCCGAGCAGTGGTCGCGCGCGAATGAGATCGTCGAGAACCTCGACGACTAAGCCGGGGCGCGCGTTTGCCATGATGGGCCGGTGCGTGTCGGTCTGCTGCATCCGGGGGAGATGGGCGCGGCGATCGGAGCCCTGCTGGTCGAGCAGGGGCATACGGTGCTGTGGCTCCCGCGGGGACGAAGTGAGGAGACCACGCGACGCGCCGCCGCTGCCGGGCTGACCGCCACCGAGGACTTAGCCGACGCCGAGGTGATCCTGTCGGTTTGCCCGCCGCACGCGGCGCTCGAAGTGGCGCGCGCCTTGCACGGCACGTCGGCGCTTGTGATCGATGCCAACGCGGTATCGCCGATGACGGCGACCCGGATCGGGGAACTCATCGGCGAGCGCTGGGTCGATGGCGGCATCGTGGGCCCCCCGCCGCGGCGGGAAGGGACAACCCGTCTGTACCTGTCCGGGTCGCACGCACTCGAGGCATCGCTTCTGTTCGAGAGCACTCGTCTCCAAGCCGTCGTCCTCGACGCCTCACCGGTCGCGGCATCGGCGCTGAAGATGGCCTACGCGGCATGGACCAAGGGCTCGGCGGCGCTGCTGCTCGCCGCCCTGGGCAGTGCCGGGGCCAACGGCGTCGAGGAGGCGCTGCGGGCTGAGTGGGGGCGCTCGCAACCCGGGCTCGACGCGCGCTGGCAACACGCCCAGGATTCCGCCGCGGCCAAGGGGTGGCGGTGGGTGGGGGAGATGAACGAGATCGCTGCGACTTTTGCCGCGGCCGGGCTCCCCTCCGGCTTTCACGAGGCGGCGGCGGAGATGTTCGAGCGCGCCGCGCGGACATGATGCGCTCGGCCCCGGTCGCACTGGCGGCTGTCCTGGCCTTCACGGCATCGATGGCCCTGGAAGTGGCGCCGGCGAGCGCCCGCGCCACTAGCTTGACGATTCCCGCGAGCGCGAATCAGCTGATCGTCGTCTCGAGCTCGACCAACGATCCCCCGGGGTACCTGACCACCCTGCGGGTATACCAACGGGCCAACGCGGACTCGCCCTGGCGCCCCGTGTTCGGCCCCTGGCAGGCCGAGACCGGCTCGGGACACCTGCTGCCAGCCGGCGCCCGCCGGGAGGGCGACCACGCCACGCCGATCGGCGTGTTCGGCATCGGAGCGACGATGTACGGAAACGAGCCGAATCCGGGTGGCCTGCACTACGCCTATCACCGACTCACGTGCGGTGACTGGTGGGACGAAGACCCGTATTCGCCGCGCTACAACCGCTTCGTCCACGTGCCGTGTGGACTCACGCCGGGGTTCGCGGCGTGGTCGGAGCCGCTCTGGACCGAGACCGTCGCGTACCCGTACTTCGCGGTCATCCAGTTCAACATGAATCCGATCCGGCGTGGGGCGAACGCGCTGGGCTCGGGGATCTTCCTGCACAACTGGGTCGGTGGCGCCACCGAAGGGTGCGTTGCCCTGCCACAGGGAGAGCTCCTCGATGTCCTCCGCTGGCTCAAGCCCTCGGCGCATCCGGTGATCGAGATCGGCACGGATGCCCTCCTGTCGCGAACCCCGCTCGTCGCCAGGTCCACGTCGGGGTCTGCCCGGTTCGTCGACGTCTCGGTCGCGACCGTGTGGGCGAGCCCCTCCGCGCCCCGGACGATCGATCGGCCGGCGTTAGGAAACCCGGTCAACATGAGCGCCTGGAGCCGCGTCCTGAACACAGCGGCGCGACTGGCACTGGACGGCCGGATCGAGACCCAGGCGCTGTTCGGCGAACCGGTGCGGATCCTCGCGCAGCGAGGCTCGTGGAGCGAGGTCGCGGTTACCGACCAGCCCACACCGAAGAACCGTCTCGGCTATCCCGGTTGGATCCCGACCAAGCAACTCACCTCGAGCGGAAGCTTCGGAGGATTGCTGTCCGGTCGGATCGCGATGGTCAGCGCACTGACGGCGGTGCTGCGTGGGGCGCTCCATCCACTCAAGCTGAGCTTCGGCACGCGACTCCCCGTTGTCGGTAGCTCCGGAGGCGATGTCCAGGTCGCGACGCCGAGCGGTGAGGTCGGAGCGCTGCCGAGCGCGGACGTCCGCGTTTACGCCTCGAGCTCTGCCATCCCGACTCCGACGGGCCAGGACCTGGTCGCCACCGCGCAGCTGTTCCTCGGCGTGCGTTACCTGTGGGGCGGGACGTCGGCGTTCGGCTTCGACTGCTCCGGTTTCGTGAACCTGATCTATCGCGTGAACGGGATCGTCATCCCGCGCGATGCCGACGCGCAGGCGCTCGCCGGGCGGCCGGTGGCCAGAGAGGCGCTCGACCCGGGCGACCTCGTCTTCTTCGCGACCGATCCGCCCTCGCGGGGGGTGTCGCACGTGGGCATGTACATCGGTGGCGGGGAGATGATCGAGGCGCCGAACTCGACGAGCGCCGTGCACCTCATCTCCGTGGCGGCGTTTGGGAACGAGTACGTGACCGCGCGCCGCTACCTCCCCGCGGGCTGAGCGGCAGCTAGCAGCGCGTCGATGACTCGGGTTGTGGGGCCGTCGAGTGGCCCGGGGCGGCGGGCGACCACGACGCGGCGGGCTTCTTGCGGCTCGCCGCGTACCTGGAGGACCTCGATCCCGCCAGGCAGCACATCGAGCATGACGGGAGCGATGGTCGTGATGGCGAGGCCCGCGGCGACGATGCTGAGCTTGGCCAGCCAGTCGCGCACGACGTAGCGCACATCGGGGCGCTCGGCGAGGCCCGGCCACACTCCGAGCAGCGTGTCGCCGGCGTCGGACCGGCTTGCGACCCAGACCTGGCCTTCGAGCTGCTCGACCTCGATGGATCGGGCGCGGGCGAGTGGATGGTTGGTGGCGACGCCGACGGCGAGCTCGCGCTCGGAGAGCGTCGTCAGCTCGAGTGCCGGGGATTCGGCATCCGGCGGGCGATAGGGCGGGACGCGGGCGATGATCGCGAGATCGAGCGTGCCCGCCCGCAGGGCACGGGTGAGCGCCGGGGTGGTCGCCTCGCGTAGGGTGACCTTCAGCTGCGGGGGCAGGGTCGCAAGGGCCTTCGGCACGAGCCCGGCCGCAGCGGTGGGGAACGCGCCGAGCCGGACCGGCCCGGCTGCGGTCTCCTCGCCGTCCAGTTCGCGCCGCAGGCTGTCGAGCTCGTCGAGGATGCGGGTCGCGCTGGCCAGCAGGCGCGCTCCCGCCGGGGTTAGCGTGACGCCGCGTCGACCGCGGTCGAACAGTCGGTGTCCGGCGGCCGCCTCGAGCGCGGCGATCTGGCGCGAAACGGCCGATTGCGTGTATCCGAGGGAGAGCGCCGCGTCGGAGAAGGACCCGGTTTGCGCGACCTGGCGCAGGACGCGAAGCCCGGTGGGAGAGGGGTCAGTAGACATGCGCTTTCGGCATGGTAGCTGTGCATCATTCTCGTTTACAGCATGGAACACGGAGGCTAGGTTGATCCCATGACCAATTCACGAATCGCTCTCATCACAGGTGCCAACCAAGGCCTCGGTCGCGCGCTCGTCGAAGGACTGGCCGCCGGCATGGGACCACAAGACCGCGTGCTGCTCACCGGCCGGGATCCCGACCGGGTGGCGGCCGCCGCGGCTGCCATCGCCGATCAGCCGTCAACTGTCGCCCGCGTCGAAGGCCGTGTGCTCAACGTGCGCGACGGCCGGGCGATCGCGGCGCTTGCCGCCGAGCTCGGCGAGGTGGACATCGTCTTCTCCAACGCGACCGCGCGCATGAGCCCGCAGGCCGAGCCCGTCGACGAGGTCGATGCCGTGGCGGAGACCAGCAACCTCGCGACGACCAGCATGCTCCGTGCCTTCGCCCCCCGCCTCCGTCGCGGCGGCCGGTTGATCGTCGTGGCCAGCGCGCTGGGCACGCTCGACAAGCTCGACGGTCGCGCGGCCGGCAGGTTCGCCCAGGCGGCGGAGGAGGACCTCGACGCCGTCGACGCCCTGATCGACGACTGGCGCCAGGCCGTCCACGCGGGGCGTGCCGAGGATGACGGCTATGGAGCGTGGCTCAACATCCCGTCGAAGGTGGCGCAGGTGGCCGCTGTCCGGGCGCTCGCCCGCGAGGGGCGTGCCGCCGACCTCGCCGAGAACAAGCTCGTCATGGCACTCTGCCCGGGCCTGATCGACACCGACGCCTCGCGTCCCTGGTTCGATGACATGAGCAACGCCCAGACCCCCGCGCAGGCCGCCGCCTGGCCGGTCAAGCTGGCGTTGAGCCCGACCTTCGACCCCGCCTTCTACGGCGAGCTCGTCCAGTTCAGGAAGGTCCTTCCCTGGGAGACCGGGATCCCGGTGCCGCACAGCGCAACCGCCTGACCGCGCCGCGTCAGTGCAGCAGCTCGTGCAGCTCCTCGCTCGTGATGACCTCCGCCTGGCGCGGGAAGATCCGCTCGATCAGGAACTCGTGCACGTCGGCCTCGGGATCGGCGCACAGGTCTGAGAGGACGAACAGCCGGTAGTCGCGATCGTGGCCGTCGCGCACGGCCGAGAGGACCACGCCGCTCGTGGAGATGCCGGCCAGGATCAGCGTGTCGATTCCCTTCGCCTGGAGCTGCTCGTGCAGATCGGTCGTGCCGAACGGTCCCACCCGGATCTTGCGCACGACGATGTCGTCGTCCTGCGGGGCGATCTCGTCGTGAATCTGTGTACCGGGCGAGTCGGCGTGGAATATGGTCAGCGCCGCCTGACGGCCGATTCGGCGGCCCATCGTGCCGCTGGGCACCTCGCCGTCGGCGAATCCGACGCGAACGTAACCGATCGTGTGGCCACGATCGCGGATCAGCGCGATCGCCTGCTTGGCTCCGGCGAGAAGAGCGTCACCGCCCGCGACGCGTTCGAAGATGCCGTTCTGGTAGTCCATGACCAGCAGGGCGGTCTTGGCGGGATCGATCGGGGCGGGGGCTTCGGTGCTCATCGAGGGGCTCCTTGGGTGTCGTGGTCAGCGTGGTCCGGCCGCCGCGCAGCAGGGAGGCGATCGCGGCGACTCCGCACAGCGCGGCCGACGTCGCGAACACGACGACGAGACCGTCGTGGAATGGGGTTGAGATCAGGTGCGGGAAGTAGGCGCGGCCGGTCAACGTCTGGCGGCCGGCTTCGGACAGGTAGTGGAGCGCGCCGTGACTGCTCAGCAGATGCTCGAGCGGGTTGATTCCGAGGAGCGCGCCGAACAGGCTCGATACCGGCGGCAGGCCGGCGAGCTGGTGGGCGAGCGCGACGGGGACGCCATCGTGGATCAGGCCGGCGCTGAGGGCTCCGGGCAGGCTGCCCGCGACACCGGCGATGACCAGCGTGAAGAAGATCCCGATCGAGATCGCTGTGCCCGAGTTCTGGAAAGTGGCGCGCATGCCCGACGCGACGCCGCGCTCGGAAGCGGGCACGCTGCCCATGATCGACGAGGAGTTGGGTGAGGCGAACATCCCGCTGGCCGCGCCGATCAGGGCCAGCAGCAGCGCGAACACGGGGTACGGGAAGTCGACCGGCAACACCATCAGTCCGAGGAACCCGAGCCCCGAGATCACCGCGCCGGCGGTGGCGAGGCCACGCGAGCCGATCCGGTCAGACAGCGTCCCGGACACCGGACCCGCGATCAGGAACCCGACGGTCAGCGGGAGCATGTAGATGCCCGCCCAGAGCGGCGTCCGGCTGAAGCTGTAGCCGTGCAGCGGCAGCCAGATCCCCTGCAGCCAGATTACGAGCATGAACTGCAGACCGCCGCGAGCGAGCGACATCGAGAAGCCGGCGATGTTGCCGGCGGTGAATGCCCGGATCTTGAACAGGTTGAGGTTGATCATCGGGGCCTTCACCCTCCGCTCGATGGCGACGAAGGCGACGAGCAACGCGGTGCCGCCGACGAGCCCGGCGATGACCCATGGGTTGGTCCAGCCCATCGTGTGGCCGCCGTAGGGCTGGATGCCGTAGGTCGAGGCGACAAGGATGGCCGACAGCCCGATCGCGAAGGTGACGTTGCCCCACCAGTCGATCGAGCTGCGCTGGCGCTGGCCGGTCTCGCGGAGTTTCAGGTATGCCCACACGGTGCCGTAGATTCCGACCGGAACGTTGACCCAGAACACGAGCCGCCAGTCCACCGCCGCGAGGATGCCGCCGGCCACAAGGCCGATGAACATCCCGGCCAGCCCGGCGACCTGATTGGTGCCAAGCGCGAAGCCGCGTTGGTCGGCCGGGAATGCGTCGGTCAGGATCGCTGCCGAGTTCGCGGTGAGCATCGATCCACCGATCGCCTGGGGGAACCGCCAGCCGATCAGCCATAGCGCACCGTGAGCGCCGGTGAACGGATCGAACGACAGCATCACCGAGGCCGCCGTGAATACGGCAAAGCCGGCGTTGTAGATCCGCACCCGGCCGAACATGTCCCCGAGCCGCCCGACCGTCACGACCAGGACCGCCTGCACGAGCCGGTAGCCCATGATCATCCAGAGCAGATAGCCGATGTTCTCGGGCGCCAGGGGATCGAGGTGGATGCCGAGGAAGATCGCCGGCAGCGCGATCAGAACGATAGACCCGTCCAGTTGGCTCATGAACACGGCCGCGGTCGTGTTGGCCAGTGCGACCCACTTGTAGCCGTCGCCGGCCGGGCGAGCCGGGACCGCAACGCGACGCGCGCCGGGCAACCTCACAGCGCCTCGGCGAGGTGCCGGAGCGCCGGTATGGCGGCTATCAACTGTTCCTGCTCATCCGCGGTCAGGGCGGCCAGCGCTCCGGTCAGTTGCTCGGTCCGCGCGGTGCGCTTGCTGTACACCGTCTCCCGCCCCGCTTGCGTCAGCGACAGGATCATGCGGCGTCCGTCGCCGGGGTCGGGCGCTCGGTCGATCAGCTGTCTGGCCTCGAGCGATTGCACGGTGGCGCCGATCGACTGCGGACTGACCTGCTCGAGCCTGGCCAGCTCCGCGGCGGTGATCGGGCCGTGCCGATCCAAGCGGCTGAGCGCCGTGCTCTCCGGCAGGCTCAGATCGCCTACCTCGCGCGTCTGGCGAAGTCGGCGATAAAGCAGCCCGAGCGTCGCGCGCAATTCGGCGGCAGCGTCCCGTCGAGTTGGCGATACGGAGCGGACAGATGCGTCAGGCAAGAATCATCAGTCTAGCCTGATCAGTCTTGTCTGATGAGTTTGTCTTCCGCCTACTCGAACACGCGCCGCGTGAACGCGTCGGCGAGCCGCTGGCAGTCCTCGCCGAGGGCCCGTGGGTCGGTGACCGGCGCAAACGCCGCTCGGATCTCCTCGACGAGCGAGCGAAGGTTCGGCGGGGGGTCGCGTTCGGCGACGTGAAGAGCCTGAGAGGCGAGCGCGGCGAGCACGGCGAGCGCCGCCTCGAGGCACCCGCCGATGGCGCTCGCCTTGCGCCACGCGAGGAAGTTGAGCACGGGAACGTCGTTCTGTCCAAAGCCGCCAAGCGAGAGAAGCGTGGGCGAGGCGATCGCGCGCGCCTCCTCTGCCCAGCCGTTCTCGACCATGTGCAGGGGCTTGACCGACCACTCGTCATAGCCGATCAGCGGCGCGGTGACTGGACTCTGAAACAGATGGTCGGCGAGGCGCTGGGCGAGCTGGCAGAGCTCGGCGTGAGCGAGGGCGAGCCCATCGATGGCCTGCGTGGCCCGGGCGTCGTGATAGCCGCCGTTCGAGTAGACCGCCCCCACTGGCCGGCCTTCCCCTGGCGGCAGGAAGACGGGGTTGTCGGTGACCGAGCTCAGCGACACCGTCGCGGCGAGCTCGGCCGCAGCCTGTGTGCGCCGAAGCGCGCCGATCACCCGAGGCAGAATCCTGATCGAGACAGACGCCTGATGGCGCTGTCGCGCGCGACTGCTTCCGTCGAGGAGCACGCGCAGCGAGTCGAGAGCGGCCGCCTCGTACTCGTCTCCCCACAGCTCGGCGAGCTCGACGGCGAAATGCTCATCGGGCGCGCCACACACCTCGGCGACGAGCGCGAACACCGACTCGGCGAGTTCGAGCCGCCCGCGTCCGGCGAGGGCGACATCGGCCACCAACGCCGCCGCGCACGGCGAGCCATTGATCAACGCCATGCGCTCCTTTGGCGTGAGCGTAAGCCGGGTGCTCAGGTCGAAGAACAGGCTCCCCAGGGCGAGGATCTCGCCCGAGCCGCCGTTCGACTGCGACGGCACGGCCGGCAGCTGGGAGTCGGCGAGCATGCCCGCCACGGCCTGGGCGAGCAGACTGCGCACGCCGGCATGCCCGTCGAGGAAGTTCGCCAGACGTGCCACCACGATGGCCCGGACGACCCGATCCGGCAACGGCTCGCCGAACGACATCGCCGTCCACAGCCGATCCGGACGCCCGGCCTTCGCGTCTTCGCCGAGCGCGTCCGCCGCCGCGTCACCCGGCGCCGACGTCACGCCGTAGATCAGCGCTTGCGGATCCCGGCGAACGCGTTCGGAGACCAGCGCCTCGAACGAATCGTGGCACTGGTCCATCAGTGCGAGCGCTTCGGGCGCGATCTGGAGCCCCGCTCCGCGCCAGGCGACGGCGTGAACCAGCTCGAGCGTGATGTCGCGCCGTGTCCGGATCATGCGCCGGCGGTGACGGCGCGGAGCTGGTCGAGCGACTCGCGGATGAGGTACGAAAGGTCCTGGTGCCCGTTTCCCTCGATCCAGCGCTCGAACGCGACTCGGAACACGGCGGTCGCCAGCTCGGAGGTGAGAGTCGCGGCCGGCTCATCCAGGCCGCGTCCGCGGAGGGTGTCGGCAAGTGATGTGGACAGTGACGCGAACTTGCTCAGTTCGCGTTCCTGCAGCTCCGGACTGGCCGCGATGATGGCCTGGCGCTGGCGCGAGAAATCACGGTCCGTGAGCAGCGCGGCGGCGGCCTCGAGGCCCGCCGTTACGGCATCGATCGGCGTCTCGGACGCGGGCGCGTTGGCCACCGTGCCGACGAACGCTTCCGTGAACGCGTCCGAACCGCCGAAGAGAACTTCGCGCTTGTCGGCGTAGTGCCGGAAGAACGTTCGCTCGGTCAGTCCGGCGCGCTCGGCGATCTCGGCCACGGTGGTGTTTTCGAAGCCGCGCTCTCCGTACAGCGCCAAGGCTGCCTCCTGGAGTCTGCCGCGGGGGTTGGGCTCCCATCGGACCATGGCCCGAATCGTAGTTGATGTCAGCCACTGACATCATGTGGTACAGTGATGACAGCGACTGACATCGTCTTATTACGGAGGTTTCTCATGCGCGTATTCGTCACCGGCGCGACTGGATTCATCGGATCCGCCGTCGTCCGCGAGCTCATCGACAACGGACACGAGGTTGTCGGACTGGCCCGCTCCGACCAAGCCGCCGCAGCGCTCGAGGCCGCCGGCGCCGAGGTCCAGCGCGGGTCTCTCGATGATCTCGACAGCCTGCGCAGCGGCGCCGCCGCTGCGGACGGCGTCGTTCACACCGCCTACATTCACGACTTCTCGCGGATGGAGGACGCGGCGAACACCGATCTCGCCGCGATCGAGGCCCTGGGCGCGACGCTCGAAGGCAGCGATCGCCCCCTCGTCATCACCACCGGGACCGCGCTCATCAAGCCGGGCGAGGTGGCGACCGAGGACGACCCGGGGCCGTCTGGGTCGGGCGGTCACCCTCGGCTTCGCGCCGAGCAGACGGCCAAGGAGCTGGGGAACCGCGGCGTGCGCACGTCGATCGTGCGGCCCGGCGCGTCAGTGCACGGCGAGGGCGATCACGGGTTTGTGCCGGTTCTGATCGACATCGCCCGCACCAAGGGCGTCTCCGCCTACATCGTCGACGGCGCCAACCGCTGGCCCGCGGTGCACCGGCTGGATGCCGCCGTCATCTACCGGCTGGCGCTCGAGAGCGCCCCGGCGGGCTCCGTGTTCCACGCCGTAGCGGACGAGGGCGTGCCGACGCGCGAGATAGCGGAGATCATCGGCCGGCACCTCGGCGTCCCGGCGGTGTCGGTGGCGCGTGAGGACGCCGCGGAGCACTTCGGCTGGATGGGGGTCTTCTTCGGGCTCGACGCCCCGGCCTCGAGCGCACTGACGCAGCAGCGGCTGGGATGGAGCCCGGTGCAGCCGGGACTGGTCGCCGACCTCGACCAGGGCCACTACTTCCGGCCCGTGGCCGTGGCGAGCGCCTGATCCAACACAGTGGGCCGCGCGGAGTTACGCGAGTGACTCCGCGCGGACTCACTCAAGTGAGGCGGCGTAGACGCGCGCCTGTGCATACAACCGTGCGAAATCCGCCGGTTTGGTAATGCGCGTTCAAACCGCTGGTGTTGGGCAGCACCCAAACGGGCCGCCCGCCGATCTCTTCCGCCTGAAGGCCGATGTTCGCGTGCGCTCGCTCGAACGCGACGCGATACGCGACGACACCGACCATCGCGACGAGTCGCGGGCTCCACTCGTGCACCGTCCCTTCCAGGACGACGGCCCCCGCCCGCAACTCTTCGGTGCTCAACTCGGACGCTGCCCGCGTCGCGCGCGGCACAATGTTCGTCACGCCAATTCCGAACGACGGGAGCAGCGCGTCCTCGTACGGCGTGAGCTGACGGGAAGTGAAGCCGGCGGCGTGGAGCGTCGGCCAGAACCGGTTCCCGGGCCGGGCGAAGTGATGCCCGACCTCCGCCGAGCGCAACGACGGGTTGATGCCAACGAACAGAACCCTGAGGCCGGGACCGCCGATCGAACCCAGTTGTGACACCGCGCGGAGACTAACCTTGCCTTGATCGACCCGACCAGCGCGATGGCCAGAGGGGCCCTGAACGTGCCTGAACGCCGACGCCGGTACATGCCGCCGCTCCACCTGGCGCCGTCGCTCTGGTCACCGCTCTGCCGCAACCGTTCATACCGGGATGGCTGCGCGGCGGGCCCGCGGTGGCGATCACCGCCTGTTAAGGCGGCGATGTGAAAGAGGGCGCGCGCGTGCTCGCGGCCCTTGCGCGACCACGGTCCGCCCGCCGTCGACCTGGTGCAGCGCATGCCGTACACCGCGCTCCGGCGGTTGGTCGACGGCGCGAACATGGCGGGCTTGCGCAACCACTGGGGCGGCGATTTCCTGGTCGAGCTGTCCGACGAGGCCATCGACGTGTTCTGCTCAGCGCACGCGAAAGCGCCGTCGCCCCGCACCCAGATCTTGATCGTTCCCGGCGGCGGCCAGCTCGCGCGGATACCCGAGGGCGCGAGAGCGATCGGACAGCGACAGGCACCTTGGAACACGCACCTGCTGACCCGTGTAAAACGTGGCAAAGCGGAGTCGCGCTCGCCGGCGGGGAAGTGACGGACAGGCGGGCGACACCAGGCGGGGAGCAACACAGGTCCGTCATCCGTGGTGTCCCGAGTTCCGCCGCCCCGACGTCGTCCGCCGAGGGGCCGGCCGATCGGACGACTTGGGCGCGCGCTTTCGGCTCATGACGGTCGCAAGGGCCGCTCAGGGTGCCGACGAGCGGGTGTAGGTCTAGCCGCCGATCGCGCCGGGATCGTCCGGCACGTCGACCGCATACTGCTTCAAGAT
This sequence comes from uncultured Solirubrobacterales bacterium, assembly GCA_963824295.1. Classification (GTDB taxonomy): domain Bacteria; phylum Actinomycetota; class Thermoleophilia; order Solirubrobacterales; family Solirubrobacteraceae; genus Palsa-465. Next base: position 589,555 of record CAWGOQ010000004.1, on the reverse strand, counting down.
CTCGAGCGGCACGGCCTCGAGTGTCCGCTCGTGAGTCGCGGCGAGGACCACGAACGCGGCGACGCCCTCGTCATGTGCGCGTAGCCACGCGTGGGTGGTCACGCACCAGCGGTCGCCGGGCTCGAGGCCGGGAAACCCGTAATCGGGCACGGGGGTGCTCAGGTCGTTGCCGACGCTCCGCTGATACTCGAGGAACTCCTCGCTCACGACGGCGCAAATCGTGTGACGGCCGAGGTCGGCAGGCCCGGTGCGGCAGCAGCCGTCGCGGTAGAAGCCGGTGAGCGGGTCGGCGCCGCACATCGCGAGCGGGCCGCCGAGCACGTTGCGCTCCATCAGCCCGGCAGTATCGCGGGTCGCTCGGCGTTGCTGTAGGTGGGGTACGTTCGGGCGGCCCGGGGATTTTCTTCGACCACTCTTCAAGATCGCGATCAACATCTATTCCAAGTGAAGACGCTGGCCATCATCCTCAAGCCGATCTTCGGCGGTTGGGCGGTCTGCCTGACCGACGGGCGTGAGCTCGTGCGGTTCCGCGGCCCCGGAGCTCGCGGCCGAGCCCTTCACTGGTTGAACGCGAGACCCGCCTGATCCGCTTCGATCGCTCAGCGTCCGCTCGAGGCGCTGCCGGCCCAGCGCCTCGAGCGGAGCGACTGACTACCGGGCCGTGACCCGGTCGGGGTCCCACGGCAGCAGGTACGCCCGGTAGGTGTTGACCCCGGTCGGGAACTGCGCGCCCCACAAGAGCTGACCCGACGGAGCGAACTCCGAGAGGTAGGGCAACGCGCCCCATCCGACGAACAGGTCACCGGTTCCGGTGGTCTGAGCATTGCCCTGCGATGCGGCCACGAGCCCCTCCGGCTGGTCATCGGAGGCGATCAGCGTGGCGACCCGGTCGCGCGGATCGAGCTTCACCGTCACCGCGCGGCTGACCGCGAATTCCGGTGTGCCTGCCGACTCGTTGTCGAAGAACGTGTACCGATCGTCGCCGAGTGCCTCCGGATCGTGCTGCCAAGCGAAGATCTCACCGGCGTCGTCGAGGCTCTGGCCCGGAGCCGCCTGCAAGCGGAAGCTCGAGTCCTTGCCGCCGAGCTGCCAGATGATCTGGCCCGTGAACCGGTTGACCTTGTACGTGGTCCATGTGTCGCGGGCGTCGATCAGCAGATTGCCGTCGGTGTCGAGGTGAACGGCGTTGATGTGGAACCAGTCCCACGGCGTGCTCGGCGACGCCGGCAGGGGCTGCTCGCTCTGACTGAAGGGGACGTGGTCCTCGCTGTTCCACTGGAACAGCACCCTGCCGGTCCTGATGTCGATCTCCTGCACGACGCCGTTGATCACGGTCTGGTCGGCCGGCCCACCAATCGAGGTCAGGTTGGCGGTGGCGGTCGTGTAGGACAGGATCAGGGCTGTGTTCCAGGGGGTGATCAGGAACTCGTGGCCGTCCGCGCTGAGGCCGTTGCCGGCGTTGACGCTCGCGATCTGCTGATAGTGGTCGTTGTAGATGTAGTCGGTGCCGGTGGAGAGGCCGCCAAAGCCGGTGCCCTGCCAGAAGGTGAGGACGGGCTGACCTCGATAGTTCTGGGTGCGGAAGTCCGCCGCGGTCAGGCCCTGCGGGATGGCATCGAACCAGACCACGTTGCCGTCCCGGTTGAGGATCTCGGGGCCGTTGGCGTACGTGCTCGAGTCGCCGGTCGGGGTGATGAAGATGTCGCCGTGTCCTTGCGGCCCGTTCGGAGTCAGGAAGGTCAGTGGCGGCGGAGCGGTGGGAGCCGCCGCCACCGCGGGTGCCGGTGCGGTCAACGCGGCGCCGGCGGCGAGCATCGCGATAGAAACGGCCCACGCGCGCCATCGCGTGAGCCAGGCACGGGCAGGGGCTAGGGATGCGTGTTCGTGCATGCGAGACCGTCCTTTTCGAGAGGGATGTCCAACGCCAGCGGATGGGGCCCGGCCTCCCGCCGGACGAGCCGCGGCGGTCAGCCTACCACATTTCGCGCAAAGTCGATCGACTTACTGGAGTTAAGGGCGGTGGAAGGGACCTCGGGCGCCGGGGGCGCAATCCGGCTCCGAGCGGACGGGGATCCGTGGTGGCGATCGCGCTAGCTACTGATCGGCTTGAGGCTGCGAATCGTGGCGGTGGTGATGCTGCTGCCGTTGGCGTTGCCGGCGGACAATGTCACCGTTACCGACTCCGGTGTGCGGGCCTTCAGCGCCGTCAGCGCGTTTTTGGGGAGGCTGATCGTGAACACGAAGGCCAGGTTCCCCTGCGCGGATCCGCCCTTGCCCGGGAGCGAGACGGTCTTGCGGCGTTTTCTCCCGTGTTTGAGCTTGACCACTTCGGTCAGCTTGCCCTTGAGCGTCAAGCCTGCGGCTTGGTCGCAGTCAACCACGAACGACACCGTGCCGGGTTTGCGTCGGGTCTTACCTTGGTGTGCGTGCTTGTTGGTGGTCGCAAGCAGCACCGTGGCGCTCTTCGCGCGGATTGTGCACGACGGTTTCGGCGTGGCAATGACCGGGGCGGGCGGTGACGCTGTGCTCAGCGGTACCGTGACCGTGCCGGCAACCACGTTTCCGTTGCCGTCTCCGATCAGGCAGAACACATTCGGTGAGCACGCGAGGCCGGTGATCACGTTGTTCGGGTCTACGGCCGAGGTCGACCAGGTTGCTCCGTTGAACGGCGGCGTCGTGGAGGTGAGCACGTCGCCGGCGGCGTCGCCCGCTACGCACAGCGAACTCGTCGGGCAAGTGAGTTCTGTGATCAGGTTGTCGGGGTCGACGCTTGCCGAGGGCGCCGACCAGCTCGCGCGGGTGAAGGGTGCGCTCGCCGTCAGTACGCGACCGAGCGAATCGATCGCGATACACGAAGTGCTCGACGGGCACGCGAGCTCATAGATCGTAGACGTGTCAATGCTCGAATCCGAGGAACTCCAAGTCGCCGCACCGAACGGTGGGGTCGAGGACGTATACACATTCCCGTCCGCATCGATCGCGACGCATGCGGTACTTGACGGGCAGGCCAGGGCGGAGATGTAACTGCTGCCGGCGATCGATGCCGGCGCAGACCAGCTCGCCGCGGCAAACGGCGGCGCCGACGAGCTCAGGACGTTTCCATTGAAGTCGGTCGCCACGCAGGCACCGCTCGACGGACAATCGAGCGTGGAGATCCCGTTTGCGTCGATGCTCGACGACGGTGCAGACCACGTCGAGGCGCCGCCGGCCGGATTGGCCGAAGTGAGCACCGACCCGTTGTTGTCGAACGCGACGCACGCGGTGATCGACGCACACGCGAGGTTGAAGATTCCGCCGCCGTTCGGGTCGACAAGCGCTGCGTTCCACGCCGCTACTCCGCCCGTGGGATTGGTCGAGGTCAGGATCCGCCCCGCGCCATCGCTGCCGACGCACACGCCGCTCGACGGGCACGACTGCGCGAACAGTTCGACCGGATCCTCGCCTGGCGCCACCAGCAAGGGGGTGCTCCACGCCGCCGACGCGCTGCTCGCGGCGTCTGCCGAGGTCGATACCTGCCCCGCGGAGGTACCCGCGGCACACAACGAGGCGGTTGTCCCCGCGCAGGCGAAGGCGTCTGTGGTGCCCGAGACGAGACTCTCCGACACCCATGTCGCGCCGCCATCGGTGGAGACGCTGGTCGTGTCGCCGTTGCTCGAGAAGCAGATCACCCCCGGGGCGGAGAGCGCCGAGTCCGGCGCGCACGAGGGGGCGCTCACTGTCATGCTCGGCGTCGACAGCGTCCACGTCGGGGTCGCGGCCCCGGGATCGGTGCTCGTCGCGATCTGGCTCCCGGAAGCGTCCGTGCCGGCGGCGATGCAGAACGTGCTCGTCGGGCATGAGAACCCGGTGATTGAACCCAGCCCGGTCGAGGAGGAGTTTGCAGAGAGCCAGGCACTGGGGGAGCCAGGATCTCCGGAACTGAGCACCGTTCCATCGCTCTGCGCGATGAAACACATCGCGGCCGACGGGCACGCGCTGGCTATCGCCCCGTCGAGGAGTGCGGAGCCTGCCTCGCCGTTTGCCACGGGGTCCTCGGCATCCGCAGTCGCCCACACGAGCCCAGAGCTATTGGTGGCCACGCAAACAGTCGTTGAGGCTCCGGCTGCGCACGACGGAGGACCGTCCAGCGAGGACGGAGCGAATCTCTGGACGCTCCACGCGGACGCGCCTCCGGCCGGGTCGGTTGACCTGAGAAAAACGTTGTTTCCAGGACCGAACGGGTCGTCCGGATTCGTGCCAACGGCGAGGCAGAACGGGCTCGCATCCTGTGTGACGCAGCTGACGCCGATCAGCACGTAGCCGTTCGCATTCTGGGCGACCTGAGCCGTCGGAAGAACTGACCAGTCGCTGGTTGATGTGCCCGACGGATCGCTTGAGGTAATGATCTGTCCGAACACGCCGGTGTCGCCAACGCACAAACTCGCCGAAGGACATGACATCGTGTCGAAAGCCGCCGGATCGCCGTACGGCCCACCCGTGTCGATTAACGCAGGAACGCCAAAGCTGAGCGGGACACTCACGGCACCCGCCACCGGGGCAAGAGCGCCTGACACCACAGCCGCTGCGAGCAACAAAATAACCGGCCGCCAACAGGCGACTAGTCGCGGACGTACGCCCATCACAAACTCCCTTCCCCGGCGAACTTACACCCGGCTTAGTGGCTGAGTCAAGGCCCGGGATGAAGGCACGTTTGCGAGAGTCGCCGGAGTGTTGCTTTTAGTAACTGGGGCCAGCGGCGTCGGGAAGTCAACCGTGCGCGCGATCGTCGCGCCTGAGCTGCCACCCGCGGTCGAGTGCGTCAAGCTATTGGATCTCACGCCAATGCCCGAGGCGATGACGAAGGTCTGGCGCCAGCAGACGGCAGAGGTCGCCGTGCGCCGGGCGGTTGATTTGCAGGCCTCCGGGCGGCACCTGCTGCTCGCAGGTGATCCGGTTCCCGCTGCCGAGGTCGTGGCCGCGCCGTCAGCGCCACGGCTTGACGCGATCGCTGTGTGCCTCCTGGACGCCGCCCCTGAAACGCAGGCCGAACGTCTGGCGGGGCGCGGAGATGACCCAGCGCTGCTGCCGCATCACCAGGCATTTGCTCAGTGGATGCGCACGCAGGCGCGTGATCCTCTCCACATGACGCACGTTGTCTCCAACGCAGGCTGGGAGGAGATGCGCTGGGAGCGTCTTGAACAGTTAGCGCCTGCCTGGCGCATGCACACCGTTGATACGACGCACATGACCAGACGCGGCGTCGCCGAGGCGGTCCTCGAGTGGTGCCGGCGCGCTCTCGCCGGGGATGCCCCGGCCCTACACGTCGCCAGCGTCTGAGGCAGCGCTGAGCTCTGCCGACGGTGGCTGTGACGCAGCCGCCGACGCCGCGGCTGCGAGCCGCTCGTGGGCCACCCGGCGGGCGGCCTCGAGCGGCGTTATCGAATGCTCCGCGGCGGCCGCGAACACGGTCCCGAGCGTGCCCCTGATCGCGCCGACCCGCGCGATCGCCTCCTGCCGGGAGCAGCCGTGCATCTCCATTGCGCTGGCATAGATCACCCCACCCGCGTTTACCACGAAGTCGGGAGCCCACAGGATGCCGCGCGCGCGCAATAGGTCGGCGACGGCGTCGTCCGCGAGCTGGTTGTTCGCCGGGCCGGCGATCGCGGCGCAACGCAGCGTGGCGACCGAGCCCGGGGTGAGCACCCCGCCGAGCGCCGCGGGCACGAGCAGGTCGACCTCGGCGCGAAGCGCCTCCTCGGGCTCCGTCCACAAGGCGCCCAGGTCGTCGGCCAGTGCGCGCTTCGAGGCGTCGATGTCGCTGACCAGTAGCTTGGCGCCGTCGGCGGCTAGCCGGCGGGCCACGCGCGAGCCAACTTGCCCGAGGCCGACGATGCCGATCCGGCGGCTCGAGACATCGGCTGCGCCGAATGCTCGCTCGAGCGTGACCCCGATCGCCAAGCGAACGCCCTCCGCGGTCGGCTCGGACGGTTCGCCGGCACCACCCTGCGACTCCGGGAGGCAGTACGCGTAGCGGGTGCGCTCGCGTGCGATCAGCATGTCCTCGGCAGTCGTGCCGACGTCCTCGCCGACTCCGTAGCTTCCGCCGAACCGGTCGACCGCATCACCGAGGTCCAGCATGGCCGCGCGCCGGCGCTCGGGGGTGAGCTCGGGGTCGCCCGGAGCCAGCGCGATCACGCTCTTGCCGCCGCCGAGGGGGAGGTCCGCGAGCGCGCACTTCAGCGTCATCGCCTCAGATAGGCGAAGCGCGTCATCGAGCGCGTCGCGCCAATCCCGATAGCACCACAGGCGGCACCCGCCAACGGCCTGGCCGAGCACGGTCGAATGGACGGCGACGATCACCGGCAATCCCGAGCGCTCGCCGACGTTGATCGCTACCCGCTCGTGCTCGAACACCTCACCCGCGCTCGTCGTCGATCTCGTGGCAGTGCACGCGTCCATCTTGCCCGATAGCCGGCTCCGATCCGCCCGCCGGGTCGAACTTCACAATTTTTGTAAACTTTCTGAAGATTGCCGGGTCGGGCAATCGCCCTGAGGGATGCAGTCTGAGAACAGCGGCCGACCCGCCGTGTCAACGAACCCTGGAGGTCTAGCTGTGTTGCATCGCAAGGCGAAGCGCCTGGCCCGCAGATGGTGGGTGCCGGCGGCGCTCGCGTTTGCCGTCGGTGGCGGCCTGTTGGCGCAGTCGGCGCTCGCCGCCGCTCCGACGCCGGAGTCGAACACCTCGTGCGGCGGAACCTTGTCTCGGGCCAAGCCCACTTCGCTCGATCCGAACCTGCTCAATTACCAGTTCAACTGTGACTGGGGCATCACCGCCTACACGATCTTCGTCAATCGCAAGCCCAGCGACTACACGACGATCGACGACTACAACGGCGCGCCTTCTGTGTTCGATCCCGTAGGGACCCCCGACTCGAAAGTGAGCGTCGTTTGCTCGGGCACGATCCCCGGCAATGGCGTGAACTGCAACGCGGGTGCCGGCGGTGTCATCCCTGCGCCGGGCGTTATCGAGGGCTCGCTCGACACCACCGATCCGCTGTGCCCGTACATCCCAAAGGGCTCGCCGAAAGGCGCCAAGCCCCAACCTGGCGCGGTCGTCGAGCTCGTGGTGAGCGACACAACCGGCGCCGAGGATGGTCCGTTCCGGCTGTACCTCACCGGCAAGTGCCCGAGCCCGGCAAAGGCAGGAGCTAAGACACCGTTCAGCTCGACGACCTCGAGCAAGAAGAAGAAGTAGGTGCGGGAGCGGGCTGGGGACTCGGCCGGGTCCCAGCCCGCTCCGGGAGCCCTCTCGATTTCAGCTGCTGCCGACCGTCCCGGAGCGCTCTCGATTTCAGCTGCTGCCGACCGCGAGGTTCGCGAACGACTTCGCGGTCTTGGCGTGCACGAGCGGCGTGTAGCCGAGCAGATCCTCGACTGAACGCAGGACCGAATAGGGGTCGTAGGCCGTCGACACCGTCGAATCCTTCTTGACCGTCGGGGAAAGGATCAGGGCACCCGTGCGGACCGGCCGCGCGCCGTTGGCCAACGGGGCCCGGGCGAACACGATCATCAGCACGCCGTTCTGCCTGTAGGCGGCGGAGGCGAGGATCGCCGGCACCTGTCGCTTCAGGAACGCGTCCTCGCCGGCGAGACCTCCGGGCTGCCCATTCGGACAGGCGGCCGCCGAGGGCTCGTCGCATAGCCCGGGGGCCATGAACGCGTAGGTCGGCGTGCGCTTGGCCTTGCGCAGGTCCTTGGTCAGGCTCTGAAGCCCCACGTCGTTGCTGCTGCAGCCACCGAGGTCGAGCAGCGAGTGGAAGTAGATGAAAGGGTTGTGTCGCGTGTCGTACTCGCTCCCGGCGCCCGGCAGTGCGGCGTCGTCGGCCGCGTCCGAGTTGGGGTGAACGCAGCTCTCGCCGTCCATGTCCGCGAGATACGCCTTCCACACTTTCCCGCTCGCGGTGGCCTGGTCGGCGACCGTCAAGACGGTGTTCGGGTACACGCAGCCGGCGCCGGGCACCTGGCCGTCGGCGGCGGCGGAGGCTGACCCCGAGAACTCGGCATAGACGGTGCAACCGGTTCTGGTGTCGGCGTTCGGCGCCTGTCCGCTCACCATCGCCAGGTAGTCCGGGAGCTCGGAGCCGCCGAGCGTCCGGTAGCCGCTCAGCAGGACGCCCTTGGGGCGGAGCTCGTGATTCAGGTAGTGCGCGACCGACCCGGGACCGAAGGCGGCTCGGTAGCTCGTGGTGGTGAGTGCGATCACGAACACGTGCCCGACTTGGGGGGTCGGGGTGGTGGTCGTGTCCGTGCCGGATGTGCCGGTGGCCGCGTCGTCGGTTGTGTCACCTCCGGTGTCGTCGTCACCGGCGGAGGTGCTCGCGTCCTCGCCGGTGTCCGCCGGCGCGGTCGACAGGGCTGGCGCGGTCGACGGTGCCGGCGCGGTCGATAGGGTCGGTGTGCTCGCGATGCTGCTCGGCGCGGTGGTCTGTGGCGCCGACGGGGCCGTTGCGGTGCGTGGGGTCGCTGTCGAGGAGGGCGTGGTGTGAACCGCCACGCGCTGGCGCAGCGCCGCCAGGGTCGAGTAGGGAAGCCCGTTGCTGCGGGTGCTCGCCTCGACGATGACCACGGTGGACAGCGCGGAGGCCACGGCCACGATCGCGACCTGCGTCCAGGAGAGGCGGATGGCGCGCAGCCGGCGGAGCATCAGGTGGTGAGGGGGCTCGCGCACTGAGCGCAGAACACGGCGCCGCGGGCGTAGACCGCGTCGCAGGCTGGACACTGACCGCCGACGCTCGAGTTGCCGGATTCGATCATCCGTTCCAGCTGGGCTAGCTCAGCATCGACGCGCTGTAGCTCGGCCGCCTTGGGGATCAGCACCTCCATCCGGACGTGGTCGCGGATCGCCATCTCGTAGAAGAGTCCACCCAGCTCGGACTGCATCAGCGCAAAGCGCTCGACCAGCCGGTCGCGCTGGAACTGCAGCTCGGGATCGACAGCCACGGACCTCGCCGCGTCCTCGGTCGAAGCATGGGAATTTTCGGCGGCGCCTGCCGGCGGCGCCTTGGCCGATCGCTTGCGGGGCAGTCCGATCACGGCACCGAGATCGCGTCGGGCAGCCCTTGCTGAGACTTGGTGTAGTTGCCGTTGGTCTCCTTGCTCTCCTGATTGACGATCTGCCCGCCCTGGTTGAGCTGGGTGGTTGTGGGCTTGAACCCGCTGACCTGATGCGCGCTGCCGTACTGAGTGCTCGACAGGACCGGGGCGGGAGCCGCGGCGGCCGTGGCCGAGCGGACGGCGATCACGTGGGCCGACGGGAACGCGTGCTTGAGCTTGGCCAGCGCGGCGGTGGCGTCGGCGCTCGAGCTGTACTGACCCGAGTAGATCACGTAGTCGCCGGCCGGCGGCGCCGGGGTGACCTTGAAGTCGGTCTGGCTGATGAGGCCGACTGCGGTGGCGCCATGCGCCCGAGCCTTACCTTCGGCCGCGGCGACCGTCGCTGCGGTCGTGTCCGAGCCGGGCAGCGTCTGGAGCTGGATCGCGTAGCCCGTTTGCAGGCCGAACGTGCTGGTCAGGCGGGCCGCGGGCGTGGACGTGGCGGCCGCGATGGTCGTGCTCGCCGCGGTTGCGCCGCTTGCCGTCCCGCCGCCGTTGACGTTCACGACCGGCGGCTTCTCCGCGCGAAGTGCCGCCAGCAGCTTGCTGTTGACGTCATCACCGGGGCGACCGATCAGCACGCCGATCGCCACCGCGATCGGGATCGCGGCGAGAGCGAGGGCAAGTCCAAGTCCGGCGGAGCGGCGCGGGGCTGAGGACTGTCGGGCGCGCGACGCTACCGCGCTTCGGCGGTGCCCGGTCGCCTCGGCGAGGTAGCGGGCCGCCGGGTCGTACACGTGCTTGCGCCGGGTCCCGCACACGACGCAGTAGCGCTGGGTGGCCTCGACCGGGGCTGTGCACTGCTCGCACGTCTCGTACTCGGGCGCCGGCAGGACGGCCGTCGGCTGGTCCTCGATTCGTGGGCTTTCGGTCGTGCTCATGGGTTCGGTCTTTCTGGCTAGTTGAAGATCGTGGGCGATGCGACGAGGCGCAGCGAGTCGTAGTGGGAGCTGCCGAGTAATGCGAGCAAGGAGGTCGATGTTCCGCGGGTCCCGAGATGCGTGACGGCGGTCCGACCCGCCGCCACTTCGCGCCCGTGGCGTAGCGCGACCGCGTAGACCGGGACGTCGTACTGCGGAATCACCGAGCGATTGAGAACGGAGAGCTTGAGGATCACGCCGCCGGTCGCCAGGTACCTCGCGCGCAGCGACACCGCGACGAACGGCAGGGAGCGACTCAGGGTGGGGTGCAGTCGCGGGACGCCAACCGTGGCGAACACCCGGCCACGCGGGAGTGCGCCGACCGTGAACTTCGTGAACACCCAATCGGTGCTGGCGTCGGGGCCGACGGCAGCGATGTGACTCTGGAAGTAGTCGAGGGTGGTCGAGCTGTTCAGATACGTGGTGCGCCCGGAAGATGTGCGGACGCCGACGGAGATCGGAAGGTCGGTCAGCTGCCGAGCTGAGTCGTTGCGGACAGACACGATGATTGCGTCGCCCGTGGCGGTGTGGATTAGCACCGGTACTTCGACGCTCACTGAAGGATTCGCCTGCCTAACCTCAGTCTGGCTCTGGCTGGCGATGATCCGCGCATCCACGAGCCGGGCCCGGGTGGCCACCGTCTGAGTGGAAACGCAGCCGGTGAGCAGCACCGCGACGGGGGCCGTGGCGACGAAGGCCGCCGATACGCGCCTAACCGAAAGCACCGCTCACGTAGTCCTTGGTTCGCTGCTGGGTGGGCGAGCCGAACATCTTGTGCGCGGTCGCGTACTCGACCAGCTCGCCGAGATACATGAACGCCACGTAGTCGGCGACGCGGTAAGCCTGTTGCAGGTTGTGCGTGACGATTACGACCGCGACGTCCTCGCGCAGCTTGATGATGAGCTCCTCGATCAGCCGGGTGGACACCGGGTCGAGAGCGGAGCAGGGCTCATCGAGCAGGAGGACCTCGGGGTTGGCGGCCAGCGCCCGGGCGATGCACAGGCGCTGCTGCTGACCCCCGGACAGGCGCAACGCTGGATGGTCCAGGTTCTCGGCCACCTCGTCGAGCAGGCCGGCGCGAGCGAGCGCCTCGTTGACCGCGCCGCGCACCGCCGCTCGCCGCGGCCGCCGCGAGGCCTGCTCGCGCAGGACGTACGCGACGTTGTCGAACACGCTCATCGGGAACGGATTGGGCTGCTGGAAGACCATCGTCACCCGGCGCCGCAGCGAGGTCGCCTCCATCGCCGCGATGTCGACGCCATCGAGCGTGATCCGGCCGCTCAGCGACGCGCCGCGGGTTAGCTCGGTCAGCCGGTTGAGTGAGCGCAGCAGCGTCGTCTTGCCGCAACCGGACGGCCCGATCAGCGCGAGCACCTCGCCTTGTCGGATCGGCAGAGACACCGACTTGACGGCCGGCTTCTCGCCGTAGCTGACCGACAGGTTCTCGACCTGCATCCGGTCGATGGCGATCGAGCTCGGCGCCGGGCGTTGCGGAGCACCGACGAACGAGGAGGCCGGATGGTGACCGTTGCCGTTGGTCGTGGGGGGAGCCGGGGTGGGTGGGGTCCATATCCCGGTCAAGCGCCTGACCGGCGGTGGCTTTCTCAGCTCCATCGGACCGACCGCCGGGAGCGATTGACCACGAGATCGACGCCGACGTTCAGCGCCAGCACCATCAGCATGAGCACGAACGCCGCCGCGTACGCCTTGTCCGGCTGGTTGCCGTCGCCGGTGGGCGCGTTGTAGTAGATGTAGCCGGTCAGCGTGTCGCCGGTGCCGCGCAGCAACCCGAGCACCGGTACCGAGTTGGCGCTTTGGAATGTAAGTGTTCCCCCCAGCAGCAGGAGCACGATGGCGGTGTCGCCGATCACGCGCCCCAGGCCCAGCATGCTGCCGGTTATCACCGAGGGGCGCGCGGCGGGGAGGAGCACGCGGCGGGTGGTGGCGATCTTGGTCTTGCCGAGCGCGTATGACGCCTCGCGGACGTGGCTGGGGATGGCCTGGAGGCCCTCGCGCGTGTTCGCGACAACCATCGGCAGCCCCACGAGCGAGAGCAGCGCCGCGGCGGCGAAGAATGACTGTCCGAGCACCACCCCGTTCGTGATCTGGCTCAGGAAGCCGAGCGCGTGGAGCTCGAACAGGGTCAACCCGAACAGCGCGAGCACCACCGCCGGCTCACCGGCGAGCATCTCGATGGCCGACTCGGCCACGCGGGCTAGCGCCGTGGGCCGCCCGAACTCGCTCAGCCATACCGCGATCGCCACGCCCAGCGGCACCGCGATCGCCATCGCCATCGCGCCGATGATGAAGGTGCCGAGCATGGGGTCGAGAAAGCCGCCGGTCTGGCTCTCGCTCACCCCGGGGACCGGGTTGGTGAACAACAGGCTGGGGCTCAGGAACCGGATCCCCTCAATGAGGAAGTAGATGACGATCGCCGCAGCGATCGCACAGAACAGCAGGCCGAAGAACCAGGCCAGACCAAGCCCGAGGCGGTCGGTTAGCCGGTACGCGCTGCCCGTGCCGGCCCGAGGACGAACGCCGACCGTCGCGGCCCGCGCGGCGCTCATGCAATCACCCCATAGCGCCGCATCGGCTGCTTGGCGGTCCAGCCGATCAGGGACAGCATTGCCGATGAGAACAACAGCACCGCCCCGATGGCGTACAGCGTGGCTTTCATCGGCGGCGAGTTGAGCGCCTCGGTGTTGTGGATGATCGTTGCCGCCAGCGGCTGCGACGGCTCGAAGAAGAAGATCAGCCCGTCGACGGGATTCGGCGCGAAGGGGACGCTGCCCGAGACCATGCTGAGCATGATCGCCTCGCCCATGGCGCGGGCGGTGGCGAGCACGGTGCCCGCCACGAGCACGGGCCGGACGGTTCTGACCCCCACCTTCCAGAACGTTCGCCACTGGTTGACCCCCAGGGCCAGCGAACCCTCGAGCCAGCCCCGGGGGACGGCCCGCAGCCCGTCGACGAACACCGCGATCATGATCGGGGCGATCATCACGGTGAGGATCAGGACGGCGGCCAGCAGGCTCGCGCCGCTCAGCTGGATGATCGGGGTGACCGATGCCTTCTCGCTCTGGGTGATCAGGTGGTTGCCGATGAGCGGCACGATCACGAGCACGCCGGCCAGCCCGTAGATCACCGACGGCACGCTGGCGAGTAGCCGCACGACGGGTTCAAGGGTCCGGCGCAACCACTGCGGGGCAAACTCGACGATGAACACCGCGATGAACAGCGAGGCCGGGAAGGCGATCGCGACCGCGCCGACCGTGATGAGGATCGTGCTCCAGATCAGCGGCCAGGCGTGGAACGTGTAGACCGGGGCTTCCTTTAGCTCTCCCGAGTTGATGATCGCCTGGATCTGCTGGTCGAGGCTGCCGCCGAGTCCGAACCACCCGATCCCGTTGTGGGCGAACGACGGCCACGCCTCGTGGACGACGAAGGCGAGCATTGCCAGCAGGAGGCCGACCACCACGAACACAAGCGCGCCGAGCCCAAGCTCGGCGCGCTGGTCCTGGCTGATGCCGTGGTCCTGCTCGAGGAAGTCGTCCTCGTCCATCGCCCTGGCGGGGTCCTCGCTACTTCTTGTTGAAGGCCGCCACGGCGCCGGCGCGGTTGATGATCTGGCCCGCCTGCTTGCTGGTCCGCACCCAGTCAAAGAACTTCTCGACGGTGCGGCTGGCGCCGTTGGTCGGCAAGACGCCCCAGATGTAGCGGAACATCGGGTAGGTCTCGTTCTTGATGTTCGTCTGGCTGCAGGAGACCCCGTTGAGCGTGAGCTTCTTGACGCCGCTGTTGCTGCCCGAGTGGGCGAGGCCGATGTAGCCGATCGCGTTCGGGTCCTTCGAGACGGCCGTCGCGACAAGTCCGTCGGAGGTCTCCTGGGCGACGTTCGAGGACTGCGTCACGTTGCCGAGGATCGCCTGCTGGAAGAACGTGTACGAGCCGGCGGCCGAGTTACGCCCGACTGGATCGATCGTCGTGCTCAGGTTCGAGCCGCCGACCTGGCTCCAGTTGGTGAAGACGCCGGTGAAGATGTTCTTGGTCTGGGCAACGGTCAGGTTGCTCAGGCTGTTCTGTGGGTTGACGTCCACGCACAGGCCGTCCAGGAACAGCTTGAAATACGTGGTCCCGGCGTCGCTGGGCAGCGGCGGACGGGTGTTGATCGCGAACAGCCGCCGGCCCGCCTGCACGTCCTGCACCCCGGCGTTGCCGCCGTCGGGCAGGTAGTTGAAGCGGATGTGCGGGTTCAGCCGGTTGTAGGCCCGGAACAGCACGTTCAGAATCGGCTGCTCCGCGCTCGAGCCCGAGCCGAAGAGCGTCGTCGCGCCGGCGCTCGCCGGTAATGCCACCGTCGGAATCACCACGGCCAGCGCCGCGAGACCTCTGATCCTTGATCTCAACCTCGTTTCCTTTCCCGTCGAAGGGTCAATCCCCACTACTTCGATCTAAATTGCGGGCGTCGAGCGTATCAGGACCTTCTGCTGTTTTCCGATTTAGTTGCTGAAGTTTGGGGTGGAAGCCGCGAACGGCATCGGTGTGCCGGGCGCCGGAGCCGCCTGATCCGGGGAATGGGGCGGCTCAAACCGGTGGGAGTGGGGCCGGGTCAAGCCAGGGGATGGGGCCGGCTCAGCCCGGGGGGATGGGGCCGGCTCAAGCCGGGGGATGGGGCCGCATGAGCCAGGGATGCAAAAGCGCGCATCGCGCGTCGGACGCGGAGGTCGCGCGCGCTTCTGCACCTCTGGGATGAATAAACGCTCGTCGTGCCGCGCGGGCGGCCGGCGCGCGCGGTTGTGCATGCCCGAGCCACGGGGCCGCCCCGGCCGGGGCCGTAATGCTGGAAATTTCCCTTTATGGCCGCTCAGTCCCGGTTTCTGTCCCACGCCCTTGGCAAAGTCCGGAAAGTCAATTGACTTACTGGAGACTGCGGGATGCGGCCGGTTCGCCTCGTCGTTCCCGGCTGGGCCGGCGTAGCCAGCGTCAAGTTGGTGGCCAGCTCCAGGTCTCCCGTCAGCCGCTCTACTCGTACCGGAACACGGCGAACTACATCATCCGGTTACGGTCGCGGGGTAGCGCCCGCGAGACGCACGCGGGTCCGGACCGCGTCGCCGGCATCCTCGACGAGGCAGAACTCGGCCGGCGGCCGAGCGACGCCGTAGGATCGACCGGGTGCTCCACGACGACATCGCGTTCATGGGCGTGGCCGGCCAAGCCGAGCTCGTCCGGCGCGGGGACGCGTCGGCCCATGAGCTCGTCGAGCTCGCGCTCGCGCGGATCGCACGGCTCGATCCCGAGCTGAACGCCTTCGCGGCCGTCTACCAAGAGCGGGCGCTGCTGGAGGCGGCACAGGCGGACGCGCGCGTGCGCGCGGGAGACGATCGGCCGCTGCTCGGGGTGCCGATCGCGGTCAAGGACGAGATCGACATCCGCGGCGAGGTCACGAGCCGCGGCACCGGCGCGTTCGTCACGCCCGCCCCGGCCGACGCCGAGGTGGTGCACAGACTGCGGGCGGCGGGAGCGATCGTGGTCGGCAAGACCAAGATGCCCGAGCTCGGGCTGTGGCCGTTCACCGAGTCGATCACCTGGGGCGTCACGCGCAACCCGTGGAACGTCGAGCGCACGCCGGGGGGCTCGAGCGGCGGCTCGGCGGCCGCCGTGGCAGCCGCGCTGGTGCCGGCGGCGCTTGCCGCCGACGGCGCCGGTTCGATCCGGATTCCCGCTGCGTGCTGTGGCCTATTCGGGCTCAAGCCGCACCGCGACCGCGTGTCCCGTACGCCGCACGACGGCGATAAAGCGAAGTGGATTGTGTTCGGAGCGCTCACGCGAACGGTGGCCGACAGCGGCGTGATGCTCGACGTCCTCGGCGATGGCAGCAACGGGTTCGCCCAGGCAGCACGGGAACGTCCGGATCATCTGCGGATCGCGGTCGTAAGAGACTTTCCAATCGGCGCGCGTGGCCGGCTGTCGGACGAGGTCGCCGCTGCGCTCGACTCGACCGCCGAGCTCTTGCGCTCGCTCGGACACACGGTCGTCGACGCCTCGAACCCGATCCAGCCGCGTGACGTCCCGGTCATCCTCGGGATCCTGTTCCGGGGGGTTCGCGATCTGGTGGGGGAGGTGGAGCGGCCGCAGCGGCTCGAGCGGCGCACTCGCCACTTCGCCCGGCCCGGCGCCCTGATCTCCGACCGAATGTTGGGTCGCCTGCTCGCCGCACAAGGCGACATGGCGGCGCGGATCGAGCGGCTCTTCGACACGTACGACGTGCTGCTGACCCCGGTGATGTCGGAGCCAGCCGCACCGGCGGGCGTCATGGAAGGCCGGGGTGCGACCGTGAGCTACTTCTGGGAGAGCAGCTGGGTTCCGTTCACGATCCTGTGGAACGTCACCGGACAGCCCGCCGCTTCGTTGCCGGCCGGACGCAGTCGTGATGGCCTGCCGCTGGCCGTCCAGTTGGTCGGGCGGTCACGTGACGAGCGCACGATCCTGTCGCTCGCCGGGCAGCTCGAGGCGGAGCGCCCGTGGGCCGACGTCCGCCCGCCGGTCGCCTGAATCGTCCGCCCCCCCGGTCGCCTGAATTACCGGCGTCTTGTGCGGCGCTGCGGACCGGGTGTAGGTTTGGCTCGCCGTCGTGCCCGCACCGTCCCCCTTGCCGCAGTCGGAGCGCCCGCCGCTAGAGACGTGCGTGCGGGTACCGAACGACGTGTATCGCCTCGGTGACGGCGCCCAGCGGGTGGTCACGGTTGACGAGTTGCTGATCGGTCGCTGGCCGGTCACGACGGCGGAGTTCGGCGCGTTCGTCGCCTCCGTCGCCCATCCGGTGGGCGCCTTCCTTGGCCGGCGTCTGGAGTCGGCGCAGCTCGCCGATCACCCGGTAACCGACGTGACGTTCGCCGATGCGGTGGCCTTCTGCGCGTGGGCGGCCGGCGAGCTGGAGCATCCGGTCAGGCTTCCCAGCGGCGATGAATGGGAGGCGGCGGCCCGAGGCGCTGACGGCCGCTCGTGGCCCTGGGGTGACACGTTTGACCCAGAGCGGTGCAACTGCGTGGAGTCGGCGTGGGGCTGGACGGTCCCCGTTCACGCTCACCCCGCCGGCGCCGCGGAGGGCGGCGCCGAGCAGATGGCCGGGAACGTGTGGGAGTGGGTCGGCGATCCGCCCGACGAAGACGGCTGGCGCACGGTCCGCGGCGGGTCCTATCTCGACACGAGCTGGGGCGTTCGCGCTGCACGGGCGCTGGCGGCCGATCCCGAGCGGCCCACCGGGACCACGGGGTTTCGAATCGCGATCGACTGCCCCGAGCGGGGCAATGGCGGACACCGGCGCCGGCGATGACCGAAACCCAAAATCCCATCTCACCAGACACTGTCCGCGATGCGCTCCGCGAGGTGTGCGACCCGTGCTGTGCCGATCGCGGCATCAGCATCGTCGACATGGGGGTCGTCGAGGACGTGCGCGTCGCTGGCGGCCGCGTCGAGGTCGACCTGGTCCTGACCACCGGCTGGTGTCCGTTCGTGGCCAGCATGTCCACCGCGATCCCGGACCGGCTGCGTGCCCTAGACGGCGTCGAGAGCGTGGAAGTGCGGACGGTGTGGGACCCGGTGTGGACCCAGGACCGCCTATCGGAGTCGGCGCGCGAGAAGCTCAGCATGCCGCTCGAAGAACTGATCCCTTACCGCGAGCAGCGGATCGCCCAGGAGAAAGGAGCCTGATCTCATGGCCACCACCGAGACGGTCGCCACGCCACAGCGCGAGCGCAAGGTGTCGGCGTTCGTGTTCGACTGCGTCTGCCACATCTTCAACTTCGATCCGGCCAACGCGCTGGGCTCGCCCGGCCAGATGTTCGACGAGCACCTGTACGCGTTCCATCAGCTGCTGACCCGGCAGGGCGAGCCGATCCTCTCCCGCGAGGAGTTCATGCGCGAGTGGAGCGTCGATGAGATCTACGAGATGATCATCGAGGGCTCCGACACGGACATGATCGTGGCCCAGCCGCTACCGCTCACCGACCTCTTCCAGGATGGGCTGTCGGCGTGGGAGAAGTGCGCCGAGATGGCGGCCAAGCACCCCGACCGGGCGGTGTTCTGGGCCTCGATCAACCCGCTCGAGGGAAAGAGAGCGCTCGACCTGTTGCGACGCCAGGTCGAGGACCACGGCGCGCGCGGGCTCAAGCTATACAACGTCCGCTACGACTACGGCCAGCCGTTCCCGTGGCGGATGGACGATCCGCGCGTGGCCTTTCCGGTGTTCGAGCTCGCGCAGGAGCTCGGGATCAGTGTGATCGGGGTGCACAAGGGCGTGCCGCTCGGGCCGCAACCGATCGAGCACACGCGCACGTTCGACATGGACGGCGCGGCGGCCAACTTCCCCGATCTCAACTTCATCATCTTCCACGTCGGTTTGCCGTGGCTGGACGAGGTGCTGTGGCAGATCGTTCGCTATCCCAACCTGTACGCGTCGATTGCGGCGACGGTGAACTTCATCGCGCGCCAGCCGCGCGTGTTCGCCGAGACGCTCGGCAAGATGATGTGGTGGTGCGGGGAGGACAAGATCATCTACGGCGGTGAGACGCCGATCTGGCACCCGCAGTGGGCGCTCGAGGAGTTCTGGAACTTCGAGCTGCCGCGCGACATCGTCGAGGAGCGCGGCTATCCACAACTGACCGAGCAGTCCAAGCGCAAGATCCTGGGCGAGAACCTGGCCCGGCTGCTGGACATCGACGTCGAGGCCAAGAAGGCCGAGCTCGGCGTACCGTAGCCGTGTGGCGCAGGCGACCCGAGCACTGACGGCGCTGCCGGCGCCGGTCCAGGATGCGCTGCGCCTGGCCTACGTCGGCGCGCGGGTCACCTCCGACGGGTCGAGCCTACGCACTTACGCGCGGTTGGCCCGTGATCGTGACAAAGGGGGCGCACCGGCGCGGTTGCGTCTGAGGCCGCTGGGGGGACGCGAGGTGCTGGTGCGGCCGGGGACGTCGGACCTGGGCACGGTGTGGGGCACGTTTGCCCGCCGCTATCACCTGCCGCCACCCGAACTCGGCGCGCCAAACACGATCTGGGATCTCGGCGCGAACATCGGCCTGACCATGGGCCACTTCGCTCACCTCTTCCCGCGCGCGCGGGTACTCGGGGTCGAGCTCGATGAGGACAACGTCGTGCTGGCGCGTCGCAACGTCTCAGCGTGGGCGGATCGCTGTGAGGTGATCCACGCCGCGGTGTGGGCGAGCGACGGCGAGGTCCGGTACCGCGGCTGGGGCGGAACCTCCAATTACCAGGTGACGGGTGGGGAGGAGGGCACCCCCGTGCGGGCGCTGTCGCTCGCGGAGATGGTGCGCGAGCACGGTGGGCCGGTCGACTACGTCAAGGTCGACGTGGAGGGCGCGGAGCGAGAGCTGCTGCGCGACGGGACCGGCTGGGCCGACGCGGTGCGGTGCTTGAAGGTCGAGCTGCATGGCGACTACGGGGTGGCGGAGGGCGAGGCTGACCTGCGCCGGCTCGGATTCGAGGCGTGGCAGGACCCGGACCACTGGGCATGCGTGGTCGGGCTCCGACGGCCGTAAACGTCGAGAGTCAGCGCAGGAGGTGGTAGATCTCGGTCTCGGCGTCGGCCGGGTCGGGAGGCGGGTGACCGTAGATCTCCCAGATCGGACCGGCCGGCTCCAGACCGTGCTCCTGGATGTACGCGTGGACCACGGCGTGGCTGTCGCCGAGCCGTGAGTAGTCGCCGCGATGGACGGCCCTGACCACGTGGCCATCCGGCAACGTCGACGCGATCACGCGTCCGGCCGGCGTGAACGGCGCCGGCGCGAGCACGCCGACCTCGACCGCCGGCCGCTGGTCGAGGTACAGCATGACGTTCTGCCACCTCGGCGCCGGGCCGGTGGTCGCGGCGAAATCTGGGCAGGTGCGGACGAACGCGTACACCTCGTCGAGGAGCTCGGGCCACAGCGCCGGAAATTGCTCCCACGAGGTCGTGCGCGTCATGACCGCGGTGGGGCGCGGGTCGATCCTGTCGAGCGTGACGGATGTCGACATGGCCCGGTCGAGCTGATTCTCCACCCGTCTCGCAGGTCGGTCAAGCGATCAGGCCAGCGCGAGCAGCCCGGTCGGATCGGACATCACGCGCTCGATCGCGTGCAGGGCGCCGCCCTGGGCAGCGGCGGTGAAGCCGAGCGTCGAGGTCGCGAGGAGCAGGTGCTCGCCGGTGCGGGCGAGCGTCCCGGCTTCGAGCGCCTCCTGGGCGACGGGCAGGATCCACTCGCCGAGATGGGCGAAGTAGCCGCCAAGGATGATCACCTGCGGGTCGAACAGGTTGGAGAGGTTCGCGGCACCGACGCCGATCCACCGCCCGAGCTCGTGCAGCACCGCGAGGGTTCGCTCGTCCCCGGCACGCGCCCGCTTGACGAGCGGTTCGATTTTCCGCTCGGGCGGCATGTCGCCCCGAGGCCGCTGGTGTGCCGACTGGAGCAGCGCGTTCAAACCGACGCACGCCTCCCAGCACCCGCGCCGGCCGCATCCGCACAGCGGTCCATCGGGCATTACGTTCATGTGGCCCACCTCGCCGCCATAGCCGCGCGTCCCGAGCAGCGGCTTGCCGCCCACGATGATGCCCCCGCCGATCCCGACCTCGCCGGTGATGTAGACCAGGTTGGGGGTTCCGGCCCAGGCGCCGGAGCGGTACTCGGCGATCGCCGCCAGGTTGGCGTCGTTGCCTACGTGGATTCGTACCCCGGCCGCCCCGCCCAGGCGCAGCATCCGCGCGAGCGGCTCGGCCACGGGGACATCACGCCAGCGCAGGTTGGGAGCCTCGGCCACCACGCCGGCGACCACATCGACTAGCCCGGGCACGGCAATCGTCAAGCCGGCCACGAGCGGGGCCGGGCGGGCGCGGCGGGCGGCCAGGCGGCGACGGGTTCGGCGGTAGAGGTCGCCCAGCGCGACCAGGCACGCGTCCGGGCCGACGGCGGCATCGAACACCTGGCGCTCGCGCAGGACCTCGCGGCCGGCGAGGTCGATGACGAGCACCGACAGGTAGTCGACATTGACCTCCATGCCGATCGCGACCACGCCGCCGTCGAGCTCGAGCACGGTGCCCGGGCGGCCGGCGCGGCCGTCACGATCCTGGCCGCTCTCGCGGACGAGCCCGAGGTCGATCAGCTCCGCGACCAGCCGCGAGACGGTGGCGCGGGTCAGGCCAGCCCGAGCGGCGATGCCGGCGCGCGAGTCAGCGCCGACGGTGGAGAGGTGACGCAGAACGAGCTCGAGGTTGTTGCGGCGGATGTCATTGTGACCCGCACGCTTGGGGATCACCGATCCGCTTGACACTCGATATATGTTTTGCATCGCACCAAAACATACCTGGGCGGGGCGGCGCCAGTTTAGTCTCGACTCCGGCGTCCCTCGCCGATGTACTCGATATGTCTCTGCTCTCATCACCCACGCTGACTGATCAGGTCGTCGCGGCGTCGCCCGGCACCCGGTCGAGGACGATCGGGGTGCTGAGCCTCAACCCCAGTCCGTATGGGAAGGCGATCCTGCTGGCCGGCATCCAGCAGGCCACCCGCGGGAGCGACTACTGCGTGTGCATCGTGAGCCCGCGCGCGCCGAACCGCGAGTCGCTGCTGGGCGCGGTGGAGACGCTGCGGTGGCTCTCGGTCGACGGGCTGCTGGTACTCGCGCCGCCATGTGGCGCGATCGAGACGCTGGCGGCGGTGGCCGCGGAGATCCCGCTCGTCGCCCTGGAGGCCCCACCCCAGGATGTTCTCTCCGCGGTCACGAGCGATCACTATGCGGGCGCCGCCGCGGCGACGCGGCACCTGCTCGAGCTGGGCCACCGGAGCGTGTTCC
Organism: uncultured Solirubrobacterales bacterium; assembly: GCA_963824295.1. Classification (GTDB taxonomy): domain Bacteria; phylum Actinomycetota; class Thermoleophilia; order Solirubrobacterales; family Solirubrobacteraceae; genus Palsa-465. The sequence continues at coordinate 567,662 of CAWGOQ010000004.1, read as the reverse complement.
ACATCGCCGGGCCGGCCGACGTGCCGGCGCCGCGCTCGTGCCTGGCCGGGTGGCGCGACACGCTGCGGGCGGCCGGAGCCAACATTCCGGACGCGATAATCGGCAGCGGGCGCCCGGACGGAGGCTACGAGCTCGGCCACCGGCTGGCCGCACGGAGCGACGTCACGGCGATCTTCGTGGCCAGCGATCAGATGGCACTGGGAGTCCTGCGCGCGCTGTTCGAAGCCGATCGGCGCGTTCCGGAGGAGGTGAGCGTGATCGGCTTCGGCGGCACGCCCGAGGGAGAGTTCTTCAGCCCGCCGCTGACCACGATCCGCCAGAACTTCACCGAGATCGGCCGGCGTGGCGCCGAGCTGCTCCGGGCCGACATCGAGGTGGGTCGATTCGCCAGGGTGCACGAGACCATCCCGGCGGACCTGATCCTGCGCGCCAGTACCGCCGCGGCCGGCTGACGGCGCGCCTCCTGGAAGCGGGGCCGAGCGTGCGCGAGCGCAGGCATCGGCTGCCCGTTGTTTGCTTACCCGCGCTCGCGGGGCTGCCAAGGACGGTAGAGACGATGAGAGTGACCAACTCAGGCCGCGTCGGCTCCGACGCTCCGATCGCCGAGCGACCCGCTCGGCCTGCGGCGGCGCGAAGCGCGCGTCCGTCACCCGGTAGGACGGTCCGCGCTCGACGGCGACGGCGGACTCTGCATGGCGAGGTGCGATTCATCGGCGGTCTCCTGCTGACCGTCGCACTGACGGCGGGCGCCTTCGGGGTGGACGGGCTGATCCAGGCCACGCGCGAGCGCTCGCGCGTGTCGTCGCTGCAGGCCGAGGTGACGAGCCTTGAGCAACGGGTCGCGATCGACGAGCAGGGCAACGCGAGTGAGCGGGTCGAGGTCGGCAAGGTCGCCGGGAGGGCGACCGGCATCGAACGATCGATGTCGCGGACGCTCGGCCGCATCAACTGGTCCCTGCAGAGCGTGCCCAGCGAAGCGCAGCTGGCGCGCGTGCGGAGCCAGCTCGACGCCGACGCGGCGTGTATCGGGCAGCTACACGGGCAGCTGGACGGGCTGGGCATCGACTGGCGAATCGACCCGGGGAAGCCCTCGGGCGACTATTTCAAGCTCTCCACCTCGGCGCTTGCGTCAGCGGCCTGCCCCGGGCCCTGACGCCAAGCCGACGAGGGCGCTAACTCGACCTCGCGGGCGGTGTTGCGCCTAAGAGGGGCAACCGGCGCACGACCGAAAAAGATCTGTAACAGTGCCCGCCGTGCGGAGAGGCCACGTCCTGCGGCGTCGTGCCCCTGCCAGCCTCTGCTCGATGCTGGCCATTCTGTTGGCGGCCCTGGTGGCGGCGCCCGGCGCGTCGGCGGCGCCCTCATTCAGCGCGCACGGCAGCGCCGAGCAGGTGTACGTCACCGGGCTCGCGGCGAACGCGCGGATGTCGCTGATCACGTCCGGGGGCAAGACGCTGTACACGCAGGACGCCGACTCGCTCGGCGGGCTGCTGTTCCGCAATGTTCCGCCCGGAAGCGGCTACCGGGTGCGGCTCGCCTCCGACGGGTCGGGGTCGGGTCCGATCACGGTCCATTCGGACGCGGCCAAGCCGTGGGACCCGAGCATCTACAACCAATCGATCCCGGACAGCGGCTACACGTACCTGACGACGCGTGACGGCACCCAGCTCGCGATCGACGTGCACCCGCCCACCAGCCCGGCCGGCGTCGGCGTCACGTCGCTCGGTCTGCCGGTGCCGCCCGGCGTGACGCCGCCAGCCTGCCGATCACCCTCCCCGGTCTGCCCAACCTGCCCGGACTGCCGAGCCCGCTCGCCAAGCGTGCCCACGTCAGCGCGTTCGGGGTTCCGCCGTATCCGACGCTGATCGAGTACTCGGGCTACGGCTACGCCGACCCGTCGGGACCGGTGAACGGGATCGCGGTCCTCGCCAACCTGATGGGGTTTGCGGTCGTAGACGTCAACATGCGCGGCACCGGCTGCTCGGGCGGGGCGTATGACTTCTTCGAGCCACTGCAGAATCTCGACGCCTACGACGTGATCGAGACGATCGCCCACCAGCCGTGGGTGCTCGGTCACAAGGTCGGGATGATGGGCATCTCCTACGGCGCGATCAGCCAGTTGTTCGCCGCCCAGCTCGACCCGCCCGACCTGGCGGCAATCTCGCCGCTGTCGACGATCGACGCGACCGCGACGACGCTCTATCCCGGCGGCATCCTGAACACCGGCTTCGCCGTCGCGTGGGCGCAGCAGCGCCAGGAGGAGGCCGAGCCGGCAGGGCCGAACAGCGGGCAACCGTACGCTTATCAGCAGATCCAGGACGGGGACCAGACGTGCAAGGCCAACCAGGTGATGCACGGCGAGGCGGCCAGCCTGATGGACAAGATCGACGCCAATTCGCACTACGTCGCGTCGACGGCGGATCCGCTCGACCCGATCACGTTCGTCAACAAGATCAAGGTGCCGGTGTTCATGGCGTGTCAATGGGAGGACGAGCAGACGGGTGGCCACTGCCCCGACCTCGTTCAGCACTTCACGGGGACCAAGCAGAAGTGGTTCACGTTCACCAACGGCGCGCACGTCGACTCGCTCGACCCGGACACGTTTGACCGCTGGTACGACTTCTTAGAGCTGTTCGTCGCCCACCAACACCACGGTGATCGGCGCCGGCGCGGTTCACCTCTGGGTGCGCTCCTCCACACCCGACGTCGACCTCCAGGCGACGGTCAGCGAGGTGCGGCCGGACGGCAACGAGACGTTCGTCCAGAACGGATGGCTGCGCGCCAACGAGCGCAAGCTCTCGACCAACACCGACAACATCTTGCATCAGAAGAGCACCCTGCTCGAGCCGATCCCGAGCATGCTCACCTCCGACGTTCAGCCGATGCCCAAGGGCAAGTTCGTCGAGGTCGTCATCCCGCTCTACTACGAGGGCCACGTGTACCGCGCCGGCTCGCGTATCCGGGTGACGATCTCAGCCCCCAACGGCACCCAGCCGGTGTGGTCGTTCGGTCAGACCGATCCGTCCGGGACGGCTCGAGTGTCGATCCAGTTCTCGAAGAGCATGCCCTCGAGCCTGATCCTCCCGGTCGTGCCCGGCGTCAGCGTGCCGACTGGGCTGCCGGCCTGCCCGAGCCTGCGCAACGAGCCGTGTCGGCCATACGTGGCGATCACAAACCAGACCGCGACGCGCTGAGCGACTAACGGCCCGGCGCGGCGGCCTCGTGCGGATCGCGCGACTCGCGCGTCAGGGCTCGAGCACCGTCAGGTCGAGCTGGGCGAGACGCTCCGGGTCGGTCAGGATGTAGAACTCCACGATCCTGCCGTTGCGGATTGTGAAGGCACCGACCGAGAAGGGCTTCCCGCCGAGCAGCGAGACGATTCCGGCGGCGCCGTTGACGAGCGCGCGTCGCAGGATCAGGTCGAGGCGCGAGAACGTCATCGCGCCTGTGGCCACCGTCTCGGCCCCACGCGCGACCCGGGACAGGCCGCTCACGCCACCGTCGGCCCTGAGCACGACGTCGGGATCGAGCACCGCGACCAGCGCCTCGAAGTCTCCGTTCCGGGCCGCGGCCAGGAACGCGTCGACCACCTCCCACTGCGCGTTCAGGTCGGCGTCGGGCGGCGGCGCGCCCCCGCGCACACGCCGGCGGGCGCGGCTGGCTAGCTGACGGGTCGCCTCGGGCGAGCGCTCGACGATAGGCGCGATTTCGTCGAAGGGCACCGCGAACATGTCGTGCAGGACGAACGCGAGCCGCTCGGCCGGGGCGAGCGTCTCGAGCACGACGAGCAGGGCCAGTCCCACCGAGTCGGCCAGCAGCGCCTCGTGCTCTGGGTCGGTGCCGTCGGCGGAATCGACGATCGGATCTGGGACGCGTATGTCGTCCAGGGTGTCCTCGCGTCGTGTCTTGCGCGAGCGCAGCATGTTGAGCGCCACGCGTGCCACCACCGTGGTCAGCCATCCGGCAAGGTTGTCCACCTCGCTCGTGTCGGCGCGGCTGAGGCGCAGCCAGGCGTCCTGGACCGCATCGTCGGCCTCGCTCAGCGAGCCGAGCATCCGGTAGGCGACCGCCCGCAGGCGAGGCCGCTGCGTCTCGAACTCGCGGGCCAGAAGCTCTTGTCCATCCGCAGTCACGAGAATTCCTCCGTCGAGTCGGGTCATACGGTGTTGACCCGCAACAACCGCCCGACGTGACAGGTTCGTATGCTTGCACGCGCTGATGGCGCGAACGGCGGTGGTCACCGGAGGGGCGGGCGGGATCGGCGGAGCGATCGTGCGCGCGCTGGCCGATACCGGGCACGATGTGGCAATCCTCGATCGCGCGGGGGAGTTTGCGGTCGACTTGGCCGACGAGGCGGCGGTGCGCTCTGTCGCCGCCCGTCTAGGTCCCCGAGACGTGCTCGTACACGCCGCCGCCGCGTTTGATCGGGCGAGCTTGGCCGAGCTCAACTCAGCCACCTGGCGCCGGGTACAGGCGGTCAACGTCGAGTCGGCGCTGTGGCTGTGTCAGGAGCTGACCCCGGCGATGATCGAGCGCGGCTTCGGGCGGATCGTCTTCATCACTTCGAACACCGTGTGGCGGCCTCCGGGGCCGGACTTCCTGCCCTACGTGGCGAGCAAGGCGACGCTGGTCGGGATCGCCAGATCGCTGGCCAAGCCGCTCGGTGCTCACGGGATCACGGTCAACTGCGTCGCCCCGGGCTTGACGCGTACCCCGTTCACCGAGGCAGACCTGCCGGATGAGGCGTTCGAAGAGGTGCTCGTGGGCCAGGCCGTGCCGCGTTCGCTGATGCCGGATGACACCGCCGCCGTCGTGGCTTTCCTGGCCTCGGACGGCGCGGCGACCGTGACCGGGCAGACGCTGAACGCGGATGGTGGGTCAGTACTCCGCTGACCCGGCCGCGGCGTTCGACCTGGCGTGATCGACGGAGGCGGTGGCGGGAATCGCCACGTGGATCCGCTCATCCGCGAGCGTCCATTTCAACAGCTCGGTGGCGTCGAACTGTCTGGTCAGCGACCCGCCGCCGAGCGGCCGCATCGCGATCACCCCTAGGTCGAGCTCGGCCGCGAGCGGCAGAATGCGCTCCGCGGCCTCGTGCTCGACGCGGTTGTACGGCACCTGGATCGCGGCGATCCGGCCGGTGCGCATGACCTCCTCGAGCTCGTCGAACGCGCTCGCCGCGTAGTGGGTGGCGCCGATGAATGTGATCCTGCCCGCCTCGCGCTCCTCCTCCAACCAGTCGAGGTGACGGCGCCAGCCGACCAGGTTGTGGATTTGCTCGAGCTCGACGCGCCCGCCGAAGAACTCCATCTGGTCGGCGAACTGAGCTCTCGCCTCAGTCGCCGAGCTGGTCCAGATCTTGGTGGCGACGATCGCGTCCGGGCGGTGATCGGTGAGCGCCTGACCGAGGATCTGTTCGGCTCGCCCGTACATCGGGGAACAATCGAAGAATCGCGTCCCGGCCTCCCACACGGTGTCGACGACCTCGTCCGCGATCTGCTGTTGGTCCGGGGCCAGGTCGAACGTCTGCCAGGTGCCCAGCCCGACGATCGGAACCTCCCAGCCGGTTCGTCCGAAGCGGCGAGTCTCCATGGGCTGCGCAGGCTAGTGGGCCAGAATGGGGGAGTGAGTGACGCGACGGCCAGGCGGGTCGTGATCGACGGCGACGTGTCGCCCTCGGCGACCCGCGAGAAGATCCGGGACCGGGCCCGGGGCAGAGGAGTGCGCGGCTGGGTAAGGCTGATGGACGACGGCACGCTGTCGGTGCACGCGGAGGGGCCGGAGGACGCGGTGACGGGACTCGTCTCCTGGCTGCGCTCAGTTCCAGGGGTCGAGTCGGTGACTGAGGGTGCAGCGAAGGTGGAGCGGCACGAGCAGTTCGCGATCCGGGGCGTGCCGGCCGGCGTGTTCGTGGTCCAGGAGCACCAGGCGACCGCGCACCACTTCGACGTCCGGCTCGAGGTCGACGGGGTGATGCGCTCGTGGGCGGTGCCGAAGGGCCCGTCGCTTGACCCGACGGTCAAGCGCCTTGCCGTGGAGGTGGAGGACCACACCCTGGGCCACAACGACTTCGAGGGGCCGACCGGCCACGGGGCGGTGATCATCTGGGACCGGGGCGAGTACGAGCAGGGCGGGCGAGTGCCGTGGCCCGAGGCGCTCGAGCGTGGTCACGCCGTTTTTGTCCTCCACGGCGAGAAGCTGCAGGGTGGGTTTGCCCTGCAGCGGACGGGCGGCGGCGAGAAGCCTCAATGGCTGTTGATCAAGCGCCGCGACGAGTACGCCCGCCGCGGGTCGAACATCGTCGCCGAGCGTCCGGAGTCGGTGGCGAGCGGCGAGACGCTCGCCGATCTACTCAGCGGCGACGGCGACGGGTGACCGCGCCGAACACGAGCGGGTCACTCGAGCCACTCGGTCCGAAACGTTGGGCTGGCGTGGATGCAGATCATCTTCGAGCGTCCCGGGCCGTCGTTGGTGAACTTGTGCGGAGCGCCGGGCGGCACGATCACCACGTCGCCCGCCGCGACTGGGAAGCGCTCATCACCAGACTGAAAGGTGAGGGTTCCCTCCTCGACCACCCAGGTCTCGTCGTAGGGGTGGCGGTGCAGCCGAGGCCCTTCGCCGGGCTCGCTGTTGTCGAAGATGAGCGAGATCGTGGCACCATGGTCGGCGCCCAAGAGGTTCACGCCTTCGAGCGCGCCGGCGGGGATGAGTGCCATGGCTGATCCTCCTGTTCTCTGAGGTCGCTAACCAGCCGGTTTGAACTGGCTGGCAGTAAATACTCCCCCTTGAGGGTCGCGGATCAGCGCCGTCCGCGTCCACTGCGTGTCCTCGGCGCCGAGCACGTCGGCGCCCAGGCGCCGTGCCGAGTCGACCGCGGTGTCCCGATCGGCGACGGAGAACGCGACGTGCCAGTGCGGTCTCATGTCCGGCTCGAGTGGGACCACGAAGGCGATCGCGTCCTCGAACCCGGGCGGCGCACCCCCCGACCGCTGGCGGGCGCGGATGTCGGGATCCACCGTCGCCTCGAGGTGATTGCCGTAGCCGGGCCGCCGCACCATCGTGGCGTACCCGAGGTCCTCGATCGACCAGCCGAACAAGTCGGCGTAGAAGCCGGCGGTGTCGGGCCGGTCGGTTTCCAGGTTGCTGAAGTTCCACGTGCCGGGTTCGTTGACCGCCTGCGCGCCGAGGCGCCGGCCGGCCTGCCAGAGGCGGAAGGCCGCCCCCGCCGGGTCGCGGCAGAACGCGGTGCGTCCCGCCGGGCCAGGGTCGAACGGAGCGACGAGCACCTCGCCGCCGCCGGCGGCGACGCCCGCTGCGGTCCCTTCCGCATCGTCGACCGCGATGTACGTGTTCCACGCCGACGGCTGATCCTCCGCGGTGGCTAGGCCGGCGACGTCGCGACCATCCAGGCTCGCGATCACATACAGAGGTGTGCCGGGTGGCGAGACGGTCTCAAACGTCCATCCGAACAGCCGACGGTAGAAGTCCTGGGCGGCCTCGGGGTCGGGCTGCTCGATGTCGACCCAGCTCGGGACGCCGTGGGGGTAGGTTCGCGTAGGGCTCATGCGAGTCACGCTCGCAGGAATTGAGGACCGGTTCGGTCCGCGTCTGACTCGCCTCTAGTCGATCACCCAGGCGTCGCGTGAGATGATCGGGACCTCGGCTCCCTCGCCGGTCACGCCCAGGACCTCGACCTCAGGGCCTCCGATCATCGCGTCCTGGTGCACAGCGGAGCGATTGAACCCGAGGGCGTCCTGGGCGGCCTCGTCCTCGGGGAGATCGGGGACGCTGAACGCGTACGCGCTGCCCCAGGCCAGGTGGCAGGTCGCGTTCTCATCGATCAGGATGTCGCCGAACACCATGCCGGTCTGGCCGACCGGGGAGGAGCCGTCCACGAGGGCGACCTCTCCGAGCCGGGCCGCGCCGGGGTCGCTCGCCATCTGAGCGCGGACGAGCTCGGCCCCGCTGTCCGCCTCGACCTCGACCGCGCGCCCCTGCTCGAAGCGGATGCTGAGTCCCTCGACGCGGCCGCCGCCGATGAGGTTGATCGGCCGGGTGGCGCGCACCACCCCCTCGGTGCGGCGGTGGTCGGGCGTCGTGAACACCTCCTCGCTGGGCATGTTGACGACCATCGGCGCCCCCCAGTTTGTCTCGAGCCCGGCGCTCAGCCAGCGGGCGCCGGCGAGCACGCCAACGGTGAGGTCGGTGCCGGGCCCACGGAAGCGCAGGGCGGAGAAGGCGTGCCGTTCCATGATCGCGGCACGCTCGTGCAAACGGGCGACGTGCTCGCGCCAGGCCCGTGCCGGGTCGGCTGCGTCGAGGCGCAGGATCGGGTTGATCAGCTCCCACAGCCGATCGACGTCGGGCTCGCCGAGGATCTCTCGGGCGAGTCCGGGACAAGGCCCCGGCACCATCGTCCACGTGATCTCACCGCCGCCGACCGCCCCGAACAGCGAGGGCGTGAGCGGCATGTGGTCGCTCGCCACACGCTCGGAATCGACGTCGTCGAACAACCGTCGATGCGGGTCGCCCCACACGACAATCAACGCGGAACGGTGCTCGATGCAGTCGGCGACCATCGTCTCCCACCAGGTCGGCACCAGGCCGAGCGTGTCGGCCGGCGCGTGGCGCGCGCGAGCGTGCTTCACGTGCTGGTCCCAGTAGATGACGCTGACGAGGCGCGCGCCGGCCGTGTACGCGGACTCGGCCACAGCGCGTGCGATCGGAGCCTGTTCGACGTCGTAGGCGAGGACGACCACGTCCTGACCGGGCTGGACGCCCACGCCCACGCGTACGGCCAGCTCGGCGAGGCGCTCGACTCGCGGGTCCACGCGCGGAATCCAATCATGGGCGACGATGGGGCGCTACCGAGAACGGGGTTGAGGAAGAGATGACCGGGGATCAGATGCTCCAGCCGCTCGACGAAGAGGTGGATCACGTGCGCGGGCCGGAGGGCGCCAGGCTGATCCTCGTGTACGGAGATTACGAGTGCCCGTACACCCGACGGGCCTACCGCGAGATCGAGCGCGTCGAGGCGGAGCGTCCCGACGGGATTCGCTTCGCCTTCCGGCACTTCCCGCTGACCGAGATCCATCCGCATGCGCTCGCGGCGTCGTTGGCGGCGGAGGCCGCAGCGGCGCAGGGCCGCTTCTGGGAAACGCACGACACGCTCTTCCACCGGCAGAAGGCGCTGGAGGACGACGATCTGCGCCGCTACGCGGATGAGCTCGGTCTGGACCTCGTCCAGTTCGACCGCGACCGAGCCGGCGAGCCAGCGCTCGAGCGCGTCGAGCGTGACTACCGCAGTGGCCTCGAATCCGGCCGGGTGCTAGGCACCCCGACGCTGTTCATCGACGACGTCGTGCACGAGGGCGCCTTCGACGCCGAGACCCTGTTGGCTGCGCTGGCCCGGTGAGCGCGACTAAGGTTGCGTTATGACCGACTCTTCGCCCCGCCGCCGTCCCGCGATCGTCGTGGTCGACGACGAGCCAACCGTACTGGCCGCCGTGGCGCGCGACCTGCGCCGCGGGTTTGGCGAGCACTACCGAATCGTGCGCGCCGGCGCGGGCGAGGAAGCGCTCGAGGTTCTGCGCGAGCTCGCCCGCCGAGGCGAGCAGGTAGCCCTGCTCGTCGCCGACCAACGAATGCCGGGGTTGTCCGGAACCGACTACCTCGTGCGCGCGCGCGAGATCGTCCCGACGGCCAAGCGGGTGCTGCTGACCGCGTACGCCGACACGGAGGCGGCGATCCAGGCGATCAACGAGGTGTCGCTCGACTACTACCTGCTCAAGCCCTGGGACCCGCCCGAGGAGCAGCTGTTCCCGCCGGTCCAGGATCTGCTGAGCGCGTGGGAGGCCGGCGCCGCACTCGAGTCCGGCGGGGTTCGGATCATCGGCCATCGCTTCTCTCGGGCGACGCACGACCTCCGCGACTTCCTCGCCCGTAACCGGGTGCCCGGGCGCTGGCTCGACGTGGAGCGCGATTCCGAGGCCCGCCAGCTCCTGAAGGTGGCCGGGGTCACCGACGATCGCCTGCCGGTGGCGCTGCTCGAGGACGGCACGGTCCTCGAGCGCCCTACCGTGCTCGAGCTGGGGGAGCGGCTCGGTGTCGCCGGCCAACCGGCGTTCGAGCACTACGACCTGGTCATCGTCGGCGGCGGCCCGGCCGGGTTGGCCGCTGCCGTGTACGGGGCTTCCGAGGGACTCAAGACGATCATGGTCGAGCGCGAGGCGCCCGGCGGGCAGGCCGGGCAGTCGAGCCGGATCGAGAACTACCTTGGGTTCCCGGCCGGCCTGAGCGGTTCAGACCTGGCGCGCCGCGCCACCGATCAGGCGCGCCGGCTGGGTGCCGAGCTGCTGACGCTGCAGGATGCCGCCGGCCTGCTCGTGGAGGGCTCGGGCCGGATTGTCGAGCTGACAGGCGGCGGGAGCCTCAGCGCCTCGAGCGTGCTCGTCGCCTCGGGTGTCTCCTACCGCCAGCTCGACGTGCCGGGTTTCCCCGAGCTGAACGGGCAGGGCATCTACTACGGTGCCGCCCTGACCGAGGCGCGCTCGTGCGCCCAACAGCACGTGGTGGTGATCGGGGGGGCCAACTCGGCCGGGCAGGCCGCGGTGTACTTCTCGCCGTACGCCAGCCGTGTCACGATGTTGGTCCGGGCCGACTCGCTGGCCAAGTCAATGTCGCATTACCTGATTGAGCAGATCGAAGCGCTCGAGAACGTCGAGGTTCGGACCCGAACCCAGGCGGTGGGAGCGGAGGGCGACGGCCGGCTGCGCGCGCTGCGCATTCGCGATGCGAACGGCGATGAGTCAGTCGAGCAGGCCGACGCGTGCTTCGTGTTCATCGGGGCGCTGCCGCGGACCGATTGGCTAGCGGGCGTGGTCGCGCGCGACGAGCGCGGCTTCATCCTGGCCGGACTTGACGCCAAGACAGATCGCTGGCCGCTCGAACGCGACCCGTTTCCACTCGAGACGAGTGTTCCCGGGGTGCTGGTCGCCGGCGACGTCAGGGCGCGGTCGATCAAGCGGGTGGCGAGCGCCGTCGGGGAGGGGTCGATGGCGGTGTCTCTGATCCACCAGTACCTGGCCGAGGGATGACGACCGCTCGCGACACGCCCGTGTCGGTTGCCGACCTACGTCCGGTCGATCTGTTCGACGACCTGGACGATGCGGGGCTGGCCGAGTTCGCCGCCGCCGCGCAGTGGCGCCATGTCGAGCCCGGCACGGTCGTGCTCGAGGCCGGCGAACCCCCCGAGGGGATGTTCTGCCTGCTCGAGGGGACGCTGCAGCTCTTCCAGCGCGACGGTGACCGGTTCGAGCCGATCGGCCGGCAGAACGCGCCAACTTGGATCGGGGCGATCGCCGCGCTCACCGAGGCAGATTTCGTGTCCCGGATGGTGGCCGTCGGTGACGCCGATCTCGCCCTGATCCCGGCCGCCGAGTTCCGGCGCCTCGCCCTGGCCAATCCGGATGTGCACCGGCGGATCATGCGCCAGGTCAGGCCGATCATGACCCGCATGACCGCGATTCAGCAGAACCGCGAGCACCTGACCGCGCTCGGCACGATGGCGGCGGGACTGGCGCACGAGCTCAACAACCCGGCGGCGGCCGCGAGGAGCGCGGCCAACGACCTGGGCGAGGCGCTCGACGCGATCGGTGCGACGATCCGCGAGTTCGTCGACGCCGGGATCGAGCGCGAGGACGCGGCCCGGATCGCCGACCTCCGCGACCAGGCGCTCCACCAGTGCGCCCAGGGCAGCTCGCTGTCGGCGCTCGACGCCGCCGACGCCGAGGACGCCATGCGCGACCGGCTGGAGGCGCTGGGTGTGCCCGACGCCTACCGGCTGGCCGAGCCGCTGGCCGCGGCCGGTGTGGACGACGGCTGGCTCGAGGAGCTGCACGGGCTGGCCGGGTCGGGCACCCCGGCGGCGCTCCGCTCGATCGTCGCATCGCTCAGTGCCCAGCGGCTGGTCAGCGATCTGCGCGACTCGACCGAGCGGATGAGTTCGCTGATCGCGGCGATCAAGTCTTACGCGTACATGGACCGAGGCGGCCTCGTCGAGGCCGACATCCACGAAGGCCTCGAGACGACGCTGAAGGTCCTCTCATACAAGCTCAAGCACACCCAGATCAAGATCGTGCGCGACTACGACCGCGCACTGCCGCCGCTGACCATGTACGGCTCGGAGGTCAACCAGGTGTGGACCAACCTGCTCGACAACGCGATCGACGCAGTCGGGGACACCGGGACGATCACCGTCCGCACCCGGCGCGACGGCGACTGCATCCTGGTCGACATCGCCGACACCGGCCCGGGGATCCCAGCCCAGGCCCGGACGCACGTGTTCGAGCCCTTCTTCACCACCAAGGAGGTCGGGCAGGGGACGGGTCTCGGCCTGGACACCGTCCGGCAGATCGTCGTCGGGCGCCACGGCGGCTCGGTGACGTTCGACACCGGAGACAGCGGCACGACGTTCCACATCTGGCTGCCGCTCCCGGCGATCACGATCCCTCGACCCACGGAGACCGACACATGACCACCTGCACCCACCTGGACACCATCACCGTGCTCGAGCTGCCCGAGAGCGTCCCCGGCTGCGAGGACTGCCTGCGCGAGGGTGGCGTCTGGCTGCACCTGCGCATCTGCCTGGAGTGCGGGCACGTCGGCTGCTGCGATGACTCCCCCAACCGGCACGCCACCGCGCACTTCCACTCCGACGGCCACCCGCTGATCCACTCACTCGAGCCCGGGGAGGACTGGAGCTGGTGCTACGTGGATGACGTGGCGATGATCATCCCCGACGTCAAGGGCCACACCCACATCCCACCCTCGCCGATGCTCTCCTAGGCTCGACGAGCGGAGCAGCGCGACCAGGACGGTCAGCCCGCCGGCCGCGGCGACGAATGCGAACACAGCGGTAGAGCCGGCCCGCTGCGCGAGGAGGCCCCCGGCGGCCGCACCGAGCGACGCCCCGAGGAGGGACGCGGTGAGAAGCCAGGAGAACGCCTCGGTCTCCGTGCCCGACGGTGCCGCGGAGTCGACGAGCGAATAGAGACTCGCCACCGTCGGCGCGATCGTGGCGCCCGCCAGGGTGATCGTCACTCCGAGGGCGAGCATGTTCCCGGTGGTCAGGATCAGCGCGCCGTGGGTGAGGGCGAGCGCCGCGAGCAGGAGCGTCACCCCGCGAGAGGTCGTCGCGCCACCGCCGCGCCGCGTAGCGACGATGCCACCCACGAAGGAGCCGGCTCCCCACAGCCCGAGGATCGGTCCGGCCGCCGCCATCCCGCCGTGGGCATGCGCCGCCGCGGTGACTCCGACCTCGGTGGCGCCGAACACGACCTCGGTCCCGGCCACGATCAGGACGAGCGTCCGGATCGCCGGTGAGCGCAACGATCCGCCTCGGCGCCTCGGCGCGCTGGGATCCGGCTGCCAATGGCGCGACGCCCGCCGCGTGGCGAACGCGAGCGTCCCCGCCAGCAACGTCGCCCCGCTCAGGACCAGGGCGGCTCCGGTCGACCAGATCGCGCCGATGGCGAGTGCGAGGGGTGGACCGGCGACGAAGGTGACCTCGAGCACGGCGGACTCGAACGCGAAGAGTGTGCGGAGGCGATCCGGATCGGGCGCGATCCCGGGGAGCAGCGTTCGCACGCACGCGTCGAGCGGTGGCGAGGCGGCACCGGCGGCGGCGGCCAGGGCCACGAGCACGACCGGCGGGGCGGTGCGCGGCTCGAGGCCGGCGGCAACGAGGGCCAGGGCGGTGACGGTTGCCCCGCCGACGAGCACCGCGGTCTGCCCGCGGCGGTCGACGAGTCCGCCCAGGAGCGGCGCGGACGCCGCGCTACCGATCGCATAGGCCGCGCTGACCACGCCGGCGATGGCGAACGAGCCCGTCAGCTGCTGGGCGTGGACGAGCAGGGCGATGCTGAACATCGCCAGCGGGAGCCGGGCGACGATTGATGTGGCGAGGAGGGCGGGCGCGCCGGGGGCGGCGAGGATCTTGGGGGTGTGAGGTCGAGGCGTCATTGTTCGGCCAAGGTACGCCGCAAGCGGCTCGCTGATAAGAGCCAGTTCGGCGCGGAAATAGTGAGCCGCTTCCCGCTCTGTTACTGAAGCCGCTGCCGCGACCGTGGCTGGCGTCCGGCGTGGTGTGGCAGCACCGATCGGACCTGCAAAAACGCGCGCGCCAGCGTCGTCCCGTCAGGGACGCGCACAAATCCAGCTGCCAGATGCATTTCTGCGCACTGCTCGGAACGGGCGCGCGTGATGCGCGGTTCTGCAGGTCGACCCGGACCGAATCAGAGGAGGTCGGCGATCGTGGCGATCCCGCGCTCGATGGCGGGCTCGCTCAGGTCTCCGAAGCCGAGAACGAGCTGAGGCGGCCCGCTGCGCGTGCTCAAGCGGAACAGGCTCATGCCGTAGAGGCCGACAGATCGGCGTCGCGCTGCGTCCACCATTGCTGCCTCGTCTGCGTCGGGCTTGAGCTCGGCCACGGCGTGGAAGCCGGCCGCGAGACCGTGGAGCTTGACCCGGGGCGCGTGGTCGGACAAGGCACGGATCAGCGTGGCGCGCCGGGCGGCGTAGACCCGGCGCATGTGACGGAGGTGCCGGTCGTAGCGACCGGATTCGATCAGGGTGGCGAGCGCCAGCTGCTCGAGCGTCGGCGATCCGCGATCGCTCAGCCGTTTGTCTTCGGTGAGCGCTGCGAGCAACGCGGTGGGACACACGATCCAGCCCAGGCGGAGCGCCGGCGCGAGCGATTTGCTGACCGTGCCAAGCAGCGCGACGCGGTCGGGAGCCAGACCTTGCAGCGCACCGACAGGATCGCGGTCGTACCGGAACTCGGCGTCGTAGTCGTCCTCGACGACGAACGCGTCGCGCGCATTGGCCCAGGCCACCAGCGCCTGGCGTCGCTCCGGTGCGAGCGCGGCGCCGGTCGGGAACTGGTGGGTCGGGGTGAGGATCACCGCTCTCAGGTCGGTCGCGGCAAGGGCATCGACGTCGATGCCCTTGCCGTCGACCGGCACCGGGACCGCCTCCATACCCAGGCGACGGCAAATTGGGTGATAGTCGTCGTCGCCGGGATCCTCGATCCCGACGCGCCGAATGCCGTGCTCGGCGATCGACCGCAGGACGAGGTTGATGCCCTGCCCGAAGCCGGCGCACATGACGATCTGCTCGGGGTCGACGACGCAGCCGCGGACGCGCCGCACATACCCGGCGAGCACCTCGCGCGCGCTCGCAGACCCGCGAGGATCCCCGTAACCGAGCTCGGCCGGCGTCGCGTCGCGGCAGCGTTCGCGCAGAGCCCAGGTCCAGTCCCGGCGCGGGAAGCTCGTCAGGTCGGGAACGCCCGGGCGAAAGTCGACGTCGAGCCGCGGGCCGGGTGCGGTCCAGTCGAACGGGTCGGCCGGCATTACGGGCGGCGGCGGGCTCGGCACTCGCGATGGTGAACCCGCCGTCGGCTCCGTGGCCGGGGCCAGCGCTTGGGCCGCAACGCGCGTAGCCGAGCCAGAGGTGGCAGTGAGGAAGCCCTCCGCCTGAAGCTGGCTATAGCACTCGAGCACGAGCCCCCGCGAGATCCCGAGCTCGGCCGCCATCGCCCGCGAGGAAGGGAGTCGCTCGCCGGCGGCCAGCCGGCCGGAGCGGATCGCCTCGCGCAGCTCTCGCTCGAGCTGCATCCGGAGCGGCTCGGGCCGTGAGCGATCGAGCGTGAGCAGGATCTCGGGTCCCAAACCGGCCCACTCGATCGGCATCGCTGGCCATCGTAAAGCCTCGTAATCTCCGCTGATCATGCTCGAGGCGCAGCCTTACTGGCAGTCGGCGGACGAGGACGCCGCGATGCAGGAGGAGCACGAGTTCATCTGGAGGGCCATGCTGGCCACGATCGACGTCGAGCTATCCGGCCGATGCGTGCTCGACGCCGGATGCAACCGCGGCGGGTTCCTTCGGCTGCTGGCCAGCGAGGCCGGGATCGCCGCGGGATACGGCTACGACCCGGCATCGGCCGCGATCGCCGACGCTCGCCGGCTAGCGGGCGATGAGCCGCTGACGTTCGAGGTCGGCGACACGGTGCCGGCTAACTGGGACGGGTTCGATGTCGCGTTCAGCCACGAGGTGCTCTACCTCGTTCATGACCTGGACGCCCACGCCGGCGCGATCCATCGCTCGCTCGCTCCGGGCGCGGCGTACTACGCGGTGATGGGCGTGCACGCGGGTAGCCCCGGAATGGCCGAGTGGCATGCGGGCAACGCGGAGCGACTGAATATGCCCCCCCTGTACTCACTCGATGAGGTGGTCCGCGCGTTCGCCGCTGCTGGCTTCCGCGCGGCAGCGTCGCGTCTGAAGATTGGCTTCGTCCCATTATCCGAGCATGCACCCAGCTTCCCCTCAGGACTGGAGTACTTCTACGAGCACAAGGTGATGCTCAGGTTCCAGAAGTGAGGTCCCAGCCGAAGTACACCTCGGCGCGCCGGATTCGGTCGCCCGCGAACGTGAGGACCTCAGGTGTTGCGGCCGCGAGTGCCGTCGCGGCCCCTCATCTCGTAGGTCACGATCACCTCCTCGCCGGTCGGCACGATCCGGACGAAGTCGAACCGCTGGCCCTGCCCCGAGCCTGGCCAGCAACGCTCGAAATAGCCGGCCCGGTCGAGGTCGGGGTCGACCGGGCTGGAGAAGCGGAAGTCGTCGGTGAGGATCGCTTCGACCGCCGCGCGATCTCCCGCTGCGAAGGCCTCGTACAGCTCCCGGGCCCGCTCCAGCCGATCGTCGTTCATGGCTTGAAGGTAACGCGACGCAGTAGACCGGCGCGACAGACGGAGTACCGCCTGGAACCCTGAACCTGTGCGAAAACTGCCGACTTGTTCAGACCGCTCAACCGCAGGCCGGCTCCTGCCGATGGCACCGGCGTCGAGAAAAGGCTAACTCGTCGCGAGGCGGGGGCGCAAAGCCAGGGGTCTCAGGTCCGAGACGGCCCAGCTGCCGATCATTAGAGAGATCGTGCGCCAGGGACGGCGACCTGCATGGAGGTTCAGCTTGCCTTTTCTCATTCCACCACGCCTGCGCGCGGTGCTTTACCGGGTTGCCGGGCTCACCTGCCTCGGTGTGCTCGCCAGCACCGGCGTCGCGTTCGCGTCCTGCCCCGCCCAGTCCCTCACCACGCCGTTCACGCAGTGGGGCGACACCAACAGCTACTTCCTGATTCCGGGAGGCAACTTCGAGGGCACACCCGATCAGGTGGGCTGGACGCTCTCGGGCGCGAGCCTGACTCCCGGTAACGAGCCGTTCTACGTGGACGGAAGCGGCGACAGCCAGTCGCTCACGATCGCCGCCGGGGGCAGTGCGACATCGCCGTACTTCTGCGTGGACAACACGATGTCCGACCTGCGGTTCTTCGCGCAGGAGGCGAGCGCCGGAAGTGACCTCCAGGTGCAGGCGCTCGTGCAGACCCATCACCACGGGGTGCGGAGCGTGCCGCTCGAGGATCTGGCCGACGGCTCGATGCCATCGTGGGCTCCGTCTCAGCCCGTCTTTGACAGCAGCTTCTTGCCAGACGGCGACACACTGATGGTGGCGCTGGAGTTCTCGGTGCCGCAGTCCGCCGGCAGCTGGCAGATCGACGACGTGTACCTCGATCCGTATCGCTCCGGCTGACCGCGACACGGGCGGCTGCAGGATCACCGCATGAGCACGATGGAGCTCTACGATGCCGATTCGGTGACCGAGCGGCTGCTCGAGCACAGCTGGGCGGGCCGCGACCGCCGCGCGTCGGAGCGCGAGCTGCTGGTGGACGCGATCGCCGCGGGGCTGTTCTGCGCGACTGCGGGCGCCTTCCTCGTGACCGGGAACCTGGCCGCACTCAACCTGCCGGTGACGGTGCTGCTGGTGGCGGTGTACGCGCTCGTGTGCCGGATCGAGTTCCCGCTCGGGGCCGGCTACGTGGTGCCCACCCAGCTGATCCTCGTGCCCATGTTGCTGATCTTGCCGCCGGCGGTCGTACCGGCGGCGGTGGGAGCGGGCATGGTGATCGGGAACGCCGTGGACTGGGCGTTCGGTCGCGTCCCTCCACGGCGCGTCCTCTCGGCCGTGCCGGACGCATGGCACGCCGTGGGCCCCGCGGCCGTTCTGCTCGCGGCGGGTTCGCCCAGGATCGGCTTCAGCGAGCTGCCCCTGCTCGGACTCGCGCTGGCGGCGGGCTTCGTGCTCGATCTGGCCAGCTCGCTGGTGCGCATGTGGCTGGCCGGCGTCGGCCCCGAGCTCCGGCTACAGGTTCGCGTGATCGGGCTGGTTTGGGCGATCGACGCGTGCCTGGCTCCCCTCGGCTTGCTCGCCGGGATCGCCGCGCGAGCCAACGCCCTGGCCATCCCCTGCGTGCTACCGCTGCTGCTCCTGCTCTGGCTGCTGGCCCGTGATCGCAGCCAGCGGATCGACAAGGCCCATCACCGGCTGCAGCTGGTCGAGCAAGAGCGGGTCCGCCTGCAGTCGGCCGTACGCCGGTTGGGCGATGCGTTCGCGGCCAGGCTCGAGCTCGAAGGTCTGCTCGAGATCCTGCTGCACGGATCGATCGAGGCGCTCGACGCCGCGGCTGGACGGCTGGAGTTGGATGGACGTCAGTCGCCCGTGAGACTGTCGGTCGGGGTCGAGGGCTGGCTCGATGAGCTCGCCGGGGCTGGGCCGGCCCGGCAATCCGACGGCGTCCCCTTCGCGCCCGTGCAGGTCGGGCGGTCGGGCGTTTGGCGGCTGACCACCCCGGTCCGGATTGCCGCCTCGCCGCGGGACATCGTCGGGTCGCTCTGGTTGGTTCGGGCCGGTCGCCCGTTCGAGGAGGACGAGATCGTCCTGATCGGCGAGTTGATCGCCAAAGCAGAGCTGGCGGCGGCCGAGATCATCGCTCACCAGATGATCCGAGAGCAGGCGATGACCGATGCGCTCACAGGGTTGGGCAACCGTCGTCGGCTGACCGAGGATTTGACCGCTGCGTTCGATTCGGAGCTCGCGAATAGGAGCTCGTCCGTGCTCCTGCTGTTCGACCTGGACGGGTTCAAGAGCTACAACGACACGTTCGGCCACTTGGCCGGCGATGAGCTGCTGACGCGCCTCGGTGAGCGGCTACGAAGCGCCGTCGACGGCGTCGGGCGGGCCTACCGGCTGGGGGGCGACGAGTTCTGCGCCCACCTGGAGCTGGACGGAATCGACCCGCAGGAGCTGATCGCGCGTGCCGCCGCGGCACTCACCGAGACGGGTGCCGACTACACGATCGCGGCATCGCTCGGCGTCGTCCTCCTGCCCCAGGAAGCCGATAGCTCGACACGCGCGCTCCGGCTCGCCGACGAGCGGATGTATGCCAACAAGCGCAGCCGGTCGGGCGGCGCGGGCGGCCAGGCCGGCGAGGTGCTTCTGCGCACGCTGCGCGCCAAGCAGCCAGAGCTCGACGAGCATTCGACGCAGGTCGCGGCGCTCGCCGCCCGGGTGGGTCGACGCCTGGGGCTGAGCGGAGAGGAGCTTGACGAGATCTCCCGAGCCGCCCAGCTACACGACGTCGGCAAGGTCGGAATCCCCGACGCGATCCTCAACAAGTCGAGTCGTCTGAGCGACCGGGAGTGGGAGTTCATCCGCAATCACACGGTGCTCGGTGAGCGCATCCTCGAGGGCGCGCCGGCGCTGCGCCCGGTGGCGCGCCTGGTCCGCTCGAGCCACGAGCGCTGGGATGGGTTCGGCTACCCCGATCGCTTGCGCGGTGAGCAGATACCGCTGGGCGCGAGGATCGTGAGCGTGTGTGACGCCTACGAGGCGATGATCACCCAGCGGGCGTACCGCGCGGCCGTCCCTCACGAGGTGGCGTGCCGCGAGCTCCGGCGCTGCGCTGGAGCTCAGTTCGACCCGGCGGTTGTTGAAGCGTTCCTGGCCGTGGCTGACGGCGGCGGGGACGAGCGGGAGTTCGACGCCGCCGAGTCCGCGGCGGACCACATTCGCTCGCTGCTCGCCGCAGCCTGACTTACGCCCCCCAGCGTCCCGTGTGCCCCGAGTGCCCCCGGGGCACACGGACGCTGCTTATCGACTTAGCGCAGCTCGACCGCCGGCAGGCCGAACCGCGTAAGCGTCTGGACGGGCGGCCCAGCTACATGCGAACGCAATCGAGGCGCCCGAGCCGACCCCCTGGCCACGGATGCGGATGCCGGCTGCGGGACGGGCGTCGGTGGCGGCGGACACGTCTTATCCCACTCGGCATGGTTGTTGCGCGGCGGCAACGCCCCAGTCGCCAGATAGTTGCCGATCGTGTCATCCACGCACGGGTCCTCCCCGGTGGGCGTCTCGGCATGCGTGGTGCCGCCCGGCTCGGCGACCAGCACCGAGTGCGGGAACAGCTTGCGCACCTCGAGACTGCCGGTAAACGGCGTGGCCGCGTCGAGCGTCTCGTCGATCAGCAGCGTGCTCTGGACGCCGCTTCCGTTGATTTGCACCGGCTGGGAGGCCGGCGCCGGCCAATAGATGCAAGGGGCGTTGAACCACGCGTTGCCCCACGTCTCGAACGGCGCGGAGCGGAAGATCGCCCAGTTGTCGCGGCTCCACACGTTCCAGTTGGTGGGCCAGTGGGCGTCCGTGCACTCAACGCCGAGGTAGACCGCGAACAGGTTGTCGTTGCCCGGACCGTCGGCCCCCTCGTAAGCCTGGATCAGCTCGTTGGTCGCCGTCGCGTTGTGCAAGTTGACCCAATCCGAGAGCACCTGCGCGTAGTAAGTCCAGGTGAACTGGTAATAGGCCGGGGTGAGAAAAGTGTCTACCCATTCGTCGGGCCCGACCACGCCTCCAGCCGGATGGGCCAGAAGTTCGAACTCATTCGCGTAGAAGGTCCCGGCCACCGCCGCCTGGGTCGCGCCGAGGTGATAGACGCTGTTGTACTTGGCCAGCCACGCGAACCAGATGTTCAGGTTGCTCTGGAACGGCTGGTCCTGGTTCAGGTTGGACTGATACCAGACATAGCGCGGATCGACATTGCTGTCCAGGATCATGCGGCGCACGCGCGAGGGAAACAGCGTCGCATACACCTGCCCGAGGTACGTCCCGTATGAATAGCCGTAGTAGTTGATCTGCTGCTGGCCCAGCGCCTGCCGGATGCTGTCCATGTCCAACGCAGAGTCGATCGTGGTCAGGTTGTGCAGCAGCGCCGTTTGCTCCGTGGACTGGGAGGCGCAATCGTTGGCGTAGCCCTGTGAGCGCGACAGCCAGGTGTCGAGCAGCCGGCTCGTGACCGGGTCGTAGAACGGCCGGTTGGGACCCAGGTAGTTCGGGTCACAGCTGATCGCGGGCAGGCTCGAGCCCACCCCGCGCGGATCGAAGCCGATCCAGTCGTAGTCGGCCACCGTGCTGGTGTAGCCGTCCTGGTCGAGCACTGGGATCACCTCGGCCGGGAGGTCCAGCCCGGAGCCACCCGGGCCACCAGGGTTCATGAGCATTGCGCCCTGGTAGTTGCTCGAGGTGTGCTCGATGCGCGAGACGGCGATCTGGATCTTCGGCCCGCTCGGGTCGTTGTAGTTCAGCGGCACCAATAGGTATCCGCACTGAGCGCCCGACTGCTGCAGGAACGGGTCCGAGCAGGTTCCCCAGGCGATCGGCGGGGGCGCCGGCGCATGTGGCACGGCCGTCGCCGCACCGGCCGATGCCGCACTCCACAACATGCCCCCGATGACGCCCGCCACCGCGGCGAGCGAGAAAAGACGCTGCACTCTCCACCCCTTAGGTCTGGGCAGCCAGAGACTGCCCGTTGTGAATGACGCGATTCTCGCCGCGGGCGCGGTCGGCCCGCAAGTCATCGGACTGACAATCCGGCGCAGTCGCCAGACCCCAGCTCAGCTCATCGCGGCGGGGGCTCGCCGAAGACCGCCGGCGCCGGGCCGGGCTGGGGAGGGCCGAAGCGAGCGTAGACCTCTTGGAAGGGGGTCGACGCGTCGGGCACGCCGGCGCCGTGACTGATCGCCACCGGTTCGACCGGATAACGGGCGCTGCCCTGCTCCTTGCGGGCGCCGACCGCCAGGATCAGCGCCGGCGCCTCGCCGGTGGCGACGATCGTATGAGCGGTGCGGGGCGGGCAGTGAAAAAAGTCCCAAGTACGCAACGGCCGCTCTTCGCCCTCGACTAGGAGGATCGCCTCGCCCCTCAGCAACAGGAAACCCTCCTGACCCGCCTCGTGGTGATAGAGCGACATCGGCTTGCCGGGCTCGACGTAGTAAAGAGCGATGCCGAGGTCGTCGAAGTGGGCCTCTCCCTCGCCGCCGAAACGGCATACCGAGCGCATCTCGTTGTGCAGCCAGCGCGAGTCGCGGGCATTGATGACGAACCACCCGGCGGTGACCGGCACCCCGTCCTCGAGTCTCGCCTCCGTCATGCCCGCGCCTCGATCAGCTCATGTCCACGGCATAGACGTTGACCGGCTCGATCGTCACCACCACCCGGCTCTCGCCGGGCTGGTCGTGCACGCTCAGGTCCGCGTTGTACTTCGCCCCGAACTTGCGCGCAAACGCGTAGTCGTGGTCGGGCTCGATCCTGGCGTTGCCGCGCACCTCGAGATATCGGTAGGGATTCGCTACATCGAGCAGGAACAGCGTGCAGCGCGGGTCGCGCTCGAGGTTGCGCGTCTTCAGCCGGGCATTGTTGAGCGACAGCTTGAGCTCGCCCTCGTCCTGTAGGAACCAGATCTCGGTGACCTGGGGAAAGCCGTCTCGGCCGACGGTCGCCAGTGAAGCGAACTGCCCGTCCAGGAGGTCTCGATGAGACTCGGGGAATGTGGTCATGCCGACATTCTCCAGAACGGCTCCGGGGCACGGTTTACCGGGTCGCGCCTCAACTGGTGCTCGCCGCCGTATAGCTCAGGTGCACGACCCCGCTCTCGTACGCCTCGGCTTCTTTTAGCCCCAGCTTGACCGGGGCGCTCCCCTCCTCCGGGAACAGCCGCAGGCCCGCTCCGAGGGTGAGGGGGAACACGAACAGGTGAAGGTCGTCGACGAGGCCGTCGGCGAGCAGCGCGCGGACCAGGGTCGCGCTCCCGCTGACGTACAAGCTGCCGTCGATCGATTCCTTCAGCTTGCGGATCGCGTCGGCGCTATACGGGCCGAGGATTTCGGAGTTGCTCCAGTCCGCACCGGGCAGCGTGGATGAAACGACGTACTTGGTCGACTCGTTCATGAACGGCGCGCCAGGATCCTGCTCGGCGGTCCGGCCCGACCATGCCGGCGCGAACATCTCGTACGTCCGCCGTCCCAGCAGCAGTCCCCGGCTTGCCCCCATGATCGCGCCGATCGCGGTGCCCATCTTGGGGTCGAACGGATAGTCCATCGTCCAGCGAGGGTCCTCGATCACGCCGTCGAGGGTGATGAATTCATGCACGGCGATCTTGCCCACGATTTGTCTCCTCTGAGATAGCGAGTGTGCTCTTGGCCAGAGACCTATCCGGCGCCCGATAATCATCGCTCGGGCTCGAGGCACCGATAACTGGAGCGAAACGATCGTTTGACCAGTCGTGTTGAGGGGAGGAGCGCGGCTAGCATCGGCCGTGCCTAAGGAGAAACCGACGAGAGGAGCTCTCGTGAAGAAGCTAATCGCCGCTTTCGTGGCACTGGCCGTATTTGCGCCCGCGGCGCTGGCGGCGACTCAGTCCCTCAAGGTGACGCCGGGCAAGGTGGCACCCGGGAAGACGGTAACCGTGTCGGGATCGGTCGGGACCGGCTGCCAGATCGGACAGAAGGGTGACGCCGTCACGATCATCTCGACGGCGTTCAAGGGCGCTACGAAGACGAACTTCGCCGGCGTGCCGTCCGTATCGGCCTCGCTGGCCAGCAACACGACCGGATCGTTCTCGATCAAGGTCAAGCTGGCCAAGAAGGTCAAGACGGGCAAGTACTCGGTGACCGGCCGCTGCGGCGGCGGCAACTTCGGCCCGGCCACGCTGAAGGTGGCCAAGGCGGTGTCGACGAGCGGACTCCCCGGCGAGTACTAGACCCGCCCGCGGGGCTCGCTCGCTCGCTGGCGGCCGGCGGCGTATCGATAACGCCGCCGGCCAGACCAGCGTTACGATGACCCCGGGCGCCCGCGGGCGCTTGGAAGCCTCATCTACCGGGAGGTTGAGCGCAATGTCGACCGTCATCGAAGACCTCAGGCGGCTGGAAGAACGAATACTGGCGCGCATCAAGGAGCTGGAGGCGAATGACGCCGAGCTTGAGCAACTGCGGGACGTGGCCCGGCGGCTCGGCATTCTGGAGGGCTCCGGCCGCGACGCGGACCCGGCGACACCGACGGCGCCGACGGCGACAGCGACGACACGAACCACCCCTCGCCGCCAGGCGCGATCGCGCGGCCGCCGGTCGGGGACCGGGACCGGGACCGGGACGAGGGCGCGGCCCGGAGGAGCGCGCTCCGCGACGGCGCTCGCGGACGCGGTGCCGGCCGGCCGTCAATCGACTCGGCGTGAGCGCGTCCTCGAGGTGGTCGGCGTGAAACCGGGAATCAGCGTAAGGGAGATCGTCGCCCAACTCGGCGTCAACCGGACATCGCTCTATCCGGTCGTGCGACAGCTGGTCAGCGACGGCTTGCTGTACAAGGACGGCCCGGGACTCTGGCCTGTCGCCACCTAAGGGTGGGGGGAGGGGCGCGGATCGTCGGGCTGACGATCGCTGTCGCCGTGCTCGCCTGGGCTCTGCTTGTGTCGGCCGTGCCCGCGGAGGCCGCGGTGGCCTGGGGGATCAATCTCGACGGACCGGTCAGCGGCGATCCGCCGGCCTTCTCCTACCAGCAGAACCCGTATTTCCGCGAGCTACTGGGTGGAACCTCGTGTAGCGACGCCGACGCGATCTGTTACGCGCGCATCTACGTTCCCTGGGACGCGGCCAGCGATGGCCGGGGTAGCGTTGCGTCCGGGACCTGTCAGGCCTCCCCGTCGGGTCCGGGCACGACCGACGCGACCTTCCAGGGTCAGCTCCATGCCGCGGCCCGCGCGGTCGGCGTCGGCCACGTGCTCATCAGCGTGACGACGGCGCTGCCTTCGTCCAAGGACGACATCTGGCCGACCGACGCCGAATACGAATGTGGCCTGAACGGCCTCGAGCGACAGGCGCCCGGGGTCGTCGACTGGGAGGTGTTCAACGAGCCCGACTCGGTCTACCCGCCCGACTCGACCGCGACCGGCGGGCCCGACTGCACGCACCGCAACGGCGTCTGGGTCGGCGGCTCGGGCGTCGCGTATCAGTGCCTGCTCGGAAGCCGGGGGGAGGGCGGCAACGGGCACGGCGGAAGTGCACAGGCGGCGGCGTATTGGTACCTGGACGCCAAGCGCGTCGATCCCAACCCGAGCCATACGCTCATCGCGGGCGGCTTCAATTACTCCTCGTCGCGTTGCACGCCGTCTACCTGTTACTACCTGGTGGGTTACATGCGGGTGCTCTCGCAGATCTATCCGCACCCCCCGGACGCGATCGCGCTGAACCCGTATATCGATGTGAGCTACGCCGCGTTGAACGGCGGTAACCCTGTCCCGCCGGCATCATCCGGTTTGCCCAGCTCACAGGGTGCAATCGTCGCCATCGACCGGTTCTTCCCGGAGGGGCCGCCGATCTGGTTCACGGAAGCAGGCGTGTGGCTGACCGACGGTGGCAAGGAGCCGGTGACGAGCGACTGCGCGGACGGCAATCCGCAGGATGACGGCAGCTGGGAGGCATGCCTGAACGGCAACCCGCTCGCCCAGGCGCTGGCCGTCGAGGGTTACCTGCGGCTGCCCGACGAGTCACCGCAGGTGACGCACGTGTTCTACTACGACTTCGACGACCAGAATCCGGGCTGGGACTCCGGGCTTCTCAACCTCAGCGGCCCGTTGCTCGGGCCGCACGGATACGGCACGCCGCGCACGACCTGGTGCGTGCTGCGCGGCTTCGCCTTGGGCAAGAGCGCCACCACCGCCGCGAACGATGCGGTGGAACCAGACGGCCCCTGCGACAACGAGAACCCGGCCGACGCCTCCTACCAGCCGCTTGTGGATCAGGCATACCTGAGCGATCCGCTGCCGGTCAATGCGTCCGCGGTGTATGCCGCCGCGACCCCGGGCGAGCTTGGGCGCGACGTGATGTTGACCGTCGCCGACCGGATCCACGCGCTGGTGGCGACGTTCTAGGACGGCGCCACGCGGTAAGCGTATAGGGCGGCTATGCGGTGAGTGCGACCGCGGCCTCCGGCGTCGCTACGTGGAAGCTGAAGCTCTCTTCCAGATAGAGCTGGACCGTCTCACCGTCGTGGCTGGTGTAGCCGATCGAGAGATCCTGCCCGGATTCGAACTGGAAGTCGCCGCCGCGCAGGCTGAGCACGACCGCGCCACCGACCCCGGGGGCCCACACGATCGGCCCGTCGAGGATCTTGTGGAGGTGCTCCAGCAGTGGATAGCCTCCGTGCTCGGCCGTTTGGGCGACCTGCTGATACTGCTCGCCGCCCAGCGCCAGCCCGTACGGACCGCTGATTCCGTTGTGCAGGAGCAGCTCGACCGCTGCCGCCACAGGGCGCGGGTAGTTGTCGGGCTTCTGGCCGAGCGGAATCGGTTTATTGGGGCTCGCCTCGCCGACGCCGGTCAAGGCGCCTTTCCAGCCATGGAACACCGCGATGTTCTCGGCCACCGCGATCTGGTGCGCCGCCTTGTCAAGCGTCCGGAGGTCGGCGTCGTCGGCGCCCCGGTCGGCGGCGCGCAGCTCGGCGAGCGACAGCTCGAAGTCTGCGCGCACCTCGACCAGCGGCAGCACCCGTCGCTGAAGCCCGGTCACGCCTTCGCACGGAGCGGAGGAGAGTGATGCCGTGCGCCCGAGGTTTGTGGCCGAGTACTGCCAGCCATGGGGGCCTGAAAAGTCGACCAACCTGCGCGCGGCGAGGGCCGGGTTGAGGCGCTGGCGAGCCTCCTCGTCGAGCATCTTCCAGCCGTCGTCGCTGATTGGTGCCAGTGATCGGAGTAGATGATTCATCGCAGGGCTCCTTTCAAGCTTCCGATGCCGAGCGATCCGGACGGGTACCCGCCCTCACCCTCGGCCCCGTTTCCCTCGAACGTCTCGGCCTCGGCCTCCTCACCGTGCTCGACGATGTCCCCGAGCTTGAACAGGATGCCCTCGGCGATCTCGCGCCACGCCGGCGCGCGGCGAAGCAGGAACTCCAGGTCCATGCTGAAGTGCTTGAACTCCTCGCCCTGAGCATCGCGCATCACGGCCAGGGCTTCGGGATCGGTCTCGACCGCGATTCGCTGCTCGTACCATCCGATCGCCTCGGCTTCCTCTGTCAGCGACGCACACAGACGGGCGAACGTGCGGGTGGGGGCGGGCAGCTCCTCGGGAGGTTCGTGGTACTGGTCGAAGCCCATGGCTCTCCTTGGTCGTGGGGGCGCTCGGGAGAACTCTACGTTGACGCGAGCTGACCGCGGGGTCAAGGACGACCAGGGTCGCCGGTCGTAAGCTCGGGGGCGTGAGCGAGCAGCTGGGAGCGCCGGCCTGGTCGGGCAGACACCTGGTGCTGACCGGCAGCTGCTCGTGGACCGACAAGACGCTGGTCGAGGAGGGCGACTGGTATCCGCGCAAGACCATGTCGGCGGAGGAGCGGCTGCGCTACTACGCGGCGCAGTTCCCATTGGCCGAGATCGACTCGACCTACTATGCGCCGCCGGCGGAGCGGCAGGTGGCGCTGTGGGCGGAGCGCACGCCCAGCGGGTTCCGGTTCGATGTGAAGGCATATTCGCTGCTGACCGGCCACCCGACCCGGCCGCGGTCGCTGTGGCGGGACCTGCGCGAGGACCTACCGGCCGACGTCGCCGAGAAGCGCAACATCTACCCCAAGCACCTCGGGCCGGAGGCGATGGACGAGGCGTGGCGCCGGTTCGAATCCGCCTTGCGCCCCATGCACGAGGCGGGCAAGCTGGGCGCGGTGCTGTTCCAGTATCCGCCGTGGTTCGGCCCGCGCAAGGACAACCGGGCGGAGATCGAGGCACTGCGTGAGCGGCTTCCCGACTACCGCATCAGCGTCGAGTTCCGTTCCCCTCGGTGGATGGCTGAAGAGCGCGACCGCGAGCGCACGCTGGCCATGCTCGAGGACCACGGCATGATCTTCGTCTGCGTCGACGCGCCGCCGGTGTCTGGTCTGCCGCGAGTGATGGCGGTGACCAACCCGGACATGTTCATGATCCGCTTCCACGGACGCAGCGACGCGACTTGGAATGACACGTCGGGCTCGGCGGCCGAGCGTTTCCGCTACCTGTACTCGAGGGAGGAGCTCGAGGAGCTTGTGGGACCGATCGCCGAGCACGCTTCCGAAGCGCGCGAGACCCATCTGTTGATGAACAACTGTTACCGGGATTATTCGGTGCGCAATGCAGACCAACTCCGTGACCTCCTCGCCAAGTACGCCGGCTGAGCTCGTCTGCCGGCTCGACGCGCATGCGGTCACCGCATGGCCGGCGACGGTGACCGAGCGCGTCGACAGTGGCTGGGTCCTGCGAGCCACGCCCGGGCTTGATCGCGGCCGTTCGAACCATGCGCTCACGCCCTGCCAGGAGCTGCGCCCGCACGAGATTCCGGCGGCGATCGCCCTAGTGGAGTCATTCGCGCGCCGGCACAAGATCTGGGCTGGCATTCAGGTGAGCCCGCTATCGGCCCACGGTGAGTTGATGCGCGCGCTGGATCGGCGCGGGTGGGGCACCCGGATGTCGGTGCGGGTGCTCGCGGCGGAACGCGAGCAGGGGGTGTGGTCGGAGCCGTCGTTCGATGGGAGGCGGTCGCCCTTGCTCGAGCGCGCCGACCACGCCACGCCGGAATGGCTGGACGCGTGGGCGCGCTGCGAACCGGGTCGTGACGTCGAGGCTCACGCGGGAACCGTGTTCCGGGAGCTCGGCGGCCGGGCCACGTTCGCGCGCTTCGACGACGCGGCGGTCGGGATCGCCGTCGACCACGACGGCCTGGTCGGACTGTTCTGCCTGGCCGTCGATCCCACGCGGCGGCGCTCCGGACTGGGGACAAAGCTCGTTCGCGCGCTGCTCGCGGGTGCTCACGCCGGGACCGCGTACCTCCAGGTCGAGCACGCCAACACGGCGGCGGTTGCGCTGTATGAGCGGCTCGGGTTCGCCGAGGCGTACCGCTACTGCCACCGGGTTGCGCCCGGCTAAGTCGCCCCGAGTTCCCCGCCGGGGCCCAGTTAAGGTCTTCGGCGCGTGCTTTCGGTCGTTGGGTAGCGAGGCCGCACGAGGGGTAACAGTGCGTAACAGCCCCGATTAGCGGTAGCATCCGTTCGCGTCAGCGGCTCGGCACCTGAGCGGGCACCGAGGGCGGAGAAGGTGCCGGTGGAGCGCGAGGGCCTTCCCCGCCGCCGCGAAACCTCACAGACAAGGAGAGACATGGGAACGACTTCCGCCACGGCGTCCCCCGCCAACGTACGGCCAGTCGCCATGCCGTTTGTCGATCGTCTCGCCAGCGCCCTGGTTTCTGGCGTGCCCCCGATCATGGTCGCGGTCGGGATGTGGTTCGGTTGGATGGGGAACCTGCTGAACTGGCAGGACCTCCTAATCCTGGCGGTTTGCTATTTCGGAATCGGCACCGGTGTGACCGTTGGCTTCCACCGCCTGCTGACGCACCAGAGCTTCAGGTGCCACAGCTTCACCCGCGCGACGCTCGCCGCCGTCGGATCCATGGCCGCCGAGGGACCCGTGATCGACTGGGTGGCCACGCATCGTAAGCACCACCAGTTCTCCGACGTCGACGGCGACCCTCACAGTCCGCACGTCGGCCACGGCTCGGGATGGCGCGGCGCATTCCACGGGCTGGCTCACGCTCACATCGGCTGGGTGTTCAGCGACATGGAGGTCGCCGACGAGCGCCGCTACGCCAAGGATCTGCTCGCCGACCCGTGGGTCCGGTTCGTCGATCGCACCTTCGTGCTGTGGGTCGTCTCCGGGCTCGCCATAGCGTTTGGCCTGGGCGTCGCGTTGACCGGGAACGTCGCCGGCGGGCTCACCGCTCTGCTCTGGGGCGGTGCCGCGCGCATCTTCCTCGTGCATCAGGCGACCTTCAGCATCAACTCGCTGTGCCATTTCTTCGGCCGGCGCGACTTCGACACGCACGATGAGTCGCGCAATCTGGCCTGGCTCGCCATTCCCACCTGGGGCGAGGCGTGGCACAACAACCACCACGCTTTTCCGTGCTCCTACCGACACGGGCTGCGGCGCTGGCAAATCGACCCGGCCGCGCGCATGATCCAATGGATGGAGAAGGTCGGCCTGGCTTGGGATGTCGTGCGGATCTCCCCGGAGCGCATGGCTCGACACGCGTTGCCGCAAGTAGGCTAACTCCGCGCCGTGCCGCTGTCCGACACGGCCCCTTTGCGGCATGCCCTGACCGCCGCCCTGCCCCGCCGTCCGTTCGCGATCCGCTTCTGGGACCGCACCGAAGTCCCGGCGACCGAGCCCGGTGCGCCGACGCTCACCTTTACCACCCCGGAGGCCTTGGCCCACGCGCTGCGTGCGCCGGGTGAGCTCGGACTCGGGCGGGCTTACGTCGCCGGGATGATCGAGGTCGACGACATCGACGCCGCGCTGCTGATGGTCGACACGTTCGAGCCGCCGCCTCTGACGCTGCGGCAACGTGCCGATCTGGCGATCGCGGTCGTCCGCGCCTGCGGGCTGGTGATGCCGCCGCCGGTGCCCGCCGTCGAGCTACGGCTCCGCGGACAACGGCACACGATCGCCCGGGACCGGCGGGCGGTGCGACACCACTACGACGTCGGTAACGACTTCTTCGCGCTGTTCCTGGACCGTTCCATGACCTACAGCTGCGCCTACTTCCAAGGCGGGGCGCAGACGCTGGAGGAGGCCCAGGAGGCCAAGGTCGAGCTGGTGTGCAAGAAGCTCGCGTTGCAGGAGGGCGAGCGCGTGCTCGACGTCGGCTGCGGGTGGGGCAGCTTCGTGATCCACGCCGCCTCCCGCCATGGCGTGCGCGCGGTCGGGATCACGCTCGCCGAGCGTCAGGCAGAGTTGGCCCGCGAACGGGTTCGCGAGGCCGGTGTGGCCGACCGGGTCGAGATCCGGGTGGCCGACTACCGCGAGGTGTCCGACGGTCCGTTCGACGCGATCGCCAGCATTGGAATGGTCGAGCACGTGGGCGTCGAGCAGATCGACGTCTACGCTCGCCGGTTGCATGAGCTGCTTCGTCCCGGCGGCCGGCTGCTCAACCATGGCATCGCCAAGCTCAAGGACCTCGACACTCCGGACGAGGGCGCGTTCTCGGAGCGGTTCGTGTTCCCCGACGGGGTGCCGCTGCCGCTCTCGCGAATCCAGCAGGCGCTCGAGCGGGCCGGACTGGTGACGCGCCACGTGGAAGGTCTCCCGGCCGACTACGAGCGGACGCTCGGCTATTGGATCGAGAGTTTCGACGCGCACTGGGACGATGCCGTGCGGCTCGCCGGGATCGAGCGGGCGCGGATCTGGAGGCTCTACCTGCGGGCCGGCCGGCAGGCGTTCCAGACCGGATGGGCCTCCGTGTATCAGGTCCTCGCGAGCCGCTAAGCACTTCACAGCGAGCAACCCGGTCGGGTATCGTCGCGCTAAGGCGCCGCCGTCAGGCGCCGCCGACCATTCGACTCAGCCGAGCGAACCCTGGAGGAGAGGCATGAGCAACACCGTTCCGGTGACTTTGAACGTAAACGGCGTCGAGCACCACCTGGACGTGGAGCCTCGCCTGCTGCTGGTCCACGCCCTGCGCGACGGCCTCGGCCTGACCGGCACCCACGTCGGCTGCGACACATCCAACTGCGGCGCCTGCACCATCCACTTGGACGGCAAGGCAGTCAAGTCGTGCACCGTGCTCGCGGTACAGGCCGATGGCGCGGCGCTGACCACGATCGAGGGCCTGGCCTCGGAGAACCAGCTGCACCCGCTCCAGGAGGCCTTCTGGAACGACCACGGCCTCCAGTGCGGCTACTGCACGCCCGGCATGATCATGGCCGCGGCCGGACTCCTGGCCGATAACCCCAATCCGACCGAGGAAGAGGTACGCCACGGACTAGAGGGCAACCTCTGCCGGTGTACCGGCTACCACAACATCGTCAAGGCGGTGCTCGACGCCGCCAAGTCGAAGGGCGCCTCCGTGGGTGCGCCGGCGAGCGGACAGCCGGGGGTGACGGCATGAGCGCCACGACGACAAACGGCGGCGCAAGGACGCCGCATGTCGGCCGGGCCATGCGCCGCAAAGAGGACCCGCGGCTGATCACGGGACGCGCGAGTTACGTCGACGACATCACCCTGACCGGGCAACTGTGGGCGGCGTGGGTGCGCTCGCCCGAGGCGCACGCGAAGATCGTCTCGATCGACACCTCCGCAGCGCTCGTCCGCGAAGGCATCCGGGCGGTCTACACCAACGGCGACCTCGACATGGAGGCGGGCCTGCCGATGGCCTGGGTCCCGCCCGGCGTGGAGGTCAACACGCCCGACCACTGGGTACTGGCCAAGGACGAGGTCAAGCACGTGGGCGATCCGGTCGCGCTCGTGGTCGGCGACGACCGCTACGCGGTGGTCGATGCGGCCGAGGACGTCGTCGTCGAGTACGACCCGCTGCCCGTCGTCACCGATCCGGAGAAGGCGCTCGAGGAGGGATCACCGCTCGTCCACCCGCAGTTCGGGACCAACAAGGTCTGCGACTGGTCGCTCGGCGGCGGCGATCTCGAGGCCGGGTTCGCCGCGGCCGATGTCGTAATTGAGCGCCGCGTCGTCAACCATCGCACGGCCGGCGCGGCGATCGAACCGCGCGGCGTGTTGGCCGAATGGCGCGCCGACAAGCTGACGGTCTGGAGCTCGACACAGGTTCCGCACTTCCTGCGCCTGTTCCTGGCGATCCTGCTCGGGGTCGGCGAGGACCGGGTCCGAGTGATCGCCCCGGAGGTCGGTGGCGGCTTCGGGTCCAAGCTCCAGATCTACGCCGAGGAGATCGGATGCGCCTGGGCGTCGCGCAAGCTGGGGCAGCCGGTGAAGTGGATCGAGACGCGTTCGGAGGGGATGATGGTCACCCATCACGGCCGCGACCAGATCGACTACGTGAAGGTCGGCGCCAAGCGCGACGGCACGCTTACCGCGTGGCACACGAAGATCATCGCCGACATCGGGGCCTACCAGATGCTGCTCACCCCGCTGGTCCCGCCGCTCAGCGCGTTCGTCATGTGCGGGGTCTACAACACGCCCGCGGTGGTGACCGACGTAACCAGCGTGCACACGAACAAGTTCCCGACGGACGCGATCCGAGGGGCGGGCCGCCCGGAGGCGACCCATCTGATCGAGGTCGTGATGGACCAGCTCGCCTACGAACTGGGCATGGACCCGCTGGAGCTGCGGCGCAAGAACTTCATCCCACCCTTCGCCGAGGGCCACGAGACCCCGATCGGCGTCGTGTACGACTCCGGCAACTATGAGGCCGCGCTGGCCAAGCTGCTCGAGCACATCGACCCGGCCCAGGTTCGCCAGGAGGCCGAGGCGCTCCGCGAACAGGGCATCTACCGTGGCATCGGTTTCTCGACCTACACCGAGATCTG
This sequence comes from uncultured Solirubrobacterales bacterium, assembly GCA_963824295.1. Lineage (GTDB taxonomy): Bacteria > Actinomycetota > Thermoleophilia > Solirubrobacterales > Solirubrobacteraceae > Palsa-465. The sequence continues at coordinate 534,095 of CAWGOQ010000004.1, read as the reverse complement.
CGGTAATGCGCCGTCTCGGGCGGTGGGTCCGGGCGGTTTCGGGCTACAGGGCGGAGGTTGGGAGTCCGCGACGGTGCGCGTGCACGCCACCGGCTCGGTCACGTTGTACACCGGCACCTCCCCGCACGGTCAGGGACATGAGACCGGCTTCGCACAGATCGTGGCCGACCAGCTCGGAATCGATCCGGCGAACGTCGAGGTCATCCACGGCGACACGGACACGGGCCCGTTCGGACTCGACACGTACGGGTCGCGGTCGCTCGCGGTCGGCGGCGAGGCGGCCGTGCGAGCTGCCAACAAGGTCGCGACCAAGGCGAGGGCAATCGTCGCCCACCAGCTCGAGGCCGACCCGGAGGACATCGAGTTGCGAGACGGCAAGTTCTCGGTACGCGGATCGCCCGACAAGGGCCTGACGCTGGCTGAGGTGGCCGGCGCCGCGTATGTGACGATGGACATGCCCGACGGCATGGAGCCGGGACTGAACGAGAACGCGTTCTACGACCCTGAGAACTTCGTGTTCCCGTTCGGCGCGCACGCGTGCGTGGTCGACGTCGACCCGGAGACCGGAAAGGTCAAGGTCGTCCGCTGGGTCGCGGTCGACGACTGCGGACCGGCGATCAACCCGATGCTGATCGACGGCCAGGTGCACGGTGGAATCGTGCATGGCATCGGGCAGGCGCTGTACGAGCGCGTCCACTACGACGAGTCCGGCCAGCTGGTGACCGGCACGTTTGTGGACTACGCGCTGGCGACGGCGGCCGAGCTGCCCAGCTTCGAGACCGACCGCACGGAGACGCCGAGCCCGGTCAACACGCTCGCCGTCAAGGGCGTCGGTGAGGCGGGCACGATCGCCGCGACGCCCGCGGTCACCAATGCCGTAATCGACGCGCTGCGCCCACTCGGCGTGGACTTCATCAACATGCCGCTCAGCCCGATGCGGGTATGGGAGGCAATTCAGGATGCCAAGGGAGGTGTTCCGGCGTGATCCCCGCTGAGTTCGATTACACCGCGCCCGAGACGCTGGAGGACGCGATCACGGCGCTGTCCGACGGCGGCGAGGACGCCAAGCTGCTGGCCGGCGGCCACTCGTTGCTGCCGCTGATGAAGCTGCGGCTGGCCACCCCGTCGCTGCTCGTCGACCTGCGCAAGGTGCCCGGCTTGCACGGCATCCAGCGCGAGGATGGCAACTGGAGGATCGGGGCGCTGACGCCGCATGCCGAGCTCGAGCACACGCCCGATCTGGGCGTGGTGTCGGTGGTCGCGGGAACGATCGCCGATCCCCAGGTGCGCAACCGTGGGACGATCGGCGGGTCGCTCGCGCATGGCGACCCGGCATCGGATCTGCCGGCGGCGATGCTCATCTGCGAGGCCTCCGTCACCCTCCAGGGCGCCGGCGGCCAGCAGCGGACGGTGGCTACCGCCGACTTCTTCCGCGACTATCTCGAGACCGCGGTGGAGCCCACCGAGGTCCTGACCGAGGTGCGGATGCCGGCCTACGACGGCTGGGGCTACGGTTATGAGAAGTTCAACCGGCGCAGTGAGGACTGGGCCATGGTGGCGGTCTGCGCGCTCGTGCACAAGAACGGCGACACCGTGCAAGACGTGCGGGTGGGGTTGACCAACATGGCCTCGGTGCCGCTCCGTGCGCATGCTGTCGAGGAGGCGCTTCGGGGTCAGCCGGCGAACGCCGAGAGCATCGCTCGGGCCGCCGAGCAGGCCGCCGAGGGCACCGATCCGCCGGCCGACCTGAACGCTAGCTCCGAGTACAAGCGCCACTTGGCCCGGGTCATGTGCCGTCGCGCTCTCGAGCACGCCGCTGGGCTGGGGTGACCGGGTGATTGAGTGCCCGCCCACCCTCGCCGCGGGGTGGATGGGGCTGCTCGGCCCTGGCTGGGCGGCCACTCAATCCCCGGCGGGCCTGCCATGATGACTTTGTGAGTCTTACTTACGTTGGGTCAGTCGAGGAGGCGAGCGAGGCGCTCGCCTCCCAGGGTTATCTCGCCGGCCGTCCGCTCGCGCTGGCCGTCCACCTCGCGGTCGCGCTCGAGCAGCCGCTGCTGCTCGAGGGCGAAGCCGGGGTGGGCAAGACGGAAGTGGCGCGAGCGCTGGCGGGCGCCACCGGCGCGCGCCTGATCCGTCTGCAGTGCCACGAAGGAATCGATCTGCATCACGCGGTGTACGACTGGGACTACCCGCGGCAGCTGCTTGCGTTGCGGGCGGCCGAAGGCGGCGTTAACGAAGGAGAGCTGTTCTCGCGCCGGTTCCTGCTCCGACGGCCACTACTGGATGCGCTCGAGGCCGGGGTGGACGAGCCGGTGGTGCTGCTGATCGACGAGATCGACCGGGCCGACGACGAATTCGAGGCGTTCCTGCTCGAGTTCTTGGCCGACTTCGCGGTCACGATCCCGGAGTTGGGGACGATCACGGCGGCCCGCCGGCCGGTGGTGATTCTCACGTCGAACCGCACTCGCGAGCTGCACGACGCGCTCAAGCGCCGCTGTCTCTATCACTGGATCGACTATCCGGACGCCCAGCTCGAGCGGGCGATCGTGCACGCCCGGGTCCCGGGGGTGTCTGAGCGGATCGCCAGCCGTGTGGTCACCGCGGTCGGGCGCCTGCGCGAGCACGGCGACCTCTACAAGCTGCCCGGCGTGGGGGAGACGCTGGTGTGGGCGCGGGCGCTGCTCGCATTGGGAGAGGACGCCGATCTCGACGAGACGCTCGGGGTGGCGCTCAAGGTTCACGAGGACGTCGAGCGCGTGCGCCAGCGCGGAGTGCTGGATGGCGTCTGAGGCGCTTGCTGACGCCGTCAGCGATCAGCTCGGAGCGGTCGCGGCGATCCTGCGCGACCAGGGCGCGCGGGTCGGGCTTGGGGAGCTTCTGACCGCCCACCGCGCGCTCGCGGCCGTCGATTGCACCTCGCGCGAGGACGCGCGATTGGCATTGCGCGCAGTGTTGTGCTCCGAGCGGGGTGATCTCCCCAAGTTCGAACGGGCCTTCTACGCCGTGTTCGGCGATGCGCGCGTCCCGTTGGACGGCAATCCGTTCGACGAGCTCGAAGGGATGCCTCGTGAGGTGCTGCCCCATGCCGGTATCCCGACGACGGCGCCGCCGCCGCCCGGTCAAGCCACCGAGGCGACCCCGGTACCCGCGGCCTGGAGCGACGTCGAGCTTCTGCGGCATAAGGATTTCGCCACGTATACGGACGTTGAGATGGCGGCGGCCCGCGAGCTGATCGCCCGGCTCGCCCGGCGCCGGCCGACCCGCCTGTCCCGCCGGACGCGGCCCTCGCGCCGTCGCGGGCACACGCCGGACCTGCGGCGGACGGTCCGTGGCTCGCTACGCACCGGGGGCGAGCCGATTGATCGCGTGTGGCGAGCGCCTTCGCGGCGGCCGCGGCCGATGGTGCTCGTGCTCGACGTTTCTGGCTCGATGACCCCATACGCCCGGATGCTCCTGCAGTACCTGCATGCCTCGGTGGCGGCGGGCCGCCGGGTGGAGGCGTTCGCATTTGGCACCCGGCTGACTCGCATCACGCACGAGTTGGGCGGGCGCGACCACGACCGCGCGCTGGAGCGCGCCGCCGAGGCCGTGACGGACTTCTCCGGCGGCACCCGGATCGGGACGGCGCTCGCTGCCCTGAACCGTGACCACGGTCGGCGCGTCGGGCGAGGCGCCGTGGTGGTGATTCTGTCCGACGGTTGGGACCGCGGCGACCCTGAGGTCCTGGCGGTCGAAATCGCTCGCCTGCGGCGCAGCTCCCACCGCCTCGTGTGGCTGAACCCCCTCGCCGCTCATCCCGAGTTTGCGCCGTTGACCCGTGGAATGCGGGCGGCGATCCCCCACACCGACGAATTGCTGGCGGGCAATTCGCTCGCCTCGCTCGAACAGCTAGCTGTCATCCTTGAGGAGATCTGAGTTCGTATGCAAGAGGTTCTGCCTGAGATTGGTGCATGGAGGGAGCGCGGCGACCGGATCGCGCTCGCAACCGTGATCGACGTGCAGCGCTCGGCCCCGCGTCCGCCCGGCGCCAAGATGGCCGTCAACGAGCACGGGGAGATCGCCGGCTCGGTGTCCGGCGGCTGCGTCGAGGGCGCCGTGGCCGAGATCGCCGACGGCATCCTGCGGGGCGATCCGCCGCAGCTGGTGCACTTCGGGATCGCCGACTCTGACGCGTGGGACGTGGGATTGCCCTGCGGCGGCGAAATCGACGTATGGGTCCAGGCGTACGAGCCGAGCCGCTTTGAGGAGCTCGCCCGCAGCGGCGGACGCGCGGCCGAGGTGACGGTTTTGGAAGGCGCCGTTCCGGGCGCGAAGCTCCTGGTTTTCGCCGACGGTGCGACGACTGGATCGCTCGGGTCGCCCGAGCTCGACGACGAGGCGGCTCGCGTGGGCACCGAGTTGCTGTGGGCCGAGACCTCCGAGCGGCGGAACGGATTGTTCATCGACGTGATCGGTCCGCCGCCGCGGCTGCTCGTGTTCGGAGCCGTCGATATCGCTGCCTCGCTGTGTCGGCTTGCGCGCGCCGCCGGATGGCGCCCATACGTGATCGATCCACGGGCTCGGTTTGCCACCCCCGACCGTTTCCCGGATGCCGAGGAGGTGATCGCCGCGTGGCCCGAGGAGGCCGTCGCCCAGCTCGGGGGCGTCGACCCGGCAACCTCGATCGTCGTTCTCACCCACGATCCCAAGCTCGACGACGCCGCGCTGATGCTCGCGCTGAGCTCACCGGCCCGGTTCATCGGCGCGATGGGATCCCGGCGCGCCCAGGCCAAGCGGCGCGAGCGCCTGCTGGAGCTGGGAATCGGCGACGACGAGTTCGAGCGCATCTCGGCGCCGGTCGGCCTCGACCTCGGGGGGATCAGCCGCGAGGAGACCGCGCTGTCGATCCTGGCCGAGATCGTCGCGGCTCGCCACGGGCGCGACGGCGGGCGGCTTGCCGAGAGCAAGGGCCGCATCCACGAGGTGCCCGCTTGATCTGTGGCTTGATTCTCGCTGCCGGGGCCGGCACGAGGTTCGGCGAGCGGCCGAAGCTCCTGGCCGAGCTGGACGGCCGTCCGCTCCTCCAGCACTCGGTGGCCGCGCAGTGCAAGGTTGCGGAACTGGAGCGGATCGCAGTGGTGCTGGGCGCCTTTGCCGAGGAGATCTTGGAGCGAGTCGACTTCATGCGCGCCGAGCCGGTCGTGTGTGAGCGCTGGGCGGAGGGGCAGGCACTGTCGCTCCGGCGCGGGATCGAATACCTGACCGATGGCCCGGAGGTTCGCAAGGTGATCGTCACGCTGGGCGATCAACCGCGGATGACGGCGGAGCTGATCACGCGCTTCGTCGGCGAGGCGCCGGGGACCCGTGCCGTATACGGAGGCCGCCCGGGGCACCCGGTGGTCCTCGGGCCCGTGCAGATGAGGGCGATCGCGGCGCTGCGCGGTGACCGGGGCGCGCGGGACGTCCTGCAGGGCGGGCCCACGGTTGAATGCGGAGATTTGCGCGCGGCGCTCGACGTCGACACACCCGAAGACCTGGAGGCGGTACGCCATGAAGCTAGAGCAGTCGTTTGAAGTAGACGCCCCGCTCGAGCGGGTGTGGCAGACGCTGATCGACGTCGAGCACGTTGCCCCGTGCCTGCCCGGCGCGGCCGTGACCGGACGCAACGATGACGGCAGCTACAACGGCACGTTCACCGTGAAGATCGGCCCGACAACGGCCTCCTACACCGGCCGTCTGGAGATGGAGAACGTCGACGAGGCCTCGCACACCGCCACCATGCAGGCGCAGGGCACCGACAAACGCGGCCAGGGCGGAGCAAAGGCGACGATCGCCTCGCGCCTCGCGCCGGTGGACGGGCATGATGGGACCCGGGTCGAGGTCGTGACCGATTACCACATCACCGGGCGGCTGGCTCGCTTCGGGCGCGGCGGCATGATCGAGGACATCTCCGAGCGCCTCCTGAGAGAGTTCGCCAAGCGGCTTCAGAGTTCGCTGGCCTCGCAGACCGAGCCGGTCGCGTCATCTCCGGCCGAGGCGGTGGCGCCCGATCAGGTGACCCGGCTGACGCCGGTCCAGCCCGCACCGGCGGCTCCGGATCAGCCCGCACCGGCGGCTCCGGATCAGGTCGCACCGGCGGCTCCGGATCAGGTCGCACCGGCGGCCTCGGATCAGCCCGCACCGATGGCCCCGGATCAGACCACGAGACTGTCGCCGGTGCAGCCAGCCGCGGAGGCCGCTCAGCCCGAGGATGCGCAGCCGGAGCCCGAGGCGGCGGCGGGGGACACGGGGGACGCGCCGGACCGCGAGGCCGACACGCAGATCTTGCCGACGCCGGAAGCGCCGCCGCCGCCCGAGCCGCCCGTCTCATCGGCCGGCGAGGAAGTGACGCCGCCGCCACCGCCGCCACCGAGCCCGGGACCGCCGCCCGTCGTTACGCCGCCGCCGTCGCCCGCGGCGCCTGGACCCCCGACCGGTGGGCCTGGTCCGGCGCCGCAGCAGCAGCTCGAGCCGAGCGAGCCGCTCCAGGGGCTGTCGCTGGTCGGCGGCGTCGTGTGGGGCCGGGTCAAGCGCAATCCGGCGCCAGTAGCCGCTGCCGGCGTGGCGGTGGTGTTGCTGCTGGCGCGGCGTCGGCGCCGTCGCCACGCCTAGCGCTGACTGGTCGGGCTAACCCAGCGACTCGCGACCGGGTGGCGCGTCGAAGCCGACCGCCGGGCGGACCGCCACGAGCCCGCTTGGATTGATCATCGGGTGGGTCAAGTAGTAGTGGCGGCGGATCTCGTCGAAGTCGACGGTGTCCGCCACGCCGGGCCACTGGTACAGGTCGCGAGCGTAGGGCCAGAGGTGCTCGTACTCGATCAGCTTGCGCAGCGAGCACTTGAAGTGGATCTGGTAGACGGCGTCGAAGCGCACGAGCGTGGTGAACAGGCGCCAGTCGGTCTCGACCGGCTCGGCGCCGAAGAGGAACCGGCGCTGCGCGAGCCGCTCGTCGAGCTCGTCGAGCATCGCGAACAACGCGTGCACCTCCCGCTCGTAGACGTCCTGGCGGCGGGAGAATCCGGACTTGTAGACCGCGTTGTTGATGTTCTCGTAGATCCGGTCGTTCAGGGCCTCGATGTCGTCCCGCAGCGGCTCGGGGTACAGGTCGACCGGGCGCTCCGCGAGCGGCACGAACACCGTCCCGAGCATGCGCAGGATGTCCGCCGACTCGTTGGACACGATCACTCCGGACTCCTTGTCCCACAGGACGGGAACCGTGACACGCGCCTCATAAGCAGGGTCGGTCGCGATGTAGGCTTCACTTAGGAATGTGAAGCCATTGACGTCGTCGACGTAGCGGCCTCCGGTGAACGCCCAGCCCCGCTCGTCGCGGATCGGGTCGACGAACGAGATCCCGATCGACTCCTCGAGTCCCATCAGCCGCCGGCCGATCATCGTCCGGTGTGCCCACGGGCAGGCCCGAGCCACGTACAGGTGATAGCGGCCGGCGACGGGCGGAAATTCCGCCCCGGCATCGGCGGACACCCACCGCCGGAACTGGCTTTCCTGCCGCCGGAACGAGCCGTCGTCGGCGCTTTCGCGCCCGAGCGAGAACGTGGAGGTCACCTTCCCGAGCTTACCCGCAGCCCCGCCTCGGTAGGCTGCCTGCAATGAGCACGGGCGTCTCCCAGCAAGAGAAGGCCGAGCGCTTCCTGGCACTGCACCGGCGAGGCGATCCGCTGCTGATGCCCAACGCCTGGGACCTCGGCTCGGCGGCATTGCTCGCCTCGCTCGGGTTCAAGGCGCTGGCCACGACCAGCAGCGGCCACGCCGCCACCCTCGGCCGCCTCGACGGTGGCGTCACGCGTGACGAGGCCCTGGAGCACGCCGCCGCGCTGTCCCACGGCACCGACCTCCCGGTGTCGGCCGATCTGGAGAACGGATTCGCCGACGAGCCCGAGGGCGTGGCGGACACGGTCGAGAAGGCGCGCGGCACCGGGCTTGCGGGCTGCTCGATCGAGGACTACTCCAGCGGTCAGGACGCTGTCTACGAGCTGGCACTGGCCCGGGAGCGCCTGGTGGCCGCGGCCGAGGCCGCCCATTCGGGGGCGGTCCGTCTCGTGCTAACCGCCCGAGCGGAGAACCACATCCGCGGACGCGACGATCTGGCCGACACGATCGCCCGTCTCCAGGCCTATCAGGAGGCCGGGGCCGACGTCCTGTTCGCGCCTGGGATCAAACGAGCAGAAGACATCCGGCAGGTTGTGCAATCCGTCGACCGGCCGGTCAGCGTGCTTGCCGTGCCGGGCGTCCCGAGCACAGCCGAGCTCGCCGGGCTCGGGGTGGCGCGGGTATCCGTCGGTGGCGCGTTCGCGTTCGCCGCGCTCGGCGCGCTGTCCGAGGCGGCCACGGAGCTGCGCGACAACGGCACGTACGGATACCTGGAGCGGTCCGCGATCGGCGGACGGGCGGCGCGCACCGCCTTCGGTCGGTAACCCGGCCACGCCCTCGGGACGGTGTAAAAGCGCGCATACCAGCGGCGCCCGTCCGCCGGCGCGCGTTTTTTCACGTGGGGGATGCAGAAACGCCCGCGGCGTGGCGGCGGTCCGAGAGATGCGCGATTGTGCAGGTCGCGCGCGGTCAGCGATATGCCCCGGGCAGAGAGCCTGTCCGGACGGGGATTAAGTCCCCGTCCACCCTCCACGGACGCCGGGCGGAGCGGGGCTTCGCAAACGCCCGGTCAGGCGGCGGCCCGCAGGCTGCGCAGCGGCGGCCGCTCGACCGGCTCGGCCAGCGTGAAATCGGGCGGGTCGAGCGCGAACGCGTTCGGCAGGGGACCGCGCAGCCTGCCCTCGCGCTCCAGGCGAATCGCCACCGCGCCGAGCACCGCGTAGGCCATCGGGCCGAGGTCCCGGAGCGGCTGGTGGGCGTTCTGGCGTACCTCGAGGTCGACCTGGGCGATCGCGTCGAGTCCAGCCTCCGAATAGGCGTCGATCAGCAGGCCGATGTCGACGCCATAGCCGGTGGTGAACGGCAGGCGCTCGAGCAGCTCACGCCGGGCCGCGATCTCGCCCGCGAGCGGCTGGCGAATGGCGGCCAGCTCCGGGTAGAACAGGTTGAGTAAAGGCCTCGCGGTCAGCTCGGTGACGCGACCGCCGCCGTCGGGGAAGGTCGCGTCGCCGACGCGGAAGGGCCGCCGGTAGAACCCCTTGACTAACGAGACGCCCGGGCGGCACAGCACCGGGCCGAGGACGCCGCAGGCGAAGTGGGCGCCGAACTGCTCGGAGTCGGCATCGAGGAAGCACACCACCTCCCCGGTCAGGACCGGAAGCGCCCGCCACATCGCGTCGCCCTTGCCCAGCACCGGCCCGAGTTCCGGCATCAGCTCGTCCTGGTCGCGCACCTCGGCGCCGAGGGCGCGTGCGATGTCCGCCGTCCCGTCGCTCGACCGGTCGAGCACGACGATCTGGTCGACGACCCCAGCTTCGCGCAGGGGCATCAGCTGCTGGAGGATCGGCCCGATCGTGCGCGCCTCGTCGCGGGCGGGCAGACAGACGGAGACGCTGCGATCGCGGTCGGCAGCCAGGCGCTCGGCCGGAAAGGCGTGGTGGTCGTAGGTGTTGGCGCGGTACCAGGACCGGGTGTGGACCGTCATCCGACCAAGAGCATGACAGCCGCGCCTCGCCGACTCGCTCCAAAAAGACGATTGATAATGCGGGCTCGGCGGGTATCTCTGCGCAGGATCGGGAGGCAAACGTCCAGAACACGAACGCTCGATGTTGTGCCTTTCCCAATCATCGGCTATCGCACGGCCTTCACAGAGCGCCGACCTGTCCCCGGTAATAGGATCGAGGATGGAGGTATAGACCGTGAAGCCGGTACTCAGGATCCCTGCATATCGGCGGCTTGTGGCCGCCTACACCCTGAACGAGCTGGCGTTCATGGTGAGCTCGGTGGCGCTCACCCTGCTGATCTACGGGCGGACCGGGAGCGCGTTCGGGGCGACGGCGTTCTTCCTTTGCTCCCAGTTCGTGCCGGCGCTGCTCTCGCCGATGCTGGTTGCGCGTCTGGATCAGCTGCCGCCGCGGCCGACCCTGCCCGCGCTCTACTGGCTCGAGACAGCGATCTTCATCGTGCTCGCCGCACTCGCGGGACACCGGTTCATGCTCGTCCCAGTGCTTGCGCTGACCCTTCTGAACGGCGTCATCGCTTTCGCGGCACGGTCCCTGGGCCGCGCCGCGACGGTCACGGTGACCTCCGCGAAGGGCCTGTTGCGGGAGGGAAACGCGCTGGCCAACGCCGGTTTCTCAATGGCGTTCCTGATCGGCCCGGGCATTGGCGGGGCGGTGGTCGCGGCCGGTGGGACGAGCGAGGCCCTGCTCGGGATCGCCGCCCTGTTCGGAGTGATCGGCCTCACGCTGGCCACCGCCCACGATCTTCCGCAACCCTCGCCGGCGCGTGCTCCGGCGCGGGGCCGCGTGCGCGCCGCGGTCGCCTACGTCCGCGAGCGGCCAACGCTCCGTGCCCTCATGCTCGTCCAGGCGTCGGGCATCCTGTTCTTCACGATCTCGGTTCCGGTCGAGGTCGTGTTCGTGCGACATTCGCTGGGCGCGAGTCCGGCCGCATACGGCGCATTGGTGTCCGCATGGGGGGCGGGGGCGATGGCCGGCGCCGCGATCTACGCCCGCTATAACCGACTTCCGTCGTGTTCCTTGATGGCGCTCGGGGCCGGTTCGCTTGGGCTCGGCTTCCTCGTCATGGCGGCCGCGCCCACGCTGGCCGTCGCGATCGTCGGCGGCGCGCTTGCCGGGGTCGGTAACGGAGTTGAGAGCGTGGCCGGACGAACCGCCGTCCAAGAGCTCACGGAAACGTCGTGGATGGCGCTGATGATGAGCCTCCAGGAGTCGCTGTTCCAGTCGGTGCCCGGCGCCGGGATTCTGATCGGGGGGACGATCACCGCGCTCGGGAGCCCCCGGACAGCTCTCGCGGTGGCCGGGGTGGGATCGCTGGCGGTGACCGCGGCCATCTGGTTCGTGCTCCGGAATCTCGCAAGCGGGCCTGTGCCGGCGGCGGAGTCGGCCACGAATGGCTCCGATCCGGCGCCGGTCACCGATCCGGAGATCGCGCTGGACGGAGCCGACCTCTTGGACACGCGGCGCGAGGAAGCCCGCACCGCGGCGGTTCGCCATCAGTAGAGTCCGCCCGCGGGTGCCGGCCGCTCGCGTCGGCATGCCCACCCTCCCATCGTGCGTCGCGCCTGCATCGACATCGGTTCGAACACGACGCGGCTGCTGATCGCGGACTGCGATGGCGAGGGCCTCGTCGAAGTCCACCAGGACCGCGTCTTCACGCACGTGCGACGCGGGTTGAACCCCGAGGATGAGATCGCTGCCGAGAAGATCGCCGAGGTGGTCGCGGTCGTCGCTTGTCAGCTCGCGACGGCCCGCGCGCTCGGTGCGGCGGACGTCCGTTGCGTTGCCACCGCCGCGGTCAGGCAGGCGGCCAATCGCGACATGCTGCTCGCCGCGGTCCGGAGCGCGTGTGGTCTCGAGGTCAGCGTGCTCTCGGCCGAAGAGGAAGCGCGACTCGCGTTCGCCGGCGCGGCTCGGACCCTCGGCTACTTGCCCGACGGGCCGCTTGGGGTGGTGGACGTCGGAGGGGGGTCGAGTGAGCTGGTCGTCGGGACGGCGCCCGACCAGGTGACCTGGTGCGCCTCGCTCGAGCTGGGCTCGGGACAGCTCGCGGACGACTACCTGCGATCCGATCCGCCCTCGGCCGACGAGCTCGCGGAGGCGCGGACGCGGGTGAGCGAGGTCCTGGACGGAGTGACGCCGCCGCCCGCGGCGCACGTGGTGGCGGTCGGCGGCAGCGCCACATCGCTTCGCCGGATTGCCGGTCCGCGGCTCGACGGCGCCGCTTTCGCACGCGTCCTCGAGGTTCTGTCGGCCGCGTGTGCGGCGGACCTGGCACGCCGCTTCACGCTCGACGCCGACCGGGTCCGTCTGCTGCCGGCCGGCCTGCTAATCCTCGAGGCTGCGGCGGAGCGTTTCGGCGTCCCGCTCGAGGTGGCACGAGGCGGCCTGCGCGAAGGACTCCTGCTGGAGGTATCGAGTGGATGACGAAGACGATTTCGTGAGCGAGGACGCTCCGCTGGACGAGCAGCCGCCGCCGACCGTCCCAGGTGCGGGCGCGCGTCCCCCGGAGCCACCGATCCCGCCGCGGGAGGCGATCGCCGAGGTGCGGGTGCGGGCGCCAACCCGCGGCAACCGCCGCCTGGAGCGGTTCCTCGAGGCGGTCAACGCCGATCCCCACGTGAAGGCGCTTTGGCACGTGTCGGCCGTGAACGCGAGCCGGCGACTCGGCATGTCCGACCACAGCTGGGTGCACATCCAGATCGTTCTGAACATCGGGCTGCGGCTGGCCCGGATCCTGTTCCGGCGCGGGGTCGTGCCCAGCGTGAAGGCGGATTACGGGATGAACGAGCACGACGCCGAGGTGGTGATCGCCGCCGCCTGTCTGTTCCACTGCGTCGGCATGTCGATCCACCGCGACGACCACGAGCGCTACAGCCTGTTCCTGACCGCCGACAAGCTCGAGTCGCTCCTGGCCAGCGCCTACGAGGAGCCCGAGCGCACGGTGATCGCCTCCGACGCCATGCACGCGATCATCGGGCACCGGCGCGACGGCGCTCCGTTCACGGTCGAGGCCGGGATCGTGCGCGTGGCCGACGCGCTCGACATGGCGCGCGGACGCTCGCGCGTTCCGTTCGAGGCCGGCCGTCTCAACATCCACTCGCTGTCGGCGTACGCGATCGAGGAAGTGAAGATCTCGCCCGGGCGCGACCGCGCGGTGCGGGTCGAGATCGCCATGTCCAACAGCGCGGGCATCTTCCAGGTCGACGAGCTCCTGGCCGAGAAGCTGCGCGGCTCGGGATTGGAGGAGCACTTCGAGGTGGTCGCGCGGATCGACGCCGAGCAGGAGGAGCGACTGATCCAGGTGTTCACGATCTGAGTACGATCTCGCGCCATGCGCCGCATGCTGCTGATCACGGTCGTGGTCGCCACATGCCTGATCGCCGCCCCCGCGGCGTGGGCCACCACCGAGACCGCGCAGGCCGGCAACGTCACGGCTACCTTCACCTTCCAGGGGACGTTCCCCAACTACACCGGCCAGAATCTGGAGATCACCCAGGGCGGCACGGTGTTCTACGACGAGCCGGTGACGTCGAAGTTCTGCGGCACCCTGTGCGCGCCGTACACCGGGATCACCGGAATGTCAGCGGTGGACGTCGTGGACCTCGAGCACACGGGGCAGCCCGACGCTGTCCTCGATCTCTATAGCGGCGGGGCGCACTGCTGCACGATCGTCCAGATCTTCTCGTTCGACCCGGGCACGATGACCTACGTCAAGACCGAGCGCGACTTTGGCGATCCCCAGGCGCGGATCGTCGACGAACACCACAACGGGCGGTACGAGTTCCTCACCGCCGATGACTCGTTCGCCTACCGGTTCACCGATTTCGCGGCGTCGGGTCTGCCGATCGAGATCGAGACCTTCAGCGACAGACGGTTCACCGACGTGACGCGCCACTACCCCCGACTCGTGGCCAAGGATGCGGCGTTCTGGCTCGGGGCGTTCCAGCGGATGGCCGGCGAGCACTATCAGGACAGCGTCGGCGTGATCGCCGCCTGGGCGGCCGACGAGGACCTCTTGGGACACGACAAGCTGGTCAATACCTACCTGGCCCAGCAGGCCGCGGCCGGCCACCTGAACGGAGCGTTTTCCCCGGGCGGCACGCGGTTCATCGCGATCCTCCAGAAGTTCCTCCGCCGGCGCGGCTACCTGCGCTAGATCAGTCCGCGCTACACGCCCGCGGCCGCGCGGGCATCATCGGGGTTGGGGTAGTGGATCATCTCGATCACCTTGCCGTCCCGGAACGTCGTCAGGTTCGCAACCAGCTCGGGCTCCTCTCCCTCGGCCATGCGCCGGATGATCACGACGACCTTGTCGCCGGCGTCGATCATGTCGACGACCTCGCCGGGCGGCCCACCTCGGCGCACCCAGTTCTTACGCATGAACGCGACCGTCTGTTTGCGGTTCTGGCATCCGTCGCTCGGATCGCCGCCGTGCCACTTGACGTCCGGGTCGAGGATCTCCTCGAGCGCGTCCAGATCGCCCCGCATCACTGCTTCATACCCACGGCGCGCGAGCTCGACGTTGCTTTCGGTCATGGTCAGCTGATCGTTTTGCCGGCGTGGAGCATCTCGAGCGTGACCTCGACCGCGTCGCCCGCACGGGCGTCGGCGCCCTCGCGCACCTCGTTTACCTCGTCGTCGTCCAGGACCACGGCGGAGGCCGGCCCCCGCTTCTGCAGAGTCGTCTTGAACGTCAGGGCGCCCACGTTTCGCAGAGCCTAACCGGAGAGCCTCGCCACTACGGCCGTGACGTCGTCGTACAGCTCGGGCGCCTCGGCTAGCCGAGCGACGATGTGCTCGCACAGAAGTTCCGGATTGTCTGGGCCGGTGTCGGCCGCGAACTTGAGCCGCTCCAGTCCGGCATCGAGCGACTCGCCCCTGCGCTCAATCAGCCCGTCGGTGTAGAGCACGAGGGCTGCTCCTCGATCGATGCCCTGGCTGTAGGTCTCGTAGACGACGTCCTCGACACCGACAAGTCCGTTCCCCCCCTCGAGGTATAGGCTCGGGCCGTCGCGGGGACGCAGCAGTTGCGGGGGATGGCCGCCGTTGGCCCAGGTGATGACGCCACGCTCGGGGTCGAGCACGGCGTAGACGATCGTGAACAGCTGCTCGTCGCCGAGAGCGAGCTGGTGGCGGTTGAGCAGCGTGATCGCCGTGCCCGGCGTCCGGTCTCCGCCCTCGGCGAGCGCGAACGCGCGGGTCAGAGTGCGGAGCTGCCCCATCGCCGAGGCGGCGCGGATCCCCCGGCCGGTGACATCGCCGACCACAATGCCGAGCCGGCCGTGCGGTAGCTCGAAGGCGTCGTACCAGTCACCACCCACCTGCACGCCGAGGCCGGCGACCTCGTAGGAGGCCGCCAGCTCGATGCCGCGGACCTCGGGAAGGCTCTTGGGGATCAGGCCGCGCTGGAGCTCGACCGCGATGCGATGCTCCTCCTCGTGCAGTTGGGCGCGGCGGATGGCCAGCGCAGCGCGGTCAGCGGCGTCGTGGAGCAGCGACCGCTCTGTGGTGGTGAAGGCGCGCCCCTCGGGGAGGGCGAGGCGTAGCCGGCCGACACTTGCGCCCTCGATCACCAGGGGCACCTCGCGCCAGCGGTCCTCGTCCACCAGCGCGGCCGCGCTCGATCCGGTCGCGAGCTGGCCGGGAACCGCGCGCACGACCACCGGACGGTCGAGTTCCCCGGCGATCTGCACCTCGGCAGCGTCGACTTCGAACAGCTCGGCCAGGCGACTCGCCAGCTGAGGAAGCAACTCATCCAGGGCGAGCGTGTCCAACGTCGACGTGAGTGTCTGGAGCTTCGAGAGCCGCTCGGCCAGGCCCTCTGCCTGGACGCGCGCGGCCTGCTCGAGCAGGAGCTCGGCGCGATCCTGCTCGGCCCGGCGCCGCAGCGTCAGATCTACCCACTGCGCCAGCAGCATCGGCTCGGCGATCTCGCTGGCCTCGATCGGGGACGCGATCATGCCGACCCACACGTGCGAATCCCCGCTCGATCGCAGGCGCACGTCGAGCGCGCCTTGGCCACCGGCGGGCTCATGCTGACGTCGGCTCATCTCCTCGAAGGCATCGAGCAATGCCGGCCTGTCCTCGTCATGGCAGAGGTCCGCGACGGCCATACCTGTGAGCTCGTTCGGGTCGCTACCCACGAGCTTGCCGAAGGCCGGGTTGGACCGGATGATCCGGCCGTCGGCGTCGAGCACGGTCTTGCCGATCGGCGCCGCCTCGAACGCGCCGCTGAGCAGCGCCTCGGATCGCTTGAGGGCGCGCCGGCTCGCCTCGAGCTCTGTGAACACCATCACCTTGGACCGCAGCAGTTCGGGGTCGAACGGCTTGAGCACATAGTCGACGGCGCCCAATCCGTACCCGCGCGCGATGTTTTCCACCTCGTCGCGCGCCGCGGTCAGGAACACGATCGGGACGTCGCGGGTGCGGGCGCGCTGCTTAATCAGCTCCGCGGTCTCCAAGCCGTCGAGCCCGGGCATGCGCACGTCGAGCAGGATCATTGCGAAGTCTTGCTCGAGCAGCATGCGCAGCGCGCCGTGCCCCGAGTTCGCCGTGACCAGGGGGTGGCCGAGCGGTTCGAGGACGGCCTCAAGCGTGCGCAGGTTTTCCGGCTGGTCGTCGACGAGGAGGATCGGCAGCGGCCGGACGGCCGTCAGGTCCGACATCGGCTCTAACGCGTCCGGCCCGACGGTGGTGGGGTGGGTGGATGAGGTCGTGTCTATGTCTATATGTCTAGGCGTCCAGCCACACGCGCATCATCGATAGCAGCTGATCGACGTCGACGGGCTTGGTGATGTAGTCCGAAGCGCCCGCGGCGATCGCCTTCTCCCGGTCTCCCTTCATGGCCTTTGCGGTCAGGGAGATGATCGGCAGGTGCTCGAAGCGCGGCATCGAGCGGATCGCCGCCGCCGTCTCGTAGCCGTCCATCTCGGGCATCATGATGTCGAGCAGCACGACGTCGGTGTTGGGGTGCTGGTGCAGACGCTCGATGCCCTCGCGGCCGTTCTCGGCGAACACCACCTTCATGCCGCGCTGCTCGAGCGTGGAGGTCAGCGCAAACACGTTGCGGATGTCGTCGTCGATCACCAGGACCTTGCGGCCGTGCAGCGGGGCGTCGCCCGTGCGCAGGTGACCCAGCAGCTCGCGCGTCTGCGAAGGCAGCGTTGCCTCGGCGCGATGCAGGAACAGCGCCGCGCGGTCGACCAACCGCTCCGGTGAATCGGCGATCATGATCACCGCCGATTTGGCGAGCGCGTCGAGCCTGGCCCGGTCGGCCTTGGTCAACCCGCCTGGCACGTAGGCGATCAGCGGGAGCTCCCGGAGCATCTCGTCGGTCGCCGCCTCGCGAATCAGCGCGACAGTCTGTGAGCGCGGCCGACCCACGGTGACCACGCCGAGGTCGAACGGTCGGCTGTGCAGCGCCTCGAGCGCGTCTGCGGGCTCGATCCGCTCGAGCTGAATGTTCTCATCGCCGGCCAGCAGCTCGGCGATCTCGTCGTCCGCCCCGGCCTCGTCGGCGATCAGCGCGATCCGGCGCGCCGGGCCCTCGGCCAGCCGCTCGAGCCTGGACAGCGCGGCCCGGAGTCCGTCTGGATCGACGGGATCATCGATGAACGCCGCCGCGCCCGCGCGCAGGCCGTCGACGCGCACGGCGCCGTCGCCGACCAGCGCGACCGGAAGATGACGCGTATCGGGATGCTTCTTGAGCTGACCGAGGACCGACTCGAACCGCGGCAGGTCTCCCGCCAGCAACACGGCGCTCGGACGGTGCTCGCGGGCCAGACCCAGCGACGCCGTGGCCCGTCGGGCCACGATCGCCTTGCCGCCGCGCTCGCGCACGGCCTCGACCATCGACTTGGCCCGCTCGGGTTTGGAGTCGATTACCAGCACGACCCGATCGCCGCGCTCGACCGCCTCTATCCCGTCCGCGAGCTGCTCCTCGACCACGATCTCGGAGGCCGCTTCGATGAGTATTTCGGCGGCGGCTGCCGCCGGGTCGGTGCGGGTGTCGAGCACCGCGTCGGACACGCTGTCGAGCAGCGGCAGGAACAGCGTGAACCGGCTGCCCTCCCCGACCGTCGAGTCGACCTGGATCTCGCCGCCCAGCAGCCGCGCGATCTCGCGCGAGATGGACAGGCCAAGGCCTGTGCCGCCGTACTTGCGCGAGGTCGTCCCATCCGCCTGCTGGAACGCCTCGAAGATCAGGTTCAGCTTGTCATCCGGGATGCCGACGCCGCTGTCGATGACCGAGAACCCGATCACCCGCTCGGCCGCGCGCAGCACGTCGTTGCGCAGGCCGGTGCGGTCCACCGGGTAACCGATCGACAGCGTGACGCCGCCCTCGTGGGTGAACTTGAACGCGTTCGACAGGAGGTTCTTCAGCACCTGGCCGAGCCGTTGCTCGTCCGAGACGATCGAGGCTGGCAGCGACGGGTCGATTTCGACCGTGAACGACAGGCCCTTCTGGGAGGCCACGTGCCGGAACGCCCGCTCGGCATCCTCGAAGACCTCCGACAGCGCCAGTGGAGCCAGGTCCAGCTCCATGCGACCGGCCTCGATCTTGGTCAGGTCGAGGATGTCGTTGATCAGCGACAGCAGATCGTTGCCGGCGCCGTGAATGGTGCGGGCGAACTCGACCTCGCGGTCGGACAGCGTGTCGTCCTCGTTCTCGGCGAGCAGGCGGCTGAGGATCAGCATCGAGTTGAGCGGTGTGCGCAGCTCGTGCGACATGTTGGCCAGGAACTCCGACTTGTACTTCGAGGACAGCGCGAGCTGCGCCGCCTTCTCCTCCAGACCGCGCCGCGCCATCTCGATCTCCTCGTTCTTGATCTCGATGTCGCGGTTCTGCTCGGACAGCAGCCGCGCCTTCTCCTGGAGCTCGTCGTTGGTCTCGCGGAGCTCCTCGGACTGCTTCTGGAGCTCCTGGGTCAGGCCCTGCGACTGGGACAGCAGCTCCTCCGTGCGCATGTTGGCGCGGATCGTGTTGAGCACCACGCCGATCGTCTCGCCGATCCGGTCCAGGAAGTCCCGGTGGGGTTCCGAGAACGGTCGCATCGAGGCCAGCTCGATGACGCCCAATACCTGGTCCTCGAACAGCACCGGCATCACCAGGATGTCGGCCGGCGTGGCTTCGCCCAGGCCGGATCCGACCTTGATGTAGCCAGGGGGAACGTCGGCGATCGCGATCGTCTTTCGCTCCAACGCGGACTGTCCGACCAAGCCCTCGCCGATTTCGAATCGATCGCGCAGGTCGCTGCGGCGCGGGGTGTATCCGTACGACGCCACCAGCACCAGTTCGGGCGACCCGTCCTGACTCGGCTCGGCCAGGAAGAACCCACCGTGCTGTGCGTTCACCATCGGGGTGACCTCGCTCATGATCAGCTGGGTCACCGCGGCCAGGTCGCGCTGGCCCTGGAGCATTCCGGAGATGCTGGCCAGGTTCGTCTTCAGCCAGTCCTGCTCGGCGTTGCGCTGGGTCGTCTCGCGCAGGTTGGCGATCATCTGGTTGATGTTGTCCTTGAGCTCGGCCACCTCGCCCTGAGCCTCGACCGAGATCGACCGGGTCAGGTCGCCCTGGGTCACCGCCGTGGATACCTCGGCGATCGCGCGCAGCTGAGTGGTCAGGGTGACGGCCAGCTGGTTGACGTTCTCGGTCAGCCGCCGCCACGTGCCGGACACGCCCTCGACCTCGGCCTGACCGCCCAGCTTGCCCTCGGTGCCGACCTCGCGGGCGACGCGGGTCACCTCGGCGGCGAAGCTCGACAGCTGGGCCACCATCCGGTTCAGCGTCTGCTTGAGCTCGAGGATCTCGCCGCGGGCGTCGACGGTGATCGTCTGGGTCATGTCGCCGTTGGCCACCGCGGTGGCAACCTGGGCGATGTTTCTCACCTGGTCGGTGAGGTTGCGGGCCATGAAGTTGACGTTGTCGGTCAGGTCCTTCCAGGTGCCGGCGACGCCGGGGACCTGGGCCTGGCCGCCGAGGATGCCCTCCGTTCCGACCTCGCGTGCGACGCGGGTCACCTCGGCGGCGAAGCTTCGCAGCTGATCCACCATCCGGTTGATGGTCTCGGCCAGGGCCGCGACCTCGCCCTTGGCGTCGACGTTGATCTTGCGGCTCAGGTCGCCGTTGGCCACGGCGGTGGTCACGGTGGCGATCGAGCGCACCTGGGTGGTGAGGTTTGACGCCATCTGGTTGACGTTCTCGGTCAGGCCCTTCCAGGTGCCGGACACGCCTTCGACCTCGGCCTGTCCGCCGAGCTCGCCCTCGGTGCCGACCTCACGGGCGACACGGGTTACCTCGGCGGCGAAGCTTCGGAGCTGATCGACCATCGTGTTGATGGTCTCCTTGAGCTCGAGAATCTCGCCGCGGGCGTCCACGGTGATCTTCTTTGACAGGTCGCCCTGGGCGACCGCGGTGGTCACCTGGGCGATGTTTCTCACCTGATCGGTCAGGTTCGAGGCCATGAAGTTCACGTTCTCGGTCAGGCCCTTCCAGGTGCCGCTGACGCCTTCCACCTTGGCCTGGCCGCCCAGCTTGCCGTCGGTGCCGACTTCTCGTGCGACTCGCGTAACCTCGTCAGCGAACGCGGACAGCTGGTCGACCATCGTGTTGACCGTCCGCTTGAGCTCGAGCACCTCGCCCTGCACGTCCACCGTGATCTTCTGGCTGAGGTCGCCGTTGGCCACCGCGGTGGTGACCTGGGCGATGTTGCGGACCTGGTCGGTCAGGTTGCGGGCCATGAAGTTGACGTTGTCGGTCAGGCCCTTCCAGGTGCCCGCGACGCCGGGGACCTGGGCCTGGCCGCCGAGGATCCCCTCGGTGCCGACCTCGCGCGCGACGCGGGTCACCTCGTCGGCGAAGGCCGACAGCTGGTCGACCATCGTGTTGACCGTGTTCTTGAGCTCGAGCACCTCGCCCTTCACGTCGACGGTGATCTTCTGGGACAGGTCGCCGTTGGCGACCGCGGTGGTGACCTGGGCGATGTTGCGGACCTGGTCGGTCAGGTTGGAGGCCATGAAGTTGACCGAATCGGTCAGGTCCTTCCAGGTGCCGGCGACGCCGGGGACCTGGGCCTGGCCGCCGAGCTTGCCGTCGGTGCCGACCTCTCGCGCGACGCGGGTCACCTCGGCGGCGAAGCTCGAGAGCTGGTCGACCATCGAGTTCACCGTGGTGCCGATGCGAGCGAACTCGCCCTTCACCGGGCGCCCTTCGATCTCCAGGGCCATCTTCTGGTTCAGGTCACCCTCGGCCACGGCCACGATCACGCGCGCGACCTCGGTCGTGGGCCGGACCAGATCGTCGATCAGGCCGTTGACCGAGTCGATCGCCGTGGACCAGGCGCCGCCGGCGCCGTGCAGGCGGGCACGCTCGGTCATGCGGCCCTCGCGGCCGATGATCTCGGCTACGCGGACGAGCTCGGCCTCGAGCGCAGCGTTGCGCGCCGCCATCTGGTTGTAGGCGGACTCCAGGCGCCCCACGTCGTCCTTGCGCCGCGCCGGTAGGCGTACGCTGAAATCCCCGGCTGCGGCGGCGTGAAGGGCATCTTCTAGGCGGGCGAGCGCGGGGTCGTCGAGGCCGGCCCGGCCGTTGCGGGGGGCGCCGTTGGTGGCTTTCGGGGCTGCCGCGTTGGTGGCTCTCCCGTTGGTGGTTCTTCCGCGGGCGCCGTTGGTCGCCTTCCCGGCTGCACCATTGGTCGCCTTCCGTGCCCCGCCGTTGGTCGCCATAGCAGAGGCGCTCGACTTCAGCGAACCGCCTTGCCGTCCCACCGCCGTTTTGGCCATGCCTGAGCCTCCTGATCAGTTGCCCCAGCGAGCTGTCCCGCAGCGTGGCAGCGCGGCTGGATTGCCCGTAACCGAACTAGCCGTAACCGGCTACAGATTACCGCTGGATGGCCGCATGTTCGACGCGGCCGGGTTGCTTTTGTGGGCTTACCAGCCCCCGCGCCAGTCGGCGTTGGCGGCGCGGCGCTTGGCGGACTCCATGCGCGCGTGCTTGCGCTTGTCGAGTCGCCACTGGATCAGCGAGAAGATGATGATGACCGTCGGGAAGAAGATGATCGTCAGGAACATCGCGTTCGTGACGTTCACATCGTTTGTCTCCCCGAACCAGCCCTCGCCGGCGTGGGAGGTGGCGAGCGCCGACGGCGCAAAGCTCAACGCGGCGACGCCGACCGTGACAAGCGCGGAAATGATTCTGGCGCGACGCATGTGCGGTTAAGCGTACCGCTGCTCGCGACGTGACGCCTACGCCGCCGCGACCACCTCGCGCCCCCCGACCGCGGCCAGCGCGCCCAGCAGGACCGGGTTGTAGACGTCTCGCTCTGACCCGATGTCCAGGTGCTTGATCGGCGCCTCGAACACCTGCGCCTCGAGCGTTGCCGCCAGGTCGCGTTGCTTGGCCGGCGGCACGGCATCGTCCTTGGTTGTCAGCACCACCGCGGTCGGGATCGGTAGGGGACGCAGCCACGGTCGCGAGTCGAACCGGCTGAGCTCTCGTCCGGCCTCGATCAGGTTGGGCACCGAGTGGCGCATCATCTCGGATAGGACCCAGGCATTCTGTGGCGAGTCGCCCAGGCCGACGCGGCGCAGGCCGGCTCGCCAGGTCCAGCGCGGAGCGAGCGAGAGCAGCACCCCGACCACGCCGAGCGCCTTGAAGGCACGGCGCGTCTCGGGATCCTGCCAATGCTGGGCGGTTCCACTAAGCACGAGCCCGCTGACCACATCCAGGTGGTCGCGCGCCATCAGCTGGGCAATCGCGCCGCCCATCGAGTAGCCGACCACGATGGCGGGCGCCACGCCGAGCGTCCTGAGCACAGCGGCGGCGTCGCCGGCGCAGTCGGTCAGCCGGAACGGGACGAGCGGCCGTATTCCCCGCCCGTGGCCGCGATGGTCGATTGCCAGCACTCGGTACCCGGCCGCCGTCAGCGCGTCGTAGGCCCCGCACCAGTTGAGATCGGCGCTGGCCACCCAGCCGTGCAGAAGCATCACGACGGGACCATCGGGATAGTTGGGAGGAGGACCGGAGTCCCGCAGGAACAGCTCGCCGCGATCGGGGACGATCACGGTTCGGGCCGGCAGCATCTCGACCGGCGGCAGGGGCGGCCACGGTGGCGCGGGCATCGCGACGGATGCTAGAGGTCAGGGCGCGCATACCATCAATGCCATGGCCGTAGTAATCGCATCCGATCTGGGCAAGGACATCGCCGGCGAGCCCCTGCTGCGGGGCATCTCGTTCAAGCTCGAGCGCCGCGACCGGATGACCCTGTCCGGGCGCAACGGCGCCGGCAAGACCACGCTGCTGCGCATGCTCTCAGGCGAGGCGTCGATCGACGTCGGCGAGCTCGTCCTGGCCAAGGACACCAAGATCGCGCTCCACGACCAGCGGCCGCCGCGGGATCGCGATCTCACCCTGCGCGATTACGTCCTGACCGGCGCGCGCGAGCTGGTGGCGATCGAGCAGGAGCTGGCCGCGCTCGAGCAGGCCATGGCCGACGGCGACCACGACGAGGCGACGCTCAGTCGCTACGCCCAGGCGCAGGCCCGCCTCGAGCACGCGGGCGGGTACGGCTGGCGCGAGCGCGCCCTGTCGGCGCTGCACGGGCTCGGCTTCCGGGACGCCGCCGACCTCGACCGGTCACTCAACACGTTCTCCGGCGGCGAGCTGACCCGCGCCTCGCTGGGCCGGGCGCTGGCCGGCGCCCCCGACCTGCTGCTGCTGGATGAGCCCACCAACCACCTCGACATCGAGTCGCTCGAGTGGCTCGAACAGCATCTGGCGAGCCTGGACGCGGCGATCGTGCTTGTCGCCCACGACCGCTGGTTCCTCGAGGCCGTCGGCACCTCGGTACTCGAGCTCGAGGCGGGTCGCGGCCGGTTCTTCAAGGGCCAATGGCACGCATGGCGCAAGGAGAAGGCGGCACGCGAGCTCGCTCTGGGCCGGGCGATCGAGCGCCAGGAGGCCGAGATCGAGCGGCTCGAGCGGTTCGTGACTCGGTTCCGGGCCGGGACGCGGGCCCGGCAGGCGCAGTCGCGGGCCAAGAAGCTGGCCAAGATGGATCGGTTGAATCAGTCCCGCCCGCCCTCTAACGACGGGGCGGCGCTCGAGTTCTCGTTCAAGCCGCCCGAGCGCAGCGGCCGCGTGGTGTTCGAGTTCGAGGACGGGCACGTCCAGGTCGACGAGCGCGTCCTGCTGGACGACGCCGAGCTGTGGCTCGAGAGAGGCGAGCACGTGACGATGGTCGGGCCCAACGGCGCCGGCAAGACCACGCTGATCGAGACGCTCGCCGGTCGGCGCGGGCTCGGCGAGACGAACGGGCAGGCCCCGGTGGTCGAGGGCAAGCTCAGGACGGGACATAACGTAAAGCTGGGCTTTCTGTCCCAGCACGCCGAGGAGCTGTCGGCGGGCACCGCGCGCACGGTGCTCGAGGCCACCACGCACCTGACCAAGCTCACCCCGAACCAGGCCAGGGGCCTGCTCGGGCGTTTCCTGTTCTCGGGCGAGGACGCCGAGAAGTCGCTCGAGGTCCTCTCAGGGGGCGAGCGCCGGCGCTTGTCGCTAGCCATCCTCGTCCAGTCGGGCGCGAACGTGCTGATTCTCGACGAGCCGACTAACCACCTCGATCTGGAGAGCCGGGAGGCGCTCGAACAGGCGCTCAACGAGTTCACCGGGTCGCTGCTGCTGGTCTCGCACGACCGCGCGCTGCTCGACGCGGTCGGGCGGCGCACGGTGGCGATCGAGGACCGGACGCTGCACAGCTACGTCGGCGGTTGGCCCGAGTACGTGCGGGTCCGGGAGGAGCGCGAGCGACAGGCCGCGGCGAAGCCCACCAAAGCGGCCAAGCCGGCCAAGGCTGTCAAGGCAGCCAAGGCTCCGGTGAAGGCCAAGTCGAAAAGTCGGTCCGCCGACGCGCGCGACCAGCAGCGACTCGAGCACCAGATCGAGGAGGCCGAGGCGCTCCTGAAGGCGGTCGAGGACGAGCTCGCCGATCCGGCTGCGTGGTCGAGCCCGACGCGCACCGCCCGCGCGACCGCGCGCCATGAGGAGGCCAAGCGCGCGGTCGACGAGTTGTACGAGCGGTGGGAGCGGGTCGCCGGCTAGGGGGTCGGACCGCCCGCGACCTTCGGCCCGCCGAAGATCGAGCCGCACTCCTTCTGGGCGGCTTGGAATGCGGGCGAGCTCGGGTCAATCCCGCTGCCGTTGCCGATTTTGATCCCGACTCCGACCCCTCCACCCGGCCCGGACTGGAACGTGGGATCGGGGAAATTGGGCACGCCGTGCGAGCGCATGCAGCGCGACATGGCGAGTGCCTTGGCCTTGAGCTCGGCCGTCTGCGCGGCGGAGGGATGACCACCGTTCGCCAGGTAATGCTGGCAATCCTTCATTGCGCCCTGGAACGCCGGTCCATTGACCGGGACCCCGTTGACCGAGGTCGTTGGCCCCGATCCCGACCGCTGACTCTGCTGGATCTGGATCCCGCCCTGCCCGTTGCTCGTCGGGTCGGGGAAGTTGGGGACGCCGTGGGCGCGGACGCAGCTGGCAAAGGCAAGGCCCGAGGCATTCTTGCCTGTTGAGGAATTGCTCGCCGCCGCCGTCGTACTCGGGTCGGACGAGCCGCACGCCGCGACACCTACGGCGGCAGCGAGAAGACTGAGGATGATCGTTATTCGCATTCGTGAATCCCTCCGGTTCGGCATCGGAGACAAGTGGTACGAAATCGGTGGTAACAGGGGCGAAACGGGTGCTGTTACCGGTTCGTTACCTCGGTCGAACCATGCTGTCTGGCCGACGATGTCGAGCCGCCACACTTAGTTTCAGGGCGAATGCGCGTGCTGGTGATCGAGGATCATGCGGAGCTGGCCGAGACGGTCGCACTCGGGCTGCAGCGCGAGGGCATGGCGGTGGACGTCGCGTTCGACGGGGCGGAAGGTCTCCGGAAGGCGCTTGTCTACGAGTACGACGTCATCGTGCTCGATCGCGACCTGCCCGGGGTGCACGGTGACCGCGTGTGCGAGACGCTCGTGAATGAGGATCCCCACCCGCCCAGAGCCCGGGTGCTGATGCTGACCGCGTCGGCCGGCATCGAGGACCGGGTGGCGGGCCTGAGCCTGGGGGCTGATGACTACCTGCCTAAGCCGTTCGCGTTCGCGGAGCTGATCGCGCGGATCCGCGCGCTGGCCCGCCGCTCGCAGCCCGCGCTCGCGCCGGTCATGCGCTGCGGCGACGTAACGCTCGACACCGGCCGCCGGATCGCCCACCGCGCGGGGCGCCGCCTCGACCTGAGTACGAAGGAGCTGGCGGTGCTCGAGTTGCTACTGGCGGCGCAGAACAGCGTGGTATCGCCGGAAGAGCTGTTGGCGCGGGCCTGGGACGAGGCGGTCGATCCGTTCTCCGCGGTCGTGAAGGTGACGATCAGCCGGCTGCGCCGCAAGCTCGGCGATCCACCGATCATTCAGACGGTGCCTGGTGCGGGCTACCGGATCTAGGCGCTGGCTCCCCCGCCGCACGATCCGGCTACGGCTGACGCTGCTCTACGGCGGGTTGTTCCTGGTCGCCGGCGCGGGATTGCTAGCGATCACCTATGCGCTGGTCGCCGGGGGAGGGCCTGAGTCGAAGTCGGTATTCGTGTCCAACCCGGTTCCTGCTGGTGCCGGACAGCTGCCGACCGTCCCGCCGGGGCTCGGCAAGGCCGCTCCCGGCGTCGGGACGGCCTCCGGCACCGTCATCTACCAGCAGAAGACCCCATTGGGCACAGTGGTCCAGTTCAGGGCTTACGAGGGCAAGGTGAACGCGACGTTCAAGCAGGTGAGCTCGGCCCTCCGCTCGGTCACAACCCAGGCCAACGAGCAGATCGCAGAGGTCAGGGGAGCACAGCTCTCCACGTTGCTCACCGAGTCCGCGATCGCGCTCGGGATCATGGCGCTGGCCTCGATCGGGCTGGGCTGGATGATGGCGGGTCGCGCGTTGCGACCGGTGCGCACGATGAGCACCCGGGCCCGTGGCATCTCCGAGCGCAACCTTCACGAGCGCCTGTCGCTCGAGGGGCCCGACGACGAGCTCAAGGAGCTGGCCGAGACCTTCGACGGTCTCTTAGGGCGGCTGGAGTCGGCGTTCGAGTCCCAGCGCCGCTTCGTGGCCAACGCGTCGCATGAGCTGCGCACGCCGATCACGCTCGAGCGGGCGCTGGTGGAGGTAGCGCTGGCCGATCCTCATCCCACGGTCGACTCGCTACGCGATACCTGCCAGCGCGTGCTAGTCGCCAGCGAGCAGCAGGAACGGCTGATCGAGGCGCTCCTCACGCTGGCCCGCAGCCAGCGAGGCGTCGAGTCGCGCGGGCCGGTCGATCTGCGCGCGGTCACTGCTGAGGTCGTCCAGGCCGTCCCAGCCAACGGGCTCCGGGTCGACGCGGAACTCAGCGACGCGTGCGCGGCTGGCGATCAGGCGATGGTCGAGCGGCTCGTCGCCAACCTGATCGAGAACGCGCTCCGCCACAACCGGCCGGACGGCTGGGTCAGCGCCTGGACCGGTGTGCGGGAGGGGCGGCCAACCGTCGAGGTCGCCAACGCCGGGCCGCTCGTCGACGACGCTCAGCTGTCCGAGCTGCTGAAGCCATTCGTCCGCGCCGTCAGCAACGGCAACGGACATGGCAATGGCAGCGGACGCCTGCATGACGGCCCCGGGCTCGGACTCGGCCTGTCGATCGTGCAGGCGATCTCGGAGGCCCACGGCGCTCGTCTCAGCATGTCCGCGCCACCGGAAGGTGGGTTGCGGGTCTCCGTTGCCTTCCCCGTGGGCGATCCGGACTGCTGAGGACCCGTACTACTCCGGGCACGCGTCGTGCTCGTCCTCGCGATCAGCGTCGACCACCATGCGTGGACTGTCGAGGATGATCCCGCGCCGGCGCAGACCCGAGAGCAGCGACTCCTGGTCCGGAAAGGCGACCATCGTCGCCACGTCAGGTCGCAGGCCGATCCTGAGCGATTGGATCCGCTCGTCGGCCACCTGACCGTCGATCTCGAGTCGCCCTCCGCCGAAGTCCTGAGTCACCTCGAGCGCAAGCTCAGTGGCCGAGCCGACCACGAGGGGCGGACAGAACCCGCCGTGCTTCGGCAACGGTGTGAAGACGAAGGCGTCGAGGCCGGAGGCGAGCAATGGGCCGCCGGCTGAGATCGCGTAGCCGCTCGATCCGATCGGCGTGCTCACGACCGCGCCATCGCCGGCGATACGAGCGTAGACGACTCCGTTCACACGGACGACCATCCGCACCTGGCCACCTGCGGAACGCAGCACGGTGACGTCGTTCAGGGCGAACAGATCGGTGCCCGCGCCGCGATCGACGGACAGCGCGGGAAACCGCCGCGGGTACCAGTCGCCGCGGCTGAAGCGCTCGAGCGAGCGCTTGGCGTCGCTGACCGAGACGCTGGCGAGCGCTCCCAGGCTGCCGCAGGCGATTCCAAGCACCGGCCGACCGGCCACCGCACCCGTACGCAGGGCGGCGAGGGTCGTGCCGTCGCCTCCGATCGAGACAATCAGGTCTGACTGGGCCGGATCGCCCTCCTCGGCGACGGGGCGCTGAGGGCAGGCCGCCGGGGCCTGCACCACCCCGATCCCGCGCTCGTCGGCCCACTCGCGAAGTAGGCGCAACGGCTCATCCACGCTCCGGCTCGGGTGAACGACGAGGCCGACGGTTCTGGGGACATGTGCCCGCGGCGTCGTCGCGACGGTGGTCGTCTCGGGCAGCGGGAGGGCGGTGACTTCCGACACGCGATCAATCTACCTCGGCCAACGGCTGTGGGCGCGGCTGATGACGGCAGGCCTGAGGCTGCTGAGGCGGGTTCCGTTCGTCCGCTACCCGGGGCTGGACGGCTCTCGACCGGGCGGTGTCGGGGGCGGCCTCTATATTGGAATCAACGATGGCACCGCTCAGCGATGCGTCGCCGGTCCGGGTTGCGCTGATCGATGATGACAGCGGGCTTCTCACCGTTCTCGAGCGGCGGCTTGGCGCTTTGCGCTGGGAAATCGAGGTGTTGGCCTTCCCGCCTGACGCTGGCCACCTGGCGTCGCTGAGGCTGCACGCGCTGATCGTGAACCCCCGGTTGACGGGGCTCGACTACATCGAGCGGGTCGCGGGCGCCCTCCCAGGGCTTGCGCTGGTCGTGTGCAGCGCCCAGGTGACCGTGTCCGAGCGGGTCAAGGGCCTGCGGGCCGGGGCTGACGACTGGGTGACCAAGCCCTGCCACCCCGAGGAGCTCCTGGCGCGCATCCAGGCTGTGCTGCGCCGGCGCCGCGCGGGCGAGCTGCCGCTTGAGGAGGCCACAATCGAGGCCGGCGAGCTCGCGATCCGGCCGGATCGCTACGACGCCTACGCCGGCGAGCAGGGTGCCTCGCTCTCGCGCAAGGAGTTCGAGCTGCTGCGCCAGCTGGCGGCGGCCGGCGGACGGGTGCTCGAGCGCGAGGACATCTACCAACGGGTGTGGGGCTACACGATGGCTCGAGGCGACCGGTCGGTGGATGTCTTCGTCCGCAAGCTCCGTTCCAAGCTCGAGGCCGTCTCGCCGGGGTGGCGCTACGTGCACACCCATTTCGGTGTGGGCTACCGGTTCGCGGCCGAGCCGATGGACGGTGACGGCTCGGGGGTCGAGGCCGAGCGCGGCGCCGCCGCCCACCAGGTGGCGGAGGGGCGGGCTGCTGGCCGCGAGACCACCGAGGGTGGCGCAGCCCCGCGATCGCGGCAGTCGTCGCGCGCGCCGCACTCCTCGCACGGAAGCTTCGCCGCGGTACCCTGAAGGAGATGAACCGTACCGCGCGCAACGTCGTGATCGTGCTGGCGATCGCGGCCCTTGTGGCCTTGGTCCAGGGCGGCCAGACCGCCGCGAATGTGGCCCTCCAGGCTCTCAGCCTGGTGTTCCTGGGCGTGATCGTTTTTTTCCTCTCGACCATCTACCGCCAGTACCGGACCACGCTCTACGGGCTGGGCGACCGGCGACGGGCGATGCTTTACGTGGCGCTTGGGGTCGGCACGCTGACGCTGACCGCCAGCTCGAAGCTATGGGCTACCGGGGCGGGGTCGGTGGTATGGGTGCTGCTGCTGGCCGCCTCGATCTACACCGTGTTCACGGTCGTCTGGTCGGCGCGCAAGTACTGAGGGGACCCCGCCGGTCGGCGGCGCACCGCGACCACCGCCATCCGGAGCGGGGTGTTCGCGCACCCAAGCTCCGGTAGCGGCGCGGCGGCCTGACCCTATCCTCGAAGACATGGCGCTAGTACCCGCCGATCGCCGCCGAGAGTTGCCCGATGAGCCGGGCGTGTACCTGTTCCGCGACCAGCGGGGCAAGGTGATCTACGTCGGCAAGGCGGTGTCGATCCGCAAGCGGGTGGCGTCGCACTTCTCGGGGGGTGGGCGGGGTTCCAATATCCGGGGTGGGCGAGATCTGCTGGACATGATCGAGCAGATCGAGGCGCTCGTCGTGCACACCGAGGCCGAGGCGCTGCTGGCCGAGCAGAACTTCATCAAGCAGTACAAGCCGCGCTTCAACATCCGCTTGCGGGACGACAAGTCCTATCCGTACATCGGGATCTCGCTCGACGAGGACTTCCCCCGGGTGTACTTCACGCGCGAGCGCCACCGCCGGGACCGCGCCTACTTCGGCCCGTACAGCAACGCCAAGCGGGTGCGCTCGACGCTCGAGGTGCTGGGCAAGGTGTTCATGTTCCGCTCCTGCGAGGGCCCGGAGCCGGGTCGGCGCAGCGGCTCGCCCTGCCTGGACTACTACATCAAGCGGTGCGAGGCCCCGTGTGTGGGCTACGTCAGCAAGGAGCACTACCGCGCCGGGATCCAAGGCGTGATCGACTTCCTGTCCGGACGCTATCGGGACATCGAGCGCTCCCTGGAGCGTTCCATGCGCGAGGCCGCGGCCGAGCAGCGCTTCGAGGACGCCGCGCGTGAACGCAACCGGCTACGGGCCGTCCACTCACTCCTCGAGCGCCAGCGGGTGGCCAGCCAGACCGTGGGCACGCTCGACGCGATCGCGGTGGCGGTGCACGAGGACGAGGCCAACGCCCAGGTCTTCCAGGTCCGCGATGGGGTGCTGTCTGACCGTCAGAGCTTCTACCTGGACAACGAGCCGGGCGGCGGGATCGCCGAAGTGGCCGAAGCGTTCATCCTCCAGTACTACACGAGCACGATGATGGTCCCGCCCCTGCTGATCGTCCAGCGGGAGGTCGGGGCCTCGGCGCCCGTGCTCGAGCAAGCGCTGAGCGCCCGTCGCGACGGTTCGGTGGAGATCCGCGCCGCCGAGCGCGGCGACAAGCGGCGCATCCTCGAGCTGGCCGAGCGCAACGCCCGGCTCGCCCTCGACCAGGAGCGGCTGCGCTCCGAGCGCCGGCGCCAGCAGCGCGTGGAGGCGCTCGACGGGCTCCAGCAGGCGCTCGGGCTCGACACCCTGCCGCTGCGGATCGAGTGCTTCGACATCTCGACGCTCATGGGGACCAACACGGTGGCCTCGATGGTGGTGTTCGAGGGTGGGGCGCCGAAGAAGTCCGACTACCGCCGGTTCAGGATCCGGGGCGATTTCGCCGACCGGAACGCGGTCGAGGGGAACGGTGTTGAGGGAAACGGCGCCGAAGGGAACGGCACCGAGCGGAGCGGCGGCGCGTTCACGATCGGCGAGCCCGACGACTTCGCCGCGATGGAGGAGGTGCTGTCGCGCCGACTGGCCCAGTGGGAGCGCCAGCACGAGCTCTCGCCCCACGACAAGGACTTCGACGCGAGCTTCGCCGCGCTCCCAAACGTGGTCGTGATCGATGGTGGCAAGGGACAGCTGTCAGCGGGCCTGCGGGCCTTGCAGGGATTCCGCGAACGCGGCGTGGTCGTGATCTCGCTGGCCAAGCGGATCGAGGAGGTGTTCACCCCGGGGGCGAGCACACCGCTGCGCCTGCCCCACGACACGGTCGAGCTCCAGCTGCTCCAACGGGTGCGCGACGAGGCCCACCGGTTCGCCATCACCCACCACCGGATCCGGCGCGACCGCGCGATGACGGCCTCGATCCTCGACGAGCTGCCGGGTGTCGGCCCGGCCCGCAAGCGGGCGCTGCTCAATCACTTCGGCTCGCCCGACGCGATTCTATCCGCCTCGCGAGAGGAGCTCGAGGCGGTGCCCGGAATGCCGGGCAAGCTGGCCCGTGAGCTCTACCGGGAGCTGCATAAGACGGGCGTGTAGCCCGCCGGGGAAGCCCTCCCTACCGGGTCAGCAGCGCTGCGCTGTACGCGGGCAGCTCGATCGAGTAGGCGCCAAGGAGCTGCGAAACCGGCTGTAAGGAGGGGGCGGCAAGCTGGCCGGAGGTCGTTTCCAGGCCGAACGTCTGACTTCCCAGCGTCACGCCAGAGGTGGCCGTGGCGTTCGGTGCGCGCAGCCACTCGAGCTCGGCCGGGGCGGTGGTCGGTGGCAGCTGGAGCTCGACCCGGTGCGGTCGCGAGTCCTTGTTGATCAGCGCGACCCGGGTGCGTCCATCGGGGGCGAGCGTGGCCCACACCTTGACGGGCCCGGCCGGCGCGCTAACCGGCACCAGCCGGGCGCCGGCCGGAAACGCCTGGGAGAACATCAGCATCCCGTAGTAGTCGGGGTGGACGAACGCCTGCCACCCGCCTGTGCTGGCGCGGCTGAATGTGAACAGCTCGTAACCGGCGCCGGGCAGCGAGTGGACGTTGACGCCGTCCACGCCGACACTGGCCAGGTCGAACAGTGTGTCGAGCATCCACAGAGCGGACGCGAACGTGTCGCTGACACCCGTCCGGCCTAGGCACTGCGCCTGGGCGGCCGAGTTCAGCTCGTCGACGCGGAACTGGAGGCCGCGGCTATGCGCCAGCGCCACGTACGGCGCGAGCGCCGCGGCCAGTCCCGCCGAGGAGCGGTCGCTGAGCAGGTTCGCGACCGAGGGATAGGAAGGCGAGTTCGGGTTGGTGAAGCACCCCTGGAGCGCGTAGCGGTGGACGGTGACGATGCGCAGTCGGGGCGCCGCGTCGAGCAGAGCGGGAATTCCGGAAAGCCACGGCAGCTCGGCCGCCGCTGGGCCTGCGAGTGGCAGGTCGGGCAACCCGGCATCCCAGCGCCGGACCTCGCTGATGTACGAGCTCAGGCCGTAGCCGGCGTGGCGGGCGTAGACGGCGCCGTGGCTCGTCGTGTACCAGGGGAAGACCCCGTAGACGTCGGGCTCGTTGCCGAGCTCGAACGCGTCGACGTCGTCGGGCCCGATGCCGCTCAGCAGCGCCGAGGCCTCGGCGGCGGACAGGCGCGGCCGGTTGGCCGCCAGGTTGAGGCCCAGGATCAGCTTTGCCGGGACGGCGCCGGCGAGCGCCCGGGCGCTTGCCAGCCAGGCCGGCGTGAGCGCGTAGCGGACCCCGGCGGGTGGCGTGAGGCCCGCCACCGGCCACCATGTCGCATCGGTGCTGTCGCCCCCGACCCGGAGGACAAGCGGCTGACCGGCCGGGGACGCCAGGTTGCGAAGCAACTGGACGAACACGGGGTCGACTGAGGCGGCATTCGCTCCGGTGTACGCGTCGAGCGCGGTGTACTCGAGTGAGAGGCCGAGAAAGCCGGCGGGGAGCGGTGTGCCCGACGGCCCTTGGTCGACCGTTGCGTAGACGGTAGAGGGGTCACTCGGGCTGGGCGGGTCACCGCCCTGGGCCGCTGCCAGGCGCGCCCGCGCTGGATCACGCGCGGGCTTCCCGCCGGCGGTGAGGAGCCACGTCGCCGCTCCCAGCGCAAGGAGCGTCAGCGCGGCCGCGATCGTGGTCTGCCAGCGCCACCGCACAACCTCATCCTGCCACACCGCCAAACAACCGACGACCTGCGGCGCGCGTCCGTTTGACCCGTCAAGCTTCCTACCATGGAAGCCACGCCCGTGGATCGAGTCGATCAGGAGACAGTGACTTCCAACGAGGCCGGCGAGGTCTCGGCCCTGACCGATCTCGTCATCATCACCGGCTTCTCGGGAGCGGGGAAGTCGACCGCGATGGCCGCCTTCGAAGACGAGGGCTACTTCTGCGTGGACAACCTGCCCTCGGAGATGATCCGCTCGCTGGTGGAGCTGTTCATGCACACCGGGTCCAAGGTGCGGCGGGCGGCGGTGGTGTCAGACGTCCGCGGCGGAACGTACTTCGACGGGTTTGCCGCGATGCTCGATGGCCTGCGAGCCGCAGGGGTTCAGCATCGCGTGCTGTTCCTCGATGCGGACGAGCAGGCGCTGCTGACCCGTTACAAGGAAACCCGCCGCCGCCACCCGCTGGCTCCGACCGGCAGCGTGACCGAGGGGATCGCCCGCGAGGGCAAGCTGCTGCTGCCGCTGCGTGGCCGCGCCGATGTTGTGATCGATACGAGCGGGCTGACCGCCGCGATGCTCCGCCGCAAGCTTGCGGACGAGCTGCTTCCCAGCCGCACCCCCGGCCGGTTGGCGGTCACCTTCCAGAGCTTCGGCTTCAAGTACGGCCCCACCCGCGATCCCGACCTGTTGCTCGACGTTCGCTTCCTGCCCAATCCGCACTACGAGCCCGAGCTGCGGCCATTGACCGGTGCCGACGAGCGGATCGTCGCGTTCATCAACCGCGACGGCGAGCTCGACGCGTTCTACGAGCGCCTGCACCCCCTGTTCGACTACCTGCTGCCGCAGTACCTCGCCGAGGGCAAGGCCCACCTGGTGGTGGCGATCGGGTGCACCGGCGGCCGACACCGATCGGTGGCGGTTGCCGACCACCTGGCGGACCGGTACGAGCAAGGGGAGGATTACCTCGTGCACGTCGTCCACCGCGACGTGGGCCGACCGGCGTGATCGACCACATCGGGTTCGAAGTAAGCGACCTGGCGTGCTCGTCTCGCTTCTACGACGCGGTGCTGTACCCGCTCGGGGCCCGACGCCTCGTCCAATCCGAGCACGCGGTCGCCTACGGGGTGAACGCGCCGCAGGTATGGATCGTCCAGCGCGGATCCGCCCCGGGCCCGGGCTACGGTCATCTCGCGCTCACCGCGAACGGCAAGGCGGCGGTGGACGCGGCCTACGCCGGCGGCCTGGGCAGCGGCGGGACTGGCGACGGGCCACCCGGGATGCGCCCGCAGTACGGCGAGCGGTACTACGCCGCCTACCTGCGCGATCCGGACGGTCTGCGGCTAGAGGTCGTCTCGCGAAGGTGACCCGCTAGCCTTCGGCCTTGCCGGCGTAACGTCGGCGTGTCTTTTGGAGTCAGTCGACGAAGGAGGTGCGCGCATGACGGTACGCGTCGGGATCAACGGTTTCGGTCGCATCGGCCGCAACGTCTTTCGCGCCGCCTGTGAGCAGGGCGCCGACATCGACTGGGTGGCGGCCAACGACATCGGCGACCCGAAGATGTTCGCCCACCTGTTGAAGTACGACTCCAACTACGGGCCGTTTCCCGGAACGGTCGAGGCGACCGGCACCGGGATTCGGGTCGACGGCAAGGAGGTTCGCTTCCTCAACGAGAAGGACCCGGCCAGGCTCCCCTGGGCGGAGCTCGGCGCCGAGGTGGTGATCGAGTCGACCGGCCTGTTCACGGATCGCGAGAACGCATCCAAGCATCTGGAGGCGGGCGCCAAGAAGGTGCTGATCTCCGCGCCGGCCACCGAGCCCGACGTGACCGTGGCGCTCGGCGTCAACTTCGAGCAGGTCTACGACCGCGAGAAGCACCACGTGATCTCGAACGCCTCATGC
Organism: uncultured Solirubrobacterales bacterium; assembly: GCA_963824295.1. Lineage (GTDB taxonomy): Bacteria > Actinomycetota > Thermoleophilia > Solirubrobacterales > Solirubrobacteraceae > Palsa-465. The sequence continues at coordinate 498,725 of CAWGOQ010000004.1, read as the reverse complement.
ACGACCAACTGCCTGGCCCCGGTCGCCAAGGTGCTCAACGACACGGTGGGAATCAAGCACGGCCTGATGACCACGATCCACGCCTACACGGCCGACCAGCGGCTTCAGGACATGCCCCACCGCGACCTGCGCCGGGCGCGCGCGGCGGCGATCAACCTGATCCCGGCCTCGACCGGCGCGGCCAAGGCGATCGGCTTGGTCATCCCGGACTTGAACGGCAAGCTCAACGGGTTCGCAGTCCGCGCGCCGGTGCCGACCGGCAGCGTGGTCGACCTGACCGTCGAGGCCGACCGCGAGACCAGCGTCGAAGAGCTCAACCAGGCGATGAAGGCCGCCGCCAATGGTCCGATGAAGGGCGTGCTCGAGTACACCGAGGACCCGATCGTCTCCACGGACATCGTCAAGAACCCCGCGTCGTCGATCTTCGACTCGCTGCTTACCGTGGTGATGGAGGGCACCATGGTCAAGCTGGTGTCCTGGTACGACAACGAGTGGGGTTACTCCAACCGAGTCGTCGACGTTGCGCAGAAGCTGTTGTGAAGACGCTCGGGGACCTAGGGGATCTGGACGGCGAGCGGGTGCTGCTCAGAGTGGACTTCAACGTCCCGTTGAAGGACGGAGCGGTCGCCGATGACACGCGGATCCGCGCCGCGCTGCCGACGATCGAGGAGCTGCGCCGACGCGGCGCGCGGCTCGTGCTGGTCTCCCATCTCGGCCGGCCCAAGGACCGCGAGCCCGAACTGTCGCTGGCACCCGTGGCCGAGCGGTTGAGCGAACTGATCGACGCGCCCGTCACCCTAGCGCCTGGGGTCGTGGGCGGCGGGGTCTCGCGCGCCGTGGACGAGCTTGGACCCGGTGAGGTGCTGCTGCTCGAGAACGTCCGCTACGAGCCCGGCGAGACCAAGAACGATCCCGCGCTGGCCCGCGAGCTCGCGGACCTGGCCGACGTCTACGTCGACGACGCATTCGGCGCCGCCCACCGCGCGCACGCCTCCACCGAGGGCGTGGCGCGGCTCGTGGATCGGCGGGCGGCGGGGCTCCTGCTCGAGCGCGAGGTGAGCACGCTGATGGGCGTGCTCGAGGATCCGACCCGGCCGCTCGTATCGGTGCTCGGCGGCGCGAAGGTGTCGGACAAGATCGCGGTCATCGAACGGTTCCTCGAGGTCGCGGACACGATCCTGATCGGCGGGGCGATGGCCTTCCCGTTCCTCGCCGCGGAGGGGCACCCGGTGGGCGATTCGCTGTGCGCGGCCGAGGACGTCGAGCTCGCCCGGCGGATCCGATCCAGCATTGATAAAGGACCCGCCCACCCCCGCGCCGCGCTCGAGCTGCCCATCGACCTCGTGCTCGGAAACCGCTTCGCCGAGGACGCCGAGGTGCGGGAGATCGACGGCGTCGACGTCCCGGACGGCTGGATGGGGCTCGACATCGGGCCTCGGACCGGCGAGCTCTACGCTTCGGTCATCGCTAAGTCCGGGACCGTATTCTGGAACGGGCCGATGGGCGCGTTCGAGCTGCCCCCGTTCGCGGCCGGGACGCGTGCGGTGGCCGAGGCGGTGGCCTCGGCGTCTGGAACGACGGTGGTCGGCGGTGGCGACTCGGCCGCGGCGCTGCAGCGGTTCGGGTTGGCCGACGCGGTGACCCACCTGTCGACCGGCGGCGGCGCCACGCTCGAGCTGATCGAGGGCAGGCAGCTGCCCGGAGTGGAGGCCTTGATATGAGCGCCATCGGGACCGGGCGCATACCGCTGATCGCGGGCAACTGGAAGATGTACAAGACGGTCAGCGAGGCCGAGGCGTTCATCGCGGCCCTGCTGCCCAGGGTGTCCGCCGTGCAGGACGTCGACGTGGCGATCTGTCCTGCGTACCTCTCCCTGCAGTCGATGGTCGACTCGGCTCGCGGTTCGCGGGTCCAGATCTACGCCCAGAACATGCACCACGCGCCGGAGGGAGCCTTCACGGGCGAGGTATCCGCGCCGATGCTCCTCGAGGTGGGCGTGCAGGGCGTGATCCTCGGCCATTCCGAGCGGCGCGAGATGTTCGGCGAGACCGACCGCGCGCTCCAGCTCAAGGTGCCGGTTGCGTTGGCCGCCGGGCTCGTGCCGATCCTGTGCGTGGGGGAGACCGAGGAGGAGCGCGAGGCGGGCGACACCGAGCGCAAGCTCCGCCACCAGGTGCAGGAGGATCTGGCGCGGGTGGAGACCGACCGGCTGGGCGCCGTGGTGATCGCCTACGAGCCGATCTGGGCCATCGGGACCGGACGGGTGGCCACGCCGGAGCAGGCCCAGGAGGCGCTCGGGTTCATCCGCGCGCTCGTGGCCGATCGCTCGCGCGATCAAGCGCAGCGGACGCGTGTGTTGTACGGCGGCAGCGTCAAGCCCGAGAACTGCCACGAGCTGCTGTCGCTGCCCGACGCCGACGGGGCGCTGATCGGGGGAGCCAGCCTCGACCCGGAATCCTTCGGGGCCATGGTCGACGCGGCCGCGTCGCGCCGATGACGGATCTGCCGTCCGGCCCATCGGAGCTGCCCGCCGGGTCCTGCGTGCTGGTCGTGCTCGATGGGTGGGGCATCGCTCCGGACGGCCCCGGCAACGCGATCTCACTCGCCGACACGCCGGTGTTCGACGAGCTCTGGGCCTCCTATCCCCATGCCCAGCTGATCGCCTGCGGTCGAGCGGTCGGGCTCCCCGACGGTCAGATGGGCAACTCCGAGGTCGGGCACATGAACCTGGGCGCCGGGGCGGTGGTCATGCAGGACCTGACGCGGATAGACGAGGCCGTCACGGACGGGTCGCTGGAGCGCAACGAGGTGCTGCGTTCTGCGTTCGCCGACGCTCCCCGGGTCCACCTGATCGGGCTGGTGTCGGACGGCGGCGTGCACTCGGGCTTCAAGCACCTCGAGGCGCTGATTCGGATGGGGGCGTCACTGGGGGTCGAAGACCTCGTCCTGCACGCTTTCACCGACGGGCGCGACACGCTGCCCCATTCGGGCGAGGGCTATCTCGAGACCGTCCAGGGCTGGATGAACGATGCCGGCGCGGGCCGGATCGGGACGCTGGTCGGCCGCTACTGGGCGATGGACCGCGACAAGCGCTGGGATCGCACGCAGCGCGCCTACGACCTCCTCGTCCATGGTCGGGCAGAGCATCACGCCGCATCCGCCGCGGAGGCGGCGCGGGACGCCTACGAGCGCGACGAGACGGACGAGTTCATCACGCCGGTGACCGTGGGTGACGCCGAGGCCCGCATACGTCCCGGCGATTCGGTGATCGCGTTCAACTTCCGCCCGGATCGGATGCGCGAGATCACGCTGGCCCTGGCCGACCCGGACTTCGACCAGATCGACCGGGGCGGCGCGCCGCCGGTGGAGCGCTACGTCACGATGACCCAGTACGAGGAGGACTTCGACTACCCGGTCGCGTTCCCGCCCGAGCACCCGTCGATGACGCTGCCCAAGGCGCTGGCTCAGAGGGGCGTTCGCCAGCTGCACGTGGCCGAGACCGAGAAGTACGCCCATGTGACGTACTTCTTCAGCTGCGGCGAGGAGGCGCCGTTCGAGGGCGAGCGGCGCGAGCTGGTCCCTTCCAACCGCGACGTCCCCACCTACGACTACGCACCCGAGATGAGCGCTCCCGCCGCGGCCCGAGCCTTTGTCGACGCCTGGCGTGAGGACTCGCCCACGTTCGGGATCATCAACTTCGCGAACTCGGACATGGTCGGGCACACCGGCGTGATCGAGGCGGCGGTGCGCGGGGTGGAGACCGTCGATCGCGCGCTGGGAGAGGTCGTGGCCGCCGTCCACGAGTCGGGTGGCGCGGTCGTGATCACCGCCGACCACGGCAACTCCGACCACATGCTCGAGGACGACGGCAGCCCGAACACGGCGCACTCGCTGAACCCGGTTCCGTTCATCGTGACCGTGCACGGGATCGGGCTGCGGGACGGGGGGGTCCTGGCAGACGTCGCCCCAACCGTGCTCCGGATCCTCGGGTTCGAGCAGCCGTCGGCGATGACCGGGCGCTCGATGATCGAGCCGCGCTAGTCCTCAGTCCTCGATCGAGCCGGTGGCCGGGAAGCGGGCCATCGCCTCGTGGGTCTGCCGGGGGCGCTCGAGCGCCCCCGGCCCCATCCCAGTCCTCGATCCGTTGTTCTGCGTCGACGGCACCGACTGGGTTCTGTCCACGCCCGCGGGCGGTCGCGTGCGCCGTCGCGCCCAAACCGATTTTCGTTGCGGACGTGCACTATACTTGACACCGAGCGACTTAGATTTCATAGTGGTCGCGTTATATGACTCTTCTAAAGAGGAAGGCTGAGATGGCATTGATTCGATGGGAGCCCGCCCGCGAGCTCCAGAGCATGCAGAGCGAAATGAACCGTGTGTTCGGCACGTTGTTCGACTCTGCGACCCCGCGCAACGGCGTCCGCACCGCGGTGCGTCGCTGGATTCCGGCGATGGACGTGGTAGAGACCGATGATCACTACGTGCTGCGGGCCGATCTGCCGGGCCTGTCCGAGGGCGACGTCAACGTCGAGCTCGAGGACAACGTCCTGACGATCTCCGGCAAGCGCTCGACCGAGCACGAGGAGCGCAAGAACGGCTATCACCGCGTCGAGCGGTCCTACGGCTCGTTCTCCCGCTCGGTGACCCTCCCCGAGGGTGTCGACGCGGATGGCATCCAGGCGAACTTCGACAAGGGCGTGCTCGAGGTCAACGTCGCCAAGCCTGAGCAGATCAAGCCGCGCAAGGTGGCGATCACCGTCGGTTCCGCCCCAGCTGCCGCGGAGACGATCGAGGCCGGCGAGCAGCAGGACGAGACGGCTCCGGCTGAGTCGTAGTCCGAGTCCCAGGCCGTTTACGGCGCGGATGGCCGGTTTTTCCCGGGTTTCGGGGAGAATCGGCCGTTCGCATGTTCACGGTCCAGACTCGCGATCCCAATTCCCGCGCCCGTAGCGGCACGCTGCACCTGGCCCACGGCGAGGTGCGCACGCCGGCGTTCGTGCCACTGGCGACCAAGGGCGCGGTCAAGACGCTCGAGCCCCGCGACGTCGTCGCGCTCGGCTACGAGCTGATCCTCGGGAATACGTTTCACCTGCTGCTCTCCCCGGGTTCGGAGCTGGTCGCCGAGATGGGCGGCCTGCACCGGTTCATGCGCTGGGAGCGGCCGATCATCACCGACTCGGGCGGGTTCCAGGTCTTCTCCATGGGCCACGGGGGCGTAGCGGACGAGATCAAAGGCCGATCGCGGGCGCGCTTCGGGAACAGCGGAGGTCCCGCGCGCAGCGCCATCCTGTCTATCGATGAGGCGGGCGTTCGTTTCCGTTCCTACGTGGACGGCGGCGAGCGGTTCCTTGCGCCAGAGGGCTCGATGTCGGTCCAAGCCGCCCTCGGCTCCGACATCGCGCTCGCGTTCGACGAGTGCACGCCGTTTCACGTCTCGCGCGAGTACACACAGCGCTCGATGGAGCGCACCCATAGGTGGCTTGAGCGCTGCCTGCGCTGGCATCGCGAGAATTTGGATCCCGCCCGCCCCGGCCAGGTGGTGTACGGCATCGTCCAGGGCGGCGTAGAGCCAGATCTGCGGCAGGAATCGGCGGCATTCGTTGCCGGCAGCGGCTGTGACGGCATCGCGATCGGCGGCTCGCTAGGGCAAGAGAAGGCCCAGATGCATGAGGTGGTGTGCTGGACCACGGCCGAGCTCGAGCGACTGGCGCCGGACCGTCCACGTCACCTGCTCGGGATCGGCGACGTCGACGACCTGATCGCCGGGGTCGAATTCGGGATCGACACGTTCGACTGCGCCCTGCCGACACGGCTGGGGCGCCACGGCGTCGCCCTTGTCCCAGATCCCGGCGCCGGCTGGCGCGTCGACCTGGTCAAGGGCCGGTGGCGCTCAGTGGACGAGCCGATCCTCGATGGGTGCCGGTGCCCGACGTGCTCGGAGGGCTTCTCGCGCGCCTACCTGCACTACCTGCTGCGCGCGGGGGAGCTGACCGCGCTGCGGCTCGTCACCCTGCACAACCTGTGGTTCATCGCGCGGCTGATGGACGATCTGCGGGCGGGAGTGGACGCCGGCCGGCTGGCCGAGGTGGCGGCGGCGCTTCGGGGTGGCGCGGCCCCCGGGACGCTGGCCGTGCCGGCCGGCGGCTGAGCGGTCCCAGTGGCGGCCGGACGACGTCGCCCGGCTGCGCGTCGGCACCCTGTTCTGCAGGGCGGATCGAGCGCAGCGAGGCCCCAAGGAAGCGCAGGGGCCCGGCGCTATTTCGTGTACTGATTTACGAGGCTCTGGAACTGCTGAACCGCGTCGTTGGCGTCTCGCGCGACGACCCTGCGGAAGTGGACGACGTTGCTTGACGTACTGGCCGAGATGGTCACCGCGACCGCCACGGCGGCCACAAACAGGACCACCACCGCGAGAAAGGCCATGAAGCGCCGGGCCGCGCGAGAGCCGCCCGAACGCTCGGCGGGGGCGCGGCGAGCCTCGGCCGGTCCGTAGTCGCCCACCGACGGCGGATAGGCCGCCCGGCGTGGTTCGAGTTGGCGTGCCCGGGCGGGCGCGCCCGCGCTCGGTGCCACCCGCGTCTGGGCGGTCGGCACGCCGCCCGAGAGGACCCGAGTGGCAGCGGTGCCACCCATCCGTCTGGTCTGCGTCTCATAGCCGGCCGGCTCGATCCCGCGGGCCCCGTTGGCGATGGCCTCGGCCAGCAGCATGGCGTTGGCCGGACGCTCCTCCTTGTCGAGGGCGAGGGCCAGCTCGATCGCGTCGGCCAGTTCCGGCGGGACCCGCGGATTGAGTTCGTCCAGAGGCGCCGGCGGGTCCCTTTGCTGCTTGATCGCGAGCTCGGAGAGCGAGTTGGCCTCGTAGGGCAGCCGGCCGGTCAGCAGCTGGTAGGACACCACCCCGAGCGAGTACAGGTCGGCGCGCGCTCCGGCCTCCTCGCCCCGCGCCTGCTCGGGGGCCAGGTAGGCGGCGGTGCCGAGCACCGAGCCGACCTGCGTGATGCTTGATTGATCGGCGGCCCGGGCAATGCCGAAGTCGGCGAGCTTGACCACATCGGAGTCGGAGACGAGCAAATTTCCCGGCTTGACGTCGCGGTGGACCACGCCGTTACGGTGGGCGTAGTCGAGGCCGCGACAGGCCTGGGTGATGACGTCCACGGCCTGGTCGACCTCCATCGGGCCGTGGTCGCGCAGCAGCTCGGCGCAGGAATGTCCCGAGACGTGCTCCATCACGATGAAGTGCTGGCGCTGGCGCTCGTCGAAGCCGAAGTCGAACACCTGCACGATGTTCGGGTGCACCAGGCGGGCGGCCGCGAGGGCCTCGCGCCGGAAACGCGAGACGAACGTCGGGTCGTCGGCCAGGTGCTCGGCCAGCAGCTTGATCGCCACGTAGCGCTCCAGCCGCTGGTCGAAGGCCAACCGCACGGTGGACATCCCGCCGACGCCGAGGCGGCCCTCGATCCGGTACCGCCCGACGATCATCGAGCCGTTAGTCACCCCGTACCGCCGGGTCCGTTGCCGTTGCCGTTGCCATTGCCAGGGCCTGTTCCGCCGCTGTTGCCGTTGCCGCCCCCGGTCGTCGTGTCGCCCCCAACGCCAACGCCGCCCGTGGTCGTAGAAGTAGTACCCGTACCGGTCGGCAAGGTTGCGGTGTTCGATGTCGTGGTCGTCGAAGTGGTCGTCGTCGTCGGCGTCGTGGTCGACGTGGAGGTGCTCGTCGAGGTCGAGGTCGAGGAGAGTGTGCTGCTCGTGCTCGAGGCGGTGCTGGGCGTCGAGGGCGTCGAGGCGGTTTGCTGGTGGCAGTCGCGCTGGGCCAGTTGGGCGATCGTGCCGGCGGCCTGGCTCAGGTTGCTGCGCAGGGTGGAGTTGACCGTGACCGGGAGGGTCTGAACGTCGCCCGAGAGGATCGCACTCGCGTTGACCGCCGCACCGCAGTTCCCCGACTGCACCGCGGAGGAGACAGCGTCGGCCTGGCTGCTCAGGGCGTTCGACTGATCGCCTGAGAGCAGGCCGGAGCCGCCGCCGCAGGCGACGACAAACGACGCGGCGAACCCAAGCCCGCCCGCGAGGATGGCGCGTGGCGCGTAGCGCATGCGCGGCTTGACTTTAGAGGGTCGGGTGGTTGGCTTTGGGTTAGCCGATTTGAAGGCGTCGGCTTAGAAGATTTGCGGGCGACGCCGCAACGGTGGCTGTGAGCGCTCACTGCCCGAAGGCGAGCCGCTCGGCCAGCGAGTCGGGTAGACGCGCCGCCCGGATTGCGGCGGCCGCCCCTGCGATGTCGTAGTCCGTGCGGCGGTAGACCGCCTCCCACGCCGTGAGGTCGAGCTCCAGCCAGCCGGCGCGCGGATCGCCGTCCCGGGGCTGTCCGACGCTGCCGGGGTTGATCAGCCACTCGCCCTCGGCGAGATCCAGCTGCTCGTCCGGCCCCCGGGTCTGGCCGGTGGCGGATTCTCCGTTGACGCGCGAGAACGAGAGCGCCACGTGGGAATGGCCGATCAGGCATACCCGGTGGGTCTGGGCATCGAGGCACAGCTCGGCCTGGAGTGGCGAAAGCACGTATTCCCAGATCGGGTCGCGGGGGCTGGCGTGGAACAGGCCAACCTCCTCCTCGACGTTGGCCGGCTCGAGCCTGTCCAGGTATTCGCGGGTCTCGGGCGCGATCACGCCCTGGGTCCAGCGGGCCGCCAGTGCGGCGCCGCGCGAGAACTCCTCGAGGGGAATGGCGCCGCGCACACCGAGGTCGTGGTTGCCGGCGAGACAGATCGCGGCGTATCGCCGGGCCAGTTCGACGCATGCGTCCGGCTCCGCGCCGTAGCCGACCAGATCGCCCAGACACCACATCTCCTGGCACTCGGAAGCCTCGATCGCGTCGAGCACCGCCTCGAAGGCATGCCGGTTTCCATGAATGTCAGAGACGATTGCGACGCGCATTTTGGGGGCGGCTCGGTGGGTCCGCGGGCTACAGTCTCGCTGGTGAGGCACCCTTCGCGCCACCGAGTGGTCGAATCGTTGCTGTTGGCGCTCGTCGCGGCCGAGGGTGGAGTGCGGTTGCTGGCCCCACGAGAGCGCCGAATCGAGCCGGCGCAGATCGACATTCACAGTTATTTCAGCGACGCCGAGATCAAGCGCGGAGCCAGGTACGCGCGGCCTCAGGTCGCACTCGCGATGGCCCGCGCCGCCGTCGAGATCGGCGCGCTCACGCTCGTCGTCCAGCGTTCTCCGCGCTGGCTCACCGGACGGTTTCGCCAGCCCGTCGTGGGCGGTGCGGCGACCGGCGCCGGGCTCGCGGTGGCCCTTTCCCTTCCGCCGCTGCCGTTTAGCGCGATCGCCCGCAAGCGTGGAACGGCCGTGGGGTTGGTCACGCAGTCATGGCGTGGGTGGGCCACGGACCTGCTCAAGGGCGCCGCGGTCGAGGCGCTCATGGCCGGCGGGGCGGGCGCGGCGGCGGTGGCAGTCACGCAGCGCTATCCGCGCCGGTGGTGGCTGCCGGCCTCCGCTGGTTCCGTGCTGTTCGGCGTACTGCTGGCGACGGTGGCGCCCGTGGTGCTCGATCCGCTGTTCAACGACTTCACGCCCCTGCCCGAGGGCGAGACTCGATCCGATGTGCTCGAGCTGGCGAGCGCGGCCGGGGTCAAAGTGGGGGAGGTGTACTCGGTCGACGCCAGCCGCCGGACCACCGCGGCCAACGCCTACGTGGCCGGGCTGGGGCCGACCAAGCGGGTCGTCCTCTTCGACACGCTGCTCGACCGCTACAACCGCGACGAGATCCGGGTCGTGGTCGCGCACGAGCTCGCCCACGTCCGCAACCGGGACGTGATCCGGGGCGTGGTGTTCGCGGCGCTGGTGGCGCCGGCGGCGACACTCGCGGTGCAACGGCTCAGCTGGGAGCTCTCGCCCGAACGCGGAACGCCCGGGGCCCTCCCGGCGCTCGCCCTGGCGGCAGCAGCGGTGGGCGCGCCGACAGGGCTGATCGCCAATCGCCTCTCCCGGGCGATCGAGCGGCGCTCGGACGCCTACTCGCTCACGCTGACCGGCGCGCCGGAGGCGTTCATCTCATTTGAACGCGCGATCGCGGTCCAGAACGTCGCCGATCTCGATCCGCCGAGGTGGCTGACCTCGCTCCTGGCCACACATCCGGCGACGGCCGAGCGGATCGCGACGGCGGTCAGCTACTCGTCGACGGACGGCTCGTCGGGGTCCTGACGGCCCCCGTACTCGGGGAGGTTCTTGATGCCTTCCCGGGTCTGCCACTTGGAGTAGTTGTCCTGCATCGCGTCGATCAGCTCCCGCATGAACCGGGCGCTCAAGTTGATCCGTGAGACGACCACGCCCGGGATCTCCTCGTCCTCGACCTCGTGATCGACCCGCGCGAAGGTGATCGTGAACTCGTAGTCAGAGTGGCTGACGTTTGCGAAATTCGCGTATACGCCGGCCATGATGTCCGGCGAGAAGTGAATGTTGATGTGCCGCTCGGGGCGTCCGGGATCGTCCATCGAAACGTAGTATCCCATCGTGAGGATCCTCGTTGTCGCCGTGGGAAGGCTGCGCCCGCCGTTCTCCGACGATGTCCAGCATTATCAGAAGCTGCTGGCGCGTCACGCGAGGCTGGAGCTGATCGAGGTACGCGAGGACGATCACGTCGCCCGGCGCATCCCTGAGCGCGTATTCGTCTCGCTGCTCGATCGGGAAGGAGAGGAGCTCGACTCGGTCGCCTTCAGCCGGTTTTTGGAGGACCGCCGCCAGAGCGGAGTGGACCTGTGCTTCGTCATCGGGGGGCCGTTCGGACTCGAACTCGACGAGGTCGATCACCGCTTTTCGCTCGGCAAGATCACACTGCCGCACCAGCTCGCACGCGTAGTGTTGCTCGAGCAGCTCTATCGCGGCCACAAGATCCTGGCCGGTGAGCCCTACCACTACTGACATGCCCGATTACAGCCAGAGCGGCGCATGGATGTTCCCGGGCGAGGACGGTGGCCGGGAGCGCCACGTAGCCCGCCAGCAACGCGCGCACGCCCGCCGCGAGATCCAGCTGTTCAGGCGCCGGCTGGCGATCCTGCTGGCGGCGCTCCTCGTACTCGTGGTCGCCGGGACGATCGGGTTCGCGGTGATCGAGCATGTCTCCCCGGGCTACGGGTTCGAGTGGACGCTCGACACGGTCACCACGCTCGGGTCGATCCCCGATCCCAGCGACACCGCGGGGCGGGCGCTCAAGGTCGGCCTCGAGCTGTTCGGCATAGGTACGCTCTTCTATGGGCTTGCGACGGTGGCTGAGTTCTTCGTCTCGGGCCAGCTCAGCGGCGTGCTCGAGGAGCGCCGAATAGAGAAGATGATCGATTCCTTCAGCGACCACTACATCGTGTGCGGGTTCGGCCGGGTCGGCCGGCAGGTCTCGCGGGACCTGCGGGCCGCCGACGCCCAGCATGTGGTGGTCGATCCCAGTCCGTTGAACCGGCAGGCTGCTGTGTCGGCCGGGATTCCCCTGATCGAGAGCGAGCCCTCCGATGACGAGGTTCTCCTCCAGGCCGGGATCCAGCGGGCGCAGGGAGTGATCGCGTGTGTGGACTCGGACGCCGAGAACATCTTCATCACGCTGACCGCGCGCGAGCTCCGCTCCGACATCTTCATCATCGCCCGGGCCTCAGCCGAGGACTCAGAGAAGAAGCTGCTGCGGGCCGGCGCGGACCGGGTGATCTCGCCCTACAAGACGTCGGGGTCGGAGATGGCGCGAGTGGCCCTGCGTCCGCAGGTCGGCGGCGCGTTCGACGTGGCCGACTACCGCATGGAGGAGATCGAGGTCTCTCCGCAATGCGAGGCGGTTGGCCGCCAGATCGGCGAGGTCAGTGCGGGTACCGTGATCGTTGCGATCCGGCACGCGAGGGGCCAGTTTGAGACGCAGCCGCCCGCCGACACCTTGCTAGAGGTCGGGGACATGATCATCGCCATGGGGCCGCCCGCGGCGGTCGAACAGCTCGACCGGAAGTTCCAGCCGCCCCGCGGCTTCTCGTCGGTCCGCGGAGCGATCCAAGGGCTATGACGGTTCCGCGGACAGACGCACCGCTGGAGGAGCTCGCCGCCGCGGTGTTTGCTGCGTCGGACGCCGTTCTGGGCACGGCCAGCGCGCCCACGGCTCAGCCAACGCTGGACCGGCCGCGGCGCAAGGGCCTGGGCGATTACTCAACCAACGCCGCCATGCTGCTCGCGCCCGTGCTGTCGGCGCCGCCGCGGGAGATCGCCGAGCGGATTCTCGAGGCGTTACGGCGGACGTTGGGCGAGGAGCTCGACGGAGCCGAGGTCGCGGGGCCAGGCTTCCTGAACCTGGTGCTGTCCGACGACTGGCACCGGCGGGCGCTGCACTCCGTGCTCGACGCGGGTGCGCGGTTCGGCGCCGGCGGGGCGGAGCGGCCCGAGCGGATTCTGCTCGAGTTCGTGTCGGCGAACCCGACCGGGCCGCTGGTCGCGGCCAGCGGGCGGCACGCGGCGTACGGAGACGCGCTGGCGCGGATCCTCAAACACCACGGGCACTCGGTGGACACGGAGTACTACTTCAACGACGCCGGCAACCAGATCCGGCTCCTGGGCGAGTCGGTCCAGGCGCGCGCGCGGGGGGAGGACCCCCCGGAAGGTGGTTATCAGGGGTCGTATGTGGCCGACCTGGCGGCGGAGATCCCGGGTTCTGCAGACGGACCTGTCGAGGAGGTTGCCGCGCGCGCGGTCGAGATCCTGCTGTCGAGGATCAAGGACACGCTCGAGCGCTATCAGGTGCACTTCGACACGTTTTTCAGCGAGCGCACCCTGCACGCCGGTTCGCCAAATGAACTGGAGCGAGCGCTCTCGCTCCTCGAGCAGTCGGGTTACGTGTACCGGGCCGACGGCGCACTGTGGTTGCGCACGACGAGCTTCGGCGACGACAAGGACCGCGTCGTGGTGCGCTCCAACGGGCAGCCCACCTATCTGGCCGCGGACATCGCCTACATCCAGAACAAGCGCGACCGACGGTTCGAGCGCCAACTGATTCCGCTCGGTGCCGACCATTCGACCTACGCGTTCGAGCTGAAGGCGGCGATCGCCGCGCTCGGCGGCGATCCCGACACGATGGAGTCTCCGATCCTGCAGTTCGTGCACCTGGTCGAGGGCGGGCAGGCGTTCGCCATGTCCAAGCGGCGTGGGGACTTCATCACGCTCGATGACCTGCTCGACGAGATCGGCGTAGACGCCACGCGGTTCTTCATGCTCCAGCGCTCGCACGATCGCACGATCGACCTCGACGTCGGGCTGGCGCGCAAGCAGTCGCGCGAGAACCCCGTGTACTACGTCCAGTACGCCCATGCGCGGATCGCCTCGATGCTGCGGCGGCTAGGTGACGACCGCGTTGCTGCGGCCGTGGCGCCCGAGGCGGAATGGGGCTCGGAAGGGCTGGAGGCACCCGAGCGTGATCTGATCAAGAAGGTGGTGGCGTTCCCGGGGGAGGTCGCCGAGGCGAGCCGTCCGCCGGGCGCCTCACCGGATCGCCGGCTACGCGCTCGAGCTCGCGCAGGAGTTCACCGCGTTCTATGAGGCCTGCCGGGTGATCGGTGCTACTCCGGACGCGCTCGAGTCGCAGCGGATCGCACTGTCGGTGGCCGCGCAGCGGACGATCGCGTTGTCGCTGGGCCTGCTCGGGGTCAGCGCCCCGGACTCGATGTAGCCCGGCGTCGAGCCTGCGCTGCCGGCTCGAGCCTTTCCAGCTCGGGGTCACCCGCGGAACTGGCTGAGCTCTTTGTCGAGGCGCTCCTGGTCGAGCGGGTCGAGCGGGGGTGGCGAATGGTCCGGATCGAGCGTTGCGGCCCGGGTCCGGCGCCGCCAGCGGGGCAGGGTGATGGCGATGATCGCGATACCGACGATCAGGATGGCCGGCGGCAGCAGGTAGATGCTGAGGTTGAACCCGTGCGCCGGCGGGCGGCCGAGCACGCCGACCCCGTACTGGGCGACCAGGCTCTGCTCGATCTGCTTCTTGGTCAGCCCCTGGGCGATCAGCGTCCGGATGTAGTCCCGCTCCTGATCAGCCTCGGGTGACTGGGCCACGGCGAGCGGCTCGCGGCAGGCCGTGCACATCACCTCGCTCTCGATCTCCGTCAACGACGCGCGTGGCTTCGGGGCAGCTTGGGCTTGGGCTTGGGCTTGGGCGACCGGGGCGAGCGCCACCGCGATCAGCGCGAGGAGTGCCGCGATCAGGCGGGGAGCAGCGATGCGGCGGGCAGCCCGGCTCACGAGCGCTCGTCCAGGACTCGCGCCACGGTCTGCTGGAGCCAGTTGCCGGCCAGCTGGTAGCGCCGAAGAGCCACGATCCGGCCCTGGCGGTTGATCACGAAGGTCTCCGGGACGCCGTCGGTCCCGAACGAGCGCACGAAGTTGCCGCTGATGTCGCGGATGACCGGGTAGGTGATGTGGTTCTGCTGGACGAACGCCTCGGAAGCGCTCGAGTTGTCGAGATAGGTGACGCCCAGGATCGTCGCGTTGTCCTTGGCGATCTGCTTCTGCTCCTGCTCAAGGATCGGCGCCTCGGCCAGGCAGGGCTGGCACCAGGACGCGAACACGTTCATCACGACGACCTTGCCGCGGAAGTCGGCCAAGCTCTCGGTCCCCGAGGAGCCGAGGATCGGCAGCTGCTGGTGCGCATTCGGCGCGGCCGGATAATCGCCCCGGGCGACGGAGGAATCGATCGAGCTGTTGGTCCCCTGGTGGGTGATGCCGAACGTGAGCAGTGCCAGCAGCGCCACCGCGATGACGATGGCCACGATGGGGATCGCGAGGCGGCGCATGTCCGGAGAGTAATACGCCGGTGGCGCGGGTCGACTGCGGCCGTCGGCGCCGGCAGCTCTAGCAACCCGCGCGGGCCATCGCGGGCGCCGGCAGGGCCCGGGATCGGCCGAATCCCGGAACTTGCGAGTTCCTGCACGACCGCGGCCGGGTTTGTTTGACCGAAATGTGACGCACTTGTTTGCAGCGGGCGCCGTCGGTCTAAGAGAATCGCTTCAACCTTGTCATCGCCGATCAACCCATCCAACGGGCACGGATGGATCCCCCATGAGGAGGATGCGTCAGCTGCTCCCTTCGCCCTGCGGCTCGAGACGATGGACCGCGGCTGGGTGCGCGTGCGCGTGGAGGGTGAGCTGGCGCTGACGAGCGCCTCGGTGCTCGAGCACGCGGTCGAGCAGGAGCTCCAGGCCGACAGTCACGTGCTGCTCGACTTCTCTCAGATCGATTTCATCGACTCCTCCGGCCTCCGCGCCATGACAGCACTGGTGCGGACGGCCAAGGCGAGGGGCTGCAAGCTCCGGCTGAGCTCCGACATGCCCGCGCACGCGCGTCGGCTGATGGAGATCGTCGGACTGCTGCCGTTCGTCCCGATGGAGCCCGAGGATCCACCCCGCTAAAGGCGCCCGAATAAGGCCGACCTGAGCCGGCGTGAGCTGTTTTCCAACGAACCTGGTTCCCGTTCCGCATAAAGCTCCGGTTTCCGGGTATTCCGACCTCCGTATCACCTCTCTCCTCCACTCGGTGCACGGCGGGCAGGCTGCCCGCCGTTCGCCATTCTGGTGGCGCTTGCGCCGCCGAATCCGGGCCACGTCGCCCCTAGCCGAGCCGTAGAATCGCGCTCTACGCGGACGTAGCTCAGTTGGTAGAGCGTTGGCTTCCCAAGCCAAAGGTCGCGGGTTCGAGACCCGTCGTCCGCTTTCACGGGGGTAGCCTTGAACGGATGCCGACGCTCATACGCGATCCCCAGCCGCGGAGTTCGAGGGGCTCCTCGAACATTTCCGCGTTTCATCCGGTGCGGTGAGCGTCGGGCCGGTCGCTCGCCAGGCGGTGCGCGAGGCTCACCTGGTCCGCAGCGCCGCGGCGACGGCGTCGAGTTGCTCGTCGAGCACCTCGAGCGCTTCTGGCATGTTCTTGCGCCCGAAGCCGACACGCACGTGTCCGGGCTGGTCGTAGACCGATCCGGGAAGCAGCAGCACGCCCGCGGAGGCGAGTTGGGCGCAGAAGTCGTCGGTGTCCGTGATGCCCCTCAGGCGCGGAAACCCGATTGCGCTGGCAGTCGGTCGGACCCAATCGATCGTGTCGCGGTGGCGGTCGAGGAACTGATCGAGTAGCGGTAGGTTGTCACGCACGATCCCGAGATTGCGCTCGATCAACACGCGACGGTTGCGCAGCGCGACCGCGGTGAGCAGCTCGGAGGGGGCGCTTGAGCAGATCGTCGTGTAGTCCTTGAGTTCCGAGGCCCGCGCTCGCAGTCGCTCGTCCCTGATCGCCAGCCATCCGATGCGCAAGCCCGGGAGCCCGTACGTCTTGGAGATGCTCCCGAGCGAAACGGCTCGCTCCCAGACGTCGCACGCTGCCGGTAGGCGGTCGGCGGGGTTGTGCTCGAGCTCGCGGTACACCTCGTCGCTGAACAGGACGAGCCCGTGATCTCTTGCGAGTTCGAGAACCCGACCAAGCGTGTCGGAAGACATCAGTGTGCCGGTCGGATTGTGGGGCTGGTTGATGTACAAAAGACGTGTCTGGGGCCGCAAGAGCCGCTCGAGCTCGTCGAGGTCGTGGGCCCAGCCCTCGTCGTAGCTGCGCCGCCACTCGCTCACCTCGGCACCGGTGCTGCGCGCCAGTTGCAGCGCCGACTCGTAGCACGGAGTCTCGACGATGGCGTGATCGCCTGGTCCCAGCAGCGCGTGATAGAGAAGGAAGATCCCCTCTTCCGCGCACGAGCAGACGAGCACGTCGTCACCCTGGGTCTCGGTGTACAAAGCCGCAATCGCCGCGCGGAGTTCCGCGGAACCAGCTGACTCGGTGTAGCCGCACCACTGCTCAAGCAACCGCTCGTGCGCGTCCGGCTCGAGTTCCAACACCTCGGCGATCGTCCGTGACTCGCAGTCGCTGCTGGAGAGCATGTAACGAGTCGTGAACTCGAACTGGGCGTAATAGCGCTCGATCCGAAATGGACTCAGCTTCATCGCTGAGCAAATTATCCGGGCGCCCCGATTCGGTCAGGGTCGAGCGAACGGCCCCGGGCCGCGTGCGCGGATGAGACGCGCATCGGCGCTCTGCGTCCGGGCTGCGCACGAGGGCAGCGCAACGTGACATCGGCCAATGACTACATTCATGTAATGCCGCCGCCGTCGAGTCCTAGCACGCCGCCACCGAGTCCGACGCTGTCTGCTTCGCAGCTCGCGAGGCTTCGCGAGCTCGGCGAGGAGCGCACCGCGGACGTGGGGGATCTGCTCTATAGCGTCGGAGATCGCGAGTATCCGTTCATGGCGATCATCGAGGGGGAGGCTGCGATCCTCGACGCCGCCGGCCACGAGATCGTCCGCCATGGGCCATCGGGCTTCCTCGGCGAGCTCAATCTCCTCTCGGGGCAGACGGTGTTCGTCAATGCGATCGTCACCAAGCCGCTGCGCTACATCGCCGTCGAGCCCGGGGTGCTGCGATCGCTGCTGTACGAGGACGGCCCGCTCAGCGACGTCGTGCTCTCGGCCTTCATCGCTAGGCGAGAGGCGCTCCAACAGGTGCAGGGCCTCGGGCTTGAGATCGTCGGGCCGCACTCGTCGAAGGCGACGATGCGGATGCTCGAGTTCGCCCGCAGCAACCGCCTGCCGCTGACATGGCGTGACCCCGAGCACATCGACGATCGAGCGGCCGCGGCCCTGATCGAAGGCCTCGATGAGACGACTCTGCCGCTGGTCAGGTTGCCGGGCGGCTCTGAGCTGCGAGGTCCCACGCCCGGTCAGGTATCGCGCGCGCTCGGGATCGGCCGCGAGCTCGCGCCGCGGGAGGAGGTCGATCTGCTCGTCGTCGGCGCCGGCCCGGCCGGCCTCGGCGCCGCGGTGTATGGGGCTTCCGAGGGGCTGGACACGCTCGTTATCGAAAGCACGGGACTCGGCGGTCAAGCCGGCACGTCGCGGAGGATCGAGAACTACCTGGGATTCCCGGCGGGAATCAGCGGCTCGGAGCTGACCAGTCGCGCCGTGACCCAGGCCCGGAAGTTCAACGCGCGCCTAGCCACGCCGTACCGCGCGCTATCCCTGGAGCCCGGCAACGGCCGCCACGTGGTGCGGATAGAGGACGATCACGAGATCGCCGCCCGCGCCGTACTGATCGCCACCGGCGCCCAGTATCGACGTTTGCCGGTCGACGACCTCGACCAGTACGAGGGCATCAGCGTCTTCTACGCCGCCGGCCCGCCCGAGGCCCAGCTGTGTGGCGCCGAGCGCGTCGCTGTGGTCGGAGGGGGGAACTCGGCCGGGCAGGCGGCGGTTTGGCTCGCCCGCGGTGGCGCGCTCGTGACGTTGCTACACAGGCGCGGAGATCTGCGCGAGACGATGTCGGACTACCTCGTGCGCGAGCTCGAGCAGTACGGAGTCGCGGTGCGCGACCGCAGCGAGATCGGCGCCCTGCACGGCAGCGACGGCCAGCTAGAGGCGGTCAGCCTCGAAGGCGGCGAGCGCCTTCGGTTCTCCTTCCTTTTCCTCTTCCTCGGCGCCCTGCCGTGCACCGAATGGCTCGGTGACGCCGTGGATCGCGATGAGCACGGATTCATCCTGAGCGGCTCCGCAGCCAACGCCGAGAAACTCCTCGAAACGTGCGTGCCGGGCATCCTCGCGGCGGGCGATGTTCGCTCGGGTTCGACCAAGCGTTGCGCTACCGCCGTCGGCGAAGGGGCGTGGGCCGTCCAACTCGTCCACGCCCACCTGTCGGCTCGCTGACTCTCCGCGGCTTTGCGCGGTTCCTAGGACAGCTCTCCTCGCTCCCGTTTTGTTTCGACGGCTGCGCGGGCCGACTCGCGTCGATCCTCGGCGGTCCGTCCGGTATGCGGCCGGCTGCCGAGGTCCTGCCACTCGCTCTCACTCATCTCCACGCCGTAGTAGTCGGCGGCCTGCTTAATGTTCGCGAAAGCCAATGCGCGCTCTTCGTCAGACACGTCGATTACTTGATCGAAGCGCGCGATCGCGCTTCGGACGTGCGTCGCGTCGGTCAGGGGCTCTTTCCGTTCCTTCGGAAACGCGAAGACGCTGTCCGGCAAGTCGCTTCGCTCGGTCAGCTCGCCATGCTTTTCGTGCGGTTTCCAAGTCGGATTCATCGCCTGCCTCCTGTGGTTGTTTGAGAAGTATCTTCTCCGGCCGGGCAAGCCTCCAACTAGGCCTGTGCGTCTTCAACCCTCTGCCAGAAGGAGCGCGCGCACGCGCTGTTCCGTTTCGAGCCGAACCGCGTCGCCGTCGACGTCCGTCGGCAGCTCCAGGATGGTGTCCCCACCTGGCAGTTCTATCTCCAGCGTGAACGCCTGCGGCGGCGCCGCCGCAGGAAGCTCGATCACCCGGTCGCTCTGGAACAGCGTGATCACGCGTGGGTCGATATAGCTGGCGCGGGCGACAGCCGGTGTATTGCCAAGCGCGGAGCTCACCTCTCGCACGGCCCGGCTGACCGCCCTCGGGCCACGACTGCCGGTCTGGTGCTCGCGAGCCAGAGCGACGGCGGCGAGCACGGTTGCCGACCAGGTGCGGAACTCCTTGGCCGAGTACGGCCCCTCTCCCCACGTGCGCAGCGTGTTGTTGACGTCGGAAGCGTGGATCCGTTGCCAGCGGTGGTCCGATCGGTACACAAGCAGCTCATCCGGGGCGCCGCGACGATGCTTGAGCCCGGCGAGCGCAGCGACCGACTGCGGATCGCGTACCGTCATCCGCCGACGCTTGCCCGACTTGGCGACGAAGTCGAAATGGACATCCTGCGCTCGTAGCGTCACGTTCTCGCGCCGGAGCGTGGTGAGGCCAACGTGGCCATTGTCGCGGGCGTAGCGGTCCCAGCCGACCCTGAACAAACCGATGTCGAGCAGTCGGATCGCCAGAGCGAGCGTCCGGTCCCGTTTGCCGTGACGCGCACCGAGCAGGCTGCTTGTAGTCGCTCGAATTCGCGGCAGCTTGGCCGCGAACTCGAGCATGTCGTCGTATTTCTCGTGGTCTCGTCGCTCGCGCCACAGCGGGTGATACAGATACTGCCGGCGCCCTTTGGAATCAAGGCCCGTGGCCTGCAGGTGCGCGTTCGGGGAGGCGGCTATCCAAACGTGCGTCCAAGCCGGGGGGATCCGCAGTTCACGAACCCGCGCCAACGTCTCGGCGTCCGTTACAGGCTCCCCCAGCGAGTCGAGGATCACCGACTCCCCGCGGCGGCGCTCACGGCTCAGACCTGCCTCGCCTCCGTGGACGTACTCAAGCTGATCCAGAGCTACCGACGTGGATCGATCACGGGCGAAGGCGGTCGACGCGATGGCCCCCGCGTCGCTCATCACGCCAAGCCGGATACTCGCGGTGCTACGCCGGCCCGGCCTCAGAAGCCTCGACGGCTTCCTCGCCTCTCAGCGAAGGCCCGGCTGACGCGTCGGGTGAGGCGCTCAGGGACGCTTGCAGGGCAGCGGCCTCTTCAGGAGTGAGCGCTTTCCGCATCACGCGTGCGTTGGCCTCACCGACCGCCGCGACCATCGCGCTGACGTCGCTCGCGTCTGCGATCAAGACGATCGCCGAGGCCGAACGCGGCACGGCGACGCGTAGCCGCTCGGCTAGCGCCTCCGGCTCTGGGTCGGTCTCGCCGTGCCCGATCTGCGACCCTATCGTCCCACCCGACGCGATCCCGACCGCCAGCCCGAGCGGGCCGGCCAGGAGGGTGCCTATCACCGCCCCGATAGCCGCGCCCTCCTCGCTTCCGCGCTCGGAGGCGTGCAGGGCCTCGTCGACGTCGACGTAGTGGCCGGCGAAGGTGCCTCGCAGCACCAGGTGGCCGTTTTTGTGATGTTCGACGAACCCCACCTCGGAGCTCCACGTCGCCGCAGGCCCCGAGCGGGCGCGCGCCTCAGCGAACGCTTCGGTGGCCGAGTTCACGCCGTCAAAACTCAATAGAGCAAACTCAAGGCCCATGTCGGCACCCACCGTACCTCAGAGAAGTGCCGCTGCCAAGGTGCGGGCATCGACGCCGAGGCCTGGGTGAGCGGCGGCGTCACCCGATAGGGGTGATGCCGCGTCGCCGCGGCTTGATGCCATGGAGGTCGAGGTCCCGGTAGCCTGCCCGGGGAGATAGGATCCGCATCGGTTGGCGCGGAGAAGGGAAGGTGGGTGGAGCACCTGAGCGGCGACTCATGCGGTGCAGCGCGACTTCGCTTGGAGTTGAGCCGCGCCGTTGGGAGGCGACGCACCCGGGACCTGGGTGTTCGGTGTGGCGACTCTCGTGTTGGCGCTGTTTTTGCCGAATGGTTCCGCGTTCGCGGCGATCGTCCCGTTCAACCCGGGGCAGCCGACGGTGTTCATCGCGCAAGGCAGTCCGACGCAGCTCGAGGCGGCGACGCAGAGCGGCGGGGCGATCACGTTCACCCCGGTGGGCGGGACGGTGTCGGGTCTGACGTACAACGCGATCGGGTACGACACCTGCAACAACTTCATCTACGGGGTCCAGACGAGTACGGCCAATGGCCAGTCGATAGGGGCCGTGATCCAGATCGCCGGCGACGGCTCGATCACCTATCCGGGCATCAACGTTGGCACGGCGAACGTCGGGGCGTTCGGTCCCGACGCGAACTGTGACGACTTCTACGTCGGCAACAGCGGCTCCTCGACGCTGACCAAGGTGAACCTCCTCACCAAGACGTCCACCACGATCAACGTCGGTGGGGCCGTCGCCGGCCCCGACCCCGACATGTCCTACAGCAACGGGTTCTTCTGGTCGATGGGTGCTCCCAACCAGATCCAACGGATCAACGTCACGGCGGGCCAGCTGGGCGTGACGACGTTCACGAACGTCTCGACTCCGGCGGTGGGGAGCTCGACCCCGAGCGGCGCGTTCGGCGCGGCGTGGACCTACGGCAACGGCAACGTCGGGTTCTCGAACAACACCTCGGGCAACATCTACCAGATCGCGATCGCGAACGCCGCCTCGAGCTCGCCGACGTTCACGACGGTGCTCAGTCAGGCCGGGCCGGCGAGCTCGAACAACGACGGGACCAACGCCCCGGGTTTGAGCACCGATCTGGCGCTGACGAAGTCGGCGAGCTCGTCGATGGTCGATCGCGGTGGCGCGATCACGTACACGCTGACCGTTACCAACAACGGCCCGGGCAAGTCTTCGGGGTATGCGCTGACGGACACGCTTCCCCCCGGCGTCACGAATGCGGTGACCACCACCCCGGGCTGTCGGGTGACAGCGCCGGGCGTGGTGTGCGCCGGCGCGCCGCTCGCGAACGGGTCGTCGTCGATCGTCACGATCACGGTCAATGCGCCCAACCCGTTCGCGTCGCCGATCACGAACACGGCGACGGTCACCGCTAACGAGAGCGATCCCAACGCCGCGAACAACACGGCGTCCGCGACTGTGAAGCCGAACGTCGTGACGGTGGCGCTGGTGAAGTCGGCCACGGTCACCCCGCCCTCGGATCAGCAAGCGGCCGAGGTCGGCGACACGATCCAGTACTCCTACAACGTCACGAACACCGGCAACGTTCCGCTCACATCCGTCGCCGCGTCCGATCCGACGGCCGGGAGCGTCGCGTGCCCGGTGCCGGCCGCGCCGGGTCTCGCTCCGGGAGCGTCGGAGACATGCGTCGCGAGAACGCCGTATCTGGTCAAGCAGACCGACGTCGACATCGGCAGCGTCATCGACACCGCGACCGCGACCGGGACGGACGCGACGGGCTTCACCTCGTCCCCGTCGGCGCCGTCGTCGACGACAGTGCCCACGGTTCAGGCGATGCCGTCGCTGGTCCTGCAGAAGGTCGCGGACGCCTCCCTCGGCGATGGAGCGCCGATCCAGGCCGGAGAGACGATCCGGTACTCGTACGTGCTGACTAACACCGGCAATGTCGACCTGACGACGCTGTCGGTGTCCGACCCAACCGGTGGCGCGGTCACGTGCCCGACGCCACCGGGCCCGGGACTGGCCCCCGGCGACACGCTGACGTGCACGGAGAACACCCCGTACGTCGTCACCCAGGCCGACGTCGACAAGGGTGGGGTGATCGACACGGCGACGGCCACCGGCACCGACCTGCAAGGCGGCAGCGCAACCTCGCCCCCGGCGACGGTCTCGACCTCGTCGCTCCCGAACCCAGCGGTATCCGTCGACAAGACCGCGACGGTCACGCCAGCGGCCGATCAGAACGCGGTCAAGGCAGGGGACACGATCCAATACACGTATGCGGTCACGAACATCGGCAACGTCGATCTGGCCGCCGTCTCCGTGTCAGATCCGTCGGCCGGCGGTGTGAGCTGCCCGACGCCGCCGGCGCCCGGCCTCGCGCCGGGCCAATCCGAGACATGCACCGCGAACGCGCCGTATACGGTCAGCCAGACCGACATCGACACCGGCGCGGTCACGGACACCGCCACAGCGACCGCGACTGACGACCAGGGAAACGTGAGCGCCCCGTCCAACCCCTCGACCGCGACCGTACTCACGGTCACCGGCGATCCGTCGGTCTCGATCACGAAGTCCGCGACGGTGTCGCCGGCCGCGGACCAGAATGCGGTCAAGGTCGGCGACACGATCCAGTACTCCTATAGCGTCAGGAACACCGGCAACATCACGCTGACCTCGGTTTCCGTCAGCGACCCCACTGCCGGGAACGTCACGTGTCCGACGCCGGGCACGTCAGGCCTAGCGCCCGGTGCATCTGAGACGTGCGCCGCCGACGACCCGTACACCGTCACCCAGGACGACGTTGATGCGGGCGGGGTCACCGACTCGGCGACCGCGTCGGGTGTGGACACGCAGGGCGCGCAGAGCGAGCCTTCGGCGGCGTCGACGGTCACCGTCCCGGCGGTCACGGCGGCGCCGGCGGTGTCACTCACGAAGACCGCGACCGTCGATCCGGCAATGGACCAGAACGCGGTCAAGGTCGGCGACCGCATCTCGTACGCGTACCAGGTCACGAACGCCGGAAACGTGACCCTGATCTCGGTGGCCGTGTCGGATCCGTCGGCGGGCAACGTGACGTGTCCGACACCAGCGGCGCCCGGCCTCGAGCCCGGGGCGTCGGAGCCGTGCACCGCCGACGACCCGCACCCGGTCACGCAGTTGGATGTCGACAACGGCGGGGTGAGCGACACCGCAACCGCGACCGGCATCGACACCCCAGGGGAAGCAGAGCCCGACGTCCTCGCAAGCCACCGTCACGGTCCCCGCGATCGCGGCGGCTCCTAAGGTCACCGTGCAGAAGTTTGCCAGCGCTGCCAACGGCGATACGAACCCAATCTCCGCCGGTGAGCAGGTCCAGTACTCGTATCTGGTAACGAACACCGGCAACGTCGACCTCACCTCGTTGGCGGTATCCGACAACAAGGTCGGTACCGTGACCTGCCCGACGCCCGCCGCCCCCGGGCTGGCTCCGGGCGCGGTCGAGACCTGCACCGGCACGTACACCGCAACCACGCAGGACGCGATGAACAACAACATCACGAACACGGCCACGGCGACCGGCACCGACGCGGCCGGGGCCGTGAGCCCGACCTCCCCGCCCACGACATACAGCATCCCTCAAGGATCAGCCGCGCCCGCCGTGTCGATCCAGAAGTCGGGCGTCGTCACCCCGGCCTCAGACCAGGACGGCGTCGTCGTTGGCGACCACATCTCGTACAGCTACATCGTTACGAATGTCGGCAACGTCAACCTGACCTCCGTCGCCGTCAACGACCCGACCGCGGGCAGCGTGACCTGCCCCGCCCTCACCGGTGCCGGGCTGGCCCCCGGTGGGTCCGTGACATGCACGGAGGACATCGCCTACCAGGTCACCCAAGCCGACGTTGACAACGGTGTCGTGACCGACACCGCGACCGCGACGGGAACGGCCACGATCGCCGGAAGCACGGTCACGAGTCCCGCCTCGGATCCCGCGAGCGTGACGATCCCCGCGGGAACCGATCCGGCGGTATCGATCGTCAAGACGGGAGCGGTCACGCCGGCGGCCGACCAGACCGCAGTCAAGCCCGGAGACGCGATCCAGTACTCCTACCTCGTCACGAACATCGGCAACGCGACGCTGAGTTCGATCTCGGTGAACGACTCGACCGCGGGTCATGTGACCTGCCCGACCCCGGCGTCGCCCGGGCTGGCCCCGGGTGCCGCGGAGACCTGCACCGCCGACCACACCTACACGGTCACCCAGACCGACGTCGATGCGGGCGGCGTGAGCGACACCGCCACCGCGAGCGGAATCGATCTCCTGGGTACGACCAGTCCGGCGTCGTCGGGGAGTCTCAGTGTGCCCGCCGAGCCGGCTGACCCGGAGCTGTCGATCGCCAAGCACGGGACCAACACCAACCCCGCGGACCAGAACGACATCAGGGTCGGCGACACCATCGACTACAGCTACCAGGTCACGAACACCGGCGACGTGACCCTGACCACGGTTGCAGTAACCGACCCGACGCTCGGCTCCGTGACCTGCCCGCCGCTGCCTCCGCGAGGCCTCGCGCCGGGAGCGTCCATTACCTGCACCGCCGATAACGCGTATACGGTCACACAGGCTGATATCGACACGGGCGGTGCGAGCGATGAAGCCACCGCGACCGGAGCCGACGCCAGCGGGGACTCGACATCGACCTTCATGGCTCGGGCGGACGTTCTGGCGGTGCCCGCCCCGCGCGTGTCGATGGTCAAGAGCGCGAGCGTCACACCGGCCGCCGACCAGGACGACGCCCAGGTCGGCGACGTGATCTCCTACAGCTTCTTGGTCACCAACACAGGGAATGTCGACCTCACGTCGATATCGGTCTCCGACTCCTCGCTCGGTCCAGTGTCCTGTCCGATCCCGCCACCCCCCGGCCTCGCCCCTGGAGACTCGGAGACGTGCACGGGCGAGGTCCAGCACACCGTCACCGCCGCTGATCGGTCCGCCGGGAGCGTTACCGACACCTCGACCGCGACCGGCACCGATGCCTTGGGCGACACCTCGCCGGCGTCGGCGCCTTCGACCGCGACCGTCCCCGTCGGGCACGCGGTGGTGCCGACAGCCTCTGGAGTAGGCGGTACGGCGGCGGCGACGAAGCTGTCGATCGTCAAGCGCGCGAGCAGGGCGAACGCCTATCCGGGCCAGAAGCTGACCTACACGCTGGCGGTCACGAACGACGGTCCAACGACCGCGACGGACGTCGAGGTCACCGACTCGCCGAGCATCCCGATCAAGATCCTCTCGATCCGCGCCGAGCAGGGAAGCTGCGGGCACTCCCAAGGGATCACGTGCTCACTCGGCACCGTCTCGGTCGGCCAGACCGTCAAGATCACGATCAACGGTGAGGTCGAGCACAGCGGTACCGAGCTCAACACCGCCAGGGTGACCAGCGCCGAGCTGCCACTCGATCCAGCCAGCACGGTCGCGACCGCTGCCACCAAGGTCACGCCGGTCCTCCAAATCCACAAGTCTCCCTCCGTCGGACATGCCATCACCGGCCAGAACATCACCTACAGGATCACGGTCACGAACCCAACGCTGGTCGCGATCTCCAAGGTCACCGTATGCGACCCACTCCCGAGCGGCCTGCTCTACCTCAGCTCGAGCCCCGGCGCCGCGATGCGCAGCGGACGACCGTGCTGGTCGATCGCGAAGCTACCCGCAGGACGCTCGAAACGGTTCACGCTGGTCGCGAACGTCGCCCCCGGCCACAGCGGAAAGCTCGTCAACCGCGCTAACGCGACCGCGCCGGGCGTCATCGCAGGGCACGCCACCGCCGGCGTGCGAGTCACAGAGACCCCGCCGGTCGCCTGCACAGCCGCGTCAACCGCGGCGTCGAGCGACGGCTCGGGTGCGTTGGGCCGCCCCCCGATCGCCAGAGCGGCCTGCTGAATATCAGGTCATACGAACAGCCGGCCTAGGGGGGCGGGCATCGCCACTGCGTTTGGCCTTGACGCGCTCACGTCTCCCGGCGCCGACGTGCTGCCGATCGGGGCGGTGACGCGCGCATGTGATCGCGGACCGGGGTGAGCAGTTCGGTCAGCGTTTCGACGTCCTTGCGCGAAAGGGGCTCGAAGAGCAGATCGCTAACGACCTCGACGTGGCCGGGCAGGACGCGCGTGAAGAGCGCGCGTCCGGCGTCGGTGATGGTCACCTCGGTGCTGCGCTCGTCGTCCGGAGACGGTGAACGGCTGATGAGACCTCTCGTCTCGAGCAGGCCGGCTTGGTAGGTCAGGCCGCTGCGGCTGTAGACGACGCTGTCGGCGAGGTCGGTCATCCGGTGGCTGCCGGCGGGGGAGTCCTCGAGGCGGGCGAGGATCTGCCATTGCACGTAACTGAGGTCGCCCTCGGCGCGCAGGTGCTGCTCGACCGCGTGGCGGAGGAGGCTGGTCACCTCCATGAGCGCGAAGTAGGCGCCGAGCTCCTGGCGGTCGAGAGAGCGTGGGGGTTCGGGCACGTTGAGATTTTACTTGCTTCGAATTTGAACTAGTGCTACGGTATCCTACATGCTTCAAATTCGAAGCAACTTCGATCACAAGAAAGCGAGACTTCCCATGGAGGCAGTGCGGTTTCACGAGTACGGCGATTCCGACGTCCTGCGCTACGAGGACGTCGAGGAACCTGTTCCGGGGCCTGACGAGGTGCGGATCCGCGTCGCGGCCACGGCGTTCAATCCCGTCGACGCGGGCATCCGCGGCGGATACCTCCAGCAGGCGTTCCCGGTGGCGCTTCCGCACGTGCCGGGGATCGACGTCGCCGGTACGGTCGACGCGGTCGGCGCCCAGGTCACGGGCCGGCGGGTTGGCGACCGGGTCATCGGCTTCCTGCCGATGGTCCCGGACGGCGCGGCTGCCGAGTACGTTCTCGCCCCGGCGCAGATCCTCGCGGACGCGCCGGCCAGCATCCCGCTGGCCGATGCCGCAGCGCTGCCGTCGGTCGGACTGACCGCCTGGCAGTCGCTGTTCGAGCATGCCGATCTTCGCACCGGGCAGCGCCTGCTCGTCTTTGGCGCCGGCGGAGCGGTCGGCGGGTATGCCGTCCAGCTCGCCAGGCGCGCCGGCGCACACGTGATCGCCACGGCCAGCCCGCGCAGCATCGACCGCGTCCGTTTGGCGGGCGCCGACGAGATCATCAACCACACCACCACGAGCGTCGCCGAAGCGGTCGGGGCGCCGCTCGACGTCCTGCTTAACCTCGCGCCCGTCGCGGCGGCGGAGCTCAAGAGGCTCGCCGGCCTCGTTCACGCCAGCGGGATCGTACTCAGCACCGTCCCCACCGCGATGCCCGACGAGACGGGAGGCGTCCGCGCCGTGACCGTCTTCGCCCGCAGTGATGCCGGCCAACTCGCCCGCCTGTCGGCGATGGTCGACGCCGGCGAGCTGCGCGTCGATGTCGCCGAGCGCCTGCCCCTGAGCCAGCTGTCCGCTGTTCACGCCCGGGCGGACGCTGGAACCCTGGCCGGCAAGGTCGTCCTCCTCCCTCTAGCCGCCTGACAGGCGAAAGAAGTCACGATGAGTAGGCACACGACAATCCCGCCCGACGACGCGATTCGACCTCTGACCGTGGCCGATCCAGAGGACGAGGGGCTGCGCCATCTCGCCGTCGTCGGCGACACGTACACGATCCTCATCCGCGCCGAGGACACGAACGGGCGCTACGCCCTGATCGACATGTTGATTCCTGCCGGCGGTGGCCCGCCGCCGCACCGACACGATTTCGAGGAGATGTTCCACGTTCTCGAAGGAGAGGTCGAGGTGACGATCCGCGGCCAGACGTCCAAGGCGAACGCCGGCGAGACAGTCAACGTGCCCGCACTGGCACCCCACTCATTCCACAACCCGACCGATCAGACGGTCCGCTTGCTTTGCCTTGTCGCGCCTGCCGGTCTCGAGGCGTACTTCGCCGAGTTCGGCGACCCCGTACCAAACCGCACCTCGCCCGCGCCGAAACTCACCGACACCGAGATCCGCGAGCGGATCCAGAAAGCCGCTGCGCTCGCTCCCCGATACCGGATCGAGATGCTCTAACAACCGTCGAGCGCCCATCCAAACCTAACGCGAGCGATGCCAAGGACCAGCGCTCAGCGCTCCGCCTTAGATAATGAGCGACGGGAACCACCGATGAAGAGTCGCCATCGCCGCCAGCGTCAGATCGCCGAGGTGCTCGTGCGCCATGGCTTGGGCTACGCGGTTGCCGCCGTGGGGCTCGAGCGATTTGGGACATCCTCGCCGGAAGGTAGCGACGATTCGCGCACAGCTCCCGAGCGCCTTCGCCCGCGTCCATGAGGACCTCGGTCCGACGTTCATCAAGCTCGGCCAGATCCTCTCCACGCGTGCTGACCTGCTCGGTCCCGAGTATCAGGCCGAGCTAGCGAAGCTGCAGGATGACGCCCCGTTTCTCGCACCCCAAGAGGTCTGGGAGGTGATCGCACTCGAGCTGGGCGGCAAGGAGGCGACCGCGTTTGCCAGCTTCGGACTGGAGCCGCTGGCGGCGGCGTCGATTGGGCAGGCGCACGCCGCGACGTTGAGTGATGGGACCGAAGTCGTCGTCAAGGTCCGCCGGCCCGGCACCGTGGAGCAGGTCGGGGAAGACCTTGAGATCCTGCGTAACCTTGCCGCCTTCGCCAGCCGGCGGTGGGAGGCAGCGGCCCGGTATGACCTGGTTGGTCTGGCCGACGAATTCGCCGAGACGCTGCGCGCTGAGCTCGACTACCTGGCCGAGGGCCACAACGCTGACCGCTTCGCGACGAACTTCGCCGGCGATTCAGACGTGCACATCCCGAAGGTATTCTGGGAGACGACGACCTCGAGGGTGATCACGCTCGAGCGGATTTACGGGATGAAGGTCACCGACCTTGCCGCGCTCGAGCAGGCCGGCGTCGATCGACAGCAGCTGGCGCAGCGGGCGGCGCGATTGATGGCGAAGATGGTGTTTGAGGACGGGTTCTTCCACGCCGACCCTCACCCTGGGAACTTCTTCATCGAGCCGGGCGGCACGATCGGGGTCATCGACTTCGGGATGGTCGGCGTCCTCGACGCGCGCCTGCGCGACCAGCTCGGTGGGCTCATGCTCGCGCTGGGCCGGGAGGATGCCGACCGGCTCGCCGATGCACTGTTGGCAATTGGGGCGGCCTCCGGCGAAGTGGACCGGGTGCGGTTGCGTGAGGACCTAGCTCGGATGCTTGCGCGTTACTCGGGCCGGAGCCTGGGCGAGATCGAGCTGCGGCAGACAGCCGGCGAGATCCTTCAGATCGTTCGCCGTCACGGCCTCACCGCGCCGCGCAATCTGGCACTGCTGATCAAGTCATTCGTGATGAACGAGGGCATGGCCGTGGATCTGGATCCGGACTTCCGACTGGTCGAGACGCTCACCCCGTATGCGTACCGGTACATGCTCGCGAGATTCTCGCCTGCGGCGCTCGCAGGACGGGCCGAGCGGGTCGCGCTCGAGCTCGCGGAGCTGAGCGCCGACTTGCCGTCACGGCTGAATCGCCTGCTCGATGTGCTCACGGGGGGTAGCTTCGACGTGCACCTGTCCGCCGCCGATCTCAAGCCCCATGTCAGGCGCCTCGAGCGGCTTGGGAACCGCATCGCGGCGAGCGTCATCGCCGCAGCGATCATCGACGGCGTGGCCGAACTGGCCGCCGCCGATCGAACCCGCGCGCGAGGACCGCGGACGCTAAGTCGCGTGGCCCGGCTCGCGAGTGCCGGCGCCCTGATCGATTACGCGGCGCGCACGCGCGGGCGACGGCGGATCAGACGGACTGGATGAGGTGTGCGGTGGGGTGGCGGGTAGTTGCGCCGTGACGCAGAGCCCGCCACCGGGCCGGGGGGGTGAGGGTGAGGGTTCCGTCGTGTGCTTGGGTGATGCTTTTGACGATTGCCAGGCCGAGGCCGACACCTGCGTGGTCGGTGCGTATGCGCTTGGTGCTGCGCTGGAATGGTTCGCCAAGGGTGGACACCAATTGTGGGGGGAGCTTCTCGCCGGTGTTCTCGACTGTCAGCACCACGCTCTTGGGGTGAACGCTGGTCGTGACCCAGGGGCTCTATGCACGGTCTCCTCCTTCATGGCCGCTGTCCGGTTGAGTGCTGATGCGGTACCCGACGCCGGCCACGGTGGCGATGATTTCGGGTTCGCCGAGGCGTTTGCGCAGTGCGGAGACCGTGATTCGTACTGCGTTGGTGAACGGGTCTGCGTGCTCATCCCATGCCCGTTCCAGTAGCTCTTCGGCGCTGACGACACCGCCTTCGGCAGCGACGAGGACCTCGAGGACGGCGAACTGCTTGCGGGTGAGCGCGACGTAGCGTCCGCCGCGATAGACCTCGCGGCGGAACGGATCCACACGCAGACCTGCAAGCTCTCGTACCGGCGGCCTGTGGTGGGCGCGCCTGCGGTCGAGCGCTCTGAGACGGAGCACGAGCTCTCGGAGCTGGAAGGGCTTGGTGAGGTAGTCGTCGGCCCCGAGTCCGAACCCGGAGGTCTTATCGTCGAGCCGATCGGCGGCGGTGAGCATGAGGATCGCCATACCGCTGCCGGACGCGACGATGCGTTTGGCGATCTCGTCACCTGAGGGGCCGGGGATGTCGCGGTCCAGGACGGCGAGGTCGTAGGCGTTGAGGCTCAGCAGCTCCAGAGCGGTGTCGCCGTCACCGGCGATGTCGGCCGCGATCGCTTCCAGGCGTAGGCCATCGCGGATCGCTTCTGCCATATATGGCTCGTCCTCGACGATCAGCACACGCATGCCCCGATGCTAAAGACAGCGCATATCGTCGGCATATCGAAAACCACATACGTGCTGGCAACACCACGCTGCCTTCACTTGCGCGCATGCGTTACAGCGAACCAGCACGAACAACAGCCCGGCGTACGCGAGCGACCAAGCTCGCTGCCCTCGTGGTCGTAACGGCAGCCACCGCCTTGTCCTACGCGACCACCCGCTCAGCGCCGACGGGTCGGGGCCGCCGATCGTTGTGGACCGTCAGAGGCGGCGGCGTACCCCGCTGAGGTGCGCGCGGGCGACTCGGTGGTTCCCGGTCCAGGACGGCGAGGTGCTGACCGAGCGCCAGGCACTCGAGGCGCTGCTGCTCCCGTCGGCCGACAATGTTGCCTGGATCCTCGCTCGCTGGGACGCGGGCAGCGCAGCGGCGTTCGTCGACCGGATGAACGCGGTCGCCCACCAACTCGGCATGACCTCGACGCGCTACACCGACCCGTCCGGCCTGGCCGCCTCCACGACAAGCAGCGCGGCCGACCAGGTGCGACTGGGCATTGCGGCAATGGGGCAGCCTGCGCTCGCCGGGATCGCCAGCCAATCCAGCGCGCTGATTCCCGTGGCGGGTACGGTGGACAACCTCAACAGCTTGCTCGGCGAGGACGGGATCGTTGGGCTGAAGACCGGTTCAACGAGCGCCGCCGGCGGCTGCGCGCTACTGGCGGCACTCTCCAAGACAGGCCATCGCCGAGCGCTGTCTGTCGTGGCCGTGTTCGGCCAGCCCGGGAGCCGAGACACGATCCTCTCGGTCGCTCTGCACGCCGGCCAGCAGCTGCTGATCGATATCGAACGCAATATCGGCGTTCCGCTCTCGTCTACCCCGCCCGCCCCGCCAAAGAGATCGGAGCCGGGGACCCAACGCCGCGAACGTCTATTAGGGTACCCTAATAAATTCTGATGACTGCCGCCGCCCCGAGCCCGCGTCCCGAGCGTCGCCGAACCCCCCGCCTCGTCGAGGTCGTCGACGTGATGGAACTGACGCCGCGAATGGTCCGCGTCGAGTTTGGTGGCGTCGGCCTTGAAGGGTTCTCCGCCGGGGAGTTCACCGATCACTACGTGAAGATTCAGTTCCCCCCGGCGGATGCGGATTACGCGGCGCCGTTCGACCAGGAGGAGATTCGGGCTACCCGTCCGCGGGAGCGGTGGCCGCGCACGCGCACATACTCGGTGCGCAGCTGGGATGCGGAGCGCGTCCGGCTGACGGTCGACTTCGTCGTGCATGGCGATGAGGGTGTTGCGGGCCCCTGGGCAAGGCAGGCGACGCCCCGGGACCGGCTCCAGCTACAAGGCCCCGGTGGTGCATACGCGCCCGATCTCGACGCGCCCGCGTATCTGCTGGTCGGCGATCCGAGCGTGATACCCGCGATCGCAGCCTCGCTGGAGCATGTCCCAGCCGGGCGTCGCGTCGACGTGGTTATTCAGGTAGCCGACGCTGACGATGAGATCGAGCTTACGACCCCGGGGGATCTGCGTCTGACCTGGTTGCACGATCAGGGGGATGATGTGCTTGCCCAGGCAGTGCGCGGTCTCGAGCTACCCGAGGGGACCGACGCCTTCGTGCACGGCGAGGCGTCGTCGGTACGCGCTCTGCGTCGCTATCTGATCGTCGAGCGTGGTATGTCCCGCGATCGTCTCTCCGTCTCGGGCTACTGGAAGCGCTCGCGGACCGAGGAGGGCTGGCGCGAGGACAAGCCCGAGTGGAACCGTCTTGTCGAGGCTGACGAGGGCCAGGCGGCGTAGACGCCGATCGGTGCCCAGGAAACCATGGCTCCGACGATGCCCCCGCCTACTTGACTACGCAGCGATTGGGCGCCAAGCGGATCGAGCTGAAGTACCTGAACCGTCCCGACATCGCCCGGCTTGCACCTTCGGATGAGCTGATTCTGGCGGCGGTTGAGCGGGGGCTGCGCGCGCAGGGGGAGGGTGAGACGGTGATCGAGCCACGCGTGCATTTGCATGCGGATCCGCAAGCCGACGGGCATTTCAACGTGTTGCGTGGCTCGATTCCGGCGCTGGGGCTGGCGGGCGTGAAGGTCGTGGGTGACTTCGTGGAGAACTACCGGAAGGGCCTTCCGTCGGAGATGGCCTTGCTGTGTCTGTTCGATCCGTCAACTGGAATGCCGAAGGCGATCGTCGACGCGACCGCGATCACCGAGATGCGGACCGGCGCGATGACCGCGATCGGCGCGCGTCACCTGGCGCGGAGTGACGCGCAGGTGCTCGGTCATGTCGGCGCGCGTGGCACCGCGTACTGGAACGTGCGTCTGCTCGACCGGCTGTTCGGCTTCCGCGAGATCCGGGTGCATTCTCGTCGGCGCGAGAGCAGAGAGGAGTTCGCGCGGCGGCTGTCGGCGGATCTTGGCAAGCCGGTGCGCGCCACCGAGGACTGGCGCAGCTGCGTCGAGGGTGCGGACATCGTTGTCGAAGCGTCGCGGCTGAGCCAACCGGACCCGCTGTTGAAGACGGAGTGGATTTCGCCGGGTGCGCTCGTCGTTCCCTACGGAACAATGAGTGCGGTCGAGCTGTCGCTGACCGAGATCATGGACAAGGTTGTGGTCGATGACTGGGGCCAGTGTGCAACGGGCGAGCTTGGAGCACTTCGTCCCCACGTCCAGACGGGCCGGCTGACACGCGAGACGCTGCATGCGGAGTTGTGCGAGATCGTCGTGGGCAAGCGTCCGGGTCGAGAGTCCGCTCGCGAGACGATCCTGTTCTGGCATCGCGGATTGTCACTGTCGGACATCGCATTGGCCCACGCGCTGCTCGAGCAAGCCGAGCGTGAGGGCGTCGGGACAAGTCTGCGATTCGCGTGATCACCGACGGCTACACCGCGCCTGCCGCGCCTATGTCTTGGCGGGCGCGCGCATTGGCGGCGGTGTGAGCGCGGCGGCAAGCACTACCAACGCGAACGCAAGCACCCTCACGACGAGCGCTGCCTGACCGGCGGGCAGCGGTTCGCCGAACACGAGCGGTCCGGCGGCGATCGTGGTCAGGTTCGCGGCGGCGCTGGTCAGCGCGATCATCGGCACCGCGTCGCCGAGCTGAAGACTGCGGGCCGAGATCAACAACCCCACCATCGAGGCGAGGAAGATGACCAGCGCCAGGGGTTGCAGCACCACGCCTGCGCCCAGCGCGCCGAGGTGCGCGCTCAAGGCCTTGATCGACGTGTCCGAGGCCGCCCACAACAACCCGGCCGCCACGGCCAGAGCGCTCGCCCGGCGCGAGAACAGCGCCGTCAGGAGCAGCCCCCCGCCGGCGATCGCCAGCAAGAAGATGGTCAGGGTGCCTGCGGCGTAGTGGGAGTGGGCGCTGTGGGCGTCCCCGTCGAGCGTGGCGGCGAGCGCGGCGAGCCCGGCTGCGGTGAGCGTCACGCCGATCCACTCGCGGCGCGTGACCTCGATCCCGAACAGCTGATCCGCCGCCACCGTGAGCAGCACCAAGCCCCCGGCCACGGTGGCCTGGGCGAGCGAGATAGGCGCCAACGCGAGCGCGCCGACGTGTACCAACCACGAGGCCAGGCCAATCGCGATCCCCAGCAGATAGACGGGCGAGCGGAACAGCAGGATGGTGCTGCGAATCGGCCTGCGCAACTCCACCTCCGGCGCACCGCGCGCCCCCCGGAACTTGTACAGGAAGCCGGCCACCGAACCGAACGCGGTCAGCAGCGCCAGCACGAGCCCGAGAGCGACGGACACCGACATGCCGCCCTTGAGCGTATCGGCCAGCGTGCCAGCTCACCGTGGCTCAGTCGTCAAGGCTCACCACATGGAACTCGATTCGATAGACGGAAGTGTCCTCGTGGATCGGCCCGGCGTGTGCGGCACGCTCGCGCAGCGCCTCGCGGTCGGACTCGCCGGCTCGTCGTACGTCCGCCGGGGTGATCGCTGCGAACGGGACAAGCTCGATCGCGTCGATCTCGATCTCGCCCGGGCCGACCCGGTAGCGGCCCCCCTGCTTGACCCGTGGCCGCCTCCACAGTCGGACCGAGATCGTGATGTCTCCAGCTAGGACGTCGTTGCGCAACTCGCGGCTGAACTCCACTACGTGGACGCTACCTGGCGGGTAACTCGCGCCGACCTTCAGGCATGCGAGTCCCGGTGGGCGGTGGCCCGAGCGCGGAAACGGCAGAATGGTTGTCATGGACGCAACTGGAGTGCCGCCAGGCCACACTCCTAGAGGAGGTGTGCTCGTCGGCAGCGAGGGCGCCCGGCGCCGGTTGGTGGTCTTTGAGGATCCGCAGTGTCCTTACTGCCGAGAGTTTGAGGAGCGGTGTGGAGACCTGTTGCGTCGCGAGGTCGCGGCCGGCGCGGTCGCCGTTGAGTATCGAATCCGGTCCTCCTCGGTGATGAATCGGTCCGGGCGGCGAACGCTCTGGCGGTTGCTGCCGGGGCGGGCAGATTCGATGAGCTGCGTCGCGAGATGTTCGCCAATCAGCCGACGGAACACAGCGGCGGCTTCACGACCGAGGATCTGTTGGACCTCGGGAGCCGCGTCGGCCTCACCAGCGCCGATTATGTCGCCGGGGTGCGGGAGGGCCGTTATGAGAGCTGGGTCCGTGAGATCGATGAGGTCTTCCAGGAGCAAGACCCTGGAGGTACGCCCTTCGCGGTGCTTGACGGCCGGCCGATCGAAACCGAGAGCCTCAACGACCCCGAAGCTCTCGGGGCACTGATCCGCGCCTGATCCGGCATCGCAGCGGTGTCGCGAGCCGCTCAACGCATGGCGAGGAGCGGCCTCGCGGCAGGGCTTCCCGGTTGCCGGAGCCAAACAGGAGTCTCGTCACCCATCGCTGAGACGCTTGGTTCCCGTCGTCCGTTGCGCTAGCGAGCTCGCCACGGAGAGTGATGAGATCGGCTGCGCGAGCGTTCGGTTCACGTCGCGGGGCGATCGACCGGGGATCCGTGAGAGGTGGGGCGAGCGGCGGATGATCAGGCAGTGGCACGGGTTAGCCGGTGATCTGGACTGGGGTGCCTTGGGGCAGGTGCGTGGCCATCCAGGCGATTGGGGCGTTGTCGATGCGGACGCAGCCGTGTGAGCGGGCGGAGCCAAGCGGGTCGTTGAGGCTGGCGCCGTCGCGTCCGTGGATCGCGACGCGTCCGGGGCCGCCGCCGAAGTTGTAGAGGACGTTTGAGAAGATGGTGAGGGGTAGCGCCCAGGGGCCGAGGAATCCTTGTGGGTCGGGTTGCGGGTCGATCTCGTAGATCGCCGCGAGCCCGTCCGGTGTTGGGGTTGCGGGTTTGCCGATCACGGCTTGGTATTCGTGGATCGGTCTGCCGCCTCGGTAGATGGTGACGGTTCGGGCGCGTTTGTCGACCGTGATCCAGTAGCGGGTTGTCGTGAGCGTGACGTCGTTGCGTGGAATCCAGCCGGTGGTGTCGTTGGGGCGGATCGGCAGGAGCACGTGCAGCCATTGCCTGCCGTGATGCTCGGCAGAGCCCAGGACGAGGAGGAACTGCGGTTCGCGTGACCAGCTAGTTGCTGTGGCTACGAGCCAGACGGCGCGGCCGGCGCCTGGTTGTGAGCGCGCCGTGACCTGGATCACGATGTTGGCGATCGTCGCGCCGCTCGCCCGTGAGGGCGCTGAGACCGGCATTGGGCGATCACTGGCGATCGCGGACGGTGCCGCGGCGATCGACGCCGCTAGCGCGACCAGGCTAGCCGCCGCGAACCTTAGGGGTCGAATCGGGCGTGTCCGGCGGAAGTTCGGCGTGTCGTCCGGACGAGCCAGCGTGGTGCAGTCGAGCATGCTCCTTCTCGGATGTCTGCTATCCGGTGACGGGCGTGAGGGTGGGCTGGGGGGTGATTGCGACCGTGTCGCGCGCATCGACGGTGCCTGCGTTGCTTGCGTCGGCCGAGGCGGTATCGGCGACACGTACCGAAGCGGGAACGTTGTGCGTCAGGATTGTGAGGGTGAAGACCCGCGCCGTGCGAGGGTTGAGAACTGGGATCGTCCAGCACGGCCGTCCGGCGGCGAAGTGTGCGCCGGGAGCTGAGCGGACGGCGAGGTCGGGATTCAACCGCTCGCACACTCGGACGCCCACGGCGGCGGTCGGCCCCACGGGCAGCACGCGAATCCGATAGGTAAGCGTCTGTCCGGGGTTGAGTCGCTTGAACACCGGGGTCTGGATGATGCGCAACCGGGCCTTGCCAGGACTGACGTCGGTGGCGGCGCTGGAGATCGCCGTTGCCGGCGTGGGGGTTGCCTGGTCGGCGCTCGCGATCGCCGTGTTGCGGAGCAGACCGCCGGAGTTCGCGCTCTCCTGCACCATGATCGTCGCTCCCGCTCCCACCGGGAGATTCCCGAGCGCGCAGGTCAGCGGCAGCCCGGCCGTGCACGTGCCTTGGCTGACGCTGGTGGCAGCCAAGATCACCGGATAGGAAGGGTTGTCGGTAAGGCGCACGTTGGTCGCGGTCGCCGGACCGGCGTTGACGATCTGGATCGTGTACACCAGCGGCTGCCCAGCGGCGGCGTTGGCGAGGTCAACCTGTTTGCTGATCCGAAGCTGCGCGTCGCCGGCCGGCGTGCCGGTCGGGGGCGGCGGCACCGCGGGCGGCTGCGGGAAGTCGTTAGCGAGGACGACCGAGGTGTTCCCGTTGCGCTGGGCGCTGACCACGGTCGTGATCGCGCTCGCTGGCAGCGGGTGATCAGACACGCCGCCGCCGGTGTCGGTCTCCCACACACTGCAGCTCGCGCCGACGGGCACGTCCGGCACCAGCATGGGCTGATCGACGTTAAAGCTGCCCTGCCCGCTAGCGACAGACACTGGGGTCCCGCCGGTCGGGGTCACGGTGCAGTCATAGCTGGCGGTGAACGGGCCTGTGGCTTGGGCGGCGAGCGGCCCGGTCATCTGCTTGTCGATCTCGAGCGTGCCGAACGGGAGCGCGACCCCGACCTTCGGCGGTTCCACGAATGGCAGCTGGCTGGGGCTGGTCGCGCCCGGTTTGAGGACAAAGTCTGTGTGCGCGAAGCTGTTCCACGCGATCGGGAGGCTGTTGGGCGGATGGTTGAGGTCGACGGGCGCGGACATCGGCACCTCGATCGCGAAGCTCTTGCCGGGGGCCAGACGGTCGGGGAAGGTCACGAACGCGCGGAAGCCCTCGGCGTCGGTGGAGAACGCGGGATCCCACTCACCGGCCGGGCAGCTGCGGGGCGGGCTGAGCAGCTCGTCGGTGCACGGCCGCGGCGATCCCGTGTAGGCGATTTGTGCGCTGGCCTTGACACCGTCGGCCGGCACCAGGGTCGGCGCCACAGTCAGCCGCGGGCGCGGGTCCCACTGCGTGTCGCGGGACTCGTTGACGAGCTTGACGCCGGTGTCGCCGATGTGCGGCAGCCCGTCTACGAGCCGCACCTCGGTCGCGGGCGTGTTACCGATGTTGGTCACGTTCAAGAGAAAGCGGAACTGCTGGCCGGCCAGCACCAGCGCGATGCACGGATACCGCGTGTAGTCAGCGCCATCCAGGGTCAGCAGCGGGCAGGAGATGTCACCCGGCCTGACATACGTATCGGTGGCGGTGTTGTAGAACCCCAGCGTCGGATCGCCGGTGACCCATTTCTGCGCGTCCAGCGCGCTGCCGCCGCGCGAGCTGACCGAGGCCTTGGCTGTGCAGTACGGGCCAGTGCCGTACGGCCCGTCGGTGACCTTGCCGGCGGTCGGATCGCAGCCCAGCGTGGCCTGGGTACCCGGATCGGTGCTGCTCGCGCCGAAGCTGTTGTCGACCCGCGTGCCCGCTGCCAGCCCGGGCGTGAGCGTGGTGTGGAAGGTGATCTTGACCGTGGAGCCGGGCAGGAAGTCAAACCCCGGGAACGACCATTGCAGCGATGCGATCCGGCTGGCGTCGGTCGGGTCGCGCTGCGCCGTGAACACGGGTAAGGGCAGCGGAGACGTGCCGGCGGGCACGGTCGAGTCGATCGTGAACGGCAGGCTGTTGGGGCCGACGAAGCTCTGGTCGAACACCAGCCCGGCGGGGATCGGCTCGGAGATGGCCAGGTCCGGCACCGCGCCGGTGCCGCTGTTCCGGACGTTCAGCGTGAACGGGACCGGCTGGCCGGGCCCGGCGACCGGGGTGTCGGTGCTCTTGGCCACCGACAGCAGCGTGCTGCCCTTGACCACGCTCAGCGGAGCGGTGGCGTCGCCGATCGGGAACGCGACGCCCGCCGGCTGGAGCTGGCTCTGGCCAGCGGCCGACGCGGTGTCAGACAGCGATTCGGGGATCGTTGTGCTCGGGTCGGACCTCAGCGTGACCCGGGCGCGACAGTGAAACAGATGCTCGCGTTCGGGCACGGAGCGCCGCCCGGGAAGTTGCTTCCCGGGGTCAGCACATAGCCGCCGGAGCTGTTGGTGAACGTGAACCGCAGCCCCTGCACGTCCCCGGCCGCGACGCCGGCGGGCAGACCGGGGCGGTTTGAGGCGGTCGGCACGCCGTTGATGAACGTTCCGCCGGCGCAATCGATGGTGCACGCGTCGACCTGGACCCGATTCGCGCCGGGCGGGAAGTTGACTGCATCGATCCCGACCAGGTCGACGCTGTCAAAGAAGGAGCTGTCGGTGTCGCTGACGACGAGCTGGCTGAGCGGGATCGTACCGGTGTTCTGTGCCTGGATCCGAACCTGGGCGGTCTGCGGCGGGACGCCCGGAAGCTGGCGGGCGACCGAGCTCGGGGCGATCACCTTCTGCACCGCGCCGCCCGCCGACGGTGCCTTCACCGCCAGGAGCGGCGCGCACGAGTCATTGGATCCCTGGCCGACGGCCGTGCGCGCCGAGGTTCGTTGGCAGTTCTGAACCGTCGAGCCGACCGGGATTCCGTCGCGGACCACGACGCTGAATGACAGGCGCACCTGGCCGCCGAGCGGCATCATCCCGGACGTCAGGCGCGCGCGGACGCCGGTCGCGGCCGCCACCAGCGCCGAATTGGCGGGGTCGTAGGGCACCCACGCGCCGCTGCCCGGGTCGTATACCTCGATCACCATGCTGTTGCGCAGGCTTGCGGGGGTGGTCGAGAGGCTGGCATCGGTCAACTGGACGAGACCGAACGGGTTGCCCGGCGCGGTCGGGTCGGCGGGGTCCTGCACGAGAAAATCGCTCTCGGGCAAATTGCCGTTGTTGGAGCCGGTAACGGTGAAGCTGAGCGGCTGTCCGACGACCAGCTGGCCAGCCGTCAGTCCGCCATTGATCGACTTGCTCCCGGCGACCGTGCTGCGAGGCGGCTCGACCACCACCTCCGCGCAGCCCGTCCCCGTCGCCGCGCCGCGGCCCGCCTCGCTCGCGATCTGCCCGTCGGCACAGTCGCTGACCCGACCGGCCGCGACACCGGCCTTCAGCTTGCCGTGCAAGCCAAGCGTTGCGGTCGCGCCAGAGACGATCGCCGGCGACCCGTCAGCCTTCGTCCCCGTGAAGTCGACCGTCACCCTGGCCGGCGGGCTGTCGGCCGGACACCCGGTGTCTTTCAGATCGGCCCTGCTCGGTGGCGGGTGCAAAGGCCCGATCAGGTGCGTGGTTCCGTCACGGCAGTCGACCGTGACCGTCGCGTCGGTCGCACCCGACGGGAACCCAACGCGGATCGAGTCCGCGTCGAAGTCATCGAAGCGGCTCGTCGCCGTGGGAGACGGGTCGACGAGCGTCAGATGCGAAACCGCGAACGCAGACGTGTTCTTGGCGGTCGTCAGCGCCGACACCGGCGAGGACTGCCCGGCGACCGCAATCCCGTTTGAGCTGTACGAACCCGACGCGTCCGAGAAGAAGCTCTTGTCAACCCTGACCGTGGCCGCATTGGGCAGGATCGAGAAGCCCACGCACGCCGAAGCGCCGCTCACCGGAGTCCCGCTCTCCACCGCGGCCGGATCGGCGCAGTTCGTGCCTGCCTTCGTCGTCTTCGGGTCAAGCGGCGCGCCAGTCGAGCGCACCGTGTCGCGCAGCTTTACATCGAACTTGACTCGTCCCTCGGTCGGGTCGGAGGGGAGCGTGGTGCCGGCGGAGTTTTTGAAGATAAACCGCACGCCGGTGACGTCGGCCACGTTCACGCCCGCCGGGAGATCGACCCCCGGGCCGGGGCCGAACGACCCCCGCTTGAACTGGTCGGGAGCGCAGGGGGTGCCGATCGGCTCCGTGCACACCTCGACCGCCACCCGGTCGGCGCCGGGTGGGAAGCGATCGACCGGACCGACCGAGACGAGGTCGAAGTCATCGAACGTGTCCCGGCTGACGTCCGCGACCGACAGCTCGGTCACCTGCGCGGAGCTCGACGAGGCATGGCTGATGCCCAGCGTGATCGTGCTCTTGTCCCCCGACAGCGCGATCGGCGACGAAGCCGGCCAGGACTTGGTCGCGATCGGCCGGGTCGCCCGCGGGACCGACACGTTGACGTCCACCGAGCTGCTCGCCGGGGTCGCGTTGTCGGCGGTGATCTGACCCGTGTTGGTGATCGTCGAGCCATCCGGCAGCTTGGTATCGGCGGGTAGGCTGACGCCGACCAGCACCTGCCTGACCGAGCCCGCCGGCAGACCGGTCGACCCCGACGGGTTCGGCGGCGGCAGCGGCTCGGTGAAAATCACCGTCAGCGTTCGCGTAGCCGCGACGTAGGAAACCGTTTGGCTCGAGTTGCTAGTCGGCAGCTCGCTCGCGATCACGTTCAAATCGGCCGGCAGCACGTCGGTGACCGTCGCGTTAACGCACGCAACCGTCAGGCTCGAACACTCCGCCGTCAGCTGATAGCTGAACCCCGTCCCGGGTGTAGCCGGCCCGCTCAACCCCACCACCGACTTCTCAATCCCTACCGACCCCTGCGGCGCCGCCGCCCTTCCGGTCCCCCCAGCACACAACACCACAAGCGTCGCGAACACCACCACCCACGCAACCCGTGCTCTACGGCTGATCGCCATACCGCCGTCCTTCCCCAATTCGCGGCCACA
Organism: uncultured Solirubrobacterales bacterium; assembly: GCA_963824295.1. Taxonomy (GTDB): domain Bacteria; phylum Actinomycetota; class Thermoleophilia; order Solirubrobacterales; family Solirubrobacteraceae; genus Palsa-465. The sequence continues at coordinate 456,101 of CAWGOQ010000004.1, read as the reverse complement.
ATCAAACTATCACTCACACCCAGAACCGCAAAACAACGATCAAAGCCTCCCGACACCCTCCCACCCAACAGCCCCAACCAAGCTCACAACAACCACTGTCCCTCGATGCGACAAACCTGATCATCTCTCCCACAGCTGCGCGACGGTTACACCGCGGTTGACATCCCGGTCGCGCTCGAACACGCTGACGGGATCGGCCGCTTCGTGCTCGACGCCGACCGCCGGGTCGTCGGCTTCTTCGTGCGACCGGCGCAGGCAATGTCGTGAACGGGCGTGTGCCGCATCTCTCGCCGCTGCGGCTGCTGGCCGGTCTCGTGGTGCCGTTGGTCGCCTACCTGATCATCCGCGCGCTCATCGGCTCCTCGGTCGCGCTCGGTCGCCGCCTCCTGCTGGTAGTCGCCGAGAGCGCCGCCAAACTGAATCCGGACCGGCCGGAGCTAGCCGCCAGGCTGGCAGAGGCAGACCGGCGGCGGGCAGTCGCGGTACTCACCACGATCATCGCCGCGACATTCGCGATCGACGGCGCCAGCCAGACAGTCCTGGCGCTAACCGTTCCGACAGCGAGCTTCGTCGCCGACTCGACTGCCGCCCGAATCGCAGTCCTCGGTACGGGCGCGGTTATCGCAATCCAATACCTCCGCGACCAGAAGGAACGGCTGGACCGACGCCCGCAGCCTCCGACCCAGGCCGAGCACGATCGATAGACGCCGCTCTCAGCCTGGCCGGGCGAGTGCCTTCATGCTCCGGCCGGCGCGGTCTCGCCGCTGCTTTCGGTCACGTAGGACGCGTCCGCGAGGTCCGGCGCCGGCGATCGCGCGGTGCAGGCGGTAGCGCCGTTCCGGGGAGAGCCGGCTGACGTCAGCTGCGGGGACGATCCGAGATCGCTGCCGCCCGTGCGTACGCCGGGCGTGCCTCACCGCGCTGCACGTAGGCGTCCAGCTCCGGCCACGGAGACAGCAGCTCTCGTGTGTGGGCTCCCTGAAGCACGCTGGCGCACATCACATCGGCGACGCTGAAGCTGTCGTCGACGAGCCAGTCGTGCGTGGCCAGCACCGACTGCATCGCCGCGGCCGCCCCGACGAACCGGTCGCGCGCCGGGGAGTCGGTGATCCCTTCGCCGAGCTCGCGAAACCAGCGAAACAGCGGCCCCTCGAGCTCGGAGACCGCGAACACGACCCACTGGTAAACAAGTCCTCTCCGGGTCGAGCCGACGGGACCGATCAATCCAGCGCTCGGGTTTAGATCGGCCAGCTGCAGGCAAATCGCCGCGGACTCGAACATCGTCGCGCCGTCCGCGAGCTCGAGCGCTGGGACACGTCCCAGCGGGTGGCGCCGCAGGTGCTCCTCGGACCGGCGCTGCGCACCCTTGATCTCCGTCAAGTCATACGGTGCGCCGATCTCCTCCAGCAACCACAGCACACGGCTTGATCGCGTTCGCGGCATGTAATAGAGCCGCGGTGCGGTCATCTACAGAAGCCTACCGATGGGGCCGGGCTGCCAGGCAACGGGCAGCCGGGCGTGAGTTACCGCCAGAGATCCGCGAAGCGCTGGCGTGTCGCGGCGATGAGACGGTCTCGAGACGATGGGCCGCCGAAGCGTTCGCGGTCGTAGCGGGCGAACGGTCGCTCGAGCGCATCATCGCGGCGAATGTCGTGCGGACATACTCGATGTCCTCGGCAGAATCCGCGGGAAGTTGGGCGGTCGATGCGGCTAGCGACACGATCTCATTAGCCCGCTAACTGGGCGAGCGCCTGCTCGGCGCTACGGTTGGGTGGGAAGACGGGATAGATGACGGATTCGATCACGCCGTCACGGACGACCAGCGTGAGGCGCTTGAGCAGCGTGATTCCCTCCACTTCAAAGGTCGGCAGGCGAAGCGCGCTCGCGAGTTCGAGCCGCTTGTCGGAGAGCAATGGGTAGGGCAGGTGAAGTCGCTCGGTGGCTTCCCGCTGATACTCCGTGTCCTGCGTGGAGAGGCCGAGCACTCGCGTTCCAGCGGCCTCAAATCGGGCGTACTCGTCGCGGAATGAGCACGCCTGCGGCGTACACCCACGGGCACCGGGGATCGCGTCCCACTCCTCATCGCCGCCGAGTGGGGGCTCGCCGGGACGGCCTGTGCGCGGATACGCGAACACGACGGTACGGCCCTCGAGCTCGTCGAGACGCACACTGGTGCCGTCGGTGCTCTGGAGGGCGACCGGCGGGACCGCCGCGCCAAGCAGGTGATCGGAGCCACCGTCGTCCTCCGGGACCGGCAAGTCGTCAGGGAGTTCCAGCGGGTCGTTGACCATCGTCCGGAGCTTACGCGGCGCGCCCCGGTGGCGATCGGGGCGGCGCTGTGGCCGCCCCGATCGCTTATCAGCCCTGGGCTGCTTGGAGTGAGCCGCTGAGGGGCCGGAGCTTGAAATGGGCCCCTTCGGGACGGATCGCTGCGACGCGTCGGACCTCGACGCGGCGACGGCAGCGTCGCGCGTCGCGGAGTGTGTCGTTGGCCTGCTCTTTGACTTTGATCTTGGTCGGGGTTGTGGTCATCGGACCCTTCTTCAGTGGTCGTGTCAGGTTGGTCTGGGCAGCGGGCCGCCCTCGCCAAGGGCAACCGGGCGACCCGCACCAGCGCGCGTTTCTCATCAGGCGAGAACGTGGCGACGCGTGGCGCCGCCTCGCCTCGAGGTCAGAGATCGGGCGATCGAGGCGGTCCGCGCGCCAACACGTCATGAGGCGCGCGCCGCGTCTGCAGACGTGTGTTGGTTGCATGGATCCGCATCGCCGCGCCACGCACGCCACCGACAGCTCGGCTCAGGAGAGCTCGTACCTTCGAGCCTCGGATCCGGCGCCGCCGGCGCGTCACGCGCTCAGCGGCCTGCAGCTGAACGGCCGGCGGATGAGCTACGCCTCCGGGCGTCCCCGGGGCGTGAACCGGCGTGAGCATCGGCGTGCCGAACAAACCGATGGCCAGCGCGAGTGGGAGAAGGCTCTTGCGGGGGAGATACATAGTGCTGCGGTCTTCCGAAGTGGATGCAATGTTGGGTGCTGCTGCAACCAAAGCTTCGTGCCAGCGCGTGAGGCGAACGTCATGAGCGATGAAGAATTCTGTACGGAAGCTCGTCGGCACTTGCGAGACGTTCGGCACCGTGGCGTCAGTCGATATGGTGCTCCGCGTGCGATGCCCCGGCCGACCGCGACGAGTGATCTGCGTGGCGAAGGGTGAAAGACCGACGAAAGTGAGCCACATGTGTTGTGTGTGACGGTGCTCGGCGGGGCCGGATCTCAGGGAAGTCAAGCTGCGAGCCTGCTTCACGCCCGGTCGGATGTAGCCGAGGTGGTCATAGGCGACCTCAACCTGGAGGCGGCGGAGCGGGCGGCGAACATGATCGGGCCGAAGTGCCGGGGTGTCGCCGTCGACGCGACGGACGGCGACGCCATCGCCAGCGCGTTAACCGCGAGCTCGAGTGACGTGCTTTTGAATTGCGCGGGCCCCTTTCGACATACTGGCACAACGGCCCTGAACGCGGCCATTCGCGCTGAGGTGCATTACGTCGATCTGCTGGATGACGCGCACATGGTGCCGGCCTTTTTCCGCTGCTCGGATGCGGCAGAGCGCGCTGGGATTACGGCGGCGGTTGGCTTCGGCTTCAGCCCCGGGCTGACGGACGTTCTCGGAAAACTGGCCGTTCAGGAGATGTCGAATGTAGAGGAGCTGCATTGGAGTTACCTTTGCAACGCAACGCTCGCGGTCGAGCCGCACCTGATGGCGCATCGCGTCCAGCTCTTCGGACGTCGCGCTCGCATGATCGTCGACGGGCACCTGAGGGAAGTCCAAGGAGGCTCGGAGGCGATCCAGGTGCAGTGGCCAGGGTTCGGAACGCTGACGGCGTCCGCGATCGCGCATCCCGAGCCCGTGATGGCGCACCGGTACTTCCCTCAGTTGCGGCGTGCGGTGGTGCGAGCCAGCTACACGACCGACAGCTTTGGGCGAATGCTGGCGACGCTCGGGGAACTGGGTTTTGATTCCGAGCACCCTCTCCGCGGGGTCGCCGGAGGCGTTTCGCCAGAGGAGTTCATCGGGCACTTTCTGACGTCAGCAACGTTTCATGAATCCCGCGTTTGGCATGAGGTGGTGGAGGCAGAGGAGCGCCTAGGCGCCGTGGACGCGGCTCGAGTGGTCGCGAAGGGCCAAGTCGGTGGCGAGGACGTCGCGCGCGGATACCTTTTCGTAGGGCGACGGCGATGGCAGGCGACATACACCGTCGCCGCTATTGCCGCCTACCTGGTGGGGACAGGAGCGCTACGACGCCCTGGGGTGCATGCACCGGAAGGGTTCGATGCAGCGCGACTGGTGGAGGAATGTCAGAAAGGCGGACTCGGGATCGAGGAGATCAACGCCCGCGATCTGCCGGAGCTTGCTGCTTCCGTTGTTAGCGCCTAACGAGAGTGATGCGGTGTTTCCCCTTGCGTCCTTCACGCGGTCGTCTCGTCTCCTGGGGTCGAGCCGGTCTTCCACTCGGGCCGTCGCAGCCGGTAGAGCAGCGTGGGCGGGAGCACCCCGACCAGGAGCACTCCGGCGAGCATTGCGCAGACGTACACCGGTGTGTTCGCGTGCCCGAGCTGACTCGGCGGCAAGAGGCCGACGATGCACGCCGCGATGGACGCGAACACGCCGACCACGCAGATCGTGATCAGCGCGGGCGCACGATATCCGCGCGGGTGCTCGGGCTGTCGTCGTCGCAGGTTGCGCGCTGCGACGAACATCAGCACGTACATGATCAGGTACACCTCCGTCGCCAGCGCGGCGAAAATCCAGTACGCGCGAGAAACGGTTGGCACCAGCGCATACAGCAGCCCTATCGCACTGATCACGACGCCCTGCGTCGCGAGGATCCGCACCTGTACCCCGTTCGCGTTGACGTGCTGGAAGTACCGGGGCAGATAACCCCGCTCCCGGCCGATCTGTACCAAGCCGGTCGAGGGACCGCCCAGCCAATCCAGGAGGCCGCTGATCGAGGCGAGAACGAGCCCGATCGCGATGATGGGCTCGAGAAAGCTGAGGCTGAAATGGTCGAGCAGGGTTCTAAAGGCCTGCATGACCCCGGCGGTGAGGCTTATGTGCTGTGATGGAACGGCGATCGAGATCGCCAGTGTCGGTGGGATGAAGACGAGTAGGATCACGATCACCGCCAGCAGGATCGCTTTAGGGAACTCACGCGCGGGGTCCCTGAGGTCGTCGACGTGAACCGCGTTGACCTCGACCCCGGCATAGGTGAAGAATCCGTTGACGATCAGCACGACGCTGGTGAGCCCGTGCCACGGCGGCAGTAGGTGGTGGGCAGTAAGCGGTGCCGCCGAATGTTTGCCCTGCACCAGGTAGATCCCCGCCATCACGACGAGCAGGAGCCCCGGAATCAGCGTCCCGATCAGGATCCCCCAGGACGCGAGCCGGTCGGCGGCGATGACGCCTCGGGCGGCGAAGAGCACGGAAGCCCAGAACAGGACGATGATCACCACGGTCGTATACAGGCCGCTGTGGGCTAGTCCGGGCGCGAAGACATAAGACAGCGTGCTCGCGATGTACGCCAGCACCGCCGGGTAGTAGAAAGTGGTCTGCGCGAACTGGCACCAGACGGCGGCGAAGCCCATCGCCGGCGAGATCCCCTCGCTGACCCAGTCGTAGACGCCGCCCTGCCAGCCGGAAGCGAGCTCGGCTGAGACCAGCGCGGCGGGCACGAGAAATACGACCGCGGGGATCACGTAGAGCACGACCGATGGCAGGCCAAACACGGCGAGCGCCGGAGCGGAGCCCAGGTCTCCGACCGATCCCACGGTGAGCAGGGCGAGCGCGAGCCATGTGAGGGCTGCTTTGCGGGGGACGCGGCTGCGGACCCGGGGTCCAGGACCGGGACGGCCCCGAAACGGCCCTCTACCAGTCAACCCGTGGCTACGTCGTGTCCCGGTTCCCAAGCTAGATGCCCTCGGTCGTCTGGCCGAGCTTAGTCAGCTGTCCGTCTGGGTTCCGCATGTAGTTGCGGATCTTGATGGGGATGCAGCATTGGCGGGCGAATCACCGGCGGCTCGCCCTGCGTGGGTCTGGCGTGTCGTTCCTAGTCGGTTGACGCTCGGGTGTAGTCGGTGGCTCGGTAACAGCCATGGACGTGATCGTTGACCACACCGACGTTCTGCATGAAGGCGTAGACACTCGTGGCCCCCACGAAGCGGTATCCCTGTGACTTCAGCTGCTTGGCGAACGCCGCCGCCTGCGGCGTCGATGCGGGGAGGTCTGCAATGGAACGCGGGGCCCGCCTACGGTTGCTCTCGTAGGATCGCGCGAGTTCGGCCAGGGTCGGTGACGCGTTCATCATCGTGCGTGCGTTCTCGAGCGTGGCCTGGATCTTGGCGCGGTTACGGATGATCGAGCTGTCCTGCACCAGCCGGTCGATGTCCCGTTCCGACATCGTCGCGACGCGCGCGATGTCGAAGGCGTCGAACGCCCTGCGGAACGCGTCCCGCTTGCCGAACACGATCGACCAACTGAGTCCTGCCTCGAACACACCGAGGGTGAGCGCCTCGAATAACGCTGAGTCGTCATAGGTGCGGCTACCCCAGACTTCATCGTGGTAGCCCGCCAGCGCGCTATCGCCGGCTCCGGCCCAGGCACAGCGGGGCTTTCCGTCATGACCGATGATCACGTCGTCGCCCATCGGGCGCCTCAGACACCCGCCCGACCATGATCGCGAGTGAGAGGTACTACACGGTCCAGCCGGTCGCCCAGCCAGGCGGCGGCGAGCTCCGTCCAGGCCGAGGCCTCCCGGGCGCCGTAGGCAAACCCCAGGCTGTGCGGCCCCTGGGAGAAGACGTGGAGCGCGTGCGGTACGTAGTACGCCGCGAGCGGTGCCGCGAGTCGATAGCTGTGCTCGACCGGGACGTAGGGATCCTCCACCGTATGCCAAATGACGAACGGCGGGGCGGCCGTTGTCACCAGGGCGTCCAGTGATGTGGCCCGGCGCAGTTCCGGCGGGGCGTCCTCTCCCGGCAGGATCACGCGGGCCGGCCGGTAGGTGTCCATCTCCATCGAGGTGATCGCGTAGCCGAGCACCGCCAGGTCGATTCGTGTGTCGGGAGTCGAGGCATCAGACATCGCCGCCTGACCGGCCAGATGCCCACCGGCGGAGAAGCCGATCGCTCCCACGAATGAAGTGCGCGTCGCGCAACAGGTCTGCTCATCCCTCGCGGTCGCTGTTCAGCGCCGCGGCCTCAGCACGAGCGGCCGCAACGAGCTCTGCATTGGTGTGGGCGTGTCCCCAGAGTCCCCAGCCGCCGTCCGGAGCTTCGGTGAGCAACACCCATGTGCGCTCCTTCAGTTCAGGGCGACCTGCTGCGTCGGCGACAACATCGGTCAACTGCTCGACCACCGCGAGCTGTTTGGCGCGGTCGAGAGCTCCCGAGTTCGTCAGTACCTGGACGCGCACGTGGTCTCCCTCGCCAGCGACGTTTGCCATCGCTCCACCCGGCAGCGCATGGACGAACGCGGCGGTGTTGTTTCGGAACATCGGGAGTTCAGGCACCCCTTCGACTCGCATCAGTGTCGCGGCCAGTCGTCGCGCCAGAGCACCCGGATCGCCGAACGTCCCCTCGGCCGCGTAGACGTCGATCATCGGCATCAGGCATCGCTTCCGACGCGTGCGAAGCCACCCTCGAGCCATGCCAGAATGGCGTCACCGTAGGCGTCGGCGCCGTCCTCCCAGCCGAAGTGACTGAAGTCGAGCGCCGTCAACTCGGCGCGAGGCAGGCGCTCGACCAGGAACTCGGCGTTGCTGATCGGGACCATGGGGTCACGCGCGCTCGCGAGAACGTACACCGGCGTCTTGATCTGCGGCAGCAGGTCCCTGAGCACCGGCAGATCGGTCAGGTAGTTGCGAACGAACCTGGCCGATTCACCGAACCGGCTGCCGGCGTACGCGGTGACGTAGTCATCCAAGGCGGCGGTCGAGACCTCGTAGGTCTCGTGCGCCTGCATCGAGCCCCGGACCACCTCGGCGCCGTCGAGCGCGAGCAGGGACTCGAGGTCGGGGTTGTCGATGAGATCCTTGAGCGCGCCGCCGACCTCGAGTGGGTATGAGGTCGCTCCGTTTCCGACGATCGCGCTCGTCAGCGAGCGCGGCGACTCAGCCGCCGCGAACAGAGTTGCCGGGCAGCCGACGTCCGGGCCTACGACATGTGGCGCTCCGAGTCCCCACTCATCGATCAGCCGAACGAGAAAGCGGCCCATCGCCTGCGGCGAGTAGAGGTCGGCCCGCGCCTCCGAGTGGCCGAAGCCCGGAAGGTCGATCGCGATCACATGCGCCGCGGAGCTCAGCCGTGGCCAGAGCTGCTCCCAGGCGTAGAGGCTTTCGGGCCACGGGCTGAGGAGCAGCAGCGTCGGTTCGGCGCCGGCGTTCCATTCGGCGTAACGGATCTCCACCCCGTCGGCCTTTCTCCTCGGCGTCTGTATCTCGGATGTCTGGCGGTATGTCTCGGATGTCACGCTGGCTCCTCTTTCGTCGGCGAGACCGCGGTCAGGCGCGATCGTGACCCGTCCCGGCCCGGTTCTCTTGAGTCACACGACTGATTGATCGAGTGTCAGAGCGGGCTCGCCACGCTCGCAAGCCGATCCATCAGGCGGGCGGACTTGGTCTCGGCCGGATCTGTCGGAGCTCGAGCAGGCTCGGGACCGAGGAAGGACGGCGAGACCAGAATCGCCAAATTCAGGCGATGACCGATCACTGGACGGCGTGTGAGCCTGGGCCAATATCGCCGATCGGAAGTCGAGTCTCCATGCCAACTCAAATCGTTCGTGACCCTAATCGATGGGCAGTTCTCGCCTTGGTCGGCGTCGCGCAGCTGATGGTGGTGCTGGACGCGACGATCGTGACCGTCGCTTTGCCTTCGGCCCAGCGGGCGTTGCATTTCTCTAACGATAGTCGGCAGTGGGTCGTCACCGCGTACGCGTTGGCGTTCGGCAGCCTGCTGCTGGTCGGCGGCAAGGTGGGGGATCTGTTCGGCCGCAAGTGGGCATTGATCGTTGGGTTGGTGGGGTTCTCGGCGGCGTCGGCGGTGGGGGGGCTGGCGCAGTCGTTTGACGTGCTCGTCGCCGCGCGGGCGACGCAGGGGGTGTTCGCCGCGCTGCTGGCGCCCGCGGCGCTGTCGCTGTTGACGGTCACGTTCGCGGGGACTGCGGACTGGGCGCGGGCGTTCGGGATCTATGGTGCGGTTGCAGGCGGCGGCGGGGCGCTGGGGCTGCTGCTCGGGGGTGTGCTGACCCAGGGGCTCTCGTGGCGGTGGTGCCTGTACGTCAATCTGGTGATCGCGGTGCCCACGACGGTCGTGGCGTTGCGCCTGCTGGTCAACCACAGGCCCCCCGACCGCGCCCGGATTGACGTTCCCGGCGTGCTGAGCTGGTCATTGGGGCTGTTCGCGCTCGTGTTCGGCTTCTCTAACGCCGAGACGCACGGGTGGGGCGCCACGGCGACCGTCGTCGCGCTGGTCGCCAGCCCCCTGTTGCTGAGCGCGTTTGTGCTGATCGAGCGCCGCGTCGAGCACCCGTTACTGCCGTTGCATATCGTGTGGGATCGGGCTCGCGGGGGGTCGTACACCGCGCTCTTTGTGACCGGCGCCGGCATCTTCGCGGTGTTTCTGTTCCTCACTTACTTCCTGCAGCAGAACCTCGGCTTCTCGCCGCTCAAAACCGGCCTCGCGTTCCTGCCCCTGAGCGCCGTGCTGATCATCACCTCGACCACCGTCCAGACACGCGTGGTTCAGCGCACGGGCGTCAAACCGCTGGTCCTCATCGGCATGGCGCTCGGGGTGGTCGGGATGCTTCTGTTCACCCAGCTGACGCCCTCCTCCAGCTACGGCACCGGCGTCCTGCCGGGTCTGCTCGTCATCGGTGTCGGGATGGGTTGCATCTTCGCCCCGGCGTTCTCGGCTGGGACAGTCGGCGTGGCGCCAAACGAAGCGGGCATCGCGTCGGCGATGGTCAACACGTCCCAGCAGGTAGGCGGCTCGATCGGCACTTCGCTGCTCTCAACGATCTACGCCAGCGCCGTCACCGGCTACGTCGCGACCCATCTCCACATCAGAGGCCTTGCCTCCGCCGCGCAGGTCCACGGCGAAACCACCGCGTTCTGGTGGGCCGCAGGGATCTTCGGCCTGGGCTTCCTACTCGCGCTGGTGATGCTGCCCGTCCAATGCGAGGCCCGCACGGCGACGACCATAACCGCTCTGGCCCGACACGCGATCGGCAACTGCAACCACGACAACTCGGCGGACGGCGCGGCCGTCACAGACCGCTCGGGCTCCCCAGAGCCAGCCTTGATGACCTAGGGCGGCACCGGCCGGGTGCGTGGATCTGCACCCGCTGTCGGTGCGGGATCGTTCATCTTCCCCAGGGGTTTCCGTCGCCATCGCGACCGCGGCCGTCATCTCGCTGATCGCGCACTTCCTGGTTGGCGCGGCCAAGTCGCTGGTCACACTCCGGAGCTGGTGGTCGGCCGGACTCGAGATGACGCTCGCCGGCGTGATCGTCGGCGGCGCCACCTACCTGGTCGGCCTCGCCCTCCCCACCTGATCCACGAGGACGGGGCCCGACTTTCTGCTCACACCTGCAAATCCGCGCATTCCCCGCCGCGCGGCCGGCGCACGCGCGGTTATTCATCCACCAGATGCAGAAACGCACGCGACGTCGGCGATCCGGTCGGAATGCGCGCTTTTGCAGGTCGGGTGGGACGGGTCGCCTGCGAGTGACCTGGCCACGAACGAGCCCGCTTCCCAGCTTCACCCCAAGCCGGTGGTCGACGACGCAACCCGCAGCCGACCCCAAATCCACCCAAACAAATGCGAGGGCGCCGTCGACCACGGCGTCCCCCACGACACTGGCTGGCTATGTGCGAAACGCGCCGATCTCCGAGCATGCCTTGTACCAACACGAAACGAGAACGACGACCGAATCACCGTGATCCGGTGACGACCGCTCACCTGCCTCGCGGCGATCGTGCTTGCTGTGACCGACGCCCGCACGTCCTGGTCGATGGGGCCGTAGATGAAACCAGTCGTCAACGGCCCCGGGGTCGAGGTTGAGGACCGGCACGCGAAGACGTTGCATGGGCGTGCTGGGAAATCTCGGCGCCGTACTGCAGCAGCCGGCTTCCGTTTAGCCGCCGTCGGCCGTGGTCCTCAACGCTCCGCGTGATGTCCGGGCTGACGTCCTACCTGCGCCGCGGCTGGTCGCGCCCGGAGGCCCCGAGTCGGCGACCCTCATGCCGCAGGTAAAACGCGACCAGCAGGACCAGGGCGATTAGTCCCATCGATAGATCGACCGCTAAGCCGGAGCCGTCGATGACCGCGCGGGCGATCAGCGCGAGCAGTGTCGCTACGAGGACATTGATCGTGACGCCAAGCCGCCACATCGTCCTCTCATGCGGTGCATGTGCGGTGGGGTTGCAATCCAGTGCGACTGTCCGTGACGTAGCCGTCCCTCAAGGCGCGACACTCGGTTCCTTCTGTCTGAGCCCACTATCGAGGTGCTGGAGGTGATGGCGCCTCACCCAGATTAGGTGAAGCTGGCACTGGACTCGACGTGTCGAGACCGCGGGGGACGCACGCAGGCCGAGATCCACTGTCCGCGAGGATCACCGTAATCCGGTGATGCCTCATCACCTACCTGGCGGCAAGACTGGTCGCTGCCGCGGCCCCGGCGGGACGTTTCAGCAATGGATTGGCATAGGCGAGAGGGCATGGAGCGTTGCGACCCCAACCCGACGAGAAGGAGATCCTTCGTGAGCACCGAGCAGCGAGAGACCCTCGACGCAATCCTCCGACAGTCAGCCTTGCCCGTCGACAGCGATGTCAACGAGCTACGGCGGCTGTTCCGGGAGGCGGTATCGGCGCAGCCGCTGCCCGCCGAGGTGATCGTTACCGCAGCTGAACTGGGCGGTGTCGCAACTGCCGAGATCACAGTTGACGGAATCGAACCTCGCCATGTTGTTCTGTACTTCCATGGTGGCGTGTACGCGATTTCGGACGCCTTTCTCGCCGCTGGTCTGGCCTCGCAGATCGGTCGGCGGACGCACGCGAAGGTCATCTCCGTCGACTACCGGCTCGCCCCCGAGCACCCGTATCCGGCGGCGGTTGACGACGCTCTCGCGGCCTACGGGGCCCTTCTCGATGACGGGATAGATCCTTCGGACATCGCCTTCGCGGGAGATTCCGCCGGCGGCGGCCTCGCCGTCGCCACCCTGGTCAACGCCCGCGATCACGGGCTGCCCCTGCCAGCCGCGGCGTTCTTGATGTCACCGTACGTCGATCTCACCCTCGCCGGAGCGACGATGGAAACCAAGCGCGACGTCGACCCGCTACTCAACCGGGAACTCCTCGAGCCCCGAGTCGTCGACTACACGCAGGGACAGGACCCCGCCATTGGTCTGATTAGTCCCATATTCGCCGATCTGTCAGGCCTGCCGCCCCTGATCATCCAGGGTGGAAGTCACGAGGTTCTCCTCGACGATGCCGTTCGGCTCGCGCGACAAGCCGCCACCGCCGATGTCGAGGTCAGGCTCGAGATCACCCCTCGGGTGCCTCACGTCTTCCAAGCCTATTCCGCGATGCTCGACGAAGCGGTCGCTGCGCTGGACAGAGCCGGACAGCTCCTGTCGGCGTATCTCGCCGGCGCAGACCGGGTCACCGCTTAGGTGACCGGATGATCCTAACCGTCGGGGATTCTGGAGCCGCCAGTCCCCAAAACGAGAAAGCCGATGAGCAATGACTAGCCAAGCGATTCGCGACCTGCGTCCGGACCATCTCACACGCGGATGAGCCCGATCGTCGACCTCCACCAGCATGTCATTCCCGACTTCTACTGGGAAGCCTCGAACGAGGACGGGAATCTCGCGGGCGGAATCAACCCCCCGCCCTGGTCTCTCGATGGCGCGATCGCATATCTCGACGAGGCGGGGATCGACGTCGCGGTGCCGTCGATCAGCACGCCAGGCGTGCACTTCGGTGATGACGCGGCCGCGCGGATCCTCGCTCGTCGCGTCAACGAGTACCTGGCCGAGATCAAGCGCGACCGCCCGGACCGGTTCGGCGGATTCGCGGCGGTTCCGCTACCGGACGTCGACGGGTCGCTCGAAGCGCTCGAGTATGCGCTCGACGTGCTCGATCTCGACGGCGTGTCGCTGATGACGAACGCCGGCGGCACCTATCTCGGCGACAGCCGCTTCGATCCGATCTTCGCCGAGTTGCAGCGCCGCAGCGCGGTCGTGTTCGTCCATCCGACCGCATCGCCAGATCCGATCGCGCACACGCTGGGTCTCCCGGATGCGCTCCTGGACTATCCGGTCGACACGTCAAGGGCGATCGCGAAGCTGCACTACAGCAACACGTTCGCGCGAACGCCGGACGTCAAATACGTGTTTTCGCACGCTGGCGGGACGATCCCGTTCGTCGCGTCGCGGTTTGCGATCGTCGACGAGATGGGTGTCATCCCTGGGGCGCAGGAGAGAGGAGCGTTCACGGACATCCTCCCTCGCCTGCACTGGGACACTGCCTCAGCGTTCGGCGACCCCGTCATCCACATGCTGCGATCGGTCACGGGCCTCGGAAACGTGGTGTTCGGGACCGATTATCCGTACCCACGCGACGAGATCTCGATCGGGGGACTACGACACCTCCAGGGAACCGTCGAGCTTGACGACGACGAGCGCGGCGGCGTTCTCGGCGAGTCGGCGACCAGGCTCATTCCGCGGCTGGCGCGAGCGACGAGCGCAGGCTGAGACACTGCGCTCGGGCCGGCTCAGCGCTTGGCCCGGGCTCCGCGGGCTGCGTGCGTGCTCCGGCCAACGCGATCGAGCGCGAGAAGGTCGAAGTCGTCGAGCTCGAGCTCGGCCGCGGCCATGTTCTCCTCGAGGTGGACGGTCGAGCTCGTGCCCGGAATGAGCAGCAGCCGGTCGTAGCGAGCCAGGAGCCACGCCAGAGCGATCTGGGCGGGCGTGGCCTCGTGTTTGTCGGCGATCTCGACGATCGTGGCGTCTGCGGCCAGTTGCCACGTCCCGGCCCGGTGCGACGAGCCCAGAGGAGAGAACGGCACATAGGCGATTCCGCGCCCCCGGGCAAACTCGAGCGTGTCCTCGTCCCGGCGGTCGATGATGCTGTATCCGTTCTGGATCTCGGCCACGTCGACGAACTGGAGCGCGAGCTCCGCTTTTGCCGGATCGACATTGGAGAGGCCGATCAGATCGAGCTTGCCCTCGGCGCGCATGTCCGCGAGCGCGAGCAGTTGCTCCTCGAGTGATACGGCGTCGTCGCGTGCCGTCTCAACGAGGCGCAGGTTCACGAGGTCCAAGCGCTCCACACGGAGTGTGTGGAGGTTCGCCTCGACTCCCTTGCGCAGCTCGTCGGGCCGCTGCGCGGGGAGCACCCGTCCCGCCGCGTCGCGCCGTGCTCCGACCTTGGTCACCAGCTTGAGGTTGTCGGGGTACGGATAAAGCGCCTGGCGGATGAGGTCGTTGACCACGTCCGGTCCGTAGTACTGCGAAGTGTCGATGTGGTCGACGCCGAGTTCGATGGCTCGGCGAAGCACCGCCCGCGCACCTTCGGGATCGTCGGGCAGGCCGAACACGCCGGGACCCGCGAGTTGCATCGCGCCATAGCCCATCCGGTTGACCGGCTTATCGCCGAGAAATGCGGTCGCGGTCATTTCATCGACTGTCAGCCTCAGGCGCCCAGGGATGGACGGCCATCGACCGAGCGATGAGACTCGGTCCCGGCTCGGAGTTGCTGGAGTTCGAGCAGCTCGAGGCCGAGTGCTTCGATCTGCGCGAGCACGCCGAACACGGCCGAGCGGTCCTCGAGCAAGCCGGTGAGCACGGTGTCGCCACCCTTCAGCTGAGACGCCATAGTTGGGAAGGCGGAAAGAGCGGTAGCTCCTAACCGACCCTTGATCCGGATCGTGTACAGGCCCGGTAGCGTGGCCACGCAACTGACTCTGCCGAGCAACCCGGTGACCGCGCGACGCCGGAATCAGGTGATTGTGCGCGCGACGGTGGCTCGCGCTGCTTCAGCGATGTTTCGTGGCGCCCGTCGAGAGGAGCCGGAGCTCGCGTGCCTGTTGCACGGCGGAAGTGCGATCGCGCGCGCCGAGCTTGGAATAGATGTTGCGGATGTGGGTGTTGACCGTGTTGATCGACACGTAGAGCTCGCGTGCGATCTCGGGCCGCGTCAGATTCGTCGGAAGGTACCGCAGGACTCTGAGCTCGCTTGGGCTGAGCTCCTCGAGTTGCCACGCGGGCTCGCGATCGAGGGTCGGGGACGGCTCGCCTCGCAGCTGGTCGACGATGTCGGTGAGCAGGGCGCCATGAGCCGTTTCGTGACGCGGGAGTGCGTTGAGTAGCTCCGCGGCGTCCGTCATCGCAAACGGGAAGATCAGTCGATCTGGCTCGGCGACGGCAAGCGCCGCTTCCGCTGCAGCCGCGGCCGCGGGTCGATGTCCCATCTGTAGGTGCGCGATCCCCGCGAGCAGGTGGGATTCAACGACCGTGAACGCCGGAGCGACAGGGGGCGTGGCGTCCAAAACGCCCCGGAGTGCATCCAACGCTCCCGGGGGATCCCCCTCGGCCAGGCAGATCACTGCGCGGGCGTTGTAGATGGCACCCATTTGACCGTCAAAGATGGAATCGGTTCTCTCAAGCTCAGCCGGGAATCCGCGGAGCGTCGCGCGCGCTTCATCGAGCATCCCGAGCCGCGCCCGGGTGGCCGCGAGCCACCCCGTAATTCGTGGTGCAAGTGCGTGGACGCCGGTGAGTCTGGACTGTGCGCGCTCCGCGGCCCCGAATTCCTCGGCCGCCGCCTGATGCTGCCCCCGTCCGGCATGCAACATGCCCGTCGCCACGTGCAGAAGCACCGCGGCGGCCGGGTCGACGTCCGGATCGGCGACCTCCCAGGCGCGGCGTAGCCACCGCTCGCCCTCCTCGAACTCCCCCATCCAGACCGCCATGCCGCCAACCGCCCCAAGAGCAGGCGTGACTATCGGGCGATCCTCCAAGCCATAGCGTTCGGCCAGGGCTACCGCCTGACGCCCCCGCTCGCGCGCGGTCGCGACCGAGACCGTCTTTGACGGGAACCCCTGATGGGCCCGACACGCGACCTCTAGGTAGGGTCGGCCGATCGTTCGGGCGAGCTCGGCTCCCTCGAAGAGGTGTCGCTCAGCGTCGGCGAGTCGCCCGGACCACATCTCGACAATCCCGAGGTTCAACAGCGCGACTGCCCGAAGCTCGCTACCCATCGCGACCGGGTCGTTCGACTCGTCTGTGATCGAAGCATCGAGCAGGTTGACCTGGTCGATCACCTCACTGAACTGACCGCTGCGCCGAGCCAGCGCCAACCGCAGAGACGCGATCGCCACGGCAAGGCGCCGGCGGCGAGCCGGCGGGGCGCTATGAACGTGCGACTCCGCAAGCTCTATCTGAGCAACCGCTCGCTCCAGCCGCCCATGGTTCAGCTCGCTCGCTGCGTGGGCCAGCGCAAGGTCCGGATGATCGGCTGACGCGCCCTCAGGAAACGCCTGGAGAACCGCGTCGATCGTTCCTGCTTGCCCGTCGAGCACCCAGCTGAACGATTGGTCAGCGACGAGCCGGGCGGCATCAGGCCAGTCGCCGGCCGCGAGCGTATGCCGCACCGCCTCAACGACCTCCCCGTGGCCAGCGAGCCACCGGGCGGCCCTGCGGTGAAGACCTGGGACCTCGTCGGCAAATCGTCGGCGGAGCTCGAGGCGCAGGAAATCGGCGAGCAGGTGGTGGTAGCGAAACCACGTGCGCTGGGGGTCGAGCGACACGACGAACGCGTTGGCGTCCTCGAGTTCCAGCAGCATCTGCTCCGAACCCAAGCGGCCTGCCAGCAAGTCGGCAAGTTCACCGTTCATTCGTTCGACAATCGAGGTCCGTAACAGCGTGTGCTGTACCTCGCTCGGTTGGCGTTCCAGCATCTCGGCGATCAGGTATTCCCCGATCGCCCGGTCGGTGCCGGAGAACTCGGCCACGAACCGCTCGGGGTCGGGGTGATGGCCGAGCGAGATCACCGCCAGGCGCAAGCCGGCCGCCCAGCCTTCCGTGCGCTGATGCAAAGCGGCTGCCCCTTCCTCGGACAGAGTTATCCCCGATGCGGCGAGCAGTTCGCGGGTCTCGCTTTCAGTGAATCGGAGATCGGCGGCCCTGATCTCGGCGACCTCGTCGGCGAGCCTCAGCCGGTGGAGTCTGATCGGCGGATCCCGACGTGACGAGAGCACGACCCGCGCAGAGCTCGGCACGGTCGCGAGCAGCTGCTCGAGTTCCACGAGGGCGTCGGCCGACTTCAGCTCGTGGAGGTCGTCAATGATCAGCACAACCTGTCGGCGTTGCTGATCGAACTCAGACAGGACCGTGTCGAGGACCCGGTCGTCGTCGAGCGTGGCCAGCGCGGGTCTCGGCTGAGCATCGGTCGACGGGCCGGGGCCCCGAATCGCATCCAGGACGGGTGACCAGAACCTATGCGCATCCTGCTGGTCACGGTCGACCGACACGAACGCGACGCGACGAACATCGGTCGAGCGGTCGGCCCACGCCCGCAACAACGAGGTCTTCCCACTTCCTGGCGGCGCCGAGATGACTGTGATCCGCTTGGTCACGGCCCGATCCAGCGTCGTGAGGAGCGCTTCCCGCTGGAGCAGGCCCGGTGCGATCGAACCGTCGGTAGCGAGTGGCTCAAACCCTTGGCGCCGCGTCGGCGTTGAGCTGATCACGCTGTGCCCACGGTCTAGTCCCTCTGGTGAGCTTAGTAGCCTGGTCGTGGCGGTCACCAGACCTTCATCCCGCCATCAACGACGACGTCGACCCCGGTCACGTATGAGCTCTCGTCTGAAGAAAGGAACAGCGCGACGTTCGCGACTTCCTCGGGCCTGCCGAGGCGGCCCAGCAGCGTCTTGCCGAGCATGTAGCTAGCCCACTCCGGGTCCTCTAGCTGGGCGAGCGTTGCGCCCGTCTCGATCAGGCCAGGTGAGATCGAGTTGGCGCGGATCCCGTGCTCTCGGCCCTCCATCGCAAGCTGCCGCGTCATCGCGACGATTCCCGCCTTGTTCGTAGTGTGGGCGAGGGCGGGGAGGATTTTGAAACTGAGCGACGCGTTCAGCGAGGCCATGTTCACGATCACGCCACCGCTGGCCTTCAGGTGCGGCCACGCCGCGCGGGTGAGGTAGAAGACGACGTCGACCTCGCCCCATCGAGCGCGATCCCACTCCTCGTCGGTGATGTCCTCGAGCCAGTTGAAGTACGCCGTCGCGGCGAAGTTGCAGAGAACGTCGATCCGGCCGTACTTGCCCAGCGCGAGCTCGATCAGCGCCTGGCAATCGGCCGGATCGTCGAGACGGCATGGCTGCATCGAGACCATCTCTCCGCCGGCGCGACGCACCATTGCGACGGTCGAATCTGCCGGCTCGACGCTCACGTCGCAACCGACGACTGACGCGCCCTCTCGGGCGAACGCCATTGCCGTCGCGCGCCCTATGCTGCCGCCCGTACCGGTGATGACGCAGACCCTCGCTGAGAGCCGGCCTGTCGTGCCCGCTTGGTGGTCCCTCTCCATCCCCAACGATCGTGCCGCTTCTGCCACGCGTTCGAATCCTTGAATCCTTAGTCCTTAACCGAAGCGTCGTCCTCAGTCATCCTTAGAGGGATGAGCGGAGTGTCGCCATCAGCTCTCAGGTCAGGGAGGATGTTGCTCGGCCGGGAACGCGAGCGCAAGGTGCTCGACCAGTTGCTAGACAGCGTTCGCAGCGGGAGTGGTGGCGTCTTGATGCTGTATGGAGAGGCGGGCGTCGGCAAGACCGCGCTGTTGGAGTACGGCGTCGAGGCTGCACGCGAGTTCCGAATCGCCCGGACGGTCGGAGTCGAGGCCGAGATGGAGCTCCCGTTCGCGGCGGCCCAGCAGCTGTGTGCTCCGTTCCTCGGACTCGTGGAGCGCTTGCCGCAGCCCCAGCACGACGCGCTCGAGGTCGCGTTCGGACTGAGGACGGGGCCCGCGCCGGATCGGTTCCTGGTCGGACTGGCGGTCCTCGGCCTGCTCGCCGAGGTAGCCGAGGAGCAGCCACTCCTGTGTGCCATCGATGACGCGCAATGGCTCGACAGCGCATCCGCGCGTGCCCTGGCATTTGTCGCGCGCCGTCTCGTCGCGGAAAGGATCGCGCTCGTGTTCGCGACGCGCGAGCTGGGGGAGACGCTCTCGGGCTTGCCGAGGCTCCCCGTCGTGCCTTTGGATCGCAGGGATGCGCGAACGTTGCTGGAGTCGATCGTGCCGGCCAGGCTGGATGAACGCGTGCTGGCGCGGATCGTCGCCGAGACGCGTGGGAACCCGCTTGCTCTCTTAGAGCTGCCGCGCGGGTTGAGTCCGACCGAGCTCGCGGGGGGATTTGGCTTGCCGACAGCGGCGCCTCTGTCCGCCGCGATCGAGGACCGCTACACGCGCCGGCTGACGAAGCTGCCGTCCGATGCACGGCGCTTGTTGCTTGTCGCGGCTGCCGACCCGGTCGGCGATCCGGCGCTGGTTTGGCGGGCGGCGAGACGGCTGGGGATCGCCGAGTCAGCTGCCGAGACCGTCGAATCGGAACAGTTGCTGGCCCTGTCGCCTCGAGTGGTGTTCCGTCATCCACTGGTTCGCTCGGCCGTTTACGGATCCGCTGAGCCGAACGCGCGACGCGAGGTCCATCGCGCCCTCGCGGAGGCGACCGACCCAGAAATCGACCCGGATCGGCGCGCATGGCATCGCGCCCAAGGGACGGCGGCGCCCGATGAGGAGGTTGCCGCCGAACTCGAACGATCTGCGGCACGCGCGCAGGCGCGTGGCGGTTTTGCTGCTGCCGCCGCCTTCCTCGAGCGCGCGGTCGCTCTCTCGCCCGAACCCGCACTCCGTGCTCAACGCGCGCTAGCCGCCGCGCAGACCAAACTTCAAGCTGGCGCACTCGACGACGCCTTTGAACTTCTCGGGACCGCCGAGTCGCGCGCTGCGGTCGACGAGGTTCTGCGTGCCCACGCGCATCTCCTGCGCGCCCAGATCGCCTTCGCGTCCCGGCGAGTTAGAGACGCTGCCCCGCTACTGTTCGCGGCCGCGCGCGAACTCGAGGCCGTAGATCCCGGCCTCGCGCGGGCGACATACCTGGAGGCCCTGTCTGCGGCGACGTTGGCCGGCCGGCTAGTCCACGGCGGGGGTCTAGCCGAGATCAGCGAAGCCGCCCTTGCTTTCCCGTCGCTTGAGAAGCCGCGGCCGTCTGATCTGCTTCTCGAAGGGCTGGCGGTGCGGGCCACCGAGGGTTATACGGCTGGCGCGCCGTTGCTCAAGGAGGCGTTAGCCGCGTTCCAACGTGAGACCGACCTGTCACCGAATGACGCTCGGTGGCTTTGGTTTGCCAGCTTGATCGCGTTGTTCATGTGGGACGACGACGCCTGGGCCGTGCTTTTCACGCGACAGGTTGAGCTCGCGCGCCACACGGGTGCGCTTTCAGCGCTGGCGTTCGTTCTCGGTACCGGCATCGCCGTTTACGCGTTCTTTGGCGAGCTAGGAACGGCAGTCCTCCTCGAGGAGGAGCTGAGAGCGGCAACTGAAGCGACCGGAGCTGCCGCTGACCCGGCTCCTTTGCTGACGCTAGCTTCTCTACGCGGTCACGAGGCAGAATTTTCGGAGTTGGTCCGAACTACGATCGGGGAGGCGGAGGCTCGGGGGGAAGGGCTCGCCTTGACGACCGCCGAGTTTCTGGCTGGAGGCTTGTATAACGGGCTGGGTCGCTATGAAGCCGCACTGGCCGCGGTCCTTCCCGCCGAGCGCTTCTACGAGGAAGGCCCAGCGATTTGGGCGCTCACCGAGCTGATCGAGGCGGCCGTTCGGTGCGATCAGCCGGAGCGAGCACGACTGGCGTTCGAGCGCGTGCAAGAGACGACACACGCCGCCGGCACCGACTGGGCGTTGGGGATAGAAGCCCGGATGCGAGCGGTGCTCAGCGATGGCGATGACGCAGATGAGCTCTACAGAGAAGCGATCAGCAAGCTCGCTCGCACGCGGATCCGCGTACAGCTCGCTCGCACCCATCTCCTTTACGGGGAATGGCTTCGGCGTCGGCGCCGCCGGCTAGATGCTCGGGAGCAACTGCGAACCGCCCACGAGTTCTTCAGAGACGCCGGAGTCGAGGCGTTCGCCGAGCGCGCGCGGCTCGAGCTGGAGGCGACGGGCGAGCGTGCCCGCAAGCGAACCGTGGCGGCTCTGGACGAGCTCACTCCACAGGAGACACAGGTCGCCCGCCTTGCCGCGCAAGGCGAGACAAATCGCGAGATCGCGGCCCGCCTGTTTATCAGCGCCAGCACGGTCGAGTACCACCTGCGCAAGGCTTTCCGCAAGCTCGGCGTCAAGTCACGCACGCAGCTTGCGGACCGACTGGCGTAGCCGGCGCGAGCGGAGCTCCGGGCGCCCAATCACCGGGATTCGGCGATGCCGCATCACCACCCGGCTCGCGACCATCGGGGCACCCATCGACCCGAGGAGAACAGATCCATGTCCGATATCGGCAACGGTCGCGCTGGTCGCGCCGACGTAGTCATCGTGGGGGGAGGCTCGGCGGGCGGCGTTCTCGCTAGCCGTCTCAGTGAGGACCCGACCCGGTCGGTCCTGCTGCTCGAGGCAGGCACGGCGTACGGTGTCGATGGCTATCCAGCGGATCTCCGAGACCCCGCGCACGTGCCCGCCAACCCCGAGCACGAGTGGGGCTGGACCGCCCGAGGCGGAGCTGTCTCCCCGGAGATTCCGGTCCCGCGCGCGAAGGCGCTGGGCGGCTGCTCGGCCCACAACGCGACGGTGGCGATGCGGGCACGTCCGAGCGATATCCGCGATTGGCAGCGACACGGTCTTGACGAGTGGACGATCGAGGACGTCGATGCCGCGTTCCGGGAGATGGAGAACACGCCCGACGGCGAGGACTCATACCACGGCCGCACGGGACCGTTCCCGATTCGACACGAGCGGTATGACGAACTGACCAGCTCGTTGCGCGGGTTCATCGACGCGACCGCGGCGGAGGGGTTCCCCCGGGTCCAGGACTTCAACGGGCCGAACCCGGGCGGCGTCGGGGGATACCCGGTCAACGTCGTCGACGGCGTGCGTCAGAACACAGGCCTCGTGTACCTGACCGAGGAGGTCCGCCACCGCGCCAACCTCAAGATCTCAGGCGACGTGCTCGTCGATCGCGTCCTGTTCGACGGTCGCCGAGCGATCGGTGTGCTCACTGCAAGCGGTGCCGAGATTCGCGCGGGCCAGGTGATCCTTTCCGCCGGCTCATATGCGACTCCGGCGATCCTGATGCGCTCGGGCGTGGGTCCGGCGGCGGACCTGGCCGAGCTTGGCATCGACGTTGTCGCCGATCTCCCCGTCGGGCAGCACCTCCAGGATCAGCCCTTCTACTACAACGCGTATGCGCTCAAGACGACGGCCCTGGACATGCGGCCGGCGGTCGGCGCCTTGCTGTGGACCCAGTCGAGCGAAGCTCGTGGCGACGAGCTCGACATTCACATCGCGGTGACGCACCTCATGCCGCCCGAGTACAGCCCGACCGGCGGGGCGGTCGCACTCAGCGTCGCGGTCGTCAAGCCCGACTCGCGCGGAAGGGTTGCGCTTCGCAGCCGCGATCCGCACGAGCAACCCGAGATCGACTGTAATTTCCTGGCCGAGGAGCGGGACGCGCGCCGGATGCTTGAGGGCGTGAGGCTGGCCCGCCGGATAGGCCGCAATCCGGCGCTCGCTCAGTTCCTCGAGCTCGAGATTCTGCCCGGCGACGCGGTCGGCGACGAGCAGCTCGCGGACGCGGTCGCGTCGAACCTGGCTTCGTACGGGCACCCCACGGCCACGGCACCGATGGGCGGGCCAGAGGATCCGTGGGCGGTCGTGGACTCGCTCGGCGCTGTCAAGCGCGTCGAGGGACTTCGCGTCGTCGACGCGTCGATCATCCCGGTCGTTCCATCGGTGGCGATCAATCCCACGACGATGATGGTCGCCGAGCGGATCGCGCAGGCGGTCTATGCGAGCGAGCCCGGGGCAAGCCGTCGCGGAGTCCCGATGGCGCCGACGGGGTGAGGTCTGACCGCCCGTCCGTTGGATCGCGGTGATGGGCGTGCAAGCCGGGCTGATCACGCGCCAGGCGTTTGGACCTCAGGGATGCGAGGGCTTTGTCTCGATCCAGTCGACATAGAGGTTCCGTTCGGCGAACAGCCAGGCCCCGTCCTGTTTGACGAACGTGTCGCCATATCGAAGGTGGGCGAGCATCAGCTTGCGCTCGCCGGCGTCGGTGAACAGGTGGTGGGCGATGCAGTAGCTCTCGCCCGCCGCCCGGTTCCCATCGAGCACGATCGTGCTCTGACCGTTGAAGTGCTGTGTGACCTGGTAGCGGTTGAGGTCCTGGAACACCGGCGTCAGACCCTCGCGACCGTCGATGACCTGGGTGGGGTCAGAGCCCTCGCCCTCCATGTAGACGACGAAGTGGGTGTCCTCGGTGAAGAGCGACTTCTGCTCGTCTGCTAGTCGGCGATCGGCGCAGTGTGCGTAGGCGTCGATGAGCTCGCGGATCGCCAATCGATCGGCCTGCTCGGCCGGTGAGATCTCGGTGTGGATCATCATGTCTCCCGGTTCCTGTCGTCCTCCAGTTAGCCTTCCGTGAACCGGGGAGTTCCCCGGATCGCGGTGGCGAGTATAAGCGGGGAACTCCCCGCTTGCAACTCAGCGAATGTGTCCGTGACCGAATCCAACGAGCTCAAGCGAAGCGACGGGCGTCGCAACCGGGACGCGATCCTCGCTGCCGCGCTCCTGGCGCTCACCGAGTCGCCGGACGCCTCCCTGAACGCGATCGCGAAGCGAGCCGGTGTTGCCAACGCGACGCTGTACCGGCACTTTCCGACCAGGGAGGAGCTCGTGCTGGCGACCTATCAGCGCGAGGTCGGCAAGCTGGTTGACGCCGCCGACACCTTCCTGCAGCAGCACACGCCGCTCGACGCACTCCGACGCTGGGTCGAGCGGTTGGCGGAGTACGCCGTGAGCAAACATGGTCTCGCCGACGCCCTGCGCAAGGCGACCAGCCCCGGAAACGACCTGTCCTCGACGGACACCTACGACGCCATCGTCGGAGCGCTGAACCGTCTGCTGCAAGCGAACATGACCGCCGGCACCCTGCGCGCAGATCTGAACGGTGATGACGTGATCCTCGCGCTAGCGGGCCTCTGGCAGCTCGATCCAGAAGGCGACTGGAAAGCGCAAGCGCATCGCGTCTACGACATCGTCCTCAGCGGCCTGGAGCGACCCGCCCGTCAAGCGAGGGCTTAGCCGCCGAGCACGCCGGGTGCCGGTGGGGATCGGGGACCGGACGTGTTGGCAAGAAGCCGAGCGCTACCAGGTTCCGCGTCGAGTGTGGATCGTGCAGGTCTGCGGATCGTCTGAGTGGAAGTAGCACCTGTCGTTGACCCAGTGCAGCGTGTAGAGGGTGGATTCCCAAGTGGCTATGCTCGAAGGGTCGGCCGGCGCGCCGGCCGCGCGTGGGACAGGTGCCGGGAAGGAAATTCAGCCTCGGCGGTTTCTGCCAGTAGCACCGTCTTAGAAACCGCAATCGAGCCAAGTGAAGGAGGAGCCTGGATGGCTGAGAGCAGACTGATGACCGCCGAGGGCGTGGAGGAGCTCCGCGCGGAGCTTGACCGCTTGGTGACCGAGGAGCGCGCCAAGGTGGTCGAACAAATCAAGACCGCCCGCGAGTGGGGCGATCTCAAGGAGAACTCCGAGTACCACGCCGCCAAGGACGCCCAGTCGCGTCTGGAGACGCGCATCCTGCGCCTGCGCGAGAAGCTGCTCAACGCCGAGGTCGTCGAGGCGGGAGCGGCGAGCGACGGTACGGCCCGCTTTGGCGCAACCGTCACCTTCGAGGACGAGCGAGGCGGCCCGGCTCAGAGCGTCCGGCTGGTCGCCTCCCATGACGCGAACCCGTCGGCGGGGGCGCTGTCGATCGAATCGCCCATCGGAGCTGCCCTGAACGGCCGCCGCGTCGGTCAGGTCGCCGAGGTCAACACGCCCAAGGGCGTGCGCCGGCTGCGCATCACCGCTGTCAGCTGACGGGCTGTCAACGGCGCCCGGCGTACTGACTCTGGCCCGCCGGAGTCAGGTCGCCTGGCTGGCAGCGAGCATCGCCGCCAGGGCCTCGGCCTCGTCGGCCAGCCTGCGGTACTCGGCCAGCATCTCGGGTGAGTCGATTTCGGGGAGCTGGCGGCGACAGGCCAGCACATACGCGTAGCCGGCGATGGGAAAGGTGTCCTGCACCGCCTCGTACGCGGCCTTCACGCGGGCTTGCTCTTCGGTCAGGGCCATGGGGGTCTCCCGCAGAAGATAGTCGGGGGTCTGCCAAGGGTGCCGCCCGCCGCAGCCGGCCGGGCGGAGGTGGGACTTGGTCCTAGGGCAGCCGGCGTCGGGCTGAGGGCACGAAATCCGCTGCCCGGGCGGGGACACGATTGCCGGCGGCGTGATGCCGAGGAGATCGACCCTGCCGTTCGATCACCACGCGCGCGGTCGCCGTCAGCGACACCAAACGGGTGGTGTCTCACCGTCGGACGGCCGCGACCGTGCTCGGCGGCGCGGCCTAACTCGCCTTGGACCTGCTCATCCTGTGGCTTGCCCTGCTCGCCCTCCACGCCCACCCGAGTCCCGCGTCCGCGGTCGTCCTGATGGCGTACATAATCGGCGCGCTCGGAGGATCGGTGCCCCCTCCCGGCCAGCATCGGCACGATCGCGCGCCGCGACTAAGTCTGCATTCGACCTACCTCCGCGGCGCCCGGGGGTGACTCGAAGGTTCCTACTCGATTTCGAGGTCGAGCTCCCCGGTGACGTACTCCGGCGTGGTACTCGGCGCGCGTTCGCCCGCGGCGGCGACACCAGCGGCCTGCTGGATGTCCGGGCGGGCGACCGCAAGGTACGAAACCGCGATGAAGACCGCGATGCCGAACACAATTGCGGTCTGTCCGTTGCCGAAGCCGAGGCCGGTGAGGCTGGCCGGCTTGCTGATCCAGTCGGAGAACGATGCCCCAAGTGGCCGCGTCACGACGTAGGCCATCCAGAACGCGACGATGCTGTTCAAGCCGAATCTCCACCAAGCCAGAGCCGGGATCAAAATGACCGCCGAGAAGAAGACTCCCGAGACCAGGTAGCCCATCCCGAGCGAGGTTGCGGTGAAGTCGCCAAGCGCGGTGCCGAGGGCAAAGGTCGCGAACACGACGGCCCAGTAGTAGCCCTCGCGTCGCTGTGTCGTGATGCTGTGGATGGACAGCGTTCCCTCGTTGCGCTGCCAGATCCAGAAGACCGCTGCAAGTATCGCCGCCCACAGGAGGGTCGTCCCCGCGTAGGGGATGTGGACATCGAGGTGCAGGAAGTCTGAGAAGCCGGTTCCGGCGATTGCGATGCCGGATCGGCGTTGATCTACCCTCGGTCGATCGACCTGGCCTGCGATCACTGGACGTGCCAAGAGCTAGCCAACCGCGTCACCCGGCCTCTGCGGCTCAGGCGTCCCACTGAACGGGACATTCCCGCGCTGGTTGCGATCGGTAGCAGGCTTCGCTGGAGAGGCTGCACGCGAGGCGCTCGTGGCGGCGCTGGAGCGCGACCGGTCACGCACAGTTGTGGTGCGAACTCGACCGAACAACGCGGCCGCGCAACGACTCGCGCAGAGGATCGGCATGTCGCGGCGCAGCGAACTCGACTCTGACGGGTTCATCACGTTCGCATCCGATTGACCGTGACATCCGGGCCCCCGTCCGTGACAGATGCGCCTGCGTCAGCGGTCGCGGCAGTGTGGACGGCGCTTTTCCTTGGACTGCTGTATGCGGCCGTCCTCGGGCTCGCCGTCGTTTTCGGGCGTCCGGCTCTTGCCGCCGCCCCACGCCGACTGGCGCAACGAATGGCGTGGACCGCAGCGCTGATTCTCATCCTGTATGGAGGCTTGGGTTGGCCCGCTCACGCCAGAGCCGTGCAGTTGCGCCACTCGTCGGGACCTGAGCAGGGGCGCCCTGACATCGCCCTGCGGGTCGATTCAGCCTGACAGCAACTCATCGACCGAGGCGCGCAAGAGTCGGTTGCGGCGGCGAAGAAAGCCTCGGCGTGGCCCGTAGAGGATGAGCTCCAACCTGCCCGCTAGTAGTTCGGCTCCGTCCGGATACGCGATCTGCAGCGAGTCGAGGTCGTAGTAGCTGACCGTCCGCGCGGCTACTTGGGCGCGCTCAAGCGGTCCGGACAGTGCCACCGCGGGGGTCATGGGTGAGCGCAACGTGAGCATCTCGGCGTCGCCGCCCCAGTGCTCGAGCACGACCTCCTGGCCGCGGTCGTTGATCGGGCCACTTGCCACGATTGACCTCGACGGCGGCTCGGTGACCTGCACGCGGTACTGATCGGCCGAGGCCGAGCACTGCCCCCGGCCGGCGCGAACGGTTGCGGCGCCCGAGAGCCGCCCACACGTGAGGGCCGCGAGCGCGACAATCCGGCGGTTCTGCTGGGCTCTCGCCGACATCGCCCGCACGATATATGCCGCCGCTCGTTTCGGGTTGGCCTCCGCAGCCAGCGGCGCCGTCCAGTCGACGGCCTGTCTATTGCGGTAGCTGTGCGCTGCGCTTGGCTTCGAGCTTGCGGCGCTCTCGCCGCGATCCGTGGATTTGGCCGACGGCGTACCCGCCGCCAAGGGCGATGATGGCCGGGACGAACGCGAGCACGAGCGCGCTGACCGTGGCGATGACCTTCAGCACGATGATGACGGCGATGACCGCGGCGACGACGGCAACGACTGCTTTCACGCTCCTCACTATAGGACTCGCCTCGCCCCGGGCCAATCAGAGCTCGTTATCAGCCCCCGGGTTGCCCGTCGAGGCACTCGGCGTTTACGTAACCCGAGCGAAAGGGGCTTGATTCGCCCGTCCGTTCGTCAAAGGTGTGGCGCCACACGCACCCCGTGTCGTTGGCCAGGAGGTGGATTGAGACCGACGTCTCCTGGGAGGTCGTACGCACCCGGTGTACGTCGTCGCGCGGGGGCAGCAGCGTGTAGAAGTCGCCGGGGCTGAGGGGACGCTGCCGCATGAGGTCGAGCCGACCGTCGCCGGGCCGATAGAACTCCTCGTCCTGATTTCCGCGATAGATGCCGACGAGCCCCCATGCCAGGTGATCGTGAACGGGAGTCATCGCCCCGGCGGGAACGACCAGACTGAACAGCGAGAGTGAGCGGTTGGCAGCTCGAAAGATCAGCCACTGTCCGATTCCGCCGCCCATGCCGCTGTTCGGCGCCGGGGCCTGATACGGAGCCGGCAGCCACTCAGGGTCAGACAGCAGCTCTGCGAATAGGGGGCTGATCTGGTCGCAGGCATCGGCGGGCGAGTCGGCGCGTTCGACTCGCGCCGTTACCGCACTGATGAAGTCGCGCATCCGACCGGTGTCGAGGACGTATTCATCCTCGGATAGCGGCGGCAGCGGCTCGTGATGCTGAAAATCGCACATCGACGCACCCTCCTCTTGTGTGAACCCCCGGGGGATGCTGATCGTAACCCGGACCCTTTGGACGAGCTGCCATGGGGCTTCGGCGGGATCGCTACCAGCCTTGCGTACCGGGCGGCCCTTTGAATGGGCCGATGAGCTCGCCGGTGATCCATCCTCCGTAGAAGTCGCCAGGCTGGGCTTGAGCGCGTTCGTCATCAAGCCACGCGGCGTCGACGCGTCCGGGATAAAACGCGACATGGTCGCGCAGCGACTCATATCCCGACCTCGGGGCCGCGTAGCTCCACGCGACCCCATGGGCCCGTCGCCCGTCGGCGATCGCGTCCAGGTAGTGCGCGGCGCCCTTGAACTCGCACCACGTCGGACCGGCGTCGCTCGCGGTGAGCAGGCTGAGCCGTACGTCGTCGGGCGGGATATAGATCGTCGGCGGGTGGCTGGTCTCGAGCACGCGCAACGCGTGGATCGAGTCGGCCAGTACCTCGCCCGCGAACTCCACTCTGACTCTACGGTCGCACGGCCTGATGGCGGGTGGACGCGGGTAGTCCCACACTCGTTCCACGCCACCACCTTACCGGGGCGACCGACGTGCAACGATTGCCCGAGGCGCCCACGGCCCAGTCCGACCGGGTGCCCGCCCGCGACCCGCGCTCGCCTCGGCCGGGACCGCGAATTGTTGGGGGCGAACGCCGATGTGCAGCTGTCCGAGGGCCGTCTCGGCCAGCCGCGTCGGCTGTGAGGATCGATACGCCGATGCCGGCGTCGAGGCGGCCCTCATCCCCGCCGGGTTATCCCGGTGACCTCCCATGCCCGGCCAAGAGCGCTGCCATAGAAAGCCACAATGACGAGGACCAAAGCACGTTGCAGCGCGGCACTCCGGGTGCTCGTGAGGAGGGCGACCGCGAGGCCGAGCTGCACCGAGTAGCCCGCAACCGAAATCGTCGCGAACGCGAAGTTCAGCGTTCTGGTTCGAGAGCTGCGGGAGAAATTTCCCGCCCGCTTTGCCCTCGGTATCAGCCGTCTGGTCGCCAGCAGGCCGACGATTGCCATCGCCATGCTTGATAGCCCGAAGACGACTGAGCCTCCGGTCAAGGCCACGATCGAGACGAAGAAGATGTCTACCAGGACAACGAACGCGCTCCCGGCCAGCACGGTTCGCAACTCGCGAGTTCTGGGGTCCGAGTCATCCGCGTTGACAACCGATACGGCGACGACCAGCAACCCCAAGATGGCAGCCGACGCGCCCGCGCTAGCGGTGAAGAAGCTCTCATAGTGGCCCACCACACCACCACCCTATCCGGCACCGATGGCGATCGTCCGGCGCCGGCGCTGCGGCCGTTCCCGTGTCTCGGTTCCGATCATGCGGATCCGGCCGGCTGAGCAGATGACCGGGGGATTCGCCGCGTCAGACGCCGGCGTGGGCCCCATTCAGCAAATCGGCAACACGCCTGCCGAGTTTCCGGTTGTTAAGCCCTGGAAAGACAAGACCGCAAGGATGCCCGGGTTCGAAATCTCGAATTGCCAAACTCCGCCGTCGGCGAACGTGATCTTCAACGGCGGCGCCGCTCCCTTCCCCACCTGAGCCGACGCCACGGCGCTGCGTGGGCCTCGAGTGATCACGCTACCTGGCTTCGAGGTCGAACCACTCTTGTAACTGACGAGTGCAAGCTCCTCGTCCGTAACCGCCAAGTAGACGTACCGCCGTTTGAACTCCGGTGTCTGCGCGGGTACCGCCTTCGATCGGCCACTCGCGATCGTCACTCCAATCTCGGTGGCAAGCGCTCCCGCTCCCACCACCCCAGCGCTGGCCGCCCCAGCGTCCCGCCTGAACTGACCCATGTGCTGAACCTGTACTCCCGCGATCTGCCGCGAACCCAGCAACGACGAAGCGTCGATCCCCATTATCGCCATCGTGCCCTCCCGGGCGCCCCAGGGTCTGCCGAACGATTCCGCGGATGACTCGATCCGCGCACGGCGAAAATCACCGAGCGCAGCGGCCGCGTCTAGCCTCTCAGGGGCCGACCTCGCCTTTCACGTGGCACACGGGTCGGGCGTAACCTCGCCGTATGGCTCAGTCGTTCGTCCCGGACGATTTCGTCATTCCGCGGGCCCTGATGGGTCCGGGCTTTCGCTTGGAGCCACTTGGGCCTCAGCACAACGAGGCCGATCACACTGCCTGGATGGTGAGCATCGACCACATCCGGGCCACTCCTGGGTTTCCGGATGGTCGATGGCCGCCCGTCGGTGGGCTCTCACTCGCCGAGAACCTGCGAGACCTGGAGCGGCACGCAGACGACTTTCAACGACGTGTGGGTTTTACGTACACGGTCCTCGGTGATGGGGATCGAGTCATCGGATGCGTGTACATCTACCCGTCGCCGTCGGATTCCCGGGTCGCGGAGGTGCAGTCCTGGGTCAGCGCAAACTGCGCGGAACTGGATTTGCCGGTGCACGACGCCGTGGATGTGGCGCGACCCTGCTCGCCGGCGGATGAAACCCGAGGGAGCCGGTCGATCACCCGGCCCCGCCTTCACTCGCGCGCCCCGCAGCCGATCGATCACCCCGGCGGGAGGGTCCCAGCGAGTGGCACGCCCGGCTTTCCGCACTTCCCGGCCGCCCGCTGGAACGCGGGTGCGTTCGGGTTGAACTTGCCGTTGAACTCCTGGTCGATCGATCCGTCGATGAGCTTGGGGTCCGGGTAGCCGGGGACGCCGTTGGCCCGCATGCACACCGCGGCCTGCAGCTCCTGCTCGAACGCCCGGTCCTCCTGGGCTGCCGTGACCTGCCGTCCAGCGGAGCCGAACGCTCCGCAGGCCCGCTCAGCGCCCTGGAACGCCGGCGAGCTCGGAATCAGATCCTCACCCTGAGTCGTACGCCCATTCTCGAATATGGAATGGAGCTGAAACTCGCCCTGGCTGTTGGGGTCGGGGAAGTCGGGCACTCCGTGCGATCGCATGCAGTTCGCGTAGCCAAGTGCCGCCGACATCACTTTGCTCGGCGAGCTCGCGTGGGCGGCGCCGCCGCAGCCCGCAAGCAGTCCGGCGCTCAGCACTGCGATCTCGAACGCACGACAGGCTGACACGCGAGGGTGTTCGTTGAGCGGTGGGCGTCGGATCGTCACCAGGCCAGGCATATTCCTGAAGTGAGACTACGTCCGCCCCGCGGTGGCTGCCATACGGCTTGCGGCGCCGCCGCCGCTCGCCTCGTGCCAGTCAAGGGCGAGCGAAAATCACTTCAGGCGAGTGCCGGCTGGCGCGGCGCGGGCGCGACCTCCGCCCCTCGACCACGCGTCATGGTGAACAGCAGGATCAGCGTGATGGCCGCGGGCACCGTTGCGGGCCACATCGTGTTGGGGGGAGCGAGCACCAGCGAGATTGCGGCAAAAAGGCTCACGAGCGCGGCGGCGCGCCGTTGGCCGCGCTGGCCGGCGAGGAACCCGCCGAGCACGGCGGCGAGGACCAGGTCCGGGTAATCGAGCGAGATCGGGCCGATCTGCGCGCGGTCAAGCAGAGGGCCGGGCACATGGCCGGCGGCTTGCGCGATGAGGGCGGCGGCCGGCTGCCCCACGCCCGCGGCCAAGAGCGCGACATCGACCACGCCCATGCCCACAACCCCGGCGAGGACCCACGGGGACGGGATCAGCCGTGCAAGTGCGGCGCCGACGGTGAGCGCGCCGAGCGCGGTGAGGAACGTCGCGGACAGCTCGCCGGCCCACCCGCCCGCGAGCGTGGTCAGCACGGTGGCCGTGAGCGCCAGGGTGGCAACTGCCGCGCGAGGCCCTCGGACGACCGCTAGGACGGCCACGGCGGCGAGCGGAGGGGTCGCGAGCGCCGCGAGTACGACCAGCCCGAGCGCGAACGTCTGCGCGCCGAGCGGCGCGAAGGTCCCGATCACGATGCAGCCTGGCAATACCCCAGCCCACGCCGGCGAGCGCAATCGGCGCAGTGACTCGAGCGCGTTTCCCCTGGGCAGCAGCACCACGAGCCCGCCTTGGAGCAGCGCCACGGCGGACGTGGCGGCCACTCCAGAGACCGTCATCTGCCGCCCATACCGTCGTCGGCCGCGACCGACCGCTCGGCACCCTGGATCCGGCCGTCGGTCGACGCGACGGGGATCGGTGCCGGTCGCGAGGAGTCCATCCCAAGCGCAACTACCCGGCCGACCCTAACAAAAACCTAACGCAGCGATAAGGAACGCTAATAAACAGTCAGCGAATCGCCGAGAATCGGCCCAAGTCGAGCCAGCAGCCGAGCACGTCGGCCGCGACGGGCGGGCCGGTTTCGGCTAGCTGGTCGACGCCGCTAGCGCGTAGGCCGCCCGGCCGGTGCCGGTGACCGGAACGGCAAGCGGGGCGGTCGGGAGCATCCGGTCCAGCAACGAAAACCCAGAGCCTTGAAGGTCCTCGATGATCGGCGCAAGCGACGCGCGGGCGGCTTCTCGAGCCGCCGCGCGGCTGGGGCCCGTCCGCGCGTCGCGCGCGATCGTCGCTGCAGCATCGCCACCGATCTCCCGAGCAAGCGCGCGAGCACGGTCGCCGTCGATGTCCCCGACCGCGACACGCGCAGCCGCCCAAGCGGCGGCGCCGGCCGATGCCCACGCCGCCTGCCGCGCGGCGGCACGCCCGGCACCCCAGGGCGTACGAGCGGCCGCCCGAACCGGACCCAGCGCCGCCGACCACGCGGCACGAGACTCGCTGCGGGCGAGGTTCAGCACTTGGAGCGCAGGCGGGAGATCCGACGAGGAGAGGACCGCCGGCAGCTCTGACAGGCGACACGCCGCCTTTGGCAGATGCGCGACGCTCAGCCACGTCCGTGTGTAGGTACGGATCAGCCAATCCATCGCCATCCAGGAACGGGCCTCATCCAACCCGTCATCGGCCGTACCGATCGTCCGCGCCAAGTAGGGCCGCAGTCGCTGCCGAGGTTCATTCTCGAGCGTGTCATTGAGAGTCGTGCAGAATGCGCGCAGGACCGGACTCACGCACCGCGGGTGATCGCCGTGCGGCTCGCCCGCGAGGTAGCTGACCCACTCCATCGCACACCTGCCGTCGTCGGGGCTTCTGTGCGTGCCCCACGCGAGCGTGTAATCGGTGCTCATTCGTCTCTCCCGTGGTCTGGTGGTCGTTCCTGCATTTTTCTCCTGACCTCGCTGAAGTCAAGCCGCGAGTGTCCGCCCCGAGCCACGGGCGTTGCGGTGGCCGACTTCCCGCAAAACGGAGTGCTGGGCAGGCTTGCTCGGGCGCCGCGCGCTATACCCCTGAGCCATGACCGCACTTCCCCCATCGGGCGAACAGTTCGAGATCGTCCACGGGCAACAGCGCGCCACCATCGTCGAGGTGGGCGGAGGGGTTCGCGAGTATGTAGTGCGGGGGCGGCCAGTCCTCGATCCGTATCCCGCGTCGGCGATGTGCGACGGTGGGCACGGGGCGCCGCTGATCCCTTGGCCCAACCGCCTGGGCGACGGCCGCTACCGCTTCGACGGCGTCGACTACCAGGTGGCGCTGAGCGAGCCTGCCAAGCACAACGCGATCCACGGTTTCCTGCGTTGGCGCCCGTGGCAGACAATGACGCGCGAGCCGAGCCGGGTGGTCGTGGGAACGCGTCTATATCCCCTCACGGGCTACCCGTTCACGCTGGAGGTGCGGATCGAGTACGCGCTCGACGAAGACGGGCTGAGCGTTTGCACCAGCGCCACCAACCTGTGCGATCGCGCGTGTCCGTACGGGGCGGGCCAGCACCCCTACCTGTCCCCGGGCGAGGGGTTGATCGACGCGTGCACGCTCGAGGTCGCCGCCGGCACGCGCATCGTGACCGACGCCGAGCGGCAGCTGCCGAGCGGCCGAGAGACCGTGGGCGGCGGCGAGTATGACTTCAGCAGTCCGCGAGTCATCGGCGAGCAGCCGATCGACGACGCGTTCACCGATCTCGCCCGCGACGACAGCGGGCGCGCCGTCTGTCGGCTCACCGCTCCCGATGGCGCGACTGTCGAGCTGTGGGTGGACGAGAACTACCCGTTCATGGAGCTGTTCACAGGGGACACACTCAGGCCGTCGCGACGGCGCACGGGTCTCGCCGTCGAGCCGATGACGTGCGCGCCAAACGCCTTCCAGAGCGGTGACGGCCTGATCCGGTTGGAGCCTGGTCAGACGCACGCGAGCCACTGGGGCGTACGGCTCGTCTGAGGCGGTCGTCGCTGTCGTCAGTGGCTGAGATCGGCCAATGACTATTGCCGGCTTTCCAGCTCGCGGATCCGGTCCAGAAGCTCGCACACGAGCACGGCGCCCGCGTAGTTGAGCCCGAGGTCGCGGCGCATCCGCTCCGCACGCGCGACGCGTGCCGCACTGCTCGGGTCGTAGCGGGGTGACTCGGCCGCCTGGGGGTGGGCCTCGAACAGGCCGAACTCGAGATAGCGCCGGACGAGCGCGATCCGGACCCCCGCGCGCCGTGCGATGACGGCCAGTTCCACCGGCTCCCCGCTGTTCACGCCGTCGCCTCCTCGCCTGAGTCCTCCGCCAGCTGCTCGTAGAGCTCGCGTTCGCGGTCGGACAGATGCTTGGGAACGGTGATCTTGACGATCGCGTGGAGGTCGCCCCGGCCGCCTCCGGACTTGGGAAGCCCGCGCCCGCGGAGCCGGAGGCGCCGCCCGCTGGAGGAGCCGGCGGGCACCCGGATCTGGGTCGCGCCGCTTGGGGTCTTGACCGGGACGGTCGCCCCAAGCGCGGCCTCCCAGGTAGCCACCGGAAGGTCGACGTCGAGGTCGTTCTCGCCGCGGCGACGGAAGGTCGGGTGGGGCTTCAGCGCGATCCTCAGGTAGAGGTCGCCGGGTGGCCCGCCATCGCGTCCCGGTCCGCCCTGTCCGGCCAGGCGGATTAACTGGCCGTCGCGCACTCCGGCGGGGAAGTTGGCGTCGATGTCGTGGTGATCGAGCGTCAGCCTGCGGCGCCCTCCCTCCAGCGCGTCCTCCAACGAAAGCTCGAGCAGGGCCTCTCGGTCGATGCCTCGCAGCGGCCCGCTCGTGCGCCAGCCGGAGCCGCCTGCGACCCGTCCACCGAACAGTCGCTCGAACAGGTCGTCGCTGAACTCGAACCTGGTGTCATCGGTGCCGAACCCCTGGTGGGTGAAGAACTCCTCGAAGCTCGCGTCCGGCGCCTCCTGCTCCTGCTGACGCCAGTTGGCGCCGAGGCGGTCGTAGCGCTCGCGCTTCTCGGGATCGGACAGCACCTCGTACGCCTCGCCAAGCTCCTTGAATCGATCCTCCGCGTCGCTGTCGGAGTTGACGTCCGGGTGGTACGTGCGAGCCAGCTTGCGGTACGCGCGGCGGATCGCGTCCTGATCCGCGTCACGCGGGACGCCGAGCACCTCGTAGTAGTCGGTATAAGCAAGCGGCATTCAGGGCTAATCCTCGCGCAAGCGAGCTCCGCATGACCAGTCGCTAGCCTCGGGCTATGCGTGCGCAGGACGAGGACCCGCCCCCGCCGCCGGAGGCGAAGAGGCTGCCGACGGGTCGGGTGGCACGGACGGCGCGAGTTGGTGGGCTGGTGACGGGTCAAGGAGTGCGGTGGGCCGGAATGCGGGCGGCCAATCGGGTGCGCAGCCCTGAGCGGGCAGCGGTGGCCGAGAACGAGCGGACCGCGGCGCTGGTGAGCGAGCTCGTCGATCAGCTTGGTCGAATGCGCGGCGCGGCGATGAAGGTCGGCCAGATGCTCTCGATGGTCGAGTTCGACGGGCTGGCCGACGACCAGCAGGACGAGCTGCAGCGCAAGCTCGCGACGCTTCGGGACGACATTCCGCCGGTACCGTTCCCCCGCCTGGAAAAGCTCCTGCGAAAGGAGCTGGGCGGGCCGTTGGCAACGGTGTTCTCCGATTTCGAGGAGGGGGCGTTCGCCGCCGCCTCGATCGGCCAGGTCCACCGCGCCACGACCCTCGACGGCCGCGAGGTGGTGGCGAAGGTTCAGTATCCAGGGGTCGCCGAGGCGGTCGAGACCGATCTGCGCAACGCGATGCTTTTGCTCCCGCTGGTCAAGCGGCTGGCCCCGGGTCTGGACGCGAGGGCGATGGCGATCGAGATGCGCGAGCGGATCGGGGAGGAGCTCGACTACGAGCTCGAGGCCCAGAACCAGCGCCGCATCGAACGGCTCACCCGCGGGCACCCGTTCATACGCGTGCCCCGGGTCTACACGGACCTTTCGACAAGGCGCGTCCTGGTGTCGGAATACGTCGAGGGGGAACGCTTTGAGGCGGTGCGCCGAGCCGACGCGGCTCAGCGCGATCGCTATGCGGAGATCGTCTTTCGGTTCTTCTTCGGTCTGCTCTATCGCCACCGCATCGCGCTCGGGGACCCTCACCCCGGGAATTACCTGCTCTGTGCCGACGGGCGGGTGTGCTTCCTGGACTTCGGGTTGCTTCGCGACGTCGAGCCCGAGCGCGTGGCGGCGGAGGCAGCGATCGCGCTCGCGGTCCGCGAAAGGCATGCCGAGGATCTGAAAGCCGCGCTGGTCGCGGGTCGATATCTGCCCGCCGATCGGGCCGAGTCGGTCGACGCCGACTTCGCGCTGAGGCTGCTGCGACATGCGACGGGCTGGTACGCCGTCCCGGGTGAGCGCCGGTTCTCGGCCGCCGGCGAGCGCCGAAGCCGCGATCGCGAGCGACCCGACGAGGATCGCCGGGAGGCGGCCAGGACGCAGGTCAACCAGCTCACCCTGCCCCCCGACGCGATCCTGATCCGGCGGATGCATGCCATAGTCGCGATCGTTCTCCAGCAGCTCAGGGCCGGAGCTGACTGGGGTGCCATCGCCGGCGAGTATCTGCACGGGGAACCACCCGCCACGCCGCTGGGGCAAGCCGAAGCCGATTTCGTCGGGCGCCGCCTTCGGTAACCGGGCGTCGGATCGGTCGTCGTGGCCTTGAGCGTAAATCTCTCGCCGGGGGAGGGGGTTTCAGAGCGCGAGTTCACGGATCCCGA
The DNA here is from genome assembly GCA_963824295.1 of uncultured Solirubrobacterales bacterium. Lineage (GTDB taxonomy): Bacteria > Actinomycetota > Thermoleophilia > Solirubrobacterales > Solirubrobacteraceae > Palsa-465. The sequence continues at coordinate 418,559 of CAWGOQ010000004.1, read as the reverse complement.
TCGCTCGCTGGATGACCTTGCCGCGGTTGCGAGGCTCCGAGCGTCGCTCGCCGCCCGAGTGCGCTCGGGTCTTGCCGGCGGGGTCTGGGCGAGCGCCGGGGAGTCCCACTGGCTGGTGGTGCCCGAGCTGCGTGGCCTGGTGGAGTCGCGGCCGGCATTCGGGGTCGGGTTCTTCGGCCAGGCGCGCGAGCAGGTCGACCACACCCCGATCCTCGATCTCGAGCAAGTCCTCGTGGCCCGAGCCGCGGTCTTTCCGGGGATGCTCGCGTATTACAACGTTCGCTTTGCCACCGGCCAGTGGGGGAATCTCGTCCTGTTCACGACACAAGCGAAGGCCGGGAGCGTGCGGTCGGACCCGACGCACGTGGACGCACTCGAACGTGTAGCCGACCATTACCGTTCGGTGCGGCTGCATCGGCTCACCTTCCCGGATGGGGCGACCGGCGACGCGGCGCCAGCACTCGAGTCGACACTCCTGATCGATTTCAGTGAGACGCCCGCTTGGAGGGCGGTCAGGCGGGGCCAGGCCTAGGCTGACACCACGAGCTCGAAGAGCTCGGCTGCCTCGTCCGCCGAGACTTCAAGCCCGGGTTCTCCGATGTTGAGCTCGACGATGTTCACATTTGGAACAACGCTTGGAGCGATGCGGTGAAACAGCCAGACGCGTCGCTCTTCGGCTATATCAAGCGCGCGTTCCTGGAGTGTCTGCAAATCGCCACGGAGGTGGATGTGGAAGAGCGGTGTCTGCGGCGGGTCGGGGACAATGTCGATCTCGTTTATCTGGCTCAGCGCAGACCCGACCGCGCGTGCGTGCGCGAGAAACCGAGGCATCTGCGGGATCAGCTCATTGAGCCCTCGCTGCGCAGAGGCGGCAAACGGAAAAAGGCTCGAAAGCGATCCGCCATGACGACGTCGCCAAACCCGCGTCTCGGCGATGATGCGGTCCGGTCCGGCCAGGACACTGCCGGCGATTCCACCGAGGCCTTTGTACAGCGAGACGTACACGGTGTCGAACAGCGCCGCAATCTCCGAGGACGGACGATCGTAATAAGGCGTCGCTTCCCAGATGCGGGCGCCGTCCAGGTGGGTCGCCACGTCCCTGTCGCGCGCCCACTGGGCCTGCGCTAGCAGGTCCTCCCATTCGGGCAGGCGGCCCCCGATCTCCCGCTGGGGGAGCTCGATCAAGAGCGCCCCGACGGAGGCGTGGATCGCCTCGAGATCCTGGAGTGTGATCAGGTGGTCCCGATCGCCGATCAGTTCTGCTTTGAGACCGTGGAGATGCGCGTAGGCGCCGTGCTCGTGGAGTTCAAGATGACAGGTGGGGTGAAATGCGACAGTGCCGACCCTGCGCCGGTCGCAGTGAATTCGCAGCGCGATCTGTTGCGCCATTGTGCCGCTCGGAAACAGCGCCGCGGCTTGCTTGCCGAGAAGTTCGGCGATCCGACGTTCAAACGACTCAACGAATTCACCCTCTCCGTAGAGGTCTGGCCAGGCGTCCGGCGGAAGTGCCGCTGCCGCCGCATTCAGTAGTTCGCTGGCCCGGGCCGGACGGCGCTGACCGAGCCACCGCTCGCACCGCCACATGATCTCCCGCCAATCGCGTTCCACCATAACGCGAGCCTACTGACATGCGCTCAGCCGGTCGCCTCCGTCGGTGACCAGTCGGGGTTCGCCTTGCCGTCCTCGAAGATCCACCGCCCGGGGCCTTCGGTGAAATAAATCACCGACTGCGGGGCGCCTAGCTCCTCGGCGCGGCTTGAGACCAGATCGGTCAGCGCGACGGCGAAGGCCTCGCGTTGTGCGTCCGGGCGGCCGCTCCGGATGTCGCAACGGATCGCCACCACAGGACGCGCGTCGCGGAGCACGCGCTGTGCTCCCAGTTCGCGCACAGCAACGGTCACTCCACTGGGCGTGGTCTGCATCACGTCTCCGTAGAGGATGGCGACGCTGTTCGCCACGGCCGTGAAGTCGGCGTCGCTGGGATCCCTGGGCAAGTCGAATTGGATGTACGGCACAGGCTCCTCCTGGTCGCGATTCTCGATCTACCGCTCAGCGGCTACCAAGTATCGGCGCCGCGAACCGGCCCAGCGTCTCCACGAGATGAGTGCTGTCAGCTTGACGGCCGGCGCCGGTGGAGCGCTCAGCCCCCAAGATCGCGTTGTGAAGCACCCATGCATCCGTGATCGGACCGACACCGCCCGGCACTGGCGACACCGCCTCCGCGACCTCGATCGCGCTGTCGAAGTTAACGTCACCGACCAGGTGCACGCTGCCGTCGGATGCGGTGACCGGATTGATGCCGATGTCGATGACGATCGCTCCGGGGCGCACCATGTCGCCGGTGAGCAGGCCGGGGGAGCCCACGGCGATGATCAGGATGTCTCCTAAGAGCGTGTGCTCGGCGAGTCGACCGGCGTCATCAGTGTGCTTGTGGCACGAGATTACGGTCGCGTTGCGGGCAAGTCCGAGGATCGCTGCTGGCTTGCCGACGTTGCTGGAACGGCCGACGACGACGAGGTCAAGGCCATCGTAGGCCGTCTCGATCTCCCGCCCCGTGTCGAGCATGTAACTGTCGAGCATCACGAATGCTGCGGCCGGCGTCGAAGGCACGAATCGCGGCGTGCCCAGCGCCAGCAGCCCAGCGTTCTCGGGGTGTTGGGCTTCGACGTCCTTGTGGGGAGGGATCGCTCTCAGGATTCGCGCCTCGGGCAGGTGTCGCGGAAGTGGGCGCAGGACGAGGATGCCTGAGATCTCCGGATCGACGTCGAGCTCGGCGAGCTTGCCGACCACCTGGCCGAATGTGGCGTCGCCGGGGAGCCGCTCAGGGCGAGATGCGATTCCGAGGAGGCGGGCGCCCCGGTCGATGCGCCGCTGGTAGATCGCCGACGCCTCGTCGTCGCCCACCAGCAACGTCGCGATTCCAACGCTCCCCTCGACCCGCTCGACTCGCTCTCGCAGTCGGCCCAGGAGCCTCTCCGCATATCCGCGACCGTCGAGCCGCACACCTCTGTCGCTGGTCTGTGCCATCGATTTTCACGCTATCGGATCGGCCCGGGAGCCTCCGAGTCGTGATGCCCCGGTTCGAGCTGCAACGATCAGGCCATGAACACCGAGAACGGAGACGCGCGCTGGATCGCGCTCGACGGTGCCGCGAATGCCCGGATCGTGGTGCCGGGCGTGCTCCTGCGCTCCGACAACCTGCAATCGCTCACCCCGCGGGACGTCCGCGTGCTCGTCGACCAAGAATCGCTCGAGGTCGTGCTTGACCTGCGGACCGACGTCGAGATAGAGCTCGAGGGACCAGGGCCTATCGCGCAGGAGCCACGCGTCCGGATCGAGCACCGGTCGCTCTACCCGCGCTCGGGAGGCAACACGGATCTCGACGCCGCCACCGTCAATCTATGGCCCCCTGCCGCGCCGAGCGGGTGGCCCGATGAGCCGCGTGTCGTCCAGGCCTACCTGAGCTACCTGATCGCCCGCCCGGACTCGATCGTCGCTTCGATTCGCACGATCGCAAACACCCATGGAGCCGTGCTGGTTCACTGCGCCGCCGGCAAGGATCGCACGGGCGTGATCGTGGCGCTCGCCCTGGACGCGGCGGGAGTCGACCGGGCCGCGATCGTCAGCGACTACCTGGCAACGGCCGAGCGAATCGATGCGATCATGGCCCGCCTGCTCAGCTCCGCGACCTACCAGGCCGAGCTGGAAGGCCACGACCCACGGACGCATGCACCCGTCCCGGGCACGATGGAGCGAGTGTTCGCGCTCCTCGACGAAGGCTTCGGCGGATCTGCCGCGTGGCTTGCCGACAACGGGCTCAGCAGTGCCGAATTTGAGCAGCTTCGCCGCAGAATCGGAACCGAGAGCGGCATCCCATCGACTGGCTGACGGTGGTGCTTGCACCCGATCGGATCTTGGGGGTTTCCAAGGGACGGTCCCCGGGAAAGCTCGACTGTGTCCTGAGCTCGCTGGGAGGTGGGTGTTGTGAGTCATCGACGAATCGCAACTGTTGTCGCGGCGCTCTGCGCTGCGAGCTTCGTCACCGTGTCGGGAGGCGCGTCCGCCGCGCCGAGCGGCGCAGGGCGGGGGCCGGCCTACCCGGACGAGCCGGTCGCCGTCGGCACCGGGGGTTCCGTTGCGTCGATGGACGTGGGGGCAAGCCGAGCCGGGATTGACGTGCTCCGCAGGGGCGGAAATGCGGTTGACGCCGCCGTCGCGACGGCGAGTGCGCTGGGTGTGACGGTGCCGTTCGTCGCCGGCCCCGGCGGCGGCGGCTTCATGGTCATCTACAACGCGCGGACGCATACCGTCACGACGATTGATGGCCGGGAGACCTGCCCGTCGGCCTGCACGACGAACCTGTTCATCGACCCGACGACAGGCCAGCCGATGAACTACACCGCGGCTTCGGATCAGCCGTTGTCGACCGGCGTGCCGGGGAACGTCGCGACGTGGGCGACCGCCGTGGGCAAGTTCGGCCGCCTCTCCCTCAGCGCGGACCTGCGACCGGCGATCGCGCTCGCCAACCACGGCTTCGCGGTCAACTTCGACTTCAATCAGCTCGAACAGTCCGGGCTCTCGACGCTCCAGGCGTACCCGGCAAGCCGGTCGCTCCTGCTCACGGCATCTGGTAACCCGCTGCCGGTGGGGACGCGGCTGCGCGATCCGGACCTTGCGCACACCTACCAGTTGATCGCACGCCGAGGTCCGTCCGCGTTCTACGACGGACCGATTGGGCAAGCGATCGTCCAGGCCGGCGATCACCCCGTACTCACGCCGGGGCAGACGATCGTCACCAACCCGGGCATCATGAGCATGAAGGATCTGGAGTCCTACCGCACCCGGAGCCTCGCGCCGACCCGGGTGAAGTACCGAGGACTCAGCATCTACGGGATGGCGCCGCCGTCGAGCGGCGGCTCGACCGAGGGCGAGATCCTGAACATCCTGAGCGGCTACTCGCTCGGATCCGAGCCCCGCGCCGAGGCTCTGTTCCATTACCTGGAGGCGTCCCGGCTCGCCTACGCCGACCGCAACGCCTACGTCGGCGACCCCGATTACGTCCATGTGCCGCTCGCCGGCCTGCTCGACCCGGCGTTCGCGGCGACGCGCCGCCGCCTGATCGGCAATACCGCGCTCACCTCGCCCGTCGCAGCCGGCTCACCGTTCGCGCCGTTCCCGGGCTGTAGCGGCACCACGGCGCCGACCCAGGCGTCGTCGGCTTCGCCCGAGGCGCACCACACGAACAACATCGTCACCGAGGACAAGTGGGGCGACATCGTCGCCTACACGAACACCATCAACTTCTTCGGCGGTAGCGGCCAGGTCGTGCCCGGCTACGGCTTCCTGCTCAACGACGAGCTCACCGACTTCGATTTCGCCCCGGCGTCGCCCGGCGCGTACGACCCGAACCTGCCGGCAGCTGGCAAGGAGCCGCGCTCGAGCATGGGCCCGATAATCGCGCTGCGCGACGGCAAGCCGCAGTTCGCGATCGGAGCCGCCGGCGGCTCGACGATCATCACGACCGTCGACCAAATCCTCATCAACCACGTCGACTTCGGCATGAGTCTGCCCGCCGCACTAGCCGCGCCGCGGGTGAGCCAAACGAACTCCACGACGTCACTTGCCGAGCCGGACTTCTACAACAGCGCGCTCGCCCAGCAACTGACGAGCCAATACGGCGAGAAGTTCTCGCTGGCCACCGGGCCGATCCTCCCGCTCGATAACTATCCGGGGGATGCCACAGCGCTCCAGATGCTCGGACAGGGCCGGGCCGAAGCCGTCGCGGAGCCTGTCCGCCTCGGTGGCGGAAGCGCGCTGGTTGTGCGGCCGAATCGTCGCTGAAGACGCCTGTCCTGAAAACGGGGCAAACTTGGCGCTGCCGGCGGGTGCTCAGCGCTCAGGGCATCCCGAGCCGGGTTTGGAAGACACGGCGATCGACGTGGTGCGTCCAGAGGACCTCGGCCACGTCTTCGGGGTCGTTGTCGCCCCCTGGGGCGATCCGGCCCGCTACGGCGGTGTGGGCGATGTGAATCCCCTCCTCGCGCAACGCGTCATGAAGCATCCGGGCGTAGGCGACCTCGCCCGCGAACGAGATTCCCACGCCGGCACGGGCCGGGTTGGGGTCGACGGCGGCGGCGCCCGTGGTGAAGAGGATCGTCCCCCGGCCGGCTTCGCGCATCGGCCCGATGACCGCCTGGGTCGCGGCCACAGCGCCGAGCACGCTGAATTCGAGCGGACCGCGGACGTCGTCAACCGTCGTCTCCAGCACGGGTTTCATGAACTCGGGTGCCGGTAGCGGCGAATACTCCAGAACCTCAACCGGGCCGAGCTCGGCGGCGAGCTGATGGATCGCGCTCGCCAGCGCGTCGCTGTCGCGAATGTCGGCCGCCGCGCCGGCTGTGGTGATCCCCTCGAGCCGAAGCTGACCGCGCAGTTCGACCAACCGGGACTCGGTGCGGGAGATCAGGCCGACGGCAAACCCTTCGCGCCCAAACCGCCTGGCCACGGCCAGGCCGAGGTTGGGCCCGGCACCGACGATCACGATCGACATGGCGCACAGCCTAATGGCGGTCGCCGAACGCCGCGAGGCAGTCGCCGCCCCGAGGACCTCATCCGTTACTCGGAGGCGTCGCCTGAGTGTCCAAGACCTGCGAGGTACCGGTGCTCGTTGGCCGCCGCCGACTGACGGAGCGCGTGTGCTGCGGCTAGAAAGCGGCCACGATCATGGGCCGAGTCCATCTCGAGCTCATCAGCCATCCGTTCGAGCAGATCGGCGAAAGAGTGTTCCGCCTTCGCCATCTCCCAGTGATCCGTTGCCGATCTGACGGCCGAGATGATCCGCTCCTGTTCGTCTCGGATCTCAGAACGCAGGTGCTCGTCACCCATGTCCACATTGTCCTGCATGCGACGGCGCGCCGCGACCGCGTGTCTCGGTAGCCGCGGGCAACCGAGCGCCGGGGGCGGTCGCGAGGCGGCGCTGGCGTCAGGCAGTCAGGACGGTGCGCAGTTCGGCCGGAACCTCGATCATCGAAGGCGCCGGTTCTGCGGTCACGGGAGCGGGCAGGCGTCCGTCGGGCTGCGGTCGTTGGCTCGACGGTCGGCACGGACGGCCGTTGGCCAGGATCACGCCGTCGCTGCAATGGGCTTCGACGACCCCGTCGCCGAACTGCTCCTCGTACAGCCGCGCGTACAGGCCACCCCGGGCCAAGAGCTCGTTGTGTGTGCCGCGTTCGACGATCGTGCCGTGGTCGATGGCAAAGATGACGTCGGCGTTGCGAATCGTCGAGAGCCGGTGCGCGATGGCGATCGTGGTTCGTCGTTGGATGAGGGATTCGAGCGCCTGTTGAACTATGCGCTCGCTTTCAGTATCCAGCGCCGAGGTCGCCTCGTCGAGGACCAGGATTGGCGGGTCCTCGAGGATCACGCGCGCGATCGCCAGCCGCTGGCGCTCTCCGCCGGAGAACCGGTAGCCGCGCTCGCCGACGACGGTGTCGTAGCCATGCTCGAGGGCAAGGATGCGGTCGTGGATGAACGCGGCCTTGGCGGCGGCGACTATCTCCTCGTCGGTTGCGTTCGGGCGTCCGTAGCTGATGTTCTCGCGCACCGTGCCTCCGAACAGGTAGCTCTCCTGGGTCACCACGCCGACCGCGCGCGCGATGGTCGCCGCAGACAGGTCGCGGACGTCGTGACCGTCGATCTTGACCGCTCCGTCCTCGACGTCGTAGAGCCGCGGGATCAGGTACGAGATCGTCGTCTTGCCCGCTCCGGAGGGCCCGACCAGTGCAGCGAGCTGCCCGGGTGATACGAGCATCGATACGTCGCGCAGCGCCTCCTCAGGTGCGGGCGGTCCGCTGTCTTCGCCGCCGCCATACCGGAACCAGACGTCCTCGAACGCGACCTCGCCTCGGATCTCGCCCGCGTCGAGGTCGATCGCGTCCGGTCGATCAGTAATTCGGGGCCGAAGATCGATCAGCTCGAAGATCCGGCCAAACAGCGCCAGCGACGACTGCACGTCGACCGACACCTGCAGCAACTGGTTGATCGGGAGCAGTAGCCGGCTCTGCAGGGTCGTGAATGCCACCAGGGTCCCAGCGGAGAGATCGCCGTGCGTTCCCTGGAGCCCGGCGACGAGATAAACCAGCGCCGGGCTGCCCATCGCCGCCAGCGACGCCTGGGCATCACGACGAGCCGCTCGCCGGGCGCGTCCGACCCGCCGACTGAACAACACGAACACCGGCGTCGCGGCCAGCGAGATCGCCGTCAACAGCGGCGAGAGCACCAACATCGCCACCACCGAAGGACACCAGCGTGACCACATTGCTCACGACAGACGACGCGGTTGAGGTGATCGTCGTCTGCACCCCGCCGACGTCGTTGGCCAGCCTCGACTGAACCTCGCCGCTGCGAGTCGCCGTGTAGAACGCCAGCGAGAGACGCTCCAGATGCTCGAACAGCCGATCACGAAGCTCCTGCAGTACCCGGTTCCCCACGATCTCGGTCAGCCACGCCTGCCCGACGTTCAGGACACCGTTGACGATCGGGATCGCGATCAACGCGCCCACTAGCGGATACAGCACTCCCAGATCGGGGCCGCCCCGAACGAACAGCGCGTGGTCGAACACCTGACGGACCAACAGCGCGCTGATCACGCTCAACACCGAGCTGATCAAGATCATCGCGACGATCAGCGCCAGGGTGCCGCGATGCGGCCGAAACAAGCGGACGATCCGCCGGCCAAGCCTGGGCGGATCGGCCTGAGGAACCGATGCGATCATCGCGCGAGCCTAACGGGCAGGGTGACCGTCCGCGCGAAGCGCGGCGCGCGGCGACGGCTCGGGCCTGCGACGAGGCCCGGGCCGTGCCGTGGTTGCGACTGCTAGACGGTCGAGCTAGCTCCCGACCGTGTAGGCGTAGGCGAAGTCGTGGAAGTCGGACGCCGACGTCGGGAACCCGACGGCGGGCTCAAGAGCTCCCCAGTCCGTCGAGTCGATGACGCTGAGGATGTTGTTCTCTGCGGTTCCCGGAGGATCCGTCGGCGACAGCGTCGCCGTCAGGGTCCCCGTGGCTCCGGCCGCCAGCTCCAGTGGCGTGACGGTATTGCCGCCACTGATGTCGGTGGCCGACGGTTGCAGTCCGAAGTACCCGACGTGGTTCGTCGTGTTCTTGACCGTGACCGTGACCGGGACGCTCGAGCCGGAGTCGATCGACGTCGACGTCGACGTCGGGAGACCGGTCTCGGTGACGGGTGCCAGCTGGTTATACGCGAGGACCCCAGTGACGGTCTGGGCGAACACCGTCCCGTCGGTCGTAGCGCCCTGCATCACGTCGATCTCCCACAGACCGGGCTGGGGATCGGGGGCGATGAGCGAGGCGTTTCCGGTCGGGTTGTCGGGCGTCGGCGTGGTGTCGATGGCTGTGACATCGATGTTCCCCGACTCGGTGACAGCAGGCTCGAGGTCCGCCGGTGAGAACAGGTAGTAGTACACCGGATCGTCGGCGGCGTGGTCCGACGCGTAGAACGAAACGTCGAGGTCGTTCTCACCCTGGGGCACGTCCACATAGAACGTCTTGATCTGCCCGGGACCGCGAGATACCGAGCTCGTCAGTGTGGCGCTGAACGGGCCACCGGCCGACGGGATGAGGGTACGCCGAGCGATCGGCACCGAAGTCTCGACGAACCCGTCGAGCCCCGTGAACTGCACCGACTCGGGGGAATCGCCCGGAGCCCGGGGAAGGGCGATTCGCAGGGGCACGCTCACCGAGCTGCGAGGCGCGATCGTGACCGGCGCCGACGCCGGGCTGGTCGTGAAGTTCTGGCCGCTGGCCTGGAACGTCACGGTCCCTGTGTAGGGCCCCGGGGTGTCCGGCGGGGTCTGGACGTGGCCGCGGCCGTTCGCCCACACGATCTGGGCCGTCCAGGTTCCGGCCATCGGATGCTCGACCGTGCTGTGCTGGATATCTGGGCTGGCGTTGGGACCGTTGGCGGCGCCGTAGTCGTACGACATCTGGGCCAGCTTCCCGGCCGGGTCGGTCAGGATGAACGTCAGGATGTTGTCATCGCTGTTGGTCGGGTCGGGCCAGCGCATGTCCGCATCGAGCACGCTGACGCCGCTCGGCACCGTGAAGTGGATCGGTGCCGCCGCGGTCGCCCCCTGGGCGGGAATCGGGGCGCTCGACGACGGGGCGCTGACGTTCTCGGTGACGGGACTGCCGAGGCTCGTCTCGGTTCCGAGCACCCGGTAGGTACCGGAGACCCTCTCGGGCAAGGAGGAAGCGTTGTACAGCGAGACCGATTTGTCGACGGTTGAGCCACCTTGGCCCTGCACGTCGAGCTGGGTGGGGCTGTCCACCAACTCGGGAGCGTTGAAAGGCCCCGCCGTCGTGCCGGGCATCTGGCGGGCCGCCTCAACGGCTGCGTACACGTTCAGGAGGCCGGCGCCCTGCTGATCTGATTCAGCCCCGATGTCGGTTGCCGTGCTGGTGAGGATCTCCTTCACCTGGGCCGGCGTCGGGGTGGCACCGCCGTGGGTGTCACGGTAGGCCTGGATCACGTCGGCGGCCGCGCCGGAGATGAAGGGGGCGGCCTCGCTGGTGCCACCAAAGGCCTCAGTCGGAAGTGGCGGTGTCTGGCCGACGCCGACGGGAGCGAGCGCCAGGTAGCCGGGGGCGACCAGGTCGACCACGGCGCCATTAGGAGCGGTGCCACCCGACGACAAGGTCGTCATGTTGTTGTCTTCCCAGCCCTTCGTGTAGCCATCGGCCTGCGCGAGGAGCCTGAGGTCGTTCGTCCCACCGGCGTCGATGACGTCGGGGTCATCGGCGGGGGCCTCGACGGTGCCGGACGAGCCGCTGTCGCCCGCGCTCTCGACTACGACAACACCAGCTTGCACCATGGCGTCGTTTGTCGGGGCGAGCAGGTCGTCGTTGGCACCCGGCAGAGCGCCATAGCCGTAAGACTCCGACACGACGTTGACACCCTCGTTGACCGCCTGCTGCAGCCCGGCGATGACCTGCGACTCGGGGGCCACGATCTGACCCGACGAGTTGGTGTCGGTGAAGTAGCCGGTGGTGAGAAGAGAGGCGCCGGTGGCGTCACCGACGATTCGGAAGCTGCAGTTCGCGGGAATGTTCGAGAAGGGCAGCTGAGACGCGTAGGTGTAGGTGACCGTGCCCTGGGCGGCCATGGTGGAGACGTCTCCGTTGAACTCGTCGCTGTAGACGTTCTCGTTTGGGTTCGGGGCATCGATGATCACGTGCTGCCCGTTGGGCCGGATCATGTTGGGGTTCCCAGTCAACGCGTCGGCGTCGACGTTTCCGATGATGACGCCTTGGCCGGTTGCGATGGCGGACGCTTCGAATGGGTCGTACGGGTTGTTCGATGCGTCGTGGATGCTGGTCAGCGCCTCGGGCTCGAGCAGCGGCTTGCTGGGAGAGGTATTGCACAATTGCTGCCCGTCGCCCGTCGCCCGCCGTGCCCGGGGTGGTTGACCTCGCCACCCGGGAGGCGGCCACCGTCGCGCCGTATCCCGTGGAGTTCCGTCGTGAGACGGTCGAGTTGGTGCGTCAGGGCCGCTCGATCGCGGATGTCGCGAAGTCGCTCGGGGTCTCGCATCAGACGTTGCGTAACTGGTGCAGGCAGATCGAGGTCGATCAGGGTCGCCGTGAGGGTCTGACCTCGGATGAGAAGGAGGAGCTCACGCAGCTGCGCCGTCGCGTGCGGGTCCTCGAGCAAGAGCGCGAGATCCTAAAAAGGGCGGCGGCCTTCTTCGCGAGGGAGGGCAACGAGATCCGATAGCGGTGTTCCGGTTCATCGACGCGGAGAAGGGCAACTTTGACGTCGCGGTGATGTGCCGGGTGTTGGGCGTGTCGCGCTCGGGCTACTACGCGTGGGCGCGGCGGCCGCCGTCCGAGCGGACGCTCGCTAACGCGACGCTGGTCGAGGAGATCCGTCGTGTGCATGCGGAGAGTGACGGGACCTACGGGTCCCGTCGCGTGCACGCCGAGCTGCGCGGCGAGGGCCATGAGGTCAACCACAAGCGGATCGAGCGGCTGATGCGCGTGGAGGGCATCCAGGGCGCGTACGTGCCGCCCAAGCGCCGCCGCAACGCCGACTGCGCACTCGGCGTCGACGGGGTGAAGGTGTGGCCGGATCTCGTCAAGCGCGACTTCCAGCCGACCGCTCCGAACCAGCTGTGGTGCTCGGACATGAAGCAGATCCCGACTGGCGAGGGTGTGCTGCACCTCGCCAGCGTGCTGGACTGCTTCTCGCGCCGGATCGTGGGCTGGGCGATGGGCCCGGTCGCCGACGCGCCGCTCGTCGCCCGCGCGCTCGAGATGGCCGTCTCCCAGCGCCGGCCGGGTGAGGGGATCATTCACCACGCCGATCGCGGCTGTCAGTACACGGCTGTGACGTTCGGCGCCGCATGCCGCGCGCATGGTGTCACGCAGTCCAACAGTCGCAAGGGCAGCCCCCACGACAACGCCGCCAAGGAAAGCTTCTTCGCGTCACTGGAGAAAGAGAGGCTGCGCCGGCGCACCTACGCCACACATGAGCAGGCGCGCAGCTCGATCTTCCAATACATCGAAGAGTTCTACAACCGGCGACGGTTGCACTCCACGCTCGGGTACCGCTCCCCCGACGAGATCGAGCGCGACCATCACCTCACGCTCGTCGTCGCCGAGGCCGTCTGAGCGGTTACCCCCTCCCGCCGCAGGGGTCCGGCGGGCGCGCCGCGCGCGGGTACGCAGCTCCGCTCGCCCCTCGGGACTCGCTGCGCCGCGAACCCGCGCGCGCTCCCCCGAACGCTTGTCCCCACCCAGCGCTACCGTCTTCCGTCCGGGCGCTGTCCTACGCTGACACGTCAACTCAGAACGTGTCCACGGAACGGGGGGCGGTCCATGCGTGGCCCCGACCTGGTCCAGCTGGGCTACTAGCGGAGCCTGAATGGACGCAGCGGTTACTTCTCGGGCGTGCCGGTGGGCCCGGTTCGCCGGCAGGCCGGTGAGCTGGTTGTCGAAGACGACCACCACAGCCTCTCGCTTGCCGGACAAGCGGGCTTTCACCTCCTGGGGGCTCAGCCTGGAAAGCTGGGCCTTGCCACATTGGCACGGGCGGTCGAACCGGCTGCCGAGGCGGCGCCGGTCAGCGCGGTAACGCCGAGCGCAGCCGCACCGATCAACGAAGCAACCTTACGGGGGGTCAACGACATTGTCCTGCCTCCATTCCGGCTCTCTCGGCTCCCTGGATGTCGGCGGCCCCCTCGCCGCGCCAATAGGAGCGCGAACCTATCTCAACCCCAACCTGTTAGGCAAATGGCCTAACAGCCCAGCCTCAGGCTCCCAGCTGGACTTGCCGTAACGTGCGTCCGATGCTGACCTTTTCGGGGATGACGCTGGATCGGGCGGTGGCGGAGCGGCTGGATCCCGCTTGGGTCGCCGCGCGCCTCGAGGATCCCACAAGCCGGACGCTCTTGGCGAGCGCCGACGGGGTCCTGGTCAGTGCTGGTCCACCTGTCTCGTTGCTGCGCGTGCCGGTGCCGGTCCGCGCAAGCCGCGCGACGGGCGAGGCTTGGCCGGTGATGCTTGGGCTCGAGGACGACGTTGCGCTGTTTGCCCTGGACCTCGAGGTACAAGCCCCGGAGGAGCGCCAACGCCTGAGCGAGCGCGGCCGGATCGCGTCGCTACGCGAGGCTGGACGGGTGCTGGCACCAGCCGAGGCGGGTCTCGCCGCTTACCTCGTCGCCCTGCTCAATTGGCATCGACGCCACCGGTTCTGCCCCGCATGTGGGGGAGCGTTGCTGGTCACCGGTGGTGGCTTCTCGCGCGCCTGCTCGTCCTGTGGCGCGCAGCATTTTCCGCGCACCGACCCGGCGGTGATCGTGCTCGTCGAGCATGACGGCTGCGCTCTGTTAGGGCGCCAGACGGGCTGGCCGAAGGGGCAGTACTCGGTGCTCGCAGGATTTGTCGGACCTGGCGAGTCGCTCGAGGAGGCGGTCATCCGCGAGGTCAAGGAGGAGTCCGGCATAACCGCCCGCGACCCGCGTTTCGTCGGATCGCAGCCGTGGCCGTTCCCCATGTCGGTCATGCTCGGTTTCGAGGCGCGCTCTGAGGGCGGCGAGCCGGTTCCACGCGATGGTGAGTTAGAAGACGTGCGGTGGTTCACCCGCGACGAGATCGGCGCGGCGCTCTCGGGCCGGAGCAGCGCGCTGGTGATGACGCCGGGGATCTCGATCTCGTATTTCCTGATCGAGCGGTGGTTCGCTCGCGGTAGCGCCTAGATTGATCCCGCGGCCGAGGCGTTCGGCGGTCGACTCGCCACTCGCGTCCCCGCCGGCGGTGAACGGTGATTCACCCGGCCCTGGCGCGGTGAACGCGCCACTCGCGCCGCGCGGATGCGGCGAGTGGTGAGTTATCCGCCGCCACGTGAGACGATCGTGCGCGTGAAGGCGCTGCCCAGGTCATGATCGTCGTGCGGGTGATCGTGGGAGTGCTGGCGGTGGTGGGCCTCGCATTGGTACTGGCGTCGATGCTGAACACCGTCGTCGTGCCGCGGGCTGAGCCGACCCGGCTCGCGCGCATCGCCTTCCTCGCGGTCCACTGGCTCTTGCGGGTCCGGCTACGGCTGACCGGGCGCTCCGATTACGCCACCAGGGATCGCATCTTTGCCGTCCAGGCGCCGTTGGGAGTGTTCGCTCAGCTCACGACCTGGGGCCTGCTGATCTGGCTGTTGTTCGCCGCTTTGTTCTGGTCTCTAATCGCCTCGACGATCACTGGCCGAAGCGTTTCGCGCGCGTTGGAGCTCTCGGGATCTTCGATGCTCACGCTGGGCTTTGACTCTCCTCCCGGCCTGTCGCGGCAGCTGGCCGCGTTCGCCGCGGCAGCGGTCGGGCTGTCGCTCCTCGCGCTGGTGATCGCCTATCTGCCGACGTTGTACGGCGCGTTCTCACAGCGCGAGGAGCTCATAACCAAGCTCACGGTGCGAACCGGTAGTCCGCCGTCCGGTCCTGCGCTCCTCTCCAGCACGTGGGAACTCGGCCGGTTTGACCAGCTCGAGGAGGTATGGAACTCCTGGGAGGACTGGTTCATTAAGGTCGGCGAAACCCACACGAGCTTCCCTCAACTCACTTTCTTTCGCTCTCCTCGTCCGAACAACCACTGGGTGCTCGCGTCCGAAACCGTGCTTGACGGCGCCGCCCTCCTGACCACAGCCTGCCAGGGACCGGGAAATTCCCGAAGCGAGCTCTGTCTACGCGCCGGCCTCCACGCCTTGATCTCGATCGCCGACTTCCTCGGCATCCCCCACCGGCCGCCGGAGCCCGGCGCCGAGATCAGCCTTCCCGAAGAGAGCTTCAATCAGGCGTTCAGCCATCTCCAAAGCATCGGCGTGCCGATGTCCGATGACCGCGACTCCGCCTGGATCGCCTTTCGAGCCGTGCGCGCTCGATACGAGCCGCTGCTCGCGGTGATCGGCCGCATGACCGACGCGCCAAGGAGCGAGTGGAGCTCCTGGTCCGAGGACACCCCGCGCCACAGCCCGCCGCTGCTGAGATCACGGCGGCGGGTACCGTGACGGTTCCTCCCCAGGCCCGCAGTTCAGGGAACGGGTTAAAGGTGGCGACGCGATCAGGCCCGACCGACCAACGACCGCGCCTGTGCGGCGCCGACCACGAGATCGTGAAGGTCACCGCCGACCTCGAGTCGGCCCGACTGTTCGACCCCGCCGACCTTCACCGGCTCGAAGCCGGCCGTCCGGATCAACCGCTCGACCTCGGCGCCGGCACGGTCGTCATTGGTCGCGTAGAAGAGGACCGCCGGCTCCGGTGATCGGTTGCTAGAGGACGTGAACAGGGCGCCGGACATGGTTCCAAACGCCATCGCCAGGCGCGCCCCCGTCGGCAACCATGCGGCTACAACCTCGCCGGAGGATTGTCCTTCCGGCAGGAGACGGACGATGTTGCCTTGTGGATCGAGGCCGACTGGGTTGCTCGGAACGACCACGACCTTCTCGGTCAGCGGATCGGCGAGTTCGTCGATCACGCTCTTGAGCACAGAAAACCGCAGCGCCAGCACGACGGCGTCGGCACCCTGCAGGGCATCGCGGTTGTCGACAGCGACGGCCGCAGCTGGACCGATCCTTCCGGCCAGCGTTCGTGCCGACTGAGTGTCGGCGCTCGAGAGCCGCAGGGTCTCGCCGCCCGCGGCGAGCTGGCACGCGATGACCGATCCGAGCCCTCCAGTGCCGATGATCGCGGTGGTCATGACCGAAACCCGTCTCTCAAGTGGCCTTCTCGGATGGCCAATGAGCGGGCGTCCAGTCCCCCTCTGGGTCCGTGGTTTGCCCGACTTCGATGATGTAGCCGTCGGGATCGCGTATGTAGCAACGGATCTCGTACTGGTGGTGCTTCGGCGGCGTCAGGAATTGGGCACCACGGGCGCTCCATTCGGCGTACACGGCCTCGATGTCTTTGACCCGGATATTGAGAAAGCTGCTGACTCGATCGGGATCGCGCGGCGTCTCCAGGGTGACCGTGGGCTTGTCGTCGGTCGGGCCTCCACCGACGTTGATGATGATCCAGCTGTTCGACAGTGCGACGTAGGTCACATCTCCGTCGAAGGCCAGCCTGCCGCCGAGTACTTCGGTGTAGAAGCGCCGAGAGCGCTCGACGTCGTCTGAGACGATGAAGTGGGCCAGGAAAATGTCCTCAGGGGGCGGTGGGAGTTCGGCCATTTGGCACCTCTGCGGGTTGGGGCTCACACCCGGTGACGTCCGATGTGAAGCCGATGTGTTTTCAGCGCGGATCTCGTCTGTTCGACCAGAAGTATCAGCCAAAAGGAGTGTTGACATGCCGTTGGTGGAGATCGATTTGCTCGAAGGCCGCCCCGAAGCCGAGCTCGATGCGATCTCGGACGCCGTCCATGGGGCGATGGTCGCGGTGCTCGACGTGCCAGAGCGCGACCGGTTTCAGATCATCACCGAACGTCGCCCGGGACACCTGCGCTTCGATCCGAACTACCTCGACATCGACCGAGACGAACAGTTTCTGCTGATCCGGATCACGCTCTCCGCCGGCAGGAAAACCGACGCCAAGCAGGCCTTCTATCGCCGCGTGGCCGAACTGCTAGCCGAGCGCATCGGGATGCGAGGCGAGAACCTGGCGGTAATCATGCTGGAGAACGAACGCGAGGACTGGTCGTTCGGGCACGGGCGGGCGAGCTACCTCGAGCTTCCGCGCGACGCCTGGCGATGAGATCTGGAGAGAGGTTGCGGGCTTGGTAAGCGCCTGAGGGCGCGCCCGAGTGGACGCGCCCGCGGAGCTCGGCTTGCCTGCCGTTGCCGGGCTTCGGCTAGGCCGAATGCTCGGCGGTGCGGCTGGGCGTGCTTTCGGGCATCGCGTCGACGCTGCGCTCGAGCGCCATCGTGCGTGTCTCGTGGGTGACCAGCCCCTCCTCGCCCGTGATCGCGTCTTTGAACCCGCGCATTCCCGAGCCGAGCGAGCGACCCATCTCCGGCAGCCGTTTTGCGCCGAAGACGAGCAGCAGTAAGACTAGGAGAAAGGCGAGATGGATTGGATTGTCGAGTCCCAGCATGTGCGCTCCGATCGATTGGGGTTTCGTCCTCGCTGTTACGTGAGCGGATCGGGTTCGGATCACTCGAGCGCTGGGCTCGGGCACGAGCTGACGCGATCGAGCCGAACCTCGGCGTCTGAGCTCTCGGCCTAGCGGCCTCGGGCTAGCGGCCTCGAATCACCTCCCGGCTCCGCCGAGTCGGCTCGATTCGCCTCGTCTGAGCGAGGCGGGGCAGAAATTCCTGCGGGCGGTGATCCAATCTTCCGCGCCGCGCGAACAGGAGGTGACAGCGGAATCGAGGGCAGCCCGCGCAGGGGCGGATTCCGATGTGGGGAGCGGGAGTCCCCGGTGCAGGCCTGCCGTCGTCCGCTCGATCAACCCACAACAAACGGAGGCAAATCATGAGTGAGAGCACTCGGCGTGGATTCGTCAAGAGCTCAGCCGGCGCAGCGGCTGGAATGACAGTCCTCGGCGCCCTGGTCACACAAAGTGCCGAGGCCAAGAGCGCAAGGCACGCGAAGCCGATCGTGGCCTACATCAAAGATGCCCGCACCGGTGAGATCTCGCTGAACACCGGCGAGCGCACCGTGAGGTTCCGTGATCGGAAGATCGCGGCACAGCTCGCCCACGCGGCCCGCTGATCTGGCGGGAACCCCCTTCTCACAAGCCGACTTGGAGGTAAGCAAGTGTCATCTCACCGTGAAGCGCCGGCGATCAGTAAGGATCCCGTCGCCGACAACACCGACACGTATTTCTTTGTCAGTCCGGACGACCCGAATACCGTCACGTTGATCGCCAACTACATCCCGTTGGAGGCGCCATTCGGCGGCCCGAACTTCTTCGAGTTCGGCGACGACGTCCGGTACCGCATCAACATCGACAACGACGGCGACGGCGACTCGGACATCATCTACGAGTTTGCGTTTACCACTGTGGTGGCCAACCCCAACACATTCCTCTACAACACTGGCGAGATCGACTCGATCAGCAGCCCGAACTGGAACCGCAAACAGTTCTACTCGGTGACCCGATTCGAGCGCGGTAATCGCCAAGTGCTGGCCGAGAACCTGCCGTGCCCGCCGTGTAACGTCGGGGTCCTCTCGACCCCGAACTACGAGACCCTGGCCGGGCAGGCCGTTCACAGCCTGCCGGGTGGTCGCACCGTCTTCGCCGGTCAGCGGCTCGAGGGTTTCTACGTAGACATCGGGTCGATCTTCGACCTAGCGAACCTGCGTCCGTTCGAGAACCTGCACATCGGCTCGTTGCAGGCCGCGGCAGGCGTCGATGGCACGCACAATTTCGGCGTTCACTCGATCGCGCTGAAGGTCCCGAAGTCCGATCTGACGCGCAACCACCAGACGCCGACCAACGTGATGGACCCGAAGTCGGTCGTCGGCGTGTGGGCCTCCGCCAGGCGGCAGTCCACGACTGTCCGCTTCGAGGGCATCGGAACGATCGAGGAGGCCGGTGAGTGGGTCCAGGTGTCGCGGCTCGCGATGCCGCTGTTCAACGAGCTGCTGGTCGGGATGGGCTCGAAGGACCGCTGGAATGCAAACCCGCCCTCGAAGGACTCGGAGTTCGTCGAGGGAGTCGCACATCCCGAGTTGGCTTCGCTCTTGCCGGTCCTTTACCCCGGCGTGTTCCCGAACCTGGCGAAGTACACGCAGCCGCGTGCGGACATCGTGGCGATCTTCCTGACGGGTCTCCCCGCCGGCGTCGTCCCGAACTTCCAGAACGTCACTGGAAGCACACAAGCGGACCTCATCCGCCTGAACATGGCGATCCCACCGGCGAGCAATCCGAGCGCGCTCGGGATCCTCGGTGGCGACCTAGCCGGTTTCCCCAACGGCCGGCGCGTGTTCGACGACATCGTCACGGTAGAGCTCCGGGCCCTGGCCGGCGCCACGATCCCGCTGGTCGACAACAGCTACACGCCCGACGGGGCAGCGGCGCTGGTCACTGACGGGCTCGACCAGACGAGCACCTCGTTCTTGCCACAGTTCCCGTACCTCGGAACGCCGGTAGGTGGCTACCAGGCCGCGCCGCTCGGTCTGGTCGCATGACCATGGCGAGTGGGGTGACATCGGGTGGCGGCCAGGGCACGTCCGTGCCCGAGGGCTCGCTCCACACCCACGGGCACTCCGCAACCGCGCACGGGGGAGGGCACCACGGTGCCCTCCGCCCGTCCGCGGGATGCGGCAGCCTGGCGATCGACGTCGGCGGTGGCTACGGAGCGCTCGTGATCTACCCGTCCGCGCGCTACCGCGACCTTGAGATCGAGATAAGTCGCATCGGAAACGGCGCGGAGCGTGTCCACACCGGTGTGCACGAGCGGAGAACTCGGAGCGAGTCGCTGCTCACGGCCGTGTTCGGCAGCCTGCCGGCCGGCGAGTACCGCGTGTGGGAGGGCGCCGCTACGGGGGGGCCGATCGTGTCGGTGCCCGATGGCGGGGTTGCCGAGGTCCGGCTGAGCTAGAAAGAGGGCGTCCGCCTGACCGGCGGACGTCCCCGAGGTTCGAGCCCTCCCGTCCCGGACGGCATGAGCCTTGAACCGTCGGATATCGTGCGTTCGCTGAGCCCTAGGAAGGGCACGAGCGCTCAGCCACCCGGGTGTACGGGTGCCGGTAGGGCGATCCGCAATTGAGCGAAGGGAGCAGGTCGGTGAGCATGCAGCGAGCAGCAACGAAGGCGGCGGCGGTCGCATGCGCCTTCGGTCTTGCGGTCGTCGGCGCGGCGTGCTTCGCCGCCGAGGCGGTCGCGGGCAGCCAGAAGTCGGCACCGCGTCCCGCCAGTGGGGAGTGGAAGCTCGAGCCGCTGGAGACGAGCCTCAAGTCCGGGGAGTTCACGCTCGACAACGAGACCGTCAAGGACGTCCATGGCAACGCCGGTCATCAGCCCGGCTGCGCCAGCGGGAATTTCAGCGTCAAGGGACAGTTCAGAATCCGTCAGCTTACGTTCGCCGGGAAATACCATCAGTGGACCGTCGGCTCCGGGCACAACAAGCTCGGTGGGCTCGCGGCCCTCCCGATCCACCTCGAGGTCGCTGGTCAAAAGCAGCTCGACGCGACGATGACGATCAGCTTCCCGGCCGGCAACCAGCTCGGGGCAGGAGAGATCAACTGGGGCGTATCGCAGGTGAGCGGCATCTCGCCGTGCAGCCTCGAGTACCACGTCGCGCGCTCGTAACCCGCTCCGCAGCGGGCACGGTTCCCTGGGTTTCGCGAGTAGCAGAGACCCAGCGGGGATTGAACTTCGCCAAATGCATGCGCAGCCACGGCGTGCCGAACTTCCCCGCCCCGAAGGTCATCAGCAGCTCAGGCGGCAGCCAACAGGTTTACCTGCCCGGGGTCAACCCGCAGTCGCCGGCGGTCCAAGCCGCCGCGAAGGCCTGTGGCGGTGGCCCCAAGGGCCCTTGAGCGGCGAGAACCACGCCTCTGGTGACCGTCCTCGGGCTTATCGAGCGGTCCACGTCTCACTAAGTTTCCCGGGTGCGCCCCCCAGAAGTCGTTGGCGGCATCCTGCCACAATCCGCGCTCCTCGAAAAGGACATACAAGATTGGGTAAACATTGGGAGTGCCGTTCTCGCAAGCCGTCGCCCAAGGCAAGTAGGTGTTGGCACCGATACCGAAATTGTCACCGGCGTAATAGACGGTATTGCCCTCGATTCCAGACACCGCACAGTACCCGACCATCCTGATAGCGGTGTGGCAGGTATCGGCGTCGACGTGGGCTGTGAGGCCGCCGTCCCAAGTCACAGTGTCGGTGCCAACGGTCATACTCGATTGTCCCGTTTGGATGACTGCTGACGGGCGCCACTCCTCCGAACGGAAGGTAGTCGCCTGCCAGGGATGTACGGATCGCGCATCGGCCACTCGTGGCCGGCGGTGGAGGCCATGCGGGCGCGAGCGCTTGTGAGAGGATGGGACGTGATGCTCGCCACGACTCGCGATGAAGCTGCACCTTTGCTGGGTCGCGACGGGGAGCAGCGCGTTCTGACGTCAATGTTGGACGAGGTCGCGCTTCGTGGGGCGGCACTCGTGCTTCACGGCGAGCCAGGGGTCGGCAAGTCTCGGCTACTGTCCGACACCGCTCGCGCGGCGGGGGAACGGGGCATGACCGTGCTCACTACCGCTGGTGTCCAGTCGGAAGCTCATCTCCCGTTTGCCGGTTTGCACCAGCTGCTCCGACCCGTGCGAGGACGGGCTGTCGAGTTGCCCGCCGTTCAGCGCTCAGCACTCGATGCCGCTTTCGGGCTGACGCTCGAGCCGGCCCCGGAACACTTCCGGATCGCGATGGCCGCGCTCGACCTCGTTTCCGATGTGGCGACGGATGCCCCGCTGCTGCTGGTGGCTGAAGACGCGCAATGGCTGGATCGCCCAACCCTGGACGTGCTTGCCTTTGTTGCTCGGCGAATCGAATCCGACCCGATCATCCTGCTCGCTGCCACCCGCGATGGCTATCCGTCGGTGCTTAGGGATGCCGGGCTACCGGAGCTAGAGGTCTGCGGTCTAGACGAGGAGACAGCGGGAGCGTTGCTCGACGCGGTCGCCCCACGGCTGTCGCTTGTGGCGCGCGGTCGGGTGCTGCTGGAGGCGGCCGGCAACCCGCTCGCGCTCGTCGAGCTGCCCCAGGTGGTTTGCGGGTACGAGGACGGGGGCTTGGTGTCGGGTCCGTTGCCGTTGACTGAGCGGCTCGAGCGTGCGTTCGCCGCGCGTGTCTCCGATCTGCCCGATGAGACTCGGCTGGTGCTGCTGGTTGCGGCACTGGACGACGGAGACGCGATCAGCGAGATCCTCCAAGCAGGCGGGATCATTGCCGGGAAGACCCTGGACCTCGACGTTGCTGCACCGGCCGTCGAGGCGCGCGTCATCGAGGGCGATCTGCACACGCTTCGTTTCCGCCATCCGCTGATTCGGTCGGCGGTCGCTCAAAGCGCGGGTATTGGGGATCGGCGACGTGTGCATGAGGCGTTGGCGAGTGTGCTGGCGGAGCAACCGGACCGACGGGCATGGCACCGAGCCGCTCTGCTTTCGGGCACCCACGAGGAGATTGCGCTTGAGCTCGAACGGGCGGCAACCCGGGCGCAGCAACGGGGCGCGGTTGCGGTGGCGATTGCGGCTTTGACACGGGCCGCCGAACTCAGTGACGATGCTACTCGTAGCCGTCGTCTGCTCGGGGCGGCGCGGCTCGCCGTCGAGCTGGGACGGCGCGATTTGGTGGCTCCGCTGCTGAACGACGTCGGCCGGCTGGACCTTGGAGAGCTGGAGCGGGCGCGAGTCACATGGATCGAGGAAACAGCCCTGACGCGCCCCCGCCTCGACGCCGGACGGTTTGTATCTCTGATCAACGCCGCGGATCGAGCAGGTGCCATTGGAGACTATGACCTGCAAGTCGATTTGCTCTGGCTCGTTTCGTCACGTGCCTGGTGGGTTGATCCGGGCCCGGAAGCGAGACAGGTCCTGATCGCGGCCTCCAGGCGGTTGGGAGGCGCCGATGCAGAGGACCCGCGCGTCTTCGCGGTCCACGCGTACGCAGACCCATCAGGTCACGCGCCGGGCGTTCTGTCGCGCCTGAGCAGAGAGGCAGCCGCGGAGCGGATCGACCCCGACGCTGCGCGGTTCTTCGGCCCAGCCGCGCTCGTCGTCGGCGCCTTCGACTTGGGCGACGACTTCCTCGCGGCGGCAGTGGACGGACTGCGGAATGCGGGGCGGCTCGGGCCCCTGCCGCGACTACTCTCGCTGTACTCGTGCACCGCGGCCCGCCGCGGCGATTGGGAAGTCGCGATGACCGCCGGCGAAGAGGGACGACGTCTCGCCGAGGAGTTCGGTGAACCGCAGTGGGCGGCCGCGGCCGACACGGCGATCTCGCTCGTGGCGGCGATGCGCGGCGATGAGCAGACGGCTGAGCGCCTGGCCGCGCGGGCCGAGACGATCGCAGAACCGGCCGGTGCGAACATCACCATGGCGTTCGCCCAGTTCGGCAAGGTTTTGGCGGCGCTCGCGACCGGCCGTTACGCCGAGGCGTACGAGTACGCGGAGCGGCTGTTCGATCCCGACGACTCGGCATACCACCCGGTGATTTCATCCTGGCTAATCGCGGATCTGGCCGAGGCGGCTGTGCAACTCGACCGTCTCGACTTCGCGCGGGCGCGGGTGGCGCAGGTCGAGGCGATCGCGGGTGGGCAGCCAGGCGCGTGGATCGCCCTGGCCCTCGGCCATGCGCGTGCGCTCCTCGCCGAGCCAGCCGAGGCGGGCGAGCGCTTCGACGAGGCACTGTCAACCGACCTCAGCCGGTGGCCGTTTCAACGCGCGAGGATCCAGCTCGCATACGGCCAGTGGCTAAGGCGCCAACGCCGGGTAGGCGAGTCGCGCGGCGTTCTGCGTCCCGCACGCGACACGTTCGACGCCCTCGGATGCCACCGATGGAGCGAGCGCGCGCGACGCGAATTGCGCTCCTCGGGCGAGCGCAGCCGCCGCCGTGCTGCCGAGGGGCGCGATCAGCTGACGGCACAGGAGCTGCAGATCGCTCAGCTTGCGGCCGAGGGCTTGTCGAACCGCGAAATCGGCCAGCGACTGTATCTCTCGCATCGCACCATTAGCACCCACCTCTACCGGGTGTTCCCGAAGCTCGGGATCACCTCCCGTGGCGAGCTGAGTGCCGCGCTCGCGCCTCGTGCTGTTCTTCACCGCGCCGTCGCTGACCGCGATTAGCAGTCCCGGGAGGGGTGTCGACGCCGGGATCGACGTACGACGTGCAATGTCCGAGTACGTACGTAGGGGGTGAGAAAACCATCGTCATTTGACGGACGCGCGGGCAGCCGGGACGGACCTACCGTGGCGGATCACTGGCGTCGATCTCATCCCGAGGTCGGCTAAGCGAAAAGGAGGTCATACATGACCGAAGTGCGCAACGTAGTTCTCGTCCACGGCGGTTTCGTCGATGGGTCTGGTTGGCGGGGTGTCTACGACCTGCTGACCGCGGACGGGTTTAAGGTGAGCGTCGTGCAGAACCAGACGCTCTCACTCGAGAGCGATGTCGAGACCACGACCAACGTGCTCGACCTCCAGGATGGGCCTGCGATCCTCGTCGGCCATTCGTACGGCGGAGCGGTGATCACCGAGGCCGGCACGCACGACTCGGTCGCTGGCCTGGTGTACATCACGGCGTTCGCGCCCGACCAGGGCGAGTCGGTCAGCACGCTGCTGGCCACTCTTCCTCCCGACGGGCCGACGCCACCGATCCTGCCGCCCGTTGACGGCTTCCTGTTCCTTGACCGCGAGAAGTACGCGGAGGCGTTCGCCGGCGATGTCCCGGAGTCCGACGCGGCGTTCATGGCCGACTCGCAGGTGCCGTGGGGGGTGGAGGCGCTCAACGGGACGATCAGCGACCCGGCCTGGCGCAGCAAGCCGACCTCGTACCTGCTCGTGACTGACGACCGGATGATCCCGCCACCGTTGCAGCGGACGATGGCCGAGCGCGCTGGCGCGACGACGGCTGAGGTGCCGGGAAGTCACGCCATCTACGTCTCGCGGCCCGATGCGGTCGCCAAGCTCATTACCCAGGCTGCCCGCTCGCTCAGCGAGACCGCCGGAGCCGTTTCGTGATCACCCGCGTCGCGACGCCGACGGCGATCCTCGCCGCGACAAAGCTGGTCGGCTGATTCGCAGCACCGCTCATCGACCGGCAGGGGCCCCGCTCCTGCCGGTACGGGCGGTCAATTCCTACAGCGGGCTCCGAAGCCGATTTGGACGGGCTCGCGTGGCTGCTCAGCGGCGCGCGGCCTGGGCCCGTTCGCTGCCGGCATACGCACTGATGTCGATGAAGAAAGCAAGGACCACGAAAATCCACCTCCAAGTCAGGTGGTGCCCGGGTGCCCAGTCCCAGAACGCGGCGTAAGCGAGTGTCGTCCAAGGCAGTACGAAGAATCCGAGCAGGGGGAGAATCCAACTCGAGTAGGCGCGGCTCAGGAGATCGCTGAAAATCCAGATCAGGAACAGAGCGAGCCGCGGCGAAAGCAGGGCGATCAGTGCGATGAGGCAGGGCATGCGGGCGCAGCCTCACAGCTGACATGGACGTTGGCAACCCGGCTCGCACCACCGACCGTCCCGTGCCCGCACCCTTCCCGCGTGGGGAGCGCCCTGTGATGCCGCTAGTCGTCTTGCGTCAGGTCTGCAGGTCGAGGACGGCGTCGCCGAGCCATGCGGCCTCCTCGACCCAGGAACCGACGGGCGCGAGCGGACGGACGACGAACTTCGACAGACCGACGTCGACGTAGCGCTCGATAAAGGCGCGCAGGCCGCTGTGGCCGACCGGCACGAAGGCGAGCGGGTCGACGTCGGGCCGCCGGGCGGAAAGCGGGGCCAGCAGGTCGGCAGCGGGGGAGAGGCGCGCGTAGGGGATGCTCATCCCGAAGTGCTCGGGGTCGACCTCGCGCTCGGCGTGGCCCGCCGCCCCTTGGATCCGGCGGCGGGCGGCTCCGGCCTCGGCCGGGGTCAGCTGAGCGCCGAGCCAGCCATCGGCGATCCGCCCGACCCGGTCGAGCGCCTGGGGACCGCGGCCGCCGAGCCAGACTTCGAGCGGGTCCTGGACGGGCCGCGCAGGCGCCGCCAGGTGATCGAATGTCCAGCGTTCGGAGCGATGGTCGACGGCGTCGCCCGCCCACCAGCTCCGCACCAGCCCGAGCATCTCCTCGAGTACGTCACCCCGGCGGGCGCCGTCGAGCCCGAGCGCCTGACGTTCTCCGGGCTGGCCGAGGCCGGTGACGAAGCTGAGCAGCAGCCGGCCGCCGGAGAGTTGATCGAGCTGAGCCAGCTCCTTGGCCAGCAGGAACGGGTTGCGGCCGAGGGGAACGAGGTTGGCGCCCAGGCGCAGCCGGTCGGTGCGTCCGGCGGCCAGCGCCAGCCCGAGCAGCGGGTCGAGCACCGAACCGACGGGAAGGTCCGACAGCCACAGCCCATCGAATCCGGTGGCCTGGAGCGCCTCGGCGAACCCGACCAGCTCCGCTCCGGAGAGGGATCCTGCGTGGGGACCGACGGCGAAGCGGATCTTCATGTCCCAGGAGCCTAGTGGCGGTCACGGGCTTCGGACTCGCCGACGTCCCCCTGCAGCTCGTTCATGACGGCGTCCGCGGCGTCAGCTAACTCGTGTTTGGCGACTGCCTCAAAGACAGCGGTGTCAAGCGCCGGCGCGCCCTGCGGCAGTTGGCCGAGAAGGGGTACCTTGGTGTAGCGCGGAAGGTCCTCGACGTTGCAGCGCATGGCGAGATCAGGGCTGGTGGGCCAGGCGCCAATCACGAGTCCCAGGCACGGCACTCCCCGCCGGCGCAGCGCCTCGCAGGTCAGCGCACTGATGTTGAGTGTGCCCAGCCCGGCCCGAGCTACGACGATCGCCGGAGCCCGGAGCCCGGAGCCCGGAGCCCGGAAGCCAGATCTGCGACGGTTCCGCCGTCGCCGTCGAGCTCGACGAGCAGGCCGCCGGCCCCCTCGATCAGCACGACGTCGCGGCCCGAGAGGGCGGCAGTGCGGGTGGCATGCTCCCGAACCGACGGTTCCGTCATGCCGGCCCGCCGAGCCGCGGTCGCCGGGGCGAGCGGCTCGGGGAACCTGGCGAACTCGTGCAGATCCTTGATGCCGCCGAGCCGTTCGACCTCGACGAGGTCGCCGGGCTCGTCCTCGGCCACGCCCGTCTGCGCCGGTTTGACGACGGCGACGCGAAGTCCTCTGAGGCGGAGCGCCACGGCGAGCGCCGCCGTGACGACCGTCTTCCCGACGCCGGTGTCCGTACCGGTCACCACAACCACCCTCATCGGCTAGTCGTTCCCGTGCGGGTCCCGGTGCTGACGGCTCGGCTCGAGCCACGCCCAGCGGCCGCGGCCGCGACCGCAGCGGCGGCGATCCGTCCCAAGTCCTCATCACCGGTCACATACGGCGGCATCGTGTACACGAGGTCGCGGAAGGGGCGCAGCCACACGCCCTGCTCGACCGCCGCCCGGGTCGCCGCCGCGACGTCGACATCGTGGTCGAGCTGGACAACGCCGATCGCCCCCAGCACCCGGACGTCGTCGACGCCTGGAAGGTCGCGCGCCGGCGCGAGCCCCGCGGTGAGCCCGCGCTCGATCCGCGTTACATCGTTCTTCCAGCCTGGGTTCTCGAGAAGCTCGAGACTGGCGAGCGGTCACACCCGGCTCGTGTGTCAGCCCGCCGAACATGACATGCGACATGCGTCCGAGCTGGTCGCGAGCCGCCTCGTCCAGCACCGGATGCCGATAGCCATGGACCGCACACCACCACGAGGCCATTCCATCGATCAGCTCGCGACCGTCCTGGAGGCGGAGCCGGACCCCATGCGCGCTGTCCACCGCCAGCGGCGGGAGGTGGGCAGGCATCGCGCTGTACGGATGCCACACCAGCCGGCGGTCGAGGTCCAGCAGCTCCTCCCCCGACGGCATCATCCGGCCTCGGACAGTGCGTCAGCGCGCGGCCGGCTGAGCGCGAGTGGAAGCCCGTGTGCCGAGCCTATCCGGGCGGGCCTAGACGGCGGGGGACGCAATCGGCACGGACGGCATTCTAAGAATCGGGGGGCAGAGCGACTCGCCCAGCCCCTGCTGCTTGGCTGAAGGCGAAGGATTGGGTAGACTTAACTGTTTGTTCTTGACCCGTCGAGGGTCCAGGTATGGGGTTTGTGTGCCGGAGGATCAGACGCTTTGTGCGTGGGGTGCTTTCCCGCCTGTCTCGGCCGGGAACTGACCTCTGGTTCGTGTTTGCTGCGGTTCTGGCTCTCGCCGTCGGGACGTACTTGCGCCAGGCCCCGGCACAGGCGGCGGGGCCGGCGGAGACGATCGCGGTGTCGCTGTCCCCGAGTAGCATCGTCGCCGATGGGGTGTCGTCCAGCCGTGTGACCGCGACGCTGTCGTTCCCGCTACCGGGTCAAACCGTCGTCTTTTCGTCAACCGACAGCGGGATCCGCTTGGGCCCGACCATTGACAATTTGAACGGTACCTACACCGCCACATTGACCAGTTCGACCACCGCCGGGACCCCGACGATCACTGCCACGAGTTCGTGGATGGGTCAGCAGATCTCCGGGTCCGCGTCTTTGACGCAGACTCCGGGACCGGCGAAGAACATGACCTTGAGCGTCGAGCCGAGGTCGATTGTCGCAGGCGGAACTTCCTACGCCGTCGCGACCGCTACGGTTACGGACGCTTACGGCAACCCGGTGTCTACAGACGCGGTTGCGTTCTCCTCCACGGATCCGCTCGAGGAGGTCATCGGGGTAGCGAGCGGCGGGAACGGGACCTACCGTGCGCTGATCAGGAGCTCAACTACGCCGGGGGAAGCGGTGATCACAGCAACCGACACGACCGCCAACCTCAGCGTCAGTTCGGAGCTGAGCCAGACCGGGGGCGCCAAGGTGAACCAGACCGCCGCCGGGAGCCTGCTGTCGCTGGTGAGTGCGCAGTGGACATTCCAGTACAACCCCGTGTACACGATGGTTCGCTCGCTCATCGTGATCGGAGTGCCGGTCGGCTCCAGGCTGCTGGTCGGCTGCCACGGCCGAGGGTGTCCTTTCACCACGCGTCTCATCGTGATCGGCGCGGGCGCGGGCTGCGCTTCGACATCGCGCTGGTGCGGAACCGACCGAACAATCGATCTCACCCGTGAGTTCAAGCGGTCTCGCCTCCACGTCCGGACGCGGGTGACAGTGCTCATTACCCGACCTCAGTGGATAGGCAAGTACTACGCATTCACCACACGTGCAAGCCGTCCGCCATCCGTGCGACTAGCTTGCCTGGCCCCGGGCGCAACCCATCCCGGAGCGAGCTGCTAAAGCGGGGCCAGGCCGGCTCTCCCTGGTTCGACTGTGACCCGGACGCGGCCCGTGACGCTCGAGGACGCCGAGGCGCTCCTGGATCTGCTGAGCACGAACCGCGAGTTCCTCGCCCCCTGGGAGCCGATCCGACACGAGGATCATTTCAAGCTAGCCGGGCAACGCGCGGAGATCGAGAAGCTCCTCGGCGACCAGCAGCGTGGACTGACGGTGGCGCACGTCATCCTCGACGAGGACCGAATCATCGGCCGCGTGACGCTGAGCAACATCGTTCGCGGCGCGTTTCAGTCATGCAACCTCGGCTACTGGATCGGCAGGGCCGAAAATGGCCGGGGCCATGCCACCCGGGCCGTGGCGGACCTGACCGCACTGGCGTTCTCCGAGCTGGACCTGCACCGGATCGAGGCCGGCGCGCTGTCGCACAACATCGCCTCACAGCGGGTCCTGGAGCGCAATGCATTCGAACGCTTCGGCCTCGCGAGGCGTTATCTCCGGATCGCGGGGCACTGGCAGGACCCTATCCTCTTCCAAAAAATCGCCCCGGGCGGCTAGGCGGTCCTGGACCTCCGGCGGCCAGCGGCGGCGACTGGTCCTATGCGTCCGCCTCGCTCCTCAGCGCCAGCCCGAACGGGCTGCCCTCGGAGTCGCGGCAGATGGCCCACCTCGAGCCCGGGTGGATGACGCTGCCGCCCAGCTTCGTCACCCGCTCGAGCGCGGCGTCCATCTCGTCGACCGCAAAGTACGGAAGGGAGACGGTGTCTCCCGGTCCGCGTCCACGCTCATGCACGCCGATCTGGGGACCGGGGACGTGGGTCTGCCAGCCGCTGCCCTCCTCGTCGGTGCGCCCCGCGAGGGCGACGCCGAGCAGGCTCGACCAGAAGCGGCGCGCCCGCTCGGGATCATCGGCGGGGAACTCGATCAGCGACGGACGTGCATCCATTCCAGCGGTGGACGATACGCGAGTTCGCCCTTGTCCCCGGCCGACCTGACCCGGTCACTTCTGGAAGCGTCGCATTCGACCCCGCCTACTAGGGGAGCTTCAGGACGCGCGTAGGCTCATCGAGGCTCACCAGATAACCGTTGCCGAGCTGCCCGTAGAGCCCGCTGCCCCACGCCCAGATCTGACCTTCGCGGTCAAGGGAATAGGCCATGGCACCCCCTCCCTCCACCTGGATGACGGGCGTGCGCGTGAGCACTCGCGTGGGCACCGAATGGTTCGTCGGGTTGCCATCACCGAGCTCGCCGTCGATGCCCCTGCCCCAGGCCCAGAGACTGCCATCGCGTTGGACGGCGTACGCCGTGGAGGAGCCTGCGGCTATCGCAACGACATGCGCCAGCCGGCGGACGCGTGTGGGCCGGTCGGCGAACTGGCGCCTTGACTGACTCCCCAGCGCTCCGAAGCTGTCATCGCCCCAGGCCCATACGCTCCCGTCGCTCCGGAGCGCGTAGACGGTGTCGGCCCCGGCCGCGATCGCCGTCACGTCGCCGAGACCTTGGATCTCCACCGGCACGCCCGCCGGCGGACACCGTGGCTCAGCCGATCCTGATGGCCCGCAGCGCTGAGGACCGAGTTGTCCCAGACTCGCGTCGCCCCAAGCCCACACGGTCCCGTCTCGACGTAACGCATACCCGTTCCCCTCGCCCGCGGCGATTGCGATAACTCCCGACAGGTGCCGGATTCGACCTGGGACGGCGCGCGGGAGGGGGCCAGCTGTCCCGAGCTGTCCCAGGGCATCATCGCCCCACGACCAGACCGTGCCAGCCCGCGTCAAAGCGTAAGCAGACCACCCGCCGGCCGCGATCGCCACCACCCCTCTGGGAGCGCGAATCCGTTGCGGTTTCTGTTGGCGCGAATCAGCGCCGTCGCCAAGCTCGTCCTGGCTGTTATCGCCCCAGCCCCACACCGCGCCGTCGGATTGCAACGCATAGGCGGTGTTGGCACCTGCCGCGACGGCGACGATGCGGCTCAGCCCAGGAATCTCGACCGGAGTCGTGCTGAGGTTCCACGCACCACCGTTCCCGATTTGACCCTCGAGGTCATCACCCCAGCCCCAGACGTGCCCGTTGGCGAGCAACGCGTAGCCGGCGAAACCACCGCTGGCGATGCTGGCGACCGACGGCGCGGACCGAGGCTCGGCGCGGACCGCCTGAGCGCGGGCTTGGAGGAGCTCCGAAGACGCGCCTCCGCGCCGGGAAGACCCCCCGCAACCAGCCGCCAACGCCCCGAGTACGACAACTATTAAAACCAGAAGCGACCGTCTGATGGCCCTCGGCATCGCCCGGTGCAGGATCGAACACCGATCCATCTCGCCAAGGTACACCAGACCCGATGCGATCTGCGCTATTCGGAACGGCGGCTCGCTTCGTGGCCACGCAGCGGCGGTGCTCAGCGGCGGCGCGTGAGCTTGCGGACGAGCAGTTCGACCGACCGTTCGAGGTCGTTGACGCTCGCGTGCTCGACCGACCGGATGCCGAGCTCGCGGTTGATCCAGGCGTTGATCTCGCGGTGGGTGGTTCCGTCGCGGCGGGTGAGTTCGGCGACGAGCCGGTGGCGCTCGTCTCGAAGCCTGGCGCGCTGTTCGAACGCCGGCGTCCGGTGTGGCTGGGCCTCGTGATCAGAGCCCCGCCCAACCGGAGCGAGGTCGGGTGCACCTGCTGTGAGTTGCTGCGGTGCCGGCGGGGCGGGCGGTCCGAAGAGCGTCATCTGGGGGGCCACGTCCGCGCTGAGTGGCTCGAACATGGGCGTCTCGGAGCGCTCTGCTTGGAATACATCCGGTCGGTCGAACTCGCCCGCAGACTCATCCTCGGGCCGTCGCAGCGCGTGGCGGAGTTCCTCCCGCACGGCAGCGGCGTGATCGCGCAAAACGGGGTCTGCGGGGATGTAGAGCCAGCTCGGTTCCACCGGACGGCGTGGGATCGTGCGGACGAAGCGCCCGACGATTTGCCGGAACACGAGCGGGGTCTTGGCTGCCGTCGCATATACGCCGACCCGCAGGCGGGGGATGTCAACTCCCTCGGAGACCATGTTCACGGCCACGATCCACGGGTCGCGGGCATTCGTGAACGCAGCCAGCTTCTCGGCGGCCCTCGCCTCGTTGTGCAGGACGACCAATGCGCTGCGCCCGGTCTCCTGTCGGAGCAGTGAAGCGATCCTGCGCGCGTGCGACGAGTCCGCGGCGATCACCAGCCCGCCGGCGTCGGGGTGGCCGTCGCGGCGCACTGCCCGGAGCTTGGCGTCGGCTTCGCGCAGGATTCGCGGCAGCCCGTCGGGGAGCTCGGTCGAGATCGCCGTGCGGTAGCGGCGGCTGGCCTCGCGCCCGCTCAAGACGGTCTCGAAGCTCGACTCGATCACATCGTCGCCGCTTCGCCAGGACAGCGTTCCGTCATACGCGACGAAGCACACCGGTCGGCAGATGCCATCCAGCACGGCATCCGCGTAGCTGTAGGACATGTCGGGCTCGGCGAGCCCGGCGGAGTCGTAGCGCACGCCGGGGATCGGGGTCGCGTCGGAGCGAAATGGCGTTCCGGACAACAAGAGCCACCGCTCACAGCGGCCAACCGCTCTCGCGAACGCTTCTCCCCAAGCCAGCTCTTCTCCTAGATGGTGCGCCTCATCGGCAACCACCAACGTCCGCGTTCTCGCAGCGCGCTCCCATCGGCTCGGCGCCTTCGCGATCCGCGCGTAGGTAACCGCGACGCCGTCGAACCCGGCCGGCGCGCGGGGGGTGGGGGCGTCGACCGCGAGTTCGACACCCAGCCGGCTCGCGGCCCGCGCCCACTGCCGAGTCAGCGGCCCCGTCGGACAGGCGACGAGCACCGATTCGGCCGCGCCGGAGGCCAGCTGGCGTCGGGCGAGTTCCAATGCCGGACGCGTTTTGCCCGCCCCGGGCGCCGCCGAGAGCAAGAACGAGCCCCGCTCCCACCGACCCATCGCCGCGAGTGCGCGTTGCTGCCAGACGCGCAAGGCCGGCGTGGTCTGCGGACGGGGCGTGGACACGGGCCGGACATGGTGACCAGCCGCCCGGACAAAACCGCAACGCCGCGCCACCCGTGGAGGAGGCGCTCTTACGAGGCTACCGCGGCGAGCGCGAGGGTGGAGGGCGGGCTGGTGGTCGCGACCGCCAGCGCGAGCGGTCCGGAGTGAACGCGTCGAGGCTGTTGGCGGCCGATGCACCGAGGAACCAGACGAGGAACCACGGCATCATCCGCCGCAGGGTCACGCTTGACGCGTTTTCAAGCACATGCTTGAATAAATCGCGATGGAAGCGGCGAGGGCGGATCAGCGTCGGGAGGCCGGCATCCGGACGCGGACGCGGCTGATGGACGCTGCCCTCGATCTGCTCGCCGAGCGTGGCGAGAGTGCCGTGACGCTGCGAGAGCTGACGAACGCTGCCGAGGCGAACGTCGCGGCCGTGAGCTACCACTTTGGATCCCTGAAGGCGCTGTGTGACGCGGCGGTTGAGCATGCGCTCGAGCGCTACTTGGACGCGCAACAGGAGGCGGTGAGCGCGCTGAACCCCGGGTCCACGCTGGAGGCGTTGGCGGCGGCCTTCGCCCGGCCGATGATGGACGCGCTGGCCGCCGGAGGTCGTGACTTTGCCGTGATGCGCATCGTCGCGCGGGCGGGACTCGATCCGCCGAAGACATGGGACCGGCTCGATGCTCGGTTCGAACTGATTCGCGCCGCCGCCCTTCGAGTTCTGAAAGCCCAGCTTCCTGGGGTCAAGGATGCGGAGCTGATCTTCCGGACGCGCTGCGCGGCCGGCTTGTTGAACTGGCTGGTCCTCGCGCCGGTCGGGGCCGAGCTGCGGAACAAGTCCCGGAAGCAGGTCGAGCGCCTGGTGGTCCCGGTACTTGCGGGCGCGTTCCGCGGCGCGAGCTCAGGCTGACCCCGCGGAACAATTCAAGCAACTGCTTGACAGGTTGGCGGTTCAGCGTTAAAGTCAAGCAAGCGCTTGATCTATTTCGGGTTGTAGAGACAGGAGGCTGTGCTCATGAAAGTCGCACTCACCGGCGCAACCGGATTCATCGGGTCCCACGTACTTACCGAGTTGCAGGACGGCGGTCACGAGGTCATAGCCCTGGTCCGCGACGACGCTCAGGCCAGCAGCATTGCTGACCGCGGCGCCACGCCGATCGTGATCAATCTGTATGACCGAGCAGCCGTGGTCGGGGTGCTGGGGGGTGTGGACGGGGCGGTGCATACCGCCAGTCCGGGTGATGCCACGAGCGCCGATCTGGACTCCGCGGTGGTCGATGCCGCGATCGAGGCGTTCGACGCCTCGGGGAGGGCGTACCTGCACATCAGCGGCCTGTGGATCTACGGGTCGAATCTGGCTATCAGCGAAGACTCGCCGATGAACCCGCCGGCGCTCGTGGCGTGGAAGGAACCGATCGAGCGGCGGTTGCTCGGTGCCCCAGGCATGCGGGGTGTGGTGATCGTCTCGAGCACCGCCTACGGTGACGGCGGCGGCGGGATCCCGGGATTGATTCTCGGTTCACCCCGGGATCAGGAGGGAAACCTGATCATGCTCGGCTCCGGCGAGCAGCACTGGTCGACGGTTCACGTTGCCGACCTGGCGAGATTCTTTCGGCTTGTGCTCGAGCACGACTCGGCTCGCGGCCGCTACATCATCGATGACGGATCGAACCCGACCCTGGGTGAACTGACCGATGCGGCGGCGGTCGCTGTCGGCGCACCCGGAGCCGTACCCGGCTCAGAAGAAGAGGCCAAGGCCCGCCTGGGCGACTACTTCGCGGAGGTCCTGCTCCTCGATCAGCGTGCAGTCACGACCAAGGCCCGAGACGAGCTCGGTTGGACTCCATCCCGGCCCGGGCTCGTCGACGAGTTCCGCCGCGGGAGCTACCGCAGGGTGACGACAGGCTGACCGCTTGGCGCCGCTAGCGCGCCTGACGAGCTGGGCGCGCCTTTCGCGAGGTTGAGGGCTCGGTTGATGCCGCGATCAGCGTCGCTGCGGCGGCGCGGGCCGGGCCGGCGATCGAGGGATCCCGGTCGAGATTCGCCGAGGTCGACCCGCCGTCGTAGACGAGCTGCAGTTGGCTGGCCAGCAGCGGTGGGTCGGGGGCTCCGGCCGCCGCCGCGAGCTCGGTGAAGAGCTCTCGGATCTCGTGGCGGTAGTCGCGTGCGGCGTCGTCGATCCGTCCATCGCGGGGCGCTTCTGCAGCGGCCGCGATGAATGCGCAGCCATGGAAGTCCGGGGCACCGAACAGCTTGGCCTGGGCGTCAAACACGGCGAGGATGCGTGCCACCGGGTCGGCTGGGTCGACCGCGTCGACCGCGGCCCGCAGCCGTCGGAGGATGCGCATCTGCCGCTCCTCGAGGTAGGCCCGGACGAGTTCCTCCTTGCTACCGAAGGCGCTGTAGAGCGACGCCTTGGCGACGCCGGCCCGCTCGATCACGCGGTCGATTCCGACCGACTGCACTCCCTCGGCGTAGAACAGCTCGCCCGCCGCCTCGAGCAGTCGCTCGCGTGGCGAGCGACTCACGGTGTCGGGAGCGGTGCTCGTAGTCGAGGGCATCTCAGCCTGCTTGGATCGTGATCTCGACGCGGTCGGGATAGAAGGCGACATGGTCGCGGATCGGCTCAACCGCGGCATACGGCTCGTGGTAGAACCAGACCGCGTCCTCGCCCTGACCCGGCAGCGTGGTGATCGACCGGTAGGACGCATCGCCCTTATATGGGCAGTACGTCGAGGTGTCGCTCGACGCCAGTAGCGTCTCGTCGACGTCGGTGAGCGGGATGTAGCGAACCGGCGGATAGTTGGCCTCGCGGAGCACGAGCGTGGCCGTGCTGTCGGCGAGGGTCGACTCGCCCGCCCGTACGATCACGCGGTCGTCGCTGCGCTCGACCGTGATCGGATGGTCAGGGCCGGGGATCTTCATTTCGTGGGGCATGGATGGTTCTCCTTTGGAGCTGTGTTCGGGGCTATTCGGTGGCCAGGCAGCGGGTGGTTGCCACGCTCGTCTCGGGGATGCGGGTGCGACGGGCACTCAAGAGGATGCCGACTCCGGTACTCGCGGCCAAGGCGATCACGCCAAGTCCGAAGAGCAGGGCGGTGTGGGTGACGGTGGTGTGGACGACGAGGACGCCGGCTCCGATCGCGGGTAGTCCCAACGCCAGGTAACTGATCACGTAGATGACGGCGATCACGCCGGCACGCTCGTTCGGTCCGGCGAGCGGCACGATCGTCCGCAGCCCGCCCTGGAATCCGCCGCCGAAGCCGGCACCGGCGAGCGCGGTGCCGGTGAAGAACACGATCGGCGAACGGGCCGGTACCGCCGTCAGCACGAGCGCCACGCCGAGGATGATGAGCCCAGCGCCAGCAAGGGCGAACGTCCGCGCCTCGGTCCGGTGGAAAACGAGAACCGTGAGCGCGCCGCTGCCGGCGAGGACGAACAGCGCGGCGCCGCCGAGGA
Source organism: uncultured Solirubrobacterales bacterium (assembly GCA_963824295.1). Taxonomy (GTDB): domain Bacteria; phylum Actinomycetota; class Thermoleophilia; order Solirubrobacterales; family Solirubrobacteraceae; genus Palsa-465. The sequence continues at coordinate 381,727 of CAWGOQ010000004.1, read as the reverse complement.
TGGTGGAGTTCGTGCCGTCGACGAGCGCGGCGAGCGACGGTCCGAGCGAGGCGTAGAAGCCGGCGAGCGCCCAAACGGCGACGAGCGATGGCGCAGCGATGGCGAGCGCGCCGCGGACTCGGCCGGGGACCGCGAGCGTCGGACGCAACGAGCGCTTCGTTCCGGGGACCATGGGGGAGGTCTCGGCAATCCTCCGCACCCCCGCCGCCTGAACCAGGAACAGTGCGAGCAGCACGAAGTAGACGAGTTGCGTGGGAGCGGGGAGGAGCTGGACGAGCAGCGCGGAGAAAAGCGCTCCGCTCGCGGTTCCGCTCATCGCTCCGGCGGCGTTGGCTACCGGGCCGCGTCCGGGGTGAAGATCGACGAGCCCGGCACCGATCGCCGCGACCGCGGCGCCGGTGGCGAGACCCTGCAGGACGCGAGCAAGCAGGAGCACATCGAGCCCACTCGCCGTGGCGAACAGGAGCATCACGCCGGCCTGGACGAGGAGCGCCAGCGTCAGCACCGGCCGCCGGCCGATGTGATCAGACACCGCGCCGAATACGAGCAGCGAGACGAGCACCGCCACCGCATAGACACCGAAGACAACCGTGACCGCCACCGGCGAGAACCCCCAACGAGCCTGGTAGGTCGCGTACAGCGGAGTCGGCGCGCTCGAGCTGGCCAGCAGGGTCACGAGGATCGAGGTGAGCAGGGCGAACGCCGCGCCGGTGCTCAGACCCGCGGCACCCGTGAGGAACGCACGCGTCCGGCCGAGCGGACCGTCCCAGGCGACAGAGCTCGAGGTCGAGGAAGTCGAGGCCATCTCACGTCCTTTGTCTCGCCATTGTACAGACAGGTCTGTCTGATTCTGGAACCGTAGCAGACAGACCTGTCTGTTGCAAGTCGGCCTCCGACCCTTCGTCCCCGATGAGTTTCCGCACTGGGCGGAGTCCTTCCGGGCAGATCATTGACCCGACGCGAGGAGATCGTCCGATGCGCAAAGTGGTTGCCTACGAGTTGCTGTCGCTGGACGGCGTAGCCGAGCAGCCGCAGGAGTTCGTAACCGACTTCGATGAGGTGATGCGGGAGAACCTCGGCCGCGTTATCGCCGCCCAAGACGCCGTGCTCCTTGGGCGCCGGACCTACGACGATTGGGCCGGGTTCTGGCCGACGAGTGACATCGAGCCGTTCGCGAGCTTCATCAACGGCGTCGAGAAGTTCGTGGTGACCTCGACGCCACCCGAACACGAGTGGGAGCAGACCACTGTCGTGGAGGGCAGCCTCGCAGACTTCGTTGCTGAGCTTAAGCGGCAGACTGGCGGTGACATCGGGGTCCATGGGAGCATCTCGGTAACCCAGTCGCTGCTCGAGGCGAGCCTCGTCGACGAACTCCGACTTGTGATCGCACCCGCCGTGCACGTACACGGGCGAAAGCTGTTCGACGGAGGGAGCGCCACTCGGCTGTCATTGACCCGGAGCATCACCTCTCCGACTGGCTATCTGCTGCTCGACTACCAGCTGATGCCGATTGTGTAAGCATGAGGTGAAAGTCGCTGCATCAACTGCTGCGCCACGTCTGGAGAGATGGCGGATCCCTACGATCCTCAAGTGAAGACACCAGCAGTGTCCGTGGTGATCGCAACGCACGGTCGCCGCGACAGGCTGCAGGAGACACTAGTGCCGCTGCTTGCCGACCCGGCGGCCGATGAGATCGTGGTTGTGGACGACGGATCGAACGACGGCACGTTGAAGCTGCTCGAGGATCTCGCCGCTGCCCATCCCCAGCTTCGGCCGGTGCCTACCCGGCACCGGGGCCGAGCCGCCGCGCGACAGCTCGGACTCGAGCGCGCCACGGGCGAGGTCGTCCTGCTGCTCGACGATGACGTCGTCGCCGCGCAGGGCCTGGTCGAGGGCCACGCGCGCGCGCATGCCGTGAGCGACGGGCTCGTGGTCGTCGGCTATATGCCCATCCGCCTACCCGCCGGCCGCCGGCCCGGGGACGCGTCTACGTTTTTGTACGCGGGGAACTACGAGGGCTCGTGCGCGGCGTGCGAGCGCGATCCCTCGCTCGTGCTGACCGGGCTCTGGGGCGGCAACGTCTCGATCTGCCGCGCCGACGCGCTGCGGGTGGGCATGGACTCGTCGTTCACCTACCACGAGGACCGCGACTTCGGCCTGCGCTGCATGAAGGCCGGTCTGCGCGTCGCTTGCGATCTCCCGGCGTCGCTCGGGCGCGTCGTGGTCGCGTGTCGGCGGCCGCGCGTGGGGAGATTCTGTGCCGCCGTCCTCGCCGCCGCCGCCAAGCTCGCCGGGCGGCTGCGACTCTGGAGGGTAGAGACGAACGTCGTCAATCTGCTGCGGCGGGTGGAGCTTCAGCGTGGCGCCCTGGACGCGATAGAGCACTCCTGAGCACCGTTCCGGCCCAGCGGGCGAGCTCGTCTCGTGCGTCGGGCGGGGCTACGGTGCCCGGTCCGGCGGGCCTCCCGGGCAGCGATTTGGGGTGCGCTAGGCTGTCTTGGAGGCAGGATTTCTTCCCCGCCGCCTTGATCGCAAGACTTGTTCGCCGGGCGCCACTGGGTCCGGAAAATTCTGTGACCTCGAGCGAATTGTGACTTTCTCGTTACCTGTGCCCCGCAGCGGTCATCACATGACGCGCCAAGGCCCATTCGCCGGTCGCTACCCCGCCGTGGCCTCGATGGTGGTCTGCGCGCTCGTGCCGTACCTCGCACTTTCGGGCGCGCTCGGACCGATTACCCCGACCATCGCCGGCGATCTGCATATGAGCCTGCAGACCATGAGCACCGGAGCCGGGCTGGCGAATGCGGCCTACGCGGTGGGCACCGTGCTGGCGGTCCAGTTCGCGCAGCTCTTGCCTCAGCGCCGGATGATGGTCGTCTATGCCGCCGTGCTGGTCCTCGGCTCGGTGCTGACCGCCGGGGCGCAGGATCCGGTCATGTACATCGGCGGGCGGACCCTTCAAGGGCTGTGCACGAGCCTCCTGTTGATCGCCGCGGCGCCGCCTCTGTTCCTCGGGTTCCCGGCCTCGAGGCTCCGCTCAACGGCGGTGATCATGAACATGTGCATCTTCGGCGCGGTCGCGCTTGGCCCGCTGATCGGTGGCATCCAGGCGAGCGCGGGCGGGTGGCGACCGCTGTTCTGGATCGTGGCGCTGATCTCCCTGTCGGCCCTGTCGCTGTCGCTGCTCACGTTCGAGGACGCCCCGCCCGCCGACCTCACAGCGCCGAAGGATCCGACCGCCATCGTGCTGGCGGCCGCCGGCGCGGGTTTAGCCTTCTTCGGCGCCTCGCAGCTGCTCACCCACCCCTTCGTGTCGAGCGTCACGCTCCTGCCGCTGCTCGTCGGGCTGGCGCTGATCGTGATCTTGATCGTCAACCAGTGCGTCAAGGCCCGTCCGCTGCTCACGATTCGCAGCATGCTGACGAGCACGATCCCGGTGGCGGGAATCGTCGTCGCGCTGTTCGCGGCCGCCGCATCCGTGTCGGCGACCGAACTGTCGGCGGGCATGCTGGCGACGCGCTACGGGCCGTTGCATGTCGGCCTTCTGTACCTGCCGGAATTCGCCGGGGCGGTGATTACCGCGGTCGTGCTCGGGTTTGTCCTCAAGCGGCGAGCGCTCCAATACCTTCCGCTGGCCGGGATGGTGTTTCTGGCGGCGGGCATCGTCGTCTTCCGCATCGAGCTCCCGCCCAGTCAGGCGCTCGCGCTGCTCGCCTCGGGCCTGACCGGCATCGGCGTGGGGGCTACGGTCGCTCCCGCGCTGTTCGTCGCGGGCTTCTCGTTGGCCGCGGTCAATCTCCAGCGGGTGTTCGCGATCGTCGAGTTGCTGCGCGCGGTCGCCGCCTTCATGATGGCGCCGGTGTTCGCCCACTTCGCGGCGACCGTCGGCGGGGGCGGGTATGCCGGGGCTGGCATAGCGCTCTGGGTCGGGGCCGGGTTCGCGGTCACCGGCGCGCTGTCGGCCGTGGTGCTCTACCTGCTGGGCGGGGCGCGCCCGCAGGCGCCCGACATCGATAGCTTCCTCGCCGGCGCCTCGCCGGCGTATCCCTCGCCGCCGCTGCTGGCGCGGGTGCGGGGACTGACGCGACGGCCTGTCCCTGCCCAGGACCTCGCGCAGTGATGAGCGAGGAGCGGCCCCGGCCGCCGACTGGCCCCGTCGTCATCGCCTACGACGGGTCGGAGCTGTCCAGGCTCGGAATCGAGGAAGCGGGACGGCTGCTCACCGCACGAGGTCCGGCGCTCGTGGTGTGCGTGTGGCAGACGTTCGACGTCGGGTTCGTGCCGGTCGACGACGAGCCGTTCGATGCCAAGCAGGCCACAGCGGTCCACGCGGCGGCGGAGCGGACCGCGGCTAGGGGAGCCTCGCTCGCCACCGCCCTTGGGTTTCAGGCCGACGGCGTGGCGATCGAGGCGGCGCCCACCTGGAAGGGAATCGTCCAGGTAGCCGAGGAGCACGACGCCAGCGTGATCGCCATCGGCTCCCACGGTCGCAGCGGACTCGCGAGCGTCCTAGTCGGGAGCGTCGCGAGTGCTGTGGCCAATCACTCACGCCGGACAGTTCTGATCGCACACCCTCCGGGCCACTAGGTGGTCTGAGGTCGGAGCCTCGCCTCCTTCGAGAGGTGCAGAGCGCCTCAGACGACCCTGGTGAGCGGTTGGGTGGTGAGGACCGCGTGCTGATGTGGTTACGAGGGGTGTGCAGGCGTCGGCGCGTCGCGCGTCGCCAGAACGACCAGGCTGTAGCTCACCGCGTCCTCGAGCATCGCCGCCAGCAGCGACGCGGACCGGTCGGTGATCTGCCCGCGCAGAAGTGAGCCGGCGCGAGCCGTGATCAGTGCCGCGCCCGCGGCGACCGCCGCGCCGCCTGCGCCTGCCAGCTCGTGTCCGCCCATCCCGGAGAAACCCAGCCTGAACGACAAGCCGCGCGGCGACCACCGGCTGCCCATGTCCGGTTGCTTGTCGGCGATCAGCTCACCCGCGGCCGCGCCGAATGCGATGAACCGGGCTGGGCCGGGGAACAGACCGCGGCCATGGGCGGCGAGTACCGCGGGCGGCGCAAACGACCGCAGGCCACCACCGGCTCCCAGGACCGCGGCGGCGAGAACAGGGCGCAAAACGAGCTCTACGCGGGCTCAGCTGGTGAGTGTCGCGTCCAGAGTGATCTCACCGACGCCGGCGAGCGCGCGGGAGACCGGGCAGCCGGCCTTCGCCTGGGCCGCGAAGTCGGCGAACTGGTCCTGGTCGATGCCGGGAACGCGACCCTCGGTAATCAGGTCGATCTGCGCGATGGTCGGGGCGCCGTCCACGAACCGCAAATGAACCTTGGCTGTGGTACCCACCGACTCCGCGGTATGGCCAGCCTCGGCGAGGATGTTGCTCAGGGCCATGGAAAAGCAGGCGGCATGGGCGGCGGCGATCAGCTCCTCCGGGTTGGTCCCGGGCTCCTCCTCGAAGCGAGTCGCGAACGAGTAGGTCCCGTCAAATAGTCCGCTCGCCACCGAAACGGTGCCGGAGCCGTTCCTCAGATCCCCGCGCCACTCCGCAGTGCCGTCTCGCGTCGCCATCGCTCCTCCTCGCCGATCGTTCTCCAGTCAGGTTCGATCCTAACCCGCCGACGCAGCGATCGCTGCCCGCCGCCGGTCGAGCTGCTGCGCTGCGATTGCGTCGGCGCCGGTAACCCGGCTATGCGACCCAGGCCCAGGTGGTCCAGAGAGCGCTGAAGACGGCGAGCAGTGCCGCCGAAGTTCCGAGGACCGCGAGGGTCACTCGAGGTCGGCGCTCGAGCAACAGCGCCCATCCGATGAACACCGGGAAGATGACCAGCGTGTACCTGGAAATGGATTGCAGCGGCTCCTCGTGCGTCGGGAAGCTCAAATCGAACGCCAGCAAGACGACGGTGTAGGCAAAGTAGGCGAACGGAACGCGCCGCCAGGCGGCGATCGTCCCAATGGCCGCGAAGGCGACAAAGCCAAGGTCGATCAGGTCGTGAGCGTTCCAGGTGATCGGGTCCCCCGGCCCGACGTGCATCCCGGTCCCCGTCAACACCCGTCGCACGTCATCGGGCACACCGACGATGGCCTGGACAACGCCGCCGAACGGGCCGGCGAACTGGTGGTGCCAGTAGTGCTTCTGCGCGTAGTAGGTCGCAAAGGCCTGTCCGTGCGCGATCCCGAGGTAGGCGAGATAGGTGAGCAGCCCGACGGGCACGAGCGCGAGCCAGGCGACCGAAGGCCTGATCGGGTAGCGGGGTTTCCACCAGGTTGACGTGCCTGGGAGCAGGGCGTGGGCGCGAGGTCCATACAGGTAGATCAGCGCGAGCGGAACGAGGACCAGGATCCCATCCGACCGGGTAGCCGCCGCCAGGCCACCGCAGACGCCGGCCACCGCCCACCGTTCCCGCCGTGCCGCGTACACGGCACCAACGGAGACGAGCAGATACAGCGACTCCGTGTAGGCCGCGGATAGGAAGAAAGCGACCGGAAAGAAGGCGACCAGCAGCACCGTGGTGCGCGCCGTCGCCTCAGTGAAATCAAGTCTGACGAGCCGCTCCAGGAGATGCAGCGCGATGGTCATCGACACCAACGAGATCGCCAGGCCGACGAGCAATTCGGAATGGAAGACGAGCGCGCCGGTGCGGATCAACAGCGGGTACAGCGGAAACATCCCGCTCGACTGCTGGGAGAAGTAGCCGGCATGCGCGATTTGCAGATACCACACCGAGTCCCATCGAGCGCCCGGCGCCAGTAGGAAGTTAGCCACCGGGCTGTGGAACGGCGCGCTTGCGCCATATGGGTCGAGCTCGGCGACGGCGTGTAAGTTGCGTCCGAAGATCGCAAGCGCCATCAAGCCTGCGAACCAGACGATTACGCGCGACCCGACAATCGCGCGCAGGGTCGGTGAAGCAGCTAGCTCGGACCAGTTGAACTGCTCACGAGCAAGCGAACCAAAGGAACCACCGAGCCACGTTCCCTCTGCCCCCGCGCGACTGACGGCTCGACTGCCGGCGCCAGACTCAGACATAGGACCCGATATCGGCCCCCATCACCGCCTGGATGAGACATCTCAAGGCAGTTCGTCAGTTGTCTGACCCATGCTCAGGCGGCGGTTCGAAGCCAGTCGCGATTACACCGAGCTGACGTCAGCGCCCGGAAACAGTTCGATGCCCTGATCGGCTGCATGAGCAACGAGCAGGCGGCTGATGAGCTGCGCCAGCGCGCGGCGGTCCGACGGCGAGAGCTGATCGAGCAGTGCGTGCACGTCGGACCCGAACTGCGTTGAGGCCTCGGAGACGAGTGATCGCCCGCGGTTGGTGAGACTGACGAGCACGGCCCGTCCGTCGGCGGGCGAGGGAGCGCGTCTGACCAGGCCACGACGCTCAGCGCGCTCAACGAGGCCGCTGACACTGGACTTGTCGAGATCCAAGAGCTTGCCCAGTTCATTCATGGTCGGCCGACGGTCCCGGAGCACGCCGAGCAGGCGCGTCTGGATGATCGAAAGGCCGTGCTCGGTCGCACGGCGCTCGAGCATGCGATGGATGAGGAACGAGAGTTGAGCCAGCCCGTCGACGGGGCTCAGTTCTCGCGTCGCCGCGCGTGCGGGCTGATCGGCGGGTCGAGAGCGCATGTTCGTCAATGTACTTGATTTAGTCCGTGCCACCAACTAAATTAGTACGTGACACGAACCAAATGACCCGCAGAGACTAACCGCGCAGGAGGAACGATCATGGCGAACATGAACGCGGCGGTGGTGACATCGTTCGACCAGCCGCCGCACTACCAGCCGTTCGAGATCCCGCGGCCGACCGCCGGCGAGGACCTGGTCGATGTGCTCGCTGTCGGCTTGCACCCGCGAGTGCGCAGCGGCGCCGCCGGTGCCCACTACACCAGCACGGGCACGCTGCCGATGATCCCCGGCATCGACGGAATCGGACGGCGGCCGGACGGGAAACGGATCTACTTCGTCGCCGACGACCACGTCCTGGGGACGATGGCGGACAAGGCTCTAGTCGACGCGCGGCGCGCGATCGAACTCCCCGACGACGTCGACGCCGCGACGGTCGCCGCCACGATGAACCCGGCTATGTCAGTCTGGGTAGCTCTGCGCCTCCGTGTTCCGATCGAGCCCGGCCAGCGCGTTCTCGTGCTCGGCGCCACGGGCAACGCCGGAACCATGGCCGTCCAGGTGGCCAAGCTGCTCGGTGCCGGGCATGTGGTCGGCGTCGGGCGCGACCGCGACCGATTGAACGCGCTCACCGCGGTCGGTGCCGATCAGGTCGTTCAGCTGACGGACGACGCCGACGCCACGGGCAAAGCGCTCGCCGACGCCGCCGCCGAGGTCGACATCGTCATCGACTACCTGTGGGGCAAGCCGGCGCAGCACGCGATGATGGCGCTGCTCGCCGCCCGATCCGACCGCAGCCGGCAGCTGAACTGGATCCAGACCGGCGCCATCGCGGGCCCGACCATCGAGCTCCCGTCGGTTGCGCTGCGCTCAGCGAACCTCCGACTTCAGGGCAACGGGCAAGGGGCCGTCTCGCCGGCCGCTTACCGCGCCCAACTGCCCTCGCTGGTCGATCAGATCGTGGCAGGCGCGATCGGTTTGAAACCGAACCCGAGGGCGCTGTCCGACGTCGAGGATGCCTGGGCCAACACAGACAGGCCCGGCGAACGCACCGTACTCGTCCCCTAGACGCGCATCGACAGTTCGACGTCGTCCGCGAACGGCACCGACATGTACCCGTGGTCGGATGACCTGACCCGCTGGAGGTATTCCGGGCTTCGGTCAGCATTGTCGGCGACGATCATCGCGCCAGGTTTCAGGTGCTCCTCCAGCAGCGTCAGGACAGTCGGGTAGAGGCCTTTGGCGCCGTCGAGCAGCACGAGATCGATCTGGGTCGGCAGGTCGTGCTCGAGTGTCTCCACCGCGTCGCCCTCGCGGACCTCGATCAGATCGGCCAGCCCGCCGGCGACGAAGTTCTCGCGCGCGCGGGCCGCCTTGGATGATTCGAACTCGGTCGTGATTACGCGTCCACCCCCGTTATCCCGCAGACCGGCCGCGAGATGAAGGGTGGAGATGCCGAATGAGGTGCCGAACTCGACGATCGAGCTGGCTCCGGTGGCGCGCACGAGCATGTAAAGCAGCTGGGCTGTGTCGCGGGACACGGCCAGATAGGCGTCCTTGGCGAGGCCGTAGAACCGCCGATAATCCGTGGCCTCTCCGCTTGCGCTGAGGGAGCCGCGTTCCTGCGGCGGGATCTGACTCAGGGCGGCGGTGAGCTCGGGTGATGGCGGTGCTTCGGCTTCACTGAACAGACGGTCGAGCAGCGGGGCGAGCGGTGCAGCGGCGAGCGTAGTCATGGTGATACTGCCTGGCTTTCTGGGTGCTTGTCGCGGGGATTCCGCAAGCCTAGACGCAACGGTGCGTCTCGTCAAGGTCGTTTTTTCTTTCTGATGACGCAACGCTCCGTTGCGCTAGGATCGACGCGCATGCCGCAGGCCACGACCACCGCCCCTCGCGGCCCGAAGGGACGTGCACCGCATCGGCGCGACGAGCACGCGCGTCTTGCCGTTCTCCACGCCACGGACGATCTGCTGGTCGAGCGCGGCTTTGGCGGCGTGACGATCGAGGGCATCGCCGCCCGTGCCGGCGTCGCCAAGCAGACGATCTACCGCTGGTGGCCATCCAAGGTCGACATCCTCCTCGACACTCTGATCGAGGACGCCGGCCGCCAGCTGGCCATCGACGACACAGGTTCAGTCCTCGAGTGCGCGCGTCGATATCTACGGCGGTTGGCCCGCTTCCTCATAAAGGACCCGGCGGGAAAGGTGCTCCTCGCGCTGATCGGGGAGGCGCAACACGACCCGGATATGGCTCGCGCCTTCCATGAGCGCTACCTAGATCCCCAGCGTCAGCGCGAGTGCGAGATGCTCCGGCGCGGGGTCGAGTGTGGGGAGCTCTCGATCGAGCTCGACATTGACGCCGTCCTCGACGCGCTATGCGGACCGATTCTCTACCGCGCGCTCACGGGACGCTCGATTCCCCGAAGCTTCATCGACACGTTGATCGCGGACAGCTTGCAACGACACGTGGTCTGACTAGTCCCTACCGCTCCGCGAAGGTCTGGCCGTTCTTCATCTTGTCGGTCAGGGGTGCCTCGACGATCTGGACCGTCACAACCTCGGGCGAAACGCCGAGGTTGTCGACGACGGCTCGGGTGATATCGAGCATCACTGCCTTCTTCTGTTCCTCGGTCCGGCCGGCGGCCAGGTAAACGTGAACCTCGGGCATCTCGCTCTCCTTTGTCGTTCACTGCGCTAGTCGCGTTCGATCTTCGCAAGCCAAGCGGGCACGCCCTGAGGGGCAAATTCCGCCACGACACGCTCCGGGCTGATGGCGGCAACGCTCCAGCCGGTGCTGCGGCTGAACGTCGCCGTCAACTCTTCCAGACTGACGGGGTGCGGGCCGGTGTCAGGTCCGACGTCACTGAAACACAGCACGTACACGACCCCGCCGTGACGAGTCACCGACCCGAGACTCGCCGCGTAGGCCCGGCGCTCATCGCCCTCGAAGCTGTGGAACAACCCGCAATCGAGGACCGTCTCAAACTCGCGATCCAGACGGTCGAGGCGCAAGGCATCGGCCGCGACGAACTCGGCGTCGATGCCGCGCTGCGCGGCCTTTTCCCGCGCGATCGACAGTGCGGTCTCGGCCACGTCTACGCCCAGAACGTTTAGCCCGAGAGAGGCGACGAGAAGGGCGTTCTCGCCCGTCCCGCACCCGGCGTCGAGAACGGCGCCGGCGAAGGCGCCTTCGCTCGCCAGCCGCGCCACCGCCGGCTGCGGTCGACCGATGTCCCAGGGCGGGGTGGCATCAACGTACGACGCGTCCCAGGACTGACCCGCCCGCCGCTCGTGAACGGTTGGTTGGCGCCCACCGTACGGATCGCCTGCCACGCGGGTTAATATACATGTAAATCAAATGTCGGGAACATCGTCCGGAGCACGCCGGCGGGGTCGCCCGCCGACGATCGATCGCGAAGCCGTGCTCGACGTGGCGATCTCGCTGCTGGACGGCGAGGGGGTCGAGGCACTGACGATGCGCCGGCTCGCCAGCGAGCTCGGTGTGTCCGTTATGGCGCCCTACCGGCACGTGAGCAGCAAGGACGAGTTGCTGATGGTGCTCGTCGACCGTCTCGCCGCTCGCCTCGTGTACCCGCCGCGCCCGCCCGACCCGAAGGGCGCGATGCTGGTGCTGTGGTCAACGATTTACGACAGCCTCGCGGAGCACCCGTGGGTGCCGGAGGTGCTGGCGCGCCGCGAGATGATGGCGCCGTCGGTACTTGGTGCGATCGAGGAGATCCACGCGGTGCTGGGCAACGCGGGTCTGTCCATCGACGCGGCCGTGCGCGCCTACCGCCTGATGTGGAACTTCACGCTCGGCTCGCTGATCGTACGCGCAGGATCCGCGTCCGACGCGGCGAGCCAGCAGCGGCAGCTGCGCACCGCGCCCGATCCCGAGTGCTACCCGATGCTGGCGGCGGCGGCCGCGGCGTGGACGGCCGCGCGCGACGGGGACACCTACCGCGACGATCTCGGGGCGCTCATCGATGCGCTGCTGGCCGGGCGTGCTGCCGTTTGACGATGGTGGCGATTCCTCGATATGTTCGTGCGCGGGTTGCCTGCGGTACGCATCGACCGGAGGTGAGCGGATGAGCTCGAAGAAAAATCTTGTACTGATCGATCAGATGATCGTCGCGATCGCGATCCCGAGAATTCAGCGGGAGCTGTCGCTGTCGGCAAGTGCGCGGTTCTGATCTCGGGCGCGATGGGGTTGCTCGTGCTCGGATTTCAGCAGTCGAGCGTGTGGGGCTGGAGCAGCCCGGCGACGTGGGTATCGCCGATCGTCGGGGTACTCCTGATGGTGGCGTTCGTTCGCTGGGAGCTGCGCACGTCCGAGCCGCTGTTGCGGCTGCGGATCTTCGCCGACCGCGGGTTTGCCGCCGACACGGGTCGCCGCCTCGTTTGGGCTAGGCGCGTCGGGGTCAGGATCGGGCGCCGGACAGCCACACTCGATCGTGCACGCCGTACAGCTGGCGTTTGCCCACTCGACCCAGACCGTTTTCTACATCATTGGAGGCGTCATGGCAGCAACATTCATCGTCGCCGTCCGGCGGGTTCCGCGCGGCCGCGTCGAGATCGCCGAGGGGGGCGTCTCTGAAGAGAGACTCCCCGGCCTCGAGCTAAGCGCCACGGATCTGATGACGAGGAGCGAGCGATGAACGCGGACATGGCCGCACCCGAGCCCGCCACGGCGGGAATAGTGACAAAGCTGAGCCAGTGGTCGGTGACAGACACGGTCGCTCGCCTGTCCGCCATCGTCTCGGCCAAGGGACTCAAGGTATTTGCTGTCATCGATCACAGTGGCGAAGCCGAGGCGGTCGGACTCAAGCTGCGTGACACCAAGGTCGTCATCTTCGGCAGCCCGCAAGCGGGGACACCGGTCATGCAGGCCGCGCCTCTCGCCGCGCTGGACCTGCCTCTGAAGGTTCTGGTGTGGCTCGACGAGCACCAGACGAAAGTGAGTTACACGTCACCGCAGGCGCTGGCCGCCCGTTACGAGCTGAGCGCGGAACTCGGAAACAGGCTCGCCGGGATTGACGCCATCACCGACGCGGTGATCGACAGCTAGGGGTGCTTGAACAACCGCATGTGGCGGGTCTGGAGGCCCATCTTGAGGAGCGTTACGGCGTTGGGGTGGCCGAGCTCGTGCCGCTCGACGTCGGGGTGTTCCGGGTTGATCGGTGCGACGGTTCACGCTGGGTCGCTCGCGTGTTCGGTGCCAGGCGGCCACTCGCCGGGGTGCGCGAGGACGCGACGATCCTGCAACGGCTCGAGCAGGGCAGCTTTCCGGCCGAGCGCTGCGCACACCCCGAGCCGGTGTCGGAGCTCGCCGGCCAGGGCGTGCTCGTGACTGATTTTCTAGAGGACCACGGGCCGCTCCGACCGGGCCGACCGGCGGCACTACTCGGTGCGCTCCTGGGGCGCCTGCACGCGCACGCGGCAACGAACGCGCGCGCAGGAGGAGCGTGGCATCACCTCTCGTTTACGGGCGGCCCACGCGAAGAGCTTGCCGCCGCGGCCGAGCTGCTCGAGGACCATCTGCCCCAAGTCAGGGTCCGCGAGCTGTCGCTGCTGGACCGGCTTCGGGACGAGATCGCTCGCATCGATGACTGCCACGACCAGCCACACGCGTTCGTGCAGCCGGACTTCGTCCCCGCCAACGCGATCTCCACGGCCGATGAGAAGCTGGCGATCGTCGACTGGACCGGCGCCGGACGAGGACCGCGCCTGTGGTCGATCGGCTTCCTGTTATGGGCTGCGGGAGCTCGCGACCTGCGTTTGGTTGACCTTGTCGTATCGCGCTACAAGCGCTCAATCGAGCTCGAGCCGGCGGAGCTCGACCGGCTCGAGGGCGCCATCCGCGGCCGGCCGGTCGTGCTGGAGGCCTGGTCGGTATGCGCCGGCCGGCGCGATCTCGCGGACGCGGTCGACCGCATAGAGCGCGCGGATGAGCTCGCCAGATCGATCGCCATCTGCGCGCGACGGGCGTTCGTGGCTGCATGATCCGCCGGCCGAGCATCCGTCAGCGCTTGGCGCCGTTGCAGGAGCCAGTAGCCGACGATGCCGCCCAGGCTCGGGATCCAGAACGCGATCGCGTGATAGACGATGACCGCCGCGGCAGCCTGGGTGGCCGGAGCGCCGTAAGCGATCAGCGCGCCGGCGAGCCCGCCCTCGAGTACGCCGAAGCCGCCGGGGACCGGGATCAGGTTTGCGAGATAACCGATCAGGTATCCGAGGACGAGCGGCGCGACCGGGATCGTGTGTCCGGTGGCCGCGAACGAAGCGCCCAGGGCGGCGATGTCGAGCCCAAGGTATCCGAGTGCGCCAATCAGGCGCCAGTTCGATGAGAGGATCGCGTGACGGGCGCCGTCGACCCCGTCTACCAGGTCAGCCACCCAGCTCACGTCGCTGAGGCGCGCTGAACGGCGGATCAGGATCGGCAACACGAGTACGGCCGGGATGGCGATGAGGCCGGCGGCCATGGGGAGGCCGGTGAGTACGACGCCGTCCGGCCCGCCCACTGCCCCAAGAGCCAACAGGGCGCCGGCGCCAACGAGCGCGATTACGTTCGTCGCGCTGGTGAGGAGAAACAGGGCGCTCGAGCGTTCGATCACGCGGCTGCGACTGACCCCGTGTCGCTGCAGCAGCCAGCCGCCGATCGCCAGCGCACCCGCTCCACCGCCGGGCAGCAGGGCGCCGGCGCCCTGCTCAATCCAGGCCAGCTCACGCGCGGGGCCGGCGGAAACCTCATCGAAGAACAGACGGAAGATCACGACAAACCCGACGCACGAGCCGAACTCGAGGGCGACCGCCGCGACGATCCAGAGCGCGTTCAGGTGCTCGATCTGGTGCGCGACACCCTCGAGCCCGGGAACCGCGAGCAGAAGCGATGCGATCGCCACGCTGAACAGCACCACGACGATTGCGCGCCGCGCTACTCCTGCGCCGACGCTGGTGCTCCGAGCGAATCTCACCGAGCTGGTGCTCATGTCAACAAGACCCTGGTTGGCATGCGAATTCATCGCTGGTAAAGATCGCGCGTGCGACGGGGCGTGTCTTCGGCGTCCGGGGGGATCTGCGGGTGGAACTTTTGGTGGATCTCTCTCCACCCTGGGGTTGACCCGCTCCCGGCCGCTGACGTGACACCGATTGGTAGGTGGCCAAACGGACTTATGATCGCGCTGCAATGCGGAGCGGCGACAAGTCCAGGGAGGAGCTACTCGAGCGGGAGGCCGAGCTCGAGGAGCTGATCGGGCTGCTGGATGCATCCCGAGCCGGGAGGGGGCGCGTGGCGCTCGTCGAGGGCCCGGCCGGGATCGGGAAGTCCTCGCTTCTGGACGCGTGTGCCGCCCGCGCACGTGAACGGGGCATGGCCGTGCTTCGCGTTCTCGGTGACGACGTCGTGATGGAGTCGTCGTTCGCAGCCGTTCGGGAATTGCTCTGGCCCGAGCTGCGCGCACGGGCGACGGCATTCGAGGGCGCGGCGCGGCTCGCCGCGCCGGTGTTCGACGCCGAGGCCGGGGCGCCGACCGATCGGGATCGCGTCTCGGCGGTGCTTCACGGCCTTTACTGGCTCGTGGCCGACTTGGCCGCCGAGGCGCCAATGGTTCTGTTGGTCGACGACGCCCAGTGGCTGGACGCGGCCTCTTCACGCTTTCTGCTCTATCTCGCACGCCGGATCGACTCGCTCCCGGTGCTGTTGGCGGTTGCCGTACGTACCGGGGAGACGGGGGAGGCGCAGCGGCTCGGACCCGAGCTGGAGATGCTCGCCGATGCCGCGCTCCGGATCCGGCCGTTGACCAGCGACGGCAGCGGCCACGTCGTGCGAGGGGTGCTCGGGCCACGAGCGGACGAGGAGCTGTGTCGCTCCTGCCACGAGGTCACGCGCGGCAACCCGTTCTACCTTCGCGAGCTCGCCCTGGCTCTCAAGGTGGACGGAGGGCGTCCCACGGTCGAGCTCGCGCGCCGCGTACGAGGTCTGGGCGTGGCCACGATCAGCCGCAGGGTCCTGCTCCGGCTCGCCCGCCTGGGCGGCGACTGCGAACGGCTCGCCCAGGCCCTGTCGATTCTCGGCCCGGGCGCCACGCTGCGTAATGTGGCCGCGCTCGCGGGGCTCGAGCGGGAGTCGGCGGTGGAGGCTGTGGACCGCCTCCACGCCGCCGACCTGCTCTCGGCCGGGTCGGAGCTGTCGTTCGTGCATCCGATCGTCCGCGAGGCGATCGCCGCGCAGTTGCCGCCTGCCCGCCGAGCAGAGCTGCACGCCCGGGCGGCGCGGATCCTCGCAAGCGACCGAGGCAGTCCCGACCAGGTAGCCGCTCATCTGCTGTCGGCCGAGGCCTACGGTGACGCCTGGATCGTCGATGCGCTCCGCGCGGCTGCGCGCGAAGCGGTAACGCGGGGTGATCCGGAGGCCGCGGTGTCGTACCTGCGCCGCGCGCTGAGCGAGCCGCCAAGTCCAGAGGACCGCCTGGGCGTGCTGCTCGAGCTCGGGCGCGCCGAGGCGGTGCTGCCGATGACACACGACTTCACAGCGCTACGCGAGGCGCTCGCTCTGGCCCAGGATCCTCGGGAGCGGGCCGAGATCGCGTTCGAGCTCGCGCTGGCGCTGTTTGGCGTGCTTCGGAACGGCGACGGGGTGGCGGTCATCGACGATGCGCTGCGGGCCGAATCCGAACTCGATCCCGACCTGGTCGCGCGCTTGGATCAGGCGCGGATCGGCGGCGGAATCGGGGACCTGGAGGCTTCGCCCCGGCTTATCGCCCGGGCGCAGCGATACTTCGACGCGGCCGCGCGCGGCGAGATCCGGGACCCGAGACTGCTCGCGATGCTGTCCAACACGGCCGTGCTCGCCGGCATGCCGGCCGAGATCGGCGTGGGCCTGGCCACGGCGGCCCTGGAGGATGAGCGTCTGCTCGATCAGTGGCTCGACGATGGTTACGTGACCGCGGCGGTGGCCCTGTGCGAGAGCGACCGGGTGGAGGAAGCGGCGAGGGCGCTCGAGGTCGGCATGCTCGAAGCGCAACGCCGGGGATCCTCCCCGATGCTCCTCCAGCTCGCGACGTTCCGGACCGAGACGGCGATCCGCGCCGGAGACATTGGCCTCGCGGAGGAGTACTCGGAGCAGATGCTCGAACTCGGGCGGGAACTCGGAGCCGAGCTCGTTGGGATGCTCTGGCGCCCGATCGTGTTGCTCGAGCGGGGGCGTTCCGAGGAGGCCGCCGAGTTGCTCGAATCGCTCGATCTCAACATCGGAACCGATCTGTTCGAAGCAATGCTCGTCGCCCACCGCGGCAGGGTGCGCATCGCCTGCGGCGAGGTTGAAGCAGGGGTCTCGGATCTCCTGGAGGTCGATCGGCGGACCAGGGCAGCCGGATTGGCCACGTCGGCTCTGATCCCCGATTGGGCGCGGGCCGCCGCGTTGGGGATGGGCGCGCTCGGCCGAGGCGACGAAGCGCAGGAGCTCGCCGCCCGCGAGCTGAGTGAGGCGGTGGCGTTCGGATCGCCGCGCCGGCATGGGGTCGCGCTGTCGCTGTGCGGCGCGTTGCACCCGGGTCCCGAAGGCCTCGCCTGGCTCCGAGAGGCGGTTATCGTGCTCGAGCGCTCGCCCGCGCGGCTAGAGCATGGGCGCGCCGCGGTGAACCTCGGGGCCGGATTGCTCGCCCGCGGCGAGCGTTCGGCGGCCCGCGAACCACTCAGAAAAGGCCTCGACCTCGCGGACCGTTGCGGGTCGGCCGCCCTCATCGAAACGGCCCGGGCGGCGTTGGTGACGAGCGGCGCGCGACCGCGCCGCGCCGCGCTCACCGGCCCCAACGCGCTCACCGCGGCCGAGCGGCGGACGGCGCGGATGGCCGCCGACGGACTCGGCAACCGCGAGATCGCGCAGGCTTTGTTCCTATCCACTAAGACGGTCGAGACGCACCTCACCCGGGCCTACGAGAAGCTCGGCATCCGCACCCGCGGCGAGCTCCCGGCCGCGCTGAACCGCGTCGCCCGCGAGAGTTAGCCCTCGCCCTCGCCGTGGCTTTAGGATCTACCGATCGTGCTTACGGATCTGCCCCCAGCGACGGCCTGGACCAACTGGGTAGGAAACCAGTCGTTCACGCCGGGCTATGCGGCGGCCCCGCGCGACGAAGAGGAGGTTGCGGGGCTGGTGCGCGAGGCCGCGGAGCGCGGTTCCGGTGTCCGGGTGGCGGGCGCCCGGCATTCGTTCACGCCGATCGTCGAGACCGATGGTCTGCTGTTGGACGTGTCGGCGCTCAGGGGGGTCATCGCGGCCGATGCGGGACGCAAACGCGCGACGGCGCTGTCGGGAACGCTGATCCGGGACTTCTACGAGCCCCTGTGGCGAGAGGGCCTCGCGCTGAAGAACCAGGGCGATATCGACACCCAGCAGATTGCCGGTGCGGTGTCGACCGCCACGCACGGTTCCGGGATTCGCAACACGTGCTTTTCGGGCGTGGTTCGGAGTGTGCGGCTGGTCACCGCGACGGGCGAGGTTCGCGACATCGGTGAGACCGAGCCCGAGCTGTTGCGTGCGGCTCAGGTTTCGATCGGGATGCTGGGGGTGATGACGCAGCTGGAGCTCGAGGTGACCGACGCCTATCGGCTCACCGAGCAGATCGACCTGTGGCGGTGGGAGGAGGTGCTCGAACGCTGGGATGAGCTGGTTCACGGGCACCGGCACTTCGGGTTCTTCTGGTTGCCCACCGAGGAGTCGGCAGCTCTTTACAACCTGTCCGGACACGATCAAACGATGGCGGATAAGTGCTACGTGAAGATCTACGACGACGCCACGCCGGATCAACCCGACAGTGACGCCCCTGGGCGGCGGACGGATCGCTGTTACCGCATCTACCCGATGGTCTACGACCCCAACTTCCACGAGCTCGAGTATTTCGTCCCGCTCGAGCAAGGGCCCGACGCTCTCTCGGCCATGCGCGAGCTGATGCTTCGGAGCCTGCCCGACTCGATCTACCCCCTCGAGGTGCGTACGGTCGGGCCGGACGACGCGTATCTCTCCCCTAATTACAAGACGGCCACCACGGTCATCTCGGTTTCTGGCACGCCGGGCACCGACTACTGGGACTACCTACGCTCCGTCGATGCGCTCCTGTCCGACTTCTCCGCGCGCGTCCACTGGGGAAAGCTGCACTTCCTCACCCCCGAGCGGCTCCATGCCCTGTATCCGGAGGCGGATGCGTTCATCAACGCGCGGCGAGAGCTCGACCCCAGCGGAGTGTTCCTGAACACGCACCTTCGCGAGCTGTTCGCCTGAAATCGACCGGGAGGCGGGTATCGAGATGAGGACGATCGGCACCGAGGAGCATTTCGTCACCGACGAAGTCGTCACGGCCTGGAGCCGGCTTGACCCGGACGCACGCGACGACGCGCGGGCCAGCGTTCCTCCGGGGGAGTTGGGCGAGCGGCTCCGCGAGGTCGGAGAGCGGCGGATCGCCGCGATGGACGAGGCAGGTCTCGAGGTCCAGGTGATCTCGCTCACGGCGCCTGGCCTGCACAGCCTGCCCGCCGCCGATGCCATCCGCCTTCAGGTCGAGACGAACGATCAGATCGCCGAGCTCGTGGGTGCCCGTCCGGACCGCTTCCAGGGCTTCGCCACGCTCGCGATGCCGGCGCCCGCAGCAGCAGCCCAGGAACTCGAGCGCGCGGTCACCAAGCTCGGCCTGAACGGGGCGCTCCTGTTCGGGCGCACCGGCGAGCGTAACCTCGACCACCCCGACAACTGGCCGGTCTTCGAGGCCGCCGCGTCGCTCCGCGCTCCGCTGTACATCCACCCGCAACTCTCTCAGCCGCCGGTGCGGGCGGCGCTCTACTCGGGCTTTGGCGATGCGATCGACACGGCGTTCGCCGCGTTCGGTATCGGCTGGCACTACGAGACCGGCGTGCAGTTCCTCCGGCTCGCGCTCGCCGGCGTGTTCGACCGCTTCCCCGACCTGCAAGTGCTCCTCGGCCACTGGGGCGAGGTCGTTCTCTTCTACCTCGACCGGGCCGATGGGCTGGCCATGCAGGCCAAGCTTCCTCAGACGTTCTCGGAGTACGCCCGCCGGAACACGTACATCACCGCCGGTGGCGTCTACAGCGAGCGTTATCTGCGGTGGGCGGCCGAGGTGGTCGGCGTCGAGCGCCTCATGTTTGCCACGGATTACCCGTACCGGCCCCGCCCCGAGGGTGGCGTCGAGCATTTCCTGCAGGCCGCGGGGCTCGATCAGGCCGATCAGGAGCGGGTCGCCTCGGGCAACTGGGATGCGCTCGTGGCCGGCATCCGGCGCTGACCGACTCCCGGCGGGAACGACACCTCGACGATGAGTCCCCCCTCGGGCCGCGTGCTCGTGTTGATCTCGGCACCGTGCGCGTTGGCGATCGCTTGGACGATGGACAGCCCCAGCCCGTGACCGTTGTTGTGGGCAGTCCGCGTATTGCCCAGCCGCTGGAAAGGCTGAAAAAGACGCTCGATCTGCTCAGGTGGGACAGTCGGGCCGGTGTTGGCGATCGACACGAAGGCGTGCCGGTCGCGGGTCCCGGTGGCGATCTCGACCCGTCCGCCGGGAGTGTTGTGACGTATCGCGTTGTCGATCAGGTTGGCGATCAAGCGCTCGAGCAATCGTGGATCACCGGTCGCTGGCGCTGAATCGAGCGTGGTGTGAACGGCGAGATCGAGGCCCGCGAGCTGCGAATCGCGCCCTCGCATCGCCTCGGAGGTGAGGGCCGCGAGATCTAGCTGCTCGCGACGCTCGAGCCCGGCTTGCCCGCGGCTAAGCGCCAGCAACGCCTCGATCAGCTGCTCGAGATCCTGCTCGGATGCGAGCGCACGCTCGTGGGCTCTGCGCAGTGACGCGACGTCCGCCTGCGAGCTGGCGAGCGCGACCTCGATCAGGGCTCGCTGGCGGGTCAGCGGCGCGCGCAGCTCGTGCGAGGCGTTGGCCACGAACTGGCGCTGGGCCTCGTAGGAGTCCTTGAGGGGCTGCAGGACGCGCCCGGCCATCAGCCACCCGAGGCCAAGTGACAGCAGCGACATCCCGGCGAGTGCGATCCCGGACTGGATGAGCAGCTCTTGCCGTACATGCGTGCGCCGGCGGTTGTTATCGGCGATGAGCTGCGTCTGATAAGCGTCGAAGAATCCGCACGCGCTCGCGGCCCGCGTGAATGCCGACGACTGCTGGTCGATCGTGGCCGGGATCGCGAGGATCGCTCCGTCACGATCGCTGATCTCGCCGCCGGTCTGACGAAGAGCGGACGGGACCGAGGTCGTCGGATCAGGGAACGCCGAGATGCCGTCCCGGCGCATGCACTGCGCGACGCCCACCCAGTGCGCCATCGTATGGGCGGTGGGATGTGTCGTCGAACCAGGGGAGGGGAAGCCGCCGGGCACTCCCTGGGCGTAGGTAGCCGGCGTCCCGACGACGGTGGGTGTCGTCCCGGAGTCGACGGCCGGACCGTTCTGGAGGCTGAACACGAAGCCGGCGTTGACGAGGAGCGCGTAGGCGATCGCCATCAGCGCGGCGCCCGAGAGCAGGAACAGGCCGCCGTAGAGGAGTGTCAGGCGCAAACGGACGGTCCGGTGGGGGAGGTGTCGCCCGACCGCCACCTGCGTGATCCGGCGGTTCAGTCCCGCGGCGATGGTCATATGCGGTAGCCGGCCTTGGCGACAGTCTGGATTACGGGCGGGTCGCCGAGCTTGGTGCGCAGACGGCTGATAGTGATCCTGACCGCACCGGTGAAGGGGTCAGCGTTCTCGTCCCACACGCGTTCGAGGAGCTCCTCCGCGGAGACGACCCGGCCCTGGGCGGCGAGGAGGAGCTCGAGCGCCCCGAACTCCTTGGGCGTCAGCTCCAGATCGCGCCCATTGCGCTGCGCGCACCGTTTGGCCGTGTCAAGTACGACATCGCCGGAGTGCAGCACCGGTGGGATGCTCGGGTGCGCGCGGCGCGCCAGTGCACTGATTCGCGCCAGCAGCACGGCGAACGCGAACGGCTTGGCCAGGTAGTCATCGGCGCCGAGACCGAGCCCGTCGACAAGATCATCATTCCCCGCCGCGCCGGTTAGCATCAACACCCGGTTACGAGCACCCGCGGCGACGAGCTTCGCGCACACGTCATCGCCATGGACGACCGGGAGGTCGCGATCGAGCACGATCACCTCGTAATCGTGGGTCAGCGCGCGCGCCAGCCCAGCCTCGCCATCCAAAGCGATGTCGACGGCCATCCGCGCCTCGCGCAAGCCGGCGGCAAGCGTCTCAGCCAGCTCCTTGTCGTCCTCGATCACAAGCACCCGCATCGGTCGCTCCTTGCGCAAGGTACCGACGCGGTGTTTCAACGCTGTTTCGCCGGCTCCGGCAGATCAAACCGTCACCGGTCTGCGCGAGTGAAACACGGCCGAAACAGCCTACCGCGTAGAACCCGATCGCGAGAAAGCCCAGATCCCGGAAGCAGACCCTGAAGGAGACCAGATGCGGCACGTCATTCATAACGAGAGGTTGACCCGCTCACGGCGAGCGCGCATGCTTGCGGTCGCAGCGGTCCTGTCCGGAGTACTGGCGGCGGGTTGTGGCGCAAGCGCGGGTAGTTCGAGCACCTCGGCGTCGATCGCGGACAACGCCAGCGCGGCGGCCAGCACCGGGTCGAGCGCCACGGCCGGAGGCGGTGCGAGGACCTCGGGGTCGACCACGTCGGGGCCACTGGCGTTCTCGAGGTGCATGCGTGCCAACGGCGTGCCGAACTTCCCCGACCCGAGCGCCGGAGGCGCAGCGGAATTCACCCTACCTCCCGGAACGAGTCCGGAAGCTCCGGCCTTTCAGGCGGCGCGGGCGAAGTGCCGAAACCTTCTACCGGGCGGCGGTCCCCCCGGCCCCGGCTCGACGACGCACCCCTCGGCCCAGACGCTGTCGAAGCTGGTGCGGATCGCACGGTGCATGCGTGAGCACGGCGTCCCCCAGTTCCCCGACCCTCAGACCACCGTCCCGTCCAAGCTCGCAGGCATCGCCGAGATAACCGACTTCGACGGAGCGATCCTTCTCTTCCCCGCCACGATGAACATGCAGGCGCCGGCGTACAGGCAGGCCTTGACGGCGTGCGGCGCCCCACCCCTCGGCCTCCGGCACTGATGGGAACCGACCGCGCCGCTCGCGACGCGGCGCGCAGTTCACGTGCTCCCAGCCGCACATCGATCGTGATGGCGCTGGGGCTGCTCGTCACCGCCGGCGTGGTGCTGGCGATCGTCCTCGCCACCCACTCGCCGGCGCCGCCGGCCACCGCCGAGGGCACGTTCAGCGCGGCCGGCGCCGCCACCGTGCAGCGCCGTGACCTGGTCGAGACCGACACCGAGTCGGGCACGCTGAGCTATGCGGATCCACAGACGGTGTATGACCGTCTCAGCGGAACGATCACCTGGCTGCCCGCCATCGGGCAGGCGATCAGTCGCGGCCAGGTGCTGTTCGACGTCGACAACGAGCCGGTGATCCTGCTGTACGGATCGACGCCCGCCTATCGCCAGCTCTCATCCTCCGACAGTGCCGGGCCGGACATTCGCGAGCTCAACAGCAACCTGATCGCGCTTGGCTATCGCCAGTACGGGCTGATCGCCGACGACAGCTGGCAGACCGCCACGACCGACGCGATCGAGGCGCTGCAGTACAAGCTCGGCGATGAGCAGACCGGCAGATTCTCGCTCGGACGGGTTGTGTTCCTCCCCGGCGAGCAGCTCGTCAATACGGTCGACGGCACGGTCGGGTCACCCACCGTGCTGGATGACCCAAGCGCGAGCACCGAGTTCGTCGATCTGACCAGCACGGTCACGACGCCGAAGACTAGGCGCGGCCGTCGGAACTCTCGACACAAGAAGCATCGGCGCCGGAAGCGACAGGGCAAGCAGCCGCCGGGTGCGAAGACGGGCAGTCCGAATACCGGTAGCCCGAATGCGGGGAGCGCGAAGACGGGGAGCGCAGCCGGGACGTCCGGTGGCGGGTCGAAGAGCTCCTCGACCGCGACCGCCGGCTCCAGCTCGAACTCGGGCTCGGGCTCGAGCTCGAACTCGGGCTCGGGCTCGAGCTCCGGCCCCGGCGGCGCCGCGGTGCTTCAGACGAGCTCGACCCATCTGATCGCGACCGTCGATCTGCCGGCGAGCTCCCAGAGCGAGGCAGCGGTCGGCTCGCAGGTGAGCGTCGAAATGCCGAACGCCACGACCGTGGCCGGCACGATCACAGCGGTCAGCTCGATCGCTCAGACAGCGAGCAACAACGGCGGGGCGGGTGGCTCCGGTGGCTCCGGTGGCAACGGCAGCTCCGGTGGTGCCGGCGGTGGTGGCTCCTCGGCCTCGGCGACGGTGCCGGTGACGATCACGCTCGATCAGCGGGTTGAGAGGGCCGGGCTGGACCAGGCTGCGGTGTCCGTTGGGTTCGCCCAGGCTCGCGCCCGGGATGTCCTCTCCGTGCCGGTGACCTCACTGCTCGCGATCTCCGGCGGCGGCTACGCGCTTGCGCAGGCCGTGCCGCCACACCGTCTGATCCCGGTCACGACCGGTTTATTTGCCGCCGGGTATGTGGAGATCTCAGGCCCTGGCATCTACCCGGGCCTTGAGGTGACCGACTCCCAGGGATGACGCGGTGAAGGACTCAGCCGCTGTGAGACTCGAGCGAGTGATGAAGGCGTACCCCGGCGACGTGCAGGCGCTACGCGGCGTCAGCGTCGAGATCGCGAATGGCGAGCAGGTCGCGGTGGTAGGGCCGTCCGGGTCGGGGAAGACCACGATGCTCACGATCATGGGCACGCTGGAGCGGGCAACCGCGGGCAGGGTCATCGTCGCCGATCTCGACATCGCCGCCGTGTCGGACCGCCAGCTGGCCGGGCTGCGTGCGCACGACATCGGGTTCGTGTTCCAAGCCTTCCACCTGCAGGAGGCGATGCGGGCCGTGGACAACGTGGCGCTCGGGATGCTCTACGCGGGCCTTGGGCTGAGGGTGATCACTCACGACCAGAGCATCGCGGCCGGCTTCGCGCGGCGGGTCGAGATGCGTGATGGCGAAATCGTCGCGGACGAGCTTCAGTGACCACCGCCAGCGCGCCGTTCGGGCCAGTCGTGCGGCGCCTCCGTTCCCGGCTGCCTCCTGGCGAGCTCCTTGGCAATGCGACCCAGGCGTTCCGTACGCGCCGGTTGCGCGCCGCCCTGTCAGCACTTGGGATCGCGATCGGGATCGGCGCGATGGTTGCAGTTGTCGGCGTCGCCGCATCCACGCAAGCGAATCTGCTCGCCGAGATCGACGCGCTGGGAACCAACCTGCTCACGGTCACTCCGGGGCAGAACTTCCCCGGCAACGACGAGGTCCTGCCCGCCACCTCGGTGCCGATGATCGACCACGTGCAACGCGTCCTGATCGATGCGGCCGTCTACCAGCTGAGCAGCGACAACGTCTACCGCTCACCGTACGTCCCGGCCGAGCAGACGGGTGGCATCGGCGTCGACGCCGCGGGCGATGATCTGCCTCGGGTGGTTGGCACGACGCTCTCCTCGGGGCGCTTCCTGAACGGCGTCGCCGACCGGTACCCGGAGGCCGTGCTCGGCGCCGAGGCGGCTTCCGTCCTTCAGATCAGCCACGTCGGCACGCACGTGATGGTCTACCTCGGAGACCGGTGGTTCACGGTCGTCGGGATCCTCAACCCGGTCGTGCTCGACTCCTCGCTCGACTCGACCGTGTTCATCTCACTGCCAGTCGCCGAGATGCTGTTCGGCGCCCAGCCCAACCCGTCGGAGATCTACGTCCGCGCCAACCAGAACGACGTCGGCGGTGTCTCCAACCTGCTCGCGGCCACCGCCGACCCCCAGGACGCGAGCGGCGTCAACGTCTCGCGTCCCTCCGACGCGCTCGAGGCGCGCGCCGCCGCCAAGGGCCAGTTCACCACCCTGCTGGTCGGGCTCGGCGCGGTGGCGCTCCTCGTCGGGGCGATCGGGATCGCCAACATCATGGTCATCAGCGTGCTCGAGCGCCGCGGCGAGATCGGACTGCGCCGTTCACTCGGCGCCACCCGCCGTCACATCGCCACCCAGTTCCTCACCGAGTCAGCCATCCTCGCCGTCCTCGGCGGCGTCACCGGTCTCGGCCTGGGCGCCGGCGCGACCTGGATGTACGCCACCACCAAGCACGAGCCGTTCATCGTGCCGCTCTACGCGCTGATCGCCGCGCCCGCCGCCGGCCTGTCGATCGGTGCGCTCGCTGGCTTCTACCCCGCGATCAAAGCTGCCCGCCTCAGCCCGACCGAGGCGCTCCGCGCCGAATAGTCGCGTCGAATAAACTCGCTTAGCGAGTTTATGTCCAAGGTCGCTTTGCCCCAAGCCAGGCACTGGCGCTCGGCCGCCGCGGCGCTCGAGCTCGTGCGCCACCGACTGCAGCTCACGCGACGCGAGCTGGCTGCGGAACTTGGACTGGCCAGCGGCGCGGCCTCCGACCTGGTTGGCCGGTTGCGCGCCGCCCACCTGCTGACGGAGCGTCCGGCGCCGGCGCACGGTCCGGGACGGCCGACGACGAGCCTCCATGCCCATCCCGAGGGGCCGGTCGTGCTCGCGCTTGACCTGCGCCATGCCGACTGGCGCCTCGCCGCGTGCGGCATCGACGGCAAGCTTGAGCTGGTTAGGGCGGGGCGCCACAGCGGCAAGGATGCCGGCGCGATCCTCACCCGGCTACGCGGGACCGTGGCTCGGGCGGCCGACCGGCTGGGCGGGCGTGCCCTGGCCGTGGGTGTGGCCGTGCCTGGCCCCGTCGCGGGGACGCGCCTGCTCGACGCCACCATGCGCGGCTGGCGCGACGTCGAGCTCTCCGGTCTCGGCGGCGGGCTCCCGGTGGTCGCGGGCAATGACGCCACGATGGCCGCCCTCGCGACGGCACGGATGCACCCGACCGCCGACGCGCTGTTGCATCTGGTACTCGAGGTGGGAATCGGCGGTGCCCTCGTGGTCAACGGTCACCCGGTCCAGGGCGCTCGAGGGCTGGCCGGCGAGTTCGGCCACCTGCCGTTCGGCGACCCCGGCGAGGTGTGCGGCTGTGGGGCTCGCGGTTGCTGGGGCGCCCGATTTGATCCGCCACGGATCGCTGCGCGGCTCGGCGAAGGCGGCCCCGAGGACCCACGGCGATGGTTGCGCCGGCTGTTCGAGGACGGTGAGCCGAGCGTGGACGAGCAGCGCGTGCGCTCGGAGTTGGCCGCCGATCTGGGGCGCGGCACTGCCGGGCTTGTCAATGCGCTCGACGCCGATCTGGTGACGCTGGGTGGGCTGGCCGGTCCGCTCCGGAATTCTGCGCCGCGCGATTTTGAGCAGGCGTTCGAGGCCGGGCTCATGCGCGTGCACCGCGGCGACCCGCCGGAGGTCATCGTCGGGGCGGCGGATGAGAACGAGGTCTTGGTGGGTGTTGCGCTCGCCGCGTTCGACGAGGTCTTGGACGCGAGTCGGCTCGCACTCTGGGCCGGCGAAGCGCGATGAGCTATCGCCGCGACGCGTTCACCTGGACCGCATTCGGCGCGCTGTTCGCCTTCGGATACCTGATGGCGATCCTCGGGCCCGCGCTCCCCTACATCCGTTCGGTCGAGGGGATTCCGTACCTGGTTGGGGTGCTGCACCAAGTGGCTTGGGCAGTCGGGGGAGGCCTCGCCGGGGTACTCTCGGCGCGGGGTCGTGTCCGCCTCGGCCGCCGGGCGATGATCGCGATAGGCATCGCGGGCGGCGCCTTGGCCGGACTCGCCCTCGGCTACGGCGAGATCGCACCCGTCACGATCGCCGGCGCCTTCCTGATGGGGCTGCTGGCCACCCTTGCACTGATCCGCGTGTGGGCCGCGCTGGCCGATGCGCACGCGGCTCGCCGGGCCGTCGCGATGACCGAGGGGGAGGTAGCGGTCAGTCTGGCGGGCGTCGCCACGCCGCTGCTGATCGCCGCGTTGGCCGCGACCGCGGCCACCTGGCGTCTCGCGTTCGCGATCGGGACGGTAACTGGACTCGCCGCGGCGGCGGCGGTGCTCCGCACCCACTTCCCGGCGCCGAAACCTGCGCTGCGGGAGCGCCCCGGGCGCGGGCGGGCCCAGCCGACGCTCGTGATCATCTTCGCGATCGTCGCCCTCGAGTTCGCGCTCAGCTTCTGGCTCGCCAGCTACCTCAACGACGACGTCGGTCTCGCTCGAGACACCGCTGTCGCGCTGGTCAGCGGCCTGTACGCCTCAAACCTCCTCGGCCGGGTGACGGCCAGCCGGCTGGCCCGCACCCAGACGCCCGAACGTCTGCTGGTCATCGCGTTGGGGACGGTGCTCGCCGGCCTTCCATTCCTGCTTGCCGCCACCAGCGCGACCGCCGTGGTCCCCGGCATCATGATCGCGGGCACCGGGATCGGCGCGCTCTTTCCGCTGACATCGTCCTTGCACATCCAGGCCAGCGGACTCACCGCCGACAGTGCGCTGGGACAAACTATGACCGTCGCGGCGTTCGGACAAACCAGCGGACCGCTCGTGGCCGGCGCGATCGCCCAGGTCAGCAGCCTGCGGGCCGGCCTGCTCGTGTTACCCGTGCTGACACTGCTCGCGGCGGCGGCCCTCGCCGTTCACGGACGTCACGCGGCGATCGCTACGGCCGAGAGCTGTTCGTAGTCACACCAGCGATGCTCGCGGCAGGCTGTTCGGGCTGCCTGGCAGGCGTGGGTGCGGTCCGCCATTCACGCTTTGCCAGGACGAGCTGCCGAAGTGCACTTCGCAGGTCGCGCTCGGCCGCCTCCACGTGATTACTGCTCTCAACGCCTTTCCTGATCTGCTCGACCGCGATGCGCGCGATTTGCTCGAGAGTCTCCTCAGCGAGACCAAGCGCTCGCTCCATGAGGTCGGCGATGTGCGCGTCGCCAGGATCCCCCATGCTCATGATTCCTCCAGCGACAGAAGATTGATACTGCTGTCATCAGTGTCCCACCGCGAGGGGCTGGTTGACCCGGCCATAACGTGCGCGCAACATAGTGTCGGTCGCGTCCCGGCCGACCGTCAGAGCGAGTGGAGGAAGGCGATCAGCCCCGGAAAGTAGTGGCTCGGGTCGTCGAACTGCGCTAGGTGGCTGCCGTCAGGGCAATGCAGGTATCGGCCCTGCGGGAGCTGTTCGGCCATCCAGCGCATGTGTGCCGGATCCATCGTGTCGTGAGTGGCGCCAATCACGAGCGTCGGCACGTCGAGGCTCCCGAGGTCCCCTGACCGGTCCCAGTCCTCCAGGCTGCCGCTCAGTCCGAGCTCGCTGGGTCCCTGCATCGGGACGTAGATAGCTGAGTTGATATGCGCAAACGTACGCTTCACCGGGTCGGGCCAGTCCGGCGCCGGCATCCGGCAAACGTGCAGCACGTAGTGATGCTCGATCAGGAGCTGCTCGTAGCGCGGATCGTCGGTGCGTCCCTCGGTCTCCATCCTCTTTATCTCGGCGAGTACGGTCTGGTCCATCGACGGCATCAGCACGTTCTCCGCGTACTCGTTGTAGCGACGGGCGCTCGACATCATGTTGGAGATGACCAGGCCCTTGAGACGCTGCCGGTGGTGAACGGCGTACTCGAGGGCGAGCAGGCCACCCCAGGATTGCCCGAGCAGCACGAAGTTTCTGTGGTCGAGGCCTAGCGCCTCGCGTACCTGCTCGACCTCGTCAACGAACCGCTCGAGCGTCCAAAGCGACGGGTCGTCGGGCTGGTCGCTGCGGAACGAGCCGAGCTGATCGTAGTAGTAGTACTCAATCCCCTCGCGCGGGAACCACACATCGAAACACTCATACAGCTCGTCACTCGCTCCGGGTCCCCCATGGAGTAGCAGCACCTTCAGGTCGGGATTCGTCCCCACCCGGTGCGTCCAAACCCGGAACTCTCCGCGCTGAGTGCTGACCGGCACCATCCGCGACCCGCCGGAAACGACGTCGCGGGGCTCCCAGGTCGCGGTGTCGAAGTAGGACTCGGGTGGAGGGGTCATTGGGGCAGCCTACTGGCCGCGGGCACCGGAACGTGAGCCGCTACCTTCCCGGCATGCCATTCCGCGCCATCTGGCCCGACAAGCTCGACTGGATCACTCGCCCGCACGCTGAAGGAGAGCCGGCGCGTCACGTGGCCGAGCTCAGTGACGTGGCCATGTTTGCCCATACCCGAGCAAACCTATGGCGGTATGAGCCTGGAGCGAGGGGGCGCCGGCACCGGCATCCCGCCCAAGAGGAGACGTTCGTCGTACTCGCGGGCACGCTCACGATGTACCTCGGTGAACCTCCCCAGCGCGTCGAGGTCCCACGAGGCGGGCTCATCCATGTCGACGCCGGCACGCCGCTTCAAACCGTCAACGACGGGGTCGAGGACCTGGTCGTGTATGTGTACGGGTACCCGCCGGAGGATGAACAGGCCGAGCTTCTCGACCCGGCCGTCTAGGAACCTGCGCTAGGAGGCAGAGCAATCAGCGCTCTACGTTCTCACCCGAGGTGGAAGTGGTGGTGCACGATCCCGGTGGCAGTCCAGGCGGAGAAGTCCGGGATCAGCAGCAACGCCAGGATCAGCCCGCCGATCACGGCGCTCGCGAGCGCGATCCAGCGACCCATCATGCCGGGGCCAGCGCCGGGACGAGGCTCGGCGTCGTCCCTGACGACCCCCAGAGTCCTGGCCACGCCGGGTAGATGCCCGACGACATGCAGAGTCATGCAGCCGACCCAGATGATGAACGTGGCCTTGTGGAGGAGCAGCCAGGGATAGCTGTGGCTCGGCCCGACGAGTAACAGGATGCCGCCGGTGGCCAGGACGCCGAGCGTCGAGAGGAGCACCGCGGGTCCGAGGAGGCGCAGAACGAGCGCGGGCGGTCCCTTCCGACGGTACGCCGGGTTGCCCGTGTAATACCGGATGAATCTGTACCCAACGCTCGACATCTTGAGCAGAACGGGTCCAAGCAGCAGCATTCCGACGAACAGGTGCAGCCAGACCAGCTGGTGCAGATCGACGATCGTCACCCCCAGCACGGCGAGCTGCACGAGCAGGATCATGCCGGTGACGGTCGTCAGCTGCTCGTTTCCGTCGGTCCCGCCCCCGCGGAAGCGGCTGACGAAGGTTGGTCGCGCGGAGCGCGCGGGCGGCCGGCGCGTTCCCTCGCGCGGCAGGTTGATGACGTTCTCGCCTGTTCCTACGCTCATGCACAATGCAACGGGCCGTGCCGCCGGAAGCTTGCCAGCCGAAGAGCTTTCTCATCCTGGCCACCGGCACCGCAACCGACAAGGGCGGCGGGACGACCGACTTCTGCCTCGATGACGCCGCGATCAACGTGTCGTAGGTATTCGCGAACCCTACTTCGCTGCGATGAGGACGCCGGCGAGAAAGCCGACGAGCGCCTCGTGCGCCTCCAGGGGAAGGACGTGTGCGACGTACTGGTCGGGGCGGACGATGACCACGCAACCCGTTTCTCGGTTCACGCCTCGCAGTTCGAAGATGTCACCCGCCGTCGGGTCCGGGCAGAACATCTTTTCGTAGTCGATCAGGCCGAACCTGCCCTTTCTCGGCAGGAGAACGGCCGGCATCGCGTCGAGGTCAAGGTCACGATGACTTTGCTGGAAGATCGCGCGGACATCGAGTAGCGAGTCGGGGTCGGCGCCGGCCGGGGTGAAGCGCGTGATCGCAGACGCGTCCGACTCCAAGAATTCACACAACCCACAGACGCGGGAGCTCGCCCGCGCCGGGTCATCGTGGTCTGCGAAGAGGTAGATGCGCCAGGCACCGTCCGCCCGCGCGACGTGGCCGAGGTGGACGGGCTTGGCGTCCGCCAGGCGGACAACCCGCGCGGAGTGAAATCGCATGCCGATCGGGAAGCCCTCGGCGAGATGCTGAAACTCCGCATCACCCGTGATCATCGACGGGGCGTACCGGGTCGCGACGCCCGCGGTGAAGCGCCCCTCCGCGATGAAGTGCCGCTGGAACTCCGCCGGGTCGATCTGGTCTGTATCGACATCGGCGGACGCCCTCGGGCGCGCGCGGAACCTCTTGGAGAAATCGCGGTCGAAGTCGATCAGCTGCTTGGCGACCGCCTGACGCTCCTCGGAGTAGGTGTGAAGGAGTTCCGGCTTGGCCGTCCCCCTGAGCACACAGGCCAGCTTCCAGCCAAGGTTCCAGGCGTCGGCCATGGAAACGTTCATGCCCTGGCCGGCCTTGGCGCTATGGGTGTGGCACGCATCGCCCGCGATGAACACCCGGGGCAGACGTCCGGACACGTCGCTCACGGGGACGTCGTCGAACTTGTCGCACAGACGCTGGCCGATCTGGTAGACCGATGACCAGCCGACGTCTTTGATCTGGACCGTGTACGGATGCATGATCCGATTCGCGACCTCAGCCAGCTTCTCCGGAGTCACGGTGCGGCTTTCCAGCATCTCCCTGTCACTGACTTCGTCCAGCTCGATGTAGAAGCGGACGAGAAAGCCACCCTCGCGGGGGATGATGAGGATGTTGCCGTCGTTCGCCGAGGAAATCACGCACTTGACGCGGATGTCCGGAAAGTCAGTGACCGCCAGGGCGTCCATCACCCCCCAGGACTCGTTCGTCGCGTCGCCCACCAGTTCACGGCCGATCGCAGGCCGGATCGCACTGCGCGCTCCGTCGCACCCGACCACGTACTTGGCCCGGACGATCGAGGTCTCCCCGGTCTCCTGCCGCCCGGCGAGATGCCAGAGAGTGACTGTCACCGGATACTCCGCGGAGCCGTGTGTGTCGATTGCCACCTCGTCCGCGCGCAGGCCATAGAAGGGCTCCAGCCGGCTGGCCGACCGAGCCATGTGATCGCGAAGGTAGGCGAGCATCCTGGCCTGGTTGACGATCACGTGCGGAAACTCCGACAGGTGCTCCTCGGTGTCCCGGATGCGCCCGGCACGCTTGATCCTGGTCTGGTCCTCCGGGTCCGGCCGCCAGAAGCAGACCTCGTTGACCCAGTAGGCCTCGTTTACCAGACGATCCGCCATGCCGAACGCCTCGAACATCTCGACGGTGCGACAGGCCACGCCGTCGGCCTGGCCCACCTGGAGTGGACCGGCCTTGCGGTCGATGACCGCGGTCCTGATGTCGGGAAAGGTGCTCATCTGCGCGGCGAGGACGAGCCCGGCCGGACCGCAGCCGATGATGAGCACGTCGACCTGTTCAGGCAGCTCGCCCGGCGCCTCGGAGACGGACGGATCCGGGTCTTCGATGAAGGGGTCGCCCGGCGTGTAGCCGTTGAGATAGAACTGCATCGTCAGAGGTCGTGCTCGTAGACGACGAATGAGGTCAGCCGCGCGACCGTGTCGTAGAGGGAACGCGCCGGGCTGTTGAACTGCTGGGTGGTCCAGTAGACGCGGCTCGCACCGCGCTCACGGCCGCTCGCGTAGACCGTGTCAATCAGTCGGTTTGCCACACCGGATCCCCGCGAGGCGGGGTCGACGAACAAATCCTCGAGGTAGCAGTACGAGGTGTCCGTCCAGGTGCTGGGATGAAAGACGAGGTGGGCAAGGCCCAAGACCTTGCCTTCCGGATCGACTGCCAGCAGCCCGACGAGGTCCCCATCCGGCTCACACAGCCGGGCGAAGGTTTTCTCCGATGTCCCGGGTGCCAGCTCGGCTCGGTAGAACCTCAGGTACTGGTCCCACAGCCGTTGCCAAGCCTCCCGATCCCCAGCGCGCAGGCGCCGCACGGTGGTCTCTGCGGTCATTGCCTCACCCCTCTGCTCATTCTCGAGTAGCGCTTCCCGCCGACCACTCTGACCGGCGCGATCGACGCCGAATCTACCGGAGCCTAGACTCCGCGAGCGGGATGGCGGCCCCAGAAAGCAGCAAGCCGATGCGTCGCTCCGCGCTGGCCAACCGCGAACGGATTCTGGCCGCGGCCGAGGCCGTGTTCGGCGCCGACGGAGCGCGCGGCTCGACTGAGGATGTCGCCGAGCTGGCCGGTGTCGGCATCGCCACGGTGTTTCGTCACTTCCCGACCAAGGAGCAGCTCATCGAGGCGACCCTCGTCCGCCACTTTCACCGACTCGATGAGCAGGCCATCCAGCTCGCCGGCGATCTCGATCCCGACCAGGCGCTCCGCGAGCTCATGGCGACGATGATCGATTCGAGTGCGACCAAGCTCACGCTCGTATCGCTCGTCGGAGAGCGGGGTGAGATCCCGCCGCCGGTCCGGGAAGCCGCGGAGACGCTGCGCGCCACGATGGACGGGATCCTCGCGCGGGCCAAGGCGGCCGGCGCCGTCCAGCACGACGTCACGGTCGACGAGTTGTTCGTTCTGGTCCGCGGGCTCGCCCAGGCTGCCGCCACGCTCCCGCTGGCGCCCGGAACCCTGAGCGGCGCGATCGAGATCGTCTACCGCGGACTCCGCCCCGTCTCGCTCGCGCGATCGGAGGCTGCGGCGTCGGCTCGGGAGTCGTCCCCGTGACGGGCTAGCATCCGGCGCGATGCCGAGTCCCGCTTTTCGTCGGGGGCTCGTCACCGTGGCGGGCCCGCTACTTGCGATAGGGGTCGCGGTGGTGGTGGTCCTCGCGCTCGCAGCTTGCGGAAGCACCCACCAGCGCCAGGTGGCGGCTCCTGCCGCGACTGCGCCTTCGCCGCCTCCGTCTCCGCCGCCGAAGCCGAAGCCGGGCCCGGTGCCCACCGACGATTCGTGGCCGCTGTACGGCTACAACCTGGCACGCACCCGCTTCTTCCCCAACGGGGCGAAGCTGGATCCACCCTTCCACGTGGGGTGGGCGTTTCACGACGGTGCCCTGCTCGAGTTCCCGCCGGTGATCGATCACGACACGCTCTACTTCGAGGACGCGGACGGATCGGCCAAGGCGGTGAACACGTTCGACGGCCAGGTGATCTGGCAGCGCAAGATCGGGACCCTGGCCGCCGCCTCACCCGCGCTCGACATCGCCCATGACCTCGTGTTCTTCACGCTGCTCTCGACGAGCCCCGGCGCCAGGACTTCGGGCAACGGAGCGGTCGTCGCGCTGTCGATGAAGACCGGCAACGTTGTGTGGTCGCACTCGCTCCCGGCCGGTAGCGAGTCCTCGCCGCTCGTGCACGGCCTCAGCGTGTTCCTAGGCGATCAGAGCGGAACGGTGTACTCGTTCCGGACCTACGACGGGCACGTCAACTGGACCTTCCACGCGAACGGCGCCGTCAAGGGCGGCGTCGCGTTCGCCCACAATACGATCTACTTTGGCGACTACGGCGCCCGGGTGTACGCCGTCAACGCCGCCGACGGCGGCGAAGTCTGGTCCGCGAGTGCTGGCGACACGGTCTACTCGACGCCCGCGGTCGCCTTCGGCCGCGTCTACATCGGGAGCACGAGCGGGGCCGTGTACGCGTTCCGGGCTGACTCCGGGGCGGTCGCCTGGACCGCGTCGACGGGGGCGTACGTCTACGCCTCGCCCGCGGTGGCCGTCGTCCCCGGCCTCGGCCCGACCGTGTACATCGGCTCCTACGACGGTCACCTCTATGCCTACAACGCTAACGACGGCGCCGTGCGCTGGAGCCACTCGGCCGGGGGGCGGATCGATGGCTCGGCCACCGTTCTCGGCAACGTCGTCTACTACGCCGACCTCGGCTTGAACAAGACCACCGGCCTCAACTGGCGCACGGGGTCGCCCGTGTTCTCGTTCCCCGACGGCGAATTCACGCCGGTCATCACCGACGGCAAAGTGGCGTTCTTGATCGGCTACTCGACGATCTACCAGATGATCCAGGGGCGCTGAAGCGCACGGGATACCGAATCACGCCCCGCTCGGCATTGCCCCGATAAGGCCAACGCACCGCGCCGCCGTTTCGACCGCCAGCTCGGGGCCGCCGACGAGGTAGCCGGCCGCCAGGGCATCGCCGGCACCGGTCGTGTCAACCACGGCGACCGATGGTGCGGGATAGAGCCCCTCTGGAAACTGGGCGCCCCGGGCGCCGAGCTTGATCACCCACGTCGCGTCGAGGCTGGGCACCGCGTGGCGTTCCGCCTCGGTGGCGAACACGAGATCGGGGTGCAATGCCTGCAGGCGCGACGCGAACCGACGGGCGCCGACGCGTTCGATGTCGGGAGCCGAAGCCAGATCCACGCTCACGCGGCGGGCGTGCCGCGCGGCCTCGACGGCGGCTTCGGCCATGTACTCGCGAAACAGGCAATAGCCCGAGACATGGAGCACGTCGCAGGACCCGACCCACGACGGATCGAGCTCGGACGCGTCGAGCAGCGCCGCCACGCCCGGATCAGAGGCCATCGTCCGCTGGCCATCGGAGTCGCGAAGCGGGACGACCACGCCACCGCGGCCGTCCTCGACCGGCCCGCAGATCTCGACACGGTGACGAGCGAGCTCGGCCGCGGCGAGCTGGCTCGAGACGTCGGTTCCGCGCTTACAGATCAGGCGGCTCGTGGCGCCCAGAGCGCCCGCCCACGCGGCGACGTTCGCGGCCTGACCGCCGGCGCTGAGACGGATCGTCGCCGGGGTGTCGGCGTCGGGCGCGAGTGGGCGGTTCGGCAAGACGACCACGTCGAGGATCAGGTCGCCGATCGTGCAGACGGACGGTGGCCGGGTGCTCTCGGCTGGTTCGGTAGGTTGGCTCGGTGAGCTCGGCACAGCGCCACGTCGTCGTGTCCGAAAGGGTGGCAGAGGCGCTGCGGGACGGGATGCCCGTGGTCGCGCTCGAGTCGACGATCATCACCCACGGCCTGCCGCGCTCGGAGAACCTGGCGGCCGCGCGGGAGTTCGAACGGACGGTCGCCGAGCACGGCGCGGTCCCCGCGACGATCGGACTTCTCGACGGCGTCGCCCGCATCGGGCTCGAAGGCGATGAGCTCGAGCGGCTCGGCACGGCCGAGGCTCCGCTCAAGCTGAGCGCCCGGGACCTCCCGGTGGCGATCGCGCGGGGCGCGAGCGGCGGGACGACGGTGGCCGCGACGGCGCTGCTTGCGTCCCGGGCCGGGATCCGCGTATTCGCCACGGGTGGGATCGGCGGCGTTCACCGTAATGCCGCGACCACGTTCGATGAGTCGGCTGACCTGGGTATCCTCGCGCGCTGCCGGATCACGGTCGTGTCGGGCGGCGTCAAGTCGATCCTGGACATCGGCGCCACGCTCGAGCGGCTCGAGACTCTCGGCGTCACCGTGCTCGTGTTTGGCACCGACCGTTTCCCGGCGTTCTGGCTGACCGACAGTGGTTACACGGTCGACGCGCCGGTCGCCACCCCCGAGCAGATCGCCGAGGTCATGCGGGCGTCCGATGAGCTCGCGCTCCCCGGTGCGATTCTGGTCGCCAACCCCTTGCCGGAGGCCGCCCAGCTTGACCCGGTCACTCACGACCGGCTGCTGGCCGAGGCGCTCGAGGCCGCCGAGGCGGCATCCGTACGTGGTAAAGAGATCACCCCGTTCCTTCTCGACTACATCCACGGGCACACCGACCGGGAGAGCGTCGCCGTCAACCTCGAGATCGTCCGCGGCAACTGCAGGCTGGGAGCGGAGATCGCGCGATGCTGGTGTCAGGTCATGCGCTGAGGACGTACTGGCGCCCGCGTCCCACGGTGACTGGCCGGGCATTTGGGAGTCGGCACCGGCTGACACGCCGGGGCTCAACCCGGAGGGTCGATACGAGCTCGGCGATGAGCATCGTCGTGCGAGCGCCGTTCTCGCCCATCCGCTGCGGGACTTCCGCGCCAGCCGCGAGGAGCAGCTGGACGATCTCGCGGTAAGGCTCTTGTGGCACCTCGTCGACGTTCCGCATCGACGGTCCCCCCTCGGGATCGGTGCAGTGGCGAGAGCCGTGGAGCGCGGCGCCCAGCGCGCTCCCGCCGTCCCGGAAGGTGAGCACCGCGCCCCGCTCGATCAGCTCGCGCGTCATTTGCACCCGCCCGCGCCAGCAGGCATGGCCGAGCGGGATCTCCTCGGCGTCGGGGTCGCCGTCGACCCGGGCGCCCGCGTCGAGCAACCGGCGCATCGCTTCCAGGTGGCCGCCCTCGATCGAGGCCATCAGCAGCTCGTCGAGCAGTGAGGGGCGGATCCCGTCGGGCCAACCATTTTGCTCTCCGGAGAGGTAGTGGCCGAGCGCCCGGTCCTCATCGGTCACCTTGTTCTCATCGGCGCCACGCTCGCGGAGGAGCCGGGCGACGGCGTCGTCTCCCCAGCGGACGGCCACCTGCAGCGGTGTGAGATCGCGCTCGTCGGGGGCGTCGATCGGCGCCCCGGCATCGAGCAGCGCGGCAATCGTCCGCGGCGGACGCCGACGCCACACCGCTTGGTGCAGATGCCCGTCGGTCGCCCGCGCACCGTGTGTGCAGAACATCTCGATCATCTCGGGGTTGGGGAAGTTGAGCGCCCGCCCGAGGTCGTAGTCGACGAAGTCCTGCCGGCAGCCGGCGTCGATCACGAGCATCGCGCATGTCGGATCGGGGAACTCGCAGGCGTGGTACAGCACCTCGTTACCGTGATAGCCCTCGCGGTCGTCCGTGGGGTCGGCGCCCGCCTCGAGCAGCATCTGCGTGAGCTCGGCGTCGCCCGCGATCCCAGCCGCCCCGTACAGCGGCACCTGGAACCAATCCTGCTCGGTGATGAAGAAGGCGTTCGGGTCCGCACCGGCCGCGAGCAGCCGCCGGACCACCTCGCGGATTCCCGCCGCACGCTCTGGATCGCCGCGCAGCAGTCGCGAGAAGCACGCATAAAGGATCGGCTGCCAGCCGTTGGGAGGAGTTGGCTCGCTCACGGCGGCCGGGCGAGCCGCGAGTCGGCGCGACACGTCGTCCGCCTCGCCGGTCGCGCAGGCGCAGGCCAGATCGCGGCGGGCGATCCCCGGGTCGGCCTCGAGCAGCGCCCGGGCGCGTCGCAGGTCGGCCGAGGTCAACGAGGCGATCAGCGCCGCCGCGCGCTCGCCGGCGTCGAGGGTGAGCGCTTCGACGTGGAACTTGAGGCGCGGCCACGAGCGGAATCCGTACTCGCGCGCGACCGCGAGCTGGGCAAGGGCGAGGGAGGGGAACTCGCCTGCCTTGCGTCGACGCTTGGCCTCGTCACGCAGGTGGCGGAGGTCCGGGCGGGGCGGGAGAAGACTCGGTTGGTCGGCGGCGCCTGACAGCGGCGCATTGGGTTTGTCGGTGCCATCTGGCGGCGGCGCCTTCGCGGACATGTCAGCTCCTTCCGGTCTCCGACGGGTCCGCACGCCGGGCCGAAAGTCACGTCCGACACCAGTCACGCCGTCCACTGCTGACAGGTGGGCCTGAGGCCCTTTCCGCGGACCGGATGCGTCCTGCACGCGTCGCTCACGATACCTCACGGGGGGGCGAGGTTGGGTCTTGCGCGCTTTGGAAATCGAAGCTAACATTCGACCTCGTGCTCTTATTTCCGAAGCAGGAGGATTGTCATGACCAACCTGGCCGCGATGCCCCGGATCGCGCCGCTCGAGCCGCCGTACGAGCCGGCGATCGAGGCGATGCTCGAGAAGTGGATGCCGCCCGGGAGCTCGATCGAGCCTTTAGCGCTGTTTCGCACGCTCGCAGTTCACGACGAGCTGTTCGCCCGCATGTGGTTTCCAGCCGACGTGGCGGCCGCTGTCTAGTTGTACGCGATCAAGAGCTGCGCGCCGTCCTCGGGATAGACAATAGGATCGCGGAGGCCGGCCGCGCGGACTAGGCCCACGAGCTCTTCGTCGGTGTAAAAGTGGCCATGGCTGGCCACCGGCTCAGGCGCCGCCGGCGTTCCGCGCAGGTCGGGCCCCGGCGTGTAATTGGCCAGGCGCCCGCGCGGCTGCAGCACTCGCCGGCACTCTCCGAGCACGAGCAGCGGCTCGTCGAGGAAGAAGAACACGACCGACATCGCGATCGCGGTGAACGTGTCATCGTCGAAGGGCAGCTGGCCGGCATCGGCGAGGAGCACGGCCGCGCCCTCGGCGCGTTCGCCGGCCAGCGTGACCATGTCCTGGCTGTGGTCGATCCCGGTGGCGCGCGCGCCGGTGGCCAGCGCATCTCGCAGCAGGAGCCCGCCGCCGCAGCCCACCTCGAGCAGGTGATCGCTCGAGTCGAGCGCGAGCGCATCGAGGACCGACCGGCGCGCGAAATCGTGCACGTCCTCGGCGCCGTACACGGCGCGGGCGCGTGATCCACTCGGCCGCCGGGCCGTCCGGTCGATCAGCCAGTCGTCGAAGGCATCCTCGGCGAGCCCGCTCTCGCGCCAGGCCGTCAGGTCCTCGTCGCCCAGCCCGAAGGCGCGCATCGTCTCCAACAATCCGCTCCCCTCACCATTCGTCACGACCGGACCGGCTACTGATACAGGATCAGGTTGTACCCAGCCCAGGCGAAGAACAGCGCCAGCAGAGTCCAAGTCACCGGCCAGCTGACCGTGTGAAAGAAGGGCCTCTCGTGCTGTCCGGCGAACTGCACGAACCCGAAGATCCCGACCAGGACGACCGCGTAGAGGATGATCGCGACGAGCGCGGGCGGCGCCAG
The DNA here is from genome assembly GCA_963824295.1 of uncultured Solirubrobacterales bacterium. GTDB lineage: Bacteria > Actinomycetota > Thermoleophilia > Solirubrobacterales > Solirubrobacteraceae > Palsa-465. The sequence goes on along the minus strand of CAWGOQ010000004.1, from coordinate 341,675 downwards.
TCCGATGATCGGGGCCACGATCAATCCGAGCACGACCCAGGCGCTGATGGCCAGGACGTCGACGGAGACGCGGGTGCGCTCGCGACCGACGATCGTCATGAAGCCTGCGGCGCCGACCAGGGCGGCAACCATGAAGACGCCAAGTTGCCAGTGGGAGCTGAAGCCGAAGATCCCACCCATCAACACCCCGCCCAGCCAGAGCAGCAGCGGGTCGAACACGCTAACGGCGAAGAAGCAGGCGAACATCCCCTGGGTGGAATCCCAGGGGTTCGCGAACACCGGACGGCGGAGCACCATCGCGTCGCGCAGGGCCGCGGGTGCAATAGCGTCCCGGAATGTGAGCGGGCTCTGTGGATCGGTCGTCATGCTCGAACTCCTGGAATCCTAGTGATCCGTGGCTGATTCGTTTCCCCGCCAGAAGGCGCGCACGCGCAACTTCACGCTGGGAGCGCCGCGGAGCTTCGAGGTGGCGCCGGACGGCAGCCGGGTCGTGTTCCTGCGCTCGCTCGCGGGTGACGATCCTCGCACGGCACTGTGGGTGTACGACGTGGCGGAGGGCCGCGAACGGCTGATCGTCGATCCGGTCGACCTCACCGAAGGGACAGGCGAGGCACTGTCGGATGAGGAGCGGGCTCGCCGAGAGCGTGCGCGGGAGACCGCGGAGGGGGTCGTCGCCTACGCCACCGACCGTGACGCGCGGATTGCCGCGTTCGTGGTGTCGGGGCGGCTGTTTGTGGCAGATCTGGTGGCGGGAGGAGCGCGTGCGGTACAGGCGCCGAGGCCCGTGTTCGATCCCCGGCCGGATCCGCCGGGTCGACAAGTCGCGTTCGTCCACGATCGGGCCCTGCATATCGTGCCGCTGGCCGACGGAGTGGGCCGTCGCTTGGCCGGCGAGCCCGAGGAGAGCGTCAGCTGGGGCACAGCGGAGTTTGTGGCCGCCGAGGAGATGGAGCGCTCCCGCGGCTACTGGTGGGCGCCGGACGGCGACGCCCTGCTGGTGGCCCGCGTCGACGAGGCGCCGGTGGATCGGCTATGGATCTCCGACGTGGCCCACCCGGGCTCGACGCCCCGCGCCGTGCGCTATCCGTGGCCAGGCTCGCCGAACGCCTCGGTGCAGCTCCACGTCCTCCGGCTCGACGGCGCTCCTTCGGTACCGGTGGCGTGGGATGCCGAGACATATCCGTATCTGGCTAGGGCCGCGTGGGACGAGCACGGCCCGTTCATCGCCGTCCAAACGCGGGACCAACGTCGGTTGCTCGTGCTCGCCGCCGATCCTCTGACCGGTGAGACCACGTCGCTGGGCTCGCAGTCCGACGAGGCCTGGGTCGATCTCGTCCCCGGCGTGCCTCGGCGGCTGTCGGGGGGGCGGCTCGTCACGGTGGCGGGCGTCGAGGACGCGATGGCGCTGCTGGTCGACGGGCGCGTGGTGACCCCTCCGACGATGGAGGTGGAGCAGGTGCTGGCGGCATCGGAGGAGGAGATCCTGTTCGCGGCTGTCACCGACCCCACGGAGGTCCAGGTCTACATATGGAACGCCGAGGACGGGCTCCGGGCGCTGACGAGTAGTCCGGGCGTCCACAGCGCCGCGGGGAGCGGACCGGTACGTGTCCTCGGATCGAAGGCGATGGATCGCGACGGGGCGCGCTGGGCGTGCGGCGACCATGTCTTCGAATCGCGGGTGCAACGACCGGTGCTGACGCCAAGTGTCCGGATGCTCACGGTGGGAGAGCGGCAGCTTCGTGTCGGGCTGGTACTCCCCCGCGACCACGAACGAGGCCGGGCGCTGCCCGTGCTGATGGACCCGTATGGCGGTCCGCACAGCCAGCGGGTGATGGCCGACCGGCATCGCTGGCTCGAGCCTCAGTGGTTCGCCGACCAGGGTTTCGCGGTGCTCGTCGCCGACGGAAGGGGGACGCCAGGCCGGGGATGCGCTTGGGCACGCGCGGTGCAAGCTGATCTGGCTGGGCCGGTGCTCGAGGATCAGATCGCCGCCTTGGTCGAGGTCGCGGCGCTCGAGCCCGACCTGGATCTTGGACGTGTGGGAATCCGAGGCTGGTCGTTCGGCGGGTTTCTCGCCGCGCTCGCCGTCCTGCGCCGTCCCGACGTGTTCCACGCCGCGGTGGCCGGCGCGCCGGTGACCGACTGGCGGCTTTACGACACGCACTACACCGAGCGCTATCTCGGGATCGAGCCCCAAGGGGCGGACCGGCCTGCCTACGAGCGCTCGTCGCTCCTGGGCGACGCGGCCGCCCTACGGCGTCCCCTGCTGCTGATCCACGGCCTTGTCGACGACAACGTCTTCGCCGCCCACACGCTCGAGCTCTCGCAGCGGCTGACCGAAGCGGGCCGGCTGCATGCCGTCCTCCCGCTGACCGGGATCACCCACATGACGCCGCAGGAGGCCGTCGCCGAGAACCTGCTGACGATTCAGGTGGAGTTCCTGCGCACAGCGCTAAGCCAACCGTCGGTCGTCTAGAGGTCGCCGCGGCGGAGCAGCCGGAAGGCAGTCGCCAGCATGACGAGCGTGATCGCCACGAGCATCGCCATCGCCGCGACGTCCGCGTGGAATGTCGCTGCAGCGACCGCGCAGGCGACGAGCGCGCTGACGATCTTCGAGAAGTACCCGGCCAGTGGGTCGCGTCCGTGCTGGGCGGGTGGGTGGGCGGGTGGGTGGGCGGGTCCCATATCCAAGAAACGTACTCCCCGGGCAACTTCTCGTGCGCTCGTGCTCGTGGGAAAAGAGTGCGGTGAGGCGGGGGCTAGTCGAACAGGGAGTCGACTGACACGACGATCCGCCGCGGCGGACGGCTCGGGCGGCCGTGCGAGCCAGGGGCGACGTCGTCGGTGTGTTTGACGTCGCAACGTTCGCGGACCTCGGGCGTGAGGAAGCGCGACGGTTTACCGTAGCCATGCGCGTCGTCGCTGCCGCCGGGGCGATGGTAGTAGCGGACCGGCACGTACAGGTGCAGCCGGCGCCGTGCCCGGGTCATCGCCACGTACAGCAGGCGTCGCTCCTCGTCGACGGTTTCGCTCGTGCCGGCCGAGAGGCACGCGGGGAAGTTGCCGTCGTAGAGAGCCAGCACGTGAACGGCCTGCCACTCGAGCCCCTTGGCGGAATGGATCGTCGAGAGCACCAGATAGTCCTCGTCGAGATGGGGTGGGCCGGCCAGGTCTGCGCTCGAGATAGGCGGATCGATGACCAGCTCGGAGACGAAGCGGCCGAGGTCCGAGGCCTCCCGGGCAGCCGCCAAGAGCTGGTCGAGGTCCTGGAGTCGGAGCGCGCCGTCCGGGTAGTGCCCGCGGACGAGCGGCACGAGCGCCCGGCATAGACGTTCGGCGCGCACGCCCGCGCGGGCTTCATCCCGCGAGTCGCGCAGTGCCGCGATCACCCCGTCGGCCAGGGCACGGGCGTCCTGGGGCAGCAGCTCGCGCGCCTGTGACCAGCCGGCGAGGCGGTCACCCTCCGTGGTCATCAGCACATCGAGCGCGCGCCGGGCGACCGCCGGCCCGACGCCGTCGAGCAGCTGGAGCACCCGGAACCACGAGATCTCGTCGCCGAGGTTGTCGGCCAGGCGGAAGAGCGCGATCAGGTCCTTGACGTGCGCGGCCTCCAGGTAGCGCAGCCCGCCGTACTTGACGAACGGGATCTGGCGGCGAGCCAGCTCGAGCTCGAGGAGCGCGCTGTCGTGCGAGGTGCGCATGAGGACGGCCTGCTGGCGCAGCTCCATACCCTGCTCGCGCGCCTGGAGCACCCGTTCGCTCACCTCGACGGCCTGGGCCGACTCGTCGCGCACGAACAGCAGCTCCGGCCGGACGCCCCCTTCGCGTACCGAGCGCAGCTCCTTGGGGAAGGCGCGGGTCGCCTGACCGGCGAGCGCGTTGGCCACGTCGAGGATCGGCTGGGAGGATCGGTAGTTGCGCTCCAGGTTGATCACCGTGGCGTCCGGAAAGTGGCTCGGGAAGCCGAGGATGTGCTCGACGGAGGCCGCTCGCCAGCCGTAGATGGCCTGGAAGTCGTCGCCCACGGCGGTCACCTCCTGGCAATCGCGCCGCAGGCCCCGGACGATGTCGACCTGGAGGCCGTTGACGTCCTGGTACTCATCGATCAGGACGTGGTCGAAGCGTCGTTCGAGCTCGCGACCGATGACCTCGTCTGCCACCAGCGCGCGCCAGTAGATCAGCAGGTCGTCCAGGTCGATCACACCCAGTGCCTTCTTGCGCGCCGTGTAGGCCTTCAACAGGGCGCCTATCGACTCCCGGTGCTCCTCGCACCACGGGAAGCCGCTCGCCAGGACCTCGCCGAGCGGCTGCATAGCGTTCACCGTGCGCGAGTAGATGTCGAGCAACGTGCTCTTCTTCGGGAAGCGCTGGCGGCTCTGGGCGTGTCCATGCTCCTCCCGAAGGAGGTCGAGGACGTCGGCGGCGTCGCCCGGGTCGAGCACCCCGAACCCGGCCGGCAGCCCGAGCGCGGCGGCGTGCTGGCGCACGAAGTGGTGGGCGACGGAGTGGAAGGTGCCACCCAGGACGCCCCGGGCGCCGCCCGGCATCGCCACGAGCGCGCGGGCGCGCTGCAACATCTCGCGAGCTGCGCGGCGCGTGAACGTCAGCAGCAGGATGCGCTCCGGCGCGATCCCCTCACCGACGAGCCAGGCAACCCGCCCGCACAGCGTGGTGGTCTTGCCGGTGCCGGCGCCGGCAAGGATGAGGAGCGGACCGCCCGGATGCCGAACCGCCGCGCGCTGCTCGGGATTGAGCTCCTGAAACCACACGGGCGTTTCCGCGGCTGGTACGTCGGCCGCGGGGGACGGCGGGGAGCGCGTGTCGAACACGCGTTCGGACTGTACGGACCGAGGCGGATGGAGCCGGAAACTCCTGCGTCACGGTGGGGTCGCGGGCGGCCTGTCGCCGGACCGACCTGACGGACGGAGCCTCTTACGCCTCGGCGACCGCCGGCCTCGGCGTTCCGCTCCTGGCGGTGCGCTTGGACTCATGGGCGCGTGGGGCTGTGCGCAGGAGCGCGACCGTCAGCCCGGAGGCAACGACCGCAAACGCCCCGCCGAGCAGGTACGCCAGGTGATAGCCGCCCAGGAGCGCCGCCGCGTGTGCCTGCCCGGACGCCACCAGGTGGCTGGTCTGCGACGCGGCGGCGCTGGCCAGGACGGCGAGGCCTAGCGCGCCGCCCATCATGAACGCGGTGTTGATCAGCCCGGAGGCGATGCCGGACTCGCTCGGCTCGACGTCGCCCATCGCCGCAAGCAGAACCGGGTTGAACGCCATCCCGGCGCCGAGGCCGAGCAGGAGCATGCTCGGCAGCACGTTGGCAAGGTAGGCGCCGTGAATTGGTGCGCGCGCAAACAGGAAGAGCCCAGCGGCCGCGAGGGCGAGGCCCAATGCCAGCGGCGCCCTGTTCCCATAGCGACCGACGAGCTTGGCCGAGAGACCCAGGGAGAACGCGCCCATGATCACGTTGGCGGGCAGGAACGCGAGCCCGACCTTGAGCGGGGTGTAGCCGAGCACGAGTTGGAGATAGAGCGCCGAGAGGAAGAACCAGGCGAACATTGCGCCGGCCCAGAGCACACCGACGCCGCTGGCCGTGGCGAGGTTCCGCAGCCGGAACAGCCGGAGCGGGACGAGCGGCATGCGGACCCGAGACTCCGTGAGGATGAAGGCGGCGAACAGGACGGCTGCGCCGGCGAGCAGACCGACGGTCTGCGCCGAGAGCCACCCGGCCTGGTTTCCGTTGACGATTGCGTAGACGGCGAGCATCAGTGCGCCGGTGACGAGCACCGCACCGGCGACGTCGAGCCGCTGACCGCGCAAGGCGCCGGCGCCGCGCGGCAGCAGGCGCAGCGACAGCACACAGACGGCAATGCCGATCGGCACGTTGACCAGGAAGATCCAGTGCCAGTCGAGCAGGTCGGTGAGAACGCCGCCGAGCAGCACGCCGATGCTGCCTCCGCCCGCCGCGACGAAGCCGAACACGCCCATCGCTTTGGCCCGCTCAGCCGGCTCGACGAACAGCGAGACGATCAGCGACAGCGCCACCGCCGATGCGACCGCGCCGCCGAATCCTTGCACCGCGCGGGCGACGATCAGCATTCCCTGCGAAGAGGCGAGCCCGCAGATCAGCGAGGTGGCGGTGAACAGGGCGATCCCGGCGATGAACAGTCGCCGCTGTCCGAACAGGTCTCCGAGTCGGCCACCAAGCAGCAGGAACCCCCCGAACGTGAGCAGGTAGGCGTTGACCACCCAGGCCAGCGAGGTCTGGGAGAAACCGAGGTCGTCCTTGATCGTGGGCAGCGCGACCCCGACGATCGTTGAGTCGAGGACGTTCATCAGAGAGCCGAGGCAGATCACGATCAGCGCGATCCAGCGGGCGCGGTCAGGGGAGGGCATCGGGCGGTTCCTTTCTGCTCGCGAGAGTCGTGGCATCAGCACCTAAGACTCTCGGGCGCCGCCCGATTCATCGGCGCCCCCGCGCCGAGCTGCGCCCGCACGTTCGCGGCGTTAGGGGATCAGCCGACTTGCGGTGGCAGGCGCTTGACGGTGCGCAGCCGCAGGTACGCGTCGTAGACGAGTATCTGGCCGCCGCCGAGGTCGCGCAGGAGTTGCTCGGCCAGCAGCTCCGCCTCGGCGAACGTGGGGCAGGAGCCGCGCGTTCCCATCTCGTCCTCGACGCGCCACGCGCCCCGGTTGCCCGGGCGGACCCGCAAAGAAGCCGTCCTGGGTCCGGTTCCGACTCGTCCCAACGTCTGCGTGGTGCTCATTTCATCGCCTGAGACTGGTTGTAGCACGCCACTCAGTGCCAGGCAAGCCAACTCGACGAGCGTCCACGAGCGGGTTTCAAGACCGCCAAGCCCGTTTTACAACTTGAGAGTTATTGCCGATTTACTTGACAAAATTCGCTTTAATGTAAACTCCGCGGAAACGCGATCCGAGGAGGTGCGCTATGCCGCATGCATCGGCGATCCGGCAAACAGCTCGGGAAGAGAGCCCGCCGGCCTGGCGCGACGGCAAGCGCTACGCCTGGCTGCTTGGCGTGCTCGTGCCGACGCTGCCGTTTATCGTCTACTCACTGGTGCGGCTCACCGGCTGGGGAGCGTTCTGGTTCTTCGGGCCGGTTCTGATCCTCGGCGTGTTTCCGCCGCTTGACCTGGTGATCGGCCTCGACGCGGAGAACCCGCCCCACAGCGTGCTCAGGTGGCTAGAGCGGGATCGCGATCAACACGGCCCACGAGCTCGGTCACAAGCGCGACCGGCTCGAACGCTGGCTGAGCAAAATCGCGCTGGCTCAGAGCGGCTACGGCCACTTCTTCGTCGAACACAACCGCGGTCACCACGTGCGGGTGGCGACGCCGGAGGACCCGGCCAGCGCGCGCATGGGGGAGAGCTTCTGGGCCTTCCTGCCGCGGACCGTGACGGGCAGCCTGACCTCAGCCTGGGCGCTTGAAAAGCAGTGGCTGGCACGCCACGGGCGCTCGACTTGGAGCATCCACAACAACGTCCTGAACGCGTGGGCGATGACGGTCGTCCTGTTCAGCGGCCTGACCGTGGCGTTCGGACCGCGCGTGCTGCCCTTCGTGCTGATCCAGATGGTGGTCGGTTTCCCGCTTCTCGAGGTCGTCAACTACCTCGAGCACTACGGGCTGCTCCGACAGAAGCGGCCGGATGGGCGGTACGAGCTGACTCGGCCCGAGCACAGCTGGAACAGCAACAACGTGGCGTCGAACGTGCTCCTCTATCACCTCCAGCGCCACAGCGACCATCACGCGAATCCCACCCGCCGCTTCCAGGCGCTTCGCCATTTCGACGAGGCGCCGCAGCTGCCGACCGGATACGCGGGGATGATCCTGCTCGCCCTGGTCCCGCCCCTCTGGCGGCGCGTGATGGACGACCGCCTGCTCGCCCACTACGGTGGAGACGTGACCAGAGCCAACGTCGATCCACGGTCGCGCGCGCGCGTGCACGCCCGGTACGGACAGGCTGGATGACCGCGTCTTATCGCGGTGCGGTCCGCCAGCTGCTGCGCGACAGGTTGCTCGATGCTGGGCGCGAGCAGCTCGGCGAGCGCACCTGGGCGTCGGTCACGATGGCCGAGATCGCCGCGGCCGGCGGGGTCAGCCGGCAGACGCTCTACAACGAGTTCGGGACTCGCGACGAGTTCGGCCAGGCGCTGGTGATCCGCGAGGGGGGACGCTTCCTCGACGCGGTCGAGCAGGCGATCGACGAGCACTCCGACGATCCGCTTGCGGCGCTCACCGCCGGGCTCGAGCGATTCCTGGCGATCGCCCAGGACGACGCGCTCGTGCGCCTGCTGCTGGCCGACGACGGTACGGCGGGCCTACTGCCGCTGCTCACCACGCAGAGTGGGCCTCTGCTCGATTGGGCAAGCCGGCGGTTGGCGGACACGATCGACGGGCACTGGCCCGGGGTGGCGCGCTCGGACCTCGACGCGCTCGCCGACGCGCTCGTGCGCCTGGCGATCAGCCACGTCACGGCGCCGCGCGGTCCGCCGGGACGAACGGCGGCCTCGATTACGCGGTTGCTGGCTCCCTCAATCGAGCAGATGCTCGCGTCAGCCGGCGCCCGAACGGCTCGCGGTTCTCAGCTCAAGGGCGCAGCGGGCTCGCGCTCGTCGAGCCGACCGCGATAGGCCCACAGGGCGCGCAGCTCGTCCATGGTGAGCATCCGCCAGCGCTCGCGCTCGGGCTGCCACACCCAGACGTTCACGTCGACGATGCTGCGCACCGGCTCGAGCACGCCAATCGTGGTGCGGGCGTCGGCGTCTTCGGCCAGCACCTCGCGAGTCTGAACATCGACCACCTTGAAACGTCTCGGCGCCTGGGGCTCGGGGTCGCCCGGCTCCCGCGGCTTGAGCTTGGGGAAGTGGAATCCCGGCACGGTGTCCGAACCCTTTCGGAGCACGCTGCCGAGCGGCACCATGTTCGCGCCGGTGCCCTTTGTTTCTGTATCGAGTACCCAGACCTTGCCCACTACCGCTTCTTCCTCATACGAGGATAGCGGCGGTTGATCGCTCAACTGCGGGTCGGCAGCTCGACTACATCGACCGACAGCGGCGTGCACACAAGCGCCCGATCGTGCTTGCGCATCAGCTTGCGCCGCAGCAGGACGAACGCCGGGGCGCCGAGCAAGGCCGGGACCGCGAGCTGGAACACGCGGTAGACGAACACGGCAGCAACAGCGTCTGAGACGTTTACGCCGTAGATGGCGAACATGCCGACCAGGGCGCCCTCGGTGCCGCCGATCCCGCCCGGCACGGGCACGAGATTGCCGAGCTGGCCGATCAGGTAGCCCATCACCAGCGTGCCGAAGGGCGGCACGTGGCCGACCGCAGCGAAGCCGAAACCGAGCGCCGCAATGTCGAAGGCCATGTAGGACAAGGATCCGACGATCACCCCGAAGCTGTGCGCGCGCAGGAGGGCCTTGGCCAGGTCAAGACCGTCGGCGGCCGCCTGCAATCCGTGGCGGATGGCCTGGCGCATATGGTCGAGCCAGCGTTTCCGGCCCGTCGCCTCGAGGGGCTTGCCGAAGGTCCGCAACAGCTCCGGGCTGAGCCACGTGCACTCGATCACGATTGCGGCGATCACGGCCGGAACCAGGGTGAAGATGACCGAGCGGTCGCCCGGGAACACGCCGACGAACGTGAGCAGGCCGGCCACGACGACCGCGCCGAAGTTGGCCGCGCTGGTCACGACGAAAAACGCGACCGTGCGACGGGCGATGTGCCCCGTCGCCATGCCCGCCTGGTGCAGCGCCCAAACGCCGAGCGCCAACCCGCCGGCGCCCCCGCTTGGCAGCAGCGAGTTGGCTGCCTGCTCGGCCATCGAGATGTCGTAACTCAGGCCCCAGCTCATCTGGGGACAGAAGGTCGCGCGGAACGCGAGCACATAGCCGAGACACGAGGCGACCTCTGCGAGGGCGGCGCCGGCCAGCCAGACCGGACGGGCATGCTGCAAGCGATTGCGCACCTGGTCCAGCCCCGGCAGAGCCGTGATCGCGATCGCGACGAGCGCGATGACGGCCGCGACCTCGGCCACCCTGATGGCGATATGCCTGGGGTGGAGCTCATCCGGCATGTCTTCCTGGCCGTCTGGGGTCGGCGGCAGATCTGGCATGCGCGTCGCCACTGAGATTCAGATTACGACGCGGCGATGCCCTCCAGGAGGTACGCCGCGGTGCCGGCGTTGGCCGGGTAGAACGCTTCGATCATCAGTTCATCCAGCGTGATGTCGACCGGGCTTCCGAAGATCGAGATCGTGCTGAAGAAGGCCAGCTCTCGGTCGGCGGTCTGCAGGCGCAGCGGAACCACGATGTCGTCGACGGCGCCCTCTTCGCGCGGTGGCTCCAGGCACACCCCGGGGTAGGCGGCGAGCTCGTCATGGAGGCGCTTGAGCTCCGGGTCGGCGGCGAGCGCGGCCTCTCGACGCAGGCGGTGCAGCAGATGAGCGCTCCACTCCGGCAGATTGAGTACGCGCGGCGCCATCCCGTCCGGGTGCAGCGCTACTCGGAGGGCGCTGGCCGGCGGCTCCAATAACTCCGGCGCAACCCCCTCGATGAGCGCGCCGAGCGCGTCATTGGCCGACACCAGGTTGTGGTGGCGGTCGATGACGACCGCCGGGAAGGGCTCGTGAGCCCGCAGGAACCGGTCGAGCGCCTGGTGGACCGGGGCCATCTCCGGCTCCTCGAGCGAGCGCTCAACATACAGCGGGGCGTAACCGGCCGCGAGCAGCAGGCGGTTGCGCTCGCGCAGGGGAATGTCCAGGTGCTCGGCGAGGCGCAGGACCATCTCGCGGCTGGGACGGGCGCGTCCCGTCTCCAGGAAGCTGACGTGGCGGGAGGAGACGTCGGCTTCGAGGGCCAGCTCGAGCTGGCTCAGGCTGCGGCGTTGGCGCCAGGCGCGCAGCAAATCGCCGATCGAGGCGCGCTGGGCCGGGGGGTGTGCGAGTGCGATATCGACGGACATTGGTCGAACGTAGCGCGCGCCGCGGGTCGTCGCCATTACCCCTCGGGTAATGATTCCCGGAGATAGGCGAGCACGGCAAGCACCCGTCGGTGATCGCCGGTGGCCTGGGGGAGGTCGAGCTTGGAGAGGATGCTCTGCACGTGCTTCTCGACCGCTCCGACGGTGAGCACGAGCGCCTCGGCGATCCCGGCGTTCGAGCGGCCCTCGGCCATCAGCGACAGGACTTCTCGCTCGCGCGGGGTGAGCCGCTCAAGCGGTCCGTCCTCGCGCCGGCGCGAGAACAGTTGAGCGACCACGTCTGGATCGAGCGCGGTTCCGCCGCCGGCCACCCGCCGCACGGCCTCGAGGAAGTCGGCCACGTGCATGACCCGATCCTTGAGCAGGTAGCCGACCCCACCCCGCCCGTCGGCTAGCAGCTCCTGGGCGTAGGTGTGTTCGACGTATTGCGAGACCACCAGCACGGCCACGCCAGGCATGCGGCGGCGCGCCTCGAGCGCAGCGCGCAGCCCCTCGTCCTGAAAGCTTGGCGGCAGGCGGATGTCGACGATCGCGAGGTCGGGCCGCTGGGCCATCACCTCGCGTACGAGCGCGTCGCCGTCGCCGACGGCCGCCACCACCTCGATCTCGTTGTCGCGCAGAAGCCGCGTCAGACCGTCGCGCAGGAGCACGAGGTCTTCCGCGATGACTACGCGCACGGAAGCTGGGCGCGAATCGTCGTGGGCCCTCCTCGGGGGCTGATGACCGACAGGGTTCCGTCGAGCGCCTCGACCCGGCGGCGCAGGCCCTGGAGACCGGTGCCGTTGGGGTTCGCTCCGCCGCGACCGTTGTCGCGCACCTCGAGCTCAAGGAGGTCGGCCACGCGAGCGATCCTGATGTCGACCTGACGGGCGCGGGCATGCTTGGTGGCGTTGGCGAGCGCCTCGGCGGCGACGAAGTAGGCGGCGCTCTCGACGGCTGGCGCAGGCCGTGGCGCGACATGCACCGATACAACGACGCGCAGCGGGGACGTGCTGGCCAGCGAGTCGAGCGCGGCCCCGAGCCCCCGGTCGGCGAGGACCGGGGGGTGGATGCCACGGGCGAGGTCGCGCAGCTCCCTCAAGGCGTGCTCGGCCCCGAGTCGCGCTTCGGCCAGCAGCTCGCCGGCTCGCTGGGGATCCTCGCCCAGTTTCTGCTCGGCCATCCCGAGACTCATGCCGAGCGCGACCAGCCGGGCCTGGGCGCCGTCGTGCAGGTCACGCTCGATCCGGCGGAGCTCTGTCTCCTGCGCGTCGACCGCACCGGCGCGCGTGGTCTCGAGTGTCTCGATCCGCTCGGTGAGCTCGGCCCGGTCTGGAGACAGCAGCAGCACGGCGAGGAATTCGATGGCCAGCACGATCGCGATCCCCAGCATCGGCCACACCGGCCAGAAGTAGCCGTGCTCGGTAATCGCCCAGATCACGATGAGGAACGCGGCCAGGGCCCCGCCGATCCCGCTGCTGCCGGCCAGCATCCGGCTGCCGCGGAACTGAGCCACGATCGCCGGCTGGTCGGCCAGGACCACGAACCAGGCGTGGATCGCCAACACGGTCGCGAGCGGCAGCGCGACCCAGATGGGCCAGAAGTAACCCTGGGAGGTCAGGGCCCAGATGACGACCGGAACGGCGACCAGAACGGCGTCGGCCGCGGCGTGGACCTCGAGCGCCTGGCCGGGCCGGGGAGCTGGGCGACGACGGGCGATGCCCTCGGAGACGGCAGTCGGCACGGCGTCCACGTCAGGGCGCAACAGAGACGACGCGACGGGTCCGAACGGCAGCGCGAGCGCCTCGGCGATCAACACGCTGAGCGGAAGCAGAAGCAGCCCGAGGGGCACGCCGACGAGCGATTGCACGAACGTGTGGGGCCGCCAGAATCCCAGTTGTGCGCCACCGTGGACGAACGGGACCCACAAGGGCGCGGTCAGCGAGCCGAGTGACACACCGAGCGCGGTGATCACCGCGACCGCAATCGGGAATCCCACGAACCATCGGATCAGAAGATACGCCTGGGCCCGCCAGAAGCTAGGGCTGAATTGGCCCCGCAGCCAGGCCCAGAAGCCCGGGCGGGACGGGACGGCCGACGCGGCGTTGGCGTCGGCGTCGAGCAGATCTCGCGCGAGCGCCGCCTCGAGCCCGGCGAAGGCGCGGGTCATGTAGGCGAGCACGATCAGGGCCGGGATCACAAATGGCGTGATGATCAGGCCGGCGCACAAGCTCCAGACCGCGACGAGCGCGGAGAACCACACGGGCCCGACGACCAGCGCGGTCAGCAGATACGCCAGCCGCTTGTGCGTCGCGGGATCGACCAGGGTCCGAACCATCACTTCCATGTCGCAGTGCTCCTGTCCATATTGTTCACGGGGCCATCCTGTCGCTGATCTCTTCGCACAAGGGGAAGAATCGCCCGCGGGCTACGGTTCGCCAATCCGGTCGCCCGGCCTTGGTAGGTGCAGGTAGCTGGCGTGTGCGCTGGCTGGCGCTGGCCTGCCTGGCGATCGGGACAGTTTTTCTCGGACCGACGCCGGCCTTTGCCAGCGGCAGCGGCGGCGTCCCTCCGATCGGGGCCGGCACGGAATCCGTGCCGGCGGCCGTCCCCTATATGGGGTGGAACACGTACTACGGCGTAGGAGGCATCTTCGACCAGCGAACGATCCTGTCGGTGGCGCGCGCGCTGCTCGACCGCGGCCTGGCGCGCGCGGGCTACCGGATCGTGTGGCTCGACTTCGGCTGGGCCAGCGGTAAACGGGACGCCGACGGCCAGCTAGTCGTCGATCCTCGGCAGTGGCCGCACGGGCTGCCATGGCTGACCGACTGGCTGCATCGGCATGGTCTGCTGGCCGGGATCTACACCGACGCGGGGCGTAGCGGCTGTCACGGCCAGGGCGTCGGCTCCTATGGTCACTACCAGCAGGACGCCGACAGCTTCGCGACTTGGGGCTTCGACGCGGTCAAGGTCGACTTCTGCGGAGCCGGTCAGGAAGGCTTCGATCCGCGGCCCCTGTACACCCAGTTCGCGCGGGCGCTGGCGCATAACTCGAGTCACCGTCAGTTGCTACTCAACGTCTGCAACTTCTGGGTCCCCGGCCAGATCAACGGTACCCGCCCGAGCTACGCGAACTCGGCCTACGCCAGCTACCGCTGGGCGCCGCAAATCGCCCAGAGCTGGCGCACCGACACCGACATCGGCTTCCACCACGACATCCAGTGGGTGAACGTGCTGCGCAATCTCGACCACGACGCCGCTCAGCCGACCGCGGCCGGGCCCGGGCACTGGAACGACCCGGACTACCTCGGACCGGAGCTCGGCATGACGAGTGACCAGGCGCGCGCGCAGTTCTCGATGTGGGCGATCGTCGCGGCGCCGCTCATCCTCGGGAGCGACCCCCGTGCGCTCTCGCCGGCCACGATCGCGATGCTCGAGAACCGCGAAGTGATCGCCGTCGACCAGGACCCGCTCGGGATCCAGGGCACGGTCGTTAACAATGGGAATCCACCCGCCGACCCCGGCCAGGTGTGGAGCAAGCCGCTGGCCGGCGGGGCGGCCGCCGTGGCGCTGCTGAATCGCGGCTCAGTGCCGCTGCGGATCACGACCACCGCCAGCATCGTGGGACTCGCCGCTGCTGCGAGGTACATGGTGCGGGATCTGTGGGCACACCGGAGCACCGAATCGCACGGCGAGATCGGGGCGCTGGTCCCGCCCGACAGCGTCATGCTCTACCGGGTCAGTCCGGCGTGACGCGCCGAAGAGGAAGCGTGAGCGCGCTCGCGACTATGTGCTACAAATAGCACATGGCCAGCGTTGGCGTGAGGGAACTTCGACAGCGAGCCAGCGAACTGCTGCGACGAGTCCAAGCCGGGGAGAGCATCGAGATCACCGATCGCGGTCGTCCCGTCGCCGTGCTCGCGCCCCTGCCTGCGGACCCACTCGATCGGCTCAGGGCAGCCGGCGATCTGGCAGGCGGAGAGGGTGACGTGGCGGACCTGCCCGAACCGCTTCCCCTGCCCACCGGAACCGAGCTTCCGTCGAGCGTGCTCGCACGGCTGAGGCGCGATGAGCGCTGAACAAGTCCTGACGTACATCGATTCCTCCGCGATCGTCAAGCTCGTGGTGGCCGAGCCGGAATCGAACGCGCTGCGGCGCTACCTCATTCGCCGCCAGCCCCTCGTGAGCAGCGCGCTCGCGCGAACCGAGGTGGCGCGGGCGCTGATTCCCAGCGGACCGGAGGCCGTCGGGCGCGGTGAGGATGCGTTGCGCCGCATCCAGCTGCTGCGGGTCAACGATCGTGTGCTCGCCCAAGCGGGCCGGATGGAGCCGCCGGAACTACGTTCGCTGGACGCTATTCACCTCGCAAGCGCCCGACAGCTGGGGGCGGCGGTCAGGCAGATCGTGACCTACGACGAACGCATGGCGCATGCCGCCAAGGCGCTCGGCTGGTCCGTGGCGTCGCCGAGCTAGTCGCCGGCATGCTGCCTCCGGACGGGTCAGGCCGCCGCTCTGACCGGGGTGGCGGCCTCAGACCACTCGCCCCAGACGACCTTCGACGGCCGTACCTGGTAGCGATACACGGTGCCTTCGTCGTTGACCATGTAGGTGTCGATGTCGTTCGAGCGACTGTGCAGGATCAGCCGCTGGCCGCTCTCCGCGAGCTTGACCAGCCCCTTGATCGTAGGAACGTCCACCGCTGGCCACCCGAGATCCTCGCCGGCCACGATCGGGACGATCATGTACCCGTACTGTGACTGGATGCGAACGGTCTCCTCGAACGGCTCGCTGCGTTTGCGCAGATAGAGAAACGCGGCGGCCACCACGGAGAGCAGCAGGCCTACGACCGTGATCCAGCGCAGAAGCGAGATCTCAGGTGACACGCCGAGGACGGTGATTGCCGTCGACGCGGTGCCCGGAGTCCCGAAGCCTCCGGCTCGAGTTGCCGTCAGCGCCGCCGGCGCTGTCCCAGCGGGCAACGAGCTGGCCGCCGACGGGGTGCTCGCCGTGTCGGACACGCCCTGCGGTAGAAGCTGGACGCCGCCGAATCCGAAGTTCATGGTGGGCGCGAAGCTGGCGTCAAGCGGGCGGCCTGCCACGGCGCCCGCGATGTGCACCTCGGGCACGATGCTGATCGTGTATGTGCCGGCGAGCATGCCCGTGAGCGATGAGACCCGCCCGAGCAGCGCCTGAATTCGTGGTATGTCGAGGGTAACCACAGTCTGGGTGCTGTCTCCGGTGAAGTGCGTCGCCGGCACCAGAACCATGCTGTGGCTCCACCCGCTCTGATCAGTCAGCCGAAGTATTACCTTCTCGGTACCGGCGACGGTGTGTAGAGCAGCGCTGACGAACCGGTAGTTGACGTCGACGCCGAGCTCGTGCACGAGCGTAAGGAATATTGGATCGCCGGTATGGATCTCCCCAGTCGCGTACACAGGGCCGGGTAGGGTGCGGGCGCTGTAGCCGAAGGAGACACTTTGTGAGTAGTCAGTCTTCGCCACGGTCATCCTGGATGTCGGACGGGTGAAGGCGATCAGCCCGACCACGACAAAAACCGCAGCGGCGACACCCGCTGCGGTGAGGAATACAGCAAAGTTGAGGCGCTGCCAAGTACTCTGGTTTGGGGAAGTGCTCACGAGCTCGGTTCGTGGGAGGACTGATCCTTGTGCACCATGTCGGCGACGCTTGCGCCGGAGATCCCGTTCGCCGAACCCAAACAGCAGTCCCGCCGCGAGGAGGCCGCACACGACTGCCGCGATGACCGGAGAGTGGAGGGCGTCGAGCCACTTTCCCCCGCCGGGGATGTGCAACCACAGTTTGCCGAGCAACTCGGCGCGCGTGGGATGGACGGGATCGAGGAAGTCGTTGTTATCACCCTTGAAGACGTATGTGTTGCCATCTATCGCGTGGATGCGGTGCAGCACCACGGTGTGGAGCAGGGTGCTCCAGTAGGCGACGATCTCGCCCACCTTGTACTGGCCGGCGGGCCGGACGAGAGCTAGGTCCCCGGTGTGGAATCGGGGCTCCATGCTGACCCCGCTGGTGACGACGTACCGTGTGGACCCGCCGATTGCCGTCGGGGCGAAGTACCACCAGACGATCGCCACGACAAGCAGAAACGCCGCCGTGGACAAGATAGAACGGAGTCGAGGTCGCTTCACGAGAGTCAGTCATTTCGCGTGTCCGGAAGAAATGCGGCTGGGGAGAGCCGGACGTCCGGTGCTCTCCCCGCCGCGTGGATCGGTTGCCTTCCAGTTGGTTGCTTTACGAGCCGGAGCCGGTCCCCGTGTCGCTAGCCGAGATGTTGAACACCGTCGCGCTCGCCACCGGCGCACCGCTGGGGTTGGCCGTGGTCTCCATGTCGCAGGTGAAGTCGGTCGTAGAGCCCGGCGTCGTGGTCGTGCACGGGGCCCAGTCGATCGCACCGCTCGCGCCGACATTGAACCCGGCCTTGACGACCGCGCGGGCGGGCAGCGGATCGGTGTCGGTGGTCCCGTTGGTGCCGTCGGCAGTGAGGTTCAGATTCACCGTGGTGATCCACTCACCCGTCTGATCGAGAACCCAGTGGGTCGAGTTAACCGTCGCGCCGTTGATCGTCGTCTGGGCGAAGCCCGCAACGGCATTGGTGGGGCCGCCTGTGATGGCTGCTGTGAAGGCAGCGCCACCAGCGGCAAGGGCGCAGATCGCCAACAAGGCGACGAAGATGCGCTTACTGTTGCGCTTCATTGTGTTGACCTCCGTGTGGTCATTGGTTTGTGCCCCGCTGACCGGATGGTCATTACGAAACGCTTCGCCTTCCGTGACCAGCGGCTTTCTGGTCCATGTCATCGTCCGCACAATCCAAAGCCTTATCCGTAGTTACTTCGGATCGGGACTACGGGCTTCCCGGCTGGCGCCAGGTTTGCCCCCGTGCTAGCGCAAGTTTTCTGGGGACTCCTCGTCGTTTGGGGGTGAATCAGGGGCTCGATCGGCGTCTGGCGGTGCCGTGAGCGCGGTGCCGGCCCTGCCGGCACTCGTTGAGAGATAGCGGGGCCGAAGCCCGGGTCAAGCGGCCGAGTCCCCTGCAACGGGGGTTGAGGGAGACCGTTGGCTGACCGGTGGTCGCCGCTTGACGCGCGGCGCGTGGCTCCGCTACCCCTTTCCGCGGCGGTCGGGCGCCGGGGTCTTGCAAGTTGCGCACGTGCCGGGCGACCCGCCGCCGCCCTTCTGCGGCAGTCTGCTGGCTGTCTGAAGGCAAGCGACAATCGAGGAGGGCGACGTGCGGGTCAGCACCGCATTCAATCGGATGCTCGGGCTACCGGGCGCGTGGGTCAGGGACGTGGAGTTCGGCGCACAGGCGATGATCGTGACGGTCGCGCTGCGCCGCAAGCGGCCTGAGTGCTCGGGCTGCGGGGCGCGTGGCCTGAAGGTCAAGGATCACCGGACCAAGCGCTGGCGCCATCTCGACGTGGGCGGCCTGCGGTGCGTGATCGAGTGCCGGCTCAGACGGCTGTACTGCCCGGGCTGCGGCGATCTGCCCGAGCACGTGGAGTGGGCCCGCGGCGGCGCGCGCCACAGCCGCGACTTCGACGATCTGACCGCGTGGCTGGCGCAGCAGATGAACCAGACACAGGTCACGCGGCTGATGCGGATCGGCTGGGAGACGGTCGGCAACATCCTTGAGCGGGTCGTCGCCGAGAAGCTCCCCGCTGGCCGGCTGGACGGGCTCGAGCTGATCGGCGCCGACGAGGTGAGCTACGGCGCCGATCACAAGTTCCTCACATGCGTCGCCAACCACGACACGGGCGGGATCGTGTGGGCGGCGCCAGGCCGCAATGCCGCCAGCTTGCAGGCGTTCTTCGACGGGCTCACCGATGAACAGAAGGCCTCGATCCGGGCGGTCTCGATCGACATGAGCGCCGGGTACGAGAAGGCGATCACCAAGGCGGTCCCCGACGCCCAAGTGTGCTTTGACCCCTTTCACGTGGTCCAGTTGGGCTCCAAGGCCGCCGACCAGGTCCGCCGCGACGAATACAACCAGCACGGCCGCTCGGGCAGCGACACCGGTAAGTGGATCAAAGGCACCCGCTACAGCCTGCTCAAGGACACCGCCAACCAGACCCCCAAGCAGCTGCTCAAGCTCGCCGAGGTGGTGACCACCAACAAGCGAATGTACCGCGCGTTCCTGCTCTACGGCGAGCTGCGCTACATCTACAAGATCCCGAAACACGAAGCAGCCGAGCGGCTCGACGCGTGGCTGGCGTGGGCATCGCGCTCGCGGCTCAAACCGTTCGTCAAGCTCGCCCGCACGATCCGCAAACACAAGGCCGGCGTGCTCGGCGCGGTCGAGCTCGGGATCAGCAACGGACGCCTCGAAGCCTTAAACAGCAAGGTGAGGCTGCTCTCACACCGCGCATACGGCTTCCACTCCGCCACCGCGCTGATCGCGATGATTTACCTCTGCTGCGCAGGCATCCAAATCCCGCTCCCTCACCGGTGAGTCACCCCCAAACCGAGAGGAGAGCCGTTTTCTGGAGGTTTGGGCCGCGGGCCTCCGGTCCGGGCCACCGCCACGCCGGCCAGGCACAGCGCGCCGCCGGGCAGGACCAGCAG
This sequence comes from uncultured Solirubrobacterales bacterium, assembly GCA_963824295.1. Classification (GTDB taxonomy): domain Bacteria; phylum Actinomycetota; class Thermoleophilia; order Solirubrobacterales; family Solirubrobacteraceae; genus Palsa-465. The sequence goes on along the minus strand of CAWGOQ010000004.1, from coordinate 322,102 downwards.
TGGCGGGACCTCGGCCAGGAATGCCCAGCCGAACAGGAGCGCGAGCGGTGGTACCAGATATGTCGTCGAGCCCATCCGCCCGGCCGTGGTGCGGGCCAGGGCGTAGGCCCAGGTGACGAAGCCGATCGCGGTCGGCGCCACCCCGAGGTAGATCATCCAGACGATCGTCGAACCGCGAGCGTGGCCGAGATCGTGGACGAGCACTCCGGTGAAGGCGAATGCGGCCACCAGGCACAACAGCGCGCCCAGGATCTCGTGCAGGCCGTGGCGAGAGGTCGCGATCCCGATGACCAGTGCGCCTGTGAACGACACCAGGCAGCCGGCGAACAGCCGTGACGGGAATCCCTCGTGCAGGATCACGCCGGCGAAGATCGCGATCAGGATCGGGCCGACGTTGACGAGCATGGCGGCTGTGCCGGCGTCGACGCGTGTCTCGGCGGCGTTCAGCGCCACGTTGTAGAGGCCAAACCAGAGGACGCCGCACACCGCGATGCCCACGAGCTCGCGTCCGCTGGGGAGGCGCTCGCGCCGGGCCAGGACCAGCAGTCCGAGGGCGACGCTGCCCACCAGCAGTCGCCCGAGCGCGAGCGCGCCCGGCGAGAGCTCGCGATCGGCGTAGCGGATCGCGACGAACGCCGAGGCCCACAGCGCGACGGTGAGGCCCACCATCCCGACGATCACGGCCTGGCCGCGGGGAGCGCGGGTCCGAGCGGGGGCTAGGGGCGGGTCGGACGCGCCGGCAGTCACCGGCATGGAACGTAACTGGTGGCGGGCCTGTGAGATCGGAGAAAGCGAATGCTCGACATACTGAGGCCGTGACATTTCGCTCCAGCCCAGAGACAATCAGCCGGCTCTTGACCGAGACACGGACGTGGGCCGTGGTCGGCTGCTCGCCCGATCCCGGCGCGGTCTGGCTGCAGCTCGGCGTGATCGACGACGCGGCGGCCGGGCGGGCGCTCGAGGCCGGCCTCGAGGTGGTCATGGACCGTTGTCCGGCCATCGAATTGCCGCGGCTCGCAGCGTGACCGATTTCAAACCGGAGACCCGTCTGGCGCGGGGCCAGCTGCCGGCGGTCGACCGCGCGACCATCCACCCCTACGAAGATGCGACCCCCGGCCCGGTCTACTACCAGCGCTCCGCCCACCCGGTTGGATTGCAGGCCGAGAGCGCGCTGGGCGAGCTCGACGGCGGCCATGCGCTGCTGTTCTCCTCGGGCAGCGGCGCCACGATCGCGCTCCTGCTCGCGCTGCTCGATCCGGGCGCCACGGTTGCGGTCGCCGACGGCGGCTATTGGGGGACGGTCGCGCTCCTGGAAAACGAGCTGGCGCGCTGGGGCCTGAAGCTCGAGGCGTTCGACCAGACCGGCGAGCCGCCCAACGCCGACCTGGTGTGGCTCGAGCCGTGCGCCAACCCGATGATGAGCTTCCCCGACCTCGGCACCGCAATCGCGCAGGCCCATGCGGCCGGCGCTGTGGTGGTGGTCGATAACACCGTGCTCAGCCCGGTCCTGCTGCGTCCGCTCGAATACGGCGCCGACTTCGTGCTGCACAGCGCGAGCAAGATCCTGGCCGGCCACCACGACGCGTTGCTGGGCGTGGTGACCTGCGCCCGGACGGAGGATCACGACCGCCTTGCGTCGTTTCGCTCGGCGTCGGGAATTGTGGCCGCCCCGGACCCGGTCTGGCTGCTCCTTCGGGGGATGAAGACGCTCGCGCTGAGGGTGGAGCGCCAATCGAGGACCGCCCTCGAGCTGGCCCGCCGGCTGGCCTCCCATCCGGCCGTGCTGCGCGTCCGCTACCCGGGGCTCGGCCCAGATCCCGTGGCCGCCCAGTACGTTGACGCGTTCGGCCCGCTGCTCTCGTTCGACGTGGCGGATGCACAGGCCGCCGTGCAGGTGGAGCGCTCCCTTGCGCTGATCGAGAACGCCACCAGCCTGGGCGGCGTGGCCTCGACGCTCGAGGCCCGGGCGCGCTGGGAACCTACCCGTGTGCCGCCCGGTCTGCTGCGCCTGAGCGCCGGCCTGGAGGACGTGGAGGATCTGTGGGGCGACCTGGCGAGGGCGCTCGACGAGTTGAGGGACGGATAGGGTGTGTCGGACACCATGAAGGTCGTCTACACGCTCACGGACGAGGCGCCGGCGCTGGCCACGCATTCGCTGCTTCCGATCATTCGAGCGTTCGCCGGGGCGGCGGGGATCGAGATCGAAACGAGCGATATCTCGCTCGCCGCGCGGATCCTGGCTCAGTTCCCGGACCGGCTCGAGCAGGACCAGCGGGTGCCCGACGCCCTGAGCGACCTGGGTGAGCTCACCCAGTCTGCCGAGGCGAACATCATCAAGCTGCCCAACATCAGCGCGTCTGTGCCTCAGCTCAAGGCCGCCATCGAGGAGCTCCAGGGACAGGGATACGGCATTCCCGACTACCCCGATGAGCCCGGCGACGACGGGCAGCGAGCGATCCGGGCGCGCTACGACAAAGTCAAGGGCAGTGCCGTCAATCCGGTGCTCCGCCAGGGGAACTCCGACCGCCGGGCGCCCGCCTCGGTCAAGGACTACGCACGCCGGCATCCGCACCCGATGGGCGAGTGGTCCTCGGATTCGCGCTCCCATGTGACGACGATGAGTGGAGACGACTTCCGCTCGACGGAGCGCTCGCACACGGTGCAGCGCGAGAGTGCCTTCCGCATCGAGCACGTCGACTCCGACGGCAAGGTCACGGTGCTCAAGGCGAGGACTCCGCTCCGGGCGGGCGAGATCATCGATGCCGCGGTCATGCGACGCGCCGGACTCAAGGCTTTCCTGGCCGAGCAGCTCGAGGACGCCAAGCAAAGGGGCGTGCTCTTCTCGGTGCAGCTGAAGACCACGATGATGCGCGTCTCGGACCCGATCATCTTCGGGCACGTCGTGCGCACCTACTTCAAAGACCTGTTCGAGGAGCACGGCGAGGTCCTCAAGTCGGCCGGGGTCAATCCGAACGACGGCCTGGGCGCGCTGCTGAAAGCGATCGAGTCGCTCCCCGACGATCAGCGCGCCGCGGTGCAGAGCGCGATCGACGCCGCGTATGAGAGTGGCCCACCGCTCGCGATGGTCGACTCCGAGCGCGGCATAACGAATCTGCACGTACCCAGCGACGTAATCATCGACGCGTCGATGCCGGCCGCGATCCGCTCCTCAGGCCAGATGTGGAACGCGCAAGGCGGGCAGCAGGATGCCAAGTTCGTCATCCCCGACCACTCCTACGCCGCGCTCTACGCCGAGACCGTCGAGCACTGCCGCGAGCACGGTGCGTTCGACCCAGCCACGATGGGCAACACGCCGAACATCGGCCTGATGGCGCAAGCGGCGGAGGAGTATGGCTCCCACGACAAGACGTTCGAGATCGAGGCGGCGGGAACGGTTCGCGTGGTTGACGAGGAGGGGGAGACGCTGCTCGAGCACGAGGTGGAGGTAGGGGACATCTGGCGCATGTGCCAGACCAAGGACGCCCCGATCCAGGATTGGGTGCGGCTGGCTGTGACCCGTGCCCGTGAGACCGGAACCCCGGCGGTGTTCTGGCTCGACGAGACTCGAGCGCACGACGCCGAGGTCTTGCGCAAGGTCCGCGCCGCGCTGGAGGAGCTCGACACCGGCGGGCTCGAGCTCGAGATCCTCGACGTGACCCAGGCCGCCCGTCGGACGCTCGAGCGCGCCCGCGCCGGCCAGGACACGATCTCCGTCACCGGCAACGTCCTGCGCGATTACCTGACCGACCTGTTCCCGATCCTCGAGCTCGGGACGAGCGCCAAGATGCTCTCGATCGTTCCCGAGATGGCGGGCGGCGGCATGTTCGAAACTGGGGCAGGGGGTTCGGCGCCTCGGCACGTGCAGCAGTTCCTCAAGGAGAACCATCTCCGGTGGGACTCCCTGGGAGAGTTCCTCGCCCTGGGTCCGTCGCTTGAGCTCCTGGCCGACACGGAGGACAACGCGCGCGCCAAGCTACTCGCCGCGACGCTCGACCGGGCGATCGGCCGAGTGCTCGAGGAGGACCGCTCGCCGAAGCGGGCGGTGGAGGAGCTCGATAACCGGGGCAGCCACTTCTATCTGGCGCTCTACTGGGCCCGGGAGCTGGCCGACCAGGACGATGACGCCGAGCTGGCGCGGCGGTTCGCGCCGCTGGCCGAGCGGCTGGCCGAGAACGAGGAGCGGATCGTCGAGGAGTTGAGCGCGGTGCAGGGCTCGCCGGTCGAGATCGGCGGCTACTACCGCCCCGACCGCGAGAAGGTCACCGCGGCGATGCGCCCGAGCGCCACGCTGAACGAGGCGATCGACTCGCTCTGAGTTAGTCGGCTGCCCGCGACGGGGCGCTCGACTCGGACGCGGCCCGAGGCTTGCGCTCCTGCAGCAGTTTCTTGAATTCCGGGTGGACCAGCGCGAAACGCAGGCCCCGCGGGCCGCCCGTGATGTTGAAGAAGGCGCGCAGGTGCGGCTTGTCGACGACGACGACGGTCTTTGACCCGTCGGCCGCGCGCATGATCGCCTTGGCCACGTACTCGGGGGTCATCGCCTTCTCGGGTGTCTGACCACCGGTCGGGCCCCACTGGTGCTCCTCGACCAGCTGGTCGGTGCGGACGTCCCCGGGACACACCGCGCACGCGTGCACGCCGCTGCCGGCCAGCTCGTGGTGCAGGACCTCGGCGAGGCCCACCATCGCCCACTTGCTCGTGCAATAGGACGCGTAGGTCGGACCGCCGATAAGGCCGAACTCGGAAGCCACGAGGACGATGTGCCCGCGGCCGCGCTGGCGCATGCCGGGCAGGACGCGCTGGCTCAGCCACAGGGCCGCCCCGACGTGCAGCCGGTAGGTGCGCTCGAAGTCCTCGACGGCCACGTCCTCGACGAAGTCCCGGCGTAGCAGGCCGGCGCAGCTCACCAGCACCTCGACCGGCCCGAGCACGTTCTCGACCTCATCCACCGCGCGCCGGCACTCGGCCGGGTCGGTCAGGTCCGCCGCCACCGCGTGGGTGCGGCCGGAGATGGCGTCGGCCGCCTGATCGACACCCGCTTGGCTGGCGGCGACGAGCCCGACGGAGGCGCCGAGCTCGGCGAACCGGCGCGCCGTGGCGAGTCCAATGCCACGCGAGGCCCCGGTGACGAGGACGGTCTGGCCGATGTAGGAGGACGCCATTCCTCGCAGATCCTATTGCCCACCCAGAGATCGAGTCAGCCCGGGCCTAGGTCGCCCCGGCGCCCTGGCGGGCTAGCCCGACCAGCTCCTCCACCAGCGGGGTCGCCGCGCCTTCGGGCCACACCAGCTCGAGCACGGCCGGTCGGGCGTCGATGAGCGGAATCGCCCGGATCCCAAGGTGGGCATAGGGCACAGCCACGATCTCGGGCACGGTCGTGATCGCCCGGCCCGAGCTGACGATCCAGGCGACCTCCTCCGGAGTCTTGGCGCCGTCATCGGTCCGGCGGGCCGGTGCGCCGCGGTAGACGTCGAGACCCCAGTTGCCGAGCCACCCGGGATCGCATCCGACGACGCCCGGGAAGGTCTCGTCGAAGAGGTCCTGGACCCGCAGTTCGGTACGACTCGCGAGTGGGTGGGTGTCGGCCGTCACGGCCACCATCGGGCTGGTGCGGATCGCCTGGCTAGCCAAGCCCGGAATGTGCGGTGCGAACCAGATCAGCGCCACATCGGCCTCTCCCAGCCAGAAGCGCGCGTCCTGCCTCGGATAGCCGAGCTCGCGCCACTCGATCGTCACCTCGGGGTACGCGGCGGTGAAGCGCGGGAACAGGTCACCCGCCAGCATCGGCGGGGTCATGCTCACGAATCCGGCACGCAGGCGGCCTCCCTCCTGGACCGCCCAAGCGCGGGCGGTGGCGCTGGCATCCTCGATCGCGGCAAGTGTCGCCTGGGCCTTCTCCAGGAACGCCGCCCCGGCCGGGGTCACGGTCACGCCGCGTGCGTGCCGCTCGAGGAGCTTGACCCCGACCTGCGTCTCGAGCCGCGCGATCGCCTGCGACAGCGCGGGCTGGGCCAGCTGGAGGCGTTGCGCGGCGCGAGTCATCTGGCCCTCGTGGGCCACGGTCACGAAGTAGCGCAGCTGCCTGAGGTCGAGCTCGCTCAGCTACCCGGCTCCGACGTCAGGGCCTGACGTGCTGCCATAAGCCACGGTTATACCAGCCGCCCAGAGTCGTATTTGACTCCTTTCTGGGGCTCTGGAAGCATCGATCGCGGCAAGACCAGCGGTATCGGGGGCACGCATTGGGACCGGGTCAGTGGCGCGTGCCGGCCGCGTGAGCGACGGGGGCGTCGCGAACACGGCCGGTTCGTGCGCTGATCCCCCGATGCCGCCGGCGCGAGCCGGGGCTACCAGGCCTGCGTGCGCGTGCAGTGCGGGCAGTCGACCGAGGTCGTGACGAGTGCCTCAAAGGCGTACCCACATTCGCACGTGTACAGGGCGCGATCCTCGGAGGGGCCGCCGTGGCGGCGCTCCCGGGACGAGCCCTCGGGCTCGATCGCTCCGGCCGGGCGTTCGGCACCATGGCCGTTGCGGGCACGCCGGCGCCAGGAGCTATTTCGGCCGCGTTGCTTGGGTCTCACCAACATCTCTATCTACCTATAACGCTTGAAGGAGCGATTGGTTTCTCGCTTGTAAGAGGCATTTACACACTTCGCTAATACGACGTTAATCGGCAGACACCCGTGAGCCGTGAACGACGCGCAGATCGAACGGCGCCGTATGGAAGAATCACGACCAGTGGATCCCAGTCGCAAGCGCGCCATCCGGCTCACGGTCGCCTTGACCGCCGCCGTGCTGCTGGCCGCGGCGCTCGTCTACGTAAGCTTCACGGCCGGCAACAAGGAGTTCACGGCCTCCCAGTTGCTGACCCTGGGCAAGCCGGGCCAGACCTACGAACTGGCCGGCACCGTCCTCGACGGCTCGGTCAAGCGCGAAGGCGCGACGCTCTTGTTCTCGATCCGCGATCCGAAGAAGGACGTGGCCGTCCCCGTGCGCTACACGGGGGTCGTCCCCGACCCGTTCGCCCCGGGCCGCGCCGTGATGGTCGCCGTGCGCGAGGACGGCACGCAGTATGTCGGCCAGCAGAATTCGCTCACGACCAAGTGCCCGTCGAAGTACCAGGCGGCCGCGGCCTCATAGGTATGCCGGTGTCGATGGTCGCAGGACGGAGGCTGTGACGTGGCGCTGATCGGCCGCGCGCTCTTGATCCTGTGCCTCGTCGTGGCCCTGTACGGGATCGGCGCCTCGATCTACGGGGCACGGCGCCGGCGCCGCGACTGGGCCGACTCCGGCCGGCGGTCGGTGTACGCGCTGGCGGCGATGGCCACGCTGGCGTTCGCGATCCTCGAGGACGCCTTCTACCGCAGCGACTTCTCGTTCAACGTCGTCGCCGAGCACTCCTCGACCACCACGCCGACCTTCTACAAGCTGGCCGCGGCCTGGTCCTCGCAGGAAGGATCACTGCTGCTGTGGGTGTTCCTGCTCTCGTTGTGGTCGAGCCTGATCCTGTTCCTGGTCCGCAACCGGGCGCGCGAGATCACGGGCTACGCCACCGCCGTGCTGCTCGGCTTCATGGCCTTCTTCACCTCGCTGGCGGCGTTCTGGGCGAACCCGTTCGCGACCACATCCAGCCCGCCCTCAGAAGGCGCCGGGCTGGACCCGCTGCTCCTGCACCCGAGCATGATGATCCACCCCCCGATGCTGTATTCGGGGTACACGCTGCTGACCGTCCCGTTCGCGTTCGCGGTCGGCGCGCTGGTCACGGGACGGCTCGGCGCGGAGTGGATCTCACTCACCCGCCGGTTCGCACTGGCCGCCTGGCTGTTTCTGGGCATCGGGGTCCTGCTCGGCGCGCGCTGGTCCTACACCGAGCTCGGGTGGGGCGGCTACTGGGCCTGGGACCCGGTCGAGAACGCCGCGCTGATGCCGTGGCTGTGCATCACGGCGTTCATCCACTCGGTGATGATCCAGGAGAAGCGCGGCATGCTGAAGGTGTGGAACGTCTCGCTCGTGCTTGGCGCTGGCTTCCTGTCGATTCTCGGGACGTTCCTGGTGCGCTCGGGGGTCCTCGATTCGATCCACGCCTTCGGCGCGTCCACGCTCGGGGTCCCGTTCGTGATCCTGCTCGCCGTGATGGCGCTGGGCTCGATCTGGCTGATTCTGTGGCGCCGCGAGCAGCTGCGTTCGGACGCGCGCTTGGACTCGCTGCTCTCGCGCGAGGCGGTGTTCCTATTCCAGAATATGGTCCTGGTGGCGATGGTGTTCGTGATCTTCTGGGTCACGTTCTTCCCGCTGATCTCGCAGGCACTGACCGGGACCAAGGTGTCGGTCGGTCCGCCCGCCTTCCGGCCATTCGTGGTGCCGCTGGCGCTGATCCTGGTGCTGCTGTCGGGCATCGGGCCGATCATCGCCTGGCGGCGCGCGACCGTGGCCAACCTGCGCCGCAACTTCACGCTGCCGGTGCTGGCCGGGCTCGTGACGTTCTTCGTGCTGCTGTTCTGGAAGGGCGGCCCGAGCTCGCGGCCGTTCGCGCTCATCATGTTCGCGCTCGCCGGCTTCGTGCTGGCGTCGGTCTTCCAGGAGATGTGGCGCGGCACCGCCGCCCGCCGGGCGATTACCCACGACATCGTCCCGGTCGCGTTCGTCTCGCTGGTCCGCCGCAACCGCCGGCGCTACGGCGGCTACATCGTCCACGCCGGCCTGGCCGTGATGCTCGTGGGAGTGGCGGCGTCCTCGTCGTTCCAGCACTCCACGGACGTGCTCCTATCGCCGGGTCAGAGCGCCGGTGTCGACGGCTACAAGATCCGTTACGTGCGCCCGGTCGAGTCGGTCTCCTCCCAGAAGATCTCCTTCGGCGCCGTGCTCGACGTGACCAAGGGCGGAAAGCAGGTCACGACGGTCACGACCACGCGCGGTTTCTACCCCTCGCAGAACCCGCAGGATGGCATCGTCGGGCGGTTCTTCGACAGCTCCAACTCTGACAGCCAGGTCGGGCTCGACTCCGGGCTGCGCCGGGACATCTGGACGGTGATCAACGCCGATCCGACGCCGCTGACCTCGCTCATCAACCAGGCGAACACGCTGTTCGCCTCCTACGCGCCGCAGGTGATGACCAAGGCGGCCAAACTGCCGCCGGCGGAGGCGCAGCAAGCTCTGGACACGCTTTGGGGCGAACGCGACCTGGCCGTGTCGGAGATCGCACGCCGGTTTGTCACCCACCCGTGGCCGAGCGAGTTCCTGTTCATCGTGGACCCGCTGGTCACCTGGCTCTGGCTCGGAGCGCTGATCATCGCCGGCGGTGGGCTGATCGCGCTCTGGCCCGTGCCGTCGCTCGCGCGCCGCCGTGCACGCGCTCCCCAGGCGGCCCGGCCCGCGCCCTCGCCGGGCGTCCCGGTCCGCGAGCCGGTGTAACCGGAGAGGAGCCGAGGTGGCGTGGGTCAATACCTGATCATCCTGGCGATCCTGGCGGCCGTGGTCGTGTTCGTCTCGGCGCCGGTCCGGCGGGTGCTCGCCGGCGGCCATTCCTTTGTGGGGGGTGGTGGCGCTGACCCGGAGTCGGAAGTGGCCGAGCTCGAGGCCGCCCGTGAGGCCAAGTACCGCGAGCTCCGCGACGCCGACCTCGACTACCGAACGGGAAAGCTCTCCGACGAGGACTACGAGATGCTCGATCGCAGCCTGCGGGGCGAGGCGATCGAAATCCTGCGCGGGCTGGACCGCGAACGGGAGCGGACCGAGCCGCCCGACGACGACTGAGCTACCATCGCCCAGGTATGGCCGCGGTCCTCGGCATCGTCCAGGTGTTCATCTGCGTCGTGCTGGTCTTCCTGATCCTGATGCACTCGGGCAAGGACTCCGGCCTGTCGGGCGCGTTCGGAGTGGGGACGGGTGCCGGCCCGTTCGGTGGCGGCTCCCTGGTTGAGCGCAACCTGAACCGGTGGACGATCGGGTTCGCGCTTTTGTTCGTGCTGAACACGATCGTCTTGATCAAGATCTCCTAGGAGTTTTCGGCCAGGCTCCGCCTGGCGTCCGTGGGGCCACGTTCCCCGTCCGGACGGGGTTGCATGGCCCCATGGACGCCGCGCGCAGCGCGGCCCATCAGACGCGCGACGCCCGGTGGTAGCCGCCCGTCGGTAGCCAGCCAGCCGCCGGCCAGGATCAGCAGCAGACCGGCGACGGCACCGGCGCCCGGGTGCTCGCCCAGCAGAACCACCCCGAGCGTGACCGCCACCACCGGATTGACGTAGGTGATCACGGTGGCGCGGCTGGTGCCGGCCTCGCCGATCAGGATCGCGTAGACCACGAACCCGATCGCGGTGCACAGCAGCCCGAGCACGACGACGGCTCCGATCGCGCCCGCCGAGGGGGTGCGGCTGGGCGTGTCGAGCGCGGCCCAGGGCGCCAGCAACAACGATGCGAGCGCGAGGCTTGCGCCCATCGTGGCGCGGGGGTCGAGGCCGGCGAGCCGGTGCTTGATCAGCATGGGCCCGATCGCGTAGCCGGTCGCGGTGATCATGATCGCCCCGATCCCGAGCAGCTCGCCGCGGTGCCCGGCGACGTCGAGGCCCACCAGGGCGATCACACCGCCGAACCCGATCGCGAGTCCGAGCGCCCGGATCGGCGTCGGCCGCTCCGAGTGGTCGAAGCGCAGGGCTAGGATCGCCCCGATCAGCGGCACGGCCGCGACCATGATCGCGGCCAGCGAGGAGGGAACCCGCTCCTCGCCGATGGCCAGCATCGGGAACGGGATCGCGATCTCGGCCACCGCGAAGGCGAGCAGCCAGCGCCACCGGACCCATACGCTGCCCAGCGTGCCGGCGCGCCAGGCCACCACGAGCAGGACGAGCGCGCCCAGCGTGACCCGGCCCCAGGCCAGATCCGGCGCGGTGACGCCGTGGTCGACCGCGATCTTGATGAACAGGTAGGGGACGCCCCAGATGATCGAGGCGGCCGCGAAGGCGGCCCAGGCGCGACGGGTCACGCCTGAAGTCTATGAATCCCGCCCACCCACCCCGAAAACCTACGAATCCCGCCCCCTAGCGCGTGCCCAGTTGATCGACCAGCCGCAGCAGGTCGAGCGGGCTGAACGGCTTGGTCAGGAACAGGTCGGCGCCGGCCTGCTCGGCCTCGGTCTCGACGCTGTCGCCGTGGGCCGCGGTCAGCATCACGATCGTCAGGTCGCGAGTCGCTGAGTCCTCGCGCATCTGCCGGCAGGCATCGATCCCGTTCAGTCGGGGCATGTCGACGTCCAAGAACACCAACGAGGGTCGCTCGCGGCGGGCTACTTCGAGCGCTTCGACTCCGTCGCCCGCTTCGTGCAGCCGGAACTCCGAGACGTCCTCGAGTGTGGTGGCGATCAGCTTCCGGATGAACTCGTCGTCGTCGACGATCAGGACCCCATGGGTCATCGGATCTCGGCCGCGATCCGCTCGAACACGTGGTCGTCGATGGAGTTGAACGCGTCGACGACGCGGGGGTCGAACTGGGTGCCCTTCTCGGCGGTGATCATCGCCCGCGCGTACCGAAGCGAGCAAGCGGGTCTGTAGGGACGATCGGTGGTGAGCGCGTCGAGCACGTCGGCGACCGAGAACACGCGGGCGGCCATCGGGATGCGGTCGGCGGCCAGGCGGTCGGGATAGCCGGCGCCATCCCAACGCTCGTGATGCGAACGGACGACGTCGGCGGCCTCGCCCAGGAACTCGATGCCCTGCACGATCTCGGCGCCGATCACCGGGTGACGAGACATGAGCGCGCGCTCGTCGTCGTCGAGGGAGCTCGGCTTGTAGAGGATCGCGTCGGGAATGGCAACTTTGCCCACGTCGTGGAGCAGGAAGCCGAACTCGAGCTCGGGGGTGAGGACGAGCTCGGAAGGAAACTTGCGCGCGAGCTCCAGGCCGTAGGCGGCGACGCGCTCGGCGTGCTTGCCAGTGTAGGCGTCGCGGGCCTCCACGGCGTTGGACAGTGCGCGTACCGTCGCCATGTACGAGCGGCGCAGCTCCTGGGCGCGTGCTCGTTCCTGCTTGAACGTCTCGCGCAGGTCCGCGGCGTAGCGCTGAAGCTGCAGCTCCTTGTCGGCGGCTTCGCGCTCGCGCCGGCGCAGCTCGGCGCGGAGCCGCACGAGCTCGTCGATCAGACCGATCTCGCTTTGGACCGCCATCCGTACTCAGAGTAGCTGTATCAGCGCAGCCAACATCGACACGTACCTTTCCTGCCGAAGAATAGGTACCCGTCCTGCCACGAAACCTATCGTTCGCCTCTGAGCGCGGCCAGCACCGCCGACGCCGCATACTCGGTCGGAACGACCTCCATGCCGAGCTTGTCGACCCCCGGCGGGGTGGGCGTGTCGCCGTCCGAGATCAGGATCACGGCGCGACGGACGCGGCGGCCGCGCAGGTCGAGGGCCTGGATCGCCATCTGCGGGTTGCGAATCCCCACGTCGACGAGCGCGACCTCGAAGCGCCGCTCGCGACACACCCTGGCCGCGGCGGCGCCGCTGTGCTCCCACTGGAATTCGATCCCGAGCTCGTCGAGGGCCGGCTCGAGCACGTTCTGGAGGTCCTCGCGCCCGACCACGAGGACGCGCGAGCGGCCGGCGCTGACCGCCGCGCCGAGGACAGCGCGGAGCTCGTCAGCGTCGATCGGCTTGGGCACGACCCACTCGCCGGCCAGCTCCTGGCGTCCCGAGAACACCGACACGCACACGACCGGCGTGCCGGCCAAGTCGCGGTCGGAGCGGATCTGCCGGAGCACCTCGAAGCCGTCCATCCCGGGCATCAGGATGTCGAGCGTGACCGCGTCGTAGTGGTCGGTCCGCAGCCGCTCGAGCGCCTCCTCGCCGCTCAGCGCGATCGTTACCTGGACGTCGAGGGCGGCGAGCTGGCTGGCGATCAGCTCCGCGATCTCGTGCTCGTCGTCGACCACCAGCACACTGCGCCCGCGGATCGACTCGAGCGCCGCCGGGGAGTCGAAGCCGGTCACCGCGGCCGGCAGCCGCACGCGAAAGATCGTGCCCCGCCCCGGGTGGGAGTCGACCGTGACCTGCCCGAAGTGCAGGTCGACGAGCGACTTGACGATCGAAAGCCCGAGGCCGGTCCCCGGATTCGAGCTGCTGCGGTTCCCGGCCCGGTAGAAGCGGTCGAAGATGTGCGCGACCTCCTCCTGAGACATGCCCACGCCGGAGTCTTCGACCACGATCTGCACCCAGGCGCGGTCGGGCTCGACGCGGACGTGGATGGTGCCGCCTTCGGGCGTGTAGAGGTGCGCGTTGGTCAGCAGATTGGCCACGATCTGGCGTACCCGGCCGGGATCGGCCAGGGCCGGAGGCGCCACCGGGGCGGCGTAGGAGGTCAGGTGCTGGCCCTTGGCCTCCATGCGTGGCCTGATCAGCTCGACCACCTCCTGCACGACCTCGCCCACGTCGATCGGCCGCCGGTTGATCTCCACGTGGTCGGCCTCGATGCGGGCCACGTCGAGCAGGTCGTTGACCAGGTCGACCAGCCGGTCGGTCGACTTCAGGATGATCTCGACGAACTCGCGCTGGCGATCGGACATGTCGTCAGAGGAGCGCTCGAGCAACTCGACGAACCCTTTGATCGAGGTGAGGGGGCTGCGCAGCTCGTGCGAGGCCGTGGCCACGAACTCGCTCTTGGCCCGTTCCAGACGCGCACGCTCGCTCATGTCGTGCACGGTCCACACAACGCCCGCGCGCTCGTCGCCGAGGCGCGCCGCGGTCACCGCCAACGTGCGTCCGCCGTGCTCGATCACCTTCTCCCCGGCGAGCGCCTCGTTCTCTGAAGGCAGCGGGCTGTCGTCGTCGTCGACCCGGCCGCCCACCACGAGCTCGGGGACAAGTTCACCGGCTCGGGGGTTGACCGCGGCGATCTCGCTCGATCCCGGCTCAGTGACGATCAGCGCGTCGCCCAGGCTCTCGATCGTCACCGCCAGGCGCCGGCGCTCCTCCTCGATCCGGCGCTGAGCGGCGGCGAGATCCTCGCCCATCTCGTTGAAGGCGCCGGCGAGGTCCTGGAGCTCACGCGGACCGGACGGCTCGACCCGTTGCTCGAGCTTACCCTCGGCCAGGCTGTGGGTCGCCTGGACGAGATCGTCGAGCGGGCGCCGCATCGCCCGGACCATCACGGTGATCAGCGCGAGCGCTCCAGCCAGTGCGAGCACGCCCGCGACGATCACCAGCAGCAGCGCCCGGCGGGAGTCGGTGCGGGCCTGGTGGCGGGCGGTCGCCTGCCGAGCGGCCTGGCGAGCCTGGAGCTCGGTGGCCAGCGTGCGGGCGGTGGCCAGGGGCCCGTTCACCGCGGTGTCGACGCGGCCGCTGCCCGCGAGGCTGCGGGCGGCCTGCTCGGCCGCGATCTGCTCACGGACCAGCCGCTGGCTGATCGGGTCGCCCTGGGCTAGGGAGGCGGCCGTCGCGGCGGCGGCGGTGTAGGCGGCGGCCGCCTGGGCGCGGGCGGCGGCTGCGCCCGTGCCGCGCGCGTCGCGCAGCACCTCCTCGTCGGCGATCCCCGCGGCCGCCAGGTTGGCGCCGGCGGTCGCCAGGGAGGAGGTGTTGATGAGTCGGTTCTCGTAAGTCTGGCGAGCGTTGTACAGGCTCGCGATGCCGAGCGCGGCGACGATCGCGAGGGCGAGTGTCAGGGCAATGAGCGCGAGGCGCAGCGAACGGGCGATGGAAAGGTGCTGCATAAGATGGACGTTTGGGCTGCGGGGAACCGCGCTGATCGTACCCGCGGCTCGGGCGGCGGACGGGGTTGGGTGGGTGGGTGAGCGGCCTTAGCGGGGTACCATCCGCGCCATGACCCTTGCCCGGATGTGGAGGCGTCAGCTGTTTGCGGCCTCGAGCGCGGCGCTGATCGTCCCGTCCGCGATGATTGCCGCACTGGTGGCCTTGGCCCTCGGCGGCGGCTTCAGCCGGCTTGGCGTGCTCGGCCAGGTGTTCTCCGGGCCGCCCCCGCCGAGCGCCGGACCGCTTAAGCCGGGCGGGGTGACGGCTCGCACGTCCGGTGCGGCCATTCCGGTGATCCGCGTCGCGCGGACGGTGGCCAACCGGCCGGCATCCGGTGGCGCTCGCACACAGGCGGCGCCGGCGGTAACGGCGCCGGGCACCGGCGTGGCGTCGACGGGTCTGGCCTCGAGCGGCGGCACGATCGCGCCGGGTGGTGTGACGATCCGGCCGATAACTGGCGGCCCGCCCACGTCGGGCTCGGCGCCGCCGCCGCAGCCGGCGCCCGTCTCCTCCTCGCCGAGCCCGTCGCCCAATCCGGGTCCTGCCCCTTCGCCGCGCCCGACCCCGGTCGACACCGTGGTCAAGGCCGTGACCTCGGTCACCTCGCAGGTGCCGGCTCCGGTCGGCCCCGCGATCACCCAGACGGTCCAGTCGGCGGGCACCGCCGCCGACACCCTGCTGTCCAAGCTGCCGTGAGGGCGACAGTACGCATCTGGGGCGTTGTGGTGTCCTGCGCCCTTGCCCTCGCGGGTTGCGGTAGTTCATCCGGTAACACACCGACGTTCGCTCCTGGATCGACCGTGACCGACCAGGCCGCGAGTGCGACGGTGGCGCCGGCAGGTCTTGCAGCGCACGTTCCGGAGGCCGACTGGCTGCGGTTCGACTACGACGCGCAGCGCAGCGGCGTTGGTCCGGCGGCCACCGGCATCACCGCCCGCAACCTGCACTCGCTGCGGCTGCGAGCAGTGAAGCTGCCGGGGACGGTCGACGCCTCGGCCATCGAGCTGCACGGGGTCACGGTCCGCGGCCGGCGGCACGACGTGATCGTGATGACCACCACCTACGGGCGGACGCTGGCGCTCGATCCCGGCACTGGTCGGCTGCTGTGGGAGTTCACGCCCGCCGACATCGGGTCCTATCAGGGGAGCTCGCAGTTCACCACGTCGACGCCGATCGCCGATCCCGACCGCGCGTTCGTCTACGCCGCCTCGCCGGACGGGCGGATCCACAAGCTCGCGCTCGCCTCCGGCCGCGAGGTCCACTCAGGCGGGTGGCCGGTCAGCGTCACCTTCGACGCGACGCACGAGAAGATCGCCGCCGCGCTGAACATCAGCGGCAACTCGCTGGTCGTGACGACCGGGGGCTACATCGGGGACATCCCGCCCTACCAGGGGCACGTGGTGATGATCGACCGGAGCTCGGGCCGGATCACCGCGGTGTGGAACGCGCTGTGCTCGAACGTCCACGGCCTGATCGACCCGCCGCGGTCGTGCCCGGCGAGCGACGCCGCGATCTGGGCGCGCGAGGGCGCGGTGATCGAGCCGGGGACCGGCCGGATCCTCGTCGCCACGGGCAACGCGCCGTTCAACGGCTCGACCGACTGGGGCGACAGCGTGCTCGAGCTCAGCCCGGACGGCCGGCAGCTGGTGCACAACTGGACACCCACCGACCAGGCGTCGCTCAACTCCGACGACCTGGACCTCGGCAGTACGGCGCCGGCCGTCTTGCCCGTGTTCCACGGACGGCGTCTCGCGGTTCAGGGCGGCAAGGCGGGCGTGCTCGACCTCCTCGATCTGGACCGGCTGGATGGGACGACGGGCGGGCCGGGACCGCGCACGGGCGGCCAGCTCCAGCAGCTCTCCGCTCCGGGATCAACCGACGTGTTCTCGGCCCCGGCCGTGTGGACCCACGCCGGCAAGACGTTCGTGTTCGTGGGGACCAACGCGGCCACGTGGGCCTACGTGCTGGGCGGCAGCGGCGCAGCGCCGCGCCTGTCCATCGCCTGGCAATCCTCCGACGGCGGGACCAGCCCGGTGATTGCCGGGGGCCTTCTATATGTGTACGACCCGAACGGGTCGCTCGACGTGTACGCGCCCACCACCGGCCGCAAGCTGATCTCGCTTCCGGCCGGAAGCGGGCACTGGAACAGTCCGATCGTGGTCGGGGGCCGGATCATCCTTCCGGTCGGCAACGCCAACGATCACGCCACGAGCGGAACGCTCGACATCTTCCACCTGCCTGGACGATGAGAGTCAGCTGCCGTGATCAGGCGGCGGGCACGAGCTCCCGGATGCGGTCCGGCCGCAAAGCCTGAACCGATCCGGCGGCCTCGACGGCCGGGAGTCGCACGGCGAACACCGAGCCGGCCCCGGGGCTTGACACGACCTCGATCGAGCCGCCCATCGCCTCGACGAGCGCCTTGCACACGACCAGCCCGAGCCCGTTGCCCTCGACGCCCCGCACTCCGAGCCGGTCGAAGGGCATGAACAGTCGCGTGAGCTGGTCGGCGGTCATCCCGATGCCCGTGTCTCGCACCTCGATGCGTACGTGCTCGTCGCCGTCGCGAACGACCCGCAGGGTGATCGCGCCTCCGGGGCGGTTGTAGCTGATCGCGTTGGAGATGATGTTGAGCAGGACCTGCTTGAGGCGGCGCGGATCGGCCAGGACCCAGGCTGCGTCCCTGCCCGAGTCGAGGCTCAGCGCCAGCGATTTCTCGGCCGCCAGCGGACCGCACAGCGTGGCCGCTTGCGCCACCTCATCAAACGCGTCGACCGTCTCGTGGCAGAGCTCGAGATTTCCCCCGGCCGCGCGCGAGAGGTCGAGCAGGTCCTCGACGAGCCCCAGCAGGTGGCGCCCGCCGGCCAGGATCTGTTCGACGCTGTGGCGCTGAGAGTCGCTCAGTTCCTCGAGGGCCAGCAGCTGCCCGAAGGCCAGGATCGCGTTCAGCGGGTTGCGAAACTCGTGGCTGACGCGGGAGAGGGCCTCGTTGCTTGAGAACACGCTCCCTTATCGTCGTAATTCGCCGAATGCCTTAGCGGTAGTCCGCCGGGGCGCCTCCGGGGGAACTACGGAGGGATTCCCGGGCGCCGGACACCTGCGTAACTCGACACGACAGCCAGTCCATCGGGGGCGTGACGACCATGAATAAGTGGTGCGCGATTTTGCAGGTCGCGACCTCACCGACCGCGTCGTGCCCCATGTCGCCCCGTGAGCCGGAGCGGTCGAGTTATGAGCCGCCGAGGCCCTTGTCCTCCGCCGCCTTGTAGGCGATCTGGAGGAAGTCCGACACGGTGAGCGCGGTGAGCGTGGACGCGGCCACCCGGGTCACCCGCGGCGCGAAGATCAGGCCCACGTGGAACGCGCCGGCGGCCCAAAGGCCCAGGCAATAGGGACAGATGAGCAGCTCGCCGAGAGCGCCGCGGACCTCACCGTCGCGTGATCGCTCCTCGACCTCAGCCGGACCGCCCCGTCCCTGATACTCGGTGAACGGCGCGCGCACGAAGCTCGTGACCTTGTCCTTGGCGACCAGGCGGGAAAGCTTGTGGCTCGCGGTCCCGATCAGCATCAGGTCCTGGGGGGAGATACGCTCGGGAAGGCGTCGCTGCCGCTTGGCGGCGTACAGCGCGCCGGCGAAGCCAGCGTTGAACAGGGCCGTCAGCCCCGCATACATCCGAAACGGCGGGCGCTCCTGCGGTTCGGCGTAGCTCTCGAATGCCTGGCGGGCCTCGCGGGTCAGATTGTCGACGCTCATGTGCAAAGCGCTACCCAGGCCCGCCGCCCGGAAACGCTCGGACATCCGATGAGGCGAGGGTAGGAGTGTGCCGTACCGGGGCAGACCTATGGATGGGCTGGTAGGGCGCCCGAAGGTAAGGAAACCAGAAGAATCTCCCGCAAATCGGGACGAACCCGGAAACCGATTCGGCCTAACGGGGTCTAACTAGATGACACTATCAAGAGGGCGGATTGGTTCGACAGACGTCGAACAATACGCTATAATTCGATCTGGATCGAACTATGGACGACAAGAGGATTCAATTGGAAAATTTTGAAAACGATCGTCGGACCGCGGCGTCGCGGCCCGACAATCACGAAACCGCTCAGCGCGTACGGTCGGGTGGGACCAAGCGCACCGCGGCGTCGGGGAACCGGCGTCAGGTCAGACGTCGGAGGACCCATGCCGGTGCCCAGGTCGATGCCGGGCATGAGCTGCGCGCAGCCATCGAGGACGACCGGGGCGCCGGCGTCGCCGATTCGCTCGAGCTGTTCCTGAGGCGGGCCCGGCTTCATCCGCTGCTCACCGCGGCGGAGGAGATCGAGCTGGCCAAGCGGATCGAGCGTGGCGACCTCGAGGCCAAGGAGAAGATGATCAACGCGAACCTGCGGCTCGTCGTGTCGCAGGCGCGGCGCTACCAGGGTCACGGCCTGCCCATGGAGGACCTGGTCCAGGAGGGAATGCTGGGTCTGATCCGGGCGGTCGAGAAGTTCGACTGGCGGCGCGGGTTCAAGTTCTCCACCTACGGCACGCTTTGGATTCGCCAGGCGATTCAGCGCGGGCTCCAGAACCACGGACGCACGATCCGGGTGCCGGTGCACGTCTCCCAGCGCCAGGTCAAGGTGCGCAAGGTCGAGTCCGAGCTCAGCACTAAGCTCGGCCGCGAGCCGACCGACGAGGAGATCGCGGCGGTAACGGAGATTCCGCTCGAGGAGATCTCGGAGCTGCGTGAGCTCAGCCGCGCGATGACGAGCCTCGATCAGCCGGTGAGCGAGGACGGCGAGACCGCCCTGGGCGACCTGCTCGCCTCAGAGCATCCCGAGCCGCTCGAGGAAGTGGCCGAGAACGAGCGCGATCAGCGCGTGAACGAGGCGGTCGGACGGCTTCCGGCGGCCGAGCAGAGCGTGATTCGGCTGCGCTTCGGCCTCTCTGGCGAGGATCCGAAGACGCTTCGCCAGGCGGGTTCCGAGCTCGGCATCACCGCCGAGCGGGCGCGTCAGCTCGAGGAGCAGGGCCTGCGGCGACTCGCCGCGACGGCCGAGCTCGCGGGACTGAACGAAGCCGCCTAAGACTCACCTAGCAATCAGAACGTCACACGGCGCGCGTGCGCACACCCGAGCGGGGAGTGAGTACGCGCGCCACGGCGTTAAGGGGCTGGCGGCCCTCGGGTCGAGCACGATCAGGGCGGCCCGCGTCTCCTCGGCGAGGTCGATGATCGCGTCGGCCGTGTCGCCGGCGCTCAGATGGGGCGTGACCTCAAGCCCGCGCCGCCGAAGCTCGTCCGCGGCCGAGGACAGGCGCTCGTCGAGCCCCCGGCGGTCAGACAGCACCGGCCAGTAGGTCTCGACCAGGTGCACGTGCGCCTGCCGGGCCACCGCCAGCCCGGCGGCCGCGGTGAGGGCCGGGGCCTCACCACCGGATGCGTAGGCGTGGACGACGATCGCGTTGGCCGGCTCGAGGGTCGGGTCGGTCCGGCGGTAGGCGAAATCTGCCACCTGCCGCCACATGCTGATCGCCGGGACGAGCAGGCCGCGCGCGACGCCGGTGAGCACGAGCCTCAGCTGTGGGCTGCGCTCGGGCGGCGCCGGGAGCTCGATGTCCAGCTCGACCTGCGAGCCGACCCTTCGCTGCGCCGTCTCGCCGAGACGCTCGAGCAGGCGCAGCGCGTCGTTGTTCTCGGCCAGCAGCAGGGCGGTGAACCGCTGAATCTCCTCCTCGTGGGCCCTGTCGACCAGCTGGTCGAGCAGCTCGGTGGCCACCCCGCGCCCTTGCCAGTCGTCGGCGACGACGATCGCGCACTCAGCCGCCCCGTCGTTCACGCGCACGAAGCGGGCGACGCCGACGCCCTCGCCGGTGTCGGGGTCGAGGGCGATGAGCGCCTCGTGGTCGTGGTGGTCGACCGCGGTCAGGTACGACAGCTGGCGGTCGCTCAGCTCGGCGAGCGACGACTGGAAGCGCATGTAGCGCGATCGCTCGGAGAGGCGCGCAAAGGCTGCGCGCAGGAGCTCGCGGTCCTCGGGCTCGATCGGTCGGATCAGAACCGAGGATCCGTCCCGGAGTGGGGTGCGCTCCGGTTCGCCGCCGGTCAAGAGGTGCTGAGCGTCGTGCCCGCGGCCGTCCGGTCGGCGGCGTGGGCGTGACCCGCGATCGCGTCCACGAGTTGCGGCCAAGCGGCCTCGGGCAGGTCGTGTCCCATGCCTTCGATAATCATCAGAGTCGCCGCGGGGATCGCCTCGGCGGTCGCCTCACCGCCCGAGCGGGCGACCATGCGGTCCTTTGACCCGTGGATCACGAGCGTGGGCGCGCGGACCCTGCCCAGCTCAGCGGTGCGGTCGCCCGAGGCGATGATCGCGCCCAGCTGGCGGCCAGGCCCGGCCGGATCGTGACCGCGGTCGTAGCTGCGGGCCACCATGTCCCGCACCCGGTCCTTGTCGAACGGCAGGCCGCGGGAGCCGATCGCCTCGAACACGAGCGTGCTGTGCTCGATATAGCCCTCGCGGTCGGTCGGGCCGGGGCGCAGTAGGTAGCGGTAGATGCCGAACGCGGGCTGGCCCTTCCAGCGGCTGCCGGTGTTCGACATGATCGAGACGAGCGAGCGGACGTCCTCGGGCCGCCGGGCGGCGAGCGTCTGGGCGATCATGCCGCCCATCGAGGCACCGACGATGTGGGCGGGGGCGAGCTGGAGCTCGCGCAGCAGCCCGGCGGCGTCGTTTGCCATATCGCCCAGGTCGTAGAGGACCGGATCGATCTTTCGCGTCAGCAGCTGGCGCGGCGTGGGCGGGGCGCCGTGGATCCGGGTCGAGCGGCCGATGTCGCGGTTGTCGAAGCGGACCACCTGGAATCCGCGTCCGACCAGCTGCGCGCAGAACTCGTCGGGCCAGCCGATCATCTGGGTGCCAAGGCCCATGATCAGCAGGATCGGCGGATCGGACTCGCTGCCGAACCGCTCGTAGCAGAGGGTGATGGCCCCGCCGATGTCGCAGAGCTGTTCAGCCATACAGCTCCTCGAACAGGTCGGCGTAGCGCTCGTGGACGACGTTTCGCTTGAGCTTGAGGGTGGGGGTGAGCGCGCCCGACTCCTGGGTGAGGTCATGGTCCAGCAGCGCGAACTTCTTGATCTGTTCGACCTGGGCGTATTTGGCGTTGGCGCGATCGAGCTCGGCCTGGATCATCTCGAGGATTTGCTCGTGGTGGGCGAGTTCGGCAATGTCCTCCGGGAGACCGTTTTCGGCGGCCCAGGGGAGAACCGTTTCCGGGTCGAGGCTGATCAGCGCGACCGGGTAGGGCCGGCGGTCGCCGTACATCACCGCCTGGGAGATCCAGCGCGATTGCTTGAGGTCGTTCTCGAGGTTGGCCGGCGTGAGGTTCTTGCCGCCGGCGGTGATGATGATGTCCTTCTTGCGGCCGGTGATCGACAGGTAGCCGTCCTCGTCGAGCGATCCCAGGTCGCCGGTCATCAGCCAGCCGTCCTCGGTGAACGTGTCCTTGGTCGCCTGCGGGTTGCGCCAGTACTCGCGGAACACGTTGGGCCCCTTGGTCAGGATCTCGCCGTCCTGCGCGATCTTGAACTCGACGCCCGGCATGGCGCGCCCGACCGTCCCGAACCGGATGCTCTCGAGCGTGTTGACCGCGCCGACTGCCGTCGTCTCGGTCATGCCCCAGCCCTCGAGCACGGGCACGCCGCAAGCGTAGAAGAACTCCAGAATCTCCTTCGCGATCGGCGCAGCGCCGGAGACCGCCTTGGTCAGGTGGTCTCCGAACAGGCCGCGGACCTTGGAGTACAGCGCCACCTCGGCTCGGTCGTATGGCGCCTGCAGCTCCGGCGGGATGGGTTGGCCTTGCTGCTGGAGCCGGCGGACCTTGAGCCCTAGTTCCACCGCTCCGCGCAGCTGCTCGGGATCGTCAGCCATCGCCTGGGCGAGCGCGTAGATCTTCTCGAAGATCCGGGGGACCGAGGGCATGTAGGTGGCTTTCACCTGCGCAAGCTCGACGACGATCTGCTGGGGATCGCCGCCGAAGTAGACGATTCCGCTGCCCACGTCGAAGGAGGCGAGCTGTACGGTCAGGGCAAACGCGTGCGCGAGCGGCAGGTACAGGTACGTCATCTCGCCCTCGTTGATGAACTCGATGTCCTCGACCATCAGACCGACCGACGCGCAGTTGCCGTGGCTGAGCACGACGCCCTTGGGGGCGCCGGTCGTGCCCGAGGTGTAGATGATCGTGTACGGGTCCCCCGGCGAGACCGCGTCGCAGCGGCGCTCCAGCTCGGCGCGGTCGCCGCCGCGTCCTCGGTCGCGGAGCTGGCCGATCGTGGGCGTGGGCTGCGGGACGTCTGGGCCCCCGTCGTCGATCAGCACGACGTGCTCGAGGTGTTCGAGATTGCCGCGGACCTGCTCGATCTTGGCTTTTTGCCCGGCGTCCTCGCAGATCACGATCTTGGCGTCGGAGTTGCCGGCCACCCACTCGCACTCCTCGGGCGAGTTGGTCGGGTAGATCGGGACGACGATCCCACCCGCCCTGGAGATGGCGAGGCTCGAGTAGGTCCACTCGGGGCGGGTGTTGGCGAGCAGGGCGACGCGGTCGCCGGGTGCCAGGCCGAGGCCGATCAGTCCGAGGGCGAGCTCGTCGACGATCGTGGCGACCTCGGCAAACGTGGCGTCGTGCCACTCGTCGTTCCGGCGATGCCGGACCGCCGTTCGGTCCCCGAACCGTTCTGCTGCGCTGGCGGCTGCCCGCGCGATCGTCCTGTTACTCGCGTGAACTGTCTCTGTAGCCATCGGTCACCTCCGGTCTCGGTCCTACCCTAGTGGCGAGCGCTCCAGCGGGCCATCTTCACGAACAGTTCAGGATGCGAGAGCGCGGGCAGCCCCGGATCGAACTCCCGATACAGCTTGGCCACGTTCGCCGCGATGCGCTCGGGCTCACCCCAGTCGCGGAAGTCGGAGATGTCGATGTCGTCGGCGGCCGCGTCTTCGTCCATGCCCGCGTCAAAGCGACTTCTCGCTTCATCGCGGATGTAGGTCAGGTAGCGCTGTACCTCGCGGACACCCGAGTCGTCGGTGACTGGACCATGGCCGGGGACGATCGTGGTCGCATTGAGCTCGAGGATCCGGTCACACGCGAGCAGCCAGTTGGACACCGGACCCGCCCACATCATCGGGGTGCCCTCGATGAACAGCAGGTCGCCCGTGAACACGACATGCGCGTCGGGCACGTAGGCGATCGAATCGCCGCTCGTGTGCGCGGGTCCTAGCTGCAGCAGCCGCACGCGGCGGTCACCCACGTCGAGCACGTGGTCCTGTTCAAATGCCTGGGTGGGCAGGCGCGCGGTCACCGAGGCGAAGTCGAACTTCCGCAGCGTGCGCGCGGCGAAAGCCTCGAACTCGGGGCCGAGGTCGAGCTCGTTGATCAGCATGTTGACCGCGCTGGGCGGCACGTCGCGCATGTCTTCGATCGCGCGCGCACTGGCCACGATCGGGATCCCGTCGGGCAGCAGCTCGTTGCCGAACCAGTGGTCGCCATTGCCGTGAGTGTTGAACGCCTGGCCGATGGGGTGCTGGTCGGTGATCGGCCGCATCTGGTCGAGCATGTCGCGCGTGAGGTCGAGGTCGAACAGCGTGTCGACAAGCAACGAGGTGTCCTCCGCGGTGACCAGGCCGGCGTTACTCCAGCCCCAGCCACCGTCGGGCTGGAGATACGTGTAGAGCCCGTCCCCGAGCTCGTGCAGTCCCTTTGTGTATGCGATCTTGGCCATTTAGAACTCCGGTTCAGCGGGAAGGCCCACGTAGTTCTCGGCCAGGCTGCGCGCGGCCGCCTCTGAGCGGTCCACGTACTCGAGCCGGGCGATCTGCATCCGGCGCTGGAACGGGCCGCCGCCGAGATCGTGGAGCATCTGGGTCATGTAGTTGGAGAAGTCCTGGGCTCGCCATACCCGGCGCAGGGCGGCTTTTGTGTATCCCTCGGCGCGCTCGCTGCTGCCTTCGGTGATCAGCTCGGAGAGCGCCGGCGCGAGGAGCCGCACATCGTTGACCGCCAGGTTGAGGCCCTTGGCGCCCGTGGGCGGAACGATGTGGGCCGAGTCGCCGGCCAGGAACAGGCGGCCGCGCTGCATCGGCTCGGCGACGTAGGAACGCATCGGGGTGATGCCCTTGTCGAAGATGTTGCCCTCGTTGACGCTGCCCAGGCGCGTCTGGAGCTCGCTCCAGATGCGATCGTCGGGCCAGTTGGCGAGGTCCTCGTCGGCATCGACCTGGAGGTAGAGGCGGCTGATCTTCTGCGAGCGCATCGTGTACAGGGCAAAACCCTCCGCGTGCCAGGCGTAGATCAGTTCATCGGTGGCGGGCGAGGCCTCCGCCAGGATCCCCAGCCAGCCGAACGGGTAGACGTAGTCGTACTCGGTGATGTGCTCGGCGATCGTCTGGCGGCTGACGCCGTGGAACCCGTCGCACCCGGCGATCGCGTCACAGGTGAGCTCGTGGGTTTGACCGTCGTGCTCGTACGTGATCCGGGGTAAGTCGGTCTCGATGTCGTGAAGCTCGACGTCGGATGTTTCGAACAGGACCGGGACGCCGCGATCGAGCAGGGCGCTGGTGAGGTCCTTGACGACCTCCTGCTGGCCGTAGATCGTGATGTGCCGGCCCGTCAGGCCGGTCATGTCGACGTAGTGGTTTTCTTCGCGGTAGCGCAGGTAGATGCCGTTGTGCTCGAGGCCTTCGCGGTCCAGGCGCTCGGCCACGTTCAGGTCGCGTAACAGGTCGACGGTGTTCTGCTCGAGCAGCCCGGCCCGCACCCGCTTCTCGACGTAGGCGCGGTCGCGCGACTCGAGCACGACCGTGTCGATGTTGGCTCGGTGGAGCAACATGGCCAGCGTCAGCCCAGCGGGACCGGCGCCGACGATGCCTACCTGGGTGCGCACGGCGGCAGTCTAAGCGGGGGGATCGAGATTGGGCTCGGTAACGAGGATGACCTCGAGCCGGCGCGGGCCGTGAACACCGCGCACACGGACCATCTCGATGTCCACGGTGGCGGAGGGACCGGAGATGAAGGTCAGCGGGCGCGTCGGGCCTTCTTGGAGTTTTGCGATCGCCTCGGGGACCGAGGAGACGATCTGGTGCTTTTTGACCACGCAGAGGTGGTAGTCGGGGACGAGCGTGAGCGCGCGCCGGCCCATCCCGGGTCCGCCGTCGAGGATGATCGTGCCGGTCTGGGCGATGGCGAGGGCGCAGGTGGTGATGACCCCGTCGGCGGCGTCGAGGTCGTGGGGGTCGAGGGGCGGGTCGTCGCGGAGCGCGTTGTCGTTGTCGACCCAATCGTTGGGGATGCCGGCTGGGGTGACGATCTTGCGGTCACCTAGGAGCTCGCAGACGGTCTGGTCGAGGTCACGCTCTGCCGTTTGGTGGGTTTTTGCTTCGTAATGGGCGAGGCGATCGAGGAAGGTTTCGATGCTGTCGTCGGTGGCAGTGCGGTAACGCCGCGGGATCTCGACCGTGGGTGGGGCGTCCTCGAGGGCCGCGCGGACCCGGCCGAGGATCTCCTCGCGCGCGCTCAACGCTTGCCCCACCAGTCGCGAAACGGCGCTTTTGGCGGATCGGGTAGGTCGCGTGTGCTCGTCCAGTTGGAAAGAGGGGGCGGCGCGGTGTGCCGGATCAGGCGTATCAGTTTGGCTGATTTGAGGGCGGCGGTCCAGCGTCGGCGGCCGCTCATGGCCGCTGCCGCTGTCTTGAAAGTCGTGTCCTGCGCTTTGTGAGGCCTCGCTTTGACCGCGTCGTGTCTGAGCTTGACGAGCACGGTCGGGATGTCGATCTCGACCGGGCACACCTCGTAGCAGGCGCCGCACAGCGAGGAGGCGAACGGCAGCTCGGACGCGTGCTCGACCCCGGCCATGAGCGGGGTGAGGATCGCGCCGATCGGTCCCGGATAGGTCGCGCCGTAGGCGTGGCCGCCGGTGCGCTCGTAGACCGGGCACACGTTGAGGCAGGCCGCGCAGCGGATGCACCTGAGTGCCTGGCGCCCCGTCTGGTCTTGGAGCGCTTTTGTCCGGCCGTTGTCGAGAAGGACGATGTGGACGTTGGTCGGCCCGTCGTTGTCGGTGACCCCGGTCCAGATCGAGTTGTAAGGGTTCATCCGCTCGCCGGTGGCGGAGCGGGGCAGGAGCTGGAGGAAGACCTCGAGGTCCCTGAAGGTGGGGATGAGCTTCTCGATTCCCACTACGGAGATCAGCGTGTCGGGCAGCGTCAGGCACATGCGGCCGTTGCCCTCGGACTCGGCGATGAGCAGGCCGCCGGTCTCGGCGATCGCGAAGTTGGCGCCGCTGACTGCGACCTTGGTTTGTAGGAAGAGGCGTCTGAGGTGTTTTCGTGCTGTCTCGGCGAGGTCGTTTGGGTCGTCGCTCAGGTCTCTTGGAGCGTCTGGCATGTGATCGAGGAAGATCCGCCGGATCTCGGCCCGGTTCTTGTGGAGGGCTGGGACGACGATGTGACTCGGGCGGTCGTGGGCGAGCTGGATGATCAGCTCGGCGAAGTCGGTCTCGTACGCGGTGATGCCTCTCGTTCTCAGGGCTTCCACGAGTCCGATCTCCTGGGTGACCATCGACTTGACCTTGATGACCTCGCTGTGACCGGTTTGTTTGATCAGGTCGGTGACGAGCTGGTTGGCCTCGGTGGCGTCGCGGGCCCAGTGGACGTGGGCTCCGTGGTTGGTCGCGTTGCGGTCGAACTGTTCGAGATAGGTGTCGAGGTTGTGGAGGACGTTGTCCTTGATGGCCGCTCCGGCCGCTCGCAGTTCCTGCCAGTCCGGGGTCTCGGCGACCAGGCCGGCGCGGCGTTCGGTGATCGTGCTGGTCGCCTTGCGGACGTTGCGACGGAGCTGGGAGTCGTTGACCGCGCTCTTGGCGTTCTTTGAAAATTCAGGCCCGCCCGCCCCGTCAGTCCAGATCAGATCGCCGGTATTCATTTCGGCGTGTCCCGGTCCGTGCTCGCGAGGATCTCGGCCAGATGGAGGGTCCGGATACCGGTGCGGTTCCGCTCCAGGCCGCCACCGATGTGCATCAGGCAGGAGCGGTCGCCGGCGCACAGAACCTCGGCGCCGGTCTCGATCACCGACTCCATCTTGTCCGCGAGCATTGCCGCCGACACGTCGGGGTTCTTGATCGAGAAGGTCCCGCCGAACCCACAGCACTGCTCGTTGCGTGGGAGCGTGACCAGGTCGATGCCGCGGACATTGCTCAGCAGTCGCAGCGGGCGGTCGCCCACTTGGAGGATCCGGAGCGAATGGCAAGTCGGGTGGTAGGTGACCCGGTGGGGGAAATAGGCACCGACGTCCTCGGTGTGGAGGACGTCGATCAGGAACTGGGAGAGCTCGTAGGTCTTCTCAGCTGTTTGTTGGGCTTGCTGTGCCAGGGCCTCGTCTTGCGCTGCTCGGGCGATCATCACGTGCTGGTGGCGGATCGCGCCGGCGCAGGACCCGGACGGCACGACGATTGCGTCGTACTCGTTGAAGGTGTCGACGTAGCGGCGCACCAGCTTGGGCTCGAAATAGCCGGTGTTGGCGTGCATCTGGCCGCAGCAGGTTTGCTCCAGCGGGAACTCGACGGTCTGGCCGAGGCGCTCGAGGAGCTGAACGGTCGCCTTGCCGGCGTCGGGGAAGAGCGCGTCGACCAGACAGGTGGCAAAGAGCGCTACGCGCATCGCCTGCATGATCCCGTCTGGGGCGGGACGATGTGTTCGAGAGTCACGGCGTGGTTCCAACTCTGCAACAAATCGCCTGCATTTTGGCGGTTTCGGGTGGGGTGCGTGGACACTTGCGGCTGTGCCCCCCGATTCGATGCCGGATAACTCGCCACTCGCCCCGCGCTCGGCGGTGAATGGTCGTTCACCTGCCTCTGGCACAGGGAACGCACCACTCGCTCCGCCCGGTCCGGCGAGTGGCGAGAAACCGATGATCGGAGATGCGGCGGTGTCCCGGATCGCTGCAGGTCAGAAGACGTTGCTGGCTCCCGAGGAGCTGATGGCGTGCGGTCTCGGTGAGGGTGCGATCGCCCACCGACTAAAGACCGGCCGACTGCACGTCGTCTTTCGCGGGGTGTACTCGTTCGGCTGCGGTGAGCTACCGCCCTTCGCTCGGGAGCTGGCCGGGCTCAAGGTGTATGGCGATCGGAGCTTCGTCAGCCATCGCTCGTCGGCGTTCGTTTGGGGGCTGATCGAGCGAGCGCCGCCGGAGGTTGAGGTTTCCGTGGTCGACCGCGGTTGTCGCTCTCGGGAAGGGCTGCGGGTGCATCGGATCCAGGCCATCGACCGCGGTGAGCTGCGCCGGCGCGAAGGCCTATGGGTCAGCTCGCCGTCGCGCGTCTGCCTCGAGATCGCCGCCACCTCCCCGTCAGACCTCCCGGGTGTGATCGATGAGGGCATCGCAAAACGGCTCGTGAGCAAGCGGGAGCTCGAGGT
This sequence comes from uncultured Solirubrobacterales bacterium, assembly GCA_963824295.1. Classification (GTDB taxonomy): domain Bacteria; phylum Actinomycetota; class Thermoleophilia; order Solirubrobacterales; family Solirubrobacteraceae; genus Palsa-465. The sequence goes on along the minus strand of CAWGOQ010000004.1, from coordinate 292,941 downwards.
CATCGTTGCTCGCCACCACGGACGACGAGGCGCCGCTCGCCTGGCGGCGATTCTGGGTGACGAGTCGGCGATGACGATTACCCGTTCCAGGGCGGAGAAGGCCATGCTCAAGCTGATCCGCGACGCGCGTCTGCCGCTCCCCGAGGTAAACGTGCGACTCGGTCCATATAAGCCGGACTTCCTCTGGCGCCAGCAGCGGCTCATCGTCGAGCTTGACAGCTACGGCGTCCACGGCGGCCCCGCGGCGATTCGAAACGACCGCGAGAAGGACCTGTACTACCGGGACGCCCGGTTCGACGTGCTTCGCTTCACGCGGGCGCATGTCGTTTACGAGCCGGCGATCGTCCTGGTCAGACTCGCTCGGGCGCTCGCGGATTAGCGTCAGGCGGCGCGCAGTGCTGACTCGCGCCGCTGGACCTCGGTCCGCACCACGGGCGCGACCTCGGTCCCGAACAGCTCGATCGAGCGCATGACGTCCGCGTGCACGACCGCGCCGACGCTCATCTGGCCGACGAAGCGCTGGTGGCCGAACAGCTCGTGCTCGAACAGAATCTTCTCGGCCACCTCGCTTGGCGAGCCGGCGGCCAGGGCGCCGCGGGGCGAGCGCAAGGCGTCGTATTCCGGTCGGCCGGACGGCGGCCAGCCGCGCTCCCGGCCGATGCGATTCATCATCGCCAGGTAGGGGGCGGCGAAGGCCCGATCGGCCGCTGACGAGGTCTCGCCGACGAAGGCATGCGTGTTGATCGCGATCCGCGCGTCGGCCGGGTCGTGGCCGGCCGCCTCGAACGCCTGCCGGTACAGGTCAATGAGCGGCACGAACCGCTCGGGCTGACCGCCGATGATCGCGACGGTGAGCGGGAGCCCGAGGGCGCCGGCGCGAACCGCCGATTGCGGCGTTCCGCCGACCGCCACCCACACGGGCAGCGGGTCCTGGATCGGCCTTGGCCAAACCCCGGCGTCGTTCAGCGGCGCGCGATGCTTGCCGGTCCAGGTGACGTGCGTGCTCTCGCGGATCCGCAACAACAGCTCGAGCTTCTCGGCGAACAACTCGTCGTAGTCGTCGAGGTCGTAGCCGAACAGAGGGAAGGACTCGATGAACGAGCCGCGTCCGGCCATGATCTCGGCCCGGCCGCCCGAGATGAGATCGACATGGGCGAACTGTTGAAAGACTCGGACCGGGTCGTCCGAGCTGAGTACGGTGACTGCGCTCGAGAGTCGGATTCGCTCCGTGCGTGCCGCGATAGCAGCCAGCGCGACGGCGGGCGAGGAGACGAGAAAGTCGGCGCGGTGATGCTCGCCGACCGCGAACACGTCAAGACCGAGCTGGTCGGCGAGCTCGGCCTCCTCGAGCAGCTCGCGCATGCGCTGCCCCGGGCTGACGCCCGAGGCCAGGTCGGCGAAGGTGGCAAGTCCAAGCTCCATCGCAGATCAGGATAGCAGGTAGTTGTTGGCACAACTATCTCTGGAAATGGGGACGGTGGCGTGGGGTCGGGGATCGGCGGCGTGGGGTCGGGGGTCGGGTCGCGCGGGTGCTCTACTCGACCAGCGGCGGGTCGCGCAGATTGGAGTTGATCTGCCGCGATAGCGCCTCCGAGGCGGCGCGCTGCGCGAGGCGCCGCTGCTCATCGTCCTCGCGGCCCATGAGCGCGGTCCGGTAGGCGTCGGCGGCGATCTCGTAGCGCTCGTGTTCGCGCTCGGTGGCAAGCGCTGCCTCCCGTCGCAGCGTCTCGGCCCGGTCGGTGACCGCGGCGGCCGGTTCGTCGGGCGGGTGCAGCTCCCGATGCTCGAGCTCCCGCACGAACGTGAAGCGCTGGTCGCCGGCCTGGACCGGACGGTGGCGCATGCTGAGGATCGCGATCGAGCCGTCGTCATGTACCTCGGTGCTGACCTCGAAGTGTGTATAGGGCTCAATCGACGCAAGCCACTGATGGCGGTGCTCGACGACGTCGACGTTGCTGCGCCCCTCGAGCGAGTTGGCGGTCAGCTCCGCCACATGGACCCAGCCCCAGTGGGTGGAGATGAGCACCGCGCCCAATACGAGGGCCACGATCGGCGCCGCGTCGAAGCCACTGGCGATGGCATCGATCACGCCGAACAGGACGAGCAGGACGCCGATCACGAGCGAGGCCGCGGTAAGCGTTGCGCCCGTCCCGACGATCGCGCTGTGCCTGTGGCTGGGCGGGATGGCCTCAGGGTGGCCGAGGGCCGCGGGAAGCTTGTCCAGATCCGCGCCCAGGAGCCGCTCGTCCGGCTGGTAGCCAACGAACTCGGCTGAGTTGGACGCCCCGTCCATACAAGGTGAAGGTACTCCTCGATGGGCGGGCATCGTGGTGCTTAACTTGACTACACCAAACCATGTGCCGGTCGGGATCGGCGAGCGCGTGAGTCCCAGCCCTGGAAAGGGGGCACCAATGCCAGTTTTTTTCTTCACCGTCGAGCAGCAGGAGCGAGCGATCGTCGAGCGCTTCGGAAAGTTCGTGCGGGTCGCGGGTCCGGGCTTGCAGACCAAGACGCCGTTCGTCGAGCGCGTCGCCGGACGGATGAGCCTTCAGGTCGAGCAGTTGAACTCCCAGATCGAGACCAAGACGAAGGACAACGTGTTCGTCCAGGTCAAGCTCGCGGTCCAGTACAAGGTGGGCACGTCGGAACAGCAGGTTCAGGACGCGTACTACAAGCTCGACAACCCCGAGGTACAGATCCAGTCCTACGCGTTCGACGTGGTCCGCTCGCACATCCCGAGCATGGACCTGGACGAGGCGTACGCCGACGCGGACACGATCGCCATGCACATCCAGGACACCCTGCACCGGCAGATGGCCGACTACGGCTATGAGATCGTCAAGGCGCTGATCACGAACATCGAGCCCGACCAGCGGGTGAAGGACGCGATGAACAACATCAACGCCTCGCAGCGTAACCAGATCGCCGCCGCGGCTCAGGGAGACGCCCAGAAGACACTTGCGGTCAAGAAGGCCGAGGGTGAGCGGGAGACCATGCGCCTACAGGGCGAGGGCGTCGCGGCCGAGCGCAAGGCGATCGCCGAAGGCCTGCACGAGTCGCTCGAGATCATCGCCCAGCACGGTCTCGACATGCGGGAGGCGATGGCGCTGGTCGCGCTCACCCAGTACACGGACATGATCCGTGCCCTCGGCGAGTCTGCGAACAGCAACACGATCCTGCTGCCTCACTCGCCGAGCGCCGTGGGGGATCTGATGGGCCAGATTCGCGACGGCATCCTAGTTGCGGATCTGGCGGGCGACAACACGAACAATGCCAACAAGAAGGCCGGGCTCCCGCCCGGGCGCCGTCCGGATCCGTCGTCCAACAGCTGAGGCCGCGCAGCCGCCCAAGCCCTCGCAGAGCGGCGCAATCCCGGCTAAGGCCCGGCCCTCGGAAACTAAGGCAGAAAGCTACGAAACCGTGTGCGAATTGCCGATGACGCACGGCTCGGCTTAGCCGAGACTGGTTCCAGTCGGAAGCTCGCAAGCGCGAGACCGAACAGCGAAAGGAGCCAGACGTGTTGACATTGGCGACATCCACATCTCAGACCAAGCACGCGGTCAGGCGGCTGAAGCGGCTACTGGCCGAACTCGACTATGTCGAGCGCCGGGTGTTCGAGATCCGGACCGGGGTCCCGGCCCGGCGTCCGAAGATCAGCCGGAGCGTCGAGGACCTCGAGCAGCTCTACGCGGCTTAACCGTGGCCGACCCCATGGCCGATTCGCGGGGTCGAGTGCAACTGGATCCAGAGGCCAGGTAGCCTTAATGCACCATGTGGCAAATCGCCTGGGTGCTGGCATTTGGTCTCTGTCTCGGCGCACTCGGCCTCGCGCCCGGCCAGCGGAGCCAGCGGCGACCGCACTTCTGGCTTCGGCTCGTCGCGATCGCGCTCATCCCCGGGTGTGCCTTGTCGATCGCCTCGACGATCGTCCCGATCTGGAGGCTGCAGGTGGTGACGATGTGGCTGTACCTGATGGCCATTCCGGCGCTCATCCTGCTTCCCGCGCTGCTGTTTCGCCCGTCCGGCCCGCCCCCGGGTCCGACCGGAGACGAGGGTGGCGGACCAGGCCCCGGCCCGCCACCTCCCGCGCCGACTCGCCCGCGCGGCGGCATCCCGCTCTCGGACGCTGAGCAGGCGCGCGCCCGCGTGCGCGACCACGTCCGCCCCCACCTGATCAGTCGCCCGGCCCGTCGGCCTGCGCGCGAGCCCGCTCCAGCGCCCCGACGTGTGCCGGCGCGATAACGGGCAGGTGCAACCGCCGTAACGGCGAATCCCAGCGCCATGGACGGCGCGCCGGTCTCCGGGATAAGATCGCCGCGGAGTTGCAGGAGAAGGGATCTCTGAGGAGGGTCCATGGCTAACGTAGTCGCGCCGTCGGGTGAAACCCCGGCAGCAGTTCTGGACGCCGAAGGCCTTGACCGGGGGATTGGCTTCCTCGGGCTGCTGTGGGCCTCCGAGACGTCGATCATCGGGTCCGGGTGGCTGTTCACAGCTCTGGGCGCGGCCGTCATCGCGGGTCCGTCCGCGATTATCGGCTGGGTCCTCGGATCCATCATCATCATCAGCCTCGCGCTGGTGCACGCCGAACTGGGCGGACTGTTCCCGGTCAGCGGTGGCACGAGTCGGTTCCCGCACTACGCGTTCGGCAGCTTCGCCGGCGCGACGTTCGGGTGGGCGTCGTATCTACAGGCGGCCAGTGTCGCTCCGATCGAGGTGCTCGCGTGCATCCAGTATCTGGCGACTGCCCACTGGGCGCGCAACTTCTACAAGTCGCACGCGGTGGGCCCGGGCACCCTGTCGGGTGTGGGGATCCTGGTCGCGATAGGTCTGATGGTGTTCTTCGTGATCCTGAACCTGGTCGGCATCCGCTGGCTGGCTCGGGTCAACGGCTACATCACGGGGTGGAAGATCGCGATCCCGCTGATCACGGTCCTCGTCCTCCTGATCACGCACTTCCATCCGTCGAACTTCGGGCACGCGGGCGGCGGGTTCTTCCCGACACACGGGTCAGCGCTCAAGGCGATCCTGCTGACGATGCCAGCCGGAATCATCTTCTCGCTTCTCGGATTCGAACAGGCGGTGCAATTAGGGGGAGAGTCGAAGAATCCGGGCCGAGACCTGCCGCGCGCCGTGATCGGCTCGATCCTGATTGGCGCGGCGATCTACCTCCTGGTCCAGATCGCCTTCATCGGCGCGATGAAGCCGAGCCTGCTCGTCTCCCAGCACGGCTGGACGAATCTCGGTCCAACGAACACGAACGCTACGGTGGTGAAACTCAACGAGGGTCCGTTCTTCACGGTGGCCAGCATCGCCGGCCTGTCGTGGCTGGCCACGATCCTGCGGATCGACGCGGTCGTGTCGCCCGCGGGAACGGGTCTGATCTACCAGACCGCGTCCTCGCGGCTCAGCTTTGGCCTGGCCAGGAACGGCTATATCCCGAGCGTCTTCGCGAGCATCAACGAGCGGACCAAGGTGCCGGTGTTCGGAGTCATCGTGGCGACGATCATCGGGCTGCTGTTCCTGCTCCCATTCCCGGCCTGGAGCGAGCTCGTGAACGTGGTGACGCTGGTCTCGGTGGTGATGTACGCCGCCGCCCCGCTCGCTCTTGCCGCGCTCCGAAGGCAGAAGCCGCACTTGCCGCGAACGTACCGGCTACCAGCCGGCGAGATCTTCGCGCCGGTGGCGTTCGTCTTCGCCACCTGGGTGATCGTCTTTTCCGGCTGGGAGTCATACACCACGTTCATGGTGGCGATGATCCTCGGCTACCTGATCATCTGGCTTTCCTATCAGTTCCACCTCAATCCGAAGGCGCCGAAGATGGACTGGCAGTCGGCACCTTGGATCCTCTCCTACTTCCTGGGGATGGGGCTCATCTCGTACTTCGGGGACTTCGGTCCGGGCGGCATCATCGGCGGCGTCGGGGTCTTCAAGCATGTTCTCGACCAGGGCGGCAACGACGATCTGACTCTCGGCGGGACGCTCGCCCTATCAGCGCTGCTCGCGCTGGGCATCTACTGGTGGGCGTTGGCGACACGGCTGCCCGAGCACGTGGTGGATGAGTACGTGCGCGACGTGTATCCACCGCCTTTGGCGGAGTAGCCGCCCCTACGGGTCACGGCCAGTTTCTTCGTTCTCGATCAGGCGGCCCCCAGGGGTCGCCTGATCATCGAGCGGCTCAGGCCGCCCAGGGTCGCAGCTGCCGCGCGGCCCGCGCCGCCCGAGCCGATAGCTGCTCGCTGCTGCCCGGGTGATACAGCGGGCCTGTCCCGTCTGTGATCAGGAGCCAGGCCTGTGCGACCCCGTGAGCCGTCACCGGCCCGGGGTCGTCTAGGGTGTCCGCGAGCTCGTTTAGCTCGGGGGTCGCCGCCTTAACCGTGCCCGGATTTGGCCTGACGGGCATCGCGCGACCGAGCCGAGGTCGATCCTCCTCAGCCTCGCGGACGATTCGACGAAGCGCGCCGGCGATCGACCAGCGGCGATCTGGTTCGGTCAGGCGCTGGGCGCGCAGCGCGAGGCGGGTGTTCGTTTCCGGCGAGACGCCCTCCGCCAAGGCGCGATCGAGCCGTCGAGCACCCCATTGAGCTGCCAGGCGGTCGCGCAGTCGCGGGCGCTCCGCCGCCACCGCTCCGGCTTGTCCGCACGCCAAAAGCACCGTCGAACCGTTTGTGTGGAGCTGAATCTTCATGACCAGCAAGAATGGTACGCCGGTCATGGTGACCTGTCAAGCCTTTTTGGTGGTCATGCGAGCGACTACAATCGATACCGATGACGGTTAGTTCACCCAAGTTTGCAGGCGACGAGAAGAAGCCGGCCCCGATGCCGCTGTTGCTGGTGCAGGGATTCGTCAACACGCTCGACCTCGAGGAAGGGACCGACGTACTGGCCGATGCCGAGGCCGCGCGCGAGTGGCTGGTTGACGCTCGCCTTCTCGATGGTGGGGCGTCGCCGAGCCTGGCCGAGCTCGGGTACGCGCGCGAGGTTCGCGAGAGCCTCCGCTGGCTATTAGCGCACGACAATGAGAGCCGGGAAGTTCGCGAGGAGCGGTTGGCGCCGCTGCGCAGGCTGACCGAGACCCACCGGGCGCGTCTGACGCTCGACGACGGTGGCGCGATCGGGCTCGAGAACGCCCGGCACCAGGGCCTCGACGACGGTCTGTTCGAGCTTCTACTGATCGTCCGCCGGGCTCAGGAAGACGGGAGTTGGGCGCGCCTCAAGCTGTGCACCAACCCTGACTGCCAATGGGCCTTCTTCGACCGGTCACGTAACCAGCAGGGGAGCTGGTGCGATATGGCGTTGTGCGGCAATCGGCTGAAGAACCGCGAACTGCGCGCGCGCCGACGCTGATCTGAGCCGCGCCGGGCGCCCCGACGCTGCTCTGAGCAGCGCCGGGCGCGCCGGGGGGAGTCGACCGGCGCGCCCAACGGCCCTGGGCGAGGGAGAGGTCTCGAACGAAAGGCCGAGGCCGCGACTAACCCAACGCGATCAGTGCCACACCCAGCGGGCGAGATGGATGACCCACGAAACGGTCGGTCCGCCCGTCTGCGTCGCGGTGATCGTCACCGGCAGCAGGTGCCAGACGCCATTGGATCCCAGGTCGGTCTGACCCGTCGAGTTCAGCTCCATGTTCTGGAAGCCCCCGCTGTCAGCTGGGATCGAGTAGCTGCGCTGGGCGATGGTCGTGCCGTTATGAGACATCGTGAGCTGGCCTGCGCACGGCGTCGTGCCGTGGAAGCAGCCGAGCTCGGCGCCGACTATCCAGCCCGGGGAGACGAATCCCTCGTGACCCAACACTGCCACCTGGCTCGTGGCCGTCGACGGCGTGGTCAGCGTCTGATCGGCGCCGTCGCTGGTGCCGGCCGAACTCGTGGCCACCAGCCGGTAGTGATAGGTGGTGTTCGGGCTGAGCCCGAAGATCTCCTGGTGGACGGCGACGGGCGTCGTTCCCGACCCCACGTTGGCCGGGCTCGTCTGCGTCCCGTAGGTCGTCGAAGTGCCGTACTCGATGTAGTAGCTGGTCGACTGACCATTCGGATTGACGGTCCCGCTCAGCGTCGCGGTCGACTGGCCGATATCGCTCGGCGTGGCGGTCGTGACGGTGGGCGGACTGGAAGCGGCCGAGGCCGGCGCTGGATGGCCGGCGGATGAGATGGCGACCGCGAGCACGCCACAGACAATCAGCACGATTGCCGCGGCGACGCGCATTCTGCGCATGCTGCCTCCCTTCGTGTCTGTTTCGCAGCCGCTCGAGGCCGAAGGCCTTGAGTGGCGGCATGTAATCCCTTTACCTAACAGAGGGGGGAGGTGAGAGTTGCGAACGACAGTTTGATAACTGACACCCGCTTTACGCGGCTCGGCCGGACCGCTCGATCGCCAGTCGCGGGATCGAGACGTGCGCGATCAGTCCGATCCCGAGCGCGTACACGACCGTGCCAATGCCGACCGTGCCGCCCAGAAGCCAGCCGGTCAAGAGAACCGTGATCTCGATGCAGGTGCGCACCACGCGAATCGAGTGACCGCGGGCGGCCAGGCCGACCATGAGACCGTCGCGCGGTCCGGGTCCCAGGCCGGCGCCTATGTAGGCGCCTGTGGCGATGCCGTTCAGCACCACGCCGCCGAGCATGACCAGGACTCGAGCGGGCAGCCCATGCACCGGTGGCACCGCCGCCAGGACCGCGTCGATCACCAGACCGACCACGATCACGTTAGAGACCGTGCCGAACCCAGGGCGCTGGCGAAGCGGAATCCAGAGCAGCAGCACGGCGACGCCGACGATGATCGCCCAGGTGCCCACGCCCAGGCCGAGTCGGCGCGAGAGCCCCTGGTGCAGGACATCCCACGGGTCGACGCCGAGGCCGGCAAGCAGGAGCATCGAGGCGCTGACCCCGTAGAGGACGAGGCCAACGTAGAGCTGGACCAGGCGTCGCACGCGTGGGGGGCGGAGCCACGACATTGCTCGAGTCTGCCAGACAATGGCCTGTACAGACGCAGGCCAATTTGCTAGAAGTGGCACGTGGCCATCGTTCCGGCCCAGCGAGTGGTCGAATTGCTCGGTCCCTGGCGCCGCGACGGCGTCAGTCGGGAGCGGCTGGCCGGAGCGGTGCGCGCGCTCGTTCTCGACGGCCGCCTCGCCGTCGAGAGCCGGCTGCCGGCTGAGCGCGGGCTGGCGGCGGCGCTCTCGGTCAGCCGGGCCACGGTTACCAGCGCCTACGACCAGCTGCGCGAGGAGGGCTACGTCGAGAGCCGTCAAGGCGCCGGCAGCTGGGTGACTCTGCCGGGAGGCAACCGGGCGGCGCCCTCGGACGCGATCGTCTCCGGGTCCGGCCTCGACCTGCGGATCGCGGCGCTGCCGGCGCCGGCCGTGCTCGAGGAACTGTTCGCCGGGGCGGTTCGCGAGCTGCCGCGCTGGCTTGACCATCACGGCTACGACCCGCTGGGTCTACCGCCGCTCCGCCGCGCGATCGCCGCGCGCTTCGAGCAGCGTGGGTTGCCCACCCGCCCCGAGCAGATCCTCGTCACGAACGGGGCGCTGCACGCGCTCGATCTGGCCATCCGGGCAACCTTCCCCCGCGGGCGGCGGGTGCTCGTCGAGCTGCCGAGCTATCCAGCCGCGCTCGACGCCCTCCGCGGCGTCGGCGGACGTCTGACCCCGGTGCCGCTTCGCCGGGACGGTTGGGACGTCGACGCGATCGAGGCCATCACACGGAACGAGGCCGTGGCGCTGGCATACCTGATGCCCGATTTCCACAACCCCACCGGACTGATCATGGACACGGACACCCGCCGGCGCTCGCTACGTGCGCTCGCGCGCGCGGGCGTGACCACCGTCCTCGACGAGACATTCGCGGAGCTGAACCTGGACGGGGTACCGATTCCGGCGCCGGCCGGCGCCTTCGGCGACGCGCGCACGATCACGATCGGCTCCCTCAGCAAGGCGGTGTGGGGCGGCTTGCGCGTGGGATGGGCCCGCGCCGATCCGGCGGTGATCCACCGGATGGTCACCGCGCGCGCCGCCATCGACCTGGCCAGCCCGCTGTTCGAACAGATCGTGGCCACGCATACGCTCGCTCGCCTGGACGAGATCCTGGCCGAGCGGCGCGAGGTGATCCGGATCCGGCGCGCAGCGCTCGCGGGCGCGCTCGACGCCCGCCTCCCGGCCTGGCGGTACGAGCTGCCCGCCGGGGGGCTCTACATCTGGGCGGAGCTGCCCGGGCCGATCAGCTCCAGCGTGGCGCTCGAGGCCTCGACGCGCGACGTGCACCTGACACCAGGTCCTCGTTTCGCGGCCGCCGGCCTGCTCGAGCGCCACATACGGCTCCCATTCACCCTTTCCCCGCCCCAGCTCGAGCGCGCGGTCGAGATCCTCGCCGAGGTGACCCCGCTCGAGTCGCACGACGCCATCTCACCGGCGGCGCTCCCGGCGTACGTTGCGTAACGATCTATCTGCGCCCTCCGGGGGGTTCACCTTCCCGCGGCCGTCCGCCAGCCGTCGGCGTAGGAGAGGCGAGCCGGCGCGGAGTACGGCACCGGGGCCACGATCGCGTGGATGTGAATCTGCCTGTGGGGGTGGTCGACCGTGGTCTTGCGCGTGCCGCCGTTCGGCTCGCCCCACACGACCTCAACTTCGCTGCCGATCTCGACCGACGGGTCGACGGTGGCGAGCGAGAGACCTCGCTTCTCGTTGGCGCTGTAGCCGGTGAACATCGAGTAGCCGAGCACGTTGCCGTCGGGATCGAGCACCGAGTCGAAGTTCGACGAGCCGTAGTTGGCGATCGGCAGGTCGAAGAACTGGAACGGCTCCTCGTTGGCAAACGTCACCGAGGAGAGGATCCGCGTCACGTCCTCGTCATCCCAGGCGAGCGTCACCTTCTTGCGCTGAGCGTCGGCCTCGATCTGCTCGAGCGCGTCGCGGCCGATGAAGTCGTGGTCGAACTTCACGAACTGGCCGTAGCCGAGCTCCCACGGGTTTAGGTAGTAGTCCTCGATGTTGTCCGAGACGAAGCTGCCCGCCAGCGCATTGTTCGCCTCGTATGACTCGGCCGGAAGCCACTCGCGATAGGACCGCAGCGCCTCGCCCGTGTAGATGGCGGGCAGCGGTGAAGGGATCCAGCCGGACTCGAGTGTGTTGGAGGCGTACGCCCGAGCGCCGCAGGGCTCGAGGCCGAACTCCTTGCCGGCCTCGAGGATGGCGCCGCGAATCCCGTCGTAGGTCTCGTAAGGGCCCCAAAGCTCGAGTCCGGGCTCGCCGGCCATGCCGTGTCGGAGAGTTCGGACGCGCTGGCCGGCGACGTTCATCTCGGCCATACGGAAGAACTTGAGCTGCTCGACCGGACCGCCGTTGACCTTCTCGATCACCGGCCAGGCGTTCGGGCCCTGGATTTGGAAGCGCCAGTACTTGCGGGTGACGGCCTTGCCGTACGGCCGGGAGGGAGAGCGGTTGTCGTACTCGAAGTCGAGCTTGTAGCCGCCAGTCTCGGCGTGGAAGTTGAGCCAGTTGGCGGCCGGGTTGCGGCCGACCCAGACGAACTCGTCTTCGTCGAGGTGGAACAGGATGCCATCGCCGATCACGTGCCCCGACGGCGTGCACGGAACGAACTGCTTGGCCATGTTGACCGGGAAGTTCGCCACGCTGTTGATTCCGACGTCGGAGACCAGCTTAAGCGCATCCGGTCCCCTGAACCAGAAGTTCACCATGTGGTGTGACTGGTCGAACAGGACGGCCGTCTCACGCCACGCCCTCTGTTCGTGACGCCAGTTGGTGAACTCGTAGGGCACCACCGGATAGATGTAGGCGCCGATCTGCGAGTTACGCAGAAGCTCGACGGTGTCACCTGCCTGGTCCAGAACCTCTTGCAGATTGCTCGCAGCCATGCGTCTCTCCTTATTCGTCAGTGTCTAGCCGCTGAACTCGCCGGACTTGGCCTGATGGTCGCGGCCCAGAAATGTGTTGGCCCATGCGCTGGTATGCGCCAGTGCGTTGTCTTTGAGTACCACCGGGTTACTCAGCATTTCCCCTTCCTCACCGTAAGCCTTCAAGCGCTCGTAGGCCTGTGACCAGATGCACTCGGAGTCGTACACCTCGCACAGCCCATCGCGCGTGCCGCCGCAGGGACCGTTTCGCTGGTTCTTGGCACAGATCGATTCCGGGCACACGTACGCGATATCGGGCAGCGAGCAGTCGCCGCAGTCGCGGCACTTGAACATCGGGACCTTCGCAGCCTGCTCGATCAGGTGGGCGGCGCGGCCGACCGGCTTGGGGGCGGCGTCGACCTTCTCGTAGAACGAGCGTGCCGGCTCGTACAGGGGGCCGGCGGGATCGAAAACCGTCTGGTGGACGACTCGGCTGAAGCGGTAGCTGAGCGGCACGCGCAGGTCCGTTCGGCGCTTTCGCCGGGACTCGAGGTAATCGCGGCGCAGCTCGTCCGACGAGAGCCCGGTGTCCGGATCGGCCTCGAACAGGTAGAACTCGCCGGGCCGTCCGAACCGCAACTCGCGCGAGAGCTCGCGCCAGTCCGAGCCCTCGTAGGCGCTGGCCCGGTCGAGGATCTCGAAGAAGGTCTCGGCGGTCGCGTGTCCGCCCAGGTACGCGCCGTTGAAGCCCAGCCCACTTGCCACCGTCAGCTGCTTGGCGGCGAGGTCGAGGAAGAAGGCGCGGCCCTTGTCGGGACTCGCGCTCTGACGCTCCGCCAGCGCCAGCAGGCCATCGGTGACGATGACGCCGGGAATCCGTCCGGCGTGGAAGGCGCGCGCCGCGGGACCGGAGAGGAGGAAGACGTTGGCCAGGCTCCGGACCGGGAGATCCTCCCGCGCGATGTACCGGACCAGCTCATCGTCCTTACGGGCGTTGTAGCCGATTTGGTTGATTACGAATCGCGCGCCCGTCCGGGCCTTCTTGGTCAGCTTCTGGTACTGGGGGACCACCTCACGCTCGTGGAGCTTGTGGTTGGTGACCACGCAGCCGAGGAAGAAGTTGGTCTGCTCGAGCCGTTCGCCGGTCTTGGCGATGTGCAGTCCGGCGTTCATGTCGCTGTACAGCTTGAGCAGGCCGACCGAGTCGATGTCGAACACGGGCGCCGCCGTCCCGCCGTAACCGTCGAGCGGGTAGTCGCCCGACAGGCACAGCACGTTGTCGAAGCCCTCGGAGGCGAGCTTCCATCCGCGGCTCTCGAGCGCGTTGCGGTTCCAGTCCTTGCAGGCCAGGTGGATGATCACCTGCTGGCCCCGGGAGAGCAGGTCCGTGCCCAGCGTGTCGGGGGCGAGCATGGCGTGGCCACCCGGGTTGTCGGTGATCGACAGTACGTCGATCCGCGGGTCGGCGGCCAGCGCCCGCGCCTTATCGACGAGCGCACGGCTGCGCTCGGTCGTGACCATGCCCCGGGCCGTCACTAGCTCGACCGCGATCGTGAACGAACCGGGCTCCTCCAGGGAGTCCCGAAACGGGGTCGACGTCACCTCACTCCGCCCTCATGACCTGAGCCTAGGGGGGCCCGTGAGGGACCGCAACGAACCCTTCCGCTCAGCGGAAGGAAGCGCAACAATGTTCGCTCTGGGAAAAGTCCGACAGCGAGTCGACCGTCGATCGGTCACCGGACGCGTGTTCGCCGTGCTCGAGACGTTCACCCCCGAGTCCCCGGCCCTGACCCTCTCGGAGATCGCCCGCCGCGCCGGTCTCCCGCTCACCACGACCCATCGGCTGGTCGGGGAGCTCAGCGCGTCGCGGGCGCTCGAGCGCGAGGGCGACGGGAGGTACCGCATCGGACTTCGTCTATGGGAGATCGCCTCCCTGGCGCCGCGTGGCGTGCCGTTGCGCGAGGCCGCGCTGCCGTTCCTCGAGGACCTGTACGAGGTGACCCACGAGAACGTCCAGCTCGGGGTTCGGGAAGGCCACGAGGTCGTATACATCGAGCGGATCGCCGGCCGCCAGGCGGTGGGGGTGCTGACCCGGGTGGGCGGCCGGTTCCCGCTGCACGCCTCCGGGAACGGGCTGGTGCTGCTGGCCCACGCGCCGGAGGCGGTGCAGCGCGGCGTCCTCGAAGGCCCGCTCCAGCGCTTCACCGAGCACACCGTCACCGATCCCGAGCGTCTGGGGCAGATGTTGGCTCAGATCCGCCGGGACGGCTTCGCGGTCTCCGACCGCCAGGTGACGGTCGATGCCGTGTCGGTGGCTGCACCGATCGTCGACGCGCGCGGCGATGTGATCGCATCGCTGTCGATCGTGACCCGCGCCGGCACCACCGTGGTCGAGCGGTTGGCTCCGGCGGTGCGCGCCGCGGCGCTCGGCACCTCGCGGGCGCTGTCGGCGCGCCGGCGCCGGCGGGAGTAGTCAAGTAGACAACTTGCATACAGTTTACTGATCTGTCTATACTCCGCGACGCGGCGGCTGCCGAAAGCCGCGTCCGATTCCGGCCCAAGGAGCAGACATGAAGCTGGTGACCTACAACGACGGTCGCGTCGGGCAGCTGGTCGACGGCCAGGTGCTCGAGCTCGACGTCCCGGACATGCGCCGGTACTTCGAGCTCGATGGCCAGGTGGCGCGAACGGGTCGTGCGACGCCCCTCGAGGACGTGACCCTGCGTGCGCCGATCGTCCCCAAGAAGTTCTTCCACACCTCCGGCAACTTCCAAGAGCACCACGAGGAGTCCACGCGGGTGGGCTGGTCGCACCCGGTGCTTCCCTGGATCGTGTTCTTCCAGAACGTCGACGCGATCATCGGTCCGGAAGAGCCGGTCGTCTACCCAGAGGGGATGACCAACGAGCTCGACTATGAGCTCGAGCTCGCCGTGGTGATCGGCAAGGCGGGCAAGTTCTTCTCGCCCGAGGAGGCAGAGGAGTACATCGCCGGCTACGTCGTGTTCAACGACATCACCGCCCGCGACATCCAGCGCGAGGAAATGAAGTCGGGCGTGTTCTGCCTGTCCAAGAGCATCGACACGTTCTGCCCGCTCGGTCCTTGGATAGTCACGCCGGACGAGGTCGGCGATCCGCACGAGCTGAGCATGGAGCTACGGGTGAACGGTCAGCCGCGACAGCAATCGCATATGAGCCGGATGTCCGTGACCGTGGCCGAGCTGATCAGTCACTACTCGGCGATGGGCTACAGCGCGGGCGACATCATCTCCACCGGCACCGTGTCGGGCGTGGCCGGCTTCAGCGAGGATGCGGCCTCCCTGTATCTCCGGCCCGGCGACGTGATCGAGGCCGAGATCGAGCGGGTCGGCATGCTGCGCAACCCGATCATCTCGTGGGCCGAGGGTCATCCGGAAGCGGCGTCCGCGCAGGCCGCCGCCCCGGCGAGCTGACCTTGGCGCGTGACCGCGGCGCCTCGGCGCCTGCGCGGCCCACCGTGGAGACAGAGGCGGGACAGCTCGTTGGCGTCCGGAACGGGGTCTGCCTCGAGTTCCTGGGGATCCCGTACGCCCGAGCGGAGCGCTTCGCACCGCCGACCCCGCCGCCGTCGTGGAGCGGGACTCGCGAGGCGACGCTGTACGGCCCGGCCGCGCCCCAGCCCGACCGCACGGTGGCCAGGTTCACGCACGGGCCGCTACCGCCGACCGACGAGCAGTGTCTGTACCTGAACGTCTACACCCCCTCGCTGGAGGGCGACTGCCCCGTGATGGTGTGGCTGCACGGCGGCGGCTTCGCGATCGGGCATGCCGGCGCGAGCCTGTACCACGGCGCTTCGCTGGCGGTTGCCGCCGACGTTGTGGTGGTCACCGTCAATTACCGGCTGGGGAGCCTGGGCTGGCTCAGCCATCCGTCGCTGGCGGAGGGTCCGGACGCCCCCGCCGGCGACTGGGGGCTGCTCGACCAGATCGCTGCGCTGCAGTGGGTGCGCGAGAACATCTCTGCCTTCGGCGGCGATCCGGCCCGGGTCTCGGTCGCCGGTCAGTCGGCCGGGGCGCTGTGCGCGATCGACCTGCTCGCGGCGCCTGCGGCGCACGGGCTGTTCGCTCGCGCGATCCTCGAGTCGCCCCCGCTCGGCGACGTCATCCAGGCGCCGGAGGCGGCGGGGCGGTGGGCCGAGGCGCTCGCCAGCCTGGCCGGGGGCGTGTTCGAGCCCGGCCTCGTCCGCTCCCTGGCCGCCGAGCGGATCGTCGCCCTGCACGAGCAGCTGCTCGAGCTGCCCGAGTACCGGGGAACCCGAGGCGGGGCGCTCCCGACGCTCGACGCCGGCAGCTTGCCCGATTCGCCGCTGGCCTCGCCCGGCGTGGCCCCCGAGGTCGACGTGCTGGTCGGCCACAACGCCGACGAGGGCACGTTCTTCTTCAACGCCCCGTGGCGCCCGGTGCCGCCGCCGGCGCGTGTGCCGGAGATCGTGGCCCACCTCTGCCCGGACGAGGAGCCGGACGACGTGCTGCGCCGGTACGGCGGCGATCTCGTGGCGATCGCTACCGAGGCGATCGTGACAGGCCCGGCAGCCCGGTGGGCCAGGGCCCGTGTGGCCGGCGGCGGACGCGTATACCGCTACCGGGTCGACCATCCCGGCGCGGGCCCGCAGCTGCGTGCGACCCATACCGTCGAAGTGCCGCTGCTGTTCGGGACCTGGAGCGACGGTGGACCCGGTGAGCGGCTGGGCGGGCAAGGCACGGAGACGGCGGCCGTGGCGCAGGAGCTCGTGCGCGCCTGGGGCTCGTTTCTGCACGGACATGGCCCGGGCTGGCGGCCGATGGCCGCGAACGATGCAACGGTGGAGGCCGGGGTGTTCGGTGGGCGCCGGGCGCACCACGTGGAATCCGGGCCGGATGCCTAACACAGGCATAACGCGCCGCAGTCGTGAGCGACTGGACACAGCTAGGAGAACTGTGTACAGTTGCGCCGCCGGCCGACAGGCCGTGCAGGTGAGGAGAGATGACAAACAGCGCACCGACACCTGAGCCGTTGCTCGACGTCAGAGGCTTGCGCGTCACCTACGGTGGCGTCGTGGCGGTGTCGGATGTCGACCTCCAGCTCGCGGAAGGCATTGTTTACGGGCTGATCGGGCCCAACGGCGCCGGCAAGACCTCCATGGTCGATGCTCTGACCGGGTACACGAGGCCTGCCGCCGGGCGGATCATGTTCGCTGGCCGCGACGTCAGCCGCCTGCGTCCCTACCGGCGAGCCCGTCTCGGTCTCGCTCGCACGTTCCAGTCGGTCGAGCTGTTCGACGACCTCACGGTCGACGAAAACCTGCTCGTGGCCAGCGAGCATGTGACCGTCGGCTCCGCGCTGCGAGACCTGTTCCTGCCGCACCGGCCGCCGGACCGCGCAGGCGTCGACTGGGCGATCTCGGTATGCGGCTTGGAGGACGTGGTCGACCGCTACCCGTCCCAGATCTCGCTCGGCAAGCGCAAGCTGGTGGGCGTCGGCAGGGCCCTGGCCCGCCAGCCGCGGCTCGTCCTGCTCGACGAGCCCGCGGCGGGACTCGACACCGACGAAAGCGCCGAGCTCGGCCGCCGGCTCCGTTCGCTGCCCGAGAAGCACGGGGTGACGGTGTTCCTCATCGACCACGACATGGGGCTCGTCCTCACTGTGTGCGACCGCCTCATGGTTCTGGACTTCGGACGCCAGATCGCCAGCGGGACGCCCTCGGAGATCCGCGAGGACCCGCAAGTGATCGAGGCCTACCTGGGAGCGCATCATGCGGCCGTCGGCCACTGACGACACGTCCGCCGAGCACACTCTGCTCCTGACTGGCCTGTGCGCGGGCTACCAGGAGATTCCCGTCGTGCGCGACCTCAACCTCGAGGTCCGCCCCGGCGAGGTCGTGGCTCTGCTTGGCCCGAACGGCGCCGGCAAGACGACCACGCTGGAGACGATCGCCGGTCTCAACCGCCCGATCTCGGGCACGATCGAGCTGGCCGGTGATGACATCGGCGGCACCCCGGCGCACATCCTCACTCGCCGTGGCCTCGCGCTCGTCCCCGAGGGCCGTGCGCTGTTCCCGGGGCTCACCGTCCGCGAACACCTGCGGCTCGCCGGCGGTCGCGCCGGCGCCCGCGAGGAGGAGCTGCTCGAGATGCTCCCCGAGCTGCGCAAGTGCTTGAACCGCAAGGCCGGCCTGCTGTCCGGCGGCGAACAGCAGATGCTGGCCATCGGGCGCGCGCTCGTGACCCGGCCGCGGCTACTGCTCGTCGACGAGATGAGTCTGGGCCTGGCTCCGGTGATCGTCGAGCGCCTGCTCCCGATCCTGCGCCGCGCCGCCAGTGAGATGGGGGCCGGCGTGCTGTTCGTCGAACAGCACGTCGCGCTGGCGCTGGAAGTCTCCGACCGGGCCTACGTCCTGACCCACGGACGGATCGCGCTCGAAGGAGTCGCCGCCGAACTCCGCGAACGGCGGGACCTGCTCGCCGCCAGCTACCTGGGGGAAGCGGCCGCCGCCTAACGGCCTGAACCCCCACCAGTCCACTCGACCGATAGACACAACCAGAGGAGATCAGCGCAGATGAAACGTTCCCGATGGCTCGGCATGGCTGCCGCGATTGCCGCGACTGGGCTGATAGCGGCCGGTTGCGGATCGAGCAGTTCAAGCAGCACCACCAGCGCCACCAGCGGTGGGTCCTCTGCAAGCAGCACCTCGGCCTCCAACACCGCCGCGAGCTCGTCGGTCTTCGGGACTCCGAAGAAGGCGACCGGCAGCCCCTATGTGTTCGGGATGATCAACGACGAGACCGGCGCGGTCACGTTCCCCGAGGCGCGCCAGGGTGCGATCGCCGCGATGAACTACGTGAACGATTACCTGGGCGGCATCAATGGCCATCCGATCGTGATCGACAACTGCATCGGCGACGGCACGCCGGCCACCGCCGCGCGATGCGCCAACGAGCTCGTGGCTAAGCATCCGCTGGCGATCCTCGGCGCCGCCGACGTCGGCGCACCCGCCTCGATCCCGATCTACGCGCACGCCAACCTCGCCTACATCGGCGGCATCCCGTTCACGCCCGTGCCGTTCACGGCCCCGAACTCGATCCAGTTCTGGTCGGTGAGCGTCGGCGACAACGCCGCGGCCGCCGTGTACGCCGGCAAGACGCTCGGCGTCAAGAGCGTGGCGCTCATGTACTTCTCCAATCCGCAGGGCGAGTCGATCCTGCCCCAGATCGTGCCGGTGTTCAAGGCGGCCGGCGTGACCACCGTCAAGACGATCCCGCTCTCGCCGACCTCGCCTGATCCCAGCCCGCAGGCGGCGCTGATCGAGAGCAGCGGCGCACAGCTCGCCTACATCGACGTTCCGAACGGCTGCGGCAACGTGCTGAAGTCGCTCAAGAGCGTCGGCTACACGGGCAAGCTGATGGGCATCGACCCGTGCGGAGCGCCGCCGGTGATCACTGCCTCAGCCGGGGGAGCCCAGGGCATGTACATCGCCTCGCCGTTCATCCTCCAGACCGGGACCAGCCCGCAGGCGCAGCTGTTCCAGGCGGCGTTGAAGAAATGGGGCGCGCCGGGAACGTTGATCGACTCAATCTCGGCGGCCGGCTTTGCCACCGTGATGAACGTCCAGGCGGCGCTGAGCAAGGTCTCGGGAACACCCACGACCGCATCGATCCTGGCCGCGTTCAAGACCGGCAGCAATCACCCCAACTTCCTGTCGCATCCCTATACGTGCAACGGGCAGCAGATGACGGGAGCACCCGCGATCTGCAACGACTATTACCTGATGAACCAGGTCAACAACGGCCAGCTAACGCAGCCGAACAGCACCGATTGGACCACCTCAAAGGGCTACTACAAGGGCCAGGGCCTCTAGTCCTATTGCGTGGCGGTCCGCTCGGTGGGCGGACCGCCACGCCTGACGCCTCTGCACGCCACTACGACCATGTCCAGCTACCTCCTGTTCCTCATTCTCGGCCTCGGCGCGGGCGCGACGTATGCGATCCTGGGCCAGGGGCTCGTCCTGAAGTACCGCAGCGCTGGCGTGGTCGACTTTGCTCATGGCGCCGTGGCGATGTTCATCGCCTATGTATTTGTGAACCTCCGCTCGTTCGGGCAGCTCGAGCTGCCCGTGGTGATCATCCCCCATCAGATCTCGCTGAACGGCGGCGCGGGGATCAACACCACGCTCGCGATCGTCATCTCGCTCATCTACGCCGGGATCCTCGGGCTGGTCCTGCACTATCTGGTCTACCGACCGCTGCGGGGCGCCTCGCAACTCACCCGTGTCTGCGCGTCGGTCGGGGTGATGCTCGCGCTTCAGGCCATCGCCGTGCTCAACTACAGCACCGAGCCGGTCGCCACCGGCCCGATCTTCCCCAGCTCCGCGCTGAAGATCTCCGGCGTCACGTTCCCTGAGGATCGCCTGTTCTTCACCGGCGTGGTGATCGTGATCTCGGTCGCGCTCGCGCTCATCTATCGCCACACGCGCTTTGGACTGGCGACTCGGGCAGGGGCCGAGAACGCCCGCGGCGCCGCGCTGACCGGCATCTCCGCCGACCGCGTGGCGGCGCAGAACTGGGTGATCGCCACCGTCCTGGCGGGCGCGGCCGGGATCCTCATCGCACCGGTGGCCAGCCTCGACCCGACGTCCTACACGCTGTTCATCGTCCCTGCGCTGGCGGCAGCGTTGGTCGGCCGCTTCGAGTCGTTCTGGATCACCGCGCTGGCCGGCCTATTGATCGGATGCGCTCAGTCGGAGATCAACAAGCTGATCACGGTGTGGACGTGGCTGCCCCAGCAGGGGCTCTCGGATGCCGTCCCGTTCCTGGTGATCATCGGCGTGATGGCGTTCCGCTCGCGCTCGGTCCTGGCCCGCGGCGGCGAGATCGTCCAGCGCAACCCTTCGGTCGGCCGCCCCCACTCGCCGCTTGTGGCCGCCGGCGGCTCGTTCGTGGCCGGGTTGGTGCTGCTCCTGCTGCTCAACAACGTCCTGCGGTTCGCGTTCATCTCGTCGCTGACGGTGACGTGCGTCGCCCTGTCCGTGGTCATCTTGACCGGGTACGTCGGCCAGGTGTCGCTGGCGCAGATGTCGCTGGCAGGTATCGGCGGGTTCATGCTCGGGCACATCTCGCACGGATGGGGCATCGGCTTCCCGTTCTCGCTGATCCTCGCGGGCCTTTGCGCGGTGCCCGTCGGGCTCGTGATCGGGCTGCCGGCCCTCCGGCTGCGCGGCGTGAACCTGGCGGTGGTGACGCTCGGGTTCGCCGCCGCCATGGACGCGCTGATCTTCTCGAGCGCCGGCTTCGCCGGCGGCACGGCGGGCCTGCCGATCAAGTCACCGCACCTGCTCGGGCTGAACCTGGCGGCCAACGTCGGTACATCGACGAATCGCGTGGTCTTCGGGGTGATGGTGCTGGTCGTGGTGATCCTGATCGGGCTGCTCGTGGCCCGGCTCAGACGCGGCCCCGCCGGGCGGATGCTGCTCGCGATCCGCTCCAACGAACGCGCGGCCGGATCGGTGGGGATCAACGTGGCCCAGGGGAAGCTGATGGCGTTCGCGCTCGCCGCCTTCATCGCGGGGATCGGTGGAGCCCTGACCGGCTACTCGCAGGGCGAGCTGACCGCCGACAGCTTCGCGGCGTTCACATCGATCAGCCTGCTGGCAATCGTGTTCGTGGCCGGCGTCGGGCGGATCTCGGGGGCCGTGGTTGCTGGGGTCATGTTCTCGGCCGCGGGCCTGCTCGTCACCTTCCTCGATATTCACCTCAGCGTCGGCAAGTACCAGGCGATCGTCGCCGGCGTCGCCCTGGTGTTGACCGCGGTCCAGAACCCGGACGGTCTCACCAGCACCTCGACCGGCAAGGGCCCGGCGGTGGCGCTGTTGAAGCTCCGGGATCGCGCCCTCGGGACCTATCGGAGCGGACGTGCCTCGCGGCGCGGCGAGCCGCCACCGGAGCCTGCCGCCACCAGCCAACCTGCCGAAAGCGTCGGCGAGAAGCTCCACCGCCCGGTTGTCTGAGGGCCGGGCAGCTCGACCCGATCAGCTGCGGGTCGAGCACCTCCGCCACCCGCTCGGAATCGGAACTACCGCACCGCGCTTCTCGTGGTGGCTGCCGGCCGGGGCGCGGCGGCAGGTCGGCTACCGCATCCGGGCCGACAACGGATGGGACAGCGGCCGGGTGCGGAGCTCCGCAAGCGTGCTCGTCGGCTATGGCGGTCCGCGGCTGCGTCCGGGCGAGGGCGTGAGATGGCAGGTGAAGGTATGGACGGACCTCGGCGAAAGCGGGTGGTCAGTTCACCATGCCTTCGAGCTCGGGCTGCTCGAGCCTGGGGACTGGTCGGCGCGGTGGATCGCGCCGATCGAGTCCGAGACGATGCCGCCAGGGCGCCGGCCAGCGATGCTTGTGCGAGGCGAGTTCGAGCTTGACGAGCGGGCGGTCGTACGGGCTCGCCTGCACGCGACCGCCCACGGCCTGTACGAGGCGTTCCTCAACGGCCGGCGGGTCGGTGACGCCGAGCTCACGCCGGGGTTCACCGAGTACCGCGACCGGCTCCAGGTTCAGACCTATGACGTCGCAGATCTGCTCCGACCCGGCTTCAACGCCGTGGGGGCGATCCTGTCCGACGGCTGGTACCGCGGCCAGGTGGGGCTGCCGCGCGCGCACGACCAGTGGGGCCCCCAGCTGGCCCTCCTGGCCCAGCTGCGGATCGACTTCGCGGACGGCACGAGCGTCGTTCGGGGCACCGATGAGCGGTGGCGAAGCGTGCGCTCGCACATCGACGCCGCCGACCTGATCGCCGGCCAGTCGGTCGACTTCAGGCGCCGGCCCGAGGGCTGGAGCGATCCCGGGTTCGACGACGCGGCCTGGGCCCGCGTCGCGGTGGTCGACCACGGTTACGCGAACCTGGTGGCCTCGCCGGCGCCGCCCGTCCGCGCGGTGCAGGAACTGGCGCCGGTGTCAGTGCGGCGGGTGAGGACCGGTCAAGTGTTCGACCTCGGACAGAACATCAACGGGTGGGTGCGGCTGCGGAACCTCGGGCCGGCGGGGACGGCGATCACGCTCACCCACGGCGAGGCGGTCGACGCCGACGGCGACGTCACCACTAAGCACCTCGAGATCGACCTGCCGTTCATCCCGAAGCCGTTAGGAGCCGGGCAGGTCGACCGGGTCGTCTCGGCGGGCCGACCGGGCGAGGTGTTCGAACCGCGGCACACCACGCACGGCTTCCGCTACGTGCGGGTCGAGGGGCAACCCGGGCCGCTCGCCGGCGAAGATCTCACCGGCGTCGTGGTGCACACTGACCTGACCCGGACCGGTTGGTTTCGTTGCAGCGAGGAGCGCATCAACCGGCTGCACGAGGCGGCCGTCTGGAGCTTCCGCGACAACGCCTGCGACATCCCGACCGACTGCCCGACACGCGAGCGTGCCGGCTGGACGGGCGACTGGCAGATCTTCGTCGCGACCGCCGCGTTCCTCTACGACGTGGCAGGGTTCTCCGCCAAGTGGCTGCGCGACCTGGCCGCGGAGCAGTGGTCGAGCGGGCTGGTCGCCAACCTGGCGCCGAGCCCGCCGTCGGAATCGGAAGGCGGCTCGTTAGCCGAGCTGAACGGGTCGGCCGGATGGGGCGACGCCGCGGTGATCGTCCCCTGGGAGATCTACCGGGCGTACGGGGATCGCCGCCTGCTCGAGGAACAGTGGCTCTCGATGGTGGCCTGGCTGTCGTATGTGGAGCGCGTCGCGGCCGGCGCGCGCCATCCGGAGCGCGTCGCGCGCCGTCCCGACCCGCTGCCCCACGAGCGCTACGTGTGGGACACCGGCTTTCACTGGGGGGAGTGGCTCGTCCCGGGCGATGAGCTGAAGGGTCGCGAGGAGTTCGAGGCGTTCCGCCGCGCCGACAAGTCAGACGTGGCGACCGCCTACTTCGCGTACTCGGCGCGGCTGATGAGTAGGGTCGCGGACGTGCTCGGGCGCGAGCGCGACGTGCGGCGCTACGGCGAGCTCGCCGACCGCATCCGGGTCGCGTGGCGGACGGAGTTTCTCGGCCTGGATGGCCGGCTTTCACCTGACACCCAGGCCAACCACGTTCGCGCGCTCGCCTTTGACCTCGTTCCCGCGGATCTGCGCGCCGACACCGCCGCACGCCTGGTACAGCTGATCCGAGCGGCTGGCACTCGCCTGGCCACCGGGTTTCTGGCCACGCCGTACCTGTTGCCCACGCTGGCCGATGCCGGGCACCTGGACGTCGCCTACGAGCTGCTGTTCGCCGGCGCGATGCCGTCGTGGCTGTACATGATCGACCGGGGCGCGACCACGGTGTGGGAGCGCTGGGACGGGATTCGGGAAGACGGCACGCCGTTCGAGTCGCTCAACCACTACTCGAAGGGCGCGGTCATCTCGTTTCTTCACCGCCACGTCGCCGGGATCCGCCTCATCGACGACGAGCCGGCGTATCGGCGGTTCCGGATCGAGCCTCAGCCCGGGGGAGGGATCACCTGGGCGCAGGCAAAGCACGACAGCCGGTACGGGCGGATCGAGTGCCGGTGGCGGCTGGCCGGCGACGAGCTCGAGCTCACCGCCGTCGTCCCGCCGGGGACAACGGCCGAGATCGTCCTGCCGGGCAGCCCGGTCGCAAACGTTGCCGCAGGCGTCCACTCGCTCCGTACATCGGCGGCGCGGTCGTGAGCGCGGCCGGCCTTACGCACGACGAGAGCATGCCACCGAGGGCCTCGAGGTCGGCGGGCGCAGTGGCGCCGCCGAGATCGCGGATGAACTCGGAAACCGCAAGCAGCCCGCGGGCGTATGCCTCGAGCGGATTCATGCGGGCGGTCCCGTGAGGATTCGAAGCGGATCGGATCCGTCCCAGTCATCCGATGCGGCGCGCACCATGGTATAGAAGCGCTCGAGCTCGTCGCGGCGCTCGAGTACCTCGAGAGGATGGCCGAACAGCGGGCTGGCGTCGAACCAAACCGCGGATGCGGGCCCGGTCCGTCCGGTGTGAAAGGGGCTGAGGCCGGCGCCCGCGAGCCGGCCCATTTCGTCCTCGAGCGAGTCGGCCAGCCACGCTACATGTCCGACGCCGCCGCCCGGCCCGACTAGCGCGTCGCGCAGCCCCGGCGGCTGGGCATCGTGAACCTCGGTCAGCTCGACCAGGATCGACCCCCACCGGCCGAACGCCGATGAGTGGTCGTAGACGGCGGGCTCGCCGCGATAGGTGACCTCGTCGAAGATGATGTGCTCCATCGCGAAGAACGGTCCGGCGCCGGTCGTGGCCGAGAATCGCGTGACGCCGGCACGCAGGTCGCTCACCACGTAGCCGATGTGGTGGAGCGGGGGCATCACCCAGACTGTAGACGAAATGCCTTTCTGTATGCAACTATACGTCTAGTATGCGGACGCATTTCGACCACGTCGGCCTGTCGGTAGCAGATCTCGACGCGTCCCGCGAGTTCTACTCGCGCGCGTTCGGGTTCCACGCCGAGTTCGAGTTCGATCTGTCACCGCACCCGATCCGCGGATTGATGATGCGGCATGAGTCGGGCGCTCGGCTGGAGTTGTTCGAGCGGAGCGGCTCACGCGACGGGATCCAGGGCGCTACGCCGATCGAGGCGGTGGCCACGCGCGGCTACGGGCACTTCGCCCTGTCCGCGCCCGAGATCGGACCCGTGTTCGACGGCGCGGTGGCCGCCGGCGCGAGGGCCGTGCGCGAGCCCTCGCCCTCTCCCGAGCCGGGGGTCCGGTTCGCGTTCGTGGCCGATCCCGAGGGCAACCTGGTCGAACTCGTGGAGCGGGCGTGACCGGAGGCGGACGGCTGGCCGGCAAGGTCGTCCTGATCACCGGGACCGCCGGCGGCCAGGGGGCGGCGGCCGCCCGGCTGTTCGCCGCCGAGGGCGCCACCGTTGTCGGGTGCGACCTGGACGAGGCGCGGGCGCGTGCGGCGGCCGAGGAGATCTCGACCGCGGGCGGACGGATCAGCGTGGACGGGCCCGTCGACCTCGCTGACCCGCGCGAGGCCGCGGCGTGGGTCGATGGCGCGGTGGCCCGCACGGGCGGGATCGACGTTCTCTACAACAATGCCTCGGGGCCGCGAATCGGACCGTTCGAGGAGATGAGCTGGGAGGACTGGCGCTTCACGATGCGCAACGAACTCGACCTGATCTTCACGGTCACCAGCGCCGCGTGGCGGCACCTGATAGCGCGCGGAGGCGGCGTCGTCATCAACACGGCATCGGTGTCCGCCCACCGCGGCGCGACCTTCATCGAGCAGGCCGGTCACGGCGCAGCCAAGGGCGGAGTGCTCGCCATCACCCGCCACCTGGCGGCGTCGGGCGCGCGACACGGCATCCGGGCCAACTCGATCAGCCCCGGGCTGATCGTCACCGCGCAGATCGAGCCGTTCCTCGAGGAACCGGGCCACCCCGTGCACGAGATGCTCCACACCCACCCCCTGGGGCGCCTGGGCCAGCCCCAGGACGTGGCGCGGGTGGCGCTGTTCCTCGCCTCCGACGACGCGGCGTACCTCAATGCGGTCGACATCGTGGTCGACGGCGGCCAGTCGGTGATCTCGTGAACGTCGTCTGGCGCGGCGAGCCGGGCTACGAGGAGGCGCGGGTCGGGCGGATCTTCAACGCCCGGCGGCCGGAGCGGTTTCCTGCCGCCGTAGTGCTGGCCGAGGATGAGCGGGACGTGGCGGCCGGCGTACGGCTCGCGCGGGAGCGCGGTCTGCGCGTGTCCGTCCGCGCGGGCGGGCACAGCTGGGCCGCCTGGAGCCTGCGCGACGACGCCCTGCTCATCGACCTGGGTGCGATGCGCGAGATGACCTTCGACCCGGCCACCGGCATCGCCACCGCCAGCCCGGGACTCAAGGGTGGCGCGGAGCTCACGCCGTTCCTGGCGGGGCACGGGCGCGCGTTCACCGGCGGGCACTGTCCGGGCGTGGGGCTGGGGGGCTTCCTGCTCCAGGGTGGGCAGGGATGGAACTCGCGCCGGCACGGCTGGGCGTGCGAGAACGTGGTCGGGATCGACGTGGTCACCGCCGACGGCGAGCTGGTTCACGCCTCCGAGGACGAACACGAGGACCTGCTGTGGTCGGCGCGGGGTGCCGGCCCGGGCTACTTCGGCGTCATCACCCGCTTTCACCTGCGCACATTCCCGCGTCCGGCCGCGATGACCCACGACACCTGGACGTTCGAGCTCGACGCGCTCGCGCCGCTGCTCGGCTGGATCGACGGCCTTCTGCCCGCGCTCGACCCGGTGGTCGAGCCGGTCATTGCCGCCACCCGGCTGCCGCGGCCCGAGGGGCCGCCGGTCCTGCTGCTGCACACCACGGCGATGTGCGACACGGCCGAGGAGGCCGAGCGCGTACTGTCTGCGCTGGCCGCGTGCCCGATCGCGGAGCGCGCGATCTCGCACGAGCGAGGGCCGACCAGCATCGAGCTCGAGAACGAGGCGCAGGCGCTCCAGAACCCCGAGGGCCATCGTTACGCGGTCGATTGCACGTGGACCGATGCGCGGGCGCAGGAGCTGGCGCCCCTGCTGGGCGCGGTGTGGAGCGAGCTGCCCACCCGACACTCCTTCTCGATTTGGTACGGCTGGGCTCCGACCCGGCCGCTGCCGGACATGGCCTTCTCGATCGAGGGCCACGCGTACCTGGCCACGTACGCGATCTGGCCTGACCCGGCCGACGACGAGCGCCACCGCGACTGGGTGCTGCGCCACGCCGGGCGGCTGGCGGCGGCGGTGGGCAAGGGCGTCTACCTGGGCGACACCGATTTCACCTCCCGGCCCGACCGGTTCATGACCGACGAGAGCTTCCGTCGGTTGGAGGAGATCCGACGGCGGCGGGATCCCGATGGGCTGTTCTGCTCCTATCTGATCGCGGAGGGCGCCACGCTCAATGGCGACCACGCTCGCCTACTGGACGCAGAAATATAATCTGCATACAAGCCATCCGGCCAGGAACCGGTGGAAGGAGAGACGATGCCGTACCGAGTCGACAGTGCCGTGCCTTTGCGCGAGCTGCCGGGCGAAGCTGTGCCTTACTCGCTGGCCGACGGCGACGGACGCGCCCATCTGCTGCTCGGCCAGGTCGGCCGGGCGCTGGCCGGGGCCGAGGAGACCGCGAACGCGATGTCGGTGATGACCGCGCTTGGGCCGGCCGACCGGCCGATCCCGATGCACTACCACGAGAAGGAGCACGACTACTTCTTCTGCGTGCGCGGCCGGATCCAGGTGTGGGCCGACGGCGAGAGCCGCATCCTTGCCCCGGGGGACGTCGCCAGCGTGCCCGCCGGCGTCGTGCACGCCTACCAGTTCCACTCCCACTACAGCCAGTTCATGGGCCCGATCGCGCCGGCCGGCTGGGACCGCTTCTTTGATTTCACGGGCAGCCAATACGCCGGTCCCGCCTACCCGCAGGTTGACCCGAGCCCGCCCCCGTTCGAGAAGTTCGGGGCCGCAGAGGGCAAGTTCGCGATGAAGTACCTCCCGGAGGAGCCTTACGCGGAGCCGAGCACGGGTCCCGACGACACGCTTCCCGGTAAGCCCGTCGCTTACTTCCTGCGCGCCGGCGAGGGCCCGCGCCACAGCCTGTTCGGCCAGGTCGCCTTCCAGGTGCTAACCGGCGCGGAATCGAACGGCGCACTCGGGATGACCGTGACCGAGGGGCCTCGCGGAACCTCTGTGCCCGCGCACGCGCACGAAAGGACCTACGAGGGGATCTACGTGCTCGACGGTCGGCTGAAGGTGACCGCCGATGGCGAGGAGCATGTGCTGGTGCGCGGCGACTTCATGAGCGTCCCGACCGGAGTCGGGCACCAGGTTGTGTGCGATGCACATCTCACCCGGTTTGTGAGCATGTACGGGCCGGCAGGCCCGGAGCATCTGTACGAGATCGCCGGCGAGGTCGCCGAGCAGAGCATCTTCCCGGACACCGCCGAGCCGGCCGACGAGGCCCGGCTTGAGGAGGCTGCGGCTGAGCTCGACGTCGCATTCGGCGGGTGAGTCGGTGAGGGTTCTCGGCCTGAGTGCGGGTAACCCAGACGGCAGCGCCGAGATCCTCCTCAAGCTGGCATTGCAGTCAGCGGAGTCCGAGGGCGCCGAGGTGGCGCTGATCCGCCTGGGCGACCTGGCGCTGCCCACGCGCCCGATCGGGCCCGGACAGTCCCCGGAGGGTGACGATGGGGCCTGGCTGTGGGACCAGCTGATGGAGTCGGACGGACTGATCGCTTCCACGCCGATCTACTCACGGACGATCGCCGGCGCTCTCCAACTGGTGGCCGACCGGCTGGCCGGGCCCGCGGCCGACGTCGCGTTCGCGGAGAACTACCGCAACATGCTCGACGATTCCCGCCACCCCAGACGCCGTCCGTCACCTTCCCGTACGACGAGCGGGTGTTGCGCCCGCGGGTCGCCGGCTTCATCGCGGTCGGAGGCTCGTTGACCAGCCAGTGGAAGTCCCTGGCGCTGCCGCTGATGCACCAGATGACGTTCTCGGCGCGCATCGCAGTGGCCGACCAATTGCTGGTGGGCGGCGCCGGGACGCCGCGCTCGGTGGTTCTTGATGCTCGCGCTCTGGTGGCCGCGGCCCGGGTGGGTCGGAGCGTCGGTTCGCAGCTCGGGCTCACCTTCGACGAGGTCGCCTACCTCGGCGAGCCGGGATTGTGCCCTCTGTGTCACCTGTCGGTCGTGGTCCTCAACGGGGAGGAGGTGGAGTGCGCGACGTGTGGGGCCGGCGGGCGATTGGTCGTCTCGAACGGGGTGGCGTCGATTAGCTTCGATGCCTTGGAGCGGTCCGTGGTGACGCTCGACGAGAAGCGCGCGCACTTCGCGGAGGTGCAGGAGACGGCGTCCGTACAGGGCCCGCTTGCGCCGGAGATCGAGCGGCGGGCGGCGATATATCGCGAGTTCGACCGGCGGATCGCGCCCAGATCGGTCCCCGCTTAGGCTTTTAAAGCCGGTGCGCGATCTCGACGATCCGCGAGCGCAACCACCGGTGGGCGGGATCGTCGGTCAGCGCAGGGTTCCACGTCATCGTGACCACGATCGGCGGCGTTTCGACCGGCGGCTCGAGCACGCGCAGGTCGGCCATCTCTGAGAGCGCAAGCGCCAGTCGCTCCTGGAGGAGGGCCACCTGGTCCGTGCCCCGGAGCATCAGCGCGCCGAGCAAGAAGCTCTCCACGGCGACCCTGGCGCGTCGATCCTGCCCGGCCAGCTGCATGAATTGATCGGCGTCCGAACAGTGTCCCCCGACCTTGAAGCCGAGGTAGGGGAGGCGGTTGAACTGAGCCAGGCTGAGGCGATCGCCGACCAGGGCGTTGTGCCGCCACACCACGGCGACGAAGCGATCCCGTAGGACCGCTTGCGACGGGAGGCCGCTGTGGACGGTGGCGCCGGCCAGCGTGATCGCGAGGTCAACCTCACGGCGCCGACTCCGGCCCGCGTGGTCGAGGATCCCAGTGGACTCGAGCTCGAACTGCACCCGCGGGGCCCCGCGACCGAGCGCCGCCATGACCGGCCGCATCAGCACCATCGCCGAGTAGTCGGTGGCCAGAACGGAGAACGTACGAGCGTCGGCGGCAGGGTCAAAGTGCCGGCTCGACGCGACGACGGAGGCGACGCCGGCCATGATCTGGTGCACGGGCTCGGCGAGCGTCTGCGCGAACGGGGTCGCCTCCATACCGCGGCCGCGCCTGACCAGCAGCTCGTCGGCGAACAGGTGGCGCAGGCGCGCGAGCGACCCGCTCATCGCGGATTGTGTGAGCGACAGCCGGGCCGCGGCGCGCGTGACGCTCTCCTCCTCGAGCAGCGCATCGAGGGCGACCAGCAGGTTGAGATCGACGCTCGAAAGAGGCGGGCCACCGGGCGCATGCGCCGGGCTCGGCGAATCAGGCTGATCGATAGCTGCCATCGCTAACTCTGATTTGCCTTTGGGGAGCGATACTGCATATCGTTTCTCTAACTGTACACAGCTTCGCGGCCTCGGAAGATATCTCGAGGTCGCGCTTGGCTCTGGGGAGGAGGATCGATGAGAACAGCGTGCGTGCGCGCCCCGCGCCTCGCGGGTACCACGGTGCTCGCAACGATCGTCGTCGGCATCTTCGGCGTCGGCTCGGCGCTATCCGCTACGGCGTCCTCAGCCCCCGCGGCTGCCAGCTGCCCGACGCCGCCGGCGAGCCAGAGCCAGCCGTGGCTCGTTCCGTCCTACACGCCCGAGTGCCGGGCGCAATACGTGGTGGCGGCGCTGCCGTTGGTCAGCCAAAAGGTGACGGCGCTGACCGACAACAACAACACGTTCAAGAACATGGGCATCGTGATGCCGACGGGCGGCGACGGCCCGGCCGGCGACGTGACGGGCAACGGGGTGGCGCAGTCGCCGGCGCCGATCGTGCTCGGGGCTACGTGGAGCACGGCGATGGCGGCGCAGTACGGGAACGAGTTGGGCGAGGAGGCGCGGGCTCGCAACAAGAGCCTGATCAACGCTCCGGTGCTCGATCTGATGCGGACGTGGCATCAGGGCCGGCAGGCCGAGTCGTTCGGCGAGGACCCCTACCTGACGGGCACGATCGGTGCCGCCGAGATCCCGGCGATCCAGCAGAACCACGTCGAGGACATGATGAAGCACATCGGCGCCTACACCCAAGAGACCGGGAGGGTGGGCGACGCCCCGACGGCCACGGGACCGGACGCGCCGGCGAGCTTCCCCAATGACGAGATCATGTCGCTCAAGGCGCTGAACGAGGTCTACCTCGCGCCGTTCGGCGCCGGCGCGGAGGCGGGCGCGAGCAACATCATGTGCGCGTTCCCGGAGGTGAACGGTGTGCCCGACTGCCAGGACGCCTACATCTTCAGCGTGATGCGCAACGAGTACGACTTCCAGGGCGCGATCGGCCCGGACTTCCCGAACGCCCAGCACAGCCTCGCGGCATCGCTCAATGCCGGCTGCGACAACTGCGCCACCACGTTCAACGGTGAGACGCTGCAGGAGGCCGTCAACGCGGGCGAGGTACCGGTCTCGACCCTGAACCGGATGATCTATGACCAGGTCGTCGGCTCGTTCAAGGTCGGGCTGACCGACAACCCGCCGGCGGGAGCGCCGAGCAACACGGCCAACGTGATCACCCCGGCGATCAACCGGACCAACGAGACGATCGACAACGATGGCGCGGTGCTCTTGCAGAATCGCGGCCACGTACTGCCCGTCTCGGGCGTGACGAGCTCGATCGCTGTGATCGGTCCGAGCGCATCGGCGGCCCCGATCTACGCCGAGCCGGGGAGCGCCTACGTCCCGCCCGTCACGTCAAACCAGGTCTCTCCGCTTCAGGGCATCGAGGCCAGCGCTCCGGCGTCGATGACCGTCAACTACGCGCAGGGTGCGGCGCCGATCGGCGAGCAGCCGGACACGCCCGAGCTACCGCTGCTCACGACTGCCGCCGAGGCATCGCTGAGCACCGGCTCGGGCGGCTCGCCGGGGCTCGAGGCGACCTATTTCGGGACGCCTGACTGGACCGGCCCGGCTGTGCTGACCGACGTGGAGGACGGCGCCAACCTGAACGGGGGGATTCCGAACTCGGCCGTGGCGCCGGGAGCGCCCAACGGACGGGGCGGCGTCATCAAGATCAACGGCTGGTCGGTCCGGTACACCGGGACGTTCACGCCGCCGACCACCGGGCTGTATGACTTCTCGGTCGGCGACGGCGGCGGGGCCAAGCTGTTTATCAACGGTGTGCTCGTCATGCAGAACCTGGACGGCCAGTTCGGGTACGCCAACCAGGTCGCGGTGCACCTGATCGCCGGACAGCCGCTCACGCTCCGTCTCGATTACACGCCACGGCAGGCCGCCGTGGGGATCATCCCGCCGCAACAGCTCGCGCTCGAGGTGGCGCCCACGGTCAAGATCGGACCGTACGTCCACCTCGGGATGACCGGTCCGGACACACCGACCTCCGGCACCGTGGCCGCCCCGGATGCGCTGATCGCCGGCGCGGTCGCCGCGGCCCGGAAATCGAGCGTCGCGGTCGTGTTCGTCGGCGAGTCAAACGGCGAGGGAGTCGACCGCTCGACGCTCGAGCTCCCCGGTGCGCAGGACGAGCTGATCGAGGCAGTCGCGCACGCCAACCCGAACACGATCGTGGTGCTCAACACCAGCGGTCCGGTTCTGATGCCGTGGCTGCACGACGTCAAGGCGGTCCTCGAGATGTGGTACCCGGGCGATCAGTTCGGGCGCTCGGCGGCCGACCTGCTGTTCGGCGACGCGACGCCGAACGGGCGCCTGCCCGAGACGTTCCCGGCCAGCGAGAACCAGGGTCCCGGGCAGACCCCGCAGACTTATCCGGGGGTGTTCACCCCGAACTCGACCACGCCCACGGCGATGAACGAGGTGTTCAGCGAGGGCGTCGACATCGGCTACCGGTTCTACCAGGCCACCGGAGAGCGGCCGCTGTTCCCGTTCGGCTACGGGCTCTCCTACACCCACTTCGCGTACAGCCGGCTCGCGCTCGCTCGCACCCGGAGCGGCGGGCAGACCGCGGTGGTTACGATCACCAACACCGGGCGTAGCGCCGGCGCCGAGGTGCCCCAGCTCTATCTCCACTACCCGCGCGCCGCCGGCGAGCCTCCGTGGAGCCTCAAGGGATTCGCCAACGTGTACCTGAAGGCGGGGCAGAGTCAGACGGTCTCGTTCCCGATCACCGATCAGACGCTGCGTAACTTCAGCGATGCCAGTGACAGCTGGGTGGTGTCACCGGGTCTCTACACGGTGGCGATCGGAAGCTCCTCCGCTGACCTGGACAGCGCGGTCACGTTTCCCGTTCCCGGTTCCGGCTGGTAGGTGAGAGTCACACTCGTCGCGCGATCGCGTAGCGGAACACGTTGCTCATCGAGACGGCCCCGTCGGGGCGGGTGAAGGGGGTTAGCGCGTTCTCCAGGGTCGTGCGCGCGGCGTCCTCGCCGGCGGCCTCGATCGCCATCGCGCCGCCGGCCGAGGCGAGTATGGCCCGGACCGCCTCGTCGGCGTTTCGGTGCGCCCAGTTGAGCGGCACCTCGCCGCTGGTGAGGAGCGCGAGCGAGGCCTTCGTG
Source organism: uncultured Solirubrobacterales bacterium (assembly GCA_963824295.1). GTDB lineage: Bacteria > Actinomycetota > Thermoleophilia > Solirubrobacterales > Solirubrobacteraceae > Palsa-465. The sequence continues at coordinate 259,024 of CAWGOQ010000004.1, read as the reverse complement.
AGTAGGGCTTCTAGTCCGCCGGGTGTCGAGAGTTCGTAGGGGAGGTGCTTAGGGGTGGTGGCTGCCGGGGCGCCGTGGCGGAGCGGTTCGAGTGCGAGGTGAAGTGCGGTCGACTCGTTGCGCTCGGGTTCGGCGAACGTGGTGGCGGCGACGAGGCCGCCGTGCTTGACGACGCGTGCCGCTTCTTGTACCGCCCGGGCTGGATCGTCCGCGAACTGGAAGGAGTTGAAGCCGACCGCGGCATCGAAGGTGCTGTCCTCGAACGGGAGAGTGTCCATGTCGGCGACACGGAAGTCAGCGATGGGCACGCGCTCGCGGGCGATCTCGATCAGATCCGGCGTGATGTCGATTCCCGTTACCGCGGCGCCGAGCACCGCCGCCATGCGCGCGGCGTAGCCCGATCCGCAGCCGATGTCGAGCAGCGCCGTGCCCGCGCCGATGTTGAGTTCGCGGAGTACCTCGGCGAACAGCGGCTCGTTCGAGGGCTCGGCCAGCTCGGCCCAATCGCGCGGCCGGCGTCCCCACTCGTCGCTAGAGGCGTTCACGCCGTCGCAGTATACAGTTAGGGATTCTGTATACTTTCACGCCGTGGTGCCCGCGACCAGTGACATCTCCCTCGACGCGGCCCGGCGGCTGATCGCCCGTGCGATCGACAAGGCGGCGCAGATGAACGCGCGCGGGGCGTTCGCGGTCGTGGGGGCCAGCGGCGTGCTCGTCTCGGCGTCGCAGATGGACCGCGGCGGCGCCGGGGGCATGGCCCGGGCGCGATCGAAGGCGTGGATCTCGGCCACGCAGCAGATCCCGAGCGCCGAGCATCACGTGCGGATGGCGACACTGCCGGCGCCGATCGCCGCCGGGTTTGTCGCGTGCTCGCCGGAGGCCATGTTTCCCGGCGCGGGTGGGATGCCTCTGTACGCCGACGGCGTCGTGGTCGGCGGCTTCAGCGCGTCGGGTGCGACCATCGGCCCGTTCGTCGACATCCCGGGGGTCGACCGGCGCATGCTGATTGCCGACGGCAAGCCCGCCAACTCGGAGGACCTGATCGTGCTCTGGGCGCTGGGCCTGCCCTACCAGGGGCAGCACGGCGATGACGAGAAGCGCTGGCTTGACGCGTTCGGGTCGCTGCCCGACGAGCCTGGGCTCGGCTATAGCGACCCGCCCGCGGCGAGTCAGCCACAGCACGAGTGGGCGCTCGCGCTCGCTGACCGTGCTTTAGCGCAAGCGGATGCCCGTGGGGTCCGGGTGTCCGTCGCGGTGGTTGACGTCCGCGGAGAGCCGATCCAGCAGGACACGATGGACGGCGCTCCCACCGCGGGGCCGTTCGTGGCCGAGGCGGTGGCGGCGGGCGCCGCCACCTTCCAGCTCCCGAGTGAGGAGATCGATCATTTGCTCACGTCCGTCCTCCCGTATCACGTACTGACCCTGCCCGGAGGTTTGCCGGTGCGCGACGGCGATCGTGTCGTGGCCGGTCTCGGGGTGGCGGGACCGGACCCGCGCCTGTGCCAGGAGATCGCCGAGGCGACCCTCGCGTGAGGATCTGCATCGTCGGCTGCGGTGCGATCGGCGGCCTGTACGCCGCTCATCTGGCGCAGCTGCCCGAGCTCGAGGTGTGGGCCTATGAAGTGTCGTCTGCGCAGGTCGAGGCGATCAACCGTGATGGCCTGCGCGTCGGTGGTCTCGCCGAGCTGGTCGGCCGCGTGCATGCGACAGCCGATCCGACCGAGATCCCGGCCTGCGAGCTCGGGATCGTCGCGGTCAAGGGCATGCTCACCGAGGAGGCGATCAGCGCGTGCGCGGCCAGCTTCGCCGACGGTGCGGTGTGCAGCGTGCAGAACGGGATCGGCAACGAGGAGGTGATTGCCGAACACGTCCCGCGTGTCATGCGAGGTGTCACGCTACCGGCGGCGCGCGTGGCCGGGCCGGGTCTCATTCACATGGACGGGGCCGGGACGACGTGGATCGGGCCGTTCGAACCGAAGCCCGCACAGATGGAGGAGGTACAGCGCCTCGGCTCGCTTTTGAACGCGAGCGGGATGGAGACGCGCGTGCTGGCCGACGCGCGCGGCGCCCAGTGGACCAAGCTGCTGTTCAACTGCGCCACCAATCCGCTCTGCGCGCTGACCGGGTTGACGCACGGCGAGTTGTGCGAGCTCCCGGCCACCAGGCGCGTCGTGGGCGAGCTTCTTCGAGAAGGTCTTGCGGTGGCGGGGGCGCTCGGGATCGTGCTCGAGGACGACCCGGAGGAGCTCGTTGACACGCTCGGCCGAGCGAACTACGACCACAAGCCGAGCATGCTCCAGGACGTGCTGGCCCATCGACCGACCGAGATCGGGACGCTCAACGAGGCCCTGGTGGCGCAGGCGCGCGCGTGTGGGGTGCCGGCGCCGGTGAACGCCGCGGTCGCGGACCTGATCCGGGGGGTCGAACGGAGTTGGACGGTGGTGTCGGCTGCGAACGCGTCGGTGCAGTCTGCGTAGGATGCAAAAGTGCGCGTCTCGCCCACCTCACGGGAGGCGTGCGCGCTTTTGCATCTGTGGGATGAAGAAACGCGCACGGGTCGGGGAGACGGAGCGGCGTGTGCGGTTCTCCACGTCGCGAGTCGCCGAACTGTCGACTTACGCGTCGCCAAGCTCCGCGGCGAGAGCGCTGAGAGAGTCTGTCGCGGACAGCAGCTTCTCAATGTCCTCGGTCGACAGGTGGGCGAGTCTGGCGCGCAGCAACTTGCCCCACGCCTCCTCCCGCTGGCGGCGATCGCCTGCGCCCGCTCGGTAGGAACCAGTCTGGAGACGCGTCCGTCGCGATCGTCGCTCTCGCGCTCGAGTAGCCCCCGCGCCAGAAGTCCTCGGATCGCGGCGCTCGCGTTGCTCTGCTGGAGACCGAGTTCGCGAGCGACCGAGCCGACGCTGAGTCCGGGTACGCGGACCAGCAGTCGCATGACCTCGAGCTCGGACTGCGGAAGGTGTTCGAGTCCGAGCTCGGCCTGGGGATCGAGCTTGCGCGGGAGCAGCCAGGCGATGTTCACCCGGGAGGCAGCAGGTGACGAGCGACATGTCGGTTCGGCGGATGGCCGGCTTCGAGGGTGAGATCGTGCGCCCGGGGGATGCCGAATACGACCGGCGGCGAGCAGTGTGGAACGCGATGCACGATCGCCGGCCCGCGCTGATCGCGCGCTGCACGAGCGCGCGGGACGTCGTCATCGCCGTCGAGCACGGGCGGCGCAAGGGTTTCCGATCGCGGTGCGAGCCGGCGGCCACAGCATGCCGGGCCACGGTCCAGGGCGGAGCGCTGCTCGGTGAGCTCGATCGCGCCACGCAGCGGCACGGGCTGGTGGTCCCGGCGGGAGTGGTGTCGCACACCGGCGTCGCCGGACTGACGCTTGGGGGAGGGGTCGGCCGCCTGATGCGACGCTTCGGGCTGACCATCGACAGCCTGCTCGCCGCGCAGGTGGTGACCGCGGACGGCCGGATCCTTGAAGCGAGCGAGGACCAGAACGCAGACCTGTTCTGGGGGATCCGCGGCGGAGGTGGCAACTTCGGCGTGGTCACCAAGTTCGAGTTCGCGCTGCACGAGCTGAGCGAGTTGCTGATTCTGGCCACGTTTCACCCGCTCGAGCGTGTCCCCGCGGTCCTGGCTCTCGGTCGCGAAGCGATGGCCGCGGGCGACGCGTCCGACGAGCTCCTGTGGACGAGCTTCCTGCGCAAGGCCCCGCCGCTGCCCTGGCTTGCACCGGACCTGGTCGGCAGGCCAGGGATCATGTCGCTGATCGAATGGTCCGGCGAACCCGAGCCGGGGCGGCACTGCCTCGAGGCACTGCACGCCGAGCTCTCGCCGCTCGCCGGATCGCTGGAAACCGTTCCGTTCCTCCAGATGCAGACCCTCACCGACGAGATCTTCGCCGCCGGCAAGCGCACGTACATCAAGGCCGGGTTCGCCACCGAGCTGACCGACGCCCTGATCAAGGTCCTTTGTCAGTGCGGCGGGCAGGTTGGCTCTGAGTTCTCGCAGATCGAGGTGCTCGCGCAAGGCGGCGCGATCGGTCGTGTCGCGCCCGAGGCGACGGCATTTCCGCATCGCGACGCCGCTTGGCTCGTGAACATCCCGGCCACCTGGGAGGACCCGGCGGCGGACGGCGAGGAGATCGGTTGGGCGCGGCGAAGCTTCACCGCGATCGAGCCTCACTTGACCGGCGGCAAGTACGTCAACTTCATGGGCGACGACGAGCGCGAGGATGCGGGCGGTGCGTACGGCGCGACGTTGCGCCGGTTGCGCTCGGTCAAGCGCGTCTACGACCCGGACAACGTGTTCCGGCTGAACCAGAACATCGAGCCGTAACTGTAGACGACTTGCCAAACTGTATGCAATAATGGCCGTCCGGTGATCATGAACATCGCACGCAAGATCGATTGGTCAGAGCAGGAGTTCAAGGAGGTGCGCCCCGACATCTACGGAGCCACCATCCACACGCCGCAGCTTACGGCGACCCTTTACCGCTACGGCGGTGGGTCGAGCTGGGAGGAGCATCAGCACCCCCAGGATCAGATCACCACCGTGCTGGAGGGGGTCGTCGACTTCGTCGTCGACGGGCAGCCGGTCCGGCTCGAGGCGGGGCAGTTGGCCGCTCTGCCCGGGGGTACGCCGCACTCGGCCAGCGTGCCCGGGGGTGGCGCGGTCACCCTCAACGTGTTCACCCACCGCGAGCAGCCGCCCGATGCCTGATTGGCTCGGATTGAGCGAACAGCGCGTCGTGGTGGCAGGAGGTGCAGGCACGATCGGCAGCGCACTGGTGGCGGGGTTCCTCGACGCCGGCGCGAGCGTCGCCGTCATCGACGTCGACGTGTCCGCCCTGCATCCCGGGGTGACGGCAAGCGTCCAGGCGGACCTCGGCGAGCCCGACATGGCACGCGCCTCGGTGAGGGACATGCACGAACAGCTTGGCGGACTGGACGTGCTGATCCACTGCGTCGGCATCAACGACCGCAAGCCGATCGAGAACTACACCGCACCCGAGTGGGACCGCATTGTGGACGTGAACCTCACGAGCGCCTTTCACGTCGCCGCGGAGGCGGCGGTGGCTATGCGCGATCAGGGGCGCGGGCGCATCGTCTTCTTCTCCTCGGTGGCCGGGCGCAGCGGACACAAGCTGCACGGTCCGTACGCCGCCACCAAGGGCGCGATCAACCAGCTCATGCGGGTGATCGCGCACGAGTACGCGATCCACGGCGTGACGGCGAATGCCGTCGCGCCGGGCTATATGGATACCGAACTGACGCGCAGTTATCTGACCGACAATCCCGACAAACGGCAGGCATTGATCGAGCTGATTCCCGCCGGGCGCTTCGGCTCATTACAGGAAGTCGTCGATCCGGTGTTGTTCCTGTGCTCCCCGCGAGCGAGCTTCATCACCGGGCAGGTTCTGTATATCGACGGCGGCCGCACGATCGTCTAGAAATTGATGGTCAGAACCCACCCACCCACCCCCAACCGCCGACCATGGACATGTTGAGAAGGTTCGAGGGACGGAGCTTCATGGTGACCGGAGCCGGGACCGGCTTCGGCGCTGCGCTGGCCGTACGGGCGGCGAACGAGGGTGCGGCGCGGGTGCTGGTGCACTACCGCAGCTCAGCCGAGGGAGCGGAGCGCACGGCAGAGCGCGTGCGCGAAATCGGTGCCGAGGCGCTCGTCGTGCAGGGCGACATCACCTCCTGGGGCGACATCCAGCGGATGGCCGCGTGGGCGTTCGAGGAGGGCGGCGGTGTGGATGTGCTGGTCAACAACGTCGGCGATATGGCCTCGGGACAGGCATCGTGGAAGGAGGTCACCGAGGAGGCGATCGACCACGTGCTCGCGGTTGACATCAAGGGCACGATGCTGATGGTGCACGAGTTCGGCCAGCGGATGGTCGAGCAGGGTGGGGGCTCGATCGTCAACGTGGGCTCGACCGTGATCGTGCGGGGCAGCCCCCGCGCGCCCCAGTACGCGGCCGGCAAGTACGGCCTGCTCGGGATCACCAAGTCCTACGCCAAGGCGCTGGCGCCATCGGTGCGCGTCAACACGTTCGCGCCCGGATTCATGGAGACCGAGGCGCTGCTGGCGCGCCCGGAGTGGCTGGCCGGCCGGCGCGAAGTGGTGCTCTCGGGCACCCCGACCGGCAGGATCCCGAAGCCCGAAGACATGACAGGCGCCGCGCTGTTCCTCGCCAGCGATGAAGCGCACCACATCACGGGCTCCTACATGGTCGCGGACGGCGGCTACAGCATGCTCGGGGCGTGAACGCAGAGAGCCGAATTAGGAGAGCGATGAGCGAGAACGGCCAGAACACCGAGGACGTCTACGAGCGGGTTCGCAACGCGATCCTGGATGGCGGCCTCGCGCCCGGGGCGGTGATGTCGCAGGTGGCCCTGGCCGAGGAATTGGGAATCAGCCGCACGCCACTGCGGGAGGCGCTCAGGATGCTCCAAGGCGAGGGGCTGGTCGAGGCCGAGCCCAACCGCCGGGTGCGGGTCGCACCGATGTCGACCGCCGACCTCGAGCAGTTGTACGTGATGCGCGTGACGCTCGAGGCCGAGGCGGTCCGCCTGTCGGTGCCGCGGATGACGCAGGACGATCTCGCGCGTCTGGAGGGGCACATGGCGGAGATGGCCCACTACGCGAGCATCAAGGATTACCGCCGCTGGGTGGTACCGCACAGCCAGTTTCACCGCGCCCTGACCGGGCCCGCCGGACAGCGTGTCAACGACACGCTGGCCCAACAGTTCGACCACGCCGAGCGCTATCGCCGCCTGCACATCGGGCACGGCCCGACGGCCTGGGCAACCGCCAGTCACCGCGAGATCCTCGACGCCGTGAAGGCCGAGGACCGCGACCTCAGCGCCGGCCTGCTGGCCTCGCACCTCGCGCGAACCGGTCTGGAGGTCTCCGAGCTGCTCGACCCGTCCTACCGGCCGGAGCTGCTCGAGCGCGCGGTGACCGACGTGGGCGGCGAGCTGCCACGGCGGACCAGGCCCCGCCGGCAGGCGCGCGCCGGCTGAGGCCCGGACCGCCGCGGCCGCGTCAGGCGGCCCGACCGACCGCCGCCTCCCAGGCGAACTCGCCGATCAGCTCGGCGAGGACGTCGGGCTGGTCGATCATCGAGAACGTCCTGGCGCCCTCGATCACCTTGAGCCGGGCTGAAGGCAGCGCGTCGGCAAGGCGGCAGCCGTCCTCGAGTACGAAGAACGTGTCGTCTCCGGACCAGGCGATCAGCGCCGGCTTCGTGAACTCGGGGAGTCGTGCGCCCGTCCGCACCATCGTCTCGCGATCGAGCGATGCGGTGAAGTGCCGCAGATCCTCGCGGACTCCGTGGTTCGTGAGCACAGGCTTGACCCACTCCGCGGCCAGGTGCTCGATGTCCACGTGGGCAAGCCCGCCGTACGCGCGCCGGCGCACCAGCCTGGAGCGCAGCGGCGCGACCATCGCGTGGAACGTCGGCCCCAGCCTGGCGGCGTTGATGAACGGCTTGAGGACCGGGGGCGGGAAGTGCTCGAACGCGTCGCAGCTCGTCAGCACCAGCGCACCCAGGCGGGCCGGGGTCGTGGTGGCGACGATCTGCGCGATCGCCCCGCCCGTGTCGTTGCCGACCAGCACCACGTCCGTGAGCTCGAGCCGCTCGAGGAACTCGGCCACGATCCCGGCGATTCCCTCCATCGTGACCTTGGCCCGATCGACCATGGGCTCGGTGTGGGCGCCGAGCGGCCAGGTGGGGGCGTAGCACGCGTAGCCTTGCTCGGCCAGGCGCTCGGACAGCGGGCGCCACAGTGAGGACGCCATCGCGTAGCCGTGGATGAAAACGACCGGGCGGCCATTGGGTGGGCCTGACTTCTCATAATGGATCGTTCCGGCGCTGAGCGTGACTTCGGGCATGCGGTTCCTCCGCGGACGAGATTTACGTACAGGCTGCACTAAGATACCAACAGACTGCATGTAATGGCAAGAACTCAAGCGGAAAGATCTGCGGCCACGCAGCAAGCTCTGATCGACGCGGCGCGTCGACTGTGGGGCGAACGCGGGTACGCGGAGGTCAGCACACCCGAGATCGTGGAAGCGGCCGGCGTCACGCGCGGCGCGATGTATCACCAGTACGCCGATAAAGCGGCGCTGTTTCGGGCCGTGGTCGAGGCGCTGGATCAGGAGATCATCGAGCGCCTGCAAGCCACGGTTGCCGCCGCAATGCCGGAGACGCCGGCCGACACGATGCACGCGATGGCTGACGCATGGCTCGACATCGCGGCGGAACCAGAGGTTCGACAGCTGATGCTGCTCGACGCGCCGAGCGTCATCGGCTGGGTCGAGTATCGGGAGATGTCCCAGCGCAATGCCCTCGAATCGGCCGAGCAGCTCCTCGGGGCCGCGATCGAGGCGGGGCAGCTCCGGCCCCAGCCGCTTCGGCCGCTCGCGATCGTGCTTCTCGGCGCGCTCGACGAAGCGGCCATCTACCTCGCGAGCGCGGACGACCCGGCGCAGGCGCGGGAAGAGGTCCGCGCCGTGGTGCGCGACTTGATCGACGGATTCCTGATCGGGGATCCGCGACAGCCCGGCTGATTCCGGGCTGCCGCGGTACCGCGCCCCCGCTTGGGTGTGATCGGCGGCGCCTGGGGTGGGGTGCTCGCCGGCGCCTACGCCCGATTGGCGCGACTCGCCAGTAGCTCCTGCGCCGCGGCCTGGGCGCCGTTGGCCGAGGCCCCGTCGCTCTTGCCCAGACCGGCGGCGATCCGCGCGCCGAGCTGCGCGTCGACGTTGCTCCAATAGGCGATCACCCGCCACTGGATCTCGTCGGTGACCTCGTTCGAGGCGTGGCCGACGACATTCGTGACGAGGTGATCGCGATCGGTCTCGCTCATGACCTCGTTGACCAGCGTGCGGGGCTGGACGAAGTCGTCGTCGCCTGAGTGCTTCTCGTACGCGTAGCGCCCGATCTCGGCGCCCGGGACCTCCCACGTGACCTCATGGCCCAGGCTGGTGTTGGCCTCGGGGCCGCCGTAGCTGTTGGGCGCGTAGACCGGCTGATCGCCGCTGTGGTGATAGGTCATGAACCCGTCCTTGTTGTAGGAGTGGACGGGGCACTGGGGCCGGTTGATCGGGAGCTGCTCGTAGTTAGGACCGATCCGATGCAGATGCGTGTCGTGGTAGGAGAAGATCCGGCCCATCAGCATCTTGTCTGGGCTGAGACCGATCCCCGGCACCAGGTTCGACGGGTTGAAGCTGGCCTGTTCGACCTCGGCAAAGAAGTTCTCCGGGTTGCGATCGAGCACCATCCGTCCCACCTTGATCCGGGGGTAGTCCGACTGCGGCCAGACCTTGGTCAGGTCGAACGGGTTGAAGCGGTAGTCGGCGGCGTCGGCGAACGGCATCACCTGGACCTCGAGGCTCCACTCGGGCGCGTTGCCCTGCTCGATCGCCTCGCGCAGGTCGCGGCGGTGGAAGTCGGGGTCCTCGGCGACCATCTCGGCGGCTTGGGCGTCGGTGAAGTTCTCGATCCCCTGGGCGGTCCGCACGTGGTACTTGATCCAGAAGCGCTCACCGCCGGCGTTCAGCCATGAGAACGTGTGGCTGCTGAAGCCATGCATGTGGCGCAGGGTGCGCGGCGTCCCGCGATCGGACATCAGGATCGTGACCTGGTGGGCGGACTCGGGCGAGAGCGTCCAGAAGTCCCACTGCATGTCGTTGGAGCGCATGCCGGTGTCGGGGAGGCGCTTCTGGGAGTGGATGAAGTCCTGGAACTTCGACGCGTCGCGGACGAAGAAGACCGGCGTGTTGTTGCCGACCAGGTCGTAGTTGCCCTGCTGTGTGTAGAACTTGATCGCGAACCCGCGGGGGTCGCGCACGGTGTCGGCCGAGCCAAGCTCACCGGCGACGGTGGAGAATCGCAGGAACAGCGGTGTGCGTCGGCCGGGCTGGAACAGATCGGCCTTGGTGTACTGGCTGACGTCCTCGGTCACCTCGAGGAAGCCATGCGCGCCGGAGCCCTTGGCGTGGACGACGCGCTCGGGCACGCGCTCGCGGTTGAAGTGCTGCATCTTCTGGACCACGTAGTGGTCGTGCAGAACGGTCGGGCCGCCTGGACCGACGGTCAGGGAGAACTCGTCGCTGGGGGCAGGAATCCCTGAGTCGGTTGTCGTGGTCGGCGGTGTGGGGCGGGTGGCGTCTGACATGGCGACTCCTTGGACGATTCCGGCGGTTGGCTGCAGGCTACCCATTTCTTGAGTCGATCAATTCTTGGTTTACATCCGATTTACATCGGTATAGTGCGACCCTCGTGGGGATCGAGGCCGAACATCTGCCGGACGAGTTGCGCGCGCGCGGACTGCGGGTGACCGCCCCGCGTCTGGCCGTGTACCGCGCGGTATCTGAGACGCCGGGCCATCCCGATGTCGAGGTGATCGCAACGCGGGCGCGGGCGCTGATCGGGTCGCTGTCGACCCAGGCCGTGTACGACGCCCTGCACGCGCTGAGCGCGGCCGGGCTGCTGCGCCGGATCGAGCCGGCCGGGAGTCCGGCCCGGTTCGAGACTCGGGTCGGGGACAACCACCATCACGTGGTTTGCCGGGTCTGTGGTGCGGCCCAGGATGTCGACTGCCTGGTCGGCCGCGAGCCGTGCCTGACGCCGAGCGACGCGGGCGGGTTCCTGGTCGACGAGGCCGAGGTCACCTTCTGGGGCGTCTGCCCCGACTGCCAGCTCGCGCCGGCGAGTTGAGCTCCGGCCCGGCGTGGCGGCCCGGGAAGGCGAGAAAGTCCTCTTTCGTGGTGGGTCCGAGCCGCGAGTGCGGGGTTAACCGGAACCGGTGGCAGGCGCTCTTGACCGTGCGGTGCCAGCGACCGTGCGGTGCTCGTGAAGCGCGCCTCTGTGTCAGGATCCGCTGGACAACGATCGGCGGCGCCGCGTGAGCGCGAGCGCCGCGCCGAAGCGACTCCCCCGGAGGTCCGATGAGCACGCGTGTGATGCCGAGCGTTCCCCCGTTACGAGAGCGGCCGGCGTGGAAGGCGCTCGAGCAGCACTACGGCGAGATCGAGGGCAAGCACCTGCGCGAGCTGTTCGCCGCGGATGACACGCGGGGCGAGCGCCTGGTCGCCGAGGGCGCTGGACTGTTCCTCGACTACTCCAAGAACCGGATCACGGACGAGACGATCCCGCTGCTCATCGCCCTGGCCGAGCAGTCCGGGCTGGCGGAGCGGATCGAGGCGATGTTCGCGGGGGAACACATCAACGTCTCCGAGGACCGCGCCGTCCTCCACGTGGCCCTGCGCATGCCGAAAAGCGCGTCGCTGATCGTCGACGGCGTCGACGTGGTCAAAGAGGTGCACGAGGTCCTCGACCGGATGACCGCGTTCAGCGACCGGGTGCGCTCGGGCGAGTGGCGCGGCCACACCGACCGACCGATCCGCAACGTGATCAACATCGGGATCGGTGGCTCGGATCTGGGTCCGGTCATGGCCTACGAGGCCCTGCGCTACTACTCCGAGCGCGAGATGACCTTCCGCTTCGTCTCGAACGTCGACTCGACCGACCTGGTCGAGGCCACTCGCGACCTCGACCCCGCCGAGACCTTGTTCATCGTCTCCTCCAAGACGTTCACGACGCTCGAGACGATGACTAACGCCAAGTCGGCCCGCGAGTGGTCCCTGGCCGGCCTGGGCGGCGACGAGTCGGCGGTCGCCAAGCACTTCGTGGCCGTCTCGACCAACGCCGAGAAGGTGAAGGAGTTCGGGATCGACACCGACAACATGTTCGGGTTCTGGGACTGGGTCGGCGGGCGCTACTCGATGGACTCGGCCATCGGCCTCTCGACGATGCTGGCGATCGGACCCGACCGGTTCAAGGAGATGCTGGCCGGCTTCCACGCCGTCGACGAGCACTTCCGCAACACGCCGTTTGCCCAGAACTTGCCCGCGCTGATGGGGCTGCTGGCGGTCTGGTACGGCGACTTCTTCGGTGCCCAGACGTACGGGGTGATGCCCTACGAGCAGTACCTCAAGCGATTCCCGGCCTATCTCCAGCAGCTGACGATGGAGTCCAACGGCAAGCACGTGACGCTCGACGGGCGCCACGTCGACTACCAGACCGGCGCCGTGTTCTGGGGCGAGCCCGGGACCAACGGCCAGCACAGCTTTTACCAGCTGATCCACCAGGGCACGAAGCTGATCCCACTTGACCTGATCGGCTTCGCCAAGACCCTGAACCCGCTGGGCGACCATCATGACCTGCTGATGTCGAACGTGTTCGCCCAAGCGGAAGCGCTCGCGTTCGGTAAGACCGAGGAACAGGTGCGCGCTGAGGGGACGCCGGACCACGTCGTCCCCCATCGGGTGATGGAGGGCAACCGCCCGACGAACGTGATCCTGACCGAGCAGCTCACGCCACACACACTGGGGAGCCTGGTGGCGCTTTACGAGCACAGCGTGTTCACCCAGGGCACGGTGTGGGAAATCGACTCCTTCGACCAGTGGGGGGTCGAGCTCGGGAAGGCGCTCGCGGTGAGGATCATCCCCGAGCTCGAGAGCGCCACCGAACCCGACCTTCAGCACGACAGCTCCACCAACGCGCTCATCCGCCGCTACCGCGCGATGCGCTGACACGCTTAGAACCCCGAGACCCAGGAGAGCGAATCACATGCCGACGGACAAGCCGATGCAGCTGGGAATGGTCGGACTGGGGCGGATGGGAGCGGGCATCGTCCGCCGCCTGACCCGCGACGGACATCACTGCGTCGGGTATGACGTCAACGCCGACGTGGTCAAGTCGCTCGAGGGCGAGGGAATCGGCGGCGCCACCACGCTCGAGGAGTTCGCCGCCAAGCTCGAGAAGCCGCGCACGGCGTGGGTGATGGTGCCGGCGGGAGAGATTACGAACCAGTCGATTCGCAACCTCGCCGAGGTGTTCGAGGCCGGCGATGTGATCATCGACGGGGGAAACACGCACTACCACGATGACATCCGCCATGCCGCCGAGCTGGCCGAGAAGGGCATCCACCACGTTGACGTCGGCACCAGCGGCGGTGTGTTCGGGCTGGAGCGCGGCTTCTGTTTGATGATCGGCGGGGAGGACGATGTCGTCGAGCGCCTCTATCCAATATTCGGCTCGCTCGCACCCGGAGTCGACGCCGCGCCGCGGACGCCAGGTCGCTCGGGCACGCCGAGTCCATCCGAGACGGGGTTCCTGCACTGCGGTCCCAACGGCGCCGGCCATTTCGTGAAGATGGTCCACAACGGGATCGAGTACGGGATCATGGCTGCGTACGCCGAGGGACTGAACATCCTGCACAGCGCCGGGGTCGGCAAAGAGGTGATGAAGGGCGACGCGGAGACCGCGCCGATGGAACATCCCGAGTACTACCAGTACGACATCAACACGGTCGACGTGACCGAGGTGTGGCGGCGCGGAAGCGTGATCAGCTCCTGGCTGCTGGACCTGACGGCCGAGGCGCTGTTCGAATCGCCCACGCTCGATGACTTCTCGGGCCGGGTGTCGGATTCCGGGGAGGGTCGTTGGACGTCGATTGCAGCCATCGACGAGGGTGTGCCGGCACCGGTGCTGACGACGGCGCTCTACTCCCGGTTTGCCTCGCGCGGGCTGGACAACTACGCCAACCGGATCCTGTCCGCCATGCGCTACGGGTTCGGCGGCCATAAAGAGAAGGCGTCAAGCTGACCGACACCGAGGAGATCGAGCGCGAGAAGCGCGTCGCGGCCGAGGCGGCCGCCGAGCTCGTGCAGGATGGCATGGTGGTCGGCCTCGGAACGGGCTCGACCGCGGCCTACCTATTGGGGCCGCTGGCCGCTCGCAAGCTCGACATCCGCTGCGTGGCCACCTCGCCGTCCACCGCACAGGCGGCCCGGGCGATGGGCATGGACGTGGTCTCGTTCGCAGGACTCGAGGCGCCGGCCCAGCTGGACATGGTGATCGACGGCGCCGACCAGGTCGACCCGTCGGGGTGGCTGATCAAGGGCGGGGGCGGCGCCCACACTCGCGAGAAGGCGGTGGCCGCCGCGACCGACCGCTTCGTCGTGATCGTCTCGGCCAACAAGTTGGTCCAGCGACTGACGCCGCCGATCCCACTCGAGCTGGCCGAGTTCGGCTTATCCGGCACGCTCGCGCGCCTGGGCGGCGTCGAGCTGCGGGGCGTGACGGTCGCGCAGGTGGGTTTGGTCAAGCTGCGGGACGCCAGCCACAGCCCGGACGGCGGCGTGATCGCCGACTTCATGACGCCCTTCGAGGATCCTCATGAGATGGCGGAGTGGTTGTCGGAGATGCCTGGGGTCGTCGAGCACGGCCTGTTCCCGCCCTCGATGGTCTCCGAGGTTGTGGTCGGGCGGGGGGATGGGGTCGAGCGGATCACCGTGGCGCACTGAGCGGGCGAATGGAATTGGTAGGCGGCGCCTGACGGCAGCGCCTCAGCCGACGCTCAGACGGGCGCTCCCGCGGCGAAGCTGTAGGGCGGCCACGGGCCCGTACAGGTCAGGTCGACGTCATCGAGATGATCGCCGAGCTGGCTCACCATGGCCACGAATTCGCTTACCCGATGGCGCTCGACGAGGTAGGCGTCCCGCACGGGCAGACCGGGCTCAGGGGAAAGCGTTCGCAGGCTCCAGAGCGCGAGCCCGCTGAGCGGATCGAGCTCGGTGGCAACCCGGCGCGCGCTCTGGCGGAGCTCAAGCCGCTCGCGCAGGTAGGACGTGCCCGAGGGCGGCCGAACGCCGGGGCGGCCGTCCGCGCCGCGACGCCAGCTGGCGCGCAGCGCGAGCTCGACCGCTCCGCGGACCCGTCGCACCCTCGAGAGCAGATCTCGTCGGCGGCGGCGCAACAGCGCCCGCGCCGCTCCCTCGTCGGCGAGCAAGCTTCCGAACCTGACGGGCAGGATTGCGTCGCGCTCCATCAGCCGGCGCACCGTCAGCTCGTAGTCACGCAGTCGCTCGCTCGCCGGCTCGGGAGCCGCGCTCGCGTGATCGCTGACGATCGCGGCCAGTGGCCCTTCGACGATCGTCTGCAGCGGCTTGTCATCCAGCCCGACTCCCCAGGCGGGCGCGCCACCGGCTTCGGCCACCCCGTACAGCAGGAGCGTCAACGTGCCGGACCTTCGACCGGATGGCCGAGCAGCTCCGGAAGCTCGCCGCGAGCAGTCTCGCCCGAGCCGCGCCTCGAGCGCTGCTCAGCCATCGATGGTCTCCTGCGCCGGTATGCATTGCCGCTCTGGCATAGCCAGCCTCTCCGACAATGCTTCCTCCCTCACCTGGCGCTTCCCCCTCACTACGCTCGGCGACGATACGACGCCGACCGCGGTCGCAAGGAGGAAGGTGATCAGTGCTGTGAGCGGGCCCATCTACAGCAAGCCTGCTCCACCTCCTACCCACGGCCAGGCGGGCATCGAACCAATTTGGACGAATGTTCTAGGTCTAGGCGAGCAGCTACCACCGCCTCAACGAATGATCGACCCGGTGTCGTGAGGCGGACTCCGAGCCGCTCAGACGCTCGCCGAGCGCCAGCTGTCCGGTGCATAGGACTGGCGCACGACCTCGACGCAGGGCACCGGGCTGACCACGCCCCGGATCTCGCGCTGGACGTGAGGCTCGACCGTCGGCTTCGAGGTCCCGCCGCCTTCCTCGCCCCACACGAGCGTCACCTCGGTTCCGGGCGCCGCGTGGCCGGCATCAACCACGGCCAGCGTGAGCATCTTGGCCTCGTTGTAGCTGTAGCCGAACCAGGTGGAGACGCCGACGCTCTCGCCATCCGCGATCACGCGATCGAACGGATGCATCGAATAGACCGCCGAGGGCCAGTCGATGAACTTGGCGCGGTCGGTGTCGTCGAACATGCTCGCGATGGCGGCCGCTACGTCGGCATCGTCCAGGGCCAGCGTCACCTTGTGGCGGTGATCGTTGTCAGCCATCCCTTCGAGCGCGGCACGGCCAATGAAGTCGTGATCGAACTTCACCAGATGGCCGTAGCCGAGATCCCAGGGCGTGAAGTAGTAGTCCTCGATGTCTTCGGAGACGAAGCTGCCCCCGATCGAGGCCGAGCCCTCGTACCCGGTGGCGGGCAGCCATTCGCGGTAAGAACGGAGTTCGTCGCCCGTGTAGACAGCGGGCAGGGGAGACGGAATCCAGCCCGATTCGAGTGCGTTCGAGGAGTAGGCCCGACCCCCCACCAGCCGCAGCCCAAACGGTCGACCGGCCGCGACGAGCGCCGAGTGCACCGCCTCGTAGTCCGCCCACGGGCCGAATAGCTCCCAGCCCGGCTGGCCGACCATACCGTGGCGAAGCGCTCGCACCTTGACGCCGCCGATGTCCGTGGCGGTGAGGTTGAAGAACTTGAGCTCGGGTGGTTCGGCGCCGAGAGCACCGCCGATCACGTCCATGGCGTTCGGCCCCTGAAGCTGGAAGCGGAACGATTTACGGCGGCCGTCGGTGCGCAGCGCGGACCGCTGGTCGAGCGTCACCTCGACGTCGTACTCACCTGTCCGGGCGTGATAGGTGACCCAGTTGAGGACGGGCGCGCGACCGACCAGGTTGAACTCCTGCTCGGCGAGGTGGAAAAGGATCACGTCGCCGATCACGCAGCCGGCCGGGGTGCAGGGCACGAACTGCTTGGCTTTGTCGACCGCGAAGTTCTCGAACGTGTTGACGCCCAGGTGGGACAACAGCGCCATGGCATCGGGTCCCGTCACCGCCAGATCGGCCATGTGGTAGGACTGGTTGAACAGCACACATGTGTTCTGCCAGGCCCACTGCTCGTCGCGCCAGTTCGTGTACTCGGCCGGCACACCGGGATACACGTTGGGACCGACCTGTGCGTTGCGCAGCATGTCGACGGTGGAAGGGATGTTTTGGAGAAGATCTTCCAGGCTGCGGTGAGTCATAGTGTGGTCTCCTTTATTTGGACCCCGCCCGCCCCGCCGCCGAGATAGGCGGTGATCACGCGCTCGTCGCGGCGCACGCTCTCGGGCGGGCCGTCGGCGATGACGCGGCCGAACTCGAGCACGACGACGCGGTCGCAGATGCTCAGCACGAGGCCCATGTCGTGGTCGATCAAGAGCGTGGACTGTCCCCGATCGGCTAACTCGCGCAGAGAACGGCCGAGTTCCTCGCTTTCGCGCGCGTCGAGTCCAGCACCGGGCTCGTCGAGGCACAAGAGGCGCGGGTGTCCCGCCAGCGCGCGGGCGACGCCGACGAGCTTGCGCGCGCCCTCCGAAAGCTGATCGGGCATGGCAGGTGCGGCCCAGGCGAGGTGGACGAGCCCGAGGACCTGCTCGGGGTCGGCATCGCCGCGGGCCGCGACGGTCACGTTCTCGCCCACCTCGAGGTCGTCGAACAGATCCGTGTTCTGCCACGTCCGCGAGAGGCCGCGGCGCGCCCGTGCGTAGGGCGCCATCCGCCCGATGTCGTGGCCGTCGAGCGTGAGGTGGCCGGTGCACGGGACGAAACCGGTGATGGCGTCGATCAGCGTGGTCTTGCCGGCGCCGTTAGGCCCGATCAGGCCCACCAGTTCTCCGTCGCGGACCTCCAGATCGACATCGCTGAGCGCGTGCACGCCGCCGAAGGCGACCGACAACCCCGTGACCTTGAGGACGGGACCAGCGGTGGTCGCGTCCCGCCGGGCATGGACGCCCGGCGGAACGGCACCCGCGGCTGCGGCGCGCTCGGCATCCGTGCCTCGCCTGAACGCGCCGGCCGCGATGTCATCCGGCTGGACGCCGAGCGAAGCGAGGCCCCTAACCTCGGAATCGGGTGCGGGCTCCGGTGGGTGGACCGCGGGTCGCTTGTGCGTGCGCTTGTAGAACGCCCCGGCGACGCCCTCCGGGTTCTGGATCAGCGTGACGATCAGGATCGCGCCGCCGAACAGCAGGAACCAGTTGCCGTTGATCCCGAACCACTTGTCGAGCGCGTACGGGAACAGCGCCTGGGTCGAGATCAAGCCGGCGAACACCGCGCCCGAGATCAGCGTGATCCCGCCGGCGTAGGCGAACGCGATCAGGCTGAGCGCGGTGAACGGGTCGAACCGGTCAGCGCTGACCGAGCCGAAGTTGTACGCGTATAGCCCGCCGGCCAGGCCGGCGATCACCGAGGAAACCCCGAAGGCGATCAGCTTGATCACGCGTGGATCGATCGCCGCGGCCGCGGCCGCGCGTTCGTTGGAGCGCACCGCGAGCATGCGCCGGCCCAGGTCGCCACGCCGGATCGCCGCCACGGTCAGGCACAGCGCGATGGTCACGGCCAGCGCGGCCCAGCCGAAGACGGGACTGGGCAGGTTGCCATCCAGTCCGCGGAACGGCGCGTGAGGCCCGAGGTCGAGCCCGAACAGCTTTGGTTCGGGCACTGGCGACCCGGTCTGGCCCCCGCCCCAGGTTGGGTTCAGGAAGCCGAAGTTCGTGATCGCCACCACCGCCGCCAGGGTCACCACCGCCAGGCTCACCCCTCGGACGCGCAGGGCCGAGGCCGCGGTGATCAGCCCGAGCACGAGTGCCGCGCCGGCGCCGAGCACGGGGGCGAGGGGAAAGCCGATGCCGGCGTTGACCGCCAGGTGAGAGATCGCAAACCCGGCCACTCCGGCCAGCGTCAGTTGCAGGATCGAGATTTGGCCGACGAAGCCGGTGATCACCACCAGCGACAGCGCCAGCACCGTTCCGATCAGCGTGTTGATCAGCGCCTCGCGGAAGTCGAACGGAAGCACGACGAGCGCGATCGCGCAGATGGCGGCCGCAGGCACCGTGGTCATGGCCAGATGACGGGGCCGCGGGGCCTCGGGAAGGCGGCGCTCGACCAGCTCTCCGCGGCTCGGCAACTTCGAGCCGCGCAGATACATGAACAGAACGATCAGGATGAACGTGACGAGCTCGGCGACGCCGGGGATCGCGACGCCGCCCGAGGTGGGAAACCACGACAGGTTCGACACGTACTGGATCAGCGAGTCGATGATCCCGAGGCCGATCCCGGCCGCGCAGGCGATCCCGAACGAGGTGAACCGCGCGAGCAGCGCCGCGGCCAGCGCGGGCACGATCTGGAGCGGGAGCGTCTCGGTGTCGAGCTGGGTGATCGACGCGGCCAGGATCCCGATACCGCCCGCGATGCCAGAGGCGATCAGCGTGTTGACCATCGACAGGGCGTTGGGCGAGAGCCCACCCAGCATGGCCACCACCTCGTTCTCGGACGCTGCGCGCGTTGCCAGTCCGAAACGGGTGAAGCGGTAGAGCGCGGCCAGGGCGACGCTGAGCAGGATGACGATCCCGGTGAGGATGAAGCGATCGATCGGGATCACCGCGCCGAGCAGATGCACGATGTTCTGGGGCAGCACGTTGGGCTCGGGCTGCTCGGAGCTCCCGAACGCGAGCAGCATCGAGGCCTGGAGGACGAGCAGCACCCCGAGCGTGGAGACGAGCTTGGCCAGCGGCGACGCCGTGCGCAGCGGCCGGAACGCGACGAGCTCGGTCGCCGCGCCGACCGCGAGCACGATCACGAGGCTGAGCACCAGTGCCGGCCCGGTCGACAGGTGCAACAGGTCGACCCGCAGCGCCCAGAAGGCGTAGCCGGCGAGCATCGCGAACCCGCCCGTGGCCAGGTTGATGACTCCCGAGCCGCGGTAGGTGAGCACAACGCCGAGCGCGATCCCGGCGATCAGCGCGCCCGAGCCGAGCCCGAGCAGCGCATACAGCAGTACCTGTGTCACCTACCCGGCTGTCATCGGGACGCTTGTCACGACGGCGGCTGCAACCACCCGGCGGACTTCACGAACACGTGCTTGCCCTTGTACAGGAAGAACTGTGTTCTGTCGTTACACACCGCGGGCGCGCTCGGATACTTGCCGCAGTCCAGAGACGGTGCACCGAGAGCGACCGGACCGGTGAACGCCTTGGCCTTGGCCAGCACCGCCGACGGCGTGATATGACCGTACCCGAGCTGGTTCAGGAACCGGATCGTGGTCAGCGTCTGTCCGAAGGAGACGATGTTCCACGGGTCCGGTGCCTCGGCCGTCTGTCCGTACTGTGCCGTCACCTTCTCGTACGGCGGCATTCCCGGGTCGGTCGGATCGCCGAACAGCGAGCTCGCGATCGCGTAGGTCCAGATCGGATAGTCACCGCCCAGGCCGGCCGCGACCTGGCTGTTCAAACACAGCGGCGCCGAGAGGATCTTCTTCGCGTCGGTGATACCGAGCTGAATGAGGCCCTTGGCCAGATTGACGCACCCCCCGGCCTCGGTGTACGGGATCACCAGGTCGGCGCTCGAGGCGCCCGCGCTGGTCAGCGGCCCGATCAGATCGGTCTCGTTCGGGTCGTAGGCGACGCTCTTGACCTTGACGCCGGCCGCCTTCAGCGAGGCGTCGATCGCCGCCGCGCCATCGGTGATGCCGGCAATGTCGGGATAGATGAGCGCCGCCGTCTTGGCGTGGAGAATCTGTGAGGCGTAGGTGCCGAACGGGCCAAGGACGTGAGTGACGTCGCCGAACAGGATCACCGCGTTGGACTTGACCGAGTCGATCGGCGTCACCGACACGCCGACGATCACCGGCTTGGCCGTGCCAATCGTCGAGTACAGCGACTGAAT
This sequence comes from uncultured Solirubrobacterales bacterium, assembly GCA_963824295.1. Classification (GTDB taxonomy): domain Bacteria; phylum Actinomycetota; class Thermoleophilia; order Solirubrobacterales; family Solirubrobacteraceae; genus Palsa-465. The sequence goes on along the minus strand of CAWGOQ010000004.1, from coordinate 238,459 downwards.
GCCGATCGCCACGGCGCCCTCCTCGATCACCGACAGGCTCTTGTCCGCGAGGAACTCCTGGCCGCACGTCGTGCCCTCTTCCTCGGCCGAGGTGATGAAGCAGGTCTTGAGCGCTACCGGGTGTCCGTCGATCCCGCCGAGCTCGTCGTTGACGTACTTGACCGCGAGCTGCGCGCCGTTAGTGGCGAGGGCGCCGATCACCTGCTGCCCGCCCTGCTGGTTGACCCAGCCGATGTAAACGGGCGGGAGCGAGGGATTGGCCTTGCCGGCCTTGCCGTCGACGTAAGTCAGGTAGTTGGTCACCGAAGCGGTGCCGGCTCCGCCCGCACCGCTCGTGGCGGGTGGCGTCGTGCTGGATGTGGTCGAGCTCGCGCTCGCGCTGCTCGAGCTTGTGCTGCTGCTACTGCTACTGCTGCTGCTGCCGCAGCCGGCGGCGATGATCGCGGTGGCGAGCAACGCCGTCGCGGCGAGCCACCCTGTACGCGCCTGCTTGATCACCTTCTCCTCCTCTGTGAAATGTCATGCGCCTCGGTTTACGCGGCAGCCTTGGCAGAGTGGGTGGGGTGGGTGGGTTTCCATAGTTCTCGGGAGGCGATGCGCGCTCCCTCGGCCAGCGCCGCGAGCTTGGCCCACTGAATCTCCGGGTGCACGCGCTCGATGAACGCGCCTTGTGCGAAGCCGCAGTCGGTTCCCGCGAGCACGTTCTCCTTGCCGACCACGTTGGCGAGCCGGATCAGCCGCTGCGCGACCAGCTCGGGATGCTCGACGACGTTTGTGTGGTGGGTGACCACACCCGGGATCAGCTTCTTGCCCTCCGGGAGCGGCACCTCCTCCCACACCCGCCACTCGTGCTCGTGCCGCGCGTTGGCCTGTTCCATGACGTAGGTGCCAGCGTTCACGGCCAGGATCAGGTCGACCACGTCCTTGAGCTCCGGGTCGAAGGCATGCGGGCCATGCCAACTGCCCCAGCACACGTGGTAGCGGAGACGCTCCTCGGGCAAGCCCTCGAGCGCGTGGTTGAGTGCGCGCACGCGGAGGTCGGCCCAGCGCCGGTAGTCCTCCCACGACTCTCCACGCGACATCATCGTGTCCGCCTCGTGCATCATCACCGCGTCGTCGACCTGCACAAGCAGGCCGGCGTCGACGATCGCCCGGTACTCCTCGCGCAAAGCGTCGGCCAGCGCGAACATGAACTCGTCCTCGCCCGCGTAGTACTCGTTCTGGAGCCAGTAGGCGCTGGCGGGCGCGACAACGGGAAGGAACGCGTCGACTACCTCCTGGCCCTCTAGTGCCGCCTGGAGATTGGCGATGTCGCGGTCGACCGCGGCGCGGTCGTAACTCAGCGGGCCGGTGCAGACCCAAGCCACGCCCTGTCCGGAGGCCGCGGCCTCCTCGTCGGGCATCGCGCTCGAGGCGGCGGCGTTCGACTCGTTGACGCTGACGTTCTCGAGCGCGTCCATCACGGCGTAGGCGCCGGGGAACGCCTGACGGTCCCGACTCGGGGGATACATGGTCCCTCCCTCGAGCTCGACCGGGCGCACCTCGAGCCCGCTCACGCGCTCGTACAGGTACGTGATCCAGCTGGCTTTGCCCATCTCGCCGTCGTCGGGGACGTCGATCCCGACCTCGACCTGGTGGCGGACGACCTCAGCGACTGCGTCGCGCAGCGTGCGCTGGTAGGCGTCCTCGTCGGTCTCCTGACCCCGCTCCTTGGCCGCGAGAAACGCCAGCAGCTCGGGCGGCCGGATGAGGCTCCCGGTGTGCGTCGCAAGGATTCGGTCCATGTCCGCTCCTCCCTGGCATGGGCTCTTTGAAGTGAGCCGATGCTATGGCGGACGCGGCAGGCGCCGGCGGCGCCCGCGGCGATCAGTGCGCGGGTGGGCAAAGCCTTTGTGAAGGCTGTGCGCTGTGCGACAAATCGCCTGCGTTAGCGCTACGTCAAGCTTCCTCGACAGTCGCCGGAGCCCTCGGTAGAGTGGCCGACGCTGGCGACGGGCCAGCGGGAGAGAGAGTCTGCGTTCCTAGTCAGGAGACGTCAGAGATCATGACGTTGCTGATCGACACCAATGCGGTGGCGGCTCCACACCGAGTCGAGTTCTGGGCCAAGTCCTCGTGCGACGCCTACCACCCGCTGCACATCGGGACCGACGCGACAGACCGCTTCTGGGCTCGGATGTGGGCCGACCGGCTCGGGCCGATCGGCGTCTACCGGATCGCGGCCGGACCGAACACGATGCGGCGCACGCCCCGTGACATCTCCGCCGGCGACCCCGAGTGTCTGCACGTCCAGATCGTGCTGCGCGGGCGGCTGCACGGCGCCCAGCAGCACCGAGCGAGCGTGCTGGGGCCGGGGGACATCACGAGCTACGACACCTCGTATCCCGCCATCTTCCGCGCCGACGCTCCGTTCGACCTGCTGGTGATCCGGGTGCCCAAGGCGACTCTCGGCAAGCACGCCGACAAGGTCTCCCGTCTCACCGCGGTCAGGATCCCGGGCGAGGCCGGACTGCCGCGGCTGGCTGCCCGCTTCTGCTCAGAGGCGGCCGCCGGCCTAGCCGACGGCAGCATCGGACGCGACGACACCGGGCTGGCCGAGCACGTGATCGACCTGGTTCGCCGCCTGTACGTGGATCTGGATGCATCGCGGCCACCGCGGCCCCGGTCCACCGCCGAGCTGCTGATCCACGCCCAGGCCTATATCGAGGCCAAGCTGAGCGACCCGAACCTGAACCCCGAGGAGCTGGCGCGCGCCTGCTTCATCTCGACCCGGTACCTGCATCGGGTGTTTGAGACCGAAGGGCTCAGCGTGTGCGACTTCATCCGCTCCGCGCGGCTCGAGCGCTGTCGGCGCGACCTGATCGACCCGGCCTTCGCGGATCAGCCGATCTCGTCGATCGCGAGCCGCTGGGGCCTGTCCAGCGCGCCCCATTTCAGCCGCCTGTTCCGCAAGGCGTACGGCTGCTCGCCGCGCCAGTTCCGGGCCAGCGCGGCGCCGGCGGTCGATGCCGACGGGATGCTCGAGCGGACGTGGGCCCGCCCGCCCGCCTCGTGGCCGCTCGACGGCGACGAGCCGTGGGGACTCGAGGGGTGACCCCCGCGCTCGAGCTCGACGCGCTGACCGCTGGCTACGACCGGGCGGCGGTACTCCGCGACCTTAGTCTTGTCGTCGATCCCAGCGAGGTCGTGGCGCTGATCGGGGCCAACGGCGCCGGCAAGACCACCACGCTGCGGACGATCTCCGGGCTGATCAATCCGATGGACGGGCTTGTTCGGCTCGACGGCGAGGATCTTGCCGGCGCGTCGCCGACCGAGCGGGTGCGCCGGGGGATCGTGCACGTTCCCCAGGGCCGCGGGATCTTCTTCGGGCTCACCGTGCGCGAGCACCTGCGGCTCGACGGTATGCGTGATCGTTCCGCTCAGGAGGTGGCGTTCGAGCACTTCCCGGCCTTGCGTGATCTGGCTGACCGCCGCGCCGGGTTGCTGTCCGGCGGCGAGCAGCAGATGCTGGCGATCGCCCGGGCGCTGTGCCGGCAACCTCGGGTGCTGCTGTTGGACGAGTTGAGCTTGGGTCTGGCGCCGGTCATCGTCGAGCGGCTGCTGCCGGTGGTCAGGGAGTTCGCCTCGACCCACGGGACGGCCGTTTTGCTGGTGGAGCAGCACGTCAACCTGGCGCTCGAGATCGCCGACCGCGGCTACGTGCTCTCGCACGGGGAACTGGTCGCGTCGGACAGTGCGGAGCGTCTGCGGGCGGACAGCGCGCTGCTCACGGCCAGCTATCTGGGGGAGCGGCGAGCCGCTGGCTAGGTGGTCTGTTCGCCGTGCTGGTGGATCGACGGCCCAATCGCATTAGTGGCTAATATAAGCGCCTGATGCAGAGGGGCGGCCTCGATCAACGGAGCAGTCAGCTGGACGAGATCGCCGAGGCTCTGCCGCAACGGAGCTCCGAGCTGTCGCGGCTGTTTCTGACGCGCACGAGCGTGTGCGTGTCGCGCACTGAGGTCGGGGTGCTGCGCAACCTGCGCAGCGGGCCACGGCGGATCACCGAACTCGCCGCGCACGAGCGTGTGACGCAGCCCGCGATCACGCTGCTGGTCAACCGACTCGCTGAGCGCGGCTGGGTGCAGCGGATTCCCGATCCGACCGACGGCCGCGCCGTGCTGGTCAGCCTGACGTCGGCCGGCGACGAGGTGTTCGAGCAACTCCGGGCCGAGTACCGGGCGCTGTTGCACGAGGAGATGGCCTCGCTCGACGACTCCGAGGTCGAGACGCTGGCCGCCGCGGTCGCGGTCCTCGACAAGCTGATCGATCGGCTGGCCCGGTGAGCGCCGCGGCCGGGACGCCAGGTCCAAGCAGAGGACCGGCCGGAGCGAACGGGCGCTCGCGACACACCAACGGCCGGCCGCCGGCGACGCACCCCGAGCGCTACAAGTGGGTCGCCCTGTCGAACACCACGCTCGGAATCTTGATGGCGGTGATCAACCAGTCGATCGTGATCATCGCGCTTCCGGCGATCTTCCGCGGGATCCACCTGAACCCGCTGATCCCGTCGAACACGAGCTACCTGCTGTGGATGCTGCTCAGCTTCATGGTCGTGATGGCGGTGCTGGTCGTGAGCCTTGGTCGAGTCGGGGACATATTCGGCCGGGTGCGGATGTACAACCTCGGGTTCGCGGTCTTCACGGTCGGATCGATCCTGCTGTCGGTGACCTGGCTGCAGGGCAGCGCGGGAGCGATGTGGATGATCGTGATGCGCGTCGTACAGGGCATCGGTGCCGCGTTCCTGATGGCGAACTCGTCGGCGATCCTGACCGACGCGTTCCCGGCCGAGGAACGCGGGCTCGCGCTCGGGATCAACATGGTCGCGGCGATCGCGGGGTCGTTCATCGGACTTGTGCTTGGGGGCGTGCTCGCACCCGTGGCGTGGCGGTTGGTGTTCCTGGTATCGGTGCCGTTCGGGCTGTTCGGCACCGTGTGGGCCTACCTGAAGCTCGAGGAGCGCGGGATCCGGAGCCCCGCGAAAATCGACTGGTGGGGCAACATCACGTTTGCGGTCGGGCTGATCGCGGTGCTCGTCGGAATCACGTACGGGATCCTGCCCTACGGCGGGCACAACATGGGGTGGACGGCGCCCGGCGTGATCGGTGCTCTGGTCGGAGGCATCCTCGTTCTGTGTCTGTTCGTGGTGATCGAGCGCCGCGTGGCCGCGCCGATGTTCCGGCTTGACCTCTTCAAGATCCGCGCGTTCAGCGGCGGGAGCGTCGCCACGTTCCTCGCGGCGCTGTCACGCGGCGGCCTGATGTTCATGCTGATCCTGTGGCTCCAAGGGATCTGGCTCCCGCTCCACGGCTACAGCTTCAAGGACACCCCGCTGTGGGCCGGCATCTACATGCTGCCGTTGTCGGTCGGGTTCCTGATCGCCGGGCCGATCTCCGGGCGCCTGGCCGACCGCTTTGGCGCGCGGCCGTTCGCCACCGGCGGCATGATCGGGTCGGCGATCGGCTTCCTGCTGCTGGTCGCGATCCCGATCAACTTCAGCTACTGGGAGTTCGCGGTCGTGATCCTGCTGATCGGCGCGGCGATGGGCCTGTTCGCCGCGCCGAACCTGACCGGGATCATGAACAGCCTGCCACCCAACCAGCGGGGGTCGGGCGCCGGCATGGCCGCGACGTTCCAGAACTCCGCGTCGGTGCTGTCGATCGGGGTGTTCTTCAGCCTGATCATCGTCGGCCTGTCATCGACGCTGCCCGCTGTGCTGTACCACGGCCTGGCGTCGCACGGCGTCCCACACGGCGCCGCCTTGCAGGTCTCGAAGCTGCCGCCCGTCGGGAGCCTGTTCGCGTCGTTCCTCGGGTACAACCCGGTAGGCACCCTGCTCGCTACGACGCTCCCGCACCTGCACCCCGCGACGGCCGCCTACCTGACCGGGCACAAGTTCTTCCCTTCGCTCGTCTCCCACCCGTTCGCCAGCGGCATCCACACCGTGTTCTACTTCGCCGCCGGCTGCTGCCTGGTGGCGGCGGTCGCCTCGTGGATGCGCGGGGGGAAGTACTACCACCAGGACGCGCCCGACCCGGTCGAGGCGAACGAGCTCGTCGAGGTCGCCTGACGACGCGCCCTCTCAGCGCGTCGTGAGCGTCCGGGTTCATCGCCTAAGACTCGGTTAAGCCCGCACCGGCGGGCGGATCGGAGCGCCACACTCAAGTCAGGCAAAGACCGACCCCGGGCCGGCATTGAGTAGATCCGCGGCACCCATCAGCAGTCGTCAGCGAGGCAAGGATTCTTCGGGTCGGGTGGCCGCGCGCGGTCGTGGTGGCGGTCTGCGCTGGCGACGCGTGGCGATACGGGCGGCGGTGGCCCTCGTCGCGGTGGTGGTGGTCCTGTTCGCCGCCGGCATCGCGTACCTGGCCATCCTCCCCAGTGTCGGCGACGCGCCGGCCCGGGTCGGCCGGATCCTGACAGAGCACCACGGCACCGCGGGCGGCCCGCTCCCGCCGGCCAAGCTCGGCGATGCGGTGGTGGCGGTCGAGGACGAGCACTTCTACTCGAACTTCGTGATAAACGTCCTCGACGGCGCCGGGCGCGCCGCGATCGCCACCCTGCACACCGACCAGGATCCGGGTGGCAGCACGATCGAGCAGCAGCTGGCCAAGCAGCTGTACGGAGATGGAACCGGGCTGTTCGCAACGCTCCGTCAGATCGGGCTGGGGGTCAAACTGGCGCTCGGCTATTCCAAGCCGGAGATCCTCGCCATGTACCTGAACGCCGTCTATTACGGCCACGGCTACTGGGGCGACGTCGCGGCGGCGCGCGGGTACTTCGGAACCCGCCCCGACGACCTCGACTGGGCGCAGGCGGCGCTGCTCGCGGGCCTGCCGGAGGCGCCGTCGGCGTATGACCCGCTTGAGCATCTGCGCCTCGCCAAGCTGCGCCAACGCCACGTCCTCGATCGGCTCGTGGTCAATCACTTCCTGACCGCGGCCCAGGCGAACGCTGCCTACGCCGAGCCGCTCGGCCTCAGGTGAGCGGCCGGGATGAGTGCGACGCCCTCAGAGCCGGCGGGATAGCGACAGCGCGACCCGTCCGGCGGCCGCAATCGCCACGCCGGCCGCCGCGACTGCGGCCGTGATGCCCAGGTTGTCCGCCGTGAGCGGTTTGACGCCCAGCGTCGCCCCCACCTGGGTCAGCGACAGCATGAACGCGGCAGCGAGGGCGACGAGCGCCCACGCAGGGAACGCGACGTTGCGCCGCAACGGCAGGCCCGGTCGAGCGCGCAGGCTCCACGCGACCGCCACATTCGCGATTAGCCACCCGGCCACGGCGGCCGCGATCGCCATGTTGGTGCCCGAGCGGGCGTGGATGATGAGAAACGCGGGGAGCACCGCGACGGTGAGCGCCACCGCGGTGAGCGCGATCGCAGACAGCTGCGTACCGTCGAGGAACCGGCTGGCGGGATCCCGCGGGGGCCGATCCATCGTGCCCGGCGCGGTGGGCTCGCTGACGAAAGCCACCGACGCGCCGACGTCCATGAATAGCTCCAGGATGACGATGTGCACCGGCTGGAACGGGGCCGGCAGTCCAAGCGCGAGTGGCACGGCGATGACCACGACCAGCGCGATCTTCGCGCCTAGGTAGAAGGCGACCGCGCGCCGAAGCTGCGAGGCCAGTGCGCGACCGCCCTCGACCGCGCCGACGATCGTCGGGTACGCGTCGTCGACGAGGACGAGGTCGGACGCCTCGCGGGCGAGATCGGTTCCGCGCGCGCCCATCGCGATCCCGATGTTCGCGGCGGCGAGGGCCGGCGCGTCGTTGACGCCGTCGCCGGTGACGGCGACCGCCTCGCCCCGATCCTGGAGGAGCCGGACGAGGCGCAGCTTGTCCTCAGGCGTGGCGCGCGCAATCACGGCCTCGCCGCGCAGGCGCCGGGCGAGCTCGTCGTCGTCGAGGGCGTCGAGCGGTGCCCCACCCCGCAGGACCTCAGGAGCGCTCACGCCGGCCTCGCGCGCCGCCGCCGCAACCGTCTCGGGATGGTCGCCGCTGACGACGATCGTCCGCACGCCGGCGTGGGCGAGCTCGGCCACGGCATCGCCGACGCCGACGCGCAACGGATCGCGGAAGGCGGTCAGCCCGACGAAGTCGAGCTCGGTCTCGGCGTCGGTCGCGTCGCGAGGGACTGAGAGGACCCGTCGCTCGGCGACCGCGATGATGCGCAGGCCGTCCTCCGCGAGCCGTGCGACCCTCGCGAGCACCGACGAGCGCTCGCTGTTGGACGTCGCACACTGCTCGAGGACCGCCTCCGGCGCTCCCTTCACAGCCACCCAGGCACCGGCTGGGTCTCGCCATACTGCGCTCTCGCGCCGGCGCACCGGATCGAACGGGTAACGGGCGAGGCGCTCGCTCGACTCGGGCTGAGCGGCGGCCTCGGCCAGCGCGCGATCGACCGGGTCCTGCGCGGCCGCGCCGCCGTGCGCCGCCGCGGCGGCCGCCAGCACGCGTTTGCGGTCGCCGTCGATGCGCTCGACCAGCAGCCGGTTCTCGGTCAGCGTCCCGGTCTTGTCAGCGAGCAGCACGGTCATCGCGCCGACGGCCTCGGCGGCGCGCAGTCGTCGGAGCAGGATTCCTTGCTGAGCCAGGCGTAGACCGCCGAGCGCGACCAGGACCGTCACGAGGATCGGCAGCTCCTCGGGGATCGTGGCGAAAGCGAGCGTCAGTCCGTTCAGAAGCATCTCGCGCGGGGGCTGGCCCCGGAGGACGCCGAGGAGCGGCACGAGCACGCACGCTGCCACCGCAACGATCAGCGCGGCGCGCGCCAGCTCGGTCATGGTGCGCTGGAGAGGGGTGGGGGGCTCCTTAGCCTGGGCGACGAGCCGGCCTAGGCGCCCGATCTCGGTCTCGTCGCCCAGCGCGACGACGACGCCTTCCCCGGCGCCGGCCACGACGGCGGTGCCGGCGTGCAGCACGGAGGATCGGTCGGCGAGCGGCGTGTCAGGATCCACCGGCTCGGGGCCCTTCGCGGCCGCGACGGGCTCGCCGGTCAGCCTGGACTCGTCGGTGGCTAGCCCGTCGGCCTCCACGACGCGTGCATCGGCTGCGACGACGCTGCCGGCCTCGACGAGCAGCACGTCGCCGACGACGAGCGCGCCGGCCGGGACCGCCACGGGGGCGCCGGAGCGCCGGACCAGTGCATTGGGGGCGCTGAGATCGCGGAGCGCCTTCAGCGCGTGCTTCGCACGGACCTCGGAAGTCGCCTCAACGGCGCTGACGAGCACGATGACGGTGAAGATCGCGATCGCGTCGCGAACCTCGCCGAAGATCGCCGAGAGGACGGCGACCACGAGCAGCAGCAGCTGAAGCGGCTCGGCGAGCGACTCGACGATCTCGCCCAAGACGGCCGAGGTGTTGCCTTCTTGGGTCCGGACCGGCGCTGTACGGCGCGTCGCGACTTCCTCAGTGCTTAGCCCCTCCGGGCGGCTCTGGGTGCGCTCCCACACGACCCCCATCGGTTGTGCGTGAACCGGGAGCGTCGGGGCCTGGTTCGCGCGTGATGGCGCGCTCGTTGCGCCTGGCATGAAACGAATGATACGTTTTAGATAGAACGGGTTGGGCCATTTGGGATCATTTGTTGCTTCGTGGCCCGCGACTGGCTGCTGATTACCGTTTCCACTCCGCCCGGCGGGACGTCGACGCTCCGGGTCTACGCGTGGCGCAACCTGCGCAGCCTCGGGGCCTACTACCTGCAGCAGTCGGTGTGCCTGCTCCCGGCCACGCCGAAGACCACGCGCGCCGTGGCCCGGATTGTGACCCGACTGCGGGCAGAGGGCGGACACGGCGAGATGCTGCGCATCCACCTGACGGACTCCAAGCAGGAGGGCGCGGCGATCGATGCGATGCAGCGCGAGCGGGCCGATGAATACCACGAAGTGGTCGAGAGCACGCGGCGGTTCCATGAGGAACTCCAGCTCGAGCGCCGTCGCGGTCGGACCACTTACACCGAGCTCGAGGAGTCAGACGCCGACCTCGCCCGCTATCAGAAGTGGCTCGCCGCCATCCGTGCCCGCGACTACTTCGATGCGCCCGGCGGCGAGGACGCCACGGCAGCCGTCGCCTCCTGCGAGGAGGCGCTCGTTCGGTTCGAGAGCGAGGCGCTATCCGCGGAACTCGACGACTCGATGTCCGACGGCGGTCCCGGACTGCGCGCCATCGAGGGCGGGAACGACTGACGCGTCGACTCTCCGGCTCAGTTGCCCCCGGGGAGCGTGACGCCCATACCCAGCAGGACGGCCATCGCGACGAACGCGATCCCGGTCAACAGGTCGGTGCGGATGCGGGGTACGAAGTGGACCGCCATGCGGCCGATCTGATGTCCGGCGACCGACATGAAGAACGTGATCGTCCCGAACAGGATGGGCGCGATCCAGGGCGAGTAGCCAAGGAGGCCGAGACTCGCGCCGGCGGCGACGTTGTCAACGCTCAACGGCAGGGGCAGCCCGCGCGTCGCGAACTTCAAATCCGGATCCGCATGCTCGTCTGAAAGCAGCGCCCGGACGACGATGAACAGGCCGTATGCACCGAGGCCGATCGCGGCAATCGTGTCGGCGGTGGAGTCGATCTTGTTGCTCAGAAAATCGCCGATGATGATTCCGATCAGCGGCGCGATGCCGTCCCACAGGCCGAAGATGAAAGAAGTCTTTATTGACCGCAGAAGGGTCGGCTTGAGGCCTCCGAGCACGACGGACATGCGGAAGTTGTCCAGGCTGAGGGTGAAGCCGAGCGATATGAGCGCGAACATCGTTTCTGGAACGATCGGGTCGACTGCCAGCGATCTGTCACGGCTTCAGCCAGCCGTGACAGATCGCGCTGGCTTTAGTCGCTCGGCGCTACTCCGGCAGCGCGAACGCGTAGATCGCGGACCCACCGGGTGCGGCGAGCGCCCCGGGGAAGAACCCCTCGGTCCAGGCGCCGTACCCGACCGGGCAGGCGATGTACTGCCTGCCGTCGACGGTGTAGGAGCTGGGGCTCGAGTGGTGACCGCTCCCGCAGTTGAACGACCACAGCAGGTCTCCGCTGCTGTCGTTGAACGCCCTGTAGATTCCGGCTGGGTCCCCGGCGAACACGAGGCCACCGCCGGTGGTCAGGACAGACGCCGTCATCGGGTACTGATTGCGGAACCGCCACCTCTCCTGACCGGTAGCCGGATCGATCGCGGACAGATAGCCGGACACGTCCTCTGTGTCGACAGCGACGCCCGCGCCCCAGTACGGGATGCTCTCCTTGAACTCGCGCCGCCGCCGGGTCGCCGTCGCACCGACGTCCTGCACGGGGCAGTAGAACAGGCCCGTCTTCGGGCTATAGGCGGCGTGCGTCCATTCCTTGGCGCCGGCCGGGCCGGGCCAGAAGTGGACCGGCTCGCCCTCCTTGTCGGGGAACACGCGCGGCGTGACCTTGCCGTCGGCGGAGATCTCACCCCAGGTGATCCGGTCGACGAACGGAACGACCCGGATCAGGCTGCAGTCCGTGCGGTCCAGGACGAAGAAATACCCGTTCTTGTCGAAGTGTCCGGAGCACTTGCGCCCGTCCATCTCGAACAGGATGTTCTCCATCGTCGAGTCGTAGTCCCACACGTCGTGCGGGGTGTACTGGTAGTGCGCCTTGATCTGGCCGCTGTCCGGGTCGACCGCCACGACGCAGTTGGTGAACAGGTTGTCGCCCTCGCGTACTCCCCCGTCGAAATCGGGACAGGGGTTGCCGGTGTTGAAATACAGGAGGTTGAGGTCCGCGTCGAACGTCGGCGTGGTCCAGCAGTTGGCGCCGCCGCGGGCCCAGGCCTCGCCGTCAGCCGGCCAGGTCTCGGAGCCGGGCTCCCCGGGGCGCGGAATCATGTAGCAGCGCCACACGCGCTCCCCGGTCTCGAGCTTGAACGCGTCGGCGTGGCCACGCACCCCGAACTCGCCGCCGGAGCTCCCGACGATCACCATGTCCTTGACGATCAGCGGGGCTACGGTTGCGCTTTCGCCGGCCCGTACGTCGCCGTACGTCTGGTCCCAGACGAGCTGGCCGGTCGTCGCGTCGAGCGCGATCACGTGGGCGTTGAGGGTGGTCATGAAGACCAGACCCTGGGCCACCGCGCATCCACGATTGACGTTGCCGCAGCAGAGGCGTACGTCGTACGGGGAGGCACGGTGATAGCGCCACAGCTCCTGACCGGTCTTGGCGTCCAGCGCCCAGAGCCAGCCATCGAAGCCGGTGACGTACATGATGCCGTCGACGACCAGCGGGGACGCCTCCAGCGAGTACGTCGAAGCGCCCGAGTGCATGCCCACGGATCCGCACTGGAACACCCAGGCGGGAGACAGGCCCTTGACGTTCGAGGTGTTGATCTGATCGAGCGGGCTGTATCGCTGGCCGTCGTAAGCGCCGTAGTAGGTGAGCCAGTTGTGCGGCTCCGAATCGCGGCCCTTGAGGATGCGGTCGTAGTTGACGCCCTTGGTGACCGGGGGTGCACTCCCGGCCAAGCCGGGGCTCAGAATCCGGAAGTCGACCGCGGCGCCTGCGTCAACGTACTCAGTCTCGGTTGCCATCAGCGGCTCCTTTCTATGGCCGGGGCTGGGGTGGACGGTCGAGCTTCGCTTCGTCTGGGACCTCGCCACTCACGACGATGGTCCCGGTCAGGCCGCCGCCCTCGTCGTTGCCGGTCCGGGAGCCGTACCAGTAATAGCCCGGGCCGTCGAGGTTGAGGCTCGCAGTTCCCTTCGAGAAGTTCACCAGCCAGATGAACTTCGCGTCGCCGTTGTTGGGCAGCACCGCGCAGTGAGAGTTGTTGTCGTCGTTGATGATCTCGAGCTCGAGGTCGCCTCCGTGCGGCAGGACCAACACCCTGGGCTCGAAGATCAGCTCGTCCATGGGAATCCGGACCGTGGCGTGCATTTTGCCGTCGGATCCTTCCTCGGCCACCCCCACAGATCCTCGCCCCAACACCGCCCCTATCGTCGTTCCGTTCTGCTTGATCAGGCCCTCGATTAGTGTCTTATCGGCCGTGGCAGCCACAGCGACTCTCTCCTTCCTTCCGGAAAATGGGCAAGAAAGAACGTAACAGCGGGGCGACTGTGACGCAACCTGACCGTCAGCGAGAAAGTTCCTTAACTAACCGGGTAGGCCTTGACTGACCGAGTGGATAGGTATAAGCACTAACCGGTCAGTCAGGGCGGCATTGACTGGTAGGTCAAATATGGCCAGTGGGCGCTGTATTACAACACTTACCCCAGCGAAATCGTGTCACTACCCGCCACGCGCAGATAGTCGAGTGCACTGCCGCTGGACTCTCGGAGTCTCAGTACTTCGACCAGGCGGGCATAACGGCCACCCGCTAGCGCGTCGGCCAGGAGTGCGGCGCCGTGAGCGGCCGCGCTGGCGCCAGTGGGGAGGAGGGCGTGCACGGGGGCCACATCACGGAAACCGCGAGCCAAGGTCTCGACCAGGTCGTCCACCCAGGCCAGACGGCCCGAGACGACGATCTCGAGCGGCGCCGGCAAGCTGACCAGGAGGGCCCGGACCGCCTTGGCGGCCGCCTCGAGCAGCGCCGTCCAACCCTCGGCGTAGGACGGGTCATGCCAGAGAGCGGGGAGGTCGGTGATGTCCAACGTTCCGGTTGGATCGAGTGCCCCGCCCGTGAACAGCGTGTCCTTGCGCAGCGCCTGCCCGAGCAGGTAGGCAAGCTCGCCGTCGAGCGCCCCGGCCGCGCGCATCCCGATCGGTCCCGACGAGCCGCCCATGCCGTCGACGATCTGCCCGCCGGCGACCGCCAGCGCCGCCGTGAACGCGCCTCCGAGCTCGAGCAGGACCATCGCCGTCTGCTCCGGCGTGATCCCCCGCCGGGCGGACTGATCGGCGATTGCATATGCCGCCGCGCACAGCTTGTCGGCGGTTCCGAGGTCGATCCGGTTGTACTTGCGGTGCCGCGGCACCGACGGCAGGTGGATCACCCCCGGCCCGAAGACCACGGGCAGGCCGCTGCGCGTGAGTGCCCGCAGGAGCGAGCGCATGCCGCCGACTCCGGCCTCGGCGCGCGCCTCGTCTGGGCGGACCAGCACCATCTCCGCCAGCTCGCGCTCGCCTGCGTCGGCTGCATTCACTAGTGGCAGGCCGTAACCGCTTGGCCCGTAGACGAGGTCGTAGGGACCGTGGGCGGCCAGCGTTTGCAGCAGCGGCCTGGGGTCATCGCTGAGCGTCCCGGTCGCGAACACCTGCTCGAGGACCGGCTCGCCGTTCTGGAGCACACACAGGTCAAACGAGACCGTTCCGGGGTCGACGCCGGCTACCCGGGGCATATGATTGGACCATGAGCACAACCAGCGACAAGCCCCGTACCTACGGGGAGGACGAGATCCCCGCCAAGCTGTCCGAGTACGGCCTGAACGAGTGGTACTACGAGGACAAATGGATCCGGCGCAAATACAACACCGACGGGTGGCCGACGACGCTGATGGCCGTCAACGCCGTGGGTTACCTGTGCGAGGCCGCGGGCCATCACGCCGACCTAAGCGTGACCTGGGGCAAGCTCTGGGTCAAGCTGGCCACACACTCAGCCGGCGGGATCACCGACAAGGACTTTGCGATGGCGCGCAAGATCGAGGACACGATCCTGTGGCGCCCCGAGCCCGACGGTCCGCTCGACGGGCCCATGGGCAAGTTCGTGTTCTCGAAGTAACAAGAACCCACCCACCCACCCACCCACCCGCCCCCGCCGCCAGCTGCTTCGCAGCCTCACAGCTTCTCGAGGGCGACGTCGTAGACGCCTTCGAGGTCGAGGACCGTGCCCTTGGTCTCGAACATGGCCCGGATGCAGGCCTTTTGCAACTTCATCTTCGGGCCGCCCACCGCGAGCGCGCCGAGCTTGAGCACGCCATCCTCGTCGGCCAGATCGTCACCGCGATCGACGCCCTCAACCCCGACCGGCTCGGCCGCCGAGTAGTCGACGACCACCCGCACGCCCTCCTGCTTCCAGCCGCTTGAGCGCAGGATCTGGGTGCCCGCCGGGCCGGCGGCGAAGATCGCCGCGCGATCGGCGAGGGCCTTGTCGAGCTCGTCGCTGGAACCCGGCTCGACGACTTCAAAACCCGCGTCCTCGGCGACGGCGATCCCCGAGGCGCGGCGATAGCCGCCCTCCATCACGTCAGGCGGGAAGGTGAACATCGTGACCTCGGCGCCCTCGCGCTTCAGGAGCTCGGCCGTGCGCAGCCCGACGGGTCCGACGCCGATCACCGCCCCGCGATTGCCGTTCAATTCGACGGCGCCGCGGACGCGAGCCACGGCGGCCGCTGCGGTGGTGTTCGAGCCGTCGGAATCGAGCATGATCGACGGTTGGAAGGGCTTGAAAAACAGATTGCGCGCGGCCTTGAACACGGCCTCACCGTCGCGGACCTTCGACCCGCCGACCCAGAAGGCGGTGTCCACCAGGCCGTCGGGGCCGCGGGGAAAGATCGCACCCTGGACGACGTCCGTCAGGTTGTCGGGAGTGATCTCGCCATATGCGACCACGACGTCCACGTCGGCGTCGTAGGCGGCGATCGCATCAAACGCGCTCGGGTGCTGGTCCGTGTCCAGCTGGATCAGGATCTTCTTCATTGGACATCCTCCCGTCGAGGTTCGGGAAAGCTCAGGACGCCCCAGTCCAGCGGACCCTCCTGGCGATAGCTCTTGTGCAGGCCGCGCGCGATCGTGGCCTTCATCAGCTCCTTGCCGAGATAGAAGGCGTGCGAGGGGTCATCGACGTCGAGCTGATCGAACACCGCGAACATGTTCTGCTCGCGTACGAAGCGCTCGCCGTTGAACGCATAAAGCCAGTCCTCGTCGGCGAACAGGCGGTAGTTGCGGTCCGATATCTGAGCCTGCATGGCGTGCAGCTCCTCCTCCGACGGCGCGCGCATCGACTCATCCTTACTCGTGACCAAGCCTGAGTCGATGTGCTTGGGAGGTCGCGCCTGCCGCTGGGCGACGTGCATGATCTGGGCCGCGAGGACGGTCTCGCGCACTACCCCGCGCGCCCATCCGATCACCTCGGTGGTCAGCACCGCGCCGATCCCGATCTCCTGGCAGAAGCCGATCAGCAGCGCCGTGACCCCAGCCGAGTCCGCCTCGGTGAGCTCGGTCAGATTGCCGATACCCATGAGCATGTCGGCCTCGGGGTGGCGTCGGCGAACCTCGACATAGCGCGCCAGCGACGCGGCGAAGCCCGAGTTGATCGGGGCCAGGATCGAGTCGAGCAGGTACGGTCGCCCCATCTGCTCCATCCGGGCGGCCATCCGGTCCAGGCCGTCGAGGTCGTCGGGGTCCTCGGTGATCAGCACCGGCGTCGCACGCAGGTCGGCGGCCATGTCGATCGTCTGCGGCGTGAGGCTCAGCACGTAGTCCACACCGGCGGCATCGGCCATCCGGATGTGCTCGGAGTCGAGCGTGTCGATGCTGAGCGACAGCCCTCGCTCACGCAGCGCCGCAATCGTCGGCGGCCCGTCGGTGAGCCACGAACGGTCGAGAGCAAGGCCGAGGTCGACCACGTCGGCTCCCGCCGCGCGGTAGCGCTCGGCCCGGTCGATCACCTGCTCGCGCGAGAGCCTCTGCACGTCGTTGATCTCGGCGAATACGCGCACGTCACGCGGCCCGAGCTCAGCCCGGATGGCCTCTCGCCCGTACCACTCCGGCAGCGAGCGGACATCCGCCGGGCCCTTGCGCACCCGCAGTCCTGTCGCCTGCTGAAGTGTGTCCACGTCGCCCTCGCACAGGCCGGGGATCACGATGTTGTCAACCCCCGGCGGCACCTCCAGGCGCCGGGCGATCCAGCGCGTGGTCATAAGCGCGGCGACGCCGATGTTCATCACGGCGATCTGGTGGTCGATCTCCAGCTGGGACGCGACGGCGCGGATCGCGGGCTCCGCCAGCCGGCCGGTGACGAACAGGGTGTCAGCCAACCGTCCCGCCGTTCACATTGATCGCCTGGCCGGTGACGAACGCGGCGGCGGGCGACGCGAGCCACACGGCCGCGCCGGCGATGTCCGCAGGCTGACCCCAGCGACCGAGCGGCGTTTCGTTTGCGACCTTGTCGTAGAACGCCCGATCAGTGCCGGCCCCGTAGGCCGTCTCGACCCACCCGGGGCACAGCACGTTGACGCGGAGATCGGGGGCGAGGGAGCGCGCGAGCGATTTGGAGAAGCCGAGCACCCCACCCTTGACCGCGGCGAAGAGCTCAGGGTTCTCACCGGCCATTCCGTCGATCGTGGCGTGATCCCAGCCGATATTGAGAATGGAGCCGCCGGGGTGCATGCGGGCGGCGACCAGCCGCGAGCAGCGAATCGTCGCCTTCAGGTCGACGTCGATCAGCTCCTGGAGCTTGCGCTCGTCCGACCAGGATCTCGCCTCACCGGTGAGCACGTCGGCGCCCGCGTTATTGACCCAGACGTCGATGTGCCCGAGCGCGGCGAAGGCGTCTCGCACGATCCCGGTGCAGCCCTCGGGCGTGCTGAGATCCGCCTGCAAAAGAGGGTGTTTTGCCGGGTCGGAGGGGCTGAGTTCGTCGGCCAGTGCTTGCGCCTGCGGCAGCGAGCGACAGACGCCGATACCCACGCGGGCACCCGCGGCGGCGAAGGCGATTGCGATCGCCCGGCCGATGCCGGAGCTGGCTCCGGTGACGACGGTGCGCAGACCGGCGAGCGGCAACTCTCCGGTCTGCGCGTTCAACGGCTCGTGGCCGGCCGCCGCTACCCCTCGGCGCCGCCGGCGAACGGGTGCCGCGCAGCGGGTGTATCGGCCAGCACCTTGTCGGTGCTCGGCTCACCGCCCAGGGCACGCGCGATCGAGGTCTTGACGGCCTCGTAGTTCCAGTCGTAGATCTTCTTGTCGTCCTCGGCCTCCCAGTGGATGAACACGCCGACGATGATGCACAGGTCGTCGACCTGATCCTTGGGGATGACGCCCTCGGCGACCGAGTCCACTACGGCGCGGGAAACCGCGGCCTGAGCGGGGCCGAACAGCTGCACGGCCTGCTTGGCGCCCTTGATCGTCACCTTGTTGCTGAGCACCGTGTCCGGCTTCGCCGGAAGGTTGGGGGTGACCACGGCGAGCAGATTCGTGTGTCCCTCGGACTCGTTCACGAAGGCGTGGGCGAACGCCTCACCGACGGGTCCGCTCTTTGACCCGATAAGCAGGTCGATGTGTGCGACCTCGTTACCTTCACCGACCAGAGCCTCGCCAGTTGCCAGGGTAATGGCCATGACGTGAGTCTCCTCTCTCCTATCGTATGGTGACGTGGGTGAATGCAACCCTAGCTCACTCGCGACTGAGCGGGGATCTACTAGAGCATCAGGTTGTCCTCGCGTGTGTGCTCGAGGTGTCAGCAGCCAAACCGGGCAACATCACGCCGGCCCACGATTTCTCCGACACGACGTACGCCGACATGGTGCGATCGGCGCTCGCGCTCGGTCCAGCGTTCGCGCCCGCGCGCGTTCGGCAACGCAGTGTCGGTGAGCTGATCGCGGACGGGGTGCAGGCCACGACGAGGGTCACGGGCGCCAATACGAACCTGGGGATCGTGCTCCTGTTCGCGCCGCTGGCCCGCGCGGCGGCGACGGGGCAATCAGACGAGACGCTGCGCTCGGCCGTGCGGCGAGTCCTGGCGGGGCTCGACGTCGACGATGCCGCTGCCGCGTTTGCCGCGATCGTCCGTGCCGCGCCTGGCGGACTCGGCGATGTGACCGAGCACGACGTGCACGCACCGGCACGGGTCTCCCTGGGCGAGGCGATGAGCGCCGCCGCGGATCGCGACAGCATCGCCTCGGAATACGCGAGTGGCTACGCGATCGTGTTCGAGACCGGGCTGCCGTTGCTCGAGCAGGCGCTGGCGTTCGGGCAAGGAACCCTTGAGGCGATCGTCTCGCTCCACGTCGGCCTGCTGGCGAGGCATGCGGACACGCTGATCGCGCGCAAGGCGGGCGAAGAGGCAGCGCAACGGGTCAGCGCCGCGGCTTGTGCGGTGCGCGAGGGGACGCTGTCGCTCGCCGACTTCGACGCGTCGCTCCGCAAGGAAGGCAACCGGTTGAACCCCGGGACCACCGCGGATCTCGTCGCTGCGACGTTGCTGGCCGCGCTGCTGTCAGGGGTAGGACTGCCGTGAGGGTGCTCGTGGTCGCTGTGACGGCACGGATGCTTGCGTCAATGGCGGTCGCCGACGGCTACGAGGTGGTGGCACTGGATCGCTTCGGCGACTTCGACCTGCGCGCGATCGCCCCCGGAGCAACGGCGCCGACCAGCGCGGGGTTAGCTTCGCTCGCCGCCGAGATCGAGGCCGACGCGGTCGTCTACGGGGCCGGGTTCGAGAATCGCCCCGAGCTGGTGGCGCGGCTGGGATCGGGGCGAGAACTGCTGGGTACGCCCCCCGATCATCTGGCGGCCGTTCGCGACCCTTGGGCGGTCGGGGAGGCAGCGCGCGCCGCCGGGGCGCACGCACCCGAGACGCGATCGGTCGGCGAGCTCCCCGCGACCCGCGCACGTTCCGATGGCGATGTCTGGTTGCGCAAGCCGGCGCGCGGCGGCGGCGGGCGAGGGGTCTGCCGCTGGGCCGGAGGCGCCCTAGGTCCGACCGAGATCCTCCAGCGGCGGATCGACGGGCTGTCGTGTTCGGCGGTGGCGATCGGTGACGGGCGGCGGGCCGCCATGCTCGGGCTCACTGAGCAACTGCATCGCCGGCCGGGATTCGGCTGGATGGGCAACGTGACACCCCCGAGGCTGGCCGAGGTGGAAGTCGCCGAGCTCGAAGGTCAGCTCGGCGCCGTTTGCAACGAAATCGCGCTCCGCTTCGGCGTCCGCGGCGCGTTCAGCGTGGATGCGGTCTGGGATGGGCGGCGTGCGTGGGTGCTCGAGGTCAACCCTCGGCCGCCCGGCTCGCTGGAGCTGTTCGGACCCGGGTGCTTCGAGGCGCACGTACGCGGGGCGCGAAGCTCGGCACTTCCGACCGCGGCCGGACCCCTCGCGACACGGTGTGCGAAGGTGAAGCTCGTGCTGTTCGCCGACCGCGACCTTGGCACTCCCGATCCCGGCTGGTGGCCGGACGGTCTGGTGCGCGACATCCCGCACGGAGGAGAGACGATCAAACGCGGCGCTCCGGTCTGCACGCTGGTGTCGGACGGTGCCGATGTACGCGAGCTGACCGAGCAAGGAGCTCGATTGCTGGCTGCGCTCGACGACGCGGTGCTGATCGGTGCCTGAGCTCGGCACGCTCACGTGTGCCGGCTGCAGTCTGCTGTGTGACGACGTGACGGTCGAGGACTCGGGCGACGCAGTGCGTCTGCGTCCTGATTGTGCGCTCGGCGCGGACTGGTTCACCGAGCGCCTGCGCCGGCCGGCGGGGGCGCCTGCGGCGACGATCAACGGTCAGCCCGCGGAGATCGACGCCGCGCTGACACGGGCGGGCGAGCTCCTGCGGGCGGCGCGCCGTCCACTCGTGCACGGCTTTGCGGGCGCCACGGTGGAGGACGCTCGGGCGGCGCTCGCCCTCGCCGACCGTCTCGGTGCGCTGATCGCGACCGACCGCCTCGACGGCCCTTGGCCGGGCGCGCCGGCGGTCCCTCTGCGGGGCGCCTCGACGGCCACGCTGGGCGAGATCCGCGACCGCTCGCAGCTCCTCGTCATCTGGCGCGAGGACCCCGAGACGAGCCATCCCCGTCTGCTCGAGCGGCTCCGGTTCGACGCCGCCAACGAGCGAACGCTGGTCGTCGTCGATGACGCGGATACCGCGACCGCCGGCAGCGCCGACATCAGGCTCCGCTGGCCGCGCGACCGTGACCTCGATGCGTTGGTGAGTCTGCACGCGTTGACGCAGCCCCGCCCGTCCTTGACTGCGGGCCCCGACGATCTGGATGGGCTCTACGAACGTTTGAGCGCGGTGCCGCATGCGACGTTCATCTACGGCTCCGGCCTGACGGCGGGCGCGGGCGGCCAGCGGCGGGCACTGGCGCTCCACGAGCTGGTGCGGGCCTTGTCCCACGACCGGCATGTGGTCACGCTCGAGCTATCGCGTGCCCCTGGAACCAGAGGCGCCGACGACGTGCTCGCTTGGGGGTCGGGATACGGCGGGAAGGTGGATTTCGCCACCGGGCATCCGGAGCTGGTCACAGCCACGCAGCCCCTCGACGATGTCGACGTCACGCTGCTGGTTGAGTCTGGGCCGGGCGGCGGGTTGGTGGCCGGCCCCGGGGTCGAGGTGTGGATCCGCACCGCGGCCGCGGGCGTCGAGGCGAGCGGCACGATGCACCGCCTAGACGGTGTGCCGCTGACGCTCCAGGCGCCTCTCGAGAGCGGTGCGCCAAGCGCAGCCGCGCTGCTCACGCGGCTGCTCGAGAAGGTCGAACGGTGAGCGCGATCCGGATCGCCGGCGGTCGCGTGCACGACCCAGCCAACGGCGTCGACGGCGATGTGCGCGACGTGTGCCTCGAGGACGGGAAGGTGGTCGGCGACGTGGATCCCGAAGCGCGCCGGATCGACGCGCGGGGGATGGTGGTGATGCCGGGCGGCGTTGACATCCACGCCCACATCGCCGGGCCGAAGGTCAACGCCGCGCGCAAGCTCTCTCCGGAGGAGCGCCGCGAGGATCCGCTCGCCCGAACCGAGTTGCTGCGCTCGGGCACCGGGGGTCTCGTCCCGTCGACGTTCGCCACCGGCTACCGCTACTCGCTGCTCGGCTACACCACGGTCGTCGAGGCGGCGGCCCCGCCGCTGGCGGCACGGCACGTGCTCGCCGAGCTCCGCGACACGCCGATGATCGACAAGTTGTTCCTGATCCTGATGGGCAACAACCAGGTGCTGTTCGAGCTCATTCGGGAGGCGCGTGGTGCGGTCACGCCGCGGCTGCGCGACACGATCGCGTGGTGGCTGGAGGCGACGGGCGGGTACGGCGTCAAGCTCGTCAACCCCGGCGGGGTGGAGCGGTTCAAGCAGGACAACGGCAACGTGCACTCGCTCGACGACGAGGTGACGGGCTTCGGGGTGACGCCCCGCCAGGTGCTCGAAGCGATCGGCGGAGCAGTGGACGAGCTCGGGCTACCGCATCCTGTCCACGTCCACGCCAACAACCTAGGTGTGCCCGGCAACATCGACACGACACTCGACACGATGCGCACCCTGTCTGGGCGGCAGGCGCATTTCGCCCACCTCCAGTTCCACAGCTACGGCGGCAGCCCTGGCGGTGGGGCGGGCGGGCAACTCAATTCTCGCGCCCCCGAGCTGATCGAGTACCTGAGCGATCATCCCGAGGTCACCGCGGACGTTGGCCAGGTCATGTTCGGGCCCGCGGTGACGATGACGGCCGACGGTCCCGTGTCGGCGACGCTGCGCGACCTCGGCGGCGACAAGTGGCTGAATCACGACACCGAGGTGGAGACCGGCTGCGGGATCGTCCCTTACACGTATCGCGCCGGGAGCTACGTCCATGCCCTGCAGTGGGGGATCGGACTCGAGCTCTTCTTGCTCGGCCGGAACCCATGGCAGGTGATGCTCTCGACCGACCACCCCAACGGCGGTTCCTTCCTCTCCTATCCCAAGCTGATCCGCCTCTTGATGGACCGCGCTTATCGCGAGGATCAGATGGGCCGCGCGAATCAGCGCGCGATCCGGCGCACGGCGCTGTTGGACGGGCTCGACCGCGAGTACACGCTGAACGAGATCGCGATCATCACGCGCGCCGGGCCCGCCCGCCGGCTCGGCCTGCGCGAGAAGGGCCACCTCGGGATCGGCGCCGACGCCGACGTCACCGTGTACCACGACCGGGCCGACCGCGAGGAGATGTTCGCGACCCCGCGCTACGTGATCAAGGGCGGCGAGGTCGTGGTCGAGGACGGCGAGCTGTGCCGGACGGAGGACGGGCTGCTCCTATCCAGTAGCGCCCCCTTCGATCCGGACGTGAGTCGCGTGCTCGAGCCGCTGTTCGGCGAGCGCTACACGGTGTCGTTCGAGCACTACCCGGTGCGCGATCCGGCCCTGCGCGAGCCGGCGCGGGTCGTGGAGGCGACGACGTGAGCGCCTACACGCTGGGGGCGACCGATGTCGCCGATACGTTCGCCGAGGCGTTCCCGATGCGCTTCGCGCGGCTCGTCATCACGGCGGCGAGCGACGCCTGGGCGCACGAGGCGGCGCGCTCCGCGACCGGCTTTGCCACCTCGGTCATCGGCTGCAAGTGCGAGGCGGCGATCGAGCGAGCGCTGTCGGTCGAGGAGACGCCGGATGGGCGGCCCGGGATCGCGGTGCTGCTATTTGCCATGGACCGCGAGGGGGTGGGCAAGCGCATCGTCGAGCGCGTCGGCCAGTGCGTCATGACGTGTCCGACAACGGCGTGCTTCGACGGGCTGCCGGGGGCCGAGCGGACGGTGGCGCTCGGGGCGACCCTGCGCTATTTCGGCGACCACTTCCAAGCCAGCAAGGTGATCGCCGGACGCCGCTTCTGGCGGATCCCGGTGATGGAGGGCGAGTTCCTGGTCTCCGATTCCGCCGGCGTCGGCCAAGGAGTCGGCGGCGGGAACCTGGTGATTGGGGCCGAAAGCGACGAGGCCGCGCTGGCTGCCGCGCAGGCGGCGGCGGAGGCGATGCGCGGCGAGGGCATCGCCCTGCCCTTCCCGGGCGGAATCGTCCGCAGCGGCAGCAAGGTGGGCGCGCTGAGCACCAAATCGATGCCGGCCTCCACCAACCATCAGATGGCGCCCACGCTGCGGGCCCAGGTGACCGACTCGCTGGTTCCGGAAGGGATTGGCGCGATGTTCGAGATCGTCATCGACGGAGTCTCCGAGGAGGCGGTACGGGAGGCCATGCGCCGCGGCCTGCACACCGCCGCGGCGGCGGGGGCCATGCACGTCACCGCAGCCAACTTCGGGGGCAAGCTGGGCGAGTTTCACTTCCCGCTCGAAGAGCTCCGCGATCCGCCATGACGCTGACCCTCACACTCCGGGCAGAGCCGCCGGCCCGCGTGCTCGCCGCTCCCCTGACCCCTGAACGCCTGTGCGGGCTGAATGGCAACGCGGTTGCCCGACTCACGCTGCGCTGCGGTGCCGAGACGCCGGCCGTGGGCGACCTGTTCGCGGTATCGGGTGCCGGGACCGAGGAGGATGTCCTCCTCCTCGTCGGCGACCTGCGCCGCTTCGACGGGATTGGCGCCGGCCTGTCCCGGAGCGAGCTCGAAGTGCGCGGCCACGTCGGTGCGTGGGCGGGTGCCGAGATGTCCGGCGGGGTCCTGCGCATCTTCGGGGATGCCGGCGCGCGGCTCGGGGCCGCCTATCCCGGCGCGCGCGTGGGAATGACCGGCGGCGAGATCGTCGTGTCCGGGGACGCCGGCGAGGAGGCCGGCGCGGGGATGCGTCGCGGGCTGGTCGCGGTCGGCGGGCGGACGGGAAACGGTGTCGGGCTGCGCATGCTCGCGGGCACGGTGATCGCGCTTGGCGGCATCGGTGAGGAGGCGGGTCTCGGCAACAAGCGCGGGAGCCTCGTGTCGGGTCGAGCGGCGCGGCCACTCCCGAGCTACGCGCTCGCCACTCGCTTTCGCCCTCCGGCGCTGCGCCTGCAGTTGCTGCGCGTGCGCGAGCTGGGGTTGACCGTGCGCGATGAGCTGGTGAACGGGAGCTGGGCTCGGTGGTCGGGGGACGTAACCGAGCTGGGTCGGGGAGAGATCCTGATCTTCGACGAGGAGGAGGGACACCCGTGAACCTGTCCATGAACGAGCGGGCCGCGGCGCTCGTCGACGGCTTGGTCGCCGACGCAGGCGCGCTGGGGATCGAGGTCCGGACGCTGGACTCGGGTGCGCGCCTGGTCGACTGTGGCGCCGAGGCCCGTGGCGGGCTCCAGGCCGGGCTAGGCTTTGCCGCCGTCTGCATGGGTGGGCTCGGACGGGTCGACCCGGTGCCCGTGGCGGTGGGCGAGCGCACGTGGCCGGGCGTCGGTGTGTCCGTCGATCAACCGGCGGCGGCCTGCCTGGGCTCGCAATACGCGGGCTGGAAGCTCGAAGACGGCGATTTCTTCGCGATGGCCAGCGGGCCGGGGCGCGCGCTGGCGCGGGCCGAGGACCTGTTCGAGGAGCTGGCCTGGCGTGAGCGGGCCAAGGAAGCCGTGCTTTGCTTGGAGACGCGCCAGGATCCGCCGGCGGACATCGTCGAGAAGGTGACAGAACGCTGCGGCGTGGACGCGTCCGCGGTTAGCTTCCTGATTGCGCCGACCGCCTCCGTCTGCGGCTCGGTTCAGATCAGCGCCCGCGTGGTCGAGACCGCGTTGCACAAACTGCACGAGCTCGAGGTCGATCCCGCCCGGGTCCGCCAGGGATGGGGCTGCTGCCCGATCGCCCCGGTGGCGCGCGACGACGGCGCGGCGATCGGCCGCACCAACGATGCGGTCTTGTACGGCGGGACCGTTCACCTGTGGATCGAGGGGGCCGACGACGAGGTCGCCGAGCTGGCGCGGCGGCTGCCCTCGTCCGCCTCGGAAGCGTTCGGCACCCCGTTCGGGGACCTGCTGGCGGCCGCAGACTGGAACTTTTACGACATCGACCCGATGTTGTTCAGCCCCGCAGCGGTGACCCTGACCAGCACCGAATCGGGTCGCGCGCACCACGGGGGCGGGCTGGCGCCGGACGTGCTCGAGCGCTCGTTCACGCAGTGACCGAACGGCTGCGAGTTGGCGTGCTGGGCGCGTCCGGCTCGTGGCATTCGCGCGCACTCCTCGGGGCGCTGGCCGATCGCGGTCACGAGACGTCGGCCATCCCCGCCACGCGATTGCGCTCCGAGGTCGACGAGCAGGGCCAGGCCCATGTGCTCGGACCCGATGGCGCCGTGCTCGACGGACTCGATGCGCTGATCGTCCGGGGACTGCCGCGCGGGTCGCTCGAGCAGGTCATCTTCCGGGTGGATGCGCTGCATGTGCTGACTGCGCTCGGAGTCCGGTGTGTCAACACGCCCCGCGCCATCGAGCGGACGGTCGACAAGTCGTGGGCTAGCGCGACGCTGGCCCAGGCCGGGGTGTCGACGCCGCCGACGATCGTGTGCGAGCGCTACGACGATGCGATGCTCGCGTTCGAGCAACTGGGCGGGGACGTGGTCGTCAAGCCGCTGTTCGGGGCGATGGGCAACGGGATCGTGCGCGTCGAGGATCGCGACGTGGCCCACCGGGTGTTCCGCGCGCTCGAGCTCGAGCGCGCGGTGTACTACGTCCAGGGCACCGTCGCGCCCGACGGTCGCCGGAACCTGCGCGTGCTCGTCGTCGCCGGTGAGGTGGCCGGCGCGATGGAACGGGTGAGCGACACGTGGCGGGCGAACATCGCGCGGGGTGCCCGTCCGCGCGCGGTCACCCTCAGCGACGCCGAGCGCGGCCTGGCGCTCGCCGCGGCGTCCACGCTCGAGGTCGACGTCGCCGGTGTCGACCTGCTGGTGGCGGACGACGGGACCGAGTACGTGCTCGAGGTGAACGGGATCCCCGGCTGGCAGGCGCTCCAGTCGGTGTGCGACGACGATCTCACCGCACGCGTCGTGCGTGCCTGCGAGGCGCTGATTACAACGTGAGCCTGCCCTCGTGGAGGGCCGTGGCCACGAGCGCGCCGGCGGCCCCCGCGGCCTCGAGCGCCCGCAGGTCCTCGTCGTGGCGCACGCCGCCGCCGGCGTAGATCGCGACTCCGGGCAGGGCGGTTACGAGTTCGGTGACCGCGTGGAGCGGCGGGCCGGCGCCGCTGCCGACGCGCGCGAGGTCGATCACCAGCAACTCGCGGATCTCGAGTGCTGCGGCCAGGGGTACGGCGGCGGCTGGCTCGCGGCCGGCGAGCTCGGGGTCGGGCGAGATGAGCCGTCCGTCACGCAGGTCGACGCTGAGAACGACGGCTGGCCGAGGGATGGTGGACGCGCGCCAGCCCGGCCAGTCCGGCGCGATCGACTCGGTGCCGATCACGTTGCGGGTGACGCCGGCGCGGGCGAGAGCGGCCGCCGCTCCGGTCGTGGTGGCGCCTGCGTCCACCCACGGTTCCGCAACCTGGGCGAGCGCTGCCAGTGTGCCCTCATCGACCGGCCGGCCGGCGATTGCGTCGAGATCCGCGATGTACAGGTTTGTGGTGCGACATAGCCCGGTGAGAGCCCGCGCGACGTCGACAGGATCGCAACCTTCAACCAGCGGGCTTTCCAGGGGTGCGTACTCGTCGCGCTTACCGCGGCGGGCGTGCACGACGACGCCGCCCTTGAGATCTAGGACCGGAACGACCTTCATGGCAGTGCGTCTACCAGGATCGACTGTTCCCTTGTCGCCTCGTCGGGTACGTCACACACTCGATCGACGAAGAGCAAGCGAATGAGGAGTGAACCAATGCAGAGAAGAAAGCTCGGGAGTCAAGGCCTGGAGGTCTCGGCACAGGGGCTCGGCTGCATGGGCATGAGCTATGCCTACGGCGCGGGCGACGAGGAGTCGGGGCTTCGTACGATTCATCGCGCGCTCGAGCTCGGCGTGACGCTCCTGGACACCGCCGAGGTGTACGGCCCCTACGCGAACGAGGCGCTCGTGGGCCGGGCAATCGCGGGGCGCCGCGACCAGGTCGAGATCGCCACCAAGTTCGGGTTCAAATTCGATCCGGACAATCCGTACGGACCCCGCGGGGTAGACGGCAGCCCCGAGAACGTCAAGCGGGCCTGCGAGGGCTCGCTCGAGCGCCTCGGCACCGACCACATTGACCTCTACTACCAGCACCGCGTCGACCCATCGGTGCCGATCGAAGAGACGGTCGGCGCGATGGCCGAGCTGGTCAGCGAGGGCAAGGTCCGCTACCTCGGGCTCTCGGAGGCCTCTCCCGAGGTCATCCGCCGGGCTCACGCCGTCCATCCGCTGACCGCGGTGCAGTCGGAGTACTCGCTGTGGACCCGTGACCCCGAGGCCGAGGTGCTGCCGACCCTGCGCGAGCTCGGCATCGGCCTGGTCGCCTACTCGCCCCTGGGCCGCGGCTTCCTCACCGGTCAGATCCGCTCGATCGACGACCTTCCCGAGGAAGACTGGCGACGCAACAACCCTCGCTTCCAGGAGGAGGCGCTGCGCCAGAACGTCGAGCTGGCCGACCGGGTCGTGGCGCTGGCCGAGGAGCGCGGTATCACCCCGGCCCAGCTCGCGCTGGCTTGGGTGCACGCCAAGGGCGAGGACATCGTGCCGATCCCGGGTACCAAGCGTCCGGAGCGGCTGGAAGAGAACGTGGCCACTTTCGAGGTCACGCTGAGCGCCGAGGATGAGGCGACACTCAACGAGGCCATCCCCGCGGGCGCGGCCGTCGGCACCCGCTATCGCGAGGCCGATATGGCGCTGATCAGCGGCTAGTTGTTCCTCGCCGGCGTCATGATGCGCCGATGGCTTCGGTAATCGGGCTCGACGTCGGCGGCGCCAACACCAAGAGCGCGCTGGTCGAGGGCGCCGGCTGGGACCGCGTACGCGTTGTGTCCGAGCCGTTCGAGGTCTGGCGCGAACCCGACGGCATGGCCGGTGTGATCGCGTCCGTGGTCGGGCGGCTGGGAGTCAAGGGCGCTCCGGTCGCTCTGACCACGACCGCGGAGCTGGTCGATGTGTTTGCCAGCAAGCGTGACGGCGTTCTCCACGTCCTCGACGCTTGCGCCGGGGCGTTGCCCGGCCGCCGGCTGCGGGTGATGACCACCGACGGTGAGCTCATCGGCCTCGAGGCGGCCCGGGCGGGGCCGCTGCGCTGCGCAGCTGCCAACTGGGTGGCGACGGCGCTCCTGGTCGCTCGTACCGTGCCCGACGCGGTCCTCGTCGACTGCGGCGGCACCACGACTGATGTGATCCCGATCGTCGCCGGCAGAGTCGCGGCGCGGGGGCGCACGGACGTCGAGCGGCTGCGCGCCGGCGAGCTCGTCTACACGGGCGCGCTGCGGACCAACGTTGCCGCGATGCTGTCCCACGTGCCGATCGGTGGGGAGCCCTGCCCAGTGTCCTCCGAGCTGTTCGCGATCAGCGCCGACGCGCACCTGCTGCTGGGCAATCTCACGCCGGAGCAGTGCACGTGCTCGTTTCCCGATGACCGGGGCCCGTCGGCGGCCGAGGTGCGCGCGCGACTGGCCCGGGTCGTGTGCGCAGACCCCGAGCAGCTCGCCGGCGGCGACCTGGGGGCGATCGCCGCCGCGGTGCAGGAGGCGCAGATCGCGGCGATCGCTCATGCGCTTGGCCGCGTTGCCGCGCGGGCGCCGGCCGGGGCGCCTGTGATCGCGGTCGGCGTGGGCGCATTCCTCGCCCGGGCCGCGGCGGGACGGTGTGGCCTGATGGTCCATTCGGGTAACGGCTCGCCGCTCGCCGGGGACGGTGGCGAGGTCGCGGCCGCCGTCGCGCTGTCGGTCCTCGGCCGTGAATGAGCTTGTGGTCAAGGTCGGCGGCGGATTGCTGGCGGCCGAGGGCATGGCAGGACTGCGCCGCGGCTGTGCGGACGTGCTCGAACTGGCCCGCGACCGGCCCGTGCTCGTCGTCCCCGGCGGAGGCCCGTTCGCCGACGCCGTTCGGGCGCTCGACGCGGAGGTGGGACTCGGCGACGAGGTCGCCCATGCGCTCGCGCTGCGGGCGATGGATCAGCTCGGCGTGCTCCTGGCGCGGATGTTGCCGGGTGCGGAGCTGCTCGATCGGCTGGTGGCCCCCCGCGGCGGCCTCGGTCTGCTGCTTGCGGCGCCCGCGTTTGAGGGGCATCCCGAAATACCGGCTTCCTGGGATGTGACGAGTGACTCCCTCGCGGTGCTCGCGGCCGGCGCGATCGGGGCTAAGGAGGCGATCCTGCTGAAGCCCGTCGAGGGCGGGGCGGTCGACGCTTACGTGCCGGAGGCGGTGCGCCGCACCGGGGTCGCGGTCACGGTCCGCACCCCTAACGGACTTTGGCGATGGCGCTGACAAATAAGTGGCCTCAGCGCCAAAGCTAGTTCCCGTGCAGCTCGGCCACCGCGGCCGCGACCAACGCCTCCTCCAGGTGAGCCGTTCGCTCGCCACCCGCACACACCGCGGATCGCACGCCAACAAAATCCGCCCCCACGCGGCCCAACTCGCCCAGCCGCAGTTGCCCAGCCACGGCGAAGCTCCCCCCGAGGGCGTGCGTGGCATCGATCAGATCGGCCAGCTCACGCGGGGACAAGTAGCCGTACAGACCCCGGCCGTCCTTGACGAACGTATCCACCAAAGCACCGGCGATGGCGGTCCGATCGACCAACGCCGGGAGCCACCGGGGCGCGAGCGCCGGGGGGTCGAGGGCGCCGGCGTCCGCATACGCGGCGGCGATCACGTGCACACCGGGTTCGACCGCATGGGCCACGGCGCTCACCAGCGCTACCGCCTCGTCAATCTCGCGAACTCCGCGCAGCCCGACCTTGACGAACCGCGCCCCGCACTCAGCCGCGCCGCGCGCCGCCAGCGCCGCGGTTTGGGGGGGGCCGGGGCTATCGCCCAGCGCCACGCTCGCGGGCGCCGTCTCGCCGACCGCGTCGACCACCTCGGCCAGGACGCGCGGGGACGGCGCGCCGAGCGCGCCTTGGCGGGGATCCTTGACGTCGATGATGTCCGCGCCGCCGGCGAGCGCGGCCCGCGCCTCCTCGGCGGAGACGACGCTGACGAGCAGCCGGCTCATGCCGCGGCCGCTCCAGAAGAGCCGTCCCGGGCGACGAACGCACCGCGCCGGTCGAAATCGACCACGCGGACATCGGTGCCGTCGCCCGCCGCCGCGCGGAGCCGGTCGGCGATCTCGGCCGCGCCCTCGGGCGAGTCGACGATCGCGTACACGGTGGGACCCCACGAGCTCTGGCCGACCGCGCCGAGCCCGAGCGCCAACAGCGCCTCGACCAGCGGAGCCGCCCGTGGATGGAACGTTCCACCCTGTTGGGGGGCGAACATCGCCCCGATCTCGCGTTGGATCTGGTGCAACGCGACGCCGAACTCGTCGAGGTCGCTCGCGAGCAGCCCGGGTAGGAGGTCGGTCAGGAGCAGCCGCGACACGCTCGGCTCGATGGCGGCCCGGTCGTGCTCGAGATCAGCGAAAAACCTCTCCTCGGCCTTACCCGAGAGCCCTTCGGCTCCGAGCGGCAGCGCGAGCACGCAGCGCCACCGATCCGGCATCGGATGGCGCGCCACCACCGGACTGATCGTGTCGCCCTCGCGCACGCCGGCCTCAACCACGAGGCCGGGCGCGGCGAACGTCCAGGATCCGACGCTCGAGCGCGACCCGCGGCCAACCGCCGCGGCCAGGCGCTCGGGGCCGGCGGAGATCCCGGCCAGCTCGGCCACCCCGCGGGCGACGGCGAGCCCGAGCTTCGTCCCCGACCCCAGGCCCGCGTGGGGCGGGATCGCCTCGTAGAGGCTCACCTCGACGCCGGTGTCCAACCCGAACGCCGTCCGGGCTCGCTGCGCGAACTCCTCCGCGCGCTCGGCCTGCGACCCCGAGCCGACCACCCGCCCGTCCGATCGACTCCGAAGCCCGACCACCACGCGCGGATACTCGAGGCCGACGCCGAATCCCCCGTAACGGCGGGCCCCGATGCCGGCCGGGTCGAGCATGCCGAAGTGCAGCCGGGCCGGCGCGGTGACGACCACCTCGGTCACGTTCGTTCGGCGACGTAGCGGCGAACGTAGTCCATCGCCGCACGCTCGCATGGTCCGGCGGTCTTGTCCACCAACTCCTGCAGGCGGCCAAGCTCGGCCACAACGTGGTCGGCTCCCAGCCACCGCAGGCGCGAGGCGAGGATCGACGCCTCGACGGCCGCGTGGCGAGCGCGACATAGCCCGAGCGGCGGCCGCGTCCCGGTGCCGGACGCCACCACGCGAGCGCGCACCTCGAAGCGTTGTGACTCCGGCGTGATCTCGGTCACGACGACCTCGCGCCAGGCGTTCACCTCCTCGATCACCGAGCCGTCGATAACGCTGGCGGGGCGCATCGGCGGCTGCGGATATCCCAGCGCGGCCTGGACGAACAGGAGCACGTCGTCTGTGAGGTGCACGACCGCCTCGCCCCGAAAGCGCAGGTTTCT
Organism: uncultured Solirubrobacterales bacterium; assembly: GCA_963824295.1. GTDB lineage: Bacteria > Actinomycetota > Thermoleophilia > Solirubrobacterales > Solirubrobacteraceae > Palsa-465. The sequence goes on along the minus strand of CAWGOQ010000004.1, from coordinate 206,426 downwards.
CAGGGTCCGCGTGCCGTCGAACGGCCAAAAGACGAGCTCCTCCTCGCCCCACCGCACTCCCATCGCCGCGCAGTTGACCACCCCGTCACTCCCGGTGGTGGTCACGACGGTCTCGATCAGCGGCGTCCGCTCACCGCTTTTCGTCGACAAGGCTGAAGAACTCCTGGCGCGTGCGCGCGTCGACTCGCAGCAGGCCTCGCACCGCCGACGTGACGGTCTTCGCGCCCGGCTTGCGTGCCCCGCGGATCGTCATGCACATGTGCTCGGCGCGGAGCACCACGCCCACGCCGCGGGGGGAGAGCTCCTGCTCGAGCCAGTCGGCGATCTGCACGGTCATGCGCTCTTGGAGCTGCAGATCCCGGGAGAACGCCTCGACCACGCGGGCGAGCTTCGAAATGCCGATGATGCACTCGTCGGGCAGGTAGGCGACGTGCGCCACGCCGTGGAACGGCAGCAGATGGTGCATGCAGAGCGATTGGAACGGAATGTCGCGAACGAGGACGAGCTCGTCGTAGCCCTCATTGCGAAACAGGGTCGCGTCGAACTCGGCCGGCGTCAGGAGCTCGGCGAACGAGGCGGCGACGCGGCGTGGGGTCTCGAGCAGGCCCGGGTAATCGAGGTCCGCCCCGAGCGCGCGGAGCAGGTCGAGCGCGGCCTTCTCGGCGGCGGGGAGATCAAGCTTGGAGGAATCGACCACCCGCGCCGGGGTGTCGGGCAACGCGATTTCCTGATCGCGGCGGACGACGTTCATGCTCGGAGCGTAACGCTCAGGCGGGTGGCGAGCTCGACGAGCATCCGCACTCCATACCCGGACGCGCCCGGGCCGAACGCGTCGCCGCGATCCTCGTCGAGCAGTGCCGGGCCGAGCATGTCGACGTGGGCCCAGGGGCCATCGCCGGCGAACTGCTCGAGGAAGGTCGCGGCCACGATCGGAAAGCCGAAGCTCTTGCCCGCGGTGTTGCGCAGGTCCGCGACGGTCGAGTCGATCAGCGGTCGATACCGCCGATGCAGCGGCCACGGCCAGGCCAGGTCGCCGCTCGCGTTGCCGGCCTCCACGACGGCGTCGCGCCACGCCTCGTCGGGCGCGAAGACACCGGCGTACACGTCGCCCATACCGGCGCGCATCGCACCGGTCAGGGTGGCCAGATCGACCACGTGTGTCGCCCCGTCGCGGCGGGCGTACCACAGCGCGTCGGCCAGGATCAGGCGCCCCTCGGCGTCGGGGTTGTTCACCTCGACCGTGAGACCGGCGGCCGTCGTGATGACGTCGGTGGGCCGGATCGCTGAGCCGCTCAGCATGTTCTCGCACGCGGGGACTACGCCGGTGACCGACAGCGGGAGCCCGAGCTCGGCGATCGCACCGAGCGCCGCGATGACCGCGGCACCGCCGGCCATGTCCGCCTTCTGACGGACGATGTCGTGCTGGGGCTTCAGAAAGTAACCGCCGGTATCGAAGGTGACAGCCTTGCCCACGAGCGCGAGCCGCGGCGTCTCCGGCGCATCCGTCGGGGTGTGCCGCAGGACGATCAGGCGCGGCGGAATCGGGCCGCTGCCGCCGACGGCGGCGAGTGCACCCAGTGCGACCTCACCGCCCGGGTAGATAATCTCACTACCCAGGTGGGTAAACCTTACTACCCGGTCGGATAGTTCGGTCGGTGACATCACGTTAGGCGGCGTGTCGACCATTTCGCGCGCGACGTTCGTCCAGTGAGCGATCAGCGCCGCGCGGTTGGCCACTTGTTCGAGCCCCTCGCCGGCACCGCAGATGACGAACCGCTGGACGCCCGGACCGGGGGGAGAGCTTCGCCAGCGCCGGCCGTCGTAGGAGCCGACGACCGCGCCCTCGCTCAGGGCGCGCACCTGCTCCACGACCGGCAACGGCAGCGTTGGATCCAGCGACCACGCGACGATTCCGCCGCCACGGCAGGCGCGGACGGCCCGCGCCGCCGCCGTGCGCAGCCCCTCCACGTCGGGATCGAGCGCGAGCACCGCGAGGGCTGGGCCGGGGTCGCGATAGACGATCGCGACGGGGTCGGCGTCGGCCTGAGCCTGGGCCGGCGCACCGAGCTCGGACGCCTGCCAGCCCACCGCGACGGCGATGAGATCGGCTCCGACCGAGTCACAATCGGCCGCGGTTACCTCAACGTTCATTGTCTGACAGCGATCTCTGGCACTTGCACTGGTCCGCTAAGATGGCCCCGGACGTTGAACTCTAAAGAGGGAGAGCCCATGACTTGGAGCAAGCCGAAGTTTGAGTTCATCGAGATGTGCTCGGAGGTCACTTCCTACCTCTACCACAGGTAGGACCTGAAGCTCGCGTGGCCTCGCGGGATACGCGGGGCTACGCAACGCTTTCTTCGCCGCGTGCGTGTTCGCATCCTCGGCTCCGCCGCCGGCGGAGGGTTTCCGCAGTGGAACTGTCGTTGCCCGACGTGTGAGGCGGCGCGCGGGGGTGTGCGGGCGCGGCCGCGCACGCAGTCCTCGTTGGCGATCAGGGGCGGCGAGGGGCCATGGTTCCTGGTCAACGCGTCTCCCGATCTGCGCCAGCAGCTCGAGGGCCTAACTCCTGAGCCCGTCCACGGTCTCCGCGCACCGCCGATCGCGGGCGTCCTGCTGACCGACGCCGAGATCGACCACACGGCCGGCCTGCTGCTTCTGCGCGAGTCGGCGACACCGGTGCGCGTGTACGGCGACACGGGCGTGCGGCGCGCGCTCACGCGGGGTTACCCGGTGTTGCCGATTCTCGATCGTTACTCCGGTGCCGAGTGGCGAGCGCTCGAGGCGGGACGTGCCACGGCGCTTGAAGGATCGAGTCTCACTGTCGAGCCGTTCGACGTGGGCGGTGACGCGCCGCGGTATCTCGACGGATCGGGCGTCGCGCTCACGGCCAGCGGCTTGCAGTTCAGCGACGGCGCGAGCGGCGGCGTCGTCACCTATGTCCCCGGGCTGGCGCGTCTGGATGAGCAAGTGCTGGCCCGGTTCGCTGCGAGCGATCTGGTGCTCGTGGACGGCACCTTCTGGCGCGACGACGAACTTGCCGAGCTTGGGATCTCTGACCGCAGCGCACGCGACATGGGTCACCTACCGCTCTCGGGACCCGGAGGGACACTCGAGGCGCTCGAAGCACTCGAGCGGCCGCGCAAGGCGCTCGTGCACATCAACAACACCAATCCGATCCTGCTCGAGGACTCACCTGAGCGTGAACAGGTCACCCGCGCGGGTGTCGAGGTCGCATACGATGGACTCGAGGTCGATCTGTGAGTGAAGAGTTCATCGGCAGACTGCGCGCCCAGGGCACGCGTTACCACAACCTGCATCCCTTCCACGTGAGGATGGATGCGGGCGAGTTGACCCGCGATGAGCTCCAGCGCTGGGTCGCGAACCGGTTCTACTACCAGAAGTGCATCCCGCTCAAGGACGCGGCGATCATGTCCAACTGTCCCGAGGTCGAGGTACGCCGCCACTGGATCGAGCGGATCATCGATCACGACGGAACGGTCCAGGGAGGCGGTGGGATCGAGTCGTGGCTGCGACTGGGCAAGGCGCTCGGCGTCTCTCGGGAGGCATTGGAATCCGAGCGTGGCGTTCTCCCTGGCGTCCGCTACGCGGTCGACGCCTACGTCAACTTTGCCCGCCGGCGGCCGTGGATCGAGGCGGTCGCGTCGTCGCTGACCGAGCTGTTCGGCCCGGCCGCGATCCGGGTGCGGCTTGAGGCACTCGAGCGTCACTACGCGTGGATCGACCCCGCGGGGCTCGAGTACTTCCGGACCCGGCTGGTCAAGGCGCCACGGGACGCCGACTACGCGCTCGAGCTCGTGGTGGCGCGCTGCCGAACACGCGAGCAGCAGGATGCGGCGGTGTCGGCTTTGAGATTTAAGACTGAGGTGCTGTGGGCGCAGCTGGACGCCATCGAGCGGGGCGATACGCAGCCGAGTGCATGACTCGTCCTCGTCTGGTCACCGGTGCGCGACTGCGCTACGACGAGGTCCGCGAGGAGCACCTGCTGCTCGTGCCCGAGGGCGCGGTGCGACTCAACCCGACGGCGGCCGAGGTACTCGAGCTGTGCGATGGGGAGCGGTCGGTCGATGACATCGTCGGGGTGCTGAGCGAGCGGTACAACGGCGCCGATCTGCGCGACGACGTGCGAGAGCTCGTCGACGCGATGACCGAGAGAGGAATCCTGGTCGATGTCGGCTCCTAGGCCGTTCACGCTGATCGCGGAGCTCTCCTACCGGTGCCCGCTGCACTGCCCGTACTGCTCAAATCCGACCGACATCGGCGATGCCAAGTACCGGCGGGAGCTCGAGACCGAGGATTGGCTGCGCACCTTCCGGCAGGCGCGCGAGCTCGGCGTCATCCAGCTCGCCCTCACCGGAGGCGAGCCGATGCTCCGTCGCGATCTGGTGGAGCTGTGCGCGGGCGCGCGCGACGCCGGGCTGTACTCGTCGCTGATCACCGCCGGGACTCTGTTCACGCGCGAGCGCGCCGCGGCGTTGAAGTCCGCGGGACTCGACCACGTGCAGGTCTCGGTCCAGAGCCCGATCCCGGCGGAGAACGACCGCATCGCCGGTAACCGGTCGTTCGAGAAGAAGATCGCGTCGGCGCGGGTCGCCAGGGCGCTCGACTTCCCGCTGACGATCAACTGCGTCCTGCACCGGCAGAACCTCGACCACATCGAGGAGCTGCTCGAGCTGACCCTCGATCTCGGGGCGCAGCGACTCGAGCTCGCCAACACCCAGTACTACGGGTGGGCGGTGGTCAACCAGGATGCGCTCATGCCGTCCCTCGAGCAACTGCGGCGCGGGGAGGAGGCCGTCAAATGCTTCCGGGAACGCGTCGGACCGGCTGTCGACGTGCTGTGGGTCCTCCCTGATTACTACGAGGATCTGCCCAAGCCGTGCATGGGTGGCTGGGGCCGGACGGCCCTGGTGGTCGCTCCCAACGGCGACGTGCTGCCGTGCCAGGCTGCGTCGACGATCCCGGGGCTCGAGTTCGACAACGTGCGCGAGCACGCGCTCGGCTGGATCTGGAACGAGTCGGACGCGTTCACACGCTTCCGCGGCACGGGGTGGATGCAGGAGCCGTGTCGCTCATGCCCGCTCGGCCGCCAGGAGGAGGATTGGGGCGGGTGCCGCTGCCAGGCGCTGCGGCTGGCCGGCGACGCCGCGGACACGGATCCGGTGTGTCAGTTCTCGCCCCACCACCGGGTTCTCGTCGCCGCGCGCGATTCGGCACAAACCGAGACGTTTGTCTATCGCACGATGAAGCGACCCGCCCAAGTCTGAATGTCAAAATTTCTCTAATGGCGCAAGACCCGTACATTCCGGCCGGAGCCGGCGGCCTCAGCGTCCCCCTTGCCGACCGCACCGAACTGTCGATCTTCCCGCGCCTCTCGACGTACTCGCAGATCGTGGCCAAGCTCCAATGGGAGCCGGCGGCCATCGACCTCGAGCCCGACGCGCGCGTGTGGCCTGAGCTTCCGGTGCAGCGACGACGGCGTCTGACGACACTGCTTGCCGGGTTTCGGGTGGCCGAGGACGCCGTCGCCGAGCACCTCGTGCCCTTCGCCGATCGCGCCGAGCACGTGGACACGATGATGATGTGGCTGTTCTTCCTGCAGCGTCGCGACGAGGACCGTCACACCGTGCTGTTCGACCGCATCGCCGCCGAGGTGCTCAAGCTGCCGGGCGAGTCACCGGCCGAGCGGCGGGAGGCAGCCCGAGCGATCGTGCCCGCTCCGCTGGTCGAGCTGTTCGAGGTTCGGCTCCCAGCGCTGGCGGCCGAGCTTGCGGCGGGGCGCGCCGAGATCCTCGACGGCGTCGCGCTCTACCACATGGTGCTCGAGGGAGCGGTGTTCACCGCCGGACAGCGCGCGCTGCTCGACGACCTGGCCGACGGCGTCCTGCCCGGGATTCTTGAAGGCGTCGGGCGAGTCGAGCGCGACGAGCGCTGGCACGTCGGCTTTGGGGTGCGCTGCCTGACCGAGGCCAAGCGGCCGGACGTCCTGGACCACGTGCTCGATCGCGCGGCCGAGGCGGCCGCGGCCTGGGGGGACGCGGTGCCGCCCGAGACTCGCGACTACGCCGTCGGCCTGGTACGGCGCCGGCTGGCCATCGCGGGCCTGGTCGAGGCGCCGACCGCCGTCTAGGCAAGAAGTACATCGGCTTTTCGTCTACTCGGGGTTGTTTTCCAACCGCTGATGGTCTAAATGGCCGACGCGGCGGGTATCTATCGACGGTCCAGAAGCTACGCCAGTGTAGCTTCGCGATCCACGGGACCGGAACCGAGCACCAAATGCGATACCTCACCGACGGGATTCACCTCTACGAAGTCGTCGAACGACGCACCGTCCAGAACTTCGGGCTCACGCGCGGCGAACTCGCCTACGTGATTATTCGCGACTGCGTCAGCGAGGCCACGACCACGGTCGACGAGCTGCACCTGGCGGCGCTGTCCGAGGTGGTCTGAGGGTCCGGCTCAGGCGGCAGGGCGGTGCGCGACGCGCCCCAGTCCCAGTCCCAGTCGCCGGCGGCGGCGGCGGCGCGTGGCGGTGAGCTGCGAGGCCCGGAAGTCGAGCAGCGCCACCGCGTCGGCGGTGCGGACGAACGGGTTGGCTACCACGCGCCCATCGCGCAGTGACCGGGCGGCGACTGGCTCGCCGTCAACCAGTGCGAGCAGGACCTCGCCGTTCAGTGTCCTCGCGTTGTCCAGGTCGGCGATCCGGCGAACCAAATCGCCCTCGTCGTCGTGGGCGACGCGTAAGGCGAGAACGGGCTTCTGCTGCGGAGTCATTGGGGCGTTCCTCTCAGTTCGACTGTCCCGATTGTGGGGCTAAGACGCGGCTGGCACATCGGGCGAAAGGAGCGGCGGTGTGGGCCGAATCCCTTAGGCGGCCGCGGGCCATGCCTTATCAGGGCGCTACCGTCCGTGGCTGTGACCGATGAGCCTCGGCCACTTCCGGCGACCCTGGCCAGCGACGCCGAGCGCGAGCAGAGCATCGTGCTCCTCCGCGACGCCGTCACGAGCGGCCGGCTAACCCTCGAGGAGTTCAGCGACCGCGTCGGCCGGGCCCAGGTGGCGCGGACCAACAACGACCTGGCGACATTGACCGCGGACCTGCCCGCGGTGGCGCCCGAGTTGCCGGTCCTCGCTCCGGTCAGGCACCGCGCGTTCTTCTCGAGGCTGGTCCGAAGCGGCGCCTGGGAGCTCCCGGCGCACTCCTCGTGGCGCTCGATCTTCGGCACGATCGTGCTCGACCTGCGCCAGGCCCGGCTGCCCGGGTCCGAGGTGGAGCTCGAGATCTACAACCTGTTCGGGACGGTGACGGTGATCGCGCCGCCGGGTGTCGCCGTCGATGTTCAGGGTGGGGGAGCGTTCGCCAGCCAGGTGCTCGAGCCGCCGGCCTTCCTGCCCCCGAGCGGTGCCCCGCGGCTCCGGATCAACGTCTCGGGTCCCGGCGGGACGCTCTACGTCCGGTCCTCGGAGGCGCAGAGCGCGATCAGCCGGTGGCGCTGAACGGCTGCGAGGTTCCGATCACCCGGCCGGCGGAGTTGAGCGCCTGCACCTCGAATCGGGTGTATCCCTGTGCCGCCGGGATCGCGGTCTCGAACCCCGACTTGGGGGCCGAGGCCAGCGTGTTCGTCGCGCCGGCACTGCTCACTCCGAGCACCCGCCAGCTTGCGAGCTCAGTCGCTCCGTTCCAGCTGGCGTAAACCGTTGTCTTGCCGTTTTGCCGGCGCGCCGCCCCGGCGGGCGGGTAGAGCGGCAGCCCGACCCACGGCTCGACGGTCGCCCGGTAGCTGATGTCGGAGCCCGGGAGGCGCGCGTCGAGGAGCATCTGCCCCGAGGAGCTGTACTCGGTGAACCAGGGCGCCGATCCCCACCCGACGAACTCATTGCCGTTCGACAGCGGCTCGATGCTTCCCATGTAGTCGGAGTCGAAGTTGCTGCCGTGGCTGTAATCGCCGGCGAACGTGGCGGTATGGGTCTGTGTGTTGAGCTTGAGCACCAGGCCCCGGGAGGGCGCGGTCGGCGAGACATAGGTGCCGCCGCCGGTGATCTGGCAGCAGTGGTCGTCGAACATCGTGATCAACGACGTGCCGGGGTAGGTGACCACATCGTGCTGCCACTCGAAGTCGGCTCCCGACCCAATCTTGAAGCTCGAATGCGGACCGCCGAGCGTCCACTCGATCGCCCCAGTGGCGATGTTCACCTTGTACACCGCCCACAGGTTGCGCATCGACACGACAAACGTGCCGTCACCGGGGAGGTTGATCGAGTTGACGTGGTAGGCGTCCCACGGGAACCCGTTGGTGGGCAGCGAGGCGCGCGAGTCGCTCAGCGGGATGTGGTCGAGCGCGTCCCAGCTGTAGACCAACTTGCCCGTGTTCAGGTCGTACTCCTGCACGGCCGAGTCGTCCAGCGTGCCGTTGTAAGCGCCGCCGTACCGCGAAAGGTTCATCGGAATGTCCTTGTTGGCGGTCACCCACGCGTCGTGACCTCGGATCACGATCTCGTGCAGGGTGAGGACCCATCCGTTGGTGGCCTTTAGCGTGGCGATTGTCCGGTAGTGCTGGTCGACGATCACGTCCTCGCCGCTCTCGGTCGACCCGGTGCTCGTGATCGTGCCCTGCCACCAGGCGAGCACGGGCTTCCCGTTGTAGACCTGCAGGCTGAGATTGCCGGCCACGACGTTCGTCGGCACCGGCCTGAACCACACCGGCTGAAGGTGGTTGTCGAGGATCAAAGGCCCGCTCTGGCCCACCATCGGCGGATGGTTCAGGTCATAGAAGTTCGTCATGAAGATGTAGCCGGGCGCGAGCCTGCTCGTGTCGGTCGGGGTGTCGGTGCGAATCACGGGCGGCCGGAGGCCGGGGGCCGAGACGTAGCTGTAGGTGTCGTTGGTGACGTAGGCGCCGATCGGTGCTCCGTGCGAGCCGCCGACCGCGAAGTCGACCACGATGAACGCCACGATCACCACCGCCACGGCGACGGCGATCGGGGCACGGTAGGGCCCCCGCGCTTGCGCCGGGGCCCCGGACGCGGCTAGAGCGTGCCCGGCGGGAGCCGGTGCCGCTCGTGGAACGAGCGTCAGCGTGAGGACTGCGGCGGCGGCGCACAGGCCGGCGCCGATGAAGTAGCCGAGCCGGAAGCCATCGGTGAGCGACTGCAGCTCGCCGTGGCCGTGGCCGATCAGGTGGCTCGAGAGCGACGTGGCCAGCGTGATCAGCACCGCGATGCCGAGCCCGCCGCCCACCTGGCGAGAGGTGTTGACGAGCCCCGACGCAAGGCCCGCCTGGCCCTGCTTGGCGCCCTGGGTGGCGGCGATCGTCGAGGGCACGATAGACATCCCGATCCCGGCGGCGACCAGCAGTCCCGGGACGATCACGTACACGATCGCACTACCGCTGGCGGCGATCTTGGTGAAAAGGAGCATGCCGGCGGTCATCAGCAACAGGCCGCCGCTCAGCACGGCGCGCACGCCGAAGCGGCTGACGAGCTTCCCGGCGCTGCGGGCGACGACCATGATCGTCAGCGCCATCGGGAGGAAACACAGGCCGGCGTGCAGCGGGGAGAGCCCGAGCACCTGCTGGAGGTAGAGCGAGCTCAGGTACCACATCGGGAACAGTGCGGCGCTGAACAGCAGCACGATCATGTTGGCGACCTGGAGCGACTTGGTCAGGTCCTTGAACGGGATCAGGGGTCGCGACGCGAACCGGATCTCGATCACGCAGAACCCGGCGAGCAACACGAGCCCGGCCAGGATCGGACCGAGCGCGAGGCCCGCGCCCGGGCCGCGTAGCCCGGCCTCGACCACGCCGTACACGAGCACCATCTGGCCCAGGGTCAGCGTCACCGCGCCGGCCACGTCGAAGCTCTGGCGGGCCTCTCCGCGGCGTCGGTCCGCGACCACCGCCCAGGCGACCACCGCGGTGGCGATCCCGATCGGAGGGTTGATCAGCAGGACCCAGCGCCAGCTGAGCTCCTGGGTGATGATCCCTCCGAAAAGCGTCCCGGCGGCGCCGCCGGCCCCGTTCATCGCCGCCCACAGACCGATCGCGCGGTGGAGCTGCGGGCCAGGGGGGAACGAGGAGGTGATGATCGCCAGTGAGGAGGCGGCCATGAACGCGCAGCTGAAGCCCTGGACGCCGCGAGCCACGATCAGCATCTGGCGGTTGACCGCCGCGCCACCGACCAGCGAGGTGATCGAGAACAGGATCAGCGCGGCGACGAACACCCGGCGTTGCCCGAGCTGATCGGCCGCGCGGCCGCCCAGCATGAGGAAGCCGGCGAACGCGATCGCGTAGGCGTCCACGACCCACTGCAGGTCGGCCGAGGTGAAGTTAAGACTCGACTGGATCGAGGGGAGCGCGACGTTGACGATGCTCAGGTCAAGGATCACCATGAACTGCGCCACACAGCAGACGGTCAGGATCAATCCCGACCGCGAGCTGGCCGGGAAGCGGAACCCGCGTCCGCCGCGCCGGGCGGGCGGGTTCCCTGTCTCGGCGTCCGCGACGCGTGGCGGCTCGGCGGTCAGGGCGGCGGGAGCCGCCGTGCCGGCGGCAGCGGTTCCAGCGCGGGTGGACGGGTCATGGGTGGGCGGGCCGTGGGTGGGCGGGCCATCCCTGTCAATGTCATCTGCGTCCCGCGGGACAGACGGGATTCCCGATCCCTCCATGAACGGGGGATACCTTAGCGGGGAGGTTGTCGGATGGCCGTCAAAGGGGTAGGTGGTCCCGGAATCGCCGGTAATTCCTGGGAAAAGCGTCGCCTGCGCCGAATAAGGTTTACGTCAGTTCGGTGGGTCACTTACCGGAACAAACAGGCGCCGGGGGTGTCTTGTACCCTGAAGACCCACGCTTTTGGAAGCGAGAATCGGAGCGGGATTTATGAAACGAATGGTTCTGAGCACGATCGCGGTCGCGTTGGCAGTGGCCGGCTGCGGCGGAGGGACAACTCCCAAGACCACGTCCACGCCAGCGGCGTCGACCCCGGCAACCACCACCGCTACGACGTCTCAGACCACGACGACCGATCCGGCCACGAAGCCCAAGAAGCCGGTGCACCACAAGGCGGTGCAAAAGGCCAAGCCCGTGACGACCACCGCGACCACCACCCAGGCGCCACCGGTCACCACGCATTCTTCGCCGCCCGTCACCACGACGAGCGCTCCGGCCCCGGTGGTCGCGGCTCCGAGCCCGAGTGGCGGGAGCAGCAGCGGCGGAAGCGGGACGACGAGCACGAGCAGCCAGGGCTACGGCCCCGGTCAGCAGGGCTACTGAGCCGCAGAACAGCCCGTCGCGACCCACACCGTGGTGTCCTGAGGCAGCCGTTTTGCATCAGTCAGCGGCTCGCTCGCGAGCAGCACGTCCGCGCCGGGCGGCAAAACCAGGTCGTGGGCTGAAAAGTTCACGATGCAGGCGAAGCCGGGTTCGCGGGCGAAGGCGAGCGCTCCCGCCGGCGCCGGAAGCCAGTTGAGCTCGCCGTCGCCGAGGGCGGGGTGCTCGCGGCGGATCGCCAGGGCACGGCGGTAGAGCGCGAGCGTCGAGGTGTCCTGGAGATCCTGCGCCTCGACGGACAGCTCGCGCCACGCCGGCGGCTGCGGAAGCCATGGCTGGGCGTCCGCGCCGGGTGGGCTGAAGCCGAAGGGGGGCGCCGACCCCGACCACGGGATCGGAACGCGGCAGCCGTCGCGGCCGCGTTCGGCGTGGCCTGACAGCTCCCAGCCTGGATCCTGGAGCGCCTCATCGGGCAGGTCCTCCACCTCGGGCAGGCCGAGCTCCTCTCCCTGGTAAACGTAAGCGCCGCCTGGCAGCGCCAGCATCAACAGCGCCGCCGCCCGCGCCCGCTGGAGCCCGACAGGATGATCGGCCGGAAGGGCGAGAACGTCGTCCAGCTTGAGCAGCCGCCGCCCGTCCTGGGGACGCGCGTAGCGCGAAACCTCGCGGACCGTGTCGTGGTTCGACAGCACCCAGGTGGGGGCGGCGCCGACGGCAGTATGGGTCAGCAGCGTGGCCTCGATCGAACGGCGCATCGGCTTGGCCTGCCAGGGCGCCAGCAGGAAGTCGAAGTTGAACGCGGCGTGGAGCTCGTCGGCCCGGACGTAGCGGGCCAGCCGCTCGGAGTCGTGCACCCAGGCCTCGGCCACGAACACCCGCGGATCCTCGTACTGGTCGGCCAGACTCCGCCACGTTCGGTAGATCTCGTGGACCTCGTCGCGGTCCCAGTGCGGGTGCTCGACCGGCTCGCCGGCAGCGGGCGGCCACTCGATCGCGCCCAGGTCGGGCAGGCCCTCGGCCTTGGCCAAGCCGTGGGCGACGTCGATGCGGAAGCCGTCGACGCCCAGCTCGAACCAGAAGCGCATGGTCGCCGCGAACTCGTCACGGACTTCGGGATTGGTCCAGTCCAAGTCAGGCTGTTCGGGTGCGAACAGGTGCAGATACCACTGGCCGGGACGGCCGTCGCCGTCGGTGACTCGGGTCCAGGCGGGGCCGCCGAAATTGCTCCGCCAGTCGTTCGGGGGCTCCGTGCCCGCCTGGCCGCGTCCGTCGCGGAAGATGAACCAGTCGCGAGCCGGCGAGCCCGGTCCGGCCAGGAGCGCTTCCTGGAACCGGGCGTGCTGGTCGGACAGATGGTTCGGGACGAGGTCCAGCAGCAGGCGTAGGCCCAACTCATGGGCTTCGCCGATCAAGGCCTCGGCCTCGGACACCGTGCCGAAGCTCGGATCGATGGCGCGGAGGTCCGCTACGTCGTAGCCGCCGTCACGCATCGGCGAGCGGTACCACGGGTTAATCCAGATCGCGTCAACCCCGAGCTGCGCGAGATAGGGCAGGCGCGCCCGGAGGCCGGCGATGTCGCCGATCCCGTCGCCGTTGCCGTCCGCGAAGCTGCGGATGTAGACCTGGTAGACGACAGCGCTGCGCCACCAGGGCGGCGCGTCAGTCACGCGGGCAACGTCGAGGCACAAGTCACGCGGCCTACGGTAGCGCCGGCGCGTCGGGCGGCTCGAGCGGCAGGGGCGACGGAGGCTTGAGCTCTTCCAGACGGAGCAACGTCATCACCCGGGCCGCGCCGCCCCGGGTGGACAGGCGCACGAGCACGCGCTGAAGCTGGGCGACCTCGCGGGCGACGATGAGCAGCATCGCGTCGGTCTCGCCGGTGACCCAGTCGGCAGTAATCACCTCGGGTATCTCATGCAGCGCCTGCCTGAACCGCCGGTGGGCGGCGTCGCCGTGGTGCTGGAGGGTCACCGCGACGTAGACCTGGAGCGGGAAACCGGCGGCCGTGGGGTCGAGCCGGGCGACCACGCCGCGCACGATGCCGGACTCCTTGAGACGGCGGACCCGGTGCAGGGTGGCGGCGGGGGAGAGGCCGACGAGGCGGGCCAGCTCGACGTTGGGGCGGTCCGCGTCGGTCTGAAGCTCCTCGAGCAGACTCAAGTCAATGAAATCAAGCGAAATGGCCATTTGACGAAATATTTCATCGTCTATTAGGCCGAATGTCAAATCTAGTTGGAGTTTCGTGCGGTTCTGACGATCCTCAGTGATGTGAAGACTCAGCACCGGACCGCGATCATCTGCCTCGTCGCCGCAGCCACCCTGTGGGGGCTGAACGTGCCCCTGACCAAGCTCGCGCTCGCGTGGCTTGGCCCGGGCTGGGTGACGGTGGCCCGCTTCGCCGTGGCTGCGCCTATCCTGGCGCTGGTCGGCCGGCGGGGCCTGGGCGAGGCCTTGACCGGGCCCATCGTCGCTTCGGGCGCGATCGGGTTTGGAGCGGTGATCCTGCTTCAAAACGTGGGGATCGAGCACACGAGCGTCAGCCACGCCGCGGTCGTGATCGGGGCGATTCCGGTACTGGTGGCACTGATCGGAGCCGGGCTCGGGCAGACTGCCACTCGCCCGTTCACCTGGGCTGGGTACGCGGTTGCGCTCGTGGGCATCGCGCTGGTTGCGGGATCGGCCGGCGGCGGAGCCAGCACTCATGGCGATCTGATCGTCCTCGGGTCCGCTGTCCTGTCGGCTGGGTTCATCGTCGTCCAGCCACGGCTGCTGGCAGGCCGCGACGCCGCGGCGGTCACCGCCGTCCAGTTCGCCGGTGGTGCGCTCGTGGCCTTGCCGGCGTCGCTGCTGACCGAAGGGCTGCCGCACGGACCGGCCGGTCCGACCTCGGCCATCGCGCTTGTGGCGCTGGCGGTGGCCGGCACCCCGCTGCCGTTCTGGCTCTTCGCTTTCGGCCAGGCACGGGTGTCGGCAGAGCTGGCCGGCGCCTTCCTGAACCTAGAGCCGGTGGTCGGAGCCGCGACCGGTTGGCTCGCGCTCGGCGAGGCTGCGACCAGCGCACAGGTCATCGGCGCGCTCGCGGTGCTGGCGGGGATCGCGATGAGTACCGCCCCGGCGCGTCGGCGCGACGACGCTCGCGAGCCGGTCGTGGCCCGTGTGCGGCGCTACGCCACCGCTCGCTTACGAACTTCTTAAGCCGCTCAGCGTCTCTCAGCCCGGAAGGGTCACCCACAGCCGGGGTGCGAGCGCGAGCAGCGTGTCGGCATCGAGCTCACGGACGGTTGTGGCGCCAGTGCGGTCCATGGCCATCACGAGCTCGCGCCAGGCCTGCGCTACCGGCGCGACGCGCGCGGTCGGACCCCAGCCGACCGCCGCGCGCAGCTCATCGGCTCTGGACGCGGCGTCGTCGCGAGTGAGATCGCCGAACGGGCGATTCGCGCCCCGAATGAACACCTCCTGGCCGAGCACGCGCTCAACCTCGGAACCGGCCACGGTCACAGCGTCGCCGCCGCAACTGCCGCCTGGCCAAAGCTGATCCCGCCGTCGTTCACCGGCAGCCGTTCGGGCACGAGCACGCGCAGGCCGGCGTCCGTCAGCCCGGTCCAGACCGAGTCGAGCAGCAGGCGGCTCTGGAACACCCCGCCGGACAGGACGACGAGGCCGGTGCCATGGCTGCCGGCGAGCCGAGCGCAGGCCTCGACAGTGGCGCACGCGATCGCCCGGTGAAAGCGACGCGCGATCACGCCCGGCCCCTCGCCGGCGCGAACGTCGGCGGCCACCGCGCGGATCGTCTCGCGGGGATCAATTACCAGGGGTGCGCCGCTCAGTGAGATCGGATACGACCCGCGCTCGCTCGGGTCGCAGGCCGCCTCGAGCTCGATCGCCGCCTGCCCCTCGTAGTTGACCTCGGCCCGGATGCCGGCCAACGCGGAGACCGCGTCGAACAGGCGCCCCATGCTCGTGGTCGCCGGAGCGGCCGTGCCGGTGGCGGCGAGGCGGCGGACCTGCGCCCACGCGTCGGGGTCGACCGAACCGGCGAGCGAGGGCGGAAGCTGCGGCTCGCCCTCGTCGAGCGCCGACAGCCAGGCGCACGCCATCCGCCACGGCTGCTTGATCGCGCGCGCCCCGCCGGGCAGCGGGACCGCCATGAGAGACCCCACGCGCTCGAACGAGCGCAGGTCGCCCAGCAGCAGCTCGCCGCCCCATACGGTCCCGTCGAGCCCGTAGCCCGTGCCGTCGAAGATCGCGCCGAGCGCCGGGCCGTCCTCGCCGTGCTCGGCCAGGCAGGCGGCCAGATGCGCGTGGTGGTGCTGCACGCCGACGAGCTCGATCCCGTCCAGCTCGAGTGCGTACTTGGTCGAGAGATACTCGGGATGCAGGTCGTGGGCGACGAGTTCCGGCTCGACCGCGAACAGCCGCTTGAAGTGGGCGATGCCCTCCTGGAACGAGCGAAGGGTCTCGTAGTTCTCAAGGTCGCCGATGTGGTGGCTGACCCACGCCCGCGTGCCCTTGACTAGGCAGAACGTGTTCTTGAGCTCGGCGCCGCAGGCAAGGATGGGACGCGCCGCGCCCGGCCCGGGGAGGGCGACGGTCGCCGGGACGTATCCGCGCGAGCGCCGGAGCACCATCGGGCGTGACAAACCAGCGCGCACGACCGAGTCGTCGGTTCGCGTCTCGATTGGCCGGTCGTGGACGAGGAAGAGATCGGCGATGTCCTTCAGGCGGTCGAGGGCGTCCTTGTCGCGGTAAGCGATCGGCTCGTCGGACACGTTGCCGCTCGTGAGCACGAGCGTGGCGCCGACGTCGGCGAGCAGTAAGTGGTGAAGCGGCGAGTACGGGAGCATTACGCCGAGCTCCGGCGCGCCCGGCGCGACCGACTCGGCGACCGGCGCGCCGGGACGGCGCAGGGCGAGCACGATCGGGCGAGCCGGGCCGGTGATCAGCTCACGCCCCGGATCATTCAGGACGACTAGCGATCCGGCCACGGCCAGGGACGGCGCCATCAGCGCGAACGGCTTGTCCTCGCGGTGCTTGCGCGACCGCAGCGCCGACACCGCTCCCTCGTCATCCGCACGGCACGCCAGGTGGTAACCGCCGATTCCCTTGACCGCCACGATCGCGCCGTCGCGAAGTGCGGCCACGGCGGTGTCGAGCAGGGGGAGCGAGGGCCCGCAGGCCGGGCAGGCGTTGGGCTGAGCGTGGAAGCGGCGGTCGGTCGGGTCTTCGTATTCGGCGCGGCAGGCCGGGCACATCGTGAACGGTGCCATCGTCGTCAGCGACCGGTCGTACGGGACGCCGCGCACGATCGTGAAGCGCGGGCCGCAGTTCGTGCAGTTGATGAACGGGTAGCGGAAGCGACGGTCGGTGGGATCGAACAGCTCGCGCAGGCAGTCGGGGCAGGTCGCGCTGTCGGGGGTGACCGGCGCGTCCGGCACCTTGCCGCCGATGCTCTCGCGGATCGCGAAGCCAGGGTCGCCGCTGGGCGAGACGTCCTCGAACACCATCTCCTCGACCACCGCGAGCGGTGGCGCTTCTGAAGGGAGGCGCTCGAGGAAGCGGTCGATCACATCCGCGCTGCCCTCGACCTCGATCAGCACGCCGTGCGTGTCGTTGAGGACGAAGCCGCCCAGCGATAGCTCGCCGGCCAGCCGGTAGACGTAGGGGCGGAAGCCGACGCCCTGCACGGTGCCGGTCACGCGCACCCGCGCCCGGCGGCAGACAGCGTTCATCCCGCCAGCTCCAGGAGCGCGTGGTACGCGCTCGCCTGGGCCTCCTGGATCCGCGGGATGTGCTCGGAGCGGGTGACCACGATGTGGTCCGCCAGCTCCTCGCTCGCGACCCGCCCACCGTCGTAGCCGACCAGCGCGATCGTCACGAGACCGCGTCGCCGAGCTTCGGCCAGGGCGTGGATCACGTTGCCCGAGTTGCCCGATGTCGACAGCGCAAGCACCACGTCCCCGGGGGCGCCGTACGCGATCACCTGCCGCGAGAAAATCGCTTCAACGCCGATGTCGTTGGCGATCGCGGTCAGGATCCCGGGATCCTCGGTCAGGTCGATCGCGGGCCGCCCGGCGGCACGGAGGTCGGCCACGACGTCCATCGCGTCGGTTGCCGATCCGCCGTTGCCGAGCGCGAGCAGCTTGCCACCCTCCGCGAAGCTCGCCCGCAGCGCGTCGGCGGCGTGCACGAGCACGTTCGCGTTGTCGGTGAGCGTCTGCTCGCGCAATGCCCCGACCTCCTGGGCCTTCATCAGCACCGACCGGCGCACGTCGTCGAGAACAGCGTCGAGGTTGTTCTCCCGCTCGTCGAGGAACGGATACAGGAAGCTCGACGCGCCCGCGTCGTGGACGCGGCGCTCGCTGCGCCCCTCGAGCAGCCCGCGATGCTCGAAGAACACGTGGACGAGCTCCCACAGGACGTGGTAGAGCGTCTCGACCAGCTCCTGCCGGATGTACGGGTCGTCGGTCGGGGGGTCGAACTCCCACTCGGCGCCCGCGCCCGGCGAGAACGCGATCGTCAGGCAGCCGCGCTCGCGCGCGAGCGCGACCCCATCGTCACAGTCCGCGCCGAAGCCCATCGCGATGTCATCGGGACCAGCGATCAACGCGACCTGACCGGCAATGTCGCCGCCCTCGCCGGCGAGGCCGATCGCGGGCAGTGCTCGCTTGCCGACGATCACCGGATGCACGAACTCGACGGCGACGTGCCGTGCGTCCGAACGCGCGGCCGGCGAGCGCCCGAACGCGATCAGCCGACCCCGGCGGGCGAACCGCTCGGCCATCAGATGACACACGCGTGCCAAGTTGTCGGCCGACTCCTCGAAGAACCGCGCGTTGCACTGCGTCCGCTCCGAGAGCAGCGCGGCGACCGTCAAGCAATCGCCTCCTCCGGGGCACGGGCGGGGATCCGCAGCAGCCAGTCCCGCCAGGCATCGATCCCCTGACCCGTCCGCGCGCTGAGCATGATCGTCTCGACGTCGGGGTGAACCGCGTCGATGTTGTAGAGCAGTTTCTCGAGGTCGAAGTCGAGGTGGGGGAGAAGGTCGATCTTGTTGACGATCACCAACTCGCACGCCCTGAACATCAACGGGTACTTGAGCGGCTTGTCTTCGCCTTCGGTCACCGCGGTCACCATCACGCGCGAGTCCTCGCCGATCCGGAATTCGGCCGGGCACACCAGGTTGCCGACGTTCTCGACCAGGAGCAGATCGATCTCGTCGAGCGGGAGTGATGGGATCGCCGAGCGGACCATGTTCGCGTCGAGGTGACACTCACCGCCGAATCCCGCGCTGGTGTTGAGCTGGGTGACCGGTATGTGCAGTCCGGCCAGGCGGTCTGCGTCCATCGAGCCCTCGACGTCGCCCTCCAGCACGCCCACACGCACGCCCGGAAGGTCGGCGACCACGCGCTCGAGCAGGGTCGTCTTGCCGGCACCGGGCGCGCTCATGAAGTTGACCACCTTCACACCGGCGCGGTCGAAGTCGGCCCGGTTGGCGCTCGCGATCGTGTTGTTGGCGTCGAGCGCGTCCTCGACGATCCTCACCTTTGTCCGATGCACTCTGCCTCCTCAATCTCGATTGACTCGACTTCGAACTCGTTCCCGGCGGCGAACGCGACGTCGCTTCCGCCGCAGTCGGGGCAGCGGAAGGCGGGGATCTCGATCGCCCACTCGTGCTCGCAGGCGCGGCAGCGCAGCATGGCTGCAATCAGCTCCTGTTCGAGCACCGCCCCCTCGCACACAGATCCGCGCGCGACGAACTCGAAGTAGAACTCGAGCGTGTCGGGAACCACCTGCCGCAGGGCCCCGACCCGCAGGCTGACGACGGTGACGCGACGCCCGGCCGCGTGCTTTTCGACCGTGTTGACGATCGCGCTGCTAAGAGAGAGCTCGTGCACCCGCGCTCAGCTCCGCGACCGTCTCGACGACCAAGTCCACCGCCCGCTCGATGGCGTTCCGGACCGGCTGCGACAAACCCCAACCCATCTCTTCAACATCAGCGGGCTCGCAGGCGATCACGACGACCCGGCCCGGCCAGGCGCCGACGGACTTCACGAACCGCAGCACGGTCTGCGGGTCCATCGCGTGCGGGTTGATCACGTCGCCGTCTTCGATCGCGCCCGGCACCGAATCCTCGTCGGGCTCCATCACGTACAGCGTCCCCGGCTCGCCTCCCTGCTTGGAGACGTCGAGGATTACCAGCGCGTCGAAGCCGCGCATGACCTCGTAGGCCAGGTCAAGCCCGCCCGTGCCGGCGTCCATCACCTCGACGCCGGGCGGCAGCTCACGCTCACTCAGGCGCCTGGCCACCTCGCCGCCGAACCCGTCGTCGCGCAACCACGCGTTGCCGACGCCGGCGACCAGGATGCTCCGCAGTTGCTCGGCGCTCATGTCTCGATCACCTCCACCTCCGGGACGAAGAAGTACAGAAAGCGTCCGGTCTCGCGCATCAGATCCTGACCCGGGTCGTCATCGATGGTCACGCCGAGATGGGTCTTGCCGTCGTAATCAGTGAGGATCCGCTCGATCGTCGCGGTGCGACCGTCGAGCATCCGGGCGTGGAAGTCGGCGTCGGGTCCGGGGCGGATCACCACCTTGTTGCCGCGGGCGAAGCGGATGCCGTCGACGATCGCCTCGGACTGGCCGGCGGCGGGATCAGGCAGGTTTGGCGGCTCGCTCGGGGGCTCATTGGTCACCGGATCGCGAAGCTCGACCCGCCCATGCAGGGCGATGATGTCCTCCGGGGTCGCGGCCGCGGCCCGCTCGATCATCTCGCGCACGGCCGGATCGGCGGCCTCGATCTCGGCCCGCTCGTTATCTGAAAGAACCTGCACGTGGAGCAGCAGCGCCTCCTCGATCTCGGTCGAGTCGAACAGGCCGCCGTGACTTTCCGGGGCGATCTGGGGGTGGTCGGGGAGCACGTACGCGGTGCCCAGCACGGCATCGTCGGACTCGGTGGCCAGCACCGGGTAGGTGTTGACGCTTGTGGGTGGGCCGTCCAGCGGCGAACGAAAGCGTCCGTTGGAGATGCGCACGAGAATCTGTGTGGACATGAACGAGTGGGCCAAGGCGCCGGCACGGTCCAGTCCGTGCGGCGCGTCGCGGACGTTGTGCACGCAGCAGCGCACGACCGCCTCGCCGTTCGTGCGGGATTCGGAACGCAGGGTGAACCGGCCACCGTCGAATTCGGTGGTGACCCGTTCGCCGACCGGAGTCGGCCCGAGCTCGACGCGGCGCTCACCATCGGGGGCGAGGTAACGAAGCGTTGCGGTCAATGTCGCGTCGGACGTCGGATCGGCGATGCACTCCAGACGGGCTTGGTCGAACGCGCCAGCGCACTCAGCGGCGTAGGCCGGCGGGTACACGATCCCGAACGGCGTCGGCGTGGCGTTTTTGATGGCGCTCGGCGTGTAGGGATACAGCGCGTAGCCCTCCCACAGCAACGACGTGACGAGCTCCTCCAGGTGGTCAGTCACGGTTCAGCAGCGCGGTGACACACGCATCGAGGGTTGCCAGGCCGCGCGCAAGCTTCTCCTGCTGGAGCGCCTCGAGCGTGTCTGTACGCACCGCGACCCATGCCGTCCCCGGGTAGTAGTGCTCGATCGTCTCCTGCCACACCGACACCGGCATGCGGAAGTCGATCGACTTCGACCACGGGATCAGCACCATCTGCAGGCCGCCGTCCTCGCTCGGGTAATAGATCATCCCGTTGAAGTGCAGGGCGAGCGGGGCCGCGCCGTCGGGGAGTGAGTGCAGGTATTTGGCGGCCGCGAGCTCGAGGTCGTAGTGACATGTGATCGGGACCGTTACCGTGGTCGTCCCGGTGAACGCGGGCACGAGTACGTCGAGCTTTGACCACACCAGACTGCGGGTCGTGACCGCCCACCGCTCGGGCGCGCCGAATAGCTCGACCAGCCGCTCCCGCGTGGCTTCGTCGTAGCGTCTGCGGGCCGGGTCGATCATCAGCTGGATGGTCAGGGCGACCATGTACACCTCGCGGCCGCTGGCCTCGGTGATCTGCAGGTCGAGCGTCAGCATCGGTGCGGCGGCGTACTTGACTGGGCGAGCGCCGAGCACCGCGAAGTCGAGGTCGACATCGACGAGGGTGCTCAACGCGCCGCAGCCTCCGCACGCAGGCGCTCGAAGAACTCCGCGACCGCCACCTCGACCCCAGGTCCGCCCGAGATCCCCTCCCAATGCGCCTTGATCGTTCCGGTGAGCGCGTAGCAGCGATCGATCGGCGCGATCACGTACATCGGCGGGTCGGCCAGGCGGTTGGCGATCAGGCCCTCGATGTCGGGCTCGAGGTGGTCGAGCACGGGATTGAGCGACCGCATCCGTGTCCACGAGTCGAAGTGCAGCTCCGACTCGGTCGCCCCGCCAGGGCTCGGGTACATCGCGACCACGCAGCCGGTGACCGTCGACTCCATGAAGAAGGCGAGCCCGATCGGGATCTGGAAGCTCGTCCACAACTCGTCGGGCACATCGAGCCCGGGCAGCCACAGCGTCCGGTTGCCGGTTGGGCGGTAGTCACCCTCTCCCGAGCGCATCGCCCAGCACGCCTCGCAGGCGCACACGATCCGGCGCTCGGACAGGGCGAGGAGATGCCGGTGGTCCGGGGAGATGCCGACGCCGCACAACTCGCAAGCCTCGTCGGGCTGCGGTGTCCGGGCCGGAGCGCGGGCGAGGCCGCGAAGCCCGGAAACCACACCGGCCCGACGCCGCGCCGCAACGGCATCGTCGAGGCGGGTCGATCGGCGGTGGGTGGGTGGGTTCTTGTACCCGCTCATTGGGTCAACGCCACTCTCACGTGGCCGTTCTCGCGCAGCAGGGGCACAGGCTCCAGTTGCATCCGGTCGTCGTCCATCGATCGGCCCGCGCTCGGCAGGAAGAAGGACCGCGCGCACTCGGGGCAGGACAGTGCACCAGCCATGAGCAGCCCCCCGTGCAACCGCGAGCCGCAGCTCGCGCAGCGGTCTTGGTAGGCGAGCAGGTTGCCGTCGACATTTGCCACGAATAGGTCCGAGCCCGCCACGCTGACCGCGGTCAAAGATCCGTCTGTGAGCGCGGCGACCGATTCGAGGTCGAACCACGTTGGTCCCGACATCACAACCGGGAGGGCTTGCGGCGCTACCCCCTCAACCTCGAGGCCCTCGAGGTCGGGCGCCGCCTCCTCGAGCGCCTGCTTGATCGCCAGCTCGAGCGTGACCGACGACGCCGAGCAGTCCGAGCAGCTCCCCTGGAGGTGGATCCGAGCGACGCCGTTCTCCAGGGAGAGCAACTCGACGTTGCCCCCGTGCGACTCCATGTACGGCCGCACGGAATCGAGCGCGCTCCGCACGCGCTGCTCGAGCGGCACCGGGTGCAGGTCGTGAATCAACAGCAGTGTTCCAACGAGCGGGTCGTCGGCCAGTACGGTCGCGAGCCGCTCGCCTTCCGTTCCCGCCTGCAGCAGCGATCCGATGATCCGCTCGAGGCCGGCACCGTACATCTGCACGACCGCGGACACGAGCTCATCGGCCAGCTCCCTCGTGGCCGAGTCGAGGGTGGAGTCGACCTGCGCCTGGAGATCCTGGACGCGCGCGACCAGCCGCTCGCTGTCCATCGCCCTATGCCAGCGCCGTCGGAGTGTGCATAACCTTGCGGACCTTGCCGCCGCCGGTGTACATGTGGACGCCGCACGGCAGGCACGGATCGAACGAGCGAACTGCCCGCATGATGTCGATCCCCTTGAAGTTCTCCGGTCCGTTCTCCTCGAAGATCGGAGTGTTCTGGACCGCGTCCTCGTAGGGACCGGGCGTCCCGTAGACGTCACGGGGGCTGGCGTTCCAGGGGGTCGGCGGGTACGGCTGGTAGTTGGCGATCTTGCCCTCCTGGATGACCATGTGATGCGAGAGCACGCCGCGCGCCGCCTCGTGGAAACCACAGCTGACCGCGCTTTCGGGGACGGTGAAGCGGTTCCAGCTCTTGGTCCTTCCCGCCTGCACCTCCTTCATCGCGCGCTCCAGGCAGTGCAGCGCGATCAGCGCGCTGTAGGCCTGGTGGTAGGTGCGGGCACGGTCGCGCTCGACCGCGTTGGACTTCTCCGGTACGTTCCACTCGAGCTCCATCTCGGGCATGTTGGGGGAGCGGGGGAGGACCATCTGGATCGAGTGCCCCGTCGCCTTGGCGTAGCCGAAGTCAACGAGGCCGGCCTTGGCCGTGCACCACTGGCGCGCGAACGGGCCACCGCCGGTGTCGCAGCACACATGCGTGTCGGTCCGCTTGTCGTAGATCCGCGGGGACACCACCCAGGTGTACTTATCGGTGAAGTCGCGCTTCTGCGGCCGCGGCAGCGTGACCTTGTTCCACGGGTGATTCTTGTCCACCGGGTTGCCGAGCGGATCGTGGGTGACGAACGTCGGCTCGTTCTCCCAGCCGTCGAAGTACGAGCTGCCGAGCAGGATCCGGATCATCAGGTTGATCTCGACGAGGTCGGTCGAGATCAGCTCACCGCCGATCGCCACGCCCGGTGTGATATATCTCTTGCGACCCCAGTTGGTCATGTTCCGGTAGTCGTAGTCGACGT
Organism: uncultured Solirubrobacterales bacterium; assembly: GCA_963824295.1. Classification (GTDB taxonomy): domain Bacteria; phylum Actinomycetota; class Thermoleophilia; order Solirubrobacterales; family Solirubrobacteraceae; genus Palsa-465. The sequence continues at coordinate 182,579 of CAWGOQ010000004.1, read as the reverse complement.
AGTCGGGGTCGTCGAACGAGCCCCAGTTGACGAGGTTGGTCTCGCGGAAGCCGACCTGGTCATACCCGGGCAGCTCCGTGAGGAAGAAGTCGTACAGGTCGTCGTGCATCGGCACGCTGCGCTTCACGTAGTCGAAGTAGCGCATCAGTCGCACGTAGTAGTCGGTGCACGTCTGATGGGTGATGTCGGCGCTGCAGCCGCCCGGCATGATCGTCGAGGGGTGGGTGTGCCGACCGCCGAACAGGCAGTACATCTCGCGCGTGTAGCGCGCCACGTGCAGCGTCTCCAGGTAGAACTCGCCCGTGAACGGGTTGAGCGCGCGCATGATGTCGGCGATCGTCTTGTAGCCGTGGATGTCCCGCCCCGGCGCGGGCGTGTTCTCCGCCTTGGCGAGCAGCGTCGGGTTGGTCTCCTTGACCATCTGCTCGCAGAAGTCGACGTTCGCCATACAGTCGTTGAAGATCGCGTGATCGAAGATGTAGTCCGCGGTCTCGGCGAGGTTGAACGCTAGGTCACCGAGCGCGGGCGGCTTCACCCCGTAGGCCATGTTCTGGTTCAGGCACGAACAGGTGCAGTGGTTGTCACCGCAGATCCCGCAGATCCGGCTCGTGATGAAGTGGGCGTCGCGCGGGTCGATCCCTTTCATGAAGATGTCGAACCCGCGGAAGATCATCGAGGTGCTGTAGCACTTGAGCACCTGCTGGTTGGTGAAGTCGATCTCGGTGTGGATCCCGAGGCTGCCGACGATCCTGGTGATCGGATCCCAGGACATCTCCTTGACCATCACCCTCTGCTGTTCGGGCGTCTCAGTCGCCATCTGTTTCTCTCCTCAGGAGTGGATTGCCATGGGTGATCGGTCGGTTACCAGCGTTTGACGTAGCCGGTGGTGAGCGTCTTACCGCGCCGGCGCCATTCGGGCTCGACGTCGTGCTTCTTCGCCATTCGGTGACGGAAGTACTTCACGATCGGGCCATACGTGTACTTGGTGACGTTCGCGTTGAACGCGCCCAACTTGTCCTCGTCCATGAACGGCATGAACTGGTCGGGAAAGCCCGGCATCGTGCATGCCATGCAGATCCCACCGACGTTCGGGCAGCCGCCGATGCCGTTTACCCAGCCGCGGACGGGAACGTTGCACCTGACCACCGGGCCCTTGCAGCCGAGCTTGACCAGGCAGCGGTGGTCGGAGCCGTATTCGGTGGCGAACTGGCCCTGCTCGGTGAAGCCGGCGCGGTTGCAGCTCTCGCGGACCGTGCGACCGAACAGCCACTTCGGTCGGAGCGCCTCGTCGAGCTCCGGGGCCGGCGCCAGGCCGGCGAGATGGAGCGCGAGATAGAGGAGCGTCTCGGTCATGTTGTCCGGCTGTGCCGGGCATCCGGGGATGCACACGATCGGAAGTCCGGCCTTCGACTTCCACTTCCAGCCCAGGTAGTCGGGCACGCCCATCGCGCCGGTCGGGTTGTTCTTCATCGCCGGGATGCCGCCGTACGTGGCGCAGGTTCCGACCGCGACCACCGCCGCTGCCTTGGGCGCTAGCCGGTCCAACCACTCGTTCATCGTGATGGGCTGGCCGTTCTCTGGGTTCACCGCGAACCCGGTCCAGTGGCCATCGCCGTTGATCTCCTCGTTGCCGAGCGAGCCCTCGATCACCAGCACGAACGGATCGAGCTCACCCTTCTCGGCGTCGAACCAGGCCTGGGCGTACTCCTGCCCGACCGCGTAATCGACCACCTGGTTGTGGACCACCACCTTGGGCATGCCCGGGATGGCCTGGAGAATGATGTCCTCGAGGCTCGGGTTTGTCGCCGAGGTCATCGCCACCGAATCGCCCTCGCAGCTCAGCCCCGTGGTCATCCACAGCACGTGCGCGGTGACGGCCTCGGTCTCCTTCTGCTTCGCATACGCATTCGACAACGCCGACATACCGTTTCCTCTCGCTCTCTTTCAACAGATCCGCGGCAGGGGGTCTCCGACCAGCTGGTCCATCACCCGCTTGCCGCCAAAGCTCGTCTCGACCAGCACCATCCCGGGGGGCTCGGTGCGCACCTCGCCGATCTCGGCCGCCAGCTCACATCCCGGCACCTCGCGCATCGCGGCCAGCGCCCGCTCGGCCGCGTCGGCGGCCACGAACGCCACCAGCTTGCCCTCGTTGGCCACGTACATCGGGTCGATTCCGAGGATTTCGGCCGCGCCGGCCACCTCGGGCCGCACGGGCACGTCGCCCTCGCGCACGATCATCGCCACCGACGAGGCTCGGGCCAACTCATTGAGCACCGAGGCCACGCCGCCGCGGGTGGCATCGCGCAGGCAGCGGAGCTCGGGTCCGGCCGCGTCGAGCAGCGCGTCGACCACCGGCCACAGCGACCGTGTATCGGACTCGATCTCGGCGTCGAGCTCGAACTCGTCGCGCGCGAGCATGATCGCCGTCCCGTGCTCGCCGATGCTCCCAGAGAGCAGGATCCGATCGCCCGGGGTCAGCCCGCTCGGCGACAGGCGGGCACGGGGGTCGCGCAGGCCGATGCCCGCGGTGCACACGTACATGCCGTCGGCGTGCCCGCGCTCGACCACCTTCGTGTCCCCGGTGACGATCTCGACCCCGGCCGCCTGCGCGGCGCGGGCGATGGCGTCGACCTCGGTTTTCAGCTCGGCGGCGCCGAGGCCCTCCTCGAGGATCAGAGACAGGCTGAGTGCGAGGGGTTTAGCGCCCGAAACCGCGAGGTCGTTGACCGTCCCGTTGACGGCCAGCTCCCCGATCGAGCCGCCCGGGAAGCGCAGCGGTCTGACCACGTAGGAGTCTGTCGTGAAGGCGAGTTCGACGTCATTGATCGCGATCGTCGACGCGTCGGCGAGCTCGTTCAGCGTGTCGGACGCGAACGCCGGCGCGAGCAGTCCCTCGACCAGGCTCTGCGTGGCCTTGCCGCCGGCCCCGTGGGCCATGTTGATCCGCTCGTCGCGGAACTTAGGGCGCTTACCGCGCGCCGTCTCGATGATCCCCAGGATCTTCCGCTCGCGCTCGGAGACGACGGCCGGATCGGCCATCAGACCACCTGGCGCTCGCGCGCGAAGCGGCCGAAGTTGTAGTAGGCGGCGCAGGCGCCCTCGGAGGACACCATGCACGTTCCGATCGGTCGCTCGGGGGTGCAGGCGGTACCGAACACCTTGCACTCCCACGGCTTGATGACCCCCTTGAGAACCTCGCCGCACTGGCAGGCCTTGGGATCGGCAACGCGCACACCCGGAACGCTGAAGCGAACCTCGGCATCGAGCTCGGCGTAGGCGTCGGAAAGCTTGAGGCCGCTGTGGGAGATGAAGCCAAGGCCGCGCCACTCGAAGTGGGGGCGGAGCTCGAACACCTCGGCCATGACCTCGAGCGCCCGCAGGTTGCCCTCGTACGGGACCACGCGCTTGTACTGGTTCTCGACCTCGCAGCGCTCCTCGGCCAGCTGACGCAGGATCATGGCGATCGCCTGGAGGATGTCGAGCGGCTCGAAGCCCGCGATCACCACCGGCCTGCCGTAGTCGGCCGGGATGAACTCGAACGGCCGGCCGCCGACCACGGTCGACACGTGGCCGGGGCCGATGAACCCGTCGAGGCGCAGGTCCGGCGACTCGAGCAGCGCGCGCACCGGCGGGACGATCGTCACATGGCTGCACATGACGCTGAAGTTCCGAAGCTTTTCGGTCCGGGCGCGCTTGAGCGTCAGGGCGGTGGAGGGGGCGGTCGTCTCGAAGCCGATCGCGAAGAAGACCACCTCGCGTTCGGGGTTCTGTTTGGCGATCCGCAGCGCGTCGAGCGGCGAGTAGACCATCCGGATGTCGGCGCCGGCGGCCTTGGCGTCGAGCAGGCTGCCGTTCGATCCGGGGACGCGCATCATGTCGCCGAAGCAGGTGAAGATCACGCCGTCGTGGTGGGCGACCGCGATCCCGTCGTCGACCCGCCCCATCGGGATCACACAGACCGGACAGCCGGGGCCGTGCACGAGCTCGACGTTGGCCGGGAGCAGGTCGTCGATCCCGTACTTGTAGATCGAATGGGTGTGGCCGCCGCACACCTCCATGAGCTTGTAGTGGCGCCCAGGTTCGACCAAAGAGAGGATCTCGCCGGCCACCGCGCGGCCGAGCTCGGCGTCCCGGAACTCGTCGACGAACTTCACGCCGCCGGCACCTCGGGCGGATAGAGCAGCCGCGCGAGCGCAGTCCCAGCGTGGACCAGCAACACGTCGCCCGGCTGGACCGGTTCCACCAGCGCCGTCTCAACCGTGGATCTAGTTCCGTCCTCGTCGGCGCACAGCGCCAGCCCGCGGTCGAGATCGACCGCCACCACGGTCATCGGCACGCCGTCGTCACCGCAGGTGACGCAGTGATTTCCGTGGGATCCGCAGGACTGGGGCTGGCCGGCGCTCACTCGATCACGCTGGCCTTCAGCTCCTCGAGCTCCTGCTCGTAGTCGGCCCCCATCCGGACGAGCAGGTCGCGGGTGGCTCGAGCCTCCTCCTCGTCGACCTTCGAGATGGCGAACCCCACGTGGATGAGGACCCAGTCGCCCGGGCCCACCCCACCGTCCTCGCCGTCGAGCAGGCCGATGTTGACATTGCGACGCACTCCCGCGACATCGACCTTGGCCAACCGATTCAGGTCATCGACGATCTCAATGACCTGTCCAGGAATCGCCAGGCACACGCAGGCACTTCTACCACTCGGTCTCGGCGCCGCGAAGGTCCTGGAACAGAGTGGGTAAGCAGGGTTACCACGGGGGTCTAAGGCGGGTGCGCTGGGGGCTGGCCGGGCAATAGACTGGGTGCTCGATGTCTGTCGTGGAGAGGCGATAGTGCCCGTGGAAGACCGAGGGGTGAGCCGTCCAGGACCCTTGCGGTGGCCCCGCCACCCCGACCTCGCGGGGGCTAGGCCGGAGTCGATCGTCCTCTACACGTACTTGCTCGACGCCGACGGGGAGCTTGCCGACGAGTTCGACGTCCGCGCCCGCATCGCCGCGCGCCAGCTGGCCACCGCCCGCGTGCTCCAGGTGGGCGCCGGCGGGTGCGACCTAGGACCGTGGTTCGAGGCCGCCGGGCAGGGGCTCGGCCTGCTCATCCTCGAAGGCCTGCTCGCGCTCGAGACCCGGGTTGGGGGTCGGACGGCGGCCGAGCTGGTCGGTCCTGGCGACCTGCTCCAGCCATCCGGACCCGCCGCCGATCAGCTGCTGGCCAGGACCTGTGGCTGGCGGGTTCTGAGCCCCGCACGCCTGGCTCTGCTCGACGGCGAGTTCGCCGACCGGGTGCGGCCGTTCCCGCAGATCACTCGCGCGCTGCTGCGGCGCGCTTGCCGGCGGCCGGTCGAGCTCGATGTGCTCCGGGCCATCACCTCCCAGCCGAGGCTCGAGGTGCGGCTCGTGCTGCTGCTGTGGCATCTGGCGACGCGCTGGGGGCGGGTTGAGCCGAGCGGGGTGCGCCTGTCGCTGCCGCTGACCCATCGCCTGCTGGGCCAGCTCGTGGCGGCCGAGCGTCCGTCGGTCTCACACGCCCTCAAGCGGCTGGCTCAGGCGGGGCTGGTGACCGGCACGGCGGACGACCTCCATCTGCACGGGAACCTCGAGTACGGGCTCCAGGAACTGACCGAGCGCGCCCCGGTGCTGCGCGAGCGGGCCGTCTCGCACTCAAGGCACTCTCGAAGACAGACGGTGTAGGGATGCGCGGGCCGGCTGGGGACCCCGTCAGCGTGCTGTGGCTCACCTCTGGGCTGGGCTGCGACGGCGATTCGATCGCGATGACGGCGGCGCAGAACCCGAGCTTCGAGGACCTGATCCGCGGCTGCTTCCCGGGCGCTCCTCCGGTGATCATCTACAACCCGGTGTTCGCCTACGAGACCGGGGAGGAGTTCATGCGCGCCTGGTTCGAGGCGGCTGCGGGCAAGCTGGATCCGTTCATCCTCGTGCTCGAGGGATCGGTCCCGAACGAGGAGATCAGCGGCGACGGGTACTGGGCGACGCTGGGTGTGGACCCTTCGAACGGCGAGCCTATCTCGACCTGTACCTGGATCGACCGGTTAGCCCCGCGCGCGGCCGCGGTGCTCGCCCTCGGCACGTGCGCGGCGTTCGGCGGGATTCCGGCGATGCGGGGCAACCCGACCGGGGCGATGGGGCTGGCCGACTATCTGGGTGAGCGCTGGCGTTCGCGCCTGGACATCCCGATCGTCAACCTGCCCGGCTGCCCGGTGCAGCCCGACAACATCACCGAGACCCTGCTGGCGCTCGCGCTCCGGGTGGCGCGGGTGGCCCCGCTGCTTGACCTCGACGATCACGGCCGTCCCCGGCGGCTGTTTGGGCGAACGGTGCAGCAGGGTTGCGGCCGCGCCGGCTTCGCCGAGCAAGGGGAGTTCGCCGCCACGCCGGCCGATCACCGCGGGTGCCTGGTAAAGCTCGGCTGCGAGGGCCCGGTTGCGACCTGCAACGTGCCGATCCGCGGGTGGGTCGGCGGTGTCGGCGGTTGCCCTAACGTGGGGGGTATCTGCATCGCCTGCACGATGCCCGGCTTCCCCGACAAGTTCATGCCCTTCATGGAGCCCGATCCGCTCGGCCTGCTTGGTGCTCGGGTGACGCGGTTCAGCTATGGCCCGCTGCTCCGGCGGTTGCGCCACAGCGCGATCAGCCGACACTACGATCGCGAGCCGACCTGGCGCGGACGCTCCAGCGAACTTCGCAGCGGGTACGAGCCACGCTGGTGAGGGGTCCGATATGCCGGTGAGGGTTGTCTTCACGTGCGAGATCTGCGGCGCGCGTCCCGACGCCGAGACCCAGGTGGCGCTCGAGCGACAGCTGCTCGACCTCCGGCACGGCGAGTACGTCGACGCCGAGCCCGGTCGCTGGCTGACCTGGCACGGACGGGGCATGTACGGGCCGCAGCGGTACGCTTGCGGGGCCCACCGCGGCGAGCTCAAGGCGCTCGTGCGCGAGCACTACGGGACGCTCGGGTGGCATCCGTGGGCGACCGGACCTCACCCGTGGGCGGGCCGGCGCGGGACCGACCGGGCGCGCGCCCTCGTGCGCGCGCTGCGCTCGACATTCGGAGCGCCCGGCGGATGACGCTTTCGCCGAATGTCCCGCCGCTCGCGGTCGACAACCTGCGCGAAGCGGAGCAGGCGCTGCGGGAGGCTGGGTTTCGACTCTCGACGCCGCGGCGCCTCGTGCTCGAGGCGCTGTTCGAGGCCGCCGGCCCGGTCGCCGCGAGCGATCTCGCGCGGGAGCTCTCGCTCGACGAGTCCTCGGTCTACCGCAACCTGGAGGTGCTCGAGCACCAGGGGCTGATCCGCCACGTTCACCTCGGCCATTCGGCGGGTCTGTACGTGCGGGTCGGCTACGAAGAGGTCGAATACCTCTACTGCGAACGGTGCGCGAAGGTGACGAGCGTCCCCCCGGCGCGCCTCGATTCGGTCCGCAAGCGCATCAGGGAGCAGTTCGGGTACACGGCGCGCTTCGGCCACTTCCCGATCGTCGGCGTGTGCGAGGACTGCACGCGCCGCGGGGTCGAGGGGTGATCGTAATTACCAGGCCCTTGCATTAAGGCGGCCGACGCGATTACGTTGCCTGAGTAGGCCCGACTGATCCAAGTCCGGCCGGTCCCCGTATATGCGGTCAGCGCTCGTTCTCGAGCGGGGATCGACACAGGAGGAAACGATGGAGGCGACGACGGCTGGAGTCCGGCCGCGGTCTCGGCGCCGATTGGCCGGATTTTGGGCTTCGCTGACCGCCGGCCAGCGGCGGACGCTGATGATGATGATCGCGGTCGTGGTTGGCCTGCACGTGGTTGGGTTCCTGACGCTGATCGCGCTGGTGGCGCCGAGGCACTATCGGGTTGGCACGGCGGGGGCGTTCTCGATCGGGATCGGGGTGACCGCCTACACGCTCGGACTGCGCCACGCGTTCGATGCCGATCACATCTCGGCGATCGATAACACGACGCGGAAGTTGATGAGCGAGGGCAAGCGTCCGTTGAGCGTGGGGTTCTGGTTCTCGTTGGGGCACTCGACGATCGTGTTCGCACTCGCGCTCTTGATCTCGTTCGGGGTCAGGGCGGTGGACGGGCCGGTGCGCGACGACCACTCCGATCTGCACCGGGTGACCAACTCGGTCGGCACGCTCGTGTCCGGCTCGTTCCTGTACGTGATCGCGGCGATCAACGTGGTGATCCTGGTTGGGATCGTGCGGGTGTTTCGGGAGATGCGAACCGGTCGGTATAACGAGGCGGAGCTCGAGGAGCAGCTGCAAAAGCGAGGGTTGATGAATCGGCTGCTGGGTCGGCTCACGCGGACGGTCCGCAGTCCGGGGCAGATGTACCCGATCGGCGTGCTGTTCGGCCTCGGGTTCGACACCGCCACCGAGGTCGCACTGCTGGTGCTGGCGGGCGGCGCGGCGGGGGCGGGGTTGCCGTGGTACGCGATCCTTTGCCTGCCGATCCTGTTCGCCGCCGGGATGTCGCTGATGGACTCGATCGACGGATCGTTTATGAACTTCGCCTACGGCTGGGCGTTCTCAAAGCCGGTACGCAAGGTCTTCTACAACATCACGATCACGGGCCTGTCGGTCGCGATCGCGGTCGTCATCGGGACGATCGAGCTCGGTGGGCTGATGGCGTCCGAGCTGAACCTGTCCGGCTCGTTTTGGAACTGGTTCGAGAACATCAACATCAACATGCTCGGGTTCGTGATCGTCGCCATGTTCGTGTTGACCTGGGCTGTTGCGCTGTCGGTGTGGCGCTACGGGCGCATCGAGGAGCGCTGGAGCGCCTCGGTCGAGTAGCGATCGCGCGGCCGTCCTCGAATCCGGTTCGAGGGGAGCGGGCAAGCGGTCCGGGGGGAGCGGGTAAGGGTGTGACGCCGGGAGGTTTCCGCCGTCGGGCCGGCTAGCGCCACCACGGGCGGCTGCGGAACTTCGCGACCTCAGCCGCCGGCTGGATGAGCTCGCCGGCATGGTCGCTGAGGTGATCGAGGTGCTCGCACAGCCACACGCCGTAGTAGGAACCGATCGAGCTGTCGACGACGCCAGCCGCGGTCAGCGACGGCGGCTCGAGGTCGAGTACGGCCGGGTGATTCGGCTTGCCGACCTGCTCGGCGAGCTGCTCATACCACGAGGCGAGTGTCGCGGTGCGGCGCTCGAGCACCGCGCGTGCCGCGTCGCGGCCGGTCGCGTCCCCTGGCATCTCGGCCACGGCATGCGCGGTGAGGCGGAGCCGGAGCGAGCCGCCGATGAGGCGCCACAAGTCCTGCTTGGCCATGTGCTTGGTTCCTTGTTCGGCGAGGAACGCGCGCAGAGCATCGTCGAGGCGGAGGCCGGCGTTCCCGGCGGCGGCCGCGTTCTCGGGCTCGCCGGCCCGCGCTCCGGTCGCCCACTGCACCGCCTGGGTCAGATACGAGGCGCCGGTCCGGAACGCGTCGGCGAGATCGTCGCCGACGACCGCGGCCACGCCGCGCGGCCAGAACAGGGTGCCGATCACGACGCTCACCGCGCAGCCGAGCGCCACGTCCTCGATCCGCACCACGCCCACCTTCCATCCAACCGGGACGATCAGGTTGAACAGGACGGCGATCATTACCGTGAACGCCGCCTGACCGACGGCGAACGGCGTGGTGCCCGGCGAGTACGCGGCCACGAACACCGCGATCGGGAACGCGATCCACAGCGCGGTTTGGTCGCTGCCGATCGCGACCACAAGCGCCCCGCCGATCACGAAGCCGAGCGCGGTGCCGGCGAGTGCCCGGAGCGCGGTCGCGCCGGTCGCCGCGGCGTTGGTGCGAAGGACCGACAGCGTGCCGAGCACGACCCAGAAGCCGTGCTGAACCGTCGTGACATCGGCGATCGTCACCGCCACGGCGAGCGCCACCGCTCCGCGGATGCTGTTGACGAACCAGACGGATCGCACGCTCGCGTGCGTGTACGCCGCGGTGGCGACGCTCGACACTCGCTTCACGGTCCGCGCGGCGGCGGCCGATCCGGGGTACCAGCGTTGCCGCCTCTCCTCGAGCCACTCGGGGTCGGCGAGCCCGCACGCGATCAGCGTGTCGTAGGTCGCGGCGAGAACGGCGACGGCGATCCCGTGGGCGTGGAACGCGATCTGAGCGGCTTCGCGAAAGCGATCCGGCTCGGCCGAGCCGGGAGTGGGTGCGGGGTCGGCTTCCACGAGTCGCGCCACGACCGCCTCCTGACGCCGCTCGAGCTCATCGACGTCCGGGTGTGCATCGCCGCCGGCGAGCAGTGTCCCCGTATCCCGCAACACCGCGCTCGAGCTTGCGATCAGCTCGAGGTCGCATTTCGCCGCGTGTTTGAGGTCGTGCCGCTCGCTGACCGCGTCGGCGATCAGCTCCGTGCACCACTCGAGCAGCTGAATGCAGTTCGCGAGCGCCTGGTCGGCGACGGCCAGACCGGTCGGCCGAAACGGGGTCGCCGTGAAGCTCGCCAGCAGGTCGCGCTGGGCTTCCATCGCGGCGGCGAGGTAGTCATCGGGGGCGTCGCCCCGCAGCACCCCGTCGAGCTCGTCGGCGAGTGTCGCCGCCAGCTTCGACGCCGCGGCGCGCAGCTGACTGCCGCCGGCCTGTCGCGGCGAGAAGAGCAGCACGGCGGCGGTACCGGCGACCGACGCCATCCACCAGCCGAGCAGGCGGTCGGGGATCATGCCGACCGTGCCGGGGGATGCCGCCGGAAGGACGTACGCGAGCAGCGCCCCGGTGGTGCCCGAGGCCGCGTTGGGGCCGGTGATGCCGGCGAAGAACACCGTGAATGTCACGGGCACGGTGACGATCGCGGCCACCACGGTGGAGGAGCTGACGATCGTGGCGATCGTCAGCAGCACGCTTCCGGTGAGCGCCAGCGCCAGGTGAGCCAGGAGCTTGTCGCGCCAGGTGCCGGCGAACGACGCCAGCACGAGCGTCGCGAAGCCCCCGAATGCGCAGAACGTGGCGATCTGGGCATTCCCGATCACATTGTGCGCGAACGCGAACAGGCCGCAGACGACGACCACGGCGCGGATGGCGCGCATTGCGGCCGGGACCGACCAGCGCGGGATCGCCCAGCGAGCCCATTGGGCGAGGTCTGCTCGCGCCGAGGAGGCGAGCGCCGTCACTCGAGTAGCCGTTCGAGCTCGCGGTAGACCTGCGCGTTTACTGCCATCCCGCAGTGGCTGCCCTCGATCTCCACGCACTTGGCGTGCGGGTCCAGGCAGGCGCGCCAGTCGACGACCGCGTCGCTTCGCGAGTAGAGCGCCAGCGCGGGTGCGCCGATCGGCAGGGGCTCGGAGAGAAGCGAGCGAAACTCCGCACAGCAATCGCCGTCACGGCACTCGGTCGAGAACAGACCCGGGATGCCGAGGTCGCCGAGTAGCGCGACCGAGCGGATGGTCCGGAGCACAGACGGCGATACAGCAAGCGGATCGAGCACGGGGGAGCCGAGCGTGACCAGCGCCGCGACCGCGTCCGGATGGCGGGCGGCCAGGGCGCGGGCGAGCGTACCCCCGCGACTCTGGCCGATCAGGACGACCGGCTCGCCGAAGGCGGTGAGAACCGCGTCGAGGCGATCGAGGTCGCGCCCGGCGCAGCCGATGTTGAACCGGATCCCGCTGGTACGGACGCGGTGGCCGCGCCGGCGCAGCCAACCGGCCATTACCGTGAGCGAGGCGTCGCCGGCGAGGAAGCCGGGAATCAGGACGACAGGCTGCCGCGTCTGCCGCTTGGGCCACCAGAAGCGAGGATCGCTGACCAGGCCGGCGAATTCGGGCCAGAAGCGGAGCTCGCCCTGAAGCGGCGGCGAGCTCATGCCGGTCGCCGGGCGAGCTCGAGGATGAGCTTGCCGACGTTCTCGCCGCGGAAGAGCCGGAGGAACACCTCCGGGAACTGCTCGAGGTCGGCGCGGACCACGTCCTCCCGCGAGATCAGCTTGCCGTCTTGGAGCCACTCGGCGAGCTGGGCGAGCGCCTCGGGGTAGCGCTTGGCGTAGTCGAACACGAGGAACCCGGCCATCGTCGCGCGCTGGACCAGCAGCTGCATGTAGTTGGCCGGGCCGCGCGGCGGCTGCTCGGCGTTGTACTGAGAGATCGCGCCGCAGATCACCACCCGGGCGTTGCGGGCCAGGCGGCGCAGCACCTCGTCGAGGAGCTCGCCGCCGACGTTGTCGAAGTAGACGTCGACGCCCTTTGGGGCGTACTGACGCAGATCCGCCCGGATCTCGCCGACCTTGTAGTCGATCGCGGCGTCGAAGCCGAGCTCCTCGGTCAGCCACTCGCATTTCTCGGGGCCGCCCGCGATGCCGATGGTCCGACATCCCTTGATGCGGGCAATCTGGCCCGCGACGTTGCCCACCGCGCCGGCCGCGCCCGACACGACGACGGTCTGGCCCGGCTCGGGCCGCCCGATGTCGAGCAGGCCGAAGTACGCGGTCAGCCCTGTCATCCCGAGCACGCCGAGGTGGACCGGCGCCGGCGCCAGCGCCGTGTCGACGGTTCTGATGTCCCGGCCGTCGGAGAGGGCGTAGCTCTGGACCCCGAACATGCCAGAGACGAGCTCGCCGGCGATGAAATCGGGGTTGCGTGACTCGACGACGCGACCGATCCCCCCGGCTCGCATGACCTCGCCGATACTCACCGGCGGGACGTAGGAGCGGGCCTCGTTCATCCAGCCGCGCATGGCCGGGTCGAGCGAGATGTACTCGAGCGCGATCAGGACCTGCCCGTCGGCCGGCTCGGGGGCCGGCTCCTCGACCCACTCCCAGTCAGACCGCTTCGGTAGACCGACCGGCCTCGCCCCCAGGCGCCATTGCGCGTTCGGTTCGCTCACAGCGCGCTCAGCCTACTCGACCGGACTTGGGAGATAACTGGCGTATAGCGCCAGTTTTATCCCAAACGACCGTTCAGCTGGAAGCCTGCTGGAGCGTCGTCACGATTCCGTAGACGGCGAAGGCGCTCGCGCCCACGGCCAACGCGAGGGCCGGCCACATCCGCTGCCGGTGCTTGAACGCGAACAACGGGAACGCCGCGAACACGATCAGCTGGCTGACCCACAGCGCGACCTCGGACGGCTTCAGCAGGGTGTTGTAGAAGCCGTCCGGGTCGATCAGGCTGATCGGCGCCGCCACCAGCGCCACGACGCCGATCGCCCCCGCGATCGGTCGGATCCGCCACCGTCCGATGTGGTGGATGAGCCGCGTCAGCGCCACGTACTCGCACAGGATCACGCCCGCGGTGCTCATCGCCACACCGATGCCGATCGCCTTCGCGACGCCGGGGCCGGCGAACTGCTCGGCGACACTCACACCGGGCACCGCGGTGCTGAGGAGCCCGGGCGCGGAGGCCAGCGGCGCCACCGCGAGCACGATCACCACCGCGGTCGCAACGAACGCGAAGATCACGCCGCGCCGGATCGTGCGCTGCGCCGGCGCCGCCAGCTCACCACCGAGGAACAGCGGCAGGCTGCCGCAGACGTAGAGGAGCGACGTCTGGGCGCTGGCCTTGGCGACCGCCTGCGTACCCGCGCCCGTGCCGAAGCTCGAGAGCGGCGTCGAGAGGTGCGCCAGCGTCACCCCGTCGAGGATTCCGGCCAGCGCGAGCTGTCCGGCGGCGATCACCCCGAATACGAGGAACGTCGCGGCTCGTCCCGCGAGCATGACCGCCACCAGCGCGACTGGGATAGCGAGGGCGAGTACGGTCTGGTAGTGCCCCTCGCCCGGCAGCACGCTCGGGAGGAGGTCGTAGACGATCTGCACCGTCGTGTAGACGACGTACAGCAGGTAGCTGAAGATCCAGATAGCGGCCTGGGCGAGCGCGACGCGCCGGCCTGCCGCCTCCTCCACGAACGCGAACAGACCGCCCGAGCTGGTGACCTCGCGCGAGTAGCGCAGCCAGATAGCGAGCGGTACGAGGAACACGACCGCTCCCGCGAGCATCGCGAACCCGCTCGAGCCGGCGGCGTCGCCGACCACGCTCGGCGCGCCCGACGCGGCCAGGGCCAGCGGGCCGCCAAACGACGCGACCGCGAACGCCGTGAACGCCCACGCGGGGAGCGGCGGCGAGGAGTCGCGGCCCGCGCGCTCGCGGCGGCCGCCCGTCAAGGCGAGGGTGCCCGCGCGGTCGCGGGCACCCACCGTGATCTCTGACATGGGCCCGGGGCCCTGGGTTGGCTAGCCCCAGCCGCCGCTGGAGGACCCGCCGCTCGAGGATCCGGCGCTCGCGGTGATTGCGCTACCGGACGGCGCCACCAGCCACCACTTGGCGCCGAACCCGTCGCTGCCCTGGCCCTTGGTGCTGCCGGCCGAAGTGTCCCCGACGAAGTAGTAGAGCGGGTGACCGTTGTAGGTCACCTGCTCGGCTCCGTCCGAGCGCTTCGTCGTGCCCAGCATCGACGCGGTGACCCCTGAGCCGGCAGCCGGTGTGCCCGTCGTGGTGACAGGAGGCCATGCCTGGGCGCAGGACGCGGAGCAACTGGACGTGCTTCCCTTGTCCGCCTCCCACAGGTAAATGGCCCGGCCCGACTGTCCCGTCAGGTAGGTCTGACCGTGTGCTTTGGCCGTGCCGATCGTGGCGGCGCTTCCCGCCGCGGCGGTCGCGGTGGTCGAGGATGTCGTGGCGGCCGCGGCCGGCGTGGCCGTCGAGCTCGTGGTCGAGCTCGAGCTGCTGGAGCTCCCGCACGCGGCGAGCGCCAGCGCGCAAGCTGCCATCGCGACGATCCCCGCCGCGCGCAACCTCGCTGTTCTCAGAGTGGACATTTTGCTCCCACGGTTGAAGTTTTCCGAGACCCGCCGATGTGGCGGGCTATTTGTGAAGACCCCAACCGGGGGCAAATCCTTCCTGGCGGCGCGTCGCGGCCGTTGCCGCGACGCGCCCTCGGAACACGTGCGCCTCAGCTCAGGCGGTCGTCACCTGGCCCGCTGCGGACGTGGAGATCCGTCCCGGAACTGCGGCGAGCGTGCGGGACAGGACACCCAGGAGAGGACCGCATAGGAGCGACACCCAGCTGCTCAGCACGACCCAGGGCCATGGCGTCGACAACAGGCCGCCCAGCGCGCCCGTGCCGGCGGCCAGCGGATGCGTCGTCAGCGCCAGGCCGAGCGCGGCCACGGTGTGGGGACCGGCCGCCCCTGGAACGTAGTTGTCAAGGCCCGTGGCGAACCACCAGAACAGCACCGATGCCGCGCAGACGAATGCGGGCGCGGCCGCCAGCGATCCGTCAGTCGACAGGGTGGACAGGATCACGAGCCCTCCGCCCACGATCCCGATCGCGAGCGCGATGCCCCACAGGTTCGGAACTCCGGCCAGGGCCGGCCCGAGGGTCATGATCACGATCGCCCCGATCGAGCCGGTGGTGGCGGAGATCAGGGTCTTTCGCAGCGCCGTCCGGTCTCCGCCGAGAGCGTAGAACAGACCCCAGGTGACGAACGTCGCCGGGAGCACGAACTGGAACTTCTCCGGGAGCCCGAACTTGCCGAACACGCCGTCGGCGACGGTGAACCAATGCAGGTTGAAGTTCAGGGTGAACTCCGACCACAGGAACGCGACGGCCCCTATGCTGAGAGCGAGCGGCGCCGCTGCTTTGAGTCGACTTGGCATGACAGTTACTCCTTCCTCTGAGGGTGTGGGTGGCTGTCCACGAGTAACCTCGTGGGCTCGGGGCGGCTCGTTGGCAAACGGCCGCAGGCTTGGTGAGCGGCCGGGTGGGCAGGCCTGCCCGGCCGCTCGAGAGATGTGGGCGGCTAGGCCGCGGCTAGGCGACCACGCCGGCCGGGGGCTTGATCTCGCGCTTGAGGATCTTTCCCGTGGGTCCCTTCGGGAGCTCATCGACGAACCAGACGTGGCGTGGGTACTTGTAGGCGGCCACGTTGCTCTTGACGTAATCGCGCAGCTCGGCCTCGGTCACCTGCTGACCGGACTTGAGGGCAACCGCCGCGCCCACCTCCTCGCCGAGGTCGGCATGGGGAATTCCGATCACCGCTGCCTCGCGCACCGCGGGGTGCTCGTAGAGGACCTCTTCGATCTCCCGCGGGTAGACGTTGTAGCCGCCGCGGATGATGAGCTCCTTCTTGCGATCGACGATGAAGAAGAAACCGTCCTCGTCGACGCGCGCGATGTCACCCGAGTAGAACCAGCCGTCGGCGTCGATCGCCTCCGCAGTCGCCTCGGGACGGTTCCAGTAGCCCTTCATGACGTTGTGACCGCGGATCGCGATCTCGCCGGGTTCGCCCGGCTCGCTGCCGCGCCGGTGAAGGTCGACGAGCTTCATCTGCACGCCCTCGATCGGCGTGCCGATCGAGCCAGGCTTGCGCTCGCGACCGGGGTGATTGAAGGACGCCACAGGCGAGGTCTCAGATAGGCCGTAACCCTCGAGGATCACGCACCCGAACGCCTCTTCGAATGACCGGAGCACCTCGACGGGAAGGGCGGCTCCGCCCGAGACGCACAGCCGCAGGGTGCTCACGTCGAACTGCTCGCGATCGGGGTGGTGAAGGAGCGCCGAGTACATGGTCGGCACGCCCTCGAACACGGTGACCCGGTCAGCGGCGATCGCGGTGAGGGCACGTCCCGCGTCGAAGCGCGGGATCAGCACGAGAGACGCACCGGCGCTCATCGCGGTGTTGAGCGCGCACGTCTGCCCGAACGCGTGGAACAGCGGGAGCGCGCCCAAGATGACGTCCTCTGGGCCGATCGAGAACACCTGCTTCATTACGTCCGCGTTGATCGCGAGGTTCGAATGCGTGAGCTCGGCGCCCTTCGGCTTGCCGGTCGTCCCCGACGTGTAGAGGATCACCGCCGTGTCGTCCGCGTTCCGCTCGACGACCTCGCTGACCGTCTTGGCCGACTGAAGCAGCGCGCGGAACGCCTCCGGCTCGACAATCACACACTCGGTCCCGGCCTCGGCCGCGCCCTGCTGAGCGGCATCGGCGAACTGGTGCCAGGCAAAGACGAGCTTGGCCCCGGGATCGCCGAGATAGAAGGCGACCTCGCGCTGCTTGAGGAGCACGTTCATCGGCACGACGACGCCGCCGGCCCGCAGCACGCCGTAGTACGCAATTGCAAACTCCGGGACGTTGGGGAGCATGATCCCCACCCGGTCACCGGGCTCGATGCCGCGCTCACGCAGGAAGCCGGCGACCCGGGCGGTCGCGTCGTCGAGGTCGGCGTAGGTCATTACGTCCTCATCCACCTGGAGCGCCGGCCGGGTGGCGTAGTCCTGGGTGGTGCGGATCAGGTTGTCTGCGAGGTTCTCGTTCATCGGGCGGTCCCTTTCTGGACGGCGGGTGACGCGTAGAGAGTCCCGCAGCGAGCTCGCCGCGAACATGGGACCGGCTGCTGAATTGATGGGCGTCCGGTTGTGGGCCGCAACCAATGAGGCGGCTAGCGGTCCGGCTGGCCGTTGGCCTCGGCGTCAGACAGCCTGGCGGCGATCAGAATCTCGAGCAGATCGCTGACGTTGCGGAGATCGCGCCCGGTCCGCTCGGCGATCCTGCCCAAGCGGTAGTGGGCCGTGTTCACGTGAATGTGGAGACTGTCGGCCGCCCGCCGGGCGTTGAGGTCGCACGCGATGTACTCGCGCAGGGTGGTGACCAACGGCGCGCCTTCCTCGGCGTCCTGGGCCACGAACTCCTGGATGGCGGGCGCGATCAGACGGCTCGCGGTGGGATCCGGGCGGAGCGTCAGGTACTCGAAGGCGCTCAGGTCAGACATCGCCACAACTCCGGGTCGCGACCCTCGAGCGATTCGCAGCGTCCGCGCTTCACGGTAGGCGTCGCCGATCTGGGCCAGGCTCGAGACCGCGGTGCTGATCGCCACCGCGAGGGCCAGTCCGCCGTCGGCGAGCCTGTGCTGGACGTCGAGCAGCCGCGGGGCCGGCGCCGCCTTGAGCCCATCGGTCGCGACGACGACGACGATGATCTCGTCGTGACGGACGACCGCGAGCGGGAGCCGCGGACCGCCGATGGCCCGGGCGAGGGCCGCGGCCGCGCCACGCAGCAACTCCTCGTCCTTGTGACCCGACGCGGCGGCGGCCGAGATCACGGCAAACGACGAGCCGTCTTCGAGGCCCGCGGCGCGAGCGGCGTCCGCACGCGGTCCCGGTTCAGGGGCGCGCCCGGCGAGGAGATCCTCGAGCAGATTGCGCCGGACGGCCTCCCCGGTGGCCGCCAGCTGCTCCTGAGCCTCGAGGTACACCTCGGCCGCGTGCGTGGTGGCGACCTCGAAGTAGCGAGGCAGGTGCGAGGCGAAGGCAAGCGCCGCGCGCTGGGAGTCCTCGTCGGTGGCGAGGGACAGCGCGGTATCCCAGAGCACGCGTTCGCCGATGTAGAACGCGTGCACGAAGTCGCTGAGCGACACGCGCCTGGTACGCCGGGCGGCGTGCGGACGCACAAACAGCAGGTCCTCGCGCGTGACCTCGCGGCGTCGGCCGAGGCTCTCGAGACTCGCGCGCAAGTGGGACATGACGTGTGCGCGGACGTCACGTCGTAGTTTCTCGTCGAACGAACGGTAGGCGGGAATCTCGGTGACGATCTTCTCCGTCGCCTCGTCGGCGAGGTCCTCGAGCCGCTGCTCAAGCGCCTTACGCAGCGCGACGATCGCTTGGTCCGGGTTCACGCCACGAAGCCTCTCCTCAGGGCACATTGTAGGGAGCACACAATCAAACGCTCCGATCTTCGGGTGCTGGGAGCTTGTCACGGGGCTCGCGGCGCGCGAGGCTTATACCTCAAGCACAAAGCGGAGGAAGCGATGAGCGAGAAGGCCACAACCGACAACAACCGATCCAGTCTGCGGCGCACGAGCCACGCGGCTCGTTCCGGGCTCGACGTGATGCTGGGTGAAGCAGCGGTCGGCGGCCCGCCGCGGTTCCTGGCTCCGGGGGCGGGTGCCAAGGTCGGCGCGGGCCTGGCGCGGCATCCCGGACGAGCGGCGGCGCGTGCCGGCGGCCTCACCGCCGAGCTCGCCCGCACCGCGCTCGGTCGCTCGGAGCGCGTGCCGGCGAAGGGCGATCGGCGCTTCTCCGATCCGGCATGGGAGGGCAACTGGCTGCTGCGCCGCGTCCTCCAGGCCTACCTAGCGGTGGGCGAGACGGTCGACGGGCTGATCACGGACGCCGAAGTCGACTGGCGCGTCGAGCGACGCGCGCGGCTCGCGGCTGGAAACGTGCTCGATGCGCTGGCCCCGAGCAACTTCGCGTGGTCGAACCCGACCGTGCTCAAGGAGATCGTGAACACCGGAGGCGGCAACCTCGTGCGCGGCACGCGGCAGCTCGTCCATGACCTGGGCGGTCCGTCTCGAATGCCGGCGACGGTCGATACGAGCGGGTTCGAGGTCGGCGGCAACCTCGCCGCGTCCCCGGGGTCGGTCGTGCTCCGGACCGAGGTGTTCGAGCTGATCCAGTACAAGCCGAGCACCGATGAGGTGCGTGAGACGCCGCTCCTGTTCATTCCGCCGACGATCAACAAGTTCTATGTGTTCGACCTGTCGCCCGGGAGGAGCATGATCGAGCACTACGTCGCTCAGGGGCAGCAGGTGTTCGGGATCTCGTGGCGCAACCCCGGTCAGGAGCAGGGTGATTTCGACCTCGATACGTACGCGGCCGCGGTCGCCGAGGCCCGCGACGCGGTGGCGGCGATTACGGGTGGTGGCCCGGTCCACCTCGCGGCGGCATGCTCGGGCGGGATCATCACTGCCGGGCTGCTCGGTCACCTTGCGGCTACCGGTGATCTGGGTGACGTGGCGAGCCTGACGCTGATGGTGTGCGCGCTCGACAACGACGCCGAGGGGACGGTGTCGGCGCTGACCAGCCGCGACGTCGCAGCTGCGGCAGTCGCTGAGTCTGCGCGCAGGGGTTACGTCGACGGGCAGGCACTCGCCGGCGTGTTCACCTGGCTTCGCCCCAACGACCTGGTCTGGAACTACGTCGTCAACAACTACCTACTAGGCAAGGCGCCCCCCGCCTTCGACGTCCTGTACTGGAACCAGGACACCGTCCGGCTCGCGGCCGGTCTTCACCGTGACTTCATCCACATCGCGCTGGACAATTCGTTCGTCCACCCGGGCACGCTCGATGTCCTCGGCTCGCCGGTGGACCTGGGAACGGTTGACCTGGACACGTACTTCGTTGCCGGCGCGAGTGACCACATCGTCCCGTGGGAGAGCGCGTACAACGGCGCGCAGCTGTTCGGAGGCGAGCGACGGTTCGTCCTCTCCCGGAGCGGTCACATTCAGGCGCTCGTCAATCCGCCCATCCCAGATAGCAGCCGCTCGAGCTTCCGCGTCACCGATGAGCTTCCCTGCAGCGCAGACGAGTTCCTAGCCAGCGCCAGGCAGGTACTGGGCAGCTGGTGGAGCGACTGGGACACCTGGCTGGCCGAGCGTTCCGGTGAGCTGAAGTCCGCGCCGAAGAAGCTCGGCGACGCGACGTACGAAGCCCACGGAAAGGCGCCGGGGAGCTATGTACTCGCCAACTGACGGGCTCCCGGCGATTCCCGAGGAGCGCTGGGGCGGCGACCACCTGCGGGAGACGCGCTGGCAGCTCGAGCTGTGCCGGCTGCTCGTCGACCCGGTGCTCCGCGGCGGCGGAGTTCCGCGCGGCGACGGGCGGGCGGTTGTTCTGTTGCCCGGCTTCGGCGGAGGCGACCAGACCCTGATCGTCCTCGCGACGTGGTTGGCGCGGATCGGATACCGCCCGTATACCTGCGGCTTCGTGGCCAACACCGGTTGCTCAGACCGGGCGCTCGACCGCGTCGAGCGTCGTGTCAAGCGGCTCTACGAGCGGCACGGGCGGCGAGTGGCGCTGATTGGCCACAGTCGCGGCGGCCACTATGCCCGGGCGCTCGGCCACCGCCACCCGGAGCTCGTCTCGCATGCGATCTCGGCCGGCGCGGGCCTGCGCCGGATGCTGGCGACCAGCTACGCGACCCAGGGCGCCATAGGCGCGGCACGGCAGGTGACGCTCCACAGCGGCCGGGCGCGGTCGCCCCGCTGCCTCACCGAGGGCTGCGACTGCGCGTTCGCTCGCGACTTCGACGGCGCCTTTCCCACCGATCGAGTTCGCCTGACCAGTATCTACTCGAAGGGCGACGGCGTCGTCCGCTGGCAGGCGGCACTCGTCCCGTACGCCGAGAACGTTGAGGTGACCGGGAGTCACGTCGGTCTGATCTTCAACCGCAAGACCTACCGGGCGATCGCGAACGCGCTCGCGGAACCAGAGCTATCGAGTGGAGGACCCGATGCTGACCGTCCCTGATCTGTTCGAAGACCTCGGCCATGCACTGGCCACCGACTATTTCTTGGTGCGCGAGCAGCTGACCGAGGCCCAGCTCGACGTCTTGCGCCGCGTGCGCGTGTTCGTCGACGACGAGGTGCTGCCGGTGATCGGTGGCTACTGGGAGCGGGCCGAGATGCCGTGGCCGCTCATCAAGCGCCTCGGCGAGCTGGGCATCGTCGGCGAGGACATCCATGGCTACGGCTGCCCCGGCCTTGATCCGCTCGCGTCGGGGCTGGTGCACATGGAGCTGAACCGAGGCGACGGCAGCCTCGGCACCTTTCTGGGCGTGCAGGCCGGGCTGGCGATGCAGTCGATCGCCATGCTCGGCTCCGAGGAGCAGAAGCAGCGCTGGCTTCCAGGGATGGCCCGTCTGGAGCAGCTCGGGGCGTTCGCCCTGACTGAACCCGATCACGGCTCGGACTCGGTGTCGCTGAGCACCAGTGCGCGCGCAGTCGATGGCGGTTACCGCCTGAGCGGCGCCAAGCGCTGGATCGGGAACGGCAGCTTGGCCGACGTCGTGGTCGTCTGGGCGCGCAACGAGGATGGCCGGGTCAACGGGTTCCTGGTCGAGAAGGGCGCGCCCGGCTACGACGCGGAGGTGATCGCTGGGAAGGGATCGCTGCGGGCGATCTGGCAGGCGCAAATCGCGTTAGAAGACGTGTTCGTGCCGGCTGAGAACCGCCTTCCTGGCGCTAGCAGCTTCAAGGACACCGCTCGGGTGCTGGCCGGAACGCGGAGCACGTGTGCCTGGGCCGCACTCGGGCACGCCGTGGCGGCCTACGACACCGCGCTCGCCTACGCCAAGCGCCGCGAACAGTTCGGACGGCCGCTGGCGAGCTTCCAGATCATCCAGCAACGGCTCGTGAACATGCTGGCCGAGGTCACCGCGATGCAGCTCTACTGCCTCCAGATCGGGCGCCTGGCCGAGCGGGGGCAGCTGAGCGACACGATCGCGGGGCTCGCCAAGCTGAACAACACGCGCAAGGCGCGAGCAGTCTGCGCCGAGGCGCGCGACATGCTGGGCGGCAACGGGATCCTGCTCGACAACCACGTGATCCGCCACATGACCGACATCGAGGCGATCCACACCTACGAGGGAACCGAGACGATGCAGTCCCTGATCGTTGGCCGGGACATCACGGGGATTGGCGCGTTCGCCTGACGCGCCAGGACCCGCCGGCGGCTCGCACCGGCCGGCTTCGTCGGGCGGATCCTTCGCGCCTCGCGGCCCTTCGTTAGAGAGATCTCATGTGATGCTTAACAGATCTCACCCTGGGCGCAGACAGTTGGGGCGGGGCGCACCGTTTGTTTGCGGGAGTCAGATAGGCCGGCCGCGTTCCACGCGTCGACGGACGGTGGCCGGCGTACACGCCAACTCCCAGGAACTCATGAGCGAAGCCCCAACACACACTCCGTTGCGCCGTGCGCGCTTGCAGCCGGTCCTCGTCAAGGTGCCCGAGATCACGTTGATCTTCTGGGTGCTGAAGCTACTGACCACCGGGATGGGCGAGGCGATGTCCGACTTCCTGGGTCAGAAGAGCGTCCCGCTGGCGGGTGTGGTGGGATTCTTCGGCCTGGTTCTCGCCCTGTGGCTTCAGCTGCGCCAGCCGCGGTACCGGGCTCCCTACTACTGGTTCGCGGTGATGATGGTCGCCGTGTTCGGGACGATGGCCGCCGACGCCATCCACGACGGGACCGGACTCGGTTATAGCGTGACCACTCCGGCCTTCGCCATCATCGTGGCCGCGATTTTCATCCTCTGGTATCGCACCGAGGGCACCCTGTCGATCCACAGCATCGACACCCGCCGTCGCGAGTATTTCTACTGGGCCGCCGTGCTCGGCACGTTCGCCCTCGGCACCGCCGCCGGCGACCTGACCGCGTACCAGCTCAACCTCGGCTTGTGGCCGTCGGTGGTGCTCTTCGGAGCAATCATCTCGATCCCCGCGATCGCTTGGTCGCGCGGCCTCATGAACCCGATCCTCGCCTTCTGGTTCGCCTACATCGTCACCCGGCCGCTCGGCGCCTCGTTCGCCGACGGGTTCAGCAAGCCGGTGGCCGGCGGCCTGAACATGGGCGACGGAACGGTCAGCGCGATCGCGCTCGTAATCTTCGTCGCGCTTGTCGCCTACGTTTCCCGCCGGGAGCGCGGCGTTCAGGCCGTGTCCACCCAGCACCACCATCACCACGTTCCGCACCTCGCTCTGGACGTGATCGAGCCGCAGCCCGCCGCAGCGGACTGAGCCGCCTGAATCCGCGACACGGAGCGGGGTCACGCCGCGCGCGCGGCGTCGGCCCCGGCATTCACGGTACGCAACGCGTTCAAGGTCGCGGTGAATTGCTTGAGCGCTCGATCGGACAGGCCGGCACCGACGCGCAGCTCCAGCTCCCCCTCGAACGTCGCGGTCGCCCGGGCCAGGGCCTTTCGGCCCGCCGGCGTGAGTTCGATGATCGAAGAGCGCCGGTCCTCGGGGTTCGGGCGCCGCTTGACGTAGCCCGCGGACTCGATCCAGTCGACAAGCTTGCTCACTCCGCCGGTCGTGAGCGACAACGCATCGGCGATGTCGTAGACCCGGCAGTCGCGGGTCCGGGCGATGATCTGCATCGGCTCGAAGCGGTGCAGCGGGAGGTCGTGCTCGGCTCGCAGGCGCGCATCGACCGCATTCCATAGCTCGGTCTCGTATCGAATGAGGTCGCTGAAGAGCTGCTTCAGACCATCGGGAATGCGCGTCCGCGACCGGCGGGCTTGCGTCACGGCGAAGCCTCCTCGCCTAGGTTCGATACGTACTTTCGAACGGTATCACATTGCTTACATGGAAGCTACTTATCAAGAAGCCAGATGACGAGTTATCCTGGGTCTCGCCCCGCGGGCTGGCGAACCCGGCACGTGGCCAGCCAGGAGCTGAGTGGGTGTAGACTGGCTAGTTCACTGTTGGGCGGGAAGGCAGACCGTTGACCAGCGCAGCGACGGGTGGCGGGTGAGCAGACGTAATCTGATGGTCCGTGCCTTAGGTGGCCTGATGCTGCTCTCGGCGGCGTTGCTCGCGGGCGCGGCGCTCGCCAGCGCAGCCTCGATCGGAGTGCCGACTGTCTCGATCCCCACGGTCACCGTGCCGACGCTCGCGGCGCCGACGGTCACCGCTCCGTCGCTTACCGTGCCGTCGGCCACCGTCCCGGCAGTCACCATTGGGCCGCTGACCACCCCGCAGCTGAGCACGCCGAGCGTCACGACGCCCTCGGTGAGTACGCCGTCGCTTCCCAAGGCACCGGTCACGACACCGCCCGTGACGACTT
Source organism: uncultured Solirubrobacterales bacterium (assembly GCA_963824295.1). Lineage (GTDB taxonomy): Bacteria > Actinomycetota > Thermoleophilia > Solirubrobacterales > Solirubrobacteraceae > Palsa-465. The sequence continues at coordinate 158,036 of CAWGOQ010000004.1, read as the reverse complement.
TGCCGATGGCAACGCACGCGGGAACGACGCCAAGCCGCGATTCGACTCCCGCCTCGGCGGCGTCCGCCACGGCCACGCCGGCCACGGCTGAGTCGCCCTCGAGCGGCGCGAGCTCCGGCCCGTCGTCCAGCTCGCGCGCCGGCCGCGCGAGAGTGGGCTCGGGAGGACGTGGAGGCGGGTCGGCCGCCGGCGGAGCGACGGTCTCGGACCACCGGACTGCGTCCGGGCGGCCCGCGGGCGACGGGACGAACACTGCCGAGGCGAGCAGTGGGTCGCCGGACCCGAGTCGCGCGTCGGGCGGGGCGTCCCCCCGCACCTCGACTGGCGCGACGCCGGCCACCAAATCCAACGGTCCGATCGCTCGCTTGGTCAAGGTGCTACCCACCGCCGCGCTCATCGCCCTCCTCGCGTTCGCCGTCGTCGCGGCGGTGATGGCGCTAAACGCCTACCTGCAGCGCCGTCGCGCGAAGTCACTGGCCGGTCAGCGCGCCGCGCTCCTGTCGGACGTCGGGGTGCTTCAGGCCGCGCTCCTCCCGGCGGTCCCGTCAACCCTCGGCGAGCTCGAGGTCTCCGTGGCCTACCGGCCCGCTCAGGGGCTCGCGGCCGGAGGTGATTTCTTCGACGTGTTCACCATGTCGCCCGAACGGACGGGAATCATCATCGGCGACGTGTCTGGACACGGCCGGGAATCGCTGATCCATGCGGCGCTCGTCCGCTACACGCTGCGAACCCTGATGGGCGAAGGGCATCCGCTGCCCGAGGTGCTCTGCCGGGCCGACCGATATCTCACTGGTGAGCTCGGCGAGGGCTATGCCACCGTGATCATCTGCCGCTACGAGCACGCGACCGGGGAGTTCACCTGGGCGAAGGCCGGACACGAGCCGCCGATCATCTCCGGCCAGCCTGAGCGCGACGAGGAGGCGGCGACCCCGCTCGGCCTCGGGATGGGGGACACGTGGCCCCAGTTCTCCCGCTTCCTGGCCGCCGGTGAGCGGGTGTGCCTGTTCACGGACGGTCTCACCGAAGCTCGCCAGGGCGGCCAGCAGCTCGGACGCACCCACCTCAAATGGCTCGTCGAGCAGGGCCTGAGCGCGCAGCAGCTCGTCGACCGGATCCAGGCAGACGCCGACGAGTGCAACGACGATCTCGCCGCCGTCGTGATCACGCGCGGGGTGGCCGTCGATCGCACGGTCGCCGGGACGCCCCGGCGGCAGGAAGCTGCGGCCGTCTAGGCGGGCCGCCCGCGCCGCGGACATGGAAAACCGCGCGTGCCGCCCGGTCCGGCCGATCCATGCGCGTTTGTGCACGCCACAGATGCAGAACCGCGCACGCCCGCGGCTCGCCCCGCGGCTCGCGCGCTTATGCAGGTCCGGCTAGGAGCCTTCGAGCGCCTGGCGAAGGTCGGCGACGAGGTCGCCAGGGTCCTCGACGCCGCAGCTGAGTCTGACCAGGTCGGGCGGGACAGCCGCGGCCGAGCCCTCGACCGTCTGGTGAGTCATCGCCTGGGGCACCTCGATCAGCGACTCCACACCGCCGAGCGACTCGGCCAGCGTGAACAGACGAGTTCGTGTCGCGAGCTCGGTGGCGTGGGGGTGGCGGAAGCTGACCATGCCGCTGAAGCCTGGCCAGCGCACGTCCTGCACGTCGGGTGTCGTGCGCAGCATCTCGACGACCGCCGCAGCGGACCGCGCGTGTGCCGTCATACGCAGGTGAAGCGTCCGCAGCCCCCGGTGGACGAGGAAGCAGTCGAACGGGCCGGGCACCGCGCCGACCGCGTTCTGGACGAAGCGGATCCGCTCATACCACTCTTCCGACCGGCTGATCACGACCCCGCCGACCACGTCCGAGTGGCCGCCCAGGTACTTGGTGGTCGAGTGCACGACGAAGTCGGCCCCCAGCTCGAGCGGGCGCTGGTTGGCGGGCGTGGCGAACGTGTTGTCGACGGCGACGAGGGCGCCCCGCCGCTGCGCGATGACGCCGGGGATATCGATCACGTCGAGCTTGGGATTGGTCGGGCTCTCGACCCAGATCAGTCTCGTGTCGTCGCGGACAGCACGTTCGAGCGCGCCGAGGTCGGTCTGATCGACCAGGTCGTACTCGAGCCCCCAGCGGGCCATGACCTTGTCGACCAGCCGGAAAGTGCCGCCATACAGGTCGCCGGGGAGTACCACGTGGGAGCCCGCCTGACAGGCGGCGGTGATCAGCGCGTGCTCGGCGGCCAGCCCCGAGGCAAACGTCACGGCGAGGCCACCCTCGAGCTCGCCGAGCGCCTGCTCAAGCGCGGCGCGCGTGGGGTTGGCCGAGCGCGCATAGTCGTAGTCGCCGACGAACTCGCCGGGTCGGGGCTGGGCGTAGGTTGAGGTCTGGTGGATCGCGGGGATGACCGACCGGAACGACGGATCTGGCGTCAGCCCGGCGTGCACCACGCGAGTGGCAAACGCGTCGTCGCGCGTGCCGCCCTCTGGGTTGTTCGTCACGTGGCCAATGCTTCCAGCAAGTCCGTCCGCGTGACGAGCCCCTCGGCCCGGCCGTCGCGCGTGACGAGCAGCGCCTGCTGATCGCCGACCAGCAGCTCGACCGCCTCACGCACGGGATCGTCGATCGACACCGCGGGGAACGGCGGCTCCATCACCTCGACGATCTCGGCGTCGAGCACCCTGGGGTCGTCGGCGGCTCGCTTGAGCAGGCCGCGCTCGCCGATCGCACCGACCACCGTGGCCGGATCGTGGGCACTGACCACCGGGAGCTGCGACACGCGGTGCTCGTGCAGTAGGGCCACCGCGTCGCGCACGCGGCGGTGCGTCTGCACGGTGACCAGGGGCGGGATCTCGCCCACCTCGCGCTTGCGCGCCAGCACATCGCCGACCACCAGATTGGTGTCGCGGTCGAGGAAGCCGTACTGCCGCATCCAGGCGTCGGAGTAGATCTTCGACAGGTAGGAGCGACCGCCGTCGGGGAGGATCACGACCATCAGCGCCTCAGGGTTCTCGATCCCGACTGCGGCCTGCAACGCCGCGTGGAGCGCCAGGCCGCCCGAGCCGCCGGCGAGGATGCCCTCGAGGTGAGCCAGCCGCCGTGTGGTGAGGAACGCGTCCTTGTCCGAGACGGTTATCCACCGGTCAATGACGGAACGATCGAAGGTCTCTGGCCAGAAGTCTTCGCCGACGCCTTCGACCAAGTACGGGCGGACGCTCTCGGGGCCGCCCGAATAGATCGAGCCCTCGGGGTCGGCGCCGATCACAACCAGGTCGGGATTGCGCTCGCGCAGGTAGCGGGCCGTGCCGGTCACCGTGCCTCCGGTTCCGACCCCGGCGACCAGGTGGGTGATCTGGCCCGCGGTCTGCTCCCAGATCTCGGGGCCGGTCGACTCGTAGTGGGCCTGGGGGTTGGCTTGGTTGAAGTACTGGTTCGGCTGGAACGCGCCCGGGATCTCGTCGGTCAGCCGGTCGGCGACCCGGTAATACGACTGCGGCGATTCGGGGGGGACATCGGTCGGCGCCAGCACGACGTCCGCTCCGTAGGCGCGCAGGAGATCGATCTTCTCTCGCGACATCTTGTCGGGCATGACCGCGATGACCCGGTATCCCTTGAGCCGCGCCGCGATGGCCAGCCCGGTGCCCGTGTTGCCCGAGGTGGGCTCGACGATCGTGCCGCCCGGTTGCAGCCGTCCGTCGTGCTCGGCAGCCTCAATCAGGGCGACCGCGACACGGTCCTTGATCGATCCGCCAGGGTTGAACACCTCGAGCTTGGCGGCGAGGCGTGGGGTCAGACCTGCGCCGATGCGGGCGAGGCGAACGAGGGGCGTGTCGCCGATCGTGTCGAGGATCGAGTCCTTGAGGACCGGTTCCGTGGCGGTAGAGGACATGCCTTCAGTCTGATGATCCTGCGGCGATTTGACAAGCAGCCGAAGGTTCTGCGACTCAGGCGCCTTTACTTGGATATTCTTCGTTTTGACGCGCCGTGTCCCGCCTCGCCCCGAATCATCCACATGCTCCCGTCGACCAGGTCGACCGCGCGATCCTCGAGTTGGTCGCTCAGGATGCCCGGATCACCAACCAGCGTCTGGCCGAGCGGGTCGGGATCGCGCCGTCCACAGCGAACGCGCGTCTGCGATCGCTACGCGAGCGCGGAGTGATCCGGGGCTTTCACGCCGAGGTGGACCTGGCCGCCCTGGGCCGGCCGCTACAGGCGCTGATTGCCGTGCGCCTCACCGTGCACGAGCGAAATCAGATCGATGACTTCACCAACGCGGTCCGCGCGTTGCCCGGCGTGCTGATGGTCTTCCACCTGACCGGGGTGACGGACTACCTCGTCTGGGTGGCGGCCGCCGACGCCCAGGGTCTGCGCGAGTTCGTCGTCGACCACCTGGCCACGCACCCCTCCGTAGCCCACGCCGAGACGTCGCTGATCTACGAGCACCGCCGGGGCCCCGGAGTGTGGGGCGCCGCCGATCCGGCATGAAGGCGGCGGCTCGTGTCGATGGGCTGGGGACCACCGTGTTCACCGAGATGACCGCGCTCGCCTTGCGCACCGGGGCGATCAACCTGGGACAGGGCTTCCCGGACACCAGCGGGCCCTCGGCGGTGATCGAGGCGGCGGTCAGCGCGCTGCGCGCGGGTGAGAACCAGTACGCGCCGCTCCCCGGAGTGCCCGCGCTGCGCGAGGCGGTGCTCGAACACCAGCGCGACTGGTACGGCCTCGAGCCCGAGGACGTGCTGGTTACCTTCGGCGCCACCGAGGCGATCGCGTCCGCACTGCTCGGACTGTGCGATCCGGGCGACGAGGTGGTGGTGCTCGAGCCCTACTACGACTCCTACGCGGCCTGCATCTCGTTTGCCGGCGCCACGCGGCGGCCGGTGACGCTCCGACCCCCGGACTTTGAGGTCAGCGCCGAGGCTTTGCACGATGCGGTCGGACCGCGCGCCCGGGTGCTCCTGCTGAACTCGCCGCACAACCCGACCGGGCGCGTGCTCACGCGCGGCGAGCTCGAGCTGATCGCGGCGGCTTGCCTCGAGCACGATTTGATCTGCGTCACCGACGAGGTGTACGAGCACCTGGTCTACGACGGCGAGCACATCCCGATGGCCACGTTCCCGGGGATGAGCGAGCGGACGCTGACGATCTCGAGCGTCGGCAAGTCGTTCTCGGTCACCGGTTGGAAGATCGGCTGGTGCTCAGGGCCGGCTGCGCTGGTCGCCGCCACCCGGATGGTCAAGCAGTACCTGAGCTTCGCCGGGGGGACGCCCCTGCAGCATGCGGCCGCGGCGGCACTCCGCCTACCCGCCGACCAGATCACCGCGCCGGCGGATGATCTCCGGGTCAAGCGCGACCAGCTGTGCGCGGGGCTCGAGGCGGCGGGTCTGCGTCCACACGTACCGGCCGGCACTTACTTCGTCAACGCCGACGTAGGCGGCGACGCCGCCGAGTTCTGCCGGGAGCTGCCCGCGCGCTGCGGGGTGGTGGCGATTCCGACCGGCGTCTTCTACGACGACAAGGACGCGGCCGCGACGCTGGTCCGCTTTGCGTTCTGCAAGCGGCGCGAGGTCATCGCCGAGGCGGCGCAGCGACTGGCCACGCTCGGGTGAGCCGGCCTCGCACCATGCTCACATGGCTCGTCGTCTGATCTCCAGCGGTTCACAGTTCGAGCGGGACGTCGGGTATTCGCGGGCCGTCGTCGATGGCGAGTGGGCGTTCGTGTCGGGCACGACCGGATTTGACTACTCCGCGATGACGATCTCCGACGACGTCGCCGAGCAGGCCCGTCAGTCGCTACAGAACATCAGCTCCGCGCTGGCCGAGGCCGACTTCTCGCTGGCGGATGTCGTCCGGGCGAACTACATCCTCCCGAACGCCGAGGACTTTCCCGCCTGCTGGCCGGTTCTACGCGAGTACTTCGGTGAGAGCAGGCCGGCCAGCACGATGCTGGTCGCCGGACTGGCTGACCCGCGGATGAAGATCGAGATCGAGGTGACCGCGAAGCGGAGCGTCTGAGCCGTTGGCTCACGGCTTCGGGTTCACGTGCTGGAACCCGAAGCGGCCCTTGATGCACAGGTTGCCGCGCGTGATGTCGTGATCCGCCGGCGAGGTCACCTTGACGATCTGGTTGTCCTGCACGTGCAGGGTCAGGTTGCAACCCACGCCGCAGTAAGGACAGATCGTGTCGGTCTTCGTCTGGTGTGACTCGTCCCACGCCGCGGCGTCGCGCAGGTCGTGCTCGGACTTGAACATCAGCGCGCCGGTCGGGCACACCGCGATGCAGTTGCCGCAGTACACGCAGGCTGATTCCGGTAATGGGTTGGCGTACTCGGTGGAGATGCGGGCGTCGAAGCCGCGCCCGGCGACCGTGATCGCGAACGTGTTCTGGTACTGATCGCCGCAGGCGTCGACGCACTTGTAACAGAGGATGCACTTGGAGTAATCGCGCACGTACAGGTCGTTGTCGACCTTGGTCGGGGCGTGCACGGTCGCCGCCGTCTGGCCGTCCGGCCGCTCGTGGTGGCCGGTGTGCTTGTGGTCACGGTGCGGGTCGGGCGGTGCCGGCGGCCCATAGCGTTCGGGCCTGCCGTGGTAGCGCTCGAGGTAGTCCTGGGCTGCCGGGGTGATCGACAGATCGACCGAGGAGGCCAGGAACTCGATCACCATCTTGCGGCTGTGGCGCACGCGGTCGGAGTTGGTGCGAATGACCATGTCGGGCTCGACCTTGCGCGAGCAGGCGGGCACGAGGGTGCGAGCGCCCTCCAGCTCGACGACGCAGATCCGGCACGCGTTGGCGGGCATCAGCGTCTCGCCGTAGCAGAGCGTGGGCGTGTCGATCCCGATCTTGCGGCAGGCGTCGAGGATCGTGGAACCCTCCGGCACCTCGACCGGCTGGTCATCGATCGTGACCGTGATGTGTCGTGCCGCCGGCTGCGGCGGCGCCATGGTCAGCTCGATCGGGTTCACGCGGATCCTCCGTTGGTCGAAAACACTCCGAGCCGGGCGATGGCCGACTCGACGGCCGAGGACGCGGTTTGCCCGAGCCCGCAGATCGAAGCGTCGCGCATCGCTTCGCCGATCTCGGCAATGAGCTTCAGTTCGTCCTGCACGGTCCCCCGCGTCTGTCCGGACATGAGACGGGCCAGCGCCTCCTCTTGGCGGACCGTGCCAACCCGGCAGGGCACGCACTGCCCGCAGCTCTCGTCGCGCATGAAGCCGGCAATCGTCATCAGTAGCTCGGGAAGGTTGGCTTTGTCGTCGAGCACCAGGACGACGCCGGATCCCAGCGTCGTGTGGACCTCGCGCGCGGCCTCGAAGGTGAGCTTCAGGTCGAGGTAGTCGGCCGTGACAAAGCTGCCGGCCGCGCCGCCGAGCAGGACAGCGCGCAGGGTGGCGCCCGGAGTCAGGCCGCCGGCAAGCTCGAGCAGCTCGCGCAGAGTGATGCCGAAGGGCACCTCATAGGTGCCGGGCTCGACCACGGCGCCGGAGACCGAGAACAACTTGGGCCCGGTGGAGCGCTCGGTGCCGATCGCGGCGAACGCGGGACCGCCCTCGAGCACGATCGGCAGCACGTTCACCAGCGTCTCGACGTTGTTGACGACCGTGGGCTGGCCGAACAGCCCGCGCTCGACCGGGAACGGCGGCTTGTTGCGCGGTTCGCCGCGGTAGCCCTCGATCGAGCCGAAAATCGCGGTCTCCTCGCCGCAGATGTAGGCGCCGGCCCCCTTGCGCAGCGCGATATCGAACCGCAGCTGGCCCCGTCCGAGGATGTCATCGCCGAGCAGCGACTTCTCGCGGGCCTGATCGAGGGCGCTCTCCAGGCGGTGCTGAGCGAGTGGGTACTCGCCGCGCAGGTAAATGTAGCCGTGCTCGCAGCCGGCGGCGTAGGCGGCGATCGTCATCGCCTCGAGCAGCGAGAACGGATCGCCCTCCATGATCACGCGATCCTTGAACGTCCCCGGCTCGGACTCGTCGGCGTTGCAGATCAGGTAGTGGGGGCGGCGCGGCTGACGGGCCACCGCGTCCCACTTGCGCCCGGTCGGGAACGCGGCGCCGCCGCGTCCCATCAACTTGGAATCAAGCACCTCGCGGATGACGCCCTCAGGACCGATCTCGAACGCGCGGCGGAGCGCGTCATAGCCGCCGTGGGCGCGGTAGTCATCGAGGCTGCGGGGGTCGACGACCCCAACTCGTTTGAGCAGGCGAAGGCCGGACTGCCCCGACTGCGGAGGCACCACCGATCGTGGCGGCACGGGCGTCGCCCCGTTCACGATCTCGAGCAGACCCCCAGCGTCGACGCCGGTGAGCTCGCGCTCGGTCGGGTCCTGGCCGGACTCAACTAGAAACGCCGCCGGCGCTCGGTCGCACTGACCCAGGCACGGGCTGGGCAGCCAGGTCGTGCCCTCATGATCGGTTCCCTGGGGGCCGATCTGCTCGGTCAGGGTGTCGATCAGCTGCTGGGAGCCGGCGCACCGGCAGGCCAGGTCGTTGCACACGTGGAGTACCCGAGGCGGGCGCTCCTGCACCGAGAACAGGGCGTAGAAGGTCGCGACGCCGTAGACGTCGGCGGGGGGAATGGTCAGCCGCTGCGCGATGTAGTTGAGCGCGCCCGGACTGACCCAACCGGCCTGCTGGTGCAGCGCGTGCAGGGTGGGGAGGAGCTGGTGGCGCTGGGCGCGGGCGGCGTGGCCGCCGTGGGCGGAGTGGCCGTTCTCGACCCGATCCGCACCGGCCCAGGCCGAGACCGGGGGACCGAGGAACGCGTCGATCGCGGCGCGCTCGTCGGTGGTTGGTTCGGCGTCGAGGAGGCGGAGATCCACGCTATTTCAGAAACTTACTCGCCGGCCTCGCGACTGGCGACCCCGGCTGCCTCTTTGGCGCCGCCGTTCAGCTTCTCTACGCGGATGGCCGTAGCCTTGAACTCCGCGGTCCCCGACCTTGGATCGGTGGCGTCGATCGTGAGCAAGTTGACGTCGACCTGGTCCGGGAAGTGGAAGGTCATGAAAGCCAGTCCCGGGCGCAGGTTGGTGTCGAGGCGTACGGGCGCGTCGACCGAGCCGCGCCGCGAGCTGATCTTCACCACCTCACCGGGCTCGACGTCCAGCTTGTTCGCATCCTCAGGGTGAAGGTCAAGCGTTTCGCCCCGGCGCAGCGGTGAGCTGTAGAGATTGGACTGAACTCCCGTGTTGTAGGAGTCCAGGCGCCGGCCCGTGGTCAGCCGGATCGGGAACTCGTCGGTCAGCTCGTCGATCGGCGCCACCCACGTCGTTATGGAGAACGGCGCCCTGGGTCCGCGGACGGGCTCCTCCCAGAGCCGGTCGTGGAGGAAAAGCGATCCGGGATGGTCCTCGTGCAGGCAGGGCCACTGGATCCCGTTCAGATCCTCGAGGCGCTGGTAGCTCATGCCCGCGTGCATCGGGCTGAGCGTGCGGAGCTCGTTCCAAGCGTCCTCGAGCGTGGGGTGGCCCCAGTCGTGCCCGAGCCGTCGGGCCAGCTCGCCGATGATCCAATGATCGTCGCGAGCCTGGCCGGGCGGATCGAGCGCCTTACGCATCAGCTGTACGCGTCGCTCGCTGTTGGTCACGGTGCCGCCGTCGACCTCGCACCACGAGGCGGTGGCCGGCAGCACTACATCGGCCATCTCGGCGGTCTTGGTCATCAGGATGTCCTGGACGATGAGGAAGTCGAGCCCTTCGAGCAGCTCCTGCGTCTTCTTGGAGTCCGCCTCCGACTGGGCCGGGTTCTCGCCGAACACGTACAGCGTCTTCAGCTCGCCGCGCTCCATACCCTCGAACATCTGGGTCAGGTGCCAGCCGTACTTTGGGACGATCGGGGTGCCCCAGGCGGCCTCGAACTTCGCCCGCGCTTCCTCGTTCTTCTCGATGTCCTGGAAGCCGGGGAGCTTGTTGGGGATGGCGCCCATGTCGCCGCCGCCCTGGACGTTGTTCTGGCCGCGGAGCGGGTTGAGGCCGGAGCCGTAGCGTCCGACGTGCCCGGTCAGCAGGGCCAGGTTGATGAGCGAGAGGACGTTGTCGACGGCGGTGACGTGCTCGGTGATCCCGAGCGTCCAGCACAGAATTGCCCGGTCGGCACACGCGTACGCGTGGGCCAGCTCGCGGATCGTCTCGGCTGGCACGCCGGTCACCCGCTCGCCCTCTTCAAGCGTCCACGGCTCGACCGATGCCTTGAACTCCTCGAAGCCAGTCGTCGCGTGCTCGATGAACACGTCGTTGGTCAGGCCGGCGTGGATGATCTCGCGGGCGACCGTGTTGGCGAGGGCGATGTCGGTACCGACGTCGAGCCCGAGCCAGGTGTCGGCCCACTGAGCGCTGCTCGAGCGGCGCGGGTCGACGCCGTAGAGCTTCGCTCCGCGGTGGACTGCCTTGAGGACGTGATGGAAGAAGATCGGATGCGTTTCGCGCGCGTTTGATCCCCACAGGATCAGCAGATCCGTTTCCTCGACCTCTCTATAGGACGACGTTCCGCCGCCCGCACCGAACGCAGTCGCCAGACCGACGACGCTGGGAGCGTGTCAGGTGCGGTTGCACGAGTCGATGTTGTTCGACCCCATCACGGAACGCACGAACTTCTGCGCCAGGAAATTGACCTCGTTCGAGGCCTTCGAGCAGCTGAACATGCCGAACGAGCGCGTCGTGTCTGTGTCCTTGGCTCGTGCGAGCCCGGCCGCTGCCACGTCGAGCGCCTCATCCCAGCTAGCCGGACGAAGCGTCCCGTTCTCGCGCACCATCGGCTCTGTCAGCCGGCCGCGTTGCTTTGGCAATCCGATCACCTCCTCTCATCGATCCATGCCACGAGGGCGGGGTGGATGTATACGTCCAAGAGTAGAGAACCTGGGCGATGGCGACAAATCCGGCGGGTTTCTTTTCGTCCGCGTTCTGACCGCCCTTCGCGAGCCCGACTTTCTCCGCCCTCGCGCCCGCCCGCGGTGGTGAATTCGGATTCACTCGGTCATAGCGCGACTATCGTCGCCCTCGCGGCCGTCGGGGGCGGCGAGTGAGGAGTTTTTCGCCCTCGTCGTGGCGATTCAGGTGTCAACGCGGTGGCGATCGAGTAGCTCTCGGGCCCGGGCACGCTCGAGCTCGCCGAGGGACGCGGGTACCAGCTCGTAGCGCACCGCGTACGCGTCGAGGAGCGCGCGCCGCACATCATCCAGGCCAACACCCGGCGCCTCGTCCTCCACCGCGCCCGTCGTCTCCGGCTCCCAGTCCAATCCGAGTGCGGCGTAGACGTCGGTGAGCACGAGCCGGATTGGGCCGGCGGACTCGACCACAACCACGCTCGAGTGCAGCCACGACCCGCGCACGATCCGCTCCGCAGCGCCGATCAGCTTGACCCGCCCGCGCGCGTTGACGCTGAACTGGCCCGGGCAGTATTCGCCGGGCACCTCGCCGACGCGGGCGTCGACGGCCAGGCCACGCAGCGCCTCCGCCTGCCGGCTGGCATCGTCGGCAAACCTCTCGCGGATCCCGGCGGTCGACGCGCCAGCCGGCATGACCTCGTCGAAGATCAGGCAGTCCTGGTGATAGGCGGCGGCGCGGCCACCGGCGCCGCGGATCACGGGCGTGAACCCGTGCCGCCGCGCTTCGGCGGCGGCATCCGGGAAGCCCTCCAGGAAACGATCGCGGCGACCAAACGCGACGGTCGGGTGCGGGCGGTAGCACCGAACCACGGGCGGGCGCTGACCCGAGGCGACGAGTTCCAGCAGCGCGTGCGCCATCGCCACGTCCAGGACGGGATCGCCGCCGGCTGGACCCTCGACGAGGTCGACCCGCACCGCGCGTCTAGAGCCCGGAGATCCGCTGCACGATGACCGGATCGACCGCGGGCGCGGTCACGTTCTCGGCGATCTGTTCCGGCGTGGTGGCACCGAACAGCACGGTCGCGACCGCGGGGTTGGCCAGCGCGAACGCGATCGCCAGCGTCGCCGGGCTGAGGCCGAGCTCGTTCGCGAGCGCGCGCAGCCCGCGTCCGCGCTCACGCGCGGCGGCGAATCGAGGAACCTCGACCTCAGCGCTGGCGCGGCCCGTCCCACAGGCGTCGTACTTGCCGGTGAGCACCCCGCCGGCGAGCACGAACGAGGCGACCACCCCGGCGCTGGAAGCCTCGAGCGCGGCGGTCATCTCGGGGCTCTCGACCCAGTCGCGCTGCACGAGGCTGTACGGGAGCTGGGCGGCGCACGGCATCGGGACGCCCTGCGCATCCGCGGCGCGCAGCGCCTCCGCGAACGGTTCGGCCTGCCAGTTGACGATCCCCCAGGCCCGAGCCTTGCCCGAGTGGACCAGCTCCCCCATCGCGGCCACGAGGTCGGGCACGGTCAAGCCCTCGGGCGCCGGGTTGGCGTAGATCAGATCCACGTATTCGAAGCCCATCCGAGCCAGCGAACCGTCGAGCTCGGCGGCGGCGCTCTGCTCGGGCCAGAACTCCCACCACAGCTTGTTCGAGACGACCGTGTCCGCCCGGTCCCACCCGGCGGCCCGGAACAGCTCGCCGAACAGCAGCTCGGAGTAGCCGGTCGGGAGCGGCGCCACGCCGCTCTCGTCGTTGTAGCGAGCGTCGTCGAGGAAGTTGATGCCGTGCTCGCGCGCGGCGAGCATCACTGCGAGACCGTCCTCCCGGGGAATGCGCTCGAACGTGCGCCACGAGCCGAGGGACAGGCGCGAGACCTCGAGCTCCGATCCTCCTAGCCGTTGCCTGGGGACACCAGGCTCAGGGGGCAAGCCGCTCGATCCTCCAACCGCCGTGCGCTTCGGGCGTGTAGCGCAGCCGGTCGTGCATCCGGCTCGTGCGGTGCTGCCAGAACTCGAACCGCTCAGGCTTCAATCGGTACCCGCCCCAGTTCTCGCCGAGAGGCTCCTGCCCGGGGCGGTAGCGTTCGGCGAGCTCGCCCGCCCGCTCCTCGAGCCACTCGCGGCTGGGAATCGGCTGGCTCTGGGGAGATGCCAGTGCGCTCAGCTGGCTGCCGCGCGAGCGACTGTGCGCGTAGGCCTCCGACTCCTGGCGGGTGGTGCGCTCCACGGGACCCTCGATCCGAACCTGGCGCCCGAGCGGTTCCCAGTGGAAGAGCAACGCGGCGCGCGGGTTGGCGGCCAGTTCGCCGCCCTTGCGGCTCTCGTAGTTCGAGTAGAAGACGAACCCGGCGTGGTCGGCGTGCTTGAGCAGGACCATCCGGACCGATGGCGCGCCGTCGGACGTCGCGGTGGCGAGCGCCACGGCCTCGGGCTGCGAGATCTCGGCTTGCGCGGCCTCGTCGAACCAGCGCTCGAACTGGCGCACCGGGTCGGGATCGACGTCCTCCTCCCGGAGCGGGGTGTCCTCGTCGGTCACGCTGCGATTATCGCGGGCCCGAGCGACGCGTAGGCGAACGGGTGGGCGAAGGCTTCGCGGGCATGGGCACCCTCGACGGGGAGCACAAACGTCTCACCCGTGCGCCCGTCCTCAACCGTCACGGAGACCTCATTGGTGTGCGAGTTCCACAGCAGCCGCACGTCGACGCCGTCGGTGTGCCGGTGGTCCAGTTCGCGGGTTGGCAATGTCGTCGTAGTCAGCATGGTTCGTGCCTCCTGGTGTGATCTCCCCGGTTAAGACGCCACGCAGCGCTCCGACTCATCGGTCGTGTCGCGGATTAGTCTTCGCTCTCGATGCCCGAACCGCCGAAGGTCGTCCACCTAGACCAGCTCGAGTCGATTCCTGGCCCGGGAACGCTGACCTGGCATCCGGTCAGGCTGGCGCTCGGCGTGCAGGCGTTCGGCTGCAACGCATACACGGCGGGCGAAGCCGGTCAGGACGTGGTCGAGCCGCACATCGAGGACCCGAAGCTCGCCCATCAGGAGCTCTACTTCGTCGCCAGGGGGCGGGCGCGGTTCACGATCGACGGTGAGTCCTACGATGCGCCGGCGGGAACGTACGTGTTTGTTCCCGATCCCGCCTCGCACCGCCATGCGGTGGCCGAGGAGGCGGGCACCACGGTGCTCAGTTTCGGCGGGCCGCCGACGTTCGAGCCCTCCGCGTGGGAGTCGACGTTTCGGGCGGCGGCGCTGACGCGGTCCGACCCTGCGCGCGCCCTGGAGATACTGGCCGAAGGCGTGAAGTCCCATCCGGAGTCGGCATCGATGCACTACCACGTGGCCTGTCTGCAAGCGGTCCAAGGCAATCGCGACGCCGCGCTGGCGGCGCTGCGCCGGGCGCTCGAACTGAAGCCCGAGGCCGCGGGCTGGGCCCGCGACGACGAGGACTTCGAGAGCCTCCGGGACGATCCGGAGTTCCGGGCGCTGGCGGCGCTACCGTAGCCCTTCGGATGCGTGTCGCGACCTGGAACGTCAACTCGCTCAAACAGCGACTGCCGCGATTGCTGCCCTGGCTGGATCAGCGCCAACCCGACGTGGTCTGCCTGCAAGAGACCAAGCTCGCCGACGAGGCGTTTGACGAATTGCTGAGCGACGAGCTGACAAAGCGCGGCTTCGAGGCGGCCGCCTATGGCGAGACCGCTTGGAACGGCGTGGCGATCCTCTCGCGCGCCGGACTCGATGACGTCGTGCGCGGGCTCGACGGCGCGCCGGGGTTCCCGCACCCCGAGGCGCGGGCGGTGGCGGCGACATGCGGCGGGATCCGGATCACGTCGGTGTACGTCCCGAACGGTCGCACTCCCGGCTCCGAGCACTACCTGTACAAGCTGAACTGGTTGCGCTCGCTGCGCGACGCCGTCGCCGCTGGGCCGAAGGAGCAGATCGTGTGCGGGGACATGAACATCGCGCCAACAGACGAGGACGTGTTCGATCCCGAGGCGTACGTCGGCCACACCCACGTCACCGAGCCCGAGCGCGCGGCGCTCGCCGAGGTGGAGGCGCTCGGGCTGCACGATGTGGTGCGCGACCGGTGGCCCAACGACCGCGTGTTCACCTACTGGGACTACCGCGCCGGGATGTTCCACCAGGACCTCGGCATGCGGATCGACCTGGTGCTGGCCAGCGCGCCCGTGGCCGAGCGGGTCAAGGCGGCCTGGGTCGATCGTCAGGCCCGCAAGGGAAGCGGCCCGAGCGACCATGCACCGGTCATGATCGACCTCGATGGGGCGCCCGACGGGGACATTGGCCCCGTTGTTCCGCCCCCGTCCAATCCCGTGACCAAGCGCGGGACGAAGAAGCTGCCCCAGGCGACTCCCTAACCCGCCTCGGGCCGCGGCCGGTCGCGGTCGCGTGAGGGCTGGACGCGCTTCGGTTCGCCCGGCATCTTCGGGTAATCGGGGGGGTAGGGCATGTCGCCCAATCCGTTGGCGAGGTCCCGCTCGTACAGGTCGAGCAACGGCTGAAGGGAGTAAGCCGCCGAGTCGATCTCCACGTGGCGGTCGCCGAGCTGGGCGAAACGCGTAGGCATCGTCGCCACCGTGAAGTTCTCGGGTCGGACGTCGGGAACCTCGTCCCAGTCGAGCGGGGCGGAAACCGGCGCCCCCGGCTTGGCCCGGATGCTGTAGGCGGAGGCGATCGTGCGGTCGCGCGCGTTCTGGTTGAAGTCGATGAAGATGCGCTCGCCGCGCTCCTCCTTCCACCAGCTGGTCGTGACCTGATCCGGGACGCGCCGCTCGAGCTCGCGTCCGAATGCGATCGCCCCGTGGCGCACGTCGCTGAAGGTCCAGCGCGGTTCGATCCGGATGTAGATGTGGATGCCGCGGCCGCCCGAGGTCTTAGGAAAGCCCTGGTAGCCGAGCTCCCCGAGCAGAGCCCGGGCGTCGGCGGCCACCCGCGCCGCGTCCTCGAAGTCGGTGCCGGGCTGGGGATCGAGGTCGAGGCGTAGCTCGTCCGGGTGGTCGACGTCCGCACGGCGGACCGGCCAGGGATGGAAGGTGATCGTGCCCATCTGGGCCGCCCAGGCCACGACCGCGACCTCGGTCGGACACACCTCATCGGCGCGGCGCCCGGACGGGAACGCGATCTGGGCGGTCTCGACGTAGTCGGGGGCTCCCTTGGGGATCCGCTTCTGGTAGAAGGCGTCGCCGACCCGGCCATCGCGGCTCGACAGCGTTATCCCCGGAAAGACGCCCTTCGGCCAGCGCTCCAGCGTGGTCGGCCGGTTCCGAAGCGCGCGCATGATCCCATCATCGACGGCCAGGTAATAGTTGACGATGTCGAGCTTGGTGACCGGTGCCGTCCGTTCGGTCGAGGGGAAGATCACCCGATCCGGGTTCGACACGCGCAGATCGCGCCCGCCGGCCTCGACAATGGTTTCCGGGAGGGTGGCCATGAGGCAAGTTCTACCGGTCCGATGTCCTGGACCGGATCGGCCGCGGGCTCGCGATCAATCAGGGCGGGCTGGACGCGGGCGTACCTAGGCCCCCGATCCCCGCGGAATCCTCTGGGCATGGTTGATCGCCGCCGAGATCGACAGCTGGCAGTTGAGCGCATCCCGCAGGGCGATCATCGCTTCATCGGGATAGAGCCGTTCTCCGTGGTCGTTCGGCTCCGGGACGGGATAGCCGAAGCGCTTCTCCCATAGCGCGAGGATCGTCGGACTCGTCCCGAGCAGGGCCGCAGCAGTCTCCGCGGTCACGTTATATCCGGCCTTCCGTGTCGGGTCCTATTCGAACCGACTACGCGCGAGGCGGCCGAAAGTCAGGGGCTAGCTCGGTGAGGTGTTTGCCTGAGAGCACTCCGGCCACCGTGCTCGTCACGGTGCCGACCGCGGAGCTCGCAGCCCCCACGGCCGTGGTCGCGCTGCCAACCGTGGCGCTCACGCTCGCCGTAACTGGGGCGCTCACAGCGATGTCGAGGGGGCTGGTCCCGGCAGACGGGCCTGATCCGTGCGAGGAGGACGTCCCGGACCCGGACTGTCGGGGTGCCGCCCACGAGGGGTTACCCGACCCGTGATTGCTCTTTCCCGAGCCGTGGGTCGATCCCGCAATCCCGGCCGCCGCCGACGCCGAGGCGCTTGGCGGGGCGGCCTGATCCGATCCGGCCCGCGGGGGTCCGCCCCACCACCCGCGTCGAGCGCCGTCGGAGAATGCCGCGCCCGGACCCGCTTGCCCACCGGCGCCGCTGCTAACCGATCCCTTCCCAACGTTGGATCCGTCGATGCGCACCCGCCCGGTGTCGCCGCCCGACCACCGGTCACCGACGACCGTACGATGGGAGCGAGTCGTTCGCGTGCCGGTCGCGGCGCCGCCTGGCACGCCGGCAGCACGCGCCCGCGGGCTCGCCGCCGCGCCAAGAAGTGAGCCGGGCGCCTCCGGAGCGGTGCGGGCCGGGCGGGCCGGTGCGGACACGCCGCTGCGGACCGTCTCGGGGTGAGGCATCTCGTGCACGAGTTTGCCCACGCCGACCGTCACTCCCGCGGTGGCAGTCGCCACGACGGCGACGCCGGCCAGCGCGTTGGCGCCGAACCCAGTGCTCGCCGAGGCGGTCTTCGCCGCGGCGCCCGCGGCCAGCCTCGCCAGCCCGGCGCCGCCACCGCGGCCGGCGGACGAGACGGCAATCCGCCCCAGCAGTCCCGCGCCAGCGACTCCCGGCAGCGCCGGGGCGAGGGCGCGCAGCTCGCCCCTACGCGCCGGGATGGCGGCGGCGAACGCCGCGCATCCGGCGCATTCGCGCAGGTGGGCCTGGACCCGCCGGCTGCGGAGCGAGCGTCCATCCGCATCGGAGATCGTCCTGCGGATCTCATCGCAGGCCATGGCCCGTCCCTCCGCGAACTCGAACAGCGTCTGGCGCGCCTCGAAGATCGTCTGTTTGGCGGCGCCCACCGAGGTCCCGAGAGCGATCGCGATCTCCTGATGCGACAGGCCGCTCAGCTCCCGGAGGACGAGCGCCGAGCGCTGTCGGTCGGTCAGTTGGTGAAGGTCCCGCAGTAGCACCGAGAGCGCCGCGCGCTCGGCCACCTGGTCCTCGATCGAGCTCGTGGCGTGCTCGGGGGCTTGCGACAGCTCCACGGCGGGGCGCCGTCGCCGCAGTATCGAGATGGATTCGTTGTGGGCGATCCGAAACAGCCACGGCCGCATGGGAGCGTCCCGCTGACCGGCCCGCAAACTGGCGAAGGCAGCCGCGAAGGTCGACTGGAGCGCGTCCTGGGCATCCGCGTCGTTGTTCAGGATTGAACGGCAGTAGCGATAGAGGATCTGGTGATAGCGCTGGTAGACGACTGCGAAAGCCCGATCGTCGCCCGCGCCCGCCCGCTGCGCCAGGCGCTCGTCGCCCAGCACGCCGAACGGGGCCGGCCGCCAGCGCTCGCTGCGCGTGGCCGCGGTCATCGGGCGGTTCTCGCTCCACTCATTGATCACTACGCGAATTGAAGCGCGTCGTCAGGGTCTAGTGCGCCGCCAGCGTGGCGGTGATCACGACGGTGTCGTAGCGCATGGTGAAGCTCCCGCCCAACGCGTCGATCGCGGCGCCGGTGCCCGCCAGCAGCGCGTTCAGCTGCGGCGCCGGGAGCCGACCATGCCCGCCGGCCGTGGGCAGCTGGTCGAGCCACTCGGCTCGCGTGTAGCGCCGTTCCCACTCGAACCGCCACTGCTCCGGGTCGCTGAAGGCGCCGGCGGAGCGGATGCCCTCGGTCGGCCGCGCGAAAAATGCCGCCC
The DNA here is from genome assembly GCA_963824295.1 of uncultured Solirubrobacterales bacterium. Classification (GTDB taxonomy): domain Bacteria; phylum Actinomycetota; class Thermoleophilia; order Solirubrobacterales; family Solirubrobacteraceae; genus Palsa-465. Next base: position 139,483 of record CAWGOQ010000004.1, on the reverse strand, counting down.
CGGCGTCGGGAGTGGGCGCCGCCCAGGGGCGGAACGGCAAGTCGGGCATGACCCGGCGGTAGACCGCCGCGAAGGCCTCCGCCACCTCTGCAGTCGGCTGGAACATGTTCCAGAACACCGCGAGCCGACCGCCCGGCCGCAGCACCTCGGCTGCCTTGGTTGCCCCCGACAGCGGCTCCACCCAGTGCCAGGTCTGTCCGGCGATCACGGCGTCGAATTCGCGTCCGGCGGAGTCCCAGCCCTCGAACCTCGCCACCTCGACCTCGAGCCCGCGACTGCGCGCGAAGGCGGCCATTCGCTCGTCGACGTCCACGCCGACGACCCAGCATCCGGCGGCCTGGAACTGCCGCGCGGCGATGCCCGTGCCGCATCCGACGTCGAGTACCTCGGGCCCGGGGCTGGCGGCCATGATTGCGTCGATCATGGCGTCGGGATAGCGAGGCCGGGCCCGGTCGTAGCGCTCCGGATCCAGACCGAACGACTCAGCCATTTGCCGGTGGCGGTGGATCTCCGGCTCGGTCGGATCCGCTGCCCGGGGCGGTAGAGTGGGCACCTGCCCACTCTAGTGGGCAACTGCCCACTCGTCAAACGAACCACACCCGCCAGGCGAAAGCCGAGACCACGGTGCCAACTGGAATCGCCATGCGTGACGCGCGCGCGCAGCTGTTCGACGCCGCCGGGCGGGTCTTGCTCCGCGACGGGCCGAGCGCACTGACGAGCCGGGCTGTGACGGCCGAAGCGGGTTGCGCCAAGGGAGTCCTGCATCGCCACTTCGCCGACTTCGACACCTTCCTGGCCGAGTTCGTGCTCGACCGCATCGCGCGGCTCGGCGAGCAGGCCGCAATCCTGCGCCAGGCGGCCGGGACCGGCACGGTCGCCGCCAACCTGACCCGCGCACTGACCGACCTGTTTCAGTCGCCCGCCCGGGAGATCCTCGGCCTCGTCACCTCGCGGCACGAGGTGCTCACGCGATTGCGCCCGACCACACCGACCGGCATCCCGGTCTTGGCCGAGGCCGCGGCCATGTTTGCGTCCTACTTGAGGCTCGAGCGTGAGCTTGGCCGCGTCAATCCGGGCGCTGACGTCGATGCCCTGGCGCCGATGCTGATCGGCACCGGACATCTGCTGTTCGCCGGGCAGCAGAACGCGCTACCTGAATCGGACGCCGTCGAGAAGCTCGTGACGGGAGTGATCGCCGGCGCTGTGCCCGGACCCGCGGGATAGCGGACCTGCCGCAAAGCCTGCCGGGTTCACGGGTCTGTAATGTTTTTGAACAGGCGTTCCACTATGGTCTCGGCACTGTTTTTGAACGCAGGTTCAATCATTGCCGGTGCGGCCGGCGGAAAGGCAAGAAGCATGAGAGCGATAATGGTGCGCGAGCACGGCGGGCCGGAGGTACTCGAGATCCGGGAGCTACCCGCTCCGGTGCCAGAGGAAGGTGACGTTCTCGTCCGGGTTCGAGCGTTTGGGCTCAACCACGCCGACACGTACATGCGAAGTGGCGTGTGGCCGTTCGGGATCCCGGTGCTCGGGATCGAAGCGGCGGGGACCGTTGAGCACGACCCGAGTGGGCGACTGGAGCCAGGCACCGCGGTGGTGGCGATCGTCGGCGGCATGGCACGCGATCGCAACGGCAGCTACGCCGAGCTCGTGTCGGTTCGGGCGGGGAATCTCGTGCCCGTGGAGTCCGGCCTGGACTGGGCGGAGTTGGCGGCGATTCCGGAGGCGTACGCCACCGCCTGGACCGCGCTGTTCGGCAACGTGGCGCTGGAGGCGGGGGAGAGCGTGTTGATCCGCGGCGCGACCTCGACGGTCGGACAGGCCGCTGTGAACCTCGCGGCCGACGCCGGCGCCCGGGTGATCGCCACGACTCGCAGCTCGGAGCGCGAGCAGCTGCTCCGCGAACGAGGGGCTCATGAGGTGTTGATCGACGACGGTGCGTTGGCGGAGAAGGTCCGTGAGCTCCACCCGGACGGGGTCGACGCGGCTCTCGAGCTGGTCGGCAACAGCGTTCTGCGCGACACGCTGAAAGCCGTTCGGCCCAAGGGGCGCGTCTGCTTCATCGGGTTTCTCGGGGCCTCGCTCCGATCGAGGGCTTCGATCCGCTGATGGACCTGCCGAGCGGAGTTCAGCTGACGACCTTCGCGAGCGCGTTCGTGCTAGGCGATGAGTACTTCCCGACGACAGACGTCCCGCTTCAGGAGATCATCGAGAAAGCGGCGCGCGGCGTGTTCGCCGCCAAGCCCGTGCGAGTGTTCCGCTTCGAGGAGATCGTCGAGGCCCACAGGTTGCTGGACTCGGGCAGCGCGGGCGGCAAGCTGGTAGTGCAGATCACTTGAGGTCGGCGAACGCGGCCTCGACGATCGTCTCGAGCACCTTCCGGCCAGGGTTTGTCTTGCCGACGACCATCAGCCCCATTCCTGTGGCCATCAACTGAGTTGCTTTGGCACGGGGATCGATCCGCGCCGGGATCTCCCCGTGCCGCTTGGCGTTGCGCAGCGCCCGGATCGCGTTGCGCTCTAGCCGCTTCATATGGTCGCGGACAATCGCCCCCACTTCTGAATCCTCGGCGGCCAGCTCCATCGCCGAATTGACCATCAGGCACCCCATGCGTCCCTCGGGCGTGGTGAGGTCATCGACGAGCCCGTCGAAGTAGGCGCGCAACTCGGGCAAGCCGGCTCCCGCGCTCTCGAGGGCTCCCATCTTCTCGGGCACGACGAGCTTCGAGTAACGATCGAGTGCCTGTAGGAACAGACCGCGCTTACCCCCCGGGAACGCGTGATAGAGGCTGCCGGGCCGGACGCCGGTTGCCTGCACGAGGTCATCCACCGACGTTACGCGGTAGCCGCGCTCCCAGAACTCGCGCATGGTGCGATCGAGTACCTGTTCGGGGTCAAATTGCCGCGGTCTCGCCATGTCGCCGAGGCTAGCGTAACGAGCGCTCAAAAACTGGCGGGTTAGGGCTCCACGGGAGGACTCCATGAGCGCAACCGCGGAGACCGATCTGCCTGCCAAGGGCCTGGGCGACAGTCGCCTGAGGCTCGCATTCGGCGGGCTCCTGGTGGCGATGTTCATCGGGGCCCTTGACCAGACGATCATGGCCACGGCGCTGCCGACCATCGCCGGACAGCTTGGGGGCCTGACGGAGCTCTCGTGGGTGGTCACGGCGTACGTACTGGCCGCCGCCGCGTCCACGCCGCTGTGGGGCAAGGCCTCTGACCTGTACGGGCGCAAGCGGCTGATCGCCGCGGCGATCGCCGTGTTCGTCGCGTTCTCGGCGCTCTCGGGAACCGCGCAGAGCATCGGCGAGCTCATCGCTTTCCGGGCGCGGCAAGGCGTCGGCGCCGGCGGCGTGATGACGCTGGCGAGCGCCAGCGTCGCCGATCTGGTACCGCCGCGCGAGCGGGGCCACTACCAGGGGTACATCCAGATCACGTTCCTGCTCGCCAGCCTGGTCGGACCGCTGCTGGGGGGTCTGTTCGTCGACCAGCTCTCTTGGCGGTGGGCGTTCTACGTCAACGTGCCCATCGGTGCGGTCGCCCTGACCGTCCTGGTGGCTTACCTGCCCGCGGGCGCGCACCGGCGCGCGGGCCGGATCGACTACGCGGGCGCGGCGCTGCTCGCCAGCTTGGTCGTCGTGATTTTGCTGATCGTCAGCTGGGGTGGGAGCCAGTACGGCTGGGGCTCACCGGAGATGCTCGCGCTGATCGCCGGCGCAGTCGCTCTGCTCATCGCGTTCATTGGGCGAGAGCGGAGCGCGGCCGAGCCGGTCCTGCCGCTGCGCTTGTTTGGTGACCGGGTGTTCACGGCGGTCGCGGCGGCAGCGTTCGTCGCGACACTGTCGCTGTTCGCCGCGATCGTATTTCTCCCGGTGTTCTTGCAGCTCGTGACCGGCGCGAGCGCGACGGGGTCAGGTCTGTTGACGCTGCCGCTACTCGGAGCGAGCGCGGTCAGCACGATCCTCGCCGGCCAGATCATGGCGCGCACCGGCCGCTACAAGATCTTTCCCGTAATCGGACTCGCCGCGATGAGCGCGGGCCTATTCCTGTTCTCGACGCTCGGCGCCACCGGGTCGCGACTGACCGCGGCGCTGTTCATGGTTGTGTTCGGGGCCGGCTTCGGGATGGTCACCCAGATCCTGATGGTCGCGATCCAGAACGCGGTCTCGCCGCGTGAGATCGGCACCGCGACCGCGGCCGCGAACCTGTTCCGCGCGCTTGGGGGCTCGGTCGGCGTCGCGATCTACGGAGCGGTGTTCGCTGCGGGCCTGCGCCATTGGCTGCCGCTCGAGCTGCACGGTCGCGTGCCGGGCGGCATCACCGCCACCGGGATCCAGAGCACGCCGGGGCGGATCCACCGGCTCGCGCCGGCGATCCAGCACGGGATCGCGAGCGCGGTCGGCAACTCGCTCCACGACGTGTTCCTCGTCGCCGCCCCGATCGCACTCGCTGGGTGTCTGATCACACTATTCCTGCGCGTGCGGCCGCTGCGCGGACGCGAGCAGACCCAGCCTCAGCCCGCGATCAAGTCCGACGCCGACGCCCCGCGTCAGCGGGTCGCCGCCTGAGTCAACCGCCCAATCGCGCGATGTGGTGCTCGGGGGCCTTGATCAGCTTCATCGTGATATGTGAGTCGAGCTTGCCGACCCCGGGCAGGCTCCCGAGCCGGGTCGAGAGGAACGTCTCGAACCCCTCCAGGCTGGCGGTCGCGACGCGGATGAGGTAGTCGGGGAGCCCGAACATCCGGCGCACCTCTGTGACCTCGTCGAGCGCCGCGACTGCGGCCTCAAACGCTTCGAACGTCGTGCGGTCCTTGCGGGTGAGGTCGAGGAACACGAGCACCTCGAAGCCACGCCCGATCGCCTCGGGATCGATCAGCGCCGTGTAGCCGACGATCACGCCTTCGCCCTCCATGCGCTTCACGCGTCGCAGGCAGGGCGCCGGAGTGAGGCCGACCCGATCGGCGAGCTCGACATTTGAGAGGCGGCCGTCGCGTTGGAGCTCAGCAATGATCCGGCGGTCCACGGCATCCATACCGTTGAATGATTGCGCAAAACGACGATAGGTCGGCGATATTCGCTATCGGGTAGCCGAAAAGCCAGCGTAACGTCCCGCTCGTGAGCGCCACCATGACCCCGCCCTCCTCCGGCGCCGCGGTGATCGGGTCCGACTCGCTTCCTGGGCGGGCGCGGATCATCCGCGACGCGGCCGGAATTGGCGCCTACGCCGGCGCGTTCGGCGTCACCTTCGGCGCGGTGTCGGCGACGGCAGGACTCAGCGTGATCCAGGCCGTGGCGATGAGCGCGGTCATGTTCACGGGCGCTTCTCAGTTCGCTCTCATCGGGATTCTCGCCGCCGGCGGAGCGCCGCTCGCCAGCCTGTCCGCCGCGCTTCTTCTGGGCCTGCGCAACGCGTTCTATGGCGTGCCGGTCACCCACATCCTGAGGCCCAGCGGTTTGCGCCGGCTCTGGACGGCTCATTTCGTCATCGACGAGACGACAGCGATGGCCGTCGCTCAGCCCACACGCCGCGGCGGGGGGTACGCGTTCTGGGCCACCGGCGTCACGCTGTACGCGCTGTGGACCGTGGGCACGCTCGCCGGCGCGCTACTCGGCAGCGGAATCGATACCTCGGCGCTCGGGCTTGACGCCGCCGCTCCGGCGATCTTCCTGGCCCTGCTGTGGCCACAGCTCTCGCACGACCGGGCGCCAGTGGTGGCGATCGGGGCGATCGTCGTTACGCTCGGACTCGGCCCGGTCGCGCCCGCGGGGGTGCCGATCGTGGCCGCGGGGGGAGTCGCTCTCGCCGCCGTCCTGCTTCCGACCTACGGCCTCCGGAAGCGGGACGATCGATGAGCACGCTCTGGGCAACGATTCTGGCCGCCTCAGCGGGCTGCTACGGCCTGAAGCTCGCCGGCGTGTCGCTCCCGGCGTCGGTGCTCAACCACCCGCGCGTTCAGCGGACGGCTCGTCTGCTGCCGGTCGCAATGCTCACCGCGCTGGTTGTCACCGACCTGTTCGAGGCCAACGGGCGCTACAGCGCCGACTGGCACACGCTTGCCGGGGTCGGCGTCGGCGCCATTGCCCTCCGGCTCGGTCGGTCGCTTGTCGTCGTCTTTGTCCTGGCGATCGCCAGTACCGCGACCGTGCGATTGCTCGTCTAGCGGCCGAGCTGCGGATCGCTGGTCGCGCGCGCGCCCGACTCCAGGCGTCCCGCGACCCGTAAGCGAAGGTGGGATCGCTCGGTGTTGTCAGCGCGAGGTCGTACCAGCCGTTTAGAGAGGCCCGCCCGGTGATCGGATCGATCGACCGTCACGCTGACGCGTAGTCGGCCAGGTACCTTCCTGGTCGGTTCCTGGGAGGAACACGAGCGCCAGCACTTCCGCCAGCGCACGGGAGCGATGGAGTGGCGGCTGTTCATCGACGAGTCCACCCCCAGCCGTTACCTCGGTGGGTCCCGGGTACGAGCAGCCCGTCGATCTCGCTGAGCAGCTGCTCGTCGTGCTGGGTCTCGCGCAGGTGCCGCAGCCGATCCGAGCGCGCCAGAAACGCATCCTCGGACTCGGGAGCGACGTCGTATTGCACGGTCACGAGGACGCGGCCGACGGTGCCCTCGGGCACGACGGGGAGCGGCATTGCGTTCGCCGGCGTAACGTCGATCGCGCCCGGTCGAGGCAGGGAAAGGCGAAGCGTCGCCACGGCCGCGACGGCGAGGCCCGCGGCGAGCACGACGAGTCCGTCGTCCAGCGAGGTCGCCTGGGCGACGGCGCCGAGAGTCAGCGCGCCGATCCCGGTAGCTCCCTGGAAAGCGACCGTGTAGAACGCCATCCCCCGGGCCTTGACCCAGCTGGGCAGCGTCGACTGGAACGATGCGTTGAGCAGGCCGAGCGCGAGGATCCAACCGGCCCCGGACAGGACGAGGAGGAGGCCGTCGAGCACGGCCACGTGCGAGACGGCCAGCACCAAGGCGCAGAGGGCCACGGCTGCGGCGCACGCCGCCATCAACGCGGCTGGTGAGAGCGCCCGGCGGATCGCGGGCGAAAAGGTCGCCCCGAGCAAGGCGCCGATCCCGACCGCCCCTAACAGCAGCCCGTATCCGCCTGATCCGAGCCCGAGGGTGTGGCGGGCGACGAGCGGGAGCAGCGCCCACACACCGCTGGCAAAGAAACCGAACGCGGCCGCGCGAATCATGATCGCGATCAGCACCGGGGCGTTGCGGACGAAACGGGCGCCGGCCCGCGTCGCCTCGCGAACGTGCTCCCTCGGCAGGGTCAACACGCGTGCGGGCACGGCCACCGTCGCGACGACGATGATCACGGCCAGGAACGACGCTGCGTTGACGAAGAACACGAGTGCCGCGCTGGTCGCGGCGAGCAGCAGCCCTCCGATGGCCGGGCCGATTGCTCGGGCCAGGTTCTGATTCACCGACCCGAGCGCGATCGCCTGCGGTCGCTCGGACGGGGGGACGAGCTCGGGTTGGAGCGTCTGGGCGATTGGTCCGGTCAGTCCCTGCCCAACGCCGACGCCGCACAGGAGCGTGAGGAGCACGGCCGGGGTCACCAGTCCGGCGAGGTCGAGCGCGCCCAGCGCGGCCGCCGACCCCAACATGATCGCCTGGCCGGCGACAATCAGCTTCTTTCGATTGAGCAGGTCGCCCAACACGCCGCCTGGGACCGCGAGCAGCAGCACCGGGAGGTTGGTGGCCTGAATCGCGCCGACCAGAAAGGCCGAAGTCGTCAGCGTGGTCATCACCCACTGCGCCGCGATCGTCTGCATCCAGCTGCCGATGTTGGAGGTCAGGTTCGCCAGCCACCATCGCCGGAAGGCGGTGAAGCGCAACGGGCTCCATCCGGACCGGTCGGCCGCGAGCGGGGCATCGGGTTTGGTCGCCACGGGCGCCTTACCCGAACTCGACGGGGTTGCCATGCGTTATCTCCCCAGCCGCGCCGCGCCTGGTACGTAGGCCAGACAAGTCGCGAACGCCGCCGCCGCGGCAACGGCGACGGGAAGAAACAGGGCGACCTTCAGGAGCAGTGCGCCGACTACGGCGCCGGCGAGCATCGCCAATACGGCGGCGATTCGTCTGATCGAGCCTTTGCCGGTGCCGCCGGCAATCGGAGAATCGGCCGCCAGGCCGGTCAGTGTCAATGTGAGCACGGTGGTCGTCAGGTCCGGCACGCCGACGCGGCGCACGACGGCATTTCGCACGCCCATTGCGAGGGCCATCAGAACGATCAGCGCATACGCGGCCGCGTCGCCCGGGTGGACCGTTGTCACCGCAGCCAGGATGGCCCCGGCGGCGAGCAGCGAAGTTTCGATCCCAAGCGCGCGGGCCACGAGTCCGCTATGACGGTCTCCCAGGCGCTTTGCCAGGGCGCCTCCGACACCGGCTCCGACCAGAAAGGAGAACAGCGAGACGATCGGCGCGACCACGGGCAGACCGCCGCTGTGCGCGATCCCGAACCCGAGCAGGACGACGTTGCCGGTCATGTTGGCGGTAAACACATGACCGAGCCCGAGATAGGCCACGGCGTCGACAAGCCCGGTCGTGAACGTGAGCGCGAGCAGCGCTCGCGCGAGCGGGTGCCGCACCCTGGCGGCGTCGCGCCTGAGGGCCTGCTCATCGAACTGGGCGGCGTTTGCGGCACCCATGGCGTTCATCGCTTACCTCCTCCTGGTGGTGATGCCGTGGTCCGTGGATCATGCAGAGGGAACGCTGAGGTCGTCATACACCGCCCGAGGGCGCGACCCAAGTCCAGGACGCTGACCAGGTTCCGCACGGGCGCGAATGTCGGGCGCGATCTCGACGGTGGGAGGCCATCGCATAAATCTCGGGAGTTGTGAGGAGCCACAACTGTCGCCGCGTCCCGCGCACGTCGTGCTCGATTTTCCGAGCCTGGTCGAGAAACATGACTGTATGGCAATGCCCACCACCGAGGCCGAGACGATCAACGCGGACCTACTCGCCTTCGTTCGCTCCGGTCAAGCGTGAGTCCGGCCGCCAACGAAGCCGAAGCCGTGGGAGCCGGGGCGAAGATCGACGCCGGCGCGAACCAGCGGGCGAAGGGCTACAAGCGAGAAACGAGCTCGGCGACGATTTCCGCCGCAGGCTGTGTCCGCTTGGCGAGCGCGACGCTCTGTCCGGCCCAGAGCGACAGCGGTTCGATCTCGCCGGTCGTTCCGAGCATCGGCGGTGCGGGTTCATATCGAACGATCGCCTCGCCGGACGCGAAGTGAGCTAACACCTCGCCCTCCCGGGGTCGACTGCCCAGCGCCGGCCGGCCTGCGGCCTCCCACATCTCGGCCGTCGAGTTGTGGATGGCGCGGTGCGAAGCGTCCGGCCATCCGACCTCATAGAGATTGGGGTACCACTCGGCATCGGTCTCGGTTGCGGCCATCAGGCGGCGCCGGTACTCGTCGTGAATTGGCATCTCCTCGGCGAGCAGGAAGCGCGTGCCGAGCAAGGCGGCCTGTGCTCCGAGGGCCAGCACGGCCGCGACTCCTCGAGCGTCGCCAATCCCACCGGCGGCAATGACCGGCACCGGCGCCACCGCGTCGACGACCGCGGGCACCAGCGGAAGCGTGGCCACGCCACTCCACACGTGCCCCCCGGCCTCCCAACCCTGGGCCACGACGATGTCCACTCCACACTCGACTGCGCGCCGGGCTTGCTTGACACTGCCAACCGTGTGCATGACGAGCCCTCCGCCGTCGTGCACTAACTCGACATAGTCCTGGGGGTCGCCCCAGAAGAGCGAGACGACCCGCAGTCCAGCGGCGAGGGCCTGATCGATCCGACGATGCTGATCGAAAGCAAGGACGAAATTGCCCGCAAACGGACGGTCGGTTTGAGCTGCGGTGTCCCGCACCACGGCTCCGGCATCGTCGGCCCACCCCAGCCCCAAGGTGCCGAGGCCGCCGGCATTGGAGACCGCGGCGGGCAGGCCGGGATCCGCCGATAGCGGCGCCTCGACGATCGGGAGTTCGATCCCCAGCAGCTCGCACACGGGCGTGCGCCTTGGGTCCGGGGGCTTGGAATCGCTCATACGTCGGCCCAGCAGGTCATTTGCGCCCTCGACCGTCGTCGGTCCATGCGGCAGACTATCGAGCCCGGCGGCTCCCGATCGCCTCCGTACCTCAACCCCTGACTGGAGCAGATCATGCGCCCCGACATCACCCCTGGCGGCACCTTCCCAGACTACGAGTTGCCCGATCACGAGAGCGTCCCCCGCAAGCTGAGCGAACTCCAGGGGGAGGACCCGATGATCCTCACGCTCGCGCGCGGGAACTACTGCCCCAAGGAGCACCAGCAGCACCTCGAACTCGCGGCCAACTATCCCAAGATCAACGTGGCCTACACGAAGGTCGCCACCATCTCGACGGATACCCATCACTCGAGCCAAGAGTTCCGCGCCTCGACCGGCGCGCAGTGGCCTTTCCTCTCAGACCCGAGCCGGACCGTCCAGAAGGACCTCGACATCCAGGAGTACACCGACCCCGAGCACGATCCGATGATCCCGCACACGCTCGTGCTCAAGCCCGGTCTGGTCGTGTACAGCATCTACAACGGCTACTGGTTCTGGGGCAGGCCCTCGTTCGTCGACCTCTGGCATGACCTGCGGGCCGTCACCAGCGAGATCCGCCCCGACTGGGATCTGAGCAAGCCGGGGCTGCGCAAAGCCTGGGATGCGGGCGACTACTCGCCATTTCACGGATGGGACAAGCGCTCCCCTCAGTCGATGCCGACGTCATACCATTCTTAGCCGACGTAGCCCGGCCCGAACCGGGGCCGGTTCTAGGTTCCGGCTTGTTCCTTCCACCCCGGGAGGCTTCCCGCATGAGCACAGAAGCCAATGCAGCTGACGGGTCGGGCCCCTCGACGCTGACGCCCATCGGGGCGATCGTTCGTGGCCTCATCGCGGGCGCGGTGGGAACGGCGGCGATGGATGCGTTGCTATTCGAGCGCTATCGGCGTGGCGGCGGCGATCAGGGCGTGGGGGAGTGGGAGTTCTCCGAGGGGCTGTCCAGCTGGGAGGACGCTCCGGCGCCGGCCAAGGTCGGGAAACGTCTGGTTGAAGGCTTGTTCCAGATCGAGATTCCGGCCTCACGCGTCCCGCTGGTGAACAACGTCACGCACTGGGCATTCGGAATCCTGGGCGGCGCACAGTACGGCATCGTGGCCGGATCTCTGCGCAAGCAGAAGGTCCTGTACGGGTTGCCGTTCGGGGCGTCCGTGTGGGCGGGCGGATACGTGGTCTTGCCCGCCGCGATGCTCTACAAGCCGATCTGGGATTACGACGTCAAGACGCTGGCCAAGGATCTGAGCGCCCACCTCGTCTACGGCCTGACGACGGCCACAGCCCTCCGGCTGCTCTCGGGGTAGGTCTTTGGTGCATGAGCACTACTAGAGCCAGCGCCCCAGTTGTCCCGGAACCCCAACTGCGCGGGCAGACGGTGGTATTGATCGGCGGGAGCAGTGGGATCGGGCTCGCGACGGCGCGCCAAGCACGCGGTGAGGGCGCCGAGGTCATCCTTACCGGGCGGAACCCCGAGCGGCTCAAGGACGCGTCGCGTCAGGTCGGAGCGCGGAGCATCGCCGCGTTTGATGCCAACGATTCCCGGTCGCTGGCCCGATTCTTCGAGAGCGTGCCGGACCCGATCGATCACGTGCTGGTCACGGCCGGCGGGCCGCACTACGAGCCGCTGCTGAAGATGAGCTCGGCCGATGTGCGGGCGGCGCTCAGCGATCGTGTGGTATTGGCGCTGGACGTTGCGCGTCACGCCGTGGGCAAGATGCGACCAGGCGGCACGCTGCTGTTCATGGGCATGACCAGCGGACGGCGGGTCAGTCGCGAGCTCGGGATCGACCCCGTTGTCACGGCCGTGCTGCCTCCGTTCGTCGCGGCGCTCGCGCTTGAGGTCGCGCCGGTGCGTGTGAACCTGATCGCTGCCGGCTTTGTCGACACGGCGTTGTCGGCATCAATCCTGGGCGATGGGCTTGAGCAACGGCGCGAGCAGTTACGGGCGACGTTGCCGATCGGACGCGTCGTCGAACCGGAGGATGTCGCCGCGCTCGCGGTTCACCTGATGGTCAACACCGCGGTTACGGGCGCCACGTTCGATATCGACGGCGGGGCGCAGTTCGTCGAGTAGCCGTCATGCTCTGAGGTATGCCCGGATCACCTCGGGGTCGGGCTCGATTCCCAGACCGGGCCCTTGCGGAACCTTGATGCGGCCTTGCTCAGGCGTGAGCGCATCCCCGTAGATCTGGGCCTCGAGATCGAAGTACCGCCATTCGATCATCGCGTCAGCCCCTCCCAAGGCGGCCACCACTTGTATCGCCGCGAGCAACCCCGGACCGTCGTAGAAGCTGTGCGGCATCACGGCGACGTTGTGGATCGCCGCGAGCGGGAACACCTTGCACAGCTCGCTCACGCCTCCCATCTTGGCCGGGCTTGGCTGGACGAAGTCGACGGCACCGGCCCGCAGGAGGCGATCGAAGTCCATCAGCGTCGCCACATTCTCGCCGGCGGCGATCGGGATGCCTGCCGTGCTGTGCACGTCGGCCAAGCCATCGTAATTCTCAGGCGGCCAGACCGGCTCCTCCAGCCACTTCAGGCGAAAGCCCCTGAGCTCCTCCACGAGCCCCCGGACTTGGTTGACGGTCCAGGCACAGTTCACGTCGACCATGATGTCCACGTCTGGCCCTGCCTCTTCACGGGCGGCGCGAATCGCAGCGGGCTCCGTTTCGTGCAGCTTGAGGCTGTCGAAACCGTCGTCGAGCGCCTGCCGGACGCGATCGCGGACGACCGACGGATCCACATAGGCCTCCAGACTCGCGTATGAGGCCAGCTCGGCGGCGCCCCCACCGAGAAGACGGTGCAGCGGCGTACCGGCGGCCTTGCCGGCGATGTCCCAGAGGGCGATATCCACGGCGGACAGCGCGTGGGTAACCGGCCCTCCTCGTCCGAAGACCTGCAGCTCCCTCTGCACGCCAAGCATGAGTGCAGCGATTCGCGACGCGTCCTGACCGACGCAGATCGGGGCGATCAATTCGTCGATCGCCCGTTGCGTGACCGCGATCCCCCGCAATCCAAAGCCTTCACCCCAGCCTTCACAGCCCTGATCGGTCGTCACTTTCACCAGCAGTGAGTCCACCGCCGGCAGATCCGCCGGACCCCAGTCGGAGACCGCGGACGCCCGACCGGGCTTGAACGGGATCCGGAGCGGGAACGTCTCGATCCCGGTGATGATCATCGCGGGTTCCGAGCTTTGCCGCCCCTCGGTGCCCTGGCCTGCCGCTTCGAGGACTGGGTCAGGCGTTTCGGGGGTCATCGGCGGGGTTCAAGTATTCCAACCCGAGTGGGCCGATGGCCGAGACCTGGGTGACGTACTCACCCGACCTCGCCCAGTGGAAGTGAGGGGTGTCGCCGGGCAGCACGATGACCGCGCCGGGCGGATATGCGTGCAGTTTCTCGGCGTCGAACTGCTCGCCCCGGCCGATGTAGAAGACGCCGGAGATGACCGTGTAGACACGATCCTCGGGATGTCGGTGAGGCATCAGCTTGACCCCCGAGGGCAGCTTGACCCTGATCGTGTACATGCCTGGCTTGGTCGGGTCGCCGACGACGACGGCGAGGCGGGCCGAAGGGGGAAACGACGGGAACGGCTGCCAGTTGACGTCCTCAGGCAGGACCGACTCGAACTCGACCCCGTCCAGGTCATTGGTCTGCACCATCGGTGATACCTCCTTGTTCGGTGAGAGTCCGACGCTGCGTCGACGCCAACTGCGCGTCGGTTTGTGATTCGTGGGGCCGGTAGCGGGCGGTGATTACCGCCTGATGCAACGGAAGCCGATATGGCTGGTAGAGGTGTCGACTGCCTCGGGTTGGCGGGCGGCGGGTCGGTAGCGGAGGCAGTAGCTGGGGGCACACAGGTGTGAGCCGCCCTTGATGACGCGGCGCGGGATGTGTGCGCCCGGGCGGCCGACGTCGTAGCTGCCTTCCGGGCCGTCGACGCGCGGGTTCGGGGGCGGCTGGCAACAGGGGCTCTTCGGCGCGTCGGTGCCGGCGCCGCGCGCCGAGTAGTAGTCGCTCGTCCACTCCCAGACGTTTCCGGTCACGTCGCAGAGCCCGTAGCCGTTGGCGGGGAACAGGCCGATCGGGCTGGTGCCGCGCCAACCCCTGCTTCCCGTGTTGCGCCAGGGGAACTCGCCTTGCCAGAAGTTGGCCATGAGCTCCCCGCCCGGTCGCATCTCCTCGCCCCATGCGAACACCGTGCCGTCGAGCCCGCCGCGGGCGGCGTACTCCCACTCGGCCTCGGTCGGGAGCTGCTTGTCGGCCCAGTCCGCGAACGCTTCGGCGTCCTCGTAGGCGACGTGGGTGACGGGGTGGTCCTGTCGCTCCGCGTTGTCGCTCCGTGGGCCCCATGGGTGCCGCCAGCTCGCGCCGGGAACGTAGGACCACCACTGGCTCGGATTGTTGAGGGGCACAGGGTGGGGGGTGGGATGAAACACGGCCGACCCGGCGACGAGCAACGAGGGGTCGGCGTCCGGGTAGTCGGCGGCGTCGGGCTGGCGCTCGGCGAGCGTCGTGTAGCCGGTGTCGGCGACGAAGCGGGCGAACTGGGCGACACTCACCGGCCCCCGGTCGATCGCGAAGCCGTCGATCTCGATCTCGCGCGTCGGACCTTCCTCGGGATAGAAATCGTCCGAGCCCATGCGGAACTGTCCCGCTGGTATCTCGACCATGTCGTCAGGCGCCATGAGCCGAAGGTTCCGCCTCGGCGCCGGTGGCGCACATCACCTTCTTCGGATGATGAAGGCGGCCTCGCGCCTCGCTGATCATGGCCATAGATCCAGCGAGCACGAACTGGAAGGGGACCTCATGGCCAAGTCGTTCAAGGGGATCATCAACGTCGACGTGACGGAGTCGGTCCCGGACTGGGGTCCCTACACCCAGCCGATCGCTCCCGAGGGGACGCCGAATGTTCTCTACATCGTG
Organism: uncultured Solirubrobacterales bacterium; assembly: GCA_963824295.1. Classification (GTDB taxonomy): domain Bacteria; phylum Actinomycetota; class Thermoleophilia; order Solirubrobacterales; family Solirubrobacteraceae; genus Palsa-465. The sequence continues at coordinate 124,483 of CAWGOQ010000004.1, read as the reverse complement.
CTCGACGACGTTGGCTTCTCCGCGATGGAGCCCTTCGGTGGCCTGATCGAGACCCCCAACATCAACCGAATCGCCGAACGGGGGCTGCTGTACACGAATTTCCACACGACCGCGCTGTGCTCGCCAACGCGCTCGTGCCTTATGACCGGCCGCAACCACACCACCAACGGGATGGCCACGATCACTGAGGCGGCATCCGGGTTCCCCAGCTCCAACGGACACATCCCGTTCGAGTGCGGGACGCTCGCCGAGGTCCTCGGCGAGCGGGGTTGGAACACGTACATGACCGGCAAGTGGCACCTCACCCCCGAGGACGAGATGAACCTCGCCTCGACCAAGAACCAGTGGCCGATCGGTCGCGGCTTTGAGCGCTTCTACGGCTTCCTCGGGGCGGAGACCAACCAGTGGTATCCGGACCTCGTGTACGACAACCATCCCGAGGAGCGGCCATATTCGCCGGAACAGGGCTACCACCTGACCACGGATCTGACCGACAGGGCGCTGTCGTTCATCCGGGACTCGAAGGCGATCGCGCCCGACAAACCATTCTTCCTCTACTACAGCCCGGGTGCCTGCCATGCCCCGCATCATGCCCCCAAGGAGTGGGCGGATAAGTACAAGGGCAAGTTCGACATGGGCTACGAGGCCTGTCGGGAGCTCATATTCGAGCGCCAGAAGAAGCTCGGGATCGTGACCGACGACGCCGTGCTGTCGCCGATCAACCCCTATATCGACGAGACCAGCGTGGACGGGAAGCCGTGGCCCGAGCTTGACACCGTGCGTCCATGGGATTCGCTCCACGACGACGAGAAGCGGCTGTTCACGCGCATGGCGGAGGTCTACGCGGGCTTCCTCGGTCACGCCGATCACGAGATCGGACGCCTGCTCGGCTATCTGGACGAGTCAGGCCAGCTCGACAACACGCTGATCGTGCTCGTGTCAGACAACGGCGCCTCCGGGGAAGGCGGCCCGAACGGCTCGGTCAACGAGAACAAGATCCTCAACGGCCTGCCTGACAAGATCGACGAGGCCCTCCCGTTCCTCGACGACCTCGGGAGCCCCAGGACCTACAACCACTATCCCACCGGGTGGGCGTGCGCGTTCAACACGCCGTTCAAGCTGTGGAAGCGCTACTCCAACTGGGAGGGCGGCACGGCCGACCCGATGATCATTGCCTGGCCCAAGCGGATCCAGAAAACCGGCGTGCGCCGGCAGTACACGCACGCGGTGGACATCGTGCCCACCATCTACGAGGCGCTGGGGATCGATCCGCCGGACGTCGTGAAGGGACACACCCAGCATCCGATCGAGGGGGTCAGCTTCGCCGCCACGTTCGACGACCCCGAAGCCAAGACCGGCAAGCAGACCCAGTTCTACTCGATGGGCGGGACGCGGGCGATCTGGCACCAGGGCTGGAAGGCCGCCGCCGTGTCCCCGTCCGCGCCCGACATGTGGGCGCACTACGCCAGCCAGCGGTGGGAGCTGTTCAATACCGACGAGGACCCGTGCGAGTGTCACGACCTGGCGGCCGCGCAGCCCGAGAAGCTTCAGGAGCTCATCGGGCTGTGGTGGGAGGAGGCGGGCCGCTATCAGGCGCTGCCGCTCGAGGACCGCGATGTGGTTCAGATCCTGACCACCGACCGTCCGCAGCTCTCGAAACCCCGCAGTCGCTATGTGTATTACCCGGGTGGCGCCGAGGTGCCAGAGTCCGTCGCGCCGAACATCCGCAACCGCTCGTACTCGATCGCGGTCGAGGTCACGATCGACACGGAGGAGGCGGAAGGCGTCCTGTTCGCGCAAGGGTCGCGGTTCGGCGGCCACGCGCTGTACATCAAGGACGGCAAGCTCAAGTACGTCTACAACTGGGTCGGCCTCGAGGACCAGCTAATCGAATCGACTCAGCCCGTCCCGCTCGGTCACGTGGTGCTGTCGGCCTCGTTCGAGAAGGAGGGCGAGGCGATGCCGACCGAGGGAACGCTGACCTTGCACATGCGCGAGGAGGCGGTCGGCGAGGGGCGGATCAAGACCCAGCCCGGAAAGTTCTCACTCGCCGGCGAGGGGCTCAACATCGGGAAAGAGGGGGCCGAGCCGGTGACCGACGACCATCCGGGCGAGCGGCCGTGGGCGTTTGTCGGCGGCACGATCCACAAGGCGATGATCGATGTCAGCGGCAAGCCCTTCGTGGACCTCGCGCAGGAGGCTCGGATGGCCTTCGCGCGGGATTGATAGCCGATGGCAACCGTCAAGGGAGCCGGCACGATGCTGGCGTCATGGAATGACACGCCGGCGACCCGGGCGATCGTCGAGTTTGTCGAGCGCGTGACGCAGGAGGGCGGCGCGAACTATGTGCCGCCCGCCGAGCGGATTGCCGTGTTCGACAACGACGGCACCCTGTGGTGTGAGAAGCCGATCCAGATCGAGGTCGGGTTCATCCTGAAGCGTCTGGCCGAGATGGCCGAGCTTGACGACTAGCTCCGCGACCGCCAGCCGTGGAAGGCGGCGCACGAGCGCGACTATGCCTGGCTCGGGGGCGCGATCACCAAGCACTACCACGGAGACGAGACCGACGTGAAGGTGCTGATGGCCGGCATCGTGCACGCCTTCGCCGGCATGTCCGTCGAGGACTATGCCGCCGCGGCCGAGGAGTTCCTGCGAGGTCGCCACTCCGCTCTCGACCGTGGCTATCGCGACTGCGCCTACCTGCCGATGATCGAGCTCTTGCGCTTCCTGGAGGCCAACGGCTTCACCACGTTCATCGCGTCCGGCGGCGACCGCGACTTCATGCGCCCGGTCACCGAGGAGATCTACGGGATCCCGGCCGAGCGCGTGATCGGCAGCTCCAACGCGCTCAGCTACCAGGAGGACGAGCACGGAGGCACGTTGGTCTACCTGGCGCAGCCCGACGTGTTCGACGATGGACCGACGAAGCCGGTCAGGATCTGGAGCCGCGTCGGCCGCCGCCCGATCGTGGCCGGCGGCAACTCAAACGGAGATATCCCGATGTTGCGCTACGCCGGCGGTCCCGCTCGGTCGGCGCTCCGACTGCTCGTGCTCCACGACGATCCCGAGCGCGAGTTCGACTACACCGCGGGCGCTGAGACGTCGCTGGAGCGGGCGGACGCGGAGGGTTGGACGGTCGTCAGCATCAAGCGCGACTGGGCCAACGTGTTCGCGGGCACGTAGGTGGCGCGGACGCGCCGGCGCGCCCCCGCTCAGAAGGTGGTCAGGACGAGAGCCGTCGATATGACCGAGAGCAGGATCGCGACGCCGGTCAACCAGTTGACGACCGGCGACGATAGCGGCGAGAACGTGTTGTTGCGCAGCGCGTCGGCGCTGCGCTGCTGTCGAACGGCGCCCACGATCAGCACCGCCACGGAGAGCACGCCATAGCCGACGCCGAGGGCTCGATACGGCCAGCTGTGCCGGTGCGTGAGCTCGGGCAGGAATCGGCCTAGCGCGAGCGCCACCGCGCCGACCCCTACACCGGTTCGCCACCACGCGAGCCACGTCCGTTCGGCGGCGAGCCACGTCCGGCGGGTGACATCGCTGACCGGAGCCGGGGGATCGGGCATCACGAGCGTGAGCGTAGGACGTGGCACGGACAGCGCCTCATCTCGATCGGATGAGGAACCGCCGGGGCGCGGAATCACCCCGAAGGGATGATGTGGGCAACCCCCTGCCGCATCGAGAGTCGCCGCTTGAGTCATGAGCTGGTTGTTCGGATCGCTTCGCCGCTACCAGCGGTCGTGGCTGCTGGGCGATCTGGTCGCGGGCGTTACCGTCTGGGCGGTGCTCGTGCCCGACGCGCTCGCGTATGCGTCGATCGCCCGGGTCCAGGACGTCGTGCGCCACGCGAGCGACAATCCGAGACTCGGGCCGGTCTACGCCGGACCGTCCAAACCGCCGTCGACGCCGCGCAGCCGAGCTCGAACTGATGCCACACTCCCCCGAGTAGCCACGACATGGGCGAAGTCGTTGTCCTCTCCCTCACGTCGGCTCTGAATCCGACCCTGCTCGCGGTGAGCACCATGATGATGCTCCTGCCGAGCCCGAAGCGGCTGATGTTCGGCTACTGGGTGGGGGCGATGCTGACAAGCGTCACCCTCGGCCTGGTGATCGTCTCCTCCCTCGAGGGGTCGAGTGTTATCAGCACGACGAAGCACACGCTGAGTCCTGCCGCAGACCTGGCGATCGGCGCAATCGCGCTGGCAGGCGCTTGGGTGCTCGCGTCCGGCAGAGACGAACGCCTCGAACAGAGACGAGCCGCTCGAGCCGCCCGAAAACGGGACAAGAAGCCGCCCAGGTGGCAGCGCGAGCTACAGAAGGGAACAGCCAGGACCACGTTCCTCCTGGGCGCCGCCCTCACCCTCCCAGGCGCCTCCTACCTCGCTGGCCTGAGCCGGATCAGCAAGCTGAACCTCTCGACGCCCGCGACCGTGCTCGTGGTGCTCGCCTTCAACCTCGTGATGCTGCTGTTGCTCGAGGTCCCGATCCTCGCCTTCACGATTGCGCCGGACCGGACCCCCGCCGCGATCGAGGACGCCAAGAACTGGGCTCGAGCGCACGGCCGGGTGTACGGCGCGCGGGGATTGGCGTTGATCGGACTCCTCCTCATGTTGAAAGCGCTCATCGAATTGCTGTGATTGAGCGGCCCACGCGCACAGCCGCCACACCGCGGAACGTGACCGTAGCTATATAACGCCGAGCAGGATCAGCAGGCCAATGATGCAGAGCACCGCGGCGGTGAAGACGTTGCCCCAGCGCTCGAGCCATTCGCCCTGGACCTGGTAGCCGCCGCGGGCGGCGCTGAGCGTCAGTCCCATGATCGTGCCGATCGTGACCGCGGCGAACACGACCACCGATCCAATCGCGGTCAGGAGCCCGGCGGTGGTTGCGGCCAGGAAGACCGGCAGGATCGTCAGATCGGGTGAGGCCGCGGCGCCGAACGGCACCATCACCGCGGCGAGCCCGCTGAGGCGCCGGGTCGCCGGCTTGCCCGCCAGGCGATGCTCGTGTTCGGCATGCCTGTGCTCGCCGTGACGATGGTCGTGGTCGTGGTCGTCGTCGTGGTCCTGGTCGTGGTGATGATCGTGATCGTGATCGTGATCGTGGTGGTGGCCGTGGCCGGTGAGCTCGAGCACAAGGAATCCGATCCCGGTCGCGATCAGGATGCAGCCGATGATTGCGTCCTGCGCATGCTCGATCGTCGAGCGAAACTGCAGCCCGATCACGATGATCACCGCGCCGAGCGCGATCGAGACGAGCACGTGCGCCACGCCGGCGAGACCCGAGAGGCGCGCGATTCGAGAGAGGGGATACCGGCGCGTGCGGCCGAGGACGGCGAGCGGCACCCAGTGATCAGGCAGGATTGCGTGCCCGAATCCAACTCCCGCCGCCGCGGCGAGGAGCGCCGGCCCAGTGCTAGTCACGTCAGCTGAACCTGCTCGTTTGGATGAACCGCGAGGCCGAGCCGCAGATGCTCGGTGTGGGAGATCGCTTCGGTCAACAGCGAGCGGACGTGATCGTTATGGAGCCCATAGATCGTTTGCCGGCCGTCGCGCTCCCCGACGACCAGGCCGAGGTGTCGCAGCACTCGCAACTGTTGGGAGACAGCGGGCTGCGACATCTCCAGATCGCGAGCCAGCTCGCCGACCGGACACGGACCTACGCCGAGACGGCTGAGAATCCGCACGCGGCTGGGCGCGGCGAGCGCCTGCATCGTCTCCGCGACCGATCGCGCGGTGTCCGTCGAGAGGAACGCGAGGTCCGGTTCGGCTCCGTGAGTCATGCACGTATTATTGCATGCGTATCCGTGCATGCATTCGTTCTTGGGCACGTCTAATGGTGCTCAAGCGCTCCGCCGGCCGAAGCTGACCGGCGGGATCGCTCGCGCCGTTCGTTATCACTCCACGTGTGAGCGACGGCAGGCGTCTGATCGAGCCCGTGCGCGGGTTCCTGTCCGCGCCGCGGTGCGCGGTGCTGTCGACGCTCGGGCCGGACGGCGCGCCCCGCCAGATCGTCATCCACTACGTGCTCGGCGAGGACCACGTCCGACTCAACGGCCACCGGGATCGTCGCTGGGTGGCCAACGTCCGCCGGGATCCTCGCGTCGCTCTGATCGTCCACGACGAGCGCGACTATCTGCATTACGTCTCGATCCGTGGCCGGGCTGTGCTCGTCGACCAGAGCGAGGACGCGCTCGCCGAGGCGATGAGACAGGCCGAGCGCTACGGCGAGGACCCGGGCGGCTTCGCGGGCCAGCCTCGGGTCAGCTTCCGGGTCGATCCCGAGCACGTGCACGAATACCGTTGAGCCGGCCGGTCCCGGGCTCCCAGTCGCGTCATCCACGGATCGGCGCTATGGACGCATGCGCCGCGAGCGCGGGGATCCGGGCCGGGACGAGCACACCGGGCGCGGGCACCTCGGCGTTGGCCGCTCCGGCCGCGAGCGCTTGGGCGAGCAGCTCACCCGGGGGCAATGAGTGGGAGAGGCCCAGAGCCAGGCTGGCCATTGCGGCGTCGCCGCTGCCGACCGGGTAGGCCCCGATCTCCTCGATGCGCCCGCCGAGCGTCTCGCCCGAGTCATCCACGAGCGCCATGCCGCTCGTCCCGCAGGTCACCACGGTGATTTGGTTTCCGGGGACGCGGCGCTTGATCTCGGCCGCGGCCTGAGCGGCCCAGCGCAGCAGGTCGTGATTCGGCACGGCCGTATCCAAAGCCTCAGCCGCCTCCTCGGCGTTGAGCTTGACGAGTTCGGGCCCGGCTTCGAACGCCGACAGAAGGTGGGGGCCGTGCGAGTCGATCGCGACGGGAACGCCCCTCGCGTGGGCCATTTCCGCGAGCCGCCGGTAGCCGTCAACCGGCGCGCCGGCGATCACGGCGCCGGACAGGCAGACGACCTCGGTCGTGGCAATCACGTTCGTCGCGACGGACTCCAGCTCCGACCACGAGCCGGCACGGATCGGCTCTGATTGCTCGTAGAAGCCGGTGATCGATCCCGGCGCCTGGTCAGAGGACGCGACACTCACCGACGTGCGGGTTTCTCCGCCAGTCCACACGAACGTGCCCTCGACGCCCTCGGCGGCAAGCGCATCAGCGATCCAGTGACCGGCATGCCCGGACAGGATCGCCAGTACATGCGGGTTACCGCCCAGGAGCCGAGCCGCCCGCGCGGCGTTCAGACCCTTGCCCCCCGGGACCACTCGGACCAGCCCCGGCCGGTGGATCGAGCCGGGCCGAATGTGCTCGACCTCGTAGAGCCGGTCGACCGACGGATGCCCCGCGACGAACGCGATCACCTCCGACCGCCGGTTGGCCGGACGACCCTGAGACCGTGCAAGACGCCAAGGCTCACCCCGAGTCCGCCTCGCCGGTGCTCGGCAAGCCGGCTAACCGCAACCGTGCGGTTCCGCTCACCTACGAACAGTTCCGCTTCGCCTTCGCCAACGCGGTGAGCGAGGACGAAGCCAAGGCGCTGCATGACACGTTCGCGGTGCCGGCATCGGGTAAGCCGCTGTTTCAGGCGGCGAGCGCGAACCTCAACCCCTGGACCGAGGCGAAGGTCGACACCAAGAACCCCGAGCGCGGGCCGCTGTTGATCATCGACGGCGAGAAGGACAACACGGTGCCGTGGGCGATCGCCAACGCCTCGTTCAAGCGCCAGCAGCGCAACGAAGGCGTGACCGAAATCGTCAAGATCCCGAACCGCGGTCACTCGCTGACGATCGATGGCGGGTGGAGGGAAGTCGCCAACACCTCCCTCGAGTTCGTGGAGCGATTCGTCAAGCCGTGACGACGCAGGGGTCCGCTCGGCCAGGCGTCAAGCGCACTTTTTGCGTCACCGATCATCGCCGTTGACGCCTAACCTAGTCGAGATCATGTCCATGGGGACGACGTCGACGTCGGGCGGTGAGGGGGAGGGCGCCGCGCGGCCAGCGAGCGGCCAGTGGCGTACCGCGCTGGTCTCGATCGCCGCGGCATCGCTCCTGGTGGTTCTCAAGCTCGGCACCGGAATCATTTCGGGGAGCTTGGGGCTGGTGTCGGCGGGCATCGAGTCCTCGGGTGACGTTGTAGCCGCGATCTTGACGTTCTTCGCCATCCGGCTCGGAGTTCGCCCGGCCGACATCGACCATCCGTACGGGCACCGGCGAGCGGAGAATCTCGCCGCGCTCGGCGAAGCCGCGATTCTGTACGGCGGCGGCGTCTTCATCGTGATCGAAGCGGTCGTGCGTCTGACCTCGGGCGGCGCCGATCTGGCCGCTCGTTGGTACGTCTTCGCGGTGATCGCGGTGGCGCTGCTGGTCGATGTGTCTCGCGTGGTCGTGTCGATCCGAACGGCTCGCGCCTACCGGTCGGCGGCATTGCGCTCGAACGCTTTTCACTTCGCCGGGGACATGCTCGGATCGGTAGCCGTGCTCGGCGGCATGATCGCCGTCGCTGCGGGGTTTCACGACGGCGACGCGATAGCTGCGCTGGTCGTGGCGCTCATCATCTTCGTGGCGGCGACGCGGCTCGTGTACGAGAACGCCCGGGTGCTGATGGATACAACGCCCGCCGAGGCTCGGGCCCGAGCGGAGGCTGCGATCAGCGGGCTGGGCGATGCCGTCGAGTTGAGACGGCTGCGGGTGCGTGAGTCGGGTGGTCGTTACTTCGCCGACGCCGTCGTCGGTGTGCCACCCGGGCAGGCGGTCGTCGAGAGTCACGGTACGGCCGACGCGGTCGAGGCAGCGGTCCGCGAAGCGCTGCCGGACACCGATGTCGTGGTTCACCTCGAGCCACGCCGTCGCGGGCTGGACCTCCGCGACCGCGTGCTCGCCGCCGCCCTGGCGGAACCGTTGGTGAGGGAGGCGCACGACATCACCATCTACGAGCACGACGGCCTCGTCAGTGTCTCGCTGCACTTGAAGATGGCGGCCGACATTCCGATCGAGCAGGCGCATGAGGTAGCCGAGCGCGTGGAGTCGGCGGTGCGTGCGGAGTCTGGTGTCGAGGATGTGCAGACGCATCTCGAGCCGCTCGAACAGCCGGTCGCGGCTCGGCCCGAAGGGAACGGTGAACATCCCGACCAGGCAGAGCGAGACCGGATCTCCCGGCTCGTCCTCCACCGGACGGGGAACAAGCCGCGTGAGCTACGGCTGCTACACGCGGCCGGCGGCCTGGTCGTATTCGTGAGCGTGGTCGTGCCGCCGGACCTGCCACTCCCTGAGGCCCACGATCTGGCCAGCCGGCTGGAGGACGACATCCGCGCCGGTCGGCCGCACCTGCAGGACGTGGTCGTGCACACCGAGCCCTAGACCAGCCTGTCACGCTCAGCCGACCGCGCTCGCCAGCACACCCATCCGCAGTAGCCGTTGGGCAACGGCAGGGTGGCCGCGCGCCACGGGCCGCAGATGCCATCAGGCCACCCCGCCGGCGACTCGAGCCGGCGGGGGTCGTAGTTCAGCGCGTCTCCGAGCGCCTTGGACAGTGCCTCCTTACTCGACCACAGCGAGACGATCTCGCCGTCGGTGGTCCATCGTGCCGCCGCCTCCTCGGCCGGCGTCGAGATCGACGTGGCGAACTCCGCCGGGCAGGTGACGACGCGCTCGACGTCGACGCCGATCGGCTCGGCATGCCAGCCGACGAGGGCGTAGGGGTGGCAGTACGAGCGCGACACCCTGTCGGCTCCCACTGCCGCCCCCAGCTCTCGGGCTCGTGCCCGCAGAGCCGCCTCGTCGAGGCCCTCGGTGGAGGCATCGATCAGCGCCACCACCGGGGCTCCGACCGCGTCGATGTCGAGCTGCGTCACCATCGGCCTACATGACCACGACCGGGGTGCCCTGCCAGCGCGTGCCCGCCGGGAGCTCCTCGCCCCGGAGGACGACCGAGTGGCCGAACACCCGCGTGCCGGCGCCGAGATGGGTGTCCGGAAGAACCACCGCGGTCGGGCCGAGGGTCGCGCCGGGATCGAGATGTGTCGGACCGGTCCGCAGCAGCCGGTCGTGGAACAGATGCGTCATCAGGCACCCGCCGCGGTTGACGGCGGTCCCGTCGTCGAGCTCGATCATGTCGTGCTCGGTGACGGCGGTCGTCTCACACCACACGCCCCGCCCGATCTTCGAGCCCATCGCCCGCAGGTACATGGACATGATCGGCGTGCCCATCGCCAGGCGGAGCAGCCGCTCGTCGGCCAGCTGCTCCTTGGCCGCGTTCATCATCTCGTCGCGCCAGACGAAGCTGCACCACAGGGGATGCTCGCTACGGCGGTAGCGCCCGATCAGGGTCCACTTCATCGCGATCGTCACCGTCGTGGCCACGAGCGCGCCGGCGATCAGCACGAACGGCGCCGCGACGATGGCCGCGACGAGCCCGAGGTGGGCTCCGAGCGTCGCCAGCGACATGATCTCGAACGCCTCGATCACCAGCACGATCGTGTTGGGCACGATAAGACGCAGCAGATCCATCACGCCGCGGGCGAGCTTCAGCCGCCGGGGCGGGTTGACCGTGCGCGACGGATCGGTGGCGTCGGGAACGCGGGGCAGCTCGAGCGCCGGGACTCCGAGCCAGGACGTTCCTGCGGCGGGCTTCCGGGGCGACAGCGTCATCACCCCGAGCGGGTACACGTCGGCTACGTAGCGGTCGACGACCGCTTCGGGGAGCCGGCAGGCGATCGCCAGGCGATAGACGATCAGGCTCCACGCCGCTGAGGCGAGCAGCCCGCCGACGAGTCCCAGATCGTCGTTGCCGCCGTCGAGCACGTGCTTGAAGATCCCGATCCCGCCGATGATTCCGCCGGACCCGAAGTCGCCGAAGTACGAGATCACGAGCATGCCGATGAAGTACGGCGCGATCCACGCGGCGGCCCGCCACTCGAGCTTGGGCGCTTGCGCGTTCAGGCGGAAGAGGTAGGAGAGGGCGACGAGCGTGTAGCCGATCAGCATCGCGACCATGAGCGTGGTCAGCGTCTGCCACCCGGACCAGTAGATGATCCAGCTAGCGCACACGAACGCCAGGGGCGCGAGGATTCGGGCAGCCGGAAGGCGATACACGCGCGGCAGATCTGGCTTCGTCTTTCGCAGCGCGGCGAGCGCCAAAGGCGCCCCGGCGTACATGAGCACCGACGAGCTGGTCGCGATCCCGACAAGCTTGCTCCAGCTCGGGAACGGCAACAGGAACAACAGGCCGATCCCGGTGGCGAACAGGACACCGAAGACCGGGACGTGCGTGCGCTTGCTCGTCCGCTCGAACTCGTCGGGCACGTACCCGTTTCTCGCCAGCGCGAGGCTGATGCGGGAGGACGTGGTCGCGTACAACAGGCCGGTGCCGAACGGGCAGATGACCGCGTCGAGGCGGAGGATGAACGCGAGCCAGGCGAGCCCGGCGATGCGGGTCACGGTGTAGAACGGCCCGGCGTTCACGCCGTCACCGCGGGATTGGTGTTGGTGGGACCGAGGTTGGTCCAGGTGTGCTGGGAGGCGAGCAGGCTGGGGCTGATCGACCCGATGAAGACGATCTGGAGCAGGATGTAGATCCCGGCGCCGATAAGCATCGACAGGATCACCGCGCGGGGAAGGTTCCGCTCCGGGTTTTCCGCCTCCCCGCCCAACTGCACCGCCTGCTCGAACCCCAGTAGAGCGAACACGATTCCGCCGGTGGGGAGCGAGATCAGGATGCTCTTGACCGCAGCACCGTGCACGAAGAACCCGCCGCCGGCGGTGAAGTTGCCGGGGTGAAAGTGCGTCGCCAGCAGCACGGCGATCGTGAGCAGCGGAATCGCGACCTTCCACGTGGTGATCGCGGTGTTGGCGCGGGTCAGCCACCGGATCCCGATCAGGTTCAGGATCACGAAGCACAGCATGAGGATGACGGCGGCGATGATCCCGTCGGGGCTCAAGGTCCCGTTGGAGCGGTAGAAGCCGTGTGCCCACTGCGCGGTCGACAGGTACTGGATCACGGCGAGGACCTCGATCGGCGCGGTCGTCGCCGCCTGCAGGTAAGAGGCCCACCCGAAGGTCATTCCGGCCAGGCTTCCGAACGCGTAATGGGGAAAGCGGCTGGTGCCCCCGCTGACGGGGAATAGCCCACCAAGCTCGGCGTGCACCAACGCCAGCAGGATCACGATCGCCGATGCGATCACCCAGGCGATCAGCGCCGACGGCCCCGCTACGGTGGCCGCGATCAACGCGCCGAACAGCCATCCCGACCCGATGATCGAGCCGACCGACGCCCACAACAGGCCGAGAAAGCCGATGCCGCGTTCAAGGCCTTCGCCTTCGGGTGCGGCATCGGCAAAGACTTTCTTGGGCGCAACGATGCCTTCTAGTGGGGCGGCCGTAATGCTCATGGGAGGCTCCTGTTTCGGTGGTGCGCTTCGGTCGGTGTGAGGAGACTCCCGACGTCTGGGTGCCTGGTCGTCCGTATCGGCCTCCGACACCTTGGAGCGGCGGTACGTATCGCCCCGGATTTGGCGGGTCGGGAGCCCGCCTCGGTACGATGCGTCGGGGACTTTGATGCACGATCGCGTGGCAGTGGCTCGGGCCGGCTTGGTGTGGCCGTTCGTGGGCCGGGAGGAGGAACTCGCGAGCATCGCCGATGCCCGCGCCGATGGGTGCTCTGGCGTCGTGCTGTGCGCCGACGCGGGAATCGGCAAGTCGCGGCTCGGGCGTGAGGCGCTGGTGAGCGCAGAGCGAGAAGGGGCGATGACCGAGTGGGTCCAGGCGACGCGGAGCGCCGGGCTGATTCCACTCGGCGCGTGGGCGGGGCTGCTTCCGGATGAGGTCCCATCCGACCAGGCGTTCCGGCTGCTTCAGGCGACCGTCCAGGCGCTCCACGAGCGGGCGAGCGGGCGGCCGATCGTCGTCGGCGTCGACGACGCGCAGTGGCTAGATCCGGTGTCGGCGACGCTTGTGCTGCAACTCGCCAGCGGCGGCGATGCCTTCGTGATCGCGACGGTTCGCGTGGGTGAGCCGTGCCCGGATGCCGTCGTCTCGCTCTGGAAGGACGCTGGCGCGCGTCGGTTCGAACTCGGAGGCTTGGGTGACGATGAGATCCGCGGGCTGATCGAAACCGTGCTCGAGGGGCCGGTGGAGGAGCGGGTCATGCGCTGGATCCTCGACCGCAGCGGCGGCAGCCCGATGTACGCCCGCGAGTTGGTAAGCGGAGCGGTGAGCGGCGGAAGCCTGGCGTGGGTCGGCGGCCTCTGGCGGCTGTCGGGCCCGTTGTCGATCGCGAAGTCGCTCGTCGAGTTCGTCGAACAACGGATGGCCGAGCTTCCCGCTGAGCAGCGGGCGCCATTGGAATTCCTCGCGCTCGCCGAGCCGCTGCGGCCCCACGAGCTTGCCGGGCTGACTTCTTATGACGCGCTGGCTGAGGTGGAAGCCGCGGGGCTGATCGTCGTGGCGCCTGGGTCGAACGATGTCCGGCTCGCGCATCCCTTGTACGGCGAGGCCCTGCGTGCCTCCCTTCCCGCACTACGCGCCCGTGGACTGCGCGTGCGACTCGCGGCGACGCTTCAGCAACGCGAGCGGCCGACGCCCGAGGACACCGTCCGGGTTGTGCGGATGCTCCTCGACGCCCATGCGCCAATTCCGCGCGAACTTCTCGTCAGCGGGGCGGACGCGGCCAACTTCGCCGGCGATCCGGACCTCGCGACCGAGCTTGCCGAGATCGCGGTCGCCGATGGCGCCGGCTTGCCCGCGGCGCTGGCGCTGGGGCGCGCCCTCGCGTCGCGTGGGTTGTTCCTCGACGCTGAGGAGACATTGGCGGCCGTCGAGGCGGAGGCGCCCGGCCATCGGCTAGCCCTGGACTACCTCGACCAGCGCACGCGCGTGCTGTTCTGGGGTCTGGGTCGCGTTCGCGGTGCCCGCGCGCTCCTCGAGCGCGCGCGGTCGTGGTCGCAAGAGCCGACGTGGGGGTGGGGGCTGCTCGGAGTCTCGATGCCGAGCGCGGTCGTCGACGATCTGTCGGGTGCGATCGGAGCGGTCCGCGCCGCGCTCCAGGATCCGGCCATGGACGAGGACACGCGCCGCGCGCTGGAGCCACGATTTGCCTTGGCGCTGTTCTACGGCGGCAAGTGGAACGAGGCTCAGGCGGTCGCCCGGAGCTGCCGCCCGTCGATCCCGGTGCGCGATTACCCGGGCCTTGTGGGGCTCGGAGCGTTCCGGCTCGCCGGTGTCGAGTCCGGCGCCGACTGGGTCACCCTCGAGCCCGAGTTGACTCAGATCCTCGTGGAAGGGGTGCGGCGACACGATCACGAGGCCGCGGCGCAGGGCGCGCTCGGGCTCGCCCAGCTGGCCTTCATGCGCGGCCGCTGCCGCGACGCGGAGCGTTGGCTGGCCGAGGCCGAGTTGCATTTCGAGCACGAGGACGCGTTCGGGACGCTTGCCGAGGTGCTCGTGCTCCGGGTCGGGATCGGATACCTGACGGGCGACCCAGCGGGCGCCGCCGCCACGCTTGCGGACCTGCGAGTGATCGAGGACCACATTCGCCTGCGGCCGCTTGCGCGTCAGGTCTACCTCGCGCGCGCACACGTCTGGGCGGCGTGTGCGCGGGAGGGCCCGGCAGCAGCACATGGCTTCCTCGCCGCCGGCGAGATGTTCGCCGCCACGATGCCCGGCCTGGCCGGAAAGCTCGCGTACGACGGACTGCTCGCCGGCGCGCCGGCCACCCAGGTGAACGCCGCGCTCGCGCCGCTCGCCGAGCGCGCCGACGCAACGCTCGTCGATGCCTACGCGGCTCACGCCTCGGCGCTCGTCGCGCGCGACGGCGATGCCCTGATGTGTGTTGCTGACCGGCTCGAGGAGATCGGTGCGCTCCGCTTTGCGATGAGGGCGGCCGCCCACGCGGCTTCGACCTTTGTCGATCAGGGGCGGCAGAATTCGGCACGGCGCGCCGCCTCGCGCGCCCACGAGCTCCACGTGCCCGGGCAGGGGACCGACCCACCGGCGATCGACGGGGTGGACGGGGATCGAGTCGGGCTCACCGCCCGCGAGAGCCAGATTGTCGAGCTCGTCCGCCAGGGCCTCAGCAATGCCGACGTGGCGTCTGCACTGGCTGTCTCGGTCAGGACGGTCGAGACGCACCTCTACCGCGCGATGCATAAGCTGGGCGTGCGCGACCGGCGGGACCTGTGATCGGGGAGCTGGGACCGCCGCTCATCGGGCGCGCCCTCGAGCTGCGGACGATCGCTGAGAATCGAGCGGGCGGTGGCGTCGGTTGCGTACTCGTCGGGCCGTCCGGGGTCGGCAAGACACGCCTCGCGCGGGTGGCGCTCGCCGAGGCCGGGCTGGCCGGCGCAGCGCCGCTATGGGTGCAGGCGACGCGCAGTGCGGCGACGATCCCGCTCGGCGCGTTGGCCGGAGTGCTGCCGGGAAGCGTTGGCTCCGATGACCCGCTGACCGTGCTGCGAACGAGTGCTCAGGCCCTCACCGAGCTCGCGGGGCGTAAACAGCTTGTCCTCGGCGTCGACGATGCGCAACACCTAGATCCGACCTCGGCCGCGCTCGTGCTGCACCTGGCCAGGACGTCGGCGGCGTTCATCGTCGTGACCGTGTGCAGCGGTGAGCGGTGCCCGGACGCGATACAGGCCCTTTGGAAGGACGCCGGAGCACAGCACCTTGCGCTCGGAGCGCTCGACGAGTCGCAGACCGACGAGTTGCTCGAGGCGATCGTCGGTGGCCCGGTCGAGGCGGGCGTGCGGCAGTGGATCTGGGAGCTCAGCCGCGGCAATGCGCTGTACGTCACCGAACTGCTGCGCGGCTTGCTCGCCGGCGGCGCGTTCAGCCTCCAAGATGGGTTGTGGTGGATGTCCGGGCGCCCGCAGGTGCCGACATCGCTGGCCGAGCTCATGTCCGCGCGGGTCTCGGACCTCGGCGACGGCGCGCGGCGCAGTCTCGAGCTGCTCGCCCTCGGCGAGCCGCTGCGTCTGTCTGAGCTCACGCGCCTCGAGCCTCTCGAGTCGCTCGTATCTGCCGAGGCCGAGGGTTTGATCACCGTCGATGAGAACACGACCGATCCCCTCCTGCGTTTGGCCCATCCGCTGTACAGCGAGGCGCTCCAAGCCTCACTCCCAGACCTGCGGGCGCGAGCGCTCCGGCTCGGGCTCGCCGAGTCGCTCCAGCAGAACGCCACACTGACGCCCGAGGCGTCCCTGCGCGTCGCGCGCTGGCTCCTCGAGGCCGGCGAATCCGTCCCGCAGCGGCTGCTCGGCGACGCCGCCGGGGCGGCGATCGCCACCGGCGACCCGGAGCTTGCCGGGTTGCTCGCCGCGCGTGCCGTCGCGGGTGGGGGTGGAATGGAGGCGCGGTTGCTGCTCGCCCGCTCGCTGGCGGCACGAAACCGCTTCGAGGAGGCGGCCGCAACGCTCGCCGACGCCGAGCAGATGATCGGAGCGCCGGAGGAGGCGATCGAACCGGACATGGTGATCGCCTACCTCCAGCAGCAGACCGAGGTGCTGTTCTGGGGGCTGAATCGCGTCGCGGACGTGCGCGCGCTCCTCGAGCGCGCGGGCACGTGGTGGCCGGACACCTCGTGGCAGCGCCGTCTCGATCCCCTGCGCGACCTGATCGATGCGCACCTCCCGCGCGAGCGTCCGGGCGTCGGCGGGCGGCGGTCCTCGATCCTGTCTGATGCCACCGGGTCAGACCATGATCGCCAGCGGGCCGTTCAGACCGCGCAGCTTCGGCGCCTGGCGTACGACGGCCGCAGCCAAGACGCGTACCGGTTGGCGCTCGCCCTCCGTCCGGCGGTGCCGTTCCGGGACGTCTACGACGAAGGCTCCGCGGCACTCTGGGTCGGCGTTTGCCTAAACACCGGCGAGGGCTGGGATGAGCTCGAGCGCTGGTGTGCGAAAACGATGCAGGCGGCAGTGCGGAGCCGGGACCACAGCGCGGCGGGCATAGCGGCGCTCGGGCTCTCGAACCTCCGCTACGCCCAGGGACGGTTCCGGGACGCGAGCCGGTGGCTCGCCGAGGCCCAGCTGCACTACGAGCTTCATGACCCGTTTGGTCTGCTCGTCATCACCCATGCCTATCAGTGCGCGGTCGCGGCCATCACCGGTGAGCCGGCCGGCGTGCGCGTCGCGCTCGAGCGGTGCCGGGCGGCGGTGCGAGGGGAACCGCCCCCGCCCAATCAGCTGCCACACCTCCGGTGGGCCGAGGCGTGGACGGCCGTCGCCGAAGGCGACCCAGCGCACGGGTGGCGCGTCCTGCTGGACGGGGCGCAGATGGCTTCCTCTCCGCACGACGCGGCGTTCCTCGCCTACGACGCGCTGCGAACTGGCGCTCCGCCGGCGACGGTCGCTCCCATGTTGGCTGAATTGGACGCTCGCAGCGATGCGCCGTTGATCACCGCAGCCGCCGCCCACGCCGCCGGGTTGCTCGACGGGGACGGAGCGGTGCTCCTCGACGCCGCCGAGCGGCTGGAGACGATTGGGGCTTTGCGCTGCGCCTGCGAGGCAGCCGCGGACGCCGCCGGCGCGTTCCTCGCCGAAGGCCAAGAGGGCCCTGCGCGCCGTGCGGCCGCGCACAGCCGGCGCCTGTTCGTCGACGGCGAGGGTGCGAGCCCGCCACCGATCGACGGGCTCGGCGACGGGCCGGCCGTGCTGTCGGCGCGCGAGGCGGAGCTGGCCGCGCTGGCGGCGCAGGGGCTGAGTAACGCGGAGATCGCCGAACGTCTCGTCCTTTCTGTCCGCTCGGTCGAGACCTACCTCTACCGCGCGATGCACAAGCTCGGTGTGAACGACCGCCGCGAGCTGGCCCAAGCGGTCGGCGGGGCGCCCGCTCCGCGCCGGATCGCTTCCTAGACCGCGGGTTCTCTCAGTACTGAGCTGGATCTCAGTAGTGGACTGGCGGCCAATGTAGTAGCCCGCTACGGACGCGAGTACCGCGGAGCGGTGAGACCGTGGGATCACCGAAACGCGTCTGCCTCGCAGGCGCAGACTTCTGAAACGAACGGAGATCCCGATGTTCCATTCACGCGTCTCTTCCTTCAAGCTCGCCACGATGGGCGCGATCGCCGCGACCGCCCTGGCGGGCGCTCCGGCCGCGATCGCCGCGACGTCGGGGGGCGCCGCTGCGGCGCCTGCCTCGGCCAACGTCGCCAAGAGCGCGCCGTTCACGATCGGCCTCAGCGCGACGACCGTGAAGCCGGGCGCGAAGCTCACCATCTCCGGGCTCGCGTACGCCAGGGCCGGCCTGAACCTCACGATCATGTCCAACGCGATCATGTCCTCCCGCACCGTCAGCGGTGTCCCCGCTGTGCAGACGCCAGCGCTCGTCGAGGGCATCTACCAGGCGACCGTGCGGGTGCCGCCGGCGACCGAGCCCGGCGTCTATTGGGTCTATCTGCGCTTCAACAATAAGCAGGTCGCCGCGATCCGCACGCTGCGCGTCGTCGCCGCCAACTCGCCGAGCGGCGGGTCGACGAAGCTCAACCGGTGCGCCGGCATTGGCTTCACCGTCCTGCACAACGACCGCGCGGGTTCGGCGTACCTGCCGGCCGGCGGGTACACGGTCTCCAGCTCGAACATGGACTGTGGTACGGCCTCGGCGGACTTCACGAGCTTCCTGGCTGGCGCCGGCAGGCCGATCGCCGGTTGGAACACGACCTCGCCCGCGGCAGGCCGTGCGACCTTCACCCAGCGCAGCAGCGGGCTCACCTTCAGCGTCGCGAAGACGCGCTGACCCTCTTCCCAGCGCCCCCCTCGCGCTCGGCCGGACCGCGACCGCGGCCCGGCCGAGCGCGCAACATCGCAACTTCTCGCTTTGACTCGCGGACCGCGGCGTCCTGCGGACGCTCAGTAGCGCCACAAGTGAGATGCGATGATCTCGTCGAGCTCGCGCTCCGCCGCCCACGCGGCGTCCGCATGCCGGACGGCGAGGAACGCGCCCAGGAGCGGCTCGCCCAGAGCTGACCTGACGGCCGCGCTGCCGAGCAGTGCTCGCTCCTGTTCGTCGGGCGTCGACGGCAGCGAGATGATCCCGGCCCGGCCGCGCTCCTCGGCGGTCCAACCACCTGGATCCTCCGCGACCGCATCGGGCAGGACGAGCCCCTCCTCGACGCCGGCGACCCCCGCGGCGATCACCGCGGCCAAGGCCAGATACGGGTTCGCCGAAGCGTCGGACGGCTTGAGCTCGATGTTCGCGTGTGAGGCGCCGAGCAGCGGGGAGGACGGCACGTAGCGGAGCGCCGCTTCTCGATTCTCGACTCCCCAGAACGCGTAGGCGCTGGCGAAGTAACCCGGGCGCAGGCGCGCCAGCGAGGGGACGCTCGGGGCAGTGACCGCGGTGATCGCGGAGAGGTCCCGCAGCAGGCCTGCGATATAGCTCGCGCCCTCGGGACCGGGGCGGGTGGGGTCCCCGGCGAGGAGGTTCTCGTCGCCGCGCCACACCGAGGAGTGAATGTGCCAGCCGTTCCCGACCCCCTCCGCGGTGACCAGCGGCGCGAAGCTCGCACGCAGCCCGTGGGCGCGCGCCGCCGCATGGATCGTCTGGCGCGCCAGTAACTGGTTGTCGGCGGCGGCAACCGGGTCCGTTGCCCGGAGGCTCAGTTCGACCTGCGACAGCGCGTACTCGGCGTGCAGCTGACCGATCTCGAGTCCGTTGGCGGCCAGATCGCGCAGCAGCTGCCCAGCGAACTCATCGACGGCTAGGAGCGCGTGCGGGCTGTAGGCAGGCCCGTGATGGGCCGGCTGGACGTCGTCCGCCTGACGGCCGATGAAGAACTCAATCTCGTACCCGGCTCGAATCTCGAGGCCTATCTCCGCGGCACGCCTGACTTGTAGCTCCAAGGCGGCGCGCTGGTCATAGGGCCACGCCGAGCCGTCGGCGGCGAGCTGGCGGCCGGGCGCCCAGGCGAACGCGGGCTGGCCGGCGAGCGGCCGCAGGCGTTCGAGGACCGGCACCAACCGGACGTCGCCGGATGGGGTGGAGAGGCCGTCGTGGGCGTACGTGATCCCGTCGTGCGTGTCGAACACCGCGAACAGTGAGGTCACGCCGACGCCCCGCCTGGCCGCCTCCGCGAGTCGGTCAACCGGCACGGTCCGCGAGCGGGGGATCCCGTTGTTGTCCGCCCAGGCGATCGTCACGCCCGCCACCCCGGAGCTCCTCAGCCAGTCGGACAGGGAGTCGGGCAGTATGGGTCTGAGTCTCTGCTCGCTCATGTGGCGGACGCTACCTCGCCGGCGGCTCACGCGTGAGAGGATGGCTGGACGGGCGAGCGTCGCCGGGCAATGTCAACAACCCCTCTCGATGAAATAACTTAACCGGCTCGATCAGCATGCTTGAGAATACATACGGATCAGCGGGCGCTTACCCGTTCGACCTCGGGTCGTTCGGGCGCAGCACATCGACATCGTCGGTCGAGGCCCAGCGCTGGTTCGATCGGGGGCTGGTCTGGAGCTATGCGTTCAATCACGAGGAGGCGATCCGGTGCTTCGAGGCCGCCGTCGCCGCCGACGATCGGTTCGCCCTGGCGCATTGGGGCATCGCGTACGCGGCTGGACCCAACTACAACAAGCAGTGGGACGCGTTCGACGATGCGGATCTGCGCGCCTCGCTGCGGCGAGCCTATGACGCAACGCAACGGGCGCTGGAGTCCTCGAGCGCAGCGCCCGACGTCGAGCGCGACCTGATCGGCGCGGTCGCGAGGCGCTACCCGAGCCCCGAGCCGGCGGACGATCTCGCCGCCTGGACAGCTGACTATGCGGAGGCGATGCGGGCCGTCTACGCCAGGCACCCCGACGACCCCGACGTCGCCGCGCTGTACGCCGACGCGCTGATGATGGTGTCCCCGTGGTCGCTCTGGGACCTGGTCACCGGCGAGCCCGCCGACGGAGCGCACACGCTCGAGGCCAAGCGCGTGCTCGAATCGGCGCTCGCTCTCCCGGGCGCGATGGCCCATCCCGGGCTGCTCCACTTCTACATCCACCTGATGGAGATGTCGCCCGCGCCGGAGGCCGCGCTCGAGGCCGCCGATGCGCTGCGCGGGCTGGTTTGCGATGGCGGTCACCTGGTCCACATGCCCACCCACATCGACGTCCTGCTCGGCGATTACGAGCGCGTGATCGCCGAGAACGAGCGGGCGATCACCGCCGACGAGCGGTACGCGGTACACGCCGGCCGCGTCAACTTCTACGCGCTGTATCGCGCGCACGACCATCACTTCAGGATCTACGGCGCGATGTTCGCCGGCCGCCGGGCGACCGCGCTGGCCGCGGCCGACGCGCTGGCCGCCTCGCTTCCGGAGGAGCTGTTGCGGGTTGACACACCCCCGATGGCCGACTGGCTCGAGAGCTTCGTGCCAATGCGGGTACACGTGCTGGTTCGCTTCGGCCTATGGGCGGAGATCATCGCCGAGCCGCTGCCGGCGGATCCCGAGCTCTTCTGCGTCACCACCGCCTTGACCCACTACGCCAAGGGTGTGGCGCTCGCCGCCTGCGCGCGCGTCGAGGAGAGCGAGCGCGAACGCGACCGGTTCCTCGCTGCCGTGGCGCGCGTGCCCGAGAGTCGGTATCTGTTCAACAACACTTCGATTGACATCCTGGCCATCGCCGGAGCGATGCTCGACGGCGAGATCGAGTACCGCGCCGGCAACTACGACGCCGCGTGGGCGCATCTGCGGCGCGCGATCGAGCTCGACGACACGTTGCCCTACGACGAGCCCTGGGGGTGGATGCAGCCGACGCGTCACGCCTACGGGGCGCTGCTACTCGAGCAGGGCGAGATCGAGCAGGCCCACGAGGTGTACGCCGCAGACCTAGGACTCGACGACACGCTGCCGCGAGCGTGCCAGCATCCAAACAACGTGTGGAGCCTGCACGGCTATCACGAGTGCCTGATGAGGTTGGGTCGGATCGACGAGGCCCGGCGGATCAAGCCGCAGCTGGATCGCGCTTTGGCGCGCGCGGACGTCGCGATCGAGTCGTCGTGCTTCTGCCGGACCGCGCCGGCGCACTGACGCCTCCCGCTCGACAGCGCGATGCTACGCGGCGTGTCTGGACGCGACAAACTCCGGCGCGCGGTCGGTGAAGCGATCGCGTTCTATTGGGGGTCCGGTCTCGCCGACGAGGTCCCGGCCCTCGCCTGGTTCCTACTTGCCTCGCTGGTGCCGCTCGCGCTTGGCGTCACCGCGCTGGCGGCGATCGTCCTCGGCGACTATGCGAAGGCGCAGATGGTCGCCGAGCGGCTGTCGCACGTCCTCCCCCACAACGTGCACCAGCAGGTGGTGCAGTTGATCCTGAGGACCCACCGCGACTCACCGCTGCTAATCGCCGCTTCGATCGCCGGCATGCTCTGGACCTGCTCAGGCGCCGTCGGCGTGCTGGAGCGCAGCCTCCTGCGCTTGACGGGAGAGCCGGGTAAGGGAATGGTCGTCGGGAAGCTCCGCAACATCGGCGTCGCGGCGGCGGTGACCGTGCTCGTCGTGATGATGGTCCTGGTCGCCTCGGCCGGCACCGGTGTGGTCAAGGAGCTCGGGCTGGACTCGGCGCTGACCCGTATTGCGGTGCCGATCGCCTCGATCGCCCTGACCGCTTTCATCTGCGGTGGGGTGTACCGAGTGTTGAGCGGCGGCCAGGTTCATTGGCGCTCGGCGCTCTACGGGGGCCTGGTCGGCGGCGTGCTGCTCGCGGTGACGCCCATCGTCGCCGGCTACTACCTGCGCTATGTGGCCGGCAACACGCCGGTTGAGCTGTTCTTGATGCTCTCGGGCGTGCTGATCACTTGCTATCTGGCGGCGCTGGCGCTTCTCATCGGAGCCGGCGTGACGATGCGTCTGCACCTCGGCCGCCGCCTTGGCGATCCGCCCGCCTAGGGAGCCGAACGCGGGTGTGACGACGCGTAGCGGAGGATCGCCGCGACGGGCGCTCGTGTCGGGCGACGGTGGTCGCGTACCGGGTCAGAGGAGGCACGGCTGCGGCGGCGGCTTTAGCTACTCAATGGGGGAGGGGCGCACCGGCGAGCGCCGCCACCACGCCCACCGCTCCGGAGGCCAAGAGCGTCTGGACGATGCCGCGCTTGAAAATGAGCAGCGCCAGCGCAGCCGCGGCGAGGACCGCGAACTGCCACACCTCCTGGAGGGCGCCGGCGAGCAGGATCGCGGCGCCCAGGATCGCTCCAATGGCGGCCGGGCCGGCTCCATCCAGGAAGGCGCGGGCGCGCTTATCGTTGCGGAGCCGCTCGAATCGCCCGCCGCCGAGCAGGATGAACGAGAACGAGGGGGTGAACGCGACGACCGCGGCGAGCAGACCCCCGGCGAGTCCGTGGGCGGCGTAGCCCACCGCGGCGACGGTCGCTACGACCGGTCCGGGCGTGATCTGGCCGAGCGCGACCGCGTTCAGGAACTGGGCGTTGGTCATCCAGTGGTAGTTGTGGACGGCGTCGCCCTGCATCAACGGGATGATCACGAAGCCGCCGCCGAACGACAGCGCCCCCACTTTGAACGCGGTCCAGGCCAGAGCGCCGAACCCGCCGGCCGAGACCGAGCCCGGCAGCAGCAGAGCGACCGAGCGCAGCTGGCTCGGGCGCCGCTGCAGGAACAACTCGATGAGTCCGCACGCCAGCAGCGCCAGGACCAGGTAGGAGCCGACTAGGGCCGCACCGGCGGCGCCCACGGCGAGATAGGCGAGCCAGCGAGCCACCCGCGTGGTGTGTCCGCGGACGTGATCGAAGCTCGGTCCGATCAGACCCCGCGCGGCGTGTACGGCTACGACGGCCACGGCCGCACCAGCGCCGGCCCCGGCACCGCGGACCCACAGCGGTGGGTTGTCGGCCAGGAAGAGCACCGAGAGAGCCAGAATCATGATCACCGCGGGCACGATGAACCCGAGCCCGCCAACGATCGCGCCTGCCGGCCCTGCGACCCGGTAGGAGCAGAAGATCGAAAGCTGCGTGGAGGCCGGACCGGGAAGCAGGCCGCATGCGGCGTTGGCGTCCTGGAACTCGCGCGCGTCCATCCAGCCCATACGGTCGACGACCAGCGCTCGCAGCATCGCGATGTGCGCCGGCGGCCCCCCGAAGCCGGTGATCCCGATCCGCGTCCATTGCCGGGCCACCGTTCCAAGCGACGCCAGGCGAGGCGCTCGATCACCGCGCTCGTCCTTGTGCCCCATCAGCGCCACGTCACCTGCACTGAGCGCCGGCGTGCGTGTGCTCGATCAGCTCGAGCAGGAACCCGATCCGGCTCGCGAGCTCATCGGCGGTGCGCTCGAACGCCGGGTAGGTCTGACGGTCGTCGCCGGGCTCGCGCGCGGGGTCGGGGATGCTCCAATGGATCAGGTCCGGGTGAAACGGGAACTCGGGACAGACCTCGCGGACGCGGTCGCAGAGCGTGACCACGTAGTCGAACTTCTCGTCGGCGAACTCATCGACGTGCTTGCACCGCGCGCGACTGATGTCGATTCCGCGCTCGTTCAGCACCCGCACCGCGTTCGGGTGGAGCGGCTTCGGATGGCTGCCGGCGCTACGCGCCTTGACCACACCGCCGCCGAGTCGCTCGGTGAGCGCCTCGGCGATCTGCGAGCGGGCGCTGTTGCCGGTGCACAGGAACAACACCCGCGCTCCGTGCCGGCGAGCGCGTCCATCTTCACGCTCCGGTGGTGGCGGCGCCAGCCGCAGCCCCGGATGCAGCGCACTTCCGGCGTCGGCCAGCAACTCGCCGCAACGCTCGAGCTCGAGCAGGTAGTAGGAGTCGCGCCCGTCGGCCGCGCTGCGCCGGCGGGAAACCAAGCACTCGGCCCGAAGCCGACCGAGGTGGTAGGAGACGAGGTTCTGCGGCAGCTCGAGGCGAACGCACAACTCACGAACTCGCCGATCGCTGTGAGAGAGCTCGCTCAACAGCCGCCATCGGACCGGGTGCCCCGCCAGCCGAAGGATCTTCGGCGGCCCCGTCCGTGCCGACGATGTGTCAACGGACACGGTTTGGATACTACATCAAACAGGATTGATGCAGTTGCGCCCAGGAGGTCCGGGCCGGCCGGGTTGCCAAGACAGCCCTCCAAGTGAGAGCCTTGTGGTTGGCGTCATGCGGATCGAGACGGGTACACGGAGGCCATGAGCGCGTCGGGGTCACGCCCGGGGTCCTTTGAGTCGTTGCGGCGGCTGCCGGTGATCGGTCGCGCGATGGACTGGGGCCTTGGTCCCGGTGCGGCCTCGGAGCCGACGCGGCGGGCGGAGGCGAGGATCGCCGGGTTGAAGGTGACCGAGTCGGTGTGTCCGTTCTGCGCTGTCGGCTGCGGCCAGGTCGTGTACACGCGCGGCGGCGAGCTCGTTGACATCGAGGGGAACCCACGCTCGCCGATCAACCAGGGCACGCTGTGCCCAAAGGGCTCGTCGTCGCGCCAGCTGGTGCAGCAGCCGGGTCGGCTGACGAAGGTCAAGTACCGCCGGCCGGGCGCCACCGAGTGGGAGGAGCTGGAGCTCGAGCAGGCGATGGACATGATCGCCGATCGCCTGATCGCCGCGCGCGAGAGCGGCTGGCAGGACACCGACCGCCACGGCCGGCGGGTGGACCGCACGCTGGGGTTCGCTCACCTCGGCGGGGCCACGCTCGACAACGAAGAGAACTATCTGATCAAGAAGCTGTTCGCGGCGATGGGCGCGATTCAGATCGAGAACCAGGCGCGGATATGACACAGCTCCACGGTCCCCGGTCTGGGGTCCTCGTTCGGCCGGGGCGGCGCCACCAATTTCCAGCAGGACCTCCAGAACTCCGACTGCATCGTGATCGAGGGTGGGAACATGGCCGAGGCACACCCGGTTGGGTTTCGGTGGGTGATGAAGGCCAAGGAGCGCGGCGCGCGGGTCATCCATGTCGATCCGCGCTATGGCCGCACGAGCCAACTCGCCGACCTGCACGTCCCGATCCGGGCAGGGACCGATGTCGCGTTCCTGGGCGGACTGATCCGCCACGTGATCGAGACTGAGTCCTACTTCAGGGAATACGTCGTCAACTACACGAACGCCGCGACCATCGTGTGCGATGGGTTCCGCGACACCGAAGACCTCGATGGGCTGTTCTCGGGCTTCGATCCCGACACGGGGTCGTACGACCCGGCCAGCTGGGGTTACGAGGACTGCGTGATTGGTCTCTCGGCCGGTGTGCAGGAACATGCCACGCAGGCGTTCAGTGAGCACACGGGCGCGGGGATGGACCTTGGGGGCGTCCGGCATGACGACACCCTCCAGGATCCGCGCTGCGTGTTTCAGGTCCTACGCCGTCACTTCAGTCGCTACACGCCGGAGACGGTTGAGCGGATCTGCGGGATCTCGCCCGAGCAGTTCATGGCGGTGGCCGATGCGCTGATCGCCAACTCGGGACGGGAGCGCACGGGCATGTTCTGCTACGCGAACGGCTGGACGCAGCATTCCGGGGCCGTGCAGATGATCCGCAGCGCCGCAATCCTCCAGTTGCTGCTCGGCAACGTCGGACGGCCCGGGGGCGGGATCATGGCGATGCGCGGGCATGCTTCGATTCAGGGGTCGACCGACATCCCGACCCTGTATGACCTGCTCCCCGGCTATCTGCATATGCCGAGGACTCGCGAGGGGCACCTGACGCTGAGGGAGTACATCGGCGTCGGCAAGGCGGATCGCGGCTGGTGGTCTCACTTCGACGCCTACATCGTGTCGCTGCTCAAGGCGTGGTTCGGCGAGGCGGCGACGGCGGGGAACGACTACGGCTTCGGCTGGCTCCCGAAGCTGACCGGCAACCACTCGCACTTTTCGACCATGCTCCGGGCCCTCGACGGCGGTGTGGAGGGACTGTTCGTGATGGGGCAGAACCCGGCGGTCGGCTCTCAGCACTCGGGGCTCCAGCGCCGGGCGCTGGCCAAGCTCAAGTGGCTGGTCGTACGCGACATGGCGGAGATCGAGACGGCGACGTTCTGGCGCGACTCGCCGGAGGTGCAGTCGGGCGAACTCCGCCCCGAGGCGATCCAGACCGAGGTGTTCCTCATGCCGGTCGCCTCGCACGTCGAGAAGGAGGGGACGTTCACGAACACCCAGCGCCTGGTGCAGTTCCGCGACAAGGCGCTTGACCCGCCCGGCGACGCGCGGTCGGAGCTGTGGTTCATGCACCACCTGGCCAAGCGCGTCAAGGCGCACTACTCCGGGTCCGAGCGGCCGCGGGATTGGCCGATCGTGAACCTTAGGTGGGACTACCCCGAGCACGGAGAGATACGCGAGCCCGACGTGGAGGCCGTGATGAAAGAGATCAACGGATACGACGTCGCCTCGGGCAGGCCGGTCGGCTCGTTCGACGAGTTGCGCAGCGACGGCTCGACCGCGTGCGGTTGCTGGATCTACTCCGGTATCTACAAGGACGGGGTCAATCAGGCCCGCCGGCGCAATCCGGGTGACGTCAACGCGCCGGGCGGGATCGTCTCACCGGAGTGGGCGTGGGCGTGGCCGGCGAACCGGCGGATCCTTTACAACCGCGCCAGCGCCGACCTGCAGGGCAGGCCGTGGTCCGAGCGCAAGCGCTACGTGTGGTGGGACGAGGGAGAGCAGAAGTGGACGGGTTACGACGTGCCCGACTTCCCGGTAACAAAGCGGCCCGACTACCACGCGGGACCGGACGCCACGGGGATGGACGCGATCTCCGGATCGGATCCGTTCATCATGATGGCTGACGGCCGTGGCTGGCTGTATTCGCCGAGCGGACTCCTGGACGGGCCGCTCCCCACGTTCTACGAGCCGCTCGAGTCGCCGATCTCGAACCTGCTGTATCCGAAGATGGACGGCAGCCCGGCGGCGATCCGCTGGCGCCGGCCCGAGAATCCTTACCACCAGCCCGGCGACCCGCGCTACCCACTGGTGGCAACGACCTTCCGGCTGACCGAGCATCACACGGCGGGCGGGATGAGCCGCACCGTCCCCTGGCTGGTCGAACTGCAGCCCGAGATGTTCGCCGAGATCGATCCGCAGCTCGCCGCCGATCGTGGAATCGAGGACGGGGGTTGGATGACGATCGTCACCGAGCGGGCGGAGATCGAGGCGCGGGCGACGGTCACCGACCGCATTCGGCCCCTGCGCGTCGACGGGCGGGTGATTCACCAGGTGGCGTTGCCGTGGCACTGGGGCTATAGCGGGCTCTCACGTGGTGACACGGCCAACGAGCTCGTCGCTCTGTCGGGCGATCCGAACGTCTCGATCCAGGATGACAAGGCGTTCACCTGCGATGTTCGGGCCGGTCGCAGGCAGGGTGCGAGCACCGCGCGGCTGGCCGGCGTCGCGCTCGACGATCATCGCGTTGCGCCGAACGAGGATGACCCGTCGGCGGAAAATCCAAAGCAGGCGAGTCGGTGAGCACCAGCGCCCCGGATACTGAGATCGCGATCCATCGTGCCGGTGCGCGGCGGATGGGCTTCTTCACCGATACCTCGGTGTGCATCGGTTGCAAGGCATGCGAGGTCGCGTGCAAGCAGTGGAACGATCTGCCCGCGGACGGCTCGCAGTCGGGCGAGGGCGTCTCCTATGACCACACCGGGGATCTGTCTGCCTCGACGTGGCGCCACGTCCGGTTCGTCGAACTGTTCGAGCCCTCGCCCCAGCTCAGGGAGGAGGCGCAGCGTGCGCTCGAGGCCGGGGCCGGCGGCAAGCTCCCGGCGATCCCAGCTGCCGGGGCGATTGACCTCGTCGATGCTGCAGCGGCGGGGTCGGGCGTCGGAGACGCCGCCGAGGCGTTGCGCAAGACGGGCGACTGGGTCTTCATGTCGGACGTCTGCAAGCACTGCACCAACGCGGGCTGCCTCGACGCCTGCCCCACCGGTGCGCTTATCCGCACCGAGCATCAGACGGTCGTGCTGCAGCCGGACGTCTGTAACGGTTGCGGCTATTGCGTGATCGCGTGTCCGTTCGGCGTGGTCGATCGTGACCACATCGACGGCCGCGCCGGAAAGTGCACGCTCTGTTACGACCGTCTCGAAGACGGGCTCGAGCCGGCCTGCGCGAAGTCGTGCCCGACCGATTCGATCCAGTTCGGCCCCCACGAGGAGCTCGTCGAGATCGCCTCCCGCCGGCTTGCTCAGCTGCATGAGCGCGGCATCGAGGGCGCCTACCTGTACGGCGCCGGCGACGAGCCCGCGGACCAGCTCGCCGGGGGCCTGGGCTCATTCTTCCTGTTGACCGAGCCGCCCGAGCGCTACGGATTGCCGGCGCATGCCGACTCACCGGTGCAGGAGAACGTCGTCCCGGCCACGCTGGCGGCGGTCGGCGCCGGTCTGCTCGCGGCCGGGGGGGCGGTTCTCGCATTCGCTGCGGCCTCACGTCGCGGCCGTAGAACCCGTGAACAGGGGACTTGGTGAGCCGGGAGCACGGCTGGGACGGGCCGCTCGAGCACGCCGGCGAGCCGGCGGAGCTGGCTCCCGAGGACCAGCCTCCGGATACCGCCCGCGCCCGCGCGACCGAATCGGTGGCCGACCATGACACCGAGACCCGCGACAGCCAACCGGCGCTGGGGGCGCGCGGCGGACCGGGGCCGTGGACGGCGGCCAAGCCGGGGGCGCGGGTCGCGCTCGCGCGCCCTGACTTTGGCGACGCTCGCTGGTCATATCTCTACAAGGCGCGCGACACCGGCTATGCCGACGCCCAACCGGCTCCCGGTCAGGTGGCCGAGGCGAACCGGAGGATGCGCGACGCGCCGGTCTCGGACGTTCATGGGCCGTTCATCCACGCGCCACTGTGGGGCTGGGAGGTCGCGACCTACTTCTGGCTCGGCGGGATCGCGTCCGGGTCGGCGTTCGTCTCGCTCGCCTGCGACGCCGCCGGCGACCACCGTTCCGCCGCGATCGCCCGCAAGGTCGCGCTCGGCGCCGTCGCCCCCGCGCCCGTCTTGCTGATCGCCGATCTCGGCCGGCCCGAGCGTTTCCTGAACATGACGAGGATCTTCAAGCCACGCTCGCCGATGAACACGGGTGCCTGGTGCCTGCTCGCCTTCAGTGGCTCGGGCGGGCTGGCCGTCGGTTGCGACCTGCTCGGCCTTCCGAGGACCGCGCGCCGGTTGGGCGCATTGACCGCGCTGTTCGGCAGCTACCTCGGCTCCTACACCGGCGTGCTGCTCGCCTGTACCGCTGTTCCGCTGTGGTCGCGAAGCCGCACGATCCTCGGACCGGCATTCGTCGCCACCGCGACCGCCACCGGCGCGGCCGCCACCCGCCTCGTGCTCGTGGCGAGCGGGCTACCGCACGGGCATCCGACTCGCAGGGCGCTCGGCACGATCGAGACCGCCGCGATGCTCACCGAGCTCTCGATCTCAGCGTTCGGGGAGCGCCGCCTCGGAGATGTCGCCCAGGCGCTCGATCGCGGGCGCCCCGGCGTCTACTTCCGAACCGCCAAGAGCCTCGTCGCCCTTGGTCTCGCGCTCCGGCTGGTTGCGCGCCGCACCGGTCCGCGAGAGCACGAACTCGCGAGCGTCACCTACCTCGCGGCGGGTCTGCTCTTCCGCTTCGCCTGGGTCTATGCAGGAAGGGCTTCCGCGAGCGACGACGAGGTCGTGGCGGCGGTGGCACGCGACCGTTCTCGGTCCCCCGAGGACCGTGGGCGAGCATGGCACGAGCGTGCCCTGTCGCTCCAGCGTTCCCCGTTGCCGCTGCCCAATGCGGCTCGCCGTGCGTACGGTGAGGCCATCCGGCGCATCAGTCTCGCGATCGAGCGAAGGCTGCGAAGCTGAGGACCGCGAATCGCCGCGGGAACATTGCCGCGAGCTACCGACGCCGTGCCTCGATCAGGTGACGTGTTGAGTGGGCGATGAACGGTCCGTCCGCGGGATGATCTCGCGGAGGTCCCGCAGCCGATCGCGGTGCTCTTCGACGGTAAACCCCGGCACCCACCAGATCACCTTCCGCAGCAGATAAACGACCGCGGCGACATCATGGATCGCGATGCGGGTTCGGGCGGTCTGCAGGTCGATGATCTGAAGTCCCGCCTCCTGCGCAGCCGCGGCTTCGTCATCGGGATGCCGGTGGCGAGCCTCCGGCTGCGGACCGAGGAAGAACTCGATCAATTCAAACGCGCTCCCGGGGCCGACGTGCTGAGCGAAGTAGATGCCCTGCGGCCGGAGCACTCTGGCGATCTCCTCCCACCAGACCGTCCGGTCTGAATGTCAAGAGACGCCCGCGCACCGGCGAGCCGTTCGGCGAGCCGAGCCGCATAGCCCGCTCGCGGGTGCGATCGGGACGCCACGAACGAGAGCCTCCAGCTTCGTGTCCATCTGACGCTCCGCCTACGGCCCGACCTTGGCCGAAGAGGCCGCGTACCCGCACCTCACCGCGGCGCGGCGACATCCGCATCCTCGATCACGAACGTTGGGTCCGACGCCGAGCGCTGGGACTGGGCGTTGATCCGCGCCCCGACCGGCGGCGCAATCGGACCGTGCAGGAGCGGATCATCGGTGCTGAGCATCCACCGCGCGAGGCGTTCGCGGAGGTCGGCCAGCACATCGGCGTAGTCGTCGCTGTCGATGTAGTTGCGCCCTTCGCCGGGATTGAAGAACAGGTCGTGGAGCGACTCGCGGGGGACAGGGCGGGTCGCCCAGCCCCGCTCCAAGTAGGCCTGCTTGCTCGGGCTCTCGTCGCAGTTGGGCAGCACCGGATACGGGTAATCGTCAAAGCGCCGGATGTACTTAAGGCGGTCGGTGCGGATCGCCCGCTGCGGCTCATAGGCGGCGTGGTAGGTGAGCTCGGAGAAGATGGCGGATCGGATCCCAGGCTCCTCTTCGCCCGCGACCAGCGGCACCAGCGAGTGGCCGAGCGCCCACGGCGGCGTCTGCACGTCGGCCACCTCGCACACGGTCGGGAAGATGTCGAGGTGCGAGACGAGCTCGTCGAGCGCGCGGCCGCCCGTGAATCCCGGTCCCCGAACGATCAGGCTGACGCCGATCCCGCGATCGAGCAGACTCGCCTTCGCCGTCGGGAAGGCGAGACCGTGGTCGGTTGTGAAGATCACCAGCGTGCGCTCGTCGAGCCGGGTCTCCTGGAGCGCGTTGAGGACGCTCCCGACGCCGTGGTCGAGCGAGCGCGCGCTCGCCTTGTAGGCGGCGATGTCGTCGCGGATCTCGGCCGTATCGGGGAGGAACGGAGGCGGCAGCGAGTAGACCCGATCCCGGACGGAGCTCGGCGCGAAGAAGCTGCGGTGCGTCTCGAAAAATCCGACCGACATGAAGAACGGCTCGCGGATGCCGCTGCGCAGCGACTCGATCGCGGCCGGGCCTACCGAGTGCACGCGAGTATCGGGGATCTCGTGCACGACGTCGTACCCGAGCACGTTCGGATCGGCGGAGATGTGTTGCTCGCCGATCAGCTCGGAGTGGTAGCCGTGGCCCCTCAGCACTCGGACGAGCTGATGGTCGTAGTCGTTCAGCGAGAACCCGCGGTGCGCCAGTCCCATCATCCCGTTCGTATGGCAGTACTCCCCGGTCAGGAGCGCCGCGCGGGAACCCGAGCACGACGGTGCGGCACAGAAGGCGTTGCGGAACATGATCCCCTGGTCAGCCAGCCATTGGATGTTGGGCGTGGGGATCGCGTGGCCGTAGGGCTGCACATAGCGGCCCGTGTCGTGGGAATGGATGTAGAGGATGTTGACCGGCATCAAGCGCGGGGCGAAGCGGTGGCATCGCGATGGTAAGCGACGTACCACTCGTCGTTCAGCTCATCCGACTGCTGGGCCATCCCGGCGTCCGGTTCCCATCCCCTCGGCACGTCCACCCCGATGAGCGCCAGAACCCGCGTGACGGCGCCGGCCGGATCCGGGCTGACATCGTCCTCGTAGACGAGCTCCAACGGCACGATCAGCGAGTGGAGGAAGAAGCGCCCCCACGCCTCGTCGTCGGCGCTCAAGCGACGCCGCAGGTGATCGATACCCTCGAAGCTATACGAGAGAGTTGGCTGGCCGTTTTCTCCTCTCGGATGCTCCGCCCGCCAGGCGCGAGTCTGAAGCGCTCGCCACAGGCTGATCGCCTGGCGCACCTTGTCGCGGCGGCGTATCCATACGTAGTCCGGCTGGTGAAGTAGCCGCTCGAGTAGTTCCGATCCGGCCAGGCCGGCGAACTCCGGCAGCGCCGCGGCATGTTGCTCGAGGTCCGGCAACTGATTCCACATCAACTTGGTTGCGAACACGCCATTGGCGGTCGTCCCCAGCCGAAACGTGCGCTCCAGGTGTGCCTCCCACCCGTCGACGGATCGCAGGTCGGAATACTCCGGGGCATTGGTCGGACGTGTGTCGTCGCGAATCCCGGCTCCGGTCCGCGGCAGCCCCGCCAGGAAGTAGCTCGGGTGGGGCGGCGACCCGGTCTCCGCGCGCGCTTCGAAGTACTCCTGAGGATTCCCGGCCACCCCGGTGCTCGCCAGGAGCCGGCACAGGTAGGTACTCCCACTGCGCTGAGTGGAGCAGACGATGTAGGTGCGATTCGGCTCGACCACGAACGGCTTCACGCCACTCTTGGAACAAATTCGACTGGGATAGTCTGTTTAGCGATTATTGCATCCGCTTCCCGCTCTCCCGCGTCCCTATTCACGCGCTTACGGTCGTGCCCTACACCCGCGCGCCGTCCGAGCGAAGCCGCGCCGCGGCAACCGGCCGCGGGACCCGCGCGCGCATCAACGCCGGCACCGCGAACCCGGGCAAGCCTCCGATCCACATGATCATCGCGGCCACGCGCTGATCGTGCAGCGCCGACGCGCCGAGCACCCCTAGGTAGTGACCGTACACCGGACTCGGAGCGGCGCTCAGCCAGGCGGCTACCACGGCCATTGGCACCATGCACGCGAGCATGCACGCCATTTGGCCCCGAGGAGCGGGGCGATGCGGCAGCGGGTCGACGCCGATGATGGGTGCCCAGACCAGTAGCGACGTGATGAGGAAGAGACCGTGCTCGATCTCGTGCACATAGTCGTTGCTCAGGGCGAGGCCGTACACCGCCGGCAGATGGGCGACCAAAAGGACAGTTGAGAACAGCGACACCGAGCCGACCGGACCGGTTACGACGGACACCGGCCGGGAGCGGAGGCATCGTCCCAGCGTGCGCCGGCCGGAGCGCGCAAGCGCGTAGAACGCCAGTCGAACTGGAGCACCGGCGGCGAGGAGCGGTGCGACCACAAGCCACATAACCATGTGCTCGACCATGTGGACTGACAGGCGCTGGTCGGCCTCGGTGCCGATGCCCGAATAGAGATCGACGACCAGCACGACGAGTCCGGCGAGGAAGCAGGCGGTTCGGTTGTACGGCCACGGCCGCCCGCGCCGATCACGGCGCCGTCCCTGCTCGGCGGCCAAGAGGTAGAGGATGGCCGCGGCGAGCACCACGACCAGAAACGTCACCCCGGTTGGGCCGTCGAGGCTCCAATCGAACGCGAGCGCCCGCAGGCTCATCGGTTACTGGAAGATTTCGGTGGTGCAGTCGCCGCCGGGGAGGTGGATTTCGTGGGGGCGGGCGCCGTCGGCTTGTTCGTGGAAGTCGACGAAGAAGTCGGGGTCGAGGGCGTAGGTCCCGTCGGGCTGGCGGTCCAGCTTGGTGAGCCATCCCTTGATTTCGGGATAGAACTGGTTATCCCAGGTCGAGAACAGCGAGTTGGTGACGTATACGCGGTCGCCGTCGAGCGAGTTCTGGATCATCTGCGGGCCGCCGTTCAGCGGCCCGGGCGCCTTGGGATGACCGCCGTCGCGGCCGAGCAGCCCGCCGAGCCACACCTGCGACTTCAGTTGTGGATTGGCCGGGTCTGAGACGTCGTAGTGGCGTACGTCGCCGTGCAGCCAGTTAGAGAAGAACAGGTCCTTATCATCGAGCGAGAGCACCAGGTCGGTGATCAGACCCGGGACACCGCCCTCAAGCGGCCACCCCTCAAGCTCCTCGTTGGCCACGTCGATCGCCTTGTTCACGCCCCAGCTGCCGTTCTCGCGCCCGAAGTGGATGATGTTGCTCGACAGCGTCGCGCCGACGAACCCCTGCGCCGAGTCGGGGTCGTGCTGCCAGCGGATCTCCAACGGGATCCAGCCATCGTTACCGAGATCGATCGTCTGCACCTTCTTGCGCTGCTCCAGATCCCAGAAATGCAGCTTGCGGCCGTACTTCCCGGCGGCCACATCAGCAGGATTGAACCCGTCCAGGAACGTGTTCGGCGCGGCCCACTCGCTCGTGACCAGCGTGTTCTGCCGCGGCTGATACCAAAAGTCGTACATGAACTCGATGTCGCCCGCGTCGCGCTCCCACCGCTCCGCGATCGAGAAATCCCGCGCGTCGAGCACGGCAAACCCGCCCGGGGTGTTGCCCTCGGCGTCGCCGAGCATCGAGATCGTGACGATGTCGCCCGGCAGGCAATGCACCGTATGCGGCGCGCTCAACCCCAGCTTCTCTTTGACCTCCTCACCCTCGATCACGCTCTTGACCCGCGGCGCCCGCGGCTCGGAGACGTCAATGATGTGGAGCCGCGACGAGCGCATCCCCGGAACGATCATCGTGTCCCGGCGCAGCTGGGAGTGGCACGCCGAGGAGCACGCGTTCCACCCGAAGTGATGAAGCTCATCACCCACGTTGGGCATCTCGGTCCGATGCACGATCTCCCCATAGCTCCCGGAGTCCGGATCGACGTCCACCACCGCGACGAAATCGGGGCGATCGATCCCCGTGCCCTCATACAACGAGGCGACATACACAAACTTCTCCGGGGGCTGCTCGCGCGCCACCGCCGGCGACGCGTAGCCGGGCCCGTTGTGCTCGTGATCATCATGGCCGTGAGCGCTCATATTTGGGAAGTCCTTTCTCTTGCCGTCGGTTACTGGGGCTGGTGGCGATCCGGATGTTGGGCTTGGGCTCTGCCCGCTCGCCGAACGACCAGAGGGTGCAAAACGCCCGAAAGCCCACGGTCCCCGGCGACAAACCGCAGATAAGCGCCTACCAGGCGCTTATGTCCCAGAGGTCCGCGGATCGAGAACGATTTCGGGCGTTCTGCACCCGCGGATCGAGAACGATTTCGGGCGTTCTGCACCCGCGGGGCACGGAGGGTGGGCCGTGCACGGTGGGTCGTCCGCGCCACGGACATCGACCGCGCCGATCCGGCCAGCGCAGCTGGTCGGGGGCGGCCCGTCCGCCGCAACGCGGGCGCGCGGCCTACGTGAAGAGCAGCCCACCCCCAACTCGACGCCGAACCTTGGCGACATCAGCACAGCTCCCCGATCCAAATCGTGGAAGGACAGCCTGCTCTCGGTCGTGTACGCCTCGAAGTCCGTGCCGTGTCGCCCAGCTGCAAGCTCATCTCTCCTCCTGGGGGTAGGCGGCTGATCCGAGTTGTACCTGGGTCGGCGCAAGCTGTGCACCCAAGCGGATCCGGCGAGTCTCGCTAGATACACTACTAATTCGATACTCTTTGTGCAGAAACTTTCGGAATTTCGGCACGCTCCTGCTTGGTTCTTCGGCGCCGCTTGTCGACGAGGTGACGCGGGCGCGGGCAACCATACGACGAGAAAGGGACCCTTACATGACGTTCCGTGATGACGAGCAGCGCCCGACGGTTGTTCACACGCGGCCCGACGACGCTCTGGCGACGCGTCGGCACTTCCTCAAGCAGTCCGGCGTAGCCGTGGCCGCGGGACTCGGCGGTGGAGCGGCTGCCGCAGTGCTTCCGGGCACCGCCGTCGCGGCTAGTCCACGCAGGCGGAACGGGCACGAACCGACTTCACCGCAGTCGCTTCAGCAGGTCGCTGAGGATGCGGTCATCTTCGGCTCTCCGGTGGTGCTGATGCAGCGCTACTTCCTAGCGGGCCTGCAGGCCGGCATGCCCATCAATCAGTTCTTCGTAAACACCGAGCTCTCCTCGCCGGCGACGCTGGCTGTGGGTCCCAATGACGACACCCTGTACGGCCTCGTCTGGCTCGATCTCACCCGGGGCCCGCAGGTCATTGGGGTGCCGGATACCCACGGGCGCTATTACTCGATTCAGCTCATCGACTTCTGGACCAACCCATTCGCGTACATCGGATACCGCACGACCGGGACCGAAGCGGGCGCATTCGCGATCACCCCCCCGGGATATCGGGGGCGTTTGCCCAGAGGGGTGAAGGAGGTTCCCGCGACGACCAAGCGATTGCTGGGCCTGGTGCGCACGCTTGTGAATGACCCGGCCGATCTGCCCGCTGCCCAGGCGATCCAGACGAGCTACACCACAGGATCATTGGATCGCCACCCGTTTGGTCGCGTGTCGGCCGTGGCTGCTCCCAATTCGGGCGCGTTCAACATCTTCGTGCCGATCGACCTCACCGGCGACGGGATCGATCTCTACGAGGAGATCAACCAGGGCATCCTCGAGTATCCGCCGCTCCCGGCCGATGCTCGCTATGCGCGGACACTGCGTCCTGTCGGCGTGGACGTCGAGCGCTACCGCCAACCGGATGCATCTCTCGCGTCGATCCTCAAGGCGGCGATAACGCCCGCGTGGCAGGCCGCCCAGGCCTACCTCCCCGGGGCCGCGACCGTCGAGGGAACCTGGTCGGTGGTGCTCGGCATCACCGACATCACCCATGATCCGCTCCGCCGTCTTGGCCTGACGATCTACGGCCCCGGCACGCACATCGAGAAGGAGGCGCTCTACTACTCGGCGCTGCCGGTCGGCGGAACGCCGCTGAGCGGCGCGAACACCTATCAACTGACGTTCGCGAAGGGCCAACTGCCTCCGGTCGAGGCGTTCTGGTCGCTGATCATGTACGGAGCCAACAACGAGCTGGTCGCCAACCCGATCAACCGCTACGAGCTGGCCAGCCACAACCCGACCGACCTCAACTACGCCTCGGATGGGTCGCTGACGATCACGATCTCGAACGCGCAACCGGCGTCAGGCACCGATAACTGGCTGCCCGCGCCGGACGGACCGTTCCGGATGATCCTGCGCACGTACGTACCCGAGACGCCGATTCTCAACGGCACCTGGCAGCCGCCCGATCTGCAGTTGGTTTGAGGCGGCCGGAATCAGCGCGTCGCCGCTCGCGGCCGTTTTGTCCATATCCACGGCAACCGATAGGCACCAGGCGTCTAATCGGCCGAAGACGGAGTAGTGAGAAAGGGTCCGACATATGCCGGCGGGTTCGTGGGCAGTCTCCTCGGCAGCTTCGTTCCGAGCCTCTGGGGCGCCGGGCAGCTCACGATGTCGTCAATCGTGTTCTTCATGGTCGGCGGTTTCGTCGGCATCTGGGTCGCATACCGGCTGTTCGCCTGAGCCTGAAGACCGATCGAGCCGCCGTCGGTCAAACAACCTCCGCGCGCTGCTCGTTCGAGCGTGGTCGTGTCGTGCTCGTTAGGGGGCTTGACAGACCACCGGTCGATGGGTGATCGTGATGGCCCGCCGAGTTAGGCGACGTGGGGTTCGGCTACGCGCTGAGCAGGCCATCGGCGCGCGCTCGACTTCCACGTCAGATGCGCACGTACCGTTCATCCAATTGGAAAGAGGCGATTTGCGATGGCTGATCCCACGATTGTCCTGGTCCACGGCGCGTTCGCTGACGCCTCCGGCTTTCGCGGTCTGTACGACGAGCTTCTCGGAGAGGACGTGAGGATCCTCGCTCCGCCGAACCCGCTGCGCGGCCTGAGCGGCGGCGACGGTGAGTACCTCAAGGCGGTGATCGGTGAGATCGACGGGCCGGTCCTGCTCGTCGGTCATTCCTACGGTGGTTCCGTAATCACCGCGGCTGGCACGGCTGACAACGTGGTCGGCCTCGTCTACATCTCCGGGTTCGCTCCGGACGAGGGCGAGAACCTGACCGACCTGCAGTCCAAGTTTCCCCCGCCGGGGATCATTCCCTACATCGTGCAGCACGAGTTGCCGGATGGCGGCAACGAGTTCACGCTGTCGCTGGAGGGCTTCCACGAGTCATTCTGCGCCGACATCCCGGCCGATGACGCGGCGTTCTACGCGATCAGCCAGCGTCCCCTCGCTGGTGTCGCGCTCAGCGAGGCGGCACCAACGCCGGCGTGGCGCAGTCGTCCGGTCTGGGCGGTGCTGCCGACCGCCGATCGGTGTATTGATCCCGGCGTCCACCGCTTCAGCTACGACCGCATGGGCGCCACGGTGACTGAGATCGAAGGCGCTTCGCACGTCGTCATGATCTCCCACCCTAAGGAGGTCGCGGAGGTCGTCAAGAGCGCCCTCCGGGCCTGTGCGGCACAGCCGGCCTGATCCAAGGGTTGTGAGGGGCCGTCGCTCGGCTGGCCCAGCGGCGACTTTAACCGAACGAGCGACTTTGATCCGGCCGCCTCGGTCTCCGCCGGTGCTTTGGTGACCTCTCGGAGGCGCCGCTCCTCGACCCCACCGCAGGACAGCGGCAGCGGGTTCGTAAAGACGTTCGCCACCGCGTCGTGACCCAAGGCCGAGACATCCCTCACCTCGCCAAGGCGGAGCGGCAAGGCGGGCACTTGTTGCACTCAGGTTGCGTCTCGAGGCGCGGTGTCGGAACTGGGCTCGAGTCGGGGCTGAAGCGGGGTGTGACCGACGACGGCGGACGCTCCGGCTCCCGGCGTCCGAGGTGGCATCTGCGCTGCCGCGTACGCGTCGAGTTCGTCGAGCGTCTCGCTTTTGAGGAGGGCCTGGGCCAGCGTTTCGAGGCGATCCCGATGCTCGGTCAGCGCGGCGGTCACGTCCACGTGGGCGGTGTCGATGAGCTGACGCACCGCGTCATCCAGGACGCGCTGGGTGGCCTCGGAGGTTTCGCCGGAGCTGCCCAAGAGCGATCCGCGTCCGTCCGCGGGCAGGACCCTAACGAATCCGATCGCCTCGCTCATTCCCCAGCGGCCGACCATCTGGCGCGCGATCGCAGTGACTTGGTCTATGTCGGATTCGGCTCCGGTGCTGATGGTGCCGAGTACCGTCTGCTCCGCGACCCGTCCCCCGAGCGCCACCTTGATCTTGCCGAGCAGGTCCTCGCGGGTATAGGAAACCTGGTCGTCGTCGGGCGTGGAGAGGGTGACACCGAGGGCAGCGCCGCGGGGGATGATCGAGACCTTGCGTACGGGATCCGCACCGGGGGTGATCATCGCGATCAACGCGTGGCCGGCCTCGTGGTAGGCGGTCCGCTCGCGGTCGGCAGCGGACAGCACAATCCTGCGTGGAGCGCCGAGCAGGATCTTCTCCAGCGAGTCGTTGAAGTCAGAAGTCTGGACGGTGCGGTGGTTGCGGCGCGCGGCGAGCAGCGCCGCCTCGTTGGCGAGGTTGGCCAGGTCGGCGCCGACCATGCCGGGGGTCGTGGCGGCGAGCGCTTCCAGATCGACGCTGGCGGCCAACGGGATCGCCCGAGTGTGCACCTCGAGGATCTGCCGCCGTCCAACGCGATCCGGCGGTTGGACGGCGACCCGGCGATCGAAGCGTCCTGGTCTCAGCAGCGCTGGATCGAGAATCTCGGCCCGGTTGGTCGCGGCTAGCACAACGACCGCCTCGACCGAATCGAATCCGTCCATCTCGGTGAGGATCTGGTTCAAGGTCTGCTCGCGCTCGTCGTTGGAGCCGGCGATCGACACCGACCCCTGGCGGGAACGTCCGACCGCGTCGAGCTCGTCGATGAAGATGATGGACGGCGCGGCTTCCTTGGCCTTCGCAAATAGATCCTGCACCCTCGATGCTCCCACCCCGACGATCGCCTCGATGAACTCCGAGGCTGAGATCGAGAAGAACGCCGCGTGTGCTTCTCCAGCGACGGCCCGCGCCAGCAACGTCTTGCCCGTCCCGGGGGCGCCCGAGAGCAGCACGCCGTGGGGCATGCGTCCTCCGAGTCGGCCGTAGCGCGCGGGGTTGCGCAGGAAATCCACGACCTCGGTTAGCTCCGACTTCGCCTCGTCGATCCCGGCCACGTCGGCGAAGGTGATCGTGATCGTGGCCGGGTCGATCCGTCGTGCCTTGGAGCGCCCGAAGTTGCCCAGCGCGCTCATGCCCCCGCTCTTGGCGGCCCGGCGGAAGAACAGGACGAACAGCCCGACGATCAGCAACGTCGGTCCGAACCCGAGCAATATGGACTCGATCAGGGGCGTGGTCTCGGTCGTCGACTGGGCGTTGACCTGGACCCCCTCGGACCGCAGCAGCGCCGTCAACTGGTCGTTGTTCCAGAAGCTCGGAACCTGTGTGGCGAACAGGGTCGTCGGAGTGGCCTTGGCGTCGGAGGACGGATAGCGCACCGGCGACTTGAACGTTCCCTGGATCGTGTCGCCCTTGGAAGCGATCGACGCCACTCGGCCGGACTGCACCTCGGACAGGAAATACGGGCTGAACGGCACCCTCACACGCTGCTGGCCGCCGGGCGAGAACAGGAATACCGACGCCAGGTTGAAAGCCAGCAGCCCGACTACGAACCAGACGAACCACCGCGAACGATGTGGCGGCTTGGGGTTGGCCGGTTCGGGCGCGCCGCGCCCGTCCGGGCTGGGCGCGACCCGCCAGCCCCGGTGATCACGGTGCATCCGCTTGCGGGGATCAGGTCCGGATGATGAGTTAGCGGACATCACTCGGTTTCCACGTGGAGTACGCGGCGTGGCTCGGCGCCGGCGCGTCCGCGATCAGGCGTCCTCCGATCGGGCCGAATCCTCGTGGCCCGCTGCCGGGTAGGCGTCGACCATGCACTTGTCGCCGTGCAGTGCGCTCATCACCCTGTCGGAGGCGCTCCGGGCCGGATTTTGTCGTCCCGGTTTGCGCTCGGCAGGCTTCGTGGGTGACGCGGACGGCCACGATAAGTTGTCGTTCACGTGAGGTGGCGCGGGGAGATTCCCGGCGCCGGCGATCGGTCAGGCTGGTTTGTGGCGGTCATGCGGTGTCAGCTCTCCGTTGGTAGAAGCTGTGGTTAGGTCTGGGGGTGTGGGGAGCTCGCCGGCGGCTTTGCTCTCGCGGGCCAGGAACGCGCCGAGTTCGGCGATCGTGCTCATAAGCGGGGCGGGGAAGACGACGGTCGAGTTCTTGTCGACCGCAACCTCGACCAGGGTCTGGAGGTTGCGCAGCTGCAGGGCCAAAGGGTGGGCCATCATCACGTCCGAGGCGACCGCGAGCTCGCCGGCGGCGAGCGCTTCGCCTTGGGCGGCGATGATCTTGGCGCGCTTCTCGCGCTCGGCCTCGGCCTGGCGCGCCATCGCGCGCTTCATACTCTCGGGCAGCTGGATATCGCGAAGCTCGACAACCGTGACCTTGATCCCCCACTCCTCGGTCTGCACGTCCAGGATCTCGCGAATGTTCTGATTGATCGCGTCGGTCTCAGACAGCGTCTCATCCAACGTGTGACGGCCGACCACGGCGCGCAGCGTGGTCTGCGCGATCTGGCCGATCGCCGCCCCGACGTTCTCGATCGCGACCACCGACCGCACGGGATCCTCGACCCGGTAATAGGCCACCGCGGCGACGTCGATGCTCACGTTGTCCTTGGTGATGATCCCCTGGGACTGGATCGGCAGCGTGACGATCCGCAACGACACGCGATTAATACGCTGGACAAACGGCGCGACGAAGATCAGTCCCGGTCCGCGCGCCTCGCCCGTGATCTTCCCGAGCCTGAACACCACTGCCCGCTCGTACTGTTTGATGACGTAGAAAGCGATCATGGTCTTGCCTTTCTGACCGGCGTGACGGGCGCTCGGTCGGGTCCCATCATCAGGCCGGCCGGCCTGGGGGAGAGCTGCGTAAGTCGAGGCACGGACTGCGGCTCCTGGCGTTTTGGCTCTGGCGATGACCGTTACGTCTCGCGCGTGCCGGCCGATTGCTGGAGCCGGAAAAGCGTGGCCGCCGAGGGTTTGAGGCCAGCCTGTAGTCGATAGTACTCCCCGCAACTGGGCGGCCATGACCGTCGGGCAAGTCGAGCGATTGAGAATCGGGTCGTGGAGCCGCAAGGCGCGTTCGGACGTCGCGCGGTGATCGAACGGGCCAAGGGGATCCTGCTTGAGCGTCACTCGATCAACGAACAGAGCGCGTTTCAGATGCTGCGCGCGCGGTCGCGGAGCGAGGTCCGAGGCAACGTCGCTAGCCGATCGAGCCTTCCATTTGGAGTTCGATCAGGCGGTTCATCTCGACCGCGTACTCCATCGGGAGCTCCTTGACGATCGGCTCGACGAAGCCGTTGACGATTAGCTTCGAGGCCTCGTCCTCGCGGATGCCGTGTGACATCAGGTAGAAGAGCTGGTCGTCGCCGACCTTCGAGACGGTCGCTTCGTGCCCGACGTTGACGTCGTCCTCGCCGATCCGGATTGTCGGGTAGGTGTCTGAGCGGGAGTGATCGTCCAGCAGCAACGCGTCGCACACGACCTTGGACCTGGCGCCGTGGGCGCCCTTGGCGATCTCGAGCAGGCCCCGGTAGGAGCCGCGGCCGCCGTCCTTGCAGATCGACTTGGCGAAGATGTTGGAGGTCGTGTTGGGTGCGGCGTGGATGATCTTGGCGCCTGCGTCCTGGTGCTGGCCGGCGCCCGCGAACGCGATCGACAGGACCTCGCCATGGGCGCGCTCTCCGAGCAGGTAGATGCTCGGGTACTTCATCGTCAGCTTGGACCCGAGGTTGCAATCGACCCACTCGACCGTGGCGTTGGCATACGCGATGGCGCGCTTGGTGACGAGGTTGTAGACGTTGGTCGACCAGTTCTGGACGGTTGTGTAACGGATGCGTGCACCGGGGAGCGCAATCAGTTCGACTACCGCCGAGTGAAGTGAGTCAGAGCTATATGTGGGAGCGGTGCAGCCCTCGACGTAGTGAACGTACGAGCCGGGCTCGGCAATAATCAGTGTGCGCTCGAACTGGCCCATGTTCTCGGTATTGATCCGGAAGTACGCCTGCAGCGGCATGTCGACGTGCACACCCTCGGGGATGTACACGAACGATCCCCCGGACCACACCGCGGAGTTCAGTGCCGCGAGCTTGTTGTCGTTCGGCGGGATGACGGTCGCGAAGTACTGACGCACGATGTCCTCGTGCTCGCGCAGCGCCGTGTCCATGTCGGTGAAGATCACGCCCTGTTTCTCTAGGTCCTCGTGAATCTGGTGGTAGACGACCTCTGACTCGTACTGGGCACCGACGCCCGAGAGGAACTTTCGCT
This sequence comes from uncultured Solirubrobacterales bacterium, assembly GCA_963824295.1. Lineage (GTDB taxonomy): Bacteria > Actinomycetota > Thermoleophilia > Solirubrobacterales > Solirubrobacteraceae > Palsa-465. The sequence goes on along the minus strand of CAWGOQ010000004.1, from coordinate 80,486 downwards.
CCGCCTCGGGAATACCCAAGCGATCAAAAGTCCGCTTCACATCCTCGGGCACGTCGTCCCACGACCGGCTGGGTGTCTCGGAGGCGCGCACGAAGTAGCGAATGTCGTCGTAGTCGAGCTCGGCCAGCATCGGGGAGCCCCACGTGGGCTGCTTGCGGGCGAGGAAGTGGACGAGCGCCTTCAGCCGGAAGTCGCGCATCCAACGCGGCTCTGACTTGAACTCCGAGATCTTCTCGACGATCTCCCGGTTCAGTCCTTTGGGCGCCTTGTACAGGTAGTGCTCGGCGTCGTGGAACCCGTAGCGTTCCTCGTAGTCGGCATTAATGCCAACCAGTTGCTCGTTCTCGGTCCGGACGGCTGCCTCAAGAGTCACGGCTATTCCACCCCCGGCTTGGGTCGGTCTTCCGGTCTCGGCAGGGCGATCGAGACCGCGGTGGCGTAAGGCAGCTCGTGGGGGAGGTCGTCAGGTCCGAGGAGGCGGAAACCGAATGTGGGCTCCAGGCTGGCGATCAGTTGGGGCGGGTCCCCGCATTCGGGGCACGCGCTGATGTAAGCGGCTGCGGCGGACGTGAAGCGCACGCGGCAGCGCGGGCAGCAGAGGTGGGTCGTTGGTGGCCTCACGGAGTGTTCTTCCCCGGCAAGCCGTCTCCGCATGATGGGCACACCCGGTTCATGACGGGGTCGCATAACCGCTCGTCGGTCAGCTCAAAGTACACCCGGTGGCGGCCGAGCCCGGACACGCCCAGGACGTGCCCGCACTCGGGGCAGGTATAGATCTGCCTTGGATCAGACTTGCTTGACTTGCCTGGGGTCGCGAGCCGCTCTGTCGGCGCGATCAGTGTTGCGCCGGCCACTGGGCCACCGCCTCGCCGTTGGAGCTGCTGCCTTCCTGCGACCGATGCCCGGCGTTTGCATTGTCGTCCGTTGCATCGTCCTTTGCGCCAAGATCAACCGGGCCTGCCCCACTCCCGCGGCGCGCCAACCGCGCCGAGGCGGCACCGTCGCGGATCTGCTGTGCGGCTCGTTCGGCATCGTCGTAGGAGGCGTAGCCCCCTGACCCGCCGAGGGCCGAGCCGTCGCCAGCGAGAATCGTCCAGTGATAGGAGCCGCTGTTGTCCTCGAAGATGAGGAACTCCATCGGCGGTCGGGCGTGCACACGTACCGGACGCCCGGCTAGCTGTTTCGAAGCGCGGGGCTTCTCTGTTGCGGTGGCCATCGCCAACCGCCTCTCTGCCCTTCTGACCGGTGATGTCGCCCGGGAAGCGAGAAGAGCGAGGGGCTCACTGAGCGCATCCATGACGATACCACATTCCGACCCCCGCGCTCGGAATTCGCATTCCCGATTGCGGCTGCGCCAGACCTCTGGGGGGTGGTCAGTCGGTCCTAAGATTGATGGCGGTCAGACATTTTGGGAACACGAGGAGGTTCGACGATGACCGAGGGCCAGCAGGACGCCAGTTGGAGCGTCGCGGAGTGGCACGGCAAGATGTTGGTCGATCGTGAGGGTGAGAGGATCGGCAAGTTGCAGGACGTCTACGTCGACGTCGAGAATGACGAGCCGCAGTTCGCCACCGTCAAGGAGGGCTTCATCGGGCGCCACTTGACATTCGTGCCGCTGGGCGGCATCACGGTCGGTCCCGACGACCTGCAGGTGCCGGTGACCAAGGAGCAGGTCAAGAACGCCCCGAACATCGAGCAGCATGGCGAGGAGCTGTCGCAGGCCGACGAGTCGGCGCTCTACCACCACTACGAGCTCAACTACACACCGCCTAACACCGAGAGCGGGCGCCGGCTCGCCCGTCGCTGACGCCCGAGCGCTACGACAGAGCGCGACCGCCGCGCCGTTGGACGCTGAGGGCGATCCGCACTTAGCCGAAGTCACCGAGGAGGGGTAGTCGTGCAGAAGACCCGAGAGCTCCAGCCGCGGCGGTGGTACGGCGACTTCCGCACCGTATTCCGACCACAGCACTCGGATTTTGCCGACGTCTGATAGGGTGAGGGAGTCCATCGCATTCCCTCAGGGGTTGGCGATCGTGGGCTCGCCCGGTCCTAATTGACCTCTCTGCCTCGCGAGCGCCCCGCCGGAGAGGTACATGAGGAGCGTCGTTGCATACTGTGAGCTCAGCGTCCCGAGTGAGGCCGCGGGGTCAACTGTGGAGACGCTTGTGCGCCTAGGACACAAGGCGACGCTGTTCTGCGCTCTGGGCTCTGTGTCACGCGCCCGTCACTCACCCTTTCTGCCCGCGACAACTACCGCCTGACAAGTGGACGATCTCGAGATCAACGCACTCGTGACCAGACTGTCGCGTCCGCACCCCTCCGGTGGAGTCGTGATCGAGCGAGCCGCGATCCTCGCCGAAGGATCCGACTACGCCGCGGTCATGAGCTGGATCACCGCACACGCCGGCACGCCAGAGGCGGCCGTGTCTGCGACTCGTGGCCGGGGGCTGCACGGCGCGCGGATGAACGGTGGCGACGCGATCGCGTCGCGTCCGCCGCTGCGCTTCGTGCTGCCGCCCGGCGCGCTGGACTGACCTCGGCCGGCCGCAGCCACCCGAACGGCCGGGCGGGACGTCCGCCGGGCACCGTCTACCGACGCTCGCTTTTGCCCGCCTCGCTGATTCGGGTCGCCCGGTCGCTCCATTGCTCAGCACCGTGCCGGGGCGGAAGCAGGTCTTGGGGCTGAGGGTCCAGGGTGCGACTGGAGCCAGTCACGCTGAGTCGATCACCCGAGCGTCGGCGGGAGCTGGTTAACCGGCCTGGCGATCTCTCGCCAGGCCGGTTCACGATCTAGAAGCTGACGCTGCCGCTGCCGTACACAAAGCCCATCTGAGCAACCGCAGGAGCATTGTTGCTTTGGTTGCACTTACCCTTCTTCGGACCGCTCTTGTAGCGCGAGCCGATGAAACCGAACGTTTCCGTGAGCCGGATCGTTCCCTGAATACCAGCGTAAGCCCCGGTGCCGCTTACGATCGGCGCTGGAGCTGTCTCGCTGAGAGAGTAGGTGCACGTCGCCGCATCGAAGATCGCCCCAGGGCCCTTGTTGACCTTGGCTGAGATGGCCGTGAGATCGATCGTGATCGTGCCCTTCTTGAGGGTCGCCACTCCGAACTTCTTCCCTCCACTGCTCTCAGTGGGCGAGCTTGACCCGTAGTCGCCGACCGCGCCCGTGAACAGGATCTTACCCTTACCCTGACCATTCCCCGGCTGAACGAACAACTGAATCCGGCCACCTGCCGGTGTTGCCGACGAGCCCGCCCCCAGCGCGACCGACGCACCGACGATCAGGCAGGCAAGCAGACCCGCGACTCCAACCGCTGTCTTTGCTAGCCGCATCACAACTCCTCCTGTATGAGTGCCGCCGCACGCACGTGCTTGCGGCAGACGAGGGTTAAGGCGCTCGAGACGCGCCCTCTACCGTGTAAACCCCGCAGAGGACCGTCGTTTTGCGAGCCCCCGGGGAAATACTGCGATTGCGTGAGGGCGAACAGGCTGTCGGCGACGCGCAGGCACTCGACGTGTCCCTGGCGCGATCTCATCTGTGCCGCCGCGCGGCGTTGCGGAGGTGATCGGCGAGAGTGTCGGAATGATCGAGGAGCGGAAGTCTCAGATGAGACGCATCGGCATCAGCTGAGGTGCAACCTCTACGTTGCGTTTCCGCGGAAACGTCCCACTATGGCTTCTCGATCAAAGCGACGCTGTCGCTGTTGGGGCCTTTCGACCGAAGCAAGTTTGCGCTTGATCGTGCAACGAGCAGACAGGCACCGTATTGGATACTTCTGACGATGATCATCTGGCTGAATGGGGCGTTCAGAGCGGGGAAGACGACGCTCGCCGAGGAACTGCACCGGAGGCTCCCTGACGCGGTCGTCTATGACCCGGAGGACGTCGGCCTCATGCTCTGGAAGTGGCTCGAACCCAACGAAGATTTCCAGGAGCTGCCGAGCTGGCGGGAACTGGTCGTCGCGACGGCGGTGTCGCTACGCAGGCACCACGCGGACACGCTTGTCGTCCCGATGTCGCTTATCCGCGAGGCGTACTGGACTGAGATCCTCGGCGGCTTGGTTGACGCGGGCGAGGAAGTCCTGCACGTGTTCCTGGAGGCGGACGCAGGCGTGCTCCGCGACCGGCTCGCTGCTCGCGATGACATCCCACACGACCCGGAGGCAAACCAGCTGGCCCGCGAGTGGGCGCTGAACCGCATTGATGCGGCGGTCGTCGCCGCCGGTCGGCAGCCGGGCGGCACGCTCATGCTGCGATCGGACAGACTTACGCCCGCAGAGCTGGCCGACGAAGTACTGGCTGCGACTCACTTGCGCCGGTCTGGTCGAGGTGTCCGGGTCGATAGCGAGGACTGACTTCTCGTTTGGGCTGAACGCAGCAAGGGGCGCGTATCGCCGCTGCACGCCGTTCGCGGAGGGATCCACCACCGGACTCCGTCAGCGGTAGCCGGGCTGCGCGGATCATCAGTCTCCATACGCGTCCCGCGTATCACATGGGGTGTTCGCACGCGTTTCGCACTCACCGGGGCTGTGCGCACGCCGCCCGCAGGCCTGCGTGACGAATGCGGGGCGCGGCTCCGGTATCGGGCCATGCTCATCGCAGCGACGGGGCAAGCGAGCTTGGGCGACGCGCCGGGCTTGTTGTCCTGCTTCAGCGGGTTGCAGGCTGCCTGCGAGAGGGTGTCGCCCGCTGGCATGGATGCCAGCGGAACCTGGGCATGGAGACGGTCAGCTCGCCGAGCGATAGGTATCCGAGCGCCGGGACGAGGCGCTTGCGCCCGCTGGTCTCGTAGCCGGTCCACGTGCCGGCCTCGAGGTACGGGCGCCGCTGGGCAAGCCAACGGTCCCAGTAGGCGCCGAACGTCTCCTTCGTGTGGCGGACCTCGCCGCGCTCCACCTGCTCGATCAATCGCCTGCGGGCGTCCCGAGCCGCTCTCTCGCTGGCGAAGCCCCACTTCGAGGTCTGCGTGCCGTCGCTGCGGCGATAGACGAAGCGCCAGCGAACGCCTTCCCGCAAGGTGTACGAATAGGCGCCACCGCTGCGTCCGAACTTCACGGTGTCTGAGCGCCGAGCGGCGCGGGACACCTGGCGAGCGCCGCATCGAAGGCCTTCGCGCCCTCTTCGGCGCCAAAGCGCTTAGACCGCTGACGGCCGTCCGCGTCGCGCCAGCGAACCTCCCAGCCTCCCCAGTGCTCCCATACGTTCACCCGGCCTACCTACGCCCCCGCATACCCGCAGACGTTGCCACCGCGTGGGTAGAAATGTTCGCGGCAACGATACCCACCATGACGGACGGTGCCGGCAGCGGCGCCTGGCCAACAAGAAAGCCCCGCTGAGCGGGGCTTTTCTCATGCGCCCGAGAGGACTCGAACCTCCACGGACCCTACGGTCCACAAGGCCCTCAACCTTGCGCGTCTACCAATTCCGCCACAGGCGCTAGAGGCGGCGAGTATAACCCCGGCCCGGGATACGCATGGGCCTCTGAGCAGCCCTGGCCAGGGGAGAGGGACGCACCTGGGGCCGGTGCCGCCGCCGGCCGGCCGCGGCCGGCCGAGGCGCGAGTTGAGTCCGTCCTAGGGCCGCGCTAGAGTCTCGAACACATGTTCGTCTCAGTGCAGATCGTCGAGCCAAACCAGCAAGGAGCGGACCGGTGGACCTGACCAAGCGCCAGCAGGAGATCTTCGACTTCATCAAACGGTACTCGGCGAAGTACGGCTATCCCCCGACCGTCCGCGACATCGGCAAGGCAGTGGGTCTGGCTTCATCGTCGACCGTGCACGCTCATCTGGCGAACCTGGAGCGGATCGGGTTGCTCAGGCGAGATCCGTCCAAGCCGCGCGCGATCGAGCTGCTGGACCGGGCGGCCGCCGGCGTGCGCAGTCTGGTCCGGCCGGGCCTTCCGCTCGTCGGCCAGGTGGCGGCCGGGCAGCCGATCTTCGCGGAGGAGAACATCGAGGACTATGTACAGACACCCGCCGTGGCCGGTGGCGAGGAGGGGGACTACCTGCTTCGTGTGCGGGGCGAGTCGATGAAGGAGGCCGGCATCCTGGAAGGCGATCTGGTGGTCGTGCGTCCGCAGGACACGGCGACGGACGGCGACATCGTCGTGGCGCTGGTGGGGGAGGACGCGACGGTAAAGCGCTTCTTCCAGGAGGCTGACCATGTGCGCCTGCAGCCCGAGAACGAGGCGATGGAGCCGATCCGCAGTCGCGACGTGCGGGTGATGGGAAGGGTCGTCGGACTCATGCGGAGCATCACGTGAGCGCTGGCACGCTTATCGCGGCACCGTCGCGCCTGGAGCTGGCCGGAGAGGGCGGGACTCTGGACGATCTGCTGGTCACCCTGTGGGAGGGGATCGGGGCCGACCGCACGATGGAGTGTCCGGTGTGCGCTGGGGAGATGAGGCCAGCGTACGGCGCGCACGCGCGCGCGATCGGGGGAAAGTGCGTCGACTGCGGATCGACGGTGTATTAGGACTTCGGGAGCGGGGACGGCCTCGCAGCGGGACTCGGGCTATGCTTGCCCGTGGAGGCCGAGCAGTCGCGGAGGTGAGACGCCTTCGAGGAAAGTCCGGACATCACAGGGCAAGGTGGTCGGTAACGCCGACCCGGGGAAACCCGCGGGAAAGTGCCACAGAAACGACACCGCCTAAGCCTGGGGCCGCTGCAGAGCTCCAGGCCGGTAAGGGTGAAATGGTGCGGTAAGAGCGCACCGGCGTCGCGGTGACGCGGCGGCCGAGGTAAACCCCACTCGATGCTAGGCCAAGCAGGACCGTTCGTAGGTGGCCCGCCAAGGTCCGGGTAGGCCGCGCAGATGGATGGCTGTTCACGACAGAATCCGGCTTATAGGTCTCCTAAGGAAAGGCCCCGCCACGGCGGGGTCTTTCTAGTAGTTGCGCCGGTCGCAGGATGAGCTTCCGGAGTCCTCCAGGACATCTGGGGTCCTCCGATCGATCTACTCCGATTGGAGGATTGGAAACCCGTCGGCCACTCCGTACGATCCCGCGACGGGTTCGGGGGCGGGTGGCGCAGCCGTGCAGACCGTGAGTGAGGACCGCACTCGCCCCGCGAACGAGAGGCTGCCCGCGAAAGCCGGGATGAGCGTGGGCTGAACATGGACCGGGGGCGAGACCGCGTGCTCGACTGGATCGAGCGTTGCGCTGACATTGGATGGTGGACGCTGCGCCTGCCCACGATGGCGTGGACGTGGTCGGAGGGCATGTATCGCCTGCACGGCGCCGAGCCGGGCCCCCATGATCTGCGGCCTGGCGCTGAAGCGATCCTCGAGCGGGTCGTGCAGACCGACCGGGAGCGGGTCAGCAGCGCCCTGTCGGTCTTCGATGAAGTCGAGAACGGCCACAGGGAGGACATCGGGCTCGAGTACTGGGTGCCCTCGGGTCGTGCCGTTCCCCGCCGCGTTCGATTGTGCGGCGGGATCGAGGCGGTACCGGGCACCGACGGGGTCTCGTGGGTGGGCTGCGCTCAGGACGTCACCGACGCGTATCTCGCCGCGCGCGCGCTTTCAGCCCTCGGGGCCGCCGAAGACGCGCTCGCGCACTGGCGCTCGTTCGCGCCGAGCTTGGAGCACCTCGTCCGGAGCCTCGCGCTCGCTCTGGATTCACCGCGGGCCGTGGCATGGACCCGCGGCGCAAGCGGGCGGCTCGAGGAGCGGGTCAAGTGGAGCGCTGCCGGTGCGACCCCGGGTCCGAGCCAAACCTTGCCTGAGTCGACGGTTGCGGCGCACCACGGACCTCTCGCCCGGATGGCGTGGGCCGGCGGCGGGGCAGTTGCCACGAACGTCGGCTTCGGCGTCCCCGCGACCTGGCACGGGAATACCGTCGCAGCGCTCACCTTCGAGTCGAGGGGGCCAGCGTTTCTCGACGAGGGGCTCGCGGGTGCGCTTCGCTGGCTCGGGTCGGCGCTAGGCCGCCGACTGACCGCCGACCGACCGGAGGTCGGGGAAACCAGGCTCTCGGATCGCGAGCGTGAGGTTCTTCAGCTTGCGGCCGATGGGTACGACGGGCCGGCCATCGCCCAGCACCTGCTCGTCAGCCCCGCCACGGTGAAGACGCACTTCATCCACGTCTACGAGAAGCTCGGGGTCAACGATCGCTCCGCGGCCGTCGCGCGTGCGCTGCGCCAGGGCCTGATCGCTTGAAGGGACGAAGCGGGCGGTACATCACCCGCGTCGTAGGGTGACGGCGCTGGCGCGCGCCCTGCCGTTCCGAGAAGATGTGCGCGCCGATGTCGCTTCTCCCGAAGACGATCACCGTGCCCGTGGGACGGATCGGAACCGCCGCCCAAAACGCGCTCGAGGTCGCCCGCTTCGGAGGTCTCACGACCGACGATGAGCCGTCTCCATACGAGGTGGCCCACGAACAGCGGGTGTTCCGCCTGCGCCGCTACTTCCCGGCCGCCGGCACGTCGCTCGCTGGCGAGGCGGGCAAAGCGGCGGCGGCGCAGATCCTGCTTGTCCCGCCGCTGATGCTGGCGGCGGAGATCTACGACGTATCGCCGGCCTCGAGCGCGGTTAGCCTCCTACACGAGCACGGGGTCGATCCCTGGGTGATCGACTTCGGAGCGCCTGAACGCGAGCGCGGCGGGCTCGAGCGGACACTGGCCGATCACGTGCTCGCGGTGTCCGACGCGGTCGATTTCGTCCGCGAGCAGACCGGGCGTGACGTTCACCTGGCCGGCTACTCCCAGGGGGGCATGTTCTGCTACCAGGCCGCCGCATACCGGCGCAACGACGGGCTGGCCTCGCTGATCACCTTTGGGAGTCCGGTCGACACTCGTCTGGGTATGCCCCTCGGTCTCCCCGAACAGGTCGCGGTCGAGCTCGCCGAGGTGATCGCGTTCGCGTTCCGCGGTGGGGGCCTCCCGCCCTGGTTCAGCCGCTACGGCTTTCGGCTGCTCGACCCGGTCAAGTCCGTGCGCAACCGGGTCGAGTTCCTGCTCCAGCTTCACGATCGGGAGGCGTTGCTTCCGCGCGAGCGCCAGCGGCGCTTCCTGGAGGGGGACGGTTGGGTCGCGTGGCCCGGCCCAGCGCTGGCCGAGTTCGTCAACCAGTTCGTGGCCTCGAATCGCATGCTGGAGGGCGGGTTCGTGATCGCCGACCGGCTCCTCAGCCTGGCCGACGTCGCCATGCCGATCCTGACCGTGGTGGGGACCGTTGACGAAATTGCACCGGCCGCCGGCGTGCGCGCGGTCCGCCAGGCGGCGCCCCGAGCCGACGTCTACGAGCTCTCGCTGCACGCCGGGCACTTCGGGCTCGTCGTCGGCTCGGGGGCGCGCGAGGTGACCTGGCCGACCGTGGCGGCCTGGGCCCGGTGGCAGTCCGGAGAGGGCGAGGCGCCCGAGAACCTCGTGCGGGTCCCCGACGACGGCGCGCCCGACCTGGCCCCCCACGTGCGAAACCGCGTCGGCTACGGCGTCGAGCTGGCCGCCGGTGTGGGGGCGGGCATGGCCCGCACTGCCATCGGCACCGTCGAGCGCGCGGCCCGCGGCGTCCGCGAGCTGACCCGCGAGGCGGCGGCGCAACTCCCGCGGCTCGCGCGCCTGGAGCAGATCCAGCCGAGCACTCGGATCTCGATCGGCTCGCTCGTCGAGGAGCGCCGGCGCCGGACGCCCGATGCGGAGTTCTTCCTGTTCGAGGATCGCGCGTATGACGCCCGGGAGGTGGGCGAGCGGATCGACAACGTGGTTCGGGGACTGATCTCGATCGGCGTGCGCCAGGGCGAGCACGTCGGCGTGCTGATGGGGCCGCGCCCAAGTGCGCTGGCGGTGGTCGTGGCGATCAGCCGGGTGGGCGCGGTTGCCGTGCTGATGCGCCCCGACGGCGACCTGGAGCGCGAGGCCCGGCTCGGCCAAGTCGAGCGCATCATCGCCGACCCCGAACGGGCGCAACTCGCGGCCGGCCTGGGTGCCGTACATACCTTCGTGCTGGGCGGGGGTGGCCGGGTGGGGGGCGAGCTGGATTTTGGGGGCCGCGATGTGATCGACATGGAGGCGATTGACCCGGGCGCGGTCAAGCTCCCGCGCTGGTATCGCCCCAACCCGGGGCGCGCCGGCGACCTCGCCTTTGTCCTGTTCAGCGGCGAGGGCGAGAACACGCGGGCGAACCGGATCACCAATCGCCGCTGGGCTCAGTCGGCGTTCGGCACCGCCTCCTCGGCGGCGCTAACGCCGGCCGACACGCTGTACAGCGTGACGCCGGTCTCCCACCCGTCCGGGCTGATGGTCAGCATCGGCGGCGCGATCGTCGGCGGGGCGAGACTGGCCATGGCGCGCCGGTTCGAGGTCTCCACATTCTGGGAGGAGATCCGGCGCTACGGTGTGACCGTGGCCACGTACACGTGGACGCTGCTCGACGAGATCGTCGAGGCGGCGCCGCAACCGGCCGAGCGACACCACCCGCTGCGGCTGTTCATCGGCTCGGGGATGCCCCGCGGCCTCTGGCGGCGCGTCGAGCAGCGCTTCAAGCCGGCACGAGTGGTCGAGTTCTATGCCTCGACCGAGGCCGGGGCGATCCTGGTCAACCTCGGCCGAGGCAAGATCGGCGCGATGGGACGTCCGCTCCCGGGCAGTGCCGAGGTGCGGATCGCACGCTACGACCTCGATGCGCAGGGTCTCGTGCTGGGTGGCGACGGGTTTGCCGAGCTTTGCGGGACCGACGAGGTGGGCATGCTCATGGCCCGCGTGAGCCCGACCGACCCGCTCAGCATCACTCCGCTGCGCTCGCTGTTTCACCGCGACGACGCCTGGGTCGCCACGGGCGATCTGTTCCGGCGCGACGTGGACGGCGACTACTGGCGAGTCGACGGGGTCGCCGACGTGATCCGCACCGCGCGCGGTCATGTATTCACGACGCCGATCAGGGATGCGCTCGTGGATATTCCGGCCGTAGACCTTGCCCTCGCCTACGGCGTGCCCGTCGGGGAGGGCCGGGGCGAGATCGCAGTGGCGGCGGTCACGGTGCGCCCCGGCCGGTCACTCACGCCGCGGGAGCTGACTCAAGGGCTGGCGGTGCTCCCGCCCGATGGGCGTCCGGGGGTGGTGCGCGTCGTCGAGCGGATCCCGGTCACTACCTGGTTCAGGCCGATGACCCAGGAGCTGCGTGCGGCTGGCCTGCCCGAGCCGGGCGCCGGCGTGCAGGCCTGGTACCTGGACGCTTCGGGCGAGACCTACCGGCCGCTGACCGCGGCGGCACGGCAGCGGCTGACGCGGTCGGCCGACGCGGGCGCTAAGCCCTAAGACGAAGCGGGCAGTGTCCGGCCCGAGTACAGCTTGATCACACGGACCGTGCCGGCCGGCGCGGCGTTGATGCAGAGCTCACACAGCACGCACTCGTCGAGGTTCTCTTCGACGATCTCGACGCCCCGGTCGGTGGCGCGGAAGATATCGACAGGGCAGACCTCTTCGAGCTTGGCCGCCATGCCCGGGTCGCTCGCCGCCGGTTCGTCGACCTCGACGGCGATGAAGAGGGCGGGGCTCATACCCTGGCTCCGATCCGCTCCTTGACAATGCGCGGGATCTCCGAGATCTCCTCGGCGACCACGATCCCGGCGTCGGCCAGGCGTGCGATCTTCTCGGTGGCGGTGTCCTCCTTGCCCTCGACGATCGTGCCGGCGTGGCCGAAGCTCATCCCGGGCATCTCGTCCATGAACCGGCCGGCCATGAAGGCGACGATCGGCAGGCGCGAATCGTTCTCGGTCACCCAGCGCGCGAGCTCGGCCTCCATACGCCCGCCCGGCTCGGTGTAGATCACGATCGCCTCGGTCTCGGAGTCGGCCTCGAACAGAGGCATGAGCTCGGCGTACGTCGAGCCGATGATCGCGTCGCCGCCGATCGAGACGGCGGTGGACTGACCGAGGCCGGCGGCGGTTAGCGTCGAGGACATCTCGGTGGTCATCCCGCCGGAGCGCGAGATCACGCCGACCGACCCGGGCGAATAGGACTTGGCGGCGTCCTTGGCCGGCCCGCCGATGCCGCCCATCTTGATCACGTTCGGGACGATGATCCCCAGACAGTTGGGGCCGATGATGCGGGCGCCGTGCTCGGCGGCCAGCTCGACCATCTGCGCGACGTCGCCTCGGGGGATTCGCTCGGTCACGATCACGATGAGCTTCACGCCGTTCTCGATCGCCTCGAACACCGCGTCCTTAGTGAAGGCAGGGGGGACGGTCACGACCGAGCCGTCGATCGGCGAGCCGTGGTGCTCGACCGCCTGGGCCACCGTGTCGAACACCGGCACGCCGTGGACGTCGCGGCCGAGCCGGCCGGGGGTGACGCCGCCGACGATCTTGGCGCCCTTGCCATAGTCGAGGCACTCGCGGGTCAGGTTGACGGCCTCGCGGCCGGTGATGCCCTGGACGATGAAGGTCGTGTTCTGGTCGATCAGGATGCTCACGCCGCCACTCCCTGGATTTTCTCGACCGCACGCCGGGCCGCCTCGTGCAGCGAGACGGTGCGATCCGCGTACTCGACGCCGTAACGATCGAGGATCTGGAAGCCCTCTTCCTCCCACGCCCCCGGGATCCGGAAGATCGCGATCTTCTCGGCCGGGTCGTAGCCGAGCTCGATGCAAGCCTTGATCACACCGCGGGCGACGATGTCTACCCGCGTGTTGGAGACGATCGACATCATCACCGCGATCTTGTCCACGCCGGGCTTCTGGAGGACGAGCTTGGCCAGACCGCACGCCTTGCGCACCGAGGGGTTTCCGCCGATCTCGCAGTAATTGGCTGGGTCGCCGCCGTGGGCGCGCACGGCGTCGAACAGCGTGAGCGACCCGCCGCCCGCGCCGATCACCAAGCCCAGGTTCCCGTCGAACTCGGTCACGTTCCCGGCCACGCCGCGGTGATCCTGGGAGTCGACCTGCTCGCCGGCCAGCTCGAACGGCGTCGGCTCCCGCGCCAGTCGGGTCTCCTCGTCGCCCACGCCGAGCTCGTGGAGCAGCGCTTGCTGGCGGGGGCGGGCCTCGTTCTCCATGTCCATGTGGGCGTCGAGAGCGATGAATTTGCCGTCCTCGGTCTCGCCGAGCGGGTTGATCTCGGCCAGCGTCATGTCGTACTGAAGAAACAGACGGGCGAGCCGGGCCATGATCGGCGCGAGCCGGTTCAGGGCGCTGCCGCTGATCCCAAGCGAGGCGATCAGCTGCTTGGCCTCCCAGTCGGAGAAGGGCCGGATAGTCGAGAAGTGCCGGCGGGCGACGTGGTCGGGGTGCTCCTCGGCCACCTGCTCGATGTCGATCCCGCCCATGTCGGAGAACAGCATCACCGGCCGCTTGCGAATTCCGTCCCAGACGACGCCGGCGTAGTACTCGTGCTTGACCGCGGCGCGCTCGTCGACCAGGACGCCGCGCGGCATGTGGCCGCCGATCTCGAGGTCGAGGATGTGCTCGGCGTGGTGTGCCGCCTCCTCGGGCGTGTCAGCGAACTTGACGCCGCCGGCCTTCATCCGGCCGCCGCTGAGGACCTGGGACTTGATCACGACCGGGCCGCCGATCTGCTCGGCGATCCGGCGGGCCTCGTCGGACGTCTTGGCGAAGCCGTGCTTGGTTACGGGAATCCCGGCCTTGGCGACGATCGCCCGCGACTCGTACTCGAAGAAGCGCATCGGGGCGCCGGAGGGTAGCGGAGCGAGGCGGTAGAGGGCGCCAGACCTACGGCGGCGTAGCTTTCGGCGCTCGCCAGGATTGTGGTTAACCCAGCACTCGTCGCCCGTCGTCACGCGAATGTGGCGCTAACCGCGCCATAGCCCGAGTGAATCCGAATTCGCCTCCGGAGTGGGAGCGAATGCGGGGTTAACCGGGGCCGTGGGGTCGGTCCGGGGTGGGGATGGGCCTCGCTTCGCTCGGCGCGCCAGGTAGCGAAGTAAGCCGATTGGTCTGGTAATGTCGATGAAGTAAGTGCGGTACTTCTGTCTGGCTTAGGGGTTTTACCCGATGTCGCCGGCCGGCTTTGTCTTCCGCCGGCGCCGCCCCGACCGTGAAAACTCGTCCCATCTAAGGGGTTGTAAATGACCACACGAGCACGCCGACTCACCTCGCGCCGGCCTGGCCGGCCCACCGCGCGCGCGGCCGCGCTCGCGCTCCTGTCGATCTTCGTCGCCGGCCTGGCCGCCGGCTGCGGCGGCTCCTCGGACTCAACGAGCTCGAGCAGCGCCGGCAGCGCGACCACGAGCAACGCGGCATCCACCGGGGGCGCGGGCAGCGTCAACCTGAACCTGGTCGCCTATTCCACGCCGAAGAAGGCGTTCGACGCCCTGACCACGGCGTTCGCGCAGACCCCGGCCGGCAAGGGCGTCAGCTTCGGCGAGTCGTTCGGCGCCTCGGGTTCCCAGAGCCGCGCGGTCGACACCGGCCAGCCGGCCGACGTCGTCGAGTTCTCGACCACGCCGGACATGACCCGCCTGGTCAAGGACGGGATCGTGGCCAAGAGCTGGAACGCCAACCCCTACCAGGGGTTCTCGAGCGACTCGGTCGTGGTGTTCGTGGTGCGCAAGGGCAACCCCAAACACATCACCGGCTGGGATGACCTGATCAAGCCGGGCGTCGACGTGATCACGCCCAACCCGTCGACCTCAGGCAGCGCGCGCTGGAACATCCTGGCCGGCTACGGCGCCCAGCTCAAGGAGGGCAAGACCTCGGCCCAGGCGCTCGCCTACCTGAACACGCTCCTGACCAAGAACGTCAGCGTTCAGGACTCGAGCGCGAGCGCCGCGCTGCAAACCTTCACCGGCGGCAAGGGCGACGTGCTGCTCGACTACGAGTCGGACGCGCTGTCGGCCGTGAAGGCCGGCGACGCCGTCCAGATCGTCTACCCGGCGCAAACGATCCTGATCCAGACGCCGATCGCGGCCACCGCCAAGAGCTCACACGCCACCCAGGCACAGGCGTTCGTGAACTGGCAGTGGACGACGGCGGGCCAGACGATCTGGGCCGAGAAGGGCTACCGGCCCGTGCTCGCCTCGGTGGCGTCGAAGTACGCCAGCAAGTTCCCGACGCCGCCGCAGCTGTTCACGATCGACTTCCTCGGCGGCTGGACCAAGGTCGACGCCACCCTCTTCGCCCCCTCCACCGGCGCGGTCACCAAGATCGAGCAGGCCGCGGGGGTGCCGACGGCGAGTTGACCTTGGACCGCGCGCGGCCCGAGGAGATGGAGATGTCACTTGCCAGCTGAGCTCCAACCGGCCCAGGCGACGTCGGCCGGAGCCGCCTCTCTCCGCCCACCGCCGGGAGCGGCTCGCGCGCGCTCGAGCGTGCGCGCGGGCCGGAGCGGGCTCGGGCTCGGCGTGTGCATGCTCTACCTGAGCCTGTTCGTGCTGATCCCGCTCGCCGCGGTGGTCGTCAAGGCGTTTTCGTCGGGGTTCGGGACGCTCTGGAGCTCGATCGACAACACGCTGGCGCTCCGCGCCCTGGCCATCACGCTCGTCGCTTCGCTGATCGTCGCCGCCATCGGCGCGGTGATGGGCACGCTGGTGGCGTGGGTGCTGGTCCGGGACGACTTCCCGGGCAAGCGCGTCGTCAATGCACTGATCGACCTGCCGTTCGCGCTGCCGACGATCGTGGCGGGCCTGACGCTGATCGCGCTGTACGGTCCCGACAGCCCGGTCGGGATCCACCTGGCCTACACGCGCGGGGTCGTGGTCGTGGCGCTGCTGTTCGTGACCCTGCCGTTCGTGGCGCGGTCGGTACAGCCGGTCCTGATCGAGCTCGATGAGGAGGTCGAGGAGGCGGCGGCCTCGCTCGGCGCCTCCAATGCCACCACGTTTCGCCGGGTGATCCTGCCGGCGCTGTGGCCGGCCATCCTCTCGGGTGCGGCGCTCGCGTTCGCCCGCTCGGTGGGTGAGTTCGGCTCGCTGGCGCTGATCGCGGGCAAGGTCCAGATCGCCTCGATCGTCATCTACGCCGACATCGAGAGCGGCTCGGAACAGGCCGCCGCCGCGCTGTCGGCGGTGCTCATGCTGCTCGCGCTGCTCGTGCTGTTCGCGATTCGACGCCTGGGAGGCCGCGTTGGTCGTTAGCCGCCGCGCCACCTGGTCGCTACGCGCGATCGCGCTGGTTTATCTCGGACTGCTCCTCCTGCTACCGCTCGGCGTCGTCTTCTACCGCACCTTCGAGCATGGCCTGAGTACGGCCTGGGCGTTCATGACCACCCCGGCCGCGATCAGCGCGCTATGGCTGACGATCCTGATCGCCGCAATCGCGGTGCCGTTGAACACGATCTTCGGCGTCGGCGCGGCGCTCGTCCTGACCCGGAGCAACTCGCGGGGCAAGGCGATCCTCGACGCGCTGATCGACCTGCCGTTCGTTGTCTCGCCGGTAATCGTCGGGCTCGCCCTGCTGCTCGTCTACGGCCAGGGCGGCTGGTTCGGCAGCGTGTTCCTGAATAACGGGATCAGGATCATCTACGCCGTCCCCGGGATGGTGATCGCGACCGTGTTCGTGTCGCTGCCGTTCGTCGTGCGGGAGGTCACCCCGGTACTGCGCGAGGTCGGTGAGGAGCAGGAGCAGGCCGCCGCCACGCTCGGCGCCTCCTCGTGGCAGACGTTCTGGCGGGTGACGCTGCCGAACATCCGGTGGGGCGTCGCCTACGGGGTGGTGCTGACTACGGCGCGAGCGCTCGGTGAAATCGGCGCGGTGCTGGTCGTTTCCTCAAACGTCGCCGGGTCGACGCTCACGTTGCCGTTGCTCGTCTACCAGCGCGACTCGCAGATCGGGGGGCAGGTCAACACTAGTGTCTACGCAGCCGCTACCGAGTTGGCCGTACTCTCAATCGCCGTGCTGCTCATCATGACCGTGTTCGGGCGCAGGAAGGACGCGCGATGAGGATCGAGGCGGACAGGATCTCCAAGCGCTTCGGCGACTTCGTCGCGCTCGACGACGTCTCGCTCGAAGTGGCCGAGGGCGGGCTGACCGCGCTCCTCGGGCCGAGCGGCTCGGGCAAGTCGACCCTGCTGCGCATCATCGCCGGCCTGGAGCAGCCCGACGCCGGCGCGATCCGGATCGCCGGTCAGGACGTGACCCGGGCGCGCCCACAGGATCGCGGCATCGGGTTCGTGTTCCAGCACTACGCCGCGTTCGCGCACATGACCGTTTTCGACAACGTCGCCTTCGGCCTCAAGATCCGCAAGCGCAAGGGCCCGGAGGTCCGTGCCCGGGTCGAAGAGCTCCTCAAGCTGGTCGGGCTCACCCAGTGGGCCGGGCAGCGGCCGCACCAGCTCTCCGGCGGGCAGCGCCAGCGCATGGCCCTCGCCCGGGCGCTCGCGGTCGAGCCGCAGGTGCTGCTGCTCGACGAGCCGTTCGGCGCGCTCGATGCCAACGTCCGCGCCGAGCTGCGCCGCTGGCTGCGTCGGCTGCACGACGAGCAGGGCGTGACCACCGTGCTCGTCACCCACGATCAGGAGGAGGCGATGGAGGTCGCCGACACGATCGCGGTCATGAACAAGGGCCGGATCGAGCAGGTGGGCGCGCCGCGCGACGTCTATGACAAGCCGGCCAGCCCCTTCGTGATGGGCTTCCTCGGGCCGGTCAGCACCGTTGACGGCAAGCTCGTGCGCCCCCACGACGTGAGCATCGCACTGACCGCGGAGGACGGCCTGATCGAGGCGATGGTCAAGCGCGTCGTGCACCTGGGCTTCGAGGTCAGGATCGAGCTCGAGCTCAAGGGCGGCGAGCCGGCGCGTGTGCAGCTAACCCGATCGCAGGCCGAGCAGCTCGAGATCAACGACGGCGACATCGTCTACGTGCGCCCGCCGATGCGCGCCGCTGTGTCCGGCGACCCGGCCGAGGCGGCCGTCGCCGGGGAAGAGACCGCGCTAACCCGCTAGAGGCGGCAGCATCCGCTCACCGCGTGACCCAGGCCTCCGGGTCCTCGGCTAGCTGATCGATGTCGGCCGGAAGCTTGCCGCTTGCCACGTCGGCGACCGTAACGTGCTCGAGCACTCTGCGCAGGTTCGCGCGCACCGCGATCCACACCCGCGGGAGCGCCTCTGACGCGCCCGGGTAGGAGGTCTCCTCGGGTGGCCCTCCGCGCACGCTCGCGAGCGGACCCTCGACCTCCCGGATTACATCGGCGATCGTGATCTCCTCCGCCGACTTGGCCAGGCGGAAGCCGCCCTCGGCCCCGCGATGGCTTCGCACGATGCCGGCGTGCCGCAGGTCCCCGAGAATGTTCTCGAGGAAGTTCAGGGGAATCTCCTGCGCGATCGCGATCCGTTCGGCCTTGACCGGCTTCTCGTCGTCGGTCGCGGCCAGCTCGACCACCGCGCGTACCGCATAGTCCGCTTTCGCCGAGATCCGCATGTCCTGGAGACTCTATGCCGCGACGCGGTCGAACCCGTAGGCCTCGGCCAGTTCGGGATCCTTATGGGCGAGCATCTCGGCCAGGGTGACCATCACCTTGCACTGCTTCCAGGTGGCGTCGTCCTGCATCTTGCCATCGATCATGTGGACGCCGCGCCCGTCGGGGATGGCCTCGAGCACCTTCTTGGCGAACCGGACCTCCTCGGGATCGGGGCTGAACACCTTCTTCGCGATCTCGATCTGGACCGGGTGAAGCGACCAAGCGCCGACGCACCCGAGCAGGAACGCCGCGCGGAACTGCGTCTCACAGCCCTGGACATCCTTGATGTCGCCATAGGGGCCGTAGAACGGGAGGATGCCGGCCGAGGTGCAGGCGTCGACCATCCGCGCGATCGAGTAGTGCCAGGGGTCCTGCTGGGCGCTTACCCGCGGCGCCTCAGGATCGGAAGGGTCGGGGTCCTCGATCACCCGGTAGCCGGGATGGCCGCCGCCGACTCGGGTCGTCTTCATCCGCCGCGAGGCGGCCAGGTCGGCCGGGCCGAAGCTCATGCCCTGCATGCGCGGGCTAGCGGTCGCGATCTCCTCGAGGTTGACCACGCCAAGGCCGGTCTCGAGGATCGCGTGGATCAGGATCGGGCGCTCGAGGCCAGCACGCGCCTCGAGCTGGGCCAGCAGCCGATCGACGTAGTGAATGTCCCAGGGGCCCTCGACCTTGGGGATCATCATCACGTCGAGCTTGTGACCGATCTCACTCACCAGCGTGGTGATGTCGTCGAGCACCCAGGGCGACTCGAGGCTGTTGACGCGCGTCCACAGCTGCGTGTCCCCGAGCTCCATGTCCTTGCCGACGCGCACGAGGCCCTCGCGGGCGGCCTCCTTGCGGTCGACCGGCACGGCGTCCTCGAGGTTGCCGAGCAGGATGTCGACCGTCGGTGCGATGTCTGGCACCTTGGCCACCATCTTCTCGTTCGAGAAGTCCAGGAAGTGGATCATGCGGGAGGGCTTGAACGGGATCTCGAGCATCGGCGCCGGCGCGCCGATGGCCAGGGGCTTTCCAAAGTCACGGGGGTTTCGCATCGCCACAACCTTAGTTGGGTTCCCGCGTCGGGGCGCGGATAGGAACGCCGCATGCCGGGCGGCCGCCTGACATTCTCTTGAAATGACTGAAACCGACACTGACCAGGCGGGGACCCGGATCGAAACTGACCAGGCGGCGCGCGAAGCCAGCGGCGCGCACCCCTACGGTCGCTACCTGGAGGAGTTCGAGGTGGGCGCGGTGTACAAGCACTGGCCGGCTAAGACCGTCACCGAGGGCGACGACCACCTGTTCTGCCTGCTGACCATGAACCATCATCCGCTGCACATCAACGACGTGTACGCCCGTCAGTCCCAGCAGGGGCGCAACGTCGTCGTCGGGTCGCTCGTCTACTCGCTCGCGCTCGGGATGAGCGTGTCCGACGTCAGCGGCAAGGCGATCGCGAACCTGGCCACCGAGGAGCTCAAGCACCCCGCGCCGGTGTTCCACGGCGACACTCTGTTCTGCGAGTCCGAGGTGCTCGAGGTCAGGCCCTCCCAGTCCAAGCCCGACCGCGGAACCGTGAGAGTCCACACACGCGTGCTCAACCAGGACGGCGTACTGGTGGCCGAGTTCAAGCGTCTGGTTCTCGTTCCGCGCATAAATGGGGATCCGGCTCACCCGACCAACACGGGGCGCTCGGCCGAGGCCAACGTGGAGTAGTACGAACTACGTATTTAGGCCACGAGCCGGTCATATTCGTTCCCTCCCGGGTACGCTTGGCAGCCCACCCCGACCCTAGGAGTTGCTGAAACCTCATGGCCCATACCGCACCGACGCACCAAGCCAGCTCCAACCACGCCCGCTTACAGGAGTGGGTCGATGAAGTCGCGGCGCTGACCCAGCCCGACGACATCTACTGGTGCGACGGGTCGGACGAGGAATACGAGCGCTTCGCCCGGACACTGGTGGCGGCGGGGACCTTCGAGAAGCTCTCGGACGCCAAGCGACCGAACTCCTACCTGGCGCTGTCTGATCCGGCCGACGTGGCGCGCGTCGAGGACCGGACGTTCATCTGCTCCGAGCGCGAGGAAGACGCCGGCCCGACCAACAACTGGACCGATCCAGAGGAGATGCGCCAAGCGCTGACCGAGCTCTTCCAGGGCTCGATGTGCGGACGGACAATGTACGTGGTCCCGTTCTCGATGGGACCGATCGGCTCCCCGATCGCCTACATCGGCGTGCAGCTGACCGACTCGGCCTACGTGGCGGCCTCGATGCGGATCATGACCCGGATGGGCCAGGAGGCGCTGGATGAGCTGGGCGAGGACGGCGACTTCGTGCCCTGTCTGCACTCACTCGGTGCGCCGCTGGCCGATGGCGAACAGGACGTGCCCTGGCCGTGCAACGCCGAGAACAAGTACATCGTCCACTTCCCCGAGACCCGCGAGATCTGGTCCTACGGCTCGGGCTACGGCGGCAACGCGCTGCTCGGCAAGAAGTGCTTCGCGCTGCGGATCGCCTCGGTCATGGCCCGCGACGAGGGCTGGCTGGCCGAGCACATGCTGATCCTCAAGCTGACCTCGCCCGAGGGGGTCTCGAAGTACATCGCCGGCGCGTTCCCGAGCGCCTGCGGCAAGACCAACCTGTCGATGATGATCCCCACGCTCCCCGGTTGGAAAGTGGAGACGATCGGTGACGACATCGCCTGGATGAAGTTCGGCAAGGACGGCCGGCTGTACGCCGTCAACCCCGAGGCCGGCTTCTTCGGAGTGGCGCCGGGGACGAGCAAGAAGACCAACCCGAACGCGCTGAAGATGCTCGAGGACGACGTGGTGTTCACGAACTGCGCCAAGACCGACGACGGCGACATCTGGTGGGAGGGGATGGACGAGCCGCCCGCCCAGCTGACCGACTGGCGGGGCAACGACTGGACGCCGGGCTCGGAAAAGCCGGCAGCCCATCCGAACGCGCGCTTCACGGTGCGCATCGCCCAGTGCCCGTCGATCGACCCGCGGTGGGACTCGCCGGGCGGCGTGCCGATCGACGCCATGCTGTTCGGCGGCCGGCGCGCCACCGTGGTCCCGCTCGTCCACGAGGCCCGCGACTGGGAGCACGGCGTGTTCCTGGGCTCGACCATGTCCTCCGAGAAGACCGCGGCGGCCACCGGGAACGTCGGCGAGCTCCGCTTCGACCCGATGGCGATGTTGCCCTTCTGCGGCTACAACATGGCCGACTACTTCCGGCACTGGCTCCAGATCGGCCGGCGCGACGGCGCACAGCTGCCGCGGATCTTCTACGTCAACTGGTTCCGCAAGGACGACGATGGCAAGTTCCTGTGGCCCGGCTTCGGCGAGAACTGCCGCCCGCTGGCCTGGATCTTCCGACGCCTCGAGGGCAAGGCGGAGGCGAACGAGACCGCGATCGGCCTTGTGCCGCCGGTGGGCGAGGGCGGGATCGACACGACCGGTCTCGACATCGAGCGCGATGCCGTCGAGAAACTGCTCGAGGTGGATCCCGAAGCCTGGCTCGAGCAGCTCCCGCAGATGCACGAGCACTTCGGCAAGTTCGGTCAGAGGCTCCCGGACGAGCTCAAGGCGCAGCTCGCCGACCTCGAGCGGCGGCTCGGCGCGTAGAGGCCCGCCGCTCCCCGGCGAGAGGGTCGACCTAAAGCAGCTTCGCCAGCGGCAGCCTGCCGTCGCGAATCACGACCTGGGCGCGCTCGGGATCCACCCGGGCGCGGTGACCGTGATCGTCAGCTGCTGCCCGGCGTTGAACACACGAGCCTCGAGCGATCTGCTCAGCTTTCGCAGGTGGCGGTGGCCGACCTTTCCGAGCGTTCGCGGGCAGCGGCGCCCGCGGCAGGTCACCCGGATCGTGGCGCGGGCCGGGAAACTGCCGAGCCAGCGGAGCTTGTGCAGACGGGTGTGGGCGCCGCGCCATTTCCACTGCATCAGGATCTCGACGCGGATCCGCCGTCCGGGTGCCGGTGGCGGCGGGATCGTCGTCGTGACCGGCATCGTCTCGGTGGGCGTCGGGGGGACGAGAGGGCCGAGGCTCTGCTCGCTCGTCCATGTCTGGCCCACCAAGCGGGCCTCCCATAGGTTCGAGTCGGTCCCGATCCAGAACACGTCGTACTCGTCGGGCTCGACCGCGGCCACGGTCGGTGCGGAGCCCATCGGTCCGAAGCCGACCGAGGTCGGACCGTTCAGGTTCACCCCGTTCCAGCTCGTGCTGTCCCAGCTGGCCTGCCACAGCCTCCCGTACGTGCCGCCCCAGAAGGCGTACTCGTTGCCATAGCCGAGTGAAGCGACGGCAGGGGCGGAGCCGAGCGGGCCCATGCCGTGGCTCGTTGGGCCGCTCCACTTGGTGCCGCCGCTCGTGTCCGCCTCCCAAAGCGCCCCGTCGGTTCCTTTCCAGTAGACCTGAATCTGACTGCCGGCGGAGGTCGCCTGCTCGGTGGCGGTCGGCTGTGAGCCCAGGGGGCCCATGCCGACCTGGCTCACGATCCATCCCTGGGGATAGTCCCCGGCCTCCCAGAGCTGGCGATTGGTTCCCTCCCAGAACACGTAGTCATAGCCATGGGAACCGATCGTGGCCGCCGGCGGTGAGGCGAGCCCTCCGACCGGGGTGCGAGCTGGGCCCCGCCAATCACCCCCCGACTCGACGTCTTCCCAGAGATAGCCGTCGGTGCCTTGCCAGTACACCTCCTCATTGCCCGGGGAGCGCGCCACGACGGCGAGCGGCCGGCCCGTGGGATAAGCGGTGGCCGCCGCAGCCCCCGGTGCTCCGATCAGCGCCAGCGCCGGCAGTCCCCACGCGAGCGCGATCGCTGCCGTCAGCCAACGCCGACACGATCGTCGTCCGCCACCGTCCGTCACGTTGGCCTTCCCACCATCCCCCCGAGCTCCAATCATCGCAGAAGACCCTCGACTCCTAAGGATCTCTTCGACGCGACACGTACTCTGACGGCATGGCTCTGCCCTTCATCCCGTCCGATGCGGGGATGCTCGCACTTCAGGCGGCGACGGTCGCCGGGCCACGGTCCATCGCGCGACCCGCCTGGATGGAGCGATTTCGCGGACGCGGCTGGGCGTTTGTGCCGATCGGCTCGATCGTGGTCGTGATCTTCGCGATCCGGTACGTGTCAGACACCGCCACCGGATTGACCTGGCTGGCGCTGATCGCGGTGCCGATCCTCGCCGCCGTGGCGCTGGGCTGGGCCATGCGAGGAGCAAGGCCGTGGGCGGCCGTGCTCGCCGTGCCGTTGTTCGTGGCCGCCTGGGCGCTCAAGACTTCGCTCGTCGGCGAGGCATCGGGCGCCCTGCTCTCGGCGCTCAGCTGCGTGACGCTCGGCGTGCTGCTGGCCGCGGTGACCCCGCCTGCGTGGCTCAAGGCCGGGATCGTGCTGATGGCCGCCGCCGACACGTGGCTGGTGCTCTCGGACCTGCTACAGGCCCCGAACGCGACGCTGGTTGCGGCGCAGCCACCGGCTGGACTGCCTCAGCTTCAGAGCGAGGTATTCGGGACCATCTCGATGGGGTACGGCGACCTGTTCGTGGCCGCCCTGCTGGGCGCGGTACTCGCGGCGCGGTGGCGCCGGCAATGGCAGGCGGCCGTGCTGACCCTGGTCATCGCGGCCGTGTTTGACCTCCTGTTCCTGGTCATAGCGGAGCTCCCGGCGACCGTGCCGGTGGCGCTGGCGCTGATCGTGATGGAGGTCTACGACCGGGTCAGTGCTGGGAGTCGCCGCCTGTCGATGCGGGCGGACGCGCTTCCTCGGCAAGCGAGGTGATGGCCAGGGCGCCGCGCGCGGCGTCCTCGAGCACCTCGGTGGCCTCGTCGGCGGAGCGGGCGTAGAGCTCGACCAGGAGGTGGACGACGATCCGGTCGTCGTCGTGCTTGTGGAAGCGGACGTGGGTGAAGAACTCACGCGTGCCGTGGTCGCCGAAGGCGGCGTAGGAGAGGGCGTCGCCGGCCTCGGGCCCCGAGCACGTCTCGACATCGTCGGCATCGACCGTGACCGTGCACGAAGCCACCCACGGCGTGCCGGCGATCATCCGCTCCCAGCGGTCCTCAATCGGCTCGACGCGGCCGTTGTGGAAGCCGAGATGGGGCTGGTCGTGCATGCACTCCAGGCACTGGACGACGGCCTCCTGCATCTCGTCCACGACCTCACCCCGCTCGCCGGTCTCGGGGTCGATCCGGTGGATCCCCTCGTAGTGCACCTGCACCTCGAGGTTCTGGGACCAGCAGCGATAGCAGCGGAGCCAGCTCCGTACAGAGGTTGAGCCCTCCATTGGCTTGATTCTACGATCCCCGTGTGAGCGAGTACCGCGAGGGCCGCTGATGCGGTTCCGATCAAGGCCGGTCGGCGCGATCATGGCAGGAGGCGCGGGTCTGCGGATCGGCGGGCAGAAGGCGACCGTCGAGCTCGACGGCAAGCCGCTCATCTGCTACCCGCTCGAGGCGGTCGGGCAGGTGCTCAACAAGGTGGCGATCCTGGCCAAGGCCGGCACGAAGCTGCCCTCGGTGTCCGGGGTGTCGGTGTGGATCGAGCCGGAGAGCCCGCGCCATCCGGTCGTCGGAATCACCCAGGCACTCGCGCTGGCCGGCGGACGTCCGGTGCTCGTGTGCGCCGGCGATCTGCCGTTCGTCACGCCCGAGCTGATCCGGCGGCTCGTCAAGGCCGACCCGGGACGGGCCCCGGCGGTGGTGGCGTGCGCCGAAGGGCGCATGCAGCCGGTGCTCGGCTGCTATCAGCCGAGGGCTCTCGAACTGCTCTCAGGTGCCGCCCAGGCCGGGAACGGCCGGCTTACGGAGATCGTGGCCGGGATCGAGCCGGTCCTGTTCGAGGTCGACGATCCCGACGAGCTGTTCGACATCGACACCCCCGATGATCTGCTCCAGGCCGCGGCGATGCTAGATCGCCGCCGGACAAGTAGAACTGTCGGCGGCGCTTGACGGCGACGCCTTAGTCTGCCTCGCGGCAGCGTTTGGCGGCGGCGCCTTATCCGAACGTGAAGTCGTAGGCGGTCACGCCGGGGGGCAGTTGGACGGTGAAGGCGAACTGCTGCGCGGTTGGGAACGAGATCAGCGAATAGAGCCGCTCGCTGGTGGCGGTGAGTACGCCGTTCTTGACGTCCGTGCCGGCGTGGGCATCGGGAAGTGGCCGGCCGTCGAGCAGCACCCGACCCTGGCGCGGCACATTCCCGGCCGAGGTCAAGACCAGGTAGACCTTGGCCGCCTGAACCGCCCCCGAGATCGAGGCGCCCGAGGCGGCGGGGGCGATCGACTCCGAGGACCCGTCCCACTCGCCCCCGAGTGCGAACTGGTTCACGTTCAGGCCCGACGGCGCGTGGTAGTCGTAGACCCCGTTGTGGATGGAGGTGGCGAAGCCCTGCTGGCGCTGAGTATTCAGGTAGGTCTCGGGTGTACCCAGTCCGGCGGAGGGCATGATCGCGGTCGCCGTCATCGGCGGCGGTAGGGAGGTGGCGCCGGCGTCGGCCAGGAGCGCGCGGACGGCGGCCTCGCTCTCCTTGTAATCGCCCTCTCCGAACTGGTAGTGGCGCACCTGCCCCTTGGCGTCGATCAGGTACTCGGCGGGCCAGTACTCGTTCTGCCAGGCGTCCCAGGTGCCGTACTTGTTGTCCTGAACAACCGGATATTTGATCCCGTCCGACGCGATCGCCTGGCGGACGTTGCCGGCCTCCTGCTCGAAGGTGAACTCGGGCGTCTCGACCCCGATCACGTCCAGTCCGTACTTGTGGTACTGGGCGTAGAGCCCCTTCACGTAGGGCAGCGTGCGCAGGCAGTTGATGCACGTATACGTCCAAAAGTCGATCAGCACCACGTGGCCGCGCAGCTCCTTGAGGGTCAGCGGACGGTCGCCGGGCGTGTTGAACCAGTCCTGGGTATCGGTGAACTCAGGGGCGTTTCCCAGGTCGGGCAGCGACGGGGTTTGGACGCCCGGAATCGCCACCTCGCGCTCGGCCTCGGTCGACACCGGCTTGGCCGACGCCACCTTCTGGGCCGTGACGAAGCGAGAGGTGGGGCGCAGCGAGGCCAGGCGCTTCTGAACCGCGTTGGAGTTCTCGAGCGAGCGGGTCGGGTCGACCAGGATCGCCGGCAGGCTGGTGTCCTTGGCCAGCGCCTCCTCGAAGCGGACGTCGACGTTGAAGATCATCAGCACGCCGGTCGCCAGCAGCACGACGCCGAGCGCGCGCTGGACGCCGTAACCGCGGCCGACGTGCCGAATCCGGTTGATCACGGCCCGCCCAGCGAAGGCGTAGACGAGCATGACCGCGGACAGGCCGACCGAGTACGCGATCGCCACCGCCACGACGCGCGCATTCGCGCCGCTCGAGGCACTCACCGACGTGACCGCGGCCAGGATCGGGCCCGCGCACGGCGCACACACGAAGCCGAGCGCCCCCCCGACCGCGAGCCCCGACCAGAACCCGGTGCCGCGCGTCTTGGGCCCAAAGCGAGCCAGCCGGGACAGCGGCGCTTCCAGGCGCGCGGTGACGTCGGGGATCAGCAGGGCGACGCCGAACACGATCAGTACCGCGATCGCGAGGGTCCTGGCGGCGCCGCTGGCCAGGCCGACGCCCTTGACCAGTTGGGCGAGCAGGACGATCGCGATCGTGAACGTCGCCGCCAGTCCGACCACGATCCCGATCGGCCGCCGGCGGCCGCCGGTGGCGCTCGATGCCAGCAGGGCCGGCACGACCGGAAGGACGCATGGCGTGATTGCCGTCCCCGCGCCGGCGATCAGGGCGAACAGCAACAGTAGGACCATCTACGAAACCAGATGATGCTGGGCGAGTCTTGCGAAAGGGTTAAGTAGGTGTAGGTGCTCTCGCCGGCGGCCCGCGGGCGTCTACGAGAAGTCCCCGACGCCAGGCTGCTGCTCTTCAGCTGCCGCCCGGCGAGCGGCCCGCCAATCGGCCACCCTGAGCGCGATCATGCTGACGACCAGCAGGACGACGAGCGGAGCGGCTTCCAAACCCGTCGTCACCGGGTCCGACCCCGGCATAGCCGCGGCGATGATGGCGATGACCACGAGCGCGTAGCGCCAATACTTGGTCAGCGTCTTGCCGTCGATCACCCCGGCGGCGCGCAAGCCGAGCAGTACGAGCGGCATCTCGAACGCGAGCCCGATGCCCCCCATCGTCAGCACCTCGAACGAATACAGGGGCTTTGCTTGCACCAGCGCCTGGAATTGCGCTGCGTTGTAGCCCTGCAGGAACCTGATCGCGGCCGGCAGCACGATGAAGTAGGTGAAGACGGCGCCGCCGAGGAACAGCAGCGGGGCGACGACCATGATCGGAAGGGCCACGGCCTTCTCGCGCGGGTTGAATGCCGGAACCACGAACGCGTATAACTCGTAGAGGAGCAGCGGGATCGAGATCAGGATCGCGAAGTAGAAGGCGACGGTGAGCGAGACCGTGAATGGCTCACCGGGGCCAAGGGTCACCGGGACGGGGCCGGCCGACTTGGACGGGAGCGCCTTCGCCGCGCTCTCGAGCTGGGAGCTGGCAGCAGAGATCAACGCGCGATCGTTCGGCGTCAGGGTTGACGAGTGCGCCAGTTGCTGGAAGTCACTGGCGGCGTTGAGGAGGTGACCGCGCTCACCAACCTGATCGCCGGTGACGCCGCTGATGTGGTTCTTCGCGGTCGTGGAGAGATGCTTGAGCGGCTCGTTGAGGACGTTGAGCAGACGCGAGCTCTGCCAAAAGCACAGCCCGAACACGACCGCGAGCACCCCCACGCACACGAACAGGCGGTTGCGCAGCTCGTCGAGGTGGTCGACGACGCTCAACCGGTCTTCGTGTCCGATCGGGCGCAGACGTCTTGGCATGTCTCGAGGGTCCGATCTGCTTTAGCCGCCGATAGCGGACATGCTGCGAGCGGGCTGGATGAAGCCCGCCTCACCGACGTGGTGCTTCAGCTCTTTTGCCCACACGGCGTCGCGGATGATCCGCTCGAGCTCACCGTCGTCGGCGCCGTTCCGGATCGGGGTGCGCAGGTCGGTCTCATTGAGCGAGAACAAGCAAGTGCGAAGGCGTCCGTCCGCGGTGAGGCGAACCCGGTTGCAGTCGCCGCAGAACGGCTCAGACACCGGATTGATGAAGCCGATCCTGCCGCGCCCGTCCTTGAAGCGGTACACCCGGGCGGTGGCGTGAGGCTCGCGCGGCTCGGGCTCGAGCGGATAGACCGCGTCGATCTCGGCGCGGATCTCCTCGCCCGTGAGCACCTGATCGGCGGTCCAGGCATGGTCGGCGTCGAGCGGCATGAACTCGATGAATCGCACCTCATAGGGCGTGTGCCGCGCGAACTCGGCCAACGGGATCGCCTCGTCCTCAGTGAAGTCGCGCATCGCCACCGCGTTGACCTTGATCGGATGGGCCTCGGGGTAACGGGCGAGGATCTCGAGCCCTCGCAGCACCTGAGGCAGCGCATCGCGCCGGGTGAGCTCGAAGAAGCGGTCGCGCTGGAGCGAGTCGACCGACACGTTGAAGCGATTGATGCCGGCGCGGACCAGGGCCTCGGCGTCGCGCTCGAGCAGGTATCCGTTGGTAGTGACGGACAGGTCGGCGACGTCCTCGATGTCGCTGAGCATGTGCGCGAGGCTCGGGAAGTCGCGCCGAACCAGCGGCTCGCCGCCGGTCAGCCGCACGTCCTGGACGCCCATGGCCGCGAATAGGCCGACCACGCGGGCGATCTCCTCGAAGGTGAGGATCTCCTCGCGCTCGAGCCACGGCAGCCCGTCGGCGGGCATGCAGTACTGACAGCGGAAGTTGCAGCGGTCGGTGACCGACACCCGCAGGTCACCGATCAGACGGCCGTGTCCGTCGCGTAGAGGCTCGAGCGCCATGGCTAGAGGCTAGCTGGTGGGGCCGGTTGACTGGGCGCGATCCGTCACCAGCAGACCGAACGCCACCATGTCCTGCCGACCCTCCCGGCCGACCAGGTATGACCGCAGCACCGCCTCCCGGGTGAAGCCGCAGCGCTCGGCGACGCGCTGCGAGGCGGGGTTGTTGGTGGCCGCCATGAGGTCGATCCGCTCGAGGGCGAGGCTCCTGAACCCCCAGGCTGTGATCAGGCGCAAGGCCCGGCTCGCGTGCCCGTAGCCGCGCGCCTCCTCGGCCAGCCAGTAGCCGACCTCGGCCCGGGCGTGCTGCCAGGCGAAGCGCATCAGTGAGATCGAGCCCAGCAGGTGGTCGCGGTCCTCGGAGGAGACGACCGCAAACGGCGCCCCCGTCCCGGTGTGCAGAGCGTCGTGGCGCGAGAGTAGATAGGCACGGGCCTCGCTGACGCCGTAGGGATATGGAACCCGGGTCCAGCGCGAGATATCCGGATCCTGGCAGGCGTTGATCAATCCGTCGAGGTCGGAGTCGCGCCAGGCGCGCAGGGCGGTCGCTCCGTCTACTAGGTGTTCGCCCGGCAGCACGATCCGGCGCGGTAGGCCCCGGCGTCGGCGAACCACCCTCATTGGCTCTCCTCGGCCTGGCCCACGTCGGCCTGGCGCACGTCGGCCTGGCGCTCCTCGGCCTCGGCTTCGAGCCCGCGCTCGAGGGCAGGTACGTCGAGCTCGGGGCCCTGTCGCTCCAGCCAGCGCTGCGCCTCGCGCCGGCCTCCCAGGGCCCGCAGCCCGCGTTCGCCGTGCTCGGCGACGAAGTCGTCGAGCGCGTGCCGTCGCCGGGCGTGCAGGCGCCGGGCCGAGAGGTCGACGGCTGCGCGATGCGCGTCGAGCGCGTCGGCGAGCCGGTCGATTCCGCTCGGCGGTGCAACCGAGGAGACCGCGCAGACGGCGGTGTCGCTTGCCCCGAGCGCGAGTAGCGCGGCGTTCAGGTCAGCGAGCGCTCGGCGCGCGGGGGTCTCGAGATCGGCTTTGGTCAGGACGAGCACGTCGGGGACCTCCATGATGCCCGCCTTGAGGAACTGAAGCACATCACCCGAGGCCGGCTGAAGCACGACCGCCACGGTGTCGGCCACATCGGCGACCTCGGTCTCGGATTGCCCCACCCCGACCGTCTCGATCACCACCACGTCAAATGCTGCCGCCAGCGCCGCGGCCGCAGCGCGGGTGGCTGGAGCCAGGCCCCCGAGCCGGTTGCCGGCGGCGGTCGAGCGGACGAACACGGATTTGTCGCGCGGATCGGCCTCGATGCGGACGCGATCGCCCAGCAACGAGCCTCCGGACCGCCGCGAACTCGGATCGACGGCCAGCACGGCGACCGACCGGCTTCGCCGCCGCCATTCGGCGACCAGGCGGCTGAGCAGCGAGGACTTGCCGACGCCGGGAGGTCCGGTCACGCCGATCACGTGTCCGGGCGCCTCGGCGCCGAGGGCGGCGGGGGAGACCTGGGCCAGGAGCTCCTGAGTCGGCCCCCGCGCGTTCGGCGAGCGGCTCTCGATTAGGTTGAGCGCCGCGGGCGCCGCGGTCAGGTCGCGTTCGCGCAGGCGCCTGCCCAGCTCGCGTCCGTCTGGCAGGGCGGGGGTGAGTTTCAAGCGCCCACGGCGGTCTCGACGCCGTGGCGTTCGGCGACGAGCTCGACGATGTCGCGCATCATCCCGTTCAGGTTCCAGTCCTTCGGGGTGTACACCGCGGCGACGCCCGCCTCGCGCAGAGCGTCAGCGTCGGGCTCGGGGATGATCCCGCCGACCACCACCGGCACGTCCCCCACGCCGGCCTCCCGCAGCGCGTCAAGGACGCTCGGGATGAGTTCTCGATGCGAGCCGGACAGGATCGAGAGGCCGATGACGTGGACACCCTCCTGCGCGGCGGAGGTGGCGATCTGGGTCGGGGTGAGGCGGATCCCCTCGTACACCACGTCCATCCCGGCGTCGCGGGCCCGCACGGCGATCTGCTCGGCGCCGTTGGAGTGCCCGTCCAGCCCCGGCTTGCCGACCAGGAACTTGAGCCGGCGTCCGAGCGCCTCACTCAGTTTCTCGACCTCTCCGCGGAGCTCGGAGAGGTCCTGGGTGTCCGAGGGGGCCACCTCGCCGACGCCTGTCGGGGCCCGGTACTCACCGAAGACGTCGCGCAGCGTCTGGGCCCATTCGCCGGTGGTGGCGCCGGCGCGGGCGGCGGCGATGGTCGCCGGCATGATGTTCTCGGCGTCGTCGCGGGCGACTTCGGCGAGAGTCTCGAGGGCCTTGTCGACCGCGGCCTGATCGCGGCTTTCGCGCCAGCGCTCGAGAGCCCTGCGCTGCTCGGCCTCGACCTCCGGGTCGACGACCAGGATCCCGCCGTCAGCCCCGGCGGTCAGCGGCGAGGGCTCGCTCGACGTGAAGCGGTTCATGCCGACTGCGACCTGCTCGCCGGATTCGATCCGCTGCCAGCGCTTTCGCTGCGATTCGACCAGCGCTGCCTTCATGTAGCCGA
Organism: uncultured Solirubrobacterales bacterium; assembly: GCA_963824295.1. Taxonomy (GTDB): domain Bacteria; phylum Actinomycetota; class Thermoleophilia; order Solirubrobacterales; family Solirubrobacteraceae; genus Palsa-465. The sequence continues at coordinate 48,768 of CAWGOQ010000004.1, read as the reverse complement.
CGGCCTCGACCGCCCCACCAAGCTCGGCCACGCGGTGCATCTCCTCGCGGGCGTCCTCGAGCAGCTCGGCGACAAGCCCGTCCATCACCTTGGAGCCCTCGAAGATGTCCGGATACTCGAGCAGATCGGTCTCGTAGGCCAGGATCTGCTGCAGGCGAAGCGACCACTGCTGGTCCCAGGGCCGGGGCAGGCCGAGAGCCTCGTTCCAGGCTGGCAGCTGGATGGCCCGGGCTCGGGAATTCCGACCGAGTGTCACCGCGAGCGCTTCAAGCGCGATCCGGTAGACGTTGTTCTCGGGCTGGGCCTCGGTCAGACCGAGCGAGTTGACCTGGACGCCGTAGCGCAGCCGGCGGTGCTTCTCGTCCTCGACCCCGTAGCGCTCGCGGCCGAGTTCGTCCCACAGGACGCCCATCGCGCGCAGCTTGGCGTGCTCCTCGATGAACCGCACGCCGGCGTTGACAAAGAACGAGATGCGCCCGAAGACGCTGGCCATGAGGTCCTGCTCGACGCGTTGCTTGACCGAGTCGAGCACGGCGATCGCGTTGCTCATCGTGAACGCGATCTCCTGCACCGGGGTCGCGCCCGCCTCCTGGAGGTGGTAGGAGCAGATGTTGATCGGGTTCCACTTGGGGATGTGCTGAACCGTGTAGGCGATCGTGTCGGCGATCAGCCGCATGCTCGGGCCGGGCGGGAACGCGTAGGTGCCCCGGCTCAAGTACTCCTTGAGAATGTCGTTCTGAGTGGTGCCCTGGAGCCCTGATTCCGGGGCGGGCGGGTCCTGTTCCTCGGCGGCGACGACGTAGAGGGCCAGGATCCAGGCGGCGGTCGCGTTGATCGTCATCGATGTGTTCATCTGGTCGAGCGGGATCTGGTCCAGCAGGGTCGCCATGTCGCCTCGGTGGGCGATCGAGACGCCGACCTTGCCGACCTCCCCGCGCGCGAGCTCGTGGTCGGGGTCATAGCCGGTCTGGGTGGGAAGGTCGAAGGCAATCGACAGGCCGGTCTGGCCCTTCTCGAGATTGCGCCGGTACAGCTCGTTGGAGCGCCTGGCGTCCGAGTGCCCGGCGTACGTGCGCATCATCCAGGGCCGGTCCGGCTCGGGGAGGCGAGGTGAGGGCGTTTCCGGCATGGGGGCCGATTGTATGAGTGATCGTTTGCCCCGGCGCCAGGTTCGATGAATGATCGTTTGCGCGGGGGAAAGGCGTGGGCGGGTAGCTCAGCACCCTGTAACGTCCGAGGCATGCCCGATCAGAGCTCCGCCTCCACCGAACACGCGCTCATGCAGGAGATAACCGCACCCCTGGCCACCCTTCCGGACGATCCCGTGCCAGCCGTAGCCGACGTCGAGTTTCCAAGCGCGCTGCGCGGGTACGACCGGCTTGCCGTCGACGCCTACGTTCAGAGGACCAGCCAGCTCGTGGCCGAGCTTCAGGCCACGCGGTCGCCCGAGTCGGCGATCCGGCGCGCGCTCGAGCGGGTCGGGGAGGAGGTCTCGGGCATCCTCCAACGCGCCCATGAGACCGCCGGGAAGATCACCTCCCAGTCGCGCAGCGAGGCCGAGGACCGGCTCGAGAAGGCGCGCCAGGAGGCGGCGCAGCTCATCCAGCGCGCCGAGGATCGAGTGCGCGAGTTGGACGCGGAGACCGACCGGATCTGGGCGGAGCGCCACCGGATCGTCGAGGACACCCGCGAGCTGGCGGGACAGCTGTTGACGCTGACCGACTCGGCCGCCGACCGGTTCCCACCCGATCCGGTGGGCGCCGAGCCGGCCGACGTCGGGGACGCCCGTGAGTTTGCCGGCGAGGGTGAGTCGCGTTTCGGGGCTGTCGAAGACGGCGTCACCCCGGAGGAAGACGCCCGGGCTGAGCCGGCCCCGGTCGAGGTGCCCGACGAGGATGCCCTGCCCGACGAGGTGCCGGTCGATGAGGATTACGGCGATCCGGACATCGAGTCGACTGCGGTCCTCCCGGTCATCGAGCCGCCGCAAGACGACACCGAGACGACCTAGGGATTTGGCTCCCGCCCACCCGCCTCACCCGAGACATCTTGTGTCGCGCACATGCAGCTGATCGACGTCATGCATCTGGGTCGCCCGCGCGTGATCTGCGCCTCGCTGGTCGACGACGTGGTGATTGATCCGGGGCCGACGTCCTGTCTTGAGAGCCTGCTCGCCGGACTCGGCGACACGCGTCCTCGCGCGCTGCTGCTGACCCACATACACCTCGACCATGCCGGGGCGAGCGGATCCCTGGTGCAGCGCTGGCCCGACCTCGAGGTGTACGTCCACGAGCGGGGGGCGCGGCACATGGCCTCGCCGGATCGGCTCCTCGAGAGCGCGCGGATGCTCTACGGCGAGGACATGGACCGCCTGTGGGGTGACATGCTCCCGGTTCCCGAGGAGAACCTGCGCCTCCTGCAGGGCGACGAGACGCTGTTCGACGGGGCGTTCGAGGTCGCCTACACGCCGGGCCACGCCTCCCACCACGTGTCGTTCCTGCACTCGCCAGACGGCGTCGCGTTCGTGGGCGACGTCGGCGGAGTGCGGATCGACGGCGCGCCCCTGACCATCCCGCCCAGCCCGCCGCCCGACATCGACGTGGAGAAGTGGCACGCCTCGATCGAGCGGGTTGCGGACTGGAAGCCACGACGGCTGGTCATGACCCACTTCGGCTCGAGCGACGACGTGGACGCACAGCTGTCCGAGCTGGCGGAGCGTCTCGATGCTTTTGCCGCGATTGCCCGGGATTCCGACCGCGAATCGTTCGTCGATCGGGTGCGGGCGGAGGTCGCCGAGCGGGTGGATCCGGAGACGGCGGCCGCGTATGAGCAGGCGGCGCCGCCGGACCAGCTGTACGCCGGCCTGGAGCGCTATTGGCGCAAGCGGTCGGAGGCGGTGCGCCCGGGTTGAGGGCGCCGGATAAAGCTATCCTGGGCCCAGATGTCGCAGACGGTTGAGCTGCCGCGCCTGAGCGGACCGGGCAGCGATGTGGGTGGCCTGTGGCGGGTGGTAGTGCTGAACGACGACCACAACACGTTCGACCACGTCGCCGAGACGCTCTCGCGGGTTATTCCGGGCGTGTCCCTGGCCGAGGGCTACCGGTTCGCCGACCAGATCCATAAGAGCGGGTGCGCGATCGTCTGGAGCGGTCCGCGCGACGAGGCCGAGCAGTACTGGGAACAGCTCAACGGGGCCGGGCTGACGATGGCCCCGCTCGAGTCGGCCTAGCCCGAACGGCGCGGGCGTGCCGCGCGGTTAGACGCCGCGGGGGAGGGCCTTGTCGCGTTGGCGCTCGGGGCTGACCCGCACGACATTCCAGACGATCCCGAGCTTCTCGAGCAGCGCGATCAGCAGTCCGGTCGGATCGGCGAGGCGCTCAAAGCGGCTCAGCCCGTGGAAAGCGGAAGTCGGGAACGCATGGTGGTTGTGGTGCCAGGCCTCGCCCATCGACAGCGGCGCCAGCCAGAACACGTTGCGCGACTCGTCCTCGACGTCGAACCTTACGCGACCGAAGAAGTGGCACACCGAATTGATCGACCAGGTCACGTGGTGCAGTAGGAACACCCGGACGAAGCCGCCCCAGAGGACCGCGGTCAGCGCGGCGCCGACGCCGCCCCCCACGATCCACCCGAGCGTGAACGGGATCACGAACCCGAGCGCCACCCACACGAAGAACAGCTTGTCGATCACGCGGAGCACCCCGTCCTTGAGGAGGTCGGACGCGAAGCGCTGCCGGTCCGCGGTACCGACCGCCTCGAACAGCCAGCCCACGTGCGCGTGCCACAGCCCCTTGACCCCGCCCAAGAACCCCGGTCCGGCCAGGTGGGGGGAGTGTGGGTCCCCCTCCTGATCCGTGAACGTGTGGTGCTTACGGTGGTCGGCCACCCAGGTGATCACCGATCCCTGCATCGCCATCGAGCCGAGGATGGCCACGATTGCCCGGAAGGTGCGGCTCGACTCGAACGCGCGATGGGTGAACATGCGGTGGTAGCCGAGCGTCACGCCGAGGGCGGTGAGCACGTAGAGTCCAACGAGGAGGCCGAGTTCGAGAGGCCCGATCGCCTGGTTCCAGAGCAGGACGATCGCTGCGAGCAGGCCAACCAGCGGCAAAGGCACGCCGATCAGATTGGCGATCTTGTGCGTGCGGGACACGGCACGGCTAAGGATAGGACGTTAGATCGTGCTGGGCGACGGTATTTCGATTCCGCGGCGTCGCGCTAACCCCGGCCCCGTCGTGTTCTGCAGGTCGGCCTGAGCGGTGACTCAGACCCGCGCCGACGGCCCCGGGATGGCCGGTTCTGGCTCGGGCTCGGCCTCAACCAAGGGACCCATCGCGCCGGCGACCAGCTCGTCGTGCCACACGTAGGTGATCGGGATCTGGTAGCGGCCCGTGTGGCGGCGGCGAAACTCGATCATCTCGGGCCCCTCCCAATAGCTGTACCAGGCGGGCTTTGAGTCGAACCACGCCATCTGCGTGATCTTGTAGCGGTCGTCGCGGGAGCGGTGGACGGCGTATTGAGTCGCGCCGTAGCGCAGGGCCAGTGGCGCGACGGCGACAACGTCCGCCGCGAACGACTCCTGCCGCAGGACGGTGGCGTACCAGTCCACGTGCATCACGCCCGCCATCAGGCTCCCACCTCCGCGCGGATCGCGCCGGGCCCGTCGGCCGTGCGGCCTTGGCCCTCTTCGGTGGCGCCGACCAGGATCGCGATCTTGCCGAGGTGGCGGTTGTCGCGCAGCAGCTGGTGCGCCTCCGCGACCTTCTCGAAGCCCATCGTCTGCCAGAGCACGGGCCGAACCTTAGACTCTTCGATCAGCTGGTTCGCCTTGGTCGCCTCCCAGGCGTTGGCGAAGTGCGAGCCGATGATCTCTTTCTGGCGCATCCATAGATAGCGTACGTCGAAATCGAGCTGGTAGCCCGACGTGGCGCCGCAGATGACGACCTTGCCGAACGGCCGCACGACCAAAACCGAGGTCGGGAAGGTGGCCTTGCCGACGTGCTCGAACACGACGTCGGGCGGCTCGCCCAGGATCGCTTCGACGGCCTTGCAGAACCGCCGAGACTCCTTGAAGCGGGCCAGCTCCTCCTCTTTGGTCTCGTTGCCGCGGCGCATCATGCCCGCGAACTCGGTGCGGTTGATGTAGCCGATCGCGCCGAGCTGCTCGATCAGGTGACCTTTCTCCTCGCTTGACACCACGCCGACGGCGTCCGCGCCGCTCAGCGCGCACAGCTGTGTGGCGAACACCCCGAGCCCGCCTGCGGCGCCCCAGATCAGCACACGGTGACCGGCTTGTAGGTGGCAGCGGTCGATCAGCATGCGATAGGCGGTGAAGTAGGTCAGACCGTAGGCCGCGGCCTCCTCCCAAGCCAGGTGCGACGGCTTGGGCAGGAGCTGCTGGGCCTGAACCTTGCAGAACTGGGCGAACGAGCCCCATGTCGTCTCGTAGCCCCAGATCTGCTGACTCGGGGCCGCCAGGGGATCGAAACCGTGCACTTCGGGGTCCTCGTAGGAAGCCTGGTTGCAGTGGATCACGACCTCATCGCCAGGCTTCCAGCGCGTCACGCCCGGGCCGACCTTCCAGACCACGCCCGAGGCGTCCGACCCGCCGATGTGGTGGCCCCAGCGCGGATGGTCGCCGTAGCGCCACACGCCCACCGGCTCGCCGAGCGCCGCCCACACGTTGTTGAAGTTGACCCCGGCCGCCATCACGCGGACGATCACCTCGAACGCCTCCGGCTCGGGGACCTCGATCTCCTCGATCTGGAACGCGTCGGTCGGCTCGCCCTGGCGCTCCTCGCGGATCACCCAGGCCGCCATCGTGGGGGGAAGCTCCCCGGGCTCGGTCTCGACGCTTGCGACTTGACTCAGGTCAACGGCCACTCGTGGTGCACCTTCCTTTAATTTGGGTCCCGCCCTCCCAGCCGGATGCTACTGGTGCGTAGCTCCAGAGGCCGCACCTCCGAACCTGGGTGTGCGCATGCGCACACGAGGCCGTCGGATGTGAGCGCTATCAGACGAGGCTGACTTCGGCGGGCCGGTCCTCGCCGGCCTCCTGAGGCACTCTGGTCGCCGCTCGCTCTTTGATTCGCGGGGCGATCAGGATCCACGCGGCCACCGCACCGCAAAGGGTCACCGCGGCGCTGATGGTCAAGCCGGTGCCCAGCGCCGACACGAAGGCATCGCGCGCCACCGAGACGATCTGGTGAGGCGCGTGAGCGCCTCCAATTGTGCCGCCGCTGCCGAGTGCGTTGACGATCGCGGTCCGGGTCGATGCCGCCAAGTGGGGCAACCCGGAATCGATCTTGGAGCGACCGATCCCGGTGACCAGCGCGCCCATCACGGCGACGCCAAAGGTGCTCCCGACCATCCGGGTCATCGACAGGACCCCGGATGCAGCACCGGCCTTGGTCCGGTCGACGGAGTTCATGGCGGCGGTGCTCATCGGTGACATGACCAGGCCCATGCCGAGTCCCATCAGGACAAAGCCCGGCAGCAGCAGGGCGTAGCCGCTGGTGACGGTGAGCCGCGACTGGATGAACAGCGCGGCGGCGACGATCACCAGTCCCAGCGTCATGAGCGGCCGCGAGCCGACCCGGTCGGCCAGGCGGCCCGCCAATGGGGCGGTGAAGATGATCAGGCCCGTCGCGGGAAGGAACCGCACGCCGGTCTGGAGCGGCGAGTAGTGCAGGACGTTCTGGAGGTAGAGGGTGAGGAAGAAGAACTGCGCGAACATCGCGAACGAGATGAGGAAGGCGACGACGTTGGCGCCGACGTACGTCCGCGAGCGGAAGAACGCGAAGTTGACCATCGGCGACGGGACGCGGCGCTCGATCATCACGAACAAGGGAAGCGCGATCGCCGCCACAGCCAGCAGCGAGATCACGGCGGGCGATCCCCAGCCCCAGGTGTTGCCTTCGACGAGCGCGAGCACGAGCGCGGTCAGGCCGATCGTGATCGCCCCGATACCCGCGAAGTCGACCGTCCGGCCCACCGTCTCGTCCCGCGACTCACGAGTGGCGAACAACGTCACGGCGACCGCGACGACGGCGATGGGGGGATTGATGAAGAAGATCGCCCGCCAGCTGACGTACTCGGTGAGGAAGCCGCCGACGACCGGACCGATCGCGAGCGCGAGTGCGCTGACCCCGGCCCAGGTGCCGATCGCGGTACCGCGCTGCTCCGCCGGAAACGCCTGGGTGATGATCGACAGAGTCGCCGGCATCATGAACGCGGCCCCGATGCCCTGAATCGCACGGCCGGCGACCAGCACGGTGTCGTTTGGCGAGAAGCCGACCGCCAGGCTCGAGAGCCCGAACACGACCACGCCGAAGAGGAACATCCGCCGGCGCCCGAAGATGTCGCCGAGCCGGCCGCCGGTGACGAGCAGCACGGCCAGCGTCAGCGTGTAGGCGTTAACCGTCCACTCGAGCGAGGCCAGCGAGGCATGCAGGTCGCGTTGGATCGACGGCAGCGCGACGTTGACGACGGTGTTGTCGAGCATCAGCATGAACAGCGCGAAGCACATCGCGGCCAGCGTCCACCAGCGGCTGTTCTCTTCGGTGATGAGGCGGTGGCGGTGGGCGAGCAGTCGGTCGGTCATGAGGTCGGAGTCTCCGGTCGGCATGCGGCGACGTCGTTGCGCTCGAGCAGCTTGGAGAGCGCTGACGCGAGCGAGCGTCGTTCGGCGGTGGTCAAGGTCTTGGCGAACTGCTCGAGTCCGCTCAGGCGAGCGGCGTTCAGCCGGCGGATCACCTCCCGGCCGCCGTCGGTCAGGCAGACGCGCTTCATGCGGCGGTCCTCGTCGTCCTCGCGGCGCAGGGCGAACCCGCGCCGGACGAGGTCATCGACCATCCGGCTGGCGGCGGGGAGCGACACGTGGACGCTCTCGGCGGCCTCCTTGAGCGTGATCTCGCGCGGCTGGTCCTCGAGGTGGTGGAGGAGCTTGACCTGGGTCAGCGAGAGGTCGAGGGCGCCGAGCGCCTCGAACAGATCCGCGTTGCAGTTCTTGTGCAAGAACACGATGAGCGCGTAGAGATCGCCGGCCAGGCCGGTGTCCAGCGCTTGGTCCGTCTCAATTGCTTGCACGCATGCAAGTATTGCACACAAGTAAGGTTGGGCCGACGGGGAGGTGCGGAGGGCGAGGGCGAGCGACAACCGCCTCCACCTGCAAATCCGCGCGTCGCGCGCCCCACCGACGACGCACGCGCGCTTATTCATCTACCAGCTGCAGAAACGCGCCCGGCGCCGGCGAGCCGAGCGGCACGCGCACTTTTGCAGGGGCGCTGGCCGGGGTTACGGCTGGAGGACTTGGCTGTCGCTGTTCGGGCGCGGCGCGCCGACCGTGATCGATGCCGGCCGGACCGAGGAGCCGGTTCCGGCATCCGCGGCACCGGTGGACAGCGAGTAGGTGCCCCGGGAGGAGAAGTTCACCGTGACCTGGGCGGTCGCCTGGGGGTTGATCGGCCCCGTGCTCGCCAGCGGGTCACCGGCCGAGGAGCTGGAGCGGAGGATGGACAGCGACTCCGCCTGGCCGGCCTGGTTGGTGATGATGAACGTCACCGGGCCTGCGCCCACCGAACTGGGCGAGACCGACACCGAGCCGTTGTCGATGTAGACGGTGAGGTTGGCGGGTGCGGGCGGGCGCGGCGTGACCGCACCGCTCGAGGTAGAGCCACACGCCGTCAGGGCGAGGGCGCTGGCCGCCAGCATCCCAATCGTCCTTGTGCGCATCCTCTCGCCAGCACCTCCTCGCAAGACCGCCTGAGGGAACCGGGGCGGCCTGGAGTCCCGGTCCCGGCGCGAACCCTAGCCAGCGTAATACCCAAACTGACAAACGCAACACCATTTGATGTCAGGATGGAGGAGGGCTCAGGTGGAGTTCTGAGTCAGCGAGGCTTTCCGGCGCTCGAGGCGACGCAGTTCGCGTTGCAGCTCAGTCCACGAATCACTCTCGACCCGCTCGTACTCATCGCCCTCGAGGTCGCGCAGCCGATCGTTGTACGTCATCCAGGCGCGGCGCGTCGAGTCCTCGAGCTCGCGGAGCTTGTCGAGATCAAACGCGGTGGTGGTCACTTCACCTCCTTTCCGAGCATTGTCCGCCGATCCTACCCTGACAAACGGTCATCTAGACCAATACGTCCAAGCCACCTGCAATCCTGCTTGCTTGCCGTCCGACGCGGGGCGTATCACGCGTCGAGTGACGCTGCTCGAGCACGCCACAGCGACGGCCGAGTTCCTCGTGGTCGACACCGAGACCAATGGCCTGGGGGGCGAAGCGTGCGAGCTCACCGAGGTGGGGGCGGTGCTGGTCGGCGGCGGCGAGCTGCACGACCGGTTCTCGTCGCTCGTGCGCTGCAACCGCCCGCTCGGACGCGGCATCCAGCGCTTCACCGGGATCACCCAGGAGATGCTGGCGCAAGCCCCCGGCCTCGAGGAAGTGCTGCCCGGGATCGCCGAGCGCCTCGAAGGGCGGGTGCTCGTCGCTCACAACGCGCCGTTCGATCGCCGGGTGCTGCGGCGAGGGTTCGAACTGATCGGGCTCGAGTGGCCGAACCCGCCGGTCCTGTGCACGGCGGCGCTGGCCCGCAAGCTGCTGCCGCTGCAGAACAAGCGCGGGCTGAGCGTGCTCGCCGACGCGCTGGGTATCGAGGTGGAGGTCGCGCATCGCGCGCTGGCCGACGCCGAGACGTGCGCCCGCGTGCTGTGCGCGCTGTTCCCCCGGCTGTGCGCGAACGCGCTGACGATCGCGGACGCGGTGGCGCTGACGAGGAGCCGGCGCCGCCGGACCGTCGGCCGCAAGGTCAAGGTGCCCGCCGCCACGATGCCGCCGCAGCTCGACTTCGCCGACCTGCCCAGCGACCCGGGCGTGTACCTGTTCCGGGATGGCGCCGGGCGGGTGCTCTACGTCGGCAAATCGATCTCGATCCGCAGCCGGGCCCGTGCCCACTTCGCGCCCTCGAGCCTGCCCGCCGCCTGGACGACCCAGGCCACCGTGGTCGACTACCAGAGCACAAACTCCGAGCTCGGGGCGCTCGTGCTCGAGAACCGCCTGATCAAGCACCACAAGCCTGCCGGGAACATCCGCCTGACCCGGCGCGACGAGCGCCTTTGCTACATCCGCTGCCGCCTCGATATCCCGTTCCCGATCCTCGACGTGTCCTCCGAGCCGGCTGCCGGGCACGCGGTCACGATTGGGCCGCTACGCGGCCGGCGGCTGGCCCAGGAGCTGGTCGAGCAGCTCGACTCGCTGTTCGCGCTGCGTCACTGCGGCCGGCGGCTGAAGCTCCGCGAGCATCCCTCGGCTTACGGGCAGATGGGGCGCTGCCTCTCGCCGTGCCTGGGCGATCTGGACCCGAACCTGTACCGCCGGCGCCTGGACGAGGCGCTGCGCCTGTTCGTGACCGGCGGCGACGGCGGCGACCGCCTCCTGGCCCACGTTAGGCGGCAGATGCGCGCGGCCGCCGACGAGCAGCTCTACGAGCGCGCGGCGTGGCTGCGCCGGCGGATGAGACGCCTGACCGTGATCCTCGAGCGACTCGGTGGCGCGCTCGAGGCGACCCACGCCCGGGCGCGGCTCGTCCTCGCCGCGCACCCGGTCGATCAGGCGCGGCAGGACGCGTTCTGGCTCGTCGGTGGACGCGTGGTGGATTGGGGTCCCCTGCCACCCTCCGAGGACACCGAGTCGCTCGAGGAGCGCACCCAGCAGGCGCTCCGGCGGGGCGGGTATGCGGGCGAGCTGGGCGCGCACGTGCCCCCGGACGAGATCGACGAGCTGCGGATCATCGCGACCTACCTGTCCTCGCACCCCGATCTGCCCCAGGTGACGCTGAAGCGGCGCGAGCTCAGCGAAACGGCAGCTCTATGACCTGAGCGATGAGGCCGGCGTCCGAGGTGACCGTGGATCCGGGCGGCGCCTCGCGGCGCACCAGGGCCAGCCCGATCGCGCCGAAGCGCGGGGACTGGACGACGCTCGTCAGGCGACCCACCGGCCGCCCCTCCGACAGAAGCTCCTCGCCGGGCTCGGCCGGGCCGGTCAGGCGGAGCCCGCGCAGCTGGCGGTTCGGCTTGCCCCGGTAGAACAGGCGCGCGACCGTCTCCTGGCCCACGTAGCAGCCCTTGGTGAACGACACCGCGCGCTCGTTCAGCCCCGCCTCCTGGGGGATCACGGTGTCGTCGAGGTCGACCCCGTAGCGGGGTCGCCCACGCTCGACCCGGAGGCACTCGGCCGCGGCCTCGCCAATCGCGACTGCGCCGGATTCCTGCAGTACGGCGCTCAGAGCCTCCGTGTCGGCCGCGTCGGACAGAAGATCCAAGCCCACGTCCGTCCGGATCGCCCGCGCCTGAATGCCGCCGATCGAGAGGGGGATGTGCGCGTGCTCCTCCGAGGGCAGCCCGTCGGCGCCGGCCAGCCGAGCGGCGTCCGGGCCGATCAGCGATAGCAGTCCGCACTCGACCGTGCGCTTGTGCAGCTCGACCTGGTAGCCGATGCTGAAGCGCCGGATCATGTTGAACAGCGCCTGGAGCGCCGCCCGCTCGGTGTCGAGCAACAGCTCGTCGCCTGCGTTGAGGATCCGAACGTCGCCGAGCATCTTGCCCTTCGGAGTCAAGAACGCGGCATAGCAGCCGGTGCCCGGGGCGAGCGGCTCCACGTCGTTGCTCACCTGGCCCTGGAGGAAGCCGGCGGCGTCGGCGCCCGTGAGGGCCAGCTTCCCCCGTTCGGAGCGGTCGAGTAGCCCGCAAGCCTCGGTAATCGCTCGGTAATCGGCCTGGAGGGTGTCGATCGAGGTCATCTCCAAACAGGATAGGCATCGAGCAATGGCGGCCGAAATGCCTGCGTGCACTCGAGGACTACGCCAAGGCGATCTACGCCCTGGAGAGGCGCGACGCCGAACCGGTGAGCACCAACGCGCTCGCCGAGCGCCTCGGCGTCACCGCCGCGTCGGCGTCCGGGATGGTCAAGCGCCTCGGCGAACTCGGCCTGGTCGAACACCAGCCTTACCGCGGTGTGTCGCTGACCGAGGACGGCCGGCGCGTGGCGCTCGAGGTGATGCGCCATCACCGCCTGCTCGAGCTGTATCTGGTCCAGTCGCTCGGCGTGCCCTGGGATCGGGTGCATCAGGAGGCCGAGGTGCTCGAGCACGTGCTCTCGGACGAGCTCGAGGATCTGATCGCGGCCAAGCTCGGGAACCCCACCCACGACCCGCACGGCGATCCGATCCCGACCCGTGATCTGACGATCGAAGAGGGCAGCACCGAGAGCCTTCAGTCGCTCGAGGCCGGCGCCACCGGAACGTTCGTGCGCGTGTCCGATTCCGACCCCGAGATGCTCCGCTTCCTGGCCGACCACGGCATCGCTCCCGGCGATGAGCTCGAGGTGGTCGACAAGCAGCCGTTCGACGGCCCGCTGTTCGTGCGCTTCGGCGATCGGATGCAGGTGCTCGGCGGCGCGCTGGCCAAGGCGATGCGCGTGCAGGTCAGCCGGTGACGCCGGCGCGTCCCACGGGCATCCCGGAGCCGGCGTTCGAGGGCGCCACCGTCGACGGGCAGGCGACGAGCCTCCCCGCCGGGCTGACCCACGAGGATCTGCTGAGGTCGCGGGACCGCTTCAGGGTCCACAACGCGCGCCAAAATCGGCGGCGCTGGCACTTGCTGTGGTTGCTGGTCGGTCCTGGGATCCTCGCGATGTTGGGCGAGAACGACGGGCCGAGCATGATCTCCTACGCGACGAGCGGCGCCACGTACGGCCTCGGGTTCTTCCTTCCGTTCATCGTGATCAGCTTCGGGATGGCGGTCGTGTGCCAGGAGATGTGCATGTGGGTCGGCGCGGTCACCCATCGTGGCTATGGCCAGCTTGTGCTCGAGCGGTTCGGAAAGCTGTGGGGCTGGTTCGCGGCCGGCGACCTCGTCGTGACCAACCTGGTCACCCTGATCGCGGAGTTCGTCGCGATCCGCGTCGGTCTCGCCTACTTCCATCTGGGCGCCTGGGTCGCGGCGGTGCTCGGCGTGGTGCTGGTCGTGTTCACGATGAGCGGGGGGCGCTACTGGCGCTGGGAACGGATCGTCCTCGGCCTGGCCATCTTCAACGGCCTGTTCCTGGTCGCGGCGATCATGGTCCACCCCGACTTGGGGGCGGTGGGCCGCTCGGCGGTCAGTTTCTCCCCGTTCCCGGGTGGCAGCTTCAACACGCTCCTGCTGCTTGTGGCCTCGACGATCGGCGCGACCGTAACGCCCTGGATGATCTTCTTCCAGCAGAGCGCATCCGCCGACAAGGGGATGACCCCAGACGACTTGCGGCACGGGCGCTACGACACGATGGCTGGCGCCGTTCTGGCGGCGCTGTTCGGCTGCGGCGCCCTGATCGCCGGCGCCGCGCTGGCCACCCACGGCGGCGCGAACATCCAGGGGCTCGCCGGCGCCGGGTTCCCCGCCGCACTCGGCGCCGTCTCCGGCAAGGCCGTCGGGACGGTGTTTGCCCTCGGGTTGATCGAAGCCGGCGCGGTGGCGGTGCTCACGATCTCCGCGAGCACGGGCTATGCCGTCGGCGAGTGCCTCGGCGTTCCCCACAGCCTGAACAGCTCGGCCCGCGGCGCGGCCCTGTTCTATGGTGCGAACATCGGCGCGGCGGCCGTCGCGGCGGCGATCATCCTGATCCCTGGAGCTCCTCTGCTCTCGATCGCGCTGAACGCCAACGTGCTGGCCACGGTGCTGCTTCCTGTGGCGCTGGTGTTCCTGATCATGCTGGCCAACGACCGCGAGCTGATGGGGCGGTGGGTCAACGGCGCGACGCTCAACGTCGCCGCGATCGCGATCGTGGCCTTCATCTCGGTGTGCGGCGCCGCCTACGCGATCGACTCCTTCCTCCAGACAACTCACGTGATTTAGATGACCGACCGCGAACGCGAAGAACTGGTGGTGTACCTCGAGCGAGACCAGCTCGTATCTGACACGGGCCGGCCGGTCTCCGCGGCGCGGCTGAGCCGACGGGTCAAGGTGGGGCTGTGGGGTCTGCGGGTGTTCGCCCTCGTGGTCAGCGCCATGGTCCTGTACACGTTCATCGCGCAGCTCTGACGGTGACCGCGGTCGATCGCTAGGCTCCGGTCCCGATGGCGCTCGCAGACACCTTCCAGCAGATCGTCGACTCGCTGCCCGACGACTGGACCGATCTCGAGCTCGATCTGCGCATCTTCGACGAGCGCCGCTACGTCGACGCTGCGGTGCTGCTCGTCACCTGCAACGCGCAGCCCTACTCCAAGCACGACTGGCACTGGCGGCTGCTGGTAGCGCACCGGTTCGGCCACGCCGCCTCGGCGCAGGCGGTCCACGTGTCGCTGACGCTACTCGACGACGCCGGGATCGACGGCGAGATGGTGGTCCGCGAGTCGCGCACCGGGCGAACCGAGGTCAACCCGATGTGGGGGCGGACGGAATCGGTGCGCGAGGAGTTCCGCAAGCTCCGCACTCAGTAGGGGCCGGCGTGGCACGGGTCGTCGCGTTCATCCCTGACCTGCTGTTCGGCTCGAACGTCGTCGGGGCGCTGGGCGCCGCCGGGCACGAGACGGCGCTGGTGTCAGACGGGGAGAGTCTGCTGCGCGAGCTGCCGGGCGCCGAGGTCCTGATTGTCGACCTGACCACCGACCCCGACGTGCGAATCGACGTCGTCAGCGCGATCCCGCAGACCGGGTTCAAGACGCTCGCCTTCTACTCGCACGTCGAGGCCGACGTGCGCGCCGGCGCCGAGCAGGCCGGGTTCGACCTAGTGGTCCCGCGGTCGCGGATGGCGCGGGAGGGCGGCGCGCTGGTCGACCGGCTCGTCGGCGGCTGACGCTAGGGGCCCGACTGGGTGTCGGTCCCGTTCACTCCTTGAAGCTCGACCGGGCCGAGCGTCGGGTTGAGCTCGTTGGCCTGGCTCACGCCTGGTGGGGTGATCGTGTCCATCACGTAGGGCACCTCGCTCGGGGGGTACGTGCAGATCGGTGCGGTGTCGCCCACGGGACAGACGCCGAACGTGTACGCGCCAGCGGGTTGGGTGAAATCGCGCGCCTGGTAGGAGTTGAAGCCGTTCTGGCCGGTCAACGCGACCGTGAACACCCACGCCGAGGTGACCGTACCGAACGTCGACTGGGGCAGGATCAGCGTCGCCGTCCCGCTGGGATCGTCGACCACGAACTGCGGGTTGCCGAGTGATGTGCCGGCGGCGTCCTCCCAGATCGGCGACGCGAACCCCTGGGCCTCTAGCCGCTCACTCCAGGCCGAGTTGGCGGCAATCGAGTAGTTGAGCTGCGGGTACGCCGCCGCGGTCGAGAAACTGCTCGCCGTCGGGTTGCGCACGTAGATGTCCAGGAGTTGGGCCCCGAAGTTGTTCCCGAACGTGTTGACCAGGTTACGGATCTTGACCTGGATGTAGACGTCGGTTCCGGTCTGGCTGACCTGGAGGTCGGTCAGGTCGAATAAGCCCGGCGCGAATACGGGTGTGGGCGGGGTGCCGGTCGTCGCGGTCGGGTACTGGTATGTACCTGGCCCGTTGTCGTCTCCGACCGGGTCGGTGACGTTCAGCACGGTCGTCCCGGGCAGGGCCACGTTCGTGACCGACAGCTGGCTGTAGCCGGTGCTACGGCCGAGCGTGGCGGTGACGGTGATCGTGGTGGTGCCGAAGCTGACCGGCACGGTCACCGTCCAGTTCCCCGAGGAGTCGGCCGTGGTTGACGCGATCGGCGCGGCCCCGCCCGTGGGCGGCCAGCCCTCCGCGACGACGGTGGCGCCTGGGGAGGTCGTCCCGGTGACGGTCTGAGTCGCGCTGGCGACGCTCGCGCCGTTGGCCGGCGAGGTGACGGTCACGGTCAGCGCGCCCGGCATGCCGTGTCGCACATAGCGGTCCGTCACGATCCTTGGCGTCTCGAGGATCCGGCCGGCGCTCAAATCGAGGGCGAGGCGGGCGTAGGAAGCCTGGGCCCACGTGAGCGGGCTGGCCGAGCCGGCCGGCTTGCCGTCGGTGAAGCCGATCGAGGCGGTGGCCGGATCGGTGCCATAGGGCGATGCGGGCTGGTCCGGGTCCTCCCAGACCTGCTCGGGCTCGAGCCCCTGGCCCGAGGTCATGTTGCGCATCGCGGTCAGGAGCTGGCCGGCGAAGCTGAAGTCGCCCGCGGCGATCTCGTACTCGCCACGCTCGCCGGACAGCACCGGCCACAGGTGCCCGGTGCCCGTGTCGGTCGGCGGCCAGGGCGCGCCGGTGGGGAAGCAGTTCGTCGGGTCTTGGCCGGACGTCTGGGGAGGCGACGCCGGGTCGTAGCAGTCGCCGTAGCCGTCCTCGGACAGGTTGCCGTCGTTGGCGAAGCCGTAGCGGTAGAACCCCGGGCCGCTCGGCGTCTGGCGTTCGATCGTGTCATCGACGACGGTGATCGAGGACTTGATCGCCGGGTCGTTGGCGGGAAGCACGCCGAGGCGAACCAGGTCGAGGAAGCCGGCGTCGATCACCGCACGCTGATCGACGTTGGTCATGTTCCCGTTGTTGAGCATGTAGTCGTACGGGACGTCGGGATCGGCCTGGCCCGTCGTCGGATTGGTCCCCTTTGTGACGCGGATGAAGTATTCGGGCACCGACGCGCTGATGTACGGACCGTTGGTCGTCACGGTCCAGTTCTCGATGTTCCGAGCGAAGTAGTCCGCGGTGGCCTGGTAGATCGCTGCGTGCGTCGGGTCGTGGTTGACCTGCGCGATCGCCGCCGCCGCGGTCAGGCCGGCGATCTCGGCCGCGATCGTCGAGGGCGAGTAGCCCGACTGCTCCTCCCAGCGCTCGACCCCGTCCGAGGGGCCGTTCGCGACCAGGAAGTCAGCGGCGGGGATGACGTGGTTCTCGTACAGCGACGAGTCATGCGCGAGGCCCGACTGCCAGTCCATCAGGATCGGGTAGGAGGTCTCGTCGAGCTGCAGGCCGCCCGTGTCGGGCGCGGCCTCGCCGTTGGGCAGCGAGTTGCGCGGCATCGACCCGTTGGGCAGTTGCTGGCGGTCGAACAGGAAGAGGGTGGCGGCCCGGGCGGTCTGGATGTCGCCAGCCACGAGCAGTCCGGTGAACGCCTCGTAGGTGTCGCGCGAGAACTCTTCGCGATAGGAGCCGAAGTACGTCGGCTCGCCGTTGGTGAACTCGCCGGCGGGTACCGACTGGCCCCACGGCGAGGCCGGGCCGGCGGCGATCGCGCCGGGGAAGGTCTTGTCCTCGCTCGCCTTGACCACGTTGACCGACTCGTAGTACTCGCGGATCGCCGCCGGGCCAAGCCAGCGGGCGGGCCTTCGCAGACCGGCGTCGTAGCGCTGCCAACCAGCCTCGTACTGCCCCCACACGCGATCGAAGTTCTGGCCCAGCGAGGCTCCCGCCACCGACAGCGCGGCGGATTGGGTGGTGCCGAACCCGAGTGCGAGCGTGAACGAGCGGTTCCATCCGGTCGGGATCTCGGCCGTGAGCGTCACGTGTCCGTCAGGGGCGGACGAGTACGGCGTCAGCGAGTGGCTCGAGTCGAGCATGGTCAGCCCGTCGCTC
This sequence comes from uncultured Solirubrobacterales bacterium, assembly GCA_963824295.1. Taxonomy (GTDB): domain Bacteria; phylum Actinomycetota; class Thermoleophilia; order Solirubrobacterales; family Solirubrobacteraceae; genus Palsa-465. The sequence goes on along the minus strand of CAWGOQ010000004.1, from coordinate 31,238 downwards.
GCGGTGCCGGCATAGCCGACGCTCGCGCTCGAGAATCCGTTCGAGGACTCGAGCGCCATGTAGGTCGGGACCGCGTAGTTGCGGTTGACCGCGTCGGTCACCGTGTTCGTGTTGTAGTCGACGGGCACCTCAGCCCCCTTCACGCTGACCAGCTCGGCGGTGTTGCCGCCGGCGTTTTCTGGCGTGGTCGCGTTGGGCAGGGTCCCGCCGCCGGTCCCCCCGGCGAGCGGGTCGAGCCGCACGTACAGCCGATCCGAGTTCGGTCCCTGGAAGCTGGTGCGCATCAGGACCGAGTCGCGCGCCGGATCGGCGATGTAGGTGGTGAGGATCCGATAGTGGTGGGCCGCATCGCTCGCCAGCACGGTGCAGCTCATTCCGGTCGGATCCGGGATCACCTTGTAGCTCATGTCCCGGGTCTGGAGGTCGGTGAAGCTGTGCCCGTCGGTCACCAGGTACTGGAGCGTGTTGACGTTGGTGGCGTCGATCGTCGGCCAGTAGGTGTCCGACAGCACGCCGTCGGCGACCGTGAACCACACCTTGGAGGTCGTGTTGCGCGCGGTGCCGACGCAGTCCTTGCGGGCCAGGTCGAAGTAGCTCATGCCCCCGGGGGAGCCGGGGGCCACGGACGAAGCAGACGCGGCGCTCGCGCCGGCAGTCGTCACGATCACAGCACACAGCGCGAACGTCGCCACGGTGGCGAGGACTCGTGCTTTCACCATCTCCCAACCTCCCTCATCAGGTGCGGACCGGACCCCCGGGGGTAAAGCCTAAGCGGCGGCGGAGCCGGCGGTCAAGCGGAGCTCGTCGAGAACGTGCTCCGGGGGCACGTAGCGCACGGCGACGATCGCGACATCGTCCCGTACCACCCCGGCCGGCTGGCCGGCGTCGTCGAGCAAAGCATCGGCCAGAGCGTCGGCGCTGCGCTCCGAGCCGGGACGGCGGAGCAGCTGCTCAGCCGAGCGCTCGAGCCCGGGACCCTGGTCGGTGACGCCGTCGGTGTACAGCACCAGGGCCTCGCCGGGACGCAACTCAAGCTCGACCTGTTGCAGCCTGACGTCGGGCCACACCCCCAGCAGGTCCCCGAACGCCTCGACCCGCTCGGGCTCGCCGCGCGGCGAGACGACGATCGTCGGCGGGTGACCGGCGCAGGCCACGGCGACCCGCGCCTCGTCGGCGCGGACGTCGAGGAGCGCGTAGGCGAGGGTGATGAAGCGTCCTTCGAGTCCCTGGCGGAGCATGGCGTCGTTCAGCCTGCGCAGGACGTCGGCCGGGGGCGCGGCTGCGGTGGCGAAGCTGCGATACGTCCAGCGAGCCATCGCCGTGACCGCCGCCGCCTGCGGCCCCTTGCCGCACACATCGCCGATCACCACCGCCCAGCGGTCGGCCCCGACTGCGAACACGTCGTAGAAGTCACCGCCCACCAGCTCACCCGCGCCGGCGGGAGCGAAGCGGATCGCGAGCTCGCACGAAGGTAGGTCGGGAAGGTCAGCGGGCAGGAGGCTCTGCTGGAGCGTGAGCGCGGTCTGCTCGCTCGCGCGGTACAGCTTCTCGGTCCGCTCGCGCGCCCGCTCGCGCCCGATGAGCAGCCAGCCGAGGATGCTGGCCAGCGCGACCGTCAGCGCCGTGAGCGCGATCAGGACGACCACCCCGACGGCGACGGCCGTGTTCGCCGATCCGCGGGCGGCTCGCTGGCGCGCGGCCTGCTGCGATGAGATCCGCTGCTCGAGCCCGGTCGTCTGCGCCCTGATCCCATCGACCAAGCGCTTGCCCTCAGCGGTGGTGGCAAGCGAGCGGGCGGCGTTCGGGTTGACGGTCACATCCTGAATGACCGCGGGCACGTAGTCAGCCATGTAGGAGCGGACGGAGTCGATCAGCGACGCGGTCTGGGTCTCGAAGGCGCCCTGGTCGGCAGCGGCCGCGCGCTGCAGTGCGGCGGTCGCTGCCGGAAGCTGCGACTGGGCGTTGCGCTCGGGCGCCAGGAAGAGCTGCCTGCCCGTTATCACGTAGCCCGCACCCCGGTCTCGGCGTCGAGCACCAGTCCTTCGAGGTTGATCGTGGCGGTGAGGTAGCCGCCCGTGCGTAGCGTCGCGTCGGCGGTCGAGCGCAGGTGCACGATATGGCCGAGCAGGAGGGCGACACCGATGGCGACCACCGCGCCCCCGGCGGCGACGGCAGCGATCACCCCGGCCAACAGCCGAGTCCCCTGTCTCATGGGGCTATTCTGCCGATCAGCCCGGTCCTTGGGAAGAGGTTGTCCCCGCTCCGGCCGCGAAATCGGGATCGAACGTGGCCGACACGTCCGGCACGGCGCGGACGATGCCGAAGCGCGCCTCCCACCGAGCCCAGGCGGTGAGCGTGGCCGTATCGAGCACGCCGACTCGCCCGCCGGCGCCGCGGAACGCCGGCAGCAGCGCGCTCAGCTGGGTCGCCACCAGCTTGGGATCGAGGCCGGGCACCGCGCGGTCGAGGTCCTGGGCGCCCCGAGCCGGGTCCGAGAGCGTGAAGTCGTAGCCGCGTACGAGCGCGTCGACCACGTCGTGGATCAGCGCCGGGTCGCGCTGGAGGGTCGCGCGGGTCACGCAGAGGACGAGCTCGGGGTAGGAAGGGGCGCCATAGTCGTCAACCCGAAACACGTGGAAGCCGGGGCGCTCTTGACGGATCGTCACGCCTTCGTCGCTCCAGAACGCGGTCGCGCCCGCCACCTTGCCGGCGAGGAGGTCGGCCACCGCGTCGAAGCCGATCGTGATCGTCTTGACCTTGGCCGGATCGCCCCCGGATCCCGAGACCTCTGAATCGAGCACTGCCGTGTCGCTCGGGTCGCCGGTGACTCCGACCGTCTTTCCCTGAAGCTGCTCGGGCGAGCCGACCTCCGGCGCCGCGATCACCGCCGCCAGCGGGCGTTCGACGATGGCCATGATCCCTACGACGTCCTGATGTTGCTGCCGCGCAATCGCGAGATCGTGGATGTCGAGGATCGCAAAATTCACCCGATCGGTCTCGAGCAGCTTGATCGAGTCGGTCGAGGCTGTGGGCGCGATCACGTGCAGATCGACGCCCTCGTCGCGGTCGTAGTGCTCGGCGAGGGCAGCGTAGATGCCGGTGTGGACGGCGTTCGGCGTGAAGTCGAGGATCAGGGTCGCGGCGCGAACCTGCTCGCTCGCGCGGGTGGTCTTGGCGCCCGAGCCGCAGGCGGAGAGCACGGCGGCCGCGAGGAGGCAGGCAATGAGCAGCGTCGATCGGCTGGCTGCGCGCATCAGCCGGGGCAGCATAGGCGCTGCCTAGAATGAGCCGCGCGTATGCGCCGACGTGTCACGTTCAGCCGCAATCTCACGCTGTCGCTGTCGCGGACGTGTCGCTGCTACTGCAAGTACTGCGCGTTCGCGACGCACAAGGCGCACCTGTACTCGCCGGACGAGGTGGTGTCGATTCTCGACCAGGCAGTCTCGCGCCACCACGTCAAGGAATTGCTCGTGCTGACCGGCGAGAAGCCCGAGGTCAACCCCGAGGTGGCCGCGCGCCTGGCGGAGTATGGCCACGCGGACTTCACGTCTTATGTCGTGTGGGTGTGTGAGCAGGCGCTCGAGCGGGGCCTGTTGCCCCATACGAACCTGGGCGTGCTTCCTCGCCCCGATTTGGCCCGCTTGCGGGAGGTCACGGCGTCTCAGGGGTTGATGTTGGAGTCGGTCAACCCCGATCTGGTCGTCCACCAGGGGTCGCCGACCAAGCATCCTGAGTTGCGTCTGGAAACGATCGCTCTTGCCGGCGAGCTAAAGATCCCGTTTACGAGCGGGATCCTGGTCGGGATCGGCGAGACCGAGGAGGAGCGGGTCGCTTCTTTGCAGGCGCTCGCCGAGCTCCACGCGCGTCACGGGCACATCCAGGAGGTCATCCTCCAGAACTACGTTCCTCACGAGAAGTACTACGGCCGCGAGCCGGCCGAGATCGCGGACGCGGCCACGCGGGAGTACTGGCGGACGGGGATGTGGGATGGGCCGAGGCTGGACGCTCCGGCGTGGGCGTGCGAGGTCACGGTCGACGATCTCAAGCGGCTGATCGCCGAGGCGCGGCGGCTGTTGCCGGGGGTCGGGATTCAGGTCCCGCCGAACCTGTCGGATTGGTGGATCGAGCTCGTCCGCGCCGGCGCCACCGATCTGGGCGGTCTGAGCGCCAACGGCGATCACATCTCGCCCGAGCACCCGTTCCCATCGCCGTCGGAGGTGCGCAAGCGGATGCGCGCGGAGGGTCTGGCTTTATCGGAGCGACTGTGTGTGTACCCCGAGTACATCGACCCCGAGTGGATCTCGCGGCCGGTGATGGACGTGATCAAGGCTTCGTATTGGTCGTTCATTCCTCGTCGCGGGTCGGGCCGGACGGTCGCGCTGACGCTCGCCGATGACGTCGCGCCGCGGGCGGTGGAGCGCGCGCGCGACGGTTTGAGTCTGAGCGCCGAGGAACTGACGGCGCTGTTCGCCGAGACGCGGCCGGCGGTGATCGAGGACATGCGCTGCGCGGCGGATGAGCTGCGCGCTTCTCTTGCCGGCGAGACCGTGACGTTCGTGGTCAACCGGAACATCAACGTCTCGAACATCTGCACGGTTGGCTGCGCGTTCTGCGGCTTCGGGCAGTCGCGGCGCTCGCCCGACGCCTATGAGCACTCCGAGGAGGAGTTCGTCAGCCGGATCCACGACGCGGTCGAGTTCGGCGCCACCGAGATCTGCATGCAGTCCGGAATCCATCCCGAGTGGGGCCTGGAGGATTACGAGAAATGGCTGCGGGTGGCCAAGGCCGCGGCGCCGCAGCTGCATCTACACGCGTACTCGCCAATGGAGGTCGCGCACATGTGCGACGTGTCGGGCCTCTCGCCGCGGCATGTTTTTGAGCGACTGCGGGAGGCCGGCTTGGGCTCGACGCCGGGGACGGCAGCGGAGGTGCTGCACGACGGGGTGCGCGAGCGGATCTCGCCCAACAAGCTGCCCGTAGCGCGCTGGGTCGAGATCATCGAGGCCTCCCACGCCGAGGGGATCCGCTCGACCGTGACCGTGATGTTCGGCCACGTCGAGGAGCCCTGGGAGCTGGCCGAGCACATGCGCGTGGTCCGCGAATTGCAGGAGCGCACCGGCGGGTTCACCGAGTTCGTGCCCCTGTCGTTCATCCCGTTCCACACCCTCCTCGGACGCACCCACGGGGTGGAGGAGATCTCACGCGAGGAGAACCTCAAACACACCGCGGCGTTCCGGCTGGCGCTGGGACGGACCGTGGTGAACCTTCAGGCCAGCTGGGTCAAGATGGGCCTCGACGCCGCGACAGAAGCTCTGAGATGGGGCGTGAACGACCTGGGCGGGACCCTGATGGAGGAGTCGATCTCGCGGATGGCGGGTTCGTATCACGGAGTCCGATTGACGCCGCCCGAGCTGGTCGCCGCCGCCCACCGCGCGGGGCGGCCCGCGGCGGAACGCACGACGCTTTACGACATCGTTCGGCGGTACGAGGCGCCGGTAGCCGCGTAGAGGCGCTTAGGTCGTTCCGGTGAGCGTCGATCAACCCATCGCCTCTCCGCCCCCGTCGCTGTTCGCCGGGGTCGAGCCGCTCGAGGTGTTCGTCGAGCTGCTGGCCGAGATCGACATGCACACCGCGCCGACCGAGTTCTACGACCGGATCTGCGAGGCGATCTGCCGGCTGACGACGATGCGGCGGGCCGCCGTGTTCATGGCCGACACGACCCGTCGAAGGGTGCGCGCGATCGGCTCCCATGGGATCCCGTTCGAGCAGCTCTCGGGGCTGCGGCCGACGCTGGTCAACACTCCGATCGCCCAACGGGCGCTGCTCGAGGACAAGGTCGTGGTCATCTCGGAGGGGATCGAGGAGGCCGTGCCGTCGGCCTACGCCCAGCTGCTCGGGGTGACGACGCTCGTGTGCACGCCGATGAGCGCGGGCGGCTACGCCTACGGCGTGATCTGCGCCGACCGCGGCGGTGGGCGGTTCGAGCTATCCGACGGCGAGCGCCACCTCCTCTGGACGCTGGGCAAGACGGCGGCGCTGGTGGCCGCCGCGCGCAACGTCACCCGCCAGCAGGAGCGCATGCGCCGACTCGGCGACCGGCTCGACCTGGCGCGTGAGATTCACGAGAGCGTGCTCCAGCGTCTGTTCGGGGTCTCGTTGGTGCTGGGGGCCGAGCAGCCGTTGGACCGGGAGGAGCGCGAGCGCTGTCGGATCGAGATGCAGGAGGCGTTGAGCGACTTGCGCCGCGCGCTCGAGCGCCCGCTGGCGCCACTCGCGCCCGAGACCGGGACCACGCTGGCGGCCGAGCTCGATCGGGTGCGCAAGTCGCCCGGGATGGTGGTCGAGGTCGACTGGCGCGGGGAGACGAGCGTGCCGCCAGACCTCGAGCCGCTCGCCCAGTCCGTGCTCGCAGAGGCGCTGCGCAACATCGCCAAGCACGCCGATCCCTCGCGGATCGAGGTCGCGGTGGCGCGCGAAAAGGACGAGTTCGCCCTCGAGGTCCGCAACGACGGCGCCCGCTCGGGCGAAGGGGATCCCGGCATGGGGCTGCGGCTGGCGGCGTTCGAGGCACTCCAGCAGGGGGGTGTGGTCGAGTTCGGGCCGGTCGCCGGTGATCGGTGGCGGGTGCGGCTCGTCGTGCCCCTTCAGCAGGACTTCGAGTAATGGACGACCGACGGCTGCGGGTGCTGGTCGTGGACGACCACGACGTCGTGCACTGGGGCTTTCGCGTGCTGCTCGGGGAGCAGCCCTGGGTCGAGCGCTTCTTTCAGGCCCGCACGGGCACCGAGGCGTTGGCGCTCGCCCGGACGCACAAGCCCCACGTGGCGCTGATCGACCTGTTCCTGGCCGACGAGTCGGGGGCCGAGCTGAGCACGGCGATCCGCGAGGCCTCGCCCGCCACTCGCGTGATGCTGATCTCGGGCGCAGGGCGGATGTCGCCGGCGGCGGCCCGGGCCGCCGGCGCCTCCGGGTTCGTGTCCAAGGACTGGGACGCCGCGCGGGTCGCGGCGGCCGTGCGCCGGGTCGGGCTCGGGATGACCTCGTTCCCGCCCAAGGCCGAGCAGCCGGCGCCGCTACTCACCGAACGCGAGCGTGAGGTGCTCGACCTGATCGCGTCCGGATCCACGAATCGCGAGATCGCCGAGCGGCTGTATCTCTCGCCTCATACGGTCAAAGAGCACACGTCCGTGCTGTACCGCAAGCTCCGGGCGCGCAACCGGGCCGAGGCGGTCCAGCGGGCGCAGCGGATCGGTCTGTTGGGCTAGGCGTCGCCGCCGGGGCGCATAAAACGTTCGAGGGCCGGCAGCTTGAGCATGTGCGGGATGTAGCGGCTGACCATCATCGCGGCGCGGATCGGGAGGCCCGGCACGACCACGCGCTCGCCGTGCTCGAGCCCCTCCACCCCTGCGCGGGCGGCTTGCTCGGGCGAGATCAGCGTGCCCGGCACCGCCCGCTCGAACGACTTGCCGCCCTGGATCTCCCAGCCGGCGATCTGCCAGAAGTCCGTATCGACCGGGCCCGGCGCGAGTGCGGTGACCGTCACGCCGCGGCCACGCACCTCCTGGTGAATGGCCTCGGAGAAGGTCAGGACGTACGCTTTGGCCGCCGAGTAACCGGCCGAGTAGGGCATCGGTTGCATCCCGGCGGTCGAGGCCACGTTCAGGATCGCCCCGCGTCCGCGTTTCACCATCGCCGGCAGGAAGGCCGACGTCAGCGCGACGACCGCCTCGACATCGACCCGCACCTGCTCGAGCTCGCGCTCGGGGTCGGCCTCGGAGAAGGGTTCGCCGCCGGTGGCGAAGCCGGCGTTATTGACCAGGATCTCAACGTCGAGGCCGAGCTCCTCGACCCGTCCGGGGATCCGGCCGCGCGGGGTCGGCTTGGACAGGTCGGCCGCGATCGTCTCGACCCGGACGCCGTGCTGCTCGCTCAGCTCCCCGGCCAGTGCGAGCAGGCGGTTCTTGCGCCGGGCGACCAGCACCAGCGCGTAGCCGCGCGCTGCGAGCAGCTTGGCGATCTCGGCGCCGATGCCGGCCGAGGCGCCGGTCACGAGCGCGGCGGAGGCGGATATCGGCTCAGGGAGGCTCATGGCGGAATTGGAACTGTCGGCGGCGCCTGACGGCGGTGCTTTGGGATTGTCGGGCACCTGACGGCGGCGCCTTAGGGTCAGTGAATCTGGGCGAATGGCGCCTCCCCCCGAACGGGGGGAAGACCACGAGGCACGTGTATCCACGCCCGGAGTGCCGCGTAGGGTGATACCAGAATGGGAGTCACAGCAATCCTCTTTCTCCGCGGAGAGCTGAGCGGTGTTTGAGACCGTTCGCCTTGGAGTGGGCACCCGCGTCGCGGGGCAGTCGGGCGTGCAGGCGCTCGCCCCGGCCCGTCCGGCCATCCTGTCGGTCGCGGCCGAGGTCCCCTCGGCCCGCGTGAGCACCGCCGAGCTGGCCGAACGCCTGGGGGTCAGCGAGGACTGGATCGTGTCGCGCACCGGGATCCGCTCGCGCCCGGTTGCCGCGTCCAACGAGCGGCTCTCGGACTTTGCGGCTCGGGCCGGCTCGGCCGCGCTTGGCCGCGCCGGGGTGGACCCGGGCGATGTCGACCTGGTGCTGGTAGCGACGCTGACCCAGGACGAGCTGATGCCGAACGCGGCGCCGATCGTGGCGCATGCCGTAGGCGCCGTCCGCGCCGGCGCAATCGACCTCGGCGCCGCCTGCACGGGCTTCCTGTCCGGGCTGTCGCTGGCCGCCGCGCAGATCGAAACCGGTCGCGCCGAGCGCGTGCTGCTGATCGGCGCCGACTTCACCACCCGGATCGTCGACTGGGAGGACAAGCGGACGGCGCCGCTGTTCGGTGACGGCGCCGGCGCGGTCGTGGTGGGCCCGGCGGCCGGCGAGCTCGGGGCGATCGGGCCGATCATCCTCGGCGCCGACGGCTCGGGCGCCCCCGCCATCCACATCGACCACGCCGACCGCAAGCTCCAGATGGACGGCCCGGAGGTCTATCGCCACGCGGTGGCTCGGATGGCGGAGGCCACGGTGGCCGCGGTCGACGGCGCCGACCTGGCCCTCGAGGACATCGACTTGTTCGTCTACCACCAGGCCAACGGCAGGATTCTGCGCGCGCTGGCGGAAAAGCTTCAGCTCCCCCCTGAGCGCGTTGTGGATGTGATCGAGAACCTGGGCAACTCCTCGGCCGGCACCCTGCCGCTGGGGCTCGACGCTGCCGAGCGCGAAGGACGGCTGAGGCCGGGCGCGAAGGTGCTGCTGAGCGCGTTCGGGGCCGGGTTCACCTGGGGCGCGGGCGTGATCGAGTGGGGCGGCTCCGACGATGCCTGACGCCTCGACCGCTCGGACCGCGCTCGTGACCGGTGCCTCTCGTGGTATCGGCGCGGCGATCGCCCGCTCGCTGGCCCGTGACGGCTGGCGGGTCGGCGTCAACTACCGCTCGGATCGCGACGGTGCCGAGTCGGTCGTGGCCGACATTAAGGGCGAGGGTGGCCAAGCCGTCGCGCTCGCCGCCGACGTGACCGAGGCGGGAGCGGCCAACGAGTTGTTCAGCGCGCTCGAGTCGCATTTCGACGGCCCGGTGCTGGCGCTCGTCAACAACGCCGGGATCAACCGCGACAACATCACAGCGTCCCTTGACGACGAGGACTGGGACGCGGTGCTGGAGACAGATTTGACCGCGGCGTTCCGGCTCACTCGCCGTGCGCTGCGAACGATGCTCCGGGCGCGCGCCGGCCGGATCGTCAACATCTCCTCGGTCGTCGGCCTGCGCGCCAATGCCGGACAGCCGAACTACGCCGCCGCCAAAGCGGGGCTGATCGCGCTGACGAAGACATCGGCGGTCGAGGTGGCGCGACGCGGCGTGACGATCAACGCGGTGGCGCCCGGCCTGATCGACACGGAATTCATCGCGGAGGTACCGAAAGACGTGATCGACGCCATTCCCGCGCGGCGCACCGGCACGCCCGAGGAGGTCGCCGCGTGCGTGCGCTTTTTGACTTCTGAAGAGGCCAGCTACGTCACCGGCGCGGTGCTCACCGTCGACGGGGGCCTGGCCGCATGATCACCACTAACCACTGAAAGGGAAAACATGGCAACCGTCACTGCAGAGCAGGTCGAAGCGCGCGTCGTCGAGACGCTGGCCAGCTTCGGCCCCGACGCCGATCAGATCACGCGCGGATCGACCTTCGAGGAGCTCGACATCGACTCGCTCGACCTGGTCGAGCTGGCCCAGGTGGTCGAGGACGACTACGGCGTTGTGCTCAAGGGCGAGGACATGAAGGAGCTCAAGACCGTCGGCGACGCGATCGATCTGATCGTCAGTCGCGCGGAGTGAGCTCGCAGGCGACACGAGTGAATGGAAGCGGTGCACCAATGAAGCGCCGTGTCGTCGTGACCGGCATGGGTGCCGTGACGCCGATGGGCGTCGGCGCGGCCGCGCTGTATGAGCGCTGGCTTGCCGGCGAGTGCGGAATCGTCGACGGCGCCGGCGCGTGCACGGACTTCGAGCCCGGCGAGCTGCTGTCCGTGAAGGAGGTCCGGCGTCTGGACCGCTTCTCCCAGTTCGCGGTGGTCGCGGCCGCCGAGGCGCTTGCCGATGCCGGCTGGGACGGCGAGCTTCCCTACGACCCGATGCGGGTCGGGTGCATCCTGGCCACCGGAATCGGCGGCATACAGACGATCGAGAACCAACACGACGTGCTGCGCGACCGCGGTCCGGAGCGTATGTCCCCGCTCGGCATCCCGGCCCAGATGTCCAATGCAGCCGCGGCGGCCATCTCGATGAAGTACGGCCTCAAGGGCCAGGTGTTCAGCTTGGTGTCGGCGTGCTCGAGCGGCGCGCACGCGATCGGCTCCGGGCTGCGGATGATCCAGTACGGCGATGCCGACGCGGTCGTCGTCGGTGGCGCCGAGGCGACGCTGACTACGTTCGGGTTCGGGAGCTTCAACGCCATGCAGGCGCTGTCGCCGACCGGAATCTCGCGGCCCTTCGATGCGCGCCGCGACGGGTTCGTGATGGGCGAGGGCGCCGGCGTCCTCGTGCTCGAGGCGGCTTCGGCCGCCGAGGCGCGCGGCGCCTCGATCCTGGGCGAGGTCGCCGGATACGGCTCGACCTCCGACGCCTATCACCTGACCGCGCCCGAGCCTTCTGGCGAGGCCGCCACGCGGGCGATCGAGCTGGCCATGGCCGATGCCGGGGTCGGCCCGGATGAGATCGACTACATCAACGCGCACGGGACCTCGACCGAGCTCAACGACTCGGCCGAGACGGCCGCAATCAAGCGTGCACTCGGCGAGGAACGCGCTCGCCGCGTGCCTATCTCTTCGATGAAATCCGCGACCGGCCATCTGCTCGGCGCGGCCGGGGCGGCGGAGGTTGTGGCGACGGTCAAGACCCTGATTTCCCGAATCATCCCGCCGACGCTCGGCTACGAGGTGCCCGACCCCGACTGCGATCTCGACTACGTGCCCGGCGAGGCGCGGCCGCTGCTCATGTCGAACGGACACCCGCCGACCGCGATCTCGAACTCGTTCGCCTTCGGCGGTCACAACGTCGCGCTGGTGATTACCGGCCCACCCACCCCGCCCGACCGATGAGCGCCACGCTAGAACGCGAATCCACGCAGCGCCTCGATCCGCTCGAGCGCCTCGAGGCGCTCTGCGACCCGGGGAGCCTGCAGGTCCTGCGCTCGCGGGTTGTGTCGCCGCGTTTGGGGGCGCGCGCAACCGCCGGGGACGGCGTCCTCGGCGCCACCGGCTGCGTGAACGGGCGACCCATCGCCTGTTACGCCGAAGACGGCTCGTACCTCGGAGGTTCCCTGGGCGAGCGCCATGCCGACACGATCGTGCGCGTGCTCCAGACGGCCGGGCGGGCCCGGATCCCCGTGGTCGGATTCGTCGAGTCCGGCGGCGCCCGCATGCAGGAGGGCACCGCGGCCCTGGCCGGCTACGGCCGCATCTTCCGCGAGACGGTTGGCCTGACCGGGGTGGTTCCTCAGATCTCGGTCGTGTCGGGGGCCTCGGCCGGCGGCGGCGCCTACTCGCCGGCGCTGACCGACCTGATCCTGATGACCGAGGACGCCGCCATGTTCCTGACCGGCCCGGGGGTCGTGCTCGAGGCGCTCGGAGAGGAGATCTCGGCCGTCGAGCTCGGCGGTCCGCGAGTGCACGAGCACAACGGCGTCTGTCACCTGGTCGAACACGACGAGCGCAGTGCAGCCGAGCGAGTCCGCGAGCTGTTGGGGTACTTGCCCTCGGCGGCGGGCCTGCCGCTGCCGGCGGTGGAGCCCGTCTTCCCCGAGATCTCCGACCCCGGCTCCGTCGTGCCGTCGGAGTCGCGCCGGGTCTACGACGTGCGCGATGCGCTCCGTGGGATCGTCGACGGCGGCTCGCTACTCGAGCTGTGCCCGCGCTGGGCCCGCAACGTGGTCACCGTCCTGGCTCGGATCGAAGGCCGTCCCGTGGGGATCGTGGCCAACCAGCCGCACCACCTGGCCGGAGTTCTCGACGCCGAGGGCTCGGAGAAGGCCGCGCGCTTCGTCTCCTTCTGCGACTCGTTCGGGGTGCCGTTGCTCGCGGTCGTCGACACGCCCGGGTTCATGCCGGGGTCGCGACAGGAGCGCGCCGGTGTGATCCGGCATGGCGCCTCGCTCGTGCGCGCCTTCGCCGCCGCCCGCGTCCCAAAGCTCACCCTGGTGTTGCGCAAGTCCTACGGCGGCGCGTACATCACGATGAATTCGCGCGACCTGGGTGCCGACCTGGTGCTGGCCTGGCCCGACGCCGAGCTCGGCATCATGAGCGCTCGCGCCGCGGTGGGAGTCGTCCATCGCCGTGAGCTGCTCGTCGCCGAGAATCCGGACGCCCTGCGTCTGCAGCTCGCCGACGAGTACGCGGCCGAGCACCTGACGGCGGAGGCGGCCGCCGCGTCGGGATTCGTCGACGAGCTGGTCGAGCCGGCGGACACGCGGGCGCGGCTAGCCGGCGCCTTGTGGACGCTCTGGGGTTCGCGCCTGACGTGATCCTCGAGGGCAAGCGACTGGTGATCACCGGGGTGATCACCAAGGATTCGATCGCGTTCCACGCGGCATCGCGGGCGCTCACCGAGGGAGCTTCGGTCGTCCTGACCAGCTTCGGCCGGGTCCGGAGCATGACCGAGCGGGCCGCCAAGCGGCTGCCCTCCGCCTCGGCTGTTGACGTGCTCGAGCTCGACGTGAACCGCCCTGAGGATCTTTCGGCGCTGAGCACCGAGTTGCGCGGGCGCTGGGGGGCGGTCGACGGAGTGCTCCACGCGATCGCGTTCGCGCCCGAGGACGCGCTCGGGGGGAAGTTCATGACCGCGCCGGCCGAAAGCGCGATGGCCGCCTTCCAGACGAGCGCGTTCTCGCTGAAGGCGCTGGCCGCGGCGGTCGAACCGCTGATGGGGGCCGGCTCGAGCATCGTGGGCCTCGACTTCGATGCGTCGGTGGCGTGGCCGATCTACGACTGGATGGGCGTGGCCAAGGCCGCGCTCGAATCCGTCTCGCGTTACCTGGCGCGTGACCTCGGGCCTCGTGGAATCCGGGTGAACTTGGTGTCGGCGGGGCCCCTGGGCACGGTGGCGGCGCGCGGGATCCCGGGGTTCGAGGCGCTGGCTGATCTGTGGCGGGCGCAGGCGCCGCTCGGGTGGGATGTCGAGGACCCGGCGCCGGTGGCGGACGCGATCTGCTTCCTGCTATCCGACTACGCGCGGGGGATCAGTGGCGAGATCGTGCACGTCGATGGCGGCTTTCACGCCATCGGGGCGCCCGCTCAGTCCTAATCCTGGACATTCCGGACGTCAGTCGGGGTCTAGATTGGAGTTGTGCGGGATCGGTGGCTGGCGAGCTCACGGGCCGTCCGGGTATGCGCGCTGCTCGGGGCGCTGACGATCGCGTTCTCCAGCATCCTGGTGAAGCTGAGCAACACCTCGCCGTCGACGGCGGCGATCTTCCGGTGCGCGTTCGCCCTGCCCGTGCTTGGGCTCGTGGCGTGGCTCGAGGATCGGCGATTCGGCAGCCGTTCCTGGGCCGAGCGAAGGGTCGTCGTGGCCGCGGGCGCGCTGTTCGCGGCTGACCTGATCCTCTGGCACACCTCGATCGAGGACGTGGGCGCCGGCCTGGCGACCGTGGTGGCCAACATCCAGGTGGTGCTCGTGCCGCTGGCGGCGTGGGCGATCTGGTCCGAGCGGCCGGCGCGCCGGGTGCTCGCGGCGCTGCCGATCGCGCTGATCGGCGTGGTCCTGGTCTCGGGAGCGCTTCAGAGCGGCGCGTACGGCCGAGACCCGGGGCGGGGGGCAGTGTTTGGACTCTGCGCCGGTGTCGCCTATGTGGGATTTCTGCTGCTGCTCCGGCGCGGCGGGGCCGACCTGCGCCGCGTGGCCGGGCCGCTGTTCGACGCGACGTTGACCGCCACGGTGGTCGCGGCGGTGATTGGTTTGATCGTTGGGGATGCGGATCTAACCCCTGAATGGCCCGGTGTGGGCTGGTTGATCCTGCTCGCGCTGAGCTCGCAGGTGGTCGGCTGGCTGCTGATCAGCACCTCGCTGCCTCGCCTGCCCGCGGCGATCACATCTCTGATCCTGATCATCCAGCCGGTCGGCTCGGTCGCGCTGGCGGCCCTGATCCTGGGCGAGTCACCGAGCGGACTACAGCTGGTCGGTGTCGCCGTGGTTCTCGGTGCGGTCGTCGTCGCCACCCGGCCAGCCGTGCGGCCGCGGCTACCGGAACAGGTCCTCCGCTTCCGGGCGGACCAGCGCCGCGGCGCCGGGGCCGTCGCCCGTGCCGACGTGCCGGCCGGCGCCGCGGACCAGGACTAGCGGCAGAGCGCCGTCCTTGCTGCGCGTCAGGTCGGCTGCGGCGGCGAGCTCGTCCGCCACGGCGATCCGGGTCGCCCGGAGCTGATGACCGGTGGCGTCGGTGCGTCCGCGCCAGTCATCGATGGGCTCAAGGCCGGCGCAGCCGATCGCGATGTCGACCTGGCCGTGGCGCCAGGCGCGGCCGAAGGAGTCGGTGATCACGACCGCCGGTTTGATTCCGAGACGGTCGCTTAGGTCGTGCCGGAGCCTTCTAGCCGACGCATCCGGATCCTTGGGCAGAAGAACGAGGGTGTCCTCGCCCGGGACGTTGGAGGCGTCCACGCCGGCGTTGGCGCACACGAAGCCATGGTGGGTGACGCAGATCAGCACGCCATGCGAGGCGCGCCGAACGGCCTGTGATTCGTCGAGGACGACCTGGACGTGCCGCGGGTCCTTCCCGAGGGCTTCCCCCAGCTCGAGCGCCCTCGGTCCCGGCTCGACGTCGGCCAGGCGGCGGATGCGGCCTTCGGCCTTGGAGACGATCTTGTGTGCCATGACGAGCACGTCGCCCGGCTGGAGCGTCTCCCGCTGGCGCGCGATCGCGCCGGTGATCAGCTCGGGCAGGTCGTCGCCCGGGCGGACCTCGGGCAGGCCCTCGACTGCGACCGCGGTTATGGCCCTGGGCACGGCGCTTTAGCCACTCAGGATCGCGCCCGCATCAACTGATTCAGCATCCCGCGGGTGTGGGCGGCACCACCGTGGGTGCTCTCGAGCTGACGCTGCAACGCCTCGAGGTCGTCAGTGGTGTCGATGTCGAGCCCGAGCGACTCGAGCTCGACGACCTCGGCAGGCACGCCCGCCGCGGCTGCCTCGGCCAGATGGCGCCCGCGGCTGTCAGGCCCGAAGCTCGGGGAGAGGACGTCGGGCGGGGTGAGGAGCAGTGCGTTGGTTCCGGTGCCGTGGCGGTCCGGGACGATCAGGACCGAGCGCTCGCCGACCGGATGGTCGAGCAGGGCTTCGATGTCGCGGGGAGACAGCATGGGGCAGTCGCCGGGAACCAGCAGCGCCCGTTCGATCCCGTCCTCGAGCACGGCCTCGACGCCGCGGGCGGCGGCGGCGTTGTGGCCCCCCTCCCCCTCCCCCTCCCCCTCCTCATCCTCGACGATGCTCGCGCCGTAGCCGCCGGCGATCCGCTGGGCGACTCGATCGCCGCTGACCACCACGATCCGCTCCAGCGCGGCGACCCGGCCGAGCGCCACGAGCGCGTCGGCGAACATCGCTTCGACCAGCGCCCGCCGGTCGTGCGGCGAGAGCCCGTCGCGCAGGCGCTGCTTGGCCTGAGCGAAGCTCTTGATCGGGAGGATGGCGACGGTGCGCATCGGCGGGAAACGCTAGCTGGTAGGCCGAGCAGAGAAGTTTCGCCCCTGATGGGGTTTCGGGCTATCTGAGGGCCAGTGCGAAGCCGAGCGCTTCCTTGGCCACCCGCCGGCGCGCGTCCGCGGAGGCCATCAGGACGTCGGTCTCGAGCACGGGCACCCGATCGGTTCGCCGATCGCTCACCAGCCCGTCGATGATCCCGTCGTAGTACGCGGCGATGCCGTCGGCCGAGAGAGGGAGCCCGGTGAACTCCATGAACGCCGCGGTCGGTCCCTTGACCACCTCGCCGTCGACTAGCGGGCTGACGGCGACGATCGCGGCAGGGCTGTCGTTGAGCGCTGACTTGAGTTCGGGGATCGCGAGCATGGGGCCGATCGAGACGATCGGGTTGGAGGGTCCGATGATGATCGCCTGCGCGGTGGCGATGGCTTGGAGGACCTCGCGGGTCGGGCGGGCGGCTCGAGCGCCGTGGAACTCGACGTCCTGGACCGGGTCGGCTGCGTTAGAGGCACCGCCGGCCTTGATCATGTACTCCTGAAAGGGCCAGGTTTTGTTCGCAGCGAGCACTTTCGTGCGTACGGGGGCGTCGCTCATTGGAAGCACGGTGCCGGGGACGTGGAGCGCCGTGGCGATCACCCGGTGCGCGTCGGTGAGTCGCTCACCGGCTTGCAGTCGGCGGGCCCGCTCGATTCCAATCGCCAGGTCCTGGTCGCCCAGGTTGAACCACACGTCGATGCCGATCGCCCTCAGTCCGTCCATCACGCGGAAGGTGTCGCCGTCGAGACCCCAGCCGCGCTCGTCGATCCGGTCAGCCAGCCAGAAGCTGACCAGGTCAGGATCGGGCGATACGTAGGCGCCGTAGATCTCGATGTCGTCGCCCGTGTTGGCGACGACGACTAGTGAGTCAGCGCCGACCACGTCGAGCATGCCGCGAGCGAGCTTCGCCCCGCCGTTCCCGCCGGCGAGCACCACGACCGGGCCGTTCACAGGCCCGTGATCTTGATCCCGGCGCGGACCTTGTTCCGCACATTGATCGAGATGATCAGCGCGGTGAGGGGCTCGACGATTCGGGCCAGCTCGAGGGGTCCGCAGTCGACCGGTCTGAGCCCGTCGATGTGGTTAACGATCTCGGCCACCCTCGCCTTGTCCTCGCGGCGGTCGCCACAGATCAGGACGTCCTCGTCGAGTACGTGGTCGAGGTCGGTCAGGAGTGCCGCACTGACCGTGTGGAAGGCGGAGACGACTCTTACCCCTTCCGGGACCATCTCCTGCGCCTGCTGGGCAGCCGAGCCTTGCCACACCCCGATCGTGCGCGTCGCCTTGCCGCTGACCGCGGCGGCGAGCGGGACAGTGGCGTCGATGAGGAGCTGATCGGGTTTGAGCGCGTGCTTGAGGTTGGCGAGCGTCTCTGACTGGCTGCGGAACGGGACGCTCAGGATGACGATTTCGGTCTCTTGGACAGCATCGGCATTCGCGCGGCCGGTGAATTGGCCGTTCTTGATCGTGTTCGCTGCGTGCCGCGCGGATTCCTGGGCGCGGTGCTCGTCGCGCGAGCCGATGACGATCGGGACGCCGGCCCGGCCGAGTCGGAGCGCGAGCCCGAAGCCGAGCGCTCCGGTGCCGCCGACTATGGAGACGGGGCTTTGGCCGGCGTGCGTCATCCCGCGCGGGCGGCTTGTGTGTCGATGATCCGCCGCTCGTGCCTTCCCAGGCCGATCGTGCGGCCGTCCTCGGCCGTGACCTCGACCGCGAAGCGGAGCTTCCGGCCGTCGAGGATCTCCTCGAGCCGGGCATGCGCGGTGCACCGCTCGCCCTTTCTCGCGGCCCCGACGTGCCTCACGTTGACCTCGAAGCCGACCGTCGCCTTTCCGTCCTGGAGCGCGGGATAGACGAGCCTCGATGCGGTCCGC
This sequence comes from uncultured Solirubrobacterales bacterium, assembly GCA_963824295.1. GTDB lineage: Bacteria > Actinomycetota > Thermoleophilia > Solirubrobacterales > Solirubrobacteraceae > Palsa-465. Next base: position 13,134 of record CAWGOQ010000004.1, on the reverse strand, counting down.
TCCATCATGCCGATCATGCCCGGCGTCGAGAGCACCTCGGTGGGCAGCGTGCCGCCGACGTTGGTCAGCAACCGACCGTCGACCTCGAACTCTTCCGAGTCCTCCATTCCTACGTGGAGTGGGCCGCTCATCGGCGGCGCACCCTACTAGGCGGCGGGGGTGGGTAGGGGGATCAGATTCAAGGCGTTCATAGAATCGGGACCGATGAGCGATTTGCCCGCGCAGGTTCGTATCCGGGAGGTGGGTCCCCGAGACGGGTTCCAGAACGAGCCCGAGGTGATCCCGACGGCCGAGAAGGTGCGCCTGATCGAGCTGCTCGGGGCCAGCGGGCTTCGGCGGATCGAGGTCACGAGCTTCGTCCGCCCGGATGTGATCCCACAGCTGGCCGACGCTTCGGAGGTGTTGTCTGCGGTCTCGCTGCCGTCGGAGGTCGCCGTGAGCGTCTTGATTCCGAACGAGCGGGGGCTCGAGCGGGCGCTGCCGCTCCGCGATCGGTTTGACGAGATCAATGGGTTCCTGTCGGCGTCAGAGACGCACAACGAGAAGAACGTGGGGCGGTCGGTGGCGGAGTCGCTGGCGGGTCTGTCGCGTGTGTTTGCGCGGGCGCTTTCGGAGGGACTTCGCTGCGAGGGTGTGATCTCCACCTCGTTCGGCTGTCCCTACGAGGGCCATGTTCCGGTTTCTCGCGTGCTGGATGTCGCCTCGGCGCTGGTGGAGGCGGGGGCGGTTGAGGTGGGGTTCGGCGACACCACGGGGATGGCCAACCCGGTGCAAGTGAGGGAGTTTTTTATCTCGGCGCGGGAACGGCTTCCGGGCGTGGAGCTCACCGCCCACTTCCACAACACCCGCGGCCAGGGGCTGGCGAACGTGCTGGCGGCGCTGGAAGCGGGAGTCGAGAGCTTCGAGTCGAGCTTCGGCGAGCTGGGCGGCTGCCCGGTGCCGGCCGGGGCGACGGGCAACATCGCGACCGAGGATCTGGTGTCGATGCTGCACGAGATGGGAATCGCCACGGGGATTGACCTAGGGCTGTTGATCGGAGCCTCCCGCGCCGCGCAACAGGTGCTCGGGCGGCCGCTGGGAAGCCATGTGCTGCTGGCCGGACCGGTGGAGTGGGGGGATCCGTCGTGACCGGCGGCGTCGAGCGGGGCGATGTGCTGTCGGATGCGGTCGAGCGCGCGGTAGCCGGCGGTCCGGAGCGCCACCGCGAGAAGGCGTTGTCGCAGGGAAAGCTTTTGGTGCGAGACCGGGTCGCTCGGCTGCTCGACCCGGGGTCGTTTGCCGAAGAGGGGTTGCTGGCGGGGTCGGAGGCGGATGGGCTCGGGGCCGAGGGCGTCGTCACCGGGCTCGGGACTCTTGCTGGGGCGCCCGTCGCGGTGATGGCCAACGACCCGACCGTCAAGGCGGGATCCTGGGCGCCTCGGACGGTCGAGAAGATCGTGCGGATCCAGGAGCGGGCGCTGTCCCTGCGGGTGCCGCTCGTCTACCTGGTCGACTCGGCCGGGGCCCGGATCGACCAGCAGGTTCAGATGTTCCCGGGGCGCCGCGGTGCGGGTCGGATCTTCTTCAATCAGGTGCGCCTGTCGGGCGTCGTGCCGCAGGTCTGCGTGCTGTTCGGGCCTTCGGCAGCCGGCGGCGCGTATATCCCCGCGTTCTGCGACGTCGTGATCATGCGCGACGGCAACGCCTCGATGTACCTCGGTTCGCCCCGGATGGCCGAGATGGTGATCGGCGAGAAGGTGACGCTCGAGGAGATGGGCGGCGCGCGCATGCACACCTCGCGTAGCGGGGTCGGGCACGTGTTGGTCTCCAGCGACGAGGAGGGGATCGACTACGCGCGTCGCTATCTGAGCTACTTCCCGTCGTCGTTTGCGGGTGATCCGCCCGCTGCTCCGCCGGCCTCGCCGGGCGCTTCGGAGCAGTCGATCCGCGAACTCATCCCGGCCGACGAGAACAAGCCGTTCGACATGCGTTTACTGATCGACTCGCTGATTGATGAGGGCTCTTTTTGCGAGGTTCACGCACGATGGGCGAAGGAGGTGATCGTCGGGTACGCGCGGCTAGACGGCCGGGCGATCGGGATCGTCGCCAACCAGCCGAAGGTCAAGGGCGGCGTGCTGTTCGTCGACTCCTCCGACAAGGCGGCCCGCTTCATCTGGACCTGCAACGCGTTCAACATCCCCCTGCTGTTCCTGGCCGACGTGCCCGGTTTCATGATCGGGACCCAGGTCGAGCGCGAGGGCATCATCCGCCACGGCGCCAAGATGATCAGCGCCGTCTCGGAGGCCAACGTCCCGAAGATCTCCGTGGTCGTGCGCAAGGCCTACGGCGCCGGCCTGTACGCGATGGCCGGCCCCGCGTTCGATCCCGACTGCTGTCTGGCGCTACCGACCGCCTCGATCGCGGTCATGGGGCCGTCCGCCGCGATCAACGCCGTGTACTACAACCAGCTGCAGGCGATTGCCGACGAGGACGAGCGGGCGGCGCGGGTCGAAGAGCTGAGGCGCGAATACGCCGAGGACATCGACATCCTGCACCTGGCCTCGGAGCTCGTGATCGACGCGGTGATTCAGCCCGAGGACCTGCGCTCGGAGCTGATCCGCCGGTTCGCGCTCGCGGCCGGCAAGCACCGCGAGTGGCCCGAGAAGCACAATCCGGTCACGCCGGTGTAGCCGACGCCTCGGCCGGCGCGAGCGACGCGTCGATCGCGTCGATGAGCTCCAGGGCGAGGTTCACCGTGCGCTCCAGCGTTGCCTCGTCGATCGTTGTGTGATCGTCGTTGCGCTGATGCGATCGTTGCGCGAGGCCTTGCTGGTCGAGGCAGCCGATTGCCATCGCGGCCAGGCCGCGGGCGCGGGCCGGCTGGGCGGGCGTGGCGCCGCGGTCGCGGTGTGGCGCGGCGTTGGGTAGCTCGGAGGCGAGTGCCCGAAGCGGGCGGGCGTAGCCGAGGGGAACCAGCCGGCCGTCGCTCCGCCAGTAGTGGAGGTGCCCGTTTCCCGACGGGGCGATGCCGAGGACGATCGCGCTGGCGCGCCCGAGCTCGCGCCGGCGAGTTCGCAGGTAGCGACGGATGCCGATCTCGCCGCCGTTGCCGGCGCCGGCCAGGACGAGCTCGAGGGCTAGGTTGCCGGGCGGGTCTCGTGCCAGTGCGTCTGTGACCGCGGTCGCCGCGGCGGTGCCGCTGGCGTTGTCGTCGGCGGCCGGACCGTAGGGAGCGCCGGCGGCCTCGAGCAGGAGCGCGAGGCCGACGACGAGGGCGAGCGTCGGTGGGAGCTGGATCAGCCCGAGAGCGGTTGACGACTGGTGGACCGAGGTGCGGACGATTGCGACCGCCAGCAGCCAGGCGATCGCAATCGAGAGCCACGCGAGCCAGCCCAGGGCGGCCGGGCCCGCGAGGTTCCTGAGTTCGGCGGCTGAGCGGCGTAGGGGGTCGCGGTATACGAGGGCGGTTCGGCCGGCGTCGTAGTTGGCGGTGATGATCAGGGGCGTCTTGACGCCGCCCGCTTCGGCCGTGGCGCCTGCCGGCTGCGGCGTGGGGCCGGCTGTCTGCGCGGTGGCGGTGAAGGTCCTCGCCACGACGTTCTGGCTGGCGTGCTCGGGGGTCAGGCGGCGGCCGAGCGAGATCCCGGTCACCTCGTCGCTCACGATCGATCCGAGGGCGATCGCGAGCACGATCGCGCCCGCGGTCGGGTGACTCGGGGATAGGAGGCTCCCCACCAGCGCCAGCGCGACATGCCACGCGTGCGCCATCGCCCAGTTCGGTCGGCACCAGAACGTCTCGATCCGGACCCGGTGGCGGTGGGCCATCAGCTCGCCTGCCAGCCAGCGCGCCGCGCGCCGTTCGGCGTCGGTGCCTGGACCCCGCCGCTCGAACGCCGACAGCGCCCGGATCGTCTCGAGCGGTCGCATCGGCCCGGATGATCGCAAGCCCGATCCGATAGAAACCCAGGCCGTGACCGCCGACGAGGAGCTGGCGCTGCTTGCCGTGGCCCGCGACGCCGCCGATGCCGCCGCCGTGGAGCTGCGCGAGCGATTCGGCGGGCAGGCGCGCGGGGTGCGAACCAAGAGCACGCCTACCGACCTCGTCTCGGACGCTGACCTGGCCGCGGAGCGGGCGATCAGGGCGGTGCTCGCCGAACGCCGGCCGAGCGACGCGATCCTCGCCGAGGAGGGAGGAGAGACCGCCGGGGGCGATGTTCGCTGGGTCGTCGATCCACTCGACGGGACGATCAACTACCTGTTCGGGCTCCCCGCATTTGCCGTGAGCGTCGCCTGCGAGGACGCTTCAGGGACGATTGCCGGCGTCGTGCTGGACCCCAGCCGTGAGGAGCGCTTCGAAGCGACCCGCTCCGGCCCTCCGACGCTCAACGGCGTGCCGTTCGAGGCGCCGGATCGGGCTGATTCGCTAGGCGTGGCCATGGTCGCCACCGGGTTCGGCTACGACCGTGCCGTCCGCGCCCGCCAGGCCGACGTCTTGTTGAAGCTGCTGCCCCGGGTGCGGGACATCCGCCGGGTGGGCGCCGCCGCGCTCGATCTCTGCTGGGCCGCCTGCGGCCGCGTCGATGCCTACTACGAGCGCGGTGTCAACGCCTGGGATGTGGCCGCCGGCGGCCTCATCGCTTCCCGCGCCGGGCTGGTTGTCCGGGACCTGGCCGCGACCGGCGAGGACCCGGCGGGGACCGTGGCGGCGCCGGCGGGGCTGATCGACGAGCTCATGGCGCTGATCGTCGAGTGAGGACGGTCGCGCGCCCGCGATCGCGGGGGCTGGCGCGCGGGACCGTCGGCGGTGAGCTCGCCGCGACTAAACTGCCGCCGAGCGCGGCGGTGGCGCAATCGGCTGACGCGGTGCCCTCAAAAGGCACTGTCCTTCGGGACGTGTGGGTTCGAGTCCCACCCGCCGCACTGTTTCCCTGCGTGGTCGCAGTCGGTGTTTGGGCTTTGGTGGCTGGGGCTACGCGGTCGCTGGGGCTCCAGAGCGAGGGTCGGGTGGGTTGTAGCCGCGCCTGCGAGCCTCCTCGATCGGGACTTCCTGCTCGACGTTCCAGCCCTGGGCGAACGCGCTCAGCGCGAACAGGATGAGGAGTATCTGGACGGGGACGAGCAACACCATCACCGCCCCGAGCGTATCCGCGCTCAACCCCTTGCCTCCAAGCAGCGAATGGGCCGACGCGAACCCTGCGTGGCTCCGATCGAACCAGCTCGTCCCCGACAGTCCGATCCCCGCCACCAGGGCGACCATCAGCAACAGGATGCCCAACCCGGCCGCGATCGGCAGCATCCCGCGCGACCAGCGCACGAAAACGTAGAACGCGATGATCAGGTACGCGATGCACCAGAAGAAGTTGAGCGGCTTCATCCCCTCGAGCTCCGACCAGCCGCCGATCGTCACGATCAGGATCAGGCCCACAGACACCAGCAGGATGAGCGCCACCAGGGCCTTCATGGCCTTGCTCCCGGCCTTCTCCCGGTTCGGGAACACGACCGCGTAGCCGGGGGTCAGCGTCCGCTGCTGAGGCATGGGCGCACCTTACAAACTGGCCAGCTTAGCCGCGGCAGTTCAATGCCGCCGGTGCCAGCCTAGAATCACGTCCCGGCATTCCGCGGGCGTGGTGAAACGGTATACACGCCGGCCTTAGGAGCCGGTGGGCGCAAGCCCGTGGGGGTTCGAATCCCCCCGCCCGCATCTTCCCCTCAACGCGCTGACTTCGGTCACGTCTTGGGGCCAATGAACGAGTCGAGCAGCGCTACTGAGTCTCGCTTAGCGACTGAGATGTGGTAGCGGGTCCAGGGACGCCAATGGACGCCGAGCTTGTCGCACGTGTCGGTCAATAGCTTGCGGATGTCGTCTGAGCGGTTCGAGAACTGGTACCGGGGATACTCGTAGTCCTTGCCCTTTACGTGGACCCGGTTCACCCCACGCCAGCCATCGGTGTGGATCAGGCCCCGGAGGAAGGCCTGGGGTGCTTGATCAACGATTGCGTTCTGCCACGCGGTCAGTTCGATCTTTCGGCTGTGCTTGCGCCCAGGGCCGTGCTGAGGAAGCAGACACGGCCACTGGCGCCAGCTGAGGCTTATACGGATGCAGGCATTTCCGGTGTAGTCCGGTCGCGGCTTTGGCCGGTGGCCACCACGGATTTGCTCGATCGCGTCGCAGCAGCTCTCGATGATCCCTGGATATGCCTCATCGAGGGCGATGTGTAGCGTCCATGTTGAGTCTCGCGAACGTCTGAGGTAGCCGTCGCCGAGATACAACGCCAGTAGGTATGCGTACGTGTCTGCGGGCAGCGCGGCGAAGTCGTGTGGGTCGCAGCCACAGTGCGGACAAATTCCACCGACCCCCAGGGCACGCTTCGCGCGTTTCGGGAGCCCATGGTTGCGCCAGACTCGAATCGTCGTGAGCGGGACCCCGGTGGCGAGGGACACCTCCCGATCCGTTAATCCATCCGACTTGAGTCGGAGGACGGCTTGCACCTCCAGCAGGGAGCGAGTCCGTGGCATGCACGCGAACATACGTTCGAGGCCGGACGGAACCACAACCCGGGGCCGCAATCAGCAGGGGAGACAGGACTCGAACCTGCAACCCCCGGTTTTGGAGACCGGTGCACTACCAGTTGTGCTACTCCCCTGTTGCGCCCGAGAGTCTAGACCCGTACGCCGCCCTCCGCGATCTGTCGCGGCTATACGATCGGGCGATGCAGTCCCACACGGTCTACCGGACCTTCAACACCGAGAAGCGCCGGGAGTTCATCCGGATCACGGAGGACGTAGCGCAAGTGGTTCGGGACGCGGGCATCGCCGAGGGCATGGCGCTGGTCTGCGCGATGCACATCACGGCAGGCGTCTGGATCAACGACGACGAGCCGGGCCTTCAGGCGGACACGCTCGAGTGGCTCGACAAGGTTGCGCCCCCAAGCTGGCGCGAGCCGGTGAACGAGGTCGCTCGGGAGCTGCTGCCCGATCCGGGCGACTACCGCCACCACCGCGGCGGCGAGGACAACGGCGACGCGCACCTGAAGAACCTGCTCGTGCACCACCAGGTGATCGTGCCCGTTACCGAGGGCGAGCTCGACCTCGGTCCGTGGCAGCAGATCTTCTACTGCGAGTTCGACGGCCGGCGTCCGAAGCGACTCGTGATCAAGGTGCTTGGCGAGTGACCGTCGAGCCCTCGCGCGTCTTCGTTGACGGGGCGCTGGAGGGACAGGTCGCGATTGTCACCGGAGGTGGCACCAACCTCGGTAAGGCGGCGGCCATCGAGCTCGCGCGCTGCCGCGCCTCGGTGGTGATCGCGGGCCGTCGCGCCGACGTGCTCGAGGCAGCGGCGGCCGAGGTGGGGGAGGGATGCTCGCGGGTGGCCGCCGATATCCGCGAACCGGCCGGAGCCGAGCTCATCGTCAACAGCGCCCTAGAGCGGCATGGGCGCCTCGACGTGCTCCTGAATAATGCCGGCGGCCAGTACATGGTCCCCGCCGAGGACCTGGCGACCAAAGGCTGGCGTGCGGTCAATCGCCTCAACGTGGACGGGACGCTGGCGATGTGTACGGCCGCGTACGACCTGGCCATGCGCGACGCCGGCGTCGGCACCATCGTCAACGTGACGGTCTCGCCCCACCAAGGCTTTCCGGCGATGGCGCATACGGGTGCCGCGCGGGCGGCGGTGGAGGCGATCACGCGTGAGCTCGCATCCGTCTATGGCGCAAATGGCATCTCTGTGATCGCGGTTGCCCTTGGTCGATTCGGCACCGAGTCGCTGCGCAAGTACCCCGCCGAGCTGTGGCGCAGCGCCGCGGCCACCGTCCCGCTTCAGCGGCTCGGCACGCTCGAGGAATTCGGCTGGCTGATCGCGCTCCTCGCATCGCCGCTCGGCAAGGCGCTAAGCGGGTCGGTCGTCACGCTCGACGGAGCGCTCGACAATTGGAGCGGCTCGTGGCCGCCGGCAGACCTGATGAAGGACGGCCAGGTGCCGACGGAAGCGCGCCCACCCGTCGCCTGACCGGGACACCCGGCTACCATCCGCCGCAAACGCGGGCGAGGTGTCAACGGTTGCACGGGAGCCTTCCAAGCTCTAGGAACGGGTTCGACCCCCGTCGCCCGCTCTGAGGTTCGGCGTAGAATCGGGCCACATCACGGGGAGTAGCGCAGTCTGGTAGCGCACCCGGCTGGGGGCCGGGCGGTCGCAGGTTCAAATCCTGTCTCCCCGATTCGAAACCCCCACGGTGCAAGGAGGTACACCGTGGGGTCTGGCGGGTACACCGATTGCCCGGACTAGCGGGGCTTTTCAGGGGCAGCGCCGGCTAATGCGCTGCACGCGCTGGGTGTCCGCGAGAGCGCCCCAAACCGGCCGCTGTGCCACAAATCTGTGCCACGCCGGCGCCGTGGCACACAAGCGCCCAGGCGGGCCACACGGCAGCGCCACCACCCACCACAATGCGCCCGTGGCGCAGCTACTTCCTGCGCCGCCAGCGCCCCGGCTGTCATCAGCAGCGCGGGGCGCACCCTTGCCCGCCGTGCGCTGGGGTGTGAGCTTCTGGGAGCCCGTTTGCGGCGCTGCGCGGGCGTGGGCAACGGTTGGGGCGGGGGACGGCCCCGGAAAGCAAAGCAGCCCGCCTGGTGCGGGCCGCTCGGCGTCGCCTCAAAAGCTTCGTTGGTCGTTTCGCGGTTTCGTCGGAGGGTCGCTTCATCATCCCGTAGGTGCTCGCCTCAGCACATACGACGATCGACTACGTCGCCGCTTGGGCCACGCTCGGGACTGCCATCGGGACCATTGGCCTCGCAGTGGCGACTTTCGTCCTTGCGTTGAAGACCCGAGCACTCGCGAAGTCGAGCAAGCAGACAGCCGATGCGGCGGAGCAGGAACTTTTGCTCCTGCGTAGTCAGGCGGACGCGACCCATCGCCAGAGCGTGGCAGCCGAGGCAGCCCTAAACGCCTCGGCGCGGCCGCTGCTAATCGACATCCCGCGTCACACGATGAAGACCATCCAGGTGCAGGAAAAAGCTGGTATCAAACGGCCCGAGGAGGTCGACCTCTCGGTGATCCGTAGCGAGACCAGCGAGCGCGCACACACCGGCCGGATGACGGTTCCGGTCCGAAACGTTGGAGCGGGCGCAGGTCTCGGACTCGCAGCCGCAGCGGGACTTGTCATTGAGCAGGGTGCCGTCGGCGCGACCGTCGCCCGTGGCAAAGCGCCGTCTGTGATTGCAGCGGGTGAGTCTGGCGTGATCTGGTTCGAGGACAAGGCAGGAGTCGCCAGCGCTGCGGCCGAGCCCCCGCTCGCGTATCTCCTGCGAGCGGACGCGGACCTTGTGGTTGAGATCGCATATTGCGACGTCTCCGGGCGTCAGGAGGCTGCGACCTCGCTCTACCTGACTAAGAGCGGGACCACCGACCGGACATACCGCGTCACCGGGGTCGAACCGGGACATCCACCGCGACTTACGCTTGAGCAACTCTCCACGAGTCTCTCCAGCCTGGGGCCAAGGACCCAACCGGAGGGGGAGGATCAACCGCCCGGCTGAGTCGGGCTTGGAGTCATGAGCACGCATGAGGTTCCCTTGACCGCAGCCGCGTCGCCGATAAGGATGGGCACCGATGCAGACGGTCGGTGGCCACGGGCGCCCGTCGAGTGAACACGACCGAACCGCCGGCACTCCTGCGCGAGGCGCTCGAGCAGCGTCGAGCGGCGGGGCTCCTGTGGCACGACAGCGACTTCGAATGGCTCGTCTTCGAGGTGACGGCGCCGATGGTGGGGGTTAACTCGCCGCGAGCGGCGAGCTGGCGCGAGGTGCTGCTCGACCAGGCGCAGCTATGGCACGCCGCCTACGAGCAGCGCGGGCCGGGCAGTGTCGGACACTCGCTGTACGCCCTGCTCTAGCGCGCGCCCCTCGCAACGTGCGGTATTTCTAGCCGGCGACGCCTTGCGACGCGCCGGGGCGCGCCCGTAGCATGCGACTCCTGGCGAGTGACTCAGGCGCCGCCAACGTCGAGGCGAGGCATGGCTAGCCGCGTCATCCTGAGAGACGCGGCCTCCTATTCCAACCGTTCTCCCTAGGAGGAGCCATGCATTACGGGAACCATCTGCGAGATGCGTTCTGCGACTGGGTCGAGGAGGGCATGCCGCCGCTCGCCGCCTGTGAGGAGCGCTACCGGCCGGTCACGTGGCCGGCGGAGAAGCTGCTCGGGCTGATGACGCACTGCACCGACATCATGCCCGGCGAAGTGTGCGAGCAGCTCGACCTGGAACGCGGGTCGACTTACGCGCGCGCCGCGCAACGGCTGCTGGCCGAGCGCAAGCGGATGGCGATCGCCGATTAGGCCGGCCTATGAACTGAGCGGGGCGGGCCCGAGGCGCTCAAACCAACGAGTACCCGCCCCGCATCAGCCATCGTCCGCGCGCTGGTCCGGGAAGTCGACACCCGGTCGCGGGCGAAGTTCTCGGCGTTCCACGAGCTCACGTGCGGTGAGCGCCCTGGCGGTTACGACGAGGGGAGGAGGCGTGTCGACTGTGATGACCAGCGGCGTCCCGTCCTGCGTGGTCGTGTTCACGCTGACGGCGCTGACGGTGCCTCGTAGGTGAACGCGGACAGGAGCGTGTCGGTGCCATCGGCGGTGGTCACGGTCACGTCGACGGTGCCCGCCGCGTGGGGCTGGGTTGTGCAGTCGATCCGGATCGCGCTGGATCGGGTGACCGCTGCCGCCGCGCCCCCGAACATGACCGAGGTCGGATTGACCAGGTTCTCGCCGTAGATGGCGGCGCTCGTTCCGCCGGATTCGGGGCCGGTCGGCGGTGCGAGTCCGGTGAGCACGGGGGGCGGCGCGTCGGCGGTCATCGCGTAGCGGTGGAAGGCGGGTCGCGCATTGATGCGGTAGATCGGCCCGAAGGCCGGCTCCTCGAAGACGGCCCCGTCCACCGGTAGCGTGCCCGCCTCGTCGCCGGACCAGGAGTCGGGCACCCACTGGTCGATCATGACCTTCCGCCGGAGCCTCGTCGATCCGACCAGCTCGTAGGCGTAGGTGTTCTTGCTCGCGCGGAGGGGCACGAGCGCCTCCTATGGGGCGAGTTGAACCTCGGCCAGGGCGCTCGGCTGCCAAACGGGCAATGCCACGCGGGCCTCGGCGAGCAAGGTCACCCGATTGCGAATGAAGTCATCCTGGTCGGCGTCCGAGATTCGGGTGTTGACACCCTCGCGAACGAGCAGCGAGCAGGCCAAAGTGAAGTCACCCACCAGTGCCGAGGTCTCGGGAATGACCTTCGAGTCGATGATCGGGAGGTCCCACAGGACCTGACCGTCCGACGGAGAAGGCGCCATCGGAGTCAAGGCGCTCGCCGGTCGCGGTCTTCGTCGTCAACAACGTTTCATGCGTGTAGGGGTGCAACACGATCCCGTTGGGGACGGCGTCGCTCATGAGCACCAGCGTCTTGCCCTTGAGGATCAGGTCGCTCACCGGGATGGCGGGGTCGTTGGGAACGCTGCCGATGCCGGTCTGGTTGAGCAGGCCGAGCAGGTTTTGTCCGACGCCGTCGCCGATAGGATCTGCTGCTCGATCCGGCGCTGGACCTTGTAGGTCAGCCGCGACGAGAGCACCGCCTGCAGCTCCGGGACATCGGCGAGAACCTGGCGGCGCTGCTTGATCCATACGGCGATCGTGCGCGCGGGCGCCTCGGCCTCCTCGAAGGTGATGTCGCCTTCGGGCTTGATCTGACCCTCGCCGGTCTCGGCCGCATCATCGAGGTCGCCGAGCTCGACGACGTACTCGATGCCCGAGCCTTGCATCGTGCCAGTCGGGATAAGTTCGAGCAAGCTCAACGGCCGGTAGGGCTGTCGGACGATCTGCGGCCAGCGCTCCTTGCGGTAGCCCTCCAGGCCCGGCTGATCGTCGACTCGGGCGCGAGGACGACGACCGAGGCTGTCCGCGAACGCCTCGGCGCTCATCCACTGCCCGAGCATGATCGACCCGATCGGCGCTGAGCTGTGCGCGAGCTGCTCCAGCGTCTGGACCGTGGCAGGGTTGTCGAGGAACGACTCACCGCCGAGACCATGGCCGTTGCCGTTGACGCCGGCCATGCTCGACAGCAGCATGCCTCCAACCGCTCGCCGTTTCGAGCTCGGTGTCGGCCTGCTCGTAGGCGAGCTCGCAGATCGCGGCGGCATCGAGGTCGCCCGCCTGCTGCGCCGCGTCGCGCTGCTTTTGGGCCCGAGCCTTCGCGGCGCGGGCATTGTGGGTGCGGTCGCGGATCGTCTTCAACCGATCGCGGGCGCTGACGGTGGCAACGGTCATGCTGCTTCCTCCTGTTCGGGCTCGGGACTCCACCCGGGCGGGAGCTTGATCGTGAATACGGTCCCGGTCTCGTCCGGGAGCCGCTCGTACTCGAGCGCGATCGGATAGCCGGCCTCGGTCGACGCCCCGGCGACGGCCGACAGCTCGCGGGCGGCGTCGAGCCACCCCGGATCGCTCTCGTCAACCCTGCAGCAGGGCCACGGCACCTCACGATCGCCGCGACGTTCGGCATGCGCGGCTGAGACGAGCTGCGCGGCGATCTGAGCAACGTCGGTCATCGCCGATTCCTCCTGGGCAAGGTCAGCATCAGGTCGAGCCCGTCCGGGGTCGGGCGAGTCACGATCCGCAGGTCATAGCCGCGCTCCCGGAGCTTTCGGCAGGCCCACTAGAAGAAGTCGAGCGCGTCGTCCAGTCCTGTGCCGGCTGGCCGAACGGGATCGGATCCACGGCCAGTGAGGGTCGCTCACCCTAGCCGCCTGGCTTCTCGAGGCAGGTTGCGCGACAAGTCGCTTGATCAGCCGCATTCCCGTGGTTGCGCTCGATCCGTTGGACGGTGTCCTTGCTGAGACCGAGCCGCCCACCGATCGCCCGATAGGTCTCACCCCTGGCGCGGGCGGCGAGCACATCGACTCTCACCTCGGTGGTCAACGGCATAATCCGAGACAAGTGTCTCACGGCTGTGAAGCGACGGGCCGGGCTGCTGCTGACGACCCGACCCGAGGAAGGACCGACATGGGTCTACCCGCAGCGAACGGTACCCGGCCGGTCGCCGCCCGGGTGACGGATGACTCGCATCCCGGCGACGAGCAGGACGACCGTGCGTTCCGGCACCGCGAGCTGGCGCTGAAAGCGCTCGCCGACGG
>CAWGOQ010000003.1:0-176784 GCA_963824295.1 uncultured Solirubrobacterales bacterium | reverse complement strand
CGGCCAGCGCCTGGGGCACGTACACCGTCCGGCTGCGCCCGTCGCCGTACACGGTCAGGTACGCGTAGGGGCCGTGCAGCTCGCCCGACCGGCAGCGACACTTCTCGCTCGAGCAACGCCGCAGGTCGTGATGAAGCGCGCCGCGCAGCGTCAGCGCCGGATCGTGAACGCCCAACGCCAGCCGTCGCCGGAGCGCGAACAGCTGCCGCTCGCTCAACTCTGAGAGCTCGGTACCCGTGCTCATCCTCTCACCCCTGTGTCCGATTCGACGTGTATCCGATTCAAGACCAGGCTCGCGAGTCCTTCCCCTGAAGCTCATCGGATCCCCACCCCGGCGAGCTTGTGCACGTCGGCGTTCCGCGCGTCGTCCGCACTGAAGCCGGCGGCGCACAGCACCTCGGTCAGCTGCTGGGACAGCTCGCCAACGTCAACCGCCAGCCGGCGGCGCTCCTCGCACGCCCACTGGTACGCGCAAAAGGAACGATGGATCGCCGAGTGGATCTGCTGCAACGCCCCGAGCACCGCGGTGTGGCTACCCGGCCCGCCGGCGCTGCGCGCGTCGCTCATCAGCGCGGCGATCTGGCTCTCGCCGGCTGGCGCGGCCCCGTCGTAGACCAGCCCGAACGCGTCCGGCGCCAGCCCCGACCACAGCCGCTCGTTGGCATCGCGCAGGCGGCTCTGCGCGTCGTTCAGCCGCCCCACAATCTCGACGTCGCGCTCGAACAACACCGACAGCCGGGCCGCCAGCTCACGCGCACGCGCCGGGACGGTGAGCTCACCAGTCAGGCCCGCGGCGATCATCGCGCCACCCCCTGCTCGCCGCCCAGCTCGGCGACCAGCGCCACAAGCGCCGCCAGCACCTCGATGCTCAGCGGCCGGTCAGCCGGCCCCGCGCCACGATCGGTCGCGTCCTCCGGAAGGGACACGCTGCCCAAAGGACCGCCCTCGCACACGTAGATGCGACCCGTGCCGATGCGGCGAACGAACAGCACCTCCAACCGCTCGCCGCGCAGCGGATGAAACGGATGTGTGACGACCAGCGAACCCAAAGGCCGCCTGCACGACCTTGTGGTACGCGATGACCGTCGGAATGCCGAGCGGACGCTGCTTCCCGCTGCTGCCCTTCTTCGGGATGTACACCCGCCTGACCGGAAGGGCTTTGAACGGCTCGCTGTTCTGCTGCACCCTGGAGGCCAAGTCTGCCTTGGCTTTGAGAGTGAGCACCACCTCGCCGTCCACGCCCGCCGTCAAGCGGCCGGCGTTGCGCTCGGTCACCCGCCGCACGCTGATCAGCGTGTTGGCGCGTGAACGCAACATGAGCTTCTGCAGGTTGCGGACCCTTGGAAGGTCCCCCGCCTGCGACGCCGTGAAGATCCGCTGGCGCAGCCGCCGTACGTTCTCCTCGCAGGCACGCCAATCAATGGCGCCCCAATCGAGAGTCTCGTCCTCTGGTCCGTTCACCATCGCATTCGCCATGGTGTCTAACTTGTCCGTTGGTTCCGACGTCGTCGTCATCTTTCTCTTCACAGGCTCACCTGACCGCGTCAGCACGCTTTCGCGTCCGGCACCAGGTCCGGTATCCGGCCGGTTCTTCGGGACGGCGGGCTGAAGGGGCCAGCCATCTTGTCCCGGTTTCCCGTTGCCTTTCGGCTGCCGGCATTTCGCTTCTCGGTCATCCGATTCCCGCCGGGGAGTTGGGCCCTCCTTGCGGTCGGCTTACCGGACGCGCCATCACGCCCGGACCCCGACGGGGTTACCACGTTTCGCACGCATGAGCTGCGACCGGGGTGGGTACCTCCTCTACCCCGAGGACGGTGGTGCTCGTCCCGGCTGAGAGCAATCCCCAGCCGGCACCCGCCGCTTCGCCGCGGCCAGTCCTTATCCCTCGCTACCAGCTCCCACCAGCGAGGCTCGTGTGACGAGGCATCAACGGAGGTTTACGCACACCACGCGAACGCAAAGCTCGTCTTTCGCGTTTCGATAGTCCGCGACGCGTCGGACTCGGGCCTGTATCGCATGGTGGAGCACTCACGGCGGGCTCGGCGGCCGCTTCCACGGCGGGATACGTGATCAATAATGTCCGCCGCACTGTTCAGCGTTGACGACCGCGAGCGGCCTCAAATCTCACGGATATGAGTTGTGGCGTGCATCTGTCCGAACGGTTGTCTACCATTCACGGCCATGAGCGGTGGACAATGCTTGACACTCTGGAGAGCGGCGTGTGGTGCTGCCCCGAGGAGCCGACTGTGAGCCAAGAGAGCCGGCGCCAGGCGCTCGAGGCCTCGGCGCTGGTGCATCCCAACCCGGAGGCGGTGAGCGCGGCGTTGTTCGTCGCCGGCGATCCGTTCTTCTTCGCGTTGGACAAGGTGCAGGTGAAGTACGAGATGCTGCGCTCGCACGTCGTCGACGGGATCTCGGTGACCGACGCTGCGGCCGCGCACGGCTACTCGCGCGGCGGGTTCTATCTGGTCACGGCCGCGTTCGCTGAGCGTGGGATGGCGGGCTTGGTCGACGAGCGGCGCGGGCGGCGCGGCCCGTTGCGGGTGACGGACGAGATTGTCGAGTTCCTGCGCTCGGCACCGGCGGAGTCCTCTGGGGCGGCGCTGGTCGGCGAGGTCGAGCGCCGGTTCGGTGTCGCGTTGCACAAGCGCACGGTGGAGCGGGCGCGGAGATGACCAGGGTGCTGTGGCCGGTGGCCGAGGCGGCGCAGTCTGATTACGAGCAGCTGCGCGCGTGGGCGCTGGCTGGCACGCCGGCGGTGGGCCGGGCGGCGGCGGTGTTCGAGCGTCGCGGCCTGTGGGGGCTGATCGCTTCGCCGCAGGCCGGGCCGTTGTTCGTCGCGAGCGTGCTCGGGGCGTCACGGCCGGCGTGGTCGCCGCATTCAGACCCGCGCGCGTTGGCGCTGGCCGACGGGTTTCAGATCATCGTGGCGGCGAGCGCCGTCACTCTCACAGAGGAGCAGACGGGATGAATGTGGCGATCTACGCGCGAGTGTCAAGTGAGGTGCAGGAGCAGCGTGGGACGATCGGCTCGCAGGTCGAGGTGCTGCGCGCCCGGATGGCGGCTGAGGGTCACGAGATCGTGGCCGAGTTCCTCGATGATGGTTACTCCGGCGCGCGTCTTGACCGCCCCGGCCTGGACGCGTTACGCGACGCTGCCGAGGCGGGCGTGATCGAGGCGGTGTGGTGCTTGACACCCGATCGCCTCGCGCGCTCCTACGCGTATCAGATGCTCGTGCTCGACGAACTCGACCGGCTTGGCTGCCAGGTGCGGTTCACCGACGCGCCCGCGATCGACGACGATCCCCAGGCGCGGCTGCTGACCCAGATGCAGGGCGTGATCGCAGAGTACGAGCGGGCGAAGATCGCCGAGCGCTACCGGCGTGGGAAGCTGTTCAGGGTCCGCGCTGGCGAGGCGATCTTCTGGAAAGTCCCATACGGCTACCGGCGCGTCCCGCGCACCGCGGAAGGCCCAGCGCGCCTGGAGATTCACGAGCCCGAAGCGGCGATCGTGCGCGGCATCTTCGACGAGTACACCGCCGCTGGCCGGTCGATGCGCGCGATCACCCGCCGCCTCTACGAGCAAGGCGTCCCGACGCCGACCGGCCGTGCGGTGTGGGCCAGCTCAACGCTCGGCGGGATGCTGCGCAACCGCAGCTACATGGGCACCGCTGAATGGTTCCGCCACGAGACGGTCGCGCCGCCAGCGCCGGGCAAGTCGCACGGCCGCCAGACGCGCCGGCCCAAGGAGGACTGGGTACGCGTCCCGGTCCCAGCGATCATCACCGAAGAAGTGTTCGAGGCCGCCCAACGTGTCAAGACTGACAACTCGATGTTCAGCCCACGGCGCACCACCCCAGGCACCTGGCTGCTGCGCGGACTCGTTTACTGCGGAGCGTGCAACGTCAAGGCGCACGCGCAACCGATGCGCTCCACTGCAGAGAACGGCACCCGCAAGAACCGGTACTACAGCTGTTACCACCACGACACGCTGCGCGCAGGCGGGGTCGATCAGCGCTGCACCGAGCGGCGGATCCGCGCCGACGAACTCGACGCGTTCGTGTTCGCGCAAGTCCGCGACATCCTGCTGCGCCCCGACGTGCTGCTCGCCGGCGAACGCGCACTCGTCGCCGAGCAGCCAGCGCCTGACGACGAGATCCTCGACGCCCAGCTCGCCCGCCTCACCCGCCGTCTCGACGAGGCAACCGCCGAGCGCCGACGGATCACCGACCTCTACCAAGCCGGTCACATCGACATGCCCGAACTCAACCGTCGAGCAACCGAACTCGACAGCCGCCGCCGCCAGCTCGAGTCCCAACAGGCCGAGCTCACAGCCCAGCGTCACGAACTCGCCGTCGGCAACCGCCTCCGCCAACGCGTCACCAACTTCGCCAAGCAAGCCGCAGACGGGATCGACTCGCTCAACTTCGACCAACGCCAACGACTACTCCGCCTGATCGTCGAGCAAGTCCGCGTCCAGGGCTGGCAAGTCGAGCTCCGACTACGCATCCCCCTCGACCCAGCCCCGGAGGCCCACCCAAAAGCACGCCGCCGCGGATCACCCCGCCGTGGCCTGTTCAGTGAAGACCGTTTGCGTTCGCTTGGTGCAATTTACCCGTCCGATCTTCCCCTCGCCTGTACGGCCTGGATGGGACAAGCTGCCTTGGGCTTTGCCCTGAGCTCCGAACCCCGCCGACCAGGAGCCGACGACGCACGTCAGGGTGGGGACAGGCCATCGAGCACGGGCCTGAAACTACGCCTTCGACATCAGCCGAACCTCCGATCTGCGCGTTTACTCATCACGTGCGACCTCGTGTCGCAATTGCTCCCACGACTACTACGAGCACTCCGTCACCCCGAGGCTCGCGCCCCGAGGGTTGATCCCACGTTCGTCCCTGTCGTACGTATCGAGCGTGACGTAGGCGTCCCACTCATCTCCTTGATTGCCCTCACTGGGCAACGCTCCACGCTCCGAAGGTTGCGATGGCCGCACTACCATGCCGTCGCAGAGCATGGCGCCGGTATCGGATGTCTTTCCGGCGGATGAGCCTTTGCATCGTCTGGAGATTGGGATTCAGGCAATCCAGCTGGGGTGAAATGCCCTCTGTGTTCGACCCTTGCGTTGTTCTTTTGGCGTGCGGGAGCCTCTCGGGCTGGAGCCGAGTTTGGACGGGCGGGGTGTGGGTGGGGTTATGCGGCTGTGGCCGGCGCGGCTTGGAGGGTGACGGTGAAGCCGAGCTCTTCGAGCTGGGCTACTCAGACGGCGGGCGCGCCGCTCGGGATCCTGTCGATTGGTGAAGTAGTCCTCGCCCAGGTCGTTGTACACCTCGCCGGTGCTGAGCAGGTGCCAGACGAGCTCGATCAACGAGTGAGCGACGGCGATGGCGGCCTTGTTGGGCCCGCGGCGGCGAGCGATCTGGCGGTACTGCGCGCCGAAGTAGCTTCGCTTGGTGCGCGCCGCGGCCCTGGCGGATTCGATCAGCGCACGCCGCAGCCACTGGTTGCCGCCGGTGGTTCCGACGCGGCGGCGTTTGCCAGCCGATTCATGGCTGCCTGGGCACACGCCGACCCAGGACGCCAGATCACGAGGGGTCGGGAACCGGGTCATGTCGGCGCCGGTCTCGGCGATGATCACGTCGATCGTGAGACGATCCAGGCCCGGCACCGCCAACAGCGACGCATACACCTGCGCGAACGCGGCCGTGCGCTGATCGATCTGCGCGGTCAGGGCGGCGATCGAGGCGTCGAGGAAGTCCAGGTGGCCGAGGATCCGCTCGCAGGCGACGGCGTGGTGGGAGCCGAAGTGTCCACTCAGCGCCTCGGCCAGCGCCAGCATCTTCGGGCGCATCTTGCCCTTCGCCAGCTCCGCCAGCCTCGCGCCGTCGCGCTCGCCTGCGATCAGCGCCTCGACCATCGCGCGCCCTGACTGCGTCAGAACCTTCGAGGCGACCGAGGTCAGCTTGATCCCCGCGTCCTGCAGCACCTTCTCCAAGCGCTGGACCTCGGCGGCGCGCGCATCGATCTGGGTCTTGCGATAACGCGTCAGCTCCCGCAGCTCGCGGATCGGCGGCGGCGGCACGAAACTAGGCCGGATCATCCCGTGCGCAGCCACGTCCGCCAGCCATTCCGAATCGCTCATATCGGTCTTGCGACCCGGGACCTTCTTGACCGCCCGAGCGTTGCACAGCCACACCGTGAACCTCGACTCAAGCGCGTAGTAGACCGGTTTCCAATACACCCCGGTGGCTTCCATCGCCACCAGCTCCACCTGCCGCTCAGCGAGCCACGCCTCCAGCACCCTGAGCCCGGCGGTCGTGGTCGTAAAGCGCTCCTTCTCGCGCACCACGCCGCCCCGCGGGCCGCGCCTGCGAAAGCACCCGACAACATTGTCGCGATGCACGTCCAGCCCAGCCACCCGATCGTAGAGTTGATCCACTGCTTGCTCCTTGCAGACGGTTGACAGAACCGACCCGCCGGGGAGGGACCTTGGTCAAAACCGAAGCTGGGGTTCGTGCTCGTAGCGACAATCCGAGGTCCCGCGGCCCTGCACCAGACTTTCGACGGGTTCAACTGCCTCCAAGATGAATCGGCGACCGCGCCCGGCGCGTCGCCGAGTGAGATTGCCTGGGCCTCGGCGAGACCTTGCAACAAGCATTTCATCGCTCCGGGGTGGGCCGCGGTCCATGCCGACTTTCGCCATATCACGCGGGTCCCGCGACGCCCCGGCCCTGACACCTGGGCCCGTCGCCGCTTTGCTGGCATGCGATTGTCCCGTTCACCTCTCGGATCCGGGTTAGCCATCAGACCCACAAACCTTCCTTCAAGTTCGTCCCGGCTGGGCCGGGGATACAACAGAGCGCCTCGCGGCGCACTAGTGCCACCCGGCCTCGATCAGCAGCCGGCGGGCGTGCTTGTTCCCGGACAGGGTGATGTGCCCGCGGTGCTGCTGATCGCCGGAGGAGTACTCCGACGGGACGATCCCGAGCCATGCTGCGAGCTCACGCGGGTGCGAGAACCGGGCGAAGTCGCCGATCTCGGCGATCAGTCCGAGCGCGGTGATCGTCGCGATCCCGCGGAACCGGGTGAGGATCTGCACCTGACCGGCCCACCGCTCGCTGCCGGCGATCTCAGCCAGCCTGGCGTCGAGCGTGTCGAGCTGCCGCTCGATCCCGTCGACGTGGATCAGCAGCTGCTCCAGCGCCTCCTGCGCGAGCGGATCGTCGAGCCGCTGGATCGCGAGCCAGCGACGGTGCAGCTTCGTCCACGCGGTCTTCCCCTCGCGGAAGATCCGACCGTGCCGCAGCAGCTGCTTCAGCACCCGGTTCCGCGCCGCGAGCCGCACGCCACGCAGATCATCACGCGCCCTGAGCAGATCGCGAAGCCCCTCGAGCTCCGGCGTCGGCGGATGCACGAACCGCAACATCCCCGCGCGATACAGCGAAACGAGCTTCTTCGCGTCGCGGCGATCGGTCTTCACCCGATCGCCGGCGCGGACCGGGATCAACGACGGCGCGACCACATCGCACGCCACCCCGATCCTCGTCAACAGCCGCCACAGCGCGAACCCGCCGGGCCCGGCTTCGTAGCAGACCGACAGGCCCTCGGGGCCTCCCTGCTTCTCGATGAACCGGCGGATCGCCCGCTCGGTCGTCTCGATCCGGCACACCTCCGGCTTGCCGCCGTCCGGCGGCAACACCCCGGCGACGATCGAGAACTTGTGCTGATCAAACGAGATCCACCGGCGCACTTCACCGGGGTGCAGGCAAGGGGTAACGTCAGGCATGGCTGGTCCTCCACGGTCGTATGCGGCTCTGGCCTCGCTCGGCCCTCAACAACCGCGCATTGTTCAACCCGCGAAAGATGCGACGCACGAGGACCAGCCTCATGCGTCCATACTGACTATGCAAAACGCGGAGTCTTCACCCAGTCCCGCCGGCCCTGCAATCGGCGATGAGCGTACCTCGGCTGCGCCGGGATGATCGGCCCGCGCACTCGTCCCTTGCGAAGCGCCACACGTGCGGCACGGCCGGCCCGACTTGCCGCGCGACGCGGATCGCGCATACCTATCGCCAGAATCGCCGAGAGCTGCCGCGGGTTCGGCTTCGGGATGCGGGGGCGCCGTCGCGGGGCCTACGCTTGGGAATGACTTCATGACTTCGACGCCCCCATTCTCGGTATTCGATCTGTCATCGAATGGCCTCGTAGTGTGCCTTGCACAGCGGGTCGAGGCCACGTAGGCGATTACGCGCCGCAGGAACGCCCGAGAGTGCCGTTCAGCGCTCAGCACCTCACCTGGGCCGGCATACAAGATGCTTGTCTCTACTGCTCGGAACCCGAGCCCAAAGGCGGCGAGGAACACGTGCTCAGTGTCGCTCTTGGAAACTGGTTCTGGGTGATCCCACCTGGCGTGGTGTGCGGGCAATGCAACAACGGCATGCTCTCGGCTCTCGACACAAGGCTCCAGACACACCCGTTGATCGCGCTAGTTCGAACTCTCGCCGGCATCGGCGGGAGGCGTGGCCAACCCCCGGCCGTTGGAGCATCAAACCTACAGATGAAGCGCGACGAAGCTCCCACACCTGCGGATCGGGCGAGCGATGCGCTTCAGCCGTGAGGACCTCGAGACGTACCTGGCCGACGTGTGCCGGTCGGTGCCGCGCCCCCGCCGCGCCGAGCTCGCCTGACCCCGTCCCGGCGTCCGAGCGCTCGCCAGTTTCCAACGAAAGTGGTACCCGCGAGTGGTACCCGGACCGTCTTTAGGCGTAAAGATGCCCCTTGAGGCGAAGAAGAAGCCCCGGCATTACCAGGGCTTTCATAAGGAGCGGCTGAAGGGACTCGAACCCTCGACCTTCTGCATGGCAAGCAGACGCTCTAGCCAACTGAGCTACAGCCGCGTGATCTGACGAAGCGGGGATTCTAGCGGCGGACCCTCGCGGTCGTGGACTGCGCCGGCCCTAGCCCGGTGCGCCGTGGAAGCGGACGTCGTCGGGGTTGATTAAGTCGGGAACGGTCCAGCCGTCGAGGTCGTACTCGCCCATGCACTGCTCGGCGAAACCCTTGTAGCGCTCGGTCTGGCCGGTGCCCATGGCGGCGAACAGGACCTCCATGCGGATGTTCTCGTTGTTGCCGCTGTAGTTGCGCTCATAGAGCTCGTGGCGTCCGCCGAACTCGCTGCCGACGGCGTCCCAGAGCAGCTTCATGAGCTTGACGCGCTCCACAGCATCGACGCCGTTCGAGCCTCGAACGTATCGCTCCAGATACGCCCGGATCTCGGGATTCTTGAAGTCGCGCGCGTTGGAGTTGATGTAGATCAGGCCGCTGGCCACCGTCTGCTCGATGATCTCCTTCACACGTGGGTAGCCGATGGTGGAGAACAGTCGATAGGCCATCGCGTAGTCCATGTTGGGCAGAAGCGCGCCCTCTTTCCAGGGCTGGGGCTCGCGGGCCATGGCGCTGGCGAGGCCCCACAGGAGGTTGCGCCAGGCGAGGACTTCGCCGACCTGGGCCTGGACGCCGCGGAAGTCCTTGGTGCCGGTCGTCTCCACCGCCTTCAGGAGCAGGCCGCCGATGAAGTCGAGCTTGACGGCGAGCCGGATGCAGCCGTGGAAGCAGAAGCGGGGGATGAATCCGGTCTGGGGGAAGAAGTTGTTGGCCTTCTCGGTGTCGCCGTAGACGAACACGTTCTCCCACGGCACGAGCACCTGATCGAAGATGAAGATCGCGTCGTTCTCGTCCAGGCGGCTGGACAGCGGATAATCGAACGGGGTGCCCATGACCTCGGCGGTCATCTCGTACGAGGGACGGCAGATCAGCTTCACGCCCGGCGTGTCCATCGACACGGCGCAGACCAGCGCGTACTCCTTCTTCTGCACCGGGATCGGCCCGTAATGGGCGATGAAGTTGAAATGCGTCAGCGCGGAGCCGGTGGCGACGACCTTCGCACCGCTGACTACGATGCCGTCGTCGCGCTCGGACTCGACGTGCATAAACACGTCGCTGACCTCCTCGGGCGGCCGGTTGCGATCGACCGGGGGATGGATGATCGCGTGGTTCCAGTAGAGGACGCGCTCCTGGGCCTCGCGATACCAGCGTCGCGCGTTGTCCTGATAGGGGTCGTAGAAGTCGGCGTTGGCGCCGAGCGTGGCCAGGAAGGCAGCCTTGTAATCGGGGCTGCGCCCGAGCCATCCGTACCCGAGCCGGGCCCACTCGGCGATGGCTTCAAGGTCGCCCACGCAGTCCTCGACGGTTCGGGGGTAGCGGAAGAATTTGTGGGTGACTCCGTCGCTGCCGGTGTCGGTGGGAGTGGTGATCACCTCACGCCGGACAGGGTCGTGAAGCGCGTCGTAAAGGCGCGCGATCGAGCGGGCGGTGTTCCGAAATGCCGGGTGGGTGGTGACGTCCGTGACCCGCTCGCCGTAGACATATACCTCGCGGCGGTCGCGGAGGCTCTCGAGATACTCCGCGCCGGTGAGCGGCTGGGTTGTCCGGGCGCTGCTGTCGAGCATTTAGTCCACGGCTCCTCGGATCGGGTTTATGTCAGACCGATCCTTCCACCGGGGCCGACCCCAATCAAGCCTGGACCGAGGGCGGATAGGGTGCCCGGTCGATCCTCATCGCCGCGCTTTCGCCCAACACGTTGTCTCTCGCCGGTGAGGACGGGGATGGGGTGGTGCCGCGGCATTGCGACCCCACCTACATCTGGTCAGGGCCGAGGTCGAGCGCCACCGCGCCGCCGGGGTCACTCTCCCGTCGGTCGGGCCGATCTCGCGGACTGATTTCGAGGCGACCCTGCGGGCTGCGGACCCTAGCGCCGGGCCAGGGTTGCCGCGCGCGCCTCGATCGCGTCGACCAGCGCCTGCACGATCGAGCCGAGCTCCTGCTCGATCTCCTTCTCGACCAGCTTGCCTGCCTCGTCGAACTGCTCGTCCGCACTCGCCACGGGCAGCTCGCGATCGAGAACGCGCGCGCCAATCGCCCCTAGGACCTTGCGCGTCTCCGCTTGGGACCACACGGCGCCGAACATGCTGGTCGAGGCGCCGATCACGGCCGCGGGCTTGTTGCGCAGCGGGCTCTCTATCAGCGGCCGCGAGAGCCAGTCGAGCGCGTTCTTGAGCACGCCCGGAATGGAGCTGTTGTACTCGGGGGTCGAGATCAGGACGCCGTCGGCCTCTGCAACCGCGTCCCACAGTCGGTCGACCGGCTGCGGGCGCGTAGCAACACGGTCCTCGTTGAAAGCCGGGATCTCCTCCAGGCGGTCGTAGAAGTCCACGGTCACCCCGGGCGGCAGCATGTCCGCTGCCGCCCGCAGGAGCGCCGTGTTGTGCGAGCCCTGGCGCAGAGATCCAGATATGGCCAGGATGTGCATCGTGCTACGCGACCTTGTGGAACTCGAGCTCGACGGTCAGGACGACGTCGTTGGAGAGCGACGGACCGCCCTTGGGCAGCGGCGCGTTCCAGTTCAGGCCGAACTCGGTGCGGTCGATCGTGGTCTCGAGTGTGAAGCCGAGGCGGGTGTTGCCCATCGCGTCCTCAACCGGGCCCTCGATCGAGCCGGCGGAGTGAATCGGCCGCGTGGTCCCCTTCAGGGTCAACTCGCCGTCGATCTCGACGTGGTCGCCCTGGATGTCGATGTTGGTCGAGCGGAAGGTGATCTCCGGGTGGTTTTCGGCGTCGAAGAAATCGGGGGACTGGAGGTGGGGGTAGAGGTTCTGATCCTTGACGCTGACCGACGCGACCTTGACCGAGCCGGTGAGCACGCCGTCCTCGAGGCTGGCGTCCAGCTCGCCGAAGCTGCCTCGGAACTTGGCGACGACGTACTTGACCGCGAACTCAGCGGCGGAATGGACAGGGGCGAAGCGCCACTGACCGGCAATCCGCTCACTCGTGGTGGTTGCTGACATGCTGCTCCTCGATCCGTTTCGCACGCTCCGACCGGTTGGAGCTGTGCTGTTGTGCGCTCAACAATAGCACGAAGAACCGGACCGTGGTCCGGTTGAGCTTCTATGATCGGAACCGGTGCCCGAGCTCCCCGTCATCCAGTCCGCGACGCCGGCGCGAGCCGACGCAGCCCGCAACCGGGCGCGCATCATGGCCGCCGCCGAGCGGCTGTTCGCCGAGCGCGGCGCGCACGCGACCACCATGGAGGACATCGCCAGCGCGGCCGGCGTGGGGAAGGGGACCGTGTTTCGCCGCTTCGGCGACCGCGCGTCGCTCATGTTCGCGCTGCTGGACCAGACCGAGCGGGATTTCCAGGAGGCGATCCTGCGCGGCCCGCCGCCGCTTGGCCCCGGTGCACCTCCGGCGGCCCGGCTGACTGCGTTCGGGGAGGCGATGCTCGACCGGCTCGAGCACGACGGCGAGCTTCTGCTCGAGACCGAGGCGCACGTCGGTCAGTGGCAGCGCTCCCGGCCGTACGCGGCCCTGTGGCTACACGTCAACGCACTGCTCGAGGAGGCCCTGCCGCACGCCGATCGGGAGTATCTGACCGACGTCCTCCTAGCGGCACTCTCACCCGGAGCGTTCCACCACCAGCGACACGTCCGGGGCCTACCGCTCGAGCGGATTAAGGCCGGGTTTGCGGACCTGGTGGCGCGCGTCGTCAACGCATAGATCTCGCCCGGGCAGCACGATCAGTCGGTGGATGGTGCGAAGCCGTTCGGGCTGGCCGACGACGACCACCAGCTCGGCCCGGCGGGCGACCTGGGCGCTCGCCGGAACGACGAAGGTCTCCGTCTCGCCGGGGTCGAGCACCGCGATCTCAGTCTGCTGGCCGGCCTGTAGCTCCGCGCTCGTGCTTCCCGTCCTGACCCTGACGTATGACCCTCCTTCGAGGCGGAGGCGGGGACCCGCTCGCCGCAACGACATTCCGAGCATGACCGAACGTCCGCCGCGATTCACAACGGTTACGGTCGCGCCGCGCGGGGCGATCCGCGGCTCGACGTTCAGCAGCAACGCATCGCCGCCTCGATCGCCGGCGCGAAGACCGAGGGGGATGAGCGTGATCACCCCCACTAGTGACAGAACCGCGAGGACGCCGAGGACGATCACGGCGCTGATCAGCCCGGCGCGGTGAGCTGGCGGCCACGCTCGTGAACGAGGGTGGCAATGTCTCCGCTTGGCCTGAACGGATCGCGAATGACCGTGCCGGTGCGGAGTGACAGCGCCACCCAGAGCTCGTCGCCAACGAATGCGAGCAGGACGGGAGCTGGTGGAATGCGGGCGTCGTCGAGTTCGGCCAGGATGGCCAGCCTCGGCGCGTCAGCCGGCGTCGCCCAGCGGATGGTCAGGGCGGGGGAGCGGCGGTAGCCGGCCACCCGGCTGCCGGTTTGTCTCCGGAAGCGGAAGCGCATCCCGCCGAAGGTTGGAGGCGAGCAGCCATAAATACAAATAGGGATCGGCTGGAACCGCTATAACTTCCCGTTATGCTCGATGTGAGACGGTTGCGGGTGCTCCGGGAGGTGGCGCGGTGCGGTTCGCTCTCGAGTGCCGCCGAGTCGCTCGGGTACACGCAACCCGCGATCTCACGGCACGTCGCACTGCTCGAGCGCGAGACCGGCGCGACACTGCTGGAGCGGCGGAACACGGGCGTGCGGCTCACCGAGGCCGGCGCGCTGCTGGTTCGACACGCCGACGCCATCCTGGCGCGTCTGCGCGACGCCGAGCAGGACCTGGACGACCTGCTCGGCCTCCGGGCCGGGAAGCTGCGTATGTCCACGCTCAGCTCCACGGCCGCGACGATCGTCCCGGAGGCCATCCTCGAGTTTCGCGACCGCCTGCCCGAGGTCGAGCTGTCGGTGTCGATCTTGGAGCCGCCCAGAGTTATGCCGCTGCTGCGCAGCGGTGAGGTCGATCTGGCGCTCTGCAACGATGCGAGCGTTCTCGAGCTGCCGGAGTCGGACGGAGTGCTGTTGCTGGAGGAGCCGATGCTGGTGGCGCTGCCGCGCGGACATCGCCTGGCCGGACGCAAGCGTTTGCGGCTGGGCGAGCTGGCCGATGAGCGGTGGATGCTCGGCACCGCGCACGCGTGCCCGGACGCCAGTCGGTTCGTGCGCGCCTGTCAGGCCGAGGGTTTCGACCCCCAGATCGCCTTCCACAACGATGACTACGCGGCGATCCTGGGCTTCGTGGCCGCCGGCGTCGGCGTGGCGCCGGTCCCCGACATGGTTGCCCGCAACGCGTCGGCCGACGTCAGGATCTGCGCCGTCCAAGGCGTCCGGCTCACACGACCGATCGTCGCGGTGATGCCGGCGGGGTACCAGTCGGGAGCCGCGCGGGCCATGCTGGAGATCCTCAGGCAGGTCAGCGCGCGGTGGCAAGCCGCGGGCCGGACCATGAGGCCGTTGGCCCGAGCCGGTTGACTTCCGCGCGAGCGGTATAAAGGATTGGCCGCGGGTGGCGCTGCCCAACTTATGGAGGCCGAGATGAGCACGACCGAAGTAAGCAGTGACGACGACGTAGGTGGATCCGGAACCGCCGGGAGGGTCGACACCAACCTCGAGGTGGTCATCATTCCCGTATCCGACGTCGACCGCGCGAAGGAGTTCTACGCGCGTCTTGGATGGAGACTCGACGCAGACGTCACCCACGGCGAGGACTTGCGCCTGATCCAGTTCACGCCCCCGGGATCGGGCTGCTCGATCCAGTTCGGCACCGGTCTCACCTCGGCCGCGTCCGGATCGGTCCAGAGCCTGTACCTCGTCGTCTCCGACGTCGAGGCCGCGCGCCGCGAGCTCGTCGCTCTCGGGGCCGAGGTCAGCGACGTGTTCCACGAAGGCGGCCTCGGTGCTCGCTTCCATCCCGCCGGCGCGAGCGATCGCCTGAGCGGCCCGGCGCCCGAGCACGGTAGTTACGGCTCATTTGCCACGTTCAGCGATCCGGACGGCAACGGCTGGCTGCTCCAGGAAATCACCACGCGACTCCCCGGTCGCGTCGACCCAGGAGAGACGTCATACGCCTCGGACGCCGACCTGGCCGCCGCCTTGCGTCGGGCCGAAGCCGCGCACGGCAAGCACGAGGAGCGCATCGGTCACGCGGACACGAACTGGCCGGACTGGTACGCGCTCTACATGGTGCGCGAGCGCGCCGGCGAGGAGCTGCCGACATGAGCAGCGACTACGACGTGATCGTGCTCGGCGGGGGCTCGCCGGGCGAGCACTGCGCGGGAGCGTTGGCGGAGGGCGGCCTGCGCGTCGCCGTCGTCGAGCGCGAGCTGGTGGGAGGGGAGTGCTCGTACTACGCGTGCATTCCATCCAAGACGCTGCTCCGGCCGGGGGAGGCGGTGCACGGGGCCCGGGAGGCGGCCGCAACCGCCGAGGTCGATATCGACGCGGCACTCGCCTGGCGCAACTTCGAGGTCTCGGACTACTCCGATGCCGGGCAGGT
This sequence comes from uncultured Solirubrobacterales bacterium, assembly GCA_963824295.1. Lineage (GTDB taxonomy): Bacteria > Actinomycetota > Thermoleophilia > Solirubrobacterales > Solirubrobacteraceae > Palsa-465. The sequence continues at coordinate 161,404 of CAWGOQ010000003.1, read as the reverse complement.
GCGGTGGCTGGCCGACAACGGGATCGACCTGATCCGCGGCTCCGGGCGGCTCGCCGGCCCGGGCGTCGTCGAGGTCGACGGCGCCCGCCACACCGCCGACCACGTGGTGCTCGCCAACGGTGCCGATCCGGTCATCCCACCCGTCCCGGGCCTGCGCGACCTCGACGGCGTCTGGACCAGCCGCGAGGTGACGTCGATGAAGGCCATCCCAAAGCGACTGGTCATCCTGGGGGGCGGGCCGGTCGGGGCGGAGATGGCGCAGGCCGTGCGTCGGTTCGGCGGCGAAGTGGCGGTCGTCGACATGGCTGACCATCTGATCGGCCGGGAGCCGGCGCCGCTGGGCGCGGCGCTCGGCGAGGTACTGAGCGACGAGGGAGTCGAGTTAGTCCTGTCAACGAACGTGTCCGGCGCACGGCGCGACGGCGAGGATTACGTACTCGAACTCGACGGTGGCCGGGAGCTGCGCGGGGAACGGCTGCTGGTTGCGACCGGCCGGCGCCCGCGCGTGCGAGACATCGGACTTGAGACGGTGGGCGTCGAGCCCGACGCTCACGGCGTGCCCGTCGACGCACACCTGCGCGCGGCCGAAGGGCTGTGGGCCATCGGCGACGTGACCGGACTGTGGCAGCTGACCCATGTCGGCAAATATCAGGGCGAGGTGGTGGCCGCGAACATCCTCGGCCAGCCGAGGATGGCGAACTACGAGGCCGTTCCGAGGGTCACCTACACAGACCCGCAGGCGGGGGCGGTCGGCGCCAGCGCCGGGCGCTTCAGCGCGATGGTCCCCGTCTCCGGGGTGGCCAAGACCGCCACCTACACGCGCGCGTACGCCGACAGCAAGGGCTTCTTGACCCTGCTCTCCGACGGCCAGCGGCTGACCGGCGCATACGCGCTCGGACCGGAGGCGGGTGAGTGGCTGCAGCAGGCCACCCTGGCGATCCGTGCCCACGTTCCCCTCGACGTTCTGTCCGACACGATCCAGCCGTTCCCGACGTTCTCCGAAATCTACGTACAGGCGCTGAAGGTGCTCCGGGCCCAGATCGCGGCGGCGCAGAAGCCGGTCGCCACCGGGCCACCGATGGCGAGCTGAGAGGAGGGAGGGCGGCGGCGAGTCGTCCGCCTAGGTGCGTGGACCAAGCGGCGGGTCGACGTCGTCGTAGATGCGCGCCGCGGCGAGCTTCCCGCCGGCACCTCGCACGTAGACAGCCATCGCTGCCTCGGGCGGCACCTCCGACACGCCCCAGCGCACGACGTTGTACTCGACGGCGCACGCCCTCCCGTCGTCGATGATCGAGCACTGCTCCATCGGAATCCCGCCGCCATTCGAAAACATGTAGGTGTAGAAGCCGCGTAGAGCGTCCCGGCCGCGGTGGACGTACTGGACGCCCGCAGGCTCTCGGACATACCCATCCGGTTCGAACGTGGCCACGATCGCGTCGACGTCGCCGTTCGACAGCGCGCCTTGGTACTCGGCAATCACGTCAGCCTCGTGGACATCGGGATCGGGCTGGAGTAGCGGTGGCCGGTTCAAATGGCGGCCGGTCAGTGGCCAGCTGCTGAAGTAGATCCGCAGTTCGTGGATCCGTTGGTCGGACTCCTTCTCCGTCACGATCGCCACCGGAACGTCGACTCGTCCGGTCGCTGCGTCGAGGTGGAGAATGACCTCCTCGAAGCCGTGTCGCTGCCCGAAGCCGTGGTCGATGTCCTCGACCAAGATGTTGCGCTGGTTGAGCCAGGCGTTCATCTCGGCGGCGTACGCCATAAACGGCCGTACGCCCCTGATCCGCCCGCGTACGGGATGGTGCAGTACCGGCTCGCCGGCGAATGACTCGACCAGGGCGTCGAACTCCCCGGCGACCAAACCTTCGTAGTAGGGCACGCTGACCAGCTCTTGCTGCCGCTTTTCCTCGATCCGCTCCAGCGCCGGAACGGAGAAGAGCTCGGGCAACCATGGCATCGGGCAACCGTCTCACATCCCCGCCGACGGGTGCGGGATTTCGTTCCGGCGGAAGGACCTCGGCACCGCGGGCGTCGTACCGTGCGTGACCGCTCTACCGATAAGACGCGGGCTGGTGCGGCCGCGTGCGGTGAGGGTCCCGGACGCGCTTGTGCTCGTCAGCGTCGGCGTCGCCGCCGTGGTGGCCTTGCCGGTCCTGATCACCGTGGTTCAGGCATTTCAGGGCGGTGTCTCGGCCGCGAAGGCGGCCATCACCGAGAGCGCGACGCCGACGCTGCTGCTGCACACGGTCGAGCTGGCGGCGCTGGTGACGCCGGCTTGCGGCGTGCTCGGGTTGGGGGCGGCATGGCTGGTCGAGCGCACGAGCATGCCTGGCCGGCGGGCGTGGTCGCTGTTGCTGGTGGCGCCGCTGGCCGTGCCGCTGTTTGTGACCAGCTACGCCTGGGCGACGTTGAGCTCGTCGCTGACCGGGTTCTGGGGCGCGGCCGGGATCGTCACCTTCTCCTACTACCCGATCGTGTTTCTGCTGGTCGCCGCCTCGCTGCGCGTGATGGACCCGGCGCTCGAGGAGACGGCGCGGTCATTGGGCCTCGGGGCATGGCGCACGTTCGTCCGGGTCGTGGTGCCGCAGCTGCGCCCCGCGGTGTTGGGCGGCATGCTGTTGGTCCTGCTCGACACGCTCGTCGAATTCGACGCGTTCGTGGCGCTGAAGTTCCAGACGTTGTCGGTCAACGTCTACTCGCAGTACCAGCTCGGCTTCAGCGCCGCCGGTGCGGCAGCTCTGTCGCTGTTCTCGACGCTGATCTGCGTGGTCGTCCTGCTCGGCGAGCACCGGCTCAGAGGCGATGCGAATTACACCCGAATCGGCCAGGGCGCTCGGCGCGGCGTCGCCCGCTACCGGCTGGGCCGGGGCATGCCGCTCGCGCTCGGGGGTCTGGGCATGCTGGTGGCGGTTGCTCTGGGGATTCCGCTCGCCCTGCTCGTGCACTGGTTCGCTCAGGGCGAGGGCACGGCCGGCGCTCCCGCGGGTGTCGGCTCGCTGTGGTCGGCCACGGTGACTACGGTGCTGCTCGGGGTCGCGTCCGGCCTGGTGGCGGTGCTATTCGCGCTGCCGGTCGCGATTCTGGCGGTGCGGCGGTCCGGCCGACTCGTGATCGCGATCGAGCGCAGCGTGTACCTGTCGTTCGCCCTGCCGGATCTCGTCGCGGCGATCGCGGTGGCGTACGGGGCCAGCCACGTGGGCCATTTCTTGTATGGGACCGTGGTCCTGCTGGTGCTCGCGGAGGCGGCGCTGTTTGTCCCGTTTGCGGTTGTGGCGCTCCGCGCGACGATCGGCCTGATCGAGCCCGCCCTGGAGGAGTCGGGCCGGGCGCTTGGCCTCGGCCCGCTGCGGACGATGTGGCGAGTGACGCTGCCGCTGGCCCGCCCGGGTCTGGCGGCCGCAGGCGTGCTCGTGTTCGCATTCGTGCTGGGCGATCTCTCGACGGCTCAGGTCCTCCTGCCTGCGGGCTTGAACACGCTTGGCACGCAGTTCTGGGCGGACAGCGGCACGGTCGCGTTTGCCGCGGCCGCGCCGTTTGCGGCGGTGCTGATCGCCCTGGCGCTGCTCGCGACGTACGTCCTGATGAGCCGGTTTGGCCGGGTCCGAGACGTCGGGCCTCGGCGAGCGATGACGAGCGTGGGACGCCTGGACTAGCCGCAGCGGCGGTCGGTCGCGTATGTTCCGACCGACAGTGTCCGCTCCTGAGCCCCAGGCGATCCTGAGCCACCCGACGGAGGCCGCCATATTCCTGGTGCTGACCGTTGCCTCCGGATCCGAAGCCGATCTCGTCGACGTGCTCGCCGACGCGTCGGGGCTCAAGCGGTCGGTGGGCTTCCGGGTGCCTGAGGCTGAGCTCACGTGCGTGACCGGGATCGGTGCGGCCTTGTGGGATCGGCTCGGGCTGGATCCCCGCCCGGCCGGGCTGCATCCGTTCCGCGAGCTCGCCGGCCCGCGCCACACCGCGGTGGCGACGCCAGGCGACCTGCTGTTCCACATCCGGGCCCATCGGTTCGACATGTGCTTCGAGCTGGCCCAGCGGCTGACCGATCGCCTGCGTGGTTTCGCTGAGGTCGTGGATGAGGTCCATGGCTTTCGCTCCTTCGACGAGCGCGACGTCCTCGGATTCGTCGACGGGACCGAGAATCCGGAGGGGGGCGCCGCCGCCGAGGCGGTGCTGATCGGCGACGAGGATCCGGGCTTCGCCGGCGGCAGCTACGTGCTCGTTCAGAAATACGTGCACGATCTCCCGGCCTGGGATGCCCTGTCGACCGAGGAGCAGGAGCTCGTCATCGGCCGCACCAAGCTGAATGACATCGAGCTGCCTGACGAGGACAAGCCCCCGAATTCCCATCTCGCCCTCAACGTGATCACCGGGCCGGACGGGGAGGAGCAGCAGATCATGCGCTTCAACATGCCGTTCGGCCGCGTCGGGCAGGCCGAATTCGGCACGTACTACATCGCCTACGCCCGAACCTCGGCGTTGATCGAGCTGATGCTGAGCAATATGTTCCTCGGCGATCCGCCCGGTAACACCGATCGCATCCTCGACTTCTCGACCGCGATCACCGGAGGTCTCTTCTTCGTTCCGTCAGCCGACCGGCTGGAGAATCTGGCTCCCCGGGAAGACGAGGCCACCGGCGCACCGACCTCGCCGCCGGCGAGCGAGTCGGAGGACGGCTCACTCCAGATCGGCAGCCTGCGCGATCAGTCGCGTTGAGCTCGCTGGTCGGCCTCTGAATCCTGCTCGGCCCCGCGCGCCTCGAGCACGGTGTCGATGAACCGCAGCGCGGCGGTGGCCGCCTCGAGTCGCCAACTCAGGAGGGTGTGGTCGAACCCGGACGCGTCGTTCACCGCGGTCCCGAGTCGCGCGGCGATCCGCTCGAACCGCTCCCGTTGAGCGTTCAGGAGAGGTCGCGGGTCGGCTGCGCGGCGATCCAGGAACAGCAGCTTGAGCAGGAGCAACGAGCGCGCGTCGCGTACATGCTCAACCGGCGTGGCCAGCCAGTCGGCGACCGCGCGAGCACCGGCCGGGGTGATTCGGAGGACGGTCCTGTGGGGCCCCGATTCGCTCGCCACCCTCCTGGCGGGGCGCACGAGGCCCTGGCGCGTGAGCGCTTCGATCGCGTAGTAGACGCGAGGTCGGCGCAGCGACCAGATCCGCCCGATCTCGCCTTCTTCGGCCATCGCCCGGGCGATCGCGAAGCCGTGGGTGGGACCTTCGGCGAGCAGAGCCAGGACCGCCCATTCGCTCGGCGTCATTTGCTCGTCCGGGCGCGGCACCTTGTCCCGGAACGCTAACGCGACCGGGTGCGGGAAGAAATGGACTTGTCTGATCGACGGGGAGTGGGTCGAGGCGGCTTCGGGACAGACGTTCGAGACGATCAACCCGGCGACCGAGGAGGTCCTGGCCGAGGTCGCCCACGGACAGGCGACGGACATCGAGCGGGCGGTCAAGGCGGCGCGGAAGGCGTTCGCGGACGATTCACCCTGGCGTCGGATGAACGCGTCGGATCGCGGCCGCCTGATCTGGCGGATTGCCGAGCTCATCGAACAGAACGCGGACGAGCTCGCGATGCTCGAGTCGCTCGACAACGGCAAGCCGTACCACATCGCCAAGGCGGCCGACGTGGCGCTGTCGGCGGACCTGTTCCGCTACATGGCGGGCTGGCCGACCAAGATCGAGGGCACCACGGTGCCGATCTCGGCGCTCCCCGCGCCGGGCGAGTATCTCGCCTACACGCTGCGCGAACCCGTCGGGGTGGTGGGCCAGATCATCCCGTGGAACTTCCCGCTGCTGATGGCGGCCTGGAAGCTCGGGCCGGTGCTCGCGTGCGGTTGCACCGTGGTCCTCAAGCCGGCCGAGCAGACGCCGCTGTCGGCGCTGCGACTCGGCGAGCTGCTCCAGGAGGCCGGCGTGCCCGACGGGGTGGTGAACATCGTGACCGGCTTCGGCGACGCCGGTGCGGCGCTCGCGGCGCACGACGACGTCGACAAGGTCGCGTTCACGGGCTCGACCGAGGTCGGCAAGCTGATCGTCCAGGCCGCGGCCGGGAACCTCAAGAAGGTCACGCTCGAGCTCGGCGGCAAGTCGCCGAACGTCGTGTTCGCGGATGCCGATCCGGAGAGCGCGATCATCGGCGCCGCCAACGGGATCTTCTTCAACCACGGCCAGTGCTGCAACGCGGGCTCGCGGTTGTACGTCCAGAGCCCGATCTTCGACGACATCGTCGCCGGCGTGGCCGAGCAGGCCAAGCAGATCAAGGTCGCTCCGGGGACCGATCCCGAGTCGCAGATGGGTCCGCTCATCTCCGACGAGCAGTTCGGCAAGGTCCTCGGCTACCTCAACTCGGGGCGCGGGGACGGTGCCGAGGCCGTGGTCGGTGGCGACCGCTTCGGCGACCGGGGCTACTTCGTGCAGCCCACGGTCCTGACCAACACCAACCCGAACATGAAGGTCGAGCGCGAGGAGATCTTCGGGCCGGTCGTGTGCGCGATCCCGTTCGATGATCCGGACGACATCGTGCCGGCCGCGAACAACACCAACTATGGCCTGGCCGCTGGGGTGTTCACGCGCGATATCTCCAAGGCTCATCGCACGGCGAAGCGGTTGCGGGCCGGCACGGTCTGGATCAACACCCACCACGTGTTCGACGCCGCGATGCCGTTCGGCGGCTACAAGGAATCGGGCTGGGGCCGCGAGATGGGTCACCAGGTCCTGAACAACTACCTCGAGACCAAGTCCGTCGTCACGGCTCTCTGAGCCAAGCGGACGACAGCACGATGGCGATCATCCGTCCGGCTTCGGACCCCGGTTCGAGCCGGACGGAGACGGTCGCCGCGCCGGCGCGCTACGCGCCGGCGGCTCACCCGGGTACGCCCGGCCGATGGACCGACGAGGCGATCCTGCGGGCGCTCCGCGACTGGGCTGAGGAGATGGGTGCGCCGCCTCGCCGACAGGACTGGTGCGGGGAACGGCCGCATGACGCGCCGGCAGCCCAGCGCAAGTGGATGCGGGAGCACCCGTACTGGCCGAGCAGCTCGTGCGTGGCCGCGCACTTCGGCGCCTGGAGCAACGCGCTCAAAGCGGCCGGCCTACCGGCGCGCAGCCTGACCTTCGATGACACCGTCGCCGAACGTATCGAGACGGCGTGGCACCTGCGGGCCGAAGGGCACCGCATCGGGGAGATCGCCGAACAGCTCGGCGTCTCGGTTTCGACCGTGCACAACTACCTCCGCGCGGGCATCTGCACGCAGTGCGGAGGTCCGGTAGCCAGTCCGCGCGCGCAGCGTTGCCTGTGCTGCACAGCGTCCGAGCCGACAATCCAGCGAGCTTGGACGCGGGAGACCGTGCGCGAGGCGATCCGCGACTGGAGGGTCGAGCATGGACACGCGCCCAGCTATCACGAGTGGACGCCCTCACGGTCCTTCCCCGGGGTGTGGGAAGCCGAGAGCCCGCGGTGGCCGAGCGCGGCCGTCGTGTGTGATGTGTACGCCGACCACCGCAATCCCTGGAACGCGGCAATCCTCGACGCGGGTGCCTCGATCCGCTTCCAGCGCTGGAGCGATGATGCGATCCGCGCCGCGCTGGCCGACTTCTGGACGCGGACCGGCCGAGCGCCGGTGCGCGCGGACCTACACACCGCGCACTGGCGCGGTCCAACCCCACGTACGATGCAACGCCGCTACGGAGGCATCGAGCGAGCGTGGGCGACGCTCGGGCCCGTTCCCACTTGAGCTAAGGAGATCGATGACGACGACCAACGGGTCCTTGCAACGGCTGTTGATCGGGGGCAAGTGGACCGGCGCCCGGTCTGGCCAGACCTACAGTCAGGCGTTCCCGTACACGGGCGACGAAGTTGGGACGGCGGCCGCCGCCGGCCGCGAGGATGCGCGCGCCGCGGTCGAGGCCGCCTCCGCCGCTTTCGCCGAGTGGTCGCGCAGCGCACCGGCGATGCGGCGCGAGATCCTCGGCAAGGCTGCCGACCTGCTCATGGAACGCCAACAGGAGATCGCCGGGGTCGTCACCGAAGAGACCGGCGGCGTCTTCGGCTGGGGAATGTTCAACGTTCAGCTGGCCGCCGGCATGCTGCGAGAGGCAGCCGCCCAGGCGTACGGGCTCGTTGGCGAGGTGATCCCGTCCGACGTGCCGGGCAAGCTGGCGATGGGCGTCCGGGCGCCGGCCGGCGTGGTGGTGGGGATAGCGCCCTGGAACGCGCCCGCGATCCTCGGCACTCGCGCGCTCGCCACCCCGCTCGCGTACGCCAACACGGTCGTCTTGAAGGCGTCCGAGATCTGCCCCCGCACGCACGCGACGATCATCCAGGCGCTGGTAGACGCGGGTCTTCCTGGCGGCGTGGTCAATCTGATCACTAACCGTCCCGAGGATGCGGCTGACGTCGTGGATGAGCTGATCGCACACCCGGCGACGCGGAGGATCAACTTCACCGGCTCCACGAAGGTGGGGCGGATCATCGCCGAGAAGGCTGGCAAGCATCTCAAGCGCGTGCTGCTCGAACTCGGCGGCAAGGCGCCGATGATCGTGCTTGCGGACGCCGACCTCGACCGCGCCGCAGCGGCGGCGAGTTTCGGCGCGTTCTTCCATCAGGGGCAGATCTGCATGTCGACCGAGCGGATCGTGGTCGACCGGGCGGTGGCGGACTCGCTGGCCGAGAGGCTGGCCGAGCGAGCCCGCGCGCTGCCCGTCGGCGATCCGCGCGATCAGGGCACGGCGATCGGGCCGCTCATCAACCAGGCCGCGATCGAGCGCGTCAGCGGGCTCGTGGACGATGCCGTACGGGTCGCGAACGACAGCGAGTACGGGCTCTCTGCCGCCGTGTTCAGTGAGGATGTCCCGGCGGCGCTCGAGCTCGCACAGCGGATCGAGTCGGGCATCTGCCACATCAACGACACGACCGTTCAGGACGAGCCCCAGATGCCGTTCGGCGGCGTCAAGGCGAGTGGCTTCGGACGCTTTGGCGGGCGCGCGGCGCTCGAGGAGTTCACCGAGCTGCGGTGGATCACCGTTCAGGAACTGCCGCGCCAGTACCCGATTTGACAGGCAAGTTTCCGTTTCGACCAACGATGGGGGTTTCTCGTATGACGCGCAGGTGGCTGCTTTCGATCGTCCTCGCCGGTGCTGATCTCCCTCAGCGAGGACGGCACGTCCCAGGACACGCCCCGCCTCGTGACCGACGGGGATGTCGAGGGCGGACGCTATGTCTCGGGCGTCGTCGACCTCGTTGTCGGCCAGAGCCAGCCCCCCGGCTGGCCATGGTGGGGCGGCCGGTAGCATTCGGCACGTGGCCAACCGAACCGTCACGCGGGAAGAGGCACTCACTCGGACAGTTGGCGAGGTGATGATCGGGGCGCCGAAGACGCTTCCAGCCGACGCATCGGTCCTCGACGTGCGACGCGCCTTCGACAGACCCAGCGTGCGAACCGTGCTCCTGGCCGACGGCGAGCGCTTCACCGGGCTGATCGAGCGGGACGGCGTGCCTGCCGATGCCCCCGACGACGCGCCAGCCGCTGACTACCGCCATCCGGCGCCGCCGACGGCGACGCCGGACACGCCGATGTCCGACGCAATCCCGCTGCTCGAGGGTCGAGCCGAACCCCGGCTCGTCGTGCTCGACGCCGACGGCGTCACGCTGCGGGGGCTGCTCTGCGGCAACGTTACCGCCACGGGCTTCTGCCTACGCTAAGACGCTGGAGGGCCTAGCCGACGCCGCCGGGGGGACGTTTCTCGCCGTCGGCGATCGCTGCTCCTCCGAGCTGGTTTCGTCCCGCACCACGCTCGAGCTGTACCCCGGACGCGCGTGTGGGTTCGCCCATCGGCTGGCGGACACGCGAGCACCGGGTACAGTCGAGAGGCTGTCTCCACCGCTCGGTGTTTCGCTCTCGCATTCGTCCTGTGGCCGGTTTTCGTAGGGAGCGATGAGGAGTGCGAGTCAGATGGCAAAGCAAGCTCACGAACCGGGACCGGGACCGGGACGTTCGACAGCAGACGCGGCGGTCATCGCTCTCAAGAAGGAGATCGCGCAGCGCAATGAGCAGGCACAGAGGGAGGCTCGTAAGCTGCGCGCCGCGCGCGAGCAGGAGCAGCTTCGAAGGCGTCGCCGTGAGGACCTGAGTTAGGGCGATCGCTCGAACCAGCTGCTCTGCTCCTCGATCGCTAGACTTGGTATACGGGTCGAGCATCGGTCTCGACCGAAGCAGTGCCCAGCGTTTTCGCAGTCGTTGCCTCGTTGCACCCTCCGCGTTTCGCAGCGCACACACCCAGGAGGGAATAACTATGGCCACAGGAACCGTGAAGTGGTTCAGCGACGAGAAGGGCTTTGGATTTATCACGCCCGATGACGCCGGCAAGGACCTGTTCGTGCATCACACCGCGATCCAAGGCAACGGCTTCAAGTCGCTCGCCGAGGGCGCGAAAGTGAGTTACGACGCCGAGCAGGGCCAGAAGGGCCCAGCGGCGGCAAACGTCCAGCTCCGCTAGGGCCGGCGACCAGCCACAACAAAGGAGGGCGCGCACGCGCCCTCCGCTGGTGTCGTTTCGCGCCGCACGAGCCTCGGCAACGCGAGTGTTCAGCGGCCGCGGACAAAAGCCACGGCGCTACTGCGCGCAGCAGGACCTGCACGCTTTCCGGAGCCCGGTCCAAGCGCATCCTTTTGGCCTTTTCGGCTGATTCGCTCGTCATCGCCGCGCTCAATACCCGAGGAAAGGACCGACGCATATGGCATCGACCGGCAAGAAGAAGACCACGATGGCAAAGCTCGCCCGCGAGAGTCGACTGCGCGAGCGTCGCGTGGAGAAGGAGGCCAGGAAGCAGGCGAGAAAGCGAGCCGCCGCACACCCCGCAGATCAACCGAGCGAGCCCTCGATCGGCAGCCAGCAGTAGGCGGTGTCCTACTGCCGGCGGTCGCGCCCGTGCCCTATCGAGCGGCTAAGCGCTGACAGCCCGCAGCATCACTACACACTCGGGATTGATGGCGAGCGAATCTCCAGTCCTGGTGTCAGTGAACCACGCGAACTGCATGATCGAGCCGCGCGCCGCGTCGAGGATCAGTCGCTCGACAGCTTTCGCTTCGCCCTCGACGCGATAGCACTGGCCACCCAGAACGGTGATCTCCGTTATCGAGGCCATGACGTTGAGATCAAGTATGCGGAGCGGGTAGCGCGACTGTCGCCGGGCACGGAACTCGCGAGCCGATTCTTCGCCTCAAGCGTCACCATGCAGGAAATCCTGCCCGCGCGGATCGGGGCCCCCAGCCTACTCCCCGTCACCGGCCGGCGCAATGCGACCTCGCAGCGCCTGCGGTCCAGGCCGGGTCCTTGAGGTGCTACCGTGATATAGGCGGGTACATCTGTACTCCGGGAGGTTCTTCTCGGCCGACGCAGCGAATCTCCCTTCAGTCGTCGCGCCGGCCCAGGAAGGAATCGCATGTATTCCACCACTCCGAGCAAGGGCTGGTGCCTCAGGATCGTGCTCGGTGTCGCCCGTCGGAAAGTGAGACGTTCCGGTGAAGACGACGCGTGAGAGGGCCGAGGAGAAGCGCCAAGCCAAGCTTGATCTCATCCACGAGCAGGTGCAGAGCGGTGTGCTCGTGATCCGTCGCATGACTGCAGAGGAGCGCCGGCGCTACCCGCCCCGGAGCGCGCCGCCGAAGCGATCAGGGAGACGATGATCATGGGTGAGCGCGAGGGACTGGTTGCACGAATCCGGCAGGTTCGCCGCGCAGCGGCCGGCGGAGACGCATCGGACCGGCGCTCGACGGTTGATAAACAGGATGATCGGGTGCCCCGGCTCGAGGCGCGAGTCGCTCACCTGGAGCGGCTGGTCGAGGGGCTGCAGGATTCCGTGCACCGGGAATCTGAGCGGCACGGCAAGCTGATCGCCGAGCTCCAAGCGCAGGTCCAGCCCGGCGCGATGGGCCCAGCCCTCGCGGAGGATGCTCGCAGCCGCGGGCTTTAGCCCGACGTGACGACATTTTTTATTCCGGGTGTCAGCGGCGATTCGTGGGCCGTCGAGGGTGCGTACCGTGACATGAGCGGTGTGATCGAGCTCGAGATGGGCCACCGCCCCAATGCCCGTCGGATCCTGAGGTTGTGGACGCGGCGGGGAAGCATGGACTGCATCACCGAGGTGGGACGCTCCGACCCGCTGAGAGGGGGCACCGTCGTGGCAATCTTCGACATGGGGCCCAATCAGCCGTTCGTCGTCTGGTGGCAAGGGGAGAACGGAGTGCCTGACGGAGTGCGTGAGATCCTCGGCTGCAACGCGTATGCAGTGTTGGAGTTCGACTCGTGAGCTGGGCTCGCGAGATCGAGCTGGCGCAGGCCGACGTGTGTTCTTGTCAGGACCGGGTGGCGCTCCTACGGGCGAGGCTATACAGGTGGGGAGTGCGACCGGGCCCTCGGCTGCGCGAGCTCGAAGGGGAGCTGCAGCGCGCCGAACAACGGCTGCGCGACGTCCGGGCGCGAGAGACGCGTTAGCGCATGCTGCGCCGTCTGGGGCGCACCAGCTCGCGCCCGTCGTCAGAGGCGACGACCGGAATCGAACCGGTGTAGACGCGCGCGCGACCTGGCTGCGGATAGAGTCCGGCTGCATGGGTTCTGGTCGATTTAGAGTGGTGATTGCCGGTGGCGGGGTGGCGGGGCTGGAGGCGCTGCTGGCGTTGCGCGATATGGCGGGTGATCGCGTGGACTTGACGCTGTTGGCTCCCGAAGCCGAGTTCGTGTATCGGCCGATGGCGGTCGCTGAGCCGTTCGGCCGCGGGCGGGCGGACCGCCATCCATTGGCGGATATCGCATCGGAGTTCGAGGCCGAGCTTGTCCAGTCGGCGCTCGTCGAGGTCGATCCTGCCGGCGGCGCCGCGGTCACCGAGACAGCCGGGCGCATGCCGTACGACGCGCTTCTGGTCGCGGTCGGGGCAGGCAGCGAGCCGGCGCTGCGCCGGGCGCTGACCTGGACCCCGGAAACAGACGCCGAGTTGTTTGGCGGGTTGTTGCGCGATCTCGAGGAGGGCTATATCAAGCGCGTGGCGTTCGTTGTGCCGCCCGGGGTGGCCTGGGCCTTGCCTGCGTACGAGTTGGCGATGATGACTGCGTGGCAGGCGTGGGGGATGGGGCAGGACGATGTCGAAGTGACGGTCTACACGCCGGAGGATGCGCCGCTGGGTTTGTTCGGCACGCGGGCGACTGCGGCGCTTCGCGAGGACCTGGAGGAGGCAGGGGTTCGAGCGGAGACCGGGGTGTACGTGACCGAGGATCCTCGCGACCCGCGCCGGTTGGTTTTGCTGCCGGGCGAGCGAGCGCTCGATGCCGATCGCGTCGTTGCTCTGCCTCGTGCGGTCGGGCCGGCGCTGCCTGGGCTTCCTGCGGACGCTCGGGGGTTTGTTCTGACCGACCTATACGGCAAGGTCCCAGACCTCGACGGTGTGTGGGCGGCCGGGGACGCGATTGCCTTTCCCGTCAAACAGGGTGGTCTCGCCGCCCAGCAGGCTGATGCTGCAGCCGAGTCGATCGCGGCGGTGGTCGGTGTGGACGTTGCGCCGCAGCCGTTTCACCCGGTGCTGCGAGGAATGATGCTCACCGGACGTGGCCAAGCTTGGATGCGCCACGCGCCGGCTGGCGAGGGCGAGGGAACCGCTGAGCGCCGCGCGCTGTGGTGGCCGCCGACCAAGATCGCGGGGCGATACCTGGCTCCGTATCTGGCGGCGCGACAGGAATCCGGCATCGTCGGTGATACGGAGCAACCCGACGGTCAACCGGTCGATCTCGACCTCGAGCTCGAGGTTCCATCTGTCGCCGACGCATTGCGCCAGGCGAGGCTCCGCGGCGAGGACGAGCGGGCTCGCCTGCGGCAACGGCGCGCCGAGGCGCGCCGCGCAGCCGGGCCACCGAGTTAGCGGGGCGACCGCGTCGGTTTTTTTGCGAGAGCTCGACGCAAGCCTGCCTCGGAGCGTTCGAACCGTTAGGGAGTTACGGAGATGTCATTCTTGACGGTGACGGCTCCCGCAGACGCGGCCGCCTCCTCCGCAATTCGGCGCTCTGCCAGCGAGTGGACGTTGCCCCGGAGATGCACGGTGCCGTTTCTAACCGTCACCCCGATCGAGCGTGCGTCGAGGTCAGCCATCCTCGCGATCGCCTGATGGACCTGTTCCTCGACGTCGGCCGCCTTCGGCTTAGCCGCAGCCTTGAGCGTTATCTCATTGCTGATCCCGTAGACCCCGCACATTTGTTCCAGCGGGCGTTCCGCCGCTTCGCGTTGGTGGCTCCATTCGACCGTGCCGCGGAGGGTTACGTGGCCTTGTCGGACCTCGGCTTTGACGGTGTCGGGAACGACGCTGTTACAAGCGAGCTGCCGGGCGATCGCCTCGGCGACCTCCTCGTCGCTTCCGTTGCGGGGGGTGGCCGGCTTGACCTCGATCTCGTCGGCGACCGCCCGGACCCCGTAGACACGCTCGGCGGCCCTAACCGCGCCGACCCTCTCTGCGTACGAGTCGACGCGTCCGGAGAGCACGACCGCGCCGTCCTTGGCAGTGACGCCGATCCGCGTGGACTCGACCCTGGGGTCCCACTCGAGCTCTCGCATCACGGACTGTTCGATTGTCTTGTCGGTTGTGCCGGACTTCATTCTGACCTCCTCGACGCGGAGATGTTTCTCGTAATAGAAGGGGGGCTCCGTTGAACGGGCGACGGGATTCGTCTGGTTCTTCCTGTCTATTCTGCGGTGCGCCGTGTCAGCCGGGAACCGTAGAACTTACCGCTGGGGCTGCGGACCCGCTCGGATCGCGCGCACCGGTACGCGCGGGCGATGCAACGTCACCGCCGGACTCGGCAACGGATGGGACAGGCCCGTGGGGCTGCGGCGGAAAAATACGGATGCCGAGCGCAGGACGTTCCCCGATGCTTCCCTGAGATGTCGGGCGTGTGGTGTCCCGTGTGCGGTGATGTGATCGGTATCTATGAGCCGGTTGTCGTGGGGGCTGCCGAGTCGATGAGGACGACTTCGCTGGCCCGAGAGCCGGCGCTCGGGTCAGGACGTGAAGTCCTCGCTCACCGCGGCTGTGTGGCAGATGCGGGGCTGGGGGACGCCGGTCGCCGGCCAGTGTCCGAAGCTGACTGAGGGTCACCCGAGCTCGGGTAGACCGCGGCCGCGGTTCGGGACGTCGAGTCCATGCGATGAGGTAGCGCGGGCGGACCGTTGGAGCCGCCTGGCGGTTCGATGCTCGAGGTGTTTGCGTAATCTTCCACATCCGGGCGGTAGTAGTCCTCTGGCCGATTCGTCGGCGACGGCGCGATGTGGTGGGGGGTGGGTGGATCTAGGTTCGGGTCATGTCTAATCCGCAACCGGCAAGAGCGCTGGCAGAACGGTGTTCGTCTCGGGCCAGTTCGCCGATCACGGTCGTGGTTGCCGACGACCATGAGTTGATGCGTCGGAGCTTACGGTTGGCGTTGGGTGGGGAGGAGGACGTCGAGGTGATCGCCGAGGCGGGGGATCTTCTCACGGCGGTGCGCGAGGTGAACGGCCATCTGCCCGACGTGCTTGTGCTGGATCTCCAGATGCCCGACGGATCGAGCATCGAGCTGATCCGGCAGCTCCGCTTACGCGTGCCAGAGACTGAAGTCGTCGTCGTGACGATGGAGGATGGCCCGGCGTATGCGCGCGCTGCGATCGATGCCGGCGCGATGGGTTTCGTGCTCAAGCAATACGCGGCGCACGACCTTCCGGTCGCGGTTCGGTGCGCCGCGCGCGGGGAGCAGTACGTCAGCGCTCGGGTGGGCGCGCGGCTTGATGCGCTGCAGAGGTCGGTCGACGACGACGGTCTGAGCCCACGCGAGGTGGACGTGTTGCGGTTGATCGCGTTGGGGCTAACGAGCGCCGAGATCTCAGACAAGCTTTATCTCTCCAGGCGCACGGTGGAATCGCACCGCAGGCGGATCCATCGCAAGCTGGGGCTGGTACGGCGTTCAGAGCTAGTCGAGTACGCGCTCGGGCGCGGCCTGATTAGGGGCTGACGGCACACAGTGTGGGCCATCGCCGTCCCGCATCGCCGGACCAAGCAAAGTGCTCTGCGTGCTCATTCGATCGGAGTCGAGTAGGGCTGACGAGGGGTTGGGGGCTGTTTGGGGAGGAGCCGGTGGCCGTCGACTACGGCGGTGGCGAGGTCAATGAGTTTGCGGTTGTTGATCCGCGAGTGCTCGCGGAGCAGTTCGTAGGCGTGTCGCTCGTCGATGGTGTGGCGTTCCATCAGGATGCCTTTGGCGCGTTCGATCAGCGCTCGGCGGGCGAATGCGCCTTCGAGGTCGTGGTATTCGGTGAAGCGTCGCAGCACGATGTCGATTGAGCTCTGCCAGTCGTCGACGTCGGCGTCGGTGAGGTGGGCGAACACGCCGCGTTTGGAGGCTTCTTTGATGAATTCGGGGTTTCGGGCGTGGATCAGAACGATGACCGGGCAGGCGGCTTCTCGGACGATCCGGTCGATCAGTTCGAGTGCGTGCTGGGAGCTTTCGCCGAGCCCGACGAGCGCGACGTCGGGTCGCTCTCGCATGGTGACGGCAGCCACTTCTTCTACCTCGATCTCGCGTGCGATCACTTCGTGTCCGAGCGCGACCACGGCTGCGGCGACAAGCGCGAGGCGGTCCTTGCGTTCGTTGGCGATTAGGACGCGCAGATGCTCGGTGTCCCGGTGGCTCATCAGTGTTTGACCCGGATTGAGTTTAGCTTTGGGCCGGGGTTAGGAACCGCGCCCGCCGCCGGCTTTGACGGGGGTGTATGGTGGGTGTTCGCTTCGCTTCATACCCTTGGTGGGGCGGTAGTAGTTCGGCTCTAGCTCTTGGCCGGTGTATGCGTGCCGGGCCCGAATGGTTGGCGGCACATCCGACTCGAAGGAGCCGACATTCCTGGTTTGCCGAACTGCTCGAATCGCGCTCGCGGTTGCGTGGCGCCCCGCAGGTTCGCGGGGCGGGCCATGCGCGGCTTGGCTGACGGTTTCAGCCGCGCGCGGTGTACTTCTCCGATTGATGCCGGCGCCGGCGGTGCTGGCAGATGAGTGAGCGACCGGAATCGGCGGAGTGTGCGGTGCACGTCGCCCCACCAGACGTCCTTGGCGTTGCTCGCGGCATGCTCGGCGATTTGGATCTCGAGCATGTGCTGGAGCGTGTGCTCGAGTCCGCTCGGGAGCTGGCCGGGGCTCGGTATGCCGCTATTGGTGTTCTTGATGGGTCCCGGACCGGGTTGGCGCGGTTCATCACGACGGGCGTTGATGAGTCAACGCGCCGGCAGATCGGATCGCCGCCGAGGGGGCGGGGAGTGCTCGGGGAGCTGATCCGCGATCCGACACCGCTGCGGGTTGCGAGCGTGGGTGATCATCCGAGGTCGTATGGGTTTCCGGCTGGGCATCCCCCGATGGGGAGCTTCCTCGGGGTCCCGATCATGGTCGCGGGCGAGCCGTTCGGGAATTTGTACCTCACCGAGAAACACGGCGGGGGCGAATTCACGGAGGCTGACGAGCGGGCGTTGGTCGGGCTGGCGGAGTTCGCCGGGATCGCGATCGACCATGCGCGGCGCTATAGCGGTCTGGAGGCCGATCGTGACGAGCTCAAGCAGACTGTTGATGCGCTCGGTGTGATGGTCGAGATCTCGCGCGCGATCGGCGGTCGTACCGATCTGGGCGTGATCTTGACGCTCGTGGCTAAGCGTGGTCGCGCGTTGGTTTCCGCTCGGGCGCTGGTCATCGAGCTCCAAATCGATGGCGGCCTGGAGGTCGTCGCCGCCGCTGGCGAGCTGCCCGCCGATCTCGTGGGGCGACGGATGGCGCTCGAGGGGTCGGTCGCGCAAGCGGCACTGCGTACCGGCGCTACGCAGCACCTCGGGGATGAGTTCAGCAGAGCTCGGTTCAACGACCACGGTCTCGGCCCGTTTGGATTTGACCCCGAGGACGGTCTGATCGTGCCGCTGGTATTCCGCGGGCAGTCGCTGGGGGTGCTCGTCGCGGTCGATCGGCTCGTCGGCGGGCCGCGGTTTAGCGCCCAGGACGAGCGGCTGTTGGACGCGTTCGCCACGAGCGCGGCGACCGCGGTGGCGACGGCTCAGTCGGTCGCGACCGAGCGCCAGCGCCAGCGGCTCGCGGCTGCTGAGCAGGAGCGAGCGCGGTGGGCGCGCGAGCTGCACGACGAGACCCTGCAGGGCCTGGCGGCGTTGCGGATTGCCCTGGGCGCCGCGGACCGCTCGGGCGTCCTTGACGTATTGCAGGCGGCCGTGCGTACCGCGATCGACCAGCTCGAGAGCGATATGTCGGGCCTGCGCGCGTTGATCACAGAGCTCCGCCCCCCGATCCTCGACGATCTCGGGTCAAAGGCTGCAATCCAGGCTCTCGCAGAACGGGTCAGTAGCACCGGATTGATCGTCGATGCGACTTTAGAGCTCGCCTACGAGAGCGGGCGAGCGACCCAGCGGCACACACCGGAGCTCGAGCTCACGATGTACCGGATCGTCCAAGAAGCACTGACCAATGCCGCCAAGAACGGCCGCGCTACGCACGGCAGCGTCGACGTCATCGAAGGAGCGACGACAATCGCAATGAGCATCCAGGACGATGGAGTCGGCTTTGACCCCGCGACACGGACCGAAGGGTTTGGGGTCCTCGGCATGCGCGAGCGCGCAGCGCTACTACACGGCACGCTGGAGATCGAGTCCTCCCCGGGTGAGGGAACCGCCGTTCGCTGCACCCTGCCGGTTCAACGTCGGCCAGAGCCAGGGAGGGCCCCAGGCCCCGCAGCCGCGTCAGCGAGCCGGCTGACACAAACCGAAGCGGAATATGCCGAGGGACAAGTGCGGCCGAGCTCCCGTTTGGCGACCGCCGATCGTTAGGCGAGACGAGGATTTGAGACGGTCGTAACGGCTTACCTCGGGTGTCAGTCGACGGATGCCGCCGTTCGTTAGGACGCGTGCGGCCGCATCGGGGGGAGGGACTTCTACGTAACGGGTGCGAGAGTTAGTGCGGATGACACGGCTCCCCGGACACAGCATCCTAGGTGGATGTTCACGAGCGTGCCCAATGACAGACTGCCGGGGCAGGGCGATCGTGCGCCCCGTGTCGCGGTGCTGATCGCTGATCCCCACCCAGGCTCTCGCAGCGCCATACGCAACGCCCTCATGCATGCCAGCACGGTCACAGTCGTCGGCGAGGCTTCGGACCTTCCATCAGCGATCAATGCCGTCGCCGCTGACCAAGTCGACATTGTTCTAGCGGATGCCCGGGTCGCTGGAATCCGAAGCGAATCCGCACGCGCCGGACTCGAGGAACTCTCGCGCCGAACTCCAGTCATCGTGATGGGGATGAGCGACCCGCGCGTCTACACCGCGCCACTACAAGCCGCTGGCGCCGCCGGCTATTGGCCGAAAGACGGCGACCTCGCTCAACTCACCGGTCTGTTAGACGCGGCCTCGCACCGACAGCCCGCATCTGACCGGAAGCGCACCGCAATCGGGTAGTTCCGATCCCGCAGTCTCGGCTACCCGGCTGTCGAGGCCACTACGCCGTTCGGTTGCGCGGAGTACCATGGGCATTAGGTCCGCTCCAACCCTTCGGCGGCCCCGCTTTTCCGGCTCCAGCAATTGGCCGACGTACGCGAGACCGATGGTCACCGCGACCAGGAGCCCAGTCCATGCCTCGCCGCACCCAAACGCCCGACCAACACGGCTGGCCATCGCAGCGACGCGAGAGCCGGCACGAGCCGCGTCTACCACCAGGCCGCGTCGCCCCGTGGTGCCCACGCCAGCCATCACCAGCGCAGCAGGAAAGGTAGGACGATGATCGCTTTCTACGTCATCAAACAGTACGAGCGGGCAGTGGTGTTCAGGCTCGGGAAGGTCACGGGCGAGGCGCGCGGACCGGGGCTGATTTTGATCATGCCGTTTGTCCAGCGTATTAATCGCGTGTCGTTGCGGATCGTCACGCTGCCGATCCAGTCCCAGGGGATCATCACCAAGGACAACGTGAGCATCGACGTCGCCGCGGTGGCCTATTACCGGGTCGAGGATCCCGTGCGGTCGGTGGTCGCGATCGAGAACGTCGGGGCGGCGATCGGCCAGATCGCGCAGACCACGCTGCGCGCCGTGGTCGGCCGTCACACGTTGGATGAGACGCTGTCTGAGACCGACGCGATCAATCAGAACATTCGCGAGATCCTGGACGTGCAGACCGAGGAGTGGGGGATCAAGGTCACGGTTGTCGAGCTTCGCGATATCCAGCTGCCCGAGAGTATGAAGCGCGCGATGGCGCGCCAGGCCGAGGCCGAGCGCGAGAAGCGCGCCAAGATCATCGCCGCCCAAGGCGAAGCGCTCGCCGCCGGCGAGCTCGCGGTCGCCTCGGACGTGATGATGGCCCACCCTTTGGCCCTGCAGCTGCGCAACCTCCAGACCCTGGTCGAGGTTGCGGTCGACAAGAACTCGACCGTCGTCTTCCCCGCCCCGCTTATGAGCACGATCGCCGAACTCGGCGCGTTCCTGGCCCGCGAGAGCAAAGCCGCCGGCGAGCTCCCCACACCCCCAGACCTAACCACAGCTTCTACCAACGGAGAGCTGACACCGCATGACCGCCACAAACCAGCCTGACCGATCGCCGGCGCCGGGAATCATCCCCGCGCCACCTCACGTGAACGACAACTTAGCGTGGCCGCCCGCGACATCGAGAAAGCCAGACGATCCGAAGCCGCAACGACGAAACCCGATCAAGATCGCCTTCAGCAGGGTGATGAGCGCGCTGCACGGCGACAAGTAAATGGTCGACGCGTACCCAACCGCGGACCACGAAGACACTGCCCCGTCGGACGACACCGGATCGCGAGCGAGGTAGCGCCGAGCCATGCGCATTTGGGTCGCTCCTAGCCCGGACAGGTGGGGCTGGCGCCCGACCCGCCGCCCAAACGGTCGGCAGCGGCTTCGTCTTATTTGTAGTCGCGCTGCCGGCCTTCAAACTGGCGTCGGTGTACGTGTTTCACCCGGGGACCAGGTGGAGCCATGTCGGGCACTGGCAAAGGCGTTGGTGAGCTCGTCGCTCCGGCGCGCGCCGGTCCCCGCCTGAGCCTTCGTCGCCGGGCGGTGACCGGGCTCCGGCGGTTCTGGCGCGTGATGATGGACGCCAACGTCACCGGTTCCTCGGCAATGGTGGCCTACAACATGCTGCTGGGCGTGGTCCCCGTCGCGCTGCTGGCGCTGTTCGTCGCCGGTCAGATCCTGTCCAGCCATTCGGTGCAGGAGAGTGTCCTACGTGACCTGCGCGGAATCTTTCCAGGGGCCGACGCGCACACGCTCGATTCGCTGCTCGATCAGATTCAGAGCTCGACCACCAGCACCGGCGTGCTCGCATTGCTGGCGAGCGTGTGGCTCGGCTCGTCGTTCTGGGGAGCGCTCGACACCGCGTTTGCTCGCATCTACCGCTGCAGGTCGCGCCCGTGGCTTGAGCAGAAGCGATTCGCGCTCGGGATGGTGATCGTGGTGCTGCTGTTCATGATCGCCACAGTCGCCGTGCCCACGGTGCAGAGCATCCTCAAGGCGGGCGCCTCGGCGCTGCCATTCGACCTCGCGAGGGTGACAGACGCGGTCTACGCGATCTCGCTGCTCGGCAGCCTCGCGCTGCTGTTCGGCAGCCTGGCGCTGATCTACTCGCGCGTGCCCAATCGGCCGGTGCGCTGGAGGGCCGCGTGGCCGGGAGCGCTGGGCGCCACGATCGCGATCGGCGTGGTCGACTTCGCGTTCCCGCTCTACCTGACGAGCATCTCCACGATCGCACGGTTCGGCACCACGATTGTGTTCATCCTGATCATGCTCGGCTGGTTCTATGTCGTCGCGTTGGTGATCCTCAGCGGCGCGATCGTCAACGCGATGCGACTAGGTGTGGATGTTCCGACGGACTCGGAACGGGACTAAAGCGCGCCTCGAACTCGAGCGGACTGAGTCAGAGATTGGCTGCGGGGATCCCGCATCGGGGCCAGTGTCTCGTACCGATGTCAGAGCAACGTAAAGGAGGGATGCTCGGGTCTCTTCAGATATCCGGCGACTATTAATGCGTGTCGAGAACCGGTGTAGCTCACTTGTTGCATCTCGGCTTGGGTGCGAAGTGCGGTACCCGTCGAGCAGGCCAGTCCCCAGATGGGGCGCCGAGGCTTCAACGCGCAAGGAAGTAGGTGCGCTCATGTCAACCACCGTCTCTTCAGTACCGCCCCGGGGCTGGGCGCAGCCCGACGGTGCGCCACCGCGCGGAACTCCTTACGTCTGGGGCCCGCTCCCAAGCGCGACCACTCCGGAAGAGGCCAATGGCCGGACGGCCCCCGAGCCGTCCCTGGTGGCAAAGTCCGGGCCGGGATCCAAGGGGGGAATCGAAGGCCTAATTGGCAAGCGTGTCGCCGCCGCGACCGAACACGCCCTCGACGGTCCCAACCAGACGCTGATGCGGGCTCAGAAGCCTGTCTGGGATCTCCTAAGCAAGTACTACTTCCGGCTCGACATATCCGGGTGGGAGCGACTCCCCGAGGAGACCTCACTGCTGATCGGGAATCATTCCGGAGGGTCGCTGACGATGGATGCCTGGACGTTTGTGGCCGCCTGGTGGCGGCGATTTGGCGCCGAGCGCGTGCTTCACCCGACTGCTCACGATGTGCTCATGGCGGCGCCCGGGCTGGGCGACTACTTCCGCCAGGTCGGGGTGATCCCAGCTTCGCGCCAAGGCGTCACTGCCGCGCTCGGCGCCGGGTGCGACGTGATCATCTGGCCGGGGGGTGACGTCGACGCTATGCGCAACTGGCGCAGGCGCGATGAGGCGGTGCTGGCCGGGCGCAAGGGCTTCGTACGCACGGCGATTCGCTCAGGCGTGCCGATCGTCCCAGTGGCCACCATCGGCGGGCACGACACCGCATTCGTCCTATCCGAGGGCCGCTGGATTGCGAACGGGCTCGATCGTGTCACCGGGCTCAAGAAGAAGCTTCGCGGTTCTCAGCTGCCGATCGTTCTCGGCTTCCCCTTCGGACTGACGATCGAGACCATTCCGACGCACCTTCCGCTCCCGGCGAAGATCCGTACCGAGCTGCTGGATCCGATTCACGTTGACCACGATCCAGAACGGGTCAACGATCGGGAGTACGTCAACGCCGTCTATCACGAAGTGGAATCAGCTATCCAGGCCGGCATGAATCGGCTCGCCAAGCAGCGACGCTTCCCGATCTTCGGCTAGGGCGAAGCAGTCATCAGCCGCCGTCAAGCCGGAGTGGCTGCACGAACGGAGCCGGCGGCCGTCCCGCGGATCGCCGGCTCACCGGCCGGTGGGGCGCATCTCGGCCAGCGTGAACGAACCCACGCCACGAGCCCTTGTGCAGTCTGCTGAAGCGACGCTGCCGCGACCCATCACATCGCTTTCGCGGTGGGGGATGGGATACGCTCGCGCAGCAGCGGCTTGGCGACCTTGCCAATCGGGGTCCTGGGTAGCTTGGCCTCGATGAAGATGGCGCGCGGGACCTTGAACTTTGCCAGCACGTTCTTGCAGTGCTCGATGAGCTCATCGGGCTCGGCGGCAAGGCCGGGACGCAGCAACACGAACGCGACCGGCTCTTCACCGAACAGCGGATCCGGCCGGCCGACTACGGCCGCCTCGAGCACGGACGGATGCGTATGAAGGGCGTCTTCGATCTCCTTGGGGTAGATGTTCTCGCCGCCCCGGATGATCATGTCTTTGAGTCGATCGACGAGCACCAGGTAGCCGTCCTCGTCAAACCGGCCGAGATCGCCGGTGTGCAGCCAACCTCCACGCAACGTCTCGGCCGTTTCCTTGGGCTTGCCGAGATACCCTCGCATCACGTTCGGGCCCTGCACCGTAACTTCGCCCACTTGTCCGGACGGCAACGGCTCGTCGTCCTCGCCGACAATCCGGACCTCCTGCCCTGGCAGCGGCAAACCCACCGTCCCGGGCTTGCGCAAGCCCCTCAAGGGATTTGCCGTCGTCACAACCGTCCCCTCCGATTGGCCGTATCCCTCGAGGATCGCAACGCCGTAGCGATCCTCGAACGCATGAATCGCCGCGGCGGGCATCGGCGCGGCTCCGCACACTACGCACCGCAGCGAGGTGCTATCCGGTCGGACCTCCGCCGGCAGACCCGTCAGCATCGCGTAGATCGTCGGCACCGCGGAGAAATACGTGGGCCGGACCCGCTCCACTAGATCCCAGAACGTCTTCGGGTCGAACCTTGGGGCGATCACCGTGGAGCCGCCCGCTACGAGCGGCGAGACAACACTGACCATGATTCCATTGACATGGAACAACGGCAACACCAACAGACAACGATCGGCCGCGGTCATCTCAAACCAGTCGACGATCATGGCCGCGGTCGCCACGAGGTTGGCGTGGTCGAGCATCACACCCTTCGGGCGACCAGTCGTCCCGCCCGTGTAGATCATCAAGGCCAGCTCGTCGGGGTCGGTCCTCGGCAGCGTCAGGTCATTCGCGCCGTCTCGATGCAGGAGCTCGTCGATAACGCACACCCGTGCGGCGCCGTCCTCGACCTTCGAGAACGATGAATCATCCGCCACGACCAGTCGAGCGCCTGAGTCGGCGAGCTGGTACTGCACCTCGGGTCTCGTTAGAGCAGGATTCACCGGACTCAGCGCCGCGCCGAGGCGCCAGGCGGCGAACATGATCACGACCAACTCGACGCTGTTGGGAAGTACCACCGCGACCACATCACCACGGCCGATGCCCATCCCGATTAATCCGCCGGACACGCGCCGTACCTCCGCGGCGAAGGCCGCGTTGTCGAGCTCTCGGTCGCCGTCAGCGAGACACGGCGCTCCCGGATGTGAGGCGGCCCGCTCGTCGGGCAGCGCAGCCAGGTGCATCACCATTTGGTTCTCCTCCTCAGCGAGACAGTGCGGCTCATGGTAGGCGTCTAGCTCCAAACCTCACATTCGGCACAGACACCGAACACTCGCCGCGTTCCGGGGGCGCGTCCGGATTCCTCGCCGACCAGTGGGCCGACGGCCGTGGACGTGAAGACCGACTCTGTGGTGATCCACTCACAGGCCACCAAGCAAGCGGGTCGGCTTGACGTCGGGGACCTTCGCCGACCTTCTGATGATCGTCGCTGGCATGGGGCTGATCGCTGTTCTGATCTGGAACGATTGCTTCTGCCCCGAGGACGCACATCCGTAGATCGCCGCAGCCGGTTTCGCGCGGTCACCGATGCCGAGCTCGGGACCGAGTGGTTTGATGCTGTCAAAGGAGGTGAACTGATGCCGAATGAGTCCATTGACACCGGCGCCCGCGTGGGTGACTGGGTTGAGCCTCGTGGCGTGCACGGCCAGGCGCCGCGCCGAGGAGAGATCATCGAGGTGCTCGGCGGCGAAGGACACGAGCATTACCGCGTGCGCTGGGATGAGCAGCACGAGTCGATCGTGTACCCAGCCGACGGCGTGATCGTTACTCCGGGTCCGGGACGGCGCGGTCGTGCCGCGGGCAAGCGCCGGGTGCAATAACCGTCACCGCGCGCATGTCTCATGCGTGCGGGGGCACCCATCGGGGAACCGCCTCCGTTAGAGACGAGCTCCCCAGGTCGGCCATCAATCGACCGCGGAACAGGCAGAGGCGCCGGTCCTCGCCTTTGCCACGGCATCTTGCCGGCGGCGCTGGAGGGCTTCTTGCGGCTGCGGCGGCTATTGCCGGGCCGTCGCGGCGGTGAGGTTGGGCGTGGGGATCTCGCGTTTGAGGACCTTGCCGGTTGATCCCTTGGGTAGCTCGTTCATGAACAGAACGTGGCGGGGGTATTTGTAGGCCGCTAGTCGGTCTTTGACGAACTGCCGGATCTCATCCGCGGTGGCGTTGTGGCCGGGTCTGAGTACGATCGCTGCGGCGATCTCTTCGCCGAGCGCTTCGTTGGGGACGCCGATCACGGCGGCTTCGAGCACGGCGGGGTGCTCGTAGAGCACTTCCTCGATCTCGCGTGGGTACACGTTAAAGCCGCCGCGGATGATCATTTCCTTCTTGCGGTCGACGATGAAGAAGTAGCCGTCCTGGTCTGTCCGGGCTAGGTCTCCGGTGAGCAGCCAGCCGTCGTTGAGGACCTCGGCGGTGGCGTCGGGGCGGTTCCAGTAGCCCTTCATTACGTTGGGGCCGCGGATCGCGATCTCGCCGACGTCGCCGGGCGGTAGCTCGTTGCCGGCGGCGTCGTCGATGACCTTCATCTCGACGCCGCGGATGGGGGTTCCGATGGACCCGGGCTTGCGCTCGCGCTCGGGATGGTTAAACGACGCCACGGGTGAGGTCTCAGACAGTCCGTAGCCCTCGAGGATGACGCAGCCAAATGCGTTCTCGAATCCGCGCATGACCTCCACTGGCATGGCGGAGCCCCCGGACACACACGTGCGCAGGCTCGAGACGTCGTAGTCGGCCCGGTCGGGGTAGTTGAGCAACGCGTGGTACATCGTCGGGACGCCGTCAAACAGCGTGACCTTGTCGCGTTGGATGATCTGTAGCGCCTTGCCGGGCTCGAAGCGGGGGATCATGGTCAGGCACGCTCCGGCCCGGATCCCGGTATTCAGGCAGCAGGTCTGCCCGAAGGAGTGAAACAACGGCAGCGCGCCAAAGATCACATCGTGCTCGGAGACGTGGAACAGTTCGGTGCCGCCGGTCCGGCAGTTCTCGAGCATGTTGAAGTGGGTCAGCTCGGCGCCCTTGGGCGTGCCCGTGGTGCCGGAGGTGTAGAGGATCACGGCGGTGTCCGAATCCTCACGCTCGACGTTCTCGGGTTCGCGCGAGGCGCCCGCGAGCAAGGCCTCAAACTCGCCCGGCCTAACGACGATCACCTCGGTGCCGGCTACTCCGGCGCCTTCCTGCGCCGAGTCCGCGAAGCCGTGCCACGCGAACATCAGCCGCGCGCCCGAATCCGAGAGGTAGAAGCTGACCTCTCGCCCCTTCAGCAGCACGTTCATCGGGACGACCACGCCGCCGGCGCGGAGCACGCCGTAGTAGACAACCCCGAAGTACGGCACGTTCGGGAGCATGACCCCGACACGGTCACCCGGCCGCAGGCCCCGCTCCTTCAGGAGCCCGGCCACCCGACTCGCGCCCTCGTTGAGCATGTCGTAGGTCAGGGTGCTGTCCTCGAGCTTCAACGCGGGTCGATCACCGTGCCTGGACGCCGTCTCGCTCAGAAGCCTTGCCAGGTTGGTTGACATCGGATCGCTCCTCTCTTCACACGACCATTCACAGCCTGCAGACTCGAACATGCTCGGCATGCCCACGCAGGCAAAATCCTCCCGCGCGGCTCCGGCGCGCCCACCACATCATCCGCGGCGCGCGGCACCAGGGCATCCGGGTATCGCCGCATAACCAAGCGAACAACTACCGACACGGTGAGCGCGACTATTCTCCACGCCGCGGAGGATCGAATCCTTCGAGCGACCGACGATGTTGACGCGCCCGTCCTGCTCGATCGTTGCAAGCTCTCCGGCGAGGCTTGCTCAACGATGATTCGCAGTTCTACGGCCTCTCAAGCCTGATCCGTAGTCGACGGAGGCCGTATCCGTAGTGGCTACGCATGACGCGAAGACCATTGAGATCTAGAAGTATGAGACCAGGCGCGTCGAGTAGCGATGCCGCCGATTCCATTTTCCGCGTTAGCGTTTTCCCAAAGTGTTTCCTCAATCCTGGAGGCGTCCGAATGCCGCCCATACGTCGTCATATGCGTATCGCGGACACGCAAGATCTGTGGGCAAGACTCCGGTCTCGCGGCCGCTCTGAGACCGCCGATCGCGTGCTGAACCTATCTAAAGGTGGCGTGCTCGTCGCGGGAGGCGAACTTGACGTCGGAGAGATCGTGAGCTTCGAGCTCTCCGGCCCTAGAGAGTTCCGGTTCGCCGGCCTCGCCGCGGTCGCGCACAGCAGCAACAGAGGCACGGGACTGCGGTTCTTAGACGTCGACGCGTCAGCGGACCGCGAGATCGAGGACCTGATCGCGGTAAAAATACGCTGGGAGGTATTGGAGTCGTCGGCTATCAGGATCCCTGGACTATACATCGGGTGAGGTGGCGGAAAGAGAAGAGGATGTGAAGGCATGACGAACCAAATCTCGTACGTGCATGGAAGCTCGCTGACGCCGCTGATCGGTGAGACACTTGGCGCGAACTTCGATCGGATTGCCGCGACTTATCCTGACCGCGACGCGGTGATCGTCTGTCACCAGAAGACGCGCTGGACCTACTCGGAGTTCGCTGACCGCGTCGGGCGTCTCGCCCGCGGGCTCATCGCCAGCGGATTGCACCCGGGGGATCGGTTGGGGATCTGGTCCCCCAACTGTGCGGAATGGCTGCTAGTTCAGTATGGCTCGGCCAAGGCAGGAGTCATCCTCGTCAACATCAACCCGGCATATCGAACGTCCGAGCTGGAGTATGTTCTCGGCCAGTCTGGCTGTCGGATGCTGGTCTCGGCCCGAGCGTTCAAGAGCTCAGACTACGCGGGCATGGTCGAGGAGGTCGCCCCCCGCTGCCCAGACCTGGAACAGGTGGTGTTCCTCGACTCGCCCGACTGGGAGCAACTCGCGTCGGGCGCGGAGGAGGTCTCGCTGCCCGCGAGCTTGCAGTTCGACGATCCGATCAACATCCAGTACACGAGCGGCACCACTGGCTTTCCGAAGGGCGCCACGCTCACTCACCACAACATTCTCAACAACGGCTTCTTCATCGGCGAGACCTGCCGGTACACCCCGGAGGACCGGGTCTGCATCCCCGTGCCGTTCTACCACTGTTTCGGAATGGTGCTCGGCAACCTTGCGTGCACCACCCACGGGGCGTGCATGGTCATCCCAGCCCCGTCCTTCGAGCCGGACGCGACGCTTACCGCCGTCCAGGAGGAGCGGTGCACGTCTCTCTACGGCGTACCGACGATGTTCATCGCCGAACTCGACCTGCCCGAATTCGGCGACTTCGATCTCACCTTACTGCGAACCGGAATCATGGCCGGCTCCCCCTGCCCGATCGAGGTGATGCGCAAAGTGATCGAGCAGATGCACATGAGCGAGGTGACGATCTGCTACGGCATGACCGAGACCTCTCCGGTATCAACACAAACGACTGCCGATGACGACGTCGATCACCGCACCTCCACGGTCGGACGCGTGCACCCCCACGTCGAGATCAAGATCATCGACCCTACCACCGGCGACTGCGTCGAGCGCAACACACCCGGTGAGCTGTGCACCCGAGGTTACAGCGTCATGCTTGGCTACTGGAACGACGCCGAGCACACCGCCGAAGCGATCGACCAGGCCGGATGGATGCACACCGGCGACCTCGCGACCATTGACCAGGATGGATACGTCAACATCGTCGGCCGCTCCAAGGACATGATCATTCGTGGTGGGGAGAACATCTATCCGCGGGAAATCGAGGAGTTCCTCTACAGCCACCCGCAGATCAAGGACGTACAGATCGTCGGAGTCCCCGACGCCCGCTACGGCGAGGAAATAGCCGCCTTTGTAATCGCGCGCACACCCAACCAAATCGACGCCCCGGCGGTGCGCGAATTCTGTCGCGACAGGATCGCGCACTACAAGATTCCGCGCTACGTGATCCCCGTAGAAGAGTTTCCGATGACCATCACCGGCAAGGTCCAGAAATTCAAACTCCGCGATCAAGCAATCGAATGGCTTGACTTACACGGCGCCATCGCCGAAACAGCATAGACCCCTGGCTCCCACGCGGAGCCGACCGTCAGCAACGATGAGGGGAAGCAGAGCTGTCCAAAGCTCGAGAAGAATCGTCAGATGGTGCGGCCGCGCGCCAGTCGGTGGCGGCTGGCGGCCATGGGGCGAGTGTGCGTGATTCGCCCGACGAACCCGTCCGGGTGGTTCGCGACGTTCTGCTTCGCGATGGCTCGACGCTGCGGCTGCAGGCGCCAAGCCCAGCGGATTACGAGGACATCAGGGCGTTCTATGAGCAGCTCTCTCCGCAGAGCAGGTACTTCCGCTTCCACGGGAGGGGACGCCCTGACATCGTCGCGCGAGCCGCCGTGGAGTCGAGCGGCATCGATCGCGTTTCCCTGATCGCACGTCGTGCCGGGCGCGTGATCGCGGCGTGCAGCTACGAGGGACTGCGCGAGCCGGGTGTGGCCGAGATCGCGTTAGCGGTGGCGGATGACGAGCAGCGGCGCGGCATCGGAACACGGATGCTCGAGCAGTTGGCTGCCATCGGGGCGGAACGCGGGGTGCGCCGCTTCGATGCGGCGGTGCTGTCGTCGAACGGTGTGATGCTCAGCGTGTTTCGGAACGCCGGCTTCGCGGTCAATCGGGCCGTCCTCGAGGAGCTCAACGTGTCGGTTGACATCACCCCGGTCGTGGCGGTAGTGCAGCGGATCGATGAGCGCGACCATTTCGCTGCGCTTGCTTCGCTGCGGCCGTTCCTCGCCCCTTCATCGGTCGCGGTCATCGGGACCGTGGGCACGCCGGGAAATGTCGGGCGCGCGGTGCTTGAGAACATCCGCAACGGCGGCTTCGGGGGGATGGTCGACTGGGTCGACGCCGGGGGCGCCGCCGTGTCCGCCGAGCGGTCTTTGCAGCGCCTCGGTGAGCTTGAGGTCGCTCCGGATCTGGTCATCCTCGCGGTCGAGGGGGATGCCGTTCTGGATTTCGCGGCCGCGGCTGCCGCCAGGGGGGCGAAAGCGGTGCTAGTTGTCCCGGCCGGCCCAGCGCAGGACATCGAGGCATCGTCCTGGCTTGAACCCAGACTGCTGGACATCGTCCGGGATGCTGGGCTGCGGCTGATTGGCCCCAACTCGCTGGGGCTGATCAACAACGCGCCCGAGGTTCGCCTGAACGCGACGTTCACGGGCGCCTCCGTGAGCCCGGGGGGGCTAGCGATCTGCTCACCCTCAGGCGCGGTGGGGATCGGACTTCTTTCTCATGCCGCGGCTCTCGGCCTGGGCGTCTCGCTGTTCGCCTCGCTCGGTAACCGGGCCGATGTGTCGACCAACGACTTGCTCGAGTGGTGCGAACAGGATCGGCGGACGGCGGCCGTGATCCTATATGTCGACACGTTCGGCAATCCCGAGCATTTCACGCGAATCGCCCGGCGGGTCTCACGGACCAAGCCCATACTTGCCATCAAGGGCAGACAGAGTGCCGCGCCGGTCATCGCCGAGGCGCGCTCTCACACCGCCGCGGCGCTGCGCGGCGACGAGGTCGTCGATGCCCTACTGCATCAGGCGGGGCTGCTCCGGTTCCGCAGCGGCGATGAACTGTTCAACGCGGCCGAGTTCTTCGAGCGCCAGCCGCTGCCCGCCGGTCGTCGAATCGGAATCGTCAGCAACTCCGTTGGCGTGGCGACGATCGCCGCCGACGCAGCCGCTGCGCGGGGGCTCGAGGTGAGGGAAGCAGGCGACGCGCCAAACCCGCTCACCCTGACAGCCGGCGCGGGACCGGATGATTACGGAACCGGAATCACCAGGCTGCTTGGCGAGCCCTCGATCGACGCGCTGATGGTGTTCTACGTGGAAGTTTACGAGGGAGACCCAGACGGAGTGCTGCAAACGATCTCGACCGCCTGTGCCGGGCAGCCCAAGCCAGCTGTCGCGTGCGTGGTGCGCTCCGACGGACGCCCGCGACCGCGCACCGCCGCCGGAGTCCCCAACTTCTTGTTCCCGGAATCCTGCGCGAACGTGCTCGCCAGCGCGGTCGAGCGTCGCGAATGGCTGTCGCGCCCGCTGGGCGAGGTCCGAGACTATCCCGATCTTGACGGACCGGCGGCGCGGGCGTTGGTCGAAGCATTCCTCGCCCAGAACCCCGCGGGCGGGTGGATCTCGCTTGGCGAAGCCGAGACCCTGTTGGCCACGCACGGGATTCCTATCGTCGCGTCGCATCGCTGTCGGGATCTCGCGCACGCGATCGCGGTAGCGGCGGAAATCGGCAAACCGATCGCCCTGAAGGCGGACTTCGAGGCGCCCGGTCCCGCGGGCGACATCGACGCGGTCCTACGTGGACTGCTCGGTGAGGCGGCGATCAAAGCCGGCTGGCGGGAGCTGCAAGGGCGTATGCGAGTCGCCGGGTACCCATGGATCGGCGCGATCGTTCAACCGCTCTACGACCAAGGAGTTAGCGTGCTCGTAGGCGCCGTAGCCGATCCCGATCTTGGGCCGGTGCTGGCGGTAGGCCTCGGCGGACGCCAGGCAGGTCTCGGCCGCAGCACCGCGTTCCGGCTGCTGCCGCTCACGGACGCCGACGCCGACGAATTGATCGATGCCTCGCGGAGCGTGGCCGCCGAGCTGGATGGATTTCGCGGCAGCGAACCGCTCGATCGCCAATCCTTGCGCGAGCTGATCCTCCGTTTAGCGCTCCTGCTTCGACGCGTTCCAGAGGTGGTCGAAGCCGATCTCAATCCGACCCGCTGTACGACGAGCGGTTGCGTAGTGCTTGACACCCGAGTGCGGATCGAACGCCGAGGCCCGATCGAACGGGTCAAGACGTGGTGAGCCGCGAACCGAGAGTGGGCGATGGCCGGGCGGCCGTCGCCCACTCTCACTGATCCGGGCCGGATCTGGCTGCGGCGCTCAGGGCACCAAGACGATCCTGGCCGCCACGCGACCGGCCTCGACATCGGCGATCGACTCGTTGACCCGGCTGAGCGGACGCACCTCGTGTATGACCTTGGTCTTACCGGCGCGGTGGAGCTCGAACACCTCGCGCAGGTCCGTACGAGTGCCGACGATCGACCCGACGATGGTTATCCCGTTCAACACGGTCTCGAAGATGGGGAGCGTAACGTCGTTGTCAGCGGGGAGCGCCACGAACACGAGCTTGCCGCCACGACGAAGCGTGCCGTAGGCCTGCTCGAACGCCCGCGGCGAGACAGCCAGAGCGATCGCCTGGTCGGCTCCGCCGAGCGCCTTGATCGCCTCGACCGGGTCCTCCTTTGCTGCGTTGACCGTGAACTCGGCGCCAAGTTCACGTGCCAACTCGAGCTTCTCGTCGACCAGGTCGACGGCGATCACCCGTCCGCCGGCGATCGTGGCGTACTGGATCGCGAGGTGCCCAAGCCCGCCGACGCCAAACACGGCGACCAGGTCCGACGAACGCGTGCCGGCGACCTTGACCGCCTTGTAGGTGGTCACACCGGCGCAGGTCAAGGGCGCCGCGTCGAATGGGTCGATTCCCTCGGGCACCTCGACGACGTAGCGCGCGTATGCGGTGGCGTACTCGCCGAAGGTCCCGTCGATCGAGTACCCCATGTTTTCCTGAGACTCGCACAGCGTCTCCCACCCAGACACGCAGTAGTCGCATGTTCCGCAGGCGTAGCCGAGCCACGGCATCGCCACGCGGTCGCCGAGCGCGACCTCGGTCACGCCGGGACCGAGCTCGGTGACGATGCCGACGCCCTCGTGGCCGGGAACGAAGGGTGGTGAAGGCTTGATCGGCCAGTCGCCATTCGCGGCGTGGATGTCGGTGTGGCACAGGCCCGACGCCTCCACCTTGACTCTGATCTGCCCGGCTTCAAGTGGCGTTGCCGGCAGTTCGTCGAGGGTGAGTGGGGCGTGGAACTCGTGCACCACCGCGGCGCGATAGCTCGTGAGCTCGGCGGGCGTCGTGGTGGGCTCGGAAAGCGTAGTGGCCATGGAAGTTTTCTCCTTTGGGGTCGTCTGCTCGAATGGTCGAGGAGCCAGGCGGGCTCACCATCCGCGGACGTGAGCAGATCGGCGTGGACAACCCGCGACGTCAATACGGTCCAGCACTGATTGCGCGGGGGTGCGGCCGACGGGCAAGGCGGGGCAGCCGGGTGCGGGTCACAGGCAGGCGACGGCTGCGGCTCGATACCGAGCCGTCTACCGGCCAACTACCGATGACCGCAGCCCACGCTGGATCTAGCGTGGGTTGGGATACCGAAAGATCGAGGAGGCAATCATGTCGCTAACGACCAGTCAGACCCACGCCGGCAGCTACCTGATGCCCTCGCTCGAGCACGCCAGGGTTGCGGACGCGATGCATCCGGGGCTACTCACTTGCGAGCCTGACGCGAGCCTGCCCGAGGTGGCCCGGATAATGGCCACGCATCACGTTCACTGCGTCGCCGTGGTCGGGATCTCACACGAGGACCCGCCGTGTGGCGTCTGGAGCGTGATCTCCGATCTCGATCTGGTCCGCGCCGGCGTCCGCGACGGTGAGGGATCGAGCGCGCGCGCGATCGCGCAGCAGCCGCTGGTGACGGTGGAGCCTTCGCTCCCGTTGCGCAAGGCGGGCGAGTTGATGTGCGAGCACGGTGTCAGCCATCTGGTTGTCGTGGAGCCCGTCACAGAGCGGCCGATCGGCATCCTGTCCACGGCCGACATCGCCGGAGTGCTCGCGTGGGGGGAGGTATGAGAGCGTGGCAATGCACAACTCATCGCACAGTCGTGCGGAGGTCCTGATCGTCGGGGGCGGATTCGCTGCCGTCGAGACGGCTCTCGCCCTGCGTGCCCTTGCCGAGGATCGAGTCATGCTCACGATGCTCGCTCCAGAGCCGGTGTTTCGCTATCGCCCGGCGGCCACGAGCGAGCTGTTCGACCTTGCGCCGTCACGGTGCTATGACCTGCGGGCGATTGCCGGTGACGTGGGCGCGGTGTATCACCAGTCGCGACTGGAGGCGGTTGCCTCGCGGAAGCACTCCGTGCGCACAGCAGCGGGGGCCCGGATGCACTACGACGCGCTGGTCATCGCGACCGGGGCCCGCGCGGTGGTCGGTGTGGCGGGTGCGAGCACGCTGCGCGATCAGCGCGACATCGGGTTGATCCGGCGGCTGATCCGCGAGGTCGAGAGCGGAGCCGCCCGACGCATCGTGTTTGCGCTGCCGACTGGGGCAACCTGGCCCCTGCCTCTTTACGAGCTGGCACTGCTCTCGGCCAGGCACGCCTCCGAAGTGGGCCTGGCGGTCGAGACGACGCTGGTCACTCCGGAATCGGCGCCGCTGGCGCTGTTCGGCCGCGAAGCGTCCGGCCTGGTTCGCGACCTGCTCGAGGAGCGCGGCGTGCGGTTCGTCGGCGGCGCGGTCGCCACGGCAGTTCGGCGTGACGGGTTGCTCGCGCTCGGGGACGGCGAGCTGATCGCGGCCGACCGTGTCGTGGCCCTGCCCGAGTTGCGCGCACGGCGGTTCAGCGGCCTGCCGGCCGGCCGGTCGGGGTTCGTGCCGGTGGATGGGTCCGGACGTGTCGAAGCGCTCGCGGACGTCTATGCAGCCGGCGACGCGACTACGTTTCCGATCAAGCAGGGCGGCCTGGCTGCGCAGCAAGGCGACGTCGTGGCGCAGACCATCGCCGCCGGGCTGGGCGTCTCGGTCAAGGCGATTCGGGCGCCGGGCGTCCTGGAGGCCCGGCTGCTGGGAGGAGAGCAGCCCGTGTTTCTGCGGACCGAATTCGACTGGACCGGGCGACCGACGGCCGCCGCGCTCGTGCGCGGCGACGACGAGCGCGCCGCAAAGGCCGCGAAGGTGCTCGGTCGTTACCTAGTGCCCTACCTGGAGACGCTCGACCCGCTTGCCAACGATCGCCGGGCAGCGGCGTGAAGGAGTGCGGAACATGAAGTCACACGTGCATAGCCCGGGTACCGACGCCACCGCAGCCCACCGGCGAGAGCTCGATCGAGAGCCACAAACGCGGGATGAGCGTCCGACCCGGGCCGGCACGGGCCAGGAACAGGTTTTTCGCGACCTGCGCGAGCGCAATGAGCGTCGCGAGCGTCAGGTCAGGGCTCGGCGCAAGCCCGGCTGAAGCAGCCACCCAAGGGTTGGGACCACCCTCCTTGGTCCTCGATTGGCGCCGGCACTGCTCACATCTACGGATGCAAGTTACGTAGAAAGCCGGTCTGGACGCTGGGAAACGTTGCGCCTATGCTCCGCGGCACGGACCGTCGGCCCGTAACGGCGGTCACCGTGACCATGCCGACCGGGAAGTCGCAGTCGTGAGAGGAGATTGCCTTGGTCGCACCGGCTTCAGCGCGCAGGTTCTCGAGTGGGGCTCGTCGTGACAGCGTGGCGCCGCTCGTCCGCGCGGTGATCGCGACCGCGCGGAGGTTCGGCGAGGATCGCCCGAACGCCTCCGCGGTCGCCGGCAACATCCGCCGCCAACAGCCGCCTGCCACGCGGTCGACGCGGCCGGCGCCGTAACGCGCTCCGTTAGCTCGTCACCCGCTCGACTCTGCCCCGGCCCTCTCGGGTTCGGACGGGGGCTAGGAGCTCGTCGATTCCCTCCTCGATGCCGTGCGCCAGCACGTCGATATCGGGTGTCGATTCGCTGTCGGCAATCACACCGAAGGTGACTAGCCCGTCGTAGGAGAAGATCGCGATCCCGACCGAGTGCGACGCGGCCAGCGGCACGATCGGCTGGACCTCGCGCAGCCGCGCTCCGAACGCGTAGAGCGGGATCTGCGGCCCGGGCACGTTGGTGATCGTCACGTTGAACAGGCGGGTCCCGTACAGCGAGCGCGCGAGTCCGGCGTGCACGATCGGCGGAGCCAGCGCTGCCAGGTCGAGCACCGCCGCGGCACCGGTGGCGGCGCCCGAGGACTTCAGGCGCTCGGTGGCGGCCACGATTCGCCGGTGGCGCTCGTACGGATCGGAGGTGGCGACCGGCAGGTCGACGAACAGCGAGCTGACGCGATTCCCGAGCATCAACCGCTCCGAGCTCTGACGGAGGTTCATCGGGACCATCGCGCGCAGACCCCGTGACGGGAGCTCCTCGCCACGCTCGAGGAGCAGACGCCGCAGTCCGGTGGTGCAGACGGCGAGCGCAGCGTCGTTGATCGAGCCTCCGAAACCGCGACGGACGGACTTGAGATCCGCCAGCGGACGGTTGAAGGCTGCGAACCGCCGGGTCGAGCCGATCGGGACGCTGAGCGACGTGTGGGGCGCGCCGATGAGTTCGTCGCGGACGATCAGCTCAGCCACCGACCGCGAGCGCTCCAGCGCCTCGCGCGGGTGGAGCGCCGCGTGGAGTCCGGCCCGAGCGACCTCGGCGCCGGCGTGTGCCGCGTGGACGATCGGCTGCGGTGCCCCGGGCAGGAAGGGCCGCAGGGCCGGACCACTGTCCGGTGGTGGCACCGGCGCCGTTGGGCGTTCGGGCGGATTCGGTTCAGCGTCGAGCAGTAGGTAGGCGACGTCGACGGAGCCAACCCCGTCGACCAGACAGTGATGGGTCTTGTGGGCCAGCGCCCAGCGGCCGTCGGAAAGCCCTTCGATCAGCGCCACCTCCCACAGGGGACGCGTCCGGTCGAGCCGGTGCGAGTAGAAGTCGGCGGCCCAGGCAGACAGCTCCGCCTTGCCGCCGGGGGACGGGAGGGCCACGTGGGTGACGTGGTCAGCGATGTGGAACCGCTCGTCGTCGATCCACTGCGGCCACGCTAATCCGCCGGTGCGGGTGGCGGACAGCCGCTGCGAATAGCGCGGCAGTTGACTCAGCCGCGACTCGAGGTTTGCGCACAGCTCCTCGACCGTGGGCGCCCCGCCCCCGGGCACTGGGTCGAACACCATCACGCCGCCGATGCTCATCAGCGCGCCCTCGTCCTGCTGCTCGAGTTCGAGGAATGTCGCGTCGAGCGCTGTGAGAGTGTCGGACATGACCCGTCAGCCCCCGAGCAGGAGCACGGCGGTCAGCGCCGCTGCGCAGACGGTGACCGCAGCGCCAAGATGCGAAAGCTTCTGGGCGCCAAGCCGCCCGCGCGCGGCGCCGAGGCCCTGGATCGCCTCGAGCGCCGCGGGGGTGGTCGTCGCGACAACGTCCCTCTCGGGAACGTTGCGCGACATCTCAGAAGAACCCGAGGGGGTTCGGGTCATAGCTGACCAGTAGGCACTTGGTCTGCGTGTAGTGGTCGAGCATCATCCGATGGTTCTCGCGCCCAACGC
This sequence comes from uncultured Solirubrobacterales bacterium, assembly GCA_963824295.1. GTDB lineage: Bacteria > Actinomycetota > Thermoleophilia > Solirubrobacterales > Solirubrobacteraceae > Palsa-465. The sequence continues at coordinate 123,504 of CAWGOQ010000003.1, read as the reverse complement.
CGGAGGCCTTGTAGCCGCCGAACGCCGCGTGGGCCGGATACTGGTGGTAACAATTGGTCCACACACGACCGGCCTGGATCGCGCGGCCCATGCGGAAGGCCCGGCTCCCGTCACGGGTCCACACTCCGGCTCCCAGGCCGTACATGGTGTCGTTGGCGATCTCGAGCGCCTCGGCCTCGTCCTTGAAGGTCGTCACCGCGACGACCGGGCCGAAGATCTCCTCTTGGAACACGCGCATCTTGTTGTGACCCTTGAGCGCCGTCGGCTGGAAGTAGTAGCCGCCAGCCAGGCGTCCGTTCAGCGGCGGCCGGTGACCGCCGATCAGGATTTCGGCACCCTCGTTCAGGCCGATCGCGACGTAGCTCTCGATCTTCTCGAGCTGGCTGATCGACACCTGCGGGCCGATCATCGTCTCGGGATCGAGCGGATCGCCCTGCTTGATCTGGCCAATGCGCTCCACCACGCGCGCCATGAATTCGTCGTAGATCGATTCCTGAATCAGCGCCCGCGACGGGCACGTGCAGACCTCGCCCTTGTTGAAGGCGTACAGGACGAGGCCCTCGATCGCCTTGTCAAGGAACGCGTCATCGGCGGCCATCACGTCCTCGAAGAAGACGTTCGGGGACTTGCCGCCGAGCTCGGTGGTGGACGGGATCAGGTTCTGGGCCGCGTAGGACATGATCAGGCGGCCCGTGACGGTCTCGCCGGTGAACCCGATCTTCGCGATCCGCTTGTTGGACGCCAGCGCCTTGCCGATCTCGGCGCCGGGACCGTTCACCACGTTCACGACCCCCGGCGGGACGATGTCGCCGATCACCTCCATCAGCTTCAGGATCGACCAGGGGGTGGGGCTGGCCGGCTTGATCACCGTGCAGTTCCCCGCCGCCAGTGCGGGCGCCATCTTCCACGCCGCCATCAGCAGTGGGAAGTTGAACGGGATGATCTGGCCGACCACCCCCAGCGGCTCGTGGAAGTGATAGGCGTAGGTCTGCTCGTCGATCTCGGAGATCCGCCCTTCCTCGGAGCGGGCCGCGCCCGCGAAGTAGCGGAAGTGGTCGGCCGACAGGGGAATGTCGGCGGCCAGCGTCTCGCGCACCGGCTTGCCGTTCTCGTAGCTCTCGGCCACGGCGAGCATCTCGAGGTTCTCCTCGATTGCGTCCGCGACCGCGTTTAGCACCGCGGCGCGCTCAGCCGGTGAACGACGGCCCCACGCGCCCTTGGCCGCGTGCGCCGCGTCGAGCGCCAGCTCGATGTCCTGTGCGCCGGAATGGGCCACCTCGCAGAACGTCTCGCCGGTCGACGGCGTGGGGTTCTCCCGGTACTCGCCGGTTGTGGGGCGGACCCATTCTCCGCCGATGAAGTTCTCATAGCGTGTGTCCAGTTCAACCGGGCTGCCCGCCTCACCGGGCGGGGCGTATGTGGTGGATTCGATTGTGGCCATAGCGGGCCTCTCCTTCGGAGATGGAAAGCGTCACCGATAGATACTCCGCCGATCCGGGCCTCCTCACATCGGGGGGTCGCCGGTGATTCCGTGCGGGAAAGCGCGGATCCCACAGCGGGTGATGCGCATGACGCCCTCGGAGCATTCGCATCGCGGCCTCGGACGATTCCGGTTCTCGCCGCGGCGTCTTTGATCTAGGTTCGCGTCATCTGGTTTCACCCCGAAGCGAAAGAAGCGATTGCGATGCCCAGCGACGACGAGACGACCTTCATCAGTGCAACAGCCGAGGCGACCGAGGCGCTTCGGCGGCTGGTTCTGACGCACGGCCCGCTCGCGCTATTCCAGTCGGGAGGATGCTGCGACGGTTCGCTCCCGCTCTGCCTGCTCGCCGATGACATGGCGCCCGCGTCGGGTGACCTGCGGCTGGGAGAAGTGGCCGGGGTGCCGTTCTACATGGATGCCGACCAGTTCCAGCGGTGGGGCAAGCCGCAGTTCGTGCTCGACCTAGCGGCAGGTGCTCCCGAGGGATTCTCCTTCGGGCTGGCGGACGCGCACTTCGTCACGCACTCGCGGCTGTGTCAGGCCAGGGCGGCCTAGCACCTTCTCCCCCGCCAGTGCCGGCTTGTTGGGATCGCCCAGGGATTGCCCTCAGGGCCCGGGCCGGCGTCCGTGAGAAGAACGTGGCGATCGCGTCGTTCGTCACGGTTGGGTATTCGATCTGCGGCACGTGTCCGCAGTCGAGCTCGAGCTGGCTGGCGTGGGGTACGGCATCTGCGACGTGCCGGGCGAAGCCGATCGGCACCAGCTGGTCTCGTCGGCCCCAGACGAACAGAGCCTCGGCCTGGAGCGTCGCCAGCCGGGGCCAGAACCCGTCCTTCCCGTGCGGCTCGTCGAGGTAGATGTGTCGCGCTGCCGCGTAGAACGCCGCCCGTCCGGCCGGGGTGAGATACGCGCGCAGGAACTCATCAACGCCGGCGGCTCTCCACCCCTGGTTCGCGCCGGGGACGAGCTGGCGAACGAGCCCATCAACAATCGTGCGTGGCGCGAGCTGGACCAGGCCAAGCTCTGGTCGCGTTAGCCGCAGCAGCGGCGCCCACCGACGTGGGCGCCGCCAGGCCAGGGCTGGCGCGAGCAGGGCGAGTCGGCCGACGCGGTCGGGATGGCGCAGCGCGATCTCGAGCGCCACCCGTCCGCCGAGGCTGTTGCCAATCAGGTGGACGCGATCCAGCTCGAGCGCGTCGAGCAGGTCGATGCAGGCCGTGGCGAAGAATCGCGCGTCATAGGCGGCCCCGATCGGCTTGCTGGAGTCGCCGAAGCCCGGCAGATCGAGCGCGATTGTGCGAAATCGAGTCGACAGCGCGTCGATCGTCGGTACAAAGGAACCTTTTGTCGCTCCGAGTCCGTGCACGGCCACGACCGGCAGGCCCTCTCCGGCCTCGACGATCGACAGGCGCGCCCGGCGCGTGGCCACGGACCGGAACCGCAGCCGTGTGCGCCCGCTCGCTCCGCTGGTCGCGGCGAGAAACCCGACGCCGACGTGCAGGTTGTGGCGCACCGAAAGTCGGCCGGCGAAGTAAGCGTCGATGGCCGCCCGCGGTTCGGCGGCGATCCTGCCCCACGTTCCTGTGTCGGCGGTGAGGACCGCTTGCGGACGGCCATCTGACGATCCAATTGTCGCTGCGCCTTCCGAGAGCACGACGTCCCATGCGCCATCATCCGGCGCGACCAGCCGGACGCGCCCCCCGCCTCCCGGCGCCTCGAACACGGACGGGTCATAGCGACTGACCAGCGTCCGAAGCCAGGACGGGCTAGCGCTCATCGGGGTCCCGCCAAGGGGAGCTGTGGGTGACTCCGGTCCTGGCATCCCGCCGCCGTTTCTATGCGCTGGCCGGCGGAGTCGCCGCCTCCGTTACGTCGCGCCGTGCGTCCCCGACGCGGCCGCGCTGCGACGTAACCCGATTGATGACCTCGAAGTAGCGCCCGAGGTGGGAGGGGCCGAGGAACTGCTGCTGCACGCGAAGCTGCGCCTCGATTCCGAATCCGTGCGCGAGGTCGCCATCCGCCAGCAGCTCGCTGATCGCCGCCCCCGCCTGCTCGAGGTCCCGTGGGTCCGCCAGCAGTCGTCCCGATAGCCCATCCTCGATCTGATCGCGAATGCCACCGATCCGGCTCGCTACCACCGGTCGCTGCTTCCACATCGCCTCCGCCACGGTCAGGCCGAATCCCTCCGCGAGGCTCTTCTGCACGACCACGGTCGCATGGCGTTGGAGGGCGTTGACGATCGCCGCGTTCTCCTCGATGTCGTCCATCGGCAGCGAGCACAGGTGCACGCGCCGGCGAACCTTCGCCGGCAACTCGTGCCAGGCGGTTCGGACCGCGTCGAGGACCTGCGCGCCCTCCGGGTCGTCGGCGACCGCCACCGTCGAGGGGCCCACAAGCAGCAAATGCGCCGCATACCTGCCGCGGACGTGCCCGGCGAAAGCGCCCAGCACGCCGAGTGGATCCTTGAGCAGATCCCACCGCGAGACCTGCATCACCACCGGCACGTCGGCCACCAGCGGCTCCTCCTCGAGCATCTCGGCGCGGCGCCCGACCCGCCCCGGCGTCCCGTCGGAGCGAGTGAAGGTCGGATAGCCCTCGGGATCGCTCGCCACGACCCCCGCGGTGGCCATGATCGCCAACGACTGGTCGGGCATCTGCTCGGCGTTCTTCGGCGCGAACGCGTCGATCGAGGGGCGGATCACCGCGATCCGCTCACGCGGCAATCCCTCCCAAGCGAATCCCGCCCGCGAGAAGACGAACGCGTGGGCGTCGAGCACATACCCACGCAGGAAATCCCACGCCTCGCGAGCATGACCGTTGGCGACGTCGATACCGACGTGACAGCGCCAGATGACGGTCGCCCCGGTCTCCCGCACCGCCGCCGCCAGCCCAGCCGTCTGGGGATCGTGCAGGATCACGATGTCCCGCGGATGCACCAGTCGTGCGAGCTCCTCCGCGGCCCCGACCAGCGTCTGCTCGTAGACCTCGCGCTCCGCGTCGCCCAGGGGGCCGCCGTCTCCGGCGAATCCGTGCAGGCGATTATGCAACCGCTTGGTGATGGCAAAGAATGGCGACTGCCCTGAAATCACCGCCCAGCGCGCGTCGACACCAGCGCCGCGGCAGTAACCGAGCAGCGGTCGCAACATCTCTACCACCCCACCGCCCTTGGCGGTCGAGTTCACGTTCCAGATGACCCGACCATGCAGCTCCCGAGCGGCCTGTCCGGTCAGGTCGAGCAGCGCCTCGTACTCACCCGGCGACAGCACCGCAGCAAACCGCTCCGGCGCCATCGCGGGAACCGCTTCGTGCTGAAGGGCAGGGCTGATGTCGGAATCAATCGTCACGTTGTGACCAGTTTCATTTGCGGAGGAATCGGCTCTCAGCCCGGCAGCGTCATCTGAGCCAGGGGGAGGTCGACGTCGACGAAGCCCACGGGTGGCGCGCCCAGTCTGTCTTCGTCGCCGCGCTCGAACAGGTACGGGCCTAGGTAACGACCGGCGACCTTGGTCGGCGGCCACCACAGGGGGTACCAGGCGCCGGGAACGTCGGGGTCGGCGCCGGGCACGTTCGAGCGCATATACAGCGGCTCGCCACCCGAGAACAGCATGCCTCGTAGCGTGGGTCTCAACGGCGCCGGTTCCACGTCCGCGCCATACCTCGCCGCGACATGCTCGGCCACGCTGTCCGCCTCCTGCGCGGCAAGCCCTCCCTGCTTGACCGGGAAGTCGATGGCGTCGCCGGCCGCGTACACGTCTTCCAGTCCCGTCACCTGTCCGTACTCGTTGACCGGGATGAATCCATGCGCCTCGGTGGCCGGAACGCCAGCCAGCCCCGGGCCACTCAGGACCGGGAGCGTGACGACGTAATCGGTGCTCTCTTGGCCGATCGCGCCGTACATCAGCCCGCCCTCGTCGAGCTTGGCGAAGGAGGCGTGAAGCGAGTCGATACCCGCTGCCTCCAACAAGCGGCCGACGCCCTCGCTCAGCCGGTCGCCGAACAGCGCGAGCGGACCGTCTTCCGGGGTGAGGAGGCGCAGCTCGACCCCGTCCACGTGGCTCCGGGCAAGCTCGCGCGCCGTCATGAGGGCAAGCTCGTACAACGGAAGCAGCCATCCGGTCGCGCTCGGAGCGACGAATGCCACGCTGCGCGCATCTCCACTTCGCAGAGCGGCGAGCATGTTCCGAATGGCCTGGCCCGAGCCTTCGAAGCCGAAGGTGATTGCATCGGGGACCGCGGCGTGCGCCTGCGCCCCCGGCGCCAGGATCAGGGTGTCGAAGGCGACGTCCCGGCCATCGGCGCAACTGATCCGCCGAGCGGGGCCGTCAACCGCCGTCACGGTTCCGGGGACGAACTCCGCGCCGCATTCCGCGGTGGCTTCCGGCAGCGATAGGCGCCCCGGCGATCCCAAGCCGAATGGCTCGGCCACCGTCATGGGCCGATCGATGAACCACTCGCTCGGCGAGACGAGCGTCACGTCGACGCGGTCGCCGGCGAGCGCGCGCAGCGCGAGCAGCGCCTCCAGGCCGGCGACGCCGCCGCCGACGATGACGACATGGTTGGAATTGGGGTGATTGGGTTCGGTCATTGTGGACTCACCAGGGGTTGTAGGCACCTGCATTCGCCGCTCGCATCGCGGTCACATAGCCCGCGCGTTCGTATGCGGCCGGGTCGGTGTCGGCGGGCACGGCCAGGAGGCCGCGCACCTCGTCGATCGATTCAAAGCCCTTGCGCGCCATCCAGGCAGACAGTCCGTCGAGGAGCTCGGAGGCATACCCCGGACCGTGGCGCAGCAGGGCGGAGGTGGTCATCACCACGTCCGCCCCCGCCAGCACGTACCGGGCGAGGTCGGCCGCCACCTCGACGCCGGATGTGGCGGCCAGGGAGGCCCGGGCTCTTCCTCGCAGCAGCGCGATCCACGTCTGCGCCAGACGGGCGTCGGCGGGGCTCGAGAGATTCACCCTGGGCAGGACGATGAGCTCCTCGGGATCGATGTCGGGCTGCAGGAAGCGGTTGAACAGCACGAGCGCGTCGGCACCGCATGCGTCCAGGCGCAGTGCCATCTCACCCGGCGAGCTGAAATAGGGGCTGAGCTTGACCGCGACCGGCACGGTGACGGCCGACTTGACGCGCTCGAGCACGTCGACGTGGCGTTGCTCGACCTCGCGCCCCGAGACGTCCGGATCGCCCGCGAGGTGATAGATGTTGAGTTCGATGGCGGCCGCGCCTGCGTCCTGCATGGCGCGGGCATAGTCGGTCCAGCCCTCGGGGGTGACGCCGTTGAGGCTGGCGATCACCGGCACGTCGACCGTGGCCACGGCCCGCTCGATCAGCTCGAGATAGCCGCGGGGGCCGCCGTCCTCCTCGGCCACCGAGGGGAAGTAGCTGAGCGCCTCGGAGAAGCTCTCGGCTGGCTCTTCGATGAGCCGGATGGCTCGGGCCGCCTCCTCCCGTAGTTGCTCCTCGAACAGCGAGAACAGGACGATCGCGCCGACGCCGCCGTTCGCCAGACGCCGGATGCCGTCGAGGGTGTACGAGAACGGCGACGGCGAGGCCACGAGCGGGTTGCGCAGCGGCAGGCCCATGTATGTAGTCGTCAGGTCGGTCATGATCCGTTCTGGCGACGGGGATCGGACGGGAACTCGGTCGCGTCGAGGGTCGCCATCTCCTCGTAGCGCCGCCAGCGCTGGTCGACGACCTGCTGGGCGAGCCCGAGCAGGCGCTCGGCCTCGACCGGCTGGGCGGTGGCCAGGGCGCGAAACCTCAGTTCGCCCTGGCGGTACTCCGCCAGCGACATCCGCGGCCGGGGCGAGTCGAGCAGGAACGGATTCCCACCCGCTGCCCCCACCACCGGGTCGTAGCGGATCAGCGGCCAGTGCCCGCTGGCCACCGCACGGTACTGCTGGCTGATTCCTTCGCGCATGTCGTAGCCGTGGGCGATGCAATTGCTGTAGGCGATGATCAGCGCTGGTCCGTCGTAGGCCTCGGCCTCGCGGAACGCCCGCAGCGTCTGCTGGGGATCGGCGCCGAAGGCCACCCGCGCCACGTACACGTCGGCGTAGGAGATCGCCTGGAGGGCGAGGTCCTTGGTCGGGACGGTCTTGCCGGCGGCGGCGAACTTGGCCACCGCGCCGAGCGGCGTCGCCTTGGACATCTGCCCCCCGGTGTTTGAGTACACCTCGGTGTCCATCACCAGCACGTTCACGTTCCTGCCGCTGGCCAGTACGTGATCGAGCCCGCCGGCGCCGATGTCGTAGGCCCAGCCGTCGCCGCCGACGATCCAGACGCTGCGGCGGATCAGGTGGTCGAGCACGCTGCGCAGGTCCGCCACCAAGGCGCCGCCGTCCCGAGCGTCCAGGCCGTCGAGGCGACGCTCTAGCTCGGCGATCCGCTCGCGCTGCTCGCGCAGCTCCGACTCGCGCACCTGCGGCGCGGACAGGATCTCGTCGACCAGCTCAGCGCCCACGGTGTCTCGCAACTCGGTAAGCCGGCGGCGGGCCAGCTCGGTGTGGCGGTCCGCGGCGAGCCGCAGACCCAACCCGAACTCGGCGTTGTCCTCGAACAGCGAGTTCGACCACGCCGGGCCGCGCCCTTGAGCGTCGACCGTCCACGGCGTGGTTGGCTGGTTCCCCCCGTAGATGGACGAGCATCCGGTCGCGTTGGCGACCGTCAGGCGGTCGCCGAACAGCTGCGAGAGGAGCTTGAGATACGGCGTCTCGCCGCAGCCGGCGCATGCACCCGAGAACTCGAACAAAGGGTCGAGGAACTGAGTCCCGCGCACCGTGCCGAAGTCCATGTGGGTGCGGTCATTTGCCGGCAGCCGCTCGAAGAAGGCGATGTTCTCGCGTTCGATGGCAAGCAGCGGCTCCCGTGCATCGAGGTTGATCGCCTTGCGGCCCGGCTGCCGTGGAGACGTCACCGGACAGGCCTCGACGCACAGCCCGCATCCGGTGCAGTCCTCGACGTAGACCTGAAGTGTGTACCGGGCGTCCGGGAGCCCTACCCCGGTCAGCGGCGCCGACCGGAAGCCATCGGGCGCACCGCCGAGCTCGCTCGGCTCGTAGTAGCGGGAGCGGATGACGCTGTGGGGGCACACGAAGCTGCAGTTGCCGCACTGGATGCAGAGCTCGGAGTCCCACGTTGCGACCAGCTCCGAGACGTTGCGCTTCTCGTACTTGGTCGTGCCGCTCGGATACGTGCCGTCGACCGGCAGCGCGCTCACCGGCAGATCATCGCCGTGACCGGCCATCATCGCCCCAATGACGGTCCGCACGAACTCGGGGGCATCGGCAGGCACGAGCTCCGGGCGCGACACGAGAGACGAGGCTCGATCGGGGACGGGAACCTCGTGAAGCGCCGCGATCGAGCTGTCTACCGCCTCGATGTTGCGCTTGACCACCTCCTCGCCGCGCTTGCCGTAGCTCTTTCGAATCGAGGCCTTGATCGCCTCGATGGCCCGATCGCGCTCCATGACGCCCGAGATCGCGAAGAAGCAGGTCTGCAGCACCGTGTTGGTGCGCCCGGCCAGTCCCGCCTCGCGCGCGATCTTCCCGGCGTCGATCGTGTACAGCTTGATCCCCTTATCGAGGATCTTCTCCTGGACCGGGCGCGAGAGCGCGTCCCACACCTGATCGGGCTCGTGCCGGCAGTTCAGTAGCAGCGTCGCGCCCGGCGCAGCGCGGTCCAGGACCTCGTCGCGCTCGATCAGTCCGAACTGATGGCACCCGACGAAGCTCGCCGCCAAGACGAGGTATGGCGCATGGATCGGCTGCTCCCCAAAGCGCAGGTGCGAGACGGTCTGCGAACCCGACTTCTTGGAGTCGTAGACGAAGTAGCCCTGGGCCTGCAGGTCCGCCGCGTCGCCCAGGATCTTGATCGTGTTCTTGTTGGCGCCGACCGTGCCGTCCGAGCCCAGCCCGAAGAACACGGCGCGAACGTTCTCCGCTGGCTCGATATCGAGCGAGGCGTCGTAGCTGAGGCTCGTCCCGGACACGTCGTCGTTGATCCCGATCGTGAAGCGCCGCCTGGGCCGCTCGCGCGCGAGTTCGTCGAACACGCCGGCCACCATCCCCGGCGTGAACTCCTTCGACGAGAGGCCGTAGCGGCCGCCGATCACCGTCGGCAACAGCTCGCGCTCGCCGGCACCATGAGCCTCGGTCAGCGCCGCCAGCACGTCCAGGAAGAGCGGCTCGCCGAGCGAGCCCGGCTCCTTGGTGCGGTCGAGCACGGCCACGCGCCTGACACTCTGGGGCAGTGCTTGCACCAGTTCAGCCGCCGGGAACGGCCGGTACAGCCTGATCTGTGCCACGCCCACCCGCTCGCCTCGCGCCTGCAGAAAGGCGACGGTCTCGCGCGCGGTCTCCGCGCCGGATCCCATCACGACGAGCACTCGCTCGGCCTCGGGGTGGCCGCTGTACTCGACGAGCTGATAGGCGCGCCCGGTCCGCTCGGCAAGCCGGTCCATCGCGCCCTGCACGGCGTCCGGGATGCGGGCGTAGAACGGGTTCACCGTCTCGCGCGCCTGGAAGTAGATGTCGGGGTTCTGCGCGGTGCCCCGGATGAACGGCCGCTCGGGCGACAGGGACCGCGCGCGGTGCGCCCGGACCAGCTCGTCTGAGATCAGCGCGCGTACGTCCTCGTCGTCGAGCATCTCGATCGTCTGGAGCTCGTGCGAGGTGCGAAAGCCGTCGAAGAAGTGCACGAACGGGACGCGAGTCTCGAGCGTCGCGGCGTGGGCCACGAGCGCGAGGTCGTGGGCCTCCTGGACCGACGCCGCCGAGAGCAGCGCGAAGCCGGTCTGGCGGACCGCCATCACGTCGGAGTGATCGCCGAAGATCGACAGTGCCTGCGCCGCCAGCGAGCGCGCGGCCACGTGCATCACCGCCGAGGTCAGCTCCCCGGCGATCTTGTACATGTTCGGGATCATCAGCAGCAGGCCCTGCGAGGCCGTGAACGTCGTCCCGAGCGCGCCGCCCTGGAGCGCGCCGTGCAGCGCGCCGGCGGCGCCGCCCTCGCTCTGCATCTCCACCACCGCGGGGACCGTCCCCCACAGGTTCGTCCGCCCCTTGCTCGACCACTCGTCCGCCAGCTCGGCCATCGGCGAGGAGGGCGTGATGGGGAAGATGCAGCACACCTCGCTGCACCGGAAGGCGACCGACGCGGCCGCTTCGTTGCCGTCGACGGTGGCGCGCATCACTGGACCTCCGTCCCCGGATCCGGAGGCGCCACGAACGCATAGGGCGGATCGGGCGCCTCGTCCGCGATCATCTCGATCGAATGGACCGGGCACTGCTCGAAACACGCCCGGCAACCGGTGCAGCGGTCGTAATCGAAGCGATAGCGCAGGCCCGGTCCAAGCTTGATCACGGCATCCTCGGGGCAGGCGCCGAGACAGCCGTCGCATTCGATGCAGTTCCCGCAGGAAAGGCACCTGCGAGCTTCGAACACCGCCTCCTCCGGCGTGAGTGCGCCGACCACCTCATCGAAGCCACCGAGCCGCACCTCCGGGGCCAGCTCCGGCTGCTCGCGACGGGGGTAGTCGCCGAAGTACCACAGGTTGAGGAGCTCGAACTCCGCCTGCGGATGCTTGGCCGGCCGCGCGTAGCGCGAGCCGCGCAGCCAGGCATCGATCTCACGCGCGGCTCGCTTGCCGTGACCGACCCCGACGGTCACGGTCCGCTCCGAGGGGACCATGTCGCCGCCGGCGAACACGCCCGGGCAGCCGGTCATCAGCGAGGTGGAGACGCGCACCGTCCCGTCGCGCTCGAACTCCACCCCGGGAACCGAGCGCAGGAACGCGGTGTCGGTGTCCTGGCCGAGGGCCAGGATGACGGTGTCCGCCGCCAGGGTGTCGAAGCGGCCGGTCGGCTGCGGATAGCCGGTCTCGTCGAGCTCCATCTCCTCGACCTGCAGCTCGGAGCCCTCCATCGCCTTGATCGTGCGCAGCCAGTTGATCCGCACGCCCTCTCGCTCGGCGTCCTCGGCCTCCTCCTCGTGGGCCGGCATCTGCGCACGGGTCCGCCGGTAGACGATCAACGCCTCCTCCGCTCCCATCCGCCGCGCCACGCGGGCTGCGTCCATCGCGGTGTTACCCCCTCCGTACACGGCCACGCGACGTCCGATCACCGGACGCTCGCCGGCGGCCACCCCGCGCAGGAACGAGAGCGCGTCGATGATGTGCCCGGCGTCGGCGGCGGGAATGTCGACTCGCTTGGACAGGTGCGCACCGACGGCAACGAACACGCCGTCGAAGGCGCCCTCGCGGCGCTCCGCCTCGAGGTTCTCAACCTTGTGGTTGCTGATGATGCGCACCCCGAGCGCCGCGAGGCGATCGATCTCGGCGCCGATCACGTCGCGTGGCAACCGGTAGGCCGGGATTCCGTAGCGCATCATCCCGCCCGGCTCGGGGCCGGCGTCGCGAATCTCGACCTCGTGTCCGAGACGGGCCAGATGGCAGGCGGCGGACAGCCCGCTCGGCCCGGCGCCGATCACCAGCACCCGCCGGCCGCTGCGCACCCTGGGGGGATCGAAGCGCCACGCTTGCTCCAGGGCCAGGTCGCCCAGGAACCGTTCGACGCCGTGAATCGACAGCGCGCTGTCCAGATCGGCGCGGTTGCAGACGCTCTCGCACGGGTGGTAGCAGACCCGGCCGTGGATCGCCGGGAATGGGTTGTCCGTGGTCAGCACGCGCCAGGCCTGCTCGTGCTCGCCGTCCTTGACGTGAGCCATCCAGCCCTGGATGTTCTCCCCGGCCGGGCAGCCCGCGTTGCACGGGGGGAGCAGGTCGACGTACACCGGTCGCTCGTCGCGCACGGGTCCCGTGCGGGAGCGCCCCTGCGGCAGGTCCGGCAGGGGCGTGAGGTCGGTGATCGAACGAGTGGCGGTCATCGCGGAGCCGCAATCGCGGCCTGAGCGGCGGCCACCCGGGCGATCGGTAGACGGAAGGGTGAGCAGCTCACGTAGTCGAGGCCCGCGTCGTGGAAGAAGCGGATGGACTCCGGATCCCCACCGTGCTCACCGCACACGCCAAGCTCGATGTCCGCGCGGCCAATACGTCCTCTTTCCACGGCGAGCTTCACCAGCTCGCCGACGCCCGGCTTGTCGATCGTCGCGAACGGCGAGACGTTGACGATCTTCTCCTCGATGTACCGGGGAATGATCCGACCCTCGATGTCGTCGCGGGAGAAGCCGAGACAGCATTGGGTGAGATCGTTCGTCCCGAACGAGAAGAAGTCGGCGTGATGGGCGATCCGATCGGCGATGAAGCAGGCCCGCGGGAGCTCGATCATCGTCCCCACGCCGAAGTCGGTACCGTAGCTGAGCCCCTCCTCCTCGGCCACCGTCAGCACCCGCTCTCTGACCAGCTCGAGCTCGCGCTCGTAATCCACCAATGGGATCATGATCTCGAGGTGTGGCGCGCGGCCGGTCCGCTCCCGCACCGCCACCGCGGCACGGGCGATTGCCCTCACCTGCATCTCGTAGACCTCCGGCTGCATCACACCGAGCCTCACGCCACGGGTTCCGAGCATTGGGTTGGTCTCCTCCAGCGACCGTACCCGGTCGAACTCGCTCTCGAGGAAGGCCAGACGAGGGCTGCGGTCGATCCGCGCGCGCACGATCTCCTCGTTCAGCTCGAACCGATCCGGGAGGAACTCGTGCAAGGGTGGGTCGAGCAGGCGAATCGTCACGGGCCATCCGGGCATCGCCTCGAACAACCCCTCGAAGTCGCTCTGCTGGAGGGGCAGCAGCTCGTCGAGCGCCGCCTGCCGGCCGGCCTCGTCCCCGGCCATGATCATCGCTCGCATCTTGGGCTGGCGATCAGCCGCCATGAACATGTGCTCGGTCCGGCACAGCCCGATCCCCTCCGCCCCGAACCGATGCGCGCGGGCGGCGTCCTCCGGCGTATCGGCGTTCGCCCGTACGCCAATCTGGCGCAGTTCGTCGGCCCAGCGCAGGACGGTCTCGAAGCGCGCGTCGATGTGGGCTTCGACGAGCGGAACGTCGTCGACGGTGATCAGGCCGTTGGTGCCGTCGATCGCGATGAAGTCACCAGCGTGCAGGACGAGCTCGCCGATTCGCATCTCGCCCAGCTTGAGGTCGATCTCCATCGCCGCCGCGCCGGTGACCGCGGGTCGGCCCATGCCGCGCGCCACCAGTGCCGCGTGCGAGGCCTTGCCGCCCTCTGAGGTGAGGATCCCCACCGCGGCGTGAAAGCCGGCCACGTCATCGGCCTCGGTGAACGGTCGTGCCAGGATCACTTGCTTGCCTTCGCTCGCCTGCTCGACGGCGTCTGGCGCGGTGAACACGATCGATCCCTTGGCGGCGCCCGGCGAGGCGGCCACACCTTGGGCGAGGACCGTGTACCGCGCCGTGGTGTCGAACGAAGGGTGCAGGAGTGCCTCGAGCGCCGTGGCGTCGATCGTCGCCACTGCCTCGGCCTTGCTCAGCAGCCGCTCCTCGAACGCGTCGACGGCGAACCGGACGGCCGCCTGGGCGGGACGCTTGGCGCCACGCGTCTGCAACATGAACAGCCGTCCCTCCTCGACCGTGAACTCGGTGTCCTGCATGTCCTTGTAGTGCGCCTCGAGCGTGCGCAGGATGTCGGTGAGCCGATCGGAGATCTCCGGCATCCACTCGCGCAGCTCTGACAAATCGCGCGGCGTGCGCACACCGGAGACGACGTCCTCGCCCTGCGCATTGGGCAGGAAGTCGCCCGACGGCTGCTGCGCACCCGTCACCTCGTCCCGGCTGAACGCCACCCCCGAGCACGAGGTATCGCCCTTGTTGCCGTACACCATCTGCTGCACGTTGACCGCAGTACCCCAGTCGTCGGGGAGGCGGTTGATGCGCCGATATTGGATCGCCCGCTCTCCCATCCACGAGTTGAACACGGCGCGAATCGCCTCGGTCAACTGCTGCTGGGGGTCCGTGGGGAAGTCGAAGAAGGACCGGAAGTGCTCGGTCAGCTCGCGCAGCGCAGCGGCGTCGAGCTCGGTGTCGAGCGTCACGCCGCGCTCGCGCTTGACACGCGCGATCTCGTCCTGGAACCGCTCGCCCGGCACCCCGCGCACGACGTTGCCGAACATCTGCACGAGGCGCCGGAAGCAGTCGGCGGCGAACCGCTCATCCCCGGTGCGGGCGGCCAGCCCGGCGGCCGACTCGGCGTTCAGGCCCAAGTTGAGCACCGTGTCCATCATCCCCGGCATCGACACGCGCGCGCCCGAGCGAACCGAGACCAGGAGCGGATCCTCTGGGTCCCCGAGACGCTTGCCGGCCAGCGCTTCCAGGCGCGCCAGGGCCGCCTCGACCTGCTTTTCCAGGCCGGCGGGCCACGCGCCCGAGCCGCGCATGTAGGCCACGCACGCCTCGGTGGTGATCGTGAATCCGGCGGGGACCAGCTCCGCGCCGAGGACGCGCGTCATCTCCGCGATGCCGGCGCCCTTGCCGCCGAGCAGGTCGCGCATCTCCCGCGACCCCTCGGCGAAGTCGTACACCCACTTGTGGGCTCGAGGCGTCTGGCGCTTGGCATTGCCGGTGGCTACTTGCGTGGTCATCTCTGATCATCTCCGGGATTGCGCAGCAGTGGGGATTGACACTACGGCGTCCTGGGCATTCGGCCATCGCGGGTACCTGCCCCTGGGCGTACGTGGTTTTCCGCAATTGCGCTCCGTGGCAGGGTCGAGGGTGCTCGTTCTCCGGCGTGCCCGACCGGCCCCGTAGTCTCATGCAGAGCTACGACACGATTCCCCGGATGTCCGCGTCGCCGCCCGGGTCTAGGTTCATTGTTGAACCCCTGCCCGGGGATTACGACGGAGGTCATCATGAAACTCTTGTTTGCCGTTCTTGCCCTCGCCTTGGCGCTGCCGGCACTGCTCGTGGCGATCGCGCTGGGGCCCGTGATCATCGGTGTCCTCTGCGCCGTCGGGTGCGGACTTCTTATTTTTGCGCTCGGAAGCCTGGTGCTCGGCTTCGGCGCGGGAGTCGAGCGCGCGGGTTCGCGCCTCGCCCGGCATCGCTGAGCTTTGCCGACGTGACCGAGTGTCACTATCGGAGCACACAGCGTCCAGCTATTACTGGCGCAGGTGCGGATTAACACCGATGCCGGGAAATTCAGCCGGTTCTATGGTCGGCCCATTCAACTAAGGGCAACCGCCGAAAAGTGTAGTTGCCTGGCCGTCCGAAGTGACCGCCGTGCCTGGCCGTCCGAAGTGACCGCCGGTGAGGTATGGCTGGCGGTGCGAGAGGCCGGCCAGAGATAGGAGAAGCAGCCATGAAAGCTCTCGTCTATCACGGCCCCGGTGAGCGGGGTTGGGATTCGGTGGCGGATCCCACGATCCTCGAGCCGACGGACATCATCGCCCGGATCGACACGACCACGATCTGCGGCACGGATCTGCACATCCTCAAGGGGGACGTTCCCGAGACCACTTCCGGGACGATCCTGGGCCACGAAGCGGTGGGCACCGTGCAGGAGATCGGATCGGCGGTCACCACTGTGGCTCCGGGTGACCGGGTGCTGATCTCGTGCGTCAGTTCGTGCGGGCGCTGCCGGTTCTGCAAGGAGGGTCGCTACGGGCAGTGCCTCGGTGGCGGCGGCTGGATCTTCGGCCACCTGATCGACGGCCTGCAGGCCGAGTATGCACGGGTGCCGTTCGCCGACAACTCGGTGTACAAGATCCCCGCCGAGCTCACGGATGAGCAGGTCCTGTTCCTGGCCGACATCCTCCCCACCGCCTACGAGGTGGGCGTGCTGAACGGGATGGTTTCGCCCGGCGACACCGTCGCGATCGTCGGCGCCGGCCCGATCGGCCTGGCCGCGATCCTCACCGCGAAGCTGTACACGCCGGGGCGGATCGTGGCCATCGACCTGGCCGAGAGCCGCCTCGACGGCGCGCGCCGGTTCGGCGCCGACACAACGATCAACAACGGGCTCGAGGACGCGGTCGCGCAGGTCATGGAGCTCACCGATGGCCTGGGTGCGGATGTCGCGTTCGAGGCGGTCGGCGTTCCGGCGACCTTCGAGCTCGCAACCGAACTCATCCGGCCGGGCGGACGCCTGGCCAACATCGGGGTCCACGGCAAGGCCGCGACCCTGCATCTGGAGAAGCTGTGGATTCGCGACGTGACGGTCACCACCGGTCTGGTGGATACGTTCAGCATCCCCCGGTTGCTGCGGCTGATCGCCAGCGGTCGGCTGGATCCGTCGATGTTCGCGACTCACCGCTTCGCCCTGGGCGACACGATGAGTGCGTATGACACGTTCGCCGACGCCGCCCATACCGGCGCGCTCAAGGTCGTGCTCAGCGCTTTCGGGCGCCCGAGCGCGGACGCCGAACGTGCCGCTGAACCCGCACTCGCCTGAGAGTGCAATGGCCCGACGGCGGCTGTCGCAAGTTCTTGTGGCAGCCGCCGCGGCCGGTGGCCTGGGCACGTTGGCCCGGCGCCGCCGCGCGGCGCGCGCGGAACCGGCGCCCCCACCACCGCTCACGACCCAGTCGAGCCCCGGCCAAATCGCGGACCTGCAGCAAGAGTACGGCGCGGACATGGCCCCGCCGTCCTCGCCCGCGGTGGCCGACACGACGGATGGGTGAGTGCTAGACGACCGCTTCCCAACGATGGGCACGATCGCGCGGGTCGTGCGCGACGCCGACGGCGGGATCGACCCGGCGGCGGTGTTCGCTGAGATCGAGTGCCGGCTGTCGCGGTTCGACCCGAGCAGCGATCTCTCGCGCCTGAACGCGGACCGGCATGCGTGCGTTCCCGCCCCGCCGCTGTTGCGCGCGGCCGTGTCCGCTTCCTTGATGGCCGCGTCTGCGACCGGTGGCCTGGTCGACCCGACCCTGCTGGGAGCGCTGCGCCGCGCTGGCTATGAGAAATCCCGCGCGCACAGCCGTCCCGGGTCGCTGCGGCAGGGACTGGGCGCAGCGCCCCCGAGGCGCGCCGCCCGGCCCGACCCCGCCGCCGCGTGGCGCGCGGTCGAGGTCGACGAGCGCGCGGGCGTGATCCGCCGTCCGCCCGGCCTCGAGCTCGACCTGGGAGGCTCGGTCAAGGGGTGGGCGGCCGATCTGCTCGCCGCACGGCTCGGGCACCATGGTCGCTGTGCCGTGGACTGTGGCGGCGACGTGCGCGTGGTCGCCGGGCGGGGAGCCCCCTGGGAGGTGCGGTTGCGCCATCCGCTGACCGGCGAGGTCGCCCACGCGTTCCGCATCCGTGCCGGCGGTGTGGCTACCTCCGGGATCGACGCGCGACTGTGGGAGGGCCAGGATGGTGGCTTCGCCCACCATCTGATCGATCCCTCCACCGGAACCCCGGCCTGGACGGGGCTGATCGCGGCCACGGCGCTGGCACCGACGGCCTTGTATGCGGAGGCGCTGGCCAAGGCCGCGCTGCTGTCAGGTCCGGCGGCGGGGGAGCGGCTGCTGCGCGCCCACTACGGCGGCGTGCTCGTCCGCGACGATGGCACCGTCGACCCGGTGGTCTGAAGGGTCAGCGCGCCGGATTCCGCGCTCGACGGCGTCGATCAGGAAGGCCCGCAGCGCGGCCGGTGGAACGACCGCCTTCACCGATCCCATGCGCACCGCACGCTCGACGCTATGGACGTGGTCGAAGCGCTCGGCGAACTCTCGCCGCTTCTGCGCCAGCACCGATTCCCATTGGGCGGCTCGGCGAGCCCTCAGCTGTTGGCGCTCGGTGCCCTCGGCCGCGGCTATGGCCTGGTCCAGGACCTGGATTCGCTCGTCGCCGGCGGCGGCTCGCTCGACCTCACCGGCGAACACGACCGCCGCCGCCGTCGCGCCGCCAATCACCGAGGCGCTGGCGCCTTCGAGCGCGACTGCCTCGAGGCATGGATTGAGGCTCTGCGAGAAGACCACGAACGCGCCTCCGTGGTACCGCGATAGAACGCAGAACACGATCGGGCCGTCGAAGTTCACCACCGCGCGGGCGATCTCGGCGCCGAACTCGAGCTGCCACTCCCGAAGCGACTCGGGTGACCCGTCGAAGCCGGCCAGGTTGGCGAGGACAACCATCGGCCGGCGGCCGGCCGACGCGTTGAGCGCGCGCGCGATCTTCTTGGCCGCGCGCGGGAACAGCGTGCCCGCGGTCCACTGCTCGGGTCCATCGGCGGGGATCGGGCCGCGTCGCGGCAGCGGCCGGGACTCGATCCCGATCAGCGACACCGGCCAACCTCCGAGATGCGCCTCCCACACGACCGCGACCTCGGCGTCGCGCATCGCCGCCCAGCGCTCCAGCGGCCGGTGGTCGGAGTCGATCACGGCGCGCATCACCGAGCGGATGTCGAACGGCTGCTTGCGGCCGCGGTTCGCCTCATCGGAGAAAACGTCCCCGATGCGCTTCAAGCGTGAGCCGGGCAGGTCGTGTGGTGCTTCGCCGACGTCGCGATCTGCGAGATCCGACGTCCAGGCGCGGCGCGGAAAACGTTCGCCGGGCGCCACGTAGGTGTGCTCGTAGTAGCGCAGGAGCACCCGGCAGGCGTCGGCGAGATCGGCGGCCCAATACTGCGCCTGACCGTTCGGTCCCATGATCTGCTCGTAGCCGCCGATCCCCAGGTTGTCCTCGGCCGACACGCCGCCTGAGTAGTCGAGCGCCTGCTTGCCGGCCAGCACCATGGCGCTGTCTGGGGTCATGATCAGTGCGCCGCGGGTGTGCATCAGCATCGTTGCCTGCGCGTTGCAGTAGGGCTGGGCCCCGACGTTGATGCCGGCCACAACGACGTTGAGCTCGCCACCGGCCTGGGTGAATAGCACGATCCGGCGCAGCCCGGCCGCGATGGCGTCCATCATCTCGGTGCCGGCGTCCATCGAGATCTTGGCTCCCGCCGAGAGCGCAAACCACTCCAGTGGGGCGCCGAGCTCCTCGGCCAGGTCGATCGCGGCGACGATCCGCCGGCACTCGGGCTCGGCCAGCGATCCGAGCGCGCGCGTGGGGTCGCCCAGCAGAATCACGCGGAGCATCCCCTCGGGGTAACGCTCGGTGAAGTTCCGCACGGTGCCGACGACGATGCCGGTGGGGTTGGTCGCCGGCGGGCGGTCGACCGGTTCGAGCCGGCCGCTGTCGCTCAGCTCGAGCTCGATGAACTCCCCGGCCGGTTGATCGGCGCTGGGCTGCGCAGGCGCGAGCAGCTTGACGATCTCCGCGGGATGCAGCATGCCCCGCCGGCGGGCCGAGATGATGCGCCGGGTTCCCTCGTCGAGCGGCCGAAGCGGCTGGCTCGGGGGGTCGCTGACCTCGACCGCGACATCGTGGCCGGTCGGCGCGAAGAAGTTCAGGACCCCGTCGCGCAGCGCCCCATCTTCCCCGCGGAGTCGACCCTGGATGGCGATCAGTTCGATTCCCAGCCCCGCCCATGACGACCCCACGCGTGCGACGATCGCGCGGATCTCCTCAGGGTGGAGCTCGATCTCGGGCCAGGCGTGCAGCAGGACGCGGTTCCACATCAGGCGCCGCGGCAAAGGCCGGCGGGCCTGGAAGCCGCGGATCGCCTCGAGCACCGACACCAGCGCCCGCTCGAGCTCCGGTAGCCCGACCGCGCGACCCAGTTCGTCACGCACGAGGGTGAGGTCGCGCACCTCGGCCAGCGCGAACAGCCGCTCATCCCTGGCGTTGGCGCGGGCGACCCCGTGGAACATGTAGACGTCCTCGGCCGATTCGAGCCGCTCTAGCTCGAACTCGCGCAGTCGCCACAGCTGCAGACGATCGCCCATCATCGGGTGAAGGCCGCGCAGCACCTCGTCCTCGGCCAGCCCGCCCGCTCCGGGGCGGAACGTGAACAGGTCGATCGCCGCCATCCCGCGACCGCGCCGCGGCTCGGCCACCGCGACCACAATCCGGTGCAGCGCCGGGGGGGAAGGAACCTCGGCAAGCGTGGCGCGCAGCCAAGTCGCTAGCTCCTCACCCACCGCCGCCCCCTCGCGGTGCTCTACGTACAGGTCCAGCGCACCGAGCTGACCGGGGGCGAGCGTTTGCGCGTGGCGGGCGAAGGCGCTCGCAATCGACGCGACCTGCTCGAGCTCGACATACGCCGTGGCCAGCTCTCGCCGGCGTCCGCCGAATTCATAGCGCGCCAGCGCCACGTCGTGTCCGTCGAGTTGCGTGTGCTCGAATCCCGACAGCGACCGGGTGCGGTAGTAGCGGCGCGCCATCGCCTCGACGAGCAGCCGACGAGCGGCCGGGTTGGCCGCGCCCATCGCCACCGTCAGCCGCGGGGCGAGGGGACGCGGGCACTCGACGATCGCGGCGATCAGGTCCTGCGCGTCGGTCCGCTCGGGGTCGCTGGTCAGATCCGCCACGTGCTCCTCCATCTCGGCATAGACCCGTTCGCGAGCCTCCTCGATCACCGGTTCTTCGAAGTAGCGAAAGCGGACCTCGCGAGCGAGGTCCGCGAGGACCGGGTCGCGGCGGTCGAGCGCGGCGGCGAGGCGGTCGAGGACCTCGTGGAACTCCCCGCCCGTATGGCCGGCGAGCTCTTCGGCGTCCTCGAGCCGGCGGTCGAGAATCGCCACGATCGCGCTGCGTGCGATCTCGGCCCGCTGCTGGGAGAGGAACATCCGGTAGCACGCCTCCTCCAAGCGGGGCGTGCGCTCGAGGCTGGCGATTCCGTAGTAAGCGAGCGCCCGGCGAAGCGCGGCGGTGAACCCGGCAGGCAGTCTCTCCGCCTCGGCGTCGAGCGAGCGCAGCCACGCGTGCAGGTGCTCCTGCGGGCTCTGCAGGAGCGCGGCCTCGACCTCCTGATCGCCACGGTCGGGGCGGGACAGCGCGCGCAGATCCGCGAACATACCCAGCAGCCGGTGCTCGCCCGGGATCAGCGCGGGGTCGCAGGCGAGCAAGTCGGCGCACTGTCCGTGGAGGTCGGCGATCGTCCGCTGCACCTCGGCGACACCGATGTCGTAGCCGAGCACCAGCCACTGCATCCGGCCCAGGTTCTCTGCGCAGGGGTCGAGCGCGCCGTCGCCGGAGGCGGTCAGGGAAGCGAACGACAGTCGCTCGCCCGGCGGCTCCGACGCAGCCGGCTCGATCGGTTCGAGGGCCACCAGCGGCGCCCCGGCGCCGACGTGGACGTTCTCGCCGACCAGTACCTCCTTCACCCGGCCCCGGAACGGCGCGGTGAGCGACGACTCCATCTTCATCGCCTCGACCACCGCGACCACATCCCCGGCCTCGACGACGTCGCCGGGGGACACGGGAACCGAGACCAGCAAGGCTGAGCCGGGTGCGCGGACAATGCCGCCGTCATCGCGCGAGAAACGGTGCGGCACGCCGTCGAGGTCCACGACCAGGTCCTCGCCGCGATTCGAGGTCATGGTCCGATGGGTCCTGCCGAGGAGCTCGAGCCGGCGCTCGTGCGTCCCGAGCCGCCGAGCGATCAGCTCGACCGAGTGCCCGTCGACTATGACCCGGTAGCGGTCGGGGGCGATCTGCGCGACGGCGAGCTGGTAGGACTGCCGGCGGTGGCTCAGCTCGTAGGCGCGCGACAATGCGCCGCTCGCTCCAGGACGGCCTCGGCGAGCGAAAGCGTAGAAGCGGGCGCGGTCATCCGCCGTGTCCCGGTCGGCCAACTCGATCGCTGCCTGGAGCAGCGCCAGATCGGCGTGGCGCACAGGAACGGTCCCCCCACTCAGATACAACCGCTCGAGCCAGCCGGTGTCGAGATCACCGGCGCGTACCTCGGGACGGCCGAGTAGCTGGAGCAGAAAGCCCTGGTTCGTGGTCCCGCCCTCGACCACCGCAACGGTGTCGGCGAGCGCCCGGCGCAGCCGCGCCAGCGCCTCGCCGCGGTCGCTGCCCCAAGCGGTCAGCGTGACGATCGTCGAGTCGAGCTCGGCCGGGATTGGATCGCCTTCGACGACCCCGGTGTCGACCCTCAGGCCGGGCCCGGTCGGCAGTCGGAGGTGGACGAGGTACCCGGGCGCCGGCGCGAAGGCGACGGCAGGGTCCTCGGCGCAGAGGCGCGCCTGGATGGCGTGCCCGATCGGCGCCGGCGGGTCGCCCTCGAGCCGCCCGCCCGCGGCGATGTGCAGCTGGAGCTTGACCAGGTCGAGGCCGGTGACCGCCTCGCTCACCGGATGGCTGAGCTGCGCCGTCACTTTCGCGGGATAGAAGCGACGCGTTTCGGGCTCGTAGAGAAACTCGACCGTCCCTGCGCCGCAGTATCCGGCGTTCCGCGCCAGCCGCTGGGCCGCGTCCATGATGTCTCGCTCCTGATCGGCGGTGAGGGCCGTACTCGCGGATTCGGCGAGGATCGCTTCCCCCCGCCGCTCACAGGAGCAATCGCTTACACCGAGCGGCCACACCGTGCCGTGGCCGTCGGCAGCGATCGGAACCGCCAGTCGGCGCACCCCGACGTGGCCGTTCGACGCCGCCGCCACCGGGACGGGGTGCTCGGCGGCGGTCGTGTGCATCCGTTGCATTACCGCCGGATCGGGCCCCACGAACACGAGCCCGAGCCGCTCGCACAGGTCCTTGACCTCGGGCCGCTCGGCTACCAGCGGCCGGCTGGTCCACGCGGCATCGGCGCGCGCGTCGCGCAGCGCACGCTCCAGGCCGGCGGGGCCCGGATCGAGGCACACGGCCTCGTCGGCATCGCGAACGAACAGCGCGTCGCGCTCGGCCTCGGTGTGCAGGGCGATCAGGCAGACCGGGGTGGCGCGACGCTCGTTCAGCTCGCGCACGGCGTGAATGACGCGCATCGCGGATTCGCCGCGATCGATGATGGCCAGGCGGGAGAACTCGCGCTGGAGCATCGCATCCCTTCGGGGGGTCGGCCGTCGCGCCGACCTTTCCGTCAACCCCCCTCGCCGTAGCCCGCCACGAGCAGCTCGACGACCTCGGCGATCATCGGGATGCGCGGGTTGGTGCGGATGCTCGGGTCCATGAACGCCGCCCGGGCCAGGTCGGGCAGGGCGGCGTCGAAGTCCTTGCGCTTCACACCGCAGTCGGCGAGTGTGCGCGGCTCGTCGACCTCGGCCAGCAGCTCATCCACGCGGGCGAACAGCCGCTTGCGCCGATCCTCCTCGGTGTGTCCGCCGAAACCGAGGATCCGCCCAATCTCCGCATACTTCTCCGGTGCGACGTAGGCGGAGTAGCCTGGCGCGGGCATGAACTTACTCGGCAGCGACGCGTTGTAGCGCAGCACGTGGGGCAGGAAGATCGCGTTCGCGCGTCCGTGCGCGAGCCCGAACGTCGCCCCGACTGGGTGTGCGAGCGCGTGGTTGAGCCCCACGAACGCGTTCGAGAACGCCAGCCCCGCGATCGTCGCAGCGTTGTGCATTGCGGTGCGCGCCTCGAGGTCGGAACCCTCGTGGTAGGCACGCGGCAGCGCCGTGAAGATCAGGTTGGCCGCCTGCACGCAGAACGCGTCCGTGAACGGCGAGGCGAAGATCGATACCGCCGCCTCGAGCGCGTGGGTGAGCGCATCGATTCCGGTGTCGGCCGTGATCTGCTTCGGCATCGTCAGCGTGAGGTTCGGGTCGACGATCGCCATATCGGGGACGAGTGAGTAGTCGACCAGGGTGACCTTGCGCTGTCCGACGGTGATCACGGCGGCCGGTGAGACCTCCGAGCCCGTGCCGGATGTTGTGGGGATCGCGACCAGCTTCACCTTGTGCGCGATCTGGGGGAAGTTCGCGATGCGCTTGCGCGCATCGAGGAACGGCAGCGAGAGCTCCCGGACGCTCAGCTGTGGGCTTTCGTGGAACAGCCGCATGGCCTTGGCGGCGTCCATGACCGAGCCGCCGCCGATCGCGATGATTGCGTCGGCGTTGACCTGCTCGAGCTGCTCGATTCCAGCGCGGATCTGTGCTTCCGTCGGCTCGGGCTCGACGCCGGAGTACACGTGCACGGCGCCCGCGGTCAGGTAGTGGCGAACTTCCTCGGCCACCCCACGCGCCACGGTCCACCTGTCCGTGACGATCATCGGCCGGGAGGCGTCGAGCAGTCGAAGGCTATCGAGCGACCCCGGGTTGAAGTACGTGTCCGCGGGCACCCGGAACCACTGGGGTGGCGTCTGGCGGCGTGACACGGTTTTGATGTTCAAGAGGTTTCGGTAGTTGACGTTGTCGGTTGTGTTCGAGCCTCCCCATGTGCCGCAGCCGAGTGAGAACGTCGGCGTCATCGAGTTGTAGACGCCACCCAGCGCCCCGACCGCGGTCGGCGCGTTGACGAGGATCCGCCCCGTGCGGATCGCCAGCGAGAAGCGGTTGATGACTTCATCGTCGTTCGCGTACACGGCTGAGGTGTGGCCCAGACCGAAGTGCTCGGTGACCAGCTCGCAGGCCCGGATCCCGTGCTCGACCGAGGGCGAGCGCACGAGCCCGAGCACTGGCATCAGCTTCTCCGCGATGAACGGGTGCGCGGCGAGGGCATCGAGGTCGGTCGGCAGCGGGGCGAGCAGGACCTTGTCGGTGTCCGCCACCTCGAAGCCGGCCAGGCCGGCCAGGTTGACGCACGACTGCCCGAGGACGTCGAGCTGCACCTTGCCCTCGTCGGTGAAGGACCGCGCCGCCAGCGCGTCCGACTCCTGGTCGGTGAGCAGCCGGGCGCCCATCCGCTGGAACTCATCGACCACCTGGTCGTAGATCTGCTCGTCGATCACGCAGGTCTGCTCGGCCGGGCAGATGACCGAGGCGTCGAACGTCTTGGAGATCAGCATGTCCATGACCGCCATCCGGATGTCGGCGCTGCGATGCACGTACACCGGCGCGTTGCCGGGTCCGACGCTCAGGCACGGCTTGCCCGCTTCGTTGGCAGCCGCCACGGCCTTCGGCCCGCCGGTCGTCCAGATGAAGTCGACGCCGGGGTGATGGAACAGGTATTGCGACACCTCGAGCGAGGGATCCGGGATCACCTGGAGCGAGTTGGGCGGCAGGCCAACCTGCTGGCCCGCCTCCTGGAGCAGCTCCGCCGCGCGGTGGCAACAACGCACCGCGCGCGGCGATGGACGCATGATCAGCGCGTTCCGGGTCTTGGTACACACGATCGACTTGAACAGCGTCGTCGAGGTCGGATTGGTGATCGGCAGCAGCGCGAGTACCACCCCGATCGGCTCGGCCACGTACTGGAGCGCCCGCTCGCGGTCCTCGTCGATCACGCCGACCGATTTCTTGTCCTTCAGGTAGTCGTAGAGGAACTCGGTGGCGATGTAGTTCTTGAGCACCTTGTCCTCGAGCACGCCGAAGTGGGTCTCCTCCATCGCCAGCTCGGCCAGTTCGACCGCGTTCTCGAGGCCGGCGACCGTCATCGCCCAGACGATTCGGTCGACCGCCTCCTGGTCGAGCGTGCGCAGCGCCACCGACGCCGTATGCGCGCGCTCGACGAAGCCGTCCAATCGGGCGGCCCACTCTTCCGTCGAGCGGGCCGCGCCTTCTTTGATTGCTGTCGCCATTGTGTTCTGTCCCTATCTAGTCGAGCGCCGGGATCATCGGGCCGTCGCCGGATGGGTCGACGATCCCTTCCTCGAGCCAGCGGTAGCGGCCGTCCAGCACGTTCTGCGCGGCCTTGTAGCGGGCGTCGTCGTCGTTGTCGAACAGCTCGCCGAACAGGTTCTCCGCTCGGCGCTTGGCCATCGCGCAGAACAGCTCTGCGAGCTCGATCGCCTCGGTCTTGCGCTCCGGGGTCTCCCGCCCGATCGCGTCGGCGTAGCAGACCGTCGCGGAAATCGCGAACAGCTCGGCGCCGATGTCGACGATGCGGGCCAGGAACGTCTGCTTCTGCTCGAGCTTGGCCTGCCACCGCGCCATTCCGTAGAACGTCTCGCGTGCCAGTTTGCGCGACGCCCGCTCGACGTAGCGCAGATAGCCCGCCAGCGTTCCAAACTCGTCATAGGAGCTGGGGTTCTGACCCTTGCCGACGGCCAGCTGCGGGAGCCACTTGCCGTAGAACAACCCGGCCTTCATAGCGGCGTCCACCTTGGCCTTGACATCGCCGTCGCCCATGAGCAGCCCGCCCGCGGCGTGGAGGTGCGTGTCGACCGCCTCGCGGGCGATCAGCAGGTGCATGATCTCGCTCGAACCTTCGAAGATCCGATTCACGCGCATGTCGCGCATCACCTGCTCGACCGGCACGGGCCTCTCGCCCCGCGCCTTCAGCGACGCCGCGGTCTCGTATCCGCGCCCACCGCGGACCTGCATGAGCTCGTCGATTACCTTCCACGCGAGCTCCGAGCCGTACAGCTTGCATAGGGCGGCTTCGATGCGGATGTCGTTGCGTTTGTTGTCGGCCAGCCGGGCGGCGACGTCGAGCATCGCCTCGAGGCCGAACGCGCTCCCGGCGATGAACGCCAGCTTCTGCGCCACCGCGTCGTGCTTGCCGATCGGCCTGCCCCACTGCACACGCTCGGCCGACCACTCGCGGGCGATCTTCGTCGCCCACTTCGACGCCCCGACGGCGATCGCCATCAGCGCGAGCCGCCCGGTGTTCAAGGTGGTGAGCGCGATCTTGAGCCCGTCGCCCTCGCGGGCGATCCGGTTCTCCTCGGGGACGAACACGTCCTTGAGGATCGTCACCGAGTTCTCGATCCCGCGCAGGCCCATGAACGCGTTGCGATGCAGGACCGTTACCCCCTCGCTGGTGTACGGCAGCACGAACGCGCTGATCCCGCCCCGGTGGCCGTCGCCCTTGGGTACCTTGGCCATCACCACGACGATGTCCGCCACCGTGCCGTTGGTCGCCCACAGCTTGCGGCCGTTGATCATGTAACCGCCGTCGACCGGCGTAGCGGTCATGTCGTCGTCGATCGGAGACGCGGCGTGCTCCGGGGCCACGGGCGTGGCCGTCGAGGCCATCCGTGCCGGGTCGGAGCCCACCCCAGGCTCGGTCAGCAGGAATGCGCTGATGTGGTCCTTGGCCACCAGGGGCAGCCACTTACGCCGCTGCTCCTCGCTGCCGAACTGCCGTAGCGGCTCGGCGACGCCGATCGACTGGTGCGCACTGAGCAGTGTGCAGATCGCCGAGCTGTAGTTGCCGGCCAGCGAGAGCGCCTTGGCGTAGTAGACCTGCGAGAGCCCCAAGCCGCCGTACTCCGTTGGGACCTTCATCCCCAGGGCGCCGATCCCCTTCAGGGCGTTGACCACGCGATCGGGGATCTTCGCGTCGCGCTCGATCTCGAGCGGGTCAACCTCCGCGGCCAGCACGGCCTGGAGTTCGGCGAGGAAGTGCTCGCCCTTCTCGATCGCCTCGGGGTCCAGCCGCGGCTGCGGATGGATCAGATCGAGGCGGAAATCGCCGAGGAACAGTTGCTTGCCGAAGCTCGGGAGCTTCCACTCGCTCTCTCGCGCCGCCTCGACGACGTCGCGAGCTTCTTTCTCTGAAACGTTCGTAGCCATTTGCCAGTCCAATCACATGTTGAGTCCGCCGTCGACATCCCAGATCTGCCCGGTGATGTAAGCCGAGGCGTCCTGGGCGAGAAAGCACACGACGCGTGCGATCTCCTCCGGCTGACCCATTCGGTGCGCCGGGATACGCTCCACGAAGTCCGCCACCAGGAACGGCGGGATCGTGACGGCCATGTCGGTCTCGATCAGGCCCGGGGTGACGCAGTTGACCGTGACCCCGATCCCTTTCTCGAGCTTGCCGGCCAGGCGTACCATGAGCGCCGCCTCGCGGGCCAGCGTTTTCGTGAGCCCGAACAGGCCGGCCTTCGAGGCCGTGTAGTTCGCCTGGCCGATGTTGCCCATCTCGGCCGCGACCGACGAGATGTTGATGATCCGCCCCGAGCCGCGCCCGATCATGTGCGCGATCGCGGGCTTGGACATGTAGAAGGCCCCCGACAGGTCCACCTGCAGCACCTTGTCCCAGTCGGTCGCGGACATCTTCGAGACCGCTTTGTCGACCGTGATGCCCGCGTTGTTGACGAGGATGTCCAGCCGCCCGTGCTGCTCGATCACCTCCTTGACTACGCGCTCGCAGTCCTCCGCGTCGGCGATGTTGCCTTTGTGCAGCGAGAGCGTGCCTCCCTCGGCCTCGACCGCCTGGCGCAGCTCGTCGGCCCGGGCCTGATTTGAGGAGTAGCCGGCCGCGACGACCGCGCCGTCCGCGGCGAGTGCGTGGCAGATCGCCGCGCCGATTCCGCGGGTGCCTCCAGTGACCAGCGCGACTCGCCCGGTGAGATCGCGATCCCGACCGGCAGTCTGTGTCTTGGAATCTGTGGTTGCCATGGTGCTGTGCCTTTCCGTTTCCTAGTAGAGCCGCTCGACGATCATCGCCTGGCCCAATCCGCCGGCGACGCACATCGACTCCAGGCCGTAACGGCCGCCAACCGAGTCGAGGTTGTTGAGCAGGGTGGTCATGATCCGCGCGCCGGTCATCCCGAACGGGTGACCCAGCGCGATCGCGCCGCCGTTGATGTTGAGCTTCTCCGGGTCGATGCCCAGTTCGTCGC
Source organism: uncultured Solirubrobacterales bacterium (assembly GCA_963824295.1). GTDB lineage: Bacteria > Actinomycetota > Thermoleophilia > Solirubrobacterales > Solirubrobacteraceae > Palsa-465. The sequence continues at coordinate 94,633 of CAWGOQ010000003.1, read as the reverse complement.
GGCAGGGCAGCACCTGCGCGGCGAAGGCCTCGTTGAGCTCCACCAGGTCGATGTCGTCGATCGTCAGGCCGGCCCGCTTGAGCACCGCCTTGACCGCGGGGATCGGTCCGAGGCCCATGAACTCGGGCTCGATGGCCGCCACCGAGGAGGCCACGATCCGAGCCCGCGGCTTGAGGCCGCGCTCGCGCGCCTTCTCCTCCGACATCACCAGGACGGCCGCGGCCCCATCGTTGAGTGGGCATGCGTTGCCCGCGGTCACGCTGCCCCTCGGCTTGAAGGCGGGCTTGAGCTTGGCCAGGGTCTCCATCGTAGTGCCGGCCCGCGGGCCGTCGTCCCGGGTGACCGTGTGCGCCGCGATGACGTCGCCGCCGGCGTCATGGGTCTCGGGGATGTCGACGCCGACTATCTCCGGGTCGAAGTGGCCGCTCTCCCGTGCGGCGACCGCGCGTTGCTGGGAACGGGCCGCCCACTCGTCCTGGGCTTCGCGGCTGACCTTGTAGCGGTCGGCCACGTTCTCGGCCGTGAGCCCCATCGGGATGTAGACGTTGAACGGGCTGCCGTTCGTCCCGTCGAGCCGCGGGTTCATCACCGGTAGCGTCATCCCCGCGCCACGCGATGTGCACTCCACGCCCGCGGCGATGTACTGGTCGCCCTCACCCGCCTTGATCGCGTGGAAGGCCATCCGGATGGTCTGCAGCGACGAGGCGCAGAAGCGGCTCACGGTGACCGCCGGGATATGGTGGTCGAGTCCGGACAGCAGGACGGCGTTGCGGGCCACGTTGTATCCCTGTTCGTGGTCGGGGAAGCCGCAGCCCATCATCACGTCCTCCGTCTCGGCGAAGTCGACTTCTGGGTTGCGCTCCACCAGGGCGCGCAGCGGAATGGCGGCCAAGTCGTCGGCGCGGATGTCCCGCAGCGTCCCCTTGATCGCCCGCCCGACGGGCGTGCGAATTGCGTCAACGATAACTGCTTCAGACATGGTTTCTCCCTCCTTAGCCCGGTCCCGGGGGAGCGGGCAGACGTAACTGAGATACCAGTCTGCGCCTGCGCGGCGGGTCACCCATCCGCCAGCGTCCACACGGGCGATGCGGAGAACTACTCGCTGTCTGGCGCGGCCGGAATCTCGCCGGGATGCGGAACGTGCTCGTGCAACGAGACGTCGGGCAACTCGAAACGCGGGCGTCGGATCTTCTCCGTCGGCGCCAGCACCCTGGCGGTTCCGTCGATCACCGTCTCGCCCTCCTCGTTGACGCAGCGACAATCGAGCACGACCCGGTGGTGCTGCTCCTTGGACGCCACGGTGACCGAGACGGTGATCCTGTCCCCGATGATCACCGGATGATGGAAGCGGAGCGTCTGCTCGAGGTAGATCGTTCCCGGGCCAGGCAGGCGTGTGCCCAGCAACGCGGAGATCAGCGAGGCGCCCCACATCCCGTGCGCGACGATTCCGTGGAACATGTCGTTGCGCGCGTATTCCTCGTCCACGTGGGCCGGGTTCACATCGCCCGACATCACGGCGAACAGCTCGATGTCCTGCCAGGTCAACGTGCGCTCGAGGGCGACGCTATCGCCAACCTCGATCTCGTCGAACGTGCGGTTCTCGATCAGTGGCTCGATCATCTATCGATCAGTGATCGCTGCTGCGATCATCCCAGCGCGAATCGCTGCTCGGCGCGCCAATCGCGGCGCTTGACTTCATATTCGGGCGGCAGCGCCCCTTCGAGCGCCTCGGCCGCGTCGAGCGCGCTCAGGGCAGACGTGTAGTCGCCCCAGCGGGCATCGGTGTCCGCCAGCAGGAGTGCCAGGGCAAGCGCGTCATGGTGCTCGAGGTCGGTGACCGGCGGACCGGGCACGGCGACGCGGTCCGACAGCGGGCGCGCGCTCAGCGGGACCGGACGAGCCGTGGCGAGATAGGGCGCCAGGTAGCGGCCGGCGATCTTGGCCGGCGGCCACCAGAGCGCCTGCCCGGCTGCCGCGGAGGCGTCGCGGGGCGAGCGCCGCGTGCGCGGCGCTTCGATCGCCACGCTCGACTCACGGCGGAGCCGCCCAGGCTCGGCCCGCAGGTAGAGCGGCGCGCCCCCGGTGAGCAACAGCCCGCGCAGCACCGGCTCGAACGGCGAGGATGTATTCACCGCGCCCACGCGCTCGGCGATCGCGCCCGCCACGGCATCGGCCTGCTGGGCGGCCAGGCCACCCTGCTTGAGGGGGAAGGCGGTGACGTCGCCGACGGCGTAAATGTCGTCGAGGCCGCTTACCCGTCCGAACCGGTCGACCGGGATGAAGCCGTCGCGATCGTGCGGTAGCTCGGGGAGCCGAGGGCCCTCGAGCTGCGGGAGCGTGATCACCCGGTCGGCGAAGATCTCTGCGCCCCCGACCAGAATCAGCGCGCGCCCGCGGATCAGCGCCGGCTGCGAATGGGTTCGCAGGGTCACCCCATGGGCCGCCAGCAGCGGCTCGAGGGCCTCGGCAGCCGCGGGGCCGAACAGCTCGAGCGGCTCCTCCTCCGGCGTCAGGAGCGTGATTGTCACGTCGTCGGCGCCGTGCTCCCGGACGTGCCCGGCGGTCAGCAGCGCGAGCTCGTAGAGGGGGAGGGGCCACATCCGCTCCGAGGGAAGCGCAAGTGCCACCGAGCGAGCCCTTCCATTGACGAGGTCGTCGAGCAGGGCTCGTAGGGCGGGGACATCGCCGCGCCCGCGGAACGTGAGCGCGCCGGGCAGCCATGCCAGCGGTCGCGCTCCTGTAGCAACCACCAGGGCGTCGAACCGGATTTGCCGCCCGCCACGGGTGATGGCTTCCCCCTGGCTCGGGTCGACCCGAGTCAGCTCGTCCTGCACGAACTCGCCATCCTGATCAGCGACCAGCTGGGCCAAGTCGTACACGCGCGCCTGGGCCCGGTCGAACGCCTCGGCGACCGTCACCGGCCGGTAGACGAACTCCCCGGTCGGCGAGATGACGGTGACCCGGACCAGGTGGCCCGCCAACGCGCGTAGCGCGAGCAAAGCCTCCAGGCCGGCGACTCCGCCGCCGGCAATGACGACGTGCATGCGTCTGGGATGATTCACAATCACACTCCCACGATCGACGGACCGACCGTAGTTGGGGGGCCGGGGTCACCTCATCGTGGAGTCGATCGGTTGCCGCTCAGTAATTCCCCGCAGGTATTTCGCCGGATCACCCTGATGGTCTCCCGCCGGCCGCTCCATACCGTTCCCACGATGATCGCCGCGATCTTCAACCTCAACCATCCGGCCCACACCATTCACTGGCACTTCTTGCAGCTGTCGGTGGCGAATCTCGTCGTGATCCTCGTGATGCTCGCCGTGTTCGTCGCAGCGCTCCTGGTGCCATTCCCGGGTCGCGTCCGCAGCGGAGGCTCTCGATGAGCGCGTCCAGTGAGCGCTCCTGGACCGCTGCGGTTCGAAAGCGAGCCGTGGATGCGCTGCCCCCGGAGAAGCTGCTGGCGGACAAGCAGCCGGCATACGTTTCGTCGTGGATCTACGTGTTCGGCGTCCTCTCGCTGGCGTCGCTGATTGTGATCATCGGGTCGGGTTCGATCCTCGCGCTCAAGGGCCCGGGCTGGTGGCACTTCACCGGCGTCGGTCACTTCTTCAACTCGATCCATCTGTGGTCGGTCGAGCTGTTCTTCTTCTTCATGGTCATCCATCTTTGGGGCAAGTACTGGATGGCGGCGTGGCGGGGCGGCCGCGCGCGGGTGTGGATGACCGGTGCGATCACGTTCCTGGTCGCGATCCCGTGTGCACTGACCGGTTATGTCTCACAGCAGAACTTCGACGCCCAGTGGATCTCCACGCAGGCCAAGGACGCGATGAACGCCGCCGGGATCGGCTCGTTCTTCAACCTGCTCAACTTCGGTCAGATGTACAGCTACCACGTGCTGCTGCTGCCGGCGGCGGTCGTCGGGCTGGTCGTGGCGCACGTCCTGCTCGTGCGAAGGCACGGCGTCGTCCCGCCGTTCGATCTGCAGCGCCGCCGTGAGCTGCTCGGTGTCGACGGTGGCAGTCCGGCGGGAAACGGTGGCAGTCCGGCGACGGACGGTGGCAGTCTGACGATGGATGAGGTGTCGCCATGAACCGCCGCGAGCGACTCGCCGAAGACGAGCGCTACCGGGAGTGGAAGGGCAGCTATCGCTCCTATGACATCGTCAAGGAGGCGTGCATCGCGCTTGGCGTGGTGGTGGCGCTCGCGTTGGTGCTGACAGTCCTGTTCTCGTCGCCGGATGAGCGGCCGAGCACGGTGAAGTCGTGGTCGAGCGGGGACCCGGTCGATTTCGTTACCACGGCAGTGAGCGAGCTCGACGGCACGAGCGAGAGCGCCACCTACGGCCCGCCCTACAACCACGGGACCGGCAGCGTGCAGCACATCGCCTTCATCCACTTGCAGCAGTGGCTCGGCGTGGACCACCCGATCAACGCGCCCGAGGACTTCGTGCTCGGGCCGCTGGGTTCAATCACCGGTCAGCCTGCGCTGCAGAGTGCGCTGACGACGTATGAGACGGCGTCGACCAAGCAACAGACCGCGTGGACGACCGCCTACAACAACGCGCTCAACAAAGCCAAGGTCGGCCCAGGCGACTCGGTCTCGATCCCGGCCGGCAACTACGGGCCGGTGGCCCCGATGATGACCGCACTCCTCACCTTTGCGCAGTCCGGCGGCCTCGACGGCGCGCTGCTGACCAGCCAGCAGTTCTACCAGACCGACTACACCAAGCCGCTGCTCTTCATGGCCGACGGCGGCGTGCTCACGAACCGCGCCCAGGCCGAGCATCTGCTCGGGTCGCAGTGGGGAATGATGAACGAAACCGGCAGCTATCCCGGCCAGGTGTGGCTGTGGCTTTACACCTTCTGGTACCAGATCAAGCCGTTCTCGACCTCGACCAACGCCGACATACTGGTGTTGGCGGTGATGGGCGTGTTGAGCCTTGGGTTGGTCCTGATCCCGTTCATCCCGGGCGTGCGCGATCTGCCGCGCCGGATCCCGATCTACAAGCTGATCTGGCGTGACCACTACGGCTCGACAGCTGCGTAGCCATCCGCATCTTCTACGGACGGGAGGGCGCGCTGCGCCCCGATTTGCGCGATGCGACCACGACGTAGGTTCAAACCATGACCACGACCGCCCACAGCCCTAGCGATTCCTGGTGGAGCTGAACGACAGACCGATGCGCTGATGACCATCGATGACCTCGACGTGGTCGGCCGCCGGGTACTCCTGCGCGCCGATTTCAACGTCCCGCTCGATCGGAGTGATCCGGATGGGGCGGCCAGGGTCGCCGACGACACCCGGATACGGGCCGCACTCGAGACGATCGAGGAACTCCGCCTGCGCGGCGGGCGCCTAGTGCTGGCCTCGCACCTCGGACGCCCCAAGGGACCAGATCCCGCATTCTCGATGCGACCGGTCGCCGATCGTCTGGCTGAGCTGACCGGCTGGCCGGTGACACTTGCGCCGGCGGTGGTCGGCCGCCGCGTGCTCGAGCTGACCGAGCGGCTCACACCGGGGGAGATGCTGATGCTCGAGAACGTCCGGTTCGAGCCGGGGGAGACCAAGAACGACCCCGAACTGGCCGCAGCGAGCGGCCCGAGCGCCCCCTGGTGGCGATCCTCGGCGGGGCCAAGGTGAGCGACAAGATCGGCGTGGTCGAGCGGTTCCTCGACCTGGCCGACGTGCTTTGCATCGGGGGGGCTATGGCGTTCCCGTTCCTGGCCGCCCAGGGCCACAGCGTCGGTTCGTCACTCTGCCCCGAGGGCGATCTCGAACCGGCGCGACGCGCCCTGGATAAGGCCGCGAGCTCCAGGTGCCGGCTTGAGCTGCCTCAGGACCTCAGGCTGGCCGACGAGCCGGAAGGCGGGAGCGCGACAAGAACGCTGGAAGGGGTCGACGTACCCGACGGCTGGGCCGGTCTCGACATCGGGCCGCGCACGGCGGAGCGCTACACCGCCGAGATCGCGGCGGCCGGCACTGTCTTCTGGAACGGCCCGATGGGGAGATTCGAGCTCGAGCCGTTCGCCGGCGGCACCGGTGCGATCGCGCATGCCCTGGCCTCGTCGCACGCGACGACGGTGGTCGGCGGTGGAGAGACGGTGGAGGCGATGCGCTCCCTGAGCCTGGAGGGCTGCGTGACCCATCTGTCGACCGGCGGCGGCGCGACGCTCGAGCTGCTGGAGGGCCGTGAGCTGCCGGGCGTGCAGGCGCTGTTGCGAAGCCCCGTGGGGGCCGCGACCGTGTAGCTCAGCCCGCGACCGACGCCGGCCGCCGGGCCCCGAGCTCAATCGCGATGCCCGACGCCCAGGTGCGGATCTCCCCCCAGTCGCGGCGGTCGCGATACTGGCGTGGCGTGCGCTCCACAAGCGAGCGCTCGAGGGGACTCTTGGGGTGGGCGGGCAGTCGCCCACCGAACACCACGTGCTCGCGGACGCCGAGGTGCTCGAGTCGGGCGACGATGCGCGACGGCTCGACCCAGGCGGGGTCGACCGCGCCGCCGGCCTCGCCGACCGGCCCTGAGCTGAACACCCAGAACGGCCGCCGAGCCAGCCCGCCGGCGTGCCGGCGCAGGAACCGCCTGGCATCACCGCGCCAGTGCTTGATATAGACCGCGCTGCCGAGCACGACGGCGTCGTAAGCGTCAAGCGTCGCGACCTGGTCAGCCGGCATGCATTCAACGCTCAGGCCAGATTCGCGGAGCTTGTCGGAAATCGCCTCGGCAATCTCGGCGGTCGAACCGCGCTTGGACGCGTAGGCGACGAGCACGTTCATCATGTGCGGAGCATGGCGCGACGACACCTCCCGCGCATCGGTGTGGGGCTGCAGATCGACCAGGGAGGACTACCGACGCTGGACCGCGACTGGTCCCGATGGCGCGCGCCTGCGCAGATGAAACCCTGATCGGTGCAATGAGCCGAGCACACGCGACCATAGCCAAAGGCCCTAAGGTCAAGCTGCCGCTTGTCGACCGCATCCGTGTGGCGCTCGCCCATCCGGACACCTATTCGCACCAGCCGACGTCGGTCGAGATCCGCGAGACCCACATCTCCTGGGTGTTCCTGGCCGGCGAGCGCGTCTACAAGCTCAAGAAGCCGCTCGTCCTGGACTTCCTCGACTACGGCAGCGCCGAGCGGCGGCGCGAGATGTGTCGCGAGGAGGTCCGTCTGAACCGGCGTCTGGCCCCTGACCTGTACCTGGGTGTACGCGGCGTCAGGCTGACCGAGGAGAGCGCCGAGCTGATCGCCGAGGACGATCCGAGGGCGGTCGAGTTCGTGGTCGAGATGTGCCGCTACGACGAGCGCGATACGCTCGCGGCCCTGCTCGAGCGCGGGGAGTTGCGGGCCGAGCAGGTGGCCGCGGTGGGACGCGTGCTGGCTGCCTTCCACGCCACCGCTCCGCGGGCGCCGGCCGACCGGGCGCCAGTCCTGACCGCCGAGCGGCGGTTCGATCAGAACCTCCACGAGCTCTTGGCGGACGTCCAGCAGGGCGGCGAGATCGAACGGATCCAGGCGCTCGAACGCTTCGCGCACGCGTTCATCACCGCCCAGGCGGCGACGTTCGACAGGCGCGCCGCCGAGGGTTGGGTTCGCGAAGGCCACGGGGACCTGCGTACCGAGCACGTGCTGGTCGGCCAGGCCGTGCGGGTTGTCGATTGCGTCGAGTTCGATCGCTCGCTGCGCGAGCTCGATGTCGCCGACGACCTTGCCTTCCTGGTATTCGACCTCGCCGCCCGTGGCGGTGAGCGATTCGCCGAGGTGCTGGTGCGCGCCTATCGCGACGCAGGAGGTGACCCGGGTGATGACCGGCTGATCGCGTTCTACGCCACCTACCGGGCGCTGGTCCGAGCCAAGGTCGCGCTGCTCCGCGCCGCCCAGCTCCAGAGCGCGAGCGCCGGGCACGGCCCCGATAGCGCCGAGGCCGGCGACTTGATCGCTCTCGCCGAACGCTTCGCCTGGCGGGCACGTCTGCCGCTGGCCATCGTTGTATGCGGTGCTCCGGCGAGCGGAAAGTCATATCTGGCCCGAGCTCTCTCAGAGCGCTCGGGCTTCGCGCACCTGAGCTCTGACCTGACGCGCAAGCGCCTGGCCGGAGTGCAGCCCACCCAGCGCGCCGGCGAGGAGGCGTACGGCGCGGACTGGAACCAGCGCACGTATTCCGAGCTGGGCCATCGCGCCGCCGGCGAGGTGCGCGGCGGTCGCGGAGCGATCGTCGACGCCACGTTCCGCCATCGGGTCGACCGCCAGGCGTTCGCGAACGCGTTCGGCACGGCTGCGCCGGTGGTGTTCATAGAGTGCCAGGCTCCCCGCTCCGTGCTCGCCGAGCGCGCCGCCCGCCGGGCGGATGATCCCGGGCGGATCTCCGACGCGGGCGTCGGCGTTGCCCTGCGTGAGCAGCGCGCCTGGGAGCCCCTCGACGAAGTCCCGGCGAGCACCCACATCGCCGTCCGGACCGACCGCGATGTGGAGCAGGTCGTGGGGGACACGCTGGCGCTGCTCGACCGGCGCCTGCTTGAGCTGGCCTAGAGTCAGGCGGCTGAGGAGGCGATCTCTGGGCGCTTCTGCGACCCGGCCGACTCCGACGATTCCCGAGCGGCCCGGGTCAGGACCAGCAGTGGGCAGCGAGCGGTGCGAGCGAGCTGTTGCGACGTGCTCCCGTGCACGAGGCGCCCGAGGGGTCCGTAGCTGCGCGACCCGAGGATCAGCAGGTCGAGCGATGCGCTGTACAGCGTCAGCTCCTCGCCTGGATCACCGTAGGTCGAATGCGCCTCGATGCCGTCGAACGCAGCGATCTGACCGCGAGCCTCGTCGACCACCTGCTTGATCACGTCCCCGTCGACCCCGGTCCGGCCCTGCAATGCGGAGCTGGGAACCGCGACGGCCTGGAAGGCCGAGAGTTTCGCTCCGGTCTCGTTCGCGAAATTGCGGGCAATTGCGAGCGCCTGCTTGCTCTCCGGCGACCCGTCGTAGCCAACGCCAATCTCGCGCATCACCGCTGGCGGCTCGGCGCTGTAGCCGGCCGGCGCGACCGCAATCGCGCAAGGGGCGCCGTTCAGCGCCGCCCGCGTGTCGTCGGCGAGCCGGATGCGACCGAGCAGCCCACGTCTCGAGGAGCCGACCACGACCCGACCTTGTTCTCAACGAAGACATGAGCGAGCGCCAGTTCACCGTCGGCAGCCAACAGCGTCTTGGCCAGAACGATCGCGTCTCGACCACCCTCACGTTCATCAACACCAACCACGACGTTCTTGAACAATTCGATCCTCCGAGCTAGCGGTTGACGTCCAGGAACGAGAGTTCCTCGAGGTTTCCGTGTAACGCCCTGTAGAGCGCGCGTTGCAGGCTCTCCGGCGCGATGGCCCGGTTGCCGAGGCCGGCGATGATGGTGTGCGTCTGAATGGGGAGGCGGACCAAGGCGGAACGGATGTCGGTCGAGACGATTCCTCCGATTCCGACGGCAACGGCGCGTTCCACGATCACCACACGCTCGCAGTGCAGGAGCGCGGCGCCGACATCCTGAGTCGGGAACGGCCGGAAAGAGCGCAGCCCGAGCGCTCCAACGCTCATGCCGTGCCCTCTGAGCTCATCAACGGCGGCCGTGATCGCTTCGAACGTCGAGCCAAGTCCGAGCACCGCAAGCTCGGCGGCGTGAAGCCGATGAGTGGTGAGCACCCCGCCGGATCGGCGTCCGAAATGCACACGGAAGTCTGCCCCCACCTGGCGGATCGTCTCGAGGGCGACGCCCTGCTTGGCATGGGTCAGGTAGCGCATCTCCATGTGCATATCGGGTGTCTCGCCCGCTGATATCGAGCGCGCTGGTGGCGGCCGATCACCACGTTCCAGGAAGCCGTTGATCTCCTCTCCGGATGGCACCAGCGGTCGATCGATTGAGTGCGCGCCCGTGAATGTGTCGGTACACACCATCACTGGCGATGACAGCGACTCTGCGATACGGAACGCCTGGATGTGTGTGTCGACCGCGTCCTGGTCATCGGAGGGATAGAGCTGAACCCAACCGCAGTCGCGCAGCGCCATCGCGTGGCCATGGTCACTCGGGCCGCTGGGGCTTGCCACTGTCATCACGATCGGCAGCCCGAGGTGCGAAGCGCGAAACAGGGCCGGCGCCATGCGAAGCAGGCCCTCGCCATTGGTCGTCGTGTAAACGGTCCTCCCGGAGGCGCATGCGTCGATCGCCGCCGCGATGACATCGCCGCCCGGGGTCGCCGAGGAGCGGATCAAGAGCGGGCGGCACCGGTCGACCGCGAGCGCAATCGCCTGGTCTCTCGGGTGGGCGCGTTTCGCGGCTTGGCTCTCGCTGCCGTTGGGTTGGACGGGAGTGTGGATGGCGTTCATCGCTGTCCCCTAGTACCGCGTGGCCGCGGCCAATTCGCAGTCCTGTACTTGTTCGGGCGGCTCGGCCTCTCCACGGCGGGTGCGTGTCAGCACCAGCAGTGGACATTGCGCTCGGCGGGTCAGCTCTCGGGACGTGCTGCCGTGCACCAGCCGTCCGATCGGTCCGTAGCCGCGCGACCCCACCACCAGCAGGTCAAGCGAACCGCTCCACAGGGCCAGCTCGTCCGCGGCCGGGCCGGCGGTGGCGTGCGGCTCGAGGTCGCCGAGCGACGCGACGCGGTCGCGCGCCTGATCGACCAGGCGGGCGACCATGATGGCGTCGCCGGCGAGCGGGCCGCTGAGCATGTAAGAGGGGAAGACGACCACCTCGAGGGCGGCGAGCTTGACGCCGAGCTCCGCGGCGAGCGCCCTGCCGGCGATCAGCGCACGTTCACTGTCAGCCGAGCCGTCGTAGCCAACGCCGATGGTCCGGATGCTCGAGCTCTGGTTGGCGTAGCCGCTGGGCGCGATTGCCACCGCACAGGGTGTGCCATGCAACGCCGCGCGCGTATCGTCGCCGACGAGCACCCGGCCCAGCGGGCCCCGTTGCGTCGAGCCGACCACGAGCAGGTCGGCGTTCACCATCTCGGCCAGCGCGTGGAGCCCGCGGCCGGGCGACTTTGCGCTCGTCCAGCGCAGCTGTGCGTCGACCTCCAGCTCCTCGCTCGCGCCGTGCAGCAGTTCGCGTGCCCGGATGATCTGCGCGGCCTCGTCGTCGTCATAGCCGCGCACGGGCGGATCGCCGTGGTATGGGTAGACGTGCGCGAGCGTCAGCTTCCCAGAGGTGGCAGTCAACCGCCTGGCCAGCGCCACCGCGTCGCGGCCCCCCTGGCTCCCATCCACACCGACAAGCGCCTCGTTGAACATCTCATCTCCTACGGCGATCAGTGGCCCCAAGCTACGCGCGCTCGATCGCGTGTCCATCGGGGCTGGGCCCCACATGGGCTGTGGGTTTCTACGCGAGCTCCCCGTCCCTCAGTCGTTCTGCGAGGAGAGACTGCCGCCGCTCGCTCGATCGAACACTCGGCGTGGAAGGCGGCGGCGAGCTACCCGGCGACGGCGGCCGCGACCTGATCGGCGAGCGCCGCCGCCGATTGCTGGCGGTCGCGCCGGTCCTTGGCGAGCGCCCGGTCGAGCACGTCCTGCAGCCCGGGCGGCATCTCGCGCTGGGGCAGACGGGGCGGGCGATCGTGCACGTGCGCCCACAGTTTCTCGAGATCACCGTCGCGTTCGAACACCACTCTCCCGGTGAGCATCTCGTACAGCACACACCCGAGTGAATAGATGTCCGTACGGGCATCGACTTCGCCTCCGTGCGCCTGCTCCGGTGCCATGTAATCGACCGAGCCGAGCGCCACGCCGGTCCGCGTCAGCGGTTCCTCATGGGCCCGCCGGGTGATGCCGAAGTCGGTCAGGAAAGCGTGCTCTCCGCCGGAGCGGCTCGAGAGCAGCACGTTGCCGGGCTTGACGTCGCGGTGAACCAGACCGTGCCGGTGCGCTTCCTCGAGCGCGTCGGCGATCTGACTCGCGATCGACGCGGCGCGTGCCGGTTCGAGCCGTTTCTGCTCATCGAGCAGTCCCCGCAGATCGATGCCGTCGACGTAGCGCATGGACAGGTACAGCAACCCGGACTCCTCGCCGGCGTGGAAGATCTGAACTACGTGGGGGTGATCCAGAGCGGCGGCCAAGCGGCACTCCCGTTCGAACCGCGCTCGGTAGGTGGGATTCTCGGCCACCTCCGGCGCGATCACCTTCAGCGCCACCGTTCGGTCCAGCGCGAGATCGCTCGCGCGGTACACCAGTCCCATCCCGCCCCGTCCCACCAGCGCATCGATCCGGTGACCGGCGAACTCCCCGCCGACGGCCAGCTCGGGGTCGTCGTGGGTCAGGCCCGGAGGCCGCTCGGGGTGGTCGGCCGGCGTCTGGGCCAGGCGCGCGCCCAGGCTCGGGTCGAGGTAGGTCCCACCCGCCGTGACCGTGCGCACAGCCTCGACGAGCTCCGTCTCGGCCCTCTCTTTGAGCACATAGCCGCGCGCCCCAGCCTGAAGCGCCCGACGAGCGAACCCGGGCTCGGCCTCCATCGTCAATACGAGCACCGCCGTCCCGGGATGGGCCTCTACGAACCGCGGAATGGCCGGCAGCGTCGGCTCGCCCGGCATGTTCAGGTCGAGCACGACCACTCGCGGCCGGTGGGCGCGGGTAAGCGCAAGGGCGCCCTCCACGTCGCCGGCCTCTCCCACGACGCTGAACCCGCCCTCGAGGTCCAGCACGCGCCGCAGACCGCCCCGGATCAGTGGATGGTCGTCGGCGAGCACGATCCCGATCTGCTCAGAAGCCGACTTCATCGCATCCGGCACACCGGGACTGTACTGCCGAACGCCTCGCGGAATGCGCGATTTCCGCAGCCGAGTGTCGGCGCTCCTGCTTCCCTATCTGTTCATCGTTTGGGGAGCGGACGAGGTGCGCCGCTGGGCGAGCCGACCGCGTCCTCGAAGTAGGGCGTGTGGTGCGCCGCCAAGGCTACTTAGCGAACTCAATCGGCCGCGCCTTGCCCGTCCCGTGCGATCCGCTCGTAGCAGTGGGCGTGGTAGCGCTCGCCCCCGGCGGTCGCGACTCCGGGCTCGGCCGCGAGCGAAGTGCGCCAAACTAGATTACCCAGCACGTGCACCAAGGGCTCGTATACGCCGATTATGTCAAGACACGCTCCGCAGCGCGGCCGGGGTACGGTTGCCGGCGGCGGTACGGCGCGCTCCGGATCAGTAGATGGCATCCAGATCGCTAGCTTCGGCCATCGGTTTGCGGGAGCCATCCGGGGACCGCCACATCCGAGCGCGCGACAACTACTGATGCGAGCAGCCCACCGGGTCGACTCCCGCGGGCGCGGGGCCAGGCGTATAGTCCGCCCGGGGTCTGATGAGCGCGTTTAGTGAGGGCCAGCAACTCCGGCGCCTACTGCAAGTGGGTCGGGCCCTGGTTGCCGAGCACGACACCGAGGCGGTGCTCGACCGCATCCTCAAGGAGGCTTGCGAGATCACCGGTGCCCGGTATGCGGCGCTCGGCGTGCTCGACGACACGCGGCGGGAGCTCGAGCGCTTCCTCACGATCGGGATCGACGCCGCCACCCACGGTGCGATCGGCGACCTTCCGCGCGGGCGCGGCGTGCTCGGGGTGCTGATTCACGACCCGCAGCCGCTGCGGCTGACCGACGTCGGCCAGCATCCCCAGAGCTACGGATTCCCGATGAACCATCCCGAGATGGGAGCGTTCCTGGGCGTCCCGATCGTCGTCCGCGGCCAGGCCTGGGGCAACCTGTACCTGACCGAGAAGGAGGAGGGTGGGGAGTTCACCGCTGAGGACGAGGAGGCCGTGGTGATCCTCGCCCAATGGGCGGCCACCGCGATCGACAACGCCCGGCTCTACGAGGGCAGCGAGCGCCGGCGCCAGCAGCTCGAGCGGGCCGTGCGCTCGCTTGAGGCGGCCCGCGACATCGCCGACGCGGTGAGCGGCGCGTCGGATCTGGACCGCGTGCTCGAGCTGATCGTCAAGCGCGGCCGGGCGCTGGTGGACGCGCGCACGGTGCTGATCATGCTGCGCGAGGGCGACCAGCTGGTCGTGGCGGCCAGCGCCGGGCATGCGAGCGACGCCCGCGGGCGCCGCGTGCCGATCGCGGGATCGACCTCCGGCCAGGTCCTCGAGCGAGGTCGACCGGAGCGGATCACCGACGCGTCCTCCCATCTCCGGGTGGGCCCGGCGGAGCTCGGCGTTCCCGATGCCCACTCTGCGCTTCTCGTCCCGATGCGGTACCGCGGGAGCGGGCTCGGCGTGCTCGCCGCCTTCGACCAGGGTCCGGAGGTGGGGGAATTCAGCGCCGAGGACGAGCAGCTGCTGCGCACCTTCGCGGCCTCGGCGGCGCAGGCAGTGGCGCTGAACCGCAGCGTCGAGGCGGACCGGCTGCGGAGCGCGATCGCCGCCGGGGACGCCGAGCGCAGCCGCTGGGCACGGGAGCTGCACGACCAGACGCTTCAATCACTGGGCGGCCTGCGGGTGGCGCTGTCAACGGTGCTGGGCAGGGGCGATGAGACCACCAAGGACGCGGCGATTCGCCAGGCGATCGAGGACATCGAGCTCGAGATCGCGAACCTCAGGGGCATCATCACCGACCTGAGACCGTCCATGCTCGACGACCTTGGCCTGCTGCCGGCGATCGAGGCGTTGCTAGACCGGCGCCGCGACGCCGGCCTGGAGATCGTCGGCGAGCTGGCCCTCGGAGATCTCGCCTCCGGCGACCGCGGTCTGGACCCCCAACTCGAGACGACCATCTACCGGCTCGTGCAGGAGTCGCTCACGAACGTCATCAAGCATGCTCAAGCCAGCAAGGTGCGCGTGTCCGTCGCGTCGATCGAGGGCGAGGTGAGGATCGAAGTGCAGGACGACGGCCTGGGGTTCGACCCCGCGGTCCGTTCCGACGGGTTCGGGTTGGCCGGGATGCGCGAGCGCGTGTATCTGGCTGGCGGCACCGTGGAGCTCCAGTCGGGTGAGAACGGCACGTTGGTGCGGGCCCGGCTCCCCCTGCAGGCCGAGAACGCCGCCTCGGAGGTCGGGGCGGCCGCGTCCTAAGGCGCCCGGCAGGCGCCGCAGTGAAGTCAGGCGCCCTGGGCCTGCTGATAGGCGGTCCAGTCCATCTGGACGGGATGGGGATGGCGGCGCTCTCCCGGGGGTGTGCGGGTGACCGCCGTGGCCCCAAGCGCCGCGGCGAGGAGGCAGGCCGCCGCCCCCAGCACCAGCCCGGCGCGAGGACTGGCGAACTCGCACACGACGCCGACTATCGGTCCCCCGATCGGAGTGCTTCCACTGAAGGTCACCGACCACAGCGCCATCACGCGTCCGCGGAAGCTCGGATCGCTGGTCAGCTGGAGGGTACTGTTGCCGGTGGCCATGAACACCGTGCTGGCCGCCCCTACGAGCACCAGCGCCACCAGCTCGGTCGCGAACGTCGGAGCGGCGGCCGCCCCGACAATTGCGATGCCGAACGTGGCAGCTGCGGCAGTCAGAGGCTCGACGCCGGTGATCTCGAGGGTCGCCACCAGCAGCCCGCCGGCCACGGCGCCTGCCCCCATGGCGGAGGTGAGAAAGCCGAACGTCCCCGCACCGCCGTGGAGCGACTGGTGTGCGAGCAGCGGCAGAACCACGGGAAACTCATAGGCGAGGGTGCCGATCAAGGCCATCATCAGCAGTGGGATAAGCAGTCCCCGGGTGGTTCGGACGTAGTGGAACCCGGCCCGGAGTTGCCCCGGTTCGTGCCCGGCGGGCTCCGTTGGATGGAGTTCCTGCACCCGCATCAGTGCAAGCGCCGCGAGCACCGCGAGGAAGCTGGCGGCGTTGGCCAGGAAGCAGATCCCGACGCCGACGAGCGCGATCAAGCCACCGGCCACGGCCGGTCCAACCGCCCGTGAGGCGTTCGTGAGCACGCTGTTGAGGCTGACGGCGTTCTGAATGCGTTCGTTACCGACCATCTCCATCACGAACGTCTGGCGTGTCGGGTTGTCCACCGCGAGCACCACCCCGAGCAGCGCGGCGAGCACGAACACCATCCACAGGGTGATCACGTCCGTGATGACCAGCACGCCGAGGATCGTGGCCAGCGAGGCTAACGCCGTCTGCGTGCCGATCAGGAGCGGTCGCTTGGGGACCCGGTCGGCAACCAGCCCGCCGTAGGCGCCGAGGACCAGCACTGGCAAGAACTCCGCTGCGAGCACCAGCCCGATCGCCGTGCCGGAATGGGTGAGCTCGAAAACCAGCCAGGAGAGCGCCACCGATTGCATCCAGGTGCCGGCGAGACTGACCGCCTGGCCGGCGAAGTACAGCCGGTAGTTGCGTATCCGCAGAGCCGCGAACGTGCCCGCAGACGCTTCGCGCGGTCGGACGGGTCTAGCGCGCACCGGCGTAGGGTCGCAACCGCACGCTTGCGGGCCATCGGTAATCGAGCGCCGAGCAAGGTCGGCGAACTACGCAACGCGGGCCTGGCGGGGCCGCGCGCTCGTTGGGCCGAACAGGTCCGACTCCAGGTCGACGAGGCTTTCTAGAT
The DNA here is from genome assembly GCA_963824295.1 of uncultured Solirubrobacterales bacterium. Classification (GTDB taxonomy): domain Bacteria; phylum Actinomycetota; class Thermoleophilia; order Solirubrobacterales; family Solirubrobacteraceae; genus Palsa-465. The sequence continues at coordinate 78,157 of CAWGOQ010000003.1, read as the reverse complement.
CGTGCACGTCGGCCACGCGATCGGCGAGACAGACCGGCTCGTCGCCCAACGCGCTGCGCACCCGCTCGATGGCGGCCCTGTCGCGGTGAGCCAGGCGCTGGACGTCGGCGTGAGTGCTCATGACCTTGGCGGCCAGCCCGTCGCCGAACGCAGCGGTCAGGCGGGCGGCGGCCGCCTCATCGGCGCCGCGCTGGTCGAGTGGGTGCACGCGGTTGACGATCACGCCTGCGCGGTGCATGCCGGCCCGGTCAAGCTCTGCCCCGAAGAAGATGGCCTCATCCAGCGCCGCGGCCTCGGGTGAGGTGACGATCAGGAATGAGCTCGTCGCGGCGGTGAGGAGCGTGTGGACGTCTGTCGCCCGGCGCCGGAAGCCTTCCAGCAGTCCCGCGAGCAGCTGGAAGAGAACGGTCAGGTCCTCCATCAGGCCCATGCCCGTGATGCGTCGAAGGGCCGTGAACCCGAGCCCCGCGACGCGGGCCACGTGCCCGGTCGGGCGCAGGAATGCCGCCAGCGCGCGTCCTTCGAGGAAGGCGACGAGGCGATCGGGAGCCTGCAGGAAGTCGATCGCGTGGCGCGAGGGCGGCGTGTCCAGCACGATCACGTCGTAGTCGCCGCTGTGGTCGAGTTCGAACAGCTTCGCCATCGCGGTGTAGTCCTGTGAACCGGCAACTGCGGTGGATAGGTGCTGGTATATCGGGTTGGCCAGGATCTGGTTCCGCGTCGTCGCGTCGGGCGCGAGCGACTCGATCAGCTCGTCGAATGTCCGTTTGGCGTCGAGCATCATCGCGAACAGCTCGCCGCGCACCTCGTGCTCGGTGCCGTCGAAACTGGCCGTGTCGACGGGTTGGGGGCGATTGCCGAGCGAATCGAGCCCGAGTGCCTCGGCGAGCCGCCGGGCAGGATCGATCGTGATCAGGGCGACCCGGTGACCCTGGGCGGCCAGCCCCAGGGCCAGGGCGGCGGAAACCGTGGTCTTGCCGACGCCGCCGGCGCCGGCGCAGATCACCACGCGCTGTCCGGCCAGGGCGGTGGTCAGCCGGCTCATCCCGTCCGAGCGAGCATCCCGGCCAGTTGCTCGATGTCGTGTGGTTCGAGCTGCGGCGTGAACAGGAATGGGAGCGTGCCGCGCGGCACGCCGGGCAGGCATCGGCGCAGCCGGGCGAGGTGGGTTCGCTGCGCCTGCACGCGGCCGTCGTACCAGCGGGCATCACGGATCGCGGGCTCATCCGGCGCACCGGCGAGCGCGCGACGGTCCGCCGCAGTGAAGCGGGATGCGAAGACGCGGTTGACGACGAGTGCGTCGATTCCGAGGCCGAAGCGCTCCGTCAGCGTCGTCCGCAACTCGAGGATCTCGCTGACCGCCATCTGCTCCGGAGTGGCGACGGCGATCACGCCGACCGTTGATGGGTTCCTGATCATCTCGTCGATGGCGTTGGCCTGATGGGCGACCGGTCCGATCCGGGCGATCGAGCCGAACGTGCGTGGCGCGTCGAGCAGCCCGATCAACTGTCCGCTGGCCGGCCCGTCGAGGACGATGAGGTCGTAGGTACGGGCTCCTCGGCGGCGGCGAGGCCGCTGTCCGAGCTCCCACACCTTGCCGATCGTCAACAGGTCACTCATGCCCGGGGCGGCATCGACGAACAGCTCGAAGGCCCGGCTGCGGGCGAGCACCGCCGCGGGGAGCGGCGTGGGGACCTGCTGGTGCAGGTACTCCTCGAGCGCGGGCCGGCGGGCGATCGCAACGTGATGAAGGCGTGGCCGAAGCTCGACCTCGGCCAGCCGTTCCCCGGGCCGTCCCCCGAGCGAACGAGCGACGTCCCCGCGGCCGGCGGTCTCTACGACGATCGTCTCGAGCCCGCGACGGGCGCCGGCCAGCCCGACCGCCGCCGCCACGGTCGAGCGGCCCACGCCGCCCTTTCCGGCCAGGATCAGCAGACGCTTGCAGTCAAGGATCATGCTCCGAGGCTAGGTCCGCCGGGGGCCGCCCGGATCCGTAGTTTTCGCCGAGTCGACCGTGGTCGAATCCGCGCGCGACGGCGGCAGATACCGGTGGCAGGCAAGGTGGCCCGACGCCTAGCCTGGCGGGAGAGTTCTATGCCCGCGCCCGAATCCCGTACTCCGCCGCGCCGACCGCCCGATGATCGGGGCGGGCCGGCCCAGTCGAGAACCAGGGGGTTCGACATGGGGTTCCTGACCCTGTTCCTGTTGCTGATGGTCGGGAGCACGGTGTTCCTGTCCACCCTGCGGGAGCCAACGCAGCCGATCCGGGTGCGAATTCCCTACAGCCCGACGTTCCTCACCCAGGTCGAGCGCGGCAACGTCAGCTCGGTCTCGACGAAAGGCACGAGCGTGACGGGCAACTTCCATCGGTCGGTCCGCTACCCGAATGCCAGTGCGACCCCGGCCACCGAGTTCGCGACCGAGATCCCGGAGTTCGCGAACGACAACGCGCTGCTGTCGCTGCTGCAGTCCAAGGGCGTGGTCATCAACGCGAGTGCTCCCTCGAGCGGAACCTCCCTGCTCACGACGCTGCTGTTCACGTTCGGACCGGTGCTTCTGCTCGTGCTCCTCTTCGTCTGGTTCCTGCGGCGTTCCGGAGGAGCCGGAGGGTTGACCTCGTTCGGGCGCTCGCGGGCGCAGCGGTTCGAGCCGGCTGACCAGCACGTGAACTTCAACGACGTTGCGGGCATCGACGAGGCCAAGGCGGAGCTGACCGAGATCGTCGACTTCCTCCGCGACCCGCAGAAATACCGGCGGCTGGGAGGCCGGATTCCGCGCGGAGTCCTCCTCACCGGACCGCCCGGAACCGGCAAGACGCTGCTGGCCCGTGCGCTGGCCGGGGAGGCGCAGGTCCCGTTCTTCTCGATCTCGGCTTCGGAGTTCGTGGAGATGTTCGTCGGGGTGGGTGCCTCGCGGGTGCGCGACCTGTTCCAGCAGGCCAAGCAGGCGGCGCCGGCGATCATCTTCATCGACGAGCTCGACGCGATCGGGCGCTCGCGGGCGGGCGCGATGGGCGGGTTCGGCGGCGGTCACGACGAGCGGGAGCAGACGCTCAACCAGATCCTGACCGAGATGGACGGGTTCGATCCCTCGGTTGGGGTGATCGTGACCTCGGCCACGAACCGGCCCGAGGTGCTCGACCCCGCGCTGCTGCGGCCTGGCCGGTTCGACCGCCGCGTGGCAGTGCAGGCGCCGGACACGGTGGGGCGGCGCAAGATCCTCGAGGTGCATACCCGCTCGGTTCCGCTCGCCACCGACGTCGACCTCGACCGGCTGGCGGCCACCACTCCGGGCATGGTCGGGGCGGACCTGGCCAACGTGGTCAACGAGGCGGCGCTCACCGCTGCCCGCCGAGGGCGCGATGAGGTGACCATGAGCGACCTGCACGACTCGCTCGAGAAGCTGGTGCTCGGATCCGAGCGGAGGATCCTCCTCTCGCCCGAGGAGCGCCAGCGCACCGCCTACCACGAGGCCGGCCACGCGATCATCGGCATGCTGACCCCGGGTGCCGACCCCGTGCGCAAGGTGTCGATCATCCCGCGTGGCATAACCCTCGGGGTGACGCTGTCGGCCCCCGAGGCCGACCGGTTCAGCTACGACCGCCCGTACCTGCTCGGCAAGATCAAGGTGGCGCTGGGGGGGCGTGTGGCAGAAGAGCTCGTCTACGACGAGATCACCACGGGCGCCCAGAACGACATCAAGCAGGCGACCGAGCTGGCCCGGAACATGGTCGGAGTGTGGGGTATGAGTGATGTGATCGGCCCGGTCACGGTGATCACCGAGGAGGGCCAGCTTCCCCTTCCGGGCGCCAGCGACATCTCACCGCAGACGCAGCAGCTGGTCGACGACGAGGTGCGTCACCTGATCGAGCAGGCCCACGAGCAGGTCACCCAGCTGATGAGTGCCCACCGCGACCAGCTCGAAGCCCTCGCCACAGCACTGCTCGACCACGAGACGCTCGAGCAGGACGAGGCGTACGCCGCCGCCGGCATCGTGCTCTCGAGCGGCGCGCCGGCGGTCAACTGAGCTGCGGCCATGCTCGAAGTGACCACGCATTCACCGAAGATCTGCCAGAGCCGGCGTTTCCTCGTGGTTCTCCTTGGCGCCGCCGCGCTGTCGATCGGATTCCCGGGATGTGGCGGGAGCGGATCGAAATCGAGCTCCACCAGCTCCACCACCTCGACCAGCGCCCAGACCCAGCCGCCGACCACCGGCGCGGCTACGACGTCATCCAGTCCGGGCTCGGGCGTGGCGTCGGTCCGGACCGGCCCGGTACGGGGGACGCTGCGGGGCGAGAACCATGCTCCCGTGGTCAACCGCAGCTGGCGTTATTCGGTCACCGTCACCGACGCGACCGGTCATCCCCTGAACGGAACGGTCGACATCGAATTCGCGTACGGCGGACAGGTGGTGGGACACGACACGCCACCCACTCATCCCGTCGTCGATGGCCGCTGGCACGACTCGCTCCAGTTCCCCGCCGAGGCGGTCGGCATGCCGCTGAGCGTGCAGGCGGTGGTCCACACCCGCCTTGGCTCGATCACGCTGGACTGGCCGATCGAGGTCCGCCGATGAACCCGTCCGGCGCGCAGGCCGCGGCCGGCCGCAGCGCCGGGGTGTGGCCGGCGACGGGCTCGCCACCGCGCTCGGGCGCCGACTCGACGCGTGAGCTCCACGGCACGACCGTCCTGGTGGTCAGCCACGACGTCGCCGTGGCGCAGCGAGCCGACCGCGTCGTGCACCTGGTCGACGGCCGGATTGTCTAGCCCTCCTAGCGCGTCACGTCTGCGCGAGGGCGCTTGCCGACCACGCCCGAGATCGCCTCGCCGAGCACCAGGCGCGCCAGCTGCCCGCCGCTCCAGCCGATCGTGGAGAGCAACGCCAGCTCTCCCCGGCGCTCGAGGACCGGGCGGGGGACGGCACTTAGAACCAGCTGAAAGAGGCCCAGGTCCGCTCGACCGAGGTGAACCAGTTGGCGATCACGATGGCACCCCGGTCATGCTCCGGGTCTCGGACTGCGCTCGTCGTCGGACTCGATGCGGGACGGCAAGGCCGCGAGGACCAGCAGGGCCGCGACGCCGGCGGCAAGTGCGCCGAAGCCGAGCGATAGATGCACGCCGCTCATGAACGCGGCGCGTGCCGCGTGTGCCAGCAGCGCGCCCAGGAGGCCGCCGACCGCGGAGGCGACCCCGAGCGCGCCGCCGAGCGACCCGGTGATCGTGTGCAGCACGGGCTCGGGCACCCGGTGTGCGGCGAGCGCGCTGGTTAGGTGGTTCTGGTAGCGCGTCGAGAGCGCGCTCCCGATCACCGCCACGCCGAGCGCGCTGCCGATCTGGATGGCAACGCCGTAGGTGCCCGAGCCGATGCCCGCCTCGGCACGAGGAATCGATCCGAGGACGGAGTTGGCCGCGGTCGGCAGCAGCAGCCCCGCGCCGAAGCCGGCGAGCAGCATGCCCCGGAGAACGTCCGAGTAGGTGGCCGACACCGTCGAGGAGTCGGCTCCCCACCACAACCCGCCTGCGATCGCCGCCAGCCCGGCGGCCGCGGTTGCCTTGGTACCGGCCACGCGCGCGATCAGGGTCGACAGCGGCGCCGCGATCGCGATCAATGCCGCCATCGGAAGGATCCGCACGCCGGCCTGGAGGGGCGAGAAACCGAGGTCGAACTGGAGGATCTGGGTGATGACGAACAGTGATCCAGCCAGGGCGAAGAGGCCTAGAAGCAGTGCCCCGATCGCGGCCGAGAAGCTGCGAGACTCGAAGAAGCGGAGCCGCAGCATCGGATGGTCACAACGCCGTTCCCAGCCGATGAACGTGGCCAGGGTCACAACCGCGGCGCTTCCGGCCAGCACGACGATCGCCGAGGTCCAACCCCGGGTGGGGGCTTCGATGATTGCCCACAGGAGCAGTCCCATCCCGACGATCGAGAGCACTGCGCCGGCCGGGTCCGGGCGGTCGGCTGCGGGATTGCGAGATTCGGGCACGAGTCGCCGCGCGGCGACCACGCCGACGATCAGCAGCGGCACGTTGACGAGGAACACCGAACCCCACCAGAACCTCGAGAGCAACAGCCCGCCGGCGAGCGGGCCGAGCGCGATCCCCACGCCCATCGTCCCGCCCCATACCCCGATTGCCCGGGCGCGCTCGCCAGGATCGGGAAACACGTTGTCCAGGGTCGACAGGCCGGCCGGAATCGTCATCGCCGCGCCGACCCCCATCACCGCGCGCCAGGCGATCAGCACCCCAACCGAGCCCGACAGCGCCGCGCCGAGCGATCCGACCGCGAACGTGCAGAAGCCGGCCAGCAGCATCCGCTTGCGCCCGAGCCGGTCGGCCAGGCTCCCGGCAACGAGCAGGAGGCCGCCGAAGCCGATGGCATAGGCGTCGACGATCCACTGAAGTCCGCTCGACGTCGCGTGCAGCTTGCGCACGAGGGTCGGGAGCGCGACGTTGAGGATCGTCATGTCGATGTTCACGACGAGAACCGCGATGCACAACACGGACAGCACCGCCCAGGGTCGCGCGTCGGAGATGCCCGGAGAGCGGATCGGCTCAGGACGCGTCCGCTCGCGCGGCGCCTGCAGTCGACCCGAGTCGATCACCTGATCAGCCTTCATCGCCTGAGCCTGTCAGCCGGGGACGCGCCGGGCATCCGGGCTTCGGCGTGCTGCCGATCGGTAGAGACCACCGATGCCGCGATTCGCGGCGTCCGCCACGCTGATGGCACAGCCGTAGATCCACGGACACCGACCGGAGGCCGCGCCGATGCCGAAGGACACGATTATCGAGGCGCTAGGCGACCGCCAACTGCTGCTGCCGGGCCTGCTGGGGGCCGCCCTGTCGGCAAACGACCGGGTGAAGTACCTGCTTACGCTCTTGCAGGCTGCGCGCAGCGCGGCCGACGGCGCGGCCGGCGTCGCGAGCCTGCGCGAGGAGCGGCTGGCCAGCGGAGTGGACGAGGCCGGCCTCGACCGGGTGGTTGCCGAGAGCGTCCGGCGGGCGGACGGCTCGTACCTGATTCCGGGGGCCGGGGAGCTCTCGCGTCGCGCGATCCGCGAGGTTCGGACGATGCTGGCGCCCCTCGACTCCGCCGGCGTTGCCGCGGCACGAGCTCTCGGGCGGCGCGTGCAGGCGGCGGAGGACGCGCTCGACGTCGAGGGCGACGTGATCAGCGGCTCGGGGCTCGCCCGGCTGACGGCCGGGAGGCCGGACGGAGGAGACAGCCTGCATCTGGTGGTGATGGACGCTCATCGCGAGCTGAATGCGTTGGAGGCGTCCCTCGCGAGGGAATCGGTCGACGGCGCGCAGGTCCACGGTCTGGGCGACGGGGACCGTGAGCTCGTCAGGGCGTTCATGCGCGGAGTGCACCGCACCGAGCGCTTGAAGTTCGACCACCCCGGATTGGGCACGATCGCCACGCGAATCGATCGGGCGCTGGTCGTGCAGAACGACCTCGGCGAGACCGACGCTCACGTGGTGGTGATCAGGGTCATCGAGAAAGTCGTAACGATCACCTACACCGATGTGCATCTGGCGAGGCTGCTGTTCTTCCAGCGGCTGCTCGATCCCGGGCAGGTGACCTGGGAGGACACGCGATCGCGCGCGGACTCGTCGATCGAGGGCGGGATGTTCCACCTGGCCAGCGCGCGTTTCGAGGCCGCCGGCGATGCCGAGCTCGAGCGATTCCTGGAGCACCTGGGGTCGCGACTGGTCTTCATCATCGACTGGAACCGGGCGCGGAAACGCTTGCGGCGGCTCGTCGGACGCCAGGCGGCGCTCGATCTACTGGGCTGGGCGGCCGAGCACGGGTACGGCCACATGGCCTTCCTGCGTGCCGGCGCGGATGAGCTCGTCTACGACGCGCTCGAGTTCGCCGGCGGGCGGGCCGTGCGGGCGGGGGAGTCCCTTCGGGACGTGCTGGGTGCCCCCGCGGCAAAGGCCTATCTGCAGGCCGTGTTGCGCATCTGCTCGGAAGGCCTGATCGCGGGACAGCCGGTGTCCCTGGTTCAGGACGAGGTGCGTGCTGAGCTGACCCGCTACCTCCGGTCCGCCAGGCAGGAGATCCTCACGCTGCTGCTGCGCCACGCCGTGCTCAGCGTCGAGATCGCGGAGTCCGCCCGCGACGCGGTCGAGCACGCGCTCGTCGGCGCATCGGACCGCTGCCAGGCGGTGGCCGGCAGGGCCGCCACCGCCGAGCACCAGGCGGACGAGCTGGTCGGCGAGGCTCGGCTCACGGTCGGGCGGGCGCCGGATCTCGGACCGGTCCTGGAGCTCGTGGAGGCGGCGGACGACATCGCCGACTGCGGTGAGGAGGCGGCGTTCTACGCCACGCTCCTGCTGGCCAGGCGTCCCGCCGGCGATGTTCCGCTGCAGCTGCGGCGGATGGCACGGCTCGTGCTCGCGGCCTCGCGGGCGTACCTGCGTGCGGTGCAGCTGAGTGTCGAGCTACGGCGCGGGGGACCGCGCGAGGAGGTGGATGCGTTTCTGTCCGCCGCGCACGAGGTGATCACGCTCGAACACGCCACCGACGAGGCACAGCGCGCCGTACATCAAGCGATGGTCGCGGACGCGACGGAGTCCGGAGCAGCGCAGTTCGTCGTCATCGAGCTCACCCAAGCGTTCGAGGAGGCGGCGGACGCGCTGATGCACGCCGCGCACCTGGTTCGCGAGCACACACTGGCCCGGCTGGTCGGCTCGGAGGCAGTTGCGCGGCGTACCTCCGACGCGCCGCCCGCGCGCAACGCTGCGCTGTCCCTACCCGTCCAGGCCGACCATGTGTACGTGCTGGGCGATCCCCACCTCCCCGTCCCGGACGCGAGCGTGATCGGGGGAAAGGCTTACGGGCTGGCGCGGCTGGTCAGAGCCGGGCTGCGGGTACCGGAGGCCACGGTGCTGACGACCGGGTTGTGGCGCAGCCGCCCGGATCCCGTGGCTGACGAGACGAGCCTGCGCCGGACGGTGAAGGCTGCCGTCGAAGGGCTCGAACGCCAGACCGGCCTGCAGTTGGCGGGCCCGACACGCCCGCTACTGCTCTCGGTCCGCTCGGGAGCGCCGGTTTCGATGCCGGGCATGCTCGAGACGGTGCTGAACGTCGGCATGTGCGAGACGGCGGCTCGAGGTCTGATCGCCCTGACCGGGAATCCGAGGCTGGCCTGGGACTCCTACCGGCGCCTGATCGAATCGTTCGCGGCGGTCGTTCACGGTTGTCCACGCGAACCATTCGAGCACGCGGTCCACGAAGAGCTCGCCGCCGCGCGCGTGACGAGGCCGCGCGACCTCGGCGCCGGCGTGCTCGAGCAGTTGGTGCGCGCGCATCTGGATCGCTACGCGCGGCTGACCGACGAGCCGTTCCCGCAGGACCCCCTCGACCAGCTCGTCGCGGCGGTGAACGCGGTGCTCGATTCGTGGACGACGCCCAAGGCACGCGAATATCGCCGCCTGCACGGCATATCGGGAGATATGGGGACGGCCGTCATCCTCCAGCGCATGGTGTTCGGCAACGCCGGGGGCGTGTCGGGCGCGGGTGTCGGCTTCACGCGCGATCCGGCCCTCGGCGAGCGCCGGCTGTACATCGACTTCCTCCTCGATGCTCAGGGCGAGGACATCGTCGGCGGGCGCCAGACCGCCGAGGGACTGGGCGAGCTCGCCGTGGTCGCGCCTGACATCGTGGCCGAGATCGAGCGCGTGAGTGGAGTGCTGGAAGCCGAGTTCGCCGATGCTCAGGAGTTCGAGCTGACCGTCCAGGAGGGCGAGCTGTTCCTGCTCCAGACCCGCACCGCGAAGCGGACGCCGTGGGCCGCCCTGCGAATCGCCACCGACCAAGTTCGCGAAGGGCTGATCTCTCGCGAAGCGGCCCTCGAGCGGCTCGCGCCGCTCGATCTCGACGAGATCCGGCGCGTGCACGTCAAGGCACCGGACGGCGCGCCGGAGCTGGCCCGGGGCACCCCCGCGAGCGTCGGGGTCGGGACCGGGCCGCTCGCGCTTGACCGTCGAGCCGCCCAGCGCTTCGCCGGGGCCGGTACGCCACCGGTGCTGGCCCGGCCGGACACATCGACAGAGGACGTCCCGGCCGTCGCCGTGGCCGCGGGCGTGCTCACGGCGGCCGGCGGTCGCACCGCGCACGCAGCCGTCGTCGCCCGGGAGCTTGGCAAGCCTTGCCTCGTCGGCTGCGCTGAGCTCGAGATCGACCTCGAGGCACGCACCGCACGCATCGGCGACCGAGTGCTCGCCGAGGGTGAGGTGGTGTGCGTCGACGCCGAGGCCGGCCGCGTGTTCCTGGGCGCCCCCGAGCTGGTCGAGGAACGGCCGGTCAAGGAGCTCGAAGACGTCGCGGCTTGGCTCGCCGGGGCTGGTCAACCGGAACGGTCCGCAACCGAGTCCATGCCCATCGGACAGGAAGCTCCAGCATGGTCGGAACCTATCCCGTGACGGTGCTTCGACCGGAACCTCCAGCACCTTCGCTTCGCGAACCGGTCGGCGTCTATTTCGCGTTTCATGGACGACCGCCCTGAGCCGGCTCCGGGAGCCGGCGACCTGTGTCACCGGACGGCGACCAGCAGCACGGCGATGATGCCGCTCAGGAACACGCCGTCGAACGTACCGGCGCCGCCAATCGACGCGACCCCGGCTTCGAGCTCTCGCAGCCTCCCCAGGTTGAGCAGATCGGCTCCGATCAACGTGCCGAGGGTCCCAGCGATGTAGGCCACTGCTGCGGGGGCGCGCGCGGACAAGAGGATCCCGGCACCTGCCGCCAGGAGCGGCGGGACGAGTGCGGGCACGGCGATCCCCAGCCCCCGTACCGGCCGGGCGAAGGCATGCACGAGCACGGAGACGAACGCCACCGCGACCGCGGCCTGCCACCAGACGCGGTCGTTGACCAGCAGGTACAGCGACAGAGCGGTAGGGATCACCGCGCCGCCGAGGTTGACCGCGAGGATCGTGCCCGGCTGGCGCCGGACGACCGGCACCCGATAGCGCACGCCGAACACCGTGATCTCGCTCACTTCCGTCGTCTGCCGTCCGCGGAGCCTGGCCAGCGGGATGTTCACGAAGCCGCCCAGCAGCGACAGCCAGAGCAGCGAGAACATCGCCCCCTGGCCGATGCCGATGCGTCGATGGGCGTAGCTGATCGCGTCCAGGAGGAACAGCGCCACGAGCAACCCCGCGAACACGGCCAGCCCCAGCGCGAACGCCGGGGCGAGCGGGTGGCGGTTGTAGGGACGTCGTCGCACGGGCCCTGCGCGGTCAGAACAGGAGCTCGGCGACGATCAGCGGGGCTTGCCAGCGAGTCACGGCTCCGGTTCTCACTGAGATGGTGCCTGGGAGGGTTGCGTGCCCAGAGTTGCCGTCAGCGTGATGCGGCTTGAGCCGCGCTCGACGGTCAGCTTCACTGGGTCTCCCGGCTTTGCGGCGGCGAGGTCATCGATCAGGTCGCCTTCGCTATTCACAGCCGTTCCGTTGAACGCGACGATCACGTCGCCGTTACGCAGTCCGGCCTTGGCGCCCGGTGCCCCGGACTGAACGCTGGCGACGAGGACCCCGGGTGACCCGTTGCCGGTTTCGCTGGTGCTGATGCCCAGGTAGGCGTGGGCGACCGTTTGGCCGTGCTCGAGCGGGACCAGTTCGGCCTTGATCAGGTCGATGGGGACGGCGAAGCCGACACCCGTGCTCGTGTCCGAGCTCGAGGGGCCGCCGAATTCGTTCGTGCCCGTGGCGATCTGGTCGGCGATGCCGATCACCTGGCCGCTGGTGTTCAGCAGCGGTCCGCCGGAGTTCCCTGGGTTCATCGCGGCGTCGGTCTGGATCGAGTGTGCGATCTCAAAGCCATCGGGTGCCTCGATCGTGCGGTCCAGTGCGGAGACGACGCCGATGCTGAGACTGCGGTCAAATCCGAGCGGATCGCCCAGGACCGCGATCGGGTCGCCAGCCGCCAGCTCCTTGGAGCTACCCAGAGCGAGCGGGTGCAGCGTCAAGCCGGCGGGGTTGACGTGGAGCACAGCCACGTCGGAGGCATCGTCTTTGCCCAGGACGGTGGCGCTCCGGGTGGTCCCGTTCTGGAAGGCGACGTCGATCGAGGTCGCGCCGTCGACGACGTGCTCCGCGGTGACGATGTCGCCGTTGCCGCCCAGCACGAATCCCGCCGCCGTGGCTGTTTCCTGCTCGGAGCGCGCACCGAGTGGCGTATCGACCGTGGTCGTCATCTGCACTGTGATATCGACCTCGCCTGCGGCGGCCTGTGAGTACACCCCGGCCCAGGTCGCGCTCGGTGCTGAGGGGGCGGTTGCGACGGGGCCCGTTTGGACAACCGTGGTTGCCGGCACCGTGGTGTGCACGGCACCGACCAGCAGGGCGAGCCCGAGTGCGACGGCACCACCGAGTACCGCGATTCCAATAACGGCGAGGGGGCGTAGGGTCGGCTTGCCCGGAGATCTCGGATGGGGGTGTTCACGTTTGACGGAGTGAGTGGTCATGTGGCTGGTGACTTCCTTTGGTCAATCGCCTACTCGGTGCGCCGAACTGCTGGATCGCGAGGGTGAGCATGAGCGCCCCCATGGCCGCGATCATCGCGAGCTCGGCGCCGACCGGGAGCGTCCAGTTTCCCCACTTGACGCCCGCGCTCATGGTCTGCTTGACCACGGCGCTCGCATGGACGTGCGCAAACACGGCGCGCCGCACCGGATCGACTGCATACGTCAGCGGATCGTCACGAAGTTCATGACCGCCATGAACGACTCGACCTGCGTCATGCGGCTGGCGAGCAGCAGCCCCAGGGCGGTCAGCGAGACAGCCATCAGCACCATCTCCGCGACCAGCGTCACGAGCAACGACGGCGCGTACGGGATGTTGACGACTCCCGCGAGGGAGAGGATCACGACTCCCTGAAGCGTCGCGACAGTGGCGCCGCCCGCGCATTTGCCGATCACAATGGCGCCGCGGCGGGCAGGCGCGACGAGCATCTCTCGCATGAATCCGAACTCTCGGTCCCAGACGATCGACAACGCCGAGGACAGTGCTGTGAAGAATACGGTCATCGCGATGATCCCGGGAAACATGAATGTCTTGAAGTTCACCCCGTTGCTGGACGGGAGCATGCTCGACAGGCCGCTGCCAAGGATGAAGAGGAACAGCAGCGGCTGGACCAGCGAGGTCACCATCCGCAAGCGGTTGCGGCGGAAGCGCAGGAGCTCGCGGTGCCAGACGACGACGATCGCGGACAGGTCGGCGCCCAGGCCGCCCTCCTGCGCCGCGGCCATGCGAGGCGGTAGCGCGGTAGCGCTCCTCCTTCAGCTCCTCGGGACTCCCGGTGGCGACCAGCTCGCCGTGGTCGATGATCGCAATCCGGTCGCAGTTCTCGGCCTCGTCCATGTAGTGCGTCGTGAGGAACATCGTGATCCGCTCGCGCACGCGCAGCTCGTTGATGTAACTCCAGATGTGACTCCGGGTCTGTGGATCGAGCCCGACGGTCGGCTCGTCGAGGAACAGAACCTCCGGCGAGTGCATCAGCCCGCGCGCGATCTCCAGCCGCCGCTTCATTCCGCCCGAGAACGTGCGCACCAGACCCGTGCGGCGCTCGGTCAGCTCGACCATCTCGAGCACCGCATCCAGCCGCGCGGCGATCTGCGAGCGCGGCACCCGGTAAAGCTGAGCGTGGAACCGGAGATTCTCCTCAGCAGTCAGATACTCATCCAAGGTCGGATCCTGGAAGACCAGGCCGATCCGGCGACGCACGCGGAGCGGGTCACGGGCAACATCGAACCCAGCCACGCTCGCCGTACCCGACGTCGGCGCCAGCAAGGTGCAGAGGATCGAGATCGTCGTCGACTTGCCGGCCCCATTCGGCCCCAGGAAGCCGAACGCTTCGCCAGGTCCGACCGAGAAGCTCACGCCATTGACCGCTGGGACCTGATCGAATCGCTTGACGAGCTCCTGCACCTCGACGACCGGCACCGGCTGAGCGAACTCGGCAGGCGCGGCGCGCTCGGTGGAAGCGGTAATAGTTGACATCACTCGTCAACGTAAGGCCCTGGCGCCCCGGCGGGATCGGAGCAAACCTGCAGCGCGGGCGGAAAAACCACGCATCCCCGCGACGCGATGACCCGTTGGCCAGTCACGTCTCGGGCTGCGGCTTTCCCGCAGCGCGGTCAGGGGTCACAGAGCAGCATGATCCGCATTCGGGCCCGATGCCGTCGCGCCACGCGGGGCATACCTTGACCCCAACATGTTCCATGTACTCTCACTTCGCTCCGATGCCGCTACAAGCGAATCGACCGGGGCGCACAAGCCTTGTGGCCATACGCGTCACGTGGGCACGTGTCCGCATTGTCAGCGGGCGCAGCTCGCTCGGTGGCGCGCGCAGCTGAACGGCACTCATTCGGGCGTCGCCCGGTAATGAAGCGGGGCCTCGCGCAGTCGGTCGCGCCTCCCGCATCAGTGAAGACCATCTCAGCTGTCCATCGGCGGGATGGCCTGTTCCCACTCCTCAGACATCTCCAACGCACTGCCGGCGCCCCACGCGGGCTGTCCATCGACGGACCGAACGGCCCCGTTGGGCTCCACCCGGTTCGTTTCGTGCTGCGCCCGGGCTCGCTCGAGCTCAACCTGCACGTCATTCAGACGTCGTGCCGTGAGGATCAAGGCAATGGCAAGAACTGCCGTCGACCACGGCCATAGTGTTCTCCACATCTTCGAGGCTCCTCTCGATTCGCCTTGACGAGAGTGTGATCGCGGGGAGGTGATCGAGCATCCGTTCACGCCCCCCTGGGGGGAGCGACAAACTACGGATCCCGTTTGCTGTGGTTGCGTGACTGCGGACTTAACCGGGCAGGGCAGAGCGGTGGACTACGGGCCGCGTGGGATTCGCTCGATCTGTGCGTCGGAAACCCGGTGCCCAGCCATCAGGCGTTAGCCGTTTCTCAAGGCGGATCACTCGGGTTGAGCGAGCGCGACCGGTGGGAGGTCGCGAACCTCGTCCTTCGTCAGCTTGAGTTGGACGCCGTCATGGGCGCTTTTTACCGCGCCGATCGGGATCGCGACCCGTTTTTGGTCCCAGAGGTGGCCCTCGTCGAGGAGGACGTGCGTGACGTGATGGTCGCTTGGATCGACGACAAGACCCTGCACCCGCCCGATCTGTCCGTCAGTGGCGTGTACGTGCTCGCCGCGGCGGATCTCCACTTCACCGGCGGGTACACGGTCGATGGTGATCGCGGGGGGGACGGCGCCCGTGGCCATTTCGCCCATGCCGGTGCCGAAGCCGCCCGTGGGAATGCCGTCCAGGCCGATCACTTCCACCCTGCCGACGGGGGTGAGGCCGAGCTCGAAATAGGGCAACGAGAGCATCTGCTCACGGTCGTAAGCCCATGACCCGCTCGGGCCGGGCAGGAACCAAGTCTCTTCGGCGTCCTCGAGCGCACCGAACTCGGACTTTGTGCATTTCAGCCGGACCTCCTCTCCCGTCGAGGCGACGAGTTCGACGGGCACCAGATGTCCGGCTCCTCGTCGGTGTCTTGGCTCGACGACGAGATGCGTGATCGCGCGGGCGATCGGATCAACGACGACGCGACTGAGCTTCCCGCAGACCCCGTCGCTAGCCGCAACCTCACAGCCCATACGGAACTCCGCGGTATCGCTCATCATCGCCTCGCGTCTCTTTGTTGACCCAACGTCGGTGTTCCGAGCCGAATCACTCGCACCAGGCGGTCGTCAGCTTCGGACCGGCGCGCCGGGTTGAGACTACTGCGCGGGTCGACGAATGTGTCGACGCCGCAGTGATCCCGGTGCGCCAAGCCGGCGGGGGGATGAACGAGCTCGCCGTGTTCGAGTTGCTCGTGCGCCACCTCCCTCCGCATGCCCGAGGAGGACGCGTTTATCGCCTTCATGGAGGACTTCCCCGGCAAAGCGGTGATGCTCGTCGGCACCTACGACACCGTCGAGGGCGTCCGTCGCGCGATCCCGGCGGCGCGATCGAATCCGGGCTGAGCCATCAGGTCTCGGCGACCCGCCTCGGCTGCGGCCAGAGTCTCGCGTCGGTGCTCGTCGGCCGCCGACTGCGCGGTCGCGACGGCCGTGGCGGCACTGGCCGCAAACGCCTCCAGCAGCCGTTGGTGATCGGTGGTGAACCGGTCGCCATCGAGTCGATCGATCGCCACCAGGGCGCCGTACGTCCTACCGCGAAAGAGCAACGGGACGACCAGCGCATCGTCCGGCTTAAGGCCGACCTGACCGAGCCCAAATCGCTCAAAGCGGGTGTTGTTGAGCTTGTCGGCCACGGGCTGACCGGTTCGCAGGGCTGCGCTGGCGACCGTGTCCCCGAGGCTGATCCGTCGGCCGACGAGGCCCTCGGGCAGCGTTCCAGCGCCCGCGGCGATGACGAGCTCCCCGTCGCGCTCGAGCTCGATCACGAGCGCTTGTGCGGACACCAGCGCGCGCCCGCGCTTGGCCACCACCTCCAGGATCATGGCGAGGTTGGTCTGCCCGCCCAGCGCTCGCGCGATTTCGATCGTGGCCTCGAGGGTGTTGACCGTTCCCTGCAATTCGGCCCGGCGCCGCTCGGAGCCCGTGTAGCGCTGCGCATGGTCGATCGCGACGCCGGCGAACTCGGCCAGCAGGACGACCGCCTCCTCGTCCTCGGCCGTGAACTCTGCGGCCCCTTGCTTTTCGGTCAGGTAGAGGTTTCCGTATGGCTCCCGGCCGACCAGAACCGGCACGCCCAGGAACGAGCGCATCGGGGGGTGGCCGAGCGGGAAGCCGTAGGAGCGCGGATGACCGTCAACGTCGGCCAGCCGCAGCGGCATCGGGTCTGTGATGAGCTGTCCGAGCACGCCCCGCCCCCTGGGCAGCGGCCCGATCTTACGTCGTGTGGACTCGTCGACGCCCAACGTGAGGAATCGCGCCAGCTCGCTGCGGGTCTCATCGAGCACCCCAAGCGCCGCATACTTCGCGTCGGTCAGGTCGCGGCTCGCCTCGAGCACCCGCTCGAGCACGAGATCGACGTCCAGCTCGCCCAGGACCCTCCGAGCGAGGCTCAAAACCGACCTCGTTCCCCGATCCATCGTCAGCGCCCCCGTGGCCCGCGTCGCGTCGCGCTCATCGCTTCAAGACGCCTGGCCGCAGCGAGGTTCGCGCGCGAGTCGGCATGCAGCAAGGCGAACGTGTTGCCGAGCACCCCATCGGGGCTGCGGTCGCCTCCGGGCGGTATGCAGCGGCTGGCTGCAGCGCGGGCAGGCATCACCTACGCCCACGGCACGGTGAAACGGCAAGAGCGACAGCGCATTCGGCGTCGATCAACGATTTGGCTCACCAACTGGCTCGGTCCGACGAGCCAATCCCGGTCGCTGCGCCCGAGAGGCACCCATCATCTGGAAGCGACGCCGACGCCACCCCGGAGAGCACGACAGCGCTGACCTTCAATCTAGCGCGCGAGCACCTGGCGATCAACCCGATCGATGCTGATCGTCGCTGCCGCTCACGGGTCCGTCGAGCGTCTCACCCGGCGCGGGGTGCTTGCGTTCAGTTCATCAGCGGGAATCTCCTCGACCCCGACATCGCGGCGAGCTGTTCACCCTTGACGGGCCCCCGGACGACCTGACCCGCAGGCGTGACGCTCAGTCGGTGTCGTTCGGCCGAGGCTTGAACAACGGATAGCTGAGCGTGACCGCTTGGGCTACGCTGAACACGCTCTGGTTGGTGTTCCGAGCGCGAGTGCGGAGCTCCGCGAACGCCTCATCGGCGGTGATCCCATGACGCTCCATGAGGATCCCCTTCGCCTGCTCGATGATCGCGCCGGTGCGCAGCGCGCCGTTCAGGCGGTTGAACTCGGCGTAGCGATTCAGAACGATGTCGATCGCGTGTTCCATTCCCGGCTGCTCGCCATGCTTGACGTAGCCGAAGATGCCGCGTTGCGCCGCGTTCTTCAAGAACGAGTCGTCATCGCTTTCGATGTCGGCGATCACCGGGCACGCGGCCTGCCGGACGATCGCCGAGATCAGGTCAAGGGCGTGGCTCTGCTGGCCGTCCACGCCGACGATCGCCACGTCTGGGTGCTCGCGCCCCGTCACGTCGGCGACCTCTGAGACGTCGAGGAGCTGAGCCACGACGCTGTGGCCCAGCGCGGAGACAACGTCGGCGATCTCGTCGACGCGGCGCTGATCCTCGTCCGCGATCAGCACGCGCAGATGCGGCGGATCTTCGACCACTCCGTGCAGTATTGCGCCAACACGCATGCGGCGGGTGCTCGCTACTCTGTTGGTGTCCGCTCAATCGCCTTGGCTCGGCGGGCGCTCGATCGGCTCGACCTCTGGCCGATACCTCGTCAGCTCCACCGCGTCGGCTGACCGCTTCGGAATCCCCGAGTCAGCCAGAGGTGAGCAGTGTCCACGGAACCGCCCGCGACGAGCAAGTCGCCACACGAGCACACGTTAGGAGCATCGCGCGTCGCTACCTCCGCCCTTCGCCGGGAGGCGGCTCCCGAAGCGAGGCAGCCCGCAGCACGCACGCAAGCCCCAAGCGCCAGCGGCTCGATCGTCTGCGCCCGGGTGGGTTGATGGCCGAGAACGGCCCGCTGAAGGGCGGTGAGTTAAACGCGGCGGTCACGAGCGCCCTGGTGGGGATCCACACCGAGCTCCTGGGTCGCGGACCCAGGAGCGCCTCGACATTTCACCACGGCAACGTGCTCGTAACGCTCATGCACGATGTTCTCAGCAACGCCGAGAAGTTGCTTGCCCGAACCAACCGGGGGGAGGCGGTGAACCATATCCGTCACCTGTTCCAGCAGACGATGGAGGCCGAGTTCCGCGCCGCGGTCGAGCGGCTCACGGACCGTAAGGTGATCGCTTTCATCAGCGGCAATCAGATCGATCCCGACATCGCCGCCGAGCTGTTCATCCTTGACGAGCCGCTGTGATGCCCAGCGACTCTCAACGACCCCTCCGGCCACGAATGGCGGACGATCACGGGCCGCGCAACAGGGAAACTACGGATGGGGCACGCTGCCTGCCGCCGTACGGTGATGTGCGCGCCGGCGTGCTCGCGAGGGTGGCGTCGGCGCAGCGTGTGGACGATGAGTGCGCTCGGGTGCAAAGAGCCCGGGTCGGCTCGCCTGACCGAGCCCGATCGAGAAGCGATTCGTGCTGAATCGACCAGAGTCTGCCGCGTCATTCCTGAACTGCCCTCGCTGCGGGCTGAGCATCAGACCGAAGGCTCCCTGGATGACGGTCGAGCACTGCCCGCGATGCCTAGCGCGCGCCCGAGTCGCGGTCACGATGTTCTCCTCATCGCTGCCGGCTGCTGAGCTGTATCGCGAGGGCCAGGCGCCGCAACCCGGCGGGAGGAGCGCTCCCGCAGCCAGCCGGAGCGGTTCTGAATGAGGAGCGAGCCCGTTGCCGTTTCGGGCGGGGCGAGCAACGCCTCGTCCTCGCCCATCCGGCTTCTGCCGTCTGCTGGGATCGGTGCAGAGGCGCTGCGGGTCGCGGTGCTGGCACCGCCGTGGATTGCCGTTCCTCCGCCCGGCTACGGAGGGATCGAGGCGGTCGTTGCCCTGTTGTGCGAGGGGCTCGTGGGGCACGGTCACGAGGTGACGCTGTTCGCTGCGCCGGGATCGCGCTCGGTGGCGCGGGTGCGTTCATTGCTGGAGGACGCCCATCCGCATGAGATCGGCTCGTCGCTGTACGAGTCAGACCACGTCGCCTGCGCATGGGAGGAGATCGAGAGCGCGGCCGAACGGGGTTTGCCGTTCGACGTTGTGCACGACCATTCGGGGTTCACCGCGCTGGCGATGGCCGATCGCGTCGACGTTCCAGTGGTGCACACGATCCACGGCCCGTTTGACCGCGAGACGGCGCCTTTCTATCGGCGCCACGGGCGCAAGGCCCGGCTAGTGGCGCTCAGCCGCACCCAGGCGGACAGCGCGCCGGCGGGCGTGCGGATCGCCGACTTGGTGTCCAACCCGATCGCGGTCGACCGCTGGCCGCTGCGTACAGAGAAGCAGAATTACCTGCTGTGGATCGGCCGGATGGACCCGGTCAAGGGGGCGCACCGCGCGATCGAGGCCGCCCGGCTGGCGGGGCGGACACTTGTACTCGCCGGGCCGGTGCAGACCGGCCAGGAGCAGTACTTCCGGGAGCAGATCCAGCCGCATGTCGACGACCGGCGCGTGCACTATGTCGGCGAGGTCGCTGGAGTCCCCAAGCAGCAGCTGTACGCGAATGCGGCGGCGCTGTTGATGCCGGTCCGCTGGCGCGAGCCGTTCGGGATGGTGATGGTCGAGGCGCTCGCGTGCGGGACCCCGGTGATCGCGTTCCCGCAGGGAGCGGCGGCCGAGATCGTGCTCGACGGGGAGAATGGGATGCTGGTGGCCGATGAGGCCGACATGGCTGGGGCAGTCGAACGCCTTGCATCGATCGACCCGAAGCGCTGTCGTGCGAGCGTCGCGGAGCGCTACGACGTCTCGGTCACCGTCGCGGGATACGAGCATGTCTACCGCCGGGCGATCGCCGCCTATCGCCGCAGCCACCCCTTGCGCGCTTCCGGGCCCGTGCCGAACGGTGACCAACTCCCGAAAGCACCGCTCGGCGTGAACTGATGGCAGACGGCGCCACCCCGACGAGGACCGACCACGTCCACCCGCAGTGCGAGCGGGATCGTGAGCTGGCGCGTGCACTGGCGCTGCTGCAGAGCGATCCGGCCGGCCCGGTGACGATCGCGGCGCTGCGGGAGCGCGGTGTCAAGGCGCCTGCCCAAGCGGTGTACGAGCTGCAGCTCGCCGGCTATGAGATCGACCGGGTGCCCTGCCGGTGCTCGGACGGACACACGACGCAGGGGTATCGGTTGCGAGTGGCCTCGGCGCTGGCGGCAGGCCGATCCGCTCGTTTGAAGGAGGTGGACAGCGATGAGGTCTAACTCGAGGAAGAGTCCGGCGAGGCGCACTGACGAGTCCAGTGACCGTGCGCGTCGATCTTAGCGGGCGTGGCGCCTGGGAGATCGCGATGCCGGACAAGCGCGAGCCAGTCACGCGCGAGACGCTCGTCGATGCCAGACGAGTGGCGTACCTGTGCGTTGCGCACATGAGCCCTGCGAGCTGATTGTGTGCGACGCCTACCACCACCTTGTTACTTATGAGGTCATCAACGGTCACGCCGGCCCGGCGGGCACCGACGGTCGCACGCCCAGGAGTTGGGCCGGTGGCTGACACCTACTCAATTGAGGACCGCGATCGACATCATCGTCCGGCGATGTCGCGACGGTCACGGTCGTGCTCGTCGACGACCACGCAGCGGTGCGGACGGGGCTGTGGGTCCTGCTCGATGCCGAAGCAGGGGTTGCGGTGGTCGCGGAACCAGGCGATGTCGGCGCGAGGTGTTGATGGACGATCATCTGTTCTACCGGGTGCGGGTGCGCAACTTCGCCGCCAAGCCGGTCACGACGGTTGTGGAGGTGTGACTCGCTGCGGATTTAGCCGACGTGTTCGAGGTTCGGACGAAGGGTCGGGGAACGGAGGGTCGCGTCCTGGAGCCGATCCACGGTGAGTCTCGGATGCGTTTCGGCTCGACGCCGCGCTCCGATGGGGTCGTGAGTGCGGCGGCGCAATGCGCTACGGCCTCGCGCCGGTCGGCACGATGGCCCACTCGTACGTGATGTCGTTCACGCGCGAACAGGACGCCTTCAGGGCGTTCATGGAGGACTTCCCCGGCAATGCGGTGATGCTGGTGGACACCTACGACACGATCGAGGGGGCGCGTCGGGCGATCGCCGCAGCGCGCGAGACCGGCGTAACGCTGGCCGGGGTGAGGCTCGACTCCGGCGACCTGCTGGACCTCTCCGTCAAGGCGCGCGTGTTACTGGACGCGGCGGGCATGCCCGAGGCCCGGATAGTCGCCAGCGGCGATCTCGAGGAGCGCCACATCGCCGGCTGGCCACGGCGGGCGCACCCATAGACTCGTTTGGGGTCGGGACGGATCTCGGCACCAGCCGCCACTCGCCCGTGGTGAACGGGATCTACAAGCTCGTCGCCCACCAGTGGCTCCGAGAGCTCGAAGGCGAGCACGGGAGCTACCCCGTCTCGTACTCCGAGCGTTGTCGGGCCGGATTGCTGGCCGTCGATGCCCGCATCGCCTCGTGACGCAAGCGGGCAAAACTGCTGTCCGCGATCCGTGGCCACGCGCATGCGCTCGGCAGCGGCCAGATGGCGGCGGCACTCGTCGTACTCCGGCAAGCCAGCCCTCTCGCACAGGACGCAACCGCGGCCGAGCGGGCCCACGGGATTCAGCAATGCCGGAACCTCCTTACGGCGCTCGGGTAGCGCGTCTGTTCTCAGCTGAATCCGGATAGGACTGGTGTGGCTGAATCGTGACTGACTCGTTCAGTGCTGTGAGCGCAGTCGCGTCACCCACCGGCGGCGCGCGTTTCGACGCCGCAGCTTGCGGGGCTCGACCTCGCCGAGCAGCCGGGGTCTGCGGCACGTATCCAGTTGCCGCCGGACGAGCAGGCCGCCACCGATGCCGATTGCGGCGAGCCCCACCGCGATCAGTCCTGGTTTTGCTCTGAGGCGACCGTATTCCTCCTGAACTGCTGGCCAGACACGCTCGTCGATCAGATCCGAGGCGGGCGTCTTCCCCAGCTTGGCCTCGGGCGCGACCGCGGGGAGGAATGTGAGCTGGACCCGCCGGACCTTAGGCAGCGCGCCGCGCCATAGGTGCGAGGTCCCGCTGATCGCGACGGGGATGATCGAAGCGCCGGTCTCGAGCGCCAGCCTGCCCGCCCCATGGTGCGGTGATCCGAGCACGTCTGGCTGCTCTACGCGTGTGCCCTCGGGAAATATGACCAGGACACCACCCACATCCAGGATCCGCCGGGCTGACTCGAGGGCCTCCGCGTCGGCCTCGCCCCGGCGCACCGGGAACGCACCTAGGCGCGAAAACAGCCACGCCAACGGACCCTTGAAGAGCTCGACCTTGGCCATGTAATGAACGTGACGACGCGTGGCGATCCCAATAAAGAACGGGTCCAGGAAGTTCTTGTGGTTCGGGGCTAGGATCGCGGGACCCTCGCTTGGGATGTGCTCCACCCCCGACACCCGCACGCGAAACCACATTCTCAGGCTCCCGAGCGTGAGCAGCCGTGCGAACGCGTACAGCGGGCGCGAGACTCCCTGCTCACGCGCATATGCATGTGCCTTGTGCTCGACGGCGCTGCCTTGCTCCGCCTCGGGCTGTGGTTCAAAACCCGGCGCCGGCTCGGTGGGTGGGGGCTCGGGCGAGGACGTCACACGATCGCTCCTCAGCCAGCTCCGGTCCGCGGGATCGCCAATGCGCGGTCATCGCTCAGTCGGGCCTCGGCGATGGTGCCCGGTACCACGGTGAGAGCGTGGGCGGATCGCACGACTCCGAGCCCTTTCGCGCCGAGCCCACCGGGTGCATAGGCCCGAACCTCGAGCGTGACGCAGCCCTCGAGCGCGACCAGCGCGTTCCGGCGTCCGGCCTCCAAGCGCGAGACGACTCCGAACAGGCTCCGATCATCGGTCAGATAGCGGCCAGGGATGAAAGACCGGGACGCGGGTCCGCGGTGGCCAAGACGGTGCGGCGGCCCGAAGAACATGACCACGCAAGCGTTGCCCACCGCCTCGTTGACCGCATCCGCACAGGCGACGGTCCCTATGGACAAAAACTACGCACCAGGGTCTGAAGAGAATAAAAGAGCGGTGGCCTGGTGAACCGTCCCGGCGAGGGCACGGGGGGACCCGGCCACCTCTCCCGAGGCGGTGCGGGTAACTCCGTAATCCGACTGTGGTCGCGTGCGGATGCTCGCAGCGTTCGGCCGGCCGTACCTTTGCCTCAACTCTAGGCAACGGAGTCGTGGTGGCTACGAATCCTTCGACAAGGTCGGCTGGGTGCGCCATTCGCAGGGCGCGCGCTGAAGGCATCGCCTCGAACATGCCCGACTACGATCGGGCGCGGGGCGAGTTCTCGTGGGCGGCGGCCCGCGCGCGGCTGGCGGGGCTGCCGGGCGGCGGGCTGAATATCGCTTACGAGGCGGTCGACCGCCACGCCGGCGGTCCGCTGGCGGACGCGGTCGCGCTGCGCTTCCTGAGCAAGCACCGCGAGCCGGTCGAGCTCACGTATGCGGAGCTGAAGCGGCAGACCGACCGCTTCTCGTGCGTGCTCGAGGGGCTCGGGGTGGGGGGCGGCGAGCGGGTGTTCGTGCTCGCCGGCCGGATCCCGGAGCTGTACGTCGCGGCTCTCGGCACGCTCAAGCACGGAAGCGTGTTCTGCCCGCTGTTCTCCGCGTTCGGGCCGGACCCGATTGAGCAGCGCCTGCGCCTCGGCGACGCATGCGTGCTGGTCACCACGACCGCCCTGTACCGGCGCAAGGTGGCCGAGCTGCGGTGGCGGCTGCCCGGCCTCAAACACGTGCTGTTGGTCGGCGATCCCGACGAGATCGCCGAGATGCCCGGCGCCGAGGATCTCCATGCGCTGATGAGCGCCGCCCCGGCCTCTTACCAGATTGCCCAGACCGCGCCCGGGGACATGGCGCTGCTCCACTTCACCAGCGGCACGACGGGCACGCCCAAGGGCGCGATCCACGTGCACGAGGCGGTGGTCGCCCACCGCGAGACCGGCCGGACCGTGCTCGACCTGCGGCCCGGCGACGTGTTCTGGTGCACGGCCGATCCTGGATGGGTCACCGGTACGTCGTACGGGATCATCGCGCCGCTGACGCTCGGCGCCACCGCGATCGTCGACGAGGCCGACCTGGAGGTGGACCGCTGGTACGGGATTCTCCAGAACGAGAAGGTGACGGTCTGGTACACGGCGCCAACCGCGCTGCGGATGCTCATGCGCGCCGGCGCCGAGGTGGCGCACGAGTACGACCTGAGCTCGCTGCGATTCATCGCGAGCGTCGGCGAGCCGCTCAACCCCGAGGTCGTCGTGTGGAGCCGGGAGGCGTACGGGCTGCCCGCGCATGACAACTGGTGGCAGACCGAGACGGGCGGAATCATGATCGCCAACTACCGCTCGATGGAGGTGCGGCCGGGATCGATGGGCCGCCCGTTGCCGGGGATCGACGCGGCGATCGCGCGGCGCGACGAGGAGGACAACCCGGTGCTCGCGTCCGGCGGGACGCTCGAGCTCGTAGACGATCCGCACGAGCAGGGCGAGTTGGTGCTGCGCCCTGGGTGGCCGTCGATGTTCCGTGGCTATCTGGGCGAGGAGGCGCGGTACCGCAAGTGCTTCGCGGGCGGGTGGTACCTGACCGGCGACCTTGTGCGCCGCGACAGCGACGGCTACTTCTGGTTCGTGGGGCGGGGCGATGACGTGATCAAGTCCTCCGGGCACCTGATTGGGCCGTTCGAGGTCGAGAGCGTGCTGCTCGAGCACCCGGCGGTGGCCGAGGCGGGCGTGATCGGGATTCCCGATGCGGTGGCGGGCGAGGTCGTCAAGGCATTCGTGGCACTCGCTCCCGGGCAGGATCCGAGCGAGGTTCTGATGCGCGATCTCCTGGGATTCGCCCGCAAGCGTCTGGGGGCGGCAGTTGCGCCCCGGCAGATCGAGTTCGTCGAATCGGTCCCCCGCAACCGCAGCGGCAAGATCATGCGCCGCCTGCTGAAGGCGCGTGAGCTCGGGCTGGCCGAGGGAGACACCTCGACGCTGGAGCCATCCTCGTGAGCACGACAGCCGAGATAGACCGCGAGCACGGCCTCGAGCTGCTGCGCCAGATGCTGCGGGTGCGCCGTTTCGAGGAAAAGTGCGTGGAGCTCTATAGCGCGACCAAGATCCGCGGGTTCATGCACCTGTACATTGGTGAGGAGGCGGTGGCGGTCGGGGCGATGCAGGCGCTGACGGCACAGGACGCGATCGTCGCGACGTATCGCGAGCACGGGCACGCGCTGGTCAGGGGTGTCTCGCCTGGGTCGATCATGGCTGAGATGTACGGGAAGGTCGAGGGGTGCGCTCGTGGCCGCGGGGGTTCGATGCACCTGTTCGACGCCGCCACCCGGTTCTATGGCGGCAATGCGATCGTCGGTGGCGGGCTGCCGCTGGCCGTCGGTCTGGCGCTGGCCGACAAGCTCCAAGGCCGCCGGCGGGTCACCGCCTGCTTCTTCGGCGACGGCGCCGTGGCCGAGGGCGAGTTTCACGAGTGCATGAACCTGGCCGCTCTGTGGCACCTGCCCGTCCTGTTCCTGTGCGAGAACAACCGATACGCGATGGGCACCGCGCTCGAGCGCTACGAATCGGAGACCGACCTCGCGCTCAAAGCCGCGAGCTACGAGATGACCGCGTGGTCGGCCGACGGGATGGATGTGATCGCGGTCGAGGAGGCCGCGCGCCGGGCGGCGGCCGAGGTCAGAGACGGCGAGGTGCCGTGCTTCCTTGAGCTTCGCACCTACCGCTTCCGGGCGCACTCGATGTACGACCCCGATCTGTATCGGACCAAGGATGAGGTCGAGCGGTGGAAGGAGCACGACCCGATCTCCGCGCTGACCACTCGGCTCAAGGATGCCGGCCTCTTGAGCGATGAGGACGTTGAGCCGCTCGAGCAGGCGATCGCGCAGGAGATCGAGGACGCGATCGCGTTCGCCGAGGCCGGGACGCTTGAGCCGGTGGACGAGCTCGAGCGGTTCGTCTACTACGAGGGGGTCGCGCCATGAGCGTCGCGCCGGCGAAGACAATCAGCTACCGCGAGGCGATGCGCGAGGCGATCCGTGAGGCGATGCTCGCCGATGAGCGGGTGTTCCTGATGGGCGAGGACGTGGGCGCCTACGGGGGATGCTTCGGCGTCAGCAAGGGTCTGCTCGACGAGTTCGGACCCGCCCGGATCCGCGACACGCCGCTGTCGGAGTCCGCGTTCGTCGGCGCCGGGATCGGCGCCGCGATGGGTGGCACGCGCCCGATCGTCGAGGTGATGACGGTCAACTTCTGCCTGCTGGCGCTCGATCAGATCATGAACAACGCCGCGACGATCACGCACATGTCCGGCGGGCAGTTCGCGATCCCGCTGGTGATCCGGATGACCACAGGCGCGGGACGCCAGGTCGCCGCGCAACACTCGCACAGCCTCGAGGGGTGGCTGGCGCACATCCCCGGCCTGAAGCTGCTGGCGCCCGCCACACTCGCCGACGCGCGCGGGATGCTCGGCCGTGCGCTTGCCGATCCCAACCCGGTGCTGATCTTCGAGCACGGCTCGCTCTACAACCTCGAGGGAGAACTGCCCGCCGACGCAGTAGCGGTCGACATCGAGCGGGCCGCGATCAGGCGGCCCGGGACCGACGTGACCCTCATCGCTTACGGCGGCACCCTGCCGACTGCGCTGTCCGCCGCCGAGGAGCTGGCGAGCGGCGGGATCGAGGCCGAGGTACTCGACCTCCGGGTGCTGCGCCCCCTCGACGATTCGACGATGATCGAATCGGTACGGCGGACCCACCGTGCCGTGGTCGTCGACGAGGGCTGGCGCTCCGGCAGCCTCGCCGCCGAGGTCAGCGCCCGGATCATGGAACAGGCCTTCTACGAGCTCGACGCACCGGTCGCGCGCGTGTGCTCAGCCGAGGTGCCGATGCCGTATGCGCGGCACCTCGAGCAGGCCGCGCTGCCGCAGCCCGCCGTGGTCGTCGAGCGGGTCCACGAGATGATGGGAGCTGGAAGCAGTGAGTGACTTCGTGATGCCCTCTCTCGGCGCCGACATGGAGGCCGGCACACTGCTCGAGTGGTACGTCAAGCCCGGCGACACCGTCAAGCGCGGCGACATCGTCGCGCTGGTGGATACCAGCAAGGCCGAGATCGAGGCCGAGATCTTCCAGGACGGCGTGATCGACGAGCTGCTGGTCCCGGTGGGCGTGCGCGTCCCCGTGGGCACACCACTCGCGACGCTCCACCCGGTGGGCACCGAGGCGCCGGCCCCGGTCGAGGCGCCCGCCCCTGTCCCGGTCGAGGCGCCCGCCCCTGTCCCGGTCGAGGCGCCCGCGCCCCCACCCCCGCCGATCATCGCGCCCAGCCCGCTCCCAGCCCCCGCGCCGGAGCCCGTCCTAGCCACGGTCGCCCGAAATGGCGCAGATCACCGACTCCGGGTCTCGCCGCTCGCCCGGCGCGTGGCCGCGCAACTCGGAGTGGACCTCGCAGCCGTCGTGGGTAGCGGACCGAACGGGGCGATCACCAAGGTCGACGTGGAGCGGGCCTCGTCGACGGGCGCCCCGCCGGCGCAGGCTCCCATCCCGCCGACCTCGCCGGCCGCGCCGATCGACCGCCAGCTGGCGATGCGCCAGGCGATCGGCGCGCTGATGGCGCGCTCCAAGCGCGAGATCCCCCACTACTACCTGCAGCTGGAGATCGACATGAGTCGAGCGATCGAGTGGCTGCACGACGCGAACCTCAACCGGCCCGTGACCGACCGGCTCCTCCCGTCCGTACAGCTGCTGAGCGCCGTTGCCCGAGCGGTGGTCGACATGCCCGAGATGAACGGCTTCTGGATCGACGGCGCATTCCGCCCCGGCCCAGGGGTTCACCTCGGCGTGGCGGTCTCGCTGCGCGGCGGTGGCCTGATCGCGCCGGCGCTACACGACGCCGACAGCAAAAACCTCGACGAGATCATGCAGGGCGTCCGCGACCTGGTCCAGCGAGCGCGTGCGGGGAGGCTGCGCAGCTCCGAGATGTCCGACCCTACGCTCACCATCACCAACCTCGGCGAGCACGGCGTCGACCTCGTGCACGGCGTCATCTACCCGCCGCAGGTCGCGCTGATCGGCTTCGGCGCCGTGCGCGAGCGGCCGTGGGCCACAGACGGGATGCTCGGCGTGCGACCGACGGTGATCGCCACGCTCGCCGCCGACCACCGCGCCAGCGACGGCCACGCCGGCAGCCGCTTCCTCGCCCTCATAGACCGACAACTACAGAAACCGGAGACCCTATGACAACCGAACCGGAAATACGTGCCCTCGTGATCGGCGTCCTTACCGAGGTCGCGCCCGACGTCGACGCCGACGCCATCGATCCCGACGCGAACTTCCGTGAGGAGCTCGACATCGACTCGATGGACTTCCTCAACATCGTCGTGGCGATCAACGAGCGGATCGGAATCGAGATCCCAGAGCGCGACTACCCCAAGTTGTCGACGCTGAACGATGCGGTCAGCTACCTCGCCGAGGCGCAAAAGCAAACCGCCGGCGCGTAACGCGAAGAGTCTCGAACGGGTGCAAGCGGGGCCGGATGTTGGCCATCATCAGGGTGAACCTGCTGCGCCGCTGAGGGCGGACCATGCTCACCGGCCTCGGCGTGGCGGTCGGGTCACGACGGTGGTCGCGCTGTTAGCGGTGACCGATGGCCTGTCGCGCAGCGCCGGGGACCTGGCCAAGCTCGGGCGCGCCGACTTCGGCGTCTTCCAAGCCGGCCTCGCCGATCTGACCGCCTCCTCACTGCCTGACTCGATCGTGCCGCGGATCGAAGCCATCCCCCGGATCGCGGCCGCAGCTTCCTCACGGAGCGCCTCGTGCTGTCGCCGGACGCGAGCCGCGCGGTGCCAATTAGTCAACGCACGCGAGCCGCCCGCACCACGCCCAATGCGGGCTCGCCTCCTGCGCTTGCGGACGGAGGGCCGACCCAGGCCGTCCGAGCCTGGGCCGGCGCCTGCCGGGACGGCGAATCAGCCGGCGGTCGGGGTGATCTTGACCGTCTCCTTGTTCGCCTCCTTGGGGAGCGGGATCGTCACCTCGACGACGCCGTCATGCGTCTTTGCCTTGATTTGTTTGGCATTGATCCCCACGGGCAGCGTCATCGAGCGCGAGAAGGACCCGTGGCGGCGCTCGCGCCGCACGTAGTTCTCGTCCTTCTCCTCCTTGCTCTCCGTGTGTTCACCAGAGATCGTGAGGATGTCGTCCTCGACCTCGATCTTGACCTCCTCGGGCTTGATCCCGGGCAGGTCGACGCGCAGGACCAGGTGGCCGTCTTCGCGCACGACGTCGATCGCCGGCGTCAACGCGCGCTCGCGACCATCCAGCCACTCGTCAAACAGGCGATCAAAGCGAGACCCCCGCTCGCCGAGTTCGGTGAACGGATCCCAACGCGTCAGTGTTCCAGGCATGACTCACCTCCTTTCTGATCTGTAGGTGACTCGGTTGACGCTAGTCCTCGTCGCCGCCGCAGGCATCCGCCCCCAGCGCGGTCGCGCATAGGGGAAAACCCCGATGCGTAACCGCGCTCGGTGCCTCTCGGATGGGCGCGACCGCGCCCTACGACTGCGCGCTACCTCACATTCCCGCTTCGGGACTTGCGTGTCGGTAGCGGCGCAGGACGTCTAGAAGCATCCGGAGGCGGTCGCTCATGATGCCATCCACGCCCAGGTCAAGGAGCCGCTCGATGGTCGCCTCGTCGTTGACCGTCCACACATGAACGGGAAGGTGCGCGCGATGCGCGGCCGCGAGGAACCGCTCAGTGACGATCGGGACAGGCCCTCGATGCGTCGGCACCTGCAGGCACTCGGCGCCGAGGCGTGGCATCAGCCTGAACATCGCGGCGGTACGGCACAGTGCGACGGCGCGCGGGCCCATGGACGTGCACGCCCGACCACGACCGAGTTCGCGGATCCACCGCAGGCGGCGGTCCGAGAACGATCCGATGCAAACGCGATCCCACGCGTTCAGCCGGTCCAGGAGCGCCGCCAGCGGTACGACGCAGGCGTCCGCCTTGGGGTCGATGTTGACTCGCGCCTCGGGCCACCGCACGAGCAGGTGCTCGAGTCGCGGGACTCGGACCCCCCGACTGCGGAACGGGAAGGTGCCACCGCTGTCGGGTGAGAACGTGTAACCGGCGTCGGCCGCCTCCACCTCGTCGATGCCGAGTGCGGCGATCGCACCGGTCCGATCGGTGACCCGGTCCAACCGGTCGTCGTGAAAGGCGACCAGCACGCCGTCCCGAGTGATGTGGGCGTCCGTCTCCAGGTAGCGGTACCCGAGTGTCGTGGCGATCTCGAACGCGACAAGCGTGTTCTCGGGCGCCTCGCCGGCCCCACCGCGGTGGGCGAATGCGATTGGTCCGGGGTGATCGAGGAAGGGGTGCACTTCTCGCGCTCCGCCCCGCCGATCTTGTCAGGCCCGAAGGGTTCGGTAATTGCCCCGTACTCGGGTCCGCGATTTGCGCGATCCCGAGCCCGCCGGTCGGGTGGAAGGATCGTCGTAAGTCTGGGAGACGCATGAACAGGGATGCCGACAAGATCGAGCTGCACCTCGTACAAGTCGAGAAACCCGAGGAGCTGAACCTGATCCTCGGCCAATCGCACTTCATCAAGACGATCGAGGACCTGCGCGAGACGTTGGCCGGGGCGGTGCCGGGGCTGCGGTTCGGATCGCGCTCTGAAAGTCGTCGGGGCCGAGGCTTGTGCGCCGGTCCGGCAATGACGGGGAGCTCGTCGAGCTCGCGGTGCGCAATTGGCTCTCGATCGGCGCGGGGCATTGGTTCCTCGTGTTTCTCCGTGAGGGGTTCCCCGTCAACGTGCTGGCCCAGGTCAAGTCGGTGCCGGAGGTCTGCCGGATCTACTGCGCGACGGCCACCCCGGTGCAGGTGATCGTCGCCGAGGCCAGTACCGGGCGCGGGGATCCTCGGCGTGGTGGACGGCGGGCCGCCGCTGGGGGCAGAGAGCGAAGCCGACGTCGCAGCACGAAAGCGGCTGCCGCGCGAGATCGGCTACAAGCTGTAGTGCCATCGTTGGATGAGGCCGTTCAACGTCGAGGTCACCCCGAGGGATGGGTGTGATCGCCGAGCCGGACCTAGCGTACGCGCCCACCTATCCCGCCTATGCCACCGTCTGAGCCGAACGAGAGCTTGCGGCCTTGGCCGAGCCGGCGCTCGCGCGGCCTCACGAGCTCGATGCCGAAACCGAGGGAGGCTCGCGGCGGAGCGATCGGCTCGTGATTACTTACGCGGTTGCGTAGCCTCCGCGGATGCCGGTGCCGGCCGCCCGGTTGACAATGGAATCGCAGGTGATTGGTCCGTCCGGCGGCGGTAATCGCGGGGTGACTTGCTCATGCATGGGGCCGCGCTCGACAGTGAGCCGCGAGAGTTCGACTCTCTCAATCGCTTCTCCGAAGCGGGTCCATGGTCCCGTGCGTCGGTCGTATGAATCACTGTTGGCGTCCGGATTTTCGAAGGAGGCTTCATGCCTGAGCAGAGTTGGCATATCAACGTTTCATTTACAGAGGATGCGGATCGCACGCGAGCCGATGCGATTCTGGAGCTTGCAAGCCAGAAATTCCATGGCTTCGGGCACGCCAAGCGCGCACCCGACGATCCCAGCGTCCCGGTGATCGGTGAGGAGCTCGCCGCTGCCCGCGCGCTCTCGGATCTGTCGCACCAGTTACTCGAGGCGGCGGCGGATCGAATCGGATCCTTCGAGGGACATCGCATCAACGTGCACGGCTAACAGACGCGCGGCACCACCCATCACCGTGTCCCGGCGCTGCGTGCACGACTAGCGGCAATCACCGGAGGGCGGCGCTGGGCCTAAGGCGGGTCAGCCAACAGCGCTTGCTTGCCCGGCGCCTCGCTGGCCGGTCGCCTTTCACCAGGCAAGCGTACCGCCGCCTCTTCGACGGGACTAAGAGCGCTTTGAACTCACCACCGCAGAAGCGCGGCGATCTCGCCGTGGTTACGCAGCCATTCGTGGGGGTCACGAACCACCGCGACATGCGCGCCCTGCCGTGCCGCCTGCTGAACGACCTGTTCGATCGCGTCGACCGGCTGCGGCCGGCGCGCCGTCGAGCGGACAGGTGCGCTCACCGTCGGTCAATAGCCGCCCGCAGGTCGGACAGAGCCCTGCCTGAAGGGATCCCCGCTCGGGTACGAGCAGGACCGCCACGCGTTGCTGCTCGAGCGTCGAGAGGACCCCATCCAGGCCCGCGGCCGCCGGGCCGCCGGTTCCGATTGCCTCCTCGATCCGGGCCCCGAGCTCGCGCTCGCGCTCCCGCTCGGCACGCCCGATAAGGGGCGCCACGGCGCCAGCGATCTGCTCGCCGGACGCACGCTCGAGGTCACGATCGATGACGCCGGCTGAATCGCTCCGGCGGGTGCGTGTTGAGGGGTGAAAACGTCGGGATCGTGGACATGCGAAGTCTCATCCCGTTGCTCAAACTGACACAGCGACTGTCGGACCGCTCTTCCAAGGGCATCGAGCACTCAGCACTTCTGCATCGCGAGCGTGGTCAGGAGCCCACACGGCGACATTCCGCTGACCGCGGCGCACTGCATCGAGGGCGACGGCGAGGGCTACGTGTTCGCGCGCGACCTCCACGACGAGATCTCGTCCTACGGCCGCTGGACATAAAGGTCCTTCCTACTTCCGCCGCCGCGCTGCCCGCCAGAGCGCGAAGAAAAACAACGCCAAGATGATCGACAGGGCGAGCACCGATCCCCCCACAGACCTTAGGTGTATCCGCTGCGTCCGCGGAGGCGGCCGGCTTCGATCACGCGTTGGATTCCGAGTTCGTAGGCTGCGACTCGGAGGGGCACGCGGTCAGCCTGGGCTCGGCGTTGGACCTGCTGGTAGGAGCGCTGCATCCTGGCGGCCAGCCGGTGGTTGACCTGGTCCTCGTCCCAGCTGAAGTGTTGGAGGTTCTGGGTCCACTCGAAGTATGAGACGATCACACCGCCGGCGTTGGCGAGGACGTCGGGGATCACGAGCACGCCGTTGTCGTTGAGGATGTCGTCGGCCGCGGGGGTAGTGGGGTTGTTCGCCCCCTCGATGACCATCCGGGCGCGGACAGCGTCTGCGTTGCCGACGTGGATTGCGCCGCCGAGAGCGGCGGGAATCAACGCCTCGCAGTCGAGCTCGAGCAGCTCGTCGCTCGCAATCGTCTGGGCGCCGACCGCGTCCGGCGCCTCGGGGTACTCGACCAGCTCGCCGCCCTCGGCGAGATGGAGCAGCAGGGAGTTGGGGTCGATGCCGGCGTCGGACTGAATCGCGCCGCTCAGGTCCGAAACGCCCACGACCCGGCATCCCAGCTCGGTCATGATCTGGGCCGCCCACGACCCGACGTTGCCAAAGCCCTGGACCACCACCCTGGTGTCCTCGGGAGTGAGTCCCAGTTGGGGCGCGGCCTGCTGGTAGGCGTAGACGGCGCCCCGACCGGTTGCCGACTGTCGCCCCAGCGACCCGCCGAGCGATACCGGTTTGCCCGTCACAATCGCCGGGGTGTCGCCGTTCAGCTTGCCGTACTCATCCATCAGCCAGGCCATCACCTGTGCGTTGGTGCCGACGTCCGGAGCGGCTACGTCGTAAGTCGGCCCAAGCACGTCCCCGATCCGGTCCACCAGCGCGCGCGTGATGAGCTCCAGCTCGTCCTCGCTCAGCGCGTGGGCCGGACAGTTGACCCCGCCCTTGGCACCCCCGAAGGGGACATCGGCGATCGCGGTCTTCCAGGTCATCAGGGTCGCCAGCGCACGGACCTCATCGAGATCGACCTGCTCGTGGTAGCGGATGCCGCCCTTGTAGGGGCCGCGCACGCTGTTGTGCTGCACCCGGAACCCCGAGAACACATGCGTCTCCCCGTCGCGGAGCTTGACCGGAATCTGCACCTGCACCTCCCGCTCGGCCGCGAGAGCAACACGACGCACACCGTCAGCCAGACCCAGCCGATCGGCCGCGACCGAGAAGTGGTGCGAGACCATGTCGAAGCTCGACATCTCCAACGGGCCCGTGGGCAGCGTTGCACCGGAGACCCCCGGCGAGCCCGCCGCGCGAAACACTGCAGGGACTGGTAGGTCTGGCAAAGAGCTCCTCTTCGAAGGCGGGACGGAGGTTCCCTGAAAGACGCTAGATCCGTCGCCGTCGCCCGTCTGCCGTAGTTCTCCCTGATTTCGACCCAGGGGCCACCGCACGTCGGGTAACGCGCGGAAGGCGACCGTGCTTCGTAGTTTCGAGCGCCCACAGGCGGCCGAGCGCCGCTTGTTCCTTTTGGCGCGCGACGAGCATCGTGGAAGCCATGCGAGGGTTCACGAGACTTCACATGGCGTGGCGGTGGTCGCTTTTCAGGGCTGGAGCGGGCTGGTCCGCGACGGCATCATCGGCCCGAAGACGCGGACGGCGCTCGCCCACGCGCGGATCCCCACGCCGTGGTCGACGGCCACTGGGTTTGAGGTCCACATCCCCCAGCAGGTGCTGCTGATCGTCGCCGACGGGCGGGTCCAGCGTGCCATCCATGTCTCCACCGGAAGGCCCGGATGGCCAACGCCGGTCGGGCACTTCACGATCGAGTCGAGAGATCCGATGAGCTGGTCGGTGCCGTTCCAGGTCTGGATGCCGCTGGCGCAGTACTTCTACGACGGCTATGCGATGCACGAGTTCTCGGATGTGCCCGGATACCCCGCTTCGCACGGGTGCATCCGCGTGCCGAGCGAGGAGGCCCAGACCGTATGGCAGCTCGGACGCATCGGCATGCGTCTGTGGACCAGCCCCTGAGCGGCAAGCCGGCTCAGCGATAGGTGAGCTCGAGCCCGAGAAGCTGCGCCACCGTGACGAACTTGTAGCCCTCGCGGCGCAAGGTGGGGATCTCTTCGGACAGGGCGGCGAGAGTCTCGTAGCGTGGCCCGCCGCCGAAGTGCTGGATCACGATCGCGCCGTTGTGCGCGGCGGAGATGACCCGCTGGTAGATGGTCGCGGTGCCGGGAAGCGACCAATCGCCGGGATCGACGTCCCACATGATCGTCAGCATCCCGAGGGAGCGCGCGAGGGAGATCAGTTCGGGGTCGGTATCTCCGTAGGGGGGCCGCCACAGGCAGGGGGTGAAACCGGTCCGCTCACGGATCGCGTCAGCCGTCATCTCGAGCTCCGAACGCTGCGCGGACTGGGTCAGTCCGGTCATGTCGGGATGGCTCCAGGTGTGATTGCCGATCATGTCTCCGTCGGCAAGCATCGCTCGCTCCACCGAGCCGGTCGGGTCGTACTCGGGGATCTGCCGGCCGATCTCGAAGAAGGTGGCAGGGACGTGCTCGCGCGCAAGCAGGTTGACGAAGTCGATCGTCGGCGGGTCCGGCCCAGGTCCGTCATCGAACGTGAGCGCGATCTCGCGCCCGTTGGACGGACCACCGAAGACCTCCGACGCTCCACTTGGGACGCAGCCGACCAGCTGCGGGGTGTGGAGTGGCAGCAGTTTCGGCCGGGTGGGAAACAGCATGGAGCAGCCGGAGCCGCCGGGGGCCGGGGGAACGCAGGCGGGCGCGCCGAGGGTGCTGATCACCTGCCAGCGGATCGGCCGGTAGCCGACTCCAACCTCGGTTGGCAGGAAGCTCGCGGTCAGCTCGCTTGAGCTAGCGCGGGTGATCGTGGCGCTGATGATCCTCGCCGACCCCGCCCCGGCGGCGGTGACCGGCTCATACAGAAGCAGCGGGCGCCCGTGCCGCCCCGGCCCGGCTACGCAGGCCTGACCCGTGACGCTGCCGTTCGCGGGCCGCTCGATCAGCAGGCACAGAGTGCGATGCTGCTTGGCGAGTGCGCCCGGCGACAACGGCTTGGACAGCTGCACGCTCCATACGAGGTCGAGGCCGGACTGGGTCAGGGAGGCATTCGCCACCTGGAGGGGCGCATCGGCGACGACGGTCCGCGCCGCGCTGGATGCGCTCGGGGTTGTCGTCTTCGAACGCTGTGCGGTCCAGCTGGCGCTCGCCCTCTCCGTCGCCGCCCCGATCGCGACCACAAGCAACACACTGCCCACGAGCGATCGCGAGAGCCGGTTCAACTCTCTCGCGACACCAAATCTAGGGCGTTCGCGTTCAGGCACGTCTGATTGTCGCGTACATGAGCAGCCCTCTCCCCGTAACTACCCGCGCGCATTCTGCACACATCTACGGATGACCGGCGCGCCCGCGCTCGTCAGCCTGCTCACGCGTCCGAGCAGCCGGCTGTGGTGGACTACAGCGGACCGGGGTTGACCATCAGCCAGGTTCGGGCCACCGACCCGAATCCGTCCGATGGTACGGGCGGCGTCCTGGTGTCGTATCCGAACGTCGTCAGCCGCCTGTCGCCTGTGATCATGCATGGACTCGCTGTTTGGGTGGTGGAGGTGCCCTACGGGCTGAGCGTGGGGGACGGGCGCGCTGCCGGGGGCATTCAAGTATCTCTCCTACCGGCTAGCCGGCTCTGACCAGTTGGTGATCGACTTGTGAAAGAGCACGTTCGCACGCGGGAGCCTGGTCAGGGCGGGAACACTGTCGGCCTATGGCAACGACTATGGCGTCCTCTACGGGATCATGTGCGGCGCTCCGGGCGACCGCCGTCTGGTCACCGACCGCTCCTTCTACATCAGGTTTGGCACCCATCAGTGGATGGGCCAGGACATGGTCTACGTGTGGCAGGGTCCGGCGCTCAAGCTGTTCGCCGGCGAGGCGGCTGCGCGGAGCGCCCTCACCGGCGCTGATCGGCGTCCAGTGCGGCCACCCGCCGCGCGTGACAGCCGCCTCGGTCAGGCTGAGTACGGCTGCCCTCGTCCCGCCGGTTGGCGGTTCGGTGCCGGCCGGTGTTGCAACGTCGAACGCTTCGTTGTGTCTTCGAGCATTGCGTTCGCGCTCGGTAGCGCTCCGTGCGTGCATGCGCCGTGCACGCTGGTTCAGCACACACGGCAGATCGAGGGCGTTCGCGGACGCGCATGTCGGCACCGGCCGAGGCGATCAGCGTTCCCGACGGCAACCGCTTGTGGGGATTGCGCTTCGCGGATGCTCGTCGCGGTTACGCGTACGGCGCAGGACTGTGGAAGACCAGCGACGGAGGCGCCAGTTGGTCGCAGATGAAGATGCCGGGGGCGGACAGTGCGTGGGTTGCGGTCGTGCGGGACCGGGAGGTGGTGGGCGGCGCGCACGCACGCGTGTCGTAAGGCAACCTCGGCTGCGTGCCGCGATCGTGCGCTCGGCGTGACACGTTTGACGGTGTCACGGGACCGGAGGAGGCTTTGGTCAATCGTCCTCGGCGATGGGGCGTCCTCGGCGCTGATGAGCGAGCGGGACCCCGACGTCGTGTTGCGCGGCGATGCGGATCACCTTCCTCAGCGCGGGGGCTAGCCCGACCGATGGGATGGGTACTTCGATCTCAACCGTGCCAAGTTCTCGATCGACGATTCGCACCGGGTCGAGTTCTCGGAGGAGGTCCATCATCTCCCTGTTGGTGGCGAGCATCAAAGCCGTGAAGCGGGTGATGCCCTCCTCGCGCGCGCGAGCGCTGATCACTTCGAGCAGCAGCGTGCCAAGACCCCTTCCCTGCCAGTCGTCGATCACCGTGACCGCCAACTCGGCCACATCTGGCTGGTCTGCGTCGCGGACGTAGCGGGCGACACCGATCCCTTCGCCGGTCTGCTCGTCGAGCGCGATCATCGCCTCGTGGTTGTGGTGGTCGATCTCGGTCAGATAGCGCAGCGTCGCCTCGCTCAGCTCGGCGGTTGAGGCCAGGAAGCGCCGGTAGCGCGACTCGGTGCTGAGGCGCTCAAACCCGCGCATGAGCAGCCCTCGGTCGGTGTGATGCCCCTGCCGGATGCGGACGTGCGAGCCGTCCCGCAGCGTGATCGGCGCGCCGAGGGCCACGAGCTCATTGGTAGATGGAGTCGATGACATCTTCGAACTTGGCATAGACGGCCACTCTGGCTTTCTGGGTAGGCGTGAGCTCCCCGGTCTCCTGAGTGAGCTCGCGGTCGAGGATGGCGAAGCGTTTGGTCCGCTCGACGTGAGCGAAAGTGTTGGTTGACCCGCTCGATCTCATGCGCGAGGTGGTCATGCACGCGTGGGTCTTTGGCCATCACCTTGTCGGTCAGCGTCCACTCGCCCGGGTGCCGGCCAGGATCGAGACGTCGTCGGCCCGGTCGTGTCACGTGCACTCGAGCTTGTTGAACGATCGGTGATTGATGTGGCCACAGCTGCCATGGGTCCGCGTTGGATCCTGGGAGCATCATCCAGCGAGATCCGCGTCC
The DNA here is from genome assembly GCA_963824295.1 of uncultured Solirubrobacterales bacterium. Classification (GTDB taxonomy): domain Bacteria; phylum Actinomycetota; class Thermoleophilia; order Solirubrobacterales; family Solirubrobacteraceae; genus Palsa-465. The sequence continues at coordinate 39,244 of CAWGOQ010000003.1, read as the reverse complement.
CAACATCCGGAAGAACCCTCATGACGGATGCGGCGATGTCGCTGAGAGAACATCAAGGACCGGGCAGACGCGGACAGTGAGCACGTTTCACCGTTCGTAGTCGTCTACCGGCACTACGACGGCGAATACGGCTTGATCGAGCCCGTCCGAGTGCCGACGTAGCCGCCCGTCGTGGCCAGCTCGACCTATTGCGGGAAAGCCGCGCGCGTCGATGCGAGCTTCGCCGCGCTCCACCGGGCGTCTTCTGCTGATGGCAGGACCCGTGTCTGCTGAGACACTCGCCCCATCTTCAATCGCGACCCGGCGTAACGAGATGACGTCCGAGCTCCTGACATCGATGTGTGGGTTGGACGGCCGCCAGGCGTCGCCGAGGACGAGATGACCGAGGTGCGGTGATCGACCGGAGGATCTGACTGATGCTCGAAACCACCATCCGCAGGTACACCGATCGACGCGCCGCCGGACGCGAGCTGGCCGAGCGGCTGAGCTCGCTCGCCACCGAGAACCCGGTCGTGCTCGGCCTGGCCCGGGGCGGGTTGCCGGTCGCCTTTGAGGTTGCCCGGGCGCTGCGGGCGCCGCTTGACGTGCTTGTTGTGCGAAAGATCGGTGCTCCCGGCAATCCGGAACTTGGCATAGGCGCGATTGCCGAGGGCGGTGTGCGGGTGCTCAACCAGGAGCTCGTCCGCGAGCTGCTGGTCGGCGCGGAGGAACTCGAGGCGGCGATCGCGCGCGCCCGCGCCGAGGTCGAGGTGCGCGTGGAGCGCTACCGAGGCGGCCGCCCGCCGCTGGAGGTGAAGGAGCGGACGGCGATCGTCGTCGACGACGGATTGGCTACCGGTGGTACGGCCCGCGCGGCCTTACGGGCAGTCCGGGCGCGCGAGCCGCGCAGGCTGATCCTCGCCGTGCCGGTGGGCGCGCCAGACGCGGTCCGGTCACTGCGCGAGGAGGCCGACGAGATCGTGTGTCTGCTCGAGCCCGAGGTGATGTGGGCGGTCGGGCTGTGGTATGAGCACTTCGAGCAGACAGCGGATGCGGAGATCGCCAAGCTCCTCGTCGGCGACGCCGACGATCCGCCACCCGGACCGATTCTGAACTCCAGTCAGGTGCGCATTCCCGCCGGCGGCGGACTCGAGCTTCTTGGCGATCTCGTCGTGCCGGAGTCATCCGGAGGCCTGGTCGTATTCGCGCACGGCAGCGGCTCCAGCCGCCACAGCCCCCGAAATCGGCTGGTCGCGCGGGCGCTGAACGAGCGTCGGCTCGCCACGCTACTGCTCGACCTGCTGACGGGCGACGAGGAGCGGGATCGCGCGAACGTGTTCGACATCTCTCTGCTGGCCGAGCGGCTCGTCGCGGCGACGCGCTGGGCACGGCAGGAGCCACGGGTGGCTTCGTTGCCGGTCGGCTACTTCGGGGCCAGCACCGGCGCCGGCGCGGCGCTGTCCGCCGCTGCCGAACTGGGCCAGGGGATCGGTGCGGTCGTCTCCCGTGGCGGCCGACCAGACCTCGCGGCCGGGCGGCTACCAGAGGTCCGCGCCCCGGTACTGCTGATCGTCGGCGGTGATGACCAGATCGTGCTGGAGCTCAACCGGGAAGCCCAGCGGCTGCTCCAAGTACCCTCGGAGCTGGCGGTCGTGCCCGGCGCCACCCATCTGTTCGAGGAGCCCGGAGCGCTCGAGGACGTATCGCGGCTGGCCGGCGATTGGTTCGAGCGGCACCTTCGAGCGGCGGGAGAGCGGGCGACGTGACGGCGACGACCGGCGCATCAGATGCTCGCCGGGAGCGAACTCCGCTCGTCAAGCGGACGCTGACGCGGAAGGGCAGCAGCGGGTTCGAGCTGATTGGGTGGTCTCGGGGCGAGGGACCTGGGCGAGCAGCTCGACAAGATCGAATGTCTGAACGGCGAGCTGGAGGGCCATCCCTTCCTGCTCAAGTCGTGCATGGGTATGCCGGCTCGCCCCGGCCGTCATCGCTTCGATTCCGCATCGGCCCGCAGGGAAGTTACGGAAGCCGAGCTCCATTCCGCGATCACTGATCCGAATCCCGAGACTGTGGTCTGGCGACGGGTCTTCTGCGATCGTGTCGCCATGCTTGAGCCCGTCAGTGCGCTTCTGATCGACCTCGACGGCGTCCTCTACGTGGAGGAACAACCCGTCGAAGGAGCGGTGGACGCCGTCGCGCGGTTGCGCGAACGCCGTTTTGCACTCCGATTCGTCACCAACACGACCGCGCAGTCGCGCGCTCGGACGCTGGCGAAGCTCTCCCGCCTCGGATTCGCCGTGTCCGACCCCGAGCTCATCACGCCCGCCGGGCTCGCGCTTCGCTACTGCCAGGACCGCGGTTACCGGCGGGTCGCGCTCGTGATGAACGACGAGGTCAAGCGCGACTTCGCCGACTTGGACGAAACGATCGACAGGGCACAGGCCGTGATCGTCGGCGACCTCGGTCCAGCGTTCGGATACGACGTGCTCAATCAGGCCTTCCGCTGCGTGATGGGCGGCGCGGAGCTGATCGCTCTGCAGAAGAACCGCTATTGGTTGCGCGCTGACGGCCTGTCGCTCGACGTCGGACCGTTCGTCGCCGCGATCGAATATGCCACGAGCCGGCAGGCCTACGTCGTGGGCAAGCCTGCCTCCGGTTTCTTCGACCAGGTGCTCGATGATCTCGGCGTCTGTAGGAGTGCCGCGGCGATGGTCGGCGACGATATCGAGTCGGACATTGGCGGCGCACTGAGTGCGCAACTGCAGGCGATCCTCGTCAGAACCGGGAAGTACCGGGAGGACCGAGTGCGCGAGTCAGGGATCGAGCCGTCTGCGGTGATCGACTCGATCGCGGACCTGCCCGAATTGGTCACGCTAGCCGCCGAGCCCGGGCGCCCCGGCAATCCGCCAGACGCCGCCGACCTTGGTCAATGAGACGGTTTGGGGGGCGAACACCGTCCCGTCGGCCACCTGTGCCACGGCGCGAGCCTCCACTGTGCTGCATCCGCCGAGCTACGTGCTGGCCCGTTCCGTAGCCGGCTACGGGCCCGATGAGGCGAACCACCGATGCAATCGCTTAGACAGCTTGGCAGGGTCTGTTCCATGCCCGGTCGTAGTTTCAAGATCGCCCGGATCGCGGGCATACCGGTTGGAATCAACCTGTGGTGGCTGCTGATCGTGGCGCTGTTCACGTGGACCCTCGGGGACAATTACTACCCCTCCGTGATCCGCGGGATCACCCCGGCGGCTTCCTACGGTCTCGGGCTGCTCAGCATCCTGCTGCTGTTCGCGAGCGTTCTGGCCCACGAGTTCGGGCATGCGATTGTTGCGCGCCGTCATGGCATGGAGGTCGAGGAGATCGACTTGTGGTTGTTGGGAGGCGTCTCGCGGATGAAGGGGCACCCGCAGGAGGCGGGTGACGAGCTGCGATATGCCGCCGCGGGGCCGCTCGTGACGGCCGTGATCGCGGCCGTTTTCGGTGCGATCGCAGTTGCGCTGCCGGCTTCTGCGCCGGCGGCGCTGCGAGCGGTCGTCGACTATCAGCTCTACGTGAACCTGGCGCTGCTGTTCTTCAACCTGGTTCCGGCGTTCCCGCTAGACGGTGGTCGGATCGCCCGCGCCCTGTTGTGGCGACGCCGACACGATCTCCGCGCGGCGACCAAGACCGCGGCCGGTCTCGGACGCGCCTTCGGCTGGCTGATGATCGTCCTGGGTGCTCTCTCATTCGTTCAAGGGTGGGTCGGCGGTTTGCTGCTCGCGATGATCGGCGGGTTCGTGGTGATGGCCGCCGGCGCCGAGGAGGCGCAGGAGCAAGTGCTCGAGGCGTTGGCGGGGGTCTCGGTGAGCGAGCTGATGTCCGCGCCGCCGATCACCATCGGCGCGGACGCCACGCTCGGCGATGCGCAGCGTGCGTTTGCACGCCACCGTGGCTCCGTGCTCCCCGTGGTCGACGCTGAAGGCCGCGTGGTGGGATTGCTGAGCATCGCGCAACTCGAGCGACTGCCCCACACCGGCCGGTACATAGGGAGCGTCGCCGAGATCGCCGACCGAGATCCGGACATCCTCGTCAGCGGGAACGAAGACGTCGTCAAGCTGTTCGAACGCCCGGCATTTGCCCGAACCGGACATGCGGTCGTGGTCAGCACCGACCAGCACCCGGTCGGGATCGTCTCCAAGACCGACGTCGAGCGAACCCTGCGCCTCGGCCGGCTGCGCGCAGACGAGCACGGGACAGAAAAGCTCGTCCACGATCACTGAGGATGAGGCACCCTGACCGCGCCGAAACGAGCGTGCTGGTTACCGCTCGCCGGCCAGTCCGGCGACCTCGAGCGCGCGCCATACGATCTCGACGAGCTCGTCGTCCTCCATCTCGTCGGGCGGGTTCAGCCCGACGTTCAGACCGCCGCGATCGGCCAGTCGCTGCAGTAGCTCGTCGCTCGCGGTCGACCACAGCTGGTCTCGCAACGCGTTGGCCAGACGCCGCGCGTCTTGACGCTCCACGGCACCAACATACCAGTCGCCAAGCGTGGCATTGTCACGGGCGATGGCCGACCGCGGAGAGCACAAGATCTTCCTGGGCATGGCGCCCGGCGTCGGGAAGACCTACCAGATGCTCGAGGAAGCCCACGAGGAGAAGGAGCGCGGTCGGGACGTCGTGATCGGCTATCTCGAGTCGCACGGCCGCGCCGAGACGCAGTCGCAGGCCGCGGGCCTCGAGATCGTGCCCCGCCGCGAGCTGAAGTACCGCGGTGTCACGCTCGAGGAGATGGACCTGCCCGCGATCCTGCGCCGCCGCCCCGAGCTCTGCCTGATCGACGAGCTCGCGCACACCAACGTGCCGGGTAGCGAGAACGCCAAGCGCCATCAGGACGTCGAGCAGGTTCTGGAGGCCGGCATCGACGTGTATTCGACGGTCAACGTCCAGCACGTCGAGGCACTCGCCGGGCAGATCGCCAAGTACATCGGCGTGCCGGTCCGAGAGACCCTGCCCGATCGAGTTCTGCACGAGGCCGACAGCGTGGTGCTGGTCGACGTCACCCCCCAACTCCTGATCGAGCGTCTGAAGGCCGGCAAGGTGTACGTCGATCGACCCGCGCCGGCCGTCGAGGGCTCCTTCTTCCGCCCCGACACGCTGGCCACGTTGCGCGAGATCTCCCTGCTCGAGGTCACCCAGCAGGCCGAGTCGGGACGACGGCCGGTGGCTGACCGGGACTCTGCGGACGCCGGACGGCCGGCTCGCCCCGTCCTCCTGGTCAGAGATCGACCGGCCGAGCCGCCAGCCCGCGTGCTCGCGTTGGCGACGCCCGACCCGTGGATGCGCGCGACCGTCTACCACGCGTTTCGCACCGCCGAGCGCCTGCACGCGCCCTTCGACGTGTTGTGCGTCCAGGCGGATGACAGCGCCTCCGCCGGCCAGGACGAGATCGCGGCATTCGAACGGCTTATCGACACGCTCGGCGGTTCGCTGATCCGGAGATCCGGGGACCTCGTCGCGACTACGGCTCAGGTGGCAAGGGAGCGGGGCGCCACATATCTCCTGATTGGCCGACCCACCCGGCGGACGCAGCTGGGCCGACTCGCCCACGGTCACCTCCCGCTCGAACTGATGAGCGCCCTGCCCGAGGTCGATCTGCAGATCGTCGCCCTGCCGGATCCCCGGGGCTCGCGCGGCCCTAGCGTGGGGACGCCTCGACGAGGGCGGCGCTGAAGCGCGGGACTGTCACCTCGTAGGTGGTGGAGATGGGGAGGATGCGCTCCACCGAGCGCGAGCCAATCCAGCGTCCGGTGAGGCTCAGATGCTGGCCGTCGAGGGTGACGCCGAAACGCGAGCCCACCGATGACGCGCGCAGCCGCTGAACGGACGCTGGCCCCAAGCCGGGCAGGTGCAGGGCGGTGGTGACCGCCTGGCCCCCCTTGTTGATCAGCAGCATGTGCAGCGCGCCCGACCGCACCCGCACCGCCCACGCCTTGAGCCGCAGCGAACGGCTGCCCGCGACCTGCACCGGCACGAGCTCCGGGTCCGGGCCGAGTGTTCTGGCGAACAGGATCAGTCCATAGAGCAGCGGGTTGGCGGACAGGCCGTGGCTCGAGAGCGAGAACGCGGCATTGATCGTGCCGGGACGAACGTGAACGTTGACGGCGTCGACGCCCGCGCGGAGCAACTCGAACAGAGCGTCAGGCGCCCACAGCGCGGTAGCGAATGTATCGCTCACGCCTGCCCGTCCCCCGCAGGTGACCGAGTTCAGCTCGGTCAGCCGGAGCGGGAGCCCCGCGCGCGCAGCGAGCCGGATGGAAGGTTCGAGCGCCTTCGCCATGCCTGCGGTGGCAGGCTCCGCGAGCAGCCGCGCAATCGTCGGGTAGTGCGAGGATCCCGGTCGCGCGCACGCGGAGTACGGGTACTCGTGCGCGGTCACCGTGCGCAGGCCCGGGTGGGGACGGGCGAGGAGGGTCGAAATCCAGTCGATGTCGGGCGCTGGATAGGCCACCGCCGGTCCCAGCAGGGGTACGCCGGGCGCCACGGCCGCGACCGCGTGCGCGTAGGCAACGAAGGCCTTGGCGTAATCGGAGGGAGAGAGCGAATCGGGAAGCAGTTGGAAGGCGGCGATCGTCTGCGAGACGATCTCGTTCCAGATCCTTCGACTGTAAAGGTCGGGTTCGTTGCCGATTTCGAAGCCGAGGAGGCTCCCCCGCGGCAGTGCCGTTTCGGCGGCGCCGGCCCACTGAGCGCTGATCGCAGGCCAAGCTGTCACCTGGTTCAGATCGAGGATCAACCGGACTCCCGTGTGGCGCACGAGCGCAGTCAGCTCGCTTAGCCAGGCCGGAGTCAGCTCGACCACCCATTCCGGAAACTCGCCGGCCTCCGAATCCCACAGTGTCTCGTCGGCCGAGTCGCCGCCAATCCGGAGGACCAGCGGCCCGTCTCGCGGCACGCGGAGAAGAGAGATGACCCGATCCAGCACGGAGGCCTGCCGCGCCCACGCCGCCACCGCCCAGTACTCGGTCGAGAGCCCGAGATAGGAACCTGGAATCCGCACCGGACGCGCGCCTGCGGCGACCGTCACGTTTGCCTGCAGCGGAACGCTCGGCGCCGCGCCCGCGCGGAGCGCGTGCGTCACCTGGGTCCGCGCCGCGTGGTGGGGCTTGGCAACGATCAGCGCGCCGACACCCGCCGCCACCACCGCCACGGAGACCACCAGCGCGATAGCACGCCGTGTCAGCGAACGCCGTTGGCCATCGCGCCCTGTCGGCGGGTGCGTCACGACCGTGCGAGCGGCCACGAATCAGCTTCCTTCCTGAGGCCTGGTTGGCGCCTTCGGACGCCTGGTCGCACCTTCGCACGCATGCGCACTCGGCTCATCCGTAATCCGCGCGGGGGCGACGGAGGGTGGCTACGGATGGTGCGAGGACCCGATCCCCCCGTCCGACCGACGGACTCGGCGACTTCGCCCACGGCTTCCTCGACGCCACGGTGCGTTCGTGCCCCGTGGTGCTGATCGTCGTCTACGACACGCGCAAGCGGGTGGCTGCCTCAGAGGGCGACGTACTCGGGATCGTCAGCCTCGGCTGCTTGATGCAGAACATCTCGCTGACGGCGGAGTCGCTGGAAATCGGAATGCAGGTCATGAGCGTCTTCGGCGCCGAGGACGTCGAGGAGGAGCTCGGTCTAAGCCGCCAACGACATCGCTGGCTCGGCCGGCCGTGACGTGGACGTCTGAACGCCGTGATGGGCGGCGTACGCGTACGGATGATGGAACACATCAAACGGCCGCTCTTCGGCTTGGACCGCGACCCGGAAGGCGTCGCCGGTCTTGGTGTCGAGTACGGCCACCCAGAGCCGCCCGTCATGCTCGCACCACAGCAGCCGAACCTGGAGCCCGTCGTTCACGCGGGTATCCAATTCGCGTAGAGATGTCAGCACTTCGGCGGTCATGGCGTCGTTCCTTGGTCGCGGTTCGAGTCGATGGGCAGTCTTCCAGCGCGCTCGGAGGTCGTCATCGGGAGAAGGGCGCCTTACTCGGCGGAGTTGTCTGGATCAGCCGCTGCGGGTTTTCCGCAGTTCGCCCTGAGGTTCCTAATCGCTTCTGCCTTCAAGGGCGTAGCGGCTGGCTTGTGCTGGTGCCTCACGTGTGGGGTGCGGCGCGTGGCCACGGTGAACGGACGCTCGGGCCTGCCGGGCTCGCGTAGTGTCGCCCGGGGCTCGGAACCGATCGCGCCGTCCCGTCCCGCCCTGGCCGTGATGGTCACACCAATCGAGGCGATCGCTTCGGCGCACAACTGCTCAGGCTGAAACGTGACCAGGCAGTAGCCCCGCCATGTGATCGCCTTCCATGTCGATGACCAGCACGCTCTAACCGGCGGTGATCCATTGCTCGATCAAGAGTCCGGCCAGCAGAGGCGCGACTCCCTCGCCGTCCCGCTTGTCGAGGATCAGATCAGCGTGTGCGACAAGCCCGTCACTGTCCATGGCACCGGTGGTTACTACTGGTCACTCCACGTGTTCACCGCGATGCCGTCGCGATCGCGGGGGGCTAGGTTGTGACCATCTCCGACAGACCAGAAAGGAGGTGAGTCATGGCTGGAACACTGACGCGTTGGGATCCATTCTCCGAGCTCGGCGAGCTGCGTTCGCGGTTCGATCGGCTGTTCGACGACTGGCCGGATGGTCATGAGCGCGCGTGGACGCCGGCTATCGACGTCGTGCGCGAGGAAGACCATCTGGTCTTGCGCGCCGACATGCCCGGGATCAAGCCCGAGGAGGTTAAGATCGAGGTCGAGGACGACATCCTCAGGGTCTCGGGTGAGCACCGGGAGAGTAAGGAGGAGAAGGACAAGAACTACGTGCGGCGTGAGCGCCGCCACGGGTCCTTCTCGCGTTCGATGGCGCTACCCGCGGGCGTCGATGCCAGGAAGATCAAGGCAAAGACCCACGACGGCATCATCGAACTCACGATCCCGCTGCCCAAAGAGGCGAAGAAGGAGCCGGTCAAGGTCATTCCGACCGCCGCCTGATTCTCCTCCCGCGGCACGGGCCGGCTGCGCTTCGCCACGGCCGGCCCACGCGGCGCCCGGAATCGGGCCCAGCGGTGGCGTATGGCGGGCCGAGCTCACGCCGTGTCGATGACGTATGGACACAATCACCTATCTCGCTCATGCCGTCGCGCTGACTCACGAGCGCCACTTCGTCCCGGCCGCGAGCACGGAGGCGCAGCCGACTTGGCGCGCGGCGCGCGAGCGCATGGAGCGTGGCGCGGATCTGACGCCCGCGGATCTGCGGCGAGCGCACGAGATCCTGGGGTGGGTCCGGTCCCTGAGGCCGCGGCGTGCCGACAGCTATCGCGCCCGGTTGGCCGCCTGTCTGGCGCAAGAGCGACTGGCTGACGCACAGTTGCCGCTGGCGGCATCGGCGGTCCGGGCGTTCAATCTTCACCTGTACTACGAGATCCGCGGACGGCGTAGCCACGCCCGAGCGCAATGAATTACCCAGGTTGTCCCTCCTGCTGGGTCATCGCTGAACTTGTAACCCGGCGGCCTCTCGTCGGGCACCCGAACTGGCCATACGTACTTGTCTCCACTGGCGTGGGGATAACCCACGATGCCCGCTGCCGCCGGGTTCGCCAGCCTGCACATAGAAGTTACAAACGTGAGCTAGGAGCGCGCCATGGATGCGATCGTCGTATATGAATCGGTCTACGGAAACACCCGGGCCATCGCCGAGGCGATCGCCGTGGGGCTGGGCGCCACCGCCGTCGTCCCGGTTCACCAGGCGGTAGGACTCAAGGGGACGGTCGACCTGCTCGTGGTGGGCGGCCCGACCCATGTGCACGGGCTCGCCACGAAGCGAAGCCGCCACGTGGCGGCGGAGACCGCCCAGGAAGACGGCTCCACACACGTGGAGCCGGGCGCCACCGAAGAGCCCGGTTTGCGCACGTGGTTGCGCGACCTCCCCGCCGGTGCCGCGCACCGTGCGGCGAGCTTCGACACCCGCCTGGACAAGTCGCCCTGGATGACCGGCGTGGCCGCCCGGGGAATCGCCCACCGACTGCGCCGGCGAGGCATCGAGGTGATCGCCACGGAGAGCTTCCTGGTCGAGGACGCCGAGGGACCGCTGGAGCCAGGCGAGCTGGAGCGAGCGCGGGCGTGGGGCGTCGAGCTGACGCGACTGATGGCGCTCCAGACCGAGGCCGCCGCGGCCGTGGGGGAGAGCTCCGCCACATGAGCCCGGTCGCGACACAGCTCAGAATCTGCCTGGTCGCGTCGTGCGTCGCTCTCGTGTTGTCTCTGGTCGTCGCGGCGCGCGCCGGGGCGGCGATCTCGTCGATACAGCTCGCTCCGGCTCGCGCCGGAGCAACCGACAGCGTGCTGGCCGGCATCTCGTGCACGTCACCCGATGCCTGTGTCGCAGTCGGAGGGCCTGACGCCCAGCCTGGGACGATGCTGGCGGAGGCATGGGATGGCGTCCGCTGGACGATCGAGCCGACGCCGAAGCCGACCGGCTCGATGCAGAGCTTCCTCGACGGCGTTTCGTGTCTTTCCATCTCGGATTGCCTGGCCGTGGGGTATGCCGTCGATCCTCGCGGGGCCGTGACGGCTCTGTCGGCGCAGTGGGACGGCTCGAGCTGGACGCGGCAGCGGATCCCGACGCCGGTGGGGTCGATCGCGACCCTGCTCGCCGGAGTCTCATGCACCGCACAGAGCGCATGCACCGCGGTTGGGAGCATCGAAAATCGAGCCGCGGTGTGGTTCACGCTGGTGGAGCGCTGGAACGGCTCTCACTGGACGATTCAGCGCACTCCTCGGGTCCCGTATGGCCAGCTCGCCGGCGTCTCATGCGCGTCGGCGCGCGCGTGCACGGCCGTCGGCCTCGACGTCGGGGGCGAGCTGGTCGAGCACTGGAACGGAAGCAGGTGGCGGCGCGACGGAAGCCGTGAGATCGCCACGGCGGACACCGAGCTGAATGCAATCTCGTGCACGGCACCAACCGCGTGCACGGTAGGAGGTGCCGCGGTGATCCCCAGCATGATCATCTGGCCGCTGCTTCAGAGCTGGAGCTCCGGCCGGTGGTCGGTCCGGCCGATGCCGGGGCAGCCGCCCGGGATGGTCTACGGCGTGTCGTGCACGTCGAGGACGACCTGCGTTGCGGTTGGGTCGGACTCACTGGTGGAGGAGCGGCAGGGAGGTCGGTGGTCGATCGATCCGGCTCCGGGTCCCGACCAGGCCAACCTGTACGCGGTGTCGTGTACGGGCCGAGCCTGCATGGCCGTCGGCTCGTTGATCGATCCCCCGGGGCGCGAGGTGCCGCTGGCGGAGTCGGTCATCGACTCGCGCTAGCCATCCCCGCCGCGGCCGAGGAGCCAGCGCACGCGGATAGCCTGCTCGCGCTCGGCCTCGTCGAGCGCCAGGTCAAGCGCGGCGAGCGCCTGCTCGTGCTGGGGGATCCATCGCTCCTGCAGCGCCCGCAGCCGGCGCGCCGCGCGCGCGAGCTCTGCCGAAAGTTCAGACGCGGCCCGCTCGGCGATCGCGTAGCGGGCGGCCGCGCGCACGGCCTCGCCACAGGCGCGAGCCAGCAGGACGGTGGCGGAGCTGCCCCCCAGGGCCGAGACATCCGGTGGGTCGGGGACATCGATCGCCTCGGCGCGGGGAATGCGTGCTCCCATCAGGTTCCGCCACGACAACTCGAGCGAGGATTGCTCGGAAGCGTGCCGGGCGAGCAGCTCGAGCCGAGCGGCGCCGTCGACGATCCCCGCGCGGAGCGTCCAGGTCTCGACCCGGGCGATCGCATCTTCCCAATCGCGTTGCGCCTGCTCGACCTGTTCTCGCACCCGCGCGCGCTCGGCCAGCAGCGCTCCTCGCTTGCGGTCGAGTAGGTCGGCGCCGCGGTGGGCCACCTCGAGCCGTCCGAGGAGCCACGTCCGGCCGGCCCTACCGGGCGGGATCCGCAGCGCCATCGGGTTGGGTGGGCCGGTAGTGCGCCTGCACCGTCTGCGGGCTGATCATCGACAGCTCCGTCCGGGGGAGCACCGAGGCGACGGCCCAGGCTCGGTCGAGGGTGTCGTCCAGCGAACGGCTCTCTTCGAGCGGCTGGGAGAGGAACTGGGTCTCGAACACGGCTCGGGCGCGCAGGTAGTCGCGGTCGGCCGCCGACAGCGCGTCCTCGCCCACCACCTCCGCGAGGTCCGCGGCCTGGCGGGCGCGGGCGGCGATCCCGTAAAGCTGGGCCGAGATCTCCAGGTGATCGTCACGCGTCAGCCCGGGACCGGCGCCCTGGCGCATGAGCCGGGACAGCGAGGCCAGGGGGTCGAAGGGCGGCGATATGCCGCGCGCGTACAGCTCCGGGCTGAGCACGAGCTGACCCTCGGTGATGTAGCCGGTGACGTCGGGGACCGGATGGGTGATGTCGCCGGCGGGCATGGTCAGTACAGGAAGTTGCGTGAGCGAGCCCTCGACCCCCTTGATCCTGCCGGCGCGCTCGAGCAGCGAGGCCAGATCGCTGTACAGGTATCCGGGATACCCGCGGCGGCTGGGAACCTCGCCGCGCGCCGCCGACACCTGGCGGACCGCCTCGCAGTAGTTGGTCAGATCGGCGAGCACGACCAGCACGTGGCGGTGCAGGTCGAAGGCCAGGTGCTCGGCCACGGTCAGAGCGACTCGGGGGGTCACGATCCGCTCCACGATCGGATCGTCGGCCGTGTTGATGAACAGGGCCAGGTCGGCGAGATCTGCCCGACGCTCGAGCGCGCTGCGCACCGCGTCGACGTCCGCGTGCGGCAGACCGAGCGCGGCGAACACGATCGCGAACGGCTGGCCCTCGACGTGGGCCTGAGCGGCGACCTGCGCCGCCAGCTCCAGGTGCGGCAGGCCGCCGACCGAGAACACCGGCAGCTTCTGCCCTCGCACGAGCGTGGCCAGGCCGTCGATCGCGCTGACGCCGGTGAGGATCGGCTCGCGCGGAGCGGCGCGGCGGGCCGGGTTGATCGGCGCGCCCGCGACCGGGCGCAGCTCGCCGCCGAGCACGGCCGGGCCGCCGTCGAGCGGCTCTCCCCGGCCGTTGCAGGTTCGCCCCAGCCATCCTGCTCCCACCGGAATCCGCATGGGCGCGCCCGAGAACGAGACGCGCGCCGAGTCCAGCCGCATCCCCGCGGTTCCCTCCAGAACCTCGATCACGGCCAGGTCGGCGTGGACGTCGAGCACCGTGCCGTGGCGTACCTCACCCGACTCGAGCCTGATCTCCGCCACCTCGTCCCAACCGACGCCGGTCACGTCTTCGACGACCATCAGCGGCCCGCGGATGGAGCCGATCGCTCGATACTCGACTGGGGCGCGCACGCTCATCGCGCAGGTTCACCGACGGCCTCGAGCGCCTCGACCACGGCCTGGCCGATCTGCTCGACCTCGGCGGCGCCGTCGGGTGCGGTGTCGTAACGGGCGCGGAGCACGCCCGACAGATCGACCGCGTCGAGGTCCGCGATCGCGACGCCGCGCTCGAGCAGGCCGGTGAGGCGGTCGTGGACGTCGAGCACGAGCGCGAGCAGGGCACGCTGCTTGGGCGGCGAGGTGAACTGGTCGTTGTCGAGCATCGCGCTCTGCTGCAGGACCGCCTCGCGCAACAGGCGCGCGGTGCGCAGCGTGATGCGTTCCCGCGCCGGCAGCGATTCGGTGCCGACCAGCTGTGCGATCGATTCGATCCGGTCCGCGTCGGTGAGCAGCCGCAGCGCTCGAGCCCGCCGTTCGCCCCACCCCGGGTCGCCGTTCTCCGCCTGCCAAGCCGCGAGCCGCTCCACGTCGCGGGCGGACGAATCACGCCAGCTGACCGCCGGATAGTGGCGAGCGTAGGCGAGGTCGCGGTCAAGCGACCACACCGCGCGCACGAATCGCCTGGTGTGCGAGGTGACAGGCTCGGTGAGATCGCCGCCGGGAGGCGACACCGCCCCGAGGATGCTCACCGACGCGACGGCGCCGCCGAGCGTCTGGACGCACCCGGCCCGCTCGTAGAAGTCAGCCAGGGCGGAGGACAGCCCGGCCGGATAGCCCTCCTCGGCGGGCAGCTCGTCCGTGCGCGACCCCAGCTCGCGCAAGGCTTCGGCCCAGCGCGAGGTCGAATCGGCGATCACCACCGCGTCATACCCCATGTCGCGGTAGTACTCGGCGACTGTCACCCCCGTGTAGATGCTCGCCTCGCGCGCCATCACGGGCATGTTCGAGGTATTGGCGATCAGCACCGTCCGGTCCAGCAAGGGCTGTCCGGTGCGCGGGTCCTCGAGCGCCTCGAACTCCTCCAGCACGTCGGCGAGCTCGTTCCCGCGCTCGCCGCAACCGACGTACACGATCACCGACGCGTCACACCACTTGGCGATCTGCTGCAGCGCCACCGTCTTGCCCGTGCCGAACCCGCCAGGGATCGCCGCCGTGCCGCCCCGCAGGACCGGGAACAGGAGATCGATCACTCGCTGACCGGTCACCAGCGGCCTGCTACCGGCGAGTCGCGCCCGGGCGGGGCGAGGCCTGCGGACGGGCCACCGCTGCGTGACCCCGACTTCACGGCCGCTCACGCGCGCCACCACCTCCCCGAGGCGCAGCTCCCCCCGGGGCGCGACCCAGTCGAGCACGCCTGCGGCGCCTGGGGGCACCAGCACGCGATGGTCGATCGCGGCGCTCTCGCGGATGGTTCCGAGCGTCTCCCCGACAGTCAGATCCGCTCCAAGCTCGACCATGGGCATGAAGCTCCAGACGCGGTCGCCGGCGCGCGTACGCGCCGCTCCACCGGGCTCGATCCAGGTGGGGGCGGAATCGAGCGGGCGCAACACCCCGTCGAAGACGCCTCCCAGCAGGCCAGGCCCGAGCTCCGCCGCCAGCGGCCCCCCGGTGGCGGCGATCTCGTCTCCCGGCGTCAACCCGCCCGTGTACTCGTACACCTGCACCGTCGCGATCGCGCCCTCCAGCGCGATCACCTCGCCGGGCAGGCGCTGGGGTCCCACCTCGACCAGGTCGAGCATCGCCAGCCCTCCGTCAGTGCGGATCTCGACCACCGGACCGTTCACGCGTGTGATCACCCCGTCGCTCATTGCGCGAGGTCCTCCAGCTCGTCGGCAACGGCGTCCAGGAAGCGATCCACATGGCCACGCAGCGAGCAGTCGATCTCGCGGCGGCCGGCCCGCGCCACGAACCCGCCTCCCGGGGCGGCCTCGATCTGCACCGGACCGGCGGAGGCCAGTCGCTCCCCGGCGTCGGCGACGAGTCGTTCGAGCAGCCGCTCCAGGCGCGGATCGCCCACCAGGTGGCTGACCGCCGTGTGGACGGCCGCTCGCACCTCGCTCAGCACGGACTGCTGCGCCCGGAGCACGGTTCTCCGCGCCCGCGCGCGAGTTTCGGCCAGCTGGTCGCGCTCGTCGAGCTCGGCCACCCGGTTCGCGGCGGCGCAGCGCCGCTCGACCAGCGCCGCCGCCTCCGTGCGTGCCTGCGTGACGATCTGTTCGGCCCGCCCTTCTCCGGCACGCCGGATCGAGTCGGCTTGCACCCCCGTGAGGTGAAGCTCGAGTTCCCGCACCGTACCGAGCGGTTGCTTGCGGGCACCTCGCACGCTCCTCACTCCGCCATCACCGCCCACAGCCGCTGTCCGAGCGGGTCCAGGTCGTCGTATCCCAGCGCCGCCCGCGCCTCCGGCGTGAGGATCACGAGCGCAACGTCGGGCGCCAGCGCCTGCCACGCCGCGCGCGCAGCGGCGGGGCTCTCCGCGGCGATCACGTCCACGCCCGCGAAGGCGAAGCCGCGCAGCCGCTCGGTCTCTCCGATCGCCACGATCCGGCTCACGGCGCGCGCTCACGCCTTGCCGATCAGGATCACCGCGATGATCAGCCCGTAGATCGCGATCCCCTCGGCGAGCCCCACGATAACCAGCGAGCGGCCGAGCATCTCGGGCTTCTCGGCGATCGCCGCGAGCGTGGCGGCTCCGGTGTAGGAGACGGCGATCCCGGCCCCGATCGTGGAGCCCGCAACCGCGATTCCCGCTCCGATGAACGCGTCGCCGGAGCCGCGGGCGGCGGCCGTGGTGGTGGTGGCGGCCTGCGCCGGGTCGACCACTCCCGCCAGCATCAGCGCGAGGCCGACCAATGCGGCACCCAGAACGGTGAGGTTGACCCGGAACAGCCACCGTATCCCCAGCCGGGGCGAGCGGCGCAGCAGGGCCTGCGCCAGCATTCCGCCGATGACGGCGCCGGGCACGCCCAGCAGTACGGACTCGATCATCTTGTCTCCTCGGTTGAGATCAACGGCAGGCGAAACGGGTTGAACGCAAGACCTTCGCGTGCGAACAGCCGCGAGAACAGCTCGTAGTACTCGAGACGGAGCGCCTGCACGGTGACGACCAGCCCCTCCAGGGCAAACGCCACCGTCCAGCCCACGGCAAAGGTGAGGCCGGCGGCCAGATCGCCGACGGCGGTTCCGGTGAGGCTTCCCGCCGCGTGCAGCACGACCTGCCCGATCGCGGCGTGCATGAGCCCGAAGGCGGCCAGGCGCGCGAACGAGAACACGTTCGAAAACAGCCGCAGCAGCTCGTCGAGCAGCCCGATCAGCACCTCGAGGACGGCCGTGGCGCCGCGGCCCGCCTCGGCGCGCAGCCCCAGCAGGAGGGGAGCGATGGCCAGGGCCAGGACCCCGAGGCCCGCGACCTGGAGCCAGTTTGCGTGGGTTGCCACGCCGACCGCAGCCAGGCAGCCGCCGGTCAGCATGAGCAGCCCGGGCACGCCGGAGTCGGCGGTGAGCGCGCGCAGCGCGCCGCCCTCCCGCCAGCGGTTGACGATCCCGATCAGGTAGCCGGCCACGAGCAGGCCGATCCCCGCGATGATCGCCACCGCCAGGAGGCGGGTGGGTGAGTCGAGCGGTGCCAACCACAGCGTCGGGAGCAGCTTGGTGGGCCCGAACAGCTCGCCGTAGAGCGCGCCGAACAGAACCGTCGCCGCCCCGGCCGCCGCGATCATCGGCCACACCTTCCGCAGTGTCGCGAGCCGCGCCTGGCGGGTGCGACTCAGCGCGAACGCGCCGAGCACGATCAGGATCCCGTCGCCGATGTCCCCGAACATCATCCCGAACATCAGGCAGTAGGTGATCGCCACGAACGGGGTGGGATCGACATCCTCGTAGGGCACGGCGCCATAGGTGGTGATGAGCGGCCGGAACGGTTCGGCCGCGGGCGCGGGCGTCAGCAGCGTCGGGGGTTGCCGGCCCCACGGCGGTCGCAGCTCGATCAGCGCCGCCCCGAGTTCTCGCATGGCCGCCTCCAGCTCGGGCAGCGCCGGCTGCGGCGCCCAGCCCACGAACACGAGAAAGTCGCCGTGTTGCACCGCGCTGGCCTTCCTGCGGTCGAGCTCGACCTCACCGGCCAGCAGCTCTCGGGCACCGCGCCGCTCGAGCTCCGCGACGTCCGGCGCCACGCGTGCGAGCCCCGGCGTCACGGTCGAGCCGCCCAGCTGCGCGCTCTCCAGGCGCCGCAACGCCTCCAGAGCCGGGCCTTCTCCGCTGCCGAGCGGTCCGCTCAGGTCGATCACCCCGATCTGCGCCATCGCCACCAGGACATCGCGCACCTGCTCGGCGAGCGCGACCACCGCCACCCGCCGCATGCGGACCGGGAGCGCGCGCTGCGCCAGATCCGCCGAGATGCTCCGTCGCGCTTTCATCGCGCCGCTCCCGAGACGGCCGGGTCTGCACCGTGGGCCGCGGACTGGAGCGCGCGAACGGCCCGCTGGGCGTCAACGGCCAGCAACGCGACGGCCGCGAGCACCACCGCTTCGTCGTCCGCGCGCCGCAGCAGCAAACGGCTGTCATCCTCCACCCGCTCCCACCAGGCCAGCTCGGCCCGCCAGAGCTCGGACGGCTCGCTCAGCGTGCCGAGCGCCCAACCCGCCCGGGCGTCCAGCGCACCGCGTAGCTCGGCGAGCGTGCGGGCGCTCAACGCGCGGTCGTCGATGCCGGGATAGCGCCGGAGCAGCTCGGCGTGGGTGCTGCTCTGAGCCACGAGCAGCTCGCGCGCGACCAGTAGGCTCCCGGCGCCCGCCACCCACGCGGACGCCTCCGGCGCGGACTCCTGGACCCGCCGGGCCCAGGCCACGCGCAGGCCGATCGCCAGCTCCGCCGGCGAGTGCGTGCGGGGCAGCGACCAGGTCGAGCCGGCGAGGGCGTCGGCCAGCTGCTCGATCGTGTGCGCCTGCCCGGCGGCGCCCCACGCAGTCGCGAGTGTGCCCAGAGCGAACGGCTCCGGCTCGCGGCCGTCGCCACAGAGCGCGGCCAGCCGGGCGTCGACGTTAGCCAGCTCGAACCACCCGGCGAGGGCCCGCACCAGGGCGCCGCCCGCGGCGGGGAGCCAGCCGGCCAGGATCCGCAGGTGCCAGATAAGCGTCTCGGCGACGGCGCGCTGGGCCGTCGCCAGATCCTGGCCGGCCCGGACCCGCTCGCCATAGGCGCTGCCGGTCAACGCGGCCAGGCCGTCGGTCAGCGAGGGGGACGCCGCGACCGTGCTCGCCAGCCCGGGGCCGATGGCGCGGCCGAGCAGCAGCCGGGCGCGGGTGACCCCGGCGGTCCATGCCGGCTTCAAGGCGCATCCTCAAGCAATCGCTCCACGATGTCTGCAACCAGCGCCGGGGTGCGCCGGCGGGCACGTGCCCGGATCCGCGCGGCGTCGCGATCAGCCCCGGCGAGCATCGCTTGGCTGCGCCTTTGCACTGTGGCGCGCCGCTCGGCGGTCGCCGCCGCCGCCAGTCGCTCGCCTTCCTCGCGCGCCTGGGCCAGGAGGCGCTCGCGCTCGCGGGCTGCCGCTCGCTCTGCCGCGATCGCCTCGGATCGCGCCGCCGCGAGCAGCGCTGCGCGCTCGCGCTCGATCTCGTCGAGATCGACGAACAGGAATGACACCTCGCCGGTCAGCTCGTCGCCGGCGGACGGCACGGCGAGCATCCCCGCCGCTGCGCCCGGCGCCAACCGGTTCTGGCGCAGCCGCTCAAGCAGTACGGTCAAGCCGGGCATCGCGCGGGAGGTCGTCTCGGCGGCGGGGCGACGTCAGCCGCGCGAGGGTCGGGGAACCGCCAACACCGGGCACGACGCACCGTGCATCAGCGCTTCGCCGGTGCTCCCGAGCAACAACCGTTTGGTGGGCCCCCAGCGGCGCGAGCCGATGAGGAGGAGGTCGACCGTCTCGGACAGCTTCAGCAGCGCGTCGGACGGGCGACCCCGCGCGACCGCCACCTCGACCTGTGCGCGCGTCTGCCGGGCTGCCGCCGCGGCCTGCTCGCGGATCTCGTTCATCTCGTCCTTGATGACCTCATCCCATTCGGCGGCGAGGTTCCCGCCCAAGCCCGACCAAGCGAATGGAGGCTGCCGGTCGTCGACGACCGCCTGCAACCGAACTTCGGCACCCGCGCCAAGGGCGATGCAGGCGGCGAGTGCCAGCGCGGCTTCTGCCTCAGGACCGCCGTCGTAGCCGACGCCGATCCGGTGCAGAGGCGGAGGGTCGGCATGCAGGCCGCGAGGCGCGACGGCGAGCGCGCACTTGAACTGTCCGAGCAGCTGGCGAGTTCGGTTTCCGATCTGGACGCGTCCTTCCGGGCCCTCGCGCGTCGAACCGACGACCAGGAGGTCACAGTGGTGACGCCGGACGACCCGGAGTAGCGCGCGGGGCACGGAGAAGTCGCTGGCCGTCGCGGTGCGCGAGCCGGGTGCGTCCGACCCGCGGACCTCCCGCAAGATTCGCTCTGCCTCCTGACGCTGGCGCCTGAAGCTGAGCTCCGGAGGCGCAGGCAGCAATGCGGCCGAATGGACCGCGACGAGCATCATCTCGGCGCCTGTGGCCTGGGCGAGCACGTGTCCGAGCGCGGCCGCGTCTCGTCCCTCCGGGAAGCCGTCGATGCCGGCGGCGATCCGCGCTATCGCCCGCGTCCCCGAGTCGCGGGGAACGTTCCGCGTATCTGTCATGCCCTCGGCTGACGTGGTCATGCTGGACTCCTCGGTTGCGATTCGATACGTCCCCACTGTCCCAAGGGCACCCACCGCAGCCATCCGGAAGGGTCGCTCTCCGCGTCGTGGAAAACTACGGAGGGGTTGTGGTGGGGGAGATCGATCTCCGCAGGGCGCGGCATTCGTCCAGCAGCATTTCGGCGAGCCTTGGGACGGCCGCCTCGACCTCCCCTGAGAGGCCGGTCCCGGTCTCAAACCGAGCCCCTTCGATGGCATAGACGATCAGCGCCGGCGGGAGCCGATCGAGCGCGCGGGACAACTCGATGGTCTGCTCAAGGCCGATTCCATGGGTCGAGGAGGACTGGCCACGCCGGCACGGCAACGCATCGCGCCTGATGTGGAAAACCCGCAATCGTGGTTCGGACCGTGGCGGATGACCGGTGGCTCACCTCGGCCTAGGTTGATGTAACCCGATCACGAGGAGCCCAGGAATGACTGACACCTCCATCCAACCCCTTCCCGGCAGCTACCTGATGCCCTCCATGAACCATGCCACCGTCGGCGATGCGATGCATCCCGGCATCGTCTCCTGCGACCCCGAGACGAGTGTGACCGAGGTCGCTCGACTGATGGCCACTCATCACGTGCATTGCATTGCGGTGATGGGAGCTTCGCACGGTGTGGATGGCGGAGACCTCGTGTGGGGACTGATCTCCGACTTGGACCTGATGCGAGCCGGCATGCGTCTCGGATCAGAACGAAGCGCGCGAGCACTGGCCAACGAGCCCGTCGTGAGCATCCGGCCCACGGCGCCGCTCCGCCAGGCCGGCGAGAAGATGCTCGAGCACGGCGTCAGCCACATCATCGTCATCGACCCGGAGACCCGGCGGCCGATCGGCGTCCTCTCCACGCTGGACGTCATCGGCGTGCTGGCCTGGGGCGAGGCCTGAGTCTGGGCGCCACGTGTTCGAGATGGAACCCGACACGATCTGAGTCAGACTACGGCCCGACACCGACGAGAGGAGACAAGTGTTCAACAAGGTGATCTGGGCGACTGATGGCTCCGAGGCCGCCGACCTGGCCTTGCCCCTGGCCCGGACGCTCGCAGCCGAATCGAAGGCGCCCCTGCTGGTCGTCTACTGCGAGGAGTTCACACTCCCCGGCAAGGGCGGGGGCAGCCTTCCCGTCCACGCCAACGAGGAGGAGGTCGAAGTGAAGGTCCAGCGTCAGGTCTCCGAGCTCTCAGCTGACGGCCTGCACGCCACACTCGAGATGGACAAGAGCAAAGTCGGCGGCGCGGCGCACGTGATCGCCGACATCGCCGGCCGGGAGCAGGCCGACCTGATCGTGGTCGGCACCCGGGGACATACCGTCCTGGGCGGACTGCTGCTCGGAAGCGTCACCCAGCGCCTGTTGCACATCGCGCCATGCCCGGTCCTGGCGGTGCCGGCTCGCGACGGCGCGGCCTGAGTCACGACCCGCTTCCAGACGCTCCCGGTGCTCTACTTCCGCCACCCATCGTCCCTGGAGCACGACCCCACCGTGCGCTCGCCCGAGCACCCGGATGCTCCGGAGCGGATTTGTGCGGTCGAGTCGGCGATGGAACGGCTGGACTGGCTGGGCTGCGAGGTACGCCAGGCGCCGGCCGCGACCGAGTCCGAGTTGAGACTCGTGCATGCCGCGCGGCAGGTCACGACGATTCACGACCTGTGCGCAGCCGGTGGCGGTCAGATCGACGCGGACACGTATGTCGGCGAGGCCTCGTACGAGGCGGCGCTCCGTGCGGCCGGGGGCGCCTGCGATCTGGTGCGGGCGCTGGTGCGAGGCGAGGATCGAGCGGGGTTCAGCGCGCTGCGGCCTTCCGGCCATCATGCCGGCCACGACTACGCGATGGGGTTCTGCCTGTTCAACAACGTCGCGATCGCGACCGAGCTGGCGATCCGCGAGCTCGGCGTTGAGCGGATCCTGATAGTCGACTGGGACGTACACCACGGCAACGGGACGGCGCACATCTTCCGCCGCCGGTCCGATGTGCTCTTCGCGAGCATCCATCAGCTCGGGCTGTTCCCGGGGACGGGCGCGGTGGGTGACGCCGGCTCGGGGGACGGTTTCGGCTACACGATCAACATCCCCGTCCCGAGGGGCTCCCGCGAGGAGGTGTGGGTCTCCGCGCTTGAGCACGTGATCGTGCCCGCCGCGCTCGAGTTCGCTCCGCAGCTCGTGCTGATCTCGGCTGGGTTCGACGCCCACCGGCAGGATCCGCTGGGGGATTGCGAGCTGGAGGCGAGCTCGTTCGCGCAGATGGCCTGCCACGTTCGGGAGCTCGCACTGCGCGTCGACGCTCCCGTCGGTGCGGTGCTCGAAGGCGGCTATCACCCTGCTGCGCTGGCCGACAGCGTCGTGGAGACCATCGCGGCGCTGGGCGGCGCGGGAACCGCCGAGTCGGTCGGACCCGAGTCGCTGGTGACCTCGCCCGTCGCGCGCACGTAGGACACTTCTGGACGCTCTGAGCGACTCGGTCACACACGCCACCCTCGACCAGGAACTGCTGTTGTGGCTCGGCGACGAGCCGGCTGCGGTCCAGTCCACGGACGCTGATCGGATCCGGGAGATCGCAGCCGAGTTCGCCTACGGCTTCGATCGCCTCGCCGAGATAGGCCCCGCCGTGACGGTGTTCGGCTCGGCGCGGACGCCGCGCGAGCATCCTCTTTACGCGCTCGCGCGCCAGGTAGGCGTCGAGCTAGGGCGGGCCGGCTTCGCGGTGATCACCGGCGGTGGCGACGGCCTGATGGAGGCGGCCAATCGTGGCGCGCGCGATGCGGGCGCGCTGTCGGTGGGCTGCAACATCGAGCTTCCCCGCGAGCAGTCGTTCAACGACTACCTCGACGTCCGGCTGCGCTTCCGGCACTTCTTCGCCCGCAAGGTGATGTTCGTCCGGTACGCCTGCGCGTTCGTGATCTGCCCGGGCGGGTTCGGTACGCTCGATGAGCTGTTCGAGGCTTTGACGCTGATCCAGACGGCGACGATCGAGCACTTCCCCGTGATCCTGGTGGGAGCCGGCGAGTGGGACGGGCTGCTCGACTGGCTAAGGACCAGGGCGCTAAGCGAACACCGGATCGACGAGTCCGACCTGGCGGGCCTGCGCATGGCGGGGAGTCCCGCGGAGGTGGTGCAGATCGTCTCGCGCGCGCTCGACCGTCAGAGAGCTCACGCGCAACGCGTGCGGCGTCGTGGAATGCGTCAGTGAGATGCGTCGCTGGGACGCCGCTCCGTTTCGATCGCCGCAACAGCCGCCGGGCGTGCCGTCGGCCGCTCAGCCCGACAGGCCGTTCTCGATGTAACCCGTGATGCCGAGGCTGAGGCCGAGGTCCAGCGAGACCGAGCCTCCCTCGAGGTGTAGCCGAGCTCCATCCGCGGTGATCACCGCGTTCCAGCCGTGCAGGTCGACGTTGCGCAGCGCCTGACGGAGCACAAGTTCGGCCCGCTCGTCACGCCCGGCGCACATCGCCGGTCGGTCGAGCTCCAGCTCGAGCTCGGCCTCCACGTCCCGCGGCGTGCGGTCGCGCATCCGCTCGAGGTTTCGGTCGATCTCCACCGCGACGGGCGCCAGCATGAGGTCCTTCTGCTTCTTCGGGTGAATGGTCATTTCGGGGTTCCGGTCGTCGGTTCGGGTACGCCAAGACCCTACGTCCCCGACGGCGCCTCGTCGTCGTGTCGAGTCCGACGAATGACAGCACTCGGTCCGCTGGGGCGATGCGGATTTCTCCGGATGCCGGGAAGCCGGTGATGGTCAACCGTTGCGGTTGGCATGTCCAGCTCAGCTGACCGTCCTCGAGTCACCGTGTTCGGACCCGATCCGCTGCTCAGCGTGACGATCGAGCGCACGGGCGCTATCGACGAGGTGCACGTCCATCCGGCCGGCCAGGGCGTGTGGGTCGCCCGGATGGCCGGCGAGCTGGGGGCGTGGCCGATCCTGTGTGGCTTCCTGGGCGGTGAAACCGGCTCCGCCCTGCTCCCGCTGCTCGAGGCGCTTCCCGGCGAGCGCCGGCTTGTCCGCACCACCGGATTCAGCGGCAGCTACGTCATCGACCGCCGCACCGGGCAGCGTCAGGTCGTGGCGACGGCGGCCAGACCGGCACCGGGCCGGCACGAGGTGGACGACCTGGTCACCTTCACGTGCGCCGCTGCACTCGAAAGTGCTGTGTTCGTGCTGTGCAACCCGTTTCCCGCAGACGGGCTGCCCGAGGATGTCTACGAGACGCTCGTTGCGGACGTCGGTGCCGCCGGCATTCCCGTGATCGTCGATCTATCGAGTCCTCGCTTGGAGCGCACGCTCCCTCACGGTCCTGATCTGGTGAAGCTGAACGACTGGGAACTGGCCCAGTACATCCGTGGTCCCGTCGATGGTCCTCGCGCGCTCGACGCCGCGCGCTGCTTGCAAGCCGCCGGGGCCCGTGCCGTGGCGGTGACCCGCGCCGAGCGCCCCATCCTGGTCCTGCCGGGGGATGGCGAACCGTTCGAGGTCGTGCCCCAGCCCCTGCCGCGCGGATTCCGCGAGGGCTGCGGCGACTCGATGATGGGCGCGATTGCCGCCGGGTGGGCGCGGGGTCTCGCTCTGCGTGAGGCCATCCGACTCGGTGCCGCGGCCGGGTCGGCCAACTTCCTGCGCCGCGGCCTCGGGACGGGCAGTCGCGAGATGGTGGAGGAGCTGGTTCCTCACGTCCTGACGCGCCCGTATGTCGAGGTGGAGCCCGGGTCGCGGGGCGTGAACGGACAGATTGGATCCTCCCCCCGCACGATCGCATGAGGCGCGGTGCGGGCCACCCAAGTCAGGTGGGCACGGACGGCATCGACTGCGCGCAGCGCCTCGAGGGCGGGGGAGAGCGCCACGGGCCGGCCGACGCGCGAGGAGTGCGAGTCGCTGCCCAGGACGTGGATGACCCCGGCTTGCGTGAGCTCCAGCATGCTGGCCCCGAGACGCTGGTCGGTGAAGTACGCGGCGGTCGCCTGCACCAGCGCGCCTCGTCCGATCAGTTGGGAAAGGTGCTTGATCAGATCCGGCCCAGCGTGTCGCTCCGGGTGGGCAATGAGCGCCCGGAATCCGCGGGCGTGCAGCGACTCGACCACGTCTTGGAACCGGCTGTCGAGCGGTCCAGGGGCCGGCTCGAGGAGAATCCAGCGGCCCGAGCCGCCCAGGGTGACCGCCGCCAGCTCAGAGTCTTCAAGAGCGTCGACCATGGTGGCGGCCACCTCGCCCCCGGCAAGCACCCGCACGCCACAGCCGGCGGCGCGCAGCGCCGCCGAGAGCTGCTCGCGCCGTTCGGGAAGCTCGTCAATGATCACATGGTGGTCGGCGCGGATGTGAGGCGTCGCGCAGACGGCACACACGCCATCGGCCTGTGCCTGCCGCGCCATCGCCACCGCGTCGTCGACATCCCGGGCCCCGTCATCGAGGCCGGGCAGTAGATGGCAGTGCAGGTCGATGGCGCCCGGCACGTCCGTATCGCTCCGGCGGGCTGCTATTCCCGGTGCGCCGCGCGCTCGGCGGCGACCTCCGGCGAGGGCACCACGATCACCGGCCGGTCGGCGTGCTGGACCACGGCATGGGAAACGCTCCCGAGCAGGAGCGACTTGAGCCCGGTCAGTCCGCGCGTGCCAAGCACGATCGCCTCGGCGCCTATGTCGCCCGCCTCGATAAGAACCGTTTCGGCGATCGACCCGCTCCGGATGCAAATCCGCGCCTGCGCCTTCAGGCCGGCGTCGCGCGCCAGCTTGGCGCCTTCCTCGGCGCGCCGGCGGGCCTGCCCCTCGTAGGAGCGGTCGGCGTCAGCGTAGTCCACGGCGCCGATCGGCATCGCGGCGCCGACGCGAGTCACCATGTCCTCGAACTGCTCCCACACCGTGACGACCGCCGCCGGTCTGCCTCTCATGAGCTCGCCGGCGCGTTTGATCGCCTCCTTTGCGTCAGGTGAGCCGTCGTACGCGATCAAGATCATGCTCGTCTCCTGGGGTGGGCGTAGGTGCGCGTCTCGAGCGTCAGGCAGACAGAGTGCCCGGGCGACCACCTCGGCGACATCCGTAGTTCTCCGATCCGACAGCGGTGCGCAGCCCGGATGCTTGGTTGCCGGATCTGCGCGAATCTGGCGGCATGCCCGAAGCCCGAACTCACCTCCCAGCGCTAGCGCATGTCCGTGTCGGCGACTGTATGCATCACGGCGTTCTCACTTGCCCGATCGACGCTCCGCTCCGAGACGTCGCTGCGATCATGGCCACCCACCGCATTCACGCCGTAGTGGTCAGCAGCGGCCAGGCAGAACGCCCGGAAGGCGTTGTTTCCGACCTCGACGTCGTGGCCGCGATCGCCGGCGGCGCGGAGTGCACCGCCGGGCAGGTCGCCGCGACCGAGTCACTGACCGTCTCGACCAATGCGACCCTGGCGACCGCCGCCCAGCTCATGAGCGAGCATGGCGTGTCCCACCTGGTCGTCGTGGATGCCGCCGGGGGCTACCCCGTGGGGATACTCTCCTCGCTCGACATCGCCACGGTCTATGCGGACAGCTGATCTCCAGGCCGCCTCGGCACAGTATCCGGCGGACCGAGAGGCGGAGGTCGTCCTCCGGGACGGCACGACGGTCCACGTGCGGCCGGTCAGGCCCGGCGACGCTCCGGCGATCCGGGCCTTCCTCGAGGCCGTCTCGCCCGAGTCGATTGGCTTCCGCTTCTTCGGCGCACCCAACATCAACTGGACCACCAAGTGGGCGGTGGACGTCGATTATGCGGACCGGTTCGGCCTGGTCGTCGAGAGCGGCACTCCCCGAGCGATCGTGGCGCACGCCGTATATGTGCGGCTCGACGCGACCAGGGCCGAAGTCGCCTTCCTGGTGACCGATGCCTGGCAGGGTCGCGGCATCGCGACCATCCTGCTGGCCCACCTCGCGGAGGTGGCGCAGCAACACGGCATCTCGACCTTCGTGGCCGAGGTGCTTCCCTACAACCACCGCATGGTCGAGGTCTTCCGGGAGAGCGGGTTCCCGGTCGAGGTTCGATCGCGGCCCGACGTGCTCGAGCTCGAGCTGCCGACCTCGCTGTCCCCGGCGGCGGTCGAACGGTTCGAGGAACGCGAGCGGATCGCCGCCGTCGCCGCGTCGCGCAGTGTGGTCGCCCCAGAGTCGGTAGCGGTGATCGGCGCCTCGCCCCGGCGCAGGACGATCGGCGGCGAGATCCTGCACAACCTGATCGCCGGCGGGTTCACGGGCCCCATCTATCCCGTGAATCTCAACGCCGGGGAGATCCAGTCCCTCCCGGCCTACCGCTCCGTCCGCGACATTCCCGGGCCGGTCGAACTGGCCGTGGTCGCGGTACCGGCCCAGGGCGTGGCCGCGGTCGCCCGTGACTGCGCCGCGGCCCACGTGCGGGCGCTGGTGGTCATCTCGGCGGGCTTCGCCGAGGCCGGCCCCGAGGGCGAAGCGCGCCAGCGCGAGCTAGTGGAGGTGTGTCGCGACGCCGGGATCCGGCTCGTCGGCCCGAACTGCCTCGGCGTGCTCAACACCGCCCCCGACGTTCGCCTCAACGCGACCTTCGCACCGCCGGCAGCCGTTCCCGGGAACGTCGGCTTCATGTCCCAGAGCGGCGGGCTGGGGATCGCAATCATCGAGGCCGCCGGTCAGCTCGGAGTCGGCCTGTCATCGTTCGTGTCGGTGGGGAACAAGGCCGACCTCTCGGGCAACGACTTCCTTCAGTACTGGGAGCAGGATCCCGGCACCGATCTCTCCCTGCTGTACCTCGAGTCATTCGGCAATCCTCGGCGGTTCTCCCGGATCGCCCGGCGCGTCGCGGCGCGCAAGCCGATCCTGGCCGTCAAGAGCGGTCGCTCGGCGGCCGGGGCCCGGGCCACCTCCTCGCACACCGGCGCGCTGCTGTCGGCCTCCGACGTGACCGTTGATGCGCTGTTCGAGCAGGCGGGGGTGATCCGCACCGACACCATGCACGAGCTGTTCGACGTCGCCGCGCTGCTCTCCGCCCAGCCGGTCCCGCGCGGCGATCGGGTGGTGATCGTCACCAACGGCGGCGGCCCCGGGATCCTGTGCACCGACGCGTTGCAGGCCCGCGGGGTGGAGGTCGCTGAGCTGGCGCCGGAGGTGCGAGCTCGGCTGGCCGGGTTCCTGTCGCCGGACGCGGCGCTCGGCAACCCGGTCGACGTGATCGCCAGCGCGTCGGCGGAGGACTACGCGCGCACGCTGCAGACGCTGATCGACGCCGACGCCTGCGATGCGATCATCGCGATCTTCGTCCCCCCGCTCGTGACCGAGGCGGGTGACGTGGCTGAAGCGGTTCGTCGCGTAGCCGAGTCGAGCCCGGAGGTGACGATCGCCGCCGTGATGATGATCACCCAGGGGACTCCTCCGGAGTTGAGATCCGAGCGCGTGCGCGTTCCCTGCTACCAGTTTCCCGAGCAGGCCGCCCGGGCGATGGCCCGCGCCATCCGGCATGGCCGCTGGCGTGCTCGCGACGCAGGTCGGGTCCCCGAACTTCCGGCCGCGCGCCGAGTGGAGGCGGCCGCGATCATCAGCCGCGAGCTCGCCCGCGGCCAGGACTGGCTGACGCCCGCCTGCGTAACCGAGCTCCTCGCCTGCTACGACCTGCCGCTGATCGAGACACACATCGTCGATAACGCGGAGGAGGCGGTGGCCGTCGCGGCGAAGCTGGGCTCGACCGTCGCGCTCAAGGCGAGTGCCGCGGGGCTCTTGCATAAGACCGACGCCGGCGGTGTCCGGCTCGGCCTGCGGGGCGCCAAAGCCGTCCGCGCCGCCGCGGCGGCGATCGAGGATGCGGTCGCGCGGGCCGGCCACACGCTCGACGGCCTGGTCGTCCAGCCGATGGCTCCCGCGGGGGTCGAGCTGATTGTCGGGGTGGTTAACGACCACAGCTTCGGCCCCGTTCTGGCCTGCGGCGCCGGCGGGACGACGGCCGAGCTGATACAGGATGTCGCGGTGCGCATCACGCCGCTCACCGACGTGGACGCGCGCGAGATGGTTCGCTCGCTGAGGACCTTCCCGCTGCTCGACGGGTACCGGGGCGCTGCACCCTGCAAGGTGGCGGCGGTGGAGGACGTGCTGCTGCGGGTGAGTGCGATGGTGGAGGCCCATCCGGAGATCGTCGAGCTCGACTGCAATCCGCTCATCGTCACGTCCGATCGGTCGGTGATCGTGGACGCCCGAATTCGCCTGGAAGCCGCTGAGCGGCCGGCGCCGATGCCGTCGCTCCGCGCGTAGTTGGGGTTCCCCACCCCCCCACCACCCCCGCCCGGCCGAAGCGGTCAGGCGCGGAGGGGAGGGCCAGTCGGCGCGGCGTTCCGCTCGATGGCCTCCCGGCCCGCGAAGCGTGCGGCGTCGCCGAGCTCCTCCTCGATCCGGAGAAGCTGGTTGTACTTGGCCACGCGTTCCGTGCGTGCCGGCGCGCCGGTCTTGATCTGGCCAACGCCGGTGGCGACGACCAGGTCCGCGATCGTGGTGTCCTCGGTCTCGCCGGAGCGGTGCGAGACCACCGCTCGGTAGCCGGCCTCGTGCGCGAGCGCGATCGTCTCGAGCGTCTCGGTGAGCGTGCCGATCTGGTTGAGCTTGATCAGGATCGCGTTCGCGATGCCGGCGTCGATCCCGCGGCGCAGGATGGCGGGGTTGGTAACGAAGATGTCGTCCCCGACCAGCTGCAACCTGGAGCCGAGCCGCTCGGTCAACATCTTCCAGCCGTCCCAGTCATCCTCGGACATGCCGTCCTCGAGCAAGACGATCGGGTAACGGGCGCACAACTGCTCCCAGTAGTCGACCATCTCGTTCGGCTGGAGCGTGCGCCCCTCGCCGGACAGGCGATACGCGCCATCCGAGAAAAACTCACTACTGGCCGGGTCGAGCGCGATGGCCACCTGGCGGCCCGGCTCGTAGCCGGCGGCCTCGATCGCCGCGATCAGCAGCTCGAGTGGCGCGTCGTTGGAGCTCAGGCTCGGCGCGAAGCCACCCTCGTCGCCGACCCCGGTGGCCAGCCCGCGCGAGTGGATCGTGCGCTTGAGCTCCTGGTAGGTCTCGGTGGCGATCCGCATCGCTTCGGTGAACGACTGGGCGCCGACCGGCACAATCATGTATTCCTGGAAGTCGACCGGATTGTCGGCGTGAACGCCTCCGTTGAGCACGTTCAGCATGGGCATCGGCAGGAGCGGGTCGCGGCCGGCGGCCAGATAGCGCCAGAGCGGCTGCCCGAGCTCGGCCGCCTGGGCTCGGGCGGCGGCCACGGAAACGCCAAGAATTGCGTTGGCGCCGAGGCGAGACTTGGTTTCGGTGCCATCGAGCGCGATCAGCACACCATCGAGGCCGGCTTGGTCGGCAGCGTCGAGGCCTGTGACCGCGTCAGCGATCTCGCCGTCGACGTGCGCAACGGCCTTCAGGACCGACTTGCCGCCATAGGCCGGGCCGCCGTCGCGCAGCTCGACCGCCTCGTGCTCACCGGTGGAGGCGCCCGACGGCACCGCGGCACGCCCGAACGCCCCGGAGCGCAGGCGGACGTCCACCTCGATCGTTGGATTCCCGCGGCTGTCAAAAATCTGGCGCGCGTGGACGCTGGCGATCTGACTCACGTGATGAAACCTACTCGGATGGCTGCCCGCCCGTACCCGTAGGAAGTACGTACCTCGATCGGGCTCACGCCACGATTCCGGTGGCCGGGGCGGGGCGTAGGTTCAACCCAGACCCTCGGACCAACCCCGGCCAAGAAATGAGGTAGCGATGTCCGTACGTGTTGGCATCAACGGCTTCGGCCGCGTGGGGCGGTGCGCCCTGCGCGCCGCCTACCAGGGCGACGCCGAGATCGAGATCGTCGCGATCAACGACCTGGTCGATCCGGCCACGCTCGCCCACCTACTCAAATACGACTCTGTGTACGGGCCGTTCCCCGCGGACGTCTCCGCGCGCAACGGCGGCATCGCCATCGACGACACAGAGATCCGCGCGCTGGCCGAGTCCGAACCCGCGTCGCTCCCGTGGCAGGATCTCGGCGTCGACGTCGTGATCGAGTCAACCGGTCGCTTCCGCACCCGCGCCGCCGCCGAGCAGCATCTCGCCGCGGGCGCCCGCAAGGTGATCATCTCGGCGCCGGCCAAGGGCGACGAGCCGGCTGATGCGACCGTGGTCCTCGGCGTGAACTTCGATGAGGTCTACGACGAGGATCGTCACGACATCATCTCCAACGCGTCGTGCACGACCAACTGCCTAGCGCCCGTCGCCAAGGTGCTGCACGAGACGGTGGGGATCCGTCACGGACTGATGACCACCATTCACGCGTACACGTCCGATCAGCATCTGCTCGACGGTCCCCACACGGACCTCCGGCGCGCCCGGGCGGCCGCGCTGAACATCATCCCGACCTCGACCGGGGCGGCCAAGGCGCTGGGGCTTGTGATCCCCGTGCTCGAAGGGCGCCTGAACGGCTTCGCCGTGCGGGTGCCGACGCCCACCGGCTCGCTCGTCGACCTCACCATCGAAGCCGAGCGGCTGACCAGCCGGGCCGAGATCAACGCCGCGTTCGCGAGCGCCGCCGACGAAGGCCCGCTCCGGGGCATCCTGTCCTACATCGAGGATCCGATCGTCTCCTCCGACATCGTGGGCTCCTCGTACTCCTCGATCTTCGACGCCGGACTGACCGCCGTGATCGACGGCACCCAGGTGAAGGTCGTGGCCTGGTATGACAACGAGTGGGGCTATTCGACCCGGCTCGTCGAGCTCGCCGAGCGGGTCGGCGCCCTGCTGCCCGTGAGGGCCTGAGTTACCCCCGGGGCTGATACCTACCGCACGCGGGGTCAGGCGTCGTCCACAGCGACCCCGCGTGCAGACCCGGATGGTCTGAGTTGGTCCCGCCCGTAACGTGCTCGTTGTGGGCGCGATCTTCAACGTCAACCGCCGTTCCATTCGGGCAGGGGGATCTCGGCGATCCGTCGAGCTCTCCTCGGCCCGTTCAGGACCCCCCGGCGGCGACCCCCAGAGCTGCGCTCAGGGCGCAGATGATCGCTCCTCCGCCTGCAATGAAAACGAGCGACCGGAGAAATTCGGTCTCGAAGAAGATGTGACGCAGCCACGCGAGCAGGAGCAGCTCCGCGCTCACGACCACGATCGCGACCAAGATCGCCGCGTGGTAGCTGCTGATCAAGAACGGAAGGGTGTGAAACACACCGCCGAGGAAGGTCCCACCGCCGGTGATGGCGCCGCGGAGAATTGGTCTGCCTCTGCCCGTGAGGTCTCCGGTATCCGAGAGGCCTTCTGAGAACGCCATGCTCACACCCGCACCGAGCGCCGTGGCCAAGCCGGTGTAGAAGGCGGTAAGCGGGCGGTGCGTTGCCAGCACTACCGCAAAGATCGGCGCGAGTGTAGAGAGTGATCCATCCATCAGCCCGCTCAACGCGGGCTGCGCACGCTGGAGCAGAAAGGTTCGGCTGTGCAGGTGATCGGCAGTCGGAAATCGTGGATTTCTCATCGATCGGTCCTCGCGCCTGTCGCGGCGCCTTATCTGAACCTACGCGTGTGGCGCAGGCCAGGCCCACTCGCGCACATCGGCGGGGTCATCTCCGAACTCACGCGTGTAGGCGCGGTGGCGCAGCCGCTCGTCGACCATTTCCTGGCGCAGGTGGATAGCGCGTTCGCCGAGCCCCGGAACGCGGTCGATCACGTCCATGACCAGGTGAAACCGATCCAGGTCGTTGAGCATGACCATGTCGAATGGCGTCGTGGTCGTGCCCTCCTCCTTGTAGCCGCGTACGTGGAAGTTGTGGTG
Source organism: uncultured Solirubrobacterales bacterium (assembly GCA_963824295.1). Taxonomy (GTDB): domain Bacteria; phylum Actinomycetota; class Thermoleophilia; order Solirubrobacterales; family Solirubrobacteraceae; genus Palsa-465. The sequence continues at coordinate 6,524 of CAWGOQ010000003.1, read as the reverse complement.
GTTGGTACGGCGATAGGTGAGCCGGTGGATCAGCCACGGATAGCCGTGGTAGGCGAAGACCACCGGCTGGGCGGCGGTGAACAGCGCGTCGAACTCGCTGTCGGGCATGCCGTGCGGATGCTCTGCCTCGGGCTCGAGGCGCATCAGGTCCACGACGTTGACCACCCGCACCCGCAGGTCGGGCAGCCGCTGGCGCAGGATCGCGGCGGCCGACAAGGTCTCGAGCGTTGGGATGTCGCCCGCGCAGGCCAGCACCACATCGGGCTCCTGCCCCTGGTCGTTCGAGGCCCAGCCCCACACTCCGAGTCCGCGGGTGCAGTGCGCGATCGCCTCGTCCATGGTCAGGTAATCGAGCGCGGGCTGCTTGCCGGCCACGATCACGTTGACGTACCCGCGGCTGCGCAGACAGTGGTCGGCCACTGACAGCAGGCAGTTGGCGTCGGGCGGGAGGTACACGCGGATGATGTCGGCCGACTTGTTGACCACGTGGTCGATGAAGCCGGGGTCTTGGTGTGAGAACCCGTTGTGGTCCTGGCGCCACACGTGGCTGGAGAGCAAATAGTTCAGCGATGCGATAGGGCGCCGCCACGGAATCTGACGGGTGACCTTCAACCACTTGGCGTGCTGGTTGAACATCGCGTCAATGATGTGGATGAACGCCTCGTAGCAGTTGAACAGCCCGTGCCGGCCGGTTAGTAGGTAGCCCTCGAGCCAGCCCTGGCACAGATGCTCCGACAGCACTTCCATGACCCGGCCGTCGGGGGAGAGATGGTCGTCGGTCGGCAGCAGCTCCGCCTCCCACACGCGGTTCGTGGCCTCAAACACTGCCTGGAGGCGGTTCGATGCCGTCTCGTCGGGTCCCATGATCCGGAAGCGGTCGGGGTTGGCCGTGACCACATCACGAAGCCAGCCGCCGAGCACGTGCGTCGCCTCGCTCGAGCTCGTGGCCGGGGCCCTGACCTCCACCGCGTAGTCGCGGAAGTCCGGCAGCTCGAGCTCACGGAGCAGCAGGCCGCCGTTGGCATGCGGGTTGGCGCTCATCCGCAGCTTGCCCTCGGGGGCAAGCGCCGAGATCTCGGGATGTATTGTCCCGAATTCGTCGAACAGCTCTTCAGGCCGGTAGGAGCGCATCCACTCCTCGAGCTGCGCCAGGTGCTGCAAGTTCGTGCGCACCTCGGCCAGCGGGACCTGGTGGGAGCGAAACGACCCCTCGGCGGGTAGTCCGTCGACCTCCTTCGGTCCGGTCCATCCCTTCGGCGTGCGGAGCACGATCATCGGCCACCTCGGCCGGTCCGTGTCACCGTGCGTGCGGGCTCGGTCCTGGATCTCGGCGACCTCGTCGAGCACCTCGTCGAGCATTGCCGCCATCAGCTGGTGCATCTCTTTCGGATCCGACCCCTCGACGAACCGCGGCGCGTAGCCGTAGCCCTCCAGCAACGAGCGCAGCTCAGCCGGCCTGATCCGGGCGAGCACGGTTGGGTTGGCGATCTTGTAGCCGTTCAGGTGAAGGACCGGAAGGACGGCGCCGTCGCGAACCGGGTTGAGGAACTTGTTCGAGTGCCAGCTCGCCGCCAGCGGCCCGGTCTCGGCCTCGCCGTCCCCGATCACGCACAGCGCGAGCAGGTCGGGGTTGTCGAACACCGCCCCGTAGGCATGCAGCAAGGAGTACCCAAGCTCCCCGCCCTCGTGGATCGATCCGGGCGTCTCGGGCGCGACGTGACTGGGGATGCCGCCCGGGAAGGAGAATTGGCGAAACAACCGCCGCAGCCCCTCCTCGTCGTGGCCGATGTGCGGGTACACCTCGCCGTAGGTCCCGTCGAGATAGGCGCTCGCCACCAGGCCGGGCCCGCCGTGGCCGGGGCCGGTCACGTAGATCGTGTTCAGCCGGCGAGCCTTGATGGCCCGGTTCATGTGGGCGTAGACGAAGTTGAGGCCCGGCGTCGTCCCCCAATGGCCGAGCAACCGGGCTTTGACGTGCTCGGGGGCGAGAGGCTGGCGCAACAGGGGGTTGGCGAGCAGGTATATCTGTCCGACCGACAGATAGTTGGCGGCGCGCCACCAGGCGTTGATCGCCTCCAGCTCGGCTGGGGACAGCGCCCCATGGCGTGACTCAATCGTGGTGGTCATGAGGTCATTTAGGCACACGACCACCGTCCACGAGTCGTGGATAAGGCGCGATGGGATGCGGAAAAGCACCGATGACCGTTGACCCGGCGCCACGTAGCGTCCTTCTCAAGCGAACCTTCGAGGAGTCGACGATGTTCAGCAGAGTCCTGGTCGGAGTGGACGGAGAGCAGGGGGGCCGGGATGCGGTCGCCCTGGCCGCCCGGCTCGCGGACGAGGACGCGAGCACGTGGCTGGTGAACGTGTTCGGCGCCGGGTTGATGCCCGGGACAGGAGCCGCGCTGCTGCTCAGCGCCGAGCTCGACGAGTCGCGACGGCTGCTCGATCGCGAGCGAGAGGCGGTCGCGCCCGCGGTCGAGACGCTTTGTTGCGCGGATCACTCGATAGGCCACGCCCTGCACGTTCTCGCCGAGCGACACCACGCCGACCTGATCGTGATCGGAGCGTGTCGCCATGGGTTTCTCGGGCGCGTGCTGCTCGGCAACGACACGATCGCGGCACTCAACGGCGCGCCCTGCGCGGTCGCGGTTGCACCGTTCGGATACGCAGAGCGGGCAAATCCCTTCGACGTGCTCGGAGTCGGCTACGACGGCTCGCCCGAGAGCGAGCACGCCCTCGCGGCGGCACGGGCGCTAGCGCCTCGCTTGCAATCGACCGTCAAGGCCCTGTCGGTCATCCCGCTCCAAAGCATCCCGTACGGCGAGCCGATCGCACAGAACTGGCCGGATGCCGTGAAGCGGTTGATGGACGGCGAGCGCCGCCGGGTATGCCAGCTAGAGGACATCGACGGAGACGTCACCTATGGCGATCCGAGCGAGCAGCTCGTTTCCTTCGGGGACCACGTCGACCTGCTGCTCGTCGGGTCCCGCGGCTACGGACCGGTCGGTCGGCTGCTCCACGGGAGCACCTCAAACCAGCTCGCGCGCCGGGCGCGCTGTCCACTGCTGGTGCTCCCGCGCAGCGTCGCGCGCGACCAGCACGATGATTGGGACCTGCCGCTCGAGCTCGCCGTGTCCGACGCCGGGCCGGGCCGTTGATCGGATCTCCGGCCCGGCCGTTGATCAGGTCTCGACGAGCCCGTGATCGAGCGCGTAGCGCACCAGCTCTGAGCGGGTGCCGAGTCGCAGCTTCTGCTGGATGTGAGCTCGGTGCGTCTCGACAGTGCGCACCGACAGGTAGAGCTGTTCGGCGATCTCGCCGTTGGTGTGCCCCAGCGCGATCAGTCGCAGGACTTCCACCTCGCGCTCGGACAGCCCGTCGGGCTGACCCGGTGGGGGCTCGGCGGCGACGCGGGCGCCCAGACGCGGGTTGAGGTATGTGTCGCCGGCCGCGGCGCGCCGGATCGCCTCGACCAGTTCGGCTTCGGCCGCTTCCTTGAGGACGTATCCAAGCGCTCCGGCGCCTAGCGCATGGCGCGCGTAGGCAGGCTCGTCCTGCATGGTGAGCACTACGATCTGGGTCTCGGGACACTCGGCGCGAATCTCCGGGATCCCGTCGAGGCTCGACCCGCCGGGCATGTTCAGATCGAGCACGAGCACGTCGGGGTGATGGCCCCGGACATAGCGGCGGGCACTGTCCAGATCCGAGGCCTCGGCGACCACGTCGAAGCCGCCGTCGGCGTCTAGGACCTGTCGCAACCCGCGACGAACCACGGAGTGGTCGTCGGCGATCACGACGCGGATCGTCCTTCCGGGTGCGGCATCCGCAGGGTTGCTGCGATCGCTGGGGGTGGGTGAGTCGGGCAGGTTGGTCATCGTAGTGCCGCGCGATCACGAGATTCCAGATAGGGCGCGAGATACTTCGCGGCGATCTTGGTAGGTGGCGACCAGGTGGGCGTCTCGCCCACCTCGGAGCTCGACCCGTGCCCGCCGGTGATGTGGGCGCTCAGGTAAAGAGGCTTATCGCCGCCCAGGAGCACGCCATGGACGATCGGGTGGAAGGGCTTCGGGTCGATCGGTGCGCCGGCCAGGGCGGCGATCGCCTCGGCCGCGGTGTCGGCTTGCTGAGCGGCGATCCCACCCTGCTTGACTGGGAAATCGGTCGCGTCGCCCGCGGCGTAGACACGCTCCAGCGTCGGCACCCGGCAATGGACGTCGACCGAGATGAACCGACCCGGCGCTGCGGTCGGAACGCCCGGAAAGTCCGGTCCGTAGAGCTGAGGTAGGGAGATGATCCGGTCCACGTGCAGTTGACGACCGCCTGGGTGCAGCGTCACCTGGCCAACCTCGGGTGTCTCGGCGTGAGATGAGGACACGACCAGAACCCCGTTCTCTTCAAGCAACTGCTCGACCGCCCGGCTGACCTCCGACCCGAACACGGCCAGCGGCGCGTCCTCAGGTGTGACCAGCGTGACCGAGATGTCGACGTTCATGTCATACGCCCGGCGCTTTGTCATCAGCGCCAGCTCGTACAGGGGCAGCGGCCACGGCATCGGGGTGGGCGCCAGGAACGCGAGCTTGTGGATGTAGCCACCCTCCACGTCCTGGATCAGCCCGTGCAGCTGCTCGTCGAGCCGGCTGTCATCGAGCGTCAAGGCGTGCTTGAAACGCGGATGCAAAATCGCGCCCGGGGCCAGGAGCAGGGCGTCGTACTCAAGCGTCTCGCCTCCCTCCGTATGGACCAGCCGGCGGTCACCGTCCAGCCATTTGAATGTGTCGGGGACCAGCTCGACGCCAATGTCACGGGCGATCTCGTCCAGCGGATAGTGACGTGCCGCGGGGTACGCAAACGGCTCCCTAACCCTCATCGGTCGGTAGACGAACTCGGGTGCTCCAGTCAGCAGCGTCGTGGCGATCCGCTCGCCAGCGAGCTCCCGCAGCGCAAGCGCTGCCTCGAGGCCGGCGACCCCTCCGCCGACGATCAGTACGCGGAATGGTGTAGGTGTAGTCGAACTCATACCGCAAGCCTATGACCCGATTCTCCGCATGCCAGCCGCGCAGCTCCGAAGGCTTGCTGCGGAGAACTACGTAGGATCCTCGGAGACGTTGGCGGAGTAGACGATCCGTCTGCCCGTGACCGTCCGGGCTCGAATCCGCACCCAACGCCTCCGCTCTCCCGGCGCCCAGGGCGCCAGTCCGAGGGCATCGAGTCGTCGGATGTCGGTCTGGCTGGTGATCTCCTCGGCCACACCGTGAATGATCACGCTCCAACCCGTCCGCGAGCCTTCATCGACTCCGTCGATCTCGAAGGCCGCCTCGGCGGTCTGGAGCAGTGCGTGCAGCTTCGAGCCAGGCGACGTGCGGAAGACGACCGACTGGGAAGGCTCATCGAAGATGTAGTTGACGGGGCGAATGACCGGAGCCCCCTCAGTCAGCGCGACGGCCAGCCGTCCGAACCCGTTCGCAGCGAGGAGCCGCAGACACTCCACACGGGGCAAGTCGAGCATCTCGCTGAATAGCTGATCTGACACAGGCGGGTCAGCGCCGGTCATGTTCTTAGATGTGTTAGCCATCGCACCTGTCACGTTAGGACGGCGCGACCCGGCGGGCATCCGCTCGAATCCCGCACCTCACTGCCCACAACTACTGAGGCGCAAGGTGACGATCCCCGCGTGAGCCTCGCGGCCCAACGCGGATGGTGCGCGCTCTTGCCCAGGCGACTATTCACCCCAGCGAAACCCACCGTTTGGGGCCCAATCATTCTAGAGGAGGAACACATGTCCCGGAAGGTATTGGACGTCATCGCCAGCGCCGGCGGCGTCGCCGTCGTCGTGGCCCTGGTTATCGCCGGTGGGCTGCTGACCTGGGGTCACAGCTTCGTGAACTCGAACGTTCATTCCCAGCTGGCCCAGCAGCAGATCTACTTCCCGCCCAAGGCCGCGTTCGCTCATCCCAAGCCGGGCACCGAGATCACTCCCTCGATGATCCCGTCGGTCTCGCAGTACGCGGGCCAGCAGCTGCTCACCGGTGAGCAGGCCCACGTCTGGGCGGACGACTTCATGGCCGTGCATCTGTCGGAGCTGCCCTACGGTGGGGTGTACTCGAAGCTCAGCACCGCGGCCCGGGCCAACCCAGGGAGCAAGACGCTGGCTGCGTTGGAGCAGACTTCGTTCCAGGGCACCACTCTTCGCGGCCTGCTGCTCGAGGCCTATGCGTTCTCGATGATCGGCGCGGTCATGCTGTGGGGCGCGATCGCATCGTTCGTGCTCGCGGCGATCATGTCTGTCCTGGTCGGGCTTGGCATCTGGCACGCTCGCACGACGACCGAGGAAGAGGAACTCCTGGCGCCCAAGCCTGTGCCGGCCGCCTCGTGATCAGTTAGTACGACAAAACGAGAGGGGCTCAGACGGACGCCCGCGCCGATCCTTCGGCGCGGGCGTCATTCGTTCTCCGAACACCAACCCGGAGTATCTGGCCATGATCGTTGCCGAAGCCAAGTAATCCGTCAATAACCTCAGGGCA
>CAWGOQ010000002.1:0-415652 GCA_963824295.1 uncultured Solirubrobacterales bacterium | reverse complement strand
CGGGTGGCGTCACATTTCCCGGGTGAAATTGGCCGGGCGTAGCGTCCGCTGGTGTGGATGCTAGGCGGCGACCACCTCCTCGGTGTTCTCAGTCGTCGCGGCGTGCTGCTTGCGACGGATGCGTTCGATCTCGGCGACGGTCTTTGGGGTCATGACCACGCCGCGCCAGCCGCGGCTTGAGAGCTCGAGCACGGCCCAGATCAGCGACAGTGCCGAGGTCTCGCCGGGGAAGCGGCCGATTACCTTGGTGCGCCGGCGGACCTCGACGAACGTGCGCTCCAGCAGGTTCGTGGTCCGGATCCGCTTGCGGTGCTCAGAGGGCCAGCGCAGATGCGTAATGAGCGCATCGAGGTCGCGCTCGATCACGGCCATCGCCGACGGGTAGGCGCTGCAGTAGTCGGCGATGATCGCCTCCAGCCCACGACGCGCCTCGGCCGGCGAGGCCGCCTCGTCAAACGTCTTCCACCAGCGTGCCTTGACCTCGGTGTGGTGGCGCTTGGGCAGCTTCTGGGTGACATTCCTGAGCGCGTGCACCGTGCAGCGTTGCTCGTCGGCCGCCGGCCACAGCTCCCGGACGGCCTTCCACAGGCCGGGCGCGCCGTCGGCGCAGACCAAGCCGGGAGCGTTCATCCCACGGGCGATCAGGTCACGGCCGAACGCGAGCCAGTTCTCATAGCTCTCGCGTGAGCCGAGCTGCAGGCCCAGCAGCACCTTGCGGCCTTCCAGCGTCACACCCCACGCGACCAGTACCCCCTCGGCCGGCGTGTCGTCCGGGTGCAGCTTCAGATAGATCGCGTCGAGGAATAGGTACACGAGGTCGTGTTCGTCGAGCTTGCGCTTGCACCAGCGGCGGTACCGCTCGCGGGTGTCCTCAAGGATCCGCGACACGGTCGACCGCGACGACACTGGCTGGTCGAAGGTGTCCTCCAGCACCGCCTCGACGTCGCGCGTCGAGAGCCCGCGAAGGAACGAGCTGATCACCAGCGATTCCAGCGCGCAGGTGTGCGTCACGTGCCGGCCCAGCAGCCGCGACTCGAACCCCAGCTTGGACGCGTCACGCACCCGCGGGCGCTCCAGCTCGACCGGACCGGCCGTCGTCTTGATCGTCCGCGGCTCATAGCCGTTGCGATGCGCCACCGTCTCCTCCGAGCGCTCATACCGCCCGCGCCCGAGGAACTCCGTGACCTCGTCCTCCAGCGCCTGCTGCAAGATCAACCGCGCTCCCAACCGGCCGATCATCTCGACCGGATCCTGCTCCTGGCCGACGCCGGCCAGCACTTCATCCAACTGCGTGCGAAACCGCTCGCTCGGGGCTACTCTCGCCATACGGGCGTACCTCCATAGCTTCGTCTCGTCAGGACAAAGCGGAGGCTACGCCCGCCTCTTCAATTCCCCCGGATTCTGAGACGCGACCCCCGGGGCGTGTGGGGCTCTCCTTGGGCTGGGTCAGGCGAAACCCCGCGCCTCAGCGTTTCCCGTCGGGGCGATCACGGCACCGATGATCCAGAGCACCGGGAAGATGATCCCCACCCAGAACAGTAGATAGTGCCCCTTGCGCGAGGTTGTCAACGCAAGCGTAATGAACAGCATGATGTAAACGACCGCCAGGATGAACGACAAAATGGTTGACATGTGCTCTTGCCTCTCAGGTTTGGCCGCGTTAGGCCCGGGGAGCTGTCGTTAGTGCCTCGATGTGAAGATCAAACTCGATGCGCCGCTCGGTGTCATCGTCCCGTTGGGATGCACTCTGATAACGCGGTCGTTGGCGTCCGAAGTGTCCTGGATGGCCGTTGTGCCTGTTCAAAGCGAGGCGATGATCGAGTCGCGTTTGCGAGCGCCTCAGAGCAGGGTGATCACGCCTCGGGCGATGAGCACCACTCCGATCACGCCGGCGCCGATCACGACTGCGCTGCGACCTTTGGCGCCCAGCCAAGCTTTGAAGCGGTTGACCCTGTCCTGGGTGGTCTCAGGTGCGAATACGTAGCCGAGCAACGGCACCTCGAGCAGGATCTGCTGAAACAGGCAGAAGCCGACGACGAGCAGCACGGTCGGGACGGTGCCGGGGTTGAGCTTGTGGATCTTGTCCAGCGCGGTCAGGTACGACACGCCAGGGAAGCTGAGGATCGCCCCGACGACGAACGTCACCTTGGGATCGCCTTTGCCCAGCAGCCTGAGCGGGAGCGACTCGGTCGGTTTGCCAGCCTCGACCTTCGCCTTCAGTTTCGCGTCTTTCTTTGCCTGCCGGCGTTCCTGGAACGGTTGGTCGCGTCCGGTCCCGAGCACGAATGCGATCAACACGGCCAGAAGGCCCACGACTATGTCCTCCAGCGGGCTGATTGTGTGCTTGGAGGTGCTTTCCGTACTCGAGCCTTGCAGCGTGAACACGATCACCAGACCGAGTGTGATGCTGGTGGTGTAGGCGCCCAGCAGGTAGCCGACCATCAGCCGCTTCGGGTTCGGAAACAACATCATCACCGTCACCGCAGCCAACAGCGACGGGTTGAACATCGACACCAGCGCCAGCAGAAGGATGTCGAGAAGGTCAGTGCTCATGAGATGACGCTCCCACGGACCGCAGTTTCGCGATCTCGGCGGGGTGGGTTCAGCCGCCCATGCCGGCCTGCGCCTCGGCGAGCCCTGCTTTGAGCTCTTTGGCGCTCATGCCGTCGATCTGCGCCACGGATTTCTTGACCGCGTTCGGCAGGGCCCGGTCCACCGCCCCTGCGCCATCGGAGTCATAGACGGCGATAACGCCGCCGGAGCCGGGTGGCAGCGCGTCGTCCATCTTGTCCGCGATTCCGCTTTCGACCCGGTGCTTGGCGAACTTCGCCATCACTCCGCCGGCGGCCGCACCGACCGCGGTCGCGGCGAGGAGCGGGGGTGCGAACAAGCCGACGACAAGCCCGGCGCCTCCGCCGATCTTCAACCCCTTGCGGCCGAGGTGGTCGCCGGTCTCGGTGACGTGCACCTCGCCGTCGCTGTCCTTGCGGACGAGGACGACGCCCTCGACCGTGATCGTCTTGTCCTCGGCGAGTTTCAGTAGCGCGTCGAAGTCGCGCTGGGCGAGATCCTCGAACAGGTACGCCGCAATCAATACTTCCTTCTTTTCGTCGCTCATGTTCGCTGCCTCCTAGCCGCTGATCCCGCGAGCAATGTCCGACTGGGACGCGTGTTCGTGCAGGGCATGCTCGTCCTGGTCGTCGAGGTGCGGAGCGACGTCGAAGACGACCTTCTTGATCGTGCCGGTGAACGCGAACGGCCCCTTGTCGGCGTAGCTTCGGTCGACGACCAAGCCGTTGTCGAGGCCGACGTCCATGCCGGCATAGCCGCTGAAGATGAACGGGACGGTGTGATCCATCCGGCCGCTGCCGACCGGTTCCCCGTTGACCAGCAGCGTGACCTGACCCGGGGTGGCGGGTTTCGGCTCATCCGCGGCGAAGATCATCTCGACGGTCACGTCCCCCGTCGGCAGCTCGCTCTCGGACTCCTGCTTGTATTCGAACACTCCCAGGAACGCGTAGGTGTGCTTGAGCTTCCCATCCTGGACGAACAAGGAGAAGCCCCCGAGATGGCTCGCTTCGGCGACGATCACCCCCTCGGCGCCACCATCGGGGATGTGGAGGTCCGCGCTGATCGTGTACGAGTGGTTATAGATCCGCGGGACCGCTCCGGGCGCGATGTTCTGTACCACCCCGTGATAGGTGCTGGTCGAGTGCGAGCCGATCGGGGGCAGGATCCCGAAGAACCCGGCGAATCCGGCCAGCAGCGGCTTGACGTGGTACTTCTCGGCCTCTTCCCAAAACAGCGCCTGCAGCTCCCTGACCTTTTCGGGATGGCTGGCTGACAGGTCGGTCGCTTGGGAGAAGTCATCGGGCAGGTAGTACAGCTCGACCGGATCCTCGTCAGGCTTCCAGACACCGGGCGCGAAATGCTTGAGCACTTCGGGGTCCAGCCGCCACGGAATGCGGGGCATCCGCATCGATAGCCACCAGCCGTCCTTGTACATCGCGCGGTTACCGAAGTTCTCGAAATACTGCTGCGTGTGGCGCTCGGGCGCATTCGCGTCCGCGAGCGAGTCCGCGAAGCTCGCCCCGGTCATCGGCTGCTGCTCGACGCCATCGACATGCGTCGGCTGAGGGATCCCGACCATGTCGAGGATCGTCGGGCCGATATCGCTGACGTGGGTGAACTGCGAGCGCAGACCCCCGCTTTCGCCGATCCGCTGCGGGGAGCGGACGACCAGCGGGTTGCGCGTACCCCCGAGATGCGAAGCGACCTGCTTGCCCCAGCGAAACGGCGTGTTGCTCGCCCACGCCCACGCGGAGGAATAGTGCGGATACATCATCTCGGTGCCCCACGCCTCGAGCCCGCCCCACTTCAGCGTCAACTGCAGCTGCTCCTGGTCGGTGAGCGGCAGGCCGTTGAGCATCGTCCCCTCGTTAAACGTGCCCGAAGGAGTTCCTTCCAGGCTGGCCCCGTTATCACCCCAGATCCAGATCACGATCGTGTCATCGAGCTCGCCCATCGCCTCGATCGCGTCCAACAGCCGGCCGACGTGATGATCGGCGTTCTCCGAATACCCCGCGTACACCTCCATCTGGCGCGCGCACACCCGCCGGCGGTTCTCATCCAGCGAATCCCAGGCAGGCATCGACTCGTCACGCGGCGTCAGGACCGCGTCGGCGGGAACCACGCCCAGCTTCTTCTGGCGCTCAAATGTCTCCTCGCGCAGCCTGTCCCAGCCCTGATCAAACCGGCCCTTGTACTTCTCTGACCACTCCTTCCAGACGTGATGCGGCGAATGACTGCAACCGGTCGAGTAGTAGAGCATCCACGGCTTCTCGGAATCGTGGCCCCGAACGCCGTGCAGCCAATCGATCGCCTGGTCGGTCATCGCCTCAGGAAAATAGAACGGGTCGCCGTCCCTGCCCTCCTGAACACCGATGAACTTCTGGTTCTCGGCGATCATCGTGTCGAACTGACTCGCCTCGGGCGCGAGAAACCCCCAGTAGTAATCAAACCCCCAGCCGTTGGGCCAGTGATCAAACGGACCCGCGGGGCCCTGCTCCTTCTCGGGGGTCAGATGCCACTTACCGATCGCCGCCGTCGAATACCCGTTCTCCTTGAGCACCTTCGGGAACGGCGCCGCGTCCTTCGGCAGCATCGCCGAATACCCCGGGAACCCGCTCGAGGCCTCCGGAATACCTCCCATACCGACCGCGTGATGATTGCGACCCGTCAACAGCGACGCCCTCGTCGGCGAGCACATCGCCGTCACGTGAAACCGGTTGTACCTCAGGCCCTCCGCAGCGATCCGATCGTAGTTCGGGGTATCGATCGGACCGCCAAACGCACCCGGATTACCAAACCCCGCGTCGTCGATCAACACCACCAACACATTCGGAGCCCCATCCGGAGGCTTCACATGACCGATCTGCTCCCAATCGGGCTCAGAACCGCCGAGTGTTTGATTCGCGACGCCGCCAAACGGCGGACGCCGGATCGGCAACGTGGTGCGGTCAATCGTCTCGTCGCTCACCCGGCGCTTCCTCTCCATCGTTGATTTCGGTTGCCGGCTGCGTGCCCTGTTCGGAGAGCGACCGGGGCTGGCAAGCTGCGGATCCGACCGCACCAAGATATGGGCGGCCGCGCGCAGCGTCATCGCCCGATCGGGATGAAGTGCTCAATCCCGAAAACGGCCGAGGAGAAGCCGATACTGGTGCTCCAGCCACGCACCGACACCAAAAGGCGCGCGCAGGTATCGCGCGCACCTCTATGGAGGCCGCGTCGCACCGAATCCCGCCGGTCGCGTTGCGCGCGACGATCTGTCCGGGTGGTGCCGACCAAATGCGAGCGGACGCTGAGTTTGCCGTCGAGGCCGAGCCGGCGTGGAGCCCATGGCATCCGATTGCGGTCGTCTTGCGTGGATTTGCGTTGGTCCTGGCCGGAGACGATTCCCGCGCCGAGGCGGTGCTGGCCGACGGGGTTCGAGAGGCCAGCCGCGTGGCCGGCCGCAACGTCTGGGTGCTGGCGCTGTCGCAGCTGGCGCTGTACGCGCTTGCGAGCGGGGATTTTGGCGACGCAGAAGCGCTCGCGCGAGGCGCCCGCGAGCAAGCCGCCCTTTCCAGTCCTAAGCGGATACGTCGCGAGCCGGGGCACGGGCTAGCGTTCGCCCAGGCTAAGCAGGCGCCCTGAGGGCGACGAGCAGGGCGGGATCGCGTGGCCCAGCCGACGCACCTCCTTTCGCGCCGAGGCGGACTCGGCTGCACGATGCCGCAAGGTGCGAATGCCGGAAAGCGATCCCTCAGCGGCGCATCGCCGAGCGGGTCGGCGTCCTCGTCTCGGCCGGCCCTGGGCCATCGGCCACCCCGTATGGTCCTACGCTTCGTAGAGGGCGTTCAGCTTGTCGATCTGCGCGCGGATGATCGCGTGCTCGGTTGCCGGGGTAAGCACGAGGCCGGTCTGGATCTCCAAAAGCCGCCGTTGGCTGTAAGCCAGTTCGCCGAACAGTCGTCGCAGTCGGCGGATCGCTTCACGGGCAGATTGGATCATGCCGCTCTCTCGCTCGGGTCGGTGCGAGTAATTGGGCGTCAGGCTCATTTTCGCTCCTCACTTGACTCGGAAGATCTCGTACTCGATCGCTTTCAGACCGGTTAGCCGCCCGCGGCCGAGGAACAGGCTTTCGCCGAGCCATGCGTAGCGGCCTGCGCCAACCTCGAACTGTGGCGCGATCCGCATGTACTGGTCATTGAATGTGGTCGTCTCGCCAGACGTGAGGGCGTCGAGGAACCGCTCGCTTGAGCGGATCACGGCGAGGTCGTAGCGGAACAGGATCAGCTCGCCGTCGTCGGTTGTGAGTTGCGCGCGCAGGTCCTGTCGGCGGATGCCGTCGGTGCCGAGCCGAATCCAGTCGGTCGCTGGCATCGCGAGGGTGGCGTTGATCCGCGGGCCCTGTAGCGCCGCGGTGGTGATCTGCCAGCACAGCCGGTCGCCGAGCGGTGAGCCCGTGGTCGGGCCAAGGGGCCGGTCGAGCGTTTCGGCGTAGGTCATCTCGTACTCGAGCTCGATCATCGTGAACCTCTGGAGTTCGTGGCTTGCAGGCGCGGAGTCGGCAGCGATCTGTCAATGGGTTGGGTGCCAGCCAGCGGCATCTGTAAAGCGACTGTTGGATATGCGTTCGCCGTCGCGGCAGACGTTGTAGATGCCGCTGGGAAGGGTGAGCGCTGCCAGCAGCGCGCGGGCTGCGTCGACGACGTGGAGGGTGGCGCCAAGCGAGCGCACCGGCAGTTCGTGTCCGGTGCCTGGCCCGTCGAGGAGTCCGAGGCGGAGAACGATTCCCCGGCGGCCGCTTTGTGCAAACCGGTCGGCCTCACGCTCGGCGGTCAGCGCGGATCTCAGGACCGCCGGGACGTCGCTGATCGGGGTGTCTTCGCAGACGGGGCCCTCGCCGGGGTAGACAAACGTGACGGTCGGTTGCACGTAAGCGGCGACGTCTGCGGCGAGCGCGGCGTCGACCAGGATTCTCGAGGCGTCCGCGCGAAGGCGGTCGTTATCGCGCCACGCCTCGGGGTTGCCGAGCTGCTTGAGCGGCTGGATCCGAGTGGCCAAGTGGAGAACGGCGTCGACACCGTCTGTGGCGTGCGCGACAGCGACAGGGTCGAACAGGTCTAGCTTGTCCCTGGTCGGCGCGAGCAACTCATGCCCGGCGGCGCGCGCGAGCGGGCCGAGCGCCCGGCCAAGGACTCCGGTTCCGCCTGTCACCAGCAGGCGCATGGCGCCGCCGGTCACCCGTGCGTCAACTGGCGCGAACGACATCTCGTCTGTCGCGTTCATGTGCGGCTTCCTCCGTGTTCGAGTGGCAGTGATCGCGGTTGGTCGGGGAGCGGTTACTCGACTACTTCGACGATGCCCGGCGGCGCGTGGAGGATCGGCACGGTCCGCCTTGCCGCCTCGTCGATTTGAATCCGGGGCGGCGACGGCTTCTCGGTCTCGAAGTACGTTCCGGGGCCGTAGAGCTGCCCGTACCGAATCACGACACCGGCAACGGTCAGCACGGAGTTCTCGAACACGCGGGTAGTCAGGCCACGATTCCCAGGCTGCTCCCAGGCGATGCTTTGGGCGAGGATCCGCTCGGCTCCCGCGGACTCGGCGGCAGCCAGAAGGTTTCGGGTTCCCTCGCGTCTTATCCGGTCATTGCGGTCGCCGAACTCCGGGATCTCCGCCGCGGTATCCGGGAGGTCCGTGAGCTGATGCATTACGACGTCGGGCCGGAACCGGACGACAGCAGCTCGCAAGGCGTCGGCGTCGTACACATCGCACAGGACCGGTTGGGCGCCGAGCTCCGTCAACCCATCGAGTTTTCCGGGCGAGCGAGTCATCCCGGCGACCTCGTGGCCAGCCGCTACCAGCAGCGGCAGCAGCCGGACACCAATCACACCGCTCGCCCCGGCGAGGAAGATGCGCATGATCACTCGCCCCCCACGAGGGTGGGGTGCCGGGTGTCATGTCCGAGAATGCGACCTCGTGGGCGTAGAGGGTGTCCATGTGCTCCCGGACGTCCTGGATCTGTCCGTCCCGGATGGTGAATACGCCGATGCAGCCGTTCTCGTATGGCCGGCCGCCGCGTGTTCGTGCTCGGCTGGTCCACTGCAGCACGACCTGATCGTGCTCGGCGATCATTCCCGTGATCTCGAGGCTGACCGAGCCTGGCTCGTAGTAGGACATCGCTGTAGCGAGGAACTCGTCGACGATCGCGTCGCGTCCTTTCCACACGCCGGAGATCGGCAGGTCTCCCGCCAGCGTCCACGTGGCGTCGTGCGCGAACAGATCGCGGACCGCGTGCGTCTCGCCTGCCTCGGCTGCTGAGACGTATTGCTGTGCAACCGTCTTGCTGTCTAGTGGTTCAATCATTTCTCATCTCCTGTTCTCGGTGGCTGGTGTTGGTGGTCGATCCGCAGCACGGCGTTGCCGCGGATCCGACGTTCGCGCAGGTCCTCGAGGATCGAGGCGGTTTGCGTCCAGTCCGCGACGACCCCGATCTCCGGGTGCAGGCGATCGCTCGCCACCAGGCGCACGAGGGTCGCAAGGTCACGCGAGTCCGGGACCGTCGAATCGTCGTGGTCGAAATGGCGGATCGTCGCGCCGGTCTGGGCGAAGAAATCGAAGAAGTCGAGCTGGCTCGGCGTCCGGCTGGCTTGGCCGAACCAGATCAAGCGACCGCCCTTGGCTAGCAGCTTCAGCGCCTGCGGCAGCGAGCTACCGCCGACCGATTCGAACGCTACGTCGTAGGGGCCGATGGCGTCGTCGAGGCTCTGCACGACGTCCGCCGCGCCCAACGCGAGCAGGCGTTCGGCGCGCTCGGGTGATGCGCTGACCGCGGTGACCGACGCGCCCGTGGCGGACGCGAGCTCGGTCAGGTAGTGGCCAACGCCCCCGGACGCTCCCGTGAGCAGAACGCGCAGCCCGGCGACGGCACCGCTGGCACGCAGCAGCCGGACTGCGGTGAGCCCGGCGAGGGGGACCGCTGCGGCCTTCTCCACATCGACCTGCTCAGGCAGGACGGCCAGGGCATTGCTAGGAACGGCCGCGAGCTGTGCCCAGCCGGCCTGTAGCGGATGACCCACGACCCGCTCTCCGGCCGACGGCCCGCTCCCGTCGGCAGCCGCGCGAATCACACGACCGGATACGTCTCGGCCGGGCCTCCAACCGCGGCCGGGACGTTCGAGCAGGAACGTCTCGCCGCGGTTGATCGAGAACGCCTCGACCTGGATCAGGCCCTCGTCGCAAGCTGTCGGCGGCTCGGGCACCTCGTCGAGCTCCACCAGCGGATCTGAACCGTCAGTCGGCAGCAGCGCGAGCATCGATCGCCCTCCCGTTTGTTGAGCCGATGGACTTCATCTGCCGCCACCGTAAGTCCGAGCGTGCCGGATGTGAAAGACCTCCCCGGCATCTGTTCAGCACGTGCCGGTATCACCGCTGGCCGCTGGGCGGCGACGCCCGGCCGGCTAGGTCCAGCCGAGCTCGCCAGAGATCGCCGCTGCCGCGTCAAACAACCGAGTCACCGCTGGGGAGCGGTTGTGACGGCGCGCGAGCAACGACACCTCAAAGCTCGCCGACGGGACCAGGGGCATCCAGCACACTTGTTCGGGCAGAGCGAGGGAGCTGGACGATTCCCCGATGATCACGACAGCCTCGCCCCGTAACACTGGGGTGTAGGCAAGATCAAAACTCAATGTCCGCAGCAAGACGTGCGGCTCGAAACCCCGCACGCGACAGAGCTCCAGGACCGCGTCGTAATGGCCCGGGTTAGCCTCCCGCGGATGCAACAGCAACCTCTCATCGGCAACATCTTCCAGGCTGACGGCCGATCGAGACGCAAGCCGATGGTCGCGATGCACCAACAGACCCTGGCGCTCGAAGCGAATCGCGCGCATCTCCAGGTCAGCGGTCTCCGAAGCGCAGCGGACTAGACCCAGGCCGATCGAGCCATCCCGCAGGCCGGCCACGATTTCGCCGACAGACTTGACCGCCGTTGTGATACCTATCCCCGGATGGCGCTCGGTCAACGCCTGCAACAGGCGCGGCGCGGTCTCATAACTCGCGCTACCGCCGTATGCGATCAGCACACCGCCGTGCTCTCCGGTGCCGAAGGTCCGCACGCTCCGCCACAGCTCATCGGACGCGGCTAGCAGCGCTGGCCCCTGCTCCAGCAAGAACTCGCCAGCCTCGGTCAGCTCGAACTCATGCGTGGTTCGGTGCAGCAACTCGACCCCGAGCTCCCGCTCGAGCAGCTTCATCTGGCGGCTGAGCGCCGGCTGCGCGACGTGCAGGCGCTCGGCAGCCCGCGTGAAGTTTCGCTCCCGCGCAACCGCAACGAAGTACTGCAACCGACGCAGATCCGTCACCGCAGAAAGCCTAGCGGCGGTCACGCAAGCGTGATGCCGAGCCGCACTGAAGAGAGCGCAAACCGGTCTTTCACATCCTTGACGCGACGACCTAGCGTGGACGGCGATCGAACACCTGACAACCCGCAACGCCCCCAAGGTCATGAATCATCACCTCCAGATCCAACTCGCGAAAGCTCGAGTACACGAGCTAGCCCGCGAAGCCGCGCAGCGGCGTCTGATCGCCAACTTGCCGGCGAGGCGCGCGACGCTTCCAGCCACGCTCGTGCGCGCCGTAGGGCGCTTCTACGCCATGGGCGGCCGCCATGCCCGGCAGATGTACAGGAGCGAGTCCCGTACATCACCGCTTAGATCCCCTCGGAAGGCTTGACGATGCGAGCCCCGCACCAGCCGGGTCAGCGTCGGGCCTGGTCTGCGTTTGCCTTGATCGCCGGCGTCGTCCTACTGGCGCTGTTCGCCTCGGCCACCCCGTCGCCGCTGTACGCAGACTATGCCGCCCGCTGGCACTTCTCGACTCCGATGCTGACCATCGTGTTTGCAACCTACGCGCTCGGAGCGCTCACCGCGCTGCTGCTCGCCGGTCGACTATCTGACGATCTCGGCCGGCGACCACTCCTAACCGCGGGATTGGCCGGCCTGCTCGGAGCGATGCTGCTGTACGCGTTTGCGCGGTCGGTGGAGTGGCCGCTGGCCGCTCGGCTGGTTCAAGGAGTGGCGACCGGAATCATCCTCAGCACCGCCGGGGCGGCACTGCTCGAGCTCGAACCGGGCCGAGATACCGGTCGAGCCGGCCTTGTCAACGGGGTCAGCGCTGCGCTCGGGATCGGCACCCGCGCGCTTGTCTCCTCGCTACTCGTGCAGGACGCCCCGGATCCCCGGGTCACTCCATTCGCGCTGCTGTGTGCTCCTTGTCGTTGCGGTCGGTGGTGTGGCCGTGCTTCCCGAGCCCATGGTCCGTGCGGCACGCACCGAGCCTCCGTCCGCAGCGCCCCGTTGTGCCAGCCGAGGTTCGAAGCGCCTTTGCGCTCGCCAGCGCGGGAGTGGTCTCATCCTGGTCGATCGCCGGCCTCTACCTCGCCCTCGCGCCGTCGCTCGCACCGATCCTCCTGCACACCGGTAGTCACCTTGCCGGCGGCGTCTCCGTGTTCGCGCCCGGGGTCTCCGCTGGACTGGGTCAGGTCGCATTCCGCAGCCTCACCCCGAGCCAAGCGACCGCGGCGGGAGCTCTGGTGCTCGCCGCCGGAATGGCGGTCACCGTCGCCTCGATCCCCGCTGATTCGGGCGCACTCTTCCTCGTCGGTTCGGTAATCACGGGCGCCGGCTGGGGGTCGCGTTCATGGGCGCGATCCGCTCGATCTCCGCTGCGGCACCCGCCCAGTACCGCGCCGGCGTGATAGCGGCCTTCTACGTCGTCGCGTACCTCGCTCTCTCAGTCCCAGCCGTGATCGCAGGAGTCGCCGTGCCCGGCCTCGGCATCGAGCCGACGTTCCGGATCTTCGGCGTCGCCGTCATCGCGCTCGCGCTCCTCACAGCCGCCGGAACGCGCCGCAGCGCCCGAACAACCCGGGTCGTTCAGTCATGCACGCAATGACGGACGCCCATTGAACCTACCCGACCGACTCGACGACACATGCAATCAAAACTACTCGCACTGCTACGGCCCGACGAGGAAAGCCGACCCAACAAGTGCTCTCAGAGGTGGTCGTCTTCCACGGCCCCGTGAGGGACTACCACGGCCGCGCGGACGTCGCCCACACCCTGTCGATGATCGGCCGCGTCCTGGACCAGATCAACGCCGAGCGTGAGCTCGCCGCAGATCACAAGATCGTCACGCTCATCACCGCCTTCCACCGCGACGAGCAGATGAGAGGTGTGCTGTACGAGACCCATGACGCGGCCGGAGGCATCGAGCGCGCCGCCCTCCTCCTCGGGCCACGGGCGACACTTCGCCGAGCGATCGCCGATGGGGTCGCCGCTCTGGAGCAATCACCACCCCCGAGCATGGCGGATGCCGAAAGCCGCCGCCAATGAATACTCACAACCCCAACCACACCCGCCGCTGGGCGATCCTCGCAATCCTCGGCGTCGCCCAGCTGATGGTCGTTCTCGACGCGACGATCGTGACGATCGCGCTTCCCTCGGCACAGCGGGCGCTCCACTTCGCCAATCACGACCGGGAGTGGATCATCACCGCGTACGCGCTGGCGTTCGGGAGCTTGTTGCTGCTCGGCGGCCGGCTCAGCGACTGGTTCGGACGCAAATGGACGTTGATCGTGGGACTGTCGGGGTTTGCGCTCGCGTCTGCGGTCGCCGGCGCCGCCCAGTCCTTCGCGACGCTCGTCGCGGCCCGGGCGGTCCAGGGCGCGTTCGGTCCGATGCTCGCTCCGGCCGCGCTGTCGCTGCTGACCACCACGTTCACCGAGCCGTCCGAGCGTGCAAAGGCATTCGGGATCTTCGCAGCGATCGCCGGCAGCGGCGCTTCGATCGGGCTGCTGCTCGGCGGCGCGCTCACACAAGCGCTCAGCTGGCGCTACTGCATGTACGTCAACCTGGTCTTTGCTGCGGTTGCGACCGCGGGCGGGATGGTCCTGGTACGCAACTCACGGCCGCAGACGCGACCGCGGCTGGACATTCCTGGCACGGTTGCCGTCTCGTCAGGCCTGTTCGCGCTCGTTTACGGGTTTGCGCACGCGCAGACAACTAACTGGGGCAACCAACTGACGATTGGAATGCTCGCCGCCGGCGTGGTGCTGCTCGGGGTGTTCGCCGCGCTCGAGGGACGAATCAGGACGCCGCTCCTGCCGCTGCGGGTTCTCGCCAACCGCGACCGGGGCGCGTCGTTCCTCTCGATCGGCATCGCGGGCTGGGCGATATTCGCCATCATCCTGTTCCTCACCTATTACCTGCAGCAGGCCCGCGGCTTCTCGCCGGTCACCACCGGGCTGGCGTTCCTGACCGATGACCGCGATGATCATGAGCGCGGCGATTATCGGCCTGACTAGGCTCCAGCAGCGCTTCGGTCCCCGAGGGCTGATCGCGACCGGCATGACGCTCGCGACCGTCGGAACGCTCTACCTGGCCCAGATTCGCGTCAACTCCTCCTACGCCGCAGCGATTCTCCCCGCGCTGATCGTGATCGGCGCCGGGCTCGGACTCGTTTTCTCGACCGCAATCGCGAACGCCACGCTGGGCGTCGAGCCGAGTGATTCGGGGGTGGCGTCGGCAACCGTCAACGCCCTCGCAGCAGGTCGGAGGCTCGCTCGGCGTTGCATCGCTCTCGACAATCGCGGCGAGCGCGACCGCGCGCTACCTCGCCGGCGCACACTAGAGATACGGGAGGTTCGCCGGGGGCCGGTGGGACCTCGCTGTGGTCGCGAGATTGCGCGAGGGTTCTCAGCTGGGGCCTGATAGTGTGCGCGCCGAGGTGGGTTTCGTCCGAGCAGACTCTTTGTGGTACTGCGTGTGAAGGGTTGCGTTGCTCGTCTGTTGACGGCGGGGTTGTTGGTGTGCGCTGGGTTGCTCGGGATTGGGGTGAGCTCGGCGTCGGCGCAGGGGTCGGGTTATTTCGTGACGTTTGTGGCTCGCTCGTGCCCGGCTTACTCGGACATCTTTGCGAACAAGGCGCGCAACGACATTCTCGAGAGCCTGGAGGATCTGGGGCCTGATACGCAATACGACAACAGCGGTCAGCTGGTCAATCCGACGGCGGAGGGGATCCCGCCACAGAACGTGTGCAAGCCGCTGGTCGGCTGGGAGTTCACGCTCGGGACTGGGTATGAGAGTCATGCGGTGACCGGTCCGTGGGGGTCGCTGTCGATCGTCACAAATCCGTTTCCCCGCGCTCCGATCGTGACACAGGCCGTGACTCCGCTCCTGGATCAGAACGGGTTGCCGGTGGGCAAGCAGCAGCTGGCGGGGGCGGTGACGATTGAGCTGACCCCGCAGGAGCGCGCGCAGGCAAATCAAGCCAGCCAGCTATGGGCGCAGGGCGGAACGCCGACCGACCCCGACCTGGACCAGAAGTTCCCCGGTCCCGCGTACGGGTTCGGTGGGTTGCGCTGCGCGACCGACAACCTGAACGGCGACAACGTCGAGTACGTCTTCTTCCCGACCGGCGTGCAGCACGTGTTCTGCTACGGCTTGTATGTCACGCCGCCGCCGACGAGCGGGACGATCACGATCCAAAAGCAGGTCATGGGCGCGCCTGCCGGTGATAATCCTCGCTTCCAGTTCAACGGGAGCATCTCGTATGACCCGAGCGGGTTCCAGCTCTCCGACGGCCAGTCGCAGGACTTCTACCGCGCCGGGGGCGTGACCTGGACGGTCACCGAGAGCGCGGTCGCCAACTACAAGCTGGCTGGCCTTGCCTGCCACGCGGAGGCGGCCGGCGGCGCCACCGGGGCGAGCACGGCCAATATCAGCGGGGCGACGGCGTCGATCCACCTCGTCGCTGGCGAGCACGTCACCTGCGTCTACACCAATCGCTACGTGCCGCCGTCGGGCGGCTTGACGATCCGCAAGCTGACCACCGGCGGTGTGGGCCAGTTCTCCTACACGGTCACTCCGGTGTCGGGCCACGGCGGCGTCCGACTGGCACGGGCAACCACGACGCAGCCGAACGTCGCCGTCGACGCGCAGCCGTCGCTGCTGAACCTTGCGCCGGGCCGCTACCGGATCAGCGAGAGCAAGCCGACCTCATCGGGCGGGGACTGGCGGCTGGTGCACGTCCGCTGCGGTGGGGCGAGCCGCTCGACCGCGCAGCCGGTCGAGGTCGACATACCAGCTGGGGGGGCGGTTACGTGCACGTTCATCAACGCATTCGTGCCGAAAGGGTCGATCGCGCTCGCGAAGATCACCGAGGGTGGCACGGGTACCGCGTCGTTCCTGGTCTTCCCCGCGCACGGGCCGGCAGCCCAGTATCGGGAGAGCGCGACGACCACGGCCCCCGGGGTCGTCGCCGGCGCGGCTCCGGACACGGCCGCGGATGCGACCGATCACCTGCCGTTGGGGGCCTACTGGATCGTCGAGCAGTCGCCCGCGGGCGGTCCCGCCGGCGGCTGGACGCTGACGACCGTCAACTGCGGCGGCGTGCTGGTACCGTTCGCCCAGGGAGCCGTCGAGGTGAAGCTGACTCCTGCACACCCCGGGTTGCGCTGCGTGTACACGGACACCTCCTCGGCCACCCCGCCGCCGCCTCTACCGCCGGTAAACCCGCCGCCGGTGGCGCCTCCCCCCGCGCCGGTGTTCCCGCTGGTACCCGGTCTGCCGGCGTACCAGCTCAGTGACCTCGTCGTCACCAAACAGGCGTCAGCGTCGATCGTGACCCAAGGCGACGTGGTCGCCTACCGAATCACGGTCAAGAACCTAGGCCCCAGCCCGGCGCAGCACGTCGTGCTCGCCGACCAACCTCTCGGCCACGCGCCCTCCGTCGCTGTCCACACGAGCGCCGGCCACTGCAAGGCGCGGCTGCGGACAGCGCTCCCGATAACCTGCGGAATCGGCACGCTCCAACCCGGCGCCAAAGTCATGGTGACCGTGCGCCTGCGCATCGAGACCGCCGCGTCCGAGTTCACAAACGCAGTCGTCGCCGGCACCGCGACGCAAGAGCGAACGCTCGCCAACAACCTCGCCCGCGCACGCGTCACCGTCCGCCAGCCGCCAACACCGCCGATCGGACTGGGCTAGCCTACACCGCCCCGGCCGCCGGCCGACGAGCGGAGGTCCGGTTGAGAGTAGCTGCTAGCCGTTGCCTACTAGGGCACGCGCGCCCTCCCAGGAAGCAACGCGCAACCACGCAAGGGGTTAGATGCTGTTGGCCGCGCTCACTGTCATGCTGACGCTGCAGAGCTCCGAGCGTTTGATGTGGACTTGACCCGTTTTCGACGACACTTGGACGCTTCCGGTCGTAAGCCGGGGAGGGTAAGGCTCAGGTGCCCAGAACGAGACCGCCGTATCCGGAGGAGTTCCGCCGCGAGGTAATCCGCCTGGCCCAGCTCGGCGATAAGCCGCAGCGCAAGCTGGCTAAAGATCTGGAGATCTCTGATGTCACGCTTCGGAACTGGCTGAAGGAGGAGAAGGCGCAGCGCGGGGAGCGTCCTGGTGGTCTGAGCCAGGACGAGCCGGAGGAGCTGCGGCGGTTGCGGGATGAGAACGCGAAGCTGCGGATGGAGCGGAGATCCTGCGAAAAGCCGCGGTCTCCTTCGCGAGGGAGGACGACGGGCGGTAAGCGAGGTGTACTCGTTCATCGCCGCGGAGAAGACGAACTTTCCCGTCGCCGTGATGTGCCGGGTGTTCGGGGTGAGCCGGACGGCGTTTCACAACTGGGAGCGCCGGGCGCCTTCTGATCGCGCGCTTCAGGACGCGTGGCTGACCGAGCGGATCAGGCAGATTCACGACGCTGGCCGGGGCGTGTACGGGGTGCCGAGGATCCACGCCGAGCTGCAGCTCGAGCACGACATCCATGTCGGTCGCAAGCGGGTCACGCGGTTGATGAAAGCCGCCGGTATCTCGGGCGTCAGGCCGCGGAAGCGCTTCAAGACGACGGTCCGGATCCCGGGGATCACGCCGGCGAGCGATTTGGTCGAGCGGCAGTTCCGGCCCGATCGCCCCAACGTGCTCGCGGGATGTCGAGTTCACCGGCCGGAAGATCACCGTTCGCCGGGCGCTATCTGGCGACACTGAGCTGCGGTCAACCAAGAGTCGCCGGTTCCAGGAGGTGCCGCTTCCCGATCAGGCTGCTGCCGCGCTCGATCGCCTCGGTCGCCGCGGGGAGTTCATGGGACCGGACGACTACGTCTTCGCCAATCGCTTCGGCCGCCGCCTCGATCCCTCCGCGCTGCGCCGCCGTTTCGAGCGCGCGCGCGATGCCGCCGGTCTTGAGCCCTTGAGGTTCCATGACCTGCGGCACACCTATGGGTCGCTACTCGTCGCCGGCGGGATCGATCTGGCGAGCGTGAAGGCCGCGATGGGACACTCGCGCATCACGACCACCGAGCGCTACCTCCATGCGCGCCCGGCCGGGGAGCTCGCCGACCGATTCACGCGGGCGCTCCACGGGGCATCGATTCCGGTCGCGGCGTGACCGACGCCGATCTGCCGCGCCTTACAGCTGATCCGGATGGCCGGACGGTCGTCTTCACCGATCGCAGCTGGCGGCACATCCGATCGGCCCGACCGGAGCTCCTCAACGAGCTCGACGCGATCGTGTCAACCATCAGCCAACCCGATTTTCGCGAGCCTGACCCACGCCCGGGCCGAGAGCGCTTCTATCGCCGGCACGTTACAGACCGGATTCGGTGGCTGAGGGTGGTCGTAGACTTCAACAGGGATCCTGCGGTCATCGTGACCGCCTTCATCCAGCGGAAGAATCCAGGCAGCAATTGATGATCAAGATCGGCGGCATCGAGTTCGACAACCACTCGTACGACGAGGAAGCCGACGTGCTCTACCTCAGCGTCGGTCAGCCTCAGGTCCCGGCCGAGACCGATGCCACACGCGAAGGCCACGCCGTGGACTTCGACGCAGATGGCAACGTGATCGGCATGATCATCATCAACCTGCGGTTCCTGCTCGAGCGGGACGGCGAGCTGAAGATCAGTTGGCCCGAGGCCCACGTGCCCCGGGAGGAGTTCTCGGCGGTACTCCCCGCGGCGGCGTAGCCGCGGTTAGTTGCTTAGCAGCTCTTCAAGCCGCGGCCGCAGGAACCGCCAGGTCCGTCCGAGCCGATGCGCCGGCAATTCGCCGCGACGCGCAAGCTCGCAGATGGTGGACACGGGCATCTTGAGCAAGTCCGCCACCTCCTGAGCCGTCATCACCTCGTCTCGCTTCAGCCGAGCGGCGGCCTGAGAGGTGTGGGCTGTGCGCTTGGCAGTAAAGGCGTTGCGTACGCTGACATCGTCGTGACCTCCCTGAAGGTCTCGGCCAGGCCCCGGGGTGTTCCCGCACCGCCGGGGCCGACTCGTCTTCTTACCCTCCGCATGTAGGATAACTGGCCGAGCGGACGGGGTCCGCCTACGGATGTAGGATGAGTGCGATGTCGCCAAGGGTCGACACCGAAGACCTGATCGACGCGCAACGCATCGCCGATGTCCTGGATCTGTCTCATCGGAACACGGTAAGCCAGTACCAGCGCCGGTACCCCGACATGCCGCGTCCGGTAGTCGACCTCGGCGAGGGCCGCGTGAAGCTCTGGCTCCGGCCACAGATCGAACGCTGGGCTGCGGAGCAGGCTGCAGGTGGTCGAACTCGTCGGCGGAGCTTCAGCCGATGACCCGGTTGCCGGCCAGCCACCGTCTCCCCCGCGGTTGAAGAGGGCATTTGATGTTCGTGCGACAGCCCCGACCGACCCTGCCTCGACTCCCGATCCGGTGACGGCCTGGATGGCCGTGACCGGATCGGGAGTAAGCCCGCGGCAGGCGACGGTGGAAGCACGAACGCGCCCCGCGCCCGACAGTCACCGCCGCCTGCCCCCTGACCGGACGAGGGGATCGATCCGGATCCTCGGAGGAAGGTGCGCCGCTCCACGCAGCCCGTCATCCCTTCGTTGCCCATATGGCGCTCGTCCGAGACGGCGAGCACCGGCGACCGCATCCGTGTGGCAAAGGGATAGCCCAGCGTCGGCGCGGCTGACGAGTCCTCCGTCGCCAAGGGAGTCGTGCGCCAGGCGGCCGAGCTGACGATCGCGTTCGCGGCAAAAGCGCTCGAGCGGAATCGCCAGCGCGCGTGACCCTCTGGCCGCCGAAGGACTCGCCGGGCTCGTCCGGGTAGACAGCCGAAGAAATCGCCCCGAACTCGGCGTCGGCCTGGTCGGCACTAGCGTTCGCTTCCGCCGCGCTGCAGCTGTCAGGATCATCGCGTCCACGCGAGTCCGGAAACTGACCGCCTGGTCGTCGGCAGCCCCACGATGGCGCCGATCATGCCAATGGTCCCGGCGGCCGGATGACTCCTCCGTCGCCCGGCGCGCGCCGGTGGGTCCAGAAGGCGATCGCGCGGAGACTTGGGCTTGATGAGGTTTGTTGCTGACGGTGTTTCTGGAGACGGCGGAATCGCAGTGGGCTGGTGATGCTCCGCCCAGGTCGTGGCAGGGGAGGGCTTGGCAAGGGGCAAAGCGGGCAGGGTCGGCGACCCGGCCCAGGTGTTTCGTGCGGTCCCGGCACGCCTGACGATCCGACGTCGCCAAGGTCGCCACCGTCACGACGCCCGCGACACCGTCGGCGGTGATCGGGACCAAGCCGCCGCCTCCCCCACTGACCGCCGTACAGCTCTCCCACGTACGAAAGACAGCGCGCGGGTTCCTGGCGAGCTACCTGCCAGTGCTCTACGGACGCCGGTCCGCCAGGACCATCGCCGACGCGGACGCTCGCCTCCGCACGGAGCTCGGCGCCGCGGCATCGCTCACCACGCGCGCCGGCCAACCTCCGTCCACGCGTCACGCAGCTGACCACGCACGTCCAGAACAGCCAAACCGTCGTGGCGATCGCGATGATCGCCGACCCAGTCACCAAGCCGTAGCCAGATCGTCTTTCAGCTCACCGACAGCCGCTCCGGCTGGCAGGTCACGCAACTGGCCAACTACTGACGCAGTGGCCAGCCGTGACCGCGCTCCTAGACCCGCCAACCCCACCGCCGACTCGCCGCCGGTCCCGGGCCGGACTGCTCCTCGCCGTATTCCTGTTCGGGGTGCTCACGCTCGTCGTCGTGATCTTCGGCGCGCTCGAAGGACAACCGGCCACCACCTGCGGAACATCGACAACCCCCGGTCTCGACCGGGCCGCCGACCTCGGCCGCAATTGGGCAGACGATCACCGGAGCCGTGTCCTGGTTCGGCGGACCCAACGATCACACCACCGGCCCGACCACCGCCGACGACAAGCCCGGTCTCCGACCCCGGGCATCGCCGTCTACAACACCGCCACCCTTAACGGGGTACTGGCGCGTGCGCTTCCCCAACTGCCGCACCGCCGTCCTATAGCAAACCGACATCGGGCCAACGCCATGGACCGGCCGGGTCCTTTACATCCTCTACTCCGCGCTGCCGTACATCGGCCACAGCGAGCAGGACTTCCCGACCGGCGGACAGATCACCGCCACATACCTCGGCACCGGCTCCCAACTCGCCATCATCGCGATCGGCGGTGGCGGCACCGCCCCCAGCGCAGGCGGTGGCGACTGCTCCGGCACCACGCTGACAGGCACCGGAGCCTCGCCGCCGTCACCTCAGCCGCCAACCTGCTCGCCTCCATGCACCTCCCCCACAGCTGCGGCGGAGGACACAGCCTCACTCTGACCAAGCCGACCCTCGGCCTCGACGGTGCCCCGCCCGTCGGCCTGGACTGCTCAAGCTCCGTCTCCTTCGTCCTTCAGCACGCCGGCCTCAACATCCCGACGATGACCTCGACCCAGCTCATGACCTGGGGTGACCCTGGACCCGGTCAGGAAGGCACGATCTACGCTAACACCTGGCACACCTTCCTCAAGATCGGCAACCGCTACTTCGGCACGTCCGGGTTCGGGCACCCCGCCGCCGGCGGCCGGCCCGCTTGGTTCACCGTCGACCCCGGCCCGTCGTATCTCGCGCCGTTCGTCGAGCAAGACCGATCCGGGCCGTAGCTACGGCCTACCTTGCACTCCCGTGGATGTCCGCGGAGCCCAGAGCGCGTCGATCAAAGGTTCCGCTTGCCGCGAACGTTCGAGACATCTGTGACGCGTGCGGCTCAGCCTGCCTTCTTCTCGGCTCGGTGTGCCAGACCGAAGGTCTTGAAGAGCATTCTCGGCATGGCTCCCGAGAAGTAATAGGTCTTCCCGTCCTGGTCGAGTGAGTACTTCGCTTTTCCGGCCGGCGCTTTCTCGGGGCCGCCCAACGCGACAGCGAACGCACACTTACCGCCGAATTCGGCTTCCTCCGCCATCTGACCTCCGTTTCCCGGTTGCACTTGTCATGCCGACGAAGACCCGCTGAGTCTACTGCTGCGGTGTGACCCATTTGACGACCACCCGGCGGGGCCGCGGCCCCGCCGATTATGGCACGCCTGCGGCGTGCGGGGGCGGGCCTTGCCGGGCCCCGCGACGGGCGGGGCCCTCGATCGAGGAGCCCATCTCACGTTCGACTCTGCCGTGCTGCTGGTCGCTGACGCAGACGATCAACAGCTGTCCTTTCTCTCTGACCAGCTGGCGGCCGATGCCGCCAGCGTTCACATTGGGCGCGATCGTGCCCAGACGATCGCTCGCGCCGCCGTCCACCGTCCGGACGCGCTAGCACCGCGCCCTTGACCCGACGACTGCTTATCTGGGCTGGGTCTCGGGTGTCGAGGCCGTGTTGTTTGTGCGTGCTTGTGGTGGTGGTTGTGTGTTCTGCGTGAGGGGTCGCCCGCCGGTCGTGGATGATCCGGCGGAGGCTGGCCGGATCGGTTGGGTTTGGCTCCGTGGACGCCCTTGCTTATCTGGGCCCGCGGCCGCGAGGGTTGGCGGCCGGTGACTTGATGGTTGATCGGTCGTTCCGGTGGAGCGACTGCGGCCGCTCTGTCTTTTGTGGGCCGCCACGCGGGGCGTGGGTGCCTCGATCGCTGCTGGAGCTGGCTGCACGTTTTGAGCGCATCGGTGATGGGTGGGCTTGGTCGGAGCGGTGGTCGCGTGGTTCGAGCGCGGCAGGGCCGAGCGCCCGGAGGATGTGGTAGGAGCGGCGGGCGAGTTTGCGGGCGATGGTCGGCGTTGCACGGGTATGGGTGAGCCCGCGCGCCTTGAGCGCGTGATAGTCGTGGTAGTCGGGACTGCCTTTGTGCGACGCGCTCTGCGCGGCCTCGACCGACGCCCAGCGCAAGGGCGCGGAGCCTTGCCGGGTGAGTTTGCCGAGCTGGGCGTGGCGGTCGGAGCGGTGCACGCCGATGTCATCCAGCGGATCCGCGCGACGCTGTATCACCACGGCATCGCCAGCGCCCCGGACGACCTGCGCACAGCTGGTGCGGTCATCGACCAGCGTGTTACGCAGCCTCGCGCGCGAGCGCCACTGGCGAACGTGCTCAGGCGGCACCCACGCCTCGGGCAGTCGGCCCTCGCACAACAGCTGACGCAGCCACCTCGCATCGGTGCGGTCGGTCTTGGCCCGGCGCTTGCGACCCCGCAGGGCGCTCGTCTCCACCGGCTCGGCGAGGTGCGCGATCGCGCCGCAGCGCTCGAGCGCCCGGCACACAAACAGCCAGCCGTGCACGCCTCCACCGCGACATGGATGACTCGGCCCGAACAGCGGGCCACCCACTCCTGGACGGCGGCTGGCGTGGACTCGATCTGTCCTCGAATCACTTCGCCCGTCGCGGTATCCAGCGCGTCCACGGTGATCTGCCGCTGATGCACACCGAACCCAGCCACGATCGCTCCCGGCTCCTCACCCAACACGAACGGCGCGCACGTGACCGCGCCGGCGTCACGCCCGCCCGATGCCATACCGTCACTCACGGTCGGTCCTCCTGCTTAGAAAATCCCGCTCAGGTTGCTGTTGCGCCGTCTGCCGTTGACGTTTGTAGCGTGACCGTGTGCCCGAGCCGTTCGAGCTGCGCCACGAGGCGTTTGGCGAGTCGTTCGGGGTCGGCGCGGCGCGAGAAGTAGTCGCCGCCGAGGTCTTGGTAGGGGACGTCGTCTTTGAGGATGTGGCGCACTCGATCAGGATCGAGTGCGCCACAGCGACGATCGCTCTCTTGTGTCCGCGCCGACGTTTGAACTGCTCGTACTGCGCGCGCAGGTAGGTGTTCTTGGTGCGGATCGCGGCATTCGCGGCCTCGATCAGCGTGGCCTGCAGGTGCGGGTTGCCGTTGCGCGGCCGTCCTGATTTGCGCTTTCCGGCGGATTCGTGGTTGCCGGGGCAGATGGCCGTCCAGCTCGCGGCATGCCGATCGGTCGGGAAGCGGCTCATGTCGGGGCCGAGCTCGGCGAGGATCACGTGTGCTGTCCGGGCAGCGACACCATCGATCGTTGCCAGCAGCTGCGCCTTGTGCGCGAACGGGACGAGCCGCTGCTCGACCTCCGAGGTAAGCGTGGCGATCGCCTCGTCCAGGTAGTCGATGTGGGCGAGGATGTGCGAGACGATCAGCGCATGGTGCGCTTTGAAGTCGCCCGCGAGCGCCTCCCGCAGCGCCGGCAACTTCTTGCGTAGTGCGCCCCTTGCGAGGTCGGCCAGAACCTCTGGGTCGCGGGTTCCGGACACAAGCGCTTCAAGCATCAGCCGGCCGGACACGTCGAGCACATCCGTCGCGACACAGGACAGCTTCACGCCGGCGTCCTCAAGCACCTTGTGCAGCCGGTTCGCCTCCCGAGCGCGCTCCTGAATCAGCGACTTGCGATACCACGTCAGGTCGCGCAGCTCGCGGATCGGCTTCGGCGGCACGAACTCGAGCGCAGCAGCCCGCACTCCAACAGCTGGCACAGCCACTGCGAGTCCTTCATGTCGGTCTTACGCCCCGGGACATTCTTCACGTGAGCCGCGTTGACCAGCAACACCTCGAAGTCGTCCTCCAGCGCGTAATACGGAGCAGTACACCCCGGTCGCCTCCATCGCGACATGCGTGACACCGAGCTGCTTCAACCAATCGCGCAACGCCAGCAGCTGCGAGGCCATCGTCGAGAACTCCGCCATCAGCTCCTCAACCTCGCCCCGCGCGCCGAGCAGCCGCACACAGACCGTCACCTGCTTCTTGTGGACATCGAGCGCCGCGCCGCGCTCCAACAACCGCTTCATCGCCTGCTCCCTTCGGGTCGAACGGCAAGCGTCCGCGGGGAGCCCAAATCATTCAGAGTCTGCTTCGCGTGCTCGCAGCACAGTACGGGGTACCACCCGAGCTCCCAGGTCCCACTATTCGCGGGCTCAACGGCACCACTGAGGAGGACGACCTTCGGCACGGACCGACCGAGTCTCAGTCAAGTCGGATGTAGTGGTGTAACGGGAATTGCAACTCGTCGGCGGGGAGCGGGCGGCTCAGGCCGGGGTGAGCTGGTTCACCTCCTCGTTGGTGGGCTTGCGGGCGCGTCGCCCGGGAGGGGGTCGGCTCAGGCAGCAAGGCGCGCGAGCTCCGGCTCGGTGGTCGGCTGCTCGGGCTCTGTCGGTGTCAGGATGGGCGCCATCGACTCGACCGACAGGTAGCGGCGCTGCACGAGCCATTCGTCGTTCTGCTCGGAGAGCAGCGCGCCGGCGAGGCGGATGACGGCCTGGTCGTTGGGGAAGATCCCGACGACGTCGGTACGGCGGCCGATCTCCTTGTTGACGCGCTCCAGCGGGTTGGTCGACCGGAGCTTGGTCCAGTGCTCGCGCGGGAGGTGGTAGAAGGCGATCAGGTCCTCCTCGGCCGCCTCCAGCAGGCTGCAGACCTTCGGTGCGACGTCGGCGAGCCGCTCGAGCACGTGGCCGATCCGCTCCCGGGCGTCATCGCGCCCCTCGGCGTTGAACACCTCCCTGAGCGCGGCGGCGACGAGGTTGCGCTGGTCGCGGCGGCAGTGCATGACCATATCCCTCAAGAAGTGGACTGTGCAGCGCTGCCACGGGCAGGCGAGCACCCGCGCGATCGCCTGCTTGAGCCCTTCGTGCTGGTCTGAGATCGCCAGGCGCACGCCGTCCAGGCCGCGCTGCTTGAGCGAGCGCAGGAACTCGGTCCAGAACGCGCCGGACTCGACCTCGCCGATGTCCAGGCCGATCACCTCCCGCAACCCCGTCTCGTGCACCGCATAGGCCACGACCAGCGCCTTGGAGACCACCCGGCCGTGGTCGCGGACCTTGACGTGCTTGGCGTCCAGCCACAGGTACGGGTAGGCGCCCTCCAGCGGCCGCGAGCGGAACGCCTCGACCTGCTCGTCCAACTGCCGGCACAACGCGCTCACACGGTCCTTGGTCATCCCGTCGATCCCGAGCTGCTCGACCAACCGATCGACCTTCCGAGTGCTCACTCCGTTGACATACGCCTCCAGCACCACCGCCACGATCGCCTGCTCGCTGCGGCGCCGCGGCTCCAAGAACGACGGGAAGTACGACGGGCCCGACCGCTTCTTCGGGATCAGCAGCTCGATCTCACCAACCCGCGTCTCCCACGCCCGCGGTCGGGTGCCATTGCGGTGCGTCATCCGCCGCTCCGGCGCGACCTCGCCGAGCTCCGCACCGATCTCCGCGCTGATCTCGGCCTCCATGAGCTCGCGCGCGACCAGCGCGACCGCCTCGCGAACGAAATCCTCTAGCCGGCCGTCGCGCACCTGCGCGACGACATCGGCAACCGTCGTCATGCTCTGACCTTCGGCCACCGCGGCGCCGAACTCGTCGGGTTGTTCGAGCAATCCGACGTGAAGGAGAACACCACGATGGCCGAAGGTCAGAGGATGACGGTTGCTGATGTCGTCGCGCAGACGATGGATGGTCGGCTTGAGGATTTCGTCCGCGAGGCGGTCGCGTTGGTCGCTCGCGAGTTGATGGAAGCCGAGATCAGCGCTGAGGTTGGTGCTGGGTTGGGCGAGGTCGCGCCCGGGGTGCGGGTGACGCATCGCAACGGGTATCGCCAACGCGGGTGGGAGACGCGGGTTGGCGAGATCGAGTTGTTGCTCCCGAAGAAGCGGTCAGGGCCGGCGTACTTCCCGAGCTTTCTTGAGCCGCGGCGGCGCTCTGAGCAGGCGATCGTGGCGGTCGTGCTGGAGGCGTATGTGAACGGGGTGAGCACGCGGAAGGTCGATCGCCTCGTGGAGCAGTTGGGGATCGACGGGATGACCAAGGACCGCGTGTCAGCGCTGTGCCGGGCGCTGGATGAGCAGGTCGAGCTGTTCCGGCAGCGGCCGTTGGAGGGCGCCTACCCCTATGTGTGGCTCGATGCCAAGCAGGTGAAGGTCCGCGAGCGCGGCCGTGTGGTGTCCAAGGCGCTGGTCGTCGCGTATGCGGTGCATGAGTCCGGGGTGCGGGAGGTGATCGGCCTGGACATCGGCGAGGTCGAGTCGGGCGCGTTCTGGACAGAGTTCCTGCGCTCCTTGCGCAAGCGTGGCCTGGATGGCGTGCGCCTGGCGATCTCCGATCAGCACGAGGGGCTCAAGGGCGCGATCGCCCGCGTGCTGGCGTGTACGTGGCAGCGCTGCACCGTCCACTTCTTGCGCGACATGGTGATGCATTGCCGCCGCGATCAGCGAGGGCTCGTCGCCGCGGCGCTCAGAGAGGTGTTCAACGCCGACTCTCGCGAGCAGGCCCGCGAGCGGGTCGGGCACGTGCTCGAGCGACTTGGGGAGATCGCGCCAAAGGTCTGCGAGCTGCTCGAAGCGGCCGAGGAGGACCTGATCGCGTTCTACACGTTCCCGCGCGAGCACTGGACCAAGATCCGCTCGACCAACCCGCTGGAGCGGGTCAACAAGGAGATCGGCCGGCGCACCGACGTCGTCGGGATCTTCCCCAACGACGCTGCGGTGATCCGCCTCGCCGGCGCGCTGCTCTCAGAGCAGAACGACGAATGGCTCGTCCAGCGCCGCTACCTCTCGGTGGAGTCGATGGCGCTGACCCTCGCCGGGCGCGAGCAAACCGAGCAGCCTCAGGCCGAGCAGGAGGTGCCCAGTCTCACCGCCGCCTGAGCCGCCCCGCCGGATCACGCCGGCGAAACGGCGTAGCTTCGCGTCGCAGCCCGTCAAGGGCGCCGCTTCGCGGCTCGCTGCGCTCGGCCCTGTCGGGCCGCCCCTTGACTGGACCGCGGCCGCTGCGCTTTCTAGCAGCGAGAGGTTGCGCACGAGCGCAACCGCGCCGGTTCAAGCCCCTCAGACCACCCCGGATACCAAGTGCCCGGACCAAGCCACACACCCGGAAGAGAGGTGAGCACGCTCCCGAAGGCGTGAGCTGCCCCCCATCCCCACCGACGAGCTCCACGCGTTACACCACATCAACCGACTTGACTATGCCCGATTCCTATTGCTGGATCCGGGGGCGTAGTGGCGACGCGGTCACGACGAAATCTCAGCGTTTCACCCAGGGAGATCTGCTGGGTCCCGGCTGGGTTGGCCGGTAGGCCGGAGGACGAAGAGGACGACGGCTGATGGCCCAGCAGAAGTCCGAGGATCGCGTAGTACCCGACGGCGGGGTAATGCCCGTTGAGCGCGCCGGGTCGGGCCCTGGCGGGCAAGGGAAGGCGATCCCGGTCGAAGAAACGGCGGTGCAGCTCAGCTTGGCGATCGCGACAGCAGAAAACCCGAAAGGGGCCACCCGCCGGAGGACCCGGGACCGGCTTGGGGCCGTCCGGGCGGGAGCGCCGAAGGCGATCGGCACGACGGGGACGGCAGCGCCGGCGACGATGGAGGAGGTCGCCAAGCGATTGACCAGTGCGTTGTTGAAGGTGGCGTCGAACAAGGGCGCTCCCGGTCCGGATGGGCAGACGATCGAGGTGCTGTGTGAACAGTGGCCGGTCGTTTTGCCCAGGCTGCAAGCCGACCTGCTTGAAGGGACGTATCGGCCCGGCGTGATCCGCCGGAGGTATATCCCGAAGGCGGGGGGTGGGCAGCGCGGGTTGGGGATTCCCGACGTGATCGACAGGGTGGTCCAGGAGGCTGTGCGGCAGGTGCTCGAACCGCTGTGGGAGCTGACGTTTCACCCCTCGAGCCACGGGTTTCGACCCGGACGGAGTTGCCACACGGCGATCGCCGAGGCCAAGACGCATGTCGAGGACGGCTATGAGTGGTGCGTAGATCTTGATTTGGAGAAGTTCTTCGATCTCGTCTGCCACCAGCGGCTTGCCGCCAAGCTCGCCGAGCGCGTTAGCGATCGGCGGCTGCTCGGGCTGATCGGACGGATGCTGAAGGCCAAGGTCGTATTGCCGGACGGTGTCGTGATCGACAGCGAGCAGGGCGTGCCGCAAGGCGGTCCCCTCTCACCGTTACTCTCGAACGTCGTGCTGGACGAGTTCGACCAAGAGCTCGCTCGGCGTGGTCACAGGTTCGTTCGCTATGCAGACGACGCGAAGGTGTACGTGCGTAGCGAGCGGGCGGGGCAGCGGGTGATGGTCAGCCTGACCGAGTTCATCCAGGGTCGTTTGCGGCTGAGGGTGAACGAGGCCAAGTCGGCTGTCGCCCGACCCGAGGATCGCCACTTCCTCGGCTTTCGGCTGCGATTAGACCCGATGACCGGGGTCGTGGAAGTGCTGTTGTCGGAGCGCACCAAGCGCAACGCGATGGCACGCGTTCGCCAGCTCACGCCGCGCAACTGGGGACGCAGTCTTGCTGACTGCATCGCCCCGATCAACGCGTGGCTGGGCGGGTGGCATGGCTTCTTCGGGATCGCCTCCGTCGAGGAGATGCAGATGATGCGCAAGATCGACGCCCACATTCGGCGGCGGTTGCGCGCGATCATTCTGCGCCACTGGAAACGCAAGCGCACGATCGCCAAGCGCCTCGTCGCGCTCGGTGTTAACCCGCGGGCGGTGTGGCATCAGATCTATCAGGGCCGCCGGTCCTGGTGGGCGCTGAGCCACTGCCACGCGGTCGACCAGGGCCTGCGCAATGCGTACTTCGCTAAGCGCGGGCTTGTGTCTGTAGTCGGCCTGCACCGTCAGGCGCACCAGCACATCGCCGCCCCCGTCTCGCCACAGCTGGCGCTATGGGGATGACTTCGAGGTCGCAAACCGGCCGGCGGCGGGGTAGCAACCCGCCGTCCCGAGGAGCCGTATACGAACAGCGTACGTACGGTTCTGTGGGAGCCGGGACGGGTAACCGTCCCGGCTACCCGAGCGAGATGCCGCCTGCGTGCCTTCTGGGGCCCGGGGTGTGGTGGTTTTGGCTCCTCGGCGCCTGGATCGGCGCGTCCTGAGCCGTTCTGAGGCCCTTCGGGAGGGCGCCGAGGGTGACTGGTCAGGCGATTTCGCGTTCTTTGGCGGGTGGTGGGCCGCCGACGTTGCGGTCTTTGAGCCGGTACGAATCGCCTTTGAGCGAGAGGATCTCGGCGTGATGGATGAGCCGGTCGATCATCGCGACGGCGACGACCTCGTCGCCGAAGATCTCGCCCCAGGCGGAAAACGCTTTATTTGAGGAGACGATCATCGACGCTCGCTCATAGCGCGATGAGACCAGGCGGAACATCAGGTTGGCGGCTTGCGGGTCGAACGGGATGTAGCCGACCTCATCGAAGACCAGCAGCGGGTAGCGTCCGAGCCGGGCGAGCTCGTCGTCGAGGTGGCCCTGGCGTTGCGCGTCGCCGAGACGGGCGACCCATTCGGTCGCGGTGTGAAACAGGACGCGCTGCCCGGCGAGGCAGGCGCGGATCCCTATCGCGATCGAAAGATGCGTTTTGCCGGTGCCCGGCGGACCGAGCGGATGATGTTGTAGCGCCGTGCAGGAAGTCGAGCTGGCCGAGATGCTCGATCACCTGCTTTTTGACGTAGCGCTGGAAGGTGAAGTCGAACTCCTCCAAGCGTCTTGCGGGCGGGGAACCGGGCGGCCTTGATGCGGCTCTCGCCGCCGGGGCTCTCCCGCGCGGAGGTCTCGGTCGAGAGCAGCGCTTGGGCGAACCGCTCATAGCTCCACTCCTCTTGGCGGGCGCGGTCGGCGAGCTTGGGCAGCGCGCGGGCGGCGGCGGGCGCCTTGAGCAGCGGAACAGGTGCAAAAGCTCGGCGTTGGTGCTCATCGCTGTGGTTGCCACCAGCCGGCCTGTTCGGTGATCCGCTCGGCGTGCTCGGCGCAGCTGAGCAGCTCGAACGCCAGCTCGCGCGCGTCTGTGGGCCGCAGGTCGGTGAACACCTCCGCGCCGCCGGCGGGCTTGCCGGTGGTCGTGTCAACGACCCCCGGCCCGTCGAACAGCCTGACCCTGACCAGCAGCTGCATGCGACGGCCGAGCACCGATCCGCGCGCGGGACCGGCCGACGCCTCGATCTCGAAACGGTAGGAGCTCACCTTGCTCACGCTCCGATCAGCGCGTCATAGCGGGCAGCCGGTCGCTGCTCCACCTCCGGCTCCGCGGGCGCGCCACGCAGCTCCCTGAGCGCCCTGGCGTGCTCCAGCGCAGTGATCGTCCGATGCCGCGCGAAGCTGCGCTCATGCCGGGCGGCGAGCTCGCCGGTGTCCAACGCCGTCGCAAGCAGCTCGGTCTGCGAGACGCGCACCTCGACCCGGCGGCCGGCGAGCCGAGGATCCAGCGAGTAATCGTTGGTATCGACGCGCGCGTACGGGTCGACCGGCACCCGGATCACCCACCGTCGTTCAGGGTCAGGCCAACACTCGGGCGCGGCGATCATCGCGTGAACGTCATCGCCCAGCCGGTCGATCGGTCGACAGCGCAACGCGCGATGGGTGCGCGCGTTGGCCTTCTCAAACCACGCATCGAGCTGCAGCTGGAAGTCCAGCGGGCCAGCGAACGAACGCCCCGGCTCGAAGTTCGTCTCCGCATACCCCTGCAGCCGCTCCACGACCCCCTTCGCCTGACAATCTCCGGGGTCGAGAATCCACCAGCCGCAGCGCAGCTGCCCACAGAAGCCAGCCAGCTCAGCCGTCGGGCGCCCGTCACCGGCGTGCATCGCGCCCTCCCGGTCCCACACCAGCGTCTTCGGCACCCCACCGAAGAAGCGCACGCAGCGCGCCATCCCCCACAGGATGTCGACCGCCTCCTTGCTGAAGATCAGCGCACCGGCACCGACGCGCGAGTACCCCAGAGCTGCGAACACGACATACCCCGTCCGGGTCTGACCGTGGCCC
The DNA here is from genome assembly GCA_963824295.1 of uncultured Solirubrobacterales bacterium. Classification (GTDB taxonomy): domain Bacteria; phylum Actinomycetota; class Thermoleophilia; order Solirubrobacterales; family Solirubrobacteraceae; genus Palsa-465. The sequence continues at coordinate 384,084 of CAWGOQ010000002.1, read as the reverse complement.
ACCGGGATCTCCCGGCTCGGCTGCCACAGATCGAACTGACAGATCTCACCGGGCCGATACGCCGTGCGCTGAAACGTGCGCGGCGGCAAGAACAGCGGTCTGACCTCGCGCAGGTAGTCATCGACAATCGTCTTACCGCCGCAGAACCCCAACGGCGCCAGCTCCTCGCGGACGCGGACCCCCGTCAACGCCGGGTCGACCTTCAACAGCCGGTGGATCTCGTCCTTGAACGGGTCCAGCATCGACCCCGTCGACTCCCGCCGATACGCCGGCGGCACATCCGCGCGCAGCGCCCTGCGGATCGTGTTACGCGACAGACCCGTCCGCCGCGCCAGCTTCTTGATCGACACCCCGCGCACGAAGTACTCCCGCCGCAACTCGGCCCACAGCTCCACGTCCAGCAAGACCTCCTCCTGACCCGATCGCGATTGACCGAGCCAGGCTCGACCGACCCCCGGACGACTCCGCCACCGCCCCAAGGGGGGTCACTTTTCAGCCGGCGAAGGGGGGTGAGTATTCACCCGGCGCCGACAGACCTCTGCGTTGACCTCAGCGCTCCAGGGTTGGCCACGCGAGCTTGCCGAGGGCGAAGCCGCCCAAGCTGGGCAGCAGACCGAACACCGCAGCCACGATCGGGCGGGTGAGCGAGCGAGGCGCAGAACGCCGCGTTCGTCAAGGCCTTCTTCCCGAAGGGCTCCTCCAACAGCAACACGAGTCTGACGGACTTCGACTTCGTGTATCAGTCGGGGAACGAAGACCTGGAGCGATTTGACGGCCTGGATCGTGAGCCCCCGTCCCCAAGTGCGTGAGGGCGGGGCCTCGCTCTACACCACTTACCGGTGTCTCGGAACTTCGCTACAATCCGCACAAACGTCGCGACGGCAAAGTGGCACGGAGGACCCAACAACAGGAAGGCAGCCATGAAAAGAATTCTTCGTAAACGGCCGTCAGGGGCGCTCGTAGTCGCTGTGGTGGCCCTGTTCGTGGCGCTCGGGGGCACCGCTATGGCAGGCGGGTATGTCATCACCAGGCTTGGCCAGATCAAGCCGAGCGTTCGGCATCAACTTCGGGGCAACGCCGGGCCCCAGGGTGCCCAGGGTGCTCCTGGCGCTCAGGGGGCGCAGGGACCGCAGGGACCGGCAGGTATCCCGGGCGTGGTCGAGGTCGAGAGCGCGGCTGTGGTGCTCTCCCCCGATGGCGTGAACGGAACCTATGCGTCGTGCCCTGCGGGTGATGTCGCGCTTGGCGGCGGCTGGGACGGCGGCTCTGACCCTGACCCGGATGGAACCGCTGACTATGACTACCCCATCGGCAACAACACTGCGTGGGACGTGGTGATGACCGACCACTCCGGCCTCACCACGACGTTCGCCGCCGTGATCGAGTGCGCTCCTGCGCCCGCTGGAGCCGCCATTGCTCACGTGGCTCGTTCCTCGCTCCAGCGCGAGAACGCCCAGGCCGTCGCCGCCGTCCGAGCACGTCTGAAGTAGGCCATTCCTTCATCTCGAGCCCCCGTCGCCGTCCTCACCGGCACGCCCGGGGGCTCACTGCCTGGTTGCGAATCCAGGGAGGTGTCAGCCCTCTGCTTTGGACGGATCGTGATCAGCGCCGAGTTTCTACGCCAGAACGGCCAGATGATCGGCTCGACGTAGTAGTTGATGCTGATGATGTCCTCTGGCGGGATGCCTCGAACGCGGTCCTCCATCCCGGCTCGCCAACTTCTCCTTGGTCCAGCCCCGCAGGACGATCACCAGCTAATCGTTCATGCCTACTCCGCCGGCACGTCTGCCATTGGCACTTCGCGCTCCCAAACGGCCGCCTTGGAGGTCCGCTGTAGCCCTGCTCTACGACGCGATCGAAGTCCGAGCGCTTGATCCGGACGCTTCTGCCGATGTCGACGGCAGAAAGGTCCCGGCACTCATTGAGTTGCGCATGGCGGTAACTTAGTCTCCGGGGCCGGACTCTCAATCCTCTAGGAGGAAGAAGTGCGTAAGGTTGCAGTCGCAGCGGCTGTGATTGGGGCGCTCGCGGCGGCTGGAGGAGCCGGTGCTGCGGGTAGGTGGGTGATCACCAACATCAACCAGATCAAGCCGACGGTTCGGCATCAGCTTCGGGGCAACACTGGGCCTCGCGGACCGCAAGGTCCGCAGGGATCCGTTCGACCTCAGGGTCCGGCAGGCGGCCAAGGTTCCACTGGTGCTCAAGGGCTGCAAGGCCCAGAGGGACCCGCTGGCCCTCAGTCGCTCACGCTGACCGGTGTGTGGTCGAGCGCAACCCTGGCGACAGGCGCGACGCAGTCCATTACGGCGTCGTGTCCGCCGGGAGATGACGTAGTAACTGGCGGATGGGAAACGATTCAGTTTCCTCCTCCGCCTGGCCTGGCGATCGACTACGACTACCCAGCCGAGGACACCAGTGGCGGCGGTAACGCAGAATGGTATGTCCTCGCGTATAACGGCACAGGTAGCACCCAGACCATCCAAGTCAATGCTCAATGCATGCCGGGTAACGCATCATGAAGCCGCCCGGACCTGCTTGGCCTCGGTAGCTCGCTCGCGGACCGCACCCGCTCGCTCCTGGGGACGCTCGGGCGTCGTACTCCGCGCCAACGGCGGAACCGCGTTCGGTCCTCGCGCGGTGACGGTTCGGGCATTTCCGAGCGCTTGGCGCGGAGGCGTCTCAGGCGAGCTGCGTCATCGCTTGGGCGAGTTCATCTGATAGTTAGAACGCCAACTCACTCTGGCACGGCATCCGCTGGGATCTCGCGGGCAGAAGGGCTTTCGCATCTGAACCGGGGACGGACGGGCAGGTGTTCATCCGCTGCCGCATCGAACCATCCAAATTGGAAGCAGAGCAGAACTAGCGCCACGCGGGATCGCCCATTGGAGCGGTGATCTCGACCAACTAAGACGAAGGTTGCTCAGCGGGGCGTCCGAGATCGGACAGAAGCCAGGGCGAGCGAAGAAACCAGGAAGGTCCCGCGTTAGTGGACCGGGACCGATCAATCCCAAGGGGGTGGAGTGAAGAAGTTTCTACAGCTCATCGGGTTGGGGTTCGTGCTGCTCGTGGTCATCAGCGCGATAGTGAGCGCCAGCAAGAAGTCGGACAACAACACCGGCACCGTCAACGACTCAACCATCGCTCCGGCCGCAGTCACCGCGACCCCGGCCAGCAACTCTGCCGCGCCGTCGAGCCCGACGACTTCTGCCGCGCCCTCCTCGAACTTGACGGAGTCCCAGCAGAACGCCGTTCAGGCCGCTCAGAGCTATCTCCAGCTCAGCGGCTTCTCCAAGCAAGGACTGATCGACCAACTCTCGTCCTCGGCTGGCGACGGTTACTCCCTTCACGACGCCACCGTGGCCGTGGATACCTTGTCCGTCAACTGGAATGCACAGGCTGTGAGATCAGCCAAGGACTACCTAAAGCTATCGTCATTCTCCTGCGAGGGCCTAACACAGCAGCTCGATTCCTCGGCCGGAGACCAGTACACACCGGCACAGACGCAGTACGCAGCAACCCAGGTCGGTCTCTGCTAACTCGGGGACCTAGACCCCGGGACAGTCTCGCATTCCTCAACCTACCAAGGAGGGTTGTATGAAGGTCAGATGGACGGCCGCCGCTGTGTTGGCGACGGCCTCAATCCTCGGCGTAGCGGCACCATCGGCACTCGCCAATGGGCCTTGCGGCGTCGACTTCGACAGCAATAGTGCGTGCGCAATCACGTCGCCGTACTCGATCAACGGGAGCCTGATCACGGACAACGAGTCCGACTTCTACGTGTTCTGGGCTCAGGCGGGCACGCAGATCTCGGCGACTATCACAGATACCGAAAACCCGCAGTGTGCAACCCCCAGCTTCTACCCTATCGACTGTGGCAACGTTTACGTCTCATTGGACGATGCGAATGGTGAGAACGTGGATGGGTCCTCCGAGTCACAGCCTGCGTACCCAGGTATCACGGTGCCAGCGACGATGTCGCACACGATCGAAGATACCGGTCAGTACTACCTCGTCGTAAGTGGAGGTCTGACGAGCAACGAGAATACGGGCCAGAGCTACGCGACGCCGTACTCTCTGAGCGTGTCAGCAAATCCGGGCGTGCAGTGGCCTCCTCCTCCGCCAGCGCCGCCAGCTCCCGCGCCGGTTTCCAATCCGATATGCGTGGTTCCTCAGGTCTACGCCCAAACCCTGGCGACGGTGGAACATAGGCTGGCGACCCACAACTGCACTCCAGGGAAGATCTATTGGGTCTCGAAGCGGGGGGCTGAGGCGTTAGCCCACTTCCCGAACTGGCGCATCGTCTATGTGGGGTCGCTCAACGGGGTCCCGCCTGGGCCACCGGCAGCCATCCCCATATGACTCGCGCGTCGGCATCGTCGGAATCAAGTAGGTCGCGGACGCCAAAAGGAGGGCCAGGGTGTTCAAGCACCCTGGCCCATTGCACAGAAGGGACTATTTCCATGCAGGGCAAGAAGCGAAAGGGGAACACATTGCGGATCCGACGTTCCGTACGCCGTCGTGGGCGGCTTCGACGGCTGGCTGGGGCGGGGCTGGTTGTCACGCTGGCGGCGAGCGTTCTGCTGGTGTCAAGCTCCGGGGCGCAGCCCCGGGTGAGCGCCACCGCGGCCCGGCACGGGCACCGGGCGGTGCACAGTCAGGCGCTGCGGGGGCCGCTCAGCAAGGCGAAGGTGAAGGTAGTCAAGATCATCATCCGCGGCGGCAAGGGCGGGGCAATCGCCGCCGGGGACGATACCCAGCCAAGTGGCGCGATCGCCCGCAGGACTCGGTGCTTGACCAGTGGAGGGAGTACAACCGCGAGTGCACGTCGTTCGTGGCCTGGGCGCTGTACTCGCGCAACGGCTTCAACATGCCGTTCTACGACAACGCCAACGAGTGGGGGCCGGACGCACAGAAGCGCGGCTACCTGGTCAACGCCAGCCCGGCGATCGGGTCGGTCGCCTGGTCGAACGAGGGCGAGTACGGGCATGTGGCGTACGTGGTCGCGGTCAACGGCGGCACGATCACGGTCGAGGAGTACAACGAGCATTTCAACGGCACCTATGACCAGCGGACGGTGGCTGCCTCCGCGTTCAGCGGCTTCATCCATTTCAAGGATCCGACCGTGACGCTCATCCAGTCGCAGACCCCTCCGGCTGCGCCGCAACCGGCTCCGACGCAGACGGTGACCCAGACGGTGACTACGCCAGCTACGGGTACCACCACGACGACCACGACCACCAGCAGTCCGCCGCCTCCGCCCCCGCAGACGTGGGCGGAGACGGTCGGCGGCGTGTCGCACACCTGGACCAACTACACCAACGCGGGTGGGACTGAAGGGCCGTCGATCGCCTCCAACCAGACGGTGCAGATCGCGTGCAAGCTGACCGGCTTCAAGGTGGCGGACGGGAACACCTGGTGGTACCGGATTGCGCAGGCGCCCTGGTCAAATCAGTACCGTGTCCGCGGACGCCTTCTACAACGACGGGGCGACCTCGGGCAGCTTGATCGGCACGCCATTTGTTGACCCGGCGGTCGCCAACTGCTGACCGATAGCCATGGGTCCCAGCTTCGGCTGGGACCCATCGACTCAAACAAACTGCGAAGGGATTCGAATGAACAAGAGTGCAGCGGTACTAGCGGCGTTAGTTGCCGCATCGGCCGCCGTTGCAGGCTGCGGCAGCTCTGTCACCACGACGACGGTCTCGTCTCAGTCACAACGAAGGTCGTGGCGCCCACCGCCAAGCAGGAACAGCAGCAGGCGGACGCGCAGGCGGCCAAGGCACCATCTGGCTCGGGCAACGTCCCGTCCATCACCGCCTGCACGTACGACAAGACATCGGGCAACGGCAAGGTGACGGTGCACGTATTGGGGGTCTCGGGCAAGTGGATCGCGCTCGTCTATCCGTGGATCCCGAGCCTCGGCCTCGGGTTCGAAGAGGATGTCGACGGCACAGGGACGACCGGCTCCGCGTCCGCGCCCGGGATCCTCGGTGACTCCAGTATCACGGGCGACACCGGAGTGGTGTGCGTCCTAGGCGACGAGGCCGCGGTCAGAGCGAACGGCGGGGCAAACATCGTGTATGGCGTCTTAGCGCCACCGCAGTCCGGGTCAGGCGGCGTCCCCGTCACCAGCAACTAGCCGCAGTCCCGAAATCAACCAAACAGGCATCCGATGATCATCCTCATTGCCATCTGCGTCGTACTAGTGTTAGCGAGCGATCCTCATACCGCCGAGTGGAGGGTCGGTAGGTGGTCGCGGTTCAGTTATGAGCCTCGCTCGCGGAGGGTGCGCTCCTTCGGAGCGCTGGGGCGGTCGCGGGGTGGTGGCCACAGTTAGCCTCCGGTTCTAGTTCTAAAGGCCCTCTGTGGGGCAAACGACCTTGCGATCGTTAGGAGACCGCCCGTGGCCACGATCTCAAGCCTACTCGCCGATCACGTCACGCTCCAGGTCCGGTCGGTGGACCGGCTGTTCTTTCGGGGTACGTGCCGCGGTTGCAGACGCAGTTTCAGGTGATCCGGTTTCTGTTGGATCGTGGGTTTCCGATCCCCTCGCCGGTGGTGCTGGGGCGAATCGGCCGCGAGTACGTCAAGGCGGTCGAGCGGTTCATTGCCGAGCACGAGATCCCGGTGGTGCGCTTCGTGAAGGGCGATGTCAAGGAGGACATCGCCCGCGAGTACTTCAAGGCGGCCGAGCGCGAGGGTCGCTTCGGGGTAGTGATGGTCGGGGTCGCGCAGGAGCGCACCTCGGCGTGGCGGGGGTGGCGCGACGGCGGCCCGGACGGCCACCCGCATTTCGAGTACCGCCGCCAGTCGATCTTCCCAACAACTATTACTGGTATATCCGAGATCCCGACTGGGGGCCCGCCTTTCTGAAGACGACCGCGTACGCGCCCTACTCGGTGTGGCTGTACCTCAATGGAAACGAGTGGGCCAAGCGGCAGGCGGCGCGGCGGGGGATCGCGTTTACACCGTTGGATAACGGCTTTGCGAGCTGTGAGAATCCGGCCGTGCTGGCCGAGATCTGCGCAAGCCTTCAGGCGCAAGACGTGCAGCTGTTCTTCGATCGCTGGCAGACGGCGTTGCCCTCGCCGCTGAGCGCCGAGGACCGGGCACGCGGCTACCACCGCGAGCTCGCCTTCCGCCAGGCCGAGATCTCCGACACCCGCATGTTCGACCGCCCCGCCGCCGCCGCGCGTGGTTTGAGCGTTCTGGTGGCCGATGTTGATGAGCGCGTCCCAGTTGGCCTGGGTGAGTCGTCGGCCGATCCCGAAGTCGCGGGTGTCGTTGACGGTGGTCTCGGTTCTGAGCGCGCGGCCTTCTTTGAAGTACTGCTTGACCTTCGAGGCGCGGTAGTGCACCTGGATCGCGGGCTCGACCCCTTTGTTGAAGATCTTCGTGTGAAACCGTCCGGGGGTTTGGCGAGAGACTCGGCGGCCGAACACGACTGCCACCTGGTCGGGGCGCCCGAGGGTGAGCTGGTCCGGGAGCGTAAGTGTTTGCGCCGCAGGCGGCGCAGGTCGTAGGTCATCTGCCGGGCGGTGTAGCCGGGGATCAGCCGGGCGATCAGCTCGCGCAGGGAGCGGTTCGTCAGGCCCGCGAACAGGTGCTGAAAACAGCACAGGCAGGCGAGGAGCGCCATCGTGCGCGGCTCGCCGAAGCGCTAGGCCGGGGGCGGGTAGGCCATCTTCGATCGATGGCAGCACCACGCGCTGGAGCGTCGTGGCGTCTGGCGCGCATTGGCACGCCTGGAGTTGATGGTCGAGGAAGCGCTGGTTGACAACACCCGGATCGTCAACCCCTCCCTCGCCGACCTCGACCCCGCGCTCCCCGCCGACATCGCCCGGCGCGCCCCACTCGCCCAAGCCTATCGAGCGTTCGAAAGCGCCATCGACGATCGAATCAAGGAGGCCGCCATCGCGGCCTGAAAAGATGACTCGTCCGTGAACCCTTCAACGGCCTAGCGGAGCTAGTGGTGATCGGGGGAGTCAAGCAGGAGCGCGACAAAGCCCACGCCGACCGCTACCTCGCCGAGAAGTACCGCCACGAGCGCCGGTCACGCTAATGACCGAGCGGAGGCCGGACACCGGGGCGTAACGATCCGGGTAGGGATCTCTTTTCTGCGGGTTCCCATCGGGTCCCTTTAGATCCTCGGCCTCGCCCAGTGGGTCTAGGCGTGCGCATCCGGGTTGAGGGAACGTAGGTCGTGCCCCGGGGGTGTGGTTGTACACTGAACGTTTGCGCTGGGAGCACAAAACTCGTACAATCATCCCTATCTACGGGCTAATCGGCCAAATACCATGAACCCGCTCCCACCCCTCGATCCGATCCGCTGCATTGTCTATCGCCGGGTCTCGTCCTCAGAGCAAGAACGAGCCTCGGGACCCGACCGTCAAAGGAAGGCGTGCGACCGCTACGCCAGTGCAAATGACCTGGCGATCGTCGGTGACGTGTTCGAGGATCGGTCCGGAACGCTGCCCATGGCTGAGCGCCCCGGTCTCTCTGAGGCCCTGGCCCTCTGCCTGGAGCATGGTGCGGGCGTCCTGCTCGTGGAGGAGCGGACTCGCCTGGCCCGCGACGAGTACGCGGCCCACGATGCCCTCAGGACGTTCGCTCACGCTGGTATCAAGGTCCTGTACGCCGATGGATCCAACGTCAACGGAGCGAGTGATCCGGCCGCGATGCTGCTCGACGGGATCGGGCATGCGGTGGCGGCATACGACCGCAGGGTCATCGTCGCTCGAATGGCGGCCGGAAGACAGGCGAAAGCCCAGCGAGATCCGCGTTCACGGGCTCAAGGCGGGAAGCTCCGTACGGGTACCGGCGCAGTCGCTCAGGAGGGGTCGAGGTTGATCCTGAGGCAGCCGCGAGGTACGGCGGGCGTTCGATCTCGTGCGAGGCGGGGCAACTGTCAGAGCGACAGCAGCCGAGCTTGGATGGCAGCCGACGATGCTGGCCCGGATCCTCAAGCGTCCGAGTACAAGTGGGCGGGCGAATGGCGGATCATCGATCCGCGGATTTGGAACGACGCTCAGGAAGCCCTTGCACGTCGAAGAAAGCGACTCCGGCCCGCCTAGCCGCCAGCCATCAGCTGACGCCTCAAACGTTGACGGGGAGTAAGGGGAGCGCCGCGACGCCGGACGCTGATTGCGCGCGCTATCAGCGGGTCGGAGGTCACCGCGAGGTCATGGGGTGAGGGCCCCCAAATGATTCGCCCCCCAGATCATGCCCCCACAGAGGGGGCCCTCACTTCCGCCGATTTACCCGCATCGCACCAATCGGGTAGGGAATGCTGTGACAACTTGCCGCAATTTGCGCAAACATGACGATCTTTCCCATTTTCGGTGTTGTCCCGGCGCATGATGCGGCCGATGGTCTGTCGGCGGTGGTGGCGGCGGCGGTCCAGAGGTCGATGAGGGAGGCCACCGCTTAGTTGGTGTCTTTGCGTCGTTCTCGCCGCTCTGGTGGATCCCCGCTTTACGTCGGGCTCATGATGTAGAAGAACCACTGAGTCCCGGCGTTTCCCGATGGACCCGACGGACCCGTCTGGGCCCATTCGACCAAGTAAAGCCCACTGGGTGGCGCGTTGTCCTTGGTCAGCGGATCGTTGAAAATCAGATCTCGCTGGGTGTTGTTTCCCGAGTGGAAATACGAGGCCTCGGCGAAGCAGAGGCCGGTCCTCGTGACCGCTACCCAGAACACCCCCGACCCCTGAAGGTTCGAGTCGTTCGCGTAGATCGGAAACGAGGAGCAGATCGCGTAGTAGCAAAGGCCGTTCTCGACGGTCATGCTGGCGTGGGGGCAGCAAGTAGCCGGGTCGTTGACCGCCTCGAGGCTCGGAGTAGCGCACGCCGGTGCCGGTTGGACTGTGCTCGTCGTCGGCGGTGGGGCGGCGCTCGGCACGTTCGCCGGGTCGCAGGTCGGCTCCGAGGCGGCGCACTCCCCGGAGATCGACCCGACGCATCCGTCGGGCGCACCAGATGCCGTCTTCCCGAGTGCCTCGCCCTTCGGGCATCCATACTTGGTCGCTGCCTGAACCCACCGAGGTAGTGACGAGCTGGCAGGCGCGGCAGTCGTCGTCGACGACGTGGTGGTAGTCGAACTCGTTCGCGGCGTCGTGACCGTGACCGTCCGCGTCTGCCCGCCACAGCCCGCGATAGCAAGCAAACAGGCTGCGGCTGACAAGGCGCGCCCCATGGTTCGCGAGCAACGATACGCCCGGGCAGACGGACGTTGGGCTTTTTGGTTGCCACAGGGTCATGATCGGAACGACGGCTAGACGGGCGCGGGACGGACTTCGATCCCGCAGCGTCCGGAGCCAATTCTTCAGCGGATCGTCCCCAGAGATGCGCGCCCTTCTCGCAAAGCACGGTTCATGCCTTTCCACTGCTGTCACCCCGTTCCGCTTCGCTTTGTCCCTTTGGACTGCTGACACCCCACACGTTGACCACGAACCGATCCCCCGCCCGGTTGAGCTTCTGGCGCAGGCGGAAGGCGTGCTAGTCGAGCGTGCGTGTAGCTCCCGTTCGGCGCAAGCCCCGCGTCGTGCGCGTGACGCGAGGTGCATCGAAGATCGGTATAAGACTGTGCGTGTGCTAAGCGCCGTGCTGGACTGGCTCCTCCAACGGGACCTCGATAGGCGTCGCACGGCTCTTCGCGCTCAAAACAACGACCTCGCCGCGCGGCTTGACGATCTGGAGCGTCGCGCTCGTCGCTTGAAGGATTACGGCATGCCCGAGGCGCAGAGACAAATGGACGAGCGACACGCGCGCAACCAACAACTCCTGGCGGGCGCGAAGGCCGGAGACCGGGAAATGCTGGATCAACTGGAGGCTGCCCTGAGGGAGGAGACACCCATCCAGCCGGTCCGGGATGTCCTGGTTGAGGCTGAGGCGCAGGACGCTGAGGTCGCGCGGCTGGAGCGGGATCGAGCACGCATACAGAAGGACTTCGAGGCCGTCAACGCAACCGAGAGGCGGAGGACCGTCAGGCTCGCTCAGACCACGCTCGCGCTTCAGTTTCTGGGAGCGGCGGCGGGCCTGATCTTTCCACTCCCCGCCAAGACGGCGGACGCGATCCATCTCGACTACTACTCCGCAGTTGCCGCGATCACGCCTGTTCTTCTAGTCGCTGGTTTCGTAGAGGTCGCGGTCCTCCGCTTGAGCACGGGCGTATGGGCTGTCCTCAGCTTCGCGGTTCCAGCCGTGGGCGCTGGAACTGCCGCCCTCTTTGTTCTTGCTACCCACCACAGCACTCCGTTCGCGTACTGGCTCACGATATGGGGACTTGGCACCACCCTGGTATCGCTGATTGGGTATGTCGTCCTCCACACCACCACGTCATCTAGCCCTGGGGCCCATCCATAGAGGTTCGAGCTGTGTGGGGCCTTAGCGCCGCGTGTTACCTATGAGGCTGCACGAAGCCCCCACACCCGCCAAGCCTCTGCGAGTGATCCTCGCTCCGGCTCCCGCCGGGGCGGCGACTACCCATTTAGAAAGCCGATGCTTTACCCCGGCACCGCTGCGCGTTTCGGAAACCCGAACCGTCGCTGCCAAAGCTCCAACGTATTGGAGCCTCACGCTGCGCATGCGCTCCTCTTGAGATAGCGCATGCGCAGTTAAAGGAACGTAGATGTTGCGATTTCGACCTAGGCATTGTCACTCTGAACCCCCCAACATAGAATTGCACAAGTTTTCGTGCAAAGCGCCATGCAAACCTCCATTCTCTGGGGGTAGATGGCCTGCCCGCAACCCCCGGCGGGCGCTACGTCAGCGGCCAGGAAACCGCTTCTAGGAGCCACAAGTGATGAGTCTCGTAGTCGCCGCCGTCGCGGTGGTCGTACTCGTCGCTGTCCCGTTCACCGCCGGATTCATCATCGGCTGGCTGGTTGGGGAGTAGGGCCATGGCCTTCGAGATCCTCGGCACAGCGGTAAGCGTGGTCCTCGGCGCGACGGCGTTGGGCTTCACCCTCGGGTACGCCCTTAGGCGAGCCCTGCGCCGGAAGAGAAACGGATAGGACAGGAGTCGGACTAGTCCGGAGGGGCGTCTGAGTGGGCATCGCCCTTGCAGACGCTCCGCCCCGGATCTGCGTCTGCCGTAGGCCGGATCTGAGCGCTCGTTCCAGGCCATGGGCTCAGCGTCTACAGCGGACCGGCGGATCAACCGGCAGGGTGATTCCCATGGTCCCACGCCAAAGGTATCCGAGAGTCCTCCGACCATTCCAGGGAGAGAAAGGCGATGACGGCGGGGTCATCGAGGGCCATCCTGCAAGAAGACTGCCCCCGGGTTAAGCCGTGGCACGAAGCTTCCGCGCCGACGCCGAAACGCAAGCCCAACCGGGTATCACACAACCGGGTACCACGTTGGTGGTCAACCACAATCAAGGAGGAACCATGATCCCCGAATACGAAGAGTTCATCTTCAATGGCGATGGCGAGGAGAGGTACAAGATCCAGCTGGGCCGAGCAACCTGGGACGACGAGCACGACGACGATCGCTACTCGTTCGCTTTCATGTGGCAAGACAAACTAGGCCGCTTCACGGGTCGTACGCGGGCTGAGATCCCGATCGAGGCGTTGGAGCCGCTCCTGGAGTTTGCTCGTGAACATGGGTACGTCTCCTAAACGCGACGTTATGTGTGACATATTCCTGTCACCACGACCTCACGAGTCAGCACTGGAGCGGCTTGGCCAGAGCGGCGACGAAGGCGTTGACGGCGTGATCCGTGAGGACGAGCTTGGACTCGACCTGATCTACGTCCAAGCGAAGCGCTGGCAGAACCCAGTCGGGCGGCCCGAGATCCAGAAGTTCTTCGGCGCTCTGCATGGGAAGCGCGCCAATAAGGGCGTCTTCAACACCACTTCATCGTTCACGAGTGATGCAGTCGCGTATGCGGACAGCGCGACCCCGAGGATCATCTTGGTTCATGGCAAGAAACTAGCCCGCCTCATGATCGACTACGGGGTTGGCGTCACGAGTGCTCGCAGATACGAGATCAAGCGCATCGACCTCGACTGCTTCGCCACGGACGACGTGGCAATTGGCGGACATCCCACTCTTCGGGAGCGAAACCCCACAAGTAAGCCGCCATGAGCATTCCTGGAAGCCGATCGCACCAAGTCTGGACACAAGGCGAGCGTGCGGCACGCACCGTCGCTCGCATGACGGGCTGGGTGGGTACGGTCCTAGTACCACAGGTGCCTGACACCGCGGGTCGCTTGATGGCAGGAGGGTCGTTGTTGAGATCTTGGGTCGAACCATGAGAAAATGGGCGGCAGATCCACCGCGAGACGATTACCCGTCGGCAACTCGGCCGCGTCGCCCCGAGTTTGAGCGGTATCTCGTGCCTGCCGAAGACGATCTGGGAGCACAGGCGACGAGATTCGGCACCGCTGTCGAGGCAAGCAACATCGCTCTCGAAGCTGCGCTCCGTGCATACGAGAAATACCTAGGTGCGAAAGAGGCGCAAGACGCCGAGGCGGCTGCCGAACGGCGTTCCGAAGCAACCGAGTATGCGCGGGCCGCCGCAGCGCCGCTCAGTTCTGCTGCCGACTCCCTCGACGGCCTCAACGATCGAGTTGCCGAGCGCCCTGATCTCGGAGACGAGGTCGTACCACGACGTCCACGCAGACCTTCTGACCTTCCGTCGTCAACGCTCGCGGTGGTTTATCTCACTGGTGTCCGGCTCAATCTACTCACGCGATATCTCGGCGTTCCGCAGCTGTAACTATTCAGGTCGGCGGGCGGCCTGATTGAGCAGGATTGCGGCGTTGCGCAAGGAATCTTGCGCGCATGCTGCTTGCAACCGAGGTTTCATCTCCCCCGTCGTATGCCGAGCTCCAGGAGCTGGTGGCTGCGCAGGCCGCCCGGATCGCGGAGCTGGAGGTGGTCGTCGCGGAGTTGCGAGCGCGGCTTGATCAGAACTCGCGGAACTCGTCGCGGCCGCCGTCGTCGGATGGGTACGCGAAGCCGACTGTGGATCGGAACCGGAGTTTGCGTCGTCGGTCGGGTCGCAAGCCGGGCGGTCAGCCGGGGCATGAGGGTCGTCATCTCGAGCGTCGCGAGGATCCCGATCGGGCGGTGCTGCATCGGGTCGAGGTGTGCGATTGCTGCGGGCGGGATGTGACTGAGGCGCCGATTGTGGAGTCGCAGTCGCGCCAGGTGTTCGATCTGCCAGAGCTGCCGGGGCTTGAGTGCGTCGCGCACTGGATCCAGAAGCGCCGCTGTGAGTGCGGGAATCTGGCGAGCTCCAGCTTCCCCGAAGGGGTCACGGCGCCGGTCTGCTACGGCCCACGGATCCGGGCGCTGGGGGTCTACCTGGTGTCCTATCAGCTTCTTCCGTACGAGCGGGCGGCGGAGATCCTGTCCGACTGGGCGCACGCGCCGATCTCGGTCGGCACATTGCAGGCGTTCGTGGCGCAGGGCGCGGCGGGTCTGGAGGGGTTCCTGGAGGAGATCCGCTCGCAGCTCGCGAGCGCTGAGGTTGCGCACTTCGATGAGACCGGCGGGCGGATCGACGGCCGGCTGTCGTGGATCCATTCGGCCTCGACCGAGACGCTGACACTGTTGAGCGCGCACCGCAAGCGCGGTGTTGAGGCGATGAACGACGCCGGCGTGCTGCCCGCGTTCAGCGGCGTCGCGGTCCATGACGGTTGGGCTCCATACCGGAACTTCGAGGACGCGCTGCACGCGCTGTGCGGTGCTCACCATCTGCGCGAGCTCACCGGCGCCGAGGAGCAAGGCCAGACGTGGGCGCTGGGGATGAGCTGCCTGCTTGTTGGACACCAAGGACGCCGTCGACCATGCCAAGGCGGCCGGGCACAGGCACCTGTCGGCGAAGACGCTCGCTGAGCTTCACGCCAGCTACCGTGAGCTGATCAAGCTCGGCTACGAGGAGAACCCCGGCCTCGCGGGCCGGGATCAAGGCCGGCGCCCGAAGCGCACCAAAGCGCAGAACCTGCTGCTGCGTCTCGATGAACGCGAGCAGGAGGTGCTGCGGTTCGCGCACGACTTCCGGGTGCCGTTCGACAACAACCTCTCCAAGCGGGATCTGCGGATGATCAAGCTGCAGCAGAAGATCTCCGGGCTGCTGGCGCACCAGCCAGGGGGCCGAGCGGTTCCTGGCGATCCGCTCCTACCTCTCCACCGCCCGCAAGCAAGGGCAGCGTCCGATTGACGTGCTCGCGGCACTGGCTGCCGGGCAGCCGTGGCTGCCCGCCGCGCCGCCGGGCTGAGTGGTTCGGTCCGCCCCAGGCGCGATTCTTCCAGGGGTGAGTAAACGCTCTCGCCGACGCCCGCCGCAGCGGCCGCCCACGACTCGGCCCGCGCCATCCGTGGTGGTCGCGCCGCCGCGTGGTCCCGAGCCTGAGCGGCTGTTGTTGGACCAGATCGCCGCCGGCGAGCTCGACCCGCATCTGGTCGCGATCGCCGAGGCCGTCCACGCCCGCCACGAGCTGCTGCATACGGTCAACTCGCAGAAGGCGCTCGCCATGCTCTGCGTCGGCGACCGCGTGCGGATCAATCACCACGCCAGCCCCCAATACCTGCACGGCGTCCACGGGATCGTCACCGAACTCGACAGTCACACCGCGCTCGTGTGCGTGCACCGACCGATCGGCCGCTTCAAGAGCGGCGAGATCCGCTGCCCACCCCTCGTCCTCGACCGACTCAACCCAGCCGCGTGAGGAGCAGACCATGAGCCGCACCCGCCAAGCCGACCCCGACCTCGACAACCTGATCGACGAGATCACCGTCGACTGTCACGACGAATACGAGCAGCTCACTGGGTTTGAGAACGCATTCGACGAGGACGCTAACTTCCCGTGCCCCGCGACGGTCGTCGGCGAGACCATCGAGGCGCTATCAGTCGCTGCCGACGACGACCGACGCGAACTGATCGCCACCTGCCAGCGCAACGGCAAGCGCTACGAGATCGCGCTACTCGACGTCACCATCGACGGCGACCCCGCCACCTCAAGACTGCTCGCCGCATACCGCCGCTGGAGCGGCACCTGAATAGTTACCCGCAGCTTAGGTGGAACGGCAACCGTGCGGCCGAGGCGGCTAACGCGCTGCGAGTTGTTAGTGACCTGGCCCGCGAATGGGCTATCGAGCAATACGAGTAGGTCAGTTCGCTCGGCAGGCAAGGGTTTTTCATAGGTTTCTTCGGGCTTACCAATCTCGTCAATCTCGGCTCGGTCGCCACAGCCTTCCATCGGTAGGTCCTGAGCTCGCGGGCTTCGCTCTCACCGGCCAGGCTGTCCGGAAGCGACCGGCGAGGAGCTTGCCCGAAGCGATGCCTTGGAGTTGGTCTGGGCTCAACGGATCCCCGACCGCTCGCTGTAGGCCGGACGTGACCCTCGCCCCTGGGCTGACCGGTTGCAGGGGCCGGAACGGGCTGAGGATCGCGCGTAGGCTCCTTCTGTGCCGATCACCTTTAACCCTGGCCTGTTCCTAGCGCTATTAGGCCTCTTCCTCAGCCTGTTCCACAGCGCGCTCTAGGTAGGTAAGCGGCCTGAGGGCGGCTCAGAGGCCCAGGGGGGAGCGAATCGCTAGCCCCAGAAGCTCGGTTTCGTGCCACCTCGCCGCGTACCGCAGCCGGGCATGCCGAGATCTTTCTTGACCGCCACAGGCACGGGAATCCTGGCACACGAAGAGCTTGAAAAAGCGTAGACCGACTTCCAGCCGGTCCCTTCCCGACGCAGGATGCTGATTCCGTTGGATCCGTAGCGAGCACAGGGGCTGCTCAGCGGAAGCTTGAGGTTGAACTCCTCGGCCGCGTAGCGAGAGTTGACCGTCGAGACGCGCTGGAGCAGGCATTTGGCCGGAACACCCATCACCTTCGCCATGCTCCGAGCTTCGGCGTGCGTGGGTGCCCTAGACGCGAGTGCGAGTGTCGGTAGCCCAAGCAGGCCGCCGATGACCAGCGCGATCAGTGTCCCTCGAACCATCCAAGCCTCCTCTAGCCAAGGATCCGCATCGGCGTGAAGGTACCGCTCATGAGCGCCAGACGCCACCATGGGCGCGCAAAGGAAGCCGGGTTCAGCCGTCTGCGGAACGTAGGACTGCCCTAACCGTC
Source organism: uncultured Solirubrobacterales bacterium (assembly GCA_963824295.1). GTDB lineage: Bacteria > Actinomycetota > Thermoleophilia > Solirubrobacterales > Solirubrobacteraceae > Palsa-465. The sequence continues at coordinate 367,010 of CAWGOQ010000002.1, read as the reverse complement.
GATGGATACCAGCGCTGACCGCCCTGGGCCGTTGGTACCTCGTCGCGATTCAGACCCTCCGCGATCGCAGCGAGAGTGTGTCCCTGCTCGCGCTCCCGGACAATCCGATTCACGACTCGCTGGGGAAGCTGTCGCGGTCGTCCGAGCCTGACTCCCTGAGCCCGCTTGACCGCGAGGGCGTCCTTGGTGCGCTGGGAGATCAGGCGACGCTCGAACTGGGCGAAAGTCGCCAGCACATTGGCCATCGCCTCCCCGGCAGGAGTCGTCGTGTCCACCGCGCAGTCAAGCGCGATTAGACCCCATCCCTGCTTTTGGGCGGCGGCCATGATTCCGGCGAAGTCCAACATCGACCGGCTGAGGCGATCGAGCTTGGCGACGACCAGAGCATCGGCTCCACCCGCTTGGAGGATTTCAAGGGCGATGCGGACGCCCGGGCGCTTGAGGTCCTTGGCGGAGTAGCCAGCGTCCTCGATCACGTCCACGAGATGCCACCCTCGTCGCTCGCACTCGGCGAGGATGGCTGCTCGTTGCGCAGCGAGGCCAGCCCCGCTCCCTCTCTGTTCTTCGGTGCTCACGCGGACATATGCCAGTACGCGCCTAGATTCGCTGATCGCTTGAACCTGAGGAGCAGATTCAGCGAGGAGCGTAGTCACAGATCTGTATCATACAGCAGAGAGCTTTTGCTGTACAACAGCCGCCAGCACTGGTGCTGTCTTGCTGCGCGAGGGCTACGGCGGACCGCCTCGGAGTGCTCCTCTCGAACCAGCAGCGGCCAGAAGTGCTCAGGCTATCCTGCTAACGGTCTCTGTGGTGTGGCATTAGCCGGTCCCTACTGCGGGCCGGTCGTCGTGGTGCACAAGGCTACTTGCGAGCGCCAGTGTTTCTTTCGCTAGGCGCAGTTGTTCGGCTGGATCCTGGTGCGCCCAGGCCAGCATCCACAGCCCTGCCTTCTCCATCTGATCTAGGCCGCAGTCCTCGATGTAGTCCTCGATCTCAGCCAGAGGCCCACCGTCGGTGAGCATCTGCTCGACGACCTTCTGACAATGGATCAAGTCCGACACAAGAGCCCTTGCGGTGGCGGCACTTCGCCGACATGTAGGGAATTCCTGCGCTATTTGCGGTACGTGTTTTCTACCCATCTTTGCGCGGTGGACAACGGCTGACTTACAACGCTCGATACGACGAAAGCCGGAAATTCCGAGGAGTTCCGGCGCGCTCGCCGCCTGCGCCTGAAACCTTGCACTTGGTGGGTCGTAGGTGAGGAAGGACCCGCGTGGCGCCCGACCGAGCGAGGATTGGGTTGCCGAACCGGGCAGAGTTGATGAGCAAGACGAGAACACCGGCTGCGTGTTCGCAACCCATGCGAGCGCTTCAGTTGGCAAACCGGGTACGGCGCGCACGCTCCGACCTCAAGAGCCGAATCGCGGACGGGCAGCTTTCTGCGGCCGAGGTCATTCTGGCCTGCCCGTCAGAGCTTGCCAGCATGCCAATCGCCGAGTTATTGGCGAGTCAACACGGTTGGGGTGAGGTCCGCACGCGGGCGTTCCTCAACCGGGTGCCATTGCCCGAGGGCAAGTTGGTCGGGTCGCTGACCGACCGCCAACGCTACGCCGTCGCATCGCTGCTAACCCGGCACTCGCCTGCACGCATTTCGATCGAGCCCCACCGGCTCTAGGTACTGCCCACGATCCCCCGGAGGAAGAAGTGACTCCGCTGTTCAATGCCGTTCGCTGGCTAACCCATCACCTAACGGAGGTGGCGGTCGAGCCGCGATTGCCGCCAGGCGGCCGACAGGCCGCCGTTGAGTATCGCGAACCGGGTGATTCGATGCCAATGCGACGGCGCTCGTTGAATGAAGCTGCACATAAGCTGCCCGTGCAGGTCGGGGCGCATGGTCGCTCCCGCTGATTACCCGCAGTTCGCTATTTTGGAATCCGAAGAGGACGGCGGAACCCGGCTCACGCTGAAGGGCGAGCTTGACCCCGCGACCGCTCCCGTGCTAAGGGAGCGGCTGAATCAGTCGCGGGCGGATAGGCGCGATGTGCGGCTTGACCTGTCGAAGCTTGGATTCGTTGACTGCGCTGGGCTGACCGTCCTAATCCAGGTGGTCAATGACGCCCGTACCAAAGGAGTGCGGCTCGACGTTGAAGGCGATCTGGCCCCGCAGGTCAGGCGCGTGGCCGAACTCACGCATCCAGATGGCTTCATGTAAGCCAGACAGACATCACGGTTTCTAAAGCCGTCAGGGAACTGCGCCCCCTTGACCTCGCCCGGATGGCCCACACGGATATGGGTCATCCGGGTACTCTGCACCAGAACCTCCGGTGCCCGTGGACCGATTCCTGGTCTTCGCGCTTGCGATTATCGCCGGAGGAGAGGCGAGAGCCTGCCGTTCACGCTTCTCCGTAGGGTAAACCCACCAGTGCACCGAGTCGCTGCGGAGGAAGAGGTACACCAACTGGTCGATTGCTGTATGCCACTCGTCGTTGACGGAAGCATGAGATCACTGCTCAGAACCTGGAGATGTGCCGTTCACTGTGCAATCTCGCGGCAATTGGGAGCCTAGACGACGCTAGATCAGAGTCCAGCGGTTCCGGTGATGAGCGAGATAAGCTGGATCCGGAGCGTGCCCAGCGACTAGCCGGAGTGGTCCCAACGACGCTCCCGTTATTGCGTCGATCACCTTACCCTCCGCATCGACGTAGATGGCTCCTTCATCGAAGCGGATGTGGTCGTTCGGGCATAAGCAGAGCACGTTGCTAGCCACATCCGGCCCATTATGAGGAAGCCCGAGGGGCTGAATATGCGCAGCCTGGGCGTACTGCTTGCCAAGGGGCAGTTCCAGCCGGACCCCGCAGACTTGGCAGCGATGTCCATGGGCCTCCTTGACCGCTTGCGCGACTAACGTGCTGCGGATGATCCGTTGGATCATCGTGGGCACCCGAGCGGGTGCTCCGGGGGGCAACGGCGGGGGCGGGGCAATGGACTCGCCGTCTGCCGTGGCCTTGACCAGTCGGTACCGATACACAAGGTGGCCGTGGCTGGGCGGCCGATCCGGCCAATACCGCTCGACATAGAACAGACCGTCATAGCGGTAGTCGTTTCCCTGTCCGGTCTTCCGAAAGACACGCACGGGCGACCCTTCGAGGTGGCTGTTGACCAGGGCGGCGTTGCCTCCCGTCATCGTCTGATCCGCGACTTGCGTCCTGGTCGCGGGATCGCGACCGCCCTCACCGGTGTAGATGATCTCGTCTCCAAGGTCGAGGTCGTCCTCGTAGCCCCCGCTCAGCACGATTGCCTCGGCGGGCTCATCAGCCGTCCCGGAGATCCCGCGCTGGATATGCCTATGAAGGCCAGCGTGCTGAATGCCTGCTCGTCCGTCGAAGAGTTGCCCTTCGACAGCACCGGCGTTTCCAATCACAGCCATCGGCTTTACGATGACAGGCGCACCGGTCGGTCGCTACGTATCCCCGGGATGGCTCAACACGATCGAAGACGCTCCTCTCATCTCTTAGAAACGATTTCTAGCCGCTGATCGAGCAGCCTCGTACGAAGGCACAATTCTGTCTTGATGACGTACCCGGACTGGTTCTACTACCCAGACCGCGAGCGCCCGCCTGATTGGGTCGAGCCCTTTATCGCGGTCGTTGCCGCGTCGGCGTCATCGATCACTTCGGGCTCGGTCTCCGGCCTCACGAGCGACAAGGTATTAGCCGTCCTCCGACCAGGGCTCGAAGCGCTCGGCTATCGGGTTGAAACAGGCAAGACGAAGGGCGAGCGCATCACCCTGCCGGTCTTATTCGGCGACCAAGGCCGACCGAGAGTGCGATACGACGTGGACGCGGTACATGACGAGCTCGGCTTGATCGTCGAGGTGGAGGCTGGGCGCGGTGCCCGTGGGAACGCCGTCTACCGCGATCTCATTCGGACATCGCTGATCGTGGACGCCAGATACCTCGCGCTGGGCGTGATGAACGCATACCGGCACAAGAGCGGCGGGAAAGACATCGTGGTCCATAGCTACGCCGACGCTAAGGACCAACTCGACGCGATCTACGCGAGCCAGCGCCTGCGCCTTCCATTCGAGGGCATCCTGCTCTTCGGGTACTGATGCCGAATGGTTCCGCCATCCTGACAAAGTCCAGAGCGTCCAGGTCACAAAGGCTTGTCACCACGGCCAATTGGTCGGATACGTCCATGTGGTGCTTGTTCCATTCCGCGTCTCGATTAGTTGGGTGAAGTGCCCGTCCACTGGATTGGATAGCTGTAGCGTCGTGGATGCGGTGGTGTCAGAGCCACTAGCGCAGTTCGGTATGCAGCTTTGAATGAAGGACGTCCCCGTGCCTACGGCTGAGTCAGCCGTCCACGACGACCAAACGATATCGGTCACGACGTTTCCGGCGTCTGCGCTAAATCCCACCGTCGTCGGCTCAACGACATTCCAGACCCCCATCGTTAGCCTTGTCGTGCCGATCGGGTCGGCGGAGGGAGGAAGTGGCAGATCAGAGACGGGCGTGAGAACCGTGCCTTCCGCGTTGCTGCCTTCGATGACTCCGACCGCCTTGCCTTGAGCGTCGATCGCTAGCCCACCGCTCTCCCCTGGCTCGGACGTGGCTGTGACCTGGATGGCATCGCTCAACGTTTCCTGCAAGCCACCCTCGGGCAGTGGTGCGTTGAGAGTTCTCGGGGCACCGACCTCTGTGACGGTGCCGCTCACGACCGTAAGCTGCCGAGGCGCAGTTATCGAGTCCTTGTCGCCGGGAAATCCAAGCAAGACCACTTTCTCGCCCGTTTGCGCTGGTATCCGTTCAGCCTCCACGCCAGGTAAGCTCGGCAACCCAGTAACGACGGCCACATCGTTCGTCGTGTCATTCTTCATCACGCTCGTGTTCGGATTAGCCAGACTCCCGTTCGCATTGATCCCGTCTGCGCCCACCGGCCCAAGCTCGATCGGAGCGCCCACACCGCAAGCAGATACGACATGTGAGGCCGAGATAGCGTCCCCGTTTATCAGGTCAAATGCCGTGCCTTCGTAGTACTGCAGGTCTGTGTCGCTGTTCGCGTCGTAGCAGGTCACTGGTGTGACGGCCTGCTCCGCTGCAATGATCGCGCTCGCTGGGACCGACTGGGAGATCGGGCTCGTCGTGGCCGTGGTGGGTGTCGCCGTGACCGGAGCCTTTGGCGGTTTCGGCGTCCTCAGAACGGTCACGGTCCTGACCTGTCCGCCACAAGCAGCGGCCACTACGCTTAGCCCCACCAAAATAGCCCCGACTCTGATGCGCTTCATTGTGGCCGCGTCCGTTCGGCACGGTCCTCACGGAACTGATGACTACAAAAGCGGCACACCAGCGCGTCTCGGTGGACATTCTCCGCGCAAATCGGACACCGCTTCTTGCGACCGCGTACCCACGCGGTGCTTTTAGCGGCAAGGTCCGACGCCAAGACAAGAAACGCCAGCACGAATCCAAAGAAAAGGAAGACGATCCGGTGCGTCGGATCGCTCCTCGTTGCACCGAGGACGATCAGTGCGACCGCCATGCCGCCGACGAAAAATCTCAGGCCACGCGCTAACAATCGCTCATGGGGTCGGATTCTCTAGGCAGTTGTTGATCTGGGAGTTTTGCCAACCCGAGTAGCCCGCTGGGCACGGAAGATGACGCTCATCCACGCAATAGGTTCCATCCGCCGATGGTTGGAAGCCGTTCGCGCAACTTAAGGTCGTTGTCGTCGTCAGTGGCGCAGCGTCGGTTGCGGTGGTCGTTGTGGTTGCTGGCAAGGACTGCTCGGTCCAGCCACCGGTTGAGAGCAGGCTCGTGCATTGCTGCTGGCCGTACATCTGCCCGCCATCGTCCCAGACCGTAGCCGCGACATCCCCCTCGGCCAGCTTACAGACCAGACCCCACCCCCCCTCAGAGGGATGCAAGGCTCCGTTCACCCAGAGTTGGCCCTGCTCAGCACCTAGCTCGATCGTGGCTTGGCAGGCAGGCGAGACCTTGTAATCCGGGGACGAGAAGATCACCTCGGCATCGTGCCCGGACAGCGAGACCGTGCAAATGGTCGAGGACGACGATGCGGGCATGGCCCAGTGAATCTGGGTCTGGCCTGTGGGACTCGTAGCGACCGTGGGCGTCGTTGGCGCGGGGCTCGTGGTGCTCCCGCATCCTGCGAGCACCAGTCCGAGGCATGCGAGGACCACGCCTACCAGCAGCATGCGCATCGTCATCGGCCAGCGCTGCTCCGGATCGTCAGCCCTCATCGACGCAGCTTTCCAACGGGGCGGGGCGTTCAGCCTCCAGTCCTTGACGTCCGGCTGGCGCGGACGAGCCAACTGACGGCTGGAGATGCTTGGCCCTAGGATCGCTCTCAGGGCCATACCAAGCCTGCCTAATTGAGGTAGTAGTAGCCATCAGAAACACCCACCTGCGCCGTATAGCTCCGCGTGATCCAGCGCGGACGCTTATGTGGGAAAGTCACGGTCATGCGGCTGAAGACCCATCGGCCTGCCTCCAGGGCTGGCCGATAGAGATGGATCTTGACCGGATAGCCCGTGTATGAGCCGCCTGCGCAGTCTGGGTTGCAGTTGTCTATCCAGTTCGTCCCGCGACCAGTAGCGCCGCTCGTGTAGTTCCAGCTTGACCAGCGGATGCGTCCCTTGATGCGGCCGATGCCGCCACCGATGATGCTGGTCCCGTCCCCAGAGTTGATGATGTACTTGGGGCGGACGCTTAGGCGGCGTGTGCCCTCGTTGTTCGGGATTCCTACCGTGGGCGTCGGAACCGTCCAGACGAGGGTCTGCGATCCGGTGATCGTTTGCTGAAGCGTTAGGTCCGCCGCCTGCGCATAAAACGTCACATGGTAGGTACCTGGCCATGTGGCACTGCCCTCGATGTAAACACTCCCCTCGCCAACGCTCTCTAGGTTCAGACCTGGGGGCAGGTCCGTGGCTGATGTGATTGTCACATCGCTGGGATCAGTAAGGTCTATATCGCTCAGCCCGTTGAGCGTCGGGCTGAGCGCCTGATCGATGGCTGTGCCTAGCTTGATCGTCTCGTTGCCAGCACCAACGTTGATGGTTGGCGAGTAACCAGGGAAGTAGGCGCTGACATCAACGCCTTCATCGCAACCGCAGGAATTATCGTAGTCATTACCGCCCGCACCGCCAACTGAAACCATCGTCCAATTCAGGTTTGCAATCAAGGGACTCGAATAGGTCGCAGTGATGGTGCCCCCATTGACCGTGGTGGTGCCCGCCAGCGAGCCATTGATGCCATTGATGGTCACTGGCCCGAACGATGGCGGGGCGGTTCCGTACTGCGTTCCGGGAGGCCCGACCGTGCCGGTTGGCGAGGAGTCTAGGTCCGTCCCGGATTGCCAGAAACTGATTTGGTCCTGCTGCCAACCGCTGTTATAGGACGGATCGCCCCCGCTCTCCGAGACCGTGAGCGTCCCTGCCGTGTTGTCGTAGCTTGCCGTGAAGGTGATCAGAGGTAGCTGCGTTTCCGGCTGGAAGCTCGGACTCGGCGGGGTCGGGTTGAACGTGTAGGCCCACGAGCGGTCCTGCGCACCCGCAGCGGCTGGGATGATGAGAAAGGCAGCTAGCACCACGGCTGCCCTGACAATGAACTGCAAGACCCGCTTCATGTGCGATCTCCGTACCGAATAGCCGACCGCCGACATCAGGGTCCCGTGAGGAACTTCGTGCAGTTGGTCGAGATGACCGTGGGGTTGTTGATGTAAGCGTCGGTGAGGAACGTGTCAGTCTTGCCGTTGTCCAGCAGCACAGAGCCCGTGCTCGTATTGACGTCCAGCGTGTTGACCTCCTGACTCAGCTCCGGCAGGCAGATGTGGAGGGTGCTGAGATCGCCCTGCATCCCCGCCACCGTGTGCGACAGGCCGCCGACGCTGGTCTGGAGTGCCGTCAGGTTGCCAGTCGTAGCCGCCGATGCTGTCGCCGCCTTGAGCGTTGCGGTCTCGGTCTGGAGGGTGGCGATCTGCTGATGCTGCGAGGCGTCTACAACCTTGAGCGCGCTGATCTGCCGCTGAAGCGGCGCGGTGGAGGGCGGGTTGGTCAGTGCAAACAGCCCGAGGCCCACTCCGAATACCGCAAGGATGCCGATGATCGGGAGCAAAATCTGCTGAGTCCGGCTGATGCTGCTGGACTGCTGGCGCTCGGGATGAAGCTTACGCGCGGAGGTCGCGGGGGTCGGTGCCGCGACCTTCTTCGCCTTTCTGCCAAGCCGCTTCCCTGTAAAGCTCGCACCGCAGTACGGGCAAGAGTCTCCTGAGATTTGCGACTGGGCGGAACATTTGCGGCACACACGGACCGGGACCCCAGGAGGTGCGTCCCGCGATCCAATGGCGTGCGGCGAATTCGCGGTTCCGGACGCAACCAAGGGCTCGTCCCGGGTCCCCTCTTGCCCTGTTTCCACTCCAGGTTCGAAGGATCCATGGCGGTCCGCGTGGCTCTTGTCTTGACTCTCCGACCGACTCTCCGGTGCATGCGTACTCATTGCACCACCCCCTCACGGTTGAACGAACTCCGGCAAGCTCCATTATCAGTCAGTTCGGGTCAGGTGGCATCCGGGTAAACGCGACCTCTCCGGGTGGCGAACTACCGGTGATCCACCGAGACCTCGGGGTCCCGAGTCCCCGCCGAGCGGTTGATGCGCACGCGCCCGCCCGATGCGGAACGGCGGGGAGGGTTCCTGCATCTATCCAGTTGCGGGATGGTCTAGCGCCTACACTGCCTCTCTCAGCCCGAGCGTGGTCTCGGGCGGCCTCACGCCAAGGGCATCTGCGATCGTGAAGATGTTCGGCGAGGCTGGAACGCCGTTCTCCTCGCTTGATCCCGCCCACGTTGGCTCCGATCCATTCCTGCGTCGAGGCACCGAGAAGGATGACGAAATTGGTCGGTTACACCCTGAAAAACGGAGTATGCTTGACGTAGCGCCGTCGTCGGCCGCTACTGTCGAACCTCTCGCGCAGGCCCTCGCTCGGCAAGACCTGCCTTCCGCTGACCTCACGGACTGTTTCCTCCGAAGCGACAAAAACACCGTTTACAAGAAGGACCCGTCCCATTCGCGGGGTTCTGGAGTGAGGTCGGTCGTGAGTGGCACAATCCAAACCACGCCGCCGGGCTGGTATTCCGAGAGGGATCTCATGCGATATTGGAACGGTCTTGAATGGACCGATGAGACGCGTCCGCTCCCGGCTCGGGTCCGGCACCCGCCCATGTACGGTTCTGGGCCGCCCCATGCTCCACCGCCCGTCCTCCAGCGACACCGGAATCGGCGCGGCTGGGTCATCGGCTTGGTCGTCGCCCTGCTCGTAGCCGGAGGCATCGGCGCTGTTGTGATTTCGAGCAGCGGATCAGGAGGTCACGGGGCCACGGTGACGCCCGCGCAGCGTGCGGCTGTAGCGTTCCTCGTGCCGGCCATGAATCCATCAGACGTTGGGCAGCTGTACCCCACCACCCTTGTGGTGCCGCTGATTCCAGGACAAGTGGCGCAGCAACTCACGAAGGCGCTCACGGGCGAGGCGGACATGAAGGCCGCGGATTGCGTCGACGCTGGCGCGGGCGCGTACAGCTGCAACCTGACATCTCCGACCGGCGAGGAGGTGACGGTGATGTTCGAGGTGGAAAACCCCACCGGGCGAGTCGAGGTGTACGGTGGGTCCGGCGCACGGCAAGCATCTGCGCCGCCGACGACGAACACGACGACGAGGCCAGCCACGCCGCAAGTGCCCTCGGCCTACCGCGTGACCGCATTCTCCGTGGATCCCGGCCAAACCGATACCGAATACGCCCAACAGGTACAGACGGATCTCCAAGGCCAGACCGGCGTGCTTAACGCGGACTGTACGCCCGACGCGGGTGGCCTGCCAGGCTTGCTGGGCGTGGCATGCACCTTCACGGACACGGAGGGATACCTCACGACGATGGCATACCTCGTCAATCCGACTAGTGCGATCGTCTACGGGTATGTCGTCAGCGTCTCCGCGGTGTCGTAGCGAGCGATGAGGTATTGCCGAGGAAAGGCCTGGCGAGCTGGGCGGGCTCTGGTCAAAATCTATCTGGCTATCGACGGGCTAGCGTGCATGAGTCGTCGAGTACTGGTCCCTCTCCTTGTCACGGCGTTGAGTGCATCCCTGCTCATGGGTTGCGGCGCGAGCGCGCACAACAACACCAGAGCCCAGGGGACTACTTCAGCTGGCGTATCCACGACTCGGACCTCGTCCATTACCGCCACCGGGGCCAGCAGTCAAACGACCTCCAGACCGGATCTTGCTTCCTGCGTGTCGGCGTGGAATGACGGCAGTTCGCGGTCCGACCAGCAGTTACTCAACGGCCCTGCGGTGCAGGTATCACCTGATGTGGTCGTGGCGACGTACAGCGGCCCCACCGAGATGGTCGGTCAAGTGGGATCGGTTTCCGATATTCCGGTCCAGTCCCGCAGCTGCTTGGTCATCGCCGCAGGGGTGGTCTTCGTTCAGCAGAGCGACCAGTCCTGGGGGGTATCTGCGCCGAACCTGCCGGGCAACTTCTCCGCGTTCACCGACCCGTCCACCACTGTCACCGAAGCCAACGCGCAGGCATCCGTCGGCCCCGGGGGGCAGAGCGGCGTAGGACTCCTAACGGCAGATTCGGGAGCAAACATCGTCACCCTCACCGCGCACGGCGTTACCGGCACACCTGCCACGTCCGGCGGTGCCGGGAGCACGGCCAACCCGAGCACGGCCAGCGCATGTCCTGCTGGCCAGACTCGTGATGGCGCTGGCAACTGCGTCAATCCGAACCAGCAGTGCCCTGCTGGTCAGGAAGCGAACTCAGCTGGTCAGTGCATCACTCTGCCTGCGCCGACCACCACCACGACGCCGTCCGGACCCGGCACGAGCGCGTCGTCCTGCAGTATTCCCGGCACGCAATACCTTCAGGTCTCCGGTACAAGCTGCAGCATCGCTTCGAAACGTCGTGCACGCGGCCAGCGAAGCACCTGGCTGCCACGTGGCCGATGAATACGGTGAGCCCGAATCCGGTAGCTGCAGCGTGGCGGGATTCGACTGCCACGCGAGTCTCGCCTATCCCCCGGGGGAGACCCAAGGCGAGCAAGCGCCCGCGTTTGCTTGCGTCGCTCCCGCCGGCGCAACCGTCAAATGGATGACGCAGTTCTGACCCCCGCGTGTCTCCCGCCTTGGGCGACCACAGACATCCGAAGCTCTAAAGGCATCAAGCAATCAACGCGCATCTCGCCGGCGGGGAGCTGGCAGTGCCCGCGGCAATCCCTCTCAGACGCGTTGTGTGCGCTTACGGCGGCGCCAGCGTTCGTTGAAGGATCGATACCGCTGGCCGGGAGCACGGCTTAGAATCGCTCTTACGCGAGCAGCTTCGGCGCGGCACGCCCCCGAGCAGTGAAGGGCATCCGCCCGGCGACCTCTTAAGGTCTGACCACACACCACGCAGACGGGGTCGAGGGTCCTCACGCCCAGGCCCTCCGCAGGGTCTGCGATTGCTTCCTCGCTTCCCTCCCGACCCTCCGCTGACCGTCCCCGCTTTGGCACCGACCACGCCAACCATTTTATCTCGCGCCTGGGAGGCGACCGTGTCCCCCCCTGCATTCCGTTGCTATAGCCAAGCGACCCCAGGAGACCCCCTCGGTCCGGCTGCTTCTCAGGCGCGCGAGAGGACGAAGGTCGCTTTGCCTCCTTGATAGGCGAATCCTAATGGCAGCAAGGCATTTCGGCCACTAACCTGATGGAAAGTGATATCCACAATGACATCATGTCGCTTTCCCGGGCCGCCGCCCCGATCCGCCAGAAGCCGTCCGTCGTTTAGGGAACTCACTGCTCGCCCAGGCATAAGAGTGGCCGCCCTCCAATCGGATGCTCGCTGGAGGTGGGACATTGAGCGCCACGAGGCGCTGTGGACCGTGCGGTGATGAAAGGACACCGCCTGCGGCTCGTCGCAGCGAGTCGCGCGAAGCTGGGGGCAGCCTACCCCGTCGGGACGGACGGGTATGGGTGGCAAGCAGCCCCGACAACGACGGGACGGGCCAGCACTGTCAGATGGTCCGGGTCCGGCAAGCGAGACGGGAAGGTGTACGAGAGAAACCAGCGTCCGAACGCCTCTCAAGAGCAGACCACCAGCTCGAATCTGGCAGATCTGGGCTGGGCAGCAGCGCGCATCCGCGCCTCGGCGCGGAGAACTCCCTGGCTGGTCAATGTCGTCGGCCGGGAGGCCATGGCGAAAGCCTGCGGCGTAGCCGTGGCGAGGCTGCAGGGGCAAAGTTGGTCACCTAACCCGACAAGCGGTTCTCAGTGAACGTGGGAACCATCCCGGTGGCCCCCTCACCGGTCAGCATGACGCTGGCCGGCGGGAAGGCACGTCGTCGGCTGATGCCGCCGGGATGGGGCGTAGGACTCGTAGTAGTCGCCGGAGTCACGACCGGCCGCGGAGGGCGGGAAAGCCGTCCACAGGGCGAAGGGGTCCAGCAGGTTCGCAGCAGGCGTACGTGGTGGGGAGGTCGCTGGTGAATACCGGCGCGCCGTGGCCCAGTCTCGAAGAGGCCGAGCCGCGGGTACTCGCGATGCAGACCAAGCTGCACCAATGGGCGGTCAGCGATGCTGGCCGTCGGTTCGATGATCTGTACAACCTTGTCTATGACCCGGCGTTCCTCGTCGTGGCGTGGGACAGGGTTAGGAGCAACAAGGGTGCACGCTCGGCCGGTATCGACGGGATCGCTCCGCGGTCCATCGAGCCTGGCGGCGGGGAGATCTTGGAGGGCATTCGGGATGATCTGAAGGCCCGCCGGTTCACCCCTAGCCGGGTGCGGGAGAGAATGATTCCCAAGGCGTCAGGGAAGTTGCGTCGCCTGGGGATCGCGACCGCCGCGGACCGAGTGGTGCAGGCCGTGCTGAAGCTGGTGCTCGAGCCGATCTTCGAGGCGGACTTCAAGCCGTGCAGCTACGGCTTCCGTCCGAGGCGCCGGGCTCAGGACGCGATCGCCGAGATTCACTACCTCGGATCGCCCGCCCGTAATTACGAGTGGGTTTTCGAGGCAGACATCACGGCGTGCTTCGATGAGATCTCGCACTCTGCCCTTCAGGAACGGGTGCGGCGTCGAGTCGGGGACAAGCGCATCCTAGGACTGGTGAAGGCGTTCCTTCAAGCCGGCATTCTCTCCGAGGATGGCCTTGACCGGAACACGATCACCGGCACTCCGCAAGGCGGGATTCTCTCACCATTGATGGCTAACATCGCCCTGTCGGTCCTGGATGAGCACTTCTCGCGCAAGTGGGAAGCGCTCGGACCGTACTGGCTGCGTGCCAAGCGTCGCAAAGCTGGTGTCCCGGCCTACCGCCTCGTCCGCTACGCGGACGACTTCGTGGTCATGGTCGGCGGCACCCGCCAGCACGCCGAAGCGCTGTGGGATGAAACCAGCAAGGTGCTCGCTCCGATCGGCCTGCGCCTATCGGAAGAGAAGACGAGCGTCTGCCACATCGACGAGGGGTTCGACTTCCTGGGATTCCGCATCCAGCGGCGATCCTGGCGAGGGCGGACCGGCAAGCGGGCGGTCTACACCTACCCATCAAAGAAGGCCCTGGCCTCGGTGATGGACAAGGTCAGAACGATCACCCGCCGACGCAAACATCGAACGCTCGCCGACCTGCTGCGCCTGCTCAACCGGGTGCTGCGGGGATGGTGTAACTACTTCAGACACGGTGTGTCCGCGCGGACATTCGGCTACCTCGATCACTTCGCGTGGTGGCGTGTGGTTGGGTGGATGCGTAAACGACACGACGGGCTGAACTGGGGAACCCTGCACCGCCGCTACCTCCCAGGATGGGAGATCCGCGACGGGCAGACCGAGATGTTCCGGCCACACACGGTCGCGGTCGATCGCTACCGCTACCGGGGCACCCAAATCCCCACACCATGGGCGAACGATGCGGCATGAACCTGTGGAGAGCCGGATGCTCAGAGATGGGCACGTCCGGTTCGGAGGGCGGGTCGAGGAAACGGACCGGGCGAAACCCCGGACACCGCGCCTCGACCCGACCCCTACACGATAATGTCCGGTGGTCGCGCTGACACCGTCTTGATAGAATCGAACTATCCGAGCGGAGTCGCAGAGACAGCACAGCGGCAAATGGCCAACATGAACCGCACGCAGCTCATGGAGCACTGGCTGTTGCATGCATTGCGCCGCGAGCGGTGGCCGTGACGAGTGGGGACCGCTACTGCTGGGTGGATCGAGCACGACGATCGTCACGTCCGTCTCTGCCCGGATTGCTGCACGCTCGCCGAGTACCGTCTTGCTGTCAAGCCGTTCTTAGATGCCATGGATCGCGCAAGAGAACGAGGAAGCACCCTCCGGGATTGGCTGATTGGGGAGGCTGGCTGTATACGACGATACAACTCGGCGCTTGAGCGTCAAGACGCCCAGCTCAGGGCGATCCTCGGCTGACGCAAACCACCGGCGAGACCGGCCTGTCGCTAAAGACAGCAGGATGGCCCAAGCGGCGTCTCCTAGGCGCTACGGAGTCTCCGGGTTATCTTCTATATCAAGACTAGGCAGGAAAGAAAGCAGCGCGTCATCAGGCACCGTGGGGTCAATCGCGACATCAAGGGCGGCCAAAAGTTGGGGTTGATGCTCCGCCAAGGTCTGCCGCTGGGGCATGAGGAAGCGACGCTTCGATCGAGCCCGCGCCTTGTTGTCGAGATATTTTCCGCTACCGAAGACAGGCTGTTCCTGTCCAAGGACATACGTCGTGGCAAGGACCGACTCGATCGCCGGATAAGGCTCCTGACGGACACGCTCAATGTGCAGGTGTCCTAGCCCGACGGCCCGAGCTTCCCCCTTGAGGATGCGGAGGTGCTGATACCCCCAGAGCAGCAGGTGGGCGTGGTACCCGGCGTCTCCCAGGCCATTCGCGACCGTGCCGACGTAGATCAGTGGACGGGCGCGTCGGCGCGTGATGCGCTTCTTCAGCGCCGCGAAGGCCCCTAAGAACTCGGACCGCTCGGCGAGGGCCGACGTGATGGTCAAATGGTGGGTCGGCCGGCAAGAAGCAACCGCCAATGCCATTCGCTCCAAGTCCGTCAAAGGGCGCCCCATGGGTAGACCTCTCCGCATGGCCCAAAGCGCGAGCTCGGGGTGACGCTCAGGATGATTCCGCATCGTCGGAAAGTCCAACCTCAGCACGTCTCTATCGCCTGGGTGTCGTCCGGCATCCCCGCGGCCATCGCCTCGTTCATCCGCCACCTTCTTCTGCAGAATCGGTGTCATGCAACCGGTCACGGGCGTTACGGTAGCAGCGGTCTCGCTCGTCTCCGCATGGGTCCCCCGAGCCCGTGTCCGTCTGATCGTGTATGAGAGATGTACTGCTGCTCTCACAGACGAGTACGGAGACAGTGACTGTGCCCGGAAGGTGCGGGAGGGCACAGCTATTAGGATTGACACGGAGTGATACGTCGCCGGTACTGAACCACTACCACACGACCATCGCCAGGCGGCCCTCGCTCAGCTGGCCTGTGGTGGGTCGATAGCAGGGACGGAGGCTAGGTGAGCCGCCGACTGCGCCGTTCCCCAGCGACGAAGTGTCACAGGTGAACACACGAGGCGCCGAGGGCGTGACCGTCCATACGTGCAGCGGCACCCTGACAGGGCCGATGACCGTGCGCGGTCGCCTCTAAATTCCGCCCGATTTTGCACTGGGCCCAGACAACGCCTGGCCGACCAGAGCAAAAACCAAGTGGCTATTTCGGGTATGACTGGTGGCCACCCCGTGATACCATAGTCACAGCGGGGAGCCGCACTCGCCCAGGTGAAGTCTGCGGACGCAGTGACTCCCACTTGCGCCACAGGCTCCCCGCTCAAGCGGCCCTCTCTAGACCGCATACCTCGTTAGTAGGGTAATACAGAAAACCTACTAGCTCCAATCTACAACGCTACGACTTTATCAAAAGGAAGGAAGCATGACACATCTAATTTGGGAGAACGTCGCTGACGGCAAGGATCACTACGGCCGGGGCCGCGCGTTCGCTCGGTATGCCTGTCAGTTGCCGGTGGATGAGTACTGGCGTGGGCTAGGCGACACGTGGCAGGACTGCGAGCGGCAAGACATAGCTCACTGGTACTGGGGGTTTTACTGGACAAGGTTGCACAGGAATCATGAGGAGCGCTGGCAGTACGTCATGACTGACGGCGAGCGCGCGCAGGTCAATGGACTGCCTGCTCGGGTAACGGTCTATCGTGGCGTAAACCCATTCAACAAGGCGTCCGGTCTGTCCTGGACGCTGGATCGGGACGTCGCCCACTGGTTTGCCAATCGGTTCTCCGTCATCGGTCCTGGCTATGTGATCAGGGGCACCGTGCTGCGGCATCGGATACTCGCTCTGTTCGATCGCCGCAAGGAATCAGAGGTCGTGGTACCGCCGAAGTACATCTACGCGCGCTCGTACGAACAAGCCGACTTGGAAGCGTGCGCGAGGCGGATGGAGGTAAGCCGACTCGCGTGGACGGCGGGCTCGGCGATCTCGCCGGAGAAAGACGCTACCGCTGCTTTGGCCACATCACCGGCCGCCGCGTAGGGACCCGATGTGAGATTAGCTCTCGTTAGGTGCAGGCAGGTAGCACGCATGGGGTTCGGGATGGAGGAGAAGCTTTGTAGCTCCCCTGCTCGCGGGGCTCGGAAGACAGGGCGTGTAGGGGCTTCGCGACGACTATGAGCTACACAGCCGTGCGGTTGGACCCAGACTTGGTAAGCACGTCGGGGCTGCCGCCCGAGGATGAGGCGACGGAGGGACAGCGCTCGGCTGATGGTCCTGACCGCCTCATTCAGGGCGGGGTGGCCCGGGCGACGACGCGGCAACGTTTGAACGAGGCCCGGCGTACGTGTTCGCCGCTTCTCACGGCTCGAGAAGTTGGCGAGCAGCTGGGAGTCAGTACTGAGACGGTCCTGCGGTGGACGCGGAGTGGAGTCTTGCCCGGGTTCCGGTTGCCGGGGGGAGCGCTGCGATACGAGGAGACCGACATCGCCGAATGGCTTGCGGGTCGGGCTACGTCAAGGAGCCACCAGCGAGGTCGAGGACCATCCTCCGGGCGTAGCCGTATATTTGGGTCCCAAGGACGAGAAGGAACGGGGTTGCGATGCCCGCCAAGCAGCGGGGCCAAGTCGATCGGATCAAGCCGGGGCACTGGCGGCTCCGGTACTACGTCAACGGCCAGCGCCGGTCAAAGCAGCCCTTCCCGTCGAAGTCCGCCGCGTGGTCGTGGTATCGGGAGAACATCGAGCCGCAGGTGGACGGCGGGCTAGCGCCACTCGCGCCCCTGACGCTTGCTGAGTTCGTCCCGGTCTACCTGGAGCGTCACGCCGCCAGCGTGAGACCGCGAACCATCGTCACCCTACGCGAGCGACTACCGCACGCGGTGCGGGCGTTCGGCAACATCCCGCTGCGCGACCTTGAGCGGATGAGCGGAGAGATAGCCACATGGCAGGCCAAGCTGCCAGAGCGAAGCCGCTACGGCATCGTCCAGGCGCTAAGGCAGGTACTTGAGGCAGGCGTCCGCTGGGGTTACATGACCAAGAACCCTGCGAAGCTCGCGGGGCGGAATCGGCAGCCGCCCCCGAGGGAGGTTCGAGCATTCACGCGGGCCGAACTTGAAGCCATTGCCGACGAGCTTTCGCCTCGCTATCAGCCGCTACCTGAGTTCGTCGCCGCTACGGGCCTGCGTCCCGAGGAATGGCAGGCGCTCGAACGTCGCGACATCGATCGCAGGGCGGGCGTGGCCAATGTGCTCCGGACCGTGTCCGATGGGCGAGGTCGTCGAGTTGGCGAAGAACAGCCGGAGCCGTCGGCAGGTGCCGCTCTCCAAGCGGGCCCTAGCGGCGCTAGACGCCCTGCCGCCAAGGCTGGACGTCCCATGGCTGTTTCCAGCTCCGCAAGGCGGCCTGCTCAACCTGGACAATTTCAGGCGTCGAGAATGGGCACCGGCGATCGAGGCCAGCGGCGTGGCCGAGCCCGCGAGGATCTATGACCTACGCGCGACGTTCGCCTCGAACGCCATCCGTGCTGGCGTGCCGATGTTCGAGTTGGCGAAGATCATGGGAACAAGCGTCCGGATGATCGAGTTGCACTACGGCTCGCTACTTGACGGGGCGGCAGCGGCCATCGCAAGCCGTCTGAACGCCTACGACGAGGGCTGGAGCGTGGGCGCCGAGGAGGACGCCGACAGCGTTTAGGTCGCGATTCGGTCTTAGTGGCGTGTCCGGAAGCCGGTCCTCAGTGGCCGGTTTCCTCTTGTTTGCAGGGCATACGCGAGGCGGGAGCGACGGGACTCGAACCCGCGACCTCCGGCGTGACAGGCCGGCGCTCTAACCAACTGAGCTACGCCCCCGAAGGGGGTACCAAGTATCGCAGGCGCAACCGGGTTCGGGCGGACCGGGGGCATGGCCCGGCCGCCGCAACTTTCGGGTCGCCGATGAGTTTCATGCACAGAATCGATCTCCGGAGGACGCGCCCAACCCGGCCGTGGGTGCGTTGTTGGGATCAGCGACGGGGACCCTTCGGGGTCCCCGTCGTCTTTAAGGATCAAAGGGCTGGAAGGTGCGGTCGCAGCCGGGAAGCGTGCTGACCCCGGCCAAGGGCGGCACTCGCAACAGATGTCACAGGTTCGCTAGCCCTGCGCCAGTAAGGCCAGGAAATCTTGCGCGTAGCGCTGGTAACGCTCGGGTGGATAGCGCCCTGGATCGGTCAGCACCATCCGTCCGGCCTGCTCGCAGAAGTCGCGGATGGCGCGGGCCGTCAGCTCCACGTCGAGCTGGCCGGGGACGTCGCGATGTTCGACCGCCCCCCGAACGTGGCGCTCGATCCGCTGGAGTACGCGGGCTCGATTGACCTCGACGTGCTGGCGGACGATCGGGGGCGTGCCTTCGAGTGGGAGCAAGATAAGCCGCCAGGTGGCGGGCCGGTCAGTGACGGCCTCCAGGAACCGCCCCAGACCCGCGGCCAGGAGCTCGCTCGGCTCGTCGTCGCCGGGTTCCTCGGGGACAACCTGCGCCAGCTGCTCCACGGAGATCCGCTCCTCGCGCTCGATCACAGCGCGCAGCAGCTTGTTGAGGTTGGGGAAGTGGTCGTAGACGACCGGGCGAGTGATCCCGGCGGTCCGGGCGATTGCCTCGATCGAGATCTGGGCGTAACCCCGCTCGAGGATCACCTCGAGCGCGGCGTCGATCAGATGCTCGCGCCGCTGTTCGGGCGACATCCGCGGCGCGTACGGGCGCCGGCGTCTCGGCGGACCGGAAACGGGTCGTGTAGCCATTGCGGCCAGGCTAGCGGGGGAGGGGATCAGCCGCGCAGGCGTCGGCGGCGTCCCCTGCCCTCCAGCACCCGGCGGAGCACGTCCTCGTTCCACTCGTGGGTGCGAAGCAGCCGGTAGCGCTCGGCTGCGATGTTCATGTAGGCCTCGGTGTCCGTGCCGCCCTCCACCAGGCCGGCCTCGCGCAGCATCGCCACCACCGGTCGATATTCAGTTTCGAGCCACAGCTCGGCGGTGTGTTTGCGGTCGAGTGGCTCGCCCTGACTCTGCATGACTCGGAAGCCCCACGCCTCGACCGCTTCAGCCAGCTCGTCGTGGCCCGGCGCCGCGCGCGGATGAAGTCGTGCTGCGCGTCGAGACCCGACAGCCCAGTGGAGCGAGGCTCGGGCATGTCGCCTGAGGTTAGCCCTGGCGGGGTCGGTCAGGCGCGAAACTCGGTCAGGTGGCGGTTTGCGGCCCGCTCGTAACCGGAGCCTGCGCGGACGTTGGCCCGCCGTTACGCGCGAGCAGGCTGCGGCCCGACTCGGGGTCGAAGAGGTGCAGGTGGGTCGAGTCGAACCAGAGCTCGGCCTCGGCGCCTTCCCTGACCCTGCTTTCGGCGGCGAGCCGCGCGGTGATCTGCACCCCACCCTCGGTGCTCGGCAGGTCGGCGCTCCCCGCATCCTGAGCAATCTCCTCGAGCTCCCGGGAGGAAACCCCTTCGGACTCGACCACGAAGTAGGCATAGAACTCCGAGCCCATCGACTCGAGCACGTCGATCTTGACCTTGAACGTGACGCCACGCGAACGATCCGCCACCAGGCTGGCGTCCTCGAAGTGCTCCGGGCGCAGGCCGGCGACCACCCCGCGGCGTCCGCCGCCCGGGCCGGACTCGAGGCGATGGCGGAGCTCGTCCGGGATACGGACGTCGCCAATCGGGAGGTGCACGTTCTCACCACTGATCTCACCGGCAAGGAAGTTCATCGACGGCGAACCGATGAAACCGGCCACAAACAGGTTGTTGGGCTGGCCGTACAGCTCAGACGGTGGGCCGACCTGCTGGAGGACGCCGGCGCGCATCACCGTGATCCGGTCGCCCAACGTCATCGCTTCGGTCTGGTCGTGGGTGACATAGATCGTCGTCGTCTGCAAACGCTGCTGGATACGAGAAATCTCGGTCCGCATCTGGACGCGCAGCTTGGCGTCGAGGTTCGAGAGCGGCTCGTCCATCAGGAACACGGACGGGTTGCGGACGATCGCCCGTCCCATCGCCACCCGCTGGCGCTGCCCGCCGGACAGGTTGGCCGGCTTGCGCTCCAAGTGTTGCTGGAGGTCGAGGATCCTGGCGGCCTCATCCACCTTGCGGTTGATCTCCTCCGCGGGGACCTTGGCCAGCTTCAGCGCGAAGCCCATGTTCTCGCGCACGGTCATGTGCGGGTACAGCGCGTAGTTCTGGAACACCATCGCGATGTCGCGATCCTTGGGGGCGCGGTCGTTGACGACCTGGCCGCCGATCTTCAGCTCGCCATCGGAAATGTCCTCGAGGCCGGCCACCATCCGCAGCGCGGTCGACTTCCCGCATCCGGAGGGCCCCACGAGGATCATGAGCTCGCCGTCGGGGACGTCGAGGTTCATGTGCCTGACGGCTTCGAAGCCGTCCGCGTAACGCTTGGTTACGTCCTCGAACTCGATCTCGGCCATGTCAGTGAAACTCCCTTTCGTTTATCCCTTGACCGCACCCGCTGTCAGCCCCGCCACGATCCGCCGCTGGAACAGCAGCACCAAGATCATCACCGGCACGGTCACCACCACGGCGGCGGCGGCGATGTCGGTGTAGGGCACCGAGAACTGGGAGACGCCGGGGAACTGGGCGATTGCCGCGGGCACGGTCTCCGCAGCGGTCGTCGAGGTCAGCGAGATCGCGAACACGAAGTCGTTCCAGCAGATGAGGAACACGATGATGAAGGTGGTGACGATCCCGGGCATCGCGAGTGGTGCGATCACCTTGATGAAGGCCTGAAACGGAGTCGCGCCATCGACCTGGGCGGCCTGTTCGAGCTCCCAGGGGATCTCCCGGAAAAACGCCGAGAGCACGTAAATCGAAAGCGGGAGCGCGAACACCATGTACGGGATGATCAGCCCCGGCCACGTGTCGTAGAGGCCGACCTGGCGCCACAGGTTGTACAGCGGACCGACCAGCGAGATCTGCGGGAACAGCGCGACCGCCAGACACACCAGGAGGATCAACTGTTTGCCCGGGAAGTCGAGGCGTGCGATTGCGTACGCGGCCGAGCAAGCAAGGACCACCGCGATCGCGGTGGCGATCAGCGCGATACCAATCGAGTTGCGAAGCGCGTCGGTGAAGACGCCCGAGCTGAAGATCTGCGAGTAGTTCGACAGCGTCCACTGGTGTGGAATGAAGCTTCCGTCGGTTGCCGTCGCGGAGGTCTTGAGCGACAGGAACACGATCCACAGCACCGGGACGAGCGAAGCGACCAAAACGATTGCCAGCGCTCCGGACCATCCAACCGTGCGCTTCGTGTCCTCACTCACGAAGCCGCTCCGCCCGCGGGTGCGGGTGCCCCTTCGACCGGTTGCCGCCGCGTCGACGCTCATCTTGCGCTCCCTGGCCTCGCGGCGGCGCCGAAGACCCCTATGAAGAGGAGCGCGATCAGTCCAACGAACAGGAACAGCAGCACCGAGACCGCTGAGCCCAGCCCGAGATTGAGCCGATCAAGCAGCGTCGAGTAGTTGAGCATCGAGATCGACTCCGTTCCCTGGGCGCCCTGGTTGAAGATGTAGATCACGTCGAAGATCCGGAACTCGTCGAGCGTCCGGAACAGAAGCGCAACGAAGATCGCGGGCTTCATCAGCGGCAGCGTGATGCGAACGAAACGCTGCCAGGCGCTGGCCCCGTCGACCTTCGCCGCCTCGTGCAGGTCGTCCGGGACAAGCGCAAGCCCTGCCAGAAGCAGCAGCGCCATGAACGGCGTGTTCTTCCAGACCTCGGTGATGATGATCGCCACGTAGCTCCCGAAGGTGTGGCTGAGCGGGTCGCTCGAGAGCCCGAGCAGATGGGGAATCCAGCCGCCGTTGCCAAGCGACCACGCGAGGTTCCACGAGTACGCGGCAACCACCGCGACGATCCCGTATGGGATCAGTGCGACTGACCGCAACAGCCCGCGGGCGACAAGCGTCCGATGCATCGCGAGCGCCAGCAGCATCCCGAGCACGAACTGGCAGCTCACCGCAATGACAGTGATGATGACGGTGTGTGACACGTCCTGCCACCAGACCGGGGCGGACAGAACGTGACCATAGTTTGAAAGCCCGACGAACTTGTTCGCGTTCGGGAAGCGAAGATCGGCCCGCTGAAGTGACAGGATGACCGTGGCGATGGCCGGGTACGCGGTGACCGCGATCATCACGATGGCAGCAGGCGCGATGAGCCACGGCGCCAGGCGCCGCTCGGCGCGAGCGCGCTCGGTGAGGTGGCGTCGACGGCGCTGCGTTCCCGTCGGGGCGGGTGCGGTGACGGCGGTGGTGCTCATAGGAGGGCCGAGGAGGAGAGGGATAGCTTGACTTCGTTACGCAGCGTGCTCACCACCGTGTTTGGGTTGATGCTCGAGGTCGGCGAAAGGGCCTTCTGGATCGCCAGCGTGACGTCCGCGTAGGCCGGCGTCTGGGGGCGGATGCCGTAGGTCTTGAGCTGGTTCTCGATCAGCGCGTGGAAGGGATAGAGGCTCTCGAACGACGGGAGGTTGTAGACGGCACCTCTGACCGGCGCTAGGCCGCCCTTGACCGCGTAGGTGATCTCGTACTTCTGCTGGGTCAGGCACTGGACCGCGTCGAAGGCGAGCTGCGGATGCGGGGAGTGGGATGAGACGCCGAGGTTGTAGCCACCGATCGATACGTGCGGGGCAAGGCCTGCAACGACCTCGGGGAATGGTGCGTAGCCCATTTCCTTGGCAACCGCGGGGCCGGTGGCCTTGGCCGACTGCCAGACGAACGGATAGTTGATCTCGAACGCGGCATTGCCCTTGTCGAACGAGGTGTCCGACTGCCCCTCCTGCGTGACGTTGAGCGACGGATCGGCCGCGGGCGACGTCGCGAGCTCGTGCATGATCGAGGCCGCCACCTTGGTGGACGGCCCCACGACCACCTTGTTGGAGCCCGTGATGATGCCGCCGCCGTCCGAATCGACGAGCGAGTTGAACCACACCGTCAACCCCTCGTACTGGGCACCCTGCTCCTCGATGTAGTGCGGCTTGCCCATCTTGGCGAGCTCGTCCGCATCAGAGATCATCTGCGTCCACGTCGTCGGTACCGGTTGGTGGATGTCGGCGAGCAGATCCTTGCGGTACCAGAGCAGCTCGGTGTTCGAGTTGATCGGGACGGCCCAGATGCGGCCCTGCCAGGTGGCCGTCTGCACCGGACCGGGGAGATCCACGCTCCTTATCTGGGCGGCGAGCGCTGCCGGGACCGGCTGGATCCACTTCGCGGTCGCGAACTCGGCCGTCCAGTCGACGTCCATCGCCAGGATGTCGATCGAGGGATCGTCAGCGGCCAAGCGGCGCACCAGCGAGACCCGTTGCTGATCCGAGGAGGTCGAGAGGAAGTTGATGCTGATGTTGTATTTGCCGCCCGAGTCCTTGCTGCAGGCCGCCGCGGCAGCCGCGAAGGAGCCGGAGGGCTCAGGGAACACGTACCAATTGAGGGTCACCGGTCCCTTGCCCGAGGATCCGCAGCCCGCCACGGCGAGCACTCCCAGCACTAAGGCGAGGGCGGTAAAGAGCAGCCGCGAGCGCTTGGCGAAGGTTCGCGAGACCGCGGCTCTGCCGGGTCTCTGCGGCATGCGACTACTACGACGAGAACCTCTCCTCGGCAACGTCTCTCCAGTCCCTCTCCGGTGGAACGCTAGAGGTGGTACCCGGGATCGCGCGCCGTGTAAACGGGAAGTTACGCGGAACGCAGCACGCCGTCGGTCGTCGGCCGAGCCAACCTCATCGCTTCTGTACAAAGCGCACATTTGGACCAGTCAAACGGCTGCTCGATTCCGCGCAAGCGGCGGTCGTTCTGACGCCACTCGCGGTTTAGATGCCGGCCGATCACGACCGCCGCGATCGGGCCGGCGCCGGCTGCCTTGAGCGCGGCCGCCGCACTCTGCGCGCTGGCTCCGGTCGTCCACGTGTCGTCGATCAGCAGAACCGCGTTGTTGGTCAGGCCCTGCGTGGCCTCGAACCTCTGCTCGTCGAACGTGCGCGGCCGGACCTCGGCCCTCGTGCGGCGCAGCAGGCGCTGGTGGCGCTCCCGGGTAGGACCGACCAGCTCGCCGACGACCCAGCGCAACGGATGGCGTTCGTCGCGGTCACAGTCTCCCGACGGGACCGTCGTGACGAGGTCGAATCCCCTCGTACCGGCGGCTCGGGCTACGCAGCGCTCGTGCTCGACCAGAAACCGCCACAGGACTGCGGCCAGGACCGCACCGAGTTGGCGGGCGACGTCGCTGCCCAGACGCTTGTAGCTGGCGAGCGCGTGGTGAAGCTGCTCGCGCGCGACGCTGTAAGAGATCGGGGCCATCGCGTCAAGCACGGGACGGCCGTGAGCGCAGGCGTAGCAGCGGTCATAACCGGCGGTGAAGTTGAAGCAAGTCGCGCACACATCCGGGCCGCGGCGCGGGCTGAGCATGACGTTCTCGTACGGCTCGCTCAGCTCGCGGACAGTCGGCACGGCCGCATCTAGGCCAGAAGCGGATCCGACGCGATCAGGCGCTCCAAGGTCGCGGTGACCTCGGCGGGGTCGCTGATCACACGGGTACCGGGTCGTGCCGCGTACTCCCGAGCCCAGGGCTGGTGCCTTGTCAGCGAGGCGAGCAGGAACACCGGCCGTCCCTGTGCGAGCGCCAGGCGGGCCTGCATCCGGGCCCCGCTCGTCTCGGAAGCTTCCACCACCACCGTGGCTAGGGCGACGCCGGACATGACCGCGTTCCGCATCGGGAAGCTGCGGCGGCTGGGCGGCGAATCGGGCCAGAACTGCGAGATGACCGCACACTCGTTCGCGATCCTGCGCTGAAGGGGCTCGTTCTCAGGTGGATAGGCGCGGGCGAGGCCGGTCCCGATGACGGCGACGGTGCGACCTTTCTGGGCGAGTGCGCCGGTGTGGGCGGCGGTGTCGATGCCCGCCGCCAGGCCCGAGATGACCGTGTATCCGCTGTTTGCCAGATGGCGGGCGAAGTTCGTTGCGGTTTGCAGGCCCGCATCGGTGGCCTTGCGGGCACCGACCACGGCAACGCCGCGGGCGTCCGCCGGCGTGAGCCGGCCGGCCATGAACACCATCGGCGGGCGGTCGTGCACCGCGCGCAGGTTCGGGGGATAGTCGGGGTCGAGCACCGTCACGAGCCTCATGCCGCCCGCGTCCCAGCGCACGAGGTCCGCCCGAGCCTGGTCGAGCAGCTCGTTCATGTCCGGGGCGGCTTCCGGGAGGAGGCTTGTCTGGGCGGACCGGCCTACTGTTCGGTCTGACAGCTCGTGCTCCAGGGCGGCCAGAGCCCCGCCGTGCTGCTCCAGGAGCTCCGAGTACTCGACCCAAGGACGGCGGCCGGTCCTGAGCAGGGCGACCGTCGCAGCGCGCTCGTCGTCAGCGCTCATCGCGCGAGCGTATCTCTCGCGCGGGCGAACCCAACCGGGGCCGGCTACCCGACCGGCTGCGCGGGCTCGGTGGGCTGGTTTGTGGGTGCCGCCTCCGGCGCGGAGGCAACCGTGTCTGCCCCCTCTGGTGCGGTCACAGCCGGGGCGACCGTATCTGCCCCCTCCGGTGCGGTCACAGCCGGGGTGACCGTGTCTGGCCCCTCCGGTGCGGACACAGCCGGCTCTGCCGCAAACGCCGGGAACGTCGCCTCGTTGGGCGGCGGCGCTGGCGTCGCGACCGGCGCGTAGGGCGCCGCGACGCCCGCAGGCATCGGCGGCGACGAGATCGCGCCGTGATCCGGCTCCTCGCCGGTCACCGCCATCCTGAAGTCGCGGATGCCCTTGCCGATCGCGCGGCTCGCCTCGGGAAGGCGCTTGGGACCGAGCACCAGCAGGGCCACGACCAGGACGAACAGCAGATGGGTCGGCTGAAGAATGTCGCCGATCATGCGCCAAGCTTAGCTGGTCGCCGGAGGCGGTTGGCGGCGTGTCAGCCACGTACGCCTCGCGCGATTTCGTTCGAGACCCGCCTAGCCGCGCTCAGCGTCCGTTCGTCGCCGTCCAGGTTCGGGTCGTAGGCCGTGATCGCGGCCGCGACGACGCCGAATCGGCGGCAAGTCTCCGTAATGCAGTCCAATAGTCGGTCCAGGCTGGGGCCACCGGGCGCGGCGTACTTGTTGGCGCGTGCGTCGGACACGTCGATCGAGTCGAGGTCGACGTACATGTACACCCGCTCGACGCGGCGTCTCAGCTCCCTGACGGCCTCTTCGAAGCGGTCCGGGTCGATCTCGCCCGGGAGCTTGATCAGCTCCGAGCGCTCGAGGCGCCGGCGCTGGTACGGCTCGAGGTCACGGATGGCGGCCAGGATCACGTTGCGCTCCGGGATCGGCGCGTGCCCCGGGATGGTGTGGCGGAGGGCACGCCAGCCTCGCCCGGTCAGCATCGCGAGGCCCATCACGTCGAAGAAGCCAGACTCGTTCTCCTCGGGGTCGTCAAAGTCGGCGTGGGCGTCGAACCACACGACCCCGAGGCCCTGCGGTCCCGCGCCGGCGGTCGTGCCCAGGCAGCTGTTGCAGTTCCCCGCGAACACGACGGGAAATGCGCCGTCGCTGACAGCGTCCGCGACGCTCGCGCGGAGCCTCCGGATCAGCTCTATAACGCGGACGATCTCCGGATCCGACTCATCCACGGGCTGGATCTCGTCGTATTCGAGCTGCCATCCGGCTGACTCAATGCCGGCGAGTAGTGCGTCGTCCGTGGAGAGTCTCGTCGCGCCGGCGCCCATGCCCACGTTGCGCAGGCCGTTGTGGAACGGACACGAGATGATTCGCAGCCGGTCGGAGTTAGCGCTCACCGACGTCTCCATGTGACACCTGTTGGACGCGCATGTCCTATAGATACGCTGGCGGGTGGGTTTCCTCCCCCCTGAGTTTCGGGGGCAGGCCTAGCGCTCTCGTTCTGCCCGACTCAATCGTGGCGAGTTGCCGATCGAGCTTGGGGATGTCCTTCCTCGCTGTCGTCCACGGGTTGTTGACGCGTGGCAGGACGAACTGCCGGCGCGACCGAGATCAGGAACGAGTACGTCAACTCAGCCAGGGTTCCCACCGACGGTCACGGGGACGTGCTGACTCGCGGCCGGCGCGTAGGGATAGTCGCCCATCGGCAGGGAGGCGATCTGGAACCAGTAGATGCGGTAGATGCTCGGGTCGCCGGGTCCGAAGGTCGCGACGGTCGAGAATCGGCCGTCGCCGGTCACGTGCTCTTGCACGCCGTAAGTGTTGTAGGCCGAGCCGTAACCGATGCGCAGGCGGACGAGCGCGCCGCCGGGTGGGAGGTACCCACCGAAGAGCTGGCCGACCAGGTGGACGGTGCCGCCCCAAGCGACGTGTCGGGGCCACACGCTGAGCAGCTTGATGTCCGCCGGCACGATTGTGGTCACCTGCCCACTCGAGGGCAGGATGGTTGCCGTGCCGTTGGTGACCGCCCGGATCACCCGCGATGGCCCCGGTGGCACGGTCGCGGTCCAGCTCCCGTCGCGGCCGGTCGTGACGCCCGTCAATGGCGTGAATGCGTTCGTGTGGTTGTCGGGCGCCGCAAGGAGGTTGACTGGCTGCCCCGCCAGCGGCGCGCCCTGGCTGGTGGTGTAGACGCCGTGGAGCGTCACGCTGTGGCCATAGGGCACTCGCAGTGACGTCGCCGCGTGCTCCTTGCGGCCCGTGACCTCGAGCACCTTGATCGTCTTGAAGTGCCCGCCGGCTTTGATGTGGACGAGCCGGCCGTCCCGGCTGATCGTGACCCAGTGCCAGCCGACCAGGACGCGCTCGGTGACGACATGGTGGCGCGGGCTGACGATGCTCGTCAGGCTCACCTGGGAGTCGGAGGCAGCGCGCAGCGGTAACGTGAGCTGTTCGGTGGCCGACCCGCAGTTGCCGACGTTGTCGCACGACGTCGCCTTGAAGATGTAAGGACCGGTGCGGTCAGCGTCGTCGAAGTGTGTCGCCAGCCGGCTGCCGCTGAGGGTGGTCGAGAGCGCGGTCCAGTCGCTGGTGCCTGCCGGAGCCATCTCAATCGAGCCTGACGCAACGCCCGATTCGTTGTCGGTGGCGTCGACGACCAGACCGGTCGGGTCGCGGGGGTTCTGGGGCTCGAACTGGATCGTCGGCGCCGTCTCGTCGATGTGCACCTGAATCGAGCTCGTGGTCGAGTCCGGCTGCCCCTGCGGGTCGACGGCGTTGTTCCAGGCCGTGCAGGAGACGGTGTGCAGACCATCCCCGTCCACCGTGACCCCACTCGCCGGGTACGCCTCCGTGCCTTTGTCGTCCGTGTTGCAGGACATCCCACCGAGGCCGGACGGGCCGGTCGTGGCGCTGGCATCGACGGTCACGGCGTGGTTGACCCAGACGCTCGGGTTCGCGTCGTTGGGCGTGGTGAGCGATACCGACACGGGGTCGTTGTCGACCTGGACCGTCTCCGACTCCGAGGTCGGCAGGCCGGCGGCGTTCGTCGCGCCGAGGCCAAGCGAAAGCGAACCAGCGCCTGAGATGTAATCACGGGTGTCCACGCTGGCGCCGTCGGCGGGTGTCCAGGTCGGGTCTGGACACTCCTGCCATTGGGAAGTATCGGGAACCGCCGACGGACCTGGGAGGTCCTCATCGCCGACAGAAACCAAGATGCTGCATACCCCCGTCGGATCAGACGCCGCCAGCGTAATCGGCCACGGATCGTCAGACGGGTTCCAGATCCACTCTCCGGGTGCGTTCTGGTCCCACAAGTTCTCAGGACCCTCGGGAGTGAGGGCCGGGCCGGAGGACTCGGTCGCGTTCAGCGTGATGGAGCTGAGCTCAACATCGGCGCCGCCGGTGCAGCTTGCCCCGTCGGGGCAGATCAGCTCGAATCCCCAGTAGCTGCTCGAGAATGGCGGGTCTGTGACAGTTTCGTCGGCCCCGGCGCCATACGAAAGGTCGCCACCATTGAAGAACGAATCAGCCGCCCAGCCCGAGCCCTTGTTGAGCTCAACATTTCCCAGCGACGTCGCGTCGGTGAGAGTGATCCCGGCTGGAGCGCTGATCTGTGCGGCCACATAATCGTTGCAGCACAAGGCTCCCAGCGGGTTACCTCCCACCACGACCTGTGTCGGCGCGCAGCTGAACGTCATGTAAGGCGCACCGTTCCCGGTCACGTCGAAGATGCCGTCTGGGGCGGGTCTGCACGCCCTACTCGGTGTGAAGGTAACGGTGAAGGTCCCGTTGCCGGCGGAGGCACTCGATGGCAGGCAGAGCGGCAGGACGGCAGCCAGGGCGAGGAGTGCTTTCCAGGCGATCCGTCTCAGCTGCGGTATCACTCTAACAACTCCGCTTCGACTCACTCGCTACCCGCACGTGTCGAGCACGTCGAAGGTGAGACTGGTGGGGGTGACGGTCGACGAAGACGAGACGACTCCCGTGTACACCGTGAACTGCTCGTTGGCTGGCGTACCGCCGTACCACGCAACGGGGAAATCGTCTCCTGTAGGCAACGTTCCTGGGGCCGAGTCGGAGACGCTCACAACCGGAGCATTTGTCTCGCGCGAACAGACAGGATCGGTAACCGTGACCTCGTAGACGCCGGCTGATGTCTCCTGAACGGCAAGTCCTTGTCCATCAATGACCGTTCCGTCGCCGGCGACGTCCGCCCACACGGTCACGCCAGCCGGACCCTGGACACCCTGCACCCCCTGTGGACCCTGCGTGCCGGTCGCGCCCTGCGCCCCCTGCGCGCCCTGCGGTCCCGGCGGGCCTTGCTGATTCCACGCCACGCGCGTCTGGCTGCTCCTACACCGCCCGTGCGTCTTGAGATGCAGGATGCCGGTCGACTTGTCCGCGCAGACGGTAATCGTCTTGGTACTGCTCGCGGCGAGTGCGTAGCCGCCACCGGCCCCGATCACGAGCACGACGAGCAGCGCCAGGTAAGGAACCACGTTATGACTGGCTTTCGGCATTCGGTCTCTCACTGGGCGCTCCTTAGCCGTTCGGAGATTGGATCGGGCCGAGCGCTCCGGATTGCCCGGTCGGTGTAACCGGCGCGCTGGACGCGTTAGAGCTACTCACGGGCCTGCTGTCGGTGTCGGTGACGGGAGCGGCTTGGGCCGGCCCTGCCTCGACCGACGGATACGAGGGCGCCGCCTTGTTGGTCGGCGGTGACGGGGTGTAATGAACGGGCTCGGACACGTAGCGCGGACGCGACGTGCGCCGGCCGACCGTAAGCGTGTGTCGAGCAACGGCAGAGTGAGCCCGGTCAGGGCGGGGCTCGATGAGCGGGAGGTCGAGGCTCAAGATCCGATTCATGCCGTCGCTGAGGACGGAGGCCACCTGCGCCCTCGGCGTGCCGGGCGTAGCAGGCGTGCCTGCGTCGAAGCGGCCGATCGTGAGGACAAGGCCGGCGGCGGCGACGACCACGATGGCCGCCGCCCCGGCCACGACTGCACGGCGACGGCCGGCACGGAGGACCACCGGCGTGGGTGCGACAACGGGGCCGGGGCTTCTATTGCCGGCGTCGGCAGGGCTGCGAGCCTCGGCGGGCGCCTCGAGCGCGTCGTGCAGCCCGCCGGCGCGCTCGCCCCAGAAATCTTCGGCACTCGGCGGGGCGTCCGAGGCGGCGAAGCTTGGGGGAGCGACTTCCTCGGGAGGCCGCTCGGGCTCCTGCTCCTGGTCTCGCCGGCCGAACGGGACCAGCTCGTCGTGCGGGCCGATCCAATCCCAGAGCCGAACGACGTTCTGGGGCGCGTCCTTACTGCCCTCTTTGGTTTGCGGTACTTCCCTCTCCACCCGGTTGCCGACCCCTTGCAGGTGTTTCTGCTTCTAGCCGGTCCCGGTTGTCCGGACTAGGCGGTATAGTATATGCCTGATTGGGTCCCGGTTGGACTCAATTAGAAACTTTTCGGATGAATTCTGAACCGGAAGACTCATTTCTGACCGTCGCCGAGGTCGCTGGGATGCTCAAGCTGAACCAGCAGACGGTTCGCAACTGGATCGACCAGGGGTCTCTGCCTGCGCTGCGGGTGGGGCGGCGGGTGCGGATCAAGCGCTCCGACTTCGATCGGGTCCTGGCGCAGGCGTATACCGGTGGGTCGGGGTCGGCCTCGCTCGACGCGGGCCCGACGGCGGAGGATTTCTGGGGTGGCGAGCCGGTCGGTGTCGCTGAACAGGCGTTCGCGCTCGAGGATGGAGACAACGGGTCGAACGAGACCTGAGCGGCGAGGGGGTGAGCGAGCGAGGATGAGCTTCCGAGATGACCTTGACCGGCAGCGCGCGCAGATCATGCGGGCCGTGCGCCAGGCCGGAAACGACTGGGCCGAGGCGATGCGGGCTCACAAGCTCGCGCCGCCGGACACGGGATTTGCGGGCAGACTGCGCTCGCTGTCCGAGGCGGCCACGACTGAACAGGTGGCGTGGGAGCATGCCCACGCGGCGGGCTTGCTGTGGCGGCCGATCCCGGGAGCCGAGCAGGCCGAGCCCCCTTACGAGCTCCGCGCCGGGACCGGACGGCGCGGGCCAGCCGAGCTATGGCCCCGGTTCGACGAGAGCGTTGCCGCGCTGAATCGGGCAATTACGGGATCGGACGCCGCGGTCGTCGCCGATGCTTTCGGCGAGCTCTCGGAGGCCGCATCAGCTCTCGCCGACGCCGTGGCGCGTGAGGACGAGGCCGCCGCCGCGCGGACTGCCTCCCGCACTGCCGCGTAGCGCTCCGGTCTCACCTGCAAAACCTGACATTCGAGCCCGCTCGGACCGGGCGTGTCATGTTTTACATGTGGGACATGAATAAGCGGTCGCGGCTGGAGAAGACGGGCTGAAATGTGAAGTTATGCAGGTCCGTGGCGCCGCTTCGGCCTGCGCCCACGAGTTACGGGAACAAAACAAGATGTTTACGCCTTCTGAAGGTGGAGATCCCAAAATGAGCGCGGGACGGACGGGTGGGACACCACTAGAAGGAGAGAGATATGCCTCAGATCATTGTTGCCGCGGATCGCGGGGCTGCTTTCGGGGAAGGCGCCGTGACACTGCGGGAGACAGTCAGCGTTGCGGATTTTGAGAGCCAGCACTTCGCGGCTCAGCTCGTCGAGCGGCTCGGGTGGGCCGTCGAGGACGCCAACCGGGTCGAGGAGGCATCGCCCTCGACGGAGGAGCGCGCCAATCGCGTCGGAGAGGATTCGCCCTCGACGGAGGAGCGCACCAAGGCCCGGGCGCCGCAGCACATCCCCGATCAGCGCCGAGCGCGACGGATCAGCGAAGAGCCGCAATCCCAGCGCGAAGAGCGGGTCATCGTTCAGTCGCCAGCGTAGTCACCACCGCCTCATAAACACCGGCGCCGTAGGACTCTGAAGCGATCCGAGCGCCAGGTCGCGCGGACACCTCGGCGGCTAGATCGGGATCGCGCTCGAGCGCGTTGGCCACCAGCCAGAACGCGCCGACGACCGTGGCAGCGTCCAGGTCCTCGCGTGAATCGCCGATCGCAATGCAATCCGAGCGCGCGTAGCCACGAGCCTGCATATGCCGCGCCACCGCGCGAGCCTTTGACGCCCCGGCGGGAATGAGGTGATAGGCGTGAATCACGGGCAGTCCGGCCATCTGCTCGTTCGCCGCCCGAACGACGCCGTTGTCCACCAATCGCAGCCAGTCGAACCCGGCATCGTCGAGCACCCCGCGAACCTCCGTCGCATCGACCGCCCCGCGGAACAGATGCGAGACGTCGCGGCCGATCGACCAGGGCGTGTGGCACTCGAGCCGCCCCCGGAAGCGCTGGAGGAGCAGCGCGGGCGCGCCCGACCGCTCCACCTGGTCGTAAATCGTCCCCTCCTCGGCCGACGGCGCGACGCCGTCGGTCAACCACTCGAGCTCGCCGTCGACGACCAGGCCGCACCCGATCTCGAAGATGTAGGAGCTTGAGCCGATCAGCTTGGAGTCCTCGAAGACGGACGTGTAGCGGCGGCCGGAATACAGAACAACCTCGACGCCGGCGCGGTCGCACGCCTGCAGCGCCCGCACCCCGTCAAGGGCGAACCGCCCGTCTGCCCCGCGTAGCAGGGAACCGCCCGGACCAAGCAGCGTGCCGTCGAGATCCACGTAGAGACACCGCATGGCGGGCGCGACCGTAGCAGCCGCGAATGCGTCGCCATACTGGCTGGAGTGGTCATCGCGGGCGAGATCGAACCTTGGACGGCCCTGCTGGGGCAGGGCCGTGCCGATCAACGCCTGGTCCACGACGATTCTTATGAGCCGCGCGAACCGCGTCCGGTGCTCATCCCCCAAGAGCTCAGCCCGACCGTCCGAACCGCGCTGGCCAACCTAAACATCGACCAGCTCTATTCACACCAGGCCGACGCGCTGTACAGCGCGTTCGAGGCGCCGACGATCATCACCACGGGCACGGCGTCGGGTAAATCGCTGTGCTTCCAGCTCCCCACGCTTCAGGTCCTGACCGCGGATCGCACCGCCCGGGCGCTCTACCTCTATCCGACTAAGGCACTCGCTCAGGACCAGGCGCGGGCCCTCCACGCCTTCGGGCTGCACAAGCAGATCCGGCCCGCGATCTACGACGGCGACACGCCGCGGGGCGAGCGCGCCGCGATCCGCAAGCGCTCGAACCTGGTGCTCACCAATCCGGACATGCTCCACGTCGGGATCCTGCCCAACCATCCGGCCTGGGCCGAGCTGTTCGCGAACCTGGCCTTCGTGGTCGTCGACGAGGCGCACGTGTACCGGGGCGTGTTCGGATCGCACGTGGCGAACGTGCTCAGACGACTGCGCAGAATCGCCGCGATCCACGGCGCCGAGCCGCGCTTCCTCCTGGCCAGCGCGACCATCGCCAACCCGACGGAGCTGGCGGAGCGACTCACCGGCCTGGACAACTTCAACCTGATCGACCAGGACGGCGCGCCGCGGGCGACCCGCCGCGTCGCCATGTGGAACCCGCCGCTTCTCGACGAGGAGCTTGGCGTCCGCGGCTCGGCGCTGTACGAGGCGGCCGAGGTGTTCGCCGAGCTGGTCACCGCGGGCGCCAAGACGATCTGCTTCATGAAGTCGCGAAAAGGCGTCGAGCTGATCCTCCGCCACGCCCGCGACCGACTCGAGGCAGAAACAGCAGAGCGGATCGCCCCCTACCGGGGCGGCTACACCCCGCAGCAGCGCCAGGACATTCAGCGCCGCCTGAGCGCCGGCGAGCTGATCGGAGTCGTGGCGACCGACGCGCTCGAGCTCGGCATCGACATCGGCGAGCTCGACGCGGCGATCTGCGTGACGTTCCCGGGGACGGTCGCCAGCCTCAAGCAGATGTGGGGGCGCGCCGGCCGCCGTGGTCGTGGCCTGGCGGTCTACGTGGCCGGTGAGGACGCCCTCGACCAGTTCTTCTGCCGCCACCCCGACGAGTTCCTGAACCGGGCGGTCGAGGCGGCCATCCTCGACCCGCACAGCCCGGAGATCTATGCCGAGCATCTGCTGTGCGCGGCGCACGAGGCCCCGCTGACCGACGACGACGACGCATTCCTCGGGCAAGACTGGCGATCCGTCGCCGACGAGCTGACCACGGCAGGGCTTCTAAGAGAGCGCGCCACCGGGTTCGTCCCCAAGCGCGCCGACGACTACCCAGCCGCGCGGACCGCGCTTAGGTCGGCCTCGGCGGACAGCTTCGCCTTGATCGACGGCGGCACCGGCGAGCTGTTCGGGACGGTCGAGCTCGCGCGCGCCTACTCGACCGTGCACGAGGGCGCCGTGTACCTGCACATAGGGCGCTCCTACCACGTCGTGGAGCTCGACCTGGCCGGCCGGCGGGCTCTGCTCGAGGCGTTCGATGGCGACTACTTCACGCAGACGAAACGCGAAATAGACATCTACATCACCCGCCTCCTCGACCAGAGGACGTCGTGCGGTGTGACGCTTTCGTTCGGCGAGGTCGTGTACGCCGAGACCGTGATCGGCTATCAGCGCAAGGCGCTACGCGACCACGAGGTGATCGACTTCCAGACGCTCGACCTGCCCACGGTCGAGTTCTCAACGCGCGCGCTCTGGTACGAGCTGGATGAGCTGATCGCCGCCGAGCAGTTCCCGTCAGATCAGCTGCTCGGGTCGCTGCACGCGCTCGAGCACGGGCAGATCGCGGTGCTGCCGCTGATCGCGATGTGCGACCGGTGGGACATCGGCGGCCTCTCGACCAACTTCCACAACCAGACTGGCGGGCCGACAATCTTCATCTACGACGGGCATCCGGGTGGCGTCGGAATCACGCGCCGCGGCTACGACGAGTTCGAGCGCCTGGTCGGCGACGCCCAGCGCCTGATCGGAGAGTGCCCGTGCCGCTCGGGGTGTCCCTCGTGCGTGCAGTCGCCGAAGTGCGGCAACCTCAACGAGCCGCTGTCTAAGCGGGGGGCGTTGGAGCTGCTCCGGCGGCTTCAAGCGCCGCGTTGAACCCTTTTGGGGTTACGAACTCCTCGAGGCGAGCCCGGCCGGAGGTCAGGTCACTCCACGCGCAGTCGAACGACAGGGTCGCCAGTGCGCCCGTCGGGAACTTC
The DNA here is from genome assembly GCA_963824295.1 of uncultured Solirubrobacterales bacterium. Lineage (GTDB taxonomy): Bacteria > Actinomycetota > Thermoleophilia > Solirubrobacterales > Solirubrobacteraceae > Palsa-465. Next base: position 330,987 of record CAWGOQ010000002.1, on the reverse strand, counting down.
CGCTTGATCGCGTCGCGACGCGGATCGACCACGCCAGACCCATCCTGATTGGTCAGTCTCAGGGTGAGCACCTGCATCGTCGGGTTGTGTCCGATCAGCATCGCTGAGGAGACGCCGTCGGGCAGCTCCCGTAGTCGCGCGAGTACCTCCTCGCACGCGGCGGAATAGAGCGCCGGCTCGATCAGGTGCTCGCCGCCCACCCCGATGCCCTCGAGCGTCTCGCGCGTCCGCCGCGAGGTCGAACAGAGGACCAGCTGAGGCGCGATACCGCTGGCCCGTACGTGCTCGGACATCACCTCGAGCGCACGACGGCCGCGCGGCGCCAGCGGGCGCTCGTGATCGTCGAGCCCGGGGTTGTCCCAGCTCGATTTCGCGTGGCGAAGCACAAACAGGCGCTTGGCTGAACTCATCCCGGACTCGATTCCGCTGCTTGAAGGGACATTCTGCTGTCGACGCGACAGCTACCCAATTTTGGAGGAATAAGCGCCGACCCTGGGAGGAAACCAACGTTGCCATAACCCCCGGACGGCAGTCTCGATTCGGCCCCGACTCGCTAGCATCGCTCGCCCACGGCGAGATAGCTCAGTTGGTAGAGCACACGACTGAAAATCGTGGTGTCCCCGGTTCAAGTCCGGGTCTCGCCATCATAAGGTCTTCACGTTTGCCCCGACGGTATGTTCACGTTTGGGGTGGATGGAAGGCCGTGTGGCGGCTGGGCGGTTGGCGGGGGCGTTGGGCGGTGCTGGGTGGTGGGTTTGGCGGGGTTTGGCGCGGGGGTGTCGTCGTTTGGCGGCGGGTGCTGGTTGGGTTGTGTTAGGCGGCGAGGACCGTGGGGTTGGGTGGCGCGTTGGCGGTTGCTGTGGGGTTCTTGAGTGTGTGGCGGTGGCGTTTGCGTTGCTTGGGCGGGAGCCCGTTGGCGGCGCGGCGCTCGTTCTCGGCCTGGCGGGCGTTGAACGCGTCGGCGACGTGGAGGTTGCGGGCGATCAGGACGGTTGCGGTGAGCAGCGCGATGCCGGTGAGGCCGGTGATTCGGCACCAGCCGCGGGCGATGGTGTTGGTCGCGGGGTCGGTGATCGTGGCGAAGGTTCGCTCGGCGGCTGTGCGGCGCTGGTAGGAGGTGCGGTGCTGGGGTGAGGGGTAGTCGTGCTTTTGCGCGGTCTTCGCGTTGACGTGCGGCGGGACGGTGATCGTTTGCTGGGAGCAGCAGCCGGGCGGATGCTGGGGTGGGTCGAGGATCGTCGGACGCTTGGAGGGCAGCGTCATCGAGGCGGGACGGTGTGGGCAGCGGAGCTTGCCTTGCGCGGCGGGGCAGATCACGCGGTGGTAGCCGTCGCGGTCGTGGGTGGTGATCGCTGAGAGCTTGTATCTGGCGAGCTCTGCGCAGTGCCGGTCGTGGGCGGCGGTCTGTTCGGCGCTCGCGGCGCGCGGCAGCGGTGAGATGTCGATCAGCGCTGGTGGGGTGGCGGGGCAGTACAGATTCCCGTTTGAGCAGGTCGCGCCGTGGTGGGTGCCGTTGGTGCCGCGGTCGTTGGGGTGCGGGTCCTGGACGAGGTCGATGCCCGGGCGTTTGAGCGGCAGCGCCCAGGTTGCGGGGACACGGTAGGCGTAGCCGGAGTCGGCCAGCAGATCTGAGATCGTGATCCCGTTGGCGGTCATGCGCTCGATCACGGGCACGAGCGCGGCGGGCGGGTCGATGTGGCAGCTGGTCAACAGCATCCGTCGGGCGAGCTCGGGGACCTGGGGGCCGTGCTCGTCTTTGACGGTCGTGGCGGCTTGGAGGTAGTAGCCGTAGAACGTCTCGTTGCGGGCGGGGTGGTTGGTGTTGCGGTGCCCCCAGGACGCTTCGGGGTCCGCGCACCCCCGGTCCTTCCCGTCGCCATCGTTGCCGTTGCCGTTGTCGTTGCTGTCGTTGGTGCTGTCGTCGTTGATGCTGTTGCCGTCGCTCTCGCGGGCGCCCTCGTCGCCGTTGGTGCTGTCGTTGCTGCTGGTGCTGTCGCTGGTGGTGCTGTCGTTGGTGGTGGTGGGCTGGTTGGGGTGCTCGGCGCGGGGTTTGGGCGGTGGGCATGACCAGGTCTCAAGGTCGGTCCAGTCCACGGCGTAGCTGCCCGACGGGGGCGCGCCGAGGACCTGCACGCTTGCTTCCAACAGGGCGTCGAGCAGTTCAGAGAGCTGCTCGGAGGGGCGCCGTCGGGTGTGGGCTTGGACAGCGCGCGGGTGAGCAGGCCGAAGGTTCGCTCGAGTTGGCGGTAGGTCAGCGGGTGCGGTCCGGTGCGCCACTGGGCGAGGATCCCGAGCCGCTGCTGGTCGGGGTGGGGGAGGTCGAGCAGTGCGTGGTGGACGCGACGTAGATGCGCGGGGCGTCCGTGGACGGCGATGAGCAGCATCCCTGCGAGCAGCGTCCGCGCCCGCAGTTGGCGGGGTCGCACCCCGACCGGCAGCAGCAGCTCCAGGCGCGGAGCCACGCCGGAGGTGTCGATGACCTGCTCCAGGCGCTCGAGCTCGCTGGCCGTGTTCACGGGGATCCTCCTGCGAGCAGCGCGACCAGCTCGTCCTCGCTGGCCGTGGGCAGGTGGGTGGCGAGGTCCCCGAGCCGTTGGCTGCACGTGATCCCGGCGGCGTGCATGAACGCGCCGAGCCCGATCTGTCGGGCGCACGCGACCAGCCATGTCGAGCGCAACCTGCCGGCCTTTAAGCGGGGCAGCGAGCTGTCGGTGGACAGCGTTGCGGACAGCGTGTCGGTGACGTTGCGCCGGTCGGGGTTCCGGCCGCCGATCGCGTAGCGCTCGCCGGCGAACCGGGCGGCCTCCAACAGTCGCTGCTGGTAGCGCTCGAGGACCGGCACCGCCCGTGAGCGCACGCCGCCGAGTTGCACGATCACGCCGCCCGAGCGGGCGACGATGTCGCTGCCGCGGACGTGCCGCAGCTCCCCGGCGATCACCCCGGCGCCCGCACCGAGGCAGATCAGCGCGTTCGCACGCAACCGGCGCGCCCGGGTGCTCTGCGCATCGGCGACCCGCAGGAACCCGTCGATCTCGCTCGGCGCGTACGGCCGCTTCGCGCGCTCGCGAACCAGCGGCACCGGCGGCGGCTCCGGATAGCGCGCCAGGGACCGTGCGAGCGCCCGCAGGTTCGTCCGCAGCGTCCGCCGGGTCGCTGGCGACACGTCCGCGCATCCGACCAGCACGAACCGCTCGAGGACCGCGTCTAAGAGCACCACCCGCGGCTCGAGCTCCAGCCCCACCAACTCGGCGAACGCGGCCAGCCGGCCCGCGGCGAACGACAGCGCCTTCGCCCGCCCAGGCGTCCCCGGGGCCGCCTGCGCCACCACCACGCGTGCGAACGCGGCCGCCCCGGGCGTCAGCGACCGCGGCGCGTAGCGCGCGATCACGGCCGAGACGCTCGAGGGATCAGCCACCCCGCCCATCACACAGTACATATACTGAAGGAACAGGACGGAATGACCAAACCCTCTGACAGACTCACGTCAGTGAAGATCGACCCCGCCCAACGCGACGAAGCCCGGCAGATCGCCACCGAACTCGCCGCACTCGCCCGCACCGCGAAAGTCCTGCCCGGCTCGATCCAACAACGCCACATGCGCTGCGGACAGCCCAGCTGCGGCTGCCATGCCAACCCACCCCGTCTCCACGGCCCCTACTGGCAATGGACCCGCAAACTCGCCGGCAAAACCGTGACCCGCTACATCAGCGCGGACACCGCCTCCGACTACCAGGCCTGGATCGCCAACGACCGCCGCATCCGCGAACTCCTCACCCGCCTCGAAGCGCTCGGCATCGCCCATCTCGAAGCCGAACAACCACGCACCTAAAAACAAACCAACGCGTGGTCAACACGCGCTTATCCCGTGACCAGCAACACGACAGCACCCGAAAACCCCTGCAAACACGCAAACGTGAAGACCTGATCATCATCGCCGAGATGCCATCGCGGGCTGCGGTCTGAGCGACCACCACGTATCGGTCACGGTTGTCAATGCCTGCTTGCGGGACGGGGCCGGCGGTAGCCCCACGGCGGTGTTGTGGGAGTCGGGGCTGAGCGACGCCGAGCGACGACGGGTGCCCGAGCTGTTGGGAACCTCGCACGCCGTATTCGTGGAGCACCTCGATGACCAGCCCGATCAGCCACGCGCGGCCTTACGCTTCTTCACCAAATCAGGCGAGCTGCCCGCCTGCGGGCACGGCACCGTCGCGGCGCTGGCCTTCCTCGCCGAGCACGCCAAGCCCGCGCGCACGGAGTATCAGGTCACGCTTCTGGCCTCGGGGCGATCGGTTGCCGGCAATGCGAGGCGGGAGCGGGGTCACATGTTCGCGGCATTCGACCCGGGCGAAGTCGAGCTGCGAGAGGCGACGGCGGATGAGAGAAGCCTCGCGCTGGACGCTCTCGGTCAGCACCCAGAGGTCCCGGAGCCCGAGATCTGCGTTGCCTCGATCGGGCGGCCGCGGCTGCTGGTGCCGATCGCGAGCCGATGCGCGCTCGCCGGCTTGACGCCGGACTACGACCGCCTGCGCGACGGCTGCGACCGCCTGGGCCTGCTCGGCTGCTACGTCCACTCCGTTCCGGCGGCCGACGGCCGGCTCGCGGCGCGGATGTTCGCCCCCTCGATCGGGGTGCCCGAGGACATCGCGAACGCGAACAGCACCGCCTGCCTGGCCGCCAAAATCGCACGACAGGGCGTGTCCCGGATCACGGTCGACATGGGCGATTCCCTCGACCAACCCGCAACGATCACGGCGACGGCGAAGGCGACCGGAGCGAGCATCCAGATCCGGGTCGGCGGGGCGGCCGAGCTCACAGGAACGCTGGGGCTCGCAGTATCGCCGCCGTCATAGTTCCCGGCATGAACGACAAGATCAATCTCGCCGACAAGCTCGAGCTCCTCGACGGCCTGTGGCAGCCGGGGATTGTCGGATACCTCAACGACTACAAGCTCGTGGTGGTCAAGGTGCAGGGTGAGTTCGTCTGGCACAAGCACGACGAGACCGACGATTTTTTCCTCGTGCTGGCCGGCACGCTCACGATCCAGCTGCGCGACCGCGATGTCGTGCTCAGGACGGGCGAAATGTTCGTTGTCCCGCGCGGAGTCGAGCACTGCCCGAAGGCGGATCAGGAAGCCCACGTCCTGTTGATCGAGCCACGGGGAACGGTCAACACCGGCGACGCCGGGGGGGATCTGACCGCTCCGGAGGTCGAGATCTAGCGGCGAACAGCTCAGCAGGCGGGACGCGCCACCGGGCGACGACGGGCGTTGGCTGCCGATGGACAGGCCGCGACAGGGCCGACCAGCACCGGCGCCGACGCGCGCGAGACGCGGGACAGGCCGGCTACGGTGGCTATATCGGTGACCACGAGTCGGCCGTTGCGCGACGGGATCGCCGAGACGTTGAATCCGACGGTCTGACCGGGCGCGAGCCGGGCGAAGTCCTGGCAGTAGAGGCCGCGGACGCGGAACGTCCCGGGAGCCTGAACCTGGAGCAGGCTGCTCGGCGGCTGGGTGCACAGCCGCACGTCCACGGCCGTGGTCGACGAGGTGCCCGTCACAGTGGAGTGATAGCTGAAGCGCGTGCCGAACGGAACGAATGAGGGCGCGCTGATGGCGGCGCGAACGGGCGTATCGACGAACGCCGTCACGCCCGCCTCGGCCATGTTGTTGGCGATGTTGGGATCCGGAGTGCCCGAGGACACCACCACGACACTGCGCAGGGTCGCCGCGACCCGGATGCGGGTCCGGCTGCGGATCGTCACCGAGGCGCCCGGAGCCAGCGTGCCGAGCGTGCAGCGCACCGGCCGGCGCTGGGCGCAGTGCCCGGAGGTGGTGGTCAGGGAGAGGACCTGAGACAAGCGGTCGTACAGGTTGGGCCGGGCCAGCGGGATCTCCCGCGCCACCACTCCGACGGCCGCCTCTGGTCCGAGATTGCGGACCACGGTCACGCTCTGTACCACTCCCCCGACGGGCAATCGTGCGGGCGTGATTCGATGCGTGATCGAAACGTCCGCTCCCGACACCCCAGGCACCAGATCCGGCCCCTGGGGAGGCTCCGTCGCACCCGGCGGGATGGTCGGGTCTTCGGGCTGCTCTCCGGGTTCACCTGGTCCGGTGCTCGATCCGTACGAGTTGGTCACGATTACGATCTCGTTCTGGCCCTCGAGGATCTCGACCGGGTTCTGGCTGACCGTCACGGTCAGGGCGCCGTGCGTATCGTCCTCGGAGATCGTGTAGGGAACGCCCCCGACGACCTGGTCGATGGGAGCCGTCCCGGGCGTGTACCCGCCCCGAACGGTGATCGTCTCCGAATCCCCGGCGGCGAGATTGAGCACCGTGGTATGCCTTCCGTTGTCACCACCGGTGATGCGGACTGGCCAGGTAACGCCGGCGGGGGCGTCTCCCTCCGTCAGCAGCTGCACGGTGATCTGGCCGGTGCATTTGTGGTCGGTGCCCGATGCCTCGACGACGGTGCTCCCGGCGGTGGCGCGGATCCGGCTCGCGGCCGATCCTCCAGGAACGGGGAAGAACAGGTCGCTGTGGGCCGGGACGTCGAATGTGCCAAAAGCGGTTCCGGTCAGATCCACCCAATCGCCCACACGAGCACTGTCGCCGGTGTTGCGCAGTCGCATGTCGAGAGCTTCATTGGCGTCGATGCAGAGCGCGGTCAAGCTCAGCGTGTCGTCGGGCGGGGCCGGCGGCACCGACGGCTCGACCGGCGGCAGGCAGACGCCCAGCTTCACCTCGTTGATCACCAGGTCGGTGGACGGTACGTCGGCGGCGAATAGCTGCCCGCTCAGCTGGGGATGGCCGCTTGTCGTCACGGTGGCGTTGGGGGCGAGGATCGAGCCCTGCCAGCTCACGCCGTGGTTGATGGCCAGACCGGTGGCCAACGGCATGTTCCAAAGGATCCCCGAGGCGGTCGAACTGCCCTGGAGGTTCATGTACTGGGGCGCGATCGTCAGCTGCGTGTCGGTGGTGACGTTTACCAGAGCGGTGGCGCCCGGCTGGGTCAGGTTGATGACGACCCCGGCGGCCTGAGTCAGCTGGGCCGCGCTAACCGTGAACACGTTCAGTCCGGAGCCCGTGCCCATGAGTTCGAGCGCAAGCGAGTATGGATTCACGCTGACGCTGGCGCCGGCGGTCTGGCTCTCGTCCGCGAGCGAGGCGCTGAGCTCGCGCAGGATGGTGAGTTCGCTGTCGAACGAGAACGGCGGCGCGGTGTGTGTCACCGCGCCGGTCACCGTGAAGTTGGGGGCGACGCTCGCGGTGCCGCCGTACGTTACAGCGCCGCTGATGGTCCCCCCGGCGTGCGTGGTCTGGCCAGCGATGAAGTTCCCGCCGGCGACGATCAACGGGCTCGGTTCGCCCGGCAGTGGGGACACGCTGACCCCGTCAAGGGTGACGCTGCCGGCGGCGGCGATCCGACCGGTTATGCTCGTCCCGCTGGTCGAGGTGAAGTCGCCGTGGCTGAACACGGCGAAGTTCGCGGCCTGTCCGAGGTCCGCACAGTCGGCCGTCCGGACCGAGACGCTTGTCCGGTGCGCAGCACTCGCCGTCGGCGCAGGCGCCGCCACGATCAGAATCGCTGCCGCGACCCATCCCAGAAACATCCGGCGGGGCATGCTGCGGCCACCCTAAGGCCTCAGATGATGCGGAGTCCAGTGGTCCAAGCCCGGCGCGGCGCGGCAGCCGAGCGGGAGAGATCCGGTTCGCCCACCGCCGGTTCGCCGTCAGGGCCGGCGCTCGATCCGTCGGATGAGTCGCCGCTGCTCGGTCGCCTCGCCCGTGAGGTGCGAAGCCGGCCGGCGCGGCGCGCGCGGTCGGCGAGCAGGTATTCGATCTGGGCGTTGACGCTGCGCAGGTCGTCCTCGGCCCACTGACGCAGCGCGTCGAACAGCCGCGGGTCGAGTCGGAGCAGGAATCGCTTGGAGTGCTGCGCCATCACGCCTTCACGTGTAGAGCGAGCCGATGTTGATGACGGCCGTCGGCGTACGGTCGCCCGAGAGGACGACCATCAGGCTGGACATCATCGCTGCCTTGCGCTCGGGATCGAGCTCGATGAGGTCTGACTCGGCCAGTTCACCGACCGCCGTCTGGACGAGTCCGGCCACGCCCCTGACCAGCGTACGGCGGGCCGCGATGACGGCCTCGGCTGCCTGGCGCCGGAGCATGAGCGCCGCGATCTCGGGGGCGTAGGCGAGATGGGTAAGGCCCGCTTCGAGGACCTCGATCCCGGCGATGCCGAGGCGACTCTGAAGCTCGACCTTGAGGCTCCTGTTGACCTCGTCGGGGTTGCCGCGGAACGAGAGCGACTCCTTGGCGGGCGGGGCGGAATCGTCATAGGAGTAGCGGCCGGCGAGCTCGCGCAGGGCGGTCTCACTCTGTACGGTCACGAACTGCTCGTAGTCGTCCACGTCGAAGATGGCCTTTGCGGTGTCCGCGACGCACCAGACCACGACCGCGGCGATCTCGATCGGGCTGCCGGCCGCATCGTTGACCTTGAGCCGCTCGCTCTGGAAGTTGCGCACCCGCAGCGAGACCGTCCGGGGCTTGGCGAACGGGTTGCGGCACCAGAAGCCGGGCTCGGACACCGTCCCGATGTAGCGCCCGAACAGCATCAGCACCTTCGCCTCGTTGGGCTGAACCACCAACAGGCCGGCGAAGGCGAATCCGCCGATGACGTACAGGAAGACGCCGAACGCCGCCGCCCCCTTGCCGACGAACTCCAGTCCGGTCGCGAGCGCGCAAGCGGCGATTGCAGCAAGTGCGACAGGCGCGCCGCGGACAACGGGAGCGAGCCGCTCCTGCTGGGCACCGCCCGGAGGGGATACGGGCGTCTTCTGGGCGTCAGCGCTGGTGTTCGACGGCGATATCATATTTATATTGTTGCACAATCAGATCCGTGATATCATGAAGCTATTATGTTGCTACAAGCAGACGGAATCAAGAGTGTGCCCGGCTCGGCCAACGGGGTCCAGCCGGTGATCGCGGTCGACCATCTGCACAAGGCCTACGGGTCGACGGTCGCGGTGGACGACATCAGCTTCATCGTGAACCCGGGCGAGATCTTCGGGATCCTCGGCCGCAACGGCGCCGGCAAGACCACGACGGTCGAGTGCATCACGGGGCTGCGTCGCCCGGATCGGGGCTCGATCAGCGTGCTCGGCCTCGACCCGCGCCACGAGCGGCGCGAGCTCCACGAGCGCGTCGGCGTGCAGCTTCAGCAAAGCGCGCTGCAGGATCGCATACGGGTGGCCGAGGCGGTGGAGCTCTACGCCTCGTTCTACGAGCGGCCGGCCGACGGGCGCGAGCTGCTGGCCACGCTGGGGCTCGAGCGCTCCCGGGATCACTACTTCGCGAAGCTGTCGGGAGGTCAGAAGCAGCGGCTGTCGATCGTGCTCGCGCTGATCGGGCAGCCCGAGATCGCGGTCCTTGACGAGCTGACCACCGGCCTCGATCCGGAGGCGCGACGGGAGACATGGTCGCTGATCGAGGGGGTCCGCGACCGAGGCGTGACGATCGTGTTGGTCACGCACTACATGGAGGAGGCGGAGCGGCTGTGTGACCGCGTGGCGGTGATCGACCACGGCATGGTCACCGCGCTCGATCATCCGGCCGCCCTCGGCGCCCGGTCAAAAACCAGCAAGCGGATTCGACTCACCGCGCCGGAGGGACTGGACGACGGACTGCTCTGGGCCCTGCCCGAAGTGAGCGGCGTCGAGCACCACGGTCAGGACCTGGTCGTGATCGGCTCGGGGGATCTCCTGACCGCGGTCATCCTCGCCTTCGACCGCGCGGGCCTGCGCGCCAGCGAAGTCCGGCCCGAAACGGCAAACCTGGAGGACGCCTTCCTCGCCCTCATCGATGAGCCAACCCAGCCAACGACCCAATCGGAGACGAAGCGATGAGTAGCCTGGCCCTCGAACTCAGCCCCCAACGCCGGCGGGCGTTCGGACTGCTCGTACGGACCGAGATCAAGCTCGCGCTGAGACGCCCGGTCGGGGTGATCGTCGCCCTCGGCATTCCGGTCTTGCTGCTCGTGGTCTTCGGCAGCATCCCGTCGACGACGCGCGCGAGCGCGGCATTCGGCGGCATCTCGTTCTTCACCCTGTATGTCCCAACGCTGATGGTGTTCGTGCTCATCGCCGTCGGTCTCGGGAGCCTTCCCCAGACGCTCGCGACCTACAGGCAGCAGGGCGTCCTGCGCCGGATGTCGACGACTCCGGTACCGCCTTCCTGGCTGCTGGCGGCTCAGATGGTCATCAACGTGATGCTGGCGACCTTGTCGATCACCGTCCTCGTCGGCCTGGGAGCGCTCGCCTTCGGACTGGGGCTCCCGTCCACCGTCGGCGGTTGGCTGGTGACCCTGCTATCGCTCGCCCTGACCATCGCGGCGACGCTCGGGCTGGGGCTGTGCGCGGCCGCGCTGGCGCCCACCCCACAGATCGCGGGTGCCATCCAGGCGGTCTTGTTCTACCCGCTGGCGTTCCTCTCGGGGCTGTACGTCCCGCTCCAGGAGATCCACTCATCAGCGCTCAACGACATCGCCAAGGTGGTGCCGACCGGAGCCGGATTCAACGCGCTGCACGCGTCGTTTCTGGGGCAGTCGCCGGGAGTAGAGCCGCTGCTCGTGCTGGCGGGCTGGGCGATCGTTTTCAGTGTGGCTGCCGCGCGCCTGTTCCGCTGGGAGTAGACGCGCGGCCGGACGCACGCGGACGGCGCGACGGATAAGCGCGACTCGGGCTCAACGCGACTCGGGGTCCCAGTCGTACTCGATCTGCCGCGCCGTCCGCACGGCCAGCTCGCGGCCGGCGAAGCGGTCGACCAGGTGCAGCGCCATCGCGATCCCGGAGCTGAGCCCGCCCGCGGTGACGACACGCCCCTCGTCGACCCAGCGGACCCAGGCCTCCCCGGTTCCCGTGATCCGGGCGGCCAGGTCGGGGACGTCCTCCCAGTGCGTGGTCCAGCGTCGGCCTTCGAGCAGTCCGAGCCGGCCGAGGAGGAACGCGCCCGTGCACACTGAGGCGACGGTCTGTGCTCGCCGCGCAGCCACGTCGACCGCGGTCATCAGGGCCTCGTCGGCGAGTACGTCGTCGATGCTGATGGCGCCCGGAAGCACGAGCAGGTCGACCGCGCCCGCTTCGTCGATGGCGTGGTGCGGGGTGAGCCGCAGGCCGCCGTAGGCGGTTACCGGATCGCGGGTGAGGCCGACCGTGACCACGTCGAACGACGGCTCGGCGCCATCGCGCAGCTGAAGCCGAGAGGCGGTCAGAAACACCTCGTAGGGACCTCCAACATCCAGCAGGTCGACCTGCTCGAAGACGAGAATCGCGATCCTCACGGGATCATCGCGATCAGCTCGACGACCCGGAGCCGACGGCACCCCGGCCCGGCAGCCGAGGTGGACGGACGCGCAGGCTGGCTGTCCACGCCGCCGCGATCAGGGCTACCCCGAGCACGAAGACAAGGATCGGTATCGCGCCGGTCGAGTCCCCGGCCGCGGCGGGGGCCGTGGCGGCCGCGGTAGGGACCGTGACCGGGTGCCCGGCCGCCGCGGCCACGCGCTCGACAGCGCTCAACGCGGCTGTCCCGAGAACGGGCCCCCCGGCAGCTGGGTGGAGGCCGGCGAGGGCCGAGTGGCCGGCCGCGACAGCTTGCGCGGGGCCATAGAGCCCGAAACCGTCCGGCATCACCACCAGCAGCGTGCCGTGGTAGAGGAGCGAGAGCTCCTGGCCGAGGAACTGGGCGTACGTCTGCGGCTGGCGCCAGAGCGCCGTGACCGAGCCAAGATCTGACTCGGAGGCGATGATCGCCACCCGCATCGGAAAGCCGTTCGAGGCGGCGCTGGCCAGCGCCCCGTTCAGCTGGTTCTCGTGTGCGAAGCTGACGCCGGCGTCGGCGGGCAGGAACAGCGCCTGCGTGGCGAGCACGTCGCTGGCCGGGTCGCCGTCGGCGCGGGCGACCGCGGGAAGCGTCACCCAGAGGCAGCCAACGGCCAACGCCAAGACGATGCAGAGGCTGCGCAATCGCGCGCGATGGTTGTGGATGTCCGTACAGTGCATCGGGAAGCGATGAGCCTGGAAGCGATACGCGGTGGCGCACGCGCCGCCGGTCCGGCGGGAATCGAATCAGCCGCAAAGTCTAGGTGGGCGTCTCGGTCTCGCCGCCCCTGGCGGGTTGCCATGGTTGGCCTGCTGCTGGCGCTTGGGGTGTTCCCTGCCACGGCCCAAGCGCATGGACCGGTGGCTCCGGTCGCCTCGGCGTACCTCGCCAAGATCCACCAGGTTCCACCAGGGATCGACGCCAAGGTCGTGGACGGCGACCTGCGCATGTGGATGCGCGTTCCGGCGAATCAGACCGTGGTCGTGATCGACTACCGCGGAGCCCCGTATCTGCGGTTCTCACCCTCGGGCGTCTGGGTGAACGAGAACTCGTCGATGTACTACCTGAATCAGACGCCGGTGCCGGAGACGCCGCCGACGAACCTCACCGCGAGCACCCCGCGCCACTGGCATCACGTCGGCGGCGGACATTCCTACGAGTGGCATGACGGCCGGCTGCACGCCCTCGCCGCGGTGGCGCTGGCGCCGGGGGCGTCATACGTGGGCCGCTGGAACCTGCCGCTCCGGATCGACGGGCGCCTGGCCTCGATCAACGGCGGGCTGTGGCACGCCGGCGATCCGTCGATCGTATGGTTCTGGCCGATCATCGTCATGGTCGCGTGCGTGCTGGCGGCCTGGCGCGTGCGCAGGCCTCGCCTGGACGCCCTCGTAGCGCGCGCGCTGGCGAACATCGCTCTGGTCGGGGTGACGATCGCGGGTCTCGGCGTAGAGCTCCACGGGCGGCCCACGATCACGATTCTCCAGCTCGTCGAGCTGGCCCTGATCCTGGCCTTCGTCGGCTGGGGCGCGTCGCGGGCCACGCTGCGCCAGCCCGGCTACTTCACGTGCTTCCTGATCGGCGTCGCTGCGGTGTGGGCGGGCGGCGTGCTCGTGACCACGCTCGTGTACGGGTACGTGCTGATCCCGCTGCCGGCGTTCCTGGCGCGGGCGGTGACGGTCCTGAACCTGGGCGCCGGCGCCGCCCTGCTCCTGCTCGTGTTCCGCCTGGCCGACCTGTCAGACCGGCGCGCGGGTCGATCCCAGGCGGCCGACGCCATCGACCGTGAGCTTGGCGGCGTCAGCGAAAGCATCGCCTGAGTCCGGGTGCCGCTGTTGACGCTTCGACGTGCCGCGGCGGTGTCGCTGCTAATAGGTACCGTCGCTGGGTGCGGATCGGACGGCCTCCGCACGATCGCGGCAACGACCGCGGCAACGACCGCGACAACGACCGCGGCCGCGCCACCCGCCGCGCTCCTGGCCGAGGCGCGTCCGATTGGGCGCGGGGTCAGGTTTGAGCCGCCGGTCAAAGGACGGCCGCTCGGCGACTGCACCCGCAGTCTGGGCTCGCGCGCCGGCCTGCACGTCGAGGTGTTCGGCTCCAATCGCGTCGTGCTGATTCCGGCGGGCGTCGGCGTCCGCGGGCCGCGGAGCTTTTCCGCCGGGCGGATCGCGGACGCCGGTTGCTATGGGGAGCTCGTCACGCTCGACCCGACCGGGTTGGTGTTGATCCGCCCCGGCGCGCGGCTGACCGTGGCTGACCTGTTCCGCTCCTGGGGGCAGCCGTTATCCCCGCACCGGATCGCCTCGTTTACCACGGGACCCGGCGAGTCGGTTCGGGCGTTCGTGGACGGACGACCGTGGCCGGGCCCGCCGGCGAGCATCCCCCTGCGTCGGCACGCCGAGATCGTCCTCGAGGTCGGGCCGTACGTGCCCCCGCACGCCGCGTACACGTTCCCGCCGGGGACGTGAACGCCGGGTATCTTCGGGCCGAGATGCGAGCGCTTTCTATTGTGGCCGCGATCCTCCTGGCCGCGACCTTGTTCCCCGTGGCCGCGCTGGCCGACGGTGACCCCGCGAGCGACGTGCTGCTCGGCGAGAACGTCTTCTATCCGTTCTCCCCGACCGTCTCGAACCGGCTCCAGGCCGAGCTGAACGCAGAGACCGCCGCGGCGAGCCGTGCCCACTTCCCGATCAAGGTGGCGCTGATCGCCTCCCCGGCCGACCTCGGCGCGATTCCGAGCCTCTTCGGCAAGCCGCAGGAGTACGCCAACTTCCTCGACCGGGAGATCAGCTCGAGCAACAACTCGCAACCGCTCCTGGTGGTGATGCGCAGCGGCTACGGCGCGCAGGGTCTCGACCTGGCCGCCGCGATCGCGGTGGTCAGGCTCGCCGCGCCGGCGGGTCCCAGCACCAACGACCTCGCGCGGGCAGCGGTCCTGGCGATACCGAAGCTCGCGGCGGCGGCGGGACACCCGATTGGCGCGGTACGGGCGGGATCGACTCCCGGCGGCAGCCCCTCGCGCCTGCTCTCATTAGCGCTGCTCGCCGTGGCCGCCGTCGCCGCCTCGGCGGCGATCATCGAGGTGCGCCGGCGGCGAGCCGGGATCGCGCGGCGCCGCCGGACTCGAACACCCGGTGGCCTGCGACGGTGAGCGGCCCGCTCACGCCAGGTGGTTGAGCAACACGTCGTGCAGGTCGCGGTTATGCAGCGTGCGCCCGCGCAGCCAGTCCTGCTCCAGCGGCCGCGAGACGATGATCGGGACGGCGCGTTCGTGCAGCCCGCCGTGCGAGCGGAGCCTCCCGTTCAGCTGGCTCAGGTCGTGCGCAGCCTCGGACTTGCCCAGCACGGTGCGGGCGCCGGCCAGCACGACGAGATCACCGATCCGGTCGGCGGGCAGTTCCAAGCTCTCGGCCGCCGCCCACCGGTCGAGGACTCCCTCCACGCCCGGGAGTGAGGCCAGGACGCCGCGAGCGCGGTCGAGCTCGTCGAGATCATCGAGGTGGATCCAGGCCAGCGATCCGAGCGCGGCGTGGTGGGCCACGTAGGGATCGGTGATCGGGCAGACGGTGTGCGCACTCCTCACGCCGGCGGCGCCCAGCGCGTCGTCCAGGAAGCGGATGTTGGGGGAGCCGTCCGGTGCCGTCTTGGCATTCATGCCGTGGTCGGCGACGACGCCGAGGATGAACCCCGCGTCCAGGGCGCGCCCGATGGCCGCGTCGAGCTCGCGGTGGAAATCGTCCGACATCGGCTCCCTGGGAGCGGCGGCGTGCTGGACGAAGTCGGTCAACGACGCGTACACGAGCCGGCTGCCCAGGCGGCGGGCGAGGGCGAGCGCGAGGTCGATCGTGTAGATCGATAGCCGCCAGTCGTAGATGCCCGGATTGGGCGCGCCGGCGAGGTCGAGGAGCGGCGTCCCGTCGGGCAGCGACTGCTCGTGGGCCCGCTCGGCGCTGAACGCCGGGACGTCGCCGTCGGCCAGCAGCCGGCGCAGCTTGTCCTTGGCGGTCACGCACAGCGCCGGCACGCCCGCGGCCTGCGCGGCCGCGTGGATGGTGCCTGCGCGCAGGAAGCTCGGGTCGGTGACCTGGACCTCGTGGCCGTCGCGATCGCGGTAGTGGTTGCCAGCGATCCCGTTGCGGGCGGCGCACACGCCCGTGACGATCGCGACGTTGTTGGGGTTGGTGAAGGTGGGGACCTGCGCGCGCCCGACCATATAGGCGCCCGCAGTCGTGAGTTCCGCGACCCGCGGCATGAGGCCTCGTTCGAGGGCATCGGCCACGTACTCCGGGTCCCACCCGTCCACGCACACGGCGAGCACCGGCTCGCTCGGAACCTCGTAGATTCGGTCGTTCGCCGTGAAGGTCTGCTCCATGGCCTGACGTCGATCCTAAACGCGCCCCGCGTGGGACACTCTGCCGCCGTGATCCTCGCCTCCTACAACATCAAGGGTGGTGTCGGTAAGACCTCGGCCGCGGTGAACCTCGCCTACCTCGCCGCGCGCGAGGGTGCACCGACGCTGCTGTGGGACCTCGATCCCCAGGGCGGGAGCACCTACCTGCTGCGCGTCAAGCCGAAGGTGAAGGGCGGCGGCCGTCGCCTGGTGCAGGGCAAGACGGACGCGGCGGCGCGGATCAAGGGCACCGACTACGAGCTGCTTGACCTGCTGCCGGCCGACTTCTCCTACCGACACATGGATCTTCACCTGGGCGACGCTAAGCGCCCCGAGCGGCAGCTGTCCCGCGTCCTGGCGCCGCTCGCGGGCGACTACGAGTACGTCTTCCTCGACTGCCCACCGAGCATCTCGCTCGGGTCGGAGAGCGTGTTCGAGGCGGCCGACGCGCTGATCATCCCGCTACTGCCCGCCACGCTGTCCGCGCGCACGCTCGACCGCATCGACGAGGTAGTCGGCCCCGGGACGCGCCGGCTGGCCTTCTTCTCGATGGCCGACACGCGTAAGCGCATGCACCGCGATGTGATGGCGCAGTTCGCCGCCGAGCGCCCCGACGAGATGCTCCAGACCGTGGTGCCGCTGGCCGCCGACGTCGAGCGAATGGGACAGGCGCGCGCGCCCCTCGAGGAATTCGCGCCGCACGGTCGCGGCGCGGTGGCGTTCCGGGATCTCTGGAAGGAGATCCGCGAGCGGCTAGGCGAGTAGGGGCTGCGCTGCGCGCAGCGTCCGTGGGGCCGGGTACCCCGTCCGGCCAGTGGTCGCGGTACCCGTCGGGCCACTGGTCGCCGGTGAGCTCCGGGGCCTGCAAAAGCGCGCATGCCGTCCTCCTCGCCGGGGCCGTGCGCTTTTTTGCAGCTGGTGCATGGATAACCGCGCGCGCGGCTCTGGCGAGGCGAGGAACGCGCGGATCTGCAGGTCCCGAGCGATCGTGCTGGCGCCCCCGTGGACGCCGCAGTCCCGGACCACCCTTAACGGGATCGTCACAGACCAACGCGAGCTCTGACGCATTATCGATACGGATGAATTACGCCGAGCTGCACTTTCACCTGCTCCCCGGGATCGACGACGGACCGTCGTCGATGAAGGAGAGCGTCTCGCTGGCCACCGCCGCGGCGGCCGAGGGCACCCGGACGGTCGTGACCACGCCCCACATCCATCCGAGCTTCGTCACCGACCCGTGGACGCTGGCCGCCCGCGTGCGCGAGGTGCAGGACCGGCTGGCCGCCGAGCGGATCCCGATCACGGTGCGCTGCGGCGGCGAGCTTGACCTCGCCATGCCCGAGCGCCTGTCCGACGCGCAGCTCGAGGCGGTCGCGCACGGTCCGCACGGCCGGCGCTGGGTCCTGCTCGAGGCGCCGTTGCGGGGACTCGAGGACGACTACACGGTCGTCGCCGACGAGCTGCGCGAGCGCGGCTTCGCCGTCGTGGTCGCCCACCCCGAGCGCTCGTTCAACCATCCGGAGGCCGCCCGACGCGCCGTCGAGCACGAGCTCGCCGCCGGCAGCGCGCTCCAGATCAACGCCTGGTCGGTCGCCGGCCTGTACGGCGAGCGCGTGCGCGCCAACGCGGTGGCGCTCCTGCGCCGCGCCCCGCGCGCCGTCGTGGCCTCCGACGCGCACGGCGCCGCGAGGATGCCGGCGCTCGGCCTCGCCGTCGAAGCGCTCAGCGGTGCGGGTGTCGATCACCCGGTCCGACTAATGAGCTCGGATCCGCTCGAGCTGCTCGAGCGCGGGCTCGCGGTCGCCCCGGGCGCCCTGGCCGCCTAGCGGTTTACGCCGCCGCGGAGGCGGGCTCGGGGCTGCGCTCCACCCGCGGCCACATGACCAGCGCCTGATCGACGAGCCGCTCGACCACGCTCTCGACGTCGACCCGCCGCTCGAGCTCAATCAGCGGCTCGGGCTCGGTCCAGGTGACCGCGCGGCGGGGCGCGAGCAGCGTGCAGCAGTCCTCATCGGGCAGGATCGACGTCTCGAACGTCCCGAGCCGCTCGGCCTCGGCGATGATCTCGGACTTGTCGCGGTCGAGCAGCGGCCGCAGGACGGGCAGCGTCGAGGCCCCCTCCACGACCTCGAGATTGCGCAGCGTCTGACTCGCCACCTGCCCGAGCGAGTCGCCGGTGACGAGCGCCTCGCAGCCCTCGCGCCGGGCCAGGGCATCGCCCACCCGCACCATCAGGCGCCGCTGGGCCAGCACCTGGAGTCGTCCCGCGCCCGAGGTCGCGAGCAGCCGCTGGGCCAGCCCGAACGGCACCACGAACAACCGTGAGCGCCCCTGGTAGCGGTTCAGCTGCGACACCAGGGCGTAGGCCTTGTACGCGGATTCAGGTCCGGTCAGGGGCTGGCCGGAGAAGTGGACGAAGTCGCAGCGCAGCCCGCGCTTCATCATGCGGTAGGCGGCGACCGGGGAGTCGATGCCGCCGGACAGCAGCACGAGCGCGCGCCCGCTCGTCCCGACCGGCAGGCCGCCCGCCCCGCGCAGGCGGTCGACCGAGACGAACAGAGCTCGCTCGTAAGCGTCGACGTGCAGCTCAACGTCGGGATGGCTCAGGTCGACGCCAAGCCCGAGCGTGTCCTTGACCGCCGCGCCGACCAGGCGCGACAGCTCCATCGAGGTGACCGGAAAGGTCTTCTCACGCCGGCGGGGCCGGACCGCGAACGTGCCGACCGGCTCTCCGCGCAGCAGCTCGATGGCCGCGGTGCACGCGGGCTCGACCGCCGGCTCGACGCGCAGCGCCGGCTGCACGACGCTCAGACCGGGCACCTCGGTGGCGATCTGCAGGGTCCGCGCCAGAGCATCCGGCGGGGTGAGCGCCAAGAGCGAGGATCCACGCCGCTGGAGCTCGACGCCGTCGGCCGCGCGCAGCGCCCGGCGCAGGTTGCGCTCGAGCACGGCGGCGAAACTCGAGCGCTTGCGGCCCTTGAGGGTCAGCTCGCCGAACATCAGGAGCACGCACGGTGTCGCACCGGCCGGGCCGGCGGCGCGAACGATTCGGTCGGCGGCTGTCTGCGACACGCTGCTGGGCATAGATTGGGTGCTGCCGATCGAAGCCTGCGGCTTCGATCGGGTGGGCGCCGCTCAGGCTAGCGCGGGCGCGAGCCCGAGCCGGCGCGCGCGCTCGAGCGCGCGGGCCAGAACCTCCTCGGATTCTTCCATGAGGCCGTCGCGTACGATCACCCGCCCGGCCACCACCGTGCTCTGCACGACGGCTCCGGACGCCGCGTAGACGAGCGCGGCGGGCAGCTCGCCGAAGCTGAGCTCGGGCGCGGCCGCGCGCAGGAGCAGGAAGTCGGCGGGCTCGCCGACCGCGAGGCCGTGGGTGGCGCCGAGCAGCGGCGCCCGGCGGCCGGTCGCGATCTCCCAAGTCTCCTCGGCGCTGATCACCGCGGGATCCCGGGCCTCGTGCTTCTGCACCAGCGCGAGCACCTTCATGTCGGCGAACAGGTCGAGCGAGTTGTTGGAGCCGGGGCCGTCGGTCCCGAGCCCCACCTGGGCGCCCGCCGCCCGCGCCCGCGGATATGGGAACACGCGGCCCACCGCGAGCTTGAGGTTCGCCACCGGATTGGTGACCACGATCGCGCCCCGGGCGGCGATCAGCTCGAGCTCGGAATCGTCCAGCCAGGTTCCGTGGGCGAGCACGGTCCGCGGCGAGAGCAGCCCGACGCGGTCGAGGTAGTGCGCGGGACGGATGCCGTGGGCGGCGAGGCAGTCGGTCACCTCCTGCTCGGTCTCGGACAGATGGATCTGGACGGGCAGGCCGCGCTCGGCGGCGAGCTCGGCGATCCAGCGCAGGCTCTGCTCGGTCACGGTGTAGATCGCGTGCGGGGCGAGGCTGACGTCGATCCGGTCGGATGCTCCGGACTGGGATTGGGCCAGCTCGTCGAGGCTGAGTAGCGCGGCCTCGCGCAGCGCCTCGCTGCCGCCCTCGACGTCGATCAGGGGCGCGGCTACGGTGGCGCGGATGCCGGCGTCGCGCACCGCTCGCGCCGCCGCCTGGGGGTGCCAGTACATGTCCCAGAAGCGGGTCGTGCCGCTACGCGCCATCTCCAGGCAGGCCAGTCGCGTGCCCCAATAGACGTCCTCGGGCTCGAGCTGGCGCTCGACCGGCCAGATCTTCTCTCGCAGCCAGCGCATCAGCGGCAGGTCATCGCCGTGGCCGCGGAACAGCGTCATGGCGGCGTGCGTGTGGCCGTTTATCAACGGCGGCACGAGGATCGCGCCGGCGGCGTCAAGCGCATCGTCCTCGGGACGCGGGTGGACGTCGGGGCCGAGCTCGACGATCAGACCTTCCTCGGCGCGCAGGCCGACTTTCTCGCCGGCCAGCAGCGCGCCGTTGACGGCCAGGCTCACGCGAGCGGATCTCCTGGGATCCCGAGGCCGTGCTCCTGGAGGTCGATCGCGGCCTGGACCAGCGGCGCCTCATGCCCCCGTGGCGCCACCAGCGAGACACCCACGCACCAGCTGACCGGCAGGCACGCCACCGGCATGCCGGTCACGTCCCACAGCGCGGTGAACGCCACCAGCGGGTCCTCTGGGCCGGCCGGGTGACCCCGCTCGTAGCCGGGGCCGCGCTCGAGCGGGAGGATCGGCAGCGTCGGCTCGAGCAGCATGTCCACGCCCTGCGCCGCGAACCACTCCTCCCACATGGCGGCCCCGAGCCTGCGGCGCTCTTGGGCGGCGAGATAGGCCTGTGCGTCGGTGAATTCGCGTGCTGCCTCGACGAACTCGGCGACCTGCTCGCGGTAGCGCTCGTGGCGGTCGGCGTGCGCGCGGTGATAGCTCCAGGCCTCGGTCAGCAGCACGCAGCTCAGGTCGTCGGGGTCAACCGTCCACGGGGCGAGCAGCTCGACGATGCGGGCACCGAGGCCCGCGCACACGCGCACCGCCTCCTCGTAACCACGGGCGACCTCGTCTTCCATGGGGATTTTCTTTACGCGGTCGGTGAGCGCGACGGTGACCCCATCGAGCGGAAGGGGCCTGGGACGCGGCTCGAGGGCCAGCGGGGTGAGCGCGAGCGGGGGCGGCGCCAGCGGCGAGGTGGCCGGCCCGCCGGCGGCCATCGCGGTGAGCACGGCGGCGCAGTCGGCGACGGTCCGCGCCATCGGGCCGGCGTGATCGAGCGTGGGGGCGAGCGGGACGACGCCGTCGAGGGGGATCCGGCCGTGGGTGGGCTTGATCGCGGACACCCCGCAGCACGTCGACGGGATCCGCAACGACCCGCATGTATCGCTCCCGAGCGCGGCGGGCGTCATCCGGGCGGCGAGCGCGGCCGCGCTGCCACCGCTAGAGCCTCCGACGATCCGATCGAGCGCCCACGGGTTGCCCGACTGATCGGTGGTGCCGCCGGCCGCAAACTCGTGCGTGTGGGTGTGGCCGAGCAGCACCATGTTCTCCGCCCGCAGACGTTTGTATGCGGTGCAGTCCTCGGCGGGTGCCTTTGCTTCCAGGACGCGACTCGAGCCGGTCAGGGGCACGCCGGCGACCGCATAGAGATCCTTGAGACCGATCGGGATGCCGCACAGGAGCGGCGTGCTGTCGCCCTCACGGGCGCGGCGCGCGTCGGCCTGCGCCGCGTGCTCGCGCGCCATGTCCGGGTAGAGCCGGGCCCACGCGTTGATCCGGTCGGGCGCGCCCTCAAACGTCGGCGGGCCGCCGTTGCGTGCCTCGATGCGGCGCAGGCAGGCCTCGGTCAGCTCGGTCGCGGACAGCCGCCCGGTTGCAAGTTGACGCGCGGCGTCGAGCACACCGAGATCGGCTGGGTCTGCGCTGCCGGACTCGGCCCCGGCGCGGGGCGAAGTGGTGTCGGTCATGGGCGAAAACCTACCGAGCCCTGGACGCAAGGAAGCGTGCCGTCGCCTCGGCGCCAGCCGGTCGCGCGATCGCGTAGCCCTGAACGGCATCGCAGCCCTGAACGTCGTCGAGCTGGGCCGGAGTCTCGACCGCCTTAGCCACCGTGTATTGGTTCAGTGCCCGCGCCGCGGCGAGCAATGCCTTGAGTGTGCGGGCGGGTGTCGCGGCCATGAACTTGACGCCGGCGAATGGATGGTTCGACAGGACCACGAGGTCCGAGCGATCGATGCCGAAGCCGTCCAGGTACAGGCTCACGCCTGCGGCGGCGAGCTCGTCGAGGGCGATGGCAGCGCCGGCGGGATCGCGGTCGAAGCTCGCCTCGCTCACCTCCAGGTGGAGGCGGGACGGCGGGATCCCGGTCGCTCGGAGGGCGCTTGTGACCGCGTCGGCCAGCCCGGGCATCCGGAGCGAGGCGGCGGACAGATTCACTGACACCGGCGTCTCGTTACCGAGGAGGCCGTCGGTTTGCCACCGACCGAGTTGCCGACAGGCTTCGGTGATCGCCCATCGGTCGACGTCCGCCGCAAGACCGGACTCCTCCGCGAGGGGCAGGAAGTCCGCGGGTCCCAGCAGCCCCCGCTCCGGATGCTCCCAACGGATCAGCGCCTCGAGCGAGTGCAGGCGCTCGCCGGTGAGCTCGATCACGGGCTGGTAGTGGAGGAGCAGCCCCGCCCGCAGCACCGCCTCGCGCAGGCGCTGCTCGACGTCGAGCCCGGCGATCGCGTCGGTGCCGCTGCCCGGGTCGTACAGGTCGATGCCGCCGCCGCGTCGCTTCGCCCGGTACATCGCCATGTCGGCTTCCCGGATCAGCTCCTCGGCGGAGACCTGTTCCCGTCGGGTGCGGGCGATGCCGATGCTGGCCTGGAGCGTCACGTGGCGGCCGTGCACGGTTAGCGGCTCGGCGATCGCCGCTCGCGTCCGCTTGGCGACGCGAACCGCCTCGCGCTGTCCGCGCAGGTCCTCGCACAGGATCACGAACTCGTCGCCGCCGTAACGGGCGACCGTGTCGCCCGGCCGGAGCACGCGCCGCATGCGGTCGGCGATCTCGACCAGGACCGTGTCGCCCGCCTCGTGGCCGAAGCTGTCGTTGATCCGCTTGAAGCCGTCGAGGTCGAGAAACAGCAGCGCCACCGACGTGGGTCGCCGGCGCGCGCGCCCCATGGCCACGTACAGGCGATCGAGGAGCAGGGTCCGGTTTGGCAGGCCGGTGAGCGGATCGTTTAGCGCCTGGCGCAGGCGACCGACCTCGGTTCGCGTGCGGGCGATCGCGGAGTGGATCGCCCGGCTCAGCGCGTCGGGATCGGCGCTCGGCTCGACGACGTACATCACCGGCACGTCCCGGACGCTGGCCAGGACGGCCTCGAGCGCCTGGAGTCTGGCCGGCTCGGAGCCGGCGACGCCGAGCACGACGCAGTCGATCGTCTGGTCGCGGAGCGTGCTGTGCGCGTGCGCGACCGTGTCGCCGACGAGCACGTCCGCGTGCGGTCCGATCGCCTGGCGGACGAGCCGCTCGAGCGCGCTGGCATGCTGCGCGTCCTGACCTACGACGAGCAGTCGCAGCGACTGGGTGAAATCCTTTTCGTCGGGTCGCCCCAAACCCACCGAGATCCCGCTCCTTGCCTGGGTAAGTGGGGACGAGGCTAGCGCGTCACGCAAGGGGTGCTGTAGGGTCCGCGATCTCGTCATGATGAGAGGGGCGAAACAGCTCTTGGGGGGGCTGGTCGCGGTCGCGCTCCTGGCCGTCGTCGCGCCGTCTGGAGCTGCAGCGGCGGGAGCCGGGATCAGCGCGCACGGCAGCGTCCAGCAGGTGTACGTGCTCGGAGCCCAGGCCGGCGAACGGTTGACGCTCCTCGACCGACGGGGGCGCACTGTCAAGACTGCTGTTGCCGGACCGCTCGGCGGCGCGATCTTCCGTGGCGTCGCGCCCGGCCCGGGCTACAGCGTTCGGCCCACAAATGGCGGCGCGCCACCAACACCCACGGTGACGGTTTTACCGGACCGATCGGCGCCACCGAGTACCAGGATCTACGACCAGCGGATCCCGAGATCCGGATACGGCTACCTGACCACGCGGGACGGGACCAAGCTGGCGATCGACGTTCGCCTGCCCGCCGGGCCGGGCCCCTACCCGACGCTCGTCGAGTACTCGGGGTACGGCTATGCCGATCCGGCCGGGGCGCAGAGCGGCATCAGCCCGATCGCCACGCTGCTCGGATTCGCGGTGGTCGACGTGAACATGCGCGGGACGGGCTGCTCGGGTGGGGCGTTCAGCTTCTTCGAGCCGCTGCAGAGCCTCGACGGCTACGACGTGATCGAGACGGTCGCACGGCAGCCGTGGGTGCTTGGACACAGGGTGGGGATGATCGGGATTTCCTACGGCGGGATCAGCCAGCTGTTCGTGGCCGCCACCGACCCGCCCCACTTGGCGGCGATCGCCCCGCTGTCGGTGATCGACGACACCGCCACGACGCTCTACCCCGGCGGAATCCTCAACACCGGCTTCGGGCTTCCGTTCGCGCAAGCGCGTGACTTCGACGCCGAGCCGGCCTCACCCGGTCACGGCGAGCAGTGGGCGCTGCAGCGGATCCGCGAGGGCGATCGGGTGTGCGCGGCCAACCAGGCGCTGCATCCCGAGGCGGTGAACGAGGTCGCCGAGACGTACGCGAACCGCTACTACGTGCCGTCGGTGGCGAACCCGCTAAACCCGGACACGTTCGTGCACAAGATCCACGCGCCGGTCTACCTGGCCTGCCAGTGGACCGACGAGCAGACCGGCGGTCACTGTCCGGATCTCGCCTCGCGTTTCACCGGCACGCGCTGGAAATGGTTCACGTTCACCAACGGCGCGCACATCGACTCGCTCGACCCGGTGACGGCGGAGCGGTGGTTCGACTTCCTGTCGCTGTTCGTGGCCCACCGATTGCCTTCTTTGTCATCGACGGTTCGGGTGCTGGCGCCCGAGGTCTACCAGGTGGCAATGGGCATCTCCGGTGTCATGCTTCCGGCCGATGACCCGATCGAGGATGAACCGTCCTACGGGGCCGCTCTGGCCGCGTTCAAGGCGCTGCCGTCGGTCCGAGTGCTGTTCGACAACGGGGCAGGCGGCGCGACGCCGGGCAGGCCGCAGGCGGGCTTCGAGCAATCATTCGCGAGCTTCCCCGTGCCGGGCACGCTCGCCTCGTCGTGGTACCTCGGCGCCGGCGGGACGCTCGGCGCCGCAGCCCCCGGGGTCCGGGGTGTCGATGCGTTCACCTGGGATCCGCGGGCCCGTCCCGCCACCGACTTCACCGGGAACACCGGCGCTAGTGGCCTGTGGGGCGCGACGCCGCGGTATCGCTGGACGCAAAATCCGCCCGGGACGGCGCTCTCTTACCTGACGGCGCCGCTGACCTCGAACGTGGTCGCGGTCGGGGCGGGTGCGCTGTACGCCTGGATCGAGGCGTCCACCCGGGATGTCGACCTGCAGGTGACCGTGAGCGAGGTCCGTCCCGATGGCTTGGAGACCTTCGTCCAGAGCGGGTGGCTGCGGGCCAGCGAACGCAGCCTCGATCGCGCCGCGAGCACGCTGCTCGATCCGGTGCTCAGCCTGCGCCGCGCCGACGCGCGGCCGCTCCCCCGGGGCCGATTCACGGAGGTGGCGATCCCGCTCTACTACGAGGGACACGTGTACCGAGCGGGCTCGCGGATTCGCATCACTATCTCTGCCCCGGGCGGCGACCAGCCGACATGGGCCTTCAGCGATCTCGTGCCGGGTGTCGGTCGGCGGGCGACGGTGCGGGTGGCCTATTCGCCGTCGATGCCCTCGCGGCTCGTGCTGCCGGTGGTGCCGGGGATTGCCGTGCCCACCGGCTTGCCGCCGTGTCCGGGATTGCGCGGGGAGCCGTGCCGGCCCTACGAGCCGCTGGTCAACCGGACGCTCGGCTGAACACCCTGCGGTCCAACCCCCCGCGGTCTATTCGAACAGGCGCTCGAGGACCTGCGCGACGCCGGACTCGTCGTTGGCCGCGGTGACCTCGTCGGCGGCGGCGATCACCTGCGGGTGGGCGTTGGCGACCGCCACCGCATGCCCCGCCCAGGCGAGCATCGGCAGGTCGTTGGGCATGTCGCCGAAGGCGATCACGTCCTCGCGGTCGATGTGCAGGCGCCGGCAAAGCCGGGCCAGCCCAGACGCCTTGCTCACGCCCACGGCGCTGATTTCGATCAGCGTGTCGTTCGTACTCGAGTGGCTGAACTCGGCCAGGTGACCGCCGATCGCCTTGGCTCGCTCGAGCAATACGTCGGCTGAGAGGTAGTTGTGGCGGAGCATCAGCTTGACCGCCGGCTCGTTGATCAGCTCCTCGACCGCGTCGATCAGCGTGTCCGCGGGCACGGGCCAGCGGGGGACGTATTCGGGCTCATGACCGAACCCGCCCGTCCGCTCGACCGCCCACGCACCACCGGGCACCTCGCCCTCGAGTAGCGCGACCAGCTGACGGGCGACCGCAGGCTCCAGGGGCGAGGCCTCGATCACCGACTCGGTGTGCACGTCCCACAGCACCGCCCCGTTGGCACACACCGCCATGCCGCGGTGGGGGTGGGTGGGGAACAAATCTTCCGCCAGGGGTTTCAGCCAGCGGTGCGGTCGCGCGGTGCAGAACACCACGGTGGCGCCGGCGGCTTCGGCGGTCGCGATCGCCCGGCGCGTGCGGTCGTCGACGGTCCCGTCGGAGCGGAGCAGCGTCCCGTCGAGATCGGAGGCGACGAGACGCGGGGGCATGTTCGAGGATGCTATGCGGTGCTGTCCGCGCCAACTATGCGGTGCTGTCCGCGCCAACTATGCGGCGCTGTCCGCGCCAACTATGCGGCGCTGTCCGCGCCGATCGGCAACCGGCCGCTCATCGCTCGTTCGCTGACCAGCCAGGTGACCAGTCCGACCGCCGCGGTGGCCGCGCCGAGCACGCACACGGCATACCAGCCGCCGCTGGCATAGAGCGCCGAAGTGGTCGCCGACAGCACCACGCCGCCGAGGAAGTAGGCGACCATGTACGCGGTGGTGAGGCGGCTGCGAGCCTGGCCGTGCAGCGTATAGACCGTGCTCTGGTTGGAGATGTGCATTGCCTGCGCGCCGAGGTCGAGCGCGGCAATCCCGCCGATCAGCGCCACCACCGAGCTCTTGCCGAAGGCGAGCAGCCCCCAGCTCGCGAGCAGGACGAGGATCGCGGCGCTCATGGCCAGCCGTCCGTGACCGCGGTCGGCCAGCCGGCCGGCCACCGGCGCCGCCACGGCTCCGGCCAGGCCGGCCAGCCCGAACAGGCCGATGGCGGCGTTGCCGTAGTGGTAGGGCGGACCGGAGAGCAGGAAGGCCAGCGAGGTCCACAGCACGCTGAAGCAGCCGAACGCGGTGGCGCCCAGGACCATGCGCTGGCGAAGCAGCGGCTCGCTCCTGACGAGCTCGAGGACTGAGCGCAGGAGAGCGGGATAGCGCAGCCGCTCGGTCGCGGGGACCTTCGGAAGCGCGCGGCTGAGGATCGCCGCCAGCAGCAGCATGGCGACCGCCGCGAACGCGAACACGACTCGCCACCCGAACAGTTGAGCCACGATGCCGCTGATCGTGCGGGCCAGGAGGATGCCGATCAGCAGGCCGCTCATCACCGTTCCGACCACGCTCCCGCGCTCATGCTCCCCGGCGAGTGAGGAGGACATCGGGACCACGATCTGGGCCACCACGGCGCTGACACCGACCACGGCCAGCGCGACCGCGAACAGGACGAAGGTGGGCGCGGCCGCGGCCAGTCCCAGGCTGGCGGCGGTGACCACGAGCAGCGCCGCGATCAGGCGCCGGCGCTCGAACAGGTCGCCCACCGGAACGAGCAGGGCCAGCCCGACCACATAACCGGCTTGCGTGATCGTGACCAGCAGACCCGCCGTGCCCTCGGAGACCGAGAAGGCGCCCGCGATCGTGTGCAGCAGCGGCTGCGCGTAGTAGAGGCTGGCCACCGCGGCCCCGCAGGTCGTCGCGAGCAGCAGGACGCACGAGCGGCTGATGCCGGCGCCGAGCGGCCCGCGGTCGGCGGTGGCGGCGGTCTTACGTTTGGTGTCCGGGGTCATGGGTTTGGTCACGGCGGCGGTTTGTTTTCCCGCACCAGGTTGGGCTACCCCTTGTGGGAACGCGTATTCGGCCCCACGTCTCGAACATAGCGGGGCGAGCTGCGAGCGCCCGACTTGATCCAGCCACCGCCCCTCCGTATGATTTGTGTGGAACGTTCCAGATAAGGAACCGGCGGCTCGGCAGCCGGCGCCGAGCCGGAAGGATCGGGGCGCAAATCGAGGAGACAGTGGTGGCTGATCGGACACGGGTGGGAGTGATCGGGTGCGGGTTGATCGCCCAGGTCATGCACATCCCGTACCTGGCCGAGCTGTCTGACCGCTTCGAGCTGGCCGCGCTGTGTGACATCCGTCCGGCCGTCGTTGCCGCCTGCGCCGAGCGCTACGGCAGGCCCGCCGTCACGACGCGTAGAGAGGAGCTGCTCGCCATGCCGCTCGACGCGGTCGTGGTCGCCACCTCGGGCGACCATGCTCCGATCGCGATCGAGGCCGCGCGCGCAGGGCTCCACGTACTCGTGGAGAAGCCGATGGCGCTCTCGAGCGCGGATGCCGAGCGGATGATCCAGGCCGCGCAGGACGCCGGCGTGTGCCTGATGGTCGGCACGATGAAGCGCTACGACCCGGCGTACGAGCGGCTGAGCGAGCTGTTGCCGTCGGTCGAGGACTTACGGCTGATCAGGGTGACCACGCTCGAGTCGCCGTGGGCACCCTACGTCGCCCACTATCCGCTGATCGGCATCGACGGGCAGGCGCCGGCGCCCGACCTGGCCCTTGGCGAGCATGAGCGCGACGTGCTCGACGCTGCGCTCGGCGACGCGGACGAGCAGACGCGCTGGTGCTATCGGTGGATCTTGCTCGACAACCTGGTGCACGAGCTCAACATGCTCCAGGGCCTGCTCGGCGAGCCCGATGAGATCCGCTTCGTCCACCTCTCGCCGCGGAGCGTCGGCATCGACATGCGCTTTGGCCAGGCCGACTGCCGCCTGTCCTGGGTCGATCTGCCCGGGATCGCGCGCTACCAGCAGGAGCTCTGCTTCTACTCGCCGGCGCAGCGGCTCACGCTCGAGCTTCCCTCGCCGTTCCTGCGCAGCATGCCGACGCGACTTGTGATCGAGGGCGGCACGCCGGGGAGCGCGCAAAGCTGGGAGCGCGAGGAAGTGAGCTCGTTCGACGAGGCGTTCAAGCGCGAGCTCGTCGAGTTCTCCGAGTGCATCCGCACCGGCCGCGAGCCGCGGACCTCCGGTGCCGACGGGCTCCGCGACATGCGCCTGGCCGAGTCGCTCGCCCGCAGCCACCGAAACGGGTCGGGGGGCGGGCCGGCCAGAGTGGGCGCACCCGTCGGAGCTGGCGCGACGGCCGAGGTGCCGTGATGGCGACCGAGCCCCGCACCACGCCGACCGCCGCCCCCGACGCGGAACCGGGCGAGCTTTGGCTCGCCAACGCGCCGGTCAGTTACGGCGCGTTCGAGATCACCGTCGGCATCGACCCTAACGTGCCCGATCCGGTCGCCCTACTCGATGCCGTCGCCTCGGCGGGATATGAGGGCATCGATCTGGGCCCTGCCGGATACCTCGGCACCGGTGATCTGCTGGCCGGTCGGCTATCCGAGCGCGGGCTCGCCCTCGCCGGGGGCTACCTCGAGCTTCCCTTCAGCCAGCCGGCCGAGCTCGAGTCGGCGCTCGCGGAACTCGACGCCCTGCTCGACGTGTTCGACGGCGCCGGCAGCGAACATCGTCCGCCGCGGCCGACGCTCGCCGACGCGGGTTCGCCGGAGCGGGCCGCGCTCCCCGGCCGCGCCGCCCGGGACCGGGGCGTCGGCCTCGACGACGCGGGATGGGCGCGGTTCGCCGAGGGGTTGGCGCTGGCGGTGGGCCGCTCCCGCGAGCGCGGCTACGAGCCGACCTTCCACCACCACACCGCCACCTATGTCGAGGCGCAGTGGGAAATCGAGCGGCTGCTCGAGGTGTCAGACGTCGGGCTGTGCCTGGACACCGGGCACCTGCTGCTGGGGCGGGGCGACCCGGTGACCGCAATCCGAACCTGGAGCGATCGGATCAACCAGGTTCACCTCAAGGACGCCCGCCTTGAGACGCTCGAGCAGATCGTCGCCGAGGCGGCCCCCGTGCGCGAGATCTGGGCCCGCCGGGCGTTCCGCCCGTTGGGCGAAGGCGACATCGACATACCCGGGGTGCTCGACGCGCTGGCTGACATCGGCTACGGCGGCTGGCTCGTGGTCGAACAGGACGTGCTGCCGGATCCGGACAACCCAAACCGGCCGGCGGAAGAGCAGCGGCGCAACCGCGAGTACCTCCGCGCCCGCGGACTGTGAGCGCCGGGCCGTTCCGGATCGCCGTGGTCGGCGCCGGCCGGATGGGCCGCGTCCATCTCGACGCCCTGGCGCGCTCGGACCAGGTCGTGGTTGTGGCGGTCCTCGAACCGGTCCAGGAGATCCGTCGGGAGCTGGCCGAACGAGGGCTGCGCACGTTCGCGACGTTGGCCGAGCTACTCGAGGACGGTGGCTTCGACGGCGTCCTGATCGCCGCGCCGACCGATCGCCACGTAGAGCTCGTCGAGGCGTTCGCCCTCGCGGGAATGCCCATCCTGTGCGAGAAGCCGGTCGGGCTGGCCGCGGCCGATGCCGTCGCGGCGGCCGCCGCGGTGAAACGGGCAGGGATCGTCTTCCAGGTCGGCTATTGGCGGCGGTTCGTGCCAGCGCTGCGCGCGCTGCGCGGGCGGATCGCGGCCGGAGAGCTCGGGGAGATCTCGCAGATCACGTGCCTTCAATGGGACGCCGAACCGCCCTCGGCGCAGTTCCGGGCCCACAGCGGCGGGATCGCGGTGGACATGGGGGTGCACGAGTTCGACCAGGCTCGGTGGCTGACCGGACAGGAGCTGGCGTCGGTGACCGCGGTGCCGGGCGGGGCCGGAGATCAGGCGGACACCGATCCCGACGTGGCGGCGATCGCGGGTCGGCTCACCGGGGGCGCGGTGCTGATCGTCTCGCTCGGGCGGACGTTCCCCGAGGGCGACTGCTGCTGGGTCGAGGTGTTCGGAACCAAGGGCTATGAGCGCGCTCCGTTCGTCTGGGGAGGGGCAGGCGACGAGGTGTTCCACGCCGCCCTGGCCGCCCAGGCCGAGGCGTTCGCCGCCGCGGTCAGAGGGGCTGAGCCGGCCGGGGCCGGGGTGACCGATGCGGTGGCGGCGCTCAGGAGCGCCGAGCTGGCCCGCGACGCTCTCCGGGAAAGCCGGGCGAGCGTGCCGGCGTGAGCCTGCCCGAGGTCGGGATCGGCATCGTCGGCTACGGGACGATGGGCCGGGCCCACGCCTACGCCTACACGGCGGCGCCGGTGATTCGCGACCTGCCGTGCCGTCCGCGCCTGCGGCCGAGCTGGGTAAGGCGATCGTGTGCGAGAAGCCGCTGACGGCCGACTGGGACGAGGCCTGTCGGGTCGCGGCGGCCGTGCGCCGAGCCATGGTCAAGAACGCGATCGGCTTCAACTACCGGCGGCTGCCGGCGCTCGCCTTGATGAAGCAGCTGATCGACGCGGGTCGTATCGGCGAGGTAAGGCTGTGGCGAGGGAGCTGGCTGTCGGACGAGTTTGTCGACCCCGAGATTCCGTTCGACTGGCGCTTCGAGCGAAGCGTCGGCGGGAGCACGATCGCCGATCTCGGGGCGCACCTGATCGATCTCGCGGGGTGGCTGGTGGGCGAGATCGACGCGGTCAGCGCGCAATCCCGGACGTTCACGGAGAGCCGGCGCGGGCGGGTGGGCTCGGATTCAAGCGCCGGCACCGGCGCGCCCCGCGAGGTCGACGTCGACGAGGCGTCCTCGGCGCTCCTGCGCTTCACCTCTGGCGCCCTGGGCGTCTTCGAGGTGGCCAAGACGTGCGTGCGCCGACCGTGTGACTTCACGGTCGAGCTCAACGGCGAGCGAGGGACGCTTCGCTTTGACTATGCCCGGCTCAACGAGCTCTGGTACGGCGACGGCGAGGACCCGCCCTCGCTGTATGGGATGCGGCGGATCCGGGCCGAGCATCCCGTCCACCCCGAGACGCGGGGGTGGTGGCCGCTCGGACAGGGCATCGCCTATGGCGCGAGCTTCGTCAACCAGGCGGCCGACCTGCTCGAGCAGTGGCCGGACGGGACCTGGGCGCCCGACTTCGCAGCCGGCCTGGAGGTCCAGGCCGGCTGCGAGGCGATCGAGCGCGCCGCGGCGCAGGGCCGCTGGGTGTCGCTCGAGGAGGTCAGGCGCGGGCCACCGGCTCGGCCAGGGCGCTGACCCGGGGCACCCGCCGGTGCAGGAAGGCCGGCAGGTACCAGTTCCGCTCGCCGAGGATCGTCATCGTCGCCGGCAGGAGCACACCGCGGACGATCGTGGCGTCGATCAGCACGGCCACGGCCAGCCCGACCCCGAACTCCTTGAGCTCGAGCATGCTCAGGCTCGCGAAGATCGAGAACACCGCGACCATCACCACCGCGGCGCTCGTGACCACGCCGGCGGTCGAGCCGATCCCGTGCGCCACCGCGTCCCGGGTCGACATGCCGCGATCGTGCGCCTCCTTGATCCGGCTGAGGATGAACACGTGGTAGTCCATCGACAGGCCGAAGAGGATCACGAACATGAACAGCGGCAGCCAGCTGGTCACCCCGCCGATCGAGGTGAAGCCGAGCAGCTTCTGGGCCCAGTGGTGCTGGAAGACCAGCGCCAGAGCGCCGTAGGCGGCAGCGACCGAGAGCAGGTTGAGCCCGATCGCGGTGATCGGGATGACCAGTGAGCGGAACGTCACCAGCAGCAGGAGGAAGGCCAGCCCGAGCACGAAGGCGAACACCAATGGCGCCCGCCGGGAGAGCAGGCTGTCGAAGTCCTGCGACCCCGCCGTCGTTCCGGTGACGTTCGCGGTGACGCCCGCGAGCTGTCCGAGCGTTTCCGGGATCAACCGGTCGCGCAGGGTGTCCAGGGCACGGTAGGACGTCACGTCGGTTCCATCTCCGTTGAGCGAGAGCTGGACGATTTCGAGCGTCCGTGCCCGGTTGGCGGTTACCGAGAGCGGCCCGCCCATCTCCCCGCTGCGCAGCGCGTCGCGCTCGAGGCGAGCCACAGCTGAGCCCACCGCCGGCGTGTCGACGTTCCGAGCCTGGATCACGACCTGGGCCGGCGCCGGGCTGCCCGGGAAGGCGGCCTGGATCCGCGCGTAGGTCTTCATCACCGGCAGGTTCGCCGGCACGTCCCTGACGCCGGGCATCTCGGTGTGCAGCCCGAGCGCGGGCACGGCAAGCGCCGCCAGCAGGGCGAACGCCGTGAGCGCCCCGAACCACGGATGTGCCAGCACCGGACGCAGCAGCCTCGCCCAGATGCCCGTCCGGCGCCGCCCTGCGCGGCGGGCGAGCCACGGGATCCGGCCCTTGTCGACCCGGTCTCCGAGCGCGGCCAGCATCGCCGGCAGGAAGGTGACCGAGCCGACCATCGCCACCGCGACGACGATCATCGTCCCGAGCGCGAACGAGGTGAAGGTCGCGTTGCCGGTCAGGAACATGCCCGCCATCGCGATCATCACGGTCATTCCGGACACGACCACCGCGCGTCCCGAGGTCGCCGCCGCCCGCTCGAGCGCCTCCTCGCTGGAGCGCCCAGCCGCGCGCTCCTCGCGCTCGCGGCGGATGTAGAACAGCGCGTAGTCGATCCCGACAGCCATCCCGATCAACACGATCACTGACGAGGCGGAACCGTCGAAGGCGACCAGTTGACTGGGCAGGGCCACCAGGCCGAGCGTCGCGGCGACCGCTGTAAGCGCCAGCAGGACCGGAACCGCCGCGGCCACCAGCGCGCCGAACACGACGACCAGGATCAGCAGGGTGATCGGGACCGACAGCCGCTCGGCACGTTGCAGGTTATTGGAGAGCACGCCGTTCAGTGCCTTGTTGGCGCTCGCGCCCCCGAACTCCTGAATGACCAGTTGCGGGTGGGCGCGTTGGGCGGCGGCGACCTGGATGAGGGCCTGCTGCACGTGGTCGTTTACCTGGTTGGAGTCGCCCGGCAGGTTGAACTGGACGAGCGCCGAACGCCCGTTCCGGGAGATCAGGCCGCCGTTGCCCTTGGCATACGGTGACTCGACGCCGTTGACGACCGACAGCTTGTTCAACCTCGTCACCACGTCGGCGACGGCGGCCTTGACGGCCGGGCTGTGGGCGGTCTCTCCGCGCCCGCGCGGCTGGACGATCACGTCCTCCTGATCGGGCTGCGGAAACAACTTGGCGACCGCGGCGTCGGCCCGGCCCGAGCTGCCGGTGCCGTCCTGGTTATTGCCGATCTGCTTGGTGCCGACCGCGCTGCCGACCGCCACGGAGGCGATCACGAACACGATCCACAACAGGATTGCCCGCTTGCGGTGCTGTGCGCTCCACCGTCCGGCGCGGACTGCAATGCCTTTCCTTCCCATGAGAAGCACCTCCGTCGAGTTGGCTTTGAGAGCTGACTGGCACGCTCTCAATCCGGCGCCGCGCCGCCCAGCCGACGGGCTGGCGAGGAGTCATCCAGCAGCCACCCCGGTCGGGGGTGGGGATAACCCGAAGATGACCGATCTCGGCGGGCCGCGCCGACGAGGCCTTCGGCCTCGCGGCCCGCTAGTCGGCCTGGGCTTCCTCCTCGGGCTCCTCGTACCAGCGCACGCGTTCGCCGACGCGCGCTCGCCATCGCCACTTGGATGTCTTCGGAGCCGATTCGATTGCTTCCCACAGCCCGGCCAGCCGCTCGTCGATCACTGCCCGCTCACGCTCGCCCAGCTCGTAGCCGGCGAGGTCGGCCCGGCAGCGCTCGATCGTGCCCTTGCAGGTTCGCCACAGCCCCCAGTCGCGGGCGCACAGATCCGCGATCAGGCTCGCCTCGATCCCGGGCGTCCCGCCGGCGCTGAGGTCGTGGTGGAAGCACAGGTTGTAGATGTCGCGCTCGTCGCGCTCGGTCAGCTCGACGATCTGGAGCTTGGTCAGCAGCAGCTCGGCCAGCGGGATGGTGAGCGGCTCGCGCTCGAGCCGGTCGGCGATCGGGATCTCGTGGCACATCGAGAAGGAGCCGACGAACACGTCGACCTTCCGCCGGTTGACCAGGTCGACGTAGATCTGGCGGTGCGCCCCGTGAAACGCGTTGAACACCTCGTCCTCGACGTAGCCGAGGGATCCGAACAGCTCGGCCACCGCGCGCTTGCCCCCCCGCGGGGTGACCAGGTCGATGTCGTTGATCGCGCGGGCGAGCAGCGGCTTGCCATCCGGGGCGTGCAGGAACACGGCGACCCCGCCCAGCAGCCGCAGCAGCACGCCGGTGTCGGCGCCTGCCCGCACCACCCGTTGGCCCTCGGCAATCGGGTCTGGGAGTGCGGCGACGGGCGGGCGGGAATCCAAGTCGGCGTCCGGCAAGGTCGTGCTCATCATCCGGCGGTCAGGAGGAAGTCAAGGTAGCTTCCGTCCTGCGCGATGTCCACCACCGCTCCGCGGAGCAGGTCGGCGGTGTAGTCGCTACCGGGGTTCAGGCACAGGGTCTTGCCGATCTTCTGAGCGCCGCGCGACTCGTGGATGTGGCCGTGCAGCCCGACCACTGGCTCATAGCGCCTGATCGCGTCTCGGACGGCATGGCTGCCGACCGACACGAAGCTCGGGCGTCCGCCGCGGATCACCGGCTTCAGCGTTTCGTCGAGCTCGGGTGCCGTGTCGAGGCCCGAGCCGTAAGGCGGACAGTGGAAGTTGATCACGCTTGGTTGCCCGGGTGGGATCTGATCCATCATCGCGGCGATCCGGTCTCCGAGTTCCTCCTCGGAGTACTCGCGCTCGGTGTTCCACGGCGTCGGAGTGACGTCGCCGAGGCTCGCGAGCACCACCGGCCCGAGCTCGCACAACTCGGCCTCGGGACACTCGATCCGCCCGGCTTCTTGGAGGACCGCGTCGATCTCGATCGGATCGTCGTTCCCGGGCGTGATGATGCACCGCACGCTCGGGTCCAGACGCTCGGCGGCCAGGTCACACCAGCGCCCGATCTGGGCGACGATCTCCTCGCGGAAGAGGCGCTCAACGGCTGCCGGGTCCTCTTCGAGCGCTGCGATCTCGCCCGGTTCCATCTGCACCGGATAGAAGCCGAGCTGGTTGATCTCGGCGTAAAGGCGCTCTTGCTCGGAAGCCGGGAGCATCACGGGCTCGCCGCGGACGGTCGCGCTCAGCGAGCCGTTCTCCGCCGTCACCGGGACGAGGCCCTTGCCGGCGATGTCACCGCCGAGCACGAGCGCGTCGGCCTCGTAGATCTTGGCGGCGGCGAGGAATTTGCGAAAGCAGCGCTCCGAACCGTGGACGTCGGTCGCGAAGTAGATCCGCAGTCCGCGTTGTTTGCGCGCCTTCTTGCCGCCGAACATCCTCTACTCGGGTGGGAGCTCGTGCATCGCCATGCTCAGGTCGAGCGCATTCTGGCGCCGGCGCAGCCCGCGCGCGATGCCGTAGATGACGGGGCCGGCGACGAGCACGACCACAAGGGCGGTGACCGACTCGAAGCTGAACTTGCCGTACGCGTTCTGGTGAGCGATGACCTCGATCACCGTGAACAGAGCGAGTGCGGTCGTGGCGCCGCCGAACCAGGTGACGACCGGCAGCCCCGCCCAACGGTCGACGTCCTTCTTGCCGGCGCGCGTCACCAGCTCAGGCCGGCGGTGGGCCAGGAAGGTGGCGGCGACGCCACCGGCGAGCAGGATCAGCGCGAAGAACAGGGCCTCGAGGGCAACGATGTTCGAGATGTTCACGAAGGCGAGCAGCAGGCAGAACAGGATGCTCACGATGAGCACGACCACGATCGCGGTGGTCGGTGCGTGGTTGCGCTCGGATACCTGAGCCACGCGGACGGGCAGCAGCCGGTCGAAGGCGAGCGCGAACAACACGCGGGTGGTGCAGGCGAGGAAGGCGATGTTGACTGCGACCGCGGCGAGCGGGATGGTCGTGGCGAGCAGGATCTTCGAGATCGGGTCGCCCGACAGCGCCAGTCCGTAGCCGAGTCCGCCCGCCGAGGACTGGAGGCTCGTGATCTTGCCGTAGGCCGTCGCGCTGCTGTTGCCCAGGTTCGCCTGCGCCTGCATGAAGTGAAGGCCGGCGGTGTGGCGCAGGAGCGCCCACACGCCGACCCAGACGACGACCAGCAGGCCGATGCTGATCGCCGACGCATAAAGGTAGGTGCGCGCCGGGCGGCGCAGCTCGCCGCCGACGTAGTAGGAGTAGAGGACGCCGTTGTAGTTGACGACCATGAACGGGATGGTGGCGACCATGGCGCCGACCGAGGCTCCGAACACCACGCCTGAGGACTTGGCCGCGCTGATGACGTCCTGGTACGCGCCGGGGTGGTTGCTGTAGCGCGCGAACGCGTTGATGAAGTCGGTGCGCGAGTGGTCGGCCAGTAGCACGGCGAGGACCAGGAAGGCGAGTAGCTGAAGGACGATGAACGCGATGATGATCTGGGCCACGCGCTTGAGCGAGAAGAACGAGAACGCGGCCACGACCAGCATCACGCCGACGCTGATGGCGGCGATCGCGCCCTCACTGGTGACGTGGTTGGCGGCGTTCGAGATCGAGTGGCTTCTGAACGCGTCGCCAAGGCCGGTGAGCATGAACGGCGTGTAAGCGGCGAAGAAGTGCGCGTTGGTCGCGAGCACGTAGGTGAACACGACGGCCAGCCCGATACCGGCCATCGATCCGGCCACCGGGGAGACGATGCGCGACAGGAACACGTACTCGCCCCCGGCCCGGGGGATCGCCTCGACCAGGTAGCGGTAGGCGAACATGGCCACGAACCAGATGAACGCGCCGGCGAACAGCGGCAGGTAGAACTCGACCTTGCTGAAGTCGGTCAATCCCGCGTTGAAGTTGATGAACGTGTCGGGCAGCGCCACGGCCGCGAGCGCGATTCCGGTGGCGGCGAGCACGCCGAGCTCGCGCACCAGTCCCGACGACTGACGGGTGAACAGGCCAGCGCTCGTGCGCGTATCGGTGGTCGCGCCGGTCGGCGCCCCAGTGATGCTGCTCATCTCCTCGGCCCCTCCGTTCGTGCTTAAGGCTGGAACGTTCCAGGTAGGGCGGAGTGAGGTGGTGGCGACTTGGCCGGGGGAGATTGGACGCGCCGCAGGAACCGGACAAGTCCGTTGAAGAACGCATTGTGCGGGTACGCGCCAGCCGGGTCGTTATGGGCGTACGTCGACGCCCGGTCGATCAGTAGGAGGTTCTTCGAAGGGATCCCCGACTGGGCCGCGAGCGCCCGAGCCTCGTCCAGCACGCCCGCGCCGCCCAGCCGGGCGCCGAAGGCGTAGATCTGAAGGCTCTTGGGCAGCTGCCGGCCCATCGTGGCGTCGAGCCCGAGCACCTGCTGGGCCGGATTGGCGATCCCGTTGCCGACCCCGCCGGTGTCGAGGGTCAGGCGCTCCGGGAAGTACCACTCGGTGCCGTCGGCGCCGTCCACGCCGATGCCCGAGAGCATGGTCGCGTAGCGGCTGATGGGCGTGAGCGCGCCGGCATCGTCCCAGCCGTGCAGCGGGCTGGTCGTGCTGAGGCCGGCGCCGAGATGCGCCTGGGCGGCGATCAGGCCGGCCGGCGAGGTCCCCACGTTCAGCGCGAAGCCGAACTGGGCCAGGTTGGTGACCGGCACATCGGGCGTGAGGTGGAACACGTCGAGAAGTCCGGAGGCCTGACCGAGCGAGGCGCCGTCGGGGTCGATCAGCGCGGCGGTGGCCCCGGTGGTGCTGAACAGGCCGGCGAACGGCGCCGCGATCCCCCCGAAGCTGAGCCAGGGCGAGGTCTCGGAGGAGTCGAGCACGGTCAGTCCCTCGCGGGCGGTCGGGGCGTTGACCGCGGGCGGGCTGCCGCCGTCGATGTAGACCAGGCCGGCGAGGTCGTCGGCGCCCGCGTGGCCGAAGAAGTCCCAGGTGGCGTACGCGGTGACCACGGCGCCGCCGAGCGAATGACCGCCGAGGAGGACCTTGCCGCCCAGCCGGCGGGCGGCCTCGACCACGGCGTGCAGGTCCTCGACGGCGACCTTCATCCCCCACCGCTTGGCGAATTCCACCTTCGAGTTGGAGAGCAGGCGAATGTGCGGCCCGCTATACGAGCCGGGGATGAGCCAGCCCAGGTAGTAGTCGAACACCTCGGCGGCGCTGGCACTACCGGTCTTGGCCAGGTTCAGCCTGGACTGGTCCTCGAGCAGGTTCTCGCGGCGCTCGACCGACCACACCTGCCAGCCGTGGACCCGGGAGACGAGCCACTGGGCAAGGGGCAGGAAATAGGCCGAGCCCGCGGAGGTCCCCGGCTCGAGCACGAGCACGTTGTGAGCGCTGCGCGGCCCGACCTCGAGCACGCCCACCTTGTCGTAGCGAGCCGGGGTGCCCGGGGCAGCGAAGCCCCGCATCCAGTGGATGCGCAGCTCGCCGGCCTGCGCCGAGGAGCAGGCGAGGAGCAGCACCACGCCGGCGAGGAGGAGCGGCTTGGCGAGGCGGAGCACGGGGGCACAGTAGCCTGTCCGGCCGTGCGCGCGCTCGTATCGATGAAGTCGGCGCCATTCGCCGAACTGGCCGAGGTCCCCGACCCGACGCCGCTCCCCGACGAGGCTCTGGTCGCGGTCGAGGCGATCAGCCTCAACCGCGGCGAGACGCGGCGCCTGGAGCAGATGGAGCCCGGGACGATCACCGGATGGGACCTGGCCGGGACGGTCCGCCGGGCGGCCGCCAACGGCAGCGGCCCGGCCGTGGGCGCGCGCGTGGTCGGGCTGATGAACGCCGGCGCGTGGGCCGAACTGGCCGCGGTGAAGACCGAGCGGCTGGCCGAGCTACCCGAGAGCGTGTCGTTTGAGCAGGCCGCCGCCCTGCCGGTGGCGGGCCTGACCGCGTTGCTGGCGCTCGAGGTGGCCGGGTTCGTGCTCGGCAAGCGCGTGCTCGTGACCGGCGCGAGCGGCGGGGTCGGGCGCTTCGCCATCCAGCTCGCGAAGTTGGCCGGCGGCCATGTCACCGGCGTTGCCCTCCGCACCGAGGGGCTCACCGAACTCGGCGCGGACGCGGTCACGACTGAAATCGACGTCCGCGGCCCGATCTATGACGCGATCCTCGACGCCGTCGGAGGGCCCGTGCTCGGCGAGGCGCTTCAGCGCGTGGCCCCCGGCGGGACCGTGGTCAGCTTCGCCTCGACCGTGCCCGAGCCCGTCTCGTATCCGTCCCGCGAGTTCTTCGCCCGCGCCCCGCGTGCCCGGCTCTACGGGTTCTACCTCTTCGACATCGTCGACCACACCCGCAGTGGCGCGACCGACCTGCGGCGGCTTGCCGATCTCGTGGCGCAGAAGCGGCTCGACCCGCAGATCCATCTCACGATGTCTTGGACCGACGCCGGCCAGGCGATCGAGGCATTGCTCGACCGGCGGGTGAACGGCAAGGCCGTACTGACCGTCGACTAGTCATAGCGCCCGGTCGGTTTGCCCGGAATCCCGGGGGGGCATACAAATTCCGGGTCGGACCTGGCTCGCGTGGCTCGCCCGGGGTAAGGCTTAGTCCCTTAGAAGTAAGGGGTCCGGGGGCGAAACCGGCTCCGTTCTCCCGATGTATCAGGGGGCCTCTCAGTTCATCCTCATTGCAGTGGAAAAGCAGGATTCGATCGAGAGGAACGAGCAATGCAACCCAGCATCTCACAGGCCCTCGCCTCACAGCGGATCGCAGAAGCAACCCGAAGCGCCGACCAACGCCGAAGCGTTGCGGAGGCCCGGCGGAACTCGCGATACTTCCGGCGTGCGAGCGCGGGTCACATCGAGTCGGTTCGTCGGACGCGCGGGCGAGCTGGCGGAGCTGGAGCACGTCTTACGTGAGGCTGCCGAGCAGCGCCCCTTCGTGGTGCTGCTCGGCGGCGAGTCGGGCGTCGGCAAGACCCGTCTAGTCAGGGAATTCGAGCGCCGTGTGTCCGACCGAGACGACGTGCTCGCCCTCCGGGGCGAGGCGGTGGAGGAGGCCGACGGGGAGCTTCCTTACGCGCCGCTGATCGGCGCCCTGCGGCCGCTGGTGCGAAGCCGGGATCCCGTTCTGGCAGCGCTCGGCCGAGGGACGCGCGCGCAGCTGGCCGCCCTGTTGCCCGGGCTCGACGAGGAGCCCGCGAGCGCGGACCGCAACGATCCCTCGGCGCAGCTGCGGCTGTTCGAGGCCGTGCTCGAGCTGATCGACTGTCTCAGCGAGGAGCGCGTCGTCGTGCTCACGCTCGAGGACATGCACTGGGCCGATCGCTCGACGCGGATGTTTCTTGACTTCATGGCCCGCAGTCTGCGGCACGAGCGGGTCACGCTGGTGCTCAGTTACCGCACCGATGAGCTTCATCGCCGGCATCCGCTGCGTTCGTTGCTGGCCGAGCTCGACCGTCTCGACCAGGTGCGGCGGTTAGAGCTCGAACCGCTGGACCGCTCAGAGATGGTCGAGGTGCTGTCCGACATTCTCGGCGAGCCGCCCAGCGACCAGCTGATCGACCGCCTGTACATGCGCAGCGAGGGCAATCCGCTCTACATCGAGGAGCTCCTGGCCGCCGGGCTGGACGGTCGAGGCGCCGCTCCACAGTCGCTACGGGACGCGTTCATGCTCCGGATCGAGCGGCTGTCGGAAAACGCCCAAGCCGCGGCGAGGGCGATCTCCGCCGGGCGCGCGCTCGACGAGGAGACGATCGCCGAGGTGACCGGGATCGAGCCCGACGCGCTCAA
This sequence comes from uncultured Solirubrobacterales bacterium, assembly GCA_963824295.1. GTDB lineage: Bacteria > Actinomycetota > Thermoleophilia > Solirubrobacterales > Solirubrobacteraceae > Palsa-465. The sequence goes on along the minus strand of CAWGOQ010000002.1, from coordinate 289,494 downwards.
CGCGGCCCTGCGCGAGGCGGTGGCCGAGCAGGTTCTGGTGGCCGGCGAGGAGGGTCGACTGACGTTCCGTCACGCCCTGCTCCGCGAGGCCATGTACGACGATCTGCTCCCGGGCGAGCGCGGCGAGCTGCACCTGGCGCTGGCCGTCGCGTTTGAGGCCCGAGCAGCGCTCGAGGACGACCGGGGCCTCGAGCTGAGCTCGGCCATCGCCCACCACTACGCGGTCGCGGGTGACCAGCCGGCCGCCCTGCGCGCGACCGTCCAGGCGGCGCTGGCCGCGCGCGAGGCGCACGCCTACGGCGACGCCGCCGATCTGGCCGAGCGCGCGCTCGAGCTGTGGCCCCGGGTCCCGGATGCCAGCGAGTCGATTCCTCTTGACCACATCGAGCTGCTGACGCTGGCCGCCGCCGCCCAGCGCGTGGCCGGGGACAGCGCCCGGGGTGAGACGCTGATCCGGCGAGCCCTGCGCGAACTCGACGCCGAGTCCGATCCGCGCCGCTACTCGGCGCTGCTCGACGACCTCTCGCGCGTGCAGTGGACGCTCAACCGGGGGCTGGAGGCGCTCGAAACCGCGCAGCGGGCGCTCGAGCTGCTCCCCGACGATGAGCCGACGCGCGAGCGCGCTTCGCTGCTGGCCTGGCTGGCCCGGACCCAGCACCTGCGCGGGCGCTATCGCGAGGCGCTCACGGAGGGGGAGACCGCGCTGGACACGGCGCTGGCCGCGGGCGACCGGCGCGCGGAGAGCGAGGTGCTCAACACGATCGCGATGTCCGAGATCCTCCTCGGCGGGGTCGAGGACGGGATCGCGCGCATGCGCCGGGCGATCCAGATCGCGCACGAGGACGACGACATCGACGGGCTGGGCACGGCCTACTCGAATCTGGCCGACACGCTGAACCTGGCGGGTCGCACCGAGGAAGCGGTCAAGACCGCGCAGGCGGGCCTCGCCGCCATCGGGCGACCGGGTCCGCGCACACGCGACTGGATGATGCTGACGCTCGCCGACCTGTCGTTTGAGACCGGCGACTGGGAAGCTGCCCGCTCGTACTTGGACTCAAGCCCGATGCATCCAAGCGGACGGCAGTTGATCCTCCGGCGACTGTCCGAGGCCGAGGTCTGCCTGGGCGTGGGCGATCATGACCGCGCGGCCGGCTATCTAGAGGAGATCGAGCCGCTCGTGGCCCGCTCGTCCGAGCCGCAGTTCATCGGGGCGTTCGGCACGCTCCTGGCCGAATCCCGCCGGCGTGCACGCGATCTGTCCGGGGCTCGCGCGGCCGTGAGCAACGCGCTCGACCGCATCGAGGTCTGCACCGATGATGTGATGCGGATCGCGCGGGTGACCGGAGCCGGGATGCGGGTCGAGGCGGATATCGCCCAGCGGGCGCGCGACCTGCGCGAGCGAGCCGACGAGCGCGACGCGCTGGCCCGGGCTCGCATCCACCTGCAGCGCCTGCGCGCCGCGGCCGCGGAGGGCGGTCCGGTGGAGCGCGCCTGGTCGGCGTCGGGCGCTGCCGATATGGCCCGGGCCCGAGGGCGCAGCGACGCCAAGCTCTGGATCAAGGCAGCGCGGGAATGGGAGGCGATCTCGCGGCCGTTCCAGCACGCCGTTGCGATGTGGCGGGCGACCGAGGCGCAGATTGAGGCCGGCGACCGGACGGCCGCGTCGCAGACGGCGCAGCGCGCGCTCGAGGGCGCGCGCCAACTGGGCGCACGGTGGCTGAGCGACGAGCTCACCGCGCTGGCCCAGCGGGGCCGCCTCGAGCTCGGCGACGCCGGGGACCTTGGGGGCATTGGTGCGTCCAGCGCGTCCGACGCGGGAGCGAGCGGTCCGGGCTCCAACGGCGCCGACGAGGATCCGTTCGGGCTCACCGCGCGCGAGCGCCAGGTCCTGGCGCTGGTCGCCGAGGGTGCCACCAATCGGCAGATCGGGGCGGCCCTCTACATGGCGGAGAAGACCGCCAGCGTCCACGTCTCGCGGATTCTCAGCAAGCTGGGCGTGCAGACCCGTACGCAAGCCGCGGCGGTGGCGCACCGGCTTCATCTGGGCTGATCCGCTCGAGCGCGGCCGTCAGATCCAGGTCCTTGGCATCCGCCGTCGCCACGATCGGCAGCAGCGCAGCGACTTCTACGTCGATCCGCGCTGCCAGGTGTAGCCGAGGCGCGCCGCTAGGGCACTAAACCCGGGCCAGCTTCTTGCCCGGGTTGAGCAGCCCCTTGGGATCGAACACCCGCTTGATCGCCTCGTGCATGGCGATGGCCGGCGGCGCCCACTGCCGGGACAGCTGACCGCGCTTGACGAGCCCGATCCCGTGCTCGCCTGACACCGAGCCGCCGAGGGCCACCGCCAGCTCGAACAGGTCAGCGGCCGCCAGCTCGGCCCGCTGAAGCTCGTTCGGGTCCTCGAGGTCGATCATGAAGGTGGAATGCAGGTTGCCGTCGCCGGCGTGTCCCCAGCTGCACGCGGGCAGGTCGTGTCGCCGGCCGATCTCGACGGTGGCCTCGATCGCCTCGAGCAGGCGGTCGATCGGCACCACGATGTCCTCTGAGACCTTGCCGCCGCGCTGGGCGGTCACCGCGATCGACGCCCCGTCTCGCCAGCGCCACAGGGCGGCGATCTCTTTCGGTGCGGTTGGGGCGTGCACGGCCACGGCGTTTTCCTCGAGCACCTCGGCGAGCTCGGCGTGGATCCGCTTCGCTTCCTCGGCGCTGCCGTCGGCATCGACGATCACCATGAAGCCCGCGTGATCGGGCAACTCGACCGGGAACGCGCCGCGCGTGGCGGCGATGGCCCCCTCGTCGAGGTACTCGATTGCCGCGGGCACGATCCCGCTGCCGAGCATGTACTCGATCGCGGCGCAGCCCGCGGCGGCGTCCTCGTAGAGCGCCGCCAGCGGCAATGACGCCTCGGGTGCCGGGATCAGCTTGATCCACGCGGCGGTGACGATGCCGAGCGTGCCCTCGGAGCCGATCATGAGCGACTTCAGGTCGTAGCCGGCCACGTCCTTGCGGATCGGGCCTCCGACCCGGACCAGCTCGCCCGGCGCGAGCACGAACTCGAGACCGGTGATCCAGGCACCGGTTACGCCGTACTTGAACGCGTGCGGGCCGCCCGCGTTGGTGGCGATGTTGCCGCCCAGCTGCGACTGTTCGGAGGAGCCGGGGTCGGGTGGGTAGAAGAGCCCGTTCTCGCGGGCGCGCCGGCGGACATCGGCGGTGACGGCGCCGGCTTCGACGGCGGCGCGCCACAGACCGGGGTCGAGGTGGCGGACCTTGGTCAACCGCTCCAGGCTGAGCACTACGCCGCCGTCGAGCGGGACCGCGCCCCCGGTAAACCCGGTGCCACCGCCCCGAGGGACGATCGGGACGTCGTGCTCGTAGCACCAGGCGACGGTGCCGGCGACCTGCTGGGCGTCTTTAGGAAGGGCAACGGCGTCAGCTCTTCCTCGCAAGTTCCGGCTCTCGGTGGCGTCACTCAGATACGCGCGGGTATCGCCTCCCAGCACGTTGTCGGGTCCGAGAAGCGAGGTGAGCTCGCGCTCGATCGCGGTGGCGGAGGTCGTGGTCATGGCGGGTCCGAATCTAGCGTTCCGTAAGGTGTAAGGCGTGGGGAAGGTCTTCGACGGCATCGACAATCGACTCGAGCGGTGGATCGTGTCGCAGCCGATGTACTTCGTCGGAAGCGCTCCGCTCGACGAGGACGGGCACGTGAACGTCTCGCCCAAGGGACCGATTGAGACGCTGCGGGTGCTCGACCCGCGCACCGTCGCGTATCTGGACTTCGTCGGCAGCGGAGCCGAGACGATCGCGCACGTGCGCGAGAACGGGCGGATCGTGATCATGCTCTGCGCGTTCCAGGGACCGCCGCGGATCCTTCGGCTCCACGGCCGGGGCCGCATCGTGACGGCAGCGGACTTCGAATTCGACGAACTGGCCGAGCGATGCGGCTTCCCCGATCCGGCGACGCCGGAGGCGCGGCGCGCGATCGTGGTCGTCGACGTCGAGCGCGTGGCGGACTCCTGCGGGTACGGGGTGCCCCTGATGAGCTACGAGGGTCACCGTCCGCACATGGAGCTGTGGGCGGCCAAGAAGGTGCGTGTCGGCGGTCTCGAGGCGCTGCTTGACTACCAGCGCGAGCACAACTCGTACAGCCTCGACGGCCTGCCGGCGGTCGATGCTCCCACCCCAGTGCCGGACTAGGTGGCTGCCGTGGTGCCGGTGTTCGACGGGCACAACGATGCCCTCACCAAGGATGGCCACGAGTTGCTCGCCGAGGGACGGCCCGACGGCCACCTCGACATTCCGCGGATGCGGACGGGCGGCGTGCGGGGGGCGATCTTCGCCGTGTTCGTCGAATCCGACGGCGGCGCGCGGGACGAGCGGGTTGAGCGCGACGACGGGGTGCTCGAGTTTGCGCCGGCGCCGCCGGTCGCGCACCCGGTGGCGGCGGCCCGGGCCGCCGCGGCCGCGGGGCGGCTGCTCGCGCTTGAGCGCGCGGGCGCGGTGCGGATCGCGCGCGCCGCGGCCGATCTGGACCGCGCCCGCGAGGACGGCGACCAACCCACCCCGCCGATCGCCGTGCTCCATCTGGAAGGCGCCGAGCCAATCGACCCGGAGCTCGAGGCGCTCGAGCTGTGGTACGGCGCGGGCCTCCGCTCGCTCGGGCTCGTCTGGAGCCGCCCGAATGCCTTCGCCCACGGGGTGCCGTTCATCTCGCCCTCGACGCCGGACACCGGGCCCGGCCTGACCGACGCCGGGCGGGCGCTGGTGCGGCGCTGCGCCGAGCTCGGCATCCTGGTCGACGTCAGCCACCTCAACGAGGCCGGCTTCTGGGACCTCGCCGGGCTCGAGCTCGGGCCGATCGTGGCCTCGCATTCGGGTGTGCACGCGCTGTGTCCGACCTCGCGAAACCTGACCGATCGCCAGCTCGACGCGATCGGCGCGTCGGGCGGGCTGGTCGGGATCGTGTTCGCCTGCCCCTTCCTGCGCCGGGACTTCGACGACGACCCGGACACGCCGATTGAGCTGATCGCCCAGCACGCGCGCTACGTGGCCGATCGGATCGGAGTTGAGCACGTCGGGCTCGGCTCCGACTACGACGGGGCCACCATCCCGGCGGCGCTGGGCGACGTCGCGGGTACTCCTCGGCTACTCGAGGCGCTGGCCGCAGCCGGGTTCGACGAGCGCGAGCTGTCTCTAATCGCGTGGGAGAACTGGCGGCGGGTATTGGGCGCGTGGTGGCGGACTAAGGCGCCGCCGTCAGGCGCCGCCGACAAATCCCATTAGACGGCGTCCGCGCCACCGCTGCCGATCGGGAACGCGTAGAAGACGCCTAATCCGGCGCAGATCGCGATCGTCGCGTACGGCGAGACCACGGCCAGGGCCGTCGCGATCGCGTACGGGACCACGCCGGCCACGCTGCGGATGAGTATTTTGCGCCGGTGATCGAGCGGTAGCTGGTGCCTGAGCTTGGGGTGCTTGACGAGCAGGATGTGCGCGTTGAGGGCGGCGAACAGGATGCCCATGACCAGAAACGAGCCGCTGTAGATCGCCGCCGCGAGATGCTGGCCGCTCGAGTGCCTCAGATAGGCCGCCATCAGCTTGGTCGCGAACGGCAGGATCGCGATGCTCATCAACAGCAGCAGGTTCAGGAACAGGATCGTGCGATCGGCCTCGCGCAGGCGGCCGATCATCACGTGATGGTTGATCCAGATGATCCCGATGGTCAGGAAGGAGACCGCATAGGCGGCGTACACCGGCCACTGGCGCCCGAGCCCGTGGGCCAGGCTCTCGCCTGGGGATAGCTCCGGCAGGTCGATGTTGAGAACGAGCAGAGTGATCGCCACGGCGATCACGCCGTCGGAAAAGGCTTCGAGCCGGTTGGTGCTCACGCCGGCTGATTTCGGCGGCGCGGGCCGGGCTCCTGTCAGCCAAATCGCGTCGAAAAATCTCGTAACAAGCGCGCCAAACCTCCCAATTCCTCCTCAAGGTTTTCGACGAATGGCCGATTCCCACCTTGGATGAGTTTCAGTTCATTGCGCCCCTACGGCCGGGCCCGGCTGCTCGCCTTCGCGATCGTCGGCATCGTTCTGCCGGTGCTGATCGCCGCCGACACCGATCGGTCGGCTCACCGTCCGGTGTTCTACGTCGGCGCGGTCATCGCGTGTGTCGCGTCGATCGTTGCTGCGCTGGTGTCTCGCCGCCGCCGGGTGATCTTCTGCGTCGCCGCGTTCGGCCAGCTGCCTGCCCTGACCCTGCTGCAGGCGTACAGCGGCGGCGCCGGATCGAGCTACGCGGTCCTGGTGATCATGCCGATGCTGTGGTTCGGGCTGGTCGCCGGCGACATCGAGATGCTGGCCGGCATTCTCGTGTTCGCGGGGTGCTGCGTACTGCCGATGGTGCTGATCGGGGCGCCGGAGTATCCGCTGAGCTGGGGCCACGCGGGGCTGTTGGTCCTGGTCGGGTTGATGATTGCGCTGTCGCTGCGCGCCGTGACGCGCGAGCTCGCGACGCTCGCGCAACGCTTCGCACAGGAGGCCGTCGTCGATGACCTGACCGGTCTGCTCAACCGCCGCGGCTGGCGCTACACGGCACCGCGCGAGCTGGCCCGGGCGGCGCGGAGCGGCAACCCGATCACGCTGGTGACGCTCGACCTCGACAACTTCAAGGAGCTCAACGACGAGCTCGGGCACGCCGAGGGCGACCGCGCTCTATCGGATACGGCGGAGCGAATCCGGGCCACCCTGCGCGCCGGCGATGTTGTCGCGCGTCTGGGCGGCGACGAGTTCGTCGCGCTGCTGACCAACTCGACGCTGACCGGCTCGCTGACCGCCATCGACCGGCTGCGGGCCTCGACTCCGAAGCGCGAAGCATTCTCAGCCGGCGTCGCCGTGTGGGATCGCAAGGAGGATCTGTCCGAGCTGCTGCACCGCTCGGACCTGGCGCTCTACGCGGCCAAGGAGGCCGGGGCGGGGCGCACCGAGGTGGCGCCCACCCAGCTCGAGTCCGTGCCGGCCCTCGACCCGGATGACGACGAGTTCGACGAGCGGGTCGCTGCGGGCGCTTAACCGCCTCTTCGCAAGTCCATAGCAGGCTCTTCGTGAGCTCCGAAGGGACTCTTAGCGCGAGTTCCTTCAGTGGAGGTCATGAAATTTCGAACTGTCGTTACCACTGTTACGGCGGCCGCCGCCCTCACCGGCCTGGGTGCCGCTTCCGCCTCTGCTGCGACGGTCCCGTCGCAGGAGGAGGCCGCTTCCGCCTCCGCTGCGACGGTTCCGTCGCAGGAGGAGGTAAGTCAGAACTGGGCCGGCTATGTCGCCGGCGGATCATCTTCGGACACGCAGTTCTCGAGTGTGTCGGGCAGCTGGGTGCAGCCCACCGTGAGCTGCAACTCCGGCCAGAGCTACTCCGCGTATTGGGTTGGCCTCGGCGGCTCGAGCAGTCAGTCAGATGCGCTCGAGCAGACCGGTACGCAGGGCGACTGCACGGCCAATGGGGGCACCGAGTACTACGCCTGGTATGAGCTGGTGCCCTCGGCGCCGGTGCAGCTCAGCCTCGCCATCCATCCCGGTGATCACATCTCGGCCAAGGTCAGCGTGAGCGGGTCGAACGTCACCGTGTGGCTGTCGGATCAGACCACCGGGCAGTCGACGACCAAGAACCTCCAGATGAGCAGCCCGGACACCTCGAGCGCCGAGTGGATCGCGGAGGCGCCCTCGCAGTGCTCGGGCGGCGACGCGACGACCGGCGAGTGCCAGCCGCTTGCGCTGGCTGACTTTGGGACCGTGCAGTTCAGTGGTGCCTCGGCGACCGCCAACGGCCACAGCGGCACGATCTCCGATTCCGCGTGGAGCTACTCGCCGATCGCGCTCGGCTCGAACGGCTCCTACGACGTCAGCTTCGGCGCGGGTGACTCGAGCGCCGGCGCGACTCCCTCCTCGCTCTCCTCGGACGGCTCCTCGTTCTCGGTGACGTGGCAGCAGAACGCCACCGACACGTCAGGGACGGGTGGCTCGACCGGTGGCTCGGGCGATGGCGGCTACGGCAACGGCGGCTATGGCTACGGCGGCTACCCGGGCGGCGACGGCGGCTATGGGAATGGCGGCGGTGGCTATGGCTACGGCTCCGGTGGATACGGTAACGGTGGCTATGGCTACGGCGGCGGCTACGGCGGCGGCGGGTACTACGGCATCGGAACGTTCTGATCGCTATGCGACGCCACGCTCGAGACGCTGATCGGTTCTGGCGGCAAGTGCGACGCGATACGCGGCGGCGAGGCGGTCAAGTGCCGCCTCCCAGCTGCGACCGCGCACCCCGGCCAGAGCACCGCGTCGGACGCGGTCATGCAGCCTTGGCGTTGTGGTTAGTGAGATCACCCCGTCGGCCAGCGCACTGACCTCGGGCGCGGCCAGCAGGCCGGTCTCGCCATGATCAATCAGGCACGAGGGGCCTCCCCGGTCGACGGCGACCACGGGGAGGCCGCTTGCCTGTGCCTCGAGGATCACCTGACCGAAGGTCTCGGTCGCGCTCGCGAACAGGAAGACGTCGGCGCTGGCGTACACGCGGGCTAGGTCGTTTCCGGACAGCCAGCCGAGGAAGGTGGCGCGGCCGCCGAGGCGCTCGCGCAACAGCTCCTCCTCGGGGCCCCCGCCCGCAAGCACCAGATGCAGTCGCGGATCGCGGCGGTGGGCCTCCAGGAACGCATCCGCCAGCAGCTCGACGCCCTTCTCCTTGCTCAACCGGCCGGCGTACAGCACGTTGACGGCGTCCTCTGTCAGCAGAGTCTCGTCACGGTGGGCAGGGTCGAAGCGCTGCAGATCGACGCCGCGGTCCCAGCGGCGGACCCGCTCGGAATCGATCCCCAGCTCGGCCAACCGCGCGTCGCTCGCCGGGCTGGGCGAGAGGACCACGTCGCATGCGCCGTAAAAGGCACGCATGCCGAAGTTGGCAAGCGCCTCGAGGCCGGCCTGTCCGGTGCGCAGCGCGGTGTAGGCGCCGAGCTCGGTGTGGTAGCTCCCGACGCGCGGCAGCTCGAGCACACGGCCGAGAAGCCAGGCCCCGATGCCGGCCGGGCCGGGCGAGCACACGTGGACGATGTCGTAGCGTCCCTCGGCCAGCGCATCGACGATCGCCGGGACGGTGGGGACGCCGATCTGGAGGCCCGGGTAGAAGGGGACATCGATCTCGGCCACGGCGGCGAGCCGCCGGTCGACCTCGCAGTCAGTGCCGATCACCTCGACGTCGAACCCGCGGACACCGCGGGCGCGGATCTGCTCGATCGTGTGCGTGACCCCGTGCATCGAGCCGATGCCATCGACGATCAGCGCCACCCGGGGGCGATCACCGTCGCTGCGGGTCAGCTTGGCCTTCTCGCGCCCCAGGAACGACGCCGCGGCGGCGTACGGGATCGCCGGCAGGCAGGCGTCGAACAGTGCGAGCGCGCTTTTGGCCGGGTTGGGCTGGCTGTTTTGCAGGTCCGCGATGGTTTCGCGGACCGCGGTAGCGAGCTTGCGCTCGTGCACTCGGCGCGCGCGGCGGTCGAGGTCGGCGTGGGTGAGCTCGCCGTCCTGGAGTTGCTGGAGGAGCTTGTGCTCGTCCACGTCGAGCTGCATGGAGAGCAGCCAGGCTCGCAATAGGGCAAGCGCATCGTCGGCCGCGAGGTCCGCCCCGCCGCTCCCCTGCCGAGCGTCGCCCTCGCACATGACCCGCTCGACGATCTTGAGCACGGTCGCGGGGTCTGGACGGGCCGGCGCCTCGCCGTCACCGAGCGACCGTATGGCCAGCGCCATCGCCGCGTGGGCCCACTTGGCGGCGCTGCCCTGCTGTCCGTGTGCGGCGGCTCGCCCGGCGCGGATGTGGGCGAGGAACTCCGCCGGGGTGTGGGCGCGAGGCGTCTCGGTGAACGTGCGGCCGACGTCGATTCCGGCGTGGTCATCGGACCCTCCGATGGCGGTTCCCCCGTGGGTCTCGATGTACACAAACGCCGGAAGATTGAGTTCCTTGGCGCGTGAGCCATTGCGCGTCTCCCAGATCGGGAACAGCTCGGCCAAGCGCCGCCGGTGACGCGCCGTGAGCGGCGCGGCGACGGCGTAAAAGGGGTGAGCGAGCGCTGCGGTGATGTCGTGCTCCCGCAGGTAAGCCGCGCAGATCTCGACGTCATCGGCGTGGGCCTGGAGCCACGCGTGATGCTCCGGCGTGATGCCGTAGCAGAGGACGTGCACGGCCTGCGGCTCGCCCTTAAAGGAAGCGGTCAGCTCCTCGGAGATGAACGTGTCGGGCAGATGGGCAAGCGACAGGGCGCCATCGATCGTGTCGTGGTCGGTGATCGTGACGAAGTCCATTCCCCGAGCCTTAGCCAGCTCATAGACCTCGAGAGGGTCGGTGGCGCACTCTGGGATCTGGAGCGAGCGCTGGACTCCCAGCTTGGAAAGCTGAGAGGCCGTGGAGTGCACGTGCAGGTCGGCGCGACTCATTTCGTTCATGAGATCAGGATCACCCTGCAAAGGAAGGGGTTAGTGAAGAACGAGGTCACGTCCTGTGACGTTCCTGTAAACGAGGGCATGGGTTTGGCGGTTCATCGGAGAACCTTGGCCCTATGTCTTTGGCCCCCGGTCGGCCCGATGGGGACGGCGATCTCGTGGTGCTGCGGGCCAGCGCGCTCCGGGTCGAGATCGCGCTGCTGCCGTTCGAGGTGACGGTCTGGCGCGGCGAGCGGCGATTGGTGCGCTCGCTCGGCGCCTGGGTGGCCGATGGGACCGTGCACGATCACTTCATCCAACTCACCGAGGGGGTGGTGGCGCACGAGGAGCTCGCGCCCATGGAACGCGCGCTGTCCGCGACGGTGCGGCGGCGGGCCGCCGACCGGGTGTCGCTGTCGGTCGGGCTGAGCGGGGGCCGGCGGTCGCGTTTTGAGGTTCGGATTCTCGGCGGCAGCCGCGTTGTGATTCGGATCGAACCGGAGCGCGAGCCATTGCGAGTGGCGCTCGATTGGCGCCGTCGCTCGGACGAGCGGTTCGTCGGGCTGGGGGCGCGCCACGGCACCCAGCTCGACCAGGGCGGGCGGGCCGTGCAACTCGGGGCAGACCGCCGCTACACGGGCCCGGACTGCCCGGCCGAGCTGCTGGCGGGCGGCGGGATCCCGCAGGGCGACTACGCACCCGTTCCGTGGCTCATCTCGAGCCGCGGCTACGGGGTCTGGGTGCGGGGCGATGGGAACGGGGTCAGATTCGACATGTCGGGCGAGCGGGTTTCAGTGTCGACCCGGTCCTTGTCCGGTCCTTTGGTCGTCGAGCTGTTGTGTTCTTCGACCCCGGCCGCGCGGTTGCGTGCGCTCTGTCGTCTGACCGGATTCCCCGCGTTGCTGCCCGAATGGGGCTACGGGTTCTGGAAGAGCCGCGACGTCTACGAGCATCAGGATGACGTCGTCGAGGACTACGAGGGCCTGCGGCAGCACGACATCCCGCTCGACGCGATCGTGCTCGATTCGCCTTGGGAGACGCAGTACAACACGTGGGAGATCAACCCATACCAGTTCCCCGACGGGGTCGAGTTGATCCGGCGGATGCGTGCGGAGGGCGTCCGGACGGTCGTGTGGGTGACTCCGTGGGTCAACCGGGACTCGCGGGACGGCCAGATCCCGCCGCAGCCGGAGTCAGATCGCCTGCACCGGGAGCCGGCTTCGAACTACGCGCCGGGTGTTGCTGGCGGGCATTTTGTGAAGGGGTCGGACGGGGAGCCGTTCGTGACGCAATGGTGGATGGGGACCGGCTCGACGATCGACTTCACCAGCCCCGCCGCCGAGGAGTGGTGGCGGGCGCAGGCTCGCGCGCTGTTGGCGCTAGGAGTTGAGGGAATCAAGGCCGACGACGGCGAGGGTTATTACCTGCCGGATGACGTGCGGTTAGCCGATGGGCGGACCGGCGCTTCCGGTGCGTGGGCGCTCGGAGGCCTGTATCGCCAGTCCATGCAACGGGCGCTCGACGAGGTCCACCCGGGTCAGGGTGTGGTGTTCGGGCGCAGCGGCTGGACCGGTCAGCACGCCGTCGGGCACACATGGGCCGGCGATCAGGTGTCGGACTTCTGGTCGCTGCGCGTGCTTGTGGTCGCGACCCTGTCGGCGGCGTGTAGCGGCTTCTCGAACTGGTCGCACGACATCGGCGGCTACCTGGGCCACCGCCTGGTAGAGCGCTGTCCGCCCGAGTTGCTCGTGCGTTGGGTCCAGTTCGGCTGCTTCACGCCGCTCATGCACGCGCACGCGCGGATGCCACAGGAGCCGTGGCACTACTCGGACCGCGTCTTGGAGCTCTATCGCGCCTATGTGTTGCTGCACGAGCAGCTGGTTCCCTATGTCCGCGCGGCCGCTCTGACCGCTTCGCGGACCGGTCTGCCTGTGGTCAGGCCGTTGTGCTTGACCGATCCGAGCGACCCGCGGGGGTGGACGATCACCGACGCGTACGGCTACGGACCGGCGCTATGGGTGGCGCCGGTGGTCGAAGACGAGGCGCGCGAGCGCGAGGTGGCGCTGCCGCGGGGGGAGTGGATCGAGACATGGTCGGGACGGGGGGTGGTTGGCGGGGGCGAGGTCGTGGTGGAGGCACCTTTTGAGCTCATCCCCGTGTGGGCGCGCTCCGGCTCGATCGTGGTCACCTATCCGGCGTCGCACGTCGCGCGCGGGTTGGGTGACGTGGCCGAGCTCGAGCGGCCGCTGGTGGCGACGCTGTGGGGGCGGCCACGCCTGGGTTCGGCCGCCGCCCGGCTGGCCGACGGAACGCGCATCGGTTGGCGGCGTGGTCGCTGGTGGGTATCGCCTGATTCTGGGCGGGATGTGGAATTCCGCGAGATCGCCGGGGAGTGATCCGGCTTGGTCAGGGAACGCCGATGCGGGTCAGGGCGAGCGCGCCGGCTTGCGCGCCGAGCGCGGCTGCATCGGCGATCGAATTCCGGCGACCCAACCCGAGCGTGAAGGCGGCCGCGAACGAATCCCCGCAGCCGTAGGAGTCATGCGGCTCGCCCGGGAGAGGCGCCGAATCCCAGCGGCCCTCGGACTCGCCCCACCAGCGCCCCCCGTGGGCGCCTTCGGTGGCCACGAGCAGGCGGGTGTGCGCCGCGACGTGCTTGGCCCAGGTCGCTTCGTCGTGGTCGCTCTCGCTGAACACCAGCGCGTCGATCTGGACCCCGGCCGCCTCGAGCACGTCTCTCGCTCGTGGCGTGGCGACCACCGCCATGGCTTGACGTGCGTGGCGCAGCGCGCCGGCGTCGCCGGCAGTGAAGTACACCGAGGCGACGTGGCCGAGAACCTCCCAGTCGAGCTTGTCGTCGGCCCGCGGCTCCAAGCGCTCGCCGAGCGTGATGATCGTGCGCTCGCCGTTTTCGAGCAGCGTCGTCGCGCGCCGGGTCGGCTGCTTGCGCCAGGCCACGTGCATGAGCACGCCGCGGTCCTCGAGCTCGGCCACCGCGGCGTGGCCGTTAGCGTCGTTGCCGAGCGCGGTAAAGAAGTCGACGTCGGCCCCGAGCTCGGCCAGCATGACCGCGGCTACGCCGCCGCCGCCGGCCGCGCGCAGGAATCCCTCCTCGGCATGGGCCACCTGTCCGCGATGCGGGAAGCGCGGCAGCGAGAGGAAGTCCACCCATTCCACGTGTCCCACGACGGCGACGCGCGTCATGGCGGTAGTGTGACGGTAATGGACGAGGGTTTGCCTATTGCTTACGAGGTCCTCGAGCGAGGAATTCCGGTGTACGCGTCAGGTGGCGAGCAAGTCGGCACGGTCGACCACGTCGTGGCGGCACCCGAGGAGGACATCTTCCACGGGATCGTGATGGGGATCGAGAACGGGCAGCGTTTCGTCGCCGCCGATCAGATCGCCTCTCTGCACGAACGTGGAGTCGACCTGCGGATCGACGCCGCGGCCGCCGCTGCGCTGCCCGCGCCGCGGGGTGGCGCGCCCGCGTGGCGCGAGGCCGAGCCCGGCGTCAAGCCGAGCGGGTGGCGGCGGTTGCTCGACCTTGTCGAGGGGAAGGACCCGCGGGCTAGGGGCTGGACAGAGGAAGACTGAAGCCGGCCCGCTTGAGCCAGCCTCGCAGGTGCTCGGGCGACTCGAACTGGACCGCCTGCAATCCGGCCCCGCGAGCCGCCTCCACGTTGGCGGCGGAGTCGTCAATGAAGACCGTGCTCGCCGGCTCGAGCTCGAAGCGGTCAAGCAGCAGCTCGAAAACGCGGACGTCGGGCTTGGCCACTCCCTCAAAGCCGGACACCACGGTTCCGTCGAACCAGGTGAGGAACGGAAACCGCTCGACTCGGCCCGGATACGTCCAGGTCTCCATGTTGGTCAGCGCGTAGCAGGGGACGGATTGATCCTTCAGCGCGCGCAGAATCTCGACCGTCTCCTCGATCGGCCCCCCGAGCATCTCCTCGCTGCGGTGGACCCAGGCCCAGATCATCTCCTCGAGGTCGGGATGCTCGGCTGCCAGCGGCGGGCATGTCTCCTCGGGAGGAATGCCGAGGTCGTGGGCGTGGTGCCACTCCATCGTGCACACGTCTGCCAGGAAGCGCTCCATCGCCGCGTTGTCGCCGGCGAAGAGCTTGCGGTACAGGTATCGGGGGTTCCAGTCGAGCAGCACCCCGCCGAGGTCGAACACGACCGCGCGCGGGCGCCCGTTGGCTTGCGGCGCCGGCATGGGGGCTAGTGAAGCAGGCGTGTAACCGTCCACCGAACGAAGCGCCTGAGTTTTCAGTTCCCAGAAAACTCAGGCGGACCGGTTGGTTAGCCGCCCGAGAACTTCCTTTCGTACGCGTCGGCGAGCAGATCGCCCAGCAGCGCCCCATCGGTAGCGCTGAGCGTGACACGGACGGCGGCCAAACGCTTGCCCCACCAGACCTCCGCGCACACCTCGGGGTGCGATTGCACGGCGGTGAGGATCCCCGCCTCGTCGACCATGACGTTCATGTGGTCATCGTCCCACAGGGTGGCGAAGATGCTGCCGGCGATGCGGAATGAGGGCCGTCCGTGGTGATCTTGCTCGACGGCCTCGGGCAGCGAAAGCGCCAGCCGGCGAGCTTCCTGGCTACTCAACATCGCCCCACGGATCGATCGTACCGGCGGTTATGCTCGCTCCCGTGCACATCGCCGAGCTCACCCCGCCCGAACAGCGGGTGCTCGGGTGCTTGATCGAGAAGCGCTGGACGACCCCGGATCAGTATCCGCTGTCGCTCAATGGTCTGCGGCTGGCGTGCAATCAGTCGACCAACCGCGACCCGGTCACCTCCTATGACGAGCCGACGGTCCGGGAGGCAGCGCAGCGGCTGTGCCTGTACGGGCTGGCCCGGCTGGCCAGCGGCCACGGCAGCCGCGCCGTCAAGTACCGGCACCTGGCCGAGGAGGCGCTCGATCTGGATCGCGAGGAGCTGGCGGTTCTCGCCGTGCTCCTGCTCCGGGGTCCGCAGACCCCGGGCGAGCTCAAGGCACGGACCGAGCGGATGGCGCCGCTCGCGTCGCTGGACGACGTAGAGCGGGTGGCCGGCGTGCTGAGCGAGCGCGGCTACGCGAGGCGCATCGGCCGCCGGCCCGGCCAGAAGGAGGACAGGTTCGAGCATCTGCTCGGTGGCCCGGGGACGGCAGAGGTGGCGGTGTCTGCGCCGTCGCCGCCGGCTGCGCCCGCGCCTGCGCCGTCGCCGCCGGCTGCGCCGTCGCAGGCTCCCGCGCCGACGGCGATGGCTTCCTCGCTGGCCGCCTCGGCACCGTCACCGGACGGCAGCGGGGACCTGCTCGAGCGGGTGTCGGCACTCGAGGACGAGGTCGCGTCGCTGCGGGCCGAGCTCGATGAGCTGCGGAGCCTCTACGGATAGAGCAGGCCGCTCTCCCGTCGCATCACGAACTCGGCCCGGCGCTCCAGGAAGTCGGCGACGATCGCCGCGAAGGCCTCGGAGCGGTCGTCGTAGATCGCGTGGGCCGCGTCGTAGACGAGTACGAAGTGACACTGGGGGAGGAGCTCGCGATAGATCCGGCCGAGCTCCGGCGGGGTCAGCCGGTCCTCGGTGCCGAACAGGACGAGCGTGGGGACCTCGAGTGTCCGCATCGCGTCCTCGAGCTCGCGGTCGCGCGGCGGCCCGATCAGCCGGTCCGTCAGCTTCCGCTGCTTGGCGTTGACCTTGGGCGGCACCGGCGTGGTGTCGAGGCGGCGCTCGGGATGGGTGTGCAGGATCACCAACATCTCCACCGGCGTCCGCGGCAGCGGCCGCCGATTCACCAGGATGGCCGCCGGCGATGCCAGCACCAGCGCGTCCAGGCGTTCGGGCGCCTGCACGGCCAGCCACAGCGCGAGCTTGCCGCCGAACGAAATGCCCCACAGGCTGAATCGGTCGATCCCGATCGCGTCGACGGCGTGCAACATCGTCTGGGCGAGCTCGCGCATCGAACCCGACCGCTCGTTGGCCGGCGAGGAACCGAACCCGGGCGCCTCGAAGGCGATCACGCGGTGGGTCGCGGCCAGCAGTTCATGTGCGCGGCTCATCCGCAGGCCACCACCGCCGTGGAAGCAGACCAGCGGCGGCCCGTCCCCGGCTTCCAAGTACCTGATGGTGAAGCCGTCCGCCTCGACGGCTCGCTCGACGAAGGTCACAGCTCTTGCATCCTCGGCAGCACCTCGGTCCCGAACAGCTCGAGGCTGCGCCGCGTCTGGTCCGGGGCCGGGCCGATGAAGATCAGCTCGACGATCCCCACGCCGAGCTCGCGCCGGAGCCGGTCCACCTGTCCCAGCACCGTCTCCGGCGAACCCAGCATTAGCTGCGCGGTCTCGATCCGCTCGTCGATGTCGCCGCCGGCGTGCAGACGCGATCGCTGGCGCGGTGTGTCGCGGCCGTAGTAGCCGGCCCGCGTGGCCGCCTCGTCGGCGGCCGGATTGGCCCGACTCAGACCCAGGCCCCCGGCGTGTCCCTGGGCGGCGGTCATTTGCGCCATGTTCGCGCGGGCGTGCGCATCGGACTCGGCCACGTGCACGGCGATTCGGTAGAGCAGTTGCTCGGGCGCCGGCTCCCAACCGTGGTTGCCCGCGGCTTCGCGATACGCGCGCACCGACTCCCGCGCCCGATCCAGCGTGGTCACCGCGAGCCCGCCGCTGATCCGCTTGGCCGCCGCGAACTCGGCTGCCTCCGGGCTTGAGATCGACATGAAGATCGGGGGATGGGGCGCCTGCACCGGGCGGGGCCAGATCGAGATCGTGCGGTACTCGTAGTAGCGCCCGAGCCAGCCGAACGGCTGCGGTTCGGTCCACGCGCGCACGATCAGCTCGAGCGCCTCCATGAACCGCTCGCGGGACTCGGCGGGGTTGACCCCGTAGGTCGCGTACTCGTTCGAGGTGCCGCGCAGCATGCCGGCGATCAGGCGACCGCCGGTCAACGTGTCGAGCATCGCGAACTCCTCGGCCACCCGCACCGGATTCTGGATCGGAACATTGGAGCCGAGCAGTGCGATCTTCGCGCGCTTGACCCGTTGCGCGACGGCCGCCGCCATCACCATCGGGTTGGGCGTCAGCGAGGCGGGCGAGTAGTGGTGCTCGGCGACCGTGACCCAGTCGAACCCCAGCTGATCGGCCAGCTCGAACTGGACGAGCGCGCGCTCCATCGAGGCCTGCGCCGCCTCGGTGGAGTAGCCATCGACCGGGACGGGCCAGCCGTGCCCCGTGTGAGGCCCTGCGTACGGCACGATCGAGAACACCGCTGCCTTGATCCTCCGAGTATCGAGCAACGGGCGGTGCGATGACGCCCGGGGTTTCAGCCGGGGGCTCCTGGGAAAGGGTTTGTGTGGACGGCCGGTCCCTGGAGGTAGGAGGTAGTGCATGCGTCGCTTGTTCGTTGCTCTCGCTTTGGGCGTTGCCCTGGCGCTCTCGATAGCTGGGGTCGCACAGGCCGCGCCGGCAGCGAACGCAGGCGCGTTCACGCTTACGGCGAACAGCCCCGGAGGGACCTACGCCCCCACCTTCACCGGTAACGGCATGCTCGGCGTGCGCGTGCCGCCGTCGGGGCAGGGTTACGCCGCCGGCACCGTCCCGGCTCAATCCGAGCTGGCCGGCTTCTACGCGTGGCCCAGCGGCAGCCCGACGGTGTCGCAGAACGTGCAGCAGCGGGCCAACATCCCGACTTGGTCGACGTTGACCTTCTCGGACGGCGGCCAGCCGTTCACCGTGCCTGGCCCGGGTGTGTCGAACTGGCGTCAGTCACTCGATCTGCACACCGGCGTGGTCACCACCAGCGCGCGCTGGACCGCTCCAGACGGGCACGTTACCGATCTCACCTATCAGGTTCTGACCGACCGAGCCAGCCAGTTCGTCGGTCTCGTCCGTATGCAGCTCACCCCGCAGTGGTCGGGCGTCGCAACGGTCACCGACGCAATCGACGGGACCGCCGACACGACCAATAACCCATTGCTCACCAACGAGGTTTCGAAGGGGTGGAACACGGCCGCGGACCAGGATTGGGTCACAGTCCAGACGGTCGGGACGAACATCCAGGCGACGCTGGCCAGTCAGCTTCAGACGAGCCCCAACGTCGTCGCGACCAACGCTCCGACCGACCAGAGCACCGATCAGAGTGTGGGTCAGCAGCTCACCTTCCCGGTCACTGCCGGTCAGACCTACACGATCACCAAGTACGTCGGTGTGGAGAGCTCCCAGGACGCGACCGACACCGTCGGCGCCGCTCAGGGCCAGGCCACCGCGGCTGCCAACACCGGCTGGACGTCATTGCTGGCGGCCAACGACGCGGCGTGGGCGGCACTGTGGCACGGATGGATCGAGGTGCGGGGCAACCCGACGCTGGCCACCGACGTGAACGCCAGTGAGTTCTACCTTTGGTCGAGCACGCGGGACGGTGTCGACTGGAGCGTTTCGCCCGCTGGGCTCTCCTCCAACGGCTACGACGGACACATCTTCTGGGACGCCGAGACGTGGATGTATCCGACGCTGCTGGCCCAGCACCCCGACCTGGCGGCCGGAATGGACGCCTACCGGTTCCAACGACTATCCGAAGCCGAGGAGCACGCCACCGCGACCGGATACGCAGGCGCCCGGTTCCCGTGGGAGAGCGCTTTGGACGGCACGGAGCAGATTCCGCCGCCCGTGTCGGTCAACAGCGAGGGCCTGTATGAGCAGCACATCACTGCCGATATCGCCCTCGCCCAGTGGCAGTACTACCTGGTCACCGGCGACCGGGGATGGCTGGCGACACAGGGCTGGCCCGTGCTTTCCGGCGCCGCGAGCTTCTGGGCCTCGCGGGCCACGCTCGGAAGCGATGGTCGCTACCACATCGACGGCGTTACCGGGCCCGACGAGGAGAACCCCAACGTCAACGACGAGGTCTACACCAACGTTGGCGCGATGCGCACGCTCCAGGACGCCGTGCAGGCCGCCCACGTGCTGGGCATGACCCCGCCGGCCAGCTGGTCGCGGATTGCCGCCGGGCTGGTCGTGCCGGTGAATCGCCAACTGAACATGCACCCCGAGTTCTCGGGATACGGCGGCCAGCTGGTCAAGCAGGCCGACGTGACCATGCTCCAATACCCGTGGAACTACACGATGCCGAGCAAGCTCGCACAGGGTGATCTCGACTACTACGTGCCGCGCTCCGATCCGGGCGGCCCGTCGATGGACGACGCCATCAACCTGATCGACACCGCGGCACTCGGCACCCCGGGATGCTCCGCCTACGTGTACACCGAGCGCAGCTACCAGCCGTTCATCCGTGACGTCTTTCACCAGTTCTCGGAGACCCGCACGGGTGGCGCGTTCACGTTCATGACCGGAATCGGTGGCTTCCTTCAGGAGTTCCTGTACGGCTACTCGGGGATGCGCTGGAACTCGGCCAACGTCGGGCTCGATCCGACCTTGAACAGTCAGATCGGTGGGATCGTGCTGCACGCGGTGCAGTGGCGTGGGCGCGTGTTCCAAATCGCCATTGGCCCGCAGCGCACGACGGTGACGCTGACGAGCGGAGCGCCGCTTCCGGTGTCCACGCCGGGCGGGCTGCGCACGGTTCGACGCGGCCATCCACTGTCGCTGGCCACCCGCCGGCCCGATCTGACTGCCTCGGGCGACCTGGTCCGTTGCGGGCACGTCGCGGCCACCAGCTCAGCTCCGGGCGCGCCGGCGCTCGCCGCGGTTGACGGCAGCCCGGCCACCGATTGGCAGCCGGCAACGGTGTACGCGTCACTGACGGCGCGGCTCCGGCCGCTGGCCGGCCAGATCGGCACGATCACGCTGCGGTGGGGTCGTCAGTGGCCTGCCGTGCCGGGTCCGAACATTCCGCCGCCCCCTGGGCCCGTTGTCGTGCTCCGGCCGGCCAGCTACTCGGTCCAGGTGTCCGGCAACGGCCGCTCGTGGCGGGCGGTGGCGCTTGTCGGCGGTCGCTCCGGCGTCCTCGACACCGTGCACCTCAAGCACGCCGTGAAGGCGCGGTTCGTCCGGATCCGGGTCAACGCGGCCAGCTCCACCAAGCTTCCGATGCTGGAGGAGCTCACGGTCACGAGCTAGCTCGGGAAGAAACTCCGACTATTTCGGGGTTTCTTCTCGCGGGATTTACGGGATGCCGATCTCGGAGTTGTCGCCGACCAGGAAGCGGTAGGCGCGAGGTTGGTGGCGGTCGCGGCCGACCTTGACGTTGCGCCCGAGCAGTGAGGACTCGATCCGGCCGTCGAGGCCGGTCACGGCCGATCCGGCGAGCAGGATCGAGTGCTCCACCTCGGCGCCGGAGATCTCGCAGTCCTCGCCGATCGCGCTGTAGGGGCCGACATAGCAGTCGCTCAGGCGGGCGCCGGCGCCGATGATGGCCGGACCGCGCACCGACGAGCGCTCGAGCCGGGCGCCGGCCTCGATCACCACGCGGCCCTCGACCTGGGAATCGATCAGCTCGCCCTCGAGGCGGGTCTGGATCGTGTCCAGCACGAGCCGGTTGGCCGCGAGCATGTCCACCAGCCGACCGGTGTCCTTCCACCATCCCTTGACGATGTGCGGCTCCACCCGGTGCCCCTCATCGACCAGGCGCTGGATGGCGTCGGTGATCTCGAGCTCGCCGCGGGCCGAGGGCTCGATCGCCTTGGCCGCCGCGTGCACGCAGGGGCTGAACATGTAGACGCCGACCAGAGCGAGGTCGGTGCGCGGCTCGGCGGGCTTCTCGACCAGCCGCAAAACCCTGTCGTTTTCGAGCTCGGCCACGCCGTAGTTCTGGGGATCGGGCACCTGCGTGAGCAGGATCAGGGCATCGGGCTCGTCCGCCGTGAACGTGGCGACGAGATCGGTGATCCCGCCCTGGAGCAGGTTGTCGCCCAGGTACATGACGAATGGCGAGTCGGCCAGGAACGCCTCCGCGGTCAGCACCGCATGGGCCAGGCCCGCCGGCCTGTCCTGCACGATGTAGGTCAGCTGCACGCCAAAGCGCGAGCCGTCGCCGGCGGCCAGGCGCACCTCCTCGCCCGTCTCCGGGGCGATGATGATCCCGACCTGCTCGATCCCCGCCTCCGCCATCGCCTCGATCCCGTAGAACAGCACGGGCTTGTTGGCCACCGGCACTAATTGCTTAGCGCTCGTGTATGTGATCGGCCGCAGCCGGGTGCCCCTTCCCCCGGACAGGATCAGTCCCTTCAGCGGTTGCATGGGCGCGGAGCGTAGCGGCGCGAGGCGCGTGCGGCCGCTAGCCGGCCGCGACCGGGTCGGCGGCGCGGATCGCCTCGGCGGCTTCTTGAACTGCGACGCGAGCCTCCTCGGGCTCGAGCACGACCGCGTCTCCGGCCTCCTTGAGCACGTCGCGGACGAGGTAGCGCATGCTCGCGAATCCGCGCTCCACGATCACGGCGCCGTCCTCGAGTTCCTCGCTCACGGTGCGCTCCTCGCGCGCCCACCGTGCCCGCTCGGGCGAGATCCACACGCGGGCGCGGCGCGCGGCCGGCACCTCGCCGGTCCGGGGCCAGCCGTCGACGTCCGCAGCAGGGTCGACGTCCGGCCGCGGCTCGAACGACTCGTCGGCCACCGAGGCCGACTTGAAGCGATCGAGGCGGAAGTGGCGGACGTCCTCGCGCGAGGGGTCGTAGCTGGCCACGTACCAACCCTCGCGTCCATTGATGAGTGCGTAGGGCTCGACCGTGCGGGTCGAGAACTCATCCTCGTTCTCCTTGTAGTACTCGAACGAGAGCAGACGGCTCCCGGCGATCGCGCGGGACACGACGGCCGCGATCTCGGCGTCGTCGCCACCCGGTGCGCCGATCTGAAGGCCTTCGTGCACCGGGTCCTCACCGAGTGCGGCCACCACCTTCGTGCGCACCGAAGTCAGGGAGCCCTCCGGGATGTGCTCGCCGATCAGGTCGATTGCGGCGATCAGCGCCTTGGCCTCGACCGGGAGCAGCCGCGCCGGCCGGGCGAAGGAATCGCCATACGGCTCGGGCTCGACCTCGATCTTCCCGTCATTGCCGAGCTCGGCGTACAGGACGTATGTCCCGGCGCCGAAGTTGACCAGGTTGAGCACCGAGATGTCCTCCCGCAGCTCCTGCTCTGAGACCTTGAGGTTACGGCAGAGCTCCCGGGCATCGATCGAGCGGCCCGCACGCCCGGCCTGGATCAGGATGCTGGCCAGGGTGACCAGGCGGGCGAACCGCTCGGGTCGGATCGCGCCGTCAGGCTGGTGGCCGTTGCCGGCCTCGACGAATTCGTCGCCGCCGCGAGCGGGTCCGCTGTCGGGCTGGGTGGGGTCGGTCCCCGCGCGGCCCGGCGCGATCTGCATCTCGCCCGAGTGGCGCTCGATCAGCAGCTCGAGCCGGTCGCGGAGCTCGTCGGCCAGCTCGGCCGGCGCCTGGATCCGTGCGTGCTCGCCGAGCCCGAGGACCCAGGCGATCAGCTGCCGGGCGTTGGCGTAGGGCGTCACAAACACGCGGTCGCCCTCTTCCTCGGCCGGGCGCATCTCGCCGTAGCGGCCAAAATGGCGCTCGATCTGCCAGGCGATGCGCCGCCCGATCCACACCTCCGCCGTGCCGATGGGGTCGCCGAACTGCCAGTCGATCCGGTTGGCATAGGCGCGGGGATCGAAATCGGCGGGACGCTGGAAGTCGTGCTCGGCCTTGGTCGCGTAGCCGACCTTGCCGCGGATCCGCGACAGCCGGAACACACGGAGCGCCTTGCGCTCGTGCGACTGGCCGATCAAATAGAACTGGCCGCTCGGCTGGTAGAGCAGGTGGTAGGGATCGACCTTACGCGTCCCCCACTGGCCCCGCTCCATCGTGTAGTACTCGAACACGATCGTCTTGCGGCGGAAGATCGCGGTCTCGATCTTGGCCAGCCGGTGGCTCAGCTCGTGCCCGCCGGCGGCGCCGGTGATGCCGAGCGCCACCGTGTGCTGTTCGGGCGAGCCAAGCGGGCTGGGGCGCCCCCAGGAGAGCTGCTGGAGGGCGATCCGCAGCGGCTCGGCGTAGGCGAACTCGCCGTCGAGCAGCTGGAGCGCCGTGTGCAGGGCCGCCAGCTCCTTGTCGGTGAACTCGATCGGGGGCAGGTGAAAGTTCTCGGGGGCCAGCGAGTAGGTCTCCTGCTCGACCAGGCCGTCGACCGGTTTCTCGACCGACAGCACGATCCGCAGCGCCTCGAGCTCGGAGCGGTCGGCGTAGAACCGGCGGGCGAACGCGTCCTCGTTCATCGCGCTGTACCCCTCGACGTCCCGCCGGATCTCCTGGGCGGTCACGGGCCGCCGTTCCGCCATTAGGTACGAGATCAGCGACAGCTGACGGATCAGCTTTTCCGTGTCCTTAGCCATGCCCACCGCAACTGTAGTTGGGCTGGGCGGGATGCGGCTCCGGTGGGTGGGTGGGGACCCAAATCGGAACGCTATTTGCGCTGTTTTGCGGCCGATCCTTAGCGGGGCGTTGACGACCTCTATCAGGCCGCTTCGCGGTCGGCGTCGGCCCTGGGCGCGAAATACGCGCCGCCGCCCAGCGCCTTGTCGTAGGGCGACCACTGGGCGCCGGCCGGCAGCTCCTTCTCGAGTCGATCGAAGCTTCCGAGCCGCCCGCCGAGGTTGTCGATCATGTGGACCAGGGTCGCCTCACGTGTGCACGGGAGGACCGGGCTGCCGTGCTCCAACGCGCCGTGGTGGCTCAGGATGATGTGCAGAACGGCTTGGGCCAGCTCAGCTGGGAAGCCCTCGATCCGCTCGATCGTGCGGCGCACCCGGTAGTAACCGAGTGAAATCTCGCCCTGGAGCCGCCCGTCGTCGGACATGACGATCGCGCCCGCGTCGAGCTCGTAGGCGTCGAGCTTGCCGATGTCGTGCAGCAGCGCGCCCGTCACCGCCACATCCCGGTCGATGCCCGGGAAGGTGGCTGAGATCGCGCTGACCGCCTGTGCGACCGTGAGTGAGTGCTCGAGCAGGCCGTGCCGGTAGGCGTGGTGGTAGCGCTTGCCCGCGGGCGCGTCGCGGTAGTCGGGCCAGGTGGCCGAGCCGTCGGCGAAGACCGCGCTCAGCAGCCGCCGAAGGTGGGGGTTGTGAATGGTGGCGAGCAGCTCCTGCAGCTCGCTCTCCATCTGGTTCAGATCATGCGCGGGCCCGTCGTGCAGCTCGCGCTGGGCGTACTCGCCCTCCCGCGGCGCTCGCAGGCTGCGCACCGCGAGCTGGGCGCCCGACAGCTTGCCGGTGACGAACACGACCTCGCCGGGGCGGCACAGCTCGCCGGATCGCGCCGCGACCACCGCCGTGACGCTTCCGGTCCGATCGCCGAGGACCAGCTTGAGGTGCTTACCGCCGTCTTCGCGCTCGATTGCGCGCACCAGCAGCGCCTGGGCGACCTCGCATCCGTCCGCAAATTCCCGGACTCGCATGGTGAGACGAAGATAAAGTGGCGCGCGGACAGCAATATGACGGGAACTGCGATCGTCACGGGAGGCACCGGCGGACTCGGGTCCGCGGTCGTCGAGCGGCTGCTCGACGACGGGTGGCGCGTGGTCGTGCCGTGGATCGTCGAGAGCGAGCTCGAGCGGGTCGCGCCGCGCGACGGGCTCGAGCTGATCCAGGCCGACCTGTTCGACGAGAGCGAGGTGGCGGGGGTCGTCGAATTGGCGGCCGGCGATGCCTCGGCTCCTGTGCGCGGAGTGGTCAACCTGGTCGGCGGCTTCGCCGCGGGCGCACGGGTGCACGAGACGCCGATCGAGGACTTCGAGCGTCAGTTCCGGCTCAACCTAAGGCCCACCTATCTGGTCGTCGCGGCCGCCGTCC
Organism: uncultured Solirubrobacterales bacterium; assembly: GCA_963824295.1. Taxonomy (GTDB): domain Bacteria; phylum Actinomycetota; class Thermoleophilia; order Solirubrobacterales; family Solirubrobacteraceae; genus Palsa-465. The sequence goes on along the minus strand of CAWGOQ010000002.1, from coordinate 264,266 downwards.
CCCATCTAATCGAGGCGGGCGCGGGCTCGATCGTGTGCGTCGGCACCCGAGCGGCGCTCCAGCCGTTCAGCGGCGCCGCCGGCTATGTCTCGTCGAAGGCGGCGGTGATCGCATTCGCCCAAGCGGTGGCGGTGGAATACAAGAACGACGGGATCCGCTGCAATTCGATCCTCCCCAGCGTGATCGACACGCCCGGTAACCGCAAAGCGATGCCAAAGGCCGACTTCGCGAAATGGGTCAAGCCGGCAGAGATCGCCGGCGTGATCGCTTTTCTGCTGAGCGACGATTCGCGGCCGACCAGCGGCGCGGCCCTGCCGGTCTACGGCCGGGCCTGAAATTCTCGCTGCAAACAGAGGAAAAAGCCGCCCGGCTTGGGTAGGTTCGCCGCTTGCTCGCCGCTCAGCTCGTCGCCGATTATGAGTCTCCCCAGCCCACGCTGGTCGACGTGGTCCTGCGAGCGCGCGGGTTCGACGATTTGCTCAACGGGCTGAGCCAGCTGAGGTCGATCGCGCGGGCGAACGCCAACACCATCCGACTGATCAATACGACCCGACTCGCGGTGGCGGCCGAGACCCGGCGGCTGGTTGGGATCCTTAGGTCATTCGTCGAACTGGCCGGCGTACAGGGCGAAGACGGCGCCCTGGGGATCCTGGAGCACGCCGATCTGGCCCGCCCCGATGTCGGTCGGGCCGACCAGGGTGGTGGCGCCGAGTTCGGTGGCGCTGGCCATGCCGTTCTCGATGTTGTCGGTGCCGAAGTAGACGAGCCAGTAGGTCGGCTCGTTCTCCATGGCGCCGCGCAGACCGCCGTTGCTGTTCCCGTCGGCGGTCTGAATGACCATGTAGGGCATCGGCATGCCCTCGAAGGTCTCGTACTTCCACCCGAACAGCTCGCCGTAGAAGTTGGCGGAGGCGTCGATGTCGGGCGTGGCGAGCTCATTCCAGGAGAGCGCGCCGGCCGCGTTGACGACTGACGCACCGATGTGCTGCTTGGGCTCCCAGACCATGAAGAAGGCGCCCTGGGGATCCTGGATCACGGCCATGCGGCCGACGTCCATGACATCGAAGGCCGGCGCGTGCACGGTGGCGCCAAGCTTCTGGGCGCGGTCGGCGGCGGCGTCGGCGCTGTCCACCGTGACATAGGAATTCCACAGCGGCGGCACGCCCGCGTCGCGTTGCTGCTGGGGCTGCGGCCCGATCCCCGCGGCGGGCTTGCCGCCGATCTCCATCATCGAGTAGACGGCTCCGTCCCCGACCGGATTGTCGACGGCATCCCAGCCGAACAGCTGACCGTAGAACTGCTTGGCGGCATCCTGGTCGGAGGCCGAGAGGTCGGCCCAGGAGAAGGTGCCGACTGAGTATTTGGTTCGTTCGCTCATGACCGGCGACGCTAACCGCTGGCGTGCGGCGATGTGTGAGGAAACTGCTACTCGCGGACAGGATCGGTCCGCATTGGGCCCCGGGTTAGCGGGATCGTCGGCGGCGCCTCAGCAGGCGTCAAACGCCGCGAACGCGGCCTGCATGCCGGCGCGGTCGAGCCGCGCCCCGAGCGCGCACAGCAGCGCGATGCGCGCGGCCGCCGCCGACAGGAACGGCACGCAGACCGCGCCGCTGGCGCGCAGGTCGCGCTCGGCGCCCTCGAATCCATAGGTTGAGAACAGCATCGAGGAACGGTCGGGACGGCAGGTGATCACGACGGGCACGCGCTCGGCGGCGTTGCGCAACTCGCTCAGGACCACCGGAGAGAGATGCCCGGCCCCGAAGGCGACCAGCACGACGCCGTCGCTGTTCTGCGCCGCGTGACGCAGGAGCGCGCCGTCGTCGCCGAGGCCGGTGCTCACCGTATTGACCCGGTAGTCGAGGCTTCTCACGTCCATCGGCTCGGGACGGCGCGGGGTCGCGTGGAGCCAGACTCGCCCCTGGACGATCCGCCCGAGCGGCCCGGCGGTCGGCGAGCCGAACGCGGCCGGGCCGGTGCTGTCGATCTTGCGCACGGTGGTGGCGGCGTGAACCTCGCCGCCGAACACCACCACCACACCGAGTCCGGTGGCTGCGGGCGAGCGCGCCAAGATGATCGCGTCGAGCAGGTTCGCGGGGCCGTCGGCACCGGGAGCGCTGCCGGGCCGGTTGGCGCCGGTCAGGATGATTGGGGCCCGCCCGCCCTCCCCGCCGTAGGTCAGCGCGCACACCATCGCCACCTCTTCCATCGTGTCGGTGCCCGTCGTCAGCACCACGCCCTCGCCGTCTGAGGCGGCCTCGCCGGCGCGGCGGGCGAGCGCCAGGGCATCGGGCAGGGTGAGATGCGCACTCGGCAGCGACAGAACCGTCTCGGCCCGAAGCTGAAAGCCCGCCACCTGGGGCAATTGCTCGACGAGCTCGGATGCGTCAAGGGCCGGCACGGCCTGCTCGCCGCGCATCGCGATCGTCCCGCCGGCGGCGAGCACGCGCACCGGCCGTGCGGTCGCGTCGTCAGAGCGTGAAGGCACCGCGGCATCATGCCGCACTACTCTTCGGCCGGTGCGATTCGCGATCACCGGCGCGGCCGGGATGCTCGGACAGGACCTGGTCGCCGCGGGGAGCGCCGCCGGTCACGAGGTGGTGGGATTCTCGCGCACGGAGGTGGATATCACCGACGCCGAGTCGGTAACCCGGGCGCTGGACGCGGCCAGGCCGGACGTGGTGGTCAACTGCGCGGCGTGGACGAACGTCGACGGAGCCGAAGCCGACGAAGCCGGGGCGGCCGCCGTCAACGGCGCCGGTGCCGGCAGCGTCGCTCGTGCGGCGGCTGCATGTGGTGCGTGGACGATCCACGTGTCCAGCGACTACGTGTTCGACGGCGCCAAGCGCTCGCCATACGTGGAGTCGGATGACGTCGGGCCGGTGTCGGCGTACGGGCGCTCAAAGCTGTCCGGGGAGCGGGCGGTGGCGGACGAGGCGCCCGGCGCGCACACGATCGTGCGCTCCTCATGGCTGTTCGGCGCGGGCGGTTCCTGCTTTCCGGCCACCATCCTGCGCCTGGCGGGCGAGCGCGAAGAGCTGATCGTCGTCGACGATCAGGTGGGCTCCCCCACGTTCACTGGGCACCTGGCGCGCGCACTCCTCGACATCGGTACCGGCGAGGCGCGGCCCGCGGGCATCGTGCACGTGGCCGGTGGGGGAATCTGCTCGTGGTATGCGTTCGCGCAGGAGATCGTTGCCCGGGCCGGCCTGAGCTGCGAGGTGAAGCCGTGCACGACGGCCGATATGCCCCGGCCGGCCACCCGGCCCGCCTACAGCGTCCTGCGCAGCGGGCGCGGCGAGGAGGTTCCCGTCCTCCCGGACTGGCAACAGGGGCTGGCTGAATACATGGCGGCGGTATCGGTGGCCGGCGCGAGATGAGGTTGCTGGTGTGCGGCGGCGCTGGGTTCATCGGCTCGGCCTTCGTGCGCACGCGCGTAAGCGAACACGGCGACCACGTCACAGTGTTGGACAAGCTGACATACGCCGGCCGGCGGGAGAACCTGCAGGAGGTGGACTCCGAGATCCACTTCGTCCAGGGGGCGATCGAGGACCCGGTGGTGGTGGCGGACGCGGTTGGTGACGCGGATGCGATCGTGAACTTCGCCGCGGAGACGCACGTGGATCGGTCGATCGCCGGGCCCGAGGAATTCATCGTCACGAACATGCAGGGCACCCACGTGCTGCTCGAGGCCGCTCGTGAGCGCAGGTTGCGCTACCTCCAGGTGTCGACCGATGAGGTGTACGGCTCCATCGAGCAGGGGTCATTCACCGAGCAGTCGCCACTACAACCATCGAGTCCGTACAGCGCGACGAAGACCGGCGCTGATCTGCTCGTGTGGAGCTACTTCCATACGTATGGGCTCGAGACGCTGATCTGTCGGGGCTCCAACAACTATGGCCCACATCAATATCCGGAGAAGCTGATCCCGCTGATGATCCTGAATGCGCTTGCCGGGGACCGGCTGCCGGTATACGGGGACGGCCGCAACATCCGCAACTGGCTGTTCGTGGAGGACTTCGCGCGCGGGATCGGACATGCACTGGCGCACGGAACGCCGGGAGAGGTCTACAACTGCGGCGGCCCCGACGAGTGCGACAACCTGGCCGTCGTGCGGCGGATCATCGAGCTCACCGGTGCCGAGAAGAAATTGATCGAGTTCGTGACCGACCGGCCCGGGCACGACCGCCGCTACTCGCTCTCGAGCGAGAAGCTCGAGGGGCTCGGGTGGCGGGCGCAAGTGGGCTTCGAGGAGGGACTGGCGCGAACCGTCCAGTGGTATCGCGACAACGAGTGGTGGTGGGAGCCGATCCGCAGTGGCGCCTACCGGGAGTACTACGAGCGTCATTACGGACGCGCCCTGAAGGGTTGACAATCGCGGATCTGCTCGAGCTCGAGCGCGAGGTGATCTCCTGCCGGCGCTGTCCGCGCCTGGTCGCCTGGAGGGAGGAGGTCGCTCGCGTGAAGCGGGCGGCGTTCGCCGACGAGGAGTACTGGGGGCGGCCCCTCCCGGGGTTTGGCGATCCGGGCGCGCGCGTGCTCGTGCTCGGGCTGGCGCCCGCCGCTCACGGCGGTAACCGCACCGGGCGGATCTTCACAGGCGACCGCTCGGGTGACTGGCTGTTCGGGTCGATGTACCGCACGGGGTTCGCCAACCAACCGACGTCGGTCTCACGCGACGATGGCCTGACGCTACGCGGCGCCTACGTGACAGCGGCGGTGCGCTGCGCGCCGCCGGCGAATCGCCCACTGCCCTCCGAACGCGACAACTGCCTGCCGTTTTTGGAGCGTGAGCTGTTGCTGCTCGAGTCGGTGAGCGTGATCGTGACGCTCGGCTCGTTCGCGTGGGATGGGGCGCTCCGCGTGACGCGCGCGCTCGGGGAGCCGGTGCCGCGGCCGCGGCCGAAGTTCGGCCATGCTGCTACCGCCGAGGTCGGGCGGTACACGCTGCTCGGCTGCTTTCACCCCAGCCAACAGAACACGTTCACCGGCAAGCTGACCGAGCCGATGATCGATGCGGTGTTTGAGCGGGCCAAGCAGCTCGCGAATAGCGGTCAGGTACGGACCTAAAGCGCCGGATCCCGCAGGCCCGGCTCGCTACGCTCGGATCCGTGTCTCTCGAGCACTTCAGTGCCCGCACCCGCGAGTGGTTTGCCGGCGCGTTCACCGAGCCGACGCCGGCACAGGCGCAGGCGTGGCCGGCGATTGCCTCGGGTGAACACGTCCTGATCTCGGCGCCGACCGGGTCGGGCAAGACGCTGGCCGCGTTCCTGTGGGCAATCGACCGGCTGGCCAGCCAGCCAGCTTCGGGTGAGAAGCGCATCGGCCTCGTCTACGTGTCCCCGCTCAAGGCGCTGTCGTACGACATCGACCGCAACCTCCGCGTCCCGCTCCGCGGGATAGGCGCTGATTTGCGCGTTGCGGTCCGGACGGGGGATACGCCCCAGCGCGAGCGCCAGGCGATGCTGCGCGAACCGCCCGACATCCTGATCACCACCCCTGAGTCGCTCTACCTGATGCTGACCGGCCGGGCCAAGGAGCTGTTTGTCGGCGCCCAGTCGGTGATCATCGACGAGATCCATGCGGTGGCGGCGACCAAGCGCGGCGCGCACCTCGCGCTCACCCTGGAGCGGCTGACGAGCGCCGCCGGCAGCGACCTCCAGCGCATCGGCCTGTCGGCCACCCAGAAGCCGCTCGAGGAGATCGCGCGATTCATGGTAGGACCGAGCCGCACGTGCCGGATCGTCGACACCGGGGTCCGCAAGGAGCTCGACCTGGAGATCAGGGTGCCGGTCGATTCGATGGTCGAACCCGACGCGGGGCGGGCGGGGACCGAATTCAAGCTCGACCCGCTGCTCGGCGGTGCCGAGGCGACGCGCCGCTCGATCTGGCCCGCGATCTATCCCGAGCTGCTCGAGCTGATCAACGCGCATCGTTCGACGATCCTGTTCGTCAACAACCGTCGGGGCGCCGAGCGCCTCGCGCTCCGCCTCAACGAGCTGTCCGAGCACGAGATTGCCCGCGCCCACCACGGCTCGCTCGCACGCGAGGAACGACAGGTCGTGGAGGAGATGCTCAAGGCCGGCGAGCTGCCGTGCCTGGTGGCGACCTCGAGCCTCGAGCTCGGGATCGACATGGGCGCCGTGGACCTGGTCATCCAGGTCGAGTCGCCCAAGTCGGTGGCGCGGGGGCTCCAGCGGATCGGCCGGGCCGGCCATTCGGTGGGCGATGTCAGCCGCGGGCGCATCTTCCCCAAGTTCCGGGCCGACCTGCTCGAGTGCGCCGTGGTGGCCCAGCGCATGCGAAACGGCGAGATCGAGACCACCGTTGTCCCGCACAACGCGCTCGACGTGCTCGCCCAGCAGATCGTGGCGATCGCCGCCGCCGCGCCCGAGGACAAGCCGGTGGCGGTCGATCAGCTGCACGCCTTGGTGGGGCGCACCCACTCGTACGCTGAGCTCAGTCGCACCCAGCTCGAGAACGTGCTCGACATGCTCGACGGCCGCTACCCGAGCTCGGAGTTCTCCGAACTGCGCCCGCGAATCGTGTGGGACCGGGTGCGCGGGACGATCCGGCCTCGCCCGGGCGCCCGGCAACTGGCGGTGACCAACGCCGGCACGATCCCGGACCGAGGCCTCTACAGCGTGACGCTGCCCGACGGCCGACGCGTGGGCGAGCTCGACGAGGAGATGGTCTACGAGGCTCGTCCCGGCCAGACGTTCCTGCTCGGCGCCAGCACCTGGCGGATCGAGGAGATCGGGCGCGACCGGGTCATCGTCACCCCGGCGCCCGGTCTGCCGGGCGCGGTCCCGTTTTGGAAAGGTGACGGGGTGGGCCGGCCCAAGGAGCTCGGCCAGGCGATCGGCGCCTTCTCACGCTGGGCGGTCGAGCAGCCGGCCGAGATCCTCGAGCGCGACTACGACCTCGAGCCGCGGGCGGCCACCAACCTGCTCGAGTTCCTGCGCGAGCAGCAGAACGCCACGCGGGTGGTGCCGTCGGACCGGGCGATCGTGGTCGAGCGCTTCCGCGACGAGATCGGCGATTGGCGGCTCTGCGTTCTGTCTCCTTTCGGTGGCCGCGTCCACGCCGCATGGGGCCTGGCGCTGAGCGCGCGGATCCGCGACCAGCTCGGCCTCGAGTCCGACGCGATCTGGTCCGACGACGGGATCATCGTCCACCTCCCCGACGCGGAGGAGCCGCCAGGCGCCGATCTCGTGATGCTCGAGCCCGACGAGGTCGAGGACCAGGTCGTCGCCGAGCTGTCCGCCTCCGCTCTGTTCGGGGCTCGGTTCCGCGAAAACGCGGCCCGCGCGCTGCTGATCCCGCGCGCCCGCCCGGGCAAGCGCACGCCGCTCTGGCAGCAGCGGCTGAAGGCCCAGTCGCTGCTCGAGGTGGCCAAGAAGTACGGCGAGTTCCCGATCATTCTCGAGACGTACCGCGAGTGCCTGCGCGACGTGCTCGACGTGCCGGGACTAACCGAATTGCTCACCGCGCTGCACCGCCGGGAGATCTCCCTGATCGAGGTGGAGACTCCGACCGCGTCCCCGTTCGCTTCGTCGCTGCTCTTCGACTACGTCGCGACGTACATGTACGAAGGCGACACGCCCAATGCCGAGCGTCGGGCGGCGGCGCTGTCCCTCGATCGCGAGCTACTGCGCGAGCTACTGGGTCAGGAGGAGCTGCGCGACCTGATCGACCCAAACGCTTTGCAGCAGGTTGAGGACGACCTGCAGTTCATCTCCGAGATGCGGCGCGCGACCTCGCGCGACCAACTTCACGACGTCCTCCGCGGGCTCGGTGACCTGACCGCGCAAGAGGCGCAGCTGAGGGTGGTCGAGGGTCTCGATGCGCCGGCGATGCTCGAGGAGCTGCGGAGCGAGCGCCGGGCGATCAAGGTCCGCCTCGCCGGCGAAAACCGCTGGATCGACGCCGCCGACGCCGGTCTGTACCGCGATGCGCTCGGGGCGGCACCGCCTGGGGGGTTGCCGGCGGCATTCCTCGAGGACGTGCCCGAGGCCATGACGAAACTGGTCCGCCGCTACGCCGCCACGCACGGTCCGTTCACGACCGAGGATCTGCGGGCCCGCTATGGGGTGGACGCGGGGGCCTCGCTTGCCGCGCTGGAGCGCGAGGGCACGCTCGTGCGTGGCGAGCTGCGTCCCGGTGGCAGCGGGCGCGAGTGGTGCGACCCCGAGGTCCTGCGCCGGCTGCGGCGGGCCTCGCTTGCCGTCCTGCGCAAGGAGGTCGAGCCGGTCGACCAGCGCGCACTCGCGAGGTTCCTGCCGGCGTGGCAGGGCGTCGACCGCTGGGCGGGCGGGACCGGGTCTGGCGCGGGCGTCGACCGCCTGCGCGAGGTTCTCGTACCGCTCCAAGGGCTGGCGCTTGCACCTGAGGTGTGGGAGCGCGACGTCCTGCCTCGGCGGGCCGGCGCCTACTCGCCCGCGTGGATCGACCAGCTGTGCGCCGCGGGCGAGGTCGTCTGGATCGGGGCGGGCGCGCTGGGGCGCAATTCCGGCCGAGTCGTCCTCTACTTTCGCGAGGATCTGGGGCTGCTTGGGCCGCCGGTGCAGAGGGGGGGCGGGGGCTCCGGCTCGGCGATGGAGTCACCGGCGCACGACGCGGTGCGGGCGCGCCTGGCGGCCGGGGCGTGCTTCTTCACCGACCTGCTCGTCGACGTCGACCTCGCGCCTGAGGAACTCCAGGACGCGCTGTGGGATCTCGCCTGGGCGGGCGAGGCGACCAATGACGCGTTCTCGCCGCTGCGGGCGCCGCGGTTGACCTTGGCCCGTGCCCAGCGTGAGCGCGGTCGCGCCGGCGGCGCACGGCCGGGTCGATTTTCCTCTCGCCGGCGCGGCGCGGGCGCCTCGGCGGTGGGCGGTGGGTGGGTGGGAACCCAGGTCTCAGGACGCTGGTCACTCACCGAGCCGCTGTTCCGCTCCCAGGTCGATCCGGCGGCGCGGCGGCGGGCGGTGGCGGAACTGATGCTCGAGCGCTACGGGATCCTCACCCGCGAGCAGGTCCGGGCCGAAGGCCTCGCCGGCGGGTTCACGGCCATCTATCCCGAGCTCACCCAGCTCGAGACGTTGGGCATCGCCCGGCGCGGGTATTTCGTCGAGGGTCTGGGCGGCGCGCAGTTCGCGCTGCCGGGGGCGGTCGAGCGACTGCGGGCGCAAAGCGACGACGAGGCCCCTGTCGTGCTGGCCGCGGTCGATCCCGCTCAGCCCTACGGCGCGGCGCTCGCCTGGCCTGAGCGCTCGGGGCGCGCCGACGACGCCCGCCGGCCGATGAGGGTGGCCGGCGCCTACGTGGTGCTGGCAGGCGGTGAACCGATTCTTTACCTCGAGCGCGGGGGTCGGGCACTCCAGACGCTGGTCAGCGCGGACGACGCCCGGATCGAGCCGGGGCTGCACGCGCTGATCGAGTACGTGCGGGCCGGGCGGCTCAAGCGGGTCGCGCTCGAGAAGGTCGACGGTGTGGCGGCGATCGAATCCTCGCTCGGGCCGGCGCTCATCGCCCTCGGATTCCAGCAGGGACCGCGCCGCCTGACCCTCAGTGCGTAATGCCCGAGGGCGACACGATCGCCTACGCGGCCAACCGGATTCGCCCTGTCCTCGAGGGTCAGGCGCCCGACGAGATTCGCACTCCCCACCCGCGGCACGCGCTCGACCGCTGGCCGGATCGCCTGGCCAGGCGGGTGCTCACAAGCGTCGATACGCATGGAAAGCACCTGTTTCTGCGCTTCGAGGGCGACCTCGTGCTCCACTCGCATCTGGGGATGGTCGGCGTCTGGGGCGTGTACGGACCGGGGCGACGGTGGGGGCGCTCACCGCGGCGGGCCTGGATCGTGCTCCGGGCGCAGGACCAAGAAGTGGTCCAGTTCGACGGGCCGCTGCTCGAGCTGATGACCGACTCGCGGACGCGGTTCGACCAGCGACTGGCGGCGCTAGGCCCGGATGTGCTCGCGACCGAGTTCGACCGAGAGCAGTTCCTGCGTCGCCTCCGGGAGGACGACCAAACGCGCTACCTCGGCGACGCGCTGCTCGACCAGCGCAACGTGGCCGGCATCGGCAACATCTGGAAGGCCGAGGGGTGCTGGGAGGCGGGCATCGACCCGTGGCGCCCGATCTCCCAGGTCACAGATGACGAAGCCGTAGCAATCATCGGGGCGATGAGACCGCGAATGCAACGCTCGGCGACCCTGGGCCCTCGGACCATTCAGGCCCGGGTCTACGGACATCCCGGCCGGCCCTGCCCGAGGTGCGGCGCCGGGATCGTCGCCCGCGGGCAGGGCGACGCGAATCGGACGACGTACTGGTGCCCGGGATGCCAGAAGTAACGCCTCGCCTTCGCCGGGTTGGTCACAAGGGGGCCGACCGCATCGCGCCGGGCAACACGTTCGCCAGCTTCGACGCGGCGGTGGAGGCCGGCGTCGACATGATCGAGTTCGACGTGCTGCGCGAGGAGCGGGGCGAGGGACTGATCCTCGCCCACGACTGGGCGGACGCGGCCGAGCGGGGCATGCCGCACACGCTCGAGGAGGCGCTGGCGTACTTCTCGTCCGAGCGGTTCGCGGGCATCGAGTTGGACGTCGACCTCAAGCTGCCCGGGTATGAACTGCGCGTGCTCGAGGCGCTGCGCTCCAACGGCGTTCTCGAGCGGGCATTGATCTGCACCCAGTACGAGGAGAGCCTGGCACTGCTCCGCGCCGCCGAGCCCGGGGTCAGGCTCGGGTGGTCGGTGCCGAAGCTGACCCGCGATCCGTTCCGCTCGTGGGTCACCATGATGCCGGCGTACGTGGGGCTCCAGGCGATCCGAGCGCTACTACCCGGGCGGGCGGCCGCGGCCATCAGGGCGCGCCGGTGCGATGCGGTGATGGCGCACTGGCGGCTCGTGACCCCCCGGCTCGTGCGGGCCATCGACGCGGCCGGCGGCGAGCTTTACGTGTGGACCGTCGACGACCTGGCGCGGCTGCGGGCGCTCGAGGCCCTCGGCGTCACGGGGGTGATCACCAACGACCCGCGGCTATTTGACCAGCTCGTGTCGTGATGGATCATCCGCTCGTGCGTAGTGTGGGTGTGACCGAGACAGACACTTTGTTTCGCACGCCGAGCGGGACCAGCTCGTGGGAGCGGTTCGAGGACCTCTACCGCTCCAGTCGCGACGACGTGTACGCGTACGTCGTGACCCTGCTGCGCGATCCGGCCGCCGCCGAGGACGTCACAGCGCTCGCCTTCGAGCGGGCCTACCGGCGCCGGCGGACGTTCGACCGCCGGCGGGGCGAGGAGCGCGCCTGGTTGTTCGGCATCGCGCGCAACGCGGCGCTCGACGAGCTTCGCCGTCGCCGTCGGACCGCGACGCTGGTGACCGATCCCTCCGAGGACGCTCCCGACGCCGACCAGGGAGACGGTGCCGAGGTCGCGCTGCGCCGCACGACGGTGCAGGCCGCGCTCGCGAAGCTGCCGGCGCGCGAGCGGGAGATCATCGCCTTGAAATTCCACGCCGGCATGTCCAACGCCGAGGTGGCCCGCGTGCTCGGAGTCAGCGAGTCGAACGCCGGCACGCTGCTCTACCGCACGATGGAGAAGCTCAGGAAGGCCTGCAATGCGACTGCTTGACCACGACCCGATCGATCCGGAGATCGCCGCCACGCTGGACGCCATCGACGCGACGCTCGCCGGCGAGCCGGTCGATGCGCGCTACGCGGAGCTGGCCGAGATCGCGCTTCTGCTCGCCTCCGATCGTCCGCAGCTCCCGGCCGAGTTCGCCCGCTCCATGGATGAGCGGGTAGGGCGCCGGTTCGCACCGGCGCCCGACTCGGTCGTTCCGGTCAAGGCCGTGCGGCGCGGGCGGTTGGCGCGGCGTTTCTGGGAGGGAACCGGCGCGCTGGCGGCCGGCGTTGCTCTGTTCGTGGCGATCGTCGTCGTGGCCGGAGGGAGCGGCGGAGGATCTTCGATGTCCTCCTCGAGCGCCGCGTCCGCGGGCACGGGTGCCGGCACCACCTCGACCGCCCCCCGGGCCACGGGCGCGCCCGCCCCACTCGCTCCCTCAGACGTTCGCACACCGAACTCGCGCGCAGAGAAGGCGGCCGCGAGCAGCACCGCCGCGCCCTCCGCGCCGACATCCGGATCTTCCGCGCCGCAAGTCCTTCAGCCTCCGACCACGGGACGCAAGGTCGTCCAGTCCGCGCAGCTCAACCTGACCGCCGCCTCCAGCCGGGTCGACGCGGTGGCGCAGGAGGTCTACAACGTGGTTGGTCAGGTCAACGGGATCGTCAACAACTCCACCGTGACCCAGGGCGGACCCAATGGCTACGCGAGCTTCGAGCTGAGCGTCCCGAGCGCCTCACTGCCCGAAACGATGAGCCGGCTGTCGCAGCTCACCTATGCGCAGGTCACATCGCGCACCGACAACACCCAGGACATCACCAATCAGTACAACGCGGCCGCGAGCGCCCTGGCCGATGCCCGCGCGCTCAGGACCTCCCTGCTCAAGCAACTGGCCAACGCCGTGACCAACGCGCAGGTGCAAAGCCTCACCGCGCAGATCCACGATGCGGAGGCGTCGATCTCGAGCGATCAGGCGACGCTGGGGCGCCTGAACAACCAGGTGAACTTCAGCCAGATCAACGTCGAGATCAACACCAGCACGCCGCTGCCGCCGGTCGCACACAAGAGTGGCGGCTTCGGGATCGGGCGCGCGGCCCACGACGCCGGGCGGGTACTGACGGTGGCGGCGGGCGGCGCGCTGATCGCGATTGCCGCGCTCACGCCGGTCGGTCTGGTCGTCGCGCTGGTCTGGTGGGTGGGCGCCGCGGTCAGGCGCCGCCGCCGCGAGCAGGCACTCGATTCGGTCTGAGATGGGTCCCGCGGGCAGGCACCCGATTCGGTTTAGTTCTCGGCCGCGCGAGCACGCCCTCGACCGCGTCCGTTGGCTGTCCTAGCCCGTGCGGCAAGGGCCGTCGCCGCGCCACGGACTTGCCCGTGTGGTATGCATGGGCGACATGTCTGAAGGCAGCGAGGACCCAATTGTGCTGCTCAGGCGCGTGCCGGTCTTCTCCACCCTGTCCGCCGAGGAGCTCGAGCGGGTGGCGCGCGTCGCCATGGCGCGCCGGTTCGAGCCGGGCGAGGTGGTGTTCAAGGAGGGCGACGAGGGGAGCACCTGCTACATCGTGCGCTCGGGGCGAGCGCGCGCGATCCGCGAGCATCCCGACGGCCGCTCGATCACGCTGGCGCACTTCGGGCCCGGCGACATCTTCGGGGAGATGGCAATGCTCGACGGCGAGCGGCGCTCGGCGACGGTGGAGACCACCGAAGGGACCGAGGCGATCGCGATCCTCAGCACCGACATGCACCGCCTTCTGCGCGAGTACCCCGACATATCGGTGAAGCTGATCGCGTCGCTGGGTCAGCGCCTACGGGACACCAACGAGCGCCTGGCCCGGCAGTCGTTCCAGACGGTTCAGAGCCGCGTGGCCGCCGCGCTCTCCCAACTCGTGGCGGCGGCCGGGCAAGGAGAAGGCGACGTGGTGATTACCGCGACCCAGGCGGAACTCGCCCAGCTCGCTGGTTCCTCACGCGAGTCGGCCAGTCGCTTCCTCGCCGTGCTGGAGCGCGCGGGAATAATTACCCAGGGACGGGGAAGGCTCACCGTTCATGATCAAGCGGCGCTTGAGCGATACGTCTACTAGCCCGGAAGGGACGATCGAGCTTTCCGCGGGCGGTGCCGTGGTGCACGACGGCAATGTGATCGTGGTCGTGCCGGTCAAACGCGACGCCAGTCGCCAGCGCGTCCTCGCGCTGCCCAAGGGACACCTCGACAAGGGCGAGACCGACGAGGCAGCGGCGATCCGCGAGGTGACCGAGGAGACAGGCGTGCGGGCCGAGCTGATCGACAAGCTGGGCGACGTCGAGTACACGTACGAGCGGCGGGGCCGCCGGCGCCTCAAACGGGTGGCCTTCTACCTGTTCGAGTACCGGTCGGGAAACGTCGAGGACCACGACCACGAGATCGAGGTCGCGCTTTGGATGCCGCTGGTGAAGGCCGCCGAGGAGCTGACATACGCCGGTGAGCGGGAGATCCTGCGGCGCGCCGTGTCGCGATTGTCCCTGGATCGGTAGTCTGCGCCCGTGCGCGTCCTCAATTTCTATTCGTCGGTGTTCGCCGACCAACTTCGTCGGGGCCGTAAGACCGCCACGATCCGTCTCGGCGACAAGTCGCACAAGTACCGCAAGAACGACTGCGTGCTGGTCACCATCGGCTATCAGCACTCACCGCGGGAGAAGATCTTCAACGCCGTGATCGACCAGGTGGAGGTCAAGCGGGTGCGTGACCTCTCCCCGCGCGACATCGAGCACGACAACCCGGAGTTCCGGCGGGTGGACGAGATGATCCACTTCCTCGAGCAGATCTACGGCCGGACGGTTTCGATGGATGACACTGTCACCGTCGTCCGGTTCTCCCAGATCATCGAGAACCCGCCCGAGATCCGCGAGCGTATGCACGGGCTGGGTGCAGCCCGCAACTGATCTGGCCCGCGCGTCGTTCGGTCTTGAATGCGACGAGCTCGGAGCTCGCACGACCGCTTGTGGTCGCCGTGCCCGGGGTGTTGGAGGCTGAGGCCTCCCAGCGAGCCCAGGCTGGCGCCGGCTGAGCCAGGCCCTGCCGAGGTCATCGTTCCGCATCGCCGTCCAGCCCGAATCGCTCCTGCAGACCCCGGGCAGGCGGTCTATATACCGGGTATTTGGCACTCTCTGCTGTGGAGTGCCAAGAAAACCTTGAAAAGCCGAGACGAGAAGCTATATTGGCGTCTTGGCACTCTCGTGGGAGGAGTGCCAAGCTCACATCGGCATCATTCCCTTCCAACCGGAGGTTGCATCACATGAAGCTCAAGCCCCTTGGCGATCGGTTGATCGTGCGGGCGATCGAGGAGGAGGAGACGACCGCCAGCGGCATCGTCCTGCCCGACACCGCGAAAGAGAAGCCCCAGAAGGGCAAGGTTCTCGCGGTCGGCGACGGCAAGGTCAACGAGGACACTGGCAAGCGCACTCCGCTCGACGTCGCAGAAGGCGACGAGGTCCTCTACAGCAAGTACGGCGGAACCGAGATCAAGGTCGACGGCGAGGAGCTCCTCGTCCTCCGCGAATCGGACGTGCTGGCCAAGGTCCAGTCCTAAACCCGTCCCCCAGGAGAACTGAAACAGATATGGCACACAAGGAACTGAAGTACAACTCGGAGGCCCGCAAGGCCCTCGAGCAGGGCGTTGACGCGGTCGCTAACGCGGTCAAGGTCACGCTCGGGCCTAAGGGCCGGTACGTGGTCCTCGACAAGAAGTTCGGCGCGCCGACGATCACCAACGATGGTGTGACGATCGCGCGTGAGATCGAGGTCGAGGACGTCTTCCAGAATCAGGGCGCACAGCTCGTGCGCGAGGTGGCGACCGCCACCAACGACGTGGCCGGCGACGGCACGACGACGGCGACCGTGCTCGCACAGTCGATCGTCCGCGAGGGCCTCAAGAACGTCGCGGCCGGCGCGAACCCGCTTGGTCTCAAGCGCGGCATCGAGAAGGCCGTCGACGATGTCGTCAAGAACATCGAGAAGCAGTCGACCGAGATCTCCGGCAAGGATCAGATCGCTCGCGTGGCGACGATCTCGGCCGGCGATGACGAGATCGGCGACGTGATCGCCGACGCGATCGAGAAGGTCGGCAAGGACGGCGTGGTTAACGTCGAGGAGGGCCAGACGTTCGGCATGGACCTCGAGTTCACCGAGGGCATGCAGTTCGACAAGGGCTACATCTCGCCCTACATGGTCACCGACCAGGAGCGGATGGAAGCGACCCTCGAGGATCCCTACATCCTCATCGCCAACCAGAAGATCGGGTCGGTCCGTGACCTGCTCCCGGTGCTCGAGCAGACGATCCAGTCGGGCAAGCCGCTGCTGATCATTGCCGAGGATGTCGAGGGCGAGTCGCTGGCGACGCTGGTGGTGAACAAGCTGCGCGGCACGTTCACCGGTGTTGCGGTCAAGGCGCCGGGCTTCGGCGATCGCCGTAAGCGGATGCTCGAGGACATCGCGATCCTCACCGGTGGCGAGGTGATCACCGAGGAGATGGGCCTCAAGCTGGAGAACACGCAGATCTCGCAGCTCGGCCGCGCTCGTCGCGTGGTCGTGGCCAAGGACACCACGACGATCGTCGACGGCAACGGTGACAGCGATGCGATCAAGGGCCGGATCAACCAGATCAAGACCGAGATCGAGAACACCGACTCCGACTTCGACCGCGAGAAGCTCCAGGAGCGCCTCGCCAAGCTGTCGGGCGGCGTCGCCGTGGTCAAGGTCGGCGCGGCCACCGAGACCGAGATGAAGGAGAAGAAGCATCGCGTCGAGGACGCGCTGCAGGCCACGCGCGCCGCGCTCGAAGAGGGCATCGTCCCTGGTGGCGGTGTCGCGCTGCTGGTCGCTCAGAAGGCGCTCGACCTCGATTCGTTCGAGGACCCGGACGAGAAGACCGGCGCGCGGATCGTTCGTCGCGCGCTCGAGGAGCCGATGCGGCAGATCGCCGAGAACGCCGGCCTCGAGGGCTCGGTCGTCGTCAACGACGTGCGCAAGGCGAAGAAGGGCGAGGGCCTGAACGCGGCCAACGGTCAGATCGTCGACCTGGTCAAGGAGGGCATCATCGACCCGGCGATGGTGACGCGCTCTGCGCTGCAGAACGCCGCCTCGATCGCCAAGAACATCCTCACCACCGAGGCCATCGTGGCCGAGGTGCCGGAGAAGGAGTCCGGCGGCGGTGGCGGTGGCATGCCCGACATGTCGGGGATGATGTAATCCACTGCTGACAAGCAGACGCTTAGTAGGTTTGGAGGGCCCGGCTGACGCCGGGCCCTCTTTTTTGTTCGGTGATGGGGCGGGCGCGCGGGGCTGTATCACGCGCCGGGCTGGCACCTCTTACAGAACGAGATGCTCCTTGGCACCCGCAACCGCCTGACCATCGCCCGGTGGCTGCGCCGGACGGCAAATCGAGTCCCGGACGGTGGTCCTCTCGCCCGCCGGCGCGAGCTCCTGCTGTGCGGGCGGGTAGCCCTCGTACGCGCCGATCTGCTCGCGCTCGCCGACCTCCTGGAGCGAGCAGAGGATCCCGATCCGGATTCCGTGGCGGCTTTGCGAGCGTTGCTGCGCGACGGCTGTGACAGCCCGCTCTACAACGCCGATCTCCATATGTCCGAGCTCCGCGCGGCTCTCTACTACCTCCGCGTCGGCTTGGGTGACACCACGGTGGCGAGGGCGGCGAGCCTGTCGAGTGACGCGAACGTGGAGCTGGGCTCAGCTGTGCGCCACGTGCCGGCGGATCCCCGGTAGCGACCGGATGTGACGGTGGTCGGTGGCGCGGCAGAGTCGGAGCGGATCGAAGTGGATCGGGTCGATGCCGGCGGCGAGGGCGCCGGCGACGTCATTGATCAGGGCGTCGCCCACGTGGACGGTGGCGCCCGGGTCAGCGCCGGCAAGCTCGAGGGCGATCTCGAAGATGCGCGGGTCGGGCTTGGCGACGCCGACCACGGTCGAGTCGATGACGGGTGTGCCGGCGAAGCCGCTGTCGCGCAGGTTCTCCTCGCCGTGGCCGTCGGAGTTGGTGACGATCACGACGGCGACCCCGGCGCGCTCCAGAGCGGCGATCGTCTCGGCGGCGCCCGGTGTTGGCTCGCTCCAGAAGACCTGGCGGGTGCGCGTGCGGTCGGCCAGTCGCTCCCACACGGCGAGCGCCTCCCCGGTCCGTCCGGGGACAATTCCAAGCTCGGGGAAGAGCGCGCGCCGGTAGTCCTGGCGGGTCGAGGGGTGGTCGAGGGTGCGGACCGCGCGGTAGTGGGCGCGGGGTACGGCGTCGGGGTCGATTTCGATGCCGATCTCGGCCAGCGCGCCCGCGAGCAGGTGGCGATCGGGGAGCACGAGCACGCCGCCGGCGTCGAGAAAGACCGCGCGGCAGGGGAGGCGATTGCGCTGAGTCAACCGGTTCGGGTGATCGCGCCGGCCGTGAGCGCGTCGTATACCTCGGCCGTCCGCTGCGCCACCTCGGCCCAGCCGAAGCGGAGCACGTGCTCGCGCGCCTCGGCGACGAGTTGCGCGCGGGCGCGGTCGTCGAGCAGAACCCGCTCGAGCACCGCCCCCAGCGCGGTGGCGTCGCGGGAAGGGAAGCGCAGGCCGACCCTGCCGCCGACCGGCACGACCTCGCGCAGGCCGCCGGTATCGGCGACGACGCACAGGCAACCCGAAGCCATCGCCTCGAGCGCGACGATCCCGAACGGCTCGTAGGTCGAGGGCACGATGCAAAGGTCGGACAGCCGGTACAGGGAATGGAGCATGTCGTCACCCACCCAGCCGAGGAACACGCCGTGGTCGGCCAGCCCAAGCCGGCGGGCCTGACGCTTGAGCTCGGCCTCGGCGGTGCCCGTGCCGGCGACCACGAAGCGCACGCCCCCGATCCGCCGCACCACCGGGGCGAGGGCGTCGAGCGCGAGGTGAAAGCCCTTCTCGTACACGAGCCGTCCGACCAGCAGCACGAGCAGCTCCTCGGGCGCGGCGTATTTGGCCCGGAGCGCTTCGAGGTCGGCCGCGACGGGCTCGAGGTCGCGCGGGTCGACTCCGTTCGGGATGGGGGTGACCTTGGCCGGGCGGATTCCGAACACATTGGCCACGTGGACGCGCATGTAGCGGGAGCAGGTGATCACGTGATCGGCGCGGCGCACCATCGCCCGCTCGGCGGCGTGGATATGGGACTGGGGATGGTTCTGGACCCAGCCCTGGTGGCGTCCGTACTCGGTGGCGTGCACGGTGACGAGCCACGGCCGCTCGATGCTCCGCGCCGCCCGCTCGGCCGCACCGGCCACGAGCCAGTCGTGCGAGTGGACCAGATCGAACGCGAAGCGGTCGCACAGCTCGGCGGCGAGCGCGTGCATGTCGGCGTTCATGGCGTCGACCCAGCGCACGAACGCGCTCGGGTCCTTCGGGAATTGGGATTCCCACCCACCCACCCGCACCCGATGCACTATCACCCCGTGCTGATCGGCCTCGGGCGGCAGCCGGCCGCCTCCGCGGGTGAGGACGTGGACCTCGATCCCGTCGCCGACAAGGTGCTCGGAGAGCTTGCGGACGTGGCGGCCGAGGCCGCCCTCGATCACCGGCGGGTACTCCCAGGAGACGAGCAGGATGCGCATGCGCCGGGCCCGGACCCTATCGAGTGAGAACGCTTCGTGACACCATTGCGTGTCGCGATGGGTCCACAGGGCAACATCACCCCGATTGTGCGTGCCGCGGACCCGATCGACCCGGGCGTTCGTATCGGCCACGCCCACCTGCGCACGGCGGATATCGACCGGATTCGCGACTTCTACGTGGGTGTGCTCGGGTTCGACGTCATCTCCGAGGCCCGCGACGTGCCGGGGTGGGGCACGACCGGCGACATCCTGTTCCTGTCGGCTGGCGGCTACCACCACCATCTCGGCTTCAACACGTGGAAGTCCAAGGACGGCGCGCCGCAGCCCGACGGGTTCACGGGGCTTCACCACGTTGCCATCGCGTATCCGACGCGGCGCGGGTTGGCGGATGCCTACCGGCGGCTGAAGGCGGTCGGCTGGCCGATCCGCCAGCACACCGATCACGGAACGCACGAGGCGATCTACTTGATCGATCCCGACGGGAACACGCTCGAGCTGATGTGGGACCGGCCGCCCGAGCAGTGGCCACGCGACGGCGAGGGTCACATCACGGGCGGGTTCGGCCCGGATCTCGATCTCGACGAGCTGCTCCGCGAGCTGGACTGACCGCGCGCGGCGCTAGAAGCGCTCGAGGACGGCTACGCCGTGCTCGCCGACCAGCCCGGCAACCGACTCACGCGTGTTGAACGACCGCTCGTCGCCGCGCAGGACATCGCGCCATTGGCCACCGGGCAGGTCGGTGAGTGTGCCTTCGAAGGGCGCGTTGCGGAGTGCGGCGAGCACGAGGATCTCGCCGCCGCGCAGGAACGCGCACGTATCCCCGCCGGCATCGACCGGCTCATAGCCGGCGGCGAACGGGGCCGGCCGGCGCGCCCGCAGCCCGAGCAGGCGCAGGATCGCGAACATCTTCTGGGTCTGGAGCACCGGCGCCGCGCCGCCCATCAGCCGGCGGAGCATTGCCTGATGCCAGTCGAAGTCGACCGGCCGGCGGTTGTCGGGGTCGACCAGGGCGCGGAAAGGGAGCTCGTCGCCCTGGTAGATGTCTCCGAACCCGGGCGCGGTGAGCTTGAGCACTAGCTGTCCGAGCGCGGCCCGATCGCCGAGCTGCGCCACCCGGACCGCGAACGGCTCGAAATCGGCCAGGAACGCCTGGTCGGAGTACAGCGCGCGGACGAAGCGCTTAACCGCGGCCTCCCAGTCGTGGTTCTGCTCGACCCAGTTGGTGTTGCGCTTGGCCTCGCGCAGCGCCTTCTCCATGTACTCCTCGATCCGCTCGGGCGAGATCACCCACGCCCCCACCAGCGTCTGGAACAGGAAGTAGCGCTCGAGGTCGTCGGGCGCACCGTTGTGGCGCAACGGGTCGGTCATCTCCAGCCAGCGCGTCACGTGCTCTGACCACTCCTCGGGGATCGAGGCCAGCGCGCCAATCCGGGCGCGCACGTCGGCCGAGCGCTTGGCATCGTGGGTCATCGTGGTGAGCATGTTCAGCGGGAAGCGCTCGGCGCGCTCGAGGCAGCCGGCGTGAAAGCGCCCCACGTCGATGCCGAAGCGCGAGGGGTCGCCCCCGACGTCGTTGAGCGCGAGCAGGCGGTTGTAGCGGTAGAACGCGGTGTCCTCGACGCCCTTGGCCATGATCGCGGGGGTCGTCTGCTGGAAGCGGGTCACGAACCCGGGCGGCCCGTCGGCTTCGAGCAGGAGCCGCGCCGCGATCGCCGGGCTCATCTCCGATTCGGCGATCGCGCGGCGGTCCTCCTCCGCGACGCGCCCGGCTACTGCATCGACGTACGTCCTGTACACGGGTAGCGAGGCGAGAGCGTGTTGCAGTTCGGACTTTGGCGCTGAAGCCACGTATTTGTCAGCTTCATCGCCAAAGTTCTCGCGCATCAACCGGTCCACGTCCTGGTCGAACGGCCCGCGGACCTCCTCGAGCTTGGCCTCGTGCGCGATCTCGCCGAACGACCGCCGGTCACCCGAGACCTGCTCCCACAGCGCGGTCAGCGGCGCCTCGCCCGCCGGATCGACAAACAGGGCACAGACGTCGTTCAGAAACTCGTAGCCGACCGTCCCGCACACCGGCCAGTCGCGCAGCCGCTCGCCGGGATCGAGGATCTTCTCGACCCAGACGCGCTCGACACCGTGCGAACGCAGCCGCTCCAGATACCCCGCGGGATCGGCGAGCCCGTCCGGATGGTCGATCCGCGCGCCGTCGATCACGCCCTCGCGCACGAGTTCGAACAGGAGCGCGTGTGTCTCCTCGAACACGTCCGGGTCCTCCTGGCGCACACCGGCGAGGTCTCCGATATCGAAAAACCTCCGGTACACGCCCGTCTTCGGATCGATGTCGAAGAACTTCGATCGCAACGACGGATCGGTCCAGTAACGATTCCGGTCGTCGACCGCCATGTGGTTGGGCACCACGTCGAGGACCAGCCCCAGGCCGGCGTCGCGCGCGCAGGCCGACAGCGACCGCAGCTCGGACTCGCCGCCGAGATCCTCGGATACCCGGCGCGGGTCGATCACGTCGTAGCCGTGGGTGGAGCCCGGTCGCGCCTGGAAGGAGGGCGAGAGGTACAGGTGCGAGATCCCGAGGTCGCGCAGGTAGGGGACCAGCCCGCGCGCCGCGGCGAACCCGAAATCGCGGGTCAGCTGTAGGCGGTAGGTGGCGC
Organism: uncultured Solirubrobacterales bacterium; assembly: GCA_963824295.1. Taxonomy (GTDB): domain Bacteria; phylum Actinomycetota; class Thermoleophilia; order Solirubrobacterales; family Solirubrobacteraceae; genus Palsa-465. Next base: position 242,392 of record CAWGOQ010000002.1, on the reverse strand, counting down.
GCAGCTCGGTGCTCACGCGACTCGCATTAATTCATGCGACGCGCTTGAGGATCACGATCGAGCGCGCCACCACCGGCAGCTCGGTCCGCGCCCCATGGACCCGGCGGCCCGGCTCGGCCTCGGGATCCGCCGTGGACAGCTCGAGCGCCCACTGCGCGCCGAACCGCCGGCGGGGGAGCGTGAACACCCGGTCTTCGAGCTCGGCGTTGAACAGCAGCACGAACGAATCGTCCTCGACGTCTTCCCCGCGCGGACCGGGGGTGACTATCTCGCGTCCGTTCAGGAACATCCCGAGCACGTGCTCGCCGCCCTGCCAGTCGCGGCGGGTCATCTTCAGCCCGTCGGCGCGGAACCACCAGACGTCGGGCAGGCCAGAGCCCTTGACCTCCTTGCCCCGCAGGAACGTGCTTCGGCGGAACGACTGGTGCTCCTGGCGCAGGCGGATCAGCCGGCGGGTGAAGTCGCGCAGCTGCGTCTTCTCCGCCGTCTCCGTCCAGTCGAACCAGGAGATCTCGTTGTCCTGGCACCAGCCGTTGTTGTTGCCGTGCTGGGTCCGCCCGATCTCATCGCCGCCGAGGAGCATCGGCGTGCCCTGGGACAGGAGCAGCGTCACCAGGAAGTTGCGCTGCTGTCGAGCCCTCAGGGCGAGAACAGCAGCGTCGTCGGTCTCGCCCTCGACGCCGTAATTCCACGAGCGGTTGTCGTCGGTCCCGTCCTGGTTGTCCTCGAGGTTGGCCTCGTTGTGCTTCTCGTCGTAGGAGACGAGGTCGCGCAGCGTGAAGCCGTCGTGGGCGGTGATGAAGTTGATCGACGCGAACGGGTCGCGCCCGTCGGCCTCGTACAGGTCGGCCGAGCCCGACAGGCGCGAGGCGAACTCGCCCGAGTTGGAGAAGCCTCGCCAGTAGTCGCGCATCGTGTCGCGATAGACCCCGTTCCACTCCGACCACAGCACCGGGAAGTTGCCGACCTGGTAGCCGCCGGGACCGACGTCCCAGGGCTCGGCGATCAGCTTGACCTGCGAGAGGACGGGGTCCTGGTGGATCACGTCGAAGAACGCCGACAGCCGGTCGACGTCGAAGAACTCGCGGGCCAGCGCCGAGGCGAGGTCGAAGCGGAAGCCGTCCACGTGGCACTCGATCACCCAGTAGCGGAGCGAGTCCATGATCAGGCGCAGGACGCTCGGATGGACAGGATTGAGAGAGTTACCGGTCCCGGTGAAGTCCATGTAGTGACGGGGGTCATCCGGGACGAGCCGGTAATAGGCGGCGTTGTCGACGCCCTTGAAGGACAGCATCGGCCCCAGGTGATTGCCCTCGGCGGTGTGGTTGTAGACGACGTCGAGGATCACCTCGATGCCGGCGCGGTGCAGCGCCTTGACCATCCCCTTGAACTCGCGCACCTGCTCGCCGCGGCAGCCGGTCGCGGCATACGCGCAGTTCGGTGCCAGGTAACCGATCGTGCTGTAGCCCCAGTAGTTGTGCAGCCCGTTGTCGGCCAGGAACGACTCGTCGGAGATGTGGTGGACCGGCAGCAGCTCGACCGCGGTCACGCCGAGGTCCTGCAGATACGCGATCGCCGGCTCGGAGGCCAGACCGGCGTAGGTGCCGCGGAGGTCCTCGCGCACGTCCGGATGGAGCATCGTGAAGCCCTTGACGTGCGTCTCGTAGATGACCGTGTCGGCGAACGGGACGTTTGGGGGTCGGTACCCCTCCCAGAAGAACGCGTCGTCGATCACCACCGACTTGGGCATGGCCGCCGCGTCGTCCTCGTCATCGGGCTCGAGGTCGGCGTCCTCCTCGCCGGTCGGGACATAGGGCAGGACGTTCGTATCGTGGGCCCAGTCGACGACGCCGTCGATCGACTTGGCGTACGGGTCGAGCAGCAGCTTGGCCGGGTTGAAGCGATGGCCGTGCTCGGGCGCGTAGGGACCCGCGACGCGAAAGCCGTAGCGCTGTCCCGGCCCGACCTCGGGGAGGTAGCAGTGCCAGTTGAGCGCGGTCCGCTGGGTCAGCGGGATGCGCGTCTCGTTATCCTCGTCGTCGAACAGGCACAGCTCGACGCCCTCAGCGTGCTCGGTGAACAGCGAGAAGTTCGTCCCGCCCCCGTCCCAGGTCGCGCCCAGCGGGAATGGGTGCCCGGGCCAAACGTCGCTCACGCGACCAGCGCTCCGGACATCGGCTCGAGCTCCACCCAGCCGCCGGCGAGCGCCGGCGTACCGTGCGTGGCCAGCTCCACGGAGGCTCCGGCGCACGCCACCCGCCGGCGCTCCGGGGCGAAGTTGCAGATCACCTCGAACCGGCCACGTCGGACCCGCAGCCAGCGCTCGTCCTCGTCGAACTCGATCGAGTCGGCGTCGCCGGGCAGGAGGCGGCGGCGCACCTCCAGCAGCTGCGCGTAGAGCGCGGACAGCTCCGGATCGCGCTCCCTGGTGAGCTTGGACCGCTCGAACGTCGCGGGGTCCTGGGGGTCGGGGATCTCCTGCTGGGCAAACGATGCGAACGCGGCGAACTCCGCGCGCCGGCCCTCGCGGGTGGCGTCGGCGATGCTCTTGTCGATGTGGTCGGTGAAGAACTCAAACGGCGCGTTCTCGCCGTACTCCTCGCCCATGAACAGGAGCGGCACGAACGGGGTCAGCAGCGTGCAGAAGGCGGCCAGCGGGCGCGCCGGTGCCGGCATGCGGTCCCCGAAGGCGCGGTTGCCGACCTGGTCGTGGTCCTGGTCGAAGACGACGAATCGCTCGGGCGGCACGTCGTCGGCCGGGGCCCCGAAGCGCCGCTGGCGAAAGGTCGAGTAGTTCCCGTCGTGGACGTGCGGGCGGTGCCAGGCCTTGGCCAGCTGAGCTACCGAGCCGAACTCGTCGTAGTAGCCCTCGTGCTCGCCGGTGAGGAGCACGCGCAGCGAGTGGTGGAAGTCGTCGGCCCACTCTGCATCACAGCCCCAGCCGCCACGGTCTCGGTCGCGCATGACGATCGGATCGTTGAGGCCACTCTCGGCGATCACCAGGGCATCGTTGCGCGTGGCGTGGACGCGCCGCGCGACGGCGGCCACGAGGTGTTCGGTGCTCGAGTCGACGATCGCGTGGATCGCGTCGAGGCGCAGGCCGTCGATGCCGAAATCGGCGATCCAGCCGGTGGCGCTCTGAAGCACCCATTCGCGAACCGGGTCGCACTGCGCATCGTCGTAGTTCATCGCCCTTCCCCAGGGCGTCTCGTACTTCGTGGTGAAGTACGGCCCGAAAGCCTCGAGCGCCTGCGTACCGGATGCGCCGATGTGGTTGTAGACGACGTCGAGGATGACGGCGAGGCCAGCGTCGTGCGCGGCGTCGATGAGCCGCCTGAGGCCGTACGGCCCACCGTAGGACGACTGCGCCGCTGAGATGTAGATGCCGTCGTAGCCCCAGCCGCGCTGCCCGGGGAACTCGGCCACCGGCATGATCTCGATCGCGGTGATCCCCAGCTCGGCCAACGCGGACAGATGCTCGATGGCGGCCTCGAATGTCCCTCCAGGCGAGAAAGTTCCAATATGTAATTCGTAGATCACCAGGTCGCGCATCACGGGTGCGGGTGAGCGCTGCTCCGGCGCCATCACACTGACGACTCGCGAGGCGCCTCTTATCCCCTCCGGCTGCCAGCGCGACGCCGGGTCCGGAAGCGGCCGGCCGTCGAGCACGTAGACGTAATCCTCTCCGGGCTCGGCGGGGGCGACCACCTCGTAGATGCCGTACCCGGCGTCGTCAAGCGCGACGTCGCGATCGCCGACGCGCAGAACGATCGAATTCGCCCGCGGCGCCCAGACCCGGAACTCGACGGTGCCGTCGTTCCGCGGTCGCGCGCCAAGCGGGCGCTCCCAGGGATATTCGGCCACGCCGGGCCCGACCGGCGCGGCTACGTCGATGCTCACTGCGATTCCGGAACGAACCACACCGCGGCGAGCGGGGGCAACGTCACCAGCGCCGAAACCGGCTGGCTGTGCCACGGGATCGGTTCGGGGTCCAGCCCGCCGAGGTTGCCCATATCGCTGCCGCCATAGTAAGTGGAGTCGGTGTTGAGCGCCTCCCTCCACCGCGTCGCGCGGGGCAGGCCCAGGCGGTAACCGGTGCGCGGCACCGGCGAGAGGTTGGCCGCGAACACGACCAGCCGCTCGCCGTTCTTGGAGGCGCGTGCGAAGGCCAGGACATTCGCGTTGGCGTCGTTGGGCTCCAGCCACCAGAACCCGGACGGGTCCGAGTCGACCTCCCACAGGGCGGGCTCATCTTTGTAGATCTGGTTCAGGTCGCGGACCAGCGATTGGATGCCGGCGTGGGCGGGCTGCTCGAGCAGGTGCCAGTCGAGCGAGCGCTCGTAGCTCCACTCCTGCTCCTGGGCGATCTCGGAGCCCATGAACAACAGCTTCTTGCCGGGGTGGGCCCACATGTAGGCGTACAGGGCCCTGAGGTTGGCCAGCTTCTGCCACTTGTCGCCGCCGGCCATCTTGTTGTACAGCGAGCCCTTGCCGTGCACCACCTCGTCGTGGGAGAGGGGCAGGATGAAGTTCTCGCTGAACGCATACATGAGGCTGAAGGTCAGCTCGTGGTGGTGGTAACGGCGATAGATCGGGTCCTGCTGGAAGTAGCCGAGCGTGTCGTGCATCCAACCCATGTTCCACTTGAAGCCGAACCCGAGGCCGCCCAAGTAGGTGGGCCGGGAGACGCCCGGCCAAGCGGTCGACTCCTCGGCGGCCGAGATGATCCCGGGCTCGCGCCCATAGATCACCTCGTTGAACTCCTTGAGTAACGAGACGGCATCAAGGTCTTCGCGGCCGCCGAACTGGTTGGGAACCCACTCGCCGTCGTTGCGCGAATAGTCCAGGTAGAGCATTGAGGCCACCGCGTCCACCCGGATGCCGTCCGCGTGGTACTCGCGCAGCCAGAACAGCGAGTTGGCGATCAGGAAGTTACGGACCTCATGGCGGCTGTAGTTGAACACGAGCGTGCCCCAGTCGGGGTGTTCGCCGCGGCGCGGATCGGCGTGCTCGTACAGCGCGGTGCCGTCGAACCGGGCCAGGCCGAACTCGTCGCGCGGGAAGTGCGCGGGCACCCAGTCGAGGAGCACGCCGATCCCGTGCTCGTGCATCCGGTCGACGAACTGGCGGAACTCGTCGGGCGAGCCGTAGAACGGCGTGGGGGCGTAGTAGCCGGTGACCTGGTAGCCCCATGAGCCCTTGAACGGGTGCGCCATCACGGGCAGCAACTCGATGTGCGTGAAGCCGAGGTCCTTGACGTAGGCGCTCAGCTCGTCGGCCAACTCGACGTAGGTGAGCGAGCGGTTGCCCTCCAGCGAGTTGAGCCGCCAGGAGCCGAGGTGGACCTCGTAGATCGAGACCGGCCGCCGGAGTGCCGGCGGCTGCTTGGCGCGGAGCGCCAGCCAGTCACCGTCGGCCGCGCTCCAGGTGTGCTCGGGCCGAAAGACGACCGACGCGGTCTTGGGCGGAACCTCGGTCCGCAAGGCATACGGGTCGGCCTTGAGCAGGATCTGGTGATCCTGGGTGAGGATCTCGTACTTGTAGTGAGCGCCCGGTCCGATCGCGGGGAGGAACAGCTCCCACACGCCGGTCGAGCCGAGCGAGCGCATCTGGTGCAGGCGGCCGTCCCAGGAGTTGAAGTCTCCGACCACGCTGACCGACCGGGCGGCGGGGGCCCAGACCGCGAAGGCGGTGCCCGTCACGGTTTGATTGGGATCTCCCGGGAATTCGAGCTCTCTCACGTGAGCCCCGAGCCGGGTGTAGAGCTCTTCGTGGCGGCCCTCGCTGATCAGGTACTGGTCGAGCTCGCCGATCGTGGGCAGGAAGGCGTAGGGGTCGTCGATCGTGAACCTGCCGGCGTCGCCGTAGTCGACCTCGAGCTGGTAGCGCAGCGGCAGCTCGGCGCCGTCGATCACGCCCTCGAACACACCACCGGGGTGGATCTGGCGCATCTCGACGGGCTCATTGCCGTCGATCAGGACGTTGACGCCGACCGCTGCCGGGCGGAGCGCACGCACAACGACGCCGCCGTTCTGCGGGTGGGCTCCGAGCACGGAATGAGGGTTCGAGTGCTCGCGGCGGACGAGCGACTCGAGCTCTGCGGTGGCGACGGTCATAGCCTGTTGGACCTTCCCCGGTTCAAGCGCTCTCAAGCAGCCGCGCGATGCCGGCGACCGGGATTGGAATCCAGTCAGGGCGGTTGTCGAGCTCGTAGCGGAGCTCGTATATGGCTTTCTCGAGCTCGAAGATCGAGAGCAGGTTGGCGATCGCCGCCTCGCCGCCCGGCATCAGCGTCGAGTCGACCGATGCGAAGTAGCAGGTCAGGAAGGTCTCTCGCGCTCGCTGCTCGAAGTCCTCGGGGGCTCTCTGTCCGCGCAGGATCTCGACGGCCGAGGTCACGTAGGCGAACGAGCGCAGCATGCCGGCCACGTCGCGCAGCGGCGAGCGCTTCTGCCGGCGCTCGGGCAGCGGCCGGGCCGGCTCACCCTCGAAGTCGATGATCAGCCAACCGCGGGGGGTGTGCAAGGTCTGCCCGAGGTGGTAGTCGCCGTGGGTGCGGATCACCCGGCCGGCGACGCCGATCTGGGCCCGGGCGGCGAGGCGCTCACGCACGTCCTGGCCGCGGCCGAGGATCGGCGCCAGACGCTCGTCATCGTCGGGTAGGCGCAGGAAGATCCGCTCGATGTCCTCGTCGACCGTGGCGGTGAGCAGCGACAGAGCTTCCTGGCTTGGCTCCTCGGGCGCGAAGGCCGGGTCGCCTGCGTCGGAGGCAAGCGCGTTGTGGAGCTGGGCGGTGACCGTGCCGAGGCTGCCGAGGCGCTCGAGGAACGTGTCGGGGGCCCTGATGATCTCCTCGAGCGCGAGTTCCCATCCGTCGACCGCGTCGGGGAGGAAGGCCTGGCCCACGCCCAAAGTAGCGGCGAACGCCTGGCCCTCGTAGTCGTACCAGCCGTGCAGCGCCGCGATGTTGGGGAAGCTGCGATAGGTCAGAAAGCGCAGGACCTCGAGCTCGGGGTTCACCCCCGGTTCGAGCTTGCGGAACACCTTCAGCACGGTTATGTCGTCGAACACCAGCGAAGAGTTCGACTGCTCGACGCCCATCACGCGGACGTTGGTCGTCTCGGCCAGGTTGGGCGATCCCCCGTAGGGATGGAAGCTGAAACGGCCCTCGGTGGTCTCGATCTCGTCGTCGGCCGCGATCCGGCGCAGCAGCTCATGGGCCTGCTCGGGCTCGGCCAGCGCGTCGTAGACGACCCAGCCGTCGGTGTGGGCGATCCCCTGACCGCCCGGAACCTCGCCCGGCAAGGCGATCGCCAGCGGGAGCTGATACAGCTCGTGCGTCCCGGTGGCGAACCGGGTCTGGACGAGCGCCAGCAGCATGAGCGGATCCTCGCGCAGGGTGATGCTCTCGACAATGTCGATGCCGGCGATCGAGCGCGACTTGGAGGCGTACCACCGCTGCTGCTGGACCCAGTCGCGGAGCTCCTCCTCCGCCAGGCACCGCCGGATCTCCTCGGCGCTGATCCCCTGCAACCGCTCACTCATCGCTGGTCTGCTCCTCCTCGGGCTCGGGCTCGGGCTCGGGCTCGACCAGCTGGAACCAGAAGAAGCCGCGGGGGCCGAGCGTCAGCAGGTAGGGGAGCTCGCCGATGCGTGGGAAGCGCGAGTTCCCGAACAGCTCGACCGGATAGCGCCCCTCGAAGGCGCTCAGGTCGAGCTCCACCGCCTGAGCCGAACGAGCCACGTTGTGCACGCACAGGACCTGATCGTCCTCGAAGGAGCGCAGGTGGGCGAAGATGCGCGGGTTGGAGGTCTCGATCGGCTCATAGCTCCCGAAGCCGAACACCGGGTGCTCCTTGCGCAGCGAAATAAAGCGGTGCAGCCATCTGAGCAGCGAGGTCGCGGTGCGCAGCTGGGCCTCGACGTTGACGGCCTGGAACCCGTACACCGGGTCCATCAGCGGCGGCGCGTACAGCTGCGCGAAGTCGGCGCGGGAGAAGCCGCCGTTGCGGTCCCCGGTCCACTGCATCGGGGTTCTGACGCCGTCGCGGTCACCCAGGAACACGTTGTCGCCCATCGCGATCTCGTCGCCGTAGTAGAGGACGGGTGAGCCCGGGAGCGAGAAGAGGATCGCGTGCATGAGCTCGATCTCGTCGCGGCCGTTGTCGAGCAGCGGGGCCAGGCGCCGGCGGATTCCCAGATTGAGCTTCATGCGCGGGTCCTTGGCGTACTCGGCGTACATGTAGTCGCGCTCTTCGTCGGTGACCATCTCGAGCGTGAGCTCGTCGTGGTTGCGCAGGAACAGGCCCCACTGGCAGCTTTCTGGGATGGTCGGGGTCTGCTCGAGGATCTCGTAGACGGGGACGGCCTCCTCGCGCCGGATCGCCATGAACATGCGCGGCATGACCGGGAAATGGAACGCCATCTGGCACTCGTCGCCGGTCCCAAAGTACTCGACCACGTCGGCTGGCCACTGGTTGGCCTCGGCCAGCAGCACCCGGTCGGGGTAGTTCTCGTCGATCTCCTTGCGCACCCGCTTGAGGTAGGCGTGGGTCTCGGGCAGGTTCTCGCAGATCGTGCCCTCGCGCTCGAACAGGTACGGCACTGCGTCGAGGCGGAAGCCGTCCAGGCCGAGGTCGAGCCAGAAGCGCAGCACCTCGAGCATGGTCGCCTGGACCTCGGGGTTGTCGTAGTTGAGGTCGGGCTGGTGGGAGAAGAACCGGTGCCAGTAGTACTGGCCGGCGATCGGATCCCAGGTCCAGTTGGACGCCTCGGTGTCGATGAAGATGATCCGCGCGTCCTGGTAGCGCTCGTTCGTGTCTGACCACACGTACCAGTCGCGCTTGGGCGAGTCGCGGCTCGAGCGCGACTCCTGGAACCACGGGTGATCGCTCGAGGTGTGGTTCATGACCAGGTCGGCGATCACGCGGATGCGCCGGGCGTGGGCCGCGTCGATCAGCTCGTGCACGTCGTCGACATTCCCGTAGTCGGGGTGGACCGTGGCGAAGTCGGCGATGTCGTACCCGCCGTCCCGCAGGGGCGATCGGTAGAACGGCAGCAGCCAGATGCAGTCGATGCCGAGCCACTGGAGATAGTCGAGCTTCTCGGTCAGCCCGCGGAAGTCCCCGGAGCCGTCGCCGTTGGCGTCAAAGAAGCCGCGGATGTGGATCTCGTAGAAGACCGCGCGCTTGAACCACAGCGGCTCGTGCTCGAACCACTGCCTGGTCTGCGTCTGCGGTGCCGACGTGTCCTGAGGTGGCGCTGGGACCGCCGCCGTCTGCGTCTCGGCTGCGATCAGATGGGTGAGGGTGGGCGGGCCGACGCTCATCGGGGTCCGTCCACGAGGGCGGGCACGTCTAGATCTCGACGCGCACGACGTGCGCCTGTCGGACGCCGGGCTCGAGCCGGACGTAGTTGGCACCGATGCGCCAGAGATAGCGCTCGTCGGTGAGCAGGTCGTGGGCGGTGAAGCTCGGTGGAAGACCGAGGTTGGCGGGCACGATCGCGAGTCCCTCCTGGGCCTGGTGGGGGTCGATGCTGACGACGGTGATGATCGTGTTCCCGGGCGAGTGCTTTGCGTAGGCGATCACCGCGTCGTTGGCCGTGTCGAGGAAGGTTACGTTGGTCAGGTCGTGGAGCGCGGCGTTCTCACGCCGGATGGTGTTCAGGCGCTGGATGTAGGGCAGGAGCGGGCCGTCGAGCGCGCGCTGCTTGCTCTCGTATTTCTCCGAGTGCAGGTATTCCTCGGAGCCGAGCTTGACCGGGACGTTCTCGAAGTTCTCGTAGCCGGAATAGATGCCATAGCTCGGGCTGAGCGTGGCGGCGAGGGTCACCCGGGCTTCGAACGCGGCGCGGCCGCCGTGCTGGAGGTACTCGTGCAGGATGTCCGGGGTGTTGGCGAAGAAGTTCGGGCGGAAGTACTCGCTCTCCTCGGTGTGGGCCAGCTCGGAGACGTACTCAGTCAACTCGTAGCGCGAGTTCTTCCAGGCGAAATAGGTGTAGGACTGGCTGAAGCCGATCTTGGCCAGGTGGCGCATGACCGATCTGCGTGTGAAGGCCTCCGCGAGGAACACGACGTCGCGGTTGTGCTGATGGACGTTTTCGATCAGCCAGCGCCAGAACTCAAACGGCTTGGTGTGGGGGTTGTCGACGCGGAAGACGGTGACGCCGGCGTCGACCCAATGGAGCATGACGGTTAGAAGGGCAGCCCAGAGGCCCTGCCAATCGGACGACTCCCAGTTGACGTTGTAGATGTCCTGGTAGCGCTTGGGCGGGTTCTCGGCGTACTTGAGGGTCCCGTCGGGACGGCGATGGAACCAGTCGGGGTGCTCGTGCAGCCAGGGGTGGTCGGCCGAGCACTGGATCGCGAAATCGAGCGCGATGTCAATGCCGTGCTTTTTGGCCGCGGCGGTCAGCTCTTTGACGTCCTCGATCGTTCCGAGGTCCTTGTGCACGGCGTCGTGGCCGCCGGTCTCATCGCCGATCGCCCACGGGGAGCCGGGGTCGTCCGGCCCGGCGGTCAGGGAGTTGTCGCGGCCCTTGCGATTGGTGTGGCCGATCGGGTGGATCGGCGGGAGGTAGAGCACGTCGAAGCCGAGCTCTTGCAGGCGGGGGAGCTGCTTCTTGACGCCTCGCAGCCCGCCCCAGGATCGGGGGAAGAGCTCGTACCAGGCGCCGAACTTGGCCCGTTCGCGGTCGACCTCGATCGCGATCGGCTCCCTCAGGGTCACGGCCCCGTGGCGGGGCTCGATCCGCTCGATGGTTCCGAACAGCTCGGGACCGAGGGCGACGTCGTGCTTGGCCGATTCGGGGATTTTTGCGTCGCTGAGAGTCTCGACGGCGTGCTTGATCAGCGACTCCTCAGACGCGTTCTGGGCGGATTTCAGGGCGCTCTGCAGGTGCTGAACGCCCTCGGATAGCTCGCCCGCGAGATCGTGCTGCTGTGCGGCGACCTTGCGCCAGAGCTCGTCGCGCCAGGTGCCGAACACGTCGGTCCATGCTTCGATCGTGTACTCCCAGCGCCCCTGGTGGTCGACCTCGAAGCTGGTGGCCCACCGGACACCGCCGAGGTGGGCGTCGAGCCGCTCCATCTCGACCTCGGTTTGCTCATCGCTGCCGGGGCGTGTGTAGCGGACGACCGCGCGGAGGATCTCGTGGCCGTCGCGGAAGATGTCGGCCTCGACCCGAACGGTGTCCCCGACGCAGCGCTTGGCGGGGTAGCGGCCGTCGTCCACCGCCGGCGCGGGGTACTGGATCACGATCCGCGGTGGCGGCTTGCCGGCGCTCGCGCGCCGAGGCTTGGCAGGGGAAGTTTGGACCTGTGTACTCACGCTCGTCAGGGGGCGTGCTCTCGTTGGACGGGGCCGGTCCCGGGTTGGTGGGTCCGCGTTTCTCTCCGCGAAAAATATCCTTCCTCGCGATGGGTAAACACCTTTGGCGCTCTTTAACGGCGAGTCGTAGGTGATCGAGCTCCCGCGCTCGAGCGGCGTCCAGCTGCATTTGACCTCGCTCCCGGGTGGACGGCTGGGGCCCGAGGCCTACCGATTCGTCGACTGGCTGGCGGCCGCGGGGCAGACCTGGTGGCAGGTGCTGCCGCTCGGTCCGCCCGATCGCCACCACTCGCCCTACAAGGCGCGCTCGGCGTTTGCCGCGTGGCCGGGGTTCCTGGCTTCTCCGCGTGCTCCGGTCTCGGCGTCGGAGATTGCCGCGTTCCGGGAGCGTGAGGCGTTCTGGGCCGTTGACTGGGAGCAATTCTCCGGGCGGGGCGCCTTGGCCGACCAGGTGCGGTTCTCGCGCGAGTGGGAGTCGCTGCGGTCGTACGCCGCGTCGGCCGGGGTCCGGATGTTCGGGGACGTGGCTATCTACGTGGCCGCCGCGAGTGTCGATCACCGAGCTCATCCCGAGCTGTTTCGCTCCGGGTTCGTGGCCGGAGCGCCGCCCGACGGTTACTCGCGCTCCGGTCAGCTGTGGGGCAACCCGCTGTATGACTGGCCGGCGCTTCGCCGCCGGCGCTACCGCTGGTGGGTGGAACGGCTGCGGCGGACGGTGTCGCTGTTCGATCTGGCCCGGATCGACCACTTCCGGGGGTTTGTCTCGTATTGGGCCGTGCCCTCAGGTGCTCGCACCGCGGCGGGCGGACACTGGATGCGCGGCCCGGGGCGCGCGGTGTTCGCGGCCGCCTTGGATGAGCTCCGTCCGCTTGCCCTGGTGGCCGAGGATCTCGGCGTGATCACCCCCGCGGTGGAGCGGCTGCGCGATTCGCTCGGGTTTCCGGGGATGGTCGTGCTCCAGTTCGGGTTCGATCCGGCGCATCCCGAGGGTGTCCACCGGTTCGAGAACCACGCGGTCCATCGCGTGGTGTACACGGGCACGCACGACCACGACACGGCGCGGGGGTGGTACTCGTCCCTGGATCCGGCGACGCGCTCGCTGGTCGACGAGACCTTGGACCGGGTGGGCGTGCGCGAGCCGCGCGCGCCCTGGTGGGGGCTGATTCGCCTGGCGCTGGCTTCCCGGTCGCAGGTGGCGATGATGCAGGCGCAGGACGTGCTCGGCCTGGGGAGCGAGGCGCGGATGAACGCGCCCGGCCGGGTCGGGACGGCGTGGCAGTGGCAGATGAAACGAGGGGCGCTGACGCCGGCGCTGGCGCGGCGGCTGCGTGAGGCGACCTCGGAGTCTGGGCGGCTCGTCGGCTGATCAAAGGGCGGCGGGCTCAAGTTGCGCACGCCGCCGCCGATCCCAGTGGGCGATGAGTATCTCCGCCGTGGAGAGCCGCATCAGCCAGATCGTGGCGATGCAACAGCAGCTCTCAGATCCGGGCGCCCTGGTTTCTTCCCTGAATTCGAGCGCCACGTCGTCCGCGACGGGTGGCGCGAGCGCCTCGCCGACAAGCACGAGCTTCAGCGACGCGCTGTCCTCGGCACTCGCCTCGGGCACCGAATCCGCGATCGGCGGCACCGACTCGACGACCGACGGTTACTCCGACCCCTCGATGGACTCGACGCTGATGAGCAGCGACCCGTCCTCGGCCCTGTCAGCGCTGCTGGCGACGAACGGCGCCTCGGCGGCGGCCGGCGCCTCGGGCGTGGCCGGCGCGTCGGGCGTGGCGGGGGCCACGAGCGGCACCTCGGCCGACGCCCCCGCGCAGGTCCAGGCCATGGTGAACGAGGCCGACTCGCTGATCGGCAAGCCTTACATCTACGGTGGCGGTCACTCCGGCTGGGGCCCCCAGGCCGGCTATGACTGCTCGGGCTTCGTCTCGGCGGTGCTGCACGCCGGCGGCTATCTCAGCGAGCCCCAGACCACCCAGGGGCTGCCCGACCAGCCGGGGATCGAGTCCGGCCCGGGTCAGTACGTGACGATCTACGACCGCAATACCGGACCGACGAACAACGAGCACGTGATCATCGAGATCAATGGCCAGTTCTACGAGTCCGGTGGCGAGGCCGGCACGTGGGGCGGCGGCGGCGGCGTGGAGAAGATCAACACGCCCTCCCAGGCCTACTTGTCGTCGTTCACGACGATCCTGCACCCCGCCGGGCTGTAAGAGCCAGCCACACCTGCAGCGCCCCCGACCCCGCGCTGACCTTCAAGTGGCGGTGGGCGTAGGTCCAGTCTCCGCGCAGACGCTGCCAGCGCGACGGCCCGTAGGAGATCAGCGAGGCCGGCGCCACCGCGACCCGCATCCCGTCGCGGGCCAGCACGGCCAGGGCGCGCTGGGCAATGTCGATCTGACCGAATGCGGTGGGATGGACGTGGTCGGTCATCACGAGATTCCGCGCGCCCCACGAGCGCAGGTCGACCACCAGCGCCCCCAGCTCCCCCGCCACCCGAAAGATCACCTCGTCGAGGTCGCCCACCTTGGTGCCGGCCCGGGGCCGCCCGAGATCAAGCGGGGCGGTGACCGTGAGCACCCGGTCGCAGCGCTCGTGCAAGAACCCCAAAGCCGTCCGGAACAATGCCGCGAACTCGACCGGGTCCCAGTCCACCGAGCGTACGTCGTTGACGCCGATGTACAGGCAACCGACCTCGTACCGCGCGCCGGCCGGCGAGCGCGCCAAGCACGCCGGGATCTGCGCGTCGACCACGTCGCGCACCGTCGCCCCGTCGGTCGCGTAGCCGGTGAACGGGAGTCCGAGACCGCGCGCCACCCACAGCGCCCAGGACTGCAGAGCCACCCCCCACTGGAGCTCTCCGCCGCCGTTTGTGATCGAGTCGCCGAACGCGAGGATGCCCAGTCGCCGGTCGCGCCCCTGAGCATCCGATGCGGTCAAGACGCGCGAGAGTACCCAGTTGTCCCATAATCCGCGGCCGTGACCGCGAGCTACGGGCGGGTGACGATGAACGACGGCCGTGAGGATGTCCGGCGCGCCGCCGAGGACCTGGCGGGGCGTCTCCCCGACGCGTTGGCGCCGCTGGCGCGAATCGCCTACAACTATCGCTGGTCGTGGCTGCCGGGCGGCCCGGAGGTATTCAAGGCGGTCGACGCTGAGCGGTTCGCCCTCACCAACCAGAACCCGGTCCGCCTGCTTCAGGAGACGTCGGCGGGCACCCTGAGGCGCGCTGCCGCCGACGGCGGGTTGCTCGAGCGGATCGCGGCCGTAGAGGGTCAGATCAGGGCCGATCTGAATCGGCCGCCGTACCCGTCGATCGACCCGGCCCGCCCGGTGGCGTTCCTGTGCGCCGAGTACGGGATCCACGTCTCGATGCCGATCTACTCGGGCGGCTTGGGGGCGCTGGCCGGCGACCTGCTCAAGGAGGCGTCGGACTGCGCGATCCCGTTCATCGCGGTCGGGCTCATGTACCGCCGCGGCTACTTCCGCCAGCGGATCGACGCGGGCGGCTGGCAGCACGAGTACTGGATCGAAACCGATCCGCAGCGGCTGCCGGCGGCGCTGGTGACCGGCCCGGATGAAAAGCCCCTCACCATCGAGGTGCCGATCTACGACGTCGACGTGACCGCGCAGATCTGGCGGGTCGATATCGGCCGCGTGCCGCTGTTCCTGCTCGACACCGACCTCCCCGGCAACGGCCCGCTGGAGCGCTGGATCACCGGGCGGCTGTACGAGTCCGACGAGGAGATACGCCTGGCTCAGTACATCCTGCTCGGGGCCGGCGGCGTGCGGGCGCTGACCGCGCTGGGGATCGAGCCGGGCGTGATCCATCTCAACGAGGGCCACGCCGCACTCGCTCCGGTGCAGCTCGCGGCCCAGGAGCTCCATTCCGGCGAGTCGCTCGCCGCCGGAATCGTCGCGGCCCGCGAGCGAACCGTGTTCACCACCCACACGCCCGTGCCGGCGGGCAACGACACGTACACCCCGGATCAGGTCAAGGTGGCGATCGGGCGGCTGACCAGCCAGCTCGGCGTGCCCGTCGACGAGGTCATCGCGCTCGGGCGCACCCACCCCGAGGACGAGAGCGAGCCGTTCGGCGTCACCCAGGCGGCTTTGCGCATGAGTCGCGCCGCCAACGGCGTGAGCCGCCGCCACGGCGAGGTGGCCAGAGGGATGTGGAACTCGCTTTGGCCTGAGCTCGACGAGGACGATGTCCCGATCGGCTACGTGACCAACGGCGTCCACGTCCCGACCTGGATCGGGACGCCGATGCGCGAGCTGTTCGACCGCCACCTCGGTGAGGGATGGATGACGCGTGCCGGCGACCCCAAGACCTGGGCGGCCGTCGACCGGATCTCCGACGCCGAGCTATGGCAGGCCCGCCGCGACCAGCGGGCCGACCTGGTGGACGCCGTGCGCCAGCGAAGCACCACCGAGCGCCTGCTGCGCGGCGATGTCTCGGAGTACGTGCGCGCTGCCGCCGAGACGTTTGACGCCGACGTGCTCACAATTGGGTTCGCGCGGCGGGTGGCGACCTACAAGCGCCTGGATCTGCTGACCCGTGACCCCGAATGGACGCTCTCGCTGCTGGGCGGCGATTGCCCGGTGCAGGTGGTGCTGGCCGGCAAGGCCCATCCGCGGGACGAGGAGGCCAAGCGGGTGCTACAGCGCATGTTCGGCATGAAGCAGGCGCGGATCGTCGGCCAGCGCGTGGTGTTCCTGGACGACTACGACCTGGCCACCGCGAGCTGGCTGGTCCGGGGTTGCGATGTTTGGCTGAACGTGCCGCGACCGCCGCTTGAGGCGAGCGGCACAAGCGGGATGAAATCGGTCATCAACGGTGGCCTACAGCTGAGCGTGCTTGACGGGTGGTGGGCCGAGGGCTACGACGGCGAGAACGGTTGGGCGCTGCCCGGCGAGGTCGACGCCGACCATCATGCCCAGGACGAGCGCGACGCGGGCATCCTGCACGAGGTGTTCGACGCCGAGGTCCTGCCCGCCTTCTACAAGCGCCACGGCGCCGAGCTGCCGGAGGCGTGGCTGCGCCGGGTCCGCGCATCGCTGAAGACGCTCGCGCCGCGCTTCAGCGCGACGCGGATGCTCTCCGAGTACCTGGCCGGGCCGTATCGGGGGGCGTGAGGGGCCACCGTCAGGCGCCGTCGCCATTGGTCCTGGTCGGCGGGAAGGTCGCGACGGTCCTGGGCGTCTTTAACTTGATGGTTTCTACACCACCCCTCAGCATCAAGGGAAATGGCGACCGGCGCCGATAACTCCAAGCCGACCGACCGCGAGCTGGCCGAGCTCTCGGCGCTGGCCGACGGCACCCTCGATCCCTCGCGCCGAGCCGAGGTCGAGGCGCGGATCGCTGCCTCGCCCGAGCTGAGCGCGGAGTACGACCGCGAGCGGCGGCTGCTGGCCGCGCTCGCGCAAGCGCGGAGCGCCGAGCGCGCCCCGGCCGCGCTGCGGGCGAGGGTCGAGGCCGCGCGTCCCAGCCGGCGG
Organism: uncultured Solirubrobacterales bacterium; assembly: GCA_963824295.1. Lineage (GTDB taxonomy): Bacteria > Actinomycetota > Thermoleophilia > Solirubrobacterales > Solirubrobacteraceae > Palsa-465. The sequence goes on along the minus strand of CAWGOQ010000002.1, from coordinate 225,560 downwards.
ACCGCGACCCGGCGGAGGATCGTCTACGGCGGAGGGTTTGCCGGCGCGCTCGCGGTCATCGCCCTGGCGCTCGTGCTGCTTCTTCCCTCGGGCACCCCGGGGGCGCCGTCGGTATCCGAAGCCGCGGCACTGGCCACGCGCGGGGCCGACCGGCCCGCGCCGGCGCCCGACGCGTCCAACCCGACGGCCCGCCTGAACGAGAGTGTGGGCGAGGTGTACTTCCCGAACTGGGCGTCGTCGCGCCTGCACTGGCGCGCCGTGGGTGAGCGGATCGACCGCCTGGCGGGGCGGAGCGCCGTGACCGTCTTCTACGCGTGGGGCAAGGAGCGGATCGCCTACACGATCATCGGCACGCCGACCCTGAAGGAGCCGGCCGCGCCGGAGACCTGGCTGGACGGCACCGCCATGCGGACCCTGACCCTGAACGGACGGCTGATCGTGACCTGGCGCCGGGCAGGCGACGCTTGCGTCCTGTCCGGGAGCGGGATCAAGGCCTCGGAGTTGCAGATGCTTGCGGCGTGGAGGGTCCCGGCGGATCACTGACGAGTTCCCGCGCGACGCGCCGACGAGCGCGGTGAACGCGGGTGGTGATCGTGGCCTCGCGGACCCTCAGCGCGCGGGCCGCCTGGCGGTAAGACAGGCCGACGACGTCGATCGCCACCAGCGCGTCGCGGAAGTCGTCCGGGAGCCGTGAGATCGCGGCGTAAAGCTCGGCCGACTCGAGCCGGGCATCTGCCGGCGGCGACGTCCGATCCTCGATCATCTCCGGATCGTCGGGAAGCGGCTGGGTCTGCGGGCGCCGGCTCGCGGCGCGACGCTGGCTGAAGAACGTGTTGCGCAGCACGCGCAACAGGTAACCGAGGTCGTCCTCGGAGCGCAGGAACCGGGGGCGGCGGAGCACCCGCTCGAAGGTCTCCTGCACGAGGTCCTCGGCCTCCTCACGGGAGCCACACAGGCTCCACGCGGCGCGGTAGAGCCGATCGATGTGATCGCCCAGCGCCTCCGGTTCGAGCTGACGTTCAACGGTCATCCAATCGCCGGATCAGCATAAGGACGGCGATCTTGCCCGTGGGTTACACGCTCGGGGGCCGCGCCAGGCGGGAATCAGTCCTGCAGATCCGAGAGCGGACGCGGGGGCGGCCCCACGTACTTGGCCGTCGGCCGGATCAGCCGGCCCTCGCGCTTCTGCTCGAGGATGTGCGCCGACCAGCCGGCGGTGCGTGCACAGGTGAACATCGGCGTGAACAGCTCGGGCGGGACCTCGGCGAAGTCGAGCACCACGGCCGACCAGAACTCGACGTTGGTGGCCAGGACTCGGTCGGGCCGGCGGGCCTGAAGCTCGGCCAGGGCGGCCTCCTCGAGCGCCTCGGCCACCTCCACGCGTGGAGCGCCCAGCTTGCGTGCCGTGCGCCGCAGCACCCGGGCCCGCGGATCCTCGGCGCGGTAGACGCGGTGACCGAATCCCATCAGCCGCTCGCCGCGGTCGAGCAGATCCTTGACGTAGCGATCGGCATCGCCCATCTCGGCAACGTCGTCGAGCATCTTCAGCACGCGTGACGGGGCGCCGCCGTGAAGCGGGCCCGACAGCGCGCCGACCGCCGCCGACAGCGCCGCCGCCGCGTCCGCGCCGGTCGAGGCGACCACCCGTGCGGTGAAAGTCGAGGCGTTCATCCCGTGCTCGGCGGCCGAGTTCCAATACGCATCGATCGCCTCCACGTGGCGCGGATCGGCCTCACCGCGCCACCGGATCAGGAACCGCTCGGGGATCGACCTCGCCGTGTCGACCTCGTTCTGGGACACGGGCGGCTTGCCGATCCCGCGCGCCGACTGGGCGACAAACGACAGCGCCATCACCGAAGCCCGGGCGAGGTTGTCGCGCGCCTCCTCGTCTGAGATGTCGATCAGCTGCCGAAACCCCCACTGCGGCGCGAGCATCGCCAGCGCCGACTGCACATCGACGCGAGGGTCGCCCGAGCGCACGCTCAGCGGGAAGGGCGGTGCCGGCGGCAGGCCTGGCAGCAGGTGGCCGTCCACGAGCAGGCCCCACACCTGCTCGAACGGCACGTTCCCAACGAGTTCCTCGATGTCCACGCCTCGGTAGCGCAGCGCGCCTCCGGCGCGGTCGGGCTCGGCGATTTCGGTGGCAAAGGCGACGACGCCTTCGAGGCCTGACTGGACTTCGGCGGTGGCGGTCATGGGGCGATGTCTCCTAGGAGGCGGGCAACAGAACGCTCCCGGCTGGACTCCGCGCCGGGCGGTAATGCTTCGACAGCGTAGCTAGTGCCATGACGCGAGCGGCACCGGGAGCCGGGTCATGACTCATGCGCCCGGGGGTCCGCGTGGATAGCCTTCGCTCGCCGTGTCCGAGCTGCTCCTACGCTCAGCCATCGAGCTCGCCGGGCTGGTCCGCGCCGGCGATCTGTCGTCCCGCGAGCTGGTCGAGACCTCCCTGCGGCGGATCGACGAGCTGCAGCCGACCGTCAACGCGTTCACCCACGTCGCCCATGAGTCGGCCCTGGCGGCGGCGGAAGCGATCAGCCCGGGCGACCCCCGCCCGTTCGCCGGCGTGCCGATCGCGATCAAGGACAACCGGCCTGTGGCCGGGATGCCGCTCTCGAATGGCAGCGACCTGTTCGGCGACTTCGTCCCCGACCACGACGCGTTCCTCGTCCGCCGGCTGCGCGAGGCGGGCTTCGTGATCGTCGGCAAGACCTCGATGCCGGAAATGGGGATCCTGCCCACCACCGAGCCGCGCCGCTTCGGACCCACCCGCAACCCCTGGAACCTGGAGTGCACCCCCGGCGGATCGAGCGGCGGCTCCGCCGCGGCGGTCGCGGGCGGTATGGTCCCCGTGGCGCACGGCAACGACGGCGGCGGGTCGACCCGGATCCCGGCCGCCTGCTGCGGGCTGGTCGGCCTCAAGCCGGCCCGGGGGCGGGTATCGGTCGGACCCGACAGCGGGCAGAGCTTTCTGGTCTGCGACGCCGCGCTCACCCGGACGGTGCAGGACACCGCCGCGTTGCTCGACGTCCTCAATGGGCCCGAGCCCGGCGACGCCACCTGGGCGACGCCCCCGCCGGCGGCCGGCTACAGCGCGCTGGCCCAGGTGGATCCCGGGCACCTGCGGGTCGGAATGACGCTCACCTCGCCGCTCGCCGACGCCACCGTCGATCCAGTGTGCGAGCAGGCGGTCCATGACGCGGCGGCGCTGCTCGAGTCGCTCGGCCATGAGGTTCGGGAGATCGAGGCGCCGTGGGTCGGACTCGACCTGCTGCCCGAGTTCATGCGCTCATTCGGCCCGCTGGTGTCGTTCACGACCTGGCTCGGCGGCCAACTCCGGGGACGTGACCCGGCCCCGGACGACGTGGAGCCGCTCACCTGGGCGCTTTACGAGCACTCCCGTACCCAGGGCACGATGAAGTATCTGGGTGCCCAGCACCGCCTGGAGTCGGCGGCCCGCCTCATCGTCACCGCCCTGGTCGATTACGACGTGATGCTGACGCCGACGCTGGCGCAGCGCCCGGTGCGGGTCGGCGAGATGCACGGCTATGGCCCCGATCCAATGGCCGATTTCCGCAGGTCGGGGTACTTCACCCCGTTCACCGCGATCGTCAATGTCACCGGGCTGCCGGCCATCTCCCTTCCCCTTTACCAGGGCGAGGACGGGCTCCCGACCGCGGTCCAGCTGATCGGCCCGCCGGCGCGTGAGGAGGTACTGCTCAGCCTCGCCGGCCAGCTCGAGGCGGCGCTGCCGTGGGCTGACCGCACCGCGTCGGTCTAGGCGCCGGCACGCGAATATCAGGCGCCGCGGCCCGTTGATTCACTACGGGCAGTCGGGTGCCCAAGGCGTCCGCCGTGTGATCGCGTGGACCTATCGGCAGGGCGCCCGCTGCACCGTCCACACTCTTCTCTCAGGCCTATGGGAGCGGGACGAGGTGGTAGCTCTCGCGGCGGTCTCGCGCGGCACCCCCTCAGAGGGCATCTCTCTTAGAATCGCCCGCGACTGTCCCCGAACCTGAAGAGGAAACCGGTACCACATGGCCTACGTGATCGCCGAGCCCTGCATCGGCACGAAGGATAATTCGTGCGTTGAGGTCTGCCCGGTCGACTGCATTCATCCGACCCCCGATGAGCCGGACTACGACGACGTGCCGATGCTCTACATCGACCCCGAGGAATGCATCGACTGCGACGCCTGCGTCGAGGCCTGCCCGGTGGACGCCTGCTTCGCCGAGGATCAGCTGCCCGACGAGTGGCAGCACTACGCGAAGCTGAACGCCGACTACTACGCGAAGAGCTAGCTAAAGCGTCCGGACGGGCCCTTATGGCCCCACGGACGCCGAGCGCAGCGAGGCCCCAACTTACGCCATCGGCAGCGACATGCCCATGGGCTTGGGCGCGGCCGCAGGGGCCGGCATCTGCATGACCGGCAGCTCGACCGGCGAGAGCGCGATCAGCCCGCGCGCGGCGTGCGCCAGCGCCTGGGCGGCCGGGTCGTCGGGATCGGAGATGACGACGGGAAGGCCGGCGTCTGATTGTGCGCGCAGCGTCATGGTCAGCGGCACCTTGCCGAGCAGGGGCACCTCGAGCTCCTCGGCCAGCAGCTGACCACCGCCCTCGCCGAACAGCTGGTAGCGCTCGCCGTTCGGCGTCACGAAGCCGGACATGTTCTCGATCACGCCGGCGATCTCGAGCTTGAGCTTGGTCGCCATCTCGGCCGAGCGGCGAGCCACCTTCTGGGCCACCGGCTGCGGCGTGGTGACGATCACGAACTTCGCCTGGGGGAGCAGCTGGGCCAGGGTCATCGAGACATCGCCGGTACCGGGCGGCAGGTCGATCAGCAGGTAATCGAGCTCGCCCCACTCGACGTCCTCCAGGAACTGCTGGAGCGCCTTGTGGAGCATCGGCCCGCGCCACACGACGGCGGCGTCCTCTTCGACGAAGAAGCCGATCGACATAACGGTGATCCCGTCGGCGGCGGTGAGCGGGATGATCTTGCGCTCGGCGTTGACGTGCGGGCGCTGATTGCCCAGCCCGAGCATGCGCGGCTGTGAGTAACCCCACACATCCGCGTCGAGCACGCCGACCTGCTTGCCGTCGGCCACGAGCGCCGCAGCCAGGTTGGCCGTCACGCTCGACTTGCCCACGCCGCCCTTGCCAGAGCCGACGCAGATCACGTTCTTGACCTGCGCCAGCGCGCCCTCCGGCAGCGTGCCGCGGCCGAGCTTGCGCCCGAGCGCCTGCTTCTCGTTGTCGGACAGGACGTCGAAGCTGATGTTGACCCCGGTCACGCCCCCGAGCTTGCGCACCGCTTCGGCCACCCCGGTCTGGAAGTGGCTGCGGATCGGGCAGCCCGGCGTCGTCAGCGAGACCATGACATCGACCACGCCGTTCTCGTGCACGTCGACCGACCGGACCATCTCGAGCTCGACGATGTCGCGTCGGAGCTCAGGGTCAATCACGGCACGGAGGGAATCGATCACTTGGTCTCTTGTAGGCATGCAGCTGATTGTAGGCAGCGCTCGGCCCCGACCGGAGAAGTGTGAGACGCGACACGGAAGGGCAGCTAGTCCTTAAAGACCGACGGGCCGCCACTTGCGTGACGGCCCGGCGGTTGAGGGAGGAGAGGGTGCTGCATTCGCCGGCGAGGATATGAGGCCGGCGAACCTGTCCCGCCGACGCGCTCTCCTTGGGCGCCCGGCGGGGGAAGCTGTTCGGCTAGGAGCCGATGATGCCCTGCGCGTTGGAAACGAGTCGCTCCACCCGGGCCCCTACCGCACCCGACTGCTTCTCGAAGTCCTTGCGCACTGAGCTTATCTCACGATCGAGCCGACGTCGATTCTGATGCATGGTCTTCTCGACGAGGCTACGCCGCTGACGAAGCTCCCGCTCAAAACGGGTCCGCGCCCGACGAACCTGCCGCTCAAACCGATTGCGCGCGGTCGCGCCGCGACGCTCGTAGCGCTTGAGTTCGCGCTCGAGGTTCGAGCGAGTGCTGTACTTGGACGCCAGGCCCTTGACGGTCGACACCAGGTTGTCGCTGGCCAGCAGGCTCGCGCCGACCGGCACGAGGACCGCCCGCTCGGCGATGACCTGCGCCTGCGCGGTCCGGGTCTTGGGCTGGGTCGACGACGTGGCACGGGCGTTCGTCGGCCGCGTAGCGGCCGTGGTCCGGCTCGTCCGCGCGCTGCTGCGGGTCGTACCTGCGCCGGCGGTGGCCGACTTACGTCGGGTGGTGCTCCGCGTGGGAGTTGTGGTGGGCTTCGGCGTGCCCGGGCTGCCTGTAGACATGGTCTTTAGCTAACTCCGCTTAGATCTCGGGATGATCGAACATGTGTTTGTACACGACAGGTTAGCGGGCGTTACACGCCCCTCCTATGAAAAAGTCGTGAACGCCTCCGGAGCCGGCGGCTGCTAGGCCGCAGCGTCCGGAGAAGAGGAGCGGTTCTCGCGAAGCTCCCGCGGCATGGTGCGCTCCAGCCACGCGTCGGGGTCGCGCAGTTCGGCCAGCGTAGGCAGCACCTCGGGCGAGGACCAGAGATGGTGGAGCGCGCCCGGGCCACGCTCGCGCACGATTGCGTCGCAGAAGAACTTGCCCTGCTCGTACTGACGGAGCTTGAGCTCGAGTCCGAGCAGCTTCGCCACCAGACGCGAGAGGCCTGACTGCGAGCGGCGCCGGCGATCCAGGGCGGCGCGCAGCTTGGGCAGCGAGGGGAGCAGATCGGGCGCCACCGCGTCCATCACGTGCTCGGCGTGACCCTCGATCACCGCCATCACGGCCTGGACGCGATCGAGCGTCTCGCGTTCGGGCGTGGTTGTGACGATCGATATGAGGTCGCCGTTGCGCAGGTGCCCGAGCACGCGCTTGACCTCCGCGGGGCTCGGGACACTCAGCTTGCGCGGCGCGTCGAGGCGGACCTCGGCGCTCGTCAGCAGCTCGCGGACCAGCCCGGCGACGTGGCCATGCAACCACGGAACACCGGCGAACTGGACGGCGTGGGTGACCTCGTGCAGCGCCACCCAGGTCATGAACTGGTCCTCCTCGGCGCCGAAGGCCTGGACCGCCTGGCCGAGGTTCGGGAGCACGAACAACAGCCGCGGGGGCCGGTCCTCGACCGCCTCGTCCAGCAGCACCAGCTCGTACTGGCCGAGCACGCGCTGGGCGAGGTACCCGAGGACGACGCCTACCTCGGTGCTCAACACAATGCCCATCCCGATCTCCATCGCCGGCTTGAGCGTGCCCAGGTTGTCGGTCGCGCGCTTGAGGACCGGATCGAGCAGCAGTCGCATCGAATCGATGTTGCTGGCTACCCACTCGCGCCGGCTGATGCCCTCGGGTGGGGGGAGCGGCCGTGCGGGCTGCAGCCCCGTGTAGGCGACGACGCGCCGCTCGGACTCGGTGGCCAGCGCGGCCAGGTCGGCGGTGGGCGTCGGGGCGTCGCCGGTACCACCGACGAAGGTGGCGATTCGCTGCGCGATGACCCAGTCGATCAAGCCGGGATCCTCTCGAGTTGGCTGAGCGTCTCGCTCGAGCGGGCGGCGATCACCGGCGAGGTCGGCTCGGCGGTGAGCGGCGCCGACAGGGGCCCCTCGCACCAGGGGAAGCTGACCACGCCGCCCGCCTCGCGCACGATCAACTGACCGGCGGCCGCGTCGACGCCTCGCGAGCGCCGGAGGGAAACCAGCCCGTCGAACCGCGCGGCGGCCACCTGACAGAGGGACGCGGCGATCGTCCCAAGCGCGCGCAGGCGGAAGGCGCTGTCCACCAGGGCGTCGATCGAGGCCTGGATCCAGCGCGGATCGGCGGACTCGATGCCGAGCACCTCAAGCCGACCGTCGCGCCCGCGGCGCTCGCCGAGCGTCGGATCGAGCGGGGTGCCGTTCAGCCAGGCGCCGCGGCCCCGCCACGCCCACCACTGCTCCGAGGGTCCGAAGTCGTACACGAACCCGAAGGCGACGTCGGCCATCGTCTCCCCGTCGGCCACGGCGATCGACAGCGAGTAGCTCGGGACGCCACGTTTGGCGTTGAGCGAGCCGTCGATCGGGTCTATGACCACGCGGACGCAGTCGTCGCCGTAGTCGATTTCGCCGCGCTCCTCGGACACGGCCATGAACCGGTACCCCTCCTGGACCAGCCCGTCGAGCTGGTCCAAAACCACCTGTTCGGCACCCTGGTCGATCTCCAGCGTGCGGTCGCCGCCGCTGCCCCGCGTGCCCGTCTCGAGCGCCCGCTCCGCCGTGGTCGGAACGTCCGCCAGCAGGCGTTGAAGCCCGGCGACCGAGCGCTCGCAGACGCCGAGCCAATCCGCATCGAGTGCCGAACGAGTGGAGGTCATTGTGAACCTATGCTGTCAGACGTGGGGCTCAGCCTAGATCCGTTGCTTCCCGTTCAGCGTGAAGCCGTCACCTGTGATCGCGAGCCTCTAGTCGTTCTGGGGGCGGCCGGGACGGGGAAGACGCGGACGATCGAGGCCCGTTTCCTGCGGCTGGTCGAGGCGGGTTGCCGACCCGAACGGATGCTCCTGCTGACCGCTTCCGAGGCCCGGGCCGACGCCTCGCGCGCCCGGCTCGAGCAGAACCTCGAGGCTGGCTACGACGAGCTGTTCGTCTGCTCGCCGGTGGAGCTGGCCGCGATAATCCTAGGCCCACCCGGGTCCGGGGTCGACCCGCTCGAGCCGGTGCTCGGCCCGGCCGAGCGGTTCGCGATGCTGCTCGACCGGATCAACCGGCTGTCGATCGAGCGCCACGACTTCGGCGGCAGCGCAAACGCGCTGCTGGCCGGGTTCATCCGTCGGATCGACCGGCTCAAGACCCACCTGATCGGGGCGCAGGAATATGCCCGTTGGGCCGCCCGGCTCCAGGCTGACTCGGACGCGAACGGCTCGGCCGCCGCCGATGACCCCGGCGTCGAGCAGGAGTTCGCCGAGGTCTACCGCGTACACGAGGAGATGCTGGCCGAGGTCGGGGCCCGCGACTCGGGGGATCTGATCCGCGACGCCCTGCGGGTGGTCCGCGACCGCTCGGTCGTCGCGCGCCGATTCGAGCACGTGCTCGTGGACGACGGGCACGACTTGGACCTCGCCGCCGCGACGCTGACGCGCGCGCTGGCCGGCGCGCGGCTGACCGTCGCCGCCGACCCGGGGCGGCCGGCCGCAGGGTCTCCGTTGCTCGATCTCGACGGTGCTTCGGCCGAGGTCATCACGCTGGGCTGCAACCTGCGCGTCCCGCGCCGGGTGCTCCGGGCGGCCGGCGCGGTCGTCCCGGTGGAGTGCGAGTCGACCGCGGTCGAGGGGGAGATCGCCTTCTGGCGCTGCGCCAACGAGCGCGCCCAAGCCCAGGCGGTCGCGGCCGACGTCGAGCGGTTGGTCGCGACCGAACGGGTCCCCCCCGGCCAGATCTCGGTGCTCGTGCCGAGCGTCTCCCGCGAGGGGCAGGCGGTCGCGGTGGCGCTCGAGGAGCGGGCCGTGGCCCACCGGCTGGTCGGAGAGACCGCCTTCTTCCGGCGGGCCGAGATCCGCGACGTACTGGCCTGGTTGCGGCTGCTGGCCGACCCGACCGATGCGCCGGCCGTCGTGCGCGCGCTCGCGCGGCCGCCGGTCGAGTTGCGCTCGGTGGACATCGCGCGCTGCACCCAGATCGCGCGTCGTCGCAAGCTCGACATGGTCGCCGCGCTCGAGGCGGCGATGGAGTCGCCGCAGGTGCCGCCCGAGGCCCGCGAGCGCATCCGCATGTTCCTGAAGCTGTATCGCGACGGAATTGCGGGGATCGACAGCACACGGCCCGATCTATACGTCCATCGCCTGATCGACCGGTTGGGCCTGCGCCGCCAGCAGCTGTTCGCCGCCCAGCCCGACGTGGTGCAGCGGCTGCGCGCGCTGGCGCGGTTCGGCGAGCTGGCCGCCGGTTACGCGCGACGCTCGCCCCACGCCACGCCGCGCGAGTTCGCGCGCCACATCGCCGCGGTGGCTGACTTCGGGCTGCGCGAGCACGAGGAGCCGGACCTGCTGGGCCCCCAGGCGGTCCAGGTGGTCGCGCTCGACGGGGCCGCCGCGCTCGAGGCCGAGCACGTCTACGTGCTCGGACTGCACGCCGGGCTGGCCGAGCCGGTGCCCGAGCCCGCCTTGGCGGAGCGCGACCCGGACCAGGTCCAGGCCCCAATCCTGCGCCAGACGATGTACGTCGCAGTCACCCGCACGCGCCGCCGGGTCGTGCTGACGTATCCGGCCGTCGGCGAGCGAGGCTCCGCGCTCGGTCCGGCGCCGGCGGTTGAGGCGATGCGGACCGCGGTGAGCGGAGCGTGGGAGGACCGCGAGGAGGAGATGTTCGGCCCGGCCGAGACGCTCCACTCGACCTACCGGCTGTTGCGCGACGAGGTGCTCGAGGGGACGATGCGCGCCGGCGGGCGACTGGCCGAGCTCAGGCTGGATACGGATTTGGACGTCTCGCACGCCGTGGTGCGGTATCTGGAGCTGTTGAAGCTCGCGGCGCTGATCGAGCGCCCCGACGGTCAGTCGCTGGCCGAGGCGGTGCGCGACGTCAACTCGCGGATCCTCCAGGCGGTGTCGGCTGAGCAGCGCGAGATCTTCACCTCATCGGCGTTGGACGACTACTTGCTGGACGCCGAACGCGACGCGCGCCGGCGAGCCGCGGCCGTGACCGCCCGCGACGACCCGTCGGTCGAGACGTTCCTGCCCACGCGCGGGGACGGGGTGGTCCTGTCCGCCTCGGACATCGACACCTACCGGACGTGCCCCTTGAAGTACAAATTCGCCCGGGTGTTCCGGATCCCGCAGGAGCCGACCATCCACCAGCGATTCGGGATCGTCGTGCATCAGGTGCTCGAGCGCTTCCACGCGCGCTCGGCTCCGGAAGCGGTTTCGGGGTCGCTGTCGGAGCTGCTCGGTCTGCTCGACTTCAGCTGGCGCCGCGGCGGCTTCGGCGAGTCCGAGGAGGAGCGCCAGCTGCGGGGGAAGGCCGTTTTGGCTTTGACGCGTTACCACGACCGGTTCCAATCGTCCGAGTCTGAGCCGTTGTGGTTCGAGCGGGCGTTCTCGTTCAAGCTCGGGCCGCATCTGCTACGCGGGCGGGTCGACCGGGTCGACCGTCTGCCCGGCGGCGAGTATGAGCTGATCGACTACAAGACCGGGCGACCCAAGAGCGCCGCCCAGCTGGTGGATGACGTTCAGCTGTCCCTCTACGCGGTCGGCGCACGGGAAGCGTGGAGCCTCGATGCGTCTCAGCAGGCCTACTACTACGTGCTCGACGACCAGAAGGTGGCCGTGCCCGAAGATCGTGTGGACCGGTTCGAGTGGATCCAGGAGGTGGCGATGGAGGTCGCGGACGGGATCCTCTCGCAGGGGTTCGAGCCGACCCCGTCGTTCGCCGCGTGTTCGGTGTGCGACTACCGGCTGGTCTGCCCAGCCGCGGAGGGTTAGGGGTCGCGAGCCCTTAGCCCCGGGCGGTGTCCGGGTCGTCGTCGCCGCGCTGGCGGAGGAAGCGCTGGAGCTCGCGCGCGATCGTGTCGCCGGAGGGCAGCGGACCCTCCTCCTCGCTGAGCTCGGGCTCGGCGGCCTGCTCGAGGCGCTCCACGAACGCCTGCACGTCGGGGTCGCTCTGCACCGCGAGATTGACCTGGCGGTCGTAGTCGGCGGTGGCCGACTCGAGGTCCGAGGCGTCTACGGCCACCTGCACGAGTCCCTCGAGCTTGCGCACCAGCGCGAGCGCCGCCTTCGGGTTGGGGGCGGCGGCGATGTAGTGGGGGACGGCCGCCCACAGGCTGGCCGACGGCATGCCGCTCTCCTGGCAGGCCGCGTGCAGCACGCCGACGATTCCCGTCGGACCCTCGTACGAGGAGCGGTTCAGGTTCAGGCGGGCCACCAGGTCGGAGTCGGTGGCCATTCCCGTGACCGAGATCGGCCGCGTATGCGGGACGTCGGCGAGCAGCGCACCGAGCGTGACCACGAGCTGGGTGCCGAGCGCCTCGGCCAGCTCCGTGATCACCTGGCTAAACGTGCGCCAGCGGAACGAAGGCTCGTGGCCCACCATCAGCACCAGGTCGCGGGGGGCGCGCGGAACCCGCGCCTCGAACAGCTCGACCTCGGGCCACACGATCCGGCGCGCGTGCCCGTCGATCAGCTTGACGTGCGGGCGGGTGCTCTGGAAGTCGTAGAACTCCTCGGGATCGATGGTCGCGAACCGCCGCGCGCCGAGCGCCCCGGCCACGAAGGTGATCGCGCTGGAGGCCGCGTCCGCCGCGTCGTTCCATCCCTTGAACGCACAAATCAGCGCGGGTGCCCTCAATCCATCGGGGCGATATTCCCATTGGAGCGGCTGCATCCGACTCAGCGTAGATCATGGCGGCATGAGTTCGGGTGAATCCACCGCCGTGGCCATCAGCGGCCTGCGCCCTGGGCAGCAGGTCGACGGCGTGTTCGCGTGCTCGCGCAAGGACCGGCTGTTCACCCGATCCGGGTCGCCCTATTTGGTTTTGGAGTTGCGCGATCGCAGCGGGACGATCGCAGCCCGCGCGTTCAACGACGCGGATGCGCTGGCCGGTCGCTTCGAGCGCGGTGATGTGGTCCGGGTGTCTGGGCGCGTCGAGCGCTTCCGCGACCAGCCCGTGCTAGAGGTGGTCAACATCGCGCGGGTTTCGGCGGATCCGGCGGATCCCGGTACCTCCGATTCCTCGGAGGGCGCGGACCCCACGCAGTTTCTGCCGGTGGCCTATCGGGATCTCGACGAGCTCGACGGCTTCCTCGAGCATCTGGCCGGCGAGGTGTTCGACCGGGGCTATCGCGAGCTGCTGACGCGCCTGCTCGGAGATCGTGAGCTACGCGCAGCGTGGCGCCGCGCACCCTGCACCCGCGGTGGTCACCACGCCTACCTGGGCGGCCTGCTCGAGCACACGGTGGCGGTGGCCACGCTCGCCCTCGATGTCTGCCAGCTCCACCCGCGCCTGAACCAGGACCTGCTGCTGACCGCGGCGATCGTCCACGACCTCGGCCGGACCCGCGAGTTCGTCTACGGGGCCGAGATCGGGCTGTCCGACGAGGGCCGCCTGCTGGGCCACCTCGTGCTCGGGGAGCAGATCGTCTCGGCGGTTGCCGGGGGGTTGGATGATTCACGGAGGCTCGAGCTGTTGCATTGCCTGCTGTGCCACCACGGCGCCGCGGGGGCGCCGGGCGGACGGTTCGGCTCGGTCGAGGCGCTGACCCTGTATCGCTTGAACGCACTCGACGCGAGCATCAAGGGCGCGGTTGATCAGGGCCTGGGCCTCGAAACGGCGCCCCGATCCGCCGCACAGTAGTCGGCGCTATTCGCCGTCGGGCCCTAGGATCAGCGCCGGCGCGGCACGGGCCTGGTGGCCCATCCAGTCTTCAAAACTGGCAGGGCCGGGCAGCCCCCGGCTTGGAAGGTTCGATTCCTTCGCCGCGTCGTGGCTGGAAATCGTGCTACGACCGTTCCCAGACGTACTGAATGTCGGGCGCTCGCTCCTCGTTGCGGCTGCCGTTGGTGCGCTCGACTTCCTTGAAGCCGTGGCGTTCGTAGAAGCGCTGCGCACCGTCGTTCGAGACAAACGTCCACAAGCGCAGCCCGTGAGGTCGCTCTCGCTTCGCGAGGTTTAACTCTAACAGCCCGACGCCGATCCCGCGGCCAGTGAGATCCGGATCCACGTACAGCTGATCGATCCAATCGCCTCTAAGCACGAGGATCCCCACGACCTGCCCTCCCGGCGTCTGAGCCAACCAGCACTCAAGCTTCGGGATGACCACCTGCTCGATCCATCCGGCGACTTCATCATCGGAGTGCGCCGGCAGCGGAACGCTTCCTGTCTCCGCGGCCGCCCGACGGGCGTGGACGTAGAGATCGCTCGCTGAGTCTGCGTCAGCAACGACGGCACGCCGAATGGTCAGATCCACCCGACCAGGCTCTCAGATCATTGGCGGCTACTGGCCCCTTTGTCGGATAGGCCCGCACCGATCATTGCGACACCGTGGCGCCCAGCTCGGGAAGTGGGATTCCCCCACCTGATCCCCCGCGCCACTGATATTCGGTAGTTGAAGGCACCGGAAGTGCGGAAAGCCCGGATGCGCCGCGTGTACTGGCGTGGTGTCCTTTGCTCGGCGAGAGAAACGCCGTCAAAAAGTAGGTTCCTCCGTCCACACTTACGAGGGCGCTCACGCCGTGGAAGCGACGCACGGTGGAAGGAGATTGCCATGGCCATTACGTTCCGAAGGAGCAAGGTCCACAAGGCGGAGGCATCCGAGCATTCGGGAGGTTGGTATCCAGATCCATACGGCGCTGGAGCGCGACGCTGGTATGACAACGTCAGCGGGTGGTCGGACCGCGTTCAGGAAAAGGGGCAAGCGCCGGATAAGACCGGATTGATTCGGATAGATGAAGCTGCGATAGCTCCTGACCACCCGATAAGGCGCGTGAACGGGGATGGCAAGCTCGTGCCGCTATCAAGGCCGGTTGACCCTCAGTACCTGGCAAACGCGCGACCCGTTCGTTGAGGACGAACGCGCTGACTCGCCAAACCCTCCGGACGCCCTCCTTCCGACAAAAGTGACACCGGTTCGCGTTCCGCTGGCTGGGCCCTCCTTGGCCGGGCAACAGATCGTTGCGCCGACCACCGCTGCTGCAACTGAGGACTCGCTTCGCCCCGGCTCGATCACCACGATGATGCCAACCTCGCGGTCCTCTCGGACGCTTGGGGGTTGGCCAAGAGGAGCGCGGCTTGCTGCGGGCCTTCGGGAGATGCCGCCGCGAAAGAGGACCACCGACGGTGATCGCGTCCGGCGAGCCGCGAGCAGCGTCCCGGTCGGTGTGGACCGGCGCTCGCGCGGGGCGCAGACGGCCGAGACGGGAGGAATGTGTGTCCCGAACCGTGTCCCGAACTCGGCAAAACTAACCCGCTCTAACTAGAAATCATCTGCAGAGAATCCCTGCAAGATGGCTAAACCGCAAACTAGAGCCGTGACTTCAAAACTGGCAGGGCCGGGCAGCCCCAGGCTTGGAAGGTTCGATTCCTTCGCCGCGTCGTGGCTGAGGGACTTCGTATCGTGGATCGGTGACGACAAGCCGCATTGTTCTTCCGGAGCGACTGACAGGACCGGACGGGCTGGCCTTGCGGAGATGGCTCGGCTCGGACGCGGCGGAGCTTGGCCAGGCGATCCTCGAGAGTGCCGAGCACTTGCGGCCATGGATGGCATGGATAGCCGAGGAGCCCCTCCCGCTCGACCGCCGCAAAGCGATGATCGACGAGTGGGAGCGCGACTGGGTTCAGGGAGGCGACGTAGTCCTCGGGGTGTTCCTCGACGGGCGGATCGCCGGTGGTTGTGGTCTGCACCGCCGGATTGGCGCAGACGGGCTCGAGATCGGATACTGGACCCAAGCCGCCTTTCTCCGACGTGGCGTGGCAACGCGCGTGGCGCAGGCTCTGACCGACGCCGGGCTTGCGCTGCCGGGAATCACGCGGGTGGAGATTCACCACGACAAGGCCAACCAAGCCAGTGCCGGCGTTCCCCGCGGACTCGGGTTTGAGTGGCTGGGTGAGTGGCGTCGCGAGCCCGTCGCGCCCGCCGATACCGAGGTGGAGTGGTGCTGGCGAATGGACAAGGAGACCTGGGACGCTCGGCAGGCCATGAATCAACCCGGTCGGTGAGGCTCGTGTTCGATCAGCGGCGCTTCCCGGTGGCTCACTCTCATCCCTCAGAGGTAGCGGCGCAGCCGCCCGGAACGCTGTCGCAGAAACCCCAGCGCGCGGTTTGTTGTGACCTCGTCACAGGGAGGCAGACTCCCGAGGTGGGGCCTGGCCGAGAAAGTCGTCATATACGTCACGTTTCTCGGCCAGGCTCAGAAATTCGCGCGTGACGGGCGCGGGACACGACGGCCGTTTGTGGGCTCCTCACAGTGCGCCGAGACTGCTCTGGCGCTTATGAAGAAGGGATGGTCGACATGATGTAGCAGAGCGACAAGTTCGGCTCTCCTCTCGGTTTGGGGGTGACTCACCGGTGAGGGAGCGGGATTTGGATGCCTGCGCAGCAGAGGTAAATCATCGCGATCAGCGCGGTGGCGGAGTGGAAGCCGTATGCGCGGTGTGAGAGCAGCCTCACCTTGCTGTTTAAGGCTTCGAGGCGTCCGTTGCTGATCCCGAGCTCGACCGCGCCGAGCACGCCGGCCTTGTGTTTGCGGATCGTGCGGGCGAGCTTGACGAACGGTTTGAGCCGCGAGCGCGATGCCCACGCCAGCCACGCGTCGAGCCGCTCGGCTGCTTCGTGTTTCGGGATCTTGTAGATGTAGCGCAGCTCGCCGTAGAGCAGGAACGCGCGGTACATTCGCTTGTTGGTGGTCACCACCTCGGCGAGCTTGAGCAGCTGCTTGGGGGTCTGGTTGGCGGTGTCCTTGAGCAGGCTGTAGCGGGTGCCTTTGATCCACTTACCGGTGTCGCTGCCCGAGCGGCCGTGCTGGTTGTATTCGTCGCGGCGGACCTGGTCGGCGGCCTTGGAGCCCAACTGGACCACGTGAAAGGGGTCAAAGCACACTTGGGCGTCGGGGACCGCCTTGGTGATCGCCTTCTCGTACCCGGCGCTCATGTCGATCGAGACCGCCCGGATCGAGGCCTTCTGTTCATCGGTGAGCCCGTCGAAGAACGCCTGCAAGCTGGCGGCATTGCGGCCTGGCGCCGCCCACACGATCCCGCCCGTGTCGTGGTTGGCGACGCATGTGAGGAACTTGTGATCGGCGCCGTAGCTCACCTCGTCGGCGCCGATCAGCTCGAGCCCGTCCAGCCGGCCAGCGGGGAGCTTCTCGGCGACGACCCGCTCAAGGATGTTGCCGACCGTCTCCCAGCCGATCCGCATCAGCCGCGTGACCTGTGTCTGGTTCATCTGCTGCGCCAGCCACGCGGTCAGATCGTCGAAGTCGCGGCTGTGGCGCGCGCCGCCGCGGGCCCACTCCACGTGCTCGGGCAGATCGCCGCAGCCCGGGCAGTACAGCCGTCTGAGCCGGCACTCGATCACGCACCGCAGGCCGCCCACGTCGAGATGGCGCCAGCGCTTGGTCCGGTGATCCTTGACCTTCAGGCCACGCGCCCCGCAGCCCGAGCACTCAGGCCGCTTGCGGCGCAGCGCGACCGTCACGATCATCGCCTGTGCGCCGAACTCCACGTCCCTGACCCACGCGCCCGGTAGCCCGAGCATCCGATTGAATGCGGTGCTGACCCGCACGTCGCCCTCCTCGATTGTCGCTTGCCTTCAGACAGCCAGCAGACTGCCGCAGAAGGGCGGCGGCGGGTCGCCCGGCACGTGCGCAACTTGCAAGACCCCGGCGCCCGACCGCCGCGGAAAGGGGTAGCGGAGCCACGCGCCGCGCGTCAAGCGGCGACCACCGGTCAGCCAACGGTCTCCCTCAACCCCCGTTGCAGGGGACTCGGCCGCTTGACCCGGGCTTCGGCCCCGCTATCTCTCAACGAGTGCCGGCAGGGCCGGCACCGCGCTCACGGCACCGCCAGACGCCGATCGAGCCCCTGATTCACCCCCAAACGACGAGGAGTCCCACAAGTTCAGGACGGCCTGCCGGTGTGAGTCCGGTCCGGGGAGACGCCTGGGTCCCCGGTAGTGAAGCCCCCGTGCGTGGTCGAGAGGCCGGGTGCGAAGCGGGGCGGGATCGACCGTGCGGTCTGCAACGCGAGTGAAGCCTGAGTAAGCGTCGTTAGCCACAGCCGTCTTTGGACGGAGAAAGAGGGTGCCGAGCCGGTTGTGTAGCGGCGAAGGCCATGGAAAGCGCTCTTGGTCCAGGAGCGGGCGCTGAGGAACCCTCCGGCGTATTGGGCGTTGAACGTGCGGATGGTCGTCCTGGGAACTCGGGAGAGCCGTCTCGGCCCCGCCACCCTGCGGGATCGGCGGGAAGCGATGCCCCTCCTATAACCGGCGAACCCGGGAAGTGGTGTGGGCGGTCGAGCGGCAGTCGGAGCGGGTCGTAGTACTCGGAGGTCGGGAAAGCCGGCTACATGGGGAAGGGCCCGCACTTCATCGATGCACGGGAAGGAGCAGAAGGACTCTGATGAGTGCCGTATCGGCTAGGTCTGTCAGCCACACCTTGGGTGTGGACCGGGTTCGTGCTCTCCAACACGTGCTGTACCGCTGTGCTAAGCAGGACAGGGATCGCCGCTTCCACGCCGTCTATGACAAGGTCGCCCGCAGCGACGTGCTCTGGAAGGCTTGGGGCGAGGTCCGTGCCAACCGGGGCGCACCGGGCGTCGATGGCATCGCCATCGGCGACGTCGTCGCCTCGGGGGTGGGTGAGTTCCTCGATGAGCTCGCCAAGCAGCTGCGCGCCGGAACCTACCGGCCGCGGCCGCTGCGGCGGGTGTACATCCCGAAGCCGGGCAGGCCAGGTCAGGTGCGGCCACTCGGCATACCCTGCGTGGCCGACAGAGTGGTGATGGCGGCAGCGAAGGCCGTGCTCGAGCCGATCTTCGAAGCCGACTTCCTCCCCTCCAGCTACGGGTTTAGGCCCGGGCTGTCGGCCCACCACGCCTTGGAGACGGTCAGGACGACGGTCAACCGGGGCAAGGTCTGGGTGCTCGACGCCGACATCCGAAGCTGCTTTGACGAAATCGACTCACACGCCTTGGTCGTTCAGATCGAGCGGCGGGTGTGCGATCGACGGATGTTGAAGCTGATCAGGGGTTGGCTGCGGGCAGGGGTGTTCGAGGGCGGGATCGTGTCCGCGATCGAAGCGGGCACCCCGCAAGGATCGCCAATCTCACCGCTGCTCGCCAACATCGCCTTGCACTCGCTCGATGAGGCGTGGCAGGCGAGCGGGCAGCGGCTGGGAGTGCTGGCGAAGTACGCAGATGATCTCGTCGCCTTATGCGCGACCCGCGAACAGGCCGAAGAGGCCCGCGAGCTGGTCGCGGCGGTGCTGGACCCAATCGGGCTGCGACTGCATCCCGAGAAGACCAGGATCGTGCACCTCGCCCAAGGCGCCGAGGGGTTCGACTTCCTCGGCTTTCACCATCGTATGCGGAAGTCGTGGAGGACGGGCTACTGGTATCTGCAGAAGTGGCCGTCCAAGCGGGCGATGACCCAGATCAAGGGCAAGATCCGCGACCGGACGGGCCGCCGCTACGCGGGGCAGCCGCTGGAATGGGCCGTCGAGGACCTCAACCGCGTGCTGCGCGGCTGGGGTAACTACTTCCGCTACGGAAACTCCGGGCAGAAGTTCCTCCAAATCGACAGCTACGCCCACGAACGCCTCGCGATCCTCGCCAGCCGCAAGCACGGACTCACGGGCCGCAACTGGGTCACCCGCTTCAACCGCGAGTGGCGCAACCAGCTCGGCGTCCACCGCCTAACCGGGACGGTGAAACCCACAACTGCGTTTGCCAGCCGGTGAACGATGTCGGAGAGCCGTGTGCGGGAGAACCGCATGCACGGTGTGCGCGCGACATGACCAGCAGCTCGGGGGTGCGAGTCCCCTGTGGAGGTTGATGGCACCAACCACAAGCCGATGGCAACTGCTCAGTCGTGAGGCTGGGTGGGGAGGAAGCCGGAGTGCGAAGTCGCGACCCTAGGAACACATGGCGCATCGGGGCCTTGGTGGTGTCGGTGGGCTGCGCGTATAAGGCGGGGCGGTCCGGGCGAGTCTGCACCACGAGGCGAAGCCCGATGTCATCAAGGGGCCGTTCCGTAAACGCGGTGGGTGTGCGATGAAGGTTGTTGGTCTTACTCGTGGAGATCTCCGCGGGTGTTCCGGGATGCCCGGTCACGCTTGGCGTGCTCGCCGGGTGGGAAGGGACGGCGATGCTCGTGAGGGTGTCGCTCGCCGTGGAGAAGTCAGCAGAGGTCGTATTACCAGCGGGATCGATTGCCGCTGGGAAGGACCGAACGCGAAGCCGAGATGCAGGACGCTCGTGCTCGTGGGATGGACGTTGACCGCAGCCAACCCCAAGTGGGGCCTGCGCGGGAGGGCCAGAGGGTGAAGCCCGAAGACCACCGCTCAGAGCGCAGTCCATCCCCGGCGCGCGGCGATACCGCACCTCACCCCGCCGAGGCGAGCTTGTGGGAGCAGTTCCTGGCCCGTGAGAATCTCGCTGAGGCGCTCAGACGCGTCGAGCAGAACGCCGGTGCCCCAGGTATCGACGGGATGAGCGAAAGCGCCGGGAGAAACCGGCATGGAGATGCGGATGAAAGAGCCGTACATCGAAGAAGTAGCGACTCACGATGGCCCCGACCATGCGTTGGCGACCCGCGAGGGCGCAGCGAAGCGTTGGACACGGGGTAGGTGTGGGCCGGGCTATGGAGCAGCGAAATCAGTAATCCGGGGTGCCGACGTCGTGCTTATAGGCGGAAGGCCATATCGCTGGCAGCGTTATCGCGAGCGGCCAGCGGACCCCGCGCTGTCTGAGAACCTGAGCACGCACCGAATCTCCATGTGCGAGACCCGGGAGAGCCCACGGTCGCCCGTCGCGATGATGGCGGGGCGGGCCGCTCGGGGAAGGCTAAGGCCGTAATCCCGAGATGCACGAGCGTGGGCAGTCGGACAGGCCTGTAGTACCTGCGAACCCGTCGAACAATGTCGGCGTGCCGGCGGCGGAGGCGGGGGAGGAAAGAGGCCTGGGCAAGGAGAACGCGGACAGCAAACCACGCCCCGGGCACAGAACCGGAGTGAGCGTGCCGAGTGCGCTGGAGCGCGTGCGCCGAGTGGCAAAGCAGGACAAGGATGCGCGGTTCACCGCGCTCTTGCATCACGTCGACGTCGACCGCCTGCGAGCGGCCTTCTGGGCGTTGAACCCGAAGGCCGCGACTGGGGTGGACGGGGTGACGTGGCAGGACTACGGGGAGGATCTCGAAGCCAACCTTCGGGATCTGCACGCGCGGGTCCACAGGGGCGCGTACCGGGCAAGGCCTTCTCGGAGGGTGTACATCCCGAAGGCGGACGGACGGCAGCGGCCACTAGGCGTTGCCGCCTTGGAGGACAAGGTCCTTCAGCGTGCCGTCGTCGAGGTGCTCAACGGCATCTACGAGGAGGACTTCCTGGGGTTCTCTTACGGGTTTCGGCCCGGGCGCTCACCGCATCACGCGTTGGACGCGCTCGCGATCGGGATTCGGCGGAAGAAGGTGAACTGGGTGCTCGACGCTGACATTCGGGGGTTCTATGACGCCATCGACCACGAGTGGATGCTGAAGTTCCTCGAGCACCGGATCGCGGACAGGCGCGTCTTGCGCCTGATCCGTAAGTGGCTGAAGGCAGGAGTCATCGAAGACGGGGAGTGGTCGGAGACGCCGGAGGGCACGGCGCAGGGAGCATCGGTCTCACCGCTGCTCGCCAACGTCTACCTCCATCACGTGTTCGACCTGTGGGCCGATCAGTGGCGGCGGCGACACGCGCACGGCGAGATGATCATCGTGCGCTTCGCCGACGACTACATCGTCGGCTTTCAGCACGAGGTAGATGCGCGCCGGTTCCTGGAGGAGCTTCGCGGCAGGCTCGCGAGGTTCAGCCTGGAGCTGGCATCTGAAAAGACGCGGCTGATCGAGTTCGGCAGGTTCGCCGCCGAGCGACGAGCGGCGCGTGGCCTCGGGAAGCCTGAGACCTTCCAGTTCCTGGGCTTCACGCATATCTGTGAGAAGACCAGGCAGGGGCGTTTCATGCTCAAGCGCATCACCGACGCGAAGCGGTTGCGAGCAAAGCTGCACAAGCTAAAAGCGGAAGTGCAGCGACGCATGCACCTGCCGATCCCCGAGCAGGGGCTGTGGCTTGGCCAAGTGGTTCGAGGACACCTCAACTACTACGCCGTGCCCGGCAACATCCATGCGGTCAACGCGTTCCGCGATCAAGCGACCAGGTACTGGTATCAGGCGCTTCGGCGCCGCAGCCAGCGCAGTCGCCTGAACTGGGAGCGGATGCACCGCCTGGCGCAACGATGGCTCCCACCGGCCAAGATCACCCATCCCTGGCCTGACGCGCGATTCGACGCTCGTATCCAAGCCAGGAGCCCCGTGCGGTAAACGCGCATGCGGGGATCTGCGCGGGGGGCGGGCCGAGCCCTCACAAGCGAAGGCCCGTCCCTACCGCGACACGAAGGAGCTGCGGCCGTGGTTGAAAGACCACTGGCAGGAGGTCCGCTCGCAGCTTGACGCGGGCACTTACCGGCCGCAGCCTGTCCGGAGGGTGATGATCCCCAAGCCCTCGGGTGGTCTGCGGATGCTGGGGGTGCCGGCTGCGGTGGATCGGTTGATCTGCCAGGCCATCGCGCAGGTGCTCACGCCTGTCTTCGATCCGCTGTTCCATCCCCATAGCTTCGGCTTCAGGCCGGGGCGCTCGGCGCATGATGCGGTTGAGCGGGCACGCCAGTTCATCGCTGATGATGCGGCGTGGTGCGTTGATTTTGATCTCGATTCGTTTTTCGATCGCGTTCAGCACGACGCTCTGATGGCCAGGGTCGCTCGACGGGTCCATGACAAGCAGGTGCTCCGGCTGGTCCGGTGCTACCTGGAAGCGGGCGTCATGGCATGACGGGTTGGTGCACGTGAGCGAGGAGGGAACCCCGCAAGGGTCTCCGCTCTCGCCGCTGCTATCGAACGTCATGCTCGACGACCTCGACTGGGAGCTCGAACGGCGCGGGCATAACTTCGTGCGTTATGCCGACGACGGACGTATCTACGTCAGAAGCGAGCGCGCGGGCCAGCGGGTCATGGCAAGCATCACGCAATACGTCGAGCAGCGCTTGAAGCTGCGCGTCAACCGACAGAAGTCGGCCGTCGCGCCTGCGGTCGATCGGCCCCTGCTGGGGTTCCAGTTCTTCCGCGACAAGGCCGGCAAGGTCGGGTCACGGTCGCCCCGAAGGCTCTCAAACGGGCCCAGGAGCGTATCCGTCAGCTGACCACGCGCAACTGGGGCGTGTCGATGGAGCGGCGGATCAAGGAGATCAACCGCTTCACGGTCGGATGGACCGGCTACTTCGCGTTTGCCGACACCATCCTGCCGTTCGAGAAGCTCGAGAAGTGGCTGCGCCGCAGGCTCAGGCAGGTGCGCTGGAAAGAGTGGAAACGCTCACCAACGCGCTACCGGAACCTCCGAGCACTCGGTATCCCCGACCACGATGCCCGCTCATGGGCGGCATCGCAGAAGGGCTACTGGCGCATCGCTGGTTCCTGGCCGCTCCAACGCGCGCTGCCAAACGCCTACTGGCACAAGTCACTCGGCCTGAAGGGTTCCTCGACCCCTACCGCCGTTTCCGGGAATGCTGAGCGAACCGCCCGGTGCGGACCCGCATGCCGGGTGGTGTGGGAGGGGCCAGGGCAAGCCTGGCCTCTACCCGATTCGAGGCGGCGGCGGGAGGCGATCCCAGCCAGTCGGGCCAGCACGCGCCGCGCGGCCGGGCAAACCTCCCGCCGACCCTACACTGGCGAGATTCGTTCGACGGGTATCGAAGAGAGCAAAGAACGTTTCCGCGGAAGCGCAACCGACCGGTTGCGCAGGCAGGCGGCGCTGCGACAACTTCCGGTGAGCCTCGCGAGGCCGTACCACGCCGTACCGGCCGGGATCGCCAGCAGGATCCGCAAACGGCGCAGTTCTCCGACCCGCTCGGCCGCTGGGACGCTCAATCGATCGAGCCGGAGCGCCGATCACTGCTGGGATGGATCCCGCGGCATACGCACTGGCTCATGGTGTACGGCGCACCAAGACGACGCTGACCGGGTGGCGGAGTCGCCCATGGCCGGTGCTGGGCAGATGGCTTCTCGGCGCTCTGATGGCCGCTGGTCTGCTGCTCGCCGCGGTGCTGGCGATCGCGCTAATCGCGCCGAGCTCGGCCCGCGGTGTCCTGCCTGAACAGCCTCCGTTTGCCGTCGGAGACGCTCGGGACGTCATCGAGATTTTCAGGGACAACCTCCTCGTGCTGGCCTTGCATGCAATGGCGTGCGTGGCCGGCTTCATCGCCGGTAGCTCGCTGCCCTTACAGGCCGAGCACCAGACCGGATGGAGGCGCGCGATCCATGAGCGGGGCCAACCGATCGCGATGGCGTTCGTGGTCTGTGCGACCGGGTTCTCCCTGAGCTTGCAGGCGTACCGGCTCGGGCTGGCCACCGGTCAGGACGCCTCCGCTTTGCATGTATCACCGGCGCTTCTACTCGTTGGCCTGCTGCCGCATGCGCTGCCGGAACTGCTCGCCTTGTTTCTCCCGCTCGCCGCATGGATCGCCGCCAGCCGCCGCGGAGGATGGGAGCAACTGCTGGCTGCGACGATCGTCACCGTCTCCCTGGCGGTACCGACGCTCATCCTCACCGCAGCATGGGAGGTTTACATCGCGCCGCACGTGCTGGCGACGTTCATTCACCGCTAGCAACGCGCCCGGTAGGCTCTTTTTATGGCCGCGCGTGAGGCTGCCTGCAGTTGCGGCCAACTGAAGCTCATCGTCGAAGATGAGCCTTTGCGCATCTCGGTTTGTCACTGTCTCGCGTGCCAGCGCAGGACGGGAAGCGCGTTCGGTGTCCAGGCTCGGTTTCCGCGTGACCGGGTCGAGATCATGGGGTCCTCGCATGAGTACACCCGGATCTCAGACGATGGGGGACGGGCAACGTTCAGTTTCTGTCCCGAGTGCGGTGCGACCGTCTACTACGTGATCGCTGCGGCACCAGAAACTGTCGCCGTTCCCGTCGGCGCATTCGCTGATCCCACGTTCCCGCCGCCGAGCTTTTCAGTCTGGGAGGACCGCCAGCACGCCTGGGTCACGATGCCCCCAGACGTCGAGCGCCACCCCTGACACCTCCTAAGGCCTCGAACGTGTGTTCGTGGCCGGGCTAGACTCAACTGTGTGTCGCTTGTCGTCCAACCTTCGCTGTTCGGATCCACGGGCGAACTCGGCGTTGCCGAGCTCGGGGCGGCCGTCGAGCGCCGGCCGCTGTCCGATGGCGCATGGGTTGACCTGCGGCCGGGCTTCGTCACCGCGGCGGACGAGCTGTTCGACGTGCTGGCCAGCACCGTGCCATGGCGCGAAGAGCGAACGCACATCTATGACAGGACCGTGCGAGTCCCGCGACTCCTGGCGGGCTACGCGGAGGGCGAAGCGCTGCCGCATCCGGTGCTCGACGAGGCCCGCTCCGCGCTGAGTCTCCACTACGCCAAGGAGCTCGGCGAGCCGTTCGTAAGCGTTGGGCTCTGCCTGTACCGCGACGGCAACGACAGCGTCGCGTACCACGGGGACCGCATCGCGCGTGAGAGCTCGCGCGACACGATGGTGGCGATCGTCTCGCTCGGTGCCGCGCGACCGTTCGGGCTGCGGCCGAAGTCGGGCGGCTCGGGACTCAAGCTCCAGGTCGGCCACGGGGACCTGCTCGTGATGGGCGGAAGCTGCCAGCGGACCTGGCTGCACGGCATCCCGAAGGTGGCCAACTGTCTGGGCGCGCGGATCAGCATCCAGTTTCGCCCGCGGTGGGGCGAGGACCTGGGCAAGCGCACCGCCTAACGCGCTCGGCGGGAACGGCGGTCGACTGCCTCGAGCCCCGCGAGCAGGACGTCGAGGCCGAACGTAAAGCGCGCCTGCGCGTCGTATGTCGCCATCTCCTCGCCGATCGAGGCGAGGACCGGAAAGCGCTCGGCCGGCAGGGCAGCGTAGAAGCGGTCGATATCCGCGAAGTACTCATCGACCTCCACCTGAGTCATCCCGCTGTGCGCGAACAGGCCCCGCTCGAACGCGCACGCGCAGACGTAGAGCAGGAGCTGATCGAGGCCCAGTGCGACCGCCTGGTCTGACAGGCCGCCGGCCCTGAGGACGGCGGTCAGCGCTTCCGCCCCGGCCAGCGCCTTGGGTGAGGTGGGAATACGGCCGAGCCCCGCCAGCGCGGCGTCTCGGTGCGAGGCGAGGATCTCGAGCAGATCTCCGAGCGACTCGTGGATCTGTTCGCGCCAGCGCTCCGGGTCGGGCTCAGGCAGCCGCACCCGGCCAATCAGCTCGTCGAACACGAGCTCCAGCAGTTCGTCCCGACCTGAGACGTACCCATACAGGGAAGCCGCGCCGGTTCCGAGCCGGTCGGCCACGCGGCGCATCGACAGGCCTGCGACTCCGGACTCGTCCAGTACCGCAATCGCCGCGTCCACGATCGCCTCCACCGACAGGCCGGTGCGCCGGGGAGTCGCCTTCGGCCGGCTGGAGACGCGGCGGGGCGGTGGCGGCAGCGCCGCGCTGGCCGCGCCGGCGGCCTGCGTCGATGACCTCGCGACCTTCCTCGGCTCACGGCTTGACGGCGGCATGTCGATAGTGTAGAACACCGTTTGCGAACAGTGTTCGCGAATATAGTTCGAAATCACGAACAGCGTACGAAAAGAGGATTTGGAGATGTCTTCAGCCACCCGCGTAGGCCACCCGCTGAGGTGGAAGATCCTCGCGCTCGTGCTCGCGGCCGAGTGCATGGACCTGCTCGATGGAACGATCGTCAACGTCGCGGCGCCGACGATCCACGCCGATCTGCACGCCGGCGCGGCCGCGCTCGAGTGGATCATCGGTGGCTACGCGCTCGCGTTCGCCGCCGGTCTGATCGCCGGCGGCCGCCTGGGCGACATCTACGGCCGTAGGCGGCTGTTCATCATCGGCGCGCTCGGATTCGTCGCCTCGTCGCTGGCCTGCGCGTTCGCGGTCGACTCCGCGATGCTGATCGGGTGCCGGCTCGCCCAAGGCGCCGCGGCCGCCCTCCTGATCCCGCAGGGCCTGGGGATCATCCACGAGGTATTCCCGCCGTCCGAGCACGGTAAGGCGTTCGCGGTGTTCGGGCCGGTCATCGGTCTCTCGGCCGTGCTCGGTCCGATCCTCGGTGGCGCGCTGATCGCCGCCAACGCATTCGGGAGCGGCTGGCGGCTGATCTTCTTCGTCAACCTCCCGCTCGGCCTGATCGCGGCGCTCGGGGCGGCGCGGCTGATGCCGGCCGGGGCGGTGGGTGAGTCCAAATCACGCGCGGCACGGCCGCCGCGCCTGGACCTTGTCGGCACCGCGCTCGCGGCACTCGGCATGGGCTTGCTCGTGTATCCGCTGATCCAGGGCCAGCCGGCGGGTTGGCCGGCCTGGACCTACCTGATGGGGGCCGGAAGCGCGCTCTCGTTCGGGCTGCTGGTGGCGTGGAGCCGGCGTCAGCGCCGCGTCGGCAACGACCCGCTCGTCGAGGCGAGCATCTTCTCGCATCGCCCCTACACCGCAGGCCTGGCCACGATCATCGTCTTCTTCGCGGGCATGATCGGGACGCTGCTCGTGCTGACCTTGTTCCTCCAGCTCGGCGAGCACTTCACCGCGATCCACGCCGGCTTGACCCTGGCTCCGTTCGCCGTGGGGACAGCTCTCGGCGCGACCGTGGCGGGCGCCGCGCTCGTGCCGCGGTTCGGCCGAATCGTGCTCCAGGCCGCGACGCTCGTGATCGCCGGCGGCGTCTGGTGGCTGCACGAGGTGGTTGGCGCGCACGGTATGCACACCGGCTCGCTGGATCTGATCGCACCCCAGCTCGTGGTCGGTCTCGGGATCGGGATGACGATCTCGCCCCTGTTCGACTTCATCCTGGCCGCGGTGACCCCGGTCGAGGTCGGTTCGGCGTCGGGCGTGCTTACGGCCGTCCAACAGCTCGGCGGCGCGATCGGAGTCGCCGGGATGGGCACGATCTTTTTCGCGGCCCTCGGCCATCTCGGCTTCGTCACCGCGCTTCAGCACTGCCTGATCGTCGAGCTCGCCACCACTCCGGTGCTCCTGGCGCTGATCAGCACGCTGCCGTCGCGGGCGCGCGAGTCAGAGGCGAACACGGCCGGCGTCGCCGCCGGGGCCGCGGTCGCTACGAGCTAGCAGTGGGGTGCTCGGGTGCCGTGCGTCGGGGATGATCCCAGCTGCGCAGTCAACCGGAACGTAGAGGAAGGAGATCGATGGACGCGAACGGACGCGAACCAGCCCGTGAGGCGGTCGGATTCGTCGGCCTCGGGCGCATGGGCTGGCCCATGGCCACGAACCTGGTGCGAGCCGGCTATCAGCTAATCGTCCGGGACGCCGATTCCGACGTTGAACGGCGGTTTGCCGAGCAGCTCGGCGCCGAGGCGGCCACGGAAGCGAGCGCGTTCGCGGACGCCGGGGTGGTGATAACCATGTTGCCCGACGGCCGTGCCGTGCAGGACGCGGTTATCGCCGACGGCATCGCCGACGTGCTCTGGAGTCGAGCGGTCGTCATCGACATGAGCTCCTCGAGCCCGCAGGACACTCGCGAGCTCGGCCGGCAGCTCGACCAGCGATCGGTCGCCCTGGTCGACGCGCCGGTGTCGGGCGGGGTCGCCCGTGCCGCCGACAGGAGCCTGGCGATCATGGCGGGAGCCGACGACGAAGCGGCGCTCGATCGCGTTTTGCCGATCCTGGAGGTGCTGGGCCGGCGGGTCTTCCGGACCGGACCGCTCGCATCGGGCCACGCGATGAAGGCGCTCAACAACTTCTGCGCCGCCGCCGGCTACGCGGCGCTGGCCGAGGCGCTCGTGCTCGGCCGGGGCTTCGGCCTCACGCCCTCGATCATGGTCGAGATCGTCAACGAGTCGACCGGACGAAGCTTCGTCAGCGACGTCGTGTTCCGCGACCAGGTCATCACCGGCCGCTACGCCACGGGCTTCGCGCTTGGCCTACTCGCGAAGGACGTGACGATCGCCGCCGGACTGGCCGAAAGCTCTGATATCGACGCGCCACTCTGCGAGCTGGTGCAGCGGCGTTGGGCGGAGGCGGCGCAGTCACTCGGGTTCGGTGCCGATCACTCGCTGGCTCACCGGGAATGGTGGGATGCCGATCTCTCCGACGCGGTGCCGAGCTGACGACGGGGAGGACCCCGCTACGATCGGCCGCGAGGTCCCTCCGAGCGCACCCGACCGACCGGTGGCGCAGACCGCGACGCCTTGCCAACAGACTCCGCCTCAAGGAACGGCTCCGATCCGCGCGCGCGGATCACCACCGAGCGAGTCGTCGTCCTCGCCTACATCCTGGCCGCGGCGATGCCGCCGCTCGGCTTTCTGCTGGGTGTCGGCCTCGGCGCTCGGTCGAAGTCGAAGCATTGGGTGTGGATCGTCTTGGCCAGCATCGTCTCGGCGGTGATCTGGGCCGTGATCATCAAATCGGGCGCTCTGAGCACCACTAACGACGCGTACTGAGGCCGCAGCCCGTCGGAGGACGCTTCCGGCGCCGATAGCCTGCGCGCGGTGAGCGAGATCGAGCTGTGGACCGACGGCGCGTGCTCGGGCAATCCCGGTCCGGGCGGCTGGGCGGCGCTGCTGCGCGCGGGCCCGCACGAACGTGTGCTGTCCGGCGGCGAAGCGCTCACCACCAATAACCGGATGGAACTGACCGGCGTCGTCCGGGGGCTGAGAGCCCTGACCCGGCCGTGCCTCGTGCGGGTCCACATCGACTCCTCCTACGTGAAGAACGCCTTCACGAACGGATGGCTGGTTCGCTGGCAGCGCAACGGCTGGGCGACGCGCAATAAGCAGCCGGTCAAGAACCGGGAGCTGTGGCTCGAGCTGCTCGAAGAGGTGGCGCGCCACGAGATCGAGTGGGTGAAGGTCGCCGGGCACTCGGGCGTTGAGCTGAACGAGCGCGTCGACCGCCTGGCCTGCGCCGAGCGCGATCGCCACGCCCAGCTCGCCGCTGCCCACTCCGGCACTTAGCCCCGGCCAGTCGTCCGCGCAGCCGTCCCGCTGTCAAGCTCGGGCCTGGCGGCGACGACGAACGACTCATGCCGACTTCCGCTATCGATCCAAAACGCACCTACCGGCTGGTCACCCGCAGCGACTTCGACGGTCTCGTCTGCGCCGCCCTCCTGAAGGAGCTGGGCCTCCTGCACGACATCCTGTTTGTCCATCCCAAGGACGTGCAGGACGGAAAGGTCGAGCTGACCGCCGACGACATCACGACGAACCTCCCGTACCGCCCCGAGGTGGCGCTGTCGTTCGACCACCACGCATCCGAACGACTCCGCGTCGTCGGGGACCGGGACAACCGCGTCATGGCTGCCGAGGCGGACTCTGCGGCCCGCGTGGTGTACGAATACCTTGGGGGCGCCGAGCGTTTTCCGCGCGTCAGCCTCGAGATGATGGAGGCGGTCGATCGCGCCGATGCGGCGCAGCTCTCGATTCAGGACATCCTCGACCCGCAGGGCTGGATCCTGCTGAGCTTCCTGATGGATCCCCGGACGGGCCTCGGTCGGTTCCGCGACTTCCGGATCTCCAACTACCAGCTGATGATGCAGCTGATCGACAGCTGCCTGAACATGTCGATCGAGGCGATCCTGGCTTCGCCTGACGTCGACGAGCGCGTTGCGCTGTATCGCGAGCACGCCGACGCGGCGGTGCAGCAGATCACGCGCTGCTCGACCGCGCGGGGCCATGTTGTGGTGCTCGACCTCCGCAACGAGGACATCATCCACCCGACGAACCGGTTCCTGGTTTACGCGCTGTATCCGCACTGCAGGGTCTCGATCCACGTTCTCTGGGGCCTGAGGCAGCAGAACACCGTGTTCGCGGTCGGCCGCTCGATCCTCGATTGCTCCTCGCGGGTCGACATCGGCTCGCTGATGCTCGGCCACGGTGGCGGGGGCCACGCAGCGGCCGGCACCTGCCAGATCGACAATGCGCGCGCCGAGGCGGTCCTGGGCGAACTCGTCGGAGCGATCGTGGAGGGCGAGGGCGAGCTCGCGGCGTAGCCCGCAACTCGCGTCAGGTCCTAAATCAAAAGTGTGGTGAATCGAGGCGTTTCGCCGGCCAGGCGTTGCGCTTTGGGCCGGCCGCCGGGGCGGATGACAACGGCTTGCTAAGGGTTGGAGCACGTCGGGCAGGGCGGTACGTGCCGTGTGCGCTGCCGCGTGGCCCCGGGGTGCTCTGTCATCAACCCAAGGAGGACAGATGATTCGCCAGGCAGTCAAAACGGTGTCGGCCACGGCCGTGCTCGCGCTCGCCGCAGCCGCTCCGGCCGTCGCATGCAACAACCCGACGAGCGCAAGCAATCCGCAGGGTCAGCCGAGCTCGCAGGCACCGCAGCAGTCGAGCCAGTCGCAGCAGGGCGGTAACTGCGACCACTAGTGAAGGCGGCTCGAGAAACCGGCCACATATTCCGGTTTCTCGAGCCACCCGGGGGCGCTGGGGGACCGCGGCGTGAAAGAGTGGGGGAATGCCGGCGGCTCTCGCCAACCTCAAGGTGCTGGACTTCTCCCGCGTGCTGGCCGGTCCGTTCGCGACGATGATGCTGGCCGACCTGGGCGCGGTGGTGACGAAGATCGAGCCGCCGGGCGGCGATGAGACGCGCCAGTGGGGCCCGCCCTACGACGACGCGGGCGACGCGACCTACTTCCAGTCCGTGAACCGCAACAAGGACAGCGTCGTGCTGGACTTCACCGACCCCGTCGACCTCGCGCGGGCCCAGGAACTGGCACGTCAAAGCGACGTCCTGGTCGAGAATTTCCGTCCGGGTGTCACCGAGCGCTTTGGCTTGCACTACGAAGCGGTGCGGGAAACCAATCCGGGAATCATCTACTGCTCGATCACCGGCTTCGGCCGTGGCAAGGGCGCCGCGCTACCTGGCTATGACCTCCTGATCCAGGCACTCGGCGGATTGATGAGCGTCACCGGCGCGCCCGATGGCGAGCCGCAGAAGGTCGGCGTGGCGATGGTCGACGTGCTCGCCGGCCTGTTCGCGACGGTGGGGATCCTGGCCGCGCTCGAGCACCGACGGGACAGCGGCGAGGGCCAGCGGATCGAGGTCGAGCTCCTCTCCTCGCTCCTGGCCGGGTTGGTCAACCAGGCCTCCGCCTACACAGTGGCGGGCGTGGTCCCCGTCCGGATGGGCAACCAGCATCCAAGCATCGCCCCGTACGAGCCACTGCCTTGCGCCGATCGGGAGCTCGTCCTGGCGGTTGGCAACGATCGGCAGTTCGCCGCTCTGTGCGAGGTCCTCGGCGTGCCCGAGCTGGCGCGCGACCCCCGGTTCGAGACCAACGCGGTCCGGGTGCAGAACCGGATCGCGCTGCGGGAGATGCTTGTGGAGCGTCTGGAGACGCGTGATGCCGACGCGTGGGCGCGGGAGCTCGCACAGGCAAGCGTTCCCGCCGGCGTAGTCAACGACATCGGCGGGGCGTTCCAGCTCGCGCGCGAGCTGGGATTGAATCCGACCGTCTCGATCGACCGCGACGACGGCACGGCGGTCGACCTCGTCCGCAACCCGATCGGTCTGTCAGTTACGCCGCCGAGCTATCGCTCTGCCCCGCCGCGCTTCCCGCAGGCGCAACTTGGGCCGTCCTGACCGGTTAGGACGAAAGCGGGTGGGCGTATTACCCTCGCGTGGGACCAGCATGCAGCCATAGGAGGAGTCAAGTGCCACGCTCAGTTCTTCGTCGTTGGGTCCTGTCAGGGGCGGTGGTGTGTGCGGTCTTCGCCGGTCCCGTCGCGGTCGCCCAGGCGAGCGACAACGACATTCGCACGACCCTGAACCTCTATGCGCCGAAGATCGTCAAGGACGAGAACGCGGTCAAGAAGGGCCTAAGCGAATACCCCAAGGGCAAGCCCAAGCCACTCGAGCGCGCACTCAAGCACGAGGTCTCCGACCTGCACGCACTGAAGAAGACGCTGTCCCACGAGTCGGCATCCTCGGCCAAGGGCCGGAAGGGCAAGAAGGACATCGTCAAGGGACTCACGCTGATCGCAAGTGCTTACAGCTCGCTGCGCGCCGACGTCCTGGCCGTGCACGGCGGCGCCGTGCCTGCATCTGAAGTCAATGCTGCCGTAGCCACGGACAAGAAGGGCCGGACCAAGCTGCTAGCCGGTCTGAGCCTGCTCAAGGCCTGATCGCGTTGCGGACGCCGGCGCCATCCAGTAGGCATGGTGCCGATGCGGTTCCGCCCACCGGTGCTCGATGACGCGCCAGGCGTGCTGGCGGTGTTCGCGGCACGCGAGATGGCCGATATCGGCGCCCCGATCCACCGGCTCGAGGATCTACGCGAGGAGTGGCAGGGAACCGAGCTAGACCTCGAGGACGACGCGCGAGTGGTAGAGGCCGAGGCTGGCCAGATCGTCGCGTACGCAGCGGTTCGGCGTCACGGGACACTGGCCGTGGTCGCGCCGGAGTACGAGGGGGGTGGGATCGGCGGCCGGCTGCTTGAGTGGGCGGAGGGGCGCGAGCGCGCGCATGGACACCCGCGGTATCGCCAGTGGGTGGCGGCGACGAACGCGTCCGCGCGGGAGCTGCTCACGCGCGCCGGCTATGCGAAGGCCCGCAGTTACTGGCGCCTGAGTCGTCCGCTCGAGGGGATCGGCGCGCCTGCGCCGCCACCGGCGGGCTTGCACCTGCGCTCCGTCGAGGTGGAGCGGGACGCGCCTAGTCTGCACGCGCTCGACGCCGCGAGCTTCGCCGGCGCTCCCGACTACTCGCCCGAATCGCTCGAGCTGTTCCGCGAGGAGCACCTGGAGGCGCACGACTTCGACGCCGGGCTGAGCGTGGTCGCCGAGCGCGAAGGGCGGATCGTGGCTTGCCTGCTCGCGCGCCGGCGGGACGAGGAGGGGGTCGGCTTCGTGGCGATTCTCGCGGTCGATCCGGAGCATCAACGGCGCGGGATCGGAACCGCCCTGCTTCAGAGCGCGTTCGCGGGCTTCGCCGTGGCGGGCCTCCGGGAGGCGATGCTGATGGTCGCCTCCGACAACCCGCAGGCGCTTCGCGTGTACGAGCGCGTTGGGATGATCGTCCAGCTGCAATTCGACATCTACGAGCGGCCGAGCGAGACCTAGCGTGACAATGGAGTCCATGTCCAACACAGCGAGTACGTCCGACGCGGTCGGCGAAACCGGCTCTTGGTTCCCTGTTCCCGACGAGGCCGACCTGCCGCCCGGGCTGCAGGGCTTGTTCGCCAAGGCGCGTGAACGGCTCGGGTTCGTCCCCAACGTCTTCCGGGTCTACTCGTTTCGGCCGGAGCGCCTGAGCACCTGGTTTGCCCACTTTCGCCAGCTGCACGAGCCCACCGAGAACTTGAGCGCGGCCGATCGAGAAATGG
The DNA here is from genome assembly GCA_963824295.1 of uncultured Solirubrobacterales bacterium. Classification (GTDB taxonomy): domain Bacteria; phylum Actinomycetota; class Thermoleophilia; order Solirubrobacterales; family Solirubrobacteraceae; genus Palsa-465. Next base: position 191,520 of record CAWGOQ010000002.1, on the reverse strand, counting down.
TGGCGGTCGCGGTCAGCTTGGCCAACGGCTGCCTGTATTGCCTGGTCGCGCACGGCGCGGCGCTGCGCCAGGAGCTGGGCGATCCGGTGCTGGGCGAGCGGATCTCCTACGACTGGCGGCGCGCCGAGCTCGACCCGCGGCGCGCGGCGATCTGCGCGTACGCGGAGAAGCTGACGCTGCGCCCCCGCGAGGTGACGCGCGCCGACCTGCAGACGCTGTTGGACGCGGGGCTGACGCTCGAGGAGGCCTGGGATGTCGCCGAGCTGGCCGCGATGTACAACCTGACGAACCGGATGGCGATGGCCACGAACATGCTGCCCAACGAGGAGTACAGCGGCCAGGCGCGTCCGGACTAGGGACCCTTAGGGACCCTTAGGTGGCCTCGGCGCTCAGCTCGTGCCGGGGAGTGCCGTCCGCCGGCAACTCGTAGTAGTCGCCGGCTTGGGACACGTACCAATGAGCGGCCACCCGCAGTCCGGTGGGGTCATCCAGGGTGCCGGCGGCGATGCTGATGGTCGGCCGGCCGGGCGCATCCCAGAACAGGCTCGAGCCGCACTCGCCACAGAAGCCGCGGCGCGCGCCGGCATCGCTGCGCGGACTGTCGATCCAACGCAGGCCCCGCTGCTCGATCAAGACGAGGTCCTCACGCTTGGCCGCGGTGCAGGCCGACACGTGCCCGTGCCAGCGCCGGCACTCCTCGCAGTGGCAGATCAGCACGTCGCGGAGCCCGCCGTCCACGCGGTAACGGACCGCGCCGCACAGGCATCGTCCCGTCGCCATCGCTCACCTCCGAGGTCGCATAATCCGCTCGTGGCCTACGACGAGGATCTCGCCGATCGGATCCGGGCGCTGCTGGCGACGGATCATGACGTCGTGGAGAAGAAGATGTTCGGCGGCCTGGCCTTTCTGGTCGGCGGCCACATGTCGGTCAGCGCCAGCGGGCAGGGCGGCTTGCTGCTCCGCTGCGACCCGGATGAGACCGACGCGCTGGTGGGCGAGCCGGGCGTCAGCCGGTTCGAGATGCGGGGGCGCGCGATGGACGGCTGGCTGCGGGTGGAGGCGGACGCTGTGGAGAGCGCGGAAGAGCTCGAGCGCTGGGTCGCCGTCGGCGTCGGCTACGCCCACTCGCTCCCGCCGAAGTAGCCACGCGCCGTAGGATTCCCGCCTTGACTACGGGGGCCGGCTCACGCACGAGCCCAAGGCCGCGGACGATCCTCATCCTGGGGTCGCTGTCCGCGTTCGGGCCGCTGTCGATGGACATGTACCTGCCCGGGCTGCCGGCGCTCACCCGTGACCTCGGCGCGTCGGCGTCGACCGGGCAGTTGACGCTGACCGGCTGCATGCTCGGGTTGGCCGCCGGGCAGCTGTTCACCGGTCCGCTCAGCGACTCGCTGGGGCGGCGGCGGCCGCTCGTGGCCGGGCTGGTCGGCTACAGCGCGGCTTCGCTGGCGTGCGCGCTCGCCCCGTCGATCTGGGCCCTCATCGGGCTGCGCTTTATCCAGGGCACGCTCGGCGGCGCCGGCGTGGTCATCGCCCGCGCGGTCGTGCGCGACCTGTTCGACGGCGCCGTTGCGGCCCGAGTATTCGCGTTGCTCATGGCTGTGATGGGGGTGGCGCCCGTGTTCGCGCCCCTGGTCGGCGGTCAGGTGCTCGCGATCACCTCGTGGCGCGGGATCTTCGTGTTGCTGGCCGCGATCGGCGTGCCGCTCCTGCTGGTCACGCTGCTCTGGCTGCCCGAGACACTACCGCCCGAGCGTCGTCACGGGGGCGGCCTTCGCAGCACGCTTCGCACCTTCGGCGGTCTGTTGCGCGACCGCCGCTTCGTGGCGCCGGCCACGTCGCTGGCACTCGCGTCCGCCACGATGTTCGCCTACCTGGCCGGCTCCTCGTTCGTGCTCGAGGATATCTACGGCGTCTCAGCCCAGGGCTTCAGCCTTGTCTTCGCGGTGAATTCGGCCGGCCTGATCGCGTGCTCGCAAGTCGGGGGACGGCTCGTCACCCGGGTCGGTCCCGCGGTCCTGCTCAGGTCAGGGCTCGTCGGGCTCGTCGTCGGCGCGATCGGGACGTTGATCGTCACGCTGGCCCACTTCGGGCTGGTGCCGCTCCTGATCTCGCTGTTCGTGATCCTCTGCTCGGTCGGGTTCGTGTTCCCGAACGCCACCGCGGTGGCGCTCGCCGACCAGGAGGGGTCACTGGGGAGTGCCTCGGCCCTGCTCGGGATGGGCCAGTTCGGGACGGGCGCGGTGGTAGCCCCGCTCGTGGGCGTCGCGGGATCGCACGACGCGGTGCCGATGGGCGTCGTGATCGGGGTGTGCGGGACGGCGGCGCTCGTCGTCAATCTGGTGTTTTCGCGGCCATTACCCCGGTTCTCGCCCCGATGGCAGAGATCACGTCACACGCAGCGATCGTGAACGACAAGCCCTCAGGACACTAGGGACCGGCGAGCCCGCGCTGGCGAATCTCGCCCTGCGCCGACTCGGTCTTGTCGAGACCGTCCAGGTTCATCGCGCCGAGTACTGCTGGCGTCTTTGAGAACTGGATGTCGCGGTAATCGACGACCTGGACGTGGTTGCCCCACGGGTCGTAGAAGTCGAGCGACCCCGACGGCTGGACCGCGACGCCACCCTGCGCGAGCGCTCTCCGCGCCCCCTCCTTGTCATCGACGACGAGGCCGAAGTGGCGGCTCTCGTCGGCCGGCTGGACGCGCCCCGCCGACAGCGCGATGAACTGGTCGCCCATGTCGATGAACGCCATCCGGCTGCCGTGGCGCCCCCTCAGCTCGAACTCGAAGAAGCGCCCGTACCAAGCGAGCGCGTCGTCGACATCGCCCACCTCGAGCGCCACATGATTGATGCCGACGAGGCGCGCCATGGTCCAACGGGCCGGCTATCCGCTCGAAGGCGCCCCGGCCTTCGCCTTCGTCCACTCGGCCTTGTGAGCACGCTTGGCCGTCTGGTACCCAGCGAGCGCCTCAGCGGAGTCGACGTCACCGAGCGTCGGATGCCAGGGGACCAGGTCCTGAGCCGTCTGCACGCCGAAGCGCTTGGCCAGCACGGCGCCGAGCGCCTTGATCTTCATCTCACCAAAGCCGGGCAGCGCCGACAGGTTGGCGCGCAGCTCGGCGGAATCGGCGGCATCGGTCCAGACGCGGCCGGCGTCGCCGTCGTAGTTGTCGCGGATGTAGGCGGCCAGGTCCTGGACTCGCCGGGCCATGGACCCGGGGAACCGGTGGACGGCAGGCCGCTCGCGGAACACCGGATCGAGATCCGTCTCGGCCAGGACGGCCGGGTCGAGCGTGCCGACCCGTTCGCGAATCGCCAGCGGGCCGGCAAAGGCCTTCTGCACGGAAACCTGCTGGTCCAGCGCGAAGCCGATCAGCAGCGCCATCGGGTCCGAGGCGATCAGCGCGTTGGCCTCGTCTGAGTCGGTGAAATGCAGGCGGTCGGGCATGAATCGATCATAACCGGCCCCCGCCGCCGGCCTCACGAGCCGGCCGGCTGCGTTCGGGGTGCGCGGTGAACCCCGGCTTCACCCCGTCGCGCAATGGGTAGCCAGGAACCATGTCAACCGTAAGCGGCACAACACATGAGGCGCCCGTCCGGCGCACCGAGGCCCTCCGCCTGCCGCGCACGACCGGCGCGCTGAGCGGCCTTCTGGTCTTGCTGCTCGGGGTGTGGGGCGGCCTCATCCCGTTCATCGGGCCGTATTTCCACTACGCCTTTGGCGGCTATCAGCACTGGCACTGGACCTCCCAGCGCCTGTGGCTGAACGTCGTGCCGGGGGCGGTGGCCGTCATTGGCGGGCTCATGCTGATGAGGGCCAGGACTCGGGTCGGCGGGCTCACCGCCGGCTGGGTCGCCGTCGCCGCCGGCGCGTGGTTCGCGATCGGCCCGACCGTCAGCATCCTCTGGCACCACACCATCTACGCCATCGGTGCCCCGATGGGCGGCCACACCCGGCAAATGCTCGAGTGGGTGGGCTACTTCTACGGCCTGGGCGCGCTGATCATCGGGCTGGCCGCGTTCGCGATGGGACGCTTCTTCTCCCGGCCCCGGCTGGTCGCGGAGGCTGCCGCGGTGGCCGAAGCTCCGATCGCCGAGGGCGCAGTGGCCGATCGAGCCGCAGTGGCCGACCGAGCTCCGGCGGCCGACGAGCCGGCCGCGGTCGCTGAGAATCGCGCTCCGCTCGCTGAGGAGCGGGCTCCGGTCGCTGAGGAGCGGGCTCCGCTCGCTGAGGAGCGGGCTCCGCTCGCTGAGGACCGGGCTCCCGTGGCCGACGAGCCGGCGACGGCCGCCGGCACGGCCCCGGTCGCCGATGAGCCGCCGGCAGCCCCGGAAACGGCTTCAGCTGGGACTGCGTACCCCGGACCCGGAGACCCTGCCGTGGTACCGCGCAGACGGTCCGGCGGCCTGGTCGGCCGGTTCCGGCGCCAGCCGTAGGCGTACGAGAAGCCACAGTGTTCAGGCGGGACGCGGAGGCGCGTCCCGTCCTGGCATTTGGACACCCCCGCCGCCGGATCATTGTCCGGATGGCCAATGCGGGCGGCGACGTGCTCGCGGAGGATTCCCGTCGCATGAGCTCAGACCTGATCGTGTCCTACGACGGCACGCCCAACGACGACGATGCGCTCGCGCTGGGGCGGCTGCTCGCGCGCACGGGGGCCTCGCTTTCGCTGGCCTACATACGCCATTCGCGCGAGTTTGACCCGGCGCGCGAGGAGCTGGCCGAGCACGATGCGGTGCGCCGTCTCGAGCAGGGCGCATTGTGGCTCCAGGAGCCGGACATTCCGAAGCACGTCGTGTTCAGCGGTTCGACGGGAGAGGGCCTCGAACAGCTGGCCGAGTCCGAGCAGGCCGCGGCGATCGTGTTCGGCTCCGATTACCGCACTTCGCCGGGCCGAGCCGAGCCGGGCACGAGTGCCGAGCGCCTTCTGGGCGGCGGGTCGGTTGCCATCGCGGTGGCGGCGGCGGGGCTGCGGAGCGTCGGCGACGCCCAGATCGCCTCGATTGCCGTGGCGCCCGGCGGCGACAGCGCCGCCGAGCAAACCGCCCAGGCACTGGCGGCAAGCCTGGGTGCGAGCAAGGTAGAGCTGGACGGCGCGCCGGTCGATCTGATCGTGGTCGGCTCTCAGCCGGGCGCCCCTTCGGGGCGAATCACACTGAGCGGGGCGACGCGCACGCTGCTAAACAGCGCGTCGCGAGGTTCGGTGCTCGTGGTGCCTGCGGGCGTGCCCCTGAGCCCGTAGCACTCCGTTTTTGGCATCTACCGAGAGCTTGTGCCACCTCACCCCCGGGTTGAGGCACACTTCAGCCCGTGGCCGAGACACCCGCGACGCGAACCCAACGTCCGAGGCTCGGGCCGGGGCAGATCGCGCTCGAGGCGGCCGAGCCGATCATCGATGCGCCCGATCAGGTCCGCGCCTCCTACCGATTCAGCGATCCGGCGCTGTCCGAGCTGTCCCTCGACGGCCTCCTCGATGAGCTCCTGAACCGAACCCAGGAGGCGCTCAACGTCGACACGGTCGCGATTCTGCTGCTCGATGAGGAGGCCCAGCAGCTGGTGGCGCGAGCGGCCAAGGGGCTCGAGGAGGAGGTGGAGCGCGGCGTCCGGATCCCGATTGGGCGGGGCTTCGCCGGCCGGATCGCAGCGGAGCGCGTGGCGATCTTCATCGCCGACGTCGACCACGCCGACATCCTCAACCCGATTTTGCGCGAGAAGGGGATCCGCTCGCTCCTCGGAGTGCCCCTGATCGTCGAGGGCCACCTCATCGGGGTGATGCACGTCGGTTCGCTGCAGCCCCGGACGTTCGTTCAGAACGACGTCGCGGTGCTCCAGCTGGCCGCGGCCCGAGCCGCCCCGGCGATCGAGCGGGCCAGCCTGGCGGCGAGACTCGACCACGAGCACCGCGTCTCGATCACGCTCCAGCGCAGCCTGCTGCCAAAGCGCCTTGGCAGCTTCGTAGGGGCCAGCCTCGCGGCGCGCTACCTGCCCGCCCGCGAGGAGGTGGGTGGCGACTGGTACGACGTCATCGAGCTTGCCCGGGGACGCGTCGGGCTGGTGATCGGCGACGTGGTCGGCCACGGGGTCGCGGCGGCGTCGTTGATGGGCCGGCTGCGGACGGCGCTTCACTCCTACGCGATCGAGAGCCACGGTCCTGGCCGGACGCTCGAGCTCGTCGACCGCTTCGTGCAGTCGCTCAATGAACCGGCGATGGCGACCGCGGCGTACGCGGTGTTCGACCCGTACGCCTCGACCGTCCAGTACGCCGCTGCTGGACACCTGCCGCCCGTCGTGATCACTCCGTCGGGGACGCGCGTGATCGACGTGACGCCGGCGCCCCCGCTGGGGGCGTTTCCCTACGGCCGCTGTGCCGAGCACGAGTTCCTGCTCGAGCGCGAGGATATCCTGTTCCTCTACACGGACGGCCTGGTGGAGCGGCGTGGGACTCCGCTCAGCGAAGGAATCGAAGCTTTGGTCGACTCGGTCCGCGGTGCGGTTTCTCCCGAGGAGGCGTGTGTGGCCGCGGTGGCGGATCTGGTTCCGCTCGAGGGGCTGCGCGACGACGCGGCGATCGTCGCCCTCCAGAACAGCCCGGTTCCCGCCGAGCTTCACCTGCGCCTCCCGGCCGAGCCGGCGACCCTGGCGCAGGTGCGGCGCATCCTGCGTCGCTGGCTGGTCGAGCACGGAGCGGGCGAGACCGACGTGGCGGAGGTGACCATCGCGGTCAGCGAAGCGTGCGCGAACGCCATCGAGCATGCCTACTCGCCCGCTCCGGCGACCTTCGAGCTGGACGCGTGGGGACACAACGGCGGCATCACGATCGCGGTGCGCGACAGGGGCCAGTGGCGCGAGTCGCGGGGCAAGGGCCGTGGCCGCGGGCTCTCGATCATCGCCGCCGCGATGGACGACGTGCAGGTCGACCGCCTGGAGACCGGCACCGAGGTCGTGATGCGACGCCACCTCTCGCGCCAATGAGTCTGGCCGACGTGCAGATCAGCCGGGCACGGGGCGCCGTGGTGGCGCGCCTGAGCGGCGAGGTCGATATGTCCAACGCCGAGGAGATCGGAGTCACCGTGATCGGCGCCACCCCCAGCGACGCACGTGGCGTCGTACTCGATCTCTCCGAGGTCGACTACCTGGATAGCGCGGGGCTCTACGTCATTCACGGGATGCGCGCGAGCCTGCAGGCGCGCGGGCAGAGCCTGCTGCTGGTGATCCCTGCCGACTCACCGGTGCACGATGCGCTGCGCCTGTCCGGGGCCGAGCGTCCGGGCGAGGTCGTCGAAGAGTTGGACGGCGCGCTGCGGGCGCTCGACGCCTCGCCGTCAGCTTGATCCTTCAGTCGCGATCGAGCGCGATCTCTTCCCAGTCGCCCGCGCGGCGATACCCGACCTCGGCGTAGATCTTGTTCGAGGTCGGGTTGGCCAGGTCCGTGAACAGCATGCACCGGTCGGCGTCCGTGGCCAGTGCCCGCCGGCTGGCGGCGGCGACCGCGCTGCCGGCGTATCCGCGGCGCCGATCGGGCGGCGGCGTGTAGACGGGTCCTATCCGCGCCACGCCGGCCACCGGGGAATTGACCCCGATCATCGACACGGGGCGCCCGTCATCCCAGACCGACAGGGTCTGGCGGCGGAGGTACCCGTCGATCATTGCCCCGGCCTGGCCCGCACCGATCAGACCCGCCTCGCGGACGAACTCCTCCATCCATTCGACGAGCAGGTCTCGGTCGCGTGGCGCGGCGAGGCGCAACGTGCCGGGTGCCGGGTGCGGCGGATCGCTCACCTCGTCAAGCACGTGCATAGCCTCGTTCATCGTCGTGCGTGGCCGGCCGCCCGTGCGCTTCGCCCACGCGGCGGCGATCGCGCGTGCCGTGTCCGGCACGGCACTCACCCGATCGACGCCCGGATCCGTCTCGAGCCACCGATCCATGAATTCGCCCACGTCGTCCTCGAGCGGGCTGGCTAATAGCGGCCAGGGTGGCGTGCGCACCGCTACAAAGCTCACCTCGTTGTCGGCCGCGAGCCCGTAGGCGAAGAGCGGCGCAGGATCGGGATAGTCGCCGTCGAGTACCCGCATGAGAACGGTCGCGAGCAGGTTGCACTCGATGCGCTCGGACAGCAGCCGCTTGGTACGAGCCGCGAACTCCACGGCGTCTCGGGTCAGGACGTAGCGCACGGACGCATATGATTGCCGCCCTCGCCTGGTTGTCGCTCGGGCGGCTCGGGCTCCGGCGCCTCGTCGGGTCCCGGATTGGGAGCGATAGGGGTGGCCGGCTCATCGGGGCCCGGCACGGTTGCCGGCTCCTCGGGCGCGGCGGGCGAGCCAGGATCGGGGACCGCCGGCGTGACCGGCGCGCTGGGTACCGCCGGCGTCGGCGGCACGGTGGGCTGCGGCACTTCCGAGATGATGGGATCAGCGGCTTGGTGTGCCATACCGATGCACTACCCGGTGATCGGGATGGTTACCCCTTGACCACACCGATCGGCCGCAGGCGCGCCACCCGCGCGGCCAGACCCGCCCGCTCGACTATCTCGACCACGTGATCCACATCCTTGTAGGCCGCAGGCGCCTCCTCGGCGAGGCCGCGCGCCGACAGTGCCCGCACGACGATTCCGCGGGCCTCGAGTTGCCGGCGCAGCGCGACTCCGTCCACCACCTTGCGCACCGCCGTGCGCGACATCCGGCGCCCCGCCCCGTGGCACGTGGTCCCGAACGAGCGCTCCATCGCACCGGGCCGGCCGGCGAGCACGAACGAGGAGGTGCCCATGCTGCCCGGGATGAATACCGGCTGGCCCGCCGCGGCGTACTCGGGCGGGATCTCCGGGTGACCGGGTGGAAAGGCGCGCGTCGCACCCTTGCGATGCACGCACACCGTGCGGCCGCCGTGCTCCTCGAGCTTGGCCACGTTATGAGTCACGTCATAGACCTGGCGGGTGCCGGCAGCGATCGCATGCCCGAGCACGGAGTCGATCGCCTCGCGCACGCGGTGCGCGAGCGCGGCGCGGTTGGCCCAGGCGAAGTTCGCGGCCGCCGCCATCGCCCTCAGGTAATCGCGCCCCTCGACGGAGTCGAGCGGCGCGCACGAGAGCTGGCGATCGGGCAGCTCGATCCCGTAGTGCGCCAGCCCGGCGTCCATGCGCTTGACGAAGTCCGTGCACACCTGATGGCCGAGCCCGCGCGACCCCGAATGGATCAGCACGGTGAGTTGGCCGACCCGGAGCCCGAACGCCTCGGCGGCGTCCGCCTCGTAGACCGCCTCGACGCGTTGCAGTTCCAGAAAGTGGTTGCCGGAGCCCAGCGTGCCGATCTGGCCGGCGCCCCGCTCGCGGGCGCGCGGGGACACGGCCGCCGGGTCCGCGCCGTCCAGCCGGCCGCCTGACTCGGTGAAGGCCAGCTCCGCCTCGCTTCCGATCCCGAGGTCATCGAGCAACGCGCGGGGCCCGAGCGACAGCACACGTTCGAGATTGGCGCCCTTGAGACCCTCGTGCGCGCCTCGCCCGCCGGTCCCGACCGGAACCCGACGGGAGAGCTCGTGCACGAGGCGCTCACGACTGCCCCCCAGTTCGTCGTAGCCGAGCGGCAGCGCGAGCAGGCGCACCCCGCAGTTGATGTCGTAACCGACGCCGCCCGGCGACACGACCCCGTCGCCCGCATCCGTGGCGGCCACGCCTCCGACGGGGAAGCCATAACCCTGGTGAATGTCCGGCATGGCCAGTGCCGCGTCGACGATCCCGGGGAGTGTGGCGACATTCGCCAGCTGCTCGAGTGATCGGTCGTGGGCGATTGCCTCGAGCAGCTCGGCATCAGCGAAGAGCCGGGCCGGCACGCGCATACCGGCGACCGCCCCGATCGGGATCTCCCACAGCTCGTCGTCGATGCGACGGAGCTCAGACATCGAGCACCACGCGAGCAACGTAGCGCCCGCCGTGGCGCTCGAACGACAACCGGTGGTAGGTGACCGCCTTGACCAGCGGCGGCGGGTCGCCGAGCACGCCGCCCACGGTCGTGCTGATGCTCCTCTCGCCGAGGCTGACGTCGATCGCACGTGTGGCAACGAAGCCCTCAGACTCGGCCAGGAAAGCGAGTTCCTCGAGCTCGGCGGTGTGATCCACCCAGCGATAGGTCACTGGAGAGCGACGATCTCGGCCAGCCGGTCGGCTTGCTGGATGTGCAGCAAATGGCCGGCGCGCGGGATCTCCACCAGCTCCACCGATGGGATCTGCCCGCACAGCCGCCGGGCGGCCGCGAGTGGCACCACCCGATCGGCCGTTCCGGACACAATCGTGGTCGGCGCTGCAATCTCGGCCAGGCGTCGCTCGAGCACGGGCAGGTCGCGGACGAGGAACCGCTGCTCGCGCACGAACGAGCGCCACGCCCGCGGAGCCAGGAGCATCCGGCCGGCCGAGCGCAGGTAACGCTCATCGAGCGCCGTCGCCTCCGCCACCCACCGACGCACCGACCGGGCGCCCAGCATCAGCCCGCCGCCGGCCATCGCGCCGACCGTGGTCAGCCATCCGACAAGAGGGGCGGCGAGTAGGTAGTCGACGGGCCCGAGCGAGGCGCTGTTCGCCGCCGGCGAGACGAGCACGAGCCGGCTCACGCGCTCGGGGTGCGAGACCGCCAGCCATGCCGCCACCGCGGCGCCGAGGCTGTGCCCGACGACGGTTGCGCGGGCCACGCCGGTGCGATCGAGCGCGGCGAGCGCGGCCCGCGCGTTGCCGGCGAGATCGGTCGCCCGCGAGGATCCGTCCCAGCCCGGACGGTCGATCGCGAGGGTCGGCACCCCCTGGCCGAGGACGGCGCGGAGCCGCTCCCAGTCCGCCGCCGCACCCGGTTGTCCGTGAAGCAGCAGGAAGAATTCGTTGGACACGGCGCGCACCTCGGAGGGGGCATACTAGAGCCGTGACATCAGCGCTCCTCTCCGAAGCGCTCGCGCCACTGCGGGCCGATCCGGCGCGGGCGGCGATTCTGCTCGACATCGACGGCACGCTGGCGCCGATCGTCGAGCGCGCCGCCGATGCGCGCGTACCCCCTCATACGCGCCGGCTCCTGGCCGAGATCGCCCGGCGCTACGGGGTGGTGGCATGCGTGAGCGGGCGTCGGGCCTCGGAGGCCCGCGCGATGGTCGCGATCGGGACCATCTCCTATCTCGGCTCGCACGGCGCGGAGATCCTGCGCGCGGGCTGGACCGAGCCGGTCGTCGACCCGGAGCTCGAGGACTGGACCCAGCGGATCCACGACTTCGCCCGCGAGGCAGACACGGCGGAGCTCCGGCGGCTGCGCGTACGGCTCGAGGACAAGGGCCCGATCGTCGCCTTCCACTGGCGCGGAGCTCCGGGCGAGGAGGCGGCGCGCGCCGCGATCGACGCCGTCGCCGCCCGCGCCGAAGCAGCCGGGCTGCGCACCCACTGGGGGCGCAAGGTGCTCGAGGTGCGTCCGCCGGTGCGGATCGACAAGGGCGCGGGCATCGAAACGTTTCTGGCCGACACCGACGTCGACGTCGCGATGTACGTCGGCGACGACAGGACCGACCTCGACGCCTTCCAGGCGCTCGTGCGCTTGGCCGACGCCGGCCGCATCTCCAGAGCGATTCGCGTCGGCGTGCGATCGGAAGAGGGACCTTCGGAGATCACCGAGGAGGCGGACCTGGTGGTTGACGGGACCGATGGCGTGGTCGAGCTGCTGGCGGCGCTGGCGGCGGAGTGATGCGCGTGCGCCTCGCCGGAGCCCCGACGGTCGCAGGTCACTAGGGCTGGCGACGTGCGCTTCGCGGACTTCCTACGCACCACGGTCCTGATGAGCGCCGGCTGCGCCACCCTGCTCGCCGCGGTGACCGTGGCCGGTGGGGCGAACAACGGCGACGACACGCTGGTGCCCTTCGCGGCCGGATGGTGGGTCGCCGCCGCTCTGATCGGCATCTGGCTGGGGCGGCGCGATGAGACATCGGGGCCGATTGCGTCGCTATTGGCCGGCGCGCGGACGCAGGCCTCGCTGCCCGAGCTCAGCCCCGCGCGCACGCTGCTCAACCGGCTGTGGCCGCTGCTGATCTCCACCCTCGGCGCCGGCGCGCTGGCCTTCCTGGTTCCGCAGGTCCCGGCGGTGGCGACCGGGTTCGCGATCATCTGGTCGCTGGCCTGGCGCCGGCAGGCGTCCGCGGTGCGGGCGATCGAGCAGCGGGACGGGGCGCGGTTCTACATCGACAAGACCTCACCGCTCAAGCCGATCCGACTGGTCCGCACTCCCGGCTTCCGGTCTAACCTGTTCGAGCTCAACGGGGCGTCGGGTCATTCCCACGCCCGCCCGCGCGCCTAAGTTGAATCTCACTGCCTTTATCCCCAGCCCGTCGCACAACGGCTTCTACATCGGGCCGCTGTTCATCCACGCCTATGGCCTGGCCTACGTGTTCGCTGTGGCGGCGGCGATCTTCGTCACCCGGTGGCGTTGGCGGCGGATGGGCGGCAACCCGGACCTCGCCTACGAGGCTGCCGCCTGGGGCTTCCCGGCTGGGCTGATCGGCGGACGCCTCTACTTCGTGATCACCACGCCCAGCCAGATCACCCCGCACAACTTCTGGGGCATCTTCGCGATCTGGAACGGCGGCCTGGGGATCTGGGGCGGCATCTTGTGCGGCGTGCTCGGCGGCCTGTACATCGTGCGCAAGCGGCTGACGCGGGGCGACGTGCTGCGCTTCATGGACGCGGCGGCGCCGGCGTTGCTGGTGGCGCAGGCGATCGGCCGGATCGGCAACTACTTCAACCAGGAGCTGTTCGGCAAGCCGTCCACGCTGCCCTGGGCCCTGAAGATCTCCCCGGCGCATCGTCCCCCGCACTTCACCCAGTACGCCACCTTTCAGCCCTCCTTCCTCTACGAGATGATCTGGAACCTGCTGCTGGCCGGGTTCCTGATCTGGCTCGGCAACCACCGCAAGATCAAGGCGCCCGGCCTGATGGCGCTGTACGTGGCCGGCTACTCGGGCTATCGGATCTTCGAGGAGACGATCCGGATCGACTACTCGGTGCACGTGCTGGGGATGCGGTTGAACTTCTGGATCGCGACGCTGGTGTGCCTGGCCGGACTCGCCTGGTTCGTCTGGATCCAGCGCAACGGCACGACCGAGCCGCTGCCGCTCGATAAGCCGTACGTCCCCGTGCCCGCAATGCCGCGGGCGAAGCCGTCCGGCCCCTACCGCAAGCCGGCTGCGCCGACGTACGGCAAGAAGTCCGCGTCAGGCGCGCGCCCGCGGTCGAGCGGGCGAAGACGCTAGATCCAGCCGGTGGCGGGGGCGGAGCGCCTGCACCGCCTCCCAGGGCTGCGTGTTGAGGACTTGGTCCGCGCGCAGCCAGGCACGCCGCGCGGTGGCGATCCCGTAGCGCGCGACCGCAAAGCCGGCCGTCCGGTGCGAGTCGGTGTCGATCACGATGGGCACGCCGGCCGCCGCCGCGTGGCGAGCGTTGGTTTCGTTCAGGTCGCGGCGATCGGGGTTCGAATTGATCTCGAGCATCGTGCCGGTGCGCGCTGCGGCCTCGATCACGCGTTCGACGTCGAGCTGGTAGGGCGGCCGACGCTCGAGCTTGCGCCCGGTCGGGTGGCCGATCACGTCTACCAGCGGGTGCTCGATGGCGCGGACGATGCGTTCGGTCATCTGGTCGGCTGACATCCGGAACGATGAGTGCACGGAGGCGACGACCCAGTCGAGCTCGGCCAGCAGCTCGTCGGCGTAGTCGAGCGTGCCGTCGGGGAGGATGTTGACCTCCGAGCCCGCCAGCAGCTGGATCCCATCGACCTCCGTCGCCTGGATCCGCGCGGTCTGCTCGCGCAGCCGCGCGGGCGAGACCTCGTCGCCGAACCCGAAGCTGGCCGAGTGGTCGGTGATGGCCAGGTACTCGTAGCCCGCGTCTCGGGCGGCGGCGGCCATCTCCTCGATCGAGGCGGTGCCGTCCGAGGCTGTGGTGTGGGAGTGCAGGTCCCCCTTCAGGTCGGCCCGAGTGATCAAGTCGGGCAGCGTCCCGGCGGCGGCCGCCTCGAGCTCGCCGCGGTTCTCGCGCAGCTCGGGCTCGATGTACTCGAGGCCCAGCGACGCATACACCTCGTGCTCGCTGGCGCAGCGGTGGGTCTCGCCGGTAGCGTCGTCGAGGACCCCGTACTCGGACACGTGCAGCCCCTTGCGCACAGCCGCCTCGCGCAGCGCCATGTTGTGCTCCTTGGAGCCGGTTAGGTGCTGGAGCAGGTTGCCGAACTGGTCAGGCGCGACGATCCGCAGATCGACCCGGATGCCGGTGTGGGTGCGGAGCTTGACGCCGGCCTCGGTCGGCGTGCCCGCGTCCTCGATGAGGTCGAGGCCGGCCGCTGCTCGGGCAAGCGCCACCGGGTCGGTGGCGGTGGCGATCACGTCGAGGTCCTTGACCGAGTCGGTCATCCGCCGGGCGGATCCGGCCAGCTCAACGTGGGTCGACGCGGGGTGCTCGCGGAGCGCGGCGATGAGCGGATCGGCGACCGCGAGCGCGCGGTCGAGCACGACCCGGGCGGGCCGCTCGCCGGCGCCGGCTAATCGGAGGCTGGCGAGGATGGCCTCTTCGGCCTTAGGCCCGAACCCCTTCAGCTTGCGGATCTTCTGCTTCTCGGCTGCCGTGCGAAGCGCGTCGAGCGAGTCGATTCCGAGCTCCTCGTACAGCCGGCGGACGCGTTTGGGCCCGAGGCCCGGCACGTGCGTCATCTCGATCACGCCGGGCGGGAACTTGGCGCGCAGCTTCACGGTGGCCGGGATCGCCCCCTCGTCGGCCAGCGCGATGATCTTCTCCTCGATGATCTGGCCGATGCCAGGCAGCTCGGTGGCGCGGCCCTGGCGCGCGAGCCCCAGCACCGAGACGGGCGAGTCCCGCACCGCCTTGGCGGCGTTCCGGTAGGCGACGACGCGGTAGAGCGCGGCGCCGTCGAGCTCGCTCAGGTCACCCAGCTCGTCGAGCGCGGCGGCGATATCGCTGTTCGTCGGGTCCGACATCTGTGGTGGGTAAAGGTAGTAGGTCCCACCCATCCGCTGGCGCTGGCGAGCTCGCCGGGGTGGGGCCTCGCTTCGCTCGGCGTCCGTGGGACCGTAGGGCCCGTCCAGACCGGGTCGGCACTCCTTCAGTCGGTCGCGCCCGGTTCGGGGCGCCCGCGAGGTGCACGTGGGTCACCCCGCAGCGCGCGGCCCATCCCTCACCCACTCGCCCTGCACACGCTATACTTTCTGAAGTAATCCAAGAAACCCCAAGGAGCCGACATGGCCAACGTGTCAGACGTAACCGACAACAACTTCCAGGCCGAGGTCATCGAGTCCGACAAGCCGGTGCTCGTGGACTTCTGGGCTCCGTGGTGCGGGCCGTGTCGGATGGTCGCTCCGGTGGTCGAGGAGATTGCGCAGGAGCGGGCGGACGATCTGAAGGTCGTCAAGCTGAACATCGACGAGAACCAGAACACGGCGATTCAGTTCAACGTGATGTCGATCCCCACGCTGATCCTCTTCCGCAACGGGCAGCCGGCCAAGACTGTCGTCGGCGCCTACCCCAAGGGCAAGCTGGTCGCCGAGCTCGAGCCGGCGCTCGCGTAAGCCGGCTCGCCTGTCAGGGGGACAAAGCGCCTGAGCTTCGCCGGGCCGCTGGTGCGTCCGTTCTTTCATCGCCGTCGGGCAGGTGAACGGGATACGGCAGGCGGCCGCGAACGGTTCTAGGCCAGTGCGATTCCCACGTGGAGCTCGCGGCCGTCGATCATGACGGGGGCCAGCTCGCCGTCCATCGATTGGTAGCTGACCTGCACGGCCAGGGTCTCGCGCGCGATGTAGCCCTCGTGGGCGTGGGCGTGGGCGGCAGCGAGCAGCGCGTCGTCTCCGTCGAGCGTGAGCACGATCCGGTCGGTGATCTCGAGGCCGGCCTCCTGGCGGGCCAGCTGGACCGCGCGGACGATCTCGCGGGCCCAGCCTTCCGCACGGAGGTCGTCGTCGATCTCGAGCTCGAGCGCGACGGCGTGCGAGCCCTCGCGCTCGACCTGGTAGCCCTCGAGCGGCTTCATCGAGATCTGGACGTCGTCGGCGCTCAGCTCGTGGTCATCGCCGTTGACCGTCATCGCGACCTGGCCGCCGGCGCGCAGGGTCGCGACGGCTTTGGCGGCGTCGAGCCCAGCGATCGCGATCGCGACCAGCGGCATGCTCTTGCCGAAGCGGGGACCGAGCGTCCGGTAGTTGGGCTTGAGCTCGACCTCGGCGAGCTCGTCGGCCTCGGAGACGAAGCGCAGCTCTCGCACGTTCAGCTCCTCGCGGACGATCTCGGACATGCGCTCGATCGCCGCGCGTTCCTCGCCCGTGGCCACGACGACGGCGGCGCGGAGCGGCTGGCGCACCTTGAGCTTGGCCTGTCCGCGCGCGGCGAGGCCGAGGCGGACCGTCTCGCGGGCGGTGGCCATCGCGTGCTCGAGGTCGTGGTCGCGCGCGCCGGCGGTGGGAAAGTCGCACAGGTGGACGCTCGGCTCGCTGCCGTCGAGGTTGTCGTAGATCTCGTCGGCCACGAACGGGCAGAACGGCGCTAGCAGCTTCGCGGTCGTCGTCAGGCACGTGCGCAGCGTCGCGAACGCCGCGGGGTCGCCGTCCCAGAAGCGCCGGCGCGAGCGACGCACGTACCAATTCGAGACGTCGTCGATGAACGACTGGATCGCGCGGCCCGCGACGGTGGCGTCGAAGTGGTCGAGACGATCGCGGACCACCTCGACCGTCGCCTGTAGCCGCGACAGCACCCAGCGGTCGAGGTCGGTCGGCTCATTGGTGGCGGTCGCAGGCTCCGCGAGCATGCCGGGGTCGACCCGGTTGGCGTTCGCGTAGAGCACGTAGAACCCATACGTGTTCCAGAGCTGGAGCAGGAACTGTCGTAGCGCCTCGCCGATCGTCTCGAGTGACAGGCGGTAGCCGTCCCAAGGCTGCTTGGAGGTGAAGAAATACCAGCGCAGTGCGTCGGCGCCGAAGCGGTCGATCACCTGCTGCGGGGCGATCGTGTTGCCGAGCGACTTCGACATCTTGCGCCCATCCTCGTCGAGAATCAGGCCGAGGCAGACGACGTTGCGGTACGGCGCCTGGTCGAACAACAAGGTGGAGATGGCCAGCAGCGAGTAGAACCAGCCGCGGGTCTGGTCGAGCGCCTCGCAGATGAAGTCGGCCGGGAAGCGCTCGCGGAAATGCTCCTCGTGCTCGTGCGGCGCGTGATACTGGGCGAACGGCATCGAGCCGGAGTCGAACCACACGTCGATCACCTCAGGGACGCGGCGCATCGGCTCGCCGCAGTCCTCGCAGGCGAACGTCGGGTCATCGACGAACGGGCGGTGAGGATCGGTGATGCTCGTCCCAGCGCGCTCGTTGAGCTCCTTCAGCGAACCAATGGCGTGGGTGTGCTCGTTTTTGCATCGCCAGACGGGGAGGGGCGTGCCCCAGTAGCGCTCGCGCGAGAGCGCCCAGTCGACGTTGTTCTCGAGCCAGTTGCCGAAGCGCCCGTACTTGACGTGCTCGGGTGCCCAGTTGACCGTCTCGTTAGCGGCCAGCAGCCGGTCCTTACGCTGGTTGGTCGCGATGTACCACGACGGCTTGGCGTAGTAGAGCAGCGGCGTACCGCAGCGCCAGCAGTGTGGATAGGAGTGCTCGATCATCTCGGCCCGGAGGATCCGGTCGCGCGCCTGGAGGTCTGCGATCAGGTCCGGATCGGCGTCCTTGACGTTGCGGCCGGCGTACGGCCCGATCCGCTCGTCGTAGGTCCCGTCCAGCCGGACCGGGTTGATCACGTTCAGGCCATACTGCTCGCCGAGGCGGAAGTCGTCCTCGCCGAAGGCGATCGCGGTGTGGACCAGGCCGGTGCCGTCGGTGGCGGTGACGAAGTCGGCGGATAGGACGGTGTGCCCCCGGGGGCCGTACTCACTCGCGGGGATGAACGGGAACGGCGGCGTGTAGGCCGCGCCCTCCATCTCCTTTCCGGGGAATCGGTCGAGGATGCGTGCGCCCTCGCCGAGCACGGCCTCGACACGGGCTTCGGCCAGCACGTAGACGTGGTCGTCGCCCGCGGGCATCGCCCGGGCGTAGCTGAGCTCCGGGTCGACTGCGACCGCCGCGTTCGACACGAGCGTCCACGGGGTGGTGGTCCAGACCACGAGCTCGTCGTCGGTGTGCAGCGGGTATTCGGGGTCGGCGACCGGGAGGCGCACATAGATCGAGGGGTCGATGACGTCCCGGTAGACGTCGGGCTGCCCGAGCTCGTGGCTCGAGAGCGTCACCTGATCACGTGGGCAATAGGGAACGACTTTGAGCTTCTCGTAGAGGAGACCGCGGTCGTGGATGGTCTTGAGCGCCCACCACACGGATTCGATGTAGGCGGGGTCGAGCGTGCGGTATGCGTCGTCGAGGTCGATCCAGAAGCCGATCCGCTCCGTCATCCGGTTCCAGTCCTGGACGTGGCTCAGGACCTTCTCGCGACACCGGGCGTTGAACTCGGCGATCCCGTAGCGCTCGATGTCGTCCTTGGTCGTGAAGCCGAGCTCCGCCTCGAGCGCCAGCTCCACCGGCAGGCCGTGGCAGTCCCATCCGCCCTTACGCTCGACGAAGTAGCCGCACATCGTGCGGTAGCGGGGAAAGATGTCCTTGAACACGCGCGAGAGGACGTGATGGATGCCGGGCGGCCCGTTGGCGGTCGGGGGACCCTCGTAGAACCCCCAACGGGGCGAGTCGCGCCGGCGCCGGATCGACTCGGCGAACACGTCGCGCTCGCGCCAGCGTTCGAGCACCCGCTCCTCCAGCTCGGGGAACGAGGCGCGGGGGTCGACTGGACGGTGCGGATCCATTGTGCGGTCCGTCGAGGGCATGGGCGGGTGATTCTAGGAGGCGGACGCGGGCGCTCGGCCCGCGAGGGCGGGAGGCCGGCGCTAGCGAGCGGGCAGGGCTGGCAGCCGCTGGGTGCTCTCGCGCGAGCGCGCGATGAGGTCCTCGTCCATCCGGCCGAGCAGCGCGTCGCGCGCCGCCAGGGGCGTGTGCCCGAGGCGGCGAACGGTGCTTGCCCCGGTATCGGGCACTGCGGTCCGGAAGTCGTACACCACGACCCTCCGGGCGACCATGCGGATCGAGTACACCAGCCGGCCCAGCGCGTCGAGCGAAAGGCCGCGGCCGGACAGTACGACCGCGCCGGGGTCGAGCGCCGGGAGGGCGCGGGCGAGGCGGGTGGGACTGATCGCGGCCGACATGCATAGGGTGCGAACGCCGGCGCGGCGCAGCATCAGCTCGAGCGCCTGGGCGTAGAGGGCGTCCAGCGCCGGCGGGGAGGAGGCGTCGAGCACGAGTACGCCCGCGGCGCGCGTCGCCGGTGGGGACACACGCTTGAGCGCCGACAGCCAGCCGGTCGCGTAGCGCCAGGCAAACT
Source organism: uncultured Solirubrobacterales bacterium (assembly GCA_963824295.1). GTDB lineage: Bacteria > Actinomycetota > Thermoleophilia > Solirubrobacterales > Solirubrobacteraceae > Palsa-465. The sequence goes on along the minus strand of CAWGOQ010000002.1, from coordinate 172,105 downwards.
CGTACTCTGGCGTCGGGGCCGGTTGATCGAAGTGGGCCACGACGGCCTCCAGGAGGACCTCCTCGATCGTGCGCTCGATCGAGCGCAGGGCGAGGCTCTCTTCGAGCAGGCCGTTGGCCTTCTCCTCGTCGAAGGCAGCGAACGCCGCGGCCAGCCGCGAGCCCGACGACGGGCCTTCGCCGCGCTGGCGGGCGAGCGCGATGGCGCTCGAGACGTTGTGGGTCTCGGCCAGGGTGGCGCGGAGCGACTCGACTTCGCCGAGCGCGTACTGGCGGTGCCCGCCGGGGGTCCGCCGCGGGCGGGGGAAGCCGTAGCGGCGCTCCCAGCTCCGGAGCGTGTTGGGGCTGACGCCGAGCATGACCGCAGCCGCGTTGGTTCGAATTCCTGTCACACCCTGCACTTAACTGTTGGAATCAAACGTGCGCAAGAGCCGCAAGGACTCCTGCAATTGCTACCCAAACTATTCAAGAACGAGCAACGCCGCCCGAGGCGGTCCACAGCTCGCGATCCGAGCCGTGAGGCGTATGCCGAACGTGTTCGCCGGCCGGACGACGGCGCTGCGCATGCTCCCGTCGCCACGCGCGGCCCACATCACGGCCAGCGACAGGCTCTCGGTGCCCTGCTCCTCGGCGCCCGCCGGCATCAGCAGATCGGTGACGTGGCGGTTGACCGCGTCGGGCTCGCGGGTCGCCAGCAGGCGCTCGGCGGCCTCCGAGACCGCGCACACCGATAGCGAGCGGTCCAGCACGAGGAATGCATCCCCCTCCTTGGGCGCGGCGTCGAGGCGCGATTCGAGGATCAGGCCCAACCCACACGCGCCGCACACGCGCGAGGCCGGGGGTTCGCCGGCCGGGCTCGGCCGGGCACCGCAATGGCTGCAGAAGGAGACGGTCGGGGCCGGGGCCTCCTGCTCGGCGGGTGCGGCGAGGAGTCGCAATGCCGGGCGGCCGTTCCTGGCTTTGGCTGTGCGATCGAACATCAGGGCCAGGCGTACTTTCTAGGGCTAGCGGCCGCCTCGGAGCGTTCGGGCCTGGGCGCGGAGCTCGGCCGCCCCGGCGGCGGCGGCCGCGGCGATGATCTGGTCGGACTCGAGCAACTCGAGCAGAGTCCGCTGGGCATCGCCCGCGCCGGAGGGCAGCACCGTCGTCCCGGTGCCACGGGTGCGGGGCCGCTCGGCGCCGCGCCGGTAGATGGCGAGCGGCATCGTCCCGACGGCGAGCCGGATCGCATACGCCCATCGAGCGACCGTGTCATCGTCGAGATGGCCGCCGGCGACGACCACCAGGTTCGGCCTGTGCACGGCGGCGGCATCGCCGATGCCGGCCACGCCGCGTGCGGATAGGCTGAGGACCCTGACGCCGGCTCGCATCAAGAACAGCTCCAGCGCCCGGATGTAGGGCGCGTCGCGGTCGAGCTCGTCGCGGGAGGCGTCGCCGACCACGATCGACACCTGCCGCACCGGCGGTGGCGTCAGCCGGGTGGCGCGCCTGAGCCAGTCGGTGGCCCACTGGGCGGCGAACGCCCAGGCGGCGGAGTCGACGCTGTAGCGGCGGGAGATCTCATCGAGCGTCGGGAGGAGCACCTCCTCCACCGAGCGCTCGACCGAGCGCAGTGCCAGCGCCGCCTCGATCGCCTGGTCCGCGCGCTCGCGCTCGTACGAGGCGAGCGCACCGACCAGCGAGTTGGCGTCAGCGGCGAGTCCCTCCCGGGCGCGCGAGATGGCCGAGGAGATCGATAGGCCCTCCTGGAGAGCGTCTCTCAGCGCGGCGACCTCGCCGTGCGTGAAAAGCCTATGCTTGCCCGGTGAGCGCTGAGGCTTGGGGAAGCCGAAACGGCGCTCCCATGCCCGCAGCGTGTTCGGGCTTACGTTCAGGAGCGCTGCGGCTTCACTCGTCTTGAGATAGCGCATGCGCAGTTAAAGAGACGTAGACGTTGCTATTTCGACCTAGCTGTTGCCCTCCTGAATACCCCGACATAGAATTGCACAAGTTTTCGCCTGAAGTACCACTTAAACCTCCACTTTTTGGCGGTTCGGGTGCTGTTGGTGGTGTCTGTGGAACCTGCGGTGAGTTCGGGAGGAAAAAATGACGTACCGGAGCCAGTGACTTAGGCCCCGCCTGGTTGGCGTCCCTGCAATCAGGCGCAAACTGGAGTTCTATGCGGTAACGCGGTACTTTGCGCTCGTGAGCGATGACCGTCGCACGCGGTCGCTTGCTCTTCGCCAGAAGCTGGCGATCGGAGTGGCGTGCGCTTGTCTGGCCGGGTGCGTAGCTTGGGCTGTCGTTGTCGCGCCAAACGACCATCTAAATGGTCTGTCGGTGGTGCTGGCGATTGCCGCAGTTGGGGCCGGACTTGGCGTGGCGCGGGTGATCCAGCTGATCAACATCTCCGCCTCGTTCCTGGTCTACATCCTCGCCGGGGCGTTTCTTGGTCCTGCTTCTGCGTTTGCTGCCGCGGTCATCTCCGAGGTCGCCGCGACGCGGGTGCTCCGGACCCGCCGGCAAGCGTTCCTGTTCAACCTGGTCGGGGCCGGCATTACCGCCCTGCTCGGCGCGACCCTGATCCGGAAGCTCGCGCCCATGGACCACGGCCTGGCCTTCTATCTGGTGCTGGCCGGCCTGGCGCTGGCGATGCTCGAGCTCACATGGGTGATCCTCGCGCCGCTCTACATCACATTCGACGGCTACAGCGAGGGATGGAACCCGCGGACACTCGTGCAGCATTTGCCGAGCGTTGGGATCACCGTCGCGCTGGCAGTAGCCGGCGCGGCAATCTACGTCGAGATTGGACTGGCCGGCATCGCGTTCGCGCTCGCCGCCGTGCTGGCATTCTCATATATGGCGCACCTGCTCGCCGAGTCGCGCGACCGGGCCGAGCAATATGTCTCGCTCTCGTGGGGCGTGCTGGCGGGGCTGCTCCGCGCTCTCGACATCCGGGATCAGCGGGCCGCTCGGCATGCTGCCGCCGTTGCCCGCTTCGCGCGCGACATGGCGGATTCGCTCGGGATGAGCGAACAGGACCAGGAGCTCGCGCACACCGCTGGGCTGCTGCACGACATCGGCCACTTTGCGCTGTCGGACCGAGTGCATGAGCGGGGCCGCACGCTGACCGACGAGGACTGGCTGGCCATCCAGCAGCATCCGGAGCTGGGCGCCGACATGCTCCGCGACCTCGGTATGTACGGCCCTGTTGCCGAGATCATCCTGGCCCACCACGAGCGAGTCGACGGGCGCGGCTACCCGCACGGCCTGACCGACGAGCAGATCCCCGACATCGCCAAGATCATCTCGGTCGCCGAGGTGTACGACACGCTGACCGCCGCCGACACCTACCGGACCCGGATGAGCTCCTTCGAGGCGCTGCGCGAGTTGCGGCGCGTCGCGGGTACGCAGCTCGACGCGGATTACGTCGAGGTGCTGGCCGGATTGCTGACCGGCGAGGGCGTCGAGTACCGCCACGCCGACGCGGCCGATTTCGACACCGAGCTCGACATGGAGCGGCGAATCAACCAGGCGCGCGCTGGCTAAACGAGCGCTCTGGGCTGCGTCAGGGCATGCTCCCGCTGCGCGTCGGAACCCCGACGCGCAGCCCGTCCGGGGCTTGACTTAGCTGACCAGCCGCTCTTGATGCGGCTGACGCGTCGCCGACCGGCGCTGCTGGAGCGTTTCCAGGAACTGCTCGATCTGTTCGACGCTAAAGCGGCGCTGGCCACCGGGGGTGCGGTATGACTCGAGGTATCCCATGTCGGCCCACCGACGGATGGTGCCGAGCGAGACGCCTAGAGCGTTTGCGGCTTGCGAAGTTGACAAACCGAGGGGACTGCTCCTTGTTTGGTCCATATCTGGCATTTCAGACGCATTAACGAGGGTTGCCGCGCAATGCGCAGCATTTGCACAACCTTGAGACCGAAGCGCGAGGACAAGTGGCTCCGCTGCCAGTGGACTTGCGGGGTGCGAGGATAGGGCCTGCCCGCCCAATGCGACTGAGGCTCTACCACCATCACGACGGAGCCCGGATAGCGTACCGCGAAACCGGCACCGGTCCAGCCCTTGCGATGTTGCATTCCATGGGCATGTCGCACCGCGAGTGGGAGCCGATCGTGGCCGAGCTCTCCTCGCGCTTCCGGGTCGTCGTTCCGGACCTGCCGCTCCACGGCGACTCCGAGGACCGGCCGCGCCATCCGTACACGCCGGACTGGCTGACCGAGGTCATCGCCGGCTTCTGCCGCGAGGTGGCGGGGCCCCAGCCACTGCTCGCCGGGCACGACCTCGGCGCGGAGCTCGCCCTCAGAGCGGTCACGAGCGGGCGGCTGGCCCCGGCTCGGCTGGTGCTCATGCCCAACCGGCTGCACCGACGCGACGAGTTCGCCGGCAAGCGGGCGGCGTGGCGCGCGGCCTGTCGCGCCGCGGCTCTGCCGGGCTTCGACCGCGCGCTCGCGCACGGAGCCAAGCTGGTGTTCCGCCCTTCGATGGGCGAGCGACTGTCGGTCCAGCGCAATCCCGCCGCCCGGGACCTCGTCCGCCACGCCTTCGCCGACGTCGCCGGCAACGGCAACCGCGCCCGGTCGTGGGCCAAGTTCGCCCGCCGCTGGCCGACCGGGCCGCAGCGCGAGCTGCTCGACGCCTACCCCCGGATCGATCTTCCCGTCCTGTTGCTGTGGGCCGACGAGGACCCGGCGCATCCGCTAATCGGTGCCTACGAAGCGCTCGACCTCCTGCCCAACGCGCAGCTGCGCACCCTGCCCGCCACCGGGTTCCTGATGGCCTACGACGATCCGGTGGGGGTGGCGCGCGAGCTGATCTCGTTCCTCGGGTAGGCGCCGCGAGCCAGTCGTCGCTGCGGGCGCGGGGATGGCGGGTGCCGGGTTGCGGTTGGCGGCTTGCGGCCCGCGCGTGCGGGGTTTTCGGGGGCGTCAGCGCCGGCAGCGGGCCGTCGACGCGCGCTCGCGCAGGGCGGGCTCGATCACGACACGCCGGCGCCGCCGCGGCTGCCCGTCGATCGCGGCCAGGACCATCCCGACCGCCATCTCGACCAGGCGCTCGGTGTCCCAGGAGAAGCTAGTCAACGGCGGCGCGAGCAGGATCGAGACAGGATGGTCGTCGTAGCCGATCACCGACAGGTCGGCCGGGATGCGCAGGTCGAGCTCACGCGCCGCGGCGTAGACGCCGTAGGCGATCGAGTCCGAGAAGCAGAACACGGCGCTCGGCCGGGGCGAGGCCATGAGGACCTCGCGCGCCAGCACGGTCGCCTCGTCCAGCTCGTAAGGCGCGCTCACGACTCGAACGTCCAGGCCCAGCCGATCGGCCTCGGTGCCGACGTACACCTCGGCCGGCCGGTCGTTGGTCGGCGAGCCGGGTGGGCGGAGCACCGCGATTTGCCGATGCCCGAGCGCGTGCAGGTGCTCGAGCGCCTTCCTCACCCCGGTGCGGTTATCGAACAGCACTTCGCCCACGGCTCCGCGGCCGGGCAGGGCATCGCCGATCGAGACGACCGCCACCGACTCCGCGAGCTCGGTCCAGAACTCGTCGGAGGGGTCGACCGGCGAGAGGATCAGCCCGTCCACGTGCTGGTCGCGCAGCTGGGTGGCCAGTGTCCGCTGGCGGCCCGGATCACCGCCGGCGTCGAGGATCAGCGCGTAGCGATCGTGGGCCAGGAGCGCCCGGCCCGCCTCGGCCACCAGGCGCTGCTGCCAGAGGTCCTCGAGCGAGGGGCCGAGGATGCCGACCATCCCGGTGCGCCCGCTGGCAAGCGCGCGGGCGATCGGATTGGCCTCATAGCCGAGGTCGGTGGCGACCTTGCGTACCCGCTCTTGGGTCTCCTCGGACACCTGGATCCCACGTAGGGCGTACGAGACCGCAGCCGGTGAGACCCCGGCGGCATCTGCGACCTCGCGAATCGTGACGCGCTTGGCGGGGGGGCTCACGGCGCAAGCAAATAGGTTCGGCCATGGCCCCCGGCAGGGGCAGGCGTTAGCGCTAATGATCGCAGGGTCTGTCCGCGGGGCGGCAACGCAATCGGCGGCCGCCCGCCAAGATCCGGTCGCTTCCTGACGGCGATCATTGACAAGGACTCTTTGAACCGCTTCACTTAACCGATTCAATGAAACGGTTAAGGAACGGCTGTGGTGGCTGACGGAGCGGTGGTCGATCTCCACCAGCACCTGTGGTCGCGTCCTTTGATCGAGGCGCTGCGAGCGCGCCGCGCCGCCCCCTGTCTGCGCGGCTCGACGCTGGAGCTGGCCGGTGAGGCGAACTACGAGGTCGATCGGGCCTGGTACGACGTCGAACTGCGGACGGCGCAGGCGATCGACGATGGTCTCGATCTGGCGCTGGTGTCGCTGTCGAGCCCCCTGGGGATCGAGTCGCTGGCCCCGGATGAGGCGGCCGAGCTGCTGAGCGCCTACCACGAGGGGGTGCTGGGATTCCCGGCCCCGTTCGGGGGCTGGGCGGCCGCCTGTCTGACCGACATCGACCCGGCGGCGCTGGCCGCGGAGCTCGACCGCGGCTTCGTCGGGCTCCAGCTACCGGCGACGGCGCTGCAGGACGCCGCCGGCTATGACCGGGTCGGGCCGCTGCTCGACGTGCTCGAGGAGCGGAGCCTGCCGCTGCTGGTCCACCCAGGTCCCACCGGCGAGGTCCGGCCACGGGGGGGCGACCCCGTCTGGTGGCCGGCGATCGTGTCCTACGTGCAGCAGATGCACAGCGCCTGGTTTGCCTTTCGCGCTCACGGGCGCGCACGTCACCCGCGGCTGCGGGTGTGCTTCACGCTTCTGGCCGGGCTGGCGCCGCTGCACGGCGAGCGCTTCGCGGCCCGCACCGGTGATCGCAACGTGGTCGATGAGGACGTCTTCGTGGAGATCTCGTCCTACGGCACTCGGGCGATCGACGCGACGATCCGGGTGCTGGGCATCGACGCGCTGGTCAACGGCTCCGACCGGCCTTACGCGGACCCCGTCGAGTTCGATCTCGGGGCGGCCGCCGCACACGCTCTGCGCAGCGCCAACCCGCTGCGTCTACTCCAACCCAAGCAGGAGGTGTCAGATGGAATGGCCGTCGCTGCCGGCGCGTAACCTCGATCGCGCGGAGCTGCAAATGCTGGTGGAGGAGCTGGCCGAAGACACCAGGAGCTGGGCCGAGTACGTCGCGTTCGCCGGGGCGGCGCGGCATTTCGTCTCGCTGCATCGGGACGAGTACGTCGACATCTGGCTGCTGTGCTGGAACCGGGGCGATGACACCGGCTGGCACGATCACGACATCTCCTCGGGCGCGGTGCGGGTCGTGCGGGGGGCCGTCAGGGAATCGAACCCGCGGATGGGCGGCGAACCGATGGTCCGGATCGTGGCGGCCGGCGGCTCGTTCTCGTTCGGCCCCGAGCACATCCACCGGATCGTCGGCGATGATGAGCATGCGGTCTCGATCCATGCTTACTCGCCGCCGCTGTGGCGCCTCGGTCAGTACTCGATCGACGCCGATGGGGTGATGCGCCGCGAATCGGTCAGCTACGCGGACGAGCTGCGTCCGCTGGAGGCCGTCGTGCCCGTGTAAGAGGGACTCTCCGGCCCCGGAGCAGGTCGGCAGGGGCGGCGTCCGCGTTACGTTGCCGGTGCGGTCAGGCGGACCACGATCTCCGCGAATGCCCGATCGGCGTAGGCGCGCAGCTCATCGAGGCTGAGGAGCTGGACCGGGTGGGGGACGTACACCATCCGGTAGTCGGGCATGCCGAGCACCCGGGCCTGCTCGAGGGCTTCATCGACAAACGGCTCGGTGGCGACGGCGACGGTGGGGATCCCGCGACGCTCGAGCTCAACCATGTCGCGCACACTGCACGACGTGCACGAGCCTCAGTCGGCCAGGCCCTCCACGGCCAGGTCGCCACGGTCGGCGATGCGGCGGACGATCTCGGGCGCGGCGGGCTTGGAAAAGATCTCTTTCACCAACCGGAATGTCACAGCACCCCGAGCACGTAGCAGCTCCTCGATCCGGTCCAGGAACTCGTCGCCGCGGCGCTTGTTGATGTCGAGCAGCGCCACGCGCGCTCCCTCCAGGGTCACCGGACGCGGGGCGAGTGGCTCGGCCACGCGCCGGCGCTCGTCGAACGGGCTCACGTAATCCACGGCACCTCCTTCGAGATCGGTTCTGTGTCCATGCCCAGGCAGGGTCCGAACACGGCCGAGAAGCGGCCCGCCTCGCCACCGGCCACGACGAGCACGATTTCCTCCGGGTGAGACCACTTGCCGATGAGTTCGTCGTCGGAGGCGGCCTGAACCAGGGGTGTGGTCTCACCCCAGCGCAAGGAGCGGGCGGGGCGCCGCACCGAGGCAAACATTTCAGACCGGACGCGCTCCTTGTCCCACCCCCACTCGTGAAACGACCGCGCGTGCTCGGGGCAGACCGCGAACAACGACACACCGCCGAGCGGCCACCAGTTCGGGCTCCAGGTCGCGCCCGCCGCCTCGCCCAGCACCCGCGCCAGCTCGAGCGGCTCCAGGCTCCGGTGGTCGGAAACCGACAGCGGCGCGTCGGCGCCGAAAACCGTGACGACCGAACGATCTGCCGGAAAGCCGAGCGATACGTGCAGCGGCTCCCACGGGCTGACCTCCTCGTCCTCGGCGAAGCACAGCCCGACCTTGCCGGGATTGCCCAGCGTTGAGCGGTCGAGCCGCCCCGGGAAGCCGCCGCCGGTCAGGCTGACCACGAGTCGCAGCGCCCGGCCGATCGTCATGTTGGCTCGCCACCCGGGCCCGAGCGCGCCGACGGATCCGTTCAGCCCGATCGCGTCCCGGACCGGGCCGTTGACGACGACGACCTGTCCACAGGGCTGCGTGGTGACGGCCTGTCCACCGACGTTAAACGAAGGCTCCAACACGGCCTGCACCGCCGCCACCACCACCGGGAAGTACTCGGGACGGCAGCCGCCCAGCACCGAGCACGCGGCAACCCGCTCGAGCGTCACGCGAGCCAGGGCCGGCGCCATCTCGCCCAGCAGCTCGTCGGGATCATGGCCGGAGAGCATCGCGAGGACGCGCTCGGGCGTCGGCGGAACCACGGGCAGCCCATCGGTCCAGCCCCGCTCGAACATCTCCTCGAGCTCCTCCAGCCCGGCCCCGTCCAGCGCCCGCAGCGTCTCCGCGTCGTAGGTGTTCTTGGCCGCGCACCCCGGCTTGAGTAGCGGCGGCTCATGGGTCAGCGACGTGGAAAGCAGCGCCCCAAGACGATCGGCATCCCAGCCGACCACGCGACTCCTCTCACGGCCTTCGCCATCGACCACTACCGCGGTTGGCAGGCTGACGAGCGAGTAGGCCTCCGAAACCTCGTACGGCGCCGGCTCGGATAGGACCGCGCCACCGAAGCCGACCCGCCGCGCGACCCGAGCGGCCACCTCGAGCGGGTCCTCGAAGATCGCCGCGACGCGCAAACCGCCGGCGGCCAGCGCGGGCAGAACCGGTGCCAGGCGCCGCAGGGTCAGCGTGCACGTCGGGCACTCCTCGGAGACGAACAGCAGCAGCGCCGGGCCATCGGCGTGCAACTCCGACAGGCGCACCGATCCGCCGTCGACCGAGGCCAATGAGAACTCGGGCGCGGCGGTGAGGCTCATGCCGGGCTGGCCTCCGGGGTGACGGCGACCGCTTGGCGGCCGTGGCTGGCTACCACCTTCCCGCCCTGGATCACCATCCAGATCCGTTCGGGCCCGCGCAACACGCCAACGTCCGCCAGCGGGTCCCCGTCGATCACAAGCAGGTCGGCGAACGCACCGGGTGTCACCGTCCCGACGTCGGGCGACCCAAGCGCCGACGCCGAGCCTTGCGTCGCCGCGGAGATGCCCTCGAGCGCCGACAAGCCGCCGTCGACCATCCGCACGAGCTCGATCGCGTTGTCTCCGGGCGGCCCGCTGTCGTGGCCCATCGCCAAAATAACCCCGGCGCTCCGGGCTGCGCCCAGCGTCGCGTAAGCCTCCTCGAGCTGGCGCTTGGCCTGGTCGACGAGTGCCGGCGCGAACGCATCGGTGAATCGCTCGGCGAGATCGTGAAACGTGCTCAGGGTGGGAACAAGCACGATCCCAGCACGAGCCATGGCATCCAACAGCCCAGGCTCGCGGTGGAGGGATAGGCCGTGCTCGATCGTGTCGACGCCCGACTCGACAGCGAGCCGGGCACCGGCCAGGCCCTCGACGTGCGCGGCCACGCGGACGCCCATCCGGTGCGCCTCGTCGACGATCGCCCCGAGCTCATCAAAAGTCATCTGCGCCGGCTCGGGGTCCTCGGCCACGACCGACCGCGCACCCGTGGCCATCAACTTCACGAAGTCCGCCCCGCGCCGGAGCTGCTCGCGCACGGCCTTGCGCATGTCGTCAGGACCGTCGGCCTCGCGATACATCGTGGTGAAGATCGCGCCGCCGGGAGCGGTGGCGGAGATGATCCGTCCGCACGACAGGATCCGAGGCCCTTCGATGATGCGCAGGCGCACGGCCTCGCGCAGGGCAATCGCCTCGTCGTCATAGCTGCCAACGTCTCGCACAGAAGTGATTCCGGCGTCCAGCAGCACACGTGCGGTCTTGGCCAGTACGAAGTAGCCGAGCTCGCGGGCGCGGGGGAGCTCGCCCTTGAGCGCCGGCGGCGGCCCGAACCCCGGGCTGCGGCTGATGTCGCTCGAAAGGTGGGCGTGGGCATCGATCAGGCCGGGCATGAGCGTGCGGCCCTCGAGGTCGACGACGTCGTCGGGAAGCGGCCCGTCAGCCGAGGTCGCGGAGAGCTCGACGATTCGTCCCTCCTCGATGCGCACGGTGGCGCCCTCTGACGGCGCCCGCCCCGTGCCATCGATTACTCGGGCGTTGGTCAGGACCATAGGCCCACGGACCGTACACCGCCGACGAGCTGTCCGGACCGGACGAGCTCGGACACCCTCGAAACGTCGCCCGCGAGCGAGCGATCTTCGGTCACCGGCGGGACGATGTCCGCGACCCGGGAGACGGCGCGCTCGAGCGCGGCCGGGAGCGTCACGCCGGACAGGAAGCGGGCCTGGCGCAGTGCGACCAGCTCGTAGGCGAGGGCCAGCTCAAGCGAATCCAGCACACCGTCGAGTTGCGCAGCGGCGAGGAGCGTAAGAGCCTGGATGTCCTCCTGTCCGCTCGAGGCGTCGAGAGCGTGGATCGTGGCCGGCGCGGCCAACCCACGGGCCTGCGCGACCAGGCCAATCACCTGCTTGTGCACGGTGACGACGCCTGACTGGCGGCCGGGGTCCGGCGTGAGCTGGTCGGGCAGGCCGGAGAAGCGAGAGTCGAGCAGGCGGTGCAGCCGCTTCTCGAGCAAGTTGAGCACCTGGGCGAGCGCGATCGCGGCCGAGTCCAACAGCAACGTCAGCACCTGGGCGTGGAAGTTGCCCGTCGGGTAGAGCCCTTCGGGTTCAACCTCCTCGCCGGACCCGACCACGGCAGCGGCCAGGAACACTGGGCTATCGGTCACCGCGCGCAGCTCGCGATCGACCTGCGCCCGCAGGTGGTCGAGCACGTCCAAGGCGGCGCCATGGACCTGGGGGATGACCCGCAGTGAGACCGGCGCCTGGCGTGCGTCGCCGAGATGGCCGGAGGGCTGGGATCGGGCGAGCCAGGAAGCCAGCCGGCGATGGATCGCGAGCTGCCCTGGATCGCCCTTCAGCTCGCCGACGCGCACGACGTAGGGGCGCTGGGGCGCGCCGGTCACGGCGATCGCCGCCGCCCCGCAGAGCGTCGCGTGCTCGACCAGCGCCTCCGCGCGCAGCAGCAGCGGCACGGCGAGCGCCGGCGCCAGCGGCGCGCCGTTGATCAGGGCGATGCCTTCCTTGGCGCCAAGCGAATACGGGGGCACGGCCTCGTCCACCAGCGCCAAGAAGAGATGGGCCAGCGGGACGATCTCGCCGGCGGCGCCGCTCACGCCGCCCGGGACGACCGGGAACCAGCCATCGTTCAGACGATCGGCGAGTAGCGAGCACAACTCCGGGCTGACCCCGGCATAGCCGCTGAGAAACCCGGTGAGCCGCAGCAGCATCGCCCCCCGGACGACCGGCTCGGACAGCCGACGGCCGACCGCCGTGGCCCGGCCGGCCAGGATCGAACGCTGAAACGCCGCCTGATCGACCTCCTGCACCGGGCGATCGGCGAGGTAGCCAAGCCCGGTGTTGACACCGTACGCGGAGGCGCCGGAGGCGAGGTGAGCGAGCAGCGCCGCGCGGCTCCGAGCCACGGCCGAGAGCAAGTCGGGTGCCACCGCCACCGACTCACCATCGAACGCGATCCGCAGGTACTGCGGCAGGTCCAGCTGGTCGTGGCGCTCGAGGAGCATGGAAGGCACCCTAAAGCCACGTTAACTTGACCCATCGCTCCGGGTGTGAGAGAAACCGGCCTGGTCCATCGGCTGAACGGCGTTCTACCTGCGGACCACTGGAGAGGATGGAAACAGCTATGGGTCATCAGCCGGCGCACTGCACGGGCGCCGGGTCGCCCGGCATCTCCGCCGTGCTCGACGTGCTCGATGTGCTCGACCGGCACGGTCCGACCACGCTCGCGCAGCTCGCGCGCGAGACCGGCGCGGCCAAGAGCACGCTGCACCGTGTCTGTTCGATGATGGGCGAGCGGGGCTGGATCGCCCGGGACGCCGTGAGCGGCTGCCTCGAGCTCGGGCCGCGGGTCGCGTCGCTGGCACGCGCGGCGCCGATCACGCCGCTGGCGGCCGGATTCCACGGCGTCGCCCGCCGCCTGATCGCCCGCCACAACGAGACCACCTGCCTGACCGTCCTCGACGGGCGCGACAGTGTGTTCATCGCCAAGGAGGAGACCACCCATGCGGTTCGCCTGGTGACGGCCGTGGGCAGCCGGCTGCCGGCGTTCGCGGCCGCCTCGGGCCGCGCGATGTTGGCCGACCGCTCCGAGCAGGAAGTCAGAGCGCTATACGAGGGCTCCGAGCTCGAGACGCCCACGGGACGGCGGCTGGACGGGGTGGAAGAGCTGCTCGAGATCCTGGGCGAGACGCGCCGGCGCGGCTACGCCGAGAACATCGACGAGACCGCCCTCGGCCTGCACTGCCTGGCCGTTGCGGTGGGGCCGCCCGGGCGTGTGGTCGCCGCGATCACTTTCTGCGTACCCACCGGTCGTATGAGCGCCGCGCGCAAGCGGGAGATGGTCCCCGACCTGCTGCTCGCCGCGAAGGAGGTCATCCCGTTTGGCCGAACGAGTGGCTCGATGGAGACCAGGTACGCTTCCCCGACCCCTGAACAAATTCAATCAAATAAGTTGAGAAAGCTGGAAGGGCCGGCGTCTCGACAGCTGTTGAACAACAACAGAAAGGTGGCTCAATGACGCGCAGCAACAGCGAGCTGGATCGGCTCCGCAGCGGGCGCACCGAGCTCGAGAACCACTACATCGACGAGCTCGTCAACGGCAATGTGAGCCGCCGAGACTTCCTGCGGAAAGGCAGCACGATCGGCATGTCGGTGCCGCTGCTCGGCGCGATCCTGGCGGCCTGCGGCGCCTCCTCGCCCGCGACTAGCTCGAGCGCGAGCAAGACCACGTCGGCGGCGCCGGCAACCAAGGGCGGGACGCTCCGAATCGCGTCGACCGCGCCGGCCGCGGCCGTCAACCCCCTCACCGTGTCGGATGCCGGCGGCCTGTGCATGCTCAACCAGACGGGCGAGTTCCTGGTCTTCGACTCGAACCTCAAGCTGGCGCTCGAGCCGATGCTGGCGCTCAGCTGGTCGCCCAACGCCGACGCCAGCGTGTGGACGTTCAAGCTGCGTCCCGGCGTCACCTTCAGCAACGGTCAGGCGATGACGTCGGCCGACGTGGTCTACACGTTCCAGCAGCTGTCGGACCCAACGAACGCATCCAACGCGCTGTCGACGTTCACCGGCGTGCTCGTGCCGTCCGGGGTGAAGGCGGTCGACCCGATGACGGTGCAGTTCACGCTCCAGGCGCCGAACGGGAACTTTCCCTACCTGGTCTCCTCGGACAACTACAACGCGATCATCGTCCCCAAGGGCACCGACTTCGGTTCGTGGCAGAAGACGTTCCTCGGCACGGGCGCGTTCAAGCTGGCCAGCTACACGCAGAACGTCGGCGCGACGTTCGTGCCCAACCCCACCTACTGGGGCACGAAGGCACTGCTGTCGCAGACCAGCTTCCAGTTCTTCACCAGCCAGACGCCGATGATCACGGCGCTCCAGGGCGGCAGCGTCGACGTGGTGGCGCAGTTCGTGCCGGCGGGCGCGTCGGGGATCCTCAACAGCTCCTCGTACAAGATCATCAGGCTCAGGTCGGCCAACCACCGCGAGCTTTCGATGCGCAACGACATCGCGCCGTTCACCGACGCGCGCGTGCGCCAGGCCGTGGCCTACACGCTGAACCGGCCGGCGATGGTCGCGGGCCTGTTGAGCGGACTCGGCAGCGTGGGCAACGACAACCCGTTCGCCCCGCGCTTCCCGTCCACCAACACGAGCGTGCCCCAGCGCGTCCAGAACATCGCGAAGGCCAAGCAGCTGCTCGCCGCGGCCGGCCATCCCAACGGGTTCAGCGTCAAGCTCGACACCGAGCAGTACGAGGAGGTCCCCCAGCTCGCGACGGTGATCGCGCAGGATGCCAAGGCGGCCGGCATCGACATCGCGCTGAACGTTGAGTCCCAGACGCTCTACTACGGCAAGAGCACGTACGGCAACTCCGACTGGCTCGACGGCACGATGAGCCTCGTCGACTACGGCGATCGCGGGGTACCGAACGTGTTCCTCGAGGCCCCGCTCACCTCCACCGGGCCCTGGAACGCGGCCCGGTTCCACAACCCGACCTACGACGCGCTGGTCAAGCAGTTCGTGGCCGCGGTCGACCTCTCGACCCAGCAGCAGATCGCCGGCAAGATCGAAACCCTGCTGCTGGCCGAGACGCCGATCGTCATCCCGTACTGGATCGACGGTCTGACCGCGTCAACCCCGAACGTCGGTGGTCTGAACCCGACTTCGATCGCCCAGCTCTACCTGAACACGGCCTACAAGTCGGCATAGGGCAGAATGCTCGCGTTCATCCTCAAGCGGATCGGCCTCGCGCTGATCACGCTGTGGCTCTTGAGCGTGATCGTGTTCCTGCTCGGCCAGATCCTGCCCGGGGATCCGGGCCGGGCGATCCTGGGGCCGCTGTCGGCCCAGAGCGCGGTCACCGCGCTCGACCATCAGCTGGGTGTCGATAAGCCGCTCATCACCCAGTACTGGGATTGGATCACGAATTTCCCGGGCAAGTCGTACAGCTACCAGACCGCGATCGGGCCGATCCTGACCAGCGCGCTCGGGCGCTCGCTCAAACTCGCGGTGCTCGCGTTCATCATCGTCGTCCCGCTGGGGATCTTCGCCGGGATCGTGGCGGCGCTCAACGTTGGGAATCCGATCGACAAGATCATCAGCGTCGGCGGCGGGTCGAGCACGGTGATCCCCGAGTTCGTCTCCGGGATCATCCTGCTCGTGGTGTTCGGGGTGGCGCTCAAGTGGCTGCCGGTGACGGCCACCGCGCCGCCGGGCTCGTCGTTCCTCACTCAGATCAAGTACCTGATCATGCCGGCGATCCCGCTGGTCATCGTCCTGTTCGGGTACATCGCGCGGATGGCTCGGGTGGGGACGGTCGAGGCGCTCGACTCCGATTACGCGCGCACGGCGATACTGAAGGGGCTGCCGCGCGGGGTGATGATCCGGCGCCACGTGCTACGCAACTCGCTGCTCCCGACGATCACCGTGGTGGCGACCCAGACCGGGTATCTGATCGGAGGCCTGATCGTGGTCGAGACGATCTTCCACTACCCGGGCATCGGCTCGCTCACCTACCAGGCGGCGCAGCAGAAGGACTTCCCGATGCTCGAGGCGTGCGTCCTGACGATCGGCGTGGTGTACATGGTTGTGACGATCGCGGCGGACGTGCTGTTCTCGCTGCTCAACCCGCGGATCCGGTTGAAGGCGGCGGAATGAGCATCGGGACGGTTCCGGTCGAGTCGGCCGCGGCGCTGTCGGCGGGGCGCAGTGAGGTCCGGCGGGAGCTGTTGCGCGAGCTGGTCCGCTCGCCGCTCTTCATCGTCGGCGCGCTGATCGTGCTGTGGTGGATCGTGTGCGCGATCTTCGGCAGCTCGATCGCGCCGCAGGACCCGAACGCGCAGAACCTGTTTGCCATCAACAAGCCGCCGTCGAGCGCGCACATCTTCGGCACCGACCAGCTCGGGCGCGACATTTTCTCGCGCGTCCTCACCGGGTCGCGCGACATTTTGATCGTGGCGCCGCTAGCCACGCTGCTCGGCACCGTCCTGGGCACCATCGTCGGGCTGACCATGGGGTACTTCCGGGGCCTGGTGGATGACGTCCTCGGGCGATTCGTCGAGGCGTTCCTGGCCCTGCCCGTAGTCGTGACGGCCATCATCGCCAGCTACGCCCTCGGGCGCTCGAACCTCGAGCTGATCATCGTGATCGGCGTGCTGTTCACGCCGCTGATCGCCCGAACGGTGCGCGCCGCTGTGCTGCTCGAGCGCGAGCTCGACTACGTCTCGGCGGCGCGGCTGCGCGACGAGGGGTCGCTTTACATCATGTTCGTCGAGATCCTGCCCAACGTGTTCGCGCCGATCACGGTCGAGTTCACGGTCCGCCTCGGCTACGCGGTGTTCGCCGTCGCCACCCTGTCGTTCCTCGGCCTCGGGATCCAGCCCCCGTCGTCGGACTGGGGGCTCGAGGTGGCCACCAACTTCGGCCAGGTCGCGGCGGGCTTCTGGTGGGAGGTGACGTTCGACGCGCTGGCCATCATCTCGCTCGTCGTCGCGGTCAACCTGATCTCCGACGCGGTCGAGGGGGTGCTCGAGCGATGAGCACGCTGTCGGAAGCCGCGGGTGGCGGCGCGTCCGGGACGGTGGCGCCCGACGCCCTGACGGTCGAGAACGTCGACATCACCTACAAGGTGCGCGGGCGTGACTTGACGACCGTACGCGACGTGTCGTTCCGCATCGCGCGCGGCGAGTCCTATGGCCTGGTCGGAGAGTCCGGGTCGGGTAAGTCGACGATCGCGCTGGCGGTCGTCCGCTATCTGGCCCGCAACGGCCGGGTCAGCCAGGGCAAGATCGCGATCGACGGCCACGACGTACTCGCGATGCGCAGCGACGAGCTGCGCAAGCTCCGCGCGAACACCGTCTCGATGGTCTACCAGGAGCCCGGCCGGGCGCTCAACCCGACGATCAAGGTCGGGCGCCAGGTGGCGGAAGTGTTCGAGATCGACGGCGTCTCTAAGCAGCAGGCGCTCGAGCGCGCCGAGGAGATGCTCGAGAAGGTGCGGATCTCCGATCCCGCCGGGGTGATGAACCGCTATCCGCACCAGCTGTCGGGCGGCATGCTCCAGCGCGTTGTGATCGCGATGGCGCTCGCGTCCGAGCCCTCGCTGCTGATCCTCGACGAGCCGACCACCGCGCTGGATGCCACGGTCGAGGCCGAGGTGCTCGACCTGGTCTCGGCGCTCCGCGACGAGTTCAAGACCTCGCTGCTGTTCATCAGCCACAACCTCGCGGTGATCGCGAAGATGTGCGACCGCGTCGGGGTCCTGTACGCGGGCGAGCTGATGGAGCAGGGGCCGGCCCTCGACGTGTTCGAGGATCCGCGCAACCCGTACACAGTCGGCCTGCTCCGCTGCATCCCCCGCCGCGGCACAGCCAAGAACCGGGAGGTGCTCGACACGATCCCCGGCTTCCCGCCCAGCCCCGGCGAGACGGTGACGGGATGCGTGTTCGCGGATCGCTGCGGGCTGGTCGAGGACCGGTGCCGGTCTGGCGAGGTGCCGTTGTACGAGATCAGCTCCACTCGGCGCTCGCGCTGCCACTTCCATGAGCGCGCGCAAACCCTTCCGCGCATCGTCAAGGCCGACCCCGAGCTGGCCGCCGAAAACGGCGCAGGCCCGCGTGAGGTGCTGGTAAGCGCCGAGGACGTGTCCAAGACCTTCCACATGGAGGGCGAGACGATCCACGGGCTGGTCGACGTGAGCATCGAGGTGCGCGCCGGCGAGACCCTCGGCCTGGTGGGCGAGTCGGGCAGCGGCAAGACGACGCTCGCGCGGGTGCTGCTCGGACTGACGGCGCCCGACGAGGGAGCGATGCTCGCGATCGAGGGCGTGCCGCTGGCGGACACCACACGCCGCCGGACCCACGAGCAGCAGAAGACCCTCCAGATCGTCTTCCAGAACCCCGACTCGGCACTGAATCGCCGCCACTCGGTCCGGCGCCTGCTGTCCCGCGCGCTGTCGAAGCTCGGCGGCTACTCGGGCGAGGCGCTCGCCACGCGGCTGCGGAGCCTCCTCTCGGAGGTGCGGGTGGCCGAGCGCTACCTGCCGATGCGCCCCGGCCAGCTCTCGGGCGGCCTCAAGCAACGCGTCGCGATCGCCCGGGCGTTCGCCGGGGACCCGAAGATCGTCGTATGCGACGAGCCGACCTCGGCTCTCGACGTCTCGGTCCAGGCGGCGATCCTCAACTTGCTGAACGACCTCCAGCGCCGCGAGCAGGTCAGCTATCTCTTCATCAGCCACGACCTCGGAGTGGTCCGTTACCTGTCTGACCGGATCGCGGTCCTGTACCTCGGCCGGCTGATGGAGACGGGATCGGCCGATCAGGTGTTCGAGGCTCCGCACCATCCGTACACCGAGGCACTACTGTCGGCGGTGCCAACGCTCGAGAGCGGCGACAAGCGCGAGCGGATCCGCCTCGAGGGCGAGATCCCGAGCGCCGCCAACCCGCCCGCCGGGTGCGTGTTCCACACGCGCTGTCCGCGCTTCTTGGGTGACATCTGCGTCAACACCGAGCCGCCACTCGCGGAGTCCGAGCCCGGTCACGCGATCCGCTGCCACATCCCGCTCGAGGAGCTGAGGCGCCTGCAATCCACGGAGGTCACGGTTGCCGGCGCAGGCGAGTAGCGCACCGGTCGCCGCTCGAGCGATTGAGGAGATCGCCGGTGCAGCGCTCGAGATGCGCGCCGTGGTGCTGCGCGAGCCGGGTCGCCCCGTCGGGGTCGAGACCGTAACGCTCGCGCCGCCCCGCCGCGGCGAGGTGCTGGTGCGCGTCGCGGCGGCCGGGGTGTGCCACTCCGATGTGCACCTGGCCGACGGACTGCTCGGCGGCGGCCGTTTCCCGATGGTGCTGGGGCACGAGGGCGCGGGGGTCGTGGAGGCGGTGGGCGACGGGGTCGATGATGTGTCGGTCGGTGACCACGTGGCGTTCTGCTTCGTTCCGTCCTGCGGCGTGTGTGGCGCGTGCCGGACCGGGCGCAGGACACTATGTGAGACGGCGGCGCGCTTCGGGGTGGCCGGCATGCTGATGGACGGGACGTCACGGCTGCGGGGAGCCGACGGCGCAGTCCTTCAGCACGGGCTGATGGTGGCGTGCTTCGCGCAGTTTGCTGTCGTGCCCGCGGCCGGGGCGGTCCCGCTTCCGCCGTCGATTCCCCTCTGGCAGGCGGCGCTGCTCGGCTGCGGGGTCGTGACGGGGATCGGCGCGGTCAACCGGGCCGGGCTACGGGTGGGCGCGAGCGTGTGCGTGATCGGCTGCGGGGGCGTCGGGTTGCAGGTGATCGCGGGCGCCAGGCTGGCCGGCGCGGGGACGATCGTGGCGGTGGACGTGGATGAGGCCAAGCTCGAGCTAGCGTTGCGCCGGGGGGCCACGCACGCGTTGCGCGCGGCCGACGGCGCGCACGTCGTCGAGGACGTGATGGCTCTGACGGGCGGCGGGGTCGAGCACGCCTTCGAGGTGGTGGGCCGCCCCGAGACGATTCGCCAGGCCTGGGATGTCCTGAGGCAGGGAGGGACCGCCATGGTGGTGGGGGTGGCTCCGGTCGGGGTAGAGGTGGCGCTGCCGGCGATCGAGTTCCTGTCCGAGAAGACCATCACCGGCAGCTACTACGGCTCGAGCGATGTGCATGCCTCGCTTGGCCGGCTCGTGCAGCTCGTCGTCGACGGGCGCCTTGACCTGGGCGAGGTCGTGTCGGACGTGATCGCGCTCGACGAGGTTCAGGAGGCGCTCGACCGGCTGCGCCGCGGCGAGGGGGCGCGGTCGGTGATCGTGATCGACGAAGACCTGGCGGGGGTGGAGGCGTGAGCGAGGTGTCTTTGCACGATCTGGATGGCCGGATCGGGGAGGGCTGGGGCGGGAATCCCGGGCCCAACGGCTGCCACATGAACGTGGTGCTGGGCGAACGGGGTTCGGCCGTATCGGCGGCGCTGCTGGGAACCTTCACAACGCCGTCTCCGGGCCACACCCCGATCCTGGTCGTCGTCGGCGAATCCCAGGACACCTATGAGACGGTGTGGCCGCCCACCATCATGATCAACAAGGCGACGGCCTTGGATGAGCGCCACCAGACGATCACGTGGGGGGCGGGGCAGCTTGGGATCGCGCGCGGCGTGCTCGACGCGGTCGCCGAGGGACTGATTCCGGCGAGCGCGGACCTCGTCGTACTCGCCTGCGTGTGGATCGACCCGGGGGCGTCGGATGAGACCGCGGTCCGGGACGCCGCGCGGGCGGCGACGCTGAACGCGCTACGCCAGGCCGTTCGCGGGCGGGATGCCGAGGAGGTGCTCGATCTGGTTTCGCGCCGCGACAACGTGACCAGTCCGTTCTACGGTGGCGCGGGCTAAGTGCGGATCACCGCGATCCGCTGCCAGCGCCTCGTGCTGCCGCTGGAGCCACCGTTCTACGCGGCCTGGGACCCGACCCCGCGCCGGTCCGTCGAGGCGACGATCGTGCGCGTGGAGACCGACGAGGGCCTGGTCGGGATCGGCAGCGGCGACACGATGAACGGCTTTGATGATTTTGTTTCGGGGTTCGTGGGCCGGGACCCGCTCGCCATTGCCCGGCATGCTCGGGCGCTCGAGACGATCTCCTTTCACGCCGGGCGCTACTGGCCGTTCGAGGCGGCGCTGTGGGACCTGCTCGGCAAGGCGGCGGGGGTGCCGGTGGCGACGCTCCTCGGTGGCTCTGCTGATGCGGTTCCCGCGTATGCGTCCTGGGGTTCGCTGCGGGATCCGGGGCGGCGGGCCGAGGACGCGCACGCGCTCGTGCAGGAGGGTTTTCGCGCGGTCAAGATTCGGATCGCGCCCGACCGGATCGAAGAGGGGCTGGCGGTGGTGGCGGCGGTGCGCGCGGCCGTCGGCGACGGGCTCGAGATCATGGTCGACCTGAACCAGTGGTGGCGGATGCCGGGCGATGTGGCGCGGGGACTCGGACCTGTCGATGCGCGTCGTGTCGTGGAGCGGTTGGGCTCCTACGGCGTGCTGTGGGTCGAGGAGCCGCTGCCGGGCGATGATCTTCGCGGTATGCGGACGCTGCGCGCCGAGACGGGCGTACGTATCGGGGGCGGAGAAATGGCGCGCGCGTTTGACGAGCTGCGTTTGGCTTTGGAGGCCGACGCGCTCGACGTGTACCAGCCGGATGTGGTGTTGGCCTTGGGCATCTCGGGCGCCCGGACGCTGGGCGAGCTGGCCCTGCGGCGCAACCGGTGGTTCACCCCCCACACCTGGACCAACGGGATCGGGCTGCTGGCCAATCTGCATGTGTGCGCGGGGGTGGGCGGCGGTCCCTACCTCGAGTTCCCCTACGACCCGCCGGGCTGGACGCCCGAGCGGCGCGACTTCATGTTGGCCTCGCCCGTCGCGGTCTCTTCTGACGGCTTTGTGCGCGTCCCAGACGCGCCGGGACTGGGTGTCGTCCTAGACGAAGCGGCCGTCGATTTCTACGCCGTGACGGGGCAGGCGGTGGGGGCCTGAGGACCGAGGCGTGAGCGCGTCGGCCGGAGCGATCAGCCGGGTCGGCTTTATCGGGCTGGGCAACATGGGCGGCCCGATGTGTGGGCACCTGGCCCGGGCCGGGTTCGACGTCACCGCGTTTGATTTGAATGACGCCGCCTTGGCGCGGGTCGTCTCGGTCGGCGCCCGCGCGGCCGAGTCAGCAGTGGATTGCGCCTCCGGGGTCGAGGTCCTGATCACGATGCTGCCGGCGCCGCCGCAGGTCGAGTCGGTGCTGTTGGGCTCCTCGGGTGCGGGCGGCCTGATCGACGCTCTGGCGCCGGGGTCGATCGCGATCGACATGAGCACGAGCTCGGTGGCGGTCGGGTCGCGGGTAGTGGCGGCGGCCCAGGAGCGGGGTGTGGATGTGCTCGACGCGCCGGTGGCGGGCCAGTCGATCGGAGCCAAGGCCGGGACGCTCGCGATCTACGTGGGTGGGGATCCGGACGTGTTCGAGCGTGCGCGGCCGCTGTTTGACGCCATGGGCGACCCCGCCCGTGTGTTCCATCTGGGGCCGAATGGCGCGGGCTACACCGTCAAGCTCCTGCTGAACCTGATGTGGTTCATCAAGTCCGTGGCGGTGGGCGAGGTGCTGAGCGTGGGGGTCAAGGCCGGCGTGCCGCTGGATCGGTTGCACGAGGCGCTCGTTGGGTCACCGGCCAACTCGGTGTTCCTCGAGCGCGACGTACGCATGGTGCTCGACGACGGCGACTACGACGAGGCCTTCCCGATGCGGCTGGTGACGAAGGACCTCGGGCTCGCGGTCGACCTCGCGGGCGAGGTGGGCGTGCCGGCGGAGCTGACGGCGCTGGTCGAGCAGATCCACCGGCGCGTGCGGAACCTGTACGGCGACGACGCGGGCGAGATCAGCGCCGTCCGGCTTTACGAGGACCTGGCGGGTGTACAGCTCCGGCTACCGCACTAGCGGGTTCGCGTTCGAGCCGCTGGAGCCGGACGACGATCCCTATCCGCTGTACCGGCGATTGCGTGACGAGCGGCCGGTATACGCCGATCCCGACGGGAGATTCTGGGCGCTCTCGCGCCACGCCGACGTGCAGGCGACGGCGCGCGACTGGCGGCGGTTCTCGAGCGCGGAGGGAAACGATCTCGACGACACCTCGCTCCTGTTCGCGCCGGCGGGCGAGCTGACCCACGCCGACCCGCCGCTGCACACCCGGCTGCGCGACGCGATCAAGCGCGAGTTCGGCCTCGGCGCGGTCCAGGCCAGGCTCGAACCGGTGGTGCGGGCCGAGGTCCGCCGCCTGGCGGCGGACCTACACGCTCGCGAGCGCGTCGACTTCGCCGAGCAGCTCGCGACGCCGCTGCCGGCGGCGGTCGTGTGCGGCTGGCTTGGTTTCCCTCAATCGGACCACGCCGAGCTTGTGGGCTGGTTCTGGGCGATGCTCGAGCGCGTGCCCGGGCAGCTCGAGCTTCCCGCCGCGGCGCTGCACGGACGCGATCAGATGCGCGGTTACATCCGCGACGCGGTGCGCGCCCGCCGCCAGACGGCCCGCGATGACCTTTTGAGTGTGTTCGTCGCAGCCGAGCGCGCCGGCACGCTGTCCGAGGACGAGCTGCTCGGCTCGGCCATGCTCCTGTTCTTCGCCGGGATCACCACCACCAGCGCGCTGATCGCGAACTCCCTTCTGCATCTGGAGCGCTTCGGCGGTCAGCGGGAGCTGCTGCGCCGCTCGCCGGAGATCGCGCCGGCAGCGGTCGAGGAGCTGCTGCGCTTCGACGCGCCGTTGCAGTGGCTGACCCGGCTTGCGGCGTGCGACATGGAGCTGCATGGGGAGACGATCCCGCGCGGTAGCCGGGTGCTCCTCATCTGGGCCTCGGCCAACCGCGACGAGCGACGCTGGCCGTCGCCCGACGAGCTGAACCTCACGCGCGAGCGGTTGCGGAACATCGCGTTTGGGGAGGGCATCCACCACTGCCTTGGGGCGCCGCTGGCCCGGCTCGAGGCGCGGATCGTGCTCGAGGAGCTGATGCCCCAGATCGCCGAGTACGAGCTCGCCGGCCCGGTCACGCGCCTCTACACCCAGACCGAGCGAACCATCACCAGCCTGCCCATGCGGGTTCAGTGGGCGGGCTGAGCGCCGACCTGGTACCCGGCACAGTTCTGTCCCGCCTACCGGGTACACGTAGGTTTCAGCTGGGCGCCAGCGCGAGCATCGTCGCGCTACCCGGGGCGAGCGTGACGTCGTACTGCCCGTTCGTCGGCGTGACCGGCGTCAGTTGCGCCTGGCCCGCGAGCGTGCCGGTGCTCGTCTCCGTGCCGAAGCTCTGACCGCCGAGGGTCACGCCGCTCGTCGAGGCCACGGTCGGCGCGGTGAGGTTCTCGAGCAGGCCGTGGCTGGTCGGCGAGGGCGGCTGGACGAGCACCTCATGCGAGGTGGTCAGGCTGTCGTTGATCAGCAGTACGCGGATCTCGCCGTCGCGTGCCTTTGTCGCCCACGCGCGGACGTCGGGGGTGCTCGGCGTCGAGACCGGGAGCAGCCGCGACCCCGGGGGAGCGGCCTGGTTGAACATCACCAGCCCGTAGTACTCGGGTTTCACGTTTGCCGTCCAGTGACCGTCGGTGTCGGTGAACGTGAACAGCCTGTAGTAGGCCTCGGGCAGGGTGTGGATGTTGACGCCGTCGACGCCGGAGCGGGCCATCGAGAACAGCGCGTCCATCACCCACAGGGCCGAGGCAAACGTGTCGCTGACCCCGGGCATGCCCTTGCACGCGACGGAGTTGAGCTCATCGACGCGGAAGGTGGCGCCGTGGCTGTGGGCGTAGGCGATCTCGCTCGCGGCGCCGTTCAGCAATCCCCGGCTGGAGGCGAGCGCGAGCAGGTTAGGGATCGACGGGTAACGCGGGTTGCCCGGCGTGGTGTAGCACCGGATCAGCGGATAGCGGTGGTAGGTGATGACCTTGAGCCCCGGCTCGACCGAGAACAGCTTGGGCAGCTTGGCCAGCCAGGGCAGCGTGCCGGTGGCCGGCCCGGCCATCGGCTCGCCCTTGAGCTCGCCGGCGTACTGGGCGATCTCGCGCGCGTAGACGTTGAAATTGAAGTTGGGCCGGCGCGAGTAGACCTTCCTGCCGGCCGGCGTCGTGTACCAAGGGTTGACCGTGTAGAGCTCGGGCTCGTTGCCGATCTCGAAGGCCGCGATGTGCTGCGCGCCGATGCCGGTGAGGTACGCGTGCTCCTCGGCCGCGATCTCCGAGGCGCTGTTCAGCTTGAGGTTCAGCCCCAGGATCAGTCGCGCGCCCGTGTCCTGGGCGAAGGTCCGGATCGTGGCCAGCCAGCGCTTGGTGATCGTGTTGTGGATTCCCGGGGTGGGGCTGACGCCCGCCGCCGGCCGCCACGTGGCGTCTGTGCTGTTGCCGCCGATCCGCACCACCGGTGCCTGGCCCGGCGCGAGGTTGCGGACAAGCTGGACGAACACGGGATTGACCGCGTTCGGGTCGTGTCCGGCGTAGGCGAGCACCGCGGGGAACTCGACCGACATGCCGACGAAGCCCGGCGCGATGGGGCGCCCGACCGCCGTGCCGCCGACGTGCAGGGTCATCGGGGGGGCGCTCGCCGGCGGCGTCGTGTCCGCGCGCACCGAGCCGGCGGACCCGACGGCGATAGCGGCAGCTGCCAGCGCCGCCACAACTAGGACTGTCGCGATCCGCCGCACCCGGTCAGCACTAAATCAGAGAAGGGCAACCCTATGCGTCCTGCCAGAGGACGTGCAGCGTGGGCGGCTTGCGGAAGACCAGGCCCCGGACGTGCGACGGACGCCTCGGGTCGGTCCGCAGGCCGGGCAGTCTCCAGAGGATCGTCTCGAGCGCGGTTCGGGCCTCGAGCCGAGCCAGGTGAACCCCCAGGCAGACGTGGGGCCCGTGGGCGAAGGTGAGGTGACGGCGGGGCGTGGCGGCGCGGTCGACTCGCCCGGGATCGAAGCGGTTGGGATCGGGGAATACGGCGGGGTCCCGGTTCGCGGCGCTGATCGAGACGCGGACGAGCTCGCCCCGCCGTATCTGGGCGTCCCGGAGCTCGCTGTCGGTGGTGGCGTAGCGATCGACGACCGCGGCGGCCGGCTCGAGCCGGAGCGACTCCTCGAGCGCCGCCTCCAGGCGGCTGCGGTCGTGCCCGATCCAGGCCAGGAGCTCGGGGTGCTCGAGCAGGTCGAGCAGGGCGTTGGCAATCATCCCCTCGGTCGTCTCGATCCCGCCGAACAGCAGCACGGCCGCGTTCGAAACGATCTGCTCCGTCGTGAGGTCTTGGTGCCCGGCGACGGCGCCGAGAAGCGAGCTGTCGGGTCCCTGCGAGATCACGCTTTCCAGGCGGTCGCGCAGAGCATCGAATGCCTCCTGCCCGCTCGCCGGGACGTCGTGTCCGGCCGTGACGTCGGTGACCGCGGCGACGATCGCGTCGTACCAGGTGAGCATCGTGGCGACCTCGTCCTGCTCGAGCCCGAGGGCGCGGGCCATGATCGACGCGGCCAGCGGTCCGGCGAAGGCGCGCCTGAGCTCGGCGGTTCCGTCTGGCTCGAAGCGGTCGATCAGGCGGTCGGCTTCGGCTGCGGTTGCCTCCGCGAAGCGCTCCCGGACGGCGCGGGGACGGAAGGGCGGCGCGAACGGCTCACGGTGGCGTGCGTGGGCCTCGCCGTCTAGGCTCAGCATGCTGGGGCCGACCACCTGCGCCGTCGAGAAGCGCGGGTCCTCGACCGTGAACGTGGTTGCGTCTCGCATCGCTTGGAGGGCCAGGTCGTAGCGCGTCACGAGCCAGCCGCCCAGGGCCGGGAGCCAGGACACGGGCTCGCTTTTACGCAGTTTGGCGAGCACCGGATGGGGGTTTTGGTCGAGTTGCTCGAGGGTGACGGCGGCGCCCAGCGGGAAGGCCTGCTCCGCGTCTACCGATCCGAAACTCACCGCTTCATGATGCGCCACGCGGCATCCGGGCGCACGTACACCGGCTCGCCGGCCACGAACGTGGCCGCCACCGGGTTGCGTCCCAGGCGATAGGCAATGTGCTCGCTCGGGCAGTCGAGGAGGATCAGGTCGGCGCGCTTGCCTTTTTCAATCGATCCAATTTCTTGTGCTCGGTCGATGACATACGCGGCGTTCAAGGTGACCGCGAGGAGCGCCTCCTTGGTGTTCAGCCCGTAGCGGCGGACGCCCAGACCGATGATGGTCGGGAGCGAGAAGATCGGGGAGGTGCCGGGGTTGGCGTCGGTGGCGAGCACGACGATCGCGCCGGCGTCGATCAGTTGTCTTGCGGGCGCGGTCGCTTCCTGGCCCATGAACTCGGCGCCTGGGAGGAGCACCGCGGCGGTATCTGAGGTGGCGAGGGGTTGGATGTCGTCGGGGTGGATGACCGAGAGGTGGTCGAGCGAGCGGGCATTGTGCTTGAGGGCGACCGGCACGGAACGCATCGTCGTGAACTGCTCGACGTGCGCGCGCAGCAGGAGGTTGTGGCTGCTGGCGAGGGCGCCCATTCGGTCGAGCTGCTCGAGGCCGAAGGCGATCGATTCGACGAAGATGTCGAGCGCGGTGGCGTACTCGGCGGCCTGCGGGATCATCGCCTCGACCTCGTCCATCCACGTGTCGGCCGTGTAGCCCTTCGGTATCGCGTGGGCGAGGAGCGCGGTCCTGGTCGTCTGCTGGTCGACGGATCGGCCGAGCTCGGTGGCCAGCTTGAGGGAGCGCAACTCGCCCTCGCGCGAGAGCCCATAGCCGGACTTGCACTCGAACGTGGTGGTGCCCGTGACGACCATCTCGCCCGCCAATTGGCGTGCCTGCTGGAGTACCGCTTCGTCGGGGGTCTCGCGCAGCGCCCTTGCCGAGGAGGCGATTCCGCCGCCGGCTTTCGCGATCTCCTCGTACGGGACACCGGTGACCTTCTGCTCGTACTCCTGCGCGCGCCAGCCGGCGAACGGCAGATGGGTGTGGCAGTCGACGAACCCGGGGAGGAGCGTGCAACCGGTGGCGTCGACGTGGAGGTCGGCGGCTTCGGTTGGTTCGAGCACCGCGATCAGGCCGTCGGCGTTGTTTACGGTAATCCCGCCGGCGTCGAGGTCGAGCTCGCCGGCGCGGTCGGTTCTGAGGTACGGAAGGCCGGGCTCCGGGGGCGTGAGCACCTGGGCGGCGTTGTCGAACGAGGTCGTCATGAGCTTCACCGAACGCCGGCGGGCGCGGCTCACTCCGACAGCATCGGGATCCGGATCCCGTGACGTTCGGCCGCCGCGACGGCCTGGTCGTAGCCGGCGTCGGCGTGGCGGACGATGCCGAGCCCCGGGTCGGCTTTCAGGACCCGCTCGATTCGCCGTCCGGCGAGCTCGGTGCCGTCGGCCACGCACACCTGACCGGCGTGGATCGACTTGCCCATCCCGACGCCACCGCCGTGGTGGATCGAGACCCAGCTCGCTCCGCAGGCCGTGTTCAGCATCGCGTTCAGGAGCGGCCAGTCGGCGATCGCGTCCGACCCGTCGGCCATGGCCTCGGTCTCGCGCTGGGGAGAGGCGACCGAGCCGGTGTCGAGATGGTCGCGCCCGATCACGATCGGGGCCTTCACCTCTCCGGAGGCCACCATCTCGTTGAAGCGCAGCCCGGCGAGATGCCGCTCGCCGTACCCAAGCCAGCAGATGCGCGCCGGCAGGCCCTGGAAATGAACCCTCTCGGAGGCGAGCTTGATCCAGCGCGCGATGTGCTCCTGGTCGCCGAACAGGTCGAGGATGGCCCGATCGGTGGCGTGGATGTCGGCCGGGTCGCCCGAGAGCGCCACCCAGCGGAACGGACCCTTGCCCTCGCAGAACAGCGGCCGGACGTAGGCGGGCACGAACCCGGGATAGCTGAAGGCGTCCTTATCCCCATGCTCGAAGGCCAGTCCGCGCAGCGCGTTGCCGTAGTCGAACGCCTCGGCTCCGGCGGCGGCGAGCTCCCGGATCGCCCCGACGTGCGCCACGGCGGATTCGCCGACGCGTCTGAGATAGTCGTCAGGATCGGTCTGGCGCAGCACATCGGCTTGTTCGAGGGTGAGGCCGGCGGGGATGTAGCCGTTCAAAGGGTCGTGGGCGGACGTCTGGTCGGTGACCACGTCGACATCGACTCCGCGCCGCGCCAGCTCGGGCAGGACCTCCGCGGCATTGCCGGCGAGGCCGATCGACAGCGCGCGGCGCTCGCGGCGGGCGGCATCGAGACGCGTCAAAGCGTCATCGAGATCCGCGGCCCGCTCGTCGAGATATCCGGTCTGGATGCGGCGCTCGATCCGCTGGATGTCGACCTCGACGCATAGCGCCGTGCCGCCCAGCATGGTGATCGAGAGGGGCTGCGCGCCCCCCATCCCGCCCAGTCCGGCGGTGACCACCAGTCGTCCGGCCAGCGTCCCGTCGAAGCGCTTGCGGGCGGCGGCGGCGAACGTCTCGTATGTCCCCTGGAGGATGCCTTGGGAGCCGATGTAGATCCACGACCCGGCGGTCATCTGCCCGTACATGATCAGCCCGGCAGCGTCGAGCTTCCGGAACTCGTCCCAGTTGGCCCAGTCGGGGACCAGGTTCGAGTTCGCGAGTAGCACGCGCGGCGCGGCCTCGTGCGTCTCGAACACCGCCACCGGCTTGCCCGACTGCACAAGCAGCGTCTCGGTGTCCTCGAGGCGCTGGAGCTCGGCCACGATCGCGTGATACGCGGGCCAGTTCCGGGCCGCCTTGCCGATGCCGCCGTAGACGACGAGCTCGGAGGGCTTCTCGGCGACGTCGGGGTGCAGGTTGTTCTCGAGCATGCGCAGCGCTGCCTCCTGCTGCCAGCCCTTGCACCGAAGCTGGGTGCTGCTCATCCCGCCACCGCCTTTCGAGGCTCTCCTCGCTGCCCGGGCGCGCCGAGGCTCCGCGACAGTTCCGCTGCGTGCCGCGCCACCGCCCGGCCGCAAAGTTCGATGCGCCGGCGTGAGACGCGGTAGCTCGGCGCGAGCACGCTGAGCGCGGCGGCGATCTCCCCCGCCGGCCCAAAGACGGGGGCGGCGATCGAAGTCACATCGGGCTCGACCGCGCCCGCGCGGACGGCGTAGCCGTGGCCGTTCACCGCGCCGCCCATGGCGTCCCCCAGGGCGGTCCCACCCCGGGGAATCGTCCGCCCGGCCCAGCCGGCGGTCTGCACAAGCTTGGGCCCGGCGAACTGGCGCAGGTAGACGACTCGCTCCTCGTCCGCGCCAACCGCGAGGTTGGCCGTCTCCCCGGTCTCGCCGGCCAGCGCCTCCAGGTGCGGTCCGGCCAGCTCGTAAAGCGGGTCCTCGCGCAGCGTCGCCGCCGCGAGTTGCCGCAGGCGCGTCCCGGCCTGGTAGTGCCCGTGCTCGTCTCGGCGCACCATCTCAGCCGCCGCCAGCGTCGCCAGTAGGCGCGACGCGGTGCTCGGCGAGAGCTCCGCCTCGCGGGCGAGCTGACTGAGCGTGCCGCCGCGCTCGGCGACCGAGGCCAGCAGCGCCAGCGCTCGCTCCACCGTCCGGGTTCCGGTTCCAGCGTCCGTCATCGGAGCTGAAGTTTACCGTAGAATGAAATATCTTTTCGCTAGACGGCAACAGGTGCCTTGCGGCTCTCGCGAGCCGCGCCCACAGACGCCGCCACGACCAATCCGATTCCGACGATCGCCCGCGAGGAGAGCCCCTGACCAAGCACGAGGAACCCGGCCAGCGCGGCCATCGCCGGCTCGATGCTCATCAGCACCCCGAACACCGACGGGTCGATTCGCCGCAGCGCCTCGTTCTCGAAGGAGTAGGGGATGGCCGAGGACAGCAGCCCGACGGCGGCGCCGAGCAGGAGCACGTGCGGCTCGAGCAGATGGGACCCCCCCTGGGCGATGCCGATGGGCGCCATCACCAAGCTGGCCACGCACATCGCCAGGGTCAGTCCCGTCCCGCCCTCGAACGCACGCCCGACCCGGGCGTTGATCAGGATGTAAGACGCCCACAACGCGCCCGCCAGCAGAGCCAGGGCGACGCCGACGTCGTTCAGGTGGTGCACGCCACCTCGCGTCAAGGCGAGGATGCCGGCCAGGGCCAGAACCACCCACGCCAGGTCGAGCAGTCGGCGCGAGCCGGCCAGCGCGACGCACAGAGGTCCCGCGAACTCGAGGGTGACCGCGATCCCCAGCGGGATCCGGTGGATGGCGGAGTAGAAGCTGAAGTTCATCGCGGCCAGCACGAGCCCGAACACGCACGCGAGGACCAGCTCGCGCCGAGTGCGGCCGGCCAGGCTTGGGCGCCACAGCGGGATGAGGATGAAGGTGCCGAACAAGAGGCGGAGCCACACGGCGCCCCCAGGCCCGATGCGGTGAAACAACGTCGTGGCGATCGCCGAGCCGAACTGCACCGAGGCGATCGCGCCGAGCACGAGCACCGGGGACGGCGCCGGCGTCAGCAGTCCCGAGCGGGGCGAGGCGGTCGCTGTCTCACTAGCAGCCACGGGAGGCGATGCTAATGACCGACTCAATCGTGCTCGATGGCGCGACGCTGACCCCAGCCGCGGTTGACGCGGTGGCCCGGCGCGCCGCGCGGGTCACACTCGCGCCCGCCGCACGCTCGCGGAACGAGGCTGCGCGCGAGGCGATCGCGGCGCTGCTGGAGCGCGGAGAGGCTTTGTACGGCGCCACCACCGGCGTCGGCGCGCTGCGTGACCGTGCGATCGACCCCGCCGATCGCGAGCGTTTCCAGTGGAACTTGCTGCGCAGCCACGCGGTCAGCGCCGGCCGCCCGCTCGCGCCCGAACTGGTCCGCGCCGGCATGGTCACGCGCGCCAACCAACTAGGCCTCGGCGGCGCCGGGACCGCGCCTAGGCTGCTCGATGGGCTCATCGACGCCCTCAACGCGGGCATCACCCCGCTGACCCGCGAGCTCGGCTCGCTCGGAACGGGCGACCTGCCGGCTCTGGCCGATATCGCGCTTGCCCTGCTGGGCGAGGGCGAGGTGTGGCTTGACGGTCAGCTCACGGCCGCGCGTCCACCCGAGAATCCGATTCGCCTCGACCTGCGCGACGCGCTCGGCTTCATGAGCTCGAACGCGATGACGACGGGTCACGCCGCGCTGCTCGCGGTCGACGCGCGCGGACTGCTGGCGGGCTGGCTCCGGGTCGCGGCCCTCTCGTTCGAGGCGCTCGACGCCGACCCCGTAGTGCTCGACCCGCGCGTCCAGGAGGCGCGCGGGGCGGCTGGCCAGGCGCTGGTGGCGCAGCGGATGCGGGAGCTGCTGGCGGGTGCGCCGTTCGACCCGCACGCGCCGGACCGTCTCGTCCAAGATCCCTACCCGTTCCGGGTGCTCCCGCAGGTCGACGGCGTCGCCCAGGACGCGCTCGAGGTCCTCGACGCGGTGCTCGGCCGCGAGCTGAACTCGCGGCCCGAGAACGCCCTGATCCACGAGGGCCGGGCATTCCCCACCGGCAACTTCCACGCCGCCGAGCTCGGCGCGGCGCTCGACGGGCTCCGGGCCGCGTTCGCGCATTCGGCGTCGCTGATCGCCGGCCGGGTGAGCGCGCTGCTCGACCCGCGCATGAGCGGCCTGCCCCCGTTCCTGGCCGGCGACCCGGGCCCGGACTCCGGGGTGATGATGCTCGAGTACACCGCGCACGCGGCGGCTTCCGAGGCACGGTCGGTGGCCTCGCCGATGGCGGTCCAGAGCGTGTGGGCGTCACTCGGAGTCGAGTCGCACGCCAGCCTGGCGGCGACTGCCGCGGTCCGCACCGCCGAGCTGCTGCGGGCGATGCGGGTGCTCGTCGCCACGGAGCTGGTCGTCGCGATGCGGGCGCTGGCGCTTGCGGAGCGCCGGCCGTCCGGAGCGGGGGTGCAGGCCCTGTTCGAGGCGGCTGCCCGGGCCATCCCGGCCGGCAGCGAGGACCGCGCCTTCGGCCGGGACGTGGGGGTTGCGGCCGAGGTGCTGTGGAGCGGGGTCGAGCGCTGACGGGCGCCGGCGCCAGCCGTCCGCCGGTCGCGCGGTAGCCTGGAAACAACGGCGAAGACTTCGAAAGGACGGACATGGGCCTACAGGAGCAGGAGCAGCTGTGGGGCGGGGAAACCGCGAAGGCGGTTGACAACTTCCCGGTCTCGGGCGAGCGCGTGCCGGTGCCCGTGGTTCGGTGGCTGGCGCGCATCAAGGGTGCGGCGGCCCACGTCAACGCCGAACTCGGCCTGCTCGACGAGGAGAAGGCGTCGCGGATCGCCGCCGCCGCCGACCGCGTGGCCGAGGGCGAGTTCGACAACCAGTTCCCGATCGACGTGTTCCAGACCGGCTCGGGGACCTCATCGAACATGAACGCCAACGAGGTGATCGCCGCACTGGCCGGCGAGGGCGTCCACCGCAACGACGACGTCAACATGGGCCAGTCCTCCAACGACGTGTTCCCCTCGGCGGTCCACCTGGCCGCGCTCGACACCGTCACCCACGACCTGCTCCCGGTGCTCGAGGAGCTCGAAGCCTCCTTTGCGCGTAAGGCGGAGGAGTTCAAGGACCTGGTCAAGTCGGGGCGCACGCACCTGATGGACGCGGTCCCGGTCACGCTCGGACACGAGTTCGCGGGCTACGCCGCTCAGATCCGCCTGGGCCGTCGCCGAATCGAGAACGCGCTACCCCAGGTGGCCCAGATCCCGCTCGGCGGAACGGCGACCGGCACCGGGATGAACACCCACAAGGAATTTGCCGCCCGGGTCCGGGCGCGCCTAACCGAGGCATCGGGCCTCCAGATCCGCGCGCCCGAGGATCCGTTCGAGGCGCAGGGCAACCGTGACGCCCTCGTCGAGCTGTCGGGAGCATTGAAGGTGCTCGCGGTCTCGCTGACCAAGATCGCCAACGACCTCGCCTGGCTCGGCTCCGGTCCTCGCGCGGGGATCGGCGAGATCTTCCTGCCCGAGCTCCAGAAGGGGTCCTCGATCATGCCCGGCAAGGTCAATCCGGTAATCCCCGAGGTCGTCCTCCAGGTGTCCGCCCAGGTGATCGGCAACGACGGCGCGATCACGATCGCCGGCACCCAGGGCAACTTCGAGCTCAACGTGCGTGTCCCGCTGATGGCCCGCAACCTGCTCGAGTCGATCAAGCTGCTCACGAACGCCTGCCGGATCTTCGCCGAGAAGTGCGTCGACGGCATCCAGGCCAGCGAGGATGGGCTGCGCCGGTCGGCCGAGATGACGCTGTCCGCCGCCACCGCGCTCAACCCCTACATCGGGTACGACAAGGGGGCCGAGATCGTCAAGCTGGCCTCGGAGTCCGGGCGGCCGCTGCGCGAGGTCGCGCTCGAGCTGGGCGTCGACGAGGAGACCTACGACAAGGCCATGGACCTGCGCAAGATGGCGCAGGGCAACCTGTAGCCGCAGCGGTCACAGAGGCAGCGTGCGGGGGAGGCCAAAGCGCGCCAGGTGGCCGCTGCCGCCGAAGCGGGTGAGGCAGGAGATCCGGTCGCCCTCGAGCGTCAGCACGATCACGCCGACCCCGCGGACGATCGGCGCCTGCACGTCGCCGATGTAATGCCCGAACGCCGGCTGCCCATTGGCCCGCGTGGGGACGAGCCGGTCGTTGCGCCCGCCCCGTGCCCGGAAGGCGCCCGCGAAGAACTCGGTGATCGCGGCAGTGCCCTGGTACTCGAACGGCTCGGGCGGCATCGTCACCCACGCGTCGTCGGTCAGCAGCGCGACCATCTGCTCGACGCTGCCCTCGACGAACGCGTCCGCGAAACGCGCGACGAGCTCGCGTTCGAGCGGTGACTGAGGTAGGGGCGCGCGATCCCGGCTGACCGGGGCCGCTGCGTCGAGAGTGGCCCGAGCGCGTTGGAGCGCGCTGTTCACCGACACCTCGGTCGTGCCGAGCATCGATGCGACCTCGGCAGCCCGGTAGCCGAGGACGTCGCGGAGGACGAGCGCCGCCCGCTGGCGGGGCGGTAGGCGCTGGAGCGCGGTCACGAACGCGAGCGCCACCGTCTCGTGCGCCTCGTAGCGGGCGTCCGGGCCGGGGGCGGCGTCGGCCACGCCCTCGAGCAGCGCGTCCGGGTAGGGCTCGAGCCACAGCAAATCGTTGTGGCGTGTGGGCGCCGGCGGCTCGAACGAGAGCGCTCGACGCTCGTGCGGGCGGCGCGCGCCGTCACGGAGGGCGTTGAGGCAGCGGTTGGTCGCGATCGTGTAGAGCCAGGAGCGCAAAGAGGATCGCTCCTCGAACCCGTCAAGACCGCGCCAGGCCGCCAACAGCGTCTCCTGAAGCGCGTCCTCGGCGTCCTGCAGCGACCCGAGGATCCGGTAGCAGTGGAGCTGGAGCTCGCGGCGGTGAGGGTCGGTCAACTCGCGGAAGGCCTGCTCGTCGCCGGCGCGAGCCCGGGTCAGCTCGCTCGTGGTCATGGTCGAATCGTGGCACGGGGCATCAATCGAGAGGACACCGCCGGCGGGCCAAATTCATCGGTGGATTTCCGCGGAGAGTCGGGTCTGAACCTGCGACACCGGAATCGACCCGTAGGAGGACAACATGCGAAAAAGACCCGGCTGGGTACTGGCAGTCGCGTCGATCGCGTCACTGATGGTGGCGCTCGACGCGCTCGTGGTGACGACCGCGCTCCCGACGATCCGGGTGCACCTCGGGGCGTCGATCCAGGAACTCGAGTGGACCGTGAACGCGTACACGCTGACCTTCGCGGTCCTGCTCATGACGGGCGCCGCGCTCGGGGACCGGTTCGGGCGCCGTCGGATGTTCACCGCCGGGCTGGCGATCTTCTCGGGGGCGTCGGCCGCGTGCGCGCTCGCGCCGAACGTCGGCCTGCTGATCGCCGCCCGCGCGGTCCAGGGAACCGGGGCGGCGCTCGTCATGCCGCTCGGGATGACGCTACTGAGCGCGGCGTACGCGCCCGAGCACCGCGCGCGGGCGCTCGGCATCTTCAGCGGCATCACCGGACTTGCCGTGCTGGGCGGCCCGGTCATCGGCGGTGCGATCACGCAGGGGATCGCGTGGCAGTGGATCTTCTGGCTGAACGTCCCGATCGGGCTGGCGACGATCCCGTTCGTATTCCGCCGCGTCGACGAGAGCTACGGCCCGCGCAGCGCCCCGGACATCGCCGGCCTGGTGCTCGTGACGGGCGCTGCGCTGGGGCTCGTGTGGGGGCTGGTGCGTGGCAACTCGGCCGGGTGGGGCAGCGCCGAAGTGATTGCAACACTTGCCGTGGGGGTCGTGCTGACCGTGGCGTTCGTGATCTGGGAGCGGCGGACGGCGGAGCCGATGCTGCCGATGCGGCTGTTCGCCTCGCGCCCGTTCTCGTCGGGCAACGCCGGGATCTTCTTCATGTGCACGGCTCTCTACGGCGCGGTGTTCTTCATGGCGCAGTTCCTCCAGATCGCCCAGCACGATGGCCCGCTCGACGCCGGCATCCGGTTGCTGCCGTGGACGGCGACACTGTTCATCGTCGCACCGCTCGTCGGCGCGCGAATCCGGCGCTTGGGGGAGCGCCCGTTCGCGGTCGCCGGGCTGCTACTGCAGGCGGCCGGCATGGGGTGGATCGCGCTGATCGCGGGACCCGACGTCGACTACTGGCGGCTGGTCGCACCGCTCGTGATCGCCGGGTGTGGTGTGTCGATGGCGATGCCGGCACTCCAGAACGCGGTCGTGAGCTCGGTGGCAGCGGAGAGCATCGGTAAGGCCTCGGGGACGTTCAACATGTTGCGTCAGCTCGGCGGCGTGTTCGGGATCGCGACGCTCGTGGCGGTGTTCACGGGCGCGGGCAGCTACGCCTCGGCGCAGACTTTCAGCGACGGGTTCACGGCGGCGGTCGGCGTCGCGGCGGCGCTGTCGTTGCTAGGCGCCGTGGCGAGCCTTGGGCTGCCGGCCGTCGGACGTCAGGTGGCGACGGTCTCGGCGCCGAGCGTCTCGGAGATCGCCACGTCGATCGAGTAGTCGATCGGCACGACGATGACGGAGGGGACGTCCTTGGCCAGGGCGTCCCCCAGCAGCCGCGGGAAGTCGTCGGCGCTTGAGCACCGCCACGCCGGGATTCCGAACGACTCGGCCAGCTTGACGAAGTCCGGGTTGCCGAAATCCACGCCGAAGTGGCGCCCGAACTTCTTGTCCTGCTTCCACAGGATCGAGCCGAACTGGGCGTTCTCCCAGATCACGTTGACGACGGCGGTCTTCAGGCGGGCCGCGGTCTCGAGCTCCTGGGCGTTCATGAGAAAGCCGCCGTCCCCGCTGACCGAGACGACATTGCAGTCTGGGTACACGAGCTTGGCGCCGATCGCCGTCGGCAGGGCGAAGCCCATCCCGGCCAGGCCGTTGGCGATCAGGACCGTGCCGGGCTCGTGGGCGGGGAACATCCGCGCGATCCACAGCTTGTGCAGCCCCACGTCGGAGACGAGGATGTCTTTGGGGCCGAGTGCCCGACGGAGGTCCCACAGCGCGCGGGGCGGGCGGATCGGGAAGTGGTCGTCATCGCGCGCGTCGTTCAGCGCCCCCATCACCACCTCGTGGAGCCGGCTCGTGCCAGCGGTGGTCTGGTTGCGCGTGCAGGCCGCGGCCAGCCGCGCGAGCACGTGCGCGACGTCGCCGATCAGCTCGACGTCCGGGGTGAAGTACTGGTCGACCTCGGCGGCGACGCTGTCGATCACGACGATCTGCTTGTCGCGATTCGGGTTCCAGTTCTTGGGAGAGTGCTCGACCAGGTCGTAGCCGACGGCGATCACCAGATCGGCGTCGTCGAAGCCGGCCATCTCGTAGTCGCGGGCCTGGAGCCCGACCGTTCCGAGCGCCTTGGGATCCTCATAGTCGATCAGCCCCTTGGCCATGAACGACTCGGCCACCGGGATCCCGGTGTTGTGCACGAACGAGCGCAGCGCGCGGCTGGCGTGACCGCGGATGGCGCCGTTGCCGGCCAGCACCAGCGGGTTCTCGGCGGCATCGATCAGGTCGGCGGCGCGCTGGAGCTCGCGGCTGCCCGGCTCGGGCTGCACCGGCGCGTGGCGGGGGAGCGGGCTCGCGTCGAGCGGCCGCGCCATCACGTCCTCGGGCAGCTCGAGGTGGGTCGGCCCCGGCTTCTCGGACTCGGCGACCGCGAACGCCTTGCGTACCACCTCCGGGACGATCTCGGGGGCCGACACGCGGGCGTTCCACTTAACGATCGGGCGCAGGATGCCGATTAGGTCTATGTACTGGTGGGACTCCTTGTGCATGCGCTCGATGTCTGACTGCCCCGTGAGGGCGAGAAGCGGAGCGCGATCCAGGAACGCGTCGGCCACCGCGGTAACCAGGTTCGTCGCGCCTGGGCCGAGGGTCCCCAGGCAAACACCGGCTCTGCCGGTCAGACGGCCGAAGGCATCGGCCATGTACGCCCCGCCCTGCTCGTGGCGGACGGGGACGAACTGAATCGATGAGTCGGCCAGGGACTCGTTCAGGTCGAGGGTTTCCTCGCCTGGGATCCCGAACACGTAGGAGACCCCTTCCGCCTCCAGGCACTCGACAAACACTTCTGAAGCCTTGCGTTCGCCCATCTCGTCCCCCTATATAACCGGATCATCACATCGGCAAATCGCAACCCCGCCCGCCGGCAGGTGTCTTGGGCAGTGGATGCGCGCGGCGGCAGCGGGTATGACGATGGTGGCTGCGCTGTGCCTGGCGGGGCCGGCGTTCGCCGCGCCCGGCCGGCATGCCCCCCATTCCGCCCACGCCGCTCGTGCCGTCAAGCCCGCATCGAAGCAGGCCTCGGCGGCCAGCACCCTGTACATCCAGGGTGGGGGCTTCGGCCACGGAATCGGCATGAGCCAGTACGGGGCCTACGGCTACGCGCTCCACGGCTGGACCTACCAGCAGATCCTCGCCCACTACTACACGGGCACCCAGATCGGGACGACCAACCCCAACCAGACGGTGCGGGTGCTGCTCTCGAGCGGCCCGGCGGCGTTCGCCGGCGCCACCGAGATCGGCAACAAGCCACTCAACCCGAGCCTGACCTACGACGTGACCCCGCTCGCCAACGGGCAGCTGTCGGTGGTCAACCAGACCACGCACAAGCAGGTGGGCAAGTTCAATGCCCCGCTGACCGCGACCGGCTCTGAGCCTTTGAGTCTGGCGGGCCTGGGCGCCTACCGCGGGTCTCTTGAGTTCCGTCCGAACGGATCGGGCGGCGTGTACACGGTCAACGTGGTCGGCCTCGACGATTACGTCCAGGGCGTGATCGGCGCCGAGATGCCCGCGAGCTGGGCGCCCCAGGCGCTCGAGACCCAGGCCGTCGCGGCGCGCACGTACGCGATCACCACCGACGTGGACGGCGGCTTCTTCAACCTGTATCCAGACACGCGGTCGCAGATGTATCGCGGGGTGGCGGCCGAGACGCCCTCGACCGTCGCCGCCGTCGCGGCCACGGCCGGCCAGATCGTCACCTACGACGGCACGCCGGCCGTCACCTACTTCTTCGCCAGCTCCGGCGGGTACACCGAGAACATCGAAGATGCCTGGCCCGGGGCGACCGCGGAGCCCTGGCTGCGCGGGGTACCGGATCCCTATGACGGCGCCGGTGGTGACCCGTACCACCGCTGGACACGCCAGATGAGCCTGTCGACGGCAACCAGGGACCTTGGCGGACTGGTCAAGGGCAAGCTGCTGTCGATCAAGGTGACCGAGACCGGTGCCTCGCCCCGCATCATGAAGGCGAAGGTGACGGGAACCGCAGGCAGCACCACAGTCACCGGCGCCCAGCTCGAGAGCGCCTTCGGACTGCTCAGCACGTGGGCGAGCTTCACCACGATTTCGAGCGCTGCCGGCAGCGCGCCGGCGCAGGTCGACCTCGCCCACGACGCCAGCGACCTGAAAGTCATCTCGCAGCTCCAGCACGAGTTCGCGATCGCGGGCGACACGGTCCCGGTGTTCGCGGGCCGCGTGCGGCCCGCCGCGCGGGGCGATCGCGTGACGATCCAGGTTCGTACCGGCAACCGCTGGAGCAAGAGCGCGACGATCCGGCTCGGGAAGGGTGGCCGGTTTGCCCTGACCGTCTCGCGGCCAGGTGTGTACCGGACCGTGTACCAGGGTCTCGACGGGCCGTCCGTCAACGTGGGCTGACGCCTCGCCCGAGCTCGCGGGTTCGTGCCGCGGGCCGAGCCGATCGTGATGGAGCGATTAGGCTGAGGGCCTCATGCCCGGTCCACTGCTGGTCGTCGACGCGCCGTTCGTGCTCTACCGCTCGTTCTACGCGCTCCCCGATTCGATCCACGGTCCGGAGGACCGCCCGGTCAACGCGCTGCTGGGGGCGGTCAACCTGCTGTTGCGGATCGCCGCCGACCGCGGACCGCGGGCCATCGTGCTGTGCTTCGGCGCCGAGGCGGCCGCGTACCGGACCGAGCTGTTTCCGGCCTACCACGCGGACCGGCCGGCCGTGCCCGACGCGCTGGCGTGGCAGTTCGAGCGGGCTCCGGAGTTGTTCTCTGCCTTCGGCTGGCAGATCGAGTCCTCGCCCGATCTGGAGGCCGACGACCTGCTCGGCGCGTTCGCCACGGTGGAGGAGCAGGCCGGCGGGCAGACGCTGATCGTGACCGGCGATCGGGACATGTTCCAGTGTGTCGACGACAGCGTGTCGGTCCTGCTGCTCAAGTCAGGGATCAGCGGCTTTGAGGTGATGGACCCGGCGGCGGTGAAGGCGCGCTACGGGGTGGGGCCGGAGCTCGTGCCCGACTTCATCGCCCTACGCGGCGATTCGTCCGACGGGCTGCCGGGCGCCCCTGGGATCGGGCCTAAGACCGCAGCGACGCTGCTCGAGAAGTACGGCTCGCTCGAGGGCGCGATCGCCGGCGCCGACGCCGAGCGCCCGAAGGTGGCGGCCGCGCTCAAAGACTCGGCCGACGAGCTGCGCGCCTACCGGGACATCGCCACGCTGCAGCCGGCCCCGGTCGAGCGGCCGCCGGACCAGGTGACGGACCTGGCGAGCGGGGCGAGCGCGGCGCGCGAGCTCGGGCTTAACCGGCTGTCTGAGCGGCTTGAGAACGCCGACAGCGTCGCGGATCTCTAAGACGCTGCGATCCCCAGGGCAGGTCTAGCGGATGGTGGTCACGGAGGAGTACATCCTGCCGGGCCGGGGATGAGGCGGGAGCATGCCGGCGCCGCCACCGGCCGCGAGCGTCTCGGGATCGGTGCCGACGCCGAGCAGACTGCGGGTGAGCTTCTGCCCCGCATCGAGCAGGTCGTCCAGCGCCCGGCCGGCGTGGGCGGCGGTGACGGCCGGATCGGACTGACTCTCCTGGAGCGACTCGAGCATCGCGCGGCGCAGGAACTCCTTCACGAAGGACGCGGTCACCCCGTCCATTCGCTCGATGACCGCGCGGGTCTCGGGCTCGGACAGACGCAGGGGGATCGAGCGGCTGTAGAGCGCGAGCAGGCGGGCCCGGCCCTCCTCGTCGGGCAGGTCGATCTCGATCGCCACGTCGACGCGACCCGGGCGGGCGGCGAGCGCCGGCTCGAGCAGATCCGCCCGGTTGGTGGTGAGCACGAACAGCAGGTCGGCGTCGCCGGCGGCGCCATCCATGGCGTCGAGGAGGTCGAACAGGACCGGGCTGGATCCCGGCCCGAAGCCCCGGTGCTCGGCGACGAGGTCGACGTCCTCGAGCACGAGAACCGCCGGCTGGAGGTCCCGCGCGAGCTCGGCGACCGATCCGATCGCATGCAGCGCGCGTCCGGTTAGGACGAAGCGCGTGTAGCCCGCCATCTGCCCGACCAGGTACCTGGTCGTATGGGTCTTGCCGGTGCCCGGCGGCCCGTACAGCAGCAGCCCGCGCTTGAGGTGCTGGCCGGCGCTGAGGAGTGCTTCGCGATGGGCGGCGATGCCGAGGGCGTGCCGCTCCACCCGACCGATCACCGCTTCTGGGAGCACCACTTCGTCGCGCGCGAGTCGAGGAACCTCGCCGAACCCCAACACGACGCCGCCCATCTGAGTTGTCGCGACGTCGATCACATGCCCCCGGTACACGTTCAGTTGGTGGCGAAGCTCGGCCAGGCGAGCGTGCACCGCCTGCGCCGCGTCGACCGACAACCCCGCGATCTCGATGTCGAGCGACGGAGGACCGTGGTCGGACCCAACACGGACCATGATCACGTAGCGGCCGTCCGCGTCTTCGACGAGGAGAAGGGCAAGCTCCAGGCAGGCGAGGGTGGAGCCCGGTCCGTTCGGCAGATCGGCCAAGGCCGGCGCCGACAGGCGCAGCCACGGCATGCCCTCGCCGGTCAGGATCTGCTGCAAGGTCACCGTCGGGTGGTGCGGCGGGATCGAGAAGCCGCGGACGGCCACCCGACGCCCCGGCTCTCGTGACCACGCGTCCAGCGCGGTCTGGAGATTCACGTGCTCGAACGGCGGCAGGGCACGCGTCACTACCGATCGACCCTGTGCGTCCTCGCCGAGGTAGGTCCCGACCAGGGCGACTACTTCGTTTCGTTCACCCCGGGGGTCCTGCGAGTGCACCCATTCCAGGAACGAGAGGAAGGCACCCGCGAACTCGCGAGCCTCTGAATCCGACGCGCCCGCCATCGTCGGGCAACGATACGGTAACCAGGTCCGGTCAGCGAGCGGTCTGCGCCACCGGACGCGACGCCTCCGGTCTCGCAGGCCTTGTCGTCGCCGTGAGCTTGTTTCACCGTCACGTTTCCGCGGAAACGTGATCTCGGACAAAGAGGGTCACGTCAAGGGGCCGACGGAAGGGGTTCTGACCGGGGCAGGTGAAACCCTCCCGCTCAAACTTACCGAGGAGGCGAGAGTGACCGCGTCAGGACGCAACCAGGCTTGTCCGTGCGGCTCCGGCCGCAAAGTCAAACGCTGCTGCGGCCAGCAGCGCGGGCCGTCCGAAGAGCAACTCGATCGCGCGTTCATCGCCCAGCGGGCCGGAGTAGCGGCTGCTCAGCTGCGCGATCTATCGACTGACACTCTCAAGCGCCTCTGGGAAGAGCTCGACGAGCTACCTGGGATCGACCTCTCGCTCGTCGTGTCGCTGCCTGCACTACAAACGCCCGAGCTCGAACAACTCCTCAAAGCCGCCAGGGACGACGATTTGGACACCGCTGAAGACGTTCTCGACCTCGACAGCGACTCACAGCTCCTGATCCGCGCCAGCCTGATCAACGCGATCTTCATCCACACGGGCCTCATGCATACCCCTGCAGGGCTCCGGCTCGCCGCCTGATCGCAATCGCTCTCGCGCGACATAGCTACGGCGTGAACTTGACGGTGATCACGTCACCGTCGGCCATCACGTAGTCGCGGCCTTCCAGGCGCAGGGTGCCCCGTTCGCGGGCGCCGGCGTACCCGCCGGCGCTCACCAGCTCCTCCCAGCCGACCACCTCGGCCCGAACGAAGCCGCGCTGGATGTCGGAATGGATCAGGCCCGCGGCGTGCCACACCGACAGGCCCCGGCGCAGGTGCCAGGACTGGGCCGGCTTGTCCTCGCCGGCGGTGAAGAAGGCGATCAGGTCGAGCAGCGCGAACGCGCCGCGAATCACCCGCTCGAGGCCGGATGTCGTCAGGCCGAGATCGGCGCGCATCGCCGCTGCGTCCTCGGGGTCGAGCTCGGCCAGCTCGGCTTCGAGCCGCGCCGACACGGCCACCGCCTCGGCGCCCTGAGCATGGGCGTGCTCGAGGATGGCGGGCGGCACCTCGTCCGCGCCCTCGTCGACGTTGGCCACGAACAGGACCGGCTTGGCGGTCAGCGGCTGGAGGAGCTGAACGGCGTCGGGGGCGTCAGGCGGCGGCGGAACCGTCCGCGCCGCCCGCCCGGCCTGGAGTGCCTCGATCAACCGGCGCAGCCAGTCGGCCTCCGCGATCGCATGCCGGTCGCCGCTCTTGGCCGTCCGCGCCACCCGATCGAGCCGGCGCTCGGCCTGCTCGAGGTCGGCGTAGATCAGCTCGGTCTCGATCGTGTCGATGTCGGCCA
Source organism: uncultured Solirubrobacterales bacterium (assembly GCA_963824295.1). Taxonomy (GTDB): domain Bacteria; phylum Actinomycetota; class Thermoleophilia; order Solirubrobacterales; family Solirubrobacteraceae; genus Palsa-465. The sequence continues at coordinate 128,445 of CAWGOQ010000002.1, read as the reverse complement.
GCGGATCGACCCGCCCTTCGGGATGGACCACGTTCGGGTCCTCGTGGACGCGGACCACGTGGACGATCGCGTCGGTCTCGCGGATGTTGGCCAGGAATTGGTTGCCCAGCCCCTCGCCGCGGTGAGCGCCGGCGACCAGGCCGGCGATGTCGTGGAAAGCGATCGTGTCCGGCACGATCTTGGACGCCTTGACCGTGCTCGCCACCGCGTCGAGCCGCGAATCGGTCACCGGGACGACCGCGACGTTCGGCTCGATCGTCGTGAACGGGTAGTTGGCGGCCTCGGCGGCCACGCCGGTCAGCGCGCTGAACAGCGAGGACTTGCCGGCGTTCGGCATCCCGACGATCCCGACCTTCACGCGACCGCCTCCGGTTGGCGGTGCAGCTTCGGCCACAGCTCGGCGACGGCGGTTCCGAGGAGCGCCCCGGCGAACACGTCGGACGGGTAATGCACGCCCAGATACACCCTGGAGACGGCGAACGCCACTGCGGCGGCGTGGAGCGTCCAGACCGGCGCGAGGCCCGCGTAGGCCCGCGCGGCGGCGAACGCGGTCGTCGCGTGGGCGCTCGGGAAGGACAGGCGCGTGACGACGGGGCTCAGCGGCGGCAAGCCGGCGAGCTCAGGACGGGGCCGGCGGACGGCGAACTTGATCGCCTGGTTGATCCCGTACGAGCCGGCGACCGCGCCCACGCCGCGCAGCCACGCCCGACGACGCTGCGGCGACCGGGAGAGCGCCGTGCCGGCCAGGCCTAGGCCGAGCCAGCACGCGGCGTGCTCGCCGCTGCGGGAGTACGCCGCCACCGCGCGCTCGATCCCCGGCTGGTGGCCGTGCGTGCGCGCGAATAGGAGCGTGGCCCCGTCGATGTCCTGGATCGCCACGTCCAGGAGGGTACGCAGGCGCCTACCGGGCCGCCTCCCAGCGGATCGGCAGTCCGTGGTCGTCGCACGTCGCCAGCCTGAACTCGGGAGCACCGGCGGGGTCGTGAACGGTCAACTGCATCCGCAGTTGCCGATCGAAGGTGGGCTCCATGCTGAGGCGCACCGCCCCGGGGTGCTCGCCCAGCGCGCGCTCGATTGCCGCCCACTCCTCGGCCTCGACGTACTGGCGCATGACCGAGTGCCACACCACGACGAGCTCGCCATCGCCGCCGCCGGGGAGCACCTCGGGCAGCCATTCCGAGCCCGGGCGCGCCACCACGGGGACCGGATCGAGGGCAGCTAGCGCGAGCGCGGCGCGCAGGCGTTCGATCCGGTGGAGCTCGTCGGGCCAGATGTAGGAGAGCAGCGTGAGCTGATCGTCGGGGAGGCGCGGGTCGAGCGGGGCCACGTCGCACCCGGCCCGAGCCACGATCTCAAGGCGCGCCGCGGCGCCGGCGAGGTCGATCGGAGGCGCGGGCATCCACGGGTCGACGAAGCGCAGGGGCGAGTCAGGATTACCGAGCTCGCGGCCGTCGACAGCGTAGGAGTAGCGGTCGGCGATCAGGTTGAGGCCCGCGCTCGCCCCCACCTCGAACAGGCGGATCGGCCGGCGGTGGCGGTCGGCCAGCCACAGGAGCCCGGCGAACAGCACCGCCGAGCGCCCCGGCTCGTTGGTCTGGACCGTGCGCCGCAGGCGTGTCCGAATCTGCTCGAAGTGCTCGTCGACGGTGCCCAGGACGGTCGGCCACACGTCATCGGGGGGCCGCTCACCGCCCGCGCTCGGGTAGAAGGCGGCCAGCTCCGGCGCCTGCCCGGAGAGGACCAGGTAGTGCAGCGCGGCGACGAACCGCAGCTGCGGCACCGCCCCGGGAGGGGTGTGGATGCCCTCGAACAGGCGAGCCACATCCCCGCCCGCGTCGATGTCCTCCGCAGCGGCGCGCATCAGCCGGATGTACAGCGGCGAGCGGTCCGAGCGCACCAGCATCTCGGCGTGCCGGCGGAAGCGGTCGGCGAGCGACGCGCCACCGGCCCTGGAATCGCCGGCGCCACCATAGGGAGGCTGTGCGGAAACGCTCACCGTGGTAAGTGTCCCTGAGTGAACTCGCAAGCTCCCCGAATCACGGTGGTGGGCTCGGCCAACGTCGATCACGTGGCTCGCGTCAAGCGGCTGCCGCGACCCGGCGAGACGGTCAGCGACGCGGAGTTCGAGCGCGTGCCGGGCGGCAAGGGCGCCAACCAGGCGCTGGCCGCGGCCCGGCTGGGCGCCCAGGTCAGGTTTGTGGGGCGGATCGGCCGGGACGATCTGCCGCTTCGCTCGCTCGAGCGTGACGGGGTCGACGTCAGCGGGGTGATCCGCGACGACGGCGAGACCGGGGTGGCGTTGATCCTGGTCGACGCGAGCAGCGAGAACGTGATCGTGGTCGCGCCTGGGGCCAACCGGCGGCTGAGACCCGAGGAGGTCGACGTCGGTGATGCCGACGCGGTGATGTCCCAGCTCGAGATCCCCTTCGAGGTCGTCCGCGCCGCACGGGCCCAGGCGCGGTTCTTCTGCCTGAACGCCGCGCCGGCTCGCGATTTCGCCGGCGTAGAGCCAGAGCCCGACCTGCTCGTGGTCAACCGCTACGAGTACGAGCGCGTCGACCCAGGCGGCTCGCTGGTCGCGCTGACGCTGGGAGCCGAAGGGGCGGTGTTGCTCGAGCGGGGCGAGGAGGTGGCTCGGGCCGTGCCGCCGCCGGTCACCGCCGTCGACGGCACGGCGGCCGGCGATGCTTTCTGCGCGGCGCTCGTTGTGTCTCTGCTCGAGGGCTATGAGCGGGGCGCGGCGCTGGCCCGGGCGTGCGCCGCTGGTGCACTGGCCGCCTCCCGTGCGGGCGCCCAGCCCTCGCTGCCTACCGCGGCCGAGGTCGACGCCCTGCTCAGGGGGTGACGACGTGGCTGTGACGAGGCAGAATCCTGCACCGGCGGATCGGGCGCCCTGAAATGCTGGAATTTGCCCCGTTGGCACCCGATGGGGCGGCAGCGAGAGGGTGGGTGGGGACCTAATCGCTACCGCTGGCCGAACCCGACCCGGTGGTCCTCGTGATCGACGAGGACGTACAGGACGCGGCTCAGGTCGAGCGCCACGGTGCCGTCCTCGGCGGTGAGCTCGTGCCAGCCCATCGATCCGAGCGCCTTGCGGAGGTTGGCGAGCTCGTCCGGCTGGACGCGCGCGCCCAGGACCTGGCCGCCGTCGAATCCGATGCTGATCTTCTGGGGTTTGTCGTCTGCCATCTCAGGGTTGAACGATTTCGGTGAGCACCCCGCCCGTTGAGGAGGGGTGGATGAAGGCTACCTGGGAGCCGCGGATGCCGGTGCGCGGTCGTTCGTCGATCAGGCGCACGCCGGCCGCGGTGAGGGCGTCGAGGGTGTCCTGTACGGAGGCGACGCGGTAGGCGACGTGATGCAGGCCCGGTCCCTTGCGGGCCAGGAACTTGCCCACGGGGGTCTCGGGACCGAGCGGCTGGAGCAGCTCGATGTGGGAGTCGCCCACGTCGAGCAGGGCGGCGTCGACCCCTTGCTCGGAGACGGTCTCGCGGTGCACCAGGGGCATCCCCAGCGCGTCGCGGTACACCGCGAGGGCGGCGTCGATGTCCTCGACGGCGACGCCGACGTGGTCGAGAGCCGACAGCTGCACCTGGGGCAGCTTAGTTATTTCCCGAGGGAGCGGTGCGGGCTGGCCGGGTTCAGCGCGGTGGCGGCTGCCACCGACAGCTCGCCGATGCGCGACGGGGCGGCGCGCGGGACGTCGCCCATGATCCGGTCGATGTCCTTGCGCTCGAGCACCTCGTGGGTCAGCAAGGTCGTGGCAAGCGCGTCGAGCTCGGCGCGGTGGGAGTCGATGATCGAGGTCGCGGCCCGGAAGGCCTCATCAGCCAGCTCGCGCACCTCGGCGTCGCGGACCCGGCGGGTCGCCTCGGCGGCGCCCTGGTCGATCGCGCGCAGCGAGCTCGAGCCGGTCCCCATCGCGTACTCGAACACCATTGCGTGGGCGATCTCGGCCACGCGCTTGAGGTCGTCGGAGGCGCCGGTGGTGATCGAGCCGAACACCAGCTGCTCGGCCGCCCGGCCGCCCAGCAGCATGGTCATGAAGTCGATCAGCTCCTCACGCGTCTTCAGGTAGCGGTCCTCCTCGGGCAGGTTGAGCGTGTAGCCGAGCGCCTTGCCGCGCGGGACGATCGAGATGCGGTGCACGCGATCGACGCTCGTCAGGAGCTCACCGCACAGGGCGTGCCCCCCCTCGTGGTAGGCAACGACGCGCTTCTCGTGCTCGGTCAGGGTGCGCAGCGACTGCATGCCCGCGACCACCCGCTCGAGCGCTGAGTCGAAGTCCTTCATGCCGACGCGGTCGGCCCCCCGGCGGGCGGCGAAGATTGCCGCCTCGTTGCAGATGTTGGCGATATCGGCGCCGGTGAGACCCGAGGTCTGGCGGGCCAGGAGGTTGAGATTGACCCCGTCAGCTAGTGGCTTATTACGCGAATGGACGTGAAAGATCTTCTCGCGGCCGTTGACGTCGGGGGGCGAGACGAAGATCTGGCGGTCGAAGCGCCCGGGGCGCAGGAGCGCCGGATCGAGTTTCTCGAGCAGGTTCGAGGCGGCGATCACCACCACGTCCTTGCGCGCCGTGAAGCCGTCCATCTCGACCAGCAACTGGTTGAGGGTCTGATCGCGCTCGCCGGAGACGTCCATGCCGCGGTGGCCTCCCACGGCGTCGAGCTCGTCGATGAACACGATCGCCGGCGCTTTCTTGCGCGCGGCCTTGAACAGGTGGCGGATGCGGGCGGCGCCCACGCCGACGAACATCTCGACGAACGAGGCCGCGGACTGGCTGAAGAAGCTGGCACCCGACTCGTGAGCGACGGCCTTGGCCAGTAGGGTCTTACCCGTGCCCGGCGGCCCGTGTAGCAGGATGCCCTTGGGCACCTTGGCGCCGATGGCGCGGAAGCGCTCGGGATCGCGCAGGTAGTCGACCACCTCGCGCAGCTCCTCCTTGGCCTCGTCGGCGCCGGCGATGTCGGCCCAGCCGATCGACGGGGCGGAGTCCGGCTTGATCTGCGCCGGCCGGGTGCGCGGCATGAACCGCATCAGGGCGAACACGCCGATGACCAGCGCGCCCATGAACACGATCGGCAGCCAGGCCTGGAGGAACGAAGTCACGTCGGGATAGCCGAGGAACGTGCTGGGGGCGTGGAAGACGGGGACGATGAGGTGATGGGTGGCCGGATGAGCGACCTTCGTGGTGCCCGTCCCCGCTTTGATGACGCTTGCCGCATGACTCATAGGCCAGTGGGGATCATCGGCACCGGGCGGGCGTCACTCAACCCTCTCTAGACGAGGGTTAGGCGAATATCGCCGCCCGAACTTGGCGCGCGGCTGGCCGTTGACGAGCACGACATCGGCGGTGAAGTCGTTGTCGCCCCGGATCAGCGAGGAGCCCACACCGTAGGCGTCGACGGGGACGCCCGCGGCCTCGAACTCGCGGATGCGCTGGGCCGTGAAGCCGCCGCTGGCCACGATCCGGACCTGGGGGTAACCGACGCCGTCGAGCGCGCCGCGCACCTTCTCGACCAGGCGAGGGTTGACCCCGGTGGGCTTGAAGCCGCCCATCTCGTCGAACAGGGCGCGGTCGACCAGGTCCTCGCTGGTGTCCAGCCGCACCCCCCATAGCTTCGGCCCGAGCGCCTCGGCGACCTCGAGGGCGGTCCTGACCGAGTCGTTCTCGAAGTCGACCAGCACCGTGATGTTCATCTCGTCGTGGTAGCGATCGGCGAACACAGCGGCCGCCTTGACGGTGTCGCCGTCGTAGGCGGCGATCAGCCCGTGGGGGACGGTGCCGATCCCGCGCCCGCCCCACCAGGACGCCTGGGCGTCGGTCGAGACACCGATCGCGCCGGCCACGTGGGCGCTCCAGCCGTCGCCGGTCTGGACGAGCCAGTGATCGTGACGCGCCGGAAAGTAGAAGATCTGCTTGCCGCGGGCGGCCTCGACGACCTCGAGCACATTTCGCATGACCAGCGAGCGCCGGGCAAGGGTGCCAAGGTAGACGGTCTCGAGATGGGCGAACACGCTGTAGTCGCCCTCGATCGTCATCACCGTCTCGCGCGGGACGATCTGGTCGCCTTCCCTGAGCGCGTAGACCTCGAGCTCGTTCCACGCGGAAACCCAGACGCCGTCCTCCTCGCGTCCGGAGCACAGCTTGAGGACCGCGATCGCCTCGTCGATCCCGCCGAGCACGGATTCCTGCTTCTGGAAGACCTGCATGGTCACGCGGGGGTGATGTCCCTCGGCCTCGAGCAGCTCCTTCGTGTAGACGAAGTAAGCGTCGGAGTAGTAGCCCTGCCTGATGCGGTCGATCGGCAACCGGAAGATCGCCGGGTCCAGGCGCGTCGAGGTCTGCGTCGCCATGCGGGAAGTCTAGTTGCGGCTCGGGTGCTCGCCAACCGCTGCGCGGGGTCTTGCGCGTCAGTGCACAACTGCTTGCGCCGCCTTACGGTCGGATGGACGATTTCTCCCCGGTCAACGAGGGGAGAGACAAGATGCTCGGGCGAATCCGTGCTCGTCATGCGTGGGCCCTCTGCGTGCTCGCGCTCACTGCTACCGGTGCGCTGGGGGTGATCTTCGGCTCGGCCGGGGGCGCGGCGGGCGCCCAGAATCAGCAGCTGGTCGCCGCTTCGGCCAAGCTCGCGCCGACGAGCCCGACGATCCCGGCCAAGGAGACGTGCGCGTCGATCGCAACGCTCGCTTCGCTGGCGGGGCTGCCCCACTACCCGACGGCGATCGCCTCAGCCACGGTGGTGACGTCGGCCGAGAACGCGCCAGGCAACCCCGACTACTGCAACGTGCAGGGGATGATCGCGCCGCAGACCCACTTCGACCTGCAGCTGCCCTTGAGCACGTGGCAGGGACGCTATCTCCAGAACGGGTGCGGGGGCTACTGCGGGACGGTCTCGGGGCAGACGTTCCCCAGCTGCGACGCCACATTGCAGGGCGACTTCGCGATGGCCACCGACGACGAGGGCCACGTGACCGCGGCAGGCCTGGGCGGCGGGGGGTTATTCGCCTTCAACGATCAGCAGCTACGCGACGAGTACGGCTACGAGTCCGAGCAGGCGCTGTACGTGGTGGCGAGGTACATCATCAACTACTTCTACGGGCAGCAGCCCAACTACTCGTACTTCAACGGGTGCTCGGACGGGGGGCGCGAGGCGATGGAGATGGCCGAGCGCTATCCCGATGACTTCAACGGGATCATCGCCGGCGCGCCGGAGATCTACGCCGGCCCGCTCAACGCCGAGGCGCAGACGTGGTTCTACAAGGTCAACACCGATGCGAACGGCAACGCGATCCTGACCGACAACAAGCTCGCCGCGCTGCAAATGGCGGTCATCAACGCCTGCGGCGGCGACGACGGCGTGGCCGGGGACGGGATCATCACCGACCCGCAGGACTGCCACTTCGATCCGGCCAGCATCGAGTGCCCGGCCGGGACCGACAACAACTCGTGCCTCACGCCGGCGCAGGTGCAGGTCGTGCGCGAGTACTACGAGGGTCCGACCGACCCGCAGGGACAGCGCCTGTACCCGGGTTCGGTGCAGTACGGCTCGGAGGGCGGCTGGTCGGTGTTCGAGCTGCCGCCGAGCGCTAACGGCGGAAGCGTGCCGACCACCGAGTCGCTTGACTACGCCGGACTCTCGCAGCCCTACCTGCGCTACCAACTGCTCCCGCCGGGCCAACTGGGTCCTGATCCCAGCCAGTGGCAGTTCACCGCCCAGGGATTCCGCTCGATGTTCCCGGTGGCGGACACCTGGGACGCGCTCGACACCAACCTGAGCGCGTTCCGCGCGCATGGCGGCAAGCTGATCATGTGGCAGGGCTGGGCGGACGACGCGATCCCGCCGACCGGGACCGTCGACTATTACGACACGCTCGTGTCACGGAACGGCGGCCTGAGGTCGACGCGGCAGTTTGCACGCCTATTCATGGAGCCGACCGTCTATCACTGCGGTGGCGGCTACGCGAGCGCCGTGCAGCCCGACCTGATCCTGCCGATGGTGGAGTGGGTCGAGAGCGGCACTTCGCCCGGCAGCAACGCGGATCCGCTGACCATCAGCTACACCGTGGGGAGCAACTCGCTGTCCCGGCCGCTGTACCCGTACCCGGAGATCCCGCAGTACAACGGGAGCGGATCGACGTCGGCCGCGGCGAGCTTCCACGCCGTGGTGGCGCCTGCGTATGCCAACCACGCCGATTACACGAACTGGATCGGCAACTACCTGCTCTACCAGCCGATCGGCGGCGGTCACCAGCGGGGGTACACGCGTCGGGGGTGAAACGGTGGCGCCAAACCACGCGCGATCGGAGATCGCCCACTCGTTCACCATCAGTTCACGTCGCGTCGTGGAAGATGATCCCCAGCGCGGTGCGCTCGCCGCGGGTGACGGTCGAGACGCCGTGGCGCAGGCCGATGCGGTGATAACCGTCCTTCCCTCGGTTCGGTCGCTCGCGGGTGGGGAAGATCACGAACGCGCCCTGGGCGGGAGTGAGCACGTGGGCGCGGCTCTGAGCGCGGGGGCGCTGCTCGAGCAAGACGAATTCGCCGCCGTCGAAGTCCTCCCCGCGGCGCGAGAGCACCGTCAGGATCTGGAACGGGAAGTAGACCTCGCCGTACAGATCCTGGTGCAGGGCGTTCCAGTCGCCTTCGCCGTAGCGCAGGATCAGCGGCGTGGGCCGTGTCTGACCGGCCGCGCGACAGCGCTCCAGCAGCCGTTCGTGCTCGAGCGGGAAGGTGGGGCGCTCGCCCCGCAGCAGCTCGCTCCAGCGGTTGGCGATCCCCGCCAGCTGGGGGTAGAACGATCCGCGCAGCGCCGCGATCGTGTCGGGCAAGGGGTGGTCGAAGTACCGGTAGCGTCCGTCGCCGAAGCGGTGGCGCGCCATCTCGATCGTTGAGCGGAAGCGCCCGCCGTCGAACAAGCCGGCGAGCTCGTCACATTCGTCTGGTGTGAGCAGCGCCGAGGTGATCGCGTAGCCGTCGGCGTCGAGCTGACCGGTCAGGGCGTCCCAATCGAGCGCGTCCACGCGGTCGCCGATGTCGGTGTTCAGGTTCTCCGAGGTGGTGGCGGTCATGACGCATACAACGCTCTGCACCGCTGGCGTGTGAGATCCGGAGGGACGTTCGGGCTTACCGGCGACTGGAGATCACTGCCATGGCGACCACGAGTGACAGGGCGACGAGGCCGCCTACCGCGACGACCCAGTTGAAACCGACGGTGTTGCGCAGGTGGTTGACGAGCGCGATGAATCCAAGTGGGATGGCGACCGAGAGAAACAGCGCGAGGCCACGGAGCAGCGCGCGCTTGTCGCGACCTCGGTCCTTCCGGCGGGCGGCGAGGGCCATCGCCGCGTCGACGCTGGCGGCCTCACCGTCGTAGAAGACGAGCGCCCGCCGACCGAGTTGGCGCGCATGACTCTCGCAACCCCAAGCCATCATGATCATGAAGGTAAACGGCAGCACCCAGGTCATCACCCAGATCGCCACCCCCAGCAGAAAGCTGAGGATCGCTCTGAGCCGATCCAGAGCGCGGTGCTTGGGCGGTTCCGCAGCGGCTGCGGATAGGAACCCGCCGAAGACGAGCAGCCGGTAGCCGCTGTCCACCCAGAAACGGAGGGAGCGACGTCGTGCCGGGCGCTCCGGGATCGGCGTGTTCTGGACGGCGCGCAGCGCAGCCTCGGCGTGCTCGACGTCCGGGTGGACGCCGCGGAGCGCGAGCATCTCGCCCGCCGTCTGCAGCTGGCGCGGGTCGCGGCCGTACAGCGCCGCGGCACGCAGAGTCATGCGCATCTCCTGGTAGAGGTAGCTGAGATAACCGGGCACCAGCGCGATCAGGAAGGGCGTGCCCGAGATCGCGCCGTCGATGCGCGCGACCTGCGCGGTCTGCATCCGTAGCTCCTCGACGATCTCCGCGCGGGAAGTGTCGGCATGACCGCTGCGCATCGACTCGGCCCATTGCGCGGTCGGTTCCGCCAACCGAGCGATTGCGTACAGGGCCAGACGCTCGGAGAGGTGCTCGGGATCGCGATACACGATCCGGATCGCCTCGCGCGATCCGGCGAACATGCGGCGCACCCGTCCCGCGGACAGCTCCTCGTCCGGCTCGGGGTCGGGCTCGGGCTCGGGCTCGAGCTTGGGCTCCGGGTCGGGGTGCTCAATGGACGCCATGAGAGGAGTCCCCCAATCCGGCGTCTCGGAGCGCCGTTTCGATTCTCGACAACCGCTCGTTGATCTCGGCGAGCTGCTGCGCCTCATCCGCTTCGGCGCCCGCGGCGAAGCGGCGCCGGCTGCTCTCGACCATGGTCGCCGTCACCGACGCGGTGATCACGGCCAGAAACCCGATCCCGGCAAGCATGACCACGGCGGCGATGATCCGGCCCTGCCGGAGCTTGGGCGTCACGTCGCCGTACCCCACGGTGGTGACCGTCTGAAGTGCGAACCACAGCCCCTTGCCAACCGTGTGGAACTCCCGATGGTCGAGCACTCGTTCGAACACCCCGCCGGCCACGGTGATCGCGACCGTGAAGCCGGCAATGATCGCCGCCGCTCGCCGGGCAGTCAGTGACTCGCGCAGCAGTAGGCGCGCGGTGATCGGGACCTTCGGAGGTCGATCCATGGGCCGAAGCTACGCAACTCAGCGCAAACTTCGTCGCCCGTTTCGGATGAGCGCTTGCCGGGCTAACGATCCAGCAGTTCGCGCGCCAGGTCGCTGTAGCAGGCGGCCGCGAATCCCAGGTCGCGCACGTCGATCCGCTCGTCGGCGTTGTGGACGAGCGGGGCGGCTTCGAGCAGGGTCTGGTGGCACTGGGGGAAGAAGCCGTAGGCGACGCACTCGGGGAACTGATCGCGGAACCACCGCGAGTCAGAGAAGCCAGGCAGGATCACCGGCACGGTCTCGGCGCCGGGATCGTTGGCGCGCACCCAGCGGTCGATCGCGTCCATCAAGGGGCTCTGGATGGGCGAGGAGTTGCCGATGACCTGCTCGGTGAACTCGATCTCCAGCTGGTCCGCGGCGTTGCCCAGAACGTTCGCGATCCGCCGGCGGACGGCGTCCTCGCCCAGGCCGGGCGGCACCCGGCAGTCGATCTTCAGGTAGGCGCGTGCGGGGATCACGTTGATCTTGTCCGAGGCGTGGGCCATGGTCGGCGTGAGGGTGACGCCGAGCATCGGCTCGAACAGAACGAGCAGGTGAGGCTCGACCGCGGCGATCCGCTCGAGCGCACCGGCGGGGTCGTCCGGATCGGCATCAAGCCCGCGCAGGAGCGCCGCCGGCGCCTCGGTCAGCTCGAACGTCGGCTCGGCGGCGGCGATCCGGGCGAGCACGGGGGCGAGCTTGAGCAGCGCGTTATCGCCCGTCTTGGGGAGTGACGCGTGGCCGGCGGCGCCGCGGGCGGTCAGCTTGAAGCGGAAGATTCCCTTCTCAGCGCAGCACACGCCATAGCGGCGCTTGCCCTGGAACTCGAACACCTCGCCGCCGCCCTCGTTGAGCAGCATGTCACAGCGGACCCGGTCGGGATGGGCGTCGGTCAGCCAGTGCGCCCCGACGTCGCCACCGGTCTCCTCGTCGGAGACGAACACGAGCTTCAGGGTTCCGCTGCGCGGCCGCCAACCGCCCCGGGCGAGGTTCGCTGCCGCCACCGCCTCGGCGGCCACCTGGGATTTCATGTCGATCGAGCCCCGCCCCCACAGGAAGCCGTCGATGACGTCACCCGACCACGGGTCGTGTGTCCAATCGGAGGGGTCGGCGAGCACGGTGTCGACGTGGCCGAGGTAGCAGAGCGTCGGTCCACGGCCGTCGTCGGCCCCGGCTGCGGTGAGGTCGGCCACGAGATTCGGCCGGTCCTCGTCGTCGGCCAAGAGCTCGGTCTTCAGGCCGGCATCGTCAAGGTAGGAGGCGAGGAACTCGATCGCGGGGCGTTCGTTGCCCGGCGGGTTGACCGTGTTGAAGCGCACCAGTTCGCGCAGGACGTCGGTCGTCTCACGCTGAAGGTCGTCCGCGGCCATGGAGCGGTCAGCCTAGTGCAACCAGGACACGTAGGATGACCGTCCGTGGCAAGCACCCAAGACGACCTCACGCTGGCCCTCGAGCTCGCCGACGTCGCCGACGCGATCACGCTTGAGCGTTTTCGTGCCGCCGATCTGGGGATCGAGACCAAGCCCGACCTGACGCCGGTGACCGAGGCGGACAAGGCGGTGGAACAGACCTTCCGCGAGCGGCTGGCCTCGGTTCGGCCCGGGGACGCGATCGTCGGCGAGGAGTACGGCGCGACCGAGGATGCGTCCGGGAACGGTCGCCGCTGGATCGTCGACCCGATCGACGGGACGGCCAACTACGTCCGCGGGATCCCGTCGTGGGCCACGCTGCTGGCGCTCGAGGACGGCGACGACGTGACCGTGGGCGTCGTGTCGGCGCCGGCACTCCAGCGCCGCTGGTGGGCCATCCGCGGGGGCGGCGCGTTCGCGCGCGACGAACTCTCTGACGAGCCGCGGCGACTTCGGGTCTCCGCCGTGCAGGCGCTCGAGGACGCCCTGCTCTGCATCTCTGACCTAGACGGGTGGGAGGAGAAGGGAGCGCTTGACCGGCTGCTCGCGCTGGCGCGGCGCTGCTGGCGCATGCGGGGGTACGGCGACTTCTGGATCTACATGCTGATCGCCGAAGGCGCGGTAGATGTCGGCTGCGAGCCCGTGGTGTCGCTCTGGGATCTCGCCGCGCCACAGGTGATCGTCGAGGAGGCGGGCGGCGCGTTCACCGATCTGGCTGGCGTCCCGACCGCGAGGGGCGGCGACGCGCTCGCGAGTAACGGACTGGTGCACGAGGAGGCGCTAGCCCTTCTGCGGCGCTGAGCGCCGCCATCGGTCGCAGGTCCGCGGGGTCCCGGGGCGTCAGACCGGGAGCCTCCGGCCGAGGAAGTCCTTCGTGATCTCCCAGGCCCGGGCGGCCGGCTCGGGCTGGTGGAACATCGGCGCCTCGTGGTTGTCGAAGGCGTGCCCGGCGTCCTGGTGGATGTGGCACTCCATGTCCGGCCGGGAGGCAGCGAACGCGCACACCGCTTCGCTCTGCTCGCGCGGAATGTATTGGTCGGAGCCGCCGAACTGGAGCAGGACCGGGCAGCTGATGCGGTCGGCTTGGTCGAGCATCCCGGCGATGCCCGAGCCGTAGTAGCAGACCGCAACGTCCGGATCGCCATTGATCGCGACTCCGAACGCGAGCGTCCCGCCCAGACAGAAGCCGAGCGCTCCGGCCTGGCCACCCGTGACCTCGGGTAGCTCGCGCAGCGCCCGCAGGGCGTCGATCGAATCGCGGACCGCGAGCTCGTGGTCGAGCTGCCCCGCGGTCTCGAATGCCCGGCCCATTCCGGCCTCGTCGTGGTCGAGCGCGATGCCCGGCGCGATCCGCCAGTAGAGATCTGGCGCCATCGCCACGTAGCCCAGTCCCGCCAGCCGGTCGGTCGCCTCCTTGATGTAGCCGCCGACCCCGAAGATCTCCTGGAGCACGATCATCCCCGGGCCCGACCCCGAGTCGGGCAGCACCACATGCCCGTCGAACTCCCCATCAGGGGTTGGCACCCGCTCCACTCGGGTCGTCCTCGGCACGGCGCGGACCCTATTAGATTGGTCGGCGGCGCCTGCGGCGGCGCCTTGGCTATCTTCCCGCCGCGACCGGGAGCTCCATGCGGTAGTGCGGCCCGATGTCCGGCGGCTCGAACTCGTCCGAGGCGACGACGAACCCGACCCGCTCGTACAGCGTGCGCGCTCGGGTGCGGGCGTTGCACCACACGCGCGTGGCGCCGTGAGCGACGGCGTGCTGTACGAGCGCCTGCAGGACCCCGGTGCCGGCACCGCGTCCGCGGGCGTGGGGCCTGGTCGCCATTCCACGCACGCGCCAGTCGCCCGGCGCCTCGCCGTCGGGTCCCACCAGTCCAACGGCGAGGAGCTCATCCCCGTCGAAGGCGCCGAACGCGATCGAACCGGCGGGCTCGTGCGAGGCGAGATCCTCGAGCGAGGAGTGCGGGCGAAGGACCTCGCGGCGCAGCGCCCGCGTCTCGGCCAAGGGGATCTCGCGTACCTCGATTTGCAGCATGTTCGGACAGGGTATGACGCCGACGACCTCACGCGGCGAGCGAATAGCCGCTACCCGGAGGGGTAAGGTCAGGGGCAGAGAGCGGGCAATGCGCGGCGAACTTCACCCCAGCCGGGAACGCGGCGAATCGTCAACGGCGGACCACTACGGCCGCGACTATGAAGCGCCGGCCGGCTCGGAGGATGGACACCTGCAGGGGACGGGCTCCCCGGATACGGGGTCGCTGACCCCGATCGGGCCGGTCACTCGCCGCAAGCTCGTGTTTGGCGTGCTGTTCGTCGTCGCCGCCCTCGTCGGCCTGTACTTCCTGATCCCGAAGCTCGCGGGGCTCCATCAGACCTGGGGGCGGCTCAAGCATGGAGACCCGCTTCTGCTGGCCGTCGGGGGAGCGCTCGAGTGCCTGTCGATAGCGGGCTACACGGTCCTGTTCCGCACCGTCTTCGCGCGTGGCGTGCCCCGGCTGACTTGGCGGGTGACGATCGAGATCCCGCTGGCCGGGATCGCGGCGATCCGGCTGTTCGCTGCGGCGGGTGCCGGCGGCGTGGCGCTCATGGTGTGGGCGCTGCGGCGAGCCGGCATGGAGCCCCGGGTGATCGCCTGCCGGGTGGCGGCGAACTACGCGCTCCAGTACTCCGTCTACCTCGGCGCGCTGGTCGTGGGCGGGATCGGTCTGTGGACCGGAGCATTCGCCGGCGGGGGCCCGGAAACGCTGACGCTGCTGCCGGCGGTGCTCAGCGCGGCAGCGCTGGCGCTGGGGGCCGCTATGGCCCTGGTTCCGGGCGACTTCGAGCGCCGGCTGGCGAGTGTGGCGCGGCGCTCAGGCCCGGCCGGACGGATGGCCGCCCGGCTTGCCACCCTTCCGGCCACGCTCGGTGCCGGGGTTCGCACCGCGCTTGGCTTGGTGCGGGAGCGGCGTCTCGGCTTGCTCGGGGCGGTGGCGTACTGGGCGTTCGACATCGCCGTGCTCGGAGTGTCCTTCCACGCCTTCGGGACCGACGTGCCGGTCGCGGTCGTGGTGATGGGCTACTTCCTCGGGACGCTCGGCAGTCTGCTGCCACTCCCGGGCGGGATCGGCGGCGTCGAGGGTGGGATGATCGGAGCGTTCGCGGCGTTCGGCGTCCCGGCCGGTCGCGCCGTGATTGCGGTGCTGGCCTACCGCGCGATCTCCTTCTGGCTTCCCACCCTGCCCGGCATCGGCGGCTATATCGCGTTGCGCAAGACGGTCCGGGGCTGGCGCGAGGAGGACGAGGCCCAGCACCAGACTGCCGGCGGAGGCTGAGCCGCGATGGCCGCGAGGCGGCGCGACCGGGCCGACCGGGGCGACCGGGGCGACCGGGGCGACCGGGGCGACCGCGGGATAGCGGCTCGCGCGGCACACGACTTCTGGCGGTTCGTGCGATGGCTGGGTCGGCTCGGCCGCGGCGAGGTGGTAAAGCGGGTGGGAGGCCCGGCGCGGGCCCGGGTGATCGTGCTCTTCGCGTTCGTGCTCGCGCTAAATGGCGCTGACGCCTCGACCGTAGGCGCGATCGCACGGCAGCTCGAGTCCGGGCTGCACATCAACAACACCGACATCGGGCTGCTCGTCTCGGTCTCGCTGATCGTGGGAGCGGTGTTCACAATCCCGGTGGGGCTGCTGGTCGACCGGACGCGGCGGATGCCGTTGCTGGCGTTCAGCGTCGTCCTGTGGAGCGTCGCGTCGCTGCTCAGCGCGTTCGCTGGGAGCTTCTCCGGTCTCCTGTTGACTCGGCTGGCACTGGGTGCCGTTGCCGCCACCGCAGGTCCCGCGATCGCCTCACTTACCGGCGACTACTTCGCCGCCGACGAACGCGCTCGCATCTGGTCCTACATCCTCGTCGGCGAGGCGGCCGGTACGGCGTTCGGGTTCATCGTCAGCGGGTTCGTCGCGGATCTGATCGACTGGCGCGCGGCGTTCGTGGTGCTCGGACTGCCCGGCTTCTTCCTGGCCCGCGAGCTGTGGCGGACGGTCCCGGAGCCCCTGCGCGGCGGCCAGAGCCATCTTCAGGTCGGGGACGTCGACCTGGACGCGGCAGTGCACCGGGGCACGGCGCCCGAGCAGCGCAGTGACGGGGTGGCGGAGGAGGAAGCGCCGGTGGTCGACGCGGCGCAGCAAGCCGCGCGCGAAGCGGCACGCCAAGCGGGCGTCGAGCCCAACCCCCGGCTCGTGCTCCACGAGGACCCCAGCAAGATGAGCCTCGGGCGGTCGGTCCGCTACCTCTTCGCGATCCCGTCGAACGTGCTGATGATCGTCGGCTCCTCGCTCGGCTACTTCTACTTCGCGGGGCTACAGACATTTGCGCTCCTGTTCGTCCTGGGCCACTTCAAGGCCGGCCAAGCGGAGGGGGAGCTGTTCCTCGCGCTGCTCGTGGTCGGCGCGGTGATTGGCACGCTCGTCGGAGGCCGCGTGCCGGACCTGTTGCTAAAGCGCGGCTACCTGTCGGCGCGCGTGTGGTTCCCGGGCGTCTGTTATGCCGGCGCCGCGCTGCTGTTGATCCCCGGTTTCCTTGGCAAGAGCATCACCCCGGCGATCTGGTTCGCCGTACTCGGGGCCGGTCTGATCTCGGCCGCCAATCCGCCGCTCCAGGCAGCGCGGCTCGACGTTGTGCCGGCCGGGCTCTGGGGAAGGTCGCAGAGCGCCCAGACGGTCGTGCGCTCGCTCGCGCAGGCGCTCGCCCCGCTGGTATTCGGCGGCGTGTCACAGCTGATCTCGGGGATCGTCCCCTCCCAGGCGCCGATCGGGGACGTGAAAACGCACCTCCACGCACCGTCCTCGAACACCACCACCGGCCTCGAAATCACCTTCCTCGTGATGCTGACGACGCTCGCCGCCGCCGGCTACTTCCTGTTCCGTGCGCGGGAGACGTTTGCGTCTGATGTCGCCAGCGCGGCCGCGTCCGACGAGCAGATGAGACCGGCCGGGGCAGAGGGCGAGGACGTGGAATGGACGGGTTTCGAGGGTCGTTCCGGGAGCGGACCGCCTTCCGGGAGCGAACCGCCCACCGGGAGCGAACCGCCCACCGGGAGCGAATCGCCCACCGGGAGCGAACCGCCAAGCGCGAGCTAACCGCCCAGGCCGCCGAAGATCGCGAACGAGCCGCGGCCAGGGTCGTCGTCGTACGCAGCGCGCTGGCTCACCTCGGCGGTGACGGTGCTGCCGGGCGGCACCTCCCCGCGAATGCGCTCAGCGAGCGCGTTGGCGCTGTCCTCGTCGCGCGAGCCTAAGAGCAGGTAGCGCCACCGGCGCACGACCGGCAAGCCTTCGCCGCGCAGGCGCTCGGCTAGCGCGACCGTCTCGCGGTGAGAGTGGAGCTCGACGCGCACCTCGTACTCGGCGTAACCGCGCTCCGCGGTCTCCTCGCGCTCCTTGGCGATCAGCGTGGCGTGCTCGGCGGCACGCTCCGCGTCGGTGTGCGGGAGCGGAACGTCCGGGTCCTCCCATTCCTCAGCGGTCGGATGCCACCGCTTGAGCTCGAGCCCGACCTCCCAGCCGTGTTTGGCGGCGAGCCCGCGGATCGCGTCCGCGGCGGCCTCGGCCTGCTTGCGGTCGCCGGCATAGACGAAAACGTTCGGGCCGTCACCGGACACAGCCAGCCGATTCCCGAACGAGGCCTCGAACTCGTCGCTCAGCCGCTCGGCCTCGAGCCGGTCGGTGAGCGCGCGCGCGGTGCCCTCGTCGAGCAGTCCTGCCTGCAGCCGCCAGTCGTCGCTCATGTCAGCAGCGTATTTGATTGGCCAAACGGCGAGTGAATCGCCTCGCATCTCCGGGTATTTGCTCGCAATCCAGGTTTCCCCGATCAAGGACCACATAATGCTCATCGCTATCAATCTCGAGTCGATCCAGAGGGGGTCGCCACCATGAAGCGGTTCTCCCACGACGTCGGCATGGCCACGGAGGCTTACGCCGCCTACCTCAACGCGCCGCGCGGGATCCTCGACAGCGACGAGCAGCTCTTGTTCGACGAGGACATGGCGCGCGCGCGGGCGGCCATGGAGCTCGCCTGGCTCGAATCCGTGCCCGTCCGCGAGGGAAACCCGGACTGAGGTTCGACCCTGCCCCGCCGGCGGGCGATCGCCATAGCGGGTCTCATACTTGTGACATGGATCGCTTGTTCGGCGAGGACGAGGCACGGGCCGCCGCCGGTGCGACGACGCTGCCCGATGCGCCGCTGGCGACAAGGATGCGTCCCCGCACGCTCGAGGAGTTCGTCGGCCAGGATCGGCTGCTGGCGGCTGGCTCCGCGCTGCGCCGGGCGATCCAGGATGGCCACGCACACTCGATGATCCTGCACGGCCCCCCCGGGAGCGGCAAGACGACGCTGGCCCGGCTGATCGCCGAGGCCTCCGGCGCGGCGTTCGAGGAGGAGAGCGCGGTGCAGGCCGGACGCGCCGAGGTCAGGGGGGTGATCGAACGGGCCCGCCAGCGGCTGGCCGCGGGCGGCCGACGCACGATCTTCTTCCTGGACGAGATCCACCGTTTCAATAAGGCCCAGCAGGACGCCCTGCTGCCGGCGGTCGAGGAGGGGCTCGTCACGCTGATCGGTGCCACCACCGAGAACCCCTACTTCGAGGTAAATTCGGCGCTGCTGTCCCGCGCTCGGGTCTACGAGCTCGAGCCCCTGAGCGCGTCCCAGGTGCGTGTCTTGCTCGACCGGGCGGTTGCGCGCGGTGAGTGCGGGCCGGCCGAGCGGGTCTCCGACGATGCGCTCACGTTCCTGGCCGAGCGATCGGGTGGCGATGCGCGGACGGCGCTGAACGCACTCGAGTTGGCCTGCCAGACGGCCCGGGACGGGGGACTGGTCGGGCTCGAGCAGGCCGAGGACGCGCTGCAGCGCCGGGCGCTTCTCTACGACCGGCAGGCCGACCGCCACTACGACACGATCTCGGCCTGGATCAAGGCCACGCGCGGCTCGGATCCCGACGCCTCTTTGTACTACCTCGCGGTGATGCTCGAGGGTGGCGAGGACCCCCGGTTCATCGTCCGCCGGATGGTCGTCCTGGCCTCCGAGGACATCGGCAATGCCGATCCGCAGGCGCTGGCCGTGGCCACCGCGGCGGCCGCGGCGGTCGAGCACGTGGGTATGCCCGAGGCCGCGTTCGCTCTGGCTCAGACGGCCATCTACCTGTCGCTGGCGCCGAAGTCCGATGCGACCAAGCGGGCACTGGGCGCCTCGCGCGGGTTCATCCGCGAGCACGGCGCGCAGGCGCCTCCGGCGTACTTGCGCTCGTCCACCCGCAGCGGCGGGGACTACGACTATCCACATGCCCGCCCGGGACACATCTCGCCCCAAGAGCTCATGCCCGATCACGCGATCGGGGAGCGCTTCTACGAGCCCGATGATGCCGAGGCCGCGCTGCGCGAGCGGCTCGAGGAGATCCGGCGCGCGCGCGGCCGCTCGTAACTGATCAACGGTCGTGAACGTCACCGGCCGTGGGAACGACCCTCCCGCGCCGCTGGGTGGGTAGTCTCGGGTCGATGGAATCCGCCACAGCCGTTGCCCATCTCGAATCGTTCAACCCCGCCACCGGCAAGTCCATCGGGTCGGTCGCGGTCACCCCGACCGAGCAGGTCCAGGCCGTCGTCGACTCCGTCGCCCGGGTGCAGCCGGCCTGGGGCCAGCTGACGCTCGGGGCCCGCGGGCGCTATCTCGAACGCGCGGCCGAGGTGCTCCTCGAGGAGTGCGACGAGATCCGCGACCTGATCGTCCGCGAGCAGGGAAAGCCCCGCAACGAGGCGTTTTCGATGGAGCTATTGCCGACGGTCGATGCGCTGAAATGGATCGCTAAGGCCGGCGCCGAGATCCTCTCCGAGGAGAAGGTTTCGATGCCGCAGCTGTTCCTGAAGACCAAGCGCTCGGCGTTTGTGTACGAGCCGCTCGGCGTGATCGGGGTCATCTCGCCCTGGAACTACCCGTGGAGCATTCCCTTCGGCGAGGTCGCGCTGGCGCTGATGGCGGGCAACGGCGTGGTGCTGAAGCCGGCCTCGCTGACGCCGCTGATCGGCGAGCGGATCGTCTCGGTGTTCTCGCGGGCCGGGGTCCCGGACGGGCTCGTGCGGGTGGTGCACGGACCGGGCACGGGAGCCGCGCTGGCCGAGTCGAGCGTCGGCAAGGTGTTCTTCACGGGCTCGGTCGAGACCGGGCGGAGCGTCGCCGAGGCCTGCGCGCGGCGTCTGAAGGGCTGTGTGCTCGAGCTCGGCGGCAAGGACCCGATGATCGTGCTCGGCGACGCTCACCTGGAGCATGCGATCGCGGGCGCCGTGTGGGGTGGATTCGCCAACGCGGGGCAGACGTGCGCGGGGATCGAGCGGGTGTACGTCGAGCGCTCGGTCGCGGACCGGTTCATCGCCGGCGTCGTCGCTGGTGCGGAGCGGCTGCGGGTGGGCGATCCGATCAGTTGGGACACCGAGATCGGCCCGATGGTGTCGGCCGACCAGCGCGAGCTCGTACGGGAGCTGGTCGACGACGCGGTCGCCGCCGGCGCAACCCTGCGCTGCGGCGGGCCGGTCGACGCGCCGGCGGGGCTCGATGGCGCCTTCTACTCGCCGACCGTGCTGACCGGTGTCAGCCACGACATGCGGATCATGCGCGAGGAGATCTTCGGCCCGGTGCTCCCGATCACCGTCGTCGACTCCGAGGCCGAGGCGGTCGCGCTCGCCAACGACTCGCAGTTCGGGCTGGGCGCCTCGGTGTGGACGTCGGATCGCACCCGCGGCGAGCGGATCGCCGCGGAGGTGCAGTCCGGGATGGTGTGGATCAACGACCACATGTTCAGCCACGGCGCCTGCCAGTGCGCATGGGGCGGGGTCAAGGACTCCGGGCTGGGCCGCACTCATTCGAAGTTCGGCCTGTACGAGTGCGTGAACGTGAAGCTGCGCACCTGGGAGGGCTCGGCGGTGCGCGATCCGTGGTGGCATCCCTACGACGAAACGCTTGGCAAGGCATTCCGAGCAACCGCGGAGCTCCTCTACGGATCGGCGGCGGAGCGCGGGCGCGCCCTTCGTGAGGGTGCCGTGCCGCTGACCCGGTTGGGCGCGCGGCTGGCGCGCGACGCGTTTCACCGGTAGCGCTGCGGCTCCGGCGGCAGCGCCGCGGACTTTGGCGATCCAGGTAACAGATACGCACCCTCAGCGCCAAAGTTCGCGCGCGGTACCCTCGTAGGCGTGCCCGCTCAGGCCTACCGAGGTAAGGAATGCGTCTGCCAGCTCCGGCTTGGGATCTGTGATCAGTCCTGTGTGCGGGGCATGCTCGACACCCCGTTCTACATCGCCTGCCTGCGCCTGAGCGGCCGGCGGTGTGTGGTGATCGGCGGGGGCGAGGTGGGCCTCGAGAAGGTCGAGGGGCTCTTGGTCTGCGACGCCGATGTGACGCTCGTCGCCCCCGAGGCCCATCCCGAGCTCGTCCAGCTGGCGCTCGAGGGCTCGATCCGGTGGGAGCAGCGCGAGTACGCGGACAGCGACCTCGATGGCGCGCTGATCGCGATAGCGGCCACCGACGACACCGACCTGAACATCCGCGTCTACCACGACGCCGAGGCCCGTTCGATGCTCGTCAACGTGGTCGACGTCCCGCCGCTGTGCAACTTCATTCTGCCGGCGATCGTCCGCACCGGGCCGCTGGCGGTGGCGATCTCCACGGCGGGCGCCTCCCCGGCCCTGGCCAAGCGGATGAAGAGTGAGATCGCGGAGCAGTTTGGCGAGCCGTACGCGGTCCTGGCCGTCCTGCTCAACGAGGCGCGCGGCTGGGCCAAGGGGACGCTGCCCACCTACCAGGACCGCAAGGAGTTCTTCGAGTCGATCGTCAACGGCGATCCCGACCCGGTCGAGTTGTTGCGGGCGGGCGATGTGGAGGCGGTCCGCGAGTTGATCGCGGACGCCCAGAGCGCGTATACGCACGCGGCGGGGTGAGCGAGCTCACGCATCTCGACGCCGCCGGGCGCGCCCGGATGGTCGACGTAGGCGAGAAGCCCGCGACCGAACGCCGGGCGGTGGCGCAGGCGGTGGTGCGTGTATCGCGGCAAACCGCCGATTCGGTCCTCGCCGGCGACGCTCCCAAGGGGGACGTGCTCGGCGTGGCGCGAATCGCCGGAATCCAGGCGGCCAAGCGAACGGCGGAGCTGATTCCGCTGTGCCACCCGCTCCCGCTGAGCTTCGTGGGTGTCGAGGCGTCGATCGACGCGGCCGCGGGCGCGATCACGCTCACCGCCGAGGCGCGGACGACCGGCCCGACCGGGGTCGAGATGGAGGCGATGACCGCGGCGAGTGTCGCCGCGCTGACCGTCTACGACATGGTCAAGGGAATCGAGCGCGGGGCGGAGATCGCCGAGGTCGTGCTGCTCGAGAAGTCGGGCGGGCGCTCGGGCCGCTGGACCCGGCCGGCGCAAAGCTGATTCCGCCCCCCGGCGGCCCAGCAGGCCGCCATCAAGCAGGTGGCGGTGATGGTCGGCGGCGGTTGGACGATCCGCTGCATCCCTTTGCCCTGACCGACCTATCGGCCGTCCAGTCGGCCGGCGGCGAGGTCTTCCCGGACTTCATCAACGGCGGACACGAGTGGTACGTCTGGCGGATCCTGCTCCGGGACTTCCTGACCCGAGTGGCGTTCGAGCCAGTCGTGGGTTGATACGCCAGGCCTAGTCGAACAGCTCTGACAGAGCGCCGAGCGCGTCCGCATCCGCGCCGGCGCTCATGTCAGCGTGGAACGGCGGGGCGATCGAGGTCAGCCCGCCGTCGACGACGAGCGTCGTCCCGGTCACGTACTCCGCGCCCGGGGAGAGAAGGAACAGCACGCACTCGGCCACCTCCGCCGCGCTCCCCATGCGCCGCTTGGGGATCTTCGGCAGCACGGTGTCGAGCGAGGGCACGCGGCCCGTAGCGTAGAAGTAGCTCGAGGAGTCCGTCTCGATGATCCCGCCGTTGACGGCGTTGACGTTGACCCCGCGCGGGGCCAGCTCGATCGCCATGTAGCGCGCCCAGGTTTCGATCGCGGCCTTGGCGGATCCGAGGTTGGCGTAGGTCGGGAACGAGCGGATGCTCCCGTAGCTGGACAGAACCACGATCCGGCCACCACTTTCTGGCATGAGCCGCACGGCCCGCTGCGTCCCGACCACGAACGCCCGCACGTTGAGGTTGAAGGTGCGCTCGAGGTGGTGGGGCTTCAGGTCCATGAAGTGGTGGAAGTTGCTCGCTGAGGCGTTGGACACGAAGAAGTCGAGGCGCCCGAACTGCTCCTGCACCTGGTCGAACATCGCCTCGATCTCCTCGACGCTCTCGAGGTCGGCCCGGACCGCCATCCCGCCGCCGCCGAGGCGCTCGATCTCGGCCATGACCTCGCGGGCGAGTTCGTCGTTCTGCTTGTAGTTGACGACCACCTTGGTGCCGCGGGCGGCCAGCCGGAGGGCCAGAGCGCGACCGATCCCGCGCGAGGCCCCGGTGATCAGCGCGACCTTGCCCTCGAACCCGCGGCGGGGATCGGGGAGCAGGGCGTCGAGAGGTTCAGATTCGGAATGGCTCATCGTCTCAGCAGGTCTCGTGCGATCGTGGTCTTCTGGATCTCGGCCGTACCCTCCTCGAAGCGCTGAGCGCGCGCGTCGCGGTACACCCGCTCGATCGGGCTTGAGGACCAGTACCCAACGCCGCCGTGCACCTGGAGCGCGCCGTCGGTCACGCGCTGGAGCATCTCCGAGGCGAACAGCTTGGCCATCGCCGCCTCCATGGGCGCGCTGCCGGTCTCCTCCCAGGTGGTGGCCGCGTGGCGCACGAGGCGACGGGCGGCCTCGAGGTCGGTGGCCATCTCGGCCAGCCGGAAGGCGATGGCCTGGCGCTCGGCGATCTTCTTACCGAACGTCTCGCGCTGCCGGGCGTAGTCGAGGGCGAGATCGAGCGCGCGCTGGGCCAGGCCGACACATGTCGTGGCGAGCGAGATGCGGCTCGGGCCGAGGAAGCCGCTCAGCGCGATCTCCACGCCCTGGCCCTCCTCGCCGAACCGGTCGGCGACTGGAACGGGGGCACGGTCGAACACGATGTGGCCGTGGTCGGTCCCGCGGACGCCCATCGTCTCGGCCATCTCCCGCGCGTCCACGCCGTCGCCGCGGGTCGGCACCATCAAAGCCACTGTGCCCTCGGTGCCGCGCGTTCCCTCTACCCGGGCGAACGTCATCAGATAGTCGGCGATCGTCCCGAACGTGATCAGGTGCTTCTCGCCACTGAGGTAGTAGGTGTCGCCTTCGCGCACGACGCTGCAACGGATGTCGGCGCCGCTGCCGGCGCCGGGCTCGGTCAGCGTGAACGCCACCTTGATCTCGCCCGCCACGGTGGGCTTGATGAAGCGCTCGCGCTGGTCGTCGTTGGCATGGGAGTCCATCGGGCGCCAGATGCCGTTGGCGACGTGCACGATCATCCGCAGCGAGGCGTGCGACATCGAGAACAGCTCGAGCAGCTCGAGATACCGCGTGAACGGGATACCGGCGCCGCCGTACTCGGGCGGCGCAGCAAGACGCAGATAGCCGCGGTCGCGCAGTTCGTCCCACAGCTCGAGCGGGACGCGATGCTCGCGCTCGATCAGTTCGGCCCAGCGCTCGCCCTCGGTGTCGACGTAGCCCCGGACCTCGGCTTGCAGGGCGTCAAGGTCGATAGCGGCAGTGGTCATGTGGTGACTAGTTCTCTGGCCTGCGCGCGCAGGATGAACTTCTGGATCTTGCCCGAGGGTGTCCGAGGAAGAGACTCGACCAGCTCCAGACGCTCGGGCCAGTAGGTCTTGGCGACGCGAGCCGAGTCTAGATAATCGAGCATCGTCTCGAAGTCGAGGTCGCCGACGACGAACGCGCAGGCCCGCTCACCCAGGCGCTCGTCGGGCATGGCCACGATCGCGACGTCGCGCACCGCCGGGTGGGCGTGCAGGAGCTGCTCGATCTCGGCCACCGGCACCTTCTCGCCGCCGCGATTGATCACGTCCTTGACCCGCCCGGTGATCCGAACATAACCGTGAGCGTCGATCCGGGCCAGGTCGCCGGTCCGGTACCAGCCGTCGGCGGTAACCGCCTCGGCGGTCAGCTCGGGCCGGTTCAGGTAGCCCTGGAACAGGCAGTCGGTGTGGACCTCGAAGTTGCCCGCTTCGCCCGTACCGAGTGATCGCCCTTCGTCGTCGACGATCCGCAGGCGCACGTTGGATAGTGCGCGGCCGTCGCTACCCCAGGCGAGCTCGGGCGGGTCGCCGGGCGCGAAAGCGCAGCCCAGGCAGCTCTCGGTCGTACCCCAGGCGCCGCCCACCTCGGCTCCGAGGATCTCGCGGGAGCGGCGGGCGAGCTCACGCGGGATGGCCGCGCCCGTGGCCACGAACGTCTTCAAGCCCTCCGGCGTCTCGCCGCGCTCCCCGGCCACTCGCGTGAGGTCGGCCAGGAACGGGGTCGCGGCCTGGACGAAGCTGACGCCGAAGCGTCGCATCGTCTCGAGGCCGACCTCGGCGTCCCACACCTCCTGGAGCACCTGCGGTACGCCGAGACGGATGGCTATCCACATCCCGTACAGGAAGCCGGTCTGGTGGGCGAGCGGGGAGGGCACGTAGATGACGTCCTCGGCGCCCAGGCCGAAGTGCTCGATGTGGTGGTCGGCGGCGCGCGTCAGCACGTCGTGGCGGTGAAGCGCGCCCTTGGGCTCGCCCGACGTGCCCGAGGTGAACAGGAGCTGCGCGATCTGCTCCGGGGTCTGGGATGGGAAGGCGTCGGCCGTCGAACCGTCGTCGAGCAGGCCCTGATAGCCGTGCGGGAGCACCACTACGTGCTCGAGAGCCGGCATGGTCTCGCGCAGGGACGCCGCCATCGTGGCGTGATCGCGGCCGCGGAACGTGTCCGGGACGAACAGGACGCGGGCGGCGCTCTCGCGCAGCATGAACTCGAGCTCGCGCTCGCGGAAGATCGGCATGAGCGGCTCGCACACCGCCCCGGCGCGGAGCGTGCCCAGTGCGATGGTCACGAACTCCAGGCGGTTGGGGAGCTGGAACGCCACCGGCTCGCCCTCGAGTACGGCGAGCCGGAGCAACGCCGCCGCGATCCGGGTCGACTCGTTCTTCAAAGCCGCCCAAGTCAGTTCGCGAACCGATCCGTCCGCCCTGACCTCGACCACCGCTCGCTCGCCCGGTCGCTCCCGGGCATGCCGGTCGAGATCGTCGAGGATCATCGAACCTCGTCCAGCGCGGGGACCTCGTGTGACACCGCCGCCGGGATGCCCAGCGCGTTCATGTGGTCCAGGAACTCGGGATAGGAGATCCGGTAGGCGTGCGGATAGGAGAGCTCGGTGACGCCGGTGGCGGTCGAGCCAGCCACGGCGAGCGACATCAGCACGCGGTGGTCGTTGAACGACGACAGGCTGGCGCCCTCCAGCTGCTCGACGCCCTCGAAGGTCATGTCGTTGCCGTCGAACTCGATCCTGGCGCCCATCTTTCGCAGCTGGAGCATCGAGGCGACCCGGTCGGACTCCTTCAGGCGCACGTGGGCGACGTGGCCGAGCGCGCTGCGCCCACGGGCCCGGCTGGCCAGGACCGAAAGGATCGGGACCATGTCGGGGATGTCGCGGCAGTCGAGCGGCCCGCCCTCGGGAGGGGTGCCGTCGTGGTCCATCGAGATCGAGCGCAGGTCGGGAGCCATCCGGAACGGGACCCCGGCCGCCATCAGGCTCTCGAGCACCGAGGCCTCGGGGTGCCCGGCGATCACCGTGGGGCTGTGGAAGGTGACCTTGGACGGATGCAGGGTGCATGCGGCCAGGCCGAACATGGCCGAGCCGATGTCGGGCGGGAGCGTGACGTCGGTCGGCTTCGGGGTCTGGTTAGGCGTGACGTAGAACTCGCGCCAGTCCTCGCGCGCGGTGACCTCGAGCCCGAACTCGCGCATCATCTCGAGCGTCAGCTCCAGGTAGGGCCGCTCGTTGAGCTCGCCCCGGACCTCGATGATCGTTGGCTCTTGGGCGAAGGGCGCGAGCATGAGCAGGCCGGAGATCCACTGCGACAGCGTGCCGTCGATCCGGATCCGCCCGCCGCGAGGCCGGCCCGGGTACACCCTGACCGGCAGGTGCTGGCCCTCGTATTCCAGGCGCACGCCCATCCGCTTGAGCGCGCGCAGGAGCGGGCCGATCGGGCGCCGACGGAAGTAGCGCTGGCCGACGATCGTGACCGGGCGGTCCCCCAGCGCGGCCAGGCCGATCAGGAAATACAGCGTGGTCCCCGAGCTCCCGACCGAGACCTCGTCGACCGTGGGTGAGAACCCGCCGCCGCCCGTGACCTTCCAGCCGGGCCCGGAGGACTCGATCGTCGCCCCCAGCGCGCGGAGGGCCTGGACCGTGAAGGTCACGTGCCGGGCGGCCGTGCGGTCCTTGATCAGGCTCTGCCCGGGGGCGAGTGCGGCCAGCATCAGCGCCCGGTGGGCGTGGTACTTCGAGGGTGGGATCTGGATGTCGCCCTCGAGGGGGGCCTGGGCCTTCGCTACCAGCAGCCGCACCGGCGCCAGGATAACGGGGCTTAACACGGCAAGGCCGGCGGCGCGATTAGTCCCGCCGAATGGGGGGTCCGGAGTCGAACGGGGGTCGGGGGTCGAATGGGGGTCCGGGGTCGGGTTATCCGGAACTCGTCACTCGCCGCCGCCCATTTGCCGAGTGGTGCGTTCTCCGCGCCAGAGCCGGGTGAATAGCCATTCACCGTCGGCGGGGCGACGAGTGACGAGTTCTCCGCCACCCGTCGCCCGGGGTACCAGGCAGCCGCCAGCGTCAATGATGCGTCCGTACCCTACGGTTGCACGCCATGAAGACCGCGATCATCACCATTTCGACCTCGGTGGCCGCCGGCGCGTCCAAGGATCGCTCGGGCGACGCGCTGGCCAAGCTGGCCGAGGGCGCCGGTGCGGAGATCGTTGCGCGCGATGTGGTACCCGACGACCGCAAGGCGATCGAGAAGCTGCTCCGGCGCCACGCGAGCGACGGAGTGGCGCTGGTCTTCACCACTGGCGGCACGGGTTTCACCCACGACGACGTGACGCCGGAGGCGACCAGGGCGGTGATCGACCGCGACGCGCCGGGGTTCGCCGAGGCGATGCGGGCCGAGGCGCTCAAGC
Organism: uncultured Solirubrobacterales bacterium; assembly: GCA_963824295.1. GTDB lineage: Bacteria > Actinomycetota > Thermoleophilia > Solirubrobacterales > Solirubrobacteraceae > Palsa-465. The sequence continues at coordinate 100,255 of CAWGOQ010000002.1, read as the reverse complement.
ACACCCCGATGGGGATCCTGTCGCGCGGCGTGTCCGGGATCGCCGGTCGCACGCTGATCGTCAACTTCCCGGGCAACCCCAAGGCGATCAGCGAGCTCTTCCCGGTCATCGGGCCGACGCTCGGCCACGTCGTGGCGACGCTGCAGCACGAGGGTGGACCAACCCCCGGGCATTGAGCTGCGCGGGCTGGTCCGCCACTTCGGTGAGCGGACCGTGCTGCGGAAGGTGTCGGTGCAGGTGCCAGCCGGCGCCACGCTCGCGGTGCTCGGGCGCAACGGGGCCGGCAAGTCGACCCTCCTGCGGATCCTGGCCACGCTGCTTCGGCCGCACGGCGGCGAGGTCTCGGTGCTCGGGGAGCCGCTGCCGCGCCGGGCATGGGCGGTCCGGGGCCGGCTCGGCCTGCTGCCCCACGAGCCGCTCCTGTATCGCGATCTGAGCGGGCGCGAGAACCTCGACTACCACGCCCGGCTGCACGGCGTCGCCCCGCGGCGGGTCGAGGAGCTGCTCGAGGCGGTCGGGATGACCGAGCGCGCAGCGGAGCCTGTGCGACTGCTCTCGCGCGGGATGGTCCAGCGCTTGGCGGTCTGCCGGGCCGTGCTCCACGCGCCGAGCGTGCTGCTCCTGGATGAGCCGCTGGCCAACCTCGATCCGGCGGCCACGGGGCTGGTCGAGCCGTTGATCGGACGCTCTTGCGGAGCCACGCGCGTGCTCACTAGCCACGATCCGCGCGCGGCGCTGGCCGAGGCCGACCTGGTGCTGGGCCTCCAGGACGGCCGGGCGGCGTTCGTGACCGAGCCGGACAAGGTTGAGCCCGCGGCGGTCGAGCAGCTGTATGCGTGACGAGCGGCTGTATGCGTGACGAGCGGCTGTATGCGTGACGAACGCGGACCGGGGACGTGGAGCACCGCGATGACGGTCCTGCGCAAGGACCTGCTGCTCGAGCTGCGCGGGCTCGACACGCTGCCGGCGATGGTCCTGTTCGCGATCGTGACCTTCGTCATCTTCCACTTCGGCCTGAACCAGACGACGATCGAGGGGCAGGAGGCCGCCGGCGTACTGACCGTCACCTTGCTGTTCGCGGCGATGCTCGGGATCAACCGGCTGTTCGTCGCCGAGCGTGAGCAGGGCGGCTTCGACGCCTTCCTGCTGGCTCCTGTCGACCGCTCGGCACTGCTGATCGCAAAGGCGTCGGCGCTCTTCCTGTTCCTGGCCGTACTCGAGGTGATCGCGGTGCCGGCGTTCGGGCTGCTGCTCCTGGGGCCTTCGCTCGGACCGCCGTTGCCGGGTCTGCTCGCGATGCTGGCGCTCGGCGACGTCGCGCTCGCGGTGATCGGGACGCTGGTGTCGGCGATCGCGGTGCAAACCCGGGCGCGTGACCTCATCGGCCCGATCGTGGGCCTGCCGCTGCTGCTGCCGGCGTTGATCGCGCTGGCACGCGGCATCGGCCCACTCCTGGCCGCCCACGGGTCGGGGACGCCGCCCGGGAAGTGGGTGGCGATCCTGGCTCTTTATGATGTGGTCTTCGCCCTCCTCTCTTACGCCGTATTCGACTTTCTCCTGGAGGACTAAGGCTTTGACGACTTACGGCCGCGGGCTGCGCGGCTTGTCCCTCTTGACCGTCGTGACCATCACGGTCGCGTTCGTGCTGGTGTTCTTCTACGCCCCGCTGGACGCCAACCAGGGCTTCATCCAGAAGATCTTCTACCTCCACGTCCCGCTGGCCATCACCGCGTTGTGCGGGTTCGTGTTCGGCGGGCTCCTCGGCGTCATGTACCTGCGCACCGGGGAGCGCAAATGGGACATCCGCTCGTATGTGGCGATTCATATGGCGCTGATCTTCGGCGTGGGCACGCTGCTCACGGGGACCATCTGGGCCAAGGCTTCGTGGGGCCACTGGTGGGTGTGGAGCGATCCGACGCTGACCTCTTTCCTGATCGTGATGCTCCTGTTCGCGACCTACCAGCCGCTGCGCTTCTCAATCGAGGACCCGGAGCGCCAGTCGCGCTACGCCAGCGTGTTCGCGGTCGTGGCGGGCGCGTTCGTGCCTTTGAATTTCCTCGCGGTGCGGCTGGCCCAGCCCTACGTCCACCCGCGCGTGCTGACCCTGACCGGCGGCAACTTGCCGGGGCCGATGCGTCTCACCTTCGTGGTCGCATGGCTCGGCATCGCGCTCCTGTACGTGACGCTCTGGAAGTACGAGATGGCGGCCAAGAGCACGCGGATGCAGGTGCGCGCGCTGCGCCGGGCGCTGCTCGGCGATGACGCGGTGGCACCTTTGAAGCGGAGCGCGGCGCCGTCGTGAGTGCGGTCGCGCTGCATATTGCGATCGCGCCGGCGCTGCCTCTGCATGCCGCCGGCAAGTACGTGGCCGGCGCGTACATCGTGTTCGTGGCGATCCTGTTGATCTACGTGGGAATCATGGCTACCCGGCTGGGGCGCATGGAGCGCGAGCTGGACGAGCTGCGCCGCGACGTGCTGGCGCAGGAAAGGGATCCCGCCCACCCGACGGCGGACGAGCCGGATGGCTCGGACCTTGAGCGGGAGACGGTGGCGTGAGCAGCCGCCAGGAGAAGACGGTTTCTTGAGCGAACTCCTGGCGATCGGCGTCTCGCACAAGACCGCGCCCGTCGAGGTGCGCGAGCGCCTCGCCCTGCCCGACGCCCGCGCAAAGGAGTTCGTGCGCGACCTGCGCGGGACGGGCGAGGTCCAGGAGGCGGTAACGATCTCAACCTGCAACCGGACCGAGCTGTACCTGGTGGTCGGCAACCCCGTCGAGGCCGAGAGCCGGGCGCTGGCGATGCTGGCCAGTCAGGCCGGCACCCGGTTGAGCGAGCTGGCGCGGTCCATCTACTCGCTGCGGAACTGCGACGCGGCGCGCCACCTCTACCGAGTTACGGCCGGGCTGGACTCGATGGTGGTGGGCGAGGCCGAGATCCAGGGGCAAGTCAAGCGCGCCTACGAGGCGGCGATCGCCCGCGAGACGGTCGGGCCGCTGAGCAATCACCTGTTCAGGGCGGCGCTGGCCACCGGCAAGCGGGTGCGCACCGAGACCGCGATCGGCGAGCGTCAGCTGAGCCTGCCCGCGGTGTCGGTGGCGCTGGCGCGCGAGCAGCTCGGAGACGTCCAGGGCCGCGAAGTGGTGATCGTGGGCACGGGCGAGACCGGTGAGCTGGCGGCGCGGGCGCTCGCCGACACCGGCGGCCGGCTGGTGTTCGTGGCCAGCCGCCGGCGTGACCGGGCGATCTCCCTGGCTCGTCGCTACGGCGGGGAAAGTCTGATGTTCGACGAGCTGCCGCGGGCGCTTGAGCAGGCCGACATCCTGGTCGCCGCCACCGCCTCGCCGCACCTGCTGCTCGAGTCCGAGGAGCTGGCCGAGGTGATGGCCGGCCGCGCCGGGCGGCCGCTGCTCCTGATCGATCTGGCGGTGCCGCGCGACATCGACTCGGCGTGTGCGGAGCTCGACGGCGTGTCGCTGTATGACATCGACGACCTTCAGGCGGTGGTCGTGCGCAACCGGAAGGTGCGCCAGGGCGAGGCGCGCAAGGCCGAGGGGATCATCGAGCAGGAGATTCAGCAGTTTGCGGGGTGGCTGGGCTCGCTCGAGGTGCTCCCGACGCTCACCGCGCTGCGGGTTCACGCGACCGAGATCGCGTCCCAGGTCGTGACCGAGAACGCGGGGAAGTGGGATGGGGCATCCGAGCGCGATCTGGAGCGGGTCGACGCGATCGCACGAACGATCGTCAACCGCCTGTTGCACGGGCCGACCGCCCGGCTCAAGGAGCTTCAAGATGACCGTGTGCACGCCCGGATGGCGCTGATCCGCGATCTGTTTCGGCTCGAGGTCGAGAGCGACGCTGGTGAGCGCGGCGCGGTCGCCGGGAGCGGCGCGGTCGCCGGGGACGCGGTCGCCGAAGAGCTGGCCGACGTGCGCGAGCTCCGCCCCGGGCGGCGTTGATCCGCGTCGGCACGCGGGGCAGCGCGCTGGCGCTGGCGCAGGCGTCGTGGGTGGGCAAGCGGCTTTCCGAGTCCTACGAAATCGTCACGATCGACGCCATCGGGCCGGTCGAGGACAAGTCGCGGTGGGTGTCGGGGCTCGAGCTCGCGCTGCTGGACGGCAAGATCGACATCGCCGTGCACTCGGCCAAGGACGTTCCGGCGGAGCTCGCCGATGGCCTCGCGCTCGTGGCCATTCCGGCGCGCGCGGACCCACGCGACGCCATCTGCGGCGCCTCCTCGCTGTCCGCCCTGTCACCGGGGGCGCGGGTGGGGACGAGCTCTTTGCGCCGGGCGGCTCAGATCCTCGCGGTGCGAGGAGATGTCGAGGTGGTGGCGGTGCGGGGCAACGTCGACACCCGGCTGCGCAAGCTCGCCGCGGGTGAGTGCGATGCGCTCGTGCTGGCGGTAGCGGGGTTGGCGCGGCTCGGGCGTCTGGATGCGGTCGGCGGCATTCTCGAGGAGCTCGTGCCAGCGGCCGGGCAGGGGGCGTTGGCGGTGGAGGCACGTCCGGGCGCCGTGGCGGTTTCCGGGCTCGTCGACGCCGACGATTTCGCCTGTGTCATGGCCGAGCGCGAGCTGACGCGCGCGCTAGACGCCTCGTGCAACACGCCGGTCGGCGCCCACACCCGGGTGACCGAAAACGGCGAGTTCGAGCTGACCGCATGGGTCGGTCGTCCGGATGGCTCGGTGTGGATTCGCGATCAGATACGGGGCGGCGCGGCCGGGCTCGGCGCGCTGGTCGCGGAGCGGTTGCTCGCAGCAGGTGCCGCGGAGCTGCTGTCGTGACCGTGTACCTGGTCGGCGCCGGCCCGGGCGACCCGGGGCTGATGACCGCACGGGCGCTCGAGCTGATCGCCGCGGCCGACGTGATCGTCTACGACCGGCTGATTCCCGCCGGCGCACTGTCGGGTGCGCGGGCCGATGCCGAGCTGATCTACGCCGGCAAGGAGGGCGGCGGGGAGTCGATGCCCCAGGAATCGATCACGCAGCTATTGGTGGATCGTGGTTTGTCCGGAGCCTCCGTTGTGCGCTTGAAGGGAGGGGATCCGTTCGTCTTCGGCCGGGGCGGCGAGGAGGCACTGGCGCTGCGGGAGGCCGGGGTGCCGTTCTCGGTTGTTCCCGGCGTCACCGCGGGCGTCGCCGGACCTGCCTACGCGGGGATCCCGGTCACGCACCGGGGCGCGGCGAGTGCGGTGGCGTTCGTGACCGGTCACGAGGACCCGTCGAAGGATGAGTCCGCGATCGACTGGAGAGCGCTGGCAGCGTTCCCGGGCACGCTCGTCTTCTACATGGGCGTGCGGCAGTTGGGGGCTATCGCGGAGCAGCTGGTGGCCGCGGGCCGAGATCCGGGCGAGCCGGCGGCGGTAGTCGAACGGGGCACGTTGCCCGACCAGCGGGTGGTGAGCGGTCGGTTGGAAACGATTGCTGCGATTGCGGCCTCGGAGGGGGTGCGCGCTCCGGCGCTGATCTTGGTGGGATCGGTCGCGGCGTTAGGCGAGCAGCTCTCCTGGTTCTCATCCGAGGAGTGGCCGCTGGCGGGGGTGACGGTCGCGGTCACGCGGGCGCGCGCCCAGGCGAGCGCGCTTGCGGATCGGCTGCGAGCGCTCGGGGCGGAGGTGGTCGAGGCACCGGCGATCAGGATCGTGGCGCTCGACGGGCCTCCGTTGTCTGTGGCCGGGTACGACCTGATCTGCCTCACGAGCCCGAACGGGGTTCGATTGCTGTTTGATCGTCTGTTTGGCACTGGGCTCGATGCGCGGGCACTGGCCGGCGTGCGGGTCGCCGCAATCGGTCCCGGAACGGCGGCTGCGCTGCGTTCGTATGGCGTGGTGGCGGACGTGGTGCCGCCGGAGCGGTTCGTGGCCGAGGGGCTGGTCGAGGCGCTGGCCGACGTTCCGGTCACGCGGGCGTTGGTCGCACGTGCGGCTGAGGCCCGGGATGTTCTGGTGGACGCGCTGCGGGAGCGGGGCGCGGAGGTCGACGTGGTGGCGCTCTACGAGACCGTGGCCGAGCCGCTGTCCGAGACGCAGGTTGCCGCAGTGGTGGCCGCGGATTACGTCACCTTCACGTCGTCCTCAACCGTGCGCTTCTTGGTTGCGGCTCTGGGTGGGGATGGTTCGGCGCTATCCGGGCGGCTCGTCAGCATCGGGCCGGTGACCAGCGCGACGCTGCGCGACCACGGAATCGAGCCGCACGTCGAGGCCGACCGCCACGACATCGGCGGCCTGATCGAGGCTCTGGTGGCCGACGCTAGCGCGCGGCAGCTTCCAGCCAGCGGCTAAGCGCCCGGTGCCCGGTCAACGTGAGCTGCCCGTCGGCGGCGATCCAGTCGCGGACGCGCAACTCGCGGACGATCCCGAGCGCATCGCTCGGGCCTGGGCCCTCGCCCTTGGCCGCCAACGCATCGGCGCCCGGTTCGATGATCCACCGTCCGGAATCGAGCGCCGCGAGCGCGAGGCCCTGCTCATCGGTCGGTTGATCCAGCGGATGCGGACCGGCGCTCCCGAGCGGGTCGGTGGGGACGACGCTCCGGTCTGGACCTGGTCGCCCCGGCACGGGCCCCGGTACGGGCCACCCCGTGCCCGAGGCGCGTCGGGCGATCTCCTCGCCGAGCCCTGACGTGAGGGCACGGAGCCAGCCTCCGGCGTTCTCGGCCCATTCGGCCGCGGTGCTGGAATCCACGCCGAAGCGATCGGAGATGTCGTCGAGGTCGACGTTCTCGAGCGAGCGCTCGAGGTACTGGCCGAGTTCAGCGGCGATCGAACGCAGTGCGTCCTCGAAGTTCTCGCCGCCGGGATCGTTCGCAAACATATGCAGATGATGACATGCCGCAACCGGTAGTCACGTTTCTCTCCGATTACGGTCTATCCGACGATTTCGTCGGCGTCTGCCGTGGCGTGATCGTTACGCGCTGCCCGGAGGCTCGCGTGATCGATCTCACCCATGGGGTGCCGCGTGGTGACGTCCGCGCCGGCGCGCTGATCCTGCGTTCGACGATGCCCTACCTGGCGGCCGGGATCGTGCTGGCGGTGGTCGATCCGGGGGTTGGATCCGACCGTCGTGCGGTGGCGCTGCGGGGGGCCGATGGCCGGCTGCTGGTCGGTCCCGACAACGGGCTGCTGTCGTTGGCTTTAGCGGCGACCGGAGGGGTGGTCGAGGCGGTCGACATCGGCCGGTCGCCGTTCGTTCTGGAGCCGGTCTCGGCGACCTTTCACGGGCGGGACATCTTCGCCCCGGTGGCCGCGGGATTGGCGGCGGGCGCGGCGCTGTCGGAGGCCGGCGAGGCGATCGATCCGGCGGGGCTGGTCGCGCTCGAGCTCCCGCGTGCCCGCGTCTCGGACGGGGTGCTGGTCGCCCACGCCGTGTACATCGACGGCTTCGGGAACGTTCAGCTAGACATCGAGGCCGATGAGATTGGAGGGTTCGGCCTCTCGGTCGGGCAGGTCGTGGGTCTGACGGTGGCCGGCCGGGGCCCGGCCCGGGCGCGCTTGGTCCGCACCTTCGCCGACGCGCGGGCCGGCGAGCTGCTCCTGTACGAGGACTCCTACGCGCGCCTTGCGGTCGCGGTCAATCGGGGCAGTGCGGCGTCGCGGCTCGGGCTGGCCGTGGACGACCAGCTGCGGATCCGGCCCGGGTGATCGTGGCCGGCCTGACGCGGAGTTGGGTGTGATGCTGGGGCTGCCGCGCGTCCACTACCGGGTGACCGACTCGACCAACGCTCGCGCGCGGGAGCTGGCCATCGCCGGTGCGCGCCACGGCACGGTGGTCACGGCCGGCGAGCAATCCGCGGGACGTGGCCGTCAGGGGCGCACCTGGAGTGCGACGCCGGACTCGGCGCTGCTCTGCTCGATCGTGATCCGCGACCCCGTGGCGCTCCTGCCGCTGGCCGCCGGCGTGGCGGTGGCGGAGGTAGTTGGGCCGTTGGCACGGCTCAAGTGGCCGAACGATGTGTTGGCGGACGGGCGCAAAGTGGCGGGCATCCTGGTCGAGGGTCGGCCGCAGGAGGGCTGGGCGGTGGTCGGAATCGGGTTGAACGTGGCGCTGCGGGTTGCCGACTTTCCGGTTGAGGTGCGCGAGACGGCTGGCACGCTCGGGCTCTCGCCGGCGGACGTCGAGCCGACGCTTGTCGCGGTGCTGGGGCGCCTGGAGGCGTGGATCTCGGTCGACGCCGCGTCGTTGGTCGAGGCCGTACGCGATCGCGACGCGCTGTACGGCCGCGAGGTGCGGTGGGCTGACGGCCGGGGCGTCGGCGCCGGTATCGACGCCGGCGGGCGGCTGCTGGTGACGACGGACGGCGGCACTTTGGCGCTCGACGCCGGTGAGGTGCACCTGATCCCGGCTTGATGCGCCGCCGTGCGGCTGGGGCGAGGCACTTTGGCCGGAAATACAGGCGGTGGCGAGGCGGTTTGGCGCGAACTGCTGGCGATTACGCGGCGGCTTCGGCGTCGCCATGCTCGTCGTGGCTCAGCTCCTCCGGGTCGTCGAACCCTTCGTTGTCGGAGTCGTCGTCCTCGTCATCATCGTCGTCCGCGTCGTCATCGTCATCGTCGTCTGAATCGTCATCGTCGTCGTCCGTGTCGTCGTCCTCGTCCGGGTCGTCCTCATCATCTGAGTCGTCGTCGTCCGGACCGTCGTCGTCATCGACGTCGTCATCGACGTCGGCATCAACGTCGGCATCCTCGTCGTAGCCTCCGACGCCCTCGAGCTCCTCGTCGTCCTCGGCGACCGGGGTCTCGATGTCCACTTCGCGCTCGACCTGCTCGTCGTCGGTGGTATTGACCGCGGTCCTCGCCACCGCCTCCCGCGCCCTCGGCGCGCCGGCGCCGGCACCGGCGGACGCCGTCCTGCGCTTGCGCCGGCTCTTGCCGCGCCGGCCCTTGGGGAAGTTGCGCAGTAGCTCGCGGGCCAGGGCCGCCGGCTTGCGGGCCATCCGGGTGCGCGCGCCGCGCAATGCCTCTTCGGCCTCGGGCGTGTGGGCCAACGCCGCGGCCAGCAATGCAGCGCTAAGACGCCGGTCCTCCTTGCGCGCGGCGTGGACCAACCGACGTGCGTTGCGCGCATGTGCGGCGCCGGAAGAGTTCACCAACAGCCCGAGCAGTCGCTTGGTCTCGGGCCAACGCTGGACCGCGTACTCCTCGTGCACCTCACGCGTGTACTCGGCCATCCGCCAGATCCAGGCGTTGGCCTGGTCGCGGCGGCCTATCCGGCGCTCGGCCAGGGCCTGGAGCATGATTTTCACGCCCTCGCGGCGCTCGTCGCGGGGCCAGCCGGCCATGATGTCGATCGCGGTGTCGAACGCCTCGGCGTCGCGACTCGTGGCGATCTCCTGCAAAGCACGCAAGCGCAGCTGCGAGTTGCGGTTCCGTTGCACCGCGGTAACCAAGAAGCGTCGCTTCAGCTCCCCGCCGCGGTCGAAGTGGAGCATCGCCTTGGCCCGCCGCCAGCCGTTCGGCGCGACCCGGGCGCCCGCCAGCGCCGCCCAAACATGCTGCTCGCCGTAGTCGAGATGCTCGACCGCGATCCGCCACAGCTCCCGCTCGAATACCTGTGCGCGCCGCTCGGGATCCGGTGTGACGGGAAGCACCCGCCGCTCGACCCGGACACGGCGTCCCCGGCCGCGGCGCACGGGTCCGACGACGATCGCACCGCCTCTATAAACGTCCCGATCCAGCAGCGAATGAAGGGTCACGACAGGGTCGTCGTGCTTGGTCGCCGGATGGACGAAGTCGACGACGATCCCCGCCTCCTTGCCCGGGTGACGGCGGGTCACGCGCCCGACCCGCTGCTGGTAGATCCGCTTGGAGGCGGTCGGCGCGAGGTGCATGCAGATCGTCGCCCGCGGGCTGTTCCACCCCTCGGCCAGCAGCTGCGCGTTCACGAGCACGTCGATCTTGCCCGACTCGTAGTCGGCCAGGATCCGGGCCAGCTGGCGCTTGGGCGTCTCGCCCGACACCCCCTTGGCCTTCATGCCCAAGTCCTGGAACGCCTTGGCGACGTTGTAGGCGTGGCGCACGCCGGCGGCGTACACCACCCCGGGCACGCCGTTGAAGCGCGTCTTGTACAGGTCGGCGATCGCCATGTTGAACGGGGTCTGGTCCAGCAGCTCGGCCAGCATCTCCTGGTCGAACTCGGTGTCCACCTCGCCCCGCCGCAGCGGCACCTTGGCGATCGTGCGCACTCCAGGCCCGGGCGGGATGCGGATACACCGCAAGGGCGCGATCACTCCGCGGCGCGCGGCCTGCGCCAGGTCGAAGCGGGAGGTCTGCGTCGGGAAGAGGTCGGTGACGTGGCGGGCGATCAGCGCGCCCGTCGCGGTCATGCCGATGAAGATGGGCCCCGACCAGGCGCGGATGGCGCCCGAGGTCTTCTCGCCCAGCGCGGTGTGGGCCTCGTCGCAGATGACGATCGTGTAGGCGTCCGAGATCTTGCCCGCGTTGCGCACGAACCACTGGTAGGTCTCTACGGTGACCGGGCCGTTCGGGTTGTCCTTGGTGCCCAGCAGCGGGGCGCTGATGCGGTTGCGATAGCCCCGGTCGCGCAGCTCGCCGTTGAACTGATCGACCAGGTTGCGCCGGTGGGTAAGGATCAGCACGCCGCCCGTCCGCGAGGCCTCGACGAAGCCGAGCGCGGCCACCGTCTTGCCGGCACCGGTCGCGTGCTCGAACCAGAAGCGCCGGTCGGCGTTCGGATCCTCGGGCGCCTCCTCGAGCTGGACGTCCTCATCGAGGTCGCCCTCGTCCTGCCAGTCCTGCGGCTCCTCGTCCTCGGCGTCGCCGTCGTCAAGGTCCTCATCGGAGCCGTTCTCGGACTCCTCGTCGCCAGGGATGGCGGCGGAGACGAGCGGGGCGAGCTCCGGCGGGGCGGACGCCGGGGAGGTGCCGTTGCTGCCGTTCCCGTTGCGCTGAGCCTCGGCCAGCAGCGCGGTCAACGTGCCCGACAACGCGTCGACTTGGTGGGCTGAAAGCACCGTGCCGTCGGCCAGATGGGGCTCCTCCTCAGAGAGCAGACGCTCCAACCCGAGGAGCATGGAGAACTGGCGGCGCCACTCGATCGAGGGCGCGGTGGCCCCCGCGTCGATCTCGGTCAGGGCGGCGTCGAGGGCCCGCCGGCGGGCCGACCCGGGCGAGAGGCCGTCCTCGAGCGTCTCGCCGTCGTAGACGAACTGTTCACGAGTGAACAGCTCCGCCCGCGCGATCGCGGCAGGTTCAGGGAAGGGGGTGGAATCACCCATACAAAAAATACGAAGGTTGCGTTTCGAACAGCGAGCCGCGGAGGTACTACGTGACGACTCAGGCGTACTCGCTTGAGACCGAGCGCGGGAGGAATACCCTCGAAGCGGATGCCCCCTCGCCGCACCCGGCTGGAGGAGTGGCGCCTTCATTAAAGCAGGTCGCTTCGCATGCTCGCCGGTTCCCGCGTCACCGCGCGCGCTTCGGCCGCACACCCGTCCGCGGCACCGCTCTTCGGGAGCGTGTCGTCGGAAGGCGGTGGTCGGATCGCGAGTGCCGCGGGCCGGGCGTCGCATCCTCGCTCAGAGCGGGGTCGAGCGCCGCCCGCACTAACCTTTGGGGCCGGATGACAGGGACCGCGGTCTACGAGATTCGTCGGGCGCGCACCCGGGAAGAGCTGGCCGCGGCGCTCGTCCTCCGCCACGACGTCTTCTGCGTCGAGCAGGGCGTGCCCGAGCGCGACGAGCTCGACGGTCGCGACCACGAGGGCATCCATCTTGTCGCCGTGCGCGATGGCGAGCTGCTCGCCACGTGCCGGATCGTGCTGGTCGGGTCGACGGCGCAGTTCAGCCGCCTGGCCGTCAGGCGGTCGGCCCGGCGGCAGGGAATCGCCACGGCGCTTTTGGCGCTCGCCGACGAGGAGTCGCGGCGGGGCGGGGCGCGACGGATCGTGCTCCACGCCCAGACCTACGCTCGCGAGCTATACGAGCAGGCCGGATACCGCCCACGCGGCCGGGTCTTCTGGGAGGCGGCGATCGAGCACATCGCGATGGAGAAGCTCCTCGATTGAGCGTCCCCTGTTGTTTTGCCTGAGATTCGCATCGACCCACTGACCGGGCTGCGGGCGATCGTGGCCGGCGACCGGGCCAACCGCCCGGGCGGCGGGCTGAGCTCACCGCCGGCGCAGCCGCTCGATCGCGAGACCGACCCATTCGCCGAGGGCCACGAGGACCGCACCCCGCCCGAGGTCTACGCGGTGCGGCCGAACGGCGGCGCACCAAACACGCCCGGCTGGACCGTGCGGGTCGTACCCAACCTGTATCCGGCGCTCAGCGAGAACTCGCCACACCCCGAGCCCGAGGCCAACCCCGACCTGTTCTGGGCCGGGCCGGCGCAGGGCGCCCACGAGGTGATAGTCAACGCGCCCGATCCGGTGATCTCGCTGTCCGAGCTCGAGCCCGATCAGGTGGCAGCGGCGATGGACGTGTGGCGCGAGCGCATGCGGACCCACCGGGAGGCGGCCTACGTCCACCTGATCGTCAACGAGCGGCGCGAGGCGGGCGCGTCGCTGCCCCACACGCACGCCCAGCTGTATGCGCTCGACTTCGTGCCCGCGGCGATCGCCCGCGAGCGCGAGCGCTTTGGCGCCTACGCCACCCGCACGATGGGCGGAAACCTCCTGGCCGACCTGGTGCAGGAGGAGGTCCGCCGGCGCGAGCGGATCGTGGCCATCGACGATGAGGTCGTGCTGATGGCGCCGTACGGCGCGCGAGTCCCGTTCCAGCTGATGATCGCTCCGCGTACGCCGCGCCAGCGCTTCGAGGACGACAGGCCGCTGGGTGCGCGAATGCTCCACGACGCGCTGTCACGGCTGGCACGCGGGCTCGGCTCGAGCCCGCCGCTGAACCTGTGGGTTCGCACGGCGCCGCGCGGCTCGGAGTACTTCTGCTGGCGGATCGACATCCTGCCTCGGCTCACCCACCTGGCCGGGCTCGAGCTCGGGGCCGGGGTCAACCTGAACATCGTCTCGCCCGAGCAGGTCGCGGCCGAGCTGCGGGACTGACGGCCGGCGCGGTGAGGGCGCTCGTCCAGCGCGTGACCCGTGCCTCGGTCCGCGTCGATGGAGAGAAGGTGTCGGAGATCGGGCCCGGGCTGCTTGTGCTCCTCGGGATCACGCACGAGGACACCGACCGCGAGGTCGAGTGGCTGGCCGACAAGGTGCGCGCGCTGCGGATCTTCCCCGACGCCCAGGGCAAGATGAACGAGCCGCTGGGCGACCGCCAAGTGCTGTGCGTGAGCCAGTTCACGCTTTACGGCGATGCCCGGCGTGGAAACCGGCCGAGCTACGTCGCTGCCGCACCCCCCGACCACGCCGAGCCGCTCTACGAGCGCTTCTGCGAGCGGCTCCAAGCCGAGCGGGGCGTGTTCGGCGCGATGATGGCAGTCGAGCTGGTGAACGACGGGCCGGTGACGCTGATGGTCGAGAGCCCGGGCTAACGGTGCGCTTTCCGGAGGACAATCCCGTCGGGCCGCGGGGTGACCAGAGATCGTTGGTGTGACTGCTCGTGACCGCGAGGGCGGTAGAATCCCGTACCGGGTCCCCGGCCCGGTTTCTATCGGGAAAGATTTTCGCCGGGCCGGGGGGCCCCGGCTGAGCTACGGCTTCAGTTCACGGATGGTGATGCGCGGCGTACGTGCATATTCGCATCTCGGTACGAGTCTCATGACACCTGGATCGTCCCCACGATCCGGTTGAAGTTGCCGGCCAGATCGGTCGCCGCGAGGTGGATCGTGTAGGTGCCCTTGTGCTTGAGCGCCGGGACCGAGAAGGAGCGGGTTCCGTAGCCGAACGTCGCGCTCGTGGCGAACAGCGTGTTACCGCCCGGGCCGATCACGACGATCCCGACGTGCGAGATCTTCGACAGCTGGAACGAGATCGACGAGGCCCTGCCCTTGCGCACGTGCTGGGTCAGCAGGGCCAGCACCGGGGGCGTGGTCAGGTAGGCCGTGAAGTGCTGGGCCGTGGTGCAGTAGACGGGCGCCTGCGTGCGCTGGCACAGCTGCTCCAGGAAGCCGGTGACGAGCTCGTGGTAGCTGAGCGGATCCTCCACGCCCGGTTGATAGAGCGACCACGCGCCGGTGTCGAAGTGGGGGACCTCGGCCTGCGCCTCGGCGTTGCCGGCGTTGAACAGCTGCTGGGCCAGCGGGTCGTGGCTGACCTGGGCGTAGTCGTAGAGGCCGATCAGCGACTGGAGGAACGCATTGATGATCGAGGTGCCCGGGGTGAACGAGTACTGCACGTAGCGCGCCCCCAGGGCGGTCGGCACGCGCACGCCGACCGGCGGCGGGACCGTGAACAGCGCCAGCGCCTGATGGGCCAGCTGGAGGTAGGAGGGGTTCTGCGAGGCCTCGTAGGCCCGGGTCAGGGCCTCGATCGCGGTCCCCTGTGACATCGCGCTCGTCCACGGCGGGTTCCCGCCGTCGAAGTGGAAGTAGTACTCCCAGGTCGGGCCGCCGCCGCGGTTGACCGCGAGCGGGATCATCTGCGCGAGCACCTGCTCCATCTGCGAGTAATCCGCCGCCCCGGCGGTGTACAGCCCGTCGGCCTTGCCGAAGGTGGCCAGCACCTGGAGCTCGATCCCCTGGCCCGGGTAGTACTCCCACACCAGTTGCGAGCCCGCGAATTCGACGTACTGGCTGCCGCTCGGGATCGGGCCCGACGTCCACCACTGGCGGTTGTTGTCGAGGATCTCGAAGAGCACGGGCAGCCGGCCCGCGGTGAGCTTGCCGGCCACCGCGATGTCGTGGAGGTTCTCGATCACGGCCTCGAGCTCTGAGGCACGCGTTCCCCCGAGCCGGCGTTCCGCGGTGAGGGCAGCGTTGAAGCTCGAGTTGTAGGTGGCGTAGGCCGCCGCGGTGATCGCCCCGGAATTGCGCAGCCGCGCGAGTTGGCTGGCGAAAGTCTTCTGAAGCTGCTTGGGTGCTTTAGCCGGGCGGGCGGTGGCGGCCGCGGCGGTGGCTTGGATCGCGTTCGGCGGCGGCGTCGGGGCGACAGCGGGGACGAACGGATCCTGCCGGGTGGTGACGTGGCCGCCGGGGCCCATCACCAGCACGGTCGCGGCGTGCGCGACGCCGCTCCAGAGCGCGAGCACGAGTACGACGAGAACCGGCGCGAGCGCAGCCCGCACGGCGCGACGGTGGACAGACGTCACTAAGCGTCTTTAACCAGCGCGGGCGCCCGATGTTTCGGCCGCGCGATCTGGCACAACCCGGTCTCGTCCGCCGCCTCGCTGTAGACCAGCGAGGTTGCCCGCGCCGTGTCCCCCCACGTCCACGCCGGCGGCGCCGGCGCGGGACGCTCGGCCGCCTCCGCGGCGGCGATCAGCCCGTCGAGGTCGTCGACGGCGCCGAGCGTCGCCCGACCCTCGAGTACCTCGCGCAGGGCGGGCACGTCGGAGGCGACCACCGGGGTCCCGCACGCGAGCGCCTCGACCGGGGGCAGGCCGAAGCCCTCGTCGTCGCTGGGGAACACGAGCGCGTGCGCGCCGGTGTAGATGGCGGCGAGGTCATCGTCGGAGACCGCGCCGGTCAGGATGACGTCCGGTAGCTCGTGCGCCCACGGGGCGGTGGGGCCGACCAGAACAAGCGGCATCGAGCGCCCCGTTCGGGCCAGCGCCGCGACCCGCTTGCGGGGCTCGGGAGTCTGCATCGCGCCCACCCAGAGCAGATAGCGCTCGGGGAGCGCGAAGCGGTCCCGGACGCCGCGCACCTCCTCGGTGGAGCGCGCATACAGCGAGGCGGCCGGCGCCTCGGGGATCACGGCGATCCGCTCAAACGGGATTTCGAGCACGGTCTCGACCTGCTCGGCGACCGCGTAGGTGGGGACGATCACGCGGGTTGCGCGCTGAACCGCCAGGTAGCGGAGCTTGAAGCGCAGCATCGAGCGCAGGTACTGGCCTCGGTGCTTGAGCGGCGCGAGGTCGTGCAAGGTGACGACCATCGGCACCGGGCAGCGTGGCATGGCCCCGTCCAGCCAGGGCGAATGGTAGATGTCGCAGCGGCGGGGCTGGTGCGTCTCCAGAATCTCGCACTCCTCGAGGTCGCGGAGCGCGTCGAGTAGACACCGGGTGTAGCGGCCCACACCATGCGTGGACTTCGCGGGGCGGCTGTCGAATGCGACTTTCACGAAGCGTCCGGATTACGAACGAGAGTCCGGTCCGCGCACTCTAGCCAACGCGCCACCGGAAATGTCGCTTGGTTAGCGGACGGAATCGCATCGCCCGCTACGGTCGGCGGATGAGGGAGTATTACGAGGATTTGTGGGAGGGTCTGACGGGCGAGCTCGAGCCGCCATTGCTCGGACCCCGGCTGGCGTTTCTGCGGGACGAAGTGCGCCCCGGCGATCGGGCACTCGACCTCGGCTGCGGAACCGGAGAATTCACCGCGGCCCTGGCGGAGGCGGGAGCGCAGGCGGTCGGGGCCGACGTCGCGGAGGCGGCGCTCACGCGGGCGCGGGCCCGTAATTTGGGAGCCCACCCGCCCATCGACTTCCGACTCGTGCCGATCGGCGGGCCGCTCCCGTTCGAGGTCGGCGCGTTTGACCTGGTGTGGGCGAGCGAGGTGATCGAGCACGTTGCCGACACGGCGCGCTGGCTGTCCGAGGTCCGGCGCGTGCTTGCGCCTCGGGGTCGGCTGCTGATCACCACGCCCTCGCATGGACGGTTGCTCCTGGCTGTTGGCGGCATCGAGCGATACTCGGAGCCGCTCGGGGATCACCTGCATCTGTATTCGAAGCGCTCGCTGCGTTCCCTGCTGGATGACTTCGGCTTCGCCGCGATCGAGGTTCGCGCCGTCGACGGGCCGGGCGGCTCCCTGCTTCAAGCGGAGCCTGTTTGCGCGGGCGTCGCGGCTCTAATCACGCGTGCTTGACGAGACGGGAGCGTTACATGTAACGTGGAGGCATGTCGTCGACTCCCGATCGCGTCCGTGAACATCGCGAGCGTTTGCGTCGTCAGGGGCTGCGCCCGGTGCAGATCTGGGTGCCCGACGTTCGCGCGCCGGAGTTCGTCGCCGAGGCGCATCGTCAGTCACTCGCCATCGCGAGCAGCGAAGGCGAGGCGGACGACCAGGCCTTCGTGGACGCGATCTCTTGCGGGCTGGAGGCCGACGACGAAGAACCGTCTCCGTGAGCCGCGGCGAGATTTACACGGCCGCGGCGCGGGGGGTATATACGGGTAAGCCGCGTCCGGTGGTCATCGTCCAGGACGATCGCTTCGACGCCACCTCGTCCGTGACGGTGTGCCCACTCACGACGAATCCTGTCGATGCTCCTCTGGTCAGGATTCCGATTGAGCCGTCGGACGACAACGGGCTCGATCGACCCAGCCGGCTAATGGTCGACAAGCTCACGACCGTGCCCAGGTCCAGCTTGGGTGAGCGACTCGGCCGGCTCAGCGACGCCGAGCTCGTGCAGCTCAGCCGGTCTCTCGTCGTCTTCCTCGGCCTGGCGTCCGGGCCGAGCCGTGAGAGGCGTCGCTAGAGCACGCGCCGCGCCAGGCCGAGCTGCTGGCTGATCGGGCCAGAGGCCAGGTCGAGGCGGTGGGCGGTCGCGAGCTCACCGACGGCCAGCCGCACCTGATGGGCCTGGAGGTCAAACTCGCCGAGCTGCAACCAGGTCTGCGGGTTCTCGGGCTGGAGCGAGGTGGCCTGCACCAGCTTGCTGCGCGCGGCCGTCGCGTTTCCGAGCGCGCTGTAGATCGCCGACTGCTCCCAAAGTGGATCGACCGAGACCGGATCGCTGTCGGCGGCGCTGCGGGCATCGGCGAGCGCCGCCGCCGCGTCGCCGCGACCCATCGCGCTGATGGCGGAGCCGAACGAGTCGGCGGAGTGCAGAGGCTGCCAGACGAAGAAGCCCGCGACCAGCAGTGCGACCCCGATGCCGGTCGCGCCGGCGAGGCGTCCCGGCGTGAGCGCGCGAGCACCCACCGTGCGATCGGTTCGGGCGGGCGCCTCTTGCGCGCTCCGGCCCGCGATCGGCCCTCGACCGGCCAGCCAGCCGGCGGCCGCGAGCGCCGGCACGGCGACCCCGGGCACGAACCAGGTCCAGTCGATCAGGGAGGAGACGCCGAAGATCACCACGACCGAGAGCAGCGTGATCAGCCCAATGCGTTCGGGCGACGATCGCTCCACCCCGGTCGCCGGGGCGAGCGTGCGCCGGCACGCCCGCGCCCACAGCACCAGCAGCGCGAGGCTTACCGCGAGTCCGATCAGGCCGAGGTCGGCGAACGTCTCGATCAGGTAGCTGTGGGCGTGCGCGAACACCGTCGAGTTGGTCGTGTAGCGGGTACGCGCGGTGTCGAAGCCGCCCGCGCCGACGCCGGCGAGGGGCGCGTGCTCTCCGACCTGCAGGCCCTCGTGCCAGTAGATGGACCGGCTGTTGCCGAGCGACCCGAGTCGCGCAGCGGTGTTTCCGGGCTGCGCGCTCAAGGAGCTGCTGGTCAGCGTGTGCCATGCGTGCGACGCCTCGCCGGTCAGCCCACGCGAGGATGCGGCCGCGCCCAGGACCACGGCGACCGGGACCAGGGCCACGAGCACGACGAGCGCGGTTCCGATGCGGTGGCGCAGCCGCCCGCTCAGGGCGACCCGGTCCATGCCGATCGTCACCGCCCAGCCGGCGATCGCGCTCAGGATCACCACGATCAGCAGCACCAGTCCGAAGTCGTGGCCGGCCGCGGTCCGGGCGGCCAGCGCCTGATTGTCGTGGGTGATGGCGTGATGGGAGAGCGCCCAGGCGGACGCGATCGCTCCTGCGGCGGCGCCCAGCGCCAGCACCAGGGTTGCCCGCAGGCGCAGCGGCACGAGGACGAACCAGCACGCCAGGCCGACAAGCGCGGCGAGCATCGCTCCCCGGGAGTAGGACAGGATCAGCGCGGTGGTGAGGATCGCGATCGCCGGGACGGCCAGCGCTCTCAGCACGCGCCCGGATCCGGACCGCGCGCCGGTCCACAGGCACACTGGCAAGCCCATCGCGGCCATCAGGCCGGTGGCGTTCCAGTAGTCGAACGGCACGCGCAGCCGGCCGAACGTGTCGGCGGCATCGAGCGAGCCGGGAAACACCTTGGAGAGCAGCCCGTAGCCGCACGCCACGACCGCCACCGTGCCGATGGCCCCGACCAGCGCGGGCCAGCGGGCCGGGACCAGCCGAGCCAGAGCCACCGCGGCGCCGAACGCCGCCAGGTAGGACAACGTGCGGTTGGCCTCGGTCCACGAGGTCGCGGGCTGCACCGACCAGGCGATCGAGAGGTAGGTCAGTGCCGCCAGCGCAGCGAACAGGCCGAGCGCCGCGGCGCCCTCGATCCGCCCGTGCGGACGCACGAGCAGAAGCGCTACCACGCAGCCCGCCGCGATGATGAGCAGCGCGATCTGCACCCACGTGTTCGGGCCGAGATCCGTTCCCCCGGTGGCCACGAACACGACCAGGGCAAAACCGAGGGCAAGCAGCGCCCCGATTGCCACGTCGGTGGTCACGCCGGCCCGACGGAGGCGACTCATCGGCGTCGCCCCGGCCGGCTCGGACGCGCTACGCCGAGACGCCGTGGCGATAGACGACACCGCGCGAGCGTAGCAACGCCGGTGCCCGGCATGCCGCAAGAATGGGACCGATGCGGCCGGAGCTGACCATTGCGATCGTGCTCTACAACTCAGCCGAGGCGCTCCCGGATTGCGTGCGCTCGATTCGAGAAGAGCTCGCCAGCGGCTTCGCCGAGCTGATCGCCGTCGACAACGCCTCACCTGACGAGAGCGTGGCCGTTTTGCGTGCCGAGTTCCCCGCCGCACAGGTGGTTGAGATGGACGGCAATCGTGGTTTCGCCGCGGGCGTCAACGCTGCTCTTGCCCGCGCTAGGGGTCGCTACTGGCTGCTGCTCAACCCGGATGTGCGCGCGCCGGCGGGTGGGTTGCGAGGCCTTGTCGCATGGATGGACGCCCATCCAGGGCTGGGTGTGGCCAGCCCCGAGATCGTCGATGTGGACGGGCGCTGGGAGGAGCCGGGTCGGGCGCTGCCCTCCGTCGCCCGGGTGCTGCTCAGGCTCTCGCGCTTGCACCGGCTGCTGCCCGCCGACGTGCGCCGGCGCATCTTCCGCGGCAGCTACTGGACCAGCGGCGATCAGCTGAACGCAGGTTGGGTCCCGGGGACGGCGATGATCGTCAGACCGGCCGCTGTCAGCACGGTGGGTCTCATGCGCGAGGAGCTGTTCATGTACGGCGAGGACGTGGAATGGTGCTGGCGGATGCGCCGCGCGGGTTGGCGAGTCGGGGTCTGCTCGAGCACCACCTTCGTCCACGGGACAAGCTCAAGCGCCCGCCGCACGTTCAGCGAGGATGAGGTACAGCGCCGGATCGCCGAGGGGCTGGATGGGGCCTGCCGGCTCATGTACGGACCCAGACATGCCCGCGTACTAGCGATGGTGACGGCTCTCGCGTACGCGCTCGACGCCCTAGCACCCGGCACGTCGCCCGCGCAACGTGACCGGGCGCGCGCGGCGGCGCGCGTGTGGCAGCGACTGTCGGCGGGGTAAGACGCAGCGTCGTTTCCGGACCGGGGGGAGGTGTGGTTGCCCTACCGGCGCCGTCGCCGGGCGAACTCGTGGGAGGCGCGATAGCCCGCCTTGAGCGCTGCGAACACCGGCGCGGCAACCCGAGGATGCGTGGCGAGCGCGAGGAGCGGGCGATGTACCTCGGGCGGGAGCTCTCCGCCTGGTCCGACCAGCCGCATCGCGTCCTCGCTGATCGTGCCGTAGGCCAGCGCCGGGGAGGGGTCGACTACCCGCACCGTAGAGGCGGGGGCATCGCACGTAGCGCGATAGAGGTCTACGAGGGCATGGGCGGTGGCGTCCCAGGTGAGGGAGTGCGCGCTGGCGCGAATCGCGGCAAGATTCCGTTCGCGATCCTCCGGACGGTGCATGAGCGCGAGCGCGCGCTGCGCGCTGTGATCCGCATCCCAGGCGACGATCTCCGCGGCGGCGTCAGGGAGCAGTTCGCCCAGTGAGGTCCCAGGGGCCCACATGCAGGGGACCCCGTGCTCCGCAGCTTCGAACGGCACCAGCCCGAAACCTTCCAGCACTGTCGGGTAGAGGACAAGCGAGGATCGGGAGAACAGCCACCGCTTCTCCGCCTCGCTGACCGGCCCGAGGTCGAGTACACGTGCGGCGAGCTCGCGATGGCCGGCGATCAACCGCTGCTCGCGTGGGCGCGAGGAGCCGTGTCGTACCGAAGCTCCCGCGAACACGAGTACGCCGTCCCAGTCGTATCCGGCGAGCAACCGCTCGAGCACCCGCAGCGCGAACACACGGTTCTTGTGCTGAAAGTCGGTACCGAGGCACAGGATCGTTGGGCGGTGCTCGTCTAGCCGCCCGGCGCCGGTCGGCCGGGCGAGGTCGCGATCCGGTTCGGCGAGAGTGTGATCGACGCCCAACCGGACGACCGACCCGCGCGTCGGCTCCAGTAGCTCCTCGGCGATCGCGTCCTCGCGGGTGTGGTTGGAGAAGAACGCGACCTGATCCGCGCGAGCCATGGCGAGCCGGGTCAGATGCCGGTATGCCGTCCAGGCCTCGTCGCTTGGGAAATAGGACGGGTTGTGAAACGCGATCAGGTCCTGCTGGGTAAGGACCAGCCGATCGCCCAGTCTCTCGAGGAACGTCAGGTCGCCGGCGTTGGTTAGCTGGAATGGCCGATGGACCAGATCGGCCTGGCCCGGCGGCAGCTTCGACGCCTCCTCGTAGCTGATGAGCGACACGTCCCGCAAGTCGTTGAGGCGTGCGACGGCATATTCATTCGGCTCGTTGGGGATCACCGCGGTCAGGTGAAGCTTCTCGGTCCGCGCGAGTCCTGCGACCAACTCGAGCACGTGGAGATGGGTTCCGGTTTGTGGTCCAGTCAGGATCCGGGCGTCGACGACTGCCGAGAGTCCGAGCAGCGCGCGCCGGGCACCTCTGACGGCTCGGGCGAGCGGCCCGTCGCCGCGTTCGGGCAATTCGAGAGGGGGATACCGACCTAGCTCTTCGGGGTCCACGAGCACGTCGTCGGCCAGCAAGTGTGAAAGACCGTTCTCAACGCACGATCGCGAGAAGGCGGCGTCTATCGGGTCCGCGGACGGCGACTCGCTGTCGCGGCCGTCGATGAGCTCCAGCGCGCTGCGGCGCACGTAAACGCACGGCCGGCGGGCCGCTGTCAGATGCGGTCGCAGTGCGACGCCCCTGGACCGCACTGTCGCCGCAGCCTGATCCGGGCTGAATTCGGATGAGGATCGGTCCGAGCGCCTAACGTCAGCCGGGATCAGCGCGCTGACGGTCGCGACCGTGCTGTCTGAATACGCTGCGCCTCGAAGTCCGTTCAGCCAACCCGAGCCGACCGTGGACCCAGAATCCACAAGCGCGACGTCTGCCGGTGCCAGCGCCATAAGCACCGCGCCCAGCGTTCCGTCGCCGCTATCTCCGTCGCCTGGTCCGAGACAGCGGATCTCGCGGCCCAGTTCCGTTGCCAGTGCAGCGACGAGCCCACGAGTTGGCGACGGCGGCGGCGAGCCGTCGTAGACGATCGTCGGCACGTCCGGATGGGTGTGGTCGAGGACGCTGCGCAGGGTTCTCGCGAGACTGTCAGGGCGCCCCGGACGGGCACGCAGACAACGGTTTCCCCGCGATGACAGGCGATGCTGTCAATCACCTGCTTGTCGAGCGATCAGCATCAGGGTGTGACCGAGGAGCGCGGCCCGCGGTCTCGAACCGAGTGCATCCAGCGGCGACAGCACGTGCTGTACCCGGCGGCATCCGTCGCCAGCTGTACGTGACCGCGTGCACCTCGGGAGAGACCCACCGCGCGCGCTTCGGAGCCAGTCGCCGCGGCGAGAGCGGGATGTCGTCCGGCGTGCCGTGGATCGCGGTCGCGATCTCGGCGCGGTTGGCGAGCGCGAGGCCGAATCCCACCGGATGCCACAGCCCCGGCTCGAGGGCGACCAGCACGCCCCCGGGGCGGAACAGCCGGGCCGCCTCGTCAAAGCACGGCGAGAGGGGACCCTGGTAGGCGATGTGGTGCAGAACCAGCCGATAGAGGACCACGTCGAACGAGGCCGGAGGGAACCGCAGTTGCCCGCACAGCCGAGTTGCGCCTCGTCGGCCCGCGCCATCCGCACGACAGAGGCGACTCGCTCGGGGTCCGAGTCGACCGCGACGAGCCGGAATGCCGGCGCGGGGAACAGGTGGCGTCCCGGGTACAACCCGGCGCCCACGGAGAGGACGTCGCCCCGCGAAATCGACAATCGCGCCGCGAGCAGCGCCTGCTCGCGGCGCATAACCTGGCGATAGTGGAGCTCGAGAGTCGACTCCCGGCTGAGGCGGTCGAGCACGTTGTCGGGGTCATGCGGCGCGGCCCGCATTGAGCCTGTCACCCCAGTGGTGTTCTCCTCCCGCCGGGCGAGGAACGCGAACTGCCCGCAGAACAGGAGTTTGGTGGCGTTCAGTGTTCGGACGTCGGCGCGCACCGTCCGCGCAGAGGCATTCAGCGCTCGATTGAGGGGCGATTCCGCTCCCACCAGCGGTGAAAGTAACGGTGTCCGCCAGCTAAGCGCCAGGCCATGATGGTCAGGCCGTCGATCCCCGGTCGCAGCTCGACGGCCCGCAGTCCGACCGCTTCGATGAGCTCGACAAACCCAACCGGGGTGTAGTTCCACAGGCTCAGCGAGTGGTACAGCTCGAGCTGGGAGGTCGAGCCGGCAAACCAGCCGCCGGGCACGAGCACTCTGTACACCTCGGCGAGAAGTCGCTCCGGGTGGCGGACATGCTCGAGCACCTGCTTGCAGTAGACCAGTTCGAAGCTTCCGTCAGCGAACGGCATGGAGATGCCGTCGAACGTCTCGAAGCGGGCATCGCGGCGGGTGCGGTCGCTTGCTTCCGGGGAGCCGGGAACGTCGAGACCCACCCACTCGACGTGGGGATCGCGCGCTCTGAACAGTGCGACTGAGTCACCCGCGCCGCAACCGAGGTCTAGGACCCGCCACGGTCCGACGCGGGCGGCCGATCTCACGCTCGATGTAGCGATCGGCGAGCGTCTGGTGGGCGTGGTCGCTGGCACGGCATCGCCGAGCAGGTCTTTGAGGTCGCGGCCGGGCAGCCTCAGGCGCGAGAGCGCGCCGCGTGACGATTGCTCTTCCGTGTCCGCTCGCTGGTCGAGGTTCAGGGCCGCCAGCCGGCCCCGGCGTGCCGCGAGCTGGCGCGCGAACGCGCCCACGAACCGGGGGTTGTAGCGCAGGTAGCGCCGCCACAGTCGGCGCGGCTCGTGCGCGAGCCGGTAGGCCCATTCGAGGCCGGCACCCTGGAGCAGCGGCGGTGCCTGTGGAACCAGCCCGGCGTGGAAGTCGAACGCGGCGCCGACGCCGACCAGCACGGGCGCCTCGAGGTGCGGGCGCATCGCTGCCATCCACTTCTCCTGCTTCGGTACTCCGATGCCGACCCAGACCACGTCAGCCTCGGAGTCGTTGATCTCGTCGATGACCGCGGAGCGCTCCTCCGTGCTCAGCGGGCGAAACGGAGGGGCGTAGCCACCGACGATGTTCACCCCCGGGAAACGACCGCGCATGTTCATGCCGAGCTGGACGAGTGCATCTTGATCGCGGCCGCCGTACAGGTAGACACGTTGCCCGTTCGATCGAGCTCGGGCGAAGGCGCGGGCCATCAGCTCAGGGCCGTAGACGCGGTCGCGCAGCGAATTGCCGAGCGCGTTCAGCGCCCACACCAGCGGCTGCCATCGGGCACGTTGAGCGACGAGGACAGCAACGCGGCCCGGAGTGAGGGGTCCTCGCGCGCGGCGATCACGGTGTGGATATTGCAGGCGCAGACGTAGCCGTGCCGGCGATCGGCCACCATCGCGTCGATCCAATCGAGCGTCCGGTCGTAGTCGATGACCGCGATAGGGACACCAACCACCTCGACCGTAGCCGGAGCCGAGATTGGATCGGGATGTGGTTGAACGGGGCTGTCCGAAACCGTCATCTGTACCTGCCTAGCCGGTGAGCGGAACCGGCAAACGGGCGCGGGCCCTCCAACACCCAGACCTGAAACGGGGCCGGAGGACGAAGGTTGCGCGTTATGCATTTTCACCACAGCCGGTCAGATCGTCCACGCTGGCGTGAAATCGCGTCCACTTATGTCCAACCGGCTTGACGGAACGACATCCGGCAGCGCTATGCTAGGCCTCGACAAGGAAGTCGGACGGGCCCGCGAGCATCGCCCCCTTTCTCGCGGGTCTTCGGACGGCCCCCAGCCCTACCAGGGTCGTCCTTCGGTCGGGCCCGCACCGCCTCCGCGGTGCGGGCCCGCCACCCTTCCGGCCCTCCGGCCGCGATCTGGCAAGCTGCCGTGCCTATGAACTGCGTGGTCACGGGCGGCGCGGGATTCATCGGGTCGCACGTGGTCGACGCGCTGGTCGCCCGTGGCGAGCACGTCACGGTGATCGACAACCTTTCGACCGGTAGGCGGTCGAATCTCGATCGCGCCCTTGGTGACGGTGCCGAGCTTCGTGTCGCCGACATCACGGACGCGGCCGCGCTGTCTGAGATCTTTGCCGCGGTCAGGCCAGAGCTCGTGTTCCACCTGGCCGCCCAGATCGACGTCCGGCGCTCCGTGGCCGATCCGGCCTTTGACTCGAATCAACGTGATTGGGACGATCGGGTGCTCGAGGCGGCCCGGACGATCGGAGCGCGCCGGCTTGTCAACAGCTCGACGGGCGGCGCCCTGTACGGAGACGCCGATGTCATCCCCACCCCTGAAGACCATCCAATCCGGCCCCTTGCACCGTACGGCCAGTCGAAGTATTCCGCCGAGGGGTACTGCGAGCTGTACGCCCGCCTACACGGCCTCTCCACGATGTCGCTGCGTTATGGCAACGTCTACGGACCCCGCCAAGACGTACATGGCGAGGCCGGGGTGGTGGCCATCTTCTGTGGATGTCTGGTCGGGGGACGCCAGCCCACCGTGTTCGGCGACGGGCGCCAGACCCGCGATTGGGTCGAGGTGGGCGATGTCGTCCGCAGCGAACCTGCTCGCCGCCGAGCGCCGTAGTCGGGCCGGTCAACATCGGCAGGGGTCGCGAGACCTCGGTGCTCGAACTGCTCGAGGCGCTTGACGAAGTGAGCGAGGGCCGGTCGCCGGCCGATCCCGATTCGCGCCCGATCGCCCCGGAGAGGTCAGGCGTAGTTGTCTTGACGTGACGCGGGCGAAGACGAAGCTCGATTGGCAGGCGCAGGTCGAGTTGCGCGACGGACTGCAGCGGATCCTTGCCGGCCTCTGATCGGCCTCAGTGCCTCGCTCGGGGCACCGGTGCCCTAAAGGTTCTCGGCCACGCGCGGCGCCTCACGCGTGAACACCCAAGCGCCCAGCCCGAAGATGACGAAGATCAGCGCGATCGAGGCGAGCACCGTGGGGAGTCCTGCGGCGGTGACGGCGGAGGGAAGCTCGGGCCCGCCGATCATGGCATGTCCCATCTGGGTTAGTAACGTGGCTACCGGATTGAGCAAGGCGAGCCGCTCGAATCCGGGGAGAAGTGGTCATAGCGGGAAGCTGAGTACATCAACGGCGACGCGTAGAACCAGGCTTGAAGGGTTACGTCCCAAATCGGCTGCACGTCTCGAAATCGAACGTAGAGGGCCGACAGCAGCATCCCGAGCCCGCTGGCCAGCACGACGAATGCGAGCGCGATCGGCATCAGCTCGAGCCAGCTCAGCTTGGGCGGGACGCCGTTGAGGAGTGCGAAGACGATCACGACGATCCCGTTCAGGGCCAGGTTGAACGTCGCGGTCAGCGACACAGAGAGCGGCACGACCATCCGTGGGAACCGGATCTTCCGCAACAGGCTCTCGCGGGCCAGCAGGCAGTTGACGCAGCCCGTGGTCGCTTCGGCGAGGTAGCTCCACAGCACGATCCCGGTCAGCAGGTACACCCCGTAATGCGGAATTCCCTTGCTGATGTTCAGGATCTGCGTGAAGAACACGTAGATCACGCCGAAGAACAAGAGCGGCCGGATCAGCGACCACAGGTATCCAAGCGCCGACCCGAAATATCGGACCTTGAACTCGGTGCGGGCGAGCGTCATCGTCAGCTCGACGAACCGGCGACGATCCCCGCCGATCGCCGAGGGCCCGTACGGGTGTGAGGCTTCTACGCTCATCGGCCGCCGAAACGAGTCGCGGCGGGATCGCTCCCCGGCTCGGCTACGCCGCGTCGTTCGATCTCGATCGTGTTCGGCAGATCCGTGTCGCCGCCAACGGGACGCTCGGCCAAGACGATGATCGAGCTCCGCTCGTGCCGGTCGATCACGTCGTCGCCCCAGCCTGCGCGCGCGACCGAGGCCGTCAGCCGATAGCGGCCCGGGCCGAGCCAGTTCTCGAACCGGATCCTGACGAGTACCTCCTCATCGGCGGCGAAATGGCCGGTTGGCGAAGGCTGCACCACCGTGCTGGCGGCGAACACGCCGTGTCCCGCGTCGTTGCGCAACACCATCGCGAAGATCGGGTCGTCCATCTCGGCATGGAAGGAGACCTCCAGCCGCACGGTGCAGGGCTCACCCTGGTTCGCGGTCACGATCGTCTCGCCGCTGTCGGCCTCGAACACCGCGCCGACGATTTCGGCGATCGGCAGCGCGCGGAGGATCCGCTCGAGCTCCGGGCCCGGCGCGGACTCCGGGGCCTCGCGGTCGCGGCGGAAGTTCAGCTCGTTGTATTGCCCGCGATCTCTCTCGGCTCGCCGATCTTCACCACCTTCCCCCGTTCCATCAGCATCGCGCGGTCGCAGAAGCGCTCGACCGAGTACATGTCGTGGGAGACGAACACGATCGTGCGGCCTTCGCGCTTGAGGCGGAAGAACTCCTCGAAGCACTTCTGCTGAAAGGCGGCGTCGCCGACGGCCAACACCTCGTCGATCAAGAGGATCTCCGCGTCGACCTGGATCGCGGTGGCGAACGCCAGGCGCACGAGCATTCCCGAGGAGTAGTTCTTCAGGCGCAGGTCCATGAAGCCCTCGAGTTCGGCGAAGGCGACGACGTGCTCGAAGCGCGCCATCGCCTGCTTGCGGCTGAGCCCGAGCATGATCGCGTTGATGACGACGTTGTCGCGCGCGTTCAGGTCGGGGTTGAAGCCGACGCCGAGCTCGATGAACGGCGAGAGCCGACCGGCGATCGAGATGCGCCGGTGTCACGCGGTAGATGCCGGCGATGCACTTCAGCAGCGTGCTCTTGCCGCTGCCGTTGCGCCCGACGATCCCGAAGAATTCCCCCTCGGCGATCTGCAGGGAGACGTCCTGGACGGCGTGCAGTTCGTCGTAGGTGGTCCTGCGCAGCGGGTGCAGCGCCCGCTCCTTGAGCGTCGAGTACTCCGGTGGGGCAGGCGAAACGTCTTGCTTACGTGCCGAAAGCCGCCGTCGTGCATCGCCGCAGGGCCACCAGCAGCCGCCCTGGGGCGAGCCAGCGAAGAAGCGTCCAGGACCCCGCCCATGCGGATGCGCGGTCAGGCGATCGTCAGGTGCGGCCGGCGGCGCCGGGCCGCGGTGGGTGTGATACGTACGCGCTGATGACCGCTCATCGTCTGGATTATGGCGTGCAAATATGCGGGATCGCGACGATCGTCCGGCCGTGATGCTCGGCATCCCAGCACGTTCCCGGCGCCATCGGCGTCAACGCCGTGAGCTACTGGCGCTCGGAGCTGGGCATCGCCGACAGCGCGAGGGCGCTGGTGGCAGCCCTTGTGTGTGGTGGTTCCCGGTTGGGGCGAATTGCGCTGCCCCGCTCCACGCCTTCCTTCTTGCCAAGGAGGCGATGTGTCATGTGGTGGCCCCAGGACGGCGAGTTCCAGACCGACCTCTGGCCTCAACCCTGAGGGCGCGCTGGCCCTCCGCAAGGAGGCGGGCCGGGGATTCTTCAGGGGACGCGCCAACGTTGGCTATTGGTGGTGGGAGGTGCTGGGGGCGTTGCCCGGACGGTGGCGCCGGGCCTTCGGGCTCCTCGACGAGGTGTTCGTGGGTCGAGCTACGTGCGAGAAGCAACTGAGGTGACCTCCCCCGTCCCGGCGCGCCTTGTGCCGATCCCGGTGGCTCTGCTCCCGCCCGCGGCGACGCGGGATCAGTTTCGGCCCTGGTGAGGGATTCCAGTCTCTTGACCGTGTTCGACTACAACAGCACGTCGGCGCGGAAGAATCCCCAGGCGGTGGTACGCGCCTACCGTGAGGCGTTCGATCCCGGAGCGGGCGCTTCGTTGGTCGTCAAGTCGATCAATGGCGATCGGTCACCGGCCCACTGGGGCCGAGCTTGTAGAGCTCGCCACAGGGCGTCCGGACATCCATCTGATCGAGCACTACATGACTGGACAGGACGTGAACCTGCTGCTTGGCCAGCGGCCGATGTCGTGGTCCGTCTATGCGCATTGTGAAGGCTTCGGCATCACCTCGGTGAGCCAGGGCGCTGGTTTTCTGCATCCGGGTTCCGTTTGCCACGGATGGGGAATCTCGATTGGGATATGAGCGATGAGTACAGCTACCGGAGCTCACACCCCGTCAGGATCTGATGGAAGTGTATTGGCCGGCGACGGAGAGTGGGCCGAACCTGACCTGAAGGACGCGGCCAGTCAGATGCGACGGGTGTTCGACCACCCGGACGAAGAGGCGCGCGCCCGCGCTCGCCAGGGCTCTGCGGTCTACCTCAGAACGTCGCTCGAGTACGCCGTCCGACGCTGCGCGGGAGCTTGAGCGCATCGCCTTGGGGTCGCCGAGGATCTTGTCCAGTTGAGTCCGTCGAGGGTTCGACACGTCGCGGGTTGACCAGCGATCCCGAGGGCGCGGGATCGCCCGTTTCGACCTAGCCACCAAGCCAGCCACGGCTGGCGGGCCAGCAGCGTGATAGCGCGTCCGAGCGAAGCGGGCTTCGGCGCGGTCACGAGCCCGTGGAGAAGGTCGCGACCAGCTCGCGGGGCTTCTCGTCGCTCGTGGTGATCGATGGTGTCGTCGTTGAGCATCGCCACTGGCGGTGATGAAGCCGTAGTCCTCCTGGTAGGGCACGAACAGCACTGCTCGGGCACCGGCGTAGGCACGGGCCAGCTCGGCGTCGTTCAGGAAGCCCATCAGCTCGACCCGCGGTTCCCGGCGTAGCTTGTAGCTCGTGTTCCTGCGGTCCGGTGCCGGCGATCCGGAGTTCAACGTCGCGGCTTGACGTGGGACATCGCGGCGGACCAGCAGGTCGATTCGCGGCTTCGGGCACCAGAGCGGGTCATCGGCGAAGTAGGCAACGCCCGCGTCGCCGGTGGAGACACCTCCAGCCGGGTCTGGCGATAGGCGACCACGACATCGGTGCCGGCTGGGAAATACCCCGGCCGATTGGCGATGCGGTACCGCTGATCTGGTTAGGATATTCATTTCCGGTGAGTTCACGTCCGCGCTCTCGAGGAGTGGACGACCCGTCGACGACAAGGCGATCAGGCGAGGGCGAGCACCTCGGGCGGCACGGTCGGCGCGTTCGCGCATCGACTCGAGACGCCCGAAGCAATCCCCCAGATGCTCCCGCACAGGGGTCGGAGGTGGTCGACGAGAGCAGTCGACGAGTGGCTCGAATTCCTTCAGGATGACGGCATCGTTTGTGGACCCGGGTCGGCCAGTTTCCCGGAGTACGCGTCGTACAGGCCGCGGAGCGCATGTAGGTAGAGCACACGTGTCGCTTGTGGGCCACCATCCAGCTCGGGTCCGCCCCGCTGATCACCAGGTCGTAGCCGGAGGCATCGACCGCCGCCCAGCGCTGATAGCTGTCGACGATCTCCCAGAAGTTGCGCTCCGGAGTCGGCAGCTTGATCAGGTCAGCCGCGCTGGGTGGTGTGGCGGTTGAGGTGGTCGAGCAGGCCCCACCAGAGATTCCCCGCGCCGCCGATTGCCAGATGTCCTGTTCGGGCGATGCGATGTCCATGCGCGGCCATTCGTTGAGCTAGCTGCTCAGTTGGAGCTGAGGCAGAATGGCGCAAGTGAAGGCTGCCGAACCCAACGGCCGGCCGCGCCTGGCCGTCGTTGTCAGGATTCCGATTCACCTGCCGCGCGGCGGTGGCCGAGTCCGAGCGTTCCACCTTGACATCGCGGAGCGCGCCCGCTTCTCCTCTACGTCCACCCTCCCCCGCTCGGCGGTCATCGTCCGACGTCGCCCACACCTTGTTTGATACAAAGCAAATCGCTGCTTGCAGACGCGGACAGCAGACGCCTCCAACGAAATCGGCCGAGCACTCGGCCCAGGAGAGCAGGGCTCCAAAATGCGACGCGGTGTGGTCGTCACCGACGACCTGACCACGAGGCTCCATCGCCAGACTCCTGAGCACCTTGGGCGTCCCGCCAACCTGGATCACGGGGGCGTGTGCGGCCGCGGCCGGGGGCGCGTGCATGAGTCTCGGTACACATTTCTCTCCGGCGGGACGAGAGGTGATCACTTTTTTTTTTTTTTGGGCGGGCGCCCGGGCAGGCAGGTGTCTTACGAGGTGAAGGAAATCGTCCAGGCTGAGTTGAGGTAAAGAGGCTGCCGCCATGCGGATGGCGCGTGCTTGCACTCACCGGTTTGATGATCGTGCTCCGGGGCGAGAAGGCCTGTGCTGGCAGGTACGTGTGGGCAGACGCGCGCGCGGGCGCTCAGTGGCGAGAGCGCAGTCCCCGGAGAGCTCATCCGGCGTACAGGCCCAACCAGCCGGACCCGGTCGTGCCCGAACGGCGTGTCGCTTCAGGAGGTCGGCTACGTGCCCCCAGCGCTCCGGCGCGAGTACAAGCAGCGGCTGGGGATGTCCGCTCGCTATCTCGCCTTGTTCATTGCGAGCTGGCACGAACCGAATGTCATCGCCGCCGAAGCCTTGGTGGACCTGGCCAGTCAGGTGACCTCGGTGCAGCTGCTGATCGTCGGGAGCGTCGGGTTGGCGCTCCAACGACCGCGGCTGCCGGACAACGCGGAGCTGATGGGTACGCTCAGCTCCGAGTTCAAGCAGGCCGTACTCGGCGCCGCAGACGTGGCCCGAATCCTGTCACCACCGGCTCCGGACGACATCAAGACGCTCAGACTTCTTTGCCGCCGGCGTACCCGTGATATCGACGCCGTTCGGCGCGCGCGGGCTCCGGCTCCGGCCGGGCTAGCACTACCTGGCCGCAGAGCCAGACGGCTTCGGCGACATCTTGC
Organism: uncultured Solirubrobacterales bacterium; assembly: GCA_963824295.1. Classification (GTDB taxonomy): domain Bacteria; phylum Actinomycetota; class Thermoleophilia; order Solirubrobacterales; family Solirubrobacteraceae; genus Palsa-465. Next base: position 68,088 of record CAWGOQ010000002.1, on the reverse strand, counting down.
GGCAGCTCCACACTGCACCGCCGACCCACCTCGACGCCATGGTGCAGTCCGCTCGCACACACGTGGAGCTGCACTTGTCGTGGTGAGCGATCGCCCAGGATCTGCTCGCCACCCTGCCCGACTGCGGTCAGGTTCTGCTCGATCGCTACCCGCTACGGTCGCCGAACGCGCGGGTAGCTAGCGAGCGCAAGTCACCCGTATCGCCCCGACGCGGGGCTGACGCTTCTGCTCCTGATGACGCCGCAGGCCCCCAGCACGGGTATCGGCTTCGAGCCCGTGCGGTCGCATCATCTGGACGCGTTGTCCGGCCGACCGGGGCTCGGCCAGGCGCTGGGCGGACGCGGGCGCGGTGGCCAGGCCTCTCCAGGTGCAGCTGATGCTCGAGCGCCAGGCGAGCTCGGTGATCTTCGTGCAGGCTGACGTCGATGTCGTCGGCAGACTGCACCCGGATCGTCCCGGCCGAGGCCGGGCGGGACCGGGCAATGCCCAGGCCGCTCCAGGCCCAGCCCGATGACGGGCTCGACCGTGTGCCCGGAGCTGCTCGACCAGAGCAGGTCAGCTCCGCGCTAGCCGGCGCGGGCGCGGGCGGCGGCCGGACGAACCTTCTCGCTGGTGGACAAGAACGTCATCGAGCCGCGAGATCGCTCGACCCAGCGCCGCCCCAGCCACCAACCTGGTCCCCTGCCGGGGAGCGCGATCCGCTGGCTAGATGCCGCCGCCACGGTATTCCCGCACAGCTGACCCGGCTCGACGATCCCGGCTTCGGCGTGAGCTACGGAATCGCACGGCGGGGCCAGAGCGGCATGATGGGGTGCTCCTGGCCGGAGGCAGCGAGCTGCGCTGCTTGCAGTTCTCGGGCTTTCGGCCCGATCGGCCCTATTGGCTGAGCGAATTCGCCACTCGCCCCGCGTGTTGGATGATCCGGGCTGGCCGAGTTGGCGCTTCCTACGCTGCCGTCTGCTCGACGCCGGCTGGGTAAACCCGGTCCAGACCGGACGTTCACAGTGCCTGACGAACGGTGTGCTCTACGACGAGCGGCTGCAGCGATTGCACAACCGCGCTGCGGCCGCCGGCGAGAGCTTCGGCGACGTGTTCGGCGAGGAAGGCACGGCGGCGTTCGTTGCCTGGCTCGCCGGACCGGCCGAGCGCGGCGGCAGGCCGGGGTGGGAAGGATCTGTACGACGCGTACCTCGACCGCGCCGACCTCCAGCAGGGTTCCCAGACCTAGATGGCGAGGACGCGAGCAAGTTGATCGAGTGGGCCTGGGATCACGGGCGGGCCGAGTCGGGCTCGCGGGTGAGCTCCTCCCGCCGCGCCCGGTGGGTCCGGTGACCGGGCCTTCGACCGCGAGATCGCCGTGAACGTGGCCGGGTATCTGAATCGAAGCCTGGGCCTTGGCCAGGCCGCGAGGCTCTATATCACCGCCCTGCAGGCAGCCGGGGTGCCGGTCGGCACGGTAATGGCACCGCTCCACCTGCCGGTAAAGGGATCCCAGGAACAGGCCCTCGCCCGCTACGGAGGCCAGGCTTTCGAGCAGCTCGAGCTCCCTTATCCGGCGCCGGCAACTCCTGTGCGGAATCCCGACGGCTTGGACAACCTTCTCGAGAGTGCCGGTGAGGCGCTTGCGGACGCGCGCTGGACGATCGGTCAGTGGGGCTGGGAGACCGATGTTCTGCCCCTCACTGGATCCCTGCGTTCGAGCGCCTTGACGAGCTGTGGGTCTATTCCAGCTTCGTCGCGGACAACCTCAGCCGCGTCTCCCCGGTGCCGGTCATAACCGTTCCGCTCCCGGTGATCGCTCCCGATCCGGGCGTCAGCGGGCTCGACCTCGATCTCGGCGACGGGTTCACCTTCCTGTTCGTGTTCGACTTCTTCAGCACGTTGCAGCGGAAGAATCCGGTTGGCTTGATCGATGCGTTTACGCGGGCGTTCGCGCCCGGAGAGGGCCCAAGGCTGGTGCTCAAGGCGATGAACGGGTCGTTCAGGCCGCAGGCGGCCGACGAGGTCCGATGGCGGGTCGGTGACCGCCCTGACATCCAGCTCATCGACCAGCACATCGACCAGCGGACCTACGCGGCACTGATCGCGCGGTGCGACTGCTACGTCTCGCTGCACCGCGCGGAGGGCTTCGGCCTCACGCTCGCCGAGGCCATGGCGCTCGGAAAGCCGGCGATCGCAACCGGCTACTCGGGGAATCTGGAGTTCATGACACCGACAAACAGCTACCTGGTCGACTACACGCTGACCCGGGTCGGTCCGAATGCCGAGATGTACCCAGCGGAGGGAACGTGGGCCGAGCCCGATTTGGATCACGCCGCGGCCCTGATGCGTCAGGTGTGGGAGCGGCCCGACGAGGCCCGCGCCATCGGCGAGCGAGCCAGGGGCGATGTGACCGAGAGGCTGTCCCCCAGGGCGGTCGGTGCCGTCGCGAGGGGGCGGCTCGAGCGTCTCGTGGCGGAGCCCAGCAGCGCCCGAAAGGCTTCCGCCTCGCCGGCCTTCGAGACGGTCGACCGCGCCCTCGCCTTGGACCCGGAGGAGTCGGCCAACAGTCGGCGCGGGGGTCTCGCGCTCGTTGGTCGCCGTCTGGTCTTGCGGACGATCAGACCGTTCACCCATCACGAGCGCGAGCTCGATCGGGCGATCGTGGCCCAGTTGAAGCGGCTCGACGCCGAGGGAGTGCGGGAGCGCCAAGCACGCGAACGCGAGCGGGCCCGCCTCCAGCAGCTGGAGGCTCGGGTTCTGGAGCTGGAACAGGGCGCCGGCGACGCTTCCGGCGAGCACGCCGACGCCGACCCGGTGAGTCCGCGCTCCTGAGGCGATCCGCCCCGAGGCGCCGCTACGATCCGGCCGACCATGACGGATCTCTTCGACCCGGCGCTCTTCCCGGATCGCCTCAACTTGGGCTGCGGGTATGACCATCGCGACGGGTATCTGAACGTCGACATCAACGACTTCCACAGCCCCGATCTCGTTGGGGACGTCACCAATCTGGACATGCTCCCGGCGGGGCGGTATCGCGAGATCCTGGCCCAAGACGTCCTCGAGCACCTTCCGCGGACGTCGACGGTGGGCGTCTTGCGCGAATGGAACCGGTTGCTCGCCGTCGGCGGAACGCTGCATCTGCGGTTGCCGAGTGTGCTCGATCTTTCGCTGCTGCTCAGAGCCCCCGAGAACCAGTCGGTCGAGATGCAGGAGAAGCTCATCCAGTGCCTGTTCGGCACGCAGGCGTACAGCGAAGACACGCATTTGACGACCTTCACGGAACCGCTGCTGCGCCACTATCTGGATCAGGCCGGATTCGCCGTCGTCAAGTGGGGGCTGCGCGACCAGTGGCTATTCGAGGTCGAGGCCGAGAAGTTGCGCTCGGTCGATGCCTTGGCGGAGAACCCACCGGAAGTCGATCGCGCCGTTCGCGCGGACGTGAAGGAGCCACAACCAACGTCGGTCCCGCTGCGCGAGCTGATCCAGGCGGGGGTGAACCCTCCCCTCCAGGCCGAGGCGGGAATGGTGAAACGCACCACGCGCCAGGCCCTTCTCCAGATGGGCCGTCCGAACGCCGTGCATCAGCAGCGTGTCGACATGGAGCTGCTGCATCGGCTCGAGGAGGTCGAGCATCGCCAGCGAGAGATCAGCGAGTGGTTGCTGGTTACGAGCAATCGCGGCGATGAGACCGCCGGGCGGGCGATCGGGCTCGAGCGAGCGCTGGAGGGATTGGCGGAGCGAAGCTCCGAGCTGGAGCATCGCCTGGCGCGGACGAACGAGCTCGTGCCCGGGGATGGGCCGCTGTATGGAGACGGGGCGTTGCAGCTGGAACGCTTCGATGCCGGGCTGGCCGGCACCGTGGTCGGCTTTCGCCAGCGGGCGGAAGCCGAGGGCTCCGAGCGCTCCGAGGGCCTCTACGTGTCCTTTGAGGACTACTTCCGCGGCTCGGAGGAGGAGATTCGCGAGCGCCAGCGCGCGTACCTGCCGCTGCTCCGGGGTCGCGACCGGATTCTCGATGTCGGTTGCGGGCGCGGGGATTCCTCGAGTTGGTGCGGGAGGCGGGCCTGAGCGCCGAAGGGGTCGACCTCGACCCCGGGATGGTCGAGCACTGCCGCGGGAAGGGGCTGGAGAACGTTCACGTGGGCGACGCCGCTGGATACCTGGAGAGCCTCGAAGACCACTCGCTCGGAGTGGTGTTCGCCGCGCAGCTGATCGAGCACCTGCCTTATGCTGAACTCCTGCGCTTCCTCCGAGCCGCTAGGGACAAGCTCGAGCCCGGAGGTCTGCTCGTGGTCGAGACGGTGAATCCGCACGCAGCCCAGGCGCTAAAGAACTTCTGGATCGATCCGACGCACCGGCACCCGCTATTCCCCGAGACGGTGATCGCGCTGTGCGGGCTCACCGGCTTCGCCGGAGCCTACGTCTGGCATCCGCAGGGATCCGGGGATCCCGAACGCGACCGGATTCAGCAGCCGGACTACGCCGTGATCGCAGAGACTTCGGCCGACTAGTACACGATCACGCTGATCGACGCCGCCACGAACGGCCGCTGCGGAGGAAGCTGCACAAGCGCCCAGCCGGTCCCGCGTCGGAGTACCCGCGTGGCGCCCGCCGGCACGCTCGCCTCCCGTGTCGTGCCATCATGCACGGCACCCGTCATCGTGACCGTGAACGGGAGCACGCCACCTTGGGCGCGGATGCCCGGGGTCTTCACGAGCGCAACCGGCCGTGATCCCGGCTGAGTGAGAGCGCCCAGCGTGTTATCGCCGGGATCCCACCGGCGCACGCCGACCTGTGCGATGGCCACGAACCCGGACGATCCAAAGCTGGCCGTCCGTAGCCAGTATGTCGGCGTCTGCAGCAGCGTGCAGGTGCTCGGAGCGCCGGTGGCGTCAGTGCACACCCTCGCGGCGGGTGCCGACGGAAGGATCAGCCGCATGGTCAGCGGCCGATTGACGAACTCTCGCGCCCACGCCTCGAAGTTGATAGCGCCCGGCACCCAGATGCCTCGCGGCAACGCGACTTCCGGCCCGTACCACAGCACGGTGCCTCCCGTCGGAACCTGCGCAAGCACTCCGTCGGTGAAGGCGTCCTGGACCAGATCCCTCGATTGCACCACCGGCGTCATGTAATTCACCACGCGTGCGCTGCCTTCGGCGTTGACGGCCGTCATCACGCCGGCCGAGATCGAAATCAGCGTGACGGCGCCAACGGTCGCCGCACGGGATCGGGCCAGCGGCCGGAGGAGCGCGCCGATCGCGAGTGCCCCAAGCGCAGCCCAGCCGAGCGCCGCGAAGAACATCGGCAGGTACCCCCAGCCCCACAGGACCTCCTGCTGATAGCGCCCCGAGACCGCGGTCAGGAGCGATGGCGTGAGCATCAGCGCAGCGATGACGCCGAGAACCGCGAAGACGCGACGCCGATCGCGCAACCAGGCCGTGGCGCCAGGACGCGCCACCGCAAGTAGCAGCGGCACCAGCAGGGCGGCGATTAGGACCCCCCGTATGAACGGCCCGTCACTGTTCGACGCGGGCAGGTCTCGCGGGCCGCCGGTCGTCAGCCAGCCGATCATCGGCAGGCCGCTGGTCACGATCTTGGCCCACGCCGTCAGGACCACCCCGGGGGCCCAGTCCACCCGGTACCCGGACGTGGTGGGAAGGTTCTGGCCGAGCACCAATGCGACCACAATCAGGGACCCGGCAACGATCAGGCTCGGCCAGGCCAGCACGACCGCGCGCCGCCAGGAGCATTTGCGCTCGTACCAGGCCACGGGCACGAGCGCGATCGGCAGGAGATACGCCGCCTCGTATGTGAGGCACGCGAATGCGGTCAGCACCGCCATGGCTATCAGGCGCCAGGTCCCGCCCCGGCGAAGCCAGGCGATAAACAGGAGCGTGGCTCCCATCGAGTAGATCGTCACAGCCTGCACGAGCCCGGTGTAAGAGATGAGCGCGTCGTGCAGCAGGTGCAGTTGCCAGCACACGGCCGGCAACGCGGCGGCGAGGGCGGCGATCCCCGCGGAGGCACCGAGGCGGCGCACGACCAAGCCGATCATCCCGGAGGCTATGAGCGTCAGCAGGATCAGCACCAACTTGTAGGCGATGCGGTCGTGAAAGACCAGGAAGGCGCCGTACGTCTGCAGAACACCCAATGGCATCGGACGTCCAAGCGTGTTCACCTGGAGCTTGTTCGCCGTCCAGAAGAAGTGCCACCAGCTCTGCCCGATCCAGCGCAGGTAGCCCGATATGTAAGCGTTCGCGTCGTCGTCCTGCCAGAACGCAGTGTTGAGGACGGGCAGGAGCACGATCAGTTGCGCCAGCAGCGCAACTCCTAGCAAGAGCGGGAACGAGTCGAGGAGGCGGCGCCGGCTTATGGCGCGCCGCGCGCCGGTGCTTGGACGCTCGGCACTGCTCGTGATCGCCGACATCGCCTGGGCAGGTTAGGTAATGCGGGATGTCGGTGCCTCCACGTCTACGCCGGATCCATTGAGTACCCTGCGGCTTCGATGCAAGAGACGACCGTCCAGCAGGGGGCTGGGGCCGACCGCGATCTCACTCCCGGCACACCGGAGGGACGCTTGGCTCGAGGGCCATGGCCGGCAAGGCGTGCTGACGTGGTCGGCGGCGTGGCCGCCGCGATCGGTTCGCTGCTCGCCGCGACGTTTGCCATGCAGCTGTGGCATGCGAACCTGCACGTGCCGTTCACGTACGGCTCGGACGCCCTACTGACAGAGATGCTGATCAAGCCGGTGATAAGCGGCGGCTGGGTGTGGACGAACCACGCGTTGGGCGCGCCGTTCGGCACACAGTTCTACGACTTCCCGGTGGCCACCGACAACCTCAACTGGTTGGCGATGAGGCTCATCGGTCTCGGTACGAGCGACCCGGCGAAGGTCATGAACCTGTTTTTCCTGCTGGGGTTTCCAGTCAACGGCGTCGCCGGCTACGCGGTGCTTCGCTGGCTGCGGATCTCGATCGCGTCTTCCGTTGTGTGTGCGATTCTGTTCGCCGTCGCGCCGTACCACTTCCTTCAGGGCGAGACGCATCTCTTGCTCTCGTCCTACGCCGTGGTCCCGATCGGCTGTTACCTAATTCTCTCCGTACTCGGTGGGTCGAACGTGGTGGGCCGCCGGCGTGATCCCGGTGTAACCGGCGTTCGGACATGGCTGTCAAAGCGCAACGTGTTCACCATCGTCCTTTGCATCATGATCGGCTCACTCGGCATCTACTACGCCACGTTCACGGTGCTCCTTGTCGGTGGTGCCGGAATCGCCGCGGGCCTCGGGCGCCGGAGCTTTGGTCCCCCGGTACAGGCCGTGGTGGTCATCGTGGCGATCGGTGCGATGGTCTTTATAAACGACCTGCCGAGCATCGTTTACACCGAACAGCACGGCCGCAATCCGGTGGCCGCGCGTCGCTTACCTCTTGAGAGTGAGCTCTACTCGCTGGACCTCGCGGATTTGGTGCTTCCGGTGGAAGGCGATCGCATCGGGCCGCTGAACTCGCTGCGGTTCAAGTACGACTCCACTACACCCGTGCCAAGCGTCACTTCCGACCCGCTCGGGATTATTGCGACGCTTGGCTTCTTGTGGCTGCTGTGTCTGGCGCTCGCGACGGTGGCCGGTGTAGGTCGCGAAACCGAGTCGCTATCACGTCATCGCCAACTCTCGTTCCTGGCCGTGCTCGCGTTCCTGATCGGGACGTTCGGCGGGATTTCAGCGCTGATCGGTTATCTGATCACCCCGCAGATACGGGGCTGGGATCGGATCTCGATCTTCATCTCGTTCTTCGCCATCGCCGCTGTCGGCCTCGCGCTCGACGCGTTCTCCCGCCGGCTGTCCTCACGGCATCGGGCTTGGGCATTCGCGATGCTCGGCGTGGTCCTGGTGGCGGGGGTGATTGATCAATCGACCCGGCTGGCGATTCCGCCTTACGCCGCCAACCAAGCGTCCTACACCAGCGACGGCTCCTTCGTCGCGAGAATCGAGAAGATCGTGCCGAAGGGGGCGGCGATCTTCGAATTGCCGTACGTGCCGTTCCCGGAGAACCCGCCGGTCGTCCGGATGACCGACTACGAACTCGGCCGCGGTTACGTGCAGTCGAACGACCTGCGGTGGAGCTACGGTCAGATGAAGGGACGCGCCCAGGACTGGGCGGCAGAAGCGCAGTCGCTGCCGTTGCCCACGCTGCTCGACGGTATCGTCGCCGCAGGTTTCAGCGGCATCTGGATCGACCGCTTCGGATATCAAGACAATGGCGCGGCGATTGAGCGAAGTATCCGTGCGCTAATCGGCACAGATCCGATCCAGAGCAGCGACGGACAGCTCTTGTTCTTCAACCTCGCACCGTTCGCGGCGCACTTGCGGGCTACGGTGCCCGCGTATGAGCTTTCCGCGCTCGGCAACGCGATTTTGCATCCCGTCGGGGCCGACTGGGAAGCTGGCTTCTACACGGACGAGAGCGGCTCGCGGTGGGCCACCCCGGCTGCGATCGCGAGCATCGACAACACCTCCGGCGCCACGATTCGGATGGCGTTTTACGCAAACGTGTTCTCGGCGGCGCCGGGTAGCTGGGCGTTCACGGTTACGGCACCGGACGGGTCGGTGCACAGGTTCAGGATCGGGCCGGCGGCGAAGCCGATATTGGTCTTGTTCAACGACCCGCCCGGGGTGCATCCACTCCTCTTTGACAGCACGGCGCCCATCGCACATCCCGACGGAGACTCGCGGAATCTTGCGGTCCGGTACGACGACCTCATCGCCGCCAACGCGGCGCTCGCCCCGTTCCTCATCTCGTCGGACTCTGCGCGTCGCTGAGCGCTGCTGCCTGAAACTTGACCGCATAAACCGTGAACCCGAGGCAATCATCGCCGGTTCGGGCTCGCAACGACAGGTTCCCGAGCGCCGCCAGCAGGACGACAAGCGGAGCCACGAGCAGCCCAAGCGGCCTGACCCGCGTCGAGCCCGTCTCGGGCTGAGGCAGGACGACCGGGAGCAGCAGCGCCAGCAGCTTGTAGCAGGCGACGGTCTGCTCGTTCCCGCGGCCGTGAACTACGACCTGCTCGAACCCGGCGCGCTCGAGCAGAAGGCGGAGGCCGGACGGGGTGAAGCGCCAGTAGTCATGGGGGATGTAATGCCAGCGCGCGGCGAACGGAACGGTCAGGATCAGTCGCCCCTCGGGTCTCAGGCACCGGTGAGCCTCGGCCAGGAAGGCCGTGGGGTCGACCACGTGCTCGAGCGTCTCGGTCGCCAGCAGGAAATCGGCCCCGGCATCGTCGAGCGGCCAGCGGCCGTCCTCGCGGATCGGCAAGACGTCCGGTATCGCGTAGCCGAAATCCTCCTGCGCCCGCTCGGTGTCGAGCCCCACGTAGACCGCGCTGCCGGGGAGCAGCCCCCGGTATGGCTGGGCGCCACAGCCCACGTCGACGAGCGTGCCGTGCGCCTGTGTCAACACGGGGGCGAGGTCCTGCCACAGCGAGCCCGCCTGAAGATCGAAGAAGCGACGCACCGCCGCGCCGAGGCGCGCGCGCCAGCCGACGACCGGCTTGAACATGGGCGGCCGCCAGCGCTCCTCGGTGCGCAGGGCGAGATTCTCTTTCGGGGCGGAGCTCATGTCTCGTAACGGTGGGTGACCTCGGGGTGCTCGTCGAACCATGCTGCCATTCGCTTGAGTCCCTCGTCGAGCGGGGTAGTCGCCTTCCACCCAAGCAGGCGCTCCGCGGCCGAGGGATCGCCGACCCAGGTCGAGGTGTCCCAGCTGCGCGCCGGCATCGACCCCCAAACTGGGTTGGCCTGGACGCGCAAGACCCGGCGGGCCGTCGTCACGACCGCCTCGAGTGTGGTCTGGGCCCCGCTCGCGATATTGATGACCGCTCCGGGGTCGCGTAGCGGGGTGGTAGCGCTCCGAATGAACGCGTCACACGCGTCTTCCACCCAAACGAAGTCACGCGCGGTGGCGGGCCCGACCAATGGGGGCCATTCGCCGCGGGCCGCGCGCCGAACCAGCGTCGGCATCAGGCGCCCGGGCTCCTCCCACGGTCCGTAGATCGAGTACAGGCGCAGCGTCACCGCTTGCGGGCCGCCCGTGGCCGCGGCGAGCCGGCAGAGGTGGGTCGCCGCGACCTTCGTGACGGCGTATTGCGAATTTGGCTCGACGCGCTCGTCCTCGCCGGGCGCGTGATCCTGGTAGCCGTATTCCGAGGAGGAGCCGGCGTTGACCATCGCTGCTCCGACCTCGCGCGCCGCGACCAGCAGCGCCTCGGTGGCGCGAACGTTGACCGCGAGCATCGCGTCGAGGTCCTTCTGCCATGAGTAGGCACCGTGGGCGGCCAGATGAAAGATCGCCTCGGGCCGGACATCGGTGACGACGCGCTCAAGGGCGGCGGGATCGCGCAGATCGACGTCGAGGAGGGCCACGTCGCCCGAGGTCTCCGCCAACCGCCACGTATTGCCTCCCGGGCGGACGAGGGCAACCGGCTCGTGCCCGCCGGCGAGTAGGCAGCGGACCAGGTTCGCGCCGACGAATCCGCCAGCGCCCGTGACCAGGGCTTTCATCCAGCCCGGCGCGCGATCAGGCAAAGATTGCCGAGCGGCACGGTCACCTGCGAGCGGCCGAGGCGGGTCTGCCGAGCACGCGGGACCAGTGACTGCTTGAGTGCCCGCGGGAGGGGCATCAAGTGGAGCAGATACGACGTCGAGTATGTGTTCCGGACTGGCCCGACCGAGACCACGTCAAAGCCGACCTGCGCGAAGATCCGCCGCATCGTCTCGGGCGAGTAGAGGTAGGTGTGCTCGACGTCGATGATCGGGCTGCGCTCTCCGAGGATCCGGGCCGACCAGGCGGTGACGTTGTGGTTGAGCGCCAGGATCGCACCGCCAGGCCGCAGGATCCGCAAGCATTCCCGCAGGAAATCGACCGGCTCGGGAATGTGGTCGAGCACCTGGAAGAGCGTCACGGCATCGAACGACTCAGCGTCGAACAGCCCCTCCCGGATGACGTCCTGGACGATCGCTGACCGAACCCCGGGCGTCCGCCTTGGCGATCGCATCGGCGCTCGGCTCGACTCCCCTGACCGCCTGCCAGCCCCGGTCCCGCGCCAGCTCGAGCACGAACCCGCTGCCGCAGCCGACGTCCAGAAGGCCGTTCCGGCCGGCCGCCACGGACGCCAGTCGGTCGAGGGCGGCGCCGTAGGTCGCACGGATCCCCTCGAGCTCCTCGCCGTAGTCGAAGCTCGACTCTCGGTACAGCTCCGCCATTGCCTCGGCGTCGAGTACCGGGTCCGATCGCACCAGGCCGCATGTTCGACAGCGCACCATCCGGTAGTGCGTGCGGTCGGGCAGCCGGCGGGCCGAGAACACCGATGGCGTGAACGCGTCCAGGTTGAGCTGCGCCGCGTACAGCTCGTCGCTGCCGTCCGTGGTCCCGCAGATCGCGCACCGGGTGGGATGCAGCGGGGGCTGTCCCTTACCGTGCTCATGTGCGCTTAGAGGTGGCGGTCGAGGCGCCGGAGCCGGCCAGCTCTCGGGCCGGCCAGGAGACAACCTCGGGCGGTAGCTCTGCTCCGGCGGGCGGGTTGAGCACCGACTCGACGATGAAGGGCGGGCGGCCCTTGACCTCCTCGTACATGTGCGCCAGATAGGACGCCGATGATCGCCAGGCACAGCAGCTGGATCCCGCCGATGAACAGGATCACCACGATCACCGTCGTGAATCCCTTCGGCGCCAGGCTGGGGTCGACGATCCTCGCGACCACCTCGACATCAGCGCGAGCGAAGAGACGCCCACGACGACCAGCGCCAGCCCGGTGATCAGATCGAGCGGCACGTAGGAGAACGAGACGATCGCCCGGCGCGCCCAGCCGAGGTTCTTGCGCAGCGAGTTGGTGGTCGTGCCGAACATCCGCTCCGGGCGAACGTACGGGACCCCGAGCTGCTTGAAGCCGACCCACGCGCGCAGGCCGCGCAGGAAGCGGTGGTTCTCGGGCAGCGAGTTCATCGCCTCGACCACGCGGCGATCGATCAGGCCGAAGTCGCCCGCATCGAGCGGCATGTTGACGTAGGCGAGTCGCTTGAACAGCCGGTAGAAACTCTTGTAGGCGAAGCGCATCATCTCGTGGCCTCGCGCTTGACGCGCTCGCCGTAGACGACGTCGTAGCCCTCCTGCCAGCGTGCTCGACGAACTCCGGGATCAGCTCCGGCGGGTCCTGTAGGTCGCCGTCGAGCAGGACCACGCGCGTCGCCGGTCGCGATCCGCATGCCGGCTGGTGAACGCGCTCTGCGAGCCGAACGCCCGAGTGTGATTGATCACGACCACCTTCGGGTCGCGCGCGGCGAGCTCGGCCAGCACCTCGCGCGCGTTGTCGGGCGAGCCGTCGTTGACGAAGATGATCTCGTACTCGGCGCCGATCTCGTTGAACACCCCCACGAGCCGCTCGTGCATGATCGGCACCGCCGGCGCATCGCGGTAGCAGGCGATGACGGCTGACAGCTTCACGGCTATGCGCGGCCAGAAATCGGCCCGCCCGGTCCGACGCGGGGCCACGCGATGCTCGCATCACCCTGGCCGCGAGCCGGTCGGGACTGAGGCCGAGCTGCTCGAGCATGTATTCCCGCGAGCCCGCATGCCGACTGGAGTCCGCTCAACGCCGGCGCGCAGCAGGCGGCAGTCGAGGCCCCGCTCGGCGATCGACCTCGGCCACCAGCGAGCCGAGCCCGCCGCTGAGTAGTGCGCCTCGACCGACGACTGCAGCGGCACGTCGGCCAGCAGCTCGGCGAGGTCCTCGATCGGCGCCGGATTGAACATGAGACGACGAGCCACGGCGCGACCGACAGTCCGCCGGCTGCCAGCAGCTCGGCGCACGCTCGACGGCGTCGCGCGCGCATCCGACCGCAGCGCCACGAACGCGATGTCGCCGCCTTCGGCCGATTGCTGCGCGCGCCCAGCTCGGAACGCCGCTCAGGCCGGGCACCGCGACGCACTGCTTGGCCGAGCCGGAAGTAGACCGGCCCGGGCAGCTCGCTGCACGGCGCGCAGCGCGGCGACGACCTGGGCGCAGTCGGCCGGGGCGACGACCGTCGAGCCCGGGCTGCGCCCGCATCATCGCGTAGTCCTCGAGCGCGTAGTGGGTGATGCCGTTGTGGCCGTAGTCGAACTCCGCCGCCGACGCCGACGATCCGGACCGGCAGCCCGTGCAGCACCGGGCCGTTGCGGATGAACTCGTACGGGCGCATCGAAGCGAAGGTGGCGATCGAGTAGACGAACGGCACGAAGCCCGCCTCGGCGAGCCCGGTGGCGACCCCGACCATGTTCTGCTCGGCCACCCCGACGTTGAAGAAGCGCTCGGGGAAGCGCTCGGCGAACGGCTCGAGCACCGCAAAGCCGAGATCGCCGGTGAGCAGCACGACGCGCTCGTCGTCGGCCGCCAGATCGCACCAGCCTTGTCACGAATTCGTCCCTCACGCGCCGCTCCCGGACAGCTCTGCGAGCGCCTGCGCGTACTCCTCGTCGGACATCGGCAGGTAGTGCCACTCGATTCGTTGCTCCATGAACGAGACGCCCTTGCCGAACACGGTGTGGGCGATGAGCATGTGCGGCGCTCGGTCCTTGGTGACCCGATCGAGCGCCGTCGTCATGGCGTCCAGGTCGTGGCCGTCGACCTCGTGGACGTCCCAACCGAACCCCGCCAGCGCTCGGAGAGCGGCTCGAGGTCGAGCACGTCCCGGGTGTAGCCGAGCGCCTGCTGGCCGTTGACGTCCACCATCACCACCAGGTTGGCCAGCCGATGGTGGGCCGCGAACATCGCCGCCTCCCATACCGACCCCTCGTTGAGCTCGGCATCGCTCAGCAGCGCGAACACGCGGCGCGCAGATCCCTGCAGACGCGCCGCCAGCGCCGCGCCCGCGCGATCGACAGGCCGTGCCCCAGCGAGCCGGTGGAGAAGTCGACCCCGGCCAGGACGTGCTCGGGTGCCCGGCCGACGCGTGGTGCCGTCGGCGCAGTAGGTGTCGAGCGCCTCGCGCGACAGCCGGTCGGTGGCATGCAGGGCGCCGTAGAGCGCCAGCGCCGCGTGGCCCTTGGATAGGACGAAGCGGTCGCGGTCCGGGTCGTCCAGGTCCAGATCGGCAAGCGGCCCGAGAACAGGCGGCGAGTATGTCCACGATCGAAAGCGCCGAGCCGATGTGGCCGACGTTGGCCCGCTTGGACTGCTCGATCACAGTCCGGCGAATGCTTTCGGCAATGCCCACGGCCGCGGTCATGCGGCGAGCCCTCGTCCGCTCCTGGATTGCACCGCAGCGATTGTATTGGCTCAGATGGCGGTTCGGCGCCATCCGCCGACCCGGATGTAGTCTTCGGCCGCGTGTCCCCTTCGAGCCGCGCTCTGATCACCGGCATCACGGGCCAGGACGGCTCGTACCTGGCCGAGCTGCTGCTCGACAAGGGCTACGAGGTCCACGGGATGGTGCGCCGCTCCTCGACCGAGCGGTTCGACCGGATCGAGCACCTGCGCGACCGGGTCACCCTGCATCAGGCCGACCTGCTCGACCAGCGCTCGCTCGTGGACGCGCTGCGCGCGGCGCGGCCGGACGAGATCTACAACCTGGCGGCGATGTCGTTCGTCGCGGTGTCGTGGATCCAGCCGACGCTGACCGCCGAGTTCACCGGGGTCGGGGTGACGCGGATGCTCGAGGCGATGCGCGAGGTCTGCCCGGAGGCGCGCTTCTACCAGGCCTCCTCGAGCGAGATGTTCGGCAAGGTCCGCGAGGTCCCGCAGAACGAGACTGACGCCGTTCTACCCGCGCTCTCCGTACGGCGTGGCGAAGGTCTACGGCCACTTCATCACGGTCAACTACCGCGAGTCCTACGATCTGCACGCGAGCAGCGGGATCCTGTTCAACCACGAGTCGCCGCGCCGGGGGCTGGAGTTCGTGACGCGCAAGATCACCTGGCACGCGGCCGCGATCAAGCTCGGGCTGGTCGAGCAAGCTCCACCTCGGCAACCTCGACGCCGAGCGCGACTGGGGCTACGCCAAGGACTACGTCGAGGCGATGTGGCTGATGCTCCAGCAGGACCAGCCCGAGCGACTACGTCATCGCCACCGGAGTGGCGCACTCGGTGCGGGAGTGTCTGGAGATCGCGTTCGACCAGGCCGGCGTCGAGATCGACGATCACGTCGTGATCGACGAGTCGCTGCAAGCGCCCGGCCGAGGTCGACCACCTGATCGGCGACGCCTCCAAGGCCGAAGCGCGAGCTCGGCTGGGAGCCGCGCACCAGCTTCGAGGAGCTGATCCGGCTGATGGTCGATGCCGACTATGAGCTGCTCAGCGGCGGCGGCCAGCCGGCGCGGGCCCAGCTGGCCCGGGCACGATCGGAAGCGAAGCCCGTCGCCGACCAGCCGTAGCGTGGCGCGCGAGCGCCGAGCCCGGCGCGCGCTCGTGACCGGCCTCACCGGCCAGGACGGCTCGTTCCTGGCCGAGCTGCTGCTCGAACGCGGCTATCGGGTGACCGGGATGATCCGGCCGCTCCGGCCGAGACGGCTGGGCCTGGCCGAGCATCTGCGGGGCCAGATCGAGCTTGTCGAAGGCGACCTGCTCGATCCCGAGAGCCTCCGAGAAGCGGTCGCGCGCACGCTTCCGGACGAGCTCTACCACCTCGCCGCGCCGTCGTTCGTCCCCGAGTCCTGGCAGCGACCCGCGCGAGACGCTGGCCGCGATCGCCGGCGCGACCGCGACGCTGCTCGAGGCGGTGCGCGAGCACAGCGCGCACACGCGGGTGTTCGTCGCCGGCTCCGGCGCGATGTTCGGCGCCGCCCCCGAGAGCCCGCAGCGCGAGGACACGCCGTGCCGGCCCGAGACGCCGTACGCGACGGCCAAGCTGGCCGCGCACCAGCTCGTCGGCCAGCTGCGGGGGAACGACGGCCTGTTCGCCTGCTCCGGCATCCTCTACAACCACGAGTCCGAGCGCCGGCCCGAGTCGTTCGTTACGCGCAAGATCACCCGCGCGGCCGCGGCGATCAAGCTGGGCCTGGCCGATCGCGTCGAGCTCGGCGACCTGAGCGCCGTGCGCGACTGGTCGTTCGCCGGCGACGTGATGGACGGGGCGTGGCTGATGCTCCAGCAGGATGAGCCGGATGACTACATCCTGGCCAGCGGAATCGGGCACACCGTGGCCGAGTTCGCCGAGGCCGCGTTCGCGCACGTGGGTCTGCGGGCGGAGGATCACATAACCGTGGACACGACCCTGCGCCGGCCGCCCGAGCCGACGCCACGCGTCGGCGACCCGAGCCGGGCCCGCGAGCGCCTCGGCTGGCGCCCGACGCTCTCCTTCGAGGAGCTGGTCCAGCGGATGGTCGAGGCCGACCTGCGCGCGTTCGAGTCCTGACGCTTCGCTCACTGCAGGCTCGACGCGGGGGCCATACCATTGCGTCGAAGTGCTCGACCGCCTGGCCGTAACCCCGACCCAGTACCGCCGCGTCGCCTACGTCACGCTCGCCGCGCTGACGGTGATCGTCATGACCGGCGCCGCCGTGCGGCTGACCGACTCCGGCCTCGGCTGCGCCAACTGGCCCAAGTGCGGCGGGACGCCGCTGCCGCCGCTCAGCTCGCACGCCCTGATCGAGTTCGGCAACCGGGCGGTCTCGGGGATCGTGGGGATCATCACGATCGTGGCCGCGGTCCTGGCCTTTACGCGGCGCCCGTTCCGGAGGGATCTGGCGATTCTGGCCGTGCTGCTGCCCCTCGGTGTGCTGGCCCAGGCGGTACTCGGGGGCTTCACCGTGCTCGAGCACCTCGCCCCGGGGTTCGTGATGGCCCACTTCAGCCTGTCCCTGATCATCCTGATCGCCGCGTTCGCGCTGGCCTGGCAGGCCACGTTTGAGCCCGGGTCGCGTCCCCTGTCGAACGATCGACTCGGGGTGTGGTCCGTCCGCGCCCTGCTCCCGCTCGGCGCGCTGACGATCTTCGCCGGCACGGCTGCCACGGCGGCCGGACCGCATTCTGGCGGGGTCACCGGCCAGCACGTCCATCGACTGCACTTCAAGGGCGCCGACACGCTCACGTGGACCATCCACCAGCACGCCGCGATCGCCGCGCTGTTTGGGGTGGTCACGATCGGCGTCTGGCTGCTGCATCGCCATCGGGGGGCGAGTGAGCGGATGATGGAGCCGCTGACCGTGCTCGGCGTGCTGCTGGCGGCCCAGGGCCTCGTCGGCAGTGTCCAGTACGAGCTCCACCTCCCGTCCGACATGGTCTGGATCCATGTGACGCTTGCCACGTTCACGTGGCTCACCGTGCTGTGGTCGGTGGCGGTGGCGGGACGCCTGGCCCCCCGCTCGGTCGAGGTGCCGGCGGACAGCCGGGCCGGCGGAACCGAGCCCCGCGGGCTCGAGCTGGTCGGCCGCTAGGACTGACTCCATCGCCCGAGGCCGTCGCTCAAAACGCTGCCGCCACGTCAGATATGATGTGAAGCGATGCGCGCGGGTGAGTTGGTTCGTGGCCTACGCGAGCGGCATGGCCTGAGCCAGGCTGCGCTCGCCTACCGGGCCGGGACCACGCAGCAGGCGATCTCTCGGATCGAGCAGGGCAAGGTGTCACCCACGGTCGACATGCTGGCGCACCTCGCCGCCGCGTGCGGGGAGGAGTTGGTGCTCGATGCGCGTCCCCGCGGCGTGCCGTTCGAGGACGCGCAGCTTGCTGAGCAGGCGCGGCTGGGGATGGACGAGCGGCTGCAGCTGGCCTCTAGCTGGAACCGGTTTGCCGGCGAGATCAGAGGCAAGGCGTTGAAGGCGCTCGATCGTGACTGACGAGCCGCCGCTTGACGTCGGGCAGGTGCTGCGCGCGCTGTCGGAGCACCAGGTCGACTATGTGCTCATCGGAGGTGTCGCCATCCAGGCCTACGGCCACGTACGCACGACGGTCGATCTCGACGTGATCGCGGCGTGGACAGCGGAGAACATGCGCCGGCTGGCTCCGGCGCTCGAGCAGCTCGATGCGAGGTTGCGCGGGGTCGACGCGGACCTGCTGGGGATCGACGTCACGGATCCGCGGCAGCTGCTCGAGGGCGGAAACTTCCTGATGCGCACCGCGCATGGCGACCTCGACGTGTTCGCCGTCGACCAGACCCCTGGCGCTCCCCCGTCCTATGAGCAGCTTCGCGCCCGGGCTGTGTCGATTGAGGCGCTTGGTGTGACCATGCTGGTCGCCCACCCCGAGGATCTGATCCGGATGAAAAGCGCTGCGTCGCAGTTCCGTGATCGCCCCGAGCGCAAGCGCCGCCAGGACCTCGACGACATCGCGGTGCTCGAGCGACTTCGCGCTCCCGAGGCCGGTTCGTGATCCCCCGGGCCACGAAGATCCCGGATCGAGTCCGCTCGGCGCTACGATCGTTCCGGGTTTTTAGTCGATGTCGGCTGGACGGATCACACAGCCCCACTCCCCGGCGGCGCGCAACAACGATGCCTCGCTGATCATCCTCGTCGTCGACGACGAGTCGGATCTGCGCGAGATGCTGACGCGCTCGTTCTCCCGCGAGGGCCATCGGGTGATGGCCGTGGGCGACGGCCGCTCGGCGATCGATCGCGCCAGCACCGACCACTTCGACATCATCCTGCTCGACGTCGCGCTCGGTCCGGGCCCTGACGGGTACGAGGTCTGCCGCACGCTCCGGGCCCGTCGCAACGTGGTGCCGATCATCATGCTCACTGCGCTCGACTCCGAGGCGGATGCGGTGCTCGGCCTGGAGGCCGGGGCGGACGACTACGTGACCAAGCCGTTCGGGCTGGCCGAGCTGCGCAGCCGGATCCGGGCCGTGCTCCGGCGGGCCGGGACGCGCGCGATGGGCGACGAGGTGCTGGTGGTCGGACCGATCGCGCTCGACCGCGCCCAACGCGAGGTCAGCATGGACGGTCGCCCGGTGCGCCTGACCTTCTCCGAGTTCGAGCTGCTCGATGCGCTGATGGCCGATCCAGGCCGACTGCTCAACCGCCAGGAGCTGCTCCGGGCGATCTGGGGGGACAGCGCCTACCGCGACCCACGGGCGATCGACGTCCACATCCGGCATCTGCGCGAGAAGCTCGAACCCGAGCCCGAGAAGCCGCGGTTCATCCTCACCGTCCGCGGCGCGGGGTACCGGCTCAGGACGATATAGAAATGCGCGTGCGGCCCTCACGCCGCGCTCTCGGATTGCGCGGCAGGATCCTCGGGGCCGTCCTCTTCACGGCCGTGGCCACACTGGCCGTCGCCGCGCTAACGCTGCTCGGCCCTCTGGAGCAGTCGCTGCGACATGCCGAGCTGAACACGCTGCGCAACGAGGTTGGTAGCACCAAGCGGACCAATGCCACCAGCTTCGGGAGGACGATCAGGCCGTTCCAGGCGCAGAATCCGGGCATCGTCGCTGAGGCCGAGGTCCCCGTCGACAAGTCGGCAACCGGGGGCGCGCCGATCAGGCCGGAGGTCCGCCGGTCCGACTCGTTGCCATGCGCGCAAGACACTACGACTTACAAGCAGGACGTCTGCCTGCGCACGCTGGGCGAGCAGGCCCAAGACGCGATCATCAAGCAGGAGCACAGCCTGCAGGCCGCCACCGGCGCCACCGAGGTGGCGCTCCTCGGGTACGCGGAGCCCTCGGGGCGCGGCGCCAAGCTGATCGAGGTCACGACCCCGTCGAACATCGCCCGCCTCGATCCCTCCGAGGACGATGTGGTGCGGGCATTCGGTAGCAAGGGCGCCATCTACAGCATCGGCACGATCGCCGGCACTCAGTACGCGCGGGCTGCCCTGCCCTTCACCACGCCTGTGCCTGGAGGGGGTAACGCGCACTGGGTCTTGGTGGTACGCAAGCCGCTGGACACGGTCAACGCCGCGGTCGCCACGGTGCGCAAGGCGTTCCTATACGCCGCCCTGGCCGGGCTCGGATTGACGCTCATCCTCGGCATCCCGCTGTCGGGCACGATCGTCCGGCGCCTGCGCCGACTCCGCCAGGCGGCGCTTCAGCTCGCCGCGGAGGGTCCGCCCGTGGAGGTGCCCGCCGAGCGCGGCCGGGACGAGGTCGGCGACCTGGCCAGGGCCTTTGACCAGATGCAGCAGCAGCTTCAGCACCAGGAGGAGGCGCGCCGGGCCTTCGTCTCGACCGCGTCGCACGAGCTGCGCACGCCGCTAGCCTCACTCGATGGGATGCTCGAGCTGCTCGACGACGATCTGCGCAGCGGCGATCCCGACCTCGCCGACGCCCGCTCGCTGCTCGAGCGGGCGCGTACCCAGTCGCGCCGCCTGGCCCGGCTGGCGGCCGACCTACTCGACCTGAGCCGGCTCGACGCGCAGGTGCAGCTGCGCTCCGAACCGGTTGAGCTCGGGGAGTTGAGCCGTGCCGTGCTGGCCGAGTTCGAGCTTGGGACCGAGGAACGCGGGATCGTCTCGTCGCTCGACGACTCGGTCGGCCAGGTGTGGGCGCGCGGCGACCCCGGCTCGATCGCCCGGATCGTCCGCATCCTGCTCGACAACGCCGTCCGAGTCAGCCCGCAAGGGGGCGAGGTCGCCGTCGAGCTCCGCAATGGTGAGAACGTGTCGCTCACCGTCCACGACGAGGGCCCCGGGGTGCCGCCCGAGGAACGCGAGCTGATCTTCGATCGCTTCCAACGCGGCCGTCTGGCCAGCGGGACGGCCGGGTTCGGCCTCGGGCTGGCCATCGGCCGGGAGCTGGCAGAGCGGATGGGCGGCGAGCTCGTGCTCGAGCGCACCGATCTACCCGGGGCGACGTTCACGTTGCGATTGCCGGTGGCTCGGCCCAGGAGGAGGAGCCGCTCGCGGTGGTGTAGGGCCCGGCTCGGCCGGCTGCGAGGATTAGAACCATGGACGCACGCTTGATGAAGGCGATGCTGGAGCTCGACGACCGCCACTGGTGGTATCGCGGGCGCCGGCGGATCATCCGCGCCGAGCTCGACCGGCTCGCGCTGGCACCCGGCGCTCGCATCCTCGATGCCGGCTGCGGATCGGGCCGCACGCTCGAGGAGCTGGTCCCCTATGGGGAGGTGCAGGGAATCGAGCTCGACCCGGTCGCCGCCGAGCTGGCGATTTCCCGCGGACGGGGTGAGGTTCGGATCGGCCGGCTCGAGGAGCTGCCCTGGGAGGACGCGCAGTTCGACCTGATCACCTGCCTCGACGTGATCGAGCACACGCCCGATGACCGGGTCACGCTCAGCGAGCTTCGGCGCGTATCCAAGCCCGGAGCGTTCCTGCTCGTGACCGTGCCGGCCTACCAGGGTCTGTGGTCGACGCACGACGTGGCCAATCATCACTACCGTCGCTATTCGCGCGGGCGCCTGCGCGCCGCGGCCGACGAGACCGGCTGGCGGGTGCGGAGGATGACGTCGTTCAACGGTCTGCTGCTAGGCCCGGCGGCAGCCGTGCGTCTGGCCGAGCGCCGGCGGCTGCGCCAGCCCAACGGCGATTACAAACCCGAGCTGACCCTCGGCCCGGAGTGGTTGAACGCCGTGCTCGAGCAGCCCTTGCGGCTCGAGGCCCGGTGGCTGGCCAGCGGTCGGAGCATGGCCGCCGGCCTATCGCTGCTGGCCGTGCTCGAGAATCCGGGCCCCGTCGGCTGACGCCGGTGCCGGCGTGATGTGGGGTCTCGCTGCGATCGCTGGCTCGTTTGCGGCGATCCTCGGCGCCTCGAACAGCCTCGGCTATCTACTCCCGGCGATCATCGGGCTCGAGTCGATGGGGATACCGTCGCCCGGGGAAACGGCGCTTGTCGCGGCGGCGGTCCTGGCCAGCCAGGGCAAGCTGGAGATCTGGCTGGTGATCCTGATCGGGGTGTGCTCGGCCATCCTCGGCGACAACCTCGGCTACCTGCTCGGCCGGCGGTATGGGCGCAGTGTGTTCACGGCGCCCGGGCCGTTCATGCACCACCGCGTCAACGCCATCCGCTCGGGCGACAAGTTCTTCCAGCGCCACGGGTCGAAGGCGGTGTTCGTGGGCCGGTGGATCGCGCTCGTGCGGTTCGCCACCGCCTGGCTGGCCGGGATCAACCGGATGCCGTTCAAGCAGTTCTTCTTCTGGAACGCGCTGGGCGGGATCACCTGGGGCGTGACCTACGGCCTGGTCGGCTACTACGGCGGACAAGCCGCCGCGCACGTGCTCGCCGAGGCGGGCATCGTCGGCTTCGTCCTGCTTCTGGTGCTGCCGCTCGTGATCTACGTCGTCGTGAAGCGGCGCCGGCAGCGGCGCGCGCTCGAGAGGTGACCTACACGGATTGTTACGTCTCGTGTAGAGTCCCGCTCGATGGAACGACTCAACATCACGGTGGACGACGAGCAGTACGAGCGCCTGGCACAGATGGCCGAACGGATGCACCTCCAGCCGGGAACGCTCGCTCGCTCGCTGCTGCTCTCGGCGCTCGATGAGGCCGCGCTCGACGCCCAGAACGTCGTGCATCTCCTCGACGGGCTTCCGGACGCGTACGAGCGCGCCGGACTGGGACGCCGGCAAGCTGAGTCGGGCGAGACCATCTCGCTCGACGACCTCGCGTAGGCAGCCGGTGGCTAGCGTCGAGTTGGCCCGTACGGCGGTCGAGGACCTAGAGCGACTGATCGTGATGTTGAGCCTTCCGTCTAACGCGTCCGCTCGGGTGGCTCGGTCCCTGCGCACACTGGAGCGGTTCCCCCGACTCGGCGTGGCTCTGGGCGGCCGGTGGGACGGTCTGCGATGCCTGGTCGGCCCATGGCGGTGGATGCTCGTGGTCTACGAGTACCGCGAGGAGGAGGATCGAGTCGTGGTTGTCACCGTCCAGGACGCGCGGTCCTCAACGGCGGTCACAGGCACCTGACCTTCCAGGCAGGCGAAATGGGGATGCGCGTCGCCGCGTGCGCCGCTACGACTGGTCCGGCTCGAGCTCGAGCGCGCAGGAGTTGATGCAGTAGCGCAGCCCGGTCGGCCGTGGACCGTCGTCGAACACGTGACCGAGGTGCCCTCCACAGCGCTTGCACACGACCTCGGTGCGCCGCATCAGCAGGCTCCGGTCCTCCCGCGTCTCGATGTTCTCGGCCACGCCCGGCTCGTAGAAGCTCGGCCACCCGGTGCCCGAGTCAAACTTCGCGTCGGAGCTGAACAGCTCGGCACCGCAGCCGGCGCAGTGATACTTGCCGTCGTCCTTGACGTGGACGTACTCGCCGGTGAACGGCCGCTCGGTGCCGTGCTGGCGCAGGATTTTGTACTGCTCGGGCGAGAGGCGCTCGCGCCACTGCTCGTCAGAGAGCGTGACCTCGCGGGTCTCGGTTTCGCGTTCGGTAGCCATTGGGGGAACGGTAGCGCGCCGCCCGCCTCCGCTAACGTGAACAGACAACGCAATGAAATTCGGCGTTGGCATCTTCCCGACCGAGTCCGTGCCGCCGCCCGCGGTACTCGCCCGAATGGCCGAGGACCGGGGATTCGAATCCCTCCTGTTCCCCGAGCACACCCACATCCCGGCCAGCCGCGAGTCGCGCTACCCAGGCGGCGGCGAGCTCCCTCCGTACTACAGCCAGACCTTTGATCCGTTCGTCGGCCTCAGTGCCGCCGCCGCGGCGACCGAGCGGCTGCTCATCGGGACCGGCATCTGCTTGGTCATCGAGCGTGACCCGATCGTCACCGCCAAGGAGGTGGCGTCCGTCGACGTCCTGTCCGGCGGACGCTTCCTGTTCGGGGTGGGCGCCGGATGGAACGTCGAGGAGATGGCCAACCACGGCACCGACGCCTCGCACCGGTTCGGGCTGATGCGCGAGCGTATCGAAGCGATGAAGGCGATCTGGGCGCAGGACGAGGCCAGCTACTCCGGCCGCTACGTCAACTTCGAGCGGATCTGGTGCTGGCCGAAGCCAATGCAGAAGCCGCACCCGCCGGTGATCGTCGGCGGCAACGGCGCCAAGGTGCTCGATCGCGTGCTCGCCTACGGCGACGAGTGGATGCCCAACCGCAGCACCGAGGAGGAGCTGGTACCCCGGATCGGCGAGCTGAACATGCGCGCAGCCGAGGCCGGACGCGATCCCATCCCGGTCAGCGTGATGGGGATGGCGCCCGAGCCGGCTCGCATCGAGCAGCTCGAGCAGGCCGGGGTTCACCGGGTTCTGTTCTGGCTCCCGCAAGAGAGCCCCAGCGCCGTGGAGCAGGGCTTCGACCGTTTTACCGCGGTGATGGAGCAGTTCCGGACGGCGGGCTGAAACGCCGCCCGGGCGTCGCTTCCGGTGTGAAACTGCGTAGTCCCTTGGCCTCCTCTTGCTCTCATGCCTGCTATCATGCTTTCGCATGGAGCAGTTCTCCGTTCGACTGAGTGACGAGCGCGGGCAAGCAGTACGACGCCTAGCGGCGGCACGGCGCGCCAGCATCAACCAGACCTTCGAGGACCTGGTCGCGGCGGCGACCGACCCGGCGCTGGCCGATGATGAGTCTCAGGCGCTGCGCGAGCGACTCGCTCGTGCGGGGCTGCTCTTCGACCTCGCTGCCTTGCCCGACGTACAAGCGCCGACCGAGGAGGAGCTCACGCGCGCTAGGGCGGCTGCGGGCCGCGGGACGCCGCTGGCGCAATTGGTCAGTGAGGGGCGACGCTGAGCGCCCTGTGGGACTCCTCCGCCCTAGTCAAGCTCTACGCGGACGAGGTCGGCGCGCAGGAACTCAGATTGTGGCGGGGCGCGATGGTGATGAGCGCCCTGTCGATGACCGAGGTGCTGGCCGCGATGTGGGGTAAGGCGCTGCGCGGCGAACTCTCAGAACCGCAGGCATCGGTGCTCGACCGGGCATTCGTGGCCGACCTGCGGCGTGGTCGCTTCGCGGTCCTGCCGGTGGCGGAGGCGGTCATCACTCGCTCGCTGGAGTGCGTGCGCCGACACCGCCTGCGCGGCGCCGACGCGGTGCAACTGGCCAGTGCGCTGCTCGCTCGCGAGGCAGACCCGGACGTCGGCGCGATGGCCGTCTTCGACCAACGCCTTCGGGCCGCCGCGAGCGCCGAGGGCTTCACGCTACTGCCAGCGATCTGACCGGTAGGCGACGCCGGGAACATCGCTAGAGCCGCGGTCGCTCATAGGCGGTAGAACCAGACGCCGCCGAGTGAGGAGCGCTTGAGCCCGAGCGCCGCCAGCGCCCCGGGCCACCGCTGAGGCATGGCGGGATCGACGATCACCGCGCCGATATGCCGACGGACGAGGAAGGAGCGCAGCGCCCGCGGGTCCGGCTTGGCCTTGCGGAACAAGGCGGGGAACAGCGGGTCGTGTTCGTAATCGGGCGGGTAGACGGGATTGATGTAGCCGCCGGCCAGGCGGAACCAGAAGTCCGTGTCCGCCTGCCAGAGCATGCTGTTGTCTAGCTGGCCGAAGGGCAGAATGAGAACGCTTTCCCCGCGCGTGAGGACGCGTCGGTATTCGTGCGTGGTGAAGAAGCTCGGGTTGACTTCCTTCCCGCGCCAAATACCACCGCCGACGTTGGGCACCAGGAACGCGATGCTTACGGCCGCCACCGCCCATTTCGCGACGCCCCACCCTCCGGCGCGTGGCTGCGCCAGCCACATGGCGAGGATCACGGCCGCGATCAGGAACATGTAGACCGAGAGGCGAATGGGAATCACGTCGTGCAGCAACGACTGGTCGAGGACGTTCCACGGAAGCGGGATCGTCGTGTACCCCGCGACGTGCAGGTGCGACCCGAGGATCAGCACCACGATGACCGTCAGCATCACGACGAGGATCTTCGTCGCGGCCGCCCGCCAGCGCGTGATCGTGTAGCGCGCGAGAATCAGTGCGAGCGGCAAGCCGACATAGGTGACGGCCTCGGCGTCACTTCCGGTGATGTTGGACGCCTTCGAAAGCGCCGCGAAAGCCGTCCTGCCGAGCCGCACCAGGTTCGGGGGGACGAGGAACCCGAGGGCGTCGCTGCCGTCGATGTCGCCGATGTTCGATCCGAACCGCACGGTTCCGTGGAGTTCGTAGTAGATCACCGGGCTCGTCACGATCGCCGCCGCGACGCCGGCGATGAGAATCGGCTTCACAGTGCCTACGATGCGCTCTCGCACGGTGGGGACAAGCGCAAACGCGACGCCGAGGGCAAGCGCTCCGAGAACTACGAACGTGAGTGTAAGTTCACTGGAGGTCAGGAACAGCGCGCCCACGGTAAGCCCCATAAGGATGATGAACCGGCGCTCGCTGATGCGCTGATCGATCAGGCGAAGCACGAGGAGAACCCCGGCGGGAATGGGAAAGATCAGCACCAGTTGGAGGTGACCCTCCATGTGTCCCAGGATGTAGGTCGAGAAGCCGAAGACGTAGCCGCCGAAGAGGCTCGCGGCAAAGTTTTTTGTGATGTATCGGCACAGCAGGAAGGCGAAGAACGCCGCGAGCGCCGGGCTTGCCAGCATCAACAGGTTGTATGACGCGATCGGACCGAACGCGAGAGTGAGCGGCGCGCCGACGATCCCCGCCAGCGGGCACAGCGTCGGACTGGTGGCGGCCAGGTTAATCCGGTCGGGGACAAACAGCGTGTGCGTGATCAGCGGGTTCATCCCGTGGAGGAGCGCGTACGGCCACCACGCCATGCTCCACACGTTGACCGTCGGGTCGCTCCAGTTGGGCAGCCCGACGTACGTGCTTGCCAGGTGGGGGAGCACGTGCACCCCGAAATATCCGATCGAGATGACCACGTACAACGCGAGCGCAGTCGTGGCCTGGCGGCGTCCCGAGGCGAGCCAACCGCTTACGCGGTCGACGCCGCGCACGAAGGGGTACTCGGTTGCCGCCGAGGCGCGGCTAGTCACTTCGTCGCGAGGATGACATTGTGCGCGGCGAACCTCCTCAGCCCGGGCGTTGCTTCGACGGCCCGCTCGATCGCCGCGGCGCGGCGGATCGCCCGGGGTGGGGTGAAGTCCGGGACGGCGCCAAGCTGCGTGCTCCGCAGGATCTGTCCGCCCGCGGCGCGCAGGCCGGTGACGATCTCGGCTTCGGGAATTAGTCGCTCCTCGCCGGTGTCCTGGGGGACGCGGGCCATCAGCACCCCCCAGTACGGGTTACGAGGGTTGTGATCCCACACGAGCACCCGCCCGCCGGGCTTCACGACCCTGACCATTTCGGCGAGCGTCTGGCGTACGTCGTCGGGGTCGGCGATGTGGTGCATGACGGCGACGGTGACGACGAGGTCAAAGCTGTCGTCATCAAACGGCAGCGAGGTGCCCGACGCGGGCACCGGGCGGACGAGCGGCGTCCTGGCCTCGAGGATCTCGAGCATCCCCGCCGAGGGATCGACTCCGACCATCTCGTATCCGGCGCCGGCGAGCCGCTCGGCGAGCACCCCGGTCCCGCAGCCGACGTCGAGGCCCTCGCCGCGGGGGCAGTGGGCGACCACGAACGCCGTCCGCTTCTTCAGGTAGTGCTCGGCGACGTGCGCCGGAATCGACTCGTCATAGACGGCCGCGATCGAGTCAAAGTGTGAGCTGCTCACGGGGCATCTCACCGTTTGACGCTCGCTCCGAGACGAACGCCGGAGGTCGGTGGCGCGTCCGGGGGGAGGAGCCCGCGGCGCGAAGCACGAGCCCGATCATCCGCAGGCCCACGGCGATCGCCGTCAGCCGGTTGCCGGTGACCGATGAGCGCCCGACACGCGGGAGATAGTTGACCGGCACCTCGACGAACCGCGCGCCGGAATTGATCGTCAGCAGCATGACCTCCGCGCCGGCGTGGCTGCCGCCCACCGTCATGCCGCTCGCGACGCGCCTCGCAGTATCTCGGCGCAGCAGCCGGTACGTGCAACCGACGTCGCTGAGATGACTTGTGTTGAGCAGGACCTCGATCAGCTTTGCCACGGCCCAGTTACCCCAGCGTAAGAACCAGTCCATGTTCGCGCCCTCCCACACCAGCTCCCAGGTCGTTCGGGTGCCGAAGACGGCGTCACACTGCGGGCTATACACGAGCAGCTTCAAGATGTCGTCCGGCACGAACGTGCCGTCCGGCTCGG
The DNA here is from genome assembly GCA_963824295.1 of uncultured Solirubrobacterales bacterium. Lineage (GTDB taxonomy): Bacteria > Actinomycetota > Thermoleophilia > Solirubrobacterales > Solirubrobacteraceae > Palsa-465. Next base: position 40,149 of record CAWGOQ010000002.1, on the reverse strand, counting down.
AGAGCACGATCAACTCGCCGGTGGCCTCGAGCAGTCCGCGCCGGGTTGCATACCCATAACCCTGACGGGGCTCCTTGACCAACCGCGCCGGGGTCTTGCGAACCTCCTCTTCAGTTCCCGGTTGCGCGTTGTTGTCGACCACGAGCACCTCGTCGACCAGGCCTGTGGCGAGGAAGCCCTCGATCACCTCTCTGATTGAGTCGCGCTCGGCATAGGTCATCAGCACGACCGACACCTGCTGACCGTTCCACATGAACTGACTCCCGAAGCTCGCCTGTTATGCGGCGGCGCATTCTAGACGGGCGCTCGCGGATCACGGCAGATTTACACCCGCAGGTAGCTGCCCGTGGCGGCGGCCGGATCGGCGGCGAGCAGCTCCATCACCAGGCTGGACCACGCGAAATCGACCGCGCCCATGCCACGGCCGGTGTAGGGGTGGTAGTACTCGCGCAGCCCGCTGGCGAGGACGGCGGCGCTGATCCGCTCCGCGAGTGTGTCCGCGTGCTCCAGATACCCGAGACGTCTGAGCCCGAGCCACACCAACCAGGCCGCGTTGATCCACGTCGGCCCGCGCCAGTAGCGCCTGAGCCACAGGAACCCATCTTCGCGAATGGAGAAGCTCGGCTCGGTCGGGGGGACGGATGGGGGCGGCACCGGCAGCCAGAAGCGCCGCTCGTCGAGCAGGTGCTGCTCGACCAGGCGCCGGCCGATCTCCTCCGGCAGATCCGGGAGCGCCAGCGGCGACAGGGCGGTCCAGGTGACGACGGGCGTCGGCCGGGGGGAGGGGCGCCGGGTCCGGCGGCGGGCGAGGCGCGCCAGCGGCTCGAACAGACCTGTGCTCCGGTTGTACATGCGCTCGATCATCGTTCCGGTCGGCGACGGCCGCCCGAGCGCCATCAACGACAGCGAATAGAGGACGTTCGTCGCCACTTCGCAGCAGACCGGACCGCCGGCCCCGGCGATCCGCCGCAGGTCGTAGCCAAGCCGGCGGTTGCGCCGTACGAGCAGCGGGAAGCCGGGACGGTGGTGAGAGCGCCACCCCCAGATCGCGTCGAACTGGGGCGAGGCGTCCAGCCCCGACTCGTCGGGCTGCACGATCCAGATCAGGCCATCGCCGTCCAGTTCGCGATTGCGCGCAAGCCAGTCGTAGTGGCGCGCGATCGCCGGCACCTCGGCCGGGTCCCCGACCGCGATCCGCCACGCCCAGGCCAGCGTCGGGGGCTGGATGCTGGCGGTCATCGGCGCGTCCGGCGAGGTCACGTTGTACGTGTATCGCCGCCGGCCGGTGAGGCGTCTGTTCCAGAAGATCGTGTGGCCGATGAAGCCGTCCTCGCGCTGCGCAGCGAGCAGCGATTCGAGCTCGCGACGCGACCGGGAGGGGTCGAAGTGCCGCCAGGTGATCGCGGTGAAGCACGAGTCCCAGTACCACTGCCACGGGTAGTGGCCCGCGTCCGGGCAGGTGTATGCGAACGGCACGCCGTCGGCTGGACGCGCGCCCTCGCGCCAGTTTCGCCGCAGCGTCGACTCGCACGCCTCCCGGATGGTCGTCGTGTCGCTCTCGCGCAGCATCGCTCAGATCCTCGCATCCGAGGATCTGGTGGCGCGCTGCTGTCCGACGTTAGGGGAGCGCTACGCGGCTTCTGCCCGCCGCGCCGTGCCGTCCGCCGCCGGCCCAATCCCGGGAAAGAGAATGACCTCCGGTCGGTACTCGATCCGTCCGAGCTCCTGGCGCTCCGCCCCACAAACGTCGCACAACAGCACCAGGCGCAACTCGCCCGCTTCGCGGATGTACCGCGACGCCCCGCTGTAGGTGCCTGTGTGATCGCACTTCATTGCTGCCTATCAACGGCGCGGGCGGCGACAAACGTCCGCACGCTCTCCCGGTTAGGCTGCGCGCGTGCAAATCGCGGCCGCCGTCCCCGAGTGCAAGGGGGCGCCGTTCGCGATCAAGCAGCTCGAGCTGGGTGAGCTGCAGGCCGACGAGGTGCGGGTGAGGGTCGCTGCATGTGGCATCTGCCACACCGATCCGATCATCCGTGACCAGTGGTTAGGCGGGCCGGCGATGGCTGTCCTGCTTGGCGATGCTCCGCGCGAGCATCCCGACGACGCCCGTGATGACGGCGGCGGCGAACACGACGTTGAGGATGATGATGGTGGTCATTTCTGTCTCCGTTTCGGTGCGAGCTTGGTATCTGCACTTGAGATGTTCGGACCCGCGCAGAAGACGAGCGTCGGCTGAGCGTCGGACCTCTGTAAGAGGCTCCCGGCGCAAGATTCGTTGCAGGCAGAGGATCTGGTGGCTCTCCGTCGAGAGCTCTTGTTAGGGTGCTGCCGGCTTCCATCCAGGGGGCCGTACCGCCGCCGCGGCGCCCGATTTGTCGGGCGCCCGCGCGCCGTTTGTCTTGCTCACATCCGTCTGCATGCCTTCCGCCAGCCACCGCCTCAGAGCTGCCAGAGTCGCTGTGGCCCTGCTCGTCGCGGCGATGCTGCTGGGCAGCAGCCTGACCGCCTCAAGCGCGGGGGACCTCCAGAGCCAGATCAGCGCCGGCAAGGCGGCGGCGTCCTCGCTCAACTCGCAGATCGCTCGTGACACGGCCCAGATCCACGTCACGACGCAGGGACTCGCGGCCGCCGATCAGCAGCTGACCCAGCTCCAGAACCAGCTGACCGCTCGCGAGGACCAGCTCAGGGACGTTCAGACCGCGCTGCTGAAGGCGCGCGATCGTCTCGTGGACCTCGAGAACTGGCTCGAGCGCGCCACCCACGCGCTGGCCGCCAACCTGGTCGCGACCTACGAGAACGGACAGCCCGACCTGGTCAGCGTGATCCTGCAGGCGCACGGGTTCAATCAGCTGCTCGATCAGGTCAACTTCATGCACCGCGTCGGGACGCAGGACGCGCAGATCGTCGCGAGCACCCGGGCAGCGCGCCAGGCGGTGGCCCGCGAGGCCGCGCTCCTCGGCCGGCTTGAACAGCGCGATCAACGCCTCGCCAACCAGGTGATCGGGCAGCGCAACCAGGTCGCCGCGCTTCAGGCCGCCCTGCTCCACCAGCAGATCCAGGAGATCGGCGCGCGCGGCAACGACACGTCCAAGCTGCACGCCCTCAACGCACATCTAAGCTCGCTCGAGGCCAAGGCCGCCGCCGAGGCCGCGAAGGCCGCCGCCACCGGCAACGCCGGCGTGGGCGGCATCGCCGTCGACACCGGCGGGATGGTGCAAGCGCCTCCGGGCGCGCCGGCCGCGGTGGCCCAAATCATCGCCGCCGGCAACGCGATCGCGACGCTGCCCTACATCTACGGAGGCGGACACGCGTCATTCCACGCCGACGGCTACGACTGCTCGGGCTCGGTCAGCTACGCGCTCGCGGCCGCCGGGTTGGTCACCTCGCCGATGGTCTCGGGCCAGTTCGAGGACTGGGGCGACCCCGGTCCGGGGCGCTGGGTCACGATCTACGCCAACGCCGGCCATGTGTGGATGGAGGTGGCGGGCTGGCGGTTCGACACGGTGGCGCTGGCCGAGGACGGCACGCGCTGGGCGCAGGGTGGTGGCGAATTCTCGGGCTTCGTGGTCCGCCACCCACCGGGTCTGTAGCCCGGGTTTCTTTGGGCCGCCTTCGGCGGCATCCGTCGGATGTGGCGCGGCAGGCCCATTGGGTGAGGCACGGACGCCGAGCGGGCCGTCGCCGCGACCGCCAGCGAACCCCGTCCGGACGGGGTGGAGGGCCCCAAGGACGCCGAGCGGAGCGAGGCCCCTTACAGCCCTAGGAGACGTTCCGCGTTGGCGTGAGCGATCAGCTCGCGCTCCTGGTCGCTGATCGCCGCCTGATCGATGAACCGGCGGGCCTCGGCGCCGTCGGCGAACGGGTGGTCGACCGCGAACATGATCTTGTCCGCGCCGAACGTGTCGATCGCGCACCGCAGCGGCGGGTCGGTGAACAGGCCGCTGATCGTGATGTGGAAGTTGCGATCGAAGTACTCCTTGACCGAGAGCTCGGTGCGGGTCTTGGCCGGATCGAGTGCGGTTCGGCCGCCGAGCACCTCGTCGATCCGCGCGAGCATGAACGGGATGCCTTCGCCCATGTGGCCGATGATGATCTGCAGCGCGGCGGCATGGGGTGCGGGTAGATCGGCGTCTTGAGTGCCTCCGCGGCCTCGAAGATCGGCCAGAAGAACTTGTCGTCGAGGAAGCGGTCGAGCGTGCGGCCGTTGATGAGCGCTCCCTTGAAGCCGAGCTGCCCGACGGCCCGGGCCAGCTCGTCGGCCGCCGCGTTCGGGTCGGCGGTCGGCAGCGCCGCGAAGGCGGCGAAGCGGTCAGGATGGGCCGCGACGGCCTCGGCCACCCGGTCGTTGAACGCCTGCGCCACGGGAATGGCTCGCTCGGCGCTGCTGTGCTCCAGGCCGGGCTGCACCGAGGACAGGACCTGCATGTCGATCCCCTGTGCGTCCATCTCGGCGATCCGGCCCTCGCCCAGGTCGAGCAACCGCGCCTCGAGCGCCGGCGGCCAGCGGTGGACCGGGTAGTAAGGATGGATCTGCGGGCCTAGGAGCTCGCGCAGCTCGGGGGTCAGGCAGTGCTCCTCGAGGGCGATCGTCCGCATTTTCTAAGCGCATTCTCCCGTTATCCCGAGTCAGGGGACGGTCGCGTCCAGGTCCGCTGGACGGGACGGGAACCTCGGCTATCGCCGATCTGGCCGGTCGTTTCCGGGGCTGATGTGGGCTGCCGGTCTGATTGCAGACATCAGGTCTCGCGTCTGTGAGCCGACGGATGGAGTCGATGAAGCGATTCGCCGCCACCCTGTGCGCGCTCCTCGGCGCGCTGGTCCTTCCGGCCGGCGCCCTGGCCGCCGCGCCGAGCTTGGCACCGGTCCCGGTTGCTTTCTCGGCACCCTCCGCGCCGGTGAACGGACAGGTCACCGGCGATGTGATCGGGGTCGACGGCCGCACGTTCGCGATCGAGGCGAGCGCCGGCCGCATGTCCGTGGTCTCGGCGCTGACTCTGGCCGCCAATCAGGTCACCGCCGGCGACTTCCCTTACGTCTACGGCGGCGGCCACGCCCAGGCCGGGATCGCCAGCATCGGCATCAAGGGCCCGGGCTACAACGGCCGTCGGATCGGGTTCGATTGCTCCGGATCGGTTGCGGCGGTGCTCTCCGGGGCCGGAATCTGGCAGGTAGCCGGTGGCGTTCCCAACGACGCCGGGATCATCGCTGAGCTCCTGAGCGCGCACCTGATCGCGCGCGGGGCGGGCCGCGGCGCGAACCAGGTCACCCTGTACGACGACCCCGGCGTGCACATCTTCATGAATATCGACGGCAACTTCTTCGGGACCTCGGACGGCGGTGGCGGCGCCAACCCCGCCGGCGGCGCCGGCTGGCTGAACGACGGCGCGCCCGACGCCCATAGCCGCACCTACAAGGCGTACCACCTGCTCCCGGGCCTGCTTGGGGAGCAGACCACGTTCGCTCGGATCTTCACCTTCCAGACCGGCGCTCAGCCCAGCGTCGTCAAGGGCCTCGAGCTCGGTGGCGAGGTCCAGGTCAGCTATACGCAGGCGCCGAACGGCCGTCTGACGGCAGTGGCCGTCAAATAGCCACCGCTCCGGCCACGCTGTCCGCGGCGGGGTCGAGGATCGGCTGCTCCGCGGGGTGGGGCTGCGCGAGCGTGGCCTCGAGCTCGCTGATCTCGGTGCGGGCAATCGCTTGCGTCCCCTTGGATGCGAGATGCGAGATCGGTCGCCCGCGGTCCGGCCCTCGCGGCAAAGAAGAAGCCCCGCCATGTCTGGCGGGGCTTCGGAGAGACCGGATGTCGGAAGCGGTTAGCCGCAGCCGGTGTTGAAGCCGCAGCTCGAGCACGTGTAGCAGCTGCCCGTGCGCTGCATCATCCCGCCGCACTGCTGGCAGGCCGGACCGAGGTCGAGGCCGTTGCGCAGCGCGGGAATGACCGGCGGCTCGTCGGTCAGCGCCGAGGTGGCCGGGAGGATTTGCCCCTTCACGGCCCCGCCGTTGCCGCCGTTGCCGTTGCCGTCGGGCTTACGCTCCGCGGGTTGGACGCTCGGCGTCGCCACGTCGCCGAAGTGCGAGCTTGCCGCCTCCTGAGCCGCCTGGCGCGCCCGCACCGCGGGCGTCAGGATCCCAAGCTCCTCCTGGAGGTCGACGTCCAGGAAGCGTGAGGCCAGCCAGCGCATGATGTAGTCGGGCATCGACTTGGCGAACGGGATCTCCGGGTTGGAGGTCATGCCCTCGGGCTCGAAGCGCATGTAGCTGAACTTCCGCACGAGTGTCTCGAGCGGAACCCCGTACTGGAGCGCGATCGAGATCGAGGTGGCGAACGAGTTCATCATGCCGCGCAGGGTCGAGCCTTCCTTGCCGATGTCGGTCAGGAAGATCTCCCCGACCGTGCCGTCCTCGTACGTGCCGGCCGTGATGTAACCCTCGTGGCCGCCAATCGAGAACTTGTGCGTGAGCGACTGGCGCTCTCGCGGCATCTTCTTGCGCTTCGGCGCCTTCGCCATCGCCTCGACCACTGCCTGCTCGATCTCGGCCTCCTTCGACGCCGGCGCGTCCTTCTGGGCCTCTGTGCGCAGTGCCTGCGCGGTCTTGGAGCCGTCACGGTAGATCGCCAGCGCCTTGATCCCGAGATGCCAGGCCTGGACGTAGGCATCGGCGATGTCCTCGACCGTGGCGGTCTCGGGCATGTTGACCGTCTTGGAGATCGCGCCGCTGATGAACGGCTGCGCGGCGCCCATCATCTTCAGGTGACCCATGTGAGAGATGGCCCGCTCGCCCACCGCCACGGCGAACACCGGCAGGTGCTCGTCGGCCAGATACGGAGCGCCGATGATCGTTCCGTGCTCGTTGACGTAGGCGAGGATCTGCTCGATCTGCTCGTCGCTGTAGTCAAGGGTCTGGAGCGCCAGCGGCACGGTCCGGTTGACAATCGTCATCTGGCCGCCGCCCACGAGCTCCTTGAACTTGACCAGCGAGAAATCGGGCTCGATGCCGGTCGTATCGCAGTCCATCAAAAAGCTGATGGTTCCGGTGGGGGCAAGGGTACTGGCCTGTGCGTTGCGGTAGCCGTGCTTCTCACCGACGATCACCGCGTCATTCCATGCGCTGCGCGCGCGCTCGAGCAACTCGACGTCTGCGCAGGTTGAGTCGGGGATCACGTACGAGGCGTCGCGGTGCATGCGCATCACCGCGTTATGAGCGTCGCGGTTCTCGGCGTAGTGGTCATAAGGCCCCATTGCCGCGGCGATCCGCGCGGAGCCCAGATAGGCGCGCCCGGTCATCAGCGCCGTGATCGCAGCGGCCGTGCCTCGACCCGAGTCCGAGTCGTACGGCATGCCGTTCGCCATCAGGTAGGCGCCAAGGTTCGCGTATCCCAATCCCAGCTGGCGGAACGCACGTGCGTTGGCGCCGATCTGCTCGGTCGGATAGCTCGACGGGGAGACGATGATCTCTTGCGCCAGGAACACGATGTCGACGGCGTGCTCGAACGACTCAACATCGAACGTCCCATCCGGACGGCGGAACTTCATGAGGTTGAGCGAGGCGAGGTTGCAGGCCGAGTCGTCGACGTGCATGTATTCACTGCAGGGGTTAGATGCGTTGATCCGGCCGGAATTCGGGGACGTGTGCCACTGGTTGATCGTTGTGTCGTATTGAACGCCAGGATCGGCACAGCGCCACGCCGCCTCGGCGATCTCCCACATCAGCGTGCGTGCCGGGATCGGGTCGCCGATCGGCGTCCCGGTGACGCGCCCGATCAGCTGCCACTCGTCGTCTTTCTCGACAGCGCGCATGAACCGCTCGGTCACGCGCACTGAATTGTTGGCGTTCTGGTACTGGATCGAGAAGAAGCCCTCGCCGTCGATCGACATGTCGAACCCGGCATCGCGCAGCGCCGCGGCCTTGTCCTCCTCCTTGGCCTTGCACCAGATGAACTCGCGAATATCCGGGTGATCGACGTCGAGGACGACCATCTTGGCCGCCCGCCGCGTCTTCCCGCCCGACTTGATCGTGCCCGCCCAGGCGTCGGCGCCGCGCATGAAGCTCACGGGTCCGGAGGCGGTTCCGCCCTTGGCCAGCGGCTCCATCGAGCCTCGGATCTTCGACAGGTTGATGCCCGAGCCAGACCCGCCGCGGAAGATCGTCCCCTCCTTGGTGTTCCACTCGAGGATCGATTCCATCGTGTCCTCGACGCTGAGGATGAAGCAGGCCGAGCACTGTGGGGTCTCCTCGAAGCCGACGTTGAACCAGACCGGCGAGTTAAAGGCCGCCATCTGATGCAGCAGGATGTGGGTCAGCTCCGACTCGAACGCCTCCGCATCCTCGTCGGTGGCGAAGTAGCCGCGCTCGCGTCCCCAGCCGGCGATCGTGCCGGACACCCGGCCGATCATCTGCCTCACCGACCGCTCTCGCTCCGGCGCGCCGAGCTGGCCGCGGAAGTACTTCTGGGCGACGATGTTGGTGGCGTTCTGGGACCACGACTTCGGGAATTCGACGTCGCGTTGCTCGAACGAGACCTTGTCGCCGTGGCCGATCCTGGCGTCCCTGCGCTCCCACTCGACCAGGTCGAACGGGTGCGCGCCCGGGGTCGTAAAGAAGCGCCCGACCGAGAGCCCCTCGCCGGTTCGTACCTCGGCGTCAAGTTGGGTTTCGGGGATCTGGTCCATACAGGTGCTGCTCCTCTCGTTTTTCCGCAATTTCCCCTGCTCACGCGCGACTTTCGGTCAGCGCAGCGGGCAGCGAATGAAAGCGGACGCCCCGGACGGAAAGACATGGCGGCGGCCCGATCCCCGGAGTTCCAATTTTACTCCGCCGACTCGGGCGGGCGGGGTGGGTGGGCCGCCATTTCGGGGTGCTCAAGGCCCTTCTGTTATATGTCCAGCGCAATGCGCAGGGATTCCCTAACCAGGCGGCCGCGATGAAATTGCTCGTGACCGGCGGCGCCGGCTACATCGGCTCGATCGTCTCAAAGCAGCTGCTCGACAACGGCCATCTGGTGACGGTCCTGGACAACCTCGAGCGGGGCCACCGGGCGGCTATCCCGGCGGGCGCCGAGTTCGTGCTGGCCGACCTCCGCGACCAGCCGGCGGTCGATGATGTCCTCGCTGGCGGGTTCGACGGCGCGCTCCACTTCGCGGCGCTGGCGCTAGTGAGCGAGTCGGTCAGTCATCCGGAGCGCTACTACGGGGTCAATGTCGGCGGGACGCTCAACCTGCTCGAGGCGATGGTCGGCGCGGGAGTTCCCCGGCTCGTCTTCTCCTCCACCTGCGCGGTCTACGGACAGCCCGACGAGGTCCCGATTCCCGAGACGGCGACGCCCCGCCCGATCAACGCCTACGGCGCGTCGAAGCTCGCCGTGGACCTGATGATCCGCGACTTCTGTACCGCTCACGGGCTCGGGGCGGTGAGTCTGCGCTACTTCAACGTGGCCGGTGCGAGCGGGGAGCTGGGCGAGGACCATGATCCCGAGACGCACCTGATTCCGAACATCCTGCGGGTTGCGCTCGGCGATGCGCCCGCGGTTCAGGTGTACGGCACCGACTATCCGACTCCGGACGGCACGGCGGTTCGCGACTACATCCACATCGACGATCTTGCCGCCGCGCATCTGCTCGCGCTCGCCGGCGCGCGCGAGGGCGAACACCGAATCTTCAACCTCGGCAACGGGAACGGGTTCTCGGTCCGGGAGGTGATCGCCGCGGCCCGGGCCGTCACGGGGATCGACATTCCGGCGCAGGAGGCGCCGCGCCGGCCCGGCGATCCGCCGAATCTGGTCGCGGCCGGAGAACTGATCAGATCGGAGCTCGGCTGGGAGCCTCACAAGCCGGGGCTCGAAGAGATGGTGGGCGACGCCTGGTCGTTCGCGCAGGCCCACCCGACGGGTTACGCCGACTAGGTCGGCGGGGGAAGCAGATCCGCGAGCTCGTGGAGGGCCGCGGCCAGAACGAGGTCGGGCGGCTGGGAGGCGTCGATCTTGCGCATCCGCTCGGGCTCCTGTCTCGCCAGTTCGAGGTATGCGGAGGTGGTTCGCTCGAAGAAGTCGTCGCGCTCACGCTCGAGGCGGTCGAGGGCTCCCGCGCGCGTGCGCGAGCGGCTGCGCCCGAGGTGCTGGTCGATCATCAGTAGCAGGGTCCGGTCAGGGCTGGCCGTGCGGATCGCGAACTCGTTGATCGCCCGGACCGCGTCGATCCCCAGCTGCCGGCCTCCGCCCTGGTAGGCGAGCGAGGAGTCGATGAAGCGGTCGAGGAGCAGCCACCTGCCCGCCGCCAGCTGCGGCTCGATCGCCTCCTCCACGAGCTGGGCCCGCGCGGCGGCGTAGAGCAGCGCCTCGGCACGAGCGGTGACGTGCAGGCCCGGGTCGATGACAAGCTCGCGAATCCGCTCGGCGGCGGCGACGCCGCCCGGCTCGCGGAGCAGCCCGATGTCGATGCCTCTGGCGGTCAGGGCGTCGAGCAGTCCCGCCGCGAGCGTCGTCTTCCCCGCGCCGTCGATGCCTTCGATCGTGATCAGCCGCCCGCGCGTCATTGTGCGTGGTCCCCGACCCTACCGGCCACTACGATCGGGGGATGCTCGCCGAGCTGGAGCGCCACCCCCACGCACGCGCCGTCCTCGAGCCGGCGCTCGCGCCCGGCGGGCGGGCATCGCACGCCTATCTGTTCTACGGCCCCGGGGGCGCCGGCAAGCGCGCCGCCGCCCGCGCGATGGCCGCCGAGCTGCTGTCGGCCGAGGCTCCCGACCCGGCCGGCGTCCGCGCCCGAGTTGCCTCGGGGGCGCATCCCGATCTGACCTGGGTCGCCCCGAGCGGCGCCCACGAGATCCTCGTCGGCGACATCGACGGCCCGGTCGTCTCGGCGGCCAGCCGGACGCCGTTCGAGGCCGGGTGCCGCGTGTTCGTGATCGAGCGCGCGGACGAGCTCGGCGACGAGGCCGCCAACCGGATGCTGAAGACGCTCGAGGAGCCGGCGTCTTTCGTGCATTTGATTCTGTTGTCCGACCGGCTGGCCGAGGTGCTGCCCACGATCCGCTCGCGCTGCCAGCTCGTCCGCTTCAACGCCCCGACCGTTGACGAGACGGCGGCGGAGTTGGTGCGGTCCGGCGAGGACTCGGAGACCGCGCTCGCGTGCGCCCGCCTCGCCTTAGGGGATGGCGAGCGCGCTCGGGAACTTGCGGGCGTTGAGGGGCACGCACTCCGGGCAGCGGCAGAGGGATTCGCGCGAGCGGCTTTCTCCGCGGGCGAGATGGGGCGCAGCAAGCCGTGGTCGGCGGTGCTGGCCGCTGTTCGGTCACGGGGGGAGGTTGTGCGCCTGGAGCTCGAGGCGCGGGCGCTCGAGGAGATGGAGCTGTATCCGCGCAAGGAGCGCAAGCGCATCGAGACCGAGTGGACCGAGCGGATCCGGCGCGCCCGCCGGCGGGTCGAGACCGCGGGGCTCGACCTCGCTCTGCAGGTGGTGGCGCTCTGGTACGCGGACCTCGCGTCCCTGTCCTGGGGAGCCGAGGATCTGGTTCGGAACGTCGATCGACTGACGGCGCTCGAGTCCGACTCGGGTACAGACCCACAGCGCTTGCGCGCGGCCGTCGAGGCCGTCGAGGATACGCGCCTGCGCTTCCAGCTGAACGTATCGGAGGAGCTTGCATGCGAATCGCTCGGCTATCGCTTGGAGCGGCTGCTCGCGGCATGACACGTCAGGACGGCGCACCGTCCACCGTCTCGGGCCCATCGGCGGGTTCAGGCGACGGTCGTACGACCGGTCGCGTGTATCTGCGGACGCCCGAGTACGCCGACCGCGCCGAGTTCATTTCGCTGATGCGCGCCAGTCGCTCCTTCCACCGACCGTGGGCGACGGCCCCGACCGATGAGGGGGCGTTCGACGCCTACCTCGCCGACTCGCGCCGGCCCGACTTCGAGGCGATGCTCGTCTGCCGGCGCGAGGATCGGGCGATCCTCGGCTTCTTCAACCTCTCCCACATCACCCGTGGGTCGCTCCAGGGCGCCTATCTGGGCTACGCGGTCGGCAGCCCCCACGCGCATCAGGGATACATGTGCGAGGGGATCGAGCTCGTCCTGCGCCACGCTTTCCTCACGCTCCACCTGCACCGGATCGAGGCCAACATCCAGCCGGGCAATCACGCCTCGATCGCCCTGGCCCGCGGTGCCGGCTTCACGCGTGAGGGCTTCTCGCCGCGCTACCTCAAGATCGGCGGGCGGTGGCGCGACCACGAGCGTTGGGCCGTCCTGGCCGAGGACTGGCGGGCCAGGGCCGCGAGCCTGGGGATACCGATCGATTCGTGATCCGCCGCGCGACACGCGGAGGCCGCGCGGGGTCCGAGAAGCGGCTGAGCCGGGTTAAACTGGCCGCGACGCCGACGTAGCTCAGCTGGTAGAGCACTTCACTCGTAATGAAGGGGTCCGGGGTTCGAGTCCCCGCGTCGGCTTGCGAAAAGCCCCGCAAATGGCCAGATTTTCGTGATGGTCGTCATGCGCGTGCCTGGTGCAAACTGGTCACAGAATCGGATTCAGCTCGTTCCTGTGACCGGATCCGCCGGAAACCGCGGTCATATCGAGCACGGCTAGCCCTTCCGGTCGGTCAGGATTGCTGGAAATGATGATCGACGTAGCTGACGGAACTGCGTCGGCCATCAGCGCGTCGAACGCCTCACCGTGGCGCCGACGGTCGCGGCGCTTGAGGACCTGCGCGTAGATCGCGAGTGTGGTTGTCGGGTCCTCGTGTCCGACCTGAGCCTGGACGTACGGGACGGGCGCGCCGGCTTCGAGCATCAGCGTGATGAACGTGCGGCGGAACGTGTGCGCGGTGATCGATCCGGGCAGCGGCGGCTGCCGGCGCTCGGCACGAAGCGCATTGGCGGCGCGCACCGCCGGAGCGATTACCTTGCGGTTGATGTTGCGCCCGTCGCGACGAGCGCCGCCTCGAGTAGGGAAGGCGGGCTCGTCGAGCGCTGCGTCGGGTCTGCTGGCACGGTAGGCCAGCAGCTCGTCGTGTAGCCAAGGCGTCATGTTGACCTGGCGGACGCCGGCTTCGGTCTTCGCATCGCGGACGTGGATCACGGCGTGAGCGAAGTCCAGATCGCCCAGGGTCATCTCGCACACCTCGCTGTTGCGGAGCCCGGCGCAGCCGAGCGTCGCGAGGATCGCGCGGCGCACGCTGGCGTGTCCTTCCCGTCGGTAGCGTCCGGCGAGCCAGATCGCGGTGGTCTGGGCGATGCCGAGCTCTGCGGCGATCTCCTTCCAGGTCCTGTCGTCACGGCGCATCCGGCGCGCGAGTTCGGCGCGCGCGAGCGTCTCCTTCGAGACCGGCTCGTCAATCCCGGACGCGGCATCGATCAGCGACAGCAGCTCGTCCGCCTCGAGGAAGTTCCCTTTTCGCTGCGTCACCTTCAGGCGGAGCTCGCGGTCGCTTGCGACGTTGCCCTGGAGCAAGCTGCGCTTCACGGCGTCCTTGAAGATCCGGGCGGTGAGGTCCAGGGTCATGTTGATCGTTCGCGCGCTGAGCGGCCGCCGCGGACGACCCGCTCCGTCTCGGAGCGTGACGCCGGCTTCGCGCGCCGCTTCGATCTCCTCGTTGCGCTCGAGCTTGTGCGCGACGTAGGCCGACAGCACCGCGTAGTCGATCTCGCTCAGGCGGTAGGTGCGGAGGAACGGCAGCAGGTGGTAGCTGAGCATGTACTCGGCGGTGTCGGCGGTGGACTCATCCACCGTTCGTCGGTAGCGCTTGAGCCAATCGCTCGCGAACTCGTGAAAGCCGGGATCCTTCTCTCGCGGATCGAGCTCGAACGTGTTCGGCGGTCGCCACGCGCCGCGGCGGACCAGGTCGGCGATCTCGTCGCGGCGGTCGGCTGCGCGCACGTCGTTCCAGCCTTCGCGCTCGGTGCCGAGCGGGACCCAATGGCGCCCTCCGTAGGCGCGGATCCGCAAGCCGTATGTGTACTGCCGATCGCGCTTGCGATAGCGCTTGACGATCGAGCCTACGGCCTCTGGTCCGCGGCGATCCGCGAGGGCCCTCCGGTTCTGTGCCGTCATGGGTGCCTCCGTGGGGTGTTGGACGGCACGACTCTACGCTCGGTCATGAGGCTCGGATCGGGATCAGGTCGCTGGGCTTGGGGCGCCGTTTGGCAGGTTGGGCGGCTGGTTTAGGGGATGGCCGATGGCCCCTCTGACGTTCCATAACGTCTGGCGGGAAACGAAGCCGGGGCCGCGTCCCGCTTCCGATCCTCGACGCGCCTAGCTCGTCCGCGTGCTCATACACCCAGTCGCGCTCGACATCGCGCAGCTCCGCTACCGCCTTCGCGTCCAACCAGGGCGCTGACGTACGGCCCTGCGGAATGATCCCCTCGGCTCTGATGGCCTCGACGATGCGTTCAACGATGGCATCGCTGAGTCGGTCGGCGATCTCGGCGATCAGTCTCGGATCGAGCTGGACGGGATGGGATGGCAGCTCGGCCGCGCTCAAGCCCATGGCCCGCAAGTTGAGCACGTCTCATGATCGCCCACCGGCCGTTATGGGCGGCGTGCATTACGTATGCGGAATCTGCATACGAGCCGTTCGTCCGTCGAACCGCCCGTTAGCCTTGGGCGGCGAACCGACGATGACCGAGGCGTGGTGGGAATCACCGGCTGTTCTCACGGCTGTCCGGAAGGGGGACACGGGCACGGTGATCCGCCTTGCTCGGCGCGCGAAAGGTGCAACTCAACGCCAGACGGGAGACGCTTGCGGCTACAGCCAGTCGGAAATCTCACGCATCGAGAACGGCCGAGCCCGCGTCCATGACATACGCATTCTCGATCGGCTGTCCCGTCACCTGGACATCCCCCCGCACCTCGTCGGGCTGGCCCCCGCCGACGTCGATCCGGTGGATTGGCCCGTGAGACGACGCGACTTCATGAAGGAGGCGGCCGCTGGGGCAGCGGCAGCAATGCTCATCGCTAACGGCCGCGGCCCCCGCGGCCTGTCCGACCTGCTCGCGCTCTCAGGACCGGTTCCGGACCAGTCGCCCACGCTGGCGGGGCTCGAGAAGCGCATCGCCTCGGCACATGCCATCTATCAGCGAGGCGAGTACGAGCACGTTGCCGACGGACTCCCAGCGCTCATCGGCTCTACGACCGGGGGCGCGGTGCTCGCCGAGGACGAGCGAAGCCGGCAGCGGGTTCTCGCGGCGCAGGGATGGTCTTTCGTGCTGGCCGCCAAGCTGGCGACCAAGTTCGACGACGCGGCCACTGCTCGGCTCGCGGCCGACCGGGCGCTCACGGCGGCGACCTACAGCGCCTCTCCGGTCTTACAGGGGGCGGCCACCTACCAGCTGGCCTGTGCCCTCGAGGCTGGTGGCGAACGGTCCCACGCCGAGCAGGTTGCTGCCATCGGTGCCGACCATCTGGCTGCGGTGAGCGACCGAGACCCTTCCCTGATCTCTGTGCGGGGCGCCCTGCTGCTGATCGCAGCAATCGCCACGTCCGCTCAGAGCGATGCAGCGGCCTCGGGCCGGTATCTCGCTGATGCCGCACACCTCGCCGAGCGTCTTGGCGCGGACTGCAACCACGCGTGGACCGGCTTCGGCCCTACGAACGTGCGCACCCACGCGCTGGCTGCAGCAGTGCGCCTCGACCAGCCCGACCGCGCTGTGGAGATCGCCGATCAGATCAACACCGACAGGTTCGCGCCGGGCCTCGTGGGGCGTCGCTCCCAGGTTCATCTCGAAGCTGCCATCGCGCACGCTCGGCAAGGCCAGGACAGCGAGGCGGTCGCACGCTTGGTCCGCGTCCAGCGCATCGGACCGCAGGTCCTCCGCTACAACCAGCAGGCCCAGCAGCTGATCGTTGATCTGCTCGGGCGCCGCCGGGGATCTACTGCTCAGGCTCTCCGCGGGCTGGCCCAGGGCGCCATGCTAATCGGCGCATGACCGTCGATACAGAGTCACTGCGAGTCCTGTACTGGATCATGTGCGCCGCACCGCCGGTTCAAGACTGGCGAGAGGCCGCACGGCAACTCCAGGAGGACGGGTGGGATCTGTACGCGATCCCCACCGAGACAGCGGCGTTGTGGCTCGACCTCAACAGCCTTGCCAAGGTAACCGCTCATGCAGTGCGGACCAGGCCGCGCCTACCGCACGAGACCGACGAGCTCCCGCCAGCGGGCGCGGTGCTCGTTGCCCCGGCGACGTTCAACACGTTGAACCAGTGGGCCGCCGGCATCAACGACACCCTGGCCCTCGGCCTGCTCAACGAGCTGCTTGGCCTCGACGTTCCGATCGTCGTCGCGATGTACTGCAAGGCCGCCCTTGCCGCTCACCCGGCGTATCGACCGAACATCACTCGGCTTGAGCAAGCCGGCGCTACGGTTCTCGAGGGCGAGCACTCGATCGTGGTCCGCCATGATGGGTTCTCCTGGACGGGAGTTCGTGACGCGCTCGCGGCGGTCCGGGAGGGGCAATCCGATCCTTGACAGAAACCTGGCAGTTGCGTCGCCAAGCGGGTCGAGACCTCCCATTCGGCTCGGGCGAGTATGGGGACCGGCACGGCTCCGTGGCTGCGTGTGTCCGATCGCAGCGGGGCACAGCGGTGCCGGCAACGTCGAAGTCATGACCGCTTCGCTCCGGCGTCGCTCGCATTCCGTTGCGCTCCGGTGGTGCCGCTCGGCGCTTGCAGCTATCTGCGTTCCGCCTAACGCTGGAGTCGATCATGTCGGCGCGGCCGTCGGCCGCGACCACGCCGGCCGCGTGCGCGCTATCCGCGCAGAGCGAGAGCGCGGGTGGCGGCGCGGAGAGGCGCGTTCGAACATGAAAGATGTCATATCCGGGTTGGGACCCGGAAGGCGCGTGAAGCCTCGCCGCGGTGAAGGTGGCCGGGGCCTTCGTGTCGAACAGCATAGGTGAGGCGCGCGCGGTTGCAGTCCGCGCGGCCGGACTGTCCAACTAGAAGGCGCCGACCACGCTGTCCAACGTATTCGTTGCGTCGGAGGTTGGCTCCTGCTCTGGTTTTCTGGAAGGGAGGGTTGTCGCGATGTCGATCGTGATGGGCGTAGATCAGCATCGGGCGCAGATCACTGCTGAGTGGATCGATCTGGCGGGTGGCGAGATCAGCCGTGCGCGGGTGCGCCCGGCTGATCGTGCTGGGGTGCGCCGGTTCCTGGCGGGGTTCGCCGGCGAGCAGTTGGAGGTCGCGCTGGAGGCGATGACCGGCTGGCGGTTCTTGGTCGAAGAGCTGCGGGGCGGTCGGCGCGGTGGTGCATCTGGCCGAGCCGGCGGAGACCGCGGCGCTGCGCGGCAACAAGCGGCGCGCGAGGAGCGACCGCGCGGACGCCCGCCATCACCGTGAGCTGCTGCTGGCGGGGCGGCTGCCGGAGTCTTGGATCCCGCCCGATCACATCCTCGACTTGCGCGCGCGGGTGCGGCTGCGTCATACGCTGATCGAGCAGCACTGCCAGTGGCAGCAGCGCATCCAGGCGGTGCTCTTTCACCACGGGTGTCCGCAGCGGCGGCAGCTGATGGTCGGCGATGGGCGTGACTGGCTGGACGCTCAGTCGCTGCCCGAGACCGCACGCCAGCAGATCACGGTCGCGATCGCGATCGTCGACGCGCTTGAGCGCGAGCTCGCGCCGGTGACTCGCGAGCTGCGCTTCTACGCGCGGGCGCAGACGGGCTGCAAGGCGCTGATCGAGGCGTACTACGGGATCGGTGAGCTGTGCGCGGTCACGGTCGTCTCAGAGCTTGGTGACTGCCGGCGGTTCGCTAACAGCCGGGATGCAGTTCGCTATGGCGGTCTCGATGTGACGGTCTACCAATCTGATCGTCACCGCGCACCCGGCCATCTCTCGCGCCAGGGTCCGCCGACGCTGCGCTGGGCGCTGTACGAGGCCGCGCAGGTCGCGCGTCGGCCACGCTCGCCTGATCGTGCCTTCTACGAGCAGGCCGCCGAGCGCCTGGGCGGCAACCGCGCGTGTCTCGCGCTCGCGCGCAAGCTGCTCAAGCGCTGCTACCACACATTGCGCGAGCTCGGCGATGACGCCCTGGCGCCGGCGGTCGAGCAGACACGCTCCGGCGCAGGTAGCGCAGCCGCGCGCCGCGCGTCAAGCGCCAGGCGATCCACGACCAAGCCCGCGGCAACCCGCGAGCGCACCGATGCTCTGGCCGCTTGACCCGGGCTTCGGCCGCGCTATGCGGAACCAGTTCCGGCCAGGCCGGAACTACCAAACACCAACTTCAAACCCTTCGCGCGCGTCAAGCCCTCACTCACACCGATGCGCCGCGGCCAGCTCCCGAAGACCCGCTGCCGACACGCTACTCGCGCGGACGGCCTAGAAAGATCGAGCGGCCGCAACGCTTCCCCCAGCGGGACCACCCCATCAAACATCTCGTCGCCGGCCCCGGAGCCAACCCGAGGGTCGTGGACCGAAGTGGAATGCCCCCGAGGTCGTGGACACTTGATCGCTTGGGTCTGTCCGACCCGGCTGGAAGGGTGTGGTGTCCATGCCAAGGACGCGTCCGCCGTATCCCGTGGAGTTCCGTCGTGAGACGGTCGAGTTGGTGCGTCAGGGCCGCTCGATCGCGGATGTCGCGAAGTCGCTCGGGGTCTCGCATCAGACGTTGCGTAACTGGTGCAGGCAGATCGAGGTCGATCAGGGTCGCCGTGAGGGTCTGACCTCGGATGAGAAGGAGGAGCTCACGCAGCTGCGCCGTCGCGTGCGGGTCCTCGAGCAAGAGCGCGAGATCCTAAAAAGGGCGGCGGCCTTCTTCGCGAGGGAGGGCAACGAGATCCGATAGCGGTGTTCCGGTTCATCGACGCGGAGAAGGGCAACTTTGACGTCGCGGTGATGTGCCGGGTGTTGGGCGTGTCGCGCTCGGGCTACTACGCGTGGGCGCGGCGGCCGCCGTCCGAGCGGACGCTCGCTAACGCGACGCTGGTCGAGGAGATCCGTCGTGTGCATGCGGAGAGTGACGGGACCTACGGGTCCCGTCGCGTGCACGCCGAGCTGCGCGGCGAGGGCCATGAGGTCAACCACAAGCGGATCGAGCGGCTGATGCGCGTGGAGGGCATCCAGGGCGCGTACGTGCCGCCCAAGCGCCGCCGCAACGCCGACTGCGCACTCGGCGTCGACGGGGTGAAGGTGTGGCCGGATCTCGTCAAGCGCGACTTCCAGCCGACCGCTCCGAACCAGCTGTGGTGCTCGGACATGAAGCAGATCCCGACTGGCGAGGGTGTGCTGCACCTCGCCAGCGTGCTGGACTGCTTCTCGCGCCGGATCGTGGGCTGGGCGATGGGCCCGGTCGCCGACGCGCCGCTCGTCGCCCGCGCGCTCGAGATGGCCGTCTCCCAGCGCCGGCCGGGTGAGGGGATCATTCACCACGCCGATCGCGGCTGTCAGTACACGGCTGTGACGTTCGGCGCCGCATGCCGCGCGCATGGTGTCACGCAGTCCAACAGTCGCAAGGGCAGCCCCCACGACAACGCCGCCAAGGAAAGCTTCTTCGCGTCACTGGAGAAAGAGAGGCTGCGCCGGCGCACCTACGCCACACATGAGCAGGCGCGCAGCTCGATCTTCCAATACATCGAAGAGTTCTACAACCGGCGACGGTTGCACTCCACGCTCGGGTACCGCTCCCCCGACGAGATCGAGCGCGACCATCACCTCACGCTCGTCGTCGCCGAGGCCGTCTGAGCGGTTACCCCCTCCCGCCGCAGGGGTCCGGCGGGCGCGCCGCGCGCGGGTACGCAGCTCCGCTCGCCCCTCGGGACTCGCTGCGCCGCGAACCCGCGCGCGCTCCCCCGAACGCTTGTCCCCACCCAGCGCTACCGTCTTCCGTCCGGGCGCTGTCCTACGCTGACACGGTCAACTCAGAACGTGTCCACGGAACGGGGGGCGGTCCAAAGTAAGCCCGGGCGCCCGCGCGCAACACCGGATCCAACACGCCCACGCTCCCCCAAGCGCGATCACCCGGGACGGACCACTTGACACCCACCGTCCGGATAAGTAAGCGGGTCCGGGTCGGGACGATCGCTCGCGTGGCAAAGGCATAGCGCGGCCGGAGCAGCCGCGAGAGCCGAAGCAGTCGTCGCGCGCCCAGGCCGCGCCCGCCTGGATGTGGGCGAAAACAGTCACACCGCACTGGTGGGCTGGTCGTTAGCTGCGCGTAGGTAGGTCGATTTTCAGTAAGCGCTCGCTGCTGTTTGCTGAACCGGGACGAAGCAGCTAACGCGATCCGCGTTCTCTTCTAGCATCGGCCGATCCCGGTGCCAAGGCCACTCTGTCGTCGGCGGCGGCCATACGGCTTGCAGCGCGCGTGGCCGTCGGTCAAACGATTTGATCGACGCCCGGGCCGGCCTTGCGAGGGGGCCCTCCCGGCTATTGCCCCGGTGCTGGGCGGCTTCGTCGCCCTCGGGCCACGGCCTGGCGGTGCTGTCCTCGTCTGGCGCTGGGCTGTTCAGCAGACTGTGTGCTGAAGGGCACGAACTTGTGCGCGATCGTGGAGCGGTGGTATCAAGCCGAGGAGGTCGGGCTCTTAGATCTGTGACACGCCAGTCGTGCTGATGGGGCAGCAGCCTTCGTCGTCGTGCAGATTGCTCGAGGCCACAAGTCCATGCTGTCGGGAGTCATCATGGCTGAGAACGGCAGTATGCAACTCGGGTCATCCACCGCAACGTCAAGAACTGGAGCTCGGGCGACATGTGCCTGCGCTGGACCGCCACCGGCATGCTCGAAGCCGAGAGCCGCTTCCGGAAAGTCCAGGGCTACCGCGGGCTGGCGAACCTCGCCATCGCGATCGAGCACGACCTACTCCGCCGCCGCCAACAAGCCGCACACACCACGATCGAGGAGGAAGCCGCATCCCTGACTGTGTAACCATCCACTCGGACCGCCGTCACCGTGAATTTCCACGACGAGCGGGGCAACCTCGCACGCGGTCGCCCGGGTGCTCGGCTGTCCATGGCAGCGCTGCTCGGTGCACTTCACTCGTGACATGGTCATGCACTGCCGGCGCGATCAGCGCGGGCTGGTCGCCGCCGCGCTCAGGGAGATCTTCCAGGCCGAGGGCGGCGAGCAGGCCAAGCAGCGGGTCACCAACGTGCTCGAGCGGCTCGCGTCGGTCGCGCCGAAGGTGTGTGAGCTGCTCGAGCAAGCGGAGGAGGACCTGACCGCGTTCTACGCGTTCCCGCGCGAGCACTGGACCAAGCTCCGGAGCACGAATCCGCTCGAGCGGGTCAACAAGGAGATCGGCCGACGCTCTGACGTCGTCGGGATCTTCCCCAACGACGCCGCCGTGATCCGGCTCGCGGGCGCGCTGCTCCTGGAGCAGAACGACGAGTGGCTCGTGCAGCGCCGCTACCTCTCCGCCGAGTCAATGGCACTCGTCCTCACCGAACCAAGCGATCCAGCCGTCGACTTCGAGGAGGTGGCACAGCTTGCGGCCTGACCCCTCTCGGACGGCGCGCCCGCGCAGGTCCTCGCTGCGGCTCGCCCTACGGGCTCGCCTCCGCGAGAACCCGCGCGGCAACCTCGCCAGGGAGGTGATCCCGCTCCCCGCGGTCTGAGCCACCGCCCACCTCGTCGACGAGCGTGAGCGTTACACCACTACAGCCGACTTGACTCTGCCGCTCACGCTGTCCGCCAGGCCGAAGCGGAAGCCCTGATCGCCGGCGCAACGAAGCTCGACGCGACCGGTCGTTCGTGAGAGCGGCAGTCTGCGTTCGTCCCGGCGCGGTGCCCCTATCGGCCATCTCAGGCCCCCGTCGCAGGCCTCGATCCGGACGCCTCCTCTTGGGCGAAGGCACGAGCGAGCCAAGAGTGAGGGGCGGACAAGTCCGGACGCTTGCTTTCTCGGAGAGCAGGAGCGGCGTGCGCGACGGAGTTCTCGACCTTCGCGCGTGAGTCGCCGGCGCGTGCTTCCACGCGATAGCAATCGCCGAGTGTCACGGCGTTGACTGGCCGGGCTGCCACAGCGCTGCCTATGCAGACGTGCCGAGTCGGCGGACTGGACCGCTCTCCTGCCATTCGTCCGATCCGGTACCGCGGGCAGCGCGCGTCGGCGCCCGCTCGCTCAGGAACGCACAAGTCTCGGGCGCGCATCCGCTAGCTTGTCGGCGGCTAGCACCACTTGGTGGCGAACGTCTTGGACGCCACGGCGATCGCGCGAGGCCGGGCGGCCTGACGCCGAAACCGATTGCGCGGATGGCGCCAGCCGGACCCCCGAAGATTGGCCGTTCTGAACTGAGCTTGGGCCTCCTTGCGTACCGCCAAATCCCGCGCGGCGTTAGCCGGGGGCAAGATGGCGTCCGTGGTTTGCGCCGATGTGCCGACCCGCCCGCGCCTTGATAGTGACGCGATGTCACGTTTCGAGGTCGTGATCTGCGGCTGCGGGGTCGCCGGCGTCGAGGGTGTCCTGCGCCTCAGGCGGCTCGCCCGCGAGCGGGTGCAGCTCACGCTGGTGTGCCCCGATGCGTGCATGACCTATCGTCCGCCGGCGGTCCAGAAGGCGTTCGGTCTGCCCGGCGTGCGGCGCTATCCGCTGGAGCGCATCGCGTCGGACGTGGGCGCGCGCTGGGTCAGGGACCGGCTGACGGCGGTGGAACCCGCCGGCCAGACGGTCCGCACGGAGGGCGGGGCCGAGCTAGCGTACGACGCGCTGTTGCTTGCGATCGGGGCAAGCGAAGCGTCGCCCTAGCACCCACACGCGCAGGTGTTCACCGACGACGCGGCCGACGAGACATTCGACCGGATCGTCGGCGGCTCGAGGCGGGCTCAGTCGAGGCGGTCGCGTTCGTCCTGGCACACATGAGTGGGTGTTGCCGCTACCGCTCTACGAGCTGGCGCTGATGACCGGACCTCGTGGGCGGAGCATGAACCGCAGCCCCGAGCTGACCTTCGTCACGTGGGAGGGCCGACCGCTAAAGGCATTCGGCCAAGCCGCCGGCGACGCGGTCCTCGACCTGCTGCACGAGGCGGGGGTTAGATTGCACGCGGGCGTCGCTGTGTGCGTACCGGCTCCTGGCATCGTTGCGTTCGCCGGCCGTGAGGTGCACGCCTTCGCCGCCGGAGACGTCACAGACTTCTTCCGGTCAAGCACGGCGGCATCGGCGCCCAGCAGGCGGACACGGCAGCGGCCGGTATCGCCCACCTCGCCGGCGTCGGAGATCGCCCCCCGCCGTTCAGCCCCCGTGATCCGCGGGGTCCTGTTGACCGGCGCCCGGCGCGTGTGCATGTCCGCACGGGTAATCGACGGCCTCGGCTGGCAGTCGCAGATCCATGAGCAGTCCCGTGGGCGGCGCAAGACAAGATCGTCGCCGAAGAGCTCGGCACTACGTTCGCCTCGCTTGCACCGTATAACCCGCCTCACACGGAGGCCGCCAGTCGCAGGCCGGCCGTGAACGCCTGCGTGTTCAGCGCGAGCAGGTCTGGTGCGACGCGGGCGGCAAGGGCCTCGCGCATCGATCGCTCGGAGACGAGGGCCGCGGTTCCGACCAGGGCGCCAAGACCGACGATGTTCGTGGCGAGCGCCGCGCCACATTCGCGGGCGGTCTCGGTCAACGGCAGGATGATCGCGCCCGGGATCTCGAACCCGCTCACCGCCCGGTCGTCGATGATGGACATCGCTCCAGGGCTGACGGTGGATGAGTACGCGACTAGCGCGTCGTGTGACAAGCACAGGAAGACGTCCGGCTCGATTACCTCCGGATAGGCGATCTCCGACCGGGACAGGATCACGTCCGACTTCGCCGCGCCCAGGCGGGCTTCTGGTCCGTAGCTTTGCGTCTGAACGACGTGCTTGCCGTCGGTCATGGCTGCCTGCGCGAGCAGGAAGCCGGCAAGCATCACTCCCTGTCCGCCCCGCCCCGCGACGCGCACGCCGATCGCCTCGCTAGTCACGCGCGCCCTTTCGCGCTCGTTCGCGCAGCGCAGCGTACCGCCGCGTGAACTCGGGGCGGATCTCGTCGCGGAAGACTCCGGTCGGGAGTTTGCCGGCGAGATCTTCGCGCGTGACGGTCTCGAGCGGTTCGGTCATGTCCCTTTCGTAATCGAGCAGCGCGCGCCCAGCTCCGAGTTTGTTCAGCCGCCCGAAGTACGTCGGGCACTGGGTGAGGATCTCGATCAGGGCAAATCCTGGGTGGGCCAGCGCGGCCTGGATCAGCCGTGGCATCTCGTCGAAGTCGAAGGTCGTCGTCCGGGCCACATAGGTCGCGCCGGCTGCGAGCACCAGCTCGACGGTGTCGAACGGCGTCTCGATGCTGCCAAGCGGGCTTGTTGCCGAGCGCATGCCCTGCGGTGTGGTCGGCGCGAGCTGGCCGCCGGTCATGCCGTAGATCTCGTTGTTGAGGATCAGCGCGGTCAGGTCGATGTTGCGACGGCAGGCATGGATCAGATGGTTGCCGCCGATCGCCAGGGCGTCTCCGTCGCCCATCACCGCGATCACGGTCAAGTCGGGCCGCGCAAGCTTGATTCCGGTCGCGAAGGTCAGCGCGCGACCGTGCGTCGTGTGCATCGCGTTCGTGTTCAGAAAGAACGGCATGCGGCTCGCGCAGCCGATACCGCCGACGACGACGGTCTTATCGAGATCGAGCTGCGTAGCCTCGAAGGCCTTGGTCAACGCGGTCATCACGTTCCCGTGACCGCAGCCGGGGCACCAGACATTCGGCATCGCCTCTTGGCGCAGGTACCGGCGTAGGTCCTCGCCGCGTCTCATGGGACGTTCCGGTTCTCGTGCAGCGCGGCACGTCCGGCGGACGCAATTTCGCCGGGTTGAAGAAGCCTACCGTTCACGCGGCCCAGCGGGAGCGTCGGCGTCGCCCCCGCCCTCGCGCGGACGAGCAGCGCCACCTGACCGAGGTTCAGCTCGGGCACGACGAGGGCGTCGGCGTCGCGTGCCACTGAGGTGATGAGCGCGTCCGGGACCGGCCAGAGCGTCAACAGCTCGAGCAGACCGGCGCGAACGCCTTCGGCGCGGAGCTGGTCAACTGCTGCCCGCGCTGCTCGCGCGGTTATGCCGTACGAGATGAACACGAGCGATGCGTCCTCGAGCTGGTAGCGCCGGGTGTGCGCGATCCGCGCCGCATCGGCGTCGAGCCGCTCAGTCGCGCGACGCAGAAGTCGGTCGCCGGCGCCGTTGGAGGCGCGCTCGTGGCCCGTCTCATCGTGGGCCAAGCCGGTCACCATGAACCGAGCGCCGTTGCCAAGGGGCATGAACTCGGGGCTGCCGAAAGGCTCGAAGCCCTCAGCCGAAGCGGGGCGTGCGCGCGTGACGACATCGATGTCCGGGAAAGTGACGTTCTCGCGCATGTGCGAGAGCGTCGCGTCGAGCAGCAGCACCACGGGTAGCCGGTAGGTCTCGCTCAGGTTGAACGCTTCGACGGTCATCTCGTAGGTGTCGCGCACCGATGACGCCGTCAGCACGATCGCGGGGCGATCGCCGTGCGATCCCCATCGTGCTTGCATCACGTCGCCCTGGGCCGGCATCGTGGGCATGCCGGTGCTCGGGCCGACGCGCTGCGAGTCGACGATCACGCACGGTGTCTCGGTCATCGCCGCGTAGCCGATGTGCTCCTGCATCAGCGAGAAACCCGGGCCGGAGGTCGCGGTCATCGCTTTGGCCCCGGTCCAGCTGGCGCCGATCACCGCTCCCAGCGAGGCGAGCTCGTCCTCCATCTGTACGAACACGTGACCGCGTGCCGGCAACAGCCGCGCCATCCATTCCATGATCTCGCTCGAGGGGCTGATCGGATAGCCGGCGAAGAACGAGCAGCCGGCGGCAACCGCGCCCAGCGCGCACGCCTCGTTGCCCTGTATCAGCTGCTCCACTTGGCGTCCCTTCCGTCGCGGTCGAGTACGAACACGAAGTCGGGGCAGCGGGCGGCGCAGATGCCGCAGAAGATGCAGCGGGAGATGTCCGTCACCTCGATCCGGTCGTCGTCGCCGAGCGTGAGGATCCCGACCGGGCACGAGCCGATGCACAGGTCACAGCCCTTGCACCACCCTCTGAAGGTGGTCAGCACAGCCTTGCCCTGCTGGTAGTGCCGGGCGTCTGGGTTTCTCACGGCACCTTTGGGCATCACGCCTCCAGAGTCGCGGCGACGCCCCGCGCGATCAGCTTGCCCCAGCGCACCGCCTCCACCGCGGTCGCGCCGCCGTTGGTCACGTCGCCCCCGGCGAAGTACTTCGGGTTGGCGGTCTGCCCGGTCTCCGGATCGACCTCGAGCTTGCCGTCGCGCAACACCAAACCGTCAACCCAGCTGAACAGCCGGCTGCGAGGCTGCTGCCCGATCGCCGTGACGGCGGTATCTGCCGGAAGCACGAACTCGGTGCCCTCGAGCGGCTCAGGCCGCGGGCGGCCGTTGTTGCTCTGTCGCCGCAGCCGCGTGCGGCGGCACTCCACCCCGGTCAGCTGCCCGTCGCCG
This sequence comes from uncultured Solirubrobacterales bacterium, assembly GCA_963824295.1. Classification (GTDB taxonomy): domain Bacteria; phylum Actinomycetota; class Thermoleophilia; order Solirubrobacterales; family Solirubrobacteraceae; genus Palsa-465. The sequence goes on along the minus strand of CAWGOQ010000002.1, from coordinate 13,751 downwards.
TGGAACCGGACCGGTTCTGTCAGCCACTCGAAGTGGACGCGCTCCGCCCGGGCCTCCGCCACCTCGTGCGCGTAAGCGGGCATCTCGGCCTCGTCGCGGCGGTAAACCAGCGACACGTCGGTCGCGCCGAGCCGCACTGCGATCCTCGCGGCGTCCACGGCGGTGTTCCCGCCGCCGATCACGACCACCTGGCGTCCGGCGTGCACGACCCGCCCGGCCTTGACTTCCGCGATGAACGTAAGCGAGTTCCACACGCCCGCCAGGCTGGCCCCCGGGCAGCCAATCTCGGTATCGCTACCCATGCCGACCGCGAGCACGATCGCGTCGGCCGCTGCCTCGAGCTCGCGGAGCGCGTGCGCGCTGTCGACGCACACGCCGAGGCGGAGCTCCACTCCAAGCTCCGCGAGCATCGCTGCCTCGGCCGGAAGCGGCTCGTTCAGCTGGCGGTATGGCGCGATCGCGTAGCGCACGAGACCGCCCGGCTCGTCGCGACCGTCGTAGACCGTGACCGAGTAGCCGCGCGCGGCGAGCTCGCCGGCGCAGACAAGGCCGGCAGGGCCCGCGCCCACCACTGCGACGCGTCGGTGGCGGCGGGGGGCGACCTCACGCCAGGACCCTTGGCGATGCAGCCCCCAGTCCGCCGCGTGGCGGTGCAGCCGGCCGACTTCGACCGGTCGCCGGCCCTCTCGCTCGAGCACGCATGCGCCCTCGCACAGCACTTCCACCGGACAGACCCGCGCGCACGTTCCGCTGAGGAGGTTCTCGGCGAACACGGTCGCTGCCGCCTTCTCTTGATCGCCGCGGGCCAGCGCGCCGATGAACATCGGGATGTCCACGTCGGCTGGGCAGGCGGTCACGCAGGGTGCCTCGGCTTCAGGCCCCCCGCACTCGAGACAGCGAACCGCCTCGAGAAGCACCTGATCGGCCGACAGCGGCGGCCGGAGCTCCTCAATCTGCGTCGGCGGAGCCGCTTCAGTGGCCGAATGTCGAGCGTCGATCTGGAGCATGCCTCATACCTCACACGCCAGCCTGGCAGCACGGCTCGCTGCTCGACATCCGTGTGCTCCGCTGATCGACATGAGGGGAGCGCAACCTTCTCGCACGTAGTTCGCCCCACCAGGTCGAGGGTTGATTCGGATGGCGCCACTGCTTCCAGCTGCTTGGATACAACGCAGGACAAAGGAGCTGCCGCATGAGCCGAGACCGCCTGCACGTTGTCATCGCCGGCGGCGGCGTGGCCGCCGTGGAAAGCCTGCTGGCCCTCCGCGAGCTCGCTGGCCAGCGAGTCGAGATCACGATCGTGTCGCCCGAGCGCGAGTTCCTCTACCGCCCCGTCACGGTCGCCGAGGCTTTCGACCGAGGCGAAGCGCACGCCTATCCGCTCGACGAGATCCTGAGCTACGAGGGCGGGGGCGAGCTGATCTGGGATCGTCTTGAGAGCGTCGACGCTGCCGAACGCGTCGCCGTCACCCGCTCCGGCACGCGGATTCCGTTCGACGCCCTGGTCGTCGCGGCTGGCGCAATCGCGACCGAGCCGCTGCCGGGCGCGCTCACCTTCCGGGGCCGCGGGGATGTCGCTGCCCTGCGCGGCGTGCTGGACGAGCTGGTCACAGGATCCGCTCGGTCGGTCGCGCTGACCATGCCCGCGGAGCGGACGTGGCCACTGCCGATCTACGAGCTGGCCCTGATGACCGCCATGCACCTGCACGAGTCCGGCAGCAGCGGTGCGGTTTGGCTAGTGACCCCGGAGGAGGAGCCGCTCGAGCTGTTCGGGCCCGCCGGTTCACGCGCGATCGAGGGAATGCTGAGAGCTTGCCAAATCAGGCTCCTAACGTCCTCGCGTCCTGCAAGGGTGCGCGGGCGCGCGCTCGTACTCGCCGGCGGCGGCGAGGTGTACGTCGACAGGGTGATCACGCTTCCGCAGCTGGTGGGTCCGAGGCTGCGCGGCCTGCCTCACGACCAGCACGGGTTCATCCCGATCGACGGCCACGGGCGCGTGAGCGGCCTCGACGGCGTCTACGCCGCCGGGGACGTCACCACGTTCCCGCTCAAGCAGGGCGGCCTCGCCGCGCAGCAGGCTGACGCGGTCGCCGAGACAATCGCCGCCGAGCTCGGGGTTCCGATCACGCCGAAGCCATTCACACCAGTGCTGCGCGGTCTGCTGATGACCGACGGCGCCCCGTTGTACCTGCGCGCCGAGCCGCAGCGGCTCTCGCACGAGGCGACGGTCGCAGCCGAGGCTGGGCCGCGGCGGCACAGTCCCGCGGCGGCCTCCCTTGCCGCAGGCCGACCCCTTTGGTGGCCGGACGCGAAGATCGCCGGGCGCTACCTCGGCCCGTTCCTAGCCAGCGCTCGCCCTCAACCGCTGGCGTCCGCGCTCCTCACCGACCGAGTCGCCAGTCCTCCGCCGCCCTCCGCGACGGCCGACGACGATGCGCGCACGCTCGCGTTGATGCTCGCCGACTATGACGCGCGCTGGGGCGACTACGGTGCCGCCGCGGATGTGCTCGACGGAGCCGAAACACTTCAGGGCATGCTGCCGCCCGAATACGAGACGAAGCGCCGCAAGTGGCGCGGCTCCGAGCGGATCGGTCCTCGACCTGTAGGCTAGGCTAAGCACTCGCTGCGGAAACGCACTGCACACAAGGCGACCAAACACAATTCCGCGACCAAGTGTTGCTAGCCGCCGACGAGCTAGCGGATGCGCGCCCGAGACTTGTGCGTTCCTGAGCGAGCGGGCGCCGACAGGCGCGCTGCCCGCGTTACCGGATCGGACGAGCAGAAGAAGAGCTATCCGGCCCGGTACCTCCGGCGCCTACATAGGTGCGACGCCGTAACGGCGCGACGACGCGGGTGTCGGAGCCTGCGTGCGCTTTGCGCGAGAAGCGAGCGCCCGACACGGCGCCTGTGCCGCTCCGACGAGACGCGGGCTCCCGACGAGCGCGATCCGTTCAGGCGAGCGTCCGGCGGAGGTGGCGTGGATCGTCGAAGCGATCGTCAGCGTCGGTCGGCGCTGGCGCTCCCTTCCGTGGCAAAGGCATCGCGACGCCGGAGCAACCGCGAGAGCCGAAGCAGTCGTGCCGCGCCCAGCTCGCGCACGCTCGGATGGGGCGATTGCGACAGCGCTCCCGAGTTTGCTGGGCGCCGATTGCCAGCAAGCGTGATCACGTCTTGCGTAGGGAAAGCGCCGGGATAAAACCGGTCTGGAGAAGGAGATGGAAACGCTCTACATCGAAGATCTAGCGAATCACGGTGGCCCCGAGCCGTGCGTCGGCCGCTCGCGAGGGTGGCGGCGAATCGTCGGTAGGGGTACGCGCAGGCAGGCTATTGAGCCTCGTCAAAATGAGTTCGGGGTGCCGACGCTGTCCTATGAGGGTGCGGCTCTTCTGAAGGGACCCTCGAGGACGAGCTGACCTGACGGTGAATGACCCGTAGATACGGGGGTTTGGGCTGTCACGCAGGACGGCGGGTTGCCGTTTGGCGACGGTCGGCTGGTGGTGAGTGGCTGGGTTGCGGGGGTTGGGCGTGTTCAGGCCGGGTTTTTGAGGGGATTCGATGGCCTGGACGGGGCTGCCGGGGTCGCCGGGCGGGCTCGAGGACTTCGGATGAGGGGTGTCGAAGTCGGCGTTGTTCATGTCCTACGTCGACCACGGAGGTGGCCAACGTGACCGCCGATCTCGACACCCTTGGTGGCGAACTTTACGCCTTTGGCGCTGAAGTCCTGCCTTCCGGGCGGGCTGGTAGTGATGATGCAGTGGGCGGTGGGGAAGGCTGCGCCGGCGGACGGGGCGATGGGGCCGCGCGGGCGGGCTTCAGCGCGAGCCGGGAGCAGTTCGAGTCGCTGGTGAGCTTCTTGGATGGGACGGACGCCGCTGGGCTCTCGCACGCTGAGCTAGAGGAGCGTCTTGACCGGGACGGGCGGGAGCTGTTGCGGCGGCTGCTTGATGATCATCTGGCGTTGCGCGCGGTCCGCGAGCCGCGCCTTGAGCAGGTAGTCGGCGATGAGGGGGTGGCGCGCGGCCGAGTGGAGCCAGGTCACGCCCGCATACTTGAGACGGTGTTCGGCGCGGTGACGGTGGAGCGGCTCGCTTACCGGGCGCCGGGCCTGGGGAACCTGCATCCCGCCGACGCGGCGCTGAACTTGCCGGTCGAGCGTCACTCCCACGGGCTGCGCAAGCTGGCCGCCCTGGAGGCCGCGCGCGGCAGCTTCCAGGACGCCGTCGACGCGATCGGGCGCCAGACCGGGCTGGGGCTCGGAAAGCGCCAGGTCGAGGAGCTCGCCGGGCTCGCCGCGATCGACTTCGAGGACTTCTATGAGGCCAGGCGCCGGAAGCGATCAAAGTCCGATCAACTGTTGGTGCTCTCGGCCGACGGCAAGGGGATCGTGATGCGCCCCGACGCGCTACGCGCCGGCACCGCCACCAGGCGTGCCCGCGCGAGCCCCAAGCCCAAAGCGAGGCTGGCAGGCGGCGAGAAGCTCAACTGCAAGCGGATGGCGGAGATCGGCGCGGTCTATGACGCGGCCCCGGCGCCCCGCACCCCGGCCGACATCCTCGCCCGCGACGACGGCCACGAGCCCGCCGGCGGCCCGGTCGCCGCCAACAAATGGCTGACCGCCAGCATCGTCAAGAACACCGGCACCGTCATCAAACACGTCTTCGGAGAGGCAGACCGACGCGACCCCAAACACCGCCGCACTTGGGTCGCGCTCGTGGACGGCAACAACCACCAGATCCAACGGATCAAAGCCGAGGCCAAGGCCCGCAACGTCAAGGTGACGATCATCGTTGACTTCATCCACGTCCTCGAATACCTGTGGACCGCCGCCGGCTGCCTGTTCCCCAACCTGAACCCCGCCGAGTGGGTTCACCTCCAAGCGACCAGAGTGCTCGAAGGACACGCCACCAAGGTCGCCGGCACGATCCGCCGCACCGCCACCAACCGCTGCCTGGACCCAGCAAGCCGCAAGCTCGCCGACGATGCCGCCAACTACCTCACCAGCAAGGCCCCCTACCTCGATTACCCCACCGCCCTGGCCAACGGCTGGCCGATCGCGACCGGGATCATCGAAGGCGCCTGCAGACATTTGCTCAAGGACCGGATGGACATCACCGGCGCCCGCTGGGGACTCGCCGGCGCCGAAGCCATCCTCAAACTCCGCGCCATCAAAGCCAACGGTGACTTCGACACGTACTGGGACTACCACCTCGCCCAAGAACGACACCACGTCCACGAAGCCCGCTACCACGATCACGTCATCCCGAGCGTCACATGACCGCCACCCCCGGGTCCCTTCAGAAGAGCCACACCCGTCCTATGAAGCGGAAGGCAACATCGTCGTCGGCGCTTTCGCGAGCCGTTGGCGAACCCCGCGGGGTCGAAGAACCTGTGCATGTACGGAATCTCCGGTCGCGAGAACCGGGAGGTCCGTGTGTCACGAACGCAGAAGGAGGCTGATGTAGGAGCGGTTTTCTGAAATGCGGTGCTATGCGAGAGATGGAGGATTGCTGGCTCTCCGGCGTCGGTCCTGCGGGGACAGGCGTCAAACCGCCCTGGAGCTGCGTTAGCTGACGACTGTCGTGGTGAGCGTTCAGGGAGAAGGCGAGGCGTTGATCTCGTCAGGTAGGGACCAGGAAGACGTTCCAGAATCGTCCGGTCCGGGCTTGTGCTCGAATCGGGCGTCGTCGTTGAGGCGTCGAAACCGGTTGAGATGACATCGAAACCGAGGAGCGGATCTGTCCTCGGGATGAGCTTGGCGGCTGCCCGCGTTGCTGGCCAGGCGGTGTCCGGCGTAGAGGCGGCGTGATCCTGGTCTGCGGCTCTTGCATGGAACGTGAGAAGGCGAGCGGCGAAAGTGGCCGTCCGGGCCTGCGGGTCAGTACGACGGGCGGCGAGAGGGAGCGTGCCAACGGCAGAAACCGGAGGCATTGAGTACCGGTCGCGGCGCTCGCTGGCGGACCGGCCCGTAGTAGCGGTGAAGCGCCTGCTCGCTGGGGTGGGGGTGGAGCGAAGGGGCCGGCTCACTGGGGATGTCCAATCGATCAACCGGGGCGAAGCCCTGGGAGGAAGCGAGAAGAGATATGCCAAAGCCTGAGGGCAAGTCGTTTGCGATTCCCAAGCAGCTGGTGTGGGAGGCGTGGCGGCGGGTCAAGGACAACAAGGGCGCTCCTGGCGTGGACGGGCAGGATCTCGAGGCGTTCGAGGCCGATCTGGAGGGCAACCTCTACAAGATTTGGAATGTGCGCAACGAATGCTGAGAGAAGGTGATTTGTAGGTGCTTGCCGGATCGAGGCATTGCTCTACGGGAGATGGGGGACTGATGGCCCCTCGGGATCGTCCTATGGGGGATGGTCTCAAACCACCACGTGCTGCGTTGGCTGAAGACCGTCGTGGTGAGCGACGTGGAAAAGGCGTCCTTGAGGCGTCAGGTGGGGATCAGGGAGACGACTGTCGTTCGAAGTGTCGAGAACTTAAAGATGGCATCAGAACCGGGTTGGGTTCCAGAACCCGGGATGGAGTCTGGCGGGTGCCCATGTATTGGCCAGGCGGTGTCCGGCATAGAGGCGGCGTGAACCTGATCTGCGGCTCTCGTGGGGAACGTTGGAAGGTGGACGCGGACATAGTCTCGGTCTGGTTGGCCGGGGCGATAGGGAGCCCTCCAAGCGGCAGAAACCGTGAGGGGTTGAGTACCGTTGCCGCGCCTGCTGGCGGACCGTCTCGTAGTAGCGAGGATGCCCCTGTAATGGGGGTGGAGCCAAGGGGACGGCTCGTCCGTGGTTGGTTTGGGTGGCCAACCGGCCATTGGTCGGGAGGAGCCCAGTGAATCAGCCAAGGTCTACAGAGAAGCCGTTTGCGATCCCGAAGCAGGCGGTGGTGGAAGCGTTCAAGAAGGTGAAGGAGAACCAGGGTGGGCCAGGGGTGGATGGGTGCACGATCGAGGAGTTTGAGTCCGAGCTGCGGGACAGGTTGTACGTGACTTGGAATCGGATGTCCTCGGGGTCGTACGTTCCGCCTCCGGTGAAGGTTGTCAAGATACCGAAGCCGCACGGCGGTGGCATGCGGATGCTCGGGGTGCCGACTGTGGCAGATCGAGTGGCGCAGACGGTCGTGGCCATGGAGCTGGAGAAGGTGGTGGAGCCGAAGTTCCACCGCAGCTCTTATGGGTACCGGCCGGGCCGCTCGCCGTTGGATGCGGTTGAGGTTTGTCGGCAGCGGTGTTTTACGCACCCGTGGGTGTTGGATTGTGACATCGCCGGGTTCTTTGACAACGTTTCGCATGATCTCATCGTCAAGGCGGTGAAGGCCAACACCGATCTGAAGTGGGTGGTGTTGTATGTGGAACGTTGGCTGAAGGCGCCGTTGCAGCATCCCGATGGCACCCTGGAGCAGCGCGATCGCGGAACCCCGCAAGGGTCGGCGATATCACCGCTGCTAGCGAACCTCTTCTTGCATTATGCGTTCGATCAGTGGATGGCTCGGGAGTTCCCGAGGGTCTCGTTCGAGCGGTACTGCGATGACATCGTAGTCCATGGCTTCAGCGAGAAGCAGACCCGGTATCTGGGTCGGCGGATCGCCGCCAGGCTGCACGAGGTCGGGCTGCGTTTGCATCCCGACAAGACGAAGATCGTGTACTGCCAACAGGATGGGCGAGAGGACTCCCATGAGTGCACCTCGTTCACCTTCTTGGGGTTCACGTTTCGCAAGCGCGCAGCACGCGGTTCGGAGGGAACCGTGTTCAACGGGTTCCTTCCGGCCGTCAGCAAAGACGCGATGAAGAAGATGAGTCGCGCCGTGCACAGCTGGCGGTTGCACCGCTGGACGTCGCTGTCATTGAACGAACTCGCGGCATGGATCAACCAGATCGTGCGCGGGTGGGTCGACTACTACGGCCGGTACTACCGGACTGCGTTGAGACCTCTTCTACGCCGGATCAATGCCTACATCCTGCGGTGGGCACGCAAGAAATACAAGCGGCTACGGGCGTTCAAGCGAGCCATGGCGTGGTGGACCGGAGTCGTGAAACGCGACCCCACTCTACTCAGCCACTGGCAATGGACGACCATCGCCTGGATGACTGGATGAGAAGAGCCCGGTGACGGGAGACTGTCACGCCGGGATCTGTGGGAGCCCGGGGGTGCGATTCCCCCGGGCGACCCGACCGGATGAGTTCGGGGTCCTACTTTCCACCGCCGGTCAGGGCGGTCGAGATCCCTAAGCCGCACAGCGGTGGGGTCCGTGTGCTCGGTGTGCCGACGATCGCGGACAGGGTCGCGCAGACGGTGGTAGCCATGTACTTGGAGGACAGGGTGGAGCCGCGGTTTCATCAGGACTCCTATGGCTATCGGCCGGGACGGTCGGCCCATGACGCGCTCGAGGTGTGCCGGCAGCGGTGCTGGAAGTTCGACTGGGCGATCGATCTTGACGTCCAGAAGTTCTTCGACGAGGTGCCGTGGGACCTTGTCGTCAAGGCGGTCGAGGCGGTCACCGACTGCCGCTGGGTGCTGCTGTATGTGAAGCGGTGGCTCGCTGCCCCGCTTCAGTACCCGGACGGCACCCTTGAGAGCGGGACAAAGGAACTCCGCAAGGGTCGGCGGTCTCGCCGATCCTGGTGAACCTGTTCATGCACTACGCGTTCGATTCCTGGATGTCCCGGAACTATCCGGGATGTCCGTTCGAGCGCTATGCCGACGATGTTGTCGTGCATTGCAAGAGCAGGCGGCAAGCCGAGTACGTGCTTGCAGGGATCACCGCGCGGATGGGGCAGGTGGGCCTACGGCTTCACCCCGACAAGACGCACGTCGTCTACTGCAAGGACGACAACCGTCGGGGAGAGCACGAGCACACCAGCTTCACCTTCCTCGGGTTCGCCTTCCGGCCCCGGAAGGCGCGCAACAAGCGCGGGGTGAGCTTCACCTCGTTCTTGCCTGCGATCAGCTCCGAGGCGCTCAAAGCCAAAGGCGACCGGCTCCACGGACTGCGGATCCACCGGCGCACCGACCTGACGCTGGACGACCTGGCGGAATGGCTGAACCCCATCATCGCCGGGTGGATGCACTATTACGGCCGGTACTACCGGACCGTGCTGCATCCCCTCTTGCGGCGCGTCAATCTCTACGTGAGGCGCTGGGCTGGGAAGAAGTATCGACGGTTGCGGACCTACGAACGGTTCAAGCGGTGGTGGACCGGGATCCTCGAACGAGAGCCCGATCTGTTCGCCCAATGGCAGTGGGTCCGCTCGCCCTGAGACGCTGGTGAGAAGAGCCCGGTGACGCGAGAGTGTCACGCCGGGATCCGTGGGAGCCGGGGGCTGCGATGCCCCCGGCGACCCGACCGCGGGCACTTCCCCACCGAGGACGCCGCCCGCAAGCTCATCTACCTCGCCATCCAGAAGGCCGAGGCGAAGTGGCAGCGCGTGTTTCACTGGCCGGCGGCACTCGCCGCGTTCAAGATCGAGTTCGGGGACCGCATTCCTGACAGTGCAATGTGACTGTCACTACTTGACACAACAGGAGTAACTGTTACCATAGAGTAGTCAGCTTACACGGAAGAACTGACACCCTCGAAGCGCTCGCTGAGCTCCTGCAGCCGCCATGCCACGCGCCCTAGCGTGTCCAGCGTCGCGAACTCCAGTCGCTTGCGATCGGCGTCGCGCAGCCGGGCCGCGAGCACCCGGAGCAGCTCCAAGGCGCTGCCGTGGTCGCGCAGCGCGCGCAGCAGCGTCGAGCCCGACGCCGTTGTCGCCTCGACCTCGCCGAGCGCGAGCGCCGTCGCCGAGCGCGGGGCGCCGTCCAGCGCCGAGAGATCGCCGATCACGTCGCCGGGTCCGCGCAGGCCGAGCACGATCTCGCGCCCATCCGACGCCACGCTGATGATCATCACCCACCCCCGCTCAACCACGAACACACGCTCCGCGCGATCCCCCTCGATGAACGACGCCTGCCCGCGGCGAAACCTCACAGCGCGGCCCTCGCTACGCAACGCGCCAGCCAGAGACTCCGCGGTGTTCGTGAGCGCGGACACGTCCAGAGTATGACCACGCCCACGAACCTACTGTGAGGTTGTCCGGTCGGTGCGTTGGCGGTCGGATGTCTGCGGTGTGATCGTGGGGTCAGGCTGATATTCGAGGGCTTGGCAACCGGGGAGGTCATCTCGGTCGAGCTTCCACGGTCGCAGGAACAGGTTGCGGGGTGGTGCGACGCCTTCCGCGAGTCGACGGTGAAGGCGCTCTCGTTGCTGCGCACCCGGCTGCATTACGACCGGCTGGCCCCAGGTCGTGATCGGTCGCCCATCAGGCGCTCCGACGACACGCGCACGGAAGCATCTCGGGATGCTCAGCCAGACCCCGTTCGGCCACCGGCCGGGAAGGTTTTACCCGACATGGGCGCGGGCGGAAGAATCTTCGCGCCTTGACCGTCTGGCGGGCGGTGCCTACGCTCTGGTCGGCGGCCACCGCCATGGCGCTGGGGCTGCTAGCTCGGGGCACGTGATGCCTGACGCGTTCATTTCTTACGCTCGCCGCGACGCGGAGTTTGTCCGTCGCCTGGTTGCTGACTTGCAGGAGCGCGGCAAGGACGTGTGGGTGGACGAGGGCGAGATCCGCGACGCCGAGGTGTTCCCGGACGCGTTGCGGCGGGCGATCGAGGCCAGCGACGCGTTCGTGTTCGTGATCAGCCCGGACTCCGTGCGCTCCGATTATTGCGAACAGGAAGTCGCGCACGCGGCAGCCCTGAACAAGCGGATCGTGCCGCTCGCGCTGCGCGAGGTGCCCGACGGCGACGTTCCCGACCAGATTCGGGTTCGGAACTGGATCCCGATCGGGGAGAACACGGGCGCCGAGCGGGTGATCGCAGCGATCAACACCGACCTTGAGTGGGAGCGCGAGCACACGCGCTTGACCGTGAGGGCGCTCGAGTGGGATCAGTCGGGAAGGGATCGCAGCTTCCTGGTGCGCGGCTCGGAGCTTCGCGCAGCCGAGCAGTGGCTGGCGGACGGCGCCGCCAGGCCGGAGGCCGGCGGTCCCACAGCGTTGGAGCAGGAGTACCTGCTGGCGGCGCAGCGCGCGGCATCGCGCCGCCAGCGGGCACTCGTTGGCGTTAGTGCGGGCGTGGCGGTGGTGGCCGTGGCGTTGCTGGTGTTCGCCTTGATCTCCCGTGGCCAGGCGGTGAGCGCGCAGGCGGTCGCCAAGTCGCGAGCGCTAGCGGCCGAGAGTCAGACCGAGCTGTCGGCGGATCCGGAGCTGTCGATTCTGCTCGCGATTCAGGCGGTGCGCGCGTCGGCGACCCCGCAGGCGATGTATGCGGTGCGGGAGGCGATCGACCAGTCGCCGCTGCGGCGCCAGCTCCCCGCCCGCGGCAACCAATGGTGCACCGATCTGTCCTACGACGAGGAATCTCCTGCCATCGCCTATGCGCCCTCGGGAAGGCAGATCGCCGAGGTCGCCTGCGATGGCAAGCTGACGATCCTAGACGATGCCACCGGACGTGTGCACGCGCGATGGGACGTGGGAACGCAAGCCGACGCGATCGCGTACAGCCCCGACGGTCGCACCCTCGCGGTCGCTGCCGAAGACGGGATCACGCTCCTGAACGCCGCCACAGGCAAGGTTCTCCGAACGCTCACGCCGCAGAGCAACAAGCCGCTCTGCGTCGGCGGCGGCCCGTGCACCGGGAGCGGCGGGCCGCCCTTCTGCGCGCCAGGCCAAGTAGCCACTCTCGGGACCATTCCGGTCGAGCTGGCGTTTAGCCCCGACGGCACACGGCTGGCGGTGAGCTTTGGCTTCAGCCTTGATATTTGGCAGCTGCATGGCGGCTCGGTCCCGCGCGTCGTCGGTGGCGCCAGTGGCTGCATCGAGGGGATGGGCTTCAACCGGTCGGGCGGTGAGATCCTCGTCGCCGACAACGCTGATGTGGGTGTGGTGGATGCAGCCAGTGGCCGTCTGCTGGGGGTGCGACCGGCGCTGCCGGGCGACCGCAGCGCAGGCCAGGGCTATCCGGTCGTGGGTCGGCTCGCGGTCTCGCCCGACGGCAGGTACGTCGCCGCCGCGATCGGATTCGACGCGAACAACAGCGGCGAGGTGGAACTGTTCAATGCCGCGCCCTGGAGGCGCCTGGCTACCGTCGCCTATTCGCCCGACGCGCCGATCACGGGATTGGCGTTCAGCCCCGACAGCAGCCGGCTGGCGATCGGCACGGGCGACGGGGCCGCCGGAATTTGGTCGGTCGCCTCCGACCGCGAGCTCCTGCCGCTCAGCGGCCACATCACGCAGATCACCTCGATCGCCTGGCGCCCCGACGGTGGCGAGCTCGCCACCACCTCGGACGACGGCGAGGGTCTGGTGTGGCGCGCCTCACTCGGCCAGGGAACGACGATCGCGACCGGCGCCGGCCTCGCCCTGGCCGCGGCCAATACGCGTGGGGATCGCGTCTGGGCCGCGTTCGCGAGCCCCGCCCCCGGTGCGGAGGTGCTGCGTTCGTGGACGGCTGGCGCGCCTGTTAAGCGATTCGCGGTGCCCGGACCGCAAACAGGGGCCGTCGCCGGCGTGAGCCAGGACAGCCGCTTCGGGATGCTCGTCGACGAGAACCAGAACGTCGTGATCCGCGATCTTGCCAACGGCCGCGCGATCGGCAGTGTGTCCGAGGGCTTCCCCGTGACCAGCCTCTCGCTCGCAGCAGATCGATTGGCGGTAGGCTCGAGCTCCGGCGATGCGGCCCTCTACGACGTCGCGTCCGGGATGCTGCAACTCGCAGGAGGGTCGGCCACCGGAGGAACGTGCAGCGGTGGCGCGTACGTGGCGATCAGCGCCGACGCCCAGCGCGCGGCTGGAGTCGGCTACTGCGGAGGAGGGATCCTGTGGAACGCTCAAACCGGCCGGCAACTCGAGACATTCGACACCGGCGTGCAGACAGTCTCGGGCGTGAGCCTGAGCCCCGACGGTCGGCTGCTCGCGATCTCCTCGCGGGCGCGAACCACGACACTGTTCGACATGACGACCAAGCGCTCTGTGCACGTCCTCACGGGTGATACCGCGCCGGTGACCGGCGTGGCGTTCAGCTCGCGAGGCACGTGGCTCGCGACCGCCAGCGACGACGGTGACGTGCGGATCTGGGATCCCGGCAGCGGTCAGCTACTGCGAGTCCTCCCGGAAGGAGCGAGCGTCAGAAGCGTCGCGTTCACGCCCAACGGCCAAGACGTGGTCAGCACCGACAGCCTGGGCCGCATTCACATCCAAGACGCCTGCACCCTGTGCGGCAACGCGAGCGGGCTACTGCGCCTCGCCGCCACCCGCGTCACCAGACAGCTGACACCCGCAGAGCGCCAGGCCTACGGCGCGTAAACCAACCGACAGGACGCTCCTCGCTCCCGAGGTTTACGACCGAGTCGGCCGCCGCAGCGGCGAAGCGAAACGAGCGCCTCGGGCCAACTAAGCGCAGCGGGACCCGACAACTCGGGGTCGAACGTCCGGTGGCCAGGTGCACTGGCGCTGCATAGCAGCGGCGCGATCTCGTCCAGGCCGAGCTCGGTAGGACGAGACGGAGGAGCCGGCTCAACGGCCAGCTTGGCTGCTGCGTCCAGATCGCAAACCAGCACTCTCGCCGACCCTCGCGAAGACTGGCGCATCGGGCTAATAGGGGCAGCGTGGACGAAGACCCGCTTACTTATCCGGCGGCAAGCAAGACGCAGAGGTGGCGCAGTCTGCACCGAGCAGTGCCTATGCAGGTGTGTAGCGCGCTCATTGGCATGGCACTTGCGCG
>CAWGOQ010000001.1:0-242007 GCA_963824295.1 uncultured Solirubrobacterales bacterium | reverse complement strand
CACGGTGGTCCCTCCTTTGCGGGATCCGGGGGTGGTTGACGTAGCCCGGCAGCGCCGGCCAGACGGCTGAGCGGAACCGAGCGACAGCGAGGGGAAGGGAGCGAAGCGACCTTGAAGCGATTGCCGGCGCCGGCGCACGATCCGAGCGAAGGCAATCCACCCCCGGCCCTCCGCGCAGGGATGGGGACCGCTGAATGAAGTGCCGCGCTCGTCGAACCCAGCTCGACGTTGAGCGTGCGGGCGTGGGCGTGCGGGGTTGCGATCGTCTCGACCGCCGCGGCCGCTGTGACGACCACGAGGACTGCCGCGAGATAGGCGATCGCCGTCTGCCGTCGAGCGCCCGTCCTCAGGCGCCAGCCATGCCGCCCCAGCGAGAGCGGCGGCCAGCCATTCGAGCGGCAGCTGCGGCACGTACGGGATCAGTCGGGTGTGCCAGCGGCCGAGCGCGAGCCCGACTCGTAGCGCGTTCGCGCCGAGCACGCCGGCGATCAGCAGATCGCCGAACTGACGGGCCCGCGGGTGAGCCGGGAAGCGGAATAAGGCGAGCAGGAACGGCGCGGACAGGACCCGGGCGTTGTCGGCCGCGATCGACGCGAGCTCGCCCCAACTCTCCTGCAGGGCGGGGTGCGGTCGGCCGCCTGGTGCCAGACCCGGGAACGCGGTGCCGAGCAGCGCTCCCAGGAGCGTGATCGTCCAGAGCAGCACGTAGACGAGGGCGAGCCGCGGCGCGTGCGTGGCGGCCCGGCATCGGACTCGCGCGTCCAGCTTGGTAACGGAGACCTCCGTACTTCTGCGGGTCAGTTCTGCGGTGCCCATTCGCTTACCACCCAGCCCGACGGGGTCCGCGTGACTTGCGCGTAGATGACGTGCAGCGTCGGCGGGAGGCCCGCGTAGTCGCCGGTGCCGCTCGTCTGCTCTGAGGTCACGAGGACCCACTGCCCCGGCGTCGTGACGCTCGACGTGATGGCGACGAGGTGGCCGCTGTTCGCGACGTTGCTTTGGGCGAGGGTCTGGTCGCGCGTGTAACTGGCGGCGGCCTGCAAGGCCTGCGCGCGCGCCTGGCCCGTGGACAGTGAGGCCAGCTCGCGCTGGACCCCGGCGACGCGGTCCGCGGTCCAGTTGACGTAAAGCGCGGGCGTACCGCTCGAGTGCCGCCTGCGGTGTCTGCTGCGCGGCGTCGGCGGCCACGCGGGTTTGCGCGGCGCGCGCGGGCGCCGGGATCGTGCCGCCTCGCTCGGGTGCCGGGTCCGCGTTCGGTGACAGTCGTGACGGGGGTGCTCGCCGAGGTTGTGGCCGGCTGCTTGGCTGTGTAGGGGTCGGAGATCCCGCAGCCGGCGAGCGCGGCCGCGCCGAGCAGCGAGAGCAGCATGGATACGGTGAGATGGCGGCGCATCGTCAGAGTCCGTTCGGGTGGCGTTGCACGAACCCGCCGTACTGGTCGCCGGCGTATTGGGCGGGGATCGTGGAGGCGGGCTGCCAGCGCGGCCCGCTGTCCGGGCACGGTCGGGTTGACCGGCGCGTACCAGGCGGTGTTCATCACGATCCCGGCGACGGCGATGAACGCGTGCCCCGAGTTCGCATACACGGTGATCCACGCGCCGGGACCGGGCTGGCCGTAGCTCTCGAGCTGCGTGGAGTCCTCCGCGTAGAGCCCGAACGCGCCGGCGGCGTGCAGGAGGTAGCTGGTGGCGCCTGAGCAGTCGTAGCCGGAGTCGAGCTCGGTGAGCGGGACGCCGTGCCCGCCGCCGTAGATGTAGGGCTTTGAGATGAGCTGGTTGCCTGCCGCGATCGCGAACTTCACGGCCGGCGGCGCGTCGCTCGGCGCGGCGGCGAGCCCGCTCCCGAGGATCCTCGCCTGCTGCCCGGGGGTGAGCGGCAGCGGCCCGCCGGCCGAGGCCGCGCACCCGGCGGCGGGAGGTGTCGCGGCCTGCTGGCTTGGCGCCGGCGGTGTTATCTCTCCGAGGAGGTTTCCGGTGCCGGGTGTGGGCGCGGGGGTGACTCCTGACGTGGCGTACGCCCCAGGCGTTCTGGGCGGCGCGGCCTTGCCAGTCGTAGATGTCGACGTGGCGGCCGATGATCGCGCCGCCGGTGTCGCCGGCGTAGAACGCGTGGCTGGTGCCGAACGGGTTCGGGGTGACGCGCTCGAAGCTTCCGAGCGCGATCACCGACGGGTCGACCGCGATCTCGTACGCGGGCTCACCGGCGGTCAGGTTCAGGCCGGTGGCGGTGACGCCGCTCCCGTTCATGGCGTCCCACGGCGGCCCGTAAGCGGTCGCGATCCACGACCCGGAACCGGGCGGCAGCGGACCGGTGATGGCGGCCTGGCAGGGCGGGTTCCCGGCGCCGGCGAACAGCACCACCGGCGAGATCACGATCATGAACGCGCCCGCGGCGAGCAGCCACGGGAGCGCGCGTTTGGATCTGCGCGCCGCGCTCGGCGCGGCCACGATCCGCGGGTCGGTCATGGGCCGGCTCCGTTGGCCTGGCGGTAGCGCTCGTGCCAGCCGGGTGTGCAGAGCTTCTCCAGCGCCGCCCACGGGTCGCCCGCGGTCTCGCGGAGCGCGGCGGCGCGGCGTGGCTGGTCGTGCTCGGGGTCTGAGGAGCAGATCCAGTATTCGAGATCGCCGAGCGCGACGCGAACGGCGCCGCGGCCGCGGGCGGAGACCATGTAGACCGTCGAGTAGAGGCCGTGCTGTTTGGGGAGCGCTTGGATCTGCGCGATGTCGGTGTCGGACAGTCCGAGCGGCTCGCGGGCGTGCTCGAGGTCGTCGCGGTCGTTGCGCAGACAGAACCCGAGCGCGGCGTTAGCCAGCAGCGCGCGGCCTTGCTCGTTGGAGAGGTCGCGGAAGTGCTGGGAGACGAACATCAACCACAGCGCGTAGTGGCGCGAGCGGCGCGCGTACTCGTTCAGCCACGCCCCCGCCGCGGGCGATTGCGTGAGCGCCCAGCCCTCCTCGATGATCAGCTGGCACTTGCCCGCCCACGCGCCGAGATGGTCAAGCGCGCCGTCGACGCGCGCCCGCCGCAACCGTCTGCACCTGCTGCTCGACGTACTCGACGGTCGCGAGCATCAGCGCCGGCGTGAGGCGCTCGGACAGGCCGGTGAAGTCGAACAGCGTCAGCGGCGTGTCCGCCGGGACGGTGGTGGCCCGGTCGGCGACGTGGCAGAGGCTGCCGTTCTGCCCGTAGGGCTCGAGGCGCAGCAGCAGCGACTGCAGCCGGTCCGCGTTGCGGCCCGTCAGTCCGCGATTGCGGGCTCGGTCGGTGAGCGCGTCGATGAGCAGCTGCTCGCGCGGTCGCTCTCCGGTCTCGCTCGCGAGCGTGTACGCGGCTTCGATCCCGGTCCGGATCAGCGTCTCCTCGTCGGAGTCGAGCGTCCGCACGCGTCCCTCCGGGTCGTGCGCGTGCCCGATCAGCAGCGCGTGCAGCGCGAGCAGCAGCTCCGTCTTGTGTGCCGGCACGCGGGCCGGGTCGGCGACGTCCCACGGGCAGATCACGTCCCCGCCGGGGTGCCCGACCTGCACGCGCCGGGAGCCGGGGATCAGCGACGCGAGCGTGTCGTAGTGCCCGGTGCCCTTGGTGTTGCCGTGCTCGTCGGGGGTGGAGGAGCGGTCGAGGATGAACGTCCGGCCTCCCTGCGCGATGTAGCGAAGGCAGAGCGCGTTCGTGAGCACGGTCTTCCCACCGCCCGACGGGCCGACGATCAGCGTGACCCGTGTGGGATGGACGGGGTCGAACGGGTCCGCGCGCTCGATCGTTCCGCCCGGGTCAGCGGTCCCGACGATCACACCCGCCGGGCGACCCGCACCGGCTCGAGGTCAACGCGACGCAATGGGAGATGTTCCGCTGCGCGTAGCTGCGGGTCGCGCGCAGCTCGTCGACACCGAGCGGCAGCGTCGAGGTGAACCCCGGAAGACACAGCCTCCGGCCGCGGATCACGCGGGCGTTGGTCAGCGCGTGAAACTCGCTCGCTGTTTGTTTGACGGTGCGGCTGAACCGCTCGAGCCGTCCGTAGGGGTCTCGGATCGAGCAGTAGATCCCGACTCGGTAGACGCTCGCGCCGATCTCGGCGGCGAGCTCCGCGTCGACGGTGGCGGCTTCTTCGAGTGCCTCGTGCTCGTCGGACCCGACGACGCGGTCGCGGCGCTCCTTGTACAGCACCGCGGCGCGGAGCCGCTTCCACCGGCGGCGCTGCCGCGCTTGCTCGCGGGCGCGACCGCCGACGCTGATGTGCACCGCGAGCGTCGCCGGGAGCGGACAGCACAGCAGGTGCGAGAGCCAGGACGCGTCGGTGTAGGCCGGCGGGGACCCGAGGTGCAGGACCTCCTCGAGCGTGCCGTCGGCGTGACGCAGCCAACCCGCGTCCTCGCCCGCGTCGATCCCGCAGACGGCGCCCTGACAGGCCGCGAGCACGACGCGATGGCGCGCCTCGCGTGCCTGATCGGTCGTCGTCGCGGTCGCCACCTGGCAGGCGGCGGCGAGCAGGTCCAGGTCGCACTCGGCATCTGTCGCGGGGTGGAGCCGCTCCCACACGCAGCGCGAGCGTCTGGGTACCTCCCAGCAGATAGGTCTCGATGCCGGCGGCGCGCAGCGCGGCCTCGATCTGCGAGGTGATGCGCGCGCTCTCGATCGCCGCGTCGCGATGCGCCGACCACGGCACCCGCCCTCGTGAGCGCGCCGCGAGCGATCGCAGTTGTTCACGCGGGGTCTCCAGCCGCGGCAGGTAGGGGACCGCGACCCACCAGCGGGCGGCGACGGCCGGCTGCTCGGCGCCGGCGGCGGCGAGCACGGTCTGGGTCGTGGCCTCGAGCAGCCGCCCGCGAGCGTCCGCGAGCGCATGACGGCCTGCGGCACGATCGGCGTTCGCGGCCGCCCGGGTGAGCTCCAGATCGCCCTCGAGCGCCTCTCTGAGAGGGACGGGATCGGTTTGCGCGTAGACGACGATCCCTTGGTGGTCGGGAATCGTCCGGCAGACGTTGGCGTAGGCCCGCTCGATCGCTGAGAGCGTGACCGGGTCGGCCGTGACCGCGTTCGGTACCCGCTCGCATTCGATCAGCCGCACGTACCGACCCGACGTGGTGACGATCAGACCGTCGGGCTCGAGCACCGAGATGGGGACGACGTCGGCGAGCGAGCCGGTCATGCCAACGCCCCGTCGAGAACCGGCTCGTGCTCTGCCTCCGCGTCCGGCGCGACGTCGAGCACGAGGCCGTGTTTGTCCGCTCCTGTTGGCGGCCCGAGTTGCTTGGCGGCTCGCCGGTAGCGGTAGAGCGCGAGCAGGTAGCGGCCCGGTCCGATCGTCTGGCCCTGCAGCGCTAGCGCGATGCTGGCGAGGAACGCCAGCACGAGGACGACGATGGTCACGGTCGCGCGCAGACCGAATGGCGACACCCGCACCGCGCCGTAGAGGACGCCTCCGGCCGCCGCGAGCGCGACCCAGCCCGGCCACGTCAGCCCGTAGTAGCGCTCTCGGTCGTTGAGACGCCGCAGCGTCGGCGTCATCGCTTCCCCCGACCCGGGCGGTTACCGCCCCGCGGCGGCGGTGTGGACTTGGCTGGCGGCGCGGTGGGCTGCGTAGCCGGGGGCGCGACTCGCTCAGTCCTGTGTGCGATTCCCGGCGCCCGGTCGCGTCGCTGGGGCTACGCCCGGGCCGGTCGCCGACCGTTGAGGTCCGCCTCGTGGCCTGCGGTCCTCGCGGGGGCCTGCCGTCGACGCGACCGCCGGAGCACCCGGGGCAGGACGTGACGTCGCGGGCTGCTCCGGTCCGCGCCGCGACCGCGCCCGACGCCGGCTCGCGGAGTTCGGCTCGCTCACCGGCACGTCTGTGCCGGTGGCGTCGCGCGGACCGGCCTGCCAGCTGGCGGTTCCGGCTTTCGCCATACGAACGGCCACGGCGCCTGCGCGCGAGCGACCGACGAGCGCTGCTGCGGGCGGCGCAGCTACCGCCGCTGCCGCTCGGCCCCCCGCTCCGGCGGTCCCGAGCACGCCGTGGCGCCCCACATAGCCGACCGCATGTCCGGCGCGCACCACCGTCGCGCCAGCCGGGCCGGCGGCCGCCAGCTGACCGGCGGCGCCGCCGGCCGCCCGGGACACGCTGGCGCTGAAACGGCGCAGCGAGTTCACCGAGCTCGACTGCGCCGCGCTCACAGTCTGTCCCGCGACTCCCGAGCCGCGGTGGCTGAGCGCGAGCAGTCCGCCGAGCTGCATCCGCAACAGACCCATCGCCTCGCGCGCGACCCGAAGGCACATCCACAGCGACGCGGCGCCGGCGACCGCGAGCAGCACCCCGCCCAGGAGCGAGCCGATAGAACTCTGTCCGGCGATCAGCGGGCCCGCCGTGCCGGCGTCGCCGACGAGCAGCGCGCCGACCGCGAACAGCGTCGCCCACGCAACCGGCAGCGCGAGCAGCATCGCGACCGCCGACGCCCACGCGCGCGCGATCGCGGCACCCGATTCGGTCGCGACCAGACCGATCGTGATCGGACCGGTCGCGTACAGCAGCGCGCCGAGCAGAATGATCACGACCTTGAGGAAGATCAACGACAACAGCTCGATCGCCACCAGCGCCATCAGCCCCAGGTCGACCAGCTGCCACCCGCCGAGCGCGACCCCGTCGACCGCGTACAGCATCAACTGGTGCAATCCCGCCGATACGCGCGGCAGCGTCAAGACCATGTGCGTGACCGTGTCGGTCATCGCCGCGGCCTCCGTCCACCAGTACGGATAGGAGACCAGCACCGCAGCGATCGCCAACACGCGAGCGATCGGCACGGCGACATGCCCGCGCTCTCCGAGCATCGCTCGCGTCGTGGCGTACAGCAGTGTGAGCGGCAGCAGCCCCACGCCGATCCAAGTGAAGAGATCGCGCAGCGCGTTGATCCCGCCAAAGCCATACACCGTGCGGCCGGCTGGGGTGGTGACCGTGCCGGCGTAGTTGGGGACGGCGACGATCCACTCCATGATCTCGACGCCCTTGTTCGCCCATGAGCGGGGGATCAACATTCGGACCAGCGCGCCGATTGTGGTCAGGATGAACTTGCTCGCCAGCCCGACCGTCCAGCTGAAGGCCCCCAGCACGGCGTGACCCAGAGAGCCGAAGATCGACCCGAGGATTCCGGCGGTCACGAGCGGCACATGCGGGCCGGTCGCGGCCGCCGCTGGCGCCGCGCCCGCGAGCGCGATCACCGCCGCGAGCACGACAGCCACTGTGATCCCTCGCCCGCGCATCGCGCTCTCGCGTGTCAGGCGAGCACCGCGGGGATGACGATCAGGATCAGCATGATCCCTCCGATCACCCGAAACAGATGATCGGGCGCTCGGACCGAGCCGGCGATCATCAGTCCTGCGATCAGTACCAGCACCAGGCCAACACCGGTACCGATGAGCCACTCCCAGTTGCTCGTCAGCGTCGAGACCAGGGTCTTGAATGCGCTCGCACCGGCCGGCGCCGTCCCGTTGAGCCCGGCCGCTCGAAGCGCAGCCATCTGTTCACTCGCGCCCGCGAGCGCGACCGCTGCGGCGACCACGAACACCCAGCGACGAAACCGATCTGCCATCGAAGCCTCCTACGTAATAGCGGTTAACAGCGGACAGTATCAGATAACCTCCTAAATGATGACTCGTTCCGCTCCAATCCATCTCTAACCGCTCTAGATGTCTGGCAGCCGGACGTCCTCTCGACGATGCGGAGGGAGGGCCGGGCGTTCAGCTCGGCGCTATGTCGTCCTCAGGCCAGCCGGGCGCTAAGCGCGGTTGGGCTCCGTACGCCCCAAGCCTTCGATGCGCGGTTGCTCGTTTACCGAGAGCGCGCCGCGAGGCCCGGAACGACGTCGATCGCCTGCCAGGCACCGTCGACGTGGCTCAGTACGAACGTGAGGTAGCCACTGCTGCGCCCGCCCTCGATTTTCTGGGCCTCGACGGTTGCGGTGCCGCCGTCCTCGAGCACGTGGCGGATCTGGAAGGAGGTGTTCTTGACCGACCCGTGATACGAGGTGCAGGTCCGGGCGGCCGCGGACTTGGGTGCCTCCGCGAGCGGTGGCGCGAACAGGCGGCTGCAGGCCCGCGCAGAGTTTTCGGCCGAGGCGGCGGTCCATTGCGCGACCCACTGCGCCGGAGTCGAGGGCAGAGAAGGTTTCGCCGGAGCTCGGCCAGCGTGCTGTTGGGCGGCGATCAGAACTACCGCGATCACCGTGGCCACAGCGATCGGCGCGCGCGAGCGACTCCGCCGAGCGTCCGCTGGATCGGCAGGACGTCGTTCCTCGAGCCACTCCGTCGAGTGTTCCTCGAGTCGCTCTTCGATCTCGGCTTGGCTCGGGGCAGCCACAGGCCAGGACGGGCGCCACCGCGTTGGCGCACACGTGTCGCCGCGTTGGCGTGCGATCATCGCCGCTTCCCGCGTCTCTTGTGTTTGTGCTTGTGATGCGTGGCCTTGTGGTGGCGCGCGCGGCGATGATGCTTGGCGTGCGGAGTCGGCTTACCAAGCGTCACAGTGATTCGCCTCGACGTTCCAGGCGCGAACGGGAATGCCGCCTCGGACAGGGTGCCCACGGAGAACCACGGGTGAATCACGCCCTCGCCAGCGTCGAACCTCCAGATGATCACGAACCGGCCGTCCGGCCGGATGTGAGGCAACCCCACAATCTGGCCGATCTTCCCGATCCCGACGTTTAGCCGCAGCAGGTTCGAGCCGGCAGGCACGTAACCGCCCACGACCTGGCCGGTGATACGGATCACCGACCCCCACGGCACGACCCTTGGCGTGATCTTGATCTTCACCCGAGCGGGGACGACGACCGCCGCCTGCCCAGCCGCCGGTAGCGTCGTCGCCGAACCGCCGTAGGCGGCCTCGACCATCCGTGAGGGCCCCGGCGGGAGACTCGCCGTCCACTGGCCGCTGGCGTCAGTGGTACGCGTCGCGGCGAGCGCGAAGCTGTTGGTGCCGTTGGCCGGCGCGGTCAGGATCTCCACCGGCACGCCCGCAACCGGAACCCCGTCGCTGTAGGTGACTAGGCCGTGGACGGTCGAGCTCTTGCCGTAGGCAACGCGCTTTTTGTTTACCAGCTTGACGTGCGGCTTCTCGCACGTCTTACGGATCGTCGAGCGATGCTTGTGTGTCTTGACGCGCTTTCGGGTGCAGCGCTCGACGTACCTGACGACGGTGATCGTCTTCTCCTGCCCGCCAACTTTGACGCGCACTCGCCGACCGTGCCGCCGGACAGTCTGCCAGTGCCAGCCAACGCGGATGTGCTTCTTGACCTTCTTGGCCTTCAACGGGTTGGCGATCGTCGCGAAACTGACCGCTGACGAGATCGCGGTGCGCACCGGCATCGCCACGTCCTCATCGGTCGAGGCGCAATTGCCGACCTGGTCGCAGGAGGTCGCCTGGAACACATAGGGGCCTGACAGCCCAGCGTCGTTGAACGAGGCGATTAGGTGACCACCGGAGACCTGGGTTGACAGCGGCTCCCACGTTCCGCCAGCCGCGGGTCGCATCTCGAGCGCGCCGCTCGCAACGCCCGACTGTCCGTCGGCGGTGTCGGCGATCAACTGCGTCGGGTTGGATGGATTCGCCGGCTCGAACCGGACGCTCGGGGGCGTCTCGTCGATCTTGACCGACGTGGAGGTCGTACTGCTGTTCGGACTGCCTTGAGGGTCGATGGCCCGGTTCGTCGCGGTGCATGACGCGGTGTGGACTCCAGTTCCGTCGATCGTCACGCCGGCCGGCGCATAAGCTCTGGCCGCCGCGCCATCGACGCTGCACGTGACCGACCCGATCCCGCTCGGCCCCGCCGATGCAGTTGCGTCCACCGTGACGGCGTGGTTTACCCAGACGCTTGGGTTCGAGTCATTCGGCGTGCTCAGCGAGACGCTGACAGGCTCGTTGTCGACCGATAGCGTTTCCGAGACCAGGCTTTGAACGCCGGCGGCGTTGGTCGCGCCGAGCTGCAGAGACATGGGTCCCGCACCCGCGACGAAGTCGCGCGTATCCACGCTCGCCCCGGACCCAGGCGTCCACGTCGGGTCAGGGCACTGCTGCCACTGCGTGGTATTGGGCAACGACGTCGGACCGGACATCTGGACGCCGTTCACCCAGGCAGACATGCTGCACACGCCGGATGGGTCGCTCGCGAACAGCGTGATTGGCCACGAATTACCAGGTGAATTCCAGACCCAGTTCCCGCCCTGATACCAGAGGTTGTTGGAACCCAACGCCGCCAGACTGGGGCCGGTGCCCTCGGATGCGATTAGCTGGATCGAGCTGAGTGTGATCGCCGCGTAGTTCGAGCACGTCGACCAGCCACAGACCATTGAGAACCCCCAATAGCTACTGGAGAACGGCCCATCGTTCTCGCCGGTCGACCCGCCGATCCATTCATGACCTCCGCCCGCCCAGTAGCCGCCACCGCCCCAACCCTTGCCGTCGTTGAGGTTGAGAATCGTGTTAGCGACGACATTCGCACCAACGATCGCGATCCCCCCGGGGGCGCTCGTCTGATAGCCAACGCTGGTGCCCGCCGGGACAGAGCCATTGTTAGGACCCCCAACGCTCATCGGATAGCCGTTGCAGGGCGCGTCCCAGCTGAACTCGTTGACCGAGCCCCACACGGCGAAAAGGTTGCAACCGGCACCGTTGCCCCAGGCGTCGATATTGACGGCAAACGTGCCCGCGTTGGCAGAAGCCACGCCAACAATCGCAGTCCCTACGGCGGCGATCCCGGCGAGCGTGAGCTTCACTCGAGAAAGTCCCCGCAAGACGCCCCTACCCGTCCATCAGCAGGAGTCGTGAACGTAGAAGGTGTGATCCGTCGCGGTGAATACGTCGCCGGCCACAATCCCTGTGATCACTGTGAATTGTTGGTTACCGCTCCCTTCGACCCAAGCGACCGGGAAAGCGCCCCCACTCTGGCCGTTGGGCGGGTTCGCGTCGGAAACTGTGACGGTGGGGGCGTTAGCTTTGTTCGCGCACGCCGGCGTGGTTGCCGTCACCTGGTACGTGCCCGTTGCGACATGTGTTGCCGAGATGCCTTGCCCCGCGAACACGTTCCCCGCGTTACCGATCCCGGCCCAGGCGTTGACCGCCGGCGCGCCCTGTGGCCCCTGTGCGCCCTGAGGGCCCTGCTGGTTCCACACGAGGCGGCTTTGACCGTGACCGCAACGCGCCTTGATCAAGAGCTCCCCGGTCTTCTTGACGACGCAGCCGTGGATGGTCTTATTCCTGGTGGCCGCGAACGCGAACCCGCCACCGCTGAGCACGAGGAACAGCGCGAGATACCCGACGCACTGGCTACGGATATGAGACAGGACTCGGCGATGCAGTGGACGCTCTGGCATCAGGGTTCCTTTCTGGGCCTGCATTAGCAGCCTTTGACGCACGAGCCGATCCCGCCAAGCGGGCTCGATCCCGTCGGTCCGGCAGGGCGGCTGGTCGCCGTCGTTGAAGAGTTGTGCGAGGTCGTGGACTCGCTAGTGCTAACACCGGTCGCGGGCGGCGTGTTGCTGTGTGCCTCCGAGGTGGTCGCCAACCGCGGGGCCGAGCTCTGCGTGTCGCTGGTTGTAGCGATGCCACGTGAGGCCTGCGAAGTCGAGCGGCGTTGCCCAGTCGCCGAAGGGTGCTTGCGTATGGCGCCGGACCGTATCTGCGATTGCGTGCGCTGCCGGTGCCCCACCTGCTGCCGGTGCCCCGGCCGAGCTCGCGCATTTGCGAGCACCGCCTGGGCGCTGATCACATGGCCGATTCCCATGATCGTCGTGCGGAGGGCTCCGCCAAAGATCCTGGTTCCGGCCTCGGCTTGCCCCGATCGCGCGGCTGTCAAAGCCGCAGTCCGACCTTCCAGGCGGCTAACTGAGCTGTCGACCGCCAGCGCGATCACCGCGAGTCCGGCGGCGAGCGCGACGGCGGCTGCTCCCCACCAACGAATCCGAGCTCGCTTCGCGAGCGACGAGCGCGGGGAACCCGTGTTGGGCAGCTGGCGATAGCGTCCCTTCACAGCGGCGTCGGCCGCGAGGTCCGCGGTGCCCTTGGGTCGGCTGTGGGCGCCACTCGCGATCGCCTCGGCCGACGCGGCGGAGGCGCCCTCCTTGACTCGCCGGACCAGCTCGTCGACCCGCTCGCCGTCCGAGGTCACCGCTCGCGAAGTCGGCACGCGCGGAGGGGAATCAGGACGGTCCGTTTCACGCGCGCGCGTGTGTGAGACCCCCTCCTCGAGCCCCGCGCCTGCCGGGGTCTGGTCGGGGATTCCCGTGATCACGTCGCGAATCAGACCCCGCGCCGCCTGCGATGACTGCAGGGCCGCTACGGCGTCGCCGTTGGGCGCTGCGGTCTCTTGCGCCTGTTTACGTCGGCGTCGCGCTGCAAGATCATCCCGTTGCTGCTTAGTCGTAAGCGACGACATTGCCCAGTTGTGTAGGATAGCAGTGGTTGGAGTGGGTTAAACTATACCAATTTGCGGATAATGGCAGACGAACAAGACCGATTGCTGAGCGTCGCAGAGGTCGCGCAGCTTCTGAGCGTGACCGAACCGACGGTCCGCGAATGGATCAAGGACGGAAAGCTCCGGGCACACCGCGCCGGCGCTCGGTTCTGGCGAATTCGCCAGTCCGAGGTCGATCGCATGCTCGGTGAACAGGCAAGCCATCAGCAGCCTTCACCGAGATCTGGCCTGCGCCCCGCGGCCGGCGAACAGGCGCGCGATCTGCTCTCGTCGCTGATCACCAACCCCGAGCGCGGTGCCAATGCAGGTTGAGGTCGCCTCGATCGTCGCGCGAATGACCTCAGCCGGTCAGGATTGGGAATCGGCACTCGACGCCCACGCCTTGGCGCCGCCGGACGCCGGCTTCCCGTCGCGTCTCAGAGCGCTCTCGAACGCGGCGGCGGAGCAGGCGGCCGCTTTCGAACTCGCCGCCCAAGGCGGTCTTGGCTGGCGTCCGCGGACGATCGAGGGAGAGTTCCGGCTGGCGCCCGAGCTCACTCCCGGCATGACACGCCCGGGGTCTGAGGAGCTCTGGCGACGCTTCGACGAAGCTGTCGCCGGGCTGGCGGCAGCCCTTTCCGGGTCCTCGCTTGCAGGCCTCGCGGCGGCCTTCCACGCGCTTTCCGAGGTCTCTGGATTACTGGCGGGCGAACTGCAGCGCATCTGGCGACCGGCACGCGTCGGGTGACGAGCCGGTGGGCACGGTTCTCCGGCTGTATCTCGGATGGCGACTGTTTCGGCTGATGCGCCCGCTGGTGGGTGCAGGCGTGATCGTCGCCGCCGCGCTCGCGTTGCACGTCGGCCACGCGCCTGTGAACCCGCTCGGCGGCGGCCGCGGTCAAGGGCGGTGCCACGGCCGCCAGGCGGGATCTGCCGCAGGCACTCGAGCGCGCTTTCCAGCCTCGCCCAGCGCAACGCTAAAAGCTCAGCCCGGACGCAATCCGGCGTCACGGGTATCTGGCGGAGCGCCCGGCTGCTGGTAGGACGTCCGCAAGGACTACGCTCTTGCGGCCATGCCAGCGGGTAGCGCAGTTCGTAACCGGTCCGAGCCAGTGACGGTCGTCACGCCGCGCGGCGAGATCGAGGTACTCCGCCAGGAAATGCACGGTCTCAGACGAGGTACCAGCTGGACATGGTTCTGGCTCGCGCGCCGACAGGGCTCCGGCGGGTGGAGCGAGGCCTCGACCGCGCGAGAGGCGATCAGGAGAGCGTTGCTGCTGCCGCCTCGGAAGCTCCCACGTTGGCTGAATGAGGCTGTCGCTCAGGCCGAGCGAGAGATTACTGCTGTCGAAACTGACGCGAGGAGTACCGAATGACCGTCCACGCCCCGGGACTCCCCCGGTGTAGGGAACGGCGATGACGGCCAAGGCAGACGGCGCCCGCTCGCGGCGTTCCCGACGGCTTGATCCCGGACCATAGTCGGGTCGCTGACGCCGATCGTCTGGACACCCCTTGCGGCCTCGCGGTTAATCGCGCAGGTGAACCGATGACCGCGGAGGAGCGCAACGATTCCCACGGGTCGATGTCCCGGGCGCCCGGCCACCGACGGACGCGTCGAGCTTGGTCGGTGCTCCGACCCGGGCGCCGTGCGCGCTTTCCGCGGCGAAAGCAGGTCTGCGCTTGTCCGGGGCAGCGAGTCGCTCACGGCAGCTCTTCTGCAACGTACGAGCAGGCACCCAGCGAGGTTCCGTCGCGGTGATGGTGCGGATCCACTGTCCGTATCGGCACGCCACGTTTCGGCGCTTTCACCATTCATTTCGGAACGGTGCGCCCTGCCACCCGGACGCAGCCGGCATGGCCGCCGTTGCCGACCCCGTACTTCACCGCGTAGCTCAGGGTCATCTAGGTCGTGTGATCTGTCAGAGCGTACCCGTCGTGTCGTGCTCGGCTGCGATCTGGGCGAGCGCGAGGCGCGAGTTGATATCGAGCTTGGCGAAGACGCTTCGCAGGTGGCTCGAGACGGTGTGCGGTGAGACGAACAGCTGCTCGGCGACTTCGCGGTTGGTGAGACCTTGGGCTACGAGGCGAGCGACGGCGAGCTCGGAGTCGGTCATCGCATCCCATCCGGTCTCCGCGTGCTCCCGCGCGACGAGGCGTCGGCGGACGCCGTGTTTCCGCAGGCGGCCTCGGACGCGACTCGCGTCCCAGGTGGCGCCGGACTCTACGTACAGGACTAGCGAGTCGTCGAGCTCCTTGATCGCGGCGTCGACAGCTCCGGCGCGGGCGCGTGCGGCGCCGAGGTCCTCGAGTGCGGAGGCGCGCGCGAGCGGTCGCGGTCCGGTCGCGAAGAGCTTGACGGCGCGCTCGAGGTCGCTGGTGCTCGACGTCAGCAGTCCGCGGGCGTGGGCCGCGGTCGCGACGATCGTCGCGACCCGCGGGTTGCGCTGTGCGCGCCGATCCGCCTGGGCCGCGGCGACCTCTGCCATTTCGTCGTCACCGGCGGCGAGCGCGATGCGGACGAGCTGAGGCTCGTCGGTCACGTCGATCGGGAAGAGCGGCAGGATCGCGGTGCGCTGGTCCTCGCCGAGGGCGCACAGCCAAGCGTGCGCAGCTCCGGCATCACCGGTGGCCATCGCCTGAAGGGCAAGGAGCCATGCCGCCTGGCGGCGGAAGTTTGGGGTGCTGTCCTCGAGAAGGTCCTGGGCGAGTCGGGCCGTTCGTTGCTGCAGGCGTCCGTTGCCTTGATGCAGCGCGACTCGCCCCAGGGCCACGATGCCCACGGCGTCAAGGGCACCGATGAAGCGATCGTCGGCCTCCGGGCTGAACTGCCCTTCGAGGACCGCTCCGGCGTCGGCCAGCCGACCGAGCTGGTGCAGCTGCCGGCCGCGCCAGATCTCGAAGATGCGAATGGCCCAACCGTTTCGGTCGCGCTGGGCCGCCGCGATGCCGTCGGCGGCCAGGCGCAGGGAGTCATCCACCATGTCCACCACCGTGTGCGTCTCGCAGCGCCATTCCCGGGCGAGGCGGTCGCGGGCCCAGTCGGTCGTGCCGATGCCGGCGCTCGCCGCCTGCTCGGTCAGCTTGAGCGCTTCGTCGTAGCGCCCGTCGACATAGGCGGCAACGTTCTCGGCGAGCGCGTACGCGAATGCCGAGTTGGGATCTCCGCTCGCCTGCACGGCCTCGGCCGTCTCGGCCTGGATCGCCTTGGCCTCCTCGGTGCGGCCGCCGACCAGCAAGTTGTGAAAGAGCGCAGCGAGGTGGTGGGCGCGCAGGTGCGCGGGCAGGTCGGGGAGCGCGAGCGCCTGTCGGCCCGCAGCGACCCGCGCGTCAGGTGGTGCGCGGAACATGCCCGCGATCCCGAGGAGTACCTCGGCCTCCTGCTCTGCTGGCAGCGCGTCGCGCAGATGCGTG
The DNA here is from genome assembly GCA_963824295.1 of uncultured Solirubrobacterales bacterium. Lineage (GTDB taxonomy): Bacteria > Actinomycetota > Thermoleophilia > Solirubrobacterales > Solirubrobacteraceae > Palsa-465. The sequence goes on along the minus strand of CAWGOQ010000001.1, from coordinate 226,186 downwards.
TCGGCGAAGGTACGTGCCTCATCGTCGCGCCCCGCGGAATGGAGCAGGACGGCGGTCTGAGCCAGGAGCGGCCCGCGCAGGCTGTGGTCGCGCGGCGCGAGCTCCAGCGCGCGCCGGCTGAGATCGGCGCCGGCCCCGGGGTCCGTGTTCGCGAGCGCCTCGCCTGCGCGCAAGAGAATTGAGATCGCCTGCTCGTCGCCGGACTCGGCGCTCCCGGCGATCTGCGCCGCGACCTCGACGGGCCCGGCGCCGGCCGCCAGCAGCACGTCGGCGGCCTGGCGGTCGAGCGCGCGCCGGGCCGACGCGGGGACGCTCTCACGAACGGCCTCGCGGGTAACGTCGTGGCGGAAGGCGAGGCGTTCGCCGCTCTCGACGAGTATCCCGGAGTCGATCAGCTCCTCCACGGGCCCGAGCAGTCTCGCCGGGAGCCGGTCGAGCATGTTGGCCAAGTCGGCAAACGAGAACCGGCGGCCGAGCGAGGCGGCGACCGTGGCGGCCTCGCGGGCGGGCGCGGAGACACTGCGTAGCCGCTCGCGCATCGTGAACGCGACGCGGCGGGGCAGGCGCGCCTCGACCAGCTCGGCCCGGCCGGCGACGACGCGGATCAGGTCCTCGTCTCGCAGGCCGGACAGTAGCTCCATGAGCACGAACGGGCTGCCGTGCGCGCCCTTGACGAGGTCGAGGAGCGCATCGTCGGGCGCCGCGTCCATTACGTCCTCGGCCACCTGAGCGACGGCGGCGTCGTCGAGTGGGCCGAGGACGATCCGCTCGGCGCCGCTGTGGTCGAGATGCTCGATCGCGGTTAGCAGCTGCGCCGAGCCCTGGCCGGGGCGGAAGGCGAGGATCCAGCCGATGGGCATGCCGGCGAGGCGGACGGGCAGCGCGCGCAACGCCGCCGCGGTCCCGCCGTCGGCCCACTGGAGGTCATCGAGCGAGATCAGCAGGGGGCCGTCGAGTGCGGCCCGCTCGAGCATCGCCTGCAGGTCCTGCAGCAACCAGTACCGCTGCTCGGGCAGCGAGTGAAGCTCCGGCAACCCGGATCGCTCGAGCAGCGGGTCCGTACCGTCGAAGAGCGCGGTCATCAGCGGAGCCAGCTCGACGACCCCCGCGTCGGGCTCGGCCGCGCCGGCGCCGACTCGGAACTCGAGCCGTCGCGCGACCCGGGCCGCCTCCGCCAACAGGCGCGTCTTGCCCATGCCCGGCTCTCCCTCGACGAGCACCACCGCTCCAACGCCCGAGCGCACGCGGTCGAGCTGAACACCGATCGACGCGAGTTCAGTGTCCCGACCGCGAACAACGGGAGTGGGAGAGGTCGCCTGGCCCAGATCAGCGAGTCTATGGAGGTCGCGGGGGGCTGTTTGGGTGCATAGCGACGCCGCGCCGACGATGCGCCCATCGCCGGATGCGCCGTTGGCGACGACGTTCGTGAGAACCCACAGGCTCGAGGGCATTCGCTGCATCGGCGGCTGAAACGTGAACTCTCCTCGAGAGGCGTTCGCGCGGCATCGCATGACCATGCGATCTCTCCGCCCGGGGCCCGACGGCTTGGCCTCTGAAGACATCGCATGACCATGCGATGCGGGCCGAGGATCGCGACTGAACAATCCAACGCATGCCGATGATCGACGTCTACAGCACCGTCGGGACCTTCAGCGACAAGAACCAGCTGGCGAACGACCTAGCCAGCGCCGTGATGCGCAGGGAGGCCGTCCCCGAGATCCCGCTGTTCGCCGACAACACGGCCGCGTTCATCCACGACCTCCCGGGTGAGGCGATCTCGACCGTGGCGGGGCGCAGCGACTACGTACGCGTCCAGGTGCTCACGCCGGCAGGCGTCCTTGACCGCGACAAGCAGCTCGGGGTCGGCAAGGAGCTGACCGAGATCATCGCCGTCGCCGCCGGCGACCCGACCATCGCGCAACGGAAGTGGGTGCTGCTCACCGAGTCGCCGGAGGGCGGGTGGGGCATCGCGGGACACGCCAACACGCAGGCCGACATCGCCGCCGAGGCCCGCGCCGCCCTCTCCGTCGACGACTAGGCGATGCAGCGTCCAGGCCGATCGGCGGTCTTGACACCTGATGGGCGCGGCCTGATCCTGGCCGACGGGACAGTGATGCCGTTGCTTGGGCTCGGGGTGTGGCAGGTCCCGGACGGACCAGTGTGCGTCCACGCCGTCGAATCGGCACTAGAGCTCGGGTACCGCCACATCGACACCGCGCAGGCATACGGAAACGAGTCGAGCGTCGGACGGGCGCTACGCGAGAGCGGCATCGCACGGGACGAGCTATTCATCACGACGAAGTTCCACCCCGGGCGGCGCGACCCCTTAAGAGAGGCCGCCTACAGCATCGAGCAGCTCGAAGTCGACTACGTGGACCTGTACCTCGTGCACTGGCCGGGAGGCGGGGCAACCTGGGCCTGGCCCGGGATGGAAGCCGCCCGCGCACGTAGCTACAGCCGCGCGATCGGCGTCTCCAACTTCGACGCCGACGAGCTCGATCAGCTCACCGCCGATGCGACCGTCGCACCGGTGGTCGACCAGGTGCAGTTCAACCCGTCGGCCTATCGCAAGGCGCTCCTTGACGCATGTGCCGCACGGGGCGTCGCGCTGGAGGCCTACAGCCCGCTCGGCACCGGCGCACTGCTGGGCGACCCGGTGGTCGCGGGGATCGCGGACCGCCTTGGGCGAAGCCCCGCCCAGGTCCTGCTTCGCTGGTGCGTCCAGCGCGGCATCCCCGTCATCACCAAGTCGACCCATCGCGACCGCATCGCAGAGAACGCGCAGGTCTTCGACTTCGAGCTCTCGGCCGATGACATGGCGGAGCTCGATGCAGTCGATCGTTCAGGAGGGACCCGAGCAGCATTGGAGCGCAAATGGTGGTGAACACTGCGGCACAAATCCGGTACGAGGTGGCACGCCTCACGCTTCCGATACCGCGTGCGGGAGTTTCGGTCGCGATACGAGGCCGCAGTGCCTAGAGACGCGCGGCTGTGACCAGTGAGCGCACTCGACGTCGATCCGACTGCGGACTCGGGACGTAGGCCGCATCATGAGCCGATCTGGCAGAAGAACTATGCCGCAGACTTCTAGGCAGTAGAGATGCTGTCCCGCGGTCCTGCTCAGTTGATGACGAGCGAGGCCGGGACGGTTTTGGTGGGCCGACACCGCGAACAGGCGGTCATCGATCAGTTGCTGCTCGACGTTCGGTCGGGACACAGTCGGGCGCTCGTGCTGCGTGGTGAGCCGGGGATCGGGAAGACAGCTCTGCTGGATGAGCTCGTCGCCAGGGCTGAGGGAATGGCAGTTGTCCGGTTGTCGGGGGTCCAGTCCGAAGCAGAGCTCGCGTACGGCGCGCTCTACCCGCTGTGGTCCCTGTTCACGGAAGAGGGGCTGGGTCGGCTTCCAGAGCCTCAGGGCTTCGCGTTGCGCGCTGCGTTTGGCGTCGAGGCGGGGCCTCCGCCCAATGTGTTCCTAGTCGGCCTCGCGATGCTCAACGGGTTGGCAGATCTCGCTGAGCAACACTCGCTTCTGGTAGCGGTCGACGATGCAAATTGGCTCGATCAACCATCGGCACAGACGCTCTCGTTCGTGGCTCGGCGGTTGCAGGCTGAGGGCGTCGGGCTGGTGTTCGCCGCACGCGAAATGTTGGCTGAGCTGGAGGGTCTGCTCGAGCTGCCGCTTGTTGGTCTTGCGCCCGAGGACGCGCGCAGGCTCCTCGGATCTGTGCTGCGAGTTGACGTCGACGACGCAATCGTTGAGCGATTCATCGCCGAAACCGAGGGGAATCCGCTAGCCGTTCTGGAGCTGTCGTCCGGGTTAGCCTCGCCGGACCCGGAAGGGATGTTTGATCGGCGCGACCCTCGAGGCCTGTGGGTCCAGCTGGAGGACAGCTTCCAGCGGCGTGTCGAGGCTCTGAACGCAGAAGCGGAGATGGTCTTGTTGATCGCCGCGGCAGAGCCGTCGGGCGACCCGCTCGTATTTTGGCGTGCGGTGGATCTGCTCGGCCTCTCGCGTGATGCCGCTGGGGCGCTCCAGGAAGCGGGGCTGCTACGTGTCGGCTCAAGTGTTGTGTTCCGTCATCCTCTCGTACGTTCGGCGAGCTACCGGTTCGCCTCGGTGGATGCGCGTCGCTCTGTCCACCGCGCTTTGTCGGAAGCGGTAGACCCGGAGGTCGATCCCGACCGGCGAGCTCTGCATCGGGCGCTGGCCGCCCCGGGTCCTGACGAGGAGGTTGCGGTGGAGCTGGAGCGCTCAGCCGACCGCGCCTTCAGGCGGGGCGGGTATGCCGCCGCCGCCAGCTTTTTGGAGCGCGCTATGACTCTGACCTCGGACCGCGATCGGCGGGGATCGCGGGCACTCGCAGCCGCAGAGGCCAAACTCGCCGCGGGCGAACCGCGTCCCGCTCGAGATCTGGTGTCGATCGCCGAGAAAGGTCCTCTCGACGCGCTCGGCTCGGTGCAACTCGGGGTGCTGCGGGCTCGTATCGCGTTTGCCCTTGGTCGCGGCCGCGATGCACCTGCCCTGTTGCTCAAGGCGGCAAAGAACTTGGAGCCGCTTGATTCGATCGGGGCGCGCGATGCCTACCTGGATGCGATGCGAGCGGTTCTCTTCGCTGGGCGTTTCGCCGAGGACACGCACCTGTGGGACGTTGCCGTGGCCGCTCGTGGGGTTGTTTGGCCTGACACGCCGCGCGTTCCCGATCTTCTCTTGAGAGCTTTTGCGAGCCTGATCGTCGACGGTTATTCCGCTGGCGCGCCGTTGGCGCAGCAGACCGTGGCGGCGTTGCGACACGATGAGTTCTCCGCCGCGACGGATCTGGGATGGCTCGTTCTGGGCGCCCAGCTGGCCGTCACGCTGTGGGACGAGGCGGCGTACGACGAGCTTACACAGCGTCAGGTTCGGCTTGCCCGGGAAACCGGCGCTTTGGAAGTCCTGCCGATTGTTCTGACTAACCGCGCGATCACGCACATCCTCGCTGGTGAGTTTGCGGCCGCCGTGTCACTCGTCGAAGAGATCGAGGTGATCAGCGAGGCGACCGGAACCCCACTTCCCCCGTACGCCGCCGTCGCAGTCGCCGCCAACGGGCCGCCCGCTGAGGCGCATGCGCTGATCGATGCCAGTCTGCAGGCGGCGACGGATCGCGGAGAGGGCGGAGCCGTCAAGTGGATTCAGTTGGAGAAGGCGATTCTCTGCAACGCCTTGGGTCGATACGAGGACGCGTGGACCGCCGCCGCGTCGGCTTATGAGGATCCGGTGCTCTACTCAACGTGGATCGTGACTGAACTCATCGAGTCGGCCGCCCGATCGGGGCGCTCCGAAAGTGCGGCTCGAGCGGTCGAGGATCTGCGTGAAATGGCGGCCGCGGTGCGCACAGACTGGATGCTAGGCGTGGAGACGCGGTGCCGAGCGCTGTTGGCCGAGGGCGAGATCGCCGAGGATCTCTATCGCCGCTCGATCGACCATCTGCAGCGCACCCGCCGGCCAATCGAGCTGGCCCGTTCACACCTCACGTACGGGGAATGGCTGCGGCGGGGGGGTCGTCGAATCGACGCGCGCCGGGAGCTGCGGGCCGCCCGCGAAATGTTCGATGGTTTAGGCGCCGTTGCGTTCACCGACCGGGCCACCCGCGAACTCGCAGCTACCGGCGAGACGGTCCAAAAGCGTTCTAGCGTCGCCGGCACGTGCACCGACTTGACCGTACGCGAGTCCCAAATCGCGCGGCTCGCCGCCGAGGGACTCTCGAACCGTGAGATCGGGCAGCAGCTTTTCATCAGCCACCGTACCGTCGGCTACCACCTCGCGAAGGTGTTCTCCAAGCTCGGCGTCAACAACCGGGCGTTGCTCCGCGATTCGCTGAAGGCGGCGATGGTGTCCTAGGCCCTTCGCGGGAGACCGGTCGTTGACAGATGCGACGAGGAGACGCTCGCTCGTAGCCTCGGCGTGAGCGTCGTCGCAAGTGAGAGGAGCGCACTTGTCTCCGCAGCCGAAGCCGAGCATCGTGTTCGCCCACGGGATTTGGGCCGACGGCTCGTGTTTCAACAAGGTGATCCCCCCGCTTCAGGCCGAGGGTTACGAAGTCATGGCCGCCCAGTACGGCCTCGACACTCACGCCGCCGATGTTGCCGCGGTGATCAGCACGCTCGGACGGGTGAGCGCTCCGACCATTCTCGTCGGCCACTCCTACGGCGGTAGTGTCATCACCGCCGCCGGGACGGATGACCGAGTCGCCGGCCTGGTCTACATCGCCGCGCTCGCCCCGGACGAGGACGAGACGTCGCAGAGCCAGCAGGACCAGTTTCCCGTCACGGACGTTTTCTCGCACATCGAGGTCGCGGACGGGCGCGTCTGGATGCTCCCGTCTGGCATTGACTGCTTCGCGGGAGACCTTTCCGAGCATGAAAAGAGATTCCTCTGGGCGACCCACGCTCCGCCGGCGGCGGACCTCTTCAAGCAGAAGGTCGAAGGCGTCGCCTGGAGGTCGAAGCCCAGCTCGTACCTAGTCGCCAAGCACGATCGTACCCTCGATCCCGAGCTGCACCGTTTCGTGGCTCGACGTATGCGCGCCACGATCTATGAGGTCGCCAGCAGCCACGTTCCGATGCTGTCCCGGCCCCACGCCGTGCTCGATGTGATCCGGACCGCGGCAAGCAGCTGAGCCCTGATTCGCTAGGACATGCTCGGAGACGGCCCTCCGAGAGACAGGCCGCCCTGACTGGTCAACGACAGATGCGAGTGCCCCATCGTCGTTCGTAGCGTTCCACCTGTCGTCATCAACCACACAGGAGGGCTCTCATGTCAGGTAAACCCAGCATCGTGTTTTGTCACGGGATCTGGGCGGACGGTTCGTGTTTCAGCAAGCTGATGCCGCCGCTTCGGGCCGACGGGTACGAGGTGATCGCCGCCCAGTACAACCTCGACACAGCCCAGAGCGACATCGACAGCGTGTTCCGCACGCTCGGCCGGGTGTCGAGCCCTTCGATCCTTGTCGGCCACTCCTACGGCGGTGCTGTGATCACCGGCGCTGGAATCGACGACCGCGTCGCCGGGCTCGTCTACATCTCAGCGCTCGCGCCCGATGAGGACGAGACCGCAGCGGAACAGCAGGCCAAGTACCCGACCACCGCGGCGTTTGGGCAGATCGAGGTCGCGGACGGCCGGATCTGGATGCTCCCCTCCGGCATCGGGTACTTCTGCGGAGACCTGTCTGAGGAGGAGCAGCAGGTCGTGTGGGCGACCGCGGCGCCTCCCGCGGTGGAACTGTTCAACGAGAAGCCCAAGGGTGCCGCGTGGAAGACGAAGCCGAGCGCCTACGTCGTGGCCAATAACGACCACGCCGTTCACCCGGATCTCGAGCGCGCCTCGGCCAAGCGGATGGGCGCCACGACCTACGCGGTCGACAGCAGCCACGTGCCGATGCTCTCCCAGCCGGACATCGTGCTCACCGCAATCCGCAACCTCGCGATGACCATCTAAGGATCCCTGGCGGCGGCGTAATCCGCTCCGGCCCTCTCGGCCGGCGCAACCACGACCAGTCCTCTCCAACAGGGTTCCCCGGTCAGGCGGGGCGGTCGTTCGCCCCGCCTGACCGACCGCCCAAAGAGGGTCGACATCATGCTCGTTGATCGAATCTCACGCAGGAACAACTCAACAGGCCCAGCACATCGGCTGTTCCGGCTGATCGCGGCTTCCACGCTCGGCCGCCAGCTCACTGTCGAATTCATCGGCACCTTCATCCTCGTTCTCACCATCGGCCTATCGACATCGAACAAGGGAGCAGGCGATCTCGCCCCGGTCGCGATCGGGTCAGCCCTGATGGTGATGGTCTTCGCGGGCGGGCATATCTCCGGCGCGCACTACAACCCCGCCGTGAGCTTCGCCGCGCTGCTCACCGGCAAGCTCCGCCCACGTCAGACGGCGAGTTACGTCCTCACGCAGCTTGCGGCGGGAGCCCTCGCCGCGGTGCTCGTGCGAGCCCTCGTGGGACTTGCCGCGCCAGCTCGCTTGGCGTCCGACTGGAAGATCCTCGTCGGCGAGCTCATCTTCACGCTCGCGCTCGCATACGTCGTGCTGAACGTCACCTCCGCCGAGGCCACGGAGGGCAACTCCTTCTACGGTCTAGCGATTGGGTTCACGGTCGCCACTGGAATCTTTGCCGTCGGCAAGACGACCGGCGGGGTGTTCAACCTCGCGGCGGCGCTGGGCGGCAGCGTCACCGGAGCGCTGACGTGGAGCCACTCGTGGATCTACCTCCTCGCCAGCCTTCTCGGTGGAGCCAGCGCAGCAGCCGTCTTTGCCTACCTCCACCCATCCCTCCCACAGGTTGATCAGCCGCTTCTCTCGCAGGTAGAGCGGCCGGTCCCGGATTCACACAGCGGCGGCGGCTTGCAGCGGAGCATGCCGTGACGTGTCGCGAGGTGAAGCAGCTGGTTTACACCGTTCCGCGGCTCACGGTCCCCGTGCCGGACGTGCTCGAGTTCAAACGACGCTATGAGGCGGCAGTACCGGACCTGCCGCTCGAGGCCGTGCGAGAGCTCGTCACTCGTAGAGCCTCATGGTCCGAGATGGAACAACTGATCGACGACGCGGCCCCGTTCGGCTTTCTCATCTACTTCCGCAACGAGGTCGGCCCCGTGATGGAACTCGCCGGGAACACGTCACGGTGCACCGCTTACCTGATGGGCAATCACGTGATCGCCGAGCGGATGTTTCGCTACGACCCCCGCGTGATGATTTACGCGCCGTTGCACACTGTGATCTGGGAGGACCACGACGGCAGGGCATGGTTTACGGTCGATCAACCCAGCGCGCAATTTGGGAGCTTCGGCATCACCGAAATCACCCAGGTGGGCATCGAGCTCGACCATAAGCTGGCGGCACTGCTCGAGGCACTGGCAGTGCCGGTTCCGAATGCGCTGGGGCGACGAAGCGGGGGTATTCGAGCATCGTCGGGTTGAGCTGCGCTTCGCCACGCGGACCGGACCAGCTTGAGCCAGATCGCTGTTCGTCTCGCGCTGCGGCTCGGATTAGAGAACATCATGACCCCAGAACCAACGAATAAGGTGGAAGGGCCAGAGCCAACCTCCCGGACGCTACGGGCCAAGGACCCTCCGAACGGACCGGTCGTCTGACGAGCGGTTGGGCGCTCAGCGGTATCTGAGCGTGGTCGCGGCTGAGGCGCGCCGACTGAGCCGCCAGGCTCGCTCGCCCGGACAGCTGTCCCGCACGGGAGTTCCACCCGCGTCGGCGGAACCGCGCCGGGTGGAAAGTGGCGCTTCGCGTTCGACGCGAGCGAGCATCTGATGTTGCACAATCTCGCCGACACGGCGGCGCGGCGGCTCCACCGGCACCGTTGCTCCCAAGCCCGGTACGAACAGGCCGTCGATCGCCTCGTTGCCGCCTATATCGACTGGCGTGAGGAGTCCATTGCCGTGCGAGACGCGTACAGCCGGTCTGACACGACCCGAGGGCACAGGGCCCGCCACGCCTTTGCCCTCTACTTTGCCGCGCTCGATCGCGAAGAGCGAGCTGCCGCCGAGTACGCAGCATGCGTCGAGCAGGTCGGCGCCCTCGTCTCCCGCCACGGGCGCCTCGTAACGGGCGCTGGATCCGCACCGGCGCCTCCGCGTCGGCCCAAGCAGAGACTGTGATGCAACCCGTCCCCGATTCCCGCGGCGGCGAGGATGAGCCCCATCGGGCTGATCTGCCACCGCGCGCTGCCGGCGACGCCGTCGCGCTCTACGCCGATGATCGCCCTCCGCCGGTGTCAATGCCGCGCGACAAGCGGGGCTGGCGTGTGGCCCCGGCGCCCGACGGGCGCGGGATGCCCGAGGAGCACAAGCCGCGTCCGCCCCACCGTCTGCGCGGCTTCTGGATCTTCGTGTTGGTGCTGCTGGCGTTCAACTGGCTCTCGGTGCTCGTCTTCCAGCCCCCCGCGCAGCCGCGGGTGAAGGTGCCCTTCAGTCCGTACTTCCTCTCGCAGGTCCAGGCGGGCGAGGTCAAGTCGATCTCCTCGAAGGCGGACACGATCGACGGCACGTTCGCGACCAACGTCCGTTACCCGGCGAATGACACCAAGGCGACCCCGACGACCCTGTTCTCGACGCAGGTCCCCGCGTTCTGGAACAACCAGCAGCTGACGGCGCTGCTGCAGGCCAATCACGTTCAGGTGAACGCGACCAACCCGAATCCGGGAACGTCGCTGCTCGCGGAGATCCTGCTCGGATTCGGCCCCACGCTGCTGCTGGTGGGGCTGTTCGTGCTGCTGGCGCGGCGGGCCAGTGCCGGCGGAGGGATGGGAGCGCTCGGCAACTTCGGCCGCTCGCAGGCGCGACGCGTCGATCCCGAAAAGATCCGAGTCACCTTCGACGACGTCGCGGGGATCGATGAGGCGACGGCGGAGCTGACCGAGATCGTCGACTTCCTCAAGACGCCCGGGCGCTACCAGCGACTCGGGGGGCGGATGCCCCACGGGGTGTTGCTGTACGGGCCACCGGGCACCGGCAAGACGCTGCTCGCGCGCGCCGTCGCGGGCGAGGCGCAGGCGGCGTTCTTCTCAATCGCGGCCTCGGAGTTCATCGAGGCGATCGTCGGCGTCGGCGCGGCCCGGGTCCGGGATCTGTTTGCGAAGGCGAAGGAGGCGGCACCGTCGATCATCTTCATCGACGAGCTCGATGCGATCGGCCGCTCGCGCCAGGGGTCGGCGGGGATCACCGGCGCCAACGACGAGCGCGAGCAGACGCTCGACCAGATCCTGACCGAGATGGACGGCTTTGACCCAACCGAGGCGGTCGTGGTGCTGGGCGCGACCAACCGGCCGGAGATCCTCGACCCGGCGCTGCTGCGTCCGGGCCGGTTCGATCGGCGCGTGGCGGTGCAGCCGCCCGACAAGGCCGGTCGCGTGAAGATCCTGCAGGTGCACACGCGCTCGATCCCGCTGGCCGACGACGTCGATCTCGAGGCGCTGGCGGCGACGACCCCGGGGATGGTCGGCGCCGACCTGGCGAACCTCTGCAACGAGGCCGCGCTGACCGCGGCGCGGCTCGATCACGACAAGGTGACGATGGCGGATTTCACCGACTCGCTCGAGAAGATCCTGCTCGGCGCGCCGCGCGGCATCATCCTGGATGAGGCGGATCGCGAGCGGACCGCGTACCACGAGTCGGGACACGCGCTGGTGGGGATGCTGACCGCGGGCGCGGACCCCGTCCGCAAGGTTTCGATCATCCCCCGCGGCCAAGCGCTCGGCGTGACGCTCTCGACGCCGGACTCAGACCGCGTGTCCTACTCCTACGACGAGCTCGACGCAAAGATCAAGGTCTCGCTCGGCGGTCGCGCGGCGGAGGAGGTCGTCTACGACAAGATCACCACCGGCGCGGAGTCCGACCTCGAGCAGCTCACCCAGATCGCCCGGCAGATGGTTGGAAGGTGGGGGATGAGCGACAAGCACGGCCCGATCACCCTGCTGCCTAGGGACAGACAAGGCCCCCTGTTCCCTGGCGCCAGCGAGACCTCGCCCAAGACGCAATGGCTGATCGACCAGGAGGTCCGCCGCATCGTGGATGAGGCCCACGACGACGTCACGAAGCTGCTCAGAGACCATCGCGACCAGCTCGAGAGCCTCACCCGCGCACTGCTGAAGACCGAGACGCTCGACGCCCGCGACGCCTATGCCTCGGCCGGGCTCGATGCATCCGCGGGCGAGCCTCTATCGAGCGCCGCCCCCGTGACCCTCCAAGCCTGATGCCTGACCAGCGAGCACTCAGGCAGGTCATCACGCACATCAATTCCGGGCGCGTCCCGGCAACACTGCAGGACGGCTTGGTCGCTCCCGACCGTCCGCGGGGACTGACCGGTCGGAGGCAGCAGTGCAGAAAATGGTCACGGGTGCGCGCACGATGAGGAATCTTGCTCGTGCCTCCACTAGCGGTGCGCTCGCACTCGCTACGGCGCAGATGCTCGACATGCGCGTCACCGGCAGGGAGGGGAGCAACACGCCGGTTCGCGCCTTTGAAGCCCTCAGCGGCCATCGTGTCCGAAACGCCGCGGAGCGGGCGGCGGTCGGGTACGCCGTGCAATCGTCTCTCGCCCCTCTGGGGGCGCTCGCGGCGCTACTGGCCGGCCAGCGGGGGCCGCGGCGATTCGGTGCGGCCACGCTGGGACCCCTCGTCTTCGTCGGGATCGTTGGTCCGGCCCTAGGAGCATCCGCTTGGCCCTGGCGCTGGACGAGGAGCGACTGGTTGCGCGAGTTGACGCTCAAGAGCGTGATGGCGATCGCCATCATCGCTGCCCTCTGATGGTGTAAGCGATCCACCCGAGGCCGCCCACTCCTCGAGGGCGGCGCTCGTGTCCCCGGCGCCACGTGAGTCGTCGGCGAGCGAGCGCCGCCACGCGGTCACGCGAGTGGGCCCCAGCCACGTGCACCTGTGGAAGCCACAAAGGAGGTCTTGATCAGCCCAGGCCCACAGTCGCGCTCCTCGCCAATCTCAGGTCTGATCAGGTCAGAAGCGTGCGCTGTGGGGATCGGGCCCCATTGGTGCCTCTCCCTCGGGCGCCGACTCAGCGGCCGCGGGCAGGCGCTCCTCGGGGTGGACACTCAGCTCGCAGGGGTGACGCCCTGCGGTTCCGATGCGCTCTGGCTGCTGGTCGTCGAATTGGACTGGGAGGATCGTCGCGCGGCGGGGATCGGGCCCTAGGGTTGTGTAGATGATCGCCTCGCCTTGACCGAGTTCGGCGAAGGTGTCGGATCCGATTCTGAATTCGCGAACGCGTCGGGCGGAGCCGCGCCCGGAGTGGTTCGAGCCGTGGCCGGTGGTCTGGTTTGTGGATTGCCAGAGGGCTCTGGTTCCCATGAGCTTCGCGAGCCAGTCACGGGATTCGGGCGCGGTTTGGCGGTGTGCGACGACGCCGGAGAAGTTGTCGGTCAGGCTCGGTAACAGGCCCGGCTGGCCGGAGAGTGCCTCGGGATCGGCGACGGATTGGGTTACGACGATGACTTGGCCGCCGTGGCTGCGGCCGCGCTGGAGGATCGCTACGGCGCGGCTGGCGGCCATCTTGATGACGGCGCCGAACTCGTCGAGCATCAGCGTCCACGGCACGCCGGCCTGTCCGGCGGCGTCGTGCAGATCGGCAAGCGCGAGCACGGTCATCGCGGCCGCCTCGTCAGGCATGACGTCTGCGTGCGTCCTCCACATCACGACGGCGCGGGCTTTGAGCGCGTTGACCAGGCCAACGCCGACCGCGTCACCTTCCGGGGTGATCCTCGGCGTCACGATCTCGCGGCCTGCCAACGCGAGCGCGACCTGCAGTCGGGCGGCGCCGCCGGACAGATCCTCGTTGCCTTTTCGCGAGGACACGTACTGCCCGTGCTCCTCGACTCGACGGATCAGGTGCCGGTAGCGGTCGCCGAGGCGCTGCGCGATTTCAACGAGTGCCTCGTAGTGCAGCGGATGGCACGCGTCGATCAGGAACGGGATCGACGGTGGCCACTTGTCGGCGGCGTGGAGCACGCGGCACACGGTGTCGAGGTGCAATCGCAGGATGTCGTAGTAGTAGGGCTCTGACTGCTTGATCGGCTCGACCGCCCGGGCGGCGACCTGAGCAGGGGTTCCCCACAGCGGCTGGTAGCGGTCGCTGCACGGGTCTTGAGGGTCGATCAGCACGAACGGCACCTCCGCGGCGGCCGCGAGCCGGCTCATCTGCTGTACGTCTTCCTCGTCGCCCTTCTGATCGAGGATCAGCAGCGCCGCGTTCTGCGTGAGCGTCCGCGCAGCGAGCACGCGGCGCATCGTCGTCGTTTTGCCCGAGCCGGTCGCACCGCAGGCGAAGATGTGCTGCCCTTCGCCGAGCGGCAACCGCAGCCCGTCGTGGTCGACGCAGCTCATCGGCGCGTACGCGACGCCGGTCGGCCACGGTCGCTTGTGCACGAACTCGCCCTGGGAGCGCAGATAGACACGCTCGCCCGCTTTGCGCGCCGGTCGTGGCTGCCAGGCCCACCGGCGGGACCGCTCAAAGGAGCGAAGCTCCTCGCCGGCGCCAAGGTCGGCCAGCCGCAGCCGCCTGCCGTACAGCGCGCCGCAGACGCAAAACGCGGCCGGAGGCGCCAGCACCATCGCCAGTGTCCACGCGTGGACCGCGAGCGCAGCAGCGAGCGCGGCTGCGCTGATTGCGCCCGGCGCGTAGAAATTCCGCGCCGACAGAGTCGAGGAGCGACGGATCGTCCACGCGCAAAGCACTCCGAGCGCCCCCAGCGTGAGGATCGCGCAGACGTCGACAAGCAACTCGACCCGGCTCATCTCGGGGCCTTTGCCAGACGTGTTCCACGTGGAACGGCTCTCGCCTCGTCGCGGACCAGGTCTTTGACGGTCTCGAGCATCTCTACGCGAAGACTCCCGTCCGCCGCGCGGAGCCCGATGTGCTCGGCTTGGGCGACGACGAGCTTGCGAACGTCCTCGTTCCCGCAGACGTAGACACACGCGCCCAACTTCCCGCTAGCGATCCACCGCGAGTACAGGCCGAGGATCGCGCGAAGCCGAGCCTTCGACTTCCGCGTCAACTCGACCTCGATCGCCGCCGGACGCCGGCCGGGCACGATGCCGACGAGATCCGGCGTGTGAACCAGTCGCCGCGATCCTGGTGCGGCTTTCACCTCGCCCTGCCACGAGTGATCCGCGATCAGCTCGCGCGGCCCCACCAGGTCGCGCCCGCGGACGGTCAGCCAGGCAGCGACCCACGCTGACGCCGCCATGTGGTCCCACCAAATCGGCGCTGGCGCCGGCGAGGGCGGCGCGTCGACTCCCGCGATCTGGACTCCGTGTCGCGTCGCGAAGATCAGAGAGCCGTCTCCGTAAGGTCTCGCGACGCGGTCGATCCATCGCTCGCGCTTCAGCCTCGCCGCGTGGGACTTTGCTGTCGGCACCGCCCATCCCATCGCGCACGCCCACGCGTCGATCGGCGACGGACCTACCCGTGATAGCCAGCGAAGCCCGTCGATGGTTGCCGGACCTGGCCCAAGCCGCCTACTCACATTCACCACCACTCACTGATCCTCACCACCACCCACTGATCTAGGACTGTCATCTGCCTCCAAATGCCTGTTCGAGGACCCGCCCCCGTCCCCGCCGGTACCAGATGACTAAGTGACCGATCCCGACTACCCGAACGACCTCGTGGAGGGCGGGTAGTCGGGATCGGTCGCCCCACCAATCACCAGTGCCGGCGGGGGCGGGGGCCTTCTCAGGTGCATCCCAACCGGATGCACTTATGGATGCACTTACGGATGCACCGCGAGCGCTGATGTTCCACGTGGAACGCGCGCCGATCACCCTCGGCGCGACCCGGCATTACAGTGCCCCCATGTCGGCGCCGAGCGCGCGAGCGAGGCGATCGGCCGCGGGGTGGTCGAGCAGGATCTGGAACCCGGCCGCGGTGCGGCTTGGCCTTCGCCTCGCATCCGATCGCTCTCGTGATCGCCTCTTCGAGCCGGGTCGCGACGGCACACTGATCGGGATCCGGAGCCGAACGCGAAGCGGGCGCCTTCGCCGCCCGGGAGATCTCGCTCTCGAGCGCGCGCACCGACCAGCCACGCTCCGCCGCCTGCCTGCGAGCACGACCCGGCGGTGATGGTCGGGCTCGGTCAGCAGCACCTTGCCGTGACCCTTGGTCAGGGTGCGCCGCTGTCGATCATCTCGATGACCTCGTCGGGCAGATCAAGCAGTCGCATCGTGTTCGCGATGTCCTCCCGGCTTCGTCCGATCCGCTTGCCAGGACGACGCTGGTCATCCGCAGGTCATCGAGCAGGACGGAGAACGTCCTGGCCTGCTCGATCGGACTGAGGTCCTCGCGGACGATGTTCTCGATCAGCGCGAGCTCCAGCGACCCCGCCTGGTCGAGCGCGTTGTCGACGAGTGCCGGGATGGTCGCCTCGCCGGCGAGTTCGGCGGCGCGCCACCGGCGCTCTCCCGGCGACGAGCTCATAGCCGTCCTCGACCGGCCGGACGATGACCGGCTGCAGGACGCCGCGCTCCCGGATCGAGTCCGCCAGCGCCGTCAACGCCGGCTCGTCGAAGCGTTTGCGCGGCTGAGCGGGATTCGCCCGAATCTCCCGGATCGGGATTTCGCGAAGCCGGCCCGCGACCTCGGATCACGCCGGGTACCGTCGCAGCCGGACTGCGATCGTCTCCCGCCGCCACCGGATCGTCGACGAGCAACCCTCGTCGCAGACCGCTCATCGCGCCGCCGCTCCGCTGAGCAGCTCGACCACCTGGCCGTAGGCGAGCGCGACGCAGCTGTCCGGTGCCAGGCTCGCGACCGGCACCCGTGCGGCGGCCGCCTCGGCGACCAGCGCGGACCGCAGCCGGATCCGACCGGCCGGCGCGAGCCCCGCCTCCGCCAGGCGGTCCTCGACCGTGCGGCTACTGATCCGGGTCGGGCTCCAACGCGTGACCAGCGCGATCAACCGCGGCGTCTCGCCGCCGAGTCGCTTGGCGAGTTTGGTGATCGTGCCGCGCAGCTCGAGGATGCCGTGCACGGCGCCCTCGTCCTCAGCGCTGACCGGCGCGAGCACGCAGTCCGAGCAGACGAGAGCGTTAACGGTCAGCAGCCCGAGGTTCGGCGGGGTGTCGATCACGACCTCGTCGTAGTCGTCGACGACCGGCTCCAGTGCGTCGTGCAGGAACCGTTCGCGGCCGAGCTCTCCGACGAGGCTCATCTCCACGCCAGCGAGCTCGCCGGCGGCGGGGATGACGTCGACGCCGTGGACCCCGCGGACGATCGCGTCCGCGGCGCCCGCTCGCCCGGCGAGCACGTCGACCAGGTTCACCCCGAGCGACCGGGCCTCGAGCCCGAGCTGACGAGTCAGCGCGAATTGCGGGTCCGTATCGACGACGAGCACCCGGCGGCCGCGCTGCGCGAACAGCGCCCCGACGTTCGCCGCCGTCGTCGTCTTCCCGACGCCACCCTTCTGGTTTGCCACCACTGTGACCATCACGAGACCTCCCTCTGGTTGATGTGAACTGCGCGGACAGGTGAGGACCGCGCACGCTCCTCCCGGCCGAACGCCCGCCGCTCGGGCTCATTCGCGAGGCGCAGCGCGCGCGATTGCTGCTCGCCGCATCGAGCGAGCACGCGAGAGAAGCGCTGCTCGACCCATCCCCTGGTCGCTGCTGGTGCGGCGATCACGAGCGTCCCCACGGGGTCGACAGCGATCAGCTCCAGCGGCTGTAGCCAGATCTCGAACGTGCTGTCACCGACGAGCTCGCGGAGGTGGTTTCGAACCTGTTCCCAGTCGTCGCGATCGACAAGACCGGGGATCCCCAGGTGTCGACGGACCTCGTCGAGGTCGACCCGGACCGAGCGTCGGCGCTTGCGACCGTGAGCGGTGACGTACGTCTCCTCGACAAAGATCGCGTCCGGCGGGCTCCCCCCTTCAGGGGGGCTGGGGGGGTGTTTCTTGGTTCTGGGGTTCTGGGGTTCCTTCCCCGCGCGCGCGTTGGCTGCCGGGGTTTTTGCCGGGGTTTCTGCCGGGGTTTCGAGCGGCGCGAGCTCGAAAAGTGTCTGATCCTGACCGCCCTTTGCCCCCGAAACCCCGGTCAGGACAGGACACTTCTCGGGCGAAACTGTCCGATCGTGACCGCCCTTTGGCCCGGAAACCCCGGTCAGGACAGGACACTTCTCGGGCGAAACTGTCCGATCGTGACCGCCCTTTTCGTCGGCCGCCGACGCCTGCTCCTGCGAGTGAGGTGAACTCGCCGAGGCCACCAGCGGCCGCGCGCCGGCCGGCGGCGCGACCCGCCGTGGCGTTCGCGCGGCCAGTGCGTCGCCGCCATCGTGCGGGTCGCGCACGGTCCATACGTTTGTGTTCCCACGGCCGCCAGCACCGCTGACCAGGTCCAGTCGGCCCGACTCGAGCAGGGCGGTGCGCGCACGCCGGTAAGTCCGGTCGGCAATGCCCGCCGCAGCGCACAGCTGCTCCGTCGACAGGTCGCATACGTCGCCGCGCTCGTCCGCCAGCGCAGCCATCGTCGCAAGGAGCAGCCGCTCGGGTCCCCGCACCGGGCTGTATGTCAGGACCGCCTCGAACAGCTCGACGTTGATGTCACCGTCCCACCACGGACCGGCGTCAGCGAACAGGAGAGTGACCGTGCTTGCTCGGCCACGGCCGGTGACACGCTCATCCACCGCGACCAGGCCGCGCGCGACGAGCTGCTCCCGCGCCTGCTGGTAGCGACTCCTGCTCAAACCGGCTCGCGCGGACGCGGCCGGCGCACCGGGCCAGGCACGGTTCTCACGGCCGGCAAAGCTCGCGAGCGAGAGCGCCACCAGGCGCTCACCAGACGCAAGGTCGGTCCGCGCGAGCACGGCGGCGATCGCCTGTCGGCTCATCCACCACACTCCACGGTCGCGCTTGTGCATCTGGTCGTCGGGTTCGGCGAGTCCGTCCGAGGCGTCGCTAGACTTGACTCCCGTCCCGCTACGGACCAAGAGCTTCGGTTGTTGCCTCGATCCCCCTCAGCTGTGGCGCAGCTGGCCCGGGGGTCGAAGCCGTTAAGGGGCAGAACGCTCGCCCGCTCGGCGGGCGAGGCCCCGGCTGTGGCCATGTCAACGGCTAGCGCTCACCTCCTCGGAGCGTCAATCGCCCCGAGGAGGACCCGCGGCCATCGGGCCGCGCTGCTGGTCCACGCACCTACTTCCGTGGACCAGCGTCCCGAAAAGTCCCTGCAAGTGATGCGCGGTTTCGCGCGCTCCACCAGCACGGGCAATCGGGGAATGCCCAGCAAATCAGCCATTCCTTGCGCCGCGGTGGGCTGCCTTACAAGCAGGAGGTCACTGGTTCGAGCCCAGTACCGCCCATCGGCGTTTTGGCTGCAAACGCCGCATGAACCAGGTGGCGTTGTCGGGCAGGCAGACGAATCCGGTCAAATCGAGCGTGCAGCCCGAAGCGGTCGCCGCCCATTGGATCCCCTGCTGCGGCGGCGTCTGGCTCGCGCGCAGGCCGAACGTGCCGAGGTCGACGGGCTGCCAGCCGAGGCCGAGCGGGACGCTTGCGACGGTCGACGCGCCGATCAGCGTGCCGTCGTACACGCTGGCGATCCGCGCGGTACCGGTCATGGCGGCCGATGACGCGCGGGCGATCGCGAACAGCCGATGACCTCACCGTCGATGGTCAGCATCGAGCCCGCGACATAGATGAATCCGCGGATCTCGACGTCGCGGAGGAGGTACAACGCTGCCGGGGACCCCCACCTCGTCGTACTCCGCGCGGCCTTCCGCCACGATCTCGGCCGCCTCGTGGTCGTCGACGTCGAAGCCGACGATCTGGTAGTGGCCTCGCGCAAAATCCGTGCGCCGGATGATCGTGGTCGCGAGGCTCATTGCGGCAGCTACGGGCAGCGGATCGGTGCCGCTGCCCGACCGCGCATGCTGACTGCGCCGGGCAACGCCAGTCGCCATCGGCGTTTGCCCGCTGTGCGAGCGCTTGCTGCGTTCGCAGCGAGTCGCACCCGACCGCCAGCAGGAAGACGAAACGGTGATGGACGCATGCTCACCATCGGAGCCGGCACATCTCTGTGACGCGCAACCCGGACTTCGCCATCGCCGCGATCATCGGCCGCCGACCGATCCGGTGACCTCGGTAGACGTTCCGGTCCATCTCGCCCGCGACCGCGAGCAGCTCCTTGAGGTCGTCGGCCTCGAGCTGCCGCCGCACTGGTTTGACGACCTTGAGCCGGCGCCGCTTGCCGCGAGCCGGGTTCGAATCCAGGAGCCCTCGCTCGACGGCACTGCCGAGGATCTGCGTGAGCGTGACGAGCGTCTTGTTGACGCTCTCGTTGCTCAGCGGAACGCGCCGCTGTCCGCGCCTGTCCCGCAGCGGCTCGCCGGCGGCGATCGCCTCGGCTACCCGCTCGCGCTCGATGACCTTGTGCTCGCGGTAGCGCTCGACGAGCGCGACGTCGATCTCCGAGATCGCGTAGTCGCAGAAGAACGGCAGCAGGTGCTTGCGTAGCCGCCACTCGTAGTTCTCGCGAGTCCGCGGCCGGAGCTCGCCCTTGCGCCCCGCCCACCAGCGGGACGCGAACACATGGAACGTCTGAGCTCGATCGGCGTCCCGACCCGGCGGGGCGGGAGTATCAGTTCCGAGCGTCAGGATCTCGCGGTTGCCCTGACCCGGAAGCGCAGGCTGTACGTCACCTGGCCGTCTCTCCGTTCGTGCACGCGGATCTCGCCTCTCGCGCGCTTCTCCATCCGGACCTCCTGACTCGCGATGCCGGCCCGGCTGGCGGATCCGCGGACCGGGCCGCGTGCGCCAAGTCTAAGTTCGGCGTGACTCATGGCTCACGCTCGAACTCCAGGAGGAGATCCTCGTCGTGCTGTGCGAGCTGGAGTGCGTACACCGCCTTGGCAGGCGCCTTGACACCGTGCTCCTGCAATGTCGCGACTGACATCGAGCCACCCTGATCGCCCTACAGCAATCTCAGCACGCACTCGAGGTCACGATCCCCTGTGCTTTGCGACGGGGTTCGGGCGCTGCTCGTCGGGCCGGCGCGGCCGCTCATCAGTTTGTACCGAGCGGTAGAGCGAGGAGCCCGACAGTCTCGGAGACCGTCGCGGTCGTGCATGTGGGGTGGCGGCGATCGGTGCCGATCGCACTGCGGTAGACCCGCTCGTAACCTGTCGTGGTGACAGATACGTCGTAGCGCTCGGCGACGCTCGCGCGGCAACACATTGGGTCGATCGATTCCAGGTGCTTGACCGCGTGCGCCATCTCGGTCTCGCCGCGACCAGCATGCCGTTCTTGCCGTCGATCACGATCTCCGCCGCGGCGCCTTCTGGGAATGCGATCACTGGGGCGCCGCAGGCGAGTGCTTCGATCATCACCATTCCGAACGGCTCCCGCCAGCGGACCGGCATCAGCAACGCCGCCGCGTTCGCGTACAGCTCCTGCTTGGCTGTGCCGCCGACCTCGCCGACGTAGTGAACGCGTCGCCCGTCGACATGAGGCTCGACTAGCTCGCGGTAGTACTCCTCCTGCCCGGTCTGAACGGGCCCCGCGAGCACCAGCGTCCGGCCAGCCAGCCGTGCCGCCTTGATTGCCCGGTGCGCCCCCTTCACCGGGTCCATGCGCCCGATCCAGAGCAGGTACTCCTGCTTGCGCGTGCGTATCGGCCAGCGATCCACCGCGATCGGGTTGGGCACGACATCGCTGACCTTCACGCTGCGGGGCGCACTCGCGAGCTGGGAGCGGCTGATCGCCACCAGCCGTGCCTTATGTCCGTGGCGCTGGTAGAACGGGCCCGTCGCTTCGGCGAACACGCCGTGAAGCGTGTGCACGACCGGCGTGGCCACGCGATCAGCCATCGCCAGCGCGGTGAAACCCGAGTGGTCGTGTACGACGTCGAATGCTTCGCCGTGCTCGGCGGCTAGGTCGATGTGTTCCCACGCGCAGGCCACGTGGTCTGATTCGCACAGCGAGGACCCGATCTCGTCCGGATGGGCGGCCTCGAGCGGCGATCTCACACGCGCTAGCGAACGCGATCCTGGCGCCGCGAACAGCGTCACTTCGTGACCGCGGATCACAAGCGCCTCGCACAGCAGGTTCACGACCCTCTCGATCCCCCCGTACGCCGGCGGCGGGACCGGAATCCACGGCGGCGCCAGCACGGCGATACGCAGCCGATCGACGCCATCACCCGGTAGCCGCTGCAAGGCCACGCGGGATGCGCCGATCGCCGCGGGCGGTTCGAGGACACTGTCGCGCTTCATCACGTGGGCAGTACTTCAGGTGGGCAGTACTCGAAACGTCAAAGGTGAGCCGGTTGCCCACGCCCCGTGGTGATGATCACTCCGTCGGTCGGATACAGGATCGACTCGTGTTGCTCGTCCCAGCGCACGCGGTAGTGCTCATGCCCGGCGCCGCCGAGGAGCTCGATGATCTCTCCACGTCGAGGCGACTGTCCGTGCAACCCTCTCGCCTCTACGCGATCTCCTACGTGTACTGCGCTCGTTGTGTGCTTGGTGGCCATCTGTTCACCTCCATCACCGATCTAACCGGTCGGCGTGTGCGCCGGAATCGGGGTCAGGGCCTAAACCGGTGTGGTGATCTACTGAGAGCGCGCCGCTCGTGCTGTGCCTGGCCGGTCTGAGAGGAGGTACGCGGGCGAGCCTAGCCGCAGCTGTGCAGCGTTTCACGCCTCGTATGCGGCCTTCTACCGTCGCCGGGCGCGCGCTGAGCAGAGACGATGGGTCGCTCACGCTCGCGCGACAGGAGCACCAGTGGCAACGAGATCGACTCGGCGCGTACCCAAGCGCCAAATCACTTTGGAGAAGGCCCCGACTGGGATTTCAGGACTTGATGAGATCATGTCCGGGGGTTTCCCGCGCGGTCGCACCACGCTGGTGTGTGGCGGCACCGGCTCCGGCAAGACGATGCTCGCGGTGGAGTTCCTTGCCCGCGGCGCCCAGCAGTTTGGCGAGCCCGGCGTGATGATCTGCTTCGAGGAGACCACCGACGAGCTGGCGGCGAACGTCGCCTCGCTCGGGTTTGACCTGCCGGCGCTCGAGCATGCGGGTCTACTGAGCATCGATGAGGTTCGAATCCAGCCGAGCGAGATCGATGAGACCGGGGACTACGACCTAGAGGGTCTGTTCGTGCGTCTCGGATGGGCGATCGAGCAGGTCGGCGCCAAGCGCGTCGTGCTCGACACGATCGAGGCGCTGTTCGGCGTCCTCTCCAACGAGCACGTCCTGCGCTCGGAAATCCGGCGCCTGTTCCGGTGGCTGAACGACCGCGGTATGACGGCGCTCGTGACCGGCGAGCGCGGCGACGGGGCGCTGACGCGATACGGCCTCGAGGAGTACGTGTCGGATTGCGTGATCTCCTTGGACCAGCGAGTCGAGCGTCAGATCACCACTCGCCGGTTGCGGGTGCTCAAGTATCGCGGGTCCGCTCACGGCGGCGACGAGTACCCGTTCATCATCACCGACCACGGCTTCTCGGTGCTGCCGATCACCTCGCTCGTGTTCGAGCACCGGGGCGGCGACAAGCGGATCTCGACGGGCATGCCGCGTCTCGACGCGATGCTGGGCGGGAAGGGGTTCTACCGGGGCAGCAGCGTGCTCGTCTCGGGCAGCCCCGGCGCGGGCAAGACGAGCTTGGCGGCGCAGTTCGTAGACGCGGCATGCCAGCGCGGGGAGCGCGCGCTGTACGTTGCTTACGAGGAGTCGCCTGAGGAGATCGTGCGCAACATGCGCTCGATCGGCCTCGACCTTGGCCAATGGATCGACGGCGGATTGCTGTCGTTGCGGGCCGAGCGTCCGACCAGCTACGGCTTCGAGACCCACCTGGCGCGGATGCACTCGCTCGTCGAGCTGGTTTCGCCGAAGGTCGTCGTCGTCGACCCGATCAGCGCGTTTCACGGACCCGAGGATGAGGTCACGGCGCTCCTCGCGCGGCTTGTGGACCTCCTCAAGGCCCGGGGGGTCACGACGCTTCTGACGAGCATGGCGCGCCTGGACGACCAGATCGAGCTATCGGGATTGGGGGTCTCGAGCGTGATCGATTCGTGGATCACGATCCGGATGGTCGAGTCCAACGGCGAGCGCAACCGGCTGATCGACACCATCAAGGCCCGTGGCTTGGCGCATTCCAACCAGGTGCGCGAGTTCGTCATCGGCGACGCTGGGCTGGACCTGCTCGATGTCTACAACGGCGTCGAGGGAGTCGCCGTGGGGTCCGAGCGGGTGGCGCGCGAGGGCGAGCGCCAGATGCGCGAGCTGGAGCGGGCGCAGTCGCACGAGCGGGGGCAGCGGGCGCTGACCCAGCGCCGCGCCGCGGTGGAGGCGCAGATCGCCGCGCTCAGAGCCGAGCTGGCGCTCGAGGTCGCCGAGGTTGAACAGGCGGACGCCGCAGTCGCGGCGCAGCAGCAGGGCGAGGCCGCGGCGCGGGGTGCGATCGCTCGCAGCCGGAGCGCCGACCCCGCTCCGCGGGGGCGTGCGGCCGCGACGCCGTCGAATGGACGGAGG
This sequence comes from uncultured Solirubrobacterales bacterium, assembly GCA_963824295.1. Classification (GTDB taxonomy): domain Bacteria; phylum Actinomycetota; class Thermoleophilia; order Solirubrobacterales; family Solirubrobacteraceae; genus Palsa-465. The sequence continues at coordinate 202,170 of CAWGOQ010000001.1, read as the reverse complement.
CGATGAGATGACCGCGGCCCGCAACCAGACCGCCGCGCGGCCTCCAGAGGCCGGCTCCGAGGAGCATTGGCGCCTGAAGCTCTACGTCGCCGGTCAGACCCCCAGGTCGGTTGCCGCGATCGCCAACCTGCGGCGGATCTGCGAGGAGAACGTTGCGGGGCGCTACACGATCGAGGTCATCGACTTGATCGAGCGACCCCAGCTCGCTCGCGACGATCAGATCTTCGCGATCCCGACGCTTGTGCGGCAGATCCCGATCCCGATGCGCAAGATCATCGGCGATCTCTCCGACACCGAGCGCGTGCTCGTCGGGCTGCAGATCATCCCGGTCCGGGCCAAGCCATGAGCCCGGCCGACGCACACCAGAACCCCGGCCGCAATCGAGCCCGGGAGGCCCCAGAGCGGTACCGGCTGCGACTGTACGTCGCCGGCGCCACGCCGGTGTCTGCGAATGCGGTCGAGGCGATCGAGGAAATGTGCCGCGAGCGCCTGGCCGGGCGCTACGAGCTCGAGGTCGTCGATATCTACCAGGCGCCCGCGCAGGCGCGCGAGGACGACATCATCGCGACGCCGACGCTCGTCAAGTCGCAGCCCGGCCCAGGCGTGCGCGTGGTCGGCGATCTCGCCGACCGCGAGCGCGTACTCGCGGTGCTCTCGCTGGTCGATCCGTAATGCCGGCGACCGGGACGCCTGCACCGGGCGAGTCACCGACCGAAACGGTCGAGGCGTTACGATCGCGGCTGGCGGACGCCGAGGAGACGCTCCGCGCCCTGCGCACCGGCCAGGTCGACGCGCTGGTCGTGCAGACTGCCGAAGGCGAGCAGGTCTTTACTCTCAAGGGCGCCGATCGCGCGTATCGCACGCTTGTCGAGACGATGCCGGAGGGAGCCGCGAGCCTGTCCAGGGAACGCACCGTGCTGTACGCCAACGAGCGCTTGGGCGAGTTGCTCGGGCTCTCGCTCATGCAGCTCGTCGGCTCGGCCTTCGAGCGCTTCGTGGCGGCCTCGCATGCGGCCACGTTCGCGGCCGCATGCGATGAAGCTGCGTCGCGAACCGCGCAGGCCGAGGTGGAGCTCGCGCGCCTCGACGGGACGACCTTCCCGGCGCGCGTCGCGCTGACCACGCTTCCGCCGTCCGCGGGGGCCGCGATGTCGCTCGTCGTCAGCGACCTCACTGAGGACCGTAAGCGCGAGCTCGACGAACGCATGCTCGACCGACTCGCGCTCGTGATCAGCACGGCCGACAGCGTCAGCGACGCTCTCGAGGCGGTCTTGCTTCATGCCTGCGAGTATCTCGGCTGGGCGTCGGGCGATGCGTGGATGCCGCAGGGTGGAGCTGCGGGCTTCATCCTCGCAGCGAGCCGCGGCACCACACCGGTGGGCGCGCCGGACCTTGCCGAACCCGACGTAGTCGAACGCGCCCGTCGCTCCCAGCAATTCGAATGGGTCAGCGGCGAGACGGCACCACAGGCAACCGTCGCGATCCCGGTCATGGCCGGTGACGAAGTCGTCTCCGTGCTCACCTTTCGGACCCCCGGCGCGCCGCGCCCCGAAGACGAGCGGGACGCACGTGTGATTTCGTTGGCCGCGCGCCAGCTCGGTACGTTCATCCAGCGCAAGCGCGCGGAAGACGAGCTGCGGGCATTGTCCGCTGAGCTCGAGCAGCGGGTACGCGAGCGCACTGCGCAACTCCAGGCCGCCAACGACGAGCTCGAAGCCTTCAGTTACTCGGTCTCCCACGACCTGCGCGCGCCGCTACGAGCGATCCACGGCTTCAGCCGTGCGTTGATGCGCGGCTATGACGGCCAGCTCGACGAACAGGGGCGCGAACTGCTCGAGCGCGTGTGTCGCGCGGCGGCGCGGATGGGGGAGCTGATCGACGCGATGCTCGTCCTCTCTCGAGCCTCACGCGCAGCGCTCGCGCGACGGCAGATCGATCTGAGCGCGGACGCCCACGCGATTGCCGACGAGCTTCGCGTGGGTGATCCGGGACGGGCGGTCGAGTTCGTCATCGAGGACGGTCTGCTCGGAGTCGGGGACCCGGACCTGGTCCACACGGTGCTGCAGAATCTACTCGGCAACGCATGGAAGTTCACGGCCCGCCGCGAGCACGCCCGCATCGAGTTCGCTCACGCGGTTCAGAACGGCCACAGCTCGTTTGTCATACGCGACAACGGCGCCGGCTTCGACATGGCCTACGCCGACAAGCTGTTCCAGCCGTTCGAGCGCCTGCACGCAGAGGAGGAGTTTCACGGGATGGGCGTCGGGCTGGCGACCGTCCAGCGGATCGTTCGCCGCCACGGCGGGGAGGTGCGCGGGCAGGGTCGCGTGGGCCACGGCGCCGAGTTCTACTTCGATCTCGGGACAGGTGCACAACCCGCCGAGGACGGGGAGCGCAGTGATGACTGAGGCGCAAGACCTAGCGGTGCTGATTGTCGAGGACAACCCAGACGATGCGCTGCTCGAGTCGATCGCGCTGAACGACGCCGGCTACCACGTGCACAGTCGGCGAGTGCTCGACGGCGATGAGATGGCACGCGCCCTCGGCGACGAACGCTGGGACGTCATTCTCTGCGATCACCGGCTGCCGCGGTTCGACTCGTTCGCGGCGTTGCGGGTACTGACCGAGAGCGGCTGTCAGACACCGCTGGTCGTGGTCTCCGGGGCGATCGGCGAGGAGACCGCCGCGGCGGCGATTCGCGAGGGCGCAGCCGATTTCGTCGACAAGGACCGACTCGGGCGACTACCGGCGGTAGTCCGAACGCAGTTGATCGACGCAGAACGCCGGCGCGCCCAGCAGCACGCAGACGCGCAGTTCCGGAGCGCGTTCGACGACGCGCCGTTCGGGAGTGCACTGATCGCGATCAGCGAGGATACCGGCCGCTTCCTCCGCGCCAACCGCGCGCTCTGTGACGCGCTTGTCTACCCGGAGGCATACCTGCTCGAGCGCCCGATCCAGGCGCTGCTCGCTCGTGACGACCGGGACGGATTCGAGCGAGGCCTGAGTGCGCTGCGCGACGGTTCCGAGGGAACCCATCGCGCCGAGGCACGGCTAGTTGACGCCACCGGCGCGGAGCGCTGGTTCCTGTTGAGCCTCTCGGCGGTTCCCGAGCCGGACGGGCCGACCTATGCCGTCGCGCAGTTCGTCAACATCGACGAGCGGAAGCACACAGAGGAGCAGCTGCGGATCGCACACCAGCAGGCGCTGGAAGCATCCCGGCTGAAGGGTGATTTCATGGCAAGCATGAGCCAGGAGATCCGGACACCCCTGGGCGGCTTGATCGAGCTGTGCGAGCTGCTCGCCGACACGGAACTCACCCCAGATCAGCGCGATTACGTGGCCAGGATCCGGGCCTCTGGCAAGGCGGTGATGGCCGTAGTCAACAGGCTTCTTGACATCTCTGAGGATGGAAGGCGACTCAGCCGCTAGTCCCAGTGCGGCTGAGTTGCCGCGGGAGGAGCAGGACTGGGATGTCGCTGTGCGCGAGTGTCTCCGACACCACGCGTGCGTGGCCAGGGCTGAGGGTCTGGCTCCAGGTGAGGGCGACGAGTTCGGCGCTGGTTTCGTTGGCCACCATGACGATGTCGTCCGTGGGAACGCCCAGGCGGCGCACGAGCCTCACGCGGTCATCGGGGGTCGAGACGTAGCCCCGCAGGAACTCGCGCTCCCAGGCTTCCGTTTCGTGCGGCTCGTGATCGGCGAACGCAGGCAGGGTGTCCGGCGAGAGGAGATGCAACACGAGGATCTCCAGCTGTCTGTTGCCGGCCAGCTCGAGCAGGTGCTCAAGCGCTTGCATGGTCTCGCCGGTCCCTTCGAGGGGCACCAGGATGCGGGTGAGTCGCTCTCGCGGTTCTGCTTGAGGTGGAACCAGGACCACCGGCTTGGCCACGCGGGTGATGATTTCGAGCGCCGTGCGACCCACGGGCTGGGAGCCTCTCAGCTCTCCGCGCATGCCGAGCACGAGCGCAGCAACGTCTGGCTCCAGGGCGGCGGCCATGATCTGCTCGCTCGCCGAGCCGCCGACTTCCCGCATCTCGACCCCTTCGGCGCGCGCCAGTTGCGAGAGGGTGCCGGCGCCGTTCTCGCGCACATGCAGTCCGGCAGGGGTGGAGTCGAGCAGGCCGGCGAGAGCGATCGCGGTGCTTAGCACCCCCCGTGCGCAGGCGTCCGGGGCGACGGCCGCCAGCACATTCGTCATGGGAACCTCCTCGGGAACGGTGGGGAGAGCTCGATCGTCCGTGGGGATTGGCCGAGCCGCACGCGCTGCCCGTCCGGGTCCAGCGCATCCACAGGCGGGTCGGCGCTCGCCTCCACGGCACCGGGCCTAATCCGCAGGCGCACGCGACTACCACGGAAGCGTACCCGCAGCTCGAGCGCCTCCCAGCCAGGCGCGAGCGCGGGATCGATCGCGAGCGCGTCCCCGACGGGCCGCAGCCCGGCGAAGCCGAACGCAACCGTGCGCCAGACACTCCCCATCGAGGCAAGGTGCAACCCGTCGGCGGTCGTGTGCCCGATATCGTCGAGGTCGATCCGAGCCGTCAGGCGAAGCATCTCGAGCGACTGCGCGAGCCGGCCTGCGCGCGCGAGCAGGGCGGCGTGCACGCCGGGGGAGAGCGTGCTGCCGTGGGCGGTGCGCGGCTCGTAAAAGTCGAGATTGGGAACGAGCGAACCGGCGGCGACCTCCCCGGGAACCAGGTAGTGCAACATCAGCACGTCAGCCTGCTTGACGACCTGCGCGTTCCGTATGCGCTCGGCTCCCAGCAGCCCGTCGGCAGCAACCGGCCGGTGCGGCGCGAGGCTGGCGATCAGGAGCGGCTCGAGCGCGTGAAACCCCGCGAACTCCTCGTAGATGCCGGTGGCGGCGTCGTACCCGTCGACGATCGTGTCGGCCAGGGCGAGCCAGCGGTAGCGCTCGTGGTCCTCGACGACTCCGGCGCCTGCGGCCGCCGCCCGGCGCAGGTTCCAGCGCGCCATCACGTTGGTGTACGCGTTGTCATCCACGCGCTCGTGGTACTCATCGGGACCGATCACGCCTCGAATGTGCCCCCGCCCGTGCTCGTCGCGCTCGATCCGCGAGGCCCACCAGCGGGCGGTCTGCAAGATCAGCTCTCGTCCGGGACCGTCCGCGAACGCCTCGTCGCCCGTCCAGTCGATGTAGCAGGCCGCGGCCCACGCCACGTCGGCCATGATGTGCTCCTCGAGTGGGCCAGTGAGGATTGGTACACGCTCGCCGCGTCGGTCACGCGCAAACTCCGGCGTCACATCTCGGCCAGACTGCGCAGACTCCCAAGGGAACCGAGCACCGTTGCGTCCCTGCTCCTGCGCGGCGCGGAGCGCCACGGGCAGGCGGCGGACGCGGTACTCGAGCACCGCGCGCGCTGCTCGTGGGTGGGTCGCGGCGAGCATGGGCAGGACATAGACGTCGGTATCCCAGAACACGTGCCCGAGGTACGCGTCGCCGGTCAGCCCACGAGCCCCGACCGCTGCCTCACCCACGCCCGGGGCGCTCGCCAACAGGTGGAAGATCGCAAGCCGAACGGCAAGCTGCAGCTCCGGATCGCCGTCGATGCGCACGTCGGCGTCGTCCCAGCGTGACCCCCACGCGCGGCGATGCTCGCCGAGCAGCCCGTCGAATCCGAGCCTCCGTGCCCGCCTAAGCCGGTCGAGAGCGGCGGTCTCATCCGCCACGCCGTCAGGGACTCCCTCATACGCCGCGATCCGGTCGAGCACCCGGTCCGAAGCGGGACCGCGGACGTGGTCCTGCGCGGCGGCCACGATCGACGCCGGCCGTCCCGTCACACGCATCCAGGAGCTCCCATTGGCCTTTCCTTCCTCATACGCGGCTCCAGGCGGCTCGAGGGAACGCGTGACGCGCATGCTGTTGCTGCGGTCCCTCACCCTGAGCACCGCGGTCCTGGGCCGCCCGAGCGACGACAGCAGCAGCGCATCGATCCTCCCACCCGCCCAACCAAGCTGCTGGTTTAGGACCCCAGTGCGAAGATCCAGCACCCGGCGAACCGGACCTGACAATGAGCGGTGGAGCTCGATTGTGTTCCAGCGCGGTGCCCCCAGGAGGTACGTCGCGGCGCCGACCCGCGTGTAGCAGCCGGACATCACGACGGCAGGATGGCCGCTCGGGCGCTCCGCGATGACGCTGCCGCGCGTCCCGAAAGCGCCGTCGGCGAGCGTCAGGAGCGACTCGTGGATGCGCTCGAGCAACGGATCGACGCCCTCGATCACGACGGTCCAGACGGGATCCTCTGCGACGATCGGCAGCTCGCCCTTCCGGCGCCTGGCGATCTGGTCCTCCAGCACGGCGGCAAAGGCGTCCGGTCCGCCTCCGAGCGACACCACATCCGCAGGAACGCCCCCGGGCTCGACGCCGACGGACACGCACGTTGCACCCTGACTTTCGCCGACCAGCGACCACGAGTCGCTGCCCGGCAGCCCGCCGAGCGTCCCCAGCTGATCCCCGACTATCAACGCCTGCTCCGGGGCGATGCCGCGCTCCCACAGCCAGCCCATGATCCATCGGCCCGAATCGGATTTGTCGGTCAGCCCGATCTCGATGTGCTTGGCGTCGCTAGTAACCCTGGGGTCGGCAACGCCGGCGTCCGTGGCGGCGGCGCGTGCTATCTCGACTGCCTCCAGCAGCCCCCCAACCCCCGCCTCGGCAAGCCGGTTCTCCACAGCTCCCAGAAGCGCGTCGATCCGAGCCTTGGGCGGATCCGACCATTCAGGCTCGGGGATCAGATCGAACTTGCGCCGGTTCAACCGCTCGGAGACGATCCGCGCCGCGAGGCCCCGCGCCCCTAGGCGCTCAACCGCCAGCTCCGCCGCGCGCGACAGCGCCGCGTCCTCGTGAGCCGTTGCCGCGCGCTGGTAGGACAGCCGTGGCCCGTCTCGATCCACGACGAACACCTCCGAGCCACGGTTGAGGGCGAGCACCAGCCCGCCCGGGCCAGCGGGACGGGCAGCAAGCTGGCCATCGACATTGCCGGCGTGCGTGCCGCTCACCACCGCCAACTCGAGCCCGACCGTCGACGCCTCCTCCACCAGCCTCCGAAGGCGAGTCGTGTTAGCGCGGCGATCGGGAACAGCGGTGCCGTCCCAGTCGAACACGATCGCTTCGAACCGCCGCGCCAACGGACCCGGCAACGCCAGAGCCGCGCTCGTCGCGCCCGTTGCAGGGGTCATGCCCACACGATTACTGCACGTTACCGTGCTGCTGCTCGACCAGCGGGGCGACGTGCGGGTCCCGATGTCGACATGACCTCGATGCGCGGCGCCCTCGCGCGATTGCGGGCAGGTTGCGTGCGAACCAGTCCGGCACACGATTCGATCGAGAACCACGCGACCGTGTGAACGAGCTTGACTGCTGCAAGCGTCGCCCGTCGGAGCGTCATGGCGACCGCAGATGAGCAGGTATCAGAGCCCGCAGCTGTTGTCCTTCGCGGCGTTGGACGGCGATCGCCGTAGCGCCGGCGAGGAGCGCGCCGTTGACCAATCGCCTCGGGTTTCGGGCATCGGGCCGTTTCTGGAACGAGAACGCGTCTGTAAGCAGCCGCGTGACCGTCCGCGCCCCTTCAGGACTCTGGCTGAACACGACGCGGAGGTTGATGCCGTATTCGGGCATTTCGACTCGAAACGCCCACGGGTCGTTGGGATCGTCGGGGTGTAGCCGCATGCCGCGTCGGATCGCCGGGATCGGTTGCAGCGGCTTCAGCATGAGTTGCCCGTCGCGGACCGTGACCTCGGCTCCAGCGCCCATGAGGGCTCGTGTGAACAGGTTGGTGACAGGCCCGGGATCGGGGCTGTACCAGCCCGCAGATCTCGCGCCAGGTCTCGGGGCGGGCGGGGATGTCGGTGCGGATCGCCTGATCTGGGAGGCCGAGCCGGCGACGGAGGAGCGCGCCCGCGAGCGTCGCCGTCGCATTCCGACCGTCCAGACCTCCGGTGTTGCTGAGAACGACGACGCCGACCTGGTCCTCGGGAGCCAGAACGATCGCGGAGTGAAAGCCGGACACGATGCCGGTCTTCCCGATCGTCTTGCGGCCGCTCTCCTCGCCGAGCTCCAACGCAAGCCCCATGCCCGGCAGCCGCGCGTCAAGCTGGAAGTGGGGCTGAAACATCGACGCCAAGGTCTCGGGCTCACGACATGAGCCTCGTCTCGTCCGCGACGCCATGGCCAAGGGACCACTCGAGCGATCCGTCGCGCACGAGAACGACAGCAAGGCCGGCGGACGGCCAGCCGTCCAGCACCTCGGCCACCTTGAGCCGCAGATCGAGCACGTTGATCGGAGCCGACGCGCCGTTCGCCTGCCCCGCCGCACCCCCCGGCTGCGGACTCTCTCCCTCCGGCAGACGCTGACCGACCTCCATCAGACCCAGACTCCGCTTCTACGCGACTTCCTGCGGTGCCCGCGCTGGCGTCGAGGCAACGTGTTCGAGGCTGGCGCAGAGTGCGGCCGCGAAGGCATCCACCGTCATCTCCCACCCGTCTTCCAGCGGGCCCTTGAGTCCGGTCACGTGAACCTTCTCCTCGCCCAGCTTGACCAGACCCTTGCCCTGAAGGAGCTCGTTCATGATCGATCTGACCCGCTCGTACCTCGCCAGCTCCTCCTCGGTCGGCACCCGCCCGGTCTTCTTGTCCGGCTTCGGCATCGCCTCAGTCGTCAGAAGCGCGTACCGAGAGCCGGCAGGCAGGCTCACCTTCTTCAGAAAGCGGCGCATCCCGCGGATCGGCTTGCCAATACGACCCGGTGAACTGAACACGTACAGATCAGCCAACGGAAGCTCCGCCGGCCTCACCTCCCGGATGTGGTGGACATCGACATCGACACCGTTGGCGGCCATCCGCTCCTTGAAGCGCGCCGCGACCCTCGCCCCGTTGCCGAACTTAGAGGCGTGCAAATACTCAATCGTCATCGCGATTCCCTCCCGCGACCCGTCAGCGGTCCCCTTTCAGGCGGTCCATCTCTCGACGGATCTCGCGCTCAGTGATCGGCTTGCGCCCGAACGTGTTCCACGCGTCGATCCCGAGGACCAGCCCCAGGCCCAGAACCGGATAGATGATCCAGATGTTCCACTCGTGCGGGATGCTCGAGCTCTGGCTGAACCCGTTTGTGGGCCAGCCACCCGCGTTGCTGTACTCGGTGATCGCCCAGATCACGATCAGCACAACGCACACGACCGCGTACGAGATCGCGTGCATCCGGAAACGACGCTTCCGCTCGAGCTGCTTGACCGCCAGCTCGCGAAGCTCCAGCTCGTCGTCCGCTGGCGCATTCGCCTCGACGACCGACGCCTTTCCACTGGTGATCTGCTGCGTTGGCATTGCGACTCCCTTCTCTGCAGGCCATTCGCCAACGCCAGCATGACGCGACCACGGGCGCCGACCATCCGTACTTCGGGGCAGATCGGAGCGGCTAAGTACTTCTTGCTGGGCCACTCATACACGCCCGCGTCCGCACAGAGCGCGACGCTCGCGGCGTGACCGGGTGGATGCTCGTCGCGGCGGGAACGCATGACCACGCTCCGATCCCCGGCGGGTTGTGTCCTCCGAGTCAGAGAGGTGATCTGGAAGCGTGCGGTCGTCGGAGGCGTCAAGCACAGTGCGGGAAACCTCGTGAACCTTGGTCCGTCAGAGCTGGGGCTGTTCCAGAGCGACGCCGCGGACCCGACCACGTCGATCCTGTCGACCACCCTGATCCCCGAGCTCGATCGGACACCGGGAATCGCCGCCGCGACGCCGCTGATCCTGCTCGTCGGCGACCTGCCCAAGGCGCCCGGAGCGATCGTGTTCGGCGCCGACCGCGACGGTTTCCTGACCGGAGGTCTCGTCTTCAGCAGCGGCCGCCCCTTCGGCGTACTCTCGGCGTCCTCGGCGGCCTCTACCCCGCTTGGCGCGCCGCCCACGTGTCGCCCGCCCGCGTCCTCGCGCAACACTGACCTCGTTGGCTGACCGGGCGCTCGAGTCAACCGGCCGAGGTGCCCGAGCGCCTGTTATCGAACGGAGACTCTCCAGACCAAGTTTGGAGTGCCTCGGGTGCCGCTCAGCGCTCGATGACACCGAGCTGAACGACGGCCCTCCCGCAGAGGTTCCCTGTTCGAGCAGCGACAGGAACGAACTCGAGATACCCACCGCACACGACAGCTCGGCCTGGGAGAGCTGACGATCGGCGCAGCCCACTCAGCGTTGCGCCGAGCGACTGCTTGTGCGCACCGGTCGAGTCTTGGTGCGCAGGCTTCAGCTTCAACGTGCCTGCTTCCGCAGCGTGTTTGCACAACATCGCCGCTGTCTCCGCTGCTGCTGCGGACTTCATGTCTGGAAACTGACACTCGGTGGGGCCACCGCTTGCCCTGAGCGGTGTGTTGTGCTTTAAACCCCTGATCCGTGCCGCCAGCATTCTGGCTGCTTAGGAAAGGAGAGATTGCTCGACGTTGTGCCGTCGGCCCCGCCACGCGCCGACAGCGCGAGGGTCTGTTGCGACGGTCGATGCGGCGACAGCTGCTTGCGTTCTTGCTGTAGGGCCATGGCGCGCTGAGGATGACGTAAGCAGGTGACAAGCCCCAACACCTGATCTTCCCTTGGTTCAGGGACCGCGGCCGGCACAAGCGAAGACTGCCTGTACTTCGAGGTTCAAGAGCTGGCCGACACGCACCCCGGTCAGGAACCTGGCGGTGATGTTTGAAATCCACGGCGGGCGCAGCGTCTGTCGAATCTCTGTGTGCGGGGCCACCGGCGAGGAGTCAAGCTTCTTCTGCCGGGGGTCTCGAGAACTGTGAGGTGAGTGTTTCTATGAGTCTTGGATCTCGAATCAGGCGTCGGAGGGTGGCTGTTCCTCTCGCGGCCGCCGTGTTGGCGCTGGCCGTGGCCGGCGCCGTGCATGCGGCGTCATCGCACGCGGCTTCTACGACTAGTCCCGCCTGCAGTGCCAACACGACCGTGCAAACCGATGAGGGTGCGGTCTGTGGTGTCACGTCCGACGGCATTACGACCTACTTCAGCGTCCCGTATGCCGCGGCTCCCGTGGGCAACCTGCGCTGGCAGCCTCCGCAGCCGCACGCACCCTGGAGCGGGGTGCTGGCCAGCACGCAGGAGGCCGTGGAATGCACGAACGTCTTCACCCAGTTCACCCACGCCCCCTCAAGTGAGGACTGCCTCAACCTCAAGATCATGGTGCCGGCGGGCACGAAGCCCGACGCGAACCTCCCGGTGATGTTCGAGTTCCATGGCGGCGGGTTCCTCGGCGAGGCTCGTACCGACGACGGGTCGAATCTGGTCAACACCGGCAATGTCGTCTACGTCTACGTCAACTACCGGCTGGGAATTCTCGGCTTCCTGGCGGAGAAGGCGCTAGGTCCGCACTCCGGCGACTACGGGCTGGAGGACCAGCAGGCAGGCCTGCGGTGGGTCCAGCAGAACATCTCCCAGTTCGGTGGTGACCCGAGCAACGTCACGGTGTTCGGGGAGTCCGCCGGTGGCGCGAGCACCTGTGCTCAGGTCGCATCGCCGACCGCCAGCGGACTGTTCCAGAAGGCGATCAGCGTCAGCGGCTTCTACAACTACCAAAACAACATCGTGTGGTCGAAGGCCGACTGCAAGTCGCACTACTTCACTGAGGCGCAGGCGCAGCAGGTCGGCGCGCAGTTCGCCGCGAAGGTCGGTTGCGGGAATGTCCCAGACGTCGCCGCCTGCCTGCGCGCGGTTCCGGCCGCGACGCTGTTGGCCGACGGCGGACAGGTCGGCGATCCCACGGCTGGTGGCACGATCGGGCCGATCATCAACGGGACCACGCTGACGATGTCGCCCGTGGATGCACTCACCACCGGACACGCCAACCACGTCACACTCATAACCGATGTGGGGCGTGACGAGTTCAACGGCGGCGTCTACACGAACTCCTTCGGGTCGAATATCGTGGTCGCCGAGACACCGGCGCAGTACGACACCCTGGTACGCGAGCAGTTCGGGAGGCTGGCGCCGACGGTGGAGCGTCTCTATCCGCTGAGCAGATTCGAATCGCCGTACACGGCATACCGGACGATCATGGCCGACTCGGCGTCGGTCTGCCCGATGCTGCAGCTCGACCGCAGGGCATCGAAGTTCATGCCCGTGTACTCCGACATCAACGCCGACGCGGACAACCCCGCCGGTGAGGATTTGACGGATGTCAACGGCGCCCAGCACAGCGGCACGAACGGGCTGGTGCATTTCAACACGTCGCAGCTCGATGCAAACCAAGGCGCGCTGCAGTTGCAGCTGTTGCGGGAATGGACTCATCTCGCGCAGACCGGAAGTCCGGTCGCTTCGCAGACTCCCGCATGGGAGCCATACACCGCCGTCGGGAACCCGGTCATGACTCTCCAGCCGGGTGACACAAGCGCGACCGTGCCGTCGAGCTTCTATGAGTCACAGCACAACTGCGCGTTCTGGGACGGGGTCACTAAGTACTGACACCCGTCGCAAGCTCAGACGCGGCAACATCGAGCACGAGGGCCCCAGCACGCCGCTGGGGCCCTCGTTGATCTTCATGCACAGGCACAATCGCGGCTTCCGGCGGGTCCCGGTCTGGCTGGCCGAATCAGACGCGAAAGTGCAAGGGTCCGACAGTCGAGTCGGCCAGACTCCGGTGCACCGCGGACGTCCGTCCGAGCCAGAGGTCGGCCGACGGGTAGCCTTGGCTCGCACTCGATTTGTGACCGTCGTCGAGGTCGCCTCGAGCTTGAGAGGGTGCGATAGCACACAAGTCCGACGGGCTGCCGCAAGCGGCACCCTCGCGCGCTGAGGGTCGATCGGTCACCTCCATATGAATCGCCGGCGTGGACCTGCTCCCGTTGTTGCGCAGGCACGCGGCGGCACCTGCGAGAGTTGCCCTTTGCACGGAAGGCGCGTTCGACGCCAGCGAAGCGCTCCATGGCCGAACTCGGCGCGACCGGTGCTAGCCAGGAGTCTGGAGGTTGCAAGCATCAGAGCAGTAGCCATCCCGCCGTCCGGCCGACTCTCCCCTTCGGACACAAGCAGCCACGCTGCGCGTGGCCGTGGACGAAGGCTTTCCGCGGCGCGACGTCGCGGACTGCACGATCGAGTTCGCGACCAAGGAGTCGCTGATCGCGCCTCACGGTACGCGACGGGGCGAGTGCCTCCCGACGAACGGGCACGGCGGCCATCCATCGCCCCCGCCCGCGACTCCAAGCGCAGGCGGGACATGCCGCGAGCACCGCACGCGGCTCGGTCTGGAGCTGGCTACCGGAACCAGCCTGATGCGCACCGCGGTCCGTTCGACGTGTGCGGGCGCTGGTCGGCCCCGACTCCCCGGGGCGCCACTCGCGGGGCTGAGCGCGACGCGAACAGAGCGGCGCTGACACGCGCCAGCGAATCCCGGTTCAATGTACCCCCCTGTCCACGGCGAAAGCGATGACCAACATGACCAATGCGGTGTTCGAGCGGGTGCTAAAGCTGCTGATGTGGAGCATTGCTCATCTCAACGACCGCGTCCTCGAGCTGACCGCCGGCAGCCGACTCGCGATCCGGGTCATCTTCGACGTCATGAGCCGACAGTTCGTGCCATCTGCCGCTGAAGGATTCGAGGGCTCGATCTGCTACGAACTGCGCCGGCACAACGGAGCCGTCATCGAGGGCTGGGCCCTGCGCATCACGGCGTCCGCGGCGAAGGCGTCGTTTGGGTTCCCGACCGACCCGGCGGTCACGCTCAAGCTCACCGTCGGCGACTTCGTCCGCTTCAGCCTCGGAGCGATCTCGCCGGTCACCCTGCTCACCCAGGAGCGGCTCAAGCTCGACGGTGACCTCACGGTCGCTGCCAAACTCGCCCCGATGTTCGGACGATCCCTCCCTCAATCCTGATCCCCCTCGCCCGCGCCAGCCGGGCCGCCGCGCTCGGCGTGATTCAGATGTCGCCGACGCGATCGCGCGAGGCGACCTCGTGGCAACACAAGAGAGCAATGGCGGGAACGGGGGCTGGCGGTCACACCCCTGAGGCTTTCGCTGGTCCGTCAGGGTCCTCGCGGGGGTGGTTGCGGTGCGGATGGGGTTTGGTCCGGGCGGCTGCGATCCCCGAGTCTGGCGCTGCGGCTGCGCGCGAGTGCGTCGTGGAGCTTGTCGGCCGGGAGATCCTGCGTGGCGCCGCGAGGGTGCCTGAGCCGCGCTCCGCCGGCGCTGGCCAGATCCTGGGAGCGTTCGCCACCGCGCAGACGCACTGATTTCGTTCCCGTCAGCGGCGGCTGCCGACGACGGCGGTGGCGATCACGAGCGCGATCGCGACAAGCACAGCCAGTCCGCGGCCCCAGTTGAGCCCAGCCAGGTGGCGATGCACCACGTAGGTGATGAACACGACCGGGATCGCGATCGATACTGCGAGCGCTGCCGCACCGATCAGCTGGCGCTTATCGACGGCGCGCTCGGAGAGCTTGTGCGTCACCTCGATTGCTCCTTTCCGGCTTGAAGCGCTGCCGCTGTAGAGCGCGAGCGCGTTGCGGTACAGCTGGCGGGTGTGGAACTCGCAGCCCCAGGCCATCAGGATCATGAAGGTGACGGGAAAAATCCAGGTCCCGACCCAGGTGACCACGCCGAGCCCGAATTCGCCCCCCGTGCGCAGTCGGGCGAGCACTCCCTTTCGGGGCTGGCTCTTCGGAGGCGACAGGAATCCGCCAAAGATGAGCAGTCGTTGCGCGCTCCGATACCACACCCGGGGCGGGCGGCGCTTGTCGGGCTTCGCCGGCGGCTCACCGTCGCGGACTGCGATCAGTGCGGCCTCGGCGGCGTGCACGGTTGGATGTACGCCGCGCAAGACCATCAGCTCGGCGGACGTGCGCAGCGCGGCGGGATCGCGGCCGTACAGCGCCGCCAGACGCAGTGTCATCCGGGTCTCCCGCCACAGATAGTTCAGGTAGCCGGGAATCAGGGCGGCGTAGAACGGGGTCCCGGCGATCAGCCCGTCGGTCCGGGCGATCTTCAGCGACTGGAGTCGCAGCTCTTCGGCGGCCTTGACGATGTCGGCCTCTGAGCGCGTTCTGCGCCTGGGCTGCGCCCACTGGCGTGAGGGCCCCGCCAGCCTCCGCGCCGCATACAGCGTGAGCCGCTCGCATACGTGCTCCGGGTCTCGATAGACGATGCGGACGAGGTCGCGCGATGTGGCGAGCGGCGCGCGAGTCCGGCGCCAGGGCCGACGCGCCTCCCCGGCCGGGTCCGGTCGGGAGCTCGGGGCCGGATCGGCGGCGCGCGCCGGTAGAAGTGGGCGGAGCCGCCGCATGACCACGCTGCAATGGTGATCGCCGTCGATCGCGTAGCCCGCCGCCACAGATCTCTCCGGTGATCTCGGCGCCGACGCGCGGTCTCGACCGGATCGGCGAGAATCTGGCGCACCGTGTCTCGCCGCTGCGCGTGGCCCCCGTTGCGCCGTGTGCGCCCTAGCTGCCGGGCGGCGTTGTTCTCGGCGTCGACTCGCCCCGCCGGGTGGCGGATCGTGGTGCCGCCGATTTGCGAGAGGACCGCATCCACGATCGCCGGATCGGATTCGTAGAGCTCGGCAAGCACTGCCGCAGCCCCTGGCGGGATGGTGTCGACCACTGCGGCGAGCATCTCCATGTGCTGGCGGTTGCGATGCAGGTTGCCGACGCTGCCGGCGAAGGCGCCGCTCGTGCCGCCGATAAGAACTTCGAGCGGACCGCCGAGCATTTCGGTCAGGCTTCCGAACAGGCCGTCCTCGGCCGCGTCTGGAATCACGCCGCCGTTCGAGTGGTGGACTAGGGCCTCGCCTTGCTCGCCTTGCTCGCCCTGCTCGGCCACGGCTGCGGCGCACAGGGTGATCGCGCGGTCGCGGTCCATGAGCTCAAGTGCGTGCAGCCCCGCCTCGGCGAGCGACCGTAGGGGGAACGTGCAGATGATGACGCTGTGCATGTGGACTCCTGGTGTGTGCCGGCGACGCCTGGGCACGGTCGATTCATGAGGTCGACAGAGTGTGGAGCGGCAACTGTCTGCTCCCAAGGGGGGGATCCCCAGTGTTTGCCCCAGCGTTTTGGCGATCATCGCTCTGAGCCCGACCTCGAGGTGATTGATGCCGCTGCGAGCGAGAGGCGGCTGTGGCCACTACTACGGGCGCTTACGCTTGCGACGTCGCATCGAGGTCCCGGCCTTCGCTCCAGGGTTGTTTCTATGCGGAGCCAGCGGATGCCGGCAGGACGGCGGGCAGCTGGTGGCGCGAGCGGATCCCGAGCTTGCGGTAGGCGTTCGTGAGGTGCAGTTCGATGGTCTTCTCGGTCACGAACAGCGTCTGCGCCACCTCGCGGTTGGCGAGCCCGCTGGCCGCCAGGTCGCAGATGCGCCGCTCGGCGGGGGTGAGCGCGTCGATGCCGCTGAGCTCGAGCCGCGCTCGGCGTCCGCCGCCGGCGCCGAGGTCGCCACGGATCCGGTCGGCCAGCGCCGAGGCGCCGCACTCGACCGCGGCGGGCAGCGCCGTGCGCAGGATCTCGCGGCCTTCGCGCCGGCGCCGCTGGCCTATGAGTTCGCGGCCGAGGTCGGCTTGGGCGTAGGCCGCCTCGAGCGATGCGGCGGAGCGGGGCCCGACCGTGACGGCCTCCTCGAGCAGCCCGAGCCCCTCTGCGCCGCCGATCGTCGTGCCGGCCGAGCGCAGCGCACGGCACAGCGCCCGGGGCGCGCCGAACCGACGTGCGATGTCAAGTCCGTCGCGCGCGAGGCGCTCGGCGTGGTCGCGCTCGCCGAGCTGCGCGAGCGCCGCGACCGCGTCCGCGCGCCACTCCGCTGGGCGTCGGTTGTCGTATTTGACGAGCATCCGCTGGCAGCGGATCAGGTCCTCGACCCCGCCGTGGAGATCGTCGCGGGCGATCCGCAGTCGCCCGCGCGCGCCGACCAGCTCCTCCTGGAACACGCGCTCGGCCTCGAACAGCTGCGCGTACCGGTCGGCCAGCTCCTGGGCGGCGTCGAGCTCGCCCCGCTCGATCCCTGCCTGGATCGCGATCCCGACGATCCGCGGGAGCGCGAAGTGCCCTGGGTCGGCGAGCTCGAGCGCGGTGGCGGCGTCCAGCTGCGCATCACCGACCGCACCGCGCATGAACGCGAGCTTCGACCGTTGTGCGTGCACGCCAGCCAAGAGCTGGCCGAGCCCGAGCGTCCGGGCCGCCTGCATGGCCCGCTCGAGCCAGCTTCCGGCGACCGCGAAACGGTCGGTCAGGATCAGCGTCTGGATCGCGATCCCCAGCGGCCACGGATCCGGGACAGGGCAGCTGTCGAGCACAGCCTCGGTCTCGTTCGCGACCTCTGCCGCCGAGTCGCCGCGGAGCATCCGGCCGGCTGCGGCGTGGATTCGCGCGATCGCCTCGAACCGGGGGTTGCCGGCGGCTCGCCGCTGGAAGCTGACCAGCCGCTCCTCCGCGAGATGGTAGAGCGTCAGCTCGACCCGTACGAGGTGCAGCGCGACGGCCTCCAGCGCGAGCGCCGCCTCGCCGTCTACCTCCTGCAGCGTGCTCAGGATCGCGTCATGCGCCGCGCGCGCCGATTCAGGCGTGCCGGCGCCGATCGCCGAGATCCCGAGCCACGTCGGGGCTCGTGCTCGGACCGCGGGCGGGCCCGGCCCGCCGAGCACCATCTGCAGATGCTCCCGCGCGGCCGCGTTTTGCTGGAGGCCGACCTCCCAGCCCGCCAGCTCGCACAGCAGGTCGTCGCGCTGCCGCTCGTCCGGGTGCTCTTCGAGCGCCCGGCGCAGGTAGGTGGCCGCGGCGGCCGGCGCGGCTCGTCCGATCGCGTCGCGCGCGGCCTGCCGAAGCACCTCCAGCCAGCGAGGGTCACGGCTCGGGCCCGCCCGGACGATTTGCGCGGCGACGCGTTCCGCGGAGCCGCCAGCCGCGTCGAGCACTCGTGCGGCGGAGCGGTGGCGCTCGGCGCGCTCGCCCGGCAGCAGGTCTTCGTAGATCGCCGCCTGCACGATCGGATGGACGAACCGCAGCCGGTAGTCGGCGGCGAACACCTCGGCGCGGACGAGGACGTCGGCCGCGGCGCGGGCAGCGTCGGGGTCAAGCGCGGCGGCGCGCGCCGCCAGCGCCGGGTCCGCGTCGCCGCCGAGCACCGCCAGCGCTCGCGCCAGCGCCGTGGCCGCGGGCCCGAGCCGCTCCAGGCGGTGCAGCAGGAACCGGGCCACGGCGGGCGGCCCGACGTCGGTGACGGCCGCCGCGGCGTCACTGATCGGCTCGATCTCTGCGTCGGCAAGGGCGACGACCAGCTCGCGCAGGAACAGCGGGTTGCCGCCCGTGGCGCGGTGGCATGCCAGGCAGAAGTCGTCCGCGGCGTCGGGACCCAGGCGCCGCCGCACCATCTCGCTCGCACCTGCGGCCGACAGCGGCTGCGGGCGCAGGACCTCGGCCACCGGGTCCTCGGCAAGCGCTCGCCAGAGATCGTTGCCCTCGGGGTCGGCCGCTCGGCCGGTCGCCAGCAGCACGACGGGTAGCCCTTCGAGCCGCCGCGCGAGGTAGCCGATGAACTGGAGCGAGCCAGAGTCGGCCCAGTGCCCATCGTCGATCGACAGCAGAATCGGGCCGCGGTCGGCGAGGTTGACCGTCAGCCAGTAGAGCCCGTGCAGGGCGCCAAACTCGGCGTCGCCGGCGTCCGCCCCGGCCTGGCCACCGATTCCGAGCAGACCGGCGGCGAGCCGCGCCGCGCCGTCGAGCACGCGCCCGCGATCGCGGCTGCTCAGCGCCATCACGGCGTGTTCGAACAGTTGGCGGACCACGCCGAACGCGAACCCCCGCTCCAGCTGCGCGCCCCGGGCTTCGAGGACTTGCATCTCGAACTCGCGCGCCACCGCTCGCGCCCGCGCCAACAAACCGCTCTTGCCGACGCCGGGCGGACCGACGACGAGCGCCACGCTGCCCGCGCGCTCACGCGCCCCGTCGATCGCCGCGGTCAGAGACTGCAGCTCGCGCTCGCGTTCGAGTAGCTCAAATGGGATAGCTCGTGTGCTCATCGGCCGCGAGAAACCTTGGGGCAAACCCTGGGGAGGCCCCCATTGTGCCGCCTGCGGGCCTCATCGAAGCTGCTGCGCCGAAGGCAAGCGAACGCGAAAGGCTCCCAGTGACTGCTCCCCTTTATCACCTTGGCCGGTTCTGCGCCCGCCACAACAAGCTCGTGCTCGCCGCGTGGGTCGCGGCCGCGGTCGTGCTGGCGCTGCTCGGCAGCGCAGCCGGCCACCGCACCAGCAACAACCTGACGCTGCCGGGGTCCGGCTCGACGAAGGCGACCGACGTCCTGCAGGCGAACCTGCCGGCGCAGGCGAATGGCACCAACCCGCTGGTCATGGAGGCAACCCACGGCCAGCTCACCGACCAAAGCGACGAGCAGGCGATTGACCAGACGGTCGCGGCGTTGCAGAAGACCCCGCACGTGACCAAGGCGGTCAACCCGTTCGGCCAGGGCGCCTCGAACCTCGTCTCCAAGGACGGCAAGACCGCCTACATCCCGGTCACTCTGAACGTCTCTCCGAGCCAGATCACCAACAGCGAGGCGCAGGCGGTGCTGAACGCCGCCGGCCCCGCGCGTCAGGCTGGGTTGCAGGTATCGCTCGGAGGGTACGCCGGCCAGCAACTGTCCAAGCCGAGCACCGGCAGCAGCGTCGCGATCGGGCTCGCCGCCGCGGTGGTGATCTTGCTGCTCGCGTTCGGGACCGCGACCGCGATGGCGATGCCGATCATCACCGCGGTCCTCGGGCTGATCAGCACGCTGTCGATCATCAGCCTGCTCGGCCAGGTGGCCGAGGTGCCCACGACATCCCCGACGCTCGCGACGATGATCGGACTCGGTGTCGGGATCGATTACGCGCTGTTCATCGTCACCCGCCACCGCCTCCAGCTTCGCGACGGGCTCGAGATCGAGGAATCGATCGCGCGCGCCACCGCCACCGCCGGCGGCGCCGTCCTGTTCGCCGGCACAACGGTCGTGATCGCGCTGTGCTCGCTGTGGCTGGCCGGGATCCCACTGGTGACAACACTCGGGTACACGGCCGCGATCTCGGTCGCGATCGCGGTCCTCGGGGCGACGACGCTGCTGCCGGCGCTGCTCGGCGCGCTCGGCCCGCGGATCAACTCGCTGAAGGTCACGCTCGGGCGCAGCCACCCCGACGGTCACCAACCGCACGGGTGGAAGCGGTGGGCGCAAGCGGTGGCCAAGCGTCCATGGCGCTCGCTCATCGCGAGCGTCGCGGTCCTGGTCCTGCTCGCGATCCCGCTGCTGGGCCTGCGGCTCGGACAAGAGGACGTCGGCGCGCTCCCGACCTCGACCACGGCCCGTCAGGCCTACGACGCGCTCAGCAACGGGTTCGGCCCGGGCAGCAACGGGCCGCTGCTGATCGCCGCCCAGCTCGGCAGCCCGGCGAAGCCCGCCGCACCTGGTCAGTCGCCGGCCACCGACCCGCGCCTGCAGAGTCTGTCGAGCGCCATCCAGCACGCGCCCGACGTCAAGCATGTCTCGCCGCCGACGCTCGACCAGAGCGGCAACACCGCCGTGTACACGGTCATCGCGGACTCCGCACCCTCCGCCCAGCAGACCTCCCAGCTCGTCAGCTACCTGCGCTCGACCGCGATCCCAGCGGCGACCAAAGGCACCAACGTGACCGCGAGCGTCGGCGGGCAGACCGCCGCCTACGTCGATCTCGCGAGCCGCATCTCGGCGAAGCTGCCGATGATGATCGGCGTCGTCGTCGCGCTCAGCTTCGTCGTGCTGATGCTCGCGTTCGGCTCGCTGGTCGTGCCGGCGAAGGCCGCGGTGATGAACCTGCTGTCGGTTGGCGCCGCCTACGGCGTCGTCACCGCCGTGTTCCAGAACGGCCACGGCGCCACGGCGATCGGCCTCGACCAGGCGATCCCGATCGTCAGCTTCGTCCCGCTGCTGATGTTCGCGATCCTGTTCGGGCTTTCGATGGACTACGAGGTGTTCCTGCTGAGCCAGATCCAGGAGCACTACCGGGCCACCGGAAGGCCGGTCCGCGCGGTGATCGACGGGCTCGCAAACACCGGCCGGGTCATCACCTCCGCCGCGCTGATCATGGTCTGCGTGTTCACCAGCTTCGTGCTCGACGGCGACCCCGTCGTCAAGGAGTTCGGCGTCGGCCTGGCCGTCGCGATCGCGATCGACGCGACGCTCGTCCGCTGCCTGCTCGTCCCCGCCGTCATGACGCTGCTCGGCAAGGCAAGCTGGTGGATGCCGTCGTGGCTCGGCCGCCGCCTGCCGCGAATCAGGATCGAGGGCGAGGGCTACTTCACCCCCCAGCCGGCCGCCCCGGTCCGTGCCGCGGTCCACGCCAGCCCTCCCAAGACCCCCGTCACCAACCATAGGAGCAGACGATGCTCCACACCAAACCCGGCGCGCGTCAGCCCGCCGTGGACGTGACGCCGTTCTCGATCCTCCCAGACGCCGGCTCGGCTGGACACCGACAGGCCCGCGGGGGCGTTTGGCCACCTGGGTCCTCGGTGTTGTGGCGATCGCGGCCTTCGCCGGCGCGGCTCTGATCGCGGCCTTCGGCTCCGGCGGCAACTCGACGGCCCCGCCGCTTTCCACGACGCGTGGCCTGGACGTGCTGCCGTTTCCCGGCACGCCGGACGCTTCGCCTGGGTCGCAGATCGGCTTCCCTGCGCTCGCTCCTTCGGAGCTGAGGGCGGTTACGGTCAAGGGGTCGCGCAGCGGGTCACACACCGGCCGGTTGATCGGGTTGCCTGACGGCCGCGGAAGCGCGTTCGTGCCCGACCGTGCGTTCACGGCCAGCGAGCGCGTGTCGGTCCGCGCGGCGCTCAGCTCGCCGGCGGCGGGGACCGCCTCGGGAGCGCCGGACGCGACCGTGCTCGAGTTCGCGTTCACGGTCGCGACGCCTCCGCCGAGCACAATGGCGTCCGCTGCCACCAGGAGCCGCGCCTCCACGCCACCGCCGACGCAGAGCTTTCACTCCAGCTCGCTGCGCCCGCCGGTCGCGATCGTGTCCGGAAGCGATCCGGACGCGAGCTCGGGTGACGTTTTTGTAGGCGCGGCAACCGGGGCCCAGAACGGGCCGATGATCCTCGACGGCCAGGGCCAGCTGGTGTGGTTTGACCCGCTGCCCAAGGGGACCGTGGCCGAGGACGTCAACGAGCAGAGCTACCGGGGCAAGCCCGTCGTGACCTGGTGGCAGGGCCGGGTCGTCTCCGGGCACGGGCTCGGGCAGGATGTGATCGACAATGACTCGTACCGGACGGTCGCGACCGTGCACGCGGGCGAGGGCTACCAGGCCGACCTGCACGAGTTTCAGATCACGCCCCAGGGCACCGCGCTGATCACCATCTATGAGCCCACCCGGGCCGACCTCTCCTCGGTCCGGGGACCCAAGGACGGAGTCGTGCTGGATTCGATCGTGCAGGAGATCGACATCAAGACGGGCCGCGTTCTGTGGGAGTGGCACGCGCTCGGCCACGTGCCACTGAGCGCGTCGGAGGCGGGCAAGCCGGCCGCCGGCAACCAGTACGACTACTTCCACGTCAACTCAATCCAGCAGCTCCCGGACGGGAACCTGATCGTGTCCGCGCGCAACACCTGGGGGGTGTACGAGATCAGCCGCAGCACCGGCAAGGTGATCTGGACGCTCGGCGGCAAGGACTCCGACTTCAAGCCGGGCCCCGGAGCCCGGTTCGAATGGCAGCACGACGTCCGCATGCAGCCCGACGGGACCCTGACCTTGTTCGACGACGCCGACAGCCCCAAGCAGGAGAGCCAATCCCGCGCGATCCGGCTCACACTCAACACCACCACCTTGACCGCCTCACTCGATCACGCATACACCCACACCCCGCCGCTCCTTGCCCAGAGCCAGGGGAGCTACCAGACACTGCCCAACGGCAACGTGTTCGTCGGCTGGGGCGCCGAGCCCGACTTCTCCGAGTACACGCCGGGCGGGCATCAGATCTTCAACGTCAGCTTCGCGCCCCCGGACGAGTCATACCGCGCGTTCCGTCACCCATGGACAGCGCGACCGACCACCCACCCGTCGGTCGCGGCCAGCGCCACGAAAGCCGGCGGCCTGGCCGTCTACGCCAGCTGGAACGGAGCCACCAACGTCGCCCGCTGGGACCTGATCGCGGGCCCAAGCCCGAGCCAGCTCACGCCGCAGGGCCCGGCGGCGACCCGCACCGGCTTCGAGACCGAGATCGCGACCACGACCTCACAGCGCTACCTCGCGGTCCGAGCGCTCGACAGCTCCGGACGAGCGCTCGCCATATCAACCGCCGATCCCAACCCGGCCAGACCATGACCGACTACTCGAAGATAGTGGCAGCCTTCATGCCTACAGAGATCCTCGGACACTCCCGCCGCTTGCTCACGACGCCTTGCGCTTTCTCATCTCGACTATTGCGGTGAATCTCGATCAATTGGCGCGGGATCTTGTTGCCGTTCGCAAGGGTCGTTGCTCGCTGCGGGGTGCTTTTGGCCGTCTGGGCGCTGCGACGCGGCTTGCGGGTCGATCGGCGGGTCACCAGGTGCCTCGGGCTCGAGCGGACCGAGGGCGACCGCGGCTTCTGAGGCATCGTCGTTCAGTCGCGCTG
Source organism: uncultured Solirubrobacterales bacterium (assembly GCA_963824295.1). Lineage (GTDB taxonomy): Bacteria > Actinomycetota > Thermoleophilia > Solirubrobacterales > Solirubrobacteraceae > Palsa-465. Next base: position 178,581 of record CAWGOQ010000001.1, on the reverse strand, counting down.
AATAGATCGATGGGGCGCCGAGCACGCGGGCGACGATCGTCGCCTCGGCGACGGCGAGCAAGATCGGCACGATCAGTCCGTCGGCGGTGTGGGTGAGCTCGAGCATCAGTACGACCGCGGAGAGCGGCCCTTGCATCGATGCCGCGAGCACTGCCGCTCCGCCGATGATCGCGTAGCTACCCAAGGCCGGACCAGGCCAGATCAGGGCCCAGCCATGGCCGAGCAGGTCACCGAACAGCACCCCGAAGGTGAGCGTGGGTGTGAACAGCCCGCCGGGGGCGCCGCTACCGAGGCAGGCGGCGGTCGCGAACGGCTTGAGCACCAGCAGCACGGCAACCAGCCCGACCGCGAGTTGGTTGGTGAGCGCGAGCGCGACGGTGTCTTTGCCGTTGCCCAGCAGCTGGGGATACGCGATCGACACGGCGCCGAGCGCGGTGAAGATGATGATTGGAGCGAGCACCCGACCGCGTCGCCGCCGCGGCTTGAGCGGGTTGACCGCAGCGATCGCCCGAGCCCATCCGACCGCGACCAGCCCGGCGAGCGGACCGATGATCACCGCCCACACGACCTGCGATGCCCTCAGGCCGAAGACCGGGACCAGGTAGGTGGGCCGGTCTGGAACCACGACCCAGGCGATCAAGGTCGCGATCGCGCTCATCGCCACCGCCGGCAGCACGACCGGGAGCGACAGGGTGCCGAGCAGGACTTCGACTGCAAACAGCGCGCCGCCCAAGGGCACGTTGTAAACGGCGGCCATCCCCGCCCCCGCACCGCAAGCGACCAGGAGTCGGCGCTGCCAGGTCGGTAGCTTCGCCCATTCGGAGAGCACGGTGGCCACCGCCGCGCCGGTGAGCTGAGGTGCGCCCTCGCGCCCGAGCGAGGCCCCCATCCCGACGATCACGATCGACAGCGCCCCCCGCGCCTGGCTGCGCCAGAACGACAGGCGCCCGCCACCTAACCACAGCGCCTCCGATATCTCCCCCGCGCCTGAACCCCGCACCCGCCTGATCAGAAGCCCACCGACCCCCGCGATCACCCCGGCAGCGAACAGCACGCCCAGATGACGGGCGGCCGTCGCGCTCATCACCGCGCTCAGGTAGGAGCCCGACCTGTAGTCCCACGCCGCGTACTGGACGCCGTTCAAAAGCAACGTCAGCACCGCAGCGCCCACCCCGGCAGCGACGCCGATGAGCACGACCAGCGCCCAGAAGCGGGGCCGGTACCCGGCGATGATGCCCCGTCCGGGGACGTTGGGCTGATGCGAGAAGTGCCGGCGCATCTAACCGACCGGCAGGCTCCGGCCGCTGGCGCCCGCAGTCAGCGGGTCTTTGGCTGCCGGCCTCACGTCGCCGACGACTCGGCAGCCCACGGCAGCGATGGTTGCTTGACGCGCCTGGGTGACAGCTCGACGACGAAGCTGTAGCGGTCCCCGCGTACCAGGCTCTGCCGCCACTCGACCGGCGCGCCCTCGCTGCACACGAGGCGCTCGATCGCGAACCCCGCCACATCGGACGGGATAGCCAACGCACTCCGCTCCGCCGCCGTCGGGATCACCGGACGGACCCGCTCCATACCCCCGTCGATCCTGACATCGCACAACCGCGCGAGCTCGTCATACAACCCGGCGTGCGTCAGCGGTGCCTCGAGCAGCCGCCGCGCCACGCGCGCCGGCAGCCAACTGCGGTCAAGCGCGAGCGGCTCGCCATCAGCCAGCCGTAGCCGCTCGATATGAACAAGCCGCGCGCGAGCGGGCAACTTCAACCGCCCCGCGATGTCAGCGTCGGTGGTCAATTCACGGACCCGCACCACGCTTGTCTGCGTCGCCCCCTGCGCCTCGACCTGTTGAAAGAGGCCCTCAAGCGTTCCCGCCGTGTGCTCGAACTCAACCGACCGGACACGAGTGCCGCGTCCGCGCTCGCGCGCCAGCAGACCGTCGTCCGCGAGCCGCCGCACCGCCTCGCGAACGGTCTGACGCGACACACCGTAAGCCTCCACCAGCTCCTGATCGGTCGGAAAACGCTCGTCGAACTCGCCCGCACCCAGCCGGCCCGACAAGTCGGACAGCACCTGCGCCCAAAGCGGCATCGGACTCGCACGATCCACCGCCCTCTCGGCGCCACTAGTGCCGGACAGGAACGACACCCAAATCAACATATCACAATGTACGTACAAATCAGGCCGTCTTCGGGGCCTTCGAGGGTGGCTCGCGATGGTTCGGGAAGCATGAGGGTGAACAGGGCGCCGGCGAATGCGCCGATCTTCGCCACCCCGGCGGCGATGCCGTTGCCGGTCGTGCGCGCGTCGACGGGGAAGATCTCTGAGGGGTACACGAAGGTGGTGGTGTTGGGCCCGAACTGTGAGAAGAAGTAGGTCGCGCCGAACAGCAGGATGAACGGGATCAGCTCGCCGCTGACGCCGGGGATCGCCCAGACCAGCGCGAAGAACATCTCGACCCCCACGAATCCGATGATTTGCAGCAGTCTGCGGCCGACGCGATCGATCGTGAACGCCGCCACGACCCGACCTGCTCACAGCCGACCAAGCCTGAGAAACAGCCGCGCAGACCGGCGCCAGCTGCCCGCGACAGGTGCTCTGGAGCCAGTCCACCGCGGGTGGACACTGGTAGGTCGTGAGTGCCGTCGCGACGTTTCTCTCGCCACGAGTAATGATGCCGCCGGAAACGCACTCGCTCCAAGCGCCTCCGGTATCGTGATGTGCCGGCTCAGGAGCTTCCCGATGGAGCTAGCCGGGTTCGGGTCGGCGACTTCCTCGGTGCGAGGTGCATCCGGCGATCAGGTTGGTTGGAGGATCGCCTCGAGTTCCTGGAGCTGGCGGCGAACACCGCCGCAGACTTGGTCGCAGAGTTCGAACACGCTCGGGTCGCTGATCGAGTAGCGGGAGTGGTTGCCCTCCTTCCTGCGGGCGACCATGCCGGCGCTCAGCAGGATGCCGAGGTGCTTGGAGACATTCTGCTGGGAGGCGCCGAGCGCCTCCTGCAGTTCGGCGACGGTGGCGTCTGACTCGTGCAGCTGGTCGAGGAGCTTGATTCGCATCGGTTCGCCGAGCACTCGGAAGCGCTGGGCGACCAGCTCGATCAGCGGCTCCGGGAGTGGATGTTGGACGGCGGGAGACTTCTTCACGACCCGAGCATAGCACAACCAGACCGTTGTGCAGTTGACAGCTATGGACGCACACGCTAGGCTCCGTACGTATTCACCACTTTACTGTTGTGCAGTCGTAGCCTGGCGGTTGAGCAGAACAAGGCGATCGGAGTCTGATGAGCGTCCTCGAGGTAGAAGGGCTCGGCGAGCACCGGGCCCGCGAGCAGTATCCGCACGCGGCCAACGTCGGGCCGATAGGCCGGATCGGGCGCTACACGGCCACGCACTTCCGGCTGGTGCTTATCGGCTGGCTGATCGTCGCGATCGGACTAGGTTTCTTTGCCCCGAGGGTCGAGACCGCGCTGTCGGGGGCGGGCTGGGAACAACGGGCTCGCAGTCGGTGCAGGCGCGGCAGCTGATCGACAAGAACTTCCACGGACTGTCGAGCTATGGGCTGATGACCGTCGTCTACTCGCCGACCCGGACGATCGCCGGCCCGGCCTTCAGGAGCACGATCGCGAGGGTGGAGACCACGCTTAGCGCTGACAAGGCGGTGCGCAGCGTTGTCGCGCCGGCGGCGGGCGTGTCGATCTCGCGTGATGGTCACACGGCGATCGTCCAGGCCGGCGCGGCGGAAGGCTCAAACGGGATGGTCAAGGCGGCGGACTCGCTGAAGGGCAAGCTGGCTGCCCTCTCGGGCAGCGGCGTGCAGGTTCACCTGACGGGCGCGGCGGGGATGTGGTCGGACTTCAACGCCGCCAACCGCACGGCGATGATGAAGTCCGAGGTCATCTCCTGGCCGGTGACGCTCGGCATCCTGCTGCTGGCGTTCGGGTCGCTGGTCGCGGCCGGGCTGCCACTGATGCTCACGATGATCGGGCTGGCTTCCGCGGCCGGGATGCTGTACCTGGGCACGCTGGTCATGCCGATCTCGATTTGGGCGATGAACTTCGCGCTGATGTTCGCGCTGGCGCTGGGGATCGACTATGCGCTGTTCGTTGTGCACCGCTTCCGCGGCGCGCTCCTCGGCCACGGGCTCTCGCCTGTGGATGCCACCGCCGTGACGATGGACACTGCCGGCAAGGCCGTCCTGTTCTCCGGAATCACGGTGTTGATCTCTCTCACCGCGGTCATGCTCGTCCCCTCGCCAGCGTTCCGCTCGATGAGCCTCGGGATTATGCTCGCCGTCGTCTTCGTGCTCGCGGCGACCTTGACGCTGCTGCCGGCCGTGCTGTCCAGGCTCGGACCCAGGGTGGACAAGCTGGCGCTCCCGTGGGCGCATTCCGGCGAGCACCGCTCGGCGCGCTTTGAGCGGTGGGGCGAGCGGCTGTGGCGTCAGCCTCTGCGCTACGGCATCGTCGCCCTCGCGGTCCTGGTCGGCCTGGCGATCCCGGTCACGCAGCTCAAGACCGCGATGCCGTCGATCAAGGTCGTCCCGACCTCCGACGCCTCCTACATCGGCTACCAGCAGGTGCAGCGGGCGTTCGGGCCCGGCGCTACCGGACCGCTTCAGATCGTGACCCCGGCAGGAGACACGGCCGTGGCCGCTCGGGTCGCCGCGGCTGACCCGGGCGTGGCGGCGCTGACGCCAACCCAGACGAGCGGCGGGTACGCGCTGATCACCGCGATCCCTAAACAGGACCCGTCCAACCCGGCCGTCGGCCGCACGATCGACCGTCTGCGAACGGAGCTGCCCGCCGGTTCGCTGATCGGCGGCGCGGTGGCCGAGAACCACGACCTGCAGGCCGCCCTGTCGGCCAAGACGCCGCTCGTCATCGGGGTCGTGCTCGCGCTCGGGTTCCTGCTCCTGCTGATCGCGCTGCAGGCGCCGCTGCTTGCGGCGGTGGGGGTGCTTACGAACCTGCTGGCCACGGGCGCGGCGTTCGGCGTGGCCAAGTGGATCTTCCAGGACGGCGCGCTGCACTCGCTTTTGGGGTTCCAGTCCCAGGGGTTTCTTGATGCGTGGGGGCCGGTGTTCTTCTTCGCGATGATCTTCGCGATCTCGATGGACTACACCGTGTTCCTGCTCTCAAGCGCCAAGGAACACTGGGACCGAAGCCACGACCCGCACGACGCGATGGTCGGCGGCTTGGCTCACTCAGGCCGGGTGATCTTCGCCGCCGGCGCGGTGATGGTCGCGGTGTTCTTCACCTTCGCGCTGTCGGGACCGCTGCCGCCCAAGGAGATGGGGATCATCCTCGGAGTCGCGGTGCTGCTCGACGCAGCCCTGATCCGCCTGCTGCTGCTGCCCGTGCTGCTGCGGCTGATGGGCCGGTGGGCGTGGTACCTGCCCAGGTGGGCACGCAGAGTCCTTCCCAACGTCACCTTCGGACACACATGAGTTCGGGAGCGATAGCCATGTCAGCATCACGATTCGAGCTGTGGCAGACGGAATGGTGCCCGGCCTCGCACCGGGTACGCCAGCGCCTGACCGAGCTTGGTCTCACCTACACCGTCCACCAGGTCCCGGTTCGCGCCGAAGCGCGCGCACAGCTCCGCGCCGCCACCGGCGCCAGCCAGATCCCGGTCCTCGTCGTCGACGGCAGCATCGTTAGCGGCGAGCCGGCGATCCTCGCGTATATGAACGAGCACTACATCGAACCGACGGACGCCTCCGAGCAGCGCACCAAGGCGGCCAAGGCAAAGCACAAGGAACTGGAGGCAGCATGTCCCAAGTTGGCGGCACCTACACCGTGAGCACATCAACCGACCTCTCCTTCAAGGAGGCCGTCGCAAGGGTGCGAGAGCAACTTGCCGCGGAGGGGTTCGGGGTGCTGTGCGAGATCGACGTGCAAGCCACCCTCAAGCAGAAGCTGGGTGCCGACCGCGGGCCCTACCTCATCCTGGGAGCATGCAACCCGGCGCTCGCTCACCGCGCGCTCGAAGCCGAGCCCGAGCTCGGCGTGCTGCTCCCCTGCAACGTGGTGATCTATCAGGAGGACGGTCAGACGCGCATCGCCGCGGTCGACGCCGAGCAGATGCTCTCGATCGTGGGCAACGATGAGCTTGCACCGACGGCAACCGAGGGTCCGGCGTCGCCTCGCCGCTGTCGTCGATCGCGCCGCAAGCGAATGACCTTCGACCCGACCGGCCACCCGCGGCAGCGCGAATCTCCAACTCACCGCGACTGCACGTTCCCCCGGTCCGCTTCCGTGGGTTTGTTCGGATGACCTCGTCTTCCCGTTAACTCAGGATGTGTACATGAGCATGACAGCCACAGCCCGGCCGGTTGACGGCACGCTCCGCCACGACGTCGATGTCAACGGCCGCCACACGATCGTCACGGACGAGCCGACGCGACTCGGGGGCACAGACGCCGGCCCCGCGCCCCATGAACTCCTGCCCGCGATGCTCGCCGGATGTGTCTCGACGATGATCATGACTTACGCAAACGCGCGAGGTCTCGAACTGGGCGAGCTGCGAGTCGATGTCGACTACGACCCCGAGTCGACCCCGCGTCACGTGGGGTTGGTCGTGCGCGTGCCGGCGGGCTTGGCGCCCGACCAGGCCGAGCGACTCCGCCGGATCGCGGACACATGTCCAGTCAAGCGCGCGCTCGAAGCGGGGTTCACCTCCGATGAAGAGATAGTGGTCGATGGTCATCCGGCCGCCGACGTTCAGCTTGCGAGCGGGAATGGCGCGCCTGCCACCGGCGCCCGCGCGTAGTAGTTACCCGCTCCTCGTCTGCGGGATGGACCGGATGGTCCCTCGGACATGCACGAGGAGGATGGTGGTGTGCGTCCGCGGGTCGTGATCATTGGCGGCGGCACCGCCGGAACGTTGACGGCGAATCGGCTGTGCCGGGCCTACGGTGGCTCGGCGGACATCGCCGTCGTCGACCATGACGATCTCGCACTGCTGGTCATGCAGATCCCGCTGCGTCGTGCCGTCCGGTTCAAGCCGGGCGAGGCGCTCCGGTACGCATAAGAGACCCGTCAAACCACACTAACGGGCACGCCGCACAACGAAAGCAGAACTCAGCCGAGCTGCACCAAGTAGACCCGGATCTCGCCAATCTCGAGACGCACTAGGTGATCGGCGCTCGGGCGCCGTTGCCGCTCAGCGCGGAGTTGTGCTTTGCATGAACTCGGGTGCGGCGCCGAGCGCGGATGGCGCAGCCCGAAGGCGCTTGCCGATCCACTCACTCGTACTGGCCAGCAAGCGCCCGGCGCTATCGCTCTCGTGACCGAGCGGGCACCCGCCGCACCGCCGAACTCACTGCTCAGATGGACGAATCGCAGGAGCTCGTCGCCGAGCTCGGCGGTCTTCTGCTCGGCGAGCAATGCAGCCACAAGCGAGGCGCCCAGCTGGCTGCTGCTCTAGGCGTGGCCGGGTCGCCAAGTGCGCTGGGGTCGCACTGCTCCGATCGTCGGGGAGGATCCCCCGACCCTCGGCCGGACCTGGCCTAGCGTCGGCTGGGCCGCCGGCGTGGCCATCGGGATGGACGACTTGCTGCTCGCCATTGCGATCGCGTGCCTGAGCTTTGGCTCAGAGGCAAGAGCGATTGTCAGCGTGTGGACCTGCTTGCCTTTGACAGATGGTCTCTCGCGGTCAGGCTCGGGACCTTCCAGCGGCTGTGACTCGGCGATCAGTCGGGCCCGACCCGCAGATCCTAGAAAGGCTTAGTCGTTCGGGGCGCGGGGCCGCGGCGCCGCAAGTGAGTGCGAAGGCGGGTTGATCCGGTGTGCGAGCTCGGTCCGCGACCTCACTCCGAGCTTGCGGAACGCCTTGTGCAGGTGGTACTCGACGGTGCTTGGGCTGATGAACAGCTGAGTGGCGATCTCTCGATTGGTGTCCCCGTTGGCGGCAAGGCGGGAAATCTGGGTCTCCTGGGGCGTGAGTTGGTCGAGTGTGTCTACGGTGCGTTTGCGGGCACGCTCGCCGGTCGCCAGGAGCTCGCGTTCGGCGCGGCCGGCGAACGCGTCGGCGCCCATGGTGGTGAACGCCTCGAGCGCGGTGCGCAATTGCCTTCGGGCGTCGAGGCGCCGACGTTCGCGTCGCAGCCACTGTCCGTAAAGAAGGTGGGCCCGGGCGAGCTCGAGCCTTAGACGTGTACCGGAGAGGTGCTCGATGGATTGGCGATACAGGCTCTCGGCGACCTCGCCCTCGCTTAGGAGCGCACGTACACGTGCTTCGATCCCGTCCGCCCATCCGGAGGTAATGACGCGGGTTCGCTCCGAGAGCCACTCGAGCGCGTAGTTGAGCAACCCTCGGTCGGCCGTCCTGGATGCCGCCTCGGCCAGCTCGGGCGCGAGGTATGTCCCGTATGCGATCGGATCGCGCTGAAACACTTCCCAGGCCGCATCGCGCGCGGCGTCATGCCGCCCGAGGCCGTTATAAAGCACGGCTCTCGCGTAGTTGTTCGACACCCATCGCCGCGTGGCCGCCTGTTCAGAGGTGGCTTGGATTAGCTCGGACGCCTGCGCCTCGTCGCCGCGCCAAGCAGCGAGAATCATCGGGCCATTCACGACGGCTTGGTTTCCGGTGGCCTCGGCGATCAGTCGGGCTTCGTCGAGCACCAGCGTGGCCGCAGTCAACTCGCCGGCGAGCATGTGGCTCCTGGCCAGGAAGGTGAGCGCGAACGGCAGGTGACCGAGTGCGCCCGTGTCGCGCGCGACCTGCACTCGGCGAGCCGCGAGTAGATGCACGGCCTCGTCGTCCCACATCTCGTGCGCGACGATATTGCTGTCTCTACCGCTGGAGACCGAGAGCCAACGACTGACGTCTTCCTTGGCGATGTCCGTCGCGAGCAGAAGCTCGAGAGCCCGAGCGAGCGTCGGCGCGGCAGCGGCATACCCGTCGGTCAGTCGGATTGCGAACGCGTCGAGCACCACGTCAAGCGCGCGCGGCGGAGCTGTGCCGGGTGGCGCGGCTCGCGCGGCGGCCGCGACCGCCGGCGCGCCGCCAGCCACCTCAACGTCGCTGGCCATCGCGCCCCCGAGCGCCTCGAGGTACGTCTCGCGGGCGAGCTCTGGGTCGAGTGGCTCGAGGCGGCTCGCCGCGCTCATAAACAGGCGGCCGGCGTCGTCGCCGCGCCGCTGCTCCGACGCGATTTGGGCTCGCAAGAGGTCGACCCGGGCCCGCTCGAGCTCGTTGAGCACGCTGGCCTCGATGCCTGCCAACAGTCCGAGCGCTGCCTCCAGATCGCCTGCATCGCGTTTGGCGTGGGCAGCGGCGAGCAGGCGCTGCGCCCGGTGCTTGGACTCGGGTGAAAGCGCGGCGGCGCGCTCTAGGAAAGCAGCGACGGCCGCCAACCCGCCGCGCGCCTGCGCCCGTCCGGCGGAGCGCTCAAGCTCGGTGGCCACTCCCTCGTCGGGTGCGGACGCCGCCTGTGCCCGGTGCCAGGCGTGGCGATCGGGGTCGAGCTCTGGATCGGTTGCAGCCGCGAGCGCACGGTGAGCCGCTCGTCGCTCGTTCGGCTCGGCCGAGCGATACACCGCCGAGCGCACGAGCGGGTGGCGGAACGCCACGGCGCCGTCGAGCTTTAAGAGGTCTTCCGACTCTACGGCGTGCGCGGCCGTATCCGGGATTCCAAGCTGCCGCGCGGCGCGCCACAGAAGTGTGGGATCACCGAGTGGCTCTGCCGCGGCCAAGAGCAGCAACCGCCGCGCGTCGCGCGGGAGCCGCGCCAGCCGCCGCCTGAAGCTCTCCTCGATCCCGGTGGACAGCGGCAGCGCAGCGGGCAGGCCGAAACCGCCGGCGAGCTGGGCGGGGGTCAGCCCGCGGGGGAGCTCCAGGAGCGCGAGCGGATTGCCGCCCGTCTCGGCGACGATCCGCTCGAGCACAGATTCGTCAAGTCGTGCCGCGAGGACGGACTCCAGGAGCGCTCGTGCATCACGGCGGCCCAACTGATCGACCTGGAGCTGCGGAAACCGGGCCAAGCTAGCGCCCAGCTCACGCGTCGCAAAAACAAGCGCGATCCGCTCGGCAAGCAGGCGGCGGGCGACGAACGCGAGCGCTCTGCCCGATGCGTCGTCGAGCCACTGCGCGTCGTCGACCACGCAGAGGAGCGGCTGCCGCTCGGCGGCTTCGGAGATGAGGCCGAGAACCGCAAGCCCGACGAGGAACGGGCTCGGCGCCTTTCCCCCACTCAGCCCGAACGCGACGCCAAGCGCATCGCGCTGAGGGCCAGGAAGGCGTTCGATGAACTCGAGGAGCGGTGAGCAGAGAGGTTGCAGTGCCGCGTAATCAAGCTCCATCTCGCCCTCGACGCCCGCGGTCCGCACGACGCGAAAGTCGTTTCCAACATCGATCGTGTGCTCGAGCAGGGCAGTCTTGCCAACGCCTGGCTCGCCGTGCGCCACAAGGACGCCGCCGCGACCCTCTCGCGCAGTGGCCAGCAGGCGATCGAGCACCGCTCGCTCGCGTTGTCTGCCGACCAACCGCCAAGCCTCCACGCGGCCAACCATCTGCGCAGCATGCCACCAGGGTCAGGACTAAGGATTTCTTGGATTCGATCGACGGCGATGACGGCCAGGATGAGGTCCGATGCACACCGCAGTCGTCACCGAATACGGAGGCAGAAACCAGGAAGGCCATGACTACAACCGACACACTTTCCCTGCCTGACTACGCGCCGGTCCCGCGCTTGGCGATCGGCCCCGCTCTCAACGAGCAGGGCTACTACGTCGGCCGGGCCGAGGGGAATCTGTACTGGGTCACCGACGGCACCTACCAATCGGCGTTTCTGACGACGTCGGATGGCGTAGTCGTGTTCGACGCACCGCCCACGATCGGCCACAACATCCAGCGCGCGGTCGAGGAGATCGCGGCCGCCAACGGCGTGAGCAGCCAGGTCAACTACCTGATCTACTCCCACCACCACTCCGACCACGTTGGCGCGTCCTCGCTGTTCGGCAAGAACGTCACGCGCATCGGGCATGAGGAGACGCGCCGCCTCCTGCTGCGCGACGACGACCCGGCGCGGCCCCCCAACGAGGAGACCTTCGGGGACCGCCGCACGTTCGAGATCGGCGGCGAGCGCATCGACCTGGCCTGGCACGGCGCCAACCACTCGCCGGACAACATCATCATCCACCTGCCCGACCACGACACGTTGATGCTGATCGACATCGTCACCCCGGGCTGGGCGCCGATCTACCTCTCGAACCTGACCGAGGATATCCCCGGTTACATCGAGGCGCCGGCGAACGCGCTCGCCTACTCGTGGAAGCACTTCATCGGCGGTCACAACGGTCGGCTTGGCACCCGCGAGGACGTGATGCTGCACCAGCGGTATATGGCGGACATCGCCGAGAACTCCAGAAAGGCGATCGACACCGTCGATCCCACGCGCTACTTCGTGAAGTACGGCGAGAACGTCTGGGCGGCGCTTAAGGGCTACCTCGACGAGATCACACATACGGCTGCGGCGCCGGTGATCGAGAGGTACACGGACGTGCTTGGCGCCGCGGACGTGTTCACCGAGAGCACGACGTTCCAGGTGATGCAGTCCATCCGCCTCGACCTCGGCTACGGCTCCCAGGTGCACCCATGATGGCCAGCCCGTCCGTATGTGACCCGATCGGCGACCACCTGCTGACGCCGAAAAACGCGGCGCTCGCCGTCATCTGAATCGCCAACCGAAAGTCGAGCCTCCATGCCAACTCAAATCGTTCGTGACCCTAATCGATGGGCAGTTCTCGCCTTGGTCGGCGTCGCGCAGCTGATGGTGGTGCTGGACGCGACGATCGTGACCGTCGCTTTGCCTTCGGCCCAGCGGGCGTTGCATTTCTCTAACAATAGTCGGCAGTGGGTCGTCACCGCGTACGCGTTGGCGTTCGGCAGCCTGCTGCTGGTCGGCGGCAAGGTGGGGGATCTGTTCGGCCGCAAGTGGGCATTGATCGTTGGGTTGGTGGGGTTCTCGGCGGCGTCGGCGGTGGGGGGGCTGGCGCAGTCGTTTGACGTGCTCGTCGCCGCGCGGGCGACGCAGGGGGTGTTCGCCGCGCTGCTGGCACCCGCGGCGCTGTCGCTGTTGACGGTCACGTTCGCGGGGACTGCGGACTGGGCGCGGGCGTTCGGGATCTATGGTGCGGTTGCAGGCGGCGGCGGGGCGCTGGGGCTACTGCTCGGGGGTGTGCTGACCCAGGGGCTCTCGTGGCGGTGGTGCCTGTACGTCAATCTGGTGATCGCGGTGCCCACGACGGTCGTGGCGTTGCGCCTGCTGGTCAACCACAGGCCCCCCGACCGCGCCCGGATTGACGTTCCCGGCGTGCTGAGCTGGTCATTGGGGCTGTTCGCGCTCGTGTTCGGCTTCTCTAACGCCGAGACGCACGGGTGGGGCGCCACGGCGACCGTCGTCGCGCTGGTCGCCAGCCCCCTGTTGCTGAGCGCGTTTGTGCTGATCGAGCGCCGCGTCGAGCACCCGTTACTGCCGTTGCATATCGTGTGGGATCGGGCTCGCGGGGGGTCGTACACCGCGCTCTTTGTGACCGGCGCCGGCATCTTCGCGGTGTTTCTGTTCCTCACTTACTTCCTGCAGCAGAACCTCGGCTTCTCGCCGCTCAAAACCGGCCTCGCGTTCCTGCCCCTGAGCGCCGTGCTGATCATCACCTCGACCACCGTCCAGACACGCGTGGTTCAGCGCACGGGCGTCAAACCGCTGGTCCTCATCGGCATGGCGCTCGGGGTGGTCGGGATGCTTCTGTTCACCCAGCTGACGCCCTCCTCCAGCTACGGCACCGGCGTCCTGCCGGGTCTGCTCGTCATCGGTGTCGGGATGGGTTGCATCTTCGCCCCGGCGTTCTCGGCTGGGACAGTCGGCGTGGCGCCAAACGAAGCGGGCATCGCGTCGGCGATGGTCAACACGTCCCAGCAGGTAGGCGGCTCGATCGGCACTTCGCTGCTCTCAACGATCTACGCCAGCGCCGTCACCGGCTACGTCGCGACCCATCTCCACATCAGAGGCCTTGCCTCCGCCGCGCAGGTCCACGGCGAAACCACCGCGTTCTGGTGGGCCGCAGGGATCTTCGGCCTGGGCTTCCTACTCGCGCTGGTGATCCTGCCCGTCCAATGCGAGGCCCGCACGGCGACGACCATAACCGCTCTGGCCCGACACGCGATCGGCAACTGCAACCACGACAACTCGGCGGACGGCGCGGCCGTCACAGACCGCTCGGGCTCCCCAGAGCCAGCCTTGGCGCCGTAGGACTACGCCGGCCGAGTACGCATACCCGGTTCACGCGCGCCAAGGCGTCCGGATCCGCGCGCGGCGGACGGCTGCATCGCCCGGATGATGCGCAAGCCGAACGGCGCGAGGCTGACGTCAGACGCCGCGCTGCTGATCTTGTAGGTCATCCGGCTGCTGCCCATCGCCGAGGTGATGGCCGGGCGTCGACGTCGCGAATGCGATCGTGCCGTCGATTTCGTCCCGCATGATTGGAAACGTGGCAATGCACAAGCGCGGACATCCGCCCGGGTGGCGCCGGCAGCGAGCCGGATTCACGCGGAAGCACGAGCGCGCGGCGCGGGCCTGCCCAAGCGAATGCGACAGTGACTGAGCTTCAGCGGGACCCGCCAGGTCGCGAGGTCGAGTGCGTGGACCAGTCCCCTTCCGAGGCCAAGTGGTCGATCGACTGCCAGCCGATGGCTATTGTGGGTCGAGTGGCTCTGGCTCGCGCCAAGTTAGCTCGAGCCGCTCGAGCACGGCCATTACGCTCATTGCCTCGGCCGCGACGGTCGCGAGCGCCGGATCGTGTTCGTTGAGTGAGAGTGTCTCGTTCCGCGGCAGCGCCAGCGCTGGACTCGCCCAGGTGCCGTCGCGGATGGAGGCGGCGATCCCACCGAAGCTGTTGCTGAGTGCGGTGAGGTACGGGGTGAGCGCGTCGCGCGGCGCTCGTGCGCCGTCATGGACTGCGGCGGCCAGGACCAGCGCAGACTCGCTGACGTCGTCCATCGCGGTCAGCACCGAGCGTAGGGGTCGTGCGTCGGGGCGCCGGCGGGGCGGCTCGGCCAACGCGCGCCGTACCGAGTCCCAGGCTTGCACGCGTGCGCGGCGGGCCGCGAGTCGCGTTGGTCGCAGCAGCCGCCGGGCACCGTCGTCCGAGTAAGCGTTCAGGATCGCGTCGAGCCAGAGGCCTTGGGCTGTGACGAACGCCGCCAGGCGCTCGTGGGTCTCGGGTGCCTCGCGGGTGGGCCAGAGCGTGAACGCCCCGAGCGCGATCGCGGCGCCGACCGCGGTGTCGACGATGCGGTCGATCAGGGCACCAACCGGCGAGCCACCGCTGAACTCCACCAACAGTGCGACGAGCACAACCAGCACAACCGAGAACAGCGCGTAGTTGGCAGGGTAGACCGCATACGCCGCGCCGGCTAAGACCGCGAGCAGGACTACGATCGCGGCGTCCGAGGGCGAGACCAGCGTGACAATCGCCCACGCAATCGTGACGCCGGCCATCGTGCCGATAGCCCGCCCGATTCCACGCGCGATCGTGGTCCCGTAGTCGGGCTTGAGCACGAACAGAACCGTCAGCGGGACCCAGTAGCCCGAGCCGAGCGACAGGCCTCGGTATGCGATCACCGCGACCATTAGTGCAAGCGAGAGCCGCGCTGCGTGACGAAACGCGCTGGAGCGCAGCGCGAGCTCGCCGCGCAACGCGCGGACCGGGTGCCGCGGTGGCTCCGCGCCCGGCGCGCCGACGCGGCTCTCGGCGCCCGCGGCTGTGATCCAACCGACCAGGCGCGCTGCACGGCGGCGCGCGACAGGCTCGTCGATCCCTTGTGCGCTGCGCTTGAGAGCCCCGATCGAGGACACCGGCTCGCGTCTTGCGGCGAGGTCGTCCAAGCTGTTAGCAGCCGCTCGCAGGGTCGCGTCGACGCCCGGCACATGCGATCGGGCCAGCGCTGCCAACTCCAGCCGGACCCATTCACCTTGTTCGACCAGCGTGCGCAGCGCGCCGCGTTCCCCGGTCCGCGCAGAGTCCGCCCCGATGGTCTCGGTTGCCTCCGCGAGCGCGGCGGCGGTGCTCTGAAGTGCCGCAGTGGTCGGGGCTCGGGCGTAGGCGGCGAGCGAGCCGTAGGCGTCCCCGACGGCGCGGCGCTCCGCGGCGAACGGGCGCAGCGGCCACGCGGCGATCGCAACCCCCGTCTGCACCAGTCCGCCAACGGTGATCAGCCACGCCTCATGCAGGACCGCCTCCCCGCGAAGGTTCAGGTCTCCCGCCAACAGCAGCGCCCACGTGGACAGCATCCCGACCAACCCGGCCCCGCTCCCAAGCGCCACCAATAGCCCGCCAGCGAACCCCCACACGCCCAACACGACCACCGCGGCCAGGACGCTCGGGCCAGCGAGGCCGCCTACCAGCGCAGCCACGCCGGCGGCGAGCGTCGTCGCGAACAGCGTCGCCGCCCGCGCCCGGTAACCGCCGCCCAGGTTCGCAAAGCCGACAATCAGCGCCCCCGCCGACGCCGCGACACCGTCCGCGAGCCGACCGGTCGCGAGCCCAACAACCAGCGGGATCGCATAGCCAATCGCGCTTGACACCGCCGCACCGACCGCGATTCGCGAACGATCCAAGCGAGTAACCTCGCGCAGCCGGCGGCCAGGATGAGCTGCAGTCAGGATCGCGCCTCGCCCGCTAACCGTGGCGCGGGGTCGGCAGCGGGCGTCGCTGCAGCGCTGTCCGTCGACCCCGGTCTGAGGCGTTCGGGTACGAGCGCAATGTAGATCGCGGTGGCGATCGGGAGGAGAAGCGGCTCGCGGAAGACGGATTCGGACTGGTAGGCAACGAAGAACTCCGTCATGACGATGACGGCGAACCAGACTGCCGCCGCGTAGCAGAGGGCTTGCCAGGCCGGGGTGTCCTCGCGCCCGCGGAGCTCCCGCCAGAACAGCGCAGCACCGAGGGTCGCGATCGTTAGGCTTCCGGCGAGCAGTCCCTTCGTCGCGGGCCCTCCGACGACATAGATCTTCACGACCGAGCGCAGGTAGCCGAAGTTCCCCGACGTGAGGAAAGTCCAGTGGATCGCGCCGAGCGCGTCAAGCAGGTCAACCAGGTTCGTCAAAGGCACCTATCGAGAAGTACACGACCCAGAACAGGACCAGCAGTCGTTTCAGAAGAAGGGCGGGCGCGGCCTTCGGCGACCAGCGATCGGCTGGCGGGACGGCCGTCGCGAGCGCCGGCGCGGTAGGGCGTCGCGGGTCCGGGCGGATGGGCCGCAAGCGCATTGTCTTTCCGGGTGCTCTGGGGGGTCGGGGTTAGCGTCCGGGTGCGGGGAGGCTGGCGGCGAGGGCGGCGAACTGGGGTACGCCGAGGCCGCTGGCGAGGTCGTATCCGGGCTTTGCCTGGAAGGCAGGGACTTTTGGCAGGTAGCTGTTGTTGCCGCTCACGACGTCCCAGATATTGGCGGGGACGGTACGGGCGAGGTAGTAGAACAGCCCGTCACTGGGTCCGACCGGGGGTTGGTGTCGTTGCTGCTGATCGGCGGCGAGGATGGCCATCGCGGTAGCGACTAGCGGCGCGGAGCCGCTCGTCCCGCCGTCGGTGACCCAGTTGCCTCCGAGTACGACCGGCCAACCGGGGAATTGCGACGCGACCGCTGACACGTCAGGCATCGCGCGCATGCGGCCGGAGAGCCCGAGACCGTTCTGGAAGGGCGGGCGCGGCGAGATCATGGAGTACCCGCCGCCGCCGGCACCAGCGCCTTGCGACGCCGGCTCGTATTGGAGTTCGGCGGCGTGATGAGCATGGACTCGAGCGCCGGTCCTGCGATGGGTACCTACCCGTACCGTCCGCGGTGGTCATCCCCGGGCCCCGAGGCTGGACCGTGCCGTCGGCACCGATACTACTGCGAGACCGATATCGTGGCTCGGCGGGATGGTTGTACAGCGTGCACTCCCTCGCCCTCGTCGTGCAAGCCGGCGGGCCGCCTAGACTCGGCGGGGACCGATCATCAGCTATGGAGATCTGGCTGCACGCCTTCTCGGTCCCGGGTCGGGTCGCCGACCTAGCGTCCCGCGCCGAGGCCTGGGGCTTCGCCGGATTGCTGATCGCCGACAGCCAGAACCTCACTGCCGATATCTGGGTCGAGCTCGCGCTCGCGGGCGCCGCCACCTCACGCTTGCGGCTCGGACCTGGAGCCACCAACCCGATTACTCGTCACATCGCGGTGACCGCCTCGGCGGCAGCGACCCTCCACGCGGAGACCGGCGGCCGCGCCACGCTGGGCTTCGCTCAGGGAGACTCTGCTCTCAGTCAGATCGGGCTTCGGCGGCTGCGGGTGGCGGAGTTCGAGCAAGCGCTGCACGCGCTGCAGGAGCTGCTGCGAGGCAGGGAGGTGACGCTGGGTAACGGAAGCCGAAGCGCGATCCGCTGGATCCGCGATCAACACGTCTCGAAGGTGCCCGTGCACGTGGCGGCAACAGGGCCCCGGACGATCGAAGCCGCCGCCAGGCACGCCGAGGGCGTCGACCTGACGGTCGGCGCCGAGCTCGAGCGGCTGCACCACGGCGTCGAAACCGCCCGAGCGGCGACACCCTCCCCGCTCACCGTCGGCGCCTATCTCAATGTCGCCGTAGACGACGATCGCGATCATGCCCGTTCGCTTGTCCGCGGCAGCGTGGCGACGTTCGCCCGCTTCTCCGCCGAAACCGGGACGCGAGCGGAGCTCACGAACCTGACTCAATCAGGGATCGAGCAGGCCGCGGCCGGCTACCAGCGCGACCGACACGGCGAGGCGAGCGCCACCTCCGCGAAACAGCTCGGCGATGAGTTCATCGATCGATTCGCCCTCGCCGGGCCGCCCGACGAAGTGCACGACCGCCTAAGCGCAATCGCTGCTTGCGGCATCGAGCGTCTGATCATCGTCCCCGGATCGCTCGACGCGGACCCTGCGACCGTGCTGCGCTCCATCGAGCGCTTCGCACACGACGTCGTCCCGAGGCTGAACGCTTAGCTTTTCGCCCTCCACGTTGTTGGGTCGGGGTCGGTTCCCTGCTCGTCGCCTCTGAGTCCCTGCCGAGAAATTCGGCGAGAATGGAGGGTGGCGAGGTGGTCATCAAGCCGATCGAGGTGTCTCATCCGCACGCGCTCAAGCCGCACGCGAGGTTTGACGTCACCTTGGCGCCATCCCAGTTGGTCGCCGAGCCGTCGACGTGGAACACGGTCGTCGTCTTGGTGGTCGCGTTGTCGTACGCGGCGGGCGCGGGCCGCAGGGTGGTGAACAGTGGCCCGGTCTGGATCGGGTCTCTTTGCTGGGTGGTGAAGATCAGGCTCGGCAGGCTCTCGGGCGGGAACCGGCCGCTCACGCGCGGGTTCGTCAGGAAGTCCTGATCCGGCGTAGCGAGAGGACGATCGGTCCGGTCAGCTCGGTCGCTTCCTGGAACTGGGTCTCGAACGTGAGGGTCGGGTTGGCGACCTCGTCGAGGCCGGACGGCATGATCGCGCCGAACGGTGCCGCCGGCCAGCTGTTGGTGCCGCCCTCTGGAAGCTCGATCGCGAGCTCGTCCGTGTCGGCGTCTGCGCTCGGCGGGGTGCCGGCGTTCTCGAACACGTCAAACGCGCCGAACTGATGGAAATTGAAGGCGCCGACATCCTCCAGGGCCACGAACGGCACCTCGATCCGATCAAGCTCCTCGTAGGGACCCGCCGGAATGCTGCTCGTAGCCCGGGTCTTCCCGTCACACGCCCATTGCGCAAACGTCTCGCGGTACAGCCGCGCCGGCGTCTGCTTCTTGAAGGCGTTCTGGATGCTCTCCGGACCCGTCCCAACCGACGTCTTGCGGGCGGGTTGCGAAACCTGATCGCTGTCGGCCGACGAGTCGCGATCCTCCCTCGGTTTCTGTCCGCGTGCCTGGGCCACCAACGCGGTCTCTAGCGCCGCGCGCTGACGCTCGCGGCGGAGCTGCCGCGCGGGTTGGCAGTTCGATCTTCCCGACCGCATCCATGGCGATCATGAGCCATTACTGCGACACCCGCAGTGGAACCGTTGACACGCACGCACGCGTGCGCACTACGGCCGAGCCGCTGAACCCGGCTTGTGTTGGCGCGATGCGCGCGTGCACGCGGAGACGCCGCCGGTAGACCCGAACGCGGTCCGCGGTCGATGTGCGACGATCGCCCGATGACGGTCGAAGGGCTGGTCACTCGGCTTGGCTCCGATGGACAGGAGTTGCTCGAGGCTCTGCTTCAGAGCACCGCCGAGGCGGTGTACGCCGTTGATCACGCCGGTCGGGTGCTCTACGCCAATCCCGCGGCGGTCTTGACCCTCGGCTTCGACTCAGAGGATGAACTGGTCGGCCAGCCGAGCCACGCCACGATTCACTACGCCCGTCCGGACGGCTCACCTTTTCCGGAATCCGAGTGCCCGCTCCTGCGGCCGCGAGCCACCGGCCAGACGGTGCGGGTCGACGAGGACTGGTTCATTCGGCGCGACGGAGCGTTCGTCCCGGTCGCGTACTCGTCGGCGCCTGTCAGCGTGGCCGGTCAGCGGGGGGCGGTGGTCGTGTTTCGCGACATTTCCGAGCAGCGGCGCGCCGAGGCGGACCGGCGGCGAGCCGAATCGGTTCATGCTTCGCGCGCGCGCATCGTCCAGGCTGCGCTCGAGGAGCGGCGCCGGCTCGGACGCGATCTGCACGACGGGGCCCAGCAGCGGCTGATCAACGTGATCTTCGCCCTTCAGGCCGCGTCACGCGGGGACGTCGGCGCGGAGGCGCGCCGCGCGATCGCGGACGCGATCGAGGAGACCCAGAGGGCGATCAGTGACCTGCGTGACTTCGGCGCTGGGCTGCATCCTTCGGTACTCACAGATCGCGGATTACGGGCGGCGATCACCTCGCTCACAGCTCGCACACCCGTTCCGGTCGCAGTCGATGTCCCGGATACGCGTTTGGTCGCCATCGTCGAGAGCACGGCGTACTTCATCGTTGCCGAAGCGCTCGCGAATGTGGCAAAGCATGCCGAGGCGTCGGAGGCGAGCGTGCGGATCTGGCTCGAGGCTGCGTGCCTCACCGTCGAGGTCACCGACGATGGTCGCGGTGGAGCGGTCGCCGTGGTTGCGAGCGGCTCGGGACTCGCCGGTCTGCAGGACCGAGTTGCCGCCATCGGTGGGACACTGTCAATCGAGTCGCCGGTTGGTCGGGGGACCAAGCTGCTGGCGGCGTTGCCGCTCGAGCCGGCGGTCAGCTCGGCCGCAGGAGCGTGAGTACAGCCAGCACGCGCCGGTGCTCGAGCGGTTCGTTCCCGAGGCCGAGCTTGAGGAAGATCCGTCCGACGTGCTTCTCCACCGCCGCGAGCGTTACGTGGAGGGTCTCGGCGATTCCGAGGTTTGACTTGCCCTCTGCCATCAGCGTGAGGACCTGCCGTTCGCGGGGGGTCAGGACGTCGAGCGGATCGTGCTTTCGCCGGCGGCCGATCATCAGCGCGACTATCTCCGGATCGAGCGCCGACCCGCCGGTGGCCACGCGGCGGACGGCATCGGTGAACGAGCCGATGTCCGCGACGCGGTCTTTCAGCAGATAGCCGACGCCGCGGGCGTCGTCGCCGATCAGATCCATCGCGTAGGCCTCGTCGCGAAACTGGGAGAGCATAAGAATGCCCGTATCGGGATGCTCGCGGCGGATCGTGATCGCCGCCCGCAGGCCGTCGTCGGTGTTGTCGGGCGGCATCTGCACGTCGATCACAGCGACATCGGGACGGTGCGCGCCGACCTTGCGCCGGAGATCCACGGCGTCCGCGCACTGAGCGACGACCTCGAACCCGTTTTCGGTCAGCAGCCGGGTCAGCCCCTCGCGCAGGAGCAGCTGATCCTCGGCCACCACGACTCGGAGCGGGGTCATACCTCAGGACCGATGGTAGGGCTAGCCGGACATCGACCGTCGGGCGCACCGAGTTCGTTTGGCGGCTCATCGGGCAGACGTCGCGCGCTTCGGAAGGGATGCTGACTAAAGACCATTACCGACCCTCAAGGAATCAAGATCATGTCTGAGTCGACTCTCCCTCGATCGTCTGAAACATCGAACCGGGCACCCGCGTGGGGTGACATCGGGATGCTCGTCCTGCGCTACGGCATCGGCATCGCGATGGTTCTCGGCGGCCTTGTCGTTCTGATCACCTCGCCCGCCGATCTTGGGGTCGACGGCTTCGCGATGGCCGCCGGCGGGGGCCTGTCCGTGCTGTTGCTCAACTTCATGTACCGCCTCAGCCTGACCAGCGAACGCGACCGCCTCGAGGAGGAGCGCGCCCGGCGGTACTTCGATGAGCACGGCGAGTGGCCGGAGGAAGAGGAGCGCATCCCGGGACGCAAGTGGACGCTCCCGGCCGGAGCGGTGATGGCGAACGGCGAGCTAGTGCGTTGCGGCATTGCTGCACCCGGGACCACCGGCGGCTCGCCGGCTCCGTAGCCATGGCCGCACGGGTTGCAGTGGCCCGGCCACTGAGGACACGGAGCCGCGCCGTGTCGAACCTACCGGCTGCTTCACCAACCCTTGTGACACCAGGAGGAACACCGATGCTGACCACCACGTTCACCCGACGGTCGTGGCGGCGGACCGCCGCGACGGCAGCGCTGGGGATGGCGGTTGTGGGCGCGAGCTGCTTTGCGGCGCCGGCGCAGGCGGCTCCGATTCCGAAACGCGTCCTCGCCTCACGGGCGTGGCACCCGCCGCGTGCGCAGGTGGGGCATGCCGTCTCCCTGAACGCACGCGCGCTGCTAGGCGCCGCACCGGGCCAGAAGCTGGCTTACCGGTGGAGCATCGTAAGGCGGCCGCGGGGTTCCCGGGCGTGGCTATCGCACGCATCGAGCGCTCACCCGCAGTTGCGTCCCGACGTACCGGGGACTTACGTGCTTCGAGCCAGGATCGGCGAGATCCCCTCCACGCTTCGCGGTGGCAGCTCGGCCGCAGGCCGCGTACTGTGCAGGAGGCGCTGCTCGACGCGGACGATCCGCCTGTCGGTAGCGGTCGCAGCCGGCCCCCTGGGCGTCCCGGTCGACACGATCGCCACCCAGAACGGCACGTTCGGCGTGGAGGTGGGCAGCACGTTCTACGCCGCGCCCGACCCGAACCATGCGCTGCAGCTGGTCGTGCTCGACCGGAGCACGCTCGCGCTCGTCGCGAACCTTTCGTTCGCCAACACCGAGCAGGGGGCGCGTGATCTCGAAGCCGCCGCCAACGCTGTCTCCAGCGCCGACCTGGTGATCATCAGCAAGCCCAACTATGCGCTCACGAACGTCAGGCCTTCCGACATCGGGGCGACCACATCGATCGAGTTTGCGCTGGGGGAGATTGGAGTCAACCCCCAGGCAATCGGTCCGATGGTTGCGACCGGGACCACACCATGCGCCTCGATCGGGCAGTGCAGCGCGTTCTCCGCGATCGGGATCCCCGGCCTGCCCGCCGGACAGGGCCACGTCAATCCGGGGTTGAGCTCGCTATACGGTTCCGGTCAGCTGGGCGGAGACCTGCACGGCTACCTCCGCCGGGATCTGAGCTCGAACGCGAACTTCGCGTTCGTCGACGACACACGGGTCGCGTTCGACACCGGCGATCCGAACGCCGACCCGGCGGTGGTCCACGTCGGCAGCACCGAGCCCGGCTCCCCGGAGCGGCAATGGACCTACGCGTCGTCGAACCTCTCTGGCGCAGCCGGGTTCTTCGTCCTCGTGCTGGATGCCGGAAGCCTCGCGAACGAGGCTCAGCAGACGTTCACCGATGACGCTGCCGGCATCAGCGCGATGGCTGCCATGCTCAACCAGTGGGACGGCAACCCGGCCGCGCTGGTGATCGTGCGCTCGATCGGCCACGTCGGCGGGACCGCGGTCGGCCCTGCCTGGTATGCGGTCGCCAATGACCTTCAGGCGATGGGCGGCAGCAAGTTCTACTTCACCGCGCTCGACGGCACCAGCAGCGACATGTACGCGCAGGTCGGACCGGCCGGCCAGGCGGGGTACCCAAGCGCATGGACGCAGGTCGCCAGCGTCGAGCGCAGCGGTACCGGTCGCCTGACCGGGCTGCTCGCCCGCAATCCGGGCGGCCAGTTCTATCCGGCGGAGTCCTACCCGACCACGCTCCAGGACCCGAGCCGGCCGCTGGCGGGCACGCTGCCCGGCATCGTCTCGCTGCCGGCCACTGCGTGGCCCGACCGCGGCACGACCGGCGACCAGAACGTGCTCGCCTGCATCGCCCGGCACATCAATCCGCTCGGGCCGCTCCAGACGCCGATCGAGTCCAACTACACCAACCTCAACGACCAAGACGACTGGGCCGCCTGGGCAACGACAATCACCGGGGCAAGCTACTACCAGACGCTCTCCGGGTACTCGGATTGCGCTCCGTTCGCGCAGAGCGACTTCGAGCAGGTCACCGGCCAGCTGGCGAAGGAATGGACCGCCGTACCACTCGTGTGGTCGATGATCGAGAGCCTGCAAGCGCCGCTGATCGACGCCCAGGGCAACGCCACCCAGATCGCCTCGGTCGTCAACACGGTAAACGACGACTTCACAACGACCTCGCCGCAGACCGCGCAGGTCGACGGCCTGGCGTTCACCAGCGACGTGCTGTGGCTGGTCAGTTCGCTCCCCGGTCTGGACGACATCGCTGGGCCGTTGAACGCCATCGCGGCGGGGTTCGCGATGGCGTCCGATCTCAACAACAGCCCCTCCGGGGCAAACATCACCGAGCAGACCGTGACCACGACCGGGGCGAACCTCGGCAACACGCTCGAGCAGCAGTACAGCACCGACATCCTCGGCCTCAGCGAGGTCGGCGACCTCCTAGTCAGCGACTGGACCAAGCTCCAGGACGCCGCGCAAAACGCCGGCGACACCGCGAACGCCGCCGCTGACTGGTCGTGGAACACGAGGCAGGCGACACTCGCCAGCAACCAGCTGGTCCTGGCCGCCCGTCGCCAGGCATACCGGACGCTGTTCCCGCTGGCGTACCCGTTGTGGCGCGTCAGCGCCGGCACGGTTCCCGGCAGCACCGACAACGGCCTGAAGAACTACGCGTGCTGGAGCTACAAGTTCAGCCCCGGGAACTTCCCGTTCAACAACACGCCACCAACATACGGCGAGTTCCCCGTCGACGCTGCGACCGGGAACGGGATCGAGCAGTGGCTGTTCGCCACGAACAACACCGACCCACTCCAGGTGTACCCGAAGAACACCAATCAGGTCGTCTACCCGACGCAGACGATCCTGAACGACCTGTTCGCTTCCCAGGACGACACCTACCAGAACGGCAACCCGCTGTTCTCGAGCGAGCTCGGGTTCGCGGTCGAAGCCACCGGCAACGGCACGGTGCACGTCGTCACCGTCACCCATTACGTGCCGACGGACGTCGATCCGAACTCGGACATGCAGGGGTGCCAGTACACGGTGACGCCGTGAGCTGCTGAACGCGGCACACCGATCGTGCCACGCGCGCCGGCGACTTCTGGACTCGTCAGCCCTGTTTGGCCAGCTCGACGAGCTGCGCCTCGCGTCTTGTCAGGCCAACGGTGTCGCGATCCAGTCCCTCGATGACGGGCATAACCGCGCCCTGTCGGTCGATGAACAGCTCGCGGCTGCGCGCCGCAGCCCGGCGGGCAGAGTCCTGCGGGCCGGCGTTCAGGAACACCTCGCCGCCTGGGCGGCGGCCCTCGGTGCCGTAGCGCAGCGTCCCGATCCGCTCGAACTCGTCGGCCGACGCGAGCAACGCGCGTCCATCGCGCCCCGCGCGGGCCGCTGCATGGTCGGCATAGGCCGCGACGAGCCGCGCAACGCAACGCGCCCCGCCGGTCGCCCCGGGCCAGCGCCGCCGCGGGCTGAGCCCGCACGATGCACGGGGGCTCGGCGGGCAACGGCTCGTGGTCACCGAGCGCCTCGCGAAACCGCTCCAGCGCCGTATCAAGGGGAAACGCGACCTTCGGTCACGGCAGCGATGGACCGCTACGCGCTGGGCGCGATGACCAGATTGCCGAACGCGTCGCGATGCTCGAAATGCAGCTCCGTCTCCGCGACCCACCGTTCTGCACATGCACCGGGAGTGGATTCGGGCAGCGGAATGTGTCGCGGGCGCACCGGTGACGCGTATGTCGATCATCCGAGAAGTCCGCGTCCGCGTTCTCGAAGACGAGATGCGGCTGTACCGGGCAACCTGAGCCGAACAGTCCGGCGCAGCTCGACAGCTTTCGCTCCAACTACGAGCTTCCGCGGCCGCCAAGAGGACCCGAGATCCGGGCGGCGGTCATCCACATGGCCGTTTCGATGTTCGAGACCGCCGAGCCAGGCTGGGCTCGGTGTAGGGAGATCCAGCTGTGCTGCAAGCCGACATCAGTGGGCACGTAGACCGAGCCCGAGTTTGCTGATGAAGTCTTCCTCGTCGCACAGGGCGATGAGAGCCACGTCGGCGAGACCATTTACGGGTCCTCGCTGCACGTCACGGCATAGCCGGCGGTTCACGCGCGGCTACCGCGCCGGAGTGGAAGCCTGCTGGAAGCCTCCGAGGTCGCTTCCGGATCATCCCGCCGTCGCAGCTAGCGACGAAAAGCCCGGATTTGCGGGGCAAATCATGCCTCGATCATGATCCGACAGCCCGCGCCGACTCCTTACAAGCAGGAGGTCACTGGTTCGAGCCCAGCACCGCCCACCTGGGAAATCCTTGGATTGGGCTGTCTAACCGGCGCGACCAGCCCGACGGGCCGGTCGGATTGCTAATCGGGCCGAATGCCGGAGTTCTCGACGAGCTGGGCAATCTCTACGAACTCAATCGTGGGTGTGACGCCGCACAGACCGGTCACTCGATCTCGCATCTCCTCCGCGCCGGCGCCGGACGCGGGCGTCACGGTCGTCCGGCACGCCGCTCGTCATCGCCCGCCGCTG
Organism: uncultured Solirubrobacterales bacterium; assembly: GCA_963824295.1. Classification (GTDB taxonomy): domain Bacteria; phylum Actinomycetota; class Thermoleophilia; order Solirubrobacterales; family Solirubrobacteraceae; genus Palsa-465. Next base: position 152,686 of record CAWGOQ010000001.1, on the reverse strand, counting down.
AGCTGGTACAAGCTGGTGGGATGGGGCGGTTTGGTAAGCGCGACGATCTCGTGGTTCATCACGCGGAGCCGTTAAACGCCGAGACCGGCAGGACGTCGCTGATGGATCCGATGACCGACACGGATGCGTTCTACGTTCGCAACCACGGACGGGTGCCGGAAGTCGCACCCGATGAGTGGCGACTGCGGGTTCACGGGCTGGTCGAGCGAGAGCTGACCCTGTCGTTGGGGACGCTGCGTGAGGCGTTTCGCGAGCGGACGGTGACCGCGACCCTCCAGTGCGCGGGCAACCGGCGGGCGGGCCTGATTGCTATCCATGACATCCCGGGGGAGGCGCCGTGGGGCCCAGGCGCCACGGGGACCGCGACTTGGACCGGCGTCGCGCTGGCTGATGTGCTGGCGCTCGCTGGACCCCTCGCCGATGCCTCGGAGGTGGGCTTCGAGGGCGCGGACCTGTGTCGGGAGGCGAAGCCCGTCCAACGGTTTGGCGGCTCGATCCCGCTCGACAAGGCGCGGCGCTCGGAGGTGCTACTCGCCTGGGCGATGAACGGCGAGCCACTGGCACCGGTGCACGGCGCCCCGGTGCGCGTCGTCGTACCCGGCTACATCGGGGCGCGCAGTGTCAAGTGGCTCGAGCGCGTCGAGCTGCGCTCAGATCCGTGCCCGGGTTACTACCAGCACGTCGTCTACCGGCTTGTACCTGCAGACGCCGTTCCTGGACCGGGAGTAGGGATGCCACTGGGCCTCGTCGCGCTCAACTCCGAGGTCCTCGCGCCCCGCGATGGGGACACCGTGACCGCCGGCCCAGTCGAAGTACGCGGCTACGCGTTTGCCGGCGGCGATAGACACGTCAGCCGGGTCGATCTCTCGCTCGATGGCGGTGCGAGCTGGAGGCAAGCCGAACTCTTGGACGATCTCGGCCGGTGGGCTTGGCGGCACTGGCGCATCACGCTGGAGCTAGCGCCCGGTGAGCACGAGCTCGTCGTGCGCGCCTGGGACTCCTCGGCGGCCACCCAACCTGAGGACGAGGCCGCCATCTGGAACCCCAAGGGCTACGTCAACAACGCCCGCCCCAGGCTTCGCATCCGCGCCATCGCGGCCGTGCGCGGAAGCTGACGAGGTCCTCAGAGCACCTTGTCCAGGGTGATGGGCAGGTCGCGCACTCGGCGGCCGGTCGCGTTGTAGATCGCGTTGGCGATCGCGGCGGCAACACCGGTGATCCCGATCTCGCCGATTCCGCGTGCGCCTGCCGGGGCGTACGGATCCGGGATATCGGTCCACATGACGTCGATTCTCGGCACGTCCATGTGGACAGGGACGTGGTACTCCGCGAGGCTCGGGTTCATGATCCGCGCGGTCCTCTCGTCGAAGTTGGTGTCCTCCATGAGCGCGAGCCCGATCCCCATGATGATCCCGCCCTTGAACTGGCTCGCGGCGGTCTTGGCGTTGATGATGCGGCCGCAGTCATACGAGCCGAGCATGCGGTCGACGCGACTCTCGCCGGTGGCCGTATTGACGCGGACCTCGCTGAAGACCGCCCCGTAGGAATGCATCGAGTGGGCTTGCATCTCCTCCGGGTCGGCCGCTGAGGCGACGACGGTAAGTTCGTCGCGGCCCGCGCGTTCCAGGATCGTCGAGTAACTCTCCCAGCGGCTCGGGTCGGCGAGCTCGCACAGCCCCTCGTCGCGACCCCCGACCTCGTCGGCGGTCAGCCCGGCTAGAGGCGAGTCGTCGCTGGCAAGCAAGAGCAGCTGCTCGACGAGCCGGCGTTGAGCCGCGATCACCGCGCCAATGATGGAGGCCGTCTGCGAAGAGCCCCCGGCAATCATGCTGCCGGGGAATGATGAATCGCCGTGAGCGACCGCCACCCGCTCAAGCGGCAGACCGAGCCGCTCGGCGGTGACGATCGTCTGGGTCGTCGAGGTCCCCATCCCCATGTCGCTGGCCGGCACCTCAACCGTCGCGTGGCCCGTCATGTCAAGCCTGATCCGCGCAGCGGCCCCGGGAAAGCGGTGGTACGGATAGGTCGCACTCGCGCACCCCATACCGATCAGCCATTCGCCCTCCCGACGCGTGCCCGGCGCCACGCGCCGCTCCCAGCCGAAGCGCTCGGCACCAGCGCGCCAGGCCTCGACGAGGTGACGGGCGGAGAACGGCAGGCCAGAGCTCGGGTCCTGCTCGGGCTCGTTGCGGATCCGCAACTCGATCGGATCCAGGTCGAGTTCGAGGGCGAGCTCGTCGATCGCGGATTCCAGCGCGAAGGTACCGACCGACTCCCCGGGCGCACGCATGAAGGAGTTGGCGAGCATGTCCAGGTCGACGACCTGCTGGTCGGTCTTCAGGGTCTCGGTCGCATACATGTGCCGCGCGGGGAACGTGAATTGTTCGGCGAGCGCGTTGTTGACCGTCATCGCGGAGATGCCGGTGTGGACGAGTGCCGTGAAGCGGCCGTCGTCATCGGCGCCGATCGCGACTCGTTGCTCGGTGTTCGTGCGACCGCCGATCAGCCGGTAGACGCCCTCGCGCGAGAGCGCGACCCGCACCGGACGCCCGGCGAGCTTTGACGCGGCAGCCCCGAGCACATGGTGGGACCACATCGTCTTGCCCCCGAACCCCCCGCCGACGTACGGCGAGGTGAGGTGAACCTGACTGACGTCGATCCCGAACACCTGCGCCAACGTCCAGGCGTGCAGCTTCACACCCTGGCTGGCGTCGTGGACGATGAGCTCGTCGCCGTCCCACGCGAGCGTCACCGCGTGAGGCTCGATCGCGTTGTGATTGTGGCGCGGCGTGCGGTAGGTGAGGTCGACGGAGTGAGGCGCGTCCTCGAGTGCGGCCTCGGCATCGCCGACGAGAACCTGGACCGGCTGGCCGACGAGGCTGTCAGGCGTCCGTGGGTGCGCCCTGGCTTCCTCGAAGGTTCGCGGCGTCGAGGCCTCGTAGGCAACCTCGATCAGCGAGGCGGCGTGGTCGGCCTGCTCCTGTGTCTCGGCCAAGACCACCGCGACCGGCTCGCCGTTCCAGTGGATGCTGTCGTCCTGCATGACGGGCAGGTCGCTTCCCCCGGCGGCCATGGGCGCGGTCAGGAACAACGGCGGCGGGTGCATCCGCGGGGCGTTGCGGTGGGTCATGACGAGCACGACTCCGGCTGCTGCCTCGGCGGCGCTCGTGTCGAGCGTCGTGATGCGACCGCGAGCGATCGTGCTGTAACGCAGCGCGGCGTAGACCATGCCCTCCATCGGGTACTCGGCAGCGAACCGCGCCTCGCCGCGGACCTTGAGCGGCCCGTCCAGGCGGGACACCTGCGCGCCGATCAGGCCGTGCTTGGCGCGCAGCACCGGATCGGGACCGGCATTCGGCGTCCAGCCCTCGGGGGCGGTCGGGACCGCGGGTCGGGATTCGGCGGTGCTCATCGGCGGGCTCCCTCGGTCAGCTGGAGCAGGACGGCGGCGAGCGTGCGTCGGGCAAGGCCGACCTTGAACCCGTTTCCCGCGAGTGGGTGCGCATCGGCAAGCTCGGCATCGGCCGCCTGAAGGAAACCGGCCTCCGTGGCCGGTTGGCCTCTGAGCGATTCTTCGGCGCGCCACGCCCGCCACGGCTTGGGGGCGACCCCGCCAAGAGCGAGGCGTGCACCGGCGATCGTGCGGCCGTCGAGCTCAAGCTCGGCGGCCACCGAGACGACTGCGAACGCGTAGCTCGAGCGGTCGCGCACCTTGCGGTAAGTCGAACGCGCGGCGAGGTTGGGCGGAGGCAGCTGCACGGCGGTAATCAGCTCGCCGGGCTCGAGCACCGTCTCGACGTCCGGACGATCCTCGGGCAGCCTGTGCAGGTCGTGCAGAGCGACCGTGCGCACTCTCGACGTGCTGCGAACGTGGACGACGGCGTCCAGCGCGGCGAGCGCGACGCACATGTCCGATGGGTGTGTGGCCACACACGCGGGCGACCCGCCGAGGATCGCATGGGCGCGGCTGAATCCGTCGATCGCGTCGCAGCCCTCGCCCGGGGAGCGCTTGTTGCAGCGCGAGCCGTCGGTGTCATAGAAGTAAGCGCAGCGGGTGCGCTGGAGCAGATTGCCGCCGACCGTCGCCATGTTGCGGATCTGCGGCGAGGCGCCGGCGACGATCGCGCGGGTGAGCATCGGGTAGCGGGTGCGGACCGCGCGGTGCTCGGCCACTGCGGTATTACGGGTGGCCGCCCCGATCATCAGACCGCCGTCGTCGGTCTCCTCGATCTCCGCCGACAGGCCGGTCACGTCGACGAGCACCGAGGGGACCTCGACGGTCTCGCGCATCAGGTCGACGAGGTTCGTGCCGCCACCAAGGTATTTCGCGCCCTCACCCTCACCGCGGTGGATCGCGTCGGCGGCGTCGGTGGCGCGTGTGTATGCGACCTCGATCACGCGCCCGGCCCCGCGTATACCTCGAAGATCGCGTCGACGATCCCGTTGTGGGCGCCGCAGCGGCACAGGTTCCCGCTCATCCGCTCGCGCAGCTCGTCGTAATCGAGCGCTATCTCGCCGGCCGCGAGATCGTCGGTGACGTGGCTGGGCACGCCGCGGGCAACCTCTTGCGCCATCGCCACAGCCGAGCAGATCTGGCCCGGGGTGCAGTAGCCGCACTGAAATCCGTCATGGTCGATGAACGCCTGCTGCAACGGGTGCAGCGCGCCAGCGTTCGAAAGCCCCTCGATCGTCGTCACCTCGCGCCCGTCGTACTGGACGGCAAGAGCCAGGCACGAGAGGATCCGCTCCCCGTCGACGAGCACCGTACAGGCGCCGCACGCCCCCTGGTTGCATCCCTTCTTCGTGCCGTAGAGCTCAAGCTGTTCGCGCACGAAGTCGAGCAGCGAAACACGGGCGTCGACAGGTACCGGCACCTCGCGGCCGTTGATGATGATCGGCACGGCGGATTCCCCCTTTCAGCGACGAACTCCGGATAAAAGCCAGGCTACACCGCCCCCTACCCAAGCTCAGACCATCTGTCCCGCCCTGGCCACGGGGACCGGCCACCTCCACGCGCTGCTGCCACGAATCCCCCAGGGCGCAGGGGCATGGCGGGGCCCAGCTCGCCTCCGCCGGGGATGGGCGCGGTCGTCAGGGCCCGGGGTCGGCGTCGGGTCGATACGGGGGCGCGACCCCCCAACCCCATCGCGGTACCGGAGCGTGGGGGACCGTCTGTGCGCCCGGTTGAGAGTTGTGAACCGCCAACCGTGTGCCCCATTCCGCGTAGCCCATGATCGCAGCGCGAAACTCTGGATCGGCGGGGAGTCCGGTGTCGTCGGCCGCTCGGCTGAGCAACGTAACGAACGCCAGCCGCTGTTCGGCGGTGATCGCGAGGTTGTGATGGCGGGCGAGCATGTGCTCGTAGCCTCCGTGGCGCTCGCTATAGACGGTCGGGCCGCCCATCACTTCCACCCACCAGTCCGTCACGTGAGCGCGGTGCTCCGCACTGACCTGACCGCCGAACATCGCAGCGATATCTGGAGCTTCACGCTCCACAAGGTCGTAGAACCGGTTCAGCCATCGGGCAAAGGCCTCACGCCCACCGCCCCAGCCATAGATCGTCCCGGCCGCGTCCTCCATCGGCCAGACGCTACCGAAGCACGGCCATCAGCCTCGTCAAAGGGCGTCCATCAACGATCGACCGCCGCTAGCAGCAGCCGTCGGTGGTGCAGCAGCTCTCGCCGCGCCAGCTCTCCCGGCCTTCCCGGGCGGCGACGGCAGCGATTATCAGCGCGGTGGCCGGGTCGGCCCACCACGAGCCGAAAGCGGCGTTGAGCGTGAGCCCGACGAGCAGCGCGGCGGACAGGTAGGCGCAGAGCATGTTTTGCCGACTCTCGCTGTGCCCGGCGTGCGAGTCGAGTCGCCGAGCGACCTTGGCCTTGGCGTTGGCGAGCAGCGGCATCGCGATCAGGGTCACGATCGACAGACCGATCCCGACAGGGCTGGCAGCGGGGTGCTCGGCGGTGGCGAGGGCGATGCTCGCCTCGACGGTTACATACACCGCGAGAAGCCAGAAGGTGATCGCGATGAGCTGTTGCGCGCGCCGTTCAGCGTGAGCGGAGTTAGCGCGACGATCGGCAAACCGCCAGAGCACAACGATCCCCGCGAGCGCCTCGATGAGCGAATCGGCGCCGAACGCGATCAGCGCGATCGATCCAGCGACGGCGCCGGCAGCGATCGCGACAGCCGCCTCGACACCGTGCCACGCCAGACCGGCACGGGCGAGCAGCCGCGCGCGGGCGACCAGCCGCTGATGGTCGGGATCGTTCGGCGAGGCGCGCGCGGGAGCGGAGTGGGTGACGGGAAGCTCAACCGCCATCAGGGTCAGTATGTCGCCCCGGAGGTTCGGATCGTGGAGCGCTGGCCGGAGCTCGCGGGCTGTCCGCTCGCGGGGCCCGCGCCACACATCATCGCGATCGCGTTCGCCGGCCCCGCGGTCTACATCGCGGTGCAATCGGCGATCGTGCTTGCCAGCGCCGACCGGACTGACCACCAGCGCCAGCAGCCACGTGGCCTGCCCGTGGCGGCGAGTCGGCACCGGGCGCGGTCTCGAGAGGTTCTGCGAGCCGAGCAGCAGGCAGAGCCCGAGCGAGAGCAGCACGAGCCCGGCGATCACGGTGAAACTCCGCTCGCCTGAGAACAGCTCGACTCGAAGGACCGCGACTGCGACCACGCCGGGAAGCGTGCCCGCGAGAAGCAGCCCGGTCAGCGGCCGCGGAGCCGCCGCTCACGTGCGAACCACGACAAGCCACCAGGGGTGGCCGCGACATTGAACAACAGGTTGGTGGGTGTTACCGACGGTCGCCCCCGCGGCCAGCGGAAGACAGACCTCAGGCTGGAGAAATGCGGGCTTCCTCTAGATCGAGGTCGTGTTCGATCCGGCGCAGGGTGGTGATCTCGACGCGTCCCTGCTCGCGCATGTCGCTCAACTTGTGGCGCTGGAGGGCGATCAGGTCGCGACGCAGGGCCAACTCGGCCTGGGCGGTTGCGGCGACCTCGTCCTCGAGGTCGGCTTCGTCGGCGGAGGCCTCCAGCCGGTGCAAGCGGGCGAGGTACTGTGCCCGAAGTCCGTCGGCGAGCTCCTCGGGTAGTCTGTCGTGGTCGGTGGCTTCTCCAAGGTGATCGAGCACGGCCTGGGTGATCTGTAGGCGTGCCCGGCGTTCGGCGTCGACGACCGAGGGGTGCTCGCTGAGGCCTAGGCGGCGCACCAGCACGGGGAGGGTCATGCCCTGGGCGACCAGCGTCACGATGATCACCGCGAATCCGAGATAGATGATGTCGTCGCGACCGGCGAGGGCGCGTCCGGCGTTCGTTGTCAGGGGCACCGCCAGGAGAGCCGCCAGGGTGATCGCGCCTCGCATTCCCGACCAGCCCAGGATCAATCGTTGCCGCCATCCCTTCTTCTGAATGCCATCCGCTCCGCGGCGTCGTAGCCTGCCCGGCCAGCCGAGGCCTTCCATCCAAATAAGTCGGACCAGGACAACGGTCAACACGACGCCCACTCCGGTCACCGCCAGCCGGCCGGCCGGACCACTCGCCTTGCTGCTGAAGGTGTGAAACGACAGTCCGACCAGCACAAACAGGGCGGCGTTCACCAGGAACACCAGCGTCGCCCAGAATGCCCGTGACTGGAGTCGGCTCCGCGCCGAGAACGCCCCTCCGCTGCTGTGCCAACCCAGGTACAGCCCGGCCACCACGGCCGCCAGCACCCCCGAGGCGTGGAGTGCCTCGGCGGGCAGATAGGCGGCGTAGGCCATCAGGAGCGAGCCGGCGATCTCGATCGGCGGATCGTCGACACGGTTGCGCAGCCAGCGGCCGGCGAGACCGACGGCCAGCCCGATTGCGGCACCTGCCACGGTCGAATACACGATCGACCCTGCGGTGTGCAGAACCGAGAAATGCCCTGTCGTTGCGGCGGTCACCGCAGCGGAATACAGGACGAGGGCGGTGGCGTCGTTGAACAGCGCCTCTCCTTCCAGGATGGTGAGCATCCGCCGCGGCAGGCCAAGCCTGCGACCGATGCTCGTCGCCGCCGATGCGTCCGTCGGACCGACCGCCGTGCCCAGCACGAACGCCATCGGCCAAGACAGATGACCGAGCCAATGGGCCGCGGCAGCCACGCCGAAGGCGGTCGCCACCACCAAGCCCACGGCAAGCACACCGATGTAGCGGGCGTTGCGAAGAAACGCCGTTGGCGAGGATGTCACCGCGGCGTCGAAGACCAGCAGGGGAAGCAGGCCGAGCAGCACCACATCCGGATGCAGCGTTACATCGGGGACGAACGGCAGAAAGCCGATGATCAAACCGGCCACCACCAGGACGACCGCAGCCGGCACTCCCACCTTGCGGAGCGCCGCCACGGCGAACAGCGTGACCGCGCCTAGGGCGAGGACGATGATCAGCTGCCCGGAGCTCACAACCGAATAGTGATCCCTCGGCCCTGCGATCGACCCAGCTTGCGTGCCGTCGGGCGTTGAGTTGGGTCAGGGCGCTACAGGCTCGGGAAGCGGCAGCGCGGCCAGCAGCTCCTCGGTGGGGGCCTCGGCGATCGTGCCGTGGTCTGTCTCGCTCGCCTCTGAGGCCCTGACAATGTCGATCGCGATCGAGCGCACCTGCCCGGCGATGTCGTTGAGAGCGATGGTGGGTTCGCGGGTCGCGGCGGCGGTCGCCCGGCCGGCGGCCTGCAGCGCCATGCGGAGCACGTCACCGCCGCGCCACGGTTCTTCAAACTGGGCTGGAAGCTCCCATGCCGCCAGGCCGAGATCCCGGATCGCATCCGCGAGTTCGTGTTGGGGCGCGTCTCCGCTGCGGACGTACTGGCGGGCGTTTCGCACGAGCACCCGCGCGCTGCGAGCCGCGAGGTCTGCGTGGTCGACGATCCGCGCGTAGCGCTCGAGCTCGATCCGTGAGCCGCGCCGCAGCGGAGCCCATCGAGCGGTGTCGCTGCCGACAACGACCGCGTGCCTCAGCTCGCCGACATGGACCTCAACGGTCTCGGCTGCCTGCGCTGCGGCCTCGCCGCGAAGCACGTCGCCGCCCGTCAGCACCCCCGCGGTATCGCGCAGCACAGCCCCCAACTCGCCAAAGACGCCGTTGGTGGCGCGCGCGACGCCGACGACCGGATCGGGCGGAAACACGAGCGTGTGGACCGCGAGCGCTACCCCACCACCGATCAAAACATCGAGCAGCCGCACCTCGGGCGTCGAGGACAGCGTCGCGACGAGGATCGCCGATACCGCCGCCTCGGTCACCAGCAGCTCTCCTCCTCCCAGGATCACGGCGGCCAACATCGCCAAGACCACGAGCAGTCCAATCTGGGGGAGTCCGGCTCCGATCGCCCGTACCAGCAGGTCGGCGAGCACGATTCCCAGCATCACCCCCGCGATTAGCTGCACCGCTCGCTGTCTGCGCTCCCCAAACGCCGCACCCAGCGAGATCACGGCCGCGATCGACGCGAACGCCGGCCGGTGCTCGACCCCCAGCAGCACTGCGAAGTACCACGCCCCGACCGCGGCCACGCCCGTCTGGAGAATCGGCCATAGGTGACCGTAAACCCGTCGACGAGCCAATGGGATGAGCCGCTGCACACTAGAAACAACCCGCCGCTGAAGAACCGTTACACCCGCGTCGAACCCGATCACGAGGCGCTAACACGGACTCACGCCGTCGTCAGGAGTAGTCCACCGGGAGCGCGTAGCGCGGGTCGCTATGCAGGTCCCAGTAGCGGCGGCGCAGGTCCATCGTCACGGGTCCCGGACGGCCGTCGCCGACCGGCTGGCCGTCGAGCGCGGTGACCGGCATCACGCCGCCCGCGGTCCTCGTCGCTTTCCGCCGCGAGTACAAGGCCGATTTCAACCCATTCCCGCACGTGGTCCTGCCGCTACTCGGGATCGTGACATTCGGCATCCCCCTGGTCGGGACGTTCTACCCGGTGCCGGCCGCTCCCTACAGCTGGCTGCCCTACATCGTGCTGGGCTGGCTCGTGATCGGGATCATCGTGGCGCTGTGGCTGGGCCGCTACCGCGCCGGGGCGCTGAGCCGGATCGGACGCATCTTCACCGACCCGCTGACCGCGCGCTTCTCCTCCGCGCGCGGTTGGCGGGTCGGGCCATAATCGGGTCGGCGGTGACCCCCGCTAGCCGCCGATGCGGATGAGCTTCTTGTTCACGAACTCGTCCATGCCGTAGCGGCCGAGCTCGCGACCGAAGCCTGAGCGCTTGATGCCCCCGAAGGGCAACTCGACGCCCTCGGCGCCAACCGCATTGATGAACACCATGCCGGCCTCGAGTTTGTCGGCGACTCGCTGAGCCTGATCGGGGTCGTCGCTCATCACGTATGAGCCGAGGCCGAACGGTGTGTCGTTGGCGAGCTTGACCGCCTCGTCTTCGCCCTCGACCCGATACACCTGCGCCACCGGCCCGAAGAACTCCTCGTGGTAGGCGTCGTTGTCGGGCGTGATCCCGGTCAGAACCGTGGGCTCGTAGAAGTTGCCCTCGCGCTTGCCGCCGGCCACGAGATTCGCGCCGTGCTCGACAGCGCGGTTCACCTGATCTTCAAGGCGATCGGCGGCGGTTTTTGAGGAGAGGGGACCGATGGTGGTCTCCGAGGAGTTGGGGTCGCCGGGCTTCACTGCGGTGAGGGCGGCGGTGAACTTCTCCAGGAAGGGCTCATAGAGCTCGTCCACGACGATGAAGCGCTTGCCGGCGTTGCACGCCTGCCCCGTGTTCTCGAGCCGGGCCGCCACAGCCGCTTCGACCGCCTTGTCGAGGTCGTGGGTCCTCAGCAGGATGAACGGGTCCGAGCCACCGAGCTCGAGCACCACCTTCTTGAGGTTCCGGCCCGCGATGGCAGCCACCGCGGCGCCGGCGCGCTCAGAGCCGGTCAGGGAAACGCCGCGCACCCGCGGGTCGCCAATCACCCATTCGATCTGCTCGTTGGTCGCGTAGATGTTGATGTAGGCGCCCTCGGGGAAGCCGGCCTCGTGGAAGATGTCCGCCATGGCCGCCGCCGACTCGGGGCACTGCGGGGCGTGCTTGAGGAGGATCGTGTTGCCAATGACCAGGTTCGGCCCCGCGAAGCGCGCCACCTGGTAGTAGGGATAATTCCAGGGCATGATCCCGAGCAGCACGCCGTAGGGGCTCCGGCGCACGTAGGCCGAGCCGTCGCCGTCCAGGAGCGAGATCGGATCATCGGCCATGAGCGACTCGCCGTTGTCGGCGTAGAACTCGTAGATGGCAGCTGAGAAGTCGACCTCGCCCATGGCCTGCTCGATCGGCTTGCCCATCTCCCGCACGATGATCTCGCCCAGCTGCTCACGCCGCTCCGCGTGGAGCTGCCCCACACGGCGGATCAGTTCGGCACGCTCCTTTACCGTCGTCGAGCTCGACCAGGTGTGGAACGTCTCGTCCGCTAGCGCGATCGCATCACGCAGCTCGTCGTCGCTAATCGTTGGATATTCCTTGACGGTTTCGCCGGTCGCCGGGTCTATGACTGCGTAAACGCTCATGTGCTCCCTCGCTCCTCGTTCTCGTTTCGGTGCCCCGCGGCTCGCGCCATCGGACTTCAATCATGACGGTAGCCCGTGGCGTCTGCATTGCCAGTGACAGCGCCCGCCAGCCGCCGAGTCAGCCGATGGGCACGAACTCGTTGAGCGTCCAGGTCTGGTCAAACCACGCTTGTAGGGGCCCGTAGAGGCGGAAGAGGGGAAACCACGATTTGCCGCGGGCGGTCTGCACCCAGTTCGATTGTTTGCCCTCGGGCGCGCTGGGGCCGAAGTAGAGGTCGTAGGAGCCGTCATCGTTGGCCTGGAGCTTCCCGGTGGTGCTGGCCAGCGCGGGGTGGATGGTCGAAGGGACCTGGAGCAGCGATCGGGTTTGGGTGTCGTAGATGTCGACCGCCCAGAAGTTCTTTGCGGGCGGGTCAGGGTCGACGTGCAGCTGGTAGGTGCGGCCGCCGTCGAGGACGTCGCCGCCTGAGTCGTGCACGGTGTAGGCATACGCCGAGCCGGCGCCGACCTGCGCGTGCGCCATTGCCGGGGTGATCACGGTCGCGATGTAGTGAAACTGAGCCCGGGCGTCGAGCAGCCGCGCGCCGTTGCGCAAGAACTCGTGGCTGCCGCCGACGAATGCGTTCTTCCACGTGCCGTAGAGCGTTGTTTCCGGATCGCGCGGCGCGTAGGCCGTCGCCCGCGCCATCCCGGCACCGATCCGCGCGGCCTGCTCGAGGATGCTGCGCATCCGCCCGTCGGGCGTAAATGACTGTCCGTTGGCGATCCCAATCGCTGCCAGCTGCCCGGCCCGCTCGGCATCGAGCGCGTCGACAGGTTCCTCCTGGACGAGCTCGTTGACCTCCTCGAAGAACGTGAAGTCGTTGGCATGGACCGTGTTGAACGCCGTCCTGGCCATGTTGATCCAGGTGTTCACGGGCGGTGAGCCGGCGTCGGCGTCTCGACTCCGATCGAGCGCAATCCGCGCCGCAAGGCAACCAGCGAGGCGCCCGGCAGGCAGTTCAGGAAGACATCGATGCCACGGATGAGATCGAGCGCGTCGTAGATCACATCGACGGTTTCGGCGCTCGGGACCCCGTCAAAGAAGCTCAGCGTCCCGAACGGCGAGTCGACGCGATCTGGGGAGGAGAGGCTCGCGATCGCCTCGCGCATCTGGTCTGCGGACAGGCCGCCGGCGGTCGACTGGCTAGGGGGCATTCGGCTCCTTTCGATCGATATCGCTGTCAGCTTGCAAGGCTGGAGATCGCGTCGCCGATCAGCTTGGCGCCGATGATCAGGCAGATCACGGCCATGATCGTGGCGTTCTCACGGGCCATCCACTCGCGCAGGTCGCCGAGGATCTTGGTCGCGCGCGCTCCCATCAGGAAGAAGATCGCGACCGGCGCGCCGACCCCGAGGGTGGCGATCAGGATGAAGACCGCAAGCGCTACGGCCTGGTCCACGGTGCTGGCTCCGGTCTGAGCGATCGCCGCGGCGGCGGCGACGACGAGCAGCAGGTTCTTGGGGTTGATCGCAGAGAGGAGCACGGCCATCCCGATGGACTTGACCGGCGTGAAGGTGTCGATCGTCTTCATCCACGCCGGGAGTTCGGGCTCGACGTCGCCACGGGGACGGCCACGCCATTGCCTGGCCGCGAGCGCCAACAGCAGCACGCCGAGCACGATCTTGACGATGCTGACCCACGTCGCCGGCGCGCCGTGGTTGCTGGCTGATGCGCCGCTCGCCACGAGCAGCACGATCGTGCCAAGCACGGCGATCCCGACGATCCAGCCAGCCAGGAAGGCGGGCCCGTTGATACGGCCTTGCGGCGTCGCGAGCATCAGGACGACCGCGATGATCGGTACCGGGCTCAACGCCACGCCGACGGCGTACGGCAGCGCGTGACCGATCGCTTGCCCCATCAGCGCCCCCTGCTGACCTTGAGCCGCCCCCAGGGCTTAGCGATTGGCCATCTCGTCGATGCAGACCGTGACCGCGAGAATGAGCGGGTCGTCCTGTCCGGGGGCGACCTCTATTCCGTAGGTGTCCCGCACCCTGAACCAGCGCTTGGAGATCTCGGCCACCGTCTCGCCGTCGCGTTCGATCTCAAATTCATGATCGACCACGTTGCCCTTGGCGCTGAGCTCCGTTCCGTCGCCGAGCTCGACGGAGAAACGATCACGGAACGGCGTGATCAACGCCTTCTTGATCGTCGCCGCGTCCTTTCCGTCGCGCTCGACTTTCATCGTGTCGTGTACATGTAGTGCCTTCTTCTGGATCTTGTAGAGCTCCTCGCCAGACGGTCTCTCGAGAATGAAAGTCTCGCGGGCGCGCAGCGCCTTTCCGTTGACCTTGAACGCGTGCTCCCCGTGCTCGTCTTCGATCCAGAAGTCATCGCCGATCGCGAGCACCTTCTGCCGCATCTGGTAACGGTTGCCCGCCGCATCTTCGTGCCTGTGTAGGAATCCCATCGTTCGCCTCCGTCGAAGCCTCGGTCCGAACTCGAACGGAGCCTCACAGGACTCGAGGGCGTCGCATCACCCGATCCGGATGACCTCGGGAAGAGCCGGCCGACGCGGCCGCGGAGCGATCGTCTACGCGCGCAGGGAGCGACCGTCTAGGCGCGCGCGAGGCAACTGTGGACACGTGTCGGGACAACGCTGTTCAGCTCACGTTCGAGAGCGGCCGTGCCGAGGGGGTCCTCGAATGGGTCAGCTTCGCCACCGACTCCCGGTCCTCGCTGTGCTCGCCCGGCTCGCCGTGGGGCCGGTGCTGCTGCTGGTCGGCACGGGAGTGCATCACATGTTCATGCCGGGGCCGGTCGTCCACATGATCGTCGTCGGCGCCGCCGGCGCGATCGCGGGCGCGGCGTCGGTCGTCATGTCGATAATCGCGACCCGCCGTAACGACGGACGCGCGGTATGGATCGGCATGGCGTTCTCGGTCGTCGCGACGATGCTCATCATCCACGGCCTCGCCACCCCGGGCGTCATCTTCCCGGCCAACGGCGTCGTGCAGATCGCCGGCGCCCTCAACCTCCCGGTCGGCGGAACAATTCTGGCCGCCTCGGCATTGCCGCTGCTGCGCCGCCCGCGCCGGGCGAGGCTGCTTCTCGGCGTCCAGTTTGCGGCGGTCGTGGTGCTCGCCTCCGTCGGCGTAGCGGCGCTCGCGCTGTCTTCATCGATCCCGGTCGTGCCGACGCCGTCGTCGGTGCTGGCCAACCTGATCTTCGTCGCCGGGGCGATACCGCTTGCCGTGCTCGCCTGGCGTGCCGCCCGGACCTATCTGCTCACCCGGCGGGTGATGGACCTTCTCGTGGCCGAGGGCGTCGTCTGTCTGATCTGCGCCCAATACGGGCTGCTGAACTTCGGCATGATGGACTGCGCCTGGTGGGCAGCGCACCTGCTCGAGCTCGGCGGCATCGGGATGGTCGGGATCCCGGCGGCGCTGGACCTTCGGCACGCCACCGGGTCACGTCCCCTCGTCGGAGACCTCCGCGCCCGCGACCTGGTCGAGCACGAGGAGATGTTCTTGGGTGGTCGCGTCCGCGCCATCCTGGTTCGGCTCGGCGACAAAGATCCTTCGACCGAGGGGCACACCCGCCGAGTGGCCACGCTCGCGGTCGCGATCGGCGAGCGTCTCGGGTTGCCGGAAGGCCGCTTGCGCCAGCTCGCCCTCGGTGGTCTGCTCCATGACGTCGGCAAGCTGTCCGTGCCCAACTCGATCCTGAACAAGCCCGGCAAGCTAACCGACGCCGAATTCGCCGAGATCCGCCGGCACCCCGGCGCCGGACGCGAGCTGCTGACCGAGCTCGGCGGATTCTCGCCGCTCGTCCTCGACCTGGTAGAGAGCCACCACGAACGGCTCGACGGCCGCGGCTACCCTAACGGTGTCGCTGCCGGCGAGCTCGACCTCGCCGTCCGTATCCTCACCGTCGCCGATGTGTACGACGCGCTGACCGCGGATCGGGTCTACCGCGCCGCGTGGCCGGCCGAGCGCGCACTCACGCTGCTCGAGGACGAGAGCGACACCGCTTTCGATCCCGAGTGCGTGGCGGCGCTTCGCACGGTCGTGGCGGTCGAGCAGCCCGACCCTCAGCCGGCTGCTCCGGTTCTCGAGCACCGGCCGGCACCCAATCGCGGGCTGCCTTCCCCGGCGTTCGGGGAAGCCGCCGCCTAGCGGTTGATGACGCGCTGAGCCGCCTCGCTATACCGCGAGTGGTGCGAAACCCGGCCTTCGTCGCCTCAAACTCCTCAAAATCAATCAAGTTAGTTTTGTATCTGATATGCTCACCGCCTGTCGCACAACTGACTCCTCTCACCACCAGCCGACGCCGGGTGGGGGTGCCGGCGCTCACGCTCGCGTGTTCATCTCACGCCGCGCCGGCACCCCACCCAATTGAGTGAAAGAACGTGGGCGCTGAGCTATCAGGCCGAGGTCCGTGCGCGCGACCGCTTCGGCGCCGGCACTTCATCCACTTCCTCGAGCGCCTCGATGTTCTCCGGCGGCGAGAGCTCCTCCTCGATCTGCCGCGGGCGGGGCGTGCGCTTCGCCGGCAGTCGGCCTGCGCGTCGTGCCTGGTCGGTGAGCAGATACTCGATCTGGGCGTTGATGCTCCGCAGATCGTCCTCGGCCCAGCGCCTCATGGCCTCGAACAGGTCGGGATCGAGTCGGAGAAGGAAACGTTTGCTTTCGGCCATCGTCGCTCGCTACCCGTTACGTATACAGGGAACCCGTGTTCAGGACAGGCGTGGGGGCGTGATCGCCCGAGAGCACGACCATCAGGTTCGAGACCATCGCCGCCTTACGCTCGGGATCGAGGTCGAACAGGTCTGAGTCGGCGAGCTGCGCCACGGCCATCTGGACGATCCCGACCGCGCCGGTGACCATCTTGCGGCGGGCGGCGAGGATCGCCTCGGCCTGTTGCCGGCGCAGCATCACCTCGGCGATCTCGGCCGCGTAGGCGAGGTGCGTAAGACGCGTCTCCAGCACCTCGATCCCGGCGGCCAACAAGCGGGTCTGAAGCTCCTCGTGCAGGTTGCTGACGACCTCATCGGCGCCGCTTCGCAGGGACACACGCGCCTCGTCGTAGTCGTCATAGGCGTAGCGACTGGCGAGGTGCCGCACCGCGGTCTCGCTCTGCACGACGACGAACTGCTCGTAGTTCTCGACATCGAAGGCGGCCTTGGCCGTATCGGTGACGCGCCAGACCACCACGGCCGCGATCTCGATCGGGTTACCGCTGGCGTCATTGACCTTGATCCGGTCGCTCTGGAAATTGTGTACGCGCAGCGACACGGCACTGCGCCAGAAGACGGTGAAGGGGTTCACCCACCACAGCCCGGGCTCGGTGAGCGTGCCGATGTAGCGGCCAAACAGGATCAGGACCCGGGATGAATTCGGTTGCACGACCACGAACCCGGGCAGGAGTAGCAGGTCGACGAGCAGGACGACGCCCCCGATGATGGCGGTGGCGGCCGCCGACTCCGAGAGGCCGACGATTAAGAACACGAGGCCCAGGACGGCTGCGACGACGGCAATGCCGGCCGCTTGAGCGCCGGCCACCGCGCGGGCGCGCTGCTGCTCGTAGTCCCGCCGGCCAGGGGGAGCCAGATTCTGCTCAACAGCCGTTGCCGTGTGCTGGTCCGCTATCACTGCGATATTAGTTTAGTACGCGGACCGGCGCGGCGCCACCGATTTGTGGGCGGAGGCGCCGCGTGTCCGAGCCAGACGTCTCGGCGGTAGCTAGGGCAGCGGGTGCGAGCCCTTGTGAACGACCGTCACCGTGCCGGAGCTCTCGGGATGGGTGCTCCCCGGGGCGTAGTCGAACACGACGCCGGTCGAGAAGTCCATGACGAACACATCCAACAGCGCGTGCGTCTTGGTGTCCTGCCAGGCCACGTACAGCTCGTGGTTCCCGATCGGCATCGCGACGTAATCCTCGCGCGGGAACTTCGTCCCCACGTACGGTCCCTTGATCGGGACGCCAATCACGGTCGACGCCTTGTACGTCTGCTGGAACGTGTTGCCGGTGTTGCGCCCGAGGCTGTAATCGGTGTTGATCACGTAGCCGCTCAGGTTGAAGCGCTTGACGCTCGGACCTCCGGCCGAGGCGCTGCGCGCCCGGGCCGCGTGGCTCGGACCGGCGGTCGCGGTGGCGCTCGCCACCGCCGCGTACGCGCCGACCGACGCGATCGCGATGAGCACGGCGGCGCTGAACCGCCATGACTTGATTGGACGCATGAACCCTCCCCTCGTTTGGTCCGGCGCCGCTCGCCGCGCGGCATCCTAATGGGTCCGCCTCGGGGGTTTACGCTTGGGGCATGTGTCGAAACATCCGAACCCTCTACAACTTCGAGCCGCCCGCCACCGAGGAGGAGGTCAGCGCCGCCGCCCTCCAGTACGTGCGGAAGATCAGCGGCTTCACCAAGCCCTCCCGCGCCAACGAGGACGCGTTCGCCCGCGCCGTCGAGGCGGTGGCGCAGGCCTCCGCCGAGCTGCTGGAAGCGCTGAGCACGGCCGCGCCGGCCAAGAACCGTGAGGCGGAGGCGGCCAAGGCCCGCGCCCGGTCCGCCCAGCGTTACGCGGCCTAACCGGCTTTCGCGGAAAGCAAAGCGGCTAAGCGACTGAGCGTCCGTTGCGTGCGTTGGCAAACATGCCACGGGTCGTCCCGGCGATCTCGATCACCGCGTCGCGGGCCGCGCGATTGACTCCGGCGGCGGCGACGAACGCGTGGATGAGGCCCGGGAAGCGGCGCACCGCGGCCGGCGTCCCGGCCGCGTGCAGGGCCTGCGCGTACTCCTCGCCCTCATCGCGCAGCGGGTCGAAGGCGGCGGTCACCACGAACGCCGGGGCCAGCCCCGAGAGATCCTCGGCGAGCAGCGGCGAGGCGCGCGGGTCGGCGGCGTGGGTCCTCGCCTGTCCGAGGTAGTTGGTCTCGAACCAGTCCATCTCCTCGTTGGTGAGCAGGAACCCCTCGCCGAACAGCTCGCGCGAGCGCCGACGCCGGGTGAAGTCGGTCGCCGGGTAGATGAGCAGCTGGAGCACGGGCGCGGGACCGCCGTCGCGGGCCGCCAGTTGCGCGACCACGGCGGCTAGGTTGCCCCCGGCACTGTCGCCGGAGACGCCCACCCGACCCGGGTCGGCGCCCAGGCTGCCGGCGTTGGCGCACGCCCAGGCCAGCGCGGCGCGCGCATCCTCGACCGCCGCCGGGAACGGGTCCTCGGGGGCCAGCCGGTAGTCGATCGCGAGCACGTGCGCTCCCGCATGACGACAGAGCAGGCGGCACGTGCCGTCATGCGTCTCGAGGTCGCCGTAGGTGAACCCGCCCCCGTGGTAGTAGACGAGCAGCGGATGAGGATCGCCGAGCTCGCGCGGCGCGTAGTGACGGGCGCGCAGGGGCCCGGCGCCGCCGGGCAGCACGAGGTCCTCGACGCTGCCGACCGCTACCGGCCGGCCCGCGTACACAGCGGACAGCCGGCGGCGGGCCTCGCGGGACTCGGGCGGCGCGAGCGTCTGCGGCGCGGGCTCGCGCCGGCGCTCGAGCACGGCCAGGCCGAGCTGCACCTCGGGCGCCAGCGTGTCGCCGTCGATGGTGATCGGAGGCTTGCCAGACAGGCGCACCTGAAGGCCCGGTGGCAGGGCGTCGAGGGCCAGCGCCCCCCACTGTTGCACCCGCAGACTGAGCGACTCAGGTGTGAACGCGCGCGCCACGCGGGCAGCCTACGCGTATTGGTCCCCCAACCGCCGGCCGGATGTCTTATCGTCGCTCGGGTCCGATGACCAGCCGCATCAACCACGTCAGCGTCAACGCCCGCAACCTGGAGGAGTCGGTCGACTTCTATGTCGAGCTGCTGGGCGCGGAGCCGATTCCCACGCCGAACTTCGGGCTGCCGGTGCAGTGGCTGGCGCTCGGGCGCACGCAGGTGCATCTGTTCGAGCGCGATCTCCAACCGACCAGCCACCATCACTTCGGCATCACGGTCGACGACCTCGAGCCGGTCTACCGGGCGGCCGAGCGCCGCGGAGCGTTCGACCGCGATTCGTTCCGCAACCACCTCGTCGAGCTGCCGGGGGACGTCGTTCAGCTGTACCTGCGAGATCCGGGCGGCAATCTGATCGAGATAGACCAGCACGGGGTCGACCGCCTTCCGGACGACATGCGCGCGCAGCTGAAGCCCCTCTGGGAGTTCAATCCGCAGAGTGAGGAGCAGATGCGCGGGCGGCTGTTCGTGCCCGACTGATCGCCGTGCCTGGTTGTACCCGGGGGCGCTCTGCCGGGATACTGTGGGCGTGGGCCAGCAGGTCGCTCCCAGGACGTTCAGCCGCGAGGACCGCCAGCGGTACCGCCGTAAGGTCCGGGCCTGCCTGGATGTCTTCGCCCGGATGTTGTCGGAGGCCCGCTTCCATCCCGAGCGGCGCTCGTTCGGGATGGAGATCGAGCTCAACCTGACCGACGACGCGGGCGAGCCGGCGCTGGTCAACGCCGCGGCGCTCGAGGCGATCGCCGACCCGGCCTTCCAGACCGAGCTTGGCCAGTTCAACGTCGAGATCAACGTCGCTCCCCGGCTGCTCGAGGGCGAGGTCTTCTCCGAGCTCGAGCACGACGCCCGCGCCAGCCTCAACGACGCCGAGGAGCGGGCCCGGACGGTCGGCGCGCACATGATGATCATCGGGATCCTGCCCACGATCGGCCCCCAGCAGCTCCGGGCCGAGGTGTTCAGCGCCAACCCGCGCTACGCGTTGCTCAACGAGCAGGTGTTCGCCGCACGCGGAGAGGACCTCGAGATCGCGATCGACGGCGTCGAGCGGCTGTTGATCCACGCGGACACGATCGCCCCCGAGGCCGCCTGCACGAGCGTCCAGCTCCACCAGCAGGTCGAGCCCGAGGCGTTCGCCCGCTACTGGAACGCAGCCCAGGCGATCGCCGGCGTGCAGGTTGGGGTGGCGGCCAACTCCCCGTTCTTCTGCGGCAAGGAGCTGTGGCGCGAGACGCGCATCGCCCTGTTCGAGCAGGCCACCGACACGCGCCCCGAGGAGCTAAAGATCCAGGGCGTGCGCCCCCGCGTGTGGTTCGGGGAGCGGTGGATCACCTCGATCTTCGACCTGTTCGAGGAGAACGTGCGCTACTTCCCCTCGCTGCTGCCGGTGACCGAGGACGAGGATCCGCTCGAGACGCTCGAGCGCGGCGACGTCCCCCAGCTCGCCGAGCTACGGCTCCACAACGGCACCATCTACCGCTGGAACCGTCCGATCTACGACGTGGTTCGCGACCAGCCCCACCTGCGGGTCGAGAACCGCGTCTTGCCGGCGGGCCCGACGGTCATCGACATCATGGCCAACGCGGCCTTTTACTACGGCCTGATCCGGGTCATAGCCGACGACGAGCGTCCCGTGTGGTCGCAGATGTCCTTCTCGGCCGCGGAGGAGAACTTCCACGCGGGCGCGCGCGGGGGAATCGACGCCAAGCTGTACTGGCCCGGGCTAGGCGAGGTTCCCGCCGCCGAGCTGGTGCTGCGCCGGCTCCTGCCGCTCGCGCACGAGGGCCTCGAGCGCTGGGGCCTTGCGTCGGCCGACGCCGATCGGTTGCTCGGCATCATCGAGCGCCGATGTGTCACGCTCCGAAACGGTGCTGCGTGGCAGAGTCAGGTGTTCCATCGGTTGTATGACGACAAGAGCCTGGACCGGGGCGACGCGCTGCTCGAGATGACGCGGCGCTACCGCGAGTACATGCACTCGAACCAGCCGGTCCACGAGTGGCCGCTCGATTGAGCGCGTGAGCGGGTGAGCGACGCCTATCGCTCAGCCGGCGTCGACTACGAGGCGCTGGATGCCGGCAAGCGCAGCGCTCTGACCGAGGCCCTCGCGACCTCGGAGCTGCTGCGCGCCGCCGGCGGGCAGGCGCTCGACGAGTCGCGGGGTGAGCCCGCGTTCGTGTTCGAGGCCGGCGGGCGGCAACTCGCGTTCGTCGTAGAGGGACTCGGGACGAAATCGATCATCGCGCGCCAGGTCTCTGAGGACCTCAGTGTGAACCGGTTTGCGGACGTGGCCTACGACACGGTGGCGGCCATCGTCAACGACCTGGTCTGCGTCGGGGCGCTGCCGCTGGTGGTCAACGCCTACTTCGCGACGGGTTCGTCGGACTGGTACGCCCGCCGGGACCGGCACGAGGCGCTTCTGGCCGGGTGGCGCGAGGCGTGCGCCGACGCCGGCGCGACGTGGGGGGGCGGCGAGTCCCCCTCGCTGCCGGGCCTGGTGCAACCCCACGACATCGAGCTGGCCGGCAGCGCGGTCGGCCTGGTGCCTGAGGGGCGCCGCGCGATACTCGGCCGGGATTTGGCGCCGGGCGACGAGATCGTGCTCGTCGCGAGTAGCGGCCTGCACGCCAACGGCGCCTCGCTGGCGCGGGCCGTGGCTTCACGCCTCGATCACGGGTACTCGACGCCCCTGCCCAGCGGACGGGCATTCGGCGAGGCGCTGCTCGACCGCAGCGTGCTCTACGCCGGCCTCGTCCGTGCGCTGCTGGCAAGCCGGGTCGACCCGCATTACCTGAGCCACATCACCGGCCACGGGCTGCTCAAGCTGATGCGCCCGCGCCGGGAGCTGACCTACCGGATCACGTGGCTACCCCCCGTCCCCGAAGTGCTCGAGTTCCTCGTCGAACAGGCCGGCATGGAGCCGGCGTCGGCCTACTCCACCTTCAACATGGGGTGTGGCTTCGCGGTGTACTGCGCCGCCGGCGCGGGTTCGGAGGTCGTGCAGATTGCTTCCAGCCTCGGCTTGTCCGCCGGCGTGGCCGGCGTCGTCGAGCACGGTCCGCGGCGTGTGCTGCTCGAGCCGGTCGGCGTCGTGTACGAGTCCGCCGACATGGACCTCACACCGGGCGCCTGAGCTCGGATGGGCCGCCTTCGGCGGCGTCCCTGGGGCCAGCGAGGGCCCGTCCTGACCCAGATCGCTTACGCCGGGAGCGTCGCGTACGGAGTAGCGGCCGCGAGGGCCACGGCACCGAGCAGCTCGGCCCGCCCCTGGAGGTTGGTGGCGATCACCGCCGTGTCCACCGCCGGCCCGGGCTGCGCGAGGTGGCGGACCGAGTCGCGCACGCCCGCCGTGAAGTGAACGCCGGTGGAGGCGAGATCGCCGCCCAGGATGACCGCTTCGGGGTTGAGCGTGTTGCACAGGTTGGCGATGACCACGCCGACGGTGCGGCCCGATTCGGCCAGCACCTTGGTCGCGACCGGATGCTCCATGTCCTCAGGGTCGAGCGGGTTGAGCCCGAGGGGCTCGAGCTGGCGCCGCACGACGTCGATCGACACGGTCGCCTCCAGACAACCGCGATTGCCGCACCGGCACCAGGCGCCAGTCGGATCGATCTGGGTGTGGCCGATCTCCCCGGCCATGCCGTGGGAGCCGCGATACAGCCGGCCGTTCAGGACGAGCGCGGCGCCGATGCCGTTGGAGGCCTTGACGTAGATGAAGTCGGTGAAGTCGCGTGCCGCCCCGTAGGTCATCTCGCCCAGCGCGCCGAACGCGGCATCGTTGCCGAGCGTCACGGTAAGCCCGGTGCGGCGGCGGAGCTCTTCGGTCGGGTCGAGGTCGACCCAGCTGGCGAGAATCGTCGGTGAGCCGACCCGGCCCGTCTGGCTGTTGAGCGGCGCGGGTATGCCGGCGGCGGCGGCGCGGATCTCGGCCGCGGACACGCCGGCCCGATCGAGGACGATGTTCAAGAGATCGTGCGCGCAGTCGAGGGCGTCGGCGGCGTGCCGGTCGACGTCGAGCAGAATGCTTTCCTCGGCCAGGAGACGGCCGTCTCCGGATGCCACTGCCACCCGGAGGTGACGGTGCCCGAAGTCGAATCCGGCCACCAGCCCGTCGGGCCTGCGCAGCGACAGGCGCGTCGCCGGGCGCCCGCTCCCCGAGCCGGCGCCGCCCCCGCGCCCGCGCTCCTCCGCGATCACGCCTTCGCGCAGCAACTCGGCGACCAGCGCGGTCGTGGTGCTGCGCGGAAGCCCGATCACGCGCGAGAGCTCTGACCGGCTGACCGGCGCCTGGTCGCGGATCGTCCCGAGCAGATGAGAGCGCAGAAGCGCGTGAGCCGTGCTTGACGCGATTTCAGGGTTCGAGGTGTTAGCCACGAGAGCAGCGTAACGGACCCTGCGCGGTTTTGGCTCGCTACAGGTCTAAAAGGAGGCAAAGATTCCCGTCTTGACGCCTCTAGTTTGGGGGTGTTACCGTCCTGCGGCCCCGTACCCTCGGGTTTTTTGGCATCAGCTGCTCAAATTCGCAAACGGGAGGGAGGCCGGCCCGAAAATTTTGCGACCAATGCCCCAGCCAGAGCCGCCAGCGCCGGCGACGCCTGAAGCGCGTATCGACGCGCGATGGGCGCGCCAGGCGCGTGGCCAGGGCCCCCGACCCCCGAACCCGTCTACGCGATTGACGCCTCGTCAGCATCCCTGGGTTACCTATGTTTATGAAGCGTTAATCTGGGTGGACGGCAGTGTGGCGGTTTGCCACTGTAGGTCCGGGCCGGGCCCAAAGGCTCGCCTCAACAGTGATTCGTATGTGTCAGTTGCGCGTCTTGAGAGGAGCGTGCAGGTATGAAGGCTCGTGTGTTACGAGTGTGTGCATTAGGCTTGGCGGTGTCCGCAGTGGCCGCCGGGTGCGGTAGTTCATCCAGTAGTACAACCAGCTCAGCGAGCGCCACCAGTTCGGCGACTTCCTCGACTGCTGCTGCTACGTCGACGCCGGGCATCTCGGTGACATCGCTCACCAACGATTTCTCCGCGATGAATGCGTTGAGATCACTGGCGGCGCAGGGCAAGGGGAAGGTCGCGGCGATCCTGCCGGACACGACCAGCTCGACGCGGTACGTCGAGTTCGACGCGCCCTATCTGATGAAGGCGGCGGCGGCCGCGGGTCTGCCGAGTGGCGACATGACCGTCGAGAACGCGCTGGGTAGCGACTCGACGTTCGTGACCGACGCCGAGAGCGCGATCACCAACGGTGCGACGGTTCTGCTGATCGACCCGGAGGACTCGGGCACCGGCGTGACGGTGCAACGCTATGCCAAGGCGCACGGCGTCGCGGTCATCGACTATGACCGGCTCACCCTTGGCGCACCGGCGGGCACGGCGGACTACGTCAGCTTCAACAACGTACACGTCGGTCAGCTGATCGGCTCCGGCTTCGTGCAGTGCGTCAATGCGTGGCACGTGGCCAAGCCGAACGTCGTCGTCATGCACGGCGCCGTGACCGACAACAACGCCACGCTGTTTGCGCAGGGCTACAACGGCGTGCTCGCTTCTTACTTCCAGTCCGGGAAGTACGTGCTCGTCACCCGCACCGCGGGGACGTGGATGCCGCCGGACGCGCTGACCGAGTTCGAGGGCGCCTACACCGCCCACCACAACATCAACTCGGCGGTGATCCCCAACGATGAGACCGGCGCGCCGATCATCTCGTACCTGCAGAGCCACGGCGTCAAGCCGAAGACGTTCCCGACGACCGGACAGGACGCGACCTTGACCGGTCTCCAGAACATCCTCTCGGGTTACCAGTGCGGGACGGTCTACAAGCCGATCTGGGCGGAGGCCCAGGCGGCGGTGGCGCTCGCGATGTACCTCCGGGCCGGCAAGACCGCGCCGGCGACGTTGCTGAACGCCACGACCGTGGACCCGACGACGCATATTGCGGTCCCCTCGTCGCTGTTGGTTCCCGAGTGGGTCACGACGGCGAACATGAACGACACGGTCATCAAGGACAACTTCGTGCCCGCGGCGCAGCTCTGTGCCGGCAAGTACGCGGCCGACTGTAAGGCGGCAGGGATCACGAGTTGATCGAGGGATCCTTGTCGAAGCGATAGTGTGTGAGGGCCCTTCCGGCGCACCGGAGGGGCCCGTCGCACGTAGGGAGGACGATGAGCACTTCGGAGAGTTCCGCCACCGAGCCAGCCCCCGCCCCCGATAGCTCGAACGGCGCGGCGCTACTGGAGCTCCGCGGGATCACCAAGCGGTTCGGCCCGGTGCAGGCCCTGACCCGGATCAACATTGAGATACCGCCAGGCCAGGTGACGGCGCTGGCGGGCGACAACGGCGCCGGCAAGTCCGTCACGATCAAGACGATCGCCGGGCTGTGGCCGCCCGACGAGGGCGAGATCGTCTGGGAGGGGAAGCCCATTCACTTCCATGGGCCGCGCGACGCCGAGGCCGCCGGAATCACCACGATCTATCAGGATCTGGCGCTTGCCGACAACCTCGACATCGTCCAGAACATGTTCCTCGGCCACGAGCCGCTCGAGCGCGGGTTGCTCGATGAAGCGAAGATGGAGACGAGCGCCAAGCAGACGCTCGAGGAGCTCTCGGTCAAGACGATCAGGTCTATCCGCCAGCCGGTGGCGTCGCTGTCAGGCGGCCAGCGGCAGTCGGTCGCGGTCGCCAAGGCGGTGATGGCGAGGGCGAAGCTCGTGATCATGGACGAGCCGACGGCAGCCCTGGGCGTATCGCAGACGAGGACGGTATTGAGCCTGATCAAGCGGCTCGCCTCGCAGGGCGTTGCCGTGCTCGTGGTCTCCCACAACCTCAACGATGTGTTCGCGGTCGCGGACCGCGTCGTGATCCTGTATCTGGGCCACATGGTCGCGCAGGGTCCGGTGTCGGAGTTCGACCCGAGCACGGTCGTCGACTACATGACGACCGGGCAGTCGTCGCGCGCGGTGGGGCACGCGGCGGTCCCACGCTCGGCCGGACAGGAGGGCGTCTGATGCCTGACGAGTTCTCAAGCCCCAGCGTGCCGTCCGAGCTAGAGGAGCCGCCGCTCTCGACCGAGCTGGAGGAGGACGAGACCGCCACCCCCGAGACCGAGGCGGACCTCGTAACGGCCGCGCCTGAGGTGCTGGCCGACTCGCTCGGCGACTACCTGCGCGCGCAGTGGCGGCGCGTCAAGAGCGGGGAGAGCGGCGCGCTGCCGGTCGTCGCCGCCCTGATCGTCATCATCATCTTCTTCCAGATCGAGCGGTCCAGGTTCGGTTCCGCCCAGAATCTGGTCAACCTGTTCGACCAGGCGTCGCTCTACATCCTGCTCGGCGCGGCCGAGATCTTCGCCCTGATCCTGTCGGAAATCGACCTCTCGGTCGGCTTCGTGCTCGGCGTCGGCGGGTTCGCGATCGCCGAGTTCATCGCTCCCCCGGTCAACTTCCCGTGGTGGCTCGGGATCATCTGCGGCATCGGCGTGACCGCGGGGATCGGCTACCTCCAGGGGAGTCTGATCACGAGGCTCCACGTCCCCTCGTTCGTCGTCACGCTCGCCGGCCTGCTGTTCTTCGAGGGGGTGGTGATCGAGCTCGCCACGATCGACAAGCAGGCGGTCGGCGGCGTGATGTCGGTCTCGACCACGAGCCCCGTCTTCAAGCTGGTCAACAACAACATCAGCGTCGCCGCCAGCTGGATCGGCCTGGCGGTGGTGATCGCGATCTACGCGGCCGTATCGATACGTCGCGCGGCGCACCGCCGCGCAAAAGGGCTGAGTGCGCCGCCGCCCAGCATCACCTTGTTCCAGATCGGCGCCGCCGCGGTCGGCGGAATCCTGCTCGTCTACGTGTGCAGCATCAACCGCGGCCTGCTGACCCCGCTGAAGGGGGTCCCGTACGTGGTTCCGTTCGTCGGGATCGTGCTGCTCTTGTACTCGGTGTTCCTGGCGCGGACCCGACTCGGGCGCTACATGTATGCCATCGGCGGAAATCCCGAGGCCGCCCGTCGTGCCGGGATCAACGTGCAGCGCGTGCGGAGGATCGCGTTCGTGTTCAGCGCGATGACCGCGGGGCTCGCCGGGCTGGTCTACGTGTCCACCCTGGGGTCGATCTCGACCGGCGTCGACGGCGGGACCTACACGCTCTACGGAGTGGCGGCGGCCGTCATCGGCGGGGCCAGCCTGTTCGGCGGACGCGGCAAGCCTCTCCACGCGCTGCTCGGCGGGCTCGTGATCGGAGTGGTCTATAACGGCCTGGCGCTGATGGGCATCAGCGCGGCCGGCCAGTTCATCGCGACCGCGATCGTGCTCCTGGTCGCGGCGGCGATCGACGCGCTCGTCCGCCGGCGCACAGCCTGATCGCGCCCGACCGCACGCTCAGCGGAGCGGAAGCTCCGCCCAAACGGCCTTGCCGTCGGAGCCGGCGTCGACGCCCCACGCTTCGGCGATCGCTTGCACCAGGTGCAGGCCCCGTCCGGACAGCGAGGCGGGTCCTCCGTTGCGCAGGACGGGCTGGGTGGGGCTCCAATCGCGGACCGAGATCCGCACCGCCGAACCGGTGTAGCGGACGGAGACCGCGAACGGCGTCCCGGCGTGGAGCACCGCGTTGCTGGCCAGCTCGCTGACCACCAGGCGCGCGTCGCCGAGGTGGACGCGGTCCTCGTAGGGCCGGCGGGTCAACACGCTCGAGACGAAACGGCGCGCGGCCAGCGGCGCGTCGGCACCGGCGGCGAACCGGGCCGTCGCCTCCTCGATCACGCACGTGTGCAGATGGCAGACGTCGTGCAGCTCGTCCGCGCGCTCGTGGACCGCCAGGGAATGGCCGTGGTAGGCGCACCACAGCGAGAACTCGAACTCCCGGGCCAGCTCGTTCCACAGCTTCTCGAGCTCGATGGCGCCGAGCACGTCGCCGGCGTCCCACAGCAGGGCAACCATCTCCCCGTAGGCACGAATACGGCCGGTGCCGCTGCGGCTGCGCTTTGCGCGTCCACATTGGCTTGCCTCGCGCACGAGACCGCCGACCACGTCGTGGAAGGCATCCGGGTTGATCCGCCCGTCGGGCATGAGCCGGGCCAGCGTCGCCGCCGCGTCCAGCCACACGATCGCGCCGGAATCGAGCTCGCCGGGGGCGAGTCCGGCCGCCGCGAGCTCCTCCCGGAACGCGGCGCGGTGCTCCGGCGTGGCGAGCACGATCGAGATGTCTCCCGTCCGAAGCGCCTCCGCCAGGTACGCGCCCACGGCCCGAGACAGATCGGAGTCGTGGTCGTAGAACTGGACGACATGCTCCCCAGTGCCAGCGATTATCTCTGGTGTCTGGACCTTCATATGCGGCCTGCCTCTGTGCGCCCGCCCCGGGGCGCGTCTTTCCGTTGGTCCGATAATACCCACGAGTCGCCGCGGCTACGCTCCCTTCGATGATCCAGGTGGCGGCGTAGTCCATGGACGAGGCACGACGACGCTTCGCCGACGAGCTGTACACGGTCAGCCAGGAGCACGACCACGCGCATGCCGACCGGCTCGAGCGCTTCCGCAGCGTCGAGCCGCCGACCGCGGAGCTCCTCGGCGTGCTGATCCGCGCCACCGGAGCTCGGCGGGTCCTCGAGCTCGGGACGTCCAACGGCTACTCGACGTTGTGGCTGGCCGATGCGGTCGAGGCGACCGGTGGGCGGGTGCTGAGCATCGACCTGGACGCGGCCCGGACCGAGCTCGCCCGCGCGAACCTCAGCGCCACCGGACTAAGCGAGTTCGTCGAGCTGGGCTCCGAAAACGCCGCCGATGCGCTGGCGCGCTCGGAGGACGGGGCGTGGGACTTCGTGTTCCTCGACGCCGAACGGCCGGCCTATCCGGGGTACGTGCGAGATCTCGTGCGCACGCTCGCGCCGGGTGGCCTGCTCGCGGTCGACAACGTCATCTCGCACCAGCACGAGCTGCTCGAGTTCACGGCCCTCATCGAGGCCGAGCCCGCGCTGACCCAGACAGTCGTGCCGGTAGGCGCCGGCTTGCGGCTGGCTGCCCGCGACCCGTTGGTAGGCCGGGCATGAGCCGAAGAGGCACGGGCCTGAGCCGCGGAGGCTAGCCTCGCCGGCGGTCGGGGCTCGCGCGCCGGGTGCGCCGGCGCCGCTCGCCCGGACTAGCCCGGTTGCTCTTTGCCAGTGCCCGACGGAAGAACGTGGCCAGTTCCTGGTCACCGATCCGCTCCGCGTGGGCGATGTAGCGCTCGAGCGGCGCGCCGTTGGTCATGCACTGCTCGGAAAACCACGCCAGGCCGGCGTCCGGCTCCTCACGAGGGCCGGCGCCGGGGGCGTGGTGGAGTGTGCGGTCCGCGGCTGGCATGACTCGGTCAACTCCGCCCGGCCGCGCGGCTGCGCGCGGGAGTCGATCCCCGGGACGACGTGCTCCGCGATCCCGACGCGCGGGATGCGGTGCTCCGCGAGCCCGTGCCGCGCGACGCCGCGCTGCGCGATGTCGTCCGCGACCGGCTACTCCCCGCGGCCGCGCGTGACCGGCTCAAAGTCGCGGCACGGCGCGAGCGTGAGCGCGAGGCGGTGGCGCGCTGGTCGCGCGGGATCTCGGCGCGGATCACGTCCTTGACCAGCCGTCCGAGCTCGGTCTGGAGGTACTTGGCCATCCGCTCGTCCTCGCGCCGGATCGCCCGAGCGAGCTGCGCCGTATCCCGGTCCCCAACCTGGGTGGCGAAGGCTTCGATCCGGGAATAGAGCGCGATCTCGACCTGCTCCTCGCGGAGTTCGTCCTCCGCGTTGCGCAAGTGGGTCTCGGCCTGATCGGTGACGAGTGCACGGGCTGCGCCGACCTGGCCCTTGACCGCGGCCACGGTCTTGCCGGCCACCTCGCCTACGGCCGAACCGGTCGCGCCGAGGAGGCCCTGGCCGGTCGGGCCGCCGAGCTGCTTAATCCTTGCGGCCACGCGGCGCCTGTGGTCGCGCGTCTCCTTGAGGTGCTGTTGCAAGCGCTTCTTGTAGGACTGCTTCTGGGTGAGGGCGATGTGGGCGGTCAGATCGGCCTCGAGCTCGGCCTCCTTGGCGTGCGCCTCGCCCAGCCATCTGACCAACTTCGTGTCGCGCTCGTTCAGGGTCTTCGCTGCGGGCATGTCGATGGTCCTTACGTCGGCTGTGCGGATCAGGCCGGAGCGCTGCCGCTGGCCAGCTTGAGCTGGCGATCGACCGCGGCGAGCACGGTCTGGCGGCTGCGGTGACGGGATTCATAGAGCCTCACGGCGGCCAGTTCGGCTGCGTTCCCGGCCCGGGCTCGCGCAATCACGTCCTTGGCGCTCATGCGCCCATACCCGTTCCAGGGCTCGGCGACCGTGATGGCCGCGCCGGCGCCGTCCTCGGTCGTCCCGCCTGTGACTCGCGTCAACACACGCGCAGACCGGAAAGACACGCGCAACGGCAGCGTGATGAGGTTCCCCGCCATCGCCAGGTCTACTACCCAGGCCGGCAGAAACGATTCGCGAAACGGTGTAGCAATTAAGCGACGCCGCCGCCGCGTGGGGTCGGCGGCGGCGTCATGTCATCGCTGCTTGATCCGCAGCGAGCTGGCTGCGTTAGGGCTCGCGGAGTCGTCCGCGAGCGGCGCATACCCGGTAAGAATCACGAATAGTTTCGGGTCAGTCCTGGTAGGCATGCCGATGATCAGCAAGACGCCCGAACTGCGTGCAACCTTCCCGGCCTGATCAGTCCCGAAGGAGGAGAGTCCCATAATCAACCTGGACCCGAAGGCCATCATCGGCGCCGCTCGCGACCCCAAGGGTCTGATTGCAAGCGCCGCCAAGCTTGCCGAGCGCGCCGGCGACGAGGCATATTTCGCCACGCTCTGCATCCGCAGCGGGCTGGTGGGGCCCGAGCCGCCACATCGCGTCGCGCAGCTGGCACTCGGCTTCCAGCGCTACGGCCTGCTCGGGGGTGCGGTCGTGGCCGGGGCAATTCGCCACGGCGACCGGGCGGTGATGATCGACGAGCGCGGCGAGCTCAGCTATCAGGAGCTCGACCAGCGCACCAACGCGCTGGCCGTTGCGTGGCGCGAGCGCGGCTTGGAGGCCGGCCAGGGCGTGGCGATTCTGGCCCGCAACCACCGGGGCTTCCTCGAGTCGGTGTTCGCAGCCGCGAAGTGCGGCGCACGAATCGTGCTGCTCAACACTTCGTTCGCGGGACCGCAGATCCGGGAGGTGGCCCAGCGCGAGGGGACCGATCTGCTCGTCTACGACGACGAGTACGCGGACACCCTGCGGGGGATCGACGATCCTCCCCGCGGGCGGTTCCGCGCCTGGGCGGACGAGCCCGGCGACGACACGCTGGATGCACTCATCGAGCGCGCCGAGCCCGGCAGCCCGCCCAAGCCCGACGAGTGGCCGCGGATCACGATCCTGACCAGCGGTACCACGGGTACGCCGAAGGGCGCGCCGCGCTCGGAGCCACGCTCCCTGTCGCTGATCGGCGGCCTGCTCAGCAAGGTGCCGTTCCGCGCGCACGAGGTCACGGAGCTGTGCGTCCCGATGTTCCATGCCCTCGGCTTCATGCAGGCGATCGTCGGCGTCGGCCTGGGCTCGACGCTAGTGGTGCGCCGGCGCTTCGACCCCGAGACGACGCTCGACAGCCTCGAGGAGCACCGCGCGACCGCATTGGTCGTCGTGCCGGTGATGCTGTCGCGGATACTCGACCTCGGTGAGCAGAAGATCGGGCAGCGCGACACCTCGGATCTGCGGATCATCTTCGTGAGCGGATCGGCGCTCGGCGCCGACCTGGCGCGGAAGGCGACCAAGGCGTTCGGACCGGTGGTCTACAACCTGTACGGGTCGACCGAGATCGCCTACGCCACGATCGCCACCCCGGCCGACCTGGAAGCGGATCCGAGCACGGTGGGGAGTGTCGTGCGCGGATCGATCGTGAAGCTGTTCGACGAGAACGGCAACGAGGTCCCGGAAGGGGAGACCGGACGGATCTTCGTCGGCAACCTGTCGCAGTTCGAGGGGTACACCGGCGGCGGCAACAAGGACACGCTCCAGGGCCTCATGTCCTCCGGCGACGTCGGCCACTTCGACGCCGAGGGTCGCTTGTACATCGACGGGCGCGATGACGAGATGATTGTCTCGGGCGGCGAGAACGTGTTCCCGGCCGAGGTCGAGGAGCTGCTGTGCGCGCACGAGTCGATCCAGGAGGCGGCGGCGATAGGCGTCGATGACGAGAAGTTCGGTCAGCGGCTCAAGGTGTTCGTCGTGCTCCACGGAAGCGCCAAGCCGACCGAGGACGAGATCAAGGACTACGTCAAGGACAACCTGGCCAACTACAAGGTGCCGCGCGAGGTCGTGTTCCTCGACGAGCTCCCGCGCAATCCGACCGGAAAGGTCCTCAAGCGCGAGCTCTCCGAGCACGGCGAGGAAGCCGAGGACTCAGACTCGGGCAAGCCGCAGAAGAGCGACCGGAAGGCGGAGGCCAAGCCGACGGCTTAGGCGATGTGCTGCTGCTCGAGGAACCCGAGCATCCGTCGCCACGCGTCCTCGCAGGCCTCCGCGTGCTCCTCGTACCGGCGGTCGAAGAACGAGTGCGGGGCGCCCGGGTAGACGTGGATTTCGTGCTCGAGACCGGCTTCGGTGAGGGCCGCGTCGAACTGCTCGACCTGCTCGACCGGGATGGCCTGGTCGGCTCCCCCGAACAGCCCAAGGAGCGGCGTCCGGATCTCAGCCGCGCGCTGGAGCGGGCCGCTGATGCCGAAGCGCGACCCGTCGAGCGCGGCGTAGAAGCCGACGACCGCGGTCAGCTCGGACATGTCGGCGCCGGCCAGGAACGACTCCATGCCGCCGAGGCAGAAACCGACGGTGGCGAACCTTTCGGCGCCCGCGCGTTCTCGGAGCGCGGCAAGCGCGGCGGCTGCGTCCTCCTGGACCTGGGGGACCCTGAGCTGCTGGACGTGGGGCATGTACTCGAAGTCCTCGTCTCGCGGTCCCAGCCCGGCGGTGCGCCCGAAGTAGTCCGTCGCGATCGCGTGATACCCGGCCTGCGCGAAACGCTCGGCCAGCTCGATGTAGAACGGATAGAGCCCGCGTACGTCGGGGAAGATCACGATCCCGCCTCTCCTGTCCGCGCCGGCTTGCGCCAGCGAGGCCGAGAACCTGGTCCCGTCGGCCGAGGTCAGCTCAAGCAATTCCGCCCCGGCGGCGCCGGCGATCGGGGCCAGCAACAGGTCCTCGGGCGGCGCGGGAGGCCGGGCGTCGAACTCGAAGCACATGCGGCCAGACACAATAGGGGTATGACCGAATCGTTGACTTCCGCGACTGACCCGACGACTTTCCGAGCCCAGTTCCCGGTGCTCGAGCGACTCTCCTACCTGAACGCGGGTACCGAGGGCCCGGTGCCGCGTGCGGCCGCGGAGGCGGCTCACCTCCGGATCGACATGGAAACCCACGACGGCCGCTGTGGGCGCCCGTACTTCGAGAAGACGATCGCACTGCGCGACCAAGCGCGGGCCGGATACGCGTCGGTGCTCGGCTGTGACCCCTCCGAGGTCGCGCTGACCGGCTCGACGACCGACGGCGTCAACACCATCATCGGCGGGCTGGACCTGCGTTCGGGCGAGGAGATCCTGACGACCGACCAGGAGCACCCCGGACTGCTCGCGCCGCTGGCGCGGGCGCGCGTGGGCCACGGGGTCGATGTGCGCGTCGTCCCGTTCGCCGAGATCGCCGGCGAGGTGTCGCCGAAGACCCGGTTGATCGCGTGCTCGCACGTCTCCTGGGTAGGCGGCGAGGTCGTCGACGTGCCGGCGCTGGTCGCCACCGGCGTTCCCGTCCTCCTCGACGCCGCCCAGGGCATCGGCGCGGTGCCGCTCGACATGCACGCCCTCGGCGTCGACTTCTACGCCGCCTCCGGCCAGAAGTGGCTATGCGGCCCGGAGGGGAGCGGCTGCCTGTACGTACGCCCCGAGCGGCTCGAGGACCTGCTCGTCCCGTGGCCGGGCTACAGCTCGCTGGCCGACGCCGGCAACGCGCTCGAGTCCGACTGGGCGGACGGCGTCGCGCGCCTCGACCACGGCTTCCCGAGCGGCTTGCGAAGCGCCTGGGCGCTGGCCTCGCTCGGCGTGTTCGAGGCGGCCGGCTGGGACTGGGTGCATGACCGGGCCGCGACGCTGGCGGCCGGGCTCGCCGACCGCCTGGCCGAGCGCGGGCTGGAGGTCCGCCCGCGCGGGCGCTCGACGCTCGTCTCCTGGCACGCCGAGGATGCCCAGGCCGAGGTGGAGCGGCTGGCCGGCGAGGGCGTGATCGTGCGCAGCATCCCCGCCTTCGGGCTGGTGCGCGCGTCCGTCGGCGCGTGGACCTCGGAGGAGGAGCTCGAGCGGCTGGTCGAGCTGGTTGCTTAGCCGGGAGACGCGACCGTCTTGATCACGCGGCCGTCGACGGCGCGCCAGACGATCTTGGGTGGCGGGACGGGGGTTCTGCCGCTGCGAGGCGCGCGCACCACGAACATGTTGTTGACCACTGCGGCCGTAACAGCCGGCTGGGCCGGCCATTCGAGCGTGACCGCCGCCACGCCCGAGGGCACGATGCCGTAGACCGCCGATCCGTCCCCGTCGAGCGAGCCGTGCTGCTCGATCGTCTGCGGACTCGCGCCAGCGCCGCCGCCACCCCCGCCCGACCCCCATTCCAGATCGACCACGCCCTCGGTGGCCCGCTGCCTCGCGCTGGTGGCGCGCATCTGGGTGAACAACCTGGCGCCGACCTTAAGCGTCGATGCGCGCAGCGACGCGGACACATTCCGGAGCTGATTCTTCAGCGCTTGGATCTCCTCGGCGTAACAGCGGTTGAGGACCGATGCCGGGGGTGCGATCGGCCCGACCTGCGCGGCCGGGACGATGTAGTAGGAGATGCCGTTCACGACGCGGGCCCGGCGGATGTAGCGGATGTAGACCTGACGCGCCAGCCCGATCGGCAGAAGGCGATGGTCGGGTCGATAGAACGGAGCCGGGAGCCGGTCCGCCGCGGTGCTGGGTTGGCGCAGCACGCCCAGCACCGAGAGCATGTGGGCGCTGGGAGCCCCCTCGCTGACCGTCATTCCCGCTCCGTTCGGGTGAAACGGGATGCACTCGGCGTCCTTGCCCTGGACGACGTTCAAAGCGGCGTATACGTGGCTGATCGAACCGGACGACACCTTGCCGATCTGGATGACGCGCATCTGCCCGGTGACCGAGTACTGCTTGGGGTTCGGCTTCTGGCCGGATTGGTCGTGGTGCCGCGCGGGAGCGCCCGCGGCCACGGTGTGGCTGGGCGGGGGCTTGCGAGCGCCGAGCGCGACGATCGCCGCCGCGGCCACCGCCAGCACGATCGCGCTGCTCGCCGCGATGATCAGAAACGAGCCGCGGGGCGCTCGCCGCGATCCCTTTCGCTCGATGGCGTCCAACAGCTGACCCTCGAGATCGTCAAAACCACTCATCAAAGCTCCTTCATTCGTTCGCGCATGCGGCTCAGTCCCCGGTGGAGCCGCTGACGCACGACGGCCTCCGAGCAGCGCAGCTCGACGGCGATCTCCGTATAGGAGCGCTCGTCGAGCACCCGGGCGCGCACGGCGTCGCGCTGCTCGGGCGGCAGGTCGCTCAGCAGCCGCTCGACGTAACCGTCGTCCCCGAGCGATGCCAGCTCCTCGACCCGAACGAGGTCGTCGTCCTCGAGCGTGACCGGCTCGAGCCCGAGCCGGTGGCGGGCCGAGCTCTCCACCCGCGCTCGCCTCAGGCTGTCGATCAGCTTGTGCTCGGCGATCTGGAACAGCCACGCCGCGGCCGGGCCGCGGGACGGGTCGAACCGCCCGCATCCGGCCACGACCGCCGCGAACGTCTCGGCGGTCAGGTCGAAGGCGACCTCGCGTGCGTGCGTACGGCGCAGGTAGTAGTTGGTGATCGCCGGCAGCCAGCGGCGGTAGAAGGCGGCGAAGGCGTCACGGTCGCCGCCGGCTGCCGCCCGCAGCAATGAATCGTCGTCTCCCTCGCGATGGTCCACACTCGCTCCTTCGAACGACGGCGTCCCGTGTGACAGTCAGCCGTCGCGGACGCGCTCTGGATGTGTGTAGACGTTGACGCGCCCACGGCGGGCGAAGCCGCACAGCGTCATCCCGCGGTCGTCGGCCAGCGAGATGGCCAGTGAGCTCGGGGCGCCCACTCCGACCAGGATCGGCGCGCCGGCGACCGCCGCCTTCTGCACGAGCTCGAACGACAGCCGGCCGCTCACGCACAGGATCCGCTCCCCGAGCGGAACGGCGCCGTTCAGCAGAGAGCGCCCGATCACCTTGTCCATCGCGTTGTGACGCCCGACGTCCTCGTGGGCCAGGATCAGCTCCCCGCTGGGCTCGAACAGGCCCGTCGCGTGCACGCCGCCGGTCCGCTCGAACGCGGGCTGGACGAGGCGGTCGGGGAGGGCGGCGAGCAGTGAACGTGCGATCAGCGGGCCCTCGGGCAGGGGAGCGCTGTGCACGGCGACCTCCTCGAGCGCGCCCTTGCCGCACACCCCGCACGAGGAGGTCGTGTAGAAGCGTCGCTCCCCGGGGTCGCGCGTCAGCGGTCCCGTCACTTCGACGGTGTTTACCGCGAAGTCCTCGGTGGGGCCGGCCTCGTGCGGGCCGTCGATCAGGCCCTCGCCGTACAGGAACCCGAGCGCGAGCTCCTCGTCGTGGCCGGGCGTGCGCATGGTGACCACGAGGGGCACGCCGTCCACGCGGATCTCGAGTGGCTCCTCGACCGCGACCACGTCCTCGCGCCCGTCGTGCTCGACCTTAGTGAACGTATAGGCCATCAGGGCCAGAAGGTCGGATCCATCACCGCGTCGCCCGGACGCTTCGCGCTGAACACGAGCAGCTCGAGCCCCTCCGGCCCGGCCTCAAACGCGCGGCCGGTCGTCGGAGCAAGGCGGATCGCGTCGCGCGCCCGTACGTCTCGCACCTCGTCATCGATCTTGACCCGGCCGCTCCCGGCCAGCACGACGACGACCTCCTCGGCGTGCTGGTGGCGGTGTCCGAACGCTT
Source organism: uncultured Solirubrobacterales bacterium (assembly GCA_963824295.1). Lineage (GTDB taxonomy): Bacteria > Actinomycetota > Thermoleophilia > Solirubrobacterales > Solirubrobacteraceae > Palsa-465. Next base: position 115,444 of record CAWGOQ010000001.1, on the reverse strand, counting down.
GGCGGACGCCGGGGCGCAGGCGCTGGTGGCTGACGCCGGTGCCCGAGGTGCTCAGCGCACGGTTGGCGAAGCGCGACTCGCCCATCTCTCCGAGGCCAAAACGCGGGGCCATGTCCTCCACGTCCTCGAGGTTGATGTGCGTGTAGCCGCTGTCACCGGGGATGTAACCGACGCCTCCGACCGGCTCCACGTCGATGCGCTCGGGCGGCGCGGCCAGCAGCGCCTGAAGCTCGGCGAGGAGGGCGCGTCCCTCGTCCGTGGCGAGCTGCTCGAGCGAGGCCTCGAGCGCGTCCTGGCTGAGCCACAGCTCGGTGACCCACACGACGTCGGGCTCTTCCGGAACGCGATTGATCACGTAGAGCTCGCACCCCGGCGTGTCGCGCAGGGAATCCGCCGCCTGGAGCAGGCGGTCCGCGAGGTCGTCGCCACGACCCGGCTGCGCGGTGAACTTCATGTACCGGCCGACGCCCGCCACAGGCGTTAATCCTAGGCTGTGCTCAGCTCAGTGCGGGCGTGGCGCGGAGCTCTTCCTCGCCCGAGAGGAGCTCGCGCTCGAGTTCGCCGTCCGGGCCGATGCGGTAGGCGCCGGTGCGAACCAGCGGTGGCGAGTAGGCGTGAATCGTCACCGCCGGCGCGTCCCCGGCATGCAGCACGCGGTGGATCGCGGTCGACGGCACCGTGAAGACCGACCCAGGTCCAATCGTGCGCGACCGCGGAGGCTGGCCGAGACGGAGACGATCCTCGCGCACCTGGCCGTCGATCACGGCGATCGCCGCCGAGGACTCGTCGTGATCGTGGAAGCCGGTGTCCTGGTCGTGGCTCCAGCAGATAACCCAGGCGTTCACGTCATCGTCGTCCCAGATCTGCTCGTAGACGCGGACGTCGTTGGCGTGCCGGATCGCGTGGCGCCAGCGCTCGGGGGCGGCGGCGAGCTGGGCTACGAACTGCTCGAGCTCGATTGGGGTGAGGCTCATACGGCCACCGTCGTCGATTCGGCCCGGCGCTTTCCCGGCCTGGTCTGGAGGAGGCGGGTCGCGTTGGCCTGGAGGGTGTGCTCCCAGCCGGTTCGCGCCGGCTCGACCACGGGCCGGTCCGAGCCATACACGAGCTGATCGGCGCCAACTCGCTCGACCATGGCCTCGATCGCGCCGCGACCGAAGCTCGAGGTCTCGTAGAAGGTGAGCGGATCGCGCAGCTCGATCGGCGGGCCCCCGCGGGCGCCCAGCCGCTCGCTGAGCAGCGGCGCACCGCCGGCAAGCAGCGCGAACAGGACCCGCAGGCGCGGATACCGCCGGCGCCCGAGCGCGGCGAACGTCAGCCAGGCAGCCTGCATCTGGGCGATGTAGTCGGTCATCGCCGCCCACCAGACCGGCTCGGTCAGCGAGGGCTCGCGGTTCGGCCGTCCCAGAGCGGGGCCGGGATGGACGAATACGGGCGCGTCGAGCTTGGCGGCGCGGGCGATCACGGGCTCGAGGTGGTCGAGGTCGTCGGGAGTGCCGAGCCCGCCCGCGGGCAGCGAGATCCCGACGCACCCGCGGGCGAGCAGATTGTCGACGTCGTCGGCCTCCGGTTGGTCGAGCGCGACCGGCCCCCAGGTTTGGAACGGCTCACCCGCGTCCTCGACGCCGGCGAGGTGAGCCTCGATCAGCTCGTGGGCCTCGGCGCGCGGCAGGCACTCCATCCCGATCGGGCTCGAAGGCGCTATCAGCACCAGGTCGAGGCCCTCATCCCGGGCCAGGCGCGCACGGCTCGCCGCACTCTCGGTGGTGAGGTCGATGGCATAGGCCTGCTCTCCGGCGCAGTGGACGATCGCCGTTCCGTCGCTGCGGGTCACAAACGGCAATCGGTCGCGGGCGGCCAGGGCGTCGAGCAGGGGCTCGGTCCATAGGTGCTGGTGGACGTCGGTCGTGGCGGGCGAGGGGGAGGCGGGCATGGGTCGAGTATACAACACTAACTTGATCGAATTTCTCTATATGCCGTCGGGGGGTGTGAATTTGCGGAGAGTGGCGGGCACGGGACTGGGGGGGAGTTGGCGGGCACTGGAGGCCAGGCGGCGTGCTCGGGCATGCATAACCGCGCGCCGCGGCGGCCCCCGCCGTGCCGCGAGCGTTTATCCATCTCACAGATGTAGAAGTGCGCGCGATCTCCAGATCCCCGGCGCGATGCGCGCTTTTGCAGGTGCGGCAACCGCCAGTCCGTAGGAGCGCCGCGGGTGGCGGCGCCAGCGGGCGCGCAGGGGTGCCGCACCCTGAGCCTGTCGGGTGCGTCGAGCGGAACGGTCGGCACGCCGTACGCGATCACCCGGAGCGGCACCGACGTTCCGGCTGACGAGGGGCCGTACCACCTGGAGATCGACGCGATCCCGGGCAGCTTCACGACGACCTGTCCCACCGGCTATCTGAACGGGGGGCAGGTCGCGGCGAGCAGCGGCGGTAGCTTCGTCGCCTTCGACGAGCCGGAGAACGTCGACTCGAGTGGGAACTTCTCGAACCCGAAGGGGTTCACCGCGAAAACTGCGGGAAGCGTCCTGGTCTGCGGCTACACCGACGATGGCGCCGGCGACACGCTCGCCATTGCGTCACAGATCGTCGACTTCCAGAGCCCGAGCACGGGTGGCGGTGGCGGTGGCAGCAGCGGCGGCGGGGGCGGCGGGTAGACCGGCCAGGGTGCGGTCAAGCCCGCGAACACGACAAGCCGCGCGTCACGCGGTCGGGCAACCGGCTCCGTTGCACGCCCGGAACCTGGGCCAACTCGCCCACTGGGTTCGCTTACCACTGGCTCGTTGGCGGGAAGTCAAAGGCAGGCGCGCGGAGCGCGACGCTCACCGTGACCCACTTCGTCCGAGGGCACAAGGTTCAGTGCGGCGTCAAGGCGTCGAACTCCGCGGGTTCGGCCTCGGCACTGAGCACGCCGTTCCACGTGCACTGAGGTCGTGGAGCCTGGCCGAGAAACGACACCCTGACGCACGTTTCTCGGCCAGCCTCGAGAGCGCTCGGACTACGCTGTCGTCGTGCCGCCGACCAGCCGCCACCTGCTGCTCAAGCTCGCCACCAGCGATCGGTTCGAGCGGGCTGTGCGCGCGGTCCCGGGCGGGATCGAGCTGGCCTACCGCCTGGCCTCGCCGTACGTCGCCGGCCCGACCGCCGAGGACGCCATGTCGACGGCGCGCGAGCTGGCCGGGCGGGGCGTACGCAGCTCGGTCGACTTCTTCGGCGAAAACGTGACCGACCCGGTCGAGGCGGATCTGGTGACCGACGAATACGTCCGCCTCGCGGCTCGCGTGGCCGACGCGCCGCCCGGGACCTACCTGGCGCTCGACCTGTCGCACATCGGGCTGGACGGCCCCGGCGAGGCGGTGACGCGGCGGCTCGAACGGATCGCCGCGGCGCTCCCCGAGGGCTCGCTGGTCCAGGTCGGCGCCGAGCAGGCGGCGCGAACCGACCGGATCCTCGACGCGGTGCTCACGGCCGCACGCGCCGGCGGTTCGGTCGGCGCCACGATTCAGGCCAACCTGCGCCGCAGCCACACCGATGCCCTGACGCTCGCCGAGGCGGGCGTGCCGATCCGCCTCGTCAAGGGCGCCTACGTCGAGTCACCGCCGCTGGCGCATGCCTGGGGTGACGCGACCGACGTGGCCTTCGTCGAGCTCGCGTACGCCCTTCAACGCGCCGGCGCCTCGTTCTCACTGGCCACCCACGACCCGGTGCTGCGGGAGGCGCTGTTGCCGGCGCTGCCCGGGACCGAGGTGGAGATGCTCCTGGGTGTCCGGCCGGCCGATCAGGCGTCGCTCGCCGCGCGCGGGATCCCGGTTCGCCTATACGTCCCGTTCGGCGACGCGTGGTTCCGCTACGCGATGCGGCGCTGGGCCGAGTCTCGGGGCGTCCGCTAGTCGGGGCCGGGGACGCGTCCGTAGGGGCCGGGGACGCGTCCGTGAGGGCCGGGAGGGGTCAGACGTCCTGGTAGACGGTGACCTCTTCGGTGTAGAACTGCATCGCCGAGCGTCCCTGCTCGTGGGGGCCGAAGCCGGACTCCTTCACGCCGCCGAACGGGACATGCACGTCGGCCCCCGCGGTCTGCGAGTTGACGTGAACCAGGCCCGCCTGGAACTCGTTCACGCAGCGCGCGGCGGTCTCCAGGCTGGTCGTGAACACGGCTGCCGAGAGTCCAAAGCGCACGTCGTTGGCGCGCTCGATGGCCTCCTCCAGGGTTCCGAAGCGGTACAGCGAGGTGACCGGACCGAAGACTTCCTCGCAGGACAGGAAGGCGTCGTCGCCGACGTTCTCGAACACGGTCGGCGCGATCAGGTAGGCGTCCGGATCGGCCCGCTCGCCGCCCGCCAGCACCGTGCCGCCCTGGTCGCGTCCGCGGGCGATTCCGTCGAGCACGCTCTCGAACTGCGCCTCGTTGACGACCGGACCGACCTCGGTCTCGGGATCGGCGGGATCGCCCACCTTCCCCTGCTCGACACGCTTGAGGAACCGGTCGCGGAACTCCTCGTAGACCTCGCCCTGGATGTAGATGCGGCGGGTCGCGGTGCACTTCTGACCCGCGGACCAGAAGGCACCGGCGTAGGCGGCCTGCACGGCGGCGTCGAGCTTGGCATCGCCGGCGACGATCAGCGGGTTGTGGCCGCCGAGCTCGAGCTGCACGCGCTTGCCGGTCCCGGTGGCGCGCTCGCGGACGCCGTGGCCGACGGGGACAGAGCCGGTGAACGAGATTGCCGCCACGCGAGGGTCGTCGACCAGCGGCTCGCCGACCTGACTGCCGCGACCGATCACCACGTTCAGAACGCCTTCGGGAAGCTCAGCCTCCTCGAGGGCCCGGGCAAGATGGAGCCCGGTGAGCGGGGAGTCCTGGGCCAGCTTCACCACGACCGCGTTGCCGTAGGCCAGCGCGGGGGCGAGCTTCCAGGCCGGGATCGCCGCGGGAAAGTTCCACGGCGTGATCAGCCCGACCACACCGAGCGGCCGGCGGCGGGTGTAGACGGTGGAGCCGGTCGCGGACTGCTCGAACATCTCCCCGACCGGGCGCCATCCCTCGCCGGCGAAGAAGCGGAAGATCTGTGCCGCGCGGCCTGCCTCCAGGCGCGACTCGCGCAGGGGCTTGCCCATCTCGCGGGTCATGTCCTGGGCGATGTCCTCGATCCGGGCCTCGATCGCCTCGGCCGCGCGCGTCAGGATCGCGCCGCGTTTGGCCGCGGGTAGCGCCGCCCACTTCGGCCACCCCTCGGCGGCGGCGGACACCGCATCGTCGACGTCCTCCTTGGTCGAGCTGGGGAACTCGCCGAGCACCTCGGAGGGCCGCCAGGGGTTGTGGCGCTCGTAGGTCCGGCCCCCGCGGCTGGCGGTCCATTGCCCGCCGACGAAGTTGGCCGAGCCGGGCGCTGTGATCGTGTCAGACATTGTCTCCAGGACCTCCTGTGGTTGCTTGATCCAGCGCCGGCGCGACTGGGTCTCCGCAGCATGTCACGCGTCACACCCCAGGACTCTCAGCCGGCGGCCGAGCTCGGCGGTGACGGCTGTGGGAGTACGACGCCGAGTTCGGACGCCGCGTCGAGCACCTCCCGCCAGGTGGCCTCCGCGATCGGGATCCCGTCGTGCCGTCTGCGCTCGGCGGTGAGCAGTTCGGGCTGGCCGGGAAGCAGCACCCGCTCCACCCCCGGCGCGGTGGGAGCGCCTTCGAGCGCCTCAGCCATCTCCTCCACCTGGCCCATGAACCGCTCGACCGAGATGAACGCACCCACCTCGAGGGCCAGCACGAACATACCGTTGCCCGCCCCATAGGCGGGGATCATCGCCGGTCCCATCCCCGAGAGGATGCCGCCCAGCGCCTCGATCGCGACCGCGAGTGCGTAGCCCTTATGGCCCTCGGCCGGCAGAAGCGCCCCGCCCGCGTAGAAGTCCTCGGGATCGTCGCTGGGGCGGCCGTCGCGGTCGATAAGCGTGCCTGGTGGAACCGTGCGGCCCGCGGCGCGCGCAACCCTGACCTTGCCCTCCGCCCGCACCGCGGTCGCGAAGTCGACAACGATCGGGGGCCGTCCCTTGGGGCGGGGTATGGCGAACGCGATGGGATCGGTTCCGAGGCGCCGGTCGCGGCCGCCGAACGGGGCCACGTTGGGGGTCGCGTTGGTAACGGTCATGCCCAGGTGTCCACCGGCCGCGATCAGCTCGACGTAGTCGGCCATGCGCCCCACGTGCGGGGACTCTTGGAGGACAACGGCTCCAACTCCGAGCTCGCCGGCGATCTCGGCTGCCGTCCGCGCGGCCAGCCGGGCGCCGGGCTGACCCCAGCCGCGGTGCGCCGAAACGGACGCCGTGGCACCTCGTCGGCGGACCACCTCGGCCCGCGCGGCGGGCTCGATAATGCCCTGGCGGGCCCGCTCGAGATATTGGGGCAGGCGCACGAGCCCGTGTGAGTCGTGGCCGGCCAGGTTCGCGTCGCGCAGTCCCTCGGCGACCACGAGGGCGAGGTCGGGCGGAGTGCCCACCGCGCAGAGCAGCTCGACGCAGACTCGCTCGAGCTCCTCGCCGCTGAGCCTCACCTCGGCCACGGTCGCTCAGTACAGCAGCTGGGGGTCGACGCGGTTCAGGAGATCCTCGCCGCGCAGGTAGCGACTGAGGTTCTCGACGAACAGTGACACAAGCCGCTTGTTCTCGTGCACCGAGAGCCCCGCCGTATGCGGGCTCACCAGCACGTTGGGCAGCTCCCACAGCGGGCTGTCGGCGGCCAGCGGCTCGGTGGCGAACACGTCGAGCGCCGCGCCGGCCAGCCGCTCGCTGCGCAGCGCGTCGATCAGGGCCGGCTCGTCGAGCACCCCGCCCCGGCCGACGTTGACCAGCGTGGCGCCGGGCTTGATCCGGGCGATCGCGGTGGCGTCCAGCAGCCCCGTGGTCTGGGGGGTCAGTGGCAGGGAGATCACGATCGCGTCGGCCTCCGGCAGCCGATCGCCGAGCGCGTCGATGCGATCTAGCTCCTCGACGTAGGGATGGTCGCCGGAGCCTGTGCGGTTGAGCCCGACGACGCGCATGCCAAACGCGGCCGCCAGCCGGGCCACCTCCGCGCCGATCTGCCCCAACCCGACGATCAGCAGCATGCGGCCGGAGAGCTCGGCTACCGGGTAGTGCCCCCAGCGGCGGGCGCGCTGGTCGGCCAGCATCCGGGGAAGGTCCTTGGCGAAGGCCAGCATCCCGAACAGCGCGAACTCCGCGAGCGGCCCGGCGTGAACCCCGGCGCCGCTCGTGACGATCACCCGGCCGAGCTCCTCATCGGTTAGTCCTGCCGCGCCGACCTGCTCGCCGGCTCCGGCCGCGGTCGCCTGCACCCAGCGCAGGCCGGGGTTGGCGCGCACCGCGTCGGCCAGTCCGCGCGGAGACTCGCCCGGGATCCCGAACAGCACCTCGGCGGTGGCGAGCATTTCTCGCCACCGCCGCTCGTCCTCCGGGCTCCGCCGGAACCCGTCGATGCCGCGGTGGTCGCCCGGGAAGCGAGGGGGCGGCAACAGATCGGGGTCGTACTCGACTTCCACGCGGGAGCCGACGGCCCGGATCGATTCCACCAGCTCCGCCTCGAGCGGGCCGGCGATCGTGACTCTGACGGGCTCGGTCATCGAGCCGGGCATTATGGCCCGCCCTATGGAATGGCGATCAGGACCGACTGCTGGCCGGCTTGGGCCGCCGGCGCGGCTCGACGAACGGCTCGGCGTCGGCCGGATGCCCGGCCTCGATCACGCGGGCTCGCGCGCGCTCGGCGTTGAGCTCGGCGTTGAGCTCGGCGCCGAGCAGGATGGCCACGTTGCTGATCCACAGCCACACCAGGAAGATGATCACGCCGGCGAGGGCGCCGTAGGTCTTGTTGTAGGAGCCGAAGTTCGACACGTACAGGGCGAATACGGCTGAGGCAAGCACCCACACGGCCACCGCGAACAGCCCGCCGGGTGTCAGCCAGCGAAACCCGGGCTGCTTCACGTTGGGCGAGGCCCAGTAGAGGATCGCGAACATGACGCCCACGACGAGCAGCAGCGCCGGCCACTTGGCGATGTCCCACGCGGTGACGGCGCTCCCGCCCACCCCCAGCAGCTTCCCGACCTGGCCGGCCAGGCCACCGGTGATCACCACGGCCAGCGCGCCCGCCGTCAGCAGCAGCACCATCACGATCGTCACCGCCAGCCGCACCGGGTAGGTCATCCAGAACGGGCGGCCCTCAGCCACGTCGTAGATCGCGTTCGATGCGCGCATGAACGCGGCCACGTAGCTCGAGGCCGCCCACAGCGAGCCGAGGATCCCCACGACGAACAGCACGCCGGCCCCGCCACGGCTCTTCTGCAGGCCCTGGATCGCGCTGATGAAGACCTGCCGCGCGGTCCCGGGGGCGAGCTTGCCGAGGTGGTCGATCAGCGGACCGGTGGCGGAGTGGCCGACCAGCCCGACGATCGAGATCAGCGCGATCGCCGCGGGGAAGATGGCCAGCACCCCGTAGTAGGTGAGCGCCGCTGCCCAGTCGCTCAGGTTGTCGGCCTTGTACTCCCGAAACGTCCGCGTGAACACGCCACGCCACGAGTGGCGGGGCAGGTGCGTGGGGCCCTTGGGTGCAGCGTCGTCGGCTTCCGACGCGGCATCGTTCGATGTGGTGGCGACTGCGCGTTCGCGGTCGGCCGGGGCGTCTTCCTCGACGCTCATGTCCCCTCCTCCGGCGGCTCGACTCTCAGGTAGTGGCTTCCCGCTGGGCCCAACGCCAAACCCCCGAGGTCGTCGTTGTTTCGTAACACCGGCGCCACCTCGCGCCCGCTACAACTAGTTGGATGCGCGATGCTGAGCTGCTGCTGCGGGGTTCGAGGCGCCCGCTGGTGATCGGCATGGGCGGCGGAGGAGACGTGGTCGGTGCGCTGGCCACCGCCGAGGTGGCCCGGCTGTATGACAACGCGGAGCCCGTGCTCGGTGGGCTGACCTGGGAACGCCGGCCGTTTGACCCGGTGCCGGGTCCACGGACCGTCTCGGAGATCGAGGGCGCGGACGAACTCGCCCCCGGCATCCTGCTCGCCGGCGCCGACACTCGCGTGCGCGGCCGCGACGTGGTGTTCGCCGAGTCGCGCATGGCGGAGTTCCTGAACCAGCCGACCGTCCTGATCGATCCGGACGCGGGCCCCGCGGCCGTGGCCGACGGCCTGGCCGAGGCGATTGCCGCCCTGAAGTGCGATCTGCTCGTGCTGGTTGACGTGGGTGGTGATGTGATCGCGAACGGAGACGAGCCCGGCCTGCGCAGCCCGCTCTGCGACGCGGTCATGCTGGCCGCCGGCGGGCGCCTGAGCACGAGCGGCCAGCCCGTCCTGCTCGGCGTATTCGGGATCGGGTGCGACGCTGAGCTGACGCCGGATGAGGTCCTCGCCCGGCTGGCGACGGTGGCCGCCGCCGGCGGCCTGTGCGGTGCCCGGGGCCTAACCGGCGCGGTGGCCGACCGGCTCGAGGCGGCGATGCGGCTGGTCAAGACGGAGGCCAGCGCCCAGGCCGTGCGCGCCTTCCGTGGTGCGTCCGGCTTGACGACGATCCGCGGCGGCACGCGGACGGTCGAGCTGAGTGCGGTCGCTGCGCTGACCTTCTACCTGGACGTGGACATTGCCATCAACGCCGTGGGCCGGCTGGCTCAGGCGGTGACGGACGCCGCCAGCCTGGAGGAGGCCAACAACGCGCTGCACGAGCTCGGGGTGAGCACGGAGCTTGATTACGAGCGCGACTTGAACGCCGCGCGGTAGTCGACTCCCGGCACTTCGATCGCGGCGTTGACCGTCCGACACCGGGCGCAGCGGATCCGCAGCTTGCGGTTCATGTACTCGGGTGGCATCGCCACCGCGAGCACGTTGCCGCACTCCACGCACACATAGTCGTCGGGTCCGTGGCCCGAGAAGACGGGCCGATCCGGGTGCATCTGCACCGCGGTGCCGCCGTCCGCGGGCACCTCGCCCGGCTCCGTTCGTCTCATCGCGATCCGCGCCACGCACGCCGCCTACAGCGCCGCCAGCTTCGAGGTGAAGTCCTTGATCAGCGCATCGAGCACGTTCTGCACGACGCCCTCGCCCATCGACGCCGCCTTGCCCGTGATCTGCGCCGCGGTGTGAAGCTGCGCGCCGCCGTCCGAGAGCGTGAACGTGACGTCGGCGTTCGCGTGGCCCTGACCGCCCGCCTCGCGCGACTTGACCTGCAGCACCGCGCGATGGGCACCGGCGTCCTGCTCGATCACCGCGACGGTGCCCTTGAACGTCATCGACATCGCGCCCATCTTGATCTTGATCTCGGCCTTGACGCTTTCCGGGCCGGTCGCCTCGGTCACGCTCCCGCCCTCGACACACGAGATCAGTTTCTCAAGGTCGAGGATCGTTTCCCAGTTGTGCTCGATGGGCTTGTCGTTCGAGTAAGAGTGGTCCAGTTCAACCATTAGTCGTCTCCTGGGTTAGGGTTGGGGATATGTCACAGAACTTTGGACCAGACAACGGGAGCCTCAAGATCAGGACCGCAAGGACCGGAGGCGCGGCCAAGGCCGGCCATGACCTGGTGATCGAGGTGCAGTCTTGGCAGGCGACACTCGACCCCGAAGGGCAGCCCGCGCTCACGCTCACCGCCGACTCGCGCTCGCTGCGGGTGCTCGACGGCACCGGCGGTCTCAAATCACTGAGCGACCGCGACAAGGCCGACATCAAGAAGACGATCGACAAGGAAGTACTGAAGGGGTGTGCGATCGAGTTCCGATCGAACGAGGTCTCCTCGGCGCCGGGCGGCCTGGCGGTGCGGGGCGAGCTCAGCCTGAACGGCAAGCAGAGCCCGGCTGAGTTCGACCTTGCCATCGGCGACAACGGGCGAGTCACCGGGCAAGCGAAGGTAAACCAGACCGCGTTCGGGATGAAGCCGTATTCGGCGCTGTTCGGGGCGCTGAAGGTCGCCGACGAGGTCGACATCGAGATTGACGCCAAGCCTCAGTGATCCTTGTAGACCGTCTGCGCGTCCAGCCCACCCTCGACGCCGGGCGGTAGTACGCCGGTCCCGTGCGCGTACAGCGCCACGTCGGCGAGCGTCTTGGCCTGGGACGGGTCGGCGCTTGAGACGAACGCTCCGTCATCCCAGCTGAGGCTGTCCGGCGGGGCGTCGAGTGCGGCGCCGGCCAGCAGCCGCGCCTTGTCCAGGATCTTGCCCGCGGCGCTCTGGATCGCCTCCGGGGTCTGCGCAGACGGCGTCGTGTTGTAGCCGTGGCCGATGCCGAACCGATCGGTGTCGGCCGGCACGACCTTGACGTCGAGCGGTGGGACGCCGAGCTCGGTGGCGACGAGCTCCGCGTAGCGAGCCTCTTCGCCGTCGGACTCGGTGGTCAGGCTCAGCACCATCTTGCCGGTCGGGTGCACGCGCAGGAACACCGCTCGATATGGCTCGTCTGCCATTACTGATCCTCCTCTGGTGTTGGGTCCGACGCCCCCTCACGCGCCAGCCGCTGGCGCTCTAGGTGGGCGGTCAGGGCGTTGTGCTCCTCTAGGTCGCAGAAGCTCGGCTGCGGCCCGCCGAGCGGATGCGGCGGCACAGCCGGGCGGTCGCAGTCCGGGTAGATGCAGGTCCTGGGCGAGCTCATGAGCCCAGCGACCACCCGGGCGTCGTCCGGCCTCGGCTCGGGCCGTAGCCGCTCGGCATCGCCACCGAGCTGCCGGGCACGGGGGTCGCGCTCGGCCACGGTTCCTCCGCCTCGGGCTCCGGCGCCAAGGCAGCTGCGGGCGGGTCGACGGCGTACGGCGCGCCGATCGCATCGACGACTTCGCCGAGCGCCTCGAGCGTGTGGCCGCTCACCAGGGCATCACAATGCGGAAGGGCCGCGACCAGGCCACCGGCGCGCGCCTCGAAGCCGCGAGCGCTTACGCGCGGGTTGACCCACACGATCCGGTGCGCCACGCGGCGCAGCCGTTGCATCTCGCGTGCCACCAGGGCCGGGTCGCCGCGCTCCCACCCGTCGGACAGGATCACGATCACCGCGCCGCGCGCCATGCCGCGCCGGCCGTATTGGTCGTTGAACGCCTTGAGCGCGTCGCCGATACGCGTGCCACTGGACCAGTCCGGGGCGGCCGCCGCGGCGCGCTGGATCGCCCGCTCGGGGTTGCGCGAAGACAGTGCGCGCGTGAGGCGCGTCAGGCGGGTGGCGAATACGAACGCTTCGGCGTTCGTCCGGTTCCCGGCGCAGGTGAGGAACTGGAGATACGCGCGCGCGTAGGGCTCCATCGAGCCTGAGATGTCGCAGAGCAAGACGAGCCGCCGGGGCACGATCCGTCGCCGGCGGCGGGCGAGGTGGATCGGATCGCCCGCCGTGCGCAGGCTACCCCGGAGCGTGCGGCGCAGGTCGATTCGCTCGCCGTGGCGGTCGCGCTCGGCTCGGCGGGTGCGGCGTAATGGCGTCGCGATCCGCATCCGCGTCATCAACCGGTACAGCAGGGCGAGCTCGTCCGGGGAAAGCGCGTCGAAGCGCTTGGACCGCAGCACCTCCTCATCGCTGGCCAGCATCGGGACCGGTGCGTCGACGGCCCGCTCCTCGGACGACGGCCGGCTGGAGGTGGCCGCCCCAGCGGGCGACGACTCGGCGGTGTTCGCCTCGCCCCGGCTCGGCCGCTCGTCGGGACCGGTCGCCTCGGTGGACGCATCCTCCGGTGCGGGCGTCGCGTCCTCGCGGGGCGACGGCGAGCCGAACACGCTCACGAACACGGCGTCGAACGCCCGCGCCTGGGTGCTGTCGGTCACGAACACGCCGCGCGCCGTCCAGTACAGACGCCGTCGCGAGACGGGTTCGACCGCGGCCAGGGCGCGCGCGAACCAGGCGGCCCGCTCGGCGGTGACCGGAACGCCGGCGTCGTGCAGCCGCCGGCCGAACGTCGCTGCCACCGCCGGCAGGTCGAGGCCCAGCGTGCGCACCCGGAACGGCTCGGTCATCGCCGGCCCACCAGCTGCTCGAGCCCGGCAGCGCGGATGACCTCCTGGTCCTCGGCGTACTTGAGCACCGACCCGAGCGTCCGGTCGATCGCGTCGACGTCCAACTCGGAGACACGGAGCACGGTCAGCGCGGCCACCCAGTCGATGGCCTCGGCCACCCCGGGTGGCTTCTGTATGTCCGAGTCGCGCATCCGCGACACGGCGTCGGCCACCTGGACGGCGAGCGACTGCGACGAGCCGGGCACTCGGCGCCGGACGATCTCGACCTCACGCTCGGCGCTCGGATAGTCGATCCATTGGTAAAGACAGCGGCGCTTGACCGCGTCGTGCAGGTCGCGCGTGCGGTTCGAGGTCAGCACGATGATCGGGGGGTGCGTGGCGCGGATCGTGCCGAGCTCGGGGATCGTGACCGCGGCCTCGGCCAGCAGCTCGAGCAGGAACGCCTCGAAGTCGTCGTCGGCCCGGTCGATCTCGTCGATGAGGAGGACGGCCGGGCGGGGACCCGGATGCTCGAGCGCACGCAGGAGCGGACGGCGGATCAGGTACTCGCGACCGAACAGGTCCTGCTCCGACAGCGCGGCACCCTGCGCCTCGGCGAGCCGGATGCTGAGCAGCTGGCGCGGATAGTTCCACTCGTACAGCGCCTCGGCCGCGTCGATCCCGTCGTAGCACTGCAGCCGGACCAGGGGCGTGTCGAGCACGGCCGCGAGTGCCTTGCCGGCCTCGGTCTTGCCCACCCCGGCCTCGCCCTCGAGCAGCAGCGGCTGGGGCAAGCGCAGGCTGAGGAACATGGACGTCGCGAGTGCCTCGTCGACCAGGTAGTCGATCGCCCCCAGGCGAACGGCGAGCGTCTCCACGTCGGGGGCGAGCTGCCGGACCTCGTCGGCCGCCTCGCCGGTCACTCGCGGAGGCGTCATGCCAACGCGTGCTGGCGCTCGAAGGCGCGGAGACAGCCCTCGCCGCAGAAGTAATGCGTGTCGCCCGCGTACTGCGCCGACAGCGCGTCCGCGCTCACGACCACGGTCATGCCGCAGATCGGATCGACCGCGATCGGCGGAGCGGCCGCCCACGAGCGGGGGGCCGTGCTCTCCCGGCGGCGCACCTCGATGATCGAGGCCAGGATCGAGAGCGCCACCTCGGCGGGCGTGCGCGCGCCGATGTCCAGTCCGGCCGGCGTGTCGATCCGGACGAGCAGCTCCTCAGAAACGCCGTCCCCACGCAGTTGATCGAGCACGCCGGCGCCCCGCTTGCGACTGGCCACCAGCCCCACATACTGGACTTCCGCCTCGAGCGCCGCCCGCAGGATCGCGAGCTCGTCCCGCCCGTGGGCGGCCACGACCAGCGCCAGGTCGTCGGCAGAGGGCACCACCGCGCCGCTGTCGCCGCCTCGTGAGTCGACCGCGTCGAGCCCGAGGTCTGGCCCCAGCCGCAGGAGTGCCGCGGCGATCGGCGTGTCGCCGGCGACAATCATCCGGGGCGGGGGCAGGAACGGCTCGAGGAAGACCTCGATCGCACCACCGGACAGGCACGGGTTCTGGACCGTGACCGATCCCTCGTCGTGCGCGACCTCGTGACCGGCGGAGGGGGTGGGTGGGTGGGATTCCGGATCCTCAACCGTGGAGCCGGCGTTGGCCCCGTTCTTGACCGAGGCGAGACCCGGGCCGTCCGGCAGGATCCGTAGGAGCAGCGGCTCGCCCCGCTCGATCGCCTTGAGCGAGTACAGCCGCACGCTGTTCTGCGCGCACACGCCGCCGACGAACCCCTCCATGCTCCCGTCCTCGTGCACGAGCGCGACGTTGCCCGGCTTGGAGCTGGTCGGGTGCTCGACCCGTACCACCGTGGCAGTCACGAACGCCGCCCCCTGGGCGGTGAGCTCCTGCGCCCGGGCACTCAGAGGGCCGGTGATCATTGCGGCGGCTCTGCCCGTCCCTGCATCGCCGCCCACACGCGGGCCGGCGTGCACGGCATGTCGACGTGGTCGACGCCGTGGGTCTCGTGGAGCGCGTCGATGATCGCGTTGACGATCGCGGGCGGCGATCCGACGTTCGGCGACTCGCCCACGCCCTTGGCTCCCAGCGGGTGGTGCGGGCACGGCGTGACCGTCTCGCCGAGCTCGAAGTCGGGACACTCGAGCGCGGTCGGGATCAGGTAGTCCATAAACGAGCCGTTCAGGCAGTTGCCCTCCTCGTCGAAGGTGATCACCTCCATCAGCGCGATGCCGACGCCCTCGGCCAGGCCGCCATGGATCTGGCCCTCGACGATCATCGGGTTGATCCGCACCCCGCAGTCGTCGACCGCGATGAACCGGCGCACCTTGACCGCCGCGGTGTCCGGATCGACGTCGACTACGCAGATGTAGGCCCCGCACGGATAGGTCAGGTTCGGCGGGTCGTAGATCACCTGGGCGTCGAGCCCGCCCTCCATGCCCTCCGGCATCGGCTCGCCGCTGTAGGCGTAGGCGGAGATCTCCTCGATCATCGCGCCCTGCTCGGGATCGCCCTTGACGTACCAGCGGCCCTTCTCCCAGGCCAGGTCCTCGGCCCGCGTCTCGAGCATGGTCGCCGCGATCAGGCGGGCCCGGTCGCGCACCTTGCGCGAGACGACCGCCACCGCCGCACCGGACACGGGGGTTGAGCGGGAGCCGTAGGTCCCCAGCCCGTACGGGGTCCGGTCGGTGTCGCCGTGGCGGACCTCGATGTTCTCGGGCGGGATCCCGAGCTCCTCGGCCACGATCTGCGCGAACGTGGTCTCGTGGCCCTGGCCCTGGGTCTGCGCCGAGATGCTGACCACTGCCTTGCCGGACGGATGGACGCGCAGGTCGGCGCCGTCGTTCATGGCCAGTCCGAGGATGTCCATGTGCTTGCGCGGTCCGGCGCCCACGCCCTCGGTGAAGAACGACGTGCCGATACCCATCAGCTCGCCGCGGGCCCGCTTCTCGGCCTGCTCCTTTCGCAGCTCGTCATAGCCGGCGATCCGCATCGCCTCGCGCATCGTCGCGGCGTAGTTGCCCGAGTCATAGGTCCAGCCGGTGGTCGTCTCGTACGGGAACTGGTCGGGCGCGATGAAGCTGTTCATCCGCAGATCGATCGGATCGACCTTCATCTCGAGCGCGAGCGCGTCGACCATCCGCTCGACCAGGTACACGGCCTCGGTGATCCGGAACGAGCAGCGGTAGGCCACGCCGCCCGGGGCCTTGTTGGTGTAGACGGCCTTGACCTGCACGTGGGCGGCCTCGAGGTCGTAGGAGCCGCAGACGATGTGGAAGAAGCCGGCCGGGAACTTGGTCGGCTGCGCGGTCGAGTCAAAGGCGCCGTGGTCGGCGATGACGTCGACCCGCAGGCCGGTGATCTTGCCGTCCTTGGAGCACATCTCGGCGTGCATGATGTAGTCGCGCGCGAAACCGGTCGACATCAGGTTCTCCGAGCGGTCCTCGATCCACTTGACCGGGACGCCGGCGACGATCGAGCCGGCGATCGCGCATACGTACCCGGGATACACCGGCACCTTGTTGCCGAAACCGCCGCCGATGTCGTTGCAACGGATGCGGATCATGTGCTCGGCCAGGCCGGCGACGTGCGCGTACACCGTGCGGTGCGCGTTGGGTGCCTGGTTGCCGTTGTAGATGTCGAGCTGGCCGGTCTTCGGATTGAAGTCGGCGATCATCCCGCACGTCTCGAGCGGCGCCGGGTGGCAGCGCGGGTAGATGATGTCGCGGGTGACGACCGTGTCCGCCTCGGCGAACGCGCGGTCGGTCGCCTCGGAGTCGCCGGCCTCCCACAGCGGGCTGGCCAGGTTGTCGGCCTGGCCGTCCTTGTCGTCGCGGATCAGCGGGGCATCGGGGTCGAGCGCCTTACGCGCGTTGACGACGGCGGGCAAGGGCTCGTACTCGACGTCGATGAGCGACAGTGCGTCGCGCGCCGTGTACTCGTCGACGGCGATCACGAACGCCACCTCCTGCCCCTGGAAGCGGACCTTGTCGCCGGCGAGCACGGCCTGCGTGTCGTAGGAGATCGTCGGCATCCAGGCGAGTCCGAGCGTCTCGAGGTCCTTGGCGGTGACGACCGCCGCGACGCCCGGGTGGGCGAGGGCTCGGGAGGTGTCGATCGAGACGATCCTGGCGTGGGCGTACGGGCTTCGGAGCATCACGCCGTGGACCATCCCCGGCAGGCGGATGTCGTCCAGATACGTGCCCTTGCCGCGGATGAAGCGGGCGTCCTCCTTGCGCTTCAGGCGGCCGAAGCCGATCGGACGTTCGGTGGTTGCGGTGTCCATCGTGGCCATTGGTCTGTTACGCCTCCTGCTTGATCGCGGCTTCGTGCTCGGCCGCCCAGCGCACCGCGCTGACGATGTTCTTGTAGCCGGTACAGCGACAGATCGCCCCTGAGATCGCGCTCCGAATCTCTGCCTCGGTCGGGTTCGGATTCGAGTCGAGCAGCGCGCGGGTCGTCATCAGCATCCCCGGCGTGCAGAAACCGCAGTGCAGCCCGTGCTTCTCGTGGAAGCCCATCTGGATCGGGTCGAGCTGTCCGTCGCGCTCGAGCGATTCGACGGTCCGGATCTCGTGGCCGACGCACATCGCCGCCAGCGTCGTACACGACTTGATCGGCTTGTCGTCCATCAGTACGACGCAGGCGCCGCAGTTGGACGTGTCGCAGCCCCAGTGCGTGCCCGTCAATCCCGGCGTGTCGCGGATGAAGTGGACGAGCAGCGTGCGCGGCTCGATGTCGCGCGAGACCTCCTGCCCATTGATCGTGATCTTCACTTCCATGTCACTAGGCCTCCTGTTGCAGGGCGCGAGCAGTGGCGCGCCTCAGCGCGCGGACGGTGAGGACGCTCGCGAGGTGGCGCTTGTAGTCGACCGGTCCGCGACCGTCGGCGACCGGCATGCAGTCCTCCTTGGCGATCTCGCCCGCCTGCGCGAACAGCTCCTCCGAGGGTGGCTTGCCCTTGAGCGCCTCTTCGGCGCGTGAGGCGATGATCGTGCTCGGTCCGAGCGCGGCGAGCGCGATCCCGGCGTCGGAAATCGTGCCACCGTCGATCCACACCGCGGCCGACACGGCCGCGATCGCGAAGTCGCCGGCGCGCCGCTCGACCTTCTCGTGCGCGCTGCCGGCCCCTTGCCGGATCGGCAGGCGGATCTCCGTGAGCATCTCGTCCGCCCCGACCGCGGTCATGAACGGTCCGAGGTAGAAGCCGTCCATGCCGGTGGTGCGCTCACCGGACGGCCCCCGGATTACGACCTGCGCCTTCAGGGCCGCGCACACCGCGGACAGGTCCTCGGCGGCGTCGGCCTGGCATAGCGATCCGCCGATCGTGCCGCGGTTGCGGACGACCGGGTCGGCGATTACCTCCTCGGCGTCGCGGAACACCGGCGCGCGCGCCGCGAGCAGGTCGGACTCGAGCAGCTCGCAGTGCCGCGTCAGCGCTCCGATCCGGATCTCGGTGATGCGCTCCTGGATGTAGGAGAGTTCCTCGAGGTCGTTGATGTCGATCAGGTACTCGGGGGTGGCCAGGCGCAGCTTCATCATCGGCAGCAGGCTGTGCCCGCCGGCGATCAGCCGTGCCTCCGGACCATGCTCGGCTAGGGCTGCGAGAGCGCCGTCCACCGTGGTCGCGCGCTCGTAGTCAAACGGCGCTGGAGTCTGCATTCCTTCTCCTTACTCCTCGTCGTTCTTCAGGCGGCGCAGGAAGGCCAGCCCGGATTTCACGATTCCGCCCTCGGGTTGCTCCTGGCCCTGGGCGGGCGTCGTCGTTGCCCCCACCGCCACCGGCATCCGTTTGCGGACTCCGGGCGACTCGCTCGGGACGTACTGGACGGGCGAGTCGGTCCCGATGACCGGCGAGCGGGGCATGGCCTGCGGTCGCGTCTGCCTGATCTCCGGGTACAGCCCACGGGCGGCTGTGCTGCCGTACGCCGGGTTCCGCAGCGCCGGACCGTTTGGACTGGCGGCGGCGATCGGGGCTTCCCGTCCCAGCCGGGCCAGGGTTAACGTGCCCTTCGTATAAACCTCGCTGATCCGCGGGGCCTTCGTCTCCTTGCTCTCCGGGAAGTCGCGGAAGCCTTCGCCCGCCGCGCCCGGGTAGAGCCCCTCGACGATGCCGACGGCGTCTTCCATGCCGGCCTTCTTGACGAGCAAGCCCTCGAGCAGGCCGACCCCGGCATCGAGGTTCGTGTTGATCGAGGTCACGACCTCGTCGACGGGCGCGCTCTTCTCGATGATCCCGACCACACCCGTGATCGCCTCATCGAGTGAGTTGGTGATCCGCTGGAGCGCGACGATCGTCGACACGAGGTAGTAGACGACCGCGAGCACGATCAGCAGGACCGCGATGATCATGACTACACCAGCTGCTGGCATTCGTGCCTCCTATTGGGCGTCGTCGAGGATCACGTCGAGCGAGCCGCCGTAGTCGGCGGCGAGCGCGATCGTCTTCTTTACCTGGTCCTGCGTGGTGAGCAGAAGGGCGGTCGCGTCGAGGTCCTTCGACCCCGCGGTGGCGGCGACCGCGATCTGCTGGGCGCTCGGGACGATGCTGTTCGCGGCGTTCAGCACTCCGCGCAGCAGGTAGACGACGACGGGCAGGACGACGAGCAGCAGAAGCGCGTCGCCGATCCACTCGAGCGTCATTGGGGCCTCCTCTCGGCGACCATCTTGGCCTTGCGCGCGATGCCCGGGAACGCGCCGATGATCACGTCGAACTGACCGTTGATCGCCTTGACCGCGGGCTCGAGCGGCTGCAGGTGCTCGGACTCGACCATCTTGAGCGCACCGGCGAGCGTAGCGAGGTCGGCCGAGGTCGCCTCGAGGTCCTGGCGGATCTTGATCAACGCTGCCGCGACCACCGCGATGATGATCACCGCGAGCACGACGCTGAGGATGATGAGCGTGGTCATTCGCCACCACCGTTCCCGTTGCCGAATCCGTCGGTGAGCGCGTTCATGTAGCCGTCCTGGATCACGGCCTCCTCCACGATCAGCCCCAGCACGGGCGCGGTCGCCTGAAGCTGGGGAATGTTTGCCGTATTGCCGGCGACCTTGCCGGCGACGCCGAGGAGGGCGGCGACCGACTTGCGAATCTCGCCTACCGTCCTGACCAGGACAAGCAGCAGGCCGGCGACTGCGAGCGCCACGACGAGTGCGATCACGAGCGCGACCACCCAAGCGTCGTGGTTGGTAAACGCGGCGAAGCCAATCATTTACCCACCGCCACCTTGCGCAGCGCGCGCGCCGAGTGCAGGATCCGGACCCCCGAGTCGTTGATCCGCCCGATCCCGGCCAGCCCCTCCGTCTGCGCCCGCACCTTCTCGACCCCGTCCACGGCGGTCCGCGCCTGGGCGGCGATCTTCCTCGCCAGCATCACGATCGTGATCACGATCGCCGCCGCCACCGCGGCCACGACGATCCCGAGCACGAGCCCGATGTACCAACCGGTGGAAGCACCGATCACCAACGGCAAGTCACACCTCCTGTGTCTTTCTACGTCTGGGTGGGGTCTGTCCGGGTAGCGCCCGGGTTGCGGCTCGCAGCAGCGCACGCTCCGTCAGCACGCCGACGACATGTCGCTTGTATTCCGCCGATCCCCGTTGATCGGTGACCGGACGACAAGCCTGGGCGGCCGCTGCCGCGGCCCGTTTGAAGAGTGCCTGCGACGGAGGCTCGCCCACCAGGGTCTTTTCCGCCTCGCGCGATGTGACCTCCGAGCCGACCGCGGCCAGGGCGACGCCGGCGCGGGCGATGGCTCCGTCCTTCGACAGCGTGAGCGACGCCCCCGCCGCTGCCACCGCCCAGTCGCCCACCCGGCGGTCGACCTTCTCGTACGCGCTGCCGGAGGCGTCGGACAGTGGGACGCGGATCTCGACGAGCATCTCGGCGGGCCCGACCGCCGTCTGGTACGGACCGCGGTGGAACTCGTCCATGCCGAGCACTCGCTCCCCGCCCGTGCCGCGGACCACCATCAGGGCGCCAATCGCCGCGCACACCGCGCTGAGATCCTCGGAGGGATCCGCCTGGCAGAGCGCGCCGCCGATCGTTCCGCGGTTGCGGACCACCGGGTCGGCGATCACGCGCTCGGCGTCGGTGAAGATGGCCAGCCGATTGGCGAGCAGCTCGGACTCGAGCAGCGCGCGGTGGCGGGTCATCGCCCCGATCCGGACCTCGCCGTCGTGCTCGGAGACGTACCCGAGCTCGTTCGCGAGCGGATCGATGTCGATCAGGTACGCGGGCGAGGCGAGGCGAAGCTTCATCATCGGCAGCAAAGAGTGGCCGCCGGCCAGCAGGCGCGCGTCGGGTCCCAGCTGGGTGAGCAACTCGAGCGCCTCCTCGACGCTGGTCGCTCGCTCGTACTCAAACGGGGCCGGAACTTGCAATGCGCTCCCTCGCGTACCAACAACGGAGAGCACTGCCCATACCGTTCGAGCCTTCTCTCCTTGACGGAACTTTGACGTTGTTATCGTGGGCCGTCAACTTGAGTTAAGTGATCGCTTAGGAGCCAACTGTTTGACCCTCGCCCAGCTGCAGTCGTTCGTGCTCGTCGCCCGGCTCGGCTCGGTCAAGGCGGCCGCCGCGCAGCTCGAGGTGACCGAGCCCGCGGTCTCGGTCGCGGTGGCGGCGCTTCGCAAGGAACTCGGCGATGAGCTGTTCGTCCGCGAGGGCCGGGGAATCGCGCTGACTGCCGGCGGCCGGCGGCTGGCGGCGCTGGCCGGCGAGATCCTCGGCCTGGCCGAGCAGGCCCGGCGGTCGGTCCACGACTCGGCCGGTCAGCCGCGTCGCTTGCAGGTCATCGCCACTAACGTCGTGGCCGAGCACATCGGACCGCTGGTCGAGGCGTTCACCGCCCGCGACGAGGGACTCGAGATCTCGATCGAAGCCGTCCCCGGGGCGTCGTTCGCCGATCGCCTCGAGCATCGGCAGGCAGACATCGCGCTCGGCCCGCATCCAGGGCCTGAGCGCGCGAACACGATCGCCACGGTGCCGTTCCTGCGCTGCCGCCTCATCATCGTCTCCGCGCCGGGTCACCCGATGTCGGGGCGGCCGGACGTGGCGGCCGCCGAGCTGGCCAAGGAGCGGTGGCTGGTGGGCCCGCCCGACATCGATCCGACCACCGCGACCGGCCTGTTCTTCGCTCGCAACGGCTTGGCCCCTACGGATGTTTCCGCCTACGCGAGTCACGCCGCCGCGATCGCCGCCGCCGCCGCGGGCGAGGGCATCCTGCTCACGCTCGCCCACTCGGTGATCGAGGAGGTCCGCCGGCGGGCGCTGACGCGGATAGACGTTCGTGGCACCCCGATCGAAGAGATGTGGCACGCGAGCACGCTTGGCCTTGAGCGCGCCGTGCCGGCGGCGCTCGCGCTGCAGCGCTTCGCGACGACCTCGGATGCAACTCAGGCGATCTCGACGGGCCGTGCCGGCACCGTCTCGACGCGGGCCCGGCCGAAGGTACACGTGACGCTGTGGCGCTCGGTGGCCGACGAGATCGACGCCGCCGCGGGGCGCTGATCAACCGCTCGCGTTGGCTGCTTCGCGCTTCACGGCTTCGTAGTCCTCCCACCTGTCGACGTCGAGCGGGATCGGCCCGGGGACCGGTACGTCGACGACCTCGTCGCCCGCGCGGTCGAGCAGCTTCCACACGCCCTTGTCGCCGTGGAGCGACGCGAGCTGATCGAATGTGCTCCGCGCGAACGCGAGCGGATGGCCGCGTCCGTCGTCGTACGCGCACGCGGCGAGCGCGCTGTCGCCCCGGCCGGCCAGCAGCTCCTCGACGGTGGCCGAGCTGACGCCGGGCTGGTCGCCCAGCATCAGGACCAGCACCCGGCACCGCTCATCGACCGCAGTTAGGGCAATGGCGATCGAGGACGAACAGCCGTCACCGAAAAAGTCGTTCTCAATCAAATCAACCCCGCCGAGGTCGACTCCCTCCTTGATCTCGCCGGCGCCACCGCCAATCACGCAGATCAGCTGATCGAATGGGCAGGACCGTGCGGTCCCGAGCACGTGATCGAGCAGCGTCGCCCCGCCGTAAGGCAACAGCTGCTTGGGCTGCCCGAGCCGCTTCGACCCGCCCGCGGCGAGCACGAGGCCGGTCGTGAACTCGCGGCTCATGCGCTACCCCGCATCGCATGCCACACCCGGGACGGCGTGCACGGCATGTCCACGTGCCGCACGCCGAACGGCCGCAGCGCATCGCAGACCGCGTTGACGATCGTCGGCGGGGAGCCCACCGTCGCAGACTCGCCGATGCCTTTGGCGCCGATCGGGTGGTGGGGCGAGGGCGTGACCGTGAAGTCGGTCTCCCAGTCGGGTACCTCGAGCGCGGTCGGGATCAGGTAGTCCATCAGCGACCCCCCGAGGCAGTTGCCGTCCTCATCGAACGCGATCTGCTCCATCAAGGCGATCCCGACCCCATCGGTGAGCCCGCCGTGGACCTGGCCCTCGATGATCATCGGGTTGATTCGGGTGCCGCAGTCGTCGACGGCGACGAACCGTCTGATCCGCACCTTGGCCGTGCCGGGATCGATGTCGACGACGCAGATGTAGGCGCCGTAGGGGAACGTCAGGTTGGGCGGGTCGTAGACCGTCTCGGCGTCCAGGCCGGCTTCGACGCCGGCCGGCAGCTCGACCGATCCGCGCGCCGCCATCGCGATCTCCTGGATGGTCGCGTATTTCTCGGGATCGCCCTTGACCAGCCAGCGGCCCTTCTCCCACTCGAGGTCGTCGGGCGAGGCCTCGAGCATCGCCGCGGCGACGAGCCGCGCCCGGTCGCGTACCTTGCGCGCGACGATTGCGGTGGCGGCGCCGCTCACTGGGGTCGAACGCGAACCGTAGGTTCCGAGCCCGTACGGCGTCACGTCGGTGTCGCCGTGGACGACCTCGATGTCCTCCGGCGGGATCCCGAGTTCCTCGGCGACGATCTGGGCGAAGGTGGTCTCGTGGCCCTGGCCCTGGGTCTGCACGCTGATGCTGAGCTGTGCTTTCCCCGTTGGGTGCACCCGCAGCGCGGCCCCGTCATTCATGCCCAGCCCGAGGATGTTCATGTGCTTGCGCGGGCCCGCGCCGACCGCCTCGGTGAAGAACCCCACGCCGATACCCATGAGCTCGCCGCGAGCGCGCTTTTCGACCTGCTCGCGGCGCAGGGCGTCGTAATCGGCCACGTCGAGAGCCTTGCGCAGCGTCCGCTCGTAGTCGCCCGAGTCGTACACCCAGCCGGTCTTGCATTGATAGGGGAACTGCTCGGGCCGGATCAGGTTCGCGAGGCGCAGCTCCGCGGGGTCGATTCCGAGCTCGTACGCGAGGCAGTCGACCATTCGCTCGACCAGGTACACGGCCTCGGCGATCCGGAACGAGCACGCGTAGGCGACGCCTCCGGGCGCCTTGTTCGTGTACACGCCGGTGACGTGACAGTGGGCCGCCTCGATGTCGTAGGAGCCGGTGAACACGTGGAAGAACCCAGCCGGGTAGTTGGTTGGCTGGGCGGTCGCGTTGAACGCGCCATGATCGGCGATCACGTCGACCCGGACGGCGAGGATCTCACCCTCGCGGGTGGCGGCGATCCCGCCGCGCATCGCATAGTCGCGCGCGAACGCCGTCGACATCAGGTTCTCCGAGCGGTCCTCCATCCACTTGACCGGCCGGCCGACGTCGATCGCGGCGATGATCGCGCATACGTAGCCTGGATACACCGGCACCTTGTTGCCGAACCCGCCGCCGACATCCGGGGAGACGACGCGGATCTTGTGCTCGGGCAACCCCGTGAGCAGCGCGTACACGGTGCGGTGGGCGTGCGGCGCCTGGGTCGTGCACCAAACGGTCAATTTGCCCGACACGGGGTCGTACTGCGCCACCGCCCCACAGGTCTCCATCGGAGCCGGATGCGAGCGCGGGAACACGAGGTCCTGCTCGACGACGACGTCGGCGTCAGCGAACACGCGGTCGGTCGCCGATCGATCGCCCGACTCCCAATCGAAGATGTGATTATCGGTCTGTCCCGGCTTGTCGTCGCGGATCAGCGGCGCGTCGGGATCGAGCGCCCGCCGCGGATCGACGACGGCTGGCAGCATTTCGTAGTCGACGTCGATCAGCTCGAGCGCGTCGCGCGCCGAGTATCCGTCGTCGGCCACCACGAACGCGACCTCCTGGCCCTGGAAGCGCACCTTGTCGGTGGCGAGCACGGCTTGCGTGTCGGCAGAGATCGTCTGCATCCAGGCGACGCCGCGGTCCTCCAGATCCCGGCCGGTGATGACCGCATGCACCTTCGGGTGCTGGAGCGCCGCGGACGCGTCGATCGAGACGATGCGGGCGTGGGCGACCGGGCTTCGCAGGATGGCGCCGTGGAGCATCCCCGGCAGCTTCACGTCATCGACGAACTGGCCCTGACCGCGAATGAAGCGGGGATCCTCTTTGCGCCGCATGCGGCCGAAGCCGATCGGGTTCCCGTTGGCTTCGCTCACGTGCGGGCCCGATGTTCGGCTGCCCAGCGGACCGAGCGGACGATCGTGGCGTAACCGGTGCAGCGACAGATCTGGCCCGAGATGGCCTCGCGAATCTCGGCCTCGCTCGGATCGGCGTTGCGCGCGAGCAGAGCCCGCGCCGTGAGCATCATGCCCGGCGTGCAAAAGCCGCACTGCAGGCCGTGCATCTCGGTGAATCCCTGCTGCACGGGGTCGAGCACGCCGTCGACCTCGAGTCCCTCCACGGTGAGGATCTCGTGGCCCTCGGCGGTGGCCGCGAGCATCGTGCACGACTTGACCGGCTCGCCATCCATCAGCACCACGCACGTGCCGCAGTTGGAGGTGTCGCAGCCCCAATGCGTGCCCGTGAGGCCGAGCTCGTCGCGCAGGAAATGCACCAACAGCATGCGCGGCTCGACGTCGCGCGCGTACTCGCGGGAGTTCACCGACGTGGTAACGAGCATCGGCGCCAATGATGACGACCCCTGCCCGCGGGCCGGCGCCACGGCCTGGAGGCAGCGACTAGGCGGCGCTGGCTCGGCGCGCGGGGATGACCGGGAGCGTGCGCCGACCGAGTTCGAGCTCGGCGGCGGGCTTGGGCTTTGAGATCACGTAGCCCTGGACGAGGTCGCATCGCAGCCCCGAGAGCAGGCCGAGGCACTGATCGTCCTCGACCCCTTCGGCCACCACTCTCAGGCCGAGCGCATGCGCAAGCTCGACGGTGGCGCGCACCAGGGCCACGTCGCGGCTTTCGCCGGTCTCGCTCAGGCGGGTGATGAAGCTGCGGTCGAGCTTGAGCTCGCCGACGGCCAGGCTTCCCAGGTAGGCCAGCGAGGTGAAGCCGGCGCCGAAGTCGTCGACCGAGACGACCAGGCCGAGATCGTGAAGCCTCTGGATGGCGTGCTGGCAGCGCTCGAAGTCGGCGATCGCGGTCGTCTCGGTCATCTCCAGGACGAGGGCCTCCGGGCTGAGTCCGTAGCCGGCGAGCAGGCGCGCCACCAGGTCCGGGAACTCTGGGTTGAGCAGGTCGGACGCCGAAATGTTGACGGCGACGGTGAGGCTCTTGCCGGCGGAGCGCCACGTAGCGCATTGGAATAGGGCCTCGTCGAGCACGAAGGCGGTCAGGCCGCCCATCAGTCCAGCCTCCTCGGCCAACGCGATGAACTCGAGCGGCGGGATGAATCCCAGACGCGGATGGATCCATCGCAACAGCGCCTCCACCGCCGTGATCTCGCCGGTTGAGAGGTCGACCTGCGGTTGGTAGTGAAGCTCGAGCTGGCGCGCCTCGATCGCCGTCCGTAGCTCCTCCACCAGCTGGATCCGGTTGGCCGCGCCGTCGAGATCCTCCTGGTAGATGGCGAACCGCTTGCCCTCGACCTTGGCCCGGTACATCGCGAGGTCGGCGCAGCGGACCAGGTCGGCGGGATTGAGGGCGTCGTTGGGGAACACCGCGATCCCGATACTGGCGCCGATCTCGACGCGCACGGCGTCGAGCGCGAAGGGCTCCTCGATGCGGGATGTGAGGCGGCCGGCCACGGTGGCGGCATAGTCGGCGTCGCTGTCCAACAGCGCCAGCGCGAATTCGTCGCCGCCGAGGCGGACGACCAGGTCGGACTCGCGGAGCGAACCCTGAAGCCGGGCGCCGAGTTGGCGGAGCAGTTCATCGCCGGTGGCATGCCCGAAGGAGTCGTTGACCTCCTTGAAACGGTCGAGATCGACGAACATGAAGGCGAGACTGCGGGCCGGCCCGTCCGCGTCCTCCGGCTCGGCCAGGAATCCGTCAAGCAGCTCGAACAGCGCCCGGCGGTTGCCCAGGCCGGTGAGCTGGTCGGTGACCGACTCGCGCCGGCGCTGCTCGGTGAGCGTCCGCAGCCCGACGAGCGACAGGGCGGAGCGCGCGCCGGCCACCACGAGTGTGGTCGCGGCCAGCCCCAGGGAGACGCGTCCGACGTGGTTCAGCGAGCCGATGAACAGGATCGTCAGGGCGCCGCCGGCGGCCAGCGCCGGGAGCATGAAGCCCGGCGGCTCCTCCGCCGTGGGGCGGGGCGCCCCGGTCCGGATCCACACGGCCACCGACACCAGCAGGATCGACAGCGGCCAGGCGATCGCGTTGAACACGGTCCCGACGAACGACGTGGAGTTCAACACGTTGAAGATGTCCCCCACGGTGTTCAGTGCGTAGCCGACGGCGAGCAGCAGCCAGGGCAGGCGCCGCCGGCCGGACACCATCGCCGCGCCGCCCACGACCAGGCCGAGCAGCAGGACGTCCCCCACCGGATAGACGAGGTTGACCGCGACGCCGGCGACGTTGCCCCCGGCGTGGTGAAGCACAGCCTTGAAGGCGAACGTCGCGCACAGCGCCGCCGCGCCGAACCCGGCAACCGCGCCGTCGAGCCAGTTGGCGAGGCTGAAGCGCTTGACCTGGCTGCGCAGCAGGAGCATGAGCGCGGCGTAGGTGACGGGATAGAAAGCCACGTAGAAGGCGTCGGCCAGCGACGGCGATGGCGGCGTCGCTCCCCCCAGGGATTGGATCGTCAGGACGATGTCGCCGGCGGCCCAGCAGAACAGGCCGAGGCCGAGCAGCGCGGGGATCGCGCGGCCACGCCGGATCGTGATGACCTTGAGGACGCAGAGGCCGCTGACGACGATTTCAAAGGCATCGACGCCCCAGCCGTTCACCCAATCCCAGTTCAGGTTCAGGAGCTGGGTCACCACGTAGACCGCGGCGAGCAGGCTGAGCAAGCCGTACAGAGGCCAGACGAAAACCGGGGTACGATCGAGCGCGCGCCGGTGGGGCGGGAAGGCAGCGCGAAGCCGCGAGCTTTTGTCCTCGCCGCTCATCGCCCGGGCTGATTTGCAGTTGTTCCCATGGGGGTCTTCTAACTTCTGCTGTCCGTCGGGTCATTCGGCAGGCACGCCGAAAACTTGTGCGAAGGCGCCCGATGCGGCCGAATAGCCGGTGGGACGCGCCGACGACAGTCAGACGCGATGTACTGCGGCGAGAAGGGCGGCGTAGGAGCGCACGAGGGCGGCGCGCTCCTGCGGCACCAGCGCGCTGGCGGGATTGCAACCCTGCTCCACCCACTGGTCGGAGTAGCGCGTCGCGAGGGCGCGCTCCTGAGCCGCCGCGGTCACGTCGTCCTCAGGGACGCCATAGACATACGAATACAGCGCGGTAAGTGCGGCCACGAGCGGGCGCTCATCGCCGTCGCGGCGCTCGCGCTGGTGCACGCGGTGAACGCGCCACCACTCGACCTCGAGCTCGGAGGCGTGACGGGGATCGAACGGCTCGTCGTGACGCCGGGCGAGCAGGCGGTAGAAGCGCTCCATCGTGTGCCGCGCACCCTCCGGGTTGTTGTCCGGGTACGGCGCCCAGAGCTGATTCGCGCGGAGCACGAGCCAGGCGGCGTGGATCGTCGAAGGCCAGGGCAGTCCGAACGTGTGGCGCGTGAGCGCGATCGCCGAGCGCAGGAATGAGACCCAGTCGCGGCGGTAATAGGCCACCCAGGTGTTGGCCTCGAGCTCGCCAACCTGGCGCGGGTCAAAGGCCCGGTGCGGGCTGACCGCGGCGGCGGCCGGTCGGCACCGACGGCGTAGGAGGCGGACGCGCATGTTCAGTGCGACCCTAACCGCACAGGTGTGTGGGCTGCCACCTAGGGTGGGTGGGCGAGCCGGCGGCACGGCCCATACGGTTGCCCCAGACACGAGCAACGGGGCAATCCAGCCGGGGGCATCTCGGACCAAGCCGGCCTGGGCGAGGCCGACGCGCTCGCACCCGCGAGCGTGAGCCCGCTCGGGCCGAGCGATGACCGGGGCTGGGGGAACGTCCGGGGAGGCGCACAGACGGTGCGCCTCCCCCTTTGGCGCCGGCGCTGGGTCCGCCTCCCGAGTGCGGCCCCACTTCGCTGCGCATTCCTACCGATCGCTCATCATCTACTCTCTCACCGCGTTTCGGTCAGTCGCGAATCGCCTAGTCTTGTGCCTGCAGGGGAGTTTGCCCTGCACGGATAAATCGACCTGGTAGGGGAGTGACCACATGGACTGGCGGCGGCGGTTGGTGCTGATGGTGACGCTCGGAGGACTCGCTGTGCTCGCTCTGGCGATGATGAGCACGGCCTCGGGTGCATCACCCAAGGCACGCGCGGCGGCGGCTCAGTGCACGTCGAGTGACACCTCTGCTTCCAATCCCGCCAATCCACTCGGTACGCCCGGGTTCACGGGCACGGACCCGCTGGCCGGGGCGAATCTTTTCGTGGAGAGCCCGTGGCTCTACGGCGGGGACGCGGCCAACGCGATTGCCAACCTGGTTGGTCTCGGGTGGATGACCCACCAGGAGGGCGGGACGCCGATGCCGTGGAGCCAGTTCGAGGCGAAGGTGAACTCGATGCACCTGTCAAAGAGCACGGCGTACACGGTCGCCATGCTCGAGAAGATCGGTGAGTATCCCCAGGCTCACCAGTTCAGCGTGTACACAGCCGGCGGGTCGGGGCCGGCGATCTTCACTCAGGTACAGAATTACCTCTGCCGGATGCAGCGCACGACCCCGGGTTCGGTCGCGGAGATCACCACTTACTTCATCAAGCACGGCTCGGGCTGTACTCCGAGTAACAATCCGAACTTCGATGCTGAGGTCAACGCGACGAAGGATGCGATCGGGAACTTCCCGGCGCTGATCTTCGTCGAGGAGGACGCGATCGACACGATCTGCTGGCGCAGTCCGGCGGTGATCGCGCAACGGGAGGCGCTGCTCAAGTACGAGATCGACACGCTCTCCCAGATCCCTCACGCGCTGCTCTACGTCGAGGGCGGTACCTCGGACGCCAACAATCCGCGGCAGGTGGCCCGCGTCCTGAATGCCAGCGATGCGTCCAAGATCCGTGGCTTCTTCCTCAACGACACCCACTTCAACTGGGCCTATAGAGAGATCCAGTTCGGCAACAAGGTCGCGAAGCTGACCGGCGGCCTGCACTTCGTGGTCGACACCCGGGGCGACGGCAACGGCCCGCTCAAGACCAAGGACCCGGTGATCCAGGGCAACGAGGTGCTCTGCAACCCGCCCGGGCGCGGCCTCGGTCCGAAGCCGGGAGCCAGCGACGGCTCGTCGTATGGCATGTACTCGCCGTACCTCGACGGCTTCGTTTGGGTGACGACGCCGGGCGAGAGCGCGAACTCGACCTGCCCGGGCAGCAACAAGCACTACGCGGCCTCGGGCATCTTCGACCCGAACATCGCGATCGGGTACGCATCGCGCGCGAACGACCGGATTGGTCCGTCGCCGCGGTTCCCGAGCCACCCCTGGTGAGTTTGGGCCGCGCCTTCTGGCGCGGCCCATCTAAATGGCCGGTTAGTGCGCCCGGGCGTGCCGCGGCAGCCAGAACACGGCTGCGCACGCCGCCGCGAGGAACGCCACCGCCACCAGGAGGGCGTGGTCCGAGGCACCCACGAACGCGACTGGGCCGTGGCTGCTGCCGACGCGGTCAAACAGAACTGTGCCAACCGCGGCGATCCCGATCGACATGGCCAGCTGCTGGATCGACTCGAGCAGCCCCGAGGCCGATCCCATCTCGTGGGGGGCGACCCCAGCCAGGATCACGTCGAACATCGGGACGAACACCATGCCCATGCCGAAGCCGGTGATCGTCAGCGGCCCGGCCAGGTCCCACGCGGTCAGGTTGCCGCCGTCGGAATGCATCACGAGGTCGGCGACGATGAGTCCGGCCGCCATGACCACGATGCCGATGTGCATCGTGTGTCGCCCGATCTTGGGCAGCAGTGTCGATGAGGTGATCGACCCGCCGATCGCGGCGACCGGGATCGCGACGGTGGCCACGGCGCATGCGAGCGGGGTCAGTCCGAGGCCGGTCTGGAACATCACGTTGAGCGCGATCATCATCCCGCCCATCGCCCCGATGAAGCCGAGCACGACGGCGAGGCCGGCGACGTAGGCGCGCCGCCGCAGGATTGACGGCTCGACCAGCGGGGCCCGGCCCTGGCGTGAGCGGCGCACCTGGAGCAGCCCGAACGCGGTCAGGGTGAGGACGCCGGCGCCCAGCAGCGCGAACGACCAGGCCGGCCAGCCGTCCTCGCGCCCCTCGATCAGGGGATACACGAGCGCGAAGCCACCGACCATCGCGAGCGCCACGCTGGGAGCGTCGAGGCGGGCATTCGGCGTCACGGGCGGGCGGTTCGGCAGGAAGCGTCGCCCGGCGCCGAGCGCGAGCAATCCGACCGGGACGTTGACGAGGAAGATCGCCCGCCAGCCGGTTCCGAGTACGTCGAGGTTGATCAGGCCGCCGCCGACGAGCGGGCCCGCGATCGCGGCGAGGCCCATGATCGGCCCGACTACTCCGAGTGCTTTCTGCTGACCCTCGTCGCCGAACAGTTCGCGGATCAGGCCAAAGCCTTGCGGGACCATGAGCGCCGCGACCGCGCCCTGGAGCGCCCGGGCGGCGATCAGGGCGTCCGGGGTGGGAGCGAGCGAGCACAGCGCCGAGGCGAGCACGAATCCCCCGACGCCGGCCAGGAGGGTTCGTCGGCGGCCGAGCACATCACCGAGACGGCTCCCGAGGAGCAGAGTGACGGCCATTGCGAGCGTGTACGCGGCCGAGATCCACTCGAGCGCCGCGTAGGAGCCGCCCAGGTCACGACGGATCGCGGGGGCGGCGGTCTGCGCGATCGTCGAGTCCAGCAGGTCCATGACCAGGGCGGCCACGACCACGGCAAAGCCCAGCCAAGCGAGGCGGGCGGTGGGGGTGGGTGGGTGGGAACTGAAGTCCCGCGCGGAGGCGGCTTCTGAGGGATTGAACGTAGTGGTTGACATGCTTGAAGCCTCTCTTCTATTGCGGCCACTTCCGGTCCGCAATACGAATCAGCGGCCGTCATTCAGGTCAGCTTTTGTCCGTGATCTCTGTAAGGATCCGCCGCATCATGGTTCAAACATCCGCACGCCTCCTCGCCCTGCTTTCACTGCTCCAGGTGCGCCGGGAATGGACCGGCCAGGAGCTCGCCGACCGCCTCGAGGTCGGTCCCCGCACGATCCGCCGTGACGTCGACAAGCTGCGCTCCCTCGGCTATCCGATCGAGGCCGCGCCCGGGGTCGCGGGTGGTTACCGCCTCGGCAACGGCGGCGAGCTGCCGCCGCTCCTGCTCGACGACGCCGAGGCCGTCGCCGTGGCGGTCGGGTTGCGGACCGCCGCGGCGGGAGGGATCGCCGGGATCGAGGAGACCTCGGTGCGCGCGCTGGCCAAGCTCGAGCAGGTGCTGCCCGGTCGTTTGCGTCGTCGGGTCAGCGCCCTGAGCCAGGCGACGTCCGCCTTCGGGATGGAGGGGCCGCGGATCGATTCAGAGGTGTTGGCCACGCTGGCCGGCGCGTGCCGCGACCAGGTGCGGCTGCGC
Organism: uncultured Solirubrobacterales bacterium; assembly: GCA_963824295.1. Taxonomy (GTDB): domain Bacteria; phylum Actinomycetota; class Thermoleophilia; order Solirubrobacterales; family Solirubrobacteraceae; genus Palsa-465. The sequence goes on along the minus strand of CAWGOQ010000001.1, from coordinate 82,661 downwards.
TTCCCCTACATCGCACGCGACGAGCGCGCTTCCCAGCGGGCGGTCGAGCCGGTGGCGGTCGTGTACAGCGGTCACCGCTGGTACCTGGTCGCCTACGACCTCGATCGTGACGACTGGCGCACGTTCCGGATCGACCGGATCCGCGGGCGGGTGCGGGCGGGCGAGCGCGGCCGGCGGCGGATCGTCCCGGGCGGCGACGCGGCCGCGTTCGTGCGCGATCGGCTCCGCGGCACGCGGGAGGGCGACGGGCTCTCCGAGGCCCCGCCCGGCCGGATCCGGCTTGAGGCCCCGGCGGCCCGAGCGCGATCCCGGATCCCGAGTCGCTATGCGGAGGTGGAGCCCGACGGCGAGGAGGCGTGCATCGTCACCACGCGCGGCGCGTGGTCGCGCGGCTTCCTCGTGTGGATGGCGACGCTAGATGAGCCGATGGAGGTACTCGACCCGCCCGAGCTGATCGAGGTCGCGCGGGTTGTCGCGGCGCGGCTAGGGTTCTATGGACCCTCAACGCCCAATCCAATTGGGTGACCGCTTCTGAAGGAATGCGCTCATGCCCTCCTGGGCGTCATGCGCGAGCGCGTTCTCGGTCATCACGGACTTCGTGTGCTCGTAGGCGTCGGGCTCGGCGCGGTCGATCTGGTCGTAGAAGGCGCGCTTACCGGTCGCGACGGTGTAGGAGCTTGAGCGTGCGATGGCTTGGGTAAGGCGTTGTATTGCGGCGTCGAGTTGGTCAGCGGGGACGACCTCGTTGACGAGGCCCCAGTCGAGCGCGGTGTCAGCGTCGATCGGCTCGCCGGTGAGCAGCATCTGCATCGCGCGCTTGCGACCGACCGCGCGCGAGACCGGGACCATCGGGGTCGAGCAGAACAGGCCGATCTTGACCCCGGGGGTGCCGAAGCGCGTGCCCTCGGCCGCCACCGCCAGATCGCAGGCCGCCACCAGTTGACAGCCGGCCGCGGTGGCGATGCCGTGCACCTTGGCGATCACGGGCTGGGGCAGCTCGTGGATCGTCTCCATCATCACCGTGCAGGTGGCGAACAGCGCGTCCAGGAAGGCCTGGTCGCGGTCGATCATCTCCGACAGGTCGTGGCCGGCGGAAAAGGCAGGGCCGGCCGCGTCGATCACGATCGCGCGAGTTTCAGGGTGCTTCGATGCGTCACGGAGCGCGGCGATGACCTCCTGCATGAGTTCGAGCGACAGCGCGTTGCGCTTCTCGGGGCGATTCAGCGTGATGCGGGCGGCCGGCTGTGTCTCGTCGGCCGGGTGAACGATCAGGTTGCGGTATGCGGTGGCGGGTTCGGCGCTCATGTTCGTCAGCCTACCGCCCGTGGGTCACCGCGCCCCATGTAAAGTCGCCAAACCCGCCTCGCCCGCGACCACCCTTGCCGGGTAAGCATTGTGGGCATGCTTACGTCGCCATGGCGGATCGGCTGGAGGGACTCGGGCTCGTTTTACATGGGTCGGGCCTGCTGGCTCACGCGGCAGCCCGAATCGCGGCCTGCTGGGTCTGGCGCCGGCTACGCGGACGCTGGTTCGGGTGTCGGGCGCTCGTCGACGATCGACGGCGCGATGCTGGGCGCGGCGGCCGGGAAGGTGACCTGGACGTGCAGCCCGCCGTGCTCACCGGGGCGGACGTCCAGCCGGGCGTCGTGGGCGGCGGCGATTGCCGCCACGATCGATAGGCCGAGGCCGAACCCCTCTCGATGACCGAGGCGATCGGGCGCCAGGCGCTGGAACGGCTGGAGCAGTCGCTCGACCTCATCGCCCGGCACGACCGGTCCGGAGTTGGCGATCGTGAGCGAGGCACGGGCTCCGAGCGCGCCGACGTGAACGTGGACCTCTCCGTCGGGCCGGTTGTGGCGGACCGCGTTCTGGAGCAGGTTCGACACCAGACGGCCGATCAGCCGGCGATCACCTGAGACAGTCGCGGGCTCGAGGGTCACGTCGAGATGGAGGTGCCGCTCGTCGGCCTCCGAGGCGATGCCTTTGATCGCGTCATCGGTGATCGTTGCCAGCTCGGTGGGTTCGCGATAGTCGAGTCCGCGCTGGCCCTGGGCGAGGGCGAGCAGGGCATCGATCAGCTGCTCCTGCTGCTCGCTCTCCTCGAGCGCCTCGCGGCAGGTTTCGCGGAATGTCTGGACGGTCGCGCGGGGGTCGCTGATGGCCATCTCGAGCAGGGCGCGGACCGCGGTGAGCGGCGTGCGGAGCTCGTGTGAGGCGTTGGCCACGAAGCGCCGCTGCGCCTCGAACGCGCTTTCCAGGCGTGCAAGCAGGCTGTCGATCGTGTCGGCCAGCGTCCGCAGCTCGTCGCGCGGGCCGGGGAGGTCCAGCCGACGGTGAAGGTTGGCCTCGGAGATCTGCTGTGCGGTGGCGGTGATCGTGCGCAGCGGCCGCAGCACGCGGCCGGCGATGTACCACCCGAGCAGTGCGGAGATGATCGCCATGATGGCCAGGGCGATCGCCGACTCAATCTCAAGCTGGTGCAGGTCGGCGATCTGCTGCTGGCGACCCACGAACCGGACAGCCTCCTGTCCGGTCGCGGAGCGCAGCAGCCGGCTCACGGTGGGCGGCACCTTCACCTCCTTGCCCTTGATGACGAAGGATGAGCTCGGCGTCGCGTGCAGCTGAATCGGACTACCGCCGGAAGGTCGATTTTGGATCGCGAGGCCGCCGGCAAAAGACTTACCGACGTCGGGCGAAGCCGCCGTCGGCGCGGGGCCGAAAGCAACCACGCCGCCCCCGGTGACCGCGTGCGAGACGAGCCCATAGGTGACTGCCAGCAGTGCGGCCCCGCAGACGAGGAACATGCCTCCGTAGAGCAGCGTGAGACGCCATCTGATCGTCGTCTGGGGGTGGAGCAGGCGCTCCCGTGTGCGTCCGAGCGTCACACCCCGTCTCCGATCCGGTAGCCGATCGGCGTGACGGTCTGGATAACCGGCGGGTCGCCGAGCTTGCCGCGCAGGCGGCTGATCGTCATGCGGACGGCGTTGGTGAAGGGGTCGGTGGCGTCATCCCAGGCCCGCTCGAGGATCTCCTCGGTCGAGACCACGGCCCCGTCGGCGCCGAGCAGCAGCTCGAGCACGGCGAACTCTTTGGGGCTTAGCGACAGTGGGTTGCCGCCCCGCGTGACGCGGCGGTGCGCGCTGTCGAGCTGGAGGTCGCCGTAGGCGAGGGTTGGCGGAAGCGATCGGCGCGAGCGCCGCGCGAGCGCGCGAATCCGTGCCACCAGCTCGGCGATGTGAAACGGCTTGGGAAGATAGTCGTCGGCGCCGATCCCGAGGCCCGCGACGCGGTCCTCGACCGTCCCGGCGGCGGTCAGCATCAGCACGGCGCTCTGGCCGGCGTCGACCAGCGCCCGGCAGACGTCATCGCCGTGGACGTTCGGGAGGTCGCGATCGAGCACGACCACGTCATAGCTGGTGACCGCGGTCCGTTCGAGCGCCTCCTGGCCGTCGAAGGCGAGGTCGACCGCCATCCCCTCGCGGCGGAGCACGGCCGCCACGGTCTCGGCCAGACGCGGATGGTCCTCAACGACCAGGACTCTCATAGGTGGGTCTCACGATGGCGTCCCTGACATAACAGCGGGATAACAAAGTTACGGGCCGGTTATGGACGGCTGCGTACAACCTGGCGGCATGAGCAGGATCCGCGGGTTGCACATGGGCATGGTTGCCGCTGTCGTCGGTGTCTTGGGTTGCTTGGCCGTCGCCGGCTGCGGCTCGACCGACGCGGCGAGCGGGACCGTCACCGCGGTCCCCAGCGGCAAGAGCTCCCAGCAGGCGCTCCAATTCTCGCAATGCATGCGCGCCCACGGCGTGACGAACTTCCCGGACCCAACCGGGCGGGGCATTCAAATCACGCCCGGGAGTGGCATCAATCCCCAGTCGCCGGCTTTCCAGACCGCGCAGAAAACGTGCGATCGATACCTGCCGAATGACGGGCAGCCGCCGGTGACATCCGCCGGTTCCCGGGCGGCTGCCCTCGAGTTCTCGAAATGCATGCGTGCTCACGGCGTGCCCGACTTCCCCGATCCGCTCACGACCAGCCCGAGCTCGCCTCCCGCGGGGGCGGTGGCGATTCTCGATCTGCGCGGGATGGCATTCGAGCTCGGCCCTGGGATCAACCCGCAATCGCCGGCGTTCCAGCAGGCAGCGTCTGATTGCGGGATACGCTTACCCAAGGGTCAGAAGCCGGTGGCCGCTCCGTGATTTCAGCCAGTCTTCCCTTCCTCGTACCGGTCTGCGACAGGAGGTCATCGTGAGGTTGCCATGGAGGCGTCGTCAGACCGGGGAGGATCGGACGTCGGAGAGCGCCACGGGCCGCCGCGCAGGGCGCCGCCTCGGCGCGCTACTGGCGTTGGTGGTTGCCATCGGGGTGGTGGTCGCGATCGTGCTCGGTGGCGAGTCGTCGCCTTCGTCGGGCAGCTCGGCTGACGCGAACGTGTCATCGGGCGCGGTCGCCGTCGAAACGCGGTATCTCACCGAGACCGACACCGAGTCCGGCACGTTGAGTTACGCGAACTCGTACACGGTCTACAACCGGCTGTCGGGCACGATCACCTGGCTCCCGGCCGCAGGTCAGGTGATCAAGCCGGGCCAGGCGCTCTACAAGGTCGGCAACGAGCCGGTGACGCTGATGAACGGTGATACCCCCGCTTACCGTGACCTGAACTCGTCCGACAGCGACGGCCCTGACATCCTCGAGCTCAACCGGAACCTGGTCAAGCTCGGCTTCGATGCGGGCGGGATCGTCGTCGACGACGTGTGGCAGGCCGCCACCACCGAGGGTGTCGACCTATTCCAGGAGTCTTTGGGCGAGACCGAGACCGGCGATCTCACGCTCGGGCAGGTCGTGTTCCTCCCCGGCAATCAACTGGTTTCGAACGTCGAAGCGACGGCGGGATCGGACGGCTCGGCCGCTTCCTACGATCCGCCGGCCGGGGGCGCGCAGCCGGAGTTCGTGAGCCTGACCAAGTCGAGTAGTCCAGGCACGAGCAATTCGGGCACGACCAGTCCGGGCGCGACCAGTCCCGCCGCCACCAGTCCTGGGGCGAGTACCACGCCATCGTCGAACACTCCGCGCAAGTCATGCAAGCCGAACTCGAGCTCTGACTCGAAATCGAAGTCCGAGTCGAAGTCGCATAAGAAGCCTTGCAGCGCATTGACACCCGCGCAGACGATTGCCGCGCTCACCGCGCTGCTGGAAGCCGAGACGGCCGAGTTGAATGCCCAGCACGGTAACTCGGGCTCGCCGAGTCATTCGGGCTCAGGCTCACCGTCTGGATCCGGCAACGGCGGCAACGGCGGCAGCAGCGGGAACAGCGGGAACAGCGGGAACAGCGGCAACAGTGGGAACAGCGGCAACAGTGGGAACAGTGGGAACAGCGGTGGCGACGGGAACAGCGGCAACGGCGGCGGCGGAAGCGCCACCGCGATCATGACCACGAGCTCGACCCAGCTGGTCGCCACCGTCGATCTGGACGCCACCAAGCAGAGCGAGGCCAAGGTCGGCGAGGAGGTGCAGGTCGAGCTGCCGAACGGCGACTACGTGAACGGAAAGATCACCGTGGTGAGTCCAGTTGCGCAGAGCTCGAGCGGGAATGGAAACGGCAACGGCAATGGAAACGGCAACGGCAACGGCAACGGCAACAACGGCAGCTCGAGCGGCGCGGTGGTCCCGGTCACGATCGCGCTGAGCGGCCGCGAGGTCGGAGCCGGAGCTGGCCTCGACCAGGCCGCGGTGAGCGTCAACTTCTCGGAGGCCGAGGCCAAGGACGTGTTGTCGGTGCCGGTCACCGCGCTGCTGGCCACCTCAGGCGGCAACTACGACGTGCAGGAGGCCGCGCCGCCCCACAAGCTGATCCCTGTCAGCACAGGATTGTTCGCTGCGGGGTATGTGGCGATCTCGGGCCCGGGGATTTACGCGGGTCTCCAGGTGACCGACTCTCAGGGTTGACCGTGGCGGTCGCGCTCGACGAGGTGGTCAAGGAGTATCCGGGCGGAGTCGCCGCTCTGCGCGGGGTGAGTCTGGAGATACCCGACGGCGATCAGGTGGCCGTGGTCGGCCCATCCGGCTCGGGCAAGACGACGATGCTGACCATCATGGGCACGCTCGAGCGGGCGACGCGGGGACGGGTCGAGGTGGCCGGCCGCGACGTGGCCCGCGCCTCGGACGGGCAACTCGCGGGCCTGCGCGCGCACGAGATCGGGTTCGTCTTCCAGGGCTTTCACCTCCAGGAGGCGATGACCGCGACCGACAACGTCGCGCTCGGGATGCTCTACACCGGCCTACCGCTCAAGCATCGGCGCGAGGTGGCGCGCGCGGCGCTGGATCGCGTCGGACTGAGTCATCGGCGTGATTTCAAGCCCAAGCAGCTATCGGGCGGTGAGCGCCAGCGCGTTGCCATCGCACGCGCCATCGCCAAGCGGCCGGTGATCGTCCTCGCCGACGAGCCGACGGGCAACCTGGACTCGAAGTCCGGGGGCGAGGTGATCGCGCTGCTGCACGAGCTGGCCACGGACGGCGCCACGCTCGTGCTGATCACGCACGACGAAAAGATCGCCGCGAGCTTCCCGCGCCGGGTGCAGATGCGGGACGGCGAGATCGTCGGGGACGAGGAGATTTGACCAGCGCGGCCGAGGCGACCCCGCGCTCAGCCGGCATCGAGCTCGCGCGACTGCCGGCGCGCGAGCTGTTCGGCACGGCAGTCCAGGGGCTGCGCACCCGGCGCCTGCGCGCGGCGCTGTCCGCGCTCGGGATCGCGATCGGCATCGGGGCGATGGTGGCCGTCGTCGGCGTGTCCGCCTCGGCCCAGGCGAACCTGCTGGCGGAGATCGACTCGCTCGGCACCAACCTGTTGACGGTCACGCCCGGACAGACGTTCCTCGGCGCCAACGAGGTCCTGCCCGACACCGCGGTGCCCTCGATTGACCACCAGCTGAACGTGCAAAGCGCTGCGGCCGTCTACCAGGTCTCGAGCGTCAACGTGTACCGGAGTCCGTTGGTGCCCGCCGCCGAGACCGGCGGGATCGGCGTCGACGCCGCCGGCGACAACCTGCCAGAAGTGATGGGCACGACGATGGCCTCCGGACACTTCCTCAATGCGGTCAGCAACCAGTTTCCTGAGTGCGTGCTCGGCGCGCAGGCGGCGCAGGTCCTCCAGATCGAACAGGTTGGAGGACACCTGATGGTCTACCTCGGCAACACCTGGTTCACCGTGGTCGGCGTCATGAACTCGGCGCTTCTCGATACCTCGCTCGACTCAACCGTCTTCATTTCTCTGCCGGTGGCCGAGCGGATGTTCTCGGAGCAGCCGAACCCGTCCGAGATCTACGTCCGCGCCAACCAGAACGACGTCGTCGGCGTCTCCAACGTCCTCGCCCCTACCGCGGACCCGCAGAACGCCGACGGCGTCCAGGTCAGCCGCCCGTCCGATGCGCTCGAGGCGCGGGCTGCGGCCAAGGGGCAGTTCACCACGCTGCTCCTCGGACTCGGCGCGGTGGCGTTGTTGGTCGGCGCGATCGGGATCGCCAACATCATGGTGATCTCGGTTCTGGAGCGGCGTGGCGAGATCGGGCTGCGCCGGGCACTCGGCGCCACCAGGCGGCACATCAGCTCGCAGTTCCTGGCCGAGTCGGCGCTGCTGGCAGTGCTCGGCGGGATCGCTGGACTCGCGCTCGGGGCCGGCGCGACCGAGGTCTACGCCCTCACCCGACACGAACCGTTCGTGGTCCCGCTCTACGCGCTGGTGGCGGCGCCCGCCTCCGGATTTCTGATCGGGACGATCGCGGGGCTCTACCCGGCGGCCAAGGCGGCGCGCCTCAGCCCGACCGAGGCGCTCCGGTCGACGTGATCCGCTGATGTCGCAAAACCGCTAGACGCTCCGGTCACGCTGTGTCACGCTCGGGGCGTGATCGAAGACTTCGAACACTGCTACCGGGCCCTTAGCGCTAAGGACCCGCGGTTCGACGGATGGCTGTTCACCGCCGTGACCTCGACCGGCATCTACTGCCGTCCGAGCTGTCCCGCGATGATGCCCAAGCGCGAGCACGTCCGCTTCTACCCGTCGGCCGCCGCCTGCCAGCACGCCGGCTTTCGCGCCTGCAAGCGCTGCCGCCCCGACGCGTCCCCCGGATCCCCGGAGTGGAACACGCGCGGGGACGTGGTCCCGCGCGCGATGCGCCTGATCGCCGATGGGGTAATCGACCGCGGCGGCGTCCCGGCGCTCGCCTCACAGCTCGGCTACAGCGGGCGGCAGCTCGAGCGGGTGCTGCTCGCGGAGGTGGGCGCGAGCCCGCTGGCGCTGGCTCGAGCGCAGCGGGCGCAGACGGCGCGGATCCTGATCGAGAGCAGCGCACTGTCGATGGCAGAGGTGGCGATGGCCGCCGGGTTCCGAAGCATCCGGCAGTTCAACGACACGGTGCGTCAGGTGTTCGCGCTTACGCCGACCGAACTGCGCCGCCGTTTGGCCAGGACGGACGTGAGGGCCCCTGGGACCGGCGTCGCCGGCAACTCGCTGCGGCTGCGGCTGGCCTTTCGCCGGCCGCTGTCCCCGGACAACCTGTTCGGCCACCTGGCCGCCACCGCAATCCCGGGGGTGGAGGAGGTCCGCGACGGAACCTACCGGCGAACGCTCCGGCTCCCTCACGGTCCTGGCATCGTCGAGCTGACTCCGCGGCTCGATCACGTCTCGTGCCGCGCGACGCTGGCCGACCTGCGCGATTTGCCCGCCGCGATCGCGCGCTGCCGCTGGCTGCTCGACCTCGACGCCGATCCCGAGGCGGTCGATTCACAGCTCGCGCAGGAGCCCGGGCTGCGCGCGGCGGTCGGTCGCGCCCCGGGCCGTCGCGTGCCACGCGCAGTGGATGGCGCCGAGATGGCGATCCGGGCTGTGCTCGGGCAGCAGATCTCGACCGCGGCCGCCCGCACCCACGGGGCCCGGCTGGCCGCCGAGCACGGTGAGCCGATCGACGATCCCGAAGGTGGCCTGAGCCGACTGTTCCCGGCGCCCCAGGCGCTGACCGATGCGCGGCTCGCGATGCCGGGCGCACGGTTGCGGACCATGGCCGCGCTTCTGGGCGCGCTCGTCTCGGGACAGCTCTCGGTCGATCCGGCCGGCGATCGCGAGCGAACGCTCGAGGTGCTCGGCGCCCTGCCCGGGATCGGGCCGTGGACCCGCGACATCGTCTCGATGCGCGCGCTGGGCGATCCAGACGTCTTTCCGATCGGGGACCTGGGCGTGCGGCGGGGCGCCGCGGCCCTCGGGTTGCCGTCGGACGCGCGGGCCCTGAGCGAGCGGTCCGAGCGGTGGCGGCCGTGGCGCGCCTACGCCGTGCAGTACCTGTGGGCGGCCACAGCGCATCCGATCAACGACTGGCCTCCGGTGACGCGATCCCTGGCCGGACGGGGTGGACGGCCCCAAGGACGCCGAGCGCAGCGAGGCCCCGACGCAAGCGTGGCCGCCTGACCCGCTGGTGCCCTAATGCACGTTCACCGCCGGGGTGGGGACGAGTGTGCGACGCCCGGACATCGGCTCGCAACCTGAAAAACCGCGCATCCGACGCAATTGGGGCGAGGCGCGCGCGTTTCTTCACGCCCCACATGGACAAACGCGCGCGCTTCCGGCGAGATCGCCGGCGTGCGCACTTCTGCAGGTCCCTTGGGGGCGGCCACAGCCGGCGCGCATGCCCAGGCGCCGGCACCGCGCCCCCCCGGTCTGCAGCACGACACTGGTGGACCGTGACGGGCCGATTTGCGGCTGGGGGTCGGCGTTCGCTAGTCCGCGACGCCCAGGCCCCAGCCGCCGTCGATCACGATCTCCTGACCGGTGATGTACTCGCAGGCCGGCGAGGCGAGGAACAGCGCGAGCGACTTGATGTCGTCCGGCCACCCGACCCGGTGCATCGGGATGACCTGGCTCATCGCGGCCTGGACGTCCGGGTTGTGGGCGTGGCCGCCGCCGATGTTGGTGATGAAGAACCCGGGCGCGATCGCGTTGACCATGATCCCGTCGGCCGCCAGCTCGAGCGCGAGCACGTGCATGAAGTGGCGGGCGCCGGCCTTGGCCGTCATGTAGGCCGAGCCAATCGCCCCCTCGGCGGTCGTTGCGGCCAGCGAGGTGGTGATAATGATCCGGCCGAAGCGGCGCGGGCGCATGTGGCGGGCGGCGGCCCGCGTGGTGGCGAAGATCCCGTTCAGGTTGATGTCGATCACGCGGTTCCAGCGCTCGTCTTCGTAGCGCTCGATCGCGCCCTCGGGCACGCGCGGGCGCGTGTTGCCCGCCCACGCGCCGACGAAGCCCACGCCGGGATCAATGCCGGCGTTGGCGAACGCCACGTCGAGCCGGCCATAGGTCTCGGCTGCCTCGTCGGTGACGCGATCGAGGGCCGCGTGGTCGGTCACATCGGCGGTGGCGCCCCGGACGTCGAGGCCCTCGTCTTGCAACCGCGCCGCCTGCTCGGCCACCGCGTCGGCGTTCACGTCGATCAGTGTGACCCGGGCGCCGTGCGCGGCGAGCACCTCGCCGTACGCCAGGCCCAGGCCGCTGGCGCCGCCGGTGACGATCACGCCGAACCCGGCCACGTCGAATCGCGAGGAAACGTTCACGGTCACTGCTCCTGTCGTTCTCGTTGGGGGCGCGAGCCTACCGTGGGGGTAGGTTGTGGGACCGACCCGATCATCAATCAAACAGGAGCCGACAGCGTGGAATACGTGAACCTTGGTAGGACGGGACTGCGCGTCTCGCGCATTTGCCTCGGCATGATGAGCTACGGCAAGCACGAGACCCGCCCCTGGACGCTTGACGAGGCCGAGGCCGAGCCGATACTCCGCAGCGCGGTCGAGGGCGGGATCACCTTCTTCGACACCGCTGACGTCTACAACGGCGGCGAGAGCGAGGTGATCACGGGGCGGCTGCTGCGCAAGCTGTTCGGGATGCGCGAGGAGTACGTCCTTGCCACCAAGGTGAACGGTCGCACGATGCCGGGGGAGAACGGCCGCGGGCTCTCGCGCAAGCACATCATGGCCTCGATCGACGCCTCCCTGAGCCGCCTCGGCCACGACTACGTCGACCTGTACCAGATCCACCGCTGGGATCCGTCCACTCCGATCGAGGAGACGATGGAAGCGCTGCACGACGTCGTCGTCGCGGGTAAGGCGCGCTACATCGGGGCCAGCAGCATGTTCGCGTGGCAGTTCGCCAAGGCTCAGTACGTGGCCCGCACGCGGTTCGTGTCGATGCAGGACCACTACAACCTGATCTACCGCGAGGAAGAGCGGGAGATGATCCCGCAGTGCCTGGATCAGGGCGTCGGGATCATCCCGTGGAGCCCGCTGGCCCGGGGGCTGCTGGCCGGCAACCGCACCCGGGAGGGCGAGAAGCTGACGACCAGGGCGCAGACCGACGCGTTCGGCGACAACTTGTACAAGCCGGATCTCGACTTCCCCGTGATCGATCGCCTGGTCGAGGTGGCCGGGGAACGAGGGGACAAACCGGTGCAGGTGGGGCTCGCCTGGCTTTTGCACAAGCCCGGCGTCACCGCGCCGATCATCGGCGCGACGAAGCTCTCGCATCTCCAGGACGCGCTCGCCGCCGAGCAGCTGTCTCTCAGTCTGGAGGAGATGGAGCGCCTAGAGGAGCCGTACGTTCCCCATCCGATCGCCGGTCACTCGTAGCGCGACGTGGACGGAGGGCTGGGCGTGGTTGCGTCGAACAAGCAGACCACGTGCGGCATCGGCCGCGCCCAGAACTCGAATCCGGAGAGTGAACATGACCGAGAAGCCCAGCAAGCCCGCCGTCCGACGCACGCGCACGCGCAAGCCGAAGGTCGAGCCGCGCCAGCCAAGCCACGGCGAGATCGCCGAGCGCGCGTACTACCTCCACCTCGACGAGGCCGGCGTCGACGAGCTCGGAAATTGGCTGAGGGCCGAGGCCGAGTTGACCGCCGCTTAGTTCGGTAGCGGAGGCGCGCCGGGGCCGGGCGTTCATCTGGGTAACTGGGGCGAGCGAAAGTGGCTGCGCGGACTGCCGCCGAGTAGTTCATCCGTCCACTGGGCGGCAGTACCCCCTCCTCGTGGGTATCCACGTTGTGGAGGCGTAGTTGCAGCTCGAAATAGTTCTGTCGGTCGCAGTTGGAGGATGGATTGCGTTTGTGCTCTTGGCTCTCTCGACGTGCCGCGCTGCGAAGCGAAGCGATGAGGCGACCGACATGACTATTGCCGCCGGGCACGGTCCGGAGATAGCGCATTCGCCGCCGTCCGAGCGGCCGCTCCGGAGCCTCGGACTTGACCATGCGGCGACGCTGCTCGGGGTCAGTCCTCACACGTTGCTGGTGTGGCAGGCGCGCTACGGGTTTCCCACCTCGAGTCCGTCGGAGGCGCGCTACAACCAATCCGAGGTGCTCGCCTTGCGCGACGGCCTCGAGCACGGGCTGTCGATCCCATCCGCGGTCAGCCGCGCCCGACTACAGACCAAGCGGCGCCGGGGGGCGGGCCGCCAGCCCGCCGTTTGATCATCGCGACGGGGGACTTGCGTCCTAGAACCAGTGCCGCAGCCGCACCTGGTCGCCCGGTTGCAACGACGAGGGCTTGAGGTTGGGGTTGAGTTGCTCGAGGGTGGTGATGTCGACGCCGGTGCTGGCGGCGATCGAGCCGAACGACTGGCCGGGCTTGACGAGCCAGAACATCGGTCCGGGCGGCTTCGGCTTAGGCCCCGCCGGCTTGGGCGGATGCTGCCAGAGGTTCAGGCGCTGCTCGGGGGTGAGAGCCAAGGGATTGACGGTCGGGTTGTAGGCCTGCAGGAGCTCGACCGACAGGCCGGTTTGCGCGGAGATCTGGGCGAATGTGTCCCCGGGCTGCACCGTGTAGTACGGAGGGATCCGGCGCACCGCGGCGGCGGGTTGATGTGACTTCTGGTCCTGGCCGAGGTGTGCCGAGCTGACGATCAGGGCGATCGCGCCCGCGATGCCCAGAATCACCAGCGGCACGAGTAGGCGCGCCAGTATCCGCCCCGATCGCCGGGCAGTGGGTGCCCGCTGAACTGCTGTTGCCACCTTCGCACCAACTGGTCGCTGCCGCTGGACAAAGAACTTTGACGCATCGGCCCGAGGTTGCCAAGAGGTGACAGGATTCTCACGCTCTCGTGGGGCTGGGCGTCAGGTAGCCGGTGACCAGCAGCTCACTGCGGCGCGAGATCATCCCGAGCGGGCTCCAGGTCATCCCCAGCTCACGATGAGAAGCGTTGGTGGAAGCCTCGATGGCAAGCTCTCCGTCGAGAACGCGAACCTCCGCGCCCAGTTCGAGTGGAATGGACTGGTCGCGGGCGAACAGCCGGCCACGCACCTTCAGGATGTCGCCCTGGAGGACCGCCGAGTCCGAGACGAACCGCACCGTGACGTGATTCTCGGCGTCGAAGAAATCGGCCGAGCGCAGGTGCTGGTCGCGCTTGCGGTTGCCGGTCTGCACGGTTGCCGGGTCGATCGTCAGCTCGATTGCCGGCTCGGCGCTCTTGGTTGGTCAGGGCTGGCCGGCGTGTTGTGCCGCCAACGTGCTGACCCGCGATCTGGCCAAAACGTGACCTGGTAACCCGCACGGGGCGGACGTATGATCGGCCCGGGATGGATCCTGAGGGCGTTTCCGGGGGGGCTGGTTGAGCGCGGCGAGGAGCTGCGCGCGCTCCATGGCTCGCTCGAGCAAGCTCGACTCGGAGGCGGCCAGTTTGTCTTGGTCGAGGGTCCGGCCGGGATCGGGAAGACGTCGCTGTTGGACGCGTGCGTCGATAGAGGGGTGGGGCTCGGTCTGACCGTTCTGCGGGCACGGGGTGACGAGGTGGCGATGGAGTCGCCGTTCTCCGCGGTTCGAGAGCTTCTCTGGCCAGGCGTCTCGAACAGCAGGGCCAGCTCGCTCACCGGGGCTGCGCAATTCGCCGCGCCGGTGTTCGAGGTCGTCGCGGATGAGGGAGAGACCCGCGATCGCGTCGGCGCGGTGCTGCACGGCCTCTACTGGCTGGTCGCCAATCTCGCCGATCGCCGCCCCTTGCTGCTCATCCTCGACGACGCGCACTGGATCGACCCGGCCTCCGCTCGTTTCCTGCTCTATCTGGCGCGACGGATTGAGTCTCTGCCCGTGTGCCTGCTTGCCGCTGCCCGGCCCGGGGAGGGGGCTGACCCGATTGGCGTGGTGCCCGCCCTGTCCGCCGTCGCCGACACGATCCTGCGGCCTTCGCCGTTGAGTGAGCTCGGCGCCGGGGTGCTGGTCCGCCGGGAATTGGGACCGCGCGCAGACGACGAGCTGTGTCGCTCCTGCCGAGAGGCGACGGGCGGCAACCCGTTCTATCTGCAGGCGCTGACCGCGGCACTCCTTACCGAGGGCGGACGCCCGACCGTCGAGCTGGCCCGCCACGTGCGGGCGCTGGGGACCGGGGCGCTGGGTCGCAGCCTGCTCGTTCGTCTGGCCAGGCTCGGCCAGGAATGCGAGCGACTCGCGCAGGCGGTGGCGGTGCTCGGTCCGGACTCGCCTTTGCGGCACGCGGCGGCGCTGGCAGGCGTCGGGCGCGAGCGCGCGGAGGCGGCGGCTGACCAGCTGCGGCGGGTCGAGCTGCTCGCTCCAGGCGAAGGTCTTTCGTTTATGCACCCGATCGTGCAGGAGGCGGTCGCGGCCGAGCTCGCGCCGTCGTCGCGCGCCTCGCAGCACCTGCAAGCGGCGGCGCTTCTGGTCGCGGAGACGGCGCCGCTTGATCGAGTCGCGACGCACTTGCTGGCCGCCGAGGCGTACGGCGAGGCTTGGGTGGTCATCGCCCTCCGCGGAGCAGCGCGGGAGGCGCTGGCGCGCGGTGCCCCCGAGGCAGCGGTCGTCTATCTGCGCCGCGCTCTGGCGGAGCCACCGGCGGCCGAACTGCGGCTCGACGTACTGCTTGAGCTGGGGCGGGCCGAAGCCCAGCTCCCCTATGGCCACGACCTCAGCGCGTATCGGGAGGCGCTCGAGTCCGCCCGCGGCCCGCAGCAGCGGGCCGAAATTGCGCTGGAGCTGGCCTGGGGCCTGACCGCCATGGGTCGAAACGCCGACGTCGCGGAGCTGCTCACCGGCGTGCTCGACCGCACCGGCGAGCTCGATCCAGCGCTGGTGGAGCAGATCGAGGGGCTGCTCATCGGGGCCGGCGCCGTTGACCTGACGATGACCAAGCCGGTCCTGGCCATCGCGGCGCGCCACTTCGATCGCTTCGAGCGCGGCGAGAGCTTCGATTCGGTGGCGGTCGCGCCGGCCCTGGCCTGGACCGGAGCGGTCACCGGTCTGCCCGCCGCCGCGGCCACCGAGCTGGCCAGAAGGGCACACCGAGATCCACGCATCCTGGACTTCTCTCCCGCGTACCTGGGGGGGAGCATGGCGCTGTTCGTGAGCGATCACCTCGAGGAGGCCCGCGATGCGTTGGACGCGGGGCTCGCGGAGGCTCAGCGTCGCGGATCGGTGCCGATGTTCGTGCAGATGTCGGAGTTCCGAGCCGGCGTGGCGCTCCGTATGGGTGACCTGGATGTCGCCGAGGACCACGCGCAGCGGGCCTATGAGCTCGGCGCCGAGCTCGGCCTCAAGCACTGGCCCATGACGTACCTGCTCCCGATCCTGCTGGAGCGGGGACGCGCTGAGGAGGCATTGCGCGTGATCGCAACGCTTCCGCTGGGCGAGCCCGAGTTGCGACTGTGGCCCGGGGTGATGGTGCTGGCCCACCGAGGGTGCGCGCACGTGGTGCGGGGCGACCCGCGGGCGGGGGTGGCCGACCTGCTCGACGCCGATCGGCGGATGGCCGACGGGCGCTGTGATCTGAGCGTGTGCATCGATTGGGTGGCAACGGCGGCGCCGGCGCTGGCCGCGCTCGGACGCGAGGACGAGGCCCGGGCGCTCACCGCGCGTGAACTCGCGGCCGCGAGGGCTTTCGGAGCTCCCCGCCGGTACGGGGTCGCGCTGTCCGCCTGCGGGCTGGTGGATCCAGATCCGCTCGGGCTCGAGCGGTTGCGCGAGGCGGTTGCCACGCTCGGCGGCACGCCGGCGCGGCTCGATCATGCGCGGGCACTGGTGAACCTCGGTGCGGGCCTGCGCGAGCGTGGCGAGAGCGCCGAGGCTCGCACGGTGCTCGCCCGCGGAATGGACATCGCGCATGGCTGTGGCGCGTTCGCCTTGGCCGAACGGGCTCGCGAGGAGTCGGTCGCGGCCGGCGCGAGGCCGCGGCGGGAGGCGCTCAGCGGTCCTGGCGCACTCACGCCCGCCGAGCTGCGCACGACCCGCATGGCCACCGAGGGACTGACCAATCGCGAGATCGCCCAGGCCCTGTTCGTCTCGACCAAGACGGTCGAGACGCACCTCTCCCACGCCTACGCCAAGCTCGGAATCGAGCGCCGAGCCGAGCTGTCGGCCGCACTCGCCGCCGCGGGCGGGGTGGCGGCGGTCTTGACATAGCCTCGAACGGTCTCATTGAGTCACCGGTTTACGAGCTGCGCTACCGGCTCGAGCGGACTCGGCTGCACCTTGAGATCGTCGGGCAGCGGTCGCTCGAGTTAGACCTCGCGGGCGCCGACTTCTTTGACCTGGGCTTCTCGCCCTTATTCAACTCACTTCCGGTGATTCGCGACAAGCTCTTGGAGGCCGGCCCGGCACGGTCGTACGAGATGCGCTGGATCGATGTACCGTCACTTGCCGTGTCCATCTCAGAGCAGCGCTACGAGCCGCTTGGGAATGGTCAGGTTCGATTCTCGTCCGCCGATTTCACGTCCGACATCCGGTTCGACGAGGCGGGATTCGTGCTCGACTACCCAGGCATCGCGACGCGCGTATCGGGTTAATGGGCGACCTGGTCTACGCCATAAATGCGTCGCTCGACGGCTACATCGAGGACGCGCAGGGCAACTTTGATTGGTCCAGGCCGGATGACGAGCTGCTGGCCGCGGTCAACGACCTCGAGCGGCGGGCCGGGACGTATCTCTACGGCCGCCGGATGTACGAGACGATGGTCGTGTGGGAGACGATGAGCGTCGGCGCCGATCAGCTGCCCGGTCTGCGCGACTTCGGGGAGCTCTGGCGGCTCGCCGAGAAGGTCGTCTATTCCCGGTCGCTTCAGGAAGTGACGAGCGCGCGGACCCGGCTCGAGCGCGAGGTCGACATAGGTGCGATCCAGCGCCTCAAGGAGACGTCGGTATCGGATATCACCGTCGGCGGTGCGCAGCTCGCCGCTCAGTTGTTCGCCGCCGGCCTCGTCGACGAGTGCTACTTGTTCCTGCACCCGATCATCCTCGGCGGCGGAAAGCGCGCGCTGCCGGACAACGTGCTCGCCCGTCTTGCGCTCCTGGACGAGCGGCGATTCCGCAGCGGCGTCGTCCACCTCCACTACCGCATCGTCACCTGACCCGACCAAGGCGGCCGAGTGAGCCGGCGGTGAGACCCTGGGACGAGTGGTGGCTTGTTCAGCCTTCGGTTGGATCCTCCCCAGGCAGTTCGCCGATCTCGTCACCCTGTGTCGGGTCCTCGTCGGGATCTTCGCCAACTTCCAGCCCCTGGGTTGGGTCTTCGGTTGGCGTCGCTCCGTGCTCGCCTCCCTGGGTCGGGTCGCCGGATGGATCCCCCATGACCGATCCCTGTGTGGGGTCTTGACCCGGACTCGGAGATCCCTGCGTGGGGTCGTCGGCAAAAGACAAAGCGCCACTCCTCTCGGACGTTGATCCGCCGCTTGGCACCGGGATGGGGCGCGAGCAGCATCAGCACGTCGGTTTATCACCGCGGGCGCAGCTTGGCAACGCCGGGACAACACATCTGTCGCCAAGAGAAGCGACAATGTCCCTATCAGCGAAGACACCCACCCCGAGCTAATCGGACCGGATCGACGTGCGGAGGCGTCCTTCGAGCCGCTGGTGGAGGTGATCGCCGACGAGTTCTCCTCGCGCCGCCTGGGTCCTGAGTTGGAGGCAGCCGACGACGCGCGCGGCGTTGCCGAGTCGATCGCCGACGCGATTCTCGACCGATTTGTCCTCCGACCGCGATCCGCGGCGCCTGTGGGTCGCCCGGCGGCTCGGGTCGATGCCGGCGCGGCGGGCGTCATCTTGGATGTCAGCGACCTGACTGTCACCTACGGCGCGACTAAGGCGGTCGACCGGGTCAGCTTGCAAATCACGCGGGGCGAGATATTCGGATTGCTCGGTCCGAACGGAGCCGGCAAGACGAGCACGCTGAGTGCGATTGAGGGGCTGATCAAGCCCCAGAGTGGAACCGTGATGCTCGATGGGATCGACATCCGACGCCATCCGTCGCAGGCCAAGGCCAAGCTCGGCGTGCAGCTGCAGGCGACGAGCTTCCAGTCCCAGCTCACGATCAGGCAGATCGTGAGTCTGTATGCCGGGCTCTACGGCGTCAGGCTGTCTGCCGATCAGATCGCCGAAGGTCTGCGCGAGATCGGGCTCGAAAGCGACGCGTCCAAACCGTTCAAGCAGCTATCGGGTGGGCAGCAGCAGCGCCTCTCCCTGTACGTGGCGGTGCTCCACGGACCGGCCTTGCTGTTGCTCGACGAGCCGACCTCGGGTCTCGATCCTCAGTCGCGGCGTCAGCTCTGGGGCCGGATCGAGACCCTCCGACAGAGGGGTGGAAGCATCCTCCTCACGACCCACTCAATGGAGGAGGCCGAATCGGTGTGTGACCGAGTCGCGATCATCGACCACGGCACCCTGCTGACGGCCGAGACCCCCAAGAACTTGATCGAGAAGCACAAGGACGATCCCGCGGTTCGGAAGGTCGCGCGCGGTGAGGTCACACTCGAGGATGTGTTCATCGGCCTGACCGGGAGCGAGATCCGTGAATAGCCATCAGCCAACCGCGGCACCGCCGCTCCAGCTCGTTCTTACCTCGCTGTTCCGGGCGGACTTCATCGTGATGCTTAAGAACCGACGGTCGTTGCTGCTGAGCATCATCCTTCCGGTCTTCATCTTGATCACGACCGACTCGAGCCGGGGCACGCAACGTTTCGGCGGAGCCGAGTTCATCATCGGGCTGGCGATCGCCTATGGGCTGGTGTCGGCCTCGGTCCTCGGCTACGCCCTCACGGTGGCGCGCGACCGCGACCAGGGCGTCTTCCAACGCCTGCGGGTCACGCCGGCCCCGACGTGGACGATCATGACGAGCCGCTTGGCGATGCAGGAGCTCGGCAACCTGGTCATCGCGCTGGTCGTCGTGATCGTCGGGAGCGAGATGCACAACCTCACGCTGTCGGCCGGCACCTACCTGCTGGTGATAGCCGTCTCGATCCTCGGCGGCGCCGTTTTCCTCAGCATCGGGCAGGCGCTCGTCGGCCTCCTGAAGAACGCCGACAGCGTCAACGCCGGCGGTCGGGTACTGGTCATCGGCCTCATCCTGCTCGGGACGTTCGGTCAGAGCGGAACGCTCGGATCGACGTGGGAATCGATCGCGCGCTGGTCACCCGTGGGCGCCGTCATGACGCTCTTCGCCGCGGTCCTTCACCTGTCCGCCTGGGACAGCCGCGACTCGCTGACACTGCTGGCGTGCATCGGCTACATCGTCGTGTTCGCCGGCATCGGCATCCGCTGGTTCCAGTGGGACGCCCGCTGACCGGCTGGTCACAGCAAAAAGCGTGAGCTAAGGGCTCGCGACAGAATTATTGACGTCTCTGACGGCGTCAGACACGCCCAGCCACTCGTCAGATCCTGCCACTAATTCTGTCGCGACCCCTAAGGGCGGCCGGCGTGGGGCGCGGGCTGACCGGACGCGGCGAGCAGCCGGCCGGTGGTGCCGGGGCCTTCGCGCATCGCCTGCTCCATCCCGTGCCACTCCGCGGCCGCGATGAAGAGAGTCCGGCCGTCCTCGCCGCCGAGCATGCACGCGAAACAGCCGCGATCGGCGGTCACCCTGCCCACGACCTCGCCGCCCTCTCGCACTCGCACGCAGTACTGGCCGGGGACGCTCGCGACCCAGACGGCGCCGTCCGCGTCGGCGCAGATCCCGTCCGGCGCGTGCTCGAGCTCAGCCCACACGCGACGGTCGGTCAGTGTCCCGTCGTCGGACACCTCGAAGCCGAGGAGGTGCTCGGCATGGGAGTCCGCCACCACGAGCGTCCGACCGTCATCGACGATCGCCATCCCGTTGGGCCACCTCAGGCCATCGGCGACCGTGCGGGCGCCGCCATCCGGCTGAACGCAGACCACGAGTCCCGGGCCTCCGTTGACGAAGGCATTGCCGTTCGCCGCGACGGCAAGCTCGTTGAAGGGGGGTGTGCCGAGCGCCGTGAGGTCGGCCACGGTGCTGAGTGCTCCGTCCGCCTCCTGACGCACGAGCAGCCCCCGCGGGCCGTCGATGCTCACGAGCCGGCCATCGGGAAGCCAATCGATGCTGAACGGCAGCGTCTGCGGCGCCAGGCGAGCCGCCACCTCCGCGTTGCCATCGGGCGTGACGGCCAGGACTTCACCCGCGCCCCAGTTACACAGCCAGACGCGCCCGTCGCGCCAGCGCGTCGACTCCGGAAAGCCAAGCCCGTCAATCACGACTCGTGTCTCGCCCATCGCGTTAGCTCCTCTCAGTCGGCCAGCGGCTGGGCGGCGTCCCGGCCGGCTGTCTCCTCGCGTCTCGGCTGGAGGGCCGTGCGCAGTTGCGCCCTCGCGGTTATCCCCAGCTTCGGGAACATCCGGTAGAGGTGCGATCCGACAGTGCGATGGGAGAGGAACAGGCGCTCTCCGATCTCCCGATTCGACAGTCCCGCTGCGGCCAGCTCGGCGATCTGCAGTTCCTGGGCGGTAAGCCGGTCGCGGGCGTCCGCTGTGCGTGGCCCGATCGTCTCTCCGGTGGCTCGAAGTTCCTGGCGCGCGCGTTCGCTCCAACGCATCGCTCCCAAGGCGTCGAACAGGTTGATCGCGTCGCGCAAGGGTGCACGCGAGTCCGCGCTTCTCCGCTGCCGGCGAAGCCAGCGGCCGAATGAGTACAGCGTTCGTGCGCGCAGAAACGGGTAGCTGCCCAACTCTCCGCCGAGCGCCGCCACGAACAGCGCCTCGGCGTGATCGTCGTCGCTCAGCAGCGGTCGGGCGCAGGCCAGACCGGCGCGCAAGATCGGTGGGTCACTGCGCCTCGCGATCTCCTCGAGGTCGGCCGTCACCTGCATGATGCGTGCGGCGTGCTCACCCCGAGCGCCGGCCTCGACGAGGTCAAGCACGGCCGGCCAGCGCATGAAGCGGTGAAACGCTGGGTCGTCCTCGTCAAACACCGGCCAGAGCGCACGGAAGGCGTCGTCGTGCCGTCCCTCGCCCAGGGCGGCTGCGCCCCGGGCAAGGTGCGCGGGCGCGAGCAGCGGACCGTCTTGCATCGCCGTCAATGTCCGCTCCGGCCCGGCGATCAGACCATCGAGGTCGGTTTCGCTCCCGCGCTGCGCCGCGGCGAGGGCGCCCACGAGCTGGCCGGTGAATCCGTATTGCGGCTGGCGAGTGTCGCGTGCCAGGATCGCCGCCTCGGCAGCTGCCCGCTCGGCCCCGTCCCAATCGCCGGCGTAGGTGGCAGACCACGCGTAGTGGACCAGCGCCTGCGTGAGTGGGCCTAGCCTGCCTTGCGCGCGCAGGCGCTCGACGCCTCGCCCGAGGAAGCGTGAGCCTCCCGTGAAATCGCCCGCTTTCTCGGCGGCGATGCCTAGGTACATCGCAGCGACGGGATCGGTCATCTCGTGTGGCCGGATGCGCGCCACCCGGCGTCGCACCGACGGCGCCGTCACCTCCGGATTGGCGAGCGCGATGACGGCGAGTAGTAGCGGGTCGTCGCTGGACCCGCCGATGCCCTCGGCGGCATCGACGATGTACTGCCGGGTCCGGGCCGTGGACCGCGTCCACCAACAGCGATGCGCGATCGGTACCAGCGACCGCAGCGCTGCGTCGGGATCATGGCCGGCGAGTTGACCCGCAATCGCCACGAACGTCGGGGCAGCGCCCTTCTCGCGCCAGACGTCACCGTTGATCATCTGCCGCAGCCAGGCCGCGCGGGCGGCATCGACCGGGCCCACCTTGAGCGACTGGGCCTCCCCCAGGAGCCGGCTGACAACATCGACCCGCCCCAGGTCGTACACGAGCTCGGCCGCGCGCACCAGTCGCTCAGCCTTCCGGCCGGGATCGGCCGTGAGCATGGCAGCGCGTTCGAGTGCGGCCGCGCCGACCATGACCGCGCCGCGCCGATGTGCAACCCGTGCGTGCTCCTCCAACGCGGATGCAACCTCCTCGTCAGGACCTACTGCGCACGCGGCGCGGTGCCACAACTGCCGCTCCGGATCGCCCACGACCTTCGCCAGGGCCGCGTACATCGCGAGCCGCTGGGCCGGCGGTGCTGCGCTCTGGACCGCGGAGCGGATCAGCGGATGCTCAAAGCGCACCTCGGACCCGTGCGCCTCCGCCAGGCCGCGTTCGGCCGCGCCGTCCAGCGCAGAAAGCGCCACCTCCTGCCCGGAGACGAGGGTCGCCGCCGCGAGAAGTTCCTCGATCGACGCTCGACCGTCGAGCGCCGCGGCGAGTAACACCAAGCGCGTGTCCTCGGCGAGCCCGCCGAGACGCGCGCCGAACGCGCGCTCCAGACGCGCGGTCAGTGTCGCCGGCGCAGGCGACAGCAGAGCGACGGGGTCGCCGGGGTCCGGCATAACCCGAGCCAGCTCCACGAGCCCGAGCGGATTGCCAGCGGCCTCGGCCAGCACGCGGTCGCGCACGTCGACCGAAAGCCCCGGGGCGACGCGATCGAGCAACTTCTCGGCATCGGGAGGGGACAGCGGGTCGAGCTGAAGGATCGGCAGCCCGGCGTCCTCGAGCACCGTCGCGAACCCCTCGCGCAGGGCGGCGATGAACACCACCGGCTCGTTGTCCAGGCGCCGCGCGATGAAGGTCAGCACGTCGACGCTCGACCGGTCAAGCCATTGCGTGTCGTCCGCGATCAACAGCAACGCGCTCGCGTCCGCCGCGTCGGAAATGAGCCGGTAGGCGGCGAGGGCAACCCGGAACGGATCCGGCTCGACGAGGTCGTTGACGCCGAAGGCAGCGTCGAGCGCCTGTCGCTGGGGATCGGGGAGTCCGTCGATCCGGCTGGCGATCGGCGCCAGCAGCTGGTGCAGTCCGGCGAAGGCGAGCTCGGACTCCGACTCGACGCCAACCGTCGTCAGCGTGCGAGCTCCCAAGGCGCTCGCCCGGCCCCGCGCGCGGTCAAGCAATGCCGACTTACCGATTCCCGGTTCGCCGCGGATCAGCAGCGCTGCCCCGTGATCGCGAACTCGATCGAGCACCGCGTCGACCCGCGCCAGGTCGTGGTTGCGCCCGATCAGCTCGCCGGTCGCATCCGGCGGGCTCGAGACGGTCATATGCCCAGCATAAGCGCAAGCAGTCGCATGACTGAAGCGACGGGCTCCGACCGCGCCTACGTTACCTCCGTGGCAACGAGTCACGAGACCTACAGCGTGAGGCGGCTGAACGTCGAGGTGCCCGGCGTCCGCGAGTTCCAAAGGCTCTACGAGCAGGCGGTGCCCCCGAATCCCGTCGAGGAGATCGTCGCGCTCGAGCAGCGGGGGGCGAGCTGGGCCGAGGTGATCGATCTGCACGCGGAGATCGCTCCGCACGGGTTTCTCATCTATTGGCGCAACGACGTCCACGGCGTAATGGAGCTCGCGCACGACGAGGCGGACTGCATCGCCTACCTCATGGGCAACGTCACCATCGCGGAGCAGATGTTCCGTCACGATCCGCGCGCCATGCTCTATGCGCCGCTCCGGACGGTCATCTGGGAAGACGCTCACGGGCACGCGTGGTTCACCGTCGACCAGCCGAGCACGCAGTTCGCCAGCTTCGGGATCCCCGCGGTCTCAGCCGTGGGGGTCGAGCTCGACAGAAAGCTTGCCGAGCTGCTGGAAGCGCTCCGCGTCGAGGTGCCGATGGCGCTGCTCCCCTCGACCGCGGTTGCCTGATCAAACCCGCCCAACGAAAGGACCGGTATGTCCCCGCAAAACAAGCCGAGCATCGTCTTCTGCCATGGCCTCTGGGCCGATGGCTCGTGCTTTAGCAAGCTGATCCCCGCGCTTCGGGCCGACGGGCATGAGGTGATCACCGCCGAGTACGGCCTCGACAGCGCCCAGGGCGACGTCGACTGCGTCCTGCGCGCGCTCGGGCGGGTCTCCAGTCCCGCGATCCTCGTCGGACACTCGTACGGCGGCAGCGTCATCACCGCCGCCGGCACCGATGACCGCGTCGCCGGTCTGGTGTACATCGCGGCGCTCGCCCCCGACGAGGAGGAGACCTCGCAGAGCCAGCAGGACAAGTTCCCGGCTACGGATGTCTTCGGCCATATTGAGGTCGCGGACGGCCGGGTCTGGCTGCTCGAGTCGGGTATCGACTGCTTCGCCGGCGACCTATCCGAGCCGGAGAAGCAGGTCGTGTGGGCCACCGCGATGTCGCCGGTGGCGGACCTGTTCAACCAGAAGGTCGAAGGCGTCGCCTGGAGAACGAAGCCGAGCGCGTACATCGTGTCCAACAACGACCACACCGTCAATCCCGACCTCGAGCGGTTCGCCGCGAACCGGATGGGCGCCACCACCTACGACGTCGACTCAAGCCACGTCCCTATGCTCTCGCACCCCCAGTTCGTGCTCGATGTAATCCGCAACGCCGTCCAAGCCGTCCAAGCGTCGGCAGCCGTCGGAGCGGCGTAGCGTTGTACACGGCCGCGCCCAACCGGGCGGTCGGCGCTGCGAACGGGCTCGCCTACGCATACCGCGAAGTCGGCGACGGAACGCCGCCGCTCGTGCTGCTCCAGCACTTCCGCGGAAATCTCGACAACTGGGACCCCGCGCTGATCGATGCGCTGGCTTCAGGCCGGCGGGTCGTGACCTTCGACAACGCCGGCGTGGGCGGGTCGACCGGCACGACGCCGAACACGATGAGGCAGATGGCGATCGACGCGATCGCGTTCCTGGACGCGTTGGAGTTCGCGCAGGTCGACCTCCTCGGGTTCTCGATCGGCAGCTTCGTCGCCCAGGAGATTGCGCTGATCCGGCCGGCCCTGGTCCGTCGTTTGATCCTGGCGTCCTCGGCCCCCCAGGGGGCTGCCGGCATGCACGGCTGGGCGCCGGAGGTGATCGGGGCGGTCGGCGCCCCGGCGCCCAATCCCGAGGGCTACCTCGGGGTCTTCTTCGCGAGTTCGGCGGCCAGCCGTGAGTCGGGCATGGAGGCCCTGGGACGGATGAGCGCACGCAGCGAAGATCGCGACCAGCAGACGACCTGGGAGACCCGGCAGGCGCAATACGACGCGGTGTGCGTGTGGGGGATTCCGGATCACGGTCTGCTGCAGAGGGTCAGTGCGATCGACGTGCCCGTGTTCGTGGCAAACGGCGACAGCGACCCGATGATCCTGCCCCACTACTCGTATCTGCTCGCCGGTCTCATTCCGCAAGCGCGGGTGAAGATCTACCCGGACTCGGCGCACGGATTCTTGTTCCAACACCACGCTGCCTTCGCGGGCGACGTCGAGGCGTTCCTCAGCTTACCGTGACATAGACGCGCGGCTTTACCGTGATCACGGGTGTGAGGTGACCCCGGTGAACAGGATGGCCCCGGTCCGCTTGTCGCGCAGCACGAACACGAATGGGCGGTCGACGATGAAGTGGATCTTCGGTGGCGTCTCGATCGCGGTCGTACCGATCACAACCCCGGTCGCCGCGGCGGCCTTGGTGCCGGCCTCGTCGCGGTCCGGTCAGATCGAACTGCGTGCGCAGCTGAAACTTCGGCAGCGCGACGGTTACGTACCGCCGGTTGAGCGGGTCGCGGAAGCACAGCCGGTGAGAAGAACCACCGCTGCGATGAGGGTGAGCGCGCGAACGACCATCCCTCCGACCTACGCTCGAGCGGGCGATCCGTCACGCCGTCGCGGGGTCGGCCTCGCGGTTGGGCCAGGTCGCTCGATTACGTCTGAGCTGCCGGGGTTCCGATTGGGCGGCCAAAGAGGACACCTCGATAGGCGAACTGCTCCTCGAGCAGCGCCCGCAAGTAATCCGCCAGTGCGCCGCCGGTGATCGTCGCACCGTGCATCGCGTGGATCCAGTCCGGCTGGAGGTCTGCGATCCGCCGGACAACAGCCCGGACGGGGTCCTCGTGCGCGAAGATTCCGTACAGGCGGTAGGCCTGAAGCATGTCGTGGGCGAGGTTCTCCGTAGTCACCGGAGGCTGCTCGCCCGGTTGGAGGAACAGGTCTGACGGGAACAAGCTGTTGGTCTTTTCCTCGACGACCATCATCGAGTCCCAGTGGTGAACGTGCGGCGTCTCGAGGAACCGCAGCGTGTGCTCGCCCAACGCGAGGACCTCGCCATCCCTGAAGCCCTGCGACCGTTCGCGCAAGCCAAATCCGGCCGCGTTCAGCCCGATCGACACCGCAGAGCCGACGAGCCGGGAGCGCGGGGCGTGGGCCATGAAGCGATCCATGCCCCCGTTCTCATCTCCCTCCCAGTGCAACAGCACGAGGTTCTCCAGACGCGCTGGGTCGAGCACCTGCGCGACGGCCGCGACGACAGTGTCGTAGTCGTCATACCGGCCCGTGTGCACGAGCGTCGGTGCCTCGTCGTCGATGAGGAACTGATTGAAGGTGAGACCGGTCTCTGGCGACCAGACAGAAATCCGGTAGATCCCGCCGACCATGTGGTCGATCCGCGCACTCGTCATGCCTGGAGGCTAACGGAGTCCCAGTGACTCAGGGCACCAGCGCGGGTCGACCGATGATTTCAGCGAGCCCGGCGGATCCTAGCGTCGATTGATGAGGGACGCCGGTTTTGGGTTCGGCCACGGCGTCTGGCGCGCAGAAAGGAGCGTTGGTATGGCTCGCCCAGTGGTGCATTTTGAGGTGATCGGCAGCAATCCGGACCGGCTGCGTCGCTACTACGGCGATTTGTTCGGGTGGACGTTCGACACGCCGTCGCCCGTCGCCAAAGAGGTCTCGGATGCGGACAGCTACGGGTTTATCGACCTCATCACCGCCGAGGACGGATCGGGAATCCGCGGGGGTGTCGGAGGCGGCCAGGCCTATGACAGCCATGCGGTGTTCTACGTCGGCGTCCCGGATGTCGAAGCCGCGCTCGTCCGGGCAGAGACGCTGGGCGGCACGCGCGTGATGGGTCCGGCCAGATCGCCGAATGGGCTCGTAGTCGGCCATTTCAAAGACCCGGAGGGGACTCTGATCGGCGTCGCCGGAGTCAGTTGATTCCAGGTGCCAACGTCAGGACGCCGGCGTGACCGGGCCGGATGGGCCCGTGGTTTGCGGTCCGACCAGGCCCTCCGGGTGCAGCAACGCCGGCGGGCCGGGAACGAGGAAGTCCATGATGTCCCGCGCGTTCGCGTCCCGTTGGGTGAGCGCCGGGAGGTTCCATTTTGCCTCGATGGTCGCGAGCACGGAGGTGTGGTCGTGCACGACGTCGGTTGTGGCACCCGGCTTTGAATGCGGTGAGACGACGATCGCCGGAACGCGCGGCCCGTACATGTCGTAACCGCCGTCCGGATCGCCAGGCTGGAGATTCGGTTTGATGTCGTCTGGTGGAATCGCCGCCGGCGGAGCGACGTGGTCGTAGTAACCGCCGTGTTCGTCATAAAGGTAGATGAGGCACGTCTGTGGCCACTGTGGCGATTGGATGACCGAAGTCACCACCTTGTATGCCCATGCCTCCCCGTAGTACACGTCCTGCGGATCCTCTTCCGTTTCCGCGGGGTCAGCATTGCTCAGGTCCGCGCCTATGTGTTTGAGCCATTCGTCGAACGGCCATGGAAGCTGAGCGATCGGCTGTCCGATCCGCGATGCCACCCCGATCCGGGGGTCGACGAAGCTGACCTGCGGCAGGTTACCCGTGCGGCAGTCGTCGTAGAACGCGTCGATCGCACGGTGATGATCCGGATGCTCGAGGATGCTCCGTCCGATCACCATGCTCATCGGGATATCGGAGAAGTAGTCGGCCCAGCTGATCCCGTTCTTGGAGAGCAGCTCAAACACGGTTCCACTCGGGGGAGACTCCGCGAGCAACGGGTCCCCGTGGGTCTGGGTGGTGCCGTAGGCCGTCCCGGCCAGCAGAAAACGGCGGTTCGGGTACGTCGGGCCTGGAAGGGAACAGAACCATTGGTTCGCAACCGTGAAGGTCGACGCGAGCGAGTACGCGAACGGCAGAACTGCCGGCGTGTAATAGCCCATTGGCTGCTCGGAGTTCATCGTCCGGACGAACCCGTCCATCCGGCCGCCGTCGATCTGATCGTGACTGTCCTTCCACGTTTGCGACACGTCCGGGCCCTGCGAGGTGTTGGTAAGCGGGAATGCGGTGACGACGGCCGGTGTACCCAAGCCGCCCGGATTCGAGTTCGTCGCCTTGCCGCCCTCGAATGTCAGCCCGCGCACGTCGCTCCGTGTCATCGAGAGGGCCCCGAGCAGGTTGTCGAACGAGTGGTTCTCCATCATCACCACCACGACGTGCTCGAACGGCATGTCCGGATTCGACCAGCCGACAGGCTGACCGGGAAACGGTCGGCTTCCCGGGTCGCGCAAGGGCTCAGCGGTTCCGCTCATCCAGCGGACCGTAACATCGCCGGCCCGCTCACCAAGGCTGAGTCTGAATCGGTTTCTTCAGGAGCCGAACCATCGCGTCCGGCGTGTAGCGCCGAACTCGGCCTTCTCGGCGGCGTATTCGCGTGAGGGATCGTGACGGTCGGCCGCGGGGGACTCTCCGCGGAGGAAGTTGACCTCGACCTTGCTGACGAGCCCGCCGCCGAACTCGGCGTAGCAGACTCCCGACCCTTCGTAGGGCGCCGGCGGGTCCCCGCCTGAGATCTCCGCGGCGATGTCGTCGGCAACGACCCGCGCGGCCGCCTCGGCGAAGATCCCGGCTTTGGCGACGGTCCGTGGGCCGGTGCAGACGTCGCCGAGGGCATACACGTGGGGGAATTTGGTCCGGAGGTTGGTCTGGTCGACCGGCACCCAGCCGTTGACCGCCAAGCCGGCGGCCGTGAGCGGTTCGGGCGCGCGATGCACCGGGATTCCGACGAAGAGGTCGTAAGAGAGCGTGTCACCGGTAGCCAGCTGTGCGGCCTGTGCGGCCGGGTCGATACTGGTCACGAGGTGCTGGGGGAGCTCCTCGATCTCGCGCGCGGCCAGCCCGTCGCGGAACATCTGTGACACCGGGCCCGTAACCGGGACAGGGCGCTGCATCGGGAACGTCGTCGCCATCTGTACGGCGTCGCGGATCCCGCGTTGCGTGAAGTGCTCGTGGAGGAGGAAGGACCCCTCGAACGGGGCCGGGGGACACTTGAACGGCTGGCCGAGCACTGAAACGAGAACACGTCCGCCCTGGAAGTCGACAAGCGCATCGCGCAGGCGCTCCGCTCCGGCGAGCGAGTAGTACTCGTGGCCGCCCTCCTCGAACCCCGGCGTCGCGGCGATGTCGTAGTCCGCGCCCATCGCCACGACCAGAAAGTCAGCGTCGTGGCTCCCGACATCCGTCTGCACCCGACGGGCCACCGGGTCGATGCCGACCACGGTCTCCCGGCGGAACTCGACACCGTCCTTGGCGATGCCGTGGTACGGCAGCCGCACGTCGTCGGCCGACTGGCGTCCGAGCATCACCTCGAGCTTGGAGAAGCCGAAGAAGAACGAGTCGTTACGGTCGAGCAACGTGACATCGACCGCATCGGAGCTGGTTTCGGAGAGGCGCGTCGCCAGTTCAAGGCCCCCGAAGCCCGCGCCCAGGATTAGGACGTGTCGCTTCATCGCGCGATCCTACTCGGCGAGCGGGCTCGGGCTGGGGCGCCCTAGACTGCGCCGGTGCTGGTCTTCGCCCGGACCCTGGGGAGGGCTTTGTGACGGCTACCGTGCCGGCTCCGGCCTTGCCGCCGACGGGGCGGCGCGGTCCGGGTTTGGCGCTCGCGGTGGTGATGACCGGCGTGCTGATCACGGCGGTCGATACGACGATCGTCGTGCTTGCCCTGCCCGAGATCGAGCGCGCGCTCCACATCTCGCTCGGTTCCGTGGTGTGGGTCGTGATCGGCTATCTGCTGGTGATCACGCTGCTCGCGACGCAGGTCGGGCGCTTGGGCGATATGTACGGGCGGGTGCGCATGTACGAGGCGGGGTTCGTAGTGTTCGTCGTCGGCTCGGCCGCGTGCGCCCTCAGCTGGAACGAGGCGTCGATGATCGCCTTCCGGGTGGTGCAGGGGATCGGCGGCGCGTTCGTGACCGCGAACAGCGGCGCGGTGATCGCCGACCTGTTCCCGCCCGAGCAGCGCGGCCGGGCGTACGGCTACACCGGGGTTGGCTGGAGCCTCGGGGCCGTGCTGGGGATCGTGCTCGGCGGGGTGATCGTCACCTATATCTCGTGGCGGTGGATCTTCTGGATCAATGTGCCGATCGGCCTGGGCGCGGTGGCGCTGGCGGTGCGGGTCCTGCACGACACCGCAGGCCGCCGGCGCCGGCGCCTGGACTGGGCCGGGATGATCACGCTCGGACTGGGGCTGTTTGGGCTGCTGTGGGGGATCACGAGGCTCGCGACGGCGCCGCTGGACGCGACCCTGATCGCCTACCTGGTCGGCGGCGTGGTGCTGCTGTTCGTGTTCGTCTCGATCGAGCGGACCGTCACCGATCCGATGCTCGACCTTTCCCTGTTCCGGGTGCCGATGATGACCCCGTCGCTGCTCGCGGCGATGTTCCAGGCGCTGGCCAACTACGCCGTCCTGTTCCTCGTGATCATGTATCTCCAGGGGCCGCGGGGACTGTCGCCGATCCACGCCTCGCTGCTGCTCGTCCCGGGCTACGTGATCGGTGGGTGCATCGGGCCGTACGCGGGGCAGCTTGCCGACCGGGTCGCGCCGGTCTTGCCGGCCACACTAGGACTCGGAATCCAGGTCGTGGCGCTGTTCGCCTACGCGCAGCTTTCGCTGCACACCGGGCTGTGGCTGGTCGTCCTCGCCTCGATCGCCAACGGCGTCGGCGCGGGCTTCTTCTTCCCCGGCAACAGCTCGGCGGTGATGAAGGCCTCGCCGCCGCAGCTGTTCGGCATCTCCTCCGGGATGCTCCGCACGTTCTCGAACGTGGGGATGGTGTTCTCGTTCTCGCTCGCGATCCTGATCGCATCACGCTCGATCAGCCGTACGCTCGCGTTCGCGATCTTCGTGGGCTCGACCAGTTTGCACGGCGGACTGGCTGTCGCCTTCACCTCCGGTCTGCACGCCGCCTTCTACGCCTCGATGGGGCTGATGGTCATCGCGGCGTTGCTGTCCGCGACACGCGCGAGCCGCGGCATGCGCGACTCGAGATCGGTTCCCGAGCCGGTGGCGTAGGATCGTTCTCCGGAATGACGGCAGAGGACGAACGGGTCGGCCCGGGCGGCCACTGGGCGCGTAAGCACTACAAACAGACGATCGCGGTGCGCGCCCTTCTGGCACCGTGGATCCTCTTCGTCACCGTGTTCCTGTGTGTGAAGGGCTACTGGTGGGGACTCGTCTTCCTTCCGTTCCTTGCCCTCGACCTCTGGCTTCTGCGTAGCCTCGTGCGGTACGCACGCACGCAGGGCCAGTGACGCAGCCGCCGGCCTGACTACCCCGCGTCGGGCCAGGTCGGGGTGGCGCGGACGCCGTCGCCCTCCTCGGGCTTGGGGCCGCCGACGGCGATGACGTCGAGCCCGTCCGGGCCGGCCTCGAACGCTCGGACGACCTCGGGCGCGACGCGGACGACATCCCAGGTCCGGAGCTCCTGGGTCTCGTCGTCGAGCAGGATCCGGCCGGAGCCGGCGACGACGACATAGGCCTCCTCCTGCTCCTTGTGGCTGTGGGCCATCGGACTCCGCAGGTTCGGGGCGTACCGAAAGAGACTTACGCCGAGGTCGCGGGAGTCCAGGTGCTTACGGCCGAAGCGGCCCTCGAGCCCGTCCACCCGTCCGGCGACGGAATCCTCGACCTCGAGCAGGTTGACCTTCGCAAAGCGGGACATGCAGTCTCCTCAGATGGACAGCGGGTGGGTGGGGCGGGGTACCCTAGCTGTCGAGGCCGGCATCGGCAGGGCGGGCCAGGATGGCCTGCAGCGCATCCCGCAGTCGTTCGCCGTCCTGGTCGCTGATCGGCGCGAGTAGCGTCGCTTCGGCGCGCTCGCTTGCCTTGGTGGCGAGCCGGAGAGTGTCCCGGCCTGCATCGGTGAGCTCGACGACGTTGCGGCGGCGGTCCTGCGCGTGAGGATGACGAGACACAAGGCCCTTGTCCTCGAGTGCGTCGAGTCGCGCGACCATCGAGGTTCGGTCGATGCCGAGCCGCTGCGCCGCCTGCTGCTGGGAGCCGGGCTCGTGACCCGCGATGACGAGCAGGATGCCGAGCTCGCGGCCGTCGATGCCGAACGGTGCCAGCGCCTCCTCGTTGAGCTCGTGCATTCGTATCTGTACGTGCTTGAAGAGGTACCCGAGGCGCGGGCTCAGCAGCGGCCCAGGTCCGGTGTCGGTGGACATGCCTTCAGCGTATCGCTATGCTGATCATCAGCTCTACTGACGATCAGCTCTACGAACGAAAGCGAGGAACCGTGATCTTGATCACCGGAGGGCTGGGTTTCATCGGCTCCCACATGTGCCCGACGCGCAGGTCGATTTGCCGACCGGCGGCGAGGCCCGCCAGGCCTGGCTCGACATCACCCGCCTGCGCCAGGACACCGGCTACGAGCCCGCCTGGGATGTCGAGCGCGCCGCCGCCGACTACATCGCCTGGCTACGCGCAGGCAACCAAAGCTGAGAGCACGACACAATCCAGGGACTCTGGCTTGGAGCAACTGAAAGCGGAGAAGGAGCAGAAAATGAGCGCCGGCGTCGTCGATGGGGCCCGCAACCTGATGCGCCGCTCCCGCGAGGAACACTTCGCCGTGGGAGCCTTCAACGTCGACCCGTTACGGGCCGACGCGGTCGCGGTCGGCGCCGAGCGCGGCCGAGGGCCCGTACACGACTCGGTCTCGACCGTTGCGCTTGGCTTCGTAGAGGCGCTGGTCAGCGAGCCTAATGACGGCTTCGAGGTTGGTCGGTTCGTCGGTCGTGGCCATGCCCAGGCTCGTGGTCACGCTCAGGCCGTCCGCGACGCTCGACCAGACCTCGGTGTTGATGGCCCGGCGGACGCGCTCGCAGCAAGCTTTCGCCGCGTTCGCGTCGGTGCGGGGCATAAGGATGATGAACTCCTCGCCGCCGCTGCGGATGATGCTGTCCGACTCCCGCAGATGATCACAGAGCAGGCCCGCGATCCGGATCAAGACCTCGTCACCGGCGGCGTGACCGAAGCGGTCGTTGATCGCCTTGAAGTGATCGACGTCGAGTACCGCGAGGCTGATCCGACCGGATACCCGCTCATCGGTGAGCCGCTCGAGCTCGCGCGCCAGGTAACGGCGATTGTGCACGCCGGTCAGCGGATCCCGCTCGGCCTGCTCGCGTAATTGTGCGTGCAGGGCTTCGAGCTCGTTGGCGCGGCGCTCCAACTCGTCGTGAGCCTCGGCGAGCTGACGATTCTTGACCGTTAGGAGATCGCTGTGGCGGCGCGCCTCGCGCGCCTCGAGCGTCGCTCGCTCGAGGCTGAGCTGGACCTGCGAGAGCTCCCGGAACGCTTGGCGTTCGAGCTCGCACGCCCGCTCCAGCGCCTCGTACGCTTCCTCGGTTCGCCCGGCGTCTCGCAGCGCGGCGGCCAGCGTGGTCAAGATCAGGCTGCGCATCTGGGGCACGCGATCGCCCAGCCACTCGAGTGCGCCCTCGCCGGACTCGCGAGCGCCATCGAGCTGGCCAAGCGCCATGCGGGCCTGCACTTGCGCCCGGACGGTCATCCCGAGCACGTACGGGTTGGGGTCGCCGCCCTCCAGCAGGCGAGCGATCGCTGCCTCGGCGTCCCGCAGCGCCTCCTCTGGGCGAGCGCCGAGCAGTCGGATGTCGGCGCGGGTCGAATGCAGGACACCCAGGGCGAAGTTGTTTCGCCCAGGAACGCTGTGCGCCACGGCAAGCGCGCGATCGATCTCGCCCTCGGCACCCTTCAGGTCCCCGGTCTCCTGCATATAGCACGCGAGATCGTTGCGCGAGATCGCCTCCTCCCACGCGTCGCCGGCGTCGACCGAGAGCCGCAGCAGCTCTACTAGCCGCTGGTCCCAGTCCGGGACACCGACGTTGCCGAACACCAGACAAGCAGACCGCCGGGCGAAGATCCGCAGGTTCCGGTCCGCCGACTCATCGGCGACCCTGACGGCCAGCTCCGCGTCGCGCAGAGCGTCCGCGTACGAACCGGAGAAGAAGCTCACCTGAGCTTTCAGCGCGGCAACCTCGCAGCGCGCGGACGAGTCGTGGGCCTGTCCCAGGTAGCGCTGCGCCTCGACCGCGAGCTCGAGCGCTCCCTGTAGATCACCGCGATGCAAACCGACGGCACCCTGGAGAGCCCGCGCTCGGGCGCACAGACCCGCATCATCGAGCGAGCGGCCCGATTCGTAGCCGCGGACCGCTACATCCAGCGCCCGGCCAGGATCCTCGTAGTAGGTGCGCCACGCTCGGGCGATCGCGCGCCGCGCCGCGTCTGCCTGGCCGCCGTCCGCGGAGTCCTTTGGAGCAGTTGCCATAGCCATACCTAAAGAGTGCGCGGCGCGCTCGCGTCTCTATCGGCACACGCCCCGCCAGTCTTAACGCGCGCTCCGCTCCATAGCCTGATGGCCGAGAGTCATCATCGTTTCTCGAGGAGGCCGAGGTCGCGCAGGCTCTCGGCGGTGTCAACGATTGTTGTCTCGGCGGACCGGGGGCGCCAGCCCAGCTCCTGCTTGGCGCGGTCGTTGTGGATGACCAGTCGGGGTGGCTCCGGTCCGGGCGCTTCCTCGGTCGGTACTCGCTCGGCGAGCGGGCCGAGCCGCAGGCGCAGGATCTGGGCGACCTGCAGGAAGCTGATGGTCGGTCCATCGGCAAGCGCGAGGTACCGTTTGCCGGCCGCGTTGGGCGCGGCCATCGCACGGATGTGCAAATCGGCAACGCCGCGCACGTCCGCGACGCCGAAGCGCTGGCGTCGCACGACGGGCATTGTCCCGTCGAGCATCGCCTTAACAATCTGGACCGAGGAACGCGCGCGCGTCGTCAGCGTCGGGCCGAGGATGAACGTCGGGTTGACGACGACCGACTCGGTGTCTCCACCCTCGCGTTGCACGAAATCCCACGCGGTCCGCTCGGCAATCGTCTTGGACAGTGGATAGGCCGGCAGCCCCGGGGTGTCGGGGTCCGTCCAGTCGGCCTCGGTGTACTCGGCACCCGGCTTCGGGGTGTAGCCGACCGCGGCGAAGGACGAAGTCAACACGACCCGCCTGGCACCCGCGTCGCGAGCAGCGGTGAGGGCCTGCAACGTTCCCTCACGGGCAGGAACGACCACTTCATCGGGATCGTCGGTCTGGATCATCGGCGAGGCGGTGTGGTGAACCTCCTCACAGCCCGCTGCTGCGGCCGCCCAGCCCTCGTCGCTGGTGAGCTCGGCGGCGACGACCTCCAGGCCAGTGTCGTCGGCACCACCACGGCGCACCGCGGTACGGACGTCGTCCTCGCTCGTCAGGGAGCGAACCGTCGTGCGGACCGGCCGTCCGTCACGGGGCAGCACGGCGATCAGCCGCGTGCCCAGATAGCCCGACCCGCCGGTCACAAGCACCGGGCTCATCGCGCCATCGCCTCCTCCAGGCGAGGGATCATGTCTCGCACGCGCAGGTTCGCCTCGACCTCCGCGCCGCTATCGCCGCGCTCCCGGGCGTCCCACAGAGCCGCCTTCACGCGGAGGTAATCAAGGTGGATGCGCAGCGTCGCGATCTGCACTTCGATCCGCTCGGCGTGGCGCAACAGCAGATCACGCTGCTCACCCGCCGCCTCACGTCCGCGTGCTCGGTTTGCCTGATAGGTGCGCATGTCCTCGATGCCCACGCCCATCGCCCGAAGACACGCCAGCGCCTGCAAGGTATCGAGGTCCTCCTCGCGGTACCGGCGGTGCCCGCTGCTTTCGTCGCGGGCGATCGGGCCGATGAGGCCGACCTCTTCGTAATAGCGCAACGTCGGCTCGCTCAGCCCGCTGCGCCGGGACACATCTTGGATGGTTAGAACTGTCATGCGTCCAGCAAACCACACCTCAAGCGCTTGAAGTCAAGTCCGAGTCCGCGTCCGCAAAGGAGCCCGCGCACACGACACGGCGCCCCGCTGCCGGTGTGCGACGATGAGCCAGTTCAACATGAGTGCAAGCGTTGCCTGATCACGATAACGGCCGAGAGCGGGTTCAAAGGGCTGTGAGCCGGGCCCGGCGGGTCGCTGAGCGAGGCGCCAGAGACATCACGGACGCCGTGACCCGCGGCCTTCAGGATGCCTCGGGGCGCGCGCGCCGGTCCGGCGATAACGCGAACGAGACCGGCGCAGCCGAGCCACGAAGTCCAAGTGTCGACGAAGTCGCGGCCGATCCGGCGGCGTACTTCAGCGCCGAGCAGGAGAGGGCGAACCAACGACTGGGGCACGCGAACATCCTCATTAGCGGACAGACCGGCGTCGGGAAGAGCACGCTCATCAATGCCGTGTTCCGGGTTCCGCTGGCCGAGGAGGGCACCGGCAAGCCAGTGACCAAGAACGTGCAGCGTTACGACGTCGCCGGTGTGCCAGTGACGATCTACGACACCCCCGGGATCGAGCTCGGGCACGCGAAGAAGGACGTGATCCGCGATTACACGAAGACGATCGCGGATTCCCGAAAAGGCGGCCCCGACATCGTCGTCCATGTTGCCTGGTACTGCATCGACGCCGGGCAGACGCGGGTGCAGGACTACGACGCCGAGATCGTCCGCGCCCTGGCCGCCGAGGTGCCGGTGATTCTGGTCCTCACGCAGTGCATCGACGACCAACGAGCCGACGCGCTGGAGGAGGCGATCGTGGCCGAGAAGCTGCCCATCGAGGGCAGCCCGGTGCGGACGCTCGCCCGCGAGCGCAGGGTGGCCGGACACACAATCCCGCAGCGAGGCCTGGAGGAACTCGCGGAACGGACAAACGACATCCTCCCCGAGGCGGTGAGGCGGGCGTTTACAAACGCCCAAGGGGTAGTCATCCGCCTGAAAGCGAACCAGGCGCGAGCCGTTGTCGGCGCATCAAGCGTGGCGGCAGCCGGCATCGGCGCCGTACCGATTCCGGTGCCCGACGCCGCCGTGCTCATGCCGGTGCAGCTTGGGATGCTCGCGAGCATCAACGCCATCTTTGGCATGGACATGGGCAGCGACCGCGCCGTCAACCTGATCCGCGGTCTCGTCGGCCAGGGTGGTGTCACAGTCGTCGGCAGACAAATCGCCGCCAACCTCTTGAAGGTGATTCCGGGGGTGTCCGTGATCAACGCGTCGGTCGCAGCAGCGCTGACTGCCGCGCTCGGAGAGGCGTACATCCAGCTCTGCAGCGAAATGCTCCGGCGAGGAGCGGCGGGCACGCCGATGCCCGACGCGGACATGCTGCCGTTCCTTCTCGACGCCTACCAGAACGCGTTCAAGAAGCGACGACCCAAAAAGAACCAGACGACTGCATCACGGGCTGCCGATTCCGCGTGAGGTGGCGCCGCACGGGCGCGTGGGGCCCCGACCCGAACCTCGTGCGCTGATGCGGTCGTGTCAGCGCCCGCCGCAAACGGTCAAGCGGCCGTCGCAAGGGTCAGGATGTGCTCGTTGCCGCTCGCCCATTCGAGAGTAAACGTGATGCCGGCGATCCGCCAGCCCTCCGTAGGTGATCGCTCCGAAGCCGACCGGAGAATTCGCTGATTGAGACCGCTGATACAGGATTGACTCCTGGCCGGGCTCGTTTTCCTTGGAGGCGCGGAAGAGGTCCGCCTGCGACACGCCGTTCTGGGTCTGGTTCGCCGTCCAGTAGAGGTTGCCGGTGGACTGGATCAGACGGGCCGGCTGAGTGTAGGAGAGCGTGGTCGGAAGTCTGGTTGTGGGAAGTGAATAAAGTCACCCGGCCACGGCTCCCCTTGGTCCGGTGTGTTGGCCAAGATCACCGCCCAGCCGTAATCGTTCGTGTCGCTGGTCCAATTATCTTGGGACACGACGATGTAGCTGTCGTTCGGCCCGACCTGCTCGACGACCGCCACGTGCCCGTCGTTCCCGATGTCGTGGTCGTTCGCGTACCACTGCGTCACCGATCCCACGGTCGGGGTTTGATTGACGGTGACCCCGTGTGCTTGCGCTGCGGCCTTCCAGTTCGCCGCGTCGCCCAGCTGATATTTCGGGGTGGCGACACCGTAGAGCGACCCTTCTGCCGGCCTCGCCGAACAGCGCGACCGGCCAGAGGGCAACGGCGACAGAGGACTTCTCGATGTGACGCATTGCGTGGCTCCGTGGGTTGACGCCTACGGGTCCAGGGAATCGCGGCCTCGTTGCCGTCAGATCCCGGCCCCCCAGTGATTAGTTGACGCTCTATACGGCTGACGGGCCGGCGCGGTTCGCGCAATTCGAAGAAATCTCGATCAACGCTGCCTGCATCGCCCGCCGTCAAGCCGTGCCAGCCCCTGGCCCTGACCAGCCTGCGGGCCAGATCCCGGAGTGTTCCGTGGTGGTCCTCCCCCGGAGTGGCGCCGTCCAGCGTCAGGCGCTTGGACACCGTCGTGTGCTGCAGCGACACGGCGCCCCTCCGGCCCCCAGCGACTCCG
Source organism: uncultured Solirubrobacterales bacterium (assembly GCA_963824295.1). Lineage (GTDB taxonomy): Bacteria > Actinomycetota > Thermoleophilia > Solirubrobacterales > Solirubrobacteraceae > Palsa-465. The sequence continues at coordinate 43,986 of CAWGOQ010000001.1, read as the reverse complement.
TGGTCCATGTGATGGACGCGTCGCCGTTCACTAAGATGTCGTCGGAGGATGGGCCGTCGATCGGGCTCGGGGGGGCCGCGCCGTCGCCCGTGGCCGTCAGCAAGTGCGAGTCGTCGATGAGGAACGGGTCGTAACCGAGTGCGGAACCTGTAGCTGGAATATCCTGGCCGAATGAACCCTGACGATGGTCCAACCCTGATCGCCTTCGACGGATCGGCTGCGGCGCGTCAGGCGGTTGCCGCGGCGGCCGCGCTGTTGAAGCCGCGCGTGACACTCGTGCTTGCGGTGTGGGAGGCGGCGCTCGCCCACGCGGCCGTGGCCCCGCCGCCCGACGTCGCAATGACTCCTGCCGCGGACCCGGCGACCGTGCTCGCGTTTGACGAAGCGTTACGCGGCCACGCCGAACGCGTGGCAAACGAGGGAGCCGAGCTGGCGAGATCTCTGGGGTTAGATGCCGAACCGCTCGCGGTCGCCGACGTTCACGACGTCACCCGGACGATCGTTGAGGTGGCCCGTGAACACAAGGCAGCAGCGATCGTCGTCGGTTCTCGCGGCCTGAGTGGCCTCCGGGCGAGGTTCGAGGGAAGCACGTCCAAAGGTGTCGTGAAGCACGCCCCATGTCCCGTGATCGTTGTCCACGACGTAGATGCGGAGGAGTCCGGCTAGGCGACGGGTCTACTGGGGACGTGGTGGAGGAAATCGAGCGGCCCCGTCAGGTCTCGCCCTCGAGCACGACGCCGACGTCGAGCGTCTCGGGCGTCGGCGCATCCGATAGCACGGCGGACTTACCCGATGCGTCGTGGCCGGCGGGGATTCGGCGCGGCGCGCTCGGCTGCCTCCCAGAGCTCTGCTGTCGGACGACGGCTCACTTGGGGTAACGCCGCGTCGTGCGTTTCGCGGGGGGCAGGTTTCGTGCGGCTCATATCTTTTACGGGCGCCATGGGCGGTGCCGGCGCCGCCCATGCCGTGGATATCGCCTCGCGCCTCATGTCACCTTCGCTCCGCACTCGGGGCAGCGATACGGCCTCAAAGCGGCAAAGCCGCGGGCTACGCCGGTAACCACGAACGGGAACTTGATCTTCGGAACTTCCCTTGCGGCCAGCACCTTCCCGTGTGTGGGACAGCTTCCCTGACGGGTATGGGTCTCGTTTTCGATCATCGCCATGATGTGTCTCTTTCATGTTTGGTGGTGTACGTGACGCGAGATGAGTTCCGACCGTGACGCTGTCCTCGGCGGCAGCCGTTCTTTCACCCGCGGCCGGCTTGCCAAGCAGGCGCTGGCTTCGTACCGGCTAGCCTCTGTCCCGGCCAGGCTCGCCCGGCGCGCCTGGCCATTCCCCGAGGGCGGAAGGGGTACGCGCTTCGTAGGCAGGCTGGTCTCGTTCGTGGGTTGGTTGGTGGTCTGTCAGGCTTTGATTGCAGCTGGGGTCCAGCGGAACCGCGCGAGGGCGACGATCAGCCCAGCTGCGCCCCAGGCGGCGAGGATCGCCAGGTCGCCCCAGGCGACACCGTGCGTGCCCGGGAGGAATCCGCGACTCAGTGCCGCCACGAGGTGCTGGAGCGGGAACGCTTGCGCTACGCGCTGGAGGGCGCTCGGGAGTTGGGTCCACGGGATGTAGACGCCGGAGATGAACGACAGCGGCAGCGTTAGAGCCAGCACCGCGGGCTGGGCGGCGTCCGCGGACCCGATCGCGCTGGATACGGCGAAGCCGAGGCACGCGAAGGTGAGCGACCCGACGACAACGCTCAACGCTAGCGTCCCGAGCGCGCCAGGGGCGGCGTGCACACCGTAGGCGAGGCTGCCGATTGCGATCACGACCGCGGTGACTGCGACCGCGACCACCAACGCGGTGAGCGCGCGTCCGGCAATGATCACGGACGCAGGGGCGGGCGTCGCCCGGCGGCGCCTGAGCACCCCGAGCTCGCGTTGAGTGGTGATCGCGATCACGAGGTTCGAGAACGAGGCGCTTAGGACGGCGAGCGCGGCGATCCCCGGCACGTAGTAGGTGGAGGCCTTGATGTGCTCGGGGCCGACGAGCTGGTTGCCGAACACGCTGACGAAGATCACCAGGAACATCACCGGCAAGATCACGGTGAAGAACCGAGCCTGACGGTTGCGCGCGACCGTCAGCAGGTCATAGCGCGTCTGATGAAGGACGAGACGGATCATCGTTGCGGCTCCTAGTGGTCGGCGCGGGCGGTCAGTTGTAGGTAGACGTCTTCGAGGGTCGGGCGGCGCAGCTCGAGGTTCGGCAGTGGGTACTGGTGCCGGAGCGCCCACTGGGTGAGCGCGAGCATCGCGGGCACGGGGTCTTCGCAGCTAACGGTGACCCGACCGCGCTGATCGATGCTGGGCGCGCCGAGCGCGACCGGGAGTTGGCTTAGTTCGACGCCGGCGGGCAGAGTGAAGGTGATCAGCGCGTCCATCAGCGATCGCCGACCGAGCGAGCCGGGTGTGCCCTCGGCGACGATCTCGCCGTTGGCGATCACTGCGATCCGGTCAGCGAGACGCTCGGCCTCCTCCATGTAGTGGGTGGTGCGCACGATCGTGGTGCCGTTCGCTCGCAGGCTCTGCACCAGCTCCCACATCGCGCGGCGCGCCGCGGGGTCAAAGCCGGTCGTCGGCTCATCGAGGAACAACAACTCGGGATCCCCGACCAGCGCCAGCGCCACATCGAGCCGGCGGCGCTGCCCACCGGACAACTGGTCGCACCGTCGGTGGCCAAGTTCCGCGAGCCCGACCAGGGCGAGCGTGTCATCGACGGCGGCAGGAGAGCTGTAGTAGCCGGCGTAGAGCGACAGGCACTCGCGGGCGGTCAGCTCCGGTTCGGGCTGACTGTCTTGCAGCACGATCCCGATTCGCTCCCTCCAGGTGCGATCCCCCTGTGCCGGGTCCACGCCAAGTACATCGACGTCACCGCCCGAGCGGACCCGGAACCCCTCGAGGATCTCCAACGTGGTCGTCTTGCCGGCCCCGTTTGGACCCAACAACGCGAAGATCTCACCCCGGCGGACCTCGAGGTCGACTCCGCGGACCGCTTCGAACGCGCCGTACGTGCGCCTCAGCCCGCGTGCGGTGGCCGCAAGCCGATCCTGTCGATGTCGCCTTTCGTTCGCACCGGGCGGAACGGCTGCATCTGTGGGTGTGTGGTTGGGTGCTCTGATCATGGCCCGGCAAGCTACGTTCGCGACCGCGTGTCGTCATCGGCGCCATGACCGATCTTTTGTGTGCGGCAAGCCTCATGTCTGGGCATGCTCGGTCTCCGCCCCGGGGGCGGAGAACAGCCCTACGCGCGTTATCCAACCCTGGGCTGATGACAGCCCGTCGCGAGGCGCCTACATTTTGCCCATGCCCCAGGTGCTCGCCACCGGGCCCGACCCACTCGAGCGGACGATGTCGGAGAACCTTGGCAACGCGCGTCGCATCGCGCCGGCCGTGATCGCCGTAATCATCGCGATCGCGTTCGCCCAGCACCCAGCGCCAGCGCTCGCCGGCAAGGGCCTCGCCGTAACGCTCTCGCTGGTCCTCCTCATCGCGTGCACAGCCGTGCTCACGCGTCGCGTGGACGCCCGCGCCACGGCGGCTGCGCTCGCTGCGATGATCGTCGGCTCGGCGGCCCTCGTGTGGCTCCAGCCGAACGGGGCGGGGGTCGCCGGCCTGTTTCTGGCCGTCGCGGTCGCCGGGATGCGGCTCGCTGACCGCGAGTCGCTCGCCATTCTGGCGCTGGCTGTCGTCGCGTTGATACCGGCGGCGCTGCATGGGTATCGCTCGGGCCGGACGATCGCCGGCAGCGTGTTCGGCATCATCGCTACGAGCGTGCTCGGGATCGTCGCGTTCTACCTAGTCGCCAGGTTCGCGCGCAGCGCCGCCGAAGCGCACCTGCAGACACGGCGACTGCTGCTGGAACTTCAAGCTAGCCGCGACGCCGAGGCCGAGGCGGCGATGCTCCGGGAACGCGGCCGCTTGGCGCGTGATATGCACGACGTCCTCGCGCACTCACTCTCGGGGCTGATGCTGCAACTCGAAGGCGCCCGCATGCTCGCCGCCCAGCCGGACGCAAAGGGACAGCTGCCGCCCGCCCTGGACCGGGCACACCACCTCGCGCGCGCCGGTCTCGAGGAAGCACGCCGCGCGATCGCCGCGCTGCGCGACGAGGACCTGCCAGGCCCCAACCGCCTCGAGCAGCTCGTCGGTGACTTCGAACGCGACTCCGACATTCGCGCGGCATTGAAGATCACGGGGACCCGACGACCACTCGACTCCGAGACCTCGCTGACCTTCTACCGCGTCGCCCAGGAAGCGCTGACAAACGTGCGAAAGCACGCGCTCCCGGAACGGGTCGAGCTGTGCCTCAGCTATGAGACAAACGGCACTCGCCTGACCGTCTCCGACCACGCCGCCGCGCCCCCGTCGCCGGCCCCGCCGATCGTCGGAGCCGATGGAGGGTACGGACTCACCGGGATGCGCGAGCGCGCGGAGCTGATCGGCGGCTACCTCGACGCTGGCCGGACCGACGATGGATTCCGAGTCGAACTCTGGATACCCGCATGAACACCGAACCGATCACCGTGATAATCGCCGACGACCAACGCGTCGTCCGCGAAGGGCTGACGATGGTGCTCGGGCTCATGCAAGAGGTCAAAATCGTGGGCACTGCCTCCAACGGCACGGAAGCGATCCAGCTAGTCGAGCAGCTCAACCCCGATGTCGTCCTGATGGACCTCCGAATGCCGCACTGCGACGGAGTCGAAGCGACACGGCGGATCTCCGAAACCGGTACCAACACAAAGGTGGTCGTGCTGACCACCTACGCCGACGACCACAGTGTCATCCAAGCGCTCCGCGCGGGCGCCTGTGGATTCCTCACGAAAGACGCGACCAGCCCGCAGATCGCCGCCGCGCTGCGAGCCGCCAAGCGCGGCGAGTCCGCGATCGACCCCGCCGTCCAACACCACCTCGTCAAAGCGATCGCCCGCACCGCACCGCTGCAATGGAACCCACCCGACCAAGCCCAACTCCCCGACGGGCTCACCCCGCGGGAAGCGACCGTGCTCACCCTGATCGCCGAAGGACTCTCAAACGCCGAGATCGCCGAACGGCTGACCGTCACCGAAACCACCGTCAAGAGCCACATCAACCACCTGTACGGCAAGACCGGCGCGCGCGACCGCGCCCAAGCCGTCGCCTACGCTTACCGGCACGGACTCGCCCCAGGCTCATCGTAAGCCCACGACACACGCTCGAGTGATCGGAGGCCGAACAAGATGACCGGCGCGGAGGTTGCTCAAGCTCGTTGTGCCACCGGGCCCTTGCCGGAGGTGTTCGGTAGGCCCGCCCAGCGAGGCGGTCCGATGACCGCGTCGCGAGGGGCGGACGGCACGAGTGGGATGTGCGTGTACAGACCGTCGCAGGGTCCAGCCCAAGATCGCAAAGCACTCACTATTGCTTGCTTCTCGCGCCGGCGGGTGGCGCGTCATCGCGATGGCTGCGCCTCGATCGTGACATGCGCCGGCCGGTTGGGGTGGCAACCGACGTCATCGCCACCGCGCCGCGCCGTCCGGCCGAGCCTCGCCGAGGCGCGTGCTGGCGATGGATCGAATCAGGTTCAGCGGCCCCGCTTCTTGCGGAGGGGCTTCCCCCATATGTCGGTGGCAGCCTGTCGCTCGCTTGTCGGCGGCGACGACTCCTGAGGAGCCACTGGGTCAGGACTCGATTCCGAGGCCGACCAAAATGCCACCGTTGCGGGATTGATGTACACCTCCCCGCGCTGGTCTTGGCCCGTTAGTCGAACCGGGAGGCCGCCGGCGGACGTGAAAGCGTCGGCAACGTCACTCGGGTCTTCGCCGACCGTTACGTGCACGCCCGCGCCGGCAAAGTAGATGTAGGTCGCCATGCCGTCAGTGTTGCATCGATCGAGAACGGGCAGTGCCCTCCCGTGTGGTGGTCGCGAGCACCCTGCCGCACGACCCGGCCGTCGTCGTGGCTGGTTGCATCCAGGATCCTCAGCCATTTGGTGGGGTTGAGGAGACTGAGCCTGGCCGCTAAGTGCGCCGCGCCGCCGATGCGGCCTGATCGCTGTCAACGCCGACGAATCACACGGGTCGACCCGATCGCTTTTGCCTCCGCGGTCGGCGGCCGTCTCGCTAATGCAAAGGCGCGACACGGAGGTGCCGGCGCCGCCGGAGCCGATGACTGTGTTTGCCACAAGAAGCGAGTCAGACTTCCGCATGTGGACCGTTCGCTGACCGATGACGTGGCTCGATGGCTGGCGCCGACAGACCTCCGGCCAGCGACCGTGCCGGCGCCGCTCGCGGTGCTTGTCCATGGGGTTGCTGCGGCTCGTCCGGAAGAACTGAGCCGCAACGATCCCGTACCTCACACGGTCGCCGAGCGGCAGGCCGCGGTCCTGATACTGATCGCGACCGACCGTGCCGACGGGCCGGACGTCCTGCTGGCGCAGAGGGCGGCCCAGCTCCGTGATCACGCCGGCGAGGTCGCCTTTCCGGGCGGCGGGCGTGAGGCCGGCGACGCCGGGCCGCCCGCGACCGCGATCCGCGAGGCTGCCGAGGAGACCGGAGTGGACCCGGCAGCCGTCGAGCCGCTGATCCTGCTGCCGCGCCTGCACATCCCACCGTCGCGATTCGATGTAACCGGCGTGCTCGCCCACTGGCGCACGCCATCGCCGGTCAGCGCGATCGACCCCGGCGAGACCAGCCTTGTCATGCGCGTGCCGTTCACGGCGTTGGCCGACCCCGACAACCGCGTCATGCTCAGCACGCGCTTCGGCTGGCACGGCCCTGCGTTTGTTCTCGATGGCGCAGTCGTGTGGGGGTACACCGGCGAGATCCTCGCCGCGTTGCTCCGTCTTGGAGGTTGGGAACGGCCGTGGGTTGCCCGTCATCCCGTCGATCTAGATGAGGCATGGCGACGGGCCGGTTGAGCTCCCCGCGGGCAGAGCCACAGCTTCGGACCGGGGCGGTCTGCCAGCCCCGGGAATCTTCCGCGGCGGCCACCCGGGCGCGAGTCGGGAACTCCCAGGTGCGGAACCCATCGCCGCCACGCCTTCGCTCCTGCACCCGACAATGTTGCCGTCAGCCGTCGGCGTCTCGCAGTCGACCGGTGTGAGCCTGGACGAATGCGTCGCTGAGGTCAACCAGCCGCTTCGACGTGTACACGAGGACGAGCTGCTCATCAAATGGTCGGGAGCCCATGCCGCCGGCTATCACGTCCGTCCTGGGAGCAGCTCGATCCGCGGCTGGTCCTGCGCTCAACCTTGCCGGTCGGCTCGTCGTTCTACGTGCCGATTGGCCGCAAGGATGCGAGAGCCCCGGTCCGGCGGACCGTTTCCCAGGGCGAGATGCCCGCGGACGTAGGGCGGGACGAGCCGAGCGTCGCCCTCCGAGAGCGCGGCGTTCACGCGCCGAAACCCAGTGGCCTAGTCTTCGACCGGCGCAGGTGGCCTAGCTTTCAACCGGCGCCTACACCGGTTCGGACCACGATGGCGACCGGGGCATTGTGCTTTGAAGCCTCGCCGGGTCAGGTGGCAATCACCGCCTGTCCCGCCGCTGTTAAGTTTGGACCGTTAGATCAATCGAGCCGGTCAGACCGCCAACATACGTGCTCTAGAAGTCGCGTTGGCGACGCTGGAGCAGCAGCTGCTGCTCGCGTGCGGCTCGACGCTTGCGGGCCTCTTGAGATGCCTGCTCGTTACGTTGGGCGATCTGTCTGCGGACATCGTTGAAGGCCGCTTCCGAGGTCGATTTCCCCGGTCCCGGTTCGTCACGCGCTCGGTCGGGCTTCTGATTCTGCTTCGGCATGCGTGCACTCCTCGTCGCTCCGTATGGAAGTCTGGGCCACTGGAAGAATGCAAGAGCGGGCACTCAGGCGGTGGAGGCTGCTAGCGACTCTACTCCTGGCCCGGGGCGGTCCGCTGGCGCGCTGCCTATGGCGAGAGCGTCGCCGGGTCCCCGCCGCCAGACCGCTTCAACCGTGTGATGAGGTCGTCGACCTCCCGGAGCCACCTCTCCCCGTCGCCGCTCGCATCCCAGTAGTCGCGCAGCCCGCTTTCCGTTTGGACGCGCTCCACCGCTTGCAGCGCCTGGTCGATCTCGGAGTCATGCGGCTGATGAGGATGAGTGTCGACCCAGTAGCTCACGTTGTCCGGCAAGCGAGCGGACGCGTGACCGGCACAGGAGGCCGACAACTCTGCGGCCGCGATCGCTTCACTCGACTCATCGAGATTGAGGCACTCCGGCTCGCCCAACGCACCGTCAAGCGCCGAGGCAATGACCACACCGGGATCAACCGCTTCCTCAACCAGAAGAAACCAGTCTCTAGCCGGATCGTTCTCGAAGCTCGCCGCTCCCCACTCTCCCACGGCCAGAACCATAAACGGCAACCGCACGGGTCGCGGGCCCCTTGCGCGCTCGCATCCCGGCGAACCTGAGATCCGGCCGCGTGCTTGATTGGAGATCAGAGCTGACCGATCAGCCGATCAGCGATCGGTCCCGAACAATTCTGATGTTGCTCGTCCGGGCTTGCAGCCTGTCAAACGCTCCCTCCAGATCGCTCGAGGCCGGCTCCGTCGACCAACGCTTGCCGACTTCGCGGACCGCGCCCGACGCTTCTAGCTGACGCAGCCGCCTGAGCGTCTTTGCGTGATTGAGCCCGGCCGCTTTGGCGATCCTCCCGGTGGAATGCTCGCCGGGTGGCAGCTCACGCAGCACCTTCTTCACTCGATCCTCGTGCTGCTCGCCGCGGCCCTCGGGTGCTGGCGAGGCCGGCTCGGCCGCCGACGAGGCCGGTTCGGCCGGGGCCGCGGGAACACTCCTCTCCCGCACCGGAGGAGCGCTTCCGTAGCGGGCCCGACATGCGGCACACATCACCACCGGCTCAGCACCGTCTGCCCGGGCCACCTCCAACCTACGCCAATGGCGTCCGGAGCGGCAAACCGCGCAACGGCGCCCACTGCGGTTGATCTCTGCCAGGTCCTCAACGCTTATTGCCGTCACCTACCCCACGATAGAAGGTTCTCACGACGCCACGGCCCGCGCCCCCGCTCCACGCACGGGTCTCCCGTGCCGGACCCACCGCGGTCGCCCCCCGCAGCACGCAGCCGGCCCGCCTTCTCATCAGCCAAGAGCACCACGGATCCCGAAGTAGATTCGTAGGCTGCAGGAGCTGTACCAACCCGCACATAGATCGCTGGCCACCAATGAGGAGGCTGTAGATGGAGACCTGGGATGCCATCACCGCTCGGCGCAACGTCCGCGAGTTCGCGGACCAAGCGATCCCCGACGCGGACCTCGACCGTGTGCTCGAGGCCGGCCGGATCGCGCCGTCATCGCAGAACCATCAGCCGTGGGACTTCGTCCTCGTCACCGACCGGGAGATGCTCGGTGAGCTCTCCAAAGTCTGGCGCGGGGGCGGGCATATCGCGAACGCAGCTGCCGCGATCGCGATGGTAATTCCGGACGAGGAGGAGCCCCGCGCCCGCGAGCGCAATCGCTTCGACATCGGCCAAGCGGCGATGCAGATGATGATCGCCGCTGCCGATCGGGGGATCGGCAGCGGTCATTCGGCCGTCGGCGATCAGGACGCGGCGAGGTCGGTGCTTCATGTTCCCGAGGACAAGCTCGTTGCCTTTGTGATCGATCTCGGCTATCCAGCGGACCGGCCGCTCAGGCCCGGCACCCGCTTGAAGCGCCGCTCTTTCGAAGAGGTCGTGCATCGCAACGGCTGGTGAGCGAGGTCGGCGAACCGCTCCTGATCACGACGGTGTGCCAAAGCGCACCTCCGAGCTGTAGCGCACGAGTGATCGTCGCCGTGCCGTTGGCGTTCCGCTGCGACGCGGGATGGGGTCCCATGGTCATCGCCTTTGTCGACGATCGCACGCAGGCCTGCGGGCAACCCATGGTGAGGGGTCGACGCTTTGCCTGAGGCTGCCGGCGTGGGTCGGGGCATCGAGGACGTGTCCCGTTGCTCGGTAGGCTGCGATCTCCGATTCGAAAGGGATCTGCTGATGTCTCCCGATGCGACTCCTACTCGCGGCCGTAGTCTGCGATCGACCATCTCCTCCAGTGGCGAGTTGCGGCTGGAGTTGGCCGAGCGCGATGTTCCCGAGCCTGGCGGTAGTGAGGTGGTCGTGGCCGTCGAGGCGTCGCCGATCAACCCCTCGGATCTTGGCGTGCTGCTGGGTGCGGTCCCGCCTGGCGGGCTGCGGCCCGACGGGGCGGATCTCGTGGGGCCCGTTCCCGAGGCGGCGTTAGCGGTATATCGCGACCGGCTGGACAAGCCGCTGCCGGTCGGTAACGAGGGCGCCGGCACCGTGATCGCGGCGGGCCCGGAAGCGGCCGGGCTGATCGGCCGTCGCGTCGCGCTGTTCGGCGGGTCGATGTGGGCTGACTACCGCGTGGCCGACGCAGCCGCCCTCGTGGAGCTACCCGACGAGGTGAGCAGCGCCGAGGGCGCAGCGCTGTTCATCAACCCGCTGACCGCGCTATCGATGGTCGAGACGATGCGCGCCGAGGGCCATAGCGCCCTCGTCCACACTGCCGCCGCCTCCAACCTCGGGCAGATGCTCGTGCGGATCTGCGCCGCGGACGGCATCGCCCTGGTGAACATCGTGCGCCGCGGCGAGCAGGCCCAGGTGCTGCGCGACCTCGGCGCGGTCCATGTCGTGGACTCCTCGGGGCCGGACTTCGCCAACCGGCTTACCGACGCGATCCGGCAGACCGGAGCAACCCTGGCCTTCGACGCCATCGGCGGCGGTTCACTGGCGGGCGAGATCCTCACCGCGATGGAACGCGCGCAGCCGCCGCTCCCGTCGTACACGCCCTACGGAACCACGGTGCACAAGCAGGTCTATATCTATGGCTCGCTCGATTTCTCCCCCACCGTCATCGATCGCAAGTTTGGCCTGGCCTGGAGCCTTAGCGGCTACCTCCTGACAAACGCGCTGGCGCGCCTGGGCGGCGAGGCGATCGGGCGGATGCGCGCCCGGGTCCTGGCCGAGGCCAAGACGACGTTCGCCTCGCGCTACGCACAGACCATCGGGCTAGGCGACGTCCTTCAGCCTGAAGTCCTGGCCGTCTGTGCCCGCCGCAGCACCGGAACGAAGTACCTCATCGACCCATCCAAAGACCGTCCAACCTAACGAGATGCGAGTCGGACGTCGTCTACCGGGCCGAGATCTGCGTTCGTGTCGGCGCGTGAACGCGGAGCCATCGCGGTTGGCTTGGTTCCCTTGTCACGGAGCGGCAGGTCGCCGGCTCGCGAAAGCCGCCGTAAGAGCGCTGCTGGTTCGTGGACGCGGCACTGCGATCTCACGAATAGACGGTTTCACAAGATGCTCACAGGATCTGCGTGCAGGCCTCGACAAATGTGGGGTGCACGCCTTGTTGCGGGTGGCGTGAACGCACACGAGACTGGATAGATGGCTGTCTTGAGCAGATGCTCGAATGGTGACCAGATTGTCGGTGATGGTGATCGCGCGCAGCCGTTGTGGGCGCGGTGGAACGATGATCTCGGCGCGCGTTACACGCTCGGGGTCGAAGAGGAACTGATGCTGCTCGCGCCATCTGATTGGTTTCTTGCGCAGTCGAGCGACGTGGTGCTCGCGGGGCTTTCGGATGAGCTGTCGGTGCACACCTCCCCGGAGACTCACGCGAGGGTGGTCGAGCTCGCCACCGGCGTGCACCATGACGTTGCCGGAGCCGTTGCGGAACTCGCTTCGCTGCGAAGCCGGCTCTCGCTGGAGTTGGACGCGCTGGGATTGACCGTCGCGGCCGCCGGCACGCATCCGTTCGCTATGCGCGAGGAGACCGAGGTTTCCGGTGCCGCGCGCTACCGAGCGCTCGATGACTCGCTGCGCGTACTCGCCCGGCGGGAGCCGACGATGGCGCTGCATGTCCACGTGGGTGTGCCCGCCCCTGGGGACGCGATTCGAGTGCTCAACGGGTTGCGGCGCTCGATCCCGGTTCTGCTCGCGTTGTCGGCCAACTCGCCCTTCTTGCGGGGGCGCGATACCGGCTTCGCGTCAGCCCGCACGCCGATCTTTCAGGCGTTCCCTCGGGCGGGGCCGCCGCGATTTTTCGCCGACTACTTTAATTACATCGGGGCGGTCGACGTGCTAATCGCGCCAGGGGCGATACCGGATCCGAGCTTTTTGTGGTGGGACGTGCGGCTGCAGCCGGCGCTTGGGACCGTAGAGGTGCGGGTGATGGACGCTCAGTCAACCGTTCGGGAGGTCGCTCCGTTGGTCGCGTTAGTCCAGTCTCTCGCCCGCCTCGAGCTCGAGGGAGACGCCTCGCCGGCGGCGCCGGGCGCTGAGGTTCTGGCCGAGAACCGTTTCCTGGCGGCTCGCGACGGGATGGATGCCCGGCTGATCGATCCGGCTGCCCGGCCGTTGGTCCCGGTGCGAGAGACGCTCGAAGCGCTGCTGGCCGAGTGTCGCCCGCACGCCGTCGCGCTCGGCTGTGCCCAGGCGCTGGACGGGGTGCGGTGCCTGGCGGCCGCCACCGGCGCCGATCGTCAGCACGCGTTGGTCGCCGGACCCGGAAGCCTCGACGATCTGGTCGCCAGCCTCGCCGAGCGGTTTCTCGCGCCCAGCGAGCTCGTTGGGGCAGCAGAACAATGCAAGTGAATAAGTACGACACCACACAGAAAGGAGCGGCACATGTGCCGCTGGCTCGCATACTCCGGTTCCCCGATCCTGATGAAAGAGGTGCTCTACGGAGGGACTAACTCGCTAGTTGACCAGAGCCTGCACTCGCGGCTCGGCGCCGAGCCCACCAACGGCGATGGGTTCGGCGTCGGCTGGTACGGCGTGCCCGACACCCCCGGCGTCTACCGCAGCGTCGAGCCCGCCTGGAACGACGAGAACCTGCGCGAGCTGGCCGGCCACATCAGCTCGCCGCTGTTCTTCACCCACATCCGGGCGGCGATCGGCAGTGCCGTTCAGCAGACCAACTGCCACCCCTTCCGCCACGACAAGTGGCTGTTCATGCACAACGGCTACATCAACGAGTTCGCAACGATCAAACGGGATCTGATCCTGGCCGTCGATCCCTCGCTCTACCCGGAAATCAAGGGCCAGGCCGACACCGAAGTGCTGTTCTTCCTCGCCCTCACATTCGGTCTGGAAGACAACCCCCCAGCCGCCGTCGAGCAGGCGGTCGGACTCGTCGAAGCGGTCGCCGAACGCCACGGCGTTCCGCACCCGTTCCAAGGCACCGTCGCGACCACCGACGGGGAGCGCATCTGGGCGTTCCGGTACTCCAGCGAGCGAAAGTCCCGCTCGCTGTTCTACACCACCGACGTTCCGACACTCCACAAGCTATACCCCGACCGGGAGGATTTCCGACAATTCTCAGACGACGCGCGACTGATCGTCTCCGAACCCCTCGGCGACGTCGCCGGGGTCTGGAACGAAGTGCCCGAGTCCAGCTGGGGCGTCGTCGGCCCCGCCGGCGCAGAAATGCAACCCTTCCGGCCAAAAGCCCCGTCGACATCGGTACCCGTCGGCGCATGAGCTAAGCGCTGCCAGTTCATCCAGCCCCGGAGTCAAACCCAGGAGCGACTACTCGCCTCGACCCGAGGCGCGGCCGGCCGATACCCACCGCAGCCGCTGTCGGCCCACACCTGCCTTGGTTGCCGCGAGGGCATCCTCTCGCGAGCGGTGACAGTCTCGGAACGCGCAGAAGGCGTGCATCTCGCCAGCGATCGCGTTCGTAGCCGGGCTGGACACGAGCCAGCGATCGCTTCGCCCGACCCGAGTAGTTCGCCGGCCCCGACGCCCAACGAGCGCGCTGGCATGCACGCGATCACGCGGACGAAGTCGACGGCAGGATCGTCGATGACGGGGGTGCCCTGACGGACACCCCCGGTACAGCGGGCTACCCCACCGCGAACTGCGGCGCCAGCTGCGACAGCCGCAACTGGTTGCCGGACGGGTCGCGCAGCCCGCAGTCGCGGCCATACGGCATGTCGGTCGGCGCCATCGTGAACTCGACGCCGGCGTCGCTGAGGCGGACGTAGTCATCGTCGACGTCGTCGGTCGTCAGGAACACGGTGCCGGCGAAACCCTTCGCCATCAGCGACCGGACCTGGTCGGCTGTCTCGGCGTCCATCACTGGCGGGCCCGGGATCGCCATGAGTACGACGGCGAAGTCGGACTGGTTCGGCGGGCTAACCGTCAACCAGCGGAAACCGCCGAGCTCCGGCATCGTGACGTCGCTGCGAACCTCCCACCCGAGCTTGCCGATGTAGAAGGCGAGCGCCTCGTCCTGGTCGTGAACCCAAAGCTGCGCGTTGCGTACCTGCATGTGGTTGCTCCTTTCAGCGGTTGCTGAGGGCAAGCTAATCCGTGGCGGCCGCGCGTTCTTCTCGGTTTGTGCTGTGTTGCGGGCGACCATACAGGCGCACATAACAATCGGGGACGATCACCTGCGCTGCGGCCGGCGGGAAGGCCGCGCGGTATTCGGTCGGGGTTTTGCCGAAATGCCGCTTGAAGCTCGTCGTGAACGACCCGAGGCCGACCAGGCCGACATCGAGGCAAATCTCGATCACCGGCCGGTCGGTATTACGCAGAAGTGCCGCCGCCCGCTCAAGCCGGCGCGTCATCAAGTAGCCCTTTGGCGACTCGCCGAACGTGCGGCTGAACTCGCGGCTGAAGTGAGCCCGCGACAGGCCCGCAGCGGCCGCCATCTCCTCGACTCCGATAGGCTCGGTATAACGGCGATCGACGAGATCCCGCGCGCGCAACAGGTGCCTCGCGGGCAGCACAGAAGTCACACGGCGAGGCTACTCCGTCGGATCCACACGATCACGCCGCGTGGGCTGCCGGCACGATCGCAATGACGTCCCGACCCCCGAGAGCCAGCTCTAGCATGAACCGACTTTCCCGCCGCCGCCCAGGTCGGGCTGGCATCCGTCTATGAGAGCGACAGCGCCGCCGAGTGGGACCTCAAGCATCTACAGACCACACGGAGAGACGCTGGCCCCGACCTTCAGTGCCGACGCGGACCGGTTCTCGTGACCCGCGACTCGCTCAGCTGGGCGCCAGCTCGGGCTCCGGGACCGCCGGCTCGAGCGCGGCACGCTCCTCAGCGGCGGCGCGGCCCGCCGAACCCTCGATCCGCATGTGCGGAATGACGCGCTCCAGCCACGCGGGCAGCCACCAGTTGCGGTCACCGAGCAGGATCATCACTGCGGGCACGAGCGCCGAGCGCACGATCAGCGCGTCGAGCAGGACGGCGGTAGCGAGGCCGATCCCGAAGAGCTCGATAATGCGCATGCCGCCGAGCACGAACGCGCCGAACACGAGCACCATGATCGTGGCCGCGGCGGTGATCGTGCGACCAGTCGCCGCTAGGCCGTGCATGACCGCCTCGCGGTTGTTACCGCGCCGGTGCCACTCCTCGTACACGCGGCTGATCAGGAACACCTCATAGTCCATCGAGAGGCCGAACAGGATTGGGAACATCAGCACCGGCAGGAACGCCTCGATCGGTCCGGTCCCGTCGATCCCGAGCAGGTTCGCTCCCCAGCCGAACTGGAACACGGCCGTCACGACGCCGAACGCCGCGCCGGCCGAGAGCGCGTTCATGATCGCCGCCGTGAGCGGGATCAGCAGGCTGCGGAACACGAGCACCAACAATAAGAAGCTGAGCGCGACGACGATCCCGATGAACAGCGGCAGCTTGTTCGACAGGATCTGGCTGAAGTCCTCGAAGATCGCTGTGGTCCCACCCACCAGCACATGCAGGCCGGTGCCCTTGGAGGCGGTCGGCACGACCTGATCACGGACCTTCTGCAGCAGATCGGAGGTCGAGGCGGCCTGCGGTGAGCCCTTCGGATAGATGTCGGCGATCGCGACCGACGCGTGGCCGTCGACGCCCGGCAGGATCGTGGGTTTGGTCGAGCCGACGACGCCGGGCGTTTGCGAGACCTTCTCCACGACGGCCTCGAACGCCGCCTTTTGCTGATCGGAGCTCACCTCCGCGACCAGCTGCAGCGGACCGTTGTAGCCCGGGCCGAAGCCCTCGGCGAGTAGGTCGTATGCCTTGCGCGTGGTTGAGTTCGCGGGATCGCTGCCCGCGTCGGCCGAGCCGAGCCGCATCGAGAAGAACGGGATCGCGAGCACGACCATGATCAGCGTCGCGACGCCGGCGAATGCGGCCGGGCGCTTCTGGATCGCGTCCGCCCACCGCGCCCACCGGCGCGACTCATCGCTGACGCGGTACTTGCTCTCGCGCAGCGCGCGGCGTTCGCGGCGACGCGGCACCCGTTTGCCCACCACTCCCAGGAGCGCCGGCAGCAGCGTCAGCGCGGCCAGGACCGTGAACGCCACCGCGATCGCGGCCGCGACGGCGACCCCATACAGGAAGCTGACACCGAGCGCGAACATGCCCAGCATCGCGATGCACACGATCGCGCCCGCGAACAGCACCGCACGCCCCGACGTGTCCAGCGACTCGACGGTCGCCTCCTCCCGAGACTTTCCCCTCAGAAGCGCCTGCCGGTACCGGGTGACAATGAACAGCGCGTAGTCGATGCCGACGCCGAGGCCGATCAACAGCGCCAGCTCGCTCGAGAACGAAGCCATCGTGATCACATGCGAGAGCAGCCCGATCACCGCGACCCCGGTTCCAAGCGACAAGCCCGCCGTGACCAACGGCAGGAGCATCGCCAGGAATGAGCCAAACACGATGAACAACACCACAGCCGCCGCGAGGAAGCCGAACAGCAACCCAGTCGAGGAGTTGTCCTGATTACCGCTCTCCGCGATGTTCCCCTCGACCTGGAACTGGACACCGTCACCCGACGCCGACGTGATCGTCGACACGAAGTGCTTCGCCGCGGTGCTGGTGATCTTGTTCTTGTTCGCGGCCTCATCGAAAGTCACATTCGCGAACGCGACCTGCCCCGACGGCGAGATCTGATGCTCGGCGCCGGGGGCGAACGGTGAGCCGACCGTCGAGACGTGCGGCACCTGCTCGACCTTCTTGAACAGCGCCTCCGCACGAGCGCGGACGGCCGGATCGGTGACCGTGCCGTGATCGACCGCGATCACGAGCTGATCGGTCTCGCCGGACGCGCGCGGAGAGTTGCGCTCCAGCAGCCGGATCGCGTCAAAGCTCTGCGTGTGCGGCAGCTGGAAGTTGTCGCTATAGGCACTTCCGGCAGCCCCGTGGATCGCCGTCAGCGCAACAAGCCCAACGACCCACGCCAGAATTGTGATCGCGCGGTGTCTGAAGCACCAGCGAGCGAGCCTTCTCAAGTCGATCTACCTCCGGTATCGATCCGCGCCCTGCACCGCCCCGCCTTCAGTCGCGGCCCTCCGATTGAAGCGCGCAACTCTGACATTTGGCTGACACTCGAAACGGCAGCGAGCGCACGCAACCACCCACAGCGTAGCGGGACCCGACCATGAACACTTGCGGCCATCACCATCTAGAGACCGGATGGCTACCGCAAACTCATCGCGGCGCGCCCCCTTTCGCGCGTTGCGCGGGGCATTCGCCAAGTATCGAGATGCTCGTTCTGGAAGGACCGCAGGGGTCAACGGCTTGGTTCAACCGGCTGCCGGCAACGATGGCACCAACCGCCAACCGCACCGGCGAGAACCCTCAGCGTGCTGGGTAACCCACTCGTGCTCGAGCAGTGCCATGTCGATCTCATCGCTCCAGGCGCCCTTGAACCACTCGTTGCTGATCAGATGCGCTTCCTGGCGCATCCCGAGTCGCTCGCCCAGCCGAAGCGATGCCTCGTTGCGCGCATCGACCCGCGCGATTACACGGTGCAGGCCGAGATCGTCGAAGGCCAAGTGGAGCAGAGCGTGGGCTGCCTCGGTGGCATAGCCGCACCCCGAGAACCCTGGGTGAAATGCCCAGCCGACCTCGCCGCCGCGATGCTCGGCGCTCCGAAAGAAGAGCACCACATCCCCGATCAGTTGCCGAGAAGCCGCCAGCTCGACGCCAAGCGTTAAGGCGTCGCCCTCTGCGACGATCGTCTTGCGCGACCAGTCATCTTTGAGCTTGTTCTTCACGACCGCCGCGCTCATCGGCTCGAACGGCACGAACCTGCAGACCTCCTCAAGCGACCGGTACGCGACCAAACCGTCGATGTCGGCTTCCGACAGTGGCCGCAGCAGAAGACGCGTCGTGATGACGGGATACTCGGGGGCAAGCTCCACGAGTCGATGATCCCAGACAGTCGCGGCCGAGCCTCGCCGACCGCCCCATCGTCCTCGAGGGGATCGCTCGATTACTGGGCCAGGCTCCCCAACGTCAAGCACCTCGGCGCTGACCAAGGGGATCACAGCGAGCACGGAGCGAGCGGGTGCCGAAGCATCCTGTAAGCCTTCGAGTGCTACTCCCAGCTGCTACTCCGCACACCGGGGTGGCAATGACGCATCGTGAGCACCGAGTAGAGGCACCTGCAAACGAGGGCATTTCTAAAGCGGGAGCGACGGGACTCAGGAGCCGTAGGCCGGCTGTCATCGTCACGGCCCGCGCGCTGCTCGTTGCGGGGTTCGTCCGCTCGCGGCGTGCGCGTTATTCCGGATGCGCAGCGATACTTTGAGGGCTAGCTTCGGGTCAACCGTCTGCCAGCGAGACAGGAGTGATCGCGTGATGCGTCTGGGAAGATGTCAACGGGGATGCCACCGGCCACGGGGCGAAGGTCGTGCCCGGATTCGGCCGTGATCGTCGGCGAGGGGTAGGAGGCGTGTCCGGAACGGTCGAGGCTGCCGGGAGCGTGCGCGTCGGTGCCGTCGGGGGGTCGCTTGCGGTGAGCGTGCGTGGGCTTCGGAAGGCGTACGGGCCGGTCGAGGCGGTGCGCGGGGTTGATCTGGAGATCCCGGTCGGTCAGATCTTCGCGTTGCTGGGTCCGAACGGCGCCGGGAAGACGACGACGGTCGAGATCCTCGAGGGCTACCGCTCGCGGGACGCGGGCGACGTGCAGGTCCTCGGCTGCGACCCGGCGTCCGAGCGCTCTCGCCTTCGGCCGCGGATCGGGATCGTCTTCCAGTCGACTGGCGTCGAGCCGTACCTGACCGTTCGTGAGACGGTGGTGATGTACGCGAGCCTGTATCCACGCAGTCGAGCCGTCGACGAGGTGATCGAGGTCGTCGGCCTCGGCGAGAAGCGAAACGAGCGGGTCGTGCGGCTCTCCGGCGGGCTGCAGCGGCGGTTGGAGATGGCGATCGCCCTGGTCGGCGATCCGGACCTGCTGTTCCTCGATGAGCCGACGACGGGCTTTGACCCTGCCGCCAGGCGCGAGGCGTGGGAGGTGATCAGGAGCCTGGCCGGACTTGGCAAGACGGTCCTGCTGACGACCCACTACATGGACGAAGCGCAATATCTGGCGGATCGCGTCGTCGTGATCTCTGCGGGCCGGGTTGTGGCGGAAGGGCCGCCGTCGACGCTCGGGCTGCGCGAGAGCCGGGGTGTTCGCATCCGTTACCGACCGCCGAGCGGTTCGGCGCCGCCGGCGTCGCTCGGCGGGGTCGCGGCCGGCGACGGTTTCGTGGAAGTGCACGTCGACGATCCGCGCATGGCGCTGCACGAGCTCACCGGCTGGGCGATCGAACGCGGGCTGCCGCTCGAGGGGCTCGAGGTGATCAGGCCGTCGCTCGAGGACGTCTATCTGGCGCTGACGGGCGAGCCCGACGGGAGCGGCGAGGGATGAGTGCCACGGCGCTGACGCTGAGCCAGGCGCGCTATGTCAACAAGGCGTTCTGGCGAAACCCGACGCGGGCGTTCTTCACGTTCGCGTTCCCACTGATGTTCCTCGTCATCTTCACTTCGCTGCTGGGGAACGGCATCGTCCACATCGGCGCGCTCGCGGCGAAGGAGTCGACCTACTACGTGGCGTCGATGGCGGCATTCGGCGTAATCACGGCCTGCTTCAACAACACCGCGATCAGTACGACGTTCAGCCGCGATGGCGGGATCCTGAAGCGGATCGACGGAACGCCCCTGCCGCACGCGGTCTTCTTCGCCAGTCGGATCCTGCACTCGATGCTGGTCGCGCTCCTGCTCGTCGTGATCACGACGGCGTTTGGGCACATCGCCTATGGCGCGCACGTCCCGTCGGGTGCCACGCTGCTCCGCTTCCTGGTGATGCTGCTCGTCGGCTCTGCCGCGTTCTGCGCGCTCGGTTACGCGATCACGGCAGTGATCCCGAACGCCGACGCCGCCGCGCCGGTCGTCAACATCACGATCCTCCCGCTCCTCTTCCTCTCCGGGATCTTCATCCCGTTCGGTAACAGCACCCCCGGTTGGATCCTGTGGGTCGCACGGGTCTTCCCCGTCCGTCATTTCGCCGCCGGCCTGCAAGCCGGGTACCTGGGGACGCCATTCCACTGGAGCGATGTCGCCGTCGTCGCCGGCTGGGGGATCGCCGGGCTCCTGCTCTCCGTTCGCTTCTTCACCTGGGAGCCGCATAACTAGACCCCCGGCGGCGGGAATCCGGCGCTCACCATGCAGAAGGGCAGGGTGGGAGCTCCGTCAGGGACGACTCTGCCGCGTCCACCGCCGCGGCGTCGTGCCGCGGTCCGACAAGACGATCGTTTTCGTTTTCCGACGACCGTCTCGCGCGCGAGCACAATGGCGATCAGACGCAAGATCGCGATCGACGGGTGCTAGCCGCCGTCCGGCAAGCATCGGCCGCGCACCCGAGCCTGCCGCTGTTCGCCGGCGAGCGACGGGACGGTCGTGGCCAATGTGCAGCCTTCCGCTTGGCCGGGCGATGCAGCGGTCTCCGAGCGCGTCGCAGCAGCCCGATGCTCAGCTTTCCGATTCGGCGGGACTCGCGTCCGCGCGCTGGGCCCACTTGTCTTCGATTCGCGCGTACCGCCAGACTGACAGCGCGATCGCCCAGGTGAGCACGAACATCCCGACGATCACAAACCCGAGGATGTTGATGTTGATGTTCTCGAACCAGCTCCAGAACGAGCCGGGCGGGTTGAGCTCGGACGCGAGCAGCCCGCCGAGTTCGATCGTTCCGATCACGACCGCGACCGCGACCGACAGGCCCGTGATCGTGATGTTGTAGAAGACCTTGCGGACCGGCTTGGAGAACGCCCAGCCGTAGGCGAAGTTCATGAACGACCCGTCGATCGAGTCCATCAGCGACATCCCGGCGGCGAACAGGATCGGCAGGCACAGGATCGCGTACCACGGCAACCCCGCTCCGGCGGCGCCGCCGGCGAGGACCAGCAGCGCGACCTCGCTGGCGGTGTCGAACCCGAGCCCAAACAGCACACCGATCGGGTACATCTGCGTGGGCTTGGTCACGGTCTTCGTGACCCTGCCTAGGAGGCGGTTCATCAGCCCGCGTTTGTTCAGCTGCTCCTCGAGCTCCTGCTCGTTGTAGAGCCCCACGCGCATCTCGCGAAACACCTTGATGATCCCGAGCAGGATTCCGATGTTGATCGCCGCGATCACGTACAGGAACGAGCCGGACACGAGCATGCCGATCCAGTTCGTGACCTGGTGGAGATTCGAGCTGTCGTTCTTGACCGGCCCGTCGAGCGCGCGGACGCCGATCGAGATCAACAGAGCGAGTGCGAACACAATCGTCGAATGCCCGAGCGAGAACCAGAAGCCGACGCTCATCGGGCGCTTGCCCTCGGACATCAGTTTGCGCGTCGTGTTGTCGATCGCGGAGATGTGGTCGGCGTCGAACGCATGCCGCAACCCGAGCGTGTACGCCGTCACCCCGATCCCGATCGTGAACGCCCCTGCGGTCCCGAGCCGATAATGCCTGGGTGCCACCAGCGCGATCAGCGACGCGAACCCGAGCACGTGCAGCCCGCCGACCACCGCGATCATCATCACCAGCGTGCGCCGCTGCGCGGCGCTCAGTGAGGACCAGAACCCTCGAACGCCGCGCCGCTGCTCCGCTCGCGTCACCGCCGCCTGCGTCATCTCCTGCTCAGATCTCCCAATCAGTTCCATCACCGTGTCCTCGCCGGTGGACGCTTGCGCCGGTCCGGGGCGCGGGCGCCTTGGCTTTCAAGGTGCCGCGCGCCCGTCGCACGGCGGTCCTACCTGTCCGGAGCGCCCACGAGCCGTGATGTGGGAATCACATACGGGAAGTTGTCGTCCCGTAGGTCCTTCGTGACGGATGGCTTGAGACCTGAGTGCACGCCGCTGTTGAGGACGAGCGACAGCATCGTTTCGGGTGCGTTGTCGGCGAGCGTCCGTCCGTTGAACCCCGCGAAGCCGTACGTCGCAGGCGTCCCCACCACGTAGGGCAACACATCGGGGAACAGCTCCCGGGCCACCGTCTCTCCATAGCCCTCCGGGTCTTCTGAGGTCCCCAGGGCGGACACGACGGCCGCGACCTGGTCGCCGATATACCGGCCCACGGCGTCAAAGTCTTCCGACGGGTGCCGGGTGTTGGCGGGGTTGTCGAACTTGGTGTCATCGGGCCAGAAGATCGGCCACATCATCGGATGCCCGGCGCGGTTGATCTGACGCCAGCCCCCCGCGTCGGTGGCCAGCTTGGTGGCGCACCAGACGCCGACGTGGGCACCGGGCCGCAGTTTCGGATGCTGATTGGAGACCTCGAGCACGATCGATTCGACGGTCGTATTGGCGAAGCTGTTCTGAGCGTTGTCCGGGCGCCATTCCGACAGGTCCGGTGCGCTCCCGTCCTTCACCGCCGCGTTGATCTTGAACAGCAGCGAGAGATCAATGAAGAACCAGTCGGTGATGCGCCCGGCCCAGATGCGGACGTCGCCGTTACCCACCGGCTCCTCCGTCCGGCCCTCGAGGATGAGTTCGCCCGTTCCCGAGTCGCCACGGGCCTCGTCGCCGGTAAGGGCGTGCAGCCGGAGGACCTGTCGGCCGTCAGCCTCCCGCTCGTCGAACGACACCCGATAGGTCAGATCTTCGAAATCGGCTCCGTCGAAATGCACCTTGAGCTCGTACCGCGCCTCCGGATGAAAGCCTGGCTGGACGTTGGGTTCGGTGATGGTCGAGTTGACGTCCATGACGAACACCGTGCTGCCGTTGGCCGGGAAAACACAAAGGTCATCGATGTAAAGCTGGCCGTTCTGACGGGCGAGAGGCGCATCAAGGTGATGAGACATCAAGGCTCCTTTCTAGACAGCGACTCACTGAGCTCGGCCAGTTTGCTGCCGTGGGGCCTGCACATCGCCCGTGTATGTCCCGGGTCAGACCCCCGGTGACGACACGGGTCCCCGGTGCCACGGGGTAGCATCGGGGCGCAGCCCGGCATGCGAAGGAATCAGACGGCCGCTAGATCGAGGTCGGGGCCTCGGAGCGCGCGCGGTAGGTCTTTGCGTGAGCTGATGCCGAGCTTTGTGAACACTTTGTGAAGGTGCCACTCGACGGTGCGGGGACTCAGGAAGAGCCGTGCGCCGATCTCAGGATTCGTCTGCCCATCACCGGCGAACCGAGCGATCTGCGCTTCCTGCGGCGTCAGTTTGTCGCGCGCCTGGACGTTGTGCCTGCGTACCGCCTCCCCCGTAGCCAGCAGCTCAATTCCGGTGCGCCCGGCGAACGCCTCGGCACCCATGGCTAGGAATGCGTTATGGGCCGTCTTGAGTTGGTCGCGCGCGTCAATGCGGCGTTGCTCACGACGAAGCCATTCGCCATAGAGCAAATGAGCGCGGGCGAGGTCCGGGAGGATACCCGCCCGGCTCAACCGGGCGATCGCGTCGCGATACAGATCTTCGGCGGCGGGACCGTCGCTCAGCAGCGCTCGCGACCGTGCCTCGATTCCCAATCCCCAGTCAGTGCGGCCCGCTGCCGTGGTGCTGGCCAGTCGCTCCAGCGCGTCGGCGGCAACCTCGGCGTTCCCGGTCCTGACAGCCGCCTCGATCTCCTCGGGCAGCGCCCAATTGGAGACATGAACGGCGAAGCTATCCCGACTGGCCTTCCCTGCGGCGGCCAGCGCCTCCTCGTAGCGGCCCAGGCTGTTGTAGCGGACGGCGGCTGCCCACCGCGCGAACGACACCAGATGGCCGTCACCTTCAGCGGCGCCTTCCGTGGCCGCTTCGATCAACTTGGACTCAACGGCTTGTCGACCGCGGAAGGCATCGAGAGCCATCGGAACATGGGGCAGCGGGCGAGCCCCCATCGCCTGCGCGACCGCCTCGGATTCCGCGATCAGCGAAGCGGCCTCACGAAAGCTGCCGCTCAAAAGGAAACAGCAAGCCAGCGACATAAGGCGAACCGGAAGCGTCGCGAAGAAGCCTGCGTCGCGCGCGAGCCGGACTTGCCGGGCTTGGATGGCGTGCCAGTTCTCGTAGTCCCACAGCGCAGCGGCGGGTACCGGGGCTAGCCACCCCCAACGGAGCTCTTCCTCTACCGATACAGCGTCGCTGGCAAATGCGTTGGCCGCCCGGGTTGCCGCGGCCGCGGCGGCGGCCGGGCCCTCGGTGATCAGCAACGCCACGGCATCCAAGAGCAGATCGGATGGACGCGGACGCCCCGTAGGCTTGGGGGCCGCCCTGGCCGCTCTGGAGACGTCGTGCAGGCCGCCGCCGCGCGCGAGGTGTCCAGCGAACAATGCCGCGCCCCACGCGTCCAGGTATGTCTCGCGTGCGAACTTCGCGTCGACCGCCTCGAGCTCGCGAGCGGCCTTGAGCAGCAGCGGTGGCGCGCCGCTACCGCCGTGAGCGGCGAACGCCATCTGGCCGCGCAGCAAGTGCACCCGGGCGCGCTGGAACTCGTTGAGGTCACCGGCCTCAGCGGCATCCAGGAGAGCTAGGGCGTCGTCGATTGACCCCGCCTCGAACGCGACCTGCGCAGCCGTAAGCGCTCGCTCCACCCGGCGCGGCGAGTCGAGCGTCAACACGGTGGCGCGCTCCAGGAAAGCAGCTGCTGCACCCAGACCGCCGCGTGACCTGGCCCGTTGGGCCGCTAGTTCGAGCTCGGCCGCGACGTCCTCATCGGGGCCGTCTGTCGCCTCGGCCATGTGCCAGGCGCGGCGATCAGCGTCGGCATCGCGATCGCTCGCATCGGCCAACGCCCGATGCACCCGGCGCCGCTCCTCCGGCGAGGCCGCCCGGTAGACGGTCGAGCGGGCGAGGGGATGACGGAACCGCACCCTCGTGCCAACCTCGAGAAGGCCTGCCGACTCCGCCGGCTCCAGCACCCGACGTGAGATCCCGAGCCGGTAAGCGGCACGCCACAAGAGGGCCGGATCGCCGCCCGGCTCCGCCGCGGCAGCCAGCAAAAGCCGCTGCGTGTCCGCCGGCAGCGCCTCAAGCCGCTCCCTGAAGCCCTCCTCGATCCGCCCCGACACCGACAGCGCGCGCGGCAACCCCAAGCCGCCCGCCAGATGCGCCGGCGAGAGCCCCTGCGGCAGCTCGATCAGAGCCAAGGGGTTACCCCGCGTCTCGGCCACGATCTGCTCCCGCACCCGCTCGTCCAAAGGCCAGGGGATCACCGAAGTCAAGAGCTCGTGGGCATCAGCGTCCCGAAGACCCGCGACCACCAGTTCCGGCAGCGTCCGCAGCTCCTCGCCTGGCTCGCGCGTCGCGAACAGCATCACGACCGACTCCGCCATCAACCGACGCGCCACAAACCCCAACACCTGTGCAGAGGCGCGATCCAGCCACTGCGCGTCATCCACCACGCACACCAGCGGGCGCTCCACTGCTACCTCCGAGAGCAGGGTCAAAACCGCCAGTCCAACGAGAAACCGATCCGGCACAGCCCCCTCGCTCAAACCGAACGTGATCGCCAGCGCATTGAGCTGAGGACGCGGAAGCAGCTCGAGCCGGTCGAGGATCGGGGCGCACAGCTGATGCAACGCCGCGAACGCAAGCTCCATCTCCGACTCGACCCCCACCGCGCGCGCCACCCTCAAATCCGATGCTCGCTCGATCGCATCCTCCAAGAGCGCTGTCTTGCCAACTCCCGGCTCGCCACGAACCACCAGCACGCCGCTCCGCCCGGTGCGTGCGCCACCAAGCAGCAGATTCAGTGCTGAACATTCGTTTCGCCGACCGAGCAACATCATCAGGCCCCCCGGAGCGGGACGAAGACCGTCAGCCGTGGATAGATCCTAGCCGTTTACTGGAGCACCAAGGGGCCGGCTACGTTCGGACACGCGCCCACAGAGCAGCGTATGACGCGGTTGCGATTAGGCGGCCTCGAGCTGGACAGCGCCTCCACGGGGATCCAGCTCCGTGGTGCCAGGGGAACCGGCCGGATCCTGGACTCCGGTCAGTCCCCCCACTCCATCGGTCGGCCGTGACCAGCAGCGCCCCGTCGCCACGCTCAGAGTGGCAAGCCGAGCCTCGTCGCCGATGCTGAGTACTGCGCATCACGAGTGAGCGCCTACGATCGCGGCACGAATGCCTTGTGGCCTGGCCGCTTACCCACGACGATCTGGCCGCCCTTGGCCGTGCCGAGTTTTTTGACTGCCCGTAGATTGATGTCCCAGTAGCGCCGGCAGACGACGAATGCCGCGAAGCGCTTGCCACCCAGTCGCGGGTGTTGTCTGGAATGCGAATCTCGCCGGTCGCTCCACGGAGCTGCGCGGGTATCATCCCGAACAGGTCGCGGTACAGATGTCGAAACCGGAACTGTAAGAATCGGTTTGCGTAGCGTGAATCGGTGAACTCGAGCGCTGCCTGCTGCACCTCGCAGCCACGTTGGTGGAATACGTCCGTCATCGCCTCGACTACTTTCAGGGTCTGCTGCGTGTACGTGTAGTAGACGAACAGCACCCGGGGCGTGTGGGGCTCTCCTTGGGCTGGGTCAGGCGAAACCCCGCGCCTCAGCGTTTCCCGTCGGGGCGATCACGGCACCGATGATCCAGAGCACCGGGAAGATGATCCCCACCCAGAACAGTGGATAGTGCCCCTTGCGCGAGGTTGTCAACGCAAGCGTAATGAACAGCATGATGTAAACGACCGCCAGGATGAACGACAAAATGGTTGACATGTGCTCTTGCCTCTCAGGTTTGGCCGCGTTAGGCCCGGGGAGCTGTCGTTAGCCCGGAGCGTGCAGTAACGACCGCGCCCCCGGCGGGCGGGGGCGCGGAAACGTCCGGCTGAGCAGGGATCCTTGGGCTTGTCGAAGGTCCTTGATCCCGAGCTTGGAGGTTCACCTTGAAGGTGATGCGTGATGGACGCCCGGTAACCGTAGAAGTCACGTCGGACGGAGCGGGTTTGGTCTCGCACGCGGGCACCGCGCTGGTCGCGCAGGTCGCTGACAAGGTCGGGCTCACGGAGGCGTTGTCGCTGCGGCTGGCTGGGATCAAGCAGCGGCGTCGCGGTCATGATCCGGGCCGGGTGATCCGCGATCTCGCGGTGATGCTGGCCGATGGCGGCGAGTGCGTCTCGGATCTCGGCGCGGTCCGTGAGCAGGACGCGTTGTTCGGGGCGGTGGCGTCTGACTCGACGGCGTTTCGGATGGTCGACCGGATCGCGTCCGACACCGGGGCTGCTGGACGCGCTCCGTGCCGGCGCACGCGCGGGCCCGCGCCCGGTTCTGGGAGCTGCATGGTGCGCCCGAGCGGTTGACGCTCGATGTCGACGCGACGCTGATCACCGCGCATTCGGAGAAGGAGAAGGCGGCCGGGAACTACAAGGGCGGCTACGGGTTTCACCCGTTGCAGGTCTACCTCGATGAGACGCGCGAGGCGCTCGGCGGGCTGCTGCGAGCCGGGGAACGCCGGCTCGAACACCGCCGATGATCATAAGGCGGTGCTCGACCGGGCGCTGGCGCAGATCCCGGCCGAGTACGTCGAGAGCTTGGAGATCCTGGTGCGCGCGGACTCGGCCGGCGCGACGCATGGGCTCGTTCGACTACTGCCGTGAGGGCGAACATGCGCTTCTCGGTCGGCTACGAGCTGACCGAGCCGGTCCGCGCCGCGATCCTCGCAGATCCCCGAGGACGCCTGGGTTCCGGCGCTCGACCAGGACGGCTCCGAGCGCGACGAACGGCGAGGTCTGCTGAGATCACCGACATGGTTGATCTGTCCGCCTGGCCCGAGGGCTGCCAGGCTGATCGTGCGGCGCGAGCGTCCGCACCCCGGCGCGCAGCTGTCGTTCACCGACCACGACGGGTACCGCTTCCAAGCGATCCTCACCGACCAGCCCGACGAGGACATCGCCGTCTTGGAGTGCCGTCACCGCCAGCACGCGCACGTCGAGGACCGGATCCGTGACGACAAGGACACCGGCCTGGCCAAGTTCCCGTTCAAGGAGTTCGCGCTCAACGAGGTGTGGCTGGAGATCGTGATGCTCGCGCACGACCTGATCGTCTGGACCCAAGCGCTCGTCCTCGACGGCGAGCTCGCCAAGGCCGAGCCCAAGCGGCTGCGCTACCGGCTGCTGCACGTCGCCGGCCGGCTCGCGTTCTCCGGCCGTCGCGCGAAGCTCCACCTCCAGGACACCTGGCCCTGGGCCACCGAGCTCCTCGCCGCGTTCCAGAGAGCTCAAAGCGCTCCCAGCCACCACCGGCTGACACCAGCCGCCGGCCGACTCACACCACCAAGCAGACCCTCCGGCCACGGCCACGATCACCGCTGCCCGCAAACCAGCACGACAACCGTCCGCGGGTCCGCGGAACCGCCCCCCAAACGCCACCACGTCCCCCAACAACACCACCATCACCACCCCCGACCACCGAGCGGGACGCCCCCCGACTTAGCTCCACGCCAGCTTACTGAATGTGATCCCCGGGGCGTGGGGCTCTCCTTGGGCTGGGTCAGGCGAAACCCCGCGCCTCAGCGTTTCCCGTCGGGGCGATCACGGCACCGATGATCCAGAGCACCGGGAAGATGATCCCCACCCAGAACAGTGGATAGTGCCCCTTGCGCGAGGTTGTCAACGCAAGCGTAATGAACAGCATGATGTAAACGACCGCCAGGATGAACGACAAAATGGTTGACATGTGCTCTTGCCTCTCAGGTTTGGCCGCGTTAGGCCCGGGGAGCTGTCGTTAGTGCCTCGATGTGAAGATCAAACTCGATGCGCCGCTCGGTGTCATCGTCCCGTTGGGATGCACTCTGATAACGCGGTCGTTGGCGTCCGAAGTGTCCTGGATGGCCGTTGTGCCTGTTCAAAGCGAGGCGATGATCGAGTCGCGTTTGCGAGCGCCTCAGAGCAGGGTGATCACGCCTCGGGCGATGAGCACCACTCCGATCACGCCGGCGCCGATCACGACTGCGCTGCGACCTTTGGCGCCCAGCCAAGCTTTGAAGCGGTTGACCCTGTCCTGGGTGGTCTCAGGTGCGAATACGTAGCCGAGCAACGGCACCTCGAGCAGGATCTGCTGAAACAGGCAGAAGCCGACGACGAGCAGCACGGTCGGGACGGTGCCGGGGTTGAGCTTGTGGATCTTGTCCAGCGCGGTCAGGTACGACACGCCAGGGAAGCTGAGGATCGCCCCGACGACGAACGTCACCTTGGGATCGCCTTTGCCCAGCAGCCTGAGCGGGAGCGACTCGGTCGGTTTGCCAGCCTCGACCTTCGCCTTCAGTTTCGCGTCTTTCTTTGCCTGCCGGCGTTCCTGGAACGGTTGGTCGCGTCCGGTCCCGAGCACGAATGCGATCAACACGGCCAGAAGGCCCACGACTATGTCCTCCAGCGGGCTGATTGTGTGCTTGGAGGTGCTTTCCGTACTCGAGCCTTGCAGCGTGAACACGATCACCAGACCGAGTGTGATGCTGGTGGTGTAGGCGCCCAGCAGGTAGCCGACCATCAGCCGCTTCGGGTTCGGAAACAACATCATCACCGTCACCGCAGCCAACAGCGACGGGTTGAACATCGACACCAGCGCCAGCAGAAGGATGTCGAGAAGGTCAGTGCTCATGAGATGACGCTCCCACGGACCGCAGTTTCGCGATCTCGGCGGGGTGGGTTCAGCCGCCCATGCCGGCCTGCGCCTCGGCGAGCCCTGCTTTGAGCTCTTTGGCGCTCATGCCGTCGATCTGCGCCACGGATTTCTTGACCGCGTTCGGCAGGGCCCGGTCCACCGCCCCTGCGCCATCGGAGTCATAGACGGCGATAACGCCGCCGGAGCCGGGTGGCAGCGCGTCGTCCATCTTGTCCGCGATTCCGCTTTCGACCCGGTGCTTGGCGAACTTCGCCATCACTCCGCCGGCGGCCGCACCGACCGCGGTCGCGGCGAGGAGCGGGGGTGCGAACAAGCCGACGACAAGCCCGGCGCCTCCGCCGATCTTCAACCCCTTGCGGCCGAGGTGGTCGCCGGTCTCGGTGACGTGCACCTCGCCGTCGCTGTCCTTGCGGACGAGGACGACGCCCTCGACCGTGATCGTCTTGTCCTCGGCGAGTTTCAGTAGCGCGTCGAAGTCGCGCTGGGCGAGATCCTCGAACAGGTACGCCGCAATCAATACTTCCTTCTTTTCGTCGCTCATGTTCGCTGCCTCCTAGCCGCTGATCCCGCGAGCAATGTCCGACTGGGACGCGTGTTCGTGCAGGGCATGCTCGTCCTGGTCGTCGAGGTGCGGAGCGACGTCGAAGACGACCTTCTTGATCGTGCCGGTGAACGCGAACGGCCCCTTGTCGGCGTAGCTTCGGTCGACGACCAAGCCGTTGTCGAGGCCGACGTCCATGCCGGCATAGCCGCTGAAGATGAACGGGACGGTGTGATCCATCCGGCCGCTGCCGACCGGTTCCCCGTTGACCAGCAGCGTGACCTGACCCGGGGTGGCGGGTTTCGGCTCATCCGCGGCGAAGATCATCTCGACGGTCACGTCCCCCGTCGGCAGCTCGCTCTCGGACTCCTGCTTGTATTCGAACACTCCCAGGAACGCGTAGGTGTGCTTGAGCTTCCCATCCTGGACGAACAAGGAGAAGCCCCCGAGATGGCTCGCTTCGGCGACGATCACCCCCTCGGCGCCACCATCGGGGATGTGGAGGTCCGCGCTGATCGTGTACGAGTGGTTATAGATCCGCGGGACCGCTCCGGGCGCGATGTTCTGTACCACCCCGTGATAGGTGCTGGTCGAGTGCGA
Source organism: uncultured Solirubrobacterales bacterium (assembly GCA_963824295.1). Lineage (GTDB taxonomy): Bacteria > Actinomycetota > Thermoleophilia > Solirubrobacterales > Solirubrobacteraceae > Palsa-465. Next base: position 13,007 of record CAWGOQ010000001.1, on the reverse strand, counting down.
GCCGATCGGGGGCAGGATCCCGAAGAACCCGGCGAATCCGGCCAGCAGCGGCTTGACGTGGTACTTCTCGGCCTCTTCCCAAAACAGCGCCTGCAGCTCCCTGACCTTTTCGGGATGGCTGGCTGACAGGTCGGTCGCTTGGGAGAAGTCATCGGGCAGGTAGTACAGCTCGACCGGATCCTCGTCAGGCTTCCAGACACCGGGCGCGAAATGCTTGAGCACTTCGGGGTCCAGCCGCCACGGAATGCGGGGCATCCGCATCGATAGCCACCAGCCGTCCTTGTACATCGCGCGGTTACCGAAGTTCTCGAAATACTGCTGCGTGTGGCGCTCGGGCGCATTCGCGTCCGCGAGCGAGTCCGCGAAGCTCGCCCCGGTCATCGGCTGCTGCTCGACGCCATCGACATGCGTCGGCTGAGGGATCCCGACCATGTCGAGGATCGTCGGGCCGATATCGCTGACGTGGGTGAACTGCGAGCGCAGACCCCCGCTTTCGCCGATCCGCTGCGGGGAGCGGACGACCAGCGGGTTGCGCGTACCCCCGAGATGCGAAGCGACCTGCTTGCCCCAGCGAAACGGCGTGTTGCTCGCCCACGCCCACGCGGAGGAATAGTGCGGATACATCATCTCGGTGCCCCACGCCTCGAGCCCGCCCCACTTCAGCGTCAACTGCAGCTGCTCCTGGTCGGTGAGCGGCAGGCCGTTGAGCATCGTCCCCTCGTTAAACGTGCCCGAAGGAGTTCCTTCCAGGCTGGCCCCGTTATCACCCCAGATCCAGATCACGATCGTGTCATCGAGCTCGCCCATCGCCTCGATCGCGTCCAACAGCCGGCCGACGTGATGATCGGCGTTCTCCGAATACCCCGCGTACACCTCCATCTGGCGCGCGCACACCCGCCGGCGGTTCTCATCCAGCGAATCCCAGGCAGGCATCGACTCGTCACGCGGCGTCAGGACCGCGTCGGCGGGAACCACGCCCAGCTTCTTCTGGCGCTCAAATGTCTCCTCGCGCAGCCTGTCCCAGCCCTGATCAAACCGGCCCTTGTACTTCTCTGACCACTCCTTCCAGACGTGATGCGGCGAATGACTGCAACCGGTCGAGTAGTAGAGCATCCACGGCTTCTCGGAATCGTGGCCCCGAACGCCGTGCAGCCAATCGATCGCCTGGTCGGTCATCGCCTCAGGAAAATAGAACGGGTCGCCGTCCCTGCCCTCCTGAACACCGATGAACTTCTGGTTCTCGGCGATCATCGTGTCGAACTGACTCGCCTCGGGCGCGAGAAACCCCCAGTAGTAATCAAACCCCCAGCCGTTGGGCCAGTGATCAAACGGACCCGCGGGGCCCTGCTCCTTCTCGGGGGTCAGATGCCACTTACCGATCGCCGCCGTCGAATACCCGTTCTCCTTGAGCACCTTCGGGAACGGCGCCGCGTCCTTCGGCAGCATCGCCGAATACCCCGGGAACCCGCTCGAGGCCTCCGGAATACCTCCCATACCGACCGCGTGATGATTGCGACCCGTCAACAGCGACGCCCTCGTCGGCGAGCACATCGCCGTCACGTGAAACCGGTTGTACCTCAGGCCCTCCGCAGCGATCCGATCGTAGTTCGGGGTATCGATCGGACCGCCAAACGCACCCGGATTACCAAACCCCGCGTCGTCGATCAACACCACCAACACATTCGGAGCCCCATCCGGAGGCTTCACATGACCGATCTGCTCCCAATCGGGCTCAGAACCGCCGAGTGTTTGATTCGCGACGCCGCCAAACGGCGGACGCCGGATCGGCAACGTGGTGCGGTCAATCGTCTCGTCGCTCACCCGGCGCTTCCTCTCCATCGTTGATTTCGGTTGCCGGCTGCGTGCCCTGTTCGGAGAGCGACCGGGGCTGGCAAGCTGCGGATCCGACCGCACCAAGATATGGGCGGCCGCGCGCAGCGTCATCGCCCGATCGGGATGAAGTGCTCAATCCCGAAAACGGCCGAGGAGAAGCCGATACTGGTGCTCCAGCCACGCACCGACACCAAAAGGCGCGCGCAGGTATCGCGCGCACCTCTATGGAGGCCGCGTCGCACCGAATCCCGCCGGTCGCGTTGCGCGCGACGATCTGTCCGGGTGGTGCCGACCAAATGCGAGCGGACGCTGAGTTTGCCGTCGAGGCCGAGCCGGCGTGGAGCCCATGGCATCCGATTGCGGTCGTCTTGCGTGGATTTGCGTTGGTCCTGGCCGGAGACGATTCCCGCGCCGAGGCGGTGCTGGCCGACGGGGTTCGAGAGGCCAGCCGCGTGGCCGGCCGCAACGTCTGGGTGCTGGCGCTGTCGCAGCTGGCGCTGTACGCGCTTGCGAGCGGGGATTTTGGCGACGCAGAAGCGCTCGCGCGAGGCGCCCGCGAGCAAGCCGCCCTTTCCAGTCTAAGCGGATACGTCGCGAGCCGGGGCACGGGCTAGCGTTCGCCCAGGCTAAGCAGGCGCCCTGAGGGCGACGAGCAGGGCGGGATCGCGTGGCCCAGCCGACGCACCTCCTTTCGCGCCGAGGCGGACTCGGCTGCACGATGCCGCAAGGTGCGAATGCCGGAAAGCGATCCCTCAGCGGCGCATCGCCGAGCGGGTCGGCGTCCTCGTCTCGGCCGGCCCTGGGCCATCGGCCACCCCGTATGGTCCTACGCTTCGTAGAGGGCGTTCAGCTTGTCGATCTGCGCGCGGATGATCGCGTGCTCGGTTGCCGGGGTAAGCACGAGGCCGGTCTGGATCTCCAAAAGCCGCCGTTGGCTGTAAGCCAGTTCGCCGAACAGTCGTCGCAGTCGGCGGATCGCTTCACGGGCAGATTGGATCATGCCGCTCTCTCGCTCGGGTCGGTGCGAGTAATTGGGCGTCAGGCTCATTTTCGCTCCTCACTTGACTCGGAAGATCTCGTACTCGATCGCTTTCAGACCGGTTAGCCGCCCGCGGCCGAGGAACAGGCTTTCGCCGAGCCATGCGTAGCGGCCTGCGCCAACCTCGAACTGTGGCGCGATCCGCATGTACTGGTCATTGAATGTGGTCGTCTCGCCAGACGTGAGGGCGTCGAGGAACCGCTCGCTTGAGCGGATCACGGCGAGGTCGTAGCGGAACAGGATCAGCTCGCCGTCGTCGGTTGTGAGTTGCGCGCGCAGGTCCTGTCGGCGGATGCCGTCGGTGCCGAGCCGAATCCAGTCGGTCGCTGGCATCGCGAGGGTGGCGTTGATCCGCGGGCCCTGTAGCGCCGCGGTGGTGATCTGCCAGCACAGCCGGTCGCCGAGCGGTGAGCCCGTGGTCGGGCCAAGGGGCCGGTCGAGCGTTTCGGCGTAGGTCATCTCGTACTCGAGCTCGATCATCGTGAACCTCTGGAGTTCGTGGCTTGCAGGCGCGGAGTCGGCAGCGATCTGTCAATGGGTTGGGTGCCAGCCAGCGGCATCTGTAAAGCGACTGTTGGATATGCGTTCGCCGTCGCGGCAGACGTTGTAGATGCCGCTGGGAAGGGTGAGCGCTGCCAGCAGCGCGCGGGCTGCGTCGACGACGTGGAGGGTGGCGCCAAGCGAGCGCACCGGCAGTTCGTGTCCGGTGCCTGGCCCGTCGAGGAGTCCGAGGCGGAGAACGATTCCCCGGCGGCCGCTTTGTGCAAACCGGTCGGCCTCACGCTCGGCGGTCAGCGCGGATCTCAGGACCGCCGGGACGTCGCTGATCGGGGTGTCTTCGCAGACGGGGCCCTCGCCGGGGTAGACAAACGTGACGGTCGGTTGCACGTAAGCGGCGACGTCTGCGGCGAGCGCGGCGTCGACCAGGATTCTCGAGGCGTCCGCGCGAAGGCGGTCGTTATCGCGCCACGCCTCGGGGTTGCCGAGCTGCTTGAGCGGCTGGATCCGAGTGGCCAAGTGGAGAACGGCGTCGACACCGTCTGTGGCGTGCGCGACAGCGACAGGGTCGAACAGGTCTAGCTTGTCCCTGGTCGGCGCGAGCAACTCATGCCCGGCGGCGCGCGCGAGCGGGCCGAGCGCCCGGCCAAGGACTCCGGTTCCGCCTGTCACCAGCAGGCGCATGGCGCCGCCGGTCACCCGTGCGTCAACTGGCGCGAACGACATCTCGTCTGTCGCGTTCATGTGCGGCTTCCTCCGTGTTCGAGTGGCAGTGATCGCGGTTGGTCGGGGAGCGGTTACTCGACTACTTCGACGATGCCCGGCGGCGCGTGGAGGATCGGCACGGTCCGCCTTGCCGCCTCGTCGATTTGAATCCGGGGCGGCGACGGCTTCTCGGTCTCGAAGTACGTTCCGGGGCCGTAGAGCTGCCCGTACCGAATCACGACACCGGCAACGGTCAGCACGGAGTTCTCGAACACGCGGGTAGTCAGGCCACGATTCCCAGGCTGCTCCCAGGCGATGCTTTGGGCGAGGATCCGCTCGGCTCCCGCGGACTCGGCGGCAGCCAGAAGGTTTCGGGTTCCCTCGCGTCTTATCCGGTCATTGCGGTCGCCGAACTCCGGGATCTCCGCCGCGGTATCCGGGAGGTCCGTGAGCTGATGCATTACGACGTCGGGCCGGAACCGGACGACAGCAGCTCGCAAGGCGTCGGCGTCGTACACATCGCACAGGACCGGTTGGGCGCCGAGCTCCGTCAACCCATCGAGTTTTCCGGGCGAGCGAGTCATCCCGGCGACCTCGTGGCCAGCCGCTACCAGCAGCGGCAGCAGCCGGACACCAATCACACCGCTCGCCCCGGCGAGGAAGATGCGCATGATCACTCGCCCCCCACGAGGGTGGGGTGCCGGGTGTCATGGTCCGAGAATGCGACCTCGTGGGCGTAGAGGGTGTCCATGTACTCCCGGACGTCCTGGATCTGTCCGTCCCGGATGGTGAATACGCCGATGCAGCCGTTCTCGTATGGCCGGCCGCCGCGTGTTCGTGCTCGGCTGGTCCACTGCAGCACGACCTGATCGTGCTCGGCGATCATTCCCGTGATCTCGAGGCTGACCGAGCCTGGCTCGTAGTAGGACATCGCTGTAGCGAGGAACTCGTCGACGATCGCGTCGCGTCCTTTCCACACGCCGGAGATCGGCAGGTCTCCCGCCAGCGTCCACGTGGCGTCGTGCGCGAACAGATCGCGGACCGCGTGCGTCTCGCCTGCCTCGGCTGCTGAGACGTATTGCTGTGCAACCGTCTTGCTGTCTAGTGGTTCAATCATTTCTCATCTCCTGTTCTCGGTGGCTGGTGTTGGTGGTCGATCCGCAGCACGGCGTTGCCGCGGATCCGACGTTCGCGCAGGTCCTCGAGGATCGAGGCGGTTTGCGTCCAGTCCGCGACGACCCCGATCTCCGGGTGCAGGCGATCGCTCGCCACCAGGCGCACGAGGGTCGCAAGGTCACGCGAGTCCGGGACCGTCGAATCGTCGTGGTCGAAATGGCGGATCGTCGCGCCGGTCTGGGCGAAGAAATCGAAGAAGTCGAGCTGGCTCGGCGTCCGGCTGGCTTGGCCGAACCAGATCAAGCGACCGCCCTTGGCTAGCAGCTTCAGCGCCTGCGGCAGCGCTGATGGTGATGGTGTTCGCCGGTGGCCACATCTCCGGTGGCCACTTCAATCCCGCCGTGAGCACAGCCGTGTTCCTGCGGGGAAGGATGAAGTCCAACGAGTACGGCGCCTACATGGTCACGCAGTTCATCGCGGCCGTCCTGGCTGGCCTGACCGTCCGCGTGGTCGGTGGTCATGAGCCGCACGCGAGCGTCGCCGGCGCCGGCAGGATGCTGATCGCCGAGTTCCTGTTCACGTTCGCGCTCGCATGGGTCGTGTTGAACGTCGCAACCGCAAAAGGAACCGAGGGCAACTCGTTCTACGGGCTCGCGATCGGGTTCACCGTTGTGACCGGCGCGTTCGCCGTCGGCGGCATCTCCGGCGGCGCGTTCAATCCCGCGATCGCGGTAGGCGCGATGGTCACCGGTCTATTTAAGTGGAGCAACATCTGGATCTACCTGCTCGCTGATTTCCTCGGTGGGGCCGCCGCCGCGTATGCGTTCCTCCACGTTCTGCCGGCGGAGAAGTTGACCGGAGACGTCGAGGCTGCGAGCGCCGAGTGAATGACGCGCCCTGATCGCGTGGGGTGCTTGAAGCACGAGCGTCGGCGGTTGCTAATCCCGGGTTGGATTTCGAGCCAATAAGAGTCGCCTCGATTACGCAGCGACCCAAACGCGGGTGATCGTCGAGCGGGAGCGAACCTGACAGGGTGATTGTTCCGCCGGCTGGGCAGCGGGCCGAACGCGGGATCCGATCGCCCCACGTAACGAGGGCATAGCGCCGACCCGATCGCGAGCGGCGCAAGGGCGCCGGCGCCCGCCTTGTTGGTCGCCATCCCGACCGTGAAGACGAACATGAACATTCCGATGAACTCGACAATAAGCTTGCGGTCAAGCGGGTAGCTCATGCTCCCCCCCGTTCGTAGATCAGACGGTCACACACTTCGGTCGTGTTCGACCCTGCACAGGATCGACCTTCTACGATGTCGACTTTGCACAAAATGCGGGTTTGCGGTTGCCTTGCCCGGCGGGGAGAGGTTCGTAGGGGAGGCCGTTGTACGTGATTGGCGCGATCAGCGCGGGATCGCACAGGGCCGCGTCGAGGTACGGTCCGGCGGGATTCGACCGCGGGTGGAAAGCAATCTCTGCCGTCACCGGGCCGTCTTGCCTGCGGGCCGGTCTGCGGCTTTGCGTTGGCTGCTGATGCTGCCCGCGAGAACGAGCTGCCAGGGCGAGGCGCGCACCAGGCCGCGAGCCAGTTGACGCCGGTCAGGCTGCGTGCGTGAGCGGGGTGGGGGTGGCGCACGCCGCGACGACGGCCAAGATCTCGCCAGTCATGGGCGCGGGTGACCGCTGGCCGCCAATCGGGGAGATGCACTCGCCGCAGACGAGCAGCGCACGCATGCCGCGGAGCCAGGTCCGCAGCGGGCGGCGGGGTGCCAGACCTGCAGCGCTGGCGTCTCTAGCACGGCCTGAAGCTCGGCCTCGACGCGCGCGATCTGAGTGTTGGCGGGTTCGCTGACTTCGGGCTCCGTGAGCGCCGGTTAGGTTTGCTGGTATTCATCGCGGATGTCAACTGACGAGGCATGTATCAACAGGAGTGAGTTGATCGACGCGATCGCCAAGGACAGCGGGCTGTCGCGCGCGGACGCGACCCGCGCCGTGAACTCGCTGACCACGACGGGCGCCAAGACCCTGAAGAAGGGCGAGGAGGTCGCGGTCACCGGCTTTGGCAAGTTCTCTGTCTCCGTGCGGGCGGCGCGTACGGGACGCAATCCGCAGACCGGCGAGCCGGTCAAGATCAGAGCGTCAAAGACCCCGAGGTTCGCCGCCGGGGCCACGCTCAAGACCGCAGTCGCCGGCTGCCGCAAGTAACCACCGCTGAGGTCCTTTTCACGCCAGCTTGGCCCGTGGAGCGGCGCCGTGAGATGATCGCCCAGGATGGGGATCGAGATCTTCCGCCATGACGATGACGGCTACGAGCGGTGGCTCCGCTGCCACCGCGACGGTTTTGTGGTCAGCGCCCGCCAACGGATCACACCCGGCTTCCTGCAGCTGCACCGGGCGTGGTGCGATCGCATCACGATCCTGCAACCCGGCGCTACGACGTGGACGCGCGGGGAGTACGTCAAGGTGTGCGCAAGCGATCGCGCCGTGCTGGAGCGCTGGGCGCTTGACACGGTCGGCGGCCGGGTCGACAGCCGCTGCTATTGCCTGACGGGGTAACGCGCAGACCGATCGCGATCGAGTAGCAGCCGCGTCCTGGCGACGCGCACCCCGGCGACTGTTCCGCTCGAAGCGCACGTAGCTCAGGTTTCGTACGCTTGGCCTCCCTTGATCGAGAGCGGTTAGGCGCGCGGTGTTCTCTGTGGGGGGTGGCGTCCCCGAGCGGTCGTGCAATGAGCGGCGTCATTCAAGCTGTGTCACAGGCTGTGGCTGCTGTATCACGTCAGTCGTTGGCCTGAGCGCGAGCGCCTTGGCGTCGCTGAGCCGACCGCAGAGCGCCCGGAGCAGTTCGCGTGAGGGCGGCACCCCGAGCGCTACGCGACCCGTTTCACCGCGTCGCCCGGCACCGCTGCGAGAATAAGAGCGCCCGGTCGTCGTGGCGCCGGCGCCGTGGTCGCACAGGGCCCCGTTCGGGGCCACGAGCCCGCGTCGTCGTTGGGAGGGCCAGTGGCTGATCCCGAGGATCTGCTTCTTCTTCGCCGCGAACTCCTCCTCGCTGATCAGGCCTTGCTCCTTCAACGCTGCGTACTTCTGGATCTCCGCGGCGTCGTCGGGTTGCGCCGGCGCGGCGGGGGCTGCAGCGACTACCTGCTGCGGCGCAGGCGCTGGCTGCTGCGCCTGGAGCTCCGCGATCTGCGCGTTCTGAGCGGCCTCCTGCTGAGCGGCGGCCTGACTTCTCTGAGCGCTCTTGGCACCCATGTGAGCCGCCCCGCCCACCACAACCGCCGTCCCCAGCAATCCCGGACCTCTGCGTCCGACTCCTCTGCCTCCTCGTCCTCTCATGTGAGTCCTCCTCATCTGTGTTAAGCCTTGTCCTCTTCCAGCGCCCACGCGCGTGCTGCCTGCACGGTCTCGTGCGGGACGCGCTCGAACGCGACCAGAACTCCACCCGCGTCGCGAATTGTTTGGGCGACCGTACGGGCCCACACGTTCTCCCACACCAGGACTGCCGCCGAGGAGTCCAGCTCCAGTTGCTCGCCGATGGCCAGCAACTCCTCATCGTTAAAGAGCCCCTGGACTTCGATGTTCAGCGAGGCCAGCTTCTCCTGCACATCCGGAGCGAGCTCGGTGGTCTCGAGTGTGAAGACCTCCCCGTTCTCGTCCTTGCCGACGAACGCCGCGTCGATCAGGCGAATCGTGCCCGCCTCAACGAGGTCGGCGAGCGCGGGCGCGATCTCGCCTTTGAACTGGTTGCCCGGAAAAGCGAGTACCGCGTAATCGACCGGTCCGATCTCGTCCATCCGTTCTCCGTTCCTGCTGCTGTCGATTGTCCCCCGGTCTCAAGGTGACGCAAGCACCATTATCCCGACAACGCAAGCCCGACCTGGTGCCGGGCCTGCCCACACAGGCACCCGCCGCCGCGCGCGCGCCTAACGGGACTCTCGATTTGGCGTCGTCGAGGCTATGGACGGGAGCGATGACACGGCAATGACCACCCACAGTGCGCTCATTCCGCATTCTCTTCAAACACTGGGACAGTCCGATCTGGGCCTTGTCATCTGCCTCAAGAATGTGGTCCGCGCAAGCGCGGCGAGTGGTCCTGGCTTGGTGTAGCGCGCACGGGTCGCGGCTGGGCGTCGACCGGTTCGGCGCGCTCGCCAAATTTGATAATTCCTACTAAAGGTTCCCGGACGGATTGCCGATACGAGGGGTCAGGGGGCACGCGCAGAAGTCGGGGGTGGGCTGGCTGATGCGTCGACGGGCGGGGCTGCGCCCGTCGACGCATCCCTGGCTCCCGACATCGATTCTCAGCTGCTCCCAGCGGGCGGCCATGAGCGCGGCGAGAATCGCGACGTTGCCAGCGTGTCCGCAATTGCGGTCGGCAGGGCGACGTCGGGCGGACCTCCGGCCGCACGCAGGCAACCGGCCGAGGTTTGAGGCATTACGTGATCGTCAAGCCGCGGGCGACGAACGGCCCAGCGGCCGGCGCTGACCTAGCCCATATCGGCACCGGCTGGGACTGCCAGTGTGCCCTTCAGGAGTTCGATTCTCGGCCCTGATCGAATGGACATCGCGGGCAAGCAGCGACTCCGCCAACGGTCGATTGGTCGACCGGAGCCGCGATGCACGCTCCCCCAACGGCACCACCCACCACAACGGGACCGGAATGAGATCAGAAGTAGCTGATCGAACGGGCCGCGACAGCTCCCGCGGGATACGACCGCTTCGCGCCGTCGAAGTCAGAGGCCGCGCTCGCGAGCCGGTCTCGACAGCGGACACCACCAGTCGGACGGCCGCGGGCGGGACACTCGAGTTGGTCGCGCCCGCCGACGTCCTACTTGCGCCTATTCACCGGCGTCCGCACAAACGAATCACGGTGCCGTCGAGTGTGGGGCCCGCCGTTCGCCAGCAGCCGACCCGGCAGCAGCTCAAGGCGATGCTTCTCCTTCCACGAAGAAGGAGCCACCAGTGCTTGCTCGATTCTCGCTAACGCCGATCGCCCTTTGGACGAGCTGGGGAACTAGACCGAGCTGTAGTGTAGGTCGGCTTCTCCTCGTAACGGTTGCGGAAGTCCGGCTCGAGGACGCCACACTCCGTCGCCACCGACCCCGCGAGGTGTGCGATCCCTACATGCGGATGCCGTCTGAAACGACGGCATCGGTCGCTTCCCCAACGGACGAGACCCAGAAGAGCCGCCCGGCCAATCCATGGTTGCTGAACCGCCGTGACGATGCGGAAGCGCTGGTGACCGGACGCTCCGGAGGAGACCTCCTTTGCCGCTCCGACGGGCGTCTCGTCGCTAGCGACGGCCTCCCTTTGCGCGGCAAGCGGGCTCGATTCGCCGAGGCCCGACGTAGTTGGGGTGCCGGTCGCGCGCGTTGAAGGAGCGCGGTATCCGAAAGCACGCGTCAGCGAACCTTGCACGGCGGCGTTTGGAGGTTCGATCTTCCTCGTCTCCGTTGCCCGCGAAGTACGATCGCGTTGTGGCGATGCTGCGGGTGCCGGGCGGCGAGCTGTACTACGAGGCCGAGGGCGACGGCGTTCCGGTCGTGCTCGTGCACGGGCTCGCGCTCGACGCACGCATGTGGGACGACCAAGTGCCTGCGCTCAACGACATCGCAAGGGTGGTCCGCTACGACGCGCGCGGATTCGGCCGATCGACACGCGACGCCGACACCTCGTACTCGCACGCCGACGATCTCTGGCGGCTGGTCGACCACCTCGAGATCGACACAGCGGTGCTCGTGGGGCTCTCGATGGGTGGTCGCATCGTGGTCGAGGCGACGCTGGCCGCACCCGAACGCGTGCGGGCGCTCGTGCTGCTCGACGCCGTGCTCGATGGCGTGCCGTGGGATCCGGACTCTGAGCGCGGCATGCAGGCAATCGGCGAAGGACTCCGCTCCGGCGGTCTGGACGAGGCGAAGGCGGCGTGGCTTCACCACGACTTCTTCGTCCCTGCGCAGCGCGCGCCGGACCTCGCGCGCCGGCTCGCCGAGATGGTCGGCGACTACTCCGGCGTGAACTGGACGAGCGCGGACCCGCACGCGCCGCACCCGAACAGCATCGAGCTCCTGGCGACGATCGCCGCGCCGACGACCGTTGTCATCGGCGCGCTGGACGTCCCCTGTTTCCACGAGATGTCCGACGTCCTGGCCGACCGGATTCCCGGTGCGCGCAAACTCACAGTTCCAGGCGTCGGGCACATGGTCAACATGGAGGCGCCCGAGGAGGTAAATGCGCTGCTGCGCGAGGTGGTGCTCGACCGCTCGCTCGCCTGACGACGAGCCCACCCGCACCGAGCGGGACCCGCTACGGCGTCAGCATGAGATCAACGGCTTTCGTATGAGACACCCGCTAAGCGCGCGGAAAGGGCGACTCTCGCGGACGATCGCTTCCACGCTCGAGACCCGGCGAATCGCGCGATCGGAATGGCGACGTTTCGGTCGTCGGCCTCTAGACCGGTGGAGCTCGACCGGGTCGTTCTCAGGGGCCGTCCCGATCGCGGCCACGCACTCCTGCCGGAAGCGGCCGCCAAGAACTTCCCGGACAGCGGTTGCGGCGATTAGGATCGCGCCCGACCGGACGGGGCGATACGGCGCCCGTCGCAAAAAAAGGAGAACCGCATGCGGCTCGAGAAGAAGAGTTTCTCCTCGCCTGACGAGGTGCGGCCGATGGGCGGCATGGGTCAGGTCGAGATCTTGAATGTCGGCGACGGTGTGGTTGGCAAGGCGACATTCGAGCCGGGGTGGCGCTGGTCGGAGCACGTCAAGCCCCTGGCGGGTACTGACAGCTGCCAGGCGGCGCACCTGGGCTATGTCCTCTCTGGCCATCAGAAGGTGATCATGGACGATGGGACCGAACTCGAATTCGGTCCTGGCGATGTGGTCGCGATCCCACCTGGGCACGACGGCGAAGTGATCGGCGATGAGCCGTGTGTCGTACTCGACTTCGCGGGCATCGAGCACTACGCCAAGGGCTGATCCCCTTCACCGGCTGGTGCTCGGGGTCGTTGAGGAGCCCCAGACTGCCGCCGTCTCGGCGAAGCGGATCGCGGCGCTGCTGTTCGACGGCTCACACTCTGCGGGCTCCGAGTCGAAGCCCGCCGCCAGGACCTCAGCCCCCGTGCTTCGTCAGTAGCGGCCTCACCGCGGGCAGGTAATCATGGCGGTACGGTCGACGTTGTCGAGCTGTCGCATGAGAACGAAATATGCAGCCATTGGTTTCTCCTCGGACGTCGCGCGGCAACACCCGCAGTTGAGGTCGCGCACCGTGCGTCAGGCCAGCCGCTACCGCGGAAAGTCGGTGACTCGCACGCCCCACGCATTTCCCCACACCACGGTGCAGCGTCCGATTCGCCGTTGGGAACCGGACGATCGGTCGCGGGAGTCCGGCCCCGGTCCCACCGCGATGATCTCGAGCGTCACGCGAACTCGCCCGCAGCGCACGGACAGCGTGTGCCCGTCACGGACGATCGCTTCCACCCTCGGGGCACCGCGGATCGCGCTATCGGGTTGGCGACATCTCGATCACGCCGGTTGTCGCGTCGTGGCACGAGCCGGGTGATTGCTTTCGCGTCGGCCGGGGCGCCGGCCGCGCTATAGCAATGCCACGGCTGCAGCAACGGCCGCGGGCGACTGCTCCTCCCCGATGCGGTAGCGGGACCTTCTCACGGTTGCTCTCGCGCCGAAGGAGTAGCGCGCCCTCACGACTGCCGCCGTGGCATTGCGATGACGCGGGTCCTCGCCGGCGGACGATCGCATTCCGCCGGAGGCCTCGGTTGGCGTTTGCAAGAACCGAGCCAGCGCTCGCTCCTCCTTTCGTGTGGG